>JANQPF010000019.1 GCA_028285415.1 Pseudomonadales bacterium
GTCAACTTGACGGTGCCGGATCAGGCCATTGCCAGCATGTTCTATGTCACCGGTCTCGGGTTCACGCGCGATCCCTATATCGATTTCGGGACTTTGAACATGTGGGTCAACCTGGGTGATCAGCAGTTTCATTTACCCACCAACACCGCTCAGGTGCTGCGCGGCCATATCGGGGTTGTTGTTCCCGATCTGGAAGGTTTGCAGAAAAGGCTCAAGTTCGCGGCGCGGGGACTCGGCGACACGCTGTTTGCCAGCCGTGAGGCAGACAGCTACCTTGAGCTGACCTGCCCGTACGGCAACACCATTCGCGCCTTCGAGCCGAGCGCCTTCCCGCGCATGGATCTGGGCATGCCGTATGTGCAGCTCGACGTGCCGCCAGGAACCACCCCGGGGATTGCCCGCTTCTACGAGCAGGTGCTCAACTGCCCGGTCACGCTGGAAGGGGACAGCGCGCGGGTCGCCATGGGCCACAACCAGGCGCTCGTCTTCACCGAGACCGACGCCGACATCCCGGCCTACGACGGCCACCATATCGCCATTTACGTGGCTGACTTCTCCCGTCCGCACGCGTGGCTCAACGAACGTGAGCTCATCGCCGAGGAGTCGGATCAGTTCCAGTACCGATTCATCAACATCGTCGATCCCGACAGCGGGGAATGTTTGTACGAACTCGAGCACGAAGTGCGCTCGCTGTCTCACGCCATGTACCGCCGCCCGCTGGTCAACCGTAATCCTGCAACGAATTTCTTCACCTACCGACGAGGCAACGAGCAGTTCAGTCCTGCGCCGAGATCAACATGACCGAAGCCGTAAATTTTTTCACCGCGGACAACGAGCCGTACTACCTGCCGCTGGCCGACGAGGTCGAGATCTTCCGCGCCGCCTACAGCGCGCGCCTGCCGGTGCTTCTGAAAGGGCCCACGGGCTGCGGTAAAACGCGCTTCGTCGAGCACATGACCTGGCGTTTGTATCGGGAAACCGCCAATCCGCTCGAGGTGCCTCTGGTCACCGTCTCCTGCCATGAAGACCTGACGGCAACCGACATGGTCGGCCGGTATCTGCTCAAGGGCGACGAGACGGTCTGGACCGACGGACCGCTGACCCGCGCGGTGCGCACCGGCGCCATCTGCTATCTCGACGAGATTGTCGAGGCGCGCAAGGACACCACCGTCCTCATTCACTCGCTCACCGACCACCGCCGGATTCTGCCGATCGACAAGACCGGGGAGCTGGTGGCGGCGCACCCGGAGTTTCTGCTGGTCATCTCCTATAACCCGGGCTATCAGAGCGTCCTCAAGGATCTGAAGCCGAGTACGCGCCAGCGCTTCGTGAGCCTCGAGTTCGACTACCCCGGCGTCGAGGCGGAGAGCGCCATCATCGCCCACGAATCAGGGGTCGAAGCGGCCATGTCCGAACGCCTGGCCGTGATCGGCGAGCGGGTCAGAAACCTCAAGCAGCACGGCTTCGAAGAAGGCGTGAGCACGCGGCTTCTGATCTACGCCGGGGAGCTCGTGGCAGGCGGCATCGATCCGCGCCGCGCCGCACAGGTGGCAATTGTCACCGCAATCTCCGACGACGCCACGGTGCAGGAGGCGGTTGCCGACATCGTCGACGTCATCCTGCCCTGAGATGATTGCGCTTGCCGACAGCGAAAACACGCTGGCGCTCTTTACCGAGGGGATTGCGGGGCGTTATTTCCACATCAAGGCAACCGCAGAGTTCACCAACCAGCGCCGCATCGCCTACGCCCTCGACCAGGCGTCGCAGTCGAGCGACGCCATTTACCTCCCGGAAACGCTCGAGGTCAATACGGACAGCGCCTACCGGGTGCTGGTCATGGAGCAGCTGGGCCTCAGAGAGTGCGACTCCTTCGGTTTCCGCGTCGACACCGGCCTCGAGCGCCTGGCTGAGTTCAAAGCGCACTACGTGGCGCCGAAGGGCGCCACCGCGCGGACCGGGGATTATCACCTCCTCTTCGGCAGCTTTCCGCAGCCCGGTCTTGCCGCCGAGATTCTGGGTCTGCTCGAAAAAGCCCGTGTGCAGGGGTACCTCGAGCGCACCTACCCCGGCATCCGGCGACACCTGCGGGCCTATCACGCTGAGCTGATTGATCTCACGCCACTCAGCCCCGACCCGCTCGCCATCGGACACCGCCACCTGTGGGGCGACGTGCTATTCGCGGAGGACTGGGCGTTGCTGCACGCCGCCATCGATGATCTCGGTGAGCCCGACAGGACGGTTTACGACAGCGTGCGCTATCTCTGTCGTCTCTACGCCGACATTGCCGCGCAATACGTCTTCGAAGCCGGCAAACCCTACGAGGCCCAGGAAGAGTCTCTGCCCGACTGGCTCAACCGTGAGCAGCGCATCGAAGAATGGCAGGAAGACATCGACCACATCGACGACCAGCTGATGGCCGCAGAGATGCTGCTGGCCGAAGAGATGGATGCCACCCGCGGTGAGGGCCAGGAGGCGACGGTGCGGGACGCCGACGTCGACCTGAAAACTCTGACGGACGAGCGGGACACCCGGCAGCGCCGCATGGATATGGAAAAGTCCTCCGTCCAGCACGCCCTTGGCGCGAATCGCGGCCAGGCGCGCAGCTTTCGCTACGACGAATGGAGCTATCTGGAGCGCCGCTATCTCACCCACTGGTGTCGCGTTTACGAAGAGCGTCTGGACGCCGACAGCAACGTCGACACCGGCGAGCTCAAGCGCGTGATACGCGACTACCAGCCGCGCGTGCAGCGACAGTTGGAGCAGATCCGCCCCACCGGGCTGCAGCGCGTCTCGCGCGTACCGGATGGTGACGAGCTGGATCTGAACGCCATCATCGAAGCGCGTCAGGACATCCGCGCCGGTCACAGCCCCGACGAGCGTTTTTACTCACGCAAGGAGCGCATGCACCGGGATGTCTGTGCCGTGTTCCTGGTCGATCTGTCCGCCTCCACCGACGATCCGATCGAGCCGCCGGAGCCCTTCGACTGGGACAATTACGATGAGGCAGCCGACAATCTGCGCGACCCCTGGGGTGCCATAGACGAGCTCGAACCCGACGAAGAACCCAAACGCAAGATCATCGACGTGCAGCGCGAGGCCATGGTGGTGATGGCATCCGCCCTCGACGCCCTCGGCGACAGCTATGGCATCTACGGATTCTCAGGCTACGGCAAAGACTGTGTCGAGGTGTTTGTCGCAAAGGAGCCCAACCAGGGGTTTTCACAGACGACCCTTTCCGCGATAGCCGCCATGCAACCGAAACGCTCAACGCGCATGGGGCCCGCGATTCGTCACAGCACGCACAAGCTCATGCAGTCGGGCCATGCCATGAAGGTGCTGATGGTCATCAGCGATGGCTTCCCTCAGGACAGTGACTACGGGCCCGAGCGTGGCAACCATGAGTACGGCGTGCAGGACACCGCCAAGGCGCTGCTCGAGGCCCAGCAGAAAGGCGTGGAGACCTTCTGCGTCACGGTAGACCGCTCGGGTCAGGACTATCTGAAACGCATGTGCCCGGACGCCCGCTACCTCGTCATCGAGGAGATCGAAGACCTGCCCGATCAGCTGTCGAAGGTCTACACGGCCCTCACCGGGCGCTGACGCATCTGCAGGCAAAAGAAAAGCACCCGAAGGTGCTTTCTTTTAACGGAGCATCGGTCCGCGATCAGTCGTCGCCGCCAAACGCCATGAAAAGGTGCAGTAGCGACATGAAGAGGTTATAGATGGACACGAACAGCGTCACCGTGGCACGGATGTAGTTCGTCTCACCGCCGTGGATGATGGCGCTCGTCTGCCAGAGGATCAGCGCACTGGCAAACACGACAAAGGCACCTGAGATCATCAGCCTGAACGCGCCGAGATCGAAGATGAAGCCGAGGATGATGGACCCCAGCAGCACCCAGGCGCCAACGGTCAGAAAGCCCGTCAGAAAGCCGAAGTCTTTGCGCGTGATGAGCGCAAAGGCGCTGAGCCCAACGAACGCAAATGCGGTGAGGCCAAACGCGGATGTCACCGCACTGGCACCACCCGGCACGCCCATGACCATCTCGATGAAAGGCCCGACGTAGTAACCCATGTAACCCGTGAAGGCGAACACCATCACGAGGCCAAGCGCGCTGTTGGCGGTAAAATGGACGCCGAAGATCAGCGCCATGGCGATGGCCCAACCCCAGAAACCGGCGACCGGCTGGGCACCCATGGCAACGGCAATACCACCCGTGATGGCGCTGAATGCCAGCGTCATGCCCAGCAGCAGGTACGTGTTGCGCAGAACTTTACTGGTTTCGAGCTCTGAAAGGCCGGCTACGGAGGCCTGCGAAATTGCTCTTTCTTCCATGTTCCTATCTACACCAGAAATTGACTTACAGGCCTATATATTGGGCTGTCTGGCCGAGTTTGCAAGTCATCTGTCGGACAACTAACGTGGCCTCGTTCACACCGTGGCAGACTGCATTTGGACCAGCAACATGACATTGTAATCGTCGGCGGCGGCATCATCGGCTGCAGCATTGCCTACCATCTGGCAACGACAACCGACTTGTCGGTTGTGCTCCTGGAACGCAGCAAGCTCACCAGCGGCACCACCTGGCACGCTGCGGGATTGGTCGCGGAGCTGCGCGCCTCACCGAACCTGACGCGCCTGGCAAAGTACTCCGGTGCGCTTTATGAAACGCTGCAGAACGAGGGCGAGGCGCTCGGTTTCAACCGCATTGGCGCGCTCACGGTTGCCAGGAACGACGCCCGCGCGTTCGAGCTCAAGAAGCAGGCGGCCATGGCGCGCCACAACGGTGTGACCTGCCAGTGGCTGGACGGCGCCGCGCTCGCCGAACGCTGGCCGCACCTCTACACGGACGATCTGACCGGCGGCGTTTACATGCCGAACGACGGCCAGACCAATCCGGTGGATGCGACCATGGCGCTGGCGCGGCTGGCCAGGCGCGCCGGTGCCGAGATCCGCGAGGATACCCCCGTGCTCGAGCTCATCGCCGACGGCGGGACCATTCGCGGGGTCGAGACCGCCGGCGGCTTCATTGCCGCGAACAAGGTTGTCGTCTGCGCCGGGCTCTGGAGCCGCGCCCTCGGCGCCGGCGTCGGTGCACGTTTTCCCCTGTATCCGGCAGAACACTTCTACGCCGTGACCGAAAGCGTGACGATCGACGGGGACACACCCATCGTGCGGGTACCGGACGACGGGGTGTACATCAAACCGGACGCCGGACGTCTGCTGATCGGCTGTTTCGAGCGCGAGGCCAAGCCGCTGGATCCCGACTCGCTGCCGGCGGACTTCAGCTTCGGCGAGCTGCCCTTTGATCTGGAGCACTTTGCACCCTATCTCGAAGCCGGATTGGCGCGCATCCCTGAAGCCGCCAACGTCGGCATCCGCACCTGGTTCAACGGTCCCGAGAGCTTCACGCCGGACGGCCGCTACATGCTCGGTGAAAGTCCCGACGTGGCGCAGCTTTACGTTGCCGCTGGCTTCAATTCGATTGGGATTCAGTCCGCCGGCGGTGTCGGACACGTCATGGCACAGTGGCTGGTGGACGGCCACGCGCCGATGGACCTCTGGGAAGTCGACGTCCGCCGTTTTTTCCCGTTTCACAACGACAACCACTACCTCGTTGCCCGCACCGCGGAAAGCCTGGGCCGGCTCTACGCCATGCACTGGCCGTATTTTCAATACACGAGCGCACGAGATCAGCGCCGCTCGCCCGTCCACGACGCGCTCGCCGCAGCGGGCGCCTGCTTTGGCGAGCTTGCGGGCTGGGAGCGGGCCAACTGGTACGGCGAACCGGGCTCCAAGCCCACCTATGCCTACAGCTACGAGCGCCAGAACTGGTTCGAGCACGCACGTGCGGAACACCGGGCCGTGCGCAGCGACGTTGCGTTTTTCGATCAGACGAGCTTTGCGAAGTACTCGGTCAGCGGTGCAGATGCGTGCCGCTACCTCGACCGTTTGAGCACCGCAAACATGGACGTGCCGCCCGGCAAGATCGTCTACTGCCAGTGGCTCAACGAACGCGGCGGTATCGAGGCGGACGTGACCATCACCCGTCTGACGGAAACCCGCTACTGGGTCGTATCGGCGGCTGCATCCGCGGTGCGCGACCTGCACTGGATGCACAGGCATGCGGCGGGCTTTGCAGTCGACATTACCGATATCACCGCGGACTACGCCGTTTTCGGTGTGATGGGTCCGAACGCGCGCAGGCATCTGCAGCCGCTTACTGATGCTGATCTCAGTCATGAGCTGTTCCCGTTTGCGAGCGCACAGACCATCGACATTGCCGGCACGCCGGTACACGCCGCCCGCCTGACCTACGTTGGCGCTCTTGGCTGGGAACTGTACGTTCGCCGGGACGCCGCAGCCGGCGTGTACCGGGCGCTGACAGGACATCCAATCCGCCACGCGGGTTATCACGCCATGGATAGCCTCCGGCTCGAAAAAGCGTATCGACACTGGGGCCACGACATCAGCGACGAGGACACGCTCCTAGAGGCGGGACTCTCGTTCACCGCCGACTGGGACACCAACTTCATTGGCCGCGAGGCGCTCGTCGCGCAGAAAGCCCGCGGGCTCGAGCGGCGGCTGACGCTTTTCAGGGTGATGGACGATGTCACGCTCCTGACGCACGACGAACCCGTGCGGCAGAATGGCAAGCCCGTTGGACACGTTGTTTCCAGCGCCTACAGCTACCAGTTCGATTGCAGCCTGGCATTTGCATACGTGCAGGGGGAGGCCGGCTTTTCCCGCCAATCTGTCATCGACGCCGAGTACACCATCGAAGTCGGCGACCGGGAAGTTCCGGCACAGGCGTCACTGCGCGCTCTGTTCGATCCTGAAAACGCGGAGATTCACTGCTGAGCATGGTTGAGCTCTTTCTTGCAGACACCCGCCCGCCGGCAGCCGAGGCAGCGCTCGTGCTGACGGCAGTAGGGATTGAAAACACTCTCGAGCAGACCGCGCACGGCTGGGTCGTACGCGTGCCCATGGAAGACGTGCCCAGGGCGTACGAGCAGCTGCAGCTCTACTGGGCTGAGAATTCAGCGCCGACCCAATCACCCGTGGAAGCAGAGATCGTCGATTCAGGCTATGCCGGCATCGTCGCGTACCTGCTGGTCATCTGGTGCATTCCCGCGCTCGAATACTTCACCCAGGCAGACTTCCGCAGCATCGGCGGCCTGCATGCGGAAGCGGTCACACGGGGTGAGTGGTGGCGGGCGGCGACGGCGCTGACGCTGCACGCTGATCTCGGCCACATTGCGGCCAACTCGCTCTTCGGCTGTCTGTTTGGCCTCTTCGTCGGTCGCCATCTTGGTTCCGGGCTCGGCTGGCTGCTGGTGCTGATCTGCGGGTTTATCGCCAACCTCGTCAACGCCTACGTGCAACCGGACATCTTTCGCGCCATCGGCGCATCGACCGCCACGTTCGCCGCGCTTGGTCTGGTGCCCGCTTTCGGCTGGCGGCGCGGCTTCTTCCGGGGCCGCGGTTTCAAGCGCGGCTTTGCGCCGGTCTTTGGCGCCATAGCGCTGCTTGCGTTCACCGGCTTCGGCGCCGAGAACGTGGACGCCGTGGGTCACATCTGCGGTTTTCTGGCAGGTATCGGGATGGGCCTCGCCGTCGCCAACATCAACCTCGCAGCGCGTACGCTTGCGGATCAGCAGCGCGCGGGCGTGGCTGCTCTGATCCTCGTTGCTGCCGCCTGGGCAATGGCGTTTCAGTTCGGCTGACGCTCAGCCTGCCGCCAGCCACCCCGCAGCCGCGCCATGAAGTCTGACTCTTGCGGAGTTTCCAGACTCTCCGGGAGAGAACTGACAAACTCCTCAACATCTTCGCTCACCGGGGTGAACTTAGGATACGAGGCGCGTACTTTGACGAACTTGTCCCCGCGCACGAACAGGTGCGCAGACGTGGCAATGAGATCATCGTCCGTGCGGAACTCACCCCGCAGTGTCAGCAGACGCTCGCCCCTTTCCGGGAGGGAACGCGTGCGCACGGGCTCGAGCGTCAAATCCCGCCACCAGCCCTGCGCTTCGAGCTGTCGAAGATCCCGCTGGACAACCGCCATCTCTTCATCCAGCCGCGCGGGCGCTGCGAAGTCATGGTCGGGTATGGGATAAACGAAGACGTCCGCATGTGCATTCTCGTAGTCGCGGTGCAGATAGCGTAGCGATGCGCCATGCACGGGGTTGTGCGAAACCTGCAGGCGTTCGTATACGAAGGCGCCGATCAGCGGCGCTGCGCGCAGCTCGGCTGCATACCGGCTCGACTGCAGGGTGTCGTGTAACGTCCGGGTGGAGAAGGTCTTGCCCGCCTGGAATTCCCGTACCAGATGAGCGGCAATGCTGGCCGCCAACGCCGCTTCATACGCCTGCCCGCGCGCTGAACGCAACGGGATCTCCAGAGTGAATTCATCCACCCGCTGGTCGAACCAGTAGAGCTGGGCGGACACGTGAACCGCACGGCGCGTTTTATCTGCGGCGACGGCAAGCACGTATTCAGCCTCGTCCATTTTTGCACCGACGCTGGCGAAGCGCGTCGTCGCCGCGAGTGCATCGCGCACGAGGGGAACGGGCAATTTGCGACATGTCTGCGCCGCGCAGATTGCCTGAGCACCCGGCAGCGGCAGCACCGCCAGAGCAGGCAGCACAGCCGCCGCGGTGTCGTATGCAGGTACTTCGACCGGAGGTTTGCTGGCGCAGCCGCTGAGCAGAAGCGCTGCGAGCAGGACAGCCGCTCTCAGACGCACGTCAACGCGCACCGCAGAATGTCAGTACATGAGCAACCACCAGATCCGGCTGCTCGAGCGGCAGCAGGTGCCCGCCGGCCAGCTCACTGTAAACGCCCTGCGGCATGAGCTCGGTCACCGCACGCAGTATCGGGGCCGGCATCGCGCCATCCGCTGCCCGCACCAGACTGACCGGCACGCGAACGTGCGGCGCGTAGTCGAGCGGGCTTTGACTGTCGGTCGTTGCAAAAACGTGCGCCTCAACGGCTGGATCACACTTGAGCTCAACCTCGCCGCCTGCGAGCTCGCGGAAACCCTCCTCCACGTGAAGCGTGAACGCCTCCGCTGTCCAGCCGGCAAAGAGGGGTTTGTCAGCCCACTTCTCCCGCACCGCCTGACGCGACGGCCAGACCGCACGCCGCCGCCGGGTCATCTCGACCAGCGTGTCCACATGCCCGCTCTCGGCCGGCATGTCGACATCGAGGTTGCGCACCATCTCAGCCGTTGGATGAATCGGCGGGTCGAGCATCACAATGCGCTCGAACAAACCCGCATGATTGGCCTCCGCCATTGCGGTAACAATGCCGCCGAACGAGCTACCCAGGCCGAGGGCAACGCGCCCGCGCCCTGTCTCCTCGCACAACACGCCGGCCAGCGCCGTCAAATCGTCAGCAAAATAGCGCCAGGCATAGTCGTCCGGCACCGTGAGGTGATCCGAGTCACCATGGCCGCGGGCGTCGACGGCAATCACGCGGAAATCGTGGGCAAGCTCTGTAGCGACCAGCGCCCAGGTTGCGGCGCACATGCCATTGGCGTGATGCAGGAGCGCAAGCTCTCCCGTGCCGCCGAAGTCCCACCCGGCAAGCGTTATCTCACCTCCCGTGGGTGACGAATTGGGCAGTACCCAGCGGCGCGGCTCGGCGACGTCGCAAATGTTCAAATCATCTCCTTCAGGGTTCTTCGATCAGCTTCCGCAAGGCAGCCATGAGCCGGGGTCCGGTCTCGGATCCGGCCGACACCGAGGTCAGATACTCCCCATGGGGGTAGCTTGCACCGTCAGCAAAATACTCCGGTTTGAGAATGTACCCCATCGCATCCTGCGTGAGACCCAGGACGAACGTATGCTCAACCCCCAGCAGCGCCCGTGACGCCAGCGCATACGCGGGCGATGTTTCTCCGGGGTGCGTGACGAAAGCCGCTTTGCCGATGCGGAACGTCGCGACGCTGGTGCGCATCGCACCGTCGTGCAACTCCCGCTCCAGCACGCCCAGGAAGATCAGGAGGCGAAAGCCCCAGTTGTCGAGCGGCACATCGACGGTCTGCTCCCGGTAACCAAGCTGCGCATAAGGATTGTCCTCGCCCGTCGCCAGCGTCTCGAGCGCAGCCGCGGCTAGCGATTCCCCGTGGGCCAGCGCCAGATCGTGAGAACGATCCCCCTGCAGCGGCTGCACCCAGCCACCGATCGCACCCTGCAGAAAGAGATGTTCTCCAGGCAGCGCCTGCGCCATGGCACGGTAGAATCCAGCCGCGTAGTCCGCAGACGAGAACGTATTGTCCGGCCCCAGCACCGTCGGATGGCAGGCGAAGTTGGTCAGCGTCAGTAACGACTCACCCGTCTCACTGACAAACTGCAGCACGGCCAGGCGGCGATCCAGGAGCTCCGGTTCACTGACGTTTTCCACCCACGCGAGCGGCACTTCGCGACCGGCGATGCGGCTCCGGGCGGGCTGCAGCTGATCCACCAGTTTGCCGACGAGCGATGCCGCCGTCTCCACCAGCTTGTCCACATAGTCGCTTTCACGACCGCTGCGCCAGAGCGCGGGGCCCCAGATACCGACGACATCCGGGCCCGCGTGCGTGTGCGTCGACGAGAACACCACGTGCACGTCGGGCACGGCAGCGGCAACCGCCGTGCGCACCCGGGAGACGTCCGGATAAGTGAGCCCAATGTTGTCGAGACTCATGATGACCAGCTGCTCCCGGCCAGCGCGAATGAGCGCTGCCTTGAGATACAGATCGTCCAGCCGACCCGTGGCGTGCCGATCGGGACCGTACCCGGCAAGGTACGCGCCCACCTCAGGATTCAGCACGCGTTGGCCCGCCGCCACCTGAAACTGCTCGGCAGCGAGAGGTGCGGACTCGACCCAGAGCGCAGCCAGCAGGATCAGCCCTGTCACTATTTGCCTGTTCATTCCTGCAGTTTACCCACGAGCTTTCGTCCGACGCCAACCCACCGCGCCATTGCGCGTCTCTGGCGATTGTTTTATACACATGTCACCACAGTGGGGAGATCATCATGGCAGCACAAGCACCCAAATGGCTGAATGGCCGTCTCGTGTTCGGCCTCTGGTTAGCGTCCATGGTGCTCGGCTATTTTGGTCTGGGTGGCTACCTGCAGGAACGCGTTGAAGGTATCGATGCCGCGCAGATTCCGATGTGGCCCACCGCCGTATTCGTGTTGCTGGTTCTCGCCAGTCTGACGCTTACCGTCTGGTGGGCGGCGACGCTGCGCACCGGCAGCAGCGCGAGCGCAGACGCAGACAGCGCGGACACAATGCCCGCCTCGGGACGCCGTAAGTTTCTCACAGGCAGCGCCGCCGTCACCGGCGGCATTATCGGCGCCGCCGGCGCCACCGTAGGTCGCGTGTCCGGGTGGGCCAGCGTCACCGGACCCGCGCTCAGCGCGCAGACCGAGCAGACCGCGCCGGATCCGAAGTCGGCCTGGCGGGGTGCGCAGATCCAGTCGTACCGGGAACTCGGCAACACCGGTCTGATGGTCTCAGACGTCGCTGCAGGATCCACCCGGCTGCATCAGAACGCCGATCCCGTCGGCTTTTTGAACGCGTTGCTCGACCGTGGGGTGAATTACATCGATGCCTCACCCGACTATGCGCCGGAAAGTGAGGGGATCATCAAAGCCGCCATCGCCGGGCGTGACCGCAGCAAGCTCGTGCTCGCGACCAAGTTCTGCACCAGCGAAGGCCACCTGCGACAGGGTTCCTCCGTCAAGGCGTACATGACCGCCATGGAGGGTGCCATCCAGCGCCTCGGCACGGACTACATCGACGTTGCCCACATTCACTCCTGCGACAGCGTGGCGCGGCTCATGGACGAGAACGTCCACGAGGCCGTGGATCGCCTGCGAGAGCAGGGCAAAGTCAGGCACATGGGCGTCTCCACGCACACCCCCAACCTGGCCGAGGTTGCCAACGTTGCGATCGACAGCGGCCGCTTCGACGTCATGATGCTCGCCTACCACCACGGCGCCTGGCCCACGCAGATGGACATCATCGAGCGTGCGGCGCAGAAAGGCATCGGAATCGTCGCCATGAAGACGCTGAAAGGCGCCAAGCACAACGGGCTCGCGGACTTCCGCGTCGAGGCCGACAGCTACACCCAGGCGGCGTTCAAGTGGGTGCTGTCCAATGCCAACGTATCGAACCTGGTCATTTCCTTCCACAACGACCAGCACCTCGACGAGTACCTGTTTGCTTCCGGTCAGCCGCTGACCCCATCTGATATCGCGGTGCTCGAAAAGTACGACAACCTCATCGCCGGCACCCACTGCTTCCAGCACTGCAACAGCTGTCTCGGCAGCTGTCCGAGCAACGTGCCCATCGCGGACGTGCTGCGCCATCGGATGTACTTCGAAGACTACGGCGATCAGAAACAGGCGATGCAGCTTTACGCCAAGCTCGAGCAGAACGCATCAGCCTGCCTGAGCTGTGATGCCCCATGCACCGGCGCCTGCCCCGAAAACATCCCGATTCATGACAGGATGGTCGGCGCGCATCAGATGCTGACCTGAGCTGATGACCGGCCATGTCAGGGCAACGGCGCAATCCGCCTGAGGGATTCGATCACGACGACCCCAACCAGCTGCGCTTTGGCGAAGCCAGCAGCTGGTATGCGCTCGTTGGACCGCTCTACTACGCGGACGACAACGCGCCAGGCAGAATCCGCATGGGCTTCTACAGTGAATCCAAATACATCAGCTCCATGAAACGGGTGCACGGCGGGATGATGGCATCGTTCATGGACTACCTGCTGTACGGCACCGCCAGATCCGCCTGGGACGGGGCGGCGCTTGCGACAGTCTCGCTGAACGTGCAGTACGTCAGCGCCTGTCCGCCCGACGTCTGGGTTGAGGGCATCGGCACGTTGATCCGCGCTGGAAAAAACGTGGCCTTCGTCAGCGGCGAGGCGCGGACCGGGGAGCAGGTAATCGTGCACGCAACCGGCACGTTTCGAAAACTGGGCTGATCACCGCAACTCAAGCGCCCGCTTGGCGCGCCCAGTCGCACAGGAATGCCAGCGCTCTGCCGCGCTCGGCATACTGCTCCCCGGCATCGTCGAGCGGCTCGTCACCATAGCGGAAGTGTTCCGCCCGTTGCGCACGCTCGAGCAACAGCGGTCCCAGCCAGACATACTTCACGGCGCTGGCGTAGACGTTGCGCCGCACGGCATCTTCGCTGAAGTCGAGACCACCTTCCCGGAGCCCCTCAACATACGCGGCGAGCATCTGTTCGGCGGCTCGAGGCAGCTCCGACGCCGGCATGAAGCCGTCGAATACCGCGTCCGGAATGAAGTTACCCACATCCTCCCCCAGCGCGCCGCTGCCGAAAAACGCCCAGTCGACGGGCACCACCTGTCCCTGTGCATCAACAAAGACGTTGTTGGGCCAGAAGTCCAGATGACTCGGCACCTGGCGGCTGCGTTCGAGGATGTTGAAGAGCACCTCGCGCTGCGTGTAGAGGTGGCGCAGCCCGGCAGCCAGTCCGGCAGGCCAGTGGTTCTCGATGAGCGGTTGACGCCACACGCGCGCGTCGTCGAGAAGCGCATAGTTCGCCGGTTTCGAGCTCGCATAGGCGCGTACGAAGCCACGGCTCGTCCAGGGCTTCTCGAGCCAGCTACCTGCGTCGATCAGTCGCGCCTGGGCGCGACCCCAGGCGCGGCTGATGAGCACATAGTCCATCAGCGTCAGGTCGAAACCGGTGCGCCCCGCAACGTCCTCGAGCCAGAGCGCCACGTTGACGTCATCGAGCGCCTCGATCGCCAGCACCTGCGCCAGGCGCACACCCGTGCCGTCGAGCGACGCGGCAAGCGCGGAGCCATACACCTCAGCCTCGCGGCGCCAGAAATTCCAGTGCGCAGGGTCTATCGACGCGCGCCATTCCACCGGCGTATCCGCACGGTTCTGCGCTGAGATCCGTTTGCAGATTGCAGGTATGCCGTGGCGCGTTTCGCGCGTGATCGACGCGGTAACGGCATTGCGCGGGTTGAAGGTCAGCGGTGCGGACGGGCTCATGAGCGCATAATAGTGGAATCCCCCTAACCCCGGGACCAGCAGGGCGCGGCAATCCCCTATACCCGCTCCAGCACGCACTGCAGAAAATACCTCTCATCTGGCGCGAAGCGCTTTGTAGAATGGTTGGGTAACAACCAACCGGGGAGAACACATCATGGCATCGAAGGAACCTACACACGTCCTGTGCGCGGTAGAGCCCAATGACGAGGCAGCCGATACGGTGCAGATTGCGGCCGAGTTCGCCCGCCAGCGCAACGGCGATCTGACCCTGCTCCACGTGGTTCCCCCAATGTGGCAACCCTACGCCGATCTGAATTTCACACCCGTCGTCGAAGCGCAGGTGGCCCTCGAAGAAGACTTGATCAAGCACGCCCGCGATACGCTGGAGAGTCTGGCACACAAAGCGGACGCAAACTGCAAAGACATCATCGTGACGCGCGGTAACCCCGTGCACGAAATTGTCGAGCACGCGGAGGAACTGGACGACGCCCTGATCGTCATGGGTGTTCACAACCGCCGCGGCCTGCGTCGCCTCATCGGTTCCATCGCCCACGGCGTCTTGAACGCCACCGACAAGCCCATCCTCCTCACCCACGCGAGCGACGATCAAAACACCAGCTACGAGACCGTGCTGATCGCGGTTGATGCGTCATCCGCGGCGAACGATGTGCTGCGGCACGCCAGGAACTTCATTGATCACGCCAAAAAGGTTGAGGTCATTACCGTTGTGCCTTCACTCGCCGCGACGATGGGCAGCCTGCATGCGTCAGCGTTCTCGACTGCCTGGCCGCTGCAGGACATGCAGGGCGAAATGGCGGCCGCAACCCGGGACACCGTCTCGGCGGCCGCAGCAGAGGTTGGCATCGGGGCAGATGCGGTCACCGTCATCGAAGGCGATCCCGCGCACGAAATCTGTACCGCTGCCGAGAATCAGGGTGCGGATCTCATCGTGATGGGTGCCGGCCAGCGCAATATCGTCGACCGCATCCTGCTTGGCTCGACCGCCCACGGGGTGCTCAATAATACGCCCTGTGACGTTTACATCGCACGGAGTTAGTAACCGCTTACCGTTCTCCCCAGGAGGTCCCCAGCCTCCAAGCCTGGCCCAAACTTGATCGATGTATTAAGTTTGGGTTCAGGTTCTCCCGAGTATGCTGAACTCGTTAAATGGCCAGCGGTACGGCCGGGAGGCAGGTATGTCCAACTACGTGACTGAGCAGAACGGGCCCGCATTTCAGCGACGCCACTGGGCGAGCGCAATGCTTCTGCTGCTGATTCTGTTTTATGGCGCTTCGGCAGCCGCCGAGGAGGACGTGGTGAGCGTGGAACCCGTTCCGCTACTCACCGAAGCGGAGCTCAAGGAACTCGTCGCCCCCGTTGCGCTTTATCCCGACGATCTTCTGGCCATTGTCCTGCCGGCGTCCACTTATCCCCTGCAGATTGTCGCCGCGGCGCGCTACCGCCTGGCTGCGCAGGAGGACCCGGACCTCGAGCCTGACGAAGACTGGGACGAGTCCGTGGTTGCGCTGCTCAACTATCCCGAAGCCCTCGAGTTTCTAAACGCCGACATCGACTGGACCTGGGAGCTCGGCCAGGCGGTGCTCGAGCAGCAGGACGACGTGCTGGAGGCGGTCACCGCGTTCCGCCAGGAAGCCGTTGCGGCGGGAAACCTCGAATCCGACGAGCACCAGAAAGTAGAAGTCGAAGACGAGGTCGTGACCATCGAGCCGGTGGATCCCGAGGTCATCTACGTACCGTACTACGAGCCGGCCCGCGTGATCGTGCACCAACCCCGACGGGTCTATCACTACTACCCGACCGCTTACCCGGTGTACTACTACCCCTACAGCTACCGTCATCGCTTCTATAGCGACTACGCATTCTGGGGTGTCAGCTCCTATTTCTGGCTGTCGTGGTCGAGTCATCGTGTCCATCACCACTACCACCACCACTACCGCCATCCGTACTACAGCGATCGTTATCACGATCGACATTTCCGGCGTACCCACCGCTATCACGGACCCAGAGCGTACGAGCGCCGTAAGAAACATCGGCGCTACCATCGCAACCACGGCGAGCAGCCCCACTGGCAGCCGAACAGACGTTACGCTGGCGCCCGACCCGAGCGTCGCCACGAGCGCGCGGTTGAGCGCCGCCAGCGGCAGCTGGATCGCCATCGCGATCTGAAACGCCGGGGCCGGCACATCGAACGGGACTACAACAATCCGGCTCAGATGGCTGCGCTGGCCGTCGAACGGCAGCGCTTCCAGCAGCCGAGCTCCGTGGTTCATCGCAACGCCGAGCGGGAACTGCACCAGCGACAGGGTCGCAGCGACGTCCATCGAGAACAGCGCCGCGCACGCCTGGACGCCGAACATTTTGGTCCCGGGAATCGTCAGGCGCGCAACGCAGAACGCCGGGCTGACGAAGGCAGCCGCCGCGCGCG
>JANQPF010000009.1 GCA_028285415.1 Pseudomonadales bacterium
CGGTCACCTCGGTTCCGGCGCCCCGTTCCCTGAGATACTGCGCAAGCTCCTGTGACCCCTGTGCGGTTGTCGTGTCGACGGTAACGAGCAGATCGTCTACCTCAAACCCTGCCTTTGCCGCCGGTGATCCGGGCATGACGGACACGACAAAAACGCCACCGCGTTCCGCATCGGTACCGAGCTGCGCACCAAAATACCCCTGAGGGGCCGCTGCCAGCGCAAGCACGGGACAGATCAGCAGGATTCCAAGGCTCAATCTCGGCATACCAGAACCTCCGCGGGGGCGTTTGAGTGGGAAACAAGAGCTTAGCCCACCTCCGCGGGACCGTGCCACAACCCGAGCCATGCCCCGGCAATACGGTCACATTCCGCACACCGGATGAGCCCCTCCGTACATAAGGGATATCACGGGCTGCCTGCCGCACCGTTTCCGGCGTATGGTGGGCAGTTACGTGGAAGAATCTGGGAGGAACCATGAGCAATGATAGCGTCACCACCGAAACCGGTCCGGTACTCGTCGCGGACACCCCTGTCTCCGGAGGCGGCAACGCGCTCTCACAGGAAGAAAAAATTGTCGGGAAAACGCTGAAGAAGACGGCGAACCTGACCAGCGATGAGCTGAACGCAGTCAACAGCAAGCGCGGGTTGCTGCAGCTCCTTTCCACGAAGAACGTCGATGTCAACAAAGCTCTGGTCAAACTACGCTACGAGCAGGAGCTCGAGCGTCTGCAGATCGAGCTCGTCAAGCTGCAGCGCTCGATTCAGCTCGAAGGGCGACGGGTTGCGATCATCTTCGAAGGCCGGGATGCCGCGGGCAAAGGCGGCAGCATCCGCCGCTTCATCGAGCACCTGAATCCTCGCAGCGCGCGGGTGGTTGCATTACCCAAACCCACCGAGCTGCAGAAAGGCCAGTGGTACTTCCAGCGGTACGCAGAGCAGTTACCCAACCCTGGAGAAGTCGTCTTCTTCGACCGCAGCTGGTACAACCGGGCCGTCGTTGAACCTGTCATGGGGTTCTGCACGGAAAAGCAATATCGCGTGTTCATGCAGCAGGTTCCGGAATACGAGCACATGCTCTACGAAGACGGCATTGAGCTCGTGAAGTTCTGGTTTTCGATCGGCAAGGAAGTACAACAAGAGCGTTTCGAGTCGCGCCGGGTTGACCCCCTGAAGCAGTGGAAGATCAGCCCCGTCGACGAAAAAGCCCAGGAACACTGGGACGTCTACACGAAGTACAAGGAGGAAATGTTCAGCAAGACCCATACCTCCTACAGCCCGTGGATCATCGTTGCCGCCAACGACAAGAAGAAGGCGCGACTCGAGAGCATGCGGTATGTGCTGTCCACGCTGGAGTATCCCGGCAAAGACAATCCCGGAACGCCATTGAGCCCCGATCCAGACGTCGTGCGGCGCTATCATCGCGGCAGTCACAGCCTGGACTGAGCCTCGCATCTGATCGCCGGCGCCAACGTGCGCCGGCTTTTTCCACCTATTCCGGCCCCGCGGATGTGTTAGCGTACGTCAAATCAGAACGTCACGTTGGGCTGGAGGGGACCTTCGCACCTGGACTCGTGTTCCACGCCGATCATCATGAGAACACCGCGTCAGATCCTCGACAACGAACCCATGGGCAGACTGCAGATCGTCGCCATCACGATCTGTGTGCTGCTGAACGCATTGGACGGTTTCGACGTCCTCTCAATCAGCTTCGCTTCCCCCGGCATCGCGGCAGAATGGGGCATCGACCGAGGCGTACTGGGCATCGTGCTGTCCATGGAGCTCATTGGCATGGCGCTCGGCTCGATCGTCATCGGCCCCTATGCCGACCGCTACGGAAGACGGCCCACCATCCTCCTCTGTCTCGTCATGATGGCCGCCGGCATGTTCCTGGCGGCGTACGCAGGCAGCGTTACCGTGCTATCCGTCTACCGCTTTGTCACTGGCATTGGTATTGGCGGCATGCTTGCGGCAACCAACGCCATGACTGCCGAATACGCCAACGCCAGGTTCAGGAACCTCGCGGTGATTGTTATGGCAACGGGTTATCCCGTCGGCGTCATCATCGGTGGATCAATCGCATCCGCGCTGCTGGCAAGCTACGACTGGCGTTCGGTATTCCTCTTCGGTGCGGGTGCGACGGCGCTGTTTTTCCCGATTGTCTGGTTTCTCTTGCCGGAGTCCATCGAGTATCTGAGCGAACGACGCCCCCCGGGGGCGCTGGCGCGCATCAACCGAACCCTCGAACGCATGGGTCACGGGCCTCTGGCGGCGCTGCCGGAGGCAACCCCGGCGGCTTCTGGAATAAAGCTGCTCATTTCCGGCCGGCTCATGAAAGTGACGACGCTGCTGACGGTCGCCTACTTTGCCCACATCATGACCTTCTACTTCATTCTGAAGTGGATACCCAAGCTCGTCGCCGATATGGGTTTCCATCCTGCAGAAGCCGGCGGCGTATTGGTGTGGGCCAACGTGGGCGGCGCAACGGGCTCGATTGTGCTCGGGCTTCTGACTCAGAAGTTTTCCGTGAGTGGCCTCCTGGTCGGCGCGCTCCTGGGCGCCGCGGTGACCGTGACCCTGTTCGGCCAGGGACAGGCGGATCTGACGCAGCTGGCGCTCGTCGCCGGGCTGGCGGGTATGTTCACGAACTCCGCAATTGTTGCCATGTACGCCACCTTCGCCGAGTCTTTTCCGACCGAACTGCGCGCGAGCGGCACGGGCTTGGTGATTGGCATCGGCCGCGGCGGGGCCGCGCTGGGTCCTATCGTCGCGGGCTTCATGTTTGAAGCCCACTTCAGCCTTGCTGCCGTGGCATTCACCATGGCCTGCGGCTCCATCATTGCCGCGCTGGCGATCATGCTGCTGAGAACACAGCGGTGAGAGCAGCACGGAGAATCGTCGCCTGGTCAGGCGCCGCCCGGATCAGTCAGAATCGAAATTCGAAACCCGCCCGCAGCTGTTCAAGGTGAAGATTGTCCTGCTCACCGTGATAGATGTACTCGACGAACCATCTTTTGCCCCGCACGCCAGCTCCAGCAGCGGGCTGGCTCCAGCGGTCGTCCAAAGGGGTGCCCTGGATCACTGACTGATCATCCGTGTCAAACTGGTATAAACCGGTGCGCAGATACAGCGAAAAATCCTCCGCCACGGGCCACATGATCCGCCCCGACAGACCCAGCACGCGTGCGCCGAAAGAGGTGCTCACGCCAAAATCGTCGTATTCCCTGGCAAATTCGACCCGGCTGTATTCCGCGTCGAGCGCCCAGAAACGAGAGGGTTGGTAACTCAGCACAACGCCGTAGCTGACTTCGTTCAGATGCGGGTCATCTCCATCGTCCGTGTCGGCATCGAAACTTCCGAGCACAAGTCCTGCGGACCAACGTTTTCTTTCCCCCTCCCCCTCTCCCCCCTCCCCCGCCTCAGCAGCAGCTGCGGAGGAGGCAGCAATCACGAGGACCAGCAGAAGCCAGCGCATCAGTCTTCAATCTGGTTGATGATCTGGTTGGGCAAACCCCCACCCGCAGCTTCGGCCGCAACGGACAACACGCGCTCCCCGCCGACGGGAAAAATCCGCGCAGGACCCGCGAGAATGGATTGGGTGCCTGCCGTTGTTACAACGAGATCGTAGGCAGTTGCCGGCAGGATGGCGTTTCTACCTTCGAGAAAACCCACGTTGGTGGCGGCAGGCGCCGTATCCGAAAGCGAATCACCGAGCGGCAGCGCATAAAAATCGACGGCGCTGACGTCCTCATCGTCCGTTTCGGTCAACGCGTTGACGATGTGCACATTGATCGAATTTGCTACCGAGCGAAAATCAAGCTCGTTGGCCCGGATGGCAATGTCATCCTCTACGATCGAACCGCCGACGACGAATACGTAAGCCGTATCCTCGTCGAGCGAAGCAGTGACCGTCACCGTTTCAGTGCTCGTCGAGGGAGCGTTGACAAGCACGTCCACAAAAGTTGCCCCGGCAACCGTCTGTGAAGTAGCGTCGCCGAACAACAGGGTCGCTCCGGCAAGCACCTCACCGGAAGATGCAACCTCCACCGCCGCTTGCACATCGGGCGCGTCCGCAACCGCATGGACAACGCGAAAGCCGGAGCGGGCGACGCTGTTGGGATAAACCTCAGTTCCGGAATCAGTAACGACGAACAGCGACTTGACCGTCGGATCCGGCCCGGTCGAGTCCGTCACCACCAACGTACGCCGTGAAGCCTGAGGCAGAGAGATCCGCTCCGAGTCGTAGGTCAATTCAGCAACGCCTTCGAGCGTTACCCTGGCTACGTAGTCCGCATCGTCATCGAACGAAATTACCGTGGGATCAGAGGCAACGCCTGCCGCCAGCGTTGCCACGAGCGTTTCCGCGTTGAAGCCATCGTCTTCGTCCCCCAGGTACACCGACACCGAATCTGCCGACAGGTTGAGCGCCTGCACCTCGACTTCTTCTTCGTCACTACCCACCACGTCACCCTCGGGTTTCTCGAACCAGACCAGCTGTGGATCGCTGAAGGTTCCGGTCAAAACCCCCTGGTAGATCGTGTTGCTCTGCACGTCGAGCTCAGCGGCGAGCAGGCGTTCGTTGAACCCCGACTCCGGATCCACAAAATACACATCAACGTCATAAGTCCCTCGACCGAAAGTGAGGAGGCTTGAAGCCTGCCGGAAGCCAAGCGTGCTGACGGTCTCGAGCAGGTCATCGTCCTCCTCGATCTCCGCAAACAGGCCCGGGGAGTCCTCCATGCCGTTGATGAGCTGTATGAATCCTTCACCGCCGGATCCACTGCTGCTGCTACTGCCGCAGCCGGCCGCCAGGCACAGGCAGAACCCGGCAGCAAGCATACGTCGATATCCGTACATCTATTCCTGACTCCGTACTTCAAGGAGCAGGCATTAAATACTTCAGATTGGCACGCGACTCTTTAGATACGTTAAGAAAACCAAGGAATTGTTAGCGCCCGCAACATTAAGAAACATTAAGTCGATAGCGGGTACCAGATGACACGGTGTAATGTGGCGCCATCGCTGAACCAGGTGGCGACGTTGCACGTACTGATCATTGACGATGACCGCGAATTCACCAGTTCGCTGGCCCGCTACTTCCACAGACACCAGATTCATCTGGACACCGCGATCGACGTGCGTACCGGGCGAAACATGCTGCGTGACGGGGCTTATGACGCGCTCCTCCTGGACGTCATGCTGCCCGGGCAGAGCGGCTTCGACTTTCTTCCTGCGCTGCGCAGCGCCACCAACATCCCTGTTCTGATGCTGACCGCACTCGGCGAAGAAGATCATCGCGTCACGGGACTCAACCTTGGCGCTGACGACTACATCACCAAGCCATTCAGCGCAAAGGAGCTGGTCGCTCGCCTCCGATCCATCAAACGCCGATTGGAGTACGAGCAAACACCCGCCGAGCTCAAGCTGGACGACATGCACCTCTTTCCGGGCAGACTGCTGGTTGCTGTCGGCCGAGAGGAGGTGCCGCTGACCGGCGTCGAGTGCGGCATTCTTCAGGAACTCATGCAGGCGCAGGACCGCACGCTGACCCGCGATGTGCTCTACCGGCGCGTCCTGGGGCGCGACTCGACGCCCATGGACCGCAGCCTGGACGTCCACATCAGTAACCTCCGACGCAAACTCGGTGCACACCCGCAGAAAGGGCAGCGCATCCGCGCTCTGCGCGGGGTGGGCTATGTGCTGACCGCATGAGAAAGCTGGTGTGGAAATTCTGGCTTGCCATCTGGGCAGCGGTCATTGGCACCCTGGCTGTCAGTCTTTTGATCGTTTCTCAATGGCAGCGCTTCGACTCCCACAGCAAAGTGCAGCAGCGACCTCACGCCATGCTGCAGCGGCTGGCGGAAGAAATAGAGGTTTCGCTCGACACGCAGCAGGACGTGCAAGAGCTCCTGCTCCACAACGAAATGAGTGAATTCGGCACGGTGTACTTGATCACCCCCGACGGCACCGATCTTCTGCAGCGGCCCATTCCGTCTGCCATCCTGAACGGCGATCCCGCCGTCAGCCAGCCGGAGATCATTTCCACCCCGGTGCCGGTGTTTGCGCGAGCCATCAAACTCGAGGATCGCCCCACCCATTTCATGATTTATCAGTTCAGCTCTGAAGCAAATCCGATGTGGCTTTTGTTTCGGCAATTCGGCTTGAGCTGGGTGCTGCTGATCAGCTCTCTTGTTGCAGGCCTGATATCCATGTGGCTGGCATTTATCGTCGTTCGCCCGCTGAACAAGCTCGCGGCGGCGACAGCACGGCAACATGACGACAATCACCAGATTGACCTCGAGGACAAAATGCTCGAGCGCAAGGACGAGATCGGCGATCTTGCCCGTCAGCTGAATGCTTCCGCGAACCAGACCCGTATCACGCTGCAGCGGCAACAAGAGTTCATACGCGACGTATCTCACGAGGTGCGGACGCCGCTCGCGCGTCTGCAGCTTGCCAGCGAAAACATCTTGATCGATCCTAACGACGCCCACTCGCTGCGACAGATTGAAACGGAGGTGTCTACCATCGATCAGCTGGTACATGACCTCCTGCAGTTATCCAAATCCGACGCGGCCGTTGCACTGCATCAACACGGCGGCATCGATATCCGGGAAGTGCTGGCGGAGTGCCGGAAGAATCTGGCGACATGGTGCGCCGGCAAAAACGTCACCGTCGCCGAGAAGTACGGTGTCGGAACTATGAACGTCTGCGGCGACCACCGTCTCCTGATCAGAGCTTTCGAAAACATACTGTCCAACGCTGTACGCCACGCACCGCCGGACTCGACCATTGAAGTTGAGGTTTCGACAACGCCGAAGGCAATCCAGGTGACCATACGCGACCGAGGCCCCGGTGTCCCACAGGAGGACCTGCACACCATCTTTCATCCCTTTGTCCGCCTTGATGAGTCTCGACGGAGAGACACCGGCGGCGCAGGCGTCGGATTGGCATTGGTCAAGAAGATCATCGAGCTGCACGGTGGTCAGGCGTGCGCGCACAACCACCACCAGGACGGACTGGTCGTCAGGGTTCAGCTCCCGAGGGAGGAACAATCGTGCGTCGCTTGATCATCATCGCAACGTTTGCCGCATCGTATGCCGCAGCTGAAGAACCGCCCCAGGCAGACGACACAGAGAAGTCGTATCCGCGCCTGGAGACGATTCCCATAACCGTCTACCAGGCGAACAAGCGATGTGAACGTGAAAAATGTGAGCCTGTCTATCGCATCCCGGAGGAGCAGCTCGATCGCCTCAAAGCGCTGGATCAGGCCTCACCGGGAGAGATCATCCAGCTGGCGCCAGACCGCCCCAGAAAGACCCGCGGAACCCCACGCCGCTAGCCACCGCCCACGGCGTTTGCAAGCGCCGCAACGACACCTTCCAGATGCGCGTGGTATTCGCTGCCAACAGCACTCACCGCATTGCTGTGCACCGCTATCACCAGTTTCGACGCCGGGTCGATGAAAATCTGCTGACCAAAGATGCCTCGTGCGCGATAGCTCCCGGTATCGTCGAGCCACCAGAGATAACCGTACCCGCCAAAACCCCTGGACGGGCTCGTCGATTCGGCCATCCAACCCTCTGGCACAATGCGGGTGCCGTCCGGCAGCTGCCCGTCCTGCATGGCAAAGATGCCGATGCGCGCATAATCTCGCAGCGTTGCATTGATGCAGCAGCCTCCGGTCTCTCCGCCTCCGGGACCTCCCAGCAGCCAGGAAGCGTCGCTTTCCATACCAAACGGCTGCCAGATCTTGTGCGTCAGATATTCGGAAGCATTGTTGCCGATGGCTGAGCGCAGGATCTCACCCACAAGGTTGGTCTCCGCGCTGTTGTAGTTGAACTTTTCCCCCGGTGCCGCTTCACGATCGAGGCCGGCAAGGTAGCTCACCAGCGGTATGCCATTTGCACCACCGGCGCGGGAAACGTCCGATTCCGGGTCCGCATAATCCTCGTTCCATTCGACGCCTGAGGCCATCTGCAGCACGTCTTTGATGGTCGAACCTTCATAGTCCGTGCCACGGAAACGGGAAACGTAGTTCACAACAGGTTCATCAACGCTCTTGATGTAGCCGTCCAGAATGGCCGCGCCAATGAGCATGGATGTCACCGATTTGGCGACGGAAAATGACACCCAGCGGGTTGCCGCGTCATGACCGGGTCCGTAGTGCTCGAAGAGGACCTTGCCATCCTGCCAGACGAGCACACCCTTCGTTGCCCGCATCGCCAGGTAGTCCGTGAACGCATGGGCTGTGCCTTCGACATCGTAGCTCAGCCCGGAAAAGTCCCTGGCCGCCGCAGGCATTGGAAAAACCGCCTGACCCCGCCTGACATCACGGGTGGGATAAAGCACGTCGATGCTCTTGAACGCCAGGTCACGGTCATCCTGGGAAAAGAACAGGAGACCCGTGGGCTCGTCCATTTCCAGCAGCTTCTGCAACCGCTCGAGATCCTCGTCGGCGATGGAAAGCTGAGGCACCAGCAGCACGCAGATGGTCAACAGCACGATTCTCAACGAAAACACTTTGTCTCTCCCCTTCGCGAAAGCGGCCATCGTGACACATCCGGACCCGCTAACGCCATGTTGCATTCACGAGTACCATGGTCGCCTTTACCAACAACCGACAACATGCAACGCCTGCAAAGCGCCCTCCTGAATACCCTGGCCCGGCTCCCGCTCGGGACGCTGCACGCGCTGGCTCTGGCGGGTTCGTTCGTCGCGGATCGCATCCTGCACTGGCGCCGGAAGCTGATCACCGCCAACCTGGAACGCGCGTTCCCTGAACGTTCTGCTGCGCAACGCGTGCAGATCCGCCGCGACCACTATCAGGTGCTGTTCGATACCGCGCTGGAGACGCTCAAGGCACGGAATCTACCCCGCGAGGACCTGCTCGAAAGGGTGAGCTTCGTCAACATGGATGTGCTGGAACAGCTCGAGGGTCAGCCGTTCCTGCTGGTTGGCGGTCACCAGGGTAACTGGGAGTGGCAGATGCTCGCGCTGTCCGCCACAAGCAACATCCCGCTGGAGGCGGTGTTCGCGCCCCTGCCCACCCCGGCAACCGAAGCCTATCTGACCGCCGCGCGGACGCGCTTTGGCATGACGTTGATTCCACAGGAGCACACGCTGCGTGAGCTCGGCAGACGCCTGCGACAGCCCCGCGCCGTCATCATGCTGGCGGATCAGAATCCGCGGCGGGACGCCGAGCGCTACTGGATCAGCTTCTTGGGGCAGGATACGGCTTTCGGCACGGGGCTCGACAAAGTTGCGCGCCTTACACGTTATCCGGTGGTATTTTTCCATGGGGTGCGCATCGCGCGCGGTTGCTATCAGGTCCATTTCGAGTTGCTGACCGAACCGCCGTATGACAAGCAGGGAGACGCAGTCACCAATGCTTACGCAGCAGCGCTGGAACGGACAATTCAAGCTCATCCGGAAGACTGGCTCTGGTCATACGATCGCTGGCGCCATCCGAAGTCGCTTTACGACTGATCGGTTGCACCCAGCCGGACTTCGAGGACAGCGGCAATCTCGTTGATGGTCTGATGCTCGAGATAGTCGTCGAGCGCAAGGAGATCCGGATAGACGCCGTCCACCGCTTCGCTGATCTCCGCCAAAGACAACGACGACACACCCAGATCCAGAAAGTTGTCGTCCACGCCGAGATGGACGTCCGGCAGGACCGCGTTGAAGAGTCCGTGCAGCGCCCGGGCCAGATCACTCTGCGCCAGCCCGCCCGCACGGTCGGGACGCTCTTCAAGGAACGCAACCGCCTCGTCAAACGCGCCACTGCGAAAGTCGTCGACCAGCTTGAATCGCCGGATCTTGCCGCTGGTCGTCTTGGGCATCTGCCGGACCGGCAGGACGTAACCGACTTCGAGCTGGCACCGCTCGCCGATGGCACGCCGGACCGCCTGCACCACAGGGCGAAAGTTCTCCAGATCCTGACGATGAACGACAAACACCGCCAGCTGCTCGCCTTCCCCTTGCATCACGCCGCAGCAGGTCACCTTGCCGACCTCGAGGCCCGCATCCTCCTGACAGATACGCTCCAGATCGTTGGGGTGGTAGTTCACTCCGTTGACGATGATGGTGTCCTTGGATCGTCCCAGCACGTAAAGACTACCGTCCACGCAAAAACCCAGATCACCCGTGTCGAACCACTCGTCGGCATCACGCTCCCGCCCACGACCATAGTATCCCGTCGTTACCATGGCTCCGCGGATGAGGATGCGCCCATAGACGCCATCCCGAAGCGCTTCACCTTGTCCGTCTCCAATCCGAACTTCACACCCTTCGACAGGCGCGCCAACGCAAACTACCTCAGCACCACCTGCACGTTCGTCTGTCAGCGCTACCTGCTCGCCGACCAGCAGGCGCTCTCGCTCGACGTGCAGCGACGCAACCGGACTCCCCGGCGGCGTCATGGTCACGCACACGCAGGCCTCCGCCAGACCATATGCCGGTCGAATGGCGGTAGGCGACAGGCCATGCCCACCCAGCGCTTTGGTAAAGGCGTCGCACACCTGGCGTGATATCGGCTCACCGCCATTGAAGATGATCCGCACACGGCTGAGGTCCAGATCCTTCTCATCCGCCTTGGCAAAAGACTTCAGGTAGTGGTCGTATCCGAAGTTGGGAGAACAGAGCACGCTTGCACCAACGGCGCTTGCCTGCTGCAGCCAGGACAGCGGCCGCCGCGCAAATCTGGCCGGCGGCATCAGATACTGCTCGACACCAAGCACAATCGGCAGCAGATGAAACATGACCATGCCAAGATCATGCGTCAGCGGCACCCAGCTGAGGTGGCTGTCGTGCTCAGTCATCTGACCACGTTCGATGATGGCGTGGATGTCTGCGAGGAGCGCCGCGTGGGTGAGCACAACCCCTTTCGGGGTGCCGGTGGAGCCCGAGGAAAATTGCAGCGCGGCGGTGGCGTCCGGAGAGCAGCTGATAGGTGAGCCCAATGGTCCATCAGCCGCCAGCTGGGAGATGTTGATCTCGGTTGCGAAGGCGCTTTCGTAGGCCGCATACACGCCTTTGCGCCGGGCATATTCCCAGAGCCGTTCCGGATTACGCCCTTGTGTGATCAGGATGGGATCATCGAGCTGATCCAGCACGTTGAGCGTTTTCAGCTGGTGTTCATCCGTGCCGCCGACCGCCAGCGGAATCGCCACGAAGCCACCCAGCTGACATGCCCAGAACGCATCCACCAGCTGCGGGTTACCATCGAGCAGAAGGACCACGTTGGCATCGGATTCGAGGCCGCGGCGCTGAAACTCACCGAGCAGTCTGCGCGCGCGGTGCATGACGGCCTGATAAGTGAGCCGCAGCGGCTCACTCTCTCCTTCGAGATACGTAATGCCGCGGTCCAGCCGCGCGCTCGCCGCCAGCGCATCTGCGAGCGTCTCCGCGCTCGTCACTCGGCTCATTCGTTGAGCGCTCTGGCGAATCCAGCGGCTGCTTCGCCCGCAACCTTGCCGAAGACGATACACGGGCCAAAAGAACCGCCGCCGCCAATGTAGCGATCGCCGTGCAGGTTGCCCACGGTCTCACCGGCGGCATACAGCCCTGCGATCGGTCGCTCATCGCCGCCCAGGACCCGGGTGTCGGCATCGATGCGCAACCCGGTACCGGTCCAACAGACTATCGCAGGACGCACTTCCACACCGTAAAACGGCGGCTCAACGATGCTGGACAACGGACCCGGCTTGAAAAAAGCGGTGTCGTCACCGGCGGCCGCGTCTGTGTTGTAGCGGCTGACCGTCCCCGTCAGTGCGCGCGCGTTCACCTTCATCTGCCGGGCCAGCGCATCGAGCGTCTCCGCCCGCATGATACGGCCGGCCTCTGCCTGCCGTTCGAGCACCTCATCCACCCAGTACGCCTGAGAAAAGGGATTGGGTTTTGCCTCACGCCGCGCCGCCTCGTCGAAGATCGCAAATGCCCTTCCGCCTTCACGCTGAATCAAGCCACCCAGTACCGTGTAGGGCGCCGATTCATTGGCAAACCGGCGGCCTTCAACGTTGACGAGAATGAGCCATCCGGGAAGCAGGACCTCGAGATCCCGGCTGAAGCCCGGCGTCACCAGCAAAAGGCCGCGATCATGGCCGGCAATTGTGGCCCCTGCCGCCTCGCCCAGAGCAATCCCATCCCCCTGCGCACCCTCAGCGCCGATGTACCAGCGCCAGTCGCCGGCGCCGGCGGCCTGCGGATAGAATCGTTCGATCATCTCTTCATTGGCGCCAAAGCCGCCGGTTGCGAGGATGACCGCAGCTGCCGTTGCGGTGTCATCACCGATGCGTATCCCGGCAACTCGTCCATCACTTTCGACGATGAGACCAGTCACTCGCGCATCGAGGACCGCATCCACACCGCGATGGCAGCGATGCCCATCCAGCACGTTGACCACCTCTTCACCGGCGCCTTCAGGCTGGTGGCCACGCGGTGTGGAACCGACTCCCGAGACGTACACGCCTTCCTTCGGAAAGCGAACGCCGAGCCCGAGCAACCATTCGAAGGTCGGCGCGCTGAGATCACAGTAGCGACGCACCACTGCCGGATCGACCAGCCACTGGTTGAGGGTCATGTAGTGTTCGAACATGGCGTCTGCGCTATCGCCGGACACGCCTGCCGCTTCCTGTACGGACGTGCCGGCGGCATAGAAATGCCCGCCGCTCAATCGCGAGGACCCGCCAATCTGTTTCTGGCCCTCTACGAGCAGCACCGACGCCCCCTCGTCCGCCGCCGCAACTGCGGCAGCGAGACCGGCCACACCCGCGCCGACGACAATCACGTCGTAGTCACGCGCCATCTTGGCAGCTTGTCAGATCAGTCCTCATTGCTGGTAGTTACGCAAAGGTAAACCGTTCCCGTCAAGTGCGGCGCCAGCAGGCAGAATCGAAATCGCCGGCGCCACCTAAGTACAAACCGCTATCGCTGCCGGTGGCTTCTGCCGTTTCGATTGCCCATCATATGGACAGACTAGAGGGGAAGTTCACCATGCGTACCATCCTGATGGCAGGCGTCATCGCACTGCTGGCCGCCTGTTCACAAGAACCTCCGTTGGGAGACGTCCCAGCGGGGGTTGTGACCGACTGGCCGGCGTATGGGGCGACATCCGGGGGCACACACTTCAGCGCCGCAAATCAAATTACGCCCGAGAACGTTCACCATCTGGAGGAGGTCTGGCAGCACCGCTCTGGAGATTACCGAGAGGCCAGCCGCGAGCCCTTTCTGAGCAAAAGCTCCCTGCAGGTCACACCCATCATGTTGAACGAGCGAATCTACTACTGCTCACCGTTCAACAAGGTGTTTGGGCTCGACGCCGCGACGGGCGAGGAGCTCTGGAAGTTCGATCCGCAGGTCGATGCGACCAGCGAGCCGGTATTGCCCAACTGCCGCGGCGTCAGCAGCTGGCAATCCGGGGCGGAAGGATTCTGCGAGCATCGCATCATCGTCGGCACGCTGGACGCGCGGCTTGTTGCGGTGGATGCCGAAAGCGGCAGGCGATGTCCTGAGTTCGGCGACAACGGAGAGGTAGACGTCACCCACGGCCTCTCGGCACATGGGCCGCACGAATACGGCATCACCTCACCACCGGCCATCCTCGGGGACAAGATCATTACGGGAGCCATGGTGCTCGACAACGTCCGTGTTGGCGTGCCGAGCGGCGTGGTGCGTGCGTATCACGCACGCACCGGCGAATTCCTGTGGGCCTGGAACCCCGTCAAACCCGGCAGCCGCACGCACAACGAAGACGGCACGTTTCTCAGCGGTACCACCAACGTCTGGTCGATCATCGCCGCAGACCCGCAACGTAATATGGTCTTCGTCCCTACGGGCAACACGTCCCCGGATTACTTCGGCGGCCATCGTGGCGATCTGGACTTTTACTCGAGCTCGGTGGTTGCTCTGCACGGCGATACCGGAGAAGTTGCATGGCACTACCAGATGGTGCACCACGACGTATGGGACTACGACACACCGGCACAGCCGAACCTCGTCGACATCACGGTGGACGGTGAGGTGGTACCCGCCGTTGTCCAGGTCACGAAGATGGGGCTGACCTTTGCGCTGCACCGCGATACCGGCGAACCGCTGTGGCCGGTGGAGGAAAAACCCGTACCCCAGGGCGGCGCACCGGATGAGTACCTGTCAGCTACGCAGCCGTTCCCTACCCACATACCGCACATGATTGCCGAGCCAATCACGCCGGAAGATGCCTGGGGCCTCACGTTCTGGGACGAAGGCGCATGTCGTGAGCAGTTCGAAGCCATGGCTAACGAAGGGTTTTACACGCCGCCCTCAACGCAGGGCTCCATCAACTATCCCAGCAACGGCGGCGGCAACAACTGGGGCTCACCTGCCATTCACCCGGAAAAACGCATTATGGTCGCCTACACGATTCGCGTGCCCGGTTCGACCCGTTTGATACCGCGGGAAGAATGCGAGGCCAGCGGGCGGCGTCCCAATCAAGAAGGTACTCCCTATTGCGTTGATACCGGCTTTGTCATGTCTCCCCTCGGGGTCCCCTGCAGCCCGCCGCCCTGGGGGACGCTGGACGCGGTCGATCTGGAGGCGGGCAAACTCCTATGGTCACGGCCCATGGGTACAACCCGCAACATGGCGCCTTTCCCGTTCTGGTGGATAGAGGGTATTCCCGGCTTCGGCGGCCCGATGATGACGGCTTCGGGCCTGGTGTTTTCCGGCATTTCGGGTGAAAACGCGTTCCGCGCGTTTGATCTCGAAGACGGCAGTGAGCTCTGGAAGGTTGATCTGCCCACTTCCGCGGTTGCGGTGCCGATGACATACCAGCTGGAATCCACTGGACGGCAGTACGTTGTCGTCGCCGCCGGTGGGCACTGGGGTGATACCAGCCCGGCCGGTGACTACATTTTCGCCTATGCACTGCCCGAGAAGTAGCTGATAAGCATGCAGACGCTAAGCCAGAAACTGCGGGGGAGCGACGCACCGGGGTTTGCGCTTTTTCCTTCGTTTGCAAGTGACGACGTGACCCGGGTAATGCTCGACGATGTCATCAGCCTGTGTCGAGCCGCCGCTGACGGCGAGCCCGTCGATGGCGCATTGGTCATGCCGGAAGCTCAGGCTGGCATGCAGGGCAAGCTGCCGGAAGAGCGCATATCCAAGGTATTCAAACTGCATCGCAGAGCGCCGTTTCAAGCGTTTCTAAGCGACCCGCGGGTGGCTGAACTCATCACGGAAGCCATCGGTCCCGACGTCGACTGTTTTCTTTCGCAGTTCATTTTCAAAAACCCGGGCGCGTGGGGGCAGCCCTGGCATCAGGACAGCTACTACTTCGCGTTCACACCAGCCCGACCCGTCGTTGCGCTCTGGTTGGCGATCACCGAGGCAACGCTCGAGAACGGTTGCCTGCACATCCTCCCCGGCTCCCAGACGGAACCCATCCATGAGCACATTCCTGATCAGCGCCCCAATGCGAACGTCGGGTACGTGGAGATCGTCGACCACAACATGGAAAAGAGCGAACCGTGCCTGCTGCAGGCTGGCGACCTCATGCTCTTTGACAGTCATCTGATGCACCGTTCGACGGACAACAAATCAAGCGGCATACGCGCCGCCATGGTGTTTCACTTCGCAACCGCCGGAACCGATGATCAAACGCGCGAAACCAGCCCGGTCAACGACTGGATGGAATTCCTGCGTGACGGTCGAATTGTGCTATGACGTCAGTCCCACGCCACGTAGAGTGCTCTGGGACCACGAAACGTCATGTTCGGTGAAAACGCCAGCGACTGATCGTCCACCAGGTGGATACCCGGCAGGCGTCGGGTCAGCGCTTCGATCGCAATCTGCCCTTCCAGGCGCGCCAGGCGCGCGCCCAGGCAGAAGTGGATGCCATGACCAAAAGACACGTGCCGGTTGGCATTGTCGCGGTCCACATCGAAAACCTCCGCGTCCGCAAACACCCCCGGGTCGTGATTGGCTGAACCCAGACTGACGAACACCCGTGTACCCTTGGGAATCTGGATGCCGTGCAGGGACGTGTCCCGGGTTGCTACTCGCCGCCAGCTGGTCTGCGGTGAGTCAAAGCGCAACACCTCTTCCAGCGCGTTGGGAATCAGCGCGGGATCGTCACAAAGCCGCTGCCACTGCGCTCTGTCCGGCAGAATGTTGAGCAGAGACAGAGCAATGAAGTTGCTGACAATTTCGTGGCCGGCAAACGACAGCCCGTAGATGATCGACTCGACCTCTCCGTAGGTCAGTCCCTCTGGAGCTTCTTTGTGCGCGGCGAGCAGCTCCGACGTCAGATCGTCTGCCGGTGTCACGTTGCGGGAAGCGACGAACTCGCGGCAGTAACGCCAGTACTTCAGCATGTTCCCCGCAATCTCTACCTGTTCCTCATCGCTTGGTTTCCCCCAGGTGAACACCAGGCGGTTGGAGGTCCAATAGATCAACTGCTCGTCATCAGCCTCCGGAAACCCGATGAAACGGAAAATCACCTGTCCCGGCAGCGGATGCGCAAGCGCGGAGACGAATTCCGCCGGACTGCCCTTGGCGAGCATGCCATCCAGCAGCTTCTCGGTCGTGTCACGTATGTAGGGCTCGAGGATCTTCATGCGCCGAGCGTTGAAGCCTTCCCGCGTGTATTTGCGAATACGGGTGTGATCCGGCTGCTGACAGTTGGACATCACAGCCTGCGGGTTGTAGTCCGAAGCTGACATGATTTCCCGCGCAGCTGTGCAGACCGGAAACACCGGATCCTGAACATTGGCGGATGAAAACACTTCGTGGTTCTTCAGCACCTCAACCACGTTCTCCATCCCCGTCACCACCAGATAGCCGAGCTGCTCCGAATAGAAGATGGGCGTCTCGGTGCTGAACTTTTCGAGCTGCGGATACGGGTTCATCAGATAGTCATCGTCGAAGGGTGTGAACTCGGCATCGAAGGGACAGCCACTCGGCTCGGTTGCCGGTGGCACGCTGATCGTGTGGTACGCATCGTGCCGACCTTCACTCATGGTTCTTCTCCAGTTCGTCCGTCTCGTCGAGCTTCTCCACCAGCTCATTGAGCAGGTCGTACAGGAGTTCCAGCTTGCCGTAGCCGAACTTCTCTGTGATGTAGGCGTAACGATCGGCGGACTGCGGGGCGATCTTCGCGTACAGGGCGCTGCCCTGCCGGGTGAGATAGATGACGGAACGCCGATTGTCCGAACTCGACTGAGACTTCTTGAGAAGCTTGCGCTTTTCGAGATTCGGCACAATGCGCGAGAGGCTCGGCATGAGCAGATAGCACCGCTCTGCAAGCTCGCTGATGTCCAGCCCGTCCTCTTCGTTGAGCGCGCGGATGACGCGCCACTGTTGAGGCGACAGATTGTGCTCTCGCAGCGCGGGGATGAATTTCTTCATCACCGCTTCTCGCGCCTTGAGGAGCGCCATCGGGAGTGATCGGTCGAACCCGCGAAGCGGGGTTGGCGGATTTCCTGGCGTTTCTTTGAGCTCAGCCACGGCGCTTCCTGACGCAGCGAAACCACGTGCCGCCGTTCGTATTCATTAATCTGTTATGTATCTGCAGCATGAAAGGTAAAAAAGCGTCGCGAATCATTGGCAATTCTGAACTATTTATTTAACATGTTATTTATTTGACGTCGAGCAAAATATGTCGGGACATACGGAAAATCTCGCTGCAGCCGGGCAGTTTCTCAGACGCTTTGCGGACGAAACCACCGGTCATTTCATCGACGGCCGGTTCGAGGTTCCCACCGGTGCTGAGACGTTCGACAACCTCACCCCGGTCGACAACAGCACCCTCGGCCGCGTGGCTCAGGGCACCGCAGAGGACGTTGACCGCGCCTGCGAGGCGGCACTGGCTGCGTTTGCTGAGTGGCGCGACATGCCGGGCGCCGCGCGCAAGAAGCTCTTGAACAACTTCGCGGACAGGATTGTCGAGCGCGCGGAGGAGATTGCGCTGGTCGAATCCATGGACTGTGGCCAGCCCATCCGCTTCATGAAACAGGCTGCGATACGCGGCGCTGAAAACTTCCGCTTCTTCGCCGACAAGGCGCCCGAAGCCACCAACGGGCAGTCGCTCTACCAGGATCAGCACACGAACTTCACCATGCGCACGCCCGTGGGCCCCGTCGGTATCATCACGCCGTGGAACACCCCGTTCATGCTGGCAACCTGGAAAATCGCCCCCGCGCTGGCAGCCGGCTGCACCGTCGTCCACAAACCGGCTGAGATGTCGCCGCTGTCTGCCATGATCCTTGCAGAGATTGCACATGCAGCCGGCATTCCCGACGGGGTCTGGAATACCGTCAACGGATTCGGCGAGGTGGCCGGCAAACGACTCACCGAGCATCCAGCCGTGCGCGCGGTTGCGCTGGTCGGAGAAAGTGCCACGGGCATGCACATCATGCGACAGGCTGCCGCCACCTTGAAACGGGTTCACTTTGAGCTTGGTGGCAAGAACCCCATCCTCGTTTTCGACGACGCGGACTTCGACCGGGCACTCGACGCGGTGGTATTCATGATCTACAGCCTGAACGGCCAGCGCTGCACCTCGAGCTCGAGGCTCATCATTCAGAACGGCATCAAGGAGCGCTTCATGTCGGCGCTTGCCGAGCGCGTTGCCAATCTCTCCGTGGGACATCCCCTGGATCCAGCCACGGAGGTGGGTCCGCTCGTCAGCAGAGAGCACTTCGACAAAGTCATGAGCTACATGGATATCGCGGGTACTGACGGCGCGAACATCGCAGTGGGTGGCGTCGCTCGCGCGGATCTCGGCACTGGCAACTACGTGGCACCCACGCTCTTCACGGAAGCTGACAACACGATGCGGATTGCCCGCGAAGAGATTTTCGGCCCGGTGTTGACGGCAATGACGTTCGACACGGAGGAAGAAGCGGTGATGCTTGCCAACGACACGCCCTACGGCCTCGCCGGCTATGTCTGGACCACCGACACCGGGCGCACCATGCGACTCGCCAAACGCCTGGAGGCGGGTATGCTGTGGTTCAACTCGGAGAATAATCGAAACCTGCCATCACCTTTCGGCGGTATGAAAGCAAGCGGCGTTGGCCGCGACGGAGGTGACTACAGCTTCGACTTCTATATGGAAACCAAAAACGTCTGTATCGCGCATGATCTGCACACCATGCCGGTACTCGGCCGCTGAGGAGATCGCATGGGTAAGCTCGCTTACGCCGCCAAAATTACTCACGTTCCGTCCATGTACCTGTCCGAGCAGGACGGCCCGCACAAAGGCTGCCGCGACGCCGCCATTGCAGGACACTATGAGATATCCCGACGCTGCCGGGCGCTGGGCGTCGACACGATTGTCGTTTTCGATACCCATTGGCTGGTCAACAGCGGTTATCACATCAACAATGCGCCACATTTCAAAGGGATCTACACCAGCAACGAGCTGCCTCACTTCATCAAGAATCTGCCGTATGAATACGATGGCAACACACAGCTCGGTCAGGCGATTGCAGATGCCGCCACCGCCGCGGGTGTGCACACCCGTGCGCACGACGCGACCAGCCTTGCGCTCGAGTACGGCACGCTCGTGCCCATGCGCTACATGAACGAGGATCGTCACTTCAAGGTGGTCTCCGTCGCGGCACTGCTGACGGTCCACAATCTCGAAGACAGTGCCACGTTCGGCCAAGCACTGCGCCGCGCGATCGAGGAGGAATATGACGGCACGGTAGCCATCTTCGCTTCCGGCTCGCTGTCACATCGTTTCGCTCAGAACGGCACCGCTGATGAGTACCTGCACAAAGTCTGGTCGCCGTTCCTCGAGGCGTTCGATCATCGCGTCGTCGACATGTGGCAGAACGGCGAGTGGGAGGATTTCTGCGCGCTGCTGCCGGAGTACGCCGAGAAGTGTCATGGTGAGGGTTTCATGCACGATACCGCTATGCTGCTCGGCGCACTGGGCTGGGATGCCTACGACGGGAAAGTCGAAATACTGAGCCCCTACTTCGGCAGCTCCGGAACCGGACAGATCAACGCGGAGTTCCCCGTCAGCTAGCCCGTCACCTCGAGTTCGTCACCCCACGACCGTCACGTGGATTTCACGCGGGCGTCGCAAATGCGGGTATACTACGCGCCCTAAATTCAGGCCGGTTCCAGCGGATTTTCAACCTCGTCGCCTCGGGAACCAGTGATAAGAACGATAGAGTCAGGAACCAAATGACAGAACAGCTGAAGATTATTTATACCCTCACGGACGAAGCTCCGGCCCTTGCCACCTACTCACTGCTGCCGTTCATCAAGAAATATACTGAAGCCGCGGACGTTACCGTCGAACTGAGCGACATCTCCGTCGCCGCGCGGATTCTCGCAGCGTTTCCAGAGAACCTGAGTGACGAGCAACGGGTCCCTGATGCCCTTGCCGAACTCGGCGAGCTGACCAAAGAGCCTGGCGCCAACATCATCAAGCTGCCGAACATCAGCGCTTCGGTTCCACAGCTGATCGAAGCCATTGCCGAGCTTCAATCCCAGGGTTATGCCATTCCCGACTATCCCGAAGAGCCTGCCAACGACGAAGAGCAGGTCATTCACGACCGCTACTCGACGGTGCTCGGCAGCGCAGTCAACCCGGTGCTGCGGGAAGGCAATTCGGATCGTCGTGCACCCGCTTCCGTCAAAGCGTTTGCGCGCAAGCATCCTCATCCGATGGATAAGTGGAGCCAGGCGTCCAGCACCCACGTGGCTCACATGCGCGACGGCGATTTCTATCACTCCGAAAAATCGGTCACCGTGGAGCAAGCGGGCAACCTCAAGATTGAGCTCATTGCCGACGACGGCGCCGTCACCGTGGTCCGCGAAGCCGTGCCGGTCGAAGATGGCGAAGTTGTCGACGGCATGTTCATGAGCGTTGCGCGTCTGCGTAGATTTCTCGACGAAGAATACGAAGGCGCGCGGCGCGCCGACCTGCTGGCTTCCCTCCATATGAAAGCCACAATGATGAAAGTGTCCGATCCCATCATCTTCGGCCATGCCGTCGAGGTGTACTATCAGGATGCGTTCGACAAGCATCGCGCCACCTTTGACGAGCTTGGCGTCAACCCGAACCTTGGCCTCGGCAGCGTGCTCGACAAAGTCGGCACCCTGTCCTTCTCGCTGAAGAACGAAATTGAGGCGGACCTGCGTAAATGTCACGAAAGCCGACCCGGGCTTGCGATGGTGGATTCCGACAAAGGCATCACCAACCTGCACGTTCCCAGTGACATCATCGTCGACGCCTCCATGCCGGCCATGATCCGCGTCGGCGGCAAGATGTGGAGCGCTGACGGCAATCTGCGGGACACCAAGGCAATCATCCCGGATTCCTGCTACGCGACGATTTACCTCGAGGTCATCAACTTCTGCAAACACCACGACGCGTTTGATCCCACCACCATGGGCACCGTGCAAAACGTCGGCCTGATGGCGCAGAAGGCGGAAGAGTACGGTTCCCACGACAAAACGTTCGAGCTGCCCGCCGGTGGCACCGTGCGGGTCACCGACCAGGCCGGAAACGTGCTCATCGAGCATACGGGGCTCGAGAAAGGCGACATCTGGCGCATGTGTCAAACCAAGGACATTGCCATCCGCGACTGGGTGAAGCTGGCGGTGAACCGCAGCCGCGCGTCCGGAATACCGGTCGTCTTCTGGCTGGACAAGTACCGCGGCGACCCTGAACAGCGCGGGCACGACTCCCAGATCATCCAGAAAGTGCACAAGTACCTGGCGGAGCACGACACCGACGGTCTCGACATCCGCATCGAAAAACTGACGCTCGCCATGCGCCATACGCTGGAGCGTGCGCGTCACGGCGAAGACACAATTGCCGCTACCGGCAATGTGCTGCGGGACTATCTGACGGACCTCTTCCCCATCATGGAGCTCGGCACCAGCGCCAAGATGTACTCCATCGTGCCCCTGATGGCGGGCGGTGGTTTGTACGAAACCGGCGCCGGCGGTTCAGCACCCAAGCACGTGCAGCAGTTCGAAGCAGAAAATCATCTGCGATGGGACTCGTTGGGAGAGTTTCTGGCCCTGACGGTGTCGTTGGAAGACATTGCTGCCAAAACGGGAAACAAGCAGGCACAAGTCCTGGCGGACGCTCTGGATGCGGCAACGGCAAAACTCCTGGACAACAACAAATCGCCATCGCGCAAAACCGGCGAACCGGACAACCGGGCGAGCCACTACTATCTCGGTATGTACTGGGCGGAAGCGTTGGCCGCTCAGGACGACGATGCCGCCCTCAAAGCAGAGTTTGCCCCGCTCGCAAAAGCGCTTGCTGACAATGAAACGCAGATCATCAAGGAGCTCGTCGACATTCAGGGCGGGCCGGTGGACGTCGGCGGATATTACCGTCCCGATCCTGCCAAGGCGGACGCTGAGATGCGCCCGAGTGCCACCCTGAACGCCATTCTCGAAGGCTAGCAAACCCCGGGCAGCGCACATGAAGACAGCGGATCTGCGCTGTCTTCGCTTCAGGGAATGCAGACCCCCTCGGTAAAGTCGTACTTGAAATGCGGATCCCCGGCGACCCGCCCGTCTGCGTGAACAATGTGCGTGCACGGGCTGGCAATGTCGATGAAGTCCTGCACCGTCAGGTACCCGATCACTTCGCTGTGCGGATCCGCTGCAGCATGATTCTGCAGCAGGACTTCGCTGTCGCTCTCGAAAATACCTCTGGCCTCGAACCCTTCGGGGCAATCACTGAAAGGGGTATGAAACGAACCTGCCGCTTCATAAGAAAACATGCCGTTGTCGACCCGATTGGTCCCTTCCCGGTAGCCAAACCAGCCTTTGGTGGTGAACGACATGGCACGACAGACGTGAAAGTGTGAAGGGAAATCCGGGGCGCCGGGATCCATCCGGAACGCATAAGCGACCGTATTTGTAGGGACGTGGACGGTCAACGCCTTGAAGTAGGACCCTTCAGCCACCTCCACCCAGTCGAGATCATTCGCCTGTATATCGGCGGTGATGCGCTCCAGCTGTGCCAGTCCCAGCCCCATTGTTCTCCCTCCCGTGCCCCGAGCTTCAGAGACGCGCCTCCATGTAGCTCGGGTTGATCTCAAACGCAGCCACAAAATCATACGCTGAATCTGCTGAGCCGTCGTCGCCACCCTGCCAGCCATGCCATGGGTATTGCACCGCCCCGTTCTCCCGCAGCACCGGCAGACCGGAGGCATCCCGATCGTAGAAAGGACCGTGCTCATCCCCCAGCCCCATCACAAACCGCTCGCGTTCATCGGCGCCCGGTTCTGGCGTGCGATACATACCGCTCTGCTCCGTAGCGGCCGCAAGCACCCAATGGACTTCCGCGAACGCGGGCGCCATCGGCGAAGGCGCGTGGGCGTGGTTGTGAGTAGACAGATCTACCCCTTTGCCGCAGGTCCAAGGATTGACATACACAATCTCGTCATCGTGTTCGTCGAGCACATGTATACCGCTCGCCATGTAGCAGTCTTTGCCATCGAAGTAGTCCGTAATCCCGGCAAACTTTGCGTCGAATCGCTGCCAGACGAGCGCATGGCTGAGCGGACCTTCGAACGTAAGGCTGGCCATATCCGTGATCATCTCTGCCGCGTCTTCCGCAAGGCTCATCAGCATGAAGAGCGCGCCGTCTTCCCCCGCAACGAGCTCATCCACATCGATTCCGGTTGCACGCACGGCAAACGGCGCCGCCAGGCACGACCGCTCGAGATTGGCGATCCTACCGATAACAACTTTGACAAAGTGCCGGCCACCACCAAGCGTCAGCGTTTCGTTCGCGCCCAGCCGAAAGAGCTGCAGACGCCGCCCACCGGTCACCCATACCGGCGATTGCTGGAGCGGTTCTGATGTATGCAGATCGAAGTAGACGTTGATGCCGCCGCGCGGGTTGTCCGCCGCTACCGGTGTATTGAAGTCGTCCAGCCGTTGCACGCTCACCCCCATCGTTGCCCGCTGAGGGGTTGTATCAGTCTTCGACGAACGCCTGCAAGCGCTGTAGCGCTGCATCCCACTGGTCGGCCACGTCGTGCAGATACGCCCGGGCAGCGTGCAGCTGCTCCGAGGTACCCACATAGCGCCGTTCCCGACCCACCTTGTCACCCCGCACGAGGCCCGCGCCTTCCAGCACTTTGAGGTGCTTGGTGACCCCCTGATGCGACAGGCCAAGGCCTTCGGCCAGCTGGGCGATGGAGCGCGGCTCACCCTGACCCAGGCGATGCACCAGCTGTATTCTGGTGACATCGCCCAGGGCGGCAAACACGGGGGTGAGCTGCTCGGCAGCGCTAAGATCAGGACTCGACATAGGCGGTAATGTTCCCGACTTGAGCGTCCCAGCCTTCGGTATTGCGCTGGAACGAACGCTCACCCCAGGCTTCAGGCAGGCTGGCGAAGCCGCTTTCGCGAATGGTCAAATGCGTGCCGGTGGCAGAGGGTGCAAGCGTAAACTCCACCAGCGTGTGGCCGGCATCTTCATCAAGAAGCACCGCACCGGTGTCACCTGGCGACCAGACGAAGGCAAAGTAGCGTTCCGGCTCTATGGCTTTGATCAGCTTCTGCCACACGATACCCTCAGCACCCGGATAGGTGCCGCGGCAGTTGTTGTGCTCGCCCACGACAAAATCCCCTTCCACTTCGCAGCGAAACCATTGGCCAAACCGCCGGGCATCCGCAATCGCTCGCCAGACCTTGTCCTGCGGGGCACGTAAGTCGATCTCGCGCACAATCTCGTCGTTTACTGCTGCTTGTTCTGATTGTTCTGATTGTCGTTCTGGTGTCATCTGACTCTCCTTCCATCTATTTACAACCATAAGGTTGTATAACCTTACACAAGGAGAGATTTATATACAACCCATTAGTTGTATTTAATCGACGTCAGATTTGTCGGCCGCTCGCAGACCAGGCGGCTTCGCGCAGGACCTTTTTGTCGATCTTGCCAACCGGTGTGCGCGGGAAATCGTCGACGAACTCAATGCGCTTGGGCGCTTTCACGCCGCCGATGGCCTCCCGCGCAGCCGCCATCAGCTCCAATTCGGTGAGACTGGCACCAGGCGCGAGTATGACCTGGGCGGCAACGGCTTCTCCCCACTTTTCGTCCGGTACACCGAAGACGACCGCAAGCTGTACGCCGGGAATGGTCATGAGCGCATGCTCCACCTCCGACGAATAGACGTTGAAGCCACCGGTAATGATCATGTCCTTCTTGCGGTCGACCACGTAGAGATATCCCTCCTCGTCGAGGTAGCCGATGTCACCCGTGAGATGCCAGCCGTTGACGCGAATCTTCGCCGTCTCCTCCGGATCCCGGTAGTAGCCCTCTGAGACCATAGGACCCTTGACCGCAATCTCACCGCGCTCGCCGCTGGGTAACTCACGGCCGGCTTCGTCGACAATGCCGAGCTCACTGATGACGGTGGCACGGCCGACGCTGCGCAAACGTCCTTCAGCCACCTCCCCGCGGACGTCATTGCCCACGAAGTGCTCTTCGGGCTGCAGCCGCGCAATGAACATAGGACATTCCGTCTGACCGAAACCACCACGCATCACCGGGCCAATACGCGTCAGCGCTTCTTTCAGACGCGCCGTCGACATCGGCGCCGAACCGTAGCTGACCGACACCAGCGAGGAGAGATCAAACTCTTCCAGATTCGGCTGATCGAGCAGCGCATAGATGCCGGTTGGCGGCAGGAAGAAATCCGTAATGCCCTCCGCCTGCACCGTATTGAGAACCACCTGTGGATCCACCGCCTCGAGAATGACGAAGCGCGAGCCGCTCGAAAGACCGCAGATGGCAATCCGTCCGCCGACGTGGGTCATGGGTGCTGCACAAAGCACAACCGGGCGGCGTCCTTCGTTCATGCTCCGGGTGCCATATTCCAGCGCACAGAAGTTACGGTGACTGAGCATGACCCCCTTGGGCAGACCCGTTGTGCCACCCGTAAGCGGAATCGTCACGAGATCGGTGGGTTCGACATCGACCACGGGCGCGCTATCCGGCGCTTTTTCGATCCATGCCCGTACGTCGGGGTAGTTGTGCGGCGTCCCGTCCAGACAGACAACCAGCGTCTCATCTGTAACAAACTCTCCCACTGGTCGGCCGAACGCCGCTTGAAAGAAGACGACGTCGGAACCGAATTTCTCCAATATCGCGACGTTGTCCTGCTCGGAGTTGCGCGGGTTGATGGGTATCCAGGTACCGCCGGCCCGGACAATCCCGAGCGTGGCGATGAACGTCCAGGCGGAGTTCAGACTGTAGACCGCCCCCTTCATCCCGGGCCGGAAGCCCTGCCCAATCAGCCGATTGGCGATTCGGGCCGAAAGATCGCCCACTTCCCGGTAAGTGAAGCGCTCTTCCTTGAAGCACACACACTCGTCCGCCGCGAAACGGTCGAAAGCTTCGGTCAATGTGGGTAGGAGTGAACGATTGAAATCGGGTAGCTGACTTTCCATGCTCAGGCGCTCGCAAGCTCGCCGACAAACTCTGCTTTTGCCGTCCGGTACTCGTTGATCAGGTCCGCGCAGAGCTGGGCCACCGGCACCACCGCCTTCGTCGCGCCAATGCCGTGACCGGCTGACCATATGCCTTTGTAGCGCTGCTTCGACTGTCCGTCTGACGTGACGATCTTACCTGGACGTGTGACCGCCAGCTCATCGAGATCAATGCCCGCCTTGACGAGACTGGGGGCGTACCAGTTTGCCGGTGCGCCATCGAGGGCTGCGGACAGGAAAATGTCGGTCGCTTTGCCTTCGATCAGGCTGTCCCGGTAAGCGTCCGGAGCGAGGGACTCTTCCGTGGCGATAAAGCGCGTGCCCATGTACACCATGGACGCCCCCAGGGCCTCGGCGGCAAGGACGTCCCGGCCGCTGGTAAGGCCACCCGCGAGGATGATCGGTTTGTCCGTGACCTGGCGGATCTCGCTGACCAGCGCAAACGGATTGATGGTGCCGCAGTGACCGCCGGCACCACCGGCAACCGCAATCAGGGCATCCGCGCCTGCCTCGACGGCTTTCTCCGCATGACGCGCCGACGCAACGTCGTGGAACGCAACGCCCCCGTAGTCGTGAATCTGTCTGAAGACGTCGTCCGGCGCGCCCTTGGAGGTCAAAACGACCGGGACTTTGTGTTTGATGACAAGCTCCAGGTCACCCTCCATCCGGGCATTGCTCGAATGGACAACGAGGTTGACCGCAAACGGTGCCGGTGTCTCACCGGCGTCTTCCGCCGCCGCGAGCGCCTGCTCGGTCTCGATCAACCATGCCTCGAAGACTTCCCGCGTGCGGGTGGAGTGCGCGGGATAGCTGCCCATCACACCGGCCCGGCAGGCTGCAATCGTCATCTGCGGATTCGACACGAGGAACATGGGCGCAACAATGAGCGGGAGCGCTAAGCGATCCGAAAAATCGAAAGGAATGGCCATACGTGAAGTTCTCTGTTTGAGGGTGCGCTAGAGCGCAACGCGTTCCTGGGAAGCCAGCTCTTTCAGCGCCTGAATCCTGGTACCACCATCAACCCCGCCGAGGGTGCACAAGCTCACGAACTTCGTATCCAGTTTTTGACCTTGTGCGTCGAGATCCGTAACCGGCTCCGAAAGGTCGTTGAACGATTCGTGTGCCACCTGGTTGTTGTCGACCCAGACCACGCGGGACTGGAAACTCGTGAGTGCGTCATCCGTCTCGACGCTGATTTTTGGAATCAGTGATTGCACCGCTGCGCTGCCCACAACGTCGTCGACAAACGTGGCCGGATCGGACGTATCAAATCCCTGCATCGCCAGAGAAGCCGTGCCGCGTAGACTGAACTTCCCTTCGAGCCCGGTCCTCGGCTCGGCAATGCCGCACACGTCGAGTAACGCCGGATTGACGGTGATGATCAGCGACGACAGGTCCTCTGTTTCGAGCGTCGTACGCAGCTTCAGCACGCTCTCGATGGCCGAGTGAGTGAGGTGACACGCAGCGTGGTATTTGAAGAGCGTACCCATGATCAGCCAATCGTCCGCATCCGGCAGACCTGCGGGGGGGTTGCCATTCGACGCTGCCTGCACGAAACCCTGGTTGCCCGACACCGCATCGGGATTTGCGGTGAATCCCGCAGCCGCAAGACGCGCGCAATTGACCCCGTTCTCCGCCGCCCGTCCGGGATGGTACGGCTTGGTCATCGTGCCGAAGTTGGCCTTGACCCCGCTGGCATGGGAGGCCGCCAGACCCATGGCAACCGCGTAGGTGTCTTTGTCGAGGCCCAGGAGGTGCGCTGCCGCGGCTGTAGCGCCAAACGTCCCGAAGGTCGCGGTCGTATGCCAACCCCGGGCATAGTGATCGCTGCCCATGGCGCGAAATACCCGGCCCTCGACTTCAACGCCTGTTACAAACGCGGCGATGAGTTGCTTGCCGCCCGCACCAATCTCCTCCGCAACGGCCAGGGCAGCCGGCAGGACCGGTGCCGTGGAATGGCAACCGGTACGAGAGCCGGTATCGTCGTAGTCGAGCGCATGCCCGCTGGCGCCGTTCAAAAGTGCCGCGGTCGGCGCTTCGAGCATGAGATCCGATCCCACCACGGTGCAGGCACCGCTGCGATGGCCGAACTGATCGCGCAGAATGGCGGCGAGCGGCTCGGCGCTACCCGCAACGGCACAGCCGAACCAGTCGAGAATGCACTGGTTCGCCACGGTCACGACGTCTTCCGGCAGCTGATCGTAGGTCAGATGCTGGTAGGTGTCCCACAGGTCCAGGTAGTTCATCGCAGAATCCTCTATTTACTGGATGGCCCGACCGCCATCGACGTCCAGGCAAACCCCGGTTAGAAATGCAGCTTCGCTCGAAGCCAGAAAGAACGTCGCGTCGGCCACATCCTGCGGCTGTGCGCGGCGTCCCATCGGAATCCCCGCGATGACCTGGGCATTCACCTCGTCCGGCAGCTCAGCGACGCCAGACGCGTTCAAGTCGAAGCCGGTCGGGGCAGACACGGGCAGCACCGCGTTGACACGGATGCGCGGCGCCAGCTCCACGGCCAGCGCCTGTGTCAACGTGAGCACCGCGCCTTTTGCAGCGTAGTACGCCGCCAGACCCGGTCGCGGACGTTTGGCGCCGATGGACGAGGTTGCCACGATAGAGCTCCCCTCAGGCATGTGGGGCGCACAATACTTGGCCGCAAGGAAGACGCTGCGGGTATTGATCGCAAACATGCGGTCGAACTCCGCTGTGTCCATGTCGATCGCCCGACACACGCGATGTGGCACCCCGGCGTTGGCACAGACGACGTCAATTTTGCCGAACGCGTCCACTGCCGCCTGCGCCATCGCGGCGTTCTGCGCTTCGTCAGCAACGTCAATGGCAACGGCTACGGCTTCCGGCAACGTGGCCGCCACATCTTCTGCACCGCCCAGGTTCATATCGGCAACGACCACGGAGGCGCCGGCATCGGCAAACCTCGTGCACATGGCCTTGCCGAATCCGGAAGCTCCGCCAGTCACAATGACACACTTGTCCGTGAAGTCAGCCATCGGTCATTTCCCCATGATTCGGTCGGAGATGATGCGCTGCATGATCTCCGAGGTGCCTTCGAATATTTTCGTCAAACGCGCATCACGCCAGTAGCGCTCCACCGGGTAGTGCGTGGTATAGCCAGCACCCCCCATGATCTGCAGGCACTCTGACGTCACCCGCTCCGACATTTCCGCAGCAAAGTACTTCACCATGGCAGCCTCTTTGTCGGCGCGACGGCCGGCGTCAATTTCGTTACAGACGTGGTACATGAGCTGGCGCGCCGCTTCGATTTCGGTGGCGGCGGTGGCAATCTTGAATCGGATCGCCTGGAACTTGCCGATCGGGCGGCCAAACTGTTCGCGCTCGTTCGCGTAGTCGATGGCAACGTTCAGCGCGCCCTGAGCCGCGCCGATGGAACGGGCGGCCGTGTGCGCGCGCGCCCCTTCGAGACCTCGCTGAATCCCGACAAAGCCGCCAGACATGGAAGCGGGACCACCGCCTTCTTCCGAATCACGCTCCATCACCGGCACGCGCACGTTATCGAAGTGCAGCTCATAGGTTTTCCAGCCGTGATAACCAATCTTCGGGATTGGGCTGCCCTGAACGCCCGCCGGCAGCTCACCTCGCGGTTTTTCGACCGCAATGCTTTTCATTCCCGCCTGGCGCGCGTCGCTGTCCGACTCGACCCGGCAGACGACGCTGATGAAATCTGCGCCGTCGGCAAACGTGCACCAGTATTTGTTGCCGTTGATGATCCAGTCGTCGCCATCGCGAACCGCCTTGCAGCTGACGCCCGCCATGTCAGAGCCGGCATTCGGCTCAGACATGGCAAACGCGCCGAGATACTGGCCGGCTGCCATCTGCGCAATCTTCTCGTCCCGCTCGGCACCCCCGCCGGGGATGGACCGCCAGAATCCATTACCACGGGCAATGATGCTGGCAACGCTCATCCATCCGCGAGCAAGCTCCTCGGCAACGAGACAGTATTCGAAGCAGCCCAGACCCAGGCCACCTTTCTCTTCCGGGATGGTGATCCCGAAGTAGCCCATATCACCCATCTTGTCGATGAGCTCCCGGGGAATCTGGCCTTTTTCAGGGTCCAGCTCGTTCGCCACAGGCAGAACTTCGTTGGTGGTAAAGTCGCGCGCCGTCTCCTGAATCATGTGGCGCTCGTCGGTCCAATATCCGTCACTCATAGTCGTTCCTAAAGGCCGTACAGATCGGCAAGTTCCAGGGTGTTGGCGTAGTAGCGCACCGTCGCTGCGTCAGCGAACTTGCCGTCGATCATGACCGCCCCTTCGCCGCGCTCCTCGGATTCTCGGTAAGCTGCGGTGAGCTTTCTCGCCTCGTCGATCTTTTCCCGGCGCGGCGTGAAGATGTCCTGCGCATGTTCTATTTGACGCGGATGCAGCGCCCACTTCCCCACCATGCCGAGGGCGCGCGCCTGCAGACACGACTCGCGATAGGCGTCAGTGTTGGCAATGTTGCCGAACGGGCCGTCCACCGCGTCGATGCCGCGCGCGCGCGCGGCCATGGCAACGCGGAACTTTGCGTAGTGAAATACGTCACCCGGGTATTTGTAGTCCGGACCGTACATCGCGTCGAAATCGAGCCCCTGGCTCGCTGAGTAGTCCCCCATGCCGAACACCATGGCTTCCAGGCGCGGCGTACTACCGGCAATCTCTTCGACGTTCTGCAGCCCCAGCGTCTCTTCGATCAGAAGCTCGAGGCCAATCTTTTTGTCGAGACCCAGCTTCAGCTCGAGCTGGGTCAGAAGCTTGTCGGCAAATAGAACGTCCGAAGCGTCGAACGGCTTGGTGAGCATGATCGTGTCGAGGTTTCCACCGGCCTTTTCAACGACCGTGATGATGTCGTCGTGGCACCATTGCGTACCGGTATCGTTGATCCGCACGCACCGAACCGTATCTCCCCAGTCGAGGTTGTTCAGCGCGTCCACAACGTTGTCACGCGCCGCAACTTTCTGATTCGGCGCGCAGGCGTCTTCCAGGTCCAGGAAGACATGATCGACGCCGCTCTCGGACGCCTTCTGGATCATTTTGGGATTGCTGCCGGGTACGGAAAGCTGGCAGCGGCGATGGCGCCGGGGTTGCCCGTTGGCGTTGTGCATCGTTCGTCTCCTTGAAATTGTCGTTCAGCGGTCGAGCCAGTGGCTCTTTTTCTTAATCAGTGCGGTGCGCTCGAGCTCGGCTACGAGCTCTTTGTTCTGGTTCACTCCCCAGTGCTTGAAAACGACGATGCCTGCGTCTTCGCGGTCGCTTTCCCGCTTCTCGAGCACGCGCGAATAGGCATAAAGCGTGTCGCCGTGGAACACCATCGTCTTCAGCTGGATTTTGTCGAGCCCCAGCTCTGCGAGCGCGTTCTCACACGTATCCTGCGTCGCCAGCCCCAGCACCAGAGAGAAGTTCACCCCGCCGTAGCAGAGAATTTGTCCCAGCGGTGTTTTTGACATCTGATCTTCGTTGAAATGACCCTGTGCCGTGTTCATGACCATGTTGGTAATGTTGACGTTTTCGAGATTGGTCATCGTCTTGCCGCGGGCGTGGCGGATGGTCTGGCCAACCTCGAAGTCTTCGAAATAGTTGTCGTCACTCGTGAGCCTTGCCACGTTATCCATTGCCTTTGTCCCCTTTTGCAGCCTTTGCAGCCTTGGCAACCTTCTCGCCCCCCATTTGCCCCTTCCAGATAGCAAGGTTCGAGCGCCGATACTCGATGACTTTGCGGCCGTGCTGGTTGAAGCCCTCGTTGAACCAGGTGACAACGCCGCGGCCTTCACTGGACTCGGACTCACGTTTCGCTTCCGTCGTGGAAACTGCGGTCAGCGTATCTCCGGGGTAGACGGGTTCGAGGTATTTGAGGTCATAGACGCCGAGGAACGGCCCGCCCAGACCCTCCGAGCAGATCTCCACCGTGAGCCCGAGGATCATGTTGAACACGAGCTGCGGACAGACCACGATGTCGGGATGTCCGTGCGCCTTGGCATACTCGCGATTGAAATAAAGCGGGTTGTACGCGAGCGTCAAATGGCAGAATTGGATCGCATCCGCTTCGGTGATCGTACGGCCCCAGTGATGATGAATGACCTCACCGACTTCAAAATCGTGAAAGCCCTGTCCGCGCTTACGCAGCACGGCGGACGCCATCACCTCTTCTATTTCACTCCCATCGCTCACTGTGCCCTTCCCGAGTCCACCAAAGATATTGAGCATTCAACCAATAAGTTTTATATTTGTCAACCAACCAATAACTTAGAAGCGCCATGAATCAACTGGCATACCAGGTCCTGGGTAAAGCGGATCAACCCGCGGTGTTGCTGTTGCACGGTTTCATGTCGAGTAACGCGCAGTGGCTGCTCAACGTCGAGCGGCTTGCCGAGGTGCGGCGTCTTGTCCTTGTGGAGCTTTGGGGTCACGGGAACTCGCCGAGCCCTGAGCAACGCTCCGCGTTTTCCATCGAGGCATACAATGAGCAGTTCGAGCAGATACGAGCGGCGCTGGAGATCGATGAGTGGCATGTCATCGGTCAGTCATACGGTGCGGGCGTGGTCATCAACTACGCGCTTGCCCATCCCGAACGGGTCCTGAGCGTCGTTGCCACCAACTCCCGGTCGGCATTCGGCCAGCTCACCGCCGAGCAGCGCTCGACAGATACTGCCGATCCGCTGGCGGGAGAGTTTGATGTGAGGGCACTGCCCTACCATCCCATTCATTCCCGCCGTTTTCCGGAAACCGTCAAAGCCGCCCTGGTCGAAAGCGCCGATCGCATACCGCGGGAGGCCATCCGCAGAGGTGGCGAACTCGGGGGGAGACTCAACTGTGCCGCAACGATCAACGAGCTCGAGATGCCGCTACTGATCACCAACGGTCGCTACGAGAAAGCATTCCAGCCGGAACTGGCGGCGCTCTTGCAACGCCACCCTGCCCTGCAGGTCGTCAACCTCGACGGTGGTCACTCGGTGAACATCGAGGCGCCGGAGGCGTTCAACGAGGCGGTGCTGACTTTTCAATCGGCCATCCAGCCGGATTAGATCAGCCCGATGTCCCGTACCGCGTTCATGAGCTCGGTTTTGCCCGGGAGATAAAGATCTTCCAGCACCGGTGCAAACGGTACCGGCGTAAACGGCGCGCCGACGCGTTTGACCGGCGCGTCGAGATAGTCGAACGCTTCGTCGGCAATCCGTGCCGCAATCTCAGCGCCGACCCCACACGTACGCACCGCTTCGTGAGCCACGATCGCGCGGTTGGTCTTGCGCACGCTGGTGAGGATCGACGCCATATCCAACGGCGACAGCGTTCGCGGATCGATCACCTCCGCCTCGACCCCACGAGCCGCGAGCTCATCCGCGGCCTCCAGCGCATCGATCACCAGGCGGCCGGTTGCAACGATGGTGAGATCAGCGCCCGGACGTTTGATCTCGGCGCGGCCGAGTGGCACCGTATACGGCTCGTCAGGGACCTCACAGCTCGTCTGCATGCAACGTTTGTTCGAAACATAGATCACCGGGTCGTCGTCGCGAATGGCAGCCGCCAGCAGGCCTTTGGCGTCGTAGGCGTTGCTCGGCATGACAACTTTCAATCCCGGCACATGACAGAACCAGGCTTCCAGACTCCCGGAATGCTGGGCAGCGGAGCTGCTGTCGATCCCGGCGTGAGTCGTGACGACAATCGGCAATCGGGCCTGTCCGCCCAACATGTATTTCATCTTTGCCATCTGATTGACGATCTGATCCATCGCTACGGTGACAAAATCCATGATCATGATCTCGATGATTGGACGCAGCCCCACGGCTGCCGAACCGACACCGAGACCAGTGAGCGCAAGCTCGGAGATCGCCGTATTCACAATCCGTTTGTCACCGTATTTGGCATGTAACCCGGCTTCGGTGCCGAAAGGTCCGCCCACACGCACGTCTTCACCGGCAACAAAGACCCGTTCGTCACGCGCCATTTCCTGATCGATCGCCTCGTTGATGGCGGCGGTCATGGTCTTTTCACTCACGCGAGGTCCTCCGAGTAGACGTCGGTGAAGAGATCACCCGGCTGAGGATCCGGCTGCGCCTCAGCCCATTCGATGGCTGCCTCCATTTCGACGACAACTTCCTTCTGTATCGCAGCTGCCTGCTCGGCATCGAGGACGCCGAGTTCGAAAAGACGCGTGCGCCACGCATCGATGGGGTCCCGGGCACGCCAGTAGGCAATCTCTTCCTCGTCACGCTCGAGCACGCCGAAGTCGCGTCCGACGTGATCGTAGAAACGGTAGGTTTTGCACTCGAGCAGCGACGGTCCGTCACCGGCACGCGCGCGACGCACCGCTTCCGTCGCCGCCTCGTGTACCGCCATGAGGTCCATCCCGTCGATGACAATGCCCGGAATGCCGTATGCAGCGGCACGATCGGCAATGTCGTCGATTGCGGTCTGGGTGGCCGTGGGCGACCACTCGCCGTAGCCATTGTTCTCACAAACGAAAACGACGGGTGCTTTCAGCACCGCCGCCATGTTGATCGCCTCGTGGAACGCGCCTTCGTTCGTTGCGCCGTCGCCAAAGAAGCAGGCGGTGACGCGCTGGTTGTCCTGATACTGACTGGCATACGCGACGCCAAGCGCAATCGGCGCACCCGCGGCTACGATGCCGTTGGCGCCGATAATGCCGAGATCCAGCGCCGCCATGTGCATGGAGCCGCCTTTACCGCGGTTGTAGCCGGCGCTCTTCGCAAAGAGTTCGGCGTACATGAGCTTCGGGTCGCCGCCTTTGGCAAGGAGATGGCCGTGTCCCCGGTGGGTTGACGTAATGTAGTCGTCTGCATTGAGCGCTTCACAGACACCAACGCCAATGGCTTCCTCGCCGCAGTAAAGATGCACCGAACCTTTGACCCGAGCCTGCTCCATCAAGCGCGCAGCACGCTCGTCGAACTCACGCATGCGGATCATCTGGCGCAGCATGTGCTGCATTCGGTCGTTGGATAGATCTGTTGCCATCGAGTGACTCCCCGGAGGTTACAAAAAAGAACGGGCGCCAGAGGCGCCCGTTCTGTCACTACACTGGAACCGTTCCGCTAGTCACCAAACTGATAGGTGAATTCCAGACCGTAAGAACGGGGCCGGGTGACCGTGCCCACCGCAAACAGGGTGGCAATCGGGATCTGAACCTCTGATTGCTCATCCGTCAGGTTGCGGCCGAAGGCAACCAGCGACCAGTTGTTGGCGTAATAGCCAATGTTCGCAGAAAGGTCTTCCCGCTCGTCCGCTTTGCCGAGCTCCGTGTTCAAGAGCTGCGTATCGAGCTCGTCGATCTTCGTGTACTTGGCAAATATCTCGAGGGAGCCTTCGCCCATCGGGAAGCTCAGCGTACCGCCCAGCGACCAGGTGAACTCGGGCGCGTTGCGCGGATTGAGGAAACTCGCATCAACGCTGTCCGGCGTGCTGTCGTTGGGGTTGATGTCCGTGAAGAACTCATCGTACTCCGCATCCAGATAGCCGTAGTTGAAGAACGCACGGAAGTTCTCGTTGAAGACGTACTGCGTTTCGAGCTCCACGCCTTTGTACTCGACGCTGGCCGCGTTGCGGAAAATCGTTGCCACCGTGTTGGTGGTGTTGTCGATCTCAACAACAGACTCCTGCTTGTCCTCGAAGTCGTTCCAGAACGCGGTCACGTTCAGCCGCAGCCGGTCATCCAGGTGCTGGCTCTTGTAACCCAGCTCCCAGGTCTCGGCAATTTCCGGGTCGTACTGGTCGCGCTCGAAGTCCGCAATGTTCTGGTTGACGCCGAAGAAACCACCGGACTTGAAGCCTTCCGCGTAAGAGAGATACACCATGGAGTCGTCGTTGATCTCATAGGTGACACCCACCTTGGGCGAAAGCTCTGTCCAATCCTGGCTGAGGTCGGCAAAACCCTGCGGGAACACACGCAACCGCTGTCGCGCTTCGTTGGAAAGATAAGCCTGACCCGCAATGAAGTCTTTCTCCTCTTTCGTCCAGCGCAAACCAGCGGTGATCACCCACTGCTCGGCAACGCGCCAGTCCATCTGTCCGAAGACGGCGTAAGACGTGGTTTCCTGGGTTTCGAAGAGAATCTGCGTGACGTTGTCCCCATCCGGCACAAACGGAATCCCCGGATCGCAGGACAGGGCGCCGAGCGCGCCGCTCTGGCAGATGCCCCAGGCCGTCGGATCCGAGGCGGGTCCAATCATGAACGATGAAAAAACGCCGTTCCAGAAATTGCCGCCGGTGACCCAGTCCTGGGTAAACTCGTTCTGGAAGTAGTAGAGACCGGTGGTGAACGTCACGTTTTCGAAGGTGGCGTCCAGCCGCAGTTCCTGACTGAACTGGTCGTACTCGTTCCAGCGCTCGATGGTGATGTAGGGCACCGCGGTGCCGTCGAAGTCGTAGATCCGGTACTCGTCAACTTCCCGGTAACCCGTCACCGACACCAGCGACATGCTGTCATTGACGTCGTAGACCATTTTCAGGGAGTACGCATCGGTATCGAGCTCAAAATCGTTGTCAGTGTTGTTTTCGGAGGACGAGGGCGTGCTCAGCGAGGTGCGGCATGCGCCGAAGACCGTGCACGTCACGAACCCGCCGCTGTAGTCCGCATCCGGCGCACCCGGTGGCGGCGGCGCTACCACACCAGCGGCCAGGTTATAGTTCGTCTGGAAGGCGTTCAGGGTGCCTTCATCGCGAAACATCTCCGCGGTGAAGAGCGCCTCGAAATCGTCCGTGGGTTCCCAGAGCAGCGTCGCACCGATGTTCTGGTAGTCCCGGTCACCCACGTCGCTGCCGGTGGTGCGGTTCGAGTAGTACCCGTCGTACTGGATATCCGTTGCAAAAAACTTCACGCCAAGGTCTTCACCGTTACCGACGTTCACGACAGCACGGATTTCCTGCTGGCCGTCCTCACCGCCGGTGAGTTTGAACTTGGCGCCCGTTTCTTTGGTCGGGCGGCTGCGCACGACGTTGATGACGCCTCCAACCGTGTTTTTGCCAAAGAGCGTACCCTGGGGTCCGCGCAGCACCTCAATCCGTTCGAGGTCGAAGTTTTCGAGCACCTGGCCGGACAACGTACCGAGATAAACGTCGTCGATCACCACCGCAATGGGCGCGTCGAAGGAGTTATCGTCGGTACGGGTCGGGCTGATGCCACGAATGTTGATGTTGGCACCGCCACCGCCGCGGCTGCCGTCTTCGTCGAAAATCAGGTTCGGCGCCCAGCCGGTCAGATCCGTCATGTTGCGGATCGTTGCGTTCTCGAGCTCTGCCGTCAGCGCGGTGACCGCGATGGGTACGTCCTGCACCGATTCTTCCTGCTTCCGTGCAGTCACGACAATCTCTTCGATGATGGCCGACCGCTCTTCAGCAACAACGCCGACCGGCATTGCGCTTGCTGACAGAAGGACAGCACCACTCATCAAAGCGTGAAATCTGGTACTCATACACTGTCTCCCCAATGTGTACCTGTTTGAATGTAGTTAGGTCTGCATGGCGCATGACGCGCCATCTCCTCCCATGTTGGAAGGGCGCGGGTTTGTAGTCAACTACAATTCTTGCCCGGTATTCATCTGGTCTGACCAGATGAACACCGTCTGGACCGGCTTAAACGAGCTTGAAACCCGCCTCACTCAACGGCATGGAGCGAATGCGCTCCCCGGTTGCCGCGTAGATGGCGTTGGTCACCGCAGGCGCCAGCGGCGGCAACGCCGGCTCACCCAATCCGGTGGACGGGTTTTCGCTTTGGATGAAATGCACGTCTATCTCCGGCGTTGCGGCAATCCGCATGACGGGATACTGGTGGAAGTTGTCCTCCTGAATCACCCCACCCTCCATCGTAATCTGCTGCATGGCCATCGTGGAAAGGCCATCGACAATTGAACCCTGCACCTGGCTGATTGCTCCGCTCATATTGATGATGGGCCCAACGTCTACCGCCACGGTGACTTTCTCGACGCGGAAGTTGCGGTTCTCATCCACGGATACTTCCGCCACTTCAGCAACATGGGCGGCATGGCAGAAGTAGAACGCCAGACCCAGGCCGTGACCCGCGGGCAGCGCTCTGCCCCAACCGGACCGCGCCACCGCAAGCTTGATGACATCCACGGCACGACCCGTATTGAGCGCATTGACATCACCTTCCTTGATCCAGCGCGGCTCGCCCATGAGCTCAATCAGAAACTCGGCATGATCCCTGCCCGCAAGCTCCGCCAGCTCGTGAATGAAGCTCTGCTCAACGAACGCATTGGTGTTGGAGCCTGGCGCCCGCCACGCGCCGCAGGGTGTGGTGATATCCGTCATCGTCTGGCTGACGCGTGCGTTCTCGAACGCCACCATCGGCAGCTCGTTGCCCCTGAGTCCCGAACCCACCACAAACCGGTCCGGATACTTGAACCCGATGTAGTGCTGGTCCCAGGCTGCAAGCCGGCCGTCCGCGTCCACCGCGCCTTTCATGTTCTCGAAGCCACCCACTCGGAAAAAGTCGTTGTGGATGTCATCCGTACGCGTCCACGTCAGCTTGACCGGATAATCGACACGATGGGCAATGGCCATCGCTTCGGTGGCGAAATCGTGGATGGCCCGGCGGCCGAAGCCGCCGCCCAGACGCTGCGGATGCACGGTGACGTTCTCAGGCTCGATATTGAGCATGTTTTTGGCAATTTCCTTGACCTGACCGGGGAACTGACTGCCCAGCCAGATCTCCATACGGTCGGGGTGCTCCGCGTCGGCTTTCTGATAGTGCGCGGTGCAGTTCATGGGCTCCATGCAGATGTGCGCCACGTAGGGAAACTGGTAGAACGCTTCCAGGGTGCGATTCTTCGCGTCTGTGAGCGCCGCATCCACCCCGCCACTGTCCTGGCGGACTTCGCCGCCGCCCGCGGCTGCGGCAGCCTTTGCATCCGCAACCATCTGCGTCCAGCTGTCGTCAGAGGCAGCATCATCGTCCCACTCGACCTCGAGCCTGCGCTTTGCATCTATGACCGACCACGTGTCTTCGCCAATGATTGCAACGCCGCCGCGCAGGACGGCCATGCCCTTTAAGAAGACCATCGAAGCTTCTCCCGCCCGGTCATCGGGTGCCAGGATGAAGGCATCGACGATACCCGGCAGCTTCTTGATTGCCGCTTCGTTGAAACTCACCGCGGTGCCGCCGACGCGGGGACATCTCGAGTAGGTTGCGTACTTCATATCCGGAACGTCGACATCAATTCCGAACTGCGACCGGCCGGTGGAGATCACCAGGTTGTCGACGCCGCCGACGGACGTGCCGATGATGGTATAGGCGCGCGGATCCTTGTAGGAGAGAAACTCGGGGTCCGGCACAGGCTGTTCCGCAGCGAGCGCGGCCAGCTCGCCAAACGTCCGGCTCTGCCCGGATTTGTGAATGATCTCACTGTTCTCGGCAACCAGATCTTCGCGCTCAACTTCCATCAGGAGCGCACCAGCGCCGATCAGCATTTCCCGCGCCGACGCCCCCATTTCGCGCATCGCCTGAAAATTGCGCGGAATCGACGTCGAGCCGCCGGCGCCCTGCAGGCCAAATTTGGCATCGAGCGGCGCATCCAGCACGCGCACGTCCTCCCAGCGCGCCCCCATTTCCTCAGCGATGATCATCGGCAGAGAAGTTTTGATGCCCTGCCCCATCTCCGGCGTGGCGGAGTAAATGGTGATCTGGCCATCGGGGCTGATCTCAACGTAGACGTTCAACTCCCGCGAGCGCACGAGTGCGTTTTTTTCCTGTGCAGCCGCCGGCAGCGTCATCTCGAGCAGCAGGCCGCCCCCGGTGAGCGCAGACACCTTGAGCAGATTGCGGCGACTGATGTTCGTCTTCTTCATCATGAGGCTCCTTTGTCTGCGTTGTAGTAGCTGGCCGCCGTGTGTACAGCCTGACGGATCCTGACGTAGGTGCCGCAGCGGCAATAGTTCCCGGCGAGCGCCTCGTCGATGTCGGCATCGGAAGGTGCGGGGTTGGTCTCGAGAAGCGCCGCGGCCGACATGATCTGCCCCGCCTGGCAGTAGCCACACTGCGGCACGTCATGCTCAATCCACGCTTCCTGCAGCGGGTGCAGATTCCCTCCGTCAGCCAACCCCTCAATGGTGGTGACTTCACCCGACACCGTGGACACCGGCAGGACGCAGGCACGCATCGGTTGACCGTCAACGTGCACGGTACAGGCGCCGCACTGAGCGATGCCGCAGCCGAACTTCGTGCCGATGAGTTTCAACTTGTCTCGCAACACCCATAGAAGCGGCGTGTCCGGACTGACGTCCAGCTCGTGCGTATCCCCGTTCACCTTCAACCTGATTTTGCTCATGCGTGCATCCTGCTGTTAGTCGCAAACGACCCGGCGGGCCCCCAGATCAACAAGGTACCCGATACGGATGGGCCGTGGCCAGCGCGCAGCAGGAATTGTCGGGCGGCTTTACTGCAGTTGCCGAAGCTCGCTACGATCATGCCGCTGAAGGGAGACACACATGAAGCTGGCCATCGAAACCGGCGCTATCCGACCGGACAATCTGCAGCTGACCACCGAATGGGTGCAGCTGGCTGAACGGATGGGCGTCGACATGGCGTTTTCTGCCGAAGCCTGGTGGAGCGACGCGGTCACACCGCTTGCCTACCTCGCCGACAAAACCGAGCGCATCAAGCTTGCCACCGGGATCATGCAGATCACCGCGCGTACGCCGGCCATGACCGCCATGACCGCGTTGACGCTGCACGATCTCACCGACGGGCGCTTCGTTCTCGGCCTCGGTGCAAGCGGCCCGCAGGTTGTCGAAGGTCTGCATGGCGTCCGCTATAAAATGCCGCTGACCCGTATGCGCGAAACGGTCGAAATCTGCCGTACGGTCTTCTCCGGCGAAAAGGTCGAGTACGCCGGTAAGGTGTTCCAGCTCCCGCTGCCTGACAGCGAAGGCAAACCGATTCGCATTGCTCACGATCCCACCGACATTCCCGTTTACCTGGCAACGCTTGGACCCAACGCGCTGCGCTATACCGGCGAGGCGGCAAACGGCTGGCTCGGCACGTCTTTCTCTCCGGATCATCCGGAAGCCCATCTCGCTTACCTCGGTGAAGGCGCTGAGCGTACAGGGCGTAAGCTGAGCGAGATTGACCTCTGCGTCTCGGTGCGGGTGGAAATCGGCGACAACGTCGAGGAGATGATCGATCGACGCAGGCAGGGGGTGGCGTTCAACATGGGCGGTATGGGCTCTGCGGAAACCAACTTCTACAACGACGCGTTCAAACGCGCAGGGTACGAGGACGATGCCCGCGCCATCCAGGCCCTCTGGATTGCCGGTAAACGCGACGAGGCCGCAGCCCGTGTGCCGGACGCCATGGTGACGGAGTTTCAGGCGCTCGGGACCCGGGATATGGTTCGCGAAAGGCTGCGCAGGTACCGCGATGTCGGGGTGACCACCTTGAAGCTGGGGCTGGACAGCGCCGGCCCGGTGGGTCCCAAACGCTATGAGCTCCTGGAAAGTATTGTCGATCTGGTGGGAGATCTTTGAGTGAAACTGTACATGGTGCCGCTGGCGCCCAACCCGACCAAAGTCATGCTCTACATTGCCGAGAGAGAAGAGCTCGGGACGCAGATGGGAATCGAGCAGATTGTGGTCAATACCGTCAAAGGCCGCCACAAAGAGCCCGAGCACCTTGCACGCAACCCTTTTGGCACCGTGCCGGCGCTGGAGCTCGACGACGGATCCTACCTGGTCGAGTCGCTTGCCATCATCCAGTATCTCGAAGACAAGTTCCCCGACGGCAAGCTGATTTCCGGCACGCCCGAGCAGAAGGGGCATGCGCGCGACGTCGAGCGTATCGTCGATCTGCGTCTTGCCGGTCCCATGGGCGCCTACGGCCATGCCGTCAACTCACCGCTCGGCTATCCGAAAGACGAGCAAAAAGCAGCCCAGCTGGAAACCGCCATGGCCGCGCCGCTCGACTATCTGGAGCAGCTGCTTGGCGACGACAGACCGCTGCTGCTCGGCGAGCAGGTCTCCATCGCCGACTGTACGCTTGCCGCTTCGCTGCAGTTCGTGCGCTACGTCGAATGTGACGTGTTCGGCGAACGGCCGCGCCTGCGCGCCTGGGACGAACGCTACCGCAGTCGCCCGGCCGCACAGCAGGTATTGAAGTGGTGAGGTAACGCGCCTCAGTTGACGCGTATGTTGTGCGTCATCCGCACCGCACTTTCGCGGCCGAAGTAGTAGCCGGGGATCCGGCCAACGACGCGGTAGCCGCAGGCTTTGTAGAACTCGCGGCCGCTGAGATTGTCCATGCGGGTTTCGAGATTGACCTTTTCGAGGCCGGCCGTCAGCGCTACTTCTTCGAGCCAGCCGAGCAGCGCCCTCCCAACATGTTTGCGACGCTGCGCGGGATCCACGGCAAAGAGGGACAAGTGTGCGCTGGTTGCACCGTACTCCATGATGCCGAACGCGACGACCTTTCCCGCGTGCCTGGATACGGCGACATTACATTCAGGATTTCGGATGGCGTGCCTGACCCGGTCGCGGTTCCACGACCAGCCCAGCCCGTGCTCAATGAGGTCCCGCGACATCTCCGCGATACGTGGAGCATCGGTGACCCGGGCCAGTTCGATGTTTTGCTGCCGGAGCATGGTCCTTGATGCTCGGACGAATCGCTCCTCAGTGCAAGCGTTATCTGCTTAGCGCGGCAGCGTAAAGGCAACCAGATAGTCCCCTTCTCCACCAATGCCGGCACGCGCATCGCCGCCCGCGGCGATCACGACAAACTGTTGTTCACCCTGATCGGTATTGACCCGATAGGTCATGGGGTTGGCATTGCCCGGAAACGGGATGCGATGACGCCAGAGTTCCTCGCCGGTATCGACATCGTAAGCGCGGAAAGCTTTTTCCGCAGCGGCGCCTATGAAGATGAGTCCCGAGCTCGTCAACAGCGATCCGCCCATCCCGGGCGCACCCCATTCGACGGGCAGGGAAATCACCTCACGCAAGGTGCCATGTGGATGACGCCAGATCTGCGTCTCCTGATTGATATCGATGACCATGATCTCTGCCAGCGGCGCCCCGGCGCACGGGATACCGACGGTCGGGTCCAGGTATGCGTGACGCGCCATGAGATAGTCGACGCCATTCTGCGGCGCCACTTCCGTTCCCGGCGGCAGATCGAAGCGTTCGTCGAGCTGCCGACGCGCTTCGCGCCGCTCTTCGACGGGCAACTCGCCATTCCTGAGCACGTCCAGCAGATCCTGCGCGTCGGCGCGGGCAAAAATTTTGGTCCTGAACGGCACGCTGTTGGTGTTCACCACAATGAGGCCGCGGGCTTCGTCTACCGCGACGCCACCCCAGTTGGTGGCACCCATGTTGCTCGGCAGACCAATGGTCCACTGCTCGGTGATGGGCGTAAACACCGGCCCGGCCACGCTGACATCGTCCATGCTGTCGCACAGACCCAAAAGTGACTCTCCTTTCTCGTAGCCCCGCGAGACCTGAAAGGCGGGCGGCGGATAAGGCTGTACCGCGGACAGCTCGTTTTCCAGCGGTCCGTGCCGCGGGACGTCACGATAGGTCACGTCGACGACCGGCTCTCCCGTTTCCCGGTTGAGCACAAACACGTGACCCATTTTCGTGGACTGAATGAGCGCCGGTACCGAACGGCCATCAATTGTGAGGTCCGCGAGCACCGGCTGGGAGGGCACGTCGAAATCCCAGAAGTCCCTGATGACCGTATTGAAGTGCCACAGCACCTCACCGGTTGATGCCCTGAGGGCAACCACCGCAGCGCCGTAGTGCGCCATGTCAACCGGTCCCGCACGGTAATAGTCCGGAGAGGGATTGCCGGTCGGCAGGAACACCATGTCCCGCTCGACGTCGACGGACATGGGTGCCCACACGTTGGGGGTACCCAGCGCATATCCGTCGGAGCTCACGGCACCCGTTGTGTAGTCGAAGTCCGGCGGCGCCAGATCAAATGCCCATACCAGCTCGCCGGTCAGGACGTCGTAAGCGCGCACCACGCCGCTCGGCGCATCGACGCGATTGCCGTCACTGATGGCTGATCCCACAATGACGACGTCACCCGCCACCGCCGGCGGTGAAGTCACCTGATACTCACCGGCGTAGTTGGTGGCGCCCACGCCTTCCTCGAGCCCAACTTCGCCACCGTCCCCGAAATCCGGGCACCGCCTGCCATCCGCGCCGCTGAAGGCAATCAGGCGCGCGTCGTTCGTGGCCATGAAGACTCGTGCAGGGCACGGGTCGTCCGCCGCGGTATGAGGCGTGACGGCCCGGCAGTTGTATTCGTTGGCGGGGCGCAGGTCCGGATTGATCTCCGGGTCAAACGTCCAGAGCTCTCCTCCGGTCTGCGGGTCCAGCGCAACCACCTTGTTGAACTGCGTGCAGAAGAGAAGCCTGCCCGCCACCAGCACCGGCGTGGCCTGAAAAACGGTCTCAATGGCACCTGTCCGGTATGTCCAGGCAAGCTCGAGATCACTCACGTTGCTTTTGTCGATGAGATCAAGGTCGGCGAATTTACGACCGCCGTCGCCACCGTAGCTCGACCAGGCAGACGTCGAACGCGGCTCAGCCTCGCCAGCCTCGTAGCTCTCGAAGTCCGGTTCACAGCCGCTCGCAACAAGAAGCAGCACGACAGGCAGCACGACAGGCAGCAGAAGGCGTGAAAACATGGTCGCTCCCGGGTTGGTTGGCACTTCTAAAGTCGCTAGTGGTGGTAAAAAAGTTGTGTGTCATTTTATCGCACTCATCACAACTTGCCCTGCCTCGTGCCTGTTGAGACGATTACGGCGAGGATCACTACGGGGGAGACCATGAAAGATCTGGCTGGGAAGACGGCATTCATCACCGGCGGCGCATCCGGCATCGGCTTCGCCATGGCCCAGGCGTTCGTCGCCGAGGGCATGAACGTCGCCATTGCGGACATCGATGGCGACGCGCTTGCGAGCGCCGCGGAGACGCTGCGCGGCAGCAACGCCCGGGTCGAGGCATACGAGCTCGACGTGACGAACCGGAACCAATATGCCGGGGTTGCCGATCAGGTGGAGAGCGACCTTGGACCCGTCCACGTGATCTGCAACAACGCCGGCGTGTATCGCGGCGGGCGTATGGACGCGGTCAGCTACGAGGACTGGGATTGGATCATGGGCGTCAACGTCGGCGGCGTGGTCAACGGCGTGCAGACCTGGATCAGCCGCGTGCAGGCCCACGGCCAGGGTGGGCACATCGTCAATACCGCTTCTATGGCGGGCATGGTGTCCTCCCCCGGTCTTGGCGTGTACAACACGAGCAAGTTTGCGGTGGTGGGACTATCCGAAGCGCTGCGAGACGACCTGGCGGAAGAGAGCATTGGCGTCTCCGTGCTCTGTCCCGGCATGGTCAATACGCGCATTCTCGACAGCGAGCGCACCCGGCCGGAGGCCTTCGAACCCAGCGATCCCGCTGCCGTCAGCGCTGCGGCCGAGCACAACGAAGTCATGCAAGTTGCCATGAATACCGGGATCGAGGCAGACGAGGTGGCGCAGCTCGTGTTGAACGGAATCAAAGAAGAGCAGTTCTATCTCTTCCCACATCCCGAGCTCAAAGGTTCCACCGAGCTCAGGGTGCAGGAGATTCTCGATAGCTTCGGCGAGGCGGATCCCGAGCGGCTGAAGGCTCAGGAGGCGTTCATGGCAGAGCTTCTGAAACTCGATACCGGGAACGAGGGTTGAGAGGCACCCGTTAAGCAGGCTGCCGGCCGCGCATTACCTCCAGCTCCGAGACAATTTCCTGATGTCGAGTCTTGTTGAGCTGATGCTTGGAAAAACACCACACGGCGACCACAAAAAAACCGGCAACGATGGGCCCATAGAGGAGTCCGAGCCACACAATGGTCTCAGCCGGAACGTCTGCGGCGGTCTGAATGGCCGCCCCGCGCGGCCAGTTGATGAGATCGAGCGCCACCCCGCCAACGGTCGAGCCTATGCCGGTCGTGAACTTGTTGGAAAAGGAGGAGGCGGCAAAAAAGATACCTTCCTGACGACGCCCCGTCTTGAGTTCGTGCTCATCGACGATGTCCGGGACCATGGAATTGAAAGTGATCAATGACTGGATGACGGCCATACCCTGCACAAACTTGATGCTGATGAGCGTCCAGGCGAGCGCATCGGTGTGGTTCTCGGGGAACCAACCTGCCAGCCGCAGCACCACCGGCACAATCTGACAGAGCGACCAGCACACCACGCCGAAAATCACACACGGCTTTTTGTCGAATAGCTCGTTCAGCTTGCGGGCAAACGTTGCGCCAATGAGAGCACCGATGGGCATCGCCGCAAAGAACAAAAAGTTCTCCGTGCTTTCGAGCTCCCAGAAGAATGTGTTCATGTAGAGGTTCAGCGACTGGTCTACGCCCACCATCATGAACATGATGAGAATGCCGATGAACATCCACCGGAACGAGCGGTTACCGAGCGCCTCGCGCACCTCCACAAACATGCGCGTCAACGTGCCCCACGCACCAGCCTTGACGGCCTGACCACCCGGCTTCGGCAGGTAGGGGATGCGTGACCGGGTTCCCAGCGCGGCGACCAGAATGGTGCCCACCATCAACAAAGCCAGCGTAAAACCATACGGGCTGTAACCGCTCACGTTGAACTGACCCTGCGGGTGTTCCGGCGTATCGGCGAAGAAGACGAAGAAGCCGATCGCGTACGCAGCGAACACGCCCAGGTAGCTCGCCGCGTAACGGTACGCAACCACCGTGGTGCGCTCGTGAAAGTCGTCCGAAAGCTCCGCACCCAGGGCTACGTGCGGAACGTGATAAAACGTCATCGCCGTGCGCGTCAGCGTCGTGAAAACCGCAAGCCAGAGGAACAGTCCAAACTCAGAGAGATCCGGGGGGCTCATCAGCAGCGTGAAGCAGATGGCCATCGGCAGCATGGCGCCGTACAGGAACGGATGCCTGCGTCCCCCGCGGGAGCGCCAATTGTCGGAGATTGATCCCACCAGGGGATCGCTGATGGCATCGAACAAGAGCGCAATGCCCACGGCGAGGCCGGTATAAGTACCGGATAATCCCAGCACCTGGTTGTAGTAGAAGAACAGAAAAACGCCGAAGGCGCCGTTCTTCATGCCTTCGGCACCCTGCCCAACGCCATAGGTGAGCTTGTGATGGAAACGGAGCGGCGGCGCCGCTCCGACTGGCGGACTCACGTAGGCCGCTTGTCAGGCAGAGGCTTTGCGCGTGAGCTTCACGGGCATGTAGGTATACCCTTTCACGAAGGAAGAAAACGTCCGCTCGGGCTCCTCGAGAACCTCAATTTTCTCGAAACGCGGCAGGATCTCCTCCCACAGAATCCTGAGCTGCAGCTCCGCGAGGCGATTGCCCATGCAGCGGTGGATGCCGAAGCCGAAAGAGACATGCTGACGCGCGTTGGCACGCTCTATGTCGAGATTGTCTGCGTTCTCGAAGACATCCTCGTCGCGGTTGCCGGACAAGTACCACATGAGAACCTGGTCGTCCTTCTTGATCTGCTTGCCACCCAGCTCGCAGTCGCGCGTGGCCGTGCGACGCATGTACGGCAGCGGCGTCTGCCAGCGGATGACTTCCGCTACCATTTTCGGGATCAGCTCCGGGTTTGCTATGAGCTTGTCGTACTCCGCCGGGAACTTGTTTAGAGCGTATACGCTACCCGACATGGTGTTACGCGTAGTGTCATTGCCACCAACAATCAGGAGCAGCAGGTTGCCCAGGTGTGCCGCCGGCGGCAGATCTCTGGTGGCCTCGCCGTGGACCAGCATGGACACCAGATCGTGTCCCGGGTTTTCTTTGCGCTCCTCCCAGAGCCGTGAGAAAAACTCCAGACACTCCAGCAGCTCTTCCTGTTTCTGCTTCTGTGATTCCACCACCCCGCCGGGCTCGGGTATGGCAAACACGATATCCGACCAGCGCGTAAGCTTACGGCGGTCTTCGAACGGGAAATCAAAGAGCGTGGCGAGCATCATGGTGGTGAGTTCAATCGAGACGTTGTCCACCCAGTCGAAGGCCTCGCCGACGGGGAGTGAGTCCAGCACCCGACACGTGCGCTCGCGAATGAGCGGCTCGAGATTGGCAAGGTTGCCCGGGGCGGCGACGCCCGCAACGGTTTTGCGCTGCTCGTCATGGCTCGGCGGGTCTTGAGCGATGAACGGGCTTGACCCGGCAAAAATGCTGCCCGGCACCTCGGTGCCCACGCGGAAGCCAAGGGAAATGCCGTTGGCCGATGAAAACGTCTGCCAGTCCGAGTCGACCTGGCGGATGTCGGCGTACTTCGTCACCGACCAGTAGCGGCCGGCGGATTCGATCTCGTTGAGGTGCACGGGGTCTTCCGCACGCAGGCGCTCGAACACTTCCTGCCAGCGGTTTTCCTTGAAGAGATGGGCGTTGATCGGATTAATGTCTGCCAGGTCCATTTCATACGCGCCGGGTACGCCGGCCCCTTTCGCGGCCTGTTCCTGTTCCGGGGTGCGGTACAGATCCTGCTGCGGCTGATCCTGACCGGTGACTGCTTCGCTCATGCCATATCCTCCATCCGACGTGACCGGGAAAACTAATTGTTGACCAACATACCATAACATCAGTTATGGTATGATCCAATCATCTGCAATACGCATTTTCGCGTATGCGCGAGCACAGCATGTGAGACATGGCACGGACGGGCAAAACCAGGCTGGATTGGGTACAAGCGGGACAGAAACTTCTCGTCGAGGGGGGTATCGACGCCGTCAAGCTGCACTGCCTGACCCGGCAGATGGGCATTTCCACAGGCAGTTTTTACCACCATTTCGAGAACTTCGACGAGTATCTCTCTGCGCTGGCTGACTTTTTCGGCTCCGAGCAGGCGCAGCTGCCGTTCGATGAAGCTCGCAAGGTCGTCGGCGATGACCCGGCGGAGCTCCTGCGGGAGGCAACCAACATTTTTGGGCGCGGCGCCATGCGTCAGCTGAACATTGCCATGCGCGCCTGGGGTTACCGCGACGAGCGTGCCCGGGCTGCGGTGAAACGCTACGACAAGGCGCTCATGCAAAACCTGGACGAGATTTTTCTTGCGCTCGGCTTCGACGAGGTTGCCGCCAAGTCGCGTACGCTGATCATGCTGGGCCTCGCTTCGGTCGAGGTGGATCGCAACATGCAGCCGTCGTTCCGCGATCGCTGGTTCCACATCAGAGACCTTGTTCTGCCGGACTGAGCGTGACAACGTGGCCGTCGACGATCATGGACGCGAGCGACAAACGGGAACAAACCAAACGGGAACAAACAAAAAAGAACAAACAAAAAAACAAACAAAGGGGAACAAACAAAGGAGAACACTATGAGTAAAACCTGCCTCATCACCGGCGTTGGACCGGGCACCGGCACCGCTCTGGTGCGACGTTTTGTTGAAGGTGGTTATGACGTTGCCATGCTCGCACGCAGTGAGGAACGTCTCGCTGCTCTGAGCGACGAGCTTGCCAGCGCCCATGCTTACGCTTGTGACGTGACCGACGCTGCCGCTCTGGACCGCGTATACGCTGAAGTCAAGGCAGCGCACGGCGCGCCGCAGGTCATCGTACACAACGCCGTAGGCGCCGAGCGTGGGACTTACATGGACATCCGGCCCGAGCGCATGCGCCTGGCTTTTGAGATCAACACCATGGCGCTCCTGCAGCTCGCGCGTCTTGCTACCGGGGATATGATTGAAGCCGGTTTCGGCGCCATCATCTGCACCGGCAATACCTCCGCCTACCGCGGCCGCGCGCAATTTGCCGGATTTGCGCCCACTAAGGCAGCGCAACGCATCCTGCTGGAGTCGATTGCCCGGGAAGCAGGACCCAAGGGCATCCATGCCGCCTACGTTGCAATCGACGCTGTCATCGACCTGGAATGGACACGCGAAGCGTTCGCCGGCAAACCCGACGACTTCTTCTGCCAGCCCGCTGATATTGCCGAGGAGTGTTACCGCGTGGCACATCAGCCGAGGAGCGCCTGGTCGTTCGAATCTGTCATCCGGCCGTTCGGGGAGACCTGGTAAATCGGCGGGGGCGACGTGCTAACATCGCAAGCCATGCAGGGGGAGAGGCAAGCTGACGCAGCACGTCTACGAAGGCTACGAAGGTGAAGAGTTCGCCTACGACGTGATTGTCGTGGGTTCCGGCGCCGGCGGCGGTATGGCCGCCTATGTGCTGACCCGGGCAGGACACAAAGTCCTCATGCTGGAAGCGGGCCGCGACTACGACCCCGTCGCCGAAACCCCCATGTTCAATACCAACGCCGAGGCGCCGCTACGCGGCACACGCACGCCGGACAAACACTTCGGCTTTTACGACGCCACCGTCGACGGCGGCTGGGACGTACCGGGCGAACCCTACACGATGGCGGACGGCACCGACTTTCTGTGGTGGCGGGCGCGCATGCTCGGTGGAAGGACCAATCACTGGGGTCGTCTGTCACTACGCTTCAGCCCGCACGATTTCAAAGCTGCAACTCGCGACGGTCTCGGCGCGGACTGGCCGTTCGAGTACGACACGCTTGCCCCCTGGTATGACAAGACGGAAACGATCGTCGGCGTCTGCGGCGACAATCCCGGCCTCGACGACATCCCGGATGCTGCGCCCGGCGTTCTGCACAAACCACCGCAACCGCGGGTGCCGGAACTGCTGCTGGCTGCCGCGGCGAAGAAGCTGGGGATTCCAACGGCTTACATGCATCGGGCAATTCTCACGCGGCCGCTGGACAATCGTCAGCCCTGTTTCTGGGCAACTCCCTGCGGCCGCGGCTGCTCCATCGGCGCTGCGTTTCAGACCACCACTTCACTCCTGCCGCTGGCGCTCGAAACCGGCAACCTGAAGATCGTGACCGACGCCATGGTGCATACGGTGGCCGTCGACGACACCGGCCGCGCGACCGGCGTCACTTTCGTAAACCGAAAGACGCGCAAGCCCGAAACTCTGTCAGCGCGGGTTGTGGTGCTCGCAGCCAGCGCCTGCGAAACCGCCCGCATCCTGCTGAACTCGCGGACGGATGCGCTGCCTGACGGCGTGGCGAATTCCAGCGGTCAGGTTGGCAGGAACCTCATGGATTCGACGGGTGCAAGCTTCACGGGACTGGTACCGGCGCTCGAAAACCGACCGCGCTATAACGAAGATGGACACACGGGCAACCACATCTTCATCCCCTGGTGGGGACATGCCGCACAGGCGAAAGGTGAGCTCAACTTTCCTCGGGGTTATCACTTCGAGCTCGGCGGCGCGTTCCCCGCGCCTGGCATGGGCGCCGGCTCCAGTGCCGCGGGTTATGGTCTAGCGCTCAAAGAACGGGTCCGCAGCCGCTACGGTGCGTACGTTGGTCTGTCACTACGCGGCGAGATGGTGGCAAGCGACGACTGCTACATGGAGATTGATGGGGAGGTTCGGGATCAGTGGGGCATTCCCGTGCCGAAGTTCCACTGGAAATGGTCTGAGCACGAGCTCAACCAGGTTGCCCATGGCCGCGACACTGCACGGCAGATCATCGAAACCATGGGCGGGCAGATGCACAACCCCGATCAACTGCCGGAAGAGGCCATCAAAAAAGGCGGTGAGATCATTCACGAAGTGGGGACTACCCGGATGGGCACGGATCCCGGAACGTCGGTGACCAACGAGTGGGGACAGACATGGGACGTGCCGAACCTCTACGTCATGGACGGTGGCGTGTTCGCCTCCAACCCACACAAAAACTGCACGCTGACGATCATGACGCTCGCCATGCGCAATGCGGACCACCTGGCGCAAGCCATGGGTCGGGGGAACGTATGACCCATCTCACCCGCAGAGAATCCTTCCGCCGCGCGGCAATATTGGCTGGTGCCAGCGGTCTGCCCTTCGGCTGCGCGCCTGCGAGCGAGTCCGTGCCGGCGGCCTGGCAGCCGCTGGAACTCAAACCCGTCACCGCAACGGGCTATGGCACCGATCCGAACCTCATCCACCCGGCACCCGCGCCCTGGATCCTGACGCTGACCGAAAAACAGCGCAATCTCGCGGGGGTGCTCGCCGACATTCTGATTCCCGCAGAAGGAGACATTCCTTCCGCCACGGGGGCCGGCGTCATCGACGTGCTGGACGAGTGGGTCAGCGCGCCCTACCCCCTGCAGCAGGAGCATCGGGCGGTGTTGCTGAGCGGGCTCGACTGGTGCGAGCGGGAAGCTGACAACCGCTTTGGATCAACGTTCGCGACGCTCACCGAAATGCAGCAGCTCGAGATTGTCGACGACATTGCCTTTCCCGAACGGACGGCTGCGGCGTTCGCCCAGCCGGCAGCGTTCTTCGACGTCCTGCGCAGACTCGTGGCCGGCATGTTTTATTCGAGCCCGGAAGGCGCGGCTGAGCTCGGCTACCTGGGGAACGTACCGATCAGCGGCGACTGGCCGGGACCCACGGCGGAAGCGATGGCGCACCTGAACGAACAGCTGAACAAACTGGGGCTGGAGCTTTGAGGCGCCCTGAACAACCTGGAGGGGAGAAGATCCGTGTCCAAAACTGAGATCGAATTTGATGCCATTGTCGTCGGCTCCGGCATCTCCGGCGGCTGGGCAGCCAAAGAGCTCACCGAACGCGGCCTGAAAGTGCTGCTCCTCGAACGTGGCCAGAACGTCGAGCACATCAAAGACTACACCAACGCCACCAAGGCGCCCTGGGAGTACCCGCATCGCGGCGGGCGCACCTATGCCATGGAAGAAGCGTATCCGGTGCTTAAGCGTGACTATCCACTCAACGAAAAAAACCTCGACTGGTGGGCATCCGATCAAGATTCACCGTATACCGAGATCAAACGCTTCGACTGGTACCGTGGCTACCAGGTTGGCGGACGTTCCCTGACCTGGGGGCGGCAAAGCTACCGCCTGGGTGATCTCGACTTCGAAGCCAATGCCAGAGAAGGCATCGCCGTGGACTGGCCGGTACGCTACGCGGAGCTTGCTCCCTGGTACGACCACGTCGAGCGCTTTGCGGGCATATCGGGATCAAGAGAAAACCTGCCGCAGCTGCCGGACGGTGAGTTCCAACCGGCCATGCCGCTCAACTGTGGCGAGGAGCTGGTCGCCGACAAGCTGAAGGCCGCGTTTGACGGCGTCCGCCGCATGATTCCCGGACGAGTTGCCAACCTCACCCAACCGCTGCCCGGCCGCAGCCCTTGTCAATTTCGCAACGCCTGCTGGCTGGGGTGCCCGTTCGGCGGTTATTTCAGCACGCAGTCTTCGACGCTGCCGGCGGCCATGGCAACGGGCAACCTGGTGCTGCGTCCCTTCGCCATTGTCACCGAGCTCAACTACGACGCGGACAAAAGGCGCGTGGTTGGCGTCAGGGTGCAGGACGCGGTCACGAACAATACCACCGAGTACCAGTCAAAAATTGTGTTCCTCTGCGCGTCCACGCTGAACTCCACCTGGCTACTGATGCGTTCTGCAACCGACATCTGGCCCGGCGGTCTCGGCAGCAGCTCCGGCGAGCTCGGCCACAATCTGATGGATCATCACTTCCGCCTTGGCGCGCGCGGGCGCATCGACGGCCTGGAAGACAAGTACTATTACGGCCGGCGACCGACGGGCTTCTACATTCCCCGCTACCGCAACGTTGGTGACGACAAACGCGAGTATCTGCGCGGCTTCGGCTATCAGGGTGGCGCCTCACGGGAAGACTGGACCCGCTCCGTCCGCGAGCTTGGCGTCGGCGGTGATTTCAAAGACAGCCTCTCTCAGCCGGGCGCCTGGACCATCGGCGCTACCGCTTTCGGCGAAATGCTGCCGGATCACAAGAACCACATCTCAATCGACGAGAGCCGGACCGACAAGTGGGGACAGCCGGTCCTCGCCATCGACTGCGAAATCGGCGAGAACGAGCATCTCATGCGCAAGGACATGATGAACGACATGGCGGAAACGCTGGAGGCGGCCGGGGTCAAGGACGTCTTTACCTACGACGTTGGGTACGCGCCGGGACAAGGCATTCACGAGATGGGAACGGCCCGCATGGGCCGCGACCCGAAAAGCTCGGTGCTCAACAAATGGAACCAGGTGTGGGATGCACCCAACGTTTTCGTCACGGACGGCTCATGCATGACGTCTGCGGCCAACCAGAATCCTTCCCTCACCTATATGGCGCTCACGGCGCGCGCGGCTGACCATGCCGTTGCCGAGCTGAATCGCCGTAATCTCTGAGGAGACGCACAATGGACAACAAATTCACCCGCAGACAAGTCATTGAACGCGCTCTGGTGGCCGCAGGCTGGGCCGGCCTGGTGGGCTCAACCACGCTCGCTGCTGCCTGCTCGAGAGAAACCCCGCAGGAACCCACCAACGAGCAGACCAAAGCGATCGGCGAGTTCAGCGACGCCGACATCGCCTGGCTCGATGAGGTGGCAGACACGATCCTCCCCGAAACGGATACGCCGGGCGCCAAGGCGGCCGGCGTTGGGTCATTCATGGCGCTGATGGTGACGGATACCTATTCGCCGGAGGAACAAGCGGCCTTCCGTGAAGGCATGAACGCCCTGGAGGCAGCCTGTCACGATGCAAACGGCGCCGGCTTCATGGGCGCAAACGCCGAGCAGCGTCTTGCGCTACTCGAGACGCTGGACGAAGCACAGCTGCGACAAACCACGCAGGATCCGGAGGGTGGCACGCACTATTTCAGGCCCATCAAAGAATTGACGGTGCTTGGCTACTTCACCTCCGAGATTGGCTATACCCAGGCGATGCGCTACGTCGAATCGCCGGGCCGCTTCGATCCCTGCGTGGAATACACCCCTGGTGAAAAGGCGTGGGCAAGACACGCCTGAATCTGACTCAATCGAGCGTCTTGATCTCGATATTGCGGAACTGGACCGGATGACTCTCACTCTGCAGTGCAATGTAACCTGACGTCAGCGGTTTGCCCTCCGGCTTCATCTCAGGAAGGTAGCCGTCAACCACGCCGCCGCCAATGGTGAGCCCGCCATACTCCTGCACCACCTCGCCGTTCACGTAGTGCACCACCCGCTGGTCCGTATCAACCAGCACTTCCATCTGCACCCATTCGTCACCGTGAAAGGTCGGCGCAGCGGAAGGGATGCAGTGCGTCTCCGTGAACTCACCCCGGTAAACGATGTGAGTACCTGGCGAGCACATGTTGGCAGTGGGTCGTGCCTTACCGTCGCCCAGCCCGCCAAGAAACTGAACTTCGATCGAGATTGGGAACGTCTGCTCCGCGGGCATCGTTTCCGGGGGCTGGCTGTGCACCATGACGCCGCTGTTCTTGAAGGCCCAGGCTTCGCCGCCGGGTGCCTGATCCCCAATGAAACGATACTCCAACCGCAATCGGTAGCGGGAATAAGGCGCCTCGTAGAAAAGGTGTCCGAACTGGTTGTCGAAATCATCGTAGTCGGCGTAGGACACCGTCAGCAGACCGTCGACGACACGAAACGTGTTCTGCCTGTCTTCACCCGGTTCCTGTCCGCGAATCTTTGGCGTCCATCCCGTGAGATCCCTGCCGTTGAAGAGCGATACCCACTCCGTCTCCGCCTGAACCGGCAAAGCTGCAAAGACAAACACCAGAACCGTAACGCTGTGCCTGACCATCAAATTCCCCTCGATCGAAGCCGGGCATCATAGCAGGTCGTCAGCGCGTAGCAGCCACCGGAACCTTCTGTCACACTCATCCAGGCATCCGCGGGAGAACATACGATCAAACCGAACATTCTCTTTATCATTACGGATCAGCAGCGCGCCGACCATACCGGCTTCATGGGTAATGCCGTGGTCCGCACACCCAACATGGACAGCATCGCCGCGGCCGGCACTGTGTTCGAGAACGCCTGGGTTGCCAATCCCGTCTGCATGCCCAACCGCTCGTCCATCATGACCGGACGGATGCCCTCCGCGCACGGCGTCATCTTCAACGACCGTTCGCTCGACTGGCATGCCAACACGTTCGTCAGGCAGTTCAGAAGCGCGGGATACGCTACCGGTCTCATCGGCAAGTCACATCTGCAACACGGCACCTCACGGAACGCCGTCGTGCCTTACCGCGGCGAAGGCGCAGTAACGTCGACGCTGCCTGCAGGCTGGGATGAAATCGAAAACTACGAGCGCTATCTCGAAGCATCGCCGGAAGACCCGGAGGACTTCTACGGCTTCGGCCACATTGAGCTTGCGTCCGATCACGGCGCGCGCATCACCGGTCACCACCTGCAATGGGCCCTGGCAAAGGGCGGCAGACGAGAGGATCTCTTTACCGATTACGACGAGGCGGTGCGGGGCAACCATATCTCCGAGCGCTGGTGGCAGATTTACCAGCCGCCCTACCCCGAGGAGCTGCACTCAACCACCTTCGTCACCGAACGCACCATCAATTTCATCCGCGAAGCCGAAGCGAAACAACAGCCGTGGCTCTCCTGGTGCTCGTTTCCCGATCCGCACCATCCCATGACTCCCCCGGGGGACTGGTTCTTTCGCCACAAACCCGAAGACATGGTGCTGCCCCAGTCACGCCATGATCCGCTGACTGACGCACCGGCACATCTTCAGCAGTTCAAACAGATGCACCCGAGAGACCAGCGCAACTGGGTGGCTCCGTGCGGATACGGTGGTGACGATGAGATGCTCGCAGAAGCGATCGCCGCGACCTACGGGTCCATCGAAATGATCGACCACGGTATCGGGCGAATTCTGGATACCCTGGACAACCTCGGAGCCCGCGACAACACCATCATCGTCTTCACCAGCGATCACGGCGACATGATGGGTGATCATGGTCTTTTTCTAAAAGGCTTCATGCACTACCGGGGCACGCTACAGGTGCCCATGGTGATCGACGTTCCGGGCAACGGCGCTGCGCGAACGGATTCGCTGGCATCAAGCGTGGATCTGGGCGTGACGCTCATGGACCTCTGCAATCTCGCACCCTACGACGGCATACAGGGAATCAGCCTGGCGCCGGTCATTACGGACCCACAGGCAGAGGTACGCGGACACGCGCTCATCGAGGACGATCTCTCGAACATCACCGCCAAGCTCACTCCGTTTCCCGGTAAAACCCGCACGCTCATCAGCGGCAAACATCGCTATACCTACAACAACAAAGGAGAAGAACAGCTGTTTGATCTTTCTACCGATCCCGATGAGATGAACGATCTGAAACAGGACGGCATTCTCCGTTCGCGATTGATCGAGCAAATGATGGCAGCACTCGTTGAGACCGACGACGCGGCTCGGGGCGCACCCGCTACCGGCGCGCCCTTGCAGTAGCTGGAGACAATGATATGAACGACAGCGAACGACTCGTGATCGAAGCCGCTTGCTACCGACTGGTAACCGACTACTGCCACTTCGTGGACCACGGCGAGGCCAGCCGGATCGCGGATCTCTTCACCGATGACGGGGTCTGGACCTCGCCGGAGAACACCATGACAGGGCGCGATGAGCTACGCGCGGGTTTTCAGGCGCGGGAGGACAACAAAGGCCGCATGTCGCGCCACGTGTGCAACAACTTCCGTTTGTTCGAGATCAGCGAGAACCGGGCAAAAGGCTGTGTTTATCTCACCCTGTATCGTCACGACGGCGAGCCCGGCCGCTCCTTCTCGCCGCTTGATGGACCCGTTGTCGTCGGCGAGTACGAAGATGAATTCGTACGCACCGATGACGGCTGGCGTATCAAGCATCGCGCCATCAAAGTTGCTTTCGTCAAACGGGATTAGCGGATCAATGTTTCAGCGGGCAATTCCCGGTCCTGCATGAAGTCCACGATGAGCTCTGCAAGCTCGGGGCCGGCGTCTTCCTGCACGAAGTGACCCGCACCGCGAATGGTGACGTTCCGTGCCGTCGGCACTCTGTCCAGAAACGTCTGCTCACCGCCGGCAGTTACCGGATCCGAATCGGTAAACGCCACCAGGAAAGGTTTGTCCCACTGCTCGTAAACAGATTCCCAGACGGCCTCGTTTTCCCTCAGCTGCGACGGCACCAGGTACGGCATGATCTGCGCCGCAGCTTTGTACCGCTGTTCCGGAAAAGGTGCTTCATAGGCAGCGCGCAGATTGCTTTCGCCGCCCATGAAGTCCATCAGCTCGCCGATGGGCAGATCGTCGACGTGGTAGCTGTAGGCGACCCACCGCGGAAACGTCACGTTGGACCGCAGCTCTTCCATGGTCATGGGACCCTCCCACCAAACCGCAAGTCGAAAGAGTGGATAGCCGATCCATCCCTGTAGCCCGGACGCTGACGGCAAACCCGTGTTCGAGACGACCACGCGGGCGTAGCGATCCGGCTCGGCCGCCACCACCCTGAGACCAATCAGACCGCCCCAATCCTGTCCGAAGAACGTGACGTTGCGTAGATCAAGGTTGGCAACCAGCTGACGCATGAATCCAACCTGCATGACATAGCTGTAAGCTGCTTCATCATCGTACTTGTCGGATTTGCCGAAGCCGGGAAGATCCGGCGCAACCACCCGGTAACCGGCGTCGACGAACACAGGAATCATCTTGCGGAAAAGATAGCTCCAGGTGGGCTCGCCGTGGATGAGCAGAATGACCTCGCCGTCCGCCGGCCCTTCGTCCAGATAGTGGATGCGCAGGTCTTCAATCTGCATGTAGTTCGGTGCAAACGGATACTCTTCGAGACCGGCAAAACGCGCTTCCGGCGTGCGCAGGATGCCCGGCTTGATCTCCTCTGCAAACGCCATTGGGGCCGCGATAAGTGCCCATAGCAGCACAACACATTTCATCATCCGCTCCAGTTCTGCCCGATCAGGTCGAACAATGCATCAACTTCATCCAGGTCGTCCAGGGAGGTAAAAAAGGAGAACTTCGTCACTTCAGGCTCATCATCATCCGACACCTCGGCAACAATCCGGGGAAGATCGTTCACCAGGGCCCGTAGCTGCGCGCACGCCGCAAACGGCAGCAGCAGCGACATCATGTGCAATGATTCATGTGCGGTGTCGAAATCCGCCGCTTCAATGCCCGCGAGAAACTCGGGTTTCCCGATCTCGGCGCGCACCTCTGCAAACATCCACGCGCGCCGCGACTGGGTAAAATCGAGGGCATCCAGCACCCGCTGCAGCCGCCTGGCAACGCTGACCGGAAGGCCCTGAACGACCTGCCAGCCGATGCGGAATAGGCGGATGAGCCCCGGCTCTGATACCAGCTCCTGGAGAGGATCCGCCGAACCCAGATAGTCGAGGCCAAGGCTTGCAGTGGCCATGACAATCTCAACCGACGTTTTTTCTGCGATCGCTTTGCCGTCCAGCGACCACCCCACGATCAGCACGTTCGAGAGATAGACGACCTCGGCAAGACGCGCAGCCTGGGCGTCCGGGTCCGTCTGCCCGAGCTCGGTGAGCGCCGCTTGCAACGGTGAGCTTGCCGCCTCCGGTCCGGTCAACAGCGCAACCGGCCGCGACCGATTGTCGTCGATGACACCCGCCACAATGGTTTCGAGCTCGTTAATATCACCCTCGTCCACTTCCTCATCATCAGCCGGCGGTGTCCTCGCCGCACGTTTTTCTGCAAACGCCTGCTCCCGCGCCCGTTCGACAATCGTGAAGTAACGGACCGTGTCGAGGTCATACGCAGACTCTGCCGTGAGCTCATCGAGCGAGGACGCACAGGCTGTTTCTAGCAACGCCCTGGCCGCAACCGGATCGACGAATCCCCGAGTTTCACGCCCGCGCGCGTGGCGGTCAGCGGCATCCAGTTCCGCAAGGCTGGGCGCCCTGCTTTCGGTAAACGCGCCGGCAGCGCAGCAGCGTCCGAGCAATGCGTACAGAAGCTTCGGGTGCTCGAGATAGAGCGCATCGAGCATGGGTGACAGCGTGACCCATTCGTCATCAAACCTGGCTTTGACCTCATAGCTGCCGTAGAGGCCAGCGGACTCCGCGGAGCTTGCCGCCTCATGCACTTTGGCCGGGCCATCGTCATCCTCGAAAATCTTGATGGAGAGATCCACAACGCGGAAATAGTGGTGGAAGGCAGCGGCCAGCAGGTCTTCGTCCAGGGACTCGATCCGCTCGCTCAGAAACTCATCACCCACCTCCAGCATGACCTCGAGCCAACGCAGGAACTCGATGGGATCAAACGTCTCCGGCGCCCCGGGAACGGCGCTTTTCCAGAGGCTCTCATCCAATACTTCTGCCAGCTGGGTCGGTTCAGAGAGTGCAACCAGCGGTGCTGCATCCTCTACACCAATCTTGTCGATCAGCTGCTTAAGCACCGGCGGATCCAGACTTCTGACGAATCCCGGCAGCGCCGGATTGTCCGTCAGGTCTTTGAGCAGACGTTTTCCCGACACGTATTTCTGGACCGATCGCTCAGCCATGCATCTCCCCCAGCACCACAGCGCGCGCATTGTAGAGCCACATCAGGATTTGAGAAGCCTCCCCAAACGGTCCTTCGAGGCGTAGTATATTAAGGGTCGGGTGCAATCTCTCTCAGCCCGTCGAACCCGACTCTGTTGCCCTCTCCCTGCCGGGGGCAAACACGCACCAGCTTTCAGGACCGCACCGATGAGCACCGCCAACCGGATAACCACCTATACCGCCGACGTGTCCATCTGCTCCCAGATCTGTCGGCTGGCCGTGCAGGAACACGGCCTGAGCGATGCCGAGGACGTCAGCGTCGACATCGAGTATGCCATGGAAAACTACGATCCCTGGTTTGTGCGCATACAGCCGTCGATGACCGTGCCGGTCATGCGATACGGCGATGCGACCATTGGCGACAGCAAAGACATCCTGTTTTTCCTCGCGGATAAACACCCGGAGGCGGGTTTGTACCCCGCTGATGCCCGCGCCGCCATCGACGTGTTCATCAACGGCTTCTATGACAGCTTCATGGCGATCGGCGTCTTTACGTTCGGTAACCTGGTGTCGAAAAGCGATTCGCTCAAGCGCTTTATCCTGCAGGGTAAAACCGACGTCACGCTGGCAAAGCTCGAAGCGCTCAGCCGGGATCCGGAGCTGGCGGAGGCGGCACACGCCAAGCTCGAGCAGATCAAACTGCGCGACTTCAGTCTCCTGGACAATCCGCAGCTGCTTGCCAACGTTGAAACCCAGATCCAGGTGCTTCTCGATACCCTCGATGCAAACCTGGCCGACGGTCGCGAATTTGCCGTGGGATCGAGCTATACGCTTGCGGACATTGTCGCGACCGCACTCCTGGCCCGCGTGCACTTCATCAAAGCAGACAGCCTGTTTACACCTCGGCTTGCCGCTTATTGGCAAGGCATGCAGGCACGGCCATCGTTCCTCTCCGCAAACGTCTGCGACACCTGGGAGAAAACGCTGATGGCCAAGCAATACGAAACGTTTCTCGCTGATGGTGCGTGAGTTGACCTAGAGCGAGGCGTAGAGCGCGTCCACGAGGCGCTTGTGCTCATCGCCGAGCCCGTAGCCCGACGTATACCGATTCGGCGTAAATCCATAAGCGATACGGTTTGCCGGATCCGCAAACGCGCCGTAGCCACCGGCACCGGCCGTGCCCACGTTCCCCTCCCTGCCCCAATAGTTAAACGGGTTGTCCAGTAAAAGTCCCACGGCCACACGGAAGTCGTTGCCGAACATGGAGTCAGCGTGGTGCCACTGCTCTGCCGAAGCGGCAGCGATCGTGGACGGTGAAAAGAGCGTCACATCGTTGTATGTGCCGTCCTCCGCGAACGGTGCAAAGAGCTTGGCCAAGGCAAGTGCATGGGCCACACCGCCCCCCGATGGAAAACCCAGGCGAAAAAACTCGTCAGAACCCATGAACCCGGGATCGGGCGGAAACGGACGAAACTGCACAGCCGTTTCCTCGTTGATGAGGCCACCGTTCATGAGCTCACTCGCGGGATTATTCACATGGGCCACAATCCGAGGGAGGTCGTCGTCGTCGCATCCCAGGAGGTAATCCGCGCCCAGCGGCTGACAAAGCTCCTCACGAATAAACTGCCCGATTGGACGACCATCAATCCGCTGAACGATCTCCCCGGTGATGTAGCCGATCGTGACCGAGTGATAGGTTTCGTCCGTGCCGATCGGCCAGTTGGGGGCCTGAGCTGCAATCTTCGAGACCATCACATTCCAATCGAGCACGTCGCCGGGCTCGGCGTCATCGAGAACGGCAAGGGAGGCGCGATGAGACATGGCATCACGCACCGTGATCTCCGCTTTCCCGGCAGCGCCGAACTCGGGCCAGTAGCTTGCAACCGGTGCGTCGTAATCGAGAAGCCCCCGTTCCACGAGGAGGTGCGCTGCCAGCGCAACCACACCCTTGGTCACCGACATGCAGCACACCAGACTATCAGCGGACCACTCCTCATCTCGAGCTTCAGACGCATAGCCGCCCCAGAGATCGACGACGGTTTCACCCTCGTGAATGACGGCCACACGCCCCCCCAGCTGGCCGAAGGCGTCCAGGTTGGAGACGAACGCTTCACGTACCGCAGAGAAGTTTGCGTGGCAAGTTCCGTAAATTGGCGCAGCCATGATTCCCTCGCCGTTCAGATGGTGTGGCAAAACTCCGCAATGCTGGCCGCGGTTGCATAACTCACATCCGGACACGCCGCTGAGAAGATTTCAATCCCGTGGCTTGTGCCCATGACCTGAATGCAGCGGGCAGACACGCCCGCTCGCAACAGCAAACGGTAAAACTCGATACCCTCATCGCGTAGCGGGTCACATTCGTTGACGCTGATCACGGTCGGGACCAGCCCCGCCACGTCTTCTTCGTCCGCAAACAGCGGCCAGGCCAGCGGGTCTTTCGCCTCGAAAGCATCGATGCCGTAAGCCATCCGGCCACGGTTGTCATGGAGGTCGAGGAGAATACCGTTGTTCTCTACCGAAGAAGCGAGCCGCTCCTGAGGCCATTCACCGGCAATGTACGGGCAGAGGGCGTAGAGACCGCGAATCAATCCGAGGTTGCCTTCCTGCTTCAGCTTCATGCCCGTCGCCAGCGTGAGGTTGCCACCACCGCTCTCCCCCGCAACGATGATGTGTGCCGGATTGATGTTGAGCCCGGCAGCGCTGTCGACCAGCCATTTGAGGCCCGACACACAGTCGTTCAGGCCCGCCGGGTAGGGCGCCACTTCAGGCGCGGAAGAAGGCTGCAGGGCGTTGCGGAAATCAACCATGGCCACCGCCACGCCCTGATGCGCGATGATTCGTCCCCAGGAACGGTACATACCGTCATAACAGGACATGAACTGCATACCGCCGCCATGGATGTAGTACACGCAGGGCAATACGTCTGTGCCCTCCGGACGAATGAACTGGACTTTCACGGTATTGCCGTCGGGGCTCGAGGTGAACTCGTGGGTAGCAACGTCAAGCCCCGCCGACGGGGCAATCTCTTCGTTGTCGAGCATCTCCATCATTGCAGTCATCGCCGCCTGCCTTTCAAGGGCCTCGGGTGCGTTGACTTCCTCGAGGAGGGCTTCGCGGGACTCGACGTCACCCTGCGACGCGGCGGCCGGGAACGCGCCCATGATGGCTTTGATTCGCGGGTCCAGACGAGGGTCTTCACTGATGGTCGGCATGTTGGCTCCAGTACAATTGAGCCGACCACTTTAGCGCATACCGTCTATCTGTGTAGCCCCGCTAGCCCTGCAGCACCATCTCCGACATGTTTGCCGGCGCATTGGTCTTGACGATACGGCCGGGGAATCCTTTGAAATGGGGTATGCCCTGCTCCACATCGAGATACTCGTCATCATCCGAACAGAGCACCGCATCGCTCGAGATGAAAGCACCCGCGAGTTCCGCCGTGCCGCGCAGCTCCGGATACCACCAGCCGTGAGGCACGCGCAGATGCCCTTCTTTCATCGATGCCTGGACGGATACCTTGGCGGTTACCGTGCCATGCTCGGTTTCGAGCCGCACCCAGTCACCGTCCTGTACGCCTTCGCGCTCGGCGTCCTCGGGATGCAGAAAGATCTTCGGCGACGGCGTCCGCGCACGTAAAGATTCGATGTTGCGCTGACCGGTCTGGAAAAACGGATCTTCCCGTACCCCGGTAAAGACGCGGTAAGGATAGTCAGCGGAAACTTCGGGCCCTTCGCGATGATACGGCAGCGGGTCGAAACCCAGCGCTTCCAGCACGCTCGAGAAGAGCTCCACCTTGCCCGACGGGGTGGCGAAACCCACGTTGCGGTACTTGTGAAGATTCGGTGGCGGCGCTTCCATATAGGTTTCCGCCTCGAACTCAGCGAAGCTCCGCCCGGAGCGCGACAGGCGGTGATCGAGTATCTCTTCGATACTCTGCCACGGGAAATGCTCACCGTAGCCGAAGCGGTGCGCCAGGTCGCGCCAGAACTGAAACGTGCTCGACGCCTGTGCCGGAGGTTCGACCGCTTTCTGCGAAAGGGTCAGACGCGTTCCCCAGCTCCAGGAGTCCGCTACGTGATTGCGCTCGGAAAAAACGTCGCCCGGCAGCACGTAGTCCGCGAGCATTGCGGTAGGCGTCATGAACAGCTCGTGCGCAACGATCAGCTCCTGATTCATCATGCCTTTCAAAATCTGGTGCTGATTGGGATAGGAGAGAAGGGCGTTGTTGCCGAGTGCAAAGAACGCTTTGACCGGGTAAGGATCCTCATGTGCCATGGCGCGAAACACGTTCGTGGGATTTGCCATCTGGCAGCCCATGACAAGGTCCGCGTAGGGGTAGCCCCACACGCGTTCGGTGGGTTCTTTCAGCATCTCCGCCACCCGGTAGGTAAACGCCGGGTGATCGTCGTAGCCAAGCTGTTTCTCTTTCTGCACCAACGGCAGCGCGTCGTGCAGTCCGAGCTCGGACTCGGGAATATAGCCGGGATTGAAACCGCCGAGAGATTCTCCACCCGGGGCATCGAGGTTGCCGGTCACCGCGCGCAGAATCGAGTGCAGACGGATGGCGGAAGTCGACGAAACCTGCTGATCCGTGATGGGCGTCCACGGGATGACCGCCCCTTCTGCCGTCGCGTACATGCGCGCCGCTTCGGCGATGAGTTTGCGATCAACGCCGGTGATCGCTTCCACCCGCTCGAGCGGGTATTCGTCAACGCGGGCTTGCAGCGCATCGAAGCCCGTGCAGTACTCCTCCACGAACGCTTTGTCGTAGAGTCCTTCGTCGAAGATGACCTTGAGCCAGCCAAGGCACATGGCCGCATCGGTACCGGCGCGCAGGCGCAGGTGCAGGTCCGCGGTTTCCGCCTGATCCGACACTCTCGGATCGAGGACAATGACTTTGGCCCCCTGGGAACGCGCGAAGTTGATGGCATTGTAGATTGGCGTCCACGAGTGTTTGCGCGGGTTGTGACCGAAGAGCACGATACACTTCGTGTTCGCGAAGTCCGGCTGCGGAAACCAGCCGTAGGTCAGCCGATTGACGGCAGCGGTGTTGCCGGCGCAAAGCGCCACCCCGCTGATCCAGTTGGGGGAGCCCAGCAGATTCATGAAGCGCCGATCCAGGCTGTGCGTACTCTGCGTGTTCCAGCCGGACGTGGAAACTGCAAAGCTCTCCGGGCCGTATTTATCCACCACCGCCCGCAGGCGTTCGGCAATCTCGTCCATCGCCTGCTCGTATGAGATTTCCTCCCACCTGTCTTCACCCCGCTCGCCGACGCGTTTGAGCGGCACGCGCAGGCGATCTTTGTGGTTGTGAATCTCCGGTGCGGTGACACCTTTGAAACAGATGTTCTGGGCGAGCATCGGGTTGTCGTGGGCGATGACACGCGTCACCTTGCCATCGACGGCTTCCGTACGCAGCTGGCAACCGATGTCGCAGATCGTACAGACGGAGTACCTGGTCTCTACCGCTTCACTCATGATGTCCCTCCAACGGATTCCGGTATGTATTTCAGGTCTGAGAGCAGCTCCTTGAGAAGCGTGTAACGCTCGCCCCCAAGCTGCGCTTTCATTTCGTTCTGCATGCCCGACCACAGCGGCACGGCTCTTTGAAACGCGCGCCTGCCTTTGCGGGTGACTTTGATGACACGGGTCCGCGCATCTTCCCCCGCCGACATGCTGACCATGCCGGCGGCTTCCAGCACGCGCACGTTGCGCCCGAGCGTACTGCGGTCGAGACCCGTCGCCTCGGCAACGCGTTGCAACGTCGGCTGCGCCAGCATCTGAATGGTGTGTAATTGTGAGAACTGGGTGACTGAGATACCCGCAGGCGCGAGGGCGGCGTCGTAGCGCCGGGTCAGATTCTGTGCCGCGCCGCGCAGGTCGATGCACAGACAGGTTTCTTCGCTCATTAGGGGTATCTACCCATAAAAAACGTGTATATACCCCTATTTACAGGCACAGGCAAGCGGCGTGTACAATTTCACTCTGCAAACTGTGAGATCAGACATGTCGGATGCGGCGAACTACGGCGAAGGTGACGCAACCTTCCAGGCCGCTGGCGGGGAGGCCGGCATTCGAGCCCTGGTCGAAGATTTCTACGACATCATGGCCTCGAATCCGGCGTATCGGACCATCTTTTCCTGGCATCCGGAAGACATCAGCATCTCAGTCGACAAGCTGGCACGGTTTCTGTGCGGCTGGATGGGCGGACCGCGCCGCTACACCGAGAAATACGGACGCATCAGCATTCCCGGCGCTCATCAACATCTGAACGTGACGGTGGCGGAACGGGATCAGTGGCTCGGGTGTATGCGTGACGCGTTGGATCGCCAACCCTATCCAGAGTCGTTGAAGACCTATCTCATCGACGCGCTGTCCGTTCCCGCCCAGGCGGTGCATCGGGTGAGCCAGGCGCAGCGCCCCTGATCCACCCCATAGGTCAGGCTATTCGAACAACTCGCCGCCGCAGGCTGCGGCCGTGGTGCCGTCTTTCTCGAAGGCCTTGATGACGTTGGCGCCCGTGCGCCAGCGATGCACCTCATCGGGGCCATCAACCAGGCGCTGCGAGCGAATGCCCACGTACCAGCGCGCAAGGGGTGTGTCGTGGCTGTAGCCGAGCGCACCGTGCAGCTGCAACGCCGTATCGACAACCTGGTGCACCATGTTGGCAAGGAACACTTTCGCAATGCCGTTTTCCTGCCGCAGGTCCATCCCCTTCTCCGCCTTGTAGGCGATATGCAGGAGCATCAGGCGCGCTTTGTAGATCTCGGCCGCACAGTCAGCCAGCATCCAGCGTACACCCTGGCGGTCCGCCAGGCGTTTGCCGAACGTCTCGCGCTGGACGACATGCTCAGCCGCCAGATCCAGCGCGCGCTGGGCCATGGCAACGTTGTGCATGCCGTGGCGAAGGCGGCCGTAAGCCAGGCGATGCTGGCCCATGTTGAAGCCCTGCCCGCGGCCACCGAGGATCGCTTCCCGCGGCACGCGCAGATTGTCGATTTTGATTTCCGAATGGGACGCGCCGAGCTTGAGGCCAAGATCCGTATGCGGCTGCATCGTATCGATGTTACGAATGATCTGATATCCCGGATTCGGCAGCTCGACGATGAACGTGCTGTACTGCTCATGACGCGGCGCGTCGGGATCGGTTTTGGCCATCACCACGGCGATGTCAGCCACATCCGCCGATGAGCTGAACCACTTTTCGCCGTTCAGCACCCACTCGTCGCCATCGAGAACGGCGCTCGTCTGCATGCCTGTGGCGTCCGCGCCCGCGGCCTTCTCCGTCATGGAGTAGCAAATTCGCTTCTCACCGTTCAGGAGAGGTGTCAGATACTTTTCGCGCTGTTCGTTAGTGCCATGCTCCATCAGCGTGAGCATGGTGGCATCGTCAGGTCCCTGCGTGTTCAGAGACAGCGCGCCCAGAAAACTCTCGCCGAGCTCCATCTGCACTAACGCGTTTGCCAACGGACCGAGCCCCATACCGCCGTATTCGGTCGGCACGAAGGGACACCACAGCCCCTGGCCGCGCGCCTTTTCACGCAGGCCCGCCAGGGTTTCCTCAAAGTTCTCCGCGGTGCATGTTTCTTCAGCCGGGTGGCATTCTTCGCGCACGAACGTGCGCACCTTGTTGCGAACCGCCTTGGCGTCCTCCGGAATCTCAAAATCGATCATGTGGGTCCTTCTCTCTGGTTGGATGCATTTCTCAATCATTCAATCACTTAATCGTGGCTCAGGCCAGTGCGAGGCTGTGCCGGCAGCTTGTACCCGCCCGATCGTGGGGATAGGGTATTCGACATGGCCAGACCCGCACTCACAGAGGAGCAACGTAAGGAAACACGCCGCAAGATCCGTCAGGCGGCATCAGAACTCTTCACGAGCAACGGGGTGGCGAATATCTCGGTGCGTGCCATCGCACAAAAAGCAGGTGTATCCACCGGCACCATCTATTCCTATTTCGACAACCTCACCGAGCTGCTCCAGTCACTGTGGAAAGAGCCCCTCATGCGCCTTCTTGGTGAGCTGGAGGAGATTGTCGACCAGACGCCGGAACCAGACCGGCGTCTGCGCCGACTGCTCGAGGCGTATGCGCGCTTTGCCACCCGGAACCACTCGGTTTACCGGGGCGCGTTTCTTTATATTCGTCCGGAGGCTCATGACAAGCCGGTGCGGAGAGAATTGTCGGGGGATCGTCTCTTCTCGATGCTGCAAAGCGCCGTTGCGGACGGTCAGAAAGCCGGTGAATTCCGCAAGGGGAACCCCGGCAGGATTGCCCAGACGCTGTGGGCGGGGCTCCACGGCGCGGTGGCCCTGCCCACCAACATCGACCGCCTGGCCATCGACCCTCCGGACCAGCTGCTGCGCCAGATGATCGACATGCAGATGGAATGGATTGCGACGATCGACTGACATCGTCGGCACATCCACGATGGTCGGGAACGCAGCGCCACCGTCACAGCGGCCGCGTGGCGGGTCTTCCGGACAGTGAGCGGATCAGGTACCCGTCCAGTTCGGCGCGCGCTTCTCAGCGAAGGCGACCGGACCTTCTTTGGCGTCGTTGGAGCTGAACACTTTTTTCGACAGCGGCTCCTGCATCTTCCACAACGTCTCTTCGTCGTTGCCCTGTGCCGCGGCGCGGACCAGCTGCTTGGAGGCGGCAACCGCAAGCGGGGCGTTTTCCGCTATCCGCTCAGCCCATCCGATGGCCGCCTCGAGCGCACCGCCCTGCTCCGTCAACTCGCTCAGCATGCCGGCATCCATCGCCGCTTCCGCCGTAATGGGCTCGCCCGTGATGGCCATTTCCATGGCTCGCGTGTAGCCAACCCGCGCCGGGAGACGAAAAACACCCCCCGCGGCGGCGAACAGGCCAACCTTGACCTCCCGAATGCCTATTTTGGCGCCTTTGGCTGCCACGAGGAGGTCGCAGGTGAGCGCAATTTCACATCCTCCGGCCAGCGCAAAGCCTTCAATGGCCGCAATGAGCGGTTTGCTGCAGCCTTCGCGGATAAACGTGGTCAGCGGTCCAATATCCTCGCCGCGGGCAAACGCTTTCAGATCCATACCCGAGCAGAAACCGCGCCCGGCGCCGGTGATGACTCCCGCGGTGAGTGAATCATCGCCATCGAGTTCACGAACGGCTTCGAGCAGTCCATTCGACAACGCGCCGTTGATGGCATTCATCGCCTCCGGTCGATTCAGCGTGATGACCATCACCCGGTCCCGTCGCTCGACGAGCACCGCTTGTTCTTCGCTCATAGGTGTATCTCCTCTCTTTGGATCACAGTGTTGTCCGGGCACAGCTTACCGAGGCTCGTGAGCCCCACGCAACGATGCCTGATGCGCTTTCTCGGTGGCCGACAGCAAACGACGTCGTTTGCTGCTCGCGCCTCGCCGGCGCCGCGCGCTGATTGTCAGAAACTGCGCTCTGGGCTAGAGTCCTCAGGCTTCATCGCATGACACGGAGGGATGCATGCGTCGATCAGGATGGCTGCTGCTTCTGGTGGCTTCGACTTCGATGGCCAACATCGAGCCCGAGACCATCGGCACATCAACAATGGCCAAACCGGCGTCCACCTGGCTCATGGTGCACGGCGCGCTGGGACCGGCGTACGTTTTCGATACCGCAACCGGAGACATGCAGGGTCTGCTTTCCCTTTCGCGTTTCACACCGGCGGTCGAAACCCGCGTTGACGCCGGTGAGCTTTATGCCGCGGAGTCGTTCTATTCCCGCGGCCCGCGCGGAGAGCGCACGGACCTGCTGACGATCTATGACATGACGACCCTGGCACCGGTTGGCGAGGTGGAGTTACCGCAGAAGATCGCGGCGCTGGGATTTCTGCAATACATTGAGCTCCTGGACGATCAACGCCACGTTGCGGTCTACAACATGACGCCCGCCGCCTCCGTCAGTCTGGTCGATGTCGAAGATCGGGAGTTTGCCAGCGAGATCTCCACCCCCGGCTGCGCTCTGATCATGGGTACCGCCAACCGTGGATTTCTGCAGATCTGCGGCGATGGCAGCCTGCAGCTCATTCGAGTGGACGCCAACGGCGATGAATCTCAGCGGGTCCGCAGCCGCAAGTTCTTTTCGATCGAAGACGACCCGGTATTCGACAAGCCCGTACAAACACCCGAAGGATGGTTGTTGACCTCTTATCAGGGACAGGTATTCGACGTCACCGTGGACGGCGACGACATCAACATTTCCGAACCATGGTCTCTGTTGACGGACGACGACAAGACTGACAGCTGGAGTCCCGGCGGCGGCCAGTTTATTGCATATCACGAAAGCCAGGATTTGTTGTTTGTCCTGGTTAACGCAGACGGTGAGTTTTCCCACGACAGCGCCGGCAGCGAAGTCTGGATCTTCGACCGCAGCGCCGAACGCAGAATCGGACGTCTATCTCTCGAGCATCCCGGCACCAACCTGTTTGTCAGCCAGAACGACGCGCCGCTCCTGACAGTTACCGGCGATGACATGCAGCTGTACGTGTTTGACGTGGAGACGCTGACGCTCGTGCGAACCATCAGCGAAGTCGGCTGGGCGCCCGGACTTCTGCAGGGTTTTTGACTGGAGGATACGGTTAATGAACATTACGGAGCGTATGCTCGGCTGGCTGGATGACACCGTCGCGCATTCCAGCCGCAACCTCGCCAGGCGCAGCTCGCGCCGCCGCTTCCTCGGTCGTCTCGGCGCGGTACTCGTTGGCGCGAGCACCCTGCCTTTGCTGCCCGTATCCCGGGCGAATGCTGAAGGTCCGAAAGAACTCGGCGACCCCCAGAGCTGCGACTATTGGCGCTACTGCGCGCTTGGCGGCACGCTCTGTACCTGTTGCGGCGGATCCGTCACCACCTGCCCGCCGGGGGCTGAACCCTCTCCCATTTCGTGGATTGGCACCTGCCACAACCCGGTGGACGACAAAGACTATCTGATTTCCTACAACGACTGCTGCGGCAAAGCGACCTGCAACCGCTGCTTCTGCCATCGGTCGGAACGTGACCTGCCGGTCTATTCGCCGGCCAAAGCCAACGACATTCTGTGGTGTTTCGGCACGGAAAGCCGCAGCTATCACTGCACCGTAGCGATTGTCCTGGGCGAAGCCACCACCTGACGTATGCGCGTGAGACTCTGGCTGTCTGCCCTGTTGCTGGTCCCCGCTGTCAGCCTCGCCGACAATCGTGCAACGTATCTGCTGCACTGCGGCGGTTGCCATCTGATGGACGGCAGCGGCACGCCACCGGAGGTGCCGAGCCTGCGTGACGAGCTTGGCAGGATCATTCAAGTTGAAGGCGGCCGCGACTACCTGGTTCGTGTGCCCGGCGCTTCCCAGGCACCCGTGACGGACGCTGAGCTCGCCGACATCATCAACTGGATTCTGACCGAGTTCAACGCCGACACGCTGGCGCCTGACTTCGGGTCGTTTACCGCCGAGGAAGTCAAGAACGCACGCGCCCACACGCTTGCGGACCCCCTGAAACACCGCGAAGCGCTCTGGCAGCGCTACCGCACCCACGTGAAGGAGAACTAGTCATCCGCCTGCTGATCACATTCGTTCTGCTCGCCGCCATGCCGGCGTACGCCGAAACACCTCCGGCAATTGATGGACCCTTCATCGAAGCTGACGACGTGACCTGGAAGGTCAACCAATTCAACGTGGCTCGCTGGAAGACGCTGGTCGGCGGCATCGAAGGTGGACAGATCGACGCTGAAGACGTCCAGTTTGGTCTATGGGAGCTGGCCCCCCGGGCGACCTACCACGGTCACAAACACGACGCGCCCGAGATCTACCACCTGCTCTCCGGCAAAGCGCTGTGGCAGGTTGGCGAGCAGAGCCGTGAGGTCACAGGCGGCAGTACCATCTACACGAAACCCGGCCAGATGCACAAGATGACGAATCTCAGCGACGAACCCGTGAGCGCCATCTGGATCTGGTGGGCACCGGGCGGAGATACCGCCGTTTTCAGTGCACCGTACATCTTCACCGAGCCCCCGCCAGAGCCACCCAACGGGGTGCCGTTCGAATCTGAGTCGGAGCGTGTGCACTAGCGGAGTCGACCAATGCAGATCAATGCCTTCCTGCTGAGATTCGCCGCGACGGCGTGGGTGCTGAGCGCGTCACTGCATGTCGCAGCCGACAGCCTGGCGATTGTCGGCGGGCGCGTCATGGATCCGGAGAGCGGCCTCGACGCCATCCGCCATGTTCTCGTCGAGGATGGCCGAATCGTCGACATCAGCGAGACCGTGCCTGACGCGGACCAGACCATCGACGCTACCGGTCTGGTGGTGGCACCCGGCTTCATTGATCTGCACGCCCATGGACAGGATCTACCCAGTAACCGCTTTCAAGCAGCGGACGGTGTCACCACCGCGCTCGAGCTCGAAATCGGCACCTGGCCCATCGCGCGTTTCTACGAGATGCGCGCCGGGAAAGCCCTCCTGAACTACGGATCGACGGTCAGCCACGTCATTGCGCGTCACGCGGCGGTTGAGGGTCGCGAAGACGTCACCGCAAATCTCGCGGCCTACTTCCAGAGCGCGTTTGGCGCCGCGTCCGCGCGGCGCCCCGTATCGGAGACAGAGCTTACCTATGCCCTCGAGCTGATGCGCGAAGGCATGCGTCAGGGTGGGCTCGGCTTCGGCTTCGGCATCACCTATACACCTGGCGCAAGCCACGCCGAGATCTACCGGGCGTTTGCGCTAGCGGCAGAAATCGGCGCCCCGGTATTCGTGCATATGCGCGGCGCTGAACGAATGGGCGGTGATCTGCTGGCACCGATACAGGAGGTTGTGAGCAACGCGCTGACCACGGGGACCGCGCTGCACATCGTGCATCTCAACTCCAGCACCAACGAATCCGCGCGCCCGGCGCTTGCGATGATTCGCGCGGCCCGCGAGGCAGGTCTCGACGTCACCACGGAGTCTTATCCATATACCGCAGGTTCCACGCTCATCCAGAGTGCGCTGTTCGACAACTGGGACGGTGACTATGGGCTCCTGCAATGGGCCGCAACGGGTGAACGTTTGACGGCGGAGACGTTCCAGAAATACCGCGCGGAAGGCGGCGCGGTGATCATCCACGGCCGCAACGAGGCCACCAACGCGTGGATTGTGAGCCAACCCGACGTCATCGTTGCGTCAGACGGCATTTCCTTCGCCTGGGGGGCTGCTCATCCGCGCGGCGCCGGCACATACGCAAAGGTCCTCGGTTACTATGTCCGAGAGACCGAAGCGCTGGACCTGATGACCGCACTGTCGAAAATGACGCTTCTGCCGGCCCGTCGGCTGGAAGCCATAGCGCCCGCAATGCGGCGCAAAGGTCGGGTCCAGATAGGCGCGGACGCTGACTTGACGCTGTTCGATCCCGCAAGAGTCATCGACAAAGCAACATACGTGGATACACGACAATACTCCGAAGGCATCGAATACGTGCTCGTCGGCGGCGTGGCTGTTATTGCAGACGGCGAACTGGTTGAAGGGGTTTATCCCGGGAAACCCATCTACGGGCGCCTGAAAGCGGATTGAAACGCCGGTGCCTGACGGCACCGGCTGATTCCCTTCGTATTACCAGCTGTAGTCGAGTCTCGCAAAGAGGCTCCGACCATATCCCGGAAGCCGCTCGCCCACCGCAAGATCCGCATTACCCCGCACCCGATTAATGCCACCCAGATGATCGGCATAGTCACGGTCAGCGAGGTTCGTGACGCCGAACCCGAGCTTCAGGCCCTCCGCCATCAGCCAGTGTCCTTTCAGATTCAGCAACGTGTAACCATTTGTTTCGGTTTCGCTGTTGGTCTCTGACACGTTGTCCTGACTGTCATAGACGAAACTTTCGAGCGTGAGCCCCCAGCGTTCCGCTTCGTAGTTAACCGCCAGAAACGCGTTCGGCGCTGCCACCCGGTAGAGATCGTCGTTGACGTCGTCCCGCTCTCCGCGCACAAAATTCACAACCCCCTCCAGCGACCACCTTTCACTGAGCTGGTAAGCCCAATCCACGTCGAAACCGTAGAAGGTTGCATCAACGTTGTTGAACTCGAGCGGCGCTGCGTTGCTGGTGCCGTTCATCATGTTCATCATCTGCACGAACATAACAGCAGCCATGTTGCCTGACGCCGTTCCCTGTATGTAGTCAGATACATCTCGATAGAAGATGCGCGGCGCTACCGTGAAGTCTCCCCGACGCCAATCGAGACCAAACTCGACCTCATGGGCAACCTCGGGGTCGAGCTCCACGTTACCCGTATACGTGCGGCCATCAGCCAGCCCCGCAGTCGCCTGCAACGGCAGCCACAGGTAGCGCTCCTGATAAGACGGCGAGCGGCTCTTCCGCGAGATGCCGGCATAGTAGTCGAGCGTCGACGATGCGCCGTAGTTCAGTTTGATCACCCAATCGACGTTGTTGTCCGTCTGTGAGAGATCCGCTGCGTTGAACCCGTCTCGCAGGGCCACCGCAGGTGCCATTCCCATCACGGCGGGTGTGGCGTTGACCGAGTCACTATCCATGTCGACGCGGTTGAAACGCAGCCCCGCTTCGACGACCCAGGCGTTACCCAGCGCCACCTCGCGCTCGGCGAAAACGCCGAGCACGCGTCGCTCCGAGTCGTTGAAATTCGTCACGAAGAACATCGGGTTGTTGGGATTGTCGATGTCCGAGAAGTGAATCTCCTCATGCCCGTCGAGGCCGAACGTCCAGGCCCCCGCTTCGAGTGTGACGGCAAATCCCTGGTTGTCGCTGCCGGTGATGTTCCGGCGCCACATGCCCCCCGCCATCGGCGCGCTGCGCAGGTGATAGTTTGTCATACCGTGATCAATGTCACTGGCATGCAGCTTGGCGTGCACGCGATACGTTTCGCCCGCATAGTCCCAGGTCACGCCGAAGAGGTCCGAATCGATGTAGGCAATGTCCATCGGCAGCGCGGGCGTACCCGCATCACCGGTTTCGTTGCGGCCATAAGAAACTCGAACGACGTGACCACCTTGCTGAAAGCCGTAGCCGATGTCATAGCGATCACGCTCGTATTCCGTCGGCACAACGTCACCATCGGCAGATTCGGCATCGTCGGCGGATTCACTCAACGCTGACACGTTGAAGAGATGGGTGTCGTTGGCAACCGAAGCTGCCACGCTGACAAGGCGCCCATCATTCACCGTCTGCCCCCCGGCTCGCGTGCGGCCGTTGAAGCGAACGCCTCCTTCACTGAACTCACCCTGCCAGGTATTGGCACGAATGACGCCGCCCACGGTCTCCTGCCCTGCGCTCACCGACGCAATGCCGCGGAAGACCTCGAGCGATTCGAGGTGCGCGGCGGGTGCGTATGACAAGGGCGGGTCCATCCAGTTCGGGCCGCCGGCGCTGATGATGGCGCCGTTGACCTGGGTTGTGAGGCGGTAGCGAGACATACCCCGGTACTGGGCAATGCCGCTCAGCGGTCCGTTGCTGACGATGTTTGCACCAACCGCCTTTTTCAGAAGCTGCGCGGAATCCGGAATGACGTCCACCGTTTCCGCAAGCTCAAAAATTCGTGTGTCCTGTTCGGCGACCACCACAACCTCCTCGATCTCGGACTGGTCGGCAAGGACGGGCTGGGTCATCAGCGGCAGCGCTACGCACGTAACGCCAACCAGCCCAGCGTTGAAACTGTTCATGTTGTTCTCCTGAAGATACGACGCCGGCTGTCACCGGCACGAAGCCCGCAAAGGGCGGGCATGTCATCAATCAGGCGAAAACTGGAGGGGCGCGCGTATCGTGGAAGCGCGCGCGGGATTCAAGGGTGACGCCGGCACGTAGCGACGACACGAGTGGAGCGGGTTTGTCCTGCAGCGCAAGCGCTACGGGTACCGCTTCCGCCAGTGGTTGTTCAACAGCGTTACCAAGCTGGCAATCGCCAAGCGAGCGATTGTCTTCGTGGCCATCGTGATGATGTCCATGCAGGCCCAGCCGATGCGCAAAACCCATCGGCAAACCTTGCGGACACAGCGACGCCACCCAGCCGTCTTTGAGCTGACCGGGCATCAATCCAGGCGGATACAGGCTCTGCAGCACCAGCGCCATGAGCGCCGCCCACAGCAATCCGCGCTGCGGCGTCATTTTCAGAATGGATCGGGCGATTGTCACCGTCAGCGGTCTTCAACCGTTATGCAAGGAACACCAGCGCGCAAGTGTAGACCGTTTGGGCGGCGCTATCTGCCCCCAAGTTTGTCCGGAATTCCACGTAATCCGCGATTGCAATCATCTTGACCGGGCAAGCTTTGTGACCGGACAATCTGCGGGTCCAGCGGAGGAGCAGTCACCATGAACGTGTCCGGCGTCTCACTGCATTCGGGTGTCACTTTGATCGTGGCTACCCGCAAAGGGCTCTTTTTCGTTCAGGCCACGAGCGATCGTTCCAGGTGGACGCTGCTCGAGCCGGTTTTCCTCGGACATATCTGCCACCACGCTGTCCTGGATCCGCGCGACGGGCGCACTCTGGTTGCCGCCGCCGTGACCGGCCACCTGGGGCCCACCATCTTTCGCTCCGATGATGCCGGTCAAACCTGGCACGAGGCTCAGCGACCGCCGGCTTTCGACAAAGCCAAACCCGGTACGACACCGCGCGTGGTTGATCACACCTTCTGGCTGACGCCGGGCCACGTCAGCCAGCCAGATGTCTGGTGGGCTGGCACCTCGCCGCAAGCGCTGTGGAAAAGCAGCGATGCGGGCAACACCTGGGAGTCGGTCCGCGGATTCAACGATCACCCCGACTATGAGCTCCGAACCGAAGATCCACAGGCGGGTACCCCTGATGGCCCCATCCTGCACTCGATTCTCGTCGACCCGCGCGACGCCAACCATCTGTATTTCGGGCTGTCCGGCGGCGGTGTTTACGAATCCTGCGACGCCGGTGAATCCTGGACGCCTTTGAACCACGGGATGGCCATCACCAACCAGGACCCGGGCGGCGATATGGAAATCCAGCCGAGTTCAATCGAGTGGAAAGAAATGGGTCCGGATCACGATCCCCACTGTGTACAGATGCACCCCCTCAATCCCGACGTGCTCTACCAGCAGAATCACTGCGGCATCTATCGGCTGGAGCGGCCGGCGAGCACCTGGAAGCGTATTGGACGCAACATGCCGGCGAACGTCGGCGACATTGGGTTTGTCGTCGGATTGCACCCGCGAGATGCCGACACCTGCTGGGTTTTCCCAATGGACGGCACGGACGTATGGCCGCGCACGAGCCCGGGCGGTATCCCGGCTGTCTACGCAACTCAGGACGCCGGCAAGACCTGGCACCCGCAAACCCGCGGGCTTCCCGAGCGGGGCTGGTTTACCGTCAAGCGGCAGGGCATGAGCGTCGACGGCGGGGAGCCCGCCGGCGTCTATTTCGGCACGACCAGCGGCGAAGTCTGGGGCAGCGTGGACGAGGGGCAGACGTGGGCCTGTCTCGCCCGACACCTGCCGGAGATTTACGCCGTGGAAGCGGTGGTGGTGGCATGAAGGTATTCATCCCCGATGCATTGCGCAGTTACACCGCCGAGGCCCGCTGCGTGGAGGCGAATGGGGACACGCTCGATGAGCTGCTGGTAGATCTCGATCGGCGATTTCCCGGCATCCGTTTCCGCATGATCAACGAACAGGACGAGATGCGCCCGCACGTCGCCTTTTTTGTGCATGGCGCAAAAACTCGCGATCTCAACGCCGGTCTTGCCGGTAGTGATGAAGTCATCATCATGCAGGCACTGTCTGGCGGCTGAAACCCCATAAAATAAAAGCTTTTTCGCACCAATCGGGTGCATAAACGCACTCACCACCAACAATCAGCAAGCAAGTTCCGGGTGTTCGGCGGACGCAATAGTTGATAGTCTATGATGCATCGCACAAATCTGTTCGAGGTACCGTATGGAGAGAACAGGGGTTGAGATCGCACGGGCACGGGGTGGACGCAACCCCGCCGCACACCCGAGCCTGCCCTGTCGCTATCAGCTCGACGACGGCCGCGAATTCGAAGTGGATTATCTGCAGGCAGGCGATCGCAATGACCTTCTGGCCGGTTTCGCGGGTCTCTCCGCCCAGTCACGCTACCTGCGCTTCTTTTCCGCCATGCCGGAGCTGCCGGACTTCATCGCCGACGGCCTCCTGAAAACCGACCGGATCAATCACGTTGCCCTCGGGGCGCGTCTGCTCGACGACAGCGGCAACCCCATCCCATCCATCATCGGCGTTGCGCGCTATTTCAGATCGGCCGAAACCCAGTCTGTGGCTGAGCCTGCCATAGCGGTGGTCGACGACCTTCATGGGCACGGCATCGCTAAGCACCTGCTGCGCCGTCTATCCGCAATTGCGCGCGCAAACGGTATCACTCACTTTCGCGCCCAAGTCCTCGGCGACAATCGACGCATGCGCGCGATGCTGCTGGAGGCGAACGCCACGTTCGTCGAGCAGGACGACGATGTGCTGACTTATCAGATTGACATCCGCAGGCAGGCCCGTGCGCCGCGCGGCGTGCTCGCCCGGCTCCTGGCCGTCATGCAGGGTTCGCACCGTTAGCCGCTCCCGAGTCCGACAACGCCACCAACACGCCAACCAGCTGCTTCCCTGGACGGTTTTTGCCGCTATGATGTCTGAAAGAACGCAATCCGACTGACCATCCGGGTTGAGAACGGGATCAGTCGGGCCGCACGGGCTCGTCGGGGAGAAGACATTTGAACACCAATGCCGTTTCACTGGCAGGCACACCTGCGGCTTCGCCGCTCGGCTATTTCAGCTGGACCTTCGGTCAGGGGGCGCGCGACCCCTACTACATTCTCGTCATCATCTACATTTTTTACCCGTACTTCAGCAACACGGTGGTGGGAGATCCCGTGCGCGGCCAGTCGCTGATTGGATATATCACCGCCGCTGCCGGTTTTGTCCTGGCCATCACGGCACCTTTCCTCGGTGCAATTGCAGACAAAGACGGTCGGCGCAAACCCTGGCTGGTTGGCACCGTGGCCGTCATGACGCTCGGTGCGTTGGGTCTGTGGTTCGTCGAGCCGGAGGAGCGAGGCCTGAGCCTGGCCATGTCTGTGGCCATTCTCTTCATCATTAAAGTCTGCTTCACCGTCTCCGAGGTGTTCCACAACGCAATGCTGCCGTCAATCGCACCGGTGACCCGCGTTGGTCTGATTTCAGGTCTCGCGTTCTCACTGGGCAACGTTGGCGGCCTGCTCCTGATGTTGTTCGTGCTGCTGGCTTTCGCCATGCCGGGTACACAACCCTGGGCGTTCCTGCCGGAGGCTCCCTTGTTCGGCATCGACCAGTCTGCCCACGAGCATAACCGCATCGTAGGCCCGATTGCCGGCGTGTGGATGCTTTTGTTCACGCTGCCGGTGCTGTTTTTCACGCCCGACGGCAAAGCGTCAGCCAAGCCGATGATCCAGCTCGCTCGGGAAGGCATGCGGGACGTGCTGCAGACGCTCAAACACGTTCGTCACTACGCCAATATCGCGCGCTACCTTCTCGCCCGCATGTTCTTCATCGACGGCATGGTCGGCGTACTGACGTTCGGGGGCGTTTACGCGTCAGGCACCTTCGGCTGGGATACGACCACGCTCTTGATCTTCGGTCTCTGCACCAGTGCCTCAGCCATGTTTGGCGCGTACGTGGGAGGACGCCTCGACGACCGGGTCGGATCCATTCGCGCACTGCAAATTGCCATCGGCACGAGTTCGGTGGTGCTTTTGACGCTGGTTTCCGTGCAGCCAGATACGATCCTCTACGTCGTTAACGTTGGCTCGGAGCCGGTCTGGAGCTCACCCTACTTCGCAACGCTGCCGGAAATTTTCTACTTCTGCACCAACCAGGTATTCGCCATGTTCTTCGTCACGGGCTTGTCGGCGTCGCGCACGTTGATGGCGCGGATTTCCCCGCCCGAGATGGCGACTCAGTTCTTTGGTCTTTTTGCATTGTCAGCCACGGTGACCGCGTTTCTCGCACCGCTCCTGGTGGCAACGGCCACGGACATCTTCGAATCCCAGCGTATTGGCTTCGGCTCGCTGGCGCTATTGATGATCATCGGCGCGGTGCTGCTGCTCAAGGTCAAGGAGGAGCAGGCAACCGTCGCCGGCAGCAGCTGATCATTCGTTCGCGAGCGATACCTCGCGGCCTGACTCCTCCGCGTCCTGCAATCGCGCGCCGCGCAGCACGCCACCCATGGCGTAGTTACCTTCGTGACAGGCGTACTCAAACATCTTGCCTTGAGCCGGCTTCATGTTCAGCGACACCGTGAAGGGAGCGGTAAACGTCTCTGGATCCGTGAGCGTGTAGGCGTAGTTGAGACCGTCCGCATCCCGGGTGAATCTTTCGACCAGGTGCATATTCGATCCCACGCCGACCGCCCCGCCCTCAGACGCGTTCGCCAGCGTTGCCGGTAACATGAAGGACGGTAGTTTGTTGGAGAAATTGGCGGTTTCGACCACCAGCGTGTCGCCGTCCCAATAACCACGGGATACGCCGGACCACTGCTCCCAGCCGTCGGGCACGCGTCTCGACTCAACCAGCGGAATAACGCGCGCGTTGTGGATCATTTCCGTGACGAGGAGCACGTGGTGCCTGGTCTGCACGACGCGCAGATTGTTGTTGTACGCGCTTGGATTCAATGGCGGGCCCGCATTGAATCCCACCAGACAGCGCTCGGAGAGCCCAAGCCACTCCGGGCCGAGCGGACGATACACATGTACGCCGGCAGCATAGGAAAACATATCCCTCACCGGTGGTTTGCGATCGGTATTGTTGACTTTGAGCTGCTCCCTCGCAGCTTCGGTCAACGGTGGCAGCCGCCCGTTCGGCGGATCGACGATAAGCGACGTTCTGAGATCGACGTTGTTGCCGTAGTCGAACCAGAAATCGTTGTAGGAACCTTCGAGGTCAGTGGCGGAATCATCGCTGCCGCGGCCGTCACCTTTGAGTCCGGCCTGGACTTTTTCAAGAAAAGCGGCAGCCTCTTCCGCAGTTAAGACCGCCTTGTCACCAAACTCGGCCGGCCGCTCTAGGGGCGTGAGGCTGCGAAAGTCCCACAGCCCGTCAATGTCGGGATCACCCCAGGGTGTTTTGTGTGTTTCAGCTGAGACACTACTCGCAGAAATGGCGAGTACCGCAGTGCAAAGCAGACCGGGTAACTGGTTCATCATCCCCTCCGCTAAGTTTGCGCTGCAACGCTATACCCCTGACCGCTGCAATGCAACGCGATCCCTCAGCGAAGCGCACGCTCCAGATCGACATGCGGCTGAAAATCCGGCTCGCGACGTGCCCGAGTGTGCTGTTCGAACGCATACGCAACCTGAATGACGTCCCGTTCGTCAAACGGCGCCCCGATGAAAGCGAGTCCTATCGGCAGGCCTCTGACAAACCCTGCCGGTACTGCCACGCTCGGATATCCGCTGACGGCGGCAAGCTGCGAGCTGGAGAGCGCAAAGGCGTCACCGTTGACCCAGTCGATCTTCCAGCTGGGGCCGTTCACCGGCGCGACGATGACGTCGAGCGCGTGTGCCGCGATTACCCCGTCAAGCACGGTGCGCATGACCACGTGACTCTTTGCCAGCGCGTCGAGATACTCGGGAGAGCGAAGATCCCCTTTGGTTGCGGCGAGCTCGAGTATGTCCTGCCCGAAGATCGGCATGACTTCCGCGGCATTGGCTGCGTTGAACGCAATGATCTCAGCCAGCGTATCAACCGACCGGTCAACCTCGTGGCTGGCAAGGTAGGCGTTCAGGCCTGCCTTGAACTCGTATAGCAGCACCTGGTATTCGGCCTGCGCAAGATCATCCGGAATCTCAATCACAACCGGATCGACAATCTCTGCGCCAAGGGCTGCAAGTGCAGCAACGTTGCTGTCGAACACGTTGCGCACGGCGTCGTTGTCGGAGCCAAAGTAACCGCGCCACACACCAACCCTTACACCGTTCAGGTCGATGCGGCCGGTGTCCGGCACGTAGGGACCCTGGGGGGCGACACTCGACGGATCTGCAGGATCCTCGCCCACCATCGACTCTAGACCAAGCGCTGCACCGTACACCGTGTTTGCCATGGGCCCTGCCGTATCCTGCGTGTGAGCGATCGGAATGATGCCACCGCGACTGACCAGGCCTACGGTCGGTTTGATACCAACAACACCATTGCTACCCGCGGGACAGACAATTGAGCCGTCAGTTTCCGTGCCCACTGCAAGCGGCGCCATACGGGCAGCCACGGCCACCGCCGAACCGCTTGAAGATCCACAAGGATTTCTGTCGGTCGAGAATGGATTCCTGGTTTGCCCACCAAGGCTGCTCCAACCGCTGACAGACGACTCAGAACGAAAGTTGGCCCACTCGCTCAGATTGGCCTTGCCGAGAATGACCGCACCGGCCGCCCGCAGCCGCGCCACGTGAAAAGCATCCGCCCGCGCGCGGTGACCCGCCAGCGCCATCGAACCGGCTGTCGTTGCCATGGCGTCGCCCGTATCGATGTTTGCCTTCAAAATGACGGGAATACCGTGCAACGGCCCGACGACGCCACTGGATGCAAAAGCCGCATCTCGCTCGGCGGCGATCGTGAGCGCATCGGGATTGATCTCCACGACGGCGTTCAGACGGGGTCCGCTATCGTCGAGCGCCTCGATGCGTGCGAGGTATGCGCGCACAACCTCCACGGAAGTCAGCTCACCAGCGGCAATGGCGCGCTGCAACTCCTGTATCGACAGTGCCACCAATGAGTCCCTCTGCGGCGGCGCCGTTGCGCAGCCGGTCAGAAGCGAAGCAAGAACAAGCAGCAATACCCTCACAAAAACCTCTACTCCGTCGCCTTGCAGCATTATGTCACGCACTCCATCGCATCACCCCGGGTTGTAGAAGGCGGTCACCTCACACAAAATCGGGGACAAGAACAAATCGACGAAACTCCCTGGTGTCACAAACCGACTCACTGAACCGCAGAGTGCTGGCAAGCTACTCCGCCGCTGCCGTCCCGCTAGCAGCCATGACGTTACCCATTGCCGTCTATATCCCGCCGTTCTACGCCGAGTCGATGAATCTGAGCCTGGCAAGCATTGGTCTCATTTTCACCGTGGCGCGCATCTGGGACGTCGTGACCGATCCCATCATGGGCGCCGTCATCGATCGATACGATACGCGTTGGGGGCGTCGTAAGCACTGGCTGGCCATCGGCGTGCCGATTCTCATGCTTGCCGTCTTCATGGTGTTTCTACCCGACCCGGACGGCGTGTCCGTCACCTATCTCGCCTTCTGGATGCTGTTTCTCTACGTCGGCTACACCATGATGACCATCGCGCATCAGTCCTGGGGAGCAGAGCTCGCAAAAACCTACGATGAGCGCTCCCGCCTTTACAGCTGGCGCGAAATCTTTCTGGTCGGCGGCATGACCGTGGCACTGGCCATACCGGCAGTCGTTGAGCTCGTCGGCTCGGGCGATCAGGCGGACAAAGTGGCCGGCATGGGGATATACGTGCTGCTGCTGTTTCCGCTCACAATACTGCCAACCCTCCTGTTCGTACCGGACAAACGCAACCCGACGCACGTTGCGGTTGAATGGGCAACAGCGCTCAAAATCATCGTTTCGAACCGAATTCTGTGGCGCCTGTTGAGCTCGGTGCTGTTTTCAAATTTTGCCTCCACCGCGTCGGGCAGCATGTACATCTTCTTTGCGAGCTACATGTTCGAGCTACCGCAGCATGCCAGCATATCGCTCCTCTTTTACTTCCTGTCCGGGACGCTTGCGATGCCTCTCTGGATGAAGCTTGCCATCGTTCTGGGCAAAGACCGGGCCATCAAGGTGGCGCTCTGGTACGGCATCCTCGCGAAGCTGATCATCTTTGCAATCGCCGATCCGGGCAACGTTGTCATGTTCTGGACGTATACGTTCTTTACCGGCGTGGCGTTCGGCGCCGCGCCAACGCTCCTGCGCTCGATGATGGCTGACCTGACGGACGTCGACGAGCTCGAGTCCGGCCAGAAACGCACCGGCGTCTTCTTTGCACTCCTCAACACCATCGACAAACTCGGCAGCGCCATCGCGGTTGGTGTCGTTTTTGTGGTGCTCGAGCGCGTGGTCGGCTTTCAGGCCGGCGCCGCAAACAGTTCTGCGACTATGCAGGGTTTCCTCGCGGTGTACTGCTTTGCACCGGTCATCGCCTACGCCTTGACCTATCTACCGCTCATCCGCTATCCGCTTGACAAAACCGCACACGAAGAGGTGCGAGCGAAGCTGGAGGGGCGCACCGCTCACGCTGCAGCCTAAGCTGATCTGGCGAAGCGGCGGTAGAGCAGAAACGATACGCCGCACACCGCGACGATCAGGAGGACGGTGATCCCCAGCCGATTCAAGAGCTCAGGATGGAAGATCAGCAACGCGCCCAGGCTCACCATCATCAGCCCGGACATCAGCTTCAACAGCCGCCCCTCCTCTTCCTTCAGTTTGCGCCTGCCGAGCGTCCAGGCAAATACGCCGACAATGACGAGCAGCGGAATCACGTACACGAGGCAGTAGAGTGCGAGATAGCCGTAGTAGCCCGGTGCCGACAGAGGCTGAAGCGTCAGGATGCGTGTAAACACCATCGGGAAACCGGCTGTGCACAAGAGCTCATAAGCGTTGGCGAACACCGCAAGCACGAGCGTCCCCGCAAGCATCGCGGCGAGGCTCTGCGCGCCAACGAGCGTTCGCATGCGTTTGAAGAGTCCCGGACGCGCGCTTGCCGGCATGCTGAGGGAGGGACCGTCACCAGGCGCAAAGAAATCTTTGACGTTGAGCAGGCCAAGGACCAGCGCCAGCAGACCGGCGCCGGTGGTGACCCAGGCCAGCTGGCCCACCAGCAGGAAAAGGTTGAGCCAGGCGGCCATGAACAGAAAGTAGACCACCCCCGACACCGTCACGAACACGCCGCCTACGAGCAGCATGCGTGCACGGCTGCGCGCGTTCACCAGGAGGCTCAAAAGAAACAACAGGACAAAAAACGCACAGGGATTGAATGAATCGAGCAGCCCCAACGTCACCGCCACCGCCGGCAGCGACCATGCGGAGAGATCCACCTCACCGAACGCCGGCAGAAGAGCGGATCCGTCCTCGGGGGGCGCGGCTGCAAGCGGATTGTTCCCGGCGTCGAGACTCCGTTTGCAACTGCGCAGACCCTCCCTCAAGGCTGCGCCCATACCAGCCGGGTTGTCGTAACCTGTCATCATCCGGCCACAGAACAGAAACGCCGGTACGCTCATGGCACGCTCACCCGTCTCCCGGGCAAGCTCAACATAGCGGCGCCCGTGCGCCGGGTCTTCATTCAAGTTAAAAGACTGGAGCTCGAGCCACTCCATCTCCTCAGCCATCAGATGAACATCGGGCAGCGCACGCTGACAGTGCGGGCAGGTTTCCGTCCAGAAAAAATAGAGCCGCACGTCCTGCGAGCCGGCGCTGTCCTGCGTCCACCAGAGCGCCGGGTTTTCTGCAGCGTGGGCGCAAGCCCCCCAGATCAGGAGAACGGTGACAATCGGTTTGAAGACCATGCACACGGCAGGACAGGGCTACGTCTATATCAAGTCAACGTGCCGCAGCCACAGACCACCACCAAAATGTGGTGACGGGTCGTAGCTGCGATGACCGAGCAGGCGCTGCACGCGAGGCGAGCGATGCGCAAGTTCTTCGTCCGTATAGTCGATGGCGCTCGACTCTTCGGGGACGAGCCAGCCGAGCACAAAGCTCAGGTGCATCGCCAGACGCCAGCGATCGCTCGTCTGATTGGCGCCGCCGCCGTGAATGACCTTTCCGGTGTAGACCAGAGCGTCTCCCGGCTGCATTTCCGCGGGTACCGTCATCTCCGGCGCACCGCGATCGGCAAAATCCGGCCAGCGATGACTGCCGGGTATGACACGCGTTGCCCCGAGCGCTTCGGTGACCTCATCCAGCGCAATCATGGCGCTCAGGGTGAGCTCCGGTCCGTCCGGCCAGTTCACCATGGACATGGCCGGCCAGTTTTCGCAATCCCGGTGCAGCGGTTGCGCCGGTGACTCGGGCCCAATCAGCATCGCCTGGCCGGTATTGACCCAATACGAGCCACAGTTGGGCAGGAGAATGGCATCAGCGAGGGCTGCATAGGTTGGGTTATCGAGCATGTCGAAGTAGGCATCGCTCATCTTCCCCAGGCTCGAAAAGCGCACCGTGTTGAGGCCAACAAATTCTTTGCCTTCTTCCCCCAGACCCTGCGTCGCGGCGCCCGGGGAGAAGTCCTCTGCCGCTGTAAGCACCGACTCGCGCATCCGGTCGATCACCTCGCGCGGGAAGAGACCCTCAACGATCAAACCACCGTCGCGGTCGATGATCTCCAACAGATCTTCAACAGGCGTCGTAACCGCTAGCCGTTGCAATGACATTGCTATCCCCTCAAGCCGTTTCGTCGAGTTTCCGCTGCATGTTGACCGCCGCCTTCTCCGCAATCTGCGACAGCGACTGCTTCTGCGCAAGCACCTCCGGATCGCGCGGATCCGGCGTCGTTTCCGGATTGCTGAACCCATCGAGCCGTGCATGCAGCAACCATTCCGCGAGGCCCGGCTCCGCCACCCAACGCGCCGCATTCCTGTTGTTCGCGAGGTTGCAGCGGACAAAATCCCGATTGTCGTCCGGATGCGGAACCGGTGTGCACAGCTCGTTCTTGAGCGCCTCATCGTCATACGACGTTTCAATGTGACCAATGAACGCCGCGCTGAAGACCTGCTGGCAGGTGCGTACCGACTGCAGCGTGATCCGATTGCCATCGAATACGGGCACCGCGGGTCTGCGTTCGAGACCGTCTGCCGTGCAATCGACGTGCAGGGCGCCGGTGTGCGTCGGCTCGGTGCCGTCATCGAGCGCAATCTCCGTCGTGCTGATGCTCCGCACCCTTCCTTTGCGGATGATCTGCTCGATCCGACGCAGCTGCTCGAGCTCCGCGGAGGTAACGGTGGCACACCGCCACATGGTGGGCCAGACCGCTTCGTCAAAGCGCATGATGAAGCCGGTGGCGGCAACTTTCTCGAGCAGATCTTCCAGCGATTCGGCGTCGGCCGCTGCCTCGGTCTGCGCGGCGAAATTGCGATTGATGACGTCCGCAAACGCTTTGCCCGGCTGAATGAACGCCCTGTCGAACATCCATGAATCGCGGGGCATGATCCACTTGATGGCGGATGGCGCAACGGCGTTCTTCAACAGAAACAGACACGCATCCATACCGGTTTTGCCCGCCCCAACGATGACATAGTCGTCGTACTGGCCCGCAACGCCCGGAAGGCCATTCGGTGGCACGCACGCAACGCCATCTGCGACCGCATAGGGCGGGGGCCGCATGGAGGGTACGGTTACGTGCATGTAGGTTGCATCGACAATCTTGCCCGCCTCCACCTGATGCGTTTCTCCCGACATCAGCGATCGAAAAGTTGGCGTTGCGGCGTCCCAGTCGAACTCACACATCGGGAAATACTGCACCCGCCCGCTCGGCAGGTACCGCTGCTGCATGACCTGATCGAAATACGCGCAGACTTCGCTGCTGGTTGCGAGCTCAAAAAGACCCGCGTTCCAGCCCGTCTGATCGATCGCGTCGCTGCCGAGGTGCCTGGAGTTAACACCGTAAAACGCGGACGGCTGGTGCAGGCGCACAAACGGATAGGCCGTGTTCCAATGCCCGCCGGGCTGATGGCAGCGGTCAACGATGACAACCGTCGCGTCGGTGTCCGTGATCAGCTCATCGACAAACGCCATGCCCATTGCACCACCGCCAACGACCAGATAATCCGCCGTCAAAGTCTGCATAACTCACCCGCTGCAAAAGTCACAGCTTCCACCATTTCGGCGTGGTTTTTCAATTCCCACCCCGTCGACGCTTCACGCCGGAGTCACGCGTCTGCGGCTACGCTGAAATTCGGTTATACTATCCGGTTCTATTCAGGAGCATTCAAAGCACATGCAGTTATTGCACGAATCGACGGTCCAGGCTGAGGAGATCGATTCCCTCGGCCACATGAACGTGCGCTTTTACATGGCGCGTATGGAAGCCGCCAATCAGGCACTCCTCGATGACATCGGATTACCGCAGGATGCGCTGCACGGCGCGTACCTGCGCCGCATCGATACCTACACCCGGTTCCGCCAGGAACAGTTCGAAGGCGCCCCGCTCCACGCCGTCGGCGGCGTGCTTACCCTGGGCGAAGCGGGCATGCAGAGCTACGTAGAGATTCGCAATCCCGCAACGGATACAACCGCTGCCACGTTCATTGTGACAACCGCGCTCGTCGATCGCACTGACAGGCAACCACGCCTTCTGCCCGTGCTGAAGCACGACGATGTGCAGCAGGTTGAGATTCCGGACTACGCACGTCCCCGCAGCCTCGAGCTTGGGCCCGTCAATACCGACGTTACTCTCGAGGAGCTCGAGCGCGTGGTGCCCGACGTTGAAGGCGGCGGCATGATGAGCGGTCGGCGTCATACGCAAATAGACGACGGTGACGTCGACGCGGAAGGCTGGCTGCGGGAGGATCTGGAGCTCATGTTCCTGCCGTTTACCAAAATGGCTGCCGAGACGGGCACGCCCCATGGGCCGCCGGTCTTCAATACCGACGATGGCCGTCGCGTTGGCTGGGCTGTGATGGAAACCCGCAATATGCTCTTCGGCCAACCGAGACTGGGCGACGAGATTGCCTACTTCAGCGCAGATGTCGGCGTCGAAAAGAAATCACGACTGTCACGACGCTGGGCACTGGATCGCAACAGCGGCAAGCTCCTCGGCATCAGCGACACGGTAGGACTGTGTATAGATCTCGACGCGCGGCGCGCAACCAGCTGGCCGGACGAGCTGCGCGAACAGATTGAACGACACGTGCTGCCCCAGCTGGCGTAGCCGCCAGGACGGTCAGGCGATCACGAGACGGTTGTTGATCCGCTCGATCCGCGGATCTACGGGCATGACGAGCATATCGCTGGCAACGCCCTCACCCAGCATTGCCAGCACGTGTTCCCGTTCATCGCGGGACAGCCCCTGAAAGTAGCCTCGCGCGCGCTGGGACAGCCAGACATGATGCAGATTTGCGCCGTGTTCTTCCTCGCGTCCGCCATACTTCACCTGCTCAGCGGCGAGCGTCGGCTGATCGGAATCAGGGTCGAACGCGTGCCCCGGCCGCGGCGCCTGTCGTGCCATCGACTGATTGAACGCCATGACGCTCATCACAAACGTCTCGCCATACTCCTCGGCAATGTGCGCAAGGATCGCCAGCGCCGTGTCCGGGACTGCGTCGTGCGCGGGGTACTCGATCGGGCGACTGAAAAACTCCGGCGACTGCACTTCCGGTACCAGCATGTGCTCTACCCAGCGAAAAGTGCGGGGGGCGTTGCTTTGCATCAACCGTAGTCCCGCAGGATCCCGTCCCATGTGCGCGTGCAGCGCACCCATGATGGCGTAGTCGGCGCCACTCGGATGACCACCCAGAAAATACGGATGCTCGATCAGGTGCCTTTCGAAGTGCGCAAGGAGCGCCAGATATTTCTGGTCGAGTGCCTCGCGCATCTCAGCGGTGCTTTCGGGGAGTCCGTAGCTGCGCATTCGATCGGCAATCAGATGGCCGTACTTGAGCAGCTCTGCGTCACTACCCTGAGGCTTAAAAGAACGCCCGAAGTCTTTGATAACAAAGTCTAAATTTTCCTCGAACATCCATCGATGCAGCCACGCCAGACGCAGGAGACCTTCGCTTGCAAGGAGTTCCATCAGATGCACGAACACCCGTTGACGGGGCGTCGCGGGGATCGCCGGCAGCTCCGGGAAGCGCGCTTCGAGATAGTCCTGTATCGCGACGCTGTCCTGAATGACTTCGCCTTCAGGCGTCAGCAGCTGTGGAATACGTTGACTGCCCGAAGCCGGTCGCACCTTATTGCGAAACATCGGATCGCTCGGCAGACGTTCGACAAACGGCACGCCTTTCTTGCGCAGGTAAGCCCTCGACTTCGCTGTGAAGTAGGACGCATAGGATCCGTAAAGTGTGTAGCTCTTCTGCATGGTGGGTGCGCTCGTATTTTCAGCCCATTCTAGCCGACCCACCCCGCCCTGGCAGACGGGGCGTGTTGACGAAGGTGGCTACCCAGTGGATGCCGATGACCAGCGCGAGATCAAAATGCGTGTTGAAGTTGCGGCTGAGCAACAGACCACCCAGAAAGGCAGCAAGACACCACTGCCACTTCCAGCGCAACGTGAAATAGTGCATCACGCCAAAAGCGAGATTACTGACCAGAACCATCACAACAAGATCAACATCCAGGGTAGAACCGTAGTACGGTATGGCCAGCCGGAAGACCCACTCTTCCCAGACGGAAACCGCCAGCAGATAGAGCATCCAGCCCACCGCCGCGGCGTCGAGACGGCGGTCGAGAAACCAGGCGTATCCCAGCAACGCCGTAAAGGTGACGAGCCCCGCCAGTAAATACCGGACCGGTTCCGCTGACATGGCGGCCAACGCTTGTGCCAGCAGCGTGCGCATTTCCGGCACCAGCAGGCAGAGCAAGCCAAGCAGTGCTCCGGGCATACCATGACGGAAAAACACCTGACCGAATCGCTGCAGTCGATCACCCGTAAAATCGGGTGGGCGCTGCAGGCGGCGCTGGCTGGGGACAACGTTCAGCGGCGGATCCACCCCATCAACTGCATGTAGATGCTTACTCCATTACGGCAAATTGAGCTCACTGCGTCGGCGCGGCTGATCCTCCGGCGCTCCCTGGCTGTAGTCGCCGAAAGGACCGTCGCGTTTCTCGATGACCGAGCGCACCCCATGCTCGCGCGCTTCGTCCACGAACGCCACCCCTTCCGGGGTGAAGCGCATGATCCCGTCGAGAATGGGCCCCAGCGTCTGCGTGCTTTGCAGACCCATGTTCTCGTAAGTCTGATTGACGATCAGCTTCATCGCGGACAGCTGCGTGAGCGGGATCTCGGCGAGCCGCTCCGCCAGCGCATCCACCTCTCGGTCCAGATCTTCCAGCGGGTAAGAGAAGTTGATGAGCTCCGCATCCACTGCCGCTTTGCCGCTGATCCAATCTCCCGACAGGGCATAGTACTTGGCTTTCGCCAGACCCAGACGCTGCACCCACATGCCCGTCAGGTGACAGCCCCAGACCCTGGAGTACGGCGTGCCGAAGCGGGCACAGTCGGACGCAATCACGAGGTCGGCACAGAGGGCAAGCTCCGATCCACCGCCTACGCAATAGCCGTGCACCTTGGATATGGTGGGTTTGAGACCGCGCCACAAACCCATGAACGTGGTGATGTAACTGGTGAAGCGGTTGGTGACGTTGTGCATGTCCATCCCCGGGTCCCGCTCTTCCTGTGGCGTACTGCCGTATCCCGCGTCAGAGAAATCAAATCCCGCGCAGAACGAATCACCCGCCCCTTCGAGGACAATCACACGCACCTCGGGATCGCGGTTCGCTTCGGCCAGCGCCTGCTCGAGTCCTTCGATCATGTCCGCGCGCAGCGTGTTGAATTTATCGGGTCTGTTGAGCGTGATGGTTGCCACCCGCTCTTTCTTCGCGTACTTGACGATCTCTTCTGACATGACTTGTCCTCCTATTGGATGGCAGCGATGGCGGCGTCAACGCTCCGGTTGAATTTGTCCAGGGCGCCTTCAAACCGCCCGTAGTTCAGGTGGGTGTTCGCGCCGCTCTGCAATCCACGCTGAATGCCTGCGCCAATGGCGAAGTCTTCACTCAACGTGCGCACCGTCAAATCATGATTGAGCCGCCAGTGCCGCTCGCGTTCCGGGGTCAGCTCAGAGGCAGGGACCACGGTGCTCAACCGCAGCTGCGTTCGGTCTGCTGCCAGCGGTTCGAGGTGTATCCAGGCGATGTGATCTTCCTGTACGAGAAACTGTGTCGTCGGGAAGATCGTGTAGATGACGTTGGCGTAGACTCCAATGTCCCAGGTCTCCCGCGTCATCTCCTGAAGCTCTGCCAGGTTGCTTCGCGGCAGAACCGAGCGCAGGTGTGGGCCGAAGCACTGATATGAGGAGAGGTTGTCGAGAAACAGCGGGGCAATGGTGTCCTTGTGCGCAACGCGGAAGTGATATGCCTCGATGCCGCCTTCGACGATGAGCTTCCAGTTGGCGTCGAACTCGAACGTTTCCGACTGATAGATTGCCATGCCGTCGGCGTCGAGTCCGCCGAGCTCGTCATGCAGACCATCGAGATGGGCCTCCAGATCCGGCTCGTCATCGGACTGCTGGGACACCCAGATCCAACCCGCATGTTCGGCGCAGCCAATCTCGCGTAAACCCAGCTCACTGCGATCGAGGTCCGGAAATCCGGTCTTCTCGTGCGGCACGCCGACAAGCTGCCCTTCGTTGTTCCAGGTCCAGGCATGGTACGGACAGCTGAACCGCTTGCTGCAACCTTCCCCGTCACCAACCAGCTCCGCACCGCGATGGCGGCATACGTTAAAAAAGGCTCGCACACGACGGTCCTCCCCGCGCACGATGAGAAGCGGCCTCCCGCTCAGCTGCATCGTTCTGTAAGCGCCCGGTTCGGCAAGCTCGCTGCTGTGGAGCACAATCCGCGGCTGAGCGCGAAAGACCGCAAGCTCATCCGCAAAGTGCGCTGGATCGAAGTACCGGTCCACGCCGGCTTTGACCCATTGCGCGTCCAGAAACGGCTGCTTATCAACCTGCAGCGCCACCAGTTCGTCAAGAAGCGCAATCTGCAGCTCACTGTTCATCTGCTCTTTCCTCCCATGTTCGAGAACACACAATGCCCTACCGATCGGTAAGGCTCTTGAATAGACTACTTACCGACTGGTAAGGTGTCAACGCCTATTTAGCGGAGCCCGCATGTCAACGAGCACCCGAGATCAGTTCCTGGAAGCGGCAATCCGGCAGTTTGCCAATCGTGGTTTCTACGGCGCCAGCATCGCCGGGATCGCCGCGGAGCTGAGCCTCACCAAACAGGCGCTGCTGCACCACTTCGGTAGCAAAGAAAGGCTCTACGGGGAAATCCTGCGCCTGACCTCCGATCGCGCCGTGGCCACCATGGAACAGGCAACGCGAGAGATTCCCGACCCCGCCGAGCGCCTCGAGGAAGTCATCGTCAGAAGGTTCCGGAACGAGCTTGCCCATCCGGACGACACCCGGCTCATCATGCGCGAGCTGCTCGACAACGAACAGCGCGCTGAGCGGGCGGGAAACTGGTACCTGAAGCCCTACCTCGACGGGCTGATTGCCATGCTCCGAGACACTCCGAACGGTCACAACCTGTCCAAGCCCCAGGCGCTGGCCGTGATCTATCAGCTGCTGGGCGCAACCAACTATTTCGCGAACTCACAGCCGACGCTGCGCAACATGTATGGACCGCAGGCTTTCGGCGAAACGAGTGCGTTCTTCGAAAAGCAGCTGCGCCAGCTGATCCGGTTGACCCTCGCCCAGCCGGCAACGGCCTAGCGCCGCGGCTTTCCCACATATCGTCGATGGCGCACAATCAGCGCGATGGCTGATCGTGATCCAAAGCGTGTTTTCTACGGCTACTATCTCGCCGCGCTGGCGTTTGCCCTCGGCTTTACAGTCGGCTGTATCTATCTCTACTCACGCGGCGTTTTCGTGCGCGATCAGATTGTCGATTTCGGCGCCACCCGCACGGAGATATCGCTGGTGTTCACCGCCGTCTCCGTCATCAGCGCCTCGTTTGCGCCGGTGCTGGGTTACCTCCTCGATCGTTACCCCATCCGCAACGTCATGGCGGCTGGCGCCGTGTTCGTTGCAACTGGCTTCGCGTTGCTGTCGCAGGTATCGAGCCTGGTCCAGTTTGCGCTGGTCGCCGGTTTTTGCCTCGGCTTCGGCATGGGCTGTATCGGCACGACCGCCAACACCAAGCTGATGGTGAACTGGTTCAATCGACGGCGTGGCTTTGCCCTGGGCGTGGCCATCATGGGGTACTCCATGGCCGGCGCGGTCATGGCACCCATTGCGCTGTACATGTTGAACGAACTCGGCTGGCGCGGTTCTTATATCGTCTTCGCCGGCGTGGTCCTGTTCCTGGTGTTGCCTGCCGTGCTCTTCCTTGTCAAGCAGAGTCCCGCTGACATCGGCCTCGGACCCGATGGTGACGCCCCCTCACGCGAACCCATGCCTCCCGCAAAAACGTCGGTACCGCTGGTTGATGCAGGACGCTGGCGTGCTTTCACGACGCAGCTTGAGGTCTACGCCTCGTTCCTGAAATCCGTCCCCTTCTGGGGTGTGGTCTTTACCTTCGGTCTGATGGCCGGCACGTTCGGTGGCTTCAACGTGCATCTCTTTCTCTATTACACGGAGCTTGGCATCGATGAATACTGGGCAACCGTCATCCTGTCGTTCACCTCAGCCGTCGCCATCGCCAGCAAGCCGATGTTTGGTCTCCTGATCGACCGCGTAAATCCACGCGTTGCCACCATGACATCCTGCGGCTGCTGTCTCGCGGCCATGATCTGCTTTTCGCTCTTTTCCAGCCTGTATCTGCTGTTTCTGGCGGGTGCGCTCTTCGGGCTCGGGTTCGGCGGGATGGTGCCGGTGCGCGCCGCCATCATATCGCGCCTATTCAGCATTGAAGAATACGCAAGGGCGTACGGATCGCTGCGCCTGTGCATGTTTCCCATGACCATTACCTGGCTGCCGCTGATTGGCTACATCTACGACACTTCCGGCAGCTACGTACCGGCGTTTCAGCTGTTCGCCGGACTTTTCACGTGTGCCGCCATCATCGCTTTTTTCCTCATTCCAACGCGGATTGAAGAGCGTTCGAACCTGCACAGCGCTGCTGAAACATGACCAGGTGACCGGGCCGGACATCTGCGATCTGCTCAGCCGGCTCGATTCATCCGGACGATGACAGCATGTCCGCCACTTTCTCACCAATCATGACCGTCGTGAGATGGGTATTCGCACGGGGTACCGACGGCATGATCGAAGCGTCAGCAACCCTCAGGCCGGTAAAACCGCGCACTCGGCAGTGAGGATCAACGACGGCATCGGCGTCATCAGCAGCCCCCATGCGGCAGGTGCTGGTGCCGTGCTGAGTATCCCCTGCAACCGCGAGGCAGAGCGCATCGAGCTCATCGTCTGCCAGGGTGGAAAGTGCGTCGAGTCCAATGTCACCACCGCCGCCGTCCCAGCCGCCGCCTGAGACGTAGACCCGGCTGGCAATCGCCTGTACGGTATCGTGCCCTGCCATTTGCACGAGCCGTCTGACACCGTCGCGCATACGTTCGCGATCGCTGTCCGCGTCGAGCATGTTCTCGTCGATGACCGGCTGCGCGGAGGGGTCTGCCGATACGATGCGCAGCGCTCCGGCTGACTGGCACTCGTTGACCCAGACACCGAGCATGCCAATACCCTGCGGATTGTGCTCCAGATCCGCCCGACCGAGGCTGTCACCGAGCCGGTTCATGGCCACAATCATCATGTCACCGGGACCGGACTCCGCAAGTCCCGAGGTGTAGCGCACGCAACAGTTGGTATGGCGGAAACCCGGCTGTGGCACGGCTTCCGGTTTGAGATCAAGTACCAGAGAGATGAGCGGGTGGTCCTGGAAATGCCGTCCAACCGGCAGATCGGCGCGGAGCGCAACCCCCGCGTCCCGCAGCCAGTCTTCCGGGCCGATTCCGGAACGCTGCAGTATGGCCGGTGAGTGCACGGCACCTGCGCAGAGCACAATCTCGCGACCGTGGACGGCCTCGTGCCTGCCAGCATGCAGCACTGCGAGGCCAACCGCCCGATCACCTTCAAAGAGAATGTGATCGACGGTCGCCTCGCCACGTATGGTCAGGTTGTTGCGGCCCCTGATGGGCTCGAGATAGCCGTCATTTGTGGACACTCGCGCCTGCTTGAAACTGTTGATGGCGTATGGAGACAACCCCAGCGCACCAGGAGCGTTGTGATCGGGCACCCAGGGGTAACCCGCGTCCAGCGCGGTCTCCGCAAGCGCCTGGTCCACGGGTCCCCAGTGATTGACCGGCGCGCGGTATACCGGTGTTGGGCCACTGTCGCCGTGATACGGCTCCGCGCCATACCGCAGATCCGTTTCCGAACGGCAGAAATACGGCAGCACGTCCTCATAGCCCCAACCCGTGCATCCCTGGTCCAGCCACCCGTCGTAGTCTTCCCGCACACCGCGTATGGCAATCTGCCCGTTGATGGCGGAGCTGCCGCCGAGACCGCGCCCGCGCCAGTAGAGGCGCGGCGGCTGAGCGTGCGTGCGCCTGGCGGTTAGATCGTCGTAGCGGAACCGCTCATATTCCGGTGCGGTAATGATGGTAGACGGATTCGCAGACGCCATGGCAAGCGGGACGTCGGCGCTGCGATAGTCCGGACCCGCCTCGAGTAACAGAACCTGGCACGCTGGGTTTTGCGACAGCCTGGCGGCAATGACCGCCCCGGCTGAACCCGCCCCCACAACGATGAAATCGTACTGCATGAAACCTCCTGCCAACCGCCCGCACATTGTACGTCGGCCCGCCCACAAAGCTGTAAACTCCCGGAAAAACGCGAAGCTCTGCAAGGGAGTGCCATGAAAATTCTCATCGCCGGTGGCGGCATCGGCGGATTGGCGGCGTCACTGTGTCTCGCAAGGCAGGGGTACGACGTTGAGGTCTTCGAGCAGGCGCCGGAGTTCGGCGAAGTCGGGGCCGGCATCCAGCTTTCCCCCAACTGCACGCGCGTGCTGCATTACCTGGGGCTCGAATCGGCGTTGCGCGCACGCGCGTTCCTGCCGGAAGGCACTCAGTTTCGTCACTGGAAATCCGGAAAGGTGATCACGGAAAACGCGCTGGGGGAAGCGGTGGTTGCCCGCCATGGGTTCCCCTATTACCACATGCATCGCGGCGACCTCCTGCAGGTACTCCTCGAGGCTGCGGTAGGGGAACCGGCAATCACCCTGCAAACCGGCGTCCGCGTGGATAGCTTCGAGGCATCCGATGCCGGTGTCTCCCTCAACTTCGAAGGCGGCAGCCGCAGCGGTGATCTCCTTGTCGGCGCCGACGGCATCCATTCGGTCGTTCGTAGTGCTCTCTGGGGCGACGAGCAGCCGCGCTTCACCGGCAACATCGCCTGGCGCGCTTTGGTGCCCGTCGAGCGATTACCCGACGGGCTGATCCGCCCGATGTCCACGGTGTGGTGGGGACCGCACAAGCATTTTGTGCATTACTACGTCCGCCGCGGCGAGCTGGTCAACTGCGTCTGCGTTGTCGAAAAAGCGGGGTGGGAGGTCGAATCCTGGACCGCGCGCGGCGACTACGACGAACTGAAGGCAGACTTCAGCGGCTGGCACACCGACATCCAGACGTTGATCGACAACGCCGATCGCAACTCCCTGTTCAAGTGGGCACTCCACGATCGTCCGCCGATGGCTGCCTGGAGCAAAGGACGCGTCACCCTGCTCGGTGACGCCTGCCATCCCACCCTGCCCTTCATGGCTCAGGGTGCGGCCATGGCCATCGAGGACGGTGCGGTGCTGGCGGCTTGCCTGGACCAGAGTCAAGACCCCGCAACCAGCCTCAAACGCTACGAAGACCTGCGCAGAGACCGCACGGCCGGCATCCAGAACGGATCACGCCGAAACGCAACCGTGTTTCACCTGACCGGCATCAAAGCCTGGGCTCGCAACCGCGCCGCAGGCAGAGCTGGCAGTCGAACCATGGAAGGGCTCTTTGGCTACAACGCGCTGGAGGCTGCAGACTGACGGCACTAGTGGCGTGGACCGATGGGCTCAGCGGGGTTTCCGGCGACAATCACGTAGGGCTCGACATCACGCGTCACCTGCGCGTTCATTCCCACGACCGCGCCGTCACCAACGGTGACGCCGTCGACAATGCCTGCCTGCGCGCCGATCCACACATCCGTGCCGAGGACAATGCCGCTCGAGGTCACGGGTTGTTCGCGCACGAGCTTGTCTGTCGCCATGCCGTGATTGAAGGCGTACAGCGTGGCGTAGGCGGCAATCCGCGTATGCGCACCCACCGTGATACCCGCGCTGCCGCCATCCATGGTGACATGGTGGTTCACGGAAACGTGATTGCCGAACGTAATCGGCCCGTGCAGGACACAGTCGGCTGCAATACGCACGCCGTCGCCAATACGAACGGTACGCCCGGGCTCGGCAAAAATCTGCGCCTCGGGCGCAATGAAGACGTTGCTACCAATCTCTACGGTTTCGAGATCCACAAGCGCGGACTGCACCTCAGCCTGCCAGGCTTCCGCCCACTCGCGCTGTGCGGGTTTCAGCGTATCGTAGAGCCAGGGCATGTACGCCAAACGGCGCTGATGTTGTGTCCGGTAGCGGTCGCTTGGATTGGACACCGAATCAGCCGATGACGGTGTCAGCCGGCTCAGGAACGACGGTATTCTCGATATAGCCGAGCTTGTCGATTTCCACCCGCACGAGATCCCCCTCGACCAGCCACTTCGGTGGCTTCATCGCCACGCCGACGCCGCTGGGCGTGCCCATGAAGAGCACGTCCCCCACGTCGAGGGTAAACGCCTGCGTCAGATGCTCGATCGCGTCGTAACAATCGAATATGAGGTGTTTTGTATTCGAGCTTTGCCGGACTTCGCCATTGACCAGGCAGCGAATATCCAGATCATGCGGATCACCCACCTCGTCGGGCGTCACGAGCCACGGCCCCATGGGCCCGTGGGTGTCGAACGACTTACCAATCTGGAAGGTCGGCACGCGAATCTGCCAGTCCCGCACGCTGACGTCGTTGCCGCAGAAGTAACCGCCAATCACCTCGTGGGCCCGCTCGCGCGGTACGTGCTTGCAGCGTTTGCCGATGACCAGACAAAGCTCCGCCTCGTAGTCGAGTTTCTCCGACACCACGGGGAGATTGATTCCATCGTATGGGCCGTTGGCGCAGTTGTGCTGTTTGTTGAACCAGACCTGATGTTTGGGCGCTTCTGAACCCGTCTCCGCGATGTGGTCACCGTAGTTGAGGCCAATGGCGAGGATCTTTCCGGGGTTGGTGACCGGTGCTTTGAGGGTGGCTTCACCCAGCGGCACGCGTTCGCCGGCATCAAGTGCGCCGTCGATGGCCGCGGTATCTATCCCGCTCGCAAGCAGCGCCGTCATGTCGGACGGAAAACCTCCGCAGGACGCCAGATCGACAATTGTGTCATTCACCACCACGCCGACGCGGGGGGTTGTATTCGAAGCGGTCGTATACGTTGCTAACTTCACTGCTCTCTCCTTTTCTTTTGGATTCGCTTGTCGATTCGTTTGTTAACGCTCAGGACATCGGCCGCAGTTCACTGAGCGGCCGGTGCGCAACGTCTGCGGCTTCGTCTGCCGGGAGACCTACCGCGCGCAGCAGCATTTCCACCATGACGTCGATGGCTTTACCCGCAGCATCCGCGTCCATATCTACGCAGCCGAGCAACGCGCTGACGTAAGCACCCAGGATGAAACGGTTACAGACCTCCACATCGGGTACAGCCAGCCTGCCCGACGCAAATCCCGCCTGGAAATCCCGCGCGCCAAACCGCCCAACGGCCGCGGCCATGTCTTCCGTCGGCACACCCGAATGAATCAGGAACCAGCGCCATAGCGGGTCCTCGAGCGCCACCCGGGCCATGTGCCGCGTGGTAAACGCGAGGATTTCCACGGGATCCTCGAGCGCGCCGAGATGATCCCGCACATGCGCATCCCACCGCGCCGCACGATCCTGAATGATCGGCACGAGCACTTCGTGCTTGGACTTGAAGTGCAGATAGAAGCTGCCGTGACCCACGTCGGCCGCGCGGGTGATGTCCGCAATGGTGACTTCGTCGATGGGCCCTTCAATCATCAGGCGTTCCGCCGCCCGGATGATGCGCAGGCGCGCATCACAGCGCTTGCGCTCTACCCTGGAAAGGTCGTCACTGCTGACGGCCCGTTCCAGTTCTGCAATTTCGGTGCTCATTTCCGTCTGTTGGACCTTCTTGAGGTTGTTGACTGACTTGAGTCATAAATGATAACGTTCATTTTTGAACCGAGTCAATAAATAAATCGAATGACGAGCCGATCTGAATTTGACGTCATCATCGTCGGTCTGGGGCCGGTGGGCGCCACGGCGGCTATCCTCTTCGGCGAAGCCGGTCTGAAGATTGCGGCGATTGAGCGCGACGAAGAAGTCTACCGGCTGCCGCGGGCGGTGAATCTGGACGGTGAAATTGTCCGCGCCCTGCAGCGTGTGGGCCGCGGCGAAGCCGTGGATGCCATCATGCAATCCGTGCGCCCGGGTGATCGCGCGGGTTTCGCGAACAGCCGCCGTGAGTGGCTTTTCGGCAGTGAAGCCCGGGACTTCGGCGTGAACGGCTGGCAGCCCATGAACATGTTCGACCAGCCGGAACTCGAGCGCTATCTGAGAGACGAAGCGCTGAGCCATCCCAACGTCACCGCCTTTGTCGGCTACGAAGCGGACAACCTGGTGGACAGCAACGGTGCCACGCGCATCACGGCGACGCCCAACGGTGGCGGCGAAGGCACCGAGATCCGCGGCCGCTATCTGATTGCGTGTGACGGCGCATCCAGCTCGATCCGCCGTCAGCTCGGCATCGAGTGGCAGAGCCTCGGCTACGATCACAACTGGCTGGTTGTGGACGTGACGGTCAAAGCGGGGCACACCCTGGACAATGCGACCGTGCAGGTCTGCGATCCGGAGCGTCTCAGCACCTACGTGTGCACCAAAGACCCGTACCGGCGCTGGGAATTCCGCATGAACGAGGGCGAAACCGCCGAACACATGCTGGAAACCGAAACGATTCAATCGCTCATCGATCCGTGGACGCCGAGAGATACCTACGACATTCGCCGCGCCGCCGTCTATCAGTTTCATGCGGCGACCGCGAATCGCTGGCGCGTCGGCAACGTCTTCATCGCCGGGGACGCTGCCCATCAGACACCACCGTTTCTCGGCCAGGGCATGAACGCCGGTATGCGTGACGTGATCAACCTCGCGTGGAAACTGCCGATGGTTGTTCGCGGCATTGCTGATGACAGGCTGCTCGACACCTACCACGCCGTGCGCGATGCCCACGCCCGGGATCTGGTGGAATGGGCAGTCTCCATCGGCCGGCTCATGGAGCATCTGGCTGATGTCGAACGCGCCGAGCGAGCTGGCGGCATACCGCCGGAGACGCCCCCTGCCCTGCAGTCCTCAGGCTACGGCCAGGGTCGGGAACAACCGCCGCTGCGTGACGGCGCGGTGATGCTGGACCAGGTGAGCGATACCGGTTCTACCGGCTATTTGTTCAGTCAGCCCATGGTGCGCGATGCGCGCGGCCGCGAACTTCGGCTCGATGAGCAACTGGGGGCCGGCTTTGCGCTGGTCGCCAGAAGCAACGCGGACACCGAGATGTCTGCGCAATCGCGCGCGGTGCTCGATCGCATCGGCGCCAGCGTCGTCACGCTGGACGGACTTGAGACGACGCGCGGCCATTTCGACCGCCTGTTCAAAGGCAGCGCAGCTGCCATTGTGCGCCCCGACCGCATTGTTTTCGGTCACACCACAGAAACGACATGCCTCGACGACCTCGTCGGGGCGCTCGCGGAGAACTTACACCTCACCTGACTCTAAAGGAGCCCAACATGAACCTGACCTGGTCCCACGCGGTCCTCTACGTCCGCGACCAAGACAAGATGCTCGACTTTTATACCAACGTCCTCGGCTTCGAGATCACCGATCGCGGACCCATTGGTGAAAACGCGCCTGAGATTCTGTTTCTCAGCCAGAACCCGGACGAGCATCACCAGATTGCCATGATTGCCACCCGCGCGGACGAAGACCCACCCAATTCACTCAACCACGTGGCGTTTCGCACGGGCGCCTTTGAAGACGTTAAAGCGCTCTACGAAAAGCTGCAGGCGCTCGACGGCATCAACGTCGGCCCGCTCTCTCACGGCAATACCCTGTCGATCTACTTCAACGATCCGGAAGGCAACGGCATTGAGGTCTTCTGGGACACCCCCTGGCATGTTGCCCAACCCCAGGGCAAACCCTGGGACATCACCATGGACCAGGCGCAGGCGCTGGCATGGGTACAGGAGAACTTTGGCGAGGAAACGACCTTCGAGCCGCGCGAGGCGTACTACGCGCGCCGGCATCAGGCGTAGATCGAATCAGGTGGCCCGCTCTGCGGCGGCCTGTGCCTGCATGCTGATCTCAGCCGCTTTGAAGATGTGATCCTGGGTCATCGCCAACTGGGTGCCGTTCAGCGCATCGAGAATCAGCTGGCCAAAGAAGGGATACCCCACCGCGTCGAGGCAGTCGATGGCCTCGACCTTGCCGCTGTCGGCTTGCAGCACGAGGGACGCCGGCGCCTGGCGGTTGAGATCGATGTACTTGCGCACTTCCAGCGTGCCGCGCGTGCCCAGCACGAACGTCCGCCCGTCTCCCCACACCGGCATGCCGTCCGGCGTGTACCAGTCAACTCGGGAGTAGAAAGACGCGCCATTGTCACCGGTGAGTGAACATTCACCAAAATCCTCCAGACCCGGCTGATCAGGGTGGCTGAAGTTCTCGACCCTGGCAAAGTTGATCGTCGCATCGGTGCAGCCCGCATAGGTCAGGAATTGCTCCACCTGATGCGAACCGATATCAGTGAGAATTCCGCCGTACGCAGCCTTGTCAAAGAACCAGTCCGGGCGCGTCGCTTTGGCCAGCCGATGCGGAGCCAGAGTAATCACCTGCAGCACGCGGCCAATGTCGCCCGCGGCTATGATCTCACCGGCGCGCCAGGCGGCCTCATTGTGCACACGTTCCGCGTAGTAAACGAAATAGCGGCGACCGGTGGATGCGCAGACCGCCCTGGCTGACGAAAGCTGCTCGAGCGTGGTGAACGGTGATTTGTCGGTGAAATAGTCTTTGCCGGCCTGCATGACCGCTTCGCCGATGCTGCCTCGCCGATTCGGCACCGCGGCGCTGGCAATGAGATGCAGCGCGTCGTCTTCGAGAAGCGCTTCGAACGAGTCAATGGCCTGCGCCTGCGGATAGCGCTCGACAAACGCCTGCAAACGAGCCTCGTCCGGGTCGTAGACATGCGTCAGCGTCCCGCCCGCGCCGAGGAGACCGTTCGTTTGACCATATATATGCCCATGATCCAGAAAGGCTGCGGCAAATCGAAACTCACCGGGCTGCACCACGGCCTGCATTTGCGTCTCGGGTGCGTAGTTGGCGCCGTCCTTGATCGACATGACGAACGGCCTAGATCAGACCCAGCCCAACCAGCGTGCTGTAGGTCACGCTGGCAAGTACGGTAACAATGCAGAGCACCATGGCTGCGTTATACATCATCCGACGCGACCCGAGTGGCATATCGCTACCCAGATAACCCTCCCGGTTGTTGAGGACAAGCCAGCCGATGTAAGCAATGGGCAACAGGAAACCGCAGATGGCCGACGTCGGCAGAATGACGTACGGACCCATCGTCGTCCAGACGAACACCCCAAGCACGGCTGGCGTCGGCAGGAGACATGACAGCCGGTACGCCAGAGAATCGTCGGCGAAGCCGAACATCTCTTTCGCCGCAGCCCCGCAGGTCAACATGTGCATGAGCAGAGAACCGACAGCCATGCCGAGGACACCGAGCGGGAAGATCAGGCGCCCGGCGAGGTCTCCGAGACCGGCCGCTGCAAACATGGCGCCGGCCTGGGCCGGGCTCAATCGGCTCTGCACGGAGTCTTCGCTGCCGTACAGGCTGCCGGCGGCGGCCAGCGAGATGAGCGTAGTGACGAGCAGATAAGGAATGACAAGTCCCAGCACAATGTCATAGCGGGACAGCGTCCGGTCGTCCCGCCCCCAGCCCCGGTTCAACAACGTGTAGCCGTATACAAACGTCATATTGATACCCACCGCCGTTCCCAACGCTGCCATCAAGGTGGTCACGCCGAAGGCATCGTCCGGCAGCGAGTGGGGCACGAGCCCCCAGAGCATTGCACCCCAATTGATCTGATCCGCGAAGGCCGCCTGCAACACCACCCAGGCGAAGCTGACGATAACCAGACCGCTCAACACCTTGATACCGTTCTCGAAGAGCCTGACCGCACGTCCACCGCGACTGTAACGCCACACCGTGAGCGCGCAGAGTGCCCAGACTGAAACCGCAAGTACGAACAGATACGCTTCCCGCTGCAGCGCTTCGTCTTCGCTTTTCAGATCAAATCCGACGGCCACGCTGATCGCCTCTTCGAGCATGCCGGCGCTCAGCGGATAGTGAGAAAAACCCCAGATGATCGAGGAGGCAAGCGCGGCAAGCGCCCAGAGCCAGGCGAGCGATACTGAAACATGCGAGCGCATGGCCTGGAACGGCCGCTCACCGGTCGACAGCGTTTGATGGGAAAGCGCAAAGAGCATCACACAGCCGATCAATATCGCAACGGGCTGCACCCACAGGAATTCGTAACCAAACACCACGCCCAGCGTCAGCGACGTGATGGCGGAACCGCCCCCCAGGGTCATTGCGCCCTGCAGCCAGCCCGGTCCACCCGCGCGGACGTTCTCCCAGATTGAGCTCACCGGTATGACGCATCCATGTCGATATGGACATCAATGTCCTGCGGGTCACGCAGCGAAGAAGCGGCCAGCCGCGCATCGAGCTGAGATTGATAACGCTCAGCATCCAGCGGTAAATCGATTCTCCGGTCGTCCCAGGCTGAGAGCAGAATCGCGTTTGCGAGCTCGATCGAACCCAGGCCTTCGGGCAGGGGTGTAGCCAGCGGGGTGTCGTCGAGGATGGCATCCACCACGTTCTGCAGGACACATGCATGCTGATTGAGATCGGGACCAACCGACACTTCACGCGTCTGGTAATCGGGCATCCCGAACATCTCTCTCGTCGTCGAACAATGCTCGGCAACGCTCTGGTCGGTCGAGTGAAGCGTGAGCTTGCTGCCGTCGAAGTGCAGCGCGCCGCGATCACCGACAATATCCAGCTGGTTCATGCCGGGCGCTTCGCCGGTGGAAGCCACCACCACCCCGCTCATGCCGTCCGGACCGGTGGTCATCGCGGTGACTTCGTCCTCAACGTCAATACTGTGGTACTTGCCAAAACGGACGTCCGCCATCACGGATTCGGGCAAGCCCAGCACCCACTGCAGCACGTCGAGATTGTGAATGCACTGGTTCATCAATGCACCACCACCCTCTCCTGGCCAGGTACCGCGCCACCGACTGACAAGAAAGTAAACGTCGGGGCGATACCAGGCTGTCATCAACCAGCTGAAGCGCACAATCCGACCCAGCTCACCCCGAGCGACAACGTTTTTGATTTCTCGATATGCAGGGTGATAACGCTGGTTGAGCATAACCGCTGCTTTTACGCCACCCGGCACCGCATCAACCAGCTCCCGGGCGGCGGCCAGCGACATGGCAATCGGCTTCTCGATGACAAGGTGTTTTCCCGCGGCCAGAACGGCAACACTCGCATCCGCATGCGTCATTGTTGGCGTCGCGACAATGACTGCATCGACCAGGTCCCCTGCGAGCAGGTCTTCTACGCTGGCAAAGCGCACGACGCCACCGGGCACCTCCGCATCTCCCTGGGTCACCACAGCCGTCAAACGTGCGCGGTCGACTTCGCCACCAGCCAGGGTTGCCGCGTGAGCACGCCCGATGTTGCCGTAGCCCACAATGCCGAATCGCACGTCAGCCATCGGGCACTCGCGGTACGGTCCGGTGGGTGCCGTCGTCGGCAGGAATCAACACGGCGGGTACCGACCCATCATCGGCAACGACAAACTCGAAACGAATCTGCCGTGGTTCGTAGAGGAAATGATCTTCTTTGAGCTCCTTCAGCGGTCCGCTGAAAATACCTGCATTGACCGAAAGGTCTGTACCGTCGTAGCTGAACACCGTCGGTGCGTCCGGACGGCCGAAGCCCCCGGTGTACTTGGTAAAGTGTGTATTGATATCGATCGTTTCGAGCTCGGTCACCGTCCAGAGCGCTGCGCGCCCCGCAGCAGCCTGCCGGATCTGCGTGACGAATTCCGGGTCAATGGCGCGGCCGGCATGCCCCCACGAGCGTCGTAAATAGGTCAACAGTCCGCTTGCGACCTCGTCATCGAATCCCGGAAAGTCTTGGTGCCCCGGCATGGCGGAGTTCCAGGTTCTGCCAGCTACCTCAATCGGACCTTGCAGACCGTGGAGCACAATACGCGCCAGGCGTTCCGGCGCTTCGGTGACCCACGGCGAATCTGCCAGAGGTGGTCCCAGGTCACCGACGCCCGCGCCGTCGGCGCCATGGCAGTTGGCGCAGCTCGACGCATAAAACTTCTCTCCTTCGACCATCAACGCTGCCTGTCGGGGTGTGAGTGGTTTAGCATCCGCCGCCAGCGTATCACCCGGCCAGGTGAAGGCCCGTCGCGCTCGCGACACCGAGGGCCAGAGCGCTTCAACGTCTGTGTCGAAGAGCGCATGAGGTGCCTCGAGCAACACGCGCACGAACCCGGGCTCCCGTGTGGTCTCGAACAAACCACGCAGCAGCGCCTGCTGCACCCAGATGTCTTGTTCAGGTTGGCTGCCAATCAGGTCCAGCATCGGCGTTGCACCCGGGCCCTCAGCGCGCAGATACTGCTGGGCGAGGAGCGCCAGATAGCCCGTTGCCGCCTCACGCTCACCCGTCCACACCTCCCCTTCAATCAGCTGACGCACAAGATCAACCTCACGTCCTCGCACCGCCGCCTGAACAAAGGAGCGCACATGTACATCATCAAGATGCGCCAGGAGCGCGCCGCGGACAGCGGCGAGCACATTATCCTCATCGATTTGATGACGAAGCGCCGCGAGCACGTAGAGGTACGTTCGCGATGCCGGTTCGACGTTCGTCATGAGGGCAAGCAGATCGTCAGCCTTCAACAGATGCCCACCCGCAAGCAGCGCCGCTTCACCAAGCACCCCTTCCCGTGCAAGCGCAGCCTGCACGACGCCGGCGCTGAGCCCGCCGCGGCCCGCCAACGTCCAGAGACCGTGGACCGCAGCTCGGAGATCTCCCTGGCGCACCAGTGATGCCAACCGCTCATCGACATCCCCGGCTTTACTCCGCAAAAGCAGCCGTTGTGCGGTTGCCCGCCGCCAGATGTCGGGCGCACTGAGCTGCTCTATCAAAGCGCCTGCATCCAGCGTCCGCCACGCCGGCAGCGCCGAAGCGCCATCGACACCGTCGCTGACCACACGCCAGATGCGTCCCATGCCAAGCGGCCGGTCGAGGCCGCGCTCGAGCACCTGAGCCTTGAGCTCATCGGACAGGTAAATGTGGTCCTGAATGACCCCACGGTAGAAATCGATGACGTACAGCGCGCCATCCGGTCCGTTCATGACGTCCACAGGCCGGAAACGCTCGTCCGTCGACGCCAGGAAATCCCGCTGACCCCAGCGTTCGTCGGGGTAGAGCTGCTGATCCGCAACGATGCCCACACCCGCTTCGCGCAGAGCAAACGCCACCACGAGATTGGCAGCGGGCTCGGCCACGAACACATCCGGCGCTTTTGAACCCAATGCATCACCGCGGTGGACCACCATGCCGCTGGCAGAGGTGGCGTTACGGAGCCTGCCGTCTTCACGCAGCACCCCCGGCAGATAGGCACGATTGACCCCGGGGTTCACGCGCACGGAAAACACCTCGTTAGCCGGACTGATGCGCGTATTCAAACCGGGCGCACCCGGGTTTCCGGCGGCCACCACCGCCTGGGCGTCATAGTAATCACCCAGGAGTAAGTTCGAGTTCGTGTTGTAGAAGAGACGGCCCAGGTCATCCTGCGTGATGCCCCATTGCCCTCTGAAACTCGTCGGCTCCTCCCGCAGTTCACCGTCCACCAGCTGCAAACGCCGCGCAGACTTGGCGCTGTAGATCCAGTTGTCCAAACCGACCAGGAGGCCGTTCTCCGCATGTTCCACCGATCCCTGATGCTCGCCGTACACGCCCAGGAACTGCCTCGCGCCGCAATCGATGTCGCGCGACCAGCCGGAAGCTGACGGGCACAGCCAAAGCTTGCCCATTTCCGCAACGAGCAGCCCGTCGTTTACGATGCGTAACGCCCTGGGCAGAACCAGACCGTCCAGCACAACCTCCCGCTCATCGAACCTGCCGTCACCGTCCGTATCCGTCAGCCGCGCAACGGCGCCAATGGGTTCCTCTTCCCCAGTGCCGTCCACGTCCGGCATGTAAGCGCGCATCTCCGCCACGTACAAACGGCTATCTTCATCCCAATCGGCTGCCACCGGGTCTTCAATGAGCGGTTCTGCTGCGGCAAGTTCGATACGAAAACCGGGCGCAATCACAAACGTCTCGAGCGCCTCGTCCGGCATGAGAATCGGTGCCGGCGGCGTCTCGAGCGTTTGATAGAAGGGACGATCCTCCTGCAGCGCTTCGTCCGGAACGACAGGGGCGTCAACTTGGTCAGAACACGCCGAAAAAAAGAGAAGCGCGATACTTATGACAAGTGCACGCACCTCCATCAATAAGTCATCTGCTCGAGATAGGCAAAAGCCCGCCGGGCAGTACGCATGGGCTCTGGCGGACCGTCGCGTTCCACAAAGTAGTATTCGGTGCCTGCTTCTTTCGCCGCGCTGACGAAGGCGGGAAAATCGATATTGCCATAGCCGACGTCCGCAAAGTCCTTGTCGTCATCAATGTCCTTGAGATGGCAGCTGGGAAAACGTCCGGGATGGGCCGACAAATACTCGAGCGGATCCCGGCCGCCCTTGACAACCCAGTAGACGTCCAGCTGGTACGCCATGAGCTCCGGCTCGATGGTTTCCAGCATGAGATCGTAGGGCACCACGCCATCAACCGCTTTGAACTCCCAGTCGTGGTTGTGGTAACCAAACTGCACGCCAGCTCCGGCACAGATTTCGCCGGCCCGACGCAGGAGATCAATGCTCTGCTCCACCTGGTCGAGCGTCGTGAAGTTTTCCGGCATCAAGGCTGGCAGGACCAGGTGCTTCTGTCCCAGCACCTCGGTCACTTCCAGACCCCAGCGCACGTTGTCGAGGAGGTAATCGGGCCCGGCATGAGTGAGGAACGTAGCCCGCTGCTCACCTCCGGTCATCGCGGCGAAGCCATCGGGTAACTTGGGCGAGACCCGGCCAACCGGCGCTTGCAACCCGTTGGTCTCGAGAAGCTCCGCTACCAGCGACACCGGCCGGCCAAGAAAACCGAGCGCGGAGAATTCGACCTGACGGTAGCCAATGGCCGCGACCTGAGCGAGCGCCCCCTCGAAATCGGCCATGAGGAGCGGCGTGATGGTCGAGAGCTGCAGACCAAAATCCGTGAGCTTACGACGACCGGCCGTGCCGTCAGCCGCGGCACCCGACATCTCAGCGCCTTCGTCCTGCGCCGGCGCGCAGCCCGCTGTCCAGGCTGCCAGCGCGCCAAGCGGCAGCGCAGACAACACGTCCCGTCGTTTCAAATGCCGCCCCCTGTTCTCCCCGGAAACTCAAACCCCACCGACCTCAGGCGTCAGCAGGTCATCCCGCCATCTGCGCAAACTCCACTTCGGGAAATCCGGCATCAGCGGATTCGCGCAGTTTGTCGTAGTACACGTTGGCGCCGCCAAAATAGATCAGCACACGCGGATTCCGATTCTCGAGGTTGGCCCCCATCATCCAGGAGTGCACCTTGTCCCCCTGCGCCATCAGCGTCTGCTCGTGGATCTCGGCCACGTGCGCAGTCCACTCTTCTTCTGCCTGCTGGATCGGCTCGCAGAGATCGAGGTCTTCGCTCTCCATTTTATTGAGACAATCGACGATGTATTTGATGTTCTCCTCGATCGAAGTCGGCAGATTCGCAAACGGCGCCTGCGGGCCGGTGATCATGAAGAGATTGGGGAAGTCCGCCACGAACACGCCCATGATGGAGGACGACTCGGTATCCCACTTGTCTCTGAGGAGGAGGCCATTGCGTCCGCGTATTGGCAGCGCTTCCTGCGCGCCGGTGTATGCCTGGAAGCCGGTTGCCAGCACAATGATGTCGAACTCGTACTCGTTCTCAGTGGTGCGGATGCCGGTTTCGGTGATCTCCACGATGGGTTCACGCTCGCCGATGTCGACGAGCTTCACGTTGTCGCGGTTGTAGGCTTCGAAGTAACCATGGTCGAGCGGCGGACGCTTGGCGAAGAACGGGTAGCCTTTCGGAGTCAGCATTTCCTGAATCTCGGGGTCCTTGACCTTTTCCTTCATTTTGCTGACGACAAAGTCACCCGCCACCTTGTTGGACTCGGGATTGCTCAGGAGATCATCGAAGGTCTCGAATACGAAGCGGAAGCTGCCACGCGGCCAATGCTCCTCGAGGATGGCCTGTACCTCTTCCGGCGGCGTCTCCTCGATGGTGCGCCCGACCGGGCTGTCGAACGCCATGCCAAAGACGTGGTTGCGGCACTTGGCGATGATCTCGTCGTAGTGTGCCTTGATGTCCTCTTCCCACTCCTCCGTCATCGGCTGCTGCACGGCGGGCATGACAAAGTTGGCGGTGCGCTGAAAAACGGTGACGTTGGCCGCCGTCTCCGCCACGACCGGCAGCATCTGCACCGTCGTTGCTCCCGAGCCGATGATGCCGACCCGTTTGCCGGCATAGTCCAGGCCTTCCTCCGGCCAGCGAGCCGAATGGAAGAGCGGCCCTTTGAAATTATCCATCCCTTTGATATCCGGGATGACAGGCTCGGAGATCATGCCCATGGCGCTCACGAGATATTTGCAGGTAAACGCTTCGCCGGCTGCCGTCTTGATCTGCCACAGCCCGCTGTCTTCCTGAAAGTCCGCGCTGACAATTTCCGTGTTCAGCTGGATGTGAGGCCACATGTCACAGCGGTCCGCCACGAAGTGCATGTAGCTCAGGTTCTCTTCCCACCCGGGGTAACGAACCGTCCACTTCCACTCCTGCAGGAGTTCCTTGGAAAAGGTCAGGCAGTAGTAGTAACACTCACTGTCCGATGCAGCACCCGGATAGCGGTTCCAGGTCCATGTGCCGCCAATGTCCGAAGCTTTGTCGAACACCTGTATCGAAAGACCCGCCTCGCGGATGTAGTGAATCAGTCCCAGGCCGGCAAATCCGGCACCAATGGCAATGACGTCGTAGTCGGGTTGTTGCTGCGCACCCATCGTTTTCCTCCCATTCGAATGTCCGTAGAGTAACTAAGAACGTCCGGCTTGAACAAATCCCGGTTCAAGAGGTTTCGACAAGATCGGGACTGATCGCCAGTCAGGCGATGACCTCTTCAGCCAGCTTCTGTATGCCTTCAACGGGGTTTTCACCCAGCGCAAAGATGGGTACCACCAGGCGGTGCGCGCCGGCTTCCGCCATGACTTCCACCGCCTCTTTGCCGCCGCGGCCCGGCCACATGGTGGTGATCTCGATGTCGTCGAAATCCCGGTCATGCGCATCACAGGCAGCGCGCAGCTTGTCGAGCGCTGCTTTCAGCTCAGCCGGATCCGCGATGGGGGCATACCAGCCGTCACCGTGCCTGGCGATCCGTTCGTAGATTTTGCCGGCCGCGCCACCCATGACCACGGGCACGTGCGGTTTCTGCACAGGCAACGGATAACTCTTGAAGCCGCTCCAGTTGATGAAGTCGCTCTGGTGCTCCACCACTTCGCCGCTCCAGACTTTTTTCATGGCAACGACATAGTCGTCGAAGCGGGCGCCGCGACGCTCGAACGGAACGCCCAGCGCCTCGAATTCCTCGCGCAGCCAGCCAATCCCTACGCCCAGCATGAAGCGACCGTTGGAAATGAAGTCGAGACTCGCGGCCTGCTTCGCCATGTATAGCGGATTGACCTGGGACAGAATGTTGACCCCGGTACCCAGACGCAGGGTTTTGGTCGACGCCGCCACCGCTGTCAGGGCAAGCAACGGATCAACGAACGGGGACTCCGGTGCTGCCCCCATTTTGCCGCTTGCGTCATATGGATACTTCGACTCGTAGTCGAGCGGCACGATGACGTGCTCGAACGTCCAGACGGACTCATAGCCCGCGTGCTCCGCAAGCTGCGCGAGACCCACCATCTGATCTACGGATTCGACGCCAATGTTCACGGGTATCAGTCCAAACTTCATGGTCACTCCTTACTCAATACAGTGCTGATCAATCGGTACGTGTTCGAGGGTATCTCTACTTGCTGACGGAGTCTTTCAAATAACGGCTGAATGCCCGGCCAATTTCATCGGCCGAGTAGTCCCCTTCCGCCGAAAACCAGAGCTGGGCGTGGTTACCCGCACCGAGGATCATCAATCGGAGCAGGTGCTTGTCGACCCAGGGCTGCAGCGGCAGGCGTTCGACCAGGTCGCGGATGTTGGCTTCGAAGAGGTCACGAAAGGCAACCAGCTTCTTGCGGTGCTTCGGCACTTCGTCCGGCATGACCTTGAAGATCACCCGCGTGTAGGCGCTCTCTTCCGTGACGGCCAGGACCAACGCCGCCATCCCGGCCTCGAGCTGGTCCCAGGGGTCGTCGAGCGGCTCAACCGCCGCCTCGAATTCGGCCGTAATCTGCTCGACGCCGGCCTGATAAATCGCCAGCAGCAGGTCGTCCTTGGACGGAAAGTGGTAGTAAATCGAGCCGGGCAGCATGCCTACCGCGCGGGCGATGTCCCGCATGCTGGTTGCTCTGAAGCCCTGCACGGCAAATCGGTGCGCCGCCGCCTCGAGCAGGGCTTCGTTACGACTGTTGGATCTCTGTGCTTTCACATGGCGAGTGTATACCACTTGACTAACCAAACAAATGTTTGGTTTACTAGACAAACACTTGTTTGGTTATGAGCTGAGATATCATGGACGTTGCCAACCCGGCGCTCTACGAGGCGCACTCCTTTCATCCCCTCTTTCGCGATCTGCGCGCGAACGATCCGGTGCACTATTGTGAGGACAGTCCGTACGGACCGTACTGGGCGATCACGCGCTACGACGACATTGTCGCGGTGGACATGAACCACCGGGACTTTTCCTCGGCGGCCGGCGGCATTGCCATTGTCGATACGCCGGTCAACGGCGATTCGAGCTTCATCAACATGGATCCACCCAATCACCGGCAACACCGCAGCGCGGTGACGCCGGTTTTCAGCCGCGACAATCTGGCGGAGCTCGAGGACGAAGTCCGTGAACGCGTCAATCGGATACTCGACCGCGTGCCTGTCGATACCCCGTTCGACTGGGTGACCACGGTGGCCAACGAGCTGCCGCTGCAGATGCTGTCGACATTGTTCGGCATTCCGGAAGCCGATCGCTATCACATGCTGTACTGGACCAACGCTCAGGTGGGGCTCGTCGGCGGCCAGGGCCGGGACGAAGCGGAGGCGAAGAAACATCCCTCCTTCACGGAGTACTACCTCAAACTCCGTCGCGAGCGTGAGCAGGAGGCAACGCCCAAGCCGGATCTGGTTTCACATCTCCTGCACAGCAAGGAAGCCATTTCCGACGACATGTACCTGAACCACCTTCGCCTTCTGATGGTGGGCGCCAACGACACCACCCGGACCAGCATTGCGGGCGGACTGGAGGCGGTGATCGAGCAGGACCTGTACGGCACCCTGCAGGATAACCGCGAGCTCATCGAGACGGCGGTCAACGAGATGGTGCGTTTTGTCACCCCGGTCATCCATCAGCGGCGTACAGCCGCGCGTGAGGTCGAGCTTGGCGGCAAAACCATTCACGAAGGCGACAAGGTGGTCATGTTTTATGTCTCCGGCAATCGCGATGAAGCCGTCTTCTCAGACCCTGACAAGCTCATGCTCGACCGCACGGAACCGCGCAGCCTCTCTTTCGGATCGGGTATCCACCATTGCGTCGGCTTTCGCCTGGCGCGCATGCAGCTGCAACACATGTGGGAAGGCATGCTGGACCGGTTCAGCGGTTTCGAGCAGATTGATCGCCCGCAACGATTGCGGTCAAATTTTGTACAAGGGTTTCTCTCAATGCCCGTGATCGCCCGCGCATAGGCGGCGCTTATAAATAGGGGCGTTGTAGATAGGGGCGTTTGTAGATAGGGGCGTTTGTAGATAGGGGCGTTTGTAGATAGGGGCTTTTGTAGAAAGACGGCGTTTGAAGAAAAGGAAACGGATATGAAATTAGTGGTCACCGGCGGTGCTTCCGGTCTGGGCGAAGCGCTGGTCGAACGTCTCGCAGCGCACGACGTCTGGATTCTCGACCTCAAAGCCCCGGCACAGCTTGCCGGCAATCACCGCTACATGGCGGTGAATCTGGCTGACGCGAGCGCAATCGAGCAGGCGCTAACCGACCTGCCCGAAGAGGTTGACGGCTTGGCCAACGTGGCGGGCATTGCCGCGGCACCTGATCCGGAAACGGTTGTGGCGGTCAACTTCCTGGCGCTGCGCCACCTGTCCGAAAGCCTGGCACCGAGGTTGACACAGGGCGGGCGTATCGTGAACGTCTCCTCGATTGCCGGCAGAGACTGGCAGAACAGATACGAGCGGCTGCAGTCCCTGCTGCAGACCGCCACGTTTGCCGAGGGCTTCGCGTGGTGCGAGGCGAATCGCGAGACGCTCGCCCGCGACCCCTACACGTTTTCCAAGCGCATGGTGACCGCCTATACGCTGCGCGCGGCGCAGCAGGGTTTGCAAAGCGGCCACACCGTCAACTGCGTCAGCCCCGGACCGATCGAGACGCCACTCTACCCGCAGTTCGAATCACTGATGGGCAAAGCGCAGAGCGACTGGAGCAAAGCGCAGACCGGCAGAGCGGCAAGCGCCACAGACATCGCAGAAGTCGTGGACCTTCTGCTCACGGGCGAGTGCGGGTGGTTGAACGGCGTCGATATTCCCGTTGACGGCGGCTACAGCGCCGGGCTGCAGACGGGCTGGATCGACTTTTCGCAGTCACCGGTCATGCAGGCGAGGAATCAATAGCGCTCACCACCCGTTACGGTGGGTCTTTTCCTCCGCCGGAACGCGCTTGACGGGACCAAAGTTGCCCATTGGCCAGCCGATGGGCATCGTCACCACCACGCCGTAGTCCGTTGGAATGTCCAGATATTCGTGCAGCTCATCCTCGAACACCTGGTGCATGGTGGTCAACGCGGCGCCGAGGCCAACCGCGCGGCAGGCCAGCAGGATGTTCTGCACGCAGGGATAAACCGCGCCGTAGTTCGGCGGCGCCAGACCAACGCGGTTTTCCTCGGCCACTTTGAACGGCCAATCGCGCAGTCCACAGACAAAAAGCAGATACGGCGTCTCGTGCATGTGCTCAATCTGATACAGCACCGCTTTCAGCTGTCTGGCGAGCTTGTCGTTACGCTCGACAATATCGTCGGGCGAGATTCGAAAGCGGCTGTACATGGCGTCACGGTAGCGGTCGGCAAACCATTGCTTCTTAGCAGGATCGTCGACCAGCACAAACTCCCAGGGTTGCAGATTCTGGCCCGACGCGGCCTGCACACCGGCATTCAACACTTTGAAGATCAGCGCTTCGGGCACCGGATCGGGCTTCAGCCGGCGCATGGCACGCACGTTGCCGACGAGATCAAAAAACTCCGGATGCAAAGCTTCGCCCGACACGTCTCCCCCTTTGGATGCTGGATGACCTGCCGGGCATCATAGGGGTCGGGCAAACGAAATTGAATGGCGGCGTCGGCGCAGCCTCAGTGCTTCGGCCAGGCGGCTACCGCCGCCTCGATTTCCGCATGCTCGCCCGCAAGCTCAGCCAACGCGCCGACAACGGCTGCAACGAGCTCGTTTTCGCGCTCGCCAAGCGCACACAGGATGCCTTTGAGCTCAGGTGCACAGAGGTAGGTCGGTTTGCCTTCGGCAGGGGTTTCCCGCAATGCCCATTCCTGCTTACCGCGCTTTGCCGGCAGCTTCAGACAGAGCCCATCGGCCAGATCGTGCCACTTGGTCGAGCGCTTGGTGCCGCAGGCTTCCCAGGTGCCGTCTCCCGACAGACGCTCGAGCCATTCGCCGACCGGGTCGTCAGCCTCCTCCGGTTCCGGCTGCACGCGCTGCTCGATGTCGTCTGCCAGATCGCGGTAGCCGCGAGCCTTCAGATCGTCGAGCAGCGAGGGCGCAAAATCGAGGCCAAACGCCACGCGATCTTTGCAGAGCTCAATATTGTTGATGGTACCGCTGGGGCCGCGTTTGTCGCGCACGACAATTTTTACGTGAGCGCCATCGGTATAGAGTGTGGCCGTCGCATTTGGCCAATGCAGGTCGAAACTATCCATGAATCGGCTATCCACCTGTTCGACATGACCCCAAGTATCTGCCTGGCCGGTGAGACTGTACAGCGACGGTCATCACGCTTTGCAGCGGCGCCATCAGTCAACCTAATTGCCATAAACCCTCGAAAAGCCCATGGTAAACCGCCCGCGCTGCATGGATGACGTGAATGCCCGCGCGGGCGACACGACTCGGCACGGGCTGACATCGTCGGCCTCGCACATGCCCCGGCGTATTGCCTTACAATGGCTCCGGCAGGATCAACGGGGAGATGGCCAGCGATGAACAGCGCCGAGGAACTCGACATCATCAAAACGGTGCTCGGGTACTGCGACTCCGGCAAGACGCACATGGAGCCGGAGCTGATGATGAATCCGGTCACCAACTACACCGATCCAGATCTCCTCGAGCGGGAAGTCGAAACCCTGTTCCGCAAATTTCCGATCATCGTCGGCCATGCGGCTCAGCTGCCCGAGCCTGGGCAATATTTCACGCACGACGACACCGGCGTGCCGATCCTTGTCACGCGTAACCGGGAAGGTGAGATCAAGGCATTCATGAACGTCTGCCGGCATCGCGGCGCACGGGTCGCAACGGAGGATTGCGGCAGCTCGAACACCATTTCCTGCCCCTACCATGGCTGGACCTATGATCTGGACGGCCAACTACGAGGCGTACGCCAGCCTTCCGGATTCGACGGCATCGACAAAGCATCCCTCGGGCTCGTCGAGCTTCCCGCCTTCGAGCGGTTCGGCCTCATCTGGGTACGTCCGAGCGTCAGCGACACGCCGGTCGACATCGATGCGTGGCTTGCGCCCATGGCGGAACAGCTCGGCTCTCTCAATCTCGAAGGACACAGCATCTTTCGGGAATGGACCCTGCATCGAGACATGGGCTGGCGCATTGCGCTCGAAGGCTTTCAAGAGTGCTATCACTTCTGCACGGCGCACAAGCATACGGCCTGCTCGAGCTACCTCGACAATCAATCGGTGTTCGTCAACCAGTACCCCCATGTCCGCCATGCGGTACCGCTCACCCGGATCACCGAGCTGAAGATGCAGTCCGAAGCGTCGTGGGACTACCGACCGAACTTCATGACGCAGAACTACCTGTTCCCGTGCAACTTCGTTCAGGTCATGACCGACCACGTTTACGTCCACACCATTGTGCCCACCGGGCTTGGCAAATGCGTCTTCAAGTGCCTCATGCTGATACCCGAACCGGCCCGAACCGACAAGGCGGAGCGGTACTGGGAGGCGAACTACGACGTGGTCCGCACGGTTTTCGAAGAAGACTTCGTCATCGGCGAAGGCATCCAGAAAGGTTTTGCCGCCGGCGCCAATCAGCACTTTGTCATCGGACGCTTCGAGACCTCCGTGCAGCTCGGCCAGAAGGCGATCGACGACGCGCTCGAAGGCAGGCTCGCGGTTTAGCGCGACGTTACGAGCCGATAACCGCAGTCGAGCTCGTCGCGGTCGAGCAAGTCGCCATAGCGAGCCTGCCAGGCGCCGCTCTCGAGGTCGCGAGCCAGGCGCTCGAGCCCGGCTGACAAGTCAGGCAACGACCAGAACGAAGATATGGCAGCACGAATCGCAGGATCCAGATAGGCCGCGGGACGCCGCCAGTACGCGCAGAGAAATCCGTCCGTGCAATCATGCGGGATCAGCACGGGCGTCACGTCGACCTCGCCAAGCCATCTCTGATAGTCCACGAGATCAGGCATCTGTCCTTCATCAAGCGTGATCAGCTCGGGAAAGTAATCGGTCAGCCAGAAACCACGAAACGCCGGATCATAGGTGAGCACCACAATCTGTTTCCGCGCCACGCGCCGGAGTTCCGCAAATCCCCGCTCTTTGTCCTGCCAGTGATGCACGGTCAGCACCGCCATTGCGGCATCAAACGCATCGTCAGGGAACGGCAAATCCTGAGCCCAGCCTTGCACCACGGGCGCTGCTGTGTCGGGACGTTGCAGAATCATTTCGAGCGACGGCTCCACCGCCACGACGGTCAGATCCCGCGGCTCATACGACCCGGCGCCGGCGCCGACGTTCACCACCGAAGCAGCCGCTCCCAGGGCCTCTCGGATGGCGGCCTCGATGCGATGGTCGGGCCTGCGGAGCCGCGCGTAGTCGACGCCTATCGTGTCGTAAAGCTGATTCATGAGCGCTACTTTCGCGATACGCGATGCCAATGTCTACGCAGCATCGAGGATTGAGCGTTCCCCGTCGCGGCGCTAGTATCGAAAGACTTTCCGGGAGAGAGAACATGCAACACAGCACGCAAGTAGAGATCTTGAAGGAGCTCATGCAGCAGCTGGATGACGGCAGGAACATCGATGCCGGAGTCCAATACCGCATGCCCACGACGGCCTATGTCTGTCCCGAAGTCGCGACCCACGAACGGCAGGCGTTCTTCCGCAACCATCCGCAGCTGATTGGCCTCTCCGGCGACCTGCCCGAGCCCGGCAGCTACCTCACGATGGACGATTTCGGCATTCCGCTGCTCGCCACGCGAGACAAAGCCGGTACCTTTCACGCGTTTTTGAACGCCTGCAGACACCGGTCGGTCAAGGTAGCCGGCGAAGAGCGCGGCAAAAAGTCCGTATTCATGTGCCCCTTTCACAGTTGGAGCTATGCCAACACGGGTGATCTCATCAACATTCCGGATGAGGATCACTTCGGCGCCATCGACAAATCCTGCCACGGCCTGATCGAGCTGCCCGCCGTTGAGCAGGACGGCTTGCTCTGGGTACATCCGGACGTCGACGCGGACCTCGACATCAACGCCCTCCTGGGCGAGGAGCTTGCCGCTGAGCTCGCGTCGTTCGACGTCAGCCGTCATCAGTTCGTCGGCGAGAAAACCATCGAGATGAACCTCAACTGGAAGTTCGCCAACGACACCTTCGGCGAGACCTATCATTTCAAAAAGCTGCACAAAGACACGCTCGGCAGGCTGTACTACGGCAACAATCTGCACCTGAAAGAATTTGGCCGACACCATCGCTTCGTGACGGCCAACTACGGCATCGACGCGCTGCGTAGCAAACCGGAAGACGAATGGGAGATCTCGCAAGGCACTTTTGTCCTCTACCATCTCTTTCCCAACGTTCAGTATCTGGTTGATCGAAACACGGCAACGCTCATTCGAATCTACCCTGACGAAACGAATCCGAGCCGATCGATCACACGCATCACCTTCTACTACACGCAGGAAGCCATCGACGCCGTTGAGGCGGAGCACGCTCAAGGCACCGAGATTGAGGATGTGTACGACTACGATGGGCGCCAGGGAGCCATCGGCGGTGTGGAAGCTTCGCTGGAAGTGTTTCACAGCACCGTCGAGATAGAAGACTACGTGATGGGCGAAATGCAACAGCGCGCAGCAGAGACCGGGATGCTGAAAGAGATCGTCTTCGGCCGCAACGAACCGGCTCTCCACCATTTCCACCGGAACTATCGGGAGGCGCTGGGCCAGCCACCGCTGGAACCCGTCGAGTAGCGAGGAGCAATCGGTGTCTGAAGCAAAGTGTCCTTTCGACCGCGCTGCAGACATCGACTTCATGGATCCCGTCGTCCAGGAAAACTGGTTCGACGCTTACGACGTCATCCGCGAGGAATCACCAGCCTACTTCATGCCGCAGATTGGCATGTACGTGCTCACCCGCTACGACGACATCGAGTACGTGCTCAAGCATTCGGACATCTTCACGCACCGTCCTGAAAAGGGGAACGCCGAACCTCTGCTCAAATACCCCGAGGCGGTGGCGCGCTACGAGGAAAAAGGCTGGCCGCGCATCCAGCCCCTTGGGCACGACCTGCCTCACCATCCGCACTATCAGGCGCTTGTTGCCGAGCAGCTATCCGCTGAGGGGATACGCCGTCGCGAAGGATTCATCCGGCAGGTGGCCGATGATCTAATCGACAGCTGGATCGATGACGGGCAAATCGAATTCCTGGGGCAGTTTGCAGAACTCCTGCCAATGCTTGTCATCGCCAGGATCCTCGGCTTCCCCCCGATGGATCTACCGCAGCTGAAAGAATGGTCTTCTGCCTGGGTGCTCCCCTATTCCCGCGGGCTCACGCTCGAGCAGGAAATCTGGGCAGTCGACAAACACATCGAGCTGCAACACTACATTCACGATGCGATGCAAGAGCGCAAGTCGAAGCCGCGCGATGACATCATCAGCATCCTCATGCGCTCCGAGTACGAGGACATCGATCTCGGGCGGAAACGCAAGCTCACCACGGCTGAGATCATCGGCATGGTGGACCACATGCTCATCGGTGGCAACGAAACGACAGCGTTTGCGCTGGCAAACGGACTCTGGATTCTGTTCCGCCATCCGCACGTTTATGCGGACCTGCAAGCAGATCACGGGCTGATCAAACCCTTCGTAGATGAGGTGCTGCGAATAGAGTCGCCAACTCAGGGACTCATCCGCCACGTGCGTAAAGATGTCACGATCGGCGACGTTGAGGTGCCCCGCGGTTCGGTGCTGAGCGTACGCTACGGGGCGGGCAATCGTGATCCACGCAGATACCCGGATCCGGCACAACCCGATTTGACGCGCCAGGGCGTCGGCCGGCATCTTGCGTTCGGCATGGGCGAGCACGTCTGTCCCGGCGCACGTCTGTCGCGGATGGAGCAGATCTGGTCCTGGGAAGCGCTGCTGACCCGGCTCAAACACATGCGCCCGGTGGAGCACCTCAACACCTACGAGCACGTACCCGGCATGTGGGTGCGCGCGCTGAAGTCGATTCACATGGCTTTCGACAAGCCGTAAGCATCAGCTGATTTACTTTACTCTCACTACCCTTAATAATGTCTGTCATTATTTACAAAGCCGGCCTGCGCCGCTACATCGTCCCCCTATGAGGCAGAAGTGAAGAAGAGTCTGTATATCGTATTGATTGTTGCCGGCGTCTGCGGCCTCGCGGCAGCGGTGGTCTACAATACCCCCGCAGGTCAGGACGCAATTTTCAAACGGCTGATGTCGCTGGCACTGACGCAACCCCCGGATACCTACGACGGCATGCGTGTGATCGTTTGCGGCAGCGCCTCCCCGCTCGGCAACGACCCGAACCGCGCCCAGGCATGTATCGCGGTAGTCACTCCCGAGCACTTTTTCCTGTTTGACGTCGGGGCGCGCTCGCCGCTGCGCATCGCGCAGGCTCGTCTGCCGATGTCGCGGATCGACGGCGTTTTTCTCACGCACTATCACTCGGACCACATTGCCGGCTTGCCGGACGTGAACCTGGCGTCATGGGTACAGCGGCGACCCGGACCGCTGCAGGTTTATGGACCCAACGGGATTGAAGCCGTTGTAGCCGGGTTCAATGCGGCCTACGACCTGGACCGTGGCTACCGCACCGCACACCATGGGAGTGAGATGCTGCCCTCGGAGCACGGCTTCATGGAGGCGATCACCATTCCGACCGATGGCATCGTCTGGGACGATGGCGTTGCAACCGTGACGTCGTTCACCGTCCAGCATCCGCCAATCACCCCTGCCGTCGGCTACCGCGTCGACTACCGCGGCCGGTCCGCTGTGATATCCGGCGACACCAACGCGGCGGAAAACCTGTTTGCCGCAGCCAGAGGCGCTGATCTGCTGTTCCACGACGCGTTGTCTCGCACCCTGCTCGACCCGATGATTGAGGTCACTTCCGAGGCCAATGTCCCGGTCATGCCGGTGATCATGACCGACGTCATCGACTACCACGCCGACGCGACTACCCTGCCGGAAGCAACGGCAGAGGCCGGGGTGAAACAGCTGGTGTTGTATCACACGGTACCCGTCCCGCCGTTTGCGCTCGCCGCGAAGATGTTCCTGCGAGATCTGCCGGACGACATCATCCTTGCTGACGATCTGCATACCTTCGATCTACCTCCGGATTCGAGCGAGATCATCGTCCATGCACCGTGAGCCGGCTGTTCACAACCGCAGGCGCCAAGCTATATTGAAAGGCAATCGCTAACCAAGGAGACCCTGTGGCCGCCAACCCGGACAGTCGACGCGCGCGCAGCGAAGCCACCCAGGCGGCAATGATGCGCGCTGCGGAGAAGCTGATTGCCGAACGCGGCGTCGAAAACGTGTCGATACGCGACATCGTCAGCGCCGCCGGTCAGAAAAACGAATCGGCGCTGCAGTATCACTTCAAGAACTTTGCCGGTCTGCTACGGGCGATCCACGCCGAGCGAGCCGAAGAAACGCAAAGCAGACGCTCTACGCTCATCACCACGCTGTTGGAAACGACCGCCGAACCCTCGCTGCGCGATATCTGCATGCTCATGGTCCGTCCGAGTTTCGAGCTCGCACAGCACGACGCAGCCTATCGCAGATACGTCAAAGCGTTCGGCCATGAGCTGGTGCTTGCGGACACGTCACCCCTGGCGATAGCGTCCCGTCAGGGCGGAGGCGGCGCGAGTGGGCAACAGATGGGCACCCTGCTCCGGCAGACGCTGTCGCACCTCGACGAAGAGAGTTTTCGTCGACGGATGGATGCCGCAGTCAGGCTCTGTGCCTCGTCGATGTATCACCAGGCAAAACAGAAAAACGCGTTTCGCGGCCAACAGGCAGACCTCTTCCTGCACAGCCTGATCGACGCGCTCGCAGGGCTCTTGAGCGCGCCCGAGTCCAATGAAACCCGGGCGCTGGCTCGAGCGGTGTCGCGCGACTAGTGGTGTGACCCCTCACCTGCCCGCCTTGCTTCCTGGGCAGCGAACCACTCCGCTTCCTCTCCGGGTTCCGGCATGATCTCACCACCTTCCAGGACCCAGCTGGCCGGGGTTTCCCTGATGAGCGCGTTCGTCTCCTGGGCGTCGGTGTCGCCGTGCTCTGCGAGGGCTGCTCTGATCAACCCTGCAATCTGATCTTTCTGCTCGTCCGTTCTGCCTTTACGTATCGTGCCGCGAACAAAGAGGGTTTTGTCTTCCAGCGGAAACTGGGGGGCGTCCTCGAAAAAAACGGCGTGCACAAAGTCCGCCGGCGCGCCGGTGACAGAACAATGGATGTTGGTGATGGCCTCTGCGATCGATGCTCTCGAGGCTTCGTCGAGCGTGCCCTTTCTGGCGTTACAAATATAGAGTGGCATGTTGGCCTCCTTCAGCGCTGTGTCGTCGGGTCGGAAATCACCGCCACGACTTCATCGACGGTGCAGCCGGTTTCATCTGTCCACAACGCAACCAGTTCACGTAAGAGCGACTCCCTGCGTTCGGGGTTCAGCGGTTCGTTCGAAGTGATCGAGACAACCGAGGACGTGGAAGGTTTTCCCGCGGTAAAGCCATGACCGGGTGCAACGGGTACCCAGGCGGTTTGCGCCTCCTGGCCAAACGATGCCGAGGCAAACCGGTTCAGTAAATTCAGCATCTCTCCCTTTCTGAGATCGGGTGTCTGCCCTTCTTGAACGATGCATGTGCAGTTGATCATTGTGTCCGCTCCTTCAGTTGAACGGTTGCATCATAAAACTTTAAAGTATCATATTGCAACCTATTAGTTTTATATTAAAACCTTCTGGAGTAACATGCCCTCATGAAATACAAATCGTACAAAGGGATGAACTGCTCGATGGCGCAGGCGCTCGATGCAATCGGCGAACGTTGGGCATTGTTGATTCTGCGCGAAGCGTTCTACGGCAAAACCCGGTTCAACCAGTTTCTGGACGAACTGGGTATCTCCAGAAACATCCTGTCGGCCAGATTGAACCACCTGGTGGCTGAAGGCATCCTCGAGAAACGGCCGGCGACTGAGACGTCGCACACCGAATACGTCCTGACTGACGCGGGCCGCGCTCTGCGGACGGTGATCATTTCGCTGATTCACTGGGGTGATGAGTTTCGGCCACACCCCAAGGGGCAGCGCTTTGATTTCATCGACGCCGAGACCGACGAACCCGTGCGAAAGATGGGTATCTATACCGAGAGCGGCAAAGCCGTAAAACCAGGGCGCGTCAAAGTCATTCCGGGGCCGGGCTTCACGTCTTAGCCGGCGCCGAGTGCGCTCAGCCCGTCAGTAGCACAGCTGTCAGTCATAGAATATAATGGAATCCATTATTTAGTGTTCAACGTTTAATGTAGCTGCTCATGAAAATACTCCGTACGCCTGACGAACGCTTTGCCCATCTGGCGGATTACCCATTCACCCCCAACTACACCAACATCACAACGGACGACGGCAGTGAGCTGCGTATCCATCACCTCGACGAAGGCCCGGCGGACGGCCCGTTGGTCCTGTGCATGCATGGCCAACCGGTGTGGAGCTATCTGTATCGGAAGGTGATTCCTCACCTGACCGCAGCCGGGATGCGGGTCATCGCTCCTGACCTGGTCGGCTATGGTAAATCGGATAAACCGGCCGCCCGGGAAGACTACAGCTACGAACGTCAGGTCCAGTGGATGGGCGCGTGGCTCGAAGCAAACGATTTCAGCGGCATCACGTTCTTCGGCCAGGACTGGGGCGGGCTGGTTGGCCTGCGTCTGGTGGTGAACCACGCGGCGCGCTTCGAGCGCGTGGTCATTTCCAACACCGGCCTGCCTTACAACCCCGACGTGCCGCAGGCCGTCGTCACGGAAGTCGAGAACTTCCGCGCCAACGCACCAACGCCCAGCCTGATCGAAATGCAGCAAGCGCTCAGCAGTATGGATGGCGGCAATCCGGCCAAAAAATTCGCTTACTGGCAGAAGTGGTGCTGGGAAACCGAAGACCTGCCCATCGGCTTCATCATGTCCATGATGCTCGAGCCACCCGGGCGGGCGCTGCAGGCATTCAAATTTCTGCTGAACAAGGTAGGCGTCACGTCACCGCTGCCCACGCCGCTCGCCAGAGCCTACGACGCGCCATTCCCGGACCCAAGCTACAAGATGGGACCTCGCGCAATGCCAAGCCAGGTGCCGACACTGCCAACCTCACCGTCCCTCGAAGCGCAGCGCCAGGCCTGGGCGTTCTTCGAAACGTTCGATAAGCCGTTCCTGTGCGCCTTTGCCGACAACGATCCGGTGACACGCGGGGGTGAAGCTGAGTTCAGGGAGAAAGTCCCCGGCACCCGCGGTCTGCCGCACACCACCATCAAAGGTGGCGGGCACTTCGTCCAGGAGAACGCTCCGGAGCAGGTAGCACAGGTCATCATCGAACTGATTCAGTCGACATGATGTGCCGGGAACTCAGTTACTCCAGTAGACGTAGGTATCGGTTGCCGGATCCATTTCCTCGCGCAGGTGCTTATCGACGTTGATCGGCGAGGCGCCGATGGAGTCCCAGAGCGGCGGCACCATTTCCGAGTTGTGCGCCTCGAGCAGCGCCATCATCTCCTCGATCACCTCCGGGTGTTGCGCCGCAAGGTTGGTGGTTTCACCAGGATCTGAAGCCAGGTCGAAGAGCCAGGTTTTCCCGATCAGCGGATCCGTAGCCATCTTCCAGTCATGGTGGCGGACCGTACGGTAGTCGCCAGCTCGCCAGAACAACGTCTCGTGCGGTCTGCTTTCAGTTTCCTCACCCCGGGCATACGGCAGGAGGCTGACACCGTCGATCTGATGCGCAAGCGTGGCGCCCGCGGCATCCGCAGCGGTGGCGTAGATGTCAAAGTGGTGAACCGGCACGTCGACGGTCTGACCCGGAGGGATGCTCGCCGGCCATTTGATGAAATAGGGCACATGGATACCACCCTCAAAATTGGTGATCTTCCAACCGCGAAACGGCTTGTTGAGATCAGCAATGCCCACATAGCCCGCGCCTCCGTTGTCGGAGGTGAAGATCACGATGGTGTTGTCGTTCAGGCCGTTGGCGTCGAGGGCTTCCAGCACCCGCCCCACCCCTCGATCCAGCCCGCGAATCATCCCGGCGTAGACGCGTTCCGTGTGATCGTCAATGTGAGCCAGCGCGTCATAATCCTGCCTGGCAGCCTGCAGCGGCGTATGCGGCGCCCAGTGTGCGAGATAGAGAAAGAACGGGCGGTGCCTGTTGTTGTCGATGACCTTGACCGCCTCGTCGGTGTAGTAGTCGGTCAGATAGCCACCAGGTTTGAACGCTTCGCCGCCGTTGTAACTGGCAGCAAACCTCATGCCCGCCCACAGGAAACGATCGATGGGGTCGTAAGCGAGCTTGGAATTGACCACATCCGGGTCGTCCTCCTCTGCATAAAGACCTGAGTGCATGAGGAGGCTCTGATCAAAACCCTGATCCTGCGCGGCGCTGCCGTGCGCACGGCCGAGATGCCATTTGCCAATGTGCGCGGTGTAGTAACCCTGCGCCTTCAAGACTTCCGCAAGCGTAATCTCGCTGGCCGGCAAACCCATCTGGTCGTACGGGATGGTACGCGGATTGTCTGCCGGTATTTGCGGCGGCTTCCGGTTGCCTCTCATCATGCCAAGCGCGGTTCCCATGCCGGACGGGGTTGGCGTGAATTCGAAGCCAAAGCGCGAGCCGTATCGTCCGGACATCATCATTGCTCGCGACGGTGCGCAGGTGCCCTGCCCCGCGTAGCCGCTGGTGAAGTTGACGCCGGCAGCGGCAATCGAGTCGATGTGGGGGGTCGGCACCGTGCCACCCGCCACACCGCCGCCGTTGAACGTCAGATCGTTCCAGCCCAGGTCGTCCGCAACAATGAGCACAACATTTGGCGGACGCTGCGGATTTTCAGGCGCATCAGGCCCGCGTTCCCAGCTCACTTCCTGATGCGGACCCACCGGCGTATTGCGATCGCTCATGATCGAGAGGCCCGTCAGCATAATCTCAACCCGAAAGGCGTAGGCCAATCCTCCCAGGAGCGCAATGCAGACCAACGCGATGGTCAGAAACTTCCCCATGACTTGAACCCGAAGATATAATGAGTCACATTAAACAACATCGTACCGCGACTGCCAAAGCATTTTATTGCGGCGCAATACTGAACCTCATTCATGATAAGAAAGTTGATAAAAATCATCACCTTAGCGACAACTGCTCTCGTGGTTATCGTCCTGGGTGCGTTTGCGTTCGTATTCTTTTCTCCACGCCCACCCCTGACTATCGATCCGGCGACGCTGGCCGGCGACGGCAGCACCATCAACTACTGCGAGCTGCCAGCGCTCGACGGCAGTGGCATGGCGGCCGCAGAGATCCCCAAGGCCAACACACCAGGCTGCAGCTACGCTCACTTTCCCCTGCCGGTATTGCGTGACTGCACGGAACCATTACCCGCCGGCGCGGCAGACATTCGCGGGCTGTGGATTGGCGTCACCGGCAACGTTGGCCACGTCGAGCGCGTGGAGCAGTGCGGCGCCCGCGTGGTAGTGACGAGCAGCGGGATCATCCACGATTCCGGCCCCAACAGCACCGGCGGCTACAATTCCAACGATACGGAGGGTGGCGTGCTGTTCACCATCGGCGGCGAAGAATACTGTCCGCGGACGTCCGCCGGCATGTTCTGGAATGACGGCATCCTCGATTTTCGCGTGCTAGGCTGGGGGCCGGTCGTCGTGAGACGCTACATGGAGGGTGAGCAGCTGGTCTGGGAATACGCAGACGGCAGCGTCACGCACATGGATCGGATCTGTGAGCTACCCCCGGGGCACAGGATTCCCGAGCCGCGCGGGCGGCGTCTGGCGATCTTTGCCGGGACGTAGCTGAATCGAAGAGGTGACGTTGTCATGGTCCGTCTGAGCGACTTACCCGAATACGAGCGCGAACACCTGATCGGCAAGGCAATGCCGCCGCTCCGCCCACCCGCCTGGACGCCGCGCGAAAAGCCCGTCGATGAGATGCGGGTTGCGCTCATCACCACCGCGGGGCTGCACTTTCGCAACGCTCCCGCGTTCAGCTTTACCGATGCCGGCTTTCGCCCGATTCCCTCCGAAGCCGATGCCAATGACCTCATCATGTCGCACAGCTCGGTCAACTTCGACCGCAGCGGGTTTACCGAGGACGTCAACCTCGTGTTTCCCATTGAGCGATTCAGAGAGCTCGAGACAGCAGGTCGGATCGGCAGCCTCGCGAGCATCCACTACAGCTTCATGGGCGCGGGCCTTCTGCCCGAGTCCTACGAAGACTCTGCCGGCCAGGTTGCGGGTCTCCTCAAAAAAGACAACGTTGATGCGGTATTCCTCACCCCCGTCTGACCCAACTGCACCCGCGCCGTGTGCGCACTGGGTTACTTCCTGGAGCAGGCCGGTCTCATGACTACCGGCATCAGCCTGGTTCGTGAAAACGCCGCGAGCCTCGAGCCGCCGCGAACGTTATGGGTTTCGTTTCCGCTCGGACGTCCGCTTGGGGTGCCGAACGATGCCAGCTTCCAGCATCGCGTCATCAGTGCGGCCCTGGATCTTCTCGATCATGCTGAGGGCCCGGTATTGGCGGACTACCCGGAGGACGCGCCCCGGGTGGATACCGACGCTTCCCCCGCCTGCCCGGTATCGTTCGGTACGGACGCCACCACCTGGCAAGTGCGTCTGAGCGCGGAACTCGCCAACCTCAGTCCCTGGTACCAGATTGGCCGGGACCGACGCGGCGGCAGAACCATGGTCGGAGTGTCGGCATCGAGTACCGAGGAGATCATCGAACGCATGGCCGCCGACCTGGATGCCGAGACGCTGCCTGACAATCTGAGCTGGTTCAAAGCGGCCATCGAGGACGTCAAAGCCTACTACGTGGAAGCGCTGACGGCGCAACCTGGCGCGTACGACCCGCAAGAGACATACAACACCCTGTGGCACGAGACCGAGCTCGGCGCCGCGCTTCGCTGGTTTTACGATCGATTCAGCGCACACCCACAGCTCTCCGGATTTGCACGCATTGTGCTGCCGCGCGACGCAACTGAGGGATTCAACCCCTCTGGCACCACCGAGGACACCTCCCTATGAACGTCAAGCCAATAACCGCAAAGTTTGTCGCCGAGATCGAAGACATCGACGTGCGCAGCATCAGCGGGGATGAGTTCAACGAGCTCCATCGAGCCTGGCTCGAGTACGGCGTGCTGCGGTTGCGCAATCAGCCGCTCGACGAAGACGAGTTGCAGACATTCAGCGCAAATTTCGGTCCGCTCGAGGAGATACCGCTCGGGCGCCTGCCCGAGGTCGTGCGCCGTAAAATCAAGAACCGTTTCGTCACCCAGCTCTCCAACATTGTCGTGGATGGCAAACCCATCGGCGGCCTGGGCAACGCAGAGGCCTCCTGGCATTCGGACATGACCTACGTGGAGACACCTCCGCCTGCCTCCGTGCTGCTGGGCGTGGAAATACCGGAAACGGGCGGTGACACTTACTTTGCCGACCAGAACGCCGCCTACGAGGCTCTGCCTGACGATCTGCGCGCGCGAGTCGCTGGGCTGACGATCAAACACGACGCCGCGCACACCAGCATCGGCAGTCTGCGACCCGGCTTTGAGCCTTTTGACGACCCGCGGGAAGCGCCGGGCGCCGTGCATCCGATTGTGATCACGCACCCCGAAACCGGGCAGAAAACCCTCTATCTCGGGCGGCGCGAATGGGCTTACGTGCCGGGCATGACGTTGGCGGACAGCGAGGCGCTGCTCGATGCGCTCTGGGCATACGCGGCACGCCCGGAGAACGTGTGGCGCCAGGTCTGGCAGCCTGGCGATCTCATCATCTGGGACAATCGGCGCGTGCTGCACCGCCGCGACGATTTCGACCAGAACGCGCGACGCCTGATGAAGCGCTGCCAGGTGCTCAGCAGAGAAGCCATTACCGGCTGACCACCCGACGGTACGCGCCGGCAAACCGCCAGTTGCGTGCAAATGACCGCGCATGCGCTGTGCTAACATCTCGCTCTCGTACCGAGACCGAGGGGAACCATGGCTGAACCCGCAACGATCGACGAGTCACCCTTCCCGCTGCTGCATCTGACACCCTGCATTGGCACAGAGGTGCATGGAATCGATCTGGCCCAGGACCTCGATCAAGCCGTCATCGACTATCTGTCGAACCTGCTCGTTGAGCGCAAAGTCATTTTCTTTCGCGGCCAGCAGATCTCCAGAGAGGCACACATTGCCTTCGCCGCACGATTCGGCGAGTTGGAGGTTCATCCGTTCACAGCGAACAACGATGAGCACCCCGAGATCATTCACTTGAACAACGATGAAGCGCACCCGCCCTACATCAACATCTGGCACTCCGACGTGACCTGGCGGGCGGAGCCCTCCCTGGGATCAATACTACGCGCCAGGGTCGTGCCGGAAGTCGGCGGGGATACGCTCTTTGCGAACATGGAAGCGGCATATGACGCGCTCGACGAAGCAACCAGGGAGGCCATCGACGGCCTCGAAGCGGTGCATGACAACGAAAGTTTTCTCAACGGCATGAGGGCAAACGGCGCGAGCGAGGAGGCAGTTGCGGCGAAACGCGCTGAATTTCCTCCCGCCACGCATCCGGTTGTGCGCACGCATCCCGTCAGCGGCCGCAAATCCCTGTACGTCAATCGCGCTTTCACCCGCCGCATCGTCGGCATGGACACCGAGGCGTCGGACACGCTCCTGAACAAGCTCTACCTGCAAGCGTGGATTCCCGACTACCAGTGCCGGTTCCGCTGGCAGCCGGACAGCTTCGCGTTCTGGGACAACCGGGCGGCGCAACACTATGCCGCTGCAGACTACTGGCCGCACCGTCGAGAGATGGAGCGCGTGACCATCATCGGGGATCGTCCACGCTGATCGACTTCAGTCGGACGGAAAGTGCGGGCGTGTTACCAGCGCTCGGCGGGCCAACGACATTTTGAAAAACAACGTCTGGAGGGACCATGCCTACACAAGCCGACAAGTGCCGCCAGTTCGCGGCACTGCACACGCAACCCGAAGCGTTCATCATTGCCAATCCCTGGGACGTCGGCTCCGCGCTGCTGCTGCAGGGTCTCGGCTTCAAGGCGCTTGCGACCACCAGCGGCGGCTTTGCCTACACGCTCGGCAAACAGGACGGCGAACCCACGCTCGAAGAGAAGCTCGAGCACTGCCGGGCCATTGCGGAGGCAACCAATGTCCCGCTGAGCGCCGACTTCGAAGACGGCTTCGCCGATGATGCCGACGGTGTCGCCGCAAACGTCGCAGCGCTCATTGAGACAGGTGCGGCGGGCTGTTCCATTGAAGACTTCGACCGCTCCGGCAAATCGCTCTATGAACTGCCGGCTGCCGTGGACCGCCTTTCCGCCGCGATTGAGGCAGCACGTAGGCAAGACTTTCCATTTGTCATTACCGCACGCGCCGAGCATCTTCTGCGCGCGGGCCGCGATCTGGACGAGGTCATTACTCGTCTCAAGGCGTTCGAGGCAGCCGGTGCGGATGTGGTCTATGCGCCGGGTATCGCCTCTCTCGATGATCTGCGCATCGTTACGCATGCGCTGGAAAAACCGTTCAACATGCTCGGCGTGAGGATACCGGACGCCACCCTGGCGGATTTCCAGGAGGCGGGTGCACAAAGGGTCAGCATCGGTGGCGCGCTGACCTACGCTGCTGCAAAACCCATCATCGACTTCGGCGAAGCGATGCTGAATGAAGGTTCGTTCACCTGGACCGCTCAGATGGCGTCGGGCAAGCGCATTGGCGAGCTCTTCGCCGCCGGGGAGTAACATGGACATACCCCAGGTCAGGCAGGCAGAACCTGCCGATCGAGCAGCCGTTCTCAGCACAATCACGCTTGCCTTCGTCGCCGATCCGGTCAATCGCTGGTACCTCAAAGACGCTGACCGGTTTCTGACCTACTTTCCCAAAGTCGTCGAGGCGTTTCTGGATCATTCGATTGAAGCGGGCACGTGTTACGTCACCGGCAGCGTCGAGGGCGCCGCAATCTGGCTGCCGCCCGGTGTCAGCGGCAACGATGCGAGCATGGAGGCGGTGCTCGCGGAAGCCGTGCCACCGGCCATCATGGCAGACCTCGGCGCGCTATTTGCACAGTTCGAAAACTATCACCCGCACGATGATGACTGCTGGTATCTGCCGCTGATTGGCGTTGATCCAGCCCACCAGGGTAAAGGCATCGGGGCGGCGCTAATGAAACACAAAACGGCCTTGCTGGACGAGCTAGGGGCGCTCGCCTACCTCGAATCCTCCACGCCGCGAAATGTGCCCCTCTACCAGCGCTTCGGGTTCGAGATCATGGACGAGATTCCATTCGGTAACGGTGCCGGGATTGTCACGCCGATGCTTCGTCAGCGGAGAACGGCATGATGCAGGCAAGCCGTTCGAAAGCCACTCAAGGACTAACCCGGTGCGCAAAGCGTACCAGTGAACCGAGCGTCTCGAAGTAGAGATCCGGCGCCAGATCGGGAAAGCCGAGATCTCCCGCATGCTGGGTGCCATGTACCGTGCGGGCGTTGGCGTTGACGCCGGCCGCGTTGAGCTTGCGGTAGTATTCGAGACCTTCATCGCGCAGCGGATCAAGCTCGTTGACCGAGATGATGTGCGGCGGAAGACCCGCGAGCTCCTCCACCCCGGCGGCCAACGGCCAGGCCAGCGGATTACCGGCATGCTCACCGTCGGGATCGTAAACCCCAACCAGCGCCGCCATCTGCGGACAGCTCAATGAGTACTCGTTGTTTTCAATCAGGGAGACCAGCTCTGGCGGCGGCTCGGCATACGCGCCCGAAATGTAGGGGCAGCATGCATAAACCCCCTGGATCTGATCGAGCCAGCCCTCTTTGCTCGCCTTGAGGGTCGTTGCGATGGCAAGGTTCCCGCCGCCCGACTCCCCGGATATGACAATAGAGGTGACGCCGAGGCGCTCGCGGTTCTCGTGCACCCAGTTGACGGCACTTGCACAATCGTTGAGGCCTGCCGGAAACGGATGATTACCCAGCTTGCCACCACCGTTTCTGAACTCGACTCCCACCGTACGCAATCCCGCGTCCGCCAGGTCCGCCCGCCAGCGTCGAAACGCGGGATCCTGAGCCGTCATGAGGACCATGCCGCCGCCGTGTGTGTGCACGACGCAGGGACCCGGTGGCGTGCCTGCCTTCGGCTGGTGGACGTACAACGCAATCTCGTTGCCATCCACGCCGGTAATGGTCTCGGTGCTGACACTCAGATGCCCGTAGTCCGGCATGGCCTGTTCCAGCAGCGGATTCATCGCGGCAAACTGAGTTTCCATCGCGGCACAGTATTCCAGCTGTTCCGCATGGCTTGCTCCCGCCGGCGGCACGGGCAGCGGCGGCTGTATCTCCGCAGCCGCCGCCAGCGCCTGTGCCAGGCGTGGGTCGGCGCGGCGGTCGGTCATGAACGTTTCTTCGGGATTTCCCAGGCGACCGGGCTTGTACATTGTCCTCTCCGTTGTGTTGCTTGTCGTCAGCTACCGTCTACTTTAGCAGGCTTCTCGATGCCAAACTCCGCCAGCACGGCATCGTTGTGCTCACCCAGCTTCGGCGGTTTCTGATACAGCGTCGTCGGCGTCTCGGTGAACTTGATAGGATTTGCCGCCAGCGTGATTGCGGGGTTGTCACCTCCGGGCTCGCAGGTTTCGAGCATCTCCCTGGCGGCAACGTGCGGATCTGCATAGATATCCGCCATGTTCTGCACGGGTCCAACCGGGATACCGCCGTCCAGCTTCGCGAGAATCTCGGCGCGGGTCAGCTGGGTGGTCCAGGCGCAGATCTGCGCTTCCACCCAGTCTACGTGCTTCAGCCGCGCGGCGTTGCTTACACTGCGCTCATCCGTCATGAGATCCACCCGGTCCATCGCGGCGCAGAGAAGATCCCAGTGATGAGGCTGAACCGCAGCAATCGCAATACGCCCGTCTTTTGTCGGAAAGAGATCGAACGGATACAGCGTCATGGCCCGCTGCAGCCCGGCGGGATTGGGTTTACCCGTGAATCCGAACTGCGCGACCGCACTCTTCTGAAAAGCGAGCATCGCATCGTACATGGACACATCCAGAAACTGCCCTTTGCCCGAGCTGCGCGCCTGATGAACCGCCGAGACCACGCCCAGCGCCATGAGCGTGCCGGGAAAAATGTCCGCAAGCGCCGGGGTGACGAGGTTGTCGTTGGCGTGCACCAGACCACCGAAGCTCTGGGCCGCGGCATCCAGGCAGGGCCAGTGTGCATACGGGCTCTCCCCGGTTCGAGGGTCGCCAAAACCGCGCACGCACGCGTAGACGATTCGCGGATTGCGCGCGGCAATGACCTCATAGCCGAGACCCAGATTGTCCATGACGCCCGCGCGCATGTTTTCGACCACGGCGTCCGCCTGATCGCAGAGCTCGAGAAATACCTGCTTGTCGCCCGCCTCCTTCAGATCGAGACAGACGCTGCGCTTGTTGCGATTGACCGCAGCAAACGGCGCGCCGAAGTCGGTTCCCGCCTCGCGATCATCGTACGGAGAGGCATGGTCCGGCAGAAACGGGGGTATGTTGCGATAGCCGTCCCCCTCGGGGGATTCGACTTTGATGACGTTTGCGCCGAGATCGGCCAGGAGGCTCGCGCCATAGGGACCGGCAAGGGCTCGTGTGCAATCAATGACGGTCAGATCCTCGAGCGGACCGCGGCGGGGCGTGTCGGTCATGTTGGTTCAGTCCGATGCTATCAGGGCCTGCAAGTAGAGAATCGATCGGCAGCACGGGTCAAGTCCGTTCTTTGCAAATTATAAATTGAACATTGTTCATTTTATAGTTAAGATGCCCGCCAATTCGAGTCAGACAGGAGAAAGCCATGAACGTGATGATGCAGAACGAGCCGATCGTCGACCGCGAGTTTGTCGAACGCTTCATGTGGGCCGTCGACCGGCCCATGGCATACGGCGTCTACTATCTATTCCACGACTGGTGGGCTGAAGCACCCCAGGACGCCATCGACGCGTACATGAAAGAGCTTCACGCCATCCCGGGAGCGGCGGAGTTTCTTGAAGCGAAAGACATCCCGGCACCCATCGAAGTGGAACGTCTGAAGTCCTGCGCGCCCGGCACGTTGGGCCGGGGCTACTACGAATTCGTCGTTGAGAATGATCTGATGGAGAAATTTGCCGTCAACTACCGCGACTTCAACGAGAAGCTCCACGCCTCGGGCAAGCTCGATCGCCTGCCCGAAGACATGAGCTACATGATGGTCAGAGGCACCCAGATTCACGACTTCCAGCACGTGCTGACCGGCTTCGACTCCACGCCGTACGGGGAGCTGAAACTGGCGGCGTTTTATCTCGCTCAGCTGCGCTTCCCGTACCACGCCATGCGCATGGCCGTGACGTTTGCACACGCCGCTTTCGTCAATCCCGAGATCACGGTGGATGCAATGGACGCGGTGGTCGAGGGATGGAGCAAAGGCCGGGCGTCGGGCAATCTCAATTTCGCCCGCTGGGAAGATGAGCTGGATACGCCCGTCAGCGAGCTGCGGGAACGTTATTCGATCCAGGCTGCCGACTGATTCTCAACGGTCGGGGCTTTATCAAGCCGATGTTTCCTGCCGGTAGAGCGCCGGCAGGAAACCGGCAAGATCGCCCATCTCGTCATTGCAGGGCTTCTGCAGTCCTCACCCCGCCGCGTCGGGAATCACTGCTACGCGCCGCACCGGCGTGAGACTCTTGTCAGGATCAAAATCGACGAGCCAGAAGTGGCTGCGCATTTCGCAGTCGTATCCGGTGTTGCGGACCTGATGTATCAGGTGGCCCATCCATAGCTCCGAGCCCAGCGGTAGTACAATTTGACCACACGCATGCAGGAGATCGGAATGGCCGCAGCAATTGCTTTGATCACAGGCGCCGCACAGGGTATCGGCTACGCATCCGCTGAGGCGCTGATCAACGACGGCTTTCGGGTTGCCATCGCTGACATCAACGCTGACGCGGTGAACGAGGCGTCACTACGTCTGGGCGAAAAAGCCTTTCCGCTGGTCTGCGACGTTGCGGACCCCGAACAGATCCACGGCAGCTTCGAAGAAGTCGAAGCCGAGCTCGGCGCCGTGTCCGTGCTTGTCAACAACGCAGGCATCGCGCCCGGAGGAGACTTTCTAGAAACCTCAGCCGACGAATTCAGAACCGTGCTGGAGGTCAATCTTCTCGGTACCTTCGTGGCGACACAGCGCGCGGCCAGATCGATGATTGAAAACGGCATTCGTGGCGCCATCGTCAACATGTCGTCAATCAACGCCCAGGTGGCAATACCAACCATCCCGGCCTATTGCGCCAGCAAAGGCGGCATCATGCAGTTAACCAAGGCGGCGGCGCTATCGCTGGCACCCCACGGGATCCGGGTAAACGCCGTTGGCCCCGGCTCTATCGACACGGCGATGATGGCCGGAGTCAACGCGGACGAGGCGGCCATGCAACGCGTCATGTCCCGCACGCCGCTGGGGCGCATCGGCGAGCCCGAGGAGATTGCCAGCATCGTGGCGTTTCTCGCTTCGGAAAAAGCCAGCTACATCACGGGAGAGACCATCTACGCGGATGGCGGGCGCCTGGCGCTCAACTACACGGTTTAGTAACCCGCGCGCTCAGGCTATCATCGATAGCCCTCCAGCGAGCAAGGGGAGTCGATCATGGAACGCGACAGCTATATCGAAGGCATTCGCAGTGCATGGCTTGGCGAACTTTTTGGTGAGGTCTTCTTCAAAACCCTGGCGGATCGAACTGAAGACGACGTCATGCGCACCAAGTGGCAGACGCTGGCTCAGCTCGAGCACGTCACCGGCAACAGGATGGCGACGCTGCTCGAAAGCCATGGCGAACGCGCGGTGACTCAGGATCCGATTGAGGTGAACGAAGACGTCATGACGCGCTACACCAACGCCACCCACCTCGATTCCATGCGTCATATGAGAGACGTCGTGGAGAAAGCCATCGTAAGATTCGACCAGCTGCTGGCGGTCGCTCCGGACGACGATGTCGCTGCCGTGCAATTCCTCGTTCGACACGAGGAGGCGCTCCTGACTTTTGTCGACTGTGAGATTGCCGGCGATGGCGCACACGCATTAGAGGCAGCTGAGATCCTGCTCCGGGAGTAGCGCTGGAGACCAAAGCGCGCTAGTCAATCAGCGTGAAGCGCTCCAACGACTCCAACAGGGCATGGCCGCTCACACGCGCCACTTCACGCTCAGCCTGAACCGGGGTTAATCCCAGCAGGCGCAGGATGTTCTCGCAGGTGCGATTGAGCACTTCAGTCTGCGGCCCTACGCGCAGCATTCTGCGGAGCGCTGCCATCATGACCGCAGCAATCTGCTCGAGTAAGAACGCGTCTACCTCGACGTCGAGCTCCCCCTGAGCGACAGCCCGCTCGATATCTCCCTGCATGTACCGGAACGCCGCGGCCTCTGTCGTCGGGTGACGCAGGTACTGTCCAACCAGAACGCGCGCCCAGGCATCGGCGCTGAGCGTAATTCTCAGGAAAGCCCAGGATGCAACGACAACCCGCGAAACACCGCGGTCCAGATCGCTCATGCGCCCGTCGAGCGCTTTGGCAATTTCCAGGGCAATCGCCTCGGACGAAGCGAGCGCCAACTCGTCTTTGTCTTTGAAGTGATTGTAGAACGTGCCATTCGCGAGGCCTGCGATGGCGGTGATCTCGTGAACGCTCGCCTCTTCGATGCCTTTTTCGGAAAACACGTCGATGGCGCTGTCAATCAGCGTGCTGCGCGTGCGGTTGCGCTTGTTGGAGCCAATGGCCTGGGTGCGAAAGTAGTTTTGCATGTCGGTCATCTTATCCTGGTCATTTGACATGTCAATCATTTTTGTATTAACTCTCATTTTCGAACTAACTCTCAGAAAAAATGATATCCACTCAGGTTCTCATCATTGGCGCCGGCCCCGTCGGCATGGTTGCCGCACTCAGCCTCGCCCGATCGGGCATACGCTGTGTTCTCGTCGACAAACGCCTCGAACGGCTGGACGCACCCAAAGCGCACGCCGTCAACGCCCGCACGCTGGAAATCTGTGAGCGTCTCGGCGTTTCCGCGGATGCCATCCGCGCGGCAGGTGCGAGCGTTGCCGACGGTGGCGAAGTCCACTTTGTCGACGTTTTGAATGGCACCTGCTTCGGCAGCCTCCCCTACGAGCGCCAGGACGACGGCGCTCTGGAATATACGCCCTGGCCGCTCGTCAACATCCCGCAGCCGAAGTTCGAAGAGTTTCTGAGCTTGCGCCTGACCCATTGCCAGGGCGTGTCGCTGTTGCGGGGTGTCAACGCCACCAGCCTCTGGGAAGTGGATACAGGTGTCAGAGCAAAGCTGGAGGTGGCGGGCATCGACGCGCCGCTCGACGTTCAGGCGGAATATGTCATTGCGGCAGACGGCGCCGGTTCACCAACGCGCAACCAGTTGGGTATCGGCATGACCGGACCCGAGGCGCTGCAGCACAACATGATGATTCACTTCGAAGCGGATCTGCGTGCACTGACGCGGGCACATCCGGGTCTCCTCTACTTCTGCCTCTCGCCGGATGCTCGTGGCGCCTTTATCGGCTATGAGCGTAATCGCACCTGGGTGTTCATGCAGGGGTACGATCCAGGCAGACAGACACGCGAAGATTTTGATGACAACACCTGCAAACGTCTGATCGAAGCGGCCGCCGGCAGCGTGATCGAAGACCTTGTGATCAAAAACGTCAGTCCATGGACGATGTCGGCCCAGGTCGCGGACGCCTATCGGCAGGGCCGGGTATTTCTTGCCGGGGACGCTGCCCATCGGTTTCCCCCCACGGGCGGTCTTGGTCTCAATACCGGCGTCGCCGACGCAGAAAACGTCGCCTGGAAGATCGCCCGGGTGTTGCAAGGCCGGGCGAGCCCGGACCTCCTGGACACTTACGAACCCGAGCGTCGCACGATCGCCCAGATCAACACCCAGCAGAGCCTGACCAACTCCGCGAAGATCATGCACGTGTTCGCCGCGGTCTACGGTCCCGATCCTGCCCGAACTGCAGAGCACTATGCCGCCATTTGTCAGAATTTGGACGACCCGCAACTGCGCGAGGCGGTGGAAATCCAGCGGCCACACTTCGACAGCTTCAATCTGCAGCTCGGCTACCGGTATGGCGCTTGCGTTGATCCGGAAAAGATCGACATCAGCCGATACACACCCGCCTTTGACATCGGCGATTATCTGCCGCTGGTGAAACTCGTCGACAGCCCCTGGCTGCTCGGCCGTTTGCCGAACGACGATTTTGCCCTGGTCACCGGCCCCGACGGCGCCGCGTGGGCCAATGACCAGCTGGCGGTTTTCACCGAAGGCATCAATTTTGTGCCGGAGGACTCTTTCCATGAGCGCGCGGGCTTGCAGGCAAACGGCGCGCTGCTCATCAGACCTGACGGCCACATCTCAGCACGCTGGCAGTCTGCGCCTGAGGATCCTCAGGCGGCACTCAGGGACAGCCTGGCCAGCGCGCTTGGCGGACGTCCCGCCACCCAACTTCAGGAGATATGACATGGACCTCGGATTAGAAGGACGAAACGCCATTGTCTGCGCCTCTTCCCGCGGCCTGGGGCGGGCGTGCGCCGCGGCGCTCGTTCGCGAAGGTTGTAACGTGGTGATCAACGGTCGCGACGAAGCGTCGCTCGCGGCAACAACGGACGCGCTGCGTGCGGCAGATGCCGCGGAAGTCACACCCGTCGCGGCCGACATAAATACCGACGCAGGCCGCCAGACGCTTCTCGAGGCATGTGCAGCGCCCGACATTCTGGTCAACAACAATGCCGGACCACCGCCGGGTGAATTCTCCAACTGGGGACCGGACGACTGGCAGAGCGCGCTCGACGCGAATCTGCTCGCGCCCACTTTCATGATTCAGGGGGTCATTGATGGCATGAAAGAACGGCGCTTCGGTCGTATCGTGAACATTACCTCCGCCATGGTGAAGTCCCCTCATCCTGCCATGGGGCTTTCGACCGCTGCGCGTAGCGGGCTGACTGCTCTGTGCAAGGGCCTTTCCAACGATTCGGTTGCCCACAACGTCACAATCAACAACCTCCTGCCGGAGCGGTTCGACACCGATCGTCAGAAATTCATGGCCAACGTCTTGATGGAACGACAGGGGCTGAACTATGAGCAGGCCCGCGAGGCAATCGCCAGCACCATCAACGCCGGACGCTTTGGCCAGCCCGAAGAGTTCGGCGATGCGTGCGCTTACCTCTGCAGCGCTCAGGCCGGCTTCATCTCCGGACAGAACCTCCAACTGGATGGCGGCTCCTATGCGGGTCTCATCTAAGCACACCCTGACCAAGCTGGGAGTACTGCTGGCCTGCATGCTAGGCAGCGCGTCCGCAATGGCTGCCGCGCCCAACATCGTCCTGGTACTGGCAGACGATCTGGGCTGGAACGACGTCGGGTATCACGGCAGCGAGATTCGCACGCCCACCCTCGACAACCTGGCAGCCGACGGCGTTGTGCTGACTCAATTTCACAGCCAGCCGACGTGTACGCCAACGCGCGCGGCGTTGATGACCGGGAAATCGCCGCAGAGGATGGGCATTTATCGTCAGTTCGCCAAAATCAGTACCGCGGGACTGCCGGTGGATGAGCAAACCATCGCCGACTACCTCAAACACGCCGGTTATCAGACCTGGCTCGTCGGTAAATGGCACTTGGGCCATGCCAGACAGGCATTTCATCCGAACGCCCGCGGCTTCGATCACTTCTACGGCCACGTGACGGGAGGCATCGGCTACTGGGACCACGTGCACGGCGGCGGTCTGGACTGGCAGCGCAACGGCACAACCCTGCGCGAGGCAGGGTACAGCACGCACCTTCTGGCAGACGAGGCGGTGGCGCTGATCGAGGCTCGCGACCGCAACCGCCCCTTCTTTCTGTACGCCAGTTTCAACGCGCCGCACCTGCCGAACGAGGCTCCAGCTGAAACAGCTGATACCTATGCGAAAGTTGAAGACCCCAGGCGCCGCCTGCACGCCGCCATGGTGACCGAGCTGGATACCGCAATCGGGAGCATCGTCGCTGCAATTCAACAAGCAGGCGAACTGGACAATACGCTCATCTGGTTCATGAGCGACAACGGCGGGCTGAACCGGGACGCGGGATTCGGTGGCTACCTCACCCTGGCGGAAACGCTCGACGGCTGGTTCGACGGCCCTGTGCCCATCACCATTCTCGAGTTCATTCGCACCAACGCTCTGGATGGCGGCTCCGACAACGCGCCGCTCCGCTTCGGCAAAGGATCAGTTTACGAGGGCGGCACCAGGGTGCCCTCGTTCGTTTACTGGCCTGCCGCTCTGGCATCTCATCGCAACGGATCGATGATTACGGTCCAGGACGTGCTGCCCACGCTACTTGCAGCCACCGCGAAAGAAGCGCCTGACGGTCTGGATGGCAGGAACCAGTGGCCAACGTTAACGGGCAAGGCGGTCACGCCCCCGGCGGACTACGTCACCATCGGCCAGACCGGCGCCCAGGCTTACTATCAGTGGCCGTGGAAATTGATTGAGGGCGACGCGGCCCCCGAACTCTACAACCTCGAGCAGGATCCAACGGAAACCAGGAATCTGGCCCCCGGGCACCCCGAACGCGTGGCCACGTTGATGACGTTGCTTGCAGACATCCCCCGGGCGGAGAACCTGCATGTGCCGCTGTATCGTGTTTTCTGGGACCCCGATTTCTTTGGTGGCGAAGAAGATCGACCGCCGTGGGCAGACATCATCAATGCGGAAGGCGGCCAGTAGCCGCACGCCACAGACAGGGAGATTCAACATGAGCGAAGCAACCCTAAAAGCGAAGCGCCTGGCGTACGTCAGGGTCAGCGCCCCGGATCTTACGAAAGCCGAGAAGTTTCTCGACGAATTCGGACTTCAGGTGGCAGCCCGGACGGAAAATGCCGTCTACCTGCGCGGTACGGATCCTGAGCCGCCGTGTTACGTCCTGACTCAGGGTAACGGCGGTGTCACGGCCATTGCGTTCGAGGCGGACCGCATCGCCGACCTGGAAGCAATTGCGCAGATTGAAGGCGCATCCGCCATCGAGACGCTCGATGGACCTGCCGGAGGCCAGGTCGTGCGTCTGCGCGATCCGCAGGGTATGCAGGTCGAGATTGTGCACGGTCGCACGGCGCTGGATGCCCTCGAACCCGCACCCGCGCACGTGTTCAACATGAACGGACAGCAACAGCGGGAAGGAGAACTCCCGGCGATACATCGCGGACCATCCCGCGTCCGGCGCATCGGACATCTGGTGCTCGAAAGCGCCAGCCCCGGAATCGTCTACGGATGGTACAACCGGCATCTGGGCTTGCAGACCTCGGATGCGGTGCGCCTGCCCGATGGCGAAGCCCAGATGATCTTCAGTCGCCTCGACCGCGGCCAGGAGTACGTCGATCATCATGTAGTCGGCTTCCAGTTCGCCATGGACGAAGGCGCCCGCGTCCAGCACGTCGCTTTCGAAGTCGGCAATCTGGACGATTTGATGTCCGGGCACGAGCATCTGAAAAGAAAACGACACAAGCACGTCTGGGGCATTGGCCGTCATCTGCTTGGCGGACAGATTTTCGATTACTGGAAAAGCCCGTTTGGTGTGATCCACGAGCACTGGACCGATACTGATCTGGTGAACCAGGAGCACGAGGCGCAGGAGTGCGGCGTTGCGGACGTCAACGACTATTGGGGACCCGGGCCGGGTCCCGGATTCATCGTCTCACGCTGGAACTTCAAAGTGTTCAAAAACATCGCGCGCATCCTGCGTGCGAGATCCACGGCAAGCTGACGCTCGGAGTATTCGCAATGGGTTTGTCTATCGTCAGGTTCGATACCAAACATTGGGGCGTCCTCGAGGGCAATGAGATTGCCGCGTTGGACACACGCTATCCATCACACCGGGAGCTGATGGACGACTACTTCGACAACCCGCAAACGTTCAAAAACCAGAGCGCCGAGCGCATTCCGCTCAGCACCGTCAGGTTGCTGGCGCCGGTCACGAGCGACATCCAGATCTTCTGCCAGGGCCTCAACTACGCCACCCATCGGGAAGAAGGCGGCGTCAAGGCTGAGAAAGGTCAGAATCTCATCTTCACCAAGCCGCCGTCGTCGATCTGTGGACCGTACGACAATATTGTCCGGCCCAAGGGATGTGAGCTGCTCGACTACGAGATCGAGCTGGCGCTGGTGCTCAAGCAGAACCTGCCGGCGGACACGGACGTGACGGACAACAATCTGCTCGACTACGTTGGCGGCTTGACGCTGACCAACGACGTCTCCGCACGTGACTTCATGTTCGGTGCACCGATGATGCAGTGGTTCAAAGGGAAAGGGCAGCGCACGTTCTGCCCCACCGGACCGGTGCTTTACCTGATCGATCGAGAGGAGGCGAGTCTGATCGACAACCTCCACCTCACGCTGAAGTTGAACGACGAAGTCAGGCAGGACGCGACGACCGATCAACTCATTTTCAAGCCTGCCGAAACGCTGACCGAGCTCGCCTCGTTTGCTGATGTGAACCGCGGCGACATGCTGCTGACCGGCACGCCAGGCGGTGTGATCCTGAACGCAACGCCACGGGTCGGGCTCGCCATCCTCCTGAACTTTACGGATGACGGAAAGCGCCGCGCGAAGCTGGTCAAAACCCAGAGAGCGGCCCGCTACCTGCAACCCGGCGACAGCCTCGTCCTCGAGCTCACGAGCAGGGATGGCTCAATTAGCCTCGGCAGCCAGGCGAACGGCGTCGTCGACGCGGCATAACGGAAGGCGTCCCTTTCTCTTCCCGGCGTATCCAAGCCGTGTAGATTGTCCTTAAATTCGCTACATTGGCAGACCTGGCTGAGGGGAAAACAAATGAACATCACGCGCATGAACCACGCGGCGGTCAACGTGACCGGCAAAACCGCAGAAGCTAAAGCCTTCTATGTCGACCTGCTGGGGCTGCCCCAGGTACCGATACAGCTGCCCGGGATGGAACCCATCACAGACTCCGAGTTCGGCTTCTGGGTAGAACAGGAACGCGTGCAGCTACATGTCATCGGGCGCGAGCCCATGGGTGGTACACCTGACCCGACGCAGAATCATGTCTCCTGGTACGTTGAAGACATTGATGCCGCCGTCAGCAAACTCGAAGAGCACGGCATCGAAATGCGGGTGATGGGTGAAGACCTGACCCGCATCATCTGGATACTGGACCCCTGCGGCAACATCATGGAATTTCAGCAGGATCCGGACTGCGTGGCCTGAGCGAAGCCTGATTTGGACAATCCGCGCACAGCGCTGGCAGGTTTCTTTGCCGCCCTGGTCTGGTCACAGGCGGGTTACGCCGTGGAGTTCACCCTGGAACAGGCCAATCAGGGTGAGATGTTGTACCAGCAACACTGCGCAGCCTGCCACGGCGCAGATCTCGCCGGGTCAGGCATTGCGCCGCCGTTGAAAGGCAAACGCTTCGACGTCACCTGGCGCGGCAGAACCGCAGACGTTCTGGCCTTCCACATCCGGCGGATGCCGCCGGCTGCAGCTACGCTTAGCAACGCTGAATACACTAACATTCTCGCGCACACGCTTGCCGTAAACGGCTTCGACGCCGGCAGGACCGCGCTACCGAAGGACGACGCTCAGCTCGCTGAGCTGACCATTCCCGCCGTGCCCGGAGCGACAATTGATTTCACCACGCCAGTCGACAAATCTGCGGCGCAAGTTGAACTGCTCAGGAATCTCCGGCCGGTAACCCACGCCATGCTCGAGAATCCACCCGCCGAAGACTGGTTACTCTGGAGTCGGACCTACGCGGGACAGAGCTACAGCCCGCTTACGCAAATCGACATAAAGAATGTCGCACGGATGCAACCGGCCTGGCGCAGTCCGCTGCTGCACGGCTCCAGCATGCCCATGCCGCTCGTACACGACGGTGTGATGTTCCTGCAGACCTTCCCGGACACCGTGCTTGCAATCGATGCAACCAACGGCGATGTGCTGTGGCGTTACCAGCGCGAAGGTCTCGAACGCTCGCACAAGAAAATGGGCCTCTCGCTCCACGAGCAGCGGGTCTACGTGGCCACATCTGACAAGCATGTCATTGCCCTTGATGTCAGGAACGGTAACGTCGTATGGGAGCACAAGCTCTCCCTCGGCTCGGAAGAAGCCCGAACGCAGTACCAGATACGCAGCGCGCCGCTGATTGCGGGTGACGTGGTCATCCAGTCCACGCTCGCTTACCGCAACGTGCCCGAAGGCTCGTTCATCATCGGCATCGACCGGAAAACGGGCAAAGAGCGCTGGCGCTTCAACACCATTGCCAGGCCCGGACAGCCCGGCGGCCATACCTGGAACGGGCTGCCGATGGCTGAGCGCAACGGCGGGTCTGTCTGGCATCAAGGCACATATGACCCGGCATTGAACCTCGTTTACTACGGCATAGCGCCAACGTACGACACCGCCCCGCTGCTCGTTGCTTCACAAGAGGAAGGCGTGACAAACGAGGCCATGTACACCAACTGCACGGTTGCGCTGAACCCGGACTCCGGAGAGCTCGTCTGGTATTTCCAGCACACTCAGAACGATCAGTGGGACATGGACTGGGTGTTCGAACGGACTCTCGCAGAAGTCCCTGATGGCCGCGGCGGAACTGTCAAAGCGGTCATGAACGTTGGCAAAAATGTCATGCTCGACGCGCTGGATGCAGAGACCGGGGAGTATCTGTTTTCAGTGGACTCGGGGCTGCAGAACGTGATCATCGGGATTAACCCGATCACCGGCGCAAAGACGATCGACCCCGGCAAAATGCCGAGCCCGGAGACCTCAACGGACATTTGCCCGATTCCTTTTGGCGCCCGCTCGTGGCCGCAAACCGCCTTCAGCCCGGAAACCAATTACGTTTACGTGCCGATCACGGAGTCCTGCTTCAAAATGACCGAGACCGGCAAAGGTGGATGGCTGCTGACCACCGGGGTCAAATTCGACAGAACCGAACAACCCGCTCTCGAGGACGGCATGATGGGCCGGCTGCAGGCAATCGACGTTGCGAAGCGCAGGCTCGCCTGGAACACGGATCTGACCACGCCTCCGTCAACGGGTGTTCTGGCGACAGCCGGCGGGCTGGTATTTGCGGGGGACATCGACCCGTCATTGAAAGCGTTTGACGCGGCAACGGGTAAGCTCTTGTGGCAGACCCCGCTGGACGATACACCCAGCTCGAGCCTCATCACCTACGAAGCGGATGACAAACAGTACATCGCGGTGATCGTGGGCATGACCAACAACCATGTCCGCGACATCACAAGCTTCTACCGCAGGTGGAGCGGCACGGAGGGTGAACCCGGTGATCAGGCCGGCGCATCGATATGGGTCTTCGCGCTGCCGTGAACGCCGACCCTCAGGCAGAAAAAGCGAGAAACGCCTCGGTTGTGTTCATGAAATCGCGAAACCGACTCCACTTGCCGTCACGCATCGTGATCACGTGAACAAAATCGGAAACGATGTCTCTTCCGGTGGCACGCGCTGTCAGGTGCAGGTGCCCCGTCACCACCACCTTGTCCCGATCGGCGAGAAACTCTTCCGGGGCAAATTCGTGAATGTCGACCGACGATAGGACGGTTGTAAAAAAGCGCCTGGCTTCTTCGATACCACGATACGTACCCGCGTAAGGGATGACTTCAGGCCCGTAAAACTCGATGACAATGTCGTCGTTCACATGTTCGAGGATCGCCGGAACGTTCTGTGCGCCGAACGCTTCGAACAGCTTCTGCGTGCCTGCAACGTTGGATACCTGGAGCGTCATCACCGTCCCCTCTACTTAGAAATGAAGCGTCAACTCTGCGAAACCGTGCGTGAGCAGGCTTGCCGTCTGCGGCACCGGCGCCTGGGCCCCCAGGCTCAGATCAGGGAAGCGATGAATCACTACTTCAATCATCGCTGCCGCCTCCATCTTGGCAACAGCAAAGCCGAGGCACTGATGGAGCCCGGTACCCATGCTCAGCTGCTGACGAACGTTTTTGCGAGTCAGGTCGAACGTCTCCGGATCTGGGAACATGTCTGGATCATGATTGGCGGCTCCAAAGAAGAGCGCCACCCACTCGCCCGCCTTGATGGTTTTTCCGCCAATCTCGACATCCTGCGTGGCAACGCGAAACAGGCGCTGCGGCGGACCGCTGTGCCGCAGCGTTTCGTTGATGAACGGCAGAATCAGATCCTTGTCCTCGCGCAGCTGCGCGGCAACCTGAGGCATCGTGGCGAGGTTGTACAACAGGTTAGTCAACAGAAATGTCGTCGTTTCAGCGCCCGCAACAACCAGCGTCAGGCAGAAACGGATGACCTCATCCAGGGTGAGACGCTCGCCGTCTACCTGAGTCGTCAGCAGCGAGCTGATGAGCCCATCACGCGCCGCTTCGCCTGCCGCAATCCGCGTATCGAGCGCAGTCACCTCAGTCGCAAAATAGTGTGCCAGTTCCTGATTGCTGGCCTCCCGCTCTTCCGGGGTCAGATCTGCCGATAGCATGAATGCGTTGGCCCAGTCGCGACAGCGGCCGGCGTCATCATCCGGCTGTCCGAGCAGGCGCATCATGACGCGAGCCGGAATGACGGACGTCAGATTGGCAACCACTTCCACATCGCCCGCAAAGCCGGCCAACATTTCGCTGATGCGATCGGTGATCCAGGGCCTGATGTGCTCAATCTGGCGAAAGGCGAACTGATGGCTGACGTAGCTGCGCAGCCGGTCGTGCTCGGGATTGTCGTGATTTACCAGCATCAGCGAGGGCGCGCTGGACTGCTCCTGCAGCGGATCGCGCGAGCTGAACGTTGCATGATCGTGAGCGGCGGCGGCAACCTCGTCGTACTTCATGAGCACCCAGGCAGCAACCGGCTCATCCTGCCCGGGGACCGTGCCCGGCGGGTAATCTTTGTACCCGAAAATGGGAGTATCGCTGCGCAGATGACGATACAACGGGTAAGGATCGGCAATGGTCTGCGGGCTCGGCAGCGCGGCAACGAGCTCGGCTGGTGAAGTGTTGAGGTCTACGCGCATGCTCATTCCTACTGGACTTGGGTGCAGCTATAATATTTACAGGGTAAATTATTAACACAGAAAACTGTTTACATTGTCAACTGTTTTCAGGTGTCGAGGAAACCATGCCAAAAAACACCAGACGCAGCGCTCGTGTGCCTGCGGACGCCGCGCTCCAGTTCCTGGAGTTGTACTACCCCATCCATTACCAGGCGGGCATTGGCGTGGAAGACGCGCTGCGCGGCAGCGAGCTGTCCCGCCACCAGACCGCCATTCTGTGGCTGATACACTCGCAAGGCGTTGCGGGCCGGCAGATGCGACGAAAAGATATCGTGACAGCCCTGAGCAGCTGGTTCGAAATATCGAACGCGGCAATCACCAAAGCGCTGCGCGGTATGTCCGAACCACCACTACGCCTCGTGCAGCAGACCGAGGACCCGAAGTCCGGCCGCGAGAAGGTTGTGACGCTGACGCCCGACGGTGAAACGTACCTGCAGGAGATGATCGAGCGCGGTACTGCCTACGTACAACGCATCGTCGACGGGTTGAGTGACAGCCAGATCGTAAACGGCATCGACTTTTTCGAGCGTATTTCAGAAGTGGTCAACGGCTGGGACCGCAGCAACAACGACTAACGCCGTCGCCGCGCCTCATACGTCGCGCCAGATTTTGCCTCGCTGCTGCACTGCCTCCAGCATCGACCAGTCGCCCTGCTCCACTTCGTAGCCTTCGGGATACGGCGGGCGCGGCTCCATCCCCAACGAGACGAGCACAGCGTCAGCACGGTAGTAGCACTGCATGACGAGAGCGACAACGGGAGCGACGACTTCACTCATCTGCAGCGTTTCAACGTGGGCTGCCGGGTGGCCGTCCAGGCCGGCTGCATACTCGAGTGCCGCCTTGACTTCAGCCTGCTGGGCAACGGCACTTTGCAGAATGTCGGCAAAAATGGTGGGATCGTCCGCCCCCGGGACGTCGAATTCTTCACTGGCCGGTACGATGAGGCCCGCCAGCGTGCGCAAGAGCGCCTGCTCTTCGGGGGTCAACGGGTGATCGGATGCGATGGTGTTTTGCATACTCGAGAACTCAATCAAACAGGTTAGCCAACCGCTTTTTCATCTGGTCGGCAATGTAGAGCGCAAGCGTCTGGATGGTGCGGGTGGGGTTCACGCCAGCGCTCGTCACAAAGATACTGCCGTCGATGATGAAGAGATTTTTCACGTCATGGCTGCGGCCCCACTCGTTCACCACCGACCGTTCGGGATCAGCGCCCATCCGCGCGGTACCCATGAGGTGCCACCCGCCGACCGAGAGGGGCGACTCGATGAGGAGATCGTAGGCGCCCGCGGCGCGTATCGCTTCGCTCGCCCGCGCCACCGAGAAGTCGAGCATCCGCTGGCTGTTGTCACTGATCGTATAGGTCATTTTCGGCGCCGGAATCCCGTGGGCATCTTTGAGATGCGGATCCAACGTCACCGTATTGTGCTCCTCCGGAAGGTCTTCGCAGATCGCGACCACGCCCGTCAGGCGGTTGTGAAGTTTTCTGAACGCAGCGTGGTGCCCGTCACCCCAGGGGATGCGCCCGGAAAACGCACCCGTCAGCGCGGTGGCGACGGGGCCGCGCCCACGATTGAACTCGTAGGTGAAGCCGCGGACAAACCCCCGGCGCTCATCGGTCTCGTAGAATTCCTGACTCCACAGAGAATCGTGTGGACCATGGTGACCGTCGAGCGCTTCCTCGAAGAGCCCCTGGATGGAGGCATACGGATGCAGCATCAGGTTTTTGCCCACCAGACCGCTGCCGTTGGCAAGACCGTTCGGGAAGCGATCCGAGACGGAATTCAGCAGAATCCTCGGCGTACCGACACCGTTACACGCCATGATGACAATGTGCGCCGGTTGAAACTGTTCCTCGCTGTTTTCATCGAAATACACCACACCGTTGGCAAGACCGTCTTCGCCGAGGGTAATCTCCTTGACCCGGCACCAGGTGCGAAGCTCCACTCCGGCACGGATGGCTTCAGGCCAGTAGGTGATGTCCGTGCTCGCCTTGGCACCTTGCGCACAGCCGTGGATACAGTTCCCGAGGTTGATGCATTTGTCCCGCCCGTTGTATGGCTGCGTGGCAATGGCTGAGTCCGACGGCCACCAGTGCCAGCCCATCTGATTAAAGCCCGCCGCAAGCGTCTGGCCGGACTTACCCATGGGCAGCGGCGGCATGACAGATTGCTTGGCCGGGTAAGCCGGATCGCCAGCCAGTCCCGACACGCCCGTCTGCCGGTCGTTTTCCGCGTAGTAAGGCTCCAGCATTTCGTAGTCGATGGGCCAGTCGTCTGCCACACCGTCGAGGGATTTCACTCTGAAATCCGACGGGTGGAAGCGCGGGTAGTGGCCGGCATAAAGCACCGTTCCACCACCGACGCCGTTGTAGTTGGCAATTTTGATCGGGCAGTCGTCGTCATTGACCGGATAATCACCGCGCAGCTGCCGTCGATTGGGGTTTATGCTGAAATCCGCCTGCCCCCGCGCCTCCCAATCCCGACCCGCGGTCGGATAAGCCTGCGGATTGTTCCACCCACCCTGCTCCAGACAGACGATACGCATACGCGTGTCCGTGAGGCTCCAGGCAGCCGTGGCGCCGGAAGCCCCGGCGCCGATGATGAGCACGTCAGCGGGTGAAAAATCTACCGCGTCATCGCGCCCCTGCGTCGTGTTCGACATGTAACGCTTCCCCCGAAAGAGGCACAATCATAACCAACTCACGTGCTCCAGGCGCCTCTACGGCGATCAAACCTGGGAGACGGCTCGTTCGCGCAACCGCCTCTGGATCTCAGCCGTCTTTTCTCTATCGAGCCGATAGCCCAGCAGGCATAGGACGCCGGGAACCGCAACAAACGCCGCCCCCGGACCGGCAAGGAGTCCCAGCATGAGAACCGTCTGTTCCGGCAGGTCCGCAGCAGTTTTGACGCTTTCACCCGTCGGCCAGTCGATCACCGTAAGAACGAAGCCTGCAAGCAGAGAGCCCAGCGCACCGGTGCACTTTCCAGCAAACGAGGCGGCACCGAAGAGCACACCTTCCTGCCGCGCACCCGTGCGCAGATCGTTTTCGTCGGCAACATCCGCGATGGTGCTGTTGACGCCAACAATAGCCTGCGCAATCGAGGCTCCCAGCAGAGTCAAAATGACCGTTAGCGAAATTGTGAGCACCCAGGAACCTTTCTCAGGCATCAGGTCAAGCAGATACAGCGTGACCGGCAGCGCTTGCAGCACCATCCAGGCACAGCAACCGGCAATCATCGCGTTGCGTTTATCGAGCCAGGCGAACAAACGGGAAGCCACGACGTAGCCGATGAGGCTGCCCAGCGGACCGGTGACAAACACGGTCAAAATTTGAAACCGGGTCAGCTCCCAGAAAAACGTGAACATGTAGAGCTGCGTGGCCAGCGTGAGACCAAACGCGACAATGATGATGATGTAGCCGGATATGAGCCACGCAAAAGAACGGTTACGAAACACCCCAACCGTTTCCTTGAGTATGTCCAAGAGCGCTGCACGCTCGCCACCGGTTTTCGGCTCGGGAAGATAAGGAATGCGGCTGCGCGTCCCCCAGGCGCTCCAGAAAATCGTGACAAACATGATGACCGCGAGCAGCAACGCCCACGGTGGGTAAGCGCTGCTGTTGAGCTGACCGTTTTCGAATTCCGGGGTTGGCGCGAAGAAGACGCCAAAGCCAAGGCCGTAAACGAGCACATAACCGCTCGCCGACAGAAACTGTCTGATGGCGACCAGCGTCGTACGCTCGTCGTAGTCGCTGGAGAGCTCTGCACCAAGCGCAAGATGCGGCACGTGATACAGCGTCATGGCACCCCGATTCAGCACCGTGAACGCAAGCATCCAGGCAAACAACCACGACTGATTGTCCGAGTTGACAAATCCCGGCGGCGCGAACAGGCAGTAAAACGTAATGGCCAGCGGCAAGGCAGATGCGTACATAAACGGATGCCTGCGTCCTCGGGGACTGCGCCACCGATCCGAGATGGTGCCGGCCATCGGATCAGTGATCGCGTCGAATATCAGCGAGATGGCAATTGCCAGGCCGGCGGCGTCCGCGGAAAGACCGAGGACCTGGTTGTAATAGAAGAGCAGAAAAGCCGAGAAGCTGCTGTTCTTGATACCTTCGGCCATCTGTCCGATGCCGAAGCTGAATTTGACCGACTTCGATAACTGCGACACGTCCACCCCCTGTTACGAGACGCGCAGCATACAGAGAACCATTTAAATGAACAACGTTCAATTTATAGGGCCCAGCTTGAGCTCATTCCGGCGAATCGCTAAGGTCGGCTGTCCACTCGACGTTGGGGAACACTATGGGTGCAGCGGCGGATGTCGTCAGGGAAGCGTGTCAGGTCATCTGGAGTGACGGCGACACGTCCAGGGTGGCGGAGTTCTATGCCGAGGACTTTACGGCCGACTATCCGATGACGGACTGGGGCCAGGGCCTGGCCGGCGTTGCCGCGCTGGCACAGAAAGTTCGCGAAGATCTGCCGGGCTACGCCGAAGAGATCGATGAGCTCATCGAAGCCGGTGACGAAGTTGTCGTACGCCTGACCATCTCGGGAAACAATCCGCACACCGGCGCGCCCGTGAGTTTCCGCGATGTGACCATGTTGACCGTCAGGGACGGCCGAATTGTGCGCCAGCGTGGTCTCAGCGATCATCTTTCGCTCTTCCTGCAACTCGGCATCGTCACACTGCCAGCTGCCGCGACGGGCGGCTGAGCACTTCAACCTGCACCTGGTCTGAACCAAGAGGAATAAAAATGAAGCCACTCGAGGGTATTACCATTCTGGAATTTTCCACCATGATCACCGCGTCATTCGCCGCCATGCAGATGTGTGAGCAAGGTGCCCGCGTCATCAAGGTAGAACCCCTGGATGCCGGTGATCCGCTGCGCTACATCGGCGCAGCCAAGGGTGGCATTTCATCTTTGTTCGCAAACTGCAATCGCGGCAAAGAGGCCATACGCGTGGACATCAAGTCGGAGGCCGGGCAGGCGCTGATCAGAGACATGGTGCCCGCTGTCGACATCGTGATTCACAACTTTCGCCCGGGCGTCATGGACAAGCTGGGGCTCGGCAGCGATGCGCTGCGTGCCCTGAATCCCCGTCTCATTTACACGGCCATTTCCGGATTCGGCAAAGAAGGCCCCAAACGCGACGCGCCGGCGTACGACCCGGTCATTCAAGCTCAGTCCGGGATTACCGCCACCCAGGGCAAAGACGAGCCGGCGTTTTTCCGCACCCTGATCTGCGACAAAATCACCGCTTACACTGCCTGCCAGGCTGTGACCAGCGCACTTTACCTTCGCGAGAAAACCGGTGAAGGCCAGCACATTGATCTCTCCATGCTGGACGCGGGTCTTTTCTTCATTTTCCCCGACGGCTTCCAGAACCACACGCTGCTCGACGACGACATCGAACCGCAGCCCCTGCTCATAGATATCTTGTACGACCTCACCGTCACCAAAGACGGTGCCGTCACCATCTCGGCGGGGACAGCTGATCAACAGATGCGCTCCCTCATCGCCATGGGTATGGAGCACCTGATGGTCGATGAGCGCTTCAACACTTTCGAGAAGCTCGTCGCCAACATCGATGAATTTAAAGCCCTGGTTGCGGCTGAGTACCTGAAGTACACGACCGATGAGGTCATCGCCAAAATGACAGAAGCAGACGTGCCCTGCGCGCGCTGTCTCAACCGCGATGAAGTGCTCGCGCAGGAACAGCTGCAGGCGAACGGATCCGTGGATGTCATCGATCACCCGCTGATGGGATCGATGCGCATCGTCAAAGCGCCGCCACGCTTCGGCGGTGAGGCGCTCGAGCCGGGCGCACCGAGCCCGGACCATGGCCAGCACACGCGCAGCGTGCTCGAGTCGTTTGCCGTGGATCACAGCCGGATCGAGGCGATGTTCGGCGACGGAGTGGTCAGTTGAGCAAACCCTACGCGCGGAAGAAGCCCAACAGCAAACGTGCCGTGCAATGGCTGGTGTTCACCCTCGCCATCTGGGCGACACAGGCTGGCGCTCAGGACGGAGCCGACAACGTGCTCCTCTGGGGCGACACGCATCTGCACACAAACAACTCCTTCGACGCATTTCTGAACGGCAACATGTCCGTGTCACCGGAAGATGCCTATCGTTTCGCGAAAGGCGAACCCGTCATTCATGCCTATACCCGCTCCCGCGTGCAGATCGGCACGCCGCTGGACTTTCTGGTCGTGACCGACCACGCGGAGTTTCTCGGCGGCATCAAGGACATCTACAACGAAGGGATTGGCCTGGAAGACCCGAATCTATTTGAAAGCGTGGTGTTGTGGTATCGCGAACGGCAGATCCGCGAAGCGATCGACAGCGGCAACGGTCCGGCGTTTTTTGACGGCGTGCTTCCGGCCCCTGGAGATCCCCGAGCGCTCGCGGCGCGGTGGAACGAGGAGCTGCCCGATCCCATACCGGGAGCGGACGTTTCCCAGCGAAAAGCCTGGCATCGGCTGCTGGAGACCGCGGATGAGCAGAACGATCCCGGCAACTTCACCGCGTTTGCCGGCTGGGAGTGGTCTTCGCAGCCCGGCAGCGCCAATCTCCACCGGATCGTGGCAACAAACGCAGACGCCACCACCGGGAAAACTTTTCTACCGTACGGCTCAACCGACAGCCCGTTCCCGGAGGACCTCTGGGCCTGGCTTGCAAAAACCGAGCAGGCAAGCGGCGCCCGCTTCATCGCCGTGCCGCACAACCCCAACGTGAGCAAAGGGCTCATGTTCGACACGCGAACGCTGCGCGGCGATCCGATCAACGCGGACTACGCCAACCGCCGCCTGCGCTACGAACCCATTGTCGAGATGACCCAGATCAAAGGCGATTCCGAAACCCACCAGGATTTGTCTCCGGCGGACGAGTTCGCTGAGTTCGAAACCTACGAATATCTGTTGGCCGCCGAGAGTGACAAATACCAGCCAACAAAAGGCGACTACGTCCGTTCGGCGCTGAAGACCGGTCTGACGCTCGAGCAGGACATTGGCGTCAATCCGTTCAAGCTCGGCATGATCGGCTCAACCGACTCCCACACGGGGCTGTCGACCGCCGAGGAGCCAAACTTCTGGGGCAAGTTTTCCTACGACTCCGTTCCGGAAAACAAAACCTCCCACGGCTTGGGCAGCGCATCCGGCTGGACCATGTCCGCATCGGGCCTGGCGGCCGTCTGGGCGACAGATAACACCCGCGACGCGATTCTGGATGCCATGTTCCGACGAGAGGTATACGCGACGACAGGCCCGCGCATTCGCGTCAGGTTCTTCGGCGGCTGGAGGTTCACGGAGGAGGACCTCGGCGCAATCGTAGAGCGCGGCTACGCCGCCGGCGTGCCCATGGGCGGCACCCTGACCAACGCCTCACCCGAAGCAGGCCCGACGTTCCTCGTGCAGGCGGATCAGGACCCACTGAGCGAAGCCCTCGATCGCATCCAGATTGTCAAAGGCTGGGTGGATCAGGACGGCAACGCGCAGGAGCAGGTATTCAACGTCGCCTGGTCCGATGATCGAATCCTGGCGGACGACGGCTCCCTGCCCCCGACGCCCGACACGGTCGACCGCGACACTGGTGAAACCACGGGCGATCACGGCGAGCCCTCGTTGATGACCGTCTGGCGGGATCCTGCATTCAGCCCCGATCAGCCGGCTTTCTACTACGTGAGGGTGCTGCAGGTGCCGAGTGCCCGACACTCGTTGTTCGACCGGATTGCGCTGGGCGTAGAGAACGCCGAGGACCATCCTGACGTGTTGCAGGAACGTGCGTACACGTCGCCTATCTGGTACGCGCCGTAGCCGCGCTCACGCAGACTGACCGGAGCCTCGCGCTTCGATTTCAGCAATGATCTCGGCATGCCGCCTGCGGTCGAGCTGGTATCTTGCATAGATAAACACCGCCACCAGCGCCGCACCGCCCATGATCGGACCGGCGGTGATGCCCAGACGTGTCAGGACATCCTGACTCACCTGGCCGGGCACGGCTTCAAACGGCAATCGCACGAAGAAATCCAGCAGGACGCCCGCAACGAAATGACCCACCGAGTAAGACGCCTTGGCAAAAAATGCCCGTGCCGAGTAAAACAAACCTTCCTCGCGCAGGCTGGTGACGAGCTCGTTTTCGTCGATCACGTCACCGATCATCGAGTAGACGGTCACCCCGCCTATTCCAACCGTGAAGAAGAAACCGGCGGCGTTTGCGAGCAGAAACGGCAGTAACCAGGGATCGCCGTTTTCCGGCAGGAAACCAAGCAGACGGAGATCGACCACCAGCTGAGCGAACAACACTGCGCCCAGAAGTGAGCCTACCAGCACGGGCTTACGGTCAAACTTTTTCATCAAATATGGTGCGGCCAGAGCACCCAGTACCGCTGACGGAGCACCAAACACACCAAACCAGCGTATCTGATTGGGTTCAAGCTCCCAGAAGTACGTGTTGATGAACACGTTCAACGTGTCATAAATACCGCTGGTGATCATGAAAAAGAAGTAGCCGCATAGCAGGATCAGGTAGTTGCGGTTCCTGAGCGTGCGCAGGAGCGTTTTGAAAAAATACACGAAGGTGAAGCTCGGCAGATCGTCCGGACGCTTCGATAACCCTCTGGCAGCCTTGGCAGTGCCCGCCGCGCAAGTCCAAATCGAGATCAGAATGACGGCGCAGACAAAGATGACCAGCGGGAGATAGGCCGCGGGATCCAGTTGCCCGGGCACCATCACCCCATCGCTCGCGCGCTCCCGCTCACCTTGAAAAAAGGACCAGGCAAAATAAGCAAACCCGGATCCCGCCAGGTAGGTGAAAATCGTGTTGGCGCTGAAGAGCTGTGAACGTTCGTGCTGTTGCTTCGAGAGCTCACCACCCAGCGCAAGGTGTGGAACGTTGAAAAGTGTGACAAACGCCCGGGACAGTATGGTCCAGAAGGCCAGCCAGGCGAACAGCGCGTAGGTCTGACCAATAAGAGATTCGGGCGGATTGAATATGGCATAGAGCGCCACTGCCAACGGTAAGGGCGCTGCCCACAAAAAAGGATGCCGTCGGCCACGCGGCGAGCGGTGCCGATCGGACATCATGCCGACAAGGGGATCTGTTACCGCATCAGCAATCAACGCAAGCATCACCGCCACGCCAATCAGCGTATTCGACAGGCCAATCGCCTGGTTGTAGTAGATGGTGATGAAGGTGTTGAACATGCCGATGTAGGCAGCTTCACCGACGGCGCCGATGCCAAAAGCCAGCTTGATCCGGAATGCCAGCGGTTGATCAGCGCTCGAGCCGCTCAGTTCGGCCACGTAGAAGCCTCACAGCACCTGGGATTATGCGAGAACGGCGTGTTCGAGCCTCGGCAGTACGTAGCGCGCAAAGAGATCACACTCCTCCTCGTGTGGATAGCCTGAAAGAATGAACGCCTCTATGCCAGACGCCATGTAGTTTTCGAGTTTAGCCAAGACCTGATCCGGATCGCCGACAATCGCCGCGCCACAGCCGCTGCGAGCCCGACCAATACCCGTCCAGAGATTGGCTTCGGCAAAGCCGTCGGCATCTGCGCTCTCCCGCAGCATACCTTGTGCGCGAACGCCCACGGATGCGCTGTCCAGAGATTGCGCCCGGATCCGCGCGCCTTCCCCGGCATCGAGCCTGGAGATCAAGCGACGCGACGCCTCAATGGCTTCACGCTCCGTTTCTCGCACTATCACGTGCGCACGGTAACCAAACCTCAGCGACCGGTCGTGGCGTGCCGCACGGGCACGCATGTCGTCAAGGGTCGCCGTGACATCCGGCATGGTCGCAGGCCACATCAGATACACGTCCGCACATTCCGCCGCCACGTCCCGCGCGGGCTCCGACAGGCCACCAAAATAGAAGAGCGGGCATTGGCCGCTCTGCGAGCGTGCGTTGGGCGGGCTCACCTGCAGATCCAGAAATTCCCCCCGTATGTCCAACGGCTCGCCGTTGAGAAGCGTACGCAACGCAGACATCGTCTCACGAGTGCGCCGGTAGCGCGCGGCTGAATCCATGGTCTCTCCGGGGCGATCCGAGGAGATGATGTTGATGGACAACCGCCCTTCGAGCATCTGATCCAGGGTGGCGAGCTGCCTGGCAAGCTGCGGCACCCAGAGTTCACCGCAGCGCACCGCAACCAGGAGCCGAATCTGCTCGGTGATCGGTGCAATGCCACCGGCAAAGGCAACGGAGTCGATACCCAGCTCATAGCCGGACGGCAGCAGAATGCTGTCGTAGCCGAGCCGGTCTGCCTGGCGGGTTATGGCGCTGCAATGTGTCCATGAAGACTTCAGCGCCGGATCGTGAACGCCCAGGTACCGATAATCGTCATCGCAGAGCGCCGCAAACCAACTGACCTCAACCGTCATCGCTCTGACCCTCCCTGCCGAGGAGATGTGCATCAAAGTCGTCGGGCAGCACCTCGGCAACATCAACTGCTGCACCGCTGTGGATGGACGCTTGTGCCGCCGCTCCCGCCACAACGGACCAGAAGCCGTCAGCAATGCTCGGCCCGGAGCTCTGTCCCGTCGATAAGTCGTCGGCAAATTCGGCGTGCTCAAAAAACGTCGAGCCGTGATGCCCGGCGCGCGCTATGTAAGGCGGATAGCTGGGATGGCTGATGCTCGAAGCGCCGTTTTCTCCTCGCCATAGTTCAACCCGGTTTTCGGTTTCGCCGCCGAGAAGCGAATTTTCACAAGCCTGCAGACGCCCGACGTCACCACAAACAATCAGCTCCTCGCGCATGCCCGGCGCAAACATGCACAAGGCGAAACCACCAATGACTCCGTTTTCATACTCGATGGTGACCTGGGCCTGGTCAATTCCGTCGGCCTGCTTGTTTTCGTATGTGAAATCCCGGAAGTTCACGGCTTGATTACCCACCGCAAACACACTGCGGGGCACGCTGCCCGCAAACAGGTTCATGAGATCAAAGTAGTGGCAGCACTTTTCAACCAGGGTGCCGCCGGTGAAGTCGCTGAACTTGTTCCATTGGCCTACCTTGTCCAGGAAGGGAAATCGGTGCTCGAGCATGTTTACGCTATGTACCCGCCCGACAACCTTCTGATCGAGCACCGCCTGCGCCGCCTCGGCATAAATTGCCTTGTGCCGGTACTGCAACCCGAAACGAACAATCTGCCGGTGGTTCGCCGCCAACCGACAGACCTCCCAGGCGTCAGCCACCGTGGTCGCAATGGGCTTTTCGAGGAGCAGGGCCTTGCCGGTCTGGACGGCCTGCCGCATGACCTCGAGGTGGGTGAAGTTGGGCGTTGCGATGATGAGCGCGTCCGTCGCCGGGTCCGCGCACGCCTCTTCCAGGGAGGCGTAAATTCTTGGTTCACTCCGGCCGTCACGCTGCGCGATCAGCTCAGACGCATGGGCAACGCTTCTGGGGGACGGGTCATAGATGCCCGCCACGCTGGCACGACCCAGGAGCTGGGCATTGCGGATGTGCTCCTGCCCCATCATCCCGCAACCGACGATACCAAACCTGAATTCGGGCTCGGAATCGGCCGTCAGATAGCGATCTTCATCTTCCAGATAAGCCAGCGCTCGACCGCGCCGGAACATGCGGCTGTCTACCACCTGTCTATTCACCTGGCCTCTCCTCCCGGGGACGCAGGTCATGATAGTGAATCAGTAATCCATTATAATTTCCAAAATAGAATTAATAGCGGCGCCATCTCGATGAATGATCTCCGCCTGCTCGCCAATTTTGTGGCCGTTTACCGCCATCGCAGCTTCCGGGCTGCCGCGGACGAGCTCGGGATGGGTCAGAGTTCCGTGACAAAACGGGTGCAGACGCTCGAAAACGAGCTGGGGCTGCGGCTCTTCAATCGAACCACCCGCACCGTGGAGCCCACCGACAGCGCCCGACAGCTCATCGTCGCTGCGGAAAACACCCTGCGGACGAGCGCCGCGTTCCACGAGGAGGCCAGACTGCTCGCCGGTGGCGAGATGGGTGCCATCCGCGTCGGCGCGACCGCGCTTGCAGCCGAAACGCTGGTCGTGGGCGCGCTCGCTCGCCTGGCGGCGACACATCCGAACCTGGAAGTTGAGGTGGTCGTCGGCAGTTCCGACATTTACAGAGATCTGGCTAGCGGAGAGTGTGACGTTGCGGTGGGTGACGAGGCGAACTTCGAGTCCTCCTCATATGCCAGTGCCCTGCGCATGGAACGGATTCACACGGAGACACTCGTCTACGTGCACCGCCCGGATCACCCGGCAGCGGGGGCAGCCCGGCTCGCGAGACTGCTTGCATTTCCCCTGGCCATACCGAGTCGCTACTTCAACGAAAACAAGCTGTTCGAAACCCTGGCTACGCAGACCGATCCGCCGGCACACCCGAGCTACAGGCTGAACAGTCTGTCTGCCTGCCTCACGCTGGCTGCAATCAGCAATACAATCGCGTTAGCACCTTTGTCATTCGTTTCACGCGCCACCGATCGCACCGGGGTGGCAATCGCCAACTTCGACACGGGCATCAATGTATCGGTTGCGCTGGTTACTCTGGCAAAGAATACGCCTACCCCTGCCGTTCGCGCGTTTGGCGCGGCGCTCTCTCAAACCGGATAAAACTGTCGCCGTCAGCTGATGGGAGCGCCGGCACCCCATAGCGGATGCCGGCACCGTGAGTTGGCGGGTATGCGGACGTACGCGCCGCTGGGGCCTATTCGAAGCGTCCCATGATGTCAGCGCCAAACAGATCTTCATCAGCCGGGATCTCTTTCGTCACCGCCAGCGGCTTCGATACCCAGGTCTCGTTGATGAGATCACGCCAGGTGATGTTGTTGTTGGTGCCGTTGCCACCCCAGGATCCACATCCCAGTGAGAAGGTCTGGCGCATGCCATTCCACAGGTTGCCGCTGTTGGAAGCCGCCTGCGGCTGATTGACCATCACCCGTGAAGTGCGCGTACCGTTGGCAAAGGCGGCAATGTTGTCGTCGCTGTAGCTGTAGAGACCACAGGAGTGACCCTGGCCCTGATAGGCCTGGATTTCGTTGGTCGTCTTGATGGCGTCTTGCAGATCGTCCACCTTGTAAAGCGCCATTGTTACCGACAGCTTTTCGCCCGAGAACGGAAACTCTTTGCCAGCGCCGGTTTCCGGCACAATGAAGAACTCTTTGCCCTCAGGCAGATCGATGCCCGCCATCCCGGCAATTTTCTGCGCGGGCTGCGCGACGATATCGGTGTTCAGATGACCGTCGTGCCAGATTGTGTTCTGCAGCTTCTCTTTCTCTGCCTCGTTCACGACGTAACCGCCTTCATGCTGCAGTTTGTCGAGCATGTCGTCGTAGATTTTCGAAAAGAGGAGCACCGAGTTGTCCGAAGAGCAGGACGCCGCCAGATCGAGCGTCTTGGAGATGCGAATCTTCTCTGCAGCTTCATCCAGGTCAGCGGTATCGTCCACCGTAATGACCGCATTGCCGACGCCAACGCCGAGCGCAGGCGTGCCCGAAGAATAAGCCGCAGTCACCATGCCTGCGCCCCCCGTGGCGAGCACGCGATCGCACTGGCGCATCAGTTCGTTGGTCAGCTCCAGCGACGGCGTCTCGATGGCCATGACGAGATCCTGGGGTGCACCCATGCGTTCGAGCGCGTCGCGCATGTAGTCGCAGATCTTTTTGTTGGTCAGCTTCGCCCGCGGGTGCGGCGCAATGATGATGGAGTTGCGGCCTTTGATGGCCGAAATCGCCTTGATGACCGGCGTTGCCTCGGGGTTTGTCGACGGCGACAGCGCGCCGATGACGCCCACCGGCTTGGCAATCTTGTAGATGTTCCGCTCCGGGTCCTCTTCGATGACGCCGACCGACTTGTCGTCGATGATGTCCATGAGGGTGGCCCGCGTTTTGCGGTGTATCTTCAGATACTTGCCGTCGTAATTGCCGAGCTCCGTCTCATCGACCGTGAACTGTGCAATCTCTTCCGCGCGATCTTCCTTCGCGACGGCATAGACCATGGCCCGAATCAGGTTGTCCACCTGCTCCTGGGTGTAGTTCTCGATCTGCGCCTGAGCAGCCCGGGAACGGGCCATCATCTCTTCCATTTCCTGGCGAGCACGTTCTTCCGGCTCGTGAATGTCGGTAATCTGCTGGGCTTCGGACATGGTCGTGTCTCCGCGTAGCTGGCTTGATGAAAAATTTGGCCAACCATATTACCCCAGCTGCACCTCGAGGGGACAGCTTGATGTCGGCTTTGCGTCACAGCGCCGACTGCCGCCGATTCTTCGCAGACCAACGCCAACGGGCTCGGCGACAGACAATACCCACGCTGTCCTGAAGCTTGACGACATCGATGCCGATCCGGAATATGCCGCCGAAGCACTTTCGAGGCCGACCCGAGGACCGCCCATGATCATACATTCGAGCCCCCTTCCCGCAGTTGATATTCCGGACGTCACGATAACCGGCCACGTGCTGCGCCGCGCTGATGAGCTTGCCGGGAGGCTCGCGATCCGGGACACGGCCGGTACGAGTTCATACACCTACGCTGAGCTCAGTGAAAAGATTCACGCGCTTGCCGGCGGTCTGGCTGATCGCGGCATTGCACCCGGCAAGGTGGTTGGTCTCATGGCGCCGAACCTGCCCGAATACGCGATCGTTTTTCACGGCGTTGCGGTGGCCGGTGCCGCCGTCACGACCATCAATCCAACCTACGGCCCGCAGGAAGTCAGACACCAGCTGGCTGATGCGGGCGCGACCATCCTTTTCACCGTACCCATGTTCGCCGCGACCGCGCTCGAAGCGATTGAGGGTACCGACGTGACAGAGGTGGTGATCATTGGCGATGCCGTCGAAGGTACAACGCCGATGGCAAGCGTTTATGGAGATCCGCTCGAGCAGGTGCCGGTGGACGTTGCCACCCACACGGTTGTCCTGCCCTATTCCTCCGGCACCACCGGCCTGCCCAAGGGCGTCATGCTTTCTCATCGTAACCTCGTCGCCAACATCGAGCAGTGCATCCACGCGATCCGCTACCAGGAATACGAAGTTGCCCTCGCGGCGCTGCCGTTTTTCCACATCTACGGTATGCAGGTTCTGATGAACGGCCTGCTGAGCAACGGGGTCGCCACCATCACCATGCCGCGGTTCGACATGGCGGAAGCGCTGCAGGCGGTGCAGGACCTCAAGATCACCCGCTTCTTCGCCGTGCCGCCCATCGTGCTTGGCCTCGCCAACGCACCGATCGTCGATGACTACGACACGTCTTCCATCAAGCAGATCTTCTCAGGCGCTGCACCTCTGGGCGCGGAGCTGGCCGACCAGGCCTCCGCGCGTATGGGCTGTGAGGTGGTGCAGGGCTACGGCATGACCGAGCTCAGCCCGGTCAGCCACTCGACGCCGGAAGGCGACTTTCGACCCGGCACCAGCGGGGTCACCATATCCAACACCGAATGCCGCATCGTCGATCCAGAGAGCGGCGAAGATCAGCCCGTCGGCGAACGCGGCGAGCTCTGGGTACGCGGTCCACAGGTGATGACGGGTTACCTCAACAATCCCACCGCCACGGCTGAGACGATCGACGCGGACGGTTGGCTGCACACCGGTGACATTGCCATCATCGATGAGCACGGTCACATGTCCATCGTCGATCGCATGAAAGAGCTCATCAAGTACAAAGGCTTCCAGGTGGCTCCGGCGGAGCTCGAAGCGCTGCTCATCACGCACCCGAAGATTGCCGACGTTGCCGTCATCGGTATCCCCGATGACGAAGCGGGTGAGCTGCCGAAGGCATTTGTCGCCGCGGCGCCTGGAGAAACGGTGACGCTTGACGAAGTTCAGGCGCTGGTCAGCGAAAACCTCGTCAGCTACAAGCAGATCAGAGCGCTCGAAATACTCGACGCCATCCCGAAGAGCGCGTCGGGGAAAATCCTCCGCAAGGACCTGCGGAATCGATAGTTCTGCCGGGGATCGGCTAGCCGTGCAGGTATCGTTACACTAGAGTCTCCAAATCACGGCGAAGAGACTCTGACCATGACCCGAGCGGAAGACGCGTTATCACCCGAAGCCCTTGGCTTCGATCCTCAGCAGCTGTCCGAGCGCTATCGCCACGAGCGGGACAGACGGGTGCGCGACGACGCTGAATCTCAGTTTGTCGAGGTGACGAACGACTCGCCTTTCGCCAACAAATACCTTGCCGACGACCCGTACAGCGAGCCGCTGGAGCGCGCCCCGATTCATGACGAACGAGAGGTCATCATCATCGGCGGCGGCTGGGTCGGCATGATGACGGCAGCGCGCCTGATCCAGGCTGGGGTCACCGACGTGCGGATCATCGAAAGCGCGGCAGACTTCGGCGGCACCTGGTACTGGAACCGCTATCCAGGCGCCCAGTGCGACATCGAGTCCTACAGTTATCTGCCGCTTCTGGAGGAGACCGGCTACATGCCGAAGCTGCGGTATTCGTTTGCGCCGGAAATATACGAACACGCACAGCGCATCGGTAAACACTTCGATCTCTACAAAGACGCCGTCTTTCAGACGTGGGTGACGGGCCTGCGCTGGGAGGAAGCCGACGCCCGCTGGGTCGTCTCAACCAACCGCGGCGACGAGATGAAGGCGCGATTCGTCTGTCTCGGCACAGGTCCGGCCAACCGTCCGCGACTGCCGGGTATTCCCGGCGTGGACACGTTCAAAGGGCATACGTTCCACACCTGCCGGTGGGACTACGAATACACCGGCGGCAGTCACGAAGGCAACCTCGACAAGCTTGCCGACAAAACCGTTGCCATCATCGGCACGGGTGCCACCGCGGTCCAGTGTGTGCCCGCCCTCGGCGCCAGCGCCGGTCAGCTCTACGTGTTTCAGCGGACGCCCTCGTCGGTCGATGCGCGCAACAACTCCGAGACGGATCCCGTATGGACGGCCGGTCTCAAACCGGGATGGCAGGCAGAACGGCAGAAACGGTTTGGCGAGACGCTGCTGGGCGGTCCGGTCTACCCCGAATTCGAGGACGAAGGCTGGACGCGCATGGTACGGAACCTCCAGGCGTTGGCCGCGCAGGCCGGTGACGTGCCGCCCGAGGGACTGGGCAACCTCGCACAGCTGGCGGATTTCAAAACCATGGAGCAGATCCGCAGCCGCGTGGACGAAACGATTGATGACCCTGAGCTGGCAGACAAGCTCAAAGCTTTCTACAACCAGTTCTGTAAACGGCCGACCTTCAACGACGAGTATCTGGAGACGTTCAATCGACCCAACGTGGAGCTGGTGGATGTCAGCGATACCAAGGGCGTTGAGCGGATCACCGAGCGTGGGATTGTCGCCAACGGCAAAGAGTACGAAGTCGACTGCATCATCTACGCGAGCGGCTTCGAGATCACCAGCAGCTACCAGCGCCGTATCGGGATCCCCATTTACGGCATCGACGGCGAGTCCATTTACGACCACTGGGAAGGCGGCACGCGGACCATGCACGGACTCATGTCACGCGGTTTTCCGAACCTCTTCCTGTGCGGCGGCCTGTTCGTTTTTCAGCTGGGCGCCAACTACTGCTACGGCGTGGACGTCCAGGCGGATCACGTTGCCTACACGGTGAGCGAAGTCACCCGGCGCGGCAACACGGTTGCCAACGTGTCCGCCGAAGCTGAGCAGCGCTGGATTGACGATCAGCTGAGCGCGGAATCCTCCCAGGCGCAGCTGATTCTGGGTGGCTCACCCGAAAGCTGCACGCCGGGGTATTACAATCAGGAAGGTACCCACGAACGCTACCGCGACGTCCGCCTGGAGTCCTACGGCAAAGGGTTGGGGGCTTACCGCAAGGTTCTGGACAGCTGGCGGGCAGCCGGAGAGCTCGAGGGCCTCGAGCTCTCCTGATTGCGTCAGTTCCCGAAGTTCAGGCCAACTTCCACACCCCAGGTACGCGGTGCCCGCGGCGCCGCGTACGACCACAGCCCGGCAACGTCGAAGCCAATCTGGTAGCCGTCTTCGTCACTCAGGTTGCGCCCGAATACGCTGACGTACCATTCCTTGTATTCGTAGGTAAATGACGCGTCGATCAACGTCTGGGAATCGTTGGTCAGCTCAGGCTTGTTGGCGAAGTCGACCTCATGATCATCCAGGTAACGCAGCCCCGCCCACGCGTGCGCATATCCCGGGCCCATGGCCCAGCGATAGTCCACGCTGGCGCCGAACGTCACATCCGGAGCACGTCGAAAGTCGAGGTTCGAGAAGTCCTGCACGTTCGGCATGCCGGGGGTGCCGATGTCAACGTCGAAGCTGTCGTACTCGGCATCCAGCAGGCCCAGATTCGCACGCAACGTCAGCCCTTCGGCAGCAAGCACCGCAATCTCGAGCTCCGCACCCTGTATGGTGGCGTCCGACGCGTTCACCACTCGGGTGACCTGCCCTGTGCCACTCGTGGCGGAGGGCTGCTGAATCTCTTCCTGTTTGTCGTCGTAGGACATGTGAAAGAGCGTGGCGTTGAAGGTGACCCTGCGATCCGCCCACTGGGACCGATACCCCACTTCAATGTTGTCCACGGTTTCCGGATCGTAAGGTGCCACGGCGGTTTCTACCGCATCAACCCGGCCGTTGAATCCGCCCGCCCGATAGCCGCGTGAGTACGAGCCGTAGAACATGTGGTCTTCGGAAGACCGGTAGGTGAGCGCCACCTTGGGAGTGAACTCGTTCCAGGTTTCAGAGTTGGCGATCGGGGTGAAGAAATTCGAACCGCATAGAGCCGGGATCCCTGCGTATTGCGACGGGAATGTCGACGGGTCCTGCCCGCACGGCACGATGCCGCGTTGGTTCGAGGTTTTCTCATCATCCGAGTAGCGCGCGCCTACGGTCAGCATCAGCTTTTCCGTCAGATCGTAGTCACCTTCGAAGAAGAGCGCCTGCGATTCACTTTCCTGACTCGTGTACTGCGGCAGCTCGAGCACAACGCCAGGCACGGCAAATCCGATCCAGCTCAAGAGGCGAATATCGTACTCCGAATCCCAGAAATAGGCGCCCACGGTGCCGCGCAGCTTGCCGCCACCGTCATAGGTGAATCTGAGCTCGTGGGTTATCTGTTCGTACTCGGCCGGGCGGTCCGTGTGAAACAAGAGCTCGGGGACGGCGTCCCAGTCCGAGATGAGATCTTCCTCCGTCTCCCAGGACGCGCCGATGTAATCGAGGCGCCAGCTGTCGTTGATGTCCCAGCGCACTTCGAGCTGATGGGTATCGGCATCAAACGACGTGTCCGAAGGTGAAAGCCCATTGTGATCGAACCCTGCGCCCGTACCACCCGGCGGCAGCGCTCCATCAAACTGCTGAGAGTTGCGATAGCGGTCGCCCGTGACCGGATCGCTGGTGCTCGGTGAACAGTAGCCGAACCCGTCGCAGAAGAGCTGCCCGGGCTGCCCCACGTTCAGCAATATGTTTGTATCCTGCTCGGTTTCTTCGAGCACGCTGGTCCACTCCAGCTCGAGACCGTCCGCAGGCAGCCACAGGAAATTGGCGCCAAAGGAGGTGTACTCGGAGCGGCCGTCCTCGCGCCCCGTGGCGACGTTGTCAAAGAAGCCTTCGTCCTGCTCACGAAAGGAGCCGGTGAGCTTGACGCCGAAGTTCTCGCCGTTGCCGAAGTTCACAAGGCCATCCACGAGCGTCGTGTCGTAGTCGCCAAATCCGATCCGAGCTTTGCCGCCCGTTTCCATCGTCGGTTTGGTGCGGTCGAGCTTGATGACCCCACCAATCGTATTGCGACCGAAGAGCGTACCCTGCGGGCCGCGCACGACCTCAACGCGCTCCAGATCAATGGCTCGCGTGATGCTGCCGGACATGGTGCCCAGGAATACGCCGTCCACGACCACACCCACCGCAGGGTCGAAGTTTTTCTCGACTTCGGAGACGCCAATGCCGCGGATGTAAGCGGCCGCTACACCACCCGGACCCTGGTTCGTATCGTCGAGCACCGTGTTCGGTGACATGTGGACAAGATCGCGAAGGTCCGTGGCGAAACTTGATTCGATCTCCATCTGTCCGAGCGCACTGACCGACATCGCAAGATCCTGCAGGCTTTCTTCGCGCTTGCGTGCGGTGACCACCACTTCCTCGAGTACACCGTCCTCGGTTGCTGCCAGCGCAGCAGGTACCGGCAGCCCGACGCTCACCAAGAGCAGCCCGGCGACTGCCTTCTTACCGATCGACTTGATCATCTGAATTTCCTTTTGCGTTGCACACTGGCGGGGGATCTCGTTAGAGATCATGTTGGCAACTACGGCGAACGCCGCTCCCCAGTCGACGTCCCACGCAGCGAGTATCCCTTGCTGCAGCACCCTAAGCAAGTCGACGGATGCGGGCGAAACCCCGGCGCATAAGGTCTAGAATGGATATCTCGACTGGGAGGGGAACCATGTCAGATCTCGAAAATAACAAGGCACTTGTCTGCCGTTTCTGGGAAGCGTTTTCGGCAAGTCGCTTCGATGATGCCCTGGGCCTGCTGAGCGACGATGCACGCTGGTGGGTGGCCGGCACCACGGACATTTCGGGGACCTATAGCAAACAGGAGTTCAGCGAGCTGGTGAACGGCGTGGCTGAGGGGACCGAAAACGGTGTGCAGGTGACGCCGACGTTACTCACCGCTGAGGACAATCGAGTGTCCATGGAGGCAACGTCGTACGGGCTGATGCGCGACGGCAGAGAATACAAGAACATCTATCACTTCATGCACGAAGTCGAGGGCAACCGCATCACGGCGGTGCGTGAGTACATGGACACCGAGCACGTCACGGAAATTTTCGGCGCTTGAGCGCCGTTCTTTTCCGAACGCGGCTGCCGCGCTACGGCAACGCAAAGACGTAAATCGCCTGTCCGTTCGCTGGCTGGTAGATGTCCGGGCTGATGACCGCGGTCAGCGCGCGGAAAACGCCCATGCCGGTCTGCACAGCCCCGTACTGCCGCCCGTCAACCTCGTAGGTGACCGGAAAACCGTGGGTTGGCGCTCCGAGCCTTGCCTGCCAGAGCACTTTCCCGGTCTTAGCATCGAATGCCTTGAACGTCCGGTCCAGATCACCCACAAAAGCCAGTCCGCCACCGGTTGTCAGCACGCCAGTCATGAACATCGCACGCTGCACGTGCACCCATTGCTCCTGCAGCGTGCCGGCGTCAATGGCAACCAGTTTGCCGAGCTGGCCGTCCGCGCCCGGCATCTCATAGCTGCGGGAATCGCCACCGTAACCCCCGCCCCCTTCTTCTCTGGCTACGGCACGACCGACCATGTCCGCACAGAGCTGGTGAAGCGGCACGACAAGCCCCTTAGTACGCGGATGAAAAGCCATGGCCTGCCAGTTGTGTCCGCCATAAATACCCGGACAGGCGCTGAACGATTCGCCGACTTTGGCGTTCCTGATGTCCTCTCGATAGGTGACCTGGCCGGTCTTGTCGTCTATGTTCGAAAAGATGGTCTGCGGCATCGTCTCGACATGGCCAACGTAATCCCCTTCCGCCGCCGCAAGCTGCCAGAGAATGCCGTCTTTGCCGACCGTGTAGACGTATCGCTCACCATCGACGGTTGCGACAACACGCTCAAAACCCACTTCCATATCGATGGTCTCACCCGGAATGTGCTGGTAATACCAGACGATACGTCCGGTGGCCGGCTCCAGCGCAAGCGTCGCATTGGTATAAAGCGCCGCATCGTCCGTGGTCATGCCGCGACTTGGCGCTACCCAGGGCTTGGCCTGCGACGTCCCGACAAAAAACAGGTTCAGCGTCTTGTCGTAACTACCCGCAATCCAGGTATCGCCCCCTGCGCGAAAGTGCATCGGGGTGTCGCCCCAGGTATCTCCCCCGGGCGTGCCCGGCAACGCGATGGTTGATGTGCGCCACAGTTCGCGACCGGTCTGCGGATCGTGCCCGGTGACAAAACAACCGCCGTCCTTATACCGTTCGCAACCGTTGATACCACTGAAAATGACGCCGTCACCGACAATCGGCCCGCTCGTGTGGGTATAACCCTCGCGCCAGTCGGCCTTGACCGTGCGCCATTGTGGCTCCCCGCTTCTGGCGTCTATCGCAACGAGCGCGGCATCGTAGGTTGCCAGAATGACTTTGTCGTCGTAGATCGCAATGTTGCGCTGTGGGCCGCCGAGCGTTTTGGATGCGGGTGGATACGGATAGGCGTACTCCCAGATGAGCTCGCCGCTCGCCCCATCCACCGCCTGCACGACGTTGTCGGGATGCGTCAGGTACATGATACCGTCGTGCACGAGCGGCGTGCCCTGGTTGCTGCCATCACGCATGGCCAGGGACCACGCAAAGCCGAGGCGCGAAACGTTTCGTCGATTGATCTCGCTGAGAGGACTGTACCCCTGGCCGTCGAGCGTACGCCGCCAGGAAAGCCAGTCTCCCGCTGGCGGGTTATCAAGCATGGCCTGGGTCACCGGGCGGTAGTCGGAAACCTTGCGGTTGACGAACGCGCTCCGGCTCCTGGCAATGTCGTCGATGCTCCCCGCCTCTGACCAGGAATCAAACGCCTCGGGGGTTTCGCCGGCGGTCAGGTCTGCCGCATCCATCCCGTTGGCCGCCAGCATGAACTCGACGAGCGCCAGATGCTCAGCGTCGCTCAAAGAAGCGGCACTACCGGGCGGCATGCTCGTCTTCTGATAGGTAAATAGTGCCGCCGCACCGGCAGCGGACCACTTATCGCGAAAGGCATCTCCCACCAGCGCGTTGCCGTGGGCAGACCCGGCGAGGTCAGCGCCATGACAGTCAACGCAGTGCGCCTCGTATTGCGCTTCACCGGATTGCGAGGCGTGTGCGACGCCGGAGAAAGTAGCAGCTACGAACAGAACAACAAACGGGCCTGTTCGCTCGTGAAGCCATTTCATGTACCTCTCCCTCGCGCGAAGTTGCGCATAGGCTGGCACATAATGGCTTTCTCGAAAAGCCGCGCTCTGTCGCCCTCAGGCAGCCTTACGTCGGCGGGGTCTACGGCGCCGACGCCGTTTTGTCCCGTTGTCGCCGCGGGTTTCCATTGACGATTGTTGTCTAGCACGAGGGATTTTTTGCCCGGACGGCGTGATGCGTTCACCGTCACCACCCGCAATCTCCATCTCGAGCTTCGCCAGCTCCATCTTTGTCAGCCGTTCAACCGCCTTGAGACGCTTGATCTCCGAGGTGTCAACCAGCGACCAGGCAACGCCGCTGGACCCGGCCCGAGCGGTGCGGCCGATCCGGTGGACGTAGCTTTCCGGCTCATGCGGCAATTCGAAGTTGATCACGTGGGAAATCCCGTCTATGTCGATACCGCGAGCTGCGATGTCAGTAGCAACGAGAACCCAGGCGTCTCCGTTCTTGAAATTATCCAACGCACGCGTCCGCGCGTTCTGTGATTTGTTGCCATGGATTGCCTCGGCAGCAATTCCCGCTTTGTCGAGCTTCTTCGCCACGCGATTGGCGCCGTGCTTCGTGCGCGTAAATACGATGGCGCGCGTGACACCAGGATCGAACAACATCTGCTGCAGCGCAGCCTGTTTTCGATCACTTGTCACCATGAGCACACCCTGCTCAATCTTGTCGACGGTAATCTGTTCCGGCGTAACTTCCACGCGCACCGGATGGTAGAGAATCTCATCTGCCAACTCCGCTACTTCGCGCGGCATGGTTGCGGAAAACAGCAGCGACTGACGCTCAAGCGGCAACAGGCGAATGATCTTCTTCACATCGCGTATGAAACCCATATCCAGCAGCCGATCCGCTTCGTCGAGTACCAGGTGAGAAATTTCGTCTAGTTCGACGTGACCGTTCTCCGCCAGATCGAGCAGGCGGCCAGGTGTCGCGACGAGGATTTCCACCCCGCGGGCAAGCGCCTTGATCTGTGGATTCTGACCCACGCCTCCGAAGATGCAGGTGTAACGGAGTTTCGTGTGCTGTGCAAAATTTCCGATCTCGTCGCGAATTTGTGCGGCAAGCTCGCGCGTCGGCGCCAGGATCAGGACCCGCGGCCTGCGAGACGCCGCCTTGATGCGGTCCGCCATCAACTGTTCGAGTATCGGCAGCGAAAACGCGGCAGTTTTGCCGGTACCCGTCTGAGCAATTCCGAGAAGATCCTCACCAGCAAGCAAATCGGGGATCGCTTGCGCTTGAATGGGCGTGGGTTGTTGGTAGCCGATATCGGCCAGGGCACGACAGAGCGCCGCACCAATCCCTAGGGATTCGAATTTTATTGTGTTCAAAATATTCCTTTGATGCTCGCAGCGACTAGCGCCAACGTTGAGCATCTTTGCCGTGACTGCTAACGCGCTGAAGCGAAAACGGCATAACTAAGTGAGTCGAGATGGTCGCTCGAATGAGACGACCGCGCGTTCGACACGCGGGGCGCACCTTGCGGGTCTTAACAAGGAAAGTCAAGGCGCCTCTAGCCACTCCGTTCGCTGGTTCTCAAAGAAATTGAGGATTCAGCTGCCAGAGCGTGAAGTTGAGCGCAGCCGCAAAGGTCACCCAGAGTAAATACGGAATGAGCAACAAGCCGGCAAGCGGCCGCACCCGCCAGAAGAGAATCGACGTCACCAGGATCACAAGCCACAGCAGGATAACCTCCGCAAACGCCAGCCCACCCAGGTGCCATTGGAAGAAAAGCCAGCTCCACAGACTGTTGAGAACAAGCTGCAACACGAAGAGTCCAATCTCAACCCCACGCTCGACAAATCCGCCCATACGCCACACCAGCGCAACGGACACAGCCATCAGTAAATACAGCGTGGTCCAGACCGGCCCGAACAGCCAGGGCGGCGGCGCCCAGGCAGGTTGTGCAAGCTGCGTGTAGAATTCGCTGGCATCAATGGAGGCGATGGATCCTACGGACGCGGCGGCAAATACCAGAATAAACCAGCCAACCCAGCCAATCGCCTCACGCACGATACGGTCCGCCATCAGAGCACCTCAGTAATCGACACCCAGTTGTGCCGAAAACTGGGGCACCTCACCTTTGAGAACGGCAACAATCCCGGTTGTCATATTGGCCAGCGCCATTTGCAATGCGCGCCCGGTCGCTTTCTCGTCGAGCGAGCCGTCCGCTGTCATGGTACCGGCCCACCTAAGCGTGCAGCGAGCATCGTCAATCGGCGTGACTGATGCGACGACCGCATACTCCTTCATCCCGAGCGGCATGCCCCCCGTGAGGCTGTAAGAGAAGGTCCGCTGTCCTTCGTCGTACGTCTCCAACCTGTGCTGAACGTAACCCATGGTGGCGAGCTCGATATCGCGAATCATGCCGACACCCGAACCCGTGACGCTGATTGTGCTTTCTTCTCCCCGGGGAACCCAGTTGAGCACCCGGTCAAAGTGACGCACTTCCTCCCAGACCACGTCAGCCGGAAGGTCAATGTCGCGTTTGCATTCGATATTTATCATGTTTTGTCTGACTCTCCTTGAGCGCAACTCGTCCCGGCACCGACTGCAGGATACACTGCGCGCCGTTTTCTCTGGAGACTTCGTCAATGGCCGTCAAGGTATACGAGCACCCGCTGTCACCGTACGCGCAGAAAGTGAAGCTCGCGCTGCTCTACAAAGGTATCGAGTTCGAAGTCGAAACACCGATGATCGGGGCAGATGCTGACGCCTTCCTGGCGGTCAGCCCACGTGGCGAGGTACCCGTGCTACTGCACGATGATATTGCGCTGTACGACTCCGCGATTATTGGAGCTTACATAGACGAGACCTGGCCCGAGCCGCCGCTCCTGCCATCGCAACCGCTGGCCAGGGCAGAAGTTCGAATCATCGAGGATGCCATGGATACACACTTCGAAGGCAACACCTGGGGCCTCGGTGAAGTGAAAATCTTCGCCCGCGCCCGGGGTGAAGCCGCCCAGCGGATGTGCGCGTACGCCGAAGCGCAGATTCGGGGCTGGTATGGCTGGCTCGAAGCGCGCATCTCAAATGCGGGGTGGTTCAACGGAGACGCATACGGCTGGGCGGATATGTGCGTGGTGCCTTTTGTGAACGGTGCCGGGAGATTCGACATTGCACCTGCGGCAGGCACAAAGCTTGCGGCCTGGCTGGCTCGTGTAAACGGACGCGACGACGTGACCGAGGTTGCCGCCGCCGCAGCGGCTGCCGAGCTCGACCCGGACGCCATGCAGGCTGCGGTAGCCGCAGGCTTCAAGCGGGAATACCGCGACCACCGGCTCGAATGGATGATCCGCGCCGGCGGCGTCGATATCGTGGCCGCGGGTGTGGCCGCCGACAATATTCGATTCAACGGGAGTTTTTCATGAACACGCCTATCCTTCACCACTATCCACCGAGCCTCTTTTCGGAAAAGATTCGCACGCTCTTCGGCTTTCTCGACATCGAATGGCAGTCGGTGATCATTCCACCCATCATGCCCCGCCCTCACCTGATGCCGCTTTCCGGCGGCTATCGCAAGACGCCGATCATGCAGATCGGCGCGAACGTTTACTGCGACACCGAAATCATCTGCCGCAAGCTGGCGTCCCTGGCCGGGAACACTTCACTCTACGCACCCGGCTTCGTCGCCGAACGCGTTGCGCGTTGGGCGGATACCGAGCTCTTCCGCACGACGGTGGCACTCAATTTCCGTCCAGAAGCGCTGGCCACACAAATGAGCCAGATGTCGGAAGCCGAGATGGTCGCGTTTCAAGAGGACAGGGCTGAGCTGTCAGGCGGTGCACCCATCGTCGCCATGGATCCCGCTGCAGCCGAGGCTGACTTTTGCGGGCTGCTCGAAAATCTCGACGCCTCCCTTTCTGATGATTACCTCTTCGGGAACACGCCCAGCGTGGCGGACTTCAGCCTGTATCACTGCTTGTGGTTCGTTGCGGGCAACGCCGCGAACGCACCGCTCTTCGAGCCCTGGGAACGGGCTCGCGCCTATCTCGAGCGCATGCGCCGCATCGGCCACGGCTCGTTCGAGGAGATTTCCGCGGAATCTGCGCTGGCAGCAGGCGCCTCGAGCGAGCCGGAAGCGCCGGCAGACGCGCGCGTTGACGCCCATCTTGCGGCTGGTCTGAGCGCCGGTGACGCCGTCACCGTGGCGCCGAACGACTATGGCCGCATCCCCGTCGCGGGCAAGCTGATAGCCTATCGCAAGGACGAGATTGTCATCGAAAGAACCGACGACGAGGCTGGCCGGCTGATGGTGCATTTTCCGAACATCGGCTTTGAGGTTGCACCAGCCTGACTCAGCTCCCCGCGCATCGAAACCGTCAGGAGGGTGTCACCCGCACGCGACGCGTTGCGGTGCTGCCTTCCTCGATCACGAGCGCCATGCCGCCGCACCCGAGCTCCGCATCAGTGGCATGCAACAGGTTATCGCCGTTGATTGATGCCTTCAGCGTGTCACCTTTGACCGCAAGCGTCAGCTCGTAGGTCTCCCCGAACTCCCAATCGAAACGACAGCGCGCGAGCACCGTCTCGCCGCCGACCACCTTTACAATCCTTGCTTCACCGTCTCGATGCAGCTGCAGCGCATAGAAGCGGCGCATACCCTGCACGCGAACGGCAACCCCGGAGGAAGTCGCCATGTGCGAGAGCACGTCGGCCGATACCGTGACATCCCGCCAATCCCGCGTGCCTTGAATCAAGAGCCCCCGGCCTTCGTTCTGCACCAGCCGATAGCCCTCCACCCAGGGCATAGCAACAAACTCGTCCACGCCGTTTACCCAGGAACGTCGCAGCATGCTTTGCGGATGTTTGCGGGGGTTGGAGCGGGCGCTGACAAAATCCGGTTCACCTTGCCAGCTCAGGGAGTCGAGGTGCAGATCCCCCGCCGTCTCTACGCCAATCTCGTAAACCGGGTGGGCCACCGCAGGTATGTCGAAGCTGACCTGACTCTGCTCGTTGACGACTACCGGATCGGAATAGGCAAAGCAGGGTTCGTCGTCCTGGTCGTAGTAGGCAACGTACAGCCGGGCTTCGGCGCCCCCACCGTCTAGCAACTGCGCACGAAGCGTTTGGCCGGGATACACCCGCGGCGAGGCAATCAGCGGATAGGGATTGTTGGGGTTTTCCGTCCACTCGGCAAACGCCTTCGATGGCGCAAATACCGGGGTGCCGAAGCGCGCGGCATCTTTCGCCCCGAGGCGCAGGCTGTGCTGCCCGGTGAGGCTCACACCCGTCACGTTCTCGATCTCACCTTCTCCACCGGTAACCGTGAAGCCCTGCCGGCTGCCGGGCATTTCGAAATGAAACTGCGCGCCGTCTTTCGGCAGCCACGGTGCTTCGCCACGCATGCGCCGCGCGGTACTTATGATTTCTTGTGACTCCAGTACGCAGTCGGAGATACCCCAGCTTGGATCCGCCGAAGGCACGTAGATTCGGTCCGCCAGCGGACCGCGCCAGTCCAGGCCTCTCTCGAGACCGGCATCTATGCCTGCCAGCCCGTTCTTGATCCCCATGAGGCAGCCGACATTGCCGGAATTGCAGTCCGTATCCCAGCCGCTGGTGTTGATGATTTTCATCGTTTCAGAAAAGTCATCGTCACCGTACAACAGCGCCAGGATGATGAGACCGTGATTCGGCACCATGTGGCAATTGCCGCCGTACTTGTCATAACCATAGCTCGCCGCAAGACGCTCACGCGCGGCGCGCCAGTCGGATTCTGCAACCCGCCAGCTCCGCAGGTCGTCGATGAGCCTGCGGATGACGGAGTCAGCCGGGATGTAACCCAGCGCCGTATCGAGCAGCCGGTGGATGTCAGACTCGACAAACGCCATTGCTTCCATCACCGCCAGCACCACCGCACCATACACGGCCTCTCCATCATGGCTGACGCTGGCCGCACGCTCGGCAAGACGGGCCGCCTGATCCGCGTTGCCCGGGGAGACCATCGCCCAACCGTCAATGAAAATCTGCGCGCCGATCTGCTCCGAGACGATTTTGGAATTGAGGGCGGCGGAGCCGCTTGCCGGCGCTTCGATGCCTTTCTTCAACCGCAAATAAGCGGTGTGCTCGGTCGAGTTGCCGAGACCACCCCACCAGAGGATCGTCCTTTCTTCGATCAGGTAGTTGAGCCAGCTCTCGCCAATCTCTGCCGCGGAGATGTCGGGATTGTCACCGTGATCACCCATGGCGCGCGCAAAGGTAAAGGTGCCGGCAATGTCATCGTCCGTGACAAGAAGCGGGACGCCGACTTTGTCGTGTACGTAGTACTCGATGTCACCCAGCCGTTTCTGTATCAGCTCGTATGGCCAACCTTCAAACGGCCGGCCGAGATATACGCCAACCGTTTTTCCGACCACCCCCGCGTAGACGCGCTCCCCGTAATCGTCCGGCAATTCCATAGAGTCTCCTGCTCCCTTGATCCGCTCTCTGAGCCAATGGCTGAGAAAGCGAATTACCATACGCCCCGGGAGGAGACTTGGCGAGCCATGGCGATTCGAACGGCGTTCGACGATACTGTGGGCTGAACAGATGAGGAAGGCTGCACGACATGCATGATCTGGTTATCCGCAACGCACTCATTGTCGATGGCTCAGGCACTGACCGGTTCAACGGTACCGTTGCCATCGACGACGGCGTAATCTCCGCGGTCGCGCGTGAGGCAGACGCGCCCATCGGCGAAGGCCGGCGCGAGATTGACGCTGCCGGTGATCTCCTCACTCCGGGTTTCGTCGACATCCACACCCACTACGACGGTCAGGTCTGCTGGGACAAACAGGTCACGCCAAGCTCCTGGCACGGTGTCACCACCGTGGTCATGGGCAACTGTGGCGTCGGCTTTGCACCCGTGCACCCCGGTACCGAGGATGAGCTGGTGTCGCTCATGGAGAGCGTCGAGGACATTCCCGGCACCGCGCTGCACGAAGGTATTCCATGGGGCTGGAAGACATTCCCCGAGTACCTGGACGCCATCGATACACCCTACACGGTGGATGTCGGCGCTCAGGTGCCACACGTCGCCATTCGCCACTACGTCATGGGCGATCGCTGCTACGACGATGCGACGGAGCAGGACATGGACGAGATGCGCAGCATCACCCGTGAGGCGCTGGAAGCCGGCGCCCTGGGGTTCTCGACTTCACGCATTTATCTGCATGTCGACAAAAACGGCAACCTGGTGCCAGGCACCCGTGCCGCCGGCGAAGAAATCAAAATGATCGGCAGCGCTTTCGAAGGCCTCGATCACGGCACCATCGAGTTCGTTTCCGATCACCTCAACGACCCGGACGAACTGTCGTGGGTCGAGTACATTGCACGCACGACGGGCCGCACGGTCACCCCCCTGACCACCGCCGGTTTCGGACCGGTCTGGGACCTGGCAGAAACGCTTGCCGCCGACGGCTTCAACCTGCGCCCGCAGGTGGGTGCCCGGCCGGCATCGATACTCATGACCCTCGACGGTACCATCAATCCGATGCGCCAGTTCCCTGCTTACCGCGAAATCATGCATCTGTCGCTCGAAGAGCAGCGCGCGAAGCTACGGGACCCGGAATTCCGGCAGCGCGTTGTCGACGAGGATCTGATGCTGCCGGGCAACAAAGATACGGCTCGCTTCCTGACGGACTACGAGCATCAGTATCTGCTGGACGAGCGCCTGACGTATGAACCCTCAGCCGAAGAGACGGTTGCCGCGGCTGCCGCCGCCTCCGGCCGCCATCCGCGCGAGGTGATCATGGACACGATGGCGGACGGCAATCCCATACTGATCCTGTTCGGCCGCTACGAGGGTGATCTCGAAGGGCAACGCGAAGTGATCGAACACCCGCTGAGCGTATTCGGACTGTCCGACGGCGGCGCACACTGCGGCGTGCTGGTGGACGCCAGCGTCCCAACCTACATGCTGAGCTACTTCACCCGGGACCGGGAACGCGGCCCGAAAATGTCGCTGGAGTTTGTCGTGCACAAGCTGACGCGAGATTCGGCGGAAGTTTATGGCCTCAAAGACCGCGGCCTGATTGCCCCGGGGTATAAGGCAGATCTCAACCTGATCGACTACCAAACGCTGCACCTGGACAAGCCGCGCATGGTCCACGACCTCCCCGCGAATGGTAAACGGCTGATACAGACGGCATCAGGCTATCGCATGACCATCAAGTCGGGTGAGGTCACGTACGAGAATGGTGAGTTCACCGGCGCGCTGCCCGGCCGTCTCCTACGCGGCGGACAGAACGCCACGGTCTGAGGAGCCGGGGAACAGGCGGCGGAGACAACCATGGCCGAAGCTGACATTCTCAGCACTGACGCGAGCCGCGCATTCGAAGCCGATCGCAACCATCGCCTCATCCTCGAGCGGGTGGGCTGGTTCTTCGTTGCCGCGATGCTGCTCACAGGACTGAGCTCGGTGTTTGCTCGAATGTTTTTCATGGGCGAGACTGCAGGCACACCCGCTGAAGCGCATGATCCGTTCAACGTGCGCTACGTCCTCAATCCACTCGCCACCTGGCTGCATTTGTTGCCGGCATTGTGCATCGCCGCTGCCGGTCCACTGCAGTTCATTCGCCGGGTCCGTAACAAACAGCGCAAGCTGCATCGTGTCAGCGGCCGTGTGTATCTCATCTGCGGCGTGATCGGCGCCGTCAGCGGTCTTTATCTCGGTGCTGTTCATCCGTTTTCCGGATGGAACGGCCCTGGTGCCAACGAAGGATTTGCCACCATTTTCTTCGCCTCGTTTACGCTCTTCTGTCTGGTCAAGGCGTTTACGACTGTGCGACGCCGCCAGTTTGCTGCACATCGGGAATGGGTGATCCGCTCGTGGGCGTTGATGCTCGGCATCGGCACCGAGCGTATTCTCCTCGGCGTGATGATGAACGTCACCGACATCGACCTGTCCGTCCTGTTCGGCCTGACGTTCTGGATGGCTGCTGCAATCAACATTCCCGCAGCGGAATACTGGATTCACCTGACCCGAACACCCGGCAACGGCATGAGGCACTGGAAGGATCTCGACGGGCGCTGAGTGCCTGACCGGTGACCCGCGACACTGATTACATCAGGTCTACAATGTAGAGTATCGATTTACCCGGTTTACACCCGCAGATAGCAAGGGAACGAGAATGAACGCAGCAGTAGATCAAGACATCAACGCCATCCCTATCGACAAAATCGACGTCAGCAGACCTGAGCGCTTCGAAAACGATACATGGCAGCCGTGGTTCGCGCGTCTACGGAAAGAAACGCCCGTTCACTATCTGGCTGACAGCGTGAACGGACCATTCTGGTCAGTGACTTCTCACAAGCTGATCAAAGAGGTGGATACCACCAACACCGTATTCTCTTCGGAAAAGGGCGGCATCGCCCTGCCGGATCCGATTGCCATCGAAGGGCAGATCCAAGGTAGAAGCTTCATCACCATGGACGAGCCCGAACATGCCAGGGTGCGCGGTGCCGTTTCCCCTACGGTTGCACCGACAAACCTCGCAGAGCTCGAGCCTTTGATTAGGGAGCGCGCGGCGGACATCCTCGACAACCTGCCGATTGGCGAGACGTTCAACTGGGTGCAGGAGGTTTCTGTCGAGCTGACGGCGAGGATGCTGGCCACGTTGTTCGACTTTCCGTACGAGGACCGCCGCAAACTCATCCACTGGTCCGACATCACCACCGCCGTTCCCGAGGTCACGGGAGACGACAGCATCGACATGGACGAACGCTACAGCGAGCTCATGGAATGCGCCGGCGCGTTCTACCAGCTGTGGATGTCCAAGGTGGGGCAGCCACCCGCTTTCGACCTGATCTCCATGCTGCAGAACAATCCCGAAACGGCAAAGATGAACGAGGATCCGGAACTCTTCCTCGGTAACCTTTTGCTCCTGATCGTCGGCGGCAACGACACTACTCGCAACAGCATCAGCGGCGGGGTGATCGGTCTCAACAAGTATCCGGACGAATACCAGAAACTGCGCGATAACCCGGATCTCATTCCCAACATGGTTGCCGAAATTGTCCGCTGGCAGACCCCGGTGATTCACATGCGCCGCACCGCGCTCGAGGACTACGAGCTCGGCGGGCAGCGCATCAAGGCGGGTGACAAAGTAGTCATGTGGTATCTGTCCGGCAATCGTGACGAAACCGTGTTCGAGGATCCGGACAGGCTGATCATCGACCGACCGAACGCCCGCGCCCACGTCGCTTTCGGCTTCGGCGTGCACCGCTGCATGGGCAATCGCCTGGCAGAAATGCAGTTGCGCATCCTGTGGGAAGAGATCATGCAGCGATTCCACATGGTAGAAGTGGTTGGTGACGTTGAGCGTCTACCCAACAACTTCATTCGAGGCATCAAGGACGTGCCGGTCCGACTGCACCCCCACTGAGGACGCTTCAGCCAGCCTCGTCTGTGCCGTTCATGTAGTCGCAATAGAACGTCATCATGCCGTCGACTACCCGATAGAGACCGCAGCCTTCGATGTCACCGCGGGGCGTGTGGGCGATCCAACGCGCCCATGCCACCTCGCCGCCACCGGCGATCTCCTTGACGGTGAAGCGGGTCTCACGCGCACCCATCTCTTCGACCATCTTTGCCATGAATCCGGCAATCGCCTCCCGCCCGACGAAGCGTCCGAAGAACGGATCTTCCAACACGGCATCTTCGGCAAAAAGCGGCACAACCTGTGTGTAATCGCCGGAGTTCTGCAGCTCCCAGAAAGTCTCGATGGTTTCCAGTGCGGTTCGTGTCACATCCATTACCTCAAATACCTCCTACCTCCAATATCCCATGAGATCAGCAGCACCAGCTGCCGGAAAGCGCTATTCTGACATGGCACTCGAAATGACTGCACGAGACGGATGGCGTATAACAATCACCTTGGCCGCAGAGCTCGATCACACCTATGAGTAATTCTCCCGACCAGTTCAGCCTGCTCGAAGATGACACCCGCGAGTGTCCGTTCCCGTATTTCAAGGCCATTCGCAGGGACTCACCCGTCTACTTCATGGAGGAGATCCAGGCGTGGTATGTCAGCCGCTACGAGGACATCCGGTACGTGAAAAAGCATCCGGAGCTCTTTTCCAGCGACCTGCATACGCTCGGCTCCCGCGGCGGCGAGGCACGCAACATTGCCGAGAGCTATCGCACCGAGCACGGCTGGCAGCGGGTTTCGACGCTGCAGAGAACCGATCCGCCACTACACACCTCCTATCGCCGTTTGATCAACGGGGCGTTCACCGTAAAGCGGGTTCGCACCATGACCAACTACATAGAGACCGCGGTAAACGATCTCATAGACGCTTTCATCGACGAAGGTCATACCGACTTCGTCTGGTCCTACGCCGTGCCGCTGCCGTGCACGGTCATCGCCGATCAGCTCGGCGTGCCCCGCGATATGATATGGCGGCTCAAAGAATGGTCAGACGCCATGCTGGCGCCGGGCGGTGGTTTCATCAACGCGGACGAAGCGCTCGAATCGGCGAAGCTCGTCGTCGAGGCGCAACAGTTCTTTGCATCCGTGATTGCGGACCGGCGGGAAACGCCGCAAGACGACATCATCTCCGATCTGGCGAACACGCAAATCAAAATGCCCGATGGCACCGAACGTCCGCTCGACATGTACGAACTGCAGGACCTTCTGGACCAGCTTCTGACGGGTGGCAACGAAACCACCACCAACGCCATCGGCTCTGCGCTCATGCTGCTGTTGAAGGAACCGGAGCTGATGGAAAAACTGCGCGACAATCCAGAGGGGCTCAAGAACTTCGTCGAAGAAACGCTGCGCTTCGAGACGCCGGTCCTGCACCTCTGGCGGGTTGCCACGGAGGACACCGAGATCGCCGGCGTGCCGATACCGCAAGGGGCAAGCATTGCGCTCGGCTATGCTTCGGCGAATCGAGACGAAGCTGAGTTCGACGACGGCGAGACGTTCGACCCATTTCGCGAGAAGGCCGGCAAGCACCTGGCGTTCGGATCCGGGCCGCATCACTGCCCGGGTGCAGCGCTGTCACGGCAGGAAATTTATTCGACGTTCACGATTCTCTTGAACCGGCTGGAAAACATACGCCCCAGTGACGCCAACGAGCGTTTTCTACATGTACCCAACGTCTTTCTGCGCGGGCTTGCACACCTCGAGATCAGCTTTGACGTCCGGCATCGTGAGCGGTATCTACCCGGCGCTTCGGTCTACTAGCGATCGCAACCAGGCTTTATCGATAGCGGCCGCAGCACAATTGTCAGACAGTACCTGCGCAATACATCGAAAGGACCGAACTTCAATTCGTTGACAGGCGATTCGCCCTTTCGGGACCATAGACGGTTACCAAACAATTAGTTGAGGTCGTTGCGACCCGATGAACCACACCGTGACCTTCGCGCGCAAACTGATCGCGCCATGCCTTGTTTTTCTGCTGGCTGCCGTCACGGCACCGTCGGCGCTGGCGGTCAAGCCGAAAACGCTGGCGGAACTCCGGTCGGACTGCAACGCGTTCAGTGTCGAACCTGAAGGCGCCGCGGCCCGGCGGTGCGTGATCTACGTCCAGGGATTCCTCGATGGTGCCGTGGCGACCGACGAGCGCGTGGCGCTGAACGTCGCGGAAGAGATCGAGCGCACAGAAACGCTGACCGAGCGAGCCATCCGCACCCGGCTGCACACCCGCATCCAGCAGCGTGGACCGTCCTATTATGCAGAGTATTGCGTCGGCGACCCTGTCCCCATCCAGGAAGTTGTGGGCCACGTGATCGAGGAGTTCGAAGCGCTGACGGCGACCGCCGGCATGCAGGCGCGCGATATCGTCTATGCGGCGCTGCGGCGCCACTATCCGTGTACGGAGTGAGCCTCCCGCTGATTCAGGCCAATTCCGCCTTCACAAGCCCTTGGCATCTGGCGTGTAATGCTGGATTGTTTGACACTGACGCGTTACTGGTACGCGCTAACCGTGGTGACTGATCGCCAGGTGTACCGGAAACATGGACTGGTCGGAGCCTGAATGCGGATACTGCTGACGCTGGCACTCTGGATGATTGCCTGGCTGCTCTGGAGCGGCCTGTACAAACCCCTTCTGATCACACTGGGTGTCATCTCCTGCCTGCTCGTTCTGGTCCTCACCCGACGCATGGGGAACGCCGGGCAGGAGTATTTCTCTCTGCGTCTGACCTTCAAACTCGTGCCGTTCTGGACCTGGCTCTTTGGTGAGCTGGTCAAGGCCAACCTGCAGGTGACGCGTATCATCCTCAGCCCCAGCCTGCCCATCAGCCCAACCGTCGTTCGTATTGATGCGCTGGAAGAAGAGATTGGTGGCCAGGCGCTGCTTGCCAACTCCATCACGCTGACGCCCGGTACCGTGACCATTGACGATCACGACGCCAGACTGTTTGTGCACTGCCTCACCCAAGAAGGCGCGGACGAAGTGCGCGAAGGCGAAATGAATCGCCGCATCGCCAGACTGAACGACCGCTGACGTGTTTACCGCCGCATCCATCGCCATTCTCGTCACGATGATCCTGGCCATCGCCAGGGCATTGATGGGACCGAGCGTGTATGACCGGGTCCTCGCCGTGAACATGTTCGGCACCAAAACGGTGCTGCTGTTGTCGGTGATCGCGTTCCTCTACGGACGCCCGGACTTCCTGGACCTGGCCCTCGCCTACGCCCTCATCAACTTCATCGGCGTTCTGGCCGTACTGCAGTTTTTTGAGAACCGTCGCAGCAACACCGACGCCAGGGAGGATGGGTGATGGCCGTCACGCTCGACGTCCTGAGCTGGATACTGCTGCTCCTCGGCGGGGGGTTCGTGCTGGTGGGCGGCATTGGCGTCATCCGGATGCCCGATCTCTACACCCGCATGCATGCTGCGAGCCTGACGGATACGCTCGGCACGCTATGCATTCTCGGCGGGATAGGTCTCCAGGCCGGGCTGACGCTCGCGAGCATCAAGCTTGCAGCGATCGCAATTTTTCTGCTCCTGACCGGGCCCACGGCCACCTACGCGCTCGCCAACGCAGCGCTCATGTCCGGGGTGATGCCCCGCGACGCTGAGCTGCCGGAGGATCTCGACCCGTGACCGTGATGTTCGGGATTTTTCTACTGACGCTGCTGGTGATTACCGCCGTCGGCATCGTGCGCGCGCGCAACCTCTTCACCGCGGTGATGCTCACCGGCATCTTTTCGCTTTTGATGGCCGCCAATTTTTTCATCCTCGATGCGGCAGACGTGGCACTTACCGAGGCCGCAATCGGGGCCGGCATTTCCACGGTGCTTCTGCTGGGCGCGCTCGCGTTAACCCCGGCGCGGGAGCGACGGATAAACAGCGGGCGCTGGCTGGCACTGACGGTTGTGGCCCTGAACGCGCTCGTTGTGGTGTACGCCACGTTCGAAAAACCCCGGCTTGGAGATCCGAACGCACCCGTGCATCAGCACGTTGCCCCGTGGTACCTCGAGGAGACCCCGAGACTCATCGACATTCCCAACGTCGTCACGGCGGTGCTGGGATCGTATCGGGCATACGACACGCTCGGCGAAGTGATTGTAGTGCTGACGGCAGGCATTGGCGTTCTGTTCCTGCTGGGGTTACCCGGCGCTGTGGGCGACCGGCGACCCGAAGATCTGGCGCAGGGTCGCACCTATCTGAGCCACCATCTGGTGCCGCAGGTGGTGGGCCGGATGGTCGTGCCGTTTATCCTCCTCTTCGCCCTGTACGTACAGTTTCATGGTGAATACGGGCCCGGCGGCGGCTTTCAAGCAGGCGCAATATTTGCCGCCGGCATCATCCTGTATGCACTCATCGAAGGAGAGCGCGAAGCGCTGACCCTCATATCGCCACGCCTCCTGATGATCCTGATGAGCGGCGGCGCGCTTCTCTACGGCGGCGTTGGTGTCGTCAACATGCTGCTCGGCGGCAACTTCCTCGAATATTCGGTTCTGGCCGCAGACCCGGTGAAGGGTCAGCAGTGGGGCATCATCGCAATCGAGCTTGGCGTCGGCATCACCGTCGCCGGCGTACTGCTGGCGATTTACCACGCGTTTGCGGCAAGGGGACGCTGACGATGGAGCTGCTGGGCCTATTCAACTACTGGGTTTTCGCGGTCCTTCTGATGGTCGGATTTTATGCCGTGATCGCCAAACCCAACATGATCAAGAAGCTTCTGGGCCTGGCGATTTTCCAGGCGGCGGTGTTCCTGCTCTACATCACGATGGACAAAGTTGAGGGCGGCACGGCGCCGATCATCCAGGCGGGCGTTGATGCGATCTATTCCAATCCGTTACCGCAGGTGCTGATCCTCACGGCCATTGTCGTCGGCATTTCTACAACGGCACTGGGGCTTGCGCTTGTCGTACGCATCCATGAGGCCTACGGAACCATCGAGGAAGACGAGACCCAGCAGAAGGATCTCGAAGAGTGAGCGTTACCTCCCAGCTCCCGGCGCTGCAGGTCGTGGTGCCGCTCTTGACCGCGCCCGTGCTGGTTCTGCTGCGCGGCGCCAGCCTCGCCTGGGCGGGTGCAACGGCAGCAAGCTTCATGGCATTTGCGATTGCCATAGCGCTGACACTCGAGGTCCTCGCCGGCGGCACTCAGGTGTACGAAATGGGCGCCTGGCCCGCGCCATTCGGGATTGAGCTGCGCATCGACGCCCTGAACGCGCTTGTCCTGCTGATCACCACCGGTGCTTCCGCATTGACGCTCCTCTGCGGGCGCGAGAGTCTCGCCCGAGACATCGACGAAGATCGCCAGCCGCTCTTCTATGCGGCGTGGCTCGTCGCGCTGGCCGGGTTAGCAGGAATTGCGGTCACGGGTGATGCGTTCAACGTCTTCGTATTCATGGAGATATCTTCCCTCGCCACCTACATCATCATCGCAGCAGGCCCGGACCGCCGCGCGCTGACGGCAACCTTCAAGTACCTGATCATGGGCACAATCGGCGCCACGTTCTATCTGATCGGCGTAGGGCTCGTGTACATGATGACCGGCACGTTGAATTTCGCCGACATGGAAGTCCGTATTGCCGACGTCGCAGATCAGCGGCCCATTCTGGTTGCCGCGGGATTCATCACAGTAGGCCTCGCGCTGAAAGCAGCGGTTTTCCCACTCCATGTCTGGTTGCCCAACGCGTACACGCACGCACCGCACGTGGTCACCGCATTCATAGCTGCCTGCTCGACCAAAGTTGCCATTTACGTGCTGTTGCGCTTCGACTTCTTTGTCTTCCAGGGCAATCTCGAAGGTCACGTCGTGCAGTTTGCCGGGTTCCTTGCGCCGCTTGCGCTACTCGGGATTGTGGTCGGCTCCGCCGTCGCCGTCGTCGAAGGCAACCTCAAGCGTCTGCTCGCCTACTCTTCCGTAGCGCAAATCGGCTACATCCTGCTCGGCGCGAGCTTTTCGAACGCCGCCGGTCTTACCGCCGGCGTTGCTCACATGTTCAATCACGCGCTTGCCAAAGGTGCTTTGTTTCTGGCGGTAGTTGCACTTGCCATGCGCTTCAAGGATCTGACGCTCGACGGTCTGGCCGGTGCTGCGCGCAGCATGCCGTGGACGTCCGCCGCGCTGGTAGTGGCTGGCGCCAGCCTCGTCGGCATCCCCGGCACCGCGGGATTCATATCAAAATGGTTGTTGCTGAGCGCCGCATTCGAACAGGGTACGCTCGGGATCGTGTCAGCCATTGTCGTGGTGCTGAGTTCGCTGGCAGCAGTCGTCTACATCTGGCGCATTATCGAACGTTTGTACTTCGGCGAACCGGTAGCAGACGCACCCCCTTTGCCGCGCCAGGAAGCGCCCTGGCTGCTCTTGGCCGGCGTATGGCTCGCGGCGCTCGCAAACATCTACTTCGGCCTGGTCCCCGGCCTCCCCGTTGGTCTTTCCGAAGCGGCCGCCGATGGGCTCCTGAGACACCTGCCGTGAGCGCCGCCGCCACCATCATTGCATCGCTTCTGCTTCCGCTTGGCGGGGCTTTCCTCATTGCTGCGGCGGGGCGCTGGCCGAACCTGCGGGAAAGCGTGACCCTGCTTACCGCGGTGCTCCTGGCGCTGCTGGTCTGGTCGCTGACGCCGGACATCATGGCGGGCGAACGACCCGGTGTGACAGTAGCAACCTTGTTTGCGGGGCTCACAATCGCCTTCTCCGTGGAACCGCTGGGGATGCTGTTTGCAGCTCTCGCATCCACGCTCTGGATCGTCAATTCGGTCTATTCGATCGGCTACATGCGCGGCAACAATGAGAAGCACCAGACACGCTTCTACGTCTGCTTTGCCATTGCCATCGCGGCCGCAGTGGGCGTGGCGTTCGCCGACAACCTGTTGACGCTGTTTCTGTGCTACGAAGTGTTGACCATTTCTACCTATCCGCTGGTATCGCACAAAGGCGACGCGGCAACCGTTCGCTCCGCCCGCATCTACCTGGGGATTCTCCTCGGCACGTCCATTGGACTCTTGCTGCCCGCCATCATCTGGACGTACGTCGCTACGGGTACGTTGACCTTTACGCCAGGCGGCATTCTCGAGGGCCACGTTGTCGGACCCGCCATGGGATTGCTGCTGGGACTCTACGTCTTCGGCGTCGGCAAGGCTGCGGTAATGCCGGTGCATCGATGGCTCCCGGCCGCGATGGTGGCACCAACGCCCGTCAGCGCCCTGCTGCATGCGGTTGCCGTCGTCAAAGCCGGCGTGTTCACGGTCACCAAAATCATCATCTACGTGTTCGGGGTAGACACACTCTTCGCCGAACCGTCCGGCGGATGGCTCTTGTACGCATCGGCATTCACCATCATCGCTGCCAGCATCGTGGCGCTGCGGCAACAGAACCTGAAGCGCATGCTGGCGTACTCGACGATCGGCCAGCTGTCGTACGTGATCATGGCCGCCGCTGTGTTGACTCCTCTGTCAGAGGTTGGCGCTGCTGTGCACATCGTTGCGCACGCCTTCGGCAAGATCACGCTGTTTTTTGCAGCCGGGGCAATCTATACCGCATCCAAGAAGACGGAGCTTGGACAGCTGCGGGGGATCGGCGCGCGTATGCCGTGGACCATGGCAGCGTTCACCATCGGCGCGCTTTCGATGATTGGCGTGCCACCTACCGGCGGTTTCGTGTCGAAATGGTTCATCCTCGCGGGCGCGTTTCAGAGCGATAATTACATCGCAATATTTACGATCATCCTGAGCACCGCGCTCAACGCCGCCTATTTTCTGCCTATCGTCTTTGCTGCGTGGTTTTCCTCAGAAGATTCCGGTGCCAAGGCACATGGCGAAGCGCCCTTGCCCATTGTGCTCGCGCTATGCACCACGGCGCTCGCCACGCTCGGATTCTTCTTTTTCAATCAGCCCGTGCTGGAACTGGAAAGCCAGCTGGTGGAGCAACTGCCATGACAGCCGACAACAAGCAGCGCAACGAGCAGGAAAGAAACGCCGACGACGATCACTGGCTGACAAAACCTGCCACGGTGCGCAAACTCTGGATCGGCTTTTCCATCGTTCTCGCACTGACCGTGCTCGCTCAGCTGGTCATCAAAATCAAAGGCTACTTCGGAGTCGACGGGACCTTCGGTTTCGGCGCCTGGTATGGGTTTCTTGCGTGCCTTGCCATGGTATTGGTGGCCAAGGCACTGGGCGTCGTCCTGAAGCGCCCCGAGGATTACTACGATGATTGACGGCGTCCTGCCTCCGGCGTTGATCATGCTGGCGGGCGCAGCGCTCGTGGCGCTGACCCGTGGACATCTGCGCACGGCCGTCCTGCTCCTTTCCCCGCTCGCGACGCTCTGGGCCGTCTGGCAGGTTCCGGACGGGGTGGCTGTAACGGCGCAATTCATGGGTTATGAAATCGAGCCCGTGGAAGGCTCACCGGTGCGCCGATTGTTCGCCTCGATATTCAGCATCATGGCATTTACCGGCGCGCTCTTTGCGTTCCGCCAGGCCAAATGGTACGAGCTTGCCGCGGCGTTTGCCTATGCCGCGGGCGCGGTGGGGGTCTGCTTTGCAGGCGATCTCATCACGCTCTTCCTGTACTGGGAGCTGATGGCCATCTTCTCGACGATTGTCGTCTGGTGCGGCGGCACACCCGAGGCGCGCGCGGCCGGCATTCGCTACGCGATCATGCATCTGCTCGGCGGCGTCATCCTGAAGGTCGGCATCGAAGGTGTCATCGTGCATACGGGCTCCGTCGATCTGCAACCGATGCTCGCCACCAACTTCGATACCTGGATGATCCTCATAGGTATCCTGATCAACACGGCAGCACCTCCCGTTTCCGCCTGGCTTGCCGACGCCTATCCGGCATCGAGCCCCACAGGCTCGGTATTCCTTTCCGCCTTCACGACCAAGTCCGCCGTGCTTGCGTTGATACTGTTGTTCCCAGGCGAATCGGTGCTGATCTGGGTAGGCCTGTACATGATTTTTTACGGAATCATCTACGCGCTGCTCGAAAACGACGCTCGACGCATACTCGCCTACTCGGTCGTCAACCAGGTGGGATTCATGGTCTGCGCCGTCGGCATCGGCACCGAGATGGCGCTGAACGGCGCCGCGGCACACGCGTTTGCACACATCGTCTACAAGGCACTCCTGTTCATGAGCGCGGGCGTTGTGGTCTACCGCACCGGTCTTTCACGATGCTCAGACCTTGGCGGTCTCTTTCGCACGATGCCAATCACAACCGTCTGCGGAATCATTGGCGCGCTGGCAATTTCGAGCTTCCCGCTGACCTCGGGCTTCACGACCAAAACTCTGATTTCGGTGGCAGCGGAAACGCAGGGGCTTGCCCTCGTCTACTTCCTGCTGGCAGCTGCTTCCGCCGGCGTCTTCCTGCACGCAGGCATCAAGTTTCCCTGGTTGGTCTTTTTCCAGAAAGACTCGGGGCTGCGCCCGGCTGATGCGCCATGGAACATGAGCGCCGCCATGGTGTTTTTCGCCTTCCTCTGCATTTTTCTGGGGGTTTATCCCGAGCCGCTCTGGGCGCTGTTGCCCTATCCGGTGGAATACGACGCGTACGCCATAGACAAAGTGCTGTTTTATCTCCAGCTCTTGCTGTTCTCGGGCCTCGCCTTCTTCCTGCTATTGCCGCTGATGCGTCGCACGCTCACCATCTCCCTCGATACCGACTGGTTATGGCGCGTGCTGCTGGCACGGGTCGGCAACTGGCTGTTGCACGCGGCTGCCACACTGGGACAGGAGCTGGCGACGGGGTTCGAAGCGTTGAAGCGCCACATGGGTATGCGCTTCGAGCGCATTCTCAATAGCTCGGGTGCGCTCGGCCGGACCTGGCAGGTGGGAACGACGGCGCTCTGGATTGTCGTGTTGCTGACGATTTACGTGGCGCTCTACTATTTCTAAGAGCTCACTCGAGCTCGTCCGAACACGGCTTGGAGTCACGGCTTCTCATTCTGAGATTTAACCGGAATCGTCGGCGGCAACTCAGCATAGGCGCGCTCGAGCGCCGGATCCTCAGCAGCCTGCGCGCGGAGCGGATCCCACAACATGCGGTGTACGGTGGGTGTCCCCGGCGAGTTCTGCAGCAGGTTCCAGGATCCTTCGAACGGCTCGCCCCGCGCCTGGCCGCCGCTGAAGACCCAATCGACATAAGCCTGTTCCTCCGCGTTGAGGGCAAGCTCCGTCGACTCTTCGAGCTCATCTCGCAGAACGCGGCCGAGAAATTGATGCGCCTCCATCACCCGGCGGGGGATGCTGACACCCACGTGATCCGCGCCCCGCACCAGATGGTATTCGTGGCGAATGTCCCTGTCCCAGAGCACGCGGTGCATGAACTCAGCACCGTCATGCAGGTTGATGTAGTCCTTGTCGCCCACTTCCAGATAGATCTCGAGACCGCTCGCACGAATGGCATCGGCGTTGCGTGCGGCAACCGTCGCCGGGTTGTCGGCAAGCCAGGCCTCTTCATCTACCGGATTGCCCCAGAGAAGCTGCTCTATCTGCGGAATCCGATACCAGGTATTGCGTTTGTTGTAGGGCATGCGTTCCAGCGACGGTTCAATGGCAGGCTCCATCGGTGCAATGGCCAGGAACCGCTCTGGATGCTTGAACGCAATTTTGAGGGTGCCATAACCCCCCATCGAGATGCCGGTCATGAGGGTTTTGTCCGGCGCCAGGGTCGTCCCGAAGTTGTCGTTTGCCCACTTTGGCAACTCGTCCACAACAAACGTTTCCCACGCACCGCGATACCAGCTGCCGCCACCTGAAGTAAACGACACCATGACAAGGGGCGGCAGATCTCCCGCGTCCCAGAGCGCCTGCCAGATTGGCAGCATCATCGTCAGCGATTCACGGTCCATACCACCACCGTGCAGATGGATGAGCAACGGCAGCTCACCCGCATCCGGATCGAAGTTCGGCGGTAGCACGGCAGACATGGGCACGCTCCTGCCCATTGTCTCGGAAGTAAAGTCGAAAAAGTGAACGGTCGCTTTGTCATTCATATCGGCGGCGTATCCAGGTAGTGCAATTGCGGCAGCGGTGCTCAGGACGAACGCTAAGCGCCGCAACCCTCTACAACGCGGGGAATTCGACGAAGTCAGAGGTGTTTCGGTTCTTGAGGTTGGCATGTTTCGAGCTCCATTTCCTGGTGTTGTTCAGCCGTCCCAGACATCTCGGATCGCGCGATCCACGTCGTATTGCAGCTCGATCTTCTCGTCGAAGATCATGGTGGCGCGCTGTGCGACATCAAAAGGCTGCCACTCCGGCATGTCGGCCGCCGTCGGCTTGCCGTTCCTTGCAAAATTTACCCACGCATCGCTGACCGTATCCGCCAGCTCCCGTAAAGGATCCAAATCCCCCAGCAAGCGCGCAAACGCTTCCAGGTTCTGATTGGCAAAAGGCACATCAATCCCATGCATTGCACCAATTGCGCCGTTCATGACGGGAGACGACCAGTTGAATTGGTAAAGGAATGTGCGTCCGTTGCTGTTCGCGGCATGCGCTTCGGCGGCTTTCACGGTGCCGCGACGAAACATGGAGTCGGTCAGGATCTGGCCGCGCACGTACGCCTTCGAGGCGCCGGGCAACACCCCGCGGTATCTCTCAAACACGAGCTTTGGCTCGTTTTGCGGCTTCATGAGACCTTTGAACAAACCCATGCACAACCAGCTGGCAAAAGACTCGGGGCCTGGCATGACCAGCGGAAAGAGCCTGCCGTCTTCCCGTACCGTCCCGATCATGAGATCAACGTTACCGCCAACGCCTGCGCCGAGAGATTCGAGAATGCTCAGCGGCATGAAGTCGTCACCATAAACACAGCCGATATTGCCGTTGGTCAGAAGCATGCCGTAGGTCTCTTGTGAACCCTTGGCAAGCAGCTTCCTTGCAACTTTCATAGCACTGACAGTGTCTCGTGCCGACAGCTGAGAGATCGCCGCGCGATCCCCTGGCGCCACGTCCAAGGCCTTCAGCAGGTCCACGGCAAACTGTTCATGATCCGCAACCGGAGATCCGAGTTCAGGCGTTCCGCTTTGCGCAATGGCACGCCGAAACAAACCCTGCGCCGCGGGGCTTGCCAGCAGCACCGCAATGCTTTGACCGCCTGCCGATTCTCCAAAAATGGTGACGTTGTCCGGATCGCCGCCGAAGGTGCGAATGTTCTCCTGCACCCAGCGCAAACCTGACACCTGGTCGAGGAAACCCCGATTTGCGCTGCAAAAGCCATCATCAAACATCCCCGGCGCGACAAACGATCCCATCAATCCCAGACGATAGTTAATCGAGACGACAACAACGTCCTTTTTTGCAAGGTTTGCGCCGTTGTAGATACTGAGAGACCCTGAGCCGGTGGTAAACGCGCCGCCGTGGATCCAGAACATCACCGGCAATTTTGCCTCCGAATCCAGCGTCGCGGTCCAAACGTTGAGATTCAGGCAGTCGTCCCCAACGGGCTCGGTTTCCCAGAGCGTTTCCATGAACGCTTTACCGGCTCTGCCAGCCAACCACTTGTTGGGGGGCGACTCCTGCTCACAAATGTTGCCAAACCGGGTGGCATCCCTCACCCCGGACCACGCCTCAGGTTGCCTTGGCGGAAGCCAGCGATTCTCTCCAGAAACCGGCGCTGCGTACGGGATCCCTTTGAACGCATGAATGCCGTCTTTCTCTTCACCGGTGAGTTGACCCTGACTGATGGTGACGTTTGCCATTACAGATTGGTACCAAACGTCAGGCCCATTGTGCGCGGCGTTCCCAGAGCCGTGCGGTCCGGCGTTCCACCGCCGACGAAAAACGACTGATACACCCCGAGGTCAACGCCATAACGTTCATCCGTCAGGTTCTTCACAAATGCCGTCACGAACCAGTTCTCCGTACGAAGACCAAGGGTGAAATTCGTGACATCGTAACTGTCCAATATGCTCCGACTATCGTCGTAGAGCGGAGATAGCGGCACCAGCGGCTCGACAGCAGTGCGTTGTTCATCGACGTAACGATACTCCAGACGTCCGAATAGTTCTCCGATCTGGAGAGGATACGTATAACTCACGAACATCGAAGCCGTAAGCTCAGGTGCGTTGGGCAGCTCAGAATCCTCAACGATGTTCGCCCCCGGATCCGGATCCGTGAACTCTGCCTCCTGCGAGGTCACTGACAAGCCCATCGACCAGTTGTCGCTCGCCACGTAACTCAGCTGCACCTCGATACCGGCAACCTCTGCATCCCCGCCCGAGGTCAGCACGTTAACCGTCGGGGTCGTGATGGCAGGCACCGTCACGTTTGCCTGTATGTCGCTCCAATCTGAGTAAAACAAGGTTCCGTTGAGGGTCAGGCGACCGTCGTACCAGGTTGTCTTTGCACCCAGCTCGTAGTTGATGAGATTGTCGGATTCGAACGCTCGGTACCGGCCCGGGTCAGTGGAAATCGTCGCGTTCAGGTTGGATCCACCCGAACGGAATCCTTCGGCTACGTTGAAGTAGTAAAGCTGATTGTCGTCCGGCGCCCAGCTCACGCCTGCTTTGAAGAGGACATCGTCGTCTGAGGTTGTGCTGCTGCTGGGAGGGATCGTGAGGAAAGACAACACGCCGAAAGCGAGTTCGTCATCGGTGAACTCTACTTCCTCATCGAAGTAACGGGCACCGAGCGTCAATTCCAGCGTATCCGCAAACTCCCAGTTGATTTCACCGTAAACAGCCGTCTGCTCGAAGTTCTCCGAAGCGCTCCTGACAAAGGTGTCCAAGCCGGATGCGGGCTGCTGTTCACAATCGAAGGTGGTTGCGGGAAATGCGAGAACCCCGAGCATCAACGAATTCAGCAGACCGTTGAAATCCTGCGCCGCCGGGCTGTCATAAGGTGTGCAGACATCCCGTTCACGATCTCTGTAGAAGGCACCGACCGTCCAGTCGAAATTGCCATCGCCATTGGAGACCAATCTCAGCTCCTGCGAGAACGTCTCGGATTCGTCGTGCACGCTCAGCGTCTCGTTGTTGGAAAATCCCGCCGGGGGAAATCCAATCAGGGGCAGGAGGAACTCATCCAGCGAGAACGGTACACGCTGAGAGTAATCCTTTTCTTTCTCGAACCACGAACTCACGGAAGTCAGCTCGGCAAAGCCAAGGTCGTATTTCAAGGTCAACGCATAGAGATCAATTTCAGTGTCGCTGAATTCGTCTTCAAGCAGGTTGGTTTCCAGATCGCCAAGCGAATCCACCACCTGGGAGAGACCATCAAGCTCCTGCTCATCATGCATTGCGAGCAGTTCGAGAGAGAAGTTGTCCGATAGCTGAGCCAGCACAGTCGCGCGCAGCGAAGTGCTCTCGGTCTCGTTGACCCCATCACTGCCGGTGGAGACGTTGTCGATCCAACCTTCTTTATCCGACATGCTGCCGACAATCCGCACCGCCAGTTTGTCTTCGATGACCGGGAGATTGACCGCGCCCCGAACCAGATAGCCCAGATCCGCGTTCTTTGTATCCAGCGCCGTGACTTCACCCTTCGCTTCGAACGCCGACAGGTCCGGCTTGTTGAGGATCATCTTGATCGCACCGCCCATTGCACCCTCTCCATAGAGTGTGCCTTGCGGACCCTTCAGAACTTCAACCCGGTCCAGGTCATAGAGGTTGATGTCCGGCAGTGCACCTGCTCCCTGTATCGCAACGTCGTCCAGATACAGGCCGGTGGTGGATACCGTGGACGCAAAACCATACTCATCCTGCGTAATTGCGCTGACGCCCCGCAAACCAACCTTGACTGAGCCGATTCCACTCTGGGTAAAACCAACCCCGCCGATCGAGGTGAGGTAATCTTCAAAGTTGGTTTTGCCGAGATCATCGAGATCCGCGCCGGTGACGGCGTCGATGGAGTTTGCGACGTCCTGAATGCTTTGCGAGCGTCGCTGCGCCGTTACGATGATTTCTTCGATGACGCGAGCGTTCGCAGCAGTGCCGGTATCTTCAGCAAACGCCGAATGCGATCTCGTAAACGCTTCCGCGAAGATCAACAGGGCAACCGCCCCGCCGTTAGATAATTTCATGACTCTCTCCTGGTGAGTTGTGGATCGGCACGTTCGGAATCAAACGATCAGCGGCGAGATCTCGTGGGCAGGCCGGCCTTTGACATGTGGGAACCAGCCCATGCCGAACTTGACGCGTTCCGTGTTATCCGTGGTTGGGTAAGGGGCAGGGTGGTCCAGGCCGAGAACCTGGCGAAGCAGACCTGGATTGTCGCTATCGTCTGCGAGTGCCGGATTGAAGCCGTTCCGCACGTCTTCCTGTGGTTGGATGCAGGGGTGACGATAGTAATTCGACAGGGTCAGTCGCATACCGGGGCTGCTTCTCGGGTACGCGCCATGCCAGGTGGCGCCATGGAATACGACGAGAGACCCTCGGGGCGCTTCAACCGCAACCGCCCGTTCGTGCGCATCCGCCGGCGGTCTGCCCGACTCTCGATGCGAGCCCGGGACAAAAGCCAACGCACCACCCTCTTTCGTATATTCGGTCAGGCACCAGTTGGCGTTCGCGTTGAACGCCGTTGGTCCCCAGGGCGTCGGGACATGTAGCTGGTCGCTGTGTAACCCGAGATTGTTGCCGTAGCCGAACTTTCCGCGCCACTTCACAAAGGCGTTACTGCTGCTCAGCATCGGCTGAGTCCCCATGGTGTGCTCAATCAGCGCCAGCGCTACCGGGTTGATGACCAAGTTTCTGAACACCCGATGCCGGCTGGCAAGCGACTGCAATTGAAACTGCGTAACCTCCCCTACTTCCCCGGCCGCCTTCAGGTCACCCAGATGGAGTCCAAACGCAGGGGCTGGCCATTCCAACTCCTCATCAGGTCCCGTCTCCAGATTGAAGGCGCTACCCGTAATGTTTTCGGAGTCGGCCAACAACAGAGCTACCGCAGTGTCGATCGCATCCGTGGACACCCCGGTAACCGCGGGTGGAACTATCGCGAGACCGTCTACTTCGAGCTGGAGAACATACGGTTCCAGGTTCAGCTTGCTGACCGCCGCGCTCAGATTGTGGATTTTGTAGTCTTTGATGTTCATCGCTGCTCCCCATCGTCAGCCGGTTCAATCAGTCGAAGTATCCTCTCGGCGCTTTGCCCATTACTTCGTAGTCCGGCCCCTCCAGCTGCCACCCGTACGGTTGCTTGCCGGCAACCAGCGTCAGGAAACGCTCATCGTTAGCGTGTCGATCGAGCACCGCCTGGGGCACAACGCCTCGGTGATGCTCCTGAGTGGCAACAAACTGTCTTGCCATGAAGACGGCGAGATTGACGCGAATACCAGGAATGAGCCGCGGATATGACCCGTGCCAGGTGTTGCCGTGCCAGATGACGGCATCACCAGGCTCGATATCCATGGAGACGGCTTCGGGATTGGCGTGCTCCCCCGACAGCGCCATTTCCGCCAACGTGGGATTGCGCGCCAGTTTGTGACTGCCCGGGACAATTGCCAGAGCCCCACCCTCTTTGCTGTATGGCGTCAGGGCGTAGTTAATGTTTGCGCACAGCGAATAGGACGGAAACGGCTGCGGAATGCCGTTGCCGTTGTCACTATGAAGCGGCAGCACACCCATCTCTCCCATGCCTTTGAAGTGGCAGCCGATGCTGGACAGCAGGCAGCTCTCGCCGAGCAGATACGTCATCAACGCGAGGGGCTTTTCCTCCATCAGCACTTCTTCGAAAACTTCGTTGTCGTACAACATGTACGGCACGTACGTCATGTTTTCGAAATCCTCTGCGGTTGCGGTGTCAAGATTGATGGACCTGCCTGCAATCCCCTCCACCCTTTCCAGAATGGCCGCTTTCGTTCGCTCAACCTGCGGGGCCGACAATACGCCGCGGACAATCGTGTAACCGTCAGTCTCAAGCTCGAGGAGGTGCTCGTTGAGTCCCAGGCGATTGACCTCCGCCAGGATGCGAGTGAGCGCAGCGTCGTTGCGAACTCCACGCTGTCTCGACTCAGGCGCCTGTGTATCGCTCATGGTGACCTCTCGTGTTTGATGTGTTCTGGGCTCAAGGAGGCGCAGCATACTATCTTTTTATATAAATTATTACATTATTTTTTACATAAATTTATAGCCTATAATGGCAAGGTCGTAGAACGGGTGAGCCATGAACAGCACCACACACCGAGAGCGCAGGGCCGCATCGCGGGAAAATCTGCTCGCAAATGCGCGCGAACTTTTCATGAAAGACGGCTATGACTCGACGACCCAGTCCGCCATCGCCGAGAAGGCCGGACTTCATCTGCAGACCCTGATACGCCACTTCCCGACGAAAGCCGACCTGGTTGCCGGTATCTGGCAGGAGAGCGTCGCGCAGTTCGAGACTTACTTTCTGGCGCGAGACGTAGACGCACTCAGCGCCTGGCGCGCGTGGGTGGAGATCAACGCACGGCGAATCGCACAGCACGGGTACACCATGGCATCGTCGGAGCAGTTCCCGGTGCTGACGCCAGAGGCTCAAGACGCGCTGAGCCGTTACCGGGAAATCATCGCTGAAGGAATCGCGGAGGACATGGGGGTCGACGCGAGTTCGGACATCCGCCCCCTGCTCATCGCTTGCATGCTGTTTTCAGGCAACAGCCATGTTGCAGAGGGTTGGCGTAAGCGTCGCTTCGACGAGGAAGCTTACGTTGCATCACTGCTGGAAGTGGTAGACGCCGGCCAGGAGATGCTCGGTCATCTTTTCAGCAAAGGCGCCTGAGTCACCAATTCTCGTCTAGTCTGTTCAGCGGAATGATAAGCTTCGAACGGCACGAAATAGAGCTTGTTCGCGTTGGACATGCGCGTTCGAGAAGTAATCCGGGAGAATAGAACATGCCCGCACCAGATCACCGCTTGACGACCAACGAGATGGCACAGTTCGTCGCGGACGGCTATCTGCGCTTCGAGGCACTGGTGCCTGCAAGCATCAACGAACGCGTCATCGAAGAGCTTCAGCTGCTCTACACCACAAAGATGCGACAGCTCGTCGAGTCAGTTGGCCTCAACCCGGACGACGTCGCAAAGACGCCGTCCGTCAGTGTGTCACACCCGGAAAGTCTGACACCCCTCGCGGAATGTTATCCGCCACCGTCGATCCTTGGTGAAATGCTGCGCTTGCCCGAGGTGTTGGGAATCATCGAGTCACTCGTCGGGAAGAACCCGCTGTTCGACCACGACTTCGTGCACTACATTCCCGCTGAAAATCCCCGGGGGCAACACCTGCATGTGGACGCTGTGATCGATGACCAACAACCGAGCTTCGACATTCAGCTTTTCTATTTTCCGACCGAGGTTGCGCCAGGCGCGGGTGGAACGCGATTCGTTCCCGGCACGCACCTTCGTCACACTCGCGCCGAAGGCGTCGCCCGATACCAGCATCTCCTCGGCGAACAGCGGTACAGCGGCCCCGCAGGTACGCTCCTCGTTTTCCACCAGGGCTTGTGGCACGCCGGACAGCCGAATCCAAGTCAACAGGACCGCTGGATGTACAAGATCCGTCTGAATCCACAAGTCCCACAAGTGCGCCTTTGGAATACCGAGGATTTCGAAGCCATCCACAACGACGCCCGCGATCACACGTTTGCCCACATGCGACAAGACAGCGTTGCGAACACCTTTCGCACGATGCAGCCCTGGCAGAAAGGGCACGAGGCACGCTACGAGCAAATGGAACGCGCGCGCCTGTGGCGCTATCTGAGCGGCGACGAGCAGTTCGATGTCGACTTCTACCACACCCGAATCGAATTTCGAGCGGGCGTCAACGAGGGGTCCGCTTCATGAAGCGCCAGCAGATCCTCTACCTATGGCTCGCCGAGGGTGCGCTGGATACCGCTGTGATCGGCTGGGCGTTCTTCGATGGCGCAAAAGGCGCTGGTCCGCTGCTGCCTGAAAGCGAACCTCCCTACTCGACCGGTCTCGCGGCGCTCGAGGATGGATGGTTCATGCAGCAATCGCCATCTCCGTACGTGTTACACCCGGGCGCAGAGCACGGTACTTCGTACCTGCCGAACGAGTTTGTGTTCGAGCGAACTGTAGAGGCTTAGCGAGCGGGTAACCCGCGCCTCCGCTACGAGGTTCCCTTCCAATCCACAACGCATCCCCTTATTATGTACTGATCGGTACATAATGGACGAGCAGATGGCACGCCCCGTGGAAATAGACCGCGACCACGCGTTTCGCAAAGCACGAGAGCTCTTCTGGCGCCGTGGGTATCGGGCCACGTCACTGAACGACCTGCTGGATGCCACCGGCATGGGCAAAGGCAGTTTCTACGCAGCCTTCGGCAGCAAAGAGGCGCTCTTCGAAGCGACGCTCGACTGGTATCACGAGAGTTCAGCTGCGGCGAGACGCAAGGTCAATGGTTCTCATGCAGGGCTGGCGGCGCTGCGCGAGTTTCTCGATTCGACGTTGATTGACGTTTCCGATGCCAGACGGCGTCGTGGCTGCCTGCTCGTGAACACGGTTGTCGAACTGGAGGGTGTCGAGCCCGGACTGCATCGAGTCGCAAAGCGCTACCTGCAGGCGCTCGAGCAGCGCTGTCTGGATTACCTCAACGAAGCGCGGGCAGCCGGCGATATTCGGAGCCACATCGAGACGCCCCAACTTGCCGCGTTGACAGCAACCTTGCTGCAGGGACTGCGCGTGGACTCACGCATGGGGCGCAGCCGTGACTCGCTGCAAGAGCGCGTCGACGCCTTCCTGTCACTCATTTCGAACTCATCTGAAAGGTAAACACCATGATGGAACTCTGGACCTCGCCAACGCCCAACGGCTGGAAGGTAACAATCATGCTCGAGGAGCTCATCGAGGCCGGCGTGGACATCGGCGAAGTCGACGTCCGTGTGATCAACTTGTTGAAAGGTGAGCAGTTCGAGGACGACTTCGTCGAACGCAATCCGAATCAGAAGATTCCCACACTGCGAGATAACGGCAGGGACATCATCGAAAGCTGCGCGATCCTCCAGTACCTCGGCGAAAAACACCCGACTGACCTATTGCCTCAAGACGACGGCAAGTGGGATGTCTTACCCTGGGTGTACTGGCAGGCAGCCAACGTCGGCCCTGTGTTCGGCAACAAGTTGAGCTACACGCGGTACATGGACGACGTGCCCGAAGAACTGAAACAGCACCCCCTGGAGCGTTTCAACAACGAAGCCCTGCGCCTCGTCTCGGTGCTCGACAAGAAACTGGGCGACAGCCCGTGGCTCTGTGGCGACAACTTCACGATTGCCGACATTGCGCTTTACCCGTGGATACGCGGTTGGAAGTGGAGCAAGGTCAACATCACCACCCGACCCCGGGTCATGGCGTGGGTGGATCGGGTAAGGGCAAGGCCGGGGGTCGAACGCGGTCTGGGCTACGGCGTGCCAAAAGACGAAGTGGATCAATGGAGCAAGGAGCGCAAAGCCAGCTATGCAAAAAGTGGCGCCAGCATTGCCTCCAACGAAAACGTCAAGAAATCCATCACACAGGAGCCACGGTGACTGTCTCGATAGAAATACAAAACGACGTTGCCGTCATCGGTATCGATGACGGTAAAAAGAACGTGATTAACCACGAGGTGCTGGACCAGCTGGAGGCGGCATTCGACAAGGCCGACGTAGAGGGCGCCAGGGCGATTCTCTTCAAAGGCCGGGAAGGCAGTTTTTGTGCGGGCTACGACATCTCGGTCATGACCGGGGACGATCCCGATGCATCCAGCCGCCTTGGCAAACGCGGGGGACTACTGGCCAAGCGTATCTTCGCAAGCCCCGTTCCCGTCGTCGGATTGTCACAAGGGCACGGCTTCACCATCGGGGCGGTGTGGCTTGCCTGCTGTGATTTGGCCATCGGCGAAGAAGGCGCATTCAAATATGGCATGACCGAGGTGGCGCTTGACGTGCCTCTGAGTGCCTGGGCGCTCGAGCCTCTGCGGGTAAAACTGAGCGTGTCACATCACATTCCTGCCTTACTCCACTCGACCATCTATCCGCCCGACGGCGCGCTGCAAGCTGGTTTTATCGACAAACTGGTACCAGCGGGCGAAGGCTTCCACGCGGCGATGACAGCTGCCGCCGCACTGGCTGAACTGCCTCGCCACGCGTATGCAGCAACGAAGCTCGCAATGCGGAAACCTCTTGTAGATATCATGACCGCGCAGCTCGGATAACAGGCGGGCATCATCTGCTGCCAGAGCCGCGAACGTCGCTGGGCGGTCGACCCGTCCAGCGTTTGAACGCCCGACGGAAATTGGTCGTCTCGGTGTAGCCGAGAAACCCAGCAATCTGATCGATGCTGAGTGCGGTGTTTCTGAGGTAGTCGAGGGCAAGGTCCTTTCTGACGTCATCGACGATTTCCCGGAACGAGGTATCAAGCTCACCGAGGCGCCGGCGCAGCGTTCTGGAACTCATACCGAGATCAGCAGCCACCGCCTCCATGTCTGCCAGCCGGGTCGGACTGCGCAGCATGATCTGGCGCACCTCATGGACAACGTGAGCTTCCTGCGCGTGACGCGCGGCAATCTGTTCAACGAGACGCAGGCAGACGGCAGCACTGGCGGGATCGGCATGTTCGAGAGGCCGATCGCTCGGCAGCGCGGTCCAATACGCGTTGACCGGCTGATTGTAGGAAACGGGACAATCGAAATGTTGTGCGTAGAGCTGTGAGTAAGCAGGCTCCGTGTAGGCACAAGACACGCCCAACAGCCGGATGGGATGACCGATGATGAGCGGCGTGACCGTTTTTATCCCCATGATCATCTCTTCCACGCAGAACGGCAGCGCAGCCCCCAGCGCTACGGGACTGTCCAGCTCCACCCGGAGCCGGTCTGCCTCTTCCGCCAGCGAAAACGACAGCACGCTGGACGAGGCATTCTGAAACTGACAGCCGAGGTAAATCGCCTCCCGCTCCGTGGCGGAGCTCATCAGCGCATAGCCCAGCATCCCCCACGTGCTGATATTTTCCCGCGCACCGACACGCAGGCCGAGCCCCGGCTCGGAGGAGAGATCGAGCGCTCGATGAATGACAGTGAGCAACTGCTTGATCGACAGGTTGTCCTCAGCCTGTCGCAGTGAGTCCGGCTGCAACCCGGTGCCGTGCAGGAGCTGGTTGGGATTCACCCCTTCTGCCTCGAGAACCTGCATGATCAGGCGCGCCAGCTGCGGCGGCGTGGTGAGTTGATTGGCAGGATCCATGTGCGGTTGTTTCGACTCTCGGGAATTGTGTCCGAAAATGATCAGGTCGTGGCCGACGCTAACCTGTTGCCGGAATTGCTGTCAATCGATACTGATCCCCACATTGAGAGGAGACCAGCCATGCCCAGCCTGACCACCCTGCCCCCGGACGCCCCCATCGAGGAAATCAACGCCTGCATCGACCGCGACGGCGCCGTCATCCTGCGCGACGTGCTGAGCGAAGCAGAAGTGCAGCAGATAGAGGCGGAGTTGCAGCCCTACTGGGACGCCACGCCCCAGGGTGAGGACGACTTCCACGGCCACCAGACCCAGCGTACCGGCGCACTGCTGGCCCGCTCAGCCAAGTGTCGTGAGATGGCGCTCAACGAAAAGATCACAGGCGTATGCGATCACAAGTTGCTCGACAACTGTGAGCGCTACCAGATTCATGTCACTCAGGCGATCCGCATCCAGCCCGGCGAAACGCCCCAAACGATTCACAAAGACAAGTGGGCCTGGAATTCGATCCTCGCGGAAATCGAGCCGCAGATCAGCACCATGTGGGCGATCACGGATTTCACGAAGGAGAACGGGGCCACAGCCGTCGTGCCTGGTTCAGACAAGTGGCCCAACGAGCGTCAGCCCGAAGAACATGAGATGACTCAAGCAGAAATGAAGCGGGGTTCTGTCATGATCTTTACCGGCTCCGTGCTGCACGGCGGCAGTGCCAACGTGTCTGACGGCGATCGGATGGGACTCCTCATCGATTACACCCTCGGCTGGCTGCGACAGGAAGAAAACCAGTATCTCTGCTGCCCGCCGGAGATTGCCAGGGATTTTGACCCGGAGCTGCGGCGCCTGCTGGGTTACACAATGGCAACGTTCACGCTGGGTTACTACTCCCCGCCGCTGCCCGCCGGCTCCGGGATTGAAGCCGTGACGCCCGAGTTTGCGGTTGACCCCAGCGTCGGCGGCAGCAGCTTCGGCGGTGAGGCGTTACGCAAGGCGATGACAGAGGACATTCTGGGCGAGGCCAGCACCGCCAGCTAGCAAGCGCAACGAACCGGCAGGCAGCTACCTGACTTTTTCGGTCAGCGGCTGCACTGCCGGAAGCACGTAGTTCGGAATCAGCTCATTCTGGGAGCGCAGGAAAACGCCGTCCGAATAGCTGCCACCGTAGAAGGCAACCACCAGGTCGAGCTCCGGGATGGCCATGACAATCTGCCCGCCGTTACCGGCTGCAAAAACTGCAGTGACGGTTTCATTCTGATAAGGGTATTCGCTAATCCACCATTGATACCCATAGCCGCGGCCACCAATTTTTATCTGCTCCTGCGCAGACTCGGCGATCCAGTCTGCATCAATCACACGGCGACCATTCCACGTGCCCCCGTTGAGAATCAGCTGGCCGATCTTCATGAAGTCACGCGGACGCCATTGCGCGCCACCGCCGAAGTAAACCTCGCCCGTGGGCTGCAGACCCAGATAGTAGTGGTCAATCTGCAGCGGTCCGGCGATCAGCTCAGCCACCAGTGCTTTGAGCGTCTGACCGGTGACCTGACTGATCAGCGCGCCGATCAGATTGCTATTGGCGCTGCAGTAGATCCCTTCGCTGCCGGGATCATGCGCCATGGGCAGATCGAGGGTGTACCGGTACCAGTCCGGCTCGTCAGTCTGATCCTGCAACCTGCCTTCATTACCGGGAGCATCCGGATCGTTGTCGTCACAATAAAACCCGGAAGACATGGTCAGCAGGTGCTTCAAGGTCATGGCTTCTTTGCGCGGGTCTCCCGGTGAACGCTCGCCGCGCAAAGTGGCGTAGACCGGTGTGTCCGCATCGATCGGGTAACCCGCATGCTTTGCCGCGCCAACCAGAAGGGATACGACACTCTTGCTGGCTGAGCGTGTGTCGTGGTGGGTGTCGCGGGAAAAACCGTGGAAATACTCTTCCAGCACCAGCTTCCCAGCCCGAGCGATGAGCAAACCGTGAATGCGATGCGAGTGCAGGCTGTCGTCAGCGGTGATGATCTCCTGGTCCAGGAGCTGCCGAATGGGGGCCAGGTCGATGTTCAGTTCGTCCAGCGTTCCGGTTTGCCAGCCATCTTCGAGCTGTGCCGGCGCCCGGTATACCCACGGACCATCGTTTTTCGGGCGCGGGTGAAAATGACTGTAGGTATCGTCGCTGATACGACTGAACTCGTACGTGCCACCCCGCCAGGGCGATAATCTGAGCGTAAACGTATCCGTTTCCAGATGATGAATCCCGCGGGCGAGTTCCCGCGCTTCCTTGCTTGATCCCCAGCTGCCGATAAACGAAAGCGCCTCGGCACGCTGCTCGATACGTTTGATCCTGGTGAAAAGCCCCAGGTTTCTATCGGGATTGCGCAGATAGGCGGCGAAACCGTCTTCAGTCTCTGTGATGGGCAGGTAAAACGTGTACTCGCTTGGTTTCGGCCTGACGACGCCCCGCCACCAGCCGGAGCGCGTCTGATGCAGCGTGACGGGTGACGCCATGCGCTGGCCAATCTGCACGGGCGCCGGCTGAATCCAATGACCGCGGATTGAGCCGGCTTGCAGGCGTCCGACAAACTCTCCGCGCTCAGCGGGCAGCGCAAACTTCACCGAGCCGTCTAGTTCGGTTACCGCAACGCGATGGCCGCTGACCTCCGCATGTTTGCGTTCTGGATCGATCAACAACGGCCCGGAGATCTCCGGGCCAAATCGCTTGTAAGATGCCCAGAGCCCATCTAACGATCCCCCTTCGTCGGCCCATGCACTCCCGGGCTGTGCGGAACATGCCAACAGCGTCAACAGGCCCAACAAAAGTCTAACCATCGGCGACATCCCCCGAGCGCTCCAGCCAGGCAAGGATGGGTGCTACCCCGCTGGTCAAATTCTGCTTCAAACCTTCACAGGCGCTCTCCAGATCCCCGTTGGCAAGCGCTTGCAGGATCACCTGATGCTCCCGGTAGGCAGATTCGGCATTGGTTTCTTTTTCGAGATAAGCGAGCTCGTAGCGTCTTGTGCGTAGGATGAAGTGTCGAATCAAATCCAGCAGTACCGAGTTATTGCACTGCCCCACCAACAACAGATGCCATTCGTCGTCTCGCGTGATCCTGGTCAGGGCGCTCTTCGCGACATGCAGTTTTTCGTTGAGGTCACGAAGTTTCTCGAGATCAGCAGGAGACGGGAGGCCGGCCAGGCGTAATGCCTCGACGTCCAGAATCGGGCGGATGGCGTAGATTTCTTCGAACTCCCTGCTTGTCAGCGGCCGCACGAAATTACCTTTGCGGGGCCTGTTATCCAGCGCACCTTCCGAGACAAGCAGCGCCAGGGCTTCGCGCAAGGGTGTACGGCTGACGCCCAACCGTTCGGCGAGGTGCACTTCGTTGATACGCGAGTTTCCCGGCAAGGCACCCGTGGTGATCATGTCGCGGATCTGATCAGCGATGTGATCGCTGAGATTCGCTCTACTCGAATATTGCATACTGTATACAATATGCAACGACAGGTCACCCGTCAACAGACGTCGTCGGGTGATCCAGCTTTCGCTGTGCTCGGTCGACCGTGCACACGCCGCATCGGCGGACAGCCGGTGTATGATGACCGCGTGACGTCAATTGGAGCAGGCTGACCCTATGTCCGAGACGAGACGTTTTACCGCCGAACAACTCGGAGAATGGCATCGCGAAGGCGGCGTGCTGCTGGAACGATTCTTCACACCAGAAGAGATGGCACCCTGTCGGGTGGACATGGACGCGCTGTACGGAGACAGACGTGACGCCGATGCGCCGGCGAGGGACGATAAAGAGGCAGGAGCGATTGGCGTGTTCTCACGCGATCAGTTCCGCAATTTCGACGATATGCCGTTTGACTGCTCGCCTGCGCTGAATCTGCTGGCCCTGCATCCTGCACTAATTCAGCTGGCGCGGGCGGCGCTCGGCACGGACAGCGTTCACCTCTATCAGAGCCACTCCTGGGCAAAGTTCACCGGGGAGGCGGATTTCGACCAGAGCTTTCACTGCGACTTCAAGAATCACACGCTGACCGTGCCGGCAGAATCGGCGCGGGCACGCACGATCAACTGCATGATTTACATCACCGATGTCGAAGACGATCTGGGGGCCATTCACTACGTGCCCGTGTCCGCCAGCGATGCGGTCTGCGGCGGTGAGCGGGACCCCTTCGGTCCCGAGGAAGTGCAGGCACCGCTGCAAGCCGTGGAGCGTTCCGGCGCCGGTCCGCAGGGCTCCATTTTTGCCTATGGCATTGACGTCTACCATCGCGGCACCAACCTCACCCGCCCGGGTGGCGTACGCTACACCCTCACCGCAAGTTTCAAAACTGCGGGTAACGACATGATCGGCTGGAGCGCGTGGCCTGTGAGCTTCATGAAACCCTGGCACATCTATTTTGAGCATTGCACGCCGGATCAGCTCAGCTGTCTGGGCGTACCGCTACCGGGCGATGGCTTCTGGACCAAACAGACCATCGAACGCACGGCCAGGCGCTGGCCAATGTGGGAATCTGAACCGTATCTCAATGCGCTATGAACAGTAACAACGACTCAGGGAGGTAACCCATGCGCGCAGCGGTCGTTCGCGAGCACGGAGAGATTGACAACATCCTCGTCGAGGACAACTTCCCCGAACCGGAGGTGGAACCCGGCTGGGTGAAAGTTGCCGTCAAAGCGACGTCACTCAACTACCACGATATTTTCAGCCGCCGCGGTATGCCGGGCATCCGGCTGCCTCTCCCACTAATCATCGGTTCAGACATCGCCGGGGAGGTCGTTGAGCTCGGCGACGGCTGCGAAGGCGTTGCCGTCGGCGATCGAGTGTTGATCGATCCGATCAATCTGCAGCGCGGCATGATCGGTGAACGCTGGAACGGAGGCCGCGCCGAATATTGCGTCGCCGACGCCAGACAGATTGTTCCGATCCCGGACGGCGTCAGCTTCGAGGTCGCCGCCTCCATTCCCCTGGCGTATGCCACGGCTCACCGCATGATGGTCACCCGCGGTCAGGTCAGTGGAGATGACACCGTACTGGTAATGGGCGCGAGCGGCGGCGTTGGCACCGCATCCGTGCTGCTCGCCAAACGTGTGGGCGCCACGGTCATCTCGTGCGCATCGAGCCAGGCGAAACTCGACCGCCTCACAGAAATTGGCTCCGATCACGGCATCAACTACGTCGAGCAGGACATGCGCGAAGCCGCGTGGGATCTGGTCGGCAAACCCCGCATCACCGGGGAAGGCGGCGTGGATCTACTCGTCAACTGCACGGGCGGCGGTACCTGGGTGGACTCCACGCGGTGCATGAGCAAAGGCGGGAGATTGGTCACCTGCGGCGCAACCGCCGGCTTCGAGGACCAGATCGACATACGTTACGTGTGGACCTATGAACAGACCCTGCTCGGCTCCAACGGCTGGCATCGCAGCGACATCGAAGCGATGCTGCAATACGCGGCGGAAGGGTCGCTGACGCCTGTGATAGACAAGATACTGCCGCTCGATGAAGTACACGAGGCAGAACGGCTCATGGAGTCGCGCGAGATATTCGGCAAGATTGTGCTGACCCCATGAATCTTGGCGACTCGGTACGCGGCGACAGCAACGACATTGCGCTGGTTGACTTGTCAGCGTCCGAGCCCCGCACATTTACGCACGCTAAGCTCGACGGCCTGATCCAGTCGCTATGCGCAGTCCTGCCGGTTGAGCCGGGAAGCCGATACGGATTGTTGGGCAAAAACTCAGCGGAGTTCGTTTCCCTGCTTTTTGCCATCATGCGCCGGGGTGGCGTGGCGGTACCCATCAACACCAAGTTTCCCGACACGACGCTGGCATACATTGCGGCAGATGCCGAACTCGTCCGAGTGTACGCAGCCGCCGAAGAGCTTGGCCGGCTGCCGGATGAGGTCGAAGAAGACAAGATGCCCTCTCTCACCGCCGGACAGATCTGGGCAAGCGTGAAACCGGACGCCGGCCAGGCTGGGCTCGTGCTCTACACGTCCGGCTCAACGGGCGTCCCAAAAGGCGTGCTGCTCTCCCACGACAGCCAGTGGGCAATGGTCTCCCGCATGAAGGAGCTGCTCGCCGGTGCAGCCGGCGTGATCGCAGCACCGCTCTATCACATGAACGGACTGCTTTTCCTCATGTCGCTCCTCGCCGGCGGTGGATCCGTGATCCTGATGCCTAAATTTGACGCCCGCACCTATCTCGAGGCCATAGCCGTCTACCGCGCCAACGTGATTACCGGTGTCCCAACCATGCTGACTCTGATGCTGAAAGAGCAGGATCTGATGAACACCCTGGACTTGAGCTCGGTTATGGCGATACAGGTTGGCTCTGCGCCGCTGTCGGAAACCCTGATCACCCAAGTCCAGGAAAAGTTTCCGAACGCACGCATCAGCAACGGCTACGGCACCACCGAGGCCGGAGCCGGCATGTTCGGATCACACCCGGACGGTATCCGTGTACCCAGCCTGTCGCTGGGTTATCCGCAACCACACGTCGACGTTCGCCTCGTTGGCGGTGCCGACGACAGCGAAGGTGTGTTGGAAGTGCAGACGCCAGCAGCGATGACCGAATATCTGAATCAGCCTGCCAAAACCACCGACAAGATGAGCGCGGATGGCTGGATCAACACGGGTGACATCATGCGCCGCGACGCGGACGGCTTCTTCTACTTCGTGGGCCGCGACGACGACATGTTCAACTGCGGCGGTGAGAACGTGTACCCCGGCGAAGTTGAACGGATACTGGAATCCGACTCGAGGATCGCGGAGAGCTGTGTCGTAGCCGTGGACGACGCGGTAAAAGGACAGAAACCCGTTGCGTTTGTGGTACTCGCCCGGGACGCTGTCATCAGCGAACAGGCAGTGAAAGACGTGGCGCTCTCCAAGGCACCGGCCTACATGCACCCGCGACGTGTCTATTTCCTCGAAGTGATGCCGCTGGCAGGCACCAACAAGATCGATCGAAAAGCGTTAGCCACCCTGGCTGCCGAACGTGCCGCGTCCGACGGCAATTAGCTTGTTGTTGTCGTCGTACACATCCACGTCGACCACGCCCACGGTGCGCCCCACCCGACGCACCACCACCTCAGCTCTGAGATCCGTATTGACCGCAGGTCGCAGATAGTCGGTACGGAAGTTGATGGTCGGCACGCCATGACCTTGCACCATGATGAGACCAAAACATCCGGCCGTGTCGATCAGCGCGGCGATCGGGCCGCCGTGAAACTGCCCGGACCCGGGCGCACGCTCAAACTCGGGTTTCAACGGCATTGTCATCGTCAGCGTTTCTGCTTCCTTGTCAATCGCCGTCACCATCATCCCTGCATGCTGAATGAAGGGTGATGCGTCCATGTAGGCCTGCAGCTCGGTAATGTCCATGATCAACGCATCGCAATCGCAGCGGTCTCGGCGGTACTCGCGAGCGCAACCGGTCCGTTTGCCGTTTCGATGTTTATGCGAAGTGCCGGTTCACCTTCGAGCACGGCAACGTCCAGACCGAGCGTGTCGAGAACACGCTGCAAGCCGTTCGCGTCGGGATCGCTGATCGTTAGTTCAAGAAACTCCCCGCCCTGCGGATTCGTGTTGCTCGGGTGAGCGCAGTCCAGCCAGTCGATGAAGAACGGCATACGCGCTCCATGGGCCGATCCGGTCGGAAACAAGAGCTCCCACACCAGCAGCTCCCCCTCTGCGGTTTTGCGCTCGGTGCGGTTAGGCCCTGCGGTGTTTACTCCATTGGCATTCAGCATCTCTGCAATCTCTGCGAGCTGACCCTGGACCGCCCAGGTCACGAGACCCCCTGTGCTGAGCTCTGCGAAACGCGCGCCGAGATGGTTACCCGGCATCTGCGCCGGGTCCGGCGCAATGATTTCAAGATAGGTCGACCCGAGGGACAACAGCGCATTACAGGTCCCGAGTCCCACATGTTCGCCGCCATAAGCCGGCGCGACTCCAAAAGTGTCCGTTGCCCATGCGATACCGTCGTCCAGTGAAGCAACGGCATACATGAAATGATCGATTTGATTGGCCATATCTCCCTCCTCGGGTGATGATGCCACAACATCGACGGCATCTACCCATGCTGCAACAGAGCCTTGACGCCAGGCTAGCTCGTCAGCGCCCGGAGCTGATCCTCGATGAAATCCATTCGATCTTTACCCCAGTAAAGCTCACCGTCCAGAATCATGCTTGGCGCGCCGAATACGCCGCGTTCCCGGGCGTTATCGGTAGCGTCGATGAGCTGCTGACGGATGCGCTCGCTCTCACTCAACGCTTCGAACTCATCCGGATCGACGCCCAGCCGTTCGGCAACCTTTCTGAGCTCCGCATATTCACCTATCTCACCGTTGTCCAGCTCCCAGTACTCGGTGAATATCGCTTCGATGAAGGCCAGCTCCAGCCCTTTGTCGCGCATGGCCAGCGCGCCACGCAGTGCTCTGGCCGTCTTGATCGGAAAGTTTGCGGGCCGTTTGAATGGCAGGTTGTACTTCGTTGCCCACCGTTTGAGATCATCGAGGCGGTTGTTGAGCTTGTCCCGCGGCTCCTTCATCAGCTCGTACTGATTGCTTTTGAAGACATGGCCGAGATTGAACGGATGCCAGGCAATTTCGGCCTCATAGCGCTCCGCAATGGGAGGTAACAGCTTGAGGGCAAAGTAGGTATTGGTGCTGCCTAAGTCCCAGTAGAACTCGATTCTTGGTTTGTCGCTTGCTTCAGTCATCGGTTGATTACTCGCATCTCTCCGGCGTTAGACGCGGGTCGGTTTTGGCGTATTCCCGCTTCACCCCCTGCTCATCGATTGCAACGTACGTGAAGTCCGCCGCCGTCACCAGCACGTACTCACTACTCGGCTCGTGGCTCCGCCTGACCCAGACCTGTAGACCAATACAGAGAGAGGTTGTTCCGACATGCTTAACCAGGCCGTAGCAACAGACGACGTCGCCCACGTTCACCGGGCGGATGAACTTGAACGCGTCCGCGGCAACCGTGGCGCATCTGCCTCGCATCAGCTCCTTCGCCAGCATACCGCCGGCAAGATCCATCTGCGACATGAGCCAACCGCCGAAGATATCGCCGTTCGAATTCGTATCAGCCGGCATCGGCATCGTGCGTAGCAGCAGTTCTCCATTCTCCATGTGTCAGACGACTCTTTTTGTGAATGCTCAATACAAACTCACTTTGATCATTTTTCCAAGCGTGACTCCAAAGGTGCCTTCGTAGCCGCCCGAAACGCCATGGGTGACTGCCCCGCCAGCGCTTTGAAGGCCGCGGAAAAATTTGCCACTTCGCTGTAGCCCGTGAGGTATGCAATCTCTTTCACCGACATGTGAGTCTCAGACAATAGCTCACACGCAAGTCGATGACGCGCCTGCACGACAACTTCGCGATAGCTGGTGCCGCGATGGTGCAGCCGACGCTGCAACGTGCGAACGCTCACGCCAAGCACAAGCGCCATTTCGCCGACGGTTGGGACCACTCCAGTGGAGGAGAGCACTCGTCCCTGGATCCGCTCCACCAGATCGTTGTGGCTGAACGACTTGATGATGCTCTCCTCACATTGTCGGCGAGCGATTGTGAAAGCGAGTGGATTGGCGGTGGTCTGAGGCACCTCCAGATAGCGCTGTGGGAATTCGATTTCACAAACCGGTGCATCAAACTCGAGGGGGCACTCAAACGCCTCGCGGTAACAGCCCAGATGTTCGGGAACCGGGTAGTCGAAAGCGACCCGGGTAGGCTGCAGGTGCACGTTGCGTAGAAACACGACAAACGAAGACATGGCCGTCTCAACCGCCCACCCGCGCAGCCAGTCCGGCACCTTCCCGGCGTACGCCACAACCTCGCCATAGATCAGGTGGCAGGATGCACCGACAATCGATTGCGTGATCTTTACCGGCACCGCGAGAAGGTCCTGATACTCGATAGAAAACGCGAGCGATTCCCCGATGTCAGCTGCGGTCATCGCTGCCAGGCCCGCCATCCCGCTGTTCAGAAGATGCATGTTTTCGGGCTGCACGAAGCCAACTTCCTTGACCCCAAGCTCCAGTACAAAGGCCGCGATCACACCATAAAACTCTTCCGCCGAAACGTAGTGTCCTGCATCGTGAAGCGCGGCGCGCGTCAGCCCGTGGCGACGCAGAATATCAGCCGCGTCATGGCCCGCGGCTTCCACCCGGTACAGAGGGTCGAGCAAATAGACCGCCGGTGCGCGATTCCAGACTCGGAACATTGGCGTAAAACCATAACCAATTGGCGCAAAACCATAACACGAAAAGGCTCGTTCTTTCTTAAGCTGCCGTCACCAACACGCCCCAGGATCCAACATGTTTGCCCAACAAAACTGGTACGTCGCAGCCCGGTCTTCCGAGCTATCGCGTGAGCCCATCGCAAGACGAATCCTGGAGCAGGACCTGGTGCTCTTCCGGGACAATACGGGCGAGGCCCGGGCGCTGCACGCGATGTGCGCTCACCGCGGTGGTAATCTCGGCCGCGGACGAGTCGTCGATGGCTGCATCGAATGCCCATGGCATGGCTGGCGCTACGCGGGTGATGGTACCTGCACGCACATTCCATCAATTGGTCCCGAGGGCAAAGTTCCGAACCTCGCACGCGTACCCTCATTCCCCGTCCACGAGGCACAGGGCTTCATTTACGTCTGGACAAGCGCAGAGCACGCTCCGGACTGGACCCCACGCTCGCACGATTTTTTCGATGCTGATTTTCACGAAGCCGGCCCTGCCCTCAATCAAAAGGGCAACTTCATCAACACCATCGAAGGAGCTTGTGACGACAGCCATGTTTTCATAGCTCACCGCAAGACCATTGGACGCGGCATGCCAGCGCAGCTGGCTCCGATCAGCATCGTGGACGAGGACGCAGACGGCCGGGGACTGGAAGCCGCCATGCGCTGGCCGGCCGAGCAACAACGTCCGCTCAACGGTTTCAACAAGTGGCTCAACAACCTGCTACTGGGCACGACTGAAAACACGCTGACGGCCGACAAGACTTTCCGCGTCGAGATGACCTGTCTCGTCATCCACAAGTACGTCAAAGCCGATGGTAACGAGCTCATCATCTATGCCTTTGTCACGCCCAGCGACGCAACGCACAACTGGTTTTTCGCAGGATTTATCGACACCAACCCGCGTCGATCACGACTGAGTAAGCTTGCCTACCGCATGGTGCTCGGCCGCCAGCTGCAGGATGTCTTTGCCGAGGACCAGGACGTCATCGGCACGGCACTCAGTGACGACCTTCCGGGCGGACATCCGCAACCCGTTTCGGTCAACGCCGACCTGGTGGGCCTGGGCTTTCGTCGCATGTACGCTCGACAAGTGGAACGCGAAGGTGCAGTGCCTGCGTGGCCCGTAGCGCGCAGCAAACCGCAACCGGTGGCGTGATGCCGGGGCTCATCAGCACAAACGGCGTTGTGCTCGCCTACGACAGCTACGGCCAGCCTGGCAATCGCGCGGTTGTACTGCTGCAGGGTCTGGCGGAAGGACGGTTGTTCTGGCCGGAAAGCACCATCGAAACGCTCCTCGACCAGGGGTTCTACGTCGTCGCCGTGGACAATCGTGATATCGGCGACTCCACCATCCTCGAAGCGCACGGTTCGGCGTATACGCTGGAGGACATGGCTGCGGACACGATTGGTCTCCTGGACGCGCTGCACATCCGCAAGGCAGACGTGATCGGATATTCGCTTGGCGGCATGATCGCCCAGGTACTTGCGCTGAAGTTTCCATCGCGGGTAAAGAGTCTAGTTTTGACGATGACTACCAGCCGCGACCCAACCCTGCCAACTGGCGATAGCGCCGCGCTGGCAGTGCTGATGAAGATGGCCGACGCAACGAACACCACTCCCCCGCGAGAACGCCTTGCGGCCCTATGGCGGGTCATCGCAGGTGAGTTCGAATACGCCAGACAGGACGAAACCAACTTTGTCGATCTACTCCTGAAAACGGGGTACCGACCCGCGGCTGTCGCCCGGCAGCTGAATGCCGGGCTGACCACGCCGCCGTGCTACGACAAGCTTGGCCAGCTGGCCTTGCCGGTAACGGTTGTGCACGGGGAGGCTGATCGCATTTTCCCGACAGCCCACGGAGAGGATCTGGCCAGACGCATCCCAGGGGCCAGTTTGAGATGGCTGCCGCGCGGCGGACACGTTCTGTGCCGCCACACCGCGTCGTCATTTAACGCTGCGTTACTGCACCACTTCTGTTCCAAATGAGGCACCAGTCGATGACCCTCGGACTTTCGCCCCACGCGTATCGGGATTCCAAAATGCTCGATGCGGAAATAGAAACGCTCTTCCAACGCGAATGGTTGTGCATCGGAAGGGAAACCGACTTCGCTGAACCCGGAAGCTATGTGACGTGCCGGATTGCCGCTCAACCGGTTGTCGTATGGCGCGGCAGCGACGGACAACTCCGTGCGTTCGAGAACGTGTGCCGCCACCGTATGTCGATCATCGCCTCAGACTGCGGCGTCGCGGATCAGCTTCAGTGCCCCTTTCACGGTTGGACCTACGGCTGGGACGGCTCCCTCAAAGGTGCACCCGGCGGCAGGGACATCGTCGCTTCTGGTGAAGTTCTGCTACCCCAGTTCAGCATCGAAACCTGGATGGGTTTTGTGTTCGTGAACCTCGATCCCCAGGCACAACCGCTGGCACCAAGGCTCACCCGGGTGACCGACATGATTGCTCCGTACGCGCCGGAAGAGTTCAAAACCAGCTTTCGCGACGATGGCGGACGGGTGGGTGCAAACTGGAAGCTCATGATGGAAATTGGCCTGGAGTCATATCACTTTCCTTTCGTCCACGAATCGACTCTGGCAGCGAATCTGCGCGGCGCGCCGAATCCTCCAAGCGGCACTGGCGCGTGGACGGTATCGGTGGAACCGCGTACGAAAACGTTAGCCGCACAACCTGACGATCCTGCGGCCTTATCCGAAGCGCACCGTGCTACAACCTATACATTCGGGATATTCCCGGCCACGGTTTTCAATATCGACGTCGACAACATCGTTTGGTTCTCCGTCTTTCCAGACCGCGCCGACCTGACGTCCTCCTGCTTTGGTGGCGCCTCTCGTCACGCCGGATCCATGCGGATTCTCGGTGACAACAAACCCAGCTCCGTTGACGAGTATTTGACCTGGGCGGCTCAACTGGGGGCCGAAGACAACCTGGCCTGCGAACGCGTGCAACAGGCATTGCAGGGCAAATTCGTCAAAGCCGGCCCACTGTTGCCCGAGAAAGAAAATGGCGTCATCGAATTTCACGCGTACCTGCGTGAGCGCCTCAACCTCAAATAGGAATGAACATGTCACTTTCCGCCATTCTTACAGATGACGTGTGCGAGCAAATACGCGCACCCATTCAGGAGGCCACGACGCTTCCTAGAGAAGCATTCACCGCGGAGCCCTTTCTCGAAGCCGAGCGCGAACGCATTTTCAGCGCGTCCTGGACGGCGCTCTACTTCACCGAGCTCGTACAACCCGGCGAGGCCATTCCCGTCGATCTCGCCGGCATTCCATTACTGATCGTGCGCGATACCGATGGCGCGTTGCGGGTGTTCCACAACATCGTCCCCTACGACGGATGCCTTGCGGTCATCGAAAGGGCGAGGGATTTGACGGCAATTACGACTCCCTATCACGGCTGGCGCTACAACCTGAGCGGCAAGCTGGTGGCCACGCCTTACTGGAGCGGCAGCGTTGCGGGAACGAACCTGGATGCGCTGGGTGACCGGCCCCGGGACCTTGCGGAAGTACGTTCTGCGACGTGGGGGCCGGTGTTGTTCGTCAACTTGTCAGAACATCCTGCAGATTTCGACGCTCATGTTGCCCCGCTCGAGCGGGCCCTCGAAGGCTGGGATCTGGCATCGCTCGGGATCGCCCGAGACTCAGGCGGCGAGCCGTTGCTCTACCCTGAAGATCTGGCTACCAATTGGAAAACTCACCTGGAGAACTGGGGGATTAACGTCCTGCACGAAGCGTTTGTACACGATCTTTATCATGCATCACCCGAAGTGCCGCGCATGCGGGAGGACGGTGAGAAAACGTTCGAGGACTACGTCGACAATACGTTCATGGCGCTCAAGTACGTCGAAACCGACTTTCCGTCAACGTACGGCGAGATTCCGTTCCCCCGCCTCGACAAAGACCCAGCAGAACCAAGCCGGCACGGTTTTTTCGGTTCATTCATGCCCAATCTGCATTTCGGCATCTTCAACAACCTCCTGCACCTGATTATCAGCAATCCCGTAACCCCGGCAAGAACTACCACGCTGCGGGCGCAGTTTTACCGAAGGGACGCGGCGCAGGCCGAAGAATACGCCGAAGCACGCTCTTTCCTGGCACTGGGATTTGTCGAAGCCGGAAACGAGGACGGCCGAATAACCGAGGCCGTGCAGAGCGCGCGACAATCGCCCGCCTTCCCAACGCAGTATTACTCCGCCCACTGGGACACAATGCACTATCACTTCAGTCGTTGGGTGCTGGACCAGCTCGTTTCCTGACTCAATTTCAAACGACGATCGTCTACTCGAAGCCAACAAAGCTAGCGACGTCGGAGACCTCCCGACGGTGGGAGACAACCGCGTTTGCCGGGAACGACTCATCGGGATACCCCATCGCAATGCTGATGAGGATCACCTCGTCGTCCGGCATGTTCAAATGCTCACGCACCACAGGCGAGTGCATGACTCCCTGACTGTTGATCACCGAACCGACACCCCGCGACCAGGCGGCGTTGACCAGCGACGTGGCCAACGCGCCGCAGTCGAACGGTGCAACGTCGCCACCCTGCAACTCGCGGTCATAGGTAATGATGACCAGCAACGGCGCATCGAAGATGCGGAATCCCCGCATCGTCCAGTTATCGCGGCCCTCCTTGTCATCACGTGCGATACCCATCGCCTCGAAAAGCTGCACGGCCACTTCAATCTGGCGTTTGCGGTGATCCCCTTCGTACGCCTTACCCGTTTCCATCCTCTCGAATGACGGCCTGACTCCAGATGCCGTCCGTTCCGTGCTGTCCCTGCGGATACGATCGAGTACCTCACCGGTAGCAATGTGCAGATGCCAGGGCTGGGAGTTGTACGAAGACGGCGCCCGCACCGCAAGCGATACGATGTCTTCGATCACCTCAAGCGGGACCGGGTCCGGCTTGTACCCGCGGATGCTTCTGCGACCCATAATGACATCGTCGTAGGTCATTGCTTCTTCTTTAGCCATCAAGTGCTCCTGTTTGTCAGCGGCAGAGTTTATAGAAGCTGGTCGGGGGGATTCAAAGCCGCTGTCGATTTACCTTTCGCCAAGCCCGAGGAGAAGCGCCCGCGCGCTTCTTGAAGGCTCGCGAGAACGCATCGATGTTTGCATAACCGAGCGAATCGCTGAGCTGTCCGATGCTGATCTCCGTGTGGGCGAGCGCATCCCGCGCGCGACGGTCGCGGCATTCGTCGAGGATTCGCTGATAGCTCGTGCCTCGCGCTGCAAGCTTACGCTGCAGCGTGCTCTTTGCGTACGGCAGAAATCGTACAACCGCGTCAATCGAACATACACCCGCAAGCAGGTTTTTCTCGATCAACGAGCTCACCTCCTCGACCAGGTCGCGGGATGGATCGTGGGAGTCATCGACATAAGCATGCAGAATGCCGCTCAGCTGACGATCAGCCGTTGCCAGAGGCCTGGCGAGATCCGAGGCATGAAATTCGATGCCGTTGAAGCTCGCCCCGAACACGACCGGGCAATCAAACAGCCGTTTCAGATACCCATCTTTCTGCGGACGTGAGGTGCTCAAGTATACGAAACTCGGCGACCAGGAGCCGAACGTCAGTGCTTTCATGAGGCGGTACGCCAGGACAATGTTGTGCTCAACGCCCTGTGTCGGAGGCGTCTGACGAAACTCGTTACGGAATCTGGCGAGGCTCCCTTCCACATCAAGCTGCCATTGGCTGCCTGCAATGTGAATCTGGATATAGCGCGAGAACTCCTCCAGGGCGGTGCCCAGATCCGGTGCCGACCAGACCAGCTTGCCGAGTGTACCCAGATAGCTGCGCATATCCCGCCGGGTGGCGAGCATCGCGCCAAAATGCGGGAAACCCGTCTGTACAGCACCCGCGGCCATCAAACGCCCGACCGTGACCGCCGGGACGATGTGCTCGGGATCCAGAAGATCCGCGGGACGGAGTGCTTCCGCTGCAAGCAGGGGTTCAGGATCACCACCCAGCTCGCTCACCACATCCACCAGCTCCACCAGGGCAGCGGCACGCGCGCCTGTTTTATCCATTTCTCCAACGTCCGCTTTCGAGCGATTGAGGCAATTTAACAAATATATGAGGTTAAAAAACAAATTTTGCGTGCAAACGCCACCTATTCTGTCTGCCGAATGCACAACGGAGATCTACTGATGGCGCAATCAGTGCGACGGGTCGTGACCGGTCTCAATGAAGCAGGCAGAGCCCGGGTGCTCATGGATGGTCCAAGCCCGCATGTCATGACGGGCGCCGCCTCGACAATCACGGAGATCTGGGCAAATTCAGAGTCACCGGCCACGTACGACAACGCTGGCGATCGCGCTATTTTCCCCATGCAACATGATCCGAATCCGCATGGGACGCTGTGCCGCGTCCTGGAGATGGCTCCTGGTCTCGCCATACCGGACGGTGTGCCGCTGGAGCAACTCCTCGAAATCTCGACTGCCCTATTCAAAGGCATGCAGAGCGACTTCGAACCAACGCGTGAGTCAGTGGCGCGTCATCCTTCGTTTCACAAAACGGACTCGCTGGACTATCTATGCATCCTCTCCGGGCGCCTGACCATGCTGATGGACGATGAGGATGAGGTGACTCTCGTGGCCGGCGATGTCGTGGTGCAGCAGGGTGTGATGCACGGCTGGCGTGTAGAGGGTGACGAACCGGTGCGCATGTTCGCCGTGCTGATCGATGGCGTCGCGGCCAGGCAGGACGCGCAATGAAGCTGGTCACCTACGATGATGGTAGCGGGAGTGAAACAGCGGGCGTTTTGACAACCGATGAAACAGGCGTGGTGCCGCTGGCGTCCATCGTACCCTACCTCACAACGTTGCAGGACTTGATCGATGCGAACGACGCAGCGCTGACCGAGACCATTGCTAACGGGCGTAACAACTCGACGCTGGCTGTACCCTTGAGTGACGTTCAACTCCTCGCGCCGCTCCCGCGTCCACTGCAGATCCGCGACGTGCTGTGTTTTCTTGATCACATGCGTAACGCAGGCAGACTGGCGACTCAGATGCAGGGCGGCAACCCCGACGACTACGTGCTACTGGAAGTGTTCGAGAGCGCGCCTCGCTACTACAAGGCTAACCGCATGTGTGTGATCGGTACTGGCCAGGACGTCCTGTGGCCGGACGGGTGCAACATGCTGGACTACGAGCTCGAGCTCGGCATCATCGTTGGTAAAGCAGGTAAGGACATCAGTCGCGCGGACGCGCGGGATCACATCTTCGGATACACAATCTTCAACGACGTTTCCGCCCGCGACATTCAGCTCGCCGAGATGGCAGGCGGCCTGGGGCCTGCGAAAGGCAAAGATTTCGACACCGGCAACGTGCTCGGCCCCTGCATTGTCACCGCAGACGAAGTCGATCCAGATGATATGACCATGGTGGCACGATTGAACGGCTGGGAAGTATCACGCGGCAACACCAGCCAGATGGATCACAAGATTGAGGATATCCTTGTCCACGTCAGCCGCAACGAAACAATTTATCCCGGCGAAATACTCGGCTCCGGCACCGTTCCGCTCGGTTGCCTGATGGAGCACGGGCGGAGCCTTTCACCCGGCGACGTAGTTGAACTCGAGGTCGAAGGCATCGGGGTGCTGCGCAACCGCTTCGTACAAAGTTAAGAGGGAGAAACAACATGTCAGATGCGCTGGAAGCCAGACTGTCGGCACTGGAAAGCGAGCTCACGACGCTTAGAGATCGGGAAGCGATTCGCGAAGGCATTCATCGCTACTGCCAGGCGGTGGATCGCTGCGACCTGGAAATGCTCAAGTCCTGTTACTGGGAAGATGGCTACGACGACCACGGCTTTTTTGCCGGCAACGCACACGAGTTTGCCGAGTACGTCATCCCGTGCCTCGAACGAGTGGACTCCAGCATGCACTCGATCACCAACACGCGCTTCCAGTTCGACGGTGCGCGCTGCGCCTGTGCCTCACAGTGGCACGTCGTGCACCGGCTGGCCCACGAGGGAGGCTATACCGACTTTCTGCACCAGGGCCGCTATCTCGACGTCTGGGAAAAACGCGATGGGGAGTGGAAAATCCTGCATAGGGTCATTGCCGGGGACTTCGACCGCTGGCTCCACACCCTCGATATCCGCGGCGCCATGGGCGGAGACAACGCGCCGCTCAGCGGACGCCGGGGTGAGAACGATCCCGGCAACCTGTGGTTCGATATTCTCGAGCACAAGCCTGAGCGACCGGCGATGGCCGATCTCTGGGCAGGCTTTCATCAGCTGAGTGAGATGGACAGGCAGGGCTGATCACCACGACTCATCCAGGGTCAACCGTCCGTATCAGCGAACCGTCCGCATTCGGGCAAACTGTGCGGCGATGCACTCGTCATAGACGTGCATGATCCGGTCAACCCCATCCTGGCCGATGAGCAGGGGGTTTTCTCCAACTCCCCTGCTCCGCTCACGAAGCTCAAAGTTACCGACCACCCAGGCATGCGTACTGATCAAACCCTCGACGCCCTCCGCCCGGGCCTGGTTCCAGAACTTGTGCAACGACTCGTGCATTTGCGCTAGCTCTCCGGGATTGACCGGCAACGCCTGACCACCCCACATGCCAATCTTCCGATCCCTGCCGTTGTGCTTGACGGTGATGATGGACGACAAAGTACCGGGCGTGTGGCCGGGTGTAACAATAAACCGCACACGGGCACTTCCCATCTTGATCGTCTGACCGTCCGCCACCACCAGATCGCGTTCAGGTTGAACAACGAGCTCTAGATGCATGCCTGAACCCGCCGGGATCCCGATCATGCCACTGTCCGTAGCGACGGCGAGCGGTACCCTTGCGTCGTACAACGTCTTCACGTTTGCGGCCGCTATTTCACCCTGCACCCGATAGCGGGTCGACTGAGCATCGGCTGCCGGCACGGGTTCGTTCCAGGAGTCCACCACCCCGGGCACCGAGCACAAGCGCTCGATGGGCAACAGTTCCAGCTCTTTGGTAAACAATTCTATGAAGGTGCGCTTTCGGATCGCCAGCGTCGGCACAACAACCACGTCGTTTTCGAGCAACAGATCGACAAACGGTTGATCCACGGGCTGATCTGCCACCACATGCTGCAAAGTCGCCGCACCCGCTTCCACCGCGCCACGCGCGTACTCGAGCTCGTGAGCATGCGTTGTCACCTGCAGTCCGTTTCGTTTCGCTTCCGCGACTACCGCTTGCTGAAACTCCTGCCAATCGGCGTACCAGAGCATGCTCCTGACCATGACGCTGCCACGACTATCCAGTGCGGTTTTGATCAAATCAGCACCTTTCGAAACCGCCTCGCGGACGTGCGCAATACCGGCTTCTTCCGACATGCCCGGCTTGAGGGTGAGTTCACCATCCCACGGCGGAATCATCCGCTCCGCAATGAATTGAGGCATCGGGGCAATGACACCATGACCGATGAACACGGTAGGTGCCGCATCGATCTCTTCCGCCAGGGCACGCGTGTTGTACTCGAGACTCGGGCCTCCCATGGAGACAACGCCGGTGACACCCGAGCACATGTTTGCCCGCAGCGTGTCGGGAATGTGCGCTTTGATGAACGCAATCTCCTCTTCGTAGGGCACTTTGTCAGTGAGATCAAAAAAGGCGGGGCGCGTGTACATACGGCCGGAGGTCATGAAGTGGACGTGAGAATCGATGAGCCCCGGCACAATCCACTTACCGCTGACGTCTACCACTGCCGCGTTCTCGGGGACCACGACATCTGCACCTACGGAAACGAACTTATCGTCCTCGACAAGAACCGTGGCGTTTTCGACGACCCCGCCCAGCGTACCGTCGATCAGGGTTGCGCCCTGATATGCGGTAGTCTCTGCAACGGCAGAGCCCGCGATGAACGAGATTGTGATCGAGACAATCCAGCGGATGAAGATCATGTCACCCTCCCCCTTCGAGCTAAACCTGAGTGACCGCACGCTTCGCTGACGTATCTCTGGCACCAATCGCATACACCGCAATCGCCGCAATCAGCATCGGGAGTGCGCCAAAAACAAACAGCGTCGAGATACTCAGTTCCATCGCGAGCAAGCCCCCGACCAGAATGGGGCCGATGATTGCACCAAGCCGGCCAACGCCGAGCGCAAATCCCAGCCCCGTCGCTCTTGCCGTGGTGTCGTAGCTCTCGCTTGCAACCGCATTCAGTCCGAACTGACAACCGATTGAGGTAAATCCTGCAAGGAAAAGAACGAGCAAGAGGACAGGCAGAGAAACCGCCGAATAACCGATCGAGGCGACGATGAAGGATGCGGCCAGGAAGCCAGTCGTCATCGAACGAATAGCACCGAACCGGTCAATGGCAACGGCCATCACAAGGCCGCCGATGGTGCCGCCGAGTGCAAGCAGAACGCTTGCCAGAATGGCGCGATCCAGCGGGAAACCAGCCGCTTCGAGCACGGAGGGCAGCCAGCCCGTCATCGCAAAGATTGTCAGGAGATTAGCAAAGAACACGATCCAAAGGAGCAGCGTCAGACGGGTACGCCCGTCCGCAAACAGGGCTTTGATGCCCGAATGCAGCGCAGGCTGCTGGTTCGTCACAAACGTCGAGCCAGGCGGAATATCGCGTTCCGGCGCAAGCCTCTGCATCGTCTTCAGCAGCGCTTCGTCTTGCGGCGCCCGTAAGACGAGAAGCCGCGGAGACTCCGGCAGCCAGAGCGCAACAATCGGCAGCATTACCAGCGGCAGCACTCCACCCAACACGAACACCGCCTCCCAGCCGAAGACGCTCAACAGCCCAACTGACGCGAGCCCGCCAACCACGGTGCCGAGCGGCAGGCCCGTGAACATCACCGTCATAAGCAGTGCCCGGCGCCTTGCTGGAGCAAACTCCGCCGTCAGGATGTTGATGGTGGGCATGACGCCACCGAGACCGAGGCCGGTCATGAATCGAAAGATGAAGAGATCCGCCGTATCGCTCGATAACGCCGTCAAGAGCGATCCCACTCCCATGATCAGGATGGAACCGAGGATGACGGGCTTTCTACCTAATCGGTCGGCAAGCGGGCTGCCAATCAACGCACCCAGCATGAGGCCTACCAGTGCCGCCGACAGGAGCTGACCCATCAGCTCAGGCGGAATCGAAAACTGTTCGGTCAAAAGCGGTGCCACGTAGCCGATACTGGCCGCGTCGAAGCCGTCGATGACGGCAAGAAAAAAGCAGATGGCAACAACCCGCCATTGCAAGGCACCAATCGGTCGAGAGTCGATGATGTCATCGACAACAAGCTGCGGGGCCGATGACACGCTAGCTGCCCGTGAGCTTCATGTAGGTGGCAACTGCTTTCAAAGGCAGCGTATCGAGCTTCGTCATTTTGTGTCCCCAGATACTGAGATCGTGGTACTGGCAGATCTCTCTGTCCGGATCTTCCGGATCCACATGCAGGCCTTCCGCGCCAAGCTCTGCCTCAAACCCGGACGGTGACTTCACGTAGAACGTGAAGCTCCTGTCGTTGGGATGGACACCTATCTCGTTTTTCACCTTGATGCCGGCCTTGCGAATGCGATCGAAAGACACCCCAACCTGATGGCGGTCTTCCACCTCCAGCATGAAATGATGCAGCCGCTTCGGAAACACCGGCATGCGGCCGACCGCCATGGAGTGGTGCCGCGCATTGGCATGAAAAAACGCAATATGCAGCTCCAGCCCTTTGATGATTTCCCAATCGATGTAGTCACTCACGCCAAGGCCGTACTTCCGATAAAACGCTTCCACGGCATCGAAGTGCTTCGACATGATGGTGATGTGCCCGAAACCCATATCGCCTGCGCAGAACGTGAGTCCCTGATCCGACGGCACAAAATCGTTTGCCGAGCGTGACGCTTTGAAGACTTCCACCGGCAAACCGTCCGGATCGAGGAACCTGAACGCCTTCTGCGCACCCTGGACCACGCCTGCGTCCAGCCAGGCAGGATCGACACCGTCCGAGGACATGCGTGCAAAAAGATCCTCGATATCGTCTGTTTCCCAGCCGACGCAGACGAGGTCATCTGCTTTGCCCTGCCTGAAAACCACGCGGCAGCCCGTTTCGTCGAGCACCATTTCATGCGCATCGCTACCTGGCACTGACTGGATCGGCAAGCCGTACATCTCTTGCGCAAACTGTTGCCACCTGGCGAGGTTCTTCACCTCAAACACCGGATAGACCAGGCGAGTCAATCTGGCCATGTTCAATTCTCCCCTTTCAGCCCGCTTCTTCGGCGATACGTTGTTTCAGAATGCGACGCGCTCTCACATTACCGCCGTCAGTTGGCAGCGGCGCCGTGGACATACCCACGGGATCGGTTTCATCACCCATCATGCGAGCTGCTGCTTCAATGATGGGCTTGTCCTGCTCCGAGAAACCCCGGAGGTGCCAGGCGCGCACGGCGTCGTCGACACTCGGATCATCCAGTCGGTGTCTGCGAGTGAGACCGTAGAAATAGTGCGCGGTATGTTTCGTTTCCGGGGTCAGGATGTGCGTGCCGAACGACTTGAACACCGGCTCATCCGAGTCCTTCAGGAACTGTATGTGGTTGGTGACAATCGAAGGCAGCTGCCAGTTGGCCTCGAGTATGAAGCTGCCGCGCGCTTCCGGCTCTTCAGCCATCGCGCGCATAGCCGGCGGAAGTTCGCTGTCCGGAATGGCAAGGACAACGCACACTTTCTCATCCGCTTCGGTGACCTCCAGCTCCGCATTCCCAAAGTTCTCAACCCCAAGCTGGTCGGCGTGCGCGAACTGCGCGTGGCTCAAATCCACCAGGTTGTCGATATATAGCTGGTAGTTTGCCTCCACATGCAGACTCCCGGACACCGTTCTTGTCGCCGGCTCTTCCAGGTAGCTCAGATCTGGAATTGCGTCGAGGTCTGCCGCTCCGCGGTCGCCGCCCCAGATCCAGATGAGGCCGTTTCTCTCCTCAATGCAGAAACTCGGAACCCGTGCTTTTGGAGGTATCGCTTTGTTACCGTGCGGATTGGCGACACACTGTCCCGTCTCGTCAAATCGCAGGCCGTGATACGGACATTCGATACAGTCCCCGATCAGCTTCCCCATGGAGAGCGGCGCAAATCGGTGGGGGCACATGTTGCCAATCGCAACGGGTTGGCCATCTTCTTTGCGATAGAGCACAAGCTCATGGTCCAGCAGCTTCCTCCGCAAGGGCTCCCTGCCCACTTCCTCCGACCAGGCGGCGACGTACCAGGTGTTCTTCAAGTAGTAGCTCATGGCTCTTCCCCTTCAGTGATTTGCGAAGAACTTCTCGCTCAAGTTCGGCCCCGCCTGGCTGGCTGCCTTATCAATCGTCTGCCACTGCTGTTCCGCGACGTAGGGTTTGACCGCGGCATCAAACGACGGGCGATCGGCAACTCGATTCATCCAATCGCGGACTTCAGGAAACGTTTCGAACACACGATCCACCTGTAGGTAGCGCATGATGTAGATGTAGGGCACCAGGGCACAGTCTGCGAGAGTGAGGCGATCACCGACCAGCCAGTCACCTTCTTTCAGCGCTGACTCCATCTTCTCGAACGTCTTGAGCCACACCGCGATTGCAGGGGGTAAGTCCGGCGCATCGAAGCCGTGCTCGATGAGACGCGCCTGCCGGTCGCGTCGCGCTGGGTCGGGCACCTGGGCGAGCAGCTTTTCCCGCTCTTCCGGCGTCCGCTTCAGCCAGATGTTGCGTGCCAGGCTGCCAAAGAGAATGGGTGCCGTGCTCGGATGAAGTACCTCATCCACGTGTTTGAGCCAGTACCGCACGGCGGCACGGTCCAGGGGCGCTTCCGGCATCAATCTGTTTTCAGGAAACCGATCTTCCAGGTACTCGCAGATCACCGTGGATTCCGTCACCACGTCGCCTCCGTCAACCAAGGCCGGCACCAATCCTTTGGGATTAATGGCGAGATACTCATGCTTGAGATTTTCTTTTGCCATTAGATTGAGAAGCCGGCTTTCGAACTCGATGTCGCGCTCCTCGAGGACAAACCGAACCTTGTGCGCGCACGGGGAAAGATCACCGTGATACAGGATCAGATCAGGCATTTGCTCTTCCCCCACACTTGTCGACAAAGGCATCCACGTGGTCTGGCAGCCCATCGCCACGCCATGCAACGTGTTGGTCCGTACGGGCTAAAACGAAGTCATTGGCGTAAACCTCAGGCTGATCGTCGACACGTAGGACCTTGAGCGGCAAGCCCGCCTTTTTGAAAGCCTCGCAGAATGACCGGTCCATCTCTGCGCCGTTGAAACAAAGCAGCGTATAAACCGGTCCAAGCTCGTCGTAAATCGACACCCCGGGAGACACCCAGAAGTGAGGTAGCCGACATCCGGGCACGGTGCTCGGCGTGGCGTCGCCCATTTCGTATACAGGGGGCGCCTCCCCGTCATAGTGCACGATCGGCGAGTTGTCGTAGAAGTACCCAAAGTTCAGTCCCTGGCAGGCAAACTGAGGCACGTTCATCTCATACATCCGCTGCCCCAGCTTTTTACGCAGAAAACGCCCGACAAAGTTCCGGCTCTCCACCAGCTTGGGAATCTTCCGGGTTTGCGCCGCATCCAGATATTCCATGGCCTTGTCCATCGCAAAATGGCTGACCTGCTCGGTGATGGGATGGCGCTCGCGCTCGTGTGCTTCCAGCAGCTTCTCATCCGCCTGTCCATTCAATACGGCGGCCATCATCCAGCTGAGGTTGGTGGCATCGGCGATACCGGCATTCATCCCATAGCCCGCAAAAGGCACCCAGATGTGAGCCGCATCTCCGCAGACAAAGACGTTGTTCTGTCTGAAACGGGAGGCGACCATGCGCCGGGCCGTCCAGTCCTGATGGTGGACCACTTCCCAGGTGAAATCCTGACCCACCCCGAGCATGTCGCGAATCGACTGATCCTTCTCCACGCTGTCGAAGTCGGCCGTCATTTGAACGTTGCGATGGATGAGCCACAGGTCTTCGCCATCAATGGCAACAATTACGCCGCTCACCCTGGGATTGAGCACCCAGGTCATCCAGCCTGGTCGTTCCCCTAACAGCGACTTGATTTCGGGGCAACGTACGAGCGTCGAACGCATCTTCGCAATCTCGACATCCCCCTCGAGCTTGACGCCCATTTGCTTACGGACCGGACTGGACGCGCCGTCGCAGCCGATCAGATATCGACCGGAGATGACAATATCCTCACCGCTATGGGAGCGACAGGAGACGTCAACCCGGTCGCCGCGATCGTCGTACTCGAGAAACGTCGTTTCCATCAGAAGCGTGATCCGCTTGTAGGTTCTGGCATGCTCCAGCAGGATCGGATTCAGATACAGCTGGCTGGCCCGAACGACGGGTTCCGGCGTCTGCCAGTGGCTGTCCGGATAGCCCGGTGCGTTCAAGCCGTCCGGACTCACCCGCTCGTTGCGGCTGGGCTGGACAATGCGGGTAATCTCCAGGCCCTGCGCATCGGTTGCGTAAACCACGTCCGTCGCGAAGTTGTCCGTCAATCCACACGCCCGGGCCCTGTCCGCTACACCCAGCTGACGAAAGATCTCCATCGTGCGGGCGGCGATCGTGTTGCACTTGGCATCCGCCGGTTCATCTTCCGAGCGACTCTCCACCACCACGACATCGATGCCGCGCTTGGCGAGATCCATGGCGGTCGTCAACCCGACTGGTCCCGCGCCGATCACTACAACTTGAGTTTCCATTCACCCCCTCCTTAACAGATAGCCTGACGCTTACAGCCGATAAACAAATTGAAGCTCGTAGCTGCGGGGCGGATCGAGGAAGTAGAAGTAGCTCCCCGCAAACCCCACGTTACCCAACGGTATGTCGTCCGGCGCATTGATCACCGTTTCATCGCTCAGGTTTTTACCCAGCAACGCGATGCTCCACTTGTCGTCACTGCTCATCAGCGCGATGCGCGCGTTGATTTTCGTGAAGCTGTCCTGTTCGAGCACCGGATCATTGTCCCCAGTGACGAGATACGAGTCTTTGTACATCACATCAACCCCCAACTCGACGTCGAGATTGTTGGCAATCGAAGCCCGGTAGTTCGCCGCGAAGTTGCCTGTGAAGTCCGGCGCAAACTGTGTGGTCTCGCCACTGAGGTCCGCAACGCATGGACCGGGGCCGGGCCAGACGGCCGCAGCGCCTGCGGAGCATGCGGCGCCTTCGAAAGAGTCGTATTCGGAGTCCAGAACCGAAAGGGCCACGGCGAACGACAAGCGCTCCGTCGCCTGAATCTGGCCATCGATCTCGAGACCCAGACTGGTCGCTTCGCCCGCGTTGGATACGGCAAACCCGGCAGCGCCGTCGAAAACGCTGACCTGCAGATCTTCGAATTCGTTGTGGAAGGCGGCGACGTTGAATCGCGCACGTCCGTCCCACAGATCGAACTTGGCGCCTACCTCGAAGCCGCTGACTTCTTCGTCTTCGAACTCCTGGGTGGCGGGGTTTCCGACGAGATTGGCTTCGTCGAACCCGCCGGCTTTGTAGCCGGTACCCCACTTACCGTAGACCATGGCCACGTCGGTGAGATCGTACTGCACGATGATATCTCCCGTGACGTGATCTTCTTTGCGAACGTTGTCGAAGCCGGGCGCAACGGTACAAGCTTGCGCAGCCACCGGGACGAGCGTTGTGTCGCAGGTTTCGAACCCGCTGCCATCAAACCGGTGTTCTTTAAAGAAGGCCAGGAACTGATCGTAAAACCCGGTCTGCGGCAGGCTGGGCGTCTGGTCAGAAAAAGGGGTGTACCCCGAAACCACAAAGGCAGTGCCCACCGCCGTCTTCTCGAGGGTCTTCTCATCCTCCGCGTAACGCAGCCCCAGCTGCAGGCGAAGCCGATCGGTGGCGTTCCAGGTCATCTGGGTGAAGAACGAGAGCGTCTCCGTATCTTGATCGTAATCCCGGTCGAGCGTGATGTCGCCAAACCCCGCCTGTACAAACGGATTGAGGGGGCTGGTTGCAAAGAGGGGCGCAATGCCCGTGAGATAAACCTCCAGATCACCGGCGCGACGGAGCTTTTCATCCTGATAAAACCCGCCGATCAGAAACTCGAACTCTCGGTTCTGCGGCGAAAAGAGAATGAACTCCTGGGTAAACTGCTCGTGCCGCTCGCGACGTTGCTGACCAATCAGGTCGATGGGCGCAAAGTCGAGATCCAAAGCGTTTTCAACTTCGGCATCAATGTAGCCGGTGATCGACTTGAGCGTATATTCACCAATGTCCCACGTTGCCGTCAGGCTGAACAAATCCCATTCAGAGTCATCGAACTGTGGAGATCGGCCCGGCAGCGAGCCGTCTTGAAACTTGTCGTAGTTATCGCTGGCAACAAAGTTCGGGTCGCCAAATGTCTGGTAGATGAAGTCGGCCGTCGGTGTGGTCATCCCAACCTTGTTCTGACGCCCTGCGGTGTCCTGGTCACCGCTTTCCCATTTGAACAGCAAATTCAGGTAATCCGTTGCGTCCCAGTCGAGCGTCAGTCGACCGGCAAACTCTTCTTCCTGGCGTTCGTCTTTGCCAAGCGTTCTGTTGTCCATATACCCGTCCGTTTCGTCAACGCGCAGCGCCAGACGGGCGCGAAACGTCTCGCTCAACGGGCCGGAGAGGACAACAGTCGAGCCCCAACCATCAAACTCGGGTTCATACGTACCCGCAATGGAGGCCTCGAACTCATCGGTCGGATTGGCGCTCGTGATGTTGAGCGCACCGGACACGGTGTTCTTACCAAACAGCGTGTTCTGCGGGCCTTTCAGGACTTCCACTCGCGCTAGATCCACCAGCGCGGCTCGCGATGCCTGGCCACGACCGCGATATACCCCGTCGACAAACGTCCCTACAGACTGCTCAAAACCCGAGTTACCGTAGGTGCCGATCCCGCGGATGAACAGTTTTTCAGAGCCGGAGGTTTCGGTGATATCGACGTTGGGTATGAACTGGACAATGTCCTCGAGCGAGAAAGCTCCCTGCTCCTCGATCTTGTTTCCCGTCATGACCGAAACCGCAACGGGCACATCCTGCAGGCTTGCTTCCTGCTTCGTTGCCGTGACGAGAATCTCTTCAATCACCAGCTCTTCCGCATAGCTCGGAGCGATGAGTATTAAAACGACGATCGTGATCGTCGCGCGCAATCGACTTTGAAGATGACTTCCCATCAGATTTCTCCCCATAGATAGAAGGATGCGCGCGTCCAGATCCCCAGCATTTGCCTCTTGGAAGCGCGCGAACGAGAAGTTAGAGAAATCTACGGAATAACGGAAACTGATAATGCGTATATTGAATATCGAAATTTACGATATTCGCGCACGGAGCCAGAACAGGGTCTATGCGAGCGGCACCGCACTGCGCACTTTTTCCCGGAACCAGACGTGCGCGGGATCGCGGTCGTGAATGCGAGACCAATACGCGGCAATGGTGACATTGGGTACTTTGAAGGGCGGGTTGAGTATCTGAATGTTGTGGCGCTTGGCGTAGTACTCTGCGGCGCGTTTGGGAATCATCGCCACCACATCCGATTCTTCGACAATCACTGGCATCAGTGTGTAGTAGGGCAACCGCACGATGTCGTTTGGCGCAGCGCCCAAGTGGAGCGTCTGGAATGTTTTGTCCGTGCGCTGATTTGCCCTGAACGACGCATGTGCCAGATCCCGGTAGTCCTCGGTGCTCAGCCGGCCCTTGATCCTCGGGTGGTTTTTGCGCGCAATGCAGACCACCGTCTCGTCATAGAGTGCCATTTCAACCAGACCTTTTGTTTCAAGGACATATTGCGGGCCGAGCAACAAATCGATTGATCCGGTGCGGACAGAGTCAAAGTAGTCCGACGGGAGGTCTTCAAACTGCACCATCACCCCGGGCGCTTCTTTCTGCAGGTCTTCAATGAGATTGTTCACCAGCGCGAGCACAACGACGTCGGCTGTGGCGATGACAAAACGGCGTTCGAGTACTCCGGGGTCAAAGGTTTCCCGTTCAATGACGCGCTCGAGCGCCTCTATAGATCCGTTGAGCTCCTCTTGCAGCGCCAAGGCGAGCTGCGTCGGCTGCATCTCTCCACCCGCCCTCACGAGGAGATCGTCTTTGTAGTGAATGCGCAGCTTGGCGAGGGCATCGCTCACCCCCGGTTGGCTCATGTGCAGTTGCTCAGCCGTGCGGGTGACGCTGCGCGTGGTAAGCAGGGACTGGAGAATCGGTAGCAGATTCAGGTTGATAGAACGGAGCCGTGAAGGGCGCATCTGAAATTCCGATACCATCAAGGTGGGCATCAGTTTATCCGAATCTGCCAACGATGCAGCCCGGCCACCGCACCGTAGTCGACACGAGTCAGATCAACCCACGATACTGACCACCGTCCAGGAGAATGTTCTGTCCGGTGATGTAGCCGCCATACTGGCTACAGAGAAACGCACACGTCGCGCCAAATTCTTCGGGTTCACCGAAACGACTGGCCGGTATCTGAGAAAGCGCGCGCTCGCGGACTGCCGACGATTCAACACCCATGCGTTCGGCAAATTTCTTATGGTTGGAGCGCAGGCGCCCGGTATCGAACTGTCCCGGCAGGAGATTGTTGATCGTGACGCCGGAAGCCGCCACGTCACGCGCGAGGCCGGCGACAAATCCCGTCAAGCCGGAGCGCGCGCCGTTGGACAGACCCAGGAGACCAACCGGCTCTTTCACCATGTGGCTGGTGATGTTCACGATCCTGCCGTAGCCCCGTGCAATCATCCCGTCTATGGTCGCTTTGATGAGCTCAATGGGTGCGAGCATGTTGGCATCCAGCGCTGCCAGCCATTCTTCCCTGCCCCATTCGCGGAAGTCACCGGGTGGTGGACCGCCGGCATTGTTGACGAGGAGGTCCGTCTCGGGGTGAGCGCTCAACACCTTGTCACGCCCTTCAGCCGTCGTGACGTCAGCAGCGATACCCGTCACTTCACCCTGACCGAGCGCGCTCAACTGAGCCACAGACTCATCAAGAACGGATTGCGTCCGAGCAACTATGCAGACGTTTGCATGCGCCTCCGCCAGGGACGCTGCGCAGCCATAACCCAGCCCTTTGCTTGCACCACACACGATGGCTTGTTTTCCAGTCAGTCCTAAATCCATGCCTCAGAGCCTCTCATTGCAAATCCGGCGGCAGCATCGTGCGCGCCCGTGAATAAGTAAATCCGAATATTCGTATGATCTATATAAGATTCAGCGATAGCCGCTGATCGCTCACCCACCGCCCTTGCGCAGCAGATCAATCACACCGAGCAGAGCCGCAGCTTGAAGATCTTTACGATTCATCAGATCGTGGGTGGCATCCGCCACGTGCCTCGACATAAAGAAACCGTCAGCAAGGGCAATCGTGACGCTGGCAAGCTCCTCGATAGCGCTCTTGTCGAGTTCAGGCAGGGCTTTGCCAAAACTCTTCACGGCGTTGCGAAACGCCTGTGAACGGACTTTCAAAAACGTCTTGCGAGCGGTGGGATCCTCCGGACGGTGTTCCAGCCCGAGCATGAGGCCAAGGCGCAGGAAATCCGGAGCCACCTCGAGCGCATGCATCGATTGCGTCACCTGAAACGCCACAAACTCTTCGGTGGTGTAATTCTCCCCCGGCGATTCAATGTCGGTCGCCGCATGCAGCCAGGCTTCGAACGAGCGTTCGATGACGGCTGCGATGAGGTCGTCCTTGTCCTTGAAGTGCCAGTAGATGGAGCTGGCGGGAAAGCCCGAGCGTTTACTCACGAGCGATATGCTCGTGCCTTCGTAGCCTCTCTCGCTGGCAATCTCAGCCGCCGCGTCGAGAATTTTCCCGCGCGCCGCGATGCCGTTGGCTCTCTTTCTGGGTGTCGCCTTCTTCTTCACCGTGGCGGGCATTGTGACTCCGGCCTTTTCCGTTTCCTGGAACGATTACTACAATAACTATTGACTTTGCGTTAAGCAAGCCTTTATTGTATCGATCGTTACAGAAACAGAGCCGCTACAACCAGGGGAGAAACCCATGCACGACGCAGTCAAATACATTCACGAGCACGCCCAGGTCCTGCGCGAGCAGCACGCACCCAGCGACAAATGTGGTCATCTGACCGAGCCCGCCCGGGAGGTGCTCGAAAAGTCGGGCGGCATGCGGTTGTTGCAGGCTAAGAGCCACGGCGGCTGCGAAGCAGACCCCCGCGACTTCTTCGAATGGGCCCGTGCCGTGGGCCGCTACAATCCTTCCGCAGGCTGGATCGCCGGCGTTGTCGGCGTGCACCCGTGGGAAGTTGCTCTCCTCGACGAGAAGGTGCAGGACGAGATTTACGCCAACAACCCCGACAACTGGGTTGCCTCACCCTACGCTCCCCAGGGAAGAGCCGTGCGGGAAGGTGACGGCTTCCGTTTTTCCGGTCAGTGGCAGTACTCCACCGGCACGGATCATTGCGGCTGGGTTGTGCTTGGCGGCATGGTCGTCGACGAGAACGAGAACCCCGGCGAGGTTCCAGAAGTCAGACACTTTTTCCTGCCGCGGGGTGACTACGAGATTGTCGAAGACTCCTGGCACGTCATGGGCCTGAGTGGCACTGGTAGCAAAGACATCCGCATTGATGGCGCGTTTGTGCCGGAGTACCGCACGGTCCTGCACGGCAGCATGTTGGAAGGTGAATACAGCTGCCGTCAGGACGCTGCGCTTTACCACATCCCGTTTGGTTGTATTTTCTCAGGTGCCATTGCGTCCGCTACTTTTGGCATCGCCGAAGGCGCCATCGAACAATATCGCGACTACCTGCAGACCCGAGTGTCCGCATCAGGTGTCGTCGGCAAAACCGACCCATACCAGCAGGAGGCGCTGGCAGAAGTAGAGGCTGACCTGGCGGCAGGCATCACCCATCTGGACGCAATGATTGTCGCGTGGATGGAACAACTCGAGAACGGCACGCCCGTTTCCAAGGTACAGCGCCTTGAGTTTCGTCGCAATCAGGTGCGCGCTGTGCAGCGCGTGCTCTTCGGCGTGGACAAGCTCTTTGCGCGGGCAGGTTCAGCGGCCATCTGGACCACCCGGTCGCTCGAGAGATACTGGCGTGACCTGCGCACCGGCGGCACCCACATGGCCGACGCCGCGGATACCATCTACAGCGCCTGGACGAGTTACTCGTTTGGCGACGAACAAGCCGCAGTTGCGTTGTATTAGGTTGACCGAGGAGGAGAGAGACATGATCAAATCACTCAGCTATGTAGGCTTTTCATCCCCGGACGCACCCTCGTGGCGCACGTTTGCACCGGAGATCCTCGGACTGGACGTCGTCTCGTCCAACGACGATGACGTTGTCCGACTCAGGATAGACGAGGCAGCATGGCGCATTGCCATCCGATCCGGCGACACCAACCAGCTCGACTATGTCGGCTGGGATGTCGGTAGCCATTCGCTTCTCGAAGAGAGCGTCGCTCAGTTGGAAGCGGCAGGCATTGCCATCCATACCGGTGATAGCGAGCTGGCCAAGGTCCGCAATGTTAAAGGCATTGCCTGGTTCAACGACCCGGCTGGATTCCGGCACGAGCTGTCATACGGGCAGATGGCGGGCGATACACCGTTCACTCCAGGGCACGGCATTTCGGGATTCGTCACCGGTGAGCAAGGTCTGGGGCACATCGTTTTCCTGGTCCCCGACCTGCAGGCAGCAACCGACTTTTACATGGGACTCCTCGGCTTTCGACATTCGGACGACATCGACGCGGGCATGAAAGTCCGCTTCTTCCACTGCAATCCGCGCCACCACACGCTGGCGATTTCAGAAGTCCCGGGACACCGCGGCGTGCATCACCTGATGCTGCAGGTCGAGAACATCGACGATGTCGGGCTTGCTTACGATCGTGCGGTAGAGGCGGGTATGCCAATTGCCATGGGCATCGGCAAGCATCCCAACGACGAGATGACGTCTTTCTACGTGCGTACGCCGTCCGGATTTGAGATCGAATACGGCACCGGCGGACTGGAGATCCCGATGGATCAGGAATGGCCGGTCGGGCAGTTCCATGAGCTCAGCATCTGGGGGCACAAACCGGAGGGTGACCCCCTCCCCCCCGGCGTCATCCAACCCGTGTCGTGAGCAGGTAGAGCGATGAGTCCTTCCATACCAGGCAAGATCGACGTGCATCAACATCTGCTGCCCCAGCTCTATGTCGATGATCTGGCGAAGATTGGTGTCCACGGCGCGGGTGGGGTCGAGTTTCCCAAGTGGGCTCCCGCAGCCGCAATCGACATGATGGACGCGCAGGACATTGCCACCGGCGTTCTTTCCATCTCGACACCGGGCGTGCACTTTGGCGATGACAACGCTGCCGCGAGCCTCGCCAGGGCGTGCAACGAGTATTCAGCTGGCGTTATTCAGAGTCAGCCGAATCGCTTTGGCGCATTCGCGATTCTGCCGCTTCCATTTGTCGACGGATCTCTCAAGGAAGCCGAATACGCCATCGACGAGCTCAGGCTGGACGGTGTTGTCCTGATGAGCAGCCACCCTGATGGATCGTATCTCGGAGATCCGGCATTCGACGCCGTGATGGCCTTGCTCAACGAAAAGTCCGCCGTCGCCTTCGTGCATCCAACCGTCCCGGTGGGTGCCCCTGTCGAAAGCCTGGACATTCCTCCTTTTGCGACCGAGTTCGTCTTTGACACCAGCCGTGCGATTGCCAACCTCATCTGGCAGGGCGTTGCAGAACGCTATCCGGACATTCGGTTCATTTTTTCGCACGCCGGTGGCACGGCACCTTATCTGGCCGGTCGCTGGGCGCTCCTCGACGGCTCACCCCAGGCACAGGAAAACGCACCAAAGGGATTCCTGCACTACCTGCGAAACTTCTTCTACGATACCGCGCTGTCCGGCAGCACCCCGGCATTGAGTGCGTTAACTAAGTTGGTACCCGCGGAACAGATTCTCTTTGGCAGCGACTACCCATTTGCACCCCCACCCGTCAGCAAAGCCGCCTGGGCAGGTGTCACAACTTTTGACGGCTTGTCGGAGGCTGAACGCAGCCGGATCGCGTTCACCAACGCCGCCGAGCTTTTCCCCCGATTGGCATCCGCCGAGGCCAGGTGAACCTGGCGCGGGTACGTCATCATTCACTCGAAGTTCAGATCTCTTTATTTTCAATGACTTAGAGGTGGATTGAGTTGCTAAAAGTGCGCAGTCCGTCTCCGTTCCGCGGCAGTCGACCCCCTATCATGAGCCCCATCTAGCGCACATTGCCGCACGCTTTGTGACGCCTGCACCGTGTTGACAGGGAGGTTACCCATGCGAGCAGCACTCTTTACTTCTTTCATCCCATTCATCGCGTTGGCATTCGGCTGTGCCACCTCGGATCAGGATAAACTTCAACCGCTCACCGACGCACGGGTGATGACACCCGGCGTCCTCGAAGTTGAAATTCAGCCGCCAGCCGCGGATCTGCACTCGACCGGCGAGGCCCTCACGCTGGATGTCGAAGGCGTTGCGTCTGCCATCGGCGGCGTCCGTCATCTCGATATCATGCTCGTGCTCGACCGTTCCACCAGCCTTAAGAAAACCGATCCGGAGGATTACCGCGTCGACGGTGCGATCGGTTTCGTGGAAGGGTTGTCACCGAAAAGCGACACTTTGATCGGCGTCGTCGGTTTCGACGGTGAGAGCGAGCTTCTACAGGCGCTTACGGCGGACCGCGGCGCAGCCGTGAATGCGATCGAAGGTATGAAACGTTCAGGCGGCACGAACATCGCAGCCGGCATGCTTACCGCGCTGACAGAGCTCGAAACCCACGGCCGTCCCGACTCTTCGCGGATGATCATGCTCTTCACAGACGGGAAGTCAAACCAGCGCAAAGCCCGGGACGCGACGCGCGAAGCTCAGGCACGCGGGATAACCGTGCACACCCTGCTGCTCGGCACGAATGAAGGTGGTGCCGCAATTCTCGAGGAAATAGCGCTCGGTACCGGCGGCAGCTTCGTGCAGGTGTCCGATCCAGCAGAACTGCCGGCGGCTTTTCTGAATCTGCGCACAACCGGCGTCGACCAGGTCACGTTGAGCGCTAACGGTCAGACGCCGATACCGGCCCGCCTCACCGGTGGCACGTTCGTCGGCCAGGTGCCGCTGGAGGTTGGTGACAACCGCATCGTTGCACGTGCAACGAGTCTCGACGATCAAACGAAAGACGCCGTCATCAACGTGAAGGTCCACGACGCAAGCTGTGCCGCACTGGATGTGGCCGCGACGTACGAGGGCCTCCCGGCGGTGTCCATCAACGAGCGCGCCGTACAGATTGTCATCGACGCGTCCCGCAGCATGTGGGGGCGCATGGACGGTGAGCCGAAAATGGAGGTGGCCAGGAACATTCTCCTCGATGCGGCTGATTGGATGCCGCAGGATCTCGATCTGGCGCTGCGGGCCTACGGCAGCGTCAGCCCGACCGAGCAGAACGACTGCACCGATTCCACGCTTCTGGTGCCGTTTGGCGCTGACAGCCGTGACAGCATCCGTACCGCCGTGACCGAGTTACGGCCTCGAGGACAAACGCCCATTGCCCATGCCCTGGAGCAGGCCGCCAACGATTTCGCTGAGCTGGAAAGCGAGCGCACGCTGGTGCTGGTCACCGATGGTATCGAAAGCTGCGGCGGCGATCCGGTTGCAGCGGCACACGCGCTGCGCGAACAGGGTCTTGCCATTCACGTGATCGGCTTCGGCATGGGTACTGACGAAAACACCGTCGATGAAGACGTCACCAGCCTCGGCGCCATCGCCGAAGCAGGCGGCGGGATGTTCCTCACCGCGGGGAGCGCCGCTGAGCTGAAGACCGCGCTCGAAGCGACCGTTGCAACCCGATACCGCGTGCTGCAAGGCGAGACCGTCGTTGCTGAAAGCCAGCTTGGGTCAGACGAGCAGTTCTTCCTGCCCGAAGGCCGCTATCGCATCGAACTCGACAGCGTCCCACCCCAGGCGGTTGACCTCAGTCTTGCGCCTCGGGATGCGCTGACGCTGACGCTGGCCAAAACCGACGGCGCGTTTTCTCACAGCGAGCATCGCGCTCTGCTCGAGCCGACCTCATGTGAGGCTTCGGTCGCCTGGACAAAACGGACCCGGGACGGCCGCCCGTCAATCAGCGCCGTTGCCAACGAATCTGCTGGAGGCGACGGTCGCGCTGAATCCACCTGGGACTGGTTCAGGTAAACGTGATAGCGCCGTAAGGCGCGCTCAATCTGAAGCTTCTGACTCGAGGACCAGGTGCGCGATGAGGTCGAGGCGCCCTTCTCCCACTACCTCCGTCAAATAGCTACGCATCAGCCGGTGTCATCGCACGTTCAGAGCTCACGGTAAGCGGGGTGTCCCGGCTCGCGGATGTGCAGAATGTTGAGCGCAAACTCCTCCGGCGTCATTGCCTCAATGGCGTTCGGAAACTGCGTGCTCCAGTCCAGCACGTACGACCGCTTGCTGATGCGCCATTCGCCGTCACGTTTTTCGAACTCATCCAGGTAGCGGCCGCCGTACATGTTGTCGACGAGCTCTCCGGCTTCATTCTTCTGCGTACCCACGGCGATGCCGTAACACTCGCCCGTGGCGTGGTCGCCGTCCACGTCGATGATCACGCTGGTGCTCATGTGCCAGCGTCGAATGGCTTCCTGTTCGTGGGGCATCACCGTGGCGACCCAGTCGGCACCGTTGCCCTTGAAGAAGCCGAAGTCAATCTCCGCGTCCGGCCAGAAACAGCTCGATTGGCCGGGAGTATCCAGCCAGTCCTGCGTGCGCCCGTAGCGCACGACCAGGTCCTCGCAGGCTTTGATGTCGAGTAACTCTTGTACCTTGGGATCCATGCTCCCCTCCGCTAGATGTCAGGTATGCAGCTTCACCGGCAGATGGGTGTAGCCGCGCACGAAGTTGGATATCGCCCGCACCGGCGCGCCCGTCACTTCAATACGGCTGTACCGGTCGAGCATCTCTTCCCAGAGAATCCGGAGCTGCAGTTCAGCCACCCGATTCCCCATGCAGCGATGCACCCCGTATCCGAAAGAAAGATGCTGACGCGCGTTGGCGCGATCGATGTCGAGCCTGTCGGCATCTTCGAACACGGATTCGTCCCGATTGCCGGAGGCGTACCACATGAGCACCCGCTCGCCCTTGGGAATGACTTGCCCGCCAATCTCAACATCCTCGGTGGTGGTTCGGCGCATGAACGCGAGGGGTGTCTGCCAGCGGATGATTTCGGCAACCGCGTGCGGAATCTTCGACCGGTCAGCCCGCAACTTCTCGAACTCTTCGGGATACCGGTTCATCGCCACCACGCCACCCGAAATGGAGTTTCGGGTGGTGTCGTTGCCACCGACGATGAGAAGCAGCAGATTGCCGAGAAACATGCGTGGCGGCATGTCACGGGTTTCTTCATTGTGTGCCAGCATGCTCAGCAGATCGAAGCCGCCCGGCGTCTCGGTACGTTCGTCACGCAGGCGTGTCATGTATTCGAGGCACTCGTTCAGCTCGCGGTCGCGTTCCTCGAGAGTCTCCCACAGGCCCGCTTTTCGCGGCGACGTCGCGATATCGGACCAACGCGTCAGTTTGTAGCGATCGTCAAACGGAAAATCGAATAGCGTCGCCAGCATCTGCGTCGTGAGCTCTATGGAGACACGATCTACCCAGTTGAACGACTCACCGACCGGCAAGCCGTCGAGAATACCCTTCACCCGCTCACGGATGGTCGGCTCGAGCGCCGCCAGATTGCGCGGTCCCGCCACAGGTGCAACTGCCTTGCGTTGCTTGGCATGCTGGGGATCGTCCATTGCAATGAAGCTCGAGGCATTGTCCTGCTCGGTGGTGACGTTCAATCCGATGGTGGGCTCCGAGGAGAAACGCGCCGGATCTGTGTCTACCGCTTTGACGAGGTCATAGGTCGTCACGGACCAGAACGGCCCCGCAATGCTGTTTTCATGGTAGAAGACAGGGGCTTCCTGGCGCAGACGCTCGAAGTAGGGCCAGATTGTGTCAAAGCGCATGAGGTCCCAGTGCGCGACATCGAGCTCTGCCAGCGTCATTGACGCCACCCGGTCACGAGCGCTGTCGAGGCGCTGTTCCCGTTCCAGTTCGTATTGCTGCCAGTCCATCATCTTTCCCGAATGAGACTCGCAAACATCATAGCCCGTTAACGGCCCATTCCCAATCGGCTCGATTAACCGGCAATGCGGTCGGCACTACGTCGAAATACGGGTGAGGCTGATCGTTGTTCCGTGTTCGACGTCAGAAACGGCTTTTGCAGACCGGCGCACTCCCCTAGGATAGAAGAGGCGTACAACCAGATGGCCGCAAGCCTTTGCAGATCCGCGAATCCAGCGATGCCGGCAGACTGACGAAATCGGCGCTGTTCTACTACGGCCTGTCCGACCTGCCGGTCATGCTCACGATCATCCCCATGGCGATCTGGCTCTCGCGGTTTTATACCGGCGATATGGGATTGAGCCTGACCGCGGTTGCCAACATCCTCCTGTTCGCACGCTTGTTTGACGTAATCACCGATCCCATCATGGGATACGTCAGCGACCACACGAGGACGCGCTGGGGACGTCGCAAGCCGTGGATGGTCTGCGCAGTGCCGTTCATGATGCTCGGTATCTACAACGTATTTCTGCCGCCCGAAGGCGCCGGCATCTGGCACCTGTTCTGGTGGCTGATGGTGCTGTGGATCGGCTGGACCATGCTCCTCATCCCCTACTACGCCTGGGCTGCTGAACTCTCTGAAGACTACGACGAGCGCACGCGCATTACGGGCTGGCGGGCGGTGATGGGCAGTCTCGGCGGCATTGCCGCGCAGGTGATCCCGTTTGTTGCGCTGGTCGGTTTCGGTTTCGGCGGCACCGCAAACGTCATGCATCTCCTCGGCATCGCCGCAATGATCATGATCCCGGTCTGCATCGGGCTCACGGTCTGGCGCGTCCGCGAGACGCCAAGCGAGCGCCACGCCTCGGTACCCATCTTCGCCGGACTGAAGCTCATGTGGGGTAACCGGCCGTTTCGCCTGCTGCTCGTCGGATTTGTGCTGTCCTCGATCGCGCTGGCCGTGATCATGCCGCTCTACATCTTCTACGTCGAATTCATCGTCAAGGAATCGCCCGCCAAGGTTCCCTATCTCGTCATCATCAGCTCGGTTGCCGGTTTTCTGGGCATTCCGTTCTGGGTCTGGCTTTCCGGCCACATCGACAAACACCGTGCGTGGATCGCGGGGATGCTGACGCTGTCCACGTTCAGCCTGGTGTATCTGTTCCTGGGAGAAGGTGACTTCTGGTTCATGATGCCGTTCATCTTTCTCATGGGGTTGGCTACCGGCGCGTTCCAGGCGCTGCCCAATTCCATGAAGGCAGACGTGATCGATCTGGATACGTCGGTGACCGGAGAAAACCGCGCCGCCCTCTTCTTTTCAGCCTGGTCGCTGGTCATGAAGATGGCCTCGAGTGTCGGCAGCTGGCTCGCCCTGCAGTCGCTTGCCTGGTTCGGCTTCGATGCGGCCAACGGCGCCGAGAACACGGAGGAAGCCCTGTTCGGCTTGCGTCTGACCATCGGTATCCTCCCGGCAAGCCTTTTTGTGCTGGCCGTCATTGTGGTGTGGCGTTATCCCATCACCCGGGAGAAGCAGCGCCAGGTGCGCGAACAGATCCGCCAGCAACGCGCGGCGCAGCCAACTTGAAGACGCGATGCTTGTATCTTTGCCGTAACCTGGCACTGTCGTTGTAATGAATACAACAACAGAAAACACGGTTCGAAAACTGTCCGTGCCGACCATGCTGGCCTTTGGCGTCGGGCAGGTTGCCGAAGGGGTCAAAAACCAGGCGTTCAACGTCTTTGTGCTTTTTTACTACCAACAGGTCATTGGTATCTCGGGATCGCTCGCGGGACTGGCGCTTGGCATTGCAATGGTGTTCGACGCGGTTTCTGACCCCGTCGCAGGCGTCGTCAGCGACCGCCTGCGTACACGCTGGGGGCGCCGCCATCCGTTCATGTTTATCTCCGCGTTTCCACTGGTCTTTGCGTTCATCGCTTTGTTTTCACCCCCGGACGGCATGACAGAATTCAGCAACTTCCTGTGGCTGACCTTGTTTGCCGTGTTGGTAAGGGCATCACTGACGTTCTACTACGTTCCGCACCTGGCGCTGGGCGCTGAGATTGCCCAGGACTACAACCAGCGCTCGACCGTCTTCGCCATGAGCAGCGTTTTTGCGATAACGGCAATGGCGCTGGTTTCGATAGTGGGTTATCGCGTCTTTTTTCCGACGACCGAAGAGTTCAACCCGGGGACACTCGATCCGGACAGCTATCTGCCTTTTGCCGAGTTTTTCGCCGCAGTCATGTTTCTGGCGATCATGGCCTGCTGTTTTGGTACGCGCAAAGAAATTCCACACATGCAGCTCGAGAGAGAAACCACGCCTCTCTCGCTGGCAAATACGCTCGCAGATTTCAAAGCCGTGTTCAGCAACCGGTCGTACCGGCTCATTTTCTTCGGCATGCTGATGACAATCTTTGCCGTCGCCGTGGAACAGGTGATGAGTCCGTTCATGGGCATACACTTCTGGGGTCTACCCACCGAACGCCTGGCGCTGGTTTCAATCGGCACGCTGATTGGACTCTGGATCGGATTACCCCTTGCCCCTTTGATCACGCGCCGGCTCGATAAGCGTCTCGCGCTCGTGATACCCGCCATTTTCATCATCATCAACAACAACGCGGCGCTCGGCCTGCGCCTCCTTGACGTTTCCTGGTTCCCCGACAACGACTCACCCTGGATCTTCTGGATCTACTTCAGCCGCTACCTGCTCCAGGGGATCTTCCTGCCGGTACTGCTTGCGAGCTTCAACTCGATGTTTGCCGATATCTCGGACGAGGTGGAGCTCGAAACCGGCGTGCGCCGGGAAGGTGTGATCTACGCGTCCCGCTCGTTCGCTAACAAGATAACGAACGCCATAGGGGCGGTTCTCGGCGGCATTGTTCTGGATCTCATCGCCTTCCCACCCGGCGCTGCCGCCGGCACCGTGCCCGCTGAGACGATCTGGTGGCTGGGATTCACAGAAGGTCCCGCAACCAGTCTGCTTTCGATCACCGGGATACTGTTTTATCTGCGATACAAAATTGACCGCAAACGTCACTCGGAGATTCGTGCTGAAATTGCCGCACGTCAGGGAAGCTGATTCGCCCTGCGTGTCCGCAGCTATCGCGGAATCACCTCGACAAACGCGTCGTAAGCAGCCTGCCCGGTACTGAAGGGAAACAAACCCGCCACTTCGTCCGAGATCGAAGGGTCCGCATTCGTCAGGTCGTTCAACCCTGGCCAGCCGTCGTGGATCCACACGGTACCGTCCGGTACCCGGTCCGTTACGTTGGCAACGGCGTCAAACGCTGCCTGGTCGTTGCGCATCGATATGGCGTCCCCTTCGCTGATGCCACGCGTTTTGGCATCACCCGGGGAGATCCACAGTATCGGTTCACGATCGCGACGTACGAGCATGGGCAGCGCACGGCCGCTGTCGTAAAAGGCATGGAAGTGATTGATTGTCCGCCCCATCCGCAGCTCGAGAGGAAAGCGGCTTTCCGGACGCGGCACATACGTCGGCAGCGCCGGTAAGCCGGCATCGAGTGCCATGTCGGAGTAGAGCTCGACTTTACCCGACGGGGTGGCGTAGCGCTGGTCGACGTAGGCAACCGGGGACACGTTCAGCGGGGCAATGCCGCCGGTTTCACGCAACTCCGCAACGCTGGTATGCCCGGTACAGGGGTGGTCCAGCACAGCGTCGATGTGTCCACCATCGTCGTGCCATGGGTAGAAGTTTTCGATCTCGAGACGCTCCGCAAGAGCCCGCAACACGTCCGGAATCGAACGGCTCTCACCGGCAGGCTCCAACACGCGGTCCATGAGATACAGATGCGTTGTGGTCGCCTTTACACCCAGCCCCTCGAGCCAGGAGGTGGCCGGCAGGACAATGTCAGCACACTCGCGAATGGTGTCGTTCATGAAGAGATCGTGCGCGACAACCATGTCCATGGACTTCAGACCTGCACGCACGCGACCGGCATCTGGAAAAGACGATGCCAGATTGGAGCCAAAAAGCAGCATGGTCTGAATTGCACCGCTCGCGATGCCATCGACGATGCCCGAGATCTGGTTGGGAATGTAGTCGCCACCCGGCCTGTTGCCGACGTCGAGGAGACTCGGATTCAATCCATGGCCATGCGCTTCACCGGCATGGCGCGGACCGAATCCCGCGCCCGGAATCCCGAGCTTGCCGGTCAAGGCGGGCAGGCAGGAGATCGCACGGCTTGCCTGCCAGCCGTTCGCATCTTTGTACAGAGAGCTACCGCCAAGCAGCAGCATGGCGCGTTCCGTCGTCGCATACTCGCGCGCAAACGCTTCAATCTGCGCCACCGTCACACCGCAAATGTCCGCCGCCCATTCAGGCGTACAGGATTGCAGATGCGTCTCCAACGCCTCGAAACCGATCGTGCGATCGGCGATGAACGCGTCGTTCTGCAGATCCTCTCGCAGAATGACATGCATCACCGCAAGCGCCAGCGCAGCGTCGGTGCCCGGCTTGACCAGGATGTACTCATCGGCAGCGCGGCAGGCGTCACTCACCCGCACGTCTACGGCGATGACCCGCGCCCCGCGCTTATGTGCGGCAGCAACGTGCCGGGCTGTGTTTGGCTGGCTGGCCGAGTTGGAACCCCATTGCACGATGAGATCCGAGTTCGCGCTCATGTCCTCTTTGGTGTTTACCTGCATGGTTCCGGTCAGACCAAAGCCGAGGCCGCCCAGCCCCCAGCAGACCATGGAGGGATCCCAGACCTGAAAGCCCGCCAGGAGGGCAAGACGGGTGCTGAGCCGAGCGTTGGCGAATACGCCGTAGTCATTGGCAACAGCGCCGTGACATGCCCACAAACCAACGCGATCTCTTGACGACCGATTGATGCTTTCGACAATTCTGTCGAGCGCTTCGTCCCAGCTGATCTGCGCCCAGTTACCATCCGGTTGACGAGCAAGGGGATGGAGAATGCGCTCGGGATTACCGATGATCTCCTGCGTGGCGCGACCCCGCACGCACAGGAAACCTTCGCTGTCCGGATTGTCCGGATCTCCCTTCACCTCAATGAGGCGATCGTCTTCGACGGTCACCAGCATGCCGCAGAATGTGGGATGACAGTTCATCGGACACATGGTGCGTGCAGTGCGCTTTCCGGACATGGCCTTATCCTCCCTCGGTTCTGAACGACAGGGTATTTACTTGCCGCGTCAAATGCCACGTTGATTCCAATGCGCACGGACCAGGGGTCGACGAAGGGCGCGCAAATCCCCACACTATTCGCCATGTCGAACCCCAACGAAGCGCAGACGAGCGCCGACAGCACCTACGTGTTCGGTTCCTGTCGGGTCAACCTGAATACCTACGAGCTTTTCGCCGGCGATACCGCCGTGGCGGTTGAGCCGCAGGTGTTCAGTCTGCTCGCCTATCTGCTCCAGCATCGCGATCGGGTTGTCGAAAAAGACGAGCTCCTCGATGAGCTCTGGGGCCACCGCTACGTCAGCGAATCTGCGCTATCGACGCAGATCAAATCGCTGCGCAGGGTTGTTGGTGACGACGGCCAGCGACAGGCTGTCATTCAAACCGTGCGTGGTCGCGGTTACCGTTTCGTGGCGCCGATAGCATCTGAAGATTCACCGAGACCACAATCGGCACCCTCACGCGCTGCGGCGCAGAGCGCAAATAACCTGCCCCGGGAACGAACACCGTTGTTCGGCCGGGAGCGCGACGTTGCGCACGGCCTCGAGCTCGTCGACGACAACCGGCTGGTCACCATTCTTGGCATCGGCGGCACAGGCAAAACCCGCCTCGCAGCGCGTATCGGCCGGGAGGCAACAAGCCGGTTTGCGGATGGCGTCTGGTTCATCGATCTGATCCCGCTCACCAGCGTCGAGTCTCTGGAGACGGCTATCGCGGACGTGCTCGGTATGGCGCTGACCGCCGAGGCCACACGTCCGCAGCTGATCGATGCGCTGCGCAACAGAGATCTCCTACTGATACTCGACAATTGCGAGCATCTGCGCAGCCCTGCCGCACAGCTGGTCAATGACCTGCTCGAATACACGGAACGTCCTCATATTCTCGCCACCAGCCGTGATCCGCTCGACCTCATCGACGAACATCGCTACTTCTTGAACCCCCTGGTGACCCACGTCTCCCAGGGGATTGCTCCCGCGGTGGAGCTCTTCGGCACCACCGCCGCCCGCCATGGCGTAACGCTCGGTCTCGATCGCGACGCCAACGTAGCAACCATCTGCGGACAGCTCGACGGACTACCGCTGGCGATCGAGCTTGCGGCTGCACAGCTTCGGCACCTGACGCTGGATGAGCTCGCTGAGCGCCTGAACAAACGATTCGAAGTGCTTGCCGGGCGTGAACGGACGGTCTCCGGGCGGCAGAGCAATCTGCTTGGCGTCCTGGAAGATACCTGGGAAATGCTGGAACAAAGCGAGCAAACGCTGCTGCGTCAGCTTGCGGTATTCCCTTCCAGGTTCACCATGAGCGCCGTGGAGGAGGTGCTGGCGGAAGTGCCCGGCCACGAAATCTCAACCAGCATATCTCGACTCGTGGATCTGGGTCTCATCCAACGCACCTCCAGCCGGGGCGTCTGGTGGCGGATGCTGGAAACCGTGCGGGCCTTTGCAACAAAAGATCAATCCGACGCTGACAAGCATGCCAATGCAGAGCGACACGCACGCTGGTGTCTCGAGAAGCTGGGCAAATTTCCAGACGACCAGCTCGACAACCTGAGCCAGGCGGATTGGTGCATCAATCACTACGCTGACCTCGAAGCAGCGGAACAGTTCTTTGCCCAGGCCGGCGAGCCGGAGCAGGCCTACGCGCTCTGTGCCGGGACCGGGCTCATGGTCCAGCTGGACGACGGCGCACGCGCCAAGGAACGGCTCGAGCGGGCTGAGCACTACCTGCAAGCGAACCCCTCCTCGTACTGGCAGGCCCGCCTACACGCAATTGCCGGCCTCTGCGCGCAAGCGAATCGTCTACCCGACCTCTTGAATACCCACAATCAATCGTACCTGCGGCTTGCGCGCGAGGAAGGCGATGGGGAGCTGCTGGCCAACGCGTTGCTGATGCAGTCGCTGACCACCGGATTCATCGATCCGGAGCTTGCACACGCCCAGCTCTCCGAGATGATTGAGCTCGGCGAACAGTCGGCCAACGCATCACTCGTGCAATCCGGAACTTGTTATCGCGCCTGGCAACACGTCATGGGCCGTGAGTATCAACGCGGTCGCGATCTGGCCGAACAGCTTGTACAGCAGTTTGAAGCTGCACCGGACGCGATCGACAACCCCGCCTACAACTGCATCGGTATCATCGTCACCTGCGCCGTCGTTGAAGAGCCGGACGTCGCGGCCACCTGGGCCGCACGCATGAAAGACTTTCCCGCAGTCATGTCCTTCTGGGGCATACAGAACCTGCTCGCCTGTGTTGAAGCCAGCTCCGGGAACTTCTCGGCAGCGGCTCGCCAGTGCCTGGACATCAAAGCCCGCCTGAATCGCGCCGCTCGCGACGAGTTCCCGGATGTGCTCGTGACCGCAAGTCTGTTGGCTCATCGGTATGGCGCCGTGGAGCGCGCCCAACCCTGGCTGGCCGCCATCCGCTACGGCCGTGTTCCCATCCAGATGTACCACACCATCGCAATCTACCGGCAGCTTTACGAGCAGATCGGTTTCGGCGACTACGACAACACCAACACACCCACTCTGGACGACATACGTGCTGACGTGGCCGCATGGCTCGCCGACTTGAGCGAAGCGTAAATCTGCTAGCATTAGCGGCTTAGCAAGAACCGGTCCGTCGGGTGGCTGCCACGTCACAAATCACTGCGCCAATTTACGCGTTCGACGCATTCGAGCTCGACCTCGGCTCGTTTACGCTACGCGAAGGGGAAGCGGAAATTGCCCTCGAGCCCCAGGTCATGTCTCTGCTTGCCTATCTCGTGCAGAACTGCGACAAGCTGATCACGCGCGATGAGCTGCTCGATGAGCTCTGGGGGCATCGCTACGTGAGCGAATCCGCCGTCGCCACGCAGATCAAAACCCTGCGCAAAGCCCTCGGCGACGACGGGCGTAATCAACGCATCATCAAGACGGTCCATGGCCGCGGCTATCGGTTTGTCGCCCCAGTCAGCCGCGGGCAGGCTCAGCCGCCACAAACGACCGCGACGACAAGTCAGCGCACCAGCAATCTCGGCTACGAGCGTACCAAGCTGATCGGACGCGACGCTGAACTCAGCCGCTGCATCGAGGCATTCGACCAATATCGCCTGGTATCGCTCCTTGGGATTGGCGGTTCAGGCAAAACCCGCCTGGCCAAAGCCGTCGGGCGCACGGTCCAGGCGGAGTATCCGGACGGCGTGTGGTTCGTGGACCTGGTACCCGTCAGTGACGGGGCCGGTATAGATACCGCCATTGCTTCGGTCATGGGCATCAGCGTCCAGGAAGGTGAGGCACGCGCTCAAATCGCCGCAGCGGTGCGCGATAGCCGGGTGCTCTTCATTCTGGACAACTGCGAGCACATCGAGGACGACGTGGCCGCCGCGTTGGACTATCTGTTGGAGAACACGGCTGGGCCGAACTTCCTGGCCACCAGCCGCGACCCAATCGATCTTGCCGACGAGCTGCGTTTTTTCATCGACCCGTTGCCCGTGGAGAGCGACGACGGCATCTCTCCTGCGGTGGAGCTTTTCATACTGACCGCAGAACGCCACGGCATCCCAGGCGATGACCTGAAACCGCAAGAGGTTCAACAGATCTGCCAACGGCTGGACGGCCTGCCACTCGCCATCGAGCTTGCCGCTGCGCAGCTGAAGCAGCTGACTATCGAGGAGCTCGCCGCACGCCTGGACCGGCGCTTTGAGCTGCTTGCCGGGCGTCAGCGCGAAGGCGACCACCGGCAGGACAGCCTCATCCGTGTGGTCGAGAACACCTGGCAGCTGCTGGATGCTGAAGAACAAAGGCTACTCGGACAGCTTGCGGTGTTTCCCGGGCAGTTCACCGTGGAGGACATTGAGGAAGTGTTTGCCGGGCAGCTGCCGCACGGTATCTCTTTTGCCATGTCGCGCCTTGTCGAGCTGTGCCTGCTGAGCCGCACGTCCCGCAGCGGCGGCTGGTGGCGGCTCCTCGAAACGGTGCGCCTCTTCGCCCTGGAAAAGCTGAGCTCCGATGATCGCGAGCAGAACACCGGTCGCCACGCGGAATGGGTACTCGAGCGTCTGGGCGCTTATCCGGAGGACCATCTGCACAACTTTTCCCAGGCTCGCTGGTGCGGAGATCACTATGCAGACCTCGTCGCCGCGGAGTCACACTTTGAAGCCGTTGGTCAGCGCAAAAAGGCATTGGAAATCTGCTGCGGTACCGGTCTCGCAATCCAGCTCGATGATGGCGCGCGAGCCAGCGCCAAGCTCAAACGCATCGAACGCTATCTCGAAGACACGGAGGACGTATTCTCCCTGAGCAAACTGCACGGCACGGCTGCCCTTTGCGCCCAGGCCATCCGCAACCCCCAGCGACTCGCCGCCGAGGCGGAAATGAATCTCGAGCTGTGCCGGCAGTTGGACGAAGCCACTCGTACCTGCGGCGCTCTGATACTCACCTCACTGACGAACAATTTCGTCGATCCGGCGCTAGCAAGGGAGCAGCTTGCCGAAGCGATCCAGATTGCGGATGAATACGGGCATCCGCCAACTCAGGATCTGGTGCAGATTTACCAGATCTGGTCGGATGCGGTCACCGGCAGCCTCGATACGGCAGTTGAATTAGCTGCGCCAATAACGGCCCGCCTGCTGGACGATGCCCGGCCAATGGACAATCCCACCTACAACGCTGCATGCGCAACTGCGGCGTGCCTCGTGTTCAGTCGACCGCAGGACGCGCTTAAGTGGACTAACAGGCTGCTGGACCGGCCCGAAGCACACGCGCTCTGGGGTGCCACGGTGCTCTATGCGAGCGTGTTTGCCTCGGCGGGTGAAGTGCAAGGCGCGGTGCAGCTCATGCAGGAAGTTGAATCGCGGCTCCGGCGCGCCGGGCGCAGCCCCTGGCCCGATCTTCTGGTGCCTGCCATCGTACTGGCACACCACCAGGGCGAAGCGGATCGCGCAACGTCATGGTACGGCGCAATCCGCGCGGCGCAGCAGCCTCAGCAGATGTTCCATAGCATTGCGGTCTACCGACAGCTGCGCGACGTGCTGACGCCCGCCAGCGAAGCTGACCCGCTCGAGGCTGCTGGCTCAGCAGCTCTAGACTGGTGCCGCAGCCTCGTCTGATTCGATATCCCGTCCGACGGTCAGCGACGCTTTGAACGCGTCGGGCAGACGCTGGTATGCACCGTCTGGCAGCGCGCCCAATCCTTCCACGAGCTTGGAGAAAAAGGCGCGTCCGGCGGCAATACCAGCGATATCGAAAATCTCTGCATCCGTGCAACCCGCTGCCCGAAGCGGCGCGACGTGTACCGCTTTAACCCCGCTGGCGTCGAGGGCCACCTGCCCGGCGTAACGCATGGCGGCCGCTTCGCGCACGCTGACGATGCCTTCGTACTCACCGCGGGTGAGGCACGTGATCTCAACGTCCGTCAGAAATTCCCTGAGCTTCACCCCGTGCGCCAGCGCGCAATAGGAGCTCTTGAGCGCAACCGCCGCAGCAAACGTCACCAGTTCGAACAAACGCGGACTGACATGACGGCGCAATCCGCGCTGCAGCTCCGCCCACAGCTCGATGACCTCCGGACGGTGGCTGAAGAGCGGTGCATAGTTCGGCAGGTAGCCGAACGCCGCGGCCTGACGCTCGTACACGGCCTGGACGTGCGCTTCCCGTTCGGCGCAGTGATCTGCTTCGATGAACGCCATGGTCACACCTCCCGTGTCTGGATGCGGAACTGGTCGATCTGTACCTCCTCACCGAGGTCAGCGTAGTCGCCCGAGGCCCGCTGTCGCCGGAAGTCGCCAAAGTTGATCGGGCGATAGCGGGCGCCGTCCTCCGCGGACGCGCTCTCGAGCGGCGCGTAGTCAAAACTCTCTTTCGGATTGAAAAAGAACGGGATGCTCATCCGCGAACGCCGGGTCTGACAGCAAACGCGATGCAGCGGCGCTGCATAGCGATCGTTTGACCAGACCTGGATGACGTCCCCGATGTTGATGATGAGGGCATCCGGCATCGGTGGCACCGGCTGCCAGGCATCGTGCACGTAGACCTCGAGACCGGGAACATCGTCTGTCAGGAGCAGCGTCAGCGCACCGGAATCCGTGTGATGATTGACACCCATGTGGCCCTGCTCCGGCACGTCGACGGTCTCGGGTGCTGCGGGCTGTGGACACTCCGGGTAGTAGTTCAGCCGGACGAAGCTTGCGTGATCAGGCTCAAACGCATGAAACAGGAAAGAACCACCGACGCCGAGATTGCCTGAAATTGCCGCCAGCACCTCGTATGAGAGCGTCTCGCACGCGGCGTAGTGTGCCTCGCATATCTCCTTCAATCGCGGCTGCCAGCTCGGCCACTGGGGCGAGAACTCGCCAACCTCGGGACCAAAGTCGAAGGTCTCTTTCCAATCCAGCGTATTTTTTGTGAGCTCCTCGTCAAAGAAACCCCACGCGTTCGTTGCCGTACGCCGGACCTCGTTTTTAACGCCTTTACCCGCAGCGAAGAACCGCCGGGCCTCGGCGAACATCCTGCCCGTTTCTCCCAGCCCGTGGTCGGTGAGGTAGAACACACCCCACTCACGGCAGGCGAGATCCAGGCGCGCCAGAGTTTCCGCTCGATCGAGCTCGAGTCGGGAGATGACGGGTGGCGTCTTGCTCATGATGTTCTCCTTGTTGGCAATCAGCTGGCACGGCTGTGGAGCCACTTCGGCAGCAGACTGTAGGGGTCTCGATCGAACGGCGTGAACTCGATGCCCATCCGATCCAGCGCATCGGCGAGTCCTCCGCTGCGTTGGAAGTCGAAGAGTTCCGTGCAGCCGCCGACGAGCTCACCGTTAACGAATACCTGCGGAATTGTGGGGCTGCCCGTGCGTTCGGCAAGCACGGCGCGGATCTTGTTACCCCGCTCACCTGCCTGGTAGGCGACCGAGTCGAGATCCACCGACTCGTAGTCGATGCCCATCGCAGCAAAAAGATTGCGCGCTGACCAGCAGAACTCACACCACTCGAGCGCAAACATCACAACCGGTGTACTGGCGACGGTTTCGTCCACAAAACGTGCAGCGTCCTCGTGAAGCTGCCGTGACTGCGCCGCCGCCGGTGCGGGCGCACCGGCACGGTCGAATCGGAATCCTGCCGTTGACTGCGATATCGAAAGCTCTTCCTCGTCCATGTCTTCGCCGATATCGGCAAAGAGCGGCGTCGAAAGGTAACGCTCAGCTGTATCCGGCAACATGCAGACGATATTGGCGCCGGCAGGCGCCTCCGCAGCTACCTGGAGCGCCGCGTGCAGCGTGGCACCGCTGGAGGTACCTACAAAGATACCCTCCTCCCTGGCAAGGCGTCGTGAGGTGGCCATCGCCGCATCCCCCGGCACCGGCTGCATGGCGTCAATCAGATCACCTTCCACCGCAGCTTCGGTCAGCGAAGAAATGAAATCCGGACTCCAGCCTTGCATGAGATGTGGTTTGAAGTTGGGATGACTGCCTTGCGGGTTCCCCGCAGAGTCGCGCGGCTGCGGCACACCGCTGCCGAGGACCTGGGCGTTGTCGGGCTCTGCGGCAATGATGCGCGTCTCGGGCGAGTGTTCGCGCAGACCGGAGGCAACACCGTTCAAGGTGCCACCCGTACCGAAGCCGGTAACAAAGGCGTAAAGCGGCTCGCCGTTCATGTCGTCGAGGATCTCCGGCACCGTGGTTTCGCGATGCACCCGCGCGTTAGCCGGGTTATCGAACTGCCGACACAGGAACCAGCCATGCTCCGCTGCAAGCTCCTCCGCCTTTTTCAGCATGCCGGTGCCCTTCTCGGACGCCGGAGTCAGCACCACCCTTGCACCAAGGAACCGAAGCATCTTGCGCCGCTCCACGCTGAAATTCTCCGCCATGGTCACAACCAGCGGATAACCCTTCTGAGCACAAACCATCGCAAGCCCGATGCCGGTATTACCGCTGGTGGCTTCTATGACCGTTTGACCAGGCTGCAGCGCACCTGAGCGCTCGGCGTCTTCGATGATGGCCCGGGCCATCCGGTCCTTCACCGACGCCATGGGATTAAAAGACTCCACTTTGACATAAAGATTGACATGATCCGGCGCCATGCGATTCAGGCGCACCAGCGGGGTGTTGCCGATAGTGTCGAGAATGTTGTCGTAGCGGGCCATGTTTGCACTCCGTCGTCAGTAGGTGAGGTGCACTCTAGAGACACGCCCCATCCCAAGCTTGGAGACCATGTGGGGATTTCTTGAAGAAACCTTCAAGGAATCTTCATGACACCTTCAAACCATCCCCAAGCACCGTTTCGGCGCGAGCCCTACAGTGCGCACCACTCGCGCCAGGTCCCCGATACGGTCCAGGTGCGGTAACCCAACCTAAGCAAGTGAGAGGAAAGAGTCATGGAAATGACAACTGCAGAGAGCCCCACCGTCGACAACGGCGTCAATGTCGAAGCGCTGCTCGGCGCGCGCGAAGCCCTGACGGAAGCGCCTGCCGGTGCGCAGTTCACCTGGCGGGCGACCAGCGACTGGGTCAACGGCACGCACACGCGCGCCAGCGTCAAAGGCTTCCACGGTCTGGGTGAGGAACAGCAGCACCACAAGGAGTTCACGTTCGAGTCCGATCATCCTGAAGTGTTTGCTGCGGAGGATGCGGGCGCAACGCCGGTGGAGTTCGTGCTGGTTGGCCTGGCCGGGTGCCTGACGGCTGGCGTGGCGAGCGTTGCGCAGAATCGTGGCATCCAGCTGCGCAAGGTCAGCGCCACCATTGAAGGCAACATGGACCTGCAGGGGATCCTCGGTATCGATAGTGACGTACGCAACGGATTCGAAGACGTGACCGTACGGTTCGACATCGACGCCGATGCAACGCCGGAAGAAATTGAGGCACTCGTTGCGCAGTCTCAGAAGCGTTCTGCGGTCTTCGACATTGTCACGAACCCCACACAGGTCACCGTCGAGGTAGGAGCGTAGCCATGACGCGGTCAACGTCCCCGTTTCGGGAACTGAGCATGCGCCGGAAAGCCCGCGAGATTGACGTCATCGTCATCGGTGCGGGTCATGCCGGCCTCGCGATGAGTGCACAACTCAGCGCTCGCAAGGTCGAGCACGTGGTGCTGGAAGCGGGTGACATTGGCCACCGCTGGCGTCGCGAACGCTGGGATTCCCTGCGCCTGCTGACACCCAATTGGACGCTGAACCTGCCGGGCAAGCCGTACGCGGGGCAGAACGCGGACGGCTTCATGCACAAGGATGCGCTGGCCGACTATCTGGAAGGCTACGCAAGGGCCGTCGCGGCGCCGGTAAAGCGCGCCACCCCGGTTCACCGTGTGACCGGTGTGGGTACGAAGTACCGGGTGACAACCACTCAGGGTGAGTGGTACTGCCGCGCTCTGGTACTGGCAACGGGCGCGTATGCCGAAGCCGCTGTACCGAAAGTCGCCGAGTTTCTGCCGCAGGGCGTGACCCAGGTCACCGCGCGCGACTATCGACGTGCCGCCGATCTGCCGCGGGGCAAAGTGCTCGTCGTCGGCGGATCGGCAACCGGCCTGCAGCTTGCACAGGAGCTTCGCAACGCCGGCAGGGAAGTCATCCTGTCCACCGGTGAGCATGTCCGCATGCCCCGGCAGCTGGCGGACCGTGACGTTTACTGGTGGTTGACGAAGAGCGGTGTGCTCTGGGAATCCGCAGACGATGTCGACGACATTGTCAGAGCACGGCGACTGCCGTCGCCCCAGCTTGTGGGCCAACCCGGCGCGGATCTGAACCTCGGCAGTTTGCAGGACGCGGGTGTCGAGATTGTCGGGCGCTTTGCCGGCGTGAGCCAAGGCAAGGCGCAGTTTTCCGGCAATCTGCCGCATCTGTGCAAGAGCGCAGATCTCAAAATACAGCGGCTTTTGCAGCGGTTTGCGGAAAGCGTGCCGGGGGTTTTGAGCGAAGAGCAGCTCATCGTGACGCCAACGGAGTTGGCACGTCCGCGGCTTTCAGTAAGCCTCGCCGACGAAATCAAAGTTGTTCTCTGGGCAACGGGTTTCAAGCCCGACTACCGCTGGCTGGACGTCGACACCTTCGATGCCAAGGGACGTCTTAAACACAGCGGCGGCGTCGTCGCCGCGCCGGGCATCTACGCGCTGGGCTTACCGCTCATGCGCAGCCGCGCATCGACGTTCATTGCCGGAATTGAGCCCGATACGCGGGCACTGGCTGAACATCTGTACGGCTACCTGAACACGTGCACACAACGGATTGCAGTGAGCACTTGATACGACAACAAGGAGACAGTCATGTTGATGACAACTTGGACCGGCTTGTTAAGCCAAGGCGCGATTATTGGTCCCGCGCTGCTCGCGACCGTCGCGAGCTATTACCTGGCGTCGCTTTGGGCAGACGCCTTTCCAAACGAACAGTGCAGGAGGTGCGAACAATGTTAGCGAACTTGATGGAAAACACGAAAGTGCCGCTCTATCTGACGGACGGCGGCCTGGAGACAACGCTGGTATTCCTCGACGGCTACGAGCTGCCTGAGTTTGCTGCTTTTCCGCTCCTCGAGACGCCCGAAGGTCGGGCGCGCCTCAATGCGTACTACGAGCAGTACATCACCATTGCGCGACAGACCGGCGCGGGCTTCATTCTGGAAACGCCAACCTGGCGGGCCAGCAGCAAGTGGGCACGACTCCTGGGCTACTGCGACACCGATGTCTTCCGTCTCAACATGTTGTCCGTGGAAATGATGCATGCACTTCGCGACAGCCATCAGTCGGCTGCGACGCCGATGCTCGTCAGTGGCTGCATCGGTCCACAGGACGATGGCTACGAGCCGCAGCACCGCATGAGCGTCAGCGAAGCGGAGCAGTATCACACTCACCAGGTGATGGCCTTCAAAGAGGCCGGCGTCGACATGGTGACCGCCATCACCATGACCTACCCGGACGAGGCGATTGGCATCGCCAATGCGGGCGCCGCTGCGGGGGTGCCTGTAGTGATCTCGTTCACCGTGGAAACGGACGGCCGTCTGCCGGTAGAAGTGGATCTCAAAGAGGCGATCGAAAGAGTTGATCAGGAGGCTCGGAAACCACCGGCTTACTACATGATCAATTGCGCGCATCCGGATCACTTCAATTTCGCGAAAGGCCAGCCGTGGCTCGAGCGTATTGGTGGTGTCAGGGCAAATGCCTCACGGATGAGTCACGCTGAGCTGGATGAGAGTGAGGAGCTCGACGACGGCAATCCCCAGGAGTTCGGGGAGCTCAATCACGAGCTGCAGGACATACTGCCGGGTCTGCGTGTGATCGGCGGGTGCTGCGGCACCGATCACCGCCACGTCGGCGCAGTTGCCCACAAGTGTATGTAGCAAACCCGTCACGGAGCAGCCTTCACGCCTGTGGAGGCTGCCTCCATCCGGTCGAGATTCAGAAATACCAGCGGATACTGGCGTAGGCTGTATTCGGATTGACCCCGTACTCGGATTCGAGCACCGGCAAACCCAACGGCGTCACGGTGAGGTCGTCGCCGGTAAATACGTAAACGCCGAAGTCCATATAGAAGTTCTCAGCAACGTTGTATTCGGCGGAGACGGAAGAAAAGACGGATTCATCATCCAGGTTGACGATGGCTTGCATACCGACGGTCCAGAGCGGTGACAGCTGAACCGACAGACTGGGCATCAGATAGTTTTCGCCAAGGAGAAACACGCCACCACGCTGGTAGGGCGTGCTGGTAAAGAGCTCGAGGTAGTCTTCCGGCGTGTCGCTCCCGGCGCCGTTGTAGTGATACTCCACCATGCCGAAGACATGCTCGCTGAAGGCGTAGTCGAGCCCGGTGGATGCCCGTAGATAGTCAACATCACCATCCACGTACGCCGCTTCGAACCAGAAGCCCATGTCCCCGAGCTCCGATTGCACGCCGGCGCCTACCAGCGTCTGCTCGGCAAACTCTATCAGCGCAAAGTTGACGTCTTTACCATCAAAGTTGTTGCGAATCTGAACAAACGCAGCTGACGTCTCTTCGTCCGCGTCTTCGCCGAGCACCAGTCCAACGTCGATTTCACCGAGATCACCCCAGGGTCTCTGGAACCGCACGGCATCCACACCGGTGCGATACTCGGTGTTGAAGGTTCTCACGTCGAACGGCAGAAAGATGTCAGTCGGATTGATGAAACGAGCGGCACCAAACGAAATGGCCTGCCGACCCACGGTCAGATCACCAGCGTCGAGCTGAATTTGCACGTTGAGACGGTCGAGATTCTGGTAAACCTGGTTCTTGTCCGTTTCGTCGTCTGTCAGCGAGGTCTCGAGATCGGTCAGGCGGTAGCTGTCGCCCACGACGTTGAAGGTCGGCACCTCCGCGGCAATTGCACGGGATACATATACCGGGCTTACCTCATAGTGCAGCTGGAAGACCATGTTGTCCCGAAAGGCCTCGACCATGAGACGCCCTGTGTTCTGCGATTGAAATATGGTGTCCGCCTCGATGAGCTCGTTGGAAATCTCGTCCTGGATGACACCGTAAGACTTGAGATAGCCGCTGACGTTCGTTTCGGCCTTGAGCGGAGGCGAAACAAGAAGAACCAGGAACGCAAGGGATCTCACGGCGTGCGTCGTTCATCCAGGTGAATTCTGCCGTCCTCCAGGTGTATCAATCGGTCCGCACGATCCATGATCTTCTGATCGTGGGTAGAAAACACGAATGTCATGTTCATTTGCTTGTTGAGCTCGCGCATGACGTCAAGAAGCGCAATACCGGTCGCGGAGTCGAGATTGGCCGTGGGTTCATCGGCAAGAATGATATCGGGCTTGGACGCCATCGCCCTGGCAACCGCAACCCGCTGCTGCTGCCCGCCGGAGAGCTGTGCCGGACGCCGGTCTCCAAGTCCCTCCAGCCCGACGAGCGCAAGCATCTCCTTGACCCGGTCTTTGCGATTTTTCTCGGATATACCCTGCAGGAGCATGATGTACTCGATGTTCTCCTCAGCCGACAGGACCGGGATCAGGTTGTACGACTGGAAAATGAAGCCAATGTGATCGCGGCGAAAGTCGGACAGCTCGGTGCCCGACATGTGGGCAATATTGGTACCCGACAGAAACACGTCTCCTTCGCTCGGCTCATCAAGCCCCCCGATCAGCTGCAGCAGCGTCGTTTTACCCGAGCCGGACGGGCCGATGATGGCAGTGAATTCCCCTTCCTCGATAGTCACGCTGACATGATCAAGCGCGGTGACCATGGTTTCGCCTTCGCCAAATCTTCTGACGAGGTCTCTGGTTTCAATCACGGTAGTCATCACGGGGTCCTATAGGGCCCGCTGCAGCGCCCGACTGGGCACAATGCGCGAGGCGAAAATGGCTGGGTAGATCGCAGCGAGAAGCGTCAGCAGCGTGACGTAAATGGGAAAAGTCACAAACTGATAGGCACGCACCTGGGTATACATGTTGCCGTCGACGACAACGCCCGACATCTCGAATTGACCCATGGGCACGCCGTGGGTTTCAAAATAGCTGGAAGCGGCGTAGCCGAGCAGCAACCCAACCGCGCACGCGATCATCGCCAGGAACAGCGCTTCGAAGAGCACCAGGAGGATAATGTGCCGAGGTGTCGTGCCAATCGCCTTTGCCACCCCGAACTCGTAGATCCGCTCATAGATCGACATGAACATGGAATTGATGACGCCGAGCGACGTCAGGACAAAGAGAACCGCACCCACAATGGCTGAAGCGTAGTTACTCATCTCGATCATCCCGCCGATGGCAGGCTGCAGATCCATCCAGCCGAGGGCCTCCACCTCTCCTTTGTTCAACTGTGTGAGCGTAGGCAGATTACTATTCTTGGCGTCTTCGGGGTCCGCAAAGCGAATGGCAATCTGGTGCACGTGGCCATCCATCCCAAGAAGCGGCTGGGCAGCGCTCAGATTGATGAAAGCAAACGACTCGTCCATTTCGTCCGGGCCGAATTCGACCAGCCCCGATACACGAAACAACTCCTGGGTAATCTCGTTGGTATCCACCTCAGCGGCGGTGATGATTATGCGATCGCCAAGCTCCACTTCCAGCAGATCAGCCATCAGCCGGCCTATGAGAATCTCGCGCTTCCCGCCGGTGAGATAGCTGCCCGCGTAGACCGCATCGCGGATCTTGCTGACGCCAACCTCTGCATCAGCATCCACGCCGTACACCAGACCACCCGTCGTATTGTAAGAAGAGGCAATCATCCCGCCGACAATCACGCGTGGTGCGTACCCCGAAACCAGCTCGTCCGCAGCGAGCGCTGCCTCAATGTCCTCAGGGTTATCGAGGAAGAGTTCGGCTTCGAAATTATCCCTGAAACCCTTTTTGTTGACCTGAGCCTCACCCTCCAGCGTGTGTGTAATGCCGCCGACCATGACGTCCACCATGCCGAGCATGATGCCGTCGACCAGGATGAGCACAATCAGCGCGCTGCTGATCAGCGTGCAGGTCAGCACCGTTCGCCGGACGTTGCGGAAGAGGTTCCGCCAGGCAAGTTTGAGGCTCAGCATCAGTGACTCCCCAGCGCCACGCGCGGCAGAATCCGCGCTGCGCGCAGGCCCGGGGGGATGCTGATCAACGCCGCCGTCAACAGCATGAATCCCATCGGCATGAAGAAGACGTAGGTCGACATTTCACCCTTCATGGTGTCGAAAACGACGCCACCCATGTCTACCGCCATATCCAGCTGCAGACCCACCTCGGTAAACCAGATGACAACCGGAAGAATCAACACAAAGCCGACGGCTACGCTGATGCCGGCGAGCATGATGGTTTCCAGGAAGATCAGCCTGATCAGCTGAAAAGGCCGGCTGCCGATCGATTTCAGCACGCCAAACTCCCGGGTGCGCTCGAGCACAGACATGAGCACCGTGTTGAGCACACCAATGAACACAATGAAGACAATGAGGCCCATGGTGAAATGATTGCCTTGCTTGTCAGACTGCATCGTGCGGTAGAAAGTGGCTTCAATTTCCTGCCACGGGGAGACTTTCAGCTCCGGTAACAGTCCCTGCAGATCGACCGCGAGGTTTTCGTTGTCGTGCTTGTCTTTCGCCAGCAAGGCGTATTCGTGAACATCAGCGCCCGTCGACAGAAACTCCTGCGCAACGGTAATCGGCAGATAGACTCCGAGGCGGTCGAATGAGGTTGCGTTACCCACAATACCGGTGACGATGAAGATGTCGTTGGCAATCGAGCCGTCCGCGCCGCTCGAGATCAGTACAATCTCGTCACCAATGCCGAGGTGTAGCGTTCGCGCAAGGCCGCGGCCTATCATCGCTTTGAAATATCCGTCCGCGTTCGGTGCCGCATCGAGATATTCACCTTCCGTCACTTTCTGCAGAATCCGCGTGACCGAAGGCTCCAGCGCCGGATCTATGCCGAATACCTGGGCCGGCGAGGTTTTGTCACCGCCGTACGCAAGCGCAGCCGAGTAGACCCTGGGCGCCCAGCCGGTAACTTCATCGTGGCTTTCGAGCACCCTCTCCACGGCCGCCCGATCGCGAATGGTTTTGTGGATCTTCGGGCGCTTCGCGTAGTCATCCTTGTGAATCTGCACGTGCCCGGTTTGATCCAGCGTGAAAATGTCGACCACGTTGGACCAGCTGCCTTCCAGGAGCGACATAGAGAACACGAACAGCATGTACCCACCCGTCATGCTGAGCGCGGTCAGAAGACTGCGGCGGCGCTGGCGCAGGATGTTCCTGAACGCAAGCTTCAGGGTGAGCATGACTAGAAGCGGGCCTTGAGATTTCTCAGCGAAAAGGTCTGCTCGTTGATGTTCGGAGGATCAAAGATAATCTCGTCATAAATGACCAGCGTACGGTGACCATCTTTGTTCAAGGGCTTCATCTCGAGCGTGCTCGGCATGAATCGCCCGCCAATCTCTTTCGGCTCACCAAACGACATCACGCGGATCTTCTCGCCGTCTTCGTCAAAGAACGACTGCGAGACTGGCAGCAGCGGCTCTTTGGACACCACGTATTCGATTTTGCCCCATACCGTCACCGTCATTTCCGTGGGAATGAGGGTGAAGTGATATTCGGTGTCGGTTTCTTCCATGGTGATGTCGTAGGCATCAATGAGCTGCGTCTCTTTCACCAGATCATCATTGGTAAAGTCGCTGCCCATCCAGGAACCCATCATCATCGACGGCGGCACTTTGATGACTTTGTTGATCTTGGGAAAGTAGTTCCACATCTCGACGTCGCGCTTCAGCGTGGCGATCCCGCGATCTTTCTTCGGTGAGAGAATGCGGAAGAAGCCGTATTCTTTGCCCAGGCTCTGACCGGTCATCTGCATGGTTCGCTTATACTGCGGTGTCTCGACGACCATCGTGATCTTCGCGTCACTCGAGTCCCCGCGGTAGAGCTGTTCCATTTCATCGATGATGTCCCTGGGGCTCTTATCGGTATTGTCTGCGTAGGCAAGCTGGCTCAGCGCCAGGCAGAAGACAAAAACAAACCGCACTGCTTACTCCTTTTTCTGGTTCCGTTGCTGAAGCTCCTGGGTCAGCAGGGCCAGCTGCAACTCGAGCTTCTTGACCTCTCTAACGGTTGTGTTGTGGTTCATCTGCACCCACAACCACAACATGGTCGTGCACGCCACGCCCATACAGATCAGCGCTGCCGTGGCGTAGGCCAGCATGCCCATGATCGAATCCTGCTGAAAGAACTGGTAGATGCAGAAATAGAAAATCAGACCAGCGACAACCATTTTGATGGCGCCGGAGATGTTCAGGAAGCTGTGACGACCTTTGAAGGTCCCCATGAGCTCTTCTGTCAGCGACGGTTCCGGGATCGAATCCGGCAGCTCAGTAGCTGCCTGCAAGGCCTGGCGAATCTTCGCGTCGAGTTCGTTCATCTTTCATATCCTCTGAGGTCTGTTCCTCAAATATCGCCCGGAATCTTTCCCTGGCATGGTAGAGGCGGGATTTGATCGTGCCCTGGGGCTTTCTCAAAATGGTCGCAATCTCCTTGACGTCAAACTCCTGCAGATAGTGCAACGCCAGCACCGACCGGTGTTCCGGCGAGAGTTGTTCCAGCACCCACCACACCTGCTCATGGTCTTCGAGCTCCCGCAGGTTGCGATTATCGGCAACGTCTTTGAGCTCATCGAATACCCGCACCCGCCGCAGCGCATCCAGGCACTGATTGTTGATGATGCGAAACGCCCAGGCGGGAAACTTCAGCGGATCCCGCAGCTTCGGTAACGCGCGGATGATCTTGATCCAGGCTTCCTGCATGACGTCTTTCGCCGTGTCCGGGTTGCGCGTCATCACCGAGGCGTAGCGCAGAAACGGCGGCTGCCACTTGGTGATGAGCGCGGAGAGTGCGTCCCGATCACCGGTCTGGCAGCGCATGACCAGGAATTCGTCAACAACCCGGCCTTGTAAAACGTCAAATGAGTCAGTCACATTGATATAGACGTATCAGGTTGCCATCAGGTTCACATGTGAACCGACTTTTTTGAAGTCGTTGAAATCCCTTACGAACCCGTTTCTGAACGCACTGCTATCTGGCGGCACCCCGCGCCACTCGGCTACTGCCGTAGCTCGTCGGCCTGCGCCAGTACGTAGGCACGAATTGCGGCAGATTGCTCCGCCGTGACGCCAACCGCCGGCATACCCCCTGCCGCTTTTGAACCGCCCACAACAATGGCATCCCATATTTCGAACGTCTCTGCGGTTGCGTAGCGCAGGTCGGGCACGGAACCGTCGAAACGCGCGATTGCCTGGCTGCCGTGACAGATTTTGCAGTAGCCGGAATAGTAGGCAGCTCCCGTTGCCACCATTTCGGGTGACGCGTCGAGCTTCGGCTGCTCAGGCAGCTGTCGAGCGACGGCTGTCGATTCCGGCATGGACTGTTTGCCCTCGAGCGCAAAGGCCAGCAGCCGCGTCGGACCTTTTGCCGCCGCGGCGCTGTGCATTTCCGGGTACTGAAACTGCAGGCCGCCGCCCGAGCCAACGGGAATCAACACATACTGGGTCCCGTCCACCGAGTACGTCGACGGTGACGCGTTGATGGCAGAGCCGGTCTGGACTGACCAGAGGCGCTCCCCGCTGTCGGCGGCGTAAGCCTGAAAGTGTCCGGTGGCAAGACCCTGAAATAGAAGGTTTCCGCCGGTGGTCATGAGCCCACCGTTGAAAGGCAGCTCATGTTCGACGGTCCAGCGTACGCTGCCGCTGGCCGGATCCATCGCCACCAGCTTGCCCGGGGCGTGAGGTTCGCCGTCGACCTCCGTGAGCATGACAACGGATTCCCGCTCGTCGCCACCGCTCACCAGCGCGGGTGCGTCGACGACCGGAATGTAGGAAAGGTTCGTACCCGGGTGATACGCCATCGGGTGCCAGTTGTGCGCGCCCCACATGTTCGGCCAGAGATAGCTGCTTTCGCCCTCCTCCAGATTCCAGTACTCGCCAGCGGGATCGTAGACGGGCTTACCCGTCTCGATGTCGATGTCCGATGCCCAGTTGGTTTTCGCAAATTTGCCGACGGCCAGAAGCTCACCGCTGCGCCGGTCCAGCGTATAGTGGAATCCGTTCTTCGGCGCTATCAAGAGCGTCTCGCGCTCAGCACCACGAATCTGCATATCAGCCAGCACTATGTTCATGGTTGCGTTGTAGTCCCAGCTGTCTTTGTCGACGGTCTGGTAGTGCCACTGGTACTCGCCCGTATCGGCATCCACGGCGACAATAGAGGACAGAAACAAATTGTCACCGCCCAGCGGAGCGCGATCTTTATGCAGGTACGGGTAGGCACCCGAGGTGCCGAAGAAGAGCTGGTTGGAGGCCGGATCGTAGGTCATCTCGTTCCAGTTGTGACCGCCGCCGCCGTGCTTTTCGAGCGTGTCGCCCGACCAGGTTTTGGCCGCCATCTGCATCGCCGGCGTGTCGTTTTCTTCCGGGTTGTCACTCGGCACGATGTAAAAACGCCACTTGAGCTCACCGCTCAGAGCGTCGTAGGCGGAAACATAGCCGCGGCCCTTCTCTTCGGATTCCGACCCGGCGTTGCCAAGAAAAACTTTCCCGCCCCCGACATACGGCGAGTCGGTGATGAAAAAACCTTTATCGTTGTCGCACGTCTGCCGGGTCCAGAGCTGCGTACCCGTACCCGCGTCCAGCGCAACAAGACGACAGTCTGCCGTAGACAAATAAACCCGGCCTGCCCACACGGCTACCCCGCGGTTCACTCGCGCCGGCCAGGACAGCATGGGCTGGCTGGCAAACGCTTCCCGTACGCCCTGGTCGTGCTGCCAGAGAATGTCGCCGCTGCCGGCATCAATGGCCAGCACAACGGAAAAAGCACCCGACAGGTAAACGACGCCGTCTACGACAATCGGTGTGGTCGACACACCATCGGGAATCGGCAGATCGGTGGCCCACGCGAGACCGAGATCACTCACGTTCGATGCGTCAATTTCCGCCAGCGGTGAATAGTGCTGACCCGAAAAGTCCCCGCCTTTGAGAAACCAGTTGTCGCCGGCCGCTGCTTCGTTCAGCACACGCGCTTCAGTGACGTTACCGGCACCTGGCGATTCAACAGGTGGGCGTTGAGACGCTTCCTCTCCCTGACAAGCGGCCAACAGTGATGCCGCCAGGATTGTCCCGAATACCTTTCTCATGCTCACCCCCTCTAGCCCGAAGTCGCATATTCAACGAGAAGTGCCTCGACTGACAACCGGGCAGGCGTCAGCCACCTGCTTCCATACGCGCCCTTTCCACAGCATACGGCTTTGCGCCCAACCACAGGAGCAACGCGGCGATCGGACCCATACAAACGCTGACGAGCGCCAGCGATTTCGCGACCGCCTGCGGATCCTGAAAGAGGAAGTCCGTTGACGCCGCAACCAGGGTGGGACCGAGCGCGAGCCCCATCACGTTTGTGGTGACAACGTACATCCCCGCCACCACGCCGCGCATGTCATTCGGGGTGACTTCCTGCATGGTGGTCGTAATCAGCGCCAGGGGCAGGGTCACGCTGAAGCTGGCGCCCGCAATCGCAATCAGGGCAACGCCTCCGCTGTCGAGCCAGGGTAGTCCCACCAGGCAGCACGGCGCGGCAATAGCGCCCACAACGCCGACCCGCAACGGCGCATCAAGGTGACCGCGACGACGCAGCCACGACGCTACGAAGGGCCCGGTGAGCACGCCCGCTGAGCCCGCGAGCAGCGCAATGATGCCGTAGCGGCGCCCCGCATCTGCCAGATCCCATTCGAAGACCCGCACCAGAATTGTCGGTACCCAGGCCTGCAGGCCATACAGGATGACCACTATGAAGGGTACGCCCAGATGCAACGCCGCATAAACGCGCCGCTGGCGCCAGACGAAACTCCAAACCGCGCGCCAGTTGGGCACCGCGCCGGGATCCGCTGCGCGCCCCTTCCGGACGGGCTCTCGGAGAAGCGCGATCATCCCGGCAATCAGAATGCCGGGAACGCCAACCACAACAAACGTGAACTGCCATGGCGCAAGCTCGCCGACGAGCGGCGTATTGACCGTCTCCATCTGTCGGGTCCAGTCGAGCACCTCTGCGCCCGCAATCATCGCAAGCCCGGCGCCGAGGTAAGGTCCCATGAGGTAGACACTCATTGGGCGCGCAAGCCGGTGGGGACGGAAGTAGTCTGACAACACAGACCACGCAGCTGGTGCAAGCGTTGCTTCACCGGCGCCCACGCCCATTCGCGCCGCGAGCAGCTGGCCATAGTTACGTGACAAACCGCACGCCACGGTGGTCGCCGACCAGAACAACACGCCGCCGACCATGATGTGCACGCGGTTGTAGCGGTCGACCAGGCGGCCCAGCGGTATGCTCATCGCAACGTAGGTGATCACAAACGCAAAACCCTGGAGAAAGCTGATTTCCGTATCGCTGATGCCAAGGTCTGCCTGAATGGGTTCAACCAGCAGGTTCAATACCTGACGGTCGATGAAAGAAAAGGTGAATCCAACGAGTAGAACGACGGTGACCAGCCAGCCATAGGCCTCGGACGGCCAATCTTCTTCAGCAGCAGACTTCACTCGTCCGCGCCCAACCGTCGAAACTCCTCGCTGGTGTACGCAAGCGTCATGTCTTCTATCTGCCAGCCGCTTCCGGACTCCCACCGCACACGGTCGTGGTAGGTGCCTAGCACCAGGCGCATGCGCCGGTCCGGCCACACGTGTGTCGCCTGCTGATAACTCGACATGCGGGCTGTCCCCACCGAGATCGCGCCCGTACCCGCATCGAACGCCACGCGTTCGAATGTGACAATCTGGGTGCCGATCAGATGCTGCGTCGTGGCGTAGTCGTGTAGCGCGCTGCGGGCCACATCAGCCCAGCCGTCGGGGCCGTCTGCACTCAAGAGGGTTACATCGTCTCGCGTGACCCTGATGGCCGCATCCGGCGTGAAAACGCGATGGTAGATTCGCATCCCCTCCGCTTGTGCATCCAGATTGTCAATGAGCCCATGCAGATCGGTTGCAAGCGCGTATTCTCGGCGAAGGTACTCAATCTGCTGGCGGGCCCCGGTCAAAGCAATCTCCCGGGCCGAATCAGCGGCGATGTCTGCGTCGTCGAGCATCCCGTGTTCAGCTGTCCAGGTAGCTGGCGCCGGACATGACCTGCTTGATCTGAGTAAACTCCAGAATGCCTTCCGGTCCGCATTCGCGACCCCAGCCGGATTGTTTGTAGCCGCCAAACGGCTGGGTCAACGACACGCCCGCGCAGTTGATCGCCACGCCGCCTGAGCGAATGCGGCGCGCCATCTCGAGCGCCTTGCCTTCGTCACGGGAGTAGATCGAGCAAGCCAGGCCGTAAGGCGTGTCATTGGCGATGGCCACCGCCTGATCCAGGCCTTCGTACGGAATGACGGCCGTCACGGGACCAAACACCTCTTCTTGAGCGATGGTCATCGTGTTGTCCACATCAGCGAGCACCGTCGGTTCGTAAAACCAGCCGCGGTTCAGATGACTGGGACGGCGCCCGCCACTCACGAGCCTGGCACCCTCTTCCTGTGCGAGGCTGACATAACGTTCAACACGATCCCTCGCTCGCAGCACCGACAGCGGGCCTTGATCGGTAGCTGAATCAAAAGGATCGCCAATATTGATTGCCTGGTAGTGGCTCGCCAGGGCATCCACCACTTCGTCATAGCGTGAGCGTGGCGCCAGCACACGTGACAGGTTTACGCACACCTGCCCCATGAACCCGCTGCTGCCCGCACCGAGCGTCTCCATGACTTCTCCCAGATCCACATCGTCGTCGATGATGGCGGGAGACTTGCCGCCAAGCTCGAGCGCCGTCCGCGCCAGGCGGTCCGCGGTACTTTTGACGACTTCGATGCCAATCGCGGTTCCGCCGGTCAGCGCCACCATGTCGATGCCTGCGTGGGCCACCAGGTACTGCGTCACGGGGGTGTCGGCGGCCAGCACGCTGATGACGCCGGTTGGAAAGTCTGCTTCCGCAATGGCATCGGCAATCAGGCGCGAGGTGAGCGCGGACTCCGGCGCGTGCTTGACGATCACCGTGCAACCTGCCAGCAATGCGGGAATGATTTTCATACCCATGAGCACAATCGGGCCATTGAAAGTCAGGACGCCGAGCACGGTGCCGATGGGTTCGCGCCAGATCCTGGTGCCCTCGCGGTTCTCCTCCCAGGCGAGCTCGGGGGCAAGCTCCAGCGCCTGACGCCAGACCGCAACGCCGGCTCCGTCATTGATCATCTCACCATGCGCAATCGTCGGACCGGATTCGAACGTCCAGGCGCGATTCAACCGTGGCAGGCGGCGCTCCAGCGCGTCACACAGACGCGTGCACACAGCCACCCGATCCTCGACGGACATACGGGGCCACGGACCCTCGTCAAACGCTACGCGGGCGTGAGCGACAGCGCGGTCTGCGTCACCCTGGCTCGGCATCGCAACCTGGGCGATGGGTTCTTCGGTGGTCGGCGATATGACGTCCACATCGAGCGCCTCCGGATCCCGGTGCCACTCACCGGCGATAAACTGTGCGTCCAGTCCCGGCACATCGATATCCAGATCAGCAGGATGGCTGGCCATGTGTCTCCCCCTCTTGTCGCGGTCTTCAGTGTATCCTAGGTTAATCCAATCCCGAACGCGCGAACCTGCAGCATGTACAAAATCTATGCATTCCTGAAGCGCAACCCCAACCTCAGCCATGACGAATACCGTGCGGGTCACGTTGGCTATCACTGCGGCCAGTCCAGGCGCTTGAAGAACATTCGTGGTTATCTCGTCAACGTGTGGGCGAATGAGCCACTGCGCGACAAGGTTGGACCCTGGCTCGACGAAGTGACGCACAACGCACCCGACGGCTTTCTCGACATCTGGGACGGATTCCCGGAGGTCTACTTCGACGACCGCCTGAGTTGGACCGAAGCACGTACCGTTGAGCCGACACGGGCCATGGCCGACGGCCTGGTGATCGATCCGGACTGGGATCTGGGGGACAGTCCACATCTCTTCCGCCCGTCGCCCGATGACCCCACCAAATTCTGTGCACATCACCTGCACATGCTGGAATACGTGGCGCTGCCGGTACGCCGGCCCGAGTTCAAGCTCACCAAGATCATGCATTTCTTCAAACGCCGGGCTGATCTCGAAGAGGCAGAATTCACCCGAATCTGGGCGCAGGAGTATCTACCTCTGGCGGCATCCATGCCGAACCTGCGAGGCTACATCGGCAACCTGCGCGACCCGGACCAGGAAGCCGCGCTGCACGGTTTCTTTGCCCCGGACGACTGGGTATTCACCGCGGAGGGTAGCGCCGAGCGACAAGCGTTCTGCAGCTTGTGGGACGGTGCCAGCGAGCTTTTTTTCAACCGCGCCACCGATTTCGCCGAGGCGCGCCAGGCTCCGCGGCTCACGGGACAGCTGGATGAGCTCGAGCGCCAGCTTTTTGCAGCAAGCTGGTACGTCGAGGTCGATGAGAACCTCATCGTCAATCCCAATCGGGATCCCGCGCCCGGGTTCTACTTCCGCTAGAGAGGTCATCGTGCTCAAAGTTTTCGGTTTTGTACGACGCCACCCACGCCTGACACATGACGAGTACCGCACCGCCCATGTGGGCTATCACAACTCGTTCGGCCGGCGGCTGCCGAACATCCGTGGTTACCTCCTGAACGTCCGGGCGAACCGTCCGTTGCAGGAGGTGTTGGGCCAGGCACGTGTGGCACAACTCACGCGTGATGAGCCCGACGATTTCGACGCGCTGTGGGACGGGTGGGGACAGCTTCTCTTTGACTCGCTGGAGGACTATCTGAGCGCCCGTGCCCCGTCCCGCGACCGCGCCGGACCGGGTGGTTTGATGGATGACCCCGGTGTCGCCGAAGTGGGCGGCGATTTCGACTATCTCTACGGTGGCTCGCCGTTTCAATTTCATGTGGAAGAGCAGGTTGTGGTACCGGTCGAGCGCCCTGAGCGCAAGCTCCTGAAGCTCGTGCAGTTCGTCAAACGCCCAGACGACCTGGCACCGGAACTTTTCCGGGCCTATCTGGGGGGACGGTACGCCAGCCTGCTCGCCGCAAGCCCGGACGTGTGCGGATTGGTGGTCAACCACCGCACACCGGTCGATGTGATGACCGGCTTTTTCAAGCCGGACGCGGAAGGGTTCACGGCAGCGGGTACAGAACTCCGCGAGCGGTTCTACAGCTACTGGGACGCGATGATGGAAATCTGGCTGACCTCCGCAGAAGGTCTGGTGCAAACAATCGATGCCAGCCCCGCTGCCGATGACCTCTCAGCCTGGCAGGCGCGCCTGGGCGCGCGCAGCATCTGGCGCGAGGTCGACGAGACCGTAGCGGTGTTACCCAACCGGGCGCCACCGCCCGATTTCTACCACCGCTAGTCGAGGCGCGCATTCACTTAGTCAGCGGGCTCAGCCATCACGCCGGTGGAGAGAAGATCATCGATTTCTTCAGCGCTGTAGCCCGCTTCAATCAGGATTTCCCTGCTGTGCTCACCAAGCGCGGCGGCGGTCTGCTCCGTGTTCACGGGCGTCCCTTCAAATCTTGCTGCCGGCCGCGGTTGCCGGACCATGCCTAACCCCGGCTGTTCATATTCACTGAGGATGTCGTTGACCTGAACCTGTTCCTGAGAGATGACCTCGGGCCGCGTCAGGACGGGTGCGCTCGGCACTTCGCATGCATCCAGACGTTCGAGCCAGTATGCCGATGTATTCGTTTGCAAGACCTCAGCGGTCATTTCCAGACGGGTTTTGACGTTGACGCTTCTGGCCTGGGGGGTGGCAAAGCGTTCATCGGTCAGCCACTCTTCCCGATCCAGCGCTTTGCACATCCCTCGCCACTCCGCATCCGAAACCGCACCCGCTGTGATGTAGCCATCCGCCGTCTGGTAAATCAGGTCTTTTGAACGCTGTCCCCGCTTCACCCGGTGTTCCTGGCCGACCAGCGTCAAGCCGCCCAAGCCCTCCTGCCAGAGGTAGGCAATCATGACGTCCAGCATCGCTACCCGGATGTGTTGCCCTTCGCCGGTTCGCTCCCTCGACAAGAGCGCGGCGGTGATGGCTTGTGCGGTTGTGATTCCCGTCGTTTTGTCCGGAATGACCGTGCGAATCATGCGTGGCCGGTCGTTCTCGTCCGTTGCCTGCAAATCGGCAAGCCCCGACAACGCCTGAATCACGGGATCGTAAACACGCTTGTGTGCGTACGGTCCTTTCTCGCCGAAGCCGCTCATGGAAACATAGACGATGCTCGGGTTGATCTCGCGAATGACCGGCTCACCCAGGCCCATTCCATCAATTGCGCCAGGGCGGAAGTTCTGCACAAACACATCCGCGTCTCGCGCGAGACGTTTGACAATCTCTATGCCCGCTGGCGACTTCAGATCGAGCGCAATGGATCGCTTTCCCCGGTTAGCGGTCACGAAACCCGGCGTCACGCCGCCGCCACCCATCGCGCGCACCACATCACCCCGGAGGGGCTCTACTTTCACCACGTCCGCACCCTGATCCGCCAGCAACACCGTAGCGGCTGGACCGGCAAGCACGCGCGACATATCCAGAATCTTGAACCCGGACAACGGACCACTCATGAAAAACCTCCCAAGGTCTAAAACGGATTCTCGGCGGCGAGGCCAAGCAGATTGCGCCCGAACTGCTCCGTGACGCGATCCTGGTGTGCATTGATGTGAAGCGGCATGGCCTGAAAGTCACGTAACCGTCGCTCGAAATCCGGGCCTTCCCGTAAACCGTTTCCACCCATGACGCGCACGAGCAGTCGCAGACTCTCGTCACACAATCTGAGCGCTGCCATCGCGGCCGCCAGCTGGCGTAGATAGTCTTCCTCCGTCGGGATGATGGCACCTTCGATACGCGCATCCGTCTCACGACACGCTGCGAGCGCGGTGTCTCGTGCCGCGTTGACGTTGGCCTGCGCAAGACCCAGATTGACGTGAACGGTAGGCCGCTCGGCCACCTTGACGCCCATGATCGCAACCCGGTCTTTGATCCCATTGCAAACTTCGTCGAGCGCGGCCTGCACCAGCCCGACCGCCATCAAGGCAAGCCAGAGGTCTGAGAGGGCCACCCAGTCCTCCCGATAACGATGAGCAACCATGGCTAGGCTGGGATCACGGAAGGCGACACGGTACATGAACGGGAATTCGACGAGGCGTTGTGAGTCTACGATCGCGTCAGCGTAGTACACCGTATCCGTTGCGCTCGCGCGCAGGCTCAGAGAGAACCAGTCAGCGTCGATATTGACACCGGGTTGGTGAAGATTGACCAACGCGAATAGCGGCTTGGCGGGATTGTCGGTGACAAACGAGACCCCTGCCCAATCCGCATATCGGCCCCCGGAGCCGAACGCTGCCTTTCCCGCAAGCCGTATTTCACCGCCGGCGGACTCGCCGCGAACGCCGGTACTGGCGCCAGCGGGAAAACACACCCACTCACTCCGTTCGACGATGCCCGCGAGCTGATCCGCATTTGCCGGTCCCAGCAGACCCGCAAACAAGTGAAACGTACACAGATGATTCCACAGAACCCAGCCGGTCGACGCGCAACGCGCGGCCACGGCTTCGAGCTCGAGACCGGTATCAACGACGCTGGCGTCGAGCCCACCGATTTCCCTTGCGGCGGAAAAACTCATGATCGGGTTCTCTTTGATCGCTGTTACCAGCTCCGGCGACAGCGATCGCTCACGATCCGCCTCAGCCGCACCCTCACCGATCTGGGCCAGCAGTGGTGCTATCGTCAGCGCGTCCTGGCCGTTAGAAGCCATTGGCCCGCTCATACAATTCCCCCTCCCCAAAGCCACTCGATACTAACCGCATAGAACGTCTCGCGGAACTCACAAAGGACACCTGGATTGAGCCAGAGCGCCGATGTTATGTTGGGTGCAGGAGGAGGAGGTTTTCATGCCAGAGATGACAGCGTTGGGTTGGTTTCATACCGTTCTCGGGATACTTGCACTGCTCTTCGGTGTTCTATCGTTTGTGCAGCACAAGCTGATCGCATGGTCACATCGCCCGGGGCAGATCTATCTGATCTTCACGCTCATCACAGCGCTTTCCGCCCTGGGCATCTATAACCAGGGCGGCTTCGGTATCGCACACGTCTTGGCAGTCATGACGCTGGGTGCGGTTGGCGTAGGCAGCGCCGCGGAGAAGACACAGTTTATCGGCAAGCTCTCTCCTTACCTGCAAGCGGTGAGCTACTCGGCCACTTATCTGTTTCACATGATCCCCGCAATCACAGACGGGCTCATGCGCCTGCCGGTGGGTAACCCCATCGTCGCCGAGATTGGAGATCCGCTCCTGCGTGGTTTCTACATCGCGTTCCTGTTGGCATATTTGATCGGTGCCGCGCTACAGATCAACTATCTACGCGGCCGCTCCGTTCCGGCATAAGGACAGTTATCAGCTGGGACGCCGTCGCAAGGTCCTCGACCCGAGGATGAGCAAGGCAAGGAGCGCAAAGCCCAGACCCGGCAGGTAGAGGGCCAGCTTCAGTGGAGTGACGATGACCTTCAGATCGACCCAATCCGTGTTGCCGCTGAGCAACATGACCTGCGCCAGCCCTTCCGTCAGATCGATGGGTATACAAATCAAGCTGAGCGGCGCAATCCACCGCCCCCAAGGCCCGAGGAAACGGTATGCCATGCCCGCCTGAAACACCCCGTAGGCAAAAGGATAGGCAACATCGAGTGTTGCAGTCGTGATGGTATGAACTCGTTTTTGCTCGTCTGTCATCGCGGACAGATGCGCCAGGATGTCCGGCTTCACGAACAGTTCGTCAATGACCAGGAAGTCCCACACGTGCATCACCACCACGAAGCCGATTGACAAGCAAACGTAAGCCGCAAAGCTGACCCAGAGAACGCCACTTCGCGTAGTAAACGCCTCGACGCGCTCGAAACCACCTCCTATCGACAACACACTTGTCCCGGATACTTGAGGAACTGTCCACTGTGAATGAAGATGATCGAATATGCACGACGTCGCGGATGCTTCCCTAGGCTTCGTTGCGTTTGAGAACAACACACACTAGACGCTGGAACTATCGGAAATGAATAAAACAGGGTTTGTCTGGCAGGAACGTTTCATGTGGCATTTCAACGGTCCTGCTGCCGGCACCTACCCCGTCAGTGGTGATCTCCAGCCTGGCGTGCACCTCGAAAACGCAGAAACAAAACGCAAGCTCAAAAACCTGCTGGATGCCTACGAGGTGACGCCTCAGCTACATGCCATCCCATTCACCGAAGCGAACAACGAAGACCTCCTGAGATTTCACACACCGGGTTACATTGAGAAAGTGCAGCATTTGAGTGACCACGGTGGCGGCGACGCCGGAGAGTACGCGCCCGTCGGCGCTGGATCGGCCGAAATCGCCCGCCTCGGCGTAGGCGGCACCTCCGCCGCTATTGCCGCGGTCGCGAGGGGTGAGCTCGACAACGCTTACGCGCTGGTTCGCCCGCCGGGCCATCACGCTGAAAGAGACCAGGGTCGAGGATTCTGTGTGTTCAACAACGTTGGGCTGGGCGTGCTCAGCGCACTCGAGGCCAAGCTCGTGGATCGTGTTGCTGTCGTGGACTGGGACGTTCACCACGGCAACGGGACCCAGCAATGCTTCTACGATCGTGCCGACGTTCTGACCATCTCGGTCCATCAGGAGATGCTCTATCCGTCGGACCTGGGGACGACGGAAGAAACCGGGGATGCCGCCGGCGAAGGTTTCAACGTCAACGTGCCGCTACCCGCGGGCAGCGGCGGCGAAGCCTACCTCGCGACAATGGATGACATTGTGCTGCCCGCGCTTTACGCATTCAAACCATCGATGATTGTTGTCGCCTGCGGATACGATGCCAGCTACTTCGACCCTTTGAGCCATATGCTGTTGCTCGCCAATCATTTCAGGCAGTTCACACAGAAAATCATGCAAGCGGCGGATGAGTTGTGCGGCGGCCGCCTGGTCATGAACCATGAAGGTGGCTACTCGGATTTCTATGTTCCGCTCTGCGGCATGGCAGTGATCGAGGAGCTGAGCGGGTTGCAAACGCCCGTGCGTGATCCCTATGCGGCCACCGAATTCGTCGCCAACCAGGCACTCATGCCGCATCAGCAGGAGTACATTAATCGAGCGCACGGCGGACCGTTAGCAGCGCTCCTGGAGCAATGCTGAACACACAGACTAAGGAGCACTCCCCATGGCCATTCCCCAGTTCTCAGCCGGCGATTCAGCCGATGGTATCGCCGAAGCGCTAGGCGAGGCCGGTTGCGCGGTAGTGACCGGTGTCACGGACGCGAAGTTGCGCGACGCCATCAAGCGTGAGCTGGCACCGCACATGGACGCCGCCCGCGTCGTTGAAGAGGATGACCCCAAGGAGTTTTACCCAGGTCATACACGACGGATATCTGCACTGGTGGCACGTTCTCCCAGCATTACTGATAACCTCATTGCACACCCATTGAGCAAGCAGGCATGCAAAACCCACTTGCTGCCCAACGGCGAATACGGCTGGCAGTTGCATGTCACCGCCGCACTCGAGGTTGGTCCCGGCGCCCGTGAGCAGATTCTGCATCGGGAGGAGGATCCATTCACCTTTTTCCCCGTACCTCGCCCCAACATCATCGTGGCCAGCATGTGGGCTATTTCGGATTTCCGCACCGATAACGGGGCCACATTGCTGGTTCCCGGTAGTCACAAGTGGCCGGCAGACCGCAAACCCGCGAAAAACGAGATCGTGAACGCAGAGATGCCAGCGGGTTCGGTGCTGTATTGGATGGGCGGAACCCTGCACGGTGCAGGAGAGAATACATCGCAAGACTGGCGCTACGGCGTCATCCTGACATATTCCCTGGGCTGGGTACGGCCGGAAGAAAATCAATATCTGGACCTGCCTCGTGAGCGCATCGCAGAGCTCTCTCCGGAAGTCAGACGGATTGCAGGCATCGATATGTACGGCGCGCTGGGATTTTTTGACCCGACGGTGGCTTGAAGTCACCGGCTATCGACTAAATTCAAATTCGAAAAGAGAAGTAACATGACCCATCCACTTGATCCGCTTTCGGCCGCGGAAATTGAGCACGCCGTCGCCATCTTTCGCGACCAGCACGATGATGCAAACGCGTTCTTTTCGTCAGCCGGTCTGGTTGAACCGCCAAAAGACAGCGTCAAATCGGGCACAAGCGAACCCCGAATCGCCCGGTTGCTCGGCTTGGACCAAACGCCGGACGGCGGTTTCAGTGCCGACGTCAATCTTGATGCCGGCGAAGCCACAATCTCCCGCCTGCCAGGTAACGCCCAGGCGCCCTACGGTTTCGCGGACCTTGGATATGCCGTCATTCTGACCAAACAGAACGAAGAATGGTTGCACGCAGTTGCCGAGCGCGGTGTTGCCATCGAGACCGAAGAAGACCTCGAACTCATCCAGATTGATCCCTGGCCGGCCGGCGGATTTGCCCACCCGGCAATCCCCGAAGGTCATCGAGCCGTGCGCTGTATTGCCTTTGTTCGCGAAAACGAGACCGACAACGGGTATGCCAGGCCCATTCACGGCTTGATTGCGCACGTCGACATCACCGCCGGCAAGGTGGTTGCGATCGAAGACAACGGCGTCGTACCGATGCCCGAAGCTCACGGGCGGTTCGACGCTGCCAGCCAGGACGCCATCCGCACGGACCTCAAAGCGCTGGAGATCACCCAACCCGAAGGGCCAAGCTTCAGCGTCGACGGGTACCACGTGAAATGGCAGGGCTACGAGTTCCGAGTTGGCATTCATCCGGTCAACGGCCTGGTGCTGCATCAGCTGTCGCTGCGTGAACGCCCCGTGCTTTACCGTGCTGCGCTGTCGGAGATGGTGGTTCCCTACGGCGACGACGATCCGATGCATCGCTGGAAACACGTGCTCGACGCCAGCGAATACAACATGGGTCAGCTGATCAACTCTCTGAAACTCGGCTGCGACTGCCTGGGTGAAATCCACTACTTCGACATCGACCAGATCACGCACGAGGGTGAAGCAAGGACGGTCGAGAACGCCATCTGTATGCACGAAGAGGACTATGGCATCCAGTGGAAACACTATGACAGCCAATCGAAGACGAGCGAAGTCAGGCGATCTCGGAGGCTGGTGATCTCCTCCATCTTCACGATCGGCAACTACGACTACGGTTTCTACTGGTATCTCTACCTCGATGGCACGATCCAAATGGAGATCAAGCTGACCGGCATTGTGGGCGTCAGCGCCATCACGGACGGTAACGTGAACGCCGCCCAATCTCCGCTGATCTCAACGGAGCTGTCATCACCCGTTCACCAACATGTTTTCTGCTTCCGATTGGACTGGGAACTCGACGGCGGCACCAACTCCCTGTACGAAAACCAGATTGAGGTCATGCCGATCGACGATAGAAATCCGGAAGGGACACAATTCCGCTCGGTCTCCCGCCATCTTGCCGATGAAGCCAGCGCCAAACGCAATATTGCACCCGAGCAGTCCCGGTACTGGAAAGTCACCAATCCCGCATCCAAGAACGGCCTGGGACAGCCGGTGGCCTACAAGCTCTTGCCACAGGCGTCACCACCTCTCTTTGCTCATCCCGATTCACAGGTTGTGCAACGCGCTGGCTTCGGTAAGCATCATCTCTGGGCAACACCGTACGTTGACGGTGAGCTGCACGCCGCGGGGCCTTACACGGTCATGCACGAAGGGCAGCAGGGGCTGCCTGAGTTGACGGCGGGGAACCGCAGCATCGCCGAATGCGATCTGGTGATGTGGCACACGGTGGCAGTGACTCACGTTCCGCGACCTGAAGACTGGCCGGTCATGCCCGTCGAGTACTGTGGCTTTCACCTCATTCCGGTCGGCTTTTTCGACCGCAATCCGACGCTCGATCTGCCCTCGTCCTGTCACAGCGACTAGAACGCTGTTGGGCTGAAAGCCCCCTGACAATTTAGTCCAGGGTTTTCTCCAGAGTGACGGCAATGCCATTGAGCGCAGCAGTGATGCTGAGCGGATCAACCTCACTCGCGGCAGCCAGGCGATTGTAGTTCGCCCCCGGCTGACGTACGCGTTGATCGACGTCCGCCGCTTCGCTGAATCCATGCGGCAGACAAACACATCCTTTCATCAGTTCGTCGGTGAGGAACGCTTCTGCTGCAATCGAAGCGGTTGCTGAACTCACTTTCACCCGATCACCCGACTCAATACCGAGGGCAGCAGCGTCCTCCGGGTGCACCTGCAGCACACAGGGATTCTGTCCCTTCGCCAGCATGGGTAGGTTGCCGAGCCAGGAGTTGTTTCTCGCCGCCTGCCTGCGGCCGACGAGCTGCAGGTCTTTTACCGGCGCTTCATCCCCGAGAGACCCCAGCGCCGCAAGAATCTCTGCAGGCCCAAGATCAATGCACTGATTATCATGCAGCACGACTTCCTTCAGCCGACCTGCGCGCAGCTCTCCCAGATCGATGCCGTCGGGTGTCTCGATCATCTGCTGAAGCGTCAGTCCATCCCGCCGGCCAAAGTGGTCACCCCACCGACCCGCGCGAACACCCAGATCGAGCAGCCGCTCGACGCCGGCCTGTGGACCTATCTGGCCGACAATTTCCTGCACGTCGCGTCCATGCAACGGCCCGGACTCGTCATCCGTGTAGCGCGCAACCGCGCCCGCAACAACCGTGTCTTCGAAATCGCGTAGATCATCGGGAGACGGCGTATTCCCGGTTGCACTCACGTACGCAAGACCGAGGCAGATGTCCCACTCCCGCGGCTGGTTTTCATTTGCAAAGAGAGGCGGTGAATAGCGAGCGCTGTTACGCCATCCCATGGCGCCGAGGAAGCTGTCGTAGTGACTGTCTTCAAACGGCGAAGTCCCCGGGAGCACCACATCGGCAAGGCGCGTCGTCTCATTGTGATAAATGTCCGTGCACACCAGAAGATCCAGAGTCTTCAACGCCTCGGCTAAGCGGTCGCTATCGGGATTGGAGACAACCGGATTCCCGGCAAAACAAAAAAGCGCACGGACTTGACCCTCGCCGGGTGTTTCTATCTCTTCCGCCAGCGCAGCACAGGGCAGCTGGCTCATCACTTCCGGGTATGCACTCACCCGTGAACGCCAGCGACCGTACTCCATGCCGGAACCCGACACCGCCGCGGACGCAAAGGGCTGTTCCGGGAACATCGCGCCACCGGATTCATCGAGCGCGCCCAACAGGACGTTCAAAACCTCAACGAGGAAGCTGGTCAGCGTACCGTGACGCTGCAGCGTCGTGCCGACGCGGCCGTACACGACCGGCCGCTCAGCTTTCATCAGTCCGTCCGCCAGGTGATGTATGTCTTCGACGGCAAGACCGCTTTGCTCCGCCGCTGACTCATGATCTATCGCAGCAAGCGCTGCTTTGAGCTGCGCCCAGTTCGCGCAATTCATGTGTGCAGGCGGCTCAACACCCCGACCAATGAGCTCGTTCGCGACGGCTGCCAGGAGATACGCATCCGCACCCGGCCGAATGAACAAATGGTGATCCGACAACCTTGCCGTCTCAGTGCGCCGCGGATCCACGGTAACGAGCTTGCCACCGCGCCCGTGAAACTCGCGCAGCTTGTTTCTGAATCCCGGCACCATCCACAGCGACCCATTCGAGACTGCCGGGTTGGCACCGAGCATCAGAATGAAGTCCACCCGCGCAATGTCCGGCACGGGTATGGCCATGGCGTTGCCGAACATCAGAATCGAAGCGAGGTGCTTTGGCATCTGATCAACCGTGCTGGCGCTGTATATGTTGGTGGTGTTGAGCGTGCCGAGGAACACACCCATACCGGTCGAGAGGCCTATGTTGTGCGCGGTCGGGTTGCCAATGTAGGCGCCAACTGCGTCAGCGCCGTGCTCGGTTCGTACGGCTGCAAGCCCGTCCGCAATCACGGTCATTGCTTCCGGCCACGACGCGGGCTGCAGCAGACCGTCTTTGCGAACGAGCGGGGTGCGCAGACGATCCGGATCCGCATCCAGCTCTTTCAGAGCAATACCCTTCGCGCAGACGTGACCTTCCGAAAAAACGTCAGCGGGGTTTGCTTCGATGCCAATCACCTCGCGGCCATCAGCGCTGATGGTCAAGCCGCAGCCGGCTTCACAGATCGGACAGATTCTTTTCATGGTTCGATAATACACAAATCACCTGACACCAGAACGCCGCCCGCCGAATAGCGGGATTCCACGATGTAGCGCCTCTGCGTGCCTCCTACAATGGGGTGCACACGCGAGACATTAGAGGGGATTGTTGCATGGCTGAAGCTTACGAATTTCACGATGACGACGTCATCGCTCCAGAGGTCTACGGGCGCATTGGCCATCCTCACGACGCGTTTGCCTGGCTGCGCAACAACGATCCGCTACGCCGGGTGGAACCGGCGAACTACCGGCCGTTCTGGGCCGTAACCAAACACGCGGACATCATCGAGATCGAAAAGAACCCGGCCGTCTTCGCCAGCGAGCCGCGGCCCATATTGATCCCTGAGCAGACACAGCCCGAGCTGCGGGAAGAGCTCCTGGTGGAAATCTTCAAACGACTGGAAGACCGGCCTAAGCTCCTCGAGGTGCTGGCCACGGCCGGCGACCAAGGTCTCATCCGCTCGCTGGTGCAGATGGACCCGCCGGACCACACGCACTATCGGGCGCTCGTGCAGCCCTGGTTCAAGCCGAGCAACATCAAGGCCCTGGAAGATCGGCTGAACGTCATTACCCGGGCGATCATCGACGACATGATGGCCGACGGCAGCGAACGGGAGCTGGACTTCGTTCAAGACGTGGCCGTGTGGCCGCCACTCAAGCTCATCGTGGAGCTGCTCGGCGTGCCTGAAGAGGACGAGCCGCTGATTCTCAAGCTCACAAACGAACTCTTCGCCGGGGAGGACCCGGAAATGATGCGGGCTGGTGACGATCCGCTGTCGGGCATCGACACCGTGAAATCACTGTATGACTACTTCACGGAGCTGACGGAAGATCGCCGCGCCAATCCCCGGGAAGATCTCGCCTCCTACATCGCCAACGGCAGGATCAACGACGAGTATCTGCCCTACAAGGAGCTCATTTCCTATTACATCATCGTCGCCACCGCTGGCCACGAGACGACCCGCACGTCGATCTCCGGCGGGATGCACGCGCTGCTGAGAAACCCCGATCAGCTCGCGTTCCTGAAAGAGAACATCGACGACGAAGACACGGTCAAGCTGGCTGTGGAAGAGATGATCCGCTGGACGACCGCGGTCAACCAGTTCTGCCGCACCGCCACAGAAGACTACGAGATACGCGGGCAGAAGATCCGGAAGGGCGATCACCTTGGCCTATTTTATGCGTCCGCCAATTTCGACGAGGAAGTGTTCGACGAGCCGTTCAAGTTCGACATCACCCGCAAACCCAACCGTCATCTGGCGTTTGGTACCGGACCGCATCAGTGTCTGGGACTTCTGCTGGCGCGCATGCAGATGCGTATCTTCTTTACCCAGCTCGTCCCGCGCATCGAAGAGATGAACCTCGTCGGGGAAGGGGAATATCTGCGCGCAAGTTTCGTGCACGGTTTCAAACACCTGCCGGTGCGCTTCCGGCTCACACCCGCGGCGTAACGTTCGTGTGAAACTCAGTCGGTTCGCTTCCCGACGGGCACCATGGCGTTCCAGATGCCATCCTGTTTGCGGCGATGATAAATTGCAGCCGCCACGTGACCGATGATCAGCGCATAGCTCACGTTGACCGCAATTTCATGCAGGATGAGCGCAAGCTCGATGGCAACACCGGTTTTGGCACCGGACCAATACAGCCCGCCAATCGTCAAGCCAGTGACCGCAATCAGCGACAAACTGGCATACATGGCCAGGTGGACGGTCCGAGCCAGGCGCCTGACGGACGCCGGTGTCTCGTCCGGCAACGCGCTCGGACGAGTCGACTGCATGAACACGAAGCGGACAATCAACAAAAGAAGAAAGACAGACGCAAATGCCATCTCGTAGTGCAGGAGCGACAGATCTTCGAGCTCCTCGACTTCATCGAGCTGTTTGGTCAGCGCGTAGACAAAGACGCCAATAAATCCCCAGTGAAAGACCTTTGCCGTCAAACCATGAGGACGCACGCTCTCAGCTTGTTCCTGATTCGTGCCCATCACCATTTGCGGTTCTCAATCGGTAACCGACTTACCCGCCGATTGGGCCGCCGTCCTGGCGATAGATCGACACCACGCTCGGGCGTGGGGGTCCTGCTGGATCAAAATCCGGCCAACGCGTTGTCGGCGATTCAAACGTTGCCTGGCGGCCGTCGCCGGGATGCTGCACCGCCAGAAACAGAGTCTTCCCTTCCGGCGTAAAACGCGGACCACAGACTTCAGCACCCACGGGCGCTCGAAAAAACGCGTAACCGGTGCCACGCAAGGGACCGTCGGTCTCGATACCCCATAAACCGTCAGCGGCACCGGTCGCCTGGTTTCCATCGGTGGCAACCCACAAACGTCCCGACGCATCGAACGCGCAGTTGTCGGGGCTGCCAAACCACCCGTTCGGACTGGTTGCGGGATTCCAGACGGCCGCGAAGCTTGGATCCTCGGGGTCTCCACACTGAATCAGAATGTCCCATCGGGCCGAATCAGACGCGTGATCGCCGTCCGGCGACGTGATTTCGACAATGTGACCAAAGGCATTGTTCGCGCGTGGGTTGGCTGCGTTCACATCGTCCGCCTCACGCAGCGTGTTGTTGGTGAGCATGACATAGGCACGCCCGGTATCCGGCTGGGCTTCCACGTCCTCCGGCCGGTCCATCGGCGTTGCCCCGAGCAGATCTGCCGCGCGCCTGCATTCAATGACAACGTCCGCCTGTGATGCAAAGCCGTTGGCCGTCGTCAGCGGCCCCTGGCCGTGGATCAGCGGCAGCCAGTTCAGGCTGCCGTCTTCATTGAATCGGGCAACAAACAGCGTACCTTTGTCCAGCAGATCCAGATTTGCGCTGCGGTTGTCCGGATCGTACCGGCCTTCCGTCACAAACTTGTATACGTACTCGAACCGCTCATCGTCGCCCATGTAAACGACCACCCGCCCATCCGGAGCGACAACGCTCTCCGCACCTTCGTGCTTGAACCGTCCGAGGGCCGTGCGTTTTTTTGGCGTCGACTGCGGGTCGAGAATATCGACCTCTACCACCCAGCCGAATCGGTTAGGCGCGTTGGGTTCGCTGCTGACGTTGAACTCATCGCGATGACGCCCCCACTGGAACCAGCCGCCTGGCACGCCATAGCGCTGATGATTCGGCGTCTCCGGGTGATCTTCGGTCAGCTCACCCTGGAAATAGCCGTGGAAGTTTTCCTCTGCGAGAAGGTATGTGCCCCACGGCGTAACCCCGCCTGCGCAGTTGTTGAGCGTGCCCGTGGCCCGGGTGCCTGACGGGTCAGAGCCGATGGCAAGGCGTGGACTTCCTGCGGCAGGACCACTGAACGCCATCGGCGTGCCGTCCGCCATGATGCGGCGGTTGTAAGCTGAATCGAGCACCACCTGCCAGCGATCCGCTACGAGTTTCAGCTCGACGACGCTGCCACCATGCGCGGCCATCTCAACCGCGCAGCGCTCCGCCGTCATCGAGCTGGGATAGTCCGCTGCCACACCGGGGAACATGAGGACCGAAGACGTGAATTCATGATTCACACACAAGAGGCCGCGTGGCACATCGTCCGCATCAGGGGGTAGTGGCAGGAAGCCAACAAAATCACAGTTGTAGCCAAACTGACGGGATTGCGCCGCTGCGGTCTGGCTCTGCGGATCAAAGTCCGGCGAGTCGCTGAACAGAGGATCTCCCCACCGGAGCAGCACGTCGAGGTCGTAGCCCGCCGGTACATGGTGGGTCTGGTCGGAACCCCTGGCAATCTCTTCAAAATTGAATCGTCCCGAAACCGGCAACGCTGCGGTCTCTGGATCTTCGACCCGGCCACCCGGCTGCGGACTGCATCCCTGCAATGACGGAACGCTCAATGCAGCACTCGCCACGAGGGACCCTTTGAGGAGACGGCGTCGCGAGAAACGGCGGGTGATCAGCTCATCCAGGGCCCCACCGTCGTGAGCACGCGGATTCGTGAAGGTATCATCATCATGCATTGCGGTTTTATTCCGCGGTCAACTGTTTGCATTCACTACACAACCCCGTGACTTCGACCACCGAATTCACCGGTAAGAACCCCTGCTGATCAGTGAGCTTGTCCAGAAGGCTCACGAGCTGCTTGGATTCGAGCTCGTCCGCGCGGCCACACGACGAACAGAGCAGATACTGACTTTCGTGCGCGTGCTCCGGATGATCGCAGGCAAGGTAGGTCTGCTTGGACTCCAGACGATGCACCAGGCCCACACGAATGAGAAAATCCAGGTGCCGGTAGACCGTCAGTGGAGCAATTTTGCGTTTTTCGCGCTTTTCGAGTCGTGCAATGAGCCCGTAGGCGGATAGCGGTCGATCGCTTGTCAGGAGCTCCGCATAGGCCGTCAACCGAGCCGGCGTCAATCGTTCACCCGCTTCCGCGCATCTTGCCTCCGCGACCTGACGATGCGTTGCGGTCAGGCCTTTGATTTCTTTTGCAGTCTTCGTCGCTTTTACCATCAGACCAGTCGTTCAGACGCTATGATTCGAATACCCGATTATCCTTCACGGCTTTACCTCGCGGGCATCGAGGAGTCGGTAGACGACACCAATATCGCTGGTTTCCTGCGGCTCGAAACGCCCTTCCAGGACAACAGGATTCCATGACACCTCCACGCCCTCAGCCGCAACCACTTCCACCGAGCCCGCAGGACCGCCGGGCACATGGAAGAAACAGCTTGGTGGATTCGACGTCAGGAGAAAGTGCTTCTGTTTGAGGTCAGGCTGCAGAGGCATCATAAACCCGGAGATCTTAACGGTTTCGCCCGCTCTCGATTTGATGCTGTCCGGAAACGTGGCCACGTAACCCATGTCTTTGTACTCCAGGCGTGCCGACAGGAGCTCATCCCAGCCGAGCCCATCCTCGAGAACTTCCAACGTCGGGAATCCCGCAGCCCGCAGGCTGATCACGTTGATGGCATACTCGACGCTTTTCTCGCCGACGCTTGCCGTCACGCGGTCCAGACCCATCTGTCCGCCGATGACGCCAAAATTCATCACACCGTCTTCCGCTGTCGTGAGCTCAGCCAGAAGCAGACGGCTTTTTCCGTCGATCGAAATGTTGGGCATGGCGCCGACGACGGGGTGTCCGTCGGTGGTCGTGACGCGAACGCCGAGGTAAGCCTTGTCCCGCTCGAGCAGGTCGACGACGTAGCGGCCTTCTTCATCCTGATAGCCGTACTCGACGATTGCATCCAGGACAAGGTTCTTAACATCCGCGTCTTCAATCGAGACGGGTTCCTTATAGACTAGCGCATCATCCGGCGCTTCGATGTTGAGCTCAACGTCTGATAGGTCCGTCCAATCTATGGTTTCGGCTGTCGCGTCGAGCGCGAGCAGCAGGGCTGCCAGCAGCGCGCCGCGCGTGAATAAACTTAGCCAACTGTTCAAACTCTCTCATCCTTCTGCAAGGGTTCTGGCAACGTCAGTTCGGTACGCCTGTATTGCCGGAACAATGGCGCTCAAGGCGCCAACCAGGAACAACCCCAGCAGTAATAGTGTTTCGGCAGGCGCCCATATCCAACCCGTCATGACAACCCCTCGGGTGCTCGCGAGCCAGTTGCCGACAAGCTCCATCATTCCATGACCGGCAAGAAAACCCAAGGTGACGCCAAGCAGGGACATCAGCAACCCTTCGACAATGAGATAGAGTAATAATTCGAAACGGCTGGCACCGAGACAGCGTAGCATGGCCAGCTCACCACGCCGCGCACGGAGCGATCCGTAAAGCGCCGCAAAGATAGACAACGCCGCTGTGGCCACCAGTACCCAGGCGAAAGCGCCCAACGCGGTCATCCCCACGCCCACGAGCTGCAGAATTCGGGAAATCTCCATGGCGGGTGCTGCAGCTTGTAGCGCCCCCGCGGCGTTGATGTCCAACGGCAAAGTGGTGGCAGCCAGCGGGGATCGGTAGCTCAGCAGGAGCGCCGTGATTTCTACATCCTCGTCATGGTCATGGGCGTTATGGTCGGTATCAGCGTCATGCGCGTGCCCATCATCGCTCTCTCCATGGTCTTCATCGGCATGATGCTCGTGATGCGCTTCATCGTGATCGTGGTGATCTTCCTCTTCGTGGTGGTGATCCCCCTCCTCGTGATGACCTTCTCCTTCGTCGCGGTGATCCCCTTCCGCGTGATGATCTTCTCCTTCGTCGTGGTGATCCCCCTCCGCGTGGTGGTGGCCCTCTTCCTCGTGGTGATGTTCACCTTCGTGTTGATGACCCTCTTCGTGGTCATGACCCTCTTCGTGGTGATGATCCTCTTCGTGGTGATGATCCTCTTCGTGGGCGTGCTCCGCCTCGTGGTCATGTTCCTCCTCGTGGTGATGCTCTTCCGCCTGCCCCGCTTCTTCGTCATGGCCATCCCCCGAGTGATCCTCATCGTGGTCGTGGTCATGGGCGCCTTCCTCTGCATGCAGTTCCCAGACGCTTTCAAGAGACGTCACTACCAGCCGATCGATCACCGTACCTGTCGGTGCCAACACGCCCACCACGCGATAAGGCTTTGCGTCGTGGGTGTGGCCGCCATCAACGAGTCCGTGCGCACCGGCAAAGGTTGAGCCCACCCCCATCGCCGCCGCTTCTGCCACCGCGGCGCCGAGCACCGCTTCCATAGGCGCTGACCAGATTCGACCAGCCCCCAGCTGCGCGTTGTACAGATCAACGTAAGCCTTCGTAGTACCGACAATACGGAATCCTCGGAAGCTGTCGCCGAGCGACACCGGAATGGCTGTGGCAACGCGTGAGTCGTCCGCCCAGCGTTGCGCCTCGTTCAATTTGATATTTCCGGGCGGTACATCCGCATGGTAAACAGCGGAAAGAACGAGCTGTACCGGACTGCCTTGAGCACCGACAACCAAGTCAACGCCTTTGGCATCTCTCGACATGGTCTCGGCAAGCTGCACACCGGCCAGCAGCAGCAGGACAATGCTGGCTGTTCCGAGCGCCATCAGCAGCACGTTGACGGCCGTCGTCAACGGCGACAGGGACAGATTGGCAAACGCCAGCCGCAACCAGGTCACGACAACGCACTCATGTTGAATTCGTGATCGAGCTGCCCGCGCACCCGTCCATCATGGGTCACGACCAGGAGCGACGCACCCACGGCCGCAGTCGAATCTTTGAGCAGCGTCAGCGCCTGGCTGGCGTGCTCGTCGTCCAGCGCCGAGGTCGGCTCGTCTGCCAGCACGAGCGCAGGGCTGTGGACCAGGGCTCGCGCAATGGCAACCCGCTGCGCCTGTCCCTGGCTCAACATCCCGGGCTTGTGATGCGAAACCTCGGCGATACCGAGCTGTTCGAGCAGTGCGTCAATCCGCGCATGGTCCCGCGGCTTACGGGCAAGCCGCTGCGCGAGCGCTATGTTCTGATGCACGCTGAGCGCCGGCATCAGAAACAGCCGCTGAAACACCATGCCCATGTGCTCGCCGCGAAAGCGATCGAGCTGCGCGCCGCTCATCGCCGTGATGTCGTGTCCAAGAATGCGGATGCTGCCGGTGGCGGGTTGTAAAAGCCCCGCCAGCAGATGGAGCAGCGTCGTCTTGCCGCACCCGGATGAGCCGATGACGGCGATGCTCTCATCGGCAGCAAGTTGGAACTGTTCGAGATCAACGACCTTCCGTGACCCGTAGCTGAACGTCAGGGCATCAATGTCGATGACCTGCGCTGCCGTTTCGCCGCGAGCGCCCTCAGGCATCGTCGCTCACTACCCGGCTTTCCATGGGTCCCTGGTGCCGGAACCAGCGCCACAGATGCGCACCGCCCAGCATGCTCCCGCCGATGACCGTGAGCACAACCTCATAGGGTTCCAGAATGGTCACCGCAGCGATCATGAGGGTTAATCCTGACAGCGCCAAAGGTGTGAAGATCAAACCATCTCCGACAATCCCTTCGCCCCAGACCACCCAGAGCGTGACGGGTACTGCAAGGAACACCAGCACCACGTGCAGCAGATGATTGTCGACCAGCTGAGTGGCGACAGGTGCCAGGCTTGCCAGCAGCGGCAATGCCAGACAGTGAATCAGACAGGCCGAAGTCAAGGTGGCTGCGCATACATCCCACATGCGTGCGGCTCTGCGGCGTTTCAACATCTGTCTCGTTCCCGAAGTCTCTGATTTGTTGTATGAATCATGCAGTTTACGACGACGAAGCACGGACCTTGCCCGTGACGAAGCGCATGGCAGCCAAAAAAAGATATGTTATATCAACGACGAAACATGCGACAGGGCACCGTGCACCAGGGGCTGACGTCATACGGGACTGGAGACCGCCTCCAGTCCCAATCCGGCAAAACACTCACGCAGCTCCGCGTGGTTCAGGTCCCGGGCAATCATCACTATGCGGGTGCTCCGATTTGGACTGGGCCATTGGTCCAGTATTTCTGGCGGGTGAAACACGTGCTGCACGCCGTGGATGACCATAGGCTTATCCATGCCGGCGACGTTGACGATCCCTTTGACGCGCAGCAGATCCGCACCGCGGAACAGCATGAGCGACGCAAGACACGCTTCAAAAGATGCGGGGTCCACGGGGTCATCGAACGTCAGACAGCTCGCCTGGATGCGGCCATGGCGATTGCGGTCGTGATGTCCGTGATCGTGGTCATGGTGAGCTTCAGCAGAAGCACGCTCGGCACGGAGCCAGCCTTCGACATCGGGGTGTTTCCCATCGAGCGCATAGCTGCCACCCGCAAAGAGCCAGTCCACGTTGGCCACACCATTCAGCACAGATGAAACCGGCGCCGACGGCGCAATGTCTTGGAGCCGGTCGAGCAACGGCGCGATTTCGGTCTGTGTCGCGAGATCGGTTTTGGTGAGCAATACCCGATCAGCAACGGCCGCCTGCTTGAGGGCTTCAGGATGACTGTCGATGCTGGCGAGGCCATTCACAGCGTCGACCGTTGTGACCACACCTGCCAACGCATAGTGCCTGCTCACGGACGGTTCACCGAGGATCGTCTGCAGCACGGGCGCTGGATCCGCGATGCCGGTCGTTTCGATGACCACGCGGTCAAACCAGCGCTCACCTCCACGGGCATAGCGACCCGGCGCTGCAGCCAGCGTCTGTGCCAGGTCCGCACGAATGGTGCAGCAGATACAGCCGCTATCGATCGCCACGAGCGTGTCATCGGCAATCGGCGTCATGAGATGATGATCTAATCCGACCTCACCGAACTCGTTCACTAGGATCAGCGTGCGACTCAGTTCGTTCGTCTCCGCCAGATGGCGCAGGACCGTTGTTTTGCCGCTGCCGAGAAAGCCGGTCAGCACGGCAATGGGGATGCGAGAGTCAGTCATCTACGCCGCAATGTCCATGGTCATGACCACACGATCTACCCGCTCTTGAGGTGACCGATGCACGACACCGCAGCGGGATACCGGGTCGAATGCTGCACCCTTGAAAATACCAACGCTACCGGGCGCCAATTGCTGCACGGTGTCAGGCGCAGGTGTCTGGTCGATGCTGCCATCGTTAGCGCGCGCCACGTGTTCGCTTCGCAGCCATTCGGTGCCCGGTCCCAGCAGCGTGGCGATGAGGCGCAGACGCACCGCATCCATGTGGAACCTGGGACAGGTCGCATGACGGGAATGGGACATGCGCAGACTCACGGCCGCAGCCTCACTCAGCTCGCCGAATCGGGAAGTCCAGTGCCCAACCCATGCGAGCCAGGGCTCGAAACCCGGAATGTCAGCAATTTGCTCGACCGCACGCTCACGCCGCAAATCGGTCGCAGGGCGCTCCCGGCCAATGAGTGGCACCTCGAGGCTTGCCGCCAGTGCACGACGCTCGACAAGCGTTGCGGCGAAAGAGGTCACCGGCCGCGGCACTGCATCGAAGATTTCGATCGGACCTTCCTTCTGCGATGGGTCGTGTTCAGGCATTTCGTCTGCTCCGTCAGCTACCGGCGAATGATATAACATAACAAAAACTGTACCATCACCGGTCCGCTTTCGCGGATGGGAACCAACTCGGGATAGACACATGGCCACGCTGACCTTCATGACCCAGACCCTCTTTGACCACGGCGCGAGCCAACAGCTCGGCCAGGTGCTCAGCATGCACGGCATCCGGCGCCCTTTGCTATGCACGGACAGGGGTCTGGTTGAGCTCGGCATGGTCAACGATCTGGTGGGTCATCTCGGCAACGACGCGGCGTTGACCATCTACGACGGCACCCCGGAGAATCCAACGCAGGCCGCTGTCGCGGATGCGGTCTCAAGATACCACGATGCCGATTGCGACGGCGTGGTAGCCCTCGGCGGCGGTTCGTCCATGGATCTTGCCAAGGCCGTGGCACTGGCTGTCACACACGAAGGTGATCTCATTGAGTATACCGCCGGCCTCGGCGGCGTCGAAAAGATTGGTGAAGTAGCCCCGCTCATTGCCATCCCGACCACGTCCGGTACGGGCAGCGAAGTGTCGAGCGGCTCTGTCATCATTATGGACAACGGCGAAAAGCTCATCCTCATCAGTCGCAACCTCGTTCCCCGCACCGCCATCTGCGACCCTTCGTTGACCCTGGGCTTGCCACCGCAGCTGACCGCTGCCACCGGCATGGACGCCATGACGCACTGCATCGAGGCGCTCCTGTCACCGGAGGTGAACCCTCCGGCAGAAGCCGTAGGCTGCGACGGAATCAAACGCGGCATCCGCGAGGGCAATCTGCAACGCGCGGTACGTGACGGCAGCGACCAAGACGCCCGGTGGCACATGATGATGGCGGCAACCGAGGGTGCCATGGCATTCAGCAAAGGATTGGGCGCCGTACACTCCATGAGCCATGCATGCGGTGCCGACCAGAATCTGAGACTTCACCACGGCACGCTCAACGCTGTCATTCTGCCGACCATTCTCGATTTCAATCGCGATCACGTCGGCGACAAGTACGCGCGCTTGAACAGAGCCATGGGGGTTGATGCAAGCGCAGATCCGGCAGATCACATTCGTGAGCTCAACGCATCGCTTGGGTTGCCTGCCAATCTTGGCGAAATGGGCGTGCAGAGCGAGGCCATACCGGCGCTGGCGCAGCACGCCGCCAAAGACGTCTGCACGTTCACCAACCCACGCCCTGCCTCGGTGGAAGACTACGAAACGCTCTATGCAGTGGCACTCTCGTGAAGAAGGTCCAGAAGACCGCGCTCAGCCCGGAAGACGCCCGCGAGATCGTCAGCGACGTCACCAACGCGGACAGAGACCGGGCACGTCTCGCGATCAGCGCCGGCGTGCAGGCTGCGCAGGGACAGTGGATCGAAGCCCCGCTCATTGCCGAAGCGCTTGCACTCGAGCTGATTGCCATTGCCGAACACAACCGCTCGGGCGCGCACGTCGCGGCGTACCTGCGCGGGCTTGCTGAAGCAATCGACACAACGGCTGGCTATCACTAACGGACACGACAGATGACAACACTCCTCCGCCAGAAACCGAGCTTCAACATCGCAGCCGCACTCTTATTTTTCGCGGTGGCAGGCATTGCGCCGAAGAGCGAAGCACATCAGCAGTGGCTTGCGCCAAACTTCTTTGTCGAATCGGCCGATAGTGCCTGGGTGAGCTTTGATCACACGTTCAGCGACAGGCGGTTTCAACCCGGCTCAGCGCCCAGCAGCTACTACCAATGGTGGTCTGTCGGACCGGACGGCGTTAAAAGATCGATTCCCTTTCTATTTCTGGGCAAAACCCGAACCGTCGGAGAACTCGAGATCGATGCCCCTGGCACCTACCGCCTGGAAGGCGAGGAAGCCAACATGGCCTGGACACAGATCAAGGTTGGCGGAGAAAGCCGTTGGCAGCCTGGTACGCGCGCCGCCTTCGCCAACGGTGAAGACGAGATCATCAGCTCACGAGTCTATTTCAACAAAGCCATCGCATACGTGACGCTGGGTACACCGAGCCGGGAAGTGCTTGCCGCAAGCGGAGACCCTCTGGAGATCCTGTTCGTCGATCATCCCAACGAACTGGTTACAGGCAAGCCCGCGCGGATAAGAGTATTCGGCAACGGCGAACCCAGGCGCGGACAGAAGGTAGAACTTCACGCCGAAGGGGGCGCGGGCCACGATGAACCGATGAGCGTGTGCACCACCGACCAGGCAGGCACCTGTCAGTTCACGCTCCCAACCAAGGGCAGATACCTGCTCATCGCCAGTGCAGAGGGCAGGCATGAGAACGGGTCGGAGACGGACGGATTTTCCAACAGCGTTTCGGTGATCGTTGCAGCGCGAGAGGCGACACAATGACCTCCGACGCCAGACAACTAAAAAACGCTCAAGCAAACCGGGGCCACCGCTGCGTCCCACTTTCAACTTCTCAATCGTTCATAACGTAAGGACCTGAGACTCATGCAAAGCAATATTCCGGGTACGCTCCCTGTCACCGTCCTGTCGGGGTTCCTCGGCGCGGGCAAAACCACGGTATTGAGCCACGTATTGAACAATCGGCAGGGCAAGAAAGTCGCCGTCATCGTCAACGACATGAGTGAAATCAATATCGATTCTTCACTGGTGCAGAATGAGGTCTCTCTCAATCGCAGCGAAGAGAAACTGGTGGAGATGAGCAATGGCTGTATCTGCTGCACGCTCAGGGAAGACCTGCTGGAGGAAGTGACCAAGCTCGCAAACGACGGACGCTTCGACTACCTGCTGATCGAATCCACCGGCATATCCGAACCGTTGCCGGTGGCGGAGACGTTTACGTTTGCCGACGAAGACGGTGTGTCGCTATCGGACGTCGCCAAACTGGACACCATGGTGACGGTTGTCGATGCCGTGAATTTCCTGAAAGACTACGACGCCGCCCAGTATCTGCGTGAGACGGGAGAGTCCCTGGGTGAGGACGACGAGCGCAGCGTAGCGGACCTGCTGGTCGATCAAGTCGAGTTCGCCGACGTCATTCTCGTCAGCAAAACCGATCTCGTCGAAGATACGGAAGTCGAGCGCCTCATTGCCGTTCTGCAAACGCTCAATACCGACGCGCGCATCATTCCGATCGTCAAGGGTGACGTCGACATCGATGCCGTGCTGGACACGGGACTATTCGATTTTGCGCGCGCCCAACAGGCACCGGGCTGGCTTAAGGAGATGCGCGGCGAGCATGTACCCGAAACAGAAGAGTATGGCATCGGCAGCTTCAGCTACGTTGCCCGCCGCCCGTTCCATCCGGAGAAGTTCTACGAGTTTCTTCACGGTACAGAAAAATACGGCAAGCTGATTCGTTCCAAGGGTTACTTCTGGTTGGCAAGTCGACCGGAGTTTGCCGGGCAATGGAGCCAGGCCGGTGGGATTGCGCACTATGGATTCGCGGGCATGTTCTGGAAGGCTGTCCCCAAATCCAACTGGCCGACAGACGCAGACTACCTCGCCTCAATCGAGAAACAGTGGGTTGAGCCCTTTGGCGACATGCGTCAGGAGCTCGTGTTCATCGGCCAGGGGTTGGACGAGGAACAGATGGTCAACGCCTTGGACAGCTGCCTCTTGAGCGAAGAAGAGGTGCTGCGCGGAAAGTCCTACTGGAAGACGTTGCCCGACCCGTTTCCTCTCTGGCAACAGAGCTGAGGGCTCCGGCAGCAGAGCTGAGGGCTCCGGCAGCAGAGCTGAGGGCTCCCGCAGCAGCGCTGAGGGCGCGACGAAGCGCCATCAGGGAATCGGCAGGTACCCGTTCGTCACACCCTTGGTGAACACACTCACAGCATCATGCGGGTGCAGGCTTTCCATATGCTCAACCCGCACCCAGAAGTCGCGATAGCGGGACTCGTTGTTCAAGGCTTTCTGAACGCGCCGTCCGGCGTCCTCACAGAACATCAGGTTGGCGGCGTTACGTCTGGCGAACTCCTGTTCGTCCTCGCGCTTGACTGCTGTCTGGACAGCAGTTTGCAATGTCTCCTCAGCCAGCTCGATCAGTCCCGAAATCGGAAACTCGGTGATGCCCGGCTCCAGACGCGTGAGGATGTGCACTTCGCTGCGCTGGGAGTGGGGAGTCGCTGCAATCCCCTCTTCCGTACCGAGCCAGGCTCTGACGTCCGCCGCGGATACTGAGCTCTTTCCGGCAAAATCTTTGTCGAACTGAGTCTGGATGATCTGCCGGGACAGCGCCGCGGAGCATGGGCAGGTTGAGGAGTAACGGACCGTCACACCAAGCTCAATGTGCAGCTCACCATCAATGAAGGTGCCTTTGAGCAACACCGGGTAGCTGTTCCAACCGGCGTTGTCCGACAAAAGCGCGGGGCGTCGCAACAGGTGTTCGAAGTCGAACTGGATGAACGCTTTCGAGCTGAGATCATTGTGCGAATCGAGGACGTCGCCAAGCACCTCAGTCATGACTGCGGGCGTGAGCGCGTGCGCCTCGGCGCTGGCGTCGAGGATGAGGTACAAGCGGGACATGTGAATGCCTTTTGCCTGCGGGTCCTCCAGATTGACGTATATCTGTGCTTTGGCAGACACGCCGTGGACCTTGCCTTCATCCGATACATGGAGCGGCACATGCACGTTGCTCATGCCAACCCAGTCTAGCGTGCCCTGGGGGTGCAAGTGTTCGCGTGACGCAATGTCGGGCATTTCTGCCACCGCTGCCGTGAGATCGGTCATAACTACCTTTCAACTCCTGATTGGGTATTACTGAATACGGGATCCGTTATGTTATAACACAGATGTCGACTGGCATTCCGCCTCACCATTCACCCGCTTAGAGTCCACGCATCATGATGTCAACGCCTTTTCCGGAGAACTACGAGCAGTGGCAGCACTGCATCACCGTCGAATGTGGCATCCCGCTGACACCTGCCTTCGTGGCTGAACGCCTGGCTGTGTGGCGCAACGAACAACGGGAAGAAACGCAACGCTTCCGCAGCCTCTACGGAGAGGATTACCTGCAGGCCGTGATCGGCTGGTTCGAGCGGGCTGAACGCGAAGTGAGTCTCCCCGGCGCGTAAGCGTCCGCGCCGCACCGTTAACCGGGGGTCACGTTCACGCGGGTGGCTGGATTCAGGTCTTCCCGGGGATCCGTCACCAGACCTGCCGGGAACTGCACCAACGATGGGACACCTTCACGGTCCAGGCAGAGTTCGTGATTGTTGTCGCCGTCGCCCAGATCACCAATGGCAAACGGCGCCACCTCCAGCGTTTCCCCTTCCCCGGTTGTCAGCGTCACCCTGTAGGCGGAGCGTTCTTTGTCATCAATATCTCCACCACCGGGTTTGGTGACACCGCCGGCCCAGGTGACGCGAACGACCTGTTTCGTGCCTGCCGGACACCCGCTGCCACCACCGAATCGAATGGCGGTGGCCGCCTTGTCGAGATGCCACGCTGTATCCGGGACAACCTCGGCCAGCTGCAGCGTCGGGCCCGCCTCCAGCAGCGTTACCTCAGTGTTCGCACCCCGAAAATTCACCTGCCCGTCCATCGACAGCAGGTTGCCGGTTATCTCAACACTCGCCGGTTGATCTTCGGCGCTGCCGAACTGCCCCACTGTCAGCACCGTTCTGAGTTCACCATCGTCATCGGCGGGCGCCAGCGTAACGCAGGTCATCTCCCCGACCGCACCGGACTCGGACACGATCCGGAAGTCACCGGCCTGCAGCGTTGAGAAATCAATCTCGTGCGAAAAAATGACCGGCATGCCGTCCTTCCCCGACGCCCCGTCACAGATGACGCGATCAGCGAGATCCGGCAGTGCATCATCCAACCCAAAGAAAGCCGAGAGCAGCGTGGCGCTCTTGCCGTTCGCATCCCGGGTGGCGCCCACGTCCGTCGTCGTCGTGTCTTCCTGTGTCGCATCCGCCAGCGTGATTTCGTAGGTCGCTGCCTGATAGATGGTCTGAATCCGGTCACACCCTGAAACCAGGGAAACGGTAGAGAGCAGAATGATGATCGATAGGCGTTGCAAGTCAGGTCTCTCCCCAGCGTGGTAGCTTCTCAACAAAAATGTGCACCCTGAGCATGCACGTAACAGGCGTAAATCGACTGACTGGCGGTCATATAGAGCCGATTGCGTTTCACCCCGCCAAAACAGAGATTGGCACAGATTTCCGGCAGCCGGATCTGGGCGACCCGCTCACCCTCGGGATTGAAGATGTGCACCCCGTCATAGCCATCCCCAACCCAGCCTGCACTCGACCAGATGTTGCCGTCGGTGTCGCAGCGTATGCCGTCGGCAAACCCCTGCTTCATCTCGCCGTCGAGTTCCATGGCCATCGACGTAAAGTCCCGACCTCCTCTGAGAGACTGCGCATCAACCACTTCCCAGGTTCTGATCACGGCCGGGGCCGCCGCACCGTAGTGTGAGCCTCCGGTATCGGCCACATATAGTCGGGAGTAGTCCGGGGAGAAGCAGATGCCATTCGGCTTATAGATATCGTCTGCTACCTGGTGCAACTTTCCCGACTTCATGTCCAACCGATAAACGGCTTCTTTCTGATGCGGCTGCGGAGAGCCCGTCTTGTCTTCGTGGCCTTCGTAAGCACCCAGGCTGCCGTAGCCGGGATCGGTAAACCAGAGGTCGCCGTTCGGATGCACAATGCCATCATTCGGCGCGTTCAGCGGTTTCCCGCCATACGTTTCCGCCAGGACGGTGACCGTGCCATCCAGCTCATAACGCACAACCCGATGTGTATCGTGCTCAAACGATATCTGGCGCCCCTCGAGATCGAACGTGTTCCCGTTGCTGAAATTCGACTGTCGGCGGAACACCGATACGTGATTGTCCTCTTCGAGAATCCGATACTGCAGGTTGGCAGGAATGTCACTCCAGACTACAAACCGGCCGGCCGCATGCCAGGCCGGGCCTTCCGCCCAGAACATGTCGCGGCTGGTAAAGAGTCGCTGAATGGGTGTCTGACCGATGAAGCCGCTGAAGGCGGGATCGATCACCACCCGGTCCGGGTGTGGGTAACGCGTCGGGGTATAACCCGCACTGGCGGTTACCGCCGGCAGCAAAGCGCTGGTGGCGCCCAGGAAGTTCCTGCGATTCATGTTTGTCTCCTCTCCCCACTAACAGGCTACCGCGTCAGGTTAAGCACTCTCCGGCAGCACGAGCACCTCGTTGAGGTTGCTCGTACCGCTGCCACCCGGCTTGGTCGCGCCGCCTATCACGTAGGCCCTGTTGTCAATCAATCCGGCGCCGATACCGTGCCTTGGCGTCAGCATATCTGGCTGCGACAGCCAAAGATCACGGCTCATCACATAGCGCCACACATTCGGGAATACTCTGGCCTCTGGCTGGAAAATCTCACCGCCGAAAACGATGAGACCGTCGTCTACCATCACGCTGGCGGTGCCCGCCTGTGGCAGCGGCAGTGGAGCCGCTTCGCGCCAGCGATCTGCTTTTCGATCGTATATCTCCGTCACCGCAAGATTGCCTTGCGCGGTGCGCCCTCCCGTCACAATCAGCTGATCGCCAAGCCACCCGCCGGTTGCGCTATTGCGCGCAGTTGGTATCGGTGCAGCTGGTTGCCATTCACCGCTAGCGTCCCATTGCCAGTGATCGGTGATCTCACTGTGGTCACTACGTTTGCTGTTTGCGCTGCCACGAGGGGATTGTCCCGTCACCAAGTGTACAACGCCGTCGGCATGACAGGCGAGAACACCTTCCGCCTGTGGCTTGGGCAGGACGCCAACGCTGATCCAACCTGCTTCCGTCAGCTCATGCACCGTGTCCCGCATGCGCCAGACGTCCGTGTAGCCTCCATTGAAACCGCCGATCATGAAGAGGCGCGTGCCGGTGCTCACCAACGCGGCATGGTGGCGATCTTCCGGCAGATCAGGCAGCGCATCCCAACGATCCAATCGTGGATCGTAGGCATAACTCGCGCTCGTGAAGTACGGCACGCCGAGGCGCGCGGCGATGCCGCCAGCGACGTAGAGTCGGCCCCGGTGCACGCAGCTGTAGAGTTCCTGGGTATTGATCGGCAACGGTGCGGCCGCTTGCCACGTAGCGCCGGTCACGTTTGCATCAAGCGTCTGACCGCGGCCAAGCGGGCTTGCCAGAATGGCAGCGCTTGCGAACAGACACTGACGACGGGAGAACATCAGATGCGTGAACTTGATGTAGATCGAGTCACCGGGCTTCCTCTCAGGCAGATGAGGCAACGATGACAGTCCGACGTAGTTTCGGCAAGACCACACCAGATTGATATGTTATAACGTCACCCCCCAGCAAAGACGAAACACCACCAAGCATCGCATCAGCCGATCGGTGTGAGGTGTTTACGGCTTGCCGGTATTTCAACCGTTGATAGAAAGAGTGAAATGGACAAACACATCTCCAGGCCAGTGGCGCTCGCAATCGCGGCCGCTCTGGCAATACCCTGCACAGTGCCTGTCGCAGCAGAAACCGCCCCATCAAGCGACGATGAGACAATTGTCGAGGAAGTTTTTGTACTGGGTAAGCGCCGCGCTTATCAAGGCAACATCGACCCCCTCGAAAACCCAACTGCCGATCAACTGATCGATGAGGAACTGCTGCGCGAAGCTGGCGCCATCAGTCTGGACGATGCGTTGGATCTGTCGGCATCTGTCGCCCGCCAGAATAACTTTGGCGGCCTGTGGAACAGCTTTTCGGTTCGCGGCTTCTCAGGTGACATCAACCTGCCGAGCGGGTTTCTAGTCAACGGATTCAACGCGGGACGCGGATTCGCCGGTCCACGAGACATTGTCGGTATCGAGACCGTGGAGGTGCTCAAGGGGCCGCGCTCGGCACTTTTTGGTCGCGGTGAACCTGGCGGCACCGTTAACCTCGTTACCAAACGACCACAGTTCGAGAAAGGCGGTGACGTTCGCGCCACCTTCGGTCGCTGGGACCAGATGCGCTTCGAGGGCGATTTTCAGACCGTGGCGGGTTCGAACGACGAAATCGGTATCCGTTTCGTTGGATTCTACGAGGACGCAGAGAGCTTCCGCGACACCGTCGAGACTGAAAAGCGCGGGCTGTATCCGTCGATTACCTGGGACATTGCCGATGCCACCAGCATCACCTATGAGTTGGAGTACACCGAGCAGGAAATTCCCTTTGACCGCGGCGTTGTGTATGCCGACGCGTTCGGCTTCTCACCTCGCGATACCTTTGTGGGAGAGCCCGGAGACGGACCGATCGAAACTGAAGTGGTTGGGCATCAGTTGGAACTGCAGCACAACTTCTCCAACAACTGGAGCCTGCTTGCGGGGCTCGGCTACAGAGATACATCATTTGAGGGCGACGCTTCCGAGCCAAATTTCGGCGGCCGACAGACTTATTTTCTCGATGGGCGCAACGTCTCCAGATTTTTCCGCGAGCGAGACTTCGAATCGGACTACTTTGTCGCTCGCGCGGAAGTGGCCGGTGAATTCGAAGTGGGCTCTGTGCGTCACCGATTGCTGATCGGAGCTGACTATGACCGGTTCGAAAACAGCCTGTTCATTCTCCGTTACCGACCCGGCTCCGCAGGTACGGATGTCAGCCTCCTGGACCCCGAAGAGTTTCTACTCCTTGATGTCTTTAATCCGGTCTACGGTCAATACGCACGACCCGTTCCCGGACCAAACACGGACAGAGAAGAGGACCTGGACGGGTTTGGTATCTACATCCAGGATCAGATTGATCTCACGGATCAGCTGCAGATTCGACTGGGTCTGCGCTGGGACGATTTCGAGCAAGATCTCACCAACCTGCTGGCCTCCCCGGCAGCCACGACCAGTTCGTCCGACGACCGCATCTCTCCACAGTTCGGCGTCGTCTACCGAGTCAACGATGGAGTCAGTCTGTACGCTTCTTACGGCGAAGGCTTCCGCCAACAGACCGGCTCCGATTTCCAGGGCAATCAGTTTGACCCCAACATCACGGAGTCAGCCGAAATTGGATTGAAGCTGGATCTGGCTCAGTTTTCCGAAGGCATTTCAGGCTCACTGACCGTGGCACTCTTCGACGTCGAGCAGAGCAACATACTGGTCAACGACGACCGAGACTTTGTCACCGGCTTTTTCTCTATCGATGCGGGTGAAGCTGAGAGCCAGGGCATTGAGATTGACGCGGACGTTGCGTTCGAGAACGGATTCAACGTCTGGTTTTCCTACGCCTTCACAGACGCCGAATACACGACAAGCAATCCCGACGCCGACGGATTTGGCGTAATCGAAAAAGGCGATCCGTTGATCAACTCGCCGGAACACCAGCTGAGCCTGCAGATCAGCCAGCGTTTCGAAGTTGGCGGTATGCCTGCGCAAGTTGGTGCTGGTGTTCAATACACTGATGAACGCGCCGGTTTTGTTACGTCTGACTTCGAACTGCCTGACTACACCATCGCAAGGTTTTTTGGACAGATCGAGCCGACTGACCGACTTACGCTGCGCTTCGACCTGGACAACGCGTTCGATGAGACGTTCTACACGAACTCATTTGCGGACGTCTGGGTAGGACCGGGCACGCCCCGTCGCTGGCGCCTAACCGCGGCATATTCGTTTTAAACTGGACGCGAGGCGTAGCACTCGGGTACTACGCCTCGCTTGTTGAACTGACGGGTGAAAGCCGTGTCCGGAGAAAATCCCCCTGCCCGTATCGCGTCGATCGACATCGTACGTGGTCTTGTCATCCTGCTGATGATGCTGGACCACGTTCGCGAGCGTTTTTACATGCATGTGCGCACGGGCGATCCGATCCATGACCACATCGATCCGGACCTCTTTTTCACGCGTTTTCTGACCCACTTTTGCGCGCCGATATTCATCTTCCTGGCAGGATTGTCGGCATGGTTGTACGCACACCCCCGTCCCGACGAGCAGAGATCACCCTCCGGTTTTCTGTTCAAACGGGGTTTGGTCATCATCGCCATCGAGGTTGTTCTTTATTACTTCGTCTGGGTCGACAGCTATCCCTCGTTTCTCTTCCTGCAAGTGCTCTTCACCATTGGCGCATGCATGGTCCTGCTTGCCGGCGCATGCCGCCTCAACTACTGGTGGATCGGCGGCCTCGGTTTCTTGATCGTCTTTGGACACAACCTTCTGGAGCCAATTCACTTCGAACCCGGTGAGTTCGGCTACATACCCTGGACCATTCTCCACGATCCGGGTGAACTGGGTCAGATTGGCCCCTTGACGATCTCGTTGTCTTATCCGGTGCTGCCTTGGTTCGGCGTCATTCTTCTCGGTTACTTCGCGGGACCGCTTTACGCTCGAGTGATGACCGTATCGACACGACGTAAATATCTTGTCGGGATCGGCCTGGCATGTCTCGCGCTGCTGCTGTTGCTGAGAGGCTTGAATCTCTACGGGGAGACGCTCCCTTGGACCGTGCAGGACGACGTTGTGCGAACACTAATGTCCTTCCTGAACTATACAAAATACCCGCCGTCGCTCGATTTTCTGCTCGTCACATTGGGCATCGGGTTACTGGTGCTGGCGTGGATCGAATCGTTCCGCAGCTCTATCAAGATACTGGATGCCATACGGGACTTCGGCTCCGTTCCGATGTTCATCTACATTCTGCATCTGTATGTCTTATTGGTCGCATACTGGATTCTGTATCTGCTATTCGGCCCGACACACGGGGATCGGTTCGGTCTGGATGGCGTTGGCTCGATCTGGGTTGGCGCAATCCTGCTGATACTTGTGCACTATCCCATCGCAAAGTACTTTGCAACATACAAACATAACAACAAACACAGACGACCCTGGCTGAGTTACCTATGAACAGTTCGCCCCCAAAACCCGTTTTGACAGCGGAAAGCTTGACCGTCGATCGCGGCGGTCACCAGGTGCTGAGCGGCGTGGAGTTCAGCATCGCGCAGGGCGAGATCTTCGCTCTGCTCGGTGGCAATGGCGCGGGTAAGTCGACCACGCTACTCACCTTCCTTGGTTTCGTCACCCCAACGAGCGGCGTCGCAAGAGTGAACGGTCAGTCCGTCCACGAAGACATCAAGGCGATACACAAACAGGTCGCTTATCTGCCTGAGGCTGCCAACCTGTATCCTCACCTGAACGCCCGGGAGAATCTCGACTACTTCCTCTCCCTGGCAAAGGCAGATAACAGCCGCGCTCGAATCGACAGCGCGCTGGACATGGTAGGCCTTGCAGCCAGCGCCAGAGACCGTCGTCTGGAGGCCTACTCCAAGGGCATGCGACAAAAAGTCGGCATTGCGCTGGCAATCCTGCGCGATGCCCCTATTTTGCTGCTGGATGAGCCGACATCCGGCCTCGACCCGGTTGCAATAGATGAGTTTAACAGCCTCGTCGTTGCGCTCGCCGGCGAGGGGACGACGGTTCTCATGGTCACCCACGACGTCTACGGGGCGTGTCAGGTAGCACGCCACATCGGTCTCTTGCAGAAAGGTCAGATGGTTGGCGATTTTCGAGCCTCCGCTGGCAATCCCATTTCCGCGGACGAGGTACATCGAAAGTTCACGGAGAGTCACCTGTGATGGACAAAGCCGCGGTGGTGCGCATCGCACGGGAAGAATGGCGTTTCTGGCTGCGTTCCAGGACGGCTGTAGCAGCTGCCGCTGTGGTTTTTATACTGGTGATCACCTCGCTCGTTTCAACCGCCATCCGTATCGAGACCGAACGAGAGGCACGCCTTCAGCTTCAAGCAATCGCCGAAGAGACTTTTCGCAGCCAGCCGGCACGTCATCCCCATCGGATGATCCACTACGGGCACTACGTATTCCGGGCCCCAGCGCCCCTCGCCACAGCGGACCCGGGCGTTGACCCGTATACGGGAACGGTCATGTTTCTCGAAGGCCACAAACAGAATTCGGCGACGTTCTCACCCCGATACACACAAGCCGATGCCGGGCCATACGCGTTCTTATCTCCCGCGCTGACTTACCAGCTGCTCGTGCCGCTCCTATTGATTGTGGTCGGCTTTGCCTGCCTCGCGCGCGAGCGCGAAACGCGTACCGACCAGCTGGTGTTCACAATGGCCGTCAATCCGGGCTCGTTCTGGCTGGGCAAATCCCTGGCGCTGGCAGCGCTGGCTTTTGCAACTCTGGTGCCACTGGGATTCGTCGCGGGCAACGCCTGGCTCCAGGGTGAGAACGGATGGATTGCGTTGACCTTCTGGCTGGGATACGCGGTATATCTCTTGTGCTGGGTGTTTTTGATCACAGCGTGCTCGGTGTGGAGCAAGCGCGCCTCGACATCATTGCTGGCCCTGCTCGCCTGTTGGATGGTGTTGAACGTGTTGTTGCCACGCATCGCCAGCAGCGCAGCAGACGCCTGGGCGCCGCTCGCCGGGAAAGTGCAGAGTGACCTGGAGATCGCCCGCGAGTTGCGAGACGTCGGCGATGGACACAACGCCAATGACCCTTCGTTCGCAAAGCTGCGGGCGCAGCTGTTAGCTCAGTATGATGTGTCCAGCGTCGAGGAGCTGCCGATCAATTTCCGCGGTGTCGTTGCAGAAGCCGCTGAGGAAGAGCTGACGGAAACTCTGAATCGATTCGCGGATCGACGGTTCGATCAGGAACTTGCACAGGCAGAACTCGCCAACGCTTTCAGCCTGCTGTCCCCCTACCTCGCGCTGAAGTCGTTTTCCATCACAACAGCCAGCACCAATATCGGACAACATCACCTGTTCCTGCGATCTGCTGAAGCTTTGCGTTTCTCGTTTGTGCAGAGTCTGAACAAGGTACATGCAGAAGTGCTTACCTACGCAGACGACGTGAATCGCAGCGTCGACCAGCAATCTGAGCAGCGCACACGCGTAGATGCGCATCACTGGCGCGTCCTGGAAGACTTTGACTGGGAGCCTGCAAGCGTCAGTGATCGACTTTCGGGCAGCTTACCTTTCTTCGGAATGCTGCTGATGTGGGCGCTTGCCGCCTCCATCCTGGGTTGGATCGGAACATCACGCGGAGCATGGTCGCAGGATGGGTAACCTTGCACTCGAAGTTCGCTATGCGCTAAGAGAGCGCGTGGTAATCGCGTCACTCGTACTCGCATTCGCGATGGCTTCGTATGCAGTGATCACGGGCAAACTCGAAGTCGACGAGCAGCGCTCTGAAATCTCCACCCTCGTCCGCGAAACCGAGTCCGATCAGGATCACGTCCTGGGTCAACAGCCGGACGCTGGTGGCGCTGCCTACTACGTACATCACGTCACCTACCAACCACCTTCAGCGCTCGCGTTTGCCGCCCTCGGCTCGCGCGGAGAGCTGCCGTGGCAACACAGGGTGCGCATGCTCGCGCTGGAGGGTCAGATCTACGAAACAGACGCCGGCAATCCGGCGCTGTCGCGATTGGGGCGACTGGATTTTGCATTTCTGACATCCGTGCTGCTACCGCTCATCCTGATTCTGCTGCTCTACGATCTCGACGGCCGGGAGCGGCGCGATGGCCGGTACGAGCTACTGAGCGCAACGAGCGCTTCAAAAGGCAGCCCCTTCTTCGTCAAAGCGGGCGCCCGCACCCTGCTACTGTTCGCCGCCTCAGCAACCCCATTTGCCGTTATGGCAGCGTTTGTCAGCGCGCCACTTGGGCCGAGCCTGGTCGTCGCAGCCGTAGTCGCTCTGCATCTGTGTTTCTGGCTGGTGATTTGTAGACTGGTCGCGGTCCGGTTCACACAAGCCTCGTCGTCCGCAACGGTGCTGCTGGCTGGGTGGCTGCTGTTTTCGATGGCTGTCCCTGCCGCTGCTCGCATTGTGGTCGAGTCTTCCGTCCCGGTACCTGCAGGGGGCGAACTTCTGCTTGCGCAACGAGAAGCCGTCAACGACGCCTGGGACCTACCCAAGGCAGACACCATGGAGCCGTTCGTCGCGTCCCACCCGGAGTGGCGTGACCACGCCGAGGTGACGCAGCCGTTCGAATGGAAGTGGTACTACGCTTTCCAGCAGATGGGAGATGAGTTCGTTGCATCAGAGTCAGCGCAGCTTCGCGCAGGCATTACCCGCCGGGACAACCTGATGGGCGTGGCCGCGCTGCTGTCACCGCCGCTGGCGACCGAACGTTGGCTCACTCGTCTTGCTGCGACTGACCGAGCCCATCATCAGCGCTACATTCAATGCGTGCGAGGTTTTCATGCAGCGTTGCGCGAGTTTCACTATCCCATGCTGTTCGGGGCGAGCGAATACTCCCCCGAGAAGATGGCTGGATTACCGAAGTATCAACCCTGCGATGAATAAGTCAGCGCCTGCTCACCTCTTCCTGTTGCCAGCCAACGCCTCTGAACCGTTTTTGTCGACGTTTCCGTAGAAATATCCAAACTCCTGTCACGGAGACAACGGCCAGTCCGATGCCCGTGACAAAGATAACCAATCGCCCGAGCATACCGAACGCCTGGCCCGAATGAAGGGGAAACTGCCAGTCAACAACAAGATCACCAACGGTACCTTCACCCACAATGCGCATGTGGCGGATACTACCATCGCCGTTGACGTAAACATGTCCGGACGGCGTATCCCGGGACAAATCGCGATCGGTGTAGAAAGCCACCGCGTAGTAGCCCGCTCGCTCGCTCCACGACACGTAGTCAAGGGCATCCACGTCGACTCCTTTCGACGTAAGCGTCGCACGACCTGAAGCTATCGCCTCAGCATAGTCGATACGTCGATCAACCGCCGGTGCAACCGGCTTCTCTTCATACGGCTGCCTGGTGATGGTGGAAAACGCGTTCACGACCGGAACGAATGCCTCGTAATACAGGTTGAAGTACACACCAGTGGTCGCAAGCACGACAAATACCGGAGTCAACCACAACCCTACCGCGCGGTGCAGGTCGTATCCGATCCGGCGTCGGGCGATGAACCAGGCGCCTTTCCAGCCACCCCATGAGAACGATCTGGGCGTCGTCAGATACCAGGCTATGAGCGAATCGAGTAGCCAGATGATCGCCACCACCCCGAGAAACTTGGTGACCAGCTGGCCCGCGGTCAGCGAATAGTGAAACTGATAAATCCACGGGATGATCTCCGCACGCTTGGTCAGCTCCGGAGAAATTGTATTGCGCAGCCCCAGGACCTCACCGCTTCCCGTATCAACCAGGAGCTGGTTGCCTCGAACGATGCCGGTGACATAAGCGATTGCGCTTCGATCCGGCAACCGCGGGAAGACGAGGAAGCTAAGGCTTGCGTTCTGCGCACCAGATTCGACGAGGTACGCTTCAATGCGCTCGACCAGGAGGTGTGGTGCGAGCGGTTCAATCTGGCCTCTATTCTTGAGTAGTTCAGGATTCAGAGCAGCGTCCAGCTCCTCTTCCCAGACCAGAACCGCACCTGTCAGGCCGAGCAGAAACAGAAATGGTGCTGCGCCGAGACCAATGGCCCGATGCAGACGCAGTACCGAGAAGCGCACGTTTCACGTCCGATGATTTGCAAACCCAAACCTAACATCGACCCTCACCTGACTACCAGGATAGATGTCGATACACGCGCCGGTTATGCTTTCCATCCAAACAGCTTTCCCAACAACAAAGGTAGCAACCGCTCGATATGACCCGTGAACCGAGGGCCCGCAGCGTCCTGGTCGCGACGATCTTGTTCTTCGTCTCCGGCTCGGCGGCGCTCGTCTACGAAGTGCTGTGGATGAAAGAGCTCTCGCTCCTCTTCGGGAACAGCGCACAAGCGGCGGCCGCAACGCTGGCCGCCTTCTTTTCGGGTATCGCCGCTGGCAACGCATACTGGGGACGGCGCGCAACCCGGTTGCGCCGGCCGCTGTGGGCATATGGCCTTCTGGAGCTTGGGGTCACCTGCAGCGCCGTCTTTTATTTCGGGATTTTTCTGGTTTACGACAGTCTCTATCAGACGCTGTTCGGCATGCTGGAAGGTACACCCTTCGCATTTACGGTAATCAAGTTCGCGCTGGCCTTCGTCATGTTTTTTCCCGCGGCGTTTTTCATGGGCGGCACGCTGCCCGTGATGACGCAGTTTCTTGTGCAACAGAAGAAGACGCTCGGCAAGCGCGCTTCGCTGGTTTATGCGATCAATACCCTTGGCGCGGCCAGCGGCGCAATGATTGCCGGTTTTGTTCTGCCGCAAACGCTTGGCTTTCGAAACTCGTATCTGGCAGCGATGGGAGCAACGTTCATGGTTGCGGTGATTGCAATCGTAGTGGACGGTCGCCTCCTCTCCTCCATCCGATCCGAAGATCCATTCAGCGCAACGCCAGCTGTTGCAGATGCTGCACCTACTGTACCCGGGGATGGCGAGCTGGGGAAAAACCCCTACTCACCTCGCGCTCTGATGGCGCTTGCTGCGCTATCCGGATTCGCAGCCCTTGGCCTGCAGGTTCTGTGGATACGCATGTTTGCACAGGTACTGCACAACTCGACGTACTCCTACGCAGCCATTCTGTCGATTTTTCTCCTGGCACTGGCCCTCGGCGGTGCACTCGCGCGGGCGTGTGCATCTCGTATCCGGGACGCATCCTGGTTTCTGCCGGTATTACTGACTGCAACGGGGATCCTGGTTGCAGGTTCACCCTTGCTTTTCAATGCGTTGACTAACGGCGGCACGTACATCGGGGGCGATGCGAACTTTACCGGGTACATGCGCCAGATCGTATGGATGACCATGGTCGTGATTGGCCTGCCCGTCGCGATACTGGGAATCCTGCTGCCTTACCTTTTCAAGCTCGCAGAGAGCGGTATCTACGGCCCCGGTGAAACGGTCGGACGGCTTGTGACTGCAAACACAGTCGCCGCAATCATCGGTTCTGTCATGGCCGGGTTTGTGCTTCTAGGCTCATTTGGCCTCTGGGCCAGCATTCACTTGATGGCTGGGCTATATCTTGCTGCTGCGATCTGGCTCGCGCTCGAGAAGCCCCCACAACGTAAAAGCCTGGCATTCGTTCCCGTGATTGGCGTCCTTCTGTTGATTGCACAAATCGGTACCAACCGAATACCCGTGGTTCGAATAGATCGCATCACGAAGGATGAAACGCTCCTCCGGGTCTGGCAAGGCGCAGATGCGACAGTTGCCGTCGTGCGGCAGGCCGGGCATTTGAGAACCAAGCTGAACAACTGGTACACGCTCGGTAGCACCGGTGACACCACCACACAAGAAGCGCAAACCCATCTACCCGTACTGTTGCACGGCGCGCCGGAGCGCGTGTTTTATCTGGGTCTCGGCACCGGGATCACCGCCGGAGCGGCGCTCGACTACAACGTCGATGAGGTCGTCGTAACCGAGATTGCGGGCTCTGTCATCCAAGCTTCACGTGAGTACTTCTCCGATTACACGAACGGTTTGTACGATGATCCGCGCGTTCGTGTGCTCGCCGAAGATGGACGCACGGTTCTGCGCGGTGGTCGGGCCGGATACGATCTCATCATCAGCGATCTGTTTGTGCCCTGGAAAGCCGGCACCGGAACGCTGTATTCGGTTGAACACTACCAAACGTCGATCGAGCGATTGCGGCCTGGGGGGTTGTACGCGCAATGGCTACCTCTGTACCAGCTGACGCAGGATGAACTCGCGATCATTGCTCGAACGATGCTCGAGGTGTTTCCCACGGTGACCATGTGGCGCGGCAACTTCTGGGCAGATAGACCCGTGCTTGCGCTGATCGGGCATCGCGACTCGACGCCACTCGCCACGAACGCGCCACTCATGCAGGCCTCGCGGATGGCGCTCCGGGAACACAGCGAGGGACAAGGGGATACGGTTCCCCTCATCGCGCACTACGCGGGCCAGCTGCAGGCGGAGAGCAGTTTGCTCAAACAGGCACCGCTGAACACGGACAATCGGCCGATCATCGAATACGTTGCCCCCATCAACCACCGACGCGAGCGAGCGGGCGAGACGGAGTGGTTCACCGACGAATCCATGCTGGCGTTTGTCGCGAGTCATGTCGGTCAAGCGCAGCTGTCGGGAGATACCTACCTCGCTGAGCTGGATGTCACCTGGTACAGCGTCATCCAGGCTGGGTACTACCTGCACACTTCTCATCTGCTCAGGCGACAGAACAGCGAGGAAGCTGGCGAGGCACGCCGGCTCTTCCGGAACTTACTCCAGCAGGCGGCTCTCGCTTTCCAGAACCGCGCCGCAAACTAGCGGCTCAGGTCAATAATGACTTTGCACTGGTCCGTGGGCGAGCGAAGCGCCTCGAAGACATCCGGCAGCTCATCCAGCGACACCACGTTGGTGATCATCGGGGAACCGTCAACGCGTCCGGCAATCATCATCTGTATGGTGAAATCCCAGTCTTCCTTGTCGTAGGCGACCGCCCACTGGATTCTGAGCTCTTTGGAAAACGCCACGAGCGGCACGATAGTGTCGGGATGGTCGCAAAGGCCAATACCCATGATGAGTCCGCGCCGCGGGGCGCGTTCGATGCACTGCTGCAGGATGCCCGGTGCGCCGACGCAGTCGAACTGGATTTCAGGTTCCCCTGCCGTGATCCCGGCAAACTGCGCTTGCACGTCCCCGGACGGGTCGACAATGTCTTCGAAACCGAGCGTATTGGCCATCTTGATGCGGGCGGGTGACATTTCGCTGATCACCACGTTCCTTGCGCCGAAGAAGCGGCACCAGATTGCACACGCAAGCCCGATGGGTCCGGCGCCGATGATGAGCACCCGTTTCTCATCAACCCCGGCAGCCATCTTGACCGAATGCAGCCCAACCGCGAGGGGTTCCACCAGCGCGCCGTTCAAATCATCCAGTTGCGGCGGAATCTGCACCACGCTCGCGGGATCAACCTTCACGTATTCCGCGTAGGCGCCCGTCACCTCACCCAGCCCGATGGTCTGATCCTTGATGAACGGCAGCGAGGTCACCCGATGACCCACCGCGAAGTCTCCCTTCGCAACCGCATTCCCCACCTCGACAATCTCGCCCGAAAATTCGTGACCGAATACGGTGTTCGGAGGCGCCATGAAGGGTCCCTCCCTCGACGCATGTATGTCCGTACCGCAGATGCCGCAGTGCGACACGCGAACCAGGAGTTCGTCGTCGGCAATCTCCGGTTTGTCGATGTCTTGAATGGACAGAGGGGCCCCTGGACCCGTAAATACCGCGGCTCGCATTCAATGTCTCCCTGGATGTGCAGCCGTAAGAGTACTGCTTCGACGTGGGTCATGTCAGCTTTCGCGGGTGCATTGAGCGTCGTCAGGAGGAGACGCGACGCAGGTCTCTACTTAGAATACCCGCTGCACACACTGTGGAGGAGGATCAATGTCAGAAGCGCGGCAAGCATTCGCATCGTCCGGCGATGCCAGGATCTTTTTCGAGACTGCGGGAAGTGGCAGCAACATGGTGATGATCCATGCGGGCGTGGCGGATCACCGCCAGTGGAACGCGGCGTTCGATCACTTTCGAAACACGCACACCGTTGTCAGGTACGACATGCGCGGTCACGGCCGCAGCGAGCCGGTGGAAGGATCTTATCGCGCGATCGACGACCTGCAGGCTGTGCTCGACGAGGCCGGCATGGCGGGGCCGAAGATCATGATCGGCTGTTCGATGGGAGGATCGTTGGCGATGGACTATACACTCACCCATCCTCAGGAAGTCGCGGCGCTTGTCATGGTCTGTTCCGGTCCGTCCGGTTTGTCGCTGGATGTTCCGGCACCCGAGAAGTTCGCGGCAGTGGAACAGGCCGATCGCGACAACAACCTCGATCTCGTCTGTGAGCTCGAAACGCAGATCTGGTTCGATGGAACGGGTCGAAGCCCGGAGGACGTTGACCCCACGGCGCGAGCGCTCCTGTACGACATGAACCGGCTGGCGCTTTCACACGAAAGCCGAGAACTGGGTAAACGCGAGTACGATCTACAGCCAGCCGCTTATCGACGCTTGTCCGAGATAACGTGCCCCGTCATGATTCTGACCGGCGCCCTCGACATCCCCTTCATGGCTGCCGCGGCAGAAGTCATGCGCGAAGGGATGCCGCAGGCTTATAACGTCGAGTTTCCGGACAGTGCCCATCTGCCCAACATGGAACATCCAGAGCGTTTCAACGACGCCGTGGAGCGTTTCCTCGATACGCTATGACTGATCGGGGTTTGAGCCTGGCGCGCAGTGGGTGAGACGCAGATCCGCCCAGACGAGACGATGGTCGGACGACACGACGGGATCACCGTCACCCACGAGCCGATAGCGCGGATCTTGCGGCGTCGGCCAGAAGAGGCCGCTCCGCCTGATGTCCAATCCCCATACAGACGGCAACACATAGTCGATGCGTAGATTCTGGGAGAAGTCGCTGGTATCCGTCGCCGGGTCGCCTCGATGGGGCGGGTTGTTGTCATCGAGCAGCGCTGCGGCCACTCCGCCCTGACTGGACGGCGGCTGGCTCGCATCAATCAGGGGGTGTCCCAGCAATTGATTGATGGCGTGGTCGAAGCTGTCCCCATCAACCGGATCGGCGTTGTAATCGCCCATAATCACAAATCGAGTCTGCGGCGGCAGCCCGCCGCTGATGCCTTGGTCGTCGTAGAGATAAGACGCGTTGTCGACGTAGTCTGCCCAAAGCCTGATCTCATCGTGGTTGCGTCGTCCGTTGTGATCTTCGGGACCATCGAAAACGGCCGGTGTCGGGTGCGCGGCGAGCACGTGCACGGTTGTCGAGTCGACTAGAATCGGGACATCCCAGTGACTTTTTGAAGACAGCCTGAACAACTCTAGCTCCTCGCCACTATAGAAATCACCGGGTTTGGCGGTGGTCGGATTGTCAGGCAACGCCGCATCAGGCATATCTCGCCAAAGAAAGTGCTGAAACGTGCGAATCCGATCCTCCTGGATGGGAAATCGAGACAGCAACGCCATTGCGTATTGGCCCGGGAAATGTCCGTACCCGTAAGCGTCTGTCGGCCCTTCCATGACGCCGTCCCCATTGACATCGATAGCCGCCACAATGCCGGTATTGGAAGGCGCCAGATAGAGGTGAGAAAAGGTAATAGGTTGAGCGTTGCCCTGTGCCTGCTCAAGGTAGGACCGTATAAAGCGCTTTAAAGTCTTTCCGCTGGCATCAAAGTCGAATTCATTCAGCAGCAAGACGTCTGGCCTCACTTCTTGAATGATCTCCGCAATCGCACGGGCTTGTGGGTCGCCTGCTTCAAGGTCTTTACCGAGTTGGCCAGGTTTTGGACGGTTCAGAAAGACGTTGAACGTAGCAAATCGAACAGAGCGATCGGGCTCACAGAAAGAACTGGTAAGACTCGCCTCGGCGACGACAGCTGCGCTTTGCAACATCAGAAGAGCGCAGAGCACAGCATGCAGCCGGGGTTTGAATAGTGTTTTCAAAATGGGTTCTGTCTATCTCAGCCGACATCGGCCGGCACATGCAATCGCGGAAGATCAAGATGGACTGCGAGTACGTCGGTTGCAACTCGTCCGTTTAACGACTTAATCGAGACATCCGTTTTTTGAGCTCCTTGCGAAGAATGTTTCTAGCGTAGGGTTTCATGCCTTTCCACTGTTGACATTCCTGCCGCGTACGACCGCAACCTAGACACCAACCATGAGGGCCAGAAAACTCACACACATCGATGCAGGGACTGTTACGCCGTTTCAACTTCCCGCTCTGCGTTATTCCGCATTGATTGATCTGGCATCAAAGCGCCCTGAGTACCCGATCTATCCCGTCTTCGAGTTGTCGAAGCTGATTGAATTCGCCAAGCAGTCGTTCTTCCAGATTTTTGAAATTAAGCGGCAGCGTTCGCTGACAAACGCTATACCCCTCACCAATGATCTGATATCCCTTCCACCCCCGAATGCGATGTCCCTCCAATTCCAAAAATTTTTGAATAAACAGGGATTGCGACGGGCAGTCCTCTTCGGCGTGCAGGCAAACTGGGAAAGACTTTTGTTTGATCTGGGGCGCCTCAATGCAGGTCTCAAAATGGACGCCGCCTTGGTTATCGTTGTACCAATGCGTTTTATAGAGTTGTAGATAGGATCCACGATTGAAGATTGCCCAGTCGTCCTGAAACCAACGTGACTCTGTCAGCTTTTTCTCGAGACTCCGAAATACTTTTTTGATGTCTTTCACGCAGCACCGCCGAACAAAATGAATCGCGTTGACTTAACACGACCACGAGAGTTTCCGGGACTGGCAGCCGGAATCTCAGCGGGCATCAACCTGGCCTCCTTGAGGCGACGTATCGTGGCCCTGTGTTGCTAGAGGTTGACGACCCGGAGTAAGTGCAATGACTAACGACTCAACGTTGTAGCGCATCATTTCCCGGTAAGTACTTGCGGGTCCCTGTGCCTCACTCAACGCGTCGGAATAGAGAGGACCACCAACGGCAATTCCGGCATCATCCGCAATGCGTTGAATCAACCGAGGACTCGCGATGTTTTCTACGAATAGGGCCCGCACATTTTGCTCGCGTATCTGGTCAATCACACTCGCGACATCCGCAGCGGTTGCATCCACCTCAAAGCTGAACCCTACCGGCGCTAAAAAACGAATCTGAAAGTCGCGCCCCAGGTATCCGAACGCGTCATGACTTGTTACGACAACCCGATTGCTTATTGGTATGTCTGAGACCTGACTCAACAGCTGTTCTTCCAGTGCCGTCAAGGCATTCAGGTATTGCTGCTGCCGCTCCTTCAATGCATCTGCATGCTGTGGCCGCTGTGCGATCAAAGCGCGAGTAATGTTGCGAACGTATACGCGAATGTTGCGAAAACTCTGCCAGGCATGCGGGTCGGGTTCATCCCCATGCGAGATGATATCCACCCCGCGACTGGCAATGAGCTGCCGATTGACGTAGCCACTGTTTTCTATCAAACGTGACATCCACCCCTCGAACGCCAGTCCGTTGAATACCACCAGGTCAGCCTGAGTCAGAGCAATGGCGTCGGAAGGTTTAGGATGGTACGTGTGGGCGTCTGCATCAGGACCCACCAGATTGACGACATTGACAAACTCGCCTCCAAGCTCGTTGACCAGGTCTTCTAGAATGGTGAAGCTCGTGACAACGCGTATCGGAGCATTTCGTGCAACAACTTTGTCTGTCAACAGTTCGCTCGTTCGAGCATCGTTAGCGCCAAGCAATACCAGCAAAAGAAACAACTTAAACAGTGTTGAAACGAGGCGCATGGCTTAGCCGGCGAGATGCCGCTTTGGATAGCGTTGTTCAAGGAGTCCGCCGTTCAATCCAAGCAGCACTGAGACGATGTACACGCCACCGAACGCAAGAACTATCGTGGGCCCTGTAGGCAGATCGAAGTGAAAGGATAACAACAGGCCAAGATAACAACCGCCAAAACTCATCAGTACAGCGACGATCAAAGTGGCATCCAGAGTCTTCGCCCAGAATCTGGCAGCCGCGGCTGGCAAAATCATGATCCCAATGGCCATCAATGTGCCCAGAGCATGGAAGCCAGCAACGAGGTTAATCACCATTAGGAATAAGAATCCGAAGTGCGCGATTGAACTTGCGCGGCCCGTGCTGCGCAAGAAATGGGGGTCGACACACTCGATCACCAGGGGGCGAAACAGACAGGCCATGATCAGCATGCTGATGCTGCTGATACTGGCAAGCAGCCAGAGAGCTGCGTCGTCGAGTGCCAAGATGTTACCAAAGAGCACGTGAAACAAATCCACGTTGCGGTGCTTAAGGGAGATAACCAACACGCCCAAAGCAAGAGAAATCAGGCAAAATGAGGCTAAGCTGGAGTCTTCTTTAGAATGCGTGCTGCGCGCTACCCAACCGGCGAGTAATGCCACGACAAACCCTGCCGCTAAGCCGCCAAGGCTGAGCCCAACAAGGGACAGGCCTGAGATGAGATACGCGATTGCAGCGCCCGGTAGGATAGCATGCGCCATGGCATCACCGGTCAGACTCATGCGCCGAAGCGTCATGAATACACCGGTAGGCACGGCGCCGAGGCAGACTGCCAGGCTACCGATGAGGGCACGCTGCATAAAGGCGTATTCAGTAAACGGATCCAACAGTAGCCTGTCCACGCTAGACCATACCTACCCGGCACCAGCGTGCACTTTCATCAAACGCTGCAGAACGCTGTCCTGCCCGTCTTAAGTTGCCTTCTGTAAGGACTTCCTTCGTTGGTCCATACCCTACGCATTCTCGCGCGAGCAGCAGCGTCTGCGGACAATTCTCTCGAACGTAGTCCATGTCATGCGTCACCATGATCACGGTCTGCCCGGCTTGATGCCATTGCTTGATGATTTGCGTGAGATCAGCAAGCGTTTGGGCATCAATCGCACTAAACGGTTCATCTAGCAGGATCACTGGCTGATCTTGCACCAAGACGCGTGCGAAGAGGCAGCGCTGTAGTTGCCCACCCGAAAGGGTGTTGATCAAGCGTCTTTCAAAACCCTGCAAGCCCACAGCGGCAATGGCTTCGTCGCATCGCTCGAGTTCCTGGCGGGATACCGACTTTGTCGCTCGAAGCTTCGGCCACAACCCCGTTGCCACCAATTCACACACTGTCATCGGGAAGCTCTTGTCCAACCGTGTCTGCTGTGGCAGGTAGGTGACCGTACCTGGACACAGGCCTTCGATACTTCCCTCGTTAATCGCCAGGAGCCCTGCCATGGCATTCAACAAAGTCGACTTACCTGCCCCGTTTGGGCCCACTATGGCTAACCATTCGCCTTGAGCGATCGTTGCTGTTAAGTGGTAAACCACCGGGTGGAGATCATAAGTCAGTGTTAGGTTGTTCAGGTGAATGCTCACGTTGAATGGGTAACCCATACGACCATCGCCCACACAACACCACTGACAACCAGCGCCAAAGCGACCCGATGGAAGACGCTCCAGAACAACAGGGGTTTGATACGCATCTGCTTCAACGCGGTGCAGCCTTACTGATCCAGCACTAACGACAGAGACGCTGCATTTCCAGCTGCAAATCTGTCGGCGAATCCAGCGGTTTTTCCAGCAATCACGTGGCTAAGTTGTTGTTGGTTTGTGCCTGACCTTTGCATGCTGCGAGGCTGGAGTGTTTCTAGAATTAAATGATACGTTATATCATATCTGCTAACCAACTACGCTCAAGGTCCTACGATCCCGACACCTCAGGCGACTGGTTGCTTCGGACGAAAAGCAAAAGACCCCCGGTTGACATGCTCAAGGGAGAGATTGAATGCCACGACTTAGTGTTGCCGACTGCGAAACCCTGCTGCGGGTCCTCGAGGAAGAGCGGACACCGAACGCAGATACACTCAGGGCGGCCGTGCGTCTCCGGCAGCGACTCGAGCAGGCTAAGGCAAGTAAGGCGACCTCTGACCTGGCGTGCGAGCCAGATCCGACGCCTCACACATCGAGCGCAAGTCTCGGGTCGTGCACGCTCCACGTATGCACTTCCTGCGCCCCTCCGGGAACTCCCCGTGGACCAAAAGAACATCGTCCCGGCTTCAAGCTCTATCAAGAACTTCGCGCGATGCTCGATGAGAATCCGTTGGGCCAACACGTGGATATCCAGCCTGCCCAGTGTCTCAGCTTGTGTCCGCGCCCATGCGGAATTGCGCTCTCGTCGCCTGGTGCGTGGAGTTACCTCTTCGGCGATCAGCAACCCGGCGAGACGGCGAAAGACGTTTTAGAGTGCATCTCGACGTACATCGGCACCGGAGACGGCCATATGCAACGTGATCGACGCCCGCAGACGCTCCGGGCCAGTGTACTGGGGCGTGTGCCGCCACTCGACGGTGACCAATGATGCTTCGATCAACCGCTGTGTTCCATTTGCACCCGCTCAAAGCTGGCGTCCAGCCGGACGCCAAGCACCACTTGGCAAGGAGAATTAGATGAATATGTCTGAAAAGGTTCCGGTAACGATCCTCACGGGCTTTCTCGGCTCCGGAAAGACGACCTTACTCAACCGGATCTTGAGTGAGGAACACGGAAAAAAGATTGCAGTGATTGAAAACGAGTATGGGGAAGTTGGCATCGATCAGGGGCTCGTCATCGACGCGGACGAAGAAATATTCGAAATGTCCAACGGCTGTATCTGCTGCACGGTGCGCGGGGACCTGATTCGCGTACTCGGCAATCTCATGAAGCGCCGCGACAAGTTTGACTATGTATTGGTAGAGACCACAGGTCTGGCCGACCCAGGCCCCGTCGCTCAGACATTCTTCATGGACGACGAGATTCGCGACGAGTTCTCGCTGGACGGGATCGTCACGCTGGTTGATGCCGCTCACATCGATCAGCAGCTCGGCCGCAGCGATGAGAGCACCGAGCAAGTGGCGTTCGCAGACGTGTTGGTGTTGAACAAGACCGACCTCGTCAGCGACGACACACTTGACGGGCTAGAGGCGCGACTCAGAGACATGAACCGGATGGCCCAAATCGTGCGGAGCGAGCAAGCCAACCTCCCTGTCGACACGGTACTCAACCTGAGCGCTTTCGACCTCGACCAGGCGCTCGAGCGGCGCCCCACCTTCCTCGAGCCGGAGTATCCGTTCGAGTGGACCGGAGTCTACTCACTCGAACCGGGCCGCTATGAGCTCAGCCTTGCGGAAGGTCCTGATCCAGAGATGTCGCTTGTCGTCGTGTACGACCAGCGCGCGGATGACTCTGCACTCCGCGACGGGGCGGAATTGTGTGTGCGACAGTACGCCGAACCGGCGGAGAACGTTCTTCCAGGGGAATCGATTCCAGTGGGCACACATGTGAACCTCAAGCTCGAAGACCCGGGCCGAAAGTCATTCTTGTTGAAGATCGACAGACCGGTACAGGTTGGCCTCTACGCCCAGCATACAGCGGAGGAGTTTGATCTCCAGCTAGTGAGCGCAGATGGCACTGCAGTAGCGCTTACTACCGAGCGAACCTGGGTTGCACAACACGAACACGACGATGAGGTTGGTTCGATCGCCATCGAACGAGATGGCGATGTAGATCCTGACCTGCTCAATATCTGGCTCAGCAGATTGCTCGCCGAGCGAGGTGTCGATATTTTTCGAATGAAGGGTTTCATCAGCTTTGCGGGTGAGCCAAAGCGCTTTGTCTTCCAAGGGGTCCACATGCTGTTCGACAGTCAGCCCGACCGTCTCTGGGGAGATTCACCTCGGCGCAATCAGCTTGTCTTTATCGGCCGCAACCTCGACGAAGAGAGCCTGCGTGAAGGGTTCGAAGCGTGCCTGACCTGAGGACCAACCGGTCAGAGGGCATGCTTCGCGAGGGATGGTCTGCGGTAGTGGGTGACTACGCAATCGCCGGGGGTTGGGCGCGAGGTGGCGAAATGCTACTTGTTGGTGATAGCGCAGGTGGCGTCTACGGGTTCGACGGCGAATCCGGGGCTGCCCTCTGGTCACATCAGATGGCCCACGAAGGCGGCTTGCTGGCGTTGGCGATCAACCCAGAGGGCACTGCGTTCGCAACGGCTGGACAAGATGAACGACTCCTGATCTGGGATGCCGCAGAGGGTCAAACGACAAAAGCGATCGACATCGATAACGGCTGGGTCGAAAACGTCGCCTGGTCACCGAACGGTAAATGGTTGGCGGCTTCCTGCTCGCGGCAAGTTCGTGTCTTTGATTTGGGCGGCGACGAGTTGTGGCGCTCTGACGATCACCCGAGCACAATCAGCACGATCGCCTGGTCCAAGTCTAGTGAGTTAGCTACGGCCTGCTATGGACAGGCGACGTTTATGGAAGGGCCTACCGGAACGATTCGTCAGAGGCTCAAATGGAAAGGTTCCTTGATATCCATGGCGCTGAGCCCGGACGGGAAGGTGGTCGCCTGCGGTAGTCAGGACAACTCTGTGCACTTCTGGCGTCGCTCGACCGGGCACGACTCGATGATGCCCGGATACCCCGGCAAACCGACGGCGTTGGCTTTCGACACAAAAAGCACGCTTCTCGCTACCGGTGGCGACGCCACAGTAACGGTGTGGAGTTTTCAGGGACGTGGTCCGGAGGGAACGCACCCCGGCAGGCTACAACTGCATGTCAAAACTGTCTCAACCCTTAGCTTTGCACCCCGAGGGAGGCGTCTGGCCTCGGGAGGTCGCGACGGAGCGGTGGTTGTGTGGAGCCTTCAGAAGGATGGAGAGGGCGAGCCCGTGGGGGCAGCGCTTGTCCCAGACGTAGTGGCTGAAGTCTACTGGCGGCCTGACGGGAGGGCGCTGGCGGCGCTGGATGCGCAAGGTGGCGTGACCGTCTGGCGAGTCGGAGAATGAAGTCAAGTTTTCAGCACCGGCGCTCTCCCATGTGTCGCTAGACCTTTGCGTTCACGATTAACGATGTATCAGCCATCACCTTCGCGTTTACCGAAGTGGCGCTCGGTTCTTTCGTATCGTTGCTGCGCTTCCAGACACAAGGTGGCGATCGGCCGCGCTTCGAGACGACCGAGCCCAATTTCCTCGCCGGTTTCCTCGCAGTAGCCGTAGTCACCCTGGGTAATGCGTTCCAGAGCGGCATCAATTTTGCGAATCAGCTTCCGTTCTCTATCGCGGGTCTTCAGTTCGAGCCCAAACTCTGCTTCCTGCGTTGCACGGTCGTTTGAATCCGGGAGCGCACCAGCTTCGTCCTGCATGTGGTGAATCGTGCGATCCACTTCTTCCATGAGCTCATGTTTCCAGTTTTCAAGGATCTTGCGAAAATGCTCGAGCTGGCCTTCGCTCATGTACGCTTCATTTTTCTTCGCTCTATATGGTGCAACGCCGTAAATCAAATCAGGTTTGTTTACCTTCGCAGTTGCTGCTGATTTCTTCCGTGTACGAGGCTTGGAGGATGGCTCCTTGGCAGGGGCCTTCGTCTTCTTCGTAGTCTTGCTCTTGGTTGCTACCTTGCTCTTCGTCTTTGTCGCAGCCTTCTTACGTGGACCTTGGGGGGGCACAGACACTTCAGCTCTCCTCGGTTTTGACAATGGCCGCGATATTGGCCGATAACCACGCCGACGCAGCAGCAAGCTGCAACCAATCCCCGCTGGAATCGACGCCAGAAGCCAGCATGCTGGCAATCCAGCACAAGCTGGCCAGCGTCTGTCCGAGCCGTTCCGCGCGGAACAACCTGTCGCGAACCCGCCGCAAGATGTGCGGGACGCCGTCTTTCTGGTGGTTCGCGGTCAACATACACAGGCCTCCCCGCAGTAGGAAAGATCATCGAGGTACATACCCCAGGAACGATAAGTCTCCAGCCCTTCAGCGGACAGCTCTAACGAGGTTGCTATGGCTTTGGCGACCACGGCAAAGCGTTGTCGATACTTGTAGATAAAGCAGAAGACGTGGTTGTCATGCCGTACTGAGGGCCCGCAGAGAAACAGACCCGGCGCAAGCGTCGACTCGTCGTTATCGCTGAGCACCGGGAAGCCGTCGTTTCTCAGCTCGAACAGGTTTGCGACCAGCATGTGGCTGCCCTCGAAACCACCAGCCCAAAGGGGCGGGACGTCAGTTTGAAAGAGAGCGCCATCCCAAGCGGCGACCTCATACCCATCGCCGGCGCAAGTGACCGAGGTGATTGGCGTATGCGGATACAGTTCCACGAGTTCGAGGAACCAGTCCTCTCGCATTCGTTCAAGCGTAAACGGGGAGAGCGCAATGCTCGGGTCGGAGCTCATGTCTTCCCATGGGGCGCCGCTATCGAACAGCCGCACTCGTTTGTCGTGATACGCTAGATGATAGGCAGCATCAACGCCACTCTCGTACCCGCCGATGACGATGAAGTCATCACCTTCCAGGTCGTCGTAGCTGGCGATAGTCGACGTGTGCCGGCACAGCTCAGAACCGGCGAATCCCATCAGGCGAGGGTACTGGAACTCACCCGCGGCCCAGACTACATGCCTTGCAGTGAAGGTCGCTTCGGAGGTGTCGATAAGGAAGCAATCATCTTCAGGTGTCACACGTATCACGTCGACTTGCTCGCGCACGGGCACCCTGAATAACTCCGCTACCTGACGTAGGTGATCAGCGAACTCCTGCCCAGTTGGATGCTCGATCCCCAAACTGAAACCGGGGGACACGCCGATCGCAACCGAATTTAAGTCGAGCATGCCGAACGAATTGGTAGGGAACGACGGTGTGATGAATCGTGTCTCAGCAGGCCAGCCCGCAAAGGACGCGCCAACATGGTGGCGCTCGAGGACAACAAAGTTTTCGATTCCAGCATGCTGGAGGGCTACGGAGACACCCACGCCAGCCGCTCCACCACCCACAACGACGACATCGTGGACAAACTCAGATTTCATCGCTTCCACCCGGGACGCTGCTCAACGACCATGTTAATCCGGCAAACAGGTTCCACTCAGAGCTGCGTTGGATTGGGTGCGTCACCGTAGACATCCTTCGGATCAAAGGACTTCCGTGATTCCGTGAAAACCAGTCGAGCAGGTCCATGAGAGTCGTCGCCAAACTCGACGGAACGGTAGAAACAGGAGCGGTACCCCACGTGACAACTCGCCCCCGAGCCGGCAACTTGGACACGGAGCCAGACAGCGTCCTGATCGTCATCGATGCGCATCTCTACAATTTTCTGAACGAGACCACTGGTCTTACCTTTGCGCCAGAGGCACTGGCGGCTTCGGCTCCAGTAGTGCGCTTCGCCAGTCGTAATCGTTTCCATAAGCGCCTTACGGTTCATGTAGCCCAACATCAACACTTCGCCCGACTCGGCGTCAGATGTGATACACGGGATGAGTCCGTCGGCATCGAACTTCGGCGCTAGCGCGAGACCTTCTTCGACTTGCTCAACCGATTCGCGTATTGCAAACAGTGTTGAAGTCACTGTGTCGGTGTATTCAACTTTCATTGAGGTATTTGCCCGGTGATTCTTTGGAGCACGGTACTTGTCGTAGAAAAACGAGACGTTATAACATAACGTTTCAGAGTCGCAAGAGGAATCGACGCAATGACGTTTCGGTCGATGCAGTCCAGGCCATGCACCGGCTCTAAAAGCCGTGAGCAACCCGCAACGGCTGAGCGGGTTACGCTGGCGATGAACCTCTGTCGTGAGCGAGGAGTGAGGCTAACCACACTCAGGCAGCAGGTTCTGGAGCTACTCTGGCAGAGCGCTCGCCCCACAGGCGCTTACGAACTGATCGAACTGCTGGCGCAAAGGAACTCACGTCCCGTCGCGCCACCCACTGTCTATCGCGCGCTCGAGTTTTTGATGTCTCAGGGATTTGCCTCCAGAATCGAAAGTCGCAACGCGTATGTTCCCTGCGCCCATCCAGAACGCTGCCAAGAGCATATTTTTCTCATCTGTAACCACTGCGAGGAGTGGATCGAGCTGGACGACGCGCGGTTCGAGCATCAGCTCGCTGACGAAGCCGCGCACCTGGGATTCCGCACAACTCAACGAGTCGTTGAGGTGGTGGGCACCTGCGCTGATTGCGTCAGCGCTAGCGCAGATTGAATGAGCGAGCGTACTAGAGTTTCTCGCCGACACTACGGTCCGGCGACAACCACGGTCCCCTGACGAATCGAGCGATCACAATACTGCCATGTTCGAGGTTCATCCATGACAGACTTGTTACCATCAATCCACATTCTTGTGTCTGGAAAGCGTCATCATGCCGGAGTTTGATCCTGACACTGTTCGCACGCTTGTCGGGGACCTCGCACACGGTGACCACACACTCGATCTGCGGGGGGTCTCCTCGACCGACGCAAAATCCGCGATCTCCGACATGCTGGATCAGTCAACCTCGCATGTCTTGAAAAAGGTGGTAGTCCGCATCGATCCGGCCACCTCAACCAGTGGAGAGACCCTCTTCCTTCCAGTCGGCCAACAACTCCTTGAAGCGCGCAAGCAGGGTCTCATTACTCGCCTGCAGACTTTACCCGAAGCGGACGGTGGCGGGTTTTACATCGAACTCACGGGGCATCCTCGAGATGAGGAGACGCAGCAATGACGCTTTACCTGACCAACACCCTGACGCGAACGAAAGAGGCGTTCGTGCCGGCAGATCCCGAGAACGTCTCAATGTACGTCTGCGGGCCAACCGTCTACAACTTCGCCCACATTGGCAATGCCCGACCGGCAGTGGTCTTTGACGTCCTCTATCGCCTACTGAAGCGGCGTTTCAAGCGAGTTGTCTACGCCCGCAATTTCACAGACGTCGACGACAAGATCAACGCAGCCGCCAAGGAAGCGGGTCAGCCCATATCGGTTATCAATGAACGCTTCATCGAAGCCTACCAGGCCGATATGGCATCGCTCGGCGTATTGACGCCGGAGTTCGAGCCTCGAGTGACGGAGCACATTCCCGACATCATCAATATGGTGGAACAATTAATCGAGCGCGGGCACGCCTATGCCGTCGAAGGACATGTGCTGTTTCACGTGCCCTCCTTTTCGAACTACGGTGCTTTGTCCGGTCGCGCCCGTGACGAGATGGTTGCCGGCGCGCGGGTGGAGGTGGCGCCATTCAAGCGTGACCCGGCCGACTTCGTACTCTGGAAACCCTCAACGGCGGACCTTCCCGGCTGGGAGAGTCCCTGGGGAAGAGGCCGTCCCGGGTGGCACATCGAATGCTCGGCGATGATCGAACAGCACCTCGGCGATTCAATCGATATTCACGGCGGCGGGCAGGACCTGATCTTTCCTCACCACGAAAACGAGATTGCTCAGGGAACCTGTGCGCATGATGGGAAAACCTATTGCCGCTACTGGGTTCACAACGGTTTTGTCACCGTTGATGGACAGAAAATGTCGAAATCCCTCGGCAACGTGCACCTTGTCCGAAACCTGCTCGACGACGCGCCCGGTGAAGCCATCCGCTTTGCACTGCTTGGTGCACACTATCGACAGCCGCTCGACTGGAGCACGGACGGACTCAACCAGGCAAAGCGCGGGCTCGATCGTCTGTACGGTGTGCTGCGCGATCTCGGTGACGTTCCCGACGTTACCCCACCGGGCGACCTGCTCGAACCACTCATCACAGCCCTCGAGGATGACCTGAATTTCCCGCGAGCCATTGCTGAGCTCTTCGCGATTGCGAAGGCTGCACGCCGAGCAACCACGGCGAACGAGCGCGCCGCCTATAAAGCGGTCTTGGGAGATGCTGGGGACTTATTGGGGTTGCTGCATCAGGATCCGGACGCCTGGTTCGGACAGCCCACAGGAGAAGACGAAGATACGGCAGAGATTCAGCGTCTGGTTGAGGCCCGATCAGCTGCTCGATCGGCACGAGATTACGCCGCAGCGGACCGTATCCGCGATGAGCTCGCCGCCCTGGGCGTAATGATTCAGGATCATGCTGACGGACCCTCCTGGCAGAGGGTCGACTAGGTCGCCGCTCCTGACGTGTTTGGACGTTGTCGAAGTCCGCGACGTTTCAGTCTGTCGGAGGTATCCAGGTCAGCGACGAGTGATGTAGCGAGATCAACACCTTCCCTTCGAGTTTGTGATACGCGAAGGTGTAGTCGGCGCGTGTCGCGTCGCCTTGTTCGTTCACGAATGTATAGTGACCCATGTCTTTGTAACCCAGGCCGCCCGCCTTGAGGATGGGGCCAACAGCGCTCTGAAACTCCACGCGCTTCCAGTTGTTGAACAGAAAGCCGCCGTCGTTCGGATAGTCCGAATTGCCGCCAACAAAGTAAGAGCGTGCGCCCGCCTCATCCAACCGAATTTCGTCTGCCAGCGTCGGTTTGAACAGCAACGGTTCGTCAGGTGAGCCGAAGTCATACAAACCAATCAGCGTATCGATGTCTTGATCGATGACCGCCTTGGCCCATGCTCGTTGGGCGTTGATCACTTCGGCTTTTGTCATCTTTTCGAACTGTCTCATAGCAATCCCTGATTCTTTTTCTAGTTTGTTCGTGTGCGACATTTGCGGAATATGCCACATATTGGTGCGCGGAGCGCATTGTAGGCGCCGTGATGCATGCGCCCACGACACATTCTGTATACTATGCGGCGCTTTCGCACTAAATGTGGATTCAACGCTGTGATTCTCGATTTACACAACCACTCCATCAAGTCCGACGACGGACGCGCCAAGGTGGAGAACTATTGTCAGTGGATACGCTCCAGGGACATCCCAATCGACGGCATGGTCCTGACCGAACACCGTCAGTTCGAACCGACTGACTACTCCGCTCTGGAGAAAAAGTACGGCCTTGTCATTCTCGAAGGCAGCGAAGTCGAAACCGAGTATGGGCACGTTCTTGTCTATGGGGTGACTGACGCGTTGATGCGTGAGTTCGATTTTGAACGTCTCGACATCCCGCTGGCGGAAGTTCTGGCAGGTGCTGAGAAGCACGGCGCAATCGCCGTGCCCTGTCATCCCGGACGACCGCGGGTTGGCATGTTCGCACACACCGAAGCGCTGGGCGTTCCGGAAGGTGTACGCATCGTTGAGGTCTACAACGGAGGCAGTCGCGAAAACGAAGACCAGATAGCCATCGACAAAGCGGAAGAGCTTGGCTACCTCGGGATCGGCGGCAGTGATGCACACATCGTCAGCCATATCGGTCGCTGCGCTACTCGATTTCCTGACCGTATCGATTCGATGGGCGAACTGGTCGAAGCGCTCGCGTCGGGTGAGTTTGAAGCCATTAAACCAGCCAGCGAGTAGCAGCAGCTACCGTCGCCACCAATCGCGCCTTATCGATTGAACGACAATCGCATGGCGTGACCGGTGGTCTCAACCACCTTCTCTCCATCGTAGACCCGGGTGCCATTCACCCATGTACCTCTGATCGACGACGCAAAGGCGTGTCCCGAGAACGGCGACCAGCCACACTTGTAGAGAAGACTGTCGTCGCTTACCGGGGTCGGATGATCCGGCGCAATCATGACCAGATCCGCATAGTAGCCTTCACGAATGTATCCACGCCCTTCGATTGCGTAGCGTTTCGCAGGATTGTGGGCCGTTTTGTCGACAACCTGCGCCAAGGTGAGTCGATCGTTGTGGACATGGTCCATCAGACTAAGCAACGCATGCTGAACGAGCGGCAGCCCGGCCGGAGATTTTGCGTAGTCCTGTTCTTTTTCAGCCAGCGTGTGAGGGGCGTGGTCGGTGGCGATGATGTCGATGCGGCCGGTGTGCAGCGCCTCGATCAACGCGTCTCTGTCCTGTTGGCTTTTGATTGCCGGGTTGCACTTGATGAAATTGCCCAGCCGGGGGTAATCATCTTGCGTGAACCATAAGTGGTGCACGCAGGCTTCCGCGGTAACGGCCTTGCCGTCGATCGGCCCCGGGGAAAAGAGCGCCAACTCCTTCTCTGTTGTGATGTGCAGCACGTGCAGCTGACTGTTGTAACGCTTTGCGAGACCCACCGCGTACTCGGACGATGTGAAGCAAGCCTCGGTATCGCGAAGGCGCGGATGGTCTTCTATCGAAAGCGTGTTCTGACTACGCAGAATCTCCTCTTCATTCCTTTGCATCACAGGACCACTTTCGCAATGCGTCACGATCAGCGTTGGCGTTTCACGAAAGATCAGCTCGAGCGCAGCCGGGTCTTCAACGAGCAGATCACCGGTTGACGCGCCCATAAACACTTTCAAACCACAGTGTCTGGCCGCATCAAGCCGCTTGATCTGCTCGATATTGTTTTCAGTGGCACCCAGATAAAACGAATAGTTAGCCATCGAACGAACAGAGGCGAGCTCAAACTTGCTCTCGAGCGCAGCGATGCTGGTGGTTGCGGGATTGACGTTCGGCATTTCCATGTAGCTGGTAATGCCGCCCGCAACGGCCGCGCGGGATTCGCTTGCGATGCTCCCTTTGTGGGTCAACCCAGGCTCGCGAAAGTGCACCTGGTCATCGATCATCCCCGGCATCAGGTAACACCCATTCGCCTCCACCACGTGGTCGTTTGGCTGCGCTGTAATCGCCGTTGAAATCTCGACAATTCGATCACGCTCGATCCGAACGTCGGATTCGAACAAGCTGTCCTCGTTGACGATCCGGGCAGCTTTTATCAGGGTATCCATTGTTGCGGGCTACCCCTACCTTACGATGTCCGGCGATTCGAGTGACACCGTCTTCGCAGCTTCCACTTCACGCATCAAGCGCAACAGATTCCCCGACCAGATTTTCGCAATGTCCTGACGACTGTACCCTGCGTCGAGGAGCGCCGCGGTGATCCTGGGGACAGCCGCAACATCTGCCATGCCATCGACACCGCCGCCGCCGTCCCAATCCGCACCGATACCCACATGGTCGACACCAACCAGATCGAGTACATAAAGCAGATGTTCGACGTATTTCTCAAAGCTCGATCTTGGCGGTGGGTAACGTTTGTAGACCTCTGCCCGAGCGCTTCGATAGGCCTCAAACTCCTTGTCGGAAAGCGATGAAAGATCAGGCCCGAACGTTGCACGCAACTCGTCCATCGCCGCTTTGTGTTCAGGCGTGGGCACAAGCTCTTCAAGGTAGCCACCGAACGCGTTGACGTGCACAACGCCTCCCGATTCCGCCAATTGGACCAAGAGCTCATCCGGCACGTTACGCGCATGGTCGTAAACGCCGTCCGGCCCGCTGTGGGACAAGATGACCGGGGTCGAGGATATTCTCATCATGTCACGCAGCGCGTCGTCCGAAGCGTGCGAGGCGTCGACGATGATGCCCAGGCGGTTTGCCTCCCGCACGAGTTCCTCGCCGATGGGGCTGAGACCTTCATACAACACAACGCTATCGGTAGAACTATCGGCAAACTGGTTGTTGCTGAAGTGCACCGGGCCCAGCATCCGCAGGCCGCCACTATAAAACGTCTCCAACAGAGACACGTCGCGCCCCAGCGGGTAGGCATTTTCCATGCTCTGGAAGACGACAATCTTGCCCTCATCATGAATGCGCTGGGCATCGTCGGCAGAAAACGCCAGTTCAACCGCATCGGCGTACCTTGCCGCCAGCTCCCGTATGGCCATCTGGCGAAGCACGGCAGAATTGCGGGCTCGGACGTAGGCGGCGTCGTTCAACTCTCCCTGGGCTGTAAAGATGACCCAGAAACCGCCGTCCAGCCCCCCTTCCTGCAGGCGCGGCAGGTCGACATTCGTGCCGTTTTCAGAGAACGAGCCTCTCGCTGAGAAGGCATAGTCTTGTCGATGAAACAAAGCCGGGGTATCCAGGTGCGCGTCTAACGTCAGGAGGGACTGGTGCAGTTCGTCTGCATCAACAGCTTCCCCGTGGGCCGCTGACACTGAGACCAGCCATAGTGCGAGAAGCCAGATCTTTTTCATGTCGGTTTTACTCCTGGAACGTGTCGTGGTTTAGCGTTGTAGTTCACGTAGGGTCGAATTCACAACGTCAAGCGCGCGTTCGTACAGCATCGATTTCCACTTCGCCTCGTCACAGTAGAACGCATCTCTCACCTGGCGCTTGATGTCCCGGCCGAGGGGGCTATCCAGCGATCCGAACTGGTACAGCCAGTTGTCCGCCCGGACCGCGGTCATGACTTCCTTCAAGGACAACGTGCCATATTCGAGCGCCACAAAGTACGTTTCGACATCCGGCAGCGCGCGCTCCACCCCGTGGGCCATCGTGCCCTGAATAGGCGCCGACGTAGACGTCCCCGCATCAGGGTCAGTCACTTCGTAGTCCCGATAGATCTCGAACGTTCGATCAACCTGAGCCCGGGATCCCGCGGCAATCATCTCTCCATAACCGTAAGGCCCGAGACCGGTATGAAAATCGATGAAGCACGCCCGTCTGGCCGGTTCGGCCACTTCCTTTACCAGGGCAAGCACGGTCTCGGCCGACCAGCTCAGGGTTTCCCCACCATAGAAGACCCCATTGCTGTGGGTGTACTGACCCCCGGAGGCCGCATGCTGCAACGCTCCGGGACCGTTGTCTTTGGCATACTGAGCAAGCGCCGCATCCGCCTGTACGCGTGTCTCGCCTTCCCATGCCTCGGGCACCAGGTGGGCATGAATGTCGCCGTAGCCATTGTCGCTGGGTACTTCATGGGCAAAATCCAGAAAGTTGCGGTTCAGATCGATGTTGTCTTCGTTGACGCGCCGATCGTGCGCAAAGCCATAAGGGTTCACTGCATGCACCAGGACAATTCGCAGGTTGGGTCCCAGGCCACCAAAAACGGATTCACCGACCAGCGCAGACTGGATGCCCGATCCGCAATAACCTTCTACACCATGCGTGCCACTGAAGAGCATGAGCAGGTGTTCCGCATCGGCAGAACCCAACATCGCGACGTCCAGGAAAAGATCACTCCCGTCCGGTGCTTTTGCCCGGTCGTTCTGGTACGCATCTACGGTAAATCCCCGCGCTTCACAGAGTTGGAGGAACTTGCCGCGCGCGGCCTGATAGTTTGCAGAGAAGTAGTTTTCTATGTCCATGCTATGTCCCTGCTACGTCCATGCTGCAACGGCCCGACAATCGACTATGCTGAAGTGCGCCACGTTATAACATAACAAGATGAGAAGGGACCCAAAGCGGCATGCGTTTACGCGCAAATCACCCTATACTGCGCGCCGTTTGTCATCTTCCCTATCTAACCACGCGGCCTCTGGTAAGGGCCGCCACTGAAAGAGGTCTACATGCCGCATATCACCCTACCTGATGGTTCTTCACGTCAGTTCGACCAAGCCGTCACCGTCCACGACGTCGCCGCCGATATCGGCGCGGGCCTGGCGAAAGCCGCCCTGGCCGGCAAGGTCGACGGCAATCTGGTCGATACCTCTTTCCTGATCGAACAGGATGCAGACGTTGCCATCATCACCACCAAGAGCGAAGAGGCGCTCGAGCTCATTCGCCACGACGCGGCGCATGTCATGGCTCAGGCCGTGCAGGAGCTGTTTCCCGGTACGCAGGTGACCATCGGACCTGCAATCGAAGACGGTTTTTACTATGACTTCGCGCGGGAAGAACCCTTCTCGCCCGACGATCTGGAAAAGATAGAAAAGCGTATGCAGGAGATTGTCGAGCGTGATCTGCCGATCGAGCGGGAGGTCTGGGACCGTGACGAGGCAAAACGGCAATTTGCCGACATCGGCGAGAGCTACAAAGTCGAAATCATCGAAGACATCATTCCCGAGGGCGAGGACGTCTCCGTCTATCGACAAGGCGACTGGTTTGACGTTTGCCGCGGTCCGCATTTGCCCAGCACCGGCAAGCTGCCCAAGGCGTTCAAGCTGATGAAGCTGGCAGGCGCTTACTGGCGCGGCAACTCGGACAACGAGATGCTGCAGCGGATATACGGCACCGCATGGCGTGACAAGAAGGAGCTGAAAGGCTACCTCCATCGGCTGGAAGAGGCGGAAAAACGCGATCACCGCAAGCTCGGGCGCAAGCTTGATCTCTTTCACTTCAGCGATGAAGCGCCCGGATCGGTGTTCTGGCATCCGAAAGGTTGGACGCTGTTCCTGCAGCTGCTCGAATACATGCGCAAGCGTCAGGAAGATGCCGGCTACGTTGAGGTCAACACGCCCGACGTCATGGATCGGAGCCTCTGGGAAACGTCCGGGCACTGGTTCAACTACCGGGAAAACATGTTCTCGACACAAACTGAGGACGAACGCGTCTTCGCCCTGAAGCCGATGAACTGTCCCGGTTCGGTATCCATGTTCGCACAAGGGCTGAAGAGCTATCGCGACCTGCCCCTGCGGATGGCCGAGTTCGGCAAGGTACATCGTTACGAACCCTCCGGAGCGTTGCACGGCTTGATGCGCGTGCGCCACTTCACTCAGGACGACGCGCATATTTACTGCACCGAAGAGCAGATGGAGCAAGAGTGCATTGACGTCGTGGCGCTTGTTCTCGATATCTACAAAGATTTTGGGTTCGAGGACGTCGTGATCAAGCTATCGACCCGGCCCGAAAAACGCATCGGCAGCGACGAAATCTGGGACAAACTGGAAGGCGCGTTGAGCAACGCGCTGGACGTGATGGGTCTGGAATACGTGCTCTATCCGGGCGAAGGCGCCTTCTACGGTCCGAAGCTCGAGTTTGTCTTGCGCGATGCCATCGGCCGGGACTGGCAGTGTGGCACGCTGCAGGTGGACATGAACCTGCCCGAACGGTTCGACATCTCCTACGTGGACGAAAGCGGCGGCCGCGACAAGCGTCCAGTGATGCTGCATCGCGCCCTCTTCGGATCCCTGGAACGGTTTATCGGGATCCTGATCGAACACTACGAAGGCAAGTTCCCGGTCTGGCTGTCACCCGTGCAAGCTGCGCTGATGACAATCACCGACAAACAGGACGCCTACGTCAACGAGGTCGAGGAGCGCCTGAAATCGCGCGGCATCCGCGTCATTTCAGATCTCAGAAACGAAAAGGTCGGATTCAAGATCCGTGAACATACGCTCCAGGCCATCCCCTACCTTCTGGTAGTGGGCGATCGAGAGGTGGCGAACGGCGAAGTGGCCGTACGCACTCAGAGCGGCGAAGACCTGGGCGTCATGTCAGTAGATGCCTTTGTAGACCACGTCGAAGAGAACGTGGCCAACTTGCAATGACCGTGAGCGGCTGGGCGTACCCGAAAGGTGCGCTCAGCAGCAGCAACGCTCTTTGCAACACTCACAGCTGCCCTTCTTGCAGCACTCTGCGTCTTTCGATTTGCAATCACACTTGCACTTTTCGTCAGCCATTTCTAACTCCTTACACAGTTCACATTGTGATCAGGCAATACTCTCACTCGCACTTCGAGCGGTGTCCTGCCCGTCAATCTCATCCGCCAGCATGCGCAACCGCTGTGCAACCTGCTTACGATTGAGAGAGTAAAGTCGTTCCCGGCCCCGAGTTTCGATTTGCACGATGTCCTCCTGTGCGAGCGCCTTCAGATGCCGCGAGGCTACTGAAGCATCAACGCTGCAGCACTCACACAGACACATTGCGTTTTCCGGCTCACGGCAGCCGCATAGCTCATAGACGAGCGACAATCGGTTGAATTCACCCAGCGCTTTCAAGAGGCGCGCAAGCTCTTGTCGTTCGTCAGCGTCGATTACCTTACTCATGAAACTATATTTGCTTATTTGTGCAAATATGTCAATAACCCGCCGGCGAGGTCCATCAAGGTTTGAGGGATTCGAGTACCATTAGGGCTCTAAAGACGTTCGGACACACGGGGAGACGAGTCAGCTATGCAATCGCTTTTGGGTTTCGAAGGAAAGAGAGTTGTTGTCACGGGCGCCTACTCAGGCATTGGCGCATCGTTGGTCGAGTTGTTACGGGAGGCCGGCGCCGATCAGATCGTTGTTCTGGATATCAAAGAACCCGAAGCCGCCGTTGACGAATTCATCGAGACGGACATGGGCAACCCGGTTTCCATCGATGCGGCGCTGGCAGCAATTGCGGCTACCGACCGTGGGGTTGACGTCCTTTTCAACAACGCCGGCGTTGCGGCAACGCTTCCTGCTGACACCGTGATGCGCGTCAACATGCTCGGGCTGAAGCGTTTGACGAGTGGCTTGATGCCGAACATGCGTTCCGGCGGCGCCATCGTCAACACGGCTTCAGTGGCCGGTAATCGCTGGCCGGAGCATCTGGCGCAGATCACCGCACTTCTCAGCATCGACAGCTGGGATGAGGGTATCGCCTGGATCGCGGACAACGAGACGCTCATCGCGGACGGCTATTTCTTCTCCAAGGAGTGTGTCCAGGTGTACACGATGCAGACGGCAAAGGTGGCAACCGCGCAAGGTTTGCGCATCAACAGCGTCTGCCCTTCCCCGGTCGACACACCGCTGTTACCCGCGTTCCGCGAAACCATGACCGACGAGATCATTGACTGGGCCATCGATGCCGGAGCGGGACGCGTTGCCACCGCGGCAGATCAGGCCCGCTCACTCCTGTTCCTGGGCTCGGATCTCGCAAGCTACGTCAATGGCGTAAACCTGCTGGTCGACGGGGGTTACACCGCCGCTCTGCAGATGGGCCAGGTTGCTCTGCCTGGACAGTAACGGACTCTGCGCGCTCACCCCGGCGCGCCAGAAGGCACGCCGGGAATCACAGTTCCTAGCCCTACCAGGCCGCCCGATACAGCGCTTCCAGCGCGGCAGGGTCAACGGGACGCGGGTTGGTGAAGTTCACCGGATCGGCAGTGGCGTCTTCGACGAGCACCGGTAACAGATCATCCTCACCGCCCAGATCCGATATGGAACGATCGATACCAATGTCGCTGCGGAGCTGAACAACCGCGTCGATGGCGCCCGCGCCGGTAGCGGGCCCTGACGGCGCGAGAATACGCGCCACTTCCGCATACTTATCAGCCCGTTCCGGCATGTTGTACTCCATCACGTGCGGGAGCATGGTTGCCAGCGTCTGGCCGTGCGCGGCGTTGAGCCGCGCTGAAATGGCGTGTCCAGTGCCATGTACGGAGCCGAGTCCGCAGACGTTGAACGCCATCGCCGCCTGTGCGGAAGCCAGCAGCATCTGTGAGCGTGCCTCGATGTCGGTCCCGTCCTTGACGGCATCTCGCAGATACCCGGCAACCTTGGCAATTGCCTGGAGCGCAATGCCGTCGGAGTAGGCGTTGGCTCCAACCGACACGAACGCCTCAATGGCATGGGTCAAGACATCGTAGCCGCACGTGGCCGTTGGGTAGGTCGGCAGCCCCACCGTGAGATCGGGATCGAGGATCGCGAATGCAGGCGTGATGCTTGGATGCATGACGTAGGTTTTCCGGCCGAGCTCGGTGTTGGTGATGACGCAGGCGCTGTTGGTTTCTGAACCGGTACCCGCTGTAGTAGGGACGGCGATCACCGGCGCTTTCGCATCCACCGGAGTGGATGCCTGCATCTCAGCGACGGTGCCGGGGTTGGCTGCCAGGAGGGCAACGGACTTCCCGCAGTCCATAGACGATCCCCCGCCGATCGGGATGACGCAGGCGTCTCCGAGCTCACGAAGCTTAGCGGCACCCGCTTCGACATTCTGATCCGTCGGATTCGGCTCGACGCCGTCGAATACCTCAACACGAAGATTAGATGCTTTCAGTGCATCGAGAACCGGATCCAGGACCCCGCTCGCAGCCAGGTTTTTGTCCGTGACGATGAGCGCCGCGTTCAAACCGAGCACTTGAATATGGTTACTGAGTTGGCTGCTGGCACCCCTGGCGAAGGTAATGGTCGGTAATGGGCGTGCAACAAAGTTCTCGTCTGAAAGCACGGTAACTCCTTAGGTTGATAGGTTGTAACGGTTAGTAGTGGTTTAACACAATTGGGGCAGACACGCGAAGATTTGTTCCTCGTCAATAGGTCAGCGGCCTCAGGATGATTGCAGCTCGATGAGTCGACGCATGAAGTTGGTCCCCTCCTCGAGCTGGGCAATCGATATGAACTCGTCGGGTTGGTGGGCCTGATCGATCGAACCCGGACCACACATGGCCACCGAAAATCCGGCCTGTTGAAACTGTCCGGACTCAGCCGCGTAAGGCACCACCTCGATGGCATTCTGACCGGAAAGCTGCTTCGCCAGCTGCACCGCGTCCGTATCCTCCGGGACGTCAAATCCGGGGACGTTGGCGTAGACCTCGATGGCAACCTGTGTATCCGGGCAGATGGCCTGCATCTCGGGTTCAACCACCTCACGCACGTACGCTTCATATTCGGCGAGATACTCACCCGGGTCCTCGCCGGGGAGCGTACGGATGTCGGTGACAAAACGGCATTCGCGCGCCGTGATGTTGTGCGCCGTGCCGCCATGCACCACACCGCAGTGCAAAGTCGAGTACGGCGGTTCAAACGCACACTCCGGGCTTGCCGCTTCGGCATTTGCGCGCTGCCGCTCGCCCAGCCAGTTGATCAGACGACCGGCCACCATGACCGCCGAAACGCCGCGCTGCTGCTGACTCGAGTGGGCTTCGTGACCGGTCACATGAGTATCGAAGTGAAGAATGCTCTTGTGGCCCGTCACCACCCTCATGCTGGTCGGCTCACCCACGATGACGGCGCGCGTGGGGGGCAGCTCACTTTTGATGGTATCAATCAAACGCGGCGCACCCAGGCAGCCGATCTCCTCGTCGTAGGACAGTGCAAGGTGAATGGGACGCTTGAGCGCTTTCATCTCCGGCACCAGCGCCAGCGCAATGGCGCTGAAGGCTTTCATGTCACAGGTTCCGCGTCCGTAGAGCAGACCTTCCTTTTCTGTCAGCACAAACGGATCCGTATGCCAGTCCTGGCCTTCGACGGGCACCACGTCGGTATGACCCGACAGGATCACCCCACCCGGTTCAGAGGGGCCGATGGTTGCATAGAGATTGGCCTTGGCACCGCAGTCGCTGTCGACCCGATGCGCCTCAATCCCATTCGCGGCGAGATAATCCTGCACGAAGGCGATCAGCTCGAGGTTCGATTCCGAAGATACCGTTGGATACGAGACGAGCTTTTCCAACATATCTCGCGGCGTGTACCGCGCCGCGGTGTCACTCGCAGATTGCGTCAGTCTCTCTTTCATCGGCGGAGCATACGGGCTCTCCCGTCCTTTGGAAAGCCAGCTCCGGTCCAGCTCGATATAATGCCGCAACTACACTGCCGAGGGCGGCGGATTTGAAACTGTATGGGAAAGGTGGTCGGTCTTTCAGGTGCCTGTGGATGCTGGAAGAAACCGGCATCGACTATGAGCACGTTCTGGTGGACTGGTCAGCTGGTGAGTCACGAACCGCCGAGTTTCTGGCAATCAATCCAAACGGAAAGGTACCCGTGTTGGTCGACGGCGATCTGCGCATCTTCGAATCGCTGGCGATCAACTACCACCTGGCGCGCCGTTACGCGGAGAACCTGTGGGTCAGCAACAGCCGAGACGAGTCTCTGGCCACCATGTGGTTAGCGTGGGGGCTGAGCGAACTGGAAGGTCCGCATGACGCCGCAAATCTCCACGCGCGCGACATCGATGCTGAGCGACTGCAGATTGCACTGAACGCTCTGCGACAAACGCTCGACAACCAGACGTACCTGCTCGGCAATCAATTTACGGTCGTAGATCTCAACACCGCCAGCCTGCTGCTGCGTCCGCAATACCGGAAAGCCGCACTCGACGACCCCGATCTGGGCACGTGGTTTCGGGCGTGCACGCGACGCGGCGCGCTGGAAAGGGCCATGGCAAAGACGGACTGACCGTTTTGCATGCCCCGTGCGGGCTCCGCTACCCGTCGCTCACCATGCGGACGTTGAGCGCCGACAGGGCAGCCATCCCTTCGGTGACCGCACCCAGGAAGCGTTCCATCGAGTTCGGCACCGTCTTGATGTCACCCAGGACAAGGTTGTAGCGATGAACGTCGTCGTGGTGAGGCAAATCCCGCATCCGGCGAGTCCAGGCGCGCATCACCTTGTTCTCGGACAGGTCGAGGAGATTTGCCGTTTCCAACTGGCCAATCTCTTCGTAGCACGCAAGATCTGCGATGCTGGCAGAAGTGGTCCCGGCAAGGAAGTCGCCGTCCGCCAGGTACGCGCGCTCGAGATAATCGACAATCTGAGCAACCAGCCGCTGCCCTTTTCCCAGGCCATCGTCATCAGCCATGGCGTTTTGAATGCAGAGGTTGTTGACGTAGCTCAAGGGATTCGAGCCGGGAATCCCGCCGAACGCCACCAGCACGTGTGGCGCCATCAGCGTCATCGTTGCCAGACGGGTCAGCGTATGGTGTGAGTGGAGATATTGAGTGATTCGAGCCCTGAGCTGAATGTCATCGGGGTACATGTTCGTCCAGCCGTGTTTGACGGCAAGATAAGCGAGGATCGCAGGCATCTCCGACAGCACAAATCCTTCGTCGTCGATGACCGGGATCTGACCGCGGGCGGTCACTGACGCCTCTCTATCAGGATCGGGCTCAATCAACTCAATCGGCAAGTCGTTCAGAACGCATGCCCAGATCACCGATCGCGATGGCTGGCTGGCGGGGTGTCCATAAACTCTGAGCACGCGGTCTCCCGGTAATGGTTCGTCAAGTGGGGTGGCCGCCGGACGCACACGATGAGACAACTTGCACCTTTACTACAGATGATATGTTATAACATCGCCTGGCCGGCAGCGTGTGGAAGCGCTCCCAGACCCCTGTACTACCGGATAGTAACGTCGATGAGGAACTTGATGCGACAGGTGAGCGGTAATGAGCTCGGCGACTTTGCAGCAATCTACGATGACGATGTGGAGCTCATCAGCGTAACGCGGCCGCAAGCGGACGTTTGCGCAAGCCTGGCAGAGAGGCTGATCAGTTCGCGCCAGGTCCCCCAGCTGCGTTGGGTACAGGCAGCGAATGATCCTGATGCTTCAGCCAGCGCGTTGCCAGCTACGCTGGATGCCGATGTGCGGAGCGCGCTCGTAGTTCAAATCACCGAAGCGAGCGAAGTGCTGGGTGAACTCATGGACTGTGAAGAAGTAGGCATTCGTCTCGAGACGCTCAGCGCCCCCATGTGCCCACGATTTCATGTGGATTACGTCCCATGCCGCATGTTGATCACGTTGAGTGGTCAGGGCACAGAATGGATTCGCAACAACGACGTCGACTGGACTGTGTTTGCCAATCTGGGGACAACAACGCCACCACTCCAGGCGGACAGGCAGATCCAGCAGATGCCCACAGGCAGCTGGTCGCTGCTGAAAGGTGGCGCGTGGAACGAGCAATTCGACGGAGTCGTTCACAGATCTCCCCACGGAGATGGCGAACGCCTGCTGCTGTCACTGGATCCGATCGTTTAGTCACCGCCGTCGGCCGGCGAGGACGCTCGTTCGCACAGCCACCATCCCAGGAGGATCAAAGGGATGCCAACGAGAAAGGAGAAAACGTTGCCATCCAGACCCAGGATTGTCGGTGGCATATCAGCCGGCAGTAAATCCGGTTCCACTGACGCCCCAAACATTGGCGCAACAAGGAGCGCAACAAAAAGCGTCAGCGCGTAAGCCAGCAGGATTCCGACGCTAATTCGAATGCGGAAGATATCTGGCCTGACCAACAGCAGAAACAGCGCAATTGAGTGCGTACCCAGTACGTGCATTACCCCCCAGATTGCGTGCAATCTGGCGTGCGGCGGCCAATCCGTGTTGCCGGCATGGATATAGCTCAGGTCCGCCACCGCAGTGGCCACAGCGCTGATCGCAACCAGCACCACGAGCAGGTTTCTGCCTGTGCTCACGTCCCTCTCCCATTCGGCACGTCCCGCGACGATAGCAGACCTGCAGAGGGGAATCCTCCTCAGCGCTCAGGGTGCAAACCCCACCCAACCGTGCCACGTGAACGCGGAGTAAAAAGAAGAGACGTCAGTCAGGCCAGCCTGCATCAATATCTCCATATCCTTCTCCGGCTCGAACATTGTGGTCATTGCGGATACTGCCTCGCGCGCTGCACCCGCCATGTCCGGATCCACGCCCGAGATGATCGCAAAGCCTTCGTATCGCGACATCCAGACGTCGCGGTCGGGTGCACGCTGCGGAAAGCTGCTGTGGACCACAATCAAAGGCGCTCCGGGCTTCAGACGCTCGACAATACCGGCGACGGTTTCTCTACGATCTTCAGCATCCAGGAAGTGAAGCGTGAGCAGGCTCGTTGCACCATCGAACGGGCCTGGCGGTGCGGAATCAATGAATCCCTGATGCAGCATGACGCGGTCGATCTCGTCACCCAGTCTCTCGCGGGCTGCGTCGAGCATTGGGCCTGCCGGGTCAACGCCTACAAATTGCCATCCCGGGTTGGCTCCCGCCAGCGCCTCCAGTTCCAGACCCCCGCCGGCACCGTGGACCAGCACCTTCCCGTCGTGCGGGACGCGTTCGCGCAGGAGTACATTCACCATACGGTGAACGTCCGCGAATCCCGGCGTGAACCGTCTCGGTCCGTCCGCATAGCTGCGCACGCGTTCAGGGTCTTCGAACACCTCGAGAAACGGATTCGATTTCACAAGCCGGCCTCCCGAGGCATTTCTGCCGCCTGGCGTGCTCTCACACCCGCCATGTCTTTGCTGAAATCTTCATACAACGACTGCAGCGTGACGTTGCCGAATCGAGTCATCAGCAGTGATTCAGCGGCTGCAAGAGAGTCAGCCAGAGCGTTGTTCACCGCCTTTTCAACCAGACAGCCGGATGACGCGCGGCGATATCCCATGGCAAAGATTGCAGGCTCCCCGACGGCCTCATAAACATCGAGAAGGGAGACCTGCGCCAGGTCACACGCCAGCGCCCATCCGCCGGCACGCCCCTTGGACGAGGTCACCAGGCCTCTCTCCCGCAACCCGCTGAGCGTTCGCCGCACGACAACCGGGTGGGTCCGCATCATCCTGGCCAGAAAATCGGATGACACAGGCGCATCCTGGTCCGCCATGTGGAGCAGGATGTGCAGGACGTCTGAAACTCTGCTGTTTTTTTTCATCGCACCCTCAAGATCCCGGTCCAGATAATATGTAACATTTATAGTTACATTACAACGCTTCGGCTCGACCGCCACCCATCACGGATCCAATCTGCTAGATTACTTGGCGGGGAATAGCGGCTTCGCAACGCCAGAAACGGGCGTATCGGGCCTTCGATCCAAACCGGGAAAACCAACCATCAATATCATGAGCTGGCTGAAAGACCCACTTACGGGCTTCCTTATCATTGGCGCTGTCATATTCATTCTTGCGGGCATCGTTGCCGATGATGAGATTTCCTACGACGTTGAGGTCCGCGACGCGGATATCAAACGCCTTCACGATCACTGGAGCATGCAGATGAGGCGCCCGCCAACGGCGCAGGAACTCACCAATCTCGTGGACCAGTTTGTCAAAGACGAAATCTACTACCGGGAAGCGCAGCGTCTTGGCCTCCACGCGAACGACTCAATCGTGCGCCGGCGCATGGTGCAGAAACTCACTTTCCTTACCGAAGACATTGCAATCTCCACGCCCATCGAGGAAACCGCACTGCGCGCCTACTTTGAGCAACACCAGGATAATTATCGCGTCCCTGCAAGCTTCTCGTTCTCGCACCGCTTTTTTTCTCCGGAAAAGCGGGAAGACGCAGAAGGAGAGGCAAAAGACGCGCTCGGGACAAATGATCCCGGCGATCCTTTCATGTTGCAGAAACAATATCGAGATCGCTCAGAGCAGCAGATCGGCAATCACTTCGGGCGCGAATTTGCCAGCGCGCTAGCGAGCCTGGAAGCCGGCGACGAGTACCAGGGTCCCATCGAATCTGCGTACGGCTGGCATCTCGTAAAACTCGAGAAAAGCAGTCCCGCGGCCGTACCCGATTTCGCAGACGTTGCCGAACGCGTGGCTGCCGATGCCCAACAGGCAGCCCGACAGACAGCCAACGAAGCCTACTACGATGAACTGAAAGCCAGCTACAACGTGTCCTACCCGGGCCTCGAGAATACCGCCGAATGAAAAGCCGCTACCTGTCGCAAGCGGCGCTCAGCCTCGCCATTCTTTGTACCGGTAGTTTTGCGTTCGCCCACGAGCTCCGACCCGCTTACCTGCAGATCACCGAGGTGGACGGCGGCAGCACGAGCTATCACGTGCTCTGGAAACAGCCGGTCATCCAGAACAGTCCGCTGCCTATTGAGCTCGAGTTCGCGGACGAATGTACGGTCACCGACCTGGCACCGCCGGAGACCACGAGCGTTGCGCTCCTGCATCACTGGAAAACCGATTGCGACCTCAGCCAATCACAGATCGAAGTGAGCGGATTGACCGCCACGCACACAGACGTCCTGGTGCGGCTCGAAAAACTGGACGGTGAGACGACCAGCTACGTGCTGCGGCCCGACGATCCGACGCTGGACCTTAGAGAAGAAGGCGCACCTGCCCTGAGCTATTTCACGATCGGTGTCGAACATCTCGTTTTCGGTATCGATCACGTCCTATTCGTGATTGGGCTTTTCCTCTTCATTCGCGAACCGATTGCGCTCATCAAAACCATCACAGCGTTTACGGTGTCACACAGCATTACGCTTGCACTGTCGGTTCTGGAAATCGTCAAACTCGACCAGGGGCCTACCGAAGCGGTGATTGCCTTGTCGATACTTTTTCTGGCCCGCGAACTCGTCCAGGGTGAGGGCAAACGATCGCGTCTCACCCTGGGCCGGCCGTGGGTGATGGCCTTCATTTTCGGATTGCTGCACGGTCTCGGATTCGCCGGGGCACTGGCAGATATCGGTTTACCTGAAGATGATCTGTGGCTTTCCTTGTTGCTGTTCAATGTCGGCATCGAGGCCGGCCAGATTGCCGTGATCCTCCTCCTCGCCGCCATGGCCTGGACGTTGTCCCGGATGAACTGGCAGAAACAGTTCAACACCGTCGCCGCCTGGAGCATGGGCGGCCTGGCGGCCTTCTGGACGATCGACCGAACCGCCCTACTACTGCTATGAGGCACCCGGGGCTATACTGTCGACCGAGCCCACTGCTGGATTGACGACGTCGCGCCGTCGACATCGTTGACGTTCAGCAGGAAACAACCTGCCTTGGAGGGGAGAGCCATGAGGTTTGTTCTACTATTCGCTGCACTGCTGACATTTGCCTGCAGCCAGGAACCCGCCGTTCAGCCGGAAGCTGAAGCCACAGCGGAAGTTGCGGCAGCCGCGGCGCCAGAGCCGGCAATCGAAGTCAATCCGAACAAAAACGCCTACTTCGGCGATACGCACGTCCATACGATTCTGTCTTTCGATGCCTACCTCATGGGCACGCGCGGCTCACCGGATGACGCTTACGAATTTGCCAAGGGCGGGGCCATCGAACACGCCTCCGGTATCAAGATGCAAATGAAAAAGCCGCTCGATTTTCTGATGGTTGCCGATCACGCCTTCTATCTCGGGATGATGCGAGAGCTGGCGAAAGATCAAGGGCCCTATGCAGATCATCCGCTTGGCGACGTTGTCGAAGGCGCAACGTCAGCGGAAGGCTCCACCGCGGCGTTCCAGGCTGTGCTCGGCCATCTGGGCAGGCGCGACCCGAATGCTCCGGATGAGCTCGACGATCGGGACATCCGGCGCAGCGCCTGGCAGGAAATCATCGAGTCGGCTGAGCGTCACAACGATCCTGGCAATTTCACGGCCTTCATCGGCTATGAGTACACCTCTTCGGGACCGGGGCAGCAGAACCTGCATCGCAACGTTGTTTTTCGTGACAGCAATGTACCGGCGATTCCATTCAGCCGTCTCGATTCACTCAACCCGGAGGATCTGTGGGCGTGGATGGACACGAATCGCGAGCAAGGCATCGAGTCGCTGGCAATCCCTCACAACCCGAACGGCTCCGACGGTTGGATGTTCGAGCGTAACTACTTCCAGTCTGACAAACCGATCGACGCGGCGTACGCCGATATCAGGATGCGCAACGAACCGCTGGTCGAAAACTCGCAGGTGAAAGGCACTTCCGATACCCACCCGCTCCTGTCGCCAAATGACGAGTGGGCGGATTTTGAGCTCATGGAGCTGCGTATCGCATCTACCCTCTCGTCGCGGCCGGAAGGAAGCTATGTGCGCAACGCCTATCTGAACGGCATGCTGATCGAGCAGGAAACCGGAAGCAATCCCTACAAGTTCGGCGTCATCGCTGCATCCGACAGTCACAACGCGGCTGGCTCCTTTGAAGAAGACAACTACTGGAGCAAGACGGGTTTGATGGACATCAACCCTGTCAACCGAGGCTCCGTCCCGCTGCCCGACTCAGATCCGGCAAATCCCGAGTACGCATCCGGCGCTTCGAGCTTCTGGGGTGCATCCGGGCTGGCCGGAGTCTGGGCTGAGTCGAATACGAGAGACGCCCTCTTCGACAGCATGAGAAGAAAAGAGACCTTCGCCACCAGCGGACCACATATCCGGGTGCGGTTCTTCGGCGGCCAGGGACTGGGAGACAGCCTCGAAGGCGCCGACGATGTCATAGCAGCCGCGTATGCCAACGGCGTGCCCATGGGTGGAGACATCATGGGTTCCGGAGACGATGCGCCCAGCTTCTACGTGTGGGCCAGCAAAGATCCCGACACGGAGAAGCTGCAACGGCTGCAGATCATCAAGGGATGGATCGAGGATGGCGAGCGCATGGAAGCCGTCATAGACGTTGCGTGCTCAGACGGCGGCGAGGTTGATCCTGAAACCAACCGCTGCCCGGACAATGGCGCAAGCGTTGACATTGCAACATGCGCAACCACGCCCGACAAAGGCGCAAACGAACTCAGCGCAACCTGGACCGACCCGAATTTCGATCCCGCCCAGAACGCGTTCTACTACGCCCGCGTTCTGGAGAACCCGAAGTGTCGTTGGTCCACCTGGGACGCAATCCGGGCTGGCACAACCCCCAACCCGAACATGCACACGACCATTCAGGACCGTGCCTGGTCGTCGCCAATCTGGTTCAACCCCGCGGCGCCGAGGGAAGTCGCCGCAAGATAGGATCAGGCATACCCGGCGGGCGGCTGATAGCCGCCCATCTCCCTGGCCATCAGACGCGCAAACTCGATGGTCGTGCGATCGTCAAACTCTGCGCCAATGGCCTGTAGTCCAATGGGCAGTCCCGATGCGGACAAGCCCGTCGGAAAAACCGTGCTCGGCAGGTAACTCAACGTCGCAAGCCCCGCCCAGAACACCTGTTGAAAGTACGGCTGCGCCGTACCGTTGACCATCAGGGTGCGCTCGTTGATGTCACTCTGATCCTGCTCAAAAGCCGGCGTTGCGGTCGTCGGCGTGATGAGCACGTCCCAGTCCCGGAAGAACTGTTGCCACTGCGCGCGATAGAAGCCGCGCTGACCATGCAACACTTGATACTCGTAAAACTTGAGCTCCGCCGCTGGACCACTCGTGATACCCAGCAGTATGCCGAGATACGTGTCCGAGGCCGCCTTGGCCTCAAAGGCCGGGCGCGCTGTGTCCGATACTTTGGCACCCGCCTGCGCAAGCTTTTCGCCGACAGCCTGCACGCGCGCCGCCACCTCGCTCTCGACCGGCGCGTTGGGATCGTCAGGCCAGAGGGCCACGCGCAGCCCTTTGAGAGAAGTCATCCGCGGCGGCGGCAGCTCCAACCGCCAACCCGCCGCGTTAAATCGATTCGGGCCGCTGAGCACGTCCAGCGATACGGCAAGATCTTCGGCGCTACGCGCCATCGGACCGACCACCGCAAGGTCCGGATGCTGCGGCGTCGGCGGCAGTCCCGGCGGCTGATGCCCGCGAGAAGGGACAATGCCGAGCGTCGGCTTGTGACCGTACACTCCGCAAAAGTGCGCCGGATTACGAATCGAACCGCCGATATCGGAGCCGCTCTCGAGTCCGGTCAACCCTGCAGCGAGCGCCGCTGCAGAGCCGCCCGATGACCCGCCCGGCGTGCGTTTCAGGTCCCACGGATTATTGGTGGTGCCGTAAATGGCGTTGTAACTCTGGAAGTCACCTAGAAAAATCGGCACGTTCGTTTTGCCGAGGAAGACTGCGCCCGCGTTTTTGAACCGTTCGACCACAGCCGAATCAGCTTTGGCGATCGCCTGCGCCGCATCGGGCACGCCCCACGTCGAAGGCAGGCCCGCTATGTCATAGGACTCTTTGATGGTCATCGGCAGGCCGTGCAACGGACCGAGCGCCTGGCCCCCGGCAAGCGCTTTGTCCGCCGCTCTGGCAGCTTCGAGAGCGCGCTCGAAGTCACGCACCACCACTGCGTTCAACTGCTCGTCATACCGCTCGATACGACCGATGAAATAGCGGGCGAGCTCTTCGGCCCCCACCTCTTTTCTGCGCAGCTTGCCTGCGAGCTCAACGGCCGATAAGTAACCCAGCTCTTCCGCCGCCTGTGCCCGAGGCAGTCCGGCAACGCTACCCAACGCGGCCGCTGCCGCGATGGTCCCCGAGCTTTGTAGAAAATTTCGTCGCGATGCTTTGTTCATGGCTCCCCTCCGGTTGAACGCTGCCAGCATACGTTCGAACGCATTTGAGTTGAAGTTCGAATGACAATCTCGAGAGCGGTGCAGGCGGACAGACGTGTGGCTGGTCTATAAGATGAACTTGTACCCCGAGAAGGCAGTCCCGTGACAACGCTGAACTACGAAACCAGACCACCATGGCAGGTAAACGTCGTCATTGAGAAAGCGCGGCTGGTGAGAGTCTCGGGGCTCGCGGTACCCATGATCGCGGCTGCACTGGCAACGAACGTCATGACCTTCGTCGACACGCTCATGGTTGGCCATCTCGGCAACGCCGCCCTCGGTGGTGTCGGTATTGGCGGTCAACTCTTTTTCCTGCTGCTGGCGTTCGCGCTGGGCCTTACCGCCGGCGTTCAGGCGATGGTGGCCAGGCGGGTCGGAGAAGACCGTCTTGATCAGACAGGGAAGGTGCTGAACGCGGGTATTCTGCTTGCACTGATTGCCGGCTGCGTTCTGGTGGCGCTGGGCTACCTGCTTACGCCTTTGGTATTCGGCGTCATCAACGACGACCCGTTGGTCATCGAAGAGGGCCTCGCTTATCTGGCAACGCGACTACCGTCGCTGCTGCTCATGGGCCTTACGCTGACGTTCCGCGCTTACTGGGTCGGTGTCAGCCTGGCCAAATGGTCGATGGTGTCCATCATCACGCTGTCGCTCGCCAACATCCTGTTCAACTACATGCTCATTTTCGGCAATTTCGGCATGCCGCGAATGGAGGTGACCGGCGCTGGCCTCGGTAGCACCCTGGCGGTGTTGACTGGCTTGCTGGTCAACGTGGGCTTTGCGCTCAAGTTTGCTCTCGGCAACGGCTTTCTGAGGGGGCTACCGGAGCCCACACAGATCAAAACGATTGTGACGGTTGCCTATCCCGAAAGTTTGCGTCAGGCCCTCTTTTCGGTGGGCGTAGTGCTGTTCTACGTGCTCATCGGTCAAATTGGGACGCAGGAGCTCGCCGCGTTCCATGTGGTGATCAGTATCTGCCTGATTGCGTACATGCCCCACATTGGTATCGGCGGCGCGGCCACCACCCTGGTTGGGGAAGCGTTGGGTCGCAAAGACGCCAGCGATGCAAGGATCTGGGGATGGCAGGTGTCCAACGTCGGCCTGGTGGTATTGACGGTTCTTGGCGTCGCCGTGGCGTTCTTTCCCGAGGCCGTATTGAGCCTCTTTTTCGTCGATGAAAGCACGCTGGCCCTTGCCATCATTCCGCTGCAGCTGGCGGTCTTTGCACACGTGCTGGACGGCTACGCCAAGATTCTCGGATCTGCGCTGATCGGGGCTGGCGCTACCCAGGCTGCCATGCGGCTCACGCTGCTGCCCCAGTATCTGATGTTGTTACCGCTGCTCGCCTTGTCAGTGTTCCTCGACTACGGCCTGATCACCGCGATGTCGATATTTCTCGCCTCGACGGCCCTGACGGCGCTGCTGTCTGCGCTCGTCTGGCAGAGAGGCAGCTGGCAGCAAATCGACATTTAGCCCTCACATACCTTGGCGGCGTAGAAAGTCGACAACCACCCTGAGGAAGCCCGCAAAATTCTCCCGGCGAACGTTGTGCCCGGCATTCTCCACTACCGCTGATTGAATCTGCGGATGGCATGCCGTGATGGCCTCGGCCGTCACAGCTGCCAGGGCCCTGTCGCTTCCCGGCTCTCCACGTATCATCAGCGTTGGCGCCTCTACGCGCTCGAGCAGGTGACGCCAGCCTGGAAACACGAAGTGCTTCAAGATCGCCGGGTTGACCTGGAGCTTACCTTCCGCCCATGCCTCGAACTCACTCACATCCCATATCGGGTGCTGCATCCGACCCTCTGCCATCACCTCCGCTGAACTCATCTCGCGAAAACGCTCAATCTGCTTTGCATAGGCGGCTACCATTCGTTCCGATGGTGTGGAGGATTCATTGCGAAACGTGGGATCTTCAAGCACCAACGCGGCAATCCGGGCGCCATACGCTGACGCAAACTGGCAGGCAGCTATCGCCCCGATCGAATGCCCCAGTACCACCGTTCGTTCCACGCCCAGGTGATCGAGAACCGCACGCATGTCCTCCGCGGGATCGTGGATGGCGTCTTCCGGAGGCATTGAGCTGCCGCCATGACCTCGCGAATCCAACATGATGACCGTAAAGTCACCCGCCAGCGCTTGTGCGGTGCGCGACCAGCACAAACCATTGTCGCCCAACCCATGCAGCAACAGGATCGTATGTTCCTGTTTACCCACGCGGTGGTAAACCACGTGCCCGTCCTGGAGTTGGAGCAAACCCCGTTCGAAAACGGGTTTACCAGGCATAGGCTTCGGGAGCAGGCCCGCAGGGCGGAAAAATCTCGTCCAGCCGTTCGAGCACGCCGGCATCCAGCTCTATGTCAGGCACATCCAACACCGTCGTCAGCTGTGCCATGGTGCCCGGTCCGATGATGGTCGACACGACACCCGGACGATGCAGCAACCAGGCCAGCGCCAGCGCGCTGGGGGAAAGGTTGAGCTCGTCACACAACAACTCGTATTGATCGAGCTGGTCTTTGCGCTGCTCACGGGCAGATTGTGCATCCGGGGTGCTGCGCCGGCCTTCCGTAGTTGCAGCGCTGCCAGCCAGCAGGCCACCGGCCAGCGGACTCCAGATGATCAAACCCACGCCGTACGCCTCACACGCCGGGACCACCTCCATCTCGGCACGGCGCTCAATCAGATTGTAGAGAGATTGTTCCGCAACCAGGCCAAGACGATGACTCGCACGGGCGCGCTCGTTGGCTTGCGCTATGAACCACCCCGGAAAGTTGCTTGATCCGACATAGGTAATTTTTCCTTGAGCGATGAGGCGGTCCATCGCCTGCCAGATTTCGTCTACCGGTGCGCTGCGATCAATATGATGCATCTGGTAGAGGTCGATATGTTCAACCCCCAGTCGTCGCAGACTGGCATCACACGCCTGCTGGATATGCCGCGCTGACAAGCCTCGATCGTTGATGTCATCCGACATGGGTTCATGCACTTTGGTCGCAAGCACCACTCGATCGCGCCGGCCGGGATCTTCCTTGAACCAGGCACCCAGCAACGTTTCCGTCGTGCCTACGCCAAGATAGCCGCCATACTGGTTTGCGGTGTCGACAAAGTTGATTCCCGCGTCAACCGCGGCGTTCAGAATCTCGAAGGCTTCCGGCTGTTCGGTACGCGGTCCAAAGTTCATCGTGCCCAGGCACAATTCACTCACGCGCAACGCGCTGCGGCCCAGTTGTCGATACTTCATGATTTTTTCCCTGCTTGCGGCCTCAGCGGTTTGAATACGGTCCCGGTTTGCAGCGGCGTGCTCGAATCGGCGACACAAAATTTTGCTATCTCCTGCGAACGCTGGCTGAGCTTGAGGTAATCGGCGTGATCGATACCCGGCACAATCTGCTCGCGAAACCACGGCGCATAAAACTCCAGATTGGGAATGGCACGCGGTTCGTCAGATAAGTTTGGCGTACCGCCATGCCAGGCGCGCACGTCCCTGATCATGACACCACCCGCAGGCACAGGACACACTGTCGACAACCGCATCCACTCCGGTTCTTCGTCCAAAGTCGGAATAGGCGTGCGTGACTTTTGTGTACCCGGGATTTGTCGCGTCGGCCCATTCAGCTGGGTCACGTCCTGGGGCAGAAAATTGACGCACAGATACGGACACGGCAGGTCGCGAATCGTGACATGGCCGTTGGGATCGTGAAAGGCGCTGAAGGGGCTGCTTTCATCGTCGACCCAGTCACGCACATCCGCATGAAGAATCTGGTAGTCGACCGCACCAGGCAGACAAAAGTCACCGCTGGCCGCTCTCAAACAGAAGTGAGGCGAGCCGAAAAGTTCAGCGACAATCTCCTGTACCACGGTAAGCTCGAGCAGCATCTGCCATTCGGGCCGATGCAGCTGGCTGCGGGTCAAACTCGAGCCGCCGAACGAGTAGCGATGGGTACCCCGATTGCCTTTGCCTTCGTCGTCCAGCGCGACAATCTCCCGCATGACCTCACCACATCCCTGAGCCAGGTAGTCTATTTGCTCATCGTTGAGAATGCCGGCGATCACGACAAACCCGTCGCGATGAAAGAGCTGCCGTATGCGTGCCCGATCACCCTGCTCGAGAATCTCCAAGCCTTCGATACCGCCGCGCTCGGTAATCTTGTCTCGCAGCGCCTTCACGGCCGGATCATTCCGTGTCTCATCAGACCATCCTGACAATGGCTCGTACGCGCTCATGAACTTCTCTCCTCTGGCCTCTACCCGGACTAGAAATTTATCCCAAATTGGATCGCATAGGTGGCCGGATCGCCCAGAAACTGCGCTCGTGTCGTGCCATCCAGCGCCGCGTAGGAAGAGCCGAAAACGAAATGAGGATAGTCTTCATCAAATACGTTGTGCGCCATCAACGTCACGCGGTAACGATCGTCCGCGCTCGCAAAACCCAGACGCAGGTTGACCAGCGTATAGCTATCCACATCAGCCGTGGGGTCATCGTCCAGGTTCGTATTTTTACGCGACTGTCCGGTGACTTCCGCTCGCACAAAACCATTCCATCCGTCACTCACGCTGAAGAGATAGTCTCCTGTCAGGGAGTAGTTCCAACGCGGTACATCTCTGAACCGATGATCCTCGAGATCGGGTCGATCGCTGAAGTCCTCAATGTTCGTATCGAGATAGCTCAGGCTGGCAGACAGTGACAGGCCGTCCACATTCGGCAGCCAGGTTAGATCCACCTCGACACCGGTCGACAGAATCTCATCAATTGACAGGTTTCTGCCAACGCCAAACTGATCCGTGGCGATGGCCTGGAGGTCTTCTACCGTCTGATAGAACAAGGCCGTATTCAACATCAACCGGTCATCTGCCAGGCGAAACTTGGCACCCAGCTCATAGAGCGTCGGTATCTCCGGATCCAGGACCGGCAGGCCACCCACCTCTGCAAGGAACCCTGCGTTGGCGCTTTCTGCCACATCGATACCGGGACCTTTGTATCCTCGCGACCAGGTGAGATACGTCGTGACATCATCATTCCAGAAATATCTGGCGATGATCCGACCCGACAAGTCAGTGTCGTCCACTTGCTGTTCACCGGCAAGATCCGGGCCGAAGTTCGACGCAAACGGCAGACCGGGTATGAGCGGCGACGCCACGCGGGAGTAGTCCGCTTCAATGTCTTCGCGCGTGTAGCGCCCACCTACGACCAATGAGAAGTCGTCGGTGAGATGGAACGTGAATTCACCGAACAGCGCGGCGCTTTCGGTCTCAACCGAGCGGTCCACAGCGGTGCTGACGTTGAAGAAAGGTGGAAAGGGAATTGCAAACTGAACGTCCACGCGACCGAAGGCATCCAGATCTTGCGTGAAGTAATAAAGCCCGGCGACAAAATCGACGTTGTCGCTGAGCTGCCCGTTCAAACGGAGTTCCTGACTGAACTGAGTCGAGTCCGAAGCCGTGCCGTTCCGATCGTTGACATTGGAAGTGGACAATCCGTCAGCCTCGTTGAACTCGTCAATCTCCCACTCACGATAGGCGGTGATACTGGTCAGCGCACCCCACCCTGTCGTCGCGTCAACCTGCAAAGACACGCCATACGCTTCGGACTCCTGGAGAATGCGCGAGTCCAACACGGCCACTTCGCGGTTGTCTTCTCCCCCTTCGATTCCCAGCGAATCCAACGCATCCGCCAGTTGCAGAACGGGAGAGTTCAGAGCAAACAAAATGGCCGGGGTCGGCGGCCCGATGACGCGGTATGTCGGCAAACAGCAGCGATTGTCCTCTTCGACATAATCCGCGATGAGCGTTGCGGAAACGCTGTCCGTGGGCGTAAACAGCAGCTTGCCTCGCAAAGACCACGTGTCCTTGTCGTTGATGTCGTCCTGCCCCGGCAGGACGTTGTCAATTTTCCCGTCGTGCCGATTCACGCTACCCGACAGCCGGTAGGCCAGCGTGTCCTCGGTAATGGGCCCGGTGATGGTGCCCCGGGTCAGGATCTCGTCGTAGCTACCATACAAAATGTCGATTCCGCCGCCCGTTTCAAACTCCGGAGCCAACGTTCGGACGTTGATGACGCCGGCGGAGGCGTTCTTGCCAAAAAGCGTGCCTTGTGGGCCTCGGAGGACTTCAACCGATTCGATACCGTAGAGGTCGAAGAAACCTTGTGCTTCGCGACCCATCACCACCCCATCAACCACGGTCGCAACGCTCGATTCGAAGCCGTCGCTGAAGCTGAAGGTGGAGATGCCACGCATCTTGGGGCCTGTTGCTCTGGACGTATTCAAAGGGGTGAGTTCAAGACCCGGAACGAACCGCGCTACCTCTTCGATCGTATTGACCGCACCTTCTTCGAAAAACTCACGTGAAAGCACCGAAACCGCAACCGGGCTTTCTGAAATCGACTCTTCTGTCTTGCGAGCGGTCACCACCACTTCTTCGATCTCAGCACTGACCGGCAAGGCAACGCACGCCATAAGAAACAGGAAACAGAGCCTCACGCAGGGACGGATAGCCATGTCATCTCTCCAATATAGTTGTTACTATAGAGTATCTAAAATAACGAGACTATTTAACACTGTCAATAATAAGGGCAGGGTTTGATGTACAGAGGTATCGAGGAATGAACCAGGAACCCAAAGCCAGAACCCGCCTCTCCCCCGAGGCTCGAAAAAACCAGCTGCTCGATGTCAGCAAAGAAATAATCCTTGCGGAGGGCCTGCAAGGGTTCAGCATAGAAGCCCTGGCGCGCACCGCCGGCGTGTCGAGCCCACTGGTCTACAACTACTTCAAAAGCCGATTGGACACGCTGCAAACGTTGCTGCGTCGGGAGTACACCGGCTACAGCGCGCGATTGATGGAGGCGATGCGCAACGCCGCAAGCTTCGAAGAAGTTGTGCGGCTGAACGTTGAAAGTAACTTCGACCACTACTCACCGGGCAATATCATCCCGATCCTGCAAAGCCAGCCCGAGATCGTCAGCGCAATCACCAAAGAGGTCAGTCGCTACAACAACAACCTCGCGAAACAGCTCGTTAAGGTCACCGCCGAAACCTACAACCTGCAGCCGCGCCAGGCTGAGCTGCTGGTCAGCATGTCTTCGGGCGCCTCTATCGCCGCCGCTGAATACGCGTCAACAGGACGCATGAAACGAGACAAGGCCATCGACGCCGCCGTGCGGTACATCCTTTCAGGATTGGACCAAGCCAGCACTGACGAGTAACAGACGTGACGAGCACACCCAACACGCTGCCGTTGCGCACGAAGCTTTCCTTCGGCGTGGGCGCGGTCGGAGAGTGGGTTTATCTCGGCATGTTCAACACGTTCATCGGGATTTTTTACAACCAGGCTCTCGGACTCCCCAACAGCTTGATCGGTGCGGCAATACTGGTTGCATTGATCGGCGATGCAATCTCAGACCCGACGGTTGGCGTGGTATCGGACCGGTGGCGGTCCCGGTGGGGCCGCAGACATCCATTTCTCTTTGCCGCCCCACTCCCGCTCGCCGTGTCACTGTGGTGCGTATTCAATCCACCCGATGCGTTCACGCTGAGAGAAGGTACGGAATTCGAGCTTGGTAACTGGCCGCTATTCATCTGGCTGGTGCTCTGGACCACCATCAGTCGGCTGTGCGTGACCTTATATACAATCCCGCACCTGGCGCTGGGCGGAGAGCTGGCCCGGTCTCAGTACGAACGTTCACAGCTTTTCAGCATCAACGCCATGTTCAGCTACGCTTCTGGTGCCGTTTTCGGCTTTTCCGCATGGACCATGCTGAGCGGCACCACAGCCAATGCCAATGGTCAGGAGGTCGCCAATCACCTGGTCGCGGCATCTTACGTTCCGCTGTCGTTGGTGACTTGTCTTGTGATCTTCTTTTGCGTCTTACTCTGCGCGTACGGCACCTTCGCCCGCGGGCGCGCCCTGAGTCAGCCCCCACCTGACGTAAAACGCGTCAATCTATGGCTACTGCTCACGAAGATTGTCGGCACCCTCAAGAATAGAAACTACGCCATGTTGTTGTTCGGATTTCTGTTCTTCATGATTTCCAGCAGTCTGTTCGAGACCTTCAACGTCTTCGTCAACACCTACTACTGGGAGCTGACCGCGGATCAGATTCGTTGGCTGGGTCTCGCGGGTTTGCCTGGCGTCATTGTGGGTGCTTCGGTCGCACCCAACCTGATGAAACGCTTCGACCGCAAACCCGTCCTGACGGGCGCCGTCATCGGGCTGGTCGTCTTTGCCCAACTGGTGATCGATCTACGTTTGCTCGGCCTGATGCCGGAAAACGGCTCGAACTTCCTCCTGCCGCTGCTGATGGGCAATAGTTTCTGTTTTGCCATTACGCTCGGCATGGCCGGCGTCGCCGTACTTTCGATGATTGGGGATGTGATTGATGAGAACGAGCTGGCCACGGGAGAGCGGGAAGAAGGGTTGTTTTATTCCGCGCGCGCTTTCTTTGCAAAACTGGCCAATTCCGCCGGCCATTTCATCGCCGGATTGATGTTGGACTGGTTCATTGTCCTCCCTCTGGATGCGGTCCCGGGCGAGGTAGACACGGACGTGATCTTCAGACTGGGCATCGCAGCAGGGCCAATCATGGCCATTGCCGGCATGGTTTCCATTTTCTTCTATTCACGGTATCAACTAACCCGCCAGCGCCACGCCGAGATATTGAGCACCCTGGAATCTCTGCAACGGCCGGCAGACGGCGCAGAAGAGATTGCTTCGACAAACGACGCCGTTAAGCGTTGACCGCAAGACTATCTTATTTTAGAGTGTCTATAATAGCGATTAATACTTTTTTCGGAGGCTTGGAATGTCCCACGTGACAGACAGAACGGTACACGACGCTGACAGTCATCTGATCGAAACCCGCGGCTGGCTCGAAACCTATGCAAGCCGTGACGTTGCGGAGCGCTTCTTACCCGGCGTGATCTCTCTGGATCTGCCCATTCTCGACCCGCTCATGGCGCAGGCGGAAAGCCGGTTGGCCGGCGACGATCCGGAGCTCACCCAGGCCTTGAAAGACAAATTGTTCGGCCACAAAGGCAAACTCAATCAATGGCTGGCATACGGCGCCACCGACAAGGCGGAGCGCAGCGAGTCGCTCGATCTCATGGGCGTTGCCTCACAACTGGTGTTTCCGACGCTGGCTGCTTCGCGCTTCTCTCGACACGAAGATCTGGACGTCGTGTACGGCGGCTGCGATGCTCTGAACCGGGCCATGGCGGATTTTTGTAGCGATGACCCAAGATTGCTGCCGGTTGGATATCTTTCCCACCGCGATCCGGAACGCGCCGTCACTTCTCTGCAGATGGCATTGGATCTCGGCATCCGCACCGTCTGGATTGCTTCGGACGCCGTAGAAGGTCGCGCACCTTCCCATGTGTGCTACGACCCGATATGGGCAATGCTCGAGGAGGCACGTGTGCCTGTCACCCTGCACATTGGCAGCGGGCAGAATATGCCTTCGGCTTACATGAACGTGGACGGCCCGAACGACGCGAAGCCGAACCCTTCCAATCTGGAAACGACCCGGCCCAAGGACCTGCCCGTAGTGCATCACTCCATTGAGCGCTGGCTGACGTGCATGATCTACGACGGCGTGCTGGAACGTCATCCGAACTTGAAGGTTGGCCTGGTTGAGCTGGGAGCGAACTGGCTGCCCGCCTCGCTGATGAACCTGGATATGGGCGTGTCTTTGCTGGGCAAGTTCGATGAAAAGCTGAAAGCCCTTTCGATCAAACCGTCGGAGTACGTACAGCGCCAGGTGCGAGTGGCCCCCCTGCACACCGAAGACACCGGGTGGATCCTGCGCAACGTCGGCAAGGACATATTGATGTTCAATACCGACTACCCACATCCCGAAGGCGGGCGTGATCCTTTTGGTGACTTCGAACGGAGCCTCGACAACGTCGCTGCGACTGAAGAGGAGCTGGATCGCTTCTACACAAAGAACTACGAAGACTACTTGGGCATCAATGCGGCCTGATCCGGGCATCGCGCGGAGGCGGACAGACGGTTGGCGCCATCGGCTCTGCCTCGTCGCGGTTTCAATAGGGGTCCTGGGCGGGTGCGGTCAGGCGGAAACGTCAGACGAAACAACCCTGAGCAGCCTGACCTACGCTGCGGTACCCGGCGACGACGCGCCCGAACTCGCACATCTTGGACCACATCGAGTCGGGGTTCGCAGCCTTGAGTTCACCTACGAGGATCAACCCGACGTCAGCCTCATGGGTCACATCAGCGGTTCAACCACAACCTGGACCCGCAGGCTCGGCGTCGACGTCCTCTACCCTGCTGACGTTCCCGCAACGCAAAGCGCGGATGCCATCTACACCGGCGGTTACCACACCGGGTTCACCGACATCGAAGGTCTGCCCGAGACCTTCGAGATTCAAGGAATCGCGGTGCGTAACGCTCCGGTTCTCGAAGGCACAATTTACCCCCTGGTTGTGGTCTCTCACGGCTTACTCAACACGCCGGGGGTGCTCTCGGGGTTGACGGAAAACCTAGCGAGCAAAGGGTACATCGTTGCGGCCATCGACCATCGCGATGCGCAAGACGATCCTGCAACCGCCGCACATCTGTTCGCACGGGTGATGCTCAATCGCGTGCCTGATCAGCGACGCGTCGTGAGCGAAATGATCGCGTTGGCTCGAGACCCGGACAGTGATCTGGGCAAAGTGATCGATACGAGCGCCATCGGGCTCGTCGGCTTTTCCATGGGCGGTTATGGCGTGCTTGGACATGCCGGCGCCGGCTACGATGCAGAGGGCACCGCGCTGGACATCGTGCCTGCGGCCGCGATTCTGGATCAGACGGAAGACCATCCCGCCTACGCGAATCTGGATCGGAGCCATCTGGAGGCTGTGATTGCATTTGCACCCTGGGGTGGCAAACACGGTGAGATCTGGTCTGATCGTGCCTTGGGTAACGTACAGACACCGCTGCTCATTCTGGCCGGCAGTGAGGACGACGTGTCCGATTTCGACCACGGCATCACACGCATCTTCGAAAAGGCTCAGGGTGCCGATCGATACATGCTGGTGTTTCAGAATGCGCAACACAATCTGGTGCAGGTCCCCGCGCCACCCTCGGCGCATCTTGACGTGCGGTCATGGATGACCTTCGAAGACGCAACCTGGCGGCGCGAGCGACTGCTCAACGTCGGCGTTCACTTTTCGACCGCCTTCCTGGACTGGAAGCTCAAGGGTATGGCGCAGCGCGCCGACTATCTGGACGTACCGACGGTCAAATCGAACGACGCCAGCTGGGAGCCATCGATCACGGCGGACTATAGCGACCAATTTGCAAACGGCAGTGATGGCTCAGAGAATTACTGGCGAGGTTTCAAGGCTCGCCAGGCTATTGGTTTGGAACTGCACCGCAGAACCCGGGAGAGCGCATCGCTATCAAACGCCGCTCCGTGATCTGCTGGCTCTCAATCCGAGTTACTTACGGATGCGATGAAACTCTACACACACCCATTTTCCATCGTGCCGTGGCGCGTGCAGATTGCGCTTCACGAGAAAGGTCTCGAGTACGAAATCGTCGAAACGGATCTTTATTCCAGACCTGCAACGGCGGGTTTTCTGGCACTCAATCCATTCGCTCAGATCCCCGTGCTCGACGATCGCGGCTTCGTCATTGCCGAATCCATGGCCATCCTCGAGTACCTGGAGGAACGGTATCCAAGCCCGCAGCTGCTGCCGGAAGACGTGCAAAGCCGGGCAACCACTCGTCAGCTCATGTGCTGGGGCACCGACTATTGGCCGCCCGCCTGGAAGAAGTGGATGGCGCCGCGCTTGCCTCGTGGACTCGGCGATCCCTGGACCGATGAATCCGTGGAACAGGGAAGAAGTGACATCGCCGCCCATCTCGACGTGCTGGAGCGTCAGCTGCAGGATCGAGATTGGCTGGTCGGTGACTTCTCCCTGGCAGACGTTTGTTATGCCCCTTTCGTTCTGGTGCTCGATCGCGTGGACCTCGGCGAGGAAGTCAAACGGCGCGAAAACGTCGATGCGTGGGTCGCCCGGCTGAACGCGAGGGATTCAATCGTCCACACAATGATGCCTCCGAGCCCCTGAGCCGGTGCGAATGACACCCTACCCCGCGTGGTAGGAAAGCAAAGGCTCAAACCCTCCGAGAATCATGCGGGTACCGTCTACGGGCATTTCTTCGATGGCCTCCATCCTGGGATCTGCGAAAATACCTTTGTGAGCGACCGCTCCGGTATGCCGATCGGGCCAGATCACCCAGGAAAGTACAATCTTCTCGTTCGGCTTTGCCTTGACGGCTTTCCGATAGTCGGTGACCTCGCCGTCAGGGACTTCGAGCTCCCAGTTTTCGAAGATTTCGATAGCGCCGAAGTCTTTGGCCACCTCGACGAAAACTTTCATGGCCTCGACGAAAACTGCTTTTTTGTCCTCTGGTACCGGAAAAATGTAGCTATTGACGTACATGGTCGTTCACCTCCGTGGACGCGACGGTTGTCGATTGTGCCTGGATCCCTCGAAACAAGAGATACAACGGACGCACTACTTCCTCGGTCTCGAGCTCATCGCTCAGCGCACCACCGCACGTGGCGGCGTAAGCAAAACCGTGTAGATAGTCGATAAACAGATGCAGCGCGTCTGCTTTGGCAGTCTCATCCAGATCCAGACCGTGCACGGCCGCTTCGAACCGGTGTGAAAACGCAAACACGGGGCCGACCACGGGACTTGCGAGCATGGCTTCGAGTAACCCGGGATATTCCCGCAGAACGCTGACATAGCTGACCGCAAGTTTCGCAAGCTCGCGTTCCCAGTTGTTCCTTCTTTTCGGCTCATACACGGATGACACGATCGAGGTTGCCATGCCTTCGAGAAGCATCTGCTTGGACCCGAAGTAGTGATAAATCGCCATCGGATCGACGTCGAGCTGCTTCGCAATCGCGCGGATGGAGGGGAGCTTTGCAGACTTGAGCGTGAGTGCTTTGGCGGCCTCAATGATCCGTTCAGATGACACCCGCCGATCGTCCTTCTTCGGGCGCCCCCTTACTCTTTGCGCTTGTTGTTCCAATGAATCGGTGTATTATTATTTCTACAGTGTAGAAATAATAAGCATCATGACAAACATTGTCTACATCGGGACAAGCCTGGATGGATACATTGCCGCGCCAGATGGGAGCCTCGACTGGATGAACACGGTGCCGAATCCGGAAGGCAGCGACATGGGCTTCTTCGACTTCATGGAACGAGTCGATGCCGTTGTCATGGGGCGGAACACTTTCGAGACCGTCGCAGGATTCGGGCTCGGCTGGCACTACCCGAAGCCCGGCATCATTTTGAGCTCGACGCTGGACGCCTTGCCGGAAGCGTTTCAGGCGAAGTGCCGCATCGACAACGGCTCACCCGGAGAGATTGTTGCACGAGCCAGGCAAAGCGGGTTCGAGCATCTGTACATCGACGGCGGGATCACGATTCAACAATTTCTGGCGGCAGACCTCATCGACGAGATGATCATTACCGACATACCAATTCTCCTGGGCGGCGGTGATCCTTTGTTTGGCGCCTTGGATAACGAGCTGGTGTTTGATCTGGTGGGCACGGAAGTCCTGCTCGAGCATCTCGTCAAAAAGCACTATCAGCGCCAGCGTACAGAGCCGCTTCTGCAGGCGCATAGCTGATAGAGAGCCATCTGTTCGTTATCCACGCAGTGCCTGTGGGATCGGCCGACGGATTGCCGCAATGCCGGGCATCAAACCACCCAGCACACCAAGCGAAAGTGCCGTCAGGCCTGCAATCGCCAGTGACTCTCCGGTGATATCAAACTCAAACGCGACCTGCGTGCCGCTTGTCGTTGAGGCGGCAACTGTCGAAAGCGTTTGTCCATCCAAAAGCACAAAAACGCCAACAAGAGCAGCACCGGCCCCGATCAAACTCAGAACTGCGCATTCAGCAAGCACGGCGGTGAGTACCGGAACGCGTCCAAATCCCAAAGCCCGCAGCGTCGCGATCTCGCGGGTGCGCGACTCCAGGGCAGCTTGCATGGAGTTCACTCCGGCAGCGAGTGCACCGATACTCATGATGATACCGACCAACAACCCGAGCGTTTGAATCATGCTTGTCGTAGGCCCCGCCAGGTCCTCGTAGAAAGAGCTCTCTCGGTACGCGGAGAGCGTCAAACGGCGATCGGCGGCAAGCTGAGCCTGAAAACTTTCAAACTCGCGCGCGCTTTCCAGGCGCACAATAATCGAAGAGAACGTCTCGCCGCGCCCGAGCGTGGCTGCCAACAAACGCTCGTCCATCCAGAGTTCCGTTTCGTTGGCACCGCCTTCAGCGCTGAAGTGGCCGCGAACGAGGTATTCCTGCCCACGGATTCGTATCGTTTGGCCAACTTCGAGACCAGCGAACGTCTGCGCCGCCTTAACACCGGCAATCAGCTCATACTTACCCGCATCAAAGGTCGCGCCCGAAACGATGCTTACCTCAGGGCGCACGGTGAATGCGGCAGCCTCGACCCCGCGCAACGGGAGCGTTGCCTCTTTGCTCGAGTTCTTCATGCGAAGATTGGCCGTGACATAGGTTTCGCGTGACGCAACGCCTTTGTCCTGCAACCGCAGGAGCCCTGCCATGTCACGCACGATCTCATACTGATTCAACGCGACGTTGCCGTTGATCTCCGATGTCGAACCAGCGCGAAGCAGCAAAGCACGATCCGGCTGACCTGTTGAAGCCAACGCACCTTCGAAGGCCGTACTCACGGCAAAGAGGGAGGTCACGATGGCAGTCAGACCGGCAACGCCGAAAACGATGATGACTCCCGAGCCAGGGCGTGCCAAGAAGAGCTTTAGAAACATGAGAAGCAGCGAGCTCACCTCTTTCATATCAAGCCTCCACACGAAGGGCGGTTGCGATCGGGCGGTAGACCGACCTGAGAACAGGAAACACCGAGACCGCCAGGCCAATGAGGAGTGCCAGAGCCAAGCCTTCGACCAGCGTTGCGGTCTTCATGCCGCCAAACTGGGGCATTTGAGGGATCGCTTGCTCCAGCTGTGACGTAATCAAGAAAGCGAGACCAAGGCCGATGGCCGCGGCTGACACCGACAGCGCGACAAATTCCGACAGCATGAAGACGCTCAACGAACTGCTACGGAATCCGAGCACTCGCATCACCGCGAGCTCGGGAGTTCGTTCATGCACAGAGCGGCTCATGGCGTGGCCCGTCAGCAGCAATAGTGTGAACAACACGGCCACCAGGATGATTGAAGCAATCAGCCCAACGTCACCAATCTGCCTGGCAAAACTCAGCACATACTCAGTACTGTTTTGAGTACGCGTTTCGTTGGATGAATTGGCGAAGACCGCATCAATTCGCCGGGCGACATCACCAAGGTCAGCGCTCTCCTGCGTTTTGACAACCAATGTGCCGACGCTCCCATGTGCAAACGCCCGGTACTCATCGAAATACGCGTAGCCAAAGTAAAATCCATCGTTGCCGATCAACGCCTCGTTGGTTGAGGTGAACACACCCACAATCTCAAAGTCCCACGCAAGCTCGTCCCGGTTGTGCCAGATCGTCGGAATCAACGAAACGACATCACCCTCTTGCCAGCCAAATCGATCAACGGTCGCTTGACCCACAATGGCCGCCCTGCGACCCGCGATGAACGCTGACGCCACCTCCTCCTTGATTTGAACTTCCGGAAATACGGACAAGAATTCACTGGGAGTCACGGCAAACTGCGGGAAAAAGTTCTGCGCATCCTGATAAACGCCACCAAACCAGGTCATGTGCGCGACGACGTCAACCTGGTTGATGTCAGTCACCCGGGTTGCATAGTTGACGGGTAACATGTCGGCGACGCTATGTCTCGGCATGACAATGAGTCGACTTTCACCCGATGTCTCTATGCCTTCGTCAAACATGACTCTAATCGGCTGCAGCAGTCCAAACAGAACGAAGGCCGTCACCAGGCTCAGCGCGGTGCAGAAGGTTCGTATCGGCGAGCGTCTGAGATCGGCCACTACAAATCTCAGCCAACTCATGCGACCGCCCTCTTCTGCCGGTCTCGCAGATTTCCTTTGTCCATGTGCCAGACCGTATGCGCATAGGACGCAGCTTCGGGATCGTGGGTGACCATGAAAATGGTCTTGTCGAAATCGGTGTTGAGCATCTTGAGCAGCTGTAGTGTCTCGGTTGCGCTGGCTCTATCGAGATCCCCCGTGGGTTCGTCGCAAACCAGCAGGCGCGGATCCGTAACCAGCGCCCTAGCAATCGCAACTCGCTGCTGCTGACCGCCGGACAGTTCGGTTGGCTTGTGTTTGGCGCGATCAGTGAGGTCCACTATCTCCAGGGCCGCCGCGGCGCGTTGATTCCGCTCCTTGCGACTCAAGGGCGTCAGCATCAGGGGCAGCGCTACGTTGTCATGTGCGGTCAGGACAGGAATCAAGTTATAGAACTGAAACACAAAGCCCAGAGTGGCGGCGCGCCACGCAGCCAGGGTTTGTTCATCGAGCGAAGTGATGTCAATTCCGCCAATCGTGATGTCACCTGCGTGGGGCTTTTCCAAGCCCGCGATGAGATTGAGCAAAGTGCTTTTGCCTGATCCCGAGGGTCCCATCAAGGCCACGAAGTCCCCGGACTCTACGCTCAGGGTGAGGGAGCTCAGAACCTCTAACTGGTGACCGCCGCGAAAGTACCCATGAGTGATATTTTCGCAGCGAATGAAAGGTGTGGTCATGACTTGTCTCCGTTGTCTGCGGCGACAAATCTAGGGGCAATCAGCGACCAACTCGCGTCGAAAACTCAAATGCAAACGCACATTCTCAATATGAGTGACCTTTTTCAGGATTCGACCACTTTCTGTTTGAGCCGCCGGTACTCTGTCGGCGTCATGCCATGAATCTCTCGGAATGCTCTATTGAAGGGATTGATGGATTGATAGCCGGCACTCAAAGCCAGGGTCAGAACCGGGGTGGTGTTTTGTTTTGGATCCTCCAGCGAGGCACACACTTCCGCCACACGGTAGTGATGCAACAACGCATTGAAGTTCCTGAAACCCAACTGTTCATGAACGAGGTTACGGAGTCGATATTCGGGAATGGCCAGGTGGTCAGCGAGACCACGCACGCTCAAACCCGGCGTACGGTAAATGTGCTCATCTTGAAGTGAGAAGAGGATTTTGCCCGTGTCCGCATCATCCTGTGCTATTTGCGTTGACGCTTCGGCAAAGTCCTTGGGTTGTCGTCGTTCGCCCAGCACCAGAGGCGCGTTGGGTGAAAACGCAGCAAAGAGCAGAATGCCGTTCAGCGCAATGCCTAACAGGCCTATCAGACCATGCACAGGGTATTGCCAATCCAGGGGTACCCAGACAAAACCGAACGCAATGCGTTCGACCAGAAGACTGAGCACAGCTTGTGCACAGAATACGATGACGACGAGCCATCGCGCGGATTGCCTGGCAGGAATGAGATCATCGTCCCGGTTGGAGATAATCCAATACAACGCAATACCAAGAAACGTCGTTTGTAAAACCGCCGGGGTGGCCTCATAAAGAAGAAGTTCGAGGACGGGGTTCCAATCCGTACCCAGAATCCAGGTGATCGGCTCTTCGAGAAAACTCTGCAGAATCCAGGCGAACAGCAGCGTCCGCGGCAGCTTACGGCCATCGCGAAACACCACGTGACACGCAAGCATGAACGCTCCGGACACGCTGTTGCGTATCAAATTGAACACCGGATGCAGAGCGCCGAGGTCTATCCGATAGGCTTCGTGGATGAGCAGACCAAAGTCATCCCTCGAGGCAATGACGCTGCAAATGATCCCGAGCGACATCCAGACGAAAAGAAAGATGAGTCGCGGGTTCGTCGATATCGAGACCAGCCGGATCGCAAGTAACACCATCAAGGTGATGGTCACTGAATCGAGCAGAACGTAAAGAAGGTTAATTTCGTTCATGTGCCCAGGAAATCGACTCGGGCGCCCATTTCAGGAAGGATACGATCATCGGTGTCGATCAACTCTACCCTGACCTTTACGGTGCCTTTACTTCGATCTCCTCTGGGAATGATCGCGAGCACTTTACCGGCATAAGTGACTTCAGGGTATGCGGTAAGGACCACTTCAACCTTCTGATCGTCTGCCACCTTTCCGATATGGGATTCATTGACGTCAACTTCGATTTCCAACGAACCCATATTCACCAGAGTGGCGATCCCAGTGCGTGTAAAGCCTCCGCCAGCCGAAACGGGCGACACAATCTCCCCCGGCTGCGCGGTTCGTTCGGTAACGACCCCATCAAAGGGTGCTCGAATCTCAAAATCCTGCAAAGCGACGCGCTGTAGCTGAACTTGCTCGCCCGCAATTCGAACATCGGCTGCCAGCGACGCGAGTTGCGCATCAAGCACCTCTACCTGTGTCGTCACCGCGTCGAGCTCTGCAACGCTAGCCAGATTCGACTCCGTCAGCTGCTTTACCCGATGCATACGACGGTTTGCTGCAGCGAGTTCAGTTTCCACCTCTGCCATTCGAATCCGCGAACCCTCATGCTCCGACACGGCAAGCTCATACTCCGCTCGTTTCATTCGATCGTCCAACCGGGCAAGCAGCTCACCCTCGCTGACCAGGTCACCTTCCTCGACGTAGACGGCATTCACCACCGCGGTCGTTCGAGCACTGACTGTTGCCGATTGATTCGCCGTCACATAGCCATTCGCCTGTAGGAGAATGCGTGCAGTTTGGTCAGCCACCCTCGGCGCAGCGAATGGCGTCGATACTTCCTGTTGAGACGACTCTATTGCGGGGGTTTGAAGAGATTCTTCAAACGTCACTTCTGCCAGGCCCATTTGTACAACCAGCCAGGCGGACGCTGCGCACAACGGCACCACAAAACCGAGCCGGAGACCGGCGGGCCTCGAATCTACGCCAGGGTTTGCGCTTGGTGCATCGAGACGAAGCGTTCTAAGCAGCTCACGTTTTGCGGCAACTTTCATAGCAGCGTTCCACTGAAAGGTCGAAGCAGATTAACCATTCGACGCCATATCAGCTCACCAAAAAGTGAGCAAACAGCGTCAATTCAAAAAATGGTGTGGTTTTGGTACTTGTGACAACGACAGTTCACGTGAGAAAAGGCGCTGAAGGCGCCGAAACCAGTGGCGCTGTCCTTGAACCTGTAGCGGATACTGCGAGCTTATTACTCAGCTCGAAAGTTACACACGCGAGACAAGTGCGAGCGTGTTGTCACCGGGATCCTTGAAAAACGCCATCCACTCTTCGGTTCCGGGATTGTCGAATACACCTGCTTCGTCCCTGTGGATGAGATGCGGTTTGCTGTCGAACGCCACACCTCGCCCAACGAGCTCATGATAGGCGGCTTGGATGTCGTCAACCCAGAAGTACAGCGTCGCGGGAGGGTTACCCGACTCAAAAAGCAATCGCGTGCCGGCAAAATCAAAAAACAGGAGGCCCGGTGGATTAAACTCACCAATAAATCGAGCGCCAAGAACATCGAGATAAAAATGCTTGGTTGTCTCGGCGTCAACGACGTTTGCTGCTATCTGATGTATCCGTGTTAAGCGCATTGACGGTACTCGGCATTTAGTTAGCATTACTAACAATATTTACTCAGAGAACTCATGTCAACACGACAACCCATACTGACCATCAACTCAACGATGACTCAGCTCATGCGCCACATTCGCCGTATCGACGAGCAGCAGGGCGTTGGTCGAGCCCGTTTATCCGTCCTGGCAGTCCTGCGATTCGGCGGAGACCATACGCTTTCAGAATTGGCGGAGACAGAGATGGTCAGCCGCGCGACGATGCACCACGTCGTCAACGGTCTTGAGGCGGATGAATTGGTTCGCCGACGCGCCGACCCGGCAGATGGCAGACGTCAGCTCATTAGTCTGACCAAAGAAGGCAGGCGCAAAATCGATACCGCCCACCGCGCACGGCTGTCTTATTTGAAAACACTCACAGCCAACATCAGCGAAGAAGATTTGATCGTTACGGCAAACACCCTCGATGCGATGAGAAACGCGTCCTGGGCGCAGGTTGAATGACGAGCCCCTCTCGCCGGCAGACCAGTTTGATAACCGCCTGGCCGCCCGTCAGTATGTGCCGATGCGCGTTCTCGTTGTCGGTCTGAACGGATTCATTGGCTCTGCCATCGCGGGTCAAGCCTGTGCTCAGGGTCACGAGGTATTTGGTATGGGGCGTCGCCTCCAACCGGATGCGGTCTCGGACGTGACTTACCTCATTGGCGATCGTTCTGATCCCAGGGAAGTGCAGGGAATCATCATCAAAGAAAAAATTGACGTTGTCGTCGATGTCATACCGATGGTCATGGCCAACACCGAGCCCCTGCTCAATTGCCTGGAGGGAGTCATCGAGCAATACGTGATGATCAGCTCGAGCGACGTTTACGCCAACTACGAGCTTCTGCAGAAGCGGGCTCAAGGTGAACCCGCTGCGGAAGCGGTGGATGAAAACGCGCCGCTTCGTGCTTCCAGATATCCCTATCGGGAGGAAACGCGTCGAGACGCCAGCGCGTCCGATCAATACCTGGACGACTACGACAAGATTCCCATTGAAGACGCGGTGCAGCAGCTCTCCGTTGCGTGGACCATCCTCAGGCTGCCCATGGTTTTTGGGCCCGGCGACAGACAACGGCGCTTCCGTTGGGCAATTGCACCCATGCTCGAACGACACGACATGCTGACTGTTCCTCGTAGCTGGGCGAATTGGCACTCCACGTACGGATACATCGAAAACGTTGGTGCTGCGGTTGCCATCACTATTGGCCACGCAAACGCATACAACCAGGTGTTCAACGTCGCCGAGGAGCAACCGGTAAGTCAGATCGATTGGGCTCGGAAGTTCGCTGAAGTCATGGACTGGCAGGGGCAGATCGACGTGACCGATGATCCTGACCATCCACTGAGAAGACGAACGAACGATCTCGACTTAAGCGTTCCGTTCAAGATCGATGGAACGAAACTGCGTCAAAGGCTCGGGTTTACCGACGTTGTGGACGAATCAACGGCACTGGCAAGGACAGTGGCGAACGAAGCATCCACTTGAAACACCTTTCCCATCAGTCATCTCTGATGGCAAAGTCCAAACCACAAACCATCGCCGGATGACGACATGACCATCACAGGCAGCTGCTTATGCGGTTCATATACGTTCGAAGTCGACGAGGTCGTGGGTCCGTTCGAAGTCTGTCACTGCAATCGCTGCAGGAAGAAAAGCGGTGCCGCGGGTTTGCCCATGGTGGGTGTCCTGGCCCGTGACTATCGGGTTCTGAGCGGATTGGACGCCGTTACAACCTACGAAGCACCCCTACTGGGGAAGCCCCCGCCCTATCACTCGTTTTTCTGCAAAACATGCGGGAGCCCCCTGCCCCCACCAGACCCGGACGACTGGTTCGAGATACCGGCCGGGCTCTTCGACGACGATCCCGGCGTCCGACCGGACAAACACATCTTCGTTGAGCTGGTCCCGGCGTGGGACGAGATCACAGATGATTTACCTCAGCTCGGGCTCAGAGACCTGGTGCGAGGCCGACGCAGCGAAGAACTGCCGGAAGGTCATGAGATGGTGACCCACCACGGCACCAGAATTAAGGTCTAGCGATTGGAGTCAGACAAGCCGGTGACGCGGTCCAAGCTCGCGAACCTCTCCGGCCACAGGTAGTCGCCATTCTTTTCCCGACAAACGCCAACGCCAGTGATCGCTTCCCTCGGAATGGGACTGTTCACCCGCGGGTAGGCTGAGTCAGTGCCGGGCTTTGCCGAATCGAACTCCAAGTCGTCGAGTAACTGCGACTCGATGCTGAGCAGATGGTCGTTCAGTTCGACGACCAGGGGGACCGCGGTGGTTGCTGACGCTACCCGATTGCATGTCAGCGTCAGCAAAGCGGCGTGCGCCCTGGCGCGAACGAATCGGTTTTCCTCGTTGGGTGGCACGTAGTAGTCCTGGCTGAGGCCCGCGGCAAGCTCCGATTGCGTGGCAACATGGTAGATGCGAGCCTGCGGGGCAGAACGGGTATCGAGCTGTTCGTAAAACTCTATCCGGTTCCCATCCGGGTCGGTGACGCGTACGCGTCTTGCGAATCCGTCCTCAGCGATCTCCAGGTCCGGTTGAACTGACCGCAATCGTGACACTTCCACGTCCAGGTGCTCGACAGCGATGACAACAGAATCCGTCGACAGTTCGAGGTTCGATTCGGGTACATTCGGCACAAGGTTGATTTCGTCACCCTGGTGATTCCTCAGCAAAATCACTTCACCCCCACGCGTGGCCGTCACCTGCCGGAATCCCAAACGTTGATAGAAGTCGAGAGACCTGGCTTTGTCGGATACGCGCAAACTACCGTGTGCGGCAAAGCTCCGCTTGATCAACCCGAGGAGAAAAGCTCGAATGTTCCGCCATGCAGCGTTGAGTGATCCCATTGTACCTCTTACCCGGACCAGATGCCTGCAGATGATGAATCGCTGAAGAACGCTTGGCAATCGCGGCGGCGATTGCGTGACCCCTGCCCGTCCGCGATTACTTCAGCTTGCAACCCGTGATATATATCTCATTCGAACCACCAGGGTAATCGATGGGACTGACCACTTACTTTCGTGCCCAGGCGCACAACAACGCGTGGGCCAATCACCGGATACTCAGCGCCTGTTCGATGCTCTCAGTGGCGGAGCTCAATGAGGCTCGTACAGGTTTCTTCCCCAACATCATTCACACCCTGAATCACATTCTCACGGTAGATCTCTACTACATCAGCGGCCTCGAAGGCGCCTCGTCAGGGCCGGCAGCGTTTGACCCGGAAGTGCCGTACCCCGATTTCGAGGCACTCTCACAGCAGCAACGTTCAGCTGACCGCCGATTGATTACGTTCTGTGTGGACCTGACCGAGGCGAGACTCTCGACGTCCGTCGACCTGAGGCGGAAGGGATTCGTACAACAGGAGCGCATCGATCGAACGCTGCTACACCTCTTTCAACACCAGATTCATCATCGAGGACAGGTGCACACGATGCTCTCGAGCACGAACGTTGCACCACCGCAGCTGGATGAGTTCTTCCTTGAACGGGGGCACGTATTGCGGGCACAAGAATTCGAGGCCCTCGGCTTTTCCGAACAGGATGTCTGGCAGGCATGAACTCCCCACTCCATATCGACTATTTCTATTCAGCCCACTCGGTTTTCGCCTATCTCGGGTCCGCCCATCTGAACGAGCTCGCCCGACGAGTGGGCGCACGCATCGTCCACTATCCGATGGACCTGCATCGAGTGATGCAGGAAGCCGGGGCCTCCAGTTTTAGGGAACGCAGCAAGGCGCACATACGGTATTTTTTCGGCACCGAGATTGAGCGGTGGTCGAAGAAGAGGAACCTCCCCTGGCTGGGCCGTGTCCCCACCCATCACCACAAAGATTACATGCTTGCGAATCGGTTTCTTGTTGCTGCGCAACAGATGGGTTACAACGTGGACGAGCTTTCACACGGGCTGCTGCGGGCTCACTGGGTCGATGACATCGACTTGACGGACAAACACGCCCTCGCAGCTGTTGCGGATGCTGTGAATCTCGACGGCCAGGATGTTCTGACCCAAGCGCTGTCTGATGAGATATGGGAAATCAGCCAGAAGAATTCTGAAGAAGCCATCAAGCGAGCGGTTTTCGGATCACCGACGTACTTTGTGGGTGGCGAGATGTTCTACGGACAAGACCGCCTGAATTTCGTCGAACAAGCGCTTGCGAGCGCGACCCGCTAGAAGGCTGATCCATGGTCAACGGCACTTTGTCTCATATCGATTTTTCGGTGAGTGACCTGGAAAAATCAATCTTGTTCTACGACACGCTGTTACCTGCACTGGGATACAGGAGATGGCGTCAATCCGCCTGGGGTTTAGAGTATCCAGATGGTTCGGTTTTCGGTATTGACCTACGCCCGGCAGAAACAGGGATCGGGAGAAGTTACAACCGGTACGAGCCTGGACCACACCACCTGGCCTTTAACGTGGATGCTGATGCAGCCGTTGACGCCATTTTCGAGCGCATGCGGGAAGCTGGTGCTGAAGTTGCCGATGCTCCGGCCAACTACGGCGGACAACCGGGATACGGCAGTCACTACTATGCGGTGTTCTTCTTTGACCCCGACGGGTTCAAAGTCGAAGTCGTGCACTCGATCGGATTTGAAGTCTAAACCACCTGGCCTCAGTCCGAGTCCGCCTCTTTCGACGTCCGCCGTTCCGCCGGCAACGCCTCTATCAGCAAGTTAGGCCGCCCGTCTCGTTTCTCGAGCGTGAACTGGTCATACAGCTCACCCGTCGCCGTGTACGCCCTGTATCTCAGTAATTTGTCGTCGACGTCGATGATCTGGTAAAGCTGGGTATTCTCCGCAATCCGCTTGGCATACGCTCCCTTCGTAACCGCATACATCTTCGGGCCACTTACTGAGACCACGTGAACCGTACCGATCTCGGGATCGTAAGCCTGTTGATACCCGCTGGGGACGTTGGCTTCATCCAGCGCGGCCACCTCCCCGGTCCGAGCATAGGTGTGGTCGTGACCGCTCAGCACCAGATCAACCTTGAACTCATCAAGCACCGGCTTCCAAAGCGCGCGGAGCTCAGCGTTGTCGCGATCAGAGGCTGGAGAAAAGATGGGATGGTGGAACGTCAGAATGGTCCAGCGATTGGGATTGTCCTCGAGTACTTTCCGCAGCCAGGGCACCTGCGCTTCTCTTTCTTTGTTCGTATCCAGCGAGACAAATCGCACACCCTGGTAATCAATGAAATAGACCGTTTCCTTGAGTGCCTCGTCCGGCACGTCCTGGATGGGAAACGTGAACTGCGGACGCCAGTGCGTGCTGACCATCGGGATCCCGGGATCCCGCTGCCTGTCGTTCAGCGGCGCTGAAAAGACTTCGGATCCAACCAGCTCTTCCTTCGTGAATCCGGTGATCGAGCTCACGCCGTCGTCGGCAAGCACAATCCTACCGGTGTCGTTGATTTCCAGGCGGGCGTTTGTTCCATCCGGTCCCATCGCTGATATCCGATACAAGGTGCCTTTATCGCCCGCTTCGCGATCGAGCGACGTCATGATGATCTCGACATCCTCACCGTCCTTCGTGGACCAGAACCTTTCGTGCTCCGGCCCCTGATTGACGCGACGATATTCGTGATTGCCGGGTGTTGCGATCACGGGAATGGTCCCGTTGACCCAATCCGGCCCCTGATGCCACTCGCCCCACTCCGCATCCCAGGAGGGTTCGTTGATCAGATCACCCGCATGCAGCGTGAATGCCGCCCTGGGTGCGTCACGAAACGCTTCTCTGAACACGCGGGACCAGTGGGTTCGAACTTCGTTCTGGGCGTCACCAAAATAGATGAAGCTGAACGGCCGGGCTCGATCGCTGGCGGTGCGGAAGTGATAGTACTCGGTCCAGTTGACGCCATCGCCCACCCGATAGGTGTAGAGCGTATCCGGCTCCAGGTCTGTAAACGTGACGCTGTGGTAGTGCGCCTCGTTGAGGTCGCTCTGCAGATGGCTGGTCTCGGCATCGAACGTCTGCGGCTCCAGCGCCCTGCCGTTGGCATTTGCTATCGCCAGATGCGCTAGACCTTTCTTGACCGAGGTATCTGTTCGCCAGGTAACGGACTGAGTGGTCGCCGGATCGTCTTGCCAGGTCAGAACGACTCGGTCAGGCAGCGGCGTGGGGGCATGGGCGGCTGACGGCGCGTACTGAACCGCCTGCCCATCCTCATGGGCACTGACCTGCCAACAGCAGACACAGGCGACAACCACGAGCCATTGTTTGATTGGGCGCAAAGTCTGCCCAACGACTGCCTGAGGAACCACTACGCTGCGAGTTCGCCCACGCTCCACTTGAGTCCGCGGCGCAGGAGCTCGTAAAAGTCCGGCACCGTCCAGGCGCCCCGCTCCATCTTCGGATACACCTCCACCATGGGCTGCATGTCATATTTCGAACGCGCATGGCCAAGCGTCAGGAACAACACCTCACCTTCGCCGAATTGGCGCAGGTACATGATGGGATGGTCGCGTTCTTCGACCGGCGTCTCCACATAGCCGGGGCATTCGCCACCCCAGCGTGTGGTCAGCAGAACCTCAACGTCGTCGTAGAACTCCGAGACATAGAGTTCGTCCTCGACCAGCATCGGGTCGATGCCCGCGACGAGAGGGTGATCCTCCTTGCCCGGCTCGATGTTGACGGGGTAATACTCGATGGCGGGGTGGCCAATGAACTGACTGCCGAGCATATGCATGAACTTCGGCGCCGTGCGCGGACAGGTTACACCCTCGTCGGTGAACTCGAGAATCGAGTTAGTCGCGTGCAAGGCAAACCACTTGTGTCCCGACTTCAACCACGCCTCCAGCCGCTCGGTTTCTTCCTCCGTCGGGACAACGTCTACCGTGTAGGTGACGAGGATGTCCGCCGCGGTGATCTCGTCAATCTTGGAATAGTCTTCGCCGACGTTGACGCGGAATCGCTGGTCCTCGGCGAAGAGTTTCAACATCTCCAACCGAACAAAATCCATATCGTGGTATTTACCGCCACATACGAAATAAACGCTGATGGGTCCTGACATGTTTCTTCCCCCTGTCTGAATACGCCCAAGATTTTGACAGCATCAACGATCCGAATCGAGCCCTTCGACCTGATTCTCCAAGGAACGTCAACTTCCCGGCCGTCACGCTCAATTGTCGTCCGGCCGTTCCCCATAATCCTGCCAGGGACGGTCGCGTTCTCGAATCGTCTCTCTGAACCCTTTGGTCCGGAAGTCCTCGGTCCAGCGATAAGCCTCCTCGGTATGGCGGGTGATGCCATCAAAGAGCGTACCCAGCAGCTGCGTGGTGCCCAGCCCCATGTTTTCGTAAGCCTGATTGATCAGAAGCTTGTTCAGTGCCAGCTGGTTGGCCGGAATGTTCCGGTAGAGCTTCGCCTCCGCTTCGATGAACTCGGAGAGCTCATCCGCCGGGACCACATGGGAAACGAGACCAATGCGATAAGCCGTCTGCGCGTCTATCGCGCGTCCGGTCAGGAGAAACTGCTTCGCATGTTCGAGCGTCAGCCGATACACCCACAGCATGGTCGTTGGCGTTCCGTACACACGACTCGGCGCATACCCGATGTGCGCATCCTCCGCCATGTAAAGCTGATCGCAGCACAAGATGAGATCCGTGGCCCCGCCAATGGCCCAGCCTTTGATCTCACCCAGAACCGGCTTCGGACATTGCCAGATGCGCATGAACCGACGCACGTTGTTCCCCATGAACGCCAGATCCCGCACCGGATCCCACGCCCCTTCTCTATGCTCCACCCGCGGCGCGTCATAGGGTGTATCCCACTCACCCGAGGTATTCGTCAGATCGTAGCCGGCAGTCAGCGTGTCGCCGACGCCGCGCAACACAACGGCAGACACGTCTCTGGAACGGCTGGCCTTGTCGATGCCATCTTCTATGCCCTGGATGACGTTGTTGGTAAGCGTGTTTTTCTTTTCCGGCCGGTTGATGGAGATGATGGCAATGCCATCTCTTTCCTCGTAGAGCGTTTCCTCCTGTGCAGACACCGCAACCCCCGTACCCTTGTTGAGACTGGCTTCGCGCTAAACGAATCGCTCGAGAAGCTTCCGGGTGGCCAGGATTCCCTCGCCCTCGCTGAGGGTGCGTCCCTCGTACTCGATGCCAATATCGCCCGAATAGTCCGCCTCCCGCACAATGTTCATCATGCGCTCGTAGTCGATGGTCGTCTCGTCACCGGACGCATTGAACGCATAACTTTTGGCGCTGACCGCCTTCGCAAACGGCATCAGCTCGGCGACACCCTGGTAACGATCGTATTGCGGATCGTCAGCTTGTCGAGGCGTGGAGTTCGGCAGCAAACGGAAGTTGCCAAAGTCCGGCAGCGTACCGACGTTGGAACGGTTGACGCTGCGCATGACCCCGGCAAGCCACGCGGCGTTGCTCGACAACCCGCCATGGTTCTCGACCAACACGTTCAAGCCGTGGCCAGCCGCCATCTCACCGAGCACGCTGAGCGACTCGGTCGTACGCTCGGCCATCTCGTCGGCTCCGCCTTCACCGTAGAGGTTGACCCGTATCGCGTGGCATCCCAGCTGTTCGGCTGCACTCAGCCATGGCCGGTGACTCTCTATGGCCTCAGCGCGTTCCGTCGCATCGGGCGCTCCGAGTGAACCGAGCAAATCGCACATGATCAGACGCGACGAAACCCCCGAGTCGCTCGCCCGTTGAGCAAGTTCGCCGAGATAAGCTTCGTCTCCGGCACGGCCCAGATAAAACGTGTTCACATACTCCACCGCATCGAGGCCAAATTCTTCGCGGGCAATCTGCGGGTAGTTCAGTGGATCCTCGCCCTGCAGCGCACTGTCAGGATCGCTCATCAACGTGCCGAAAAGCTGGCCGAAGCCGGCTTCCAGACTCTTACCAAAAAACCTTCTGTGCAGTGACCACTGCGCGAGGGAGATTCGCAACGTCGGGGCTCCTTTTGCTCCGTAAGCGCTCAGACCGCCAAGCACCGTTGTGGCGAAGCCAGCCTGTATGAAAGCTCGTCTTCTCATTCGCCTCCCCAATCCACTGAAACGTAGCGACTATACGTCGGGAAAGGACAATCCGCGAGACGGCTCGAGCGTGACAAGCTACTCGGGATAGGCCATACCACGCTCGCTCCCGGCAGTGCCCGCGCTGATCTCGAGCACCGTGTGCCCATGATGCACGCGGCCGAATTCGTCCACCGCACGCACGGTTACCGTATGCGTTCCCGGCGCGATGGCGTCGTCGAGATCCGCCTCGAAGAGATGCGTCGACGGCTGGGCTTGAACCCAGCTCTTCTTCACATCGCGATTGCGGCTGAACTGCTCGAGGATGTAGGGATCGTTGCGCAGCACGCGTTCCAGCGGCTGGTACTCCCCGTCGTTGATCCGGTAGGAGACCTGGGACTTCGGACCCCCATCAAACAGATTGACCAGAATCGAGGCCGCGGCTACTTCATCGCCCGACATGCGGCCGTCGAGAAGCTGCCCCTCCTTGAAATCGCGCACACCGTCCGCGCGCAGACCATGGTGGGCCACGTCGAACATGATGCGCATCTGGAAGTCAGCGGGCTTGCCAGCACCTTTGAAGCGAACAGCGAGGTCCGTCCCGTCCACTTCCAGGATGTGGTATCCATTGGGCGTGCCGTCGCGCTGATCGGTGATGGCTATGCCGCGTTCGTCAAACGGACCACTCCACCAGGAGCCAGACACCGTTGCGAGGACATGGTGATGAAACGTTCCCGGTCCCGGGAATCCTTCTTCCTCGCCAAAATACACATGGTCGGTGGTATGCGTGTGCCCCGCTACGGAGTACAGGTTCGGGCGACCTGCAAGCAGCTTGAAGAGGCGGTCACGGTTCTTCGTGCTGTAGGCGCCGCTCTCACTGCCGAGCGGCGCATGCGTGGCGATGAACACCAGCCGATTCTCATCAACGTACTCGAGCTCATTCTCCAGCCAGCGCAGCTGATCCCTCGTTAAACTCGCCTCATAGCCGCCGCTGCCGCGAACGTCTCCCGGGTCAGCCTCGCCGTTGCCGTTGTATTCGATGTTGTCCAGCACGACAAAAAGCGCGTCGGCATATTCGAACGCGTAGTACGGCGGTCCGAAGAACCGCTTGAAGGTTTCAAGCGAGTACTTGTCGTCAGCCGCTTCGAAGTTCAGCTCGTGGTTGCCCGGAACGTTGTACCAGGGGATGCCGATTCTTGCGATCAACGCGTTGTAGCGCGGAAACATCGAAAGATCGTCAAAGAGGATGTCGCCCATGGTCATGCCAAACGCAGCGTCCGTGCCGATCAGCTCAGCCACGACATCGTCGCGGATGTAGTCCAGCTCGCGATCGGTCTGTGGCTGGGTGTCCGCAAAGAGGATGGCTTCGAATTGATCTGCCTCAGGACGCGCAACGAGGGGGAAGTTGATCTCCGCCGGCAGCGGACCCGTCGGTTCGATACCGGCATAACGAAATCCGGCGGGCGAACCCTGCGGCTGATGGATGTAATAAAACTGCGGCAGCATGTGCAGATTGACCGGCGTCGCATAGCCACGGGGCTTCGTGATGAAGATGATCGCCTCGTCTCCGACCTCCAGCTGATACCGTCCATCTGCATCTGTCGTGACAACGTCCAGTCCGTTGCTGACCCTGACGTTCTCGAGTCCCGTCTCACCGGCATCAAGCTCCCCGTTCCTGTTTTCGTCCACAAAAACGCGTCCAGTGGCCGCGCCGTTGGCAGCCGGTAAAACCATGAAAAACAAAAGAAAAACAAGAAACCGCATGACGTAACCCCCTCTAATCGAACATCAACCGTAGCAGACTTGAATGAAAGGGAGATTAACACTTCACCGGCGTCCTGCCCGGTAAAATCGCTGCGCCGCGTCGACGCCGCGCGATAAGCTGAGTATCGTTACTGAAGGGCCGTGGGAGAAAGAGGGACAGCCTGTGACCGATTCCAGTAATACTGACGACGTCGTCGACGTGCTGATCATCGGCGCTGGCGCGTCCGGCGGGGCGTTTGCGTGGTCCATGGCAGACACACGCATGCGGATCGTCTGCCTGGAACAGGGTGACTGGATGAGTCCGTCAGAGTACCCCAGCAACCGCTCGGACTGGGAGTTGCTGGGACACGGTCCGTTCAGCATCGATCCGAACGTGCGGGCTCGCGATACCGATTATCCGATCAACAACAACGATTCGCCGATCACCGTCGTGAACTTCAACGGCGTCGGCGGTGGGACCGTGCTGTACGCTGCACACTTTCCACGCCTGCACCCGTCTGATTTCCGGGTACAGAGTCTCGACGGCGTGGCAGCGGACTGGCCAATCGACTACGACACGCTGGATCCCTATTTTGCTCAGAACGATCAGATGATGGGCGTCTCGGGCCTTGCCGGTGACCCGATGTACCCGCCGAAGCAGCCACCGCTCCCGCCCATCCCCATGGGTGCTGTCGGCGAAGTGGTCGCGCGGGGCTACAACCGCCTCGGCTGGCACTGGTGGCCGTCCGACAGCGCCATCATTTCGCGGCCGTACGAAGGCCGCGACCGCTGCCTGAACCTGGGACCCTGTCTGTCGGGATGCTCACAAGGCGGCAAGTCGAGTACCGACATCACGTACTGGCCCGAGGCGATCCGTGCCGGAGTAGAGCTGCGCACCCGCTGCAGGGTGCGCGAGATCACCGTCAACGCCGAAGGCATGGCCGACGGCGTCATCTACTACGATGAGGACGGTAACGAATGCCGCCAGCGGGCTGAGGTGGTTGTGCTGGCTTGCAATGGTATCGGCACGCCGCGAATACTTTTGAACTCACGCTCTACGGCCTTTCCCGACGGTCTCGCCAACAGCTCCGGCTTGGTCGGCAAGAATCTCATGTTCCACCCCGTGGGCTTCGTTCAGGGCGTCTTTGAAGAACGCCTGGACAGCCACAAAGGACCCATGGGTTGCTGCATTCTCAGCAAGGAGTTCTACGAAACGGATGCCTCGCGTGGCTTCGTGCGCGGCTACAACATGCAGATCACCCGCGGCAGCGGGCCGTTCAATACGGCGGCCCAGGGGTTTGCCTCCGGCAACATTCCCTGGGGGAAAGACCATCACGCCGCCTTCGCCAGATATTTCGACCACGTTGCGAACATCGGCATCCTCTGCGAAGACCTGCCCGAAGAGCACAATACCGTGACGCTGGATCCGGAGCTGGTCGATGCTGACGGCATTCCCGCGCCGAAGATCAACTACACGTTGAGCGAGAACAGCGCACGCATGCTGGAGCATGGCCTCGACCGCGCAGAGGAGGTCATGCAGGCCGCCGGCGCGATCGAGATCAATCGCAGCGGCCTGGTCAATCAATCCGGCTGGCACAATCTCGGCACCGCACGCATGGGCGACGACCCGCGCACTTCAGTGGTCAACGCCTGGGGTCGATCTCACGACGTGCGCAACCTGTTCGTCATCGACGGTAGCGTGTTCGTCACGTCCGGTGGCGTCAATCCAACCAGCACCATCCAGGCACTCGCACTCTACATCGCCGACACGATGAAAAAGAACCTGGCGAATCTGTTCGACTGAGGAGCGCTCAATGTCTGGAATCATCGGCACAGATCATCCACTCACCGAATCTCAGCAGGCGGTGTTGACGGCACTGCTGAATACGCTGATCCCGCCGAGCGACGATGGCCGCCTGCCGGGCGCCGGCAATCTGGATCTGCTCGATTTCATGGAAAGCGCGCTCAATCCCGACTTCAAAACCGTTGTGCAGGAAGCCATCCATACGCTCGGCGAGGAATTCGCCGACACCACCCCGGACGTGCGGGCAGAGCGCGTCTCCGCGTTCAACGCCGGTCACCCCGCCCTCTTCGCCGAGATTTATCAGCAGGCGCTGGCGGTCTACTACCGGCAGGATGAAGTGCTGCGCGGCATCGGCAGTGGTGAAGGTCCGCCCTTCCCGCGTGGCAACGACGTGGCCGACGGCGACATGACGCTGCTCGACCCGGTCATAGCCAATCCAAAACCTTACCGTTCCGCGTGAGGACAGACACGCAATCGGAGCGTTCGTGAGTATCGTTGAGAGACTGCCTGCTGACGCCCGGCCACAAGAGATCCGCCGGGCGCGAGCTGGCTGATCCCTGCAAACTCTTCGAGTAACGACGCCTCACTCCAGCGGCTGTCGGCTCTCGACGCTGTCGACAAGCAGCACCCGCCTGGCAATTTTCCAACCGAGATTGGTCTTGCGCCAGCTGTTGCGATACACACCTGAACTCACGACACGGGGTACCGAATCCGACGCTGTCTGATGCGTGATCAGAACAACGTTCTCCGTCAACGCGGAGTCGACGGTCATTTCGATGAAAACAATCGCCGACATATGGTGGCGGGTCTGACGGTCCGCCAGACGTCCTTCGTGGGAGGTTTTTGCATAATCCAGCAGCGCATCGCGTCCTTCGAGGCGGGATTTCAGTTTCCCGTGCAACCAGCGTTCGATGACCACGTCTTCGGTGAAAAGACTCACGAATCCGGGTGCATCTTTGGCATCCCAACGGTGGGCGTATTGGGCGATGGCATCTTCAATGGCAATACGGTCGGCAATCGCGTATGAACGCCGTTCGCTCGCCGCGCCCTCGGCAACCGGGCCGCTGAAACTTCCAAGGATTGCGCACATCACCAACACGCATACGGCGCCCCGTTTCCGGTTGTCGTTCAAAGCTGCCAGCTCTGTCTGCAGTTCAATCCATCACCGCACATCGGTTGACCAATGGACTCCGTGGCTCTGATCCACAGCGTGATGAGCTCACGCCGTTCCGAGACCAGGAAGCGATCCGCCTCCTGCAAACCACGCAGCGCCGTCAGGACATCGAGGTAGTTCTGATCGCCCAGGACGTACCGGTTACGCGCTGCGTTCAGCGCCTGCTGGGCATGACTGCGACGTGATGCCAGGGTGGCGATGATTTTCTGCTGCTGCTGATACTGCCACTTGAGCGTTGTCACTTCTTCCAGAGCCGTCAGCCACAGCTCGAGATAGCGCTGGCGTTCCTCTTCCAACTCATGGAGCGCCCGCGCTTCGAGACCGCGCAGGCGCCCACCGGTAAAAATCGGCACAGCCAGATCCAACCCGTAGCCAACCCATTCGGTGGTCACCGCCTTGTCCGCCAGCGAGCTCAGACTGGCGGTAACCTGCAGCGCGGGCAGGCGTTCTGCAAACCGAATCCCGGCACGCGCTGCCGCCTGGCGCAGGCGCGCGTACCCCGCGCGAATATCCGCGCGGTGACGAATCAGGTCTTCCGGTGTGCCACCAGCAACGTCTTCCGGGGCAGCAGGTACCTCAACCCGAGTGACTCGAGACACGGCATCCGGCACCTCACCCAGCAACACGTCCAGGCTCTTTTCGAACACCTCCTGGCGCGTGTCGTTGACGAGCTTCAGCTGCTCGAGCACCGTCGTCTGCTCGCGCTGCTGATACAGCTCGTTGGCAGGCGCCTGGCCGAGACGGAAGCGCGCTTCGATCAGCCGTTCCAGGTCTCTGCTGACCTGTATCTGTGCTGCGAGCAGCAAGCCCTGCGTTCTGAGCTCCACAATCTGATAGTAAGCTTCCGCAATCGATGCGCTCAGCGCCAGCTCGACCGCTTGATGCTCAAACCACCGCTGTTCACGAAACTGCCGGGCATCCTCGATCTCGAGCCGCCGCTTACCCCACAAACCGGCATCCCAGCTCAAACCGAGCGCACCGAGGTCCGTTCGCGTATCGGGGTCTGGTTCCGAAAACTCTCTCACTTCCCGCGTGGCGCTGCCGAACAAAGACGGCCAGCGGGCAGACCGGGCTACGGCCAGATCCGCTTCGGCTTGCGCCAGTCGCGCCAGTGCAATTTGCGGAGAAGGGCTACTCTCGAGGCCGGCGGAGATCAAACCATGCAGCGCGTCGTCATCGAGGTCATCCCACCAGGGCGCGATCGTTTTGCGCGGCTCACCGTCTGACAGCGCAGCATCGAGCACCGTCTCCGGCACTATCTGGACGTCCGGCGCGGAGACGCAGCCGGCAACCGCAAAGAACGCCGTCACCAGCGCGAGCGCTCTCAAACCGCCACCCCACCATCCCCCGCCGGCGGCACCTCACCTTGGGGCGCGACCCGCCCGCGCTCCAGGGAAACCACTATGCAGGGCAACAGAATCAGCACCACCGGAATCGAAAACAACATTCCGAAGCCAACCGACACGGCAATCGGTCGCATGGCGGCGGCCTGGATGGACGTGGTCAACATGAGCGGCGCAAGACCAACCAGCGTCGTGACGCTGGACAGAACGATGGGACGGAAGCGATCGCGCACTGCGGCGACCATGGCCGCCTCTGGCGTCGCGCCTGTTTGCAGCCCTTCCGTGTAACGCAGGTGCAGCAACAAACCGGCGTTGATGACGAGACCGCCAAGCGCAAGCAGTCCGAGAAAGCTTGCCGCGCTGAGGTCGATGCCAAGGAGGATGTGCCCCAGCAACGCCCCGGTGGCACTCAAGGGAATGGTCGCAAGCAGGAGAGCACTGTGACGCAAACTGCGTGCATAGGCGCCTATGAGCACAAAAATGGCAGCGAGAACGCCAACGGTCGCAAGCATGAGGCTCGACTCCGTCTCGGCATCTTCGTCTGTATCAATCGCTTCGTCCCAGGTTTTGAGACCGGGGAACTGCGCTTCCAGATCCGGCAGAAGCTTTTCACTGACAAGATCGTCAACGAGACCTGGCGAGGTAACGCGCCTGTCAATGGAGGCCTCAACGCGTTCTATGCGCTGGCCGTCGATGCGCCTGAGCTGCACCGCGCCGCGTTCCCAGTGGATCCTGGCAATATCGCCCAGCGCCGCCTGACGGCCTTCGCTGGAGGTCAGAATGAGACCACTCAAATCCGGGAGCACCTGTGAATCTCCATGGTCGCCCCTGATCATCACGCGCACTTCGTTGGTACCGCGCGTGAGGCGCGTCGCTTCCAGCCCGTCGAGTTGGGCCCTGAGACGGCTGGAGATTTCAGACTCGTCGAAGCCCAGAGCCCGGCCCGCCATGGTGAGCTCAAACCGAACCTCCGATCGAAAGGCGTTGCCGCTATAGGAAATCTGGCCGACACCGCCTATTTCCTGCAGCCTGCGCACCAGCAACTCCGCGGCGCTGCGGCTGACGGCAGAGTCCGCGTGGGCAATCTCCACGGTAATGTCCCGACCGTCTCCCGGCCCCTGCAGATAGTCGATGGAAAGCTGGGTGAGCTTGGCAGGCTGTCCGATCAGATCGCGCCACTGCGCGGCAAACTCACCGGTGGTAAACGGCCGTTCCGCGGGCGGCACGAGGCTGAACGTGACCGATCCCTGGTGGCTGGCTGGCGAGCCCAGCTGCATGTAGATCCCTTTGATGTCCGCCTCATCACCCAGCTTCTCGAGCACCTGATAGCCCAGCCGCTCAATCTCGTCCGCCATGCCATCCACCTGGCTGTCAGAGGCGCCGGGATTGAGCGCATAAATCGCGGAGACCTGCTCGCTCTCGAACCCCGGCTGCAGCGCAATGGGGATCCGTCCGCTGGCTACCCAGCTCACTATACCGGCGGCAATCAGCAGGCCCACGGCAATGACCAGCCCGCGATTGGCAAGGCACGACTCCGCCCACGGCACAAAATAGCCCTCCCGCAGACGTTCGAACCGCTGCTGCACCCAGCGCTGCTTCCGACCGGTATCGGAAGCAGTTTCTTTGCTGTAGGCCAGGTGCGCCGGGAGAATCCACAAAGCTTCGGCCAGAGAAATGAGAAACACGCAGGTGGTCACCACGGGGATGGCCAACAGAAACAAGCCCAGCTCGCCGGGCATGAAGAAAATGGGCGTAAACGCGATGATGTTCGTTGCGATGGCAAGCGATATGGCGGTGCTGAAGCGCGCGAGCGTATCCGCTGCCGAGTCCAGCGGCGTCATGCCCGCCTGCATGCCCGAGTAAATCGACTCTCCAATGACCACCGCGTCGTCGACCACCACCCCGATGACAATGATGAATGCAAAGACGGAAATGAAGTTGATGGTGTACGGCGTCATGGCAAATAGAGCCACCCCGCCCAGCATGGCAACCGGGAGACCAACCGCCACCCAGAAGGCGACCCGCGCTTCGAGCACCAGAAATAGGAGTATCAACACAAGCGCCAGACCAATGAGCGCGCTATCTGCCAGGATGCCTACCCGATCGGCAAAGCTTTTTGCGTCGTCGTCGAAGATGACGGCACCGCCGGCCGGCATTTCCGCCTCAATTTCAGCCAGCAATTCACGAACGCTTTCCGACACTTCGCCGGGGCTCGCCACGCCCGAACCGAAGACGTTCATCATGACGCCGAGGGAACCGTTGATGCGATAGCGCTTCCCATGCGGGCGGAATCCATTCTCGACGGTGGCTATCTCCGCCAGTGTCAGGGGTACGCCCGTTGGCGATTCGACGATCGCAATGTCTGCAAACTCGTGCGCGTACTGCCGGTCGAGCCCCGTCGCCAGGCCGTACTCACCCGTGGAGCTACGGATCGCACCGCCGGAAAGCTCAAAAGACGCCCGCCGAATGCGTTCCGTGACGTCACGCAGCGAGATACCAAAGAGGCGCGCACGTTCCGGGGACACGCGCACCGCAATTTCAGGCTCACCGGCACCGTCGACTTCCACCTGTCCAATCGCGGGCAGGCTCAGCAACCGTTCCCTGGCAAGCTCGGAGAAGGTGTGCAGCTCAGCCTGCGATTCGAAACCGTAGAAACCGAGCTCAATGTCCTCACCGTCATCCCGTACCTGAATGATGGTGGGCGGTTCCAGATCGGCGGGCAGAGCGCTGAGGCCGTCGATGGCACTTCGGATCTCGTCGAGCGTGCGCTGCGCATCCGCGCCGTCCTCGAGCATGACAAAGATGTTGGCACCGCCCGATTGAATTTCACTCACGATCGTGTGGATATCCCGAAGCGTATCGATGCTCTGCTCCATCGGCTGCACCACTTGAGCTTCCACCTCCGAAGCCGTGGCCCCGCGAAACTCGGCGCGGATCTCAATGGTGTCGAGCACCGCGGTCGGGAAAACTTCCTGGCGCATGTTGAAGACGGCAATCACACCGCCGATGAGGAACACCCACATGAGCAGGTTCGCTGCAGTGGGATTGTGCAGAAACCAGAAGCCCACCGACTGACGCCCGGCCACCTAACCCTCCGCGACTTCGACCAGCGCCCCGTCGAAGAGGCCAATCGGGCGTTCGACGATCAGGGCGTCGCCGGCAACGAAGTTATCCTCGACGCTGACGCTCTGACCCTCGATCTCCACCGGGAAAAGCTGATGACGCTGCGCGCGGCCGTCACGATAAACCCAGATCAGGTTACCGCTGATGATGAGGTCCGCCGGGACGAGGACAAGCGCCCGCTGCTCGTGAGCGACCAACCTTGCCTCCAGATGCATGCCGTATGCCCACCCGTTGTGCTCGAGAGGCTGATCGATGCGCACACGCACCGTCGCCAGCCGGGTATCGTCGGTCAGATTCCTGACAATCCCTTCGAACGTCCCGACAACCGGCGCCGCCTCCAGATCGTGCACGGGTCGAAGCTCGATCCGATCGATCCCCGCATCAAGGAGACGCACCGTTTTCACAGGGACCTGGAGCTCAACCACCGCAAAGTCGAGTGGGAAGAGCGTTGCGGTGACTTCTCCCACGGACAACACCTGGCCGGTTATCGCGTTTGCTTCCACAACCGTTGCCGGCCAGGGCGCTGTGACTGCGGTTCGCTCGAGGGCAAGTCTGGCGCTGTCGAGTTCCGCGCCAATGGCTTTGCGGCGCGCCACCGCTTCGGCGCGCTGCGGCGCGCGGAGCGCGAGTGGATTCGCTGGCAGTTCTTCGTCGTGGTTTTCCTGCCACGCGGCCCACTCGAGGCGGGCTATTTCGGAACGGCCGGCTTCGATGTCGATGTTGGCTTCCGCCTGAGCAAGGCGTGCCTCGGCATTGGCAACCGCAATCGCATAGTCACGCTCGTCGATCCTGAGCAGCAGATCTCCTCGAGCCACCTGATCGCCCGCCTCCAGATGTTCACTGACCCAGGTGATCTCTCCGGGCACCTGTGTGGTGAGCTGCAGGGATTGTCTCGGCGACAGGACACCAAACGCGGTAACGGTGTTCCGGGCGACAGTACGGTCGAGCTCGCCGATCGAAACACGAGGCTTCTCATCAGGAAGGCTCGCCTCGAGCGGTTCCGGGCCGGTCAGCACAATCAGCACGCACGCGGCAATGCCGACGCAGCATGCCAACCCGATTTTCAAGCGAGACTGTTGCATACCCCTCAGGGTAGCGGTCGGACGGTTAACGTTGGGTTAACGCGGGCGTCAGAAACGCACCGTTGTCATGCGACCGCGGGGCGCCTCCGTGGTGCCATAGCGCCAGCCAAAGCGTTGGCAGATGAGTGCCACCAACTCCAGACCCAGACCAAATCCATATTCGTCGTCGGGCTGAACGCTGTCATCCGTGGTGCTCGAGTTCTCGACGGACACTTCTCCGGTTGCCACCGCAATCCGCACCGTGCCGTCCGGGGTGTACTGAAACGCGTTCCTCACGAGATTCGACAACACAATGCGGACCGCTGCCGCCGGCGCATTCGTCTCGCCGCTGCCGTTTATCGTCAAAGAGAAGTCACGCTCGTCCAGCAGATACCTGTAGTGCTCAACAATCCGGTCGAGTTCAGCGCGCAGGTCAATCTGTTCCGACTTCGGCAGATTATCCGATTGCCGGTTTACCCAGAGCAGCGTCTCCATCAGAAGCTGCACGTCATCGAGCGCGCGGTACTGGCGGACGAACGCCGCCTGTTCAGCCTCGGAACGCTCCGGCCGATCTGTCAGGCGATCAATGAGCTCGACGTTGGAGGACAGGATGGCAATTGGCGTGCGCAGTTCATGACTGGCATGACGTAGAAAGAGTTTCTCCTTGGTCACCCCTTCACGCATCCGCTCAAACGCATACTGGATCCGCCGCGCCAACGCATCGAGCTCACGGAAACGCAGGTTCGGCAGCTCAGCATCAACATTTTCAACGCTTTGAGCATCGCTCCACGCATTGAGCTTGCGCACCGGCGCTGCGACGGTGCGTACCAGCAGGATGAAGACAAGCAGCAACAATCCCGAAAACAGGCTGCCAATCGCCACTGCAAACTGGTCGGTGAATTCCAGCTCCTCGTATATTCCCTCGGTCCCTACAACGCCATGAACGAGGTAGAGCCATTCACCGGTCTGTAGCTCGTAGGGGTACAGGAAGATGAGCTCACAGGTTCCTTCCGGGCAGAAATCGAACGTATCGATCGTAAACTGCTTCCTGTCGAAGGCGTCGAAGTCCAAATTGGTATAGTGCAATACCTCGCCGTGCCTCAACCTGCGCACCGGGAATACGCTCAGAACGTGCGCCGGAATGTCAGAGAGATCAGAGTATCCGGCAAGGCTTGGACCCGCCGGCAGTTCCGGCATCTCGCCCGCAATCGTCTGCTCCTCGTACGTCTGCGCGGTGCGCTCCAGGAAGAACTGAGTCCGCAAGTCGATGCCAATTTCCAGGTAGTACTCCATGAGCTCGGTGTAGGCAAATACCAGGACAATTGAGCACCCGGCGAACCAGAGCAGCAGATAGCGCCGCAGGCTCGGTAACGGTCGCGGCTGTTTTTGAACTTCAGTCATTCGGCACGCGAAGCGCAACGCCATGCGTCGCTATCGTCTGGATGAGCTTGGTCGAAAACGGTTTGTCGACCTGCTGGCGGAGCTTGTGGAGATGCACTTTCAACACGTTTGAATCCGGCATGTCCGTATCACTCCAGATGGCGCTCTGCATCTTCTCCCGACTGACGACGCTGGGTGACTCGCGCATCAAGAGTTCGAGCAGCTTCCAACAAGTTGGCGTCAAGCTGAGTTCCCGGCCTTCCCGACTGACGGTTTTCGACGACAAATCCATGACAATTGAACCCACTGAGAGCCTCTGTGCCAGCGAGCTCTTGCGTTTGGCAAGGGCCTTCACACGCGCGGTCAGCTCGCTGAGCTCGAAGGGTTTGACCAGATAATCATCGGTCCCTGCATCGAACCCAGCGAGCTTGTCTTCCAGCGTGTCTCTTGCGGTAAGCATCAGCACCGGAACGTCGACACCCTGGTTGCGCAGCGCTTCGCAGACTTCCAATCCACTCATGCGCGGCAAGTTGATATCGAGCAGGATCGTCGAATACTCATTGGTCAGCGCAAGCTCCAGACCCTGCGGACCGCTCGAGGCGTAGTCACAGACGATGCCCTCGAGGTCAAAAAAAGCGATCACCGTCTCCGCAAGCGAAACGCTGTCTTCGACCAGTAACGTACGAATGCTCATGCCCGACAGTATAAAGACGACATGCAGGGATAAGTCCAGCTTCGTACAATCGAGCCACATTCTTCGAAGATAAGGTTCGTCATGGACATCGCCGTTGTTACCGGAACGAGCACTGGCATCGGGCTCACCACATCTCTGCATCTCGCACGGAACGGTTATCGAGTATTTGCCGGCATGCGCAACGTGGCGAAAGGTGAGGCGTTGCAAACCGCCGCAGCGGAAGAAAATCTTCCCGTCGAAGTCATCCAGCTCGACATTTGCGACCAGGCCTCCGTCGACGCGGCATTTGCGACCGTGAAAGCCAGCGGTCCCGTCGATGTGCTCGTCAACAACGCAGGGATAGGCGGTGCGAGCCCACTTGAACTCACGCCGGAAGATGAACATCGCCAGATGTTCGAAACAAATTATTTCGGAGCAGTTCGATGTATTCAGGCTGTGCTGCCCGAGATGCGCGAACGAGGCTCAGGCTGCATTGTGAACATCACCTCGGCGGTGGGACTGCAGGCGACGCCCAATCAGATTCCGTACTCAGCGTCCAAGTGGGCGCTGGAGTGCCTCGGCGAAGCCCTCGCACACGAGGTCTATCGATTCGGCGTGCGCGTGGTAAACGTCGAGCCCGGGGTGATCATGACCAACATCTTCGAGAATTCCGCCGAGCAGACGCGCTACGACAAAACCTCCCCGTATCAGCCGATCATGCGCCGGAACGGCAAAGTGTTTGCGGCAGGGTTCCAGCGCTCGGTCCCGCCCGATCTGGTGGCCGAAGCCATCCTCGACTCGATACGGACCGAAAACTACAAGCTCAGGTGGCCAGTCGGTCCTGACGCCGAGGGTTTCATGGCCGCCCGCCATACGGTAGCCGCCGAAGACTGGATTGCCATGGGCGCGGACCTATCCGACGAGGAGTACAACGAGAAGTTCAAGGCGTACTTCGGTATAGCGCTCTGATCGATGCGAACTCAACCAAATGAGCTGCGCGCTTCTTCCACCTGCTCGGTCAGTTTTTCCAGCTGATACGCGTTCATGCTGAGGTCAACGCCTATTTTCGAAAACACCGGCGCGTCTGCCCAGGGTTCGTCGCAGAGCGGGGTTTCCGGACCCGTGCGATTGAGCAGCAGGAGCGCCGCTGATACGAGGTCAACGTAGTCCACCTCGGTCGTCTGCCTGAGCGGCGACATGTAGCCTTCGGGCACGCAGATGATCTCCTCGGAGAAATCCCAGCGCGTGAGGATCATTGTGCCGATCGTCGGATGGATGCTCTCGATCACACGATCCAGCATTTTGGCATCGTCCAATAGCTGATCGCGCTCTTCAGCCCAGCTTAAAATGGGTAGCACGCCAATGGCGTGTGTGAGTCCTGCGAGCGTTGCCTGATCAGGGCGCAGATCGGTAAACCACTTGGCCAGAATTGCGCTCCAGGCCGCGGCGTCCGTAGAAGTTTTCCAGATCTCCCGCATTTTGTTGTCGATGAGCTCCGACGTCGCCTGAAACATCTGCTTCATCGCGAGGCCGGTCACGATGTTGGCCGCCTGGTCCACGCCGAGTCTGCCGATCGCCTGCGCCAGGTCGTCAATGGCACGCGCGGCCATGAACATCGGCGAGTTGGCAGTTTTGACCAGCTGAGCGGCGAGGCCAACGTCTTTGGAGATGACCTCAGCCAACGAGGCTGCGCTCACGGACTTGGACTGCGCTTCATCGCGAATCCGCAACGCCACTTCAGGCAGCGTCGGCAGATCCAGCTCATCTGCCTGCAACGCCTGCCCGATATCCGTTGTTATCTGTTCTGCCAGTTCCGCCATACCGCTGAGCTCCGAAGTTGTCACTTCAGTATAGACAACGCTCACAGATCGCACGGCAATCGGGTGTCATCGTGAGGGATATCCATGCGCCCCCCCGAACCTCGGGTTCAACCGGCGACGGGACTGCCCTGCCGCTGCCGATCGATGCGCAAAAGCGATACCGAGGTCAGCGCAACGAGGTAACCCACAAGGTGCACATAGAAGACAGGCAGATACGTACCCGTGTTGTCGAAAATCAGCGTAGCCAGGGGTAAACCAACCAGGTTGAACGGCATGATCATCGGCATCATCGCGCCCATCGCCGAGGCAAACGCAACCCGGCCGAAACGTTCGGCAATCAAAACCGACCAAAGCGGCGCCATGCCGCCATAGCCGAGACCAAACAGAAAACCACCGGCGCTCAAACTGATCTGATCGGTCGCAAACAGGAGCACTGCAACGCCGCTTGCTTGTAACAGAATGGCAGACGCTACGACAAAACGCTGGTTGAAGTGATCGGCGAGGATGCCAAACGTCGGCTTCGCCAATGCACCCATGAACGTAGTCACAGCGACCACGCTGGACGCCTCCATTGGCGTGAGCCCAAGATCCGTGGCGTGCGACGGCATCGCAAGCACTACAGACGCAATGCCCATGAAACACGGCCCCATCGTCAAGGCGATACACCAGAAATCACGGTTGCCGAGCGCACGTGTGAACGTCCAATCGGCGCCGTCGTGACGCTCGGGTGGCAGCGGTGAGTCTCTACCATCCGGGTGCAACCCGATGTCCTCGGGTCCGCGTACCGTGCAGAGCCATATGGCTGGCAACAGCACCGCTGCAGCGCCGATGCCACACACAATGAAGGACACCTGCCAGCCGTAGGTGAGCAGCACCCAGGTCACAACCGGTACCAGCACCGTGGCGGAGATGGTAATGCCAAACTGTGAAATACCCATGGCCGTGCCACGGCGTTCCGCAAACCAGTTGGCCAGCAGCATGTTGGCGGGAATGGTACCCAGGAGCACCATGCCTATCCCGACAAGCCCGCCGAACAGGAGATACAGCTGCCAGAGCGCCGTGATCTGCGAGAGGAGCAGAAAGCCGATCATGAGTGACGCGGCACCCAACGTCAGCAACCAGCGCACGTCGAACCGTGCAAAAGCCCGCCCCGCGGCGGGGCTCAGCACCGCCACGACAATCGATTGAATGGACAGCGTCAGAGCAACGTCGAAGCGGTCAGCGCCTAACATCTCGGTCATGGGCTTGAGGTAAACCCCAAAGGCGTAGTACGCCAATCCCATCGCCACAAACTGCAGCACGAACGTGAACGCGACGATAATCCAGCCGTAGAAGAAGGGGGTGCGGGACATTCCGGAGCCGTTGCTCAAACGCCTAGCATATACTCGGCAAGACGGCTCAGGAAGGAAGGATCACGTCGCGCGCTCACTCGAAGCCCGGCGGTGGCGTAAATCCGCCAATTTCCTCGCTGATCAGGCGCGCAATTTCGATGCTCTGATGGTCCCGGTAAGGGCCACACACTGCCTGCAGGCCGATCGGCAGTCCCGTGGTCGACGGTCCCGTCGGAAACGCCGTGCTCGGCAGGTACGAGGCAATGATCAGACCCGCCCAGAAAATCGGTTCAAAATAGGGGCGCTCGGCGCCGTCTACCTCGATGGTCCGCTCCGTCATGGGACGGTGGTCATGTTTGATGGCCGGCACCGTAAACTGGGGACAAATGAGCACGTCCCACTCTTGGAAAAACGCATCCCACGCCAGACGCAGCTTCTCCCGCCGGAAATTGTGACGAATCCAGTCCCGGTGCAGCATGACCGCTGCACGCGCGTTGACGGCTTCCGTGGAGCTGTCGTCGGCAGCAAAACCCGCAGCAAACTTCTGCATCATTGGCACCCCCTCGGCGGGCTGAGCGCTGGACATCACCGCCGTCAGGAGACTCTGGTAGGTCATGTGGGCTTTGCGCGCGTCGAAGTCCGGGCGCGCGGTATCCGAAACGGTGGCCCCCAGCGCCGCCAGCTTGTCGGCGACATTCGCGACGCGATCCGCGGTTTCGGCACTCACGGGTGCCATCTCGTCCGTCGGCCACACGGCAACGCGCAGCTCGCTCAAGTTGGAGAAGGCGGGCGAAGGCAGATCCAGCTTCCAGCCAATGGCTTCACGTTCCGAGGGACCTGCCATGACGTCCAGAGCCAGCGCCAGGTCCGCCGCATCCCGCGCCAGTGGCCCACAGACGGAAAGGTCGGAATCCGGCACGCCGGCAAAGAGCTCATGACCCTCCTGAGGCACGATGCCCCAGGTGGGTTTGTGGCCATAAACTCCGCAGAAGTGGGCCGGCGTGCGGATCGAGCCGCCGATGTCGGAACCCGCCTCGAGCGCGGCAAAGCCGGCCGCAACAGAGGCGGCGCTGCCGCCTGAAGATCCGCCCGGTACACATTCTGCGTTCCACGGGTTGTTGGTCGTGCCGTAAATCTCGTTGTAACTCTGAAAATCCGCCAGATCGATCGGCACATTGGTTTTGCCCAGAAACACAGCGCCGGCATTCCTGAAGCGCTTTACCGCCAGCCCGTCCGTCGCTGAGACATTGTCCTTGTAGGCCGGGATACCCCAGGTGGAAGGCGTATCGCGCATCACGTACGACTCCTTGATGGTCATCGGGACGCCGTGGAGCGGACCCAACGACTCTCCCCGTGCGAGAGCCTCATCAGCAGCTCTGGCTTCTTCCAGCGCGCTATCGAAGGTGCGCACGACCACCGCGTTCACCGCGCCGTCCAGACGCTCGATGCGATCGATGTAGTGCTGAGTCAGCTCCACCGAACTGATTTGTTGATTGGCTACCCGCTCAGCCAGCTCCCGAGCACTGCTGAAGGTCAATTCGTCACTCATGGCTTTCCCCCGCTGTCCGCCGCCGAGTTTAGCCCACATTGAAATGAGGCGTCTCACCCAACCGTCAGGGACTTCAATTTCTCCGATCCAACCGCCACAATTAACGCGTTCCATTAACGGAAAACCATCGTGAACACAGATCAATCAATTCTCTGTGGGCGAAAAGGATCCTCTGCCCTGTTCAATCTGCTCGGCGTAGCAGCGCTTGCGGTGCTCCTGGCGGGCTGCGGCGACTCGGAACCGGACACCTCAGGCGTTGATATCAAGCGCACACCTTCAGGCAAACCCGACTTCAGCGGCGTTTACGACACCGGCACGCTGACGCCGCTGCAACGTCCGGAGTGGCTGGGAGAGACCGAGTATCTCTACCCGTGGTTCGCAAATACGCTCAACTGGGCATTCGAAGTGGCGGCAGACTGGGCGCGGACCAGCGAGAGCGATCCGGATCGGGAGGCACCGCCTGCCGGTGGTGACGGCAACAATACCGCGGGCGCGGGGGGCGTTGGTGGCTACAACCTCTTCTACATCGACCCAGGCAGCTCACTTGGAGAGATCGAGGGCCGGATACCAACTTCCATCATTTACGATCCGCCCGACGGACGTCAGCCTGCCACGCTGCCTGCCGTGCAGGGTCGCATGGGGAACGTCTACCAGAGCTTCATTCACGAAAATACCGGTGAAGCAACTTGGCTCGACAGCGACGGCCCCGGACCGTTCGACGGACCGGAAAGCCTGGCGCCTTCGGAGCGCTGTCTCATCTCTTTTGGCGCCACCGTGCCCACCATTTCGAGCCTCTACAACAATCACAAGCGCATCGTGCAGACTGATGACTACGTCATGATTCTTCAGGAAATGGTGCACGACGCCCGCATCATTCGCATGTACGGCGAGCATACGCCGGATATCAATCGCAAGTGGCTCGGCGATTCCATCGGCCGCTGGGAAGGCGACACGCTGGTCGTCGAGACACGCGGCTTCCGCGAACTCAGCAGCCTGCCGGGCGCGGACGAGAATCTGCACGTTGTGGAGCGGTTTTCGCCGATGGCGGATGGCAACATCCTTTATGACTTCACCGTGACCGACGAAACCGTGTGGGAAGCGTCCTGGAGCGGACGCTACGTGTGGCAGTCGAAGCCCCAAGACCACGTCTACGAATACGCGTGTCACGAGGGGAACTACGCGATGGGCAACATTCTGCGCGGCGCCCGTCTCCTCGAGAGCGAGTACGGCCAGGAGGAGTCCGTCCCCGTCAGCGGCGGTAACTAGGGATACGTCGGATATGACGCGGCCGCGGGCGTTGAGCGTATGAGACGTGTCCTGACCATCTTCTTGAGCCTCGTCGGTATCGTGCTGATCGGCGCACCTCTCGTGCTCTGGATCGGCTCCTACGCATCGCTGGATCACGACCTCGCGCACACTACACGAACCGCCGGGCTGGCTCCGTTCGATCCCGCCGGAGCCGGCGGCGAGACGCCAACCCTGTCAGTTGTAGAGGCCGGGTCAATGACGTTTCGGGTCCGCAGCGCCGGATTCGATAACAATCGGGGCAACGTCATCCTGCTGCACGGGTTCCCCGAATCCTCCGCGATGTACGCGCCGATGATGCCGAAGCTTGCGAGCGCCGGTTTCCGCGTGGTGGCGTTCGATCAGCGCGGCTACAGTCCCGGTGCAAGACCCGATCAGCTGGAGGCCTATGCGATAGACAGGCTCATCGGCGACGTCTTTGCCGTCGCCGATGCCGTGGGTTTCGACCGGTTCCATCTGGTGGGCCACGATTGGGGCGCGGCCGTCGGCTGGTCGCTCGTTTTTCAGGACACCTCCCGGATTGAAAGTTGGTCCGCGCTCTCCATCCCGCATATGGGTGCTTACGCCGAAGCCATGACGGTGGATGAAGATCAGCAGGAGCGCAGCGCCTACGTCGGTTTCTTCCGCATGCCGTGGCTGCCCGAAGCCATCTTCAGTTTCAACGGTTTCGCCATGCTGCGAAATGGCGTTTATGCCGAGCATGGTGACGATATCGTTCAAGAATACTTGGACCTGTTTGCGGAGCCCGGCGCACTGACCGCTGCCCTCAACTGGTATCGAGCTTCCGGTTTGACCGGTGTGGAAGGGACCATGGAGGTCAACACGCCCACCGCGTTCATCTGGGGTGCGGAGGATCCCGTTGTCGGTCAACGCGCGCTCGAGACGCAGCGTCAGTACTTTGCGGGGAATCTCTGGGAGACGGAGCTCGATACGGGGCACTGGCTGATGGAGACCAAATCCGCCGCCGTCACCGAGGCGGTGCTCTCACACATCGAACGAACGACTGCTCAGCCCTGAGGCGACGATCGTCGCGGTGCGCGGTCGAAATCGCCGGTAGCCACAATTGGGGCCTGATCCGCGGGTTGCCATTCCACGTCGGGCCACCACTTCTCCTGCGCGTCATCTCTTTGCATGTCCACGGGAAGCCCGGGACGTGGCGTGATCACCCGATAGCCGTATTTGTCAGCTGCCGCCAGCACCCGCTCCACCGGCTCGGTCCACGCGTGGCGGGCGAGATCAAAGAGTCCCCAGTGCACCGGGAGCAGCACGTCGCCGCGCACCCAGTTGTGTGCGAGCACCGCCTGCTCCGGCCCGATGTGCCAATCCGGCCAGTCCGCGCCATAGGCGCCCACCTCAATCAACGTCACGTCGAACGGCCCCAGCCGGTCACCAATGTCTTTGAGCTCAGGAAAGAGGCCCGTATCGCCGGAAAAATAGACTGCATGGGATTTGGAGTGAAGCGTAAATCCCATCCAGAGCGTGCGGTCATTGTCGATCAGTATTCGACCGGAGGCGTGTCGCGCAGGGGTTGCCGTCAGCCGAATGCCGGCAACGTGAGTTTCATCCCACCAGTCGAGCTCGGTGATCTGCTCGGGAGGAACGCCCCAATATTCCAAGTGGGCGCCTACCCCAAGCGGCACGACAAATTGCCCGACGCGCCCGATCAGTGCTTTGATCGTCCGCGTGTCCAGGTGATCGTAGTGGTCGTGGGAGATGAGCACCGCGTCGATCTGCGGCAAGTCCACCAGTGCAATCGGCGGCGGGTACCAACGTTTCGGTCCAAGCCAGGTATACGGTGAGACACGATCAGACCAGACCGGATCGGTAAGAAAGCGCTTGCCGTCCATCTCGATGAGCGCAATGGAGTGACCAAACCAGGTGATGCGCAACGGCCTGCTCTGTTCAAACACACGCGGATCCGTTTGCACGGCTGCCGGAGCCTGCCGGGGCTTGGCAAACTCGCTCCCGTCCAGCCAGCGTTCCGGCGCGTCCAGGAACGGGTTGTAGAGCGCAATGCCGTTCACAAAAACGCCATCATGCCAGTTGGCTGAGCGCTGCATGCGTTCGAGCCGCTCACCCGAGGCGGCGCGGCCGAACGCATCCCAGCCGTCGGCGATCATGAAGGTGGTTGGCGCAAGCAAAGCAAGCGCGCTCAGGCTCAGCGCCTTGCGCATGGATGAATCAAACGTCCAGATCGATCACTATCAGATACGCATTTAACCAATCAGGCAGCCATTTCGGAACATTCGGACGCAAGCGTTCAAACACCTCACGGGTATATGCCGGGTCATCCATCACGGTTCGCGCCCGGCCGGTGAACGCTTCCCCTTGGATGAACACCTCAACAGGCACATCCCCATCGCGAAACGCCCGCCACCACCGGCCGTCCGCACCCGCAAACACCTGATCGCCCTCCCGCAGGTAGTTGACCGGCAGTTCGCGGCCGTCCGGAAAAGTCAGCAGCATGACCAAATTTGCGCGTTCGCTGTCAGGACTGTCACGCAGTTCCTGGGTCACTTTCGGATTGACGCTGAAAGCGTAGTACGCCCGCGCTCCCAGAAGCAGCACAACCAACACAACAGCAATGATGGCGGGGACAATCAATATCCACTTCATGAGTATTGGGCCTGTCTATTTAGTGATTCAAGGATCAACCCGAGATTTCCACTTCAGATCGACCGGCATCAAAGCACTGTTGCACCATCGGCAGGGAAACACCCAGCGCGTCAGCCAGCTGCAAGCACGTTGATACGTCTTTTTCCGGCATGCCCTTCATCTTCAATCTTCCCTTTGGCATCGGAAAATTCCCCGAGACGAAACTGCGTCCTGTGGAACGATTCAGGATTGCCATGAAGTTGTCGAGGTCCATTCCATACGTCGCCACGAGATCACGCACTTCGAGCAGCAGGCTGAACGTACTGAGGGAAATCGCATTGTTCGCGAGCTTCATGACCTGACCGGAACCGATGTCACCACAGCGCATGACGTTGCCCAGCGGGGCAAGCACCTCCTCACAGCGGGCGACGTCCGTTTCGGCACCACCAATCATCAGCGATAGCGTGCCATCGACGGCACCCTGCACCATCCCACTGAGCGGACAGTCGAGTACGGAAATTTCGATTTGCGCGGCTTCTGCTGCCAGTGTCTGGCAGTAGCCAGGAGAGATTGTGCTCATGAGGAGCACAATGGATCCGGGCTTCATCACCGCCAGCGCACCCCTTTCGCCGCGCAGCACCAGGTCGTTCTGCGGCTCATCGAACACACATGACATGACAACGTCCGCTTGCTCGCCAACTTCGCGTGCATTCGAAACTTCAACAATGCCATGGGGCAGCAAACGCTCCATCGCCTCCCGGCTCCTGTTCACATAGCTGACTACGCGAAAGCCAGCACCCAGGAGGCGGGCGACCATGGGTTCACCCATTGCCCCCAGACCGATGAACCCGATGGTTGGTTTCGTCATGGCAGGCCTCCTTCAAGTCTGATTTTCAATGCGGCCAATCCCTCAGCGTAGAGCACCTCGACGTAAGACGGGTCGTAAAACAGCACCCCTACCCCACGATATTCTTCGTGTTGTATGACCCGGGTCCCTGCCGCCGTTCGTTCCAGGCGCCACTCATGATCCGCCGTGAGCACGCCCGGGAAGCCCGCGCGCTGATGCAGCTTCTCGTTCGGTATCATCTCCTCGACTACGGCTTCAACGGGCGTAAAGCTGCCGTCCTCCAGCTGCATGCTGATCGTCATCGTGGCGCCTTCGGCGAACGTGCCTGCAACGGACTCGAAAATTGGGTTCCACGAACCATACGTGGACGTATCCGTAATCACGCTCCAGACGTCCGAAGGGGGAGCGGCTATCTCCAGTTCTGCATGTACGGACTTGCGCGGCAATAAAACTGCAAGTACCACCGCAAGCAGCAGAATGCCGCCAACAAGCCAATAGTTCATGGGTTGTTCTTCATTGGGGAGCTTCCTAGAACAAATTCGCTCTGGGTGTGTAGTGAGCTTGCAGACGTTCAACCTCCGCATCACTCAGAGTGATCTCCACCGCGGCAACCGCGTCTTCAATGTGCGCTGTCTTGCTGGCGCCGATGATGGGTGCTGCGACAACCGGATTGTGCATGACCCAGGCCAGCGCAACCTGAGCCCTTGGAATCTCACGCTCAGCGGCGATGGCGGCTACTTCCTGAGCAATGACCTCATCGCGCGAGCGATCGAAACGTCGACCGGTGAGCGGGTCCACCTCGTGGCGCGGTGTCGACTCATCCCAATCCCGCGTCAGGAGGCCACGCGCCATAGGACTGTACGGGATCGCCCCGACGCCCTGGTCTGAACAAAGCGGCAGCATTTCCCGCTCTTCCTCCCGCTGCAGCAGACTGTACTGATTCTGCATGCTCACGAACTTGGGAAAGCGATTGAGCTCAGCGACGTACTGCATTTTGCTGAACTGCCAGGCCCACATGGAGGAAGCGCCGATATAGCGTACCTTCCCCGCAGCGATCGCATCCTCGAAAGCCCGCATGGTCTCTTCGACCGGCGTGTTCTCGTCAAAGCGATGAATCTGATAGAGATCGATGTAGTCGGTCCCCAATCGTCTGAGACTGTGATCCAGCTCAGTCAGAATCGCTTTACGGGAAAGGCCCATGGCGTTGCGTCCACGACGCATCGGGAAGTAAACCTTGGTTGCGATCACCACCTCGTCCCGGTCCGCCATTTCACCGAGCAGCCTGCCCGTAATCTCTTCGCTGGTACCCTGACTGTAAGCATTGGCGGTATCAAAGAAGTTGATACCGAGCTCCAACGCCCGCTCGATGAGCGGGCGCGTTTCCGTCTCGCCCAGGCTCCAGTCATGGATGCCGGGTGTCTCGTCACCGAAGTTCATGCAGCCAAGGCATACTCTGGAGACTTCGAGGCCCGAGCGTCCCAGTCTGGTGTATTCCATCGTCACTCTCCCTGAAAGCTGTTCTCTGTAATCAGTGCAACGTACGGCCACCCGCCACCAGCAGGTAGGTCCCCGTGACGTAGCTGGCGCCCGGGCTCGCAAAGAACGAAACGGCGTGCGCGATCTCTTCAGGCTCACCTATGCGGCCCATGGGAATGGAGGCAATGGAGGCCTGTATGTGCTCTTCCGGCATTTGGTCCGTGAGTCCCGTACGGATCACGCCCGGACAGATGGCATTTACTGTAACGCCGTAGGGCGCCATCTCGAGCGCCAGCGATCGCGTAAACCCGAGCAGCCCCGCTTTTGCCGCAGAATAGTCCGTAAATCCCGGCCCACCACGATACGCCTGCTCTGAGGACGTGGAGATGATGCGCCCTTGCCGTCGCGCTTTCATGTCGCCAACTACCTCACGCGTGCAGTCCGCAACGGCCCGCAGATTGAGTGCCAGCACCTCGTCCCACTGCTCCACGTTGGCGTTGGGGAAGCTCCTCGTCCCCGCTCTGGCCGGACCACCGGCGTTGTTGAACAGCACGTCAACCGGGCCCAGCTCGTCGGTGATCCGTCCGAAAGCCGCCGAGATGTCGCTACGCTCCAGCAAATCGGTGGGCACGGACAGGGCTTGTCCTCCCTGCGCCTCGATCATCGCTTGGGTTTCGAGAAGCCCAGCTTCGTTCATGTCCAGAAGCCCTACCACCGCGCCATCATGAGCCAAGCGCAGAGCGGAGGCTCTGCCGATGCCGGAAGCGGCGCCGGTTACCACGGCGACTTGTCCTTTCAATTCCATATGAACCACCCGAACATTACAGATTGTCACTATTTGTAAGATTGATACTATCTTACAGATAGTGACATATTGTCAAGCCGAAGCCGTTCGTTAGAATAGGTCCTTGATTAACACACTTATCACGTCTCATGACCGATACGAGAACGAAGATTGTCGATGCTGCCACACGCACGTTTGCGAAGTATGGCGCTCGGAAAACCGCCATGGCGGACATCGCCGAAGCCGCCGGCGTTTCACGGCAGACGCTCTATGCGCTCTTCGGCAACAAAGACGATCTGGTTGCCGCAACCATCACCTATATCGCGGAGCAGAACTTCAACAACGTCGAAGAGGGACTGAAGGCCTGCACGTCTCTCGAAGAGGAGCTGGATGTCTATTTCACTAAAACCATTGTGAGCTCATTCGAGCTGATTGAAGGTTCCGAAGATCCCGAGGACATCATGAGCGGTCATAGCGATGCCGGGCGCAAAGCCATCGAAGCAGTGAAGGCACAACACACGAAGCTCGTCTCGCGATTGCTTGCACCCCACAAAGCTCAGATAGAAGCTTCCGGTCATACCGTGAATCACCTCGCGCACTTCTGCGTGACCTGCGCAAGAGGGTTCAAATACAGCGCCAGAAACAAACGTGACTTGAACGTGCTGCTGAACGCGCTGAAAACCAGCGTCTTACTTGCAGTCAACGGTTCCGGCAAACGCCGGCACGTTGCCTAGCCGGCAAGCCGGAGACATCGTATGAACAACACCAAAAGCATCTGTATCGCAGGCGTCAGCGGCCTGGTCGGCGCCAATCTGACAAAAACGGCACTCGAGCTCGGGTATCGGGTGCACGGTACGCTGAGGGACAGCACCGACACGTCGAAAACCGCGCACCTGATGGCCCTTCCGGGGGCTCGCGAGCGTTTGACGCTCTTCAGCGCTGACATGGCGGAACCGGGCGCGTTCGATGCAGCGGTGCAAGGCACAGACGCCGTGTTCATTGCCTGCTTGATTCCCACCTACGCCGGCCCTACGGGCAAGCCAGCCCGGGAAATGGATGATGCCGAAGGTGAGCGGGACATTGTCATGCCAACGGTCGATGGCTGCTTGAACATCCTCCGCTCCGCCGCAACGGCAGGTATTGCCGACGCGCTGATCTGCAGCAGCACCAGTAGCACAAATCCGAAAAGCCCCGTGCCGAAGAAAAACGAGATAGATCACTGGTCCGACCGCGCCTTTCAGTACGAGCAGAAGAAGTACACCTCTGCTGCCAAAACGGTCATGGAGGCTGCCGCGATGGATTTCGCCGACGCACACAACATGCGTCTCTGCATTTTCCTGCCGACGCTGATGCTGGGACCGGCTGTGCTGCCGGAGCATGCAAGGAACGGTTTCCAGGGGATGCTCGGCAAAATGATGCAGGGTGAGCCGTCGCGTCACGTACAAATTCCCAACGATTCCTCTTCGATGATCCACGTCGAGGATCTTGCAGCGCTCTTTTTCGCCGCCTACGAAAATCCCGACGCCAGCGGCCGGTATTTCGGGGTCTACGACAGCTGGCACTTCGCGGACATCTATGCTGAGCTTGCCCGTCTGCTGCCGGACACACCGATGCCGGAGCCGCTCGATGAGCCACCCGCAGCACCCACCGGTTTCGACTTCACCCGCCGCGACAGCCTCGGGGTCACGCTGCGCGATATTCCCACCATTCTCGAGCAGACTATCGAGAGCATGCGGTAACCGCCTGCTGAACGAACGACTGCCTTCGAAAGGAGACCAACATGGAACGCAGACGCATGGGCCGCTACGGCCTCGAAGTCCAATCCCTGTGCCTCGGGACGATGACGTTCGGACTGCAGGTGGACGAACCCGCATCACACGACATCCTCGACAAGGCGTTTGAGCTCGACCTCCGTTTTCTCGATACCGCCGATGCCTATCCGATGGGCGGCGGCAGGGACCAGACCGGCGATACCGAAGCTATCATCGGTCGCTGGATGAAGGCGCGCGGCAACCGCCAGGACATTGTGCTCGCGACAAAATGTTTTGCACCCACCCGGCGCGGTCCCAACGCCTGGGGGCTCTCACGTCAGCACATCATGGAAGCGATCGACGCCAGTCTGACTCGACTCGGCACGGATCACGTCGACCTCTACCAGGCCCATGGGTTCGATCCGAACACCCCGATCGAAGAGACGCTGCGCGCCTTCGAGGATATCGTTCGCGCCGGCAAGGCACGCTACGTCGGCTGCTCAAACTATCCGGCCTGGCGTCTCGGTGAAGCGCTGCGCGCGGCCGAGCGGATTGGCGTGACGGGCTACGTGAGCGTACAGCCGCGCTACAACCTGCTGTACCGGGATATTGAGGTCGAGCTCCTGCCCCTCTGCCAGGATCAGGGCGTGGGCGTGATTGTCTACAACCCGCTGGCTGGTGGATTCCTTTCCGGGAAATACAAACCAGGCCAGGGAGTCGAGGCAGGTACCCGGTTTGCGGACAACCTGGGCGGGCAGCGCTATCAGGGTCGTTACTGGCAGGAAAGCCATTTCCACGCCGTCGAGACGTTGAAGGCGGTCGTCGAAGCCAGAGGGCTCAACATGGTTTCCGTTGCGGTTGCCTGGGTGCTCGCGCAACCCGGCATTACCTCAGCCATCATCGGCGCGTCGCGACCGGAGCAGCTGGACGCCAACGTGGCGGCGCTGGAGGTTGAGTTCGACAGCGAGCTCACCGAAGCCTGCGAGGCTGCCTGGTGGTCGCTACCCCGCAGACCCGTCGAGGAAGGCTACCGCTAGCGCGCCAGACCTTCGGTATGCTGCGCGGTGGCAAACGCCGTCAGGTTGAGATCTTCGCGAACCTGCTGGCCCAGTTCCGACGTGGTGTCGTCGTACGGAATGCCGATGGAGTCGGCAATACGCACCATGCGTTGAAAGTTTGCGGCAACGCCGGCCGCGTCCACGAGCACGGCCGCGCCGGCCGCATCGGACAGCGCCTGACGCGCGCCAGGCAGCAACGCTTCATCACGCCTGGCGAGAGCTTCGGCAAATTGCATGAGCTCTGCGCCGAACTCGATACCCTTGTCCGCACTCGCGGCGTCTCCGCCGACGCCTTGAATGTCGATGTCTGTTTCACTGGACTGCGCGCTCGCACGGAGCATCGATGCATGTGCATTGGTTCAGTAGAAACACTCGTTGACCGCTGACACGCGCCCCGCAACCAGTTCCATCTGCAGGCGATTGATCGACCGCGTGTCGTCTTTGAAATAACCGCGCATCTTCTCGAGCGCCAGGTACTGCACGGCGGCAATTTCCCGCCATTCGCGCAAGGCGTCCGGGACCAGGCTCAACGCACGCACCACATTGGGTGCCCAGCCGGACGCCCACAAGTCGGCTTCGTCGCCAACGGCTCCCGCGGGAGCCACCGTAGGCACAAAGCCGATATCGTCGCTGAGGTGGGGCGGCGCGTATCCGCTCGGCGCTCCGGGCTGCGCCTGGGGCAACGTTTCGACCGGCATACCCAACGCGCGGTGAAACTCATCGATGCTGAGCACGGCAACGACAATGCCCACGAGCTCAACGTAAGCGCCTTTGCCCAAACCGTTGGCGGCATTGTCATCGATGTACGCCTGGGTAATGCGGGTCTGATCCGTTACCACCCGGTGCGCGGCATCGACAACGCGGCCGGGCAACGCGCCGCTGTGGGTGTGTTCGCCGGGAAAGTTGTAGGGTGAAAGCGCCTGTTTCCGCGCTGCACAGAACTCACAAACGAGCGCATTGCGACACTCTTGAGCAATGGCAATCCGCTCCTCACCCGTCCACCAGGTACCTGGAGCAGACAGCTTGTCCCAGTACGCTCGATAAGCCTCGCCAATATCTTCTCTGATGGGATATGGCGCATTGCGGAAATCGAAGTGTGTCATTGTGTCGCCTCCCGTGACTTTGCGGATAAAGTGGTCAGGGTTTCGAGCGCCCGACCCACCCCTTGTGTAAACGAACCACCCTGCTTGACGCGAGAAATGAGGCTGGCGCCCTGAAAGGCGGCCGTATAGAGGCGCGCCATGTCGCGAGAATCGACGCGTTCGCCAAGCTCCCCTGCCGCCTTTGCCCGCTCGAAGTTCTCGAACAGCGCATCTTCAATCACCTGCAGCTCTGCTTCGAGGAAGGCAGCAAGCTCCTGGTCGTTCATGAGTTGCGCCTGGGCCATCGCAACGCCCAGCAGGCACCCCTTGTGCTCGGTGGCATTGAGCCTCGCGATTGTGCCGATCACAGCGTTGGCGGCGCTCATCGGTGAGTTCCGATCCGAAAGGTTGCCAAACAGCCGTTTCGTCACCGTGTCTGTGTAGCGTTGGATGGCACTGAAATACAGCTGGCGCTTGTTGCCGAACGTGTCATAGAGACTTTTTGCGCCGAGTCCCATACGGCCCTGCAAGTCCGCCATGCTGGTGGCCGCGTAGCCTTTTTCCCAGAAGAGCAGCATCGCCTCGTCGAGCGCCGCTTCGGGCAGAAACTGTTTGTCCGGTCCTCTCGCCATGTAACCAACCTACCAATAGTAGAATGATCATTCAAGGTTTATGAGACAAGCATCGCGCTCGCGCTGGTCGAGTAGACTGGCAATAAACTGACGGACTTCGGCGCATGTCTCAGCAAATGACCACACCGGCATATGAACTCTACTACTGGCCACTGCCCTTCAGAGGCTGCTTCGTCAGCTACCTCTTTGCCTATTGTGATGTGCCGCTGCTCGAGATCTCGGAGTTCGAAGCGATCGAAGAGCTGATGAGCCGGTCTCCCGAGGCGCAGGAGATCCCTTTCATGGGTCCGCCGGTGCTTCGCGATCGCGCGTCCGGGCAGACGCTGAGCCAGATGCCCGCCATCGTGATGCATGTCTCCGGCGAGCTCGGACTCATGCCGGACGCGCCCTTCGACGTGGCGATGAGCCTGAAACTCCTGATGGACTGTAACGACATCCTGATGGAAATTTGTCGCTACAACGGCTCACTCATGTGGGAGCGTGAAGCGTGGATCGAGTTTCGCACCGCGCGCCTGCCGCGCTGGCTTGCGATTCTCGAAGCATCGCTGCAACGGGGCCATCTCGGCGGGGATCCGGTCACCTTCGCGGACATCGGCGTATTTGCGCTCCTGGGCAACATGACCCGATGCCTGCCGCAGCTGGATGGGGACGTTCTGCAGCACGCGCCCGGCATTCATGCCCTCTGCGAGCGCATTGGTGCCAAACCGTCCCTCGCAGACTTCGTCGCCCTGCAGGAAACAGCCTATGGCAACGCCTACTGCGGCGGCCAGATAGAGCAATCGATTCGTCGCATGCTCGCCATGGACGCAAGTTGAGGAGAAATATTTCCGCCACCCTGGCGGTTTCGCGGTTCCGGCACGCTTATAGGGATGTCACCACTGCAAGTGGTAGTCTAAACACTCGATGGAATGCGGAGGCACCCATGTATCGAACAACAGGGAAGAATCGTGTCCGGCGCGGTCTGCTGGCCTTTGCCGGCCTTCTTGTGGCAGCGCCGCACGCGTTGGCAATCAACGTGTCGGTCCAGACCACAGACTGCGAGGGATCAACGGGTTTCGCCTCCTTCGAATCCACGCGTCTGGCGAAAATCCAGGATGCCCCCTGCGCAGACCCGGCCGATCGCTCGAAGAAGCTCAAGCAGGTCATGCTGCACACCGATCGCCCGCTGATGCAGTACGAAGTGATTACGGTCGATACTGCGGGCAGCGAGAGCATCATGAACCAGATCAAGGGCATCTCGGACGCGGAGCTCGAAAACCTCAACCGGCCGGACATATTGATCGAGCAGAACACGACAACAAGACGTATCACCCCGCCACCCGCTTCGCCCACGCGGGGTACGACCGAGCAGAGCGATGTCAGCCCGCCAGAGCAGGCTGTCGCGCCGCCGCCGCAGATCGAAGTGTCCGATCCACCGATCACCCGCACCCGTTCGATGACGAACGTCATCACGGAGCCGGGGCTCACCCAGCGCCAGATCATCGGCACCGTAAGGTCCGCAAACAGCGTCGTTTCGCTGACCGTCAACGGACGCAGCCAGCAGCTTTCTGAACACGGCCTTTTCGAAGCCGCAGTCACAATGACCAATGAACGTACGCCTGTGACGATCATCGCGGTCGACAACCACGGCGCGTCGAGCAAAGTCGAGTTTCATCTCGTCAGGTCGTCGCCTGCGCCTGAAAGCAGCACCGCATCGAGCACTTTCGGCAATTATCACGCGCTGGTCATTGCCAACGCGGACTACGAAAAGCTGGACGATCTCGTCACCCCGCTGAACGACGGCCGCGAGATTGCGAGAATCCTTGCGGACAATTACGGGTTCAGCGTGACCACGCTCTTCAACGCCAGCCGCTACGACATCATGTCGACCATGAACGATCTGCGCCGGGATCTGACCGAGAACGATAACCTGCTCATCTACTTTGCCGGCCATGGCGCATACGACAAGGCCAACAACCGGGGGCACTGGCTGCCTGTGGATGCGGAGCACAACAGCACCGCCAACTGGGTATCCACCATTGACGTCACGGACATCGTGAACGCCATGTCTGCCCGCCATATCCTTGTCGTCGCAGACTCCTGCTACTCCGGTGCGCTGACACGCTCCGAGCACACCGAGCTCGACCCGGGCATGTCGGATGACCTGCGCAGCCGGTGGCTGCAGGCCGTTGCCAAGACCCGCTCCCGCCACCTGCTCACATCGGGCGGCATCAAACCGGTCGTAGACGACGGCGGCAACGGTCATTCGGTATTTGCGAACGCCTTGATTGAGGTGCTCAGCGGCGGCGTTGGGATCATCGAAAGCTCGACGATCTATCACCAGGTGAACGCGCTGGTCAAAGAACGCTCGAAGACGCTCGCCCTCGATCAGAACCCGCGCTATGCAAAACTGAAACGCACCGGTCACGAGTTCGGCGAATTCCTGATGATCTCCAGGCAATAGACGCTGAATGGGAAACGTCGAAGAAGCACTGACCCGGTTTTCCGCCGGGGAAATGGAGGAGGACGAACTTCGCACCATCGTGCTGACGGCGCTACAACGTGGCTCGCGAGCCGAAGTGACATCAATCATTCAGGACGCTGCGCAGACCGAAACGCTGCAGGAAGTTTGCGCACGTCTGATGAGAGACATGCTGCAGGCTGACGCGACGCCAGAACCCCCAACCCCGATCGCCTATGAGGGCATGGTGGTCCGAGATCGATTCATCCTGGGCAAAGAGATAGGCCGCGGCGGCATGGGGGTTGTCTATCGCGCGCGCGATCTGCGCCGCGTGGAAGCCGACGATCGACACAGTGAAGTTGCCATCAAGGTGATGAACCAGACCCTGCAGCACCACCCCGACGCACTGATGACGCTGCAGCGTGAAGCGCGGCGAGCCCAACAGCTGGCACATCCGAACATTGCCACCGTGTTCGATTTCGACCGGGAAGGTGACATCGCGTATCTCTGCATGGAGCTGCTCGAGGGCAAACCGCTGAGCGAACTCCTCAAGGAGGAGACCCTGCGCCCCGTCGACTTTTCGCTCTCCATCATCCGCGGCATCTGTGCTGGACTCGAGTATGCGCACAAGTCAGGCATTGTTCATGCCGACTTGAAGCCGGGCAACATATTCCTCACGCGCAACAACGTCGTGAAGATTCTCGACTTCGGTCTCGCCCGCACGGTGCGCGTCTCCGACGAAACATCGGGCACGGAAACGTCGTTCGACGCCGGCCGGTGGAACGCCATGACACCGGCCTACGCAAGCCCGGAAATGTTCGCGCGCCAGGAACCGGATCCCTGCGACGACATCTACGGTCTCGCCTGTGTCAGCTACGAGCTGCTCTCCGGCCATCACCCGTTTGAGCGCCTGACCGCAACCCGCGCCCGGGAAGACGGTTTGAGCGTCAAGCCGATACGAGGGTTGTCGCGGCGGCAGAACAAGACGCTGAAAGATGCGCTCGCTTTCGAGCGCGAAGACCGCATTGCCACCGTCGCCGAGTTCCTGGACGGGTTGATGAAGCCGAAAAGCGCGGCGCCTACCGTCGCCGTCACGACCATAGGGGTTGCCGCGGTGCTTGCGGTCGTCGGCGTGACCTGGCTCTTCATCAACGCAGGCGGAGGCTATACCGGAGATCCGCTCGACAGTGGGCTCAATCGAGATGTGCGGGAGCTGCCCGCGACGGACGCCGAGCCAGGCGCGTCAGACCTGATCTCCGAGCCTGGCACGGACGATGCCAACTTTGACGACGTCAGCGCGCCCGAGGGGAACCTGAGTCGTGAGAGTCAGGAGAGCATTCAGCGTATTCTGGAAATTGCCGACCTGCACCTCGCGATGCGGCGTTTCGTCACCCCTTCGGGAAGTAACGCCGCTGAAGCGTATCTGGCGGTAACGACGCTCGAGCCTTCGAATCAGCGCGCCAGAAACGGCCTCGGTCAAGTGATCGACGGTGTCGTGGCCGAAGCCCGCGTGCTGGCGCGAAACGGTGACCGTGAGGGGGCCATCACCCTGCTCGAGACCGCCCTGTCCCAACTCCCCGATGATCAGGAACTCCAGGCAGCCCAAAGTGAGCTGATGTCAGCCGACGCACTTTGAGGTCACCCTCAGAGCGACTATGCTTCGTCGGGCAAACGGAGGGGACAATGTCCACAGAAGACGAAGACAGTGCAACGGTGATTGCGTTGCTGAGAGATGCGGAATCGGGTGATCAGGCCGCTTTCAACAAGCTCGTTGGTGTTGTCTATCCCGAACTCAAACGGCTCGCTCAGTACCAGCTCGGCAAGGAGCGCGCCGACCACACCTTGAGCGCGACGGCCATCGTGCACGAAGCGTACGAGCGCCTCTCCTCCCTGGATGGCCCGTGGAACAACAAAGCCCACTTCATGCGCACGGCAGCGCGCATCATGCGTCATCTGCTGGTCGACTATGCGCGGCGTCGCAACGCCGACAAGCGCGGCGCGGGCGCCAATCCGGTCACACTCGATGCCGAGCATCTGCAGACTCCGGCGGATCAGCTCGCCATCCTGCGCCTGGAAGACGCGCTGGAGGAAATGGCGGCCATCGATCCACGTCTCGAGCGCATCGTGGAGTGCCGTATGTTTGCCGGCCTGACCGTCGCTGAAACTGCAGAGGCGCTGGACATGAGCGTGCGCACCGTGGAGCGCGACTGGCAGCGCGCCCGGGGGTACATCAATCGCGCGCTTGGCAACACTGGGGATTGAGAATAGCGGGTAAAAAAAGGGCGCCGTTACGGCGCCCTGAGCAGGTTGGTGAGAACCGTCGCCTACAGGCGCTCCTCAACTTCACGGTAAAGCGCATAGTTATGAGCCGTCGTTGCGTTCAAGTCTTGATGAATCCGCGCCGTTTCCAGCTGCATTTTCACCCACTGGTGCTCGGCCCAGTTGCCGCCACCCGACTTGACCACTTCCAGCTCTGCCGTGCCTAGACGCGCCATGCCGCCGATGCCACCGAGCAGATCGCCGATGGACGGATCCTTGTCCTGATACTTCTCGCTCAAATCACCATCCAATCGCGTACGCAGCGCCTGGGTTCTCTGCATCACAGCCACATAGCCGTGCACTTGTTCCCGGGTCAGCCGGCCGTCGCGCGGCGGTTCGTAGGTGTCTTGAGTCGCCGCGTCGGCCAGCGCAGCCTGACGCTCGAGACCACCAAACATCCCCGAGGTCAGACTGCCGCTGAATCCACTCGACGCGCGCTCCGTCGCGGCATCTTCCAGCAAGTCGCCCAGCGAAGGGCCGAAGGCGGATCCGATTGACGCCGTGACGACAACGTTGACCACAATGGCCGCGAGAATGCTGAGAATGAAGTGCTTTGCCCTGGCGTCCTGGGGAATCTCCAGATACTGAGGGAGGAAGCGGTAAGCGAGCACAAGCGCATAGACAAAGACGATCAGGGAGATCAAACCTCCGAGCCACGGCAGCGGACTGATGGCCGTGCCAATCGCCGAAGGGATCAGCACCAGCGCAACCACGGCATAGGCGGCATTGAAGTTCTTCTTACCCCCGAACGTTCCCGCCAGAACGTCGAATATCCAAGCGATGGCAAACGACCACCCGAGGGCCCAGGCCGCTGAGAAGAGCATCAGCATCGGCGAACCGAGCATGGAGGCGCCTGTGAAGAGCCCCAGGATTGCCGCAATCAGATACGCAGCAACCGTTACCGGCAGCACGAGCGTCGTGAAAGAACGCTGCCAGTCGGCAAGCGGTTCACGGTAGTCAGTGGCGGCACCATTCGGATCGGTGAGAACCGCGGCCACCCATTTCGTTGTGACATTGAGATCGAACATTTTTTGCTCCAGGTTTGAATCAGATACTCACAAGAGCGTGCTCATTCCCGGAAACCGCCATTCGAGTTGATATTTTTGATGTGTAGCTGAACCTCGTCGTCGCCCTCATACGCGTCAGCGATGCAGCGCCAACAGGTTCTACGCCAGAGACCCAGCGTACCTTCGAGCGGCACAGGTGCTTCGGACGCAGCGAGGAGGGTCTCCAGCGCAGCACGCAGAGCATGATCGTTGCCGCACAGCGCGGTCAGACGACTCGCGCGGGCGTGCATTTCGGTATCGAGGAGCTGCTGGAAAATCGCGTCAAGCCGTTTGGCATCAACGCCGAACAATGCGGGGGCGGAGGGCGCATCCATGTGAGAGTCCCGTTTTGTTGATTGACGGTCTTTTCACAGAAAGCGTAAACGCGGGCGAAACCCGCCATCGGGACAGACCGGTTTTGCTATATTTCGATCAAAACGGGGTACTGGGGGGTCACTTGAGCCACCACACCAACGCCGAGTACGTCATTCACGGCGTGCCCATGAGTCTATTCACCCGCAAGCTCGAAGCCGCTTTCGACTTCTACGGCGTGCCCTACCAACAGACGCGTAAAGGCACGCGGGACGGCAGCGAGCTCGAAGGACGCGCTGGTTCGCATCAGATACCCGTGCTCATCACGCCGGAAAACTGGGCCCTGGCGGACACCACACCGGTGATCGGCACGCTGGACGAGCGGTATCCGGCGCGTCGTATGGTCCCTGCAGGACTTCCCGGACTTCTGGTGCACGTTGTCGAGGAGATCCTCGATGAGTGGGTGGCGCGGGTGATGGTCCACTATCGCTGGCACTACCCGGAAAACACCCGGGACGTGCTCGCAACCGGCTTCGGGCTTGAGCTCAGCCTGGAAGAAGCCGTCAAACACCCGGCAGCACAGTGGGGACCGCGCGCCTGCCGGGCTACCGGGACGGAGCTCATCGAGCACCAGCAAGCGGCCGAGCATGAGTACATCACCATGCTCGATGCTCTGGAAACGCAGCTTGCCGAAACACCCTACGCGCTCGGCGATCGACCCTGCGCGGTCGACTGCATGCTGCTTGGCGGACTACGTGCGCATACGAACCGGGATCCAATTCCAGACCTGTCTCGCTTTACCCGCGTGCTCGAGTGGAACGAGCAACAGGGTTCAGCATGGCAGGGGGACGGGGTGCTGGCAGATTTCCCCACGAGCACTCCGTTTGCACAATTCGTTCTCGAGCTCGGACGCGATCACTACGCCCCGTTTCTGCTCGGCAACGCTCAAGCGTTGGCTGCCGGGCACAAGTCGTTCGTCGTGGACACCTATGGCACACCGTGCAGCTACCTCACGCGGCCGTACCCCGAGCAATCCCGGCAGATGATTTTCGATCGCATCCGCCATCGGTTGGACGATCGAGAACAGGCGGCAGCGCGAACCTGGCTGGAGGATGTGGGGCTGGCCGCCTGTTTCTGGCCGCCGGAGGCGTAACGGAAGCTAGACCGGCGCTTTGCGCTCGAACCGCGGTTCCCTTGCGGGTGGCAACGCGTCATACAGTTGCGCAACCAGCTCGTCGCGCACGGCCGTTTCTTTCTGCCAGAGATTGTCGCGTTGTTCCGGGTCGGCCTGCAGGTTGTAAAGTTCACCCTCACTACCCTCATAGACGGCGCTTTTCTCATAGGCAGTACAGAGCCATCCGTCTTTGCGATAGATACTCTTCAGATGCATATCCACCGGGCCATGCTCCGAGTCCCATTCCGTGAGCACGTACTCGCGGTCTTCCGCCTCCTCGTCCGATTTCGGTAGCGGCTTGCCTTCCACATAGTCAGGCGTCCCGATGCCCGCAACCTCGCAGAACGTCGCCGCCAGATCCAGGTGACCAACGGGGGCGCTCACCGTCGCTGGTTTGTTGAGTTCAGCCGGCCGCCAGATGAACGGTAAGCGCATCAGCGCATCGACGTGATAGGGGCCTTTGAACAGGAGCCCAAAGTCACCCTGAAACTCACCGTGATCGGTGGTGAAGAAAATGTCGGTATTTGCAAGCCAGCCCTTCGCCTCGAGCCAGCTGATGACCCGGCCGCACGCTTCGTCGATCAGCTCGTTTTCAATGTGGGTCATGGCGTTGATCTCGCGAACCTGATCCGGCGTCATCTCGGCCGGCACAAACTCGCGCGGCGATTCGAGATTCGTCCAGAGGCTGCCTTCGTAGTAACCCAGCCAGTGTTTCGGCTTGTCAGCAAGGAGTGCACGCCGTTCGGCGTCCGTGTCACAGTAAAGCGACGGCAGCGGCACGTCCCGCCAGTTGATACGTGACAGCTCCGCGGCCGGCACGTCCCAGGGATGGTGCGGATCGGGAAAGCTCATCCAGCAGAACCAGCTGTCGTCATCCTGCAGCGACTTGAGCCAGCTCAACGTGCGATCGGCGACCCAGTCCGTATGGTACAACGCGGTCGGCACGTCCATCGGCCAGACCTGACAGGCGTTTGTGCCGCCGCTGCCAACCGTGTTCTGACCTTTGTCCGTAACCATCGGATAAAACCGCGCCTTGTAGTCCGGGTGCTGGTCCGTCATCCAGCGATCATAGTGGCTGTGGCCTTCGAAAAAATGATTCGCCAGCTCCATGTGATCAAAACCGCGATGCGGTCCGGTGCTGTGCTCACGCGCCATGCGATTCTCAAAAAAATCGTCGGGATCGCCGAGCCAGGGCTCAAAGTGCGCTTTGCCGAGGAGTGCGGTTTTGTAGCCGTGCTGCTTGAGCCAGTCGGCGATTGTTGTCTGCTCTTCCGGTAGCGAAACGCCGTTCATCCAGACGCCGTGGGTCGCCACATGCTGGCCCGTGATGATGGTCGCCCGGGCCGGCATGCAGACCACGTTCTGGTTGTGCGCCCGGGTGTAGTTGATACCTCGTTCCGCCAGCTGATCGATGACGGGTGTGCGCGCCACCTGGCCGCCGTTGCAACCCAGCGCGTCGAAACGCATCTGATCGGTAGTAATGAGCAAAATGTTGCGGCCCACGTGAAGTTCTCCTGATCCATTCACCGGGATTCGCGATCGCCGGCGTCACCCCCAATCCAGACCCACTCCCTCACCTTCGGAATAAAGAGAGGAAGGACAAAAACGAGTAACAGCACGCCGGCAATGGCCAGCGACTGGGTACCCGTCAGATCCAGCACGGCCGTGCCGAGAAAGGCATAGGGCGCGGCGCGAATCGGCGCCGCCAGCGTCACGGCAAGCAAGAACTGAGCAACGTTCAATCCGACGAGACCGGCGGCCAGATGAGCGGGTGTCAGGAGGCCAATCGGATGGGCGGAAATGGCAAAAATGGCGAGCGCGCCGACCCGTTGGATGCGCTCCATCATCGCCGTGTATTGGTCCCCGAAGCGGCGTTGCACCCAATCCGCACCGAGCTGCTGGGCCAGATAAAATAGCACCAGCGCTGACGCAACCAGACCGAGACTGCCCCAGACAATCCCACCCGTCACCCCGAAGGCGAGACCGCCCAGGATCAATATGAGATGGGAAGAGAGGCCAATGAAGAGGCGAAAGATGACCAGCAGCACGAAGACGGCCGGACCCCACCAGCCAAGGCTCTCTACCCAGCCTCGAAAGACCTCCAGCCCTTCGACCGTAAACGAGATGCCGAGCTGCTCCTGAGCGGAGGATCCGAGCAGAAAGGCGACGACGAGAAAAAGCAGCACATAGAGGCGGCGACGCCAGCGCGATGACATTATTCGACCCGATCCAGCATCAGGGTTTCGAAGGTTTCAGCACTCAGAACGATTCGGCCTGGTATCGGGATCATGTTAACCCTGGCATAGTTGAGCGACGCTACATTGAGGAACCGAGATGAATCCAACAGCAGAAGAACGCGACGTGCTATTCAAGAAGTTTGGTCGCGCGTTCTTTAAGCAGGACCTGGATGCAATGTACCAGGTAGTCACCGAAGATTTCACGTACTCGATTCTGGTCAACGACGTGCCGCGCCAGATGAAAACGCGGGAAGCGGTGGCGGCCTTCTTTGACGAACGCCGGGGGATACAAAAGGATGTCCGTTTCGAAGACGTGGTGTTTCACCACGCGCCGGAAGCGACTTTCATGACCTACCGCGTGACCGGCACCGATGTCGCCAGCGGCGAGGCTTTTGAGCGCATCGGCGTGGAACGATATACTTTTCGCGACGGGCGTATTGCGGAGAAAGACGTTTACAGCCGCCCCCTCCTGCAAGCTGCCGCCTGACCGGGGTTCAAGAACGAACACAGAGGAGAACATTATGAAGTTAGGACGGTATTTACGGCGATCCCTGTTCGCGGTTGCTCTCGCCGGCATGACACAATTTGCCGTCGCGGATTCGGAGTATGCGGCGGCGTGGGGTCCTAGCGTTGGATCCATGGCACCGCTATTGTCCGCCAATGACCAGGCAGGCAATCTGCAGACCCTGGAGACGCTGCGCGGGTCCAACGGCTTGTTATTCGTTTTCAATCGATCCGTCGACTGGTGACCCTTCTGCATCCGTCAGTTCGTGAAACTGAATGATCTCAAAGACGAATTCGAAGCCATCGGCGTAGGCGTTGTGGGCATGACCTACGACACACCGGAAATTATCCAGGCGTTCCACGAAAAGTGGGAAATCGACTATCCCGTTCTGAAAGACGTCGATCGCCAGCACGTTGAGGCCTGGGGCATCCGCAATGAGGAATACGGCCCGGGCACCTTTGCCTACGGTGTGCCTCTGCCCGGAGTTGTGCTGATCTCGCCCGAAGGCGAAATCCTCGCCAAGTGGGCTGAGCGAGGCTATCGCTCTAGAGCGGACTGGTCGATGGTTCTGGAAGAAGTTACTGCAGCAGTGGGCGGCGAATAGCCTTCTCACTGAGAGTTAATCATGAGTAAAACCCGGAACATCGTCTGCTGGGTGGGCATCGTCATTCTTGGCCTTGCCCACGGTCTGCTGGAAGACATCCTCTTCATCTCAGTTCTTGTCCCCTACATGCCACCGAGCTGGGACCTGACTGGTGATCTCTTCTTTCTTTTTACCGTGCCGCTGGCGCAGCTGATGGCGTTTGCCATCACCGGGACCATCGGCTGGTTTCTACTGGATCTGCGCCATACGCCACGTCTGATTACGTTCTGGGCGCTCTGGAGCATCGCGCGCACGGCTTTTTTAAACTTCGCGCTGAACCCGATTCAGGACATTGCAATCTACCTGGCCTGGATTGCGCTCTGGTGTTTCCTCTACTGGCTGCTTGCCCGCGTCGTCGGGAATCGGCAGACCACGGCAAGCGGGAGCGCGGTCTAACTCAACCGCGCTCTGCGCGCTATCCAGATATCGCCTCCCGCAGCTCCCGCCGCTTGAGGGCGGCAATGAGGTTGGCATGACGTTCGTTCGTCACCGGGTAGCTCCACACCAGATACGAAGCCAGAAGAAAGAAAAACGTGGGAATCACCGCGTATTCGATGCGGATCATCCAGAGTCCTGCATCGTTGACCGGCTCACCGGGGGCGTAACCCGTCAGGTTCAACACCTGCAGGGCAATGAACATGCCGATGGCAATGCCAATCTTGTCGACCGCCCCGAACACCGCAAAGAAAATGCCCGCCCGTTTCTGTCGAGTGACCGCGGTATCCACATCCACGACGTCGGCGATGATGGCGAGCGGCAGGTAGGCAAACGCCCCGAAGCTTGCCCCTTTCAGGACGTAGAAGATAAGAAACGTGTTGTAGTCGCCGGCCCCCAGGAAGGCGGTCGCCAGAACCATCAGCCCGGACCAGGTCATCGCAATCGCCAGGGATCGGTGCTTGCCGTACCGCCTGGCGAGCCACTGCCAGAGCGGGATCGCAGCAACCCCCATGAGATAGTAGAAAATGAAGGTCCGGCCGATTCGATCCCCGGCCTGCAGAACATCGTCCATGAAGAAAACGACCACCGCGTGTCGGGAGGCTTCCCCGATGACAATTGCCAACGCCACGTAGAGCATGCGCCGGAACGGGCCAATCTTCAGAATGCTCGTGAGCGCTTTCCACCACTTCTGCCGCTTCTGAGGGACTTCGATGTCCCGCTCGGGAACGAGAAGGAGCAGCACGGCGACGACAATCGGGAACACGACCAGGAGGGTCATGCCAATGCCGCCCAGCACGTCGCCGGATCCAGGCGTTTCCAGCACCTCCTGGAAAAACCAGATTACGACCGACGCACCGAGGAGCCCCGCGATGGTCCAGACCTGACGCACAGCCGTTATCCGCGCCCGATCCATATAGTTGTCCGTGAGTTCTGCACCCCAGGCGCCGTAAGGGAGGACCATGACGGTCCAACCGAAGTACACCACCATGTTCCACACCAGCATGTACCAGATGTCCACCGGTGGGTCCGGCAGGAACAGCTTGTAGATGCCAAACATCATGATCGGCAGGCCCAGAACGACGAACGGGCGCCGGCGTCCAAAGCGGGTATGCGTACGATCGGACAGCCAACCCATGAGCGGGTCCGTGACGAAGTCGGTCAAGCGCGACACCAGAAGAACGGTGCTGATCGCCGCGAGACCCAGACCGAGCTCACCCGCATAGTAGGGATGCAGGAACAACGTCATTGGATAGCCGAGAATGGCGATCGGAAAGCCGAGGCTGCCGTACGCAACGAGCGTGCGGACATCGATGCGACGTCGGGTGTTGGTGTTCGTCGTGCTTTCCACGGTTGCAGGCGTCGGTGACAACCCGTCTGTCTTAGTGCGTCGCTTTATCGTAACTTTGACAAGTCAATCAATGGAAGCATCTGCAGGAGAACCCTTCGATGACCGAAACCGTCGATGTCTACTGGTCGTTTCGCAGCCCCTACTCCTATCTCGTCACACCCGATCTGGTGCGTCTTCGCGACGACTTCGACGTCGACGTCTGCCTGCGCATCGTCTACCCCGTGGCCATCCGCAATCCGTCACTGGTGTTCGATTCTTCAAATCCGCACAAAACGCGCTACATCGTGATGGACTCGCGGCGGCGGGCAGAGTTCCTGGGCTTGCCTTTCAGAATCCCCGCTCGTCCGGATCCGGTTGTGCAGGATCCCGCGACCATGGCCGTAGCAGACGAGCAGCCCTATATTCACCGGCTGAGCGCCCTCGGCGTGGAGGCGCAGCGTCGCGGCAAAGGCCTCGAATATGTCCTCGAGGTATCGGCTCTGATCTTTGATGGGACCGAAGGCTGGGATGAGGGCGATCATCTCGAGCAGGCGGTTGCCCGAGCCGGCCTGAACCTCGACGATCTCGATGCTGCGATCGACGGCGGTGACCAGCTGGAAGAGGTTGAGCGCAACCAGCAAGCGCTTGACAAGGCAGGCCACTGGGGTGTGCCCACGATGGTCGTGAACGGCGAACCGTTTTTTGGCCAGGATCGCATCGACACCTTGCGTTGGCGTCTCGATCAGCTGGGCTTGGCCCGAACCTGACGCATCCCACAACCCGACTTTTACGAGATCTATGAGAATCACAAAAAACGACACGGACGAATCGTTCCGCCAGGATGTCCGGGAGTTTCTGGAATCTTCGCTCACCGAAGAGCTGCGAGAAGCCGGGCGGAAAAAGACCAGCATCTGGCAGGAGCCGGAATCCGCCGCCGCCTGGCAGGACATCCTCTACAAGAAAGGCTGGCTGGTGCCTGACTGGCCGGAAGCATACGGCGGCACCAACTGGTCGCTCACCCAGCGCTACATCTTCGCGCAGGAGTGCGCCCGCTACGACACCCCGGGTATTGCCCCCATGGGTCTGAAAATGTGCGGCCCCATGCTGATCGGCTACGGAACCGAAGAGCAAAAGGCCCACTATCTGCCGAGGATACTGTCCGGCGAGGACATCTGGTGCCAGGGTTACTCTGAACCCGGCGCCGGCTCGGACCTGGCGTCGCTCAAGACCGCCGCGGTATCGGATGGTGACGATTACATCGTCAACGGCACCAAAATCTGGACCAGCTTCGCCCAGCACGCCAACATGATCTTCGCCCTGGTGCGCACGTCCTCGGAGGGTAAGGTTCAGCAGGGTATTTCGTTCCTGCTGATCGACATGGCAAGCCCCGGCATCACCGTCAAACCCATCATCAATCTGGAAGGCAGCCACGAGCTCAACCAGGTGTTCTTCGACAACGTGCGCGTCCCCAAGGCCAACCGCGTCGGCAAAGAGAACGACGGCTGGTCGGTCGCAAAATACCTGCTTCAGTTCGAACGGTTTTCGATGTCATCCATCGAGCTTCGCCGCCTTTTGAGCCGGATGCGGAGCATGGCGGAAGAAGCCAACGATGCAGGCATCGCCCTGGCGCAGTCCGCTGACTTTCGCAGCAAAATGGATGCGCTGGAGATCGACTGCGAGGCCATCGAAGTGTCCGAGCAGCGCGTGCTGGCTCAGCTGGACGCCGGGGAAACACCCGGGACCGTGTCGTCGGTCCTCAATGCCATCAGTTCAGAAACGCTGCAGCGGGCAGACGAGCTTGCCCTCGAGGTCTGTGCCTACTACGGCATGGTTTATCAGCCCGAAGCCCTGGAGGTAGCGGGTGCCGCGCCTGTCGGTCCCGAAAGCTATCTGCCGCTCATGCCAAGCTTTCTCAATAATCGCATGCGCACCATCGCCGGCGGCTCGGCAGAAGTGCAGCGCAACATTGTCGCGAAAGCGATACTGCAGCTCTGATCACTTGCGTTTCACACCCTCCAGAAATGCGCGGTCTTAGTTCTCGATAGCACCAAATAGATAGGTACGCATATACGCGCGCCGCTCTTCGTTGGAATCAGTCAAGGCACTCGGATGAGAAAGCAACCATACGTGTTGGTAGGTGAGCCACCTTATTGTCTGTTCGAGATCGAGATCGGGCTTGATGAGCTTGTGTTTGCGGTAGTCTTCGAGGATCGGCAGCCAGAGGGATCGGTTCGCCTCGGCAATCTCCGTTGAGGCCAGCACTAGCTCTCCGATACCGGGAATTTTTGACGGATCGAACGTGTTGCCAAGCAGCACATAGTTGAGCGCAAGCTCGTGCTCTGCCATGAACATGTCTGTCAAATTCTCGATTGAGGTCGCACGCTCATGCATCTCACGAATGGCAGGATGGTGATTGCTGCGGATTTCGTGGGCAAGGAGCGCGGCCAGCAGCTCCTCTTTATTCTTGAAGTGTTTGTAAACCGTCGATCGCACCACCCCCGCTTCGCGCGCGACATCCTCCATGGTGATCTTCGAGATCGGTAGCGCCTTAAACAGGTTCATCGCGGCAAGGAGCACCCGCTCGCGCATGGGGGGAATCTGTTCAATCACGCTCTGCTCTGCCAACACAAGTTTCTTCCAACGGCTGCCAGACATTTATACCCCGATTTGACTACAAAAGACAATATTAGTATTTTGTCTTCTCATGCGGAGCGACGGGAAGGCGGAATGACGGAAGAGGGACAAGCGTTGTGAACCTGACAGTGAGTCAAGTGAATCCCGGCAGGGACGCAACGCACGCGCATCGGATCGATGCCTACACCACCGGCACCTGAGATGGAGACGTACGAAGCGACCGCGGCACTTGCCGCTATCGACGAAAACGTCGTCTGGATACTGGCGTTCTTTGCCATCGCTGCGGTCGCGACGTTCGTCTACCTCGTGCAGTCCTTCAAGCTGGCACGCGCGCACGAGGCCTATTCCTCGGCACTGCCGGCAGTTGGCTGGTTTGCCGTGCACGACCTGCATTTTGTCTTTCTGTACGAGCTCTGGTTCGACGTATACGACCACTGGTGGGTCAAAGCCTGGTGGGTGGCCCTCGTCTTCACGACCCTCATCGAATTTGCGCTGGTGGGGATGATCATCAAGTACGGACGTAAGGAGCTTGCCCCCTGGGCCTCGCAGAAAGCGTTCTTCGGACTGGTTGCGCTGGGCACCGTTGCCATTGGCGTCATCTGGCTGCTCGTCAAAGCATCGATCGCCGACCCGCTCTGGCTCATTTCATTCCCGATCACGGCGTTCTGGGCGGTACCTTTCAGCACCGCACTCATGCTGAGGCGAAACTCTCAGCGCGGCCAATCGATCACCCTGCCGATCTGCAGCGTGTTCATTGTCGGTGCGTTTCAGGGCGCGCTGTGGCTCATCGACCCGTTCTTTCGCTCGCCGTTCTTTCTCATGTTCACCACGATGGGCATCTCCTGGGCTTTGGTGAACGTCTGGCTGCTCACGCGTCTCCCAGCCTTCCCGGCACAGGAACAGTACGCATGAGTGCCTTGTTAACCGTTTAGTAGAGGTCATCTATGACTGAACCGAGAGATTACTCATGGATTCGAGAGCATACCGCGCTCTATTTACAAGACCCGGAACGCGCCCATGACTGGGACGCAACGCACGCAGGCGGCACTGGCCTGGTCCCAACGCTGCTGCTCACTACCGTCGGCAGAAAATCGGGAGAGCAGCGTCCAACCCCCCTGCTCTACCAACCCACCGGCAGCGGTTTTGTCATCGTCGCAAGCCGCGGCGGTTCTGATCACCACCCCGCCTGGTTCCTGAACCTGCTCGCAAATCCGGATTGTGAGATTCAGGTCGGCAAGTTCCGCTACACCGCAACAGCGCGCGTGCTCACCTCAGAGGAGCGCGGGCCGTACTGGGAGTGGATGGTGCGGTTCTGGCCGGATTACGCGAGCTACCAGGCACGCACCGAACGGGAAATCCCCGTGGTTGTCCTCGTCGCAGAGAGCAAGTGAGAATGAACAATACGAACCTTTTCAACCCGCTGGATCCCGCGCTCGCGGTCAATCCCTACCCCACCTACGCCGCTCTGCGAAAGCAGGATCGCATCCAGATGTCTGCCATCGGCGCATACGTCCTGACCCACTACGAAGACGTGAAGCAGATGTTGAACGATGGCGCGACGTTTCAGCATCAGTACGTGGCGCAACAGAAGCAGCGCACTGGAGAGAACGTCGAAGACGAGCCGTACTTCGATTACTTCCGCCGCATGATCTTCGTCTCTGACGGCGAAGACCACCGACGTCTACGCAAGCTGGTGGCCAAAGCGTTTACGCCACAGCAGCTCACAGACCTTCGCCATAAGGCCCAGATCTTTGCAACCGAACTCTACGCTGAAGGGGCCAGGCAAGGCGGCATGGACTTCGTCTCTGAATTTGCCTTCCCCTTTCCTCTCAAGGTCATCGGCACCATGCTGGGCATACCGGATGCCGACCACGCGGAAATTGGGGGCTACGCCACGGCGTTGAACCCGGTGCTCGAGTTTCTGCCCATGTCGCCAGAGGTCCTTGCGAAGGCGAACCAGGCTGTGGAAGTCCTCGCCGAATACTTCACGAAGATGGCGGAGGAACGGAGAAAGCATCCGACGGGCGACCTCTTTTCGGCGCTGGTTCACGCGACGGAAGACGGCGACACGCTGACTAACGAAGAGCTGATTGCCAACGCCATCCTGCTGTACGTCGCCGGTCATGAGACCACCGCTGGCGGCACCTCGTTGGCACTGTACGCGCTTCACAAGAATCCAGACCAGTTCAATTTCCTCAAACGGAATCCCGACTCAATACCCGGCGCAATCGATGAACTCCTGCGCTACGACACGCCCGGTCAAGGCACGGGTCGGGTGGTCATGCAGACAGTCTCAATCGGTGATCACACGATCGAACCAGGCAACTTCGTGCTCGGCTACATCGGTGCTGCGAACAGAGACCCCGAGATTTACGACGCTCCGGACGCGCTGAACTTTCAGCGCGACTTCACGAAGACAAGACCCCTCACGTTTGGCGGGGGTGGACATCTCTGTGTGGGTCGCAATCTCGCGCGCCAGGAATTTGAGATCGCGTTTACCACTCTCCTCACCGAGCATCCCTCGGTACGCGTGCAGGGGGATGGCTGCGCCTTCAGAGACACGCCGCTCATGCGAGGACTCAAAGCACTGCCGATTGAATGGTGATCGTTACCTGACACAGTTGGTATGCTGTGGCCTTTCGTATCTGCTGGTGAACCCATGGGCTTGTCGGGCTTACTGCACTTTCTGACACCGGAGACGGACTCGTCCCTCTATCGGAACGATCGCGTGCGCATGACGCGGGACGACCGCGGCAATTTCGTCGACAGTGAAGGCGTTGCCACCGAACCACACGAGCTATCGGTCAGAGACGCACGCCAGCTCTCATCAGCGGGTTCGATGACGCTCGAGCGCAACGGCTTCGAGCTTCGAGCAGCGCCCGTGGCGGACTACGACTTCCTCGATCACCAGGAAGTGATCACCGGATACTACCGCGACTGCGAGCAACTGGTCGCGGATGCAACCGGGGCGCGCGTGTGGGCTTTCGACCACAACATCCGCTCCGCCGGCGGCCAGGCAGAAAAGCGTCAGGTGAAAGGGGGACAGGACGTGCAGGGACCGGCGCACATCGTGCACGGTGACTATACGCTCCGCTCTGCCCCCGAACGGCTCATGCAGTTGACGAGACCGGCCAGCATCAACGACACACTCAGAGACGTCATACCCGCAGGCCAGGGTTTGATTCCAGAAGACGTCGCTGAGGACGCAGTCGCCGACGGCGGCCGATTCGCCATCATCAACGTGTGGCGCAACATTGATACCGTCCCGGTTGCCACGCATCCGTTGGCACTCTGCGACGGCCAGAGCGTCGAGCCGGAGGATCTCGTCGTCTTCGAGATTCACATGCCGGACCGGATCGGCGAAAACTACTGGGCAAAGTTCGACGCACGCCACACGTTCTACTGTTACCCGGAGATGACACGCGACGAAGCTTTGCTCATCAAACAGTGGGACTCGGCGGGGTTACTGGCGCTCAGCGACGGGAAACAAGCGGACCATGCAGGAGACGGTCCCTGCACGTTCAGCTTCCATAGTGCGTTTCACGACCCCGACACACCTGGCGATGCGCCTGATCGCTGGAGCATAGAAGTGCGCTGTGTGGCGCTTTACTGATCAAACGGCTCCCGGATTAGGATGCGCCCCTCAGTTGAACACGATGTAGTCTTTATTCATGACCAATGAACTTACCCGTCTGATCGAATCTCCCGTCGGCGCCGATGAAATCGACGAACTCGGCCACCTCAGCGTGCCCTTCTATGAAGCGCGGGCGATAGCCGCCTGCCAGAAGCTCGCCGAGCGCCATCGGCTCGATATCGCAAGGGCTCGCAGTCACGGCATCGAATTCACGCTGGTGGATGCCTACCTGCGCAACCTGCGCGAGCAGTTTCTGGGCGCACCTCTGTTGGTACGCGGCGGAGTCCTCGCAGTCAGCGAGACGCGCCTGCAGTGTTATCAGGAGCTGATCAACACGGAGACCGATGAGCTGTCTGCCACGTTCGTCTATACGTTCGAGCTGCAGCGGCAGACCTCGCGCGAACCACTGCCGTTGCCCGATGAGGTGATTGAGAGCGCAACCGATGGAGTCATCCCCTGGCCGGAACATGGCCGCCCACGCACCATCGACCTCAAGCACATGCCCGCAATGCCGGATCTTGCGACCCTTCAACAACTCGACCTTGCCCTTAACCAGCCTTTTCCGATCGACGCGGAGGCATGCGACGAAACCGGGCTCTATCTCGCGGAACGTTTTTCACACCTGCCCTACAGCGGTGAGCGGGTGGACGATCCCGGCGCGCAGTGGGTATTCGAGACGGCGGATGGACACCGGCTCGGCATGGCTGATCTCGAATCGCGCCAGATGCTCTTCAGCCTGCCGCGGGCTGGCGAGCGCGTTCAGGCCTTTCGCGCCGAAGTGGAGATCGGGCGCAAAACCTTCTATCGCAACCACTGGGTCTACAGCCTCGACAGCGGCCGGCTGATCAGCTTCACCTCACTGGTGTCGGTTGCGCTGGACCTGGACGCACGTCGCGCCGTCGAGATTCCACAAGACATGCGCGCCGCGCTCGAGCGGCGATATCACCCTGAGCTACGCTGACATCAGGCACTACCGGTACGGATTAGCGGCCAGCGTCTGCATCAGGCGCTCCCAGTAGCCGAGCGATGCGTAAAACGTCTCCACACCAACCTTCTCGTTGAGTCCGTGGGCGAACGCCTGCTGGGGAATCATGAACGTGCCGGACGAGCCGTACACGGGGATACCGACTGCGCGAAACTCTTTGCCATCCGTGCCGTAACTCGCCATGAACGGTATGAGCTTCACGTCCGGATACTCCCGAATCGAAGCGCCAATCGCTGTCACCACATCTTCCCGCATGGGTGATGCCGGGGCCATGCCGCCAACTCCCAACGGGGTGAGGACCACTTCATCATCACCGATCACCACGGTCAGGGTTTCATAAACTGCTTCGGGATGGACGCCAGGCATGATCCGACAGTTGACGACGGCGCTGGCAGACTGCGGCAATGCGTTTTCCGCATGGCCACCTTCCAGCATCGTCGCGACGCAGGTGGTTCGTATCACCGTACCCAGGAGCGGATGGCCGCTAAGCGCATCAGCCGCCTCCGCGTTTTGAGGATCTGCGACCAAGGTTTTGATCACACCCGCGGTGTACGGGTCTGAGATGGCAGCGGCGGCTTCCAGCATACCGACAGAGATTTCGTTCAGCATGGTCGGAAACTTGAACGCCCGGATTTTCAAGAGGGCTTCCGCCAGCTGATAAATGGCGTTGTCGTCCCGCGGCGCGGAGCTGTGGCCGCCAGGATTGCGCACGGTGAACCGCCAGGATTGATACGTTTTTTCCGCACCCTGAATGTAATAGCCAAGAGGGGAGCCATCCTCGGCCAGCACGCCGGAAAGCGCATCAGCGTTTATGGCGTACTCGATGTTGATCGTGTCGCGCAGCTCATTCGCAAAATGCCGCGCCGACAGCATGCCGGTTTCTTCGTCTCCAGTGAGCATGAGCACCATATCCCGCTCGGGAACGTACCCTTCCTGCTTGAGCTTGATGAACGTGGACGCAAGCGCAACAACGCCCGCCTTGTTGTCCGCGGTACCGCGGCCGATGAAGTAGCCGTCACGCTCGGTCAGGGTGAACGGGTCGAGCTCCCAGTCTTTGCGCAACGCGGTGACGACATCCATGTGTGCGAGATAACCAATACCGGGCACGCTGTTGTTGCGGCCCGGATAGCGCACCATCAACGAGACGATGTTGTCGTCAATTGGCACTTCGGTGACATGCTCATCGGCAAAGCCGGCCGCGCGGAAACGGTCTGCCAGATACCTCGCCATGACCGGGGTTTCCTGCTTGATCACCGACGTATCCATCGCAATGACGTCAGCGAACATCTGACGCGCCATGGCTTCGTGATCCGACAAAGACGAATGGTCCTGGGCGTTGGCAACGTGTGCGGTCACTAACAAACCCGCCAGCCACACCCATCTTGTTTTAGTGCAAATCTTCATATCCCCTGTTACCCGTTCAATCGTAAGTGATGCGCCGCGACGGTTGTTCCCGATCAAGCCCGACAGTACCGATCATAAAAATCCGCGTACTGATCGTAAGTGAACGCCACGGCATCGGCGCTGACCCCCGTTTCAGCCAAGATATCGAAGCCGTGAAAACACCCTTCGTATTCTTTGAACGCAACCTCGACCCCAGCCTCTCGGAGGGCGTTGGCGTAGGCCACATTTTCTCGATAAAACGGCTCCATAGTGCCGACAAAGCTGATGGTTGGTGGAAAGCCCGAATAGTCCGCGTTGCGAGCGGGCGCTGCATACGCGGGTATGGCTTCGCCGCGTTCGTGGAGGCCGGCCAGGTAGGCGCCCCAGCCGATCCGATTGAGCTCCGTGTCCCAGACCGGCGATTTCATCGCACGCTCCGGATCGTTCGGCTGCTGATCGTCGATCATCGGATAGATTGGCATCTGAAACGCCACGTCCACATCTCCAGTGTCCCGTGCCTTGAGCGTCACCGCCGCGGTGAGCCCGCCGCCGGCGCTGTGCCCCGCAACAATGAAACGATCGCTTCGAACGCCAAGCGCTTCGGCATTTGCCTTTGCCCATAGCAGCGTGTCGTAGCAGTCGTTGAAGCCCGCCGGGAACGGTTCCGTGTGTGCTTTGCGATAGTCGGGTGCAATCACGACACAGGGTCGTTTGGCGATGAAGCGCTGAATGATGTCGTGGGAGATTTCAGGATTGCCGAGTATGTACCCGCCCCCGTGGATATAGAGGAGCGCGGGCAGCGTTTCCGCGGCGCCCGGGGGCTGATAGATGCGCGTGCGAATCTGCCAGCGCCCGTCGCTGCTCGGGATCATACGTTGCTCACAATCGAACCCGTCGATGTCATTCCCCTCGAGCCCGACCTTGGTGACCCAGTTAGAGAAGCGGCGAAACCATACCTTCTTCATCAAAGAGGCCATGACGCTCAGTGATCCGAATCTCGACTGCAGATCCGGGTGGAGCATCTCTTTTGTTACCTGCACGCCGTTCGACTCCTGTCATGCTTGAAGAAGGTCGACGCCAGTGTAATCCAGAACAATCCAACCGGCCGAATCCGAATCAGATTTTTATACCAACAACTGAAACATTTTTGTGATTATTTACCGCAAAATACGAAATCTTCGCCAAATATCGTGAAGAACTTACTGCGAAAACGACCATACTTAATCTACAGGTTGGTCGAGACCGCAACATGTTTTCAGCATTCTCCAAGCACCCGGCTTCTGTCGGGGAAACTTACGCTCAACACTTCGTTTCAGCGACTCGATTTGCGCTGACCATGATCGTCGGCTGTGTCGTCTGCTTGATCCACGCCGTTCTACCGTTCCTCTTCGAGAAGACGGGCAGTCGCATCATCGAACACCTTCATCAAACGATGATCACCCACCGGGATAAACGTGAGGGTGCACGAACACAAGGGAGTTTCTTGGTAAGCGCTGAAAAGGCTGCTGCCTCGACAAGCGACATCGCACCTCAACTACATCGTCAGTCGTAGAACCGCACCATCGACGGCGTCTGGGTGTCTTCGCCGGATCGAATGACTTTCCCGGGCAACGCGTTAGTGTGCTCACCGTCGCGAATTGTCTGCACACCGTTCACGAACACGTGATCAATGCCAAAGGCGTCCGCATACACCCGCGGCTCGTTACAGGGCAGGTCCGATTTCATGTATACCGGACCCGACCCCACCTCACCGGGATCGAGCACCACCAGATCCGCCAGCCAGCCTTTTTTCAGCACGCCACGTTCTTTGAGCCCGAACGCGTCCGCCGCAACCTGGGTCATCTGGTGGATCGCATCTTCCAGGGAAATGACGCCGTATTTACGGACACCGTTACCCAGGACCTGGGTGGAAAACGCAAACGTATCGATCATGTCGAGGTGCGCACCCGCATCCGATGCACCAATCAGCGTGCGGTCGTCCGCCCAGAGTTTGCCACGGGCCTCCCATAGCGCTTCGTCGCCGCCAATCGGGGGCGGCATGAAAGACGTGCGCAGCCCTTCGCTCAACGCGAGATCAATCATGGCGTCAAAGGGGGATTTACCCTGCTCCGCCGCAATCTCCCCGACGGTTTTGCCTTCCAGATCTTTGTTAGCCTCATCAAACACGGCATGGACCGTGAGGTTTTCCCAATCCGCAAGGTTGCGCATGGGTCCACTCGAGCGCGCGCTGACGTCGAGGGCCGCGCGCTTCTCGGGGTCACGGAGGATCGCCATGCGTTCCTCGACCGACACCTGGAAGAGATCGGCCCAACCTGTCATGGCGTCAAACACAAAGCCGCCGTAAAGATTAATTCTGAGCGTAATCGGCTGCGGCACCGTCAATGCCAGCACCTCACCGCCTTTGGCCCTCGCGACATCCGTTGCCGACAGCTGGCTTTCCATCACCCGCTCGTCACCCGCCGCCAGCACGTTCCAGTTGAGCGGCCGCTGCGCCGCAATGGACAGATCCGCCATCAGCTCTTTGATTTCCTGAGGAAAGGAACCCACGCCCGGCAGAAACTCCAGTGACGTGCCTTCGTGGTCGCGGCAGACGCCGGCTAGCTCGACCAGCTCTTCGCGGCTGGCATGACGTGACGGCACCGGCTGGCCGTCGGCGTCATTGTGAGTCACGCTGATGGTGGAGGAAAATCCGACGGCGCCCTCCTCGAGCGATTTCCCGAGCAGCGCTTTCATCTCATCGAGCTCTTCGGGCGTGGCTTCCGAACCCACGGCCCGCTCTCCCATCACCACGCGGCGAATGGCGCTGTGTCCCGCCATGAATCCAGCGTTGACCCCGAGGTTGCCATCCAGCTTGCCGAGATATTCCCCGAAACTCTCCCAATCCCAGGGCACCCCTTCCGTGAGGCTCGACACCGGCATCCCCTCGACGCGCGCCAACATGTTGAGGAGATAAGGTGCCGCCGCTTCGGACAACGGCGCTATGGAGAAGCCGCAGAATCCACCAAACACGGTAGTGACGCCGTGGTAGCAGGATGGGCTGAGCGTGCCGTCCCAGAAGACTTGAGCATCATAGTGCGTGTGCACGTCGATGAATCCCGGGCAGACTACGCGGCCTTCCGCATCGAGGGTCTGCCGGGCGTCTTCATCGACCTCACCCAGCGCGGCGATACGCCCGTCCTTGATGCCAACGGATCCGTTGTACGCGGGTGCACCGGTACCGTCCACAATCCGCGCGTTTTTGATCACCACATCCAGCATGTCGCATCCCCCTCTGTGCTATGCGTCGATATCGACAAAACGACCCGTCTCAATGTTCGTACTATGCGCCCTGTTTGTAGCCAACGACAAGCCGTACCTTACATACCTCGTTCACCCACCGCGTTCGACTTGCGTTGAGGCACTCAGCACCTGACACTGCAGGTCGAAGGAATGGGGAGGAGGTATGCCGTGCGGCAGGTGCGCGAACGGCTGACGGAGAAGCCGTGGTACAAGTGGTACGCCGTGGGTGTGCTGACCGCCGTTTACGCGTCGAGCCAGGTTGATCGGCAGATCATGGCCATCCTGCTCGAGCCCATCAAGATTGAGCTCGAGGCAAGCGATACGCAGATGGGATTCCTGGTCGGGCTCACCTTTGCCATCTTCTACGCAACCCTCGGCATGCCCATCGCCATGCTGGCCGACCGCGTCAATCGCAGGAACATCATCACCGCAGCCATCTCCATCTGGAGCGCCATGACGGTCGTCTGCGGCTACGCCGCAAATTTTGTACAGCTTTCCCTTGCGCGCATTGGCGTTGGCATCGGGGAAGCCGGTTCCACGCCGCCTTCGCACTCCATCATTGCGGATCTCTTTTCGCCCGAACAGCGCGGCACCGCCATGGGCGTGTTCGCGCTCGGGGTCAACATTGGCCTTCTGATTGCGTATCTCGCCGGTGGCTGGCTCAGTGAAAACTGGGGCTGGCGTATGACCTTCGTTGCCGTTGGCTTACCGGGTTTGATCATTGCGGCGATACTGTACTTCACGGTGACCGAACCCGTGCGCGGCGGGGCCGATCGCGCGCAAACCCCGTCCAAACCCAAAGAACCCGCCAACGCGCCGAGCTTCAAAGCCGTTGCCGGTCATATGTGGCGCGTGCGCTCGATTCGCCATCTCTGCATCGGCGCGACGCTCGCGGGCTTCATCGGCTACGGCTTTGTGCTCTGGATGCCGTCGTTTCTCGTGCGCTCGCACGGTCTGTCACCGACCGAAGTGGGCCTGACGCTTGCCCTCATGAACGGCGTCATCGGCGCCCTCGGCACCTTTACGGCAGGCAAGCTCACGGACGTTCTGGCGCGGCGCGACGTCCGCTGGCGCGCCTGGGTGGTGACGTTAGGTAAAGGTGGGTACGTACCTTTTCTTGCCGCGGTATTTCTCGTCGACGATCTGACCACCACGCTGGTGCTCTACACCATACCGGCCTTTTTCGGGGGTTTTTACCTGGCGCCCACTTTTGCGCTGATCCAGGGCCTCGTATCGCTGCGGATGCGCGCGCTTGCCTCGAGCATTGTGCTCTTCGTGTTGAACATCATCGGGATGGGTTTCGGACCGCAGCTCGTCGGCATCATGAGCGACTGGTTTGCGCCGGAATTCGGGAAAGAATCTCTGCGCATGGCGCTGCTCGTGCTCAGCTTTGTGAACCTCTGGTGCGCTTATCACTACTTCACCGCGGCCCGCACGCTAGGCGCCGACCTCAACGCTCAGGAGACGGAAGCATCGAAACAGGCCGGTGCAGCCGCATGATCAAACCGGCGTATGCGCCAGTTGATGCGGGAGAGTGATTCAGCCAAGCCCCTGCTCAGTCATGACTTCCCGTATGGCTGCGATGACGCCTTTGGCCAACGGCGTTTGTGCCGCGTCACTGCGCTCCACCAGCTCCATGTTGACCGTGGTGTCCAGATCCTCCGGTACAATCGTCCGCAACAGGCCGGATTGCAACGCATCGTGTAACGACGACCGGGTGGCGCAAATCACATAGTCACTCACCATTGCGAGTTCCGACATCACCCACGGGTTTTGCAAGGCAATCGCCGGGAAATTCCTATCCAGCAACTCGAATTCCTGTGCTGATTCGAGCTTGGGCCAGATCTGCCGTTTGAAAAACTGCCCGTCATACGTGACCGTTGGGTACCGGATGAGATCCAGATGCGTCACGTTGCGCAACCGGGCCAGCGGATGCTCCGGCCGGCACGCGACGACCAGCTCGTCCGTATAAAGGTGCTGGTGCAGCGTGTCTTTGTCGCGAAACTGCGGATCGTTCGCCGCGACGAAGAAATCAATTTCCCAGGCGCGAAGTCTGTCGATGAGTTCCGCGGGCGGTGCGACAACCACTCGGATCTGCGCTTCCGGAAATCGTTGACAGATCTTCAACATGATCGGGTTGAGTAAGTGGTTCGCCGCAAAGATCCCGACACCGAAGCGGAGATGCCCTTCTCGCGCATCTCTCATGTCTTCAACCTGCGCCTGGAGCTCCTTCATGGTCCGAATGACGCGCTCTGCCTGCTCAGCTATGAGCAGCGCAACCGGCGTGGCATTGACGCTGCGCCGATTGCGCACAAAGAGCTGCATACCAATGGTTCGCTCCGTCTTGGCAATCGACTGACTGAGCGCCGACTGGGAAATGCCCGCAAGGTCCGCCGCGCGCACAAAGCTCAGGGTCTGTGTCAGAAGAGCAATGTAGCGAAGCTCTTTGATGCTGAGCCCGGACAGGTCGGGCTCGTCCCGACTCGGAGCATTCAGTTGCATGCGCACTCCAGCTGTTAAATTAGCGACTCTAATATATAACTTCCAATAAATTAATAATATTTATAACTTATTGATATTTAAGGATATTTATTGAGATTTCCCGTGAGTGAGCCTAGTATCTGGCGCGAATTAGGGAGGGGATGCTCATGATAAGAAGACTCGCTGTTTGCGTGCTCGCCGGATTTTTGGTCGGCGATCTACCATTGGCTCACGCTGAAGAGGAGATGGTTCGCGACCAATCCGAATTCATCGAAGAGGTCATTACCACCGCGCGCAAGCGCTCGGAGCCGCTGCAGGACACCCCTGTCGCATCAACCGTTCTGGGTGGGCAGGCGCTGGACCTGCAGTTTCACGGCGACCTGAAGACGCTGCCGTTTCCAGCCCCCAACGTGAACATCGCCGGCGTCAGTGCATTTCAGAACGCCATTTCCGTCGCCATCCGCGGTATCGAGAACTCCGAAATTGATTCCACCATCGATCCGGTGGTGGGTATCTTCGTCGACGGTGTTTACATCGCACGTCCGGTCGCGAGCAGCATGGACCTCTTTGACGTCGAGCAGATCGAAGTCTTGCGCGGCCCCCAGGGCACACTGTTTGGCCGCAATACTTCGGCCGGCGCGCTACAGATTCGTACCCGCCGGCCCAGCGGAGAATTTGGTATGCGCGGTAAGGTCACCGCCGGGGAATACGGTCGTACCGACATCCGCGCGGCGGTCGACATCCCCCTGGTGACCGATCGCGTCAATGCCAAGATTGCGTTCATGAAACAACAGATGGACGGCTACTACGACAGCGCTATCAACGGTCGAGACCTGGGTGCTGAGGACATTCTCGGCGTCCGGCCGATCATTGAATTCACGCCGAACGAACGCCTCGATATCACGCTCATCGGCGAGTATCACCGCAATAAAAGCGAGCCTCTGCCACAGCAGAATGAATCGCCGCCATCTCGGCTGCTCTGTGCGCTACATGGATTTTGCGGATTTCCCTTCGGCGACGGCAACGAATTCGACGTCGAGTCAGTTGATGTCGGTTTCATCGACGCCACCATCTGGGGATTGACGGGCGAGGCGAACTACCAGACAGACAACGGGATCTGGACCGTCATCGCCAATTTCCGGGATACGGAAGAGGACGTCGTTTACGATCCTGATGCCGTTCTCTACCCCATGTTCCTCGTCGACCGGAAGCAGCCCCACGAGCAATGGTCCACGGAGATTCGCTTCGCATCCACCGGGTTCGAGAACTTCGACTTCATCACCGGGGTGTACTTCTTTCACCAGGAATACGATCTCGAACGAAATACAACGCTTGGCATCACCGCGCCGGATCCGCTCACCCGCTTGCTGAGCTTCACCGGCCAGGAACACGATGCGTACTCGGTCTTTGGGGAGTTCAACTACTTCGTCAACGAATCGCTGACGCTGACCGTCGGGGCCCGCTACAGCGATGAAGAGAAAGATTTCTATCAGGAGCCATTCGGTCCAGCGCCAACCGCCGGAGCGCGTACGACCAACAGCGAGTCGTGGAACGACTTCGGCCCCAAATTCGGCGTGCGCTATCAGTTCAACGACGATTTCATGTCCTACTTCACGTACCAGAAAGGATTCAAAAGCGGCGGCTTCAACGGACGCTGCGGGCAGACCGCCACATGCCTCCTGTCGTTCGATCCGGAAGAGGTTGACGGGTACGAAGTTGGTTTCAAGGCGGACTGGCTCGATCGGCGTTTGCGGACCAATCTGGCGTTCTTCTATTCCGAGTATCAGGATCTGCAACGAACGGCAATTGTCCCGCTACCACCCGGCGCTGCAAATCCACAGGAAACGGTGACCGACAACGCGGCCGAGGCAACCATTCAAGGCGTGGAGCTGGAAGTCACGGCGTTGATTGGCGATCTGCAGCTGGATGTCAGCGTCGGCACCCTCGATGCCGAGTACGACGACTTCTGCGCGGATATCGATGGCGCCGAAGCTTTCCCAAGCATGCCAATGTCCGACTGTGGCGGTTCGGTGATACAAACGACAAATCTGGGTGATCCCGGAGGCGCAGCGTCCTACCTCGTCGATGAGGACCGCACCGGCTTTGATCTCGGCCGCGCGCCGGAGCTCAACTACTCGATCAACGCAACGTACGACACGTCGATCGGCAACGGTGGGCGCATCATTTTCAACGCGCGCTATACCTGGGTCGACGATCTGTACACGGACGATTCTGAAGTGAGTCTGCGTGAAGACACGGAGCTTCTGGACATCAGTCTCAGTTACGAAGCGCCCGACGGAAAATACCGCGTCAGCGTATACGGCAAAAACATTACCGACGATATCTATGTCAACTCGCGCACGCTGGTCCCACCCCTGTTTGATACACGGGCCGTCAGCGCGCCAGAACGTTGGGGAGTCGAGTTTGCCTGGGAAATCTAACGCCAAGCTGGCGCTTGCGGCAGCGTGCTGCGCCTTGTCGATCTGGGCTGGTGCCGAGACTCAGTACTCGAGCCCGGTCGGCAACGACTATCCGTTGACCGTTTTGTGGGGTGATACGCATCTGCACTCCCGCAACTCCGCCGACGCCTATTCTCTGGGGAACAGAAATCTGACCCAGGCGGATGCGTACCGGTTTGCGCGTGGCGAGCCGATGACCGCCCACAACGGCATGGAAGTGCAACTTCGAAGACCGCTCGACTTCCTGGTCGTCGCGGATCATGCGGAGTACCTCGGCGGCTACTACCGATTTGGCGTCGACGATCCCCTGGTCACGGGCACCCGGACAGGAGAGCAGTGGGCGGAGTTTGTCAGGGAGGGTAATCCGGATCGGATGATCGCGGCGTTTACCGGCAGCATGGCCGATCCGGAAAACAACCACCCGTTTCCCGAGCACATTCGACGATCAATCTGGCAGGAGGTGGCCCAGACTGCAGATGACTACAACCATCCCGGTGAATTTACCGCCTTGATCGGATACGAATGGACCTCATCGATTGCAGGGAACAACCTCCATCGCGTTGTCGTCTACAGAGACGGGGCGGAGAAAGTCGGTCAAATCGCGCCCTTTTCCGGCCAGGACAGCCTGGATCCCCGCGATCTCTGGAACGCATTGGCCCACTATGAGGAAGAGACCGGCGGGCAGGTCCTGGCCATTCCCCACAACGGGAACTTGTCCAACGGCATGATGTTCTCTTCAGAGTCAGTGGATGGCGAACCGATTGACCTCGCCTACGCAGAGCTGCGTTCCCGATGGGAACCGTTATACGAGGTCACGCAGGTCAAAGGCGATAGCGAAGCCCACCCTTTCCTGTCACCGAACGACGAATTCGCGGATTTCGAAAACTGGGACTGGGACAACATCGGCCGGACACGCAAAAAAGAAAACTGGATGCTGAAACACGAGTACGCGCGGGGTGCATTGAAGCTCGGCATGGCGTACGAAGCGGAGCTCGGAGTCAATCCTTTCAAATTTGGTCTCATCGGCAGCACTGACGGTCATAACAGCCTCTCTACCACGCAGGAAGATAACTTCTTCGGCAAGTTTCCCGAGTCCCAGCCGGGCGTAGCCCGTATCAAGAACGCCATGGCAAACGATCGCTTGTGGCAAAACTGGAGAATCGTTGCGTCGGGCTACGCCGCTGTGTGGGCAAAGGAGAACACACGCGAAGCCATCTTCGATGCCATGCGACGACGTGAAGTCTATGCAACTACCGGTTCAAGAATTACCGTCAGGTTCTTTGGCGGGTGGCGCTATCCCGACGCGCTCGTCGACGAAGCCAACTGGTTGGATGCTGCCTATCAAAACGGGGTGCCGATGGGTTCTGACCTGCCGCTTCACAACGACGACACCTCAGCGCCCCGTTTTCTCGTTCAGGCCGCAAAGGATCCGGACGGACCCAACCTCGATCGTGTCCAGATCGTCAAAGGGTGGATCGACAAAGACGGTCAACATCTCGAGAAGGTATACGACGTCGTCTGGTCGGGTGGGCGGGAAATCGATGCGAAATCCGGAAAACTCCCACCCGTGGGATCCACGGTTGACGTCGAGAAGGCCAGCTACACCAACGCGATCGGGTCAGCCGTGCTGGAGACGGTCTGGCAAGACCCCGCGTTCGATCCGCATCAGCGTGCCTTCTACTATGCGCGCGTGATCGAGATTCCGCGTCCGCGATGGACGGCGTATGACGCCGCCTTCTTCGGGATTCAACTGCCGGATGACGTTCCGACCGTGATTCAAGATCGTGCGTACACCTCACCGATTTGGTATACCCCCCGCTAGCCGACTTTTTGAAAGTCCAATTGGGGGGACGCAATGAACGAAGACGAGCAAACGAAGTGGCACACCAGACGTGAAATTTCCTCTTTCACGCTCAGTGATCAAGCGGTTGAAGACATACTGAACAAAGCCATGCACGCGGTTGCTTCCTGGGTCACCAGGGACAACAAACCGGTCACGTCGATCATGAGCTATGCTTACATAGACGGGCTCGTTACCGTCACGGCAACGACAAATCGCGCGAAGTACCACGCGTGGCGCCGCAATCCCGCATCATGCTTCTGTATCTGGGATCCCGACTCGATCGGGCGTGAAGTGACGCTCCGTGGGCAGGTAGAACTCATTAAAAGTGATGACCTGTTGCGCCGGTTTACCGAGGCGTTCCTGACGAAGCGAAACGCCGGCGTGCCTCCCTCGGTCGAAGACTTGGACGCTGAAGTGGCAAAGTTCGACGCACCGGATCGACACATGATGCAACTGCACGTCGACAAGGTCTTGACCCATGACCTCCACGCGTTGTTCGAGGCAGAGACCAGACGTCTCCACGAGTAGGAGTTTTTGCAACAATAGAAGTATGAAAGACACGAAACGCTCGCCATTGGAACAAGGGCACCTGCCCTTCTTCCCGCGCTTCATCTTTCTTACGCTGCGTGATCAAGGCCACGACGAGGCAGCGTTGTTCGCCGGTCTGAACCTCACTGCCAGCCAGCTGAACGACGAACACTATCGGCTCACGAAGGAGCAGCATGAGCAGTTTGTGCTGCGTGCGCTGGAGCTGACGAACAATCCACACCTCGCGTTGGATCTGTCGCAGCATTTTGCAAAAGCGTCCAATCTGGCCGTCATGGCCATTGCGAACAGCGGGCAGGTTGCCAAAGCGCTGCACCTCCTCATGCGGTTCAACAGCATGATCACACGTACATTCACCATTCGCTCGCTGACCCTGGAGGATGAGGTGGTGATGGAAATTGATCCTCATGTCGATCATCCAAGCGTGGCCTACTTCGCCCTCGGCGCATTTGTTCTCTTCGTCGATCGGCTGTTTCAACCCGTCCTTGGCAACGAGCACATCATTCGATGCGCTCAGTTCTCAGTCCCGATGCCGGAGGGACTTGCCCAGGTGCAGAAGAGATTCGGTTTCCCCATCACCTTTGGCCACGCGACCAGCCGGATCTTCTTCAAGGCTGAGTACCTGGACCAGCCGATGCGACAGGCGGATCCAAAAACCGTTCGCCTGATCATGGAAACCTGTGAGAAGGCGCTGCTGGAAGCCGAATCCGAAATGGGGATTGTCGGCCGGGTGAAGTCACTCATGATCGACAATCTGGCCGCACCGCCAAAACTCGGCGAAGCGGCAACCTATCTCGGCGTATCCAGCAGCGGCCTGCGCAGAAAGCTGGCAGCGGCTGGAACCAGCTATCAGGTATTGCTCGACGCCATTCGTCTCGAGGTTTCCACCAAGCTGCTGCAAAACACCGCCGAACCCATTGCCAACATTGCCTATGAGCTCGGGTTTACCAACGCCTCGGATTTCGGCCGGGCGTATCGGAAGTGGTCGGGGCGGCCCCCTTCTGCCGCCCGCAAGGCGCGCGCAAATTGAGCACATTTGCATAGTTTTTGAACGTTTTCGCGCTCGTCGGCCCGGACACCGTCGCATAGGCTACCCGTCACTTTCACGCAGGTGATGCGTCATGACGGAACCGTTGGATGTCTACTGGTCGTTTCGGAGTCCCTACTCCTACCTCGCGACGCCTGAGCTCCTGGCGTTGCCCAGGGACTATGACGTTGAGGTCAATTTGCGTGTGGTGCTGCCTATTGCGGTACGCACCCGCGCAACCCTCTTCGATCCCGCCAACATGAAACCCGCGCGCTACATTGTCATGGACAGCACCCGCCGCGCGGCATACCTCGGCATGCCGCTCGTCTTCCCGCCGAGTCCGGATCCCGTGGCGCAAAACCTCGACACCTTCGAGGTTGCCGAGGATCAGCCGCTCATCTACCGGCTGTGCAAGCTCGGCGTGGAAGCCCAGCGTCGTGGCAAGGGCGTCGAGTTTGCTGCCGCTGTATCTCATGTCATCTTCAGCGGCACACCAAACTGGGATCAGGGTCACCACCTGAGTGACGCCGCGGCGTCAGTCGGACTGGATCTCAGCGCGTTGGATGCCGCAATCGCAGACGGTAACCATCTCGAAGAAATCGAAGCAAACCAGCGGAACCTCGACGCCGCCGGCCACTGGGGTGTCCCGACCGTCGTCGTCCGCGGCGAGCCTTTCTTTGGCCAGGACCGGCTCGACACGCTGCACTGGCGACTGGACCAGTATGGACTGAGAACGAACGCTGAATCATCAACCTGACCGGAGAAGACTTCATGGACCTACAAATCAAGGGTAAGAAAGCCATCATGGCCGGCGGCAGCGCAGGCATGGGCAGAGCCACCGCAGAACGTCTGGCCGAGGCTGGCGTAGAGCTCTACATCACCGCGCGCAGAGAAGAGCGCCTGGTCACCGCAGCGCAGGAAATAGGCGAAAAGTACGGTGCCAGCGTCACCCCGATCGTCGCCGACTCTTCCAAGGAGGAAGGCCGTCAGGCGCTTTTTGCCGCCTGCCCTGACCCGGACATTCTCTCGATTACAATCAAGCCGCCGCCCCCCAACGGTGACTTTTTGGAACTCACGCCAGAAGACTGGCGCGCCTCAATAGAGACGGCGTTGATTGGGCCCATCGAAATCATGCGCCACTACATCCCCGGTATGAAAACGCGCGGCTGGGGGCGAATCGTCAACATCGCCACCTTCTCCGCAAAGAATCCGATGATCTGGCGCCTGATGTCGGGTCCCGCGCGCTCGGCGCTGATGAACTACACGGCAGGGGTGTCCCGGGAAATTGCGCAATATGGCGTCAACATCAACAACCTTCTGCCTGGCATGTTCCAGACCGAAGGTGCGGGCGAGCTGATGGAGGTTTACGCGCGCGCTTTCGACCTCGAGCCGAAGCCTGAAGTGGTGCAGGAACACTTCCGAGCCAACAACAAAATCCCGGCAGGTTTCGTTGCCGACGCTGATGACCTCGCGCCAATGGCGGCCCTTCTGTGCAGCCCGCTGTCGCGCTTCATCGTGGGCCAGAACATTGTGATCGACGGCGGTCAGCACTACTCGATTTTCTAGGGCTGCCGAGAACTGTCCGGGCGTTGAACGCCGCGGATGACCTGCGTCTGCTGGGCACATCAGCCCGTGCTGGTATGATGTTGTTTTGCGGGAGTGTTCAGTGGACCAGGTACTATCACGCCGGGGATTTGACCCCCTGACTTATCGTTTCGAAGATCAGGTGCCACAGCCGGGGGAGATCTTCGAAGTCGCGGACGATGTGTTCTGGGTGCGCATGCCCATGGCCGGAAAGCTCAATCACATCAACGTCTGGCTGCTGCGCGACGGCGACGGCTGGACCATTGTCGATACCGGGGTCAACAACGACAGCGTCAAAAATCACTGGCGGACGATTTTCGCCAACTATCTGGATGGCAAACCCGTCACCAGGGTGGTCGCCACGCATCTGCATACCGACCACACCGGGCTTGCCGGTTGGATCTGTTCGGAGTGGGACGCTGAGCTCTGGATGAGTCGCGCCGATTTCTACATGTGCAAGGTGATGGGGGCGGACAAGCGTTCCGACGTGCCCGAAGATGCAATCCGGTTCTATCGCCGCGCGGGCTTTGACGAAGAACGTCTGGATCGCTATCGGCAGCGCTTCGGCATGTTTGGCGCCAACCTGGCACCGTTGCCAGCCGGCTACCGGCGCATCAGCGAAGGCCAGTACATCGACATCGGCGGCCGCGAATGGCGGGCGGTGATCGGACACGGGCACGCACCGGAGCACGTCTGCCTGTACTGCCCGGAGCTGAAACTCATTATCGGCGGGGACCAGCTGCTGCCGAAAATCACACCGAACGTCAGCGTGCAGCCGTCTGAACCACACGCCAACCCGCTGCGGGACTGGATCGCATCCTGCGGTCGATTTCGCGAAGTTCTGCCGCCCAATCTTCTGGTGCTACCGGCCCACGAGAGCATTTACGAAGGGGTGCACGAACGACTGACCGCGCTGATCGATTGGCACGAAGTGGCATTGGAAAAGCTCTACGATCTCTGCGAAACGCCGAAGCGCGCCGTGGATGTGTTTCCTGCCTTGTTCAAGAGTCAAATTACCGACACCAGCTTTTTTCCGGCTACCGGCGAATCGATTGCGCACCTGCACTGCGCCCTCGAACGCCGCATGCTGAGCGTGGAGGAAGACGAGCACGGCGTGGCCTGGTGGCGCCAGGCCTGAGGATACCGAGTCTCGTCAGGCTCCCGAACGAACCTTCTCAGGCGCAAGATTCAGCGCAACAAAGGCCTCGGGGGCCAGGCGCCAACCCTCAATCTCGTTTGCATAAGCGGCTTCCGTGAGGTCCCAGTATCTGGGTGCAACACGGTCAAGCAGAGCGTTCCAGTCGTCCGCCTCGAAGTCCGAGATCTCGATCGTTCCATCAAAAGCGACCCAGGCTTCAGGTTCGCCGACCGCGTTCGTGACCAGAACCGAAACGTTGGGATCCTTCGTCAGCCGGTCTACCTTGGGGCTCGTGCGAGCAGCAAACATCCGCAGCGTTTTTCCATCCCAGTCGAACCAGACCGGCACGCCGGTCGGCGCGGGCCGCGGGCCGTTGTACAACAGCATGGCAAGCCGGGGGGTCTCGAGAAACGCGTCGATCTCCTGCTGCGAGTTGAACCGCTTAGCCATGTCCGGCCTCCTGTGTTGCTGCTAACGGAAACTGCAGATAAACCATTTCCTGCACCGCTCTGCGAATGTCCTCAGGGTTGGGAACACCGTCCCTGTCCATCGACACGCCCGAGGGTCCCGCATCTCTGGGAACAGCACGCAGAAACGCATCGAGCTTGTCGGCCATAAGCTCACGGTCGTTGTGCTCAACCAGTGGCGTGCTTTCCCAAACCTGCCCGCGCACGGTCAGCCTCACTTTCCTTCCGGTCGTCAGATTCCGCTACCAGTTGAACGACTTTTTGGTAAAGCAGTGCGCCGTCTGGCCATCCAGGAAATAGCTGATGGGCGTGGCGAGCGCACGGCCGGATTTGCGACCCGTAAACTCCAACAGCAGCGTGTTGCTGCTCACGAGCCAGTGACAGGGCGAACGCAGGAGCGCTCGTATCGGCGGATTGATCAGCTGATAGAAGACACTGCTCACGACAGGTCCATTCCCATACGGTATTCAGGCGGAACGCCGAAAGCGGCGGGCTTCGGCGCTCTGGTTTCAGCGAGCACTTCCAGCCCGACCGAACGGTAAAACTCCACGGCAGGATTGTCGGAGAGCACATCCAGCTGAAATCTGGCAAAGCCGCGCTCGCGTGCGTTGGTGATCGCGTTCTGAATCAGGTGATAGCCAATGCGCTTGCCGCGATACCCGGGCTTCACAGAAAGCGCGTGAATGTAGTACGTGTCGGCATGAATGACGGGGTTCAACCAACCGGCGTGACCGGCCCGCTCGAGCAGGCCCTGGAAGTCGCGCCGGTCCACCTGCCCGCTTTCGATCAGCTCGCGCCACATCGGCGCCAACGCGTGTTTACGTGCCTCGAATTCCGGCCCTGCCATGCCTATTTCGATCCCCATCAGCGCGCCGTCTTCGACGGCCAGGGAAGTTGCATCAGCGGCAAAGAGCGTCCCGTCCTGATGCCACGAAGCGATCACCGCGGCGTCAAACAAAGCGCGATCCCCGAATTGATACTCATAAGAGACAGGTCCGGTGGCCCAGACCAGTTCAGATATCTCGTGAGCATGAGTCTCTTGCAGACCATCCGTTGCGGTGACTATTTGCATGGGTCGTATTTCAGTTAGAGGTGATTTCGCGTAGTATTGGTCATTGACCAATACTTGTCAATGACCAATTATGCAGGACTCGAAAACGGCCGCGACCCCAAAAGGCACCTCAACGCGTGATCGGATTGTCGCGGCGGCACGACAGAAGTTGATTCAGCACGGCGTCGACGAGTTCAGCTTACGCGATCTGGCTAACTCCCTGGATCTGAAGCTCAGCAATGTGCAGTACTACTTCAAAACCAGGGATGCCCTAATCCTCTATGTGCTCGAGCAGGAGGCCGTCGCCGACACCGAGGTCATACAGGCTCATCAGCAGAATTCGGCGACCCCGGAAGAGGCGCTCCGCGCCATCGTGCACGATCTGGTCGTGCGCTGGCGGGGAGAAAGCGGCATCCTGTTTTCCACCTTAAAAACGCTGGCGCTGCACAACAGCGAGTTTCGGTCCCTCTATCGCTCCATCTACACCGTGTTTTATGCCGCGCTCGAAGAACCGCTGCGCAGGATCAACCCGGACCTGGTGGACGACGAGGTAGCGCTCAGAGTCCGGCTGGTGACCGCCTTGATCGACGGCTCGCCGATGCAGGTTCAGGTAGGCAGAAATCAGGTCTTTCTCGATCGAGTTCAGAAACTGGCAGAGCAGATCGCGCTGACATAAGCATGCAGGCACCCCATATGCTATCGGTTAGGGATGGACCGCACGGACAACAAGCCGTCATTACTACGACTAGCTTTCTTCTTCAGCCATTCTCGCAAAGGCGCGTAGCATGAGCACCGCTCCTTTGTCCGTTGCAATGATGCGCTCTGCGAAACCCGCCCTTCTGTCTCGAGCAATCAACGCTTCTATTTCTTCAAGAGCTTCCTTGTCCTCGTTGAAAGCTTTGGATGCTCCCGCATAGGATTCGGCGTCAATTTCCTCGTCATCCACGAGTTGGTCGCGCGCGACTGCCCAGAAGTAATGGGTCGTCGTCAATGTCTCAGGGGTCGGGCAATGGATGATGTACCGTACGTGAGTTTTTTTCGGATCGGATGCGTCCTCGAGAATCGCCTTCCCGACATGTATCGCAGGTGACGGTACGAACTGCTCACTCGTCCGATCAACGGGTTGTACAAGGTTGGTTGCGCGCATGTATTTCGGTGCCACGGCAACATTGCGGTGTACCACGCTGGAGTGCACGACGTTACCCTCTACACGTACCGTTGGCTGCTCCTCGGCGTGTTCGGGTCGGCCCAGCGCGGCGCCATGTACGTATGGAAAATGAGAGAGATCCAGCAGATTCTCATGCAGGCCCAAGTAATTGGCGCGCATGTAGATGTAGCCTTTGACATGTGACCAGGTTGGTTCAGTGAACCACGGCTGCTGCACGAGCTTGCTGTGGTCGACGTTTTCCGCACCACCCATCCAGATCCATACGAACGGCCCCTGCTCCACCAGCGGGTAAGACTCGATTCGAAGCCCTCCGGGAGCTGCCTTCAACTGGGGAACGTGCGCGCAGCTCCCGTCAGGATTGAACTCAATGCCGTGATAACCGCACTGTATCCTGTCACCCTGCAACGAACCTCGACACAGCGGAAAAGACCTGTGAGGACATCGATTTTGAAGCGCGACGGGCAAACCGTCTTCGGTACGATAGAACACAATGTCATGCTCAAGAATCTCGCGGCGTAGTGGGGTTCGGCTGATTTCTTCAGCCCACGCTGCGACATACCAGTGATTCCGAATTAGAGGCGTGCTACGCGCAGCCATCTCACCGAGCGTTTTTGCACTCACCTCCATATCACTCTCTGCCTGCGATTCCGTCATGACCTTCTCCCCGACCGATTGTTCCGGGAATTAAAGCAGCCTTGAAAATATTTGTAAACCGAGTTAACAGTAAATCGGGTTGACATTATACATGCGGCAAGCAAGATGTGTTCGAATGTTTGTGCGCTACAATGACCTGTGCTGACCACTGCAACCCTCAATGAGTGATATCCAACCAGAAGACCGCTTGTATCGTCTCTTATTCCAGGCTTTTTGCTGGTTCGACGACAGCATTCGTCAGTACCTGGAACAAGCCACTGGATTCACAGTGACCCGTACCGAGACGATGCTTATCCTTCTTGTGCGCGATGGCGTTACCCGGTCTACCGACCTGGCCCGCATTCTTGGCATCAGCCGCCAAGCGGTACACAAGGCAGTTTCAAAACTCGAGTCCGCCGAGGTGTTTGCTTTGAAACCACACCCGGACGACTTGCGATCGAAGCAAGTAGTCTTTCTGGATAGTGGAACTCCCGTTCACCAAAGCGTTGCACGCGGTCTGGATGAGCTGGAACGAAACCTTAAGAAACGTATCGGTGAAGCCGGATTCAATAGCCTCATCGTTGAACTCAAGAAGGACTGGGGGCCGATACTTTGACGAGTAATCCGCTATCGAAGCCGGCCAACCCCGCTTAGGTATGACAGTTTCCAGAGTGCCCTGAGATTCCGCACGGCAACCCTCCGCGCGAAGGCATATACTGAGCACCTGCATGAGGGGAGGCATCAAGATCATGAGCACACCAGCAACGCTATCCAGCGAGATCAAGTATCGTCTGGTTGAGGACTGGCCACACTACCCGGCCGACATGTCCTTCGAAATGGGATCGGGGGTTTGCGTCGACGACGAAGGGATCATCTATCTCTTTACGCGCGACCTCGAACATTGGGCCGCACATCCGCTTGCGATGCGGGATAAGATGGGTAAGAGCAGCGTGTCCATGTTCACCCGTGACGGCGACTATCTGGGTGCCTGGGGGCCGTCGCAGGAGCGGGGTTTTGCCCTCGGCGCACACACGATCTACTTCATTGATGGCCACATCTGGACCGTCGACCGGGACGGTCACATGGTGAAGAAATATACGAAGGACGGTGACCTCGTTCTGGCCCTGGGCGAGCTGGGAAAGTGGGGTAACGAACCCGGCCATTTCAACGGCCCAACTTCGGTCGTTGTGCAACCCAATGGCAACATTGTGATCTCGGACGGCTACTGGAACGCCCGACTGATCTGGTTCTCGCCGGAGGGTGAGTACATCAAAGAGATTGGCGGCTGGGGCAACGAACCCGGCCAGTTCAACTCACCTCACGCGGTGGCGCAGATGCCGGACGGGCGTCTGGTTGTCGTCGATTTCAGAGGTGGCGCGCTGCACGATTACATGACCGTCAAAGGCCAGATTGCGGAAGAGCGCTGGGAAAACGATCCCAGCCGCAAGAGCCGTATCCAGGTGTTCGATCCCGACGGTAATTTCATCGAGCAGTGGGACCACCTGAACCCGCTGACCGTGGCGGTCTATGGCGACCGGCTTTACGCGAGCGACAAGATGAGCAACCTCGTGGTTTATGACGCCCACACGCTGGAAGAGCTCGAACGGCACGAGAAGCTTGCCATCTATATCCACCAGATGGCGGTGGACCAGTTCGGCGACATCTACACGGCAACCGTATACCCGGAACACGCCGGTGAAAGCCGCGGGCCCCAGGGCCCCTGCCACCGTCGCTGGACGCGGGACTGACGTCGCCGGGCTCAGGAGATTCCGAAAACGCGCCGGGCGTTGCCACCCAGGAATTGCGCCTCCACCTCGGGGGTGAGCGCCAACCCGGGAAGATCCGCGAGCGCCTGAGCCGGTGTAATCATTGGATAGTTGGTGCCGAAGAGCACCTTCTCTGCACCGTTCGTATTGAGAAAGCGGACGAGCTCGGGCGGATAGCGTTTGGCGGTATACGCAGAAGTGTCGATGTAGACATTGGGGTGTTTGGTTGCGACGGCGATGGCTTCTTCCGTCCAGGGATAGCCAATATGTCCGCCTACGATCGTGAGATCGGGGAAATCCAACGCCACACGATCCAGGTAAATGGGCCGGCCCACTTCAGAGGACATCAGCGGCCCGGTATGACCGATCTGCGTGCAGAAGGGGATGCCAAGATCGCAGCAGACGGTGTAGATCGGATAGAACAACCGGTCTGTGGGCGGCAATTCCCAAAGCCACGGCAGCACGCGAATCCCTTTGAAACCCAGCTCGCCGACACAGCGCTTGATTTCAGCCACGGCCTGCATGGGCTTGCTGATGTCGACGGAACCGACACCAATGAACCGGTCCGGAAACTCACTGACAAATTGGTACACCTCATCGTTTGAGATCATGACGTTGCGCGGTGCCACCCAGGCAGAAATCAGCGCTTTTGATACCCTTCCAGCATCCATCACCTGCACCGTCTTCTCTACCGGCAGCGCTTCCGTCGGCGCCTCCGTTCTCGTCCACCGGCGCAGCGAATCGAAGATGGGATCCTGCGAGTGTCTGAGTGTTGGATGTTGCGCCCAGGCATCAATAATCAATGGTCTCTCCAATCGCGGGACGCACCTTCTCCACCCATGAGCCGGGTGGCGGCCTGAACCAGCTGAGAGGGCCGGAAAGGTTTTGCCAGAAATGCGACGCTCTCATCATCCTCGTACCAGGGGTCGAGCTTTTCGTCCGAATAACCGGAAATAAACAACACCTTGAGCTCAGGCTGGCGCAGACGCAGCTTGTCCGCGAGTACCGAGCCTTTCATTCCCGGCATGATCACGTCGCTGATCAGCAGCGTGGGCGGTACGTCGTGCTTGTCGTACTCCTCCATTGCTGCCATGCCATCCGCGGCGTCAAGGCTGCTGATCCCCGCCTCCAAGAGCGCTTCGCTGATCAGCTGCCGGATATTGGGGTCGTCCTCAGCCACCAGAACCCACGCGTGCTCCGATATCGGCTGGGAAAGCGCGGTTTGGTCTGCGCTCGGCTCCGGCGCTGCCGCCTGCACCGGCAAACTCAAGATGGCAGTCGTCCCGCGGCCTTGTTCGCTGATCAGCTGCAGATGACCACCGCAGCGCCGCGCCTGCCGGTAAGCACTGGCCAGCCCCAGACCCGTGCCGCGCTCGCCGTTTTTGGTCGTGAAAAACGGATCGAACGCCTGCTCCAGCGTTTGTGGGTCCATGCCAACGCCATCGTCGCGGATGGACAACCGGGCAACGTTACCGGCAGCGAGATCCAACTCCCTCGCCCTCCGGGGATCGAGAAGCTCCGTGTCGATGTCCATCGTCAGGTGACCGCCATTGGGCATGGCGTCTCTGGCGTTGGTGACAATGTTCAATATGACCTGATTCAGCTGCGACGGATCACTGCGCACGAAACAGGCTTCGCGGCCGGGATTAATCTCGAGCTGGATCTGCTCGCCGAGCAGGCTTCTGAGGATGGGTCGCAGGTTGACGACGAGCGCATTCAAGTCAAACACGCCCAGCTGCCGGGGCTGTTCCTGACTGAAACTGAGAAGCCGCCCCGTGAGGCCGGCCGCTTCATCTGCGGCCAGCAGTATGTTGTCACGGTGCTCACTTTTCGGCAGCAACTCTCCGTGCCCCGCAATGACGGTCAGCAGGTTGTTGAAGTCATGAGCCACCCCGGCTGCAAGGAGCCCCACGCCTTCCAGGCGTTCCGCCTGCAGCCCACGAGCCCGGTCTTCCCGCTCCCGCTCGACATCGCGGGCCGCGAAAATCCAGCGATCTTCGTTGGTTTCTCGCGAATAGGGGATCGCAAACGCCGCTATCCAGACCCAGTGTCCACCGGCATGCCTGAGGCGGGCCTCAACCTGCGCGACATGGTCAGGTGCGTTTTGCAGCGTTTCGACAACGGGCCAGAAATCTTCAGGGTGAACGTACTCCTGCAGCCCCGCCTGCATGAATACGCCGGGATCGTAACCGAGGAGCTGCCTGACCCCCTTGCTGGCGTAGTCGATTCTCCCCGGTGCGACTTCAATGATTCCAGGGAACGCGCTTTCGGCAAACACCCGGAGGCGGTCGCGCTCGTCTCGCGCCTGTTGAATCGCATCGTCGTTCGAGCCCTGTGCCACTTCCCGCGCCAGCGTATGAGCGGTGGACCACAAGCCAATCGCCGCGGTCATGATCGTCACGGCCCAGGCGACTTCGAATTCCGCAGATTGGCCGAGGGTCAGACGTGTCGCGTTGGCGGCGGCAAGCAGGGTACCGACAAGCGTCCAATACAATCCCGCGCGACTCGAAATCAGGTGTGCGGCGATCAAGCCAACAGTGCAGATCGACACCATGACCTGCGAGCTGGCCGGATCGAGCGCAATCCTGATAACCAGCGACACAGTGAGGACAGCCAGGAAGGCGTGTGTGACGAGGCCCAGATTGCCGCTCTTCCTGAATCCGTGAAGGAGAACCAACAGTAACGCCGCTGCCGCGGCAGACCAGGCGAGCCGCAGCATGTCGCCGAGCACGAAGTCGCGAATCGATGACAAGGCAAGCACGAGAAGCCCTGCCAGGATCGACAGCACAAACAATCGCGCCTTGGCCTCCTGGTCGGGTCGTTCCGAGGCGTTTTCCGGACAGATCTGGTCGACCCAGCCCAGAATCCGAGCCCAGGATTCAGATGAGGTGGCTATGGCAAAATCCACATATCAAGAAAGCACACGTTCCGCCCAGCTTCGTGACCAAATCCTACAGAATTCCAGGTCGGAAGTAAGGCTGCCGCAGCTATTCGCTCCCGCCCGACCCGCTGGAAACCGACCGTCCGCTGCGAGGTGGCCACACTTGTATCATCGACAAAATCGATTGTAGTGAATCATATAATCGATTGGATCTATTTACGTCAATCGCGTCCAATAGCTGCTCAAATCACAGGAGTGTTCAACATGTCCCAGCCAAGCAAATGCCCCGTCATGCACGGGGGTAACACGGCCTCCGGCCAGCCGGTCGACAAGTGGTGGCCTAAGGCGCTCAACCTCGACATCCTCCACCAGGGGGGTGCGCGCGTTAATCCGATGGAATCCGATTTTGATTATCGGGAAGCCGTCCAAACGCTGGACTTTGAGGCGGTCAAAGAGGACCTCAAGGCGTTACTGACGGACAGTCAAGACTGGTGGCCCGCGGATTGGGGGCACTACGGCGGTCTGATGATCCGGCTGGCCTGGCACTCTGCCGGCTCGTATCGCGTGCAGGACGGCCGCGGCGGTGGCGGTGCCGGTAACATCCGCTTTGCTCCTCTGAACTCCTGGCCCGACAACGCCAACCTCGACAAGGCGCGCCGCCTGCTCTGGCCCCTCAAGAAGAAGTACGGCAACGCCCTCTCCTGGGCTGACCTCATTCTGCTTTCGGGCACCGTTGCGTACGAGTCGATGGGCCTCAAGACCTTTGGCTTCGGTTTCGGACGCGAAGACATCTGGGGTCCGGAAACGGACGTTTACTGGGGGTCGGAGAGCGAGTTCCTTGCACCGAGTGAAAACCGCTACGACGATCTCGACGACGCAACGACGCTGCACAACCCGCTGGGCGCGGTCCATATGGGACTGATCTACGTCAACCCGGAGGGCGTCAACGGACAGCCGGATCCGCAGCGAACCGCACACCACATCCGCGAGACGTTCGCCCGCATGGCCATGAACGACGAGGAAACCGCGGCGCTCACCTGCGGCGGACATACCGTCGGCAAAGCGCACGGCAACGGACCCGGTGACAACATCGGCGCCGAACCCGAAGGTGCGGGTCTCGAGCAGCAGGGCCTCGGTTGGGCCAACGATGCGCAGAACGGTAAGGCAAGTCAGGCATTCACCTCTGGCATTGAGGGTGCGTGGACCAAAGAGCCTTTGAAGTTCGACATGGGCTACTTTGAGCTCTTGTTCGGTTACGAATGGGAACTCCGCAAATCGCCCGCGGGCGCCCATCAGTGGGAGCCCATCGACATCGCCGAGGAAGATCTGCCCAGAGATCCCTCTGATCCCGACGCACGCTGTCGCGCAATCATGACCGATGCTGACATGGCGATGAAAGTCGACCCTCAGTACCGCGAGATTTGCGAACGCTTCATGGCTGACGAGGACTACTTCCGCGATGCGTTTGCACGCGCCTGGTTCAAGCTGACCCACCGTGACATGGGGCCGAAAGTAAACTACATCGGCCCGGACGTGCCTGAGGAAGACCTCATCTGGCAGGACCCGATCCCGGCGGGCAACGCCAGCTTTTCAGTCGATGCCGTCAAAGCACAAATTGCCAGCTCCGGTTTGTCGGCGAGTGAGCTGATTGCCACCGCCTGGGACAGCGCACGCACGTTCCGCAACTCGGATAAGCGCGGCGGCGCCAACGGCGCACGCATTCGCCTGGCACCGCAAAAAGACTGGCCTGCGAACGAGCCGGATCGCCTGGCCCGCGTCCTGGCGGTATTGCAGCCCATTGCCGATGAGGCAGGGGCGTCAATCGCAGACGTGATCGTCCTGGGTGGCAACGTCGGTATCGAGCAGGCAATCAGCGCAGCTGGACACGCGGTCTCCGTGCCTTTCAGTCCCGGGCGTGGCGACGCGACCGACGAGCAGACCGATGCAGCCTCGTTCGACGTGCTCGAGCCCGTGGCGGATGGTTTCCGCAACTACCAGCGCGAAGCGTTTGCGGTGAGCGCGGAGGAAATGATGCTCGATCGGGCACAGCTCCTCGGCCTGACCGCGCAGGAGATGACCGTACTGGTTGCGGGTCTGCGGGTGCTGGACGTCAATCACGCAGGCAGCCGGCACGGTGTGTTCACCGATCGCCCGGGCGTTCTGACGAACGACTTCTTCGTCAACCTGGTTGATATGGCAACCAGCTGGCACGCCACAGGTGACGGCGCCTACGAGCTCCGAGACCGCGCCACGGGCGCAGTCCGGTTCACGGCAACCAGTGCAGATCTCGTGTTCGGGTCCAATTCGATCCTGCGATCCTATGCCGAGGTTTACGCGCAGGACGACAATCGTGAAAAGTTCGTGCACGATTTTGTCAGCGCCTGGACCAAGGTCATGAACGCGGATCGTTTCGATCTTCGTTGAGGGCTGATCAGGGGCTGCGGCGGTGAGATCTGCCGCAGCCCTGAATACGATTTGCCGATGCTATCAGTTGGCGGCGGCAAAGATCGTGTCCTGCGACCAGAAGCGCATTCGTCTAACAGCCAAACCATTCTCGAGGGCTCAACGCAGGACGTCACTCTTGCAGCCCCCCCGGATCAATCACATTTATCAGGAGGCGGACAACGGGTTACCTCAGGAGTACACCACCCTCGACAGCTCGTTCTCTGAACTGATCTTCGAAACCCATCCAGTTACAGGAGGAAACCGCGTCAACGTTAATTCCCGACGCCGAAGTTCAGTTTGATGGCTTGGATAACACTTTCCTCAGCCGATGGACGACCTCCCGCGTGTCTTCTGCAGTCAAGTTCCCGAGCAACATCTCGACCAGGTTGTCTCGTATGTCACCGACATGTTCCGCGACACCGCGTCCCTCGTCAGTAATCGCAACCAGATTCGTTCGCTTATCAATCTCGTCTTTGTGCCTGACAATGTAGCCTCTGCCCTCCAGTTTTTTTAACGACCGGCCTGCATTGCTGCGATCCACCGTGAGCGAGGCCGACAGGGCGTCTTGTGTCATCGTGCCCTCCTCTGCCAATACGCTGACCAGCCGTGCTTCAGAGTGGTTCAGCCCGAGCACGACGAGGGAACGCTCGGCCATGCGGAACCGACGCTGTGCCAATTCACCAATGAGATCGAAGAGCTCTGAATGACTGCTTTGTTTGTCTTTTTTATTTGACATCTACACCTTCTGTCATCAATATGCGTGCGCACGCATATATTATCGCAAACGGAAAACGACAGTGAATACAGATAAAGCAAGCGAGATTTTGAGTCCAGCCTTCAAAGCGATAGCGTCAGATGCGGCTACCGTTCTCGCCATGCTCGAACTCCCTGCCAGCGCGGCCGTTTTGGACGTGGGTACCGGGGAGGCCAACTTTGCGATTTATCTCGCGTTGGAAGGATTCGAGGTGATCACAGGCGAACCGGCGACTGATTCATCTCAGTATGCGAACAAACCCTGGGAAGACAGTGCAAGAAAACTCGGTGTTCGTGACCGGATTCGTTTCGACGCTTTTGATGCCAGCGACATGCCCTATTCAACTGATGCTTTCGATGCGGTGTTCTTTTTTGGCGTCCTTCATCATGTTGAGGAAAAACTTCGCGATGCAGTTTTGAGAGAGTCACTGCGGGTTGCAAAAAATAATGGCGCAGTTGTTTTCTTCGAACCCAAGCCGGAAACCTTGGAGAGGGTCTGGCAAACCGATCCGTCGCACCCGGAAGCAGCAGATCCATCGCGCTACGCACCCGAAGGAGCGAAGCTGGAGTCGAAGACAACTGGTTCACTGATGGATATCTACATCTACAGGCAGGGCGCGTAGTACCTATGCATGGGATGCCCTCTTGGAGCAGAGCTGGAGTTGGTTTATGACCTTGGCCTACGAAAGCGCTTCCAGTCTCCTCGACTTACTGACCTCGGGAGACATCTCAAGCGTTGAACTATTGGATGAACTGCTGGCGCGCATCGACGCCAGAGACGGTGAAATCAATGCGGTGGTAGCAACGGCGCCTGGTGCGGCACGCGAGTTGGCAGAAAAAGCCGACGCTGCACGGGCTCGCGGCGAGATCTGGGGCAAGCTGCACGGTTTGCCGATGACAATTAAGGACTCGATTGAAGTAGCCGGCATGCCGACGACCTCCGGCGCGCCGGAACTTGCCGGACACAGGCCGACACGTCACGCGGATGCGGTCCAGAGACTGGTCGACGAAGGTGCCATTGTGTTCGGAAAGACAAATGTACCGCTCTATACGGGTGACTTTCAGAGCTACAATGAAGTCTACGGCACCACAAACAACCCTTGGAACACCGAACGCGGTCCGGGTGGTTCTTCTGGAGGCTCTGCGGCGGCACTGGCAGCGGGTTTTACACCACTCGAACTCGGTAGCGACATTGGTGGGTCCATACGGAATCCTGCTCACTTCTGCGGCGTGTACGGTCACAAACCAACCCGGGGCATAGTCTCGGTGCGCGGGAACGTGCCAGGACCACCCGGCACGTTGTCAATTCCGGATCTTGTGGTTCTCGGACCGATGGCGCGTTGTCCTGACGATTTGGAGCTTGGTCTCAATGCAGCGGCCGGGCCCGCGGCATCGGACGAACCAGCCTGGCGTCTCACACTACCCAAGTCGCGGCATGAGGAGGCGTCGAGATTTCGGGTTGCGGTCTGGCTGGAGCAAACCGGATTCCCGATTTCCGCTGACGTAACTGACCTCATGCAGTCCGCGGTGGATCGCGCTGCTGACAAAGTGGCGATTGTTGACGACAAAGCTCGGCCCGAATTCGACCCGAAATTCAGTCATGCGCTATATCTGCGTTTGTTGTACTCGGTCATCGGTTCCGACCCTTCCGGTGGAGCGCTTGCCGAAGTGGCGAACATGCTCTCCCCTCTGCATCCTTCGGAACAGGACGTTGGCAGCGACGCAACTCGAGCGCTTGTTGATCTGCACAGCACCTGGCTCTGGGACAATGAGGCTCGATCTCAACTGCATGCTGCGTGGGCAGCGTTCTTCCAGAAATATGACGTACTACTGTGTCCGATCATGCCCGTTGCAGCTTTCCCTCATGATCACCGACCGATCACACAGCGTACACTCAACGTTGACGGCAAAGAGATCTCATACTTAGACCCGCTGTTCTGGGCCGGACTTTTCACCGTATCAGATCTACCAGCGACGGCGGTTCCCATTGGCCGTTCCGCAGAGGGACTACCAGTTGGCATGCAAGTAGTTGCCCCGTACCTGGAAGATCGCACGGCGATCCATTTCGCGCGGCTGCTCGAGGATCTGATAGGCGGGTTCGAGAGGCCACCGGGATATGCGAATTGAAACTGTAGTGTCGAACAAAGCCGAGGAATGACATGGATAATCAGAAGGCGATTGAGCGAACCATCGAAACCTATTTTGCATGTATGTACGAATCGAGCGCTTCGAAAGCGCGTGATGCCTTCCATCCTGACGCACGGATTACTGGTTTCATGGATGGCGAGCTGCAACAGATGACGGTTGATCAGTTCGCCAAGTTTGTTGATTCACAACCTTCCGCAAAAGCCGCCGGGCTGCCTGCACGGCTTGATATTCTGTCCATACAAATCGCGGGAGCAACAGCAATTGCGCTCATTCGGGACGACTACCTTGGAATGACTTTTCTCGATACGTTGTGTTTGATCCAAGAGGACAATGATTGGTCAATCTACACCAAGCTATTCCACATAGAGGGACAGGCGCCAGGCGAGTGAATGACTGAAGCGCGTCGTTTTGTACACTCCACGAGCAACGTTGTAGCGCTCTTACCGACAAGTCGGCGCAAACAGGCTATTGCCAATGCCAGGTGACACTGGCGCGAACGCTTCGCGGTTCGAGCGGGTGAAAGTGGATGTCTTCCACGCCTGCTGCAGTCTCGCCGGGTAGCCGCGACGCGTAGAAATAAGCGATATCGTCGTCCTCGCTGTCGAGCACGTTGAAGATGTCCAGCCGCCATTCTGCGCCACCCCTGCGGTAGGCAAGCCCCGCATTGACCAGCATCGATGCGTCGGAACGCACGGCGTCGTCCTCCACCAGCGGCGCTTCATCCAGCCAGCGCAGGCGCACGCTGCCTGACAGTCCGTTCTGCCACGCGGCGTTCAACCCCAGCGTGAACGTGGATTCCACGGCGCCGGGAATTTCCCTTCCGCCCCCTTGATCCGTCTTGAATTCAGCGTCGGTCACGGTGTAAGCGGCATTCAAAGCCAGCCACTCCGTCGCCTGCCAGAAAAGCGCGCCTTCGAAACCAATCCGCTCGGTCGCGTCATTGACCTCCGTAGCACCGGCATCGCCGACGTAGACCAGCTCAGAATCCAGTTCGAGCCAGAACGCGGTGAGGGTTGCGTTGAATCGCTCCCCGTCTTCAAAACGCAGACCAAGCTCGGCACCGTCCGAGCGTACCAGCGCGGGCACGTCACCAACCGCATCGCCGCTCGCCGGATCGAGCGTAATGGTGGCGCCACGCACATCGTTGGAATGAAACCCGCGGCCGTAGTTGAGGTAGGCTTCGGCGTTTTCAGTGAAACGCCAGGCAAGCGCCGCCTTGGGACTGATGATGGCATCATCCCCGCTGCCGGAGTTAGCCGCTTGCGCCGCGCTGACGTCCCAGTCATACCAATCCACTCGCGCACCCAACATTGCGCGCAGGCGATCGTTCACTTGCCATTCGGCTTCGCCCCAGGCACCAATCGAAAGCTCTTCCACCTGATCGTTACGCACGGTGTCCGTCCTGACTCGGCCGTTCGTGCCGAAAAGCCCAACTTCATCGACGTCGTCGAAGCGAACGTCTGCGCCCCAACGCAGGGTCATACCATCGGGCATGTCGGTTTCATCGGTGTCGCCGCGCAGGTTGAATCCGTAGATCCGACGCTCGTCGCGCTGCTCGAATTCATCTCCGAGGACCGGATCATCCAGAAAATAGGTGAAGTTTGAGTAAAGCGTAAAGTCATAGTCGATGGCGTAAGCCGTGAGTGCCCAGCGGCTGAAGTCCAGGCGCGCCGTGAGGGCGTAGCGGGACGTCTCGCCACCCAGGTCGTCATCGACGTTGCCGCGTTGGCTGATCAGCCCGGAGCGCACCGCCCTTTGGGGTATCTGGTCGGTGGCATTCCATTCGCTGTCATACGCCTGCACCGTCACCCGCAGATTGGCGTTTCCCAGACGGCCCGCATATGACCCGAACGCTTTCGCCTGTTCGAGATCTTCGTCGAGCCGCCAGGGTCCCTCGTAGCCGGTCACGTCCACTGCCCCCGTCACGACACCCTCCGCCAGATCCGCAGAACCCGCGGCCAGCGCCCGGTAATAGCCGTGTTCACCGGCAGCCAGAGAAACGAGCTGCTCATCGAGTTTCTCGTACAGCCCGAAATCGGCGCTGGCGGCTGACGAAAAATCTCCCACCTGCGCCGAGTAGGGACCTCGCTGGTAGCGCGTCGTCTGCACCAGCTCCGGAATGAGGAAATTGAGATCGAGGTAACCCTGGCCATGTCCGTGACTGCGCATGTTGACCGGCACACCTTCGACCGAGACGGCAAAATCGGTGCCGTGATCGAGGTTGAAACCGCGGATGAAGTACTGATTGGCTTTGCCCGTACCCGAGTGCTGGGTTGCCACCATACCCGGCACCGCCTCCACGAGCTCACCAACGCGCAGCATCGGCGGGAGCTGAATGTCGTCATAGCCCACCATCCCTTCAGATGCCGACGTCGCCACACCTATCTGGCTTTCAGCGCGTCCGTACACCACCAGCTCCTCAACGTGCCCACCGGCGCTATTGTGCGGGTCTCCCGACGGCACGTCGGCACCCGCTGCGGCACTCAGGTACATACCGACAATCACCGCCATTGCTGCAGTCAGCGCTTTCTTTTGCATATTGCCCCATCCATACTCGCGCCTATGGTAGGGAACTTCAGGAACACCGAGAACGGCTCGGTGTTGGGGCTGGCTTGACGCTCAAAGACAACATCATCACCAGCTGGCTGGCCGGCATTCGCGACCAGCAGATGCCTGCGCTCGGACCGCGGGAGCTGGATGTGCTCAATCAATTGTGGCAACGCCCCGACCTGTCCGCCCAGCAGCTCCACGCGCAGCTGGCGGCGGACCTGTCGCTCAACACGGTGCAAAGCACCCTCGAACGCCTGCACCGCAAAGGGCTGGTTGAGCGCAGCAAAGAAGGACGCGCTTTTATTTACCGGGCGGGACTGACGCGAGCAGAAATTGTCAGCCGGGTGCTGAACGATCTGGCGCGGGATGTCGGCCGCGGTGATCTGGCGCCAATCATCTCCGGGTTCGCTGAATTCCTGGCCGCTGACGATGCCGACATCGAGCAGCAATTGCTGCACATTCTCGAGCCAACACAGCATCCGACCTCCGATTCATCAGAGGAGGAGCGCGATGAGTGAAGTTGTGATGCTGGTATCGCAGCTGACCGGCGTCCTGCTGGTAGCGACACTATTGTCGTCGATCCTCTCGAGCGTGTTGTACCCGTCGGTGCGCCGGCTGATTTCTACCTTTGATCCTCGGACGCGGGCGGCGGCTACGCTCGGGTATGCGCTGGTCACACCGGGCGTTGCACTGATCGCCATGCTCCTCAACTCGGGGCTGAACGCCACACAATGGTTGGTATTGGAGCACTGCCACGGCGAGCAGTGCGGCACCCACGCACCGCTACTTGCCGTCGGTTCTCCCGGAAACATCAGCCTGGTGGCGGGGGCACTGCTTCTGCTAGCGGGCTTTGCGCTTGGCGTCTCCAAAGTATTGATTGCCGGCAGGCGGCAGCTGATGACGTTGTTCAACCTGGGTAAACAACAGCAAGACTACGTCGTCATCGACAGCGATCATCTACTGGCATGGTGCTGCGGTCTGTTCCGGCCGAAAATCCTGCTGTCGCGCGCGCTGTTGCAGCAGTTCGACGCCGACCAGATCAACGTGGTTCTTGCCCACGAGCGAGCCCACGTTGCACGCATGGACAACCTGCGCAACGTTACCGCGCGCTGGTCTACCTGTCTGTGGCTGCCAGCGCTACGCAAAAGGTTGTGTGCAGATCTTAATACAGACAACGAAGCATGCTGCGACGCTATCGCCTTACGCGCTGCACCCGGTTCCTTCCAACAAGTTGTCGAACGTATGGCAACGCAGCCGCAGGCCACGGTTGCCGCCCGTCACGTCAGCTTCGGAACGAGACAGGCCGCCGCACGCATCAACGCCGCAAACGATCGGGGTATGGCCCATCCATTTTTTGCCCACCTACTCGTCACATCGGTGTGGATTCTGCAGGCCGCGCTGGTGAGCACTGCCGCCCACTCCGTCGTCGAACTGATCGCGGCAGCAAGCCTCTAAACCAGCGACGCCGACGATTGCCGCTATTTGGGTTTACGACCGATAACCTGCACCTGATTTCCGCCCTTCTGGCGTTTCACACCCTCGAAGCCCGCCTCTTTCAACCATGTCTCAATCGACGGCGTTGGATGTGTTCGACCTCCCGTTACTGTGAAGTACAGAAGTGACGTAAACGCGGCAAACGTATCAATCTGCTCGTCTTTCCCGGGGAACCCAGGCTCGTTCACAATCATCGTGCCGCCTGCATTCAGGGCTTCGTACGCGTGCTTGATGATGGTGCGGCAGTCGTCAACCTTGAAACAGTGCAGCATGTTCGAAAGTAGTGCGAGGTCGTAGTCTGTGCCCCAGTCGGTCGTAAAAATGTCGCCTACGACGTATGAGATACGGTTTTCAAAGCCCGCTTTCTTTATCTCTTCTTCTCCTTCACGCGCGGATTCCGGCAAGTCCAGAATGACGGACTCGAGCTCGCTATACCGCTCGCAGAACGCGATGCTGTACATGGCGGGCCCGCCGGCAATGTCCAACATGCGGCGCGGATTTTCCAGTTCAATCTTGTCAACAATCGCTTTAGTGGGTCGTCCGGCGCTTTGCTTCAGAAACGTCAGGTAGTGACCCCACTGATCTGCGTTGACGGGATTAAAGTGGAAGTCAGCCACATCTCCTGTTTTTACGGCCTCATCCAGAGTTTCGAACTTACGGGCAACGTCGGGTGCAAACTCGAGCATTGATCGCGCCATCTCCGCTGAGCGACCTGAAAGCGACTTCCGCATCGCGCGGCTGAGCTCAAACGTGCCATCGCGGCGCTGGAGGTAGCCGAAGCCGGTGAGCGCTTCCAAGAGTACCTGAACCGCGTGTTCATCCGCTTGCGCCTGCTCGGCAACGGCCTCGGCGGTCTGCGGCCCGCGTTCCAGAAGCGTGAAGATACCGAGCCGTTGCGCAGTAAAAAAAGCGTTGTTCACCACCATGGAGATGAAAGGAACAACGGCCAACTCCGGCATCATGCCCGTGGCCAGAAACAACCGCTCCCTGATGTCTTCGCCTTTGAATCCAATCCTCATATCTGTCTTCTCCCTCGAGTTGGCCTCGTCAGCCTGCAGATCTTGTCGGCACTACAAGCCTCGCTTGCCGTCCGCCCAATACGGCATTGATTGAACCTGTTTGCGCGCGATTCCGCGCTATTTGAGCAGCTGCTTGAACGTTTGGATCGATTTGGCCCGACCGGTCAGATAGAAGGCAGCTTTCGAGCCGGGTGCCAGATCATCGAGCTGCGCAAGCGAATCGTTCAGCCCGTCCTTGGACACTATGTCAGCGTCTATCCCCAAATCCGCAGCCCAGCTCGTGTGCGCCGCATCCAGCTCCAGCAGGCAGCGTGCAGTCTGGTGCGCACCGCCCACGGCCCCCAGCATGGTCAGCGCAAAACCCAGGGATGACTCGTCTCCGAACAGTACGTGTTCGCTGCAGTCGTCTCGCAAAGCCATTTTGTTGCCTGGACCCATGAGATGTGTCGTGTCACCCGCCTGCAGACTCTCAGCCCAATCGCTGCCAACACCGTGGCCGTGGAGGTAAAAAAGGACATCGCATACGCCGTTACGCAGATCGAAATGAGCTGGCGTGTAGTGGCGGAAGTCTTCGTCGGTGACTCGGAACTCGATCACGTTGCCGGGTACGTAAGTCACGCCCGAAAAATTGCCTTCGAAACGCACCCGTTTCAAACCCTCGACGGGAAAAGACGTATGAGTGACGGTGACAGAGTGAAACTGATTCGCAAACACCGTTGCCATGCGATCAGCCAACCATTTGTTCATGCGCGGCACGTGAGGCTCCTTACATCACATCTGGTTGTCGTCGAGCGTTCTTTCGAACCGGGCGCTCGCATCAATCAGGAGACCGCTTTGCGAAGTGTCGGGCTGGTTCAAATCGATCCAGCGATCAGCGTCGCCGGTCTCCGTGCGGAGCAGAAGGCGGCCGGGCGTGTCGGTTGCCCGCCATCCGCTGACCGCCCAGGACCAACGCGCGGCGGTAATCTCGAGCCCTTCTTCGGTTCTAACGACCGAGACATCGCCAGCCTTCGGTGCCTCCATCAGCGCAGCCACTTCCTCGATGCCAAACAACGCTTCAAGACTTTCGATCAGCGACCGGTCAGTACCGCTCGAGAGCACGCCGGCAACCGCTTCGGGGGTGCGGGACACATCGGCTGATCCCCAGTTGTCCAAGGCCAGGGTCGCGTATTGCGACAGCCAGGCGGTATGCGCATCTGCCACAGTGGTGATGGGTTCGTCCGATTCCGCGAATGTCTCGATAAGCTGATCGGCATGGAGCTTACGCAGTTCGTTCGCTGCTAGAAAACCGTTGCGACGTTCAACGCACCGCAAAGCGGTCCAACCGGAAACCCCCTCCAACAGCCAATGGGCACCATGCTCCGCGCGCAGGTCGTGATTGCCGAGAATGACTTCTCGGCTCAGCGTTTGCGCAAGATTGAACTGCCTCTGCCACCCGCCAAGACCGCTGCCGTCTGCTTCCCAAGCCACATCTTCCGGGGCCCATAGCACTCCGCCATGCATCGCCATGTTCCCGAGATCCCTTGGAGCCTGGATGATCGCGTCCACCGCGGGTTGTTTACCCAGTTCCTCCTCCACACAGGCACCGAGCGCCTGCACCTCCTCCGCGAGCAATGGAATCTGCTCAATACGCGACGGGCTGGCTATCAATCGGAATCCTTCCTCGGGCGCGAGTTCCAGTTCTTCCGGCAACCAGACGAACGCAAAATCCAGCACGGCGGTGGACGAGCCTTCGGAACCCACCACGATCCCCTCCGGCGCATTGATTTGCCACCGCCATTGTCCGGCGGGAGCTACGCCTTTGATCGGCGTCAGTGACTTCCTGCCCGGCATCGGAGGCACCTCGTCCGACAGGCCGTAGTCTTTTCTATCACCCAACGATCTGACCAGGCGCCGGGGATCATGCCCCAGAGCGGGAAGTACGTTCTCTGCACGCAACCAGACGCCACTCCCATGCAGCCACGGGGCCGTTTCAACCGGCCAGCCTTGCTGTTCGACGGTGAAGTGTAGATCCAGGATGCATCCCGCGTTGCAGGTGGGCAACGCGACAACAAAATGATCGCCATCCCGCTCGATGACCTGTTCCACTTCCTCAACGGTTGCGCGCTCGAGCGCAATTCCATGCGGCAACGTGCCATGGAGCTGCTCCGTCACGAGCCCTTCCAGACGCCAGTCTATCTGCCCGGATCGTGCGCCAGGATCCAGGTCGACTTGCACGGCGCCCCCGCGCACGGAAAACGGCGCTGCCTCAGTCCACCACGTCCGTTCCCAGTGAATATCACCAGCAATTTCAGTGGCCTTGGTTTCGAAGTCCCCTTCTTCAACCAGATGAGTATTGAGCAGGTTTGCAAGGAATATCAGGGCGAGCGTAGCGGCCAAGGTGACAGCCCCCGCAGGACCCAGAAGGCGTTCGCGGGCGGCGGCAAGTCGGTCAGCTATCGTCAAGGCGGAACCTCGACGCCAGACCAGCCAGCTGAGACCCAGACCAGCTGCAAACACAGCGAGCTTCAAACCCGCCATGGAAAATACCATCGGCAGCCAGGGCCCCCAACCCGCGAGTTGGGAGGGATGGGCATGGGTGGGCATGGCAATTTGTGCGGGCGGATACTCCACCGCAGAGACTTCGTGGTTAATGATGGCGATAAAGGCAATCAGAATCGACGTCACGTAGGCAGTGCCCGCATGACGGAACAGCGCGTGCGCGAAGATTGCCACAACACCCACTTCCGCGAGCGCGGGGAATAGCGTGAGAAACATGAATGCAAACGGAAACACCACTTCCAGGGACGCAGGCGCCCCAATGGCAGTCACGATCAAGGAAGACACGGCCGGAACGATGCAAAGAAGCGCTATCAGAGCAAGCGCTGCAAAACTCTTGGCGAGGAGGCGTACGCCGAGCGGCGCGTAGCTTACATCTACCCACTCGTCATAACCAAGGCGATCGTCGCGGCGCATCAACACGCCGACAAAGCCAACCACCATAAATACGACAATCAGAAAAAAGAACTCTACGATGAATGGCAGAAGACCCTGAGGCGTTGGTACCAGCGGACCGTCCAGGTGACCGACAAAATTTACCCAGGCACCCAGCGCACCTGCCAGCAGCAGCATGACCAGCGCAAGGCGGATCCCAAAGCCGGAGGTGATCAGCTTGAACTGCCAAACCGCTTCGTTCATCAGCGCGGTCGGCCAGGATGGGGCGCCAACCATCGCCGGCGCGGATTCGGGCACGCGGGGCAAATCACGCGGTTCTTTGTCATCATCGTCGACACGGGCTCTGCCGCCGATCGTCAGCTGCTCGCGCCGCAGTCGCAGCAGAACGACAGAAAGTAACCCGAGCGGTAGCGCCATCCAGATCAAGCGGTTGTAGATCAAGAGGTCCGTCAGAGCGATAACGGCAGTTTTCTTCTCCACAGGCGTCCACAACATCGACTGTCGCTCGGCCTCGGAGTAGCCCGACGGATCCAGCACGGAAGCTGCCGCCACATCCACTTCACCGCCACGCAGGACTATCATGGCAACCATCCATACCAGGGCCACGGCAGCCGCTGCGCTGAAAGGTCCGGCGGTGGAGCGCGTCCAGATGGCCGCACACAAAAAGACTGCGCCGGTACCCAACGCGTTCGGTAGCGTAAAGACCAGGAGGCTCCAGCCGAACGCAGCCCAGGGTGCGGGGCCCACTGCTTCCGGAGGCAGCGCGCCCATGGCCACCAGAATCGGCGCGGAGACGAATCCGAGGTAAACCGCCGCACCCATGACCACCGCGATGACCAACGCGCCCGCAAAGCGGGCCAACAAGGTGATCTGCAACGGTACGGGGGCTGCCAGCACAACTTCGTGCAACTGGGCATTCTGGTCACGGACTACGATCTGAGCAAACAACCAGGCCCACGCGAAATACAGCCACAGCGATTGTCCCGATGCCATCAGATAAGTGAGATGTGCACTATTGCGATAGATGTCTACGGCACCCATCGCGCGCATGTAGTCGGCGTTGAGGAAGATCAGCAACATGTAGATGCTCAAGACGATCACGACCAGCGGAACCACCAGGCTCCTCAAGCCCATTTGAATCTCATGCAGGCTTTCGCCGCAGAAATACGACAAAGTGGATCTTTGCATCGTAGGGCTTACGCAGCGGCCATCAGGGATTGGCTCAAGGCAAAGTGGTAGACGTCCTCGAGCTTCGGCTCACGAGCGGAGTACCCCGGTTGCTGCCCGCCCGCCAGAATCACGCGGGTGCCGTGGGGTGTCGCGCTGGCATGTAGCGCGTCCTCAGGCACGGTTTCATGGCGCGGTACTTCAATCTCCCAGATCCGGCCCTGGAGCTTCGCCTTCAGCTCTTCCGGAGTCCCTTCCGCAACAATTTGCCCATGATTCAGGATAGATAGATGCGTGCATAAGTTTTCCACGTCTTCGACAATATGGGTCGACAAGAGCACCACCGCATCGCTGCCAATCTCGGCCAGCACGCGATGAAAACGGTTTCGCTCAGCAGGGTCGAGTCCGGCCGTAGGCTCATCGACTATGAGCAGACGCGGCGAGCCGATCAGGGCGATGGCGATACCAAACCTCCTCAGCATCCCGCCGGAGTAGGTAGCAACCGCACGATGGCCATCCTCTTCCAGGTTGACACGCTCCAGCAACGCGTCCACCTCTGCTTTGCGCGCCTGCTTGTCGGTGCGACCTTTCAACCAGGCGAAACGATCGAGCAAGTTGCGTCCCGAGACGCCTGGGTAGCTGCCAATCTGCTGCGGCAGGTAACCCAAACGCTGTCGCAGGTGGTCCGGGTCGGCCAGAACGTCGACACCATCCAGCTCGACCGCGCCGCTGTCCGGCTGCTGCAAGGTGGCCAGGGTGCGCATCAGTGTGCTTTTACCCGCACCATTGGGACCCAGCAAACCGTAGAGCCCCGGCTGCACGGACAAATCCACCCCCGCCAGAGCTTGTACACCACCCTTGTAGGCTTTCGTCAATCCAGACACTCTGAGACCAGACTCGCTCATTACTGCTCCTTCTCCACGATCCCGGCTACCAGCTGAGCTCGAACCCAAGCCCCGCCGTTCGGGGCGGACCTAGACGTCCATAAGCGCCCGGTAATCCAAATGTCGCGCCATCGAAAAGGCCTAGCTCGTAATCTTCGTCCAAGAGATTGGTACCCCAGACGTAGGCTCGCCAATGCTCTCCCGCGTAACCGAAACGGCCGCTCAACAAATTGCGCTTATCCAGCGCGGTGGCATCAGGGGCGGCTATCTCGGTAAACGTGTCGTCGACGTAGACGAACGTCGCGGCGCCGTACCAGCCTTGGCCACTATCCCAGTTGAAGCCGAGTGAGGCATTGAAGTCCGGCGCCTGGGGGAACGGCTCGCCGCCAAGGTCGACGCCATTGAGTACAAATTCTTCAAACTCGGTATCAACCACGCCGAGGCTCGCGAACAGGTTGAGCTGATCGGTTGCCAACCACTCGACTTCAACCTCGATGCCCCGCACTTCGGACTCACCGGCATTCAGTACCTGATCGTCGAAACCGGGAAAACCACCCGGCAAGGTCGATGTGACCTGCTGATCTGACCAATCAATATAGAACGCGTTGGCATTGAAGATAAACGCACCATCGTCGGACTGATGGCGGAGGAATACCTCGTAGTTGTCGGTAAATTCCTCGTCGTAAGCGTTGGCCTGGCCGAGGAACACAGCAAACGCGATCCCACCCGCTTGAAAGCCTTTTGCGTACTTGAAACCGACAGAGGTTGTCTCAGTAGCTTGCCACGCCAGTTCTGCCGTCGGGATGAATTGATCAAAGGACTCGGAATCCGAAAGGTTGCTGACGATGCCGTTGTTATCAGCGAAATTGTCGGTGTCCCGCTCTTCACGATTGAATCGCGCGCCCAGGGTGAGCTTCAAATTTTCGCTGAAGCGCCACGCCACCTGGCCAAAGAGCGCTTGCTGCTCGATGTTTTCACTGTTGTCAGTTGCGGTATTGAACGGCGCTACGCCACCCATGCCATCCGGGAAGATGCCTACGCCGGCAAAGCCGGTGCTGTAATCGCCGTCGGAGTAGAAAACACCGACAAGCGCATCGACGTTGTCGCCTTCGTAATTCAGACGAAGCTCCTGACTGAATAGCTCCTCCTCAATGAAACTGGAGACACCCAAGAAGTCGAACTGCGTGAGGTCTCCATCAAATACCTGTTTCAGCTCGAAATCGCTGCTGCCGGTGATGGAGGTAAATCGCCAGTACTCGTTCAGCTGCCAGCCAAGCTCGAACGCAACCTGGTCAAATTCAGAAGGGTACTCGTCGTCGACGTTGAACGGTTGCTCACGATCGAACAAGTCGCCACCCATCGGCGGAATCACCAGCGCGAAGGGGTTGGAGTCCGAATCGTTGTAGAAATAAGTGAAGTCCAGTGTCAGGCGCTCATCCGCGAAGGGTTGCCAGCGCAAGGCCAGGCGCGCAGATTCTTCGTCTTCGCGCTGAACGTCGTCCGTTCCAGACACCGGATTGTCCACATCGCCATCCGATTCCCGCTTCTCCAGGACAAGGCGCGCCGCCAGGACATCGTCCACCAGCTCGACGTTTTGCGCGACAGCCGCGCGGACGGTGCCGAGCTCCCCGCCTTCGACGCGCAGAATGCCGTCGTTGTCCTCAAACTGAGGCCGGTTGTAGTTGACGTAAACTGCACCGATGAGGGAATTCGGACCCTGCAGAGAAGACTGGGGGCCGCGCAGAATTTCTGCCGAAGCTGCGTCGAACAGGGAGGGTTTGACGTAGTCGCCCGACGACACGCCCATGGCAACGCCGTTCAGCACAATGGAGGCCAGCGCATTGGAGTTGTTGTACGCCCCGGCAATGCCGTTGTTGTTCACACCGCGAATGCTGTAAGCACCGAACGATGCCGTGCCCGTGTAAGCGTTGGCGGTGCGATCGAAAATGTCTTCAACGTTGTAGATCGTTTCAGATTTGATGCGCGCGTCATCAAAGTAACCGACGCTGGTGCCCAGCTCCTGCCGGGTCGCGTTGGTTTTACTGCCGATGACGACCACTTCTTCCACAGTGCTGTCGTCGTCAGCCCGTGACGTTGTTGTCAGGCACAGGCCCGCGCTTGCAATAGCGAATATCAGTATGTATTTCATGTATTCCCCCGATCGAGTTACGTTATAACGTATCAGATAGTCGCTCAGAACCAAACGGCGCTGGAGATGTAACAGGTGGTTCACCACCAGGTCGATGTGCATTATTACTAAATAAGAATGATTTTCAATCGTATTTAAATAGTGTTAACTAAAGGAATCAATACGGGGGCTCTGACAAGCACGGAACACCACCTGTTTCACGCGGGTTGCTGAGGAACTGATGTCATGAACACAGCCGCAGAATCACCATTTGCCGTACCTGCCTATCGGCGGCTGTTCACTGCACACAGTACGGCCTTGGTCGGCTCCGGTGTCAGCACCATCGCCCTGGCTTTGCTTGCCATAGAAATTGCACCCGAGCGTGCCTCGATCGTCCTGGGAACCGCTCTCGCGATCAAGATGATCGCGTACGTGCTGGTTGCACCCTTTGCCAGCCAGATGGTGACGTACGTTTCCCCCAGAACGGGCTTGATTGTGCTGGACGTGGTTCGCGCAGCGGTCGTGGTTTCGATGCCGTGGATTGCCGCCGAATGGCAAATCTACGCGGCCATTGCGGTGATCAGCGCCGCTTCGGCCCTCTTCACCCCGACATTTCAGGCGCTGATACCCAGCGTCGTAACCAACGAAACTGCCTACCTGCGCGCGCTGTCCTGGTCCCAGGTTGCCGGATCTGTGGAACAGATCGCAAGCCCCGTGCTTGCTGCCCTGTTCCTGACGGTCGTTACGTTCAGCGATTTGTTTTACCTGAATGCAGCCACGTTTCTGTTCTCAGCATCACTCATCGCACTGACAGTAATCAGCCGGCCACCGCAGCCTGTTGCAGCAGCCAATCCGTGGTGGGGAATTGGTGCCTATCTGAAGACACCCCGGCTGCGCGCCGTAGCCATCGCCTACATCGGGATCGCCGGTGCCAGCGCCATGGTGATCGTCAACACGGCCGTTTACGTGCAACGGCACCTCGGCGCTTCCGAAAGCGTCATGTCGCTGACCCTGGCCGCCGGCGGTCTGGGTACCGCTCTGGGAGCGTTTCTGGTGCCCCGCGTGGCCTTGTCCCCACGCACGCTCCTGCTTGCGGGGAACTTGATCATGGCCGCCTCGATCATGGTCGGTGTGTTTGAGGTCGGCTGGCGAGGGCTTGCCGCCATGTGGTTCTTCGTGGGTCTTGGACTTGGATTGGCGCAAACCCCCGTGGGGGCGATCGTCCGTCGCTCCTGTCACGAACGGCATCGGGCAGCATTTTTCGCCGCAAATTTCACCCTGTCCCATGCCTGCTGGCTGGGTGCCTACCTGCTGGCCGGCTATCTTGGCGCGACGCATGACTGGCCGACGACGTTTCTATTGATGAGCGTGCTTCCATTGCTTGCCGGTCTGATCTTCATGGTGACCTACCCACACCCCGACGAACTGGAGCTTGAGCACAGTCACGGCGACCTCATTCATCGCCACGCCTATTTCATCGATGAATCTCACACGAGCTGGCCCAGGCCAAACCAATGAGAGGTAAAGGAGTAGCTTTATGAATCAAATGACGGACACGAATCTGATGCAGGATGCCGCCGAGGAGCCGGGCCTCTGGACAATCATCTCTCCGGTCAATCGCGAGATTTACACCGGCATGACAGTCTCCCTGTTGAGTCTGGTGGCCTGGCTCGGATCGATCATGCTGTTTTTACCCATTTCGCGCGAGATCACGTCAGCCACGCCAGACCCCGAGCGCCTCTGGCTGCTCCTCGGTATCAGCTTTGGACTGGTGGCGCTCTCCTTCGTGTGTCGCGCCTGGTCGTTCAGGATTTCCCACCTCGGCGCGTTCAGGCTCGAGCAGATTTTGCGAACCGAGCTGACGACCCGACTGGCGCAGGTGCCTCTGGGTTATGTCGTCAACACGGGCTCAGGGCCACTGAAAAAAATTGTGCTTGATGACGTCCGTTCTCTACATGCTTTCGTGGCGGACAGCACCCCGCTCTTTGCAAAGACCTTTGCAGCGCCGGTGCTCGGCATCATCCTGATGCTGATCCTTGACTGGCGCCTGGCACTCCTGTCGCTGGCGCTCTTTCCCATTGGTTTGATCGGCATGTTCTTTGCTTTTCGGGACTATGACGTTGCGCGGAAAAAAGTGGATCAGGCGACAGAACGCATCAACGGGGTGATTAACGAGTATGTCCAGGGCATGCACGTGGTACGGACGTTCGACGATGGTTCCGGCTCGTTCGAGCGCTACCGCAAAGCCCTGAACGGCGCGACAGAAACCATGCGGGAGTGGACGGCTCAGTCGCAAACCGGTGCATTCATCGCACGCACCCTGTTTGCGGCATTACCGACGGTGCTGGTCCTGCTGGCCGTAGGGATCCCGATGTATCTCGAGGGTATGATCGAGCTCTCCATTCTGATGATGTTCCTGCTGCTCGCGCCGACGGTCACCGAGTCGATTGTCCCGATCGTCTGGCTGCAGCAGCTCCTCACCAATGCCGCCGCTGCGGTGAAGCGGATTGGACAGCTGCGTCAGGTTGAACTGATCCCCGAAGTGTCTTCCGGTCGCGCACCAGAAGATGCGTCGGTGGAATTGAAAAACGTGACGTTTCGCTACGAAGGCCGCGAAGACAACGCGCTGACGGGCGTCAACATTACAATCCCGGCCGGCACGGTAACCGCCCTGGTCGGAGCGTCCGGCGCAGGCAAAAGCACCGTTGCCCAGCTGATTCCAAGGTTCTGGGACGTTGACGACGGCGCGCTGCTGGTCGGCGGCGTTGACGTCCGCGAAATGACCGCCGATCAACTTCTGCAATCCGTAGCATTCGTGTTTCAGTCGCCTTTCCTGCTCAGCGACTCCATCAAAAACAACATCAGACTGGGTCAGCCAGACGCGACGGACGAGGAGATCGTGGCAGCCGCGAAAGCGGCGCAAGCACACGACTTCATCATGAACGAGTTACCCGACGGCTACGATTCAGTGGTCGGCGAGCGCGGTTCCAGTCTGTCTGGCGGCCAGCGGCAGCGCATCACCATTGCCCGCGCCATTCTGCAGGACGCGCCGATCATCGTGCTGGACGAGGCCACCGCCTTCGCGGACCCGGACAACGAGGCAAAAATCCATCAGGCGCTGGCAGCGCTTGCACAGGGCAAGACATTGATTGTCGTCGCCCACCGTCTCTCGACGATTGTCGATGCGCATCAAATCGTCGTGTTGGACAAAGGCCGGGTGGTCGAGTCCGGCACCCACAATCAACTTGTTGCCAACGGCGGACGCTATGCAAAGTTGTGGGCGCACTTCGAGCAGGCTCAAGGTTGGGGGTTACGCGTCGCGGAACCGTCTTCGGCAACTTAGAAGGGGACTCTCATGATCGAGACTTTCAGCAACATGATAGAGGCATGCGGCTCCAAGGCGGAAGTCATGCGCGGATCGCTCGTTTACGCCGTGCTGTCTGCCATTGCTCAAGGCATGGCCTACGCGCTCTTGTTTCCTCTGTTCGCGGCGCTTGCTGCCGGCTCCGACGAAGCGTGGTGGTATCTCGGCGGCATTGTCGTCCTGGTATTGCTGGACGGCCTGTTTCGCCTGGGTGAATCTCACGGTGGGTGGCGAGTCTACATAGAAGTTTCGGACGAGACGCGCACGAACCTGGGTGAACAGCTCAAGCGCATGCCGTTGGAGCAGCTTGCCAAGCGTCAAACGGGAGACCTCAACAGCGTTCTCACAGGGAACGTCCAAGACGTGGTTTCCATCGCGGGCGGGCTATTTGGCATTGTCATCAACACTATGGTGGCGCCAACGGTGACCATCATTGCCACTTTCTTCATCGACTGGCGGCTGGCGATAGCGATGCTGATTCTGTTTCCGATGGCAATACCGGTGTATCGCACGATCCGCGCTGCCGGTGCGCGTGAAAATCGGATTTCGATGACCGCACACGCAGACGCCGCGTCACATATCGTGGAGTACACTCAGGGCCTCAGCGTGCTACGGGCAACGCGTCAAGTGGGTCCGGAATCGCAGCGCCTACAGGCATCGCTAGCGCGTCTGCGAGAGGCCCAGGTCGCCGGTACGAAGCTGGTCACTTTACCGAGCATCATCATGTCCGCGCTGGTCCAGATTGGCATTCTGGCAATTACCGCGCTCGCTATTTCTTTTGTCCTCGCCGACTCCCTCAGCATGGCTGCCGTGCTCGCTTTGATTGTGATTGCCATACGGTTCAGCGAACCCCTGGCGCTATTTGCCAACATGTCTTCCATGTTCGATTTCATGGAGGCAGCCATCGATCGTATCGGTGAGCTGCTCGCCGTCCCTCCCCTCCCGCAGGCGGATAGCAAGGTTGGTGTCGAAGGTTCGCACGTTGTCTTCGACAACGTGACCTTTGCATATGACCAGACGGATGAAGAAGTGCTTCGCGGTGTATCGTTCGAAGTACCGGAACGCAGCCTAACCGCGTTGGTTGGCTCGTCAGGCAGCGGTAAAACGACAATCACCAAGCTGTTGACGAGATTTGCCGACCCGCAGACCGGCTCGATCGAAATCGGTGGCGTCGATGTTCGCAGCATGACCCAGACGGAGCTGATGCGTCACTTTTCCGTCGTGTTTCAAGACGTTTACCTGTTTGACGACTCGATCGAGGAGAACATCCGACTGGCTAAGCCGAGTGCGACCCATGAAGAAATCATTGCTGCCGCCACGGCGGCCAACGGTCATGAGTTCATTTCCGCGCTGCCGAATGGTTATGCAACCAGCGTAGGCGAAATCGGTGGCGCGCTGTCAGGCGGAGAACGTCAACGCATATCCATTGCACGCGCGATTCTGAAAGACAGCCCAATCGTCATCCTGGACGAGCCCACATCGGCACTGGATACCGAGAGTGAGGTCGCCGTGCAACGGGCCATTGATACGCTGGTCAGGGACAAGACCGTGCTGGTGATTGCACACCGACTGTCTACGGTGGTGGCTGCTGACAACATCATCGTGTTGGAGGAAGGCCAGATTGTAGAGCAGGGATCACACGATCAACTGCTTTCGAAAAACGGACGATATGCAGACATGTGGCATGCCCAGCGTGCGGATCGACACTGGCAAATCACGGACACGATGCCTGCCGAAACATAGAGGCTACGGGTTCAAAGTCGAAAGGAGATATCTAACGTCAAACTCTTCATCACCGTCATAGCGAGGCGCATAACCTTCATAGGCACGCGCAATCTCGGCGTAGCGATCCTGAATGTGTTCCATATTGAAGGCATGAGAGACGATGTAAAAACGACCGTCGCCAATCTGTTCCAAAACGACCGCAGCAAATTTGTCAGTATCCATAGCCAGATGTGCGACGGCTTCCGTCATGCCCGATTTGACAAAGCCCGGGATTATGAGGCCCACGTGGATGAAGTCCGGCATCTGCTCCCGTAGATTGTCGGTCAGACCCAGCACGGCGTGTTTGCTGGCGAGATAGGCGGCGTTGTTGGGTACCGCGTTGAACAGGGAATTTTCCGATCCGGTATTGTAAATACCAGCAGGCGTGCCCTGCTCTATCAAGCGGCGTGCAAACACTCTGCACCCGTGCCATACACCAAAGAAGTTAACGTTCATGATCTGGTGCACATCGTCCATTGGGGTATCGATGATTGGCATTTGTCCGATGCTGATACCAGCGTTGTTGAAGACCATGTCGACCCTGCCGAAATCTTCCCAGGCTCGGTCAGCGAGTCCTTCGACCTGTTCCAGAATCGTGACGTCGCAAGTCTGGTAAGCGGCTTCGATATCCTGCTCACGCAGTGATTGTACGGCGGCGCGGAGGCGATCCTCGCTGGGTTCCGCAAGCAGGATCTTGCAACCGCGCTGACCCAACCCCTTAGCCAACGCGAAGCCGATGCCGGATGCACCGCCCGTGATGACGACATTTCTCGCGCTCAGATCAAATTTGCCCTGCCACATTTTCCACTGCCTCCCCTGCTGATGACATCACCTATTTAAACAAATCTACGCAGATCTACTAATGTTACTGAGAATCATTTGCATTCAGGATCGATCCGGCAATTCGAAAATATTGTTGGGAGTCACAATGCACTTTTTCCTCATCTGTGCCGCCGTCGTTCTGGTGCTGGCAACACCCGCTGCGGGGGCAGACGCGATCGACGATGACGCCGAAGTCATCGAAGAAATGGTCGTCATCGGTGTCCGCGAGCGCCTTACGCAGGCGGGTATGTTAAAAGACGTCGTCGAGAAGACCGAAGAAATCGACGCGGATCTCATCGAGGCCACCCGCTCGCTCAGTCTCACGGAAGCCATGCAGGATGCACCCGGCGTGATCATTGCCAACGAATGCTCCATGTGCGGCTACAAGCGGATCCAGCTGAACGGCCTGAAGGCGGAACACACCACGATCCTCACCGACGGCCTTCCCACCCACACGATGCTGGGTGGGTTCTACGCCGTCGACGCCATTGCCATGACCGGCGTTGACCGCATCGAGGTGGCACGCGGTGCGGGTGCTTCGCTGACCGCGCCGGAGGCGATTGGTGGGGTGGTCAACGTCATTACCACTGAGAGGATGAAAAACTCGCTGGATCTGGACGTATCCGGCGGTGAGGAGGGCTTCCGCCAGTTGGGTCTCGCGGGAACGCTTGCCAACGACGCGGGCGGCGTGCGTCTCACGATCAACGGCCAGTACGACGAGCGCGATCAGTTTGACGCGGACAACAATGGTGTCTCTGAGCATCCGTTCCTCGAGAACGCCAGCCTCGGCGCGCGCCTGTCCATGGACCTGACAGACCGTGACAACCTGGTGTTACGCGTGCACCGCGCGGAGCAGGAGTTGTTCGGTGGTCCCATGCTGGATGAGCTGACGCCCAGTATTTCCGCGGCCATCGCCAGCGAACAGTTGGGAGAAGCGCCGCAGCTCTTCGTGGGCGACGACGTTCGCAACGACTACATCGGTAATCCCTGGGAGACCACTGAGTGGGTTGAGACCACGCGCGATGAGTTTTCCGTCAGCTGGTTGCGCGAGCTGAACGACCGCTGGAACGTGCGCCTGTCGCAGAGTTACTCAAACCACGAGCAGGACTCCTACTATGAAGGCTTTGACTACGCGGCCGACGACGAGATGCAGTTCTACGAAGCACGTCTCAGTTTCCGCGCTAACGACCGGCATCTACTCACGTTCGGCGCTGACGGCAGGTTCGAGGAGATGCGCTCGGAATCCGAGGCCGGCCTCGCCGCGAACTCGGACGGGGATCCGACGACCACCTTCGTGTCTGACAGCTTCGACTACGACGTGGTCGGCGCGTATCTGCAGGACAGCTGGATCGTCAACGACCGGTTGGAGATCAACGCTGCGCTGCGCTTCGACCGCATCGAAGCCGATTTCGTAGACCCGGCCAAGCCAGGCACAGAGATTGACGAGAGCATCGTTTCCCCGCGCGTCGATGTGCGCTACGCGCATTCAGGCGCATGGACCTCTCGATTTTCTGCAGGTCGCGGCTACCGTGCCCCGCTGTCCTTCTTCGAGACGGATCACGGTATCCTGGACGCGACGCTGGGCTTTGAGATCGACATCGACGAGCTGGAGCGATCGCTGTCGACGAGCTATACGTTGAGCTACGAAGGCGAGCGCCTCACCGCAAGCTTCGCGGCCTCCCACACGGAAATTGACAACCTCGCCGCCCTGGACGAGACAGCAGCTGGCGTGCCGATTCTGACGCAGCTGGATGGGGATGCGGGCGTCACCACGCTGGATGTTTCTCTGGGATACGCTGTAACCCCGTCGCTGACCGTGAACCTGACCGCGGCAAACTACCTGCACGATGACGACTTTCAATCCTCGTTCGGGGTGGCGACCATCGAGGAGCAGATCAACGTGTCAGCGGATTGGGAAGTGGCCGGTTGGGAGGTATTTGCAGCGCTGACGTGGGTAGGGTCGCGGGACCTGGCCGACTATGGCTACGAAGGCTTCAACGATGCCGGGGCAACCCAGGCAAAAACCCTGAACGCCCCTGATTTCTATTGGCTGGATGCCCGCATTGCAAGGGACTTCGGCGACAATTGGACGATCTATTTCGGTGGGAACAATCTGTTGGACGTAACCCAGGCTGAGGACGAAGACAGCCCGTTGTTCTTCGACGCCGACGGCGGCTACGACGTGGCGTATATCTATGGCCTCCTGCGGGGTCGCGAGCTGTATGCCGGCGTTCGCTACAGTTTTTAGCCTTGCATTGCTGCTGGCCTGCGCCGCCGCGGCGGCGCAGGGTCCAGACCTGCTGAAGTATGAGCTGAAGCGTCTGGATACGGTGGCCACTGAGGATCTCGAGCGGTTTCGTGGTACGCCGGTGTTGATGATGTTCTTTGAGCCTGAATGCGCCTGGTGTCTGCGCCAGGCCAGGGAAATTGAGCGGCTCACCAACCACTGCACTGGCGTCCAGCCACTCGTGGTGGGTGCCAATGGCTCACGAACCGCGCTGCAGGCATGGCTGCGACGCATGGCCGTGGACGTCCCCGCGTACCAGATCAGCAAGCGTCTGTCCGACGACCTCGGCGGCGTGGCCACCACACCCATCACGCTGGTCACCGATGCGTCGGGCACCTACCGGCGCTATCTCAGGGGATACAAGAAACTCGACGCGCTGCTGGCCGCCTTACCCGCAGACAGCTGCACCTAGCCCGCACAGCGCGGCCGGGCTGCTGCTGACAGCCTCACTCGGACTGATTTGCAATTGCATCTACTAATGCGAACAAGTACCACTAACCCATTGTTTTTATTGAGAATTTGAATTTCTTCGCATTCCGATCTATGGTCTCCCTGTTGACTAATCACCACATCAGAAGGCGCAATGAAAGGTAACAAGAAGGTCATTGAAGCTCTAAACGGGCTGCTGGGCTGGGAACTCACGGCCATGGATCAGTACTTTATTCATTCCCGAATGTACGCAGATTGGGGACTGGGCAAGCTGCACGAGCGAATCGCCCACGAGTTCGACGACGAAAAGGGGCACGCCGCTCAGTTGATCCAGCGAATACTCTTTCTCGAGGGTACGCCGGACATGTTGACGCGAGTGGGTCTCAAAGTCGGCAAGAACGTCAAGGAGATGCTCGAGAACGATCTGAGCGTTGAACTGGCGGTAGATAAGGAACTGAAGAACGCCATCAGCTTGTGCGAGGCAAATCAGGACTACACCAGCCGGGCCATTCTGGAACAGATTCTGGAGGACACCGAGGTCGACCACACCTGGTGGTTGGAGCAGCAGCTGGGTTTGATCGACAAAATGGGCCTTGCCAATTACGTGCAATCACAGATGGGATAGCCCCGGCGGTCATCCCAGTTCATGCTAACGCCCGATTTTCACGCGAAAGCCGGCGTTTGCGATGAATCCCTCCAACGGCGACCACGCGTCAACTGTCCAACGGCCGTCCGGCGCACGGAACGGCCGCACGAGCGGGTCTTCCCTGGATTGGCGAACATCAAGCAGGTTCTCGAGATTCAGGAAGACGTGGTACCGGCCCAGCACAATCTCCCCAAGCAGCCCAACGTGGAGGTATGACTTGCTCTTGCGACGAAACGGATTGTCCTCGAGAGACTGCTCACCCGTGTAGTAGAGCTCGAGGCCAACCCGTCCACGACCGTGTTGTTCCCACATCGCCACCAACCCGGCGGAATGGCGTGGCGTCAGCGGCACCACGCGCCGCCCTGCCCCGCCGCCGGCAGGTTCCCGCGCATCCAGGTATAGATAGCTTGCCGTCACGACGTAAGGCGCTTTGCGCCAGCGCAAAAGCGCCTCGATACCCCGCGTGCGGGTGATGCCGTCCTCATTGATCAGACGCACCTCTTCCGGTCCGACACTCTGCAGCCGGAGGGCATCGTCGATGTTCGAGCCGAAGAGCGTCAGACCGGTTTCCAGCGCCCCGGCTGAATATCCAAAGTCGAGGGAAACCGTTTCCGCCCGCTCGGCCTGTAAACCGGATACCGGCTCCAGGCGTGACAGCCCCGCCGCTTCGGTCTCCTCCACAAACGGCGTCGGCGCGTAGAATCCCCGTCCCCAGGAGGTGCGGATGGTCCACCGGCCCGGACGATACAGGAGCGAGACTCGCGGGCTGAATTGGGATCCATACTCGCTGTGTTGGTCCCAGCGGGCGCTAGCGGCAACGCTGACGTCCAGGCCAAATTCTCTATCGATCTGGGCAAACACCGCGGGCGCTTCGTAGTCATAGTCGAACACCGGAAACGTTTCACCGGTGTAGGTATCCGTCTGGTAAGCAACGCCACCCACCCAGAAGGTTGACGCCGACTCCCCCGCGAGCGTGGCCTCAATCAACATCGTCTCGTGCTCGTCTTTTTCCAGGAGATCACTGAACTGATGGTCGTGAGACTGACGCATGCCGGAGCCACGAAGCTGCGCATAGCCCCAGTCATTGACCGGTCGCTCGAGCACCAGCCCGGCATCGAAACGGCGGGTTTCCTGATTGTGCGGAAACGGCAGACCGTCGGGCACCAGCCCACTCCCTTCGGTACCACCCGTTCGATCTTCAACCATAGCACCAGCGGTCAGGTATGCGGTGGTGCCGTCCGAACCGGTGAAGAACAGTCGCGGGCGGGCGGAATAGCGCTCATAGCCCGGCATGTCGATCCAGTCGTCGCTGTCCAGATCCTGGGCGGCCTGGCGATTGTAGTTGGTCAACAACGACCCCTTCCAACCACGGCTTAAGGGACTGGTGAGATAGGCGGAAACATCCTGCGCGTCCCTGGTGGTCGCATTCACGATCACTTCCCCCTCTGCTTCAGGACCGGGACGCTTCGAGACAAGGTTGATCACACCGCCGAGCGCCTGTCCCCCATACAAGGCGGAGGCTGAGCCTTTGATGATCTCAACCTGACCCAGATCGCTCGGCGGCACTTGGAGGAGGCCGAGTGACGATGCCTGACCGCCATACAGCGGCAGTCCATCCGCAAGTAACTGGGTGTAGCGCCCGCGCATGCCATGAATTCGAACGTTGGCAGAGCCCAGCGCCGGCGAGGTGACCTGTACCCGCAGACCGCCCGTTTCGTTCAACATCATCGATATGTTGCCGGGCCGCATCAGCAGCTTCTCTTCAATCTCTTCCTGAGCCAGGACCTCCACGCGGATGGCTTCGTCTTGAACGCGAAGCCGCGATCGCGTCGCCTGAACGACTATCTCCTCGACCTCATGGCCATGATGATCGTGATCGTGCGCATGATCTTCCGTGTCTGCTGCCGCGGGCATCGAAAGCGCGAAGGTTAAAAGGAACAGTTGGCAGCGCACGCCAGAGCTTGCGCAGGACGGTGGTTTCACTCTGATGCGGTTGTCGCCAGGCTTCATTCCTCAGTAGGATGGACCTTATAGTTGCTATAAGGTCAAGCGTTTCATGGCGGGTTACACAGTCGGGCAGATGTCACAGGCATCGCAAACGAAAACGGTCACCATCCGCTACTACGAACGACGAGGGCTCTTGCGCAGTCCACCTCGCACATCCGGGGGCTACCGGATATACAACGACGACGACCTGGATCGACTACTGTTCATCCGGCGCGGTCGCCAGCTGGGTTTCAGTCTCGAAAACGTGCGTGAGCTCCTCGACCTTGCGGACCAGACGGAGGCGCCGTGTGACGAGGTCAATGCCAAGGTCTCACAGCACCTGATCGAGGTCCGCGAGCGCCTGGAACAGCTGCACGCGCTGGAAGCGGAGCTGCAGCGTCTGAGCAAGAGCTGCGAGGCGGTGGGTTCGATCAAAAACTGCCAGATTGTCGAGGCGCTATCGCGCAATCGAGAAAAACGTCTGCCGGTCGGCGCGTAACGCCAAAAACGCGTACCTGCACAAACGCGTACCTGCACAAACGCGTACCTGCACAAAAAAAGGTGCTGGCGTTCCCAGCACCGTACCGCTCTTGTTAGACGGTTTAACCAAACCCGAGCCATGGATCGACACATGGCATACCATCTGCTTCAGCAGTATCGAAAATGAGACAGACAGTGATGATTCGTGTAGTACTAGCGATCGTTTCTACGACTTTACTGGTGACCGCATGCGGCGGCGGAGGAGGCGGCAGCGGTAGCAGCGCAGGCACACCACCGGCAACCACGCCACCACCCGCCACGGCGCAAACCGACTTCGAGCAGGGCATCTTCAGTGCCTCCGCCACCTACAAAGACCTTTGCCTGGCACCGCGCGCCGGCACGGCCGACATCCAGGGTACCACCGAAGACGAGAACGATTGGCTGCGCGCCTGGAGTCACGACCTGTATCTGTGGTACGACGAGATAGTCGACGAAGATCCCAGAGACTTCGCAACGCCCGCCTATTTCGATCTCATGAAAACGTTTGCCACCACACCATCAGGCGCACCGAAGGACCAGTTTCACTTCACCTTCGATACGGAGGAGTGGATTGCGCTTTCCCAATCCGGCATCTCCGCAGGCTATGGCGCTGAGTTCGTTCTGGTGAGTCCCGCGCCGCCGCGTGAGGTTGTGATTGCATTCGTCGAAGCGGGATCCCCGGCAGCCGCACCGGGCGCAGACATGATGCGGGGGACGCGCGTTCTAGAAATCGATGGCGTTGACGTGATCAACGCCAACACGCAGGCCGAAATCGACATCCTGAACCAGGGGTTGTTCCCCGACGACGGCGAAACCCATTCGTTTACGCTCGAAGATGTCGGTGGCACCAACCGTCGCACGGTCGACATCACCGCCACCGAAATCTCCCAGGACGCAGTCCCCACCGCGACGGTCATCAACACGGCCGGCGGACCGGTGGGTTATATGCTCTTCAACACCCACATTGCCCCCTCAGAAGCACGTCTGGTTACCGAAATGGCCGCGTTCGAGGCGGCCGGCATCGTCGATCTCGTCGTGGACCTGCGCTACAACGGCGGCGGCTTTCTGGATATTGCCAATGAGCTGGCTTACATGATTGCGGGTCCTGCGGCCGCCGGGCAGGTGTTTGACGAAACCCAGTTCAACGACAAGCATCCAACCGTCAATCCGGTGACCGGGCAAACCCTGGCGCCGGAGACCTTTCACACCACCGCTCAGGGTTTCAGCGTCACTACCGGCACACCGTTACCCAGCGTCGATCTGCCCAGAGTATTTATACTCACCGGTCCCGGCACGTGTTCCGCGAGCGAAGCCATCATCAACGGCTTGCGCGGGATTGGCATCAGCGTTGTGCTCATTGGCGAGACCACGTGTGGCAAGCCGTACGGTTTCTACGCGACGGATAACTGCGGCACCACCTACTTCTCGATACAGTTCCGCGGCGTCAACGCTGTCGGTTTCGGTGACTACGCCGATGGTTTCGTGCCGACCACCACGCCCATCGAAGCTTACGAAGTCAACGGCTGTGTTGTCGCTGACGACTACGACAACCCCCTGGGAGATACCCAGGAGGCGCGTCTTGCAACGGCGCTGAACTACATCGAGAACGGCGACTGCGGCGCGCCAACGCCAGCACCGGCAACAGCCGCAAGCTCGGCCAAAACAATAAGTATCGAAACCGGCGGTCCCAGGCTGACCAAACCACGCGGCATGCCGGGTATGGTGCGCCGGTGAAGACGGTCAGAAGCCACCTCTATCTATTGATAGCGGGCCTGACGCTGGGCGCCTGCCAGACTTCGAGCGGGGGCGAATACGTCCCCGCGTTGGCGGCGGACCTCTCTGCTACCGAGCTTGAGCAAGTCCGCGGTGTACTCGGTGCCGCAACCGGTCGGGCGGAAACCCGCCTGAGCTCGGGGGTGTTTAATCGCAGCCATATACTCGTGTTGGAACCAGCGCTTGCACAGACCCCGCAGGGACGCATCGCAACAGGACGCACGACAATCAGGCCCGAGACTTTTCACCTGCTCACCAATGGTGGCAGCTGCGTGATCGAGCATCTCCGGACCGGGAACCGCTACCCGGTAAGCTTCACCTGTCGCCGGGATAATTGACCTCACAGCACCCACCCGGGATCGTCAAACAGCATCACCCGGAGTACCCACAGACCGTGCTGGTGGTTTAGTCTATGGGGCTGAATTTGCAGAGAGTGAATTGCCACATGACACACGCGCTTTCGACGCAGCGGAAAAGCACGCTGCCGCAACCCGAAGATACCTGGGAATCCATTGCTGCCCGTGAGCTGCCGGAGCTCGATCTGACAGAAGCGACCAGCGCGCTGCAGAGCTGGAACTTACACGTGTTCATGCGGCCGGCCGCACCCGAGGGGTCACCACGCGCGGGTAATCCCATCTTACCCAGCGACGTCATTTTTCTAGAGGCGCCAACCGGTCCCACGCGCGGTATTTTTGGTGCGACCAACGAGTAACCTGGGTTGTCGCAAGCCATCATCAAGCAAGCGCGGCTGGCCGCCGCACACGACGGCGTTGCAGAGCTGATCGTGTGTCTCGAGTACGCCAACGGGGGCACCAGCGAAATCAGCCTGGACCAGACGGCGGGCGCAGCGCTCATGGAGCTGTGTGCGGCAAAGTCTCTGGCGGAGCTGACCGGACAGTCCTGGGAGCACGTCAGGGAAGCGCTGCAGATTTCCTACAATCGGTTTCAATGAATTCAATTTGGTATAGAAGCGGAGAGCAACTTGGACATCATTATTAAAAACGGGCTCATCGTCGACGGCTCCGGTTTGCCGGCGTACAGCGCGGATCTCGGCATCGAGGACGGTAAAATCGTCAGCATCGGCAAAGTCGGCGGCGACGCAAAAGAGATCATCGACGCCAGCAACAAAGTCGTTTCACCCGGTTTCATCGATCCCCACACGCATTTTGATGCGCAACTCTTGTGGGATGGACAGGCTCGACCGGCACTGGCTCACGGCGTGACAACCATCGTCCCGGGCAATTGCTCGCTGTCGCTTGCACCGCTGAAAGCGGAGCATCGCATGAAGCTGGTCGGGATGTTCAATCAGATCGAAGAGATGCCAATCAAAGCTTTCAAAGAAGGCGTCGAGTGGGATTGGGAGACTTTTGACGAATTTCTGGTTCGCATCAAGAAAGGGCTTGCCATCAACGTGGCGCCACTTGTTGGGCACAGCGTTCTGAGACTCTGGGTGATGGGTGACGAGTCGATGCACCGCACCGCCAACCCGCAGGAGATTGCCGCCATGCAGGATCTCCTCAAACAATGTCTTGCTGCCGGTGCGGTGGGTCTGTCGACCAGCTTTGTCGACATGGATGAAACGCTGCAGCCGGTGCCCAGCCGCTACGCAGACGCGGCTGAGCTCGACGCCCTCGCGTCGGTGCTGGGCGAGTTCAACCGCGTTCTGCAGATTGTGCATGAGTTTTACGATATCGATCTCACCATCGCGCGTATCGATCAGCTGGCAGAGCTCAGCCTGAAACACAAAATCACCACGACGTTTTCACCCTTGTTTGTGAACGCAGACGATAGCGAGCTGCCGAAGCGTGTCATGGCCAGAGTCGACGAACAGTTTGCCCGGGGCGCGAGAGTGTGGCCCCAGGTACAAACCCGTCCGGTCGACATCAGCTTCTGCTTCGAAGTGCCGAGCCTGTTGTTTATCCGCCTGCCCAGCTGGTATCAGGTCATGCGGTTTGGCAGCCACGACGACATTGTCAGCGCGTTTTCGGATCCTGAGCGGCGCGCAGCCCTGGCTGCTGAAGCGCAGGGGATGGGCGATCTGTGGGAGTCTCTTGTCCTGCGCCAGGTCAATACGGATGACAATCAGGCACTCGTGGGCAAAACGCTGAAAGAGATCGCCACGCTGCGCGGTACCAGCGCGGTGGACGTCATGATTGATCTGTCGTTGGAAGAGGATCTGCAGGCACATTTCTTGAGCGCCAACATGGGACATATCGATGACGACGTCATCGGGCCGCTGCTGGCACACCCCCGCGTGCACATTGGCGCCAGCGACGGCGGCGCTCACATCCTCTCGTTCGCCACCTATGGTGATACCGGGTATCTCTTCAGCCACTTCGTCAATGAGTGTCACGCTCTGAGTCTGGAAAGCGCGGTCAAGAAAATCACCTCCGATACGGCCCTGATATGGGGTATGCCGGACCGCGGACTGCTGCGCGAGGGGTACGTGGCCGACGTGACTGTGTTCGATCCGAACACCATCGCGCGAGGTGAGGAATACTATACCCAGGACGTGCCGGGTGACGGGTCGCGCTATGTGCGAGACGCCCTGGGTATCGATACGGTCATCGTAGGAGGCAGCGTCGCGTACACCGGCGGCGGCTATACCGACGCTGCGAACGGCGAGATCATTCCCGGTGCTGTTGGCGATCCTTAGCGAGGGGCAACCATGAGTTTCAGTCGACTAACCTGGGGTGTAAAAGCCAGCTTTCGCAGCTACGTCGAAGCCGCTGGTGGGACCGTCGATTTGAGCGATGGTGCAGCCAAAACTCAGGACGGGACGTTCGTCTTCAACGCGGTGCCCGGCGGCGATTTGACCATTGCGCCCGACGGGACCGCAAGCGGAGCGATGCGGTTCGAAGGCACGATCAAGTTCGATGCGCACGGCGGAATGCTCAATACCACGCTCACCGAGCTCGGTCTGGAAAGCGGCGAGGACGGACTTGTCTTGACGGCGCTGCAGGCGCCCCTCAACCGGGACCGTTGCGCGATTGCCAAGCTTGAGCTCGCTGAGGTCGGAGCGGACGATTCAGTTACTCTGCGTGCTGAAATCACGCTCGACGGCATGTACCAGATTGCTGACAACTACCCACCTGGCACCGAGCTCGACCCGGTGCAGTTAGATTGATCAGCCGGGCTCGTTGATCCTCCGCCCGGTCGAACGCGCATATTCACGGGCAGATTCGTGTTCGTTCTGTATCTGCGCGAGCGTCAGGTCATCCAGTTTGCCTTCGAGATCCGCCATGGATAGCTCACCAACGCGCTGATAGCGCCCCTCGTCCATGGCGATGCGCGCCTGCGCTATCGATCCGTTGGAATCGCCTTCTTTGCCATTGCCGAAGTAGCCATATCCTTCCACCATGCTCCGGGTGGCTGTTGCCTGAAAGCCACAACGCCACAGAAACTTCTCGCTGGCACGCTTGAGGATGTCTGGCCTGACTGTCAGGTGGAAAGATTCCTGCTGCCGAATGAAGGGGCGCACAACAGAATTCGTAATGATGTAGCGTAGCTCGTCCGAGCGATTCACGGCGCCGCCGTGCAATACGCGGCCGTCCTTCAACAGGATAGTGCCGGCCGGTGCTTCGAGATTGATGGCCGGCGGTACCTCGCCGAAGGTGCCTTTGCCTTCCACGTAGAGCTTGTGTGAGCCCGGAATGATCAGGGTGCCGCCGTTTACTTCGTTGACATCCTGCAGGATGTAGATGGTGTTCACGAGGAACGGCGCCTCGAGCATGCGGTAAGGCGCGGCGAGACTCTGGTCGAGGTGCATTCCCTGAGGATGACAACCCGGATAAGACACATTCGAGATGAAGCTGAGATGGGTCCATCCGGGGCCAAGCGCTTCATCCAGAAGCTGCTCGATGAGCGGTCCGGCCTGAACAGCGGAAGGCTCGTGGGACATGCAGCGTACAAACACCTCACCTTTGTTCACCAACGCCCAGACGTGTTGCTGCGCTTCCATGAGGTATGCAATACCGAGTTCCCGTTCGGCCGCGGCCTGGTCGCTCACCCGGTCGTGCAGAACCCTGGTCTGTTCCGGGGACGTCGCATCTTCTATGAGGCAGTAACCCCATTCATGGAAGTCCCGCCTCAGCTGGTCAATGTTCTTGGTCGGGACCGGCAGGCTTTTGCCTTTCCAGTATGGATGCTTGCGCGCCACCGTTGTGTCGTAGTACTTCCCTTCACCCCACGTGAGCGCTTCACCCCGCTTTGGCGGTTTGAGCCAGGGATTGGCTTTCATCAAAGAATGATAAGGCTCCGTTGAAGTCACAAACGCTCGATAGGGGGCGTCGACCTCTCGAGACGCAGCTTCGACGGCTTCCGGTGTGAATTCCCTCGGGACGTCCATAACGTATCTCCTCCGCAGCCCTTAAGGTCGTACCGAGGCGAGGCCTTGTCAAGGACGACCCTGACGGCGTGAGGAAAGATGCAAGGGATCCCGGGCCCTCGAAGGAGCGCCGTCTGAATCCAATTGTGTATAGTGTGTCCCCATCACCAAGGGGAGCGTGAACATGACCATCAAACCTTCGTCTATCGCCCTGCTGACGCTATTCCTCGCCTCTCAGGCCACGGCCGAGTTTCCGCGCACTGAAGCCGGCGTTCCGGATTTTTCGGGCACCTACAACGGCGCAACTTTGACGCCGATGACGCGACCCAAGGAGTTCGGCGACAACCTGTACCTTACCAAGGAAGAAGCTGAGAAGATCACGGCACAGGCACGCGCGCTGAACGAAGCCGCATCAGCGGCCAGCGATCCGGACCGCAGCGCCCCGCCCGCCGGCGGCGACGGCTCCCCCGGCGCGGCGGGTAACGTGGGTGGCTATAACGCCTTCTGGATCGACCGTGGCGAAGACGTTTTCAGCGTCGGCGGCAAGTTCCGCACCTCCGTCATCATCGACCCGCCCAACGGCCAGCTGCCGCCATACACACCTCGAGGCCAGAAAACCATGGCGTCACTCATCGGCGGGGTTGTCCGTAAAAACGAAGGGGTCGCCTGGTGGCTTGACCAGGAAGGTCCGGGGCCCTACGACAACATGGAACAGCGCAACAATGCAGAACGCTGCCTGACTAGCTTCAGCGGTGCGGTTCCCTCGATACCGAGCCTGTACAACAACTTCAAACGCGTGGTGCAGACCGAAGACACCGTGATGATTCTGATCGAGATGATCCACGATGCGCGCATCGTCCGCATGAACAGTGAGCACCGGCCATCGCACATACGATCCTGGCTGGGAGACTCCATCGGCTGGTGGGAAGGCGACACGCTGGTGATCGACACCACAAATTTCTACCCTAATTCCCTGGGCTACATGGGTGGCACCGAGGAGATGCACGTCGTCGAACGATTAACGCCGATGGAAGACGGCAACCTCCTCTACAACTTCACGGTCAACGATCCGGGCCACTGGACGACTGAGTGGACCGGTGAGTACGTCTGGAGAGCAAGCGCCGACAAAGTCTACGAATACGCCTGCCACGAAGGCAACTACGCGCTCGGCAACATCATGCGCGGCGCGCGAATTCTCGAGAACGACCTGCTCGAGGGCGAAACTGGCGCAGGGGGACAGTAACCAGAAAAGATCCGTCGCCGCCGGGAACGGCGCGTTCCACGCGTCATGCGCGCCTGAAGGTGGTGTCCCCCGGCTGCTCTGATCGACCTTTGGGCAACAGGTCCATGAGCTGATACGACGTGCTCAATGGGTCGACCGATCGCGCGTGGCTTCGGTACGTATGGAAGATGTCACCGTGTTCCTTCAGGAACACGCTGACACCAAACTGTTCATCCAACTCCAGCTCATCGTATTCCTTGAAGTTGAACGGCTTTCGAGAGGGCCCGGGATCTCGAAAGGACACATCAAAATCGAAATTGAAATCCGACTTCGCGGAAGAGACCCAGCGAAACCTCCAGCCCATGCGCGCCTTGTAGCGATTGAGCTTATCCAGGCCCGCCCGGGAGACAACAACCATGCTCGCGTCGCGATCGTTGAGGTATTCGATGATGCCGTTGAAGTCATCGGCAAACATGGTGCAGCCGGGACAGCCTTCTTCCCAGTCAGGGCCGAACATGAAGTGGTAGACAATCAGCTGGGACCTTCCCTCGAAGAGATCAGCAAGCGTCACCACGCCGGTGTCGTCGTCGAATTCGTAGCGCTTTTCAACTGCGAGCCAGGGCAACGTGCGGCGACGCGCTGCGAGCTGATCGCTGAGACGTGTCATCGCTTTCTCATCCCTCAATAGCGCGCGACGTGCCTTGAGCCATTCCTTCTTTGACACAATCGCGTTTGTCATGCTCAAGCCGCCCACAGCTTGGCATAGTCAGGGCGCGTACCCGGCGGGCTTTTCAGATCAACGCCATGGACGAGCAGTGCTTTCAGGCACATCAACATCTCCTGCCATCCGCTGCAGTGCCCGTAAGACTGGAGAACGCTGCGGCGATCGGAACCCCAGCCGTACTCACAGAGCGTAACCAGCGTGCCCCCTGCGTCTGCAGGTTCGAAGAGAAACACGATCTTCGCTTCGTAATCGCGCTTGTCTCCTGCGCGGAGCTCAGGGATGGCAAAATCCGCCGGGCGGAAGGTCAGCTCAATCCGCTCGTTCGCGACAACCTGCGCCACGTGGACCTGACAAGAATAAGCTCCGTTGTCCCAGGAGACATCGGTGCCTTCCACCAGATCGTCACTACAGTTCTGACCAAAGACCGTCCCGAAGATTTTGCGGTCGACAATTGCACCAAAGACTTCCGGTACCGGGCGATCAATGTGGGTGTAAACGGCATAGGTAGGATTCATGATGACTTCCGCTCTTCGTTAATATGTGGTAAATTTACAACGTATTTTCGTCCCCGTCAACGGAAGAGGTTTCAAATTCGCGAAGACGAAGAAAGTGAGCTGGTTTTCAAGGCGCTGGCGAATGCGGACCGGCGGAAGATTCTCGACGAACTTCGAAGTGAACCCAGGTCCACATCCGATCTCTGCGAGGCGCTACCCCGCCTCGATCGCACCACCGTGATGCAACATCTTCGTGTTCTTGAAGGGGCGCGACTGGTCATTACGCAGAAACGCGGGCGCGTCCGGTGGAACTATCTCGACGTCTCTCCAATTCAGCGAGTCTATAACCGGTGGATCAAAGACTACGCAGCGCCGGGCGCAGATGTCCTGGAGAAACTTCGCTCGGGCGTCGAATGACGCATCGAGGCGGACAAACGCCGGAAAGGTTTGACAACGGCCCGCAACGGGCGTAACGTGCGCGCCCCGTTTGGAAACAGTCAGACGTTTTCTTTAACAAGGTTTTGGAAACGTCTCAGGAAAACACAGTGAATATCAAGTTGGTAAGGACATAACGACGTGAGTCGAAAGCAAATCGAACACTGATACCAGCTGTTGGACAGCGACACTTCGCGCCCGGCAGTTGCCGGGTTTTTTGTGCCCGAAAAAAGTCGAAGGGTGTCGCCATGAAGCATCAAACCGTTCAAGAGATCATCGCCTGCCTGGCTGGCGAACGTACAATTTTCTCCTACTTCCAGGGACGCTATGCGTTGAGCCTGCTGCTCCACGCTGCCAACGGCAGCTACACGGTGCGCACGCTGCGGCAAAGCCCCTATGCACAACTGCTCGAAAAACCCATCGTTCGCAGCGCGCTGGCCTTGTGCGGCGACGGCAAGCTGCACGCGTCGGCATTCGACATCTGGGTGCCCGAAGCCGCCGATTTTGTCCTGACGCTGGCTTCCTGGGGAGATGATCACGACCGTCGCTACAACCAGACGTCGCGCAACGGCAGCAACCTGGTCCTGCAGTTGAACTTCAACACCGGCGACATGGCGCGTTTCGCGCGTCTCGTGGAATACCCCGAGGATTACAACACCTGGGCGCATCCCTGCCGGCGTCACTCCGATCCCTGCTATCGAGAAACCCTCGCGTGGGCGCGCCTGGATGTCAGCTTTGAGACCGACGAAGTGCTCATCGAAGAAATCCAGAGCGACTTCGTCCGCTATGTGCAATGGAACAAGCGCGATCACGACGACCATGACGCCGTTGTCGCCTTCTGCAAGCCGTTTCGGCGCATGTGGCACGAAGCGATGCTGAGCGCCACGATTCAGTTCATCTGGCACGAGCTAGGGGTTAAACGTATTTACTACCACGAGCACACCACCGGCGCGGCGCTGAAAGGTCTGAAAGGATGGCTGCCGCCGAGATCGCTGTACGACACGCTGCCGCGGCAGTTCTGCATGCGCCCGACCGATCATGCACCCAGCTTCCTGATGTCACACCGCAGAGTCCGCAAGACGCTGGCGCGCCTTGCCAATCCCATGTTTTACACCCTGGAGGATCCGTCCCATGCCGGAACGACGCATTAGACCGCGGCGACCCGTCGCGTGGAATCAACTGCTGCGCAAAAGCCATGCCCATACGCCGAGCGAGTCACGGCGCCGGCACGCGCTGCGCCGTTCAATAGCCGACGAGGCAGATGCGTACCTGGAGGAGCGCGCGATGGCGGACGTTGATGAACAGCCTGACGAGACGTGACATCTATTGAACGATCAAGCCTCCAGAAACGACATTACCGCCTGGTTATACGCGACGGGGTTGTCCTCGTGCATGATGTGCGATGCGTTTGGTATGTTGGCTCGTTCGCAATGTGGCAGCAGGTCTGCCAACCTGTCGGTAAGACGATGGAACATGACCGGGCTTTGGGCCCCGGTGACCAGGAGCGTCTGGGCACTCACGTTCCGCACATCGTTTTCGTCCAACGGGGTCATGAAGCTCTCACTGAGCAATTCAGCCTTACTGCTGTTTAGTCGGACTTGCTCCAAGCGCCTCGGCGAAAGGTTTTCGAACGCGTTTTGCCCGAGCACGGCTTTCCCGAAGTGAGCCGTTGCCGCCTCCATATCGTCTTTTCTCGCTGCAGAGGAGGCGGGCGCGAGGCCGGTGGCAGCGAACCGGATGATGGGTATCGCAGTTTTGGGTCTCGTCACCAACAACTCGAGTATTTCCTGCGGTCTGGGAGGAAAGCTTGTGAACAGCGGGATGACTGGAGGTTCAGCCAGCACCAGACGGCCAACGAGATCCGGCTTTCTTATCGCCACCATCAGAGCCAGATACGCCCCGTATGAGTGGCCGACAAGATGAGCACCCGCCAACTCCAGCTGTTGAAGCAACCGTTCCAGATCGTCTACCTGGGCTGACATCGCGTAGTCGGCACCATCGTTGGCCGGCTCGTTCGGCCAATGAAAACGTCGGCTGTAGCTGATTACCCGAAAACGGGATTGGAATACTTCCGCTTGTTGCTCCCAGGTTCTGAAGTCACTCGCCGAGCCATGGACGAGCACAACGGGCTGTCCGCTGCCGGTGTCGTTGTACTCGAGCGTGGTGGATTGCAGGGTGAGTTTCGCCACGCCATCCTCCAACCAAATCGTCAGCAACATGATAGCGCGCTGAATACGCGGGGACAGCAAGACGTCACTGGCCATCGAGGTCGCAAGTGGGGGGTCTACGGGGCGGCGGATTCAGCCAGGTGGCCCGCCATGTGGTCGATGAACAATCGAACGTTGAGCGGGATAAACTCGCGGTGCGGATAAACCGCGTAGATCTTGCGGCGATTCGGCGGCTCAAACGCGGCCAACAAGCGTATCAACTCGCCGCGCGCCAGGCTCTCCTGCACCAGAAAGCTGGCTAAGCGTGCAATGCCCAGACCCTGGATCGCAGCGTTTTTGACGACCAGACCAATCCCGGAGAGGACGCTCTCGACTTCCACCGAGAAGCGGCGCTTGCCATCGGCGAAGTCCCATTGCAACGTCTCGATGTCCCGCGCACGAATGGTCAGGCACCGGTGATCGCGTAAATCTGCGGGAACCTGAGGCCGGCCAGCGTCCTCCAAGTATTCAGGACTTGCGCAGACCACCCAGGGATCTTCGGTAAGCGGCCGTGCGACAAAGCCCGCATGCGTGGGCCGCTCAAAGCGGACAGCAACGTCCACGCGCTCATCGATCAGGTTGATGGGTCCATCCCCCTGCAAAATCGTCACTTTCACATCGGGATACTGTCGATGAAACGTACCGAGGGCAGGCACCAGAACGTGCAGCGCAAACGCGTCCGAGCACGCCACCCGCAGCGTCCCCCGGGGAACCGTTGCCGCGTTCTGGGAGGCAAGCTCCGCCTGCTGCACCTCCTCCAGTATGGATTGGCCTCTGACATACAGCGACTGGCCGGCATCCGTGACAGAAAGTGATCGTGTCGTTCGATGCAGCAGACGGACGTTCAGTCGCTCTTCGTAGCGGCTGATGCGCTTACTGACACCAGACGGTGTGATGCCAAGACGCTCGGCGGCTTTGACAAAACTGCCTGCGTCGACGACAGCCTGAAAGACGAGAAGATCGCTCAGCGGGTCCATGTATTAATGACAAAATTTCATTAATCTAGTGAATCAGTATGTATTTATGCACAAAAAGCGCTGAATTAAAATCGCCCCTCATTACGCAGAACGAATTCGGAACGAGCATGCGGGACCAATCAGAGGAAAAACCATTGACGTTTCTGGAGGTGTTACAGAGCACACTCTGGGCTGCGATGGGTGTACAAAAGCACGAAAACCGCGTTAGAGATTTCAGCCGCGGCAATCCGCTTCACTTCATTTTGATGGGCATCGGCTTCACTGCAGTTTTTGTGCTGGCGATGGTTGCACTCGTACATCTGATACTGATGCAGGCTTAGACCGACGCCAATCAACCGCTCTGCCGGACTGTACCCTCGCCTTCTAGGAAAGCGCCAAAGCGAGAATCTGAGCTTGTGAGCGCTGGCTTGAGCTTGACGTCAATCACGCCCTCGATCCCCGCCCACTTGCCATTGCCGCTCCAGAGCGTGAACCGCCCCTGATCCTGTTGGTCCTTCCAATACCAGTCAACTTTGATGTTGATCGTATCGCCATCACCATCTGTCATGGTGCCGTTGCCGAAGCCCGACGTCACAATGTGTTCGTCATTGATGTCGTCAACACCCGTAAAGTACACATAAAGATAGGCGTCATCCCGGTCTTCGACGCTGAGCCTTGCAGTGCCTTCGGTCGCGTAGGTAAATCTCGCGACCCCATCCGGCGCGGCCATCGCTTTGCCCCAATCGGCAACCCCTCCTCCAACTAATACGGCCTTTTGTTCTTTCATTTCGCTCTACTCACGTTTGGGCTGACACTGAGCGGCATCTTACAACGAATAACTATCATTTGATAGTATTTGCAGGTGTAGATCAGCAGTAAGGTCTCGATTGGAAATCAATCAGCGCCGTAGCGCAGCTTAATCGCATCGAGTTTACGCGCGTCGATTTTGAGCGCGTGCATTGCAAGATCGGCGATCTGCTCTGCAATCTTTTCAGGCGACCGCGTGGGATCGTGGCTGTACCAAGACCATAAAGACTCACCCATACCAAAAACGGTGTGGGTTGCTACTGCCAGGTCTTGGGTTTGGAAGTCACCCTGCTTGACCCCTCGAGCTATCAATCGTTGATATCGCTCAATAACCTGGTGGCGGGACTGTGCCACTGCGTCAGCAAGCGGGCCGTTACGCAGCTCGGGAAGGTGTAGCAATCCGCCAATCCCATAGGGTTCGGTCATGAGGAATAGAAAGTCACATCGCATCAGTAAGTAGAGACTATCCGCAGCACTTTGAGTCTCATCATCACTTTTGGGCAGCGCCTCAAACATGCGCTCCGTACTCTTATGAACAAGCTCTTGAAGGATGTGTTCTTTCTTCTTGAAGTGAGAAAACAGAGAAGGCTGTTTGATGCCAATTGCCTCCGCAATCTGGCGGGTACTGGTTGCGCTGTAACCCTGTTTACTGAACAGCGTAGCAGCCGCGCGGAGCACGTCTTCTCGCGCAGACTCGACGATCGGTCGTTTGCTGGACCGGGGGCGACCGACCCTGGCTTTGTGTTCTTTGGTCAAACGCTGCTTCGCCATCTGCTGGAACTTTCCGCGACGACCGCACGAGACAACGACCAAACTTCGCTTTGACCTTTCAGTCGAAACGCCTCAATGGCAAGGAGCAGGATGCTGTAAAGCAACGCGCCCGCGAGGAAAGCGACGAACGCTCGCACCGAGGTCACTCTGGGCAAGTCACTGATCGCACCCGCGGCGACGATACCGCCCGCGATGTAAGCGAACCCGAGCGCAAAAACAGGTTGGGAAATGGTGTAGAAAAAACTGCCGACCCAGCCGATTGCAGTGCTACTCATGAGTAAGAAACGGACGAGTTTGTTGTAGAGCTGAGGTCGGTCGTGCATCAGCTCATGGTGCAGTCCCAGGAAGTGAGCGGCCATGGCCAACGCAAACAGAATTGCAGGTTCCGGTCGATACAGCGGCTGCTCTGCGAGCATGTACCCCACGAACATGGCGTACAGACACATGGAGGCAACAAGCACCCGGTAAGCAGGTCTGGAGTGCCGCCGATCGACCTCGGCAACGCTGAAAACACGTATTCCAACATAGACGCAGAATCCCAGCAGCGCCATCAAATAAACATGATTGGTGAGATAGGTTTCAATTGGGCCCGAGGTCACGCTGTCGATGATCGGTTGCTTGCGCGCCAGGTGCGGAAAGACGTCGATGAACGCGTATGCGATCGCAATACCCGCTATCGCGTTCAGAAGCGTATTGGTGTGGCGGTGAGCACCTAGAATCGCCTCAGCTCGATAGTGGGCAAAGAGTATTAAAAGCAGACCAAGGAGTGATCCGATGTACGACGACACGACGATTTCCATGACCACTCAACTACCCGGCAGAGAAGAAGTTCACTGGTGCAGCCCCACCGCCAATCGTGTGGAGCGACCGTTTCCAGGATTAAGGCACCTGGCCCTTCCATGGTACCTCAAATAGCCTCAACCGCTCCGGTTCGGGCTCCACCCCGTACGCCCATCGGATTGCCAAATTTTTGTAAACACTCCTATGCGAGTATTTACGCTTGGCACCTCAGCAATTGATACTGTCGCCATGGACGAAAACGAGGTCAGACACGAGGTCTACCTGGGTCGGGAGCGGAAAGCGAGTTTCACCACACGCGTTGATGCATTTCGTTTTGGCGAGGAGCTCGCAGAAAACCATGCCGAACGGGTTGAAGTGGCAAGAAAAAGCCCCTACTCCGCGACCAACTGGTGGCAATTCAATCCGTTTGAAAAACGGTGGATCCGCACGAGCCGGGCGCGAGGCGTCTTCGGCTACAAACGCTGACCAACCTGGTACAAGACTTTCCTTAGAAGTCGGCAGGGATAGGACAGTTCCTGCAGACGCGGTTATCACACAATCGACAGAGCGTTCGGCGTTCCATGTCAGTGGCCTCTAACGAGGACAACATCTTGTGAAGCAGTGATGCCAGCGTTTCCTGCTCAACTTTCGTGAGCGGGTCCAGCAGTGAACCAACGGCGGCAAGCCGCTTCGCTAAAATTTCCTCACGGAGCGCTTTGCCCTCACGCGTGGCATAGAGCGCAATCTCGCGCTTGTCGTTGCCTTCACGTCGCACAACCAGGCCATCTTCAACAAGTCGGTCGACAAGGCGTACCGTCCCGGAGTGTGATAGTCCGAGAACCCGTCTGAGCTGGTCGTTTGTCGGGCCCAGGTCGTAGCCGATGACGACCAGGGCAGCGGGTGTTTCCCCGGCATGTTTCAGTATTTCGCGAGCGCTGTCCTCGATCCGATCGGCAACCGCGAGCCCGACAACCCCAAGCAGATTTGAAGTTCGCTTTGTCATGCGCAGCAAGGTATGTGGCGCACCCGCGAATTTCAACTTGACAATATGTGTGTAGCACACATTAATATGTGTGGAGCGCACACTTTAACTCTTGAAGGGGAAATCGAAATGCTGGACAGCCTTAGATACAGCGAAGCTGAATGGGACGCAGAAGCGGCGCCTGACCTGGAATTCCTGTTCGAAGCCCGTGTACAACTTCACCTGCCACCGATGGAGACGGGCGCTATGTCCGACGGCCAGCGGGTGATCTTTCTTGTCAAAGGCGGGACGTTTGAAGGCCCGCTTCTATCGGGCCGGGTAGTGCCGGATGCCGGTGCGGATTGGATACGTATCCGCCCGGACGGGACCGGCATGCTCGACGTGCGTTTCTGTCTGGAAACGCACGACAACGCCCTGCTCTATGTGCACTGGGAAGGCCGCGTCTGGACGGCACCAGAGGACGCGGAATACGCCTTTGACGTCGAAAAGCCCGATGATCCGGCGGGCGCATGGCGTTACTACTTCCGCGCGGCACCACAGTTTGAGACCGGGGACGAACGTTATGCTTGGCTCAACAACATCGTCGCCGTATCCAAGTCCAGAACCGGGAACGGCGGGCCGATTCACCGCGTATTCGCCGTCAGGTAAGGTTGAGAGAGGAAATTCATTCACTCGAGAGCGAAGCCCATTGACCACTTACGAAGTTAAAGCACTCGATACGGAAACCTGGCCAGACTTCGAACGACTGGTCGAAGCGAACAACGGTGTCTGGGGCGGGTGCTGGTGCATGTGGTACCACGGCAAGGATGCCTGCGTCGAAGACACTCCGGCGGCACGCCGGCAGGCGAAAGAGTGCCGGATACGGGACGGTCGGGCTCACGCGGCCCTGGTGTACGATGGCACGGAATGTGTGGGTTGGTGTCAGTTCGGATCGCCGGCGGAGCTTCCGCGGATCCACAATCACCGTGCCTACATGGCGACCAGCCCGGCACTACCCCACTGGCGAATCACCTGTTTCTTCGTCGACAAAGGGTACCGTGGCAAGGGGGTCTCCGCCGCAGCGCTCGAGGGTGCAATTAAACAAATCAAGCAGCTGGGCGGCGGACGTATTGAGGGTTACCCAGAAAACACGGCGCGTCGCAAAACCTCTGCCGCATTCCTGTTCAACGGTGCGCTCAGCACCTTCGAGCGTCTTGGTTTCAAACCTGAGCGCAAGATTGGCAAACACAGATGGGTGGTTACCCGGACCGTGCGAAAAACCTAGTCTGCGACAACGGTTCGTTTCTCTTTTATATGAACGCGTTCGATTAATCAGAGTTGTGAGCACACGCGCCGGGGTGTCGCGCAACCATCGCCGGACATCAGCTCTACTCTCCAGAGAGTACCAACCAATCCAACATCGCGACGATCATCAGGTTCGGTATCTTGTCTGATGGATCCAACGCGAGGCGGTGCAGATTGATCGGCAACGCAAGGCTGCCATGAATCGCCGATATCACCGTCTGCGTCAGCTCATCCAGGTCCCCTTCCCGGAACATGCCGCTACGTTGTCCCTCGCGGATGGTGGTTCTGTAGAGCTGAAAGAACCGGTCCGTCTCGAGCGCTACCTGCGGCGGCGGCTCAACGGCTTCCGGTCGTACAAACAGGAAAGAATTGCGGAAGACAGAGGCATTCTTCCCGGAAAACTCAACATAAGCCTGCATCAGCGCCCGCAGCCTCTCTTTCGGGCAGTCGATTTCCGACGCCAGCACTTCCATGTGAGCAACGAGATGCCTGACAGGCTCCCGCCACAAGGACTGCATCAGCTCGCTCAAACTTCCGAAGTAGGCATAAAGGGTGCCCACGGAAACACCCGCCTCCGCCGCAACACCCCTGGCGGATAGCTTCGAGGGCCCCTGTTCCCTGTAAAGCTTCGACGCGGCTGCTCGGATTTTCCTGCGGATTGCGCTTTTTTGTTCAGATGAGTGTGCGGGTCTTGGCATCCGCTCATTGTATCAAGAGATCGGCAGCGTTTACTCGTGTCCCGAAGCAAAGCAAGCCTCCACCGAGCGGTTGACAACGTGTCGTGCACTTCATATTATGAACATGTTCATTTTATTAATTCTCCCCCATGGTTCCATAAGTAAGCGGGAGCCACCTTACGTTCAGGACAACATCATGACTGCGACAGGCAACCAGAGCATCAATAACCGGACCCTTCCGGAACTCAGTCCAACAGCAAAAAAAATCGAGCACTGGCTGGGTATGCCGTTCAACGTGCTGGAACGGGTTGGATACCACGTTGCCGCTCGTCCCATGCAGTATCTGCTGAGAAAAATCGACGCGCTTTCCTATCGCATCGAGGGGACGCTGTTTCGCAAGATCCTGACCCACGCGATCTTTCCGGTTGTCATCGTCATCACGGCAATCATCGGCGTCGAGTTTGCCGAGCAAGGGGTCACCTTTGGCTCGCTGACCGCTTTGACCCTGATCCTACTCAGCTACGGCCTGATTTTTGCGCCGATCGAAAGGCTGATCCCGTGGAGTCGCGCGTGGCTTGAAGGCGGTAACGACTTTTCCGTGGACCTGATGATGTACTACTCCGGCATTTTCTGGAGCGTGGTATCGGGCTTCGTGGTCAAGGTGCTGCTGTTTGCGCAGATTCTGGCTTGGCTCGAACCGTACGGTCACAGCCTATGGCCTTCACAGCTGCCATTGATTGCACAGGTCTTTCTGTTCCTGCTGCTCAAAGACTTCTTCCGCTATTGGTATCACCGATGGATGCATGAAATTCCTTTCATGTGGCGATGGCATGCGGTTCATCACTCGGTTGAGCGACTTTACTGGCTGAACGGTATTCGCAGCCACCCTCTGGAGCTCTTCGTGCAAACGTTGATCTGGGCAATTCCGTTAGCGCTCCTCCAGCCATCAGCGGAAGTGGCGATGATCGGCGTGCTCATGTCGTTGTCTATCGGTGTGTTTCAGCACGCCAACATCGACGCAAAGCTCGGCTTCTGGGAGTACATCTTCTCCATTGGAGACAACCATCGCTACCATCACTACAACACGGATGGCATCGGTGACTCGAACTATGGCGGTGACTTCATCCTGTGGGACATCCTCTTCGGGACGTTCCACAATCCGAGAGGTGAGCGGCCGTTGGAAAACATCGGCATTGGATCATCGCCCAACTACCCGCAAAACATGGCTGGCCTCTTGATTGCGCCGTTCTTGCCGGACCAGAAAGTCTTCGGCCCCGCGTCCAGCGACGAAACGAGCAGTAACGTGACCGCAAACACCGACGCAGGCGTCGCCGGTGCGGCGAGCTGAACCCTGAAGGGCATCCACGGGCGAACCCCCGGTTCGCCCGCCCTTCGAAACCCAACCCAAGGGCCGGGATTTAGTCGTCTTCCAGAGAAACCAGGATGGGTGCTGCGCTGGTAAGCGCACCCTCCTCCCAGAGAACATCGACAAAATCGAACGCTTCGATGCTTTGAAAGAACTCCGCTTGTGTCAGGGGTTCATCGTTGACCCCGCGAAATTCCGTGAGCGTAGCGTCGGTATTGATGGTGACTCCGAATATGGTGAAAGTACCGCTGGCAGCGTCAAGATTTTCAGCCGGTCCCCTGAGCTCCAGTTCTTCAAGCTCAGTCTCGAGCTCAATCTCCGCCACAACCGGCATGGTCCCATCGACATAGCCCACCACTTCGATGGGATCACCGATCAGGAGATCGGCCAGAGAATCGATGTCATCAAAGTCCGTCAGGTCACGCGTATCCAAAGTGACGTTCAGCACCGTGATGGTCTCGGCAGTAAGATCCACTGCGTCCAACGGGCCGGCGACGAAAACGGTATCGTCCGATTCGAAAAAGACCTCTTCCGCTACGAGGATCCCATCGGCATTGACGTCACCGACGACAAGCACTCGCTCATCGAGACCGAGCGCGTCCTCATCCCCATTAAAATACTCGGTCGCGGACGTTGTCGTGATGGGCTGGTTCTGCACATCAAAATCCTGCGGGCTGCTGAACTCATCGATGATGCCTTCCACCTCGACATCGGCGTCACCTGCGAGGAGCAAACGGGGTAGCAGCCGTATGTTCGAAGCTTGAGCGCTGCCTGCAGCGCTGTCGAAGCTTGCTGGATCCAGAGTCACCGAGACAACGTCGCCGATCTCAAGCACATTGTCCTCAAAGTCGGTTAAGGAGGCCGCGGTGCTGTCGACGGTCAAACCGTTGAGGGTAAAGCTCGATGCCGTGAGGTTGCTGATCTCGCCGACCAATTGATAAGCCGAGAGGGCCCCGACAGGGCGAACATACGTCACCGTGAGGATCCCGTCGTCTTCGACAATGCCGCTGAGCTCATAGGCTGTGGCAGCGGCCATGAGTTCAAATTCTGTATTGTCGTAGACCGTGGCCGCATCAAACTCGAGCACCTGAGCGAGACTCGTTCCCGTGGCAAGGCCGAGCTCGACATCCACCACCGTGAGCGTGTCTAGTATGGCAATGACGTTCGGTGTATATGAGACCCTGGTTGCTGTCCCCGCATCGAGATCGCCGATGACAAAAACCTGCTGGCCTTGCCGGAGCTCGGATTCGGAGGCGCTGACCCCATCAATGGTGACCTCGGCGTTGGCGGTGTCCAGACGCTCATCATTTACGAAGATGCTGCCGAAATCTTGAATGGTACCGGCGGAAACACCACTCCCTGATACTCCGACAAAGAGGCCAGTGCCACTAACACCCACTAAGTTCACCGAATCGATGACACCCGTGCCGGTCACGAGCCCTGCCCCACCAGAAACCAGGCCGAGGTTCTGGTCAATGGTAGGACTTGCGCTACCACCGCCACCGCCTGAACCCCCACCACCACCGGAGCCACCGGAGCTGGAGCCACCCCCACCACCACAGGCTGCTACAGCAACGAATACTGCCAGCCATAGAACATTCTTAAACTGCTTCAACGTTCTTTCTCCTCGTTTGCATCCCGTGATTGCGGATCCTGGTCGGCATGCTTGTCGACCAGACGGGTAATCTGGTAAAGCCCCAGGCCAATTTCGTAGCGATGGTCATCGCCGCTGAAGTCATCACCTTTGTCACGTGCTTTGAGCCAATGGGTGAGTTCGTCCAGAACGTGGCGAGCGAGCCTGCGCGAATAGGTTTCAAACTCCGGGACATGTTCCTCGGGCAGGTTTTCAGCCAGCACTTTGGCCTGCAGCCACTTGTTATCGCGGGTCTGGATGTTGTGATCGATCGTTTCGATAAATTCCGCGGTGTCGGTTCCCAGGATGTCGATCATCGCGGTCGGGTCATCGAGCGGCATGTAGCCGCGGCGATGCATTCGATAACGGCCCTCAACCACAAGGAGCGCCCCGTTGCGAAGCAGTTCGTCGGCCACCGCCCTGGGTTGCATGTCACCGCTGTGCTTCTTCACTAGCTCCGTAAAGTTGGGGCTTGGGCCATCGAACGGCAGGTCCACCGGGTCACCTTTACTGTCGTGAAAGTCGGCATCGATGACCCACCCCGACAGCACCGTCGCCGCGCGATTGCGAAATACCTGATCGTGGGTATCCAACGGCGCCAGGGCTTGCAGACGACTGACTTCCTTACGCGAGAGCCCCGTGAGCACGGACACGCGCGACACCGTTTGCTTGCGCCCGTCGAGTTGGAATTCCTCGTGCGCGACATCCACGAACTCCTTGCGCGCCACTTCCTGAAACGTGTGCGCGGTGATGCCATTGCGCAACAGGATGCGGACCAACGGCCGCAGGACCTGACGCACCGCGCGCAGTAACCGCTTTTCTACTTCACCTTCTTGCACTGTCCAGATTCAGGCGACTGAACGCCCTCGCGATCGAAATTCGGGTCTATTGTACGGTGAATTTGTGATTTCGTGGGAATTTTTTCCCATTTTTCTTTCAATTTTCCAATTTTGGGAATATATTCCCATTTCAAACGAACGAGGAGTTCAATCATGGAGTCGATTCCTGCGCAATCTCAGGTCATTCGTATGAGTTCGTTGACCCCGCCCCCGCGGTTGTCTGCCCGCCCGGTGTTGCAGGCACGAAGTGCCGTGGACCGCGCCGCCAAATGGAGCTACGTCACGCGGAACGTGGATCCAGATGACGTTGCGTTCGTCAGCCCTCAATCTGATCACAGACCCGCGCCGGGCGACCTCGTGATTGCACGGGTCACGCGCATTGCGCAACACACCAAAGTGCAGCTGCGTAGTGGCCGACGGTCGCAACTCTTCCCGGGTGATCAGCTGGTGCTCGCATACGGCCATCGGTATGCACCGGATCAGTTCGAAGCGGAGGTTCCCGGAGACTTATCACCGTGTCATCTGGTTGCCGCAGGCGGCATCGCAGCAAACGCGCTCTCCAAGCGGGGGAACCTGAAATGGCCGACTGAGCTGCTGCCCGATGGTTATCTCATGAACGCCGACGGTCGGATCATGAACCTCCGCGACTACGTCAGCCCATCCACGTCATCCGGAACGCTCAAACCCGTCATCTGCGTAGCAGGCACGTCCATGAATGCGGGCAAAACCACAACGGTCGCGTCTCTTGCCAAGGGTTTGAGCCAGGCGGGGTACGGCGTGGCTGCGCTGAAGGTCACCGGCACCGGCGCCGGTAACGACGCGTGGGCGTATATCGATGCGGGAGCGACCCTGACGCTCGATTTTACCGACGCTGGACATGCCTCCACGTACAAACTGGGAGCCGCGCAGATTGAGCAGTGTCTTGATTATCTGGTGGCACGCGCAAACGCGGACGATCGCATTGACGTGGTGCTGATTGAAATAGCAGACGGGCTCCTGCATCACGAAACGCTCGAACTATTGAGTTCAGATACCTACCGGTCGCTTGCGCCACAGCTCATTTTTGCCGCCGGTGAAGCCATGGGTGCCCTGGCCGGCTGCCAGTTGCTGAACCAATGCAACGTCAAGGTGACGGCCATCAGCGGCCTGCTGACCGCCTCGGAGCTCGCGGCCCGCGAAGCTGAGTCTGCAACCCGCATACCGGTGTGGAATTGCGAGATGTTGCAGTCGGCTGGCATCGCGCAGCAGCTGTTGTGAGTACCCGCGAAATTTTATGGCCCGGCTTGACCCCGGGCTTCCGGCTGCGGGCCACAGAGCTTGTGCTCCTTGCGCTACTCCAGAGCGCAATCGTGCTGGCGCTTGCCTGGGCCGGCAAAACCATCGTGTCGGATAGCTCGGTTGCGCCGGGTCATGCCGCAGTCGGGCTGGTTTCGCTGCTTGGGCTGGCAGCAATTCTGCGTTTGCGTGAGCGCTACGCTTCCGAACAGTTCGCAGTGCGCCATGTCCATGTGCTGCGCATGCGCATGTTCGATTATCTCAGCACGCGCCCCTCACTGGACGAGTCCAAAGCGGTGAACACGGTTCGCTTCGCCAGCGATTTGACCGCGATACGCCAATGGGCGGCCTTTTCGATGGGCCGGTTATTCAGTGGCGCCATGTTGACCGCAGCCATCGTGGGGGGATTGTGGCTGCTCCATCCAACCATGGCGAAGCTCCTGGTTGGGGTGTTGTTTGTTGCTTTACTTGTGGTCCCTCCCATCGGGCGGAGACTGCAGCGCGCCATACGCGCACAACGCGCTAAAAGAGCGCGCCTGACCCATCGCATCGGTGAAATCCTGGATCATCTGGCGCTGATGCAGCGCTCGGGCCGCACAGCCAGCGAGCGATCCAGGCTCGAGCGGGCAAGCCTGGCGCTGAGCGCCAGGCAAACCGATCGCGGCTTCTGGAGTGGTGCGTTGCGGGCTGCGGGCGAGCTCACCGCCCGCGCGGGTTTGATTGCCATCGTGGTGCTGGTGTGGATGGGCGACCGTGCCGACGGTGGGACTTTGATACTCGCGTTGTTGTTGGTGAGCTTGTTGCAAGGCGCATTACGAGACCTCACGCGCGTCTTTGAGTATTGGCAAAGTGCGGAAGTTGCGGCAGCGAAAATTTCCCCGCTGGTGCACCCACTCAAAACGGACGCAGAGGTGTCGGCGAGTGAGGGAGCACCCATTCTCACGCTGCAAGCCGGCACGCTGCCGAGCGGTATGCAGCTGCCCCCGATGACCGTTGCACCCGGGACCAGCATTGCGATATCCGGCGATGACGAACACACGCTGCGGCAGGTCTTCTTGACGTTAGCGGGTCATCTGCCCACCAGCGAACTCATTCGGCTGGGCGACGTGCCGGTCGATCAGTTCGGCGAGCGACATCGAGCAGAGAAGATTGGTCTTGTGCTACGGGACGATCCGCTGATCGAAGGCTCGCTCAGCAAAAACCTTCGCTACCGGGCCCAGAAAGCCAAGAAGTCAGCGCTGAGAAGCGCCTGCAACGCAACGGGGGTAGCCGGTTGGATCGAGTCACTGGCTGCCGGATTCGATACGCGCCGTTCGATACTGGAAACACGGCTGACGCCCGAACAGCGGACTCAACTGCGATGGTGCCGCGCCATCCTCGGCACCCCAGACGTTGTCCTCATCGAAGGAGCGGACAGGGACCTCGCGCCGGACTCGCGCAGAGCCATCGCCAAGCTGATCAAGAGTTACGCTGGCATCGTCATTTTCACTGCTCAGTCAAACCACCTGGTCGCGGTCGCAGACCAGGTCTGGCACGTCGAAGACCAGTCCGTACATATCTCACAGGCAGAGGTGGCGGCATGAATAGTTTCCCCCAACGCTACTCACAGTCTTTGGAAGATGGCGCGATGAACTACGACTTGCTGGTGACCGACGCAGAGTCGTCGCACTGGTTGGTTCTGGTGCATGGCATCAATCGTGACGTCGACGGTCTGCTTCGCTGGTTTGGCGAGGTGGCGCAACTCAGCGGTTACAACCTCATCGCGCCGATTTTCGACTCCGTGCAATACCAGGACTATCAACGCCTCGGCAGGGAAGGCCTGGGGCGACGAGCGGATCACGCACTCTTGAGCGTGCTGGATGACCTGGGTGGATTGGGCTTTCGGCTGCCGGAACAGATCCCGATGTTCGGTTTTTCGGGTGGCGCTCAGTTCGCCCATCGGTTTGCGCTGGCCTACGGCGAGCGCTTGAGCGCGCTCATCTGCGACTCGGCCGGATGGTATACGCCGCTCGACGACGACGAACGCTATCCCTACGGGTTGGCTGCCACCGCGCGCCTTCAAGCCCTCGACTTCAAAGCCGAACGGCTGTTGAACCTCCCGACGTTAACGTTGGTTGGTGAGGCAGATCATAGTCTGGATGCCTCAGTACGAAACCATCCGAAAGTAAATCCGGTACAGGGCAAAACGCGTTTTGATCGTGCCCTGTGGTGGCACCAGCATCTGGAGGACAACGCGTCGACAGAGTCGACGCACGTGCTTCAGATCATGCCGGGCTGTGGACACAATTTTCATCAGTGCGCCTTGAACGGCGAGCTGGCTACCCGTGTTTTTGCTTTCTGTCGACTCGTGCGCCGTATGCGGTTCGATCCAACGTTGGAGACTTTGCCATGAAGTTCGTTTTACTTTCGCTTCTCGTTCTAATCACCATCCCGGCCCACGCTCGATCGGTCTCGATCGATGCGAAAGACGGACTCCAGATGCGTTGGGGTGAAGTCACATTCAAGAGCGGCATACGGCTGCACGCAGATGGGATCTACAGCGACGACCCCGACGTCGCCACGTCGGACACCGAGACCGATTTTCGTCGGGCGCGCATCACCAACCGTGTGGATTGGTCGGACTGGCGACTGCGCGCCGACTATGATTTCGGTGTTTCCGAAGGGTTCAAGAACCTGTTTATCGAGTACCGCGGGCTTGAACGAAAGCGGATCCGCGTGGGAAATCAGGTGGCACCGTTCGGGATGGAAGACAGTGAAAGCTCGTCTGACCTTGCGTTCATGGAACGCTCGATTGCCAGCGTGCTGCGTCCCGGCCTCCTGCAGGGCGTGTCTTACCGGCAATGGGATGATCAATGGAGCGCATCGGTGGGGGTGTTTGAGGATGAACTCAATAACCTTGATCGTAGAACCGCACCCGGGACCAGTATGCTGGGTCGCGTCACGTTCGCGCCGCTGCAAGACACGGCCGTCCACCTGCATCTTGGGGCCGGATTCGAACATCGCACCATCGACGATGATGAGGTGACTCGTTACCGCGCCCGGCCTTTCACGAGACTGGCGGAGCGGCGCGTGCTGGACACCCGATCGATGGCAAACGTCGATGAGCTGAGAAACTTCAACCAGGAAGTGGGGTTGAGCTATCGCACATTTCGTATTCAAGGTGAGGCTACCCAGAGTAAGATGAAACGCACCGGCCAGGACCTCACCTTTGACAGCTATTACGTCACCGTAACCACGGCAATCGGCGGCGAACCTTATCGCTACAGCCGCTCACGCGGCGTCTATCGCGGCCTGGTTCCCAAGGCTGAGTGGGGCGCGTTGGAGCTTGCCCTGCGTTATGGCGAATTGGATCTGGAAGATGGTTCCGTCACCGGTGGTGAAGGGCGCGAGTTCACCGTCGGCGCAGGCTGGCTCATCAGCGACCAGGTACGCGTTCAGTTGAATCACTCGCGCATTGTAACTCAACCCAATCGCAATGGATTGGATGAGAACTACAACGTCACGGGGATACGGGTGCAGGTGCGAATTTGAGCACGACCATCGTTGCACAAAGGATCGAGTTGTTGAACGCCTACCCGGTTTCGGCTCCAAACGTGCACCTCAAGCGCTTCGTCAGACAAAAAATAGCTGCCCTGCCACCGTGGAAAACGCTTATTGCCAAATCTACCAATCTAGCCGTAACGTTCGAGCGCGAGATGCCCTTGGAGACACATGGAAGTTTCAGACTTACGACTCGTTCGTGAGATCTTAGAGCTACTGGAAGAAAGCACCGGACACTACGCGAACCTGACACATCTCCGAATACTGCTTGCAGTCATCGAGTTCGAACGGCAGGGCATTCCCGTAGAGATCCGATCTCTTGCGAAGCACCTGAACATCGATCGCAGAACCGTTTCCAGAGCAATAAGCCTCATGCGCCAACAAGGTACCGAGCATCGAAAAGGCTTTGATCTGCTACGTGTAGAAGCCGCCAAAGATCGACGCTCCAAGCGGGTTTATCTTTCGGAACTTGGACAACGGCTCTCGAGAGACCTGGCAAAAAGAGTCGATCAACTGTTAGTCCCAGAAGAACCCGTGGGAATTGTGCTCACGAATATCCAAGGGGAGATTGAGTGGGTTAATGCGGCGTTTACAGAATTCAGCGGTTACGAACTCAACGAGTGCGTAGGCGAACGTCCGGCAACTTTACTCCACGGGGCGGACACCGACGCCGAGACCCGGAACCTCTTGAGGCAAAGCCACATCAATCGAACACCAGTTCGGGTCCAGATCACCAACTACACACGCGAGCTGACTCCATACCGAATAGATCTCGTGGTCGAGCCGCTACGTAGTGGCGGACGGCTCACAGGCTTTATCGCTCAACAGCGATTGATTGTTGATCGCTAGCGCAAATCCGATCGGTACATCAACAACTCCCGGATCCGCACGCCCCTCCTTCCCGTATTGTCGCAACTAAGGACATGTTGCGGCACTTCACATGACCTACGCTGAGAGTACAACGCCAGACCAAGGCTCCAATCGTGAAGAAAATTCTCTTCGTCGACGACGAAATTCTGGTTCTGCAAGGTCTCAAACGATCGCTGCGATCAATGCGCGAGGTGTGGGAAATGTCCTTCGAGGACGACCCGGAGAAAGCCCTGGGTCGAATCAAAGAAGAGTCATTCGACGTCATCGTATCCGACATGAGGATGCCAAAAATCAGTGGGATTGATGTGCTGAAAGCGTGCCGTGAGCACTGCCCGAGGGCGGTTCGGATTGGCCTATCGGGCTATGCCGATTCTGACATGCAGTTTCAGGCAGCGAGTGTCGCACACCAGTACTTTGCGAAGCCGTGCGAACCTTCACAGCTTGTTCAATCGATCGACAGCATCACCAGGCTACAGGAGCGTGTGAGCAATCCCGAGCTGCTCGAAGTCGTTCAGTCATTGACCTCCATTCCTTCTCTGCCAACACTGTATACGGAAGTCACGATGGAAGCGGCTCGGGAAGGGGGATCATTGGCGCGAGTTGGGGAAATCATCGCTCAAGACGTTGGCATGACGAGCAAGGTACTGCAGCTGGTCAACTCTGCCCACTTCGGACTAACTTCAGAGATTTCATCTCCAGCCGAAGCAGCGACCGCCCTGGGAATCGACACGCTGCGAACACTTATTGTCAGCGCCCAGGTGTTTTCGGCATTCGAGGAAGTTTGCGATCAGCAGGAGTATACGGCGCTCTGGGACCATTGCCTGGCTGTCAGCGAGATAGCACCGAACGTGGCTGAACAACTCGGCCTTGATCGCAAATCGATCGATCAAGCGCGACTCGCCGGTATGCTGCACGACATTGGCCAGCTCCTGATCTTGAGCGAGCTGCCTCATGCCACCAATCCCATCAAAACACTGGTGGGTAGTGGTATGGTGACTCGCACCAGCGCTGAGCAAGACCTTCTTGGGTGCTCACACGCAGATCTCGGTGCTTACACTCTGACATTGTGGGGTTTCTACCTACCCGTCGTTGAAGCCGTCGCGTACCACCACAACCCGATTGAGGCCTGTAACAGGTCGGTTACCCCGCTTTCCGCTGTCCACATTGCTAACGCCATTGCAAATACCGGGCAGGCCAACGCAGATGCCGAACTGGACCGCGGGTACCTTGAGTCCATCGGAATAACGGAAACAACGACCGAAGCCTGCTTGCAGCTTAGATCAACCCCTGGGTGACGACCGCAACCAGGTACGAGGCATGATGGCTGGTGGTGGACGGTACCGCTCGAGAATTCGGACTAGGCTAGACACGTTACGTTTACCCGATCCGGGATGCTACCGTTTTCGCAGGCGCGCAGGAGGTGTTTCCGAACGGTCTCGTTGGTTTCCCAACCGCGGCAGACAAGGAGCACACCATCTGCGGTGTGTACGTCTTCCATCAGTACCATGTTGTCCACCAATCTTGAAATCTCGACTGATTCTCCATCGGATTGCCTGGGCTCGCCGAGAACCCGGCCCGCTGCACTCAACACATCTTCGTCATACCAGGCCTTCTGTTTATCAAGAATCAGCAACGTGTCGCTGACAGAACGTCCCTGGCACTGCGCTTCGTCGATGGTCAAACAGACGCGCAACACCTTGGCCGCTTGAGGAACATCGAGATAACTCTCGCTGGGATACCCTGTTCCGTCGGCATTGTGCAGCTGACACTGTATGCTCTGCGCGACCGACTCAAAACGTGGAATTCTCATCATCAAATCAGCACCCTCTTTGAGATGCTCGTAGTACTCCTCAATCACATCGGGCTCCAAAGCCGTCCCCTTCGTCAGGCGTTCAACGAGTTCTCCGTCTGCGTTGATACAGCCAATCTGGGACAGCAACGCCGTGGTACGCAAACTCCAGTCGCACGAAAACCCGGCTTCTTTCGCGAGTCTCTCGGCTAGATCAGCAAGGCGTTGGCTCTTGCCAAACACTTGCGGGTTAGAAAGAGACAACAGTTGCGCTAGAAGATCTACGCTGCCCTGGACGGTTCTTTCAAGCAGATCTTTTTCGACGCGACGTTGCTGAAAGTGAGCTACCGCATCTCGTAAGACACTTTCCAACTCCTCTCGCTCACATGGTTTTGTCAAGAATCGATACACGTCACTATCATTTATCGCAGTGACGGCCGTCTGTTGGTCTGCATTTCCGGTCAGCATGATGCGGACTGTTTCGGGAGTTTCGCGCCGTACCTCTGAAAGAAACTCGGCTCCGTTCATTTCTGGCATCTGCATGTCAGAGACGACAACCGCAAATGGCCCCTCATTCCTAATGCTATCGAGGCCCTGCGGCCCACTCTCTGCGAATGACAGGTCAAACGATTTTCGCAGGGTCCTTCGAATACCGTCCAGAACGGCGGGTTCATCATCAACGAACAGAATCTTTGCCGCTTCAGTCTCCATATCACTTCTTCCTCTCACAGAATTTGTCGCAACTCTGGACGTTTATCCAATCCGTCGTTGCCTAATCTAAAAGTAGACTAGTTCAAAGCACCCGCGACGTTATGGCCAAGTTTGTCCCAGATTGTGTTGCACCTCGTTCAAGCCGCATATGCCCAACTATGTTTTTGGTTATCGTGTGCGCGGCCTGCTCTGAACGGGAAGAGCTTACGCGCCCACCGGTCATGCAGGTGGTTGATTCCACTTCTCAATATCAATCGGGGATAGCCCCCATACCGGAAAGGACCTTGAACCCGACATCTCTCGTAATGTTGGGAAAGCAGCTGTTTCACGACACACGACTTTCCGCCGATGACACCGTTTCGTGTGCAACGTGTCACGTCGTTGCGAGTGGCGGTGACGACGGCCACCAGGTATCAACGGGCATTGACGGAAGAACAGGGACACACAATTCACCAACCGTTCTGAATGCATCCCTCAATTTTGCGCAGTTCTGGGATGGTCGAGCAGGATCCCTTTTAGAACAAGTCGACGGACCAATCAGCAATCACCTCGAAATGGCAACAACTTGGCCGGACATCGTTTCAAAACTCAGCCGTGACGCAGAAATGTTGCAGAGGTTTAACGCTGCAGGTTTTGATCAGATCAACGAGCACGCGATCAAAGCAGCAATCGTCGCCTACGAGCGCCAACTCGTGACGCCCAACTCTAGATTTGATCGCTACCTCAAAGGCGAGGAGAGTGCGATTACTGAGTCTGAAAAAAATGGGTTTGAACTCTTTACAGCACTCGGTTGCATCTCCTGCCACCAGGGTAAAAACGTTGGGGGCAACATGTTTCAGCGATTCGGAGTGTACGAAAACTTCTACGCCAGGCATGGAGAGCCTCCTCCTGAGTCTCTAGGTCGGTACAACGTGACCGGTGAGGATCGCGACATCCATGTATTCAAGGTCCCTTCCCTGCGAAACGTATCGCTGACCGCGCCCTATTTTCATGATGGTTCAGTGGGTTCGCTGAGCGAGGCCGTGACCATAATGGCGAAATACCAACTTGGCCTCGAGCTGGAGGAGCAACAGATTATCGACCTGGTGGCGTTTCTTACCTCTCTTGAGGGACAAGTTGATGAGAGGTTGAAGTGAAGAAGCATCTTGTACTCACGCTCTCATTGCTGTTTTTTTCCGGTGCTGTTTGCTTTTCCTATTTCAAATCCGGTCTCGATGGCCTGCCTGCATTCTGGAAGGCCACCGGCTTGCTGGAACAACTGCTGGTATACAACAACGCAATAGAGCGGGAGGCACTCCTGCTGGCAAACGGACGCCGCGTTACGTTCGACCATATGGCAGCTGTGCTCAAAACAACATCGAGGTTCATCGCAAACGAATCACTCGGAGCTGAACTAACGTCAACAATGGCATCCAAACTAGAACAAACCGAACGTTTCAAAGAACGCCTTGCGGTCTACCGGAACGCGGCGAGAAACAGCATTCAAGTCATCTATCGAATGAACAGTGAGGACATTCTCAAACAGCTAACTCCCGAAGAGCGTGCTGTCGAAGGTGCGCTCTCTCGAGCAGTTCTTTCGAGGCTATCGATTCGCGACGAACTCTCCAAATCAAACATGCAGGACACTTTGTTGGAAGTTTCTGGTTTTCAATTTTCGTCTGAGGTTGCGGCTGACGAATGGGCCGCGATGCTGCGACACGCTTATGTCCTTGAGGAATCGAGCGAGGATGTCCACCAACTCCTGATAGACATAACAGATGACAACCTGGAGCGAGAGGTTCGAACACAATACGATACAGCCACTGAAATCCACCACGAAGCCGCCGCTCAAGCAAACCGTTGGCGACTTGTTCTGCTGAGCAACTCGCTTATTTTGATCTTGCTGCTTTTTCGTGCGGTGCAGCTTGCACTAAGACACAGCACCGAACTGAAAAAATTCAACGACCGGCTCGAATTTCTGGTTAAAGAGCGAACAGAAGTGCTGGAGAACACAACGCTGCATCTACGCGAAGTGATCGATGAGAACCAAGCTCAACAGCGTTCGTTGACACGATTGTCGGAGGCGTTGGTCGGTGCGAAGGAAGGCGTGATGGTTCTGGAAGGCGACCATACTGTTCTCTTCGCAAACGACGCATACGCTAACATGTTCGACTACGACTTGGGCCAGCTCATCGGCAACACACACCCACCTTCCCAACACACGGCGAAAATCCTCTCGATATCAAAGATGCAAGATCCATCGGAACAGGACGACTTCGACCTGTCTCTCAATTCGGCTCAAGGTGATGTAAAAACGCTGGAGTTCTCAGTTGGTACGATCGCTAACGAACAGCAACACGCTCCAGAGTACCTTGTGATTGCGCGAGATGTTTCAGAACGTCGAAAACTGGAAAGTCAACTCGCACAGGCACAAAAACTTGAATCGGTGGGACAACTCGCCGCTGGAATCGCACACGAGATCAACACACCGACACAATACGCATCAAACAATCTGCAGTTTATGGGAGAGGCATGGGACGATATAGAACCCCTATTCGATCACTTGAATGCATTTCAGGAGAGTGGCGATTTGGACCCCAACTCGCTGCAATCCGATTGGGAAAAAGCTGATATGGCATACCTGCGCGAGGAAGTCCCACTGGCTTTGAACCAAGCCCGATCTGGTCTCGAACAGATTGCCAACATCGTGCTTGCGATGAAAAACTTCGCACACCCCGGTGCGGAAAACCTCGAAGCCACAGACGTAAACGCCGCCATACGAGATACGATCACCATCGCTAAGAGCGAGTGGAAATACGTTGCCGACGTGGAGACAGACTTCGACGACACTGCCCCACCCATTCCCGCTGTACGTTCCGCTTTGAATCAAGTGTGGCTGAATCTGATCGTGAACTCGGCGCATGCAATCGAAAACGTAGTCGGCGGCTCCGACAGCAAGGGTAAGATTCAAATCTCAACTCGAGTCGGCGAAGACAGCTTGATCGTCAAATTCAAAGACTCCGGCTCCGGTATTCCAGAGGATATTCAGGCCAAGGTGTTCGACCCCTTTTTCACGACAAAAAGCGTCGGCAAAGGATCAGGACAGGGTCTCGCGATAGCAAGGTCAGTGATCACAGATCAGCACAGAGGACACATATCGCTTATCTCGAGCGCAGATCAAGGGACGGAGTTCACCATCAAATTACCGCTCGAGAGAAACGAGGAAAGCCTCCAACAGGCAGGCTAGCGGTACTCAGGGGTTAGGTCACGGCTTTATCCGACCGTGGCCAAGATACCCCCGGCAACTGACTGGCGTTGGACCATGAACCCGGTCCGATGAACTACTTTCTGGAGAGTTACGAACCTGGTGCAACCAAATGCCGGCGAGGATAGTGCTCCGGCCAAAGTCGCTGGTGTTTTTACACGAGTTAGACGCGGCTTTCATCGGTAATCCGGCAGTCGCCCGGTCAGAACCAGTGGTTTTGTTCGACACCGTCACCATTTGAATTGCCAAGCCCCTCAACCTGAGCTAAATTTAAACGGTCGTTTGAATGAATCAGCCGGGAGGCCAGATGCCTGTGGCAGCAACACGCGGGGCCAGCAGTACCCGCGAGCGTATTCTCGACGCGGCGGAGTCGCTCTTCATCGAGCACGGCTACGCGGCGACGTCGCTGCGCGCCATTACTACAGCCGCTGATGTGAACCTTGCCGCCGCGCACTATCACTTCGGCTCCAAATTCGACCTCCTGGCCGCCGTGTTTCACCGGCGTATCGAGCCCGTCGAGCGCGGCCGGCTCGAAGCGCTGGATGCGCTGGAACGGCAGGAAGCGCCGTTTTCGGTGCGCGACGTGGTGTACGCCTTCCTGAGTCCCATGTACGGCGCGGAAGCCGACGACCTGCTGGACGTACTGCCGGACCTGATTGGCCGTATTTACGCCGAACCCGAGTCGCTGACCAAACCGCTCCTGGAGGGCGAATTCTCTGGCGTTGCCGGCCGCTATCTGACCGCTCTGGGCCAAGCCCTGCCCGACGTGCCGCCGGCTGAATTGCGCTGGCGTTTTCATTTCACGATCGGCGCGATGATCCAGCTGCTGCGGTTCCGGGCACCGCTGGGTTTGACGGCTGAACGCGCTGACTTCGTGGGGTCGCTGGACCGCCTGGTGGACTATGTCGTCGCCGGGCTCGAGCAGGAGCGCACCTCATGAAACGGATCATTCTGCCCATTGTCATCCTCCTGGCGGGTTTTGGTCTCGCCGCGCTGATTGTTGCCACGGGACCGACGCTCGAGTCGCAGGCGCCACCACCGTCTTCACCGCTGGTGCGCACGTGGGTGGCTGAAGCCCAGGCTGTCCGCCTCGCAACCCGCGCGCACGGCACGGTGCTGCCGCGCACCGAAAGCGAGTTGGTGCCCGAAGTGGCCGGACGCATTGTGCGAATCTCTCCAGCCATGGTGTCCGGCGGATTCTTCAAAGCCAACGACGTGCTTTTCGAGATTGACCCACTCGACTACGAACTGGCGCTGGAGCAGGCCCGCGCCGGTGTTGCTTCAGCCAGCAGCGAGTTTCAGAACGCGCAGCGTGCGCACACCCGTCAGCAGGACCTGGCGCAGCGCCAATCCACCAGCGAATCGTTGCGCGACGAAGCGCTGAATCGGCTGCACGTTGCCAGAGCCGGCCTGCGCCAGGCGCAGGCGCAGCTTGCGCGGGCAGAACGCGATCTGGCCCGCACGCAGGTGCGTGCGCCCTATGACGGTCGCGTGCGGACTGAGCGCGTGGACGTGGGACAGTTTGTCAATCGAGGCGCCTCCGTAGCAACTATATATGCCATCGACTACGCTGAGGTGCGCCTGCCCGTGCATGACGAAGAGCTGGCCTATCTGGACCTGGCCCTCGATCAGGGCATGTCCGAGCAACGGCCTACGGCGCTCCTGCGCGCGGCGTTTGCCGGGCAGGAACATTCCTGGGAGGGCACGATCGTTCGCACCGAAGGGGAGCTCGATCCACAGACCCGTATGATCAATCTGGTTGCCCGGGTGGATGCGCCCTACGAAACCATCGGCGATCGGCCGCCGCTGGCGGTGGGTCTCTTCGTGGAAGCCGCGATCCAAGGGCCCATGGTGAACAACGTGTTTGTTCTGCCCCGCTCGGCGCTCCAGAACAACGATCAGCTCTACGTGGTGCGTGAGGACAACACGCTGGAATTTCGTAACGCAGAGATTCTGCGCATCGTGGAGGAAGACGTGTACGTGACCGGCGGCCTCACCGCCGGTGACGTGGTTGTGCTGTCGACCGTAACGAACGCGGTGCCCGGCATGGCGGTGCGCCCCGTTCGCCCGACAGAAGCCGTGAGCACCGCTTACGGCGGCGAGGCAGTCGGCTCATGAAACCCATCATCGCCTGGTTCGCCAACAATCACGTGGCAGCCAATCTGCTGATGGGGCTGATCATTCTCGGCGGCCTGGTCACCATTCCCCAGATCCCCATGAAGTCCTTCCCCGACATCGATCTGCCGGTCATCACGGTGACGGTGCCCTATCTGGGCGCCGCGCCCGAAGAGGTAGAGGAAGGGGTCTGCGTGCGGATCGAAGAAGAGCTCGAAGGCATCGAGGGCGTCAAAGAGATCACCTCCAACGCCAACGAAGGCCAGTGCAGCGTGAGCGTTGAGCTGTTTGAAGATGCGGACGAATCAAAAGCCCTCGACGACGTGAAGAACCGCGTGGACGCCATCGACACGTTCCCCGAAGAGACCGAGAAACCCATCATCAATCTGCTCGAGCCGGTGCGGAACGTACTGGACATCACGATCACCGGACCGCAGGACGAGCGGACGCTGAAAGAGCTGGGGCACCAAGTCCGAGACGACATCACCCAGCTCCCCGGCGTCACGCAAGCGAGAGTTTCGAATACGCGCGCCTACGAGATTTCCATCGAAGTCTCGGAAGAATCGCTGCGCCGCAACGGGCTGACTTTCGACGAGGTCGCGCGAGCGGTGCGCTCAGGCTCCCTCGACCTCCCGGGCGGCGCCATCAAAACCGAAGCCGGTGAGGTGTTGCTGCGCACCAAGGGCCAGGCCTACTGGGGCGACGAGTTCCAGGAGTTGGTTGTAAAAACCCGGGCGGATGGCACCCGGCTTTATCTGAAAGACGTCGCCTCAGTCATCGACGGTTTTGCCGACACCGATCAATCCTTGCGCTTCAACGGCAAACCCGCCGCACTCATTCGCGTACAGCGCATCGGCGAGCAGGACCTGGAGCACATTGCGGCAACGGTGAAGAACTACATCGCCGAGGCACAGCTGCCCGAGGGTGTGGAGCTCACCATCTGGAACGACGACTCGGTGATGCTGAGCGATCGATTGAACACGCTGCTCGACTCCGGCCGCCAGGGATTTCTCATGGTACTGGTGCTGCTGGCGCTGTTCCTGCGCCCGCGCCTGGCGTTCTGGGTGAGCGTGGGCGTACCGGTTGCGTTTCTGGGTGCGCTGTTTCTCATCAACGTGATTGGTCTCAGCATCGACGCCATTTCGCTCTTCGGCTTCATTCTGGTGCTCGGCATTCTCGTGGACGACGCCATTGTCGTCGGCGAAAACGTCCACTCTCGTCACCAGGAAGGTTTCGGCCAGCTGGAAGGCGCCATCGAAGGCGCGCAACGCGTGACCATCCCGGTGACGTTCGGCGTGCTGACGACGGTGGCCGCCTTTACGCCGCTGATTTTTGGCGTTGGGTACATGGGTCAGGTCATGACGGTAATCGCGTTGACCGTCATCTGCTGCCTCGTCTTCTCCCTCATCGAGTCGCAGATGGTGCTGCCCGCACACCTCGGCCACACCAGCGTGAAAGACCCGGCGGCAGAGGTCGGGATGATGATGGTGCCAATCTTCGCGATCCTTCTGCTGGGCTTTGCATCCGACGTACGCAGCTACCTGGCGCTGGCGATCGGCACGCTCGCCGTCTTTCTGGCGATGCACGCCGCGGGCGCGTGGCGTCCTGTCGCTGCGCGAGTGCTGAAGTTTCAGAGTGCGTTTGCACGAGGGTTCGAACGCTGGGTACGTACGCGCTTTCACCAGGCTGTGCACAACGCGCTGGAGCTGCGCTACGTGACCGCCTCCGTTGCGTTCGTGGCGCTGATTTCCGCGTTTGCCATCCTCGCCAGCGGGCGCTTGCCATTCTCTTTCTTTCCGCCGCTCGCGTCGGACCAGGTGGTCGCGACCCTGACGATGCCGCTCGGGACCAGCGCGCGGGTGACCGACGAAGCGGTCGAGCTTCTGGAAGCGTCCGCACAGAAAGTGAAAGCGAGGCTCAATGCCGAATACGCAAACGCGCCGCCGGTGACCCACATCATGGCCGCGGTGGGCGACCATCCCAGCGCGGGCAACGGCCCACCTAGCGCATCGGTGACGCCAACCGGGACGGCAACCGGGCATCTGGGCGAGGTCGTGATGCAGTTGACCCCCAGTCAGACGCGCGCGATCCGTACCCGTGAGGTTGCCGATATCTGGCGCGAGGTCAACGGCCCCATCGCCGACGCCGTGGAGCTGAAGTTCAATTCCACAATTTTCACCGCGGGCAACGACATCGACATACAGCTCGAAGGGGACAACGTGGATGAGCTGCGGGAGATTGCGGCCAATCTACGCGCCAAGCTGGCAACCTACCCCGGCGTGCTCGACATCACCGACTCGTTCCGCTCAGGTAAGCAGGAGCTGAAGCTGTCGATTCTGCCCTCGGGCGAAGCGCTGGGCCTGACGCTGGCTGATCTCGCGCGGCAGGTCCGTCAGGCGTTTTACGGAGAAGAAGCGCAGCGCATACAACGCGGGCGCGACGATGTGCGTGTGATGGTACGTTACACGGCGGACGAGCGCCGCACGCTGGGTGCGCTGGACACGATGCGCATCCGCACGCCGCAGGGCTACGAAGTCCCTTTCGACACGGTGGCCCGCGCTGAACTCGGCCGCGGCTTCTCATCAATCAAACGCGCCGATTCGCGCCGGGTGGTGAACGTTATCGCTGACGTGGACCGCAGCCAGATCACCGCGAACGAAGTCATTGCCGATCTCAACGCAGGGCCCATGCAGGCGCTGATGGCCAACCACCCCCGCGTCTCATACAGCCTGGAGGGCCAGCAGGCCGATCAGAGCGAGTCGATCGCCAGCCTCGGACCGCTGTACCTGATTGCACTCTTCGTGATCTACGCCATGCTCGCAATTCCACTGCGGGCGTACACCCTGCCGTTGATCATCATGAGCGTGATCCCCTTTGCCTTCATGGGGGCCGTGTGGGGTCACCTGATCATGAAAACGTTCGGCCTGGTATCCGGTTTGGCGATGATGTCGATTCTGGGCGTGGTCGCCGCATCAGGTGTAGTGGTCAATTCCAGTCTGGTGCTGGTGCACAACGTCAATCTCCGCCGCGCGCAAGGTGAGCACATGGTGGAGGCCTTGATCCACGCCTCTGTCTCCCGCTGCCGCCCGATCATCCTGACCTCGATCACGACGTTCGTCGGTCTGTCACCGTTGATGCTGAACACGTCCGTGCAAGCGCAGTTTCTGGTGCCCATGGCCGTCTCGCTTGCCTTCGGTGTCCTCTTTGCCACCCTCGTCACGCTGCTGGTGGTCCCAGCCGGCTACCTCATCCTCCACGACCTCGGGCAACTTTTCACACGCGGAGAGAAAGAGGACACGGCAGCGGACCTCGCCGCCGATACCGCGGGTTAGCCTTACAACGCTCGCTCAAACAGCGAAAGCGTCCGCGCCCAGGCGCGCTCTGCCGCCTGATGGTTGTAGACGCGGGAATCGAGCACACACCAGCCGTGCATGGCACCCTCGTACACTTCAATCTCGGCCTCGAGCCCGTGCTTGTCGAAGGTTTCCCGCAGCACCACCTTGGCGTTGGGATCACGTTCGTCGTCATTGTCGGCAACTGCAATCAGGAATTGTGCTTTCATCTTCGGGATGAGGAGGTGCGGACTGTCGGCCTTGTCCGTAACCAAACCACCGCCATGGTACGAACACGCGGCACCAATCCGATCAGGCACCGCAGCTGCGGTACGCATGATGATGGGACCGCCCATGCAGTAGCCCATGGTGCCCACCTTTTTACCGGTATCCACCGCCGACTGTTTGTCGAGCCAGGCGACAAACGCTTTGGCGTCCGTCTTATGCGTGTCCGCTGACAGGTTACGGTACATCGGCATCACGGTCTCTCGGGTGGACTCGTCCTGGAAGCTCGCACCAATCTCAATCACGGGTGCGCGAGAATCGCGGTAATACGGGTTCACAACCAGTACCGCGTGGCCGTTTTCTGCAAGACGCGCCGCCATTTGCCGGAACGCGGGACGCAGCGCAAGGATATCCGGCCACATCAGAACTGCGGGATGTTTGCCTTCGGTCGGGTGAACGAACATGGCATCACAGACGCCATCAGGGGTGGTGATTTCAACGTCGGTGCTGGTCAGCGCCAGCGCGTTTGCCGCACCCGGCAGCGTCATGGCCACCGTGGCGGCGGCGAAGGTATTGAACCGCCGGCGAGACAGGTTGCTCAGGTACTCATCTGATTCTCTTACGGTATCTTCGTCACACATCGCGCTGTCTCCCTGGATTTTTCAAGTTGATCTTATGGTCATACGGCGGCATGGGCTGGTCAAGGGAGACCGGAGATCGTGCGACACAGGCGGACCGCGCGTTGCATTCCTGCCCGGGTTGGTGTTTAACAAGTCACGTACCAGTAAGGCGGCGTGCGTGAAGAACAAAGAACCACGGCTCAAGAACTCAACACTCTTCTACTACAGCGTGACCGAAATGCCGGTGATGATGGGTTTCTTCCCCGCATTGGTGTTTATCCCACGCTTTTACACCAGCGACGTCGGCGTGCCGCTGGAGCTGGTTGGCATCTATATCCTGGTTGCCCGCATCGTCGACGTCATAACCGATCCGCTGATGGGCTATGTCAGCGATCGGTTCCCGACGCCCTGGGGTAAACGCAAACCATGGGTGTTCCTTTCGGCTCCAGTGATGATGCTGGCGATCTATATGCTCTTCATGCCACCGGAAGGCGCCGGCGGCACTCATATGTTGCTGTGGATGCTGGTTCTGGGTCTGGGCCAGACCATGGTGATCATCACGTACTGGTCGTGGGGCGCAGAACTTTCGACCGACTACAACGAACGCTCGAGAATCACCGGCTGGCGCGCGCAGGCGGGCATCGTCGGGAACTTCGCAACGCAGTTCATTCCCATCACCGCGGCGGTCCTGTTTGCGTATTCCACCGATACGAAGTCGGTATTGGAGCTGGTCGGCATCACGATCATCATCCTGATGCCCATCTGTATTCTGACGACCATCAGCAAAGTGCCTGAGCCGGTGCGGCCGCCGCAGGAGCGCGTCAACGTCATCGACGGCCTGAAGCTCATGTTCACCAACGGCCCGTTCCTGCGCCTGGTGATTGCGTTCATGATCGGCTACGTCGGCTTGAACATCACCACGCCGCTGTACCTCTTCTTCGTTGCCGATGTCCTGGGCGCGGAAGACAAAACACCCTATATCCTGAGCATCTACATGGTCACGAGCTTCGTCTCCGTGCCGTTCTGGGTGTGGCTGTCGACAAAAATATCCAAGCACCGGGCATACGTTGCTGCATACGCGCTGATTGCCTTTGCCCACCCCTTCTACCTGTTGTTGGGTGAAGGAGACATCTGGTGGATGATTCCGGTCACCATCGTGACCGGATTCGCTTCGGGTGGATTCAGTCAAATGCTGCCCAACGCCATGAAGGCGGACGTCATCGACTATGACACCCTGCGCACGGGCGAGAATCGCGCCGCCCTCTTTTTCTCAGCGTGGTCTTTTGCTCAAAAGTCGACCGCCTCGCTCGGGGCGGCAATCGCAATGTTCGGCCTGGCCCTGCTCGGCTTCAATGCTGAACCGGGCGCGGTGAACGGACCGGATGAGCTCTTTGGCCTGAGGTTTTTGTTCTCAGCCTTCCCGTCCATCTTCTTTCTGGGCGGCGCGCTCATCATCTGGAACTTCCCCATCACGCCCGCTCGCCAGGCGGAGATCAGAGCAGAGATTGACGCGAAGGCCGCAAGAGCCGGTTGACGCGCGGCTTCCAGCCGGATTGATTTTGATTCGGATGATTGATCAGCTTCTTTATATAAATTATGATTTATATAAATTGTAGTTGATACCCTCCATGCCCAGATTATCGATCGATCGTCAGGTCCAATCGCTTCATTGGAAAGGAAAGCAAGCCAGGGCAATCATCACAAAAACCGTCTACTTCACCGACGTACAAGACCTGTGGGAAGCGCTTGTCAGTCCTGTGCGACTCAGGCGATGGTTTGGTAACGTCACCGGGACACTCGAAGAAGGTGGTCACTATGCGATCGAAGGGAATGCGCATGGCGCTATCGAGGTGTGCAAACCACCTACTCACCTCGCACTGACATGGGAATTTAACGGCGGGATCGGCTGGGTCAACGTCACGCTTGAAGCAGTGGGCGAAAGTGAAACTCAAATGATCCTTGAGCACATTGCTCATGAGGAAACGGACTTTCTAGCCTTTCTGGCGGAGTTCGGTCCTGGCGCGATGGGCGTGGGTTGGGACATCTCGTTATTGGGTCTGTCTCAACACCTTGCTTCTTCGGGAGTCTCAGCCACGTTCAACGAGAATGTCTGGGCGAGAACTTCCGAGGGAGAAGAGTTCATCCGTGCATCCAGCAACGCCTGGGCAGACGCCGACGTTAAGTTCGGAACCCCTGAAGACGTTGCTCGTACGTCAGGCAACAAAACGTACAGGTTTTTTAGAGGAGGGGCGGACTAATCCATGCACGCGCTCGACATCCTGGGTGATCCGGTTCGAAGAAAAATACTTGAAGAACTGGTCGACGGCGAAAAAACATCTGGAGAGCTGGTGACCGTGATTTCCAAAGAATTTGGCATCACGCAACCTGCCGTTTCACATCAACTGCGAGTGCTGCGAGAGCACGCTTTCACAACGGTGCGCCCCGACGCCCAACGACGAATCTACAGCTTAAACGCAGATCGATTGCTTGAAGTGCAGGATTGGCTTGTGCCCTTCAGCCGTATCTGGGATCAGAAGCTCATGGCGCTTGAGACGGAAATCGGAAGGGGCAAAACGCGGCGTAAGAAAGGGAGAAGGTAGCATGCGTTACGAAACCGAGCTCGAAGTCGATGTGCCTCGCCTTCGACTGCTCGAGCTCTTTCTCGATCAGAACAATCTGGCACTCTGGATGCCTGGACTGATACGGCTGGAACCCATCAGCGGCGTACCGGGTGAGGTGGGTGCCAAAACGCGGCAAATACTCAAGCAAGGCAAATCGGAGCAAGCAGTGGTTGAGACCATCTCAGTGATGCGCCCCCCGGACGAAGTGAGCGGTATCTACGAAGCTGGCAGCGTTTGGAACCTGATTGAGAATCGGTTCTTTGACCTTCCAAACGACAAGACAAGGTGGATATTGGTTTCAGACTTCAGGTCCACAAACCTGTTTATGAAACTACTGACAGTCGTCACACCTGGCATGTTCAAGAAACAAACGCTCGCATACATGAACGAATTCAAGAGCTTTGCTGAGGCATCCCGCGCACCAACGGCAGAGCTCAAATCCTGACAACCGCGGACCGTTCATTCCCGTTCAGACGTCTGGTTACCCATATGTGCATCGAACCAATCCAGCATGTCCCGGGGGTTATCGGCGAACCAGTTGTAGCCGTCGAATCGATGGGTCGGCTCCTCGAGCCAGTACATCTCCTTCTCAACGGGTATGTTTTCATAGAGTTCCGCGACGAAAGACAAGTTCGTATTGGGATCCTTTCGCGCCTGGACCAATCGAGTGGGCACTACCGTGGACTTGGCAGCCCCTTCGATGTTCGCGCGTAGTGGATAGCCTCCGGATCGTGTTTTGTAGGACTCTGCCGCCGCTTCATAAACTTCGTCGGAGACGCCCAGAGATCGAAGGTAGTCGCCGTTGCTCAACGGTTGGAGGGCTACCATTGCCCTCACCCCGCTGTTTTTGAAGATCAACTGATCTTCCTCCATCGCAAAAAATGACGTGTTGGCACCGTAACAGTAACTCAGAAGGCCAATGGGTTTGCCTGCAGTAGCCTCTGCAGATGCGACAAATTCCACCGCGGCGATGACGTCGAAGCGCTCGCCGTGTCCACCCGTCCCAACCCCCAGCTCAGTCTTATCGCTCTCGCCGTGGTTACGCAGGTCATACATCAACACACCGTATCCCGCATCGACCAGCCGCTTGGCGACCTTGGGAAACTCAATTTCTTTGTCATACGGCTTGGAGCCTTCGGGCTGGTGCTTCAGCTGATAGCCGAATCTGTTCGCCCGGTAACCGAAGTGGGTCATGATGACCATCTTGTCGGCTGCTTCCTCGACCAACCAGCCTTTGAGCGTGAGACCGTCTCTCGTGACAAACTCGACATCGCGATACTTCATGCCGTAGTCCGCCGGTGTTTTATCAAAGGGCTGCGGAAGCGGTTCTAAGAACGCACCCGCAAAGTTCTCGCCCATCTCTTCCACACTCATTTCCCCATCTCCTTCTTGTGTTGCCCAAGCGCTGTTCGAAACCAGCGCAATCAAACAAAAGCTCGCAAGAGCGCAGCGACAAAATCGCATATAGCTTCTCCCTGTTTTAGTCATTTGGACATTATTTATTCTTTTGTCCATTTATGGCCAATATGGACATTTCTTATTCGATTGTCAATGATGGCCGGCATGGCAAAGAAACAAGAGGACATACTGGAAGCCGCGATCAGAGTCTTCGTGCGGTATGGCGTGCAGCGATCCAGTATGAGCGACATTGCGAAGGAGGCAGGTGTCGCGCGACAAACGCTCTACAACGCCTTTGCCAACAAAGAAGAAGTGCTCCGGGCAACCATCAGGCTGTTCTCAGATCGAAGCCTCCACCGGGTGAAAGCCGGCCTGAAGGACACTCAAGGTTTGGAAGAACAGCTGAACGTCATCTTCGAGCACACGGTCGTTGCGCCCTACTTGAATCTTCTGGAGTCTCCCAACGCTGCAGACTTCATAGAAGGCTTCAACCGGGCTGCCAGAGAAGAAATCGAGGACCAGGAAGAACGCACGCGCGTTGTTATTGAGAGCGTACTTCGGCCCTATCGGCAGGTGTTGAAAGAAAAAAGAATCAGCACGAAACAGCTGTCAGATTTTGTTCAGCGATCCTCGTCCGCTGCCAAACACTCGGCGTCTGACATGCCGCACCTCGAGACGCTACTGAGGACGCTCACTCAGATGATTTTGCAAACGGTCGAAGAACGCGGCTGACAACCCGATATCAGCTGACGTCACAACAAGCCGAGTGTTTCGTTCTTGGACGCCTCCGCACTAAACTCCCCTACCCGGAACAGAACAGGCCCTGAGTATGGAATACGAAACTTTGATACTCGAACGCGAAGGCGCCATTGCGACGCTCACGCTCAACCGACCTGAGTCGCTGAACGCCATGACCCGCCAGATGGGCGTGGAGCTGAACGACGCCTTTGCGCAGATTCGAGACGACACTCAGGCCCGGGTACTGGTCGTCACCGGCGCCGGGCGCGCGTTTTGCGCTGGAGAGGACGTCAAACAGCGGCCGGCGGATTCCGCCGAAATGCGCGAACAGAGTACGCCAATGGGCAAACTCACGCGTGGACCGTCAGCACCCATCGATTTTGCCGCCACGTTTCGCAACATGCCGAAACCCACCATCGCCGCAGTCAACGGTCCCGCCGTCGGTCAGGGTTTGAGCCTGGCGCTCGCGTGCGATATCCGTCTGGCATCCGACAATGCCAAGCTTGGTGCGGTGTGGACGCTGCGAGGCATTCCGCCCGAATCTGCCGGTGCCTATCTGCTGACACAGCTGCTGGGACCAGCCAAGGCCTGTGAGCTGATTTTTGGCGGCAAGATCATTGGTGCCGAGGAAGCAAAGGACATCGGCTTGGTCAACGAAGTCATGCCCGCGGAAGGCTTCGCCCACGCGACCCGTGAGTTTGCCGCCGAGATGACCAACGGCGCGCCCGTAGCGAACGCCATTTCAAAGATGATGATTTATCAGGCCCTCGAAACCAGCCTGGAGGTGCACGGACGCTTCGATTTCCTCGGCCAGCAGTACGCATTCAATACTGAAGACAGGGAGGAAGGCATCCAGTCGTTCCTGGAGAAGCGACCCGCAGAATTCAAGGGGCTTTAGAGCGGTCCCGATCAGAAGTCGACGCCACGGCAAAATGCACCGTCGACACGCACCGTGGTGCCGTTCACCCAGCTGGCCGCAGGGCTCGCAAGGAAGGCGACAACCCGTGCCACTTCCTCAGCCGTGCCCATGCGCTTCAACGGGTGCCAATCACGGTCGCGCTCATATAGTGGCGCTGCGTTGTCTTTGATGTTATTCCAGGCTCCGCCTTCAATGTAGATTGGACCGGGCGCCACCGTGTTCGCACGAATGCCCTTCTCACCCCACTGCAGCGCCCGCTGCGCCATGTGTCTGATTGAAGCCGCCTTCATTGCCCCATAGCTCGGGCTGATGGGGACGTCGTGATGTTCTATGCCGGTAATAGAGGCAATCTGCACCATGGCCGCGCGCTCAGACTGCTCGAGATATGGCAGCGCTCCCTCACTCATGCCCACCATGCCCAGCACGTCTACTTCAAAATTACGCCGCCAGGAATCCGGGCCGCCGTCGGGTTGACCACTTGCCGTGGCATTGTGCACGACCACATCGAGCCCACCCATGCTATCGGCTGCGCTATTCATCCACGCGACGGTGGCATCATAATCCGCGACATCACATACCTGCCCACTCGCTGAACCCAGCGCGCTCAGCTCCGCGACCGCAGCCTCGAGCGTATCCTCGCTTCGCGCTGCGATCTGGACCACCGCGCCCTCCGCGATCAGCGCTTTCGCTACGGCAAGACCAATACCCTGACTGCCGCCGGAAACGACGGCCTTCGCACCTTGCAGACCCAGATCCATCCCCCACTCCTGCTGGAAACTTGATGCGTCGGATCTTAACAGGGGCGCTCACTCAGCGGCAGGGTAACCCCGTTGTTGATTTCTCCGTCAGCGCTTGCATAGAGTGACGCTCGCGCTCGCGCCGTTCCAATACAACCAGGAAACGAATGAGTAACGCTACTCCGCCGATACAAGAAGCTGCTGCCAAGGCGCCCTTCAAAATGCCACACACCCTGGCGCTCATGTTCATGCTCATGATTGCCGCCCTGGTGATGACCTGGGTGCTCCCTGCCGGCAGTTTTCAAACCGAGATTAACGATGCCGGGCGCGAGGTGGTCATCGCAGGCACGTTCACGGTTATCGAAGATCAACCAAAGCTCTCGCCGTTGGCGGTGTTCACGTCGATCCCGCGGGCCCTGGCCCAAGCCCAGGGCATCATTTTCTTTGTACTACTGATCGGCGGCGCCCTCGCCGTCATACGAGACACCGGCGCTATCGACGCGCTGCTCGGACGCGCTGTCGTTCGCTTTGGCTCAGCACCTGGACTGCTCATCCTCGCCGGTGTCTTCATGTTCGCATTCGGCTCCGCGACGATTGGCATGGCCGTCGAGTACATACCCCTGGCCGGCGTCCTGATTGCGCTCTGCGTTGCGATGCGGCTCGACGTCGTTGCAGCCATCGGCATCCTGGTGGTCGGTTATTGCATCGGCTATGGCGCTGCCCTGACCAATCCATTCACGGTTGTCATTGCGCAGAACGTTGCGGAACTGCAGCCCATCTCGGGTTGGGAGTATCGGCTCGTCTGGTTTGCGCCTTTCGTTCTGATCGGGGTTCATCATGTCTGGAGCTACGCCAAACGGGTTCAGGCTGATCCCGCAAAGAGCCTCGTCGCAGACATACCAGAAGCTCAACCACCGGCACACGTTGAGCCTCCGGCAATGACCCGCACCCGCCTCATCGTGCTCTTACTGACGCTTGCCTCTCTATTTGTTCTTGTCTGGGGCATCACCCAGCACGGTTGGTACCTGACGGAACTGAGCGCGCTGTTTATCGGCTTGACCCTGATTGTGGGTGTGGTGGCTAGACTGCAAATCGACCAGATTGCCATATCGTTTACCAGAGGGGCATCCGAGCTCGCGGGTACCGCCCTGCTGATCGGTTTCGCGCGAGCCATCTCGTTGCTGCTGGAAGACGGCATGGTGTTGCACACCATCGTCGACTTCATGGCGAGCCCGCTCGAAACCCTGCCCGCCGAGGTTTCTGCCGTCGGCATGCTCGGCATTCAGAGCATGATGAATCTCTTCGTCGCTTCCGGCAGCGGTCAGGCGTACCTGACCATGCCGTTGATGGCACCCATCGCGGATCTGGTGGGCGTGGAGCGGCAGGTCGCGGTGCTTGCGTTTCTCTACGGTGACGGGTTCATGAACATGATCGCGCCAACCAATCCCGTACTGATGGGCATCATCGGCTTGGCAGGCATCCCGTATACACGCTGGTTTCGTTTCATTCTGCCACTGATCTTCAAGCTTCTCGGAGCCGGAGCGGTTGCGCTGGTGATCGCGGTACAGATCGGTTATTCGTGAAGCGAAAAGTACCTGACTAACTTTCCTCAAGGCTATAACGGGAAAAGAGCCAGGCGCCCACCCCGTAACACACTAACGGAAACAAACCTAAGATTGCGGTCATACCAATTTGCGTCGCTTGACTCTGTTCTTCATTGGGAACGAAGCCAATCAGGCTGAGCGCAAAACCTACAACCGCTATCGTAACGGCACCCGCACTCTTGGCAGCAAAACTCCAGGCAGCAAAGTAGGACCCTTCTCTCCGTTCGCCGGATTGCCTTTCGTCGAAATCGATAATGTCGGCCAGGACCGAAGGGCCAATCGTGCCTGCACAGCTGGCTGCGAAACCCGCGAAGAATACGCCAACGAGGTTAAACGCAATCTGCGCTGTCTGGCTTTCGATAAAAGCGAGAAAAAACAGACTGCCGTAGGTGATCGCGCTGCCGATCATCGCATATCGCCACAAGACGTGTTTCGGTATTCGCTGGGCCAGCTTGACCCACGCGGGTACAGATGCGGTCTGCACGACCAGGTACAAACCTATTGCAATAGGGGCAATCCACGGCGCACCTATGACATATTGCGCAACGTAGATGGCCATTGCCGCCATGGCCGACGCGCCGATGAGTTCAATGAGCATCACTATCAGCACCAGACGAGCATGGGGGTTCCGGAAAACGTCTTTTGCAACATCAAGCGCGTTCGTCCTCGCTTGGGTCTGATGGCGCGACGACTCACGCAGCAACAGGATACTCACCACCAGGACTACCACCGTGATGACGGCCGCGACTATCGACGTCTGGGTGGCAACGGACGATGCCGCATAACGCCCCTGGCTCTCGGCTTCGATCAGAATCGAGAGCACACCGAGGGCCATCAGCGCGCCCAGCGCGTCTGCGCCATGGCGCACTCCAAAGGTCTTGTTTCGGCTATCCGAGTCATCGCTGAGCTCTGCTCCCCAGGAAAGGTGCGGCACGGTAATGCACGTATAGGCCGTGTACCAACCAATGACCGCCAGCGATAACCAGATCAGCTTGGCTTTATCACTGGCATCGATTGGTACCGCAAAAATCAACACGAACGTGAGCGCAAACGGCAGTGTGCCCGCCAACATCCAGCTCCGCCGCCGCCCGAATGCCAAGCGCGTCCGATCGCTCAAATACCCCACAACCGGATCCGTAATTGCATCCCAGATTCTCGAAACGGCAAATATCAAACCGATGACAAACGGTGCAATCAGGAGCACGTCTGTTGCGAACTTCATGGCATAAAGCACCATGAGCCGCATCATGTAGCCCTTGACCAGAGCAGGCAGCCCGTAAAGAAACAACGTTCTTCGGGTGATGGCTTCGGTTTGCGCTTTGGACTCGAGGGCTTCCGCCATGGCTTCGCGTCTAGTGCGCGCGGATGTGATCCAGCAACAGTTTCGGGAAAACTTCCGGCACCTGGTCTGTAACAAAATGCCCCACACCGTCCAGCTCCACGAACTGGTAAGGCGCATCGACGTATTGCCCGGTCAACTCAGCCGCATAGCGGCCCACGGAGCCGTCTTGATTGCCCCATACGTAAAGCGTGGGACGTTCGAGACTGCCGACGGATTTGAAAAGGTCTTCTGAGAGGCTCAATGCGCGGTACCAGTTGATGGCAGCGTCCAACGTTTCGTAGTCATTCAAGGTTTCGAGATAGACAGCAGCATCCGCTTCCGGCACGCCGGCGCGCTCAAACCCTTCGCGCAAACGTTGTGCGTTGTTGGCAAGCGCCTCTGCGGTCACCTCTTTCTTGCGGTTGTTTTTGTGATGGCTGGAACGCTCACCCTGCTCCGGGTCGTCCTTGAGCGCCCGACCAAACGCGCGGGGGTGTGGCCTCGAAATCACCGAAAGTGACGAGATGCGGTCAGGATTCAAGAGTGCCGTTGTCCAGGCGACCCCACCACCCCAGTCGTGTCCAACGAGGTGAAAGTGTTCATACCCCAGAGCATCAGCAACCCGAAGGACATCGTCGACCAGAAGGCCGACCGCATACGCTTCTATACCTTGTGGACGTGCTCCAGGCGAATAGCCACGCTGATCGTAAGCGCACACTCGATACCCATGCGCCGCCAGATGACACAGTTCGCGTCGCCAGGTGTGGCGGGTTTGCGGAAATCCGTGCAGCATCAATACCAGCTGCCCCGAAGGTGCACCCCCCAGATCGGCGGTGAACGTCATGCCATTTGCGTCGATTGTGGTTGTGACCACGTTGGTCTCGCTCACGCGACCGCGCCAAAGGCAGACTTAATCGCGGCAGTAATGTCGCGAGCCGTCTGCAAGCTCACCCGCGCCTCGGGCGCCAGCCCGGTATGACCATGGTGGGTACCCGGATAGATAGTAAGCCCGGTTCTGACATTCGAGTGCGTCAAACGCGTTGCGTACTCCACTGCCTCATCTCGCAGCAGGTCCATCTCCTCGACAAAAATGCTCGCAGGCGGCAGTCCTCGAAGACTGGTAGCGCGCGCCGGTGCGGCGTACGGCGACACCGGCTCACCGGCATCAGCACCCAGGTACGCGTGCCAGCTGAAGAGTGACTTGGTGCGACTCCAGGTTCGCGGATCGTCGATTATTGTCGCCGAATGTGAGTCCAACCGGTCATCGAGTACCGGAAAAACCAGTATCTGATGACAGAGCTTCGGCCCGCTGAGGTCTCGCGCCATTAACGCCATGGCAGCGGCGAGACACCCTCCCGCACTGCCGCCGGCAACCGCAATGCGCTCCGGCTTGCCGCCTAATATCTCCGGGCCACTGCCGATCCAGGACAAAGTTGCATAGCAATCGTTGGGGGCTGCAGGGAATTTGTGTTCCGGTGCCAACCGGTAGGACGCAGCGACGACGTTACAACCCACCGTGTCGACGAAGTTCATGCATATCGAGTCGTTGTCGTTGATGTGGCCGCCCAGAAAGCCGCCGCCATGTATCCAAAACAGCGTATTTGCGCTCGGCCCGCGCTTCGGTGTGTAAACGCGCGCCATGGGCGCGTGTGGTTCCTCTTCCGGGAACGGCGGCACTTCGACGTTCTCTATCGCAACCGTTGCAGACTCAGGTTGCGGCTCAACCCGCAGGGTCGCGCGGGCTGCTTCCCAATCGGTGACCGCCGCATAATCCACGGCCGGTAGCTTGTCGAAGAGCGGCGCAATTTCCGGATCCAGGTACGGGGTCAGGTTGGTGATCCGCTCGCTCACGCTCGTCGTCCTCGTACCAATCTGCCGGGGAGGGCTTCAGTGGGTTCACCGTTTTTGTACGTAACGCAACCGGAAACGATGGTCGCCAGAATCCCCTCCGTCGGTTGCTCTAGTCGACCCGCACCGGACGGCAAGTCATAAACGGTTCGAGGTAGTGCAAGGTTCAGGTTCTCGAAGTCGATGACGTTCAGGTCCGCCTTCAGACCTTTCTTAATCAATCCCCGATCGTGCAAGCCGACCGCCGCCGCGGTGTCGTGGGTTTGCGCTTTGACCAGGGTTGGGAGTGCAATACGACCGTGGCTGCGATCTCTCCCCCAATGCGTGAGCAGGAAGGTGACGAAACTCGCATCGCAGATGATGCCCACGTGCGCACCACCATCACCAAGTCCCATGATGGTGTTCTCAGCCAGGATCATCTCCCGGCAGGCATCCAGATTGCCATGGGCGTAGTTGATGATAGGTGTGTAGAGAAGCCGTTCACCATCCGACTCGAGCATGATCTCGTAGGCGAGCTCCGCCGAAGATTTGCCCGTTAGACTGGCACGTGCGCCAATGGAAGCGTCCTGGCCGGGCTCGTAGTTAAACGCCTCGTCTACCGCCCATATGCGGTCATAAGCCGTGTCTTTCGGTGCCTCTCTAAGCACCTGTGCCTTGAAGCTCGAGTCTCGCATGGCTTTTACCTTCTCACCCAGTGGAAGATGGTCAATCGCCTTGAACGCGTCACACGCCATGAACGGGTGACGCGTTGAGGTGAGCCCCAGGAGGATCCCAATGGCACGTGGCGCAACCTGTCCTTTGACCAGGCGCCCACGTGCGTTGGCTTCGTCGATTTTGCCGAGGATGCGGCGCCAGCGTTCCGGATTTCGCCCTGCCTGGCCCAGGGAAATCGACATCGGCGCGCCGGCAGCGTCCGCCATGGCCATCAGTCGATCAAATTCACTATCGATCACCTCAAAATCCGAAATCATCTCGATCACGCCGTTGCCCGCATCAGCTATGCCCCGTGCAATGCCAACCAACTCTGCCTCAGCAGCGGTCAAGGTGGGCGTCGGATCACCGGTAATGCTGCGGTGATTGAGCGTTCGGGAACTTGAGAAGCCGAGCGCACCCACGCGCATCGCCTGCTCGGTGAGCTTGCGCATGGTGGCAATGTCCTCTTCCGTGGCAGCTTCGCGCCGGGCGCCGCGCAGCCCCATGACATAAACGCGCAGGGCGGCGTGCGGCAACTGCGTCGCAATGTCCATGTCGTACGAGCGGGCGTCAAGAAAGTCCAGAAACTCCGGAAAGGTCTCCCAGGCCCACGGCAAACCTTCGTGCAACGCGGTGCCCGGGATGTCTTCAACACCTTCCATCAGCTCAACAAGCAATTCGTGGTCGCTCGCTCTGACCGGTGCAAACCCGACCCCACAATTCCCCATTACCGCGGTGGTTACGCCATGATGGCTGGACGGGTACATCCGATTGGACCAGGTTGCCAGGCCATCGTAGTGCGTGTGGACATCAACGAATCCGGGGGTGACCAGCGCGCCATCCGCATTGATTTCCTGCTTAGCGCCGCCGGATATTTGACCAAGCTCGGCGATCAGTCCGTCTTTGACGGCAACGTCCTGAACGACGCCATCTACGCCAGTCCCGTCGATGACGGTCCCACCCCGAACCAGTAGATCATATTCAGCCATGATTGGATCCTCTCTTTGATCGATATCTTGATCGTGGTCTTTCGCACATTAGGCGTATTCGAAATTGATCGCCTCCAACAGCGCTTTTGCCCGCTCCCTGTTCCCGTACGGGTAGACTTCCGGCAGTTTTGACACTGCATCCAACTGCTGGAAGTGCGTTTCATCAAAGGACACTTCTGCGGCGCCGATGTTGTCTTCGAGTTGCTCGATTGTGCGTGCGCCAAAAATCGGTGAGGTCACACCCGGCTGGCGCATGACCCAGGCCAAGGCAACCTGACTCGGTGTGCACCCGAGCGCGTCGGCAACCGCAACTACCGCATCGATGATGGCGTAGGTTTTCTCATCAATCGCCTGCGTCGCCGGATTGAGCGTGACCCGGGAACCTTCCGGCGCTGCCTGGTCGCGACGCACCTTACCGGACAGAAGCCCGCCCCCGAGCGGACTGTAGGGTATGACCCCGATGCCTTCCTCGCGACAAAGCGGCAGGTGTTCCCGCTCGATGTAGCGGCAGGTCAGCGAGTATTGCGGCTGCAGTGAATCGAACCGGGCGCTGCCGAGTTCGCGAGCAAGCGATGTCGCTTTCATCAACTCCCAGGCGGCGTAGTTGGAGCAACCGATGTAACGGACTTTGCCCCAGCGCACGCAGTCGTCCAACGCTTTCAGCGTTTCGTCCAACGGCGTGGTGAAGTCGTATGCGTGCACCTGGTACAGGTCGATATAGTCAGTGTCCAGCCGTTTGAGACTGGCGTCCACCGCATCCAGAACGTTCTTGCGCGAACCCCCCGCCTGATTCGGACCCATTCCCATGGGAGACACCACCTTGGTGGCAAGGACAACCTTGTCGCGCTTGTCCTTGATCGCTCTGCCCGTAATCAATTCCGATTGGCCCAGAGAATATACGTTTGCCGTATCGATGAAGTTGCCGCCCGCGTCGAGAAACCTGTCGACGATCTGCTTTGCCATGGTTTCGTCGCAACCCCACTCCGGGGCACCGAAAGTCATGGCGCCTAGACATAGATTCGAAACCTTCAACCCGGTTCGACCCAGCTTACGAACTTTCAAACGCTTTCTCCGTTTATGAGACAGGGTGTCGCTTAAAATAATGGCATCGTTGTGGTAAAACATCAACACCAGTCACGGAACAATCCACGCATGAGCGCACAAACTCAGGTCAGAACCCGAGCACGGTCAGCAGAAATGAAGCTCGCTCGACGCAACGCCATTCTCGACAGCGCACGTGAATTGTTGGCGACATCAGGGTTTGATCAGTTTTCCATGGAGACTCTGGCGCGTGAGACAGACCTCGCTCGCGCCAGTCTGTACCGGTATTTCAGCTCCAGGGAAGAAGTTCTGCTTGCGCTGTATCAGCGATTGCGAGAAGAGTGGAAGAGCATGCTGATCAAAGCGCTCAAACCCGGCATGACCGATGAGGAGATCGTCAAGGCGTACTTCAAGGCCAGCAGCAAAGACCCGATTCAGGTGTTACTGCGGTCCAGACTCGAGTCAACAATCAAGCACAACGTCAGCGATGCCGTACTCGCGGAAGAACTCGACTTGTCACAAAGCGTGCTGAGTGCGGTGATCGGCCAACTGGAGGCCTGCACGAACCTTCCTGAAGCCCAATGCCACGACCTCGTCATTTCGTATGGCGCGCTGCTGGTGGGCGCTTCCCAGCTCGATGCGACCCCATCTCGAGAGCGCGGACTGTTGTCCCCGGCTGCAAGACGCACCGGCAAAGCGCTGTCCTATCAACGACTATTCTTGAAGAACGGTCTGCGCATATTGGCTGGACTGAAAAGCGAATCGAGCCGGGGATCATCCTGAGAATTGACGTTCTCGTTTCACTGCGCCAAAGCTCTGACACACCGCACTGAAAACGCCCACTCTTTGGCTACCGCATCACGTCTCACTTTTTCCACATCCCCTCTGAAAGGTGATGTCACCGATAGCCAGAATACTGATCGATACCACGCACGGTTTGGATCGAACTCGGTACTCGTCCACAGGTCTCCAAAGCGGTTTTCTCCACTGATGCGCCCATTGAGCTCCGCACCGGATGGCGTAAACGAAAACCCGGAGGCGTTGACGCGTGCTCTCTCCTCAGGCGTCCAGCCATATGCCGTGTCGTAAGCCTTGAGCACCCTGCTGATCCCACTGTCACCCCGCCATCCAGTCGCCTCCGCCTGGCTGACACGCATACCCACCGCAGTTTCGAGCCGCATGAACTCAGCGTCACTCGGCACATGCCAGGCCTTCGGACACAGGCCCGCCGGATGAACGACATGGTCAAATCGATACAACACGCCGTGGTTTTCCCTATCAAAATGAGACGCACCGTCAATTGACGTGCCATCGCGAAAAGTGAGCGTTCTAAGATTGGCATCCAGCCAACACATGCCGCCGAATTCGAGGCCCCGATAGGTATTGCCTTCTACGTCAACCACCGCGTCAGCGCAAAAAGGTCCATCGGATGCTCGTCCATCAACGCGCTCCGCGAACCGGGGAGCTACCGCCAGACCGGCAGCAATCAACATGAGCAAAACGAAAACTGAAACCGCAATGCGAACGAACAACCGCACTGCTACGAAGACGAGCGTGCCCGCGATACCATCCCGCGATCCAGGTAAGCCATGATCATTTCGACGATGTCCGAGCCCCACTCCCGATCCGCGCGTCGGGTGGGTGGCGTCTTTCGATGGGGTGGATACAGCCGGGATCTTTGCATCACGGCGCCGCGGAGAATATCCAGAACAAGATTGAAGGCCCGCTCCGGGTGCTGATGCCCCAAGGCTTCGATCCTGGGCAACAGGAGCTGCCGCATGAGCCTCTCGTTCTGGCTGGACACTTTCGCGAGCTCCTTTGCGATCACTTTGTCCTGAATCGCCAGCGTGCGCTGTGCCTGAATCACCGCACCGAAATCTCGTTGCATCGCCAGCGTCCAGGAAAGATACCCACTGAGGATCTCTTCGAGGGCTACACCCTCCCATCGAGAGACTGCCAGGCCCTCACGGGCCGTTGCGGAGAGTTCCGATGACATCCGCTCGACAACCGCATGAATGATGCTCTGCTTGTTTTTGAAGTAGTGGTAAATGCTACCGAAGGAAGTCTGTGATCGTTCTGCCACCTTGGTGATCGTCAGGTTTTCCTGCCCACCTTCCTGCAGCAGTTCCACAGCCACATCGAGCAAACGCGCCTTGGTCCGAGCTCCTCTGTCCTGCTGAGGTTCTCTCACCCACGGCACGTCCGGGCGCTGCTCTTCAGTCATTGCGTGGAATCTCTTTACAACCATTCAACATCACCACAAAACCAGAAAATACATTCTAGAGCACCGCTACGCACTAATCATCAGCTCACTGTTCGCATTTCAATACTAGAAATAAATTTCTATTTCTATTATTTTCGGAAACAGGAGTAATCCAGATATGTCATGCGATAGGGGGAGATCGAATGCTGAATATCAACCTGCGAGCCTTAACGGCTCCCGTCCTTCTTCTGCTTTCAGGCATTGCCCTGGCGACTGAGGGGCCTGCACGTCAGCACGTCATCGAAGAGGTATTGGTGACGGCAACTAAGAAAGCGGCGGCAGAAAATGCGCAAAGCGTGCCCATTGCCGTATCCGTGTTCAGCGGCGAGGCGTTGGAAGCCGCGCAAATGAACAACATGAGCGATCTTCAGGTCTGGATACCCAACGTACAGCTCGAAGAGCACACCACCGTACCCAGCAGCACCTCATTTTCGATCAGGGGGCTCGGCACAGGATCCAGCATTCCGTCTGACGATCCACCGGTTGGTGTTTTCATGGACGGCATTGTCATGGGCATATTACACGGCTCCAATCTGGACGTATTCGACCTCGAAGCGGTTGAGGTCCTGCGCGGCCCTCAGGGCACGCTGTTCGGGCGCAACGTCAGCGCCGGTGCGATCGTTGCCCGTACGCGCCGCCCGACGTTCGATTTCGAAGGTGACGTCAGCGTGACGGCAGGCAACTTCGGGCGTCAGGACGCAGCCGTCAGGTTATCCGGTCCGCTTGTCGAAGACCGACTTGCAGGAAAAATTACCGTTCTGTACCGCAGTCACGACGGCTACCATGAGAACGAGTTCTCGGGCACTCCGGTCACCCGGCTTTTCGGACGCAGTCTGAGCTTCGACGACGACTACGGTGAGGAAGAGAGTCTGCTGATCCGCCCGTCCCTGCGTTTCACCCCCACCGAGAACCTCACCATCGATATCATCGGTGAGTACGGCGAAACAGAAGGTGACGGCATGCCCTGGCGCGCCGTATTTTCCCCCTTTGGCGCACAGCTACCCAGCGGCGAACAGGACGTCATCGCGCAACACAATGGACTTAGAGAAGTTGACACTCGAGGTGTCGTGTTAGACGTAAACTGGGACATTGCCAACGGCACCTTCACATCAATCACGGGTTGGCGTGACAACGAAAGTCTCGTCATTTTCGATACTGAAGGTAGCGCCGCGAGCATCTTCGACTTCTACATCAGTCCTGATCAGGACCAGATCTCACAGGAGATTCGCTGGTCCGGCACGCCGTTCGATAATGAAGTGGAGGTTACCGTCGGGGCGTACTACTTCAGCCAGGACGTTGTCTATCGCGAGGGAAGACTGATTTTCGGTGCGGTCAACCAGGGACTAGGCGGCGACATCGAGCACAACACGTGGGCCGCGTTCGGCAGCGTGAGTATGCCGCTGGGCGAACGCAGCAAGCTGGAGTTCGGGCTGCGTTACACGGAAGAGGAAAAAGAAACGCGGCAGGTTGTCGGTCAAACCAGCGGTTTCTGCGACGTCATTACCGGAAACTGCACGTTTAACTTTGTCGACGATGACAACTGGTCGAATGTCACCCCCTCGGTGAGTTATACGTATGCGCCGAACGACAACTCCATGCTCTGGTTCAGTTACAGTCGAGGCTATCGCAGCGGTGGATTCAACCTCAGACACACCAACGAGGCGGAGTCTCCCGTTTACGACGAAGAGGTGGTTGATGCCTTCGAGGTAGGCTACAAAGCCGATCTGGGTGAGAAAGTTCGCTTCAACGCCTCCGTTTTCCACCATACCTACGACGATCAACAAGTTGTGCGCCTCAACCCCGACGCGTCGCAGGTCACTGTGAACGCAGCGAAGTCGACGGCAGTCGGTCTGGACCTGGAGCTCGGATGGCTGGTGACCGAGTCGTTTTCGATCCGCGCAAACGCCGGGATTATCGATACTGAGGTCGACGACATGGATCCGGGCGTACTGGCGGCTATCAACGCCGGTCGGGCTGTGACCAACTTTCCGCGAGTCGACAACCCCGCCGCGCCACAGGGGCTCCCCCCGGTCCGCGTCAGCGATCTCGAAATCGGCTTCCCGACCGAAACCGGCGGGCTGACGCTGCAGTGGGACATTCCATTCGACAGCGGCGCTTACGTTACCTTCACTACCAGCGCGAGCTATACCGGCCAGTACACGTCGGGCAACCAGATTTTCGAGTTCGACGCGACAACCATGGTGAACTTCGGCGTGTCTTTCACATCACGAGACGCTCGATGGAACGTTGCGCTGTTTGGTGAGAACGTGACCGATGAAGAATACATCCTGGGCTATGTGGAAAGCGCGTTGGGGATCACGGCGCCGACTCTTCCCGGGCCTCGCTGGGCCATGCAATTGAACTACTCGTTCTGACAAAAACACGCCGCGTCAGGCGAACAAAGGTCACCAAGCTGGCGCATGACGTCCGAGTTCCCCCGCTGGCAACTCCCAGGACATCTGCAAACCTGTCGCGCTGCCAGGCGGCCGCAGGCGGCGGGCGGGTCCCCAGCTTGTCATCTCCATGCCGTCGAGCCAATCGTCCTCGCCGGGGCGGCGAATCGCTGCGTCGAGATCACCCTGGGGACCCCCCATCAACAAATGGGCAGTACGCGCCAGAGAACATCTGACGCGCGTCCCTGTTCCCGCCGCGAGCCGCCTTCGCAGCGCGCTCACCGCTGCGGCGGCCATTAGATAACCGGTTGCGTGATCGAGTGCCTGCACCGGTAATGGGAACGGCTTGTTCGAACCAGTGGCGGTCATCCCGGCGTGGGCAATGCCACACGACATCTGTACCAGGCTGTCGAATCCTCGACGCCCCGCCCAGGGACCCGTCCAACCGTAGGCATTGAGGCAGACGTCAATCAGGCCAGGTCGGATTTTCTGCCGCTGTTCGATACCGAAGCCAAGCCGTTCCAATGCGTCAGCACGGTAGCCGTGTACGAGCACATCAGAGCGCGACAACAACTGTTCGAAATTGGCACGGCCCGATGCGGTTTTGAGATCGACGCGGGCACAGCGTTTGCCAAGAGTCACTTCCGGGATGACAGCACCTTCATCCCATTCCAATGGATCGAGCCGTAACACGTCAGCACCCAGACCGGCAAGGAAGCGGGTACAGACTGGACCTGCGAGCACGCGGGTAAGATCAAGAACGCGAACCCCCGCAAGAGGCTGGCTTTCATGAGGAGTGGGATTTGGCACTGGACCGATCCCATTGTCGGCTAGATCGATCAGCGGTTCGTCACAAACTTCGGCACCATTTGGATGCGACCGCCAGGCGGTTTCGCTCCGCATGGCTGCTGCACACCCACCCGCGGCAACAATATCCGCCTCGAGCTGGTCGACCTGCCATTTCACAACGCTTGTCGAAACCTGATCTCTGCTGCTACCACAACTCAGCACACTGAAAGCGGCACGCCGATGGTGTGGCGCGTTGGTGTGCAAACGAATCCAGCCGTCGGCTCCGGCGTAGTCTCCGGCAAGGTCGTCCCAAACCGCTGGAAGCTCCCAGCCGCGGGGGGAAATCGTCCCCCTGAACCAATAGGATGCAATCCTCCGATCGACGTTCACCGTCGCAACCATTTCTTTGTCAGAAACCTCCGCCGCATAGGCGGAAGCTTCGGCAATGGCGCAGCCGACGCTCGCTGCTGCCAGATCCGTTACCGAATAGACCGACGGCAGCATCCCCGAGCCGCCCACTTCGATACCAGGCGACCGGGTATCGCCCAGAGCGCTGCGGATCTCACGAACGAACTGAGCACAAGCGTCTGTCATATCTCAGGAGGCATTGCATCGAGGGATTAGATCATCTGCAAGCTACCACGAATTTCACCCAAGTGCCGTTGCGAAGTCCTTCCGAGCGTTGGCGTATTCTTCGATCAGTTGCCGACACAACGTTTCCACCGGCAGTACTTCCTTGGTTGCACCGATCCCGTGCCCTGCCGACCAGATGCCTTTGTAACGCTGCTTGGATTGGCCGTCGGAGGTGACAATGGCGCCCGGCTTGGTCATCGCCAGTTCCTCGAGGTCGATCCCGGCTTTGACCAGACTCGGGGCGTACCAGTTTGCAGGTGCCCCATCGAGAGCGGCGGAGAGAAATATGTCCGTTGCGGATCCTGCCACCATGCAGTTCTGGTACTCGTCCGGCGCATTTGATTCTTGCGTTGCGATGAACCGAGTGCCCATGTAGACCATCGCCGCACCCAGCGCCTCAGCCGCGAGGACGTCCCGACCGCAGGTTAGACCACCGGCAAGGATGATAGGTTTGTCCGTGACGGCTTTGATTTCGCTGACGAGCGCAAACGGATTTAAAGTCCCGCAATGCCCTCCTGCGCCGCCCGCAACGGCAATCAAAGCATCCGCACCGGCATCGACGGCTTTTTCCGCATGCCGCGCCGACGCGACATCGTGAAAGGCGACGCCGCCGTAATCATGAATGCGCTGAAAAACATCCGTCGGGGCGCCCTTGGACGTCAATACGATCGGCACTCTGTGCTGTTCAACCAACGCCAGATCGCCTTCGTATCGCGCATTGCTCGGGTGCACCACCAGGTTCACCGCAAAAGGTGCCGGGTTTTCTCCGGCATCTTCAGCCGTCCGCAAAGCGTCTTCGGTTTCATCCAACCACTGAGCAAACACTTCCCGGGTGCGGGTGCAATGCGCCGGAAAGCTGCCGATGACACCCGAACGACAGGAAGCAACCGCCATTTTGGGGTTGGACACTAAAAACATGGGAGCAACAATTAATGGGATCTGCAACCGAGGTGCAAAATCAAACGGGATGGTCATTCACTTTTCCCCTTCATGCCCATCGCGCGCTAGTTGAAGAAGTACCTGAACTCAACGCCGACCCGGCGTCCTTTCATTAACCCGGCCAGATGCGCACCGTCAGGCAGGTTGATTTCCGTGCTCTGCGTATAGATTGCGTGGTCCGTGACGTTGCGGCCGTACAGCGAAAGCTCCCAGGCACCCTCGAGCGGAGACAAAGCAAAGTTCACGTCCAGAGTTTCGACAATCCCCCGGCTTGCCGTGTTGTCGTTGTTGAACACGCTGTCTCGGTGGGTGAACAGCAGCTGCGACGACAAGTTGAAGTCGCCGATCAGAACATCGTGCAGGAGCCCGAAGTTATACATCAGCTCCGGCGTGTTCGGCAGCTCGAGTCCAAAGTCCGTCTGATCGATGACCCCATCCGCGTTGAGGTCCGCATCGATTTCCTTGTATTCGCCATCGTTTACCCCGATGGCGTAGGTCAGCGTGAGGTTATCAGTAATGAACGCCCGGCCGTCCAGCTCCAACCCCGTGAACCGGGCTTTGGCCACATTGTCAGAGGTTTGCGAGAGGTCCGCCGCGAGGGCAACGCGCTGCAGATCGGTGGCCTCGAGGACAAAAAACGCCGCGTTCATGCGAAATCGATCACTCACGTCCCATTTCAGACCTACTTCGATCTGATCCATGCGCTCTTCGTCCACCGGCACACGATCGTCAGCGACGTTGGAGCGACGCAGGTTGAAGTTGCCCGCGCGAAAGCTGCGAGAAACAGAGCCGTAGAGCATGGCATCGTCGCCAACGTCCCAGGTAACGCCGCCACGGAAGGAGAGATTGCTCCAATCGTCGCTGTTGCGTAAATCGATGAAGCAAGAACCGTCGCCGACCACAAAGCCGCAGCCGACAAAACGCTGGGCACCTTCGAATGCACTGTTGTTGTTGAGCGCATGACTGGCGGTGGACTTCTCTTCCTCGGTCCAGCGCAGGCCCGCTGATAGCGTCACCGTATCGGAAACGGCCCAATCGGTGTTTGCGAATACACCCCAAGTTTCAGAATCTTGTGTGCCCCCGCCGCTACGATTGAGCCACACCGGCGCGGCATTGACGCGCAACGATTGGTTGGTTTCGCTCACGAGATCGACGTCGAGGTAGTAAACGCCCGTGGTGACGTCGAAATCGCCAAAGGTGCCGAAGTATCTGAGCTCGTTGCTCCAGTGTTCCACCTCGTTGCCGCCCCAGGCAGGGAAGGTAGCAACTGGCGTGCCGTCGATGTCCCCTTGTGACGTCTGTTCGAGATCGCGCCAACCATAGATGTTCGTAATGGTGCCGTCACCAAACGCCACGTCGATGGTCGTCGTGAAAGTAACGGAATCCACTCGTTGCTCGAAGAAGTGATCCAACACCGGGCAGGCGGGACCCACTTCCAAACCCCGGCAACTGCCGACCATCTCAGTGCCAAAGTCCAATTCGCCTTTCTCAAAGAAGCCCAGACTGCCGTCAGGCCGCGCACGATTGTCCTGCCGCTTGTGCGATTGATTGATCAGGCCGGTGCCATCTTGATCGAAATACTCGTACTGAACGAGAAAGTTCACGCTTTCCGTGGCATCCCAGGAGAGCGCACCCCGCACAATCGTGACCTCGTTCTCCCCGAAATCGTCGCCATCAAATTCGTTTTCGAACCAGCCACCGTCGTCGTTGCGATACACCGCAAGCTTCCCGTTGAGACCTTCAACCAGCGGGCCGGTGACCGTGCCGCTGACGGTGACATCTTCGCCGGTCCCACGAAATCCGGAGTCCGCGCGAATACGCACGTCTGCTTCGAACTCATCCGTGGGTTTCTTCGTCGAGACCAGAACCGCACCACCAACGACGTTGCGGCCTTGCAACACACCCTGCGGGCCTCTGAGAATCTCAATGCTGGCCAGATCGAAGTTGTCGAACACGGTCCCTTGACCCGTTGGGTTATAGACGCCGTCAACAAACACCCCGACGGTCGGATCGACCGATAGTATCGAGCTTGTGGGCGTGACCCCCCGGATGCTGAAAAAAGCGGTGCCCTGCGTCGTGATTGGCTGCAGGTTTGCGTTGGGCGCCAGAAACGCAATGTCCGATAGATCTTTGAACTTGAGCGCATCCATCTGCGACTCACCGATGGCAGTGATCGCAATAGGTACGTCTTGTACGTTCTCTACGACGCTCTTTTTCGTGGCGGTGACTACAACTTCTTCGATCAGGCGATCACGGGCCGTTTCTGCGACCACCGCCGGGACAGTCAAAACGGCAAACAAAGCCGCGAATCTGGCTAGCATAGATTTCATAACCTCTCCATTTTCCGCACATCTTGTGTGCATGTCGGAGAGGTTAGCGATCGCACCCCGGGTCGACTGTCAAATTTACGACAATCTCTCTACGCGGCCACGCCGGATTCCGCTTTGGCGCCTTCATAGTCCTTCTTAAACGAAAAGCTACTCATGACGAAAAGACCACCGGCGATGAGATACGTGACGGAAACCACCAGCAGCGCCATCTCGAGGCCTGCCGCGGAGTTTTCGGCGCCAAATAGATCGCTCAACATACCTACCATCGCGCCCCCCACGCCATAGCCGATGAAACTCAAGGCCAGCGTCTTCGAGGCGGACGCCATGCCGCGCATGTGCACCGGCGCTGTGCTCTGGATCATAGCGTTCGAGATACCCAGCATTGCGTTACCGGTGAGCGCTGTCATTGCAAAAAAAGCAAGAGACAACCAGTAGACGTCGACATAAAGCGCGGCAACTTTGAAAGGGAATACGAGAAACAAGGTGCCCGCAATGATCCACGGATACCAACGCAGATCCCTTGTACCCAGTTTGTCGGCAACGTAGGACGCGACCAGCATGGCAATCAAGCCGAGCAGGCCAATCACAGGTCCGAACGTAAGCCCAACCTCCGACGCGCTCAGCTCGAACTTGCGCATGTAAAAGGAAGGCATCCACTGAGTTGTGCCGTTGGCGGCGATGGACTTGAACGCCGAACCGAACACCACGAGCAAGAACGTTCGCGTCGAAAACAGATGAAAAAAGGACGCCCAGAACGGCGCCGTTTTGACCTCGGTGAGACCATCCGCTTCACCCCTCTCGGGGGCCTTGACCGTAAACGCGATCACCAATGCCAGAAGGACTCCCGGCACACCAAATATCACGAACGTCATGCGCCAGCCGACAGCTTCGGTGAGCAAACCGCCCAGGAAAAGAGAGAGCATCACACCCACGGGGATTCCGGCGCTGCACACTGAAATGGCGGTGGCGCGGTAGCGCATCGGGTATTTGTCCGAAATCATCGAGTACGTGGTCGGGGTAACGCCAGCTTCGCCTGCGGCAACGCCGATTCGTGCCATCAATAGCTGCAAAAAAGATGACACCGCGCCGCACACGGCAGTCATGCTGCTCCAGACGGTGAGGCATCCAACGAGCACAGTTTTTCGGGATAAGACGGTGTCTGCTACGCGACCAATCGGTAGCGCCAACAAGGCATGGGTGATGCCAAATGCCAGCGCAAGGTAGCCGAGCTCCGAGTCGGTGAGATCCAGATCGAGTTTTACAGACTCTTGCACGATGGACAGAACCTGTCTGTCCAGGAAATTGAAGACAGAAACCAGAAACAGAATCCCCAGGAGATACTTTCCTGAACTCGACAACACGTTCATGAGCAGAATTGATCGGTGTGTTCGCCTACTTCCGGGGAATTCAGCCTTATCGACATGGGGTGCCGCTCGAACTGAAACGGGAAACCTTTCACCATGGCGCCATCGGGGCTCCGGGTGAAGACATCGCTGTTGCGAGCTTCAAATTGTTCATACATCTCGGACCCGGAGCGAACCACTGCGGCGCCAATCCCTAGCTCACGCAACGCCTCAACGAGTTCTTCTGCAGAAAACGTTTTGCACCAGTCCTCGAGATTTGAGAGGCCGAGGGTGTCGCGGACAGGTGCGGTTGGAAGAGCCACCCACTGACGATCCGATGTCAAAAATGCCTGTCCGTTGTCTTGAGGCGCGACGTCGAGGCCCACCGATGCGCGTTCAATCTCTTCGCCGGCGAGATAGACGGCCACATCCCTCTGCGATACGTCGAGCTGCATGCCACGCGCCGGGCCAGACAGTGCTGCAGTGATCACCGCAGCGGCATACAGCACCACGGTCTGGTCTGGGTAGTTGACGTTTCTGCCGGTGATATAGGGCGCATCTTCGCCATACGAGATGTGGGCGGAAAAGCCGGAAGACGCCTCGAGGGTAGAGCCGAAGCTGCTGGCGCCGCAGCCGGGACCGCTGAGGCCCTGACCGGAGATCGAAGCGAGCATGATGGCCGGGTTAACCGATCGCAGCTGGTCATATCCCAGCCCCAGCCGGTCAAGAACCCCGCGTCTGAAATTCTCGACCACTACGTCTGCAGTTGCCACCAGCGAGAGAAACCTGGCCTTGTCGTCTCTGTCCTTCAGATCCAATGCAACGGCAAACTTGTTACGATTGTTGCACTTGAAGAGTGGCGACACCGCCTGCCCAGCCCACTGTCTAAACGGATCGGGGTAGGTGTACGACTCCACCTTGATGACTTCCGCGCCCAGGTCGGCAAGCAGGGCCGAGACCCCGGCTCCCGCTGTGATGATGCCAAGATCCAGGACACGCATCCCCGCCAGCGGCAACAGGTTGTCTGTGACCGGTGCTGTCCCGGAATCTTCCGACCGTTCCACAACCCGGTGGGCCAGGCGAGGTGTCAGACCGTCACCCGTTTCTCCAATCGGTGCGGCGTCAAATGCATCCCGATGCCGCAGAAGAGGATCTTGCAGCAAATCTTCGGCTTCCATCACCGATGCGGCAGGTATGTCAAACTCCAGGAAAGCCGCGTTTATCTCGCTTTTGCTCAATCCACTGGCCCACCGACGAATGATGTCCATATATTCCCCGCGTGCAGCCGCGCGTCCGGCAAACGTGGCGAAGCGTTCATCGCTCAACTGCTCATCCCCGACCATCGCAACGATGTTGGGCCAATCACGTTCCTGATAAACGAGCGCCGCATAGCCGTCGCGGCAGGCAATAACCGGCCATTCCGCCTCGTCACCTTGTCTGTGAATGTCCTTGCCCAAGGCGCCGGCAGCAGCGGCTTTCCAATTAACCCAGGCGATGGTTCCCACGGCATCAACAATAGCTTTGTCAGCGACGCCAAAACGACGCTGCATGGCTACCAGACCCGTCAACGCTGCGAGAAGTCCGTATGCAACCGTACCGGCACCATAGGCGCCGGTCGGAATAATGGGTGGCCGCTCCGGATCACCGAGCAAATCGGCAAGCCCGGATTCGGCGAAGAGCACCGCTTCGTTGCTGAGCTCATCAGCCTGCAACACGACAATGCGGTTCTGGGGTAAAGCGTGGGCCAACTCGTGGTCCGCGGCGAGGATAAATCGAAGAGGGTCGGACTCGAGCCAGGCTGTTACGTTCTGAGAGAAGCGGGTTTTGCCGCGAGAGAGAAAACTATCACCCGTATCGAAGTGCTCGTCGACAAATACTACAGCCCCAAGCTGCCGCGCCATCTGCCCAGCCAGATCCACCGCTCCGCGAACGACGTTCGGGCTCGACCTTGTCGCCAGCTGGAGAACTTCGATCCCCGCAAGAAAGTCGTCTTTTGGAAGTTGCACTGGCCACCCTCAGAGCTGCGCTATGTTTTCAGTTCTAGTTTACGCGGCCGAAGGCATTCAAGAGTGTCAAAAACCGGACAATTGAGTGTGTCGCAACGCGGCTCGTATCAGCCAGCGGGTTTTCCGTTTTGCGCAAATTCCAATAGAGCTGCGAAATCGGGGATTTTGAGAAGACCGTAACCCAGCTCAATCAGACCTTCATCTTCCCAGGAACGAATGATGCGATTAATCGACTGCCGGGAGACGCCAGACATGTTGGCCAGATCATCCTGGGTGAAATGCAGGCAATTGATGCCAGCTTCGTCTTCGCGCGCGTAGGTATAAATCAGAAACGCCAACCTGAGGTCGAGACGTTGGAGAGCGGAGTCAATGAGCTGGTTGTAGTTCGCGACGTTGCGCATCGCGAGTCGGCGCGCCAGGTGGGCGTTGATCGTCGGGTGGTCCAGACAAAGTTGTCTGAAATCATCAGACGGCAACAGACCAACTTCGGTCTCTCCGACACAGACCGCGGTTGTACCCAGGATGTCGCGGTCAGCGATGATTGGCGTTTCGTTCAAAGTATGACCTTTGCCGATCACGTTGAGGATCAGCTCTCGCCCATCTGACGACGACGCCACAATCTTGACTGCACCCTGATAGATCTCATAAATCCCTTTGATGGGTTGCCACGCCGGATTGAGTACCTCGCCATCTTGATACATCCGTCGCCGCATGCGACCGCGCACCCAGCCTGCCAGCTCAGAATCCAATTCATCGATCCAGCTTCCCGGATCTGGACGAATCCTATACATACCCTCTCCCGCATCTCTGTCGTCGTTCTTGTTTGCCCGTCTGCACTGGCAAATGTAAACCTTTCGACATTTCAGGCCGGCGGGTTGTGACAGAGTTTGAGCTCATCATATCGCAAGTACGGCATCGCCATGATTACATTCGAATTGAACGGTCAAACCGTGATGACTGAAGACCCGCCTGACACGCCTCTGCTGTGGGTAGTGCGAGATACGTTCAAGCTCAAGGGATCAAAATTCGGGTGTGGCGCCGGCCTCTGCGGAGCGTGCACGATGCACATGGACGGTCAAAGCGTCCGGAGCTGCGTCGTTCCCGTGGGCAACGTCGCTGGGAAAGCCGTCACGACCATCGAAGGATTATCCGACAACGGCAGCCTGCACCCGGTGCAAGCCGCGTGGATCGCAAATAGCGTCCCGCAGTGCGGCTACTGTCAATCCGGTCAAATCATGACGGCGGCCGCCCTGTTGGAGCGCAACCCCAACCCGTCACCCGGCGAAGTTGAAGACACGATGGCCGGCAACCTGTGTCGCTGTGGTTGCTATCCGCGTATCAAAGCGGCGGTCCTCGCGGCAGTCGACGCCACGAACGCTGTGGAGGAGGCCTCATGACCCTGCAACATGTGTCGCGCCGATCGTTCCTGGCTGGCCTCGGCATCACCGGAGGCGGATTGGTTGTCGGGCTCACCCTCCCCGGATGCAGCTCTGAAGCCCCGCCAAGTTTCCCAACCGCAGATTTTTCGCCCGACGCCTTCCTGCAAATCACTCCGCAAAACGAATTTGTGTTCATCTGCGCGCGCGACGAAATGGGGCAAGGCGTATCCAGCGGCCTGGCAACCCTCTTTGGCGAAGAGCTAGACGTCGACCCTGCGCGGTTTGAGGTCAATTTCCCCGGCGTCCATTCCGCCTACGGGAATCCGGCGTTCTCCGGCATTCAAAGCACCGGCGGGAGCGCCGCCATGCGCGGGCATTACCTCCCCGCACGACAGGCCGGCGCGAACGTGCGCAGCCTCATCCTGGAGGCTGCAGCTCGGGATCTGAACGTTGAGAAGTCCAAATTCTCGACAGTCGACGGCAACGTGGTCGTCGGGGGTGAGCGCTATCCCTACGCGAGCTTCATCGCAACCGCGCAAACGCTACCGATTCCGGAACAGTCACCGATGAAAACACCCGGTGAGTTCAGATACATCGGTCAAGACGTTCCGCGGATCGACGCCGCTGAAAAGTCCACCGGAGAAGCAGTCTACGGCATCGACTTCGACATACCCGGCATGAAATACGCGCTCATGAAACGTTCACCGGTTTTCGGCGGCAGCGTGCAAAGCTTTGTCAAAGATGAGATTGAGCGCATGCCCGGAGTGATCGATGTCGTGCAGATTTCAAACGGCGTTGCGGTGGTTGCAGAGACATTTTGGCAAGCCAAGAAAGCGACCGACCAATTGCAGATCGAATGGGACACGCCAGCGCTCGCAAAATTCGATACGAGCGACCTGAGGGCGGACTACCAGCAAGCCCTCGACGAGGAGAGCGGGTCCACAACCGACGAGGAAGGGGATCTGACACTCGCGTTTCGGAACGTGGACACACAAATCGAGGTCGACTTCTGGACCCCCTATCTTGCTCATGCACCGCTCGAGCCCATGAACGCGGTTGTCAAGGTCGAAAACGGCGAAGCGGAAGTCTGGACCAGCATTCAGGGACCACCCTTCGCTCAGGCGAGCGTCGCACGCGCCTTGAACATCGACAAAGCGAAAGTTCGAGTGAACAACGCCTACCTTGGAGGGGGTTTCGGACGTCGCCTCATCGCGACCCATGTTGCCGAAGCCGCAGAAATCGCGGCGGCAACAGGCCACATCATTAAGCTCATCTGGACCCGCGAAGACGATATTCAGAACGGGGTGTTCCGGCCCGCGTCGCTGATGCGGATGAAGGCGTCAGTAGACAACGATGGGATCATCAACGGGTGGACCGCTAAACGAGTTGGCGGCAACATCCTGCCCGACCGGATGGTTGGCGCGCTTCCGGTGGTCGCGCCTGACTTCGTACCGGATGGAGTCCTCAATTCGGTTGTCGGTCTGGCCGATACCACCCTGTCGAATTGGATGGTCGATGGATCGAGCGTCGAAGGATTGGCGGGCGACTACGATTTCCCGAATCGGGTAACCGAGCACGTCACGGTAAACCACGGTTTGCCGCTCGGCTACTGGCGGTCGGTGGGTCATTCGTATACGGCATTCGCAAAAGAAAGCGCAATCAACGTGCTCGCTGAGGCGGCATCCATCGACCCGGTTGAGCTGAGGCTGAAAAACACCCGGTCAAACGCCCGCCAGCACAACGTCATCAACGTTGCCGCCGAGCGAATGAAAGCCATGGACGCTGAGAAAGTCGGCAGCTTGGGCTTTGCCTCGCATGGCTCTTTCCATTCCTACGTGGCGCAGGTGGCCGACGTGAGCGTGCATGGCGCAGACATCGTCGTCAACAAAGTGCTCTGCGTCGTCGACTGCGGAAGACCAATCAATCCTGACGTCATCCGGGCACAGATGGAAGGCGCCATCATGTTTGGGCTGACTGCAGCACTACACGGCGATCTCGACATTGCCGGCGGCGGGATCGTGCAAAGCAATTTCCATGACTATCCCCTGCTGCGGATGAACGAGCATCCGGAAGTGGAGGTCATCATCATCGACAGCGAGGAAGATCCAACCGGCGTAGGCGAAGTGGGCCTGCCCCCGATCGCACCCGCCGTCGCCAATGCCATCTTCGCCGAAACCGGCCAGCGCCTGACCAGTCTGCCGCTACGGTTCAGCTGACCGCCGATGAAAGCTGTATTCATAACCGGGTGTTCCAGCGGCATCGGCCGTGCGTCAGCAGAGTTGTTCCAGACCCGCGGATGGACCGTGTTTGCCACTATGCGTCGTCCCGGCGATGGCGGTCCTCTGGTCGGCCTTGAGAACGTACACGTACTCCCACTCGACGTCACGAAACCCGGATCAGTAGCGCAGGCCGTTAACGAGGCAATAGCGATCCAACCGATCGATGTCCTCGTCAACAATGCCGGCTACGGCGCTTACGGTCCTCTGGAAGCGACACCAAGGGATAGCATCGAGCGCTTGTTCGAGACCAATGTTCTCGGCCTGATAGAGGTCACTCGCGCATTTGTGCCCCACATGCGCCAGAGGGGAACGGGCACCATCATCAACGTCTCGTCCCTGGGTGGTCGCGTCGCCTGGCCGCTGGGCAGCCTCTACCATGCTTCCAAATTTGCGGTCGAAGGGTTGTCCGAGGCGCTCTACTTCGAGCTCGAAGCCGTTGGCATTCGCATCAAGGTTGTGCAACCGGGTCGAGTGGCCACCGACTTTAACGGTCGCTCGGTGGACATCAACGTGGATCCCGCGTTAGTGGAATACCAGTCGTTAATCCAGGCACTTACGGCTTCCACACAACGGGACCACTACCGGACAGAAGCGCAGGTGCCCGCCCAAGTGATCTACAACGCGGCCACTGATGGCAGCACACAGTTTCGATATCCATCAGGCGAAGATGCGACCGAAGGGCTTGCTCGACGCAGCGAACTTACCGACGCCGAGCAGTTTGCAGAAATCAAAGGCGCGTTCGGGCTGAGCTGAACCTATCGTTCCCTGAATTATCGGCCAGTGAAGTTTGGTTTGCGCTTTTCCTGGAATGCCCGGAAACCTTCACGGACGTCCTCGCCGCTGAGCACAACTCCTTGCGCAAAAGACTCGAAATCCAACGCCTCTTCCAAGGACACGTCGAAAGCATTTCTCATCGCTTTCTTCGAGAGCTGAATCGCAACCGGGGCAGCGGAAGCAAAACGCCGCGCCATGTCCAGCGCTTCTGCCCGCAAGTCGCTGGCGTTTACGACGCGCACAACCAATCCCATGTCGTTCGCCTCATCCGCGGTAAATCGCGCGGCTGACCAGACCAGCTCATTGGCGCGTTGAATCCCAACCAGGCGCGGTAAAAAATAGGACACTCCCCATTCCGGATGGAGACCGAGGCGGCCAAACGCCAAACTGAATCCAGCCTCCTGCGAAGCCAAACGCAGGTCGCACGCCAAAGCCAGCCCGAGACCCCCACCCGCACAAGCGCCGTTGATCGCGGCGATGAACGGTTTCACCGTTTTCTGCAGGCGCAGAACAATCTGATTGCGTACGGGCGAGATCTGGTCCTGTACGCCCCTGCGATCACTCGACCGCGCCTGTTGCCGCATGGCGTTGACGTCCCCTCCGGCACAAAAACTGTCGCCTGCACCGGTGATCACAACAGCACGCACTTCGGGATCACTGTCAACCGCATCGATAGCGGTCAACAGTTCAAGGCGCATCTCCGGGATCAACGCGTTCATATGCTCGGGACGATTCAGAGTCAACACAGCAACGCGATCTTCTATCTCGGTCAGTATGTACTCAAGATTCATGTGTCTCCTCCGTACGTTTCGCGGAGTGTATCCGGACACCAGTTCAACGAGTGTCAAAAAGCAGACATTTGGGGCTTACGCGTTTTGTTACTTTTCACGCTTCTCTGTCTCCGTTGATGCAACATGACGTCGTTCCCACGCACACTCTCCATCCTGGGTTTGTTCCTCTCCTTTAGTTCGTTTGCAGCGAAGCCGGACACCAAAGAATCCAAGACAAGTTACTCCACTGGCAATGAATGGCGCTATCACGGCGGGACGTACATGGATCAACGGCACAGCAACCTGACCGGTATCAACAAGCAGACGGTCAAAGACCTGAAGCTGGCCTGGTTTGCGGAGTATCCGGCCGACGGCGGCCAGCAAGCCACCCCGCTCATGGTGGACGGCAGGCTCTATGTCGCGGCAGCCTGGAATGTCGTGTACGCCTACGACGGCGCTACGGGCGTTGAGCTCTGGCGGTTCGACCCGTCGGTACGGCGCGCAGTGCTGATCGACGCCTGCTGTGGTCCCGTGACCCGAGGTGTTGCCTACGCAGACGACAAGATATTTACAGCAACCCTGGATGGCCGGCTGATCGCCCTGGATGCCGCGTCTGGTGAGAAACTGTGGGAAGTGGTGACGGTACCGGAAGGCGGGCGTTATACGATCACGGGCGCGCCAAGGGTCGCAAACGACAAAGTCTTCATTGGCAACGGCGGCGCTGAATTCGGCGTTCGTGGATATGTCAGCGCATACGATATTGACGATGGCAGGCTGGCATGGCGTTTCTACACCGTACCCGGCGATCCGTCCAAACCCTTCGAAAACCCTATTCTTCGAGAGGCTGCAAAAACCTGGCATGGCGAATGGTGGAAGCTCGGAGGTGGCGGTACCGTATGGGATTCCATGTCCTACGACCCCAAGCTCAACCTCCTCTACATCGGGGTAGGCAACTCGACACCATACAACCCGACGATACGCACCGCCGGTATCGGGGATAACTGGTTTGTTTCATCCATCGTCGCCCTGGAGGCGGACAGTGGCAGGTACGTGTGGCACTACCAGACGACACCGGGCGATTCATGGGATTACACCGCAACTCAAAACATGATCCTGGCGGATCTGGAGATTGGTGGTGAGCAACGCAGCGTCATCATGCAGGCACCCAAGAACGGATTCTTTTACGTGCTGGACCGCACTACCGGAGAGCTGATATCAGCCGACAAGTTCAGCAAGGTGACCTGGGCTGAAGGTATTGATCCGGAAACCGGAAGGCCCGTGCTCACTGAGGACGCCAAATGGTGGCTGAAGGAGGAAGGATCGGTTCTCTTTCCATCCACAGGTGGTGCGCACAATTGGCAACCGATGTCCTTTCATCCCGGATCAGGCTACGTATACATTCCTGTGAACACCTACTCCGGTAGCTATCGTGCGGTTGATGTCTACCAGTATCGTTCCATTGGCCGAACCACCGGCCTGGTAGCCGGGTCTCCTCCGCTTGCCGACCCCGCTGTCCGTATCGCTGCAGCACAATCGCTCGAAGGCCGATTGCTGGCGTGGGACCCTGTCGAGCAAAGCGCTGCCTGGGTTGTCGATCAGGCAAACAGCGGCAATGGCGGAGTGCTCACGACAGCCGGAGGATTGGTTTTCCAAGGCGACACGGAAGGTTATCTCAACGCGTTCGACGCAAACGACGGCACCGCCCTATGGCGGTTCAACGCGCACTCCTCGATCATTGCGCCGCCCGCGAGCTATCAGATCGACGACCAGCAGTTCATTGCCGTAATGTCCGGCAAAGGTGGATCGCTCGGGCGAATCGCTGGCGGCGTGATCAATGAAAAGATAACCAACATCAGCAGAATTATGGTGTTCAAGCTCCATGGCACAGCGTCATTGCCGCAACGAACGCCACTTGTCGTCTCTTTGCCGGACTGGGAAGACGTTGAGATCGATTCTCGCCGAAGTGAGCACGGTGCAAGCCTCTATGGCCACTACTGCATGTCTTGTCACGGCGTCTCCGCACAGGGCAACGGCATAACGCCTGACCTGCGGTACTCCCCAATGACCGGAACCTCTGACGCATTCCGAGCCGTGGTCTTGGACGGAGTCATGTCTTCGACCGGCATGGCCTCCTTCGCACCGGTCTTGACCATCGAACAGACAGAAAACATCCGACAGTACGTCGTGCGTCAAAACCAGCTGGCGCGAAAAGCCGGGGATACAACACGACACGGGCGCTGACCACCGGGCTACAAGTCGGTAAATGCCGCGCAACAAAACCGGTCACCGATTTCCACCGTAGGGGGTGTCCAGAATTCGGTCTTCGCTTTGAGGCAAATTCAGCTCCGTCCCTTCGCGGACAACTCGGACCGCCCCATCCCGTCGTTCATGATCTACCGGCAGGTTCTGTATGACATGTTTACCGACGCGCAGCACGCCGCTTTCAAACTGAGCGATGTGCGTCGCCAACGCGGTTGCCTCCTCCAGATACGCACCAGGCGCGGAAATCGCGTTAATCATGCCAACTTCGCGAGCCCGCTCTGCCGTGAGAGGAATGCCCGTTAGCGACATTTCCGCGATCACTTTTTTGGGCACATAGAGGTGCAGCATCGTCGCCGCAACGCCACCGAAAATACCAATTTTCACCTGAGGCAATGAAAACACGGCCTTGGGATCGGCGACAGCAAGATCAAATGCCGTCAAGAACGTGAGACCGGCTCCGACAACGGGACCGTTCAGCGCACCGATGAATATGGTGGGCGAGTTGAAAAGGCGCTGAAAAAAGCCCCATTGATCTTCGCCCTCGCCCCGACCAATAGGTTCCTTCAGATCCATGCCGGCGCAAAATACATCGCCGGCACCGGTAACCACTGCAACCTTCACCGTGGGAGCGATGTCACTCAGAAAGTACCTGAGTTCATCGCGCATGCGTCGATTGAGCGCGTTTCTCTGTGCTGGCCGATTCAGCGTGATGGTGGCCACTTCGCCGTCAATCTCTACCTTCAGCGCTTCGAAGTCCATTTTTTACCCCTCAATCTCTCAAGTCGACCGAAGATCATAGAGTTTTGCCAGCATCAAGAATGTCAATCTCCGGACGTTTGACGAGATCATCAAATGTAAAAAACTCGATAGTTCGAGCTGACGTCAGTCGAGCACCATTGCAGTACAAAGACAGAACGCAAGGAATACTGTGCAGAATAGAACCTGGCTCACATGGCTGACCCTCGCTTCACTGCTGTTAACCTGTCCTGCCGTTGCCGACTCGCGGCTCAATCAGATCCTCGAAGCACGACCCGAATCCGATAAAGCCAGGGATGTCTATCGACATCCACGGGAGACGATTGCGTTTTCCGGCATAGAGCCCGGCATGACGGTTGCCGAGTTCAGTCCCGGCCATGGTTGGTATACGCGGATTCTCGTCCCTTTGATCGGGTCGAACGCAAAGATCATCGGACTCTATTACAACCCAAGCATGTGGGCTCAGATACCTGGACGCTACACGCCCGAAATGATCGAAGAGAGAATCCAGAACATCCACAAGTTTGTGCCGATGGTTGCATCCATCGACGCCAACATCGAAGCCATTCCGCACTATCTCGGTAGCGTTGACCCGAAGTTACACGGCACCGTCGACGTCGTGACGTTGGTCAGGACTCTCCACAACATCATGGGTGTCGAAGAAGATGGGGGATACTTGTCTGAGGCGCTGAACGATACGTATCAGCTCCTGAAACCAGGCGGATGGGCAATAGTCGTGCAGCACCGTGCGCCAGAAGACGCTGATCCGAAATGGGCCAATGGCTACTGGGGTTACGTCAAGACGAGCGCGGTCAAAGCGGCGTTCGAGCGGCACGGTTTCGAATTCGTCGCCCAACAAGAGACAAACGCCAACCCTGAAGACCAACCCACCGTTGGGGACTATGTCTGGCGTCTACCCCCAGCTTCCCAACTGCTCCCGTCTAATCAGCATCTCGCCGACACCTATCTGGCAATCGGCGAATCCGATCGCATGACGCTCAAGTTTCGAAAACCCACGCAAGAGTAGCCGCGATTCAGTATCCCCGTGCCATGGAAACGGCGATCGAATTCGGACCAATGGATGCAGACTGCTTAGGCGGGCAGTGCCACCAGATGCGACACAGTGGCCCGCAATTTATTGCCCAGGTCACCATCTCTGATGCGCCCGCTCTCAGCGTCAAATTGGTCGTAAAAACTGGGGACCGACATCGATGCTTTCAGATCCGCGCCAAAAAAAGGCGCTGACTTGGTGGCTGTGGCCAGCACGTTTGCCGCCCCACCGGCACCGGGTGACGTCGACAACATGACCGTCGGTTTGTTCTGGTAGACCTTCGTGTCGATTCGTGACGTCCAGTCGTAGAGGTTCTTATACGCGGCCGTGTAAGAGCCGTTGTGTTCGGCAAAACTGATGAGAAGCGCGTCGGCTGTGCCAACTTTCCTGTAGAAACGGTGAGCCTCGTCGGGGATGCCGTGCTCGGCTTCACGGTCACTGCTGTAGAGCGGCATCTCATACGCATTGATGTCCAACACTTCGATGTCGGCGTTTTCAATCAGCGTACTGGCATAGCTCAGCAGTTGCCGGTTGATGGATTGTGTTGAGTTGGTTGCTGCAAAGGCCAGTATCTTCATCGGTTATCTCCTGTGTGTTGTTGGCGCTAGGCCGGTTGGTGGAACTCGAGCACGTTGTCGTCCGGGTCCCGAACGAAGAAAAACTCGGCGCCGCTCGGCAAGCTCACGGATTCGGTGATCTCAATACCCGCAGCGTTGATTTCACGCTCGACCGCTTGAAGGTCATCCACTTCCAGAGCGATGTGGGTAAATCCCGTATGTTTCGCGGCAACGTCCATGAGGAGATTGACAGGCGGGGAGTCCGCAGATGCATTCAGAACGAAGTTGATATTGACGCCACTCGGATGCTCCATGATGGCAACCGGCTCCGGGCCAATGGGTCCGGCTATGAACTCGAAGCCGAGCTTTGCGTAAAACTGACGGGCGGTCTCGAGATTACGGACGCGCAAACCCACGTGATTGATTTTGAGTATCTGCTTCATTGCCGATTCCTCGGTGGTCATTGAAAAGTCGAGAAAGAGCTTACCAGCAGGACGAATAATCAAAAATTAGCTATTTCTAGACTTATCGTCTCATTTTTGGGACATTGGCGGGCGTATGCTGGATCTAAACGACCATCACTATTTTGTGCACGCTGTCGATCACGGTGGGTTTGCTGCCGCCAGTCGCGCGCTGGGTCTACCGAAGTCGACCATCAGTCGGCGTGTGATCGAATTGGAGTCGCGCCTCGGCGTGCGGCTGATCGAAAGAACGTCACGCAGCTTTGTCATGACGGACGCAGGAAGCGCCTTCTATCGCCACGCAAAAGCCATGCTGATCGAAGCTGAAGCAGCAGAGGACGTGGTGAAGAGCCTGCTTGCTGAACCCGGCGGCACCGTACGCATGACTTGCTCGTTTGGTATGGCCCGTCTTGTCAGCGGGTTGATCAGTGACTTTTTGACGGCCTATCCCAAGGTCGACCTCGTTCAATACACGACAAACAAGAACGTCGACCTGATAGAAGAGGGATTCGACATTGGCCTGCGCGGCCACAGCGCGCCATTACCGGACTCGTCATTGGTGCAACGGCCGCTCGCCGAAACACCCTGGCAAGTTTTTGCTGCCCCTACTTACCTCGTCGCGGAAGGCACACCGTCTGATCCCGAAGATATCGCACAGCATGCAACGCTTGCGTTAGGCACAGGCTCAGACAACATGTCCTGGCAATTCATGCGCGACGACAAAACCGTCGTTGTACCGATCAAGCCAAGGTTTCAAGGAAGTGACATGCATTCGTTGAAAGATGCGGCAATCGCCGGGCACGGGATCGTTTCGCTGCCTACCTATGTTGCTCAAGACGCGGTTGTTAGCGGTGCGCTCGAACCGCTCCTCGTTGACTGGCTTACCCAACGCGCTCGCGTCTCGTTGTTGATACCGCCGCGGCGCAGCCAACTGCCTTCGGTACGCGCGCTGATCGACTTCTTTGTAGCTGGGTACCCCAAGCTGCTCAGTGGTAAGCGTGGATAGCACCCTACCGCACATCGCCAGCGCTGTTAGACTGGACGCTCCAGCAACATGAGCAGCCCAGGAGTCAAACCATTTTCGCGAAAATGGCGACAGATAGTGTTGGGGCTGCCCCAGCTACGCGTCACTACAACCTGGTCAAGGAGACCTGCTAATTTGAACCGTCCGCGGGTGCCGGCTAGATGAAATACCTGTCTCTGGTCATGGTTGGCCTGCGGCGCCGGCTGCTGCGCACGCTGCTCACCGGAGTGTCCATATTCGTGGCTTTTTTACTGCTTGGCGTTACCAGCGGCGTCACAGCAGGGTTTGACGAAGCCCTGGAGCTGATGAGTGACGCGCGCCTGCGCGTGATCAGCCGCGCCAACATCATCGAGCCAATACCCATAGCGCATCTGCAGCGTATCGAACAGATTGATGGCGTCGCCTCAGTTTCCCCTCTGGCCATTTTCCCAGCCTACTATCAGGAACAGCTCAACAACGTCAGCAGTGCGGCCATGGACATAGATTCCATGCTGGAAGTTCTGCCCGAGATTGTGCTGTCGGAAGAAGAAGTGATCCGGCTGAAGTCGTCCCGGACCGGTGCCACGGTCGGCAAAACCCTGGCGGACCGCTTCGGCTGGCAGGTGGGCGATCAGATCCCGCTGACCTCCTACTTTCTGGCGCAGCGGGACGGGTCCACAACCTGGACTTTCGAAATTATGTCCATTCACAACGATGGCCCGGAAGACGAAGAGCTGCTGGCCGGTGAAATCTACTTTCACTATGACTACCTTAACGAGTCACGCGCGCAGAACAAAGATACCGTCAACATGTTCTTGGTGGTTGTGGATAACCCGGACCAGGCTGGCGAGATTTCCGAGCAGATTGACGCCCTGTTCCGCAACTCTTCCGACGAAACACAGACGATGAACGAAAAGCAGTTTTTGACCAACCAGTTGCGCAGCGTCGGTGACGTTGGCTCGTTCATCGCCAGCGTGCAGTTTGCGGTGCTGTTTACGCTGCTGTTTATTGCCGGCAGCACAATGACCCAGTCGGTGCGCGAACGTATCAGTGAGTTTGGCGTACTGAAGTCGTTAGGTTTCACCGACGCCGCCGTGGCCGGATTTGTCATCGGCGAAGCCCTGATTCTGTGTGGGCTGGCGGCACTCCTGGGCCTGGGCCTCGCGGCGGCCGTATTCCCGTCTATTTTCGGCACCATGGGGCTTGGTGGGGCGGCCATGGACAACAGCGTGTGGATAAATGGACTCCTGGTTGCGCTGCTGTTGGCCCTGCTGGTATCCACCCTCCCGGTCTGGCAGCTGTACCGGCTGAGTCCGGTCGACGCGCTGAGGCAGACCTGAGGTGCGGCAGTTCATTTCCATCACACTGACCAACCTGCTGGCGATACCCAGACGGTGGGGTATGTCTATTGTGGTGATCATTGGCGTAGCAGGTGTTGTGACCGTTCTGACGTCGGTGATGACCATGTCGTTTGGATTGACCGAAGCGGCTCAGAAAAGTGCACGAGAAGGCTGGGCCATCGTCCTGCGCAAGGGCGCTTTCGCAGAATCTGTCAGCTCCATTCCGCGCGACAATATTGTGGCTCTCGAATCGATCCCAGGCATTGCCACCGGCGCCGACGGTGAACTGGCATTCGAACGCCAGTACGTGACCACCATACGTCAATCCCGTCAGGGTCTTGATGAAGTCATGGGCAGTGTACTGGTGCGCGGGTTGAGCAACCGCGGCATGGCGGAGCTGGACGACTTTGAGCTGGTGGAGGGCCGATTGTTTGAAACCGGCAAGCGCGAGCTGGTTGTCGGGGTACTGACACGAAATGAATACCAGGGTGTTGGTCTGGGTGATGAGCTCCAGCACAAAGGTGCAAACTGGCGAGTCGTTGGGGTGTTCAGCGCGGATGGCAGCGCCATGGAATCTGAAATGCTGGGCGATCTCGACGCGGTGATGGCGGGCATGAACAGCACCGCCTTCAGTTCCGTCAGAGTCAGGCTGCAGGATGGTGTAACCATTGACGCGTTCAACGAATCGCTGGAAGCCGATCCACGCCTCAAGGTGGAAGCCAAATGGGAGGCGGACTACACCAACAGCTCAGATACCGGGGCACTGATTGAAGTGGTGGCGTACACCGTCAGCATCATCATGGCGGTTGGTGCCGTGTTTGGGGCCCTGAACGTCATGTACATGGCGGTGAGTTCCCGCACGCGGGAGATTGCCACCTTACGCGCGCTCGGTTTTGGTGCCTGGTCAGTTGCGGGGTCGGTACTGGTCGAGGCGTTGGTGCTGGCCTGTCTGGGTGCGTTGGTCGGCCTGTTGATCACAACCTTTCTGTTTCAGGGCAGTACCTTTACGACCGGCCAACTGGCTTCCGTTTCTACCGTGCTGCGCGTCAGTCCCGAGATTGCCACGTTAGGTCTGACCTGGGGGGTTGTCATGGGTCTCCTGGGTGGCCTGCTGCCGGCAATTCGCGCCGTGCGCATGAAAATCGTGGATGGCTTGCGCTCAGAGGCCTGAAACCAACGCGTCGCCTGCAAAGGAGGGCTGCTCCACTGAGTCGTGATGCGTTCCCTCCCCCGAATTAACCCGCCAGGCTGGAAGAGATCGCCAGTAACGATTGCTCATGATACCGGGTATCGAACGAACCTCGTTCGAGTGACCTAATTTGCTTCGAGACCTAACTGCTGCAACACACTAGCTCGGTGCACACGTGCCGCGTTGGCCACGTTGCCGTGCGTACCCGTCTCCAAATAGCGGCGGATACGTCCGGCATCACCGAGCGGTGAACGGGTACCGAGCGAGTTCAGGAGTACCAATCCGACCCGACGACCGGCCATTTCGGTCACCATCATGAGGCAGCGTCCCGCCTCTGTGAGATATCCGGTTTTCGTCAACGCCACGTCCCACCGGCTGCTGCCCGTGAGGGGATTGGTATTGCCGTAGCTCAGCCGATAGCGCGGCGCGCGAAACTTCACCGTGAATTGGCGCGTTGTCGAATATTCTCTCAAGAGCTCATGTTCGTGCGTGGCGACAATGAGACGAGCCAGGTCCGCCGCCGAGGATCGGTTCTCGACATCAAGGCCGGTTGGATCTGCGAAAAGTGTATGGTTCATACCGAGATCGGTCGCTTTTGCGTTCATCGCGCTGACAAACGCTTCCACGCCCCCCGGATGATGCGCTGCAAGGTTATAGGAGGCGCGATTTTCCGACGACATCAGCGCGATGCGCAGCAGGTCTTTGCGTCGGGCTTCAGACGTCACGCGAATCCTCGAATACGCGTTTTTTGCGGTTTTTTCCTGCCAGTCTTCAATCTCGAGCCAGGCTTCGAGATCCTCGCCGGACTCCAGAACAACCAGCGCCGTCATCATCTTGGTCAGCGAGGCTATCGGCAACACGAGGTCTGCGTTCTGGGCCAGCAGCACCTCGCTGTCTTGTACGTCCACCGCAATTACACCGACCGATGCGAGCGCGAGATCCTGCGCAACAGCGGCCGGCGCTATGGTCTGCGCCGCGAGGACGATCAGGCTGGTGCAAAGGGCTAGCTTCAAAGAACTCATCATGGGCGACTGCACTACGGGAGAAAGTGGCGATAGTACAGATCTGGAACACATCCGGCGACAGTCGGCACCGTTTTTGGCAGACTCCCCGCTCCGAATTCAGCGACCGCTGGACCTGGAGCGCACACTGACCAACGCAACCGCCATCGCCCCCTTTCTCGAGCAGAATATGCGCGTTTATCGTGCACTCGACACCGCCGAACGGTCAGTTGTGGTCGAATTCACCGAACAGTTCTGCGCCAACACCGAGTTTTTCATTGCGCCGAGCCTCAGCTATGGTTTTCAGATCGCCTGGTGTGTCGGCGCCAACGCAGCGCTCGTCGGCGCGGCGCAGCAGACAAACTACTTCGAATCTGTTGAGTGGGTATATCTCTGCGATGAAGAGGATCTGGATGTCGCAGGCGATGCCCTCGGTTACAGCACCGTCCGCCTGGACGCCCACGCCTGTCTCGACGAGTCTCGGCACCTCATACCTGGTCAGAACCTGATCGTGCACGAGTTTGCCCACATCCTCGATCACCTGCTCACCATCGTCGGCAACCACGATGAATTGAGCCTCAGTTTCGAGCGGGCGCTCGACCGCTTGGAAGACGGCGTGGAAGACCCTCTGCTGACCGGCTGGTACGAAGACCTGCGCACGACAACGGAGGCGAACGAGCTCGAGTTTTTCGCCTATACCTCCGAAGCGTTTTTCACGGCACCCAACGCCCTGCGGCAGCTCTACCCGGAGCTAACCGATCTCTACATCGGTATTTATGGTCTGGATATGCCGACTCGTTTGCAGAAGCTTTGATTGCCATGGTCGAAAGAGTCTGGTCGCCCCGGTCATCTCGCGCAATATCCGCTCTCTTCACGGTCGATATCGATTTCCGTACGCCTCAGCGTCATTCAATAGCCGACGTTGTGCACCACGCGCGTCGTTTACCACTTCGGGATCCACGTCGAACACCATAACCGGCAAAGTTTCCTTATCGTAGGGCGGCCACCTCGGGGACCTTTCGCGAGTTCGGCCCCGCAATCACCGGGCATTCGCAACCATCTGCCTGACATCGGCCAGCATCTGACGTGCATCGTGGACAATCCCGCCACGAATCGTCCAGCAGACGCCCCCTACCCGCTCAGCCGTACGGCTCTCGTCGTTAAGACGTATCGCGCCCGTACCATAGAGCGACTTCGTATTTTCGAGCGGATTCTCAGGCACGATAACAAGATCTGCCCGCTTACCTCGCTCAACAGTGCCCACTTCGTGCTCTAGTCCCAGGAGCTCAGCCGAGCGCAGCGTTGCGGCACGGATCGCTTCGAGCGGGTGAAAGCCTGCTTCCTGAAGCAGCTCCAATTCTCTGATGAAACCGAATCCGTATAAGTTATAGATAAACCCGGAGTCGCTCCCCGCGCAAACTCGTCCGCCTCGATTTTTGTACTCGCTGATAAACTGCATCCAGCGTTGGTAGTTGCGGCGCCAGTCGTTCTCGTGTTGGGTGGTCCAGTAAAACCAGAATGAACCGTGGGCGTTGCGATTGGGCTGGTAGAACTGCCAGACGCTTGGCCAGGTGTACTCATCGTGCCAGTCCTGCCTGCGCGCGCGCATTTCATCTCGCGAAGCTTCGTAGATGCCAAAGGTAGGCACGATGCTGAAATCGAGCTCGAGCAGCCGCTCCATCACTTCATTCCATCGTGCGCTGCCGGGTTCAGCGGCCTGCATCCAGAGACGCCCTGCTTCAGCAAACCGATCCTGTTCGTTCTGATAGTTGTACCCCGCGGGGTAGTCCTGCACGGTGCGATCGTCGAACAGCGCCTCCGGCAGGCCATACCAATGCTCCATGCTGTTGAGCCCCCAGCTTGCCGTATGCAGCACGTTCATCCGTGCGACGGACATCTGTGAGTGATGGCAGCAAGTTCGCAGACCCACTTCCTGAGCGGTTTCAAGGGCCGCTTTCATGGTATCGGGGTGCGTTGCCAGGAATTTGATCCCACACGCGCCTGCTTCAGCCACGTCATGGACCCAGGTTCTGGCTTCTTCGGGCGTTAACGCAATCGCATCCGACAGTGGAAAGAGCGCATAGGCTTCGATACCCGGGGCAGCAATCTCTCCAGCAGCGCTTTGGGCTCTTTGCGCGAGCGTCCATTCGAGACCGTTCATGCTGCCGACCTCACGGATTGTGGTGACTCCATGCGCCAACCACAGTTTGTAGATGTAATCGGCTGGCGCCAGGGGGCCATGTTTGCCCTGCTGCGGGAATCCGATATGAGCATGCGCATCAACAAAACCCGGCAGAACGTACATGCCCTCGGCGTCAATTTCGTGCTCTCCCGGTTCCGGCCGGCTTCCGGGGTTGATCGCAAGCCCCGGATGCCCGACGGTTCGCACTTCGACGATGCGATCCTGCTCAACAACGATGTCCATCGGGCCGATTGGGGGCGCGCCCGTGCCGTCGATGACCGTCGCCCCGCGAATCACCAGGCGCTTGTAAGGACCCTGCTTGATGTCCAGTCTGGAACTGGGTTCAGGAACGGACTTGCCATTGCCTGTCAGGAGCCGGGCCATTTCATTACCCGCGCCCGCTTTCCTGTCAGCTGCGGTGATCATCTCCGCAAGATCCGCAGCTGATGCTGACAACGCGCAAGCCGCGCAGCCGGGACACTGGAGGTGATGACTCATTTGATGCCCATCCGCTCCGCGAATGTTCTGGAGTACGTGTGCCCGGTGCCGTACAGGTACAAGAGCCCGTCTTTGATAAACGCCGGAATCATCGTCGTATGTGACTCGCCTTCGTATCTGCGCGTACGAACAGATAACCCTAAATCGTCCTCGATGGCACGCAGCAGCTCGGCAGACTCGAACAAATGTTTCGTATTTGACGTCATCGTGTCGCTGGAATCCGCATAGTAAAGTCGTTTTGCAGGCAGCGCCTCATGCGCCTGCGCTTTGCGGATGAGATCGTCTTCAGTACCGAACAACATAAACGTCCCGGGCTCTCCGATCAGGTAGCTCCGAAAGGGGAGATCACCTTCCAGCAGCGCCTCCAACGCGAATGCGCCTGCAGCAGAGTGGCCAAACAAACTGAGCCGGGTTTCATCTACCTTAGCCAGCTTCCTCACCGCTGGTAGCAGCTCTTCATCGAGGAATCGGCGATAACGATCGGAGCCACCAAACGCATCTTCAAGCGCGATGCCACTGGCGTCGATCTGTGGAATCACACCCTGGATTGAGGCTTGTTCTCTGAGGTTGTCCACGTGCGCGCTGAAGTCCGGACCCCTGCGAGCGGTGCGCATGGCAAACGCGCCATCGGCGGACACCGCGGCGATGATGATGGGCTCCATCTCCCCTGCTGCAGTCAGGAGCCGCGCTGTTTCGATTGCGGTCATACCAAGCAGAAAGCCGTCCAGGACGACAAGCAGCGGAGCTGGTTCATCGAGCGCCACACCCGGTAGCGACCCGGCAAGAATCACCTCGTAGGGATAACCAAGGTGTTGTGAGTCGATGACAAAGCGATGGATGCCACGATCAGGAAGCAACGCTGTTTTGTCTTCACTTGCCATCGCAGAGGGCACCTGCAAGGAGGCCGTAATCAACCACGCGGCGATCATCACCCGCATCAATCGGCTTATCCATATGTTGTCCATCACGGTTCCCTCCACATTCTGGCGGCCAGCCTCTTGATGCGTCCGGATAAAGAGGTTTCCGAGCAACGATCTTCAAAGGCAGACTCGCTGGTAACAAATTGCAGTCATCTTCATAATACATTACGTCTGTAATGTAACATGAATATTTTGGTGCGATGAAAAAAGAAACCGGCCGAACTCAGGCAGCGAGACGCGCTGAGACCCGTCACGCGCTGCTGCAAGCCGTAGTGGATTGCCTGCTCGAGCACGGCTACCAGAAGACCACTTTGGCTGTGATAGCTCGGAAAGCAGGATTGACCACAGGCGCCGTGCAGCACCACTTTCGATCAAGAAGCGAGTTGATGCAGGCAGCGATTGAGGAGTACTTGTTTACGATTGATCCAATCGATCTCGACGTGCACGTGCAAGACCGTCTCGAGGATCGGTGCCTGTTGCTGGTCAACAACTACTGGCAGTACTTCAATAATCCACGCTACATGGCACTCTGGGAAATCATTCTGGCTGCCCGCCACAATGAACAGCTGATGAAGAAGATAAAGGCGTGGCAGGCACGAAGCGTGCGAAACGCCGAAAAGTTCTTAACTCAACTGTTTCCGGAGTTTGGTCTTTCCGCAGCCCAGGTGAAGAGCATTCAATACTTTGTCACGTCACAGCTCCGGGGGTTGGCATTGCTTGCCAGCGTTGACGATCGCCGCCCGAACAAACGAGAGCAATTGGCTCTGCTGGCGGACGCGCTCAGGCAAACGTTGGTGCGTGCTCGCTGACGGGGCTGCGGCGGAAAGTAGAACGCTCTAGTTCCTGTCCACCATATCCTTGTCCAGCCGACGCCAGGTGAGCAGGAAGAAAAGTGCACTTGCAGCATACAAGATCGCCATGATGATCATTGCCGACTGCAAGCTCTGGGCGTAGACGGCACCGCAGACATCTTGCAGATTTTCGCTCAACGCTCCAACGGCGCGCGGATGGCAATCATTACGAGCCAGCTCCTCTGCAGTAACACCGAGTTCTGCCGCACCGCCGACAAAGAAAATGTCGGATGTTAATCCGATGAACAGAGGGCCAAAGCCGTAGCCAATCAAATTGGCGATGAAAAGCAGCACCGCGATTGCCATTGCGCGCACACGCATGCTGACGACGCCCTGACCGATGGTGTACTGAGCGGCTATGTAGCCGTACTTCACAAACCCGCCGATGATCAAACCGATGGCTGCAAAGAGTAGAGTCTCTGTCGTGAAGGCAAACACATAGAATGGGATCGACAGGGCCAGACCCAACGCCGGCACCCAGGCAATGGCGCCCGGATGTGATTTGTAAAGTCTGGTGGCAAGCCACCCGGTGGCAAACGTGCCGACGGCAGCTGACAAGGCCACCGGCGTGTTGATCCAGATGGCTGCTTCACCCGTTGTGATTCCGTGAGTGCGAACCAGAAAGATGGACTGAAACGAGGAGATTCCGTAACCGCAGAAGGCAGCGATTGTGGCTCCTGCCGTCATCAGCCAGAAGGCGGGCTTTGTCATCAGCTCGCGGATCGCCTCACGCAGAGGCACCGGATCACTCGCTTGCGTCACCTTCGGATCGGTATAGCCGCGAGGCGGCTCTTTCACCGTCAACTTGAACACCAGGGCAATCAACACGCCGGGGAGGCCAACAACAAAAAACGCCGTTCGCCAGTCGAACGCGTCCGTCACCCAACCACCTATCAGGTTGGCAAACATCCCGCCGAGCGTTACGCCCATGGAGTAGACGCCGAGCGCCTGGGATCTGTCACGCGGGGCATAGTAGTCTGCAATCAGGGAGTTGGCCGGCGGTGTACAACCGGCTTCGCCAATTCCCACACCGACGCGGCACATTAACAAAACCCAAAACGCACCGATTGTCACCGAGCCGATAGTGACTTCGGTGGCAAGCCCACACAGCACCGTCATGACAGACCATAAGGCAACGCAGACCGTCATAATCCACACGCGATGGGCCGCATCCGCATACCGCGCCAGAGGAATGCCCACAATGGTGTAGAGAAGAGCAAATCCGAAACCCGTAAGGAGACCGAATTGGGTGTCAGTCAGACCCAGCTCGGGCACGAGATCAGGACCGACCACGGCAAGCAGGCCGCGATCGACAAAGTTCAATATGTAAATCAGCGTCAGGGCAGAAAGTACATAGGTTCGGTAACCGTACGTACCGAACCCCACGTTTTGATCGGAAGCTTCACCTTCTTCGGGGGTGGTTACAGCAGTCATATATTCAGCAATGTCTGAGACCAATCCAGTCTCGGCAAAATGCCTGACCCGGTCAATCGTTGCAGGACAAAGCTCCCGACTTCTTTGGAAAGTGTCTCCAGCATGGAATGGTCGCGACCGCCGTAGCCGGAGAGGTGTTTTTAATCAACCAATCGACCAACGCTAGAGGAACACACCCAGCAGCGTGTAGATCACAGCAGCTAACGCTGCTGCAAACGCAGCCAAGGGCAACTGTGTACGTACATGCGCCATGACATCAGCACCACAAGCCAGAGACGACAGTATGGTGGTATCCGATATTGGCGAGCACTGGTCGCCAAATACGGCACCGCCTAAGAGTGCACCGAAACACATCAACACAAACGTCGGATCGACAGAGATGGTAAACGCAAGCGGCAGGGCTATCGGAAACATGACCGCGTACGTTCCCCAAGAGGAACCGATTGAAAACGCCACCAACATCGAGACTGCCAACAACGCAGCCGGCAGGATAAAAGGCACTTTCCGAAGCAGGTCCGCCGACACAGAAATGACGTACTGAGCCGTACCAAGATCTTCAGCGACAGCCGCCAGGGTAACTGCCATGCCGAGCACAATGGCGCCTATAGTCACGCTCTGTATGCCCTTCACCAAAGCCTGGAAAGCTGTTTGTACCGACATGCCACGGAGGAGAGCAACCGCCATCGCCGTGACCATGGCCAGCCCAAACCCCTCAAACACCATGGGACTACGACCAAACAGTATCGGGATGATACACAGACTCATCAGCACCCCCATCGGCAGCAGGAATTCGAGGTGTGAGCTCGAGTACTTGTGGACTCGTGCCTCTGTATCTGATGAAACCAACGGATGATCGCGCGGATCGTCCAGAGCGCTGGTCTCGCGCACACGTTGCACTGCCTTCGCCATCGGTGTACGCGCGAGCGGAAGTCGATCAAAGGCAAAAAGCAGCGTCATCGTGACGGCAATCCAGGCATAAAAGTTAAATGGAATCGCCGAATAGAACATCTCCAAAGCAGCCTGCTCGTCCGGGATCCACTCGCGCAGGGAATCAACCGTAATCAGACCTGCCACGTAGATCGGCCATACGTTAAAGGGAATCAGCGTTGCAATCGGCGATGCCGTTGAATCCACCACGTAGGTCAGCTCCTCATGAGCCACACCATGTTCGTCTGAGATGGGACGGACTGTGGTGCCAGCCAACACCGTGCTGATGGTACCTCCCTGATGAAAGAGTACGCCCATTGTCCAGGCGAAGAACTTTGCAGTTCGACGCGACCGAATCATGCGCTGCGCCACTGATTCCGCGAAGTGCCTGGCGCCGCCAGTCGCGTTCCAGATACCCAACAAGCCACCCAAAGCCCACAGATATACCAGAAGAATCTGAGCATAACTTTCGGAACCCAGGCTCGGAATGAAGTAGGCATCGATGAGGTTGTACTGACCGCTAATCAAACCGCCCATGACGATACCGAGAAAGAGGGCAAGGAGAACGTTTCTGGTCGCAAAACACACGGCAATCGTGACTGCTGCCGGAAGGAGCGACCAGGCAGCGTAGTCACCATTCGTAGGGCTGACCCATGCGACAGCCGCGCCGAAGACAATCGCGCCAACGGCAGCGGCTGCTCTAGTCAGAGGGAACACACTCGCCCCGCGCGAGGATCCGACCACCATCGCTCGAGTTTAGTTTGCCCTCGGCAATAACTGCTTGGCCATTGACCCATAGGTATTCAACGCCGAGCGCCAACTCTTCCGGTTCCTCGTAAGTGGCTGCCGGCCGATAACTCCGTGGATCCCAAACGATTACATCCGCCCGAAAGCCGGGCTCCAGGCGTCCTCGATCACACAAAGAGAAAATTTCGGCCGTGAGCCCGGAGCTGCGATGGACAAACTCCACACGGTTCAGGATCCGCGCATCCTCGACGTACCGTGCGTATTTTTCCGGAAAAGAAGCAAACTTACGCGGATGTCCTTCTGATCCATCCGAACTGGTCACCACCCACGGCTGGCGCATAAATGCCCGCACATCCTCATCGGCCATCATGAAAGAAGCAACTGCAGGATCTCCGGAACGAACTATGGCAACCGCCATAAGTAGCGGATCTTTACCCGCAGCTCGCGCCACATCGGCAAGTGTCTGCCCCTGGTACTCCGACTCCCCGGTAATCAGCAACGCGGAAGCCCCACCGCGGCGCTCGAGGTTATTAACCATCTCATCACGTATCGATTCAACCAATGACGCGTCAGCAAGGGATTTGTGCATAGCCTCCCTGCCCTCGGACATTAGGCGCCTCGGAAGGAGCGCGTTCGACAACCGCGTGCCGGAAGCCAACCACGGGTACTGATCTGCAGTCACCGTTAAGCCCTGAAGGCGCGTGCGCTCAACCATGTCAATGACCGCATCACTCATACCATGCACCGCAGGACCCAGCGCCTTAATGTGAGCAATATGCACGGGTAATTGTGCTGCCGTACCGATGTCGATCGCTTCGCGAATCGCGCCAAGCAATCCTACGGAATAGTCACTTTCATCGCGTATGTGGGATTCATAAACACCATCGTAGCTCGCTGCAACGTGCGCAAGCTCAATGAGCTCTTGCGTTTTTGCAAAGCTGCCGGGGGCATAAAAGAGGCCGCTGGACAAACCCAGAGCGCCTGCCTCCATATCTGCAGCAACGAGCTGCTTCATTTCTTCCAATTCATCCTGAGAAGGTGCCCTTGCCTGCGGTCCCATGGCGATCCGGCGTACAGTACCGTGACCAGACCAAAGCCCCACGTTCGTTCCAATGTCGTGGCGCGACAGTCCCTCCTGCATCTGCACAACGGTACGACCGTTCCCGCCATCGTTACCAATAAACACCGTGGTCACGCCCTGCCGCAGATAGGCTTCATTCGCAGCGGAGTCAGGATTGAACAAAATGGATTCAGCGTGCGTGTGCGGATCGATGAATCCGGGGGAAACGATCATGCCGGTTGCATCGATCACGTTGCGCGCGTCTCGCTCACGCCCAGGCCCAACGTACGCTATCTTGTCACCAACAATCTCGACAACCCGATTGGCCGCACCACCGTCAGGGGTGCCATCTATAACGACCCCTCCAACTATCAGCGTATCAGCCGGAGGCAAATCACGCACACAGCCGCCTACAAACGCAGTCAGAGTAAGGAACGGGAGGAGCAAATAGCGTTTCATCAAGACCTATTGTCTTTGCTTGATTGTTTCCACCAAGGCATCGGCAAAAACTCGGGCGGAAGACGCAATTTGTTCTCGATCCGTTTCATCGCCGAGCTCGTAGGTAACTGCCGGGATCCCAAAGCGCTCAAAGAAGTAGTTTTTTGCCGTCGGGCGGCCGAGATTGTGCCGGCGCTGTTGTTCAAAAGGATACACACCCATCGATGCAGCACGTTGCAGCCAGGCGGTGGTAAAACCCTGTGTTCGGGCTTCTTCCTCTTCTGACTGGGTATACATCAAATTCCGCTGGGTCGAGTGAAAGTCGATCATCATTATCGGTGATGCACCCTTGGCAATTCGAGACTCGAGCCAATCGCGAACAGCACGGGTTTCAGGTTGACTAAACGGACCCCAGTCCCGGTTGAGATCAATGCTCCCGAGACTGTGCCGCCAATGCCCCAGCGCGACACCATCCGGATTCAATTGCGGCACCATAATTACCCGATAACGCGCAAGAAACTCAGCATGCTCAGAGACCAGGTGATCCACAAAATGTCGCATTGCCAAAGCGCCGGTAACCTCCGGCGGATGTGCACGTCCAAGAAGCACCAGCATTTCCTCGGCAGCGACGCCCGTATCCAGCCCTACAATCTCGCGTCCACCTTCGGAGCGGCCAATGACTTTGGCCTCAAACGCGCCAGTGCTTTCGAGCTGCTGATACCATTCTTCATACCAGGCGTTGTCGAGAATCTCTTGACCCGCAACCCACATCGGAGTGCGAAAGACATCGAGATTGAGTACAACGCTCTTACCGTCATCGAGCTGCTTCACCCGTTCAGCGCTTAGCGGGACCCAGCGCACACCATCAAGACTGACTTTTGGCCAATAACGATGAGCGTGCGCCGCATAGTCAATGCGAACCTGCAGTCCACCTTGTCCTTCGGTAACGCGGAACGCATACCATGGGCTGTGGTTAATGGGCGGTTCGTCTTCGGGGCGGTTGACCAAAACTACCGAGTTTACGTCGAGCGCTGTGCACTGCCCCAAGCGCGCACCTGCAAAGCTTCCGTCGAGCAAGAAAGCGCCTGCGCGACATGTAGGCTCTGAAGCTTCCGAACCCGGGAGTGATGTGGCTGTACTGCAGCCGGCAGCGATCCAGACGACCGCTGCCGCAGCAACGCTCTTACAAGCTGACGCGCACATCAAAGTAGAAATAACGACCTCTGTTCGAGTGCAGGCTGCCGAAGTAGCCAAGCTGTTCGTCGGCAATCGGCGCTTCTTCATCAAACATGTTACGTATGCCGACACGCAGCCGCGTCGATTCGGCAAATGACGTATCAAATTCGTAGTCAACATAGCCGTTGACGGTCAGATAGTCATCCACCGGTAATCTGGTGCCCGGAGCAGCCGTATCACCGTCGGCAGTTGTGCTCGTATCAACGATATCATCTACCCAATTGGCAAAGAGCCCCGCGCCCCAGCGATCGTTGCGCCATAAAATCGAACCGGTACCACGCCAGCGCGGGCGGCCGTTTTCTTTAATCAGACTACCCGCACCATTCGGCGCAAGGCCGGCATTGATGATGATCTGTTGCTCCGCGCCCGGCGTCTGATCGAACTTCGAGAGGTAAGCGCCATTCAACTTAAAGTCAAATGAACCAAGATCATTGTCCATTCGGTAAACCACAGAAAAATCGACACCTTCGATCTCGCGTAGCTCCTGATTCTGGAACGTATCGTTGAAAATGACTGGCTCGTTGGTCAGAGGATCGCGGATCAGACGGTCAAAGCTGGAACCTTCCGACCGTAGAATGAAGTCCAGCAGCACGGCATTGTCTGCGTTCAGAAGACCAACCACACCTTCCTGCTCAATCTCCCAGTAGTCCAACGTAAACGTAAGGTTGTCTGTCGGCATCAAAACGATACCGTAAGTCAGGTTTTCACTTTCTTCGGGGTCAAGATCTTCATTGCCCTGACGACGCTCCTCTACACCAACCGACGAACCTGTAACGGGATCGCTAACCGTGTTGACGACGGTGATTGCCGGGATATTGGTCTGGGTGAGATTAGGTGCACGAAAGCCTTCCGAGTAGGCTGCCCGAACCTGAAGCCATGACGTTGGATACCAGGACAAGGCAAACTTCGGACGCGTAATACTGCCGACGTCTGAAAAATCTTCGTGACGAACCGCAACCTGCAGATCCAGACTGTCCGCCAGGACTTCATCTTTGAGAATCGGCAGCCAGAACTCAGCAAAGAGGGACGTTATGCGTCGCGAGCCGTCCGCATCAGGTGAAGCACTGCTACCGACAATGTCGCTACCATTTAGAAAATCACCGGTTACCAGGTCGGTGAAACTGATGGTGCCATCGGATCTTGGATCACGGTTTTCATCAAAGTCCTCCTCGCGCCATTCGATGCCCGCGGCCAATCCCACATCGCCTGCAGGCAATTGGAACAGGGACGCGTTCGAGAGCTTGAAGTCCAACAACGTCAAAGACGTTTCACTTTCCCGTTTAACGCTGATGATGAAGGGATCGATTGAGCTTCTTGGGTTCGGAGTGGGATCAAACGGACTGGTAGGATCGTTTAGATCAAGGCCATTGAAAATGTTATAGGCATCCGCTTGATCGGAAAGGAGCGCTGTCTGAAACAGAGTGTGGCTGATACGGTTATCCGTTTTGTCGATCGTTTCTGCTTCGCTGTAGACAAAGCCTGTATCAAAATCCCAGTCACCAAAGCTGCCTTCGAGACCGGTAACAAAACGGAAGCTCTCGTCTTCCACGTTGACCTGACGGAACCCGGTGTCCAGCGGCGTGAAGTTGCGGATCACAAAGGAAAGCCCTTCGTCAGGTACGGTTGGATCTCCAGCCGGTGCTACTCTGTTGGGGTTCATACGGCCATCGGCGAACATGACCGGTCCCAGCGGGTTCCAGTAGTAGTCCGCAGGTACCGTAAATCGACCATTGGAAAGCAGACCCGCCTGCTCTCGCGTACGATCGATCTCAGCTTTGTAGTAACCCAGTTCCGTATACCACTGGTAGCCGTTGTCGAAATCATGGGTGATATAGCTGAATAGGTTCAATCTGTCGCTGTCTGGTGACAACTGACGGGTGCGGTTTCGATCGGTGCGTAACGCACGGTCGGAACCACCCGGATCGAGACACAGCCCACCACTCAATACAAAATCGCAATCCGCAGAGCTGAGCGTAGCGCCATTGTCACGGACCAGATCAGTTGGCCGAACATGGACCCGGCCTACATCACCCTCGTAAACGAATTCTCCCCATCCAAGGAAAAGGCTAGAGCGGTTGTCCAGGCTCGTATCACCGGCGAAGAGCGGATCACCGGCAAACTCGCCGCGCAGATCTGAACTGCGCGCGTAGCTGCGATCAGCCGCGTCGAATCCAGTCTTGTCGTAATAGGTGCCAGAGAGCAGAACCCGAGTTGCGCCCTCGTTGAACGAGAATCCGGTTGCGCCGTTGAAGGTGACTTCATCAAGATCAGTACCTTCGGAGGCACCATAACGGACGTTAAATTCTGTCCCTTCGTAATCATCCTTAAGGACATAGTTTACAACTCCAGCCACTGCATCCGTCCCGTAGAGTGCAGCCGCGCCGTCACGAAGCACTTCGACCCGCTGCAATCCCGCTATCGGAAGCGTGTTTGCATTTGTCGTGACAACCGGAATTCGATTTTCCGTCTGGGTCCCGGGATGCAACACCATTCTTCGCCCGTTAATCAACGTCAGCGTGTTGCCGGTTCCAAGGCCTCTTAAGTTAATGGAATTCACGTCCCCCCGCGCCGCGTTGACACCCGTGGTGACGGACTCGTTAAAACCTACGAAACCCATTTGCGGAATCGAGCGAAGGAGCTCATCCCCGGAGGCTGCTCCGGTCGCAACAATATCGTCTTCATCCATCACCGAGACGGGGAGCGAACCAGCGATGTCAGCACCTTTGATCTGTGTGCCAACAACGACAACTTCCTCGATGATTTGATTCGTGGCGTCCTCTGCATAACCAACCTGTACACAGGCTAGTGATGCCAGGCAGGCAAGAAAGCGAAGTTGGTTCATGTATTCCCCTCAAAAATCCCGCGGATGATCGCAAAAAGTTAGCGCCTGCGACTGCAAAGTGGAAATGAAGAGGTATCGGAGGTCCATAACTGCAAGTTATGTCAGGTATGTATCAAGGTTTGCGAACTTGAATATGGGTCGACGGCGTTCGAAGGACCAGAGCTTCATCAGTGGGGAGCCATGAGGTACGCCATTCCACCATCAAAACGTCATCCAACTGAAGCTCACAATGGGCTTCCTGCTCAACATCAACAAGGAGGCGCACTCCTTTGGTGTTGGTACGAGGCAAGTTGAAGTTGTCGAAGATGTTGTGGCGTCCGGATTCAGCAATTTTGTGGCGCCCCAATAATATGCGCTGACCATCCGCTAACGCATCCCGCCACGCCTGCTCGAGATCCCGGCGTTGCAGCCAGAACTCAACTGTCGCCGTGCACGAGCTCTGTACAATCGCTGAAACGGTTGCCGGCGATGAACGCGTAAATTGACGCTCAAATGTACGTAAACCTGTTACAGCACTTCCTTTGACAAGCAGATGGGGATTCTCTCCAGCTATGTGTTTGACACCTTCCGGCACAAGCCAGTTACGAGGCTGGGTTTCAAAGGCACCCCAGTATTCAAAGCTGCCGCGTTTGACGAGATCCACTCCGAATCGAACAGGCCGGGTAGTTCCTCCAAGCAGCAGATGATGCTGAGCTGGTTCAATTCTCCCGGCAAGCTGCTGTGGATACGCCACCGGCAACAAACCTTCTACATTGGCCGCGGCGCGGCTGGTGTTCGCACCTGGCCTTGCGACAAGATGACCGCCACTCAATTCAAAGCGCAAGCCGTCTGAGAGTTGCACCATCCTCTGTAATATGTCGAATCGGATAGATCCAGTTGCGGGTGTGGGTCGATACCCGTTGATGTATATCGGCACAACTTCCGCCCTGTGAAGGGTCTCCCCATCAAGCCATACGTAGAGCAGCTTTGTCAGTTGGGTGGAATAAATGTATTGGTCGAAAAGGAAGTTGCCCAAGGAGTATGCGATGAGTCGATCGTTGTACCACTCAAGCCCTTGAAGGACGTGCGGATGATGAGCCACAACAAGGTCCGCACCCGCATCAACAGCGGCCCGCAATCTTGTCTGTTCGATCATGGTCGGCGTTTCGCTGTATTCAAGCCCACCGTGGTACTGAACCAGAGTGGGCCGCTCCTGAGCGGAGATGTCTGCCTGCAATACTGACGTCCTACCCCACGCTGCGCCGCCTTTGTCAGGCCTGGCCACCTGATCTGCTGCCGGGCTACCGGGCCAACCGACATAACTCAGGAGCGCCCACCCTGAATGCAATGCTGGCCGCCGCGCTTCCTGTTCATCTTCCCCTGCACCCGAATATGCAATTCCCGACCGGGACAGCACACTCAGAGTCTGTTGCAGGCCGTCTTGACCATAGTCGAACACGTGGTTGTTGCCCAAGGCCACATAGTCGACCCCGGCATCGTACAAGACATCAACAATGGCTGGATCGGTGTGAAAGACGACAGACTTTTCCAGCGCGGGCGGTAACTGACCCCTGAGCAGCTGCGTTTCCAAATTGACACTCGCAACATCAGCTGGGGCAAAGTACGGGGCCATCAACGTCAGCAGATGACTTATGTCACCATATTCCTGACCTTCTTCGATGAGAGCCGTGTCACCCGGGAGGGGCGATAAGTAGCGGCGTCCTGCCATCGCATCCCCCGCCAGCACGAACAGTTTTCGATTTTCGCGGCGTGCAACCAGCGTTACCGTTGGCGGATCCCGGTCCTGCCATTCATGTCTGCTCAGCGTATGGACTGTGGGGTAGAAGCCTTCAACATGGACCCGAACTGCCAGGTGATCGTTCTCCGCGAAATCGAGTTTAAGGCCCCCTTCACGGAAACTATGCACCTCATCGTTGACCCACGCCTGACCCGCAAGGGCCTGCCCACCTTCATCGTGAATAAACAGCGTACGCAGACTGTTCGATTGGATAGGCGAGGCCAACGCAGGGCAGACAAGTAGACCCAACAACAGATATCTGAACGTCGCCATCACGCTATTAAATCGAAGAAAGTAGTCTTGGCCCAATGCATTTAATTGGCGCTATCATAACTACGGTTTATGTAGAGGCTGATCATGCGACTCCGCCACATCGAGGTTTTCCACGCAGTTTATACGACCGGATCCGTCACTCGAGCAGCCAAACTGCTGAGCGTGTCGCAACCCTCTGTCAGCAAAGTTCTATCTCACGCTGAGATCCAACTAGGTTTCAAACTCTTTGAGCGCGGTGGTGGTCGGTTCCTGCCAACCGCCGAAGCTGAACGATTGTTCCACCATGTCAACCCGCTATTCGATCAGATTGGCGCCGTGCGTCGTGTTGCTGACAATCTACGCAATCTGGGCGAGAACAAGATACGATTGGCTTCTACTCCGGCGATGGGCATTTCTCTCATCCCTGAATTGGTGTCGTCTTTCATGTCTGCGCATCCAGGCGTGCATTTTGAGCTCGAAACGCTGCACTACACGGAAATTGCTGCAGCCTTAATCGAATCTAGATTGGACGTTGCGCTCGTATTCGACCCGCCCTCCCAACCCGACGTTTTGGCAACGCCGATCGCAAGTGGTGAATTTGTCTTCATCAAACCCGCAAACATGAACGCTGTGGCATCACCGGTCGATCTGCCCAGTATCGGCAACCTACCGTTCGTGCGCCTCAACAATCGCGGACCGCTCGGCCAGCTGCTCGACGCATACCTCGAAAAGTCAGAATCTACAATTGATGTGGTAGCTACCACGGAGACATATCACATCGCGCATGCGCTGGTCGCTCGCGGTGTCGGCGTATCCATCGTTGATGCCATTACCGCGCAGGCGTTAGACGACGCTGCGGTTGAGATCCTACCGCTAAAACACCCGCTGCAGTTCAACGTCGCCGCCGTGGAGTTTGAACACGCCGCTGCCTCGGACATGCGTCTGCGATTTATTGAGCATGCACGCTCCACAGTACAGACCCTCCTGACGTCATAACTCCCAGCTATCGAGTATCGAATAATCGTCATTGGTGCTCTGCTTACGTCGGCATCTAGTATGGATGGCCGTCGAACGTAGAAGGATCGCATGCAGGTCGCTGTTATTGGTGCGGGCATTGTTGGGACCCTGACCGCGCACTACCTCAATACCCTGGGTGCCGAGGTGACCGTTTTAGATCGAAGCAGTCATGCGGGCGCGCTGACGAGTCGTGCCAACGGTGGCCAGCTTTCCTACAGCTTCTGCGATGCACTCGCTGACCCTCAGCTACTCCCGAAATTACCCGGCATTCTCTTCGGCATGGATCCGGCCTTTCGGATACGCCCGAAAATCGACCTGGACTTCGTAAAATGGGGACTGCGGTTTATCAGAGAGTGCACAAAAACGCGGCGTGATCAGAACACGCTCGCGCTGCTGGCTAAGGCTTTGCGTTCCGAGGAACTGATGCGCCCACTGCTTGAGCGCCTGGGAGAACAATCGGCCTACTCCCGACCTGGCAAACTTGTACTGCTGTCTCGTCCAGGAACCAAGGAACTCGAACGTCGGTGTGAACTAAAACGAGCATCAGGCGTGAAAATCGATCTCATCACGGCGGCTCAGGCTCTCGACATCGAACCTGCTCTCAACCATTGGCAATGGCAACCTGCAGCTGCGCTGTATTCTCCGGGTGACGAGGTGGCAGACGCACACCTATTCACTCAATTACTAGCATCTGATCTCAAAACGCGAGGAGTTGCGTTTGAGTATGGAACAGCCGTTTCTGAAGTGAACCAGGTTAACGGCGCTACGACGGTTCGAACCCTGGAGCAAGAATTGAAGTTCGACGCCGTCGTGTTGGCCACGGGTCATATGGGTCAAAGCATGCTCAGGCAGGCGGGAATACGTGCGCCCATTTTACCGATGGCGGGCTATAGCGTAACCCTGCCTGCAACATCACATAGTATGCAGACCAGCGTTACGGCATTGGAGCATCGACTCGTGTTCAGCAGATTGGAAAAGCAGGTACGCATTGCCGGGTTTTCTGATGTGAACCCTGCTCCCAGGGACCTGGAACACCGCGCTGTCACTTTGCGATCTACCGCCAGAGACCTTGCCCCGTGCGCAGCCGACTACCGTGCAAACGATTCATGTGCATGGCAGGGAATTCGGGCGATGACACCAAACAGCCGACCGCTCGTCGGTAGAACGAAACAAACAAACATCTTCGTCAACATGGGTCACGGCATGCTCGGCTGGACGCTTGGCGCCGCCACGGCATCTGAAGTGGCGAACCAGGTTATGACACAGCTCAGTTGAGCGACGGCTCCGGACGGCGTGTTAGCTGGACTCAATCTCAGAGCAGTCACAGCAGGAGCAGGCGTCAATAGTAAGACTGCCTTCAGCTGGTACTACCCAGAAGAGCTTCCCGGTCGGTATTCACTGGTCGTCCTGTATCCGCCTGCGATGCCTTGATATGCCTCTCCAATGCGACATAAGAAAAATAGATAACAAGGTAACCATAACCCCAAACCATCAATGCCATGAAAACGTAGTTGTAGACCAGATTCGTGGCATCTCCCGGAATCGGGTAGAAGTCCGCGATACTGTGAATGTAGGTAAACAATAGTGAGGTGACGACCATATGCATGCCCAGAGTCTTCTCACCCAGGGAAAATAGCTCCCAAGCGAGCATCAATAGGAAGGGCAGAAACATGAAATAAACCGCAAAGAAGACATAGGGCCGGAAAGGGTCCAGAAAATCGACGTACATCAGCATTGCGGCAAGCACACCGATTCCCACGAAGATGACCACATCTGACAAAACCGAAGGTTTGTAACTGTGGGTCACAGCGAGGAATCCGAAAACAACCAGCAGGTTCATACCTGCAACGCGAGAAAATGCATCGAGGTACATGACGAAATCCATCTGCCATTGCCACTGCGTAAAGATCCACATCGTGATGTTCGATAGGGAAAGCGTCATTACTCCCCATTCGGCACTCAGAATGAGGTTACCTTTCTGATAAAACTTGACCATGCCAAAGGCCACCGAAAAGAGCATGAATAGCGTGGAGAGCAGTGAAAGAATTGTTCTAGGGTCTGTTAAGTCTGCTACTACCATCATTTCCTCCCGTTTTTGAGATGAGCGATTGCAACTGCTTGCCAGTGCAACTCTTCAAATTTGTCCGCCGGTACCGGGTTTCAGCAGATCATCCTGATCGCGCCCCTTTACCCAACCCAGGTAGCTGCTGCTTCGATAACCAACAAATTGCCGGCCGCGATCCGACAGCTTTGCAGCGGCTTCCGGCGGAACGGCGATGTATTGGTTTTCCTCGGAAGCCAGCCAATTTGCAACATAAGAAGCAAAGTACCCTGTTCGTGGCGTGCCTATTGTGTTTGGAGCCGCACCATGGAGTGTTCTGGACAGCCACAGCACCACGGATCCTTTCGGCATAGTCGCCTGAACCACCTCTTCCTGTTTAGTAATCCGTTCCTCAGGCCACTCGTGGCTGCCCGGCACTACCCGTGTAGCGCCATTTTCCGCAGTAAAATCAGACCCGGCCCACATCGTGGAGACAAGGAATTCCGGTATGTGCATACGACTGACGAAGGGTTGGTAAATTGCATTCTCGCGGTGCAGAGGTTGCGGAACCTTCATCCCCTCTCCCACTTCCAACATGGCACCTATCCCGAGCTTGTAGTAGCTACAGCTGGGTGCTGAATCATCGGGAGATCGAAAGACAATCTGTCCGGCTTCCTTGCTGATCTCTTCGACATTCATGAGGCCCAGCTCCTCAATGTCGGTTCCGGCCGGCGACGTCCCATCGGCAGCCAGCGCCATCGGGCAAGCCGGCTTCAAAACCAGATCCATGACCTCCAATACTTTGTTGTGCAGCGCCAGATTCTCCACGTACAAGGAGCTGTGGGTCGGGAGCGCACTGGTCGTTCGATTCCCTTCCGGCCACAACATCGAGTCGGAACTGAGTTCTTTTTCAGTTAAACCATTCAGCGTCTGCTGGTAGATCTGGTCCATGATTTCAGGTGAAACCAGCTCTCGAATGATGACGCCACCGTTTCGCGTCAGCGATTCGGCTATGTCCCACGCTTCTGAAGCGCCGGTGAATTGCTCGATCTCGTAGCTCATAGCCTGCTCCTCGTTGCTATTTGGGATGAATCTCGAGCGGCTTAGTAACACCGCTACAGTTGTCGCTCGTCTCTGCTGTACTGAACTGCGTCTTGCGCGCAGTACTGCGCTGGGGTGAAGGTTGTAGTTACCCAGAAAGCGATCGCCACCGATCGATCCTCTGGCTGCATGTAGCTAGAAGCGGTAGGTTGCTTCAATACCGACGGCTCTTGGCCTGCCGCGATGTGCATAGGTGAAGTTGAAGTTTGCGCCAAGGTCTAATCGGTACCTGGTGTATTCCTTGTCAGCCAGATTCTTGGCCCAGATGGCAAAATCAAATCCGGAGTTTGCAGAATCAAACCCAAGCCTGGCATTGCTGATCCAATATCCTTCCTGTTCAGAGGGTTGGCTGTTGAACGCATCGTAGTACTGGTCGCCGACATAGACGGTATCCGCACTCAGGTACCAGGAACCTGCTTCGCCCGTAGCAAAGTACCAAGTGGCCATGATGTTGGCGTTGAGGTCTGGCGTAGCAATCAAGTCATTACCTGACAAATCAGCGCCTCCAAGAGTGAGCTTGTCGTACTCAGCATCGAGATATCCGATACCAAATCGGAGTTCGAGGTTGTCTACGGGTAGTGCGATTACTTCCAACTCTAAACCCTTGACCGTTGCTTCTTCGGCATTAACCAGCTCTTGGAGAAAGTCAGGCCGTACATTGATGAACTGTTGATCTTCATACTTGTAGTGAAAAACAGCACCGTTCACCCGAAGGGTGTTACCCATCCAGTCTGACTTAAATCCCAATTCCCAGGAATCGACTGTCTCCGGGTCAGCGAAATTCACCTCAACGGGTGAATAGAAGGCCTGGCCGTTGAAAGCACTGTTACGAAAACCAGTTGAAAAACTCAGATAGCCGTTGGCATTGTCTGAAAGCACGTAATCCAGAACGACGCGATAGGTCGACTCACTATCATCAACGTCCTGACTCACATCAACGATTGTCGGAAACGCGCCGAGAACTTCCTGGCCAGTATCGGTGTCCAGATAACCTAGAGCGGCATTGTAGTCACTGACTTCCACGTCATCTTTGCTGAAGCGCAAACCCAATGTGAGCTCCAAGCGTTCGGACAGGCCGATGACGCCTTCGAAGTAAGCGGCCATGCTGTCTTTTTCCTGATCGTAAGAATTCTCGACAGTGCAACCAGTGACAAAATCGTCGAAACAGTCCAGGGCACCATTACCATTGCTGTCTCCCGCAAAGGCATGAAAGGTTTTGATCGAAACACCGGCTTCAACTTCTTCACGCTGAACAAAGATTCCAGCCAAGAAATTGAATGCGCTATCAAATTGGCTAGCAAGCCGAAACTCTTGGGAAACAGCCGTTACATCTGAGGTGTAGTCCGCTTCCAAGATATTGAATGGCGATCCGTCAGCATCTTCGAGCGTTAACCACTCCCCGTCATCGTATGCGGTGATAGAGGACAGCGTCAGAGCAGAACTCATGCGGTAATTGATTGCCAAAGACACGGCGTTGTTTTCGACGGTTTGCTCTGAGTCCCGATCCAATTCACTTTCAAAAAAATTGAGGCCACTGCGGTCGTAACCGGTGAAAAATCCAACACCACCCGAGCCGACATCATCGGCGAGGACCTCGTAGCCCGATTCAACGTCGCGGTCCGCAACACTGACCCGCAACGCTGCATCGAACGAATCGCCCGGTTCAAAGAGAAAGGTAACCCTTGCGGCAAATTCATCATACTTCCCACTATCGTCACGACCGGGGAAGTTGTTATCCACCCACCCATCAGCACTAGAGTAATCAAATGCCGCACGGACCCCAAAAGCCGCGCCATCAGAAGCGAAATCAACCATACCCTCCGCTTCAATCAAGTCGAACTCACCATACCCAACCTGAATCTCGCCCCGCGCACCGGCCTCCATCGTTGGCTTGGCTGTAACAACACTTACCGCTCCACCGGTCGCATTCTTGCCGTAAAGTGTGCCCTGGGGCCCTCTCAGCACTTCGATTCGCTCAAGATCAAAAAGCTGGAGTGCCTGCAGCGCGCCAAGCCCTTTGTAGACATCATCGACATACATCGCGACCGGGCTCGACTGATTTTGGCTCCAGTCTGACATCGTGATGCCTCGAATCGAGAACGACGGTTGAGACTCAGAATAGGCCGTTGCTATCTGGACATTCGGGATTTGAGCGGCGATTTGAGTGACGTCCCGCAACTTCAGTTTCGCAAGATCATCTGTCGACAACGCTGATACCGAAAGCGGCGCGTCTTGAATCCCCTGCTCACGCTTTTGAGCCGTGACCACAATTTCTTCAATGGTACCCGACGGCTGTGAGACGGCTTCGAGAGAGGTTCCCGCGAATCCAAGCGCAGAAATCGCGATAAACAGATTGCGTATGTCACCTACATTTGAGCCTCGACTCATGATGGTTCTCCCCAACGTTGTAGCGAAACAATACAAGTCATCGACTTTTAAAGTCAATGACTTTTTTTGAGCACCACAAATATTTGAGACCGGACGACCGGTGATCAAAGGGAGTTTCTACTTAAGTTTCGTTGACCAGGGTAAGCGCAATTCCCGGCACTTTGGACAAAAAGTCCTTGTCAGGCACGGGCTGGAGACTTGCTCCATCCAACAGCGAGGTGACCATCATCGCTTTTCTTTTCACGAGAGGTTTCGAGTCATCTGGGCAAATCTCCCCAATGATGTCGATCAGTGCTTCATAAAATAGACGGTAGACGATTTCCATTAGCTCCTGAACTTCGTCGTAGTGATGCCTGAAGAACAACATCCCACTCCACACTATTCCCTCATCCCCACTCCACCTGGCCAGAACAACTTCACAGAACTTCTTAAGCTTTTCGTCAGGGGGGCCTTTCAGTCCTGCACCAACCGCATCCTCAATATCAGCAGAGATTTCGTTGGCGACAACGGCTGCAATCAAATCCCGTCGCGTGCGAAAATAGTATTGGATATTGCCGAGCGAAGATCCCATCTCATCAGCAATTTCTCGAAGTACAACCGCGTCATAGCCACGATCTATCAGCCGCTGCCTGGCAACAAAAATAATCTCTTCTCGTCGTTTCTGACCTTTTCGCGTCAGTCCCTCTGGATGACTCAGCTGCCTTACAGTCTGATTCATGGTGGATGGCATCCTGTGACTCAAGTTATGGGAAAACTTCGCCGATTGTATCGCAACTCGCGATTACTCCGGTTTCCCACCGGACACATCGGCGTGGTTTATGGCGATGACTCGGATACCCCCCACCAACAAAGTGATGAGAAAGATAAACAGCGCAAACGTTTCTACACTCTGTAGCGCGCGAATCTCGGCAACACGCAGAACCACCTACTGGCGAAAAACATCGGCACTATTCTGATTGGACAGCATTGAATGAAGGAGTAACCAACATCTTCACGTGTTGACCATTGGAATTGAGACTTTCGAATGCGTGCGTGACGTTCTCCAAGGAAACCTGTCCGGAGATCCAGGATTGCCAACCAATTTCTCCGGACGCGAGCATCTGCAAGGCGGTTGCAAACTCATCCTGTTCGTAAAAGCTCACAAAACGAATCGTGACTTCTTTGCTAATGGCGATGGACGGAGTGATTGCCTCCTGTCCGTGGGAAATCCCCGCAACGACGATTTCAGAACCACGTGGCACAGCCTGGATACAACGCTCGATCATGCCGCTAACACCTGTACAGTCGTATACGGCCACGGATATCGATGCATCGACGTGATCAAACGGGGAGTCTTGATTGGCATCCACAGTGACGCTTGCACCGGTACGTGCCGCAAGGTCAGAACGAAACGAAGACAGATCGGAAGCGATGATTCGTTGACAACCTTGCGACTTCAGAGCTGCAATCACCGCCAGGCCAATGGGACCGCATCCCAGAACGACAGCCTGCTCGGCAACGACAGCCGAAGCATTGACCGCGTGCAAACCGATGGCCAGCGGTTCGGTCAACGCGGCTGCTTCGGTTTCCAAACTGTCCGGAATTGATAGTAGGAACTCTTCGGACAACAAGAAGTATTCTGCATAAGCGCCATCAACGAACGGTGTCGCACCATGAGGCACGCGGTCCTGGTCGTTCGAGAGAAACGGTATGCTGAGAACACGCGCTCCGATATCGAGCGTTTGTTGTGTCGCCGGCCCAAACTCGACAATCTCACCTACAAACTCATGCCCCAAGATGATGCCGCGGTCCAGAATTTCCTTGGACACTCCCGCAGCAACACCCATGTCGTAGAAACTCTGTGCGTGGCGGTACAGGTGCACATCGGAGCCGCAGATACCGCAGGCGAGCATTCGGACCAGAACCTGGCCAGGCCCCGGACGAGGTATCGGACGTTCTTCGACGGACAGACTATCGGGACGCATAACCACCGCACGCATTAGAGAGTCTCACCAAGAACGACAACCGCATCTGAGGATAGATTTTGCGCCTCGCAGAGCAAGCGATAACCGGCAAGCACGTTGTGGGCGTCCGCTATCGAAACGACAGCGCCTTCCTCGTCGACGTTGATATTCGTGCCGTTAATCAGGAACCAGACAACGGTTTCACCGGTTTGGTCAGCCGGGATGGTGAGCGTGTGTACCGATCCGGCTGGTTCGAAAAGGAACGAACCTGACTCGTTCACCGTCTCCGGATATTCCTCGTAATACCAGCGACCCTCAATAGTGAAAGCGTAAACGGGCCCTGTGTGATAGTGCTTGATCACAGTTGTACCGGGTTGCATTCGATTGCGAGTGATCCAGATATTCTGGGTCAAATCCACCATGAGTAACTGGATGAGTGTGCCGTCGCCAATATCAACGAACGGCGCTTCTTCTCCCCCGACATGAAGGGCTTCTGTCAGTCCTTCTGTGGGGACGATGGTTATGGGAGTTGGGTGAGTCATTCTTGGAGTCCCCTGTTAACCAGCAATCAACCGGCAATACTCAATGCGCGGTTGTCGTACTCTTCACGCGCCTCTTCATACATCGGCGGCATATTTAGTTTCCTGGGCGAGTACCACGGCATGTAGATCCCGATCAGGTTCTTCATCGTCCGCTTGTAATAGACTTTGCGATGACGCTCTCGAACTTGCTTCGATTCCGCATCCTGGTGGGCCGCGACGAGCTCCGGGAAAGCTTCCAGCATGATGGCCGTGAGCTCCCTACCGAGGCCGATAAAATGTTTTTGTGCCCAGATCCCGTTTCGCAAGCGATATAGATAGCCGCGGCCTAGTGCTTCGTATGCATCAAACGCGACTGTCCGGTGCTCCAACTCTTCCATGATGTGCCACAGCATCAGATCGCGAATCGGGTTCGTCATGTAGTCGAATACTCGCAACTCCATTTGCGTGCGTGCTCCCGCTGCTGTGTACGCTTCAAAGCCTTCCGCATACGCCAGATTCCACGCGAGCGGCTGCTCCGCACTGAAGGACTTGTACTCCGCCTCAATCTTCTCAAGCAGCGACATCATCTTCTGACGCGACGGCTCCGGCATGATCGACAGAATGATTTCGTTGGCTTTAGCGTGCTGCTGATAGTGCTGGCCTTCTTGCGAGCAAAACTGCTGCATGTCATGAACCAGATTGGAGTCGCCAAGAGCATCCTGATGTTCGGTCAGCGCCTTACGCATGGTTCGCATCAAATAGGGTTCAAGGTAAGGAAGTAACATCCATGTACCCAGGAACAAAAACGACAATTCGGGATCGTGTTCGATAAACACCAGCTCCATATCGTCACTGAACTCAAACTGCATTTTGCGTACGGTTATTGACTCGTTCATGCTGACCTCATCTCTTTCAGTTGATCGGCAAGCGTCACCTTGTCGACCTTGCCGTTCGGTAGCAGCGGCAACTCATCGGCAATCGTAAAAGTCTTGGGTACTTTGTAGTTGGCGATTCTTGCTTTCAGGAATTCGCGCAGCTCGCCTTCCGTAACCTCTCTTCCCGGAGGCGGCATGACAAAGGCGTGCCCTACCTCCTGGTAAAGCTCATTGGGAACCGGTAGCACGGCCGCAAGCAGAACGTCTTCGTGCTCCGCGATGGATTGCTCAATCTCGAGCGGATAGACGTTATAGCCACCGGACTTGAACATCTCTTTGATACGGCCGACAAATACCAAATTGCCGTCTTCGCGGACGTATCCAACGTCTCCCGTGCGCAAATATCCGTCTTTGGTAAACGCTTCTGCCGTGGCTTCCGGACGATTGAAATAGCCAGACATGACATACGGGCCGCGAAACTGTATTTCTCCCGTCTCACCGGTCTTGCAGGGCGTACCGTCTTCACGTGCAACCCGCATCTCACAGCCTGGCAACGCCTTCCCAATCGTTTCAGCGACATCGTCAAGCGGCGCATCAAGCTCCGTGTACGTAATGATGCCGCAGGTCTCCGTTTGTCCATACACGGATGAAATTGGACAGCCCACACCTGACCAGATTTGCAAGATACTCAGCGGTGTCGTCGCACCGCCGCACACAATGAGCCGGGTGTGATCGAGACGTTCAGGATCAAACCCGGGCAGATTCATCGTCATCATGAATCCGGTCGGCGAGGTGACCAGGTAAGTCGGATGCTCTGCCTCCCGAATCTGACCAAGCGCCTCAACGTCAACTTTGTGATGGAAAATAATGTACCCACCCGCGGCGAATACGTTCATACACACGTTGTTCAACGCACCCACGTGATTGGTCGGCGCCGCACAGACGGTACAGCGGAGTCGATCTCCACCCATCCATGACGCGTTGGCCTTGGCTGAGCTGGTAATCGTACCGTGAGACAACATTGCGCCCTTGGGCTGGCCTGTCGTACCAGAGGTGTAGACGATCACAGCAGTATCACTGGGATCAACCTGGCCCCTCGCTTCAGCTAACGCAGAATCGGAAACATTATCCGCACGGGCTAAGAATTCACTGGCGGAAATTGCGGACCCTCGCGGGTCACCGTATGTAACAAACAAACCAACTGCGTTTTCGGTTACCTGTAATTCACTGTCGTAATGTCGGTCATCGAATGGCGAAACGCAGAAGACCACCTTGGGTGTGGCATCGTTCAGTAGGTACGCAAACTCCCGATCGCGGTATACGGGATTGATGCCATGCCAGATCGCGCCGATTGATGTGGCCGCCAGATAAGTCAGCCAAAATTCCATGCCGGGCGGCGACAACGTGGCAACTCTGTCCCCGCGGATCACGTCATGGGCGAGCAGCGCCTTAGCAATCAGATCGACTTCGTCTTTCACTTCTTCAAAAGTCATGCGCCGTTCGCCATGAACCGCACATAACGCGCCCGGTGATTTTCTGACGTTTTCCAGGAGAAGATCATAAATAGTCTGCATAGTTACTCCGGTGCTCGACTCAAGTCGTACTTCAAAGTACGCGCGGATAGGAAGTAATGGACCGCGCACCACAAGTTCGCCAGCACAACGATCATGAGCGCATAGCGCAGGCTCTCATCGCCCAGCTCAGGTGCTAAGACATCACTGATTAGTCCAGTTGCCCAGGGTCCCAAACCCATGCCTACGAGGTTCAGCACCAGAAGCAACACACTCGAAGCAACGGCACGCATGCGACTTCCAACAAGCGCATGAGTCATTGCCAGCATGGGGCCAAGGTAGGTTGCACCCAGCATGACCGGAAGGATGGAAGTGACGATGGCTGCTTGGAAACCGTCCAGCGTGTATACGGCCAGGGAGAAAGGGACAGATACTAAAATGGCACCTGCGGGAAACCAGATGTTCCATCTGACATCATGCCTACCGAGTCGGTCTGCGATAAAACCACCGCCCAGTGCCCCAATTGCGCCAGCGAAAGCTGCAATCGGCGCAATCCACAAAGATAGCTCTGCCGTGCCCACACCATGGGAGCGGATAAAGAACGACGGGGCCCAGTTCCCCGCGCCGTAGCCGACAAACGCGTGTAGCCCGGCTGCCAGAGCCAGATGACGAAAAGAGGGTCGCTGCCACAGTAAGTTAAGCACTGAACGTATCGACGGCGCATCAACCGATTCCGGGACAGCCACACGCGAGGGCTCTGGGACCGTGAAGCGAACAAGCAATGCAATGAGCACACCGGGTAATCCAACAATCACAAAAGCCAAACGCCATCCAACAATTTCGTTTAGCCAACCCCCGGCAATGAAACCAACAAGCACTCCAAGATAGACACCAAGGTTGTAGGTGGACATTGCCGTCGCGCGTCGCTCCTGGGGATATAAGTCAGAGATCATGGAGTGTGCCGGCGGGCTGCATCCGGCTTCACCAACGCCTACGCCCACACGAGCTAAGAACATCTGCCAGAAATTACCCACCGCGCCACAGGCTGCGGTCATCAGCGACCAGGTGGTGATGGCAAGCGCAATGACGTTGCGACGATTCGCTCTATCGGCGTAGCGCGCGATCGGCACGCCCATGAGCGTATAGAAAATGGCAAATGCGAATCCCGACAGCAGTCCAAGCTGCCAGTCCGCAAAGCCCAGGTCCTGTTTGATCGCCTCTTGCAGAATCACGATCAACTGGCGATCGATGTAGTTGAACGCATACACCACAGCCAACACAGCAACCGTATAGGTCGCATGCCGGGATGGGGCAGATGTCGTTGCGCTCAGTGTGTGCATAGCTGCCGTGGGAAAAATCCTGAGATGTACGCCAGAAAATCTGAGTATTGCACAAATACTGAACAAGTGTATAGTCTGGCAAATCGAAACGACTGGAGACAATTTCGATGCTTTTTAGTGAGAATAGCTATGGAATTGGGAGATCGAGGGGAATATTAGCGCTATACATATGTATTGCCGTTTCGTCGCTGTTTGGTGCGCGGGCACTCGCCGAAGAGGCTGCGATTGAAGAAATTGTCGTCACCGCCCAAAAACGCGAACAAGCCATCACCGACGTTCCGATGTCAGTACAGGTGTTATCTGGAGATGAACTACGTGAAAACGGCATCGATAGCTTGCCGGACGTGGTCAAATTTGTACCAGGCGCATCTGTCGTCTCTGCAACCGCACCCGGTTTCGAAACGATCATTTTGCGTGGTATTGCCAGCGGCACGACGGGAGATGCGACCGTTGGCTATTACGTTGACGATGTGGCATTCGGTGTAACAAATCTGCAGATCGCACCGCCCACAAACATGTATGACCTGGAGCGTATCGAGGTGTTGCGTGGTCCGCAGGGCACCCTCTATGGGCAAGGTTCCATGGGGGGCAGCATCAAGATTATTACCCCAAAGCCGGACACCGAAGAATTCAGCGGTCGTTTTCGAGTGGGCGGCCGTGATACCCAAGACGGCGACAGCGGCTACAACATCGACGGTGTGCTCAACATCCCCGTGAGCGAGCGTTTCGCAGTTCGAATCTCGGGGGGTATTGATGAACGCCCAGGTTGGGTCGACAGTCCGGAAATCAGCGACGACGACATCAACGAGTTTGAAAGCTGGAACCTGCGGCTTAAGGCGCTATACACCGGCGACAACATGGACGTGACGTTCACGCATTGGACGGTGGAAAACGAACTGGACGGAGCTAACACGTTTTCGAGGCTCGACCCGTTAACCGGCATGGAGTTTGACGAGCCCACGATGGCTGGCATCGGTGGCAATCCAGGTTTTATTGATACAACACTGGACACAACCTCACTCACGTTCGACGTTGATCTAGACGGCATGAGCTTCATCAGCGCAACTTCCTACACGGAATATGAGCTCGATTTTGTGTTTCCGCTGTTCACAGCCGGATTCCAGTTCTTCAACGATTCCACCTTTGAAACCGAAGCGCTGACTCAAGAATTCAGACTGGTCTCAACCAACGATAGTCCTGTGCAATGGCTTGCAGGCGCTTACTACTCCGACGCCGAGATTACTTCGGATATCGATTTCTTTCTCGATTTCGGCGGCGGCATCACGGTGCCACTGATTGACACGATTGGAGACATCGAAACAGAGGCGTGGGCGGTGTTCGGTGAAGTGTCATTCGAACTCTTCGAAGGTCTGGTTGTGCCTTCTATTGGCATCCGCTACTTCGAGGATGACCGGAAGACTGCCAATGGTTTTGACCGCGCTTTGATGGTGCCTGCTGTGTCTGTTGGCACGACGTATGAAACTGTCAATCCGCGTTTCGCAGTGAACTTTACCCCACATGACAACGGCTCGATTTTCGTCAGCGCCGCGAAGGGTTTCAGAAGCGGCACGACGCAAACCGCCGCGCAGGTTGCCTTGGCGGCGAGCGTCGGCGTGTCTACAGGGACAACCATCGCACCGGACGAAGTCTGGACCTATGAAATTGGTGCAAGGTATCAATTTCTCGATGGTCGCCTGGCCGTCGAAACGGCCTACTACTATTCCGACTGGGAGGAGATACAACTCCAGTTCAATGTCCCAGGGACAATCGCGCTGGCCAACGGTGGGGACGCTGAGGTAAAAGGTTTCGATCTGGCTATCAGCTGGATGCCCATTTCAAATCTGGTCTTGCAAATGTCCGGCAACATCAACGACTCGGAGTTCAAGGACGTAAACACAGCACTAGCGGCAGCCACAGCCACCGTGCGTGAAGGTGGGCCACTGCCTAACGTCCCCGAGAAGAACCTATCAGTGGGGGGCACTTACGAGTGGTCCCTGAGCAACAACTTGCAAGGGTTCGTCAATGCCACATATGCCTATCGCGATAGGCAAGTCGACGCAGGCTCAGGGCTGGAATCGGGCATTTTGAATGTGGCCGATGTGCGCTTGGGTGTGCGCGCTGATAACTGGACCCTTACGCTGTTCGGCGAGAACATCGGCGAGGAAGAAGAACCCATTGTGCGGACCGGTACAGGCGTTCAGTTCCTGACGCCACGCACGATTGGTCTGCAGCTGGAGTTTGAGATCTAAGATGCCGTTTAATGCGAAAACAGTGGGTCAGACCACGGCACCAATGACTCAGGATGTGGATGCCAGGTGGTTGATGGCTTACGCTGCTGGTCTCAACGACTTCAATGAAAGCTACATGGATACCGCAGCGGGTGACGTCATTGCTCATCCGTTGTTTCCGGTCTGCCTCGAGTGGCCGGTATTGTTGAGTTCGAGAACCCTACCAGGCAATGAAAGTGTCACCTTGGAGGAGTCAGCCCGGGGTGTGCACGCTGCACATGATCTCCACATTTTTCGACCCATAAAGGCCGGTGAGCGACTAACAACAACTGCAACGGTCATAGATTTTTCAGCGATTAAGCCCGGCGCTGCACAGGCTACTCGTTTGGATACCGTGGACGAGTCCGGCGATCTCGTCTGCCAGACCTATCAGCTCGGTATCAGTCGTGGTGTAGAGATTATCGGGGAAGCTGAAGCAGTCGATGCAATGCCAACAACACCTGTATCAAAATCGAATGAAGTGCTGCAAGAATGGCCAATCGAAATCGGAGCGGGAGCTGCCCACGTCTACACCGAGTGCGCGCGCATATTCAACCCGATACACACTGACAAAGCGGTCGCTCTCGCTGCCGGGCTTCCCGATATCATCCTACACGGTACTGCGACACTGGCGCTCGCTGTTTCGAAGCTGATCGACAACTACCTGGCGGGACAAGCCGAGCGGGTTTCACGTCTGGGTGGACGCTTCACAGCGATGGTCCTCATGCCTTCAACAATCACGGTACAAATGAAAGAAGAGTCGTCAGACACCCTCTTCTTTGATGTTCTTACGGAAGATGGACATACCGCGTTCAGTCATGGTTATCTGTGTTTCAAATAGCGTTTGACCAACTGATATGCCTGATCCAGAACTAAACGTCGTCGAGTCTCTATCCGGGAAGGAACGCCTCCTACTTTCTGCCATGAAGCTCTTTGGTGAGTCTGGATTTGACGGGGTCAGCGTTCGAGACATTGCCAATGACGCAAACGTCTCGATTGGGTTGATCAAACATCACTATGGATCAAAAGAGGGTTTACGTCAGTCGGTTGACGAGTACTTCATCAAGAAGTTCGAAGCATTTTACGGCGAAGGTGATGAACACGTAGAGGACCTCAGTGGCGAGGAAGTTTTGTCCACCGTAGATTCATGGGTCGCAAATATCGCAGACGATTGGCCTTTGTTTTCTCGCTACTTCCGCCGTGCACTGCTCGAGGAAACCGAATGGGGCGCTGAGCTGTTTCGTCGCTACTACGACATCGTCCGCGGGTCTATTGATCGGATGGATGCGCAAGGCCGCATTCGTCCGGAGGTTGACCGACTATGGCTGCCGTTCCTGTTCATCTTTTTAGAGACGGGAACACTGTTAATGGATCCGTACATTAAAAAGGTCCTCGGGCGCTCAGGCTATGACCCTGATTTGTGGAAACGGCGATACCGTGGATATAGCGACATGATTTCTCGCGGCGTCATGGTGCATCCCACCAACAATCGACCCGGGAATAAGTCAGATGAGTAACACTCGGTTATGCATGTACTAAGTGAGGAGGAGCTTAGCTTTTACGAGCGTCATGGCTATCTGATGCTGGATCGCTTCATCGCCAGCGACTGGCTTGAGCGGCTGAATGACGCGGTTGAAGAATTCATAGAGGAAAGTCGGCATCTCGATCAATCCAATGCATCAATCCTGGTCGAGCCCAGTCATACGCGATCCACACCCCGCCTGCGTCGGATCCCCCACACTGTAATGCACCATCCTGAATTCGAAGCGTTCGGCCTATGCGGTCCGATCGTTGATCTGGCCGAAGATCTACTCGGGCCGAATGTCCGCTTTCATCATTCCAAACTCAACTTCAAGTGGGGTGATGGTGGTGAAGAAGTTAAGTGGCATCAGGACATCCAGTTCTGGCCCCATACAAACTATTCTCCTTTGACAATCGGTGTATATCTACACGACGTCACTGAGCACATGGCACCGATGGGCGTCGTACCGGGTAGTCACAAGAGATCACTTTACAATCTGGCCGATCCTGAAGGTAACTGGACCGGGTTCATTAACGACGCTGATCTTGCGACCGTTAACCTCAAAGACGTCGTTTGGTTGAAAGGTCCCGCAGGCTCAGTGACCGTTCATTCTTGTCGCATGGTCCACGGGTCAGCCCCCAACATATCTCCTGAGATGCGTCCACTTCTGCTCCATACCTACTCCGCAGGCGACGCCAAACCGATCACCAACTTGATGGATGGAATTGCGTTCTCTGGCGAGCTGGTCCGCGGTGAAGAACCCTCAGCCTACCGCTATGACGACGAGCCATGCCCGATGCCGCCGGACTTCAAGGGTAGCTACTCTTCGATTTTTGCGGTTCAGAAGACAGAGGCCGAGTAAACGGCGCCCTTCCTACCCGACAGAAAAGCGAATAAGCAGGGTCTCACGGTGGCGACGCGCTTGCCCATGGAAGCAATCCCTCCGGATGAGCTGATGCCGACAGTGATGGAATCCGTCTATATGTACCCTTGAAGCTCCGCAATCATGCTCTTGCGTTGATCAGGTTCTGCAAAATCGAAGTCCGCGCCGGTCCGATCGATCACATCTCCAAAACGCGATTTGATGCCGCTCACGACATCCTCGGGCTCCGCGACCACAGCAAAAGTTTGCACCATCTCATCCGTCACCAGATCAGGCATGGCATCCCACTGACCTTCCTTGGACATACGATTCAGCCGGGGCTGAAGATCGCCCCACCCGTGCACACCGAGCACGTTCTTGTAAGCCGGTGTGGAACCATAAAACGAAATCCGCGTCCTGACGGTCTCTTCCATCTTCGCGCGTGTTTCTTCATCTCCGGACACGATGAACGGCGAGTAAACCAGCTCGAAATCCGCGCGCTTTCGTCCCGATTTCGCCAGCCCACGTTCAACCGCCGGCAGGGTCACTTCCCGGATGTACTTCTCATTGCTGAACGGGTGAATGATCAATCCGTCCGCGACTTCCGCGGCAACCTCGGTCATCACCGGGCCCACCGCCGCAAGCGTAATCCGCGGCGGACCGTAATCTCTGTTTTCAGGCACGAAACCCGGCGTCATCAGCGTATGACGGTAGTACTCCCCATCGAAATGGAGCGGCTCTTCGTCGTACCAGTTCGCCCAGATCGCCCGCATTGCCAGCACCAGCTCGCGCATCTGCCTAGCCGGAGCACCCCACGGCATGCTGAAGCGTTTCGTGATGTGAGCTCGGATCTGGCTGCCGAGTCCAATGGTAAGGCGACCCTTCGAGTAGGCGTTCAAATCGTGCCCGATGTTCGCCAGGTTCATGGGATTTCGCGCGAACGCCACGGCAATACCTGTGCCGATGCCAATCCGCTCGGAATGTTCAGCAGCGACCATTAGGGGTAGAAAAGGATCATGGTTCGTCTCTACCGTTGTCAGGCCGTCGTAGCCCATGGCTTCGAATTCTCGGACCTGACTGGGGATGTACTGCCAGTCGCCCGCTAAACGCGCGTTAACTTTCATCGATGTCTCTCCGGTGGTAAACGGCTGATCATAGTTTGGGTTTTAACACCTCGAACAAAGCTTCCAATCGACCAGCAAGCCGATCAGCCGTGGGCGATTCCTCGGGGCAAAGCGAGGCTGTGTCGAGGGACAACCAGTTGATGCCTAACGCTTCTAGTTCGAACACTCGCGCGAGCACTCCCTCGGAATCGTTAAGAAAGTTCTCTTGGGGTTCGCTTGCGAACGGCGCCAACGGCAACTGAAAATCGATACGCTTGGGATCACGTCCAGCCTCAACTGCATGCTGCCGGATCGTATCCAGAATCATCTTTAAATGCGTAAGACCCTTCGCCGCTCCTCCTGACCATCCATCCGCATAGCGTCCGGTGATTGTTAACGCGTGCGGGTCTACGCCCTCGACCCAAATCGGTATAGACGCTTCGTTTCCCGTCATCCGCAAATCGTCAGCTTGATAGTAAGGACTCTCTAAATCCTGCGTTTCACCCGATAAGTGGCTACGCAGCAGCCCAATGGCCTCTCCCACACGCTCACCTCGATGATCGTGGCTTCTTCCGAGCGGGGAACGATCCTCCGTTTGTTCTTCCAAACAGACGCACAGGCGCAAGCGTCCACCGGAAAGCATGTTGATCGTATTAGCCTGCTCGGCGACCAAAGAGACATCGCTTTCCGCAAGCATCACTGACGTAGCGCCTAATCCTATGGTTTGCGTTTTGCCGGCAGCGAAGCTCAGCGTCGTGAGGGCATCTAGCGAGGGCCTTACGTCCTGCGCCGCATGGTCGAGCACATCCAAGTGGTGAAACCCGATGCGCTCGACACTCTCGACAAAGCTCATCACGCTCTGCCAGCCTCCTCGGCAGATCGCGCCAGGCAAAACAACAGCAAGCTTCATCAGCCGTCAAAGCGCGTTAGTCGAAAAAGTACCTGAATTCCACGCCGATGCGACGGCCCTTAGCCAGACCAGCCAGGTGAGCACCGTCAATCAAACCTAGCTCAGTGCTCTGGGTGTAAATGACGTGATCGGTGAGGTTGCGTCCGTAGAGAGACGCCTCCCACTTGCCGCTGCTGGGCATCAACGAAAAGTTCACATCAATCGTATCGACGCTGCCCCGATTGGCAAAATTCTCATCGTCAGTGATGTTGTCTCGATGGGTGAACAACACCTGTGAAGACAGCGTGTATTCGCCAATGCTTGTGTCATGCAGAACACCAAAGTTGTACATGAGGTTGGCCAAACCGGGCAGGTCTAGATTCTCATCGATCGAGTTGATCTCTCCATCACCATTAATATCGGTATTCACCTCCAGGTACTCACCATCGTTCATACCGATCGCGTAAGTCAGCGTCAGCGAATCCGTCAGGAACGCACGCCCATCAAGCTCGATACCCGTGAAACGCGCATCCGCGACGTTACCCGTAATTTGGGACAAGTCCTGGGCCAGCGTGACACGCTGCAAGTCCGTAGCTTCGATCACAAACAACGCCGCGTTCAGGCGGAACCGATCTGTCACGTCCCACTTCAAACCAACTTCGAATTGTTCCATTTGCTCTTCGTCTACCGCACCGCGATCATCAGCAACATTGGATCGGCGCAGGCTGAAGCTACCCGCCCGATAGCTGCGCGAGAGGGTGGTGTACAGCATCGTCGTATCATCGACATCCCATGTCACACCAGCGCGATAGGACACATTACTCCAATCATCTTTCGCGTTGTCGACATCAAGCACACAGGTTCTGTCTCCGACGACAAACCCGCAGCCGAAAAAGCGTTGGAACCCTTCTATAGCGCGGTTGTTATTCAACGCGTGGCTGGAGGCTGACTTCTCTTCATCGGTATAGCGCAATCCACCCGAAACGGTCACCGTGTCGGTTACGGCGAAATCCAGATTCGCAAATACACCAAACGTTTCGGATTCCGCAAAACCACCGCCGCTACGGTTGATCCATGTTGGCGCACCGCTAATCCGCAGCGACTGATTGGTTTCACTCTCGATTTCAACATCGAGATAATAAATACCGGTCGTGACATCCACAGCGCCGAAGGTACCGAAGTATCGGATTTCGTTGCTCCAGTGTTCGAGGTTGTTTCCGCCCCACGCGGGGAACGTGGCAAAGGTTGTACCGTCAATATCACCCTGTGAGCGGGCTTCTAACTCTCGCCAGCCGTAGATGTTAGTTATCGTGCCATCTCCGAACGGTACGTCGATGGTGGTCGTGAAAGTCACGGAGTCGACTCGCTGTTCAAAGAAATGGTCGAGCACATCGCAGCCCGGACCTACTTCGAATCCCACGCAGCTGCCCACCATTTCAGTACCAAAGTCGTGGGAGCCTTTGTCAAATTGCCCAAGACTGCCGTCCGGTCTCGTAAATTCTCTGCCACTGCCGCGATTGTGAGATTGGTTAACCAGCCCGAATCCTTCTTGATCGAAATACTCGTATTGAAGCAGCAGATTAATAGTGTCGGTTGCGTCCCAGGACAGCGCACCCCGCAAGATTGTCACCTCGTTGTGCCCAGCATTGTCACCGTTGAATTCGTTCTCGAACCAGCCGTCATCGTCGTTGCGGTATACCGCCAGCTTTCCCCTGAGACCTTCACTAATCGGACCGGAGATGTTTCCGGTTAAAGTGATGTCTTCACCCGTGCCTTGCATGCCAGTGTCGGCTCGAATCCGCAGATCAGCCTCGAACTCGTCGGTTGGTTTTTTGGTTGTGATGAGAATAGCGCCGCCAACCACGTTGCGACCCTGGAGCACACCCTGAGGCCCCCGGAGGATCTCGATACTCTCGATGTCGAAGTTGTCGAAAACCGTCCCTTGACCGGTGGGGTTGTACACACCGTCCGTGAAAACCCCAACCGATGGGTCGCGTGAAATGATAGAACTGGACGGCGTTACACCTCGAATGCTGAAAAACGCGGTGCCTTGTGTCGTAAGCGGCTGCAGGTTGGCGTTCGGCGCCAAAAAACCAATGTCCGTCAGATCCTTGAACTTAAGGGCATCCAATTGGCCTTCACCTATTGCAGTAATGGCAATAGGCACATCCTGCACACCTTCTTCGACACTCTTCTTTGTTGCCGTGACAACTACTTCTTCGATCAAGCGATCACGCGAGGACTCTGCGTAGGCCGCAGACGTAAGAAACACCAAAACCAGAAATGCAGAAACCCACTCACGAAGTCGAATCATTTTCCATTCTCCCCTATAGATCAGACTCAAGAACAAACGTGTCTATTTCGCTGCTCATAAACATGTTGGTTGGCCATATAGTATTATCAATGGACTAATCCATGCAAGACCTCACTTCAAGCCTCTACGTCAAAAGTAAAACCAGCAGCTAGAATTATGTTTCGCTGAAGGCGCTCAGCGCTTGGATATCATCATCACCCCACGCAAGCTCACGCATGACTTCGCGGGTATGCTCGCCAGGAACCGGAGCATGCATTCTTAATCCTGTATCCAGCGAATCGTATTCGACTGGATCGCGCACCGATCGGTATGGGCCTTCGATGGGGTGATCGCTAACGGACATTAACTGCACCGCTTCAAGATGAGGATCAACCATAAGGTCATCGAATCCCAGTACCGGGTTGCAGGGAATCGAGCACTGATCGCAGATTGTGATCCAATCCTCGGTCGTTTTTGAAGGTGCCGCTGTCGCTACGATGCGATACAAGTCTTCCGCATTTTGCATACGGGCACTGTGCGTCGCGTATTTCGGGTCGTCAGCTAACTCAGGCGAACCGATAATTTCAAAGAAGTCGTGCCAGTTCGAAGCAGAGTAAGGTAGCAGAGCAATCCATCCGTTTGCGCTCCGGTATGGTCGCCGCTCAGGATTCAACAAGCGTGAGTAACCTGGCGTACCTTTTGGCGGAATGAGTGCTGCACCCCGCAGGTGTTCAACCATGTTGAAGGCAACCATTGTTTCGAACATGGGTACGCTAATGGTTTGTCCATCGCCATGTGAATGGCGATGTAGAAGTGCCGCCATTACCGCCTGGACGATGAACAAGCTACACACTTTGTCGGCAATGACAGAAGGTGCGTATTGCGGCTCACCGCTTATCTTCTCAAACAAGCCCGCAAATCCCGAAAGCGCCTGTATGGCATCGTCATAGGCAGCTCGGGACGCATATGGACCATCCTGCCCATACCCATTCGCCAAACAATAAATCAATCGCGGATAACGGGCTCGTATCTCTTCGCTGCCGAAGCCGAGTCTCGATAGCGCTGCGGCTCGCATATTGGTCACCAAAACATCCGCTGTCGCAATCAGATCCCACATCGCCCGCCGATCCGGATCCGACTTCAAATTCAGCTTGATGCTACGCTTGTTGCGGTGGATATCGAGCGCAATCCCGCCAATGCCTTCTTCGTCACCCACCACACTCTCTTCCGCAGAGGGCGGCACAACTTGAATGACGTCGGCACCATGATCAGCCAACATCCTGCACGCTAAAGGCCCCATGAGGATTGTTGTCAGATCGATCACCCTTATACCGGATAAGGCGCCCAAACGAGGTTTGGTCATTGTCCTCCTACAGCGACGCTCGCCCGAACCATTGTTATCGCTTGAGGAATCGCTCGTTTCAGGTCCACTCCCGAGCGATTGACCAATCGCTGCTGCACAATGCCCCGCAGAAGACCCAAGACAAGAACAGCTTGCATCTCTACATCAACGGTCGCCTCAATCTCTTCGTCTTCGATGGCTTCTCGTAAGACGTTTTCAACAGTGCTTCTAGCCACCGAGTCGTTTTTTGCGGTGATTTTGGTGAGATCAGGCGTAGCGCTGATTGATTCGGCAATCGCGACATAAACCGCCTTTGCACTCGAGTTCCGGCGGCTCGCGCCTAGCAAATAGGCTTCGCATAACTTGTCCAACGCGGCGAGTCCACGCAGACCTTCGGTCAGCTCCTGGTTGGTGTCTATTGTGTCGTTCCGAATTTCCTCCAGAACAGCTTTGATACAGTCTTTTTTAGTGCCGAAGTGATAGGTCACCAGGCCATGGCTGGCGCCCGCTTCGCGTCCGATCTCAACCATTGTTGTGCCCGCGTATCCTCGAGCGCTAAGCAGTCGCGTAGCCGCGTCGAGCAGCTTACGTCGAGACGCCTCCCTCCTTTCCTCTTGTGTCCGGCGAGAAGTAACTTTGACATTCATGCGTTCCAGGATCCTCAAGTGCATTGCAGTACATGTACAACACACACTGCCCCAACGCCTACCATATGAGCAAGTCCAATTCGCGCATCCGGATGCTGACGCTCCCCGGCTTCTCCCCGGATCTGGCGCACAAGTTCACACACTTGTCCGATTCCGGTTGGCCCTATGGGGTGACCCATTGCCAACAAACCACCCGAAGGACTGATGGCGTGTTTGCCGCCGACGTGGAAGTCACCGCGTTCCAGCCTATCCGCCGCCTCACCTTCACCGCAAAGACCCATCGCCTCCGCGTAAAGCAGCTCTTCAATGGAAAACGCATCGTGAAGCTCAATGACATCGACCTCTTCAGGTCCTATACCCGCCGCTGCCAGCGCATCCTCAGTGGTCTTTTTTGTCAGCACAACGTCAGGATTTTCACCCGGCGTAAATTCTTGCAGGCGAGATGACGATGCCGTTACTCTCACGGCACGCGAGATGTCCATACCGTGCCGCTTCATGGCGGCTTCGGAGGCAACAATTGTCGCTGCGCCCCCTTCCCCAACCGGGGTGCATTGTAGACGCGTGAGCGGACCTGCAATAACCGGCGGCGACAGCACTTCTTCCAACGTTCTCGCCTTCTGTCTCTGCGCAAACGGGTTCTCAGCGCCGTAACCGTGATTCTTAACCGCAACTTTTGCAATCTGTTCACGCGTGGCACCCGTATCCGCCATATACTTTTCTGTGAGCATCGCAAAGTGGGTGAAGGGAACCACGAGACCATCCGCGAGAGAGCGTACCTGGGCATTAACCGGACCACCGCGCCCGGCACCAGATACGGGCTTATCTACGCCGATCGCAATACTGATGTCCGCTAAGCCGGATGCCACATCATGCACCGCTTGACGGAAGGCGGTCGATCCGGAAGCGGAGGCATTCTCAACTTGTGCTACGGCTACGTTTGAGGGACCCAGGTAACGCAGCATCGTCGAACCGGCAGCCATGCCGATGCGGGCGTTACCCACGTAGGCAGTATTAACGCGTGACCATTCAACACCGGCATCATTGAGTGCTTGGCGAACTGCGGTCAGCCCCAGAGTGACATAGGGTGTGTCGGATAAATGTTGGTAACGATGCAGACCGATGCCGGTAACGTACACCGCTCGGTCCCTTAGCAAATTTGCCATATCAGTTTCCACCCTCCCGCACGGGTACAAATACGAACCGCGCCTCGCCATCTATATCTCTAATCTCACCTTCCAACATGACACCCGATGTCGCTTCTGAGCACTCCAGACGACCACGCACAAGTTGACTTGCCTCCGTCTGCACCTCAGCCACCTGAAACGGCGTTTCCAACTTTTGATCGAGATGAACGGTTGTGTAGGTACGAAGGGTTCCCCGGGAAGAAAACACATGGTCTTCCAACAACGAAGCATCCGCTCCGCACGCCTCACATCCGTAGGGCTGCGGTGGGAACTGCAAGCTTCCGCAAGCCTTGCAGAGCGTCCCACGCAATAACACTTCATTATCCTGCAGAACCCAGAGACCTGGTTTTTCAGCTTCCGCCATTCGACATGTCCACCAGTGGGTTGGCATGAGTCTATAATTCAATATACTATATGGTCAACCAACATGTTTACAGCGAAGCGGGAGGGTTGGCTGTGGGCAGTACACCTCTTGAAGGCACTCTAGAGTATTGGGCTGAAAAACGACCCGATGGCATCGGATTGATCGAAGCGGATCGTAACCTGAGCTATGCACAATGGAACGATCAGGCAAACCGCCTTGCCGAAGCTTTGCATAACCGCGGCTTAGGCCGCGGCGATATCGTTGCAGTGCGCACGCAAATACGCCTGGAATGGGCCATCGTCAGCGCGGCACTCGCAAAACTGGGATGTGCGCTACTAGGCACTAACTGGCGCCTGACACCCGCAGAGTTGGCGTACGTGCTGAAAAATTCGGGTGCCACCGCAATTATCTGTGACGACCCAGATCCCGAGTTACTCCTGGGCACACTAGACGAACTGTCAGTCACACTCGCCATCACCATGGACACAACCGCCACCGGATTCGTCGCGTTCTCGGATCTGTTAGTCAGCAACAGTGTGGCCCGCTATTCCGATGCCGAGCCAGAGTTGATTATATATACGTCCGGCACCACCGGGCTCCCCAAGGGTGTGGCATCACGCTCGGCCTTGCGCGCTCGTAGCGACGCCGAGGTTGCTGAGTATCTGCAGGACGTCGCCAATTCCCGGTCGACGCCGCAATCCGACAACGCCGTGCTCATTACGCTGCCGATGCATCACGCGGCCGGTCCAGCCGCGCTTGCAGGCGCACTACGCCGCGGAGACCTGATCGTGTTGCTGCGTCGCTTCGAAGCGGAAGCCGCGCTGGCTCTGATCGACCAATACAAAGTCAACGAATGGACCGGTGTGCCGACCATGTTCAAACGCATTGCTGCGCTTCCCGAACTGTCGCTCGCACGCTATGACGTTTCTTCCATCCGTCGTCTTGGCGTCGGCGCCGCACCCGTCACACCAGAGCTCAAGGAGTGGATCGAAGGCTATTTTGGTGAAGGATTACTGACCGAGGGTTACGGTTCGACCGAAACCGGCATGATCACGTTCATGCCACCGGGTAAACACCGCGAAAAACCAGGTTCAAGCGGACAGCCCCACAAGCATGTGGACATCAGCATTCGCGACGATTCAGGCAGCTCGCTCCCACCCGGCAGCATCGGTGAAATCTGGGTTCGCACACCGGTCACGATCAACGGCTATTTGAATGCCGATCCGCTGGGGCCGGACGCGCTCGATGCAGACGGATTCTTCCGCACCGGTGACGTCGGCCACATCGACGAAGACGGCTATCTTTTCATCACTGACCGCGCCAAGGACATGATCATCTCCGGCGGTGTAAACATCTACCCTGCCGAGATTGAGGCGGCATTGGCGAAGCATGAAGCCATTCAGGATGTCGCCGTGATCGGCATACCTCACGCCGAGTTCGGTGAAGAGGTGAAAGCCTTCATTGAGCTCAAACCCGGCAGAACGGCAACCGAAGGTGACATCCTCGACCACGCCGCCGGTCTCCTCGCTTCTTACAAAAGGCCGCGCACTATCGACGTGGTCGAAGAATTGCCCAGAAACACCATGGGCAAAATCCTGAAACGCGAATTGAGAGAACCCTACTGGCAAGAGAAGGAACGAAAAGTATGACTGACATCCTGGATCTAGCAGGCCGCGTTGCCTTTGTTACCGGCGCAGGTCAAGGCGTCGGAAGACAAATTGCACTGCACTTTGCACACCACAACGCCGGCGGCGTGGCGGTCAACGATTACTACCTGGAGCGGGCGGAGGCAGTAGCCGAGGAGATACGGGAAGCCGGTGGCAAAGCGTATCCTGTCCAAGCTGACGTCTCTGACTATGAATCGGTAAAAGCAGCGCACGCCCAAGTTGTCGAAAACCTCGGTCCGGTTGGCGTACTGGTCAACAACGCAGGCAACGCTGGCGCCAATCCGGACCCGGACTTGCGCAAACCGTTCTGGGAGACCACGCCGGACGTCTGGAAAAGTTACATTGGTGTCAACTTCGACGGTGTCCTCAACTGTACCAGCCAGGTTGTCCCCAACATGATCGAGGCTGAAGGCGGACGCATCATCACCATCATTTCCGACGCAGGGCGCTGGGGTGACGCTGGAATGGCGATGTACGCCGGCGCTAAAGCTGGAGCTGCAGGTTTCATGCGTTCCGTAGCGCGCACGTTGGGCCGCTACAACATTACGGCAAACTGCATTGCGATCGGCGCTACTGCAACCCCCCCAATTCTGGCAAGGATGGAGTCCGATCCGGACGGCATGAAGCGAGCCTTGAAAAGCTACATCATCCGGCGCCCCGGCGACCCGGCGGACGTGGCGAACATGGCGCTTTTCCTCGCATCCGAATCCAACAGCTGGATTACGGGACAAACTTATCCCGTCAATGGTGGGTTTACTCTCGCGCTGTAGGAGGAACAACAAATGAGCGAAAGAATTTTGACGGACCGGCGCGGGCCAATTTTGGTGGTCACCGTGAATCGGCCTGAAGCTAAAAATGCTTTTGACGATGAATCATCTCACGCGATGTGTGAGGCGATGGACATGCTCGACAACGAAGATGAGCTGTTTGTCGGCATTATCACCGGAGCCGGCGGCAATTTCTCAGCGGGAGCTGACCTGAAGGCAGCAGCTGCCAGGGGAGACGCACCGCGCAAACGGCCGCATCGAGGCGGTTTCGGCCTCATGCAGCGCCCGCCCCAGAAACCTTTGATCGCCGCTATTGAGGGGTATGCGGTCGGGGGTGGACTAGAGATGGCGCTATGCTGTGACCTCATCGTCGCGGCCCAAGATGCAAAGATGGGTTTGCCCGAGGTGCGTCACAATGTCGTCGCGATCGGCGGCGGATTGTTTCGACTACCTCAGAGAATGCCGTACCACATCGCCATGGAGTTGGCACTGTCGGGTCAGTTCAAAGATGCGGCGTTTTTCGAACGGTATGGATTGGTCAATCGCATTAGTGAGACAGGACACGCGTTGGATGTCGCCGTTGAACTGGCGGAATCTCTTTTAGTCAACGGACCAACGGCACTGGCTGCAAGCAAAGAAATCATATGGCAATCCCACAATTGGAACGATGAAGAAGGCTGGACTAAGCAGATGCCGATCGCCCAGAAGGCGCTTGATTCCGAAGACCGACGGGAGGGCTTGAAGGCATTTGCGGAAAAGCGCAAACCTGTCTGGAAAGGCCGCTGATTCAGAGGTCGAAAACTCACGATCCGCTGGATTCAAAACGTGAAGCTATTTTATGGGTGGTACATCGTCGTTGCAGCCGTTGTCGTCGGTTTCCTGACGACGGGCTTATCAGGCTATGCCAACGGAATTCTGCTGCCTTCGCTCGCAGACACGCTGGCGGACGGGAGCCGCGGCGAGATCTCGATAGGATTTTCGATCACCACCGTGATGGCAGCAATCATTGCGCCGATTGCTGGACGCTTGGGAGATAAGTACTCACCCCGAATCATTCTGCTCATCGGCGCCTGTCTCATTGCGCTGGCATACGTCGGTATCGCACTCTCACAGAACCTCTGGCAGTTCTATCTTGCTAAAGGGATTGTGTTCGGCATTGGCATCACCATGGCCGGCCCAACCATTCGCAGTCTAATCGTAGCCCGCTGGTTCGATAGCTGGCGCGGTAGAGCACTAGGTGTTTCCGTGCTTGGCGCTTCCATCGCAGGTGTCTTTCTACCCCTCATTCTGAACGAGATGGTGACGCTCCTCGGCTGGCGCAATACGGTTTTCGTCTTCGCGTTTGCGGTGACCGTTCTGCTGATTCCAACCATTTGGTTTGTCATGAAGGATCGTCCTGAAGACATTGGAGAAGTGCGCGACGGTCATGCCGAGGCCAGCAAGAAAACCACGGATATCGTGAGTGATCGAGCCGACGACGATAAGGTGCTCAGCTGGATGGAGATGATCAAACAACGCTCGTTCTGGGCTGCAGGTCTGTGTTTCGGACCGATGACATGCGTCTACATTGCCATTTCTGTACATATGTTCGGCCACGCCACGAACTCGGGATTGAGCAACGAGCAGGCTGCGCTCGTGCTATCGGCCATCGCGTTAGCCTCCGTCATTGGGAAGCCGATCATGGGCTTCTTGGCAGACACGATCGGCGCTCGAGCGACTACCTGGTTGTCTCTAGCACTACAAGGGTCCGCTTTGCTCCTTTTCACCGCCTCAAGTGAGTTCTGGCACTTTCTCGCGACTGCGAGCATGCATGGCCTCGGCTACGCGGCATTCTCTCCCATGCGCACGTATGTACTGTCGACAAGCCTTGGGATGGGATCACTGGGTTCATCCGTGGGCTTACTCAAGTGGATCGAACTGCCGTTTGGTATCGTCGCCTCGCCACTAGCGGGTTTCGTCTACGACGCCACTGGCAGTTACGACTTTGCTTTTACGGTATTTGCAGGTTTCATCGCCGTCGGCGCGATCGGTCCGTTCTTCTTTCGCGACGGCCGGATCAAGAAGGTAAAGATCGAGCCGCATGACAAAGCAGCTCCGACCTTAGGCGGATAAGGAACGTGGCACTCCGTAATGGCGAGGGTCGACGCACAAATCGGCTACTGGACGTTGGAGGGGCTGAGCTGGTCGGGACGGCAGGATTTAACCGCCAACCGCGTTGCTGCGACCGGTCGCAGGGAAAGTGGTGCGCGAGGGAAGATACTGAATCAATAATTGGAAATTGGTCGGGACGGCAGGATTTAACGCGCCGGGCTCCGGCTGCGACCTAGTGGTCGCTTCTGACAACAATTCAGGACATGAAGTAGTTCGAGTAGAGAAATGGTCGGGACGGCAGGATTTGAACCTGCGACCACTTGACCCCCAGCGTCCAGACCCGATCAAAAGGCCCACATAGATTACGGGCTACAGGGCGACCTCACACACTTCAATTTAGCTGCGGATTCCAATCCCACAGAATCTGCACGGTTGGAAGCCATCCTACGCCTACCAATATCCGACCAGTTTGGATTCGATATATCCGATTACCTCAGTTATCGATACCAGGCATACCGAGGTATTCCCATGTCACGACGACTCCATCATCGCCTGGAGGTTAGACGCTCGACCCCTTTTTGGTTGATCATCTTGATAGCAGACCGAACAATTGTCTACCCTTAATGTTCCTATTCAAAGGATCAGATCTTTTTTAACACTGCGGGCTTTGCAGTGGTGGGCTCCGTAGCTGCGCTAATCAGGAGTGGCTCAGACATCAAGTTTAGGGAAAACATATTGTCGTAGCGCTTGCCTCAACCCTTCTCTCACCCAAACGGTTCCCGTGGAGCTTTGCTCGCTCACTTCGAAACAGGATTCAGATGCTTGCGCACCGGTCATACCATTTTCTAATGCCTTTAGATCATCAGGTACTATTCGGGTATTCATCAGCCCAGGGCAAAACGCATTCAGTCTGATGTTTCGAGCTTCAAGAACAGGGGCAAAGCTTTGCACCATACCCACAAGAGCATGCTTGGACATTGCGTAATAGGGATCAAATGGAAGTGGTGATAGACCTGCGACTGAAGATGTTACAACGATGTCTCCGCCGCCATTTTCAGCCATGCGCATGACGAGTGCTCGCAATCCATAAAGGGCACCATAGACATTGACGCCCATGACCCGCTCACAGGACTTTTCGAGCCAGTCAAATGGGTCGTCTTCAATTGGTGCCTCCGGGGGGCGCGACATGATGCCTGCGTTCAAAAACGCCTTCTGAGGTACGCCGTGATCGGTCACGAAGGTATCGATCGTCGCCTCTATCACGTCTTGATCACTCACATCTACATTGTAGTAGTGAGCTGAAAACTCCTCAGCCGCTGCCGTTCCAAGCTCATCGTTAATGTCAAAGAGCGCAACCGAATATCCCCTGTTGGCTAGAAGCTCAACCAGTCCCAGGCCAAGTCCAGATGCACCCCCTGTCACCAACCCATACCTCATGACCCAACCCCATCACTCAAGTCACCCACTGCTTCCCAGTAGACTTTTAGCGCATCAATGTGGGCTCGCGGAGAAGAAAGTCCCTCACCAACACCTTGCAGGCGTTGCGCTCGCATGGAGATGAAATCTGCCCCACGATCTACCCACGCTTGTGCCTCAGACCTCCAATTCTCTGCGCCCGACTGAAAATTCACCAAAGCTTCGTGACCGAACTCGTTTAGAGCTCTACCGGAACCCTCAAGCTCGGTGTTCATCGACTGATGAGCGCGAAGATTATCCTCATGCCCACCACCATAGATGAAGCCATCCCCCATTCGCGCTGCACGCCGAAACGCGACCGGTGCAAAGCCTCCGAACCAAATAGGAATTTTTCTTTTAGGTAAGGGATTCAAACCTGCTCGGTCAATCTTGTGATACTGACCTCGATAGTCGACCAGAGATTCAGCCCAAAGCGCACGCAATACTTCAACCTGTTCCTCCTGGCGTACACCGCGATCGCTAAATGACTCGTTGAGGCTGTCGTATTCGACATAATTCCACCCCGTGCCCACGCCAAGGCGCAGCCGACCTCTTGATAGAACATCTACTTCTGCAGCTTGTTTTGCAACCAATGCTGTCTGTCGCTGCGGCAGTATGAGGATGCCGGATGCGAGACCTATACGCTGAGTACATGCGGCAAAAAACCCGAAGAGCACAAACAGCTCATGAAAAGGATCTTGTTCTGTGTAAGGACCCCAGAGCTCGGGATCTCTACTTTCGTGTGTTGCTCCTAAAACGTGATCGTAGGCGAGTATATGAGAGTACCCGAGCCCCTCTGCAGCTTGTGCCCAATCTCTAATGACAACTGGGTCATTGCCTATCTCTTGATGCGGAAAGACAGCACCTATCCTCATTCGCTTCCTCAGACTTTTAAACTCAGCGGCAGGGAGACAATGCCGCGTAGGGCAAAGCTTGGATGGTGCCTTACCTCATCGTGCTTGATCGCGAGGTCTATATCAGAAAAACTGGTCAGCATCGCGCCGAACGCGGCCCGCATTTCTGCACGTGCCAGTTCCGATCCGACACAATGGTGAATGCCGGAGCCAAACGCCACGTGCGCACCCACGTTCGCACGATCTATGTCAAACTCGTCTGATAAAGGAAATTTGCTTTCGTCATGGTTGGCTGCAGCGTAGACGAGCATCAGTCGCATGCCTTTCGCGATGCGGTGTCCGTCCAGCTCTGTATCTTCGGTGGCCCAACGAAATAGTCCAGTGACTGGCGATTCAAAGCGCAACACTTCCTCAACAAACTTCTTGATATCCTCCGGACGTTCTCTAAGCCTCTTTTGCAATGCCTTGTCGCGAGTTAAATGAAAGAGACCAGCAGCAATTCCGTTGGTTGTCGTTTCGTTTCCGGCTACAAGAATCTGTTCGATGACGGAGAGTATCTCCTGGTCTGTCAGCGATCGACCACCCTCCACTTTAGCGTTCGCCACATCAGACAGAATGTCATCAAGTGGATCCACCTGCCGTTCACGAGCACGCTCGATGAGATAGTGTTGCATTTCGACCACCAATCGAGCGGCTGCGACAATTTCTTCCTCTTCAGGACCTAGCAATCCCAAGCCGATTAACCAGGCATCACACCAAGCTTTGAAGGTGATGTAGTTATCTCTGGGTATACCAATCTGATCAGCGATTACTTTTAAGGGCACGGGGACCGCTAGATCAGCCACACCATCACACTGCCCTGCTTCTCGAAAACGATCTATCTCGTCGCCAATAACCGTGTCTATGTAGTCGCCCATTTCGCGTACCCGTTTGGGACGGAACGCAACGTTTACCAGATCACGATACATACTATGGGCTGGTTCATCACAATTCTGCAGAGAGGGCGTGCTACGTCCGAAGCCTTCTTCCCGGACGATACGATCCGCTTCATCACTCCTGTTAAGTGCGCTTTCGGAACCAGGCGGTGCCATACTGGAAAACAACTTTGGTTGGGTGATGACTTCCCGTAACAAATCGTACTTGCTGATAATGTACATGTCTGGTTCCGGCATGCGATAAACCGGTGCATGCTGGTGCAGCTCTTTGTAATGCGACCAGGGGCAGTGCTGCACCACAGGATCCATCAGGGATTTTTGAATCTCCGCGCTCACTTCATTCTCCTTTACCAACCATTGCTGTGCACAAACGTTTCCACTGGCTTACGAGCTAGCGGTCCAAAACCGATATCCGGCCAACCCATGGGTAAATACGCTCCGATGTAGACATCATCAGGAATATCTAGCACCTCGCGTATGAACGGCTCCGCCGCTCTCTGGTATGTCGTGAGACACGTTCCTAAACCCAACGCTCGTGCAGCTACGAGAATGTTCTGAGTCGCCGGGTAAACGGCAGACCAGACGAAACTCTCATCCGGATTGTCGGGCGGATAAACCGCTCTGCCGCAAACAAGTATGTGTACTGGTATTTCTTCCAGACGTTTGGCGAGATTAAGAGCGCCTTCCAACATGCGTCTTTGCACTTTATCCACTTGCCCTTCAGCACCACCAAACGCCAGTGTGGCTTGTTCAACCACAGGTGCCATGACCGACGCGATACCTTCACCCAACCGAGATCTCAACTGGGGATCTGTAACAACAACAAAGTCCCAGCCCTGCGTATTGCCCGGGCTGGGTGCCCGAGTTGCTGCGTAGAGAACCTTGTCGATCAAAGCTTGATCGACTGGATCCGCTTTGAAATAGCGAATGGCTCTGCAGGTTTCCATAGCTTCAAAGACTTCCATGCTATTTTTCCATCAACCGTTCAGTGATTGGTCCATAAACCTGAGCAGCCACGTCATCTAGGCTGATCGCATCGCTTACATTCATCCCGCCACCCGCGACGGCTTCGTTTAGTGCCGTAAGGCACGCATCTGGGTCTTCTGTTTCAAGTTCATAAATTGCGAGGTACTTATGTACAGACGCTTCCCCGCGCACCGGATCACCAGCCACAGCGAAGCGTTGCGCGGCTACGAATCCGGGCACCTGCAGCACTTCCCCCATGTGGATCTCGTTGTACCACTGGTTGTATTCATGATCCCGTCCCGCAACGGCATTGCTATATACCGCCATAATGTATTTACTCATTCCGAATCTCCTGTGGTTCCGTATCTCATAACATCAGCTACTCATTGCGGCCCGCTTGAAGTGCTGCCTGCTGACCGGCGATGCGGCCAAAGACAATCGCGTTTGCAATAGAATTGCCGCCACCAATGTAACGCTCGCCGAGCACGTCACCTGTGGTTTCTCCAGCCGCATAGAGGCCTTCGATAACCTGGCCTCGCGTATCCAGCACTTGCGTTCGTTTGTTTATTCGAAGACCCGTGGACGTGAGGCATACGATCGCCGGGAAGATCTCGACGGCATAGTACGGAGGTGTACTGACTGGCTTCATTTCTTCATGCGATTTGAAGAACATGCTATCGCCACCTTCCTCAATGTCCGCGTTGTACCGGGTTAGCGTCGCGTTTAACGACCCTGGTCGGATTCCGCACTTCTCTTCCAACTCGGCAAAAGAGTCAGCCTGCAAAACTTTGCCTGTTTTAAGCTGACTGTCGATTTCGTCCGTTACCCAATTGAGCGATATGATTCCTGCAGCGAACGCGTCTTCGTATTGCTTGTTTGGTTTGGCCGTTTTGCGTGCTTCATCATCAAACACAGCAAAACAGGAACCACCTGTCTGGGCTGCGATAACACCGGACATCACGGCGTACTCCGCCATCTCGTTCACAAACCGACGACCCTCTCGGTTAATGTAGACAAGCCACCCAGGCACAAAGACTTCGAGCTCTTTCTTGAAGTTCGGCGTCGTGAGCAACAATCCACGGTTGAATCCAACGATGTCGGCGCCCGCTTGCTCGCCGAGCACCAAGCCGTCACCCAAACAGTGTTCGTTCCCGATATACCAGACTTTCTCAGCCTGTGAGGCTGCGTCAGGGTAGTACTTGTTAAGGAAGTAAGGGTTTGCGCCGAAGCCTCCCGTCGCCAAGACTACCGCGTTTGCTGTGATGACAGCATCGCCGGTCTTAATACCGCGTACAGCTCCAGCTGTGTCTACCACCAGGTCTGTGAGACGTGAATTTAGGACAACATCAACATTGCGCTTACTCACCGTGCGATCTAAGACTTCAGCAATTTCTGCCCCCCTACCCGCTGCAGGGTGGCCTCTAGGTACACTCTCCACACCTGAGCTGTAGAGTTCCGACGGTGGGAAATTAGCGCCCAGTTCAATGAGCCACTCCAGATCTTTTGCCGCGTTTTCACACAGGGTGCGCGCCAGGGACGCGTCGACTCGATACTGATTGAGCGTCATGTAGTACTCAAACATCGCGTCTACCGAATCGGTGATACCTCTGGCTTCCTGCACACTCGTCCCGGCAGCGTAGTACACGCCACCCGATAGGGCGGTTGATCCACCTAACTTCTCATCTGCCTCAATCAGTGCAACAGTGGCATGTGCATCCGCCGCCTCAATAGCAGCAGCCATACCAGCACCACCGCCCCCAACAACGATTACGTCATAATCTGCCATCAACCCACTCCTGTTCTTTGTGCTAAGCGCCGTGTTGCCAGTCGACATCTCCGTAGAGATCAGCTTTTACCCGGTCGCAGTATTCAACCAGGGACGAATAAGACCGCGCTATTTCAACGTGTGGATTTGGTAGAGGGAAATGAATGAATGAAGCCAAAATAGAGTAGAGGCCAGCATCAATCGTTGAAGGCGCATCATCAAAAAGAAAAGGTTTATCGCCGAGGAAGTGCGCTAAAGCATCCAGCTTATCGCGCAGCGCCTGACGTACAAACTCGATGTCGTATCGGCCTAAACGGTAGCCATGCAGCATGCCGTTGATGACTCTATCTTTTGCTGCCTCTATCGCCATAGCTATTTGATCCTCTGGAAGATCTCGCATCGCAAAGCGCACAAAGGATTCAGCGTCCCCATCCACCCAACGTCCATAAATCATGATGTAGAAAAGCTCGTGCTCGCATAGCGTCTTAACTAAAGTGCCAAGCGACTTCTGCGCCACATTCAAACGCTCATCATTTAAGGCGTCCCCATGCTTTGCTTTTAGATATTCGATGATGATCGATGAGTCGCCAATGGTCTCGTTATCAACTTCGACGAATGGGATCAGCCCTCGAGGCGCCTGCGCAGTCAGTTCATTTATTGCGCCAAGCTTGCTCTCGTAACTGATGTCGGCCATGCGCAACCAGGTTTCCAGCCGGTAAATGAACGGACTGACATCCCCTAACGATTCATATCTCCCGGTTCTTGATAGTGTCAGCATGTCTTAATTCCTGATGATCAAAGCGGTGAAGGCATCAATGAACTGCTCAAATCTATTGGTGCCGGAATCTATGAGAACGTTTGCAGCAACGGCATTAGTCTGCATTGCGCGAAGCAATGGACCTGCCACCTTCGGATCTGTGCGTTTGGGCAAAGTGCCATCAGCTATGGCATCTTCGATGATGGCTTCAAATAACGCGTCCAGCTGACTAATTGCCTTATTGACAGGTTCGAAGCGCAAAGGCTCACGTACGGATTCGAGTTGCATTGCGAGCCCTAACCTTTGCATCACGCCATCTTCCCGGTAGAGCTCAATACACGCAGCCGAGATATTGGTTAACCGGTCGCGCCATGAACCACCCTGATTCACAGCCGCCTGAAAGCGCACCAAGATCTGTTCGTACATATCGGTAGCTGCTTCGACAAGAATGTCCGTCTTGGAAGGGAAATACCTATAGATCGCAGGTGCGGTGAGTCCTGCAGCCTTAGCGATCTCAGAAAGACTTGTATCGGCAACACCCTTTCGCGCAACGAGTTCTGCACCAACGGTAACGATGAGCCTTCGCGTTTCCTCGCCAGAAACTCCCTCAGGTCGTCCCGGCTTGCGAGCAAATCCAGCCATTCATATATCCTCACATCAATAAATAAATAATATTTATTTATTATTTCGGGTCAAGTAAAATCTTTGAAGCCTTGGTCGCACTTTTACGAAAGCAATCAATCAATACCTCCCAGTGAGGCAACTGGGAGAGTTCGGAAAAATCGACGTCTACTTGTTCCGTTTGATCCCACGAGACCGATTACAGGGATTGACCACTCTCGAAAAAAGTTCTTGACCAGGGAGAGCACATTGAGCTGCAGGACCTTCTGGTGGCGATTAACCAGACGGGTGCCGACGATGAGTTGTTTGTCTTCCCTGGTAAGCGCACCCGTATGGGTCAACGTTTGCGACGCTGGTGCCCGGGGCTGCTCTGGAAGAACGTACACGATGCTGAAAGATTTTAAGACAGGAGAAAGAAATGGGTGACCTGAAGATTGGTCTGCAACTGGGGTACTGGGGCGCGGGTCCCAACCCCAAAATGGTGGAAATGGCACAGGAGGCTGAGAAGCTTGGCTACGATGCTGTCTTTACCGCAGAAGCCTGGGGTTCTGATGTATTTACGCCGCTCGCGTGGATTGGAGCGCATACCGAACGCATTCGACTCGGTACCGGCATCGCGCAGTTGTCGGCGCGCGCGCCAACAGCAACAGCCATGGCCGCGATGACTCTGGATCACCTTTCCGGTGGCCGCGTAATTCTGGGACTGGGTGTATCAGGACCCCAGGTAGTGGAGGGCTGGTATGGTCGACCCTTCGGTAAACCGCTGGCCCGAACCAGAGAGTATGTGAACATCATTCGCCAGGTGCTGGCACACCAGGAGCCGGTCTCCAATGATGGGGAACATTATCCGTTGCCTTACACGGGTGAGGGGGCCTGGGGGTTGGGTAAACCACTCAAATCTATCGTTCATCCGCTGCGTGATGATCTGCCGATCTTCCTCGGTGCCGAAGGCCCCAAAAACGTCACCATGACCGCCGAAATTGCGGATGGCTGGTTGCCGCTATATTACTCGCCGTATCGGCAGGAGGTCTATGCGGATCAGTTGAAAGGCGCAAAGCCCGGTTTTGAAATCATGCAGGGCATCCCCGTCATCATTAATGATGATATTGAAGAAGCGCTGATTCCGATCAAGCGCAGTCTTGCGCTTTATATTGGCGGCATGGGTGCGAAAGATCGCAATTTCCACAACGAACTGGTCAAGCGCATGGGCTTCGAACAAGAAGCTGAAACCATTCAAGATCTGTTCCTTAACGGCAAGAAAGACGAGGCGGCGAAGGCGGTGCCGACGCAACTGGCGGACGAGATTTCCCTCGTGGGCTCTGTTGATCGCATCAAGGATCGTTTGAATGCCTGGCGTGAGACGCCCGTGACTTCACTACTGGTGGGTACACAGAGCAAAGACGAGCTACGCTCCTTCGCAGAACTTGTGCTCGGTTAATAAGTGTCTGCCGCAGCGCCCGATATCAAGTTATTTGAACTGGGCCCGACTCGATCAGGTCGGGTTCGGTGGGCGCTGCGGGAATCAGGTCTGGAATATGAGTCACTCGGCAAAGACATCATACCGGTAGGTATCCAAGTAATCGTCAGATGTACTTGATTCGCCGATTGTTGAAAGGTCACCTGCACGGATTAGGTACGCCGATCATCGACACAGGGATGAGTGTCAACATAGCCGAGAATTCTAGACTCGTTGGTGCATCACCGACTTGTCGTCTGGTGAACGAAGCTCGACGACGATTTGCCACGGCCCTTCTGAAACCAATTGCCCTTCACCCGCTTTGACCGGCACGTTGCGAAGTGCTGCTTGAGCTCTGGCATTCTCGACCCAGCTGGCCATTCGAAATCTCCATCAAGGAATCCCGTCCAGCATCCAATCAATTGCTAGCCTGGACAACAAAAAATCGCCACGAAAGGTATACAACAACCTGCTCTATGTACTGCTATACCTCCGGGAATCCCACTAACCATGCGTGTTTGCCAGTGACCAAACTGGTCTGTGGTAGAGAAATGTGCAGAGTTCATTTCCGTTCCTTGAGAGATCCTTGGCCATAAATACTCGACAAGGAGATAGAGAAATGAAAATGAACAACTACAACAGATTGCTAGATGCACTCGATGGCATCTTCGGTTTCAACGATCAAGTGAAGTCAACATTCCGCAAAGTTCGTCAGTTCTTTGATGAGCGGACGAACGAGCAAGTCGTGATCATCGAATATCGAGTCAGAAGAGACGAGCTGGCTAAGAGGAAGCTTCTACGTCAGGTCCATCATGCCGCGAAGCGTAAGGGTCACTGAAGCATGTTTCGAGAGGGTACGCTTCGGGTCTCAAATGCCGGGACCCAATCAGATCGCGTATGATCCACTACGCCTGTTCATAAGTCAGGCTGCGACACATCGCTTGCCTTCCAGATTTGATAGATAGACCTTCGCCTCTCGAATGCTTCTGGTCCGCCTTCCATTATCTTGATGATCTTTGACTGACACTCTTTTGAATCAACACTTCCAGAAGCGAGCGAGAATACTTCATCTTCCACATGACACGCTGTTACTGATTCAGCGTCGCCCAACACCGGAAAGTTGGCATTGTGGGTTGCAAAGATGAACTGCCGGTTTGTCTTTATTCGCCTAACTAGCTTAACGACTTCTTCATAGACCGTCTGTGAATCCAAATCGTCTTCGGGTTGATCAACCAGAAGTAAATCGTTGTCTTCCTGGCTTAGCAGAAACAGCATCATCGCAGAGGCACGTTGGCCTAGCGAGTGAGATCGAAGAGGTTTTCCGTTGTAAGTTACATCGTAGCGATTTGGCACCTGATACGTTAGAAGCGCTGCAAGATTAGAAACAAAGAAATCAATATAGACGTGAGATAGGCTTTTAGCGTTTTCCGATGCTTTGTCGAGATCCTTATAAATGTCGCCGAAATCGGCGTACGCATCGCTTATGGCCCCATAAGCCTCATGCCGAATGTTGCTGCCACGAAAGGTGTCTTCCATCTTGCCACGAAATTTCTCCTTATCGCCTTTGAAGCCAGCATCGATCTGTAGAGAAGGTTGTGCAGCGTTGATTTTTCCTAGTTCCGCAGCAATAAACTTGTATTCAGCGTGCCATGAATCATTCAACGCTGCGTAGCTTACATCTACTGCTTTCAGCTTTTCGGAGCGCTTAGAAGTTCTTCTCTTGAGTTCGGTAATCTCGGCTTCAAGTTCAGACTTTTTCTCAGCTAACCTTATGTAGTCGGTAGGTTCTATCGACGTAACACCTTGGCTCGCCAGCGCCTTTACGAGCTCGCGTTCGATTTCGGCGAACTCCTCTTTCAATCCGTCTTTGACGTTCACCAGTTCAGTCTTGAGAGAATCTAAGTCCTTCACTAGCGATTCTATGCTGGCCACGTTTGCAGAAACCGCCGCCGTCGATTGTTTTAGCTCTTCTAGCTTAGCGTTGTATTTTTGGAACAGCTCGCCGTTGTATTTCGATTCATGAGCTTCGATTTCCGAGAAACTTTCAATTGCACTTTCGACTGAACTCTCGATGTCGCTCAGCCACGCCTGTGCGGCCTGCTCAACAGATTCACAGAAGCCAACGTCGTTCCCGAAATCAACCTGCTTGTCCAGTTTCCCCTTAACACCATGCTTATCGAATTGATCTAATCTGAATGTGACGTCCTTAAGTTCAGACTCAGTAACGGCAAGTTGATCACTATCAGTTTGGACCGCGTTGAGGTTTTCAATCGCATCTTTTAGTGCGGCTTCTTTTTCGGCTATGTCGTCTCTATATGGCGCTAGTTCATCTCCAACAAGCTTTTCAACAAGATCGCGACCAAACTCTTTACCTGCAGCTGACAGGTCCTTCTGACCAAAATATAGAGGGCGTCGCACAATCGTCTCAGTGATCGACACACCCGGCTGTAGTTCATCGTTTATGTATACCTCTGGCTGATGGTCCAGAATACGCCTGATCTCAAATTGGGTACCCAATCGATCAGTTGCTTCGATTACGATCTTGCCGCCGCTTCTTAGGACAAACGGAATGAGTTCGTCTTTGTAATCTCGATCCTGTGCCTTTTCGCCAAAATCGATGTTCAGACCGTACCTAAGGCATTCGAGAACGGATGACTTTCCGCTACCCTGGATACCAATGAGGCAGTTTAGATGCGGCGAAAATGCGACGCGCTTACCATCAAAAACACCGCCTTCAAATCGAATTGCATCAATTCGAGAGTGCTCTGGATGTGGAGAATCGTCAGGACGGACTCGAAAGTCAGGCTCCGTTAGCGCGTACTTGACGGCATCGAAGCTGAACTCTCCTATCTGTAAGTAACAGGCCTTACCTCTTCCAATCTCATCAAGGTTTTTTGCGTCACAACCTTCAAGCTCAGCTGGGTAAATGTCCCCCCACCAGCTTTTCACTTTTACTCGGTTGGGTTTGCTCGGTGTATCGTGGGTTCTCACCTTTTGAAAACCTAAGCAGTACTTCTTGATTAGCTGATGTTGGGCCAGAGCTTCCATTTTACCGCCGGCAACTTCATGCCAGAGTCCACTCGCAGCTTCTACGTGAGCAAAAACTATGAAGAAATCTCGGTCCATCGCCTCCAGCTTTTGAAGCGTAGTAATCAAATCATGATTACATCGCCCATTCTCATGTTCGTATTGATCGGGGGTCTTGCCTGCAAACACACTTGTTAGGAAGGGATTGATGTGATCTTGTCCATTCTCAATCCATTCTTCCGAAAACACGACCAGCGTGTGCACCCCGTTGGCACCATCGTTTACTGACAGTTCCACGCCTGGAAGCAGTCCAATACCTGATTTGCGGGCACGCTTTCTGAGCGCTCGAAACTCCCCGGCATCAAATTTATTGTGGTTTGTGATAACTCCCAATCCGATTCCGGCAGCTTCGAGGGTGCTCACGTAGTCAGAGACGAACGAGTTTTCTTCGCCAGAGTATTGAAATTCTTTGTCCGCGCGCGTGTGTAGATGAAAATCTGCTCGAACCCAGGAGCTTCCATACTCGAAGGGACTATCCGTGTCTGATTGTTGGGTGCTGGTGTTGATGGCCTTCAGAGCCCCGAGTCTATTGAAAAGGCGGTCCTCAATGCAGAAATGGGGACGAAATGGGCTTTTTCAAGACCAACCAAATGTTGCGATAGGTAGATGCAGTTCCGAGGCTATGGACCATCGGGTAGGAGTTGAGCCAGATTCCAAACTGGTAGGATTCTGACTAAATCAAAGTCTACCTATATCCTACCAGTCGACCAGGAATAGGAATCAGAGGTACACCGAGCACCATCTAACCGCTTGAATCAAGTAGGGAAATTTGGTCGGGACGGCAGGATTTGAACCTGCGACCACTTGACCCCCAGTCAAGTGCGCTACCAGACTGCGCCACGCCCCGATCGAGAATCCGATATGAAATCGGACGCGCATGATAGCACCGTAACACCGGGAAGGAAGCCTAAATGAAGCCTCTCAATCGATACGTCCAAAGACGCTGAATGCTTGAGATGGCAGCCGTCCCTGCCAGACCTCATCCTCCCCTACCGGCTGATACACCACGCGGAACTGATCACTCCAATCATCAAAGAGCTCACCCAGCTCGCCGTCACGACCTGCAATGTGCACCCGCCATAGCGGCAGGCTCAGATCCACGTTGTAGCCCACCTCCTCACCCGGCGCCAATCGACGGACTGAGGTTGAGAATCCGTCAGCGCATCTTCGCGGCGTTGTCAGGGGTGCGAATGAAGGATCGAACGCGGCCACCAGCACCAGCTGGCAGAGCTCTTCGGATTCGGCAATGTCCACCGGTTCGCTGGAAACGTTGGCCAGCGTAAACCACAGCTGCGGGCTGAGCGGCGTTTCCAGGTCCGGAGGATTGCGGTCCGTATCACGCCGGTTGCTGCGCAGCACCTCGAGACGCGCGCCCAACTCGCTCCAACGGTAGTCTTTGACCACGCCCGTGCCATCGCTGCCGACGGCAACGAGCACCTCCATCGGCACCTGCACCTCACCGCGACGCCCTCGCTTGTCTTCGATGTCTTGCCCACGACCCTGTTGCACAAATAGCTGCTCAATGCCGTATTTGACGTCGACGTGCGTATCGCGCCAGAGCTGACGCCCGCTGACCCTGCCTTTTAGGTATGTCCCGCTGGATGGCGGATCGGGCAGAAGATCGACGAATTCGTAGGTCCCCCGCACCGTTTCGCGCAGCTCAGCGTAGACGACCGCACCTCTGGGAAACTCATCCTGGATCTTCAGGTGCTCTGGTACCGGCGCTCGGTTGATGGCGTAGCGCAATCTGACGAAGTCACCGCGAAACGGATCGCGCGGGTCGATGGGCGCAGTTGGCAGCCACAGCTCATCGCCCATGCTGCGGATGTATTCGCGGTTGCCGGCCATGTAGGCGAGCACAGCCACCTGCAACGCAAGGACGAGGTAAAGCGCAACCTTACGCATGGCTTTCAACCTCCCGCTGCCGCTGCTTGCGGCGGCTGAATAGCTGCCCGACGACAAACAGTCCCACGCCAACCGCAACAAAGACCGCAGACCGGGCCAGCAGACTGTCGAATAGATCCATGAAGCGCGCAAACACAAAGACGGCAAGCATCAGCGTGCCAAACGACGTCAAGCCCCATCGCACCTCATTGAGGCCCCGGCTGAGCGTGATCGCACCAAACAGCAGGAACGCCAGATTGAAAACGGCCCAGGCAAGACCCTCGACGCCCGCACTGAAGTTGACGATCAGGAGGACCGTCATGACAACGACAATGGTCGCCGACTCTCCCTTTTGGACCAGGCTCGGACCGCTGACGCCGCGGACATACACCCAGGCCCACGCGGCTACGGCAAGGAGTACAGGACCCGCCCAATACAGCCAGCCCCAGAGGTCCAAGGGCAGATCGTTCATGTCGCCAAAGTCAGCGTCCATGAAGGTGCCGATGAAGACGACAACCACCCAGACGACAAGCCCCAGACGGCGCAGAATCACCTCGGGCTGAAAGCCATCGGCAGCACCCCCCTCAAGAAGCTTTGCCCCGGCTAGCATTGCGGAGCCGAGCATCAACATGGACGTGAACACCAGGTCTTCGTCGAGGTTAATCAGACTGAAGGCATGCAGGAGTAAAAAGGCGAGCACGGCAAAGAAGGCCAGTACGTTCGACCTCATCCATGCCGCTAGGGGGATCGTGCCGAGTGCAACCAGCCAGGAGGCGGGGTGCTGAGCGCTGTTGAAATCGAATACTTCAAAGCAGCCCCACAGGAACACCAGCGCCACGGCAAGCAGCCCGTGGGAGACCGATGGCAGCGTCCACGCGACGGCAAGTGCTGCCAGACTCCAGATCAGAAACGCGTTCGGATAGTGCTCGTCGATGTGGTAGATCTGCGCAACCAGCCAGATACCTGCGCCGAACATCATCGTGCCCGCCAGATGCAGGCTGTCGCTCAAGAACCGGCTGCCCGCCCGTCGCCCGTAGACAATACCCGCCCCATGCAGACCCACGAGACCCGCTCCGATGAAAGCGAGCTTGACGAAACGGTGCATGCCGTCCCAGTTGTAGGCAAAAAACAGCACTACGCCCAAACCGAAAATGACGGCCCCCGCCGCCATCGGCACGATGCGGCTCCATTCCCGCGCCTCACCTTCCGGATAGCGCAGCCGTAGCGCATCAGCCTGCGCGTCAGTGATCAGACCTTCCTGCTGCCACTGACCAATTTCCCTGCGGATCTGCCGTTCCAGTTTGCTCACGGGGCGTGCCTTGTCGGCGGTGCCGCTGTCTGCATGCGCCTTATGCTACTCCACTGCACTCGAACAATCGACGCGTGCAATCAACTACTCATCAACCGGAATCAATCTCCCCCGCGCGGGCACGCGGACCACGTCCCGTGCTGCAAAGTAGGCTTCCAGCACCTGCGCAAACGGCCGCTCGAGATATTCCCGGGATTCGACGTCGTTGAACTGCGTGTACGCATCACCCCCCTGGGCGAGGATCTCGAGCGTCGCGATCCGATACATCGCGTCAGCCTGCAACGGTCGTTCGCCGACGCGCACGTTCACCAGGCGTTGCCCCGACGGTTGCGCCGGATCGTATTCCGCAACCAGTCCCGATACCTGCAGCATGCCGCGCTCGAGGGACAGGCCCTGCTCGAGGATCGCACGAAGCAGAGTGCCGGAAACCTCTACCACGGCAATGTCGTCCTCGAACGGAAACGCATCCAGGAGGTCGACGCGCCGTACCTGACCGAGCGGAAGGTCTTTACGCAACGCACCGGACGGCACGAACGCGATGTCCGCCCCGGTTTCCGTGCGCAGAATGTCCGCAAAGAGATTGCCGAGATCAGACTCCTCGTAGTAGCGGCGGCTGAGATAGGCCGCGCTGTAACCAACCGTCTCGTAGATGTCGGGATGTGCTGCCCGGTAGCGGGCAAGCTTCGCCATCACCGTCGGATCGGGCGCCAGGCCGTCACTGACAACCGGCAGAAGATCGCCGTCGTAGCTGACCCGCTGTCCGGACTCGTCCAGCACCAGTTCGAGCACGCCCAGGTGCTGGCCCTGTCCGTAGGTCTGCATCACGAGCGTGCCCGTCTCCGGGTGCACCAGCGGTTCGCGGGTACCCGCATCGGTATGCCCCGCGAGAATCACGTCAATCCCCGCGACTGCGCCGGCGAGGGCAAAGTTCTCCTCGTTGCCGCGCTGTACGTTGGGATCCGCTTCGTCATCAGTCTGCATGGGGGCCGTCGCACCCTGGTGAGTGAGAACAACAACGAGATCTACCGATTCACGCAGATATTCAACGTGTTCGCGCACAATCGGCAGCGGATCGCGGACGTCGACACCGGCGATATTGGAGGGGATAAGCGCGGTACCGGCGTCCTGCCCCAGAACGCCGATTACTCCAACCCGGATGCCGTTGCGCTCGACAATGGCGTACGGCTGGGCGTACGGGTGGTCCGTGCCACGGTAAAAGAGATTGGCCCCGAGGACCGGAAAGGCAACGCGGTTTTTCTGACGTGCGAGCTCCTCCCAACCATACTCGAACTCGTGATTGCCGATCGCCATGGCGTCGTAGCCCATGCTCATCAGGAGCTCGAACGACAGTTCGCCCTTGGTACGCTTGGCAAGTGTGCCGGTGAAGATGTCTCCGGCATCGAAGAGAAAGACGTTTTCCGCCGTTGCCCGGTAGCGTTTGATCAGCGCCGCGAGTTCGCCAATGCCACCGATGTTTTCGATGTCGTCACGCCAGTACGCAGGCACCGGGTCGTAAGCGCTCTCAAAATCGTTCGTGAACAGCAACGTGACGGTGCGTTCGGCGCCATATCCGGATGCCGCCACGAGCACAATGGCGAATGCCATCCACCACTTGAGTATCCGCACTTACGCCCCATGGTCTTTCGTTCGCCGCAAGCTTAACACCGCGAGGGGAGCGTCGGGCGCGTTTGCGCCCGGACTTAGGATCAGTCGACTTCCGCGGAGATGAAGCTCGCGGCAAAGCAATCACCATCCTGCTGGCCGTACGCCTCGATCTCCACGCCATCACCGACGAGGTCTGCGAGCTCAGCCAGCGTAATCGTCATCGTCTCGGCATCGGTGCCGAATCCCGAAAGCAGCTGGATTTCCGTGTCGTTGTCCGTCGAAATAGAAACTTCGCCGGCATCGGTATCGACCGTGATCACGTCGCCCTCGACCGTCAGCAGGTCGCCTGCAATGGCGTCCTCATCGCGCGGATCACGCGCCTGCACCAGAAACGCGGGGAACACACCCGCACCCGCCAGATCGAGCACCGTCTGCTGCGCCCAGGCTTCCGCTTCCTGCCCGGCAGTAACACCACCAACCAGCGGATCCCCGAGCTCGTCGAGCACCTTGGCACCGTCGACGAGATTCACCGTGATTGTTGGTCCACCTTCTTCTTCAACCAGATCGAAGGTGCCGCTCGCCTGGTCCAAGGTCGCATCGCCGTTGATTTGCGCCACGGACAGCGCGTCACCCATAGCGATCACGGTGGTCTCAAACAGCTGGGCCCCGCCCTGCACGATCACGAAGTGACCGAATGCGTTTGCAACGGCGCCGCGTTCCAGGTTATCCAACTCATCCACCGTGCCGTCCGCCTGCAGAATGAGCGCATCCGCGTCCAGATCCAGGTCGTAGCAGATCGCCGCGTCGTCGACGTTACAGAGATCGATGTCCGAGGGTTCACTTGCCGGATCATCGTCTTCGACAGTCCCGACAAGACGCGTCAGACGCAGTTCGTTCAACACATCTATGAAGACAACCGGGCGGAAACGATAGCGGCTGTTGCCCGTCTGCACGAGGTGCAGCGAACGTTCGAGGTCAAAGTCAATCTGCAGGATGAGGTGTTGATCGGCAGAGATCTCGAACGGTCCCTGGGGATTCAGGTCGATTTTGCCGTTCGCGGGCAGCTGCGCGTCTTCTCTGTCGCCGTCGCTTTCGACAATTTCCAGACTGTTGATGAACAACCGGATCTTCGAGTACTGGCGCGCCGGCAACTCACCCAACGCCAGCACCTGGGTGACGTTGCGCAAATCGAGGAGGTTAATGACGCCGATATCGCTGCCCGCAACCTCTTCTTGTCCGCCGGCACCAATCAGCACCACGCTCTCGATGTCGATATTGACTTCGTCTATACCGTCGAGGGACATGTCACCAGCGAGCAGAGTGAAGCCGCCGGTCTCGAGCGGCGCGGTTGTCACGCGATTTCCACTGGAACCGCCACCGCCGCACGCGGTCAGCAACAGCATGGTGGAAAATGCGAAGGTGAGTATTCTCATGTTGACCCCCTGACGATTCCGTAACACCGACAACCCGGGCTGAAGGAGATCCATTTCACAGCCCGCAAATACTAACAGATACCGGCGCATCGCGGTTACGGACTGCCGCACAATTGCTTCCGGGGGGCATTGGTGTGAAGCTTCTGCAAGCTGGACTGGAGGGGGGAATTGTGGATAGCGCTGCAATCAAAGCCAACGTGGCCGCACTGGCGGAGGAGATTCGCGAGCGCGATCTGGCACCCGAGTTCGATGCGCTGCGCATGCTCCCGCAGGACGTCGTCGAAAAGCTTCGTGCCGCCGGCGTCTTTCGGATGAACATGCCCAGATCCTGGGGCGGTCCGGAAATGACGGCGATGGATCAGGTAGAGGTCATCGAGACGCTGTGCCGCGCGGACGGCTCGGTCGGCTGGTGCTCGTTCATCTGGACGGATTCAGGCATCTATTCCGGCTATCTCGAAGACGACGTTGCGCGGGAGATGTACCCCAAGCTCGACATGGCGCAATCCGGCTGGGTATACCCCGCCGTTCCGGCGGAGAAGGTCGACGGCGGCTACAACGTATCCGGTCGCTGGATCTTCGGCTCGGGTTGCAATCACTGCGATCGGCTGGCTGCGGGGGTGGTCGTCGTCGAAGACGGCAAACCCGTACTCCGCGACAACGGCCGGCCCGAATGGCGCATCCTGCTGGCAAAGCCCGAGCAGTTCGAGATTCAGGACACATGGTACACCATGGGCTTACGTGGCACGGGCAGCAACGACTACGTCGTTGAGGATCTTTTTGTGCCGGAGGAACACTCTTTCAACTTCGCTGACAAGGCGCCCCGGGAAGGCACGATCTGGTCCCGGCCCGATCATCTGCTGCGCAAAATGAGCGGTGTGCCCCTCGGGATCGCCCGCGACGCGCTGGATCGCGCCATTGATATGCTGAAAGATAAAGTAGACCGCCGCACCGGTGCTGCGTACCGCGACGGCGAGATTGTGCAGCGTACCATTGGTGAGTGCGAGGCCATGCTCGGCGCAGCACGAGCTTACGTGTTCAACTCCCTGGAAGCTCAGTGGGAGAAGCTCGAGACCGGCCAACCCATGACGGAACGGGAACGCGCAGCCACCATGCTCTCGCGGCAGCACGCCTTCCAGACGGGACGGCAGATTGTCCAGTCGCTCTTCGACCTCATTGGCGGTGAAGCGGTTTACGCCCGCAACCCTTTCGAACGGCAGCTGCGTGATATGAACACCGCCTGCCAGCACATTGTCGCGCAGCAGAAAACGCTGCAGGCTCCAGGTGCACTCCTGCTGGGCGCTGACACCTCCATGGAAATCATGCTCTAGCCCGACGCATCGTTCCCACCTGATCCTTTATCGCGATCTGCAGCCGGTTCTGCTCTTGACGAGCATCACACCCTGAGCCGCATTTAACAATTCCTCTACGCCGAAGTGCGCTCAATCACAGAAAGCGGGCGCGTACTTTTCTACCGTACGCGTGGGACAAATTGAGAGAGACACTAGCATGCCTTTAGTTGCTTTACTGGCAGCCGCGCTATTGCTTTGCCTTGCGCCCACAGCGGACGCAGCGGTTGCCAGCAGAAATGGCGTTACCCTGAGCTTCGAAGTCGATCGAACCACTGTCGCACCAGGTGACAGCGTCACCCTGAGCTGGGCTAGCAGCGGTGCACACAGATGCATCGCAAAGCGAGGATGGCGGGGTGACAAGGAGTTTCAGGGCGTCTATACAACCGGGCCGATCTGGGGGGACACCCAGTTTCGCCTGTTCTGCGGTGCCGGACGGGGAGCACGCGTGAGAATTGACCAGTACGTTTCGGTGAGTACCGATCCCGATCTCATATCTGAACCGCCGGCTGAACCACAACCACAGCCCGAACCGGAACCAGTACCGCAACCAGAACCTACACCGCAGCCGCAGCCCGAACCAGAACCGCAGCCCGACCCTACGCCGCAGCCGCAGCCCGAACCAGAACCGCAGCCTGACCCTACGCCGCAGCCGGAGCCGGAGCCGGAGCCGGAGCCGGAGCCGGAGCCGCAGCCTGAGCCTGAGCCGGAGCCGGAGCCGGAGCCGGAGCCGCAGCCTGAGCCAGAACCGCAGCCAGAGCCAGAGCCGACACCTGAACCCCAGCTCCCGCCAACGTTGTCGTTGAGGACGGACGAGTCCGAGATCGACCCCACTGGAAGAGTTACGCTCACTTGGTCCAGTGAGCATGCCGAACGCTGCAATGCATCTGGCGATTGGGCAGGCAACAGAGCGGTATCCGGCAACGCCACTTTCCAACTCGACAGCTACTCGACCTTCGTGTTGACATGCAGCAACGATGTATCGTCGGTCACGCAGATGGTCAGCGTTGGCGTGCGTAACCTCTTTGTGTCCTGGCAAGCCCCGACGCGCAACATCGACGGGACGCCGGCTGACAATCTCGAGGGTTACCGGATTTACACCGTCGACGGTTCAAATTACAACATGACAATGGACGTCGGCTCCGCCCAGACAACGAGTGCTAACCTGGCGTTACCACCAGGCACTTACGATCTGGTGGTCACCGCATACAACAGCCTCGGCGAGGAAAGCGGATACTCAAACCGCGTTCGTAAGACCTCACCTTAAAACGGTCGCTCCGCCAGGGCGTCATGTTCCAGGACGGAGCATGGCGCCCTTCTCTTTTGGGCTGATCTCAAATGGGTTGACGAAGATTTTTTCTTACGTACAATAATTTCTGTCATTACAGAAATTACAGACGAAAAGAATGATCACAATCACACCCGTCATGGAACGCTACATCCTTCACTGGGGCGAGATGGGTACACGCTGGGGTGTGAACCGCACCATCTCGCAGATCCACGCCCTGCTGTACCTGAGCGAAGAGCCACTCAACGCAGAGGAAATAGCCTCACTTCTGGCCGTCGCCCGCTCCAACGTCAGTAACAGCCTCAAGGAATTACAGAGCTTGCAACTCGTCGACATCACCCACCGCCTGGGTGACCGCCGCGATTACTTCACCGCAAAAACCGATACCTGGGAGATGCTGCTGACGATTGTAGAAGGCCGCAAAGCTCGCGAGATCGACCCCACGCTGTCGATGCTGCGTCAGTGCATGCTGGAAATGGACGACGACAGGGAGACGCCGGAAGCGACCAAGGCCCGTATCCAGCAGATGCTCGAGTTCATGACGACGATGACGGACTGGTATGACCAGGTGAAGACGCTGTCACGGCCCACGCTCATTGCCCTCATGAAGATGGGCAGCGCGGTCGGCAGCCTCCTGCCGAAAGGCAAAATTGTCAGCGCCAGAGGACGCAAACGGTCGTCGTCATGAACCGCCTGAAGGCATGGTTCAAGCAAGAACCATCCGTCATCGTTCTACTGCTGATTGCCGCTTTTACGCTGACGGTTCGCGCGCTCGCGGGCGCCGACCTCGATCACACGGCACTACTGTACATAGCATGCCCCTTCCTGATTGCCCTGGCGCTGTCGTTCTTTACGCGCAACGCCGCCAACACACGCTGGTGGCACGGCTGGTGGAACACAACGCGCAACGCGCTCATCGTGCTGTTTGGCAGCTCGATTGTCCTGTTCGAGGGCTGGCTTTGCGTCGCCTTGTTTCTACCCATCTTTCTCCTCTTTGTGCTGACAGGCTTTCTCGTTGCCGTCATGATCAAGGCCGTCAAACGTCGTGGCAGAGGCGTCTTTTCCGCCTCCGTCCTACCCCTTGCGATCCTTGCATTTGCCCTCGAAGGAACGACGCCCGCCTTTACGGCTGAGCGAGAGAACCGGGTATCGAGAAGCCTCCTCGTCGCAGCCACGCCCATGGAAATTCACGCGCGTCTCGCTCGACCCCAACACCTGCCGGAGGGGAGCGGGTTGTTTATCAGCTGGTTCCCCATGCCTCATACAATCGACGTTGGGGACCTCGAAGCCGGCGAGGTGCACGACATCCACTTCCGCTACAAGCGCTGGTTTGTCACCAACGTGCACGAGGGAACCCTGCGCCTGAAAATTCTGGAGGTAGCGCCGCGGCGGATCACCACCCGGTTCATCGCAGACACCAGCTACCTCGCCAACTACATGACGTTTCACGGCACGCAGGTCGATCTGCTTCCGGTCGGACGCAATCACACCCGCGTTACCTTGACCGCCGCTTACAGCCGCAACCTCGACCCGGCGTGGTATTTCGGTCCGCTGCAGGAGCTTGCGGTCGGTGAAGCGTTGGCTCACGTGTTGAGGGAGTTCATCGATGACAAATCCATCATTTCAGCCGTATGACAATCCGCGTGTCACCGGCGGCGCGGACCCCTGCCGCGGGCGGGTCCGCTGGTCGCCTGGCCAGTCCCTCTTTGTGTGCATCATGTACGGCGGGGCAATCACGGGGCTCGTTTTCGCCACTCCGGGTGCAGTCGCGCTTTTTCTCGCAAGCTCAGCCATCACGCTCTGCCTCGGACACTCACTTGGGATGCATCGACGTCTGATACACAAGAGCTACACCTGCCCGAAGCGCCTGGAAGCTATGCTCGTCTACCTGGGTACGCTCGTGGGTATGGGCGGTCCATACACCATGACGCACACGCACGATCTACGGGACTGGGCTCAGCGCCAGCCTGCCTGCCATGACTTTTTTGCACACCGCCAGCCCATGCTCAAAGACTGGTGGTGGCAGCTGCACTGCCGCATCGAACTTGATGAACCACCGCAAATCGACAGCAAGACGGGCGTGGCGAATCCACACTTCTATCAGTGGCTGAACGACTATGCCCGCGTACAGCAGATCCCGTGGGCTATGCTGTTTTTCGTAATTGGCGGGCTGCCGTGGCTGCTGTGGGGGGTATGCATGCGGGTTGCGGTGAGCCTGACCGGACACTGGCTGGTGGGCTACTTCGCCCACAACCAGGGCGGCAGGCATTTCTACATTGCAGGAGCGGCCGTGCAGGGCTTCGACGTCCGCGGCTGCGGGCTCATCACGTTCGGGGAGTGCTGGCACAACAATCACCACGCCTACCCGGGCTCCGCAAAACTGGGCCTGTTTCCGGGTCAGGCTGACCCCGGTTGGTGGGTACTCGTGTGGGCTGCGCGACGCGGCTGGGTCAAGGATATTCGCCTACCAAAAGATCTTCCGCCGAGACCCGAGCTCATGCCCGCGGCTTGCGCGCCGGGGTCCTACTGCGCGGCCAGCACCGGTCGGGGCGTTTGAGTCACGAGCGGCATGCGCAGGCGAAAGACCGCGTCCGGCAGTACCGGAATCTTGGCGCGCAGCTGCACCGCCACCGTGGTGTCACCGACATCGGCCAGGGATACGATGACGCGCCGTTTGCGGTCTTTGTGATCACGCACGTCGTAGTCGCAATCGACCACCTCACCCTTGTAGTACTCGCTGCCGCTGCTCATCGTGCGGGTGCGGCTGGAACGGAGCTTCAGCTGGTAGGCATCTTCGCCGTCGTGCACAACGCCACCCTTGTAACAGGACGGGCTGAAAAAGAGCGCGGAGATGAGATCGTTGCCGGCGGGCTTGTCGATGGTTTCGAAATCACCATCGGGACTGTCCAGAAGGCGTGCTTCGTTCTCCGTATTGAGCACAATCTTGAGATCGTCGTCTTTGCCCGATGAGCGGGCGAGGTACGCCTTGGTGACCGGTCCGTCCATGTTCCAGATACCCGTCGCCGCGAAGACGCCGTTCCAGGTGTAGTAAGTGCTCATCGCGCGGGACGTCTGAAACTCTCCGGTCACCTCGTACTGCTCACCGAAACGGTTGAGGTTGAGGGCAAGTTCTCCCGCTTTCAGAAACGCCATGCGCGCATCGTAGTGAAACGCACCGCCGCCCGCCCAGGCTGGGAACGCCAGGGTGAGTAAAATCATCGTTAGAACAGCGCGGCAGGGCATTTCTAAATCTCGTGAAGTCTCGTGAGAGGAGCGCGTACCCGCGCGGTGGTCAAGACTTTAACACACGCAGGACGTCTTCCAATTCAACAATCATCTGACGCACCAGTAATTTGAACTGCGTCTGATCTTCTTTGGCATCTTCGCTCGTCAGACGCTGTCGGGCACCGCCGATGGTGAAGCCCTGGTCGTAAAGTAACCCGCGGATCTGGCGAATCACAATCACGTCCTGACGCTGATAGTAGCGGCGATTACCTCTCCGCTTGACCGGAGACAGCTGCGGGAATTCCTGTTCCCAGTAACGCAGCACGTGCGGCTTGACGTCGCACAGCTGACTGACTTCACCGATGGTGAAGTAACGCTTGCCGGGAATGGGCGGCAATTCGTCGTTGTTACTCGGTTCCAGCATGCATCCACTCTTTACCTAAGCTACCAGAGCGATCCTGCACGTCAGCTGAACGTGCATCGCGCGGCGCCTAAAACCCGGATTCCTCCGGCGTTCCATCTAGTTCACCGGCTGTTTCACCGGCATAGGCTTCAACTCGCGCTTTGAGCTTCTGCCCGGGGCGAAACGTTACCACGCGCCGCGCGGTAATGGGAATTTCTTCTCCTGTCTTAGGATTGCGGCCGGGCCGCTCGCCTTTCTCGCGCAAATCGAAGTTGCCGAAGCCCGACAGCTTGACCTGGGTATTGCCCTCCAGGGAATCCCGGATCTCGTCAAAAAAGAGCTCAACAATTTCCTTGGCTTCGCGCTTGTTGAGGCCCAGTTCCTCAAACAGCTGATCTGCCATTCTCGCTTTGGTCAGCGCACCCACAAGCTGCCTCCCTTCAAAGGTTGATGTGGCATTGCCATGCCCGCGCATCCGTGTCGGCTCATCTTTTTGTTGTGTGTACCGTTACCCCCCGGTACGAGCCGTGTGGTCAACGCAGGCGGGCATTTACGGCCTTTTCCAACGCTGCCAACGCAGATTGCGCATAGTGTCCAATTTCTGCTTCCGTAAGGGTGGCGTCTCGACTCTGTAACGTCAACCCTAAGGCGACACTTTTTTCATTAGAATCAATGCCTTTGCCCTCATATACATCAAATAACCTGAAGTCAACCAGTATTGGCCCGAGGGCATCGCGCACCGCGGCTTCGATGGAGGCGGCGCTGACGCTCCTCGCCACCACCACCGCCAGGTCACGGCGCACCGACGGATACTTTGAAATACCGTCATAAATCCGTCGCGGTTTGCGCAACGCCACGTCGGCGCTCAGCTCAAAAACATAGACGCCTGTAAAATCGAGATGCTTCTCGATCTCCGGATGCAGCCGGCCGAGATAGCCCGACCGCTCGCCGTCAACGGTCACATACGCGCTCTGACCCGGATGCATGACCGGCAGATCGCAGGCCACGTAGCCGACATTCGCCACCCCCGCCCAGGCGAGGAGCCCTTCCACGGCCCCTTTAACGTCAAAAAAATCAACTGTCTCATCTCCGCCGTGCCAGGATTCGGCCCGTCGGCGCCCCCACATGAGGCCACCGAGAAACTGCTGTTGTACAAGCCCGTCCGCGCCGGGTACAAACGTCAACCCCAGTTCGAAGAGCTTGAGGCTTTCGGCCTGACGGGCGCTGTTACCACGCGCGGCATCAACCAGTCCGGGCAGGAGATTCGTGCGCATGACGGACTGTTCTGACGACATCGGATTGGCAAGCGTCAGCGGCTCGTGCCCCGGATCGAGCAGATCCTGCAGGGTCGGGTCGACAAAACTGTAGGTGATGACCTCGGAAAAGCCCGACGCGGCCACCTGCTTTTTGAGCTCAGCTTCCGGACTTGCCTCGAGCACAACCGTGCGCAGCGTCAGATCCGTGGTGGGCGTGGTGAAAGGAATGTTGTTGTAGCCATAGATCCGGCACACCTCCTCGACGAGGTCCGCTTCGATCGCAATGTCGAATCGGTGACTAGGTGGTTTGACAAGCCACTCAACACCCGACTCACTTTCGTTCCGCTCGACCACCTCCAGATCCAGCCTGGCAAACGCTTCGTCCACCTGACCGGCGTCAATCTCGACACCGAGGAGCTCGTGCAACCGCGCCTGGCGCAGCGATACAGCAGGCGCCACGGGCAGGTGATCGGCATTGCTGGTGTCGACCACCGGACCGGGTTCGCCGCCTACAATATCCACCAACAGCTGCGTCGCACGCTCTACCGCCGCCGCCTGCAGATCAAAATCGACGCCGCGCTCATAGCGGTGGGCAGCATCCGTCTGCATCCCGTACCGACGCGCCGTACCGGCAACCGAAAGGGGTGTAAAGAACGCACACTCGAGAAACACGTCTCGAGTATCCGTTTGCACACCACTGCGCTCACCACCCATCACCCCCGCCATTGCCACCGGACCGTTGGCGTCGGTGATCAGGAGCGTCTCCTCATCAGGCTCAACCTCGGTGCCGTCAAGCAGCGCCAGCTTGTCACCGGACCTGGCTTTGCGCACGACAATACCACCGGATAGCTGATTGAGATCGAACGCGTGCATGGGCTGGCCGAGCTCGATCAGGACGTAGTTGGTCACGTCCACCACCGGGTCGATGGCGCGCAGGCCACAGCGGCGCAGGCGCTCCACCATCCACTGAGGCGATGAGCGGCTCAAGTCTACGCCTTTGATGATGCGTCCGAGATAACGCGGACAATCCGCCGGGTCGTCGAGTTGGACCGGAAATGTCTCGTCGTGGGTGGGTGCCACGGGGTGAATCTCCGGGTACGTGACGGTGACGTTGTTGAGAACGCCAACCTCACGGGCAATCCCTTTGAGGCTCAGACAGTCACCACGATTCGGCGTCAGGTCGAGATCCACGGTGACGTCGTCGAGCTGCATGAGCTCTTTCAGATCGCCACCCGGCTGCCAGTCGGCCGGCAGCTCCATGATGCCGTCGTGATCATCGCCGATGCCGAGCTCAGCGGCGCTGCACAACATGCCGCGGGATTCGACACCGCGCAGCTTTGCTTTCTTGATCTTGAAATCGTCCGGGAGCACGGCACCCACGCGGGCAAACGCCGTGACGAGACCCGCGCGCGCGTTCGGCGCACCGCAAACCACCTGCGCCCGCTCGCTGCCGTCGAAAACCGTGCAGACCGACAGTTTGTCCGCGTCCGGATGCTGCTCGCAGCTTTCCACCAGACCCACACACACGCCGGTAAAAGATTTGGCAACCGGCTCAACGCCGTCAACCTCGAGCCCGGCCATGGTGAGCTGTTGCAGCAGCGCATCCCGGTCGAGATCCGGATCCACCCACTCGCGGAGCCATGCTTCACTGAATTTCACGAGACTCTCCTCAAGTAACCGGCTTTAAGTGAATTGGCGCAGGAAACGCACGTCGTTTTCGAAGAAGAGCCTGAGATCGTCGACTTCGTACATCAACATGGCGAGGCGATCGCCGCCGAAGCCAAACGCAAATCCCGAATACACTTCCGGATCGATTCCCGACATGCTGAGCACGTTGGGGTGTACCAGTCCGCAGCCCATCACTTCGAGCCAGCCCGTATGGCTGCAGACCCTGCAGCCCTCACCAAGGCAATGCACACACTGCACGTCGACTTCCGCCGACGGCTCTGTAAACGGAAAGAACGACGGCCGGAAACGCACGTCCAGATCTTTCTCGAAGAACTTGCGCACGAAGTCGATGACCGTACCTTTGAGGTCGGCAAAGCTGATGCCCTTGTCCACGACAAGTCCCTCCACCTGATGGAACATCGGGCTGTGGGTAATGTCAGAATCGCGCCGATAGACGCGGCCGGGGCAAATGACGCGAATCGGCGGCTCCTGCGCTTCCATCGTGTGCACCTGACTGGGCGAGGTGTGAGTACGCAGGAGCGTACCGTCGCCAAAATAGAACGTGTCGTGCATGGCGCGCGCCGGGTGGTGCGCCGGAATGTTGAGCGCTTCGAAATTGTAGTAGTCGTTTTCGACTTCCGGTCCGGCAACCACGCCGTAGCCCGCGCCGACAAATATCTCTTCAATGCGATACATCGCCTGGGTGACGGGGTGCAGCCCGCCGGTCTCGCGACGCCGTCCCGGCAGCGTGATGTCGACGGCATCCTCTGCCAGTTCCGCCGCGAGCTGGGACTGCTCGAGGCTCTGCTTGCGCGCGTCAATCGCCTGCTGGACTTCGTCCTTGGCTTCATTGATGCGGGCACCGGCTGCCGGGCGCTCCGCCGCGTCGAGTTGTCCCAGACCTTTCAAAAGACTCGTCAGCTCACCTTTCTTACCCAGGTAGCGAACCCGCACGTCGTCCAACGCTTTCAGATCGGCTGCGTCGGCAACCGCCTGCAAGGCGTGATCGAGAATCGGCTGTGTGTCCATGACGTTCCTAAAAGCGTTGTTTCTAAACAAAAAAAGGGAAAGACCCTGTCCTTCCCTTTCTTCATGTCACGGCCAGGCCGCCTCCGGGAAGGATACCTTTTTAGGTCCCCCGAAAGCAGGCGTTCGGTGCTGCCGGCGCATCCGCGCCGACATGACATCAGGCCGCTTGTGCCGACTGAGCCGCCTTTGCGCGCTCCGCGAGCGCTGCAAACGCTTCTTTCTCGTGCATGGCAATGTCCGCCAGCACCTTGCGATCAACCTCTATGCCTGCTTCCTTGAGACCGGCGATAAAGCGTGAATAGCTCAATCCGTGCTCCCGGGCGGCAGCGTTGATCCGCACGATCCACAGCTGACGGAACTGGCGCTTACGTTGACGGCGATCGCGATAGGCGTACTGGCCTGCTCGTATGACCGCTTGTTTGGCGACCTTGAACGTACGGCTGCGAGCGCCGTAGTAACCGCGCGCTTGTTTTAAGACCTTTTTCCGACGGGCTCGAGAAGCCACGCCACGTTTAATTCTCGGCATGTTTCTCTCCTAGCGAGCCTTGGTCGGCAACATCCGGCGCAAACCGGGTACGTCGGCTGCAGCCACGTCCTGGAAACCACGCAGCTGACGCTTACGCTTGGTCCCTTTCTTGGTCAGGATGTGATTACGGTTGGTTTTGCGGTGTTTGAAACCACTCGCAGTGCGGCGAAACCGCTTGGCGGCGCCGCGATTCGTTTTCAGCTTAGGCATTTGCCTTCTCCACGCTATTGTTGAGCCGCGTTGCCGCGACTGATAGTCACCGTACGGAAGGTGGGGGTTCAGCGCCTCAGGTGAGGCTCTTTATCCCTTTTTCTTCTTTTTGGGCGCTAGGACCATGATCACCTGCCGGCCCTCGAATTTGGGTTCGGTTTCGATCGAACCCAACTCCTCGAGGTCGTCAGCAATGCGATTCATCAGCGTCATGCCAATTTCGGGGTGAACCACTTCTCTACCGCGAAATCGCAACGACACCTTCGCCTTGTCACCTTCTTCCAAAAAGCGCTTCAGGTTGCGTAGTTTTACCTGATAGTCGCCTTCTTCCGTTCCGGGACGAAACTTCATTTCTTTGACCTGGATCTGCTTCTGCTTTTTACGCTGAGCTGCCTTGGTTTTCTTCAGCTCAAACAGATGCTTTCCATAGTCCATTACTTTGCAGACCGGGGGTTCCGCGTCTGGTGCCACCAGCACCAGGTCCAGACCCGAGGACCGCGCTTCTGCCAACGCTTCATCACGGGAGACAATTCCGCGTTGCTCGCCTGCAGCACCGACCAACCGGACGCTCGATGCGCGTATCTCTTCGTTCAACAGTGAACGCTCGACGCGCTTCATTCCCTTTTTAATAGGACTCTCCCGTCATTCTCAGCATAGGTCTCCAGACATCTTCCAAAAATTTTTCGTACTGACAGCAAATGGCCGAACGCATCTCGTGCGTTCAGCCCATTCAATTTCCCGATCGGGCCAGGCCAGCAATCGGGCAGGCGCGCATTCTACTGCCGCTTGAACAGGGCTTCAAGCACGTCCGACAAGCCATTTCGGGCCCAAATGAGCCAATTTTGCTAGGATCCGCGGTTCGAATTCATCACTGTGACGACAACACCCATGAACATACCCGGCACCGATCAGGATCTACGCAACGCCCTGGAAGACGTCAATCTGCCTAACCTTTTGATGGTGCTGGCCTGTATCACCGGCAGCGACGAGTGGCTGGACGCCAGATTTCAACCCGCGCCGATCGAGGCGCCGGAGGGTTCGCTCTTTCCCGACGACACCGGCCGCTACAGCGACGCGATTGCCGCAGAAATCAAAGACGCGGCGGTGCGCATCATCGGCGAAGTGCGTGACGGCAAGCGGGAACTGGCACCGCCGCCCACCCAGGAACGCCTGCAACGGATGATGACGTTTTCGACCGCCGACGAGGTCGACATCGGCTATGCGGCCATGCTGATGGAAGAAATGTGCTTCAGCGATCGCGACGACGTCTGGCGGGCACCGCTCGAAAGCGCTGTCTCCGAGGGCAAAACCGACGGCTTCAACGTGCTGATTATCGGTGCGGGCATGTCGGGCCTCGGTACCGCGGCTAAGCTCAAAGCCGCGGGCATCAACTTCACCATCATCGAGAAGAATCCCGAAGTCGGCGGCACCTGGTATGAAAATACCTACCCCGACTGCGGTGTCGACACGCCCAACCACTACTACTCGTTCTCTTTCAACCGCAACCCGAACTGGTCCGGTTACTTCTCCAAACGCGACGAACTCTTTGCCTACTTCGACAGCTGCGCCGACGAATTCGATGTCCGCAAACACATTCGTTTCAATACCGAGGTGGTATCCGCCGCGTACAACTCGGATACGCGCCAGTGGGAGGTGCACTATCGAGATACGGACGGTGATCATGCCGCGAGCTTCAACGTGGTGGTCAGCGCCGTTGGTCAGCTCAACCGGCCGTCCCGACCGGATATCGAAGGTCTCGAAGACTTCAGCGGCGACATGTGGCACTCCGCGCGCTGGAATCACGATGTGGATTTGACCGGTAAGCGCGTCGGCGTCATCGGCACCGGCTGCTCCTGTGTGCAGCTCCTGCCCAAGACCGCAGAGGCGGCAGCACACACCACCGTCTTTCAACGCACCCCACATTGGGTGGCACCGGCGCGGGACTACTATCGTCCCGTCGAGCCCGGTCAGCTGTGGGCGCTGAATCACATTCCCTTTTATGCCGAATTCCACCGCGCGCGCATGATTCTCGTCTTCGGCGATCGCGTGTGGCCGGCGGTGGTTGCCGATCCTGAGTGGGAGCAGACCGACATTTCGCTGAACGAAACCAACCACGGCATGCGCGAGGCGCTGGTCGAGTTCATCAAAGAAGGCCTGGGTGACAAGCAGCACTACGTCGAGCATTGCGTGCCTGACTTTCCGGTCTGGGGCAAACGCCTGATCGTCGACAACGGCTGGTACCCGACCCTTGGCCGCGAAGACGTCGACCTCACCACCGATCCGATCGTGCGCGTGCGACCCGAGGGCGTCGAAACCGCCGACGGCACCGTGCACGAACTCGATGTGCTCATCCTCGCAACGGGTTTCCATACCAACCAGTTTCTCTGGCCGATGGAAATCAAAGGTCAGAGCGGCCGGACCCTGGAATCCGTCTGGGGTGACAGCGCCAATGCTTATAAAGGTGTGTCAGTGCCAGACTTTCCCAACCTCTTCTGTCTCTATGGCCCGAACACGAACATCGTGCACGGCGGCAGCATCATCTATCAGGTGGAGTGCCAGATTCACTACGTGATGCAGTGCATATCGACCATGCTCGACAAATCGGTCGACGCCATAGACGTGCGCGCGGAAGTAAACGATGCCTACAACGAGCGGGTGCAGGCCATCAGCCAGACACTCGCCTGGGGTCATCCCAACGTGGAAAGCTGGTACAAAAACAGTGACGGACGGGTGATCAACAACTCACCCTTCAGCCTGCAGGAGTATTGGGCGGTTACCCACGATCTGAACCTCGAGGACTACCACCTGCAGCAGGCGGGCGACAACGAGGCGGCGTAACACCGCCTCAAACGCTTTGCGCTACAGGGCTACTGATGCGCCCGGTCGGCGTAACGCACTGTCGGCCGGGAGCCGTTCTCGTCGTAGAGGTCGAACTCATCGATTACGTCCTCGACCCACTGAATCGTTCCCGTGCGCTCCATCAAGTTGTCCGTGGCTAGGAGTGCTGCAACCGCACGACCAACGAGTAGCGGCGTCTGCGACTGGCTGAGGTCCATTTCCCGCTCCTGGGCCGCGTCCTGAATGAACTCTGTCGCTACGGATCCCGGGTAGATCACCACAGCGGGAATACCCTTCGGCTCGAGCTCAACGGCCATGTCGGCCGTCAGGCGGTCGAGGCCCGCCTTGCCCGCACCATAGGAGCACGAAAAGTGATAGCTCTGCCCGCCCGGTGAGGAGATGTTCATCATCGCCGCACTCGGAGAGGCGAACATGAGCTTCGCCGCATGCCAGCTCGCCACGTAGTGTGCGCGCAGGCCAATCCCCACCTGATCGTCCCACACCTGTATCGGGTGGTCCCAGTAGCCACCGCCCCACGCGGGCGGATTCGGAATCTTGTAGACGTTGTTGACGAGAATGTCGATGTGATCAACCTCTTCACCAATCCGGGCGAAGAGCGCCTCTATCTGACTGTCGTCGCCATGATCACACTGGATGGCGCGACCTTCGCCGCCGGCTTCGGTCACGAGCCGCGCAGTGGTGTCGATGGTTCGCTCGCCGTCACCCGTGGAACGGCCTGTTACATAAACCGTGGCGCCTTGCTCGCCCAGCGCGATCGCAACACCCTTGCCTATGCCACGGCTGGCACCGGTCACCACCGCAATTTTTCCCTGCAGGTTCCCCATGAGTTACCCCCTGAATAAAGAGACGAGGGAGCTTACATGAAGAGACAGGTTGCGCGCACCTCGATGCTGCGCCGATCGGGTGCATCCGGAAAGTGAGGGTCGCGAAACGCTGAGTGCGGCGTCCAGAACGGTGCTTCGCTACCGACACGCTCGCTGTCGAAGGTGCGGAACGCTACCACCTCATCCACGCTCATTTCAGGGAAAACATACCAGCGGTGTGCCTTTTCGGTTGCCGGTCGTTTAACGCCAAACGCGTCAAAGGGTAGCCCGCTGTCAGCATAGTTGGGCACATGAATGGCTACCATCTCCTCGTGCGGCACGGACGTTGCGTCGCAGAAGGCAAGCGGGAGATCCATGACCTCAGGCCCGACGTTGCGCCAGAACTGCAGGATCATGAGGCGCTTTGCTTTGCGGAAATCATCAGCTGACATACCCGCCTGCGCGAGCATGCGCTGGTGCTCGGGATCCTCTTTGAGGTATCGATCTTTGATCAGCTCACCATAGTTGTCGGTGAAGTCGGAGTGGACGTATTGGATGGGTGCATAATCACTGTGCTCGCGCGCGCTCTCGGGATTGCGGCTGATGTGGCCCCCAATGAGCGCATGGTCGGCTCCGGTCAGCGCCCTGGCAAAGGCGCGCATCTCCGCGTAGTAGACCCGCGTAATTTCATCATCGTCATCCCAGCGCTCTACGGCTGACGTGTGCTGCATGAGCTCGAAGCCTTCACGCTCCCAGGACAGGTTGTTCGCCAACCGGCCGTTGTGGATCGGCATGTTGACCGTCGCCACGTCTTCCAGGCCGCTCATATAGTAGAGCGGCGCTTCACAGTAGATGTTCTCAGCAGCGGACATACATGACTCCTCGTTCTCGAGCCATAGTACACTTACCGGCGCGCAGTCAGAAAAGCAACAATCTTGGCTTACCTTCTCACGCTCCTCGTGTTCGGCATCTGTTTGCTCAACGCCCCGCTGGCATCCGGCGGCTGGCAGTGGGACGCCGCCAACGCGCTCGGCTTCATGGGATTTGCCGGGATGCTGTATCTCTTTGTCGACGTCGGCGCGGGACGGCGCAACCGTATTCACCAGTGGGTGAGCTACACCGTGTGCGCTGCGCTCATCGGCCACGTCGCCTGGTTCATCGTGGTCGATCCAACCGTCTGGCATTACCTGGCCTGGGATGCACCGTGGTACATGCTGTGCGGCCTGGGAGCGCTTTTTGCGGTGATTGCGATTGTGCTCCTGGCACTCCCTACGTGGCGGCGCTGGTTCGGACAGAGTCGTCCGAGTTTCCGCAACTGGCACTACACGCTCTCACTCCTCGGCGTCATCGGCGCAGCGCTACACGTCCTCGGATCAGGTTTTTACGTCAATGGCCTACTCGAGGTCATCCTGTACACGGCCTTGTGCACGGCCGTTGCGCTCATCAGCCGATTTGAACATACCCGCCGGCCGACGACGCCGACCCCGCAGCTTGCGGGTGCGTTGCTCGTCATGATTGTCTTTGTCGGCATCAAGGCCATCCCCACATGAGGGCACTCACCTTGGTTGGCGTGCTGGCAGGCATCGCACTTGCGGTCATGGCCGCCGCCGCGCACATTGCGGAAGACCCCGCTTCCGCCCAGTACGTTGCCCATCCCGAGGGCGCCATGCTCGCCGTCACCTTTGCCCATGCCGACCACACCGAGCAGAACTGCGTTGTCTGCCATCACAATTTTTCCGACGACACCGGCACGGGGCTGTGCTTCGACTGCCACAAAACCGATCCTGAGGTGGCGCCGCTCATCGAAGAACAGTTCCATGACCTCTGCCGCGGCTGTCATCTCAAGCAACAGCTGGCAGGCGACGAGCACGGCCCCACCCGTTCGTGTATCGACTGCCATCAGCGTGATCTGGCCCCGTGATTCGGGTCTTTTCAACCCGAATGTGCATTTTTGCAACACCTTCTCTCACGTTTTGGGAATTTTCGTAACACTTTTATCTCCCTAGACTGGTGCCTCGTCTTTCAATCATCCAAGGCTCCACTTATGAAAACCCTTCCCCTCCTGGCCGCTACTGCACTCGGCACGGGCCTCGCGGTCAGCGCCGCGCCCGCACACGCCGGTGCTTCCGCCAGCGAAGCCGTCGCCACGTGTAAAAACGAAATTGCCGCCCGCTACGGTGAAGAAGCCAAAACCAAGATCCATCGCGTGCGCGAACGGTCCGTGACCAAGGTGACGCTGATCGTACGCGGCGTCGGTGAAGAATCGTTTCGCGTGCAGTGCAACGTCGACGGCAAACGTCAGGTGACTGAGCTCATCGACAGCCGTGGCAACGACGTAGCTGCCCGCACCACGACCACGGGCTGAACGTGACGCCAACGCCGGCGCGTCACCGCGCTGGCGTGCTTTTGCCCCCCCCCTTTCACCCGCTCAGGCGGCGTACGTCTCGTTCAAGTAGTCGAGAATCGCCGACGACTCAGCCATCTCGGTCCCGGTATTGGCATCCACCAGATAGGGAATGGAAACGAAGCCGGCGCGCTCTGCAAGCGCGCGGCGGTTGCGGGTCTGCGGCAGCGTCTGCGACTTGCCCCGTAACGCCGGCGGCACCCAGTCGGCAAGCTGCGTACGTCCAACCGAGCGCAGCACGTAAGGAATTTCCATTTCGCACAGCCGGTCACGCACCGGCCGGGCAAACGGCGACGCTTCGAAACTGAAGAGTTCCAGCGGGCGCTCCGGCGCTCTGGACGAACGCACCCAGGTACCCGCGCCAAGCCGGGTCATTCCCGCCAGCACCGAGCCCAGACGCTGCAGCTCGACGAGCCGCCACGGCCAGGTGGGCGCGCCGTTGCCATACGTTGCAAAAAGGTAGTGGACGATATCCGCAGACTCGTACATCGACTGCCCGGTGTTCGGATCCTCGAGAAACGGAAACTGCGCGGTGCCGCCTTTTTCGACGACAGCTTCGCGAAACCGCTTGCCGCCTTTCGGACACGGCAGAATCAAGGCATCCAGATCCAGCTCCGTCAGCACTTCGCGCACGAGGCGACAATGCGGACAGCCCTCGAATTCATAGAGCACCAGAAGCTCCTGCGGCTGACGCGCAGCCGGCGTCGCGCTGACACCAGCCCCGCCGCGGAGCACCGTCGAGGCGAGCGAAGTGGCAATGTTCAGGGGATACAGGATGCTCATCCGGATCAGGCCAGGATGTAGTCCCGTGGCACGTACGCGCGATCCGCGCCGGCAACGAGGTCCGCTTCAGCATCGCGACGTTTGAGCAGGCCGTCGAGACCTTTACCCACCCACAGCCGCTTCATGTCGCGTATGAGCTGCGCAATGGCGGCCAGATCGCGAGCGGCTATGGCGCCTTCCAGGGCAGCCATTTCCCGCCGCGTACTGCCGCTCTTTCTCGTGCCACGGTTGTACACCAGAGAGAGGATAGCACCCTGAGCATCGGGCGGGAGCTTCTCCACGCCCGGATAGGCTCTGAGCGTGCGGGCGGCATAGGTGGGAATCGTGGATTCGTAGAACACGGCTTTTGCAGTGTCCCAGGGTACGGTGAGCTTGTACTCGGCCAGCTTCTCAGCGGCCGCTTTTGCCGGCAGCCCGATCACGCCCACAACACCGAGCAGATCTTCGACAAACGCGTCCGCGAGGCGTCCGCGCCAGGCTTGTTCAACCTGTGCACGGCTGGCGTGACCCACATCAAACCCGATACCGATGGTGACGCCGCTTGCGCCCTTGGGCCAGGTGGGCTTCGCATATCGCCGTTTATAGGTCTGCTCGCTCGATACTTCGCTGACGATGATGAGATCCAGCGCTCGCTTGGACGGCGTCATGCTGTGGAGGGCATCAGGTGTGGGCCGAGGCGCGAGCGTGTTCACGCCAGCCGGTTTCACCATCTCGATGCCCAGCGCCCGCTCCAGAGCGGTCAGCGTGGCGCTACCGATGATGCCGTCGTCGACGACGCCGAGCTTCTTCTGAATGCGCTTGATGCGCGGCACTATATTGGTCATGACGCCTCCCTGGCGTTCGTCCGGTCTACAGATACTCTAGTCTGCCGCCAGTGCTGGGGAGGAGTGTCGCCCTTCAGGACGCGGGTGTCATCAGCGACCGAAGCGGCGATCGCGGCTCGCGTACCACGCCAGCGACTCCTGCCAGCTGTCACCGTCAAATTCCGGCCACAGGCGATCTGAGAAAAAGAGCTCCGCGTTGGCGCACTCCCACAATAGAAAATTACTCAGGCGTCGCTCGCCACCGGTGCGTATGAGGAGGTCCACGCTGCCGAGCCGCGCTGTCAGATGTTGTTGAACCGCTTCAGGCGAAGGTGTCGGAGCTGCATCGGCCAGCGCCGCCGCGATGGCATGTTGAGACGAATAATCGATGGCAATGCGCAGCCGCCTCGAGCCGGTTGCCGTGCGTCGCTCTGCCACGGCCATGAGGTCCTGCAACGCACGCGGCAGGCGATCGCGCCGGCCTAAAAATGTCAGCTGCACTTTCTCTTCTACCGCCCTGGGGGTAAATCGCCTGACGGCACGCATGGCCAGACGCATGAGGTCTCTCACCTCGCCGCTCTCGCGCGACCAGTTGGCAGACGCAAACGCAAACAAGGTCACGCACTCAACAGGCAGATCTCGACACCAGCGCAGCACGTCAAGCGCGCGCTCCAGGCCTTCTGCGTGACCATCGCGCACGCTACGGCCACGCGCGCGTGCCCAGCGACGATTGCCGTCCATGATGATGGCAACGTGCCTTGGCACCGACTGTCGCATCGGCAAAGACCATTCAAGGGGGAGCGCTTCGGACACTGCTCGTTCTCCGATCATAGAGAAGCTCAACATAGCGCGGACGGCCGTGACGACAAGCACAAAGACCGCGTCCATTATGTGCAAATACTGTGCAGACGCACCCGATGCGGCCGCTGCATTGCGGCTAACCCTGATAGGAGCCGATGCCGCGGTGCGCTAATGTCGTGGTTTTCTGCCGCCCGGGAGCCGCGCCATGCCACGCATCAAATTCACCAAGCACCACGCTTCCGAGCGCCTGCATTTCTGGACCTGGCGTGATCTCAATCGCAAGCTGCAATCCGCGCGGGGCGAGGACGAGGCCCAGGCGGAGCAGTTTTCCCAGCGTGCCAACGAAGTCCGGGAAGAAGTGCAGTTCCTGCTGGGTGCCGGCCTCTCGGATGGTGCCGAGCAGGCGCTCAACAGCCTGGCCGAGGGGGACATGAGCGACTTCTGCATCCTCGTCGATCTGGCTGAACCCGTCGACATTCCGGGGGTGACGCCGTTGCCCGAGGAGACCCGCAAGCACCTGCACCAGTTCCTCGACCAGGAACCCTGGCACTCCCTGGCGATCGACAACGACATCACCGTTGCGCTTGCGCTCCTCGATGAGGTTGGCGCAACGGTGACCAACCGGCCGTGGTACGAATATGCCCCGCACCTGGTCTCCCTGGTCGCGCGGCTCATGGACGAAGTCAACAAAGAGCAGCTCCTGCGCTTCGTCGGCGAATACAACGTGTTGGCCGAACGCGACAACCTGCACCTGCCGCAGGAACTGCCGCAGGTGTTCGAGTCTCTCGTGCACGGTGCGGCCAACCGCCTCGGTGTACAAATGCCTGCGATTCGGGAGTAGCCTGCTCGGCTTTGCAATTTGGCGATACGCGTGCCAACGTGGGCGTTTTCGCCAACCGGGGAAGATCATGGCTGACATCGACATCAAGCGGATGGTGGCAGACCTGCCCTGTCCAGAGTTCGACGAGCCGGCGTTTGCACCGACAAAACCGCTCCACCAGGCGCGCGTTGCCGTGGTCACTTCCGCCGCGCTGCACCACCCGGAAGACAATCCCTTCGACGCCCAGGACACGAGCTTCCGCGTCCTCGATCCCAACCGGCGCGACGTGCAGCTCGGGCATTGGAGCCCGAACTTCGACCGTTCCGGCTTTGCCGAGGACATCAACGTCGTCTGGCCCATCGACCGCCTGACCGAGCTCGCCGAGCAGGGAGTCATCGGCAGCGTTGCCAACGTGCATCTGGCCTTCGCGGGCAATCAGGACGAAACCATGACCAGCATCCGGCTGGATAGCGGACCGGCGGCGGCGCAGATACTCAAAGATGACGAAGTCGACGTTGTCCTGCTGACGCCCGTCTGACCGCTCTGCACGCGTACGGTCAGTACGATAGCCCACGTTCTCGAAGCCGCCGGTCTTGCCACACTCACCGTCGGCAGCGTTCCGGAACACATCCGCAAGGTCGCGCCGCCGCGCGGGCTCCTGTGCAACTTTCCCCTCGGGCGTCCACTCGGCAAACCCAACGACCCATCATTCCAACACGACGTGCTCAAGGCGCTCTTTGCCATGCTGGACGCGGCAGAGGGGCCGGTTCTCGAGACCTATCCCGAACACATCGACGCTGCCGACACCGAGCCGCTCGTCTGCAGCCTGCCGCCGCGCATGGATGACTCGCTCCACCCCGCGGTGGATGAGGCCCAGGCGCTGCGTAACGCCTACGATCGCGCGCTCGAAAAACGCGGCAACCGGATTGGCGCCGCGCGCGAAATCAGCGCCGACGACGTGCCCGCAGCCGTTGCCGCCTTTGTCAGAATTACCGAAGGTGTGGACTGGAAGGAAGCGGAGATTCCCGGCAATCCGATGCGCGTGGCGCAGGATATCCGCGGCTACTATCAGACCGCTGCAACCGAGCTTGCCGAACACACACCGGCAGCATGGGCAGGCGAAGACTGGTTCTACGAGCAGACCGAAACCGGCCGGCTGATGCTGGCTGCGCGTACCGCGCTCAAAGCCGCCGGCGCGCCGCAGCCGCTCTGGTTCTACCTCAGTCCGGGAGATCGTCCCGCATGAAGTCAATTGCCACTGTCATCGTCACGCTGGTTGTGCTGCTCTACGTTGCCGCCCGTGTGGTGCCGATCGAGCCGGACGAGCAGCGTCCGGGCACGGCGCTATCGGGCACGCTGGTAAGCGATCCGAACCCCGACTGGGGGTTCGTCCGCAGCCGGCAGCAGATCTTCGTGCAGACGAACACCTGGTACGGCATTCCGCATTCGGTAACAACCATTGCGTTCGTTGCCGACGGCGAACTGTATGTGCCCTGCGGCTGGTGCGACACCAAACGCTGGCCGAAGAACGTGGTCGCGGACCCGCAGGTTGTGCTCAAAGTCGACGGCAGGCTGTTTCCGCGCACCGCGGTCCGCATCGAAGACGAGGCAACGCGAAATCGCGTGTTTGCGGTTTTGACCGAAGATGAAATTCCGTCGGATTGGGCACTTTATCGGATGGACGCGAGCGGCTGAGCCAGCCTTGCTCCACCGCGATGGCTTGGGTAACGTCTCCCGCACTATCTGGAGGGAGACACGTTTTGCGCGCATGGCAGATGCCTGAACTCGGCGACCCCTGGGACGTGATGACAGCGACAGACCTTATCGTGCCGGTGGCGGACGCCAATCGCATTCGCGTGCGCGTACTGGCAACCGACCTCAACTTCGCGGACATCCTGCAATGCCAGGGACGCTATCAGGTGAAGCTCGACCCGCCATTCGTGCCAGGCATGTACAGCGTCGGCGAAGTGCTCGATACGGGGGGTAACCCGGAGTTCAGCATCGGCGATCGCGTCATTGGTCCCAGCGTCGACGGCTGCGGCGGGTTCGCCGAAGAAGCAGCCCTCGCCGCCGACCAGGCGACCGTACTGCCGTCGTCAGTCGATCCCGTGAAAATGTGCGCCATGCACGTCACCTACGGCACCGCGTGGTTCGGATTACATCTACGCGGACATCTCGCGCCGGGCGAAACCGTGCTCGTGCTGGCCGCGGCCGGCGGCGTGGGCTCAGCCGCCGTAGAACTCGCCAAGCTGCACGGCTGCTGGGTTGTCGCTGCCGCCGGGGGAGCATCCAAAGTGGCCGCCTGCCGTGAGCTTGGCGCGGACGAAGTCATCGACTACAACTCGGAGGACCTGTACGAGCGGGTCATGGCGCTGACCGACGGCCGCGGCGTCGACGTCGTCTACGATCCGGTCGGGGGCAAGTATTTCGACATTGCCCGCAGGCTGGTTGCCTGGGAGGGGCGCCTTCTGGTGATCGGCTTCGCCAGCGGCGACATACCAACCGTGCCTGCCAACCACGCTCTCGTAAAAAATTATTCGATTGTCGGCGTCCACATGGGCGGCTATCGCGGCCGTGATGCAACACCATTCAAGCGCTGTTACGACGAGCTCACGCAGCTTCTGCTCGATGAGAAAATCGCGCCGTTGATCGACTCGGTGACGGACTTCGACGAGCTGCCGTCTGCGCTCAAGCGCCTCAACGATCGCGCTACCGTCGGACGCGTGATCCTGGTGCCCTGACAAACCAACAGTCGAGGAACCAACCATGAAACTACGCCAGCTTGCACTCGCCTCCGCCACGCTCGATGACACCCGAGCGACGCTCTTCGAGCTTCTGGGTCTCGACGGGGACTTTGCCGATCCCGGGGTCGGCGAGTTCGGCCTGGTGAACTCGGTCATGGCCATCGGCGATACGTTCCTGGAGATTGTCACCCCGTCCACCGACAACACCGCCGCCGGGCGCATGCTGGATAGACGCAACAGCACAACGTGCGGCTACATGGCGCTCTTCCAGGTTGACGACTTTGGAGATTTTGACGCCCATCTGGACAAACTCGGCGTGCGCAAAGTGTGGCGGACGGAGCGTGCGGAAGTGTCAGCGTGCCACGTACATCCCAAAGACATCGGCGGCGCGATCGTGTCGTTCGACGCCATGCGCCCGCCGGAGTCGTGGCTCTGGGGTGGTCCGGATTGGAGAATGCACCCGGCTACGCACGTCAGCCGGATCCTCGGCTGCACCCTGCAGTCCCCCGTCGCCGATGCCCTGGCCCGGCGCTGGGCGGAGGTTCTGGACCAGCCCCTGAGCGGCAACCGCATTACGATGGATGACGGCACGTTTGTGTCTTTCGTCCACGGTAATGCCTACGAGGGTTTGTCGTCATTCACGTTTGCAACGACCGATCCCGCCGGGTGTCATGCGCGGGCGGCAGCTCTGGGTCTGGGTGACACGCCACACATCGGCGATCTGACAATCGAGTTCGTCCCCGAACCCGACTGATCAGCTGACCGCAGCCGCCGCGGCGATCATGGTCCGACGCGTCACCTCGTAGCGGTCCTCACCCCACGGCATCGGCATCAAAACCGGGTGCTCCACGCCGGCGTCCACGTAGCTGCGTATGAAATTCGTGACCTCGTCAGCGCCGCCGACGAAGTTGATCGCCTGAATCATGTCTTCAGATATGGCCTGCATGGCGCCGTCGCGGTCTCGCTCGGCCGCGCGGGCGCGCAGCTCGTCCACCTCGCCGCCAAACCCGGCAGCGCGAAACATGTTGGCGTAGCCGTCCGCCATGGCGTAGTTGAAGATATCTTTACGCGCGGAGCGTGCCGCACCGTCGAGCTCACCAACCGCGGCATGCGCGTAGGCGAAGATACACGCGTCGCCGCCGCGCCGAACCTGCTCGACAGACGCGGGCACGTGCGCGACGGGGATGTAGTTCAGCAGCACCCCATCGGCAATTTCGCCCGCCAGCTTCAACATCTGCGGATTGAGTGCGGCCATGACAATTTTCGGACGCCGCTCACCCAGACGCACTGCAAGACGGAAACGTTTGACCTGCCAGAAATCTCCTTCGAACGTCACCGACTCGCCGGACAGGCACTCGCGCAGGAGCGCCACGTATTCACGCATCATCGCAATTGGACGATCCGCGGCAGACGCGCCGTGCTGGCGCAGGATTCCGGGCGCTGACACGCCCAGGCCCAGCCAGACATCAGCGTCCGGGGACAGACTCTGGAGCGTCGCCGCGCTCATGGCTGCCAACGGTGGTGTGCGCACCTGAACCGGCACAATACCTGTCGCGAGATCCAGATTGGGTGCCACTGCTGAAACCGCGCCCAGCAGACTGAACGCGTCGGTGCCCGTAGCCTCCACGGTCCAGAGCGAACGATAGTTGAGCTCCTGAGCGAGCTTCGCGATATCGAGAATGCGTCGCGAACCGAGCACCGCAAGGCTGCCATACGTCACGCCAAGCGGCGTCGTTTTGTCACTCATTTGTGTTCCTTGTTGTCGTACTGCCGACCGACGTTGCCAGTTAGACGGAAAAACCAAGCTCGGTCAGCGGCATTTTCCGTACTCGCTCACCGGTGGCAGCAAAGATGGCGTTACCAACAGCCGGGGCAAGTGGCGGCAACGCGGGCTCGCCTAGACCCGTCGGCGTGTAGTCACTCTGGATAAAGTGCACATCCACCGGTGGCGCTGCGGGCATCCGCAAAACCGGATATTGATGGAAATTGGTCTGCTGCACGCGCCCCTCCTCCATCGTGATTTTCTGCCCAACCATCGTCGACAGTCCATCGATGATCGAGCCTTCAACCTGGGACAAGGCACCACTCATGTTGACAATCGGGCCAACGTCAACCGCCGCGGTCACTCTATGCACGGTCAGCTTCTTGTTGGCATCAACGCTGACCTCAGCCACTTCCGCGACGTGGGCTGCGTGACAGAAATAGAAGGCAAGGCCTAAACCGCTTCCCACCGGCATCTCACGGCCCCATCCGGACTTCTCTGCCGCGAGGCGAATCACATCCGCGGCACGGCCGGTGTTCAACGACTGGACATTGGCCGGCTCGAACCAGCGGGGCTCGCCGAGGATCTCGAGCAGAAATTCAACGTAGTCCCGGCCGGCAACGTGGGCCATCTCACTCAGGAAGCTCTGCACGACAAACGCATTGGTATTCGAGCCAGGCGCCCGCCATGGACCGCACGGCGTATTGATACCGAACATGGTCCTGGACACGAACCCATCATCGAGGTTCTGCAGCGGAAACTGCTTGGGACCAAATGATGAGCCGGAAACCGGCCGCCCGCCGGTCTGCATTCCTACAAAGTGATTCTCGAAGGCAACGAGCTTTCCAGATGGGTCCACCGCGCCCTTGATGGATTGAAAACCACCAACCCGGAAGAAGTCATGGCGCATGTCGTCTTCTCTGGACCAGGTTAGCTTCACCGGCGCATTCACACGTTCCGATATTGTCACCGCCTCAAGAACATATTCCGAAAAGACACGGCGTCCGAAGCTGCCCCCCATCCGTGTCTGGTGCACGGTGATCCGCTCTTCAGCGACGTTGAATTCCCTGCTGAGCAGCGGAATGCTGCTGCCTGGAAACTGATGCGGCAGCCATAGCTCGATGCTGTCCTTGCTGCGTTCGCCACGACGATAGTGTGCCGTGCAGTTCATCGGTTCCATGCACAAGTGGGCAACGAAGGGGTACTCATAGAACGCTGCAAGCGTCGTGTTCTTGTTATCGCGAAACACGTCATCCACATTGCCTTTGTCCAGCGTAACGTCCCGGCCACGCTGGCCGTAAAGGGACTCCGCGCGGGCCTTAATCTGAGCCCAGCTATCTTTTGACGCACGCCGCTCATCCCATTCGATCTGCAACCGCTTCCGGGCTTCAAAGACCGCCCAAGTGCTTGTGCCAACAACCGCTACGCCATCTAATAGTTGCCTGGGATCGTCATTGCCGCGAAGCACAAACGCATCAACGACGCCAGGCAGAGTCTTGATTTCCTCCACATTGGCCGAACGGATCCTGCCACCAATCGCCGGACACTTCTGATAGGCCGCATACAGCATATTCGGTAGGCGCGTATCAATACCGAAAAGTGCGGCACCCGTGGCGATCTCGAGATTGTCGACACCCGTCATGGACTTGCCGAGAATCGTGTACTCATCGCGGGATTTGAAGACGAGTCCGTCCGGATCCGGCACAGACTGCTTCGCCGCAAGACCAGCCAGCTGGCCAAAAGTCATGAAACGACCCGAACCGTGCCGCACAGTACTATCTGCCGCCACCAGTTCGTCGCGAGGAAGTTCCATAACGGTCGCGCCAGCGTCGATCAGCATCTCCCGGGCCGAGGCACCAAGTTGCCGCATCCGGTTCCACTCCCGCGGAATTGTGGTGGAGCCACCAGCTCCCTGGCCACCAAAGCTCGCCGAATCAACTGGCGCTGTAACGACGTTGACGTCTTCCCAGCGGGCACCAAGCTCTTCAGCGATGATCATCGGCAGGGCTGTCTTGATCCCTTGACCCATTTCCGGTCTCGGCGCGTAAATGGTGATTGTGCCGTCCGATGCAATGTGAACAAATGTGTTCAACTGACCGCCGCTACCGTCCGCGTCGGTTTCAGCAGCAGTTGTCAGACGCGTCCCCAGCACCAGCCCTCCGCCGACAACTGCTGCCAGTTTGAAGAACCCGCGCCGGTTCATGCCAAGCTCGGCTACATCAGCCTGCAATGCGCGAAACGTCTCGTCATGGACGCGGCTCATGTGCGCACCTCCCGCGCCGCATCATAGAAGAGCCCGGCAGACGCCTCGTCACCGGACATCTGCACCGCGGCGCTGTGTATCGCAGCGCGAATGCGGTTGTAAGTGCCGCACCGGCAGTAATTCCCCACCATGGCAGCGTCGATATCCGCGTCCGTCGGAGCAGGGTTGTCAGCAAGAAGCGCGGCAGCAGACATGATCTGACCGGATTGACAGTAGCCGCATTGGGCAACGTCCAGATCGATCCAAGCCCGCTGCACCGGATGCAGCCGAGTGCCGTTGCCAAGACCCTCTATGGTGGTAATGGCCTTTCCCGCCGCCCCTGCCACGGACAGCACGCAGGCGCGCGCGGCAACGCCGTCGAGATGCACGGTGCAAGCGCCACACTGAGCAATCCCACAGCCGAACTTGGTTCCGATCAGACCAAGCACATCGCGCAGTGCCCAGAGCACCGGCATCTCGCCGGGTACGTCGAGGCGATGCGTTTCTCCGTTCACTTCGAGTTCAAATTGCGCCAAAGCCCACTCCTTATATATGGCCCAGTTGCATGAAAGGTTGCGATGAAAAGCTTCGACTTTAGCGCTCGGTCCCGACGGGTCAAGGGTTACAGCCTGATCGCACACAATTGCCCGACGAGTTTTTACAGCACCGCCGTTTCCGCCTATGATCGAGGTGAGCATCGCGGGAGAGGAATATCATGCAACGCGTTCAACTACTGGCTTACTGCATCGCTCTGACGGGGTTCAGTGCGAACGCCGTGGCTGACATACAACGAACCGCAGACGGCAAACCGGATCTTTCCGGGACGTACGACGTGTCCACGCTGACGCCGCTGCAGCGTCCGGAGGAGTTTGGCGACAACCTCGAACTCACACCCGAGCAGGCGAAGACGATCATGGACGTGGCCGCCGCAAGGTCGGCAGAAGCGAACCGCAATCGCGGACCCATCACCGAAGCGCCACCTGAGGGGGGCGCTGCGCCCATCGGCGCTGATGACTCGGAGCGGGAGAACCTTGGCGCGGGCAACGTCGGCGGCTACAACAACTTCTGGGTGGATCGCGGTGAAGAAGTATTCACGGTCGACGGCAAGTTCCGCACATCGATCATCGTCGACCCACCCAACGGGCGGATGCCCGCACCCACCAAGGCGGCAATGGCGCGATACGCCGAACGCGCCAAGCTGCGCCGCCCCAACGACGGTACGGCGTGGTGGGTGGACGTCGATGGTCCGGGACCCTATGACGGCCCGGAGAGTCTGGGCATCTCCGAGCGCTGCATCGTGGGATTCACCGGCGCGACGCCAACCTTTCCGAGCCTCTACAACAACTTCAAGCGGATCGTGCAGAGCGACGATCACGTCATGATCCTGATTGAGATGGTGCATGACGCGCGCATCGTACGCATGAACGCCGAGCATCGCGACGGCGCTATGCGTACGCATCTCGGCGATTCGGTCGGACGCTGGGAAGGCGACACGCTGGTGATCGACACCATCAATTTCAAAGCCGGCAGCGGCCAGGGCCGCGGTGGCACGGAAAACCTGCGTGTCGAAGAACGATTCACAGCGCTCGGCGACGGCAACCTGCTGTATCGTTTTACGGTCGACGATCCGAGCGTGTGGACGGCCCCCTGGACGGGCGAGTACGTCTGGCGCAAAACCGAAGACAAAGTCTACGAATACGCCTGTCATGAAGGTAACTACTCAATGGGCGGCATCCTGCGCGGCGCCCGCCTGCTGGAGGCCGAGGCGATGGCTGAAGACACCAGCAGCGGAGAGTAAATCGGCAATAAGGTGGGGTAAGCGGGGCTACTCCACTTCTTCTTTGATGCCGTGCTCTTCGAATTTTTCGTGAATGACGTCGAGGAAGAGATCGCGTAACGAGATCATGCCAATGGCTCTGCCCGCTTCGACGACCGGGAGGTGGCGCACATGGTGCTTGCGCATGAGCGCCACGCAGTGCACCACCGTATCGTCTCGCGTCACGGTGACCACGTCACGGGTCATGACTTCCGACACCTTGAGCTTCTTCGCCTCATGGGTGTCCAGGATCACTTTGCGGACGTAATCCCTTTCGGAAAGAATGCCAACGAGGTATTCGTCGATCTGCACGAGCAGCGCGCCAACGTTGCGCTCGTTCATCATTTTCAACGCATCGTAAACAGATGCCAGCGGATCGATCCAGACGACCTCTTCGCCCTGCCGCGCGTCCAATAAATCACCGACGTGATGCATGTGTCCCCCCCGAAATCGCACATGTGCTGCAACCTTAACGAAGGCTATCGAAAGCGTAAATAAGCAAAAATCCCTGTATCAGACTCCACTTTTTACTCAGCGTTCTCCCGCATCAACGACCGCGCCGGCTGCGAGCAGACCCTCTATGTCCGCATCGCCGTAGCCCAGGTCCGCAAGGACCTGGCGATTATGCTCACCCAGGGCAGGTGTGTGCGTATGTATGTTACTCGGCGTGACCGAGAACTGCGCCGGCGGGCGCGGCGTCCGCACGGGTCCGCCGTCAGGATGGTCGTAAGTCCACAGCGCCTGCATGGCCTGAACCTGAGGATCACCGGCCACCTCGTCACGCGCGTTGACCCGCGAGTAAGGCACGTCCTCAGCCTCGAAACGCTCGCACAGCTCATCCGTCGTGAAGCGCAGATAAGCTTCGTCCGTCAGCTGCTTCAAGAGCTCACGGTTGCGTGCCCGGGATTCGTAGGTGGCAAACCGCTCGTCACCGTAAAGATCCTCAATCTCGAGCGCCCTGAAGGCACCCTGCATCTCCGCCTGCTGCACCGGCATCGAGGCGATCCAGCCGTCTTTCGTTTTGCGAATGAAAGTACGGTGATCGAGGTACGGCACCTTGTCTACCGCATCGTCGAGAAACGTGAAATTCGCCATCACGTCAGGCCACAGGAAAAAGAGATTGGCGTCCAGCATTGACAGCTCCACCCGTTGTCCATGTCCCGAACGCTCAGCAGCAAAGAGCGCCGCCACCACCGCCTCGGCTGCCGTCAGCGAGGTGACCTTGTCACAGACGAGGCTGTTCACCATGGCCGGATCACTGTCAATCTGCAGCGCCGTGAAACCCGAAATCGCCTGAATCACGGCGTCGTAAACGCGCCGGTTTGCATATGGACCCACGGTGCCGACGCCCGTAATCGAGAGATAAACGAGCTTCGGGTGCTCGTCTTTGAAAGAGTCGTAGCCAAGTCCCAGCCGGTCCATGACGCCCGGCCGGAAATTCTCCATCACAACATCAGCCGTGGCGACGAGCTTGCGAGCCACCGCAACCCCTTCAGGCGTCTGCAAATTGAGACACACGCTCTTCTTGTTGCGATTCATCGTGGCAAACGGGCTGCCAACGCCGTTGCTAGCTGGCAGACCGCGACGCATGAAATCACCCGTGGGCGACTCGACCTTGATGATTTCGGCACCCTGATCGCCCAGTATCCCGGCGGCAATGGGGCCGGAATAGATGGCGGTAAAGTCGATGATGCGTACCCCCGCCAGCGGTCCCGTGGCGGCTCCGCCCAGATCAACGCGCTCGGTCATATCTCGTTCCCTCAACCCTCAAAGGCGCTAGCCTACTAGACCGGCCGGGCAGGCATAAAGACCGAAGATCAAAGTCAGGCGAGGGACGCATTGATGAGCCAGGCAACCAGCAGTACCTGCGGCAGTGCGAGGAGCGGCAGAAAGAGCGCCACGCGCCAGGAACCGGTGGTGTCTTTGAGCACCATGACTTCCGTGTAGTCGGTGGCAACGCCGCCCATCAGAAAGGCGAACCCGTTTCCCGGCGCCCCTGCGCGTTGCACAAAGTCCACCGCGAGCGGCGTCGAGCCTTCGGAGCACACCTCCATCACGCTGGTCACCGCTACCGTCGCCAGCAATCCGAGAAGCGTCGGACCAAACCAGGCGGCAAACCAGTCGAGCGGCACAAACGCCCGCACCAGCACGGCCAACAACACCCCGAAGAGCAACCAGCGCACCACCATGCGCGACGCTTTGACGCCCCCTGCCAACACGTCGATGCACCAGCGCCAGCCGAAGTCCACGTCACCGAGCGCGCGCCGTGCCCGTGGCCAGAACTCAAAGTCAGGATCAACCTCAATTCGATGCGGATTGGCCGGCAGCCGGCCTGCACGTTCGAGCCGGTCAAACAGAACGCCCGTGCAGATGCCGATGAGCATCGACGCCAGCACAAACAGGACGGTCAATCCTGGACCCAGCATCGCCAGCAGAATCAGGGTGAGCGACAACGAGTTCCAGGGACTGGCGAGCAGAAACGCGACCACCTGCCCGATGCTTGCGCCGCGTTCATAAAGCTGCGCGCCCACCATCAGTATGCCGTGACTGCACATGTCGAGGAGCACGCCCGCGCAGGTTGCCCGCAGCACGGGCTTAAGGCCCCTGCCCGAACCCATGATGTGGGTGACGAACTCTCGCGGAATGCGCCGCAGCAAACCAATCGAGACCATGCCGAGCGCAATGCCCCACCACATGATCATCATCATCTCCGTCGTATCCGCGGCCATGTTTCGAAGCGCCGGCGACCAGGAGGACGGTGCGGCGACATGGACGACCATCAACATCGCGACCAGGGAGGCACAGACGCGTAACAGCCAGTCCGGTTTCGCACGGGTTGGCGCTTCATTCTGAACCTGTGAATCGCTGGTGTGACGCAAATCTCGAGACCTCGAGCGGTATGCCGTCGAGGCTAGGCAGCAGCGCGCGGCGCGGTATCCGCAAATCTACTTAGCGAAACAGAAGTAAGGGATGGTAGGCACGACCAGATTCGAACTGGTGACCTCTGCCATGTCAAGGCAGCGCTCTAACCAACTGAGCTACGCGCCTAAAGTGCGTTTTTCCCGGCGTCCATGCCGCGACAGTGTTGAGTCGGCGTCCATGCCGCGAGGGGCGCCTATGATACTCAAAACCATCGTCAATACCACTCACCGGCGGTTTGCCGCGGCCGGTATGTAAGCCGATTCTAAAACGACGGTCGTCGCCGTTTTTCCTGCCGATTCCGCCGTTTTCCTCAGGCGTCCGCCGAATTTATGACGAATGTCGCGTGATGTAAGCCGCCGTTTTTCCCGGATCGCAGCTAAGCCTTTGATTTTTATGGTTTTCATTATTCTTACGTATGCCCACCCAAACTGGCACCGGGGTTGCACTACCAATGCGTACCGCCGCACACGGTTTGTGCGAACCCAGGAAAAAAGAAGATGAATTTGCGACTGACACTTGGCTTGGCGACCACCACCCTGATTCTTGCCGGCTATCTGTGGGATGACAGAAACGGACACACCAGTGGTCACGATACAAGCGTGACGACGGGAACGTGGACCGCGCAGCTCGACAAGACCGCCGCTGATGCCAACACGGTAAATGCCGCCGCCATAGGTGCTTTCGAGGTCGAAAACCTCGCTGTTCCGGGTGAGCTGCCCGCAGTACCTGTTGTCGCCGCAACATCCAGCGCGTCATCTAGCGTGCCCGCTGATGAGGCATCCACGCCGTCGACAAGCCAGGCGCTCCCGCAATTCGCAGCCGTGCGCATGACGCCGGCCGTGCAGCGCCTCGCACAAGCCGGTGGCGATGAGCCGGTGGATCTCGTGGTGGCCTATCGCAAGCAAGGTGACGACGCAGAACTACAGCGCGTACAGAGTCTCGGCGGCGAACAGCTCGCCGCCTACGAGCGCCTGCCCATGCGCGCCTTGCGCGTACCTGCCAGCGCCCTGGTGGACCTGGCTACCAGCAGCAGCGTGCAGATCATCGACGTAAACGCTGAGGTGCGCGCCTCTTCCGTCGCCGGCCGCCAGACCGCTCGCGCGCCGCACACGATCTTCAACGAAGCCAACAGCGGCCTGCCTACCGTGAACAGTTTCAACGGCAGCAACCTCAGCGGGATCAACGTTGCCGTCATCGATTCCGGTGTCGCCGCCCACGCAGATCTGAGTATCGCGGCGAGCTATGACTGCCGCACGAACGAATACGCGCTGCAGAATCTCTGGATATCTACGGCCGACGACTATGTGCCGACCTGCACGCTGCAAAGCGGTGAAATCGACCAGTTTGGTCACGGTACGCATATCGCTGGCGTGATCGGTGGTACGGGTGCTGAATCTCTCGGTAAGCACGTCGGTGTCGCGCCGGGCGCGACGATCACGTCGCTCCGCGTTCTGGATGCTTTCGGGATCGGAACCATGCAGGACGTCATTGCCGCGCTGGACTGGGTTCTCGCGAACCAGCACGTCCACAACGTTCGCGTAGTGAATATGTCTCTCGGCAAAGTCGTCGAATCAACGGCTGCCACGGATCCACTGGTGCTTGCCGCTGAAGCTGTCTGGGACGCGGGTATCGTCGTGGTAGCCAGCGCAGGCAACTACGGCAACTACGGCGGTCTCACGATTACCAGCCCGGGTAATGCGCCGAAAATCATTACCGTCGGTTCCATCACCGACAACATGACGGGTGCAGACTTTGGCGACGACTATATGTCCACCTATTCTTCTCAAGGTCCTGCGCCGATGGACCTGACATTGAAGCCCGATCTGCTGGCGCCGGGTAACCGCGTCATTGGTGCTGCCACCAGCAACTCATACCTGAAAGTGGCTGTCGGAAACCTGAACGTCAACTGCGGCAACGGATGTAATCAAAAATACGTCGAGCTTGCCGGTACCAGCATGGCCGCGAGTGTCGTATCGGGCGCTGCTGCCATCCTGCTCGCCGAGGATCCCAATCTGAGCCCGGCGACTATCAAGGCCCGCCTCATGAGCTCCGCTCGCAAGATCAACGGCGACCCTGTCGACGTTGGCGCAGGCGTCCTCGACATCGCTGCCGCCATGGCAGCTACCGGCAGCGTTACCGGCGACGCCTTGTCGCCGAAGCTGATTCCTTCCGCGGACGGTTCGGCTGTGCTCATCGAAGACATCAGCCCCCTGTGGGGTGGCGGTTTCACGTCAGCCGACATCTGGCAGGCGGGTAACGCCTGGACGCCAGCTACCGGTGCTGATGTCCCGGCAGGTTATCTGGACACGGGCGCTGCGGTCTGGAACGGCGCTGGCGCGTTCATCGACGGTCTGGACATCGAAGCCAACAGCTATCTGTGGGCAAACAGCTATCTCTGGGCTAACAGCTATCTGTGGGCGAACAGCTACCTGTGGGCCAACAGCTATCTGTGGGCGAATAGCTATCTCTGGGCCAACTCCTCAGCGACTGCGGACTGAACTGACAGCTAAGAGGCATCGGGGATACGTCCCACCCGCTGAGGGCACCAAGGGAAAAGTAGGGAGCAAGGACCATGCAGGACCGTCTGGATCCGGGGAGTGGCAGCGCAAGCATTCTCCCCTTTCCGCAAAGACAGAGCGCACACGGTAGAACGCAGCGCATTCACGTACTGCTCGACGGCGGCGCCATCGGGGTGAACTATCAGCCCCAGATGCATCTGGAGGACGGCAGCGTCGTCGGCCTCGAAGCCCTGCTCAGGGTGGAGCACAGCGACCATAGATTCGTCAATACACAGCAGCTGATCGCCAACGCGGAGCGCAGCGGTCTCATCGGCGAACTCGGTCGGGAGGTGATGCGCAAGGCCTGTGTGGAATTTGCCGCCATGCGCGCCAGCGGTTACCAGAGCGGCAAGCTTGCGATCAACATGTCACCGCTGGAGCTGCGCCAGCGCGACTTTGCAATCCGCTTCGTGGAGACGGTCAAAACCACCCGCCTGCGCTTCAGCGATCTCGAGCTCGAGATCACCGAAAGCTGGCCGCTGGACGATCCTTCGCTCGATCTCGATCAGCTGAAACTCCTCGCCGATCTCGGCGTCACGCTGACGCTCGACGACTTTGGTTCCGGGCACGCCAAATGGGCCAACCTGCTGAAGCTTCCCATTACGAAGCTCAAAATCGATCGATCACTGGTTTCCATCATTGCGCACAGCAAGCGTGCCCACGCAGTTGTGAAGAACACCTGCCATGCGTGCAGCGATCTCGGTCTCGACGTCATTGCCGAAGGGATCTGCACCAGTACCCAGGTTGATCTCCTGTTGGAGATGGGGTGTTATATCGGCCAGGGATTCGGGCTCGGGCTACCCGGGTCGGTACGCGAAGCCGTTGCTATGAAGCCTCAGATCCTTCGACGAAAGGCAGCTTCAGAGGCTCTCTGATCGAGGTTGTCATCTGCGCTTTGCCTGCATCGAGCAGGGATTCCAAATGGCTGCTGATGTGATCGTTGTCCGCCGACGTGAATGACGGCGTGCCGTGCATCACCGCCCAACCGTTCCGACCGTTGCCTTTGACCACGTACGCACACGTATCTGCAAGATTGAGCGCCTGTTCCCAGGTCATCAGATCCGGCCTTAACGGCACGAACGGATAAGGCACCGCACCAATCGAACAGGACAGCTGCGCGGAGCGGCCATTGCCGACTCGATAGATCTGTTCGGTTACCGCAAAACGCACGCGTTCGGCGAAGTTGGCAATACCGGCAATCCCGAGGGTCTGGCCGACGATGAGAAATTCGTCGCCGCCCCAGCGAATGATGATGTCAGATTCCCGCACGCAGTCGAGCAGAACGTCGCGCACCTGCAGGAGCGCCTTGTCTCCTGCAGCATGCCCGTAGGTGTCGTTGATGGCCTTGAAACCATCGAGGTCAATCATCATGAAGCTGAGCACGGTCTGCTGATAGCGCGAGTAGTCCACGTCGTCCCTGTGCCGCTTGTCGTGACTGTCACGATCGATGATATGAACCTGCTGCTCGATGAACTCGTTGAGATAGCGGCGGTTGTAGAGATCCGTCAGAGAGTCTTTGAAGCTCGCTTCCAGGAGACGTTGATTCAAGCTTTCCAACTGCCGGTTTCGCTCACCGATCTCGGCCGTGCGCTGGCGTACCTGGGCTTCGAGCAGCTCGCGGCGCTTGGACTCCCGCTTACGCCGTGCCAGGTACCAGCGCACGGCGTATACCATGAAGACCACAGCAAGCACCCCATAGAACGAATACGCGTAGACGGTCTGCCAGGGCGCTGGCAGAACCTGTACCGCCAGCTCCGTCCCCTGTTCGTTCCAGATACCGTCGCTGTTTGCCGTTTTAACGCGAAAGAGATAACTGCCGGGTGACAAGTTGGCATACGTAATGCGCCGAACCGTACCCGGATCCTGCCACTCCTTATCGAACCCCTGCAGCATGTAGCGAAACTTATGCCTGTTCGGAGAAGCGTAATTCAACGCGGCAAATTCGAAGGCAATGAAGTTGTCTTCGTATTCGATTTCGGCTGGCATTTCAGCCGGGTTGCCCGTGTAGCTCACAGCCAGCCGCTTGAAAGGCGAATAGGCCCGCACCACCGTCGGCGGCACGCTTTCGTCGTCCTGAATCTGCCCGGGAACAAACGAGACGACGCCACCCGAACCGCCGAACAGTAACTGCCCCATACGGCTGCGATACCGTGCCCCGAGATTGAATTCATCGCCGGAAAGGCCGTTGCGCCGGTCGTAGTGGCGAATGTCATACGTCTTCAGATTGAAGCGGCTGATACCCCGGTTGCTCGACAGCCAGAGCCGTCCCTGGTCGTCCTCGAGGAGTCCGTAAATCGTGTTGGAAACGAGCCCGCTGGCTTTGGTCCACCGGCGGAACTTTTTGCGATCTGCCGCCCGGTCCGCGGCCTGCCACTGATTCAAACCGCCGTTCAGCGTCGCAATCCAAAGCGAGCCATCCGTCGTCTCCGCAATCTCCCAGGCGGTGTCCGCGCTGAGCGACAGGGGATCATCGGGGTCATGAAGGATCCGTTCGAACGTACCGGTTGCCGCGTCGAAACGATTGAGACCGCCCTCTTCCGTGCCGATCCACAGCGTGCCGCGTTTGTCCCGCGTCACCGAGAGCACCCGATCGCTGCCGATGCTGGTCGCATCCTCAGGGTCGTGCTGGAACCAGGTCAGCGTACCGTCCGGCAAAAGACGGTTGAGTCCGCCGCCAAAGGTGCCGATCCAGAGCGTGCCGTCCGGATCCCCCCAGAGCGCGGAGATGGCGTTGCTCGTGAGTTCAGGCTTTCTGAGATGGGTTATCTCGCCGGTTTCGGGATCATAACGGTTGAGGCCGTTGCGCCGCGTTCCCGCCCAGACTTTGTCGTCGGCATCGGTAAAGACGACCATGATGACATCGCTCGAAAGCGACGTCGGATCGTTCTCGTCGTGACGCAGCTCCATGACCGCACCGTTACGCCGGTCAATGCTGGTCAGACCGCCACCATAGGTGCCTATCCACAGCACCGAGTCCGACGTTTCGCCGATGTCGGTGGCCAGATCAGCCGGCAGCATGCCGTTACTTTTGTGGTAATGCGTAAACGCATCACTCATGTAGTTCCAGGTGCTGACCCCGCGATACGAGCCGACCCAGAGCACGCCGCTGGAACTTTGAAAGAGCTCCGACAAACGGCTCGTGCTGAGACTTGCGCTGTCGGTGTCTACGGCAAAGTACTGCGCAAAGCCGCCTTCGTTGGGGCGCCACTCGTTGAGACCGAAGTCGGTTGCAATCCAGAGCGTGCCGTCTTTGTCCTCCAGAATGTCCCGCACATAGTTGTTGGAGAGCGAGTTGGGGTTGCCAGCCTCTCGCTGAAACATCACCCACTTACCGGTTTCGGTGTCGAGCCGCTGCAAACCGGCGTCCCGGGTACCAATCCAGAGAGCACCGTCGCGATCTTCGACCACGGCGGTGACCTCGCGGCCGCGCATCTCCCCTTCACCGCCATCAGCATCTGGTTGATACCGCAGAAACCGGTCGGCGGTGGGTTCATACCGGGCGAGTCCCCCGCCATCGGTACCAATCCACAGCCGCCCGCGTCGATCCTCGTTGATGACGAGAATCGAATCATGCGGGAGTGAATCCGGCTGTTCCGGGTCGTGTCGATAGCGCTGGATGATCCCGGTCGAGCCGTCGATGCGATTGAGACCGGCATCCACCGTGCCGATCCACACGTTGCCGATGCTGTCCTGGTAGACAGAGCGCACGCGGTCGCTCGATAACGTTGCCGGGTCATTCGGGTTGTGCGAGAGGTTTCGGAACGATTCCGTTTCGGGATCGTATATGCTGACGCCGCCGCCATCCGTTGCCGCCCACAGCTCGCCGTTTCTGGCAACAAACAGATCGTAGACGAAGTTGTGACTGAGCGAGCTCAGCGCGTCCGGCTCCCGCTCGAACACGACGATGTTCTGACCGTCGTAGCGGTTGAGTCCTTCTTGAGTAGCAATCCAGATGAACCCGTTGTGGTCCTGAGCGATCGCCTGAACGCTGTCCTGCGACAATCCGCTCACCGTATCGAGATGATTGAATCGCATGTTGCGTTCGGTGATCTGTGACGAAACGCGCTTCGATATTTCGGAGCCGACGGCGGACACGGGCGCAAAGTACGCCAGGAGGCAGATAAGCAGCAGAAAACCGGTTTTCATCGGCGCACCTCCAGAGACGATGACATCGCGGAAGGCGGCTCGCCCATCTTCTGTAGCCGTTTGACGTAGGTTGGCGGCGTGACGCCGAGAAGCGCGGCGCCACCGGCGTGATTAGCCCCAACCACCGCGTCGATCTGCTCGAGCAGGCAGAGATCTATCGCTTCCGCAAGGGCGTCGGGCGCCTGTGCGTCAGTCATCACGCGGAGTAAAACCTCTTGCAGGGTGGGCAGCGCTGCCTGCCACTGAGGGCTGCGCAGGGTCAGCGGATTGTCCTGGTGCTGCTGTGCTTTGGCGAGCTGGCGCCTGAGCGTCGTTTCCGGCACGCCCAGTAAACGTGCGGCTGATACCACAACGCGGTCATTCAGCTCCCACGCGGACAGTACCGTGAGCTCGCTGAGCCAGCGGCCGATGGGGCCTTCCGGCTGCCCGTCGTTGAATACGGCGGTGATCTGATCGCTGAGGAGCGAAGCCAGTGCAAACCACGGGTCTTCGTCAACAGTGCTCTCCTGCGATGACACGGCCGGCGGTTGCCCGAGCGAAGCAGAACCGGGTAGCGCTGCCTGCTCGTTGAGCTCCAGATCATCCGCCTGGAGCCGGCCGGACTTGACGAGCAGCACCGCACGCATGAGAACGTTCTCCAGCTCCCGAACGTTGCCGGGCCAGGGGTACGTGCGGACCTTGAGCCACGCAGACTCCGTCAGTCCCTCGATGCGGCTGTCAAAACGACTGTTGAAATCATGAACAAAGTGCTCCACGAGCGCCGGAAGATCATCAACCCGCTGGCGCAGCGGCGGCACTTTGACCTGGATCGCCTGAAGACGGAAGTAGAGGTCAGCCCGGAATCGGCCCTCCTGCACTTCCGCCTGCAAGTCGCGGTTGGTTGCGCAGATGATGCGTGTATCAATCTGTTGCGTTGCTGTGGCGCCTACGGCAACCAGCTCTTTTTCCTGCACAAAGCGCAGGAGCTTCGCCTGCACGTCGAGTGGCAGTTCGCCAATCTCGTCGAGAAAAAGCGTCCCGCCGTGTGCCTGCGCAATGCGGCCTTCCGAGGCGGCATCTGCGCCGGTGAACGCACCTTTGACCCGGCCAAACAGCTCGCTTTCGATGAGGCTGGGCGTAATTGCGCTGCAGTCGACGACGACAAACGGCGCGGTACTGCGCTGGCTGACAGCGTGGATGGCGCGCGCCATGACTTCCTTGCCGGCGCCGCTCTCGCCCATGACCAGCACGGAAACGTCCGTCGGGGCAATCCGCGCGACGAAGTCCATGACGTCGCGCATGGCAACCGAGTGATGGATCTGTACAGATCGAACGACGTCGTCCTGTGGGTGAAGATCGCTGAGCTTTTCACGCAGCGCTTCACTCTCCCGCTCGTGCAGCGCCAGGTGATGTAGGACAAGCTTGGCGCGATCGAGCGCACCAGCCACCTGGTCGGCAAGCGCGCAGAGAAAGAGATCGTCGGCAGTGTCCAGCGGCTCGCGGCGCTCAATGTAAAGACACCCCTGAATCTGGTGTCGGGCGATCAACGGTATGGCAATGCCAGTGCCGGCGACAGGGTCGTCCGCACGCACGGATTCCCGACGTCGCAGCGCCTGGGCAATGGTCCGACGGCTGCGTCCCGTCAGCACGTCTTCCGCACCTGCATCCACCCGGCCGAGGGGCTGGAGTTCGCCGGCAACGTCTTCGACCAGGACCACAATCTCGGCCCCAAGACGTACCTGTAAAAGATCGCCAAACTGAGAAGCCACTTCGTCAGGTGCGGTTTCACCGGCAATGAGCTCGAGCGTCTGCCAGAGGATGTAGTTGTTGCGGTAGCCGCGCTCCGGATCGGTCAAGAGGCTGCTCGCCAGATGGTGCTGATTGAGCTCGCTCTCCGGCAGCGCCTCGGAATAGGCGACGCTGGTCTGTCCGCCCCTGAGGCGCGCATAGTCGAGTGCCTGCTCGGCCGCGAGGCAGAGCGTTTGCGGGTCATCGCCACCGGTGGCCAGCACGTAGCCGATACTCGTGCTGATGTCCCCGATGCCCGCCGTTCTTCGCAACGGATCGAGCGCCCGCTCGAGCTTCTCTGCCAGCAGGCGGCTGCCCTCGTGATCCTGGACCTGCGCAATCACTGCAAACTGCGCTTCGCGATAGCAGAAGAGCCCATCGTCCTTGCGCACCACCATCTCCAGATGGCGGGCAGCGTCTTGCAACAGCTGTTCAGCACGTTCCTGACCGAAGGTGTTGCGCTGCTGGGCATACCCGTCGACGCTCAAGAGATAAAGGGCTGTTGTGCCGACGTCGGCACCATCGAACGGGCGGCGCAGCCGCGAGCGAAATTCTGCGGCTCCGGGAAGTCCGGTAATCGGGTCGGCATGCGCCTGACGACTCTGGTAAAGCCCCCACAGTGCCTGGGCGGCAACGCCAATCAAAAGCTCCGCAAGTGCCCCGGTATCCGGCTCGTAGTCAAAACGCCCGGCAAGGTCCTCGCGATCGGCAAACGCCAGTGCAAACCACAGGGAACCCAGAACTTCGCGGGTTGCGCCGCGCTTCTCGAACGTCTTGAACTGGCTGGGCATGGCCGCCAGCAGCTGATCGGAAACGTCGATCTGCATGGCGACGCAGCTTTGTTCTTCACAAATGTAGAGCTTGAGCGCCTCTGGCAGCCCAAAAATCGCGCGCTGTATCGGCGCAACCGGTGGCGCCGGCACACTCTGGTCTTCGGACCAGGATAGCGCCTGCAGAAGTGCCGTATCACCAACGGCCACATCGAGAGGTTGCCAGGCATCGCCGCGCGGCAGGAGCCGCATGGCAGCGGCGTCAGCGTCCAGCAGCCGCAGCGTGCTCGACAGAACATTGTGTAGCGGTACCAGCCGCATCCCTAAGGCCTACACCCGTGACAACGAGCCGCAATATAGCGGTGCCACCCACCCGAAAACTGGCGGTACTTCTCATTGCCGCCACAAAAACGGCGGACGCGTCAAAACAACCGGCAAAATGTAAATTATATTGACTTAAACGCGCTAAATCCGGCGCCAGCGACCGGCCAGGACCAGCGCCGGCCCGTATTCAGGGTGGAAGGCGAGAATCTGCTCGAGCATGCGCTCGGCGCTCTCCTCAAAGCCGTCCGCGTGGGCGGCACGGGCTTCTGCCAGCAGGGTTTCGGCGAGCGTTTCACGCAGTTCGAGAGCCCGCGGATTGTTAGGCGCCTGTGCCAGCACGCGACTCAGCACCGTGACGGCATTTTCTTCTGGCGGCCATGTGAGATACCCGTTTGCCAGCAGCGCTGTCACTTCACCGAGCGCTATTGGCACGTCGACGGGCGGTGCCGACTGGGGCGACCCGTTTTCGTCCTGCTGCAGGATTGACGCCGGTACGCCCGCATCGTCTGCCGCAGTGATTCCATCGCGATCTGCAGTCCCAGGCCGGGCCTGGTCTGCAGAGATCCCGGTCGTTTCGGGCACCGGTTCACTTATCTGCGCTTCGTCGAGTGGCGAGGTCGACGTCTCCGCCACAACGCTGTCAACCGGCGGCGGGTCAGCGGCGCCCGGTGTGGGTTCGACAGATTCGCGGACCGCTTGCGGTGATTCGGATGTGGGGCTGAGAAACCGATCGAACAGGAGCAGTCCCACCACTGCCGTCAGCACCAGCAGCGTGCCGGACAAAAGCCACACGGCACGGCGGTTGCCGCGGTTGTAGGGCATCGGCGTGTAGCGCATATCATCCGGAATCTCCGGCACCACAATCACGCCGGATTCGCCCACCTTCTGCTCACGAGCGGTCGTTATTTTCGGTGCCGGCCGAGCCGGGCTGCTGGCGGCAACGCTGGCGGCGGCAGCACGGCGCGCTTCTTCCGCCTCTGCCGCTGCAGCCTTGGCGTCGAACGTGACCGCAACGCGCATGTCAATTTGACCCCGATGCAGCGACTGGCTGACATACACCTCGTTGTGTGGAAACTCGAGCAAAGTGCCCCGTGATAGCACGAGACCCGCGGCATCGGTGCTCCACTTTTCACCGCGAGCAAGCTGCGCTGGCCCGGCCAGACTCGACACGACCAGCTGCACACCCTCCCGCGCCAGCGTCAGCCAGCGCTCCGCCGGATCACGCCCATCGAGACATAGACCACCGAGCGCGTCCTCCCCCAGAGTCACCGTGTTGCGAATCTTGATGGCAAGACCGTCCTGATTGGCAATCAGATACCAATCTTCGTTTTCATAGTCTTTCCGGGTCGTCACGCACAGGTCCGCTACTCGAGGCAAGCCGCTTACTATGGCACGCCGGGCGCGTATTGAGTAGATCCCGGCACCGGGAGCCAGCGGGACTCAGGCGTTGCATCTTCCCGCCGGATACCGGATGCTTAGGGCATCTCTATGCAAAAGGGGTGCATAGGGGACGTAATAAAGCCGGTGTCGATAGGGAGTTACGTCGAAAGCCGGATGCTCGACATCAGGAGCTGCAATGGCTGCTGCGGGCAATGAGGAGGGGTAAACATGTCTTACGCGTTACGCAGTGGCGTCGCACTATCGTGCCTGCTGGCTGCATTTAATCTGTGGGCGGAAGAAACTGGCCGCGTCATTGAGGAAATGGTTGTCACCGCCGAAAAGCGGCAATCCACCGTTTCCGATACATCCATCTCGATCACCGCAATCAGCGAAATGATGTTGGAAGAACAGGGCATTCAATCCGCCAACGAGTTCGTCAACTTCATTCCCGCAACCACGCGGGATAACTTCGACATCCGGATCCGCGGCGTTGGCCGCAACTTCAGGAGCCTCGGCGGCGACCCCGGGGTGGCCACCTACTACAACGGCATTTATTCGGAGGACGCGCTCATTGCGCTGACCGAGAACGCGTTGTGGGATATCGAACGGATTGAGGTGCTGCGCGGACCGCAGGGTACGCTCTACGGCCGCAACTCCATCGGCGGCGCGATCAACTACATCACGAAAAAGCCCAGCGACGAGTTCGAAGGAGAGCTGCGCGGGCAGTTTGGTGAGTTCGACACCCGCGAGTACTACCTGATGTTGTCCGGACCCATGACCGATACCACCGGGTACCGTATCAACGCGTCCAAGCTCGAGCGCGACGGCTGGCAGGAAGGTCAGTTCGGCACCGAAGACGTGGATTCGACCAATGACCAGACCTTCGCGCTGTCGTTGAAATGGGAACCCACCGACAACTTCTCCATCAACACCCGCTACAACAATCGCCGCAGCTATCGAATCATCGGTCAGAGCATGATCATGAACGAAGGCTGGGGCAGCCGCAGAGGCACGCGCAGCACCGACCTCTACGCCTTCGGTATCCGGCCGGTCTGCACTGGCTTATTCGTAAGCGACCAGGCCGGATGTCTCGCCGCTGCACCCGCCGGGGTTGAAATGTTCACCGATCCCGCCACCGGCGCGGTCGGCTACGGCGCCGCCATTCGGCCCGGAGTGGACGGCGCAGGCAGCGCCTTCCCCAACCCCGAGTTCAACGGCCGCGGCTATCTCAACGATTCGGATTTCGACGACGTTGACCCGGAAGCCTTCACAAACGACCTCAATGATGAAGAGTTCGACCAGGAAGCCGTTTCCCTCGAAGCGGTGTGGGATGTCAGCGACAACCTGACGGTGAAATACCTCTACGGCTACACGGACTTCCTGTACACGTTCAACATCCAGGGCGACTACTCCGACTCGACGTTCTCGGATACGGGCTCACGGACGCACGAGGAAGTCTATTCCTGGTCCCATGAGCTGACGTTCATCTGGGATCCGACGGACAACCTCAACATCACCGCCGGCGCCTATAAGTTCTTCAGTAACCGCTTGCAGGACTTCTCGTTCCAGAACAACTTCGACCAGAATCGTCTGCGCATGCCGGCCAATTACGGGCAGCTGGACACGCCTCAGGCGCTGCTGGGCAACTTCAGCGTGCTGCAGATCTCGGGCATCGGCCCTGCTGTCGGCCTGGGTGATGCCCCCATCGGCAGCACCATCTCCGGCAGATGGGATGGTGATATCGACGGTCGCGGATCGTTCTACGTGCAGAAAAACAAGAACAGCACCACCCAGAACGCGGTCTATGCTCAAGGTACCTACACGTTCAACGAGAACTTTGCGCTGACCCTGGGTCTGCGCTGGGCGGAGGACGAAAAAGACGTCTTCGAGAACCGCGGCGGCTACGTTGAAGCCAACTTCGTGGGCGGCTTCAGCGACGCATTCGCGTTGTTCCCGCCCCTCGTGGGCATTGGCTTTGCGGAGTATGCGGCGCTGACCTACAACCACCCGTTCAACGCGCTTTTCAATCCCAACGACCCGATCATTAATAGCGGGCTTGCGCTACAGAACGTGCTGATGGGCAACGCCATTGCGACCGCCGATCCCGCCAATCCGATCATCCCGGTCTGCGCGCTCGACGATCCGAACTGCACCACGCCGCTGCGCCTGCAGGGGGTGCCGTTGTCCTGGAACGGGCGAGCTGAAGACGACGACACCTGGGATGACATCACCTGGCGTATCAATCTCGACTGGACCCCGAACGATGACACGCTGATTTATCTGTCGGCGACAACCGGGTATCGAGCGGGCGGTTATGCTCTCGGTCTCGCCGACGCTCGTGTGGGTCCCACCCCAACCGAGCTGAAGCCGCTCTCCTACGATGAAGAGACGGTCATCGCATACGAACTCGGCTACAAAGGCACGCTGCTCGACGGCACGCTGCAATTGAACACCGCCGTCTATCGCTACGACTATGAGGGTTATCAGGACAGCGTCGATATCTTCGATCCAACCCAGAATGCCTTTCGCAGCATTGCCACCAACACTGGAGATGCCATCAATCAGGGCTTCGAAGTCGAAATCACGTGGCTGGCAACGGATAACCTGACCATCAACGGCAACTACAGTTGGACGGATACCGAGTACCAGGACGAGTTCTTTCTCCTGGAAGACGACAATCCGCTTGCACCGGAGCCGCTGTTCGGTGAGCGCCCGTTTGCCATCGAAGGCAATCGTCTGAAGGGTATCCCGGAACACAAGGCCACCGTCTGGGGCAGCTACGAGTGGCGCACGGAAATCGGCAAAATCGTCGCCGGCGCGTCGGTCGCCTACACCGGCGAATACAATACTTCCGGCATCGAACGCCCGCTCGACGAGCTGGATTCGCGCTTGCGCACCGACGTCAGCCTCTCCTGGTACAGCAAGGACGAGAAAATCCGCGTCCGCGCATTTGTCGACAACGTATTCGACGAGCGCATGTACCGTGGCATCGACACCGGCACAGCGGCCAACAACTTCCGCTACACCGCCCAACTCCTGTATCCGCGATACTGGGGTGTCGACATCCGCTACGGATTCGGCGGCTAGGCGCACCACCACCGCAAAGCCCCATCATTCGATGGGGCTTTTTTTTGCCTGTCGCGGGCACCGCACGGTTTGACTATTTTGTTTACTTGCAAGCAACAGACCGAATCCGTATACATCGTTTGAGGAGTAAGGGGGACAAAAGCAGTCATGGCCGTACACGAACTGGAGGCATCCGTCGCAAACGGGATGCTGATTGCCTATCACGCTGAGCGCACGCCAGATGCCTCCGCGGTTGTCACCGAGTATGGCGAGCGCACGTTTGCCGAGCTGAACGCCAATGCCAACCGCCTGGTGCGTCTCTTCGCAGAGCACGGTATCGGACCGGGAGACAGCGTGGCCGTCGTGAGCAAGAACCGCCCCGAGTTCATCGACGTCCTGGCCGCAACGACCCGTGCCGGTATTCGCTTCACGCCCATCAACTACCACCTCAAGGGCGAAGAGATTGGTTACATCGTCGACAACTGCGAAGCCAAAGCTTTCGTCGCCGACGCCCACCTCGGGCCACCGGTGGAGGAGGCTCCGCAATACGCCCCGAACGCTGCGCTGAAACTCTCCGTGGGCGGCGACATTCCAGGCTTTACGCCGTTCGATGACGCCGTAGCAGGCCGCGATGGCAGCGACGTCGACAATCCCACCCTGGGTTCGCGCATGCTGTATACCTCCGGGACTACCGGACGACCCAAAGGGGTCTACCGCAAAGAGCGCATCCCGGAAGCGCCGAACTGGGACGATACGCCGGCGGGTTACCAACCCGGGCACGATCGAGAGCTCGTCACCGGGCCGGCCTACCACGCTGCCCCGCTCCTCATCGACATCGTGCAGCCGCTCTGGTCCGGCGTCGGCATTGTCATGATGGACAAGTGGGACGCCGAGGAAACGCTGCGTCTCATCGAGGAACACCGCATCACGCACACCCACATGGTGGCGACGATGTTCCATCGCCTGCTGATGCTGCCGGACGACGTGAAACGGCGCTACGACATCAGCTCCATGAAATTCCTGATCCATGGCGCGGCGCCGTGCCCGGTGCACGTCAAGCACGCGATGATCGAGTGGTTCGGCCCTGTCATCTGGGAGTACTACGCGGCAACCGAGGGTGGCGGCGGCTTTCTTGTTGGATCGGAAGAGTGGCTGACGAAACCGGGCACCGTCGGCTGTCCCGGCCCGGACTTCGACAACAAAATCCTCGATGACAACGGCAACGAGGTTGCGGTCGGCGAGGTCGGCACCATCTACATGCGCGCTCCGGAGAAAGGCCGCTTCGAGTACTACAAGGATCAGGAGAAAACCGGCAAGTCCTACATCGGCGAGTACTTCACCCTGGGCGACATGGGGTACTTCGACGAAGACGGCTATCTGTTCCTGACCGGTCGCAGCGCCGAGCTGATCATCTCGGGCGGGGTAAACATCTACCCGCAGGAAGTCGACAGCGAACTTTTGAAACACGACGCGGTGCTGGACGTCTGCACCATCGGCGTGCCCAACGACGAGTGGGGCGAGGAAGTGAAATCCGTCGTACAGCTGCAACCCGGCATCAACCCTACGAACGAGCTGACGGAAGAGCTGATCACCTGGGCGCGTGACCGTCTGGCCAACTTCAAATGCCCGCGCACAATCGACTACACGGTTGAGCTGCCTCGGTCTGCGGCCGGCAAAATCCAGCGCCGGGTCGTGCGGGCGCCCTACTGGGAGTCCTGAAGCCGTGCAGATTGATCTGCTGAGTCCTGAAACCTACGCCCGGGGACACCCGCTCGAGATGTATGCCTGGTTGCAGGAAAACGCACCGGTGTACTGGCATGAGGAGCCCGACGGTCCGGGGTTCTGGGCGCTGACCCGCTACGAAGACGTCGCCGAGGTAGGACGCCAGCCGCACGTGTTCTCATCAGAACCCACCATCATGATTGCGGACCCGGATGCCAGCAGCGTGGGCCTGCCGGAGGATGAGCACAAGATGATGCTCATGATGGATCCGCCGCAGCATACGCAGTTCCGCAAGATCATCAGCCGCGAATTCACCCGCGGACCCGCGGCGGAGCTGCGCCCGCGCATATCGGAGCTGTCGGCGCGCATCGTCGATAGAGTTGCTCCACGCGGCGAGTGTGAATTCGTCTCCGACATTGCCGGCGAGCTGCCGTCGTACGTGATTGCCGAGCTGACGGGCATCCCGCTGGAGGACGGACGGGAGCTCTACAAGCTCACGGAGGTCATTCACACGGCGGCCGAGGCGCTACCCGATGGGGCGCAGGCGGAAGCCGTGGGGAGAATGTTCGACTACGCACAGAACGTCTACCGGCAGAAGCGTGACAAGCCAGGCGACGACCTGGCGAGCCAGATTGTGCATGCTGAGGTTGACGGACGCTGTCTCGATGAAATCGACTTCCAGCTCTTTTTCATGCTGCTGATTGATGCCGGCGGCGATACCACCCGCAACCTCGTCGCCGGCGGTCTGCACGCGCTGATCGCCAATCCGGAGACGCTGGCTGAATGGCAGGCACATCCCGGTGACTGCGCCGCCACGGCACGCGAGGAACTCCTGCGCTACGTCAGCCCCGTCATCTACATGCGCCGCACGGCGCTAAAAGACGTCACTCTGCACGACACCACCATCAAAGCAGGGGACAAAGTCGTCAGATATTTCGGCGCTGCCAACTTCGATCCGCGCGCCTTCGAAGAGCCACGTCAACTCGACATTCACCGTCATCCGAACGAGCAGATCGCTTTCGGTACCGGCACCCACGTCTGCCTGGGACAACACATTGCGCGGGTAGAGATTGATTGCATGTTCAGCGAGATTCTGCACCGCCTCAGGGACTTCCGGTTGGCTGAAGAACCCGCGTGGCTGGAATCGAACTTCATCTCCGGCATCCGCTACATGCCAATCACGTTCAGCACCTGATCAGCCGTCTGGCGCTCAGTGCTTCAAGCGGGCGTCGCGAATTTCCCGGAGCTGATCGCGGATAGCTGCAGCTTCTTCGAACTCGAGGTTTTGCGCGTGATCGAGCATCTGCTTTTCGAGATCATCGAGCAGCTTACCCAGCGCTTTGGGATCTGCCGGTATCTCTACCTTGTCGGCTCCGCGCCCTGCCTGGCGCCGTGACCGCTTGGGCGCACCGGGCGCCACCCGCGCACCTTCCATGATGTCGGCAATCTGCTTGGAGATGGAGCGCGGCGTGATGCCGTGCTCCTCATTGTGGGCGAGCTGCTTCTCCCGGCGGCGGGTGGTTTCGCCAATGGCCCGTTCCATCGAGCCGGTCATCTGATCCGCATACAGGATTGCACGCCCATCGACGTTGCGCGCCGCGCGGCCGATGGTCTGTATCAGCGATCCTTCCGAGCGCAGGAAACCTTCCTTGTCGGCATCGAGAATCGCTACCAGCGCCACCTCCGGCATGTCGAGACCCTCCCGCAGGAGGTTGATGCCAACGAGGACATCAAATTCACCGAGGCGCAGATCGCGGATGATCTCCATGCGTTCCACGGTGTCGATGTCCGAGTGCAGATAGCGCACGCGGATCTTGTGCTCGTCGAGATACTCGGTGAGGTCTTCAGCCATGCGCTTGGTCAGCGTCGTGACGAGCACCCGGTGCCCACCAGCAACCACCTCGTTGATCTCGCCAAGCAGGTCATCCACCTGGGTCGATGCAGGCCGAATGATGACCTCGGGGTCGACCAGGCCCGTAGGACGCACAACCTGTTCCACCACCTGCCCACCTTTTTCACCCTCGTAAGGGCCGGGCGTTGCGGAAACGAAAATCATCTGCGGCGCCAGCCGCTCCCACTCATCAAACCTGAGCGGCCGATTGTCGAGCGCGGAGGGGAGCCGGAACCCGTACTCGACCAGCGTCTCTTTGCGCGAACGATCCCCTTTGTACATGCCGCCAATCTGCGGGACGGTGACGTGGGATTCATCGATGACCATCAGCGCGTCGTTAGGCAGATAGTCGAAGAGCGTTGGCGGCGGCTCACCCGGCGCACGGCCGGAGAGATAGCGGGAGTAGTTTTCGATCCCCTGACAGTAGCCAAGCTCTGCAATCATCTCGAGATCAAACCGCGTGCGCTGCTCCAGACGCTGCGCTTCCACCAGCTTGTTATGCGAGTTGAGATAGTTCAGCCGGTCCTGCAGCTCTTCTTTGATGTCATCGAGCACGCTGAGGATGCGTTCGCGCGGAGTGACGTAGTGGGTCTTCGGAAACACCGTGTAGCGCGGCACCCGATTGATGATTTCCCCGGTCAGCGGATCGAAGATCGACAGATCCTCAATCTCGTCATCAAAGAGTTCCACGCGAACCGCTTCTTTTTCGGACTCCGCGGGAAAGATATCGACCACGTCTCCGCGCACCCGGTAGGTGCCGCGCTGAAAGACCTGATCGTTGCGCGTGTACTGCAGCTCCGCCAGGCGCAGCAGAAGCTTCCTCTGATCGATGCGGTCGCCGCGGTCGAGGTGCACGACCATCTTGAGGTAGGACTGCGGATCACCCAGACCGTAGATCGCCGACACCGAGGCGACGATGATGGCGTCGCTCCGTTCGAGAAGCGCCTTCGTGGCAGACAGGCGCATCTGCTCGATGTGCGCATTGATGGACGCGTCCTTTTCGATATAGGTGTCCGACGCCGGCACGTAGGCTTCGGGCTGGTAATAGTCGTAGTAGGAGACGAAGTACTCGACGGCGTTATGGGGGAAGAATTCGCGGAACTCGCCGTAGAGCTGGGCCGCAAGCGTTTTGTTGGGCGCCATGACCAGAGTCGGGCGCCTGACCTGCTCGATGACGTTGGCGATCGCAAAGGTTTTGCCCGAACCCGTGACGCCGAGCAGGGTCTGGTGGCTGAGGCCGTCCTGCACGCCTTCCACCAGCGCATCGATTGCCCCCGGTTGATCCCCGGCGGGCTTGTAGTCGGCAACAACCTCGAGTTCGCGGACGGCTTGTACCATGGGGACAGTCTATGCCATCGAGATCAGCACACAAGCCGGGGGGCCGACACTGCTGCCACCCCCCTGCCATGGGCAGCGATCAGTCCTTCTTTTCCGCTTCCTCAGCATCCGCCTCAGAGTCTGCGTCGTCTGCCTCCGCGGCAGCTTCGTCAGCGGGCGCCTCTTCTGCCGGGGCTTCCTCTTCTGCAGATTCTTCCGCCGCGTCAGCGGTGTTTTCCTCTGCAGCGGCGTCTTCCGCAGCCGCCTCTTCTTCCACCACCTCTTCCGCCGCTTCCGGCTCAGGTGCCTTGGGTTCGGCCGCCACGATCAGCTCGTGCTTCAGGAGGATGGAAATCTTGGCATCACCGTTGATGGGCTGCTTGTCCGCGCCTTTGACGGCATAGCGGTTATCGCGGCGCTGGTAGATGGTGTACTCGTCTGTACTCGCGATGACTTTCATGACTTTCTCCAGATGATCGGTAAAAAAAGACGCGGCACTTTACCACCTCGGCCAGCACTCACCAAAATATGGTTATAGCTTCTACGTACAAGGCACCACTACTTTTAATAACCAGATCCGCTACAATGCGCCGCTATTTTCGGCGAGAAATTGTAACGTGGTACAAGAATCTCAAGGTAAGACCAGCCATGTGGTCCGCTTTGCCGGCGATTCCGGTGACGGCATCCAGCTGCAGGGCCAGCAGTTCACCGTTGCGTCCGCGATGGCCGGTCACGACCTGGCGACCCTGCCGGATTTCCCGGCGGAAATCCGCGCTCCCGCCGGTACCCGCTACGGCGTTTCCGCCTTCCAGATTCAGTTTGGCGGTGATCGCATCACCACCCCGGGAGACGAGCCTGACGTGCTCATCGCTTTCAATCCCGCAGCGCTGGTGGTGAACCTCGCCCATCTGGCACCGCATTCACTCATTCTCGTCGACGAAGCCGCGTTCACCGACCAGCGCCTGAAGCGCGCGGATCTGACCAGCAATCCGCTCACCGACGGCACCCTGAGCGAGCACGAGGTGGTTGCGATCGATATCTCGCACCTCACGCTCGAAGCCGTGAAGCCCCATGGTCTTGGGACCAAAGACGCCGGACGCTGCAAAAACTTCTGGGCGCTGGGACTGGTGCTGTGGATGTTCGATCAGCCCCGCGAACCCACAATCAATTGGATCAAGGCGAAGTTTGCCGCGAACGAGCAGGTACGCGACGCCAACCTCGCGGCGCTCGACGCGGGTCACATCTACGGCGAAAGCACCGAAGCCAGCCACGTGCTGAAGCATGAGACCATGCCGGAAGCGCCGCTGGACGCCGCTGAATATCGAACGATTACCGGCGCCGAAAACCTGGCGCTTGGGCTCGTTGCCGCGGGAGAGCTGGCTGATACGGAGCTCATGTTCTGCTCCTACCCCATCACGCCGGCATCGTCACTGCTGCACAACCTCGTCAATCTGGAAGAGGCCGGCGTCAGCACCTTTCAAGCGGAAGACGAAATTGCCGCCGTCTGTGCCGCCATTGGCGCATCGTATGCCGGCAAGCTCGGCGTGACGTCTTCCAGCGGGCCGGGTGTGGCTCTCAAGACCGAGGCGCTCGGGCTCGCCGTCGCCACCGAGCTGCCGCTCGTGGTCGTCAACTCCCAGCGCGCCGGCCCCTCAACGGGCATGCCCACCAAAACGGAGCAGAGTGATCTGTATCAGGCCGTGTACGGACGCAACGGCGACACGCCGCTGCCCGTCGTCGCGGCACGCTCGCCCGCCGACTGTTTCGATACCGCCATCGAGGCGGTGCGGATTGCGCTCAGACATATGACGCCGGTCATCCTTCTGACCGACGGCTACATTGCCAACGCCTCGGAGCTCTGGCCGCTGCCGGACTTCGAAAACTACCCGGCCATCGACACCAACAAGCCGGACGCCGAGACGGACCAGCCCGTGTTTCAACGGGACCCGGCAACGCATGCACGCCTCTGGGCAAGCCCGGGCGACGATCGTTTCATCCACCGCGTCGGTGGCATCGAGAAAGACGTCGACACCGGCAACATCTCGTATGACGCAGACAACCATCAGGCGATGACAGATATTCGCGCAGCCAAGGTTGCAAGCGTCGCCGACTTCATTGCCCCGCAGACGATCGACCAGGGTGTGAACGGCGGGCTTGCCATCGTCGCGTGGGGATCCACCTACGGCACGATCTACCGTGCGGTCAAAGACGCCATCAACGCGGGCCTGAGCGTTGCACACATTCATCTGCGCCACATCAATCCGCTGCCTGCCAACCTCGGCGAGCTGCTGGCGGGCTTCGACACCGTCCTCGTGCCGGAGCTCAACACCGGTCAGCTGGCGACGGTGCTGCGCGACCGACTGAACGTCGACGTCGTGCAGCTGAACAAAGTGTCGGGGCAACCGTTAACCGTTGCAGAAGTGGCCAACGCCATCGGCGAACACGCCAAACCGCGCATCCAGCAGGTAGGAGGCTGACACCATGAACGCTTTGACTTTCAAAGACTTCGCCACCGACCAGGAGGTTCGCTGGTGCCCCGGCTGCGGCGACTACTCGATTCTGAAGGGCGTGCAGCGCGCGCTGGCCGACGGCGGCTCGGATCCGGCCAACACGGTGTTCGTGTCCGGCATCGGCTGCTCCTCGCGTCTACCCTACTACGTCAACACGTACGGTTTTCACACGATCCACGGACGCGCCCCGGCGTTCGCCTCGGGCATCAAGCTTGCCAATCCCGAGCTCGAAGTCTGGGTGGTCACGGGCGACGGTGACGGCCTGTCCATCGGCGCCAATCATCTGCTGCACACGCTGCGCCGGAACATCGACCTCAACGTTCTGCTCTTCAACAACGAAATCTACGGCCTGACCAAGGGCCAGTACTCGCCCACCTCACGGCCGGGTACAAAGAGCCCGACCAGTCCGACGGGATCGATAGAAACGGCGCTTGAGCCAGGCAAGTTCGCCATTGGCGCGGGGGCTACGTTCTTCGCCCGCTGCGTCGACATCGACCAGAAGGCCATGCCGGGCCTCTTGAACGAAGCCAAAGCCCATCGCGGCACATCGTTCGTGGAGATTCTGCAGAACTGCATCGTGTACAACAAAGACGTCTTTGATGACGTTGCGGCGAAAAAGACCGCACCGGAAACCCAGGTCCACGTCGAACACGGCAAACCGCTCGTCTACGGCAAGGAACAGGACAAAGGCCTGCGCTTGAATACCCAGACGCTCCGGCTCGAGCCGGTTGTCATCGGCGAAGACGGCGTCACGCTGGAAGATATTGCCGTTCACGACGAAACCAATCCGATGATGGCGCAGCTCCTGGTCGACTTGCAGGGTCCCATGGCCATGGGCGTCATCCTGCGCAAGCCCGCCCAGGCGTTCGAGGAGGACTACTGGCAGCTGCACCCCAAAGGGCGCCGCCAGAAAGTGCTGGAGCTCATCCACACGGGCAATCTGCTCGATCGCCGCAACTGACGCCGTCGATACCCGTTGGTCGGCGTCCATAGCGGCGTTACTTTTTGTGATCTCTCTCACATTCCGTTACCCAAGGTAACAGAAAGCTTGCATTTGTCGGGCTAACGCCTAGAATTGCACAGACCAATTTGGTCAGACCAATCCGGACTGACCAGACACTTGAATACCTGGGAAACCCGCCGTTGAGCAAACACGACGAAATTGCCGGCAGCCTGATTGACGACATCCTGTCGGGCCGCTACCGACCCACCGAGCGTCTGCCCTCCGAGCGGGATCTGGCTGCCCGCTTCGACGCCAATCGCGGTGCGGTCCGTGAAGCCATGAAGAAGCTCGAACAGATGGGTCTGGCCGACGTGCAACCCGGTGGCGCGCGGGTCCGCCAGACCGAAGAAGCAAGCCTCGACGTCATCGGCCACATGCTGGGACACGAAAGCCTCCCCGACCTCGAATTGCTCGATCAGATTCTGGTGGTGATGAACGGCCTCATGACGGTTGCCGCTGAGCAGGCGCTGCAGCTTGCCGACGACCGCGAAATTGCCGGGATCCGGGCGCTCGTCAAACCACTGATCGAAGCTGACCTCGATCGCGAAGCGCACGTGCTTGCCCGTTTCGAGCTCATGCACGCCATCATGACCGCCAGCCGCAACCTGCCGCTGCGGCTGACCGCGCGCACCCTGATGGACCAGTTTGTGCCGAAGATGAGCCATCTGCATCCCTACACGACCGTCGATTTCGACGCCTACCGGAGTTTCGGGCAACAGCTCGACGCGGCACTCGAAGCGCGCGACGCGATCGCGCTGCGCGCATCCTTCAAAGCGTTCAACGACTTGAACAGGCAGAACATTGTGCGGGCCATTGACGCCGCCCGTGCCGACATGGGCCAGGAGGCCATCAACCAATGATGCGAACCATAATCATCCCTTTGATCATCCTGGTGGTGTTCGCATTCGGCGCCATCACGCTGATGGCCACCGCCCCCGTGCTGGAACCCACCGCCCAGACGCCGGTGCCCGTGACCGTACGTATCCAGGAAGTGGCACCGGAGTCGGTCAATCTGAAAGTGCACTCTCAGGGCACGGTCAAACCGTCCACGGAAAGCCAGCTCATTCCCGAAGTATCAGGCCGTGTGACCTGGATGTCGCCAAAGCTCGTTGCGGGCGGCTATTTCAAGCAGGGTGACGTGCTGGCCCGCGTCGACGAGCTCGACTACCGCAACACCAAAGATCGTGCCCGTGCCACGCTGGAACGTGCCCAGGCTGAGCACCAGCATGCCCGCTACGAGTATCAGCGCCTGCAGAGCCTTGAAGAGCGCAAGCTCACCTCGCGCTCGCAGCTCGAGAACTCACTGCGCGCCGCACGCGTTGCGGAAGCGGCACTGCAGGATGCCCGCGTTGCTTTCGAGCAGGCACAGCAGAACCTGGAGCGCACGGAGATCCGCGCACCGTTCACAGGGCTCGTGCGCAGCGAAAACGTTGATATCGGGCAGTTCATCTCGCGCGGCGCCGCGATCGCTACCCTATACGCCAGCGACCAGGTTGAGGTGCGTCTGCCCATCGCGGACCGACAGCTCGCCTTTCTGAACCTGCCGGTCACGCTCCGTGGTGAGCTGCCGAGCCAGTTTCAGCCGGAGGTGACGCTCTCGACCGAATACGCCGGGCAGCGTCTCGTGTGGACGGGAAACATCGTGCGCACAGAGGCGGAGATCGACATTTCCAGCCGCATGGTGCAGCTCGTGGCACGCATTCCGAACAACCCGGAGCACGCACCGCTCTCCGTTGGCCTGTTCGTCGAAGCTGAGATTGAGGGCCTGTCCGCAGACAACGTCATTGTCCTGCCGCGCTCGGCGCTGCGTAACGACGACCAGGTGCTCGTTGTCGATGCCGAGAATCGGTTGCGCTTCCGCGCCATCGAAACCCTGCGTCTGTATCAGGACAACGTCCTGGTTTCGAGCGGCCTGGAATCGGGCGAGCGCGTGATTCTGTCGCCGCTGCAGACTGCGGTGGACGGCATGACGGTCAATCCCGTCATCGAAGACGCTTAACGGCAAGCCGCTATGCATACCGCGATACGCTGGTTCGCGCACAACCCGGTTGCGTCCAATCTTTTAATGGTGCTGCTGCTCCTGGGCGGCACGTTCGGCGCGATCACCACCAATCAGGAAGAGTTTCCAAGCTTTGATATCAAAGTTGTGAACGTGCAGGTGCCCTACCTTGGCGCCGCACCCGTCGAGGTGGAGCGTGCGGTATGCGTCCGGGTCGAAGAAGCCATCGAAGGCGTCGAAGGCATCGACAAGATCCGGTCTACCGCAACAGAAGGCATGTGCAACGTCACCTCCGAGCTCTTTGACGATGCGGACGACATTGCGGTCCTCAATGAAATCAAAAGCCGGGTGGATGCCATCAACAGCTTCCCGGTGGAGACCGAAAAACCCGTCGTCTCTAAAATGGCGATCACCCGCCGTGTCGTGCAGATTGCCGTTTCCGGCAATACCGACGAGCGAACCCTCAAAGAGATTGGCCGCGAGCTTCGTGACGACATCGCCGCCATCGAGGGCATCTCCCAGGTTGCGGTCGACTACATTCGCCCGTACGAAATTTCCATCGAAGTCTCAGAGCGCGAGCTGCGTCGTTACGGCATGACGCTCGAGCAGGTGAGTCAGGCTATTCGCTCGAGCTCACTGGACATGCCGGGCGGCTCCATAAAAACCCGCAACGGTGAAATTCTCATCCGCACAACCGGTCAGGCCTACTGGGGCCGGGAATTCGAGGATGTCATCGTGCTGACCCGTCCGGACGGCACGCGGGTGGCACTGGCCGATGTGGCGGAGATCCGCGACACATTCGAAGAAGGCGATCTGCTGGCGCAGTTCAACGGCGCCCGCGGCGTAGTCGTCAACGTCTCGCAGGTTGGCACGGAAGACCTGATTCAGATTGCCGACGATGTCGGTGCACACGTCGAGAAGTTCCAGCAGGAGCTGCCCGAAGGCATCAGTCTCGACATCTGGATCGACTCGTCGAACGAGCTCGAAGAGCGTATGTCGGTGCTGCTAAAAAACGCCGGCGGCGGCCTGCTGCTGGTGCTGGTGGTACTGGCGCTTTTTTTGAAATTCAGGGTAGCCATGTGGGTGGCCATCGGCATTCCGGTTGCGCTCCTCGGGACGCTCGCAGCGTTACCGTTCACGGACATCAACATCTCCACCATGACGGTGATGGCATTCATTCTCGTGCTCGGGATTGTCGTGGACGACGCAATTGTCGTCGGCGAACGGGTGTACGGCCACGAGCAGATGGGTAAAACGCCGTTAAATGCGGCGGTTGACGGCACCTGGGAAGTCTCGGTGCCGGTCATCTTCGGCGTTCTGACCACCATTGCTGCTTTCCTGCCGCTCATCCTCGTGCAGGGCCGGATGTCCGGCTTCTTTGCTCCGATCGGCTGGGTGGTGATGTTCGCCCTCATCTGCAGCATCATCGAATCTCAGTGGATCCTGCCGTCGCACCTGGCCCATCGCAAACACGGTGAACCGAGCACCGGCGCCTCTGCTGCCTGGAACCGCTTCCAGAGCCGCTTATCCAAATGGTTAGAAAACGTGGCGTCGCAGAAATACATGCCGTTTGTGCACAAGGTGCTGCGCTGGCGTTACGTGAGCTCGGCGGTGGGGCTCGGCATCCTGATTCTGGCCGTCTCGCTCATCGGCAGCGGCCGTGTTGTATTCGGCTTTTTCCCCGCCATCGAAGGTGACCGGGTCTATGCGGGTCTCGAGCTCCCTGAAGGCATCGCTGCGGAAACGACGCTGGCGGCCGCGCAGCACATCGAAGCCGCCGCCGAACGCCTAAACGAAGACTTGACCAAAGAGCTGGGGCTTTCCCAACCGATCATCCGCAACGTGCTGTCGAGCGTTGGCCAGAATGTCGATCGCGACGGACCCGGACGTCCCATGTCCGCCGGCCGCTCCAACATTGCGGAAATTGTGATTGACCTTGCGCCGCTGGCTGAGCGCGCGGAGATCAGCTCCAAAGTGGTTGCCGCACGCTGGCGTGACTATGTGGGCTCCATCAGCGACGCCGTCAAGCTGACCTTCGACGCCGACCAGTTCTCCGCAGGCAGCCCCATCGAATATCAGCTCAAAGGCAAAGACATCAACAAGCTGCGAGAAGCCGCTGAGACGTTAAAAGCGGAACTTGCCCGTTACCAAGGCGTGTTCGACATCAGCGATTCGTTTCGCTCGGGCAAGCAGGAGATACAGCTGAACCTACTGCCCGAGGCTCGCAACCTCGGTCTCACCCTTGCGGATCTCGCAAGTCAGGTACGCTCGGCATTCTATGGATCCGAGGCCCAACGCGTGCAGCGCGGCCAGGACGACGTGCGCGTCATGGTGCGTTTCCCGGAATCGGAGCGAAAGTCCATCGGTAACCTGGAAGACATGTACATCCGCACGCCTGACGGCAACGAAGTGCCCTTCTACAGCGTTGCCAAGTTCGAGCTGTCCCGTGGCTACTCGAGCATCAATCGCATAGACGGACGCCGAACCGTCACGGTGAACGCCGATGTCGACCGCGGTACCGTGTCTCCGGAAGAGGTTGCAGCAAGCATCCAGGCGGAGCTCATCCCACGCATTCAAACCCAGTTTCCGAACGTCGACATCGAAGTCGGCGGTGAGCAGGAAGAACGCCTGACCGCGCTGACGGGCCTGATCATCGGCGCCATGTTCTCCCTGGTTGTCATCTACGGGCTGCTCGCCATTCCGCTGAAGAGCTACCTCCAGCCCCTTGTCATTATGAGCGTCATTCCGTTTGGCGCCGTGGGTGCCATTGTCGGCCACTACATTCTCGACGTGCAGCTGATGTTCTTCTCCGCCCTCGGCATCGTCGCGCTGTCCGGCGTGGTCGTGAACGCCTCGCTGGTCCTGGTGGACTATGCCAACCGGCAGCGCCGCGAAGGCAAAGACATCATGGATGCCGTGCTGAGCGCCTGTGTCGTGCGTTTCCGACCAATCATGTTGACTTCAGTGACGACGTTCGTCGGCTTGATACCTTTGATGTCGACGCAGACGCCCGCGACCGGGCCGTTCATACCCATGGCAGTGTCACTGGCCTGGGGTGTACTCTTCGCAACCTTCATCACGCTGTTGCTGGTCCCTTGTCTATACCTGATCGTAGAAGACTATCTGCATGCCCTTGCCCGCTTCCGAGCGTGGCTTGGCCGCAAACCGGCACCCGAGGGAGACCCTTCACTGGTCGTTTCGTCCGGCGGCTGACCCTCTCGTGAGCACGACGCTGCCTGCCACGGCGTCGGCGTGGCATCAGCGTATCTGGCAGCTGACCTGGCCGGTGATCCTGGCCAACATCACCATTCCGCTGGTTGGCGTCGCCGATGCAGCCGTCATGGGCCGTTTCCCCGATCCGGCGCTCATTGCCTCCGTGACCATGGGCGCGGCCATGTTCAGCGCCGTCTACTGGCTCTTCGGTTTCCTGCGCATGGCCACAACGGGCCTGAGCGCACAGGCATATGGGGCCGGTAATCTGCAGGAAGTGCTGCGCGTCGGGATGCGCAGCGGTACCGCCGCGCTCATCATCGGGGCGGTCATCGTAGCGCTGCAGGTACCGCTGGCGGCGCTGCTGTTTCGTTTGTTCGACGCCTCGGCCCGGGTTGCCGAGCTGGCGCAGATCTACTACGACATACGCATCTTCGGTGCACCCGCGCTCCTCATGTACCTGGTTGTGCTCGGCATGCTCTTTGGCCTGCAGCGGATGCGCGAAACGTTGTGGTTGAGCGTAGGCTTGAACCTGACGAACCTCGTTCTCGACGTGGTGCTGGTGCTGGTTTTCGATCTCGGCGTAGCCGGAGTTGCCATCGGCACCGTGGTCAGTGAGTGGGGTGCAGCTGTCGGCGGTTTTTTTCTGCTGCGCCGTGCGCTCCGCCAGACGGGATGGGCGGGACAAACGCCGCGCGGTATCTGGCGCGACGGGGCTCTGGCATCGATGTTCCACGTCAGCGGCAACCTGGTGCTGCGGACCTTTTTTGTGCAGCTGCCGTTTCTCGCCGGAACAATTCTGGCTACCCGGCTCGGCGACGTAACGCTCGCCGCGCACGGCGTGCTCATGCAGCTTTTCTTCGTCATGACCTACAGCCTGGACGGCTTTGCGCACACCGCGGAGACGCTCGCCGGTTTCAGCTACGGTGCAAGAGCGAAAGAGAGCCTGCGCAGAGCCACCGTGTATTGCGGGTGGTGGGCACTTGGTCTTGCGCTTGTAACCGGGCTCACGTATCTGGCGGCCGGCGACCTGTTTGTCGCACTGATCACTACGTCGCCGGAGGTACGAGAGATGGCAGCCGCCTATCTGCCCTGGTTGGCGCTGGCGCCACTGCTGTGCGTCTGGGCATTTCTCTTCGACGGCGTGTTCATCGGCACCACCCACATTGTGGAGATGCGCAACGCCATGCTGGCATCGACCACGTTGTGGGCGATTCTGCTGTGGCTTTCCTTCGACCTGTTCGGCTACCACGCGGTGTGGCTCGCAATGAGCGTTTTCATGCTGGCGCGCAGCGGTCTCCTGTTCCTCTATTACCCACGTATCGAACGGCATGCCGTACGCTGAGGCGGTTCAGCTATCATTCAGGCAAGCGGTGCTGCACTATCGACAACGGAGCAGCAGCGCATACGCGCCAGGAAAGATTCATGCGAAGACCTATTACGCTCATCTGCTTTACCCTGTTTTGCGCCGGCGCACTGCAAGGGTGCAAGAGCGACCCCATCATTGACACCCGCGGCGTGGACATGCGCAAGTACGACCAGGACCTCGCCGATTGTGAGGCATATGCCGAGCAGGTGATGGTCGGTCGTAAAGCGGCCGGTGGCGCCGTTGCCGGTGCCGTGGTGGGCGCAGCCATCGGCGCCGCCGTGGGAAACAGCGACACCGCCCAGGCAGGCGCTGGTGTTGGCGCCATCAGCGGCGCTTCCAAAGGCACCGCTCGCGGCTTGACGGAGCAGCAGCGCGTTGTGCGCAACTGTCTCAGGAATCGAGGTTACGCCGTTTTGAACTGACTCTACGTGCTTCTCCTAGTGCGTTCGGTACCCGAATTTGGGTAAACTGGCCTACTCTTTCGTGACCAGAAATTGTGGGGGAAAAATGGCTGAAGCCGCACTGGAGAATCCTGATCTTTTTGATCTGACCATGTCCGACGAAGCGCAACCGCTTCTCGACGCCGTCAAAAAACACATCCAGGAAAACGTTGCACCGATCACCGAGGAGTTTCATGCGCTCGGCGAAGGTCGCGAGGACCGCTGGAGCTGGGCGCCGGGGCAGTTGGAGCTGCTGGACGGTGCAAAACAGAAAGCCAAAGAATCCGGCCTGTGGAACTTCTTTCTACCGGATGCCGACACCGGCGAAGGCCTGTCCAACCTCGACTACGCCTACATTGCCAACGAGCTCGGTAAAAACCCGCTGGCGTCGGAAACCCTGAACTGTTCAGCGCCAGACACCGGCAACATGGAAGTCCTCGAACGCGTAGGCTCTCCGGAGCAGAAAGAACAATGGCTGAAACCACTCCTGAACGGCGAGATCCGCTCGGCGTTTGCCATGACCGAACCGAATCTGCCTTCCTCCGATGCGAAGAACATCAGCACCGCTGCCGTGCTGGAAGGTGACGAATGGGTCATCAACGGCGAGAAGTACTATGCCTCCGGCGCCGGCGATCCGCGCTGCAAGGTCATGATCACCATGGTGAAAACCAGCCCGGACGCACCGCCGCACAAGCAGCAGTCTCAGATTCTGGTGCCCATCGACACGCCCGGAGTCAACATCCTCGAAGGCATGCAGGTATTCGGTGACGATGACGCGCCGCACGGTCACATGCACATCAAGTTCGACAACGTCCGTGTGCCGAAAGAGAACATCCTGCTCGGTGAGGGGCGCGGCTTCGAAATCTCTCAGGTACGCCTGGGACCGGGTCGCATTCATCACTGCATGCGTTCCATCGGTTCCGGCGAGCGCGCTCTGGAGCTCATGATTCGCCGCGCTTCAACCCGCGTTGCCTTCGGCAAGCCTATCATTCAGCTGGGCAAGAACCTGGAGCTCGTCTCACGCGCCCGCATCGAAATTGATGCCTGCCGCTTGATGGTTCTGCAGGCTGCCAAGGCGATGGACGTGCTCGGTAACAAAGAAGCACGGGTCTACGTCAGCGCGGTCAAGGCGATGGTGCCCGAAAAAATCTGCAAGATCATCGATCAGGCTATCCAGATGCATGGTGCTACCGGCGTGTCGCAGTGGACCCCGCTCGCCAAAATGTACACCGGCCAGCGTACCCTGCGGATCGCCGACGGTCCCGATGAGGTGCATCACATGGTTGTCGGACGCGCGGAAGTGCGTAAGTACGATCTCATGTGAGCCACGCTGTCATCCAGCCACAAAAAAGCCCGCGTCATGCGGGCTTTTTCAGTTATGGGCTCACCAACTATCAGGTCTGAAACGAGAAGCGAACGCCGGTGCGGACCGGAATCGGCCGACCACCGTCCTCGAACGGCTCGAAGCGCCACTTGTTGACCGCGTTGATCGCAGGATCGTGCAGGCTGGCGCTGCTGGACTCAACCACCGCAATGTCTTCGACATCACCGTCCTCGTTGACCGTGAAAAGAAGCTCCACCCAACCGCCCGTGGTGTTGCGCGGCAGGACCGGCGCCTGTTGACGCTTGGCCACGAGATCGCGAATCGGCAGCACGTCACTGAAGATGCCTGCCCGCGCCTGCGCTCGACGCTTGAGGAAGTCCAGCTCGTCGCCGAGGCCTGCCAGCTGCGCCTGTGATGCGCCTGCGCTCAGGGCGTGCTCAAACGCACTTTCGACGTCGTCGATCCGGTTGCCGCGCGCGGCACTCCAGCCCTGCTCGATGAGTCCTTCGACAATGAGCTCAATGCCGGATTGCGCAGCGGCTGAGTTCGGGTCTTTCTTCAAGACCGATCGATAGTGCTCGAGCGCGCCGACACCCGACGGACTGTCAGCACCAACGAGCTGCCCGGCCTGCATGGCCCGAGCGGCTGCCAGGAGGTCCTCTTTGACAGCCTGGTCTTTGACCATGTCGGTCCACTGCAACGTGAGTTTTTCTGTTTGCGCAATACCTGGGGCATCCGGGGCAATACTCTTGGCCAGAGTAATGAGCTCCTTGGCCCTGTCATGATCTTCGGCAAACGCTGCGGTCTGCGCGATGGTTGCCAGGCGCTGGGCAACGGATTCGACACCCTGGAGCGCAGCGGCGTTGCCCGGATCAATGCGCAGGATCTCGCGGTAAGAGGCCAGCGCGTTGTCGTTCGCGGGCTTGGTCAGGTTTCCAGAGGCAATCTGCTCAACCGCCCGGTCATTCAGGCGCTTGATGCGTTCATAGCGCTCGACGCGCGTGATGACTGATTTTGCCGCGATGTTGGCGGAGTTGACGGCCAGAACCTGCTGAGCAAAGTCTGAGGCCGTGCTCCAGTCTTCCTTCAGAAGCGCACCTTCCGCGCCGTTGATCAGGTAACCGACAACGCGTTGCACGCCCTCCTGTGCGGCTTGGTTCTGCGGATCGCGATCCAGCATCTTCTGATAGAAAAACAGCGCGCTGTCGCCTTCCGGACGCGTGATGCGCCCCGCCGCATACGCCTGCTCAGCGCGCTCCAGGAACGATACCTCGCCGACGTCCTGAATGGTCGTCAAAGTGAAAGACGGTATCTCCGGAAGGTCGGCAGCAACCTGGCCCACACCCTGCTTGAGGTAGACCCAGCTGACAACCACGCCGATGATGACAACCCACGCAGCCAGGCTGAAGCTCTGCCCCAGGCTCAACGCTTCGCGGTTAAACGCCAGGTTCATGACTCAGTCTCCAAGAAACCATTTTTTGAAGCGAGCCCAGGCGCTTGGCTCCTGCTCGACCTGTATGTCCGCCAGGGAGTCAGCGCCAGTCTCGGCAAACCGTTTCAGCGCCGACGTCAGCCAGATTTTGCACTGTCCAACCTGCAGCGGCTTCAGCAGGAAGCGGAACACCTGACCGCTGTTGATCAGCTGAATGAGCACGTTCGCATCGGAACGGTCGCTGGCGAGGATGACAACCATCTCCGGGACAATTCGACGTACCGATCGGGTGAGCTCCGAGATTTCTCTCTCGTCCACGCCAATGTCGGTGACAAGAACCCCAACAGGATTGTCTGCAATGACCTGCAGCGCTTCGTCCTGAGTGCTCGTGCGATGCAGCTTCTGTCCCGTACAGGCCTTGGCAACGCCGTCATACAGCGCTGAGTCGGCGCTCAGCACACAAATCTGCACGCCGTAGGCAATTTCTTCCACCGGGCGTACGGGCAGATCGACTACAGCCTCGGTTTCACCAGTCGTCTCAACGTCTTCTTCAGCAAACGCCTCAGTAACGGTCACTGCTGCTGCAATCGGTTCGCCGCCGCCGCGCATGTCGAGGCCCGCTTTCACCGCACCACGCACTTCATCCGCGGGGCACGGCTTCATCAGATATTTGAACACTTCCGCGTCGTTGATTGACGCTTCCACCGCTTCCAGATCGGCGTAACCGGTCAAGAGAATGCGAATTGTCCGAGGCGAACGCTGCTTGATTTCCGTCAGCACTTCGACGCCGGTCATTTCCGGCATCCGCTGGTCAGAAACGACCACGTCAATGTCGTGCTGCTCCAGAAGCGAAAGCGCCTCAGCGCCCGAATTCGCCAGGTGGACTTCGTAGTCCTTGCGAAACATTGCGCGCATCGACTTCAACACACGCTCCTCGTCATCAATGAACATGATGACCGGTCGCTGCTCCACTTCCATGCTTTGCGCCGCTACCGCTGACATTTAGGCTGCCTCCTCTGCATCCGTATCCACATTGTTCCAACCGGCTTCCGGGCCATCGACCGGGAAGCTCAGGACAATGCGCGTCCCATGGTCGATTTTGGAATCGACCAGAATCTGTCCGCCGTGCTGATCCACAATCTGGCGCACGATCGAAAGTCCGAGACCCGTTCCCTGACCCACCGGCTTGGTGGTGAAAAACGGGTCCATAATCTTGTTGAGGTGCTCTTCCGGTATGCCGCAGCCGGTGTCTTCGAACGCAATTTCCACCGCGTCACCCGCTTCGTTACGCACCAGCGTCGTGCTGATGGTGAGGACACCTTTGCCATCCATCGCTTGTACCGCGTTGGTGACTATGTTGATGAAGACCTGGTTCAAACGAGAAGGTGAACAGTAGATCTCAGGCACCTCCTGCAGATCCTTCTTCACCTCAACCCCGTACTTGAGCAGGTTTTTGGTAATGGTCAGCGTCTTTTCGATGCCCTCACGAACGTCAAAGCGGTCGTCCGCAACCCGATCGAGACGAGAGAAGTCTTTGAGACTCTGCACCAGCTCGCTGATCTGGTTGAGGCCGTCCACGCTATCCGCCGCAAGAGATTCCACCTCGCTGATGTTCTCCGCCAGCTCTTCGGCATCAAAGTCGCCGCGCCGCGCCAGGAGTTCTTTGATGGCCTGCTTGCCTTCGTCCGCGGTCGTCGCGGTCAATATCGGCAGGCTGGCCTGCAGGTAACGCGATATATCGTCTACCGCAGACGCCGTTACGGTCGTGTTGTTCAGCACGTACAGAAGCGGCGTGTTGATCTCGTGCATCACGCCCGCGACCAGCTGGCCGAGAGAGGACATCTTCTCCGCCTGTACCAGCTGAACCTGGGATTCTTTCAAGTCTTCGTTGGCCTGAGCCAGATCCGCGGTTCGCTCTTCGACCCGCACCTCGAGATCATCGTGCGATCTGTTGAGCGCTCTGTGGCTCGCCTGAAGGCGCAGACCAAAGAAGGCCAGCACCGCCAGAAGCAGAACCGTGTATATGTTCAAAAGGACGCGAGCGTCGTTGACAGCGCCCAGCACGTACAGCTGATCGCTCGTCGTTTGATCGTTCAATATTTCGAGTTGATCGACGATGCGCCCGGAATCCATGGTCGCAACCGCCTGATTCATCGAGCGGCGCAGGCTGATCATCGTATAGGTAGAGTTGATCAGTTGCCGGAGCTGGCTGCGCTCGGCAACCGCAACATCAGCCTCAACCTTCTGCAGCTGGTCGAGAATTTCAATGACGCTGTCGAGATCGGCATCGGTACCCGACGGCAGGAGCTTTTTGACCTGCTCGGTCGCGACGTAAACGCTGTCGGCACGTCGCTGCTCACCCACCTGACGGAACGAGCCGACCAGCTGGTTGGCGCTCTGGTCAAATTCCGTATAGGCCGTGAACAGGTCGTTCTGTGCCGATCCGTAGTTGATCAGCTGCTCACGCATGAGTTCGATGGCGTTCACCACCGCGGTTGAGCTCGCCAGCACATCCGCTGGGTCGTTCAGCTCTCCCGCATCCGTATCAATGATGTTGAGCGAGGTCATGGCCGGCCAGCGCACCGTATCCATGAAGCCAGTCGGTTGATACGTTTCCAGGATCGTGAAGTTCAATGCTTCGCTGCCCGATACCAGAGAACGGTCGAGCTGCGCTACGCTCGCACCCAGAGACTGATGCTGGTTGTCCGATACCGCTATGCCACGCGCGACCGAGCTCACCGCCTCGTGTAAGTACGTCGTTTGCGTGTTGATCTGGCGTAACTTTTCCGGGGTCGTCGCGGTTGCGATGAGCAATAGAATGACAAGCAGCCCTACGGCGCTGGTCACGCTCAGGGTCGTCAATCCTACCCCTAGTAATCTGCGGTCTTGCATCCGCATGTATCCTACTCTGTTCGCTCCAGCGGCCTTGCCAGAAGCACTCATTTGCCAGGCAAAAACCGCACGTTCGAGTAGGATAGCCGCGCTGTGAACCCGACTCCGTGAGGCAGATCACACGCGAAGCGGTACTCCCATCACGGTGGTAAAAACGGTCAAGTCCTCGTCGCAGCCGGGTCTGACGGGCGCGTCAGCCGATGAGAAATCAGTCGCAGTTTGGGCTCAGGGTTCTTCGGGGAAAGCCGCGGCAGGATCCAGCGGCCAGAGCCTGCGCACCGTGCGCTGCCGGGGAAACCGTTCGATACGATGTGTGGTGAGTCCGGGCGTATCCGCAGTGACAATTGTGCCCGCGAGCTCCTGAAAACCGGCACGAAAGTGGTTGCTGCTTTTCAACGCGACGTAACGGTACTTGTGCACGTCAATGCCAACGGCGAGAAACGGTTCCTGGTCGAAAGTCTGGCTGCGCCGGGACGCCACAACCACATCCATGTCGTCGATGACAAGGCGTGCCATCGGTCCGATGTTCAATGGCGTCCCGCGGAACATGGCCTGCATCACCAGGCGTCCGTCATGCAGCGCTTTGACATAAGCCCGACGGGCGAGCGGCGGTCCGTGAAGATCATCGGTCTTACCACCCAGATGCACGTCGATCTCCGCACCCACGCCGGCTCTATGAGCCTGACCCGCAACTTCGGGGTCGACCAGGAACGCGAAACAGGCTTCAGCGCCAAGTCCCGCATCCAGCATGCTGCGCAGAAGATGGGTACCGTCACCCGGGGTACCGCCACCGCAGTTATCCGAGGTCTCATGAATGATCACCGGCGCGCTCTTCGCGGCTCGCGCCGCGGCGACGGACTCGTCTCCGTCGAGGCTCTTCACTCGGAAATCCTCCCGCGCCTGCCAGAGCGCATCCGCAAATGCCGCCGCCTGAGCTCGCACGTCAGTCCCTTCGCCGTAGTAGCTGGCAACAACGTAGCTGCCGACGTGGTTGACGTCCGTATACGGGAAGCCGTGAAACCAGCCGATGTCGAGACATTCCGGCCCCGCTTTTTCTTTGAGCTCGAGCAATTCCTGCAGCATGCGTTCGCCAACGCCTTCATAGGTTGTTGTCGTCGGCAGCAGCAACGGCAGGCGGATGACCTCACAGCTTGCCCGCTCGCCGCTCGCGGCCATGGATCGAGCTGCTGCCACGGCCTCGACCGCGCGCAGGTGCATGTCGACGTGCGGATAGTGATGACAGACAAAAATACCGTTCAGCTGTTCAGCCATCTGCTGCGTCACGTTGCCGTGCAGGTCGAACGAAGCCGTAACGGGTATGTCTCCAACCAGCTCGCGCACAGCTTTGGCCAGATCCCCTTCCAGATCTTCGATGCCTTCAACAACCCCCGCGCCATGAAGAAGCAATACGCATGCATCGAGCGGCCCGGCGGCGGCAAGCCCGCGTAGAATTTCATCTTTGAATCCGCTGTACGCCTCGAATTCAATTGTTCCCGAAGGCTGCGTCGACGCAAAGAGGATTGGCACGAGTTCGCAGCCCATGCGCGAACAGGCATCCACCGCGCCGCCAAGGTCCGACTCCTGACCGGCGGCATCGAGCATCTTGTCGCCACGGTAAACGTAGAAAGCAGACACCGGCGTGGTCGCGCCGCAATACGTGTTCGTTTCGTGTGATATCCCAGCCAGCGCAATGCGCATGATTTCCTTCCCGTCCGCAGCCCGATCAGTCGGCCGCCGGTAACGTTTCCGGCCCCCAGCGCCACCACCACTGATCAGGCAGAGCTTTCACAACCGGCCACACTTGATCAAGGGTCTCGGCATCGTACAGCTCGCCGCCTTTCATTACATACTGCAGGCTGGTCGTCGCCTCGAGGTTCTCGAGCGGGTTGGCATGCAGCACAACCAGATCGGCCAACTTTCCCGTTTCCAGAGAGCCCAGATCCCGGCCCAACCCGATCATCTGCGCGCCGACGATGGTCGCCAGGCGCAGCGCCTGCGCGTTCTCGTAGCCGCCGCTGGCAACGGCCCAGAGCTCCCAGTGGTAGCCGAGACCCTGCAACTGACCATGCCCGCCGATGCCAACCTGGCCACCGGCGTCCACAACCGCCTTCGTCGACGCCGCAACCTCCTTGAAGACGTACTCGCGTTCGTGGAACCAGCTCCGGCGCAGCGTGCGGGCGGACAGCTCATGATATGGCGTAAAACGACGCAGCTTGGCGTCGTCGTGGGGTGACATGTTTGTGTAAAAGTAGTTTTCCGCAGACGGCCCACCATAGGTCACCAGGAGCGTCGGGGTGTAGGCGATGCGCGTCTGTGCGGTCAGCTGCACCACATCCACATGCAGGTGCGGTATGGGATAGTTGTGCTCGAGGCCGCTGAACCCGTCTATAGCGTGGGTCAGATCAATCTTCATGTCCAGATACCCTTCCGTGGTCGGCATGAGCTTCAGTTCCCGGGCTGCCTGCAATAGCCAGTGTCGCTGCTTACGGGAACCAGACACATAGGCTTTGATGTTGTTGACGCCGTAGTGCGCCTTGTAGCGCTTGAGAACGGCATGAGCATGCTCCCTGGATTCGAACGCGTTGTTGCTGAAGACACCAGGTCCGGTGGAAAAAGCCCGCGGTCCAAGCATCAATCCGGCATCAACACGGTCCTGTGCCGAAATCAGATCGACGGTGGAGGGCTGCACGTCTATGCCCGTCGTCACGCCATACGCGAGGTTCGCCAGAAACGATGCGTTGCTCATGGACGGCACCTCACGGGCAACGCGAAAATGTGAGTGCGTATCGACAAATCCGGGCAATACGTATTTGCCCGACGCGTCAATAATCTCTGCCCCCTCCGGCACGTCAACCTCATCGCTCCCGCCGACGGTCACGATGCGATCGTCGGTCACCACCACAACGCCGTCGCTGATGACGCCGGCATCCGCCATGGTAACCACCGTCGCATTAACGATCGCCACTGTCCCGGAAGGCTTATGCCTCGGCAGGTAGATGTCGACGACATCAAGCACAACCGCTTCGTGTTCCTCGAGCAGGGGATCGGAGGCATCCTCGTCGGGCTCCCGCTCCGCGTCATCGCCTGACGCTGCAGCCGAGTCGACACCTTCCGCTTCGCCCGCGTCCTCATTCGCGGACGCGTCGTCCTCCTCTTCCTCGTCGGCCTCCTCGGTTTTGGTGGCAAAGTCCACGCTGTCGAGGCTGCGCCGATAGACATGATTGCCGACGCTCCACACGAGAGTCTCACCGTCGTTACCCCAGGACTGAAAATCTGCACCCACGTCGGTGAGTTTCGCCAGCGGCAGCTGCGGCCTGGAGAGCTTCAGCTTTTGACGCTGGAGGCGAGGCAGAAGCCGCGCGACATAAAGCTGCGAAGCGTGCTTGAGCAGCACGTGCCTGCCGTCGGGTGAGATCTGCATGAACTCCGCGCCCGCATCATTGGGCCGATTGAATATCCCGGGACCGCTCACCGTCAGAATGTCGCGCCGGTCCGTACCGTCATATCGCAGGGAGACGAGGCCAACGCCGGCTTTCCCGGGTGTCGGCCCGGTGACAGCCTGCAGGTAGATACGATCCGTTTCCGGGCCGAAGTGCGGCTTGCCGAATCCTCTGGCAGGCGTCACCACCGTCAGCGCCCCGCCTCTCGCGGGCAGCCAGACAACGTCTGCGCCAACGCCTGGGCCCAGCGACGGTTCGCGGATCAAGCGGTCCTGCGCCGCGGCACGCAGCGCAACAATACGTTCACCATCCGGCGACCAGACCGGGTATTGGTAATAAGCCGCATCTTCCGTCAACTGACGGGTTCTGGCGCCAGCGCGTGCGCGGACGCGCATGATGTGGCCACCCTGGTCCGACCAGCTGACGTAGACAATCTCGTTCCCCTTCGGCGACCAGCTCGGGTAAGCGGCCACGGATGCCACCCCCTCGGGCGACACCGGATAAGATTTGCCCGTTTCGAACTCGTGAACGTAAATCCGGGCAAACGCGGTAAAAGCCGCCTTCGATCCATCAGGCGACAGCTGAGTGTCCGTGAGAATGCGCGCCTTGACCGGCCCGAGGCCGGTGCGATAGCTGTATTCCAGGCGTTCAGCGATACCTTTTTCGACATTGACGGTAAACGGGATTTCACTGACAACCCCGCTTTCGATCTCGACCCTGACGAGGCCGCCGTCCCGCGTTGTGATCAAAGCCTCGCCGTCGGGGGTGAAGCCGTAACCCGGCAGGAGGTCCCGGGAAAAACGCGATTCCTGTTCATCACGCTGAATGGGATAAATCAGCCACCGATCGCGACCGCTCGCAATCTCGCGGATGCGCAGACCCGTCTGCTGCTCGTAGCGGGTGCCATAAACCAGGTACCTGCCATCCGGCGACAGCCCCGGGCGCATGGCGCTCCCCGGCATCTGCGTGATGACGTCTTCCTGTCCGAGAGCAACGTCGCGCCGTGCAATCTGCCAGAGCGGCAGGCGCACGTTGTAGCCAAATCCTCCGTTCTTTCTGGCGTAGTAGAGATAACGCCCGTCAGGGCTGTAGACGGCGCCGATCGTATTCTTGCGCGAACCACGGGGTGTGTCGGACTTGGGTTTCGCCTTGGTGATCTGATAGCCGCTGCCACCGTCAACGGGATAAGCCCAGAGCTCGTAGGTGCCAACCTCAAAGGTGCCCTGTGAGACGACAATATGGCCGCCGTCGGGGGACCAGGTGGGTGACATGAATTCAGTGCGATCGCTCGCTGCGGTGAGCTTCTTCGTCTCACCCGATTCGACGGTCATTACCCAGACGTCTTCGCTGCCGTCGCGATCGCTCAGAAACACAATCTGTTTGCCATCGGGCGAATACCGCGGCTGTGTATCAAACCGCATGCCGGTGCTGAGGGGTTCTGCCACACCGCCGGCGATGGGCAGCCGGTACAGATCGCCAAGCACCTCTATCACCATCTCCGCGCCGTCGGGCGCAACGTCGAGACTCAGCCAGGTTGCCGTCTGCGTCGTGAAAGACAGCGTCCGGTCAGGCGTCAGGGGGAGCGTGTCGTCGTCTGCGCCCGCGGTCGACGCAAAAAGCAGGAGAGCAACCCCGGCAAGCGACCGGGATAGAAGAATACGTAACATCAATGATTGGTTTCCTGTTTGTTCCTGACGGATGTTTAGGCGTCGGGGGCCGCGTAGAGCCGATCCACATATTCTGACAAGCGACGGTGTTTTTCCACACCCCCGAAATGAGTGATCTCGTCCGTGTCCATCGCAACGAGCGCAGCCTGCATCTCCCGGCACGCATCGGGAAACTGTGCGATATCCTCTAGCGGCTCACAGATCACCGCAATCGTGAACAACATGAAACGGTCTGACAATTTGCACAACGTCTGCCGTTCGGAACGCACCACCCAATCTGCCGTCGCCGCTGTCAACGGACCCTCCGGTTCCAGATGAAACCGCTCCGCATCGCCGTGCAGGAACCAGTTGCGCCGCTCAAAAGGCTGCATGGACGGCATCCTGGCAATGAAACGCTGCACGTTCGCGCCAATCTTGGCGTTCATGCCGTGCACCGGTCCGTGCACGTCCCAGAGCGGCAGTCCAATTTTGTCCTGCACCCGCCAGTAGCTCGGCGCGCACACGCAGGCAGCAACCAGGCGTTGACGGTCATCGAGGTCGAGAAGACACAGATCCTCTGCACGAACGCACGCCACGTTGGCAATGAGATCCGGATAGCGCGATGCCGGTTCCGGACCCGGCAGCCTTGCGAGGCAGTGTGCTGCGTCAACTGCCGCTCCGGTGACGGCTACCGCGTCGACATAGCGATGGTTCAGCACATCTGCCTTCTGCCGTTCGAGCGCGACTGAGATAGGCTCGAACCATTCCCGGATTTCGACAGGGCGCAGGCCCATGCGGTGTTTTGCCCCACCGCCCTGCCAGGGAGGTGATCGCCAGAACGCTGCATTGACGACAGAGCTCACCAGAAACCTTGCCCAACCGAAAAATCCAAGCTTAGACTGGCCTCGAATCATCATCCAGAGGGACCACCATGGACGCGAGCGACATCGAATGGGGCGCTCACCTGCCGCATCTGGGCAGGCAGGTAGACGCGGCAACGCTGACCGATTTTGCGCGCAGACTGGAGCGCGCCGGCTGCGCTTCGGCATGGGTAAGCGACCACGTCTGCTGGCCGCGCGACATTGTCTCCCGCTACCCGTATACCGACGACGGCAGCTTCGGACCTACCCCGGACATGGCCTGGCTCGATCCGATCGGCACGCAGCTCTACGTCGCCGCCGTCACGACCACAATCAAGCTCGGTTTTTCGGTGCTGATCCTGCCGTACCGGCAGCCCGTCGCTACCGCAAAGCAGCTGGCAACGCTGGACGTTCTTTCCAACGGCCGCCTCATTCTCGGCGCTGGCGTCGGCTGGATGGCCGAAGAAGCGGCAGTGCTCGGTATGCCCTGGGATCATCGCGGCAGCCGCGCGGATGAGCAGCTGGCGCTTTTCACATCGCTGTTCAACGATGACGAGCCACAGTTTGACGGCCGTTTCTACCAGCTTCCAGCCGTCGGCTTCGAGCCCAAACCCGTGCAACGACCGCTGCCTGTCTGGATCGGCGGCTCGAGTCCGGCTGCGTTCAAGCGCGCAGCCCGTTTTGGCACCGGCTTTCACGCTGCTTTCCAGCCCGTGCAGGAGGTCGTCGAGGAGTTCGAGCAGGTCAAAAGCGCCGCGCAGGCGCTGGGGCGTGATCCCGAGGCACTGACGCTGTCGCTGCGTCTCTTTTTAGATCCGGCCGGGGTGATGGAACCAGCGAAATCCATAGCCGGTTCAGCTGACGACATGCGCCGCCGTATGGATGAGCTTGCGGCAGCAGGTATCCGCCACGTAGTGCTCGATCCCGTAGCGCGGGGTGGTGTCAATGCCCGTCTCGAATCCATAGAGGCATTCATGGCACTCGTCTGATTCGCGCGGGTTCCCAATTGGGTAAAAACTGGTAGCGTTACGTTCTGGGAGAGGGAAGGAATATGCCGTATCTCGAGCGCGCTGACGCGCGCATCTATTTCGAAAACTCGGGGGCAGCGGATGGTGAAACCATCGTGTTTGCACACGGCGCCGGCGGCAACGCGGGTATCTGGTTCAATCAGGTCGCCTTCTTTTCGCCGCGGTTCCAGACGATCACCTTCGATCATCGCTGCTTCGCGCGCTCAACGCCGCAGGAGACGGTAAACGTTCATGAGTTTCGCGACGACCTGCTGGCCCTGCTGGACGACGCTCAGGTCGAACGCGCGCACCTGGTAGGCCAGTCCATGGGCGGGTTCACCGTGCTGCGCTGCGCTCTGGACGCGCCCGACCGTGTGGCAACGCTTACTCTGAGCTGCACAACCGGCGGCATCGTCAACCCGAACCCAACGCCGGCCATGCAGAACCTGACGAGCTCGAGCGGCCGCGGGCAGGAAGGCATCAAAGCCTCCATGTCGAGGGTGACCCGGGAAAAGCCAGCGCTGATGCAGCTGTACGAAGCCATCAACAACTTCAACACGGAATTTTCCTGGGAGAAGTTGCGTACCCTGCTCGGCAGGGAGGACGTCGTGCAGCTGGAGCAGCTGCAGGACGTTGCCTGCCCGACGCTGATCTTTGCCGGCAGGGAGGATCCGCTGTTTCCTCCGGAGCTTCTGCAGAGCTTCATACCGCATTTCAAAAACGCAGACATCGAGGTGGTCGAAGACGCCGGCCACTCCCCTTACTTCGAGCAGGCGGAAGTGTTCAACCGCCGGCTGGAGCAACACATCACAAACCACTGAACCATCACTAGGAGACGAACATGGCTGACATTCTCATCACCGGAGCGAACCGCGGCATTGGCCTGGCACTGGCAACGCAATACGCCGAAGCCGGTCACCACGTGCTCGCCTGCTGCCGCAATCCCGATGCCGCGACGGCGTTGCAAGAACTGGCCGGCGAAAACCTGAGCGTGCACGAGCTCGATCCCAACGACACCAATTCCATTGCCGCGCTTGCCGAATCTCTCAGCAACGTCGACATCCTGATCAACAACGCCGGCACGCCGGGTCCGTCGCCCGAGAACCAGTCAGCGTTGAATATGGATTGGGACGGCTGGCTGGAGACGTTCAACGTCAACACGCTGGCGCCGCTCAAAGTGCTGCAGGGACTTCTGCCACTCCTCAAGAAGGGCACGGATCCAAAAGCCATCACCATTACGAGTCAGATGGGTGCGCTCGATCTGAACTGGCCGGTCATGTACGCCTACTGCTCGTCAAAGGCGGCGGTCAACAAGGTGATGCGTATGATTTCGGTTGAGCTCGCCAAAGAAGGCGTTGCGGTTGGACTGATCCATCCAGGACATGTGCAGACCGACATGGGCGGCCCGCAGGCTGAGATTACGCCGCAGGACAGCGCCGCGGGCATCATCAGCGTGATAGAAGGCACCAACCTCGAGAACACCGGAAGCTTCATGAAGTGGAACGGCGAACCCCACGCCTGGTAACGCTTACTCGGTAACCTCACACCGCGCCGGTGCATTGCGTGGATTGCAGCGCAGCACCGGCGCTACCCGGTAGCCGGTGCCGAACGGATTCTCGTCCATGTAGTAGTCCGTGCTGATTGCCTGAGCGCCGCTCGCGAACGCGGCGTCGCGTTTGGCGGTGTCGCCGCTACGCGCCTCCACGGTGTCAGCGTCGGCGCGGGTACGAACCAGATATCCCGCCTCGACCATTTCAGCAATACGCGCACCCTCCTCGAGCGGGTTGTTGATGATCATGACCGCAGCTGCCTCGTGCCCGAGCGGCGCGTTGGTGAACATTGGACGGCTGATCCAGTTCTCCCAGTAAATCTCCCGCTTCGCGCCACCTTCATCGAGAATGAGGAGAAATTTCCCCCGCGCTGCCTCGAGCGTTGGCCAGTTCAAGGCCTGCACATCGCGCGGCCTGATCAACACGTCACCCAACGCAGCCTCCAGCTCCGCGTCGAGAAGTGCAAACGCCCGAGCATCGAAAGTATCGGGTAACGGAAGACCGTCGATCGGCTGGTCTTTTGCGTTGAAACTGATCCAGATGGGCACGTGACGCGGATGGGCGCTGGACCAGGCACGTATCTGCGCGAGACAGTCGCTAAGCATTGCGCAATGACTCTCCATGTCGATCACCTGCACATGTCCGACGATGAATCCGCCGGCGGAACTGTCGTAGAAAACGTCGAGCTCGAGCTTGCGTAAGCCGAGGTCGAGCTGTGCGGCAAGCTCCACGTGTTCGTATGCCAGGGATCTTGCGGCGGCCGGGTTCTGCTGCTCGAGCGCTGCCATGTTTTCTTCGAGCATCGCTTTCTTATAGCTGTTGTGGCTGCCGACGAATTGAATCTGATTGATGGTAAGCGGTGCGGCGCAGGCCGCGTTACAGAGCGCTGCGAGTATCAGCAGCGTTCTCAAGGATCAATATCCGCATCGTCGAGGCTGTGGCCCCAGCCCTGCTTGGCGTGCAGGTAGCGTTTGTTCCATTCCGTCACGCCGGTCACGTGTTTTTCCTGGGAGATTCCCTCGAGACCAAATCCCTTGAGATCTGTCACCTTCTTCGGATTGTTGGTCAAGAGGCGGAAAGGCTCATCCCCAATAAAGTGTTTGATGAGCACCGCCGCGTCCGTGAAATCACGGGAATCGTCGGGCAACCCCAGGGACCGATTGGCCTGATAGGTGTCTTCTCCAGCGTCCTGCAGGAGGTAGGTCGCCGCCTTTGCCCAGAGTCCGATGCCCCGGCCTTCGTGGCCTGCCATGTAAACGAGGTAGCCGCCCGCCGGGTCCGCGCTGATACGCGCAATGGCCGAATCCAGCTGAGGCCCGCAGTCGCAGCGCTCGGAGCCGAACACATCCCCCGTCAGGCAGTTGCTGTGTACTCTCACGAGCGGATTCTCGGTGGGCTCGCCGATCACCAGCATGCTGTTCACCGCCAGCGGCGAAACCAGATGTGAGAAGAGGTGCTGGCCACCACGCGCGCGCAGATCTGATGCGAGCGACTCCACCTGCGAGAGCTCCGTGCTGCGCACCGCCGCATACCAGCTCACGGTCGTGCGAACCGAAGGCAGCGTGATGGGCAGCGGTATCGGTCCAAGCAGGTTGATCGCAAGCTCACCAGGCGTCACCTGCGCGTTCACGTCCACGAGCTCACCCTCGGCGTCGATCCGCACGAGTTTCCCCTGCGCAACGAGGCGTTTGCGTACGTCGGGATTCAGATACGTGAACATCGGGTCCGGTCATCTCCAAAGGGTGGCTATCTTGCCTGAAATCCACATTGCAGCCCATAGGCGGCTCCTCTAGCCTAGTCATGAAGAACATGAGGGAGGCGCAAGTGGGGGAATTCAACGCCATCATCTACGAGACCGGCCAGGGGCGCGCACGCATCACCCTGAACCGGCCGGACAAGCTCAATGCACTCTCGCTGGAGCTGCAGGCAGAGCTCGCGGAGGCGCTGTGGGAAGCAGACAACGATCGCAGCGTGCATGCGGTGATCATTCGCGGGGCCGGGCGCGCGTTCTCTGCCGGATACGACCTGGCCGGTGGCGGTGCCAGCGTCCCGGTATCGCGGGTGCAGGACGACGAGAAGTCTTACCGGGGTTATCGCAGCATCGACGACGACGCATGGCAGCTCGAACGGCAGCAGCGGTATCGGATGGCAATCTTCGACATGCACAAACCGGTCATCGCCCAGGTCCACGGCTATTGTCTTGCCGGCGGCACCGACATTGCACTCCTGTGCGACATGATCATCGCCGCGGAGAACGCGACGTTCGGTTTTCCGCCGGCACGCGATCTGGGCGCCCTGCCCAACAACATGTGGCTCTACAACGTGGGTCCACAGTGGGCCAAGCGCCTGACACTGACAGGGGACACCATTACCGGTGAGGAAGCTCAGGAGATTGGGCTCATTCTCAAAGCGGTACCCGAAGATCTCCTCGAGCAGGAGGTTGAGGGCCTGGCGGCGCGCATGGCCAGAATCGATCCGGACCTGTTGTCTGCCAACAAGCGCATCATCAACATGGGTCTCGAACTGATGGGTGCCAGAACGCTGCAGCGCATGGCATCCGAAAACGACGTACGCGGTCACAACACCCGCGCCGCTCAGGAATACCGCGAATCCGTGAAAACTAACGGCCTGAAGGCAACGCTGACGGCGCGGGACGCGAAGTTTGGCGACGGGCGCGCGCGCGTGCGCGGCCCGGAAATCCGCGACGAAGACGGCAAACTGCTGGATTAGCCGCACGGCTCATGGCCAATCACTACGTCTGCGTATCACTGGACTTCGACAGCGTCTCGCTGTGGCAGGCAATGGGGCAGACCGGACCGTCCTCGATATCGCGCGGCGAATTCGGCGTTGTTGCGGCCGAGCGTCTGCTGCGCCTCTTTGCGGACATGGAAATCACCACGACGTGGTTCATCCCGGGGATGACCATCGAGACTTACCCCGAGATCTGCCACGCCGTAGCCGAGCACGGACACGAAATTGGCCACCACGGCTACCATCACGTGGCACCCCACTCACTGGATCGCGAGGCGGAACTCGAGCAGCTCGACCTCGGTATCGAACGTATTCAGACGCTGTGCGGGCGGAAACCCAGAGGCTACCGTTCGCCGTCCTGGGAGCTGAGTGAGCACAGCGTCGAGTTGCTGTTGAGTCGAGAATTCGTTTACGACAGCAGTTTGATGGGGCACGACCATTTGCCGTACCGGGCACGCCTGGGTGACGAAGTGTCCGTGGATCAACCCATCAGGTTCGGCACGCCAAGCGACCTCTGGGAGTTACCCATCAGCTGGTCGCTCGACGACTTTCCACACTTTGAGTACTTCCGTGGCAACGGTCTGCGGTCTACGCCAGACGTCTTCACCAACTGGCTGGACGATTTCACCTACATGCAGGAAGAAGAGCCACGGGGTGTCCTGACTTACACCCTGCATCCATTTGTCATCGGACGCGGCCATCGCATGCGCATGCTCAGATCGCTGTTGAGCAGCCTGCGGGATCTTGGCGCGCAGTTTGTTACTGCCGAACGGGCGATTTCGCTGTTCAGCGAATAAGCGACTCGATCGCGTACAACGGCCGCCAGGCTCAGGCGATCGCAAGACGGCAGCTGGCCGTCAGATTTCCGTTTGTGTTCACTGGCTTGAGCAACAGGCCGTCCGCCTCGGGACTACCCCCGAGCACGGCATCATTGCCAAAGTTGTAGGGCGACAGGCCAAACGGCTCGTAGTCGGGGTGGGAAGCGTAGACGTCCTGCGTCAGCGCTTCGTCAAAATAGAGCTGGGTTGTCGTGTAACTTTTCCCTTCGACAAAAACTTTGACGTGGATATGCGGCACCCGGGGTTCGTACCAGCCCGGCAAAATGGTGCGAAAGGCGAGATATCCGTCCGCGTCGGAGAGCTGCACGCCGCGCAGATAGGTTTTCGAATTCGTTTGCGCAACGTGTTCATCAGGGCCGCCGACGAGCATCAATGTGCCCAGCGGATCGCGCGCCAGGTCCTCGGGATAGCCGCTATAGCGGCCCGCCGCGTCACAGTGCCAGATCTCCACGGCAGCGCCCTGCACAGGGGTACAGCCGTCTGCCTTCACGACGCGCATTTGCAAATCGAGCTGCAAGCCGGATCGGTCTTCACGAAGATCCTGGCGGTTCGGTGCGTTGAAGAAGAACGGGCCTTCCACCTGGTCAGGGGTTACGGTGCAAATCGGATCGTCAAACTCCGCCGCAGCGGTGAGACGCACGGCTTCGTTGACGCGACCCGTCAAAGCGCTGCGCACGATGGCGTTGCGCTGCCACCAAAGCAAGGCGCCCGCGCCGACGAATCCAACACCACCGGCTAACAGAAAGCTTCTTCGACTCATGCTGTCCCTCCCACCAGGAGAGTGCATGATAGCCTCGAATTGTCGAGGGAACCTAGTCAGTGTCGAAGGCCGTACCGTAGACGTTGTCCACCGGTGAGAGCGTCCGTCCTTATTCGTTCAACGAGAGGATGTATGCCGTGACATCCGCCATGTCTGCCTCGTTGCTCAAGACCGCGGCCATGGGTGCCATCTGGGCACCGTATGTATCCCCGGGTTGCCGACCACGAGATCCCTCCTTGAACTTTTTAAGCTGCGCGATCTGGTACCAGGCCGGCATCAGATTGAGCGCTGGCGCCTGCAGCGCCTCATTGCCCTGGCCCTGTTCGCCGTGACATGCCACGCAGGGCGCGTAAAGAGACGCACCTCGGGCTGGATCTCCAGCACCGGTGGCCGGGGTCGGTCGGGGTAACGTGTTGATGTACGCGACAACGTCCGCGCTATGTTCCTCAGAAGTCAGTGCCTGCGCCATCATCGCCATTGACACACCCAACGTATCGTCGCCATTGCCGCCACGAATACCGTGCTGGTAGTTGCCAATCTGTCTGGCCAGGTACCACGTCTCCTGCCCGGCGAGACTGGGTGCACCAACGATCTCGTTCCCCTCCCCGGAGAATCCGTGGCACCCGGCACAAACTTTGTAGAGCCGCTTACCGCGATCCGCATCAGGCTCCCCTGCGATTACCGAGCCGCTGACAAGACATCCAATGAGCAAGGCGAACAACCGTGGTCCAGACATCTTCCATACCCCTGAAAAAGCGCTAACACCTTAGAGCTATGGGACCAACCTGGCCTTGACATAGATCAAGGACAGGGAGCGGTGCAGGCAAGACACTAGCTTGCGCGCTCAAGCACAGGAAAAACTCATGCCCGAGGCCATGTCGCTGCAGGATATGTTCGTTGGCACTCTGGCGGGTGCTGCAATCGTCGTCATGGGTGCGTTTTACGCCTTGTTTTACGCGCTAGCCAAGATGCACCGACACCGCGTCGCACATGCAACCGCGCTTGCGTCTTATGCAGGCCTCGTCGTAGCCACCTATTTCCTCGTAGATGCGCTGAAACTCCATGGCATCTGGCTGTGGGTAGCAGCCGTGATGGTGGCCGGCTATTTCCTGGCACCGAGAGCAATCTGGCAGCTATGCGTAGGCACGCACGAGGAAAGCGCTACTTAAGAACCACGTGTCGCAAATCTGGAGGGGAAGCAAATGAGTCAACCTTGGTGGTCATCGGAAGCGATGTGGCGCAAGTGCGCAATCTGGGTGACCGCGGTCATGGTCGTCGTTCTGATGGGCCTCACGTTCGACACGGTTCGCCAGATCACTGCCGGAGGCGAGCGTGTCCCCGGATATGACGTCATCAACAAAAAAATATTCTACGAGTATGACGCGGACCGGGGCTATCAGGTGCCTCGTATCGGGGAGGACGCACCTCTCTTTGGTCAGACGTTGACCGCCGCGGATGCGGAAGCCCTGGTCGAAAAAGGCAAGCTCACAACGCAGGCGAAAAACTGTATGAACTGCCACACGCTTCTCGGCAACGGTAGCTACTTCGCTCCCGATCTCACGAAGTCCTGGCTCGACCCGGCCTGGATCAACGAGGGGCTGCGCGAAGAGCTCATGCTGAACTTCCTGCAGGATCCAATGAACAATGCGCGTACGTTCGGGACCGGCCGTCGAATGCCAGATCTCAACATTACTGATGAGGAAGCACGTGCCGTCGTTGCGTTCCTCAAATGGATGTCATCCATTGACACCAACGGTTTCCCTCGCGGTTTCACGCCGCTCAAGCAGGAGGACTGAACAATGAGCGAAGCAGCGGCAAACCCAATTGATCGAGCTGAAGAAACAGACGACGGTAATCGCCCCGGGCAGAAACTAGCGCTCTATTATTTCAGCGCCGCCATGGTGCTTTTTGCAGCGCAGATTCTGTTTGGCCTCATCATCGGTCTGCAGTACCTCTACCCCGACCTCCTTTACAACGTGCTCGATTTCAGCGTGGCACGCATGGTGCACATCAACGCAATGATCGTCTGGCTCCTCATGGGCTTCATCGGCTGCATCTACTGGCTGGTGGAGGATGAAGCAGGACGCGATCTGGTCGGCGCCAAGCTTGCCTTCGTTAATTTCTGGATTCTCACCGGCGCCGTTGCCGTTGTTGTGGCGGTCTACCTTTTCGTGCAGATTGGCCCCGGAGAGCTCAGGAGCATCTGGCTCATCAACGAGGGGCGCGAATACATCGAAGCGCCACGCTGGGCAGACATCGGCATTGTCGTCTGCGTCCTGATCTTTTTCTACAACGTTGCGGCGACGTTCACGAAAGGCAGGTGGAGCGGGATCTCCGGCGTGCTGGTTCTCGATCTCATTGCACTCGCAGCTCTGTACCTGGCCGGCATGTACTTCACGCCGAATATCTCAGTCGACCAACACTGGTGGTGGTGGGTGGTCCATCTCTGGGTGGAAGCCACTTGGGAGGTCCTCGTCGGCTGCATCATGGCCTGGGGCCTCATCCGCACGCTCGGCGCCAACCGCCGCATCGTGACAACCTGGCTCTACATTGAGGTTGCGATGATGTTCGGCTCAGGCATTCTGGGACTCGGGCACCACTACTTCTGGATTGGCACGCCGGAATACTGGCTGACCATCGGCGGATTCTTCTCCGCGCTCGAACCCATTCCGCTCGTGGCGATGGTAGTCCACGCGGTATACGACGCCGGCAGGCACGGTTTCAAGAGTTCCAACCATCCGGCGCTGGCGTGGCTGATAGCACACGCGTTCGGCAACTTCTTTGGCGCCGGTGTCTGGGGTTTCATGCACACGCTGCCGCAGATCAATTTGTACACGCATGGCACGCAATGGACAGCTTCTCACGGCCATCTAGCCTTCTTCGGCGCATACGCCACGATCGTCATCGCCATCATCTATCTCGCCATCCAGAAAGCGCGAGGGGACGTATGGATGTCTGGAGCGCTGCCCGGGAACGGGTTCGCTTGGAAGTGGTCGCTGGCGCTTCTCAATATTGGAGTTCTGGGCATGACCGTGGCGTTGCTCATCTCGGGTTACGAGCAGTCTTTTGTCGAGCGTGCCCTGGAGGGCTCTACGTGGAGCGCCTATTTCGAGGCCCAACAGACGCCATGGTTTGTGCAGGGAATGCAGTGGCGTATGGTGTTCGGCTGGATAACGGCGGCAGGACTTGCACTTCTGCTATGGGATCTCGCGACGATCGGGCGGCGCGAGACCAGGCCTGTGCAAGTGCTCAACCCGGTCCCCGCCTGATTGCAAGACCGTTCTTGTGAGGCGACGGAGTGTTAGACTGCATCGCCATGAACAGCCAATCCCCCGCACTACATGCGGTGCGGCAGCACTATCTGTTTGCAGGGCTCAGCGAGAGGGATTTCGATGGCCTGGCAGCCCAGATGACTCTCAGTCCGATCGACAAGGGTGAGGTCCTGTTTCTGCGGGGAGATACGGCGGAAAGCTTCTTTTACGTCATTGAGGGTCAGATTGAGCTGGGGCTCACGACGCCAACCGGCGAGAAGAAAGTCATCGAGGTTTTTGGACCAAACCGCACTTTCGCCGAAGCGATTACGTTCATGCGCCGCAAGATGTATCCGGCGAACGCACAGGCATTGGTGGATTCCAAGCTGGTACGGGTCCCGAACCAGGCCTACGTGGAAATTCTGTACGGTAATCCTGACGCTTGCATGCGTTTGTTAGGCGACGTGTGTCAGCACCTCCACGCAAGGGTTGTCGAGCTGGAGCGCTCTACCATCCACAGCGCGCGGTCGCGTCTCGCCAGCTATCTGTTGGACCGCGTCCCAAAAGGCGAGATCAGCCCTGTTACCGTAGAGCTCGACCTGCCCCGCCACGTGCTGGCTTCGCGGCTATCCATCAAACCGGAAACGCTGTCCCGCTGCCTTCGCCAGCTCCAAGATAGCGGGATCCTCGTCATCGAGGATCGAAACATTACCGTGCCGGACCCGGAGAGGTTACGCGAGCAGATTCAGATCTGAAGTCCGCGCAGCATGAGCTAACGTCACACGTTAGGCAAAATGTCCCGGGCCACCCGCTCCAGCACATCAAAACGCGTATCGAAGTTCGGCAGGATCATGACCTGATTCAACCCGGCCGCTGCCATGCCCCGCAGCTGTTCTATGAGCTGTTCTCTGGTGCCGATCATGTTCGACGCGGCCAGCACCTCCGGGGTCAGGAAACGCTCTTCTTCGGGCAGCACCCAGCAGTTGTGACCGGCATGAATGCGCTGATGGCGCCGTTCAGCCGGAACTTCCTCCAGGAGCTGCGTGTAGTCTTCCCAGATACCTGCCAGCGCGTTCGGCGGCTGATGACCAAAGTTTCGATACTGATCGTAGGCATAATGCACTGCCGCCATGGCCATGGCGCCACACTCGGCTTTGACGCGCGGTGAGTCCATGGGCTCGTCGTCATCCAGCACCACCATGGCAGTCAGTGCAGTTGTGTAGTAATCCGTATCGGGACCGATCTCGCGTCCCACGCTGCGTGCCCCTTCCTGCATCATGTGCCAGACGCTGGCCATCGCCGCCGGGTTACCAACAAGCGCGAGCACCGCGCCGTCTCCATGTTTCCCCGCCAGGGCCAGCGATTTCGGTCCAAAACCGGATATGTAGAGCGGGATCCGATCCTCAAAATTCACAAACCCTTTGTCGGGCATGATATGGCGAATGGGGATCGTCTCCTCACCGTGGTGCATTCCAGCTTCTTCGCCCTTGAGCAACGGCACCAGCTCTTCGAGGTATTGTTCGAACTGCTTGATGCGCTGCGGTGGAAGCCCCATGACCCTGCGCGCGGTATTCCCGGCGCCTACGCCAAAAAACGTCCTGCCTGGTGCCAGCACGTTGATCGTGGCAATCCCGGCGGCGTTGACGGAGGCTGGCCGGGTACCGCTGACCGCGACGCCAGTACCCAGGCTGATCCGCGAGGTGCGATCAGCCGCAAGCGCAAGCGCCGCATAACAGTCCGCCCAGAGCATCTGTGAGTCGGCGAGCCAGGCGTGTGTATAACCCAGCTCTTCCGCCCGCACGACGTAGTCGACGTCTTTGACATGAGACGCAACACAGATCCCTAAATCCATTTCTTCCCTCCAGGTCTCCGCAGATAGCAAATGGGTCAGGCAGATATGTCCACGCTCAGAAGACGATGCGCAATACGCTCTCCGCAACGCAGGCCGGCTTGTCCTGATCTTCGATCTCAACCGTCAGCTCGTTGATCACCTCGAGCATGGGGCCTTTCGGTTCGACGCTTTTGATTTTGCCCCGGGTGCGGATGCGGTTACCTACGGCCACCGGCGACATGAAACGCACCTTGTTCCAGCCATAGTTGATGCCCATTTTCATGCCATCGAGGGCTGGCAGGCCCACGCCTTCGCCACCGGGCAGGAAGCTCATGATCGACATGGTCAGCTGACCATGTGCAATGGGTGCGCCGAAGGGACCCGCCTTGGCGCGCTCCGGATCCACGTGAATCCACTGCTGATCCAAGGTTGCGTCGGCAAAGTTGTTGATACGGTCCTGAGTCATTTCGAACCAATCGGTAGGCTCCGAAGGTTGATCAATTTTTGCAGACAGGACCTGGACGGCGTTGTCCAAAGCTTCGTTTGACATGGTATCTCCTTAATCTCCCAGACGATCAAAGCGTTCCAGGGTATCATGGCGCTTTCTTGTACGGGAGAGGAATCCCAACATGGCTGAGCGCTACTCCGGCTATACGCACCTGACGTTCGAGTACCCTGCAGAACGTATCCTGAAAATCACGATCAATCGGCCGGAAAAGTACAATGCGCTGGACAAGGTCGGGCACCGCGAATTGACCTATGTCTGGCGGGAAGTGGACGACGACCCTGATATTGACGTTGTGATCTTGACCGGCGCCGGCAAAGCGTTCTCGGCGGGCGGCGATTTCGACATGGTCGAGGAAATGACCGAAGACTTCACGACCCGCGCGAACATCTGGAAGGAAGCCCGCGATCTCGTCTACAACCTGACCAACTGCGGCAAGCCTGTCATCTCCGCCATCAACGGACCCGCGGTTGGTGCCGGGCTGGTAGCGGCGCTGCTTGCCGACATATCGATCATCGCCCGTTCGGTATCGATCACGGATGGACACACACGCCTCGGCGTTGCCGCCGGCGACCATGCCGCCATCATCTGGCCGATCCTCTGCGGTATGGCGAAGTCGAAATACTATCTTCTCACGTGCGATCGCCTGGACGGTGAAGAGGCGGAACGCATTGGCCTCGTTTCGCTGTGCGTGGATGACGCTGATCTCGAAGACAAGGCCATGGAAGTAGCCCTCAAGCTCCGCGCTGGCGCGCCAACGGCGATTCGGTGGACGAAGTATGCGTTGAACAACTGGTTGCGAATGGCCGGTCCGATCTACGACACCTCAACGGCGCTGGAAATGCTCGGCTTCGGCGGACCTGAGGTGAAAGAAGGTGTGGCGGCGCTGAAAGAAAAACGCGAACCGAACTTTCCGCGCGGCCCGAACCTCTGATGCGTGATCAGCCGGGGGAACTCCTGCTCCCCCGGTAAACGTTCTGATCAGTTGACCGAACGCTCCTGGCCTTCCCAGAAGGGCGCACGCAGCTCCCGCTTCAGTACTTTGCCCGGGCCGGACTTGGGCAGCGGTTCCTGCCGGATCTCAATACCCTTGGGCACCTTGTAACCGGCAATCTGCGAACGGCAGTATTCGATGAGATCGTCCGGGTTGACGTTGCTGTGCTCCGCGCGCGGGACTACCGTCGCGTGCACAGCCTCCCCCCATTTCTCATCGGGGATGCCATACACCGCCGCTTCCAGCACGGCCTCATGCTTGTACAGCACCTCTTCAACCTCGGTGCAGTAGACGTTCTCGCCACCGGAGACGATCATGTCCTTGCTCCGGTCGACGAGAAAGACGTAGCCCGCTTCATCCATGTAGCCGAGATCACCCGTCCAGTACGCGCCATCCTTCAAAACGGCTTCGGTCTGCTCAGGCTTGTTCCAGTACCCCACCATGACGTTCGGACCGCGCACGACCACTTCACCGATTTCACCGCGCGCAACTTCAACGCCGTTGGTATCCAGCACCCGAACGTCAGTGCCGGGAATCGATTGACCGCAGGAGCGCGCCCGGTCGTCATCTAGAAGCAGCTGCTCGTTGCGCAAAGCGGTGGTGAGAGGTGAAAGCTCTGTTGCGCCGTATACCTCGATCATCTCCGCGGTGGGAAACGCGGTCCAGGTGCGGCGCACCACTTCAGTCGCGATGGGCGAGCCGCCGTGGGCAATGGCACGCACGGTATCCACTTTGCGCGGGTTGGCGTGCTGCTCTTCGGCCATGGCGGCAAGCATTGTCGGCACCCCCAGCGTCAGGCTCACCCGCTGCGACTCGATCAAATCCAGCACTTCGACCGGATTGAACGCCGCGAGCGTGATCTGGCAGCCCGTAGTCCAGATGGAAGCCAGCACGCCGTTCGATCCGGCGGCATGGAAAAGCGGCGCCATGACCAGCGTGACGTCTTCACCGCTCTGCGGCACCGAGGTCAGCCAGTGGAACGTGTTGGCGATGAGATTCCGATGGCTGAGCATGACCCCTTTGGACTTACCCGTCGTACCGCCGGTATAAAAGAGCCCTGCCAGATCAGTTTCGACGATGTCTTCCCCGAGTGCCGCCGCCGGGGCGTCGAGGAGCGCTTCGTATTCCGGGCCGATATTGATGATGTGCTCCACGATGTCAGCCATGCCAGCCGCATCGCGGTCAGTGATCAGCACCGTCGTTTGCGAATCCTCGAGCGCATAGCGCAGCTCCGGCTCCGCGTGGCGGGTATTGAGCGGCACGACAACCAGCCCCCCGGCGGGTGCACCAACGTATGTCTCAATGTACTCGTGGCAGTTGTCCGCCCAGATGGCAACGCGATCACCTTTGCTGAGGCCCAGCGCACGCAGGCCGCCAACGAGACGGGCGCAGCGGTCTTCCAGCTCCGCGTAGGTGAAGGATTGGTCTTTGTCGATGAGGGCGGTTTTATCGGCCGCAATCTGCACCGCACGCGCCAATGGATCGGCAAAGGTATGCATGTTTCCCCTCCAGGATTTCTTTTGTCCTCAAGCTCCTTTATACCTGGGACACCCGCTATGCTCCACCTGCTTGAACCCTTTGAACCCGGCGCCGCGACTGGCTAAGGTGGCGGCCAGTAACAACAAGAACCAACATGACGCACACCCAGCTCCATCCGGCAGTCTTTTTACTTGCGGCCGCGCTCTGGCATCCGCTCTGCCACGGCAACAGCGTCGTCAATCTGCTGGTCGAAAACGACGTTTTCGCCGGGACGGACCGCAACTACACCTCGGGCGTCATGCTCAACTACGTCAGCGGTATCAACGAGGGACCGCGCCGTCTGCGGGATCTCGGCATCACGTTTCCGGGGATCGAGCCGAACGACCGCATGCACGTTGCACTCTCGCTCGGCCACGAGATCTATACGCCCACCAATATCACCGCTCCGGAACTCCTGGAGGACGATCGACCCTATGCCGGTCACGTTTTTCTCGGCGCCGGTTTCGTCACGGAAAACCCGGACGAGATCGAAACCTGGCGATTGAGCCTCGGGCTTGTCGGACCCGGCGCCCGGGCGGAAGTCATCCAGAACAATCTGCACCGCGAAATTGGCAGCGACGAGGCGCTCGGCTGGGATAACCAGCTGAAGAACGAAGTTGTTCTGTCCATGGCGTACGAAAAAAAGTGGCTTCGTCTGGCGCGCGCTAAAACCTGGGACAACAGCCTGGAATTCGACTTCCTGCCGCATGCCAGCGCCGCCGTTGGTACGCCGCTGACCTATGTCGGTGGCGGCGGCATGGTCCGCATCGGACAGGGGCTGGAGCATGACTACGGACCACCCCGCGTGCGTCCGAGCCTGCCGGTGTCACAGTACTTTCAGCGCGACGGCGGCTATTCCTGGTATTTCTTCGTCGGCCTCGACGTGCGGTTTGTGGCCCACAACCTGTTTCTCGACGGCAATAATTTCGAAGACAGCCACAGCGTCGACCGCGAAGACTTCGTCGCCGACCTGCAGTCCGGATTCGTGTGGAACAACAGGCGCTTCCGCCTGGCGTATTCGATGATTTATCGCAGCCGGGAGTTCGTCCAGCAGGACGAGCGGGACCTCTTCGGCTCGCTGTCTATGTCAGTCCATTTCTGAATTCTCTCAGTCGAGCGAGGAGCGCGGTCATGCGCAATCCGTCCTCGACGTGCAGCGACGCACAGAGATTAGCGGCGGCAAGCGGCGCCTGTTGACGACTCTTGAACGCGGCCATGACGTCATGATCATCGTTCAGGAGCGCGTCCATCATGAGCGGCGAGATAGCGCCGGCGCGCTCCTCGACGTCGAAGCCGACGATGTTGTGCAGGCTCGTCAGGAGCTTGGGACCGACAAACTGCGGCGCCAGGTGTGTGGCATCAACCCTTGCAACCAGGCGTTCAACCGTATCAATCAGGAACGGCAGCACCGGATTTCCGATACGGAAACCGCAGTAGGCGTTGTGTACGTTGCGGTACGCCCGCACCCGGCCGCTGTCATCGTGTTGCAACCAGAGCTCGCGCCCGAAAAATGAGCTGCTGCCTTCGGCCGGGACGGTCAGCCTTTCGGGCGCAAACACCAGGAAGTCCGCATCCGCCCAGACCACAACATCCGCTTCACCCGCTGCAAGCAGATTCTGCATCCAGATCAAACGGGCAAGATCGGCCGCGACAGGCAGACGCTTACCCACCTTGGCCATGTACCAGTCCGGTACGACGTCGAAGAGCTTGTCGCCAACAAACCGGTAGGCGTAGCCGTGAAGATCCGCCCAGGCACGCACCGAGGCCATGCATTCGCCAACCCACGACGTCACTTCTACTTCACGAAAACTCTGTAATATCAGTGCCATGATTCATCAGTTCAAACGGCGCGTGCTGTTCGTGCTGTGGCTTGCGAGCACAGCCGCCTGCAGCACGATTGATCCGGGTCCGCGCCCGGTGGCGCTCGTCGCCGGGCTGCCTGACTCCACGTTAAAACAAACCCTTGTCAGTTGCAGCAGCGGCCGTTTCGAGCGCACCAACTTTTCGATTGCTCACCGCGGTGCGCCGCTCGCTTATCCAGAGCATACTGCCGAGAGTTACCGAGCTGCCGCACGTCTGGGCGCAGGCATCATCGAATGTGACGTCACGTTCACCAAAGACGGCACGCTCGTTTGCCGCCACTCTCAATGTGATCTGCATCGGACCACGAACATTCTGCAGACGCCGCTGGCCGGGACCTGCCGAAAACCGTTTACACCCGCCGCGGAAAACACGCCGGCAGACGCGCAATGCTGCACCAGCGAGCTGACACTCGACGAGTTCAAAAGCCTGTGCGGTCGACGCGATGTCGTCGACCCGGCGGCAACGACAATCGCCGCCTACCTGTCCGCACCACCTCCCAAGGTCGCGGTAGAGGCGCCAGCATGCGGAACGCTCCTGACCCACGGCGAGAGCATTGCGCTCATAGACCGCCTCGGCGCTGACTTCATACCCGAGCTCAAAGCACCCCAGGTTGAGATGCCTTTCGCCGGCATGACGCAAAAGCAGTACGCGGACCGGCTGATTGCCGAGTATGTGGCAGCCCGCATCGATCCGTCCCGTGTGCATCCGCAGTCGTTCAACATCGACGATGTCCGGCACTGGATTGCCAACCATCCGGACTTTGCGGGCCAGGTGGTTTATCTCGATCCGCGCGGTCGCGACCCCGGTTTCCGGCCAACGCTGGCAGGCATGCAGGCGCTGAAGGCGTCGGGCGTGACCACGCTCGCCCCGCCGATGCCGATGCTCCTCGTCCGTGATGCGCACGGCAAGCTTCAGGCAAGCGAGTACGCCCGCTTCGCCCGGGAAGCGGACCTGCGGCTCATTACCTGGACCTTCGAGGCGGGAGAAGCGACCGACCCGCGAAACTGGCTGTACATGAACCTCCCCGGGTACATTGCCGAAGAGAGCCAGATGCTCGAGGTGTTGCATGCGCTGTCGGAGGAAGCAGGCATCGACGGCATCTTCAGCGACTGGCCGGGCACGGTGACGTACTACGCCAACTGCTTCGGGCGCTAGGCTAAGCCTGCGCCATGCGTCAGACGAGGGGCCTGAATCCAGCGTAGGCCATCCGCTCGGCGGTAAAGCCCGAGCTTGAGGCGTTCATCAACTCTGCCATTCGCGGGTCCGCGGCAACCTTCTCGTTCACCGCGTCACGAGCTTCCCGGGAGGCAAACTCGACCCAACCGAAGATGACCACTTCATCCCCGGCTGCGGCAGCGCATTCAACGAACGAACGCGTGCCTTCCAGCACCATGTCGTCGCCCACGTACTCCCGGTAGTCGAGCGCGCCGTGCTCTTTCCAGATCTCCGCAATGGCGGCAACCAGACGCTGATAGTCATCCAGGCGATCCCGTGGCAGGGGTAAGACGAATCCGTCGATGTAGTGAGCCATGACAGCTCCCGAATCAAGATATGCGGAACCTTACCAGAGCGGCGTCGAGCAGGCTTCGCCGCGCAGAAACGCCTCAATCTCATCGCTGCGCGCCGCGGCGTCTTCCTCGCCCATGCGGATAAGCATCGCCAGATATTCGGGCTCGAAGATCACCATGCTGAGGGCATCGCTGCTGCGCGCGTTGCGATCGTTGAGGCCGCGTTCGAAGAACCGGAACGCGCGGGGCATGTTGAGCTCGTGTTCCCCGGCCAGCTTGCCGAGATCCTCGCGCGGGCGCAGCACCATGACCTCAACTTTCCGCATGTCGCCGCGCTCCTCTTCAGCGAGCTGATCGACCAGACGGTTGATGCGGTTCATCTGCAGCGCGTCGTAGTCGAGCATGTCGAGAAAGACGGCGTTCATCAGCACACCCGCAATCTGTGCCGGTGAGGGGTACGGATCGCGCAGATCGGGCGGTAGGGACGTTGTCGGTTTGGCCCGGGGAGAGACGGCCAGAATGCGGGTGGCGCCGAGATGCAGAGCTGGCGACAGCGGCGCGGTCAGCCGGATGCCACCGTCACCGTGCCACATGTTCTCGAGCTTCACCGCGGGAAAGAACATCGGCAGCGCAGCAGACGCCATGACGTGATCCAGGGTCATGTCGACATCCCTGGCTCTGAGCTGTCCGCGCTCCCAGAGCACGTCGCTCTCCCCCTCCACCCAGGCGACGGAGCGGCCGGATCCGTAGTTTGTGGTGATGATGGCGAGCGACTGCAGAAGACCTTCGGCGAGATTCTCCTCGATGCCGAGAATTCGATCACCCTCCATCGGCAGACCGGCGCGCAGAAACTCCCGGAGCGGCCGGTTGTCCACCATGCCGCGCAGATCCGCGTGGCCCAGGCGGCCGCCGCTGATTACCCTGAGCCCCCACTTGAACACCCGCGCCATGATGGAGCTGAACTCGGTGGCGTAGACGCGTTCGGTTTCCAGGCTCAGCCACAGATCGCTCAGCTTGGCGACGGCTTCCGGCCAGCTGCCCCGTGACGAGGCCAGGTGGACGGCGTTGATGGCGCCCGCCGAGACGCCCGTCAGGATCTGCGGACGATACTCGGGCATTGCCTGGGCAATGTGACGCAGACAGCCTACCTGGTAGGCCGCGCGCGCCCCGCCGCCGCTCAGAACCAGGGCATGTTTTTCAGGCGTTATGCTCATTACGAATCATCACTCAGGACACTGAGAATCAGGTTCAGCTGTTCATCATTGGATCGAGTCTGCGTGGGACGCTCATCTCGAGCCGCCGCAACAAGTGACCGTACCGCTGTTGTACCGTAGCAGCCGGATTGCCGTAAAGCGACACGATCACACCCTCGCGCAACCAGACATCGTCAATAGGGCAGACAATTGGCGTCTGGTGCGTTCAGTCCGGGAGTTTCCCTGCCGTGGCAGCATTTCCGCCTGCACGAGGCAGAGATTCCCGCATTGAGACCCAAATGCAACAGGCGATCACGTATCATGGTCGCATGCTTCAGCGTTTGCGCACAGTGAAGCCACGGATGAACGCTTTGTTTCGTCCCGGTGGCAAGGTCTTTTATGGCTGGTGGATTGTTGCCGCCTGCAGCGGCGTGCAGTGGCTGGCCGCGATGACCTGGATGCACTCCTACGGCGCTTACGCGGTCATGATGCAGGAAGAGTTTGGCTGGAGCATGTCGGTGCTCTCCCTGGCGTTTGCGCTGACGCGGCTCGAGAGCGGCCTGCTCGGACCGTTGCAGGGCTGGCTGGTCGACCGGTTTGGTCCGCGCATCATTCTCACCATCGGCACGCTGATTTTCGGCCTGGGCTTTTTTGCCTTCAGCATGGTGAATTCCATTCCCTCTTACTTCGTGGCGTTCATCCTGATTGCTCTGGGCTCGAGCCTGGGCGGCTTTGCAACGCTGATGGTGTCGCTCGTGAACTGGTTCGATCGGCATCGAGCCAAGGCGGTTGCCTGGTCGCAGATCGGCTTTTCTCTCGGCGGCTTGAGCGTGCCGATTGTCATCCTCGGCCTGGAAGCCTGGGGCTGGCGGACCATGGCGATCGTCTCCGGACTCATGGTGCTGCTGATTGCGGGTCCGCTCGTCCAACTGGTCCGTCACCGCCCCGACGAAATCGGTGAAGTGCCTGATGGCCTGATCATCCAGGACGACGGCGCGCACGCTGAACACCAGGACTATGTGCCCCAAGTGAGCTTCACCTGGCAGGAAGCCGTGCGCGAACCCTCGTTCTGGCTGATCTCTCTCGGACACGGTCTGTCTCTGCTCACCGTGTCCTCGATGCTCGCGCACCTCATCCCGCATCTCATCACGAGCCTCGAGTATTCCAAGGTTGCCGCGGGCGTGGTGTTCAGCTTCATGACCGGCGTGCAGCTGATCGGGCTTTTCCTCGGCGGCTATCTGGGCGATCGAATGAACAAGCGCCTGCTCTGCGTGCTCTGCATGCTGGGCCACTTCATTGGGCTGCTGGCGGTGACCTATGCCACCAACTACTGGTGGCTGGCCGTATTCGTGATCTTCCACGGTCTGGGCTGGGGCATCCGCGGACCGCAGATGGTGGCGCTGCGAGCAGACTACTTCGGCCCGAAGTCGTTCGGCACCATCATGGGTATCTCGTCGCTGATTGTGATGATCGGCATGACGGCTGGACCCATCATCTGCGGCGTGATGTACGACATCCATGGGGACTACCAGCTTGCATTCACCAGCATGGCATTCGTTTCCCTCACCGGCTCCCTGTGCTTCTGGGCAGCCCGACCGCCGAAAAAAACGCTGGCCGTGGCCTAGCGGCAGCTCAGGCCTCTACCCGCTCTCTGAGCGCCCGCAGCGTTCTGATCGGACCGTCCACGACAAACCGGTTCACCATCCATGCGGGCACGCGGGCTTCGGGATCCGCATTGTAGAAATGCACCACCCGGGTGCCCGCGCCGTTGGGTTCGAGCCACCAGGAGCCGTCCGCGACGGACATGCGGACCAGGCCTTTCACTTCCGCCGCCCGGTCGGGCAGGCTGACCATGCGCACCATCGTGCCATTGTCCCCGGGTTCAATCGTGACGTAGTTGACCGCGTCGCGGTTGGCAAGTGGAAAAGGCGTCTTGATGGTCACGCGGACGAGGGCGCTCTGCGATTCACCCCATTCGATGACCTCAGTTTCTTTGCAGTTGTCGTACCACTCCGGATAGCTCTCGTGGTCGGTGAGGACCGCAAGAATCTCCTGCACGGAAGCATTGATCTGTGTTTCCGCGCGAAACGCGACGAACTTCGAATTGCCGATCTTCGCGGTTGCAACGCTGACGCCGTCTTCCTCTTTGGCCGGTTGCCAGTCCGCCTCCATCGCCCCGGCGCCGCCTGCAAGGAGCGCGCAGAGTAAGGGGCCAATCCACCTAACCCGGTTCATCATTGAACACCACCTTTGCCAGTCCAATTCCAGACTCGCCCCCATACGCGTAGACCAGATACACCTCGCCGTCCTCCTCATAGACAGCCGGGTCGCGCAGTTGGTTCACGAGTCCATACGCGGTGCTGCGCACCGACGGTTCCAAAGGCGCATCGGCACCCTCCCAGGCACGTTCGGGGCGGAGCACCTCCACGCCGGCAGAAGCCTGCCAGCTGCGCCAGTCCGGTCGCAGATCGATGGTGCTGAGCTTGATGTGCTCGGGTACCTCGCCAACCTGAGTCCAGAAGACGTATAGAGTCGACCCGCGTCTGAGGACCACGGCGTGACGCATGTCTTTGTTGAAGAGCAGCGGACCGGCTTCGAACGGACCCAGCGGATCTGCGCCGCGATAGAACTGCCCGGGCATCGCAAGCCCGTAGGTCATGCCGTCCCAGGCAAACGCGCGCAGGTACGTCCGACCGAGCACCTGCGGATGCGCTTGAAAGTGTACGCCGTCGTGCGACTCGGCAACGCGTGTGACCTGATGACCAACGCCCTCAAGTCCGTGGTAGTACATGAGAATGCGTCGATTCGCATCATCCACGTGCACGTCCGGCGAGGCAATGTGCGGCGCCGTCACCTCCTCCACGACATCGTGGGCAACACGGATCCCGGCCGCGGCAAACGCCTTTTCAATCTCCACGCGCTGATCATCGCTCACCGGCGGCGGTGAAGTGAGAAAGTGGGAATCCGCAAGCTGCAGGCTGCCGGGGGTGTAAATTTGCCAGGGACCGGTCAACGCGTCAGCGTAAGCCAGCCGGATGTACGCGCCTTTGTGATCGGCAAAGTACAGGTAGTAGCGGCCAAGCGGTTCCGTCACCCAGTCGGGCACCCTGATGAGCGATGGGCCCTGGATGTTCACGCCGATGCTGGGGTCGAGCCCGGCGTGCACAATCGGTGCATCGCCAATACGACTGACCCGGATCTCTTCGGCAACTGCCTGACTCATCGTGCAGATACTCCCCAGTACGAACAGCGCTCTCAGCATATCTCGTGCCCGCATTTGCGAGGCGCTGAGTGTACCTGTTTTAATGCGTGCGGACCGGCAAGGAGAGCGTGAGCCGGCTAAAGCGAATGAGAGGGGGATACACATGCGCGGCAAGCTCGTCTCGAGCCTGATCCTGTTTGCAGCCACAACCGCCAACGCCGAGGAGGCGTCGATCACCTGGCCGGCTTACGGCGGCGCGCCAGGCGGTGGACACTACACCGAGGCGACCCAGATCAACGCCGGTAACGTCAGCCAGCTGGAGGTAGCGTGGACACACCGTTCCGGCGACTACGTCGCCGGCACGCAGTCGCTGGATGAAACCGTCACCGAAGACACGATCAGGACCCGGCCGACAAGCTTCATTGTGACGCCGATCATGGTTGAGGACACGCTGTATTACTGCACGCCGTTCAATCGCGTGTTCGCCCTGGATCCCGCCACCGGCGCAGAAAAATGGATATTCGACCCCAAGGTCGACATGGCCGACGAAGGCATCACCAACTGTCGAGCGGTGAGTTACTGGGTCGATGAAGACAACGACACCGGCATCTGCGAGTCGCGGATCATTCTCGGCACGCTGGATGCGCGCATCATCAACCTGGACGCCGCCACCGGTAAACGCTGCGCCGACTTTGGAGAAAATGGCGAGGTCAGCCTCGCGGAAGGTCTGAATCCCCACGAAGGGTTCGAGTACAGCATCACCAGCGCACCCGCGATCATCGGTGACAAAGTTGTGACCGGCGCGTTTGTCATGGACAGCCGCCGCCCCGACATCCCGTCCGGCGTCGTGCGCGCTTATGATCTGCGCACCGGCGCATTCGCATGGGGTTGGAACCCCGTGCACCCGGACAAACCGGCCAAAGACGCTGCCGGCAACTATGTGCCCGGCACCACCAACGTCTGGTCGACGATTTCAGTGGACGAAGCGCGCAATCTGGTCATCGTGCCGACCGGCAATTCGTCCCCCGACTACTACGGCGGCGCCCGCGACGGCCACCTCGACTACTACTCGAGCTCGGTGGTAGCGCTCGATGGCGACACCGGCGAGGTCGTCTGGAACTATCAGACCGTGCATCACGACATCTGGGACTACGATGTACCGGCACAGCCGACGCTCGTGGATCTCACCATTGACGGGAAAACTCGACCCGCGGTTGTCCAGGTCACCAAGATGGGTTTGACGTTCGTGCTGGATCGGGAGACGGGCAAACCCCTGCATCCCGTCGAGGAGCGGCCGGTACCACAGACCGGTGCGGTGCCCGGCGAGTATTTGAGCCCTACCCAGCCATTTCCGACGAAGCCACCGCCGCTGCACCAGCTGGGTATCACGCCGGACGACGCCTGGGGATTTACCCCGTGGGATGAGGCCAACTGCCGCGAGCAGCTGGAGAACATGACCACGGGTCCCATCTATACCCCACCCAGCCTCGACGGCACGGCGTTTTACCCGTCCAATCTCGGCGGTAACAACTGGGGTGCCCCGGCGGTTGATCTGGAACGCAAGATCATGATCGCCAACACCAAGCACATGCCCATCAAGGTGCAGCTCACCAGACAGAGTGACTGCCCTGAAGGTCTCCCATTTCCGCAACATGGCTCAGACTACTGCGTGATCATGGCGCCAATCACCTCCAATCTCGGCGCCCCCTGTACAAAGCCACCGTGGGCAACGCTCGCCGCAATTGATCTCGAAGCGGGGGAAATCCTCTGGCAGGAACCACTCGGCACGCTCGAAAACCTCGCGCCTTGGCCCATTTATCACTTCATCGACGGCGGCATCGAGATGGGCGGCCCCATGGTCACCGCCAGCGGTCTGATTTTCATCGCCGCCACGTCGGACGGGTACATCCGGGCGCTCGACATCGAAACCGGTGCCGAGCTCTGGCACGACGCGCTGCCAACCACCGGCAACGCGGTGCCAATGAGCTATACCTACGAAGGCAAGCAGTACGTGGTGGTTGCCGCCGGCGGACACTTCACCTCGCCGCTGCCTTCCGGTGACCACGTCGTTGCGTACAAGCTGGGGGGCAAGTGAGCGAAGTCAGCATTGCCTGTATCCTGAAGTATCTCGTCAAGGGCGTGGATCCGAACCGGGATGCGCAGCATCGTCTGCAGGACGAGCTCCTCGATCTCCTGCGCGACGCGACCACTGTTGTCGTGCTACCCGTGGTACAGGGGTTCTCCATAGAGATTGAAATGCAGACGCTCAGACCGTTTTCCCGGACGAGCTTCGAGCCGTACGTGGCCGAGCACGTGCTGCCGGAAGCCGTGCAGATCTGTTGCCGTCCGCCTGGAGAAATACAGCTGCAACTGTTGAAGGCGCACTACGCCTGATCCCGTTCCGTGCTGTTATAATCCCGCGCCGCTAAGTCACCACATTCTCGACTGAGAGCCCCTCTTATGATCGCCTACATGACTATCGGCGCTAACGACATTGCGCTCGCGATACAATTCTATTCGGCGTTGCTGCCGGATCTCGGATACCAGCTGGAGGAGGTACACGGGGGCTTGAGCTGCGCGCTGCCCGAGCAACCCGGGCAGACGTTTGCGCTACCGGAGCTCTACGTGAAGCCGCCATTCGACGGACAACCCGCTTCAGCGGGCAACGGCACCATGATTGCTTTTGAAGCCCGCAGTCGAGAACAGGTCCGTGAGCTGCACGCGGCAGCGCTTGCGGCCGGTGGTACCGACGAAGGTCCACCCGGTTTCCGCGAAGCCTACGGCCCGCACTTTTATGTTGGCTACCTCCGCGACCCCCAGGGAAACAAGATTGCTTTGTTTTACAGCGATCGCAACGAAGCCAACAGCGAGGACTGACGCGCGCGATTCGATGACGGGAGATGGTCTCAGGCTCGGGGTCCGACCCTGCTCGACTTCGGAATGAATCCAAGCGCGCCATGGACTTCCTGCACCGTACGCCGTGCGGTTTTCCCAGCTTCGAGCGCACCGGCCGCCAGCATCGCATCCAACGCCAGCTCGTCCGAGCGCAGGTCACTGAACCGCGCCTGGATGGGTTCAAGCAGCGCAATGACCGCGTCGGCAACGTCTGATTTCAATCGGCCATAACCCTGCCCCACGTACTCGTTCTCGAGCGCAGCCGTTGTGGTTTCGGTGACCGCCGCCAGGATGTTCAGCAGATTGGACACGCCTGGTTTGTCCTCGCGCACCACAATCTCGTTCCCCGAGTCGGTCACGCAGCGTTTGATCTTCCGCGCCACGTCCGTGGGATCATCCAGCAGCGCGATGACATTCGCGGCGACGGTATCAGACTTCGACATCTTCTTTGTGGGGTCCTGAAGGCTCATGACGCGGGCGCCAGAATCCGGGATGTAAGCCTCAGGGATCGGGAACACGTCGCCGAACAGGCCATTAAAACGGCCCGCTACGTCGCGGGTCAGCTCGAGATGCTGCCGTTGATCTTCGCCGACGGGCACGAGGTCGGCTTTGTAGAGAACAATATCCGCCGCCATGAGCACGGGGTAGCTGAAGAGACCGGCGTTCATGTCTCCCTTGTTCCTGCGGCTCTTGTCTTTGTACTGCGTCATTCGATTGAGCTCACCGACCTGCGTGTAGCATTGAAGAATCCAAGCGAGTTCACAGTGCTCCGCCACATGAGATTGTGCGAAGACGACGCTCGTTTGCGGATTGACGCCGCACGCCAGATAAAGTGCCACGAAGTCGCGACAGCGGTCTGCAAACGTCGTCGGGTCCTGGCGGACGGTAACTGCGTGCAGATCGACAAGGGGAAAGAAACACTTGTACTGGTCCTGGCGTGCCACCCAGTTACGGATGGCACCCAGGTAGTTGCCGAGCGTCAGCCTGCCGGAAGGGGCAATGCCACTGAGGAGGGTTTGTTTTTTCATTCTCTATCTCCGGTTGAGGATCGGACCGGAAACAGTTGTCTCGATGGGGAGCCTGCCGCCGGTAAGATCAGCGACAGACCAGAACAGTGTCGCTACCTAAACGGTGCGCCACCACTGGCGATTGAATTTCGTAGCCGTGTTTGTAGATTGAATCATCGAGTGCCTACATCAGATTTGGTGCGTAGCGACCGACGAGCCTCAGAGCCAAACGAGGTCCGAACGGTGGAACAAACCACTTCGATCAATAGTGTAACCTCTTCCGACGGGAATGAGTGAAAATAAGAAGGGGAAAGACTTATGGCTGAGGCAAGACAACTCGACGCACCGCAATACGACGCGATTGTCATCGGTGCTGGATTCGCAGGGCTGTACCAGCTGCACTGCCTGCGTGAGATGGGCCTTTCCGCGACGGTTCTGGAAGCTGGCAGCGACGTGGGCGGCACCTGGTATTGGAATCGCTACCCCGGCGCTCGGACAGATTCACCGGCAAACGTGTATCAGTTTCTGTTCTCCGACGAACTGGTGACGGAGTGGCAATGGTCAGAACGTTTTCCCTCGCAGCCGGAAACCGAGCGCTATCTGCGCTGGGTGGCCGACCGTCTAGATCTCAGACGGGACATACAGTTCAACCAACGTGTGACACGCGCCATCTGGTCGGCAGAATCTGCCTGTTGGATGGTTGACACTGAGGACGGCACCCAGCTGTCTGCCCGATTTGTCGTCAGCTGCATGGGACCGCTCAGCAAACCCGTCATTCCCGGAATCGACGGCCAGGACGAATTCGGCGGCACCATCGTGCACACCTCCCTGTGGCCCAAAGACGACATCCCCCTGGCAGGCAAGCGGGTTGCCGTCATCGGTACCGGGGCAACGGGTATACAGGTGATACAGACCATCGCCCCTGAGGTAGCCGAGCTGACTGTGTTTCAGCGCACCGCAAACTACACCATCCCGATGAAGAACTATCCCTATACAGACGCGGAGCCGCTGACCGTGCGCCGGGAAGAACTACGTAATCGGACCCGCGAAACGTTCGGCGGATTCGATTTCGATATCGAACAGCGTCTGTGGGCCGACGTTGATCCCGCCGAACGACTGGCAAACATGGAGCGGCTGTACGCTGAGGGGAACCTTGCCCTGTGGGTAGGTTCGTTCGCTGAACAACTCATGGAACCCGAGGCCAACGAAGAAGTCTCCGAGTTTGTGAAGGAGAAAATTCGCGCCCGGATAGATGACCCGGTACTTCGTGAAAAGCTGATACCCGACGATCACGGCTTCGGCACACATCGCGTACCGCTGGAGACGGGTTACTACGAAGCGTTCGCACGCGACAACGTGCAGCTGATCGATGTCCACGAAGAACCCATCGTGTCGTTGACAGCCAACGCGATCAAAACCACACAGCAGGAGATTCCCGTTGACGTGGTGATTTGCGCAACCGGCTTCGACGCTGTCACCGGCGCACTGACGAACATCGACGTGCGGGGGCGTGACAATCGATCGTTAGCCGATGTGTGGGGACAGGACATTCGCTCGGCCATTGGCATGCAGCTGCACGGCTTTCCGAACCTGTTCCTGACCTCAACACCGCTGTCGCCTGCAGGCGCTTTCTGTAACGCGCCGACCTGCGTACAGCACTCTGTGGAGTGGATCAGCGAGTGCATTGGTTACGTGCTCAATCGTGGCTCCGCGATCGAAGCGACGGCCGAGCTTGAAGCCGCCTGGGTAGCCCACCATGATGAAACCGCAAACGCTACGTTGATTGCCAAAACGGCAAGCTGGTACACCGGCGCCAACATCGAGGGCAAGTCCAATCGCCTGATCGGATACCCGGGTGGCATTCCCGCCTATGTGGAAGCTTGTGACCAGGTCAAAGAGAACGGGTATGAGGGTTTCCTGATTAGTTAGTTCTCGTGTTAGAAACGGAAACGGTCATTCAACTCTAGCCTGCTGAAGGGCAGGTTCCGGCCAGAAGCAGCCACTCGTCGATGGTGTGGAAGCGTCAGGAATTCTCTAGTTCGGTATAAGTCACTCGAGCTGATTATTCGCTCCGCCCTTTCCATCGGGCTATGATCTTGGTGAGTATGGTCAAATGCCAAGCGCGGGCAGTCGTCCATGCATGCGATATTGTGGAGGTACCGTGGACCAAAGGAAACCGCACATCTTCATCTCATACGTGAGTGAGGATAGCGAGGTCGTGAAAAGATTAGCCGAACGGCTTAGGAGAAATGGAACGCAAGTTTGGTTGGATCGAGACGAACTATCCCCGGGGTCGCGATGGAAAAACGCGATTCGTGAGGCCATCAGGGAGGGCGCGTTTTTTATAGCATGCTTTTCCGAGGCCTCGGAGAACCGAAGTCGCTCATACATGAACGAAGAGATCCAACTTGCTCTGGACGAAATACGTCAGCGTCCAGCTGATCAAGCGTTCTTTATTCCGGTGCGCTTGTCCAACATTGAGATTCCGGATTGGGAAATTAGCTCACGGGAGAGAATTTCGGACCTACATTGGGTTGATCTTTACCGCGACTGGAACGATGGCTTTCGGAAGCTACTAACAGTCGTTGGACAAGTCGAGAATGCTCGCGAGTCTTCACAGGCTGCTCAGGTGCAGTCAGAGCAAAGAAAGTCGAGCGAGCCCAGCTATGTCGAGAAAGTTGTACAGATCCATGAACACCTAGCGGAAGCGGGTATCCATATGGCCTTCGGCGGGGCGTTGGCTCTGGCTTGGTGCACTGGCGTATCCCGCGGAACAATCGACATCGACATGAACGTTTTCGTTGAGGCAAGCCGGTTCATCGATGTCGTGCGCGCACTTCCGAAAGAAGTTTCGGTTAACTCGAAAGACATTCAGAACGCTGAGCGTGATACTCAAGTTCGTCTGTGGTGGGGGAGTAACCCGCTTGACATTTTTCTCAATGGGACCTCATTTCACGAAGAAGTATCGAAACGCGTGCAAGTAAGGAGTTTCGCCGAGAAGCAAATCGCGTTCTTAAGCTGCGGGGACTTGGCTGTTTTTAAGGTATTTTTTAATAGAACCAAGGATTGGGCTGACCTCGCTGAAATGCACTCCATTGGATGTCTCGATTCTGACCACGTAGCTAAAGTCGTTGGGGAGTACCTAGGGCCCAATGATGACAGGATTCTGATGCTACATAATCTTGTCGATCATTGAGAAGCACACAAAGGCACGTCCGCTTTGGGTCGAAAGCCGCTCGTGAGAATATCGTTGCCGAGCGCCTCTTTCCGACCCGGAGCCGACGTTCGCAATGAGGCGTGGCGAGAGTTAACGTCTAAGCATGGAGGAACATTTGTATGCGCCCATATTGTTATCAAGGAACGGTATGTGCTCTTCTGGTAATGGCTTTATCCACACCAGCTAGTGCGAAGGATCAAGAGTCGATGATCGCGAATCCTGTTTCCTATTTCGAAATTCCTGTATCAGATATGAATAGGGCTATAGAGTTTTATCAGGCTGTGTTCTCAGTGGTTCTCACAAGAACGGCGATTGACAATAACGACATGGCTCTCTTTCCGTTTGACGAAAATGGCGGGGGTATTTCAGGTGCGCTTGCCAAAGGAAAGAGTTACGTTCCATCGAATTCAGGACCTCGCATTTACTTCTTCGTTGAGAGCATTGACGAGGCTCTAGACCGTGCCGTTAAGCATGGCGGTAAGATTGCATACAAAAAGACGTTCACCGGCACCTTCTGGGTAGCAGAGTTTGAAGACAGCGAAGGCAACCAAATCGCCTTGTCGTCTGCGAATAAGTGAATGGCTGCAGTTGGCCGAAAGCGGACCTTCACTCGATCAAGCGCGAGCGGCAGCTCTCGAGCCAACAACAGTCAATTTAAGCTGGATTCGTTTCTGGCCGGGTAGATCGAAACACGTCCATTTCACCGAGCGTGGAATGCCACTCAGCAAGTTCAGGGGATTCTTCTGACCAGGAGCCATGCACTCTCAAAGTCATCAGATCGAGCCCGCTGAAAAGCGAAATCAGCGCGAAGTTGAGCGGTGATGTCGGCAAATCAAGTTTCTCAAAATACTGAATGCAGCGTTTCGCTCTAGCTTCTTCCAGTGCGAGTATGTCCCGCGATTGGTCTTCGGTTTTTCTTCTAGCTTCCCTCACCCATACGGCCACACCATCAACAAACCCGTTGGCGATGCCTTCGAGTTGTCGTCCCGGGCCATCAGAAATTTCAGCCAGAACTCTCCTTTGAGCAACGCGCTCAAGATATTCACAAATCGGACGACTTTCGGCCAATACGTTTCCGTCATCCAGCAGAAGCGTTGGGACCTTACCCGCGGGATTAAACGCCAGCAATCTGTCAGCTCTATTCCGAACACCAACAATCTCAATGGGCAGATCGAGGCCCAGCTCCATCGCGACGACGCGAATGATTCGCGAATAAGGGGAGTTGGCTGTGCATAGCAGAAGCATGCAAGCAGATTATCCGAATGAGTATGTGTCGTGAATGGCCGTTGTCGGTCGCGAATAGCCGGATCACCGAAATCTCACAAATGACCCGAATCTCATGACGGTACAGTCAGTCGACGCCGACTCCTTCGTCAGATGAGGGCGTAGTCGCTAATTTGAACAGCTCGAATCCAATTCGAGGTGCATTTGCCCGAAAATCGTTGCTTAGCACTACTACACAGAGCTCAGACTCAGGCGCGACGACAATCACTGAGTTGAATCCAACAACCCCACCGGCATGCGCTCGGTAGGCGATGCCACGATCGTCTGTGTGGACGCCCCAGCCGTATCCAAAGTTGTTCAATTCTGTCGAGTACATCCGTTTGAATGAGGAATGGGTCAAGAGTTCGTTGCCAATCATTGCATTGCACCACTTAGCCATGTCTTCGATGCTCGAGTACAGGTTTCCTCCACCTGTGAGAATAGGGGTATGGATATCTGGGGAGCGTATTCGCTTGTCGTCGCGATACATGTAGCTTTCGGCAAGATTGTCTAAATCTTGCTCTGGCGAATGCGCTCCTGAGTTCGACATTTGAAGCGGCCCAAAGACTTCGCTGGACAAATACGATTCGTAGGTTTCACCGGATAGTTTCTCGATGAGCGCGGCAAGTAAAAAGTACCCAACGCCGCTGTAGTTGAACTCTGTTCCAGGTGCAGACAATAGCGGTTCCTGGTGAAACCGCGCCAATGTCTCGTGCACGTCGCGGGGCTCGGCCATGGTGGCAGCAAACCCTTCCAGTGCCCAGGAGTGCATCAGCCCCGACGTGTGCGTGAGTAACTGATGAGCTGTCAGTTGCTGCCACTTGGCCGGGAGGTCGTCTAAGTACTCGGAAACCGGAGCGTGCAGATCAAGCATTCCGTTTTCGAACAGCATCATGATGGCAGTCGCCGTAAACTGTTTTGTTATCGATCCGATCAGAAACTGCGTAGTCGGCTCGATGGGTGAAGCGCTTTCGTAACTCGCAAACCCATACCCACGTGCAAGGAGCGTTTGCTTTTTACGCATGACCAAGACAGCCGCGTTTGGATTAACAGTCCTGAGATGTGCTTCTATTTTCCTGGTGAGATCCGAGTCATCACCTGGCACGGCGTAGCCGGTGTACAAGACGAGTATGACGACGCTTAGTCTGCAACCTGCTCTGATCACCACCAACCTCCAAATACATTCTTCGGTTTCATCTGAATCTATGGCGACGTCGACGTCTCCTTGCCGGACGGCTTGCTCCCACTCACTGGGCAGGAGCATGCCGCCACGATGAACGTTGAGCGAAATTAAAGCTTACGGCCGAGCCTTTTCTCAGCCACCTTCCGCTCGAGGTCCTGAAACGGCAGGCGGATGACCTCAAAGGACATCAGCCCGTGCACAATGAGCCCCAGCCCGACACCACCGAATACCCAGTACAGAAGCGGCTCATCGAAGCCCCTGACTGAAAAGAAAACGATGGCCAGAATGACGTAGGCGATCAGTCCGCTGAGGAAGTCCTTGACGCCTTTTGCGTACTCGAGCGCTTCCGCCTCATCGGGTTGCAGGTGCTCACTGGATGGCGTTGGGTTGTCTTGGTCGAAGTTAGTCATGATTTCGTGCTCCGTGATGAACGTTGTGACATCGACCTCGAACACGGCTGCCAGCGCTTTTGCTGTTTCCAAGCTGGGTTTGTGCCCGCGTTCGACGCGTTGAATCGTGCGAACGGAGACATCGGTCAACTCTGCCAGCTGGTCCTGGGACCAGCCGTTGCGGAGTCGTAGCTTGCGTACAATCATTGCGCTTCCCGTGGCTTCGAGGTGTCGTCATCCTCAGACCAAATCCGGCTCCGGAACACGACACGAACCCGAAATCTACCCGAAACAGGGGTGACAGTGGAGCAAAATCAATGAGTTAGCGAAGCACCCAGCCAGGGCAATGGTCGATCGCCGATCACTGCACGCCGTTTTCCAGGAGCGCTTCGACGTTGGCCACCGACTGCTCGAAGTAGTGGTTCATGTGCCGCTCATGCGCATCAAGCTGATCAGCGCGGTAGCGGCTAAGCACCCTCGGCGTGAGATTCAGCTCCATGAGTTGGTCAGATGCCCGGTTGTAGGCCGGCCAATCAGGCGCGCCGGGACAGCTCGGCTTCCCCGTTGCCGCAAACGATACCCAGCAGGCGTGCATGATCCGGGTCATCTCGAGATCCTCTTCGCTGACAAAAAACGATCCGATGACCGGCGGGAAGATCTCATCCCAGCTGTCAAACACGTGGGGCAGCTCGTAGGCATGCTGAGCACCCCGGACGTCGTCTCGCTCGCTCGACAGGACATAAGAGAACAAATACAGATAGGAGGGTTCGCCCTCCTCCAGCTGGTGTGCAACCCATCGCGCCGGGGCGCCGGCATGCAGGTCCGTGTAAATCTCGTACGCCAGGTCTTGTTCCCGATCCTGACCCGTCTGATAGGTGGCCATCACGTCCGGATGAGTGGTTTCGATGACGTGCCTTGCCGAATAACGCAGCGACGATCCGTCGAAGTCGTTCCAACCGATCAATAGGGGTACGTCCAGAGCGGATCCTTCCGCAATGAGTTCAGTCGCGCCTTTCTGCCAAAGCCGTCCGTCAATCGCGTAGGGACCGGTAACCGGCAGCTCATGCCATGGCAGCGCCCGTAATTGCTCGACGGTCGCGTTGCATCCGTCGAGACCGGCCATCGAGGCGAGCAAACACCCAAGCTGCTCATGTTGCGAATGACTCCAGGGCGCCCACCACCCGTTGCCCGACTGAACGATGGCTTTGTGAAACAAGCCCCCGGCAGATTCGTTAGTCAAAATCTGCAGGATACCGGCGCCGCCGTTGCTGCTACCAACGATGGTGACGTTCTCCGGATCGCCACCAAAGGCAGCGATGTTCTGCTGCACCCATCGCAGGGCGGCCAGCTGGTCCATTTCGGTGTACCGCGCCAGCGGTGCAGCCGCGTCCGCCGTACGAGTCAAGGCCGGGTGGGCGAAGTTTCCCATCGTGTGGAGTCGAAAGTTGATCGAAACGAAGACGATGCCGTCGCGCGCGAAAGCGGTGCCGTCGTATACGGGAAACGAGGTGCCCAACGCGTTGCCGTGGACGAACACCATCACGGGGCTGGATGACGCCTCTGAAGGCGCCCACACGTTCAGAGTCAGGCAATCTTCGCTGGTATCCGGGTTCGGCGGCACGTCAACAAAGATTGTCCACCCTTCTCCGGAGTGTGTTTCTCCCTCCTCACGGCGGTCGAAGTCTGGCTGCGGACACCAGGGGCCAAACGCTTTGGTGCTGCGCACCTCATCCCAGCCGGGCACCTCCACGGGAGGCGCCCAGCGTCGCTCCCCTGAAGTCGCCATTGCGTATGGGATACCGAGGAAACGCTTTACACCATCCGCTTCGAGCCCTTCGATCGGGCCACGTGACAGGTTCAACCGGGTGGACGTGTCTGAGCAACCGCCAGACGCAATGAGCAGTAAAACGGGTAAAAATCGCATGACGTTCACGTTAACCTCCCGGGGACGCGCGGACGAGTATCGCCAGATTACGTCGAATCGCTCATGAAAGAAGTTCTTTCTGCGCAGCGTACGCCAACGCTCTGATCCCGCGCTGCCGATAGGGAGAGAAACGGCGCGCCACGGCGCAGAAATGCTCGCGAGACCGGCTTATGATTGGACGGGCTGCAACCGCCGCGCAGAAAGTCGGGTGGCTGCGCATCACTACCAGAGGGAGATCATCATGTCAGGACCGTTAGAAGGCATACGCGTGCTCGACTTTTCCACCATGGTGTCCGGTCCCGTTGCCGCGCGCATGCTCGCTGACCAGGGCGCTGACGTCATCAAGGTCGAATCCCCGAAGGGTGACGAGATGCGCAAGATCGGTAACCAGCGCAACGGGCTGACTGCCGGGTTCATGTCCTGCAATCGCGGCAAGCGCGGTGTCTGTCTGGACTTGAAGAACGATGCTGCGAAGGAGGCGCTGCGCAAGCTCATCAAGACCGCCGACGTTGTCATTCAGAACTTCCGTCCCGGCGCCATGGAGCGAATGGGTTTCGGCGAGGCGGCCGTTCGCGCGCTCAAGCCCGACATCGTCTACGTCTCCATCAGCGGCTTTGGCGAGGAGGGGCCATACGCCCACCAGCGTGTCTACGACCCCGTCATCCAGGCGCTTTGCGGCGCAACCGACATACAGGCGGACAGGGATACCGGGCGCCCGAAGATGTTTCGCATCATCGTTGCCGACAAAGTCACTTCCCTCACCGCCGCCCAGGCCATATCCAGCGCCCTCTTTGCCCGTGAGCGCACGGGCAAAGGAGAACACATCAAGCTCTCGATGCTCGACGCGATGGTGTCGTTCTTCTGGCCGGAAGGGATGTCGGGCATCACGTTCGTCGGCGACGAGATCGACGTCACCAAATACCAGGGCACCATGGATCTCATTTACGAGACCGCCAACGGCTACATCACCGCCGGCGCCGTTTCGGACGCCGAGTGGGTTGGCATGTGCAACGCGCTGAACAAAACTGAATGGATAGACGACGAACGGTTCAACAATACGGCCGTGCGATTCAAAAACGCTGAGCTCAGAAAGCAGATGACGGCGGCAGAACTTGCGACGTGGGATCGCGATGAGATCCTCACACGCCTCGATGCCGAAGGCGTGCCCAGCGCGCCGCTACTGACGCGGCTGGACCTCCTCGAAGACGAGCAGATTGCAACCAACGGCACAATCGAGATTTACGAATGGGAAGGCCACGGTCAGATCCGACAGGCCCGTCCGGCCGCGGAGTTCTGTGACAACCCGCATCACATCGAGCGCGCCGCACCGCGCCTCGGTGAAAACAGCGCAGAGGTACTCACGGAGGCGGGTCTGGACGGCGCCACCATCGAGGAACTCACGGCCGCCGGGGCTCTCATCCAGAGCTAGCGGCTTCGGCCGCGCGCCGTGCCAGGCGTTCCGGGCTGCGATAGAAGGTCACCGCAAGCGCCGCCAGCATGTAGAGTCCCAGCAGCACCTGGAAGGCAAGCGCGTAGGATCCCGTGGCGTCGAAAATCCAGCCGGCAAAGGGCACCCCCAGAATCTGGATCGGAAACATGGCAGGTCGCATCAACCCGAATACCGCGCCGAACCGTTCGCGGCCGAACGATTTGCCGACAATCGTCGCATGCATGGGTACCACTCCCCCCACGCCGTAACCGAACAGCGCCGCACCCAGAGCAAAAAGCCACAGCGTTTCGTTCAGGTACATGATGAGCTGACCGCTGAACTGCACCAGAATGATCATCAGCATCAGCCGCCGCATCGGCAGCTTGTCGCCGAGCCAGCCAAAGCTCAACTTGCCGAGCACACCGAGCCCCGCACACAGAGACATGACCAGCGACGCCCGGGAGAGCTCGTGTCCCATATCGGTCAGTCGCGGAACCATGTGGGTGAGCGTTGTGCTCATGCAGCAGAAAATGAACGAGAACGTGGCCACAATGACCCAGAAATTCCGCTCCCGGGCAACCGTGCGCATGGAAAGGCGCGGCGGTGGCGCGGCCGCGCCTTCCTGCTGCCTGTGCTCTCCCTGAAGGGCACCGTCCGGCAGCATGCCAATGTCTTCCGGCCGCGACACGACAAGCCTCAGAACCAACGGCACCACCACCAGAAGCGTAAAGAATCCGTACACCATGAAACCGTTGCGCCAGCCGTACGTGTCGATGATCTCCGCGCTGACGTAGGGCATGATGACCCCCGACAGGGAAACGCCGGTTGCGGCAATACCGAGCGCAGTACCGCGGCGGCGGTCGAACCAGTTGGAAACGAGCTTGGACGTGGCGAGGTTACCCATGCTGCTTGCGCCGAAACCGATGAAAACGCCGAGGACCAGATAGAACTCGAGCGGCGTTCGCACGAGGCTCAACCCCAGAAAGCCCAAAGCCATGGACGTTGCCCCTACCCCGATGACCCGGCGCAGCGGAAAGTTGTCGAGCGCGCGTCCAACGAGCGGTGCGGCGAAGGCGCCCACCGCGCTCGTCACAGTCATGCCCAACGCGACGCCAAGACGGGAGTCACCAAACTCCGCGGCAATCGCCTTGAAAAAGACACCATAGGAATAGAAGAAAAAGCCGACGGCCACGAAGTCGACAAAGAACGCGACGCCGACCATGCGCCAGCCGAAGAACCGACGGGCCATGTCAGCGTTGCCGGTTAGCGGCGCGCGCGATCAACGCAGCCGCTTGGAGATCTGACTGTGCCGCAGAATGCCTTCTACCGTGCCGTCGGCGGCACGCTGGAAAACCCAGGTCTCGCGTTCATCGCCGGCATCGTCGACGCGCACGAACGTATCCCCGTCTACCTGCTTCAGCTTTGCAACGTTGTCGATTTTGTCCTGCGGCAAACCGAGCGCCGCCAGCTGATCACCCCAGACTCGGATCGCCGTTTCGCCGCCCCAGATGTCGCCTCCGTAGTTGCCGGCGTAAACGGACAGATCGTCCGCACCGGCGGCTTCGTCCTGGTTTCCTTGCGCGGCTTTCTTGAGCGCCGGACCCACGGTACCCATCAGGTTTCGCGCAATGGCGACGGCCGGCCCATCAGCAGCATTGGTCAACGCAATGGCCGCAACTTTGTGCTTCGGCGCCAGCAGGAAGGCCGTGATGTAACCGGGGCAGCCGCCGGTGTGCCCCACCATCGTCGCACCGTCGACGTTGATCACGCTGAAACCGAGACCCCAGGTCGTTTTCCAATCTTCGTCCGCCCAATGCACGCGGTGCATTTCGCGGAGCGTGTTCGCGTCGAGGACCGCATCACCGCCCTGACCAAGGAGACGAAACTGCCACTGGGCAAACTTCGCCAGATCGTTGACCGTGCTGGTAAACCCTGCTGCAGGGGTGATTGACCGGGTATCGAACGGCGACACGACCGAGCGTTTGGGGTCACGGCTGCGCCCGGTGTAACCAAGGGCCATCTGTTTGCCGTGCAGCTTCTTCGGAAAGTAGGTCCGTGTATCACCCATGCCGAGGGGATCGAGAATCCGCGAGCGCACATAGTCGGCATACGGCTGCCCGGACGCCGCGGCGACGATTTCACCCGCAAGGGTCAGACCCAGATTGGAATACTGGAACCGCGTATCCGCGGGATAGAGGGTTTCCTGTGCGGGGATGCGGGCGAGCATTGCGTCTCTTTCAGGGAATGGAAAACCGTCCATCCAATACGGGAAGTCCACTTCCCGCGGCAAGCCGGCAGAGTGCGTCAGCAGCCCGTGGATGCGGGCCGGACCGGCAGCGGTGTGCTGCTCGCCAATGTCGAACCACGGCAGATGGTCTTTGACCGGATCGCGCAGGCTCAGGTTGCCGGCATCGCGCTGCTGCATCACGCCAATGCTGGTGAAGAGCTTGCTGATCGAACAGATGCTGTAAATCGTGTCCGCGTCCGCCGGCACCTTGCGGCGGAGATTGGCATACCCGTACCCCTTGCTGAAGACGATTTCCTGATCCACGACCAGTCCCACGGATAGGCCCGGTACCCCTTCATAGTCCCGTACCGCATCTATCCAGGCATCGGTGATTGCGAGCGCACCCTGCACTTCCGCATGGTCGACGAGGCTCGGCGCGGCTTCTTCTGCAAGTGCTCCAGCACCGCAGAGTCCAGCCAGCAAAACGACAAAGAAGCGACGCGCCATGTGATGCTCCGGATGGGGAAAACGGCTATTCTAGCATCTTCTTCCGCTCGGCTTAGATGGCTCGCCCGCGGGAGAACTCGAGGCATCGGGGTTCGGGGGGAAGAGAGAGCATGGCACGCGAAAAAGACGTCAGCATGGCGGTCCGGGAGGTCTGCCTGTGGTTTCCTGAGAGCGAAGAGGTCATGGCGCACGGCTCGCCTGATTTCCGCGTCAACGGCAAAACGTTTGCCACCTACGTCATCAATCATCACGGCGACGGCCACCTGGCACTCTGGCTGCGTTCGCCACCCGGCGCGCAGGCGCTGTATACCGAAGCCGAACCGGAGCACTTCTACGTGCCGCCTTACGTCGGCCCCAAAGGCTGGCTGGGCGTAGATCTGGACAAAGGGCTGAGCTGGCTGCGCATCGCGGATCTCGTACGTGAGGCGTATGCAGAGGTGGCGCCCAAGTCGTTGACCGCGGACCTCGGCCCCACCATCGAGATCGAGCCTCCCACCAAAACCATTGACCCGGAGGTCTTCGACCCGTTTGCCGCGCCCGCAGCTGCGGCGAAGCTCGACGAGATCAGGTCGTATTGCCTCAGCCTGCCCGAAACCACCGAAGACAAACAGTTCGGCAATCCCTGCTTTCGCGCCGGCAAAAAGAACTTCTGCACCCTCTATTTCCGGCAGGGCCGGCAGAAGCTCTCCGTCTGGGCGGGCAAAGAGGCACAAGCGACGCTCACGTTCGATGAGCGCTACGAGATTCCCATGTACACCGGCCACAACGGCTGGCTCGATCTCGACATACAGGACGATCTCAACCTGGAGGAAGCCGAGAACATCATCGAAGACAGCTACCGGCACTTCGCGCTGAAGAGAATGCTGAAAGCGCTCGACGGGCTGTTATGATGGCTGTTTGCCCCCGGGAAGGACAAACTTAAGGGAGAACTATGACCGCACCCTTGGAAGACATTGTCGTCATAGAAGTCGACAGCTACATGGCCGCACCCGGCGCTGGCGCCATTCTTGCGGATCTCGGTGCCAGGGTCGTCAAAGTGGAGCCGCTCAGCGGCGATCCGATGCGCGGCCTGTCCCGCCCGCTGAAGCGCAACGATGCCAGCGACGCAATGCGTGCCTACGATTTTCAGTTCGACGTGGACAATCGCGGCAAGGAGTCCATTGCGATTGCGCTCGACAAACCGGAAGGCACACAACTCGTTCGAGAACTTGTTGCCGGTGCGCAGGTTTTCATGTGCAACCTGCTGACGAACCGGCAGAAGAAGTTCGGTCTGGATCCTGAGACGCTCTTCACCATTAAACCCGATCTGGTGCATGCCACCCTCACCGGCTACGGCACCACCGGGCCTGATGCACAACGGCCCGGTTACGACGTCACCGCGTTTTTCGGTCGCTCGGGTCTGTACGACGCGTCCCGGGAAGGCGATGACGGCGTTGTGCCCATGGCCCGACCTGCGCAGGGAGACCACACCACGAGCCTGGCGCTCGTGGGCTCCATCCTGGCGGCGTTGCGGCTCGCAGAACGGTCCGGCGAAGGCCAGGTCGTTGAAACGTCACTCTACGAGACTGCGGTCTGGACGCAGGCTTCCGACTACGCGGTGACCGCAATCGATCACGCACCGGTGCGCCGGCGGGCGCGTAAAGAGATGCTCGCCATCACCGCCAATCGCTTTCCCTGCGGCGATGGCAAATGGGTGGTTTTCAACATGCTGCCCGACGCTGCCTACTGGACGAGGATGTGCCAGGCGCTCGACGTGGAGGAACTGGCGGAAGATGCACGCTTCGCCGATTCCCGCTCACGCTATCAGAACATGGCCGAGCTCATCGACATCTTCGACGCGACGCTGGCAAAGAAAAGCCGCGACGAATGGGGTGAGATATTCGACAAAGCCGGCCTCATCTGGGGCCCCGTCCTGGGCTTGCATGAGGTGCCTCAGGACCCCCACGCGATTGAGCTCGGTATGTTCCCGACGATCGAGCATCCGACCATGGGTCCGTATCACACCGTCAACGCGCCCATGCGCTTTGCGACCGCGGACGTCGGACCCCGCGGACCGGCACCCGCAATCGGGCAGCACACTGAGGCCATCCTGGTCGATCAGGGGTACAGCGCGGGGGAAGTTTCCGCAATGATCGACAAAGGCATTGTCGGCAGCAGCGCAGAAGACTAGAGGCAGCAGACCAGAGAGGAGCGTCATGAAAGACATTGTCGTCGTCGATTGCATCAGAACGGGGCTCGCCAAGGCCCACCGGGGGACGTTCAATCTGACCCGCTCCGACGACCTCGTCGCGCACTGCATCGACGCGTTGCTCGAACGCAACGGCGCCGTGGATCCGGCAACCGTGGACGACGTCATTCTCGGCTGCGGGCGCCAGGTGGGAGAGCAATCCGCCAACGTTGCCCGTCACGGCGTGGCGCTGTCCAACCTGCCCATTACCGTGCCCGCCAGCACCATCAGCCGCGCCTGCTCATCGGGCTTGAACGCGATTGCGTTCGCCGCAACCCAGATTGCAAGCGGCTGCGCGGAGATCATCATGGCCGGTGGCGTGGAGTCGATCACCGGCCTCTCGCGCGGCACGCCGGCTGAGTTCGAGGAGAACCCGCGTCTCCTCGAAGAAAAGCCCGACATCTTCATGGCCATGGGCAATACCGCGGAGGTGGTGGCGCGTCGCTACCAGGTGACGCGCGAAGCCCAGGACGAATACTCGCTGCAGAGTCAGCAGCGCTACGCGGCGGCGGCCGAGGCGGGGTATATCGCGGACGAGTTTGTGCCCATGGACGTCAAATGGTCGAAAGTCACCAACCGGGAGACCAAGGCCACAGAGATTGTGGACGGCACCGTGGATCGAGACGAATGCAATCGCCCTGACACCACGCTCGCGGGCCTCGGCGGCCTGGGTCCCGCCTTCGAAGAGGGCGGCAGCGTCACCGCCGGCAACGCGTCACAGCTTTCCGACGGCGCGGCCATGGCGCTCTTAATGACCGCTGACAAGGCCGCCGCGCTCGGCCTCGAACCGATGGGCTATTTCCGCGGGTTCACGGTTGCCGGTTGCGAACCGGACGAAATGGGTATCGGCCCCGTCTTCGCCATTCCCAAATTGTTGGACTACACGGGATTGTCACTGGACGACATCGACCTCGTTGAGCTTAATGAAGCCTTCGCCAGCCAGTGCCTGTATTGCCGCGACCGGCTCGGGATCGACAGCGAGATCTACAACGTCAACGGCGGCTCCATTGCCATTGGTCACCCTTTCGGCATGACCGGCGCGCGGCTGACCGGGACGTTGCTGCGCGAGCTGAAGCGCCGCGACGGTAAGTACGGCATCGTCTCCATGTGCATCGGCAAGGGCATGGGTGCCGCCGGACTGTTCGAAGCCATCTGAGCCAACTCACCGAGGGGAGAATCGCATGGACAGCAAACGTCGAGAATTTCTGAAACAAACCGCCGTGGCGGGCAGCGGCGCGTTGCTCGCGGGCGGCGTCACCACCGCAACGGCAGATGAGAAAGCGGAAGTCCGCGCCTACCGGCGCCTCGGCCGTACCGATCTGAAAATCTCCGATATTTCCATGGGCACCAGCCGCCTGCGCACCGGCGAAGAGCATCTGGTCCATCATGCCCTGGACCGCGGCATCAACTATTTCGACACGGCGGAGAGCTACACGCGCGGCCAGTCGGAGACGGTGATTGGCAACGCGCTCAAAGGCAAACGCGAAGACGTGTTCATCGTCTCGAAAACGCTGACGAGCTCAGGGACGAGCGCCGCCACCATGATGAACGATCTGGATGGCTCGCTGCGGCGTCTGCAGACGGACTACGTCGATGTCTACATGAACCACGCGGTGAACAACGTGAGCGTGGTCGGCAATCCCGAGTGGCTGGCATTCGTCGAGCAGGCGAAGCAGCAGGGTAAAATCCGCTTTACCGGCATTTCCGGTCACGCTGGACGCCTGATCGACTGCCTGGACTATGCGCTGGATGAGGATCTCATCGATGTGATGCTCGTCGGTTACAACTTCGGGCAGGATCCCGCCTTCTACGAAGGTTTGACCCGCGGATTCGATCGTATCGCCACTCAGCCGGATCTACCCCGGGTGCTGGCCAAGGCCAAGAAGCAGGACGTTGGCGTCGTTGCCATGAAGACGCTCATGGGTGCACGCCTCAATGACATGCGGCCCTACGAAAACCAGGGCGCGGAAACGTTTGCCCAGGCGGCCTTCAGCTGGACGCTCGCCAATCCCGACGTTGATGCGCTGATCATCTCCATGACCAGTCAGGGACAGATCGACGAATACCTGGGCGCGTCAGGCAATCGCTTCGTATCGGCCGAGGCCCGCCGTCTGCTGGACCAATACGCGTACCTCAACGGCGCCAACTATTGCCGGCACGCCTGCAATCTGTGTGAGGGCGCGTGCCCGGCCGGGGTGCCGATTGCGGATGTCCTGCGCACCCGTATGTACGCGACGGACTATCAGGATGTCACCTTCGCACGCGACGAGTACGCGCTCCTGGACGTCAATGCCGCCGCGTGCGTCGGGTGCTCGGGCGAACCGTGCGCCAACGCGTGTCCGAACGGCATTGAAATCAACGAGCTGTGTGCCCCCACCCACCGGATGCTGGTGCGCCGGCCCGGCGAGCAACTCGCTTAAGTCTTCTGTATGGCAGTAGAAGACGTTCTGCAGGCGTTCAAGGCCGGGGAGCTTACGCTCGACGAGGCAACAGCCGGCATCCGCCGCAGCTACTTCGATGACATTGGTCACACGGTCGTCGACTACGACCGCAAGCGGCGCACAGGCGCAGGTGAGGTGGTTTTCGGTTCGCGGAAAAGCGCAAGCCAGATCTCCGACATCGTTGCCAATCTCGTCGCCAACGAGGCCAACGTCCTCGTCACCCGCCTGGATCCGGAAAAACACGCTGCCCTCACCGGCTTACCGGCCGACGCGGTCTATCATGCCGAAGCCAACCTCCTGACCTGGCATGCCCAGAAACCCGATACGCCCGCGACCACCGTTGCCGTTGTGACGGCGGGCACGTCTGATTACCAGGTGGCCGAAGAGGCCGCATTGACGGCAGAATTCTTCGGCAATAAGGTGATGCGTATCAATGACGTCGGCGTTGCCGGCCTGCACCGACTGCTTGCGCGTCTGGACGATCTACAAACCGCCCGAGTATTGGTTGTGGTGGCCGGGATGGAAGGCGCACTGCCAAGCGTCGTCGGCGGCCTGGTGTCAAAACCCGTCATTGCCGTACCCACGAGCGTCGGCTACGGCGCCGCGTTCGACGGGGTAGCCGCGCTGCTCGGCATGCTGACGAGCTGCGCATCCGGCGTATCCGTCGTCAACATCGACAACGGTTTTGGCGCTGGCTTCATGGCCAACACCATCAATCGCTTGTAGGATCGGACCATGGACCCGGCGATTGCAGAAAAATACGACGCGCTGAAGGCGAACCTTGCACAGTACGCCAGCGCCATTGTGGCGTTTTCGGGCGGTATAGACTCATCGCTGGTCGCCTACGTCGCCGGCGAGACCCTCGGCGAACGTGCCACGGCCGTAACGTCCGCATCTGCGAGCCTGAAACGCGCCGATCTGGAGCTTGCCCAGAAGCTCGCCGATGCCTGGGGTATTCAGCACAAGGTCATCGTTACCGACGAGCTCTCGAAACCGGAATACCGGGCGAACCCGACAAACCGCTGTTTTCACTGTAAAACCTCTCTGTACACTTACCTCGACGAGCTCGCACGAACCGAGCACATCGAAGTCGTGTTGAACGGCACCAATCTCGACGACCTGGGGGATCATCGTCCTGGCCTGATCGCGGCGGACAATTTCGAAGTTCGTTCGCCGCTGGTGGAGTCCGGTTTCCACAAAGCGGACATTCGCGCTCTCGCTCACGAGCTGGGGCTCGAAAACGCGGACAAGCCGCAGGCTGCGTGCCTTTCGAGCCGTTTCCCCTACGGCACCCACATCACCCTGGAGCTGCTTGCCCAGGTTGAGGCAGCAGAGGAAGTGCTCGCTGATCTCGGCTTCAGCCAGTGCCGGGTGCGCCATCACGGCGACGTTGCCCGTCTGGAAGTACCGGCGGACATGCTGCACGACGCGGTTGAACACGGTGCGGAGCTGCAAGCACGCATCAAAGCAACCGGCTACCACTTCGTCACGCTGGACCTGGCCGGCTTCCGCTCCGGCTCTCTCAACGCCACGCTCAATGCCGACGAAGTGCAGGTGGTCAAACTGCATACACCCTGAGACGGGTCTCAGCCGGGCGGCAGCTGCAGGCGCTCCACGAAATCAACCACCGCTTCTATCCGAGCAGCCGCCTGAGCAGCAGGATCGCGGCGATCGGTATCCCGCTGCCCGAACTCCCAACCCCAGACCGGCATGTCACGCGTGCCGTGCACGGCACGCATGTCGCGGCCGTCAATCTGCCGCGTGACTGCGATCCGAGGAAAGGCGCCACCGTTGCGCTGACTCAGGGTGCGCAGGTCGGACGGTGACTGGGTCAGCTGCGGCACCATCGGCCCGTCTCCGGCACCCGACATGCCATGACAGCTGGCGCAGTTTCCGCGATACAACCGAGCGCCGTCATAACTCGGAATGGGTGAGCCGGCCTGTGGTGCCCAGCAACCGGTGAGTCCCAGGCCAACCAGCACAACACCGGCGCAAGTTACCAACCGCATCGAAATTCCCCCACTGAGAAAACGCATAGCCTAGCGCAGTCGCAGAAACGATGCTGGCTTGGCACGCGGGATGGCGGCAACCATCAAACTGTGACACGTGCCACGCTTTCCGGGCGCTCCGCCGGGCCGGGAGCCCTAAGCTTGAAGGGATGGACACGAGTTTTCACACGGATGTCTGAGTACCTCGAGCCTGAAGAGAGCACGCTTGCACCCCAGCTGCTGATGGCGCTGGGCGGCTTTGGCCTGCTCGCTTTCGAAGTCCTGTACTGGTCGCTCGATGAGCCAAGCGGACCGCTGTGGCTGCGACTGCTGGTTGTAGGGCTCTGTTTCGGCTACCTGATCGTCTTACGTCTCGTCCCACGAGCCAGGCGCCATGCGTTCGGCGCGGCGGCCATCATCGCGATGATCGTGACGGCCGAGAACGTCTACCGCATGCAGCTTGTGAGCTTCGCCTTCGCACATTCGCTGCCTATGCTGATCGTCATCGCCGGTTGCACGTACGTCTTCCGTCAGCACGTGCATATGGCGCTCTACCTCGTTGGCAGCTCGGCGGGTGTCACCGCTGCGATGCTGTTGACCCCTGAACCCGAGGTCTCCCCTTACGTCTACATCGCGAGCTGCTGGATTTTCTGTCTGCTGACATTCATGGTTTTCGGCACGCGCGTTAAAGAGCACAACCAGGTGCGCGAGCACGACCAGATATTGAACGGCGTGTTCGAAAGCTCCGTCGGCGGCCTGATGCTGTTCCGCGGCGAGGAAATGAAGCTGATTGTCGCCAACGACCGGGCGCGCGAAATGCTGGGCGGCGCAGATCCCGACAAATTACTGCCCCTCCTCACACGGAACATCGGCAAGCACCTTTCACTCTCAGAGCAGGGTGTCATTGCACGTGCCCGCAGCACGGACCTGTGGCAGGACGAGGTCCTGTTCGACATCGACGACAATCGCACCTGGATTGACCTCTGGATGCGTCGCATTGAGCTCGGCGGCGACGGCATGGTGCTCGTCGGTCTGCACGATGTGACCGAACGGCACGAGGCGATGGCTGCCCTCACCCGTAGCGAGCTGTTTCTCGAACGCTCCCAGCGCATTGGCACTGTCGGCAGCTGGGACGTCAATCTCGAGACGGGAAGCCAGACCTGGAGCCCCGAGATGTTCCGGATCTACGGCATCGAAGGTGAACGACAGCCGAGCACCGACGAAACGATGGCGATGCTCGATGACGGACCGAAGGCGGCATGTCAGGAGGCGTTCATTGCCGCGATCTCCAGCAACGAACGGGTCGACTTGAGCGTCGAGACAGGCATCCGCGGCAGCGAGCCCCGGTGGCTGCGGATTGCCGGCGAGGTTGTCGAATACGAAGGTGAGCTTCACCTACTGGGCATCACCCAGGACATCACGGCTGACAAGCAGACGGAGCTCGAGCTCGTTCGCGCAAAAGAAGTTGCCGAGGATGCCCTCGAAGTGCGCAGCGCCTTCCTCGCGAACATGAGCCATGAGATCCGCACGCCCATGAACGGCGTCATCGGCATGACAAGCCTGCTGCTCGACGCCGACATGAAAAGTGAGCAGCGCGAACTGCTGGAGACCATCAGAACGAGCGGTGACTCTCTGCTGCGTCTCATCAACGATATTCTCGACTTTTCCAAGATAGACGCCGGTCATATCGAGTTCGAGGCACGCGCGTTTCACATCGAGGACCTCTTTGCCGGTACGCTCGAGCCGCTGGCGGTGCAGGCGGCGCAGAAAGGCGTGGAGTTGGTACTCGACATCGGCGGTGGCGTGCCCACCCTGCTGACCGGCGACGTCACCCGCATCCGGCAGGTGATATCAAACCTCGCCGGAAACGCCGTGAAATTCACCAGCGCGGGGAAAATTGCCATCCGGGTGGCCGCCGAGGCACAGGCAGAAGGCATGACGCAGCTCACCATTGCCGTTGCGGATACCGGTATCGGCATCCCCGAAAATGAAATTGAACGTTTGTTCGAAGCGTTCGTACAGCAGGATGCGTCAACCACCCGCAAGTACGGCGGCACCGGTCTTGGCCTCAGCATCTCCAAGCGCCTGGTTGAACTCATGGGTGGCAGCATCGAGGTGGCGAGTGAAATTGACGCGGGAACGACGTTTACGGTCAGCCTCATGCTTGCCGCCGAATCCGACGCCACCGCGGCCGCGCCCGCGCTGGAGGATCAGCGGATCCTGGTCATGGAGCGATTCCCCGCCAGCCGGGAGGTCATCGTCAACCTGCTGCAGCGCTGGCGGGCAAACCCCCTGGTCTGCGACGTGGCTGAGGCTCGGAAAATGTTGCGCAACGACTCCGTGGATGCGTTGCTGTGCGACCCGGCGAGTCTCGAGGAGCTACGTTCGGCGCCAGCCATGCAGGATAATCAACCACGCATCGTGCTCCTCGCGGAACCTGGCGACAGCGGCAGCGCCGACGCCATCCTGACCCGCCCCGTGCGGCCCGCCGCGCTGGCACGGGCTTTGACGCCCGGGGAAGTGCCATCCATGGCTCATGAGCCAGCTACTCCGCCGGTGGTTGAAGCACTGCACGTGCTGCTGGCGGAGGACAACCGCATCAACCAGATGGTCGCGTCACGCGCCCTCGAGCGCCTCGGCTGTGCCGTCGACGTTGTCGACAACGGGCATGCTGCGGTGGACGCGGTACGCAGGCGGCGCTACGACCTGGTGCTCATGGACTTACAGATGCCGGAACTCGACGGCCTTGCGGCGACGCGCGCCATCCGAGCGCTCTCGGCAGTTGATCAACCTCGGGTTGTGGCGCTGACCGCAAATGCCATGCAGGAGGACCGCAGCCGTTGCCTGGCAGCCGGAATGGACGATTTTCTCACCAAGCCGGTCACCCTGGAGGGGCTCGCCGCCTCACTTGCCAAGGTGTCTTCACAAGGCCCCGGTTAGCACAATGGCGTGCCGGTTCACGCTGCGCCCGGTCAGGCGGCGTCTTCTCCTTGCCCACGCTGCGTCTTCAGAAACAGCGCCAGCTGCCGGTCATGCCGGCTGGTGGCGGACAGCGGTCCGGGACGTACATACGGCTCGTAGTCCGAAGACTTTGCAGCCGACACCTCGTCGCCCATGATCGTCACGCGTTGAATGATGCGCTCGCCTTGAAAATCGTTCAAAACAAAGTGCTGTGTGCAGCGGTTGTCCCACATGGCAACCGTGCCTTCGCTCCAGCGATAGCGCACGGTAAAGCGCGGGTTCTTGACCCAGTTGGTCAGATAGCTGAGCAGCGCTTCACTCTCCGTGGCATTCATCTCGACGAGCCGGCGGGTGAAGTGTTCGTTGACATACAACGCTTTAGCGCCGGTCTCCGGATGTAGCCTCACAACCGGATGGATGGACATTTTGTCGGGACGATTGTGCGGTAGCGCATCGTGCAGCGCCGTCAGATTCTCGCAGAGATCCTGCATGGGTGGCGAAAGTTCCGCATACGCCTGTTCCAGATTGGTCCACATCGTATCACCGCCAACTTCCGGACATTTGACCATGTGCAGAATCGACATGACCGAAGGATGGTCTTCGAAGGTGATATCGGTGTGCCATTCGTCTGCCACACCACCGTGCGTGGCCGCCAGCTCGAAGATGCCCGGGTGATCCGTGAACGGATTTCTCAGGTTAGGGTGGTCTTCGATACGACCGAAGCGTTCACCAAGCGCAACGTGCTGTTCCGCGCTGACCGCCTGGCCCGGGAAAAACAGCACTTTGTGCGCCAGCAGGAGCTCTTTGACGCGGTCCATCTCCGCTTCGTCCGGCGCACGCAAGTCAGCTCCGATCACTTCGGCGCCAAGCGCGCCGGCCAGGGGCTTGATCTGCCACTCACTCATCTCATTGCTCCAGCCTGACGTCGTCAGAGACGTCGCGTATGAACAAAGGTTCCAACCCCTGAACCTCTACGTCCGCAGCCAGCACGTCAGCATCCGGTGCCTCGACTGGCGCGCTTGCGGCGGTCATGGTCGTGTCGAACAGTGAGGCATCGCTCGAGGTATTGAGGAAAAGTCCTGGTCGCGCCAGCACGAAGTCGACGGCCCGCTTCAACGCCTCCGGATCACGGATGGGCCGGTACCAGCTGAAGTGCTTGTCGGCATCGTCGTCTCGCCAGCGGCGCTGCGCAATGCTCTTGATGGTCTGCATGGCAACGTTGCGCTCCTGGCAGGTGGCGTAGAGCACCTCAAAATCCTGCGCATACACGGGATTGCCCATCATGGTGAAGTTGTAGGGCACCAGTATCGAATCGAACGGGTACGCTTCCAGGCTCTTCTGATGCATGGCGGGTGCGTACGTGCCGTGACCCGTCACGCCGAGGAAGCGTACCAGCCCTTCTTCCTTTGCCTCGATCAATCCTTCGAGCGCGCCACCCGGACCCATCGCCACGTCCCATTCGTCGGGTTTGACCAGATTGTGCATCTGTATGAGATCAATCTGCTCAACCTGCATCCGCTCGAGGGATGCCTTGATCTGGTCCTTGGCACGGTCTTTCGTGCGCAGGCCGGTTTTGGTGGCGAGGAAAAAGTCGTTGCGGCGGGTAGCGAGAAACGGCGCGAGTCTGAGCTCGGCGTCGCCGTAGCTTGCCGCCACGTCGATGTGATTGACGCCGTAGAGATCCAGCTTTGCCAACGTCTCGTCGGCCCGCTCCTGGCGCATCGCGCCAAGCGCTGCCGCACCAAAAATAGTGCGCGAGCTGTCATGGCCAGTGGCGCCAAACGGAATTTTTTCGATCATGTGGTTTTCCCCGAATCATCATGCGCCGGACGCGCAGGAACAGCCTATCCGATGGTGGCGCGCGTGCCAACGCCGGCAAGCTGGGTGATGAAAATCCAGACCACAGCGCCTACACTGGCCGCCGTTTGTTCGAGGAGCAGGTGGTGCCCGACACTGTGCATACGTTTGCCGGTAATCCGCTGGATCGGGGTGAGGCGCTGCGCCGCGACGAAGCCAATATTGCCGCGCTCGTCGACGATCCTGCCTCGCTGTTTCTGCCCTTCCACCGCCTGAACGTGGCGGCTGCTGCCGCCGATCGTCTCGCCTGGGTGCGCCGCGAGGAACTCGGCGACGAGCCAGACGGTCAGCTGGTCCTGCTCGGCGTGCTCGACGGCGTGGCCCGGTTTGCCGTCAACATCGAAAACCCCGACAACCCCGAACGCTTCTCAGACTGTCGTGCCATGGCGGCACAGCTTCCGGTGGAAGAAACCGGCATGCTGGCGCAGGCACGTGCGCAGCTCGACTGGCACCGCCGCAACCGTTTCTGCACCGAATGCGGAGGTGCGATGCAGGCGGAAAGAGGTGGTGCGATCCGACGCTGCGGCGGCTGCAGCAAGCACATTTTTCCACGCACCGATCCGGTTGCCATCATGCTCATCATCGACGAACCCGGGGGCAACCGCTGTCTTCTCGGGCAATCGCAGGGGTTCATGGCACGAACCAACTTCTACTCGGCGCTCGCTGGATTTCTCGATCAGGGCGAGTCGCTGGAAGAAGCGGTACGGCGAGAGGTGTGGGAGGAATCCGGCGTCCACGTCGGCCACGTGCAATACCACTCTTCGCAGCCGTGGCCGTTCCCGTCCCAGCTCATGATCGGCTGTCATGGCATCGCGGAAAGCCAGGAGATAGAGATTGATCCGGCCGAGATGGCGGACGTGCGCTGGTTCACCCGCGAGGAAATTCTGCGCGCGCTCGATGATGACAACGAGGCGCTCAGAGTGCCCGGCGCGCTGGCCATTGCTCACCACCTGATACGCGCGTGGGCGCATGAGGAGGTTCGCTTATGAGCGCACTGTTGTGCTGGAATTGCGGCGAAAATCTGGACGACATCCCGCGCCCGATCAGCCGCCACGCCACCTGCCCGGCCTGTTTCAACGAATTGCACTGCTGTCGTCTGTGCCGCCACTACGACCCCGGCAAAACCGCAACCTGCTTCGAAGACCGTGCCGACCCACCGCTGCAGAAGGAAAACGCCAACTTCTGTGACTTTTTCTCGCCCAGGTTCGGCGCCTACGAGAACCAGACGTCACAGAAACGCGATGCAGCCCGTTCGGACCTCGAAGCGCTCTTCGGCGCGGAGGATGACGCAGGAGACGACACGCCCGCCGAGGACGCTGCCCACGACGAGCCTGCTTCCGCCGAAGACGAGGCGCGTCGCAAGCTCGACGATCTCTTCAAATGAGCTTACCGGTCAGTTGCCGAGCCAGGTTGCGACGGTCTGGATGAAACCGCCGTCCTTACCTTCGCTCTCCTCAAGGCGTGCGCCGGCGAGAATGCCCGGCATCGCGTAGTTGCCCTCGTGGCAGGCGTACTCATAGATGGCCGCATCACTTTTACGCAGTGGCAGCTCACCCCGCCAGACCTCGGAGTAGGCGTCTTCGTCGTCCATCTCGAACTGATAAAGAATCTCATCTGCGCCAACCCGGGTGAAACGCTCCGTGACCTTGAGGTTTTCCGACGCGTAGAGAATGTGCTTGATGGCCGCGCGCACGCTCTGCTGGGGATGGAAATTGGTGGTCTCCACGACGAGCGTGTCCCTTTCCCACCAGCCAATCGAGTCACCCAGCCATTTCTTGACGTGGGCCGGCGGGTGCTGGCCTTGCAAACGCACGGTGCGTACGTCGTGGTTCATTTCCACCAGAATCAGCACATGGTCCTGGTTCTGCACAATCTGGTAGTTGTTGTTGTAGAGCACTGGCAGCATAGGCGGCCCGCCCGTGGAACCAAAGCCGACCAAGCAGCGTTCCCCCAGGGGCCGAACCTCGGGTCCGTCGAAGCGCGTGAACTGAATCATGCGCTTCATCATGTTCCAACGTCCTTTCAGACTGTACGGGACCTCACCGTCCGCCGGATGGGTGATGATCGACGAGCGGTATTCGCCGTTCACCTGCATGAGGCGGGTACCGGGATCCATCCAGAAGGTGTTGTAACCGCCTACGTCGGCACCGGCCTGCAGCTGACCGCCCGCCTTGTCCGGATTGTCGATCGACTCGAACAACGCCGCGTTCTCCTCAGCCTGGGCCGCAGCCGCGGCTTCGCTCACGACGAGCGTCTCGAACTGCTCCGGCCGCTCCAACGTGGTGATGGTTGCACTCGTCCAGATCCCCTGTAGATCCGGATGACCAAAGTGAGTGCGCGGCGCTTCGTACTCCTGCGCACCTGCACTCGAGGCCAGACCCAGGCTGGCTGAGAGCAACGAGATCAGCAACGATTTCACGACACACCTCCGTCCGAACGACGCCTCAGCGTACCTCAGAACCGCGCCGTGCGCACCGAGAGGCGCCCGTGTCCGACATTGACCCGGGTCGGACATAACGCAAGAATAGGCCCATTCCATAACGACAACGAGAGACACGTATGAGTATCGCGAGCCTGGACGGGATTCTGAAAATTTTCGGCGGCTCGGATCCCACTCCCGAGGAACAGGATCAGCTTGCCAAGGAAGTCATGCTGATGACGCTGGCGCGTGCAACGGCTGCCGATACCAACATCAAGGCCATTGAGGTGGAAACGGTCCGTGAGGTATTGAAAGAGCACACCGGTGAAGACTTCCCGGTCGCCGACGTGCGCGTGGCGGCGCAATCTGCCATCTATGAAAAAGCCCCGCTCGAAAAGTACATTTCCAGCGCGGCAAAGAAGATGAGGGACGACGATCGTCTGGAGATTGCACAAGCGCTCGAAGAGGTCATCAACGCAGACGGACGCATCAGCGAGTACGAAATCTCATTTTTCAACATGGTCGCCAACTCGCTCGCGTTGACACCCGCGCAACTGATGGGGCTGAAGCCGGAAGATTAATTCTTCCGCGGACGGTAAACGACAATGACCCTGCAGTTGCGCGCCGGTACCAGCGGATACAGCTACAAAGAGTGGCGCGGCCACTTTTATCCTGAAGAACTGACTGCTGACGAATGGCTGAGCTACTACGCCAGCCAGCTGCCCACCGTCGAGATCAACAATACGTTCTACCGCATGCCGAAAACACATGTCGTGGAAGCCTGGCGCGACGCGGTGCCCGCGAACTTCCGTTTTGTGATCAAAGCTTCCCGACGCATCACCCACCAGCACCGTTTGAACAACTGCGCCGAGCCGGTGGACTATCTGGTGCAACGCGCACGCACGCTGGGCGAGAAGCTGGGTGTGGTGCTCTTCCAGCTGCCACCTTACATGCAGCTCAATCTGGAACGGCTCACCACGTTCCAGGCGCTCCTGCCCGAAGATTTACCCGCTGCCTTCGAATTCCGCCACGACTCCTGGCTCGACGACGACGTGGACGCGGCGCTCGCCGCTCGCGGACATGCCCGTGTCGTGGCTCACGACGAATCGACGGGTAATCTCGACGTGCCCGCCGGGGACCTGGCGTACCTGCGGCTGCGCGCGTTCAACTATACGCCGGCGGCGCTGCGTAAGTGGCACGCACGCGTGCTCGCGAGCGGTGCAAAAGAGGCATACGTCTTTTTCAAACACGAAGACGCCGGGGCCGGACCCGCAATGGCGCGTGCGTTTCTCGAAACGGCTGCGGCAGCCAAGCCGGTGCGCGCGAAGCGCAAAGCGGCGCGACCGGCGCCCAAGGCAGCCCCCAAGCGATCTGCCGGAACGGCGCCGGCCAAGCCCAAACGCAAAACTAAATAGCGCGAAACACCTCAGCCCATTCCTCGATGGCCGACTCCTGGCCGTGAACGAGCTGGATGACCACCTGACCGTAACCCGCTGCCGCGAGCGTGCGCATATTGGCGACGAGTTCCTCGTGGGTGCCGCTCATCGTGGTTGCCTTTACGAGATCCGCTGAGTAGAGCGGTGCCTCTTCCGGCCGCACGAACATCAAATGCCCTCGATGGTTCTGCAGGTACCTGGCATCCTCCGGCTCATAGCGAGCATGTTCTTTGAGATATGCCTGATGCAGCTGCCCAATTGGACCCTCCGGGCGAACGCCGCCCATCGGACCCACGTCGTCGGACAGGTTATGCATGATGACCGCCGTCGAAGGCGCCGCCTGTGCCATGAGCTTTTCCTGGTCGGCAGCCTCGTCACCGCTCAAGACCGCGCCGAGGAAGAAGAGCGCAGCGTTGAGATCGGCAGCGTCTCTGCCCGCGGCCGACCAGTCAGCCTGCATGGTCTGCAACGCGTCTACCGCCCCGCTCATGGCGCTGAAGTTGAGCCAGCCGGCGCCCCATCTCCGCGGTCATCCGTCGACCTTTCGGACCAAACGCGGAGATCCAGAGCGGAATGTCGTCCTCGACGTTGATGAGCCCCAGATCCGGATTGAGGAAGCGGATTTTGCGGTCCTCACCTTCGAAATCCCAGGAGATCGTCTCGCCTTTGACCAGCGCCTGCACGCGTTCGACATAGGTGCGCGTGTCTGCAAGTGGGATCGCCCCCAGACCCATGGTGCGGCGTGCGGTGAATCCGGTGCCCACCCCGAAATCGATGCGCCCCGGCGCAATCCGGTTGAGGGTCGCCAGCGCGTTGGCGGTGACCGGCTCGATGCGGTTCGAGGGTACCAGCACTCCGGTGCCCAGGCGGATACGCTCCGTTTCCTGTGCGGCGAGCGCCATGCAGATGAAGACGTCTGGATTCAGCAGCTGCGTGTCATAGAACCAGGCAGCACTGAAACCGAGCGCCTCGGCGCGCTTGACCCAGCGCCAGCTGTCGACCTCCGAGGCCAATGCAATGGCATATTCCATCTTCCCCTCCTCACTAAAATCAGCGTGGAGTGTAAAGGTGGCGTTGGTGGTTTTGGAAGGCGGGGAAAGGCTGGCAGCCGGCCCGGGGCCGGCTGCCGGAAGGGTCAGAACGCGTACTTCACACCAAAGCGGATTTCAGCACGGGATGCATCACCCACACGCGCTTCTTCCTGATCGCCGCGCTCGACGTTGTTGGGGAAGTCAACCTCGCGCAGCACGCCCCACTCGTCGTTCAGGAGGTTGGTCAGGTTGTCGATGACCATGAAGGCGGACGCCTTGCCGGGTCCAACGGGGAACTCCTGCTCGATGCGCAGATCCACTTTGCTCCACCAGGAACCGTCCTGGTCGTTACGGCGATCGCCAGGGGCCAGCACGTTGTCCTGGAAGTCGAGAAACGGCGTAAACCCGTACGGATCGATGGTGCCGTTGAACGCAAAGCTGTAAGGCTGACCTTCATTGGCGGATGCGTACAGCGTGACAAGTGTGCGGTTGTCACCCCAGAAGGTGCGCTCGAAGTTCAACACAAACGTAAAGCGATGCTCGATGTTGTAGTTTGAGCGTGACAGCCGCTGCTCCTGCGGGTCGAAGAAGGCGCGGTTCGTATAGTTCGAGAACGCCACGGAGCTTGTCATCGGCTGGATGTCCTCAGCATCGCTGTAGGCATATCCCAGGCGCCAGTCGATGCCGTTGTCATACGCTTTGGACAGTGCCAGCGAGACGACGGTCGACTCATTGCCTTTGCTCGAGTTAGTGAGCGTGAAGCTCGGCTCGCGCACGCTGTCGTACTCCGGGTAACCCTCCGCGGTGGTGCCGACCCGCTCGAGGTCGCCGCGAAGCACGATGGCGGAGTCTTTGCCGCGGGTCACCAGGAGGTCACCCGAGAGGACCCAGTTTTCACCGAACTCGTACGTTGCTCCGAGCGAGTATTTCCATTCGGAGGGGATTTCGAAATCCGGATCCAGGAAGTTCAGCTCGAAGTTGTCGCCGGTACCGCCGGCAACAGCGTTGAAGAGCTCGGAAGGCACGCCGTAGCCCGGGCCTGCCGGCACGCCGTCTTCCAGCCCGAGATAAACCACATCCGGATCGAACAGCGAGCGGGTCCCGTCCGTGTACCCGAACGAACGGCCACGTTGACCAAACTGCAAAACGTTGTTGGCGGAGAAGTTGTTGGACAGCCACACGTTCGGATCACCACCGGAGTAGAGGCCCACGCCGCCGCGAAAAGTCAGCTGCTCGTTGAAGTAGTACGTGAAGCCAACGCGCGGCTGCAGCAGGCCTTCACCATCGAGGTTGGTGGAGTTGGAGAAGCCGTAGTCGGCAACAAAGTCCGCATTCTCTTCGGGCTTGTCGCTCGTGTCGTACCAGTCGTAACGCAGGCCAACCAGCACGTCCAGTTTGTCGCCAATGCTGAACTCATCCTGGACAAAGACGGTGTTGATTGCATATCCCCAGTCCGCCGCGGCGTCCGTCGGGTTGTTGGACGGCGCGTTGTTGTAGTAAATCGAGTCAGCAAAGCCGTTGCGGAAATTCTCAAGGGCGGTGGCGATGACGTTATCCATGTCGTCTAAAGTGTCCGAAAAGCGGATTTCCGTCTCGGTGTGCTGGACGAAGAGGTTGAAGACGTCGAGATCGTCCCGAGTGAAGCCAAAGCTCAGGGTGTGATCGCCAACCTGCCAGTTGGCGGTCAATGCGATATTGAACACTTCATAGTTCAACTGATTCGACTGGCGGCTGTCGTCACCGCCGAGATAGACGTCGACGTCAGCCAGCTCAACGCGGATTTCACCGAAGTCGGTGCCGCCAATGGAGTTCTGCCGGTTATCGAGATCGAGCGTGCCAATGCGAAACTCGGTGGAGAACGTATCGGTCCAGTCGGAATACAAGGTTCCGGCCCAGGACTCCAGCTCCGCGCCGCGCTCGTACAGGTGGTTGGAAAATTCGAATTCATCGAGGTCACTGTCGGACTCGACGATATTGAAGCCGTCGTTGTAGTTGTAGGTCACGGCAACCCGGTGGTTGTCATTGATGTACCAGTCGAGCTTCACCAGAAGCTTCTCGTCTTCGTTGTCAAAACTCGACGGGACGAACCCGGGATCGTACTGATACAGCGTGCGGGCGATGTCGAGGATCTCGTCGAGCTCCGCCTGCGTGACCTGAACTTCGTTGACCGCGCCGGAGCCGATGGCGCCACGGTCGAAGAGGTTCGCACCCTCCAGCTCTTCATAGGCGGCAAAGAAGAAGAGTTTGTCCTGAATGATCGGTCCGCCGACGTTGATGCCCCAGCGCTTTTCGTCGTAGTCACCGCTTTCAATGTCGTCGCCTTCGAGGCTGTCGGTGCGCAGATCGTCGTTCGTGAAATCGTAGAAAAGGGAGCCGAAGAATTCGTTGCCGCCGGACTTGGTCACCGCGTTGATGTTGCACGCGGTAAAGCCACCGTAGGACGCATCGAAGGGTGCAAGCTCCACGGATACCTGCTGGATGGCGTCGTAGGAGAACGGCATCCGTTCGGTGGGATAGCCGTTCGAGTTCAAGCCAAATGAGTCATTGGTGCGTACACCGTCAACCGTCAGGCTGTTGAAGCGGCTGTTCTTACCGCCACACTGAATGGCGTTGATGTCACCCCGCGATTCGTCCACGTAGATGCGCGGATCGATGCGGAGCACGTCGGCAATGTTGCGGTTGATGGCGGGTGACGTCTCCAGCTCCTTCAGACCAAACACGGCGTTCGGTCCGGTGGCAACCTGTACCGGCAGACGTGAGCCCGTCACGACCACCTCTTCGATAGCCTGGTCCGAGCGTAGCGCAAAACCAAGCGCCGTCACCTCGCCGAGAGCAAGCACAACACCCGTTGCGGACTCTTCACTGAAGCCGGCACGGCTTGCTTTGACGGTATAGTTGTCGCCAACCTGAAGGTTGCGGACGCTGAACTCACCATCCGCATCGGTCTCCACCACCCGGGTCAGAGATGTCTGTTCATTGCGAACGGTCACCGTTGCGTTGGCGAGCGGGTTGCCCGCCTGATCGGTCACCACACCGCGTACCGCGGTGGAGGTTTCCAATGCCAGCGCAGATGCACTTAAGAAGAAAACAACAACGGCAGCCACGGCCCTTGTCATCACTGACAAAGCGTAATTCATGTGATCCCCCTTGGATTTTTGTTAGCAGCACACAGGTGCCGCTCGCTGAGAAGCAGCGGCACTATGCGCATCGTTTGTGACGCAGAGATTACACCCGTCACAAAATTTTTGTGACCTTTTTATGAAGTTATGACAGACACGGCCAGACCGCCGGAACAGGCTGTCCGGACGCGCTCAGCCGGGCAGATCGGGGCGCCGGGAGCGCCCCAATCAGGATCAGACTTTGAGCCGCCGCTGGGCGGTGCCGTTCTGGTTTTTTTTCTGCGGTTGGCGGTTCTGATGACTCTGGCGATTTGCCAGATTACGACGCTCTTTAGCAATCAAACGGGATTCATTCCGGTTTATCACTGGATCTATCTCTCGGCAGGTACTTCCTTGGTGCAAGATAGACGAATTCGCCCCCCTACCCCTCAATACCAGGTCACAAAAAATTCATCATCGGCGCTTTTTGTGCGTCACATCACGAGGGCGCGTGCGTTCAGGCGGTTTCGAGCAGCACCAGCAGCTCATGCGCTGAGCTCAGCACCGCGTGCCCCAGCGCCAGCACCGTCGCGTCCGGCTCCAGCTCGTCCGGAATTTGAAACACCGTCATACCGGCCGCGTGAGCCGCACGCACGCCGTTGTCCGAATCTTCGATGGCCCAGCTCCCTGGTGACCGCGCGTCCAGCGCGCTGAGCGCGGCTAAATAAGGATCCGCCGCCGGTTTACCGGCAGCCGTTTCGCCACCGCAGATGAGGTGTTTGAAATATCCATCGATCCCGGCAAGCTCGAGCTTTGTCTCTACCGTCGGGCGCCTGCTCGAGGTGGCCACCGCCATGGGAATCCCGAGCACGGTGAGTCGTTCCAGCACCTCGACGATTCCGGGCTTCAGATCAACCGGCTCATGATGGACGTGGGCGTGATAGTAATCTGTCCAGACAGCCGACATCCGCGCATAAGGAAAGTCCGGGCCGAATCCCTGCCGGATGATGCGCTCGGTTGCCTCCCAGGTGGTGCCGACGCAGCGATCGTAAACCGCCATGTCCGGTTCCCAGCCGACGTCGCGACAGGCACGCGCGAAGCAGCGGCGCGCCAGCCGCTCCGTATCCAGCAGCGTGCCGTCCATATCGAAGACGACGGCTGCCGGAGGCCGTGCCATCAGCCCGCGGCAGCCACCAGGTTGTTGAGCACGTACTGCAGAATGCCGCCACTCTTGAAGTAGGCAATCTCGTTGTCCGTATCGAGGCGGCTGTCCACGGTGACTTCCTGCTCGGATCCGTCCGCCCGCTTGATCACCACGGTGATCTCCTGGCGGGGCGACTCGGTGGCGCCTGCCGGCAGCTTGATGTCGATGATCTCGTCACCGGTCAGACCCAGCGTCGTACGGCTCTCGCCGGCCTTGAATTGCAGGGGCAGCACGCCCATGCCGATGAGGTTGGAGCGGTGGATCCGCTCGAAGCTTTCGACGAGCACCGCTTTCACACCCAGCAGGCGCGTGCCTTTGGCCGCCCAGTCGCGGGAAGAGCCGGTTCCGTACTCTTTGCCGCCGATCACAACCAGCGGCGTGCCTTCACCTTCGTAACGCACCGCCGCATCGTAGATGCTGAGCGATTCGTCCGACGGTATGTGTTTGGTATAGCCGCCTTCGACACCCGGCACCATTTCGTTGCGAATGCGGATATTGGCGAACGTCCCGCGCATCATCACCTCGTGGTTGCCCCGACGGGAGCCGTAGGAGTTGAAGTCCGCAACGTCCACACCGTGTTGCTGCAAGTAGTGACCTGCCGGTGAATCGGGCTGAATGGCACCTGCCGGGGAAATGTGGTCGGTGGTCACGGAATCGCCGAGCACCGCCAGAATACGTGCACCCTCGACGCCAATGCTCTGCTCGAGATCGCCACCGACTGAAAAGAACGGCGGCTGTTTGATGTAGGTGGAGTTTTCCCAGCTGTAGGTACCGCCGGAATCCACTTCGATCGCCCGCCACGCGGCCGGGCCGGTAAAGACATCACTGTACTGGCTGTCGAACATTTCGCGGGAAACCTGGTCTACCACCGCGCGGATTTCCGCATTGCTCGGCCAGATGTCCGCGAGCATCACGTCGTTGCCGTCAGCGTCCTTACCAATGGGTTCCTTGTCGAGGTTGATCCGCGTGGTACCGGCGATGGCGTACGCGACGACCAGCGGCGGAGACGCGAGCCAGTTCGTGCGAACTTCCTGATGCACGCGACCTTCGAAATTGCGGTTGCCGGAAAGCACCGAGGCGACAACCAGATCGCTCGAATTGATGGCCGCAGAGATATGATCCGGCAGCGGGCCGGAGTTGCCGATGCAGGTGGTGCAGCCGTAGCCGACGAGATTGAAGCCGAGACCGTCGAGGCTGTCCTGCAGGCCGGTGGCTTCCAGATACTCCGTCACTACCTTTGATCCCGGCGCCAGCGAGGTTTTGACCCAGGGCTGCACCTCAAGGCCCCGGGCCAGGGCTTTTTGCGCCACCAGGCCAGCGCCCAGCATGACCGCCGGATTCGAGGTATTGGTACAGGAGGTAATGGCGGCAATCACCACGTCACCGTCGGTGAGCTCGTAGTCTTTACCCGGCACTGCCGCGCTCACGGGGTCGCGACGACCCTGAAGCTCGAGCGCCTCGTTGAACGCTTCTTTCATGCCGCTCATGGCCACCCGGTCCTGCGGACGCTTCGGGCCCGCCAGGCTCGGCACGACGTCGCCGAGATCCAGCTCGAGCGTATCGGTGTAGACCGGATCTACCGTGTTTGAATCGCGGAAGATGCCCTGAGCCTTGGCGTAGGCTTCCACGAGCGCCACCGTATCCGGATCACGACCCGTGAGGTTGAGATAGTTGATCGTCTCGGAGTCGATCGGGAAGAACCCGCAGGTGGCACCGTATTCGGGCGCCATGTTCGCAATCGTGGCTTGGTCGGCCAGAGAGAGGTTGTCCAGTCCATCGCCGTAGAACTCAACAAATTTTCCAACAACGCCCTTTTGTCGCAGCATCTCTACGACAACGAGGACAACGTCCGTCGCCGTGATGCCCTCACCCACGCTGCCGGTCAGCTTGAAGCCCACCACTTCGGGGATGAGCATACTGATCGGCTGACCCAGCATGGCTGCTTCAGCCTCGATGCCGCCCACGCCCCAGCCCAGCACACCCAGCCCGTTGATCATCGTGGTGTGGCTGTCGGTGCCAACCAGCGTATCCGGATAGGCAACGGTGCGGCCGTTGTCCTCCTTCGTCCAGACGGCTTTGGCGAGATACTCGAGATTGACCTGGTGGCAGATACCCGTTCCCGGCGGGACAACCCGGAAGTTTTCGAACGCGGTCTGGCCCCACCGCAGAAACCGATACCGCTCGCCGTTGCGTTCCATCTCCAGGGCAACGTTCTCTTCGAACGCACTTTCGTTACCAAACTTGTCAACCATGACGGAGTGATCGATCACGAGATCAACCGGAGAAAGCGGGTTGATGATGGTCGGATCGAGCCCGGCATCGACCACCGCCGAGCGCATGGCAGCGAGGTCAGCCACGCCGGGAACGCCCGTAAAGTCCTGCATCAACACCCGGGCCGGACGATAAGCAATCTCTTTTGCCGCCGGTGGATTGTCCGCCCACGCGGAGAGCGCCTTGATGTCGTCCGCCGTCACCGTGTTGTCGTCTTCGAAACGCAGCAGATTCTCGAGCAGAATCTTGAGCGTCACCGGCAGGCGTGAAATGTCACTCAGGCCTTCCGCTTCGGGAATGCTGTAGTAGTCGTATTCCTTGTTTCCTACGGTCAGGGTCTTTTTGGCATTGAAAGTGTTCAGGCTCATGAATCAAGTCTGGTGGCAAAATTTGGGGGGCGTATTTTGCCTGAATGGCCCGAAAATAAAAACGAAGTCGCGGAATACTTATCTTTCCGGAGAGGACTCGGCAGCCTGCTCCTCACGGCGGAAGAGATGCGCACCGCAGCGCCAGCAATAGGTGGCTTCCCTGGAGTGCCCCTCGGCCGAGCACATCGGACATGTGCGCGTGTTGGCACGTCGGCGGTTCGCTTCGTTGAGCTCCATGGTCACGATGCCGGTCGGCACCGCAATGATGCCGTAGCCCATGATCATGATCACCGTCGCGAGCGCCTTTCCAAACGTTGTCGACGGCGTGATGTCCCCATAGCCGACGGTTGTCATGGTGGTGACCGCCCAATAGATGCTTTCCGGAATGCTGCCGAACTGATCGTTCGCGCCACCTTCGATGAGGTACATGAACGATCCGAAGATGACCACAAGCGCAAGAACCGAGCTGATGAAGACCGTAATCTTGCGGCGGCTCGCCACCAGAGCCTGGGTGATGAGTTCAGCCTCACCAACGTAGCGCACCATGCGCAGCACACGAAAGATCCGCAGCACTCTGAGCACACGGATGACAAGCAGATACTGCGTGCCGGCAAACCACAGGCTGATGTAGGTTGGGACGATGCAGATGAGATCGATGATGCCGTAGAAGCTGCGGGCATAAAGCCAGGTATTCTGGATGCACCACAGTCGCAACCCATACTCGATCGTAAAGATGATCGTGAAGAGCCACTCGACCGCGTAGAGCCAATCGCCATACCCATCATGAATCCAGTCGACCGAATCGAGCATCACCGCCAGGACGCTGATCAGGATGAAGACGATGAGCGCTACATCAAAAGCTTTCCCGGCCGGGGTGTTCGCCTCAAAGATGACAATACGCGCGGCGTCTTTACTGAATGCCATAAAGCAGCGACGCACCCGGTCTAGGGTGCGTCGTCGAGTTGTTATCCCACGCGTAAGTGTACGCGGTTGTTAAGACACCTTCACCTCGATGGTGCGGGGCGTCTTCGCCGGCGCCTTGCCTATACGCAGGTACAAAACACCGTCGCGGCTCGAAGCTGACACCGCTTCGGGATCGGCGTCCTCCGGCAGCTGAAAGTTGCGCACGAATCGTCCGAAGCGACGCTCTGTTCGATGCACCTTACCCGCGTCCTCTTCCTTGTGACTCTTTCTTTCTCCAGAAACCGTCAGCACGCCGTCCTGCACACTGACCGACAAATCTTCAGACGCAACGGCAGGCACCTCGACGTCAATCTGATAGTCGTGGTCGGTTTCGCGTATGTCTACCAGCGGCAGCCAGTCGGCGCGCCGGATCGGCGCCGTTACAGGGCGCTCAAAGCCTTCGAAAAAATTGTCGAATTCCCTGAAGGGGCTCCAACGAACAACGTTCATAGTATTCTCCGTCTTCTCCAATTCAATTTGCGCGGAACTTCCGCGCCACGCATCATTGATGGCGGCACTTCGGCCGATTCAAAGGCCTTGAAAAAAACTTCTTTGCCCCAAGAGCAGCAGTTTCCGGAACGCTTGTATAACACTTGTATAAAAAGGAGCACGTACGACATGACCAGCATGAGTCAGACCGAAAAAGAAGAATTCCTGGCAGACCTGCACGTGGGCGTCATCGGCCTGAACGACGGCGACCGCGGCCCGCTGACGGTACCCATCTGGTACGACTACACGCCGGGTGGCGAGCTGTGGGTCATCACCGGGGCCGATTCGCGCAAAGGGAAGCTCCTCAGCGAAGGCACGCGCGTGAGTCTTGCCGCGCAGACCGAAACGGCGCCATACGTTTACGTGAGCGTCGAAGGCGTCGTGACGAGCATTGCGCCCGCGGAGGCAGAGACGCTGAAGGCCATGGCCATCCGCTATCTGGGCGAACAACAGGGCAGCGCCTACGCGGCCGGCAGTCCGCTCGAGGGACAGGTGACGGTGCGCATCCGTCCAGAGCGCTGGCTGGCCGTGGACTACAGCAAGATGTAGTCCCTATTCGCGCTTCTCGATGAGATAAACGCTCTCAACCGCCTGGCGCACGCCGTGCTCTGCAAAACGCGGCGGCAAATTGCTGGTGATGATGGACTCGAGCAGATCAACCGAGCAGCGCGCGCCGAAAAGCGCCTCCACTTCGTCCGGGTGCACGGCGTGCGGCGGACCGGGCACCCGATCCTGATCGTATTCGAACGTGAGGAGCAACTGGCGGGTGCCGTCCGGAATGATACGCAGAAGGTGATCAACGTAGCGGAAGCGCATGTCCGGCGGCAGAGCAACGAGCGCACCGCGGTCAAAGAGCCCGCGGATGTCCGCGACCAGCGGCGCGGTCAGGTCAAAAAAGTCGCCGTGAAAGATCTTGACGCTGCCATCCTCGTGACAGACGAAGCGGTCAACGACTGACTGCTCGGCACATCGACGGGCTTCGGCGAAGAACGTTTCGACCGCAATCTGCGCAAGCTCGACGCCGACCACCGGGTGGCCTGCCGCTGCAAGCCAGCGCATATCCAGGGATTTGCCGCACAGCGGCACGAAAACGGGATCATCGGGGCCGAGACCCATGCAGGGCCAGAATTCTTTGAGCAGCTGATTGTGCTCCGCCTGATGAAACGCAATCTCATTCTTCTGCCAGCGTTCCAGCCAGAATTTTGCTCGCATACCCTCTCCCGCAAGTCAGCGATCGCTGACCCGCTGCATCGGTGGCACGCTCACATGCTGCCGGAGCGGCTACTCGGCCGGGCTTTTCCCATCAGCGCGGCTTTGCGCCGGACTGACCCCAACGGCCCGACCTGCTGAACGCGGGTCCGCAGCGCCGACTATACCGTCTTTTGTCGACATTACCGAATTTGCGTCTCCGATGCCGCGACCGAGAAACGACGGCACTTCAACGAGGTTCGTGTGTCCCATCGACTGCAGCAGGCGACGGGTATCCGGCGAAAAGCCGCGCGCTTCGACGAGGATCCGATCGGGCTGCCATTGATGGTGAAAACGCGGGCTCGCCACCGCATCCGCGACGTCCATGCCATGGTCCAGCACGTTCAGAATGACCTGCAGCGTGGTGGTGATGATGGTGCTGCCCCCCGGCGATCCGGTCACCAGCAGCGGCTTGCCGTCCTGCAGTACGATCGTTGGCGTCATGGAGCTCAGCATGCGCTTGCCGGGTTCGATGGCGTTGGCGGCACGGCCGAGCAGGCCGTAAAAGTTGGGCGCGTTTTCCTTGGCGGAAAAGTCGTCCATCTCATTGTTGAGGAGAAATCCCGCTCCCGTTGTCACCATCTTGGCACCGTAAGAGAGATTGAGCGTGGTGGTGTACGCCACTGCGTTACCGTCCGCGTCCATGATGGACGCATGTGTGGTATCCGGACTTTCGAGCGGAATCTCACCGGCGCCGATGTCTTCGCTCAGGCTTGCCTTGTCAGGGTCGAAATCGGCAAAGCGCATCCGTGCATAGTCTTTACTCGTAAGCCGCGCCACCGGCACCGGGAAGAAATCCGGATCACCGAGGTATTCCGCGCGGTCCGCGTAGGCGCGCCGCTCTGCTTCGACCATGGCGTGAATGGTCGCTGCGCTGCCGAACTCGCTCGCTTTGATGTCCAGCCCTTCGAGCATGTTCAACATCTGCACCAGCAGCACCCCGCCGGACGACGGCGGCGGCATCGAAACGATGTCGTATCCCCGGTAGGTCCCGCGCACCGGCTCGCGCCAGACGGATCGATACTGCGTCAGATCCTCATGCGTGATCAGTCCACCGCCCGCCTGCATCTCGGCAACCAGCAGATCCGCGGTTCTGCCGTCGTAGAACCCCGCTCTTCCGTGCTTACGGATGCGCTTGAGCGTGGCTGCCAGATCAGGCTGACGCCAGCGCTCACCAACCGCATACGGCGCACCGGACTTTGAGAACACCGCCATGCTCGCGGGATACTTTGCGAAGTCTTTGAGCCGCCGTTCGAACTGAGCGGCGAGATCCCGGTCGAGGACAATGCCTTTCTCAGCAAGCCGAATTGCCGGGTTGATCACGTCAGCGCGATCCATCGTGCCGTATCGTTCCAGCACTGCGAGCAGACCGTCCACGGTACCAGGCACTCCTACCGCCAGGTGGGATGCGGTAGACAGCCCCTCGACAACCTGGCGCTGCTCGTCCAGATACATGTCCCGGGTAGCCGCGAGTGGCGCCTTTTCCCGGTGGTCGTTGGTGATCACCGTACCGTCGGCAAGGTGAATGACCATGAAACCACCGCCGCCCAGATTCCCTGCGGAGGGGTAAGTCACCGCCAGCGCAAAACCGACGGCAACGGCCGCGTCGACGGCGTTGCCGCCATCCGCCAGAATTTCCGCACCTACCTGGGATGCCCACTTCGACCGACTGGCAACCATCCCGTCGCCGCTGAATTCAGCCGCGCGCGTGGCCGCATCGAGGGGTGGGGCCAGGCACAAGATCAGCAGTCCGGCGAGCAGCGTCTTCATCGATTCCTCTTCATCCGATTGAGGGGGCTACGTATAGTTACGAGCGGGAGGGATTGTGACGAATGGCCGGAAGCCCAGCAAGTTTGCCAACAGTGGAGATCAAAAGCGTTGACCGCGCCCGCTTGCGGCGCCTGGCGCTGGGCGCGCAGGGCCTTCTGCAGCGCGAACCGTTCGGACGTGGCATGTCCGGCGCGCGCAAAGCGATTCGACATCTGGGTTACGTACAGATCGACACCATCTCCGTCGTGGAGCGCGCCCACCACCACGTCTTTCGCAGCCGCGTACCCAACTTCACCGCCGAGATGAGCAACCGGCTGCTCAAAGAGCGCAGCATCTTCGAGTACTGGGCCCACGCCGCCGCGTTCCTGCCGATGGAGCACTTCCGTTTTTCGCTGCCGTACAAAATCCGCTACCGGAGCGGTCAAACCCACTGGGTGCGCAGCCGCGATCGCAAGCTCATGGCAGAGCTCCTGCGCCGGATCGAGCGCGAAGGACCGCTTCGTTCGCGCGACGTCGAGCAGCCGAAGGGGTCGTCGGGCGGGTGGTGGGACTGGAAGCCTGCAAAAAAAGCCCTGGAACAGCTCTTCATGGAGGGTGAGCTGATGGTCACCGCCCGCGACGGTTTCGAAAAGACCTACGACCTCACCGAGCGGGTGTTACCGGAAGGCACCAACACGAGCTCGCCCACGCACGCGGAATTTGCCGAGCACCTCCTGGATCAGCAGCTCGCCTGCCACGGCGCCGTGACGCTCAAGGGCATCACCTATCAGCGACGCGATGCGGATCTGCGCAAGGCCGCGAAGGCGGCGGTTGAGTCGCGGCTGGCGGCGGGTGAGCTGATGCAGCTGCGCCTGGATGGCGAGACGTTTTTCACGGCTCCTGAGGTCTGGGAGGCAAAGGCACCGCGCGCGGCCCGCGCGCTGCGCATCCTGTCGCCGTTCGACAACGCGGTCATACAACGTGAGCGGCTCCTGAGCCTTTTCGACTACGACTATCAGATCGAATGTTACGTGCCCGAGGCCAAACGCCAGTACGGCTATTTCTGCCTGCCAGTTCTGTTTCAGGACCACTTCATCGGCCGGGTCGACTGCAAGGCACATCGCGCAGAAAAGCGACTGGAGCTGAAATCGCTGCACTTCTGCGAGCATCCTTTCGCGGACGGCGAGCTGATAGACGCCCTCGCGGACGCGCTGCCGGCGTTCGCGGAGTTTCAAGGCTGCGACCGCGTCGACCTGACCGCGGTTAGTCCCACACACCTCGAGAAACCGTTACGCCGGAAGCTACAATCACAACTGGAGGTCTGACTCCCATGCCATACGCCAATCCACAACTACTGATCGATGCAACCACGCTGAGTGAACAGCTTGACGATCCCGGGCTGAGAATCTTCGACGCAGCGGTTTTCCTGACGCCGCAGGGACAAGGCGGTTACGCCGTCACCAGCGGCAGGGAGAAGTACAGCGAAGGTCACATTCCGGGGGCGGGATTCGTCGATCTGACAAGTGACTGGGCCGATACATCCGGGGGGCTGAACTTCACGCTGCCGGCGATCGATCAGCTGGCAGCAGCCATCGGCAATAGCGGCATCGGCAACGCAAACCGCGTGGTGCTCTACTCGTGCGGTCACCTGATGTGGGCCACCCGGGCCTGGTGGCTGCTCCACTATGCAGGGCACGAGCACGCGGCCGTCCTGAACGGTAACCTCGGCGCCTGGCAGGCGGCAGGGTTGCCGCTCGCACAGGGTGAGGCAGCCTACCCCGTGACCACGTTCGAGCCGCGCGCGGATGCCGCGCGCTTCGCCGATACGGCCGCCGTCGAAGCCGGGATGCACGGCGAGGTCTGCACAATCAATGCGCTGACGCGGGCGCTCTATGAGGGGACTGGAGATTTCTACTACCAGCGGCGCGGTCACATTCCCGGTTCGAAGCTCATGTACTACGACGACGTGTTGCGTGACGAGTTTTTTCTGCCCACGGAGGAGCTTGGTCCCCTACTCGAAGCTCAGGGCATGTTGTCTGCGGATCGGGTCATCACGTACTGCGGCGGCGGCATCGCCGCCACGCTCGATGCGTTTGCCTGCAAGTTGATGGGGCAGGACAACGTCGCCGTGTACGACGGCTCCCTGTCGGAGTGGGTACAGGATCCGGAGCGTCCGCTGACGACCGGCAGCGCCCCCTGATCGAGCGACCGGCTGGACAGCTCCCGGATCTCTACTACATTTAACTCAAACGGATGTTGCGCGTGGTCATGGACGACCGATTTCATACGCGCAACGGCTCCGTCCCCGCCGCGCGTTCGTTCAGCAACCATTTAGTTTCGATTCACTTCGGATTCAGCGCGCCAGGACTATCGTGACCTCACCCTCAATGAACCAGGAAGAGGAAACATGAAAGTCCTGACCACCCTGATGCTGTCTACGGCGCTTCTCGCGAGCGGCAGCGCTCTGGCCGATGACGATCACCGTAAGAAACACCACCGTGGCGACCGCTACGAAACCCACGAGTACAAGCGCTACCATGGCGACGATCAGCGCTACTACCGCGGAAAAGATCGTTACCATGGCAAACGCCACCACGACAAGTGGGACCGTCGCGCCGACCACCACGGCGGCAGGCTGCGTCTGGACATTCCGGTGAGCGTTCGTGGCGAAGAGAAAATTGGCTTGCGCAGGCTCGTGCGCAACCGCTACGGCATCGATACCAGGGACTATCGCCTGCGCGCCGTTGTCGTCGACAATTACAGCCACCGTCGTGCCGCGGCTCGACTGTATACGGGCGACGACTACTCACGCCTGACCTATCTGCAGCGCGGCCCCACCCGCATCCGGGCACCGCAGGGTGATCAGCACGGACGCTGGATTCTCCACGTCGACAACGCCCGCGTCAGTAACATCCGGGTGGTGCTCGAACCGCGACGCCATGAGTACGCGCATCGCTACGAGCCGACCCGCCGAGACTGGAAGTACGACCGCTGGAGCCGGTGGATCCGCTGGTAGCCAAGCCGACGAACCCTGCTCACCCCCGCCCATAGGCGGGGGTTTCGTTTTTCAGCCTTTGAAATTTTCGAGCACAACCGACACCTCGGCGCCATGCTGACTGCGCATGACAAGCCCGCCGCCACGCTCGAACAACACCAGCCCATCGAGAAACTCGACCGCCGGCCCACCGAGACCCTCGAGTCCGAGCGCATGACGTACCGTGTACACGGTGAAGTCGTGCGAGACGCAGACGTCCAGCTGCCGCGCCGCACCGGGCGCGCGGAGCTTGGCCGCCAGGACTCTGAGAATCATCTGCACGGCAAGTTCAACCGGCATCATGGCATCCTGCGGCACGGCGTCGTCAAACCAGGCGGCGATGTATTCCGGCATGCCATCGGCCGCCATCATGCCTTTCCAGAACTTCTGCTGATCGAGCGCGTAGAACATGCCGAGCGCTTCCACAGGACGCACCCGTCCGCCGCTGCCGCCGTGCTCAGCATGGGCGTGAAGGGTGATCTCGGCAGTCTCCATGCAGCGGGCAGGCGGGCTGGCATACCCCCGCAGGTGCACGTCTTTGGGCAGCAAAGCACCGAACTGCCGGCTCAGGCCCCGGCCGTGATCGGTGAGCGGATTCTCCAGATCGTGTATCGAGCGATCGAAAGTGCGGGCCGAGTGGCGCATGAGCACCACCGCGCGGTCTGCGCCCTCTGCGTAGACCGCCTCGATCAGACGAGCCGTCGCACGACCGTAATGATCACTTTCCGGCAATCCTGGTTCTGACATGGTTCTATCCTGCTGCCTCCCCGCGTATTAGTATCAATAGGTTGCTTCAGATCAAGGGGAGATCGGACATGGGTAGACTCGACGATCGGGTAGCCGTCGTTACCGGCGCCGGCCGTGGCATCGGCCGCGAAATTGCCCTCATGATGGCGGCAGAAGGCGCCAGCGTCGTCGTCAACGACCTCGGCGCCAACACCGACGGCACGGGCACAACCAATATCGCTGACGACGTAGTGGAAGAGATCCGCGCGGCCGGTGGCAGCGCGGTTGCCAACACGGCGAGCGTCGCCGAAGTGAGCGGCGGCGAATCTCTGTTGCAGACGGCACTCGACAACTTCGGCGGCATGGACATTCTCGTCAACAACGCCGGCATCCTGCGCGACAAAACCATCTTCAACATGGAGGAGGCGGACTGGGACGCCGTGCTTGCGGTGCATCTCAAAGGCCACTACTGCTGCTCGCGGCCGTTCGCCAGGTACCTGCGCGAAAGCGGCCGGCAGAACGGACGGATCATCAATTTCTCGAGCGTCTCGGGTCTCTTCGGCAACTTCGGCCAGGCCAACTACGGCGCAGCCAAAGCCGGCATTGCCGGCTTCTCGCGGGTGCTTGCCATTGAACTGCGCAAGTACGGCTGTACCGTCAACACCATCTCACCCGGTGCGTTGACCCGCATGACCATACCGCTGCGCGAAAACCGCGGTGAAACCGTGGAGCAGGAAGACATCGACGCCGGGGGGCCGCAGCACATTGCGCCCATTGTGGTATGGCTCGCGAGCGATGCCGGCAAGGGCATCACGTCGGAGATTTTTCACGCCGCCCGCGGTGGAGTTGCCATCATGCAGCAGCCGCGCATCATCAAGAGCTTTCGCAAGTCTACCGGGATGTGGCAGCTGGACGAGCTCGACGACGTTGTCCCGCAGCTGGTAGAGGCGAAAGCCGCGAACATCGAGGCGGCCGACCGGGACGGGGTTTCAGTAGAAGTCTGAGCCGCGATCGGTGAACCGCTCGGTCAGACTTTCGCCCAGGCGCGAGAAGAGTGCAAAGAGCTGCTGGCTGTCCCGCACTTCGGGCCGGGCTACCAGCCAGACGTCGAGATCTATCACTTCGTCGCTGGCGAACACCGACTGCCAGTCGTCTTCCTGCCCGGCCATCCAGGACGGAAACGCTCCGATACCCCAGCCCGCCCGCACGGCGGCGCGCTGACAGGCCACTGAGTCGCTGCGAAAGACGACGTTGTCCGGTCGGATATGCAGACCACGCCGCGCCGCACCGCGCGTCATGTAATCCCGGCTGATGCCGTCGATGTAGCGGTGTTCGTCGAGATTGTCCGGCGTCAACGGTCCATAGCGAGCGGCGTAGTCGCGCCGCGCATACACGCCCATTTCCAGCGATCCGACGCGCTTGCAGATGAGCTCCTGCTGGTCCGGCTGGACGTGCCGGAGTGCAATGTCGGCATCCCTTGCCAGCAGATTGATGGCGTCGTTCGTGACGAGCATATCGACCGTCACCTGCTCCGCGGCGATGGCGCCCATTTCTTTCAGGAGTACGTCCGGTAGCAGCTCAGCCAGAATCTCAGCAACCGACAGCCGCACACGAGTGACGGGGGCTGCGCGAAACGAATCGGACACGGCCTGCAGCGCCAGCGCGTTTTTGTGCATGACGGCAGCGGTCGTATGCAGCGCTTCACCGGCTTCGTTCAGCACCAATCCCTGCCCCGTGCGACTGAAGAGCGCAAGTCCCAGTGATTCTTCGAGCTGTTGAACGTGGCGCGCGGCCGTGGGGTGGCTGATACCGAGCGTGCGGGCTCCGCTCGAGAGGCTGCCCGATTGGGCAACAGCAACGAAAGTACGAACCAGATTCCAATCCAGGTCAAACGCCGGATGTCCTTGCATCTTCGCTCCTGCGGGGCGGTATTCAGAACGACTACCGCTATTAAATTTCTGCAATCCCCTTTCTACGTTACGTATCTTCCCCTATTGCGAGGTTAACGTTACCTTACGTAACACTCAGAGACACATATTAAATGTCTCTAAGAAAGTGATTTTTAAGGCTCATTCGGAATATATTCAAGGACACCCCCATGAAAAAGACCGCCATCATCACCGCCGCCACCGTGGCACTGGGTTTCAGCGCCGTGGCGCAGGCACAAACCAGCTCTGATGCAGAGTTCCGCGGCTTGCAGAACTGCCTCGATGCGGCAGAGAAAGAGAGCAACGGCCTCGTCCCCAGCCGCCAGTACCTGATCAACAAAGAAGGCGAGACGAACTACTACTTCGTCAATGCCACTCGCTGGGAAGAGGGTGAACGCAACGCCATCCGCATCTCCTGCGAAACCAACCGTCAGGGCAGCCAGCTGCTGAGCAGCACGGTCCAGGACGGTCGTTACGACACCCGTGGCACCCGCGTCACGGTCGAAGTGGCACAACAGTAAGTTGAGCCTGGGCAGCAGCCGGGTGACCGGTTGCTGCTCAGCTTCCCTGCTCAGCACCCCTCCTCCGCCACACCACCTGCCTCTGATACCATCGCGATTGCGCATCGCGCGACCCGGCCACCGCTAGACAGAACCTCCCCAAGCGCTGCGCTGGTTGCAACGCAACACCGGCAAAACTAACCTCGCCGACACCGTTCATCCCAGGGATCCATCATCGCGTCTCATGTCCATCCGTCAGCAGAACAAAACCCGCACCCGTGCCCACATCCTGGAAGCGGCGCTCGCGCTGATCACGGAACGGGGACTCGCAGCCACGACAACCCGGGAAATGGCACAGAGGGCGGGGATCAGCTATCAGACGCTGTACAACTACTTTCCGGGTAAACACCAGGTTGTGCAGGCGCTACTGGCGGACGATCTCGGCGCCTGGGGTCTCGGCGTCGATGGGTGTATCAAACGCTACAACGGCAATCTGCCGGCGACGCTCGCAGAGATCAACCAGCTGGGGCTCGACCGGCTCGCCGGCCCGCAAGCAGACTTGTGGCGGGAGGTGGGCGCGGCCAGAACGGGGGCTCGCGCAGCGGACGAACCGCAGACGCTCAATCCGGTCAGTCACGATCGCCTGCATGCACTCCTGGCCATTGCCCAGGGAACCGGCGAACTGCGGGAAGGCATCGACCTGCACCTCCTGGCACATACGATGTTCTGCCTGTCCGACTATGCCTTCCTGCGGCATTTTGCTGCCAACGCACCGGATGCGGCGCGGACGTTTACCAACCTGCACGACCAGCTGACGCTGCTCCTGACGCCGTACCTGCGTCCGGGGCGCTGACCGCCAGCGTTTGCGCGTCAGAAGCGACGCGTCAGGCGCAGCCCGTCTTTCGACAGACTGACCTGACTCGTCTTCTGCTGCCATACCAGGGTCAATCCCGAGTCGAGCCCGTCCTGGCGCCCGAAATACCAGTTGTCATAGATCTGCCATCCGAGAATTTCGGTATGGGCGTCGACATCGAATCGGTTGATCCCCAAGGTATAGTTGGTGCCGACATCCAGGCTGTGCATGCTGCGCTTGACGTCCTGATTGCCGGTGTACGCGATGTCCCCATCGTCGGCATGACCCGGCATGGCAAGCATGGCCAGCGGCAGCGCCAGCGCAGCCGGGCGCAGTGCCCGCCGCAGGGAGCCGCGCTTGCGCTTGGCCGTCTCTATCCCTGCGTCAGGTGTCCCACTCTTCGACACGTCTCTCTCAAACTGTCTCGAGTCTGTCTGCCCTGCCCCACTGTCTTTGTTGTGCTTGCTGTCCATCAGGTTGCCATCCTATTGGTCGCCACGATCTAGATTGCCCGTCAGGCCTGCAGACTGGCTGGGCAAAAAAGGGAAAATACTTGAGAAAGAATGAAACGTGCGCCAGCGCACAGGCGACGGGCGTAAATTATTGCGCGCCAATACCCGAAAATTGTCGGATGATCCCACTACCATTGCGTGCATTGCGTTCGCTCAGCCCAACACACCAAGGAGGGTATTGTGAAAAAAATTGTCATAATTGCCATGATCATCGGTGCAGTCCTGCTGCTGCTCCCACCTGTCGTCGGCAGCCAGGCGCAGAGTCGCATCGAAGCCAGCGCCGCAGCGTGGAGTGAGGTTTCCGGCGGCTACCTTGAAGTGGCCGTCGAAGACTACGACAAAGGCTGGTTCGCAAGCTCCGCCAAGCTCAGATTCCGCTTCACCGACGCCTACATCGAGGCCAATCCCCTCTTTCAAGCCGATACCGCCGACGGTCGCCCGCTGGCGGAAATCTTTGCCGAGGGATTGACGCAGGATATCGACATTGCCCACGGCCCGATCATCCTGGGTCAGCACACCGGTTTGGGCCTCGGCGAGGTGGTGTCCATCTGGGACGGCGGCGATGAGCCGGAGCTCAAACGCCTGCTCGAGCAAACCGGCAACGACTATTTTGTACGCTCGGCGGTCACACTGGGCCTGACCGGTGCGGGTGACATCGTCGTCGATGCGCCCCCGTTTACTCTCCAGGCGCCAGCCGATGACGTCGAGCAGATTGTGTTTGCCGGCGCTGAGGCAACTGGCACCGTCGACGTGGCTACCAGCCACATTGTGATGACCGGCCAGATGAACGGCTTCTCCGTCACCGGCTCCGATGGCGAAGCGGTTGTCGAACGGACACGCATCGACATCGACATGGCGTATCCCGAGACGGACCCATACGGCCTCGGCGGAGGCGAAGTGGTGATCGACCGCATTGTTGCCCTCTCCGAATCGCAGACCGCAATCGATCTGCAACAGGCGAAGTTCGGCTTCAATTCAAACAAAGACGATGACAACAAAGTCAGCATGGACATCACCTACGCCGTCGACGCCATCAAAGGCGCGGACATGGATCTCAAAGATCTGAATATCACGTTCGGCATGGGCCAGCTCGATGCCGGCGCGCTGCGTGAGATACAGACGCTGTCCGCAGGCGCTACGCCGGAAGCATCAGATCCTCTGGCTGTCATGAACGTGTACCGTGAACCCATCTACGACCTGCTGGCGGGCGGGATGACCATGCATTTCGATCCGCTGCGTTTCAACTACGACAGCCAGGCCTTCGACGCGAAGCTGAACGTGGCCACAAAACCCGGCAACCTGCCCGAGAAGGCGGCCTTTACGCTGGACAATCCACTCATTTTCATGAACCTCTTTGCGATCACCGCAGACCTCAGCATCAATGAAAATCTGGCCATGGAGCTTGCGGTACCGCAACTCAAGGAACAGCTGGCCGCCGGCGTGCCGGAAGGCACGGAAGTGAGCGACACCGAGCTCGAAGACATGGCTCGCGCACAGGCGCCGATGATGCTCGGCGCCCTGGTTGGACAAGGCCTGATCGTCGATGAGGGCGCCAACTACCGTGTGAGCGCAACGTACGACAATGGCGCGCTCATGGTGAACGGCACGCCGATGCCCCTGGGTGCGCTGATGGGTGGCGGCTGAAAAGCCTGCTTGCACCGGATAGACCAGCCAGCGTAGCGTTACCCGCTGAAGAAACGTCGGGAACGCTTTATGAGCACACGCTGGGGCATCCTTGCCACGGGTCACATTGCGGGTACCTTTGCCGCAGCCCTGCGCGACGCTGAGGGCTGCGAACTCGTGGCCGCAGCCAGCCGCAGCGACGCCGGGGCGGCCGCCTTCGCCAGCGCATTTCCGGAGACTGCCGACCACGCCTTCCCAACCTACGAAGCGTTGCTCGAAGAGCCGCTTGTCGATGCCGTTTACGTCGCCACGCCACATCCCCTCCACGCCACGTGGGCCATCCGCGCGCTCGAGGCCGGCAAGGCCGTGCTGGTGGAAAAACCCATGGGGCTGAATCACGCGGAGTGTATGGCCATCACCGCAGCCGCGGCGCGGACCGGAGGGTTTCTCATGGAAGCCTACATGTACCAGCTCCACCCGCAGACCCAGGCACTGCGGCAGCTGATTGCCAGCGGAGCCATTGGTGAAATGCGCCACATCGAAGCACGCTTCGGCTTCGCGGCACCTTACGATCCCGCCGCACGGCTCTTCAATCCTGAGCTCGGCGGCGGCGCCATTCTCGACGTCGGCGGCTATCCCATGTCCATGGCGCTCAGTCTCGCTGACAGCCGGCTCACCACTCTGGAGGCCTCTGCCCACCTGTCACCCGAAGGCGTCGACGAACTGGCGAGCGCACTCCTCACTTTCGAGAACGGCGTGACCGCACAGATCAGCACCGCAATCACGAGCGCGCTCGACAACACCGTTACCGTATACGGCACCGCTGGTAGCGTGCACCTCAATGATCCGTGGTTGCCGGGAGAAAGCTGGTCGTTCAGCGTATCCGGTGAGCAAGGTGAACGCACCGAGTCCGGCAGCAGCGCACCGCTTTACGTGCTAGAAGCCGAGCACGCCGCGGCACAGATTGCGGCTGGCCAAACCGAGTCACCCATCGTCTCGTGGGACTTCACGCTTGCCAACAACCAGGCACTGGAACAATGGCGGCAGCGGGCCGGCGTGGTCTATCCGTCGGAGCAGCCGCAGGGATTCACACCTCTGCCGCTCCCGCGGGGTGCTGACGAGATTGAGAAGCGCAATCTGCCGGGGCTCGACAAGCCGGTTGCGCGCCTCGTGATGGGCTGCGACAACCAGCCTTCCTACGCCCACGCCGCCGTCATGTGGGACGACTATGTAAACGCGGGGGGCAACACCTTCGACACAGCACACATTTACGGCGGCGGCAGCATGGAGTCGTTGCTTGGCGACTGGCAGAGTCAGCGCAATCTGCGCGATGAAATTGTCATCATCGGCAAAGGCGCCCACACGCCCGACAACTACCCGGACCGCGTGGCAACGCAGCTCGACGAGTCGTTGACCCGTCTGCAGACCGACCACGTGGACATCTACTTCCTGCACCGGGACAACCTCGACGTCCCGGCCGGTGAATTCATCGATGCTCTGAACGCCGAGCACAACCGCGGCCGCGTGCGCCTGCTCGGCGCCTCCAACTGGACGCTGGAGCGCATCCGCGAAGCCAACGCTTATGCGGCGGCGAACAACCTCAATGGTTTCACCGCGATATCTAACAATTTTTCTCTGGCGCGCATGGTGGAACCCGTGTGGCCGGGGGTGGAGTCGGCGTCAACCGACGAGTTTCGCAGCTTTCTCGAGGATACCCAGATTGCCCTCTTCCCGTGGTCAGCACAGGCCCGCGGCTTCTTTACCGCATGGGGTGAGAGCGTCATCAACGACGTGGACCGGCTGCAGCCCGCCGTCACCGGCGCCCAGCCAACGGCCGCTGAATTACAAAGGGTGTGGTTCAGCGAGGAGAACTTCGAACGGCGTCGGCGCGCTGTGGAGCTTGCCGATCAGCGCGGTGTAGAGCCAATCAACGTTGCACTCGCCTACGTGCTGCGCCAGATCTTTCCGACATTTCCGCTGATTGGTCCGCGCCACCCGCAAGAGACGGCATCGAGCCTGGCGAGCCTTGCCGTCGAACTCACGAGCGACGAACTTGCGTGGCTCGACCTGCGCGACGCCGAGGACTGATCAGCGGCGGCGCAGGCTCACGACGTTGCTGCCGCCCACCACCTGCTGTTTCAGCTTGAAGAGGATTTCCCAGGTGCGGGTTTTACCGCCTTCATGAAGAAATCCCCTGCATCCAACGCCGCCGCCCGTTGCAAAGAGCGTGAGGGATACGCTCTGCGTACCCCCTTCATTCCAGAGCAATCCCAGATTGGGTTCACTCTCGAGCTTGGCCACGCCGTCGAGGGCAAATGCGCCAACCCGGGCGTCCAGCACGTATGTGCCCACCTCGTCCGGCGCCACCCGGATGGAAACTGCACCGCTGAAGTCTTCCAGCAGGCGGCCGCTCAGCGTCAGTCCGCCATGGTCCTCGGTAATTTCGAGATCCACTTCGACGCGCTCGCCAATGCTCGCGCCGTCAACGAGCACAGTCCCTTTACCGTAGAAATGTCCAGGCCTGATGATCAAAGCAGATCCCTCGCCGAATCGGCCGCCTCGTCGGCCGCAACCGGCACGGCTGCGCCAATCGGGTGCGCGCAGCGCTCATCCTTGTTACGCGCGTTGTTGACGTGCGTCGAAACCGGAATGGCATCCAGGCTTACCGGCAGTCGCGAAGCGAAAAGGTGCTCGAGCTCGCTCGTTGGCACATCCATATCGAGCCATTGAAGCGCCTGCGCCATCGAGAGCATCACCGGCTGCCGGTGGTGCACGAACTTCAGACCGTCAGCAGCCGCGGTTGTGAGAATCGTGAAGCTCAACAGCGTCTCGTTGGATTCTTTGTTGCGCCAGGCGTCCCACAAGCCCGCGAGCAGGAGACCGCCATGCTCGTGCGAGGTGATGAAGTACGGCACCTTCTGGTTGTTCTGCCGGCACCATTCGTAAAAACCGGTGACGGGCACCACGCAGCGGCGTTTCTGGTAGGGCTCCTTGAAGGCAGCGCTCTTGTGGGCCGTTTCCGATTTGGCATTGAACATGCTGTATTTCGTGGAAAGCTCTTTCGCCCAGAACGGCGTCAGCCACCAGCGCATGGGTACCAGCTGCGGCTCGCCATTCTCCCCGATGCGCAGCACCTCCACGGTTTCCGTGGGCGCCAGATTGAGATTGTCTACTCCGGTATAGCGTAGCCCCACCAGATCCAGGAGCAGCTGCGACAGTGGATCAGACGTGATGTTGAAGCGTCCGCACACGTCAGACGGCCGTGTGTTTGCCTATCTGCCAGCCGCTCGCGGCCAGCGCTCTTTCAGCAAACTCGACCGGCAGCGCTTCAAGCTGCGTGGCCATGGTGTCATTCCAGCGGTTGAGGAAACCGAAGAGCGCAATCACCGCCACGATCTGCACAATCTGGCGCGTCGTGAAGTGTGCTTCGAGCGCCGAAAAGTGTTCCGGCGCGGCACCGTTGGGCACTTCTCCAGCCGCCAGGGCTACGCCGACCAGCGCCTTCTCCGCCGCCGAGAAATGCGGCGACGAGTCATAGCGGAGAATATCGTTGAGCTTCTCTTCGCTCACGCCGAATCGATGGGCGTTATGCGAGGTGTGCGCCTGACAGTAGCGGCACCCCGCCGCCAGGCTCACGCTGTAAGCGATGAGCTGAACCTGATCCGGCGTCAATGCCTCCGCAGCGTCCGCATCCTCCGGCACAATCGCGGCAAAGTTCTGCATCATGCCTTTGAGATCGCCGCCGAATACCACCCCGGCCAGCATGGAAAACGCCATGGTCAGCTGCGGCATGTGTGCCATGGTCAGCATGCTGTTGGGTACAAAACCCATCGCCGCCTCCGCATTTGCGAGCACGGGTTCCAGACCCGCAAGCTCACTCCGTTCGCGCGCTTCGACATGAGCCATCTTTGTTCTCCCCCGAGTTGGCAACGTTGAATCATTGGACAAAGCGCAAGTGTAGAGGTTTGCGTTTTGTCCTTCATTAGGGAATCCTTGCCGCCCGCTGTTTGACCCATGACCTACGTTGTTCCGCAAACTCCTGATCATCACCGTTGTCGCAACGGCAGCGCTTTACCTCGTCACCACTTTCAACGCCAGCCAGGACGCAGCGCGCCCTGCCGCCCAGAAGGACAACCCGATGTCTGCACAGATCGAGCCGCCGCGCGCGGCGCAGAAGCCCCACACGTTCACTCAGCACGGCATCACGGTAGAGGATCCCTGGGCGTGGCTGCGGGATCCCGATTACCCGACGGTGGACAATCCGGAGATTCTGGCTTACCTCGAAAGCGAGAACGCTTACTTCGAGGCGCACATGGCGCCCCTGAACGGTCTGGTCCAGGAGCTCTTCACCGAACTCAAAGACCGGCAGCCGAGCGAAGACGAGAGCGTGCCGTACGAGAAAAACGGCTACCGTTACCAGTGGCGTTACGAAAAAGACGCGCAGTACCGCACCTGGTACCGCGCACCCGTGGCAGCTCCCGAGGCCTGGGCCGTGCTGCTTGACGAGCGTGAGCTCGCCGAAGGCCAGGAGTATTTTGCCCTTGGCGCGCTGGCGGTAAGTCCCGACGGGCAGCGCCTCGCCTACAGCACCGACACCAACGGCAGCGAGCGTTTTACACTGCACGTCATCGACATCGACAGTCGCGAAGTGCTGACCGCGCCCATCGAGGCGACCCTCGGCAGCCCAGCCTGGAACGCCGCGTCTGACGCGCTGGCTTACGCGGTGGTCAATGAGCAGTGGCAACCGCTGCACATTTATCTACGCTCGCTCGGGGAGCCGGCTGCGCAGGATCCCCTGCTTTACGAGGAAGAGGATGCGGCCTACCGGGCCGGCGTTTCCGTCAGCCAGTCCGAGAAATACGTGTTCTTCACCACCAGCACGCACACCTCCTCGGAGGTGTACTTCGTGCCGCGTGACAACCTGCGGGCCACGCCAACGCTGATCGCCGCGAGACAGCCGGACTTCGAATACGAAGTCGACCACCGCGATGGCGAGTTCGTGATTCGCGCGAATCTCCGGCAACAGAATTTCGACCTCTACCGCGCACCCGAGAAGACACCGGGCACGGAGCACTGGGAAATTCTGCTTGCCGGCGACGAGAATACTTACCTGACCGATCACCTGACATTGAAAGACTACGTGGTGGTTGAACTGCGGGAAAACGGGCTCGATCAGATGCGCGTCATCGCCGCTGATGGCGCCACGCATGACATCAGCTTCGACGAAGCGGCGTACAGCGTCGGCTTCGGCACCAACGCCAGCTACGATACGGGGGTTGCGCGCTTGACGTATACCTCGATGGTCACGCCGCGCACGGTATACGACTACGACTTCGAGTCGCGCACGCTCTCGACGCTCAAGGTGCAGGAGATACCCTCCGGCTACGACGCCTCGCAGTTCGTCACGACGCGCCTCATGGCACCCGCCCGGGACGGCGCGCGCGTACCGGTCAGCATCGTCCACCACCGCACGACACCCATCGACGGCTCCGCGCCGCTCTACCTCTACGGCTATGGCGCCTACGGCCTCAGCATGTCACCGAGCTTCTCGACGTCACGCATCTCGCTACTGGAGCGGGGTTTCGTTTATGCAATCGCCCATATCCGCGGTGGCGATGAGATGGGCTATGACTGGTACACCCAGGGCAAGCTCGAAAACCGCACAAATACGTTCAACGATTTTGTCGACGTGGCAAAACACCTGATCGATGAGAACTATGCGCGAGCCGGCAACATTGCCATTGCCGGCGGCAGCGCCGGGGGCAAGCTGATGGGCGCCGTTGTCAATCAGGCACCGGAGCTGTGGGGTGCGGTTGCTGCCCATGTGCCGTTCGTGGACGTGCTCAACACGATTCTCGACGGCACGCTGCCGTTGACGCCGCCCGAGTGGAGTGAATGGGGCAACCCCATTGAGGATCCTGATGCCTTCAAGCTGATTCAGTCTTACTCACCGTACGATCAGCTGAAACCGGGTGAATATCCGCCCATGCTGGTAACCGCCGGACTGAACGACCCCAGAGTCACCTATTGGGAGCCCGCCAAATACGTCGCCAAGCTCAGAACGTTGAAGCGCGATGACAACGTGCTTCTTCTGAAAACCAATATGGGCGCCGGACACGGCGGTAAAACCGGCCGCTTCGATGCACTCGAAGAGCTGGCGGAGGAGTATGCGTTCTTCTTGACGGAGCTGGAGGCAGCAGCCCCCAGCGCGTGAGATCAGCCGAGCGCGGTGCGCTTGGCTTTTTCTTCGTTGGCCTGTCGCAGGCGCTTACGAATGATGTTCTGCACCACGCTGACGGTGGTCCAGTCATGCAACATGGTGCGACCGCACCCCTCACAATCGACGTGCGTTTCTTCCATGACACGGTTCAACAGGTCGCTGTAGGGCAGCCGGGAGATGTGTTTACAGCTGGAGCACTCCAAGCCTACTGCGGGATCAATGCCAACGTAATCCATGGCGCGAGTTGTCCTTATCCTCAGGTCCATCGAAAGCTCATTCTAAATAAGCCTAGCCCGTCTCGTCCGAACGACAACGTCAAAGCGTGATTCAGCGCACAGGGGTTCCGTGATGAGGCAAGGTTATTGCTTTCTGACAGTTATACGCCGCGTCAACACATCGCCTGAATGGCCGCAAACGGGTCAGAGCTGAGCTTCGAGCTCCGCGCGAAATTCCGGCGCCGCAATGCTGATCAGCGCTTCCGCGCGCGCCCGCAGCGGCTTGTTTTTGATGTCCGCGACGCCGTATTCGGTCACGACCATGTCGACATCGGTACGGAGCGCCGTCACCAGCTCCACTTTGGGCACAATCCGCGAGACGCTGCCGCGCCGGGCCGTTGCGTTCATGGCAACAATTGAGCGGCCGCCCGGAGAGGATTTGGCGGCCCGCATGAAGTCCACCGAGCCACCGGTGCCCGAGATCTGCCTGCCGCCGGCAAACTCAGCGTTGATTTGACCAAAGAGATCAATTTCCACCGCAGAATTGACGGATACGAAGTTCGGTAGCTGCCGAATTGCCGCCACCTCGTGGGTGTGGTCGGCGCCGCGAAACACCACCGACGGCGTGTCCGCCAGCCACTCGATGAGTTCGTGACTGCCAAGCGCCATCCCGGTGATGTGTTGACCCTGATCCATGGGTTTGCAGCTGCCGTTCACATTCCCCGCTTTGATGAGCGCCATGCCGCCATCGTCCACGAGACCGCCGTGCAGCCCCAGATCGTTTTTATCGCCGAGACGGCTCAGAATGGCGGCGGGAATTGCCCCGATACCCGTCTGCAGGCAGTCGCCATCGCGAATGAGGCCCGCGACGTGCGCCCCGATCTGCGCGGCCACCTCATCGACAGCCGGGGTGCCATAAGGCGTCAGCGGCCGTTCGGTTTCGAAGACGAGATCGATGCGTTCGGGATTGATACGCGGCGCACCCGCCGGGGCGACGAACGAGTGATTGAGCTCAGCGATGACCGTATCGGCAGAGCGCAACACCGCATCCACGAAGTCCACGTTCGGCCCCAGTCTCAACGCACCGTCCCGGTCTCGCGCAACCTGCAGGAGCGCGACGTCCACGTGGGACGCCAGATAGTCGAATACCCAGCGCATCTGCATCGGCAGAAAGTGCAGTCGCTCGGGGTCCGCCTCCCGCAGCGTCGGTGTCATGAAAAACGTCGTCAGCCTGGCGGTGTCGTTGAAGGCGGTGAAGTCGACATCATTGAGCCCGCCGATGGGAAACTGGATGAACTCGAGATCCGCCGGCAGGGCTTGATCCCGCAGGTGATCGAGCAGTCCGGTCGGCTCGTTGCTGCTGCCGCCAACGAAAACCCGCTGGCCCGGCTGCAGGAGCGCGTTCAGATCAGCCATCGTTGTTCGCCTTGCTCAAAAGAAACGTGATATAGGCATAAGCGCCGACGTAAAAAGCCGGCGGAAACCATACCGGCCAGAGCGTGAGAAACGTATTGTCGCCGAGCCCGAGGCCGTAGATACCGTGACGCACCCAGAGAAAGCCAAGCGCCAGCAAGACGCCGCTGGCAAACGCCATGGTGATGCCCTGGCGCGCTGAGAAGATGGCGGCGACCGCGCCGCCTGCCAGGCCGCCGAGCCAGACCGGTACGAGTACGCCCAGCAGCGTCTGTGGCGTTTTGACGATAACCACCAGAACGTACCAGACGAGGAACGCGACCCCCATGCATATGATCGTGCGCAAGCCCGACAGGACTGCCTGCATGTCGTTTCTACCTTGAACCTTCCCAGGAATTGCCAACGCATCGATGTCCGTTGGCTGTCAGTAGCCATGATAAACCGAATTCTGCTGTAATCCCCAGATGCTCGCCGACCTGCCATTTCATCCCAAAATCGGACAGTGGTTTCGTGACTGCGTCGGGACGCCTACCGAGGTGCAGACCGCCAGCTGGCCAATCATCGCCTCGGGCGGTCACGCCCTCGTCACGGCACCAACCGGCAGCGGCAAAACTCTGACCGCGTTTCTCTGGTCGTTGAGCCAGTTTGCAACCGGCGATCTCGTCACCGGACGCACCCAGGTGCTCTACATATCCCCCTTGAAAGCGCTCAACAACGACATCCAGCGAAACCTGCTGTCTCCGCTCGCAACCCTGCGCCATGCCTACGGCCTGCCTGAGGTGCGGGTGGAAACCCGCTCGGGCGACACCAGCGCTAGTGACCGCCAGCGACTGCTGCGCCATCCGCCGGACATTCTCATCACAACCCCCGAAAGTCTGGCGCTGATGCTGACGACCCAAAAAGGTCGCCAGGCGCTCGCCCACATTGAAACGCTCATCCTCGATGAGATTCACTCCATCGTCGACAACCGGCGCGGCGCGCATCTTCTGACCAACGTCGAACGGCTCGTGGATCTCGCCGGTGAGTTTCAACGCATTGCGCTTTCTGCCACGGTCTCGCCGCTGGCTGCGGTTGCCGACTATATTGCCGGCAGCGACCGCAACGGGCAGCACCGCCACGTTGAGATTGTCAACGTGCCCGGCGAAAAGGAAATCGACTTCCGCGTGCGCTTTCCAGAAGCTGCGCGCACCGCGGCTGAGAACGGTAAGAAAATCTGGGAGCCTCTGTCGGAGACCTTCCGCGAAGTCATCGACGGCAACGAGTCCACGCTCTTTTTCACCAACAGCCGCCGCCTGGCGGAGAAGATCACGCTGAAGATCAACGAGCCGAGCCACGAGCCTGTGGCCTACGCCCACCACGGCTCGCTTGCCCGGGAGGTGCGCACCGAAGTTGAGTCGCGGCTGAAAGCGGGGGAGCTGAAAGCCATTGTCGCCACCAATACGCTGGAGATGGGCATCGACATCGGTCATCTCGACGAGGTGGTCATGGTGCAGTCGCCGCCGTCGGTTGCGGCCACGCTGCAGCGGGTCGGCAGGGCCGGCCACGGCGTCGGGGAGGTGAGCGTCGGCACGCTGTATCCGAGCCACGCCCAGGACATGCTCGAGGCTGCGGTGCTTGCCGACGCCGTCAACGACCGGGATATCGAACCGCTTGCGCTCATGCGCGCACCGCTCGACGTGCTCGCGCAGATCATCATTTCCATCTGCGCCACCGACGCCCAGCCTGTCGACGAGGTGTACCGCCTCATCACACGGGCAAGTCCCTATCGCGATCTCAAACGGGAGCACTTCGATCTGGTTGTGGAAATGCTGTCCGGCCGCTATGCCGGCTCGAGGATCCGCGAGCTCAAACCACGGCTCGAGCACGACCGTATTCATCACACCATCAAAGCCAACCGCGGCGCGGTTCTGGCCATGTACAACTCCGGCGGCACCATTCCCGACCGGGGTTACTATCAGATGAAACACTTCGAGACGGGTGCCACGCTCGGTGAGCTCGACGAAGAGTTCGTCTGGGAGGCCACCGTCGGCCAGACGCTGACGCTCGGCACAAAAAACTGGCAGGTACATCGAATCACTCACAACGATGTCCTGGTAAGACCCGGACGCCCCGACGCCGCGGCACCGCCGTTCTGGCGCAGCGAGTTCTTCAACCGCTCTTATCACTTTTCCAACCGCATCACCCAGTACCTGGAGATGGCGGAAGAGACGCTGGCCGGCGGTGATGCGGAAAGCCTGCAGACGCAGCTGGAAGGCGCTTCCCATTTCGATACCAGCGCTGCAACCGAGCTGGTCGACTACCTCAAGCAGCAGCGTGCGCATACCGAGGCGCCGCTGCCGCATCGCCACCACCTGCTGCTCGAGCTGGTCAATGCCGGACCCGCAGGTTACCGCGGCCCGAACCAGCCGCGTCAGCTCGTCCTCCACACCTACTGGGGTGGGCGCTTGAATCGTCCCTGGGCGCTGGCCTTCAAGACGGCCTGGCAGGAACGCTTTGGCTACAAACCTGAAATCCACGCGGATAACGACGCCATTGTCCTGCAGGTGAAAGAGCCCCCGGATCCGCACGAGCTCCTGAGCCTGGTGCGCCCGGACCGGGTGCCGGATTTGATCCGGCAGAGCCTGGAGTCGAGCGGATTCTTCGGCGCGCGCTTCCGCGAGTGTGCGGGTCGCGCACTGCTCCTCACCAAGCAGCGCTTCAATCAGCGCCTGCCACTGTGGATGAGCCGCCTGCAGGCGAAGAAACTCATGACCCAGGTGAAAGCCTTCAGCGAGTTTCCAGTGCTGCTGGAAACCTGGCGAACCTGTCTCGATGACGAGTTCGACATCCCCGCGTTGATGGATCGGCTCACCGAGATCCAGGACGGCACCATCACCTGGAGCTACGCAACGACCGAGACACCAAGCCCGTTCGCGCGGAATCTCACGTTCGGCCAGGTCAGCCGTTACATGTACGCCGACGATACGCCGGACGACGACACGATCAGCAAACTGTCGACCGACCTCATCACCGAGGCGCTCTACAACCAGGCGCTGCGACCGCGCATCCGGGCAGACATCGTTGCCGAGTTTCTCGCCAAACGGCAGCGACGCGCTGCAGGCTACGCACCGGAAAGCCCCGAGGAGTGGGCAGAGTGGTTGAAAGAACGCGTGCTCCTGCCTGCCGCCGAGCTGCCGGATGACGCCGCTTTACCCGCAGAAGCGGTGTGGATCGAGCAGGACGGGCGGCGCTGGCTCACGCATCTGGAGCTGGTCCACGGGCTTCGCGCCAGCGGCTTTGTGAGCGCAGGACCCGAGGCGCCGGTTGTGGAAGATGCGCGCGACGCCGTACAGCTGGCCCGGGAGATGCTCTCCTTCTACGGGCCGATGAGCGACGCTGAGATTGCTGCGGTGCTGCCGTCGATACCCGAGGATCTCCTCATCGAGGATGAGCTCTTCATCCACGGCGTGCTGCTCGAGGGTGACGACCGGGCACTTTGGTGCGACGCGGAAAACTTCGAAGCCCTGATGCGTTTTCAGCGCGCGGCACAACGCGCAGAGCTCGAACCACTCGCCGCTGAGCAGCTGCCGCCTTTCTGGAGCGCCTGGCAACGCTTCGGCGATCGCGGCGATGACAACGCACTGCTTTACGCCATCGAAACGCTGCGCGGTTGTAACGCCCCCCTGACTACCTGGCTGCATGACCTGCTTCCCGCTCGTCTGGCGGACTTTCAGGCGCACCGCTGGGACGAGCTCTTCACGAACTTCGGCTTCAGCTGGCTCGGCACCGGCCGCGAGACGGTGACCGTGGTCTACCCGGAAGAGGTGTCTTTGTACAGAAATGCCGCCGAGCCGCCGGCATTTGCCGACGACTTCGCTGACCCGAACGCAAGCTATACGTTTCAACAGATTGCCGACGGTTCAGCCCTCGACCGGGAAAGCTTGAACGCGGAGTGGTGGCAGGCAGTCTGGCAGGGGCAGCTCGTCAGCGATACGTTGAAACCGCTGGAGCAGGGGCTCGAGCGTAAGTACAGCGTGCCGGATCTCGCGACCGCCGCGTCGAGCCGGCGCCGGCTGGCGCGAGCGCCCCTCGGCTGGAGCGGCCACTGGCGCCTGCTCGCGCCGGAGGCGTTGCCGGATCCGCTGACGCGTCTGGAAAACGACAAAGAGAAGGTGCGCCAGCTCCTCGACCGCTACGGATTTGTCTGCCGGGAAATCGTCAATCGCGAAAACCTGGCCCGGGAAGGCGGCAGCTGGCGCTGGCGTGACGCGTTTCGTGCCCTACGCATCATGGAGCTTGCCGGTGAGGTCACCACCGGCCAGTTCTTCCTGGGTCTGTCCACTCCGCAGTTCATCTCACCACGGGCGCTTTCCGCGTTGCAGACCAACAGCCCCTCACCCAACCACTTCTGGATGGCAGCGCACGATCCGATTTCACCGTGCGGCCTGAGCCTCGACTGGGAGGATCTGCCCCAGCGACGCCTGGGGAACTTCATGAGCTTTGCCGACGGCACGCTTGCGCTGGTGGTCGAAAACCAGGGAAAAGACCTGACCTATCACGTGCCCTGGGATCACCCGGAAATGGATCAGATCAACGCGGTGCTCCTCCACTTGACGGCAACGCGCCGGCAACGGGTCACGCTGCAGACCATCAACGGCGAACCCGCCACCCGCAGCCCCTATCTGGCCGGCCTGGACCGCCTCTTCACCGTCAGCCGCGACCACAAAGCCTGTTACCTGGAGACGCGTTTCTAACTCCGCCGTTGTGAGAAGAATCCCGGCAAACCAGTCGAACCCATCTAGACTGAAGATAAGCACGTGTGAGACCCAGAGGGCTGAACCGAGGATGCCGGCGAACATTCTGATCTGCGCTTACATTGCCGACCGCGACGCCGCGGATCGGGTGACGCGCCTGTGCGCGGCTCAGGGCTGGTCAGTGTGGCTACGCGACGGCAACAAAGACGACGGCCTCGACATCGCGCGCCTGCCGCGGTCACCCGAGATCATCATTTTCGACCGCGCTGAACAGCAGGCTGCCGTCGCAAGGGCGATCGAACACCTGCCCGCCGCGCATGCCATCTACATCGGCGAGGCGGCCGCCGGTAGTCTGCCCCACCGCTTCAGCCGGCTACATCCCACGGTCGTCGGGGAAACGCTCATCGACGCCGTAACGACAGCGCTCAACATTGCGCGTTTCGACCATCAGTTCTTTCAGGTGCAATCCGCAGAACCCATCACCAAGCTGCCGCATCATCAGGAGCTGCTGGAGTTCATGCAGCGTCATTCGGGAGAGCCTACCGGGCTGATGGTTGCCCAGATCGACCACGCGGAGCACCTGTACACCAATCTGGACCCGGTCAGCAAAACCGATCTCCTGAGCGCGCTGTCAGACCATCTCATTCAGGATCTGCCACCGAGCGTCAGAGTAGGTATTTTCGATGCAGCATCTTTTGTCATCTGGTGCGTCGGCGCCACCGACGACGTAATGATGACGCAGGCTGAATCCCTCATCGCGCGCAGTCGCGAGCCGCTGACCTTTCGCGGCGGACACCTGCACTTTTCGCTGAGCGTCGGCTTTGCGCACGATCTCACCCTTTCCGACCCACAGCGCCTTTATCAGATTGCCTGGCGCGCAATGGAGCAAGCTCAGGACGCTGGCGGCAATCAGGCGCGATCAGCAGCCGTCGAAAGCGACATCAGCCAACGCATTCCGGCTGCCCTGAAACGCGATGAGTTTGCCCTGGCATTGCAGCCACAGTGGGACATCGCCGGTACGCAGCTGCGCGGGGTGGAATCATTGCTGCGTTGGGAAGGCCTGGAGGTCGGCAATCTCGCGCCCGACCACTTTGTCCCCATGGCCGAACGCAACGGCCAGATGGCCCGGGTTGGCGACTGGGTGCTCGAACGCGCCTGCTGCGAATCTGCCACGTGGCTGGAACACCTGATCACGCCGATCCTGCTGGGGGTCAACGTATCCCCACAGCAGTTCGTCAACGGCGCCATCGTCAGCCAGATTGTGCGCCTCAGCCGCGATCAGTGGCTGGATCCCGGCATTCTCGAGCTGGAGCTTTCTCACAACAATCTGCTGCACGTTGTGGATCAGCACCGCAACGAGCTGTTCAAACTACGGGACATGGGTGTCCGGATTGCCATAGACAACCTTGGTACCTGTGTCGTCGACACCAACAAGCTGCTGCGCTGCCCGGCGGATACGCTGAAAATCGACCGTTCGCTCATCAGCCAGATCGAACAAGACAGCGACGCCAGAAAACTCGTAGCGCAGATCTGCCAGGTTGGCGAACGCTTCCGCCTGCGCGTGGCTGCCGTAGGCGTTGAGACGGAAGCGCAGCGCTCGCTCCTCGAGAACATGGGCTGCACCGACGCGCAGGGTTACCTCTTCTCAACGCCCGTGCCGCTGGAGGACTTTCAGCAGTTTCTTGCTCAGGCATCCAGCAACGTGGCCAAGCAGGCGAGCCACTAGCTCATCCCGCTCAGTCCGTATCCCACGCCACCGGCAGACTGCGAATGCCCTGCAGCACCGGAACGCGTTTTTCCATCTGCACGTCACCGTTCAGTCGCAGGTTTTTCAGCCGCGGCAAAATCGCCTTCAGGAAAATCTCTCCTTCGAGTCGCGCCAGCGGCGCACCGCGGCAGAAGTGGGTGCCGTAGCCGAAGGACAGGTGACGGCGCACCTTCGCGAGATCCCGGTCGAGATTGAAGGTCATGGGATCTTCATAAACCTCGGGATCGAGGTTCGCACCCGCCCAGAGGAGCATCACCTTGGTATCCACGGCGAGCGGGCATCCGCCAACTTCCACCTCGGTATCGTTCGTCCGGAAAAGACCCTGCACCGGTGAATCCAGACGCAGCGTTTCTTCGATCGCAATCGGAATGAGCTCGGGATCGGCGCATACGCGTTCATAGGCGCCGGGCTCGGTCAGCAGCCGGTAGATGATGTTCGACAGCATGATGGTGGTGGTGGCGCTGCCCGCGGTTTCGAGAAAGTTCATGAAACCCATGATCTTGTCTTCGGTGAGCATCGTCCCGTCGGGACCCGGCGTCGTCAGGAACCGGCAAACGATGTTGGTGTCGTCCTGCCACTCGCCGCTCGCAAGCTTTGCTTTGCATTCGGCAAGGTGCTCGGCGTACATCTGCTGCGTGCGCATGGCGGCCTGGACACCGGCATGATCGGGACCAAGCTGCGCCAACGCGTCGGCGCGATCACCGTCCGGATCAAGCATGGTGCCCACCATTGTGATGATGCCTTCCCGTATCCACGGAATGCGGCTCGTGCCGTCCTCGTCCTCGAGCGGAAAGCCCAGCAGCTTGTGAATGACAAAGAGCGGTAAGGTGACGGAAATGGCGTCGTGCAGATCCATGGCGCCGTCCTCGAACACCTCGTCGAGGCGTGCCTGCATGAACGCTTCCATGTCGGGAATCAGAGATTCGAAAATCTCCTTCGAGAAACAATCGGCAACGATGCGGACTTCGAACGTGTGCTCCGGGGGATCGACGCTGACGAGCACGCCAGGCGTTTCCAGATAACTCAGCGCAGGACCGTACTTACTTTTCCAGACGTCGTATCCCTTGAGGATGCTCATGATTTCACGGTGCGAGGCGACGGCGTAATGATCGCCGCTCGACGAGTGTGCGTACGGACAACCGCCGGCATGCATGCCTTCGTAGACTTTCTTGAAGTCCGTCAGAAACGGCTCTGAGTTGAAATCCACTTCCGCCCAGCCTTCCACCGGGTGCGTTTTCGGATTTGTCATAGGTTCTGCTCCATGGTTGTCGGGCATTCAGCTCAATTCGTGGGCGTATTTCTTGCGGGCGCGCGGGGTCATGGCCGGTGCCAGGACAAAAAGCGACGCGCGGCGATACTCTCTGGCGAACGCGTCATCCGGAATGAACCCTTTCATCCACATCAGAATGGTCGACCAGGTACACACCGCGAGGTTACGAGCCAGCGCTTCTTGATCGATTGCATCGCCAATTTCTCCGAGCGTGCGCATCTCTACCAGGCGTTCATTCGATTGCGTGACGTTGTTGGTGAGCAGCGCTTCAACTATCGGCGAATCCGGCTGACCGTTGAACAGCATCAACGCCATCGCTTTTGCATACTCGGGGGTGGCGAGAATCTGCTCGGCAATGATCTCGGCGTTGCGCAGCTGATTCTCAATTCCTCTTTCACCGGAGGCTTGCGCGCGTTCAGCGAGATCAGAGAGCAGGTCTTGAAGCGCCAGCAGTATCACGTCGTCTTTGTTACCGAAACGGTTGTAGATGGTCATGAGGGACACGTCCGCGGCTTCTGCCAGGGTGCGCATCTGCAGCCCTTCATAGCCATCGCGCGCCAGCATCCGCCGGGTTGCTTCGAGCACCCGGTTGCGCTGCTCGGACTGGCGCGGTGTCAGCGGTCTCGCTTCAGCCATCTGTGTTTACTTCCCTCTGCTCCGCCTGAATCCGCACAAATTTTGATTGCAACATCATCTTGTTTGCGCGATATTTAGAACACGTTATAAATATTTGCCGACAAGAAATCAAGAGGGAGGTCAGCAATGGACGCGTTGGAAGCGATGGAAACCTGTACCGCCATGCGGTACTTCAAAGAGGAGCCGGTGCCAAAGGCAGAGCTCGAGAAGCTCATCTACGCGGCGACCCGGGCATCCAACCCCGGCAACAGCCAGGGCTGGGAATTCCTGATCATTGACGATCCGGCCATCAAAGAGCCCGTCGGTGAAAAAGTGCTGGCAGGTATGGCGCCCTTCTTCGAAGCGCGCCCGGAAGGCAGAGACGGTGTCGAAGAACGCATGCTGGTGGGCGCTGAGCACCTGGCAGAAAACTTCGCCAAGGTCCCGGCCTGGATCGTCTGCATGGCAAGAAAGGTGTATCCGCCCCACGATCCCCAGGAGAGCTTCATGCACTCCACCATCTATCCGGCCGCGCAGAATCTGATTGTCGCCGCCCGGGCAATGGGTATCGGCACCTGCTTCACGACGTTCCCCGGCAATGCCGAGCCCGAGATTCGCGAGCTCTGCAATGTGCCGGACGATCTGCACCTGTTCGTTTACGTTGCAGTCGGTTATCCGGAACGCGAATTCATGGCGGTCAAGCGCAAGCCGCTCGAGGACGTCATCACCTGGAATCGCTACTGAGATGTACGAACACGTTCTCAGCCCCATCACCATCGGCGGCGTCGAAGTGCCAAACCGCGTGGTGCGCACCGCACACGCGACCGGCATCGGCGCCGGGCAGATGACAGAGGACCTCATCGAATACCATGCCGCCCGCGCCCGCGGCGGCGTGGGGCTCACGATCGTCGAGATTCTCTCGGTGCACCACACGAGTCCGGCGTCGCTGAACGCCTTCGACCCTACCCTGCCCGCGGGCTACGAGAAGCTGATGGCAGCTTGCGCGCCGCACGGCATGAAAGTGTTTCAGCAGATCTGGCACGCCGGCCACAACGGCACGCCGCTGGACGGCAGCCCGCCGTGGAGCCCCTCAGACATCCCGAGCCCCCAGGTTGGCATCGTGCCGCGACCGATGAGCAAAGCGCAGATCGACGAAATCATCGAAGCGTACGCCGACACCGTTAAGCTCTGCAAAGATTCCGGGCTCGACGGGGTCGAGATTCACGGCGCTCACGGCTACCTGCCGCAGCAGTTCCTCTCCACCAACACAAACAAACGGACGGACGAGTACGGCGGCAGCCTGGAAAACCGGATGCGCTTCCTGATGGAGATCATGCGCGCCTGTCGCGAGCACGCCGAGGACGGGTTCGCCGTGGGTGTGAGGCTGGCGGCGGACGAGACCGCCGGTGGGATCGGGCCTGAAGAGAACATCGCCGTCGTCGAAGCGCTGCAAGCCGAGCGGCTCACGGATTTTGTGAACGTCTCTCTCGGCAACTACCACAGCTTCCCCAAGATGATCGGCGGCATGCACGAACCGGTGGGCTACGAGCTCGAAACGGCTGAACCCGTCACGCGCGTGACCGACGACATTCCATCCATCGTGACCGGGCGCTACCGCACGATGGAAGAAGTGGATCAGGCGATCCGCACCGGGCAGGCGGATCTCGTCGGCATGACCCGTGCCACCATTGCCGACCCGGATCTCGTCAACAAAACGAGAGCCGGCCAGGAATCGCGCGTCCGTCCCTGCATTGCCTGCAACCAGGGCTGCGTCGGCCAGCTCCTGAGCCCACTACGCAAAGTTGGCTGCGCCGTCAACGCTGGGGCCGGTTTCGAGACGAAGTGGGGAGATGACAAGCTCAAAGCAGTCGACACGCCCAAGCACATTCTGGTCATCGGTGGCGGTCCAGCAGGCATGGAAGCGGCGCGGGTTGCTGCAACAAGGGGGCACGAGGTGACGCTCACCGAAGCCATGCCCGACCTCGGCGGCACATTGGACCTTGCCAGCCGGGCACCCACCCGCCAGCAGTTCAAAGATTTTCTCCTATGGCTGCAGGACGAAATCTACGCGGAAGGCGTCAACGTCCAGCTATCAACCTATGTCACGGAAACAGATCTGGCCGGCTTCGACGCCGATCACGTCATCCTCGCCACCGGCGCAGAGCCCCGCATGGACGGCCTGCAGATGTCACATCCCGGCGAGCCGATCGAGGGGTTTGAGCTCGACCACGTGGTTTCCAGCAACGAGCTCTTCTTTGATACCTCGGTAGCCAGCGCCACCCATGCGCTGGTGATCGACGACGTGGGACACTACGAAGGCCTCGCCGCTGCCGAGCACCTCGCCAACGCGGGCGCCAAGGTCACCATGGTGACACGCCTGCCAACGCTTGCACCGGAAGTGCGCTCAGCGCTCATGGTCGACCCCGCGCTCGAGCGCCTCGCCGGCAGAGACTTCACCTACCACGTTGGCACACGTGTCCTTAAAACCGATGGCCAGTCTGCCACCCTGCAGGCGGTGACCGGCGGGGACGTCTGGTCAGTCAACGCTGACCAGGTGGTATTCATCTCGCTCAACCGCCCGCGCAACGAGCTGATTGAGGCGATCGAGACGGCGGACCTGCCGTACACGCTGGTCGGCGATGCCAACGCGCCGCGGTTTCTGGTGCGCGCGGTGGCGGAAGGCAACGCCGCGGGACGATCCGTTTAGGCGGGGAGACCATCAGCAGTTAGAATGAACACATGTTTGCTGTGTTCTTCTTAGCTGCGGCGGTCGAGATCAGTGGTCCCGACGTCGAGCTATGCACACAATCCGTGCGCGAACTTTTCGCGGTCATGGACAAACGAGCCGAGGCCCTCGACGAAGCCACCCGTCCCTCCACGCGCATGAATAGAACGTTTTCCGAGTCACGCGGCGGCGCGCGCGTCGAGCGGTACAACAAAGAGATCAAGACACTCCGCCGGAAGCTCGAGGAGCAGCAGTGCACGGTCCGGTTTGTGCACTCGGACGAAGCAGACAGCCCACCTGAATAGATTCCGGTTGCCGCCAGGAGCGCGCATGAGGAGATCGCAGCCAGGCGCTTATCCGGCCACTTCTACCAGCTCGATCACGTTTCCTTCAGGGTCGTCGAAGAAGCAGAGCTTGACCCCGATCGAGCCGCTTGTGAGATCACGGTCCGACCGTAGCGTTGCACCATTGGCTTCTGCCTTTGCCAGCACCTCGTCGAGGTTGCTGCAGTAGAACGTCAGATACGCAATGCCCGTGCGTTCGGTCAGATAGTCCACCCGGGGCGTACGGTTACTCGGCACCGAGGGATGCATCAGCTTGATGACTTCGCCGTTCGGCGTCTCAAGCCACACGTTCACATACCCTTCGGCACTGGTCGTGAGACCCCGTGACAGCTCAGCGGCAATGTCCGCACGGCGGACTTCCGTGCAGCCGAGCACATCACAGTAAAACTGGTGCATCAATTCCAGGTTGAGCACCGGAATGCCCACCTCCATTGCAGCGATCTGATCCATGAGGCCTCCCACCTTCGTCACGTGTTACAGTTTATGGTTCACGGGAAGGGGAACAAAGGCAAATGGGCCAACAGGTTTCGGTGAATCCGTTTGTCCTCGACATCGACGGCGACGAGCCGTGCCTCGTCGGCGGACGCTGCGTGGACTGCGGCAACGTCACCTTTCCGCGCTACGCCGGCTGCCCGAAGTGCGCGGGCTCCAACATCGAACCGATTGAACTCGGGCGCGAAGGCACGCTGTGGGCCTGGACGGTGCAAGGGTTTCCACCCAAGTCGCCACCCTATCTCGGCGCCAACGATGCCAAAGACTTCCATCCGTTCGGGGTCGGCTACGTCGAGTTACCCGAGGTGATTGTCGAGGCGCGCCTGACCGAGTCCGAACCTGGCAAGCTCAAAGAGGGGATGGCAATGAAGCTCACTATGGAATCCCTCTTCAAAGACGAAGAAGGCAACGACGTTGTCACCTACGCGTTTGCGCCGGCGGAATAGACTGGAGAAAACTGATGCAAAGTGATGTGGCCATTGTCGGCATCGGCATGCACCCTTTCGGGCGCCACGAGGGCGTGACGGGCATGGAGCAGGGCGCCCACGCCGTGCGCGAAGCCTGCAAAGATGCAGGGATCAGCTGGCAGGATCTGCAGTTTGCCGTTGGCGGCAGCGCCGCCGCCGGCAATCCGGACACCATGGTTTCCATGCTGGGCCTCACGGGGCTGCAATTCGTCAACGTCAATAACGGCTGTGCCACCGGCGGGACGGCACTCTCGACAGCCTACAACACCATCAAAGCCGGCATGGCAGACCTTGGCATTGCCATCGGTTTCGACAAACACCCGCGCGGCGCTTTTGCGAGCGACCGGCCGGTGCATCCGGTCGACGGCGGCCGGGACTGGTACGGCGGCAGCGGCATGGCCATCAATCCACAGTTCTTCGCGATCAAGATCAACCGCTACATGGGCAAGCACGGCATTTCGCATCAGACGCTGGCGCGGGTAGCCGCCAAGGCGACACGCAACGGCTCAATGAATCCCATGGCGTGGCGCAAGCAGCCGTTCAGCGAGGACGAGATCCTGCAATCACAGATGCTCGCCTATCCGCTGACGCAGTACATGTTCTGCTCTCCGGGCGAAGGCGGCGTTGCGCTTGTGCTCAGCCGGTCAGATCAGGCTCACAAGTACACCAACACGCCGATTTATCTGAATGCTGCCGTCATGCGCTCGCGCCGTTTTGGCAGTTTCGAAGTCAAAGCTTCCTGGCTGCCGAAGGACGATGAGGTGGGCCCCACCGCGGACGCCTCGAGGGCTGCCTTTGAGCTGGCCGGCATCGGGCCTGAGGATGTGGACGTTGCCCAGCTGCAGGACACCGAATCGGGCGCTGAGATCATGCACATGGCTGAGAACGGTTTCTGCGAAGACGGTGAACAGGAGTTCATGCTCGAGCGCGGTGAAACCGAAATCAACGGACGCCTGCCCATCAACACCGACGGCGGCTGCATTGCCAACGGTGAGCCAATCGGTGCGTCCGGTTTGAGACAGGTCTACGAAAACGTGCTGCAACTCAGAGGCGGAGCCGGACCCCGCCAGGTGCCGAACGATCCGAAGGTGGCCTACACCCATGTCTACGGTGCGCCGGGAATCAGCGGTGTTACCATACTTTCAAAATAACGTTCACGAGAGGGGAACCCATGGACAAGCAATTCGGTGACGTCCACGTCAGCGACGCGGGCGATTTTGTTGCCGTCGCGGAAATTCAGCGCGGTCCGAACAACTTTTTCGATCAGGATCTGATCGCCAGTCTGGCCGACGCGTTCGAAGAACTGGACGAAGATCCGAGCTGCCGCGTCATTGTGCTCTGCTCCGAAGGTAAACACTTCTGCGCGGGCGCCAATTTCGGCTCGCGGGAAGGCCAGGAGGAGCGCGCGCAGCGAACCGCCGAAGACGGCAATCCGCTCTATCGGGAAGCGGTGCGACTGTTCCGCAACAAGAAGCAGGTCATTGCCGCTGTGCAAGGGGCTGCGGTGGGCGGCGGCTTCGGGCTTGCGATCATGCCGGACTTTCGCGTGGCCTGCCCGGAAGCCCGCTTCACGGCAAACTTCGTGAAGCTGGGGTTCACTCCCGGCTTTGGCCTTACGCACACCCTGCCGCGCATCATCGGCGAGCAGGCAGCCACCGACCTCTTTTACACCGGTAAACGCATCGGCGGCGAAGAAGCCCATGCGCTCGGCATTGTCGATCGGCTGGTGCCACTGGCTGAGGTGCGCGAAGCAGCCATTGCTTACGCCAAAGAAATTGCCGAGAACGCGCCCCTGGCGCTCATTTCTCTGCGTGAGCAGATGCGGGGTGATCTCGCGGATGCGGTGCAGAAAGCCACCGACCGGGAAGGCTTCGAGCAGTTTCACCTGCAGCGTACGAACGATCACAAGGAAGGTGTCAAAGCGGTGGCCGAGAGACGACCCGGAGACTTCACCGGGACCTGAAAAGAGGGCGAGCAACAACGCCCTGAACCGCTCTGTCAGCGCTCCGGAGCTTGCAGCGTCACTCCGCCGTCTACAATCAATGTCTGTCCGGTGACATAGCGGGATAAATCGGAGACAAGAAACAGCACGGCGTTGCCGATATCCCAGCCACTACCCTCTATCTGCAGTGGTGCCGCCAGTCTTCGTTTTTCGCGTTGTTCATCCGTCATGCCGCCCGCCGTCACCATCGGGGTGTATACGGGACCGGGTGCCACGCAGTTGACCCGGATGCCGTCAGCGGCATGATCCACCGCCATGGCGCGCGTCAGTGCAATTACCGCCCCTTTGGAAGTGGAGTAAGCCGTGAGCCCTCGCGGTCGCAATGCGGATATGGATGAGACGTTCACAATCGCGCCGCCACCGCGTTCCCGCATGACGGGAATGACATGCTTTGACATCAGGAACATGGAATTCACGTTCACACGCATCACCGTGTCCCACCGCGCCGGGTCCTCATCAACCACGGAATGACGGCTGCCGATACCCACGTTGTTGTCGAGAACATCCACCCCGCCGAACGTCTCGCAGGCATGGTCGACAACGCGGCGGCAATCTTCCTCACGCGTGACGTCCGCTGCACAGGCGTTCGCCATCCCGCCTTCCTCATGAATCATCTCGACGGTACGCCGCGCCAGGTCCTCGTCCCGGTCGACCGCAATCACCCGGGCACCCGCGCGAGCGAACAAGATCGCCGCCGCGCGCCCATTACCGATGCCCTCGCCGCTGGCACCGGCGCCGGAGACGATCGCCACTTTGTCTTTCAAGCCGGTAATTTCCATTGCTTCGAAACCTCTCTCAGCTACCCTGGCAAATGGATGCGAGCTAAGCCGCGTCTCCCGCAGCCACCCGATCACACGCCAGGCGCAGGCGTCTGGCGGCCTCGGCAAAATCACTCTCCGGCGTCCACGGGTAGGCGATGCGTACGTGTTCCGACTCACCCAGCGGCGTAAATCCTCGACCGTTGTTGACCGCAATACCTTCGCTGACGGCGGTACGCCAGAGCAACTCGCGATCGATGCCGGGTTTCAAGTGCGCCCAGATATAGAAACCGCCTTCCGGCACCTGCCAGTCCATGAACGCGGCGAGCCCCGCCTGCAGCATCGCGTCGTTCATCAAGTCTCGTTTGCGTTTGTAGATATCACGCATCTTGCCAAGGTGAGTGTCGTAGTGGCCGCTCAAGAGGAACTCGCCAAACGTGCGCAAGCCAAACTGGTTCTGGCCCATGGCAAAGCGCATGCGGCCGAAAAGCGACAGCAGATCGGGGCGGGCATGGATATAACCCACGCGGATGCCGGTTGCGACAGTTTTGGAGAACGAACCCACCGTGATGACCCCCCAGCCTTCCGCCATCGCGGATAGCGCCGCAGGCGGCGGCTCATCGAACCAGAGCTCGCGATACGCTTCATCGTCCAGCACCATCGCATCGTGCTGACAAGCCAGCTCCAGGAGACGCACACGTCGGGCTTCGGACAGCGTCACGCCCGAGGGATTCTGAAACGCCGAGATGGTGTAGATGAGCTTGGTCCGCTTTCCCGCCGCGGCAAGCTCATCGAGAAGTCTCTCGAGCGCGGCCACATCCATGCCCTCCCCGTCCATGGGCACGCAGCGCACTTCAGCCCCGACGCCGCGGAAATTGTGCAGCGTTCCCATATAGGTAGGGCTTTCGGCAATGATCACATCACCCGCATCGATCAGCGAGCGCACAACCAGGTCGATGGCGCCTGCTGAACCGTTGGTGAGCTGAAACCAGTCCGGCTCAACGGCAAACCCTTCGAGAGCGCTGCGCCGTTCGGCTAGCCAGGCACGAATGCCTTCAGGGCCCTGCCCGAATCCGTAGCGAAGCGCCAGGTCTCCCGGCCGCGACAGCACCACGTCAGCCGCGTTGGCCAGCGCTTCCTTGGGCAGCGATTCCGCATCAGGAATACCGACGGCCAGGTAAAGCAGATCCCGCTTGGGTTCAACGTCCTTTGGCAGATCCCACTCGCCGGGGGTCCCGAACAACGGTGCGGAAAAACGATTGGCCACGTCCAGCGGCGTGCGCTCGCCCCACTTTGCGGCAAGCTGTTGTGCAACTTCGTAACTCATGACTTTGCTTTATCCAGACTCTCGAGCAGTTGTTTGACCTGAAGCTCAGCGCGCTTCAGCGAAAACGTTTTCGGATCGGCAAGGTATAGCAAAGTCAGTCCGCGCAGAAGTCCGAGAATTGTCGCTGCGGCTTCGCGGACTACCAGGTCTTCACGCAGCTCGCCGTTTTCCACCCCTTCCTGAATGAGGTTTCCGACCGCGCGAATGGTCTGCTTGTTGAAGTCGGCAATCTCACCGCGCATCTCCGGTACCGCGCCGAGGGATTCCCCCATGACGAGATAGAGCGCCCGCAGATGGGGATTGTTACGGGACAGCCGGCTCAGGAACACTTCGACGTAGCGCTCGAGCCCGGCCACCACCGTTTCGGTCTTGGACACTTCAGTCATCGACTCGCGGGTGAACGATCGATAAATCTCATCCAGCACCGCACGCAGAAGCGCCTGCTTGGAACCGAAGCGGTTACTGACGAGGCCGCCGGTGTACCCCGCGCGGTTGCCGATGTCATTGAGGGTGGTGCGCACGTATCCCTGCTCCGCGAAAAGCTCAATGGCTGCCTGGATCATGCGCCCGTCCGATTCGGCCTTGCGCTCAGCCTGAGTTCGGCGCGCGGTGTTCACAGGCCCGGCGCCTCGTCATCGAGGCCCATCATGACGCGCCCGGCAAGCTCCATCACCGTCTCTGAGACCATCATGTGCTGCGAGGCCACGTGGACGTCACGGAAGTGCTGCTGCAGACAGGAGGTTTCGAACACGGAAGAGCCGCCCACGATGGAGTACATGCGGTCGATCACCTTGACTGCGGTATCCATCGCATGGACGTTCGCCGTTCTCAGTGCCCGCCGGTCGTGAATGTCCGGCTCACGGTCCTGGATCTTCTCCCAGATCTCATCGATAGTGTTGTAAAAAAGCGCCCGTGCGGCGCGCAGCTCCGTATCGACGACGGCCACGTCGCGGTGCAGGATGGGCCGCTGGGAAAGCGTCCGCTGGCTGCCCTGGGGCGTTTTTTCCTTCGCAAGCCCGATAACTTCCTGGATCGAAGCCCGAGCCATGCCCATGGCGATTGCGCCACAGGGCGTCGAGAGAATACCGAAGCGAGGGAAACGGAAAATCGGCTCATGCGCGTACGTCCTTGCACCGCTCAGGCTGCCCATGCGTTCTGCCGGCACCCAGACGTCTTCGGCGACATAGTCGCTGGAGCCCGTGCCACGCAGCCCGGATACGTGCCAGTTGTCCATGATCTCAATCTCTTCGGGCTTGAACACCGCCCGATTCACTGCCTCATCGCCGGCTACGGGATCGCCGTGCGCATCCACCTCCGTCAGCGCACCGCAAATCCAGTGCGCGTTGTGACAGCTGGAACCCCACTTCCAGTGTCCGTTAATCAGGTAGCCGTCCTGCCCATCGCGGGGTTGACGGATTGCCGTGCCGCTCGGCGCAAAGACGCTGCTGACGATCACCCGGGGATCATGCGCAATCCGGTCGCGCTGCTCGGGCGGCAGCGACGCAACGTGAAGATGAGAGGTGTAACAGATGAACGTACACCAGGCGGCGGAGCCGTTGCCCGTTGCCAGCGTCTCAACCAGCTCACAGGCGGCGCGCGGGCCGATGTTTAGCCCGCCGGTTGCCTCCGGGGCGCAGGCCCTATAGAACCCCTCCCCCGCCAGACGATCCGCGAGCTCCTGGGGCAGGCACCGGTTGTCGTCGATCTCGCGGGACCGCTCGATCAGCTCGGGCACATACGACGCGGCTTTCTCAACCAATGGATGCATGACTTCTCCGTTCAGATGATGGGCGTGCGACGCAGCGTGCGCGGCTCTTCTTTCGCAAACGGCAGCCGTGCGTGGGCCACGAGCAGGTTGTGCCAGACAATGAGATCGTCCGGCTGCCAGCGGTGGCGATAGGTGCAGATTTCCTGCGCATGCGCCTCGCCAAACGCGGTCAGCTCGTTGTAGAAGGCTATACCCTCGTCACGATCGATCCCTTCGAAGTCCAATGTGCTCTGCGAGTGCAGCAGCGCCCGTCTGCCCGTCGCGGGATCCTGCCAGACCCAGGGTCTCACTTTCGTCGGCGACCCCGGCGTCGGCTCGGTGTCCCAATCCCGATACTCCCGGGCGGCTATTTTCGTGTGGTCGTAAAGGTGTTTGCACTGGATGCCGTCCACCCGGGTTTTCATCTCCGGCGGCAGCGCATCGTAGAAAGCCACGGCACTGCGGAAATGGGTTTCGCTTCCCGAGGCTGGCACTTCAATGCCGTAGAGCATCAGCGCCTTCAAAGGCGGGTCGTAAAACAGGTGATCGTGATGGAAGTGGATGGCGCCTTTGCCGAGCACGCCATCGGGACGCACGTTGGAGACGTACTGCATGCCCGGCTTTTTTGACTGCCCCGGCGCACCGGCACGGTCGGTGACCTCACCAATGGCGCTGGCCAGCGCGTACTGATGTTCTTCCTCGAAACCCGCGACGTTGGTTTTAACCAGGTTGTACTCGTTGAAGAGATCAACGAATGCGGCAAGCACGACGTCTTGCAGGAAATCAGCTGCTTCGAGATCGAATACCTCGACACCCAGGCCACACTCGAGCGGCTGCGAATGCAGAATCATCACCCACCTACCTTTTCCGCAATGGCGGCGTAGTTGTCGAGGACGGGCAAAACCTTGTCTGCGCCTCTGGACGGGATGCCCATGATGATCCGGTCGGCACCCGCCTCGGCGTACACTTCCGCCTGGCCCGGGTCGAGGAGGAGCACCGTCACGGATAGATCCTCACGCCCTTCCCCCCTGGCCTTCTCGTTGAACTCCCGAACATGGTCAGGCAGGTCAGGGACATCCGAACGCGGCAGCCAGCCGTCGGCATAACGGAAGGCGCGGTTGAAAGCGCCGGGATAGGTACCGCCGACCAGCACCGGCGGGTTGGGTTTCTGCCGTGGCTTGGGCCAGGCATCCATGGGGCCGAAGTTGACGAACTCGCCCGCGTACTCGGGCACGTCGTCACGCCATATGGCCTGCATCGCCTCGACCCGTTCGCGCATGAGCTTGAAGCGGCGACCCGGATCCGTGGTGCCGTGGTTGGCCATTTCTTCGATGTTCCAGCCCGCGCCGATCCCGAGCACAAAACGCCCGTTGCTGATGACGTCGAGGCTCGCCACCAGCTTGGCCGTCTGTATCGGATCACGCTGGATGATGAGACAGATTCCTGTGCCGAGCAGCACGTTCGAAGGTACCGTGGCGGCCGTTGCGAGGTACACGAACGGGTCCATCGCCTCGTAGTACATCCGCGGCAGCTCGCGGTCCGTGGATTTCGGCAGATGGGAGTGCTCGGCAATGAACAGCGAATCCAGCCCGCGGGACTCGAGCTCGGGAACGAGCTCCGGTCCGGAAATCGTGTTTTCTGTTGCAAACAACAGTGTCCCGACCTTCATTGTCTTCTCCTCCTCAGACTTTCATGGCAATATGAGAACGCTAAGTTAGTTTACAGCCACTAAGTAAGTTACACATCTTCGATTGAAATGGAAAGGTGAAGGGAATGGATCAGAAAATCAGCGTGTGCCTGTCTTTCGACTTCGATGCGATATCCATCTGGGTCGGGCCGAAGGGGACACGTTCACCCAACCTGATCTCGCGCGGGGAGTTCGGCGCACGGGTCGGCGCCGAGCGCATGCTGAAACTGCTGACCGACGAGGGCATACCGAGCACCTGGTTCATACCGGGTCACACCATCGACACCTTTCCGGAAATCTGCCGCGAGATTGCCGACGCCGGGCACGAAGTGGGCTACCACGGCTACTGCCACGAAGGTCCCACCTCAAAGCGTCCGTTCGAGGAGGAACGCGACATCCTGCGCCGCGCCATCGCATGCATCGAGCGCATCAGCGGCAAGGCCCCGGTAGGCCACCGGTTGCCCGGAGGAAATCTCGGGGAACGCTGGACTAACCTCCTCATCGAGCACGGGATCCGCTACGACAGCTCCATGGCCCCACACGACTTTGCGCCGGTCTATCACCGGCTTGGTGACGTACCGCGCACAGACGGTCCCTACGAGTTCGGCAGGGAAGTTGATCTCGTCATCCTGCCGTTCGATTGGAACATGGACGACGCGCCCTACTTCAGCTACGAGCCCGGGTCGGGCCGTCCGGGTCTGCGTTCACCGGCGGAAGTGCTGGAGATCTGGAAGGACGAGTTCGACTACCTGTACCACCGCATCGGTGAAGGCGTGTACGTCCTGACCATGCACCCGCAAACGACGGGCAAAGGCAGCCGCATGCTCATGCTGGAACGGCTGATCGGGCACATCAAGGAACACGAGCACATCGAGTTCAAAACGCTGGCGGACGTGGCGGACGAGTTCCGCGCTGCCAATCCCATTGCAAGCTGACGGAGCATCCCATGACCAACTTTTTCGACCTCAGCGGCAAAGTAGCGCTTGTCACCGGCGGCAGCCGCGGCATTGGCCTTGCGATTGCCGATGCGTTCGCACAGGCGGGCGCAGACGTGGCCATCTGGGACATTGACGCTGAGCGTAACAACGCGGCCAAAGCGCAGCTCGAAACTCATGGCGTACGCGCCATGGCGCTGAACGTCGACGTCCGCGATGAGCTTGCCGTCATGAGCGGCGTCAACGAGGTCGTTGCGACGCTGGGGCGTATCGACGTGCTCATGGCCAACGCGGGCGTCAGCGGCAACGTACCCTCTTTTCTGGATCTGAGCCTCGAGCGATTTCGTGAAGTCACCGCGGTCAACGCCGACGGCTGGTTCCTGACCTGCCGCGAGGTGCTGAAGCACATGAAAGAACGCGCGGACAACGGTGATCCCGGCGGCTCCATCATCGGTCAGTCGAGCCTGCAGGCGCTGCACGGTGCGCCGGGCAACGAAGCCTATGCGGCCAGCAAAGGCGCGGTGCTCGCCATGATCAAGACTATCGCCGTCGAGTTCGGCCGCTATGGCGTGCGCGCCAACGCAATCATGCCCGGATTCATCAAGACTGATATGAACAAGCGCAACCACGACAACGTGGCGCTCTACGAAAAAGTCATCAAGCGCATGCCAATCCGGCGCTGGGGCGAACCGGAGGACGTGGCAGGGCTCGCGGTATATCTGGCATCGGACGCCGCCCGCTACCACAGTGGGACGGCCATCGAGCTGGATGGCGGCTACGCCGCGATGTGACGGGGAAACTTGATACGCGCGCCTCGCGGGAAACAGCATCGACACCAGGGATTGGCCGTTGCGCTAATATGTGGCTGCAGCAGGAGAAACCACTCGATGCATATTTACAGTCATCCGATCTACGCCAGACACGAGGTTGCGCCCGGCCACCCGGAACGCCCGGAACGGATCACCTACCTGCTCGAACACCTCGAGGCCACCGGATTCGCCGCCGACCACACCGCGCGCGTACCAACCCCCGCCTCAACTCAGGATTTGACGCGGGCGCACAACGCCGAGCATCTCGCCTTCATCCAGCAGATGGCGCCAGCCGAAGGTGTCGTGCCGCTCGATCCCGATACGTGGATGGGAACGTCGAGCCTCGAGGCTGCTGAGATGGCGTCAGGCGCGCTTTGCAACGCGGTAGAGGATGTCACCGGCGGTACAACCCGACGCGCGTTCTGTGCCGTACGGCCGCCGGGACACCATGCCGAACGGGACGCGGCCATGGGATTCTGTATCTTCAACAGCGTGGCGGTGGGGGCCCTGAAAGCGCTGGCGGAAACTGATATTGAACGTGTCGCCATTCTCGACTTCGGCGTGCATCACGGCAACGGCACCGTGGACATTTTCCGCGACAACCCCGCAGTGCTCGTCTGTTCGAGCTTCCAGCATCCGCACTACCCGAACCGGCTGTTCGACATCGACCGCCCCAACATCGTGAACTCACCGATGCCCGCCGGCGCTGATGGCAATTTGTTCCGGGCAATCATCGAGCGCGACTGGTGGCCTGCGCTCGAGGCACATCAGCCGGAGCTGATTTTCGTATCAGCCGGGTTCGACGCCCACGCCCGGGACCCGCTGGCGAACATCAACCTCGTGGAGGATGACTTTGCCTGGGTGACCCGCGGCATCGTCGCCATGGCGGATCAGTTCAGTGAGGGCCGCATCGTGTCCACCCTCGAAGGCGGCTACGATCTAAGGGCGCTGGCGGTAAGCGCCCATGCCCACCTCGAGGCACTTGCTGAGTAAGCGCGCTATTCGCCTTTGAATTCAGCGTCGCGTTTCTCGAGAAAAGCGGCCACGCCTTCACCGAAGTCTTGTGAACTGCCGGCTTCGTTTTGCAGCTGCGCTTCGAGTTCGAGCTGTTGCTCGAACGAATTGCTCCACGTCTGCCAGTAGGCTTTGCGGATGAGCGCCAGGGAGCGCGGTCCGTTGGCGAGCTGGTTCGCGACCTGCATGGCGCCGTCCATCAGCGCATCGTTGTCCTCGTAGAGTCGATTGACGATCCCCCACTCCTGTGCCTGTTCCGCCGGGAGTCGCTCCGCAAGCATGGAAAGCTCCATCGCCCGGCCCCAACCCACGAGCCGCGGCAGCATGAACGTCGAACCACCATCCGGGATCAAGCCGATGCGGGCAAACGCCTGCAGGAAGTAACCCGCTTTAGACGCGCAGACGATGTCACCCATCATGGCAAAACTCATGCCCACACCGGCCGCGGCGCCGTTGACGGCTGTGACAATGGGCATCTCCAGACCCCTGAGCTCAAACAGCAGCGGGTGATAGCTGTTGCGCAGTGAGCTGCCCGCACCCTTGCGCTTGCCGTCGTCGTCCCCGGCATCATCCTGCAGGTTCGCTCCCGCACAGAAGCCGCGACCGTTACCCGTCAACAGCAGGCAGCGCGCCCCGTTGGACTTGGACTTGATCTCGCCGAGAGCATCAGCGAAGTCCAGCAGCATCTGCCGCCCCACCGCGTTCATGACCTCGGGATGGTTGAATTTCAGAACCGCCACGCGGCCTTCAAAATCGAGTTGCATGCGACTCATTCGTTTTCCTCTCTGTTACACCAGTTATCTATCCGGCCGCGTCTTCGCTGCCGCCGTGGATGCCAATTGTCAGTTTGCCATGGACATCGATGCTGCCCCGGTACATACCCTGCGTATTGAACGGCATGGCAATGTTGCCCGCAGGATCCATGATGATGACCCCACCGGTTCCGCCGTTGGGTAACAATTCGTCAAACAAGACCTGCCGCCCCGCCTCACGAACGTCAAGATTCCCGTAGCGCATCCGCGCGCAGATGTCGGCCGCCACGTTGTAGCGAATGAAATACTCGCCGTGGCCGGTGGCCGACACCGCGCAGCTGCGATTGTCCGCGTACGTCCCGGCTCCGATGACGGGCGAGTCACCCACCCTGCCCCAGCGTTTAGCCGTCATGCCGCCTGTGGAAGTGGCGGCAGCAAGATTGCCGTTGCGATCCAGCGCGACCGCGCCGACCGTGCCCCATTTGTGCGGTGCAACCAGGTCCGTCAGCGTCGCTTGCCCGTTGCGCTCACGCTTGACGCGCTCGAGCGCCTCGCGACGCCGCGGAATTGTGAACGTATCGTTGGTCACCGGCACCATGCCGATACTCCGGGCAAAAGCCTCCGCGCCGGCACCCGTCAACATCACGTGTTCCGATTGATCCATCACCGCCCGCGCGAGCCGTATCGGGCTCTCGACCGTGCTTACCCCGGCCACGGCACCGGCATTGAGATCGGCACCCGACATGATGCTGGCATCGAGCTCGTGCCGGCCATCCCAAGTCATCACCGCACCAACGCCGGCGTTGAAGAGCGGCGAGGCTTCCATGAGCGTCACCGCCGCGACCACCGCATCCAGACTCGTGCCGCCAGCACGCAAGCGCTCATGCCCCGCACGGAGCGCAGCAGTCAGCGCATCCTCGTAGGCGCTGCGCTCGGTGTCCGTCATCTTCCGTATGTCGATCGTGCCAGCGCCGCCGTGAATGGCGATGGCCACCGGCGCATCGTCCGACCAGACCGGCGTCGACCAGCCCCAGGCAAACGCAACGGCAAGCCACAGTGCTAAGCTCGTGACGCTGACAGAATGTCTCAAGGTGTTCCCCCAATGTTGTTTGTACGCCGGCTTCTGGTTCTCCTATCGCTCGGCACGTTGCTCCCCGCAGCGCTCGCTCATGCGCAGCTGCCCGAGCGGCTTGCCGGCGAGCTGACCGAAATACAGCGCGCCCATAACATTCCCGTATTAGCTCTGGCATTGCAAATCGATGGCCGCGTAGTCTCCAAAGTGATGGGAGGAACGCCCGCTACGCCGCTCCGCTGGGGTTCGATCACCAAAACCATCACCGCATTGACCGTCCTCGAGCTCGCCGCCCGGGATCAGGTGGACCTGCAGGCGCCGCTTTCAAACTACGTGCCCGTCGAGCACTGGGCCAATCCCTGGCGCGCGAGTCATCCGGTTCGCGTCATCGATCTGCTGGAGCTGCGGGCAGGTTTTCCCGACCTCTCCGCCGCGGAGTTCAATTTCAACGAGCCCGTCGATCTCGAGACGGCGCTGGCGCTCAACCCCGCCCACCGGATCACGCACTGGCCCCCCGGCATCCAGCACGGCTACTCGAATCTCGCGCCGGGGCTGACGCAGCTCCTGATCGAGCGCGTCACCGGCAAACCCTACGCAAGCGTGGCGAGGGAGCTTGTCTTCGAGCCGGTGGGCATGGCGGACGCAGGGTTTGCTCCCGATACCCGGTTACCGGGCGGCTTCGAGGACGACGGCACCACGCCTATTCCGTACTGGCACATGACGTTTCCGGCATACGGTGCGCTGAACGCGCCTCTCAACGACATGATCAGGCTCCTCGACGCGCTGCAGTCGCTGCCGGCAGCAAAGGCGGCGCGCCTGTATCGGCCAGGCGGGCGCCAACTCGCGCCGGACTTCACCTTCGATTACGCGGCGGGACTCTATCCGCGCGTGCGGCAGGGGCGCATCTGGCATACCCACGGCGGAGATGCCGACGGCTACCGGTCGAGGCTGGCAACCTTGCGCCCGGAGCAGAGGGCATACATTGTCAATATCAACGTCGACAATCCGGCGGTGCTGCGCCGCATCGAACGCCTGCTGGAAGCGGCACTGACTCGGGATATGCCGGCAGTCCCACCGCCTGCAACCGTTGAGGTAAACCTCGACGGCCTGGCCGGCACCTACTACCCATCGTCCGCGCGTTTCGGCATTGACGCCTGGCAGTCAGGCAGCAGGCCAACGGCAACCGTCGCCGCCAGGGGCAGCACGCTGACCTTCACACGCAACGGTCGCACCACCACGCTGTGGCCGGTGGCACCCGGACAGTTCCGGCGGGACCACGATCCCGCTGCAACCGTCGTCTTCGTTCGCGATGAGGACGTCCTCTACCTGCAGGGGGAGCTCGGCAACTACGCGCGCGTCGACGCCTGTCCAGATTTCATGCGTGCAATCCCGCAGTGCGATCAACGATAATCCGCTCGTCGTAACGAGGAGAGTCGTTTTGGACGTTGTTGCCACCACGCGTAGCTTTGCCGACGCCATCAACGCCGCCGCTCCGGAAATGGAGCGCGAATGTCGCATGGATCCGACGCTTGCCAGAAACATGGCGAGCGCAGGCCTCTTCCGCCAGCTGGTTCCCGAGCAATACCAGGGTTTGGAAGTCCACCCTCAGAATTTTTTCGACAGTCTCGCCGCCGGGGCTTACTACGACGGTGCCACCGGCTGGTGTCTCATGATCGGCAACACGACGGGGCTTTTGAGCGGCTCGCTCGCCCCCGAATGGGCTCAGTCGATCTACGGTGACCATCCTGATCACGTGACCGTTGGCGTGACCGCGCCGATTGGACGCGCTGAGGAAAACGCGGACGGTCTGACGATCAACGGTCGCTGGCCGTTCGGCAGCGGCAGCCAGATTGCGCAGTGGATCTGCGGCGGGGCCACCATTTACGACAACGGTGAGCCACGCAAAAGCGAGCGCGGCATACCTGAGACGGTGCTTGCGTTTTTCCCCGCTGATGAAGTGACCATCCACACGGATACCTGGGACACCTCGGGTTTGCGAGGCACGGGCAGTCATGACATTGAGGTATCGAACGCCAAGGTGCCGGAAGGCCGCTGGGTGGTGCTGGGTAAAAAGCCCAGAGTGGATACGCCGCTGTATCGATTCCCGACCTTCGGCCTGCTGGCTCTCGGCGTCAGCGCGGTGTCCATCGGCATCGGCGAGCGCGCGATCGATGAGTTCATCGAGCTGGCCGGGGCGAAAACGCCCACAGGATCGTCACGCTCCCTGGCCAATCGACCCATCGTGCAGAAAGACCTTGCGATGGCCCAGGCTGAGCTTGCCAGCGCCCGCGCATTGACCCGCGAATACATTGACGCTGCCTGGACCCAGGCCAACGAAAGCGGGCGCCTGACGCTCGAAACGAAATCCCGATTGCGTATGGCTGCCGGCAACAACGCGTGGTCCGCCGTCAACGTGGTCGATCGCCTTTACCATGCCGCCGGCGGCACCTCAATTTACCGCAAATCCAGGCTGCAACAGTGTTTCCGCGACGTGCACGTGCCCACGCAACACATCATGGTGGCCCAGCCAATTTTCGAGGTGATCGGCAAGGTTGCCCTCGGCATGGAGGTGAACCAGCCGCTCTAGCAACCCTGGGCAAACTATTTGTCACCTGGCAGCGACATAGCTCGTGGGATAAACCAACGGAAGCTGACATGAACCGTCTGATCATCGTTTCTCTTCTTGCCTGCAGCGCCGCCGGCTGCGTGATTGTGGCTGACGTCGACACCGACTGGGACTTCGGCGGCACCTGGGTCGAACGCAAACAGGACCTCGGGGACGTGCAAAGCATCGAGTTCGACGCACCGGGAACGCTGTACATCACTCAGGGCAAAACCGGCGCGCTGCGCCTCGAAGGGAATGAGCAATCCCTGGAAAGCCTGCAGATCGACCAGCGCGAGGGGACCCTCGTGATCTCTCAGTCCGGCGAGGGTTACCAATGGTACGAGATCCGCGGCAAACACCAGAACCCCATATACAGCCTGGAAATCGACACGCTTGCGGAACTGCGCCACGACGGACGCGGCACCGTGAACATCGGTCCGTTTACGCTCGAAAGCGTGCGGATTGCAAGCGGCGACTACGCCAAAACCTACGTCGCGTCGCTGAACGCGCGCGACGTCGAAGTACGCGCGGCCGATCACGCCAACATTCAAGTCCAGACGCTCGACAGCGACTCCATGACGCTCAGGGCAGAAGACCACGCGGACGTCTATGTGGCCGATGCCAACGTGCTCGACTCGGACCTTCGCGCGGACGATCACGGCGAAATCTGGCTTGCCGGGCGCACAGACAGCCTGGACGCGCGAATTGACGGACACGGCGACATCGAGGCCGACGAATTCAAGAGCGCCATCGCAGAAGTGACGGCCAGCGACTACGCTCGCGCCGCCATCCATGTTGCCGACGAGGTCACCATCGATGAAAGTGACAGGGCCCGGGTCATCGTCAGCGGGCCGGTGGACGTGCCGCCTCCCGGAGACTAGATGCTTGCAATTGCCGCCCGACGATGGAGCATAGGCGCGTCATCCAACGATGAGGCGGCAACATGTGGAACCTGCGGCTGTTAAGCCTGCTGGTTATTGTGACGGGCTTACTGACGAGCCCACCGGCCAACGCCACGCTCGAAGACATTGCTGCCAGCGCAACCGATGGACAGCGCAATCTGCTGCGTCTGGTGGTTGCGCTCAGGCGGCTGCAGCAGGCTGATGCGCTGCCTCAGGAACTCGCTGACGTGGTCGCGGAACTGGATGCCACCGACCCGGCATCCCTCACGGCAATCCGAACGCTCAGGAGCCTGCTTCCCGACGTCAATCGCCTGCAGATTGTTCGCGATCGTGCCGCCGTTGCGCGCGCAAGCCTCGGCCTGCACGACCATCAACGCGCCGCCCAGTGGGGGCGGTTCGGGGCGAGAGAAAGCGCCACAGGCGCGGATCGAGACCGGCTACAGCTGTGGGTGGAGCGACTCGAAGACGATGCTGAGCAGCGTGCGCGCGACGGTTTCGACGGCTTTGACGCCGATACCGCCGGCACCAGCATCGGTCTGGAATATGAGCTGACGGAAAACCTGTCCGCAAGCATCAGCCTTGGCAACTACGACGCGACGGTCGTCTCTGACGTCTTTGGCCGGGACCGCCAGGACGGCAGGGAAGCGTCACTCGGCATCGGCTATCGTCTGGGTGATCACCACTTGAGCGCAACCTTCAGTGCGGTAGCCACCGATACCAACCGCACCCGCGGCATCATCGTCAACGCGCCTTCGGGTCTACGCTTCCTTCGCCTGCAGGCTGACATCGATGCAACCCAGCACGCGCTCTCGCTGGGCTACGCGGGCATTCTGGCAAGCGGTGACTACTGGCAGCTGTCGCCTTATGCCGGCGCCACATACGCGCGGCTCGAGACGGACGACTACGAAGAACGCAGCTCGAGCGGCTCGCGTCTGCAGGTCTCCAGCGAAACCGAGGTGCAGGTCCTCGGCAGCGCGGGTCTCAGCATGAGCTGGCACGCAATCCGCGGCGGCTGGCTGTTTGCCCCGCAGCTGTCTGCCGCCGTAGAGCACGACTTTCGTGCGGACCCCACCGTCACGACCACCCGCCTGGGCAACGCCGCGCCGCGGTTCCAGACAGAGGGATTCGACATCGAAGAAACGCGGTTCCGTTTCGGGGTCGGGATGCATTTCATGCACGAGCGTGGTTTTGGCGTGGGGCTGTACTACGACGGCCAGCGTAAGGGCGACTATCGGTACGATGCCGCTATAATCAGCCTACAAATGACATTTTGAGTGTTCGGCGTTGAATCACGATCACGGTCATCATCAGCAAGACGCCCGCCTGCTGGGCAGGGCGTTCTTCCTGATTGCAGGTTTCATGGTGATCGAGCTCATTGCCGGTCTCATGACCAACGCCCTGGTGCTCCTGGCGGACGCCGGTCACATGTTTCTCGACGCGACTGCTCTGGGCCTGTCCTGGTGGGCAGCGCGCGTGTCCGCCAAAGGCTCTGATCAGAAGCTCAGCTATGGCTACCACCGCTTCCAGGTGTTGGCGGCGTTTATCAACGGTCTCACGCTTGTGGCCCTTGTCGTGTGGATCGGAATTGAGGCCGTCTCGAGGCTGGCAGCGCCCGAACCCATTCTGCCGCTACCCGCGCTAGCGGTGGCCGCGGTGGGTTTTATCGTCAACATCGTCGCGTTTCGCTGGCTGCACGGTGCTTCCGACAACGCCAACGTGCGCAGCGCAGCCCTCCACGTAATGGGAGATCTGCTGGGTTCCGCCGCCGCCATCATCGCCGCCATCCTGGTGTATTTCTTCGGCTGGCTTTATGCCGATCCGGTGCTGACGCTGCTCATCATCGTCATACTGGGTCGAGGCGCTTACCGGGTGATCAAAGAATCCGCCCACATTCTCCTGGAAGGCGTGCCGACGGGCGTGGATCTCAACGCGATCAAGCGCGAACTCAACGCATTGCCGCAGGTGGTCGACGTCCACCACGTGCATGCCTGGGCGCTGACGGCGGAGCGACCGCTGCTGACCCTGCACGCGCTGGTGGCCGAGCACACGCCGGTCCACAGCGTCACGCAGGAGATCAAAACGGTCTTGAACGAGAGCTTTGGCATCCATCATTCGACCATTCAGGTTGAGACCGGGCCCTGCCCGGACGATCACTGACGGTTCAGGCAGTGCAGATAGCGGGCAGATAGAGGTACGGACAATGGCAAAACCCGGCTACACCGGATTGACGAGAGTCATCAAGGCGACGGGGTATTCCTGGAAGGGCTTTCGCGCCGCGTGGGAAAATGAATCGGCGTTTCGTCAGGAATGTACGCTGGGGCTGCTCATGCTGCCGTTCGCATTTGTCATCGGCCAGAGCATGTTTCAGGTTGCGCTCCTGATTGCGGTGCTGGCCGTGGTGCTGATCACCGAGCTCCTGAATTCAGCGGTTGAGGCGGTCGTCGATCGCGTTGGACACGAGCATCATGACCTCGCCGGACGCGCCAAGGACATGGGCTCAGCCGCGGTGTTCGTCAGCCTGGCGCTTGTTGTCATCGTCTGGACGATGATGGCCATCAAGAATTTTGTCCTGCTCTAAGCCCGCTAGACCGGCGCTTTGTCCGGGAACTCCTCCCGCAGCACACGCTTCAGGATCTTGCCGCTCGGATTGCGCGGGATCTCGTCGACGAATACCGCTGCCTTGGGCTGCTTGTAACCTGCCAGCTTACCCTGACAATAGTTGATGACGTCCGCCTCGGTGAGGTCCGGATCGCTCTTGACGACAATCGCCAGCGGGGACTCCCCCCATTTCTCACTTTCCTGACCAATGACCGCCGCTTCGACGATGCCGGGATGAGAGGCCAGCACGCCTTCAATTTCCGCCGGATAAACGTTTTCGCCGCCGGATATGATCATGTCCTTGATGCGATCCTGGATGGCAACGAAGCCCTCCTCGTCCATGGTGGCGACGTCACCGGTACGCAGCCAGCCATCGACGAGCGTTTCCGCCGTGGCATCGGGGCGATTCCAGTACTCACGCATGATGTGCGCACCCTTCACCCAGACTTCACCCGCCTCGCCGATCGGCATGTCGCGACCGTCCTCGGCGGCAATCTTCACTTCCGTGTGAAAAAACGCGCGTCCGGTGGACTCGGGTTTGCGCAGCGCGTTGTCGGCATCCATGAGGCACGCGGGACCGCAGGATTCGGTCAACCCGTACACCTGCAGGACACCAACGCCGAGTTCGTGATATTTCTTGGTCAGAGACACCGGCACGGGCGCTGCGCCGGTCATCATCCAGCGCAAGGTGGAGTAGTCGTACTGATCGTACGGGACCTGCAGCATGAAATTGAGCATGGCCGGCACCGCGAGGCCCGTGGTGATCTGCTCGTCCTGGATGAGCTGCCAGGCGCGGTTCGGATCGAACGCGCGCATGACGATACTGGTTGCACCACGCCATACGTTCACCGCCAGCGGCGTCAGCGCGCCGACATGGAACATCGGCAGGCAGGCGAGATAGCGATCTTTGTCCTGATATTCCGCCGTCGCGCCAATGGTCATCAGTCCCCAGATGGCCGTGTTGTGGGTATGCACAACGCCTTTCGGCAGACCGGTCGTTCCCGAGGTATACATGATGTAGAGCATGTCGTCGTCGGAACCGCCAACGGTTGGCTCAGCGTCGTCTCCCGCGTCGCGGAACGCGCGGTAGTCGGTCGCGAAGTGCGCCGCTTCACCCTCGTCCACCACCTGCAGCCACTGCGTGATGTCGGTTTTGTCGCCTCGACTGTGCAACTCCGCGACGGTGTCGACGAATTCTTCGCCGAAGATCAGGCGCTTGGTGCCGCTGTCTTTCAGAATGAACTCGAGCTCGTCCGCCACCAGACGCCAGTTCAGCGGCACGACCACCGCACCGATCTTGGCCAGGGCGAAGTAGGCTTCCATAAACTCCCGGGAGTTCATCAGAAGGAGCCCGACCCGATCGCCTTTCTCGATGCCGTCCGCAGCCAACGCGTTGCCCAGCCGATTGGCGCTGGCGTTGAGCTCCCGGTAGGTGAGACGGAAACTACCGTCACCTTCCACATAGCCTTCCAGCTCCGGGGACAGGAAAGCACGTTTGCTCAGGAAAAGACCAAGATTGTTCTGCATGGGCGTTCACTTCCGCTCGACAATTTCAAAAACCCATTGTGCTCGTGCAAAACGGAGTTGCAAGCCTCCACGAGCCGCTGTTCGGACGCGCTGAAGTCGACGGACCGGGCCCTCTAACCGATACAATCTGCGGCCCATTCCGCAGCATGGCGCGGCTGAAACAATTGGTTACGAGTTTTTTACCTTTCTCGCTTGCAATGAACAACCATGTCAATAGAATGCGCGCCATCTTCCGCTGGCTCAGCAGTATTCGAGCCTGCATTAAGCGGCAAGACGGGGCGTGCACGGTGTTCTCTCCCCTTCCTCCCATACCGTGACACGCCCTACTCCATTTCTTTCAACAACGTCGTTTTTTGGACCCATCCCGGACGTGCCCGGACCCGCTGTACAGTGCGATCGTTGGCGAACCCGTACCTGGACAAGCGCCAATAAATCTATACACTCTGTACAGTTTTTGTATCTGGACAGCCCTGCCGCAGGCCCCCTTATGGAAGACGACAATCTGTACCGGATCGGCACGGTCGCCTCGCTGACCGGTATTTCCGTGGAACGGCTGCGCGCCTGGGAGCGCCGCTACGACCTGAGCCCCGCCCACAAAGACGGTAAAACGCGCTTCTACAGCCGCCCGCAGCTCGAGCGGCTGAAGCTGATCAAACACCTGATCGATCAGGGCCACCCGATTTCGAGCCTCGCCCCGCTGGACGAGGCGCAGCTCGAAGCGCGCATCACCGCCGAGGCGCGGGATCCCGTCATCGTTTCCCTGCAGGCGCCCACCGTGGGTCTGATCGGGCCGAACCTGCTCACGCTGGAGCAGCAGGCACAGAAAGCAGACCTGCCGTCACGTATCGAAGTGGTGTCGCGCTGGGCCAACGTGGATGCGTTCTTCAGCGAACAGACCGCCACCGACGATCCTCAGGTGCTCATTTTCCAGCTCCCGGTTCTTGCCACGCAAACCATTGAAAATATTAAAGAATTATACCCTTCAGCGAAGCTGATTGCGGTCTATCAGTTTGCCACGGCGGAAATGGTTTCCAACGTTCAGAGCACCGGCATTCCCACGCTGAAGTGGCCGGTGACCTGGACTGAGATCGAACACACAGCCATCAGCGAACGTGGCTTTCCCGCCCGCGCCGGGCGCAGCGTGCCGCGGCGCTACAGTGACGAGGAACTGATTGCCATCGCCGCGCAGAGCGACGATGCCACCAACTGTCCCGAGTATCTGATCGAGGCAATCCATCAGCTGAACGCGTTTGCGACCTACGCTGCCGATTGCAGCCAGACGGTCACCAGCCCGCTCCTTTATCAGCGCGTCAGCGCCGATGCGAGCCAGGCTCGGGCGCAGCTGGAACTGGCGCTCGAAACGCTGCTTGGTGACGTGGGCACGTAACGCTCATGGCTATCTGTACAAAACATGAACAAATTTTCAATAAAGTGTTGACAGGGCCCGTTTGTACTGTACAATGGCTCCCGTAATTTAGTTACAAGGCGTGCAAGCAACTTCGTGCAGTCCTCCCTTTCAAGTGTCCTTCCCCCAGAAGAGAAGTTGCATTCAGAGGGTTCCCTCCCTCTGACACGCCTTTTTTAATCCCCCCCCCTGACCCGCTCTTACAATTAACCCTCAAACTTGAACAGCCAGCGCTGGGAATGCGTGCCAGGGTTTGTATCATGGCGGCCTGATTGGATCCGAGAGAGAACCCTGCATTGATCCCTCATGAAGTCTGGCGTCGTGCCAGCCGCTGTGCACTGTCCACTCCGGCGCTCATCCTGCTGCTCGCCGCCTGCGGCGGGGGCGGTGGTGGCGGCGGCAATCCAAACCCCGCGCCCGTCAATCAAACCCCTACAGCCAGCTTTACGATCAGCGCCACCACCGGCAACGCCCCTTTGAACGTGTCCGTCGACGCGGATGCCTCGGCGGACGCCGACGGCCAGATTGCCAGCTATGCGTGGGACTTCGACGGCACCCCCGGGATCGGCGCTGTGGCGCAGCATACCTTCGAAGACCCCGGTACCTTCGAGGTGCGCCTTACCGTGACTGACGACGATGGCGCCACCAGCACAACAACCCGCACCGTGACGGTGGAGGCCGCGGTGGTCACCTCCACACTGTCCGGCAAGGTGCGCATCCTGAGCTCTACCGCCGTTGATTCGGACGTGAACGACCGGCTGACCGTCCCGCAGAGCAACAACAGCTTCACCGAGGCACAGGATCTGCTCTCGCCGGTCACTCTCGGTGGTTTTGCCAACGTGGCTGGCACCGGTGAAAACACCGGGAATCTTTTCGCCGCCGGCGATCCACGCGACTTCTATCACATCAGTCTCGCCGGTAACGAAACCATTGTGCTGACAATTGCCGACGGCGATGCAGACCTCGATCTGCGCTTGTGGGACGACGGGTTCAATATTGTGGATGCTTCGCTGAACGTGAACTCCGAAACCGAGACCATCGAGGTCACTCAAGCCGGTACCTACTACATCGAAGTTCTGCCTTTTTCCGGCGCAAGCAACTATGTGCTCTACGTCGGTCAGACCGCCGCTGCCTCGAGCACCAGCCTGCAACGCAATGCAGTGCGCCTCAGCGACCCGTTCATCGACAACCAGCTCATCGTCAAGCACCGGCAAAGTCAGCCCGTGCGGGCACCAGACGGCACCCGGGAGATGGTGGCACCGCTGCGGGCGGATCGCACCCGTCAACAGGCAGAGCTTGTCGGGCCTGAGCTGCCGGGGCTCTACCGCCTGACGAAGCACTCCCAGCACTCCCCTGCCCTGCCCCTACCGGCCGGGGCGCGCGTCAGCGCAGCCCAGCGGAGCCGCCTGGCGACGCTGTACCAATGGAAACGCCTGGCACAGGATCCGACCTACGAATACGCGGAGCTGAACCTCCTGCATCAACCGCATTTGACACCAAACGACGCATTCTACGCGAGCCAGTGGCACTATCCCGCCATCAACCTGCCGCTGGCATGGGATACCGAGGTTGGAGACGCCAACGTCATCGTGGCCGTGGTCGATACGGGCGTGCTGCTGAACCATCCGGATCTGGCTCCCAAGCTGGTCGCCGGCTACGACTTCATCAGTGATGCGGATCGCGCGCGCGATGGCGACGGCATCGACCCCAACCCGGACGACCCGGGTGATCTCGAGTTTGGCGGCTCCAGCAGCTTCCACGGTACGCACGTTGCCGGTACCGTCGGCGCGGTCAGCAACAACGGTGAAGGTGTGGCAGGGGTGGCCTGGAATACATCGATCATGCCCCTGCGTGCGTTGGGCACCGACGGCGGTTCAACGTTCGACATCGTCCAGGCTGTACGTTTTGCCGCCGGCTTGTCGAACAACTCAGGCACCGTACCGGCGCAGCGTGCCGACATCATCAACCTGAGCCTCGGCAGCAGCTTCTCCTCCCAGAGTGAGCAGGATGCCTACACTGCAGCCGTGCAGGCCGGGGTCATCGTGATCGCAAGCGCCGGTAACGAATCATCCGATCTGCCGTCCTACCCGTCCGCCTACGACGGCGTCGTCAGCGTCAGCGCAACCACCATCACCAACGATATCGCCACCTATTCCAACTCCGGCGCGACTATCGACATTGCTGCGCCCGGTGGATCCAACATCACCGACCTGAACGGCGACGGCATCGGTGACGGCGTCATTTCCACTATGGGCGACGACAGTGGCGGGGGTGCAATCGAGTTCGGCTATCTTGCAATCAGCGGCACTTCGATGGCCGCACCACACGTAGCGGGTGTGGCCTCTCTCATGAAGGCGATTCATCCGGGTCTGACGCCGGTCGAATTCGAAACGGCAATGGTTGCAGGCCAGCTGACCGACGACCTCGGCTCACCCGGCCGCGACGATGTCTTCGGCTATGGATTGATCAACGCGCAGAAAGCCGTATTCGTGGCACAGCAGCTCGCCAACGGCCAGGGTGTCGACCCCGGACCCATTCTTACCGCCTCGGCAAGCGTGCTGAACTTCGGTGGTTTCATCGACAGCCTCAAGGTCACGCTGCAGAACGTCGGTAGCGGAACCGTGAACATAGCGAACGTCAGCAGCAGCGAACCCTGGTTGACCACGGACGCACCCGGCAGCGCGGATGGACTCGGCGAATACACGGTCAACCTCGATCGCACGGGTCTCGCGGACGGTGCCTACCAGGCAACAATTACGTTTGCCTCGGACGCCAACGATGTGGAAGTGGGTGTCATCATGCAAGTCTCGAGCGCAAACGTGACTGCGGATGCGGGGCTCTTCTACATCATCCTGGTGGACGAAAACGGCGATACGCTGAACGCATTGACCGAGCTTGTGCTCGCCAATCAGGGTGAATACCCATTCACACTCACCGACGTACCGGCGGGACAGTACCGACTGTTCGCAGGCACTGATGCCGACGACGATGCACGCTTGTGCGATGCCGGTGAAGCCTGTGGCGCCTATCCGACGCTGGATGCGCCGGACTTTCTCGCCATCAACGACGACCGGGACGATCTGGATTTCGAAGCGGGTTTCCGCGTGAATCTAACGACAACCACCAACGCGGTGACCAGCGACGCTGGAACGCCATCCGCGCCGACCGTCAGCAAACCGCAGGAGCGCCCGCAGGATGCGCGTTGACAAGTGCAGCCACCCAAAATGGCTGTTCATGGCACTCCTCCCGGTCATCGCCGCGGGGTGCCAGGCTGGCCCACCCGTGGAAGTGAGCGAAATTCTCAATCACGCCATGTGCAACACGCTGCGCAAAGGTCTGACGGTGGTCGAATACGACCAACTGGCGGACATTCGCGGCGCGCGGATGCTCAACGCCCCTGCCTCGGAGCCGACCCCGGAATCAGCAACCGGCACCCTGCTGGCAGTCTCCAACGGCTCACAGCCCACGCCCGGGTATGCGTTCGAACTGCGCGAAGCGCGGGCAGACGGCGCCAATCTCGTGCTCGACTACGCCTGGCGCGAACCGCCCGCCGACGCGGTGCTCGCCCAGGTGGTGACCTCACCGTGCTCTGTCGTACGAGTTGTCAACGCCACCAACGCACGTTCGGTTGCGGCGCTCCTGGACGGCGCGGAGATTGGTCGGGTTGAGCTGCAGCCCTCAGCCACTCAGTAGCGCCAAGGCCGCTTCTGCGCGGGTGGTCACGCTCTCTTTGTAGACGTCGAGGTCCAGATCGCGATTCTCACCCATGGCGCCGACCAGATAGCGCTTGTAGACACCTTGTCCGATCGCGGCGAGGCGCCAGTGCGAAAACGCGCGGTAATAGTCGATGGCCTGCAAATCCCTGCCGGTGGCTTCCGCGTAGCGCGCGGTCAGGACATCCCGGTCGGGGAAACCACCGGCCGCGGTAGGCGCGAGGTCCTCCTCCACCTCACCCGGCTGTATCCACGAGTTGAGTAAGTAGCCGACGTCCGCCAGCGGATCACCCAGGGTGCAGAGCTCCCAATCGAGCACCGCCTGGATGCGGCCCTCACCCACGATCATGTTGCCGAGGCGATAGTCGCCATGCACGATCGTCGCCCCAACCTGTTCCGGCATGCTCTCAGCCAGCAGGCGCGAAGTTTCGTCCATGGCGGGGATCTCGTGGGTCTTGGAGGCTTCCCACTGCTTGTTCCAGCGTTTCAACTGACGTTCGAGGTAGGCTTCTTTGCGCCCCAGGTCACCCAGACCCACGTCATCGGGATCAATCTCATGAAGCGCGGCGAGAACGTCCACGACATTGAGACCGAGCGCCTGGCGCGCCTCATCTGACAATGCCGATGCCGTCTCGGCATCGTGCAGCACCGGCCCGGCAACGTACGCCATGACATAAAACGGCGCCTCGTTCACGTCGGTGTCTTTGCAGAGGCCGAGGGTCCGCGCGACGGGAACGTCAGTGTCGATGAGCGCGCTGATGATCCTGTGTTCGCGACCCATGTCGTGGGCGCTTTCCAGCACGTGGCCGAGCGGTGGTCGCCTTAGAACATAGACGTTGCCCTCGCTGTCCGTCACCGAGAAGGTCAGGTTGGAATGCCCGCCCGCAATCAGCTCAAACTCGAACGGCGGACTGACGCCTTCGACATTTGCCTCGAACCAGGCGGTGACGTTCGCGGCATGAATACCCGCAAGCTCTTGTTGGTCGTTTTGTTGCACCAGGCATCCCCCGTTTCTTCGCCGACACTGACTCTTCGCCGATACTTCCGGGGCGAATCTCGCCAGCGCAACCGGCCCATGCACGCGCCTGCGTGCTGGGTTTTGGCCGTAAAGCCCTTATACTGGCTGACTCTCACCAGCCCAGCCCGATTGCGAGGTTAACCTTAGCGTGCCTGCCCCCGCAAAGCCATTCAAGCCGCTACCGGCCCGTCTCCTCATGGGGATGACGGCGCTCGTCATGCTGGCTGCCGGATGCAGCAGCGTTGACGTCGAGCGTCCGAAGGCGGAGCGCAGCGACCCGAACGCTGGCACCTTCACAACCGCGGACGGCGTGGTATTCAACGCATTGCCCGAGGATTTCGACTACACCGGCGCCGGCACCTACGTGCTACCCACCGGCATCCGTCAGGAAGGTTTTTTCCAGACCGGCCGCCTGCAGGGAATGGGCAGCGAAACCGGCAACGGCGTCACGTACACCGGTCAGTGGCACAACGGCGTGCGTCACGGCCACGGTGAGCTGGTATCTGCCAACGGTGACCGCTACGTTGGCGACTTTGTCGAAGGCCAGCCGGAAGGCAAAGGTACAGCAACGACCAGCGCGGGGGTCTATCGCGGGACCTGGCAGGCGGGACGCTATGACGGCCAGGGTCAGTTCAACGACGCCGACGGCTCCGTGTATCAAGGTCAGTGGCAGGCGGGTCTGCGCCAGGGTTTCGGTTTCGAGACGGCGGTTGACGGCAGCAGCTACCAGGGAGAGTGGGCGGCGGATCTGCCCAACGGCTTCGGCAGGTTTTCTGGTCCCGCCGGAGAAACATTCGAAGGCAGCTGGATCAACGGCCAGCGGCAGGGCTACGGTGTCGCCACGCATCCGGCCGGCACCCGCTACGAAGGCACGTGGTTCGAAAACCTGCGCAACGGCTACGGCCGGGAAGATCGGCCCGACGGCAGCTACTACGCGGGCGAATGGCAGGCCGGGCAGCGCCACGGCAAGGGCACGGAGGTGCACGCGGACGGCAGCAGCCACAAGGGCTTCTGGCAGTACGACGAGATCGCTGGCGAAGGCACCCGCACGAACACGGCGGGCATCCAGATCAGCGGTATGTGGCAAGGCAACCTGATCGAGAGAGGCACCCTCACGCTCCCCGCCGGGCAGGAGTACGCGGGCATGCTCTTCAGCATCAACGGCCGCGGCGTCGCCCCGGACCTGCTCCAGTGGCTCGTTGCGAACGCCCGCGACAGGGATCCAAACGCTGCGTATTTCCTCGGCTACGCCTACCTCGATTTCGAAGATCCACCACCCGATCCGCAGGCTGCGAGAGTCTGGCTGAGCCGCGCGGCAGAGCTCGGCCAGGCGGATGCACAGTTTCGGCTCTCCCAGCTGCTCCTGGAGGAAGATGCCAGCAACGCCCTCGACCTGCTGCGTGAAGCTGCAGCACAGAACCACCCGCTCGCTCACGCCACGCTGGGCGAGTATCGTCACAGCGGACGTTACCTGGAGCGAGATTTCTCAGCTGCCATCACCCACTACGAATCCGCCTTCGCGCGTGGCAACGTTTCCGCGGCAAACAACCTGGCATGGCTCCTGGCGACAACCGATGACGCCCGCTACGCCGACGCGGAACGGGCCGTCACGCTGATACAGCCTCTGGTGTTGTACCTGGGCAACTGGCAGCATCTCGACACGCTCGCCGCTGCACATGCGCGTCTGGGGCAGACCGATCTCGCAGCTCGTCTACAAAAAGAGGCGCTCAGCATCGCTGAGCGCCAGGCGGGGGAGGGAGAGTTGGTGCAGATGCGGGCGCGGCTCAGTTTGTATCAAGCCGCCCTGCCCTACATCGAAAACACAGTCAGTGACGGTTATTGAAGCGCTCTCCGCGGCGATCCAGCCGGTGATCCGCGCGGCTGCCGCGCCGGTCGAGCTTGTTGTCCACCCGTTGTCCACGCCGATCCAGGTTGCGATCCACCCGATCACCTTTGCGATCGAGGCGCGCAGCCAGCTTGTCATGGCCACGATCTTCCGCGCGATCTGACTGCCGATCCAGACGGTCATTGATGCGATCACCCCGGTGATCCAGACGGTCTTCAACGCGGTCGCCGCGCTCATCGAGACGATCTTCAATGCGATCACCCCGGTGATCCAACCGATCTTCAACACGATCGCCGACATCCGCCGCGGCGTTGCCACAGGCCAGCACACCGCTCAGTAACATTACATATCGAATCTTCATCGCCACTCCTTACACTTACTGGGTCGATGTCAATAAGAACGGACGACAACACGATCGGTTGACACAGGTGACGCTTTTTTTCAGACCCGCACGGTGCGCTTTGCCACTGTCAGGAGCGTCTCCCCCGTGCAGCGGTTGCGGCCGAGCTTCTTGCTCTTGTAAAGGAGTTCGTCCGCGCGATTCATCATGAGATCGAGGGGCGTTTCGCTGGTCTCGCAGGTCACGCAGCCTGCGCTCAGCGTAATGTTGAGCGTCGCTCCCGGCAGCTGGATCGGCGTTTCACGAACCTGCTGAAGAATGCGGCCCGCGAGGCTGAGCGCACCTTCTCTGGCCGTATGCGGCAGCAGCAGAATGAACTCCTCGCCGCCAAACCGCGCCAGCACGTCCGATTCCCGGATGACGGAGCGGACCACATCAATCGCATGCACCAGCGTCTGATCTCCGGCCGCATGCCCGTGACGGTCGTTGACCTCCTTGAAGAAGTCGAAGTCCATCAGCACAACGCTGGTCGGCACGCAGTGACGCCTGGCAAGAGAGAGTTCGCGCGCTGCAACCTCCATGAAGCGCCGACGATTCAGCGTGTCCGTAAGCGGATCCGTTTCACTGAGGCTGCGCAACCGCTCGTTCGCGAGGCGCAGACGATAGGACAACGAAATATTGAAATAGCTCGCGCACGGGGCGATCAACAGCGGTGCCAGCGTGGCGATAATCAGGCCGTTCGTATCCGGACGCCAGACGCCGGACAGAAAGAAGCTGAGCAGGAACGTCAGACAAAGGGAGGCCACAACCGCTGCCGCGGTTATCTGGATCACGCGTTTGATCACCTCCCGGCGAATCTGCGGATCATCCGAAACCAGGCTGTCCTGCTCCTGCCCGTCCAAGCCGACCACTCTCGTTCAGGGTACTGCAGCGCACCTTAGCAATACCGCTGGACACGAACCGCAGACCAATCCCGAGAAAAGCGCTGATCCTGCCTGACCAGACTGAAATTTTGTGCGCTGGCGCACACTTCAAGGCAAGCGCGACACCTCAGGGTGGCAGGTTGCGATTGCGATGGGTGAGCACGCGGTTATAGGTCACCGACGCCGACCAGGCGATCAGACACAGACCCACCAGTGCCTCGGAGCCAGCCAGCATCTGAATGCCGTCATCCGGGACGATGTCACCGAAGCCGAGGGTCGTGTAGACCACCGCAGAGAAATACACGTAGTCGAGACTCGACGTCATGCCGTAGAGGGTGCCCACGCCGAAGTGGTCACAGAGATAATAGGCAAGGCCGTAGAACCAGATTTCTATGATGTGCGCGGCAAAGAGTCCGCTCCAGGTTGCCAGCAGCGAAAGCCTTGCGCTCTTGATCGTCGCTACCATCCTCTCAACGAAATCAAGGGCTTCGAAGTGGAACAGAAAGCACAGGAGCGCCATCCCCAACGCCAATCCGAGATCCAGCAACGCCTACTCCATCCGCGCATGCACAACGACGAAGGATGGTAGCAGCTTCCCGCGGCCGCTTTGAAGCTGCCGCTGAGCGCTGGTATTTGGCCCCCCTCGGCGTAAGATGAACTCATGCGCCGTACAAGGTTCATTGTTGTCCTGATCGTCCTGGCGTGGACACCGCTAACGCAAAGTGCGAATGCCAGCGGCGAAGCATCGGGTGAGGTCTGGCTCGTCGACCTCAATGGCGCCGTCGGTCCTGCAAGCGTAGATCTGATCATCCGCACCCTGGAGGACGCCGCCGGAGCGAACGCGGCCGCTTTGATCATCCGCATGAACACACCTGGCGGCCTCGACAAAGCCATGCGCGACCTGGTGCAGGCGATCCTGGCAAGCCCCATCCCGGTCGTCACGTACGTCGCGCCCAACGGCGCGCGCGCTGCAAGCGCCGGCACCTACATTGCCTATGCCAGTCACGTGGCGGCCATGGCGCCGGCAACCAACATCGGCTCATCTACGCCGGTCAGCATTGCGCCCGGACCTACCCCGGGAGCTCCCCCGTCCTCTGACGACAAAGAACCGGACGAAAATCCGACGGACGCAATGGGCCGCAAAGTCGTCAACGATGCCGTTGCCTACCTGCAGAGTCTGGCCGAGCTGCGCGGCCGCAACATCGCGTGGGCAGAGAAGACCGTGCGTGAAGGCGCCAACCTGCGCGCTTCCGAAGCGCTCGAAGCCAACGTCATCGATCTGATTGCTGAGGATCTCCCGGCGCTTCTGGTTGCCATCGACGGATTCGAGGTCAAAGGGAGCGATCACCCCATGACCCTCAACACCCGTGACGCTGTGGTCGTTGTCATCGAGTCTGACTGGTGGCACGACGTGCTGGAGACAATCACCGACCCGAGCATCGCCTACGGCCTTCTGATCATCGGCCTGTATGCCCTCATCCTGGAGTTCTACAACCCGGGGCTCATCATTCCGGCGGTCACCGGCACCATTCTCATACTGCTGGGTGCGTACGGGCTGCAGCTTCTGCCGGTCAACTACGCAGGGCTTGCGCTGCTGTTGCTCGGCATTGCGCTCATGATCGCCGAGGTTGTCACACCCACTTTCGGCGTGTTCGGCATCGGCGGTCTCGCCGCGTTTGTGCTCGGATCGCTCATCCTATTCGACACGGAGTCGCCGGACTACCAGCTGCCGGCCGGCATCGTCGCCGCCTTTGCAGTCGCCACCGGCGCCACCGTATTTGCCGTTGTCGGCATGGCAGTGCGCGCGCGCGCAGGGAAAGTGGTCAGCGGTCCGGAGGCGATGATTGGCGGCCACGCGCGCACCACCGAAGCCTTCACCGCGTTCGATGACGCGTACGTCGGGGCGGTGTTCGCATTCGGCGAGCACTGGCAGGCACGCGCCGGCGAGCCGCTGGAGGCGGGCCAGGACGTGCGCATCGAAAGCCTCGATGGGCTCATCCTGGACGTTACGAAAGTGCCTCATTAAGGAGGAAAAGTTATGGAAATTGTCACCCTTACCTTACTCGTGCTCGTCGTCGCCTTCCTGGCCTCGGCCTTTCGGATCCTCCGGGAATACGAGCGCGGCGTGGTCTTCATGCTGGGACGGTTCTACAAAGTCAAAGGCCCCGGCCTGATCATCATCGTGCCGATCGTCCAGCAGATGGTGCGCGTGGATCTGCGCACCCTGGTGGCCGACATACCGAGCCAGGACCTCATCACAAAGGACAATGTCTCCGTGAAGGTGAACGCGGTGCTCTACTACCGCGTGGTTGATTCCGAGCGGGCCATCATCAACGTGGAAAACTTCATGGAGGCCACCGGACAGCTGGCACAGACCACGCTGCGCTCGGTGCTCGGTCAGCACGAGCTGGATGAGCTTCTGGCGGAGCGCGACAGGCTCAACAAAGACATTCAGGCGATTCTCGACCAGCAAACCGATCAGTGGGGCATCAAGGTTTCCAACGTCGAGATCAAACACGTCGATATTGACGAAAGCATGATCCGCGCCATTGCCAAGCAGGCGGAAGCCGAGCGCGAGCGACGCGCGAAAATCATTCACGCTGACGGTGAAGAGCAGGCAGCTTCAAAACTCGTCGAAGCCGCCAACCTGCTCGCGCAGCAGAGCACGTCCATGCAGCTGAGGTACCTGCAGACCCTGACTGAAATTGCCGGCGAAAAAAGTTCGACAATCGTCTTCCCCCTGCCGGTTTCGTGGATGGAAGGCATAGAAAAAATCGTCCAAGATAGCGACACCAATCAGGAGCAGAATTAATGCACAGACTCGGAGCTTGTCTCACGTTTGCCCTATCTCTCACGATGCTTGCCGCCTGCGGCGAGCCGGCTGCACCACCGCCCACGGCGGAGGAGGCGCCGGCCGCACCGGAAGCGCCGTTAGAGGAAACAACGCCGCAAACGTTGGCTGACATTCTCGACGCACAGCCGCAGGAGACCCAGGCGCGCTACGCCCACCGGCATCCGAAAGAAACGCTGGAATTCATTGGCATCGAGCCGGGCATGACCGTCGTGGAAGCCTTACCCGGCGGCGGCTGGTACAGCAAAATTCTGCTGCCGTATCTCGGCAGCGACGGTCAGCTGATCGGAGCCGACTATCCTTTCGCGATATGGCCGCTATTTGGCGGCTTTGCGACACCCGAGTTCATCGAGGGGAAAAAAACCTGGGTGACGGACTGGACCGCTGGCGCAGAGGAGTGGCGCGGTGCGAGCGACGCACCGGTCAGCGCTTTCGTCTATGGCGAGTTGCCGGAAGAGGTGAAAGGGTCAGCTGACGCCGTGCTGCTCGTCCGTGCGCTGCACAACCTGGCACGCTTCGATGCGGAAGGCGCCTTCCTGCAGCAGGTCATCCAGGACAGCTTTGACGTTCTGCGTCCCGGCGGCATTGCCGGCATCGTCCAGCACGAAGCCCGGCCCGACATGCCGGACGAGTGGGCCAGCGGCGCCAACGGTTATCTCAAGAAAGATTTTGTGATTGCCGCCATGCAGCAGGCAGGCTTCGAGTACGTGGCGTCATCCGACGTCAACAACAATCCGAACGACATGCCTACCGAAAGTGACTTCGTCTGGCGCCTGCCGCCGTCTTTTCAGACCAGCCGCGACAACGAGGAGCTGAAGGCAGAAATGGAAGCCATCGGCGAATCCAACCGTATGACGCTGAAGTTCATCAAACCGGCCGCCTGATGCCGCGACCCGCAGCCACCCCCGGCGCGAAAATGGTGTATCTGATACGCCGCCGCGCTGGTACGGCTCGGGAAGAGCTGGTTGCCCACTGGTTCGCCAATCACATGCCCATCGTGATTGCGGCGCAACACGGTCAAGCCGCTCACGGCAAGCTCCACGCGGAGCGCTACGTCGCCACCCTGTTCGATCCGTTACCCGACGGCAGCCACCCCTGGGATGGCGTAGCCCAATTGTGGTGGCCAAAACCGCTCCGCTACCCGGACGTGGCGCACGGCACAGAACCCACGGATACGTTTCAAGAGAAAGCGGTGCCGTACATGCCCTGGGCAACGACGGAATACGTGGTGACGGACGGATCCGGAAGGTTATCCAACGAGCCGCTGACGTTGAACGCACCCTACCCCACGACCCGCAGCGGCTTTTTGAAAATCACGTTCCTCGTGCGGGCAACGCCGGGTACGGACTACGAGGCGTTCTTTGCTCACTGGCTCGACGTGCACGTTCCCAACGTCGCCGCGACGCTTGCGGACAACGGAGGCTTTCGTTACGTCGTCAGCCATAGCCTGGCACCCGAAACCGAGGCCTACGCGGGGATGGCCGAGCTCTACTTCCCCGATGCTGACGGATGGCGCGCGTACAAAGCGGCCATCCGCGAGGACGGTATGCAGCAATGGGCCAGCAACGACGGCACGCTGGTGCTGCGCAGTCACGTGGAGATGGTGGGCATCCCCTAGTTCATCCCCCAGTTCATCGCAGTCAGGCGGGATCAGGCCGCCAGTTGCCGTGGAAACCGAACGGCACGCGGTGATCCAGATAGGCTTTGGCCAGCGGACCTGCGTCGACATTCATCGCATCCAGAATGACCAGATGACTGGCCTGACGGTTGGCGTCGTAAACGTTGGCCAGGAGGAATCCTTCACCTTCAGGTGCATCGTCGGCCGCCGGCACGAAGATCGGCTCGTTCGTGGCGCAAGCTTCACCGACGTCATAGTGTTTGATGCTGCCGGTTTGATGGTCGACGTGGGCAATCCCGTTGAAGCCGCCCACTTTGAATTCGGGATCGGTGTCACAGGCCATGAAGCCGTGGCGATAGCTCAATCCCGTGCGCCGCTCGTCGAGACGTGGAAACTCGCAGGCGAGATCATCCAGACGCTCCCACTTGTAATCGTCGGTGTTACGACCGAGGTCGAAGGTCCAGCGAGTCAAGCGCGGCACGGCTTTGCTCGGATCACCTGGTGTGCCATCGGGTAGCGGGAACAGCGGCGCCTGCTCGAACTCGCAGACGTCACAGGTGACGACGTCACCGTCCGAATGTGCGTTCATCGGATGGAACACATAGCCGGGCTCACCCCGGAACCAGCGCAGATCTGCAACGCTGCCGTCACGCGGCATGATGCCGATGTGAACCCCTTTCTCCGGTTCCCATGCATAAACGGGCGCGCCGCTCATGGCTCTTTCCATCGAGCCGGTCAGCGGCATGATCGGGAAGATGACGTGATCTCTGGTGACCATGAAGTCGTGCACCATGGCGGCATACGGCGCCTTGAACGACTCCGAACGCGTCAGGCTGCCGTCTTTGTCGACCACCTGGAACGTCATGTGCTCGGAGATGAGACCGTCGGCGTTGTAGCCGAAAAACAGCATCTCCCCGGTCTCGTAATCGATCTTCGGATGCGCGGTCATCGGCCCGTTGAGCTTGCCGTCGTAGGTGTGGGGGCCAATGGACTCGAGCGTCACGGGATCCAGCTCGAACGGCGCATGCGCTTCCTCCAGCGCGAGCAGCTTGTCGCCGTGCCAGACGATGTTGGTGTTGGCCAGCCCGTCGGTTTCCAGACCCTGCACGCTGGGGTCGCTGTCCATGGGATTGAAAGCGGCGAAGAGCGAACGGTGTGCCTCATGCTCTTTGTGCCACTTCACCGTGCGTACCCAGCGGTTGCGGTAGCTGACGCGCCCGTCGGCAATGTGGAAGGCGTGAATCATGCCGTCGCCGCCGAACCAGTGATAGCTGCCGCGCGGGGCAAACTGCGGATTGGGGCCGTTGCGGTAAAACGTGCCGCGCAGCGCCTCGGGGATTTCTCCCTCGACGACGAGATCAGCGACGTCACACTCCATGTTGATGGGCGCGAACCCGCCTCTGAGATTCGGATGGTCAGGAAATGGGGTAGCCATGATGCGTTCCTCGAGCCAATTGAATGAGACCGTCAAGATTAGGGGATGGCACGCGTGGGCGCCAGCACGCCGTCAGCGGATGTCGACACCTACCGGACAGTGATCGGAGCCCGTCACCTCCGGCCAGATGAACGCATCCTCCACGCGTTTCGCCCCTGAAGCTGACGCAAGCACGTAGTCGATGCGCCAGCCGACGTTGTTCTCCCGGGCCCCGCCAAACTGACGCCACCACGTGTAGTGGCCCTCTTCGTCAGGGTGTTGCCGGCGGAACGTGTCGACCCAGCCGGCGTCCAGCCAGCGCGTCAGCTCGGCACGTTCTTCGGGCAGGAAGCCGCTGGATTTGGTATTGGTCTTGGGACGGGCAAGATCAATTGCCTCATGTGCCGTATTGTAATCGCCGGTGACGAAGACGGGACCGCGCTTTTTGAGCGCTTCCACGCGCGCGAAGAGTTTCTTGTAGAAGCCAAGCTTGTAAGGTACCCGACTGTTGTCCCGATCTTTGCCGCTGCCCTTGGGAAAGTAGACCGAAGCCACCGCCATGCGCCCGAAATGCGCAATGATGAGTCGGCCTTCGATGTCATACTCGTCGACCCCCAGGATAGTCTCTATTTTGCTCGGTCGCTCGCGGCTGTAGATGGCCACGCCACTGTACCCCGGGCGCTCTGCCGGGCTGAACGCCGCGTGCCAGCCCGCGGGTTCACGCACCTCGGCCGGCAGCTGATTTTCGAACGCGCGTACCTCCTGCAAACAGACAACGTCAGCCTTCGACGTTGCAAGAAAATCCAGAAACCCTTTTTTTGCACAGGCTCTGAGCCCGTTGACGTTCCAGCTGATGATTCGCATTGTTGTCCTTTTCCGGGATCCTCTGATCCGATTTCAATTCGCTCAACGTCGCAGCAGCAGCGCCGCCCAACGCGCCAGGTTGAGCACATCGGCCAGCGCGGCCGCGACGTAAGTGAACGCCGCCGCGCGGAGGATTTTGCGTACGGCAGGCTCCTCAGCGGGCGCAATGTACTGTCCTTCCATGAGCACCGGTAACGCCTTACCGAAGCTCGCGTCCCATTCCGTCGGCAGCGTCACGAGGTGCACCATCATGCGGGCGACGAGTCCGCTCATACCGATCAGCACCAGCGTGGAGAACGGCACCGGGTGACGGGTGATGAGGCCAACAATGGGCGCCGCCCAGATGAGTCCCGCACTGACGCGCGCAACACGGTCGGCAATCGGCACGAGGGCCGTGCGGGTTGCCAGGTTGTGGTCTGCCCGATGATGCTGCAGCGCATGGCCAACTTCGTGAGCGGCGATCGCCACGGCGGTCAACGACTTGCCTTCGAAATTGTCCTGCGTCAGGCGCACCATGCGCTCGGTGGGGTCATAGTGATCGCCCATTTCGGTGAGCTCCACGCCCACTTCTTCCACCTCGTACTTCTCGAGTAAGTGTGCTGCAAGTTCACCACCCGTACCCGGCATACCTTCGATAGGCGCGCTGTAGGTGCGCATCACGAAGCGCACCCACAACGTCGGCCCGAACACGGCAGCAACGATGATGACCAGAAGGACTATCCACACGGGAACTAGTAGCCGGTGCTTTCGCGCTGCTGCTCCTGGGTGCCGCGCGCCGCTGCAAGCTCACGCGCCGCGTTTTTCATCATGTGCCCCGACTCACTGCCGAGCGTGACGAAGTTGAAGCCGAGCTCCAGGTATTTCTGCGTGTACTCGAGACTCGAGGTGTGAATCCCAATGGCGATACCAGCATCCCGACAGGCACTCTGGATGTGCTTGACCATCTCCAGATGCTCCTCCTGGGGCTGGTCACCGGAGACGGGCAGCCCCATGGCGAGCGCAAGGTCTGCCGGCCCGATGTAGACCGCGTCGAGGCCCGGCGTCGAGACGATCTCAGCGACGTTGTCGATCCCCTCTTTCGTTTCGATCATCGCAATACAGGCAATCTGTTCGTTGGCCTCCTGGGCATAACCGCGACCGCCGTAAAGGGCTGCGCGTATCGGTCCAAAGGAGCGATTACCGAGCGGCGGATAACGGCAGGCGGCAACCGCCTGCTCCGCTTCCGCGCGGTTGTTGACCATCGGCACGATCACGCCGTAAGCACCGGCATCGAGCACTTTCATGATCTCGTAAGGTTCATTCCACGGGACCCGCACGAGCGGCGTGGCCTCGCTGGTGGAGATGGCCGGGAGCATTCTGGCGAGGTCCGGGTAATCGACCATGCCGTGCTGCAGATCGATGCAGACCCAGTCGAAACCGAGGTTGGCAATGGCTTCCGCCGAATACGTGTTGGCGAGGGACAACCAGCATCCCACTGTCTGTTCACCCCGGCGCCAGGCGCTGAGCGATGCATTTTCCCGCATGGTTTCTCCCTGTCTTGAATTCACGAGTGACCCCGCATTTTTCTAGAAGGGTTGCCGTGCTTCAACCCTCGCTTGCAGTTTCCGGGGCACTCCCGGTCTCGGCTTCCGCCGCCGCAGCCCCGGCTTCGGGATCGCAGGCTGAGCCCGCGGTGAGCGCGCGCTTGGCGAGCCCTTCCGCCAGCACCGATATGCCGCCCGTCGAGAGCGCCGCGCTGACCGCGGCGCCGCTCGCAACGAGACCCATGGCATCAACCTCGGGAACCGGTTCCCGCAGCGTGCCACCAAGCTTCACGAACTTGACAAGGCTGCCCACGTTAAGACCGACGCCGGCTTTCGCGGTGGGACTGAACGTAATGTCGAGATCTTCGCTGACGAGATCCAGCCGGCCGTCGCCCACAATCTCCATCTTCGAGGTTTCCACAACCAGCTGATTGTTCGACACGAGCGTACCGTCGGCCACGTCGAACTGGACCAGCGCACAGCTGATCTCAGTGGCCGGATCTTCCTGTCGAAACGGGTTCAGCTTGTTGAGCGTCTCCAGCAGCATGTCCGAGCCGACCATATCCGCAAGATCGTTCGCGAGGCGCGCATCTTCCATGCTCAGACGAATGGATCCCGCAAGACCTCCCGCAAGCTCCGCCGCCGACTGCCCGCGGGTGGCAAGCCCAATATCAACCTGCAGGTCCCCGCCGCTCAGCGATTCGGCGGGCAGGAGACCAAACTCCTCCATGCGCAGGCCGCTGGCGGCAAAGTCGAACCGGGATTCGACACTGCCGTCGCTCTGCAGGCGCAGGTCACCGGAACTGCGAAATCCGTGGGACGCATCACCCGCGCGCCAGTCACGCAGTGCAAGCACCCCGTCCCCAACCTCGCTCTGCAGCACAAAGTCTGCAAGCGCTGCCGTGCCAAGCTTGAGCGTGCGCGCCTGCAGGTCGAGTTGCACGTCGGCACGCTCGAGCCATGTCCAGTCGAGAGGAGTCTCACCGAAAAGCGGAGCAGGCTCGTCCGTGTCCCCCGCCGCGGCCGTTGCCTGCGCCGGTTCGTCAACGGTTGCGGAATCCGAATCTGCTACGGCGTCCTCCTCCGTCGCTCCGCGCGGCAGCGGGATGTAGAGATCCTCAGCCGCGACGGTCACATGCAGAAGTACGCGCTCAGTCTGCTCGAGCCGCGCTTCCCCGCTGAGCTGGCTGGTTGGGGTTTCGAGCGTTGCACGCGTGATCTCGAATCTACCCGGCGCCAGCGTGAGGGCAACATCTGCCGCCAGCGGGAACAGTTCCGCGGGTTGCAGGGGTGCGATGCTCACGAAGTCGGGCGCCCCCGTGCTCGTCAGCGCAACCTGCGCCGCCGCCGCTGCGTTTTCCAGATCGTAGCGTCCTTCCAGCACCACCCGACTTTCCGCCAGCACAAGCTCAGCGGTACCGCCAGGCGCCGTGCTGACTTCCGCCAGATCGGCATCGAGCCGCAGATCGTGCGCGGCGCCGCCAATCGCGAGCGCGCCGATGAGGGAATCAACGGTCAACCGGTCACTTGCGGGATCATAGCCAACTCGCCCCCCGGCGATATCGACCGCCACCGGATCTGCAGCCACGCCTTCGAGCGCTACGCGTGAAGGCTCGAGCGCAAGCGCCAGCGCTGTGCCGACTTCCAGAGCCCCTCGCACGTCAAATTCAGCGCCTATTGAATCCGGCCCGGACTGCCCGCCCCAGTTCCCCTCCAGATGCAGGTCGGCACGGTCGGCTTCTACGTCACCCATGTGCCCCTGAACAAACAGCTCGTTACCGGCAACGACACCGGCAAGCGTGATCGAGAATCCTCGCTCGACGCTATCAGCCAGCACCTGCAGCACGAGGGCGTCGGTCACCACCACCTCGGGAAAAGCCAGATGCTGAAACGACGCAAGCTGGCGCAGATCCAGCGGTGCGGATTCACCCGGCTCTGCGGGTGCTGCAACCGTCTCCGATTCGACCCCCGATTCGGCAGCGTCCGTTGCCCGGGTCGTCACCAGCACACGCTCGCTGGCGGCAAACCAGAACGGCTCGTCGCGCCACCACGCGCCCGGTTCGAGCCCCGCATTCAGCGAGGCGAGCTCGAGCGTCATACCCGGAGACTCCACGTGCAGTTGCTCCGCGGTCAGTCGCGGCGGCAGAAGGTCGAGCTCGAGAGTGGGTGCTTTCACCACAGCCGCGCTCTGCACGCGGTTCACGATGTCCAGGGTCAGCTGCGGCGCCCACACCGCCAGCGTCACCACGAGGACAACCAGGAGCAGCAGGGCCAGCAGCGTCCAGCCAGCGAAACGTACGACAGTAATGATCACGCTCCTCAGTTCAGACGGACCGATAAGCGTAATTGGCGGAAGTTCAAGGTGCCACCTCAGCACGTAAAAGAATGCAAAATTTCTGCGGTGGGAGGATCTATCGGCGACTCAATGCCCGGTAACCGGTCCGACGTCTGCTGCCTCCCGCGTGCTCACCTCAATCCTGCCGTAACGTCGGATGAGATCGTCATATTTACCGTAGTCGAGCGCGCGGTAACGCTGTGCCTTGCGCAGGCTCCGGGATGCCGCCGTCTGGTCCTCCAGCGCCAGATGCACGAGGCTTTCCATGTAGTGAAAGCGCGGGTTGCGCCGCTTCAGCCGCTGCGCTTCGAGAATCGCTCGCAGCGAGCGGGCATAGTCACCCGCATCGTAGGCCGTCTGCGCCAGTGCAAAGTGGTAGAACGGATTTCTCAGGCGATAGCGCCGCACCGCCCCTGCCAGCTCATCCGCCCTGAGCGTGTTGCCGAGCGCCCGATGACTGCGCTCGAGACCGGACAGGATCAGCTTTTCCCGGGGCTTGAGTGCCTGTGCAATGTGGTAGCTCTCCAGCGCCTCCTCGTGCGCACCATGGCGGGAATAGAACGCACCGAGGTTAATCCAGAGATCCGCGTTTTCCGGCGCGATATCGATGGCGCGGCGCAGATACGCAAACGCGCGCCGCTCGTTGCCGGCGAGGATCTCATCCACGGAAAGATTTGCGTAAAAAAGCGACTCCGCGTAGGCATCGGAAATCCGCCGCAGCCGCGCGTCGACATCGGGATTCACCTCATTGAAGTCGATGGTGTAGCCGTCAGGCCGGCTGCGATCAAAACGCGCGCCGTCCACCAGCACGTTGATGTGGTTGTTGCGAATCAGGAGCCCCGTGTAGGCGTTCCATGTCGGATAGGGGATCTCAGCCAGCTGATAGTGCACCGTGAGGCCTGACAGGCGTGCCAATGCCACGAAGAGATTGGTATAGGAAATGCAGTTACCGACCTGCGCCTCGAACGTCTCCGCCGCTGTACGGGTCACACTGGCGTCATAGCGATTGTCGAAGAAACCGCTGTCCTGCAGCCGGCGCAGGAGACGCGTGAAGCGCATGACAGACAGCCGCGCCTCCCCGATGTCACCAACGTAGTCGATCATTTCCGGCGTAACGCCGAGCACGTCGTGGCTGGGTGCTTCATCCGCCGCTACCGCCGTGCCAAAGATGGCCGCACCGCTGACCAGCGCCGGATCATACGCCGGTACTGCGGGTGTCGTTTGCGACGCGACGCAGCCCATCGTACCGGCCGCTGCACAGAGCGGCAGGAGGACGAGCCTGGCCAGCAGCGCGATGTAGAGATGCAACGTCCTCATATCATCGACTCACACCGTCCGCAGACGAATATAAACCCGATTGCCCGCCAAGACGATACGTCCCGGCAAGATGCGGTGGCACCGCCCATCCTGCCGCAACTATTTTGTCGAACAATCAGCACAAGTTGCGCCTCGGGGAGCCGTTGGCCCATCATGACAACATGTTTCTGCTCCGCTCCCTGGGCCTGGTATTGCTGTTCGGCGCGCCGACGCTGGCGGTGGCGGCCAACGCGTATCCGTTTTCAGCCGCGGAAGACTATCTGGCGCCGGCCGACGCGCTCGACGGCTGGGCGAACACGCTGGCGCGCCACAACGCGCAGCAATCCGATCTGTATCGCTGCCCGCAGGAGCGCAAAGCCTGCCGCGGGCGCCTGCGCTCATTCAACAAAGCCATGATCCGCGCGGCGGCACTCAGCGCCGATGAGCAGATTGAGCTCGTGCACTTTTACGTCAACCGCACAGACTACGACGATGACAGGGTACAGCGCGTCTACGACGAACACGGTAAGCGCGCCGGCGTCATCCGCAATCATTGGAGCACGCTGTACGACTTTCTCGTCGATGGCGGGGACTGCGAAGACTTTGCAACGGCAAAGTACTTCATGCTGCGCGATCTGGGTTTCGCGGCGCAGGATCTCCGGGTGGTGGTCGTCTACGAGCGCAAGCTGCGTGGTTACCACGCCATTCTTGCGGTACGCCGCGCTGACGGCACGGTCTGGCTGCTCGACTCGGACAACTTCATCCGCCGCCGTGGCCACCGCGGCTATCGCTACGTCTACGCCATGAACGAGACGTCAATCTGGGACCATCGCGCAGATTTTGAACCGTCGAGTCTTCCCACCGCGGAACAATGAGAGGATACTCGGTGGAGAGAGGATCAAGTCACGAGGATCAGGGTATGAAGAAACTTGCAGTCATGCTTGCCACACTGTTGCTACCCGTGGCCGGCTTCGCCGACGGCACCGTGGCGGTGTCCAGCCTCGAGGTCAAAGAGCGCATCCGCAGTATCGAGCAGATCAACGTCACCGCGGAAAAGGAACCGGCTGATATCGCGCCGGAGAGCCAGCGCGTGGCAGATATTCTGCGCGAACTCGACGAGGCAGAGGACAAGGCTGAACAGCCGTCCGCCGACGAGCGTCACTCGGACTGACACACGCCGTATTCGACAAAAATCGAATCGCCGGCGCTGCTGTCTCCGGCGAACGTCCAGCCGCCTATGGAAGTACGGGTGAAGCGCAGGTTGTTCAAGTTGATCAGCAGGAGCTGCGCCGGCGGGTCGTTGGTGCAGCTGAGTCCCGGCGTGTCCGCGCTGCCTCTGACCTGCACACATCTGAGTTCCTGCAGGTCATCGTCATCCTCACCAGCCAGCGTTACGAATAGATCGGCACCGTCACCGGCAAGGTGGCGCGTCAGCGCCGCGTTGACCTCGAGCAGGAAGCTGCTTTCGAAAAACACCACCGGCTCGTACGTCTGTTCGTTGTGGGGATAGTCGTGCAGACCCGCCGTCTGCTCGGCAGTACAGCGCAGCGGCGAAGGCAGCTCAGCGGCGGTGAGCGCAGCCATCAACAACAGTTCCAATCCCGTCACGGGGCAATCCTCTGCCTGGTATTGAGCCTGATCTTGCCGCTATCGGCCGGCGAGGTCCATGCAGACTGGGCGCAGTACGCAAGCGCCGACTTCACCATCACCAGCGATCTCGGGCTGGATGAGGTCACCGGGATTGCCACCGCCCTGAACGCGCTGCGGCAAAGCGTCACAGACCTGCCTGGCCTGCGCGCGGATCCCGACGCCGAACCGAGGCGCTACCCGCCTCTGCAGATCTTGATTTTTTCGCGCCGCAAAGACTTCACCCGGATCACCAGGAAGCCGGTGTTCGCGGCGTTCACCCAACCGGGCCTGACACAGACGCTGCTGGTGGTCGGCCCCAGCGGTACCCGCACAAGCCTGACGCACAACACGCTGCACGAATACACGCACTACCTCCTGCGCCTGCAGGCACAGAATTACCCGCCCTGGTACGAGGAGGGTGTTGCGACGCTGCTTGGCCACACCCGCATGAAAACGACGGCAAACGGCCTCCGAGTGGAAACACGGTTGCCCCGCCGGCTGGCTGACGACGGCATGAGCGTCGAGGCCCTCTTTGGCGTGCGCTACTACATCGACATGCCCGCGCGCCGCTTGCAGAACTTCTACGCCTCCAGCGCAGAGCTCGTGAATTTCCTGCTCTTTGCCAACCTTGCAAGCTATCCGGACTACCGGCCGGCGCTGGAGCGGTATCTCGCTACCCGCGATGTCAGCGCCTGGACAACTGACGAACTGAGCCTGGGCTCGCTGATCAAACATGCGCGCGCCTACGAACGGCGGCGCAGCGAGCTCAGCCGGAGCGTCGATATCGAGACGAGCCGGCCCGTGCTCGAGCGGACGCCGCTGACAGAAAACGAAGCGCTGCGACGTATCGCGCAGAGTGCCGAAGCGATCAACCCCGCTGAGTCGGCCCGCATATACGGCACGCTCATCGCCGCCGCACCCGACGATCTGACCCTACAGAATGCCAGAATTCGCAGCCTCATCGAGGTAGACATAGAAGCGGCGCGCCGCGCGCTGGATGAGCTCAAGCAGCTGGCTCCTGAAGACACGGGCCTGCTCATCAACGACGCCGCAATTCTCACGCGCGACTGCCTGCTGAGATCGGGCCCGGACTGCCGGGAACTGTGGCGGAGCGCGAGCGCCCTGCTCAGACGCGCTCTGCGACAAGATCCCGAACGAATCGACGCCGTGTTGCTGCTCGGGGTCGCGGAACTCTATAGCGGACGGCCCGGACGGGCAGTCAACTACCTCAAAGCCACGCTCAATCGCGTGCCCTGGTCACCGGTCGTGAATTTCTACTACGGCGAATGTCAGCGCCTGCTCGGCACCACCCAGGCACGGCCTCACCTCGAAAAAGCCCGTAGCTGGGCCCTCCTGGACTATATCCGCGAGCTCGCCGAAGCATCGCTCGCGGAGCTCGACGGTACTGCCGAGCCCGGCTGAGGCTCAGCGCGGATCGAGACCCCGGCGCTCGCGCTCCTTGTTCATGCGCTCTAGATCACTCTCCAGACGCTCGCCCAGATCTGACTCCTCTGCGGTGCCGGCCATGTGCGCACCGGCGGTTTTGCCGTTGTACATGATTTTCTTCACCGGCGTGACGGCAAGGATGGTGCGCAGGGGTGAGTCGAGGAGATTGTAGAAAAACTGTTCGCCCTCGGCGCTGTCCGGGTTGAGCTTCTGCGAAAGCGCCGTGTAGAACCAGTGTTTGGTCTCGTCGTCGTCGAAAAACTCGCCCGTACCTTTGAACGTAATCGCGCCCTGTGGGAGCTCGTCGTTGGGTACGGCATAACCTTTCGAGCTGACGTTGACCGATACCCGGTTGTCCCGCCGAATGGCCGACGCGCGGTGACGATGCGACGCAAACGTGATCCAGATTTTGCCGTCGTGCCACACGTAGGCGTGGGTCACGCCCACCGGCCAGCCATCCTTCGTTCCCCACATCAGGACACATTCCACAGAGTTGTCCATCATCTGGTCGACCTCTGCGTCGGTGAACGGATAGATCGATACGATCTCATGATCGAGCGTCTGCGCCATGGTGCTCCCCCGGAAAAAAATGATTAACAATCCGTAGCTTAACCGTCCAGGATCGGCAAAACCATCACGCGCGACGGTTTTCCCGAATTGCCGGACAAACCCGGACGGTCACAACGATGTGAAAATGAGCCGTTGACGATGGTACCAATCGGTACTTTCCGGACCCGTCCTACTGGCCAACGGCAGCCTCGCCGCCGCTGGTACACCACGCCAGTATTCTGCGGTGTCACCCCGAAATGGGACCCGGACTCCTCCCAGAATCCATCCAGCCTCCACGCACATCTGCGCAGGGTACCGTGGGCCGTACATGCTGCCATCCTGCAGCGATACCATCATCAAATCAGACGTCACCTGAAACCGGATTCCCCGTTGTCTGCTCTCTCCCGGGCAGACCACCCGCTGACGCGGCAGCGGACGGTAACGTCTTCAGCTCTTGGTGTTCCCCAATTAACTCCGAATGTAGTTAACTACATAGAAATAGGCAGTTCAAGCCACCTGTCAGTCAGTCGACGAGTGTCTGATAGACCGCGGTACGCAGTTCGCGCCGGATCGGATAGCTCGAAGACGGCATGAGCTGCGTGAAGAACACCACATACAGATCTTCCGTCGGGTCCAACCAGAAGAACGTGCTTGCGGCACCACCCCAGTGATGCTCGCCGGGCGAAGTGACGATATGGGCCTTCACCGGATCAACCACAACGGCAAAGCCGAGACCAAATCCGATGCCATCGTAGCTCGTTTCGCTCCAGACGGGCTGCCCCATGGCTGCCATGTCACGATTGTCAGGCAGGTGATTCTGGCGCATGTATTCAACCGTCTTTCGGCCGAGAATACGGACACCGTCAAGCACCCCGCCGTTCAACATCGCCTGACAAAAGCGCCCGTAGTCGCCAATGCTGCCAGTCAACCCACCACCACCGGAGTAGAGCCGGGCCGGTTCGAGAAAACGGCTGCCTACCGCGCTTTCCTGCAGCTTCAAGCCACCGCGCGCAAGCGCCGCTGTCGGGTCCGCCGCCGCTTTGCCGACGCTCGACATGTCGCCGCCCGTCGCCGGCGCATAAAGCGCGGCAAAACGCGCATGGTTGTCTGGTGCCACATGAAAGCCGGTGTCAGTCATGCCGAGTGGCTCAAGCAACGCTTCCTGCAGGTAAACTGCCAGGGACTTACCCGACCAGACTTCGATCAGCCTGCCGAGCACGTCCGTTGCGACGCTGTAGTTCCACTGCGAACCGGGCTGGCACAGGAGCGGTACGCTCGCCACCCGTCGCGTCAACTCCTCGAGCGTTGCTGCCGTGCCCGGAAACTCGATGTCCGCCGCACGGTACGCTTCGTCCACCACGTTGGTCTGCATGAAGCCGTAGGTGAGTCCGGCGGTGTGGGTCATCAAATGGCGGATCGTCATCGGCACCTCCTGGGCGACGACCACGTCCAGCGGCGCATCGCCGCCACACCATACCGGCGTGTCGGCAAACTCGGGCAGATACAAGCTGACAGGGTCGTCGAGCTGAAACGCGCCCTGTTCGTAGAGCGTCATTGCAGCCACCGTCGTGAGCGCCTTTGTCATCGAATAGATGCGCACGATCGTGTCCAGACCGAATGGTCTGTCGTTTTCGATATCGGCTTTACCAACCGCGGCAGAAAACGCAACGCGGCCGCGCCGTCCGATGAGCACGCTGCAGCCCGCCAGCCGCTCGCTGTCAACCTGAGCCTGCAGCCAGTCACTCACGCGCTGCAATCGATCGGGGCACAGTCCCACGGTCTCGAGATCTTCGGACACCCGGACGTCTGCAAGCATAATGAGTCCCCACCACTTCCCGCATCACTATACCGCAAAGCGACGCGGACACTCCCTTGAGCCCGCGCCCTTGCAAGGGCACACTCACTGCTGGAGAGGGGAGTTGAAACCGTTTATGAGCCAATCTGACGCTGGCGCGTTTACGCCTGCTTATCGAGCCTACGCGCTCGGCCTTCTCGTTGTCGTCTATATCTTCAACTTCATCGACCGCTCGATCCTGGGCATTCTCGTCGAACCCATCAAGCAGGATCTCGGCGTCTCCGACACCATGATGGGCTTTCTCGGCGGTATCGCCTTCGCCACGTTTTACACGTTCCTCGGTATCCCCATAGCGCGTCTGGCTGACAACGGCTCACGCCGGAACGTTCTGGCGGTCTGTCTGGCGCTCTGGAGCGCCGCCACGGCGCTCTGCGGACTGGCGCAGAATTTTTTCCACCTGTTGGCGGCGCGTATCGGCGTCGCCGTGGGTGAAGCCGGTGGCAGCCCGCCTTCGCATTCCATGATTTCCGACATGTTTCCGGCAGACAAGCGCGCCACGGCACTTGCAATTTATGCCCTCGGCATCCCAATCGGCACCATGCTCGGCAACCTCGGCGGTGGCTGGATCAACGAAGTCTTCGACTGGCGCTCGGCATTTCTCGTCGTCGGTCTGCCGGGCGTATTGCTCGCGCTGATTGTCCGCTTCACCTTGCGAGAACCGCCCCGCGGGGCCGCGGAGGGATTGGAAATGGGACGCGGCGAAGCACCGCCCGTCATGGAGGTCTTCAAATATCTCTGGGAACGGAAAAGTTTCAAGCTGATGGCGCTCGGCGGCAGCCTGCACGCCTTCGTCGGCTACGGCGTAGGCTACTGGATCCCCGCCATGTTCAACCGCAGCCATGGCCTCACGACGGGAGAAATGGGCGTCGCCCTCTTCTACCTCGGCTTTGCCTCCATTGCGGGAACCTTCCTAGGCGGCTATCTGGGTGACAAGTTCGGTAAGAAAGACGTTCGCTGGTACCTGTGGCTGCCAGGTCTTGCCACGTTGATCTCGGTGCCCTTCAGCACGTTTGTCTACCTTTATCACGCCCCGTATACAGCGCTCTGGGTACTGTCGATATCGTACTTCCTCGGAGCCTACTATCTCGGCCCCACTTTTTCGCTGACGCAGGGCCTGGTCGGGCTGCGCATGCGCGCGCTGGCGTCGAGCATATTGCTCTTCATTCTGAACATCATCGGCCTTGGCCTGGGCCCTCAGTTCACCGGCATCGCCTCCGACGTTCTGAACGTCACCACGGATCTCGGCCCGGATTCTCTGCGCTGGGCACTTGTCATCAGCCTGGTGTTCAACGTCTTGTCAGCCTTCTTTTACCTGCTGGCCAGCCGTACGCTCAAAGAAGACATGGAGGCAAGCGCGGAGATGAGCTGACGCGTCGGCGCTGACTGCGCCTGTCCGCGCTCGGGCCAGCAGAGGCATCGACGACGCAGACTTGATAGTCTGATGTGCATGTTACCCGAAGTCATTCAGACCTCGCGCCTTGCCTTGCGGCCGTTCCGCTTTGCCGACGTCCCGGAGTTCTTCGCCTGTCTGCAGGACCCGGATATGGGCCAGTATCTGGAAGGCTCGGGCAAGCCACCGACCCGGGAGCAAACCGCGCACATCGTCGCGCGCCATATCCTGGCAGATCGCAACGAGCGCTGCGTCTGGGCAATCACCATCGACGATGTCGTGGTCGGCGCCATCACGATCAGCTTCGCAAAGGAACAGCGGATTGCCGAGATCGGCTACAGCGTGAAAAAACCGCTATGGGGCCAGGGTATCACCAGCGAAGCGGCCGGCGCCGTCGTGGATGCAGCCTTCGCGCACATGCCGGATCTACAACGTATTCAGGCGAGTATTCATCCCGGCAACGCCGGGTCTATTCGCGCAGCAGCCAAAGCGGGGCTCGCCTACGAAGCCACGCTACGCGCTTACTCGTTTGTCCACGGCGAAGTCAGCGACGAGGTGATCTGCGCGATCGTGAGGTCCGACTGGCAGCAGTCTCAGGATCCGAATCGGTAGCGAATCTTGAACACCAGCACATCCGCCAGCGGTTCGTCCCAGGCGTTCTGCAGGAGATCACTGAACTCATCCTGACCCAGCGCCGTACGCAGGTCCGCCTGACGAGTGTAGACGAGGAAGATGTCCGACAGCGGCGCCAGTTCCCAGCGGTAGCGGGCCTGTAACGCATACTGACTGACGGAGAAGTTGTAGTTGGCACGCGCCCCCGGACCTGTGGGTTTGGCCGTGGGAATCAGATCGCCCGGACGGGCGGGGATACGGTAAAAGTCTCTTTCTTTCGCGCGGATACCCACCCACTGCAGCGACAGGCGCAGCTGCTGACGAGCGCTGATGTAATATTCCACCGACATCCTGGGCTGCCACTGCTCCGCATCGAAGGTCGCAAAGAGATCGCCCGTTTGATGGAGGAGCCATTCCTTGCGGTCGAAATACTTGACCGCAAACTCGACGGCAAAACGATCGCTGGGGCGCCAGTTCAACGCTGCGTCGTAGTAGTACGAGTCACCCCCCAGGTTCTCACCGGCATAGCCGGCGCCCACGCCGTAGCTCCATACGCGGGTCGAGTCGCTGGTCCAGTTGATGCTGGTATCGATCTTGTCTTCGATCTTGAACGTGCCGTTGCCAAAGCTGTTGAGATCGTCGTAGACGCTCAGGAAATAGTTGAAGCGCGCGACAATCTGCGAAAGGTCGTTCATGCGCAGGCGATCCGACAGGAAAATCCCACCGCCGTTGGTCAGAGACTCGGTCACGCTCTTCTGATAGAAGCCGCGCAGGTCAAACTGATTTTCGCGGGCAAAGCTCAGGTCCGAGCGCGTCCACTGCAGCGAGCTGCGCACGCGGTATTCGTTGTTGCGTTGCAGAAAACCCAGATCGTTGATATCGATGTTCTCATCGAAGTACTCGAGGCCTATGCGATGCTTGAGGCCCTGCCGATAGGTCAACTCGAAATCGAGGAAGCCGCCGTAGCCTTTTTCGTCGACGTCGTCGATGTCCGACATCATGTACTGGCCGTCGACCTTCAAACCACCCGTCGGTGAAAGGTAGTGCCAGTCTACGCCGTGGACGATGGCGTCCCGCTCAGGGTTCAACACCGCGGTCGAGAGCATGCCGAGAGCGCGGTAGCCCCGGCTGTCGCTGTTTTCGTAAAGCAGTCTGGCGACGGCGTAGTCGTTACCGTCCTGGGCGAGATTGCGCGGTTGTGAACCGTCCAGCACGTCGAATTTGACGTCTTCCTCCACCGCTCCCAGAACGCCGTAGCGGAACCTGCCCAGCTGACCCGTCGTTTTGAAGGCACCGGCGAGCTCCGTCGGCTGCACCAGCTCCCGCTCCGGGATCGTGATGCCAGGCGCAACCGCAGGCTCGCGCGGGCGGCCCCCGATCCGCCGGGTGTTGACCATCGTGTAGGGCAGGCCCGCATTACCCACGCCCCGCCCTCTGGTATCGGCACGAGGAGACGCAACAAATATCTCCTGACCTTCCAGGAAGAAGAGCCGCTTTTCCGGGAAGAACGTCTCCGTTGCGGTCAGGTTGATCACCACCTCATCGGACTCGACGTTGCCAAAATCCGGGTTGAGGGTGGCGTTCAGCTGGAAGTTGCTGGACGGCCGCCAGAATACGTCCACCCCGGCCCGATAGAGCTGATCCGAGTCGATACGGTCGTACGCCGTCGCGAAGAACGGATACACGTTGTATTGCTGGCGAGGTTCGACGTTGCGTAACGTCATGGGCTGCAGTGCCGACATGAACTTTGCCTGCGTTGGCGGCAGCGCCGGCCAGCCCCAACGTTGATCGAGATAGGCGACCTTGCGCGACACGTAGATCCCCATGGTGCGCTCTTCGGCTGAAGCTGGCATCGACACGACACCCCATGGAATGAAGAACTCTGCAGACCAGCCTTTGTCCGTGCGCTGACTGCGCCCGTACCAGGGTCCGTCCCAGTCGCTGGTGAATTTGCGCTCTGGCAAAACGGTGCCGTCCATGAGCGAGTCGCCGAGATTGATGCCGAACCAGAAGCCGTAGCGGCCTTCGCCGGACGTATCGATCGTGACGCTGAAGCTGTCGCGATTGTCGCGTACGTCGCGACCGGAGAGACGCTGCACCAGCGAATCGACCGGCTGCTCCATGTCGACGCCGAGATAGAGACCCTTCTCGGTGTAGGCCACTCTGAGGTATGTGTCATGCGCACCCGGAACCAGCGTATCGGGTTCGAGCACGAGAAACTCGTCGATGGCCGGCACACGCTGCCAGACGGCTTCGTCCAGAATGCCATCTACCTTAATGGGATCTACCAACGGGTCCAGGCGGAGCAAAGGTATGGCGGCGCCGCTGAGATCCGCCATGGCGATACTCGACGGCAGCTCGGCTGGCCTTGCGGCTGCCTCGGTAACAATCGCATCGCCCACGGGCGCGACGGTTGACCGGATGGGTGCGGGCAGCGGTGACGTTGAGGGTGGTTTCACCGACGTCACCCGGGATTGTTCAGCAGGGTCCGTCGCTGCTGATGCCGCGGCGGCGACCAGCCAGGCGGATTCGAAACCCTGGTGCCGCGCCTGTGCCACCAGCTCGCGGGCCTTTGCCTGCGTTTCCTGCCGTGCGGACATCACGCGGTACACTTCAGCGTCGCCAACTCTGACGGGCCGCACCTGCATGGGTATGCCGAACCGTGCCGCTGCCTCGAGACGAGCCTGCTCGGCATTTTCCGGACGGCTGAAACTGGCGACACCCAGGTAGTACTCGTCCGCGATCGCTGAAGACGTCACGGCAAGCGTCAACAACGCAACGAACACCAACAACCAACGCGAAATGGCGACTACCCCTGCTCTCTCCAAGCCAGCCTCATAGTGTAACGAAATCGTTGGATTCGTGTTCTACGCGAAAATGCGTAAACGCTCATGCCGCATCGGGATCGACGACAACCAGAGTTTTTCCGAAGTTTCTGCCTTCCAGCATGGCGCGAAACGCCATCGGCGCCTGCTCCAGCCCGTTCCAGCGATCTTCCCGGTACTGAACCTGACCGCTGCGAACGTATTCACCCATCTCTTCCAGAAACCGGGCTTGATGCGAATCAACAAAGTTGCCGACAAAAAGGTCGTGCACGCTGACATCGAGCCGGTCGAAATCTGCCTGGCCCGTGGCCTGCCAGCGTTTGCGCATGTCCGTCAGGTCCGTGCCATATTGGGAAATCATCCCGCACAGAGAAATGCGCGCCCCTTGATTGAGCTGTTGCAGGACTGCGGCAAAGACCTCGCCACCGACGTTCTCGAAATACACGTCGCAACCGTCCGGACAGGCGCTCTTCAGATCGGCCGCAATGTCGTCCTGCAGGTGCGAAACGCAGGCATCGAATCCCAGCTCTTCGACGACAAACCGGCACTTCTCCGGCGCCCCGGCGATCCCGACCACCCGGCAGCCACGCAGCTTTGCAAGCTGCCCGACAATCTGTCCTACGCCTCCGGAAGCGGCCGAAACCACTACCGTTTCTCCAGCCTGCGGGTTGCACTGCACAATGAGCCCGGCATACGCGGTGAGCCCCAGCATGCCGAGGACGCCGATGGCAGTAGACAAGGGGGCGGCAGCCGGATCCAGCCGGCGCGGGTACATGTAGCCAAAAGGGTCGATCCCATCGCCCGTCAAGCCAAACTGCTGCCAGCCATTGGTGTTGAAGAGGTAGTCCCCTTCCGCAAATTGGTCATGGCGGCTTTTGACCACCTGTGCCACGGTCCGCCCATGGCAGACCGCTCCGGGCGCTTCAACACCTGAGCGACGACGCACCCACTGATAGGGATCCATGGAAAGGAACAGGGTGCGAGTGAGCACCTGGCCCGACTGCGGCTCCGGCGCTGATTCTTGTGACCAGGCAAAGTCCTCACGCTCCGGCAGCTCACCCGGCGGCGTGCGCGCCAGCCGCCACATCTCATTGTTCATTTACTTCCCCTGTCGATACACATCTCTGCAGCCACGTCCGTCTGGTACGATGATCACAGCTTCAAGGAACAACAGAAACTATGACATCACTCGCCGAAACACCAATTGCCGCAGACAGCGTGGGCCTGCTGGAGGGCATTGCAAGCACGCGTGCCATCCGCCGCTATCTGGACGAGCCGCTTCCTCCGGAGGCACTCCGAGATATCCTGTTTGCCGCAACAAGAGCGCCCAGCGGCTCAAATCGCCAACCGTTTCGGTTCGTCGTGCTGGAGGACTCACCCAAAGCGCGCGAGGCTAAAGCACTCATCGGCCAGTCGGCACGGAAATTCTGGGAGTTGAAGCGTGCCAACGATCAGTACGACAAAGGCAGCGGCGCGGATCCCAACTCTCCGAAATCCCGTATGGCGCGCACCATGCAACACTACGTCGACAGCTTCGATACCGCTCCCTGCCTGATTCTGCCTTGCCTCGTCCGCTACCGCGAACCCACGCCCTCCGAAGGCGCATCCGTCTATCCCGCCGTGCAGAACCTGCTCCTGGCCGCCCGTGGGCTCGGCTATGGCGGCGTCATCACCGGCTTTCACGGCCCCGTCGAGAACGAGCTCAAAGCGCTGCTCGGCATTCCCGAGGACGTATTCATTACGTGCACGCTTACGCTGGGCAAACCGGCAGGCAAACACGGTCCCGTGCGCAGACGACCTATGACTGAGCTCGTTTTTGGCGATACCTGGGAGGAGGCGCCAGCCTGGGCGGTGGACCCACCGGGCACGCGGCATACCAGCGCCGGGCCACCCAAGAGCGTCAAGGTCATCTGATGCAGATCGTTTGTTGTGAGACGTTCGGTCCACCGGAAACGTTGTCCCGTCTCGAACAGCCCCCACCGCAGCCCCGTTCTCACGAAGTTCAGGTAGACGTGGCTGCCGCTGGCGTCGGTTTTGTGGACGGCCTGATGATTCAAGGCCTCTACCAGGTCAAACCACCGCTTCCATACTTTCCCGGCAGCGAGTTTGCGGGCACGATCAGCAACGTGGGGGAGGATGTCACGGAGCTTTCCGTTGGCCAACGTGTCATGGGGCTGGCTGGCGGAGGCGCATACGCAGACACAGTCTGCGCAGCCGCGCACAGCGTCGTTCCCATTCCCGATGCGTTGGACGACGCCACGGCAGCGGGTTTTTTCATCAACTATGCCACGGCGCTTTACGGTCTGAGAGACTGCGGGCGCCTGCAATCCGGTGAGACCCTGCTCATTCCAGGTGCAGCCGGCGGAGTGGGATCAGCTGCAATTGCTGTCGGTAAAGCCATGGGCGCTTACGTGGTTGCCGCCGCCTCCACGCCGGCCAAACGCGACGCTGCGTTGTCTTTCGGCGCTGACGCCGCCGTGGACTACACCGTGGACGACTGGCGTGATGCGCTCAAGCAGACGCTGGACGGGCGCCCATTGAACCTCGTCTACGATCCCGTCGGCGGCAGCACGGCGGAACCGGCTTTCCGTTCGCTGTCGCCGGGTGGGCGCTACCTGGTGGTCGGGTTTGCGCAGGGTGAAATCCCGAAGCTTGCGTTCAACCTGGCGCTGCTCAAGCGCGCATCACTCATCGGCGTCGACTGGGGCGGGGAAATGCGCGCCCATCCGGACATCAACGCTGAGCTCATGGCAACGCTCATGAGCTGGGTAAGCGCCGGCACGCTCGACTGCGCGCCCGTCACCACGCGCCCGATGGCGGAATTCCGCACCGCCCTGACGGAGCAGCTGGCGGGTAACATCATCGGCAAGCTGGTGCTCGTCAACGAACGATCCGGATAAGCGGCGTACGACGGAGCCCTTCAGGCCTGCACCACCTCTTCACCGAACTTGCGCGCTCGCTCGAGGCGTGACGCCTCGTCCTTCGGCAGATGCCGCCAGGCAAGCGTCAGAAAGACCAGCGTTACGCCGAACATCAGCAGCGAAACCGCAATGGCCGTCTGCAGGCTCTCTGCCGAATCCATGCCCGAAGCGGCAAACACGTCTGACAGCTGCCCCATCACAAACGGTCCCATGGCTAGACCAATCATGGTGTTGACCAGAATGTAATACGCCCCGGCAATTGCACGCATGCGCGGCAGCACCAGATCCGATGCGGTGCTCGGCGGAATGCCCGGCCAGCAGGCACTGAAGAGGTGATGGGCAAAATTCAGGAAAAACGCCAGCATCAGGCTCGGCGTATAGATCATCCACAGGACAAGCGGCGCGGTGCCGAATACCGCCGCGTAGCCAATGATCAGGCGGCCGGAGCCATGACGCGCCTTGAAGCGATCTCCAAAATAGCCGCCGAGCGTCACGCCAATGAGGCCGCCGGCAGCATTGCCGAGCCCGATGTACATGCCCACCTCGGTGGCGGAGGTGTCGTGCAGACGCAGGAGCAGCGGCGCGGTCCAGTAGCCGACGCCATAGGTGACGAACGATATGGTCGGAAAGGCGATCATGGTGTAGACCATCGCCTTCGTCTTGAAGATCATCTCGAAGGTCGCCGGATCGCGCGCCTTCAACGACTGGGCCCAGGAGAAGACCACGTAGACACCAATGCCGAGCGCAACCCACTGGGGAATGTTGTTGGTGATGATCATCAAAGCGTACGAGATGAGAGCAATCACGAGCGCGGCCAGGCCATTGACCTTGAGCGACGCACCCTGACGCTTCAGCGGCACGAGGTTGAAAATTGGCAGCACCGCGGAGAGCTCGGTGGCGAGCACTGAGAACGGCGCCGGGTGCTGCTCCGTCACGATGCCTTCGCTGATGCCTCGCACCGGCTCTTTCAACGAACGCACCCAGAAGGCCATCAGAAGCCCCGGGATGCCGACGGCAAGAAACGCGGCATGCCAGCCTTTTAGATTCAGCGGCGCGGCTGCCGGATCCGGATAGGCGCCGTTCCATGTCTCCATGATGAATCCACCGAGAAAGAGCCCGATGCCGCCGCCGATGTAAACACCGGAAGAGTAGATCGCCAGCACCGTGGCGCGCAGGCGTGTCGGATAGTAGTCCGAAAGCATCGAATACGCCGCTGGAGACGCGCTCGCCTCCCCGATACCGACCCCAATGCGGAAGGCTGCCAGTACGGGGTATGACCGCGCAAAGCCGGACAGCGCCGTCATCAGACTCCAGAAGAACAACCCCACCGAAATGAGACTGCGGCGAACCCAGACGTCGGCAAATCGCGCGAGCGGGATTCCGAACACCGCATAGAATACGGCAAACACAGTCCCGTACAGAAAACCCATCTGCGCGTCGGTGACACCCAGGTCAGCCTGGATGTCCTGCGAGAGGATCGAGAGTATCTGCCGGTCGATGAAGTTGAAGACGTAGACGATGACCAGAACAATCAGAACGTAGTGCGCATACTTACCGCCGATCCGTGACTTCGCTTGTTCTCGTTCTTCTTCGGTGATGCCGGACACAGACTGATCCGTGGACCCGGATGGCCCTGGGTTCTGATCACTCATGAAATCTCCCCTCAACTGGGCCGGAGCATACCGCACCCGGTTCGATTTAGAACCCCATCTCCTTTTTCAACGCCTGATCGATCCACAAACGTGCATAGATCGGTCCCGACCGCTGCGCGCCCACTCTGAGTTCCCCGCCATAGTTTTTGACCCACGGCCACCACGCCGTATAGACGTATTGGATCGGCAGCCACAGGTATGGCGCTTCATCGAGAATTTCCACCGTCAGCTGACGGGCCAGCGCAATGCGCGCCTCTTCATCCCTGAGCGTGTGGAGCTTTTTGATGCGTGCGTCGTAGTCCGGCTTGGAATACATCGCCGGATTCCAGGTCTGACCCGTAAGAAAGCTTTTCCGCAGCGTGGTCGTCGGATTGACATGTCCGCTGCCCATCAGATATCCCGGGCCGTGATTGCGCGTCGTCATGAGCGACAGAAACGACGCATACTCCATGGGCTGGATATCCATCCGTATACCCACCGCGGAGAGGTACCCTTCCAGCAGCGGGATCAGGTCCATGTCGCTCGGGCTGCAGGAGCAGACCTGCACCTTGAAGCTGAATCCGTCCGGATACCCCGCCTCCGCGAGGAGGCGCCGGGCGGCGTCGGGGTCGTAACCAAAGAGCGCCTGCACCGATGCAGGCATTTCGGAAAGCGGCTGATAGTAGTCGCCGAATCCCGGATGCTGCGGATATGCCATGAGCTCCGCATGGCCGCCGTAGAACTTGTCGACAATTTCTTGATGATTGATAGCCATGTTCATGGCGCGGCGTACCCGCACGTCGGAGAACGGCGGAAAGTCGAGCCGGAGCGCCATGAAGTTCCCCGTGCTCGACAGCCAGCGCCGCCACTCGAGCTCCGGCGTCGTTTGTTTCAAATGATCGACGGCGATCCAGCGTATGGCTTCGAGAATGTCGAGCTTGCCGGTTCGCAAGGCAGTCAGAAACGTGGCTTCGTCCTTGATGATGCGATAGGTGACGCTGTCGACGAACGGTATCGAGTGGCGCACGCCCGCCAGCTCTTCGTGGCCCCAGTAGCGATCGTTGCGCCGATACTGCTGGGAGTTCCCCTGGATATAGCGGCCCATGACAAAAGGTCCGCTGCCGACGACGTTGCGCCAGTCTTTCGGATCCACCTCGGCGTACTCGCGCGGGAAGATGGACGAGTAATAGCCGTAACCATAACGATAGGCCCACTCCGCGTTGTACTCCCTGAAGTGAAACACCAGCGTGTGGTCGTCGCGCGCTTCGAGACGGTCGATGTGATCAAAGTAGGTGGGAATGCGTCGCGGGCTCTGGTTGACATAGTCAAAGCTGAACACGACATCCTGCGCAACGAACTCGCGTTCCGCCATGACGCCCTTCCGGGCAGGAAACACCACACCGCGCCGCAGGTTCATCACCAGCGTGAGATCGTCTTCCCAGAACCACGACTCCGCCAGCTCACCCGTCAACGCTTCCGGCGGTAGATAGGCTTCCGAGCGGAAATCATACTTACCACCGCGATCTTTGCTTTTCTTGAGATCCCCCACGAACAGCTGCTCGCGGATCATGCCGGTGTCATGGTTGGACTTCCAGGTCCAGTCAGCCGGATCCCACGACAGAGCACTTAGCGTCACGACGAACGTACCCACGTTGAGATCTCCACCGTATTGCGGCGATTCCTCGGCAGCGCTGGAGCCGGTGGGGGCGATCAGCGCAAAAGCGATGATCAAGAAACGAGTGTTGATGGCGTCCACCTGTTGCGAGCAGTAGCTGCCGGCCATGATAACGACCCATGCGGGTCGGAAATCAAGGGGTCAGCCCGAAATGCCGGACGAGCTCGACCCGGGCGACGCGGAGATATGCGATCTCTAAGCCGCGAGCATGGAGTGCGGCTGGCTAGTAGCTGATCGACGCAAGGGTTTGATCAAGACGATCGAGCTCGTATTCCGCGGCTGCCAGTTCACGTTCGAGCTCAGGCAGCTCCTCTTCGATCTCGGCGCGTTCGCTGATCAACTGCTCGAGCTTGGCAACGAGGCCAATGCGCTCTTCAGGCGTGAGATCGGGAACCAGCTGCGCGGTGGTTGCGCCAACAATTTCCTGCTTGAGCTGATCGAGGCGGGCTTCCTTGTTGTTGATCAGACGGTTCAACCGGTTGACCTCCGAGCGGGCCAGATAAAGCTGCCGGCCGTCGTGATAGGCAGTCGCAAAAGGCTCCGCCATGTCCCGGGCGCACACCGTGTTGAACGACGCGCCGCGGTTACCGAGGTTGAACCCGTTGTCCGCCGTGCAGAAGTTCGTCAGTCCGTCCTGCCACCCTTTGAGATACGCCGTGCGCTCCGGCACGATGGCAAACTCTCCGCAAGCTTCCTGGTGGGCGAGCAGCCGCGTGCTGCTGAAGCCGTTGGCGCCATCCCGGAACCCGATGGTCTGCCAGTCGCCAGCGCGACATTGGTTTTCCGAGACGCTGGGGTTACCGGCACATCCGCCGAGCACCAGCGCGGCGGTGATGATCAAGATACGGGTCATGTCGAACCTCGTGTTCGCTTTTCTGCATTCGACAGCCTAAAGCGAGCCGCCCGATCAAACGGTGACCCGGCTCGCAAATTATTGATTCTGTGAGACTTTTTAGTGCTGCAACTGCCGATGCTGACGCAACAGATCTTTGCCGTAGTCGTTGCCGTTTGGCGTACGTATCACGACATGGATGTGATTGCGCTGCGGGCCGTCGGTTTCAGCAAGATGGCCGAGGCCAATGGGACCCTGATGATCGAACTCGATCAGCACAACCGGGCTGTGAATGCGGTAGTAGAACACCGAATCTGGCGCCGTGCCGCCGACCCAGCTGAAATAGGTATCGCTCAGATGCCGCGCAACTTCCTCCAGCTTGACCTCAGCGTGCGGTGCGCGCAGGTAGCCGATAAAGACGTTTGCCAACCCGATCAAAGCCATGCGTTGGTCGGCGTTCAGCTCGTCGCCTCGAATGCCGGCGTACGGCACGACCACGTTGTCCGAGTAAAACTCACCGACGTTGTTACTCCCGGTCTTCTCTTCTGCCTGAATCGCCACAGCTTTCTGCTCGTCGCTCAACATGTTGACGAACGCCAGGCCCCGATCCTGCTCTACCTGGAGAACAGCCGTGCCGGCATGCCGGCCTGATTCGGCAATCACCGGCTCCGCGCCGAAAAACACCGGCGACATCACCACCTGATTGCCGAGCACAAAGTAGTTGATCACCAGGTGGTGACCGTCAATCTGCCAACCCCAGGGTTTGTCATGGTCCGGCTCACCCATAAGGGTCAGCCAGAACCGCTCTTCGCCGTACCATTCGAAATCATCACCCCTGAGCTCGCCCAGCGTCGTATCGAGCTTCATGATATCCCGTGCCTGGTTGTATCCCGTCGGGCTGAGGCTCGCCTCGAGCAGCCCATAGCCTGCTTCTTTCTGCACATCGTTCATGTTCAAAAACCCGGCGCCGCGGCGATCGTAGAGATGAATGTTCATCCAGCGCCGCCACTCATCGTCATCCACCGCAAACAGGGTTTCGGCCCGCTGCGCGTCATCGAGGCTCGCCAGGAACTCCCGCGCGGCTTCGACAACGCCGTAAGTGCTGGGACCCGAGGCAACAATGGGGAAGAGATCAGGCTGCAGCTGTCCATCTGCGGTCACGCCGACAAACGGTTCCGACAATCCCCGCCAATCGACGATGAACGTGACCACGGTACCGCGATTGAAGTACAGAAACGCAGCCGTGAGTGCCGTCAATACCAGAACAATCAACAGTACGCGCTTCATTTGCGTGCCCTCCGCCTTTTTGCAGCTTGCCGCCCGCCGTGCGTGTGCTGAGTGCGAAACTCCTGACGATGGCGCCCGCCTTCCGCCACGCCACCGGTTCCCGCCGGCTGATACGTCGGCACCAGATGCTTCTTACCGTTGCCGATGAGATCTTCGCGCCCCATACGCCCCAACGCTTCGCGCAGGAGCGGCCAGTTGTTCGCGTCGTGGTAGCGCAGGAAGGCCTTGTGCAGCCGTCGCTGCCGCGCGCCTTTGGGGACGTAAACCGCTTCGCCGTCGCGACTGACCTTGCGCAGCGGATTCGCGGCGCTGTGATACATTGCGGTGGCCGTGGCCATTGGCCCAGGCAGGAACGCCTGCACCTGATCAGCACGAAAGCCGTTGGCTTTGAGCCAGAGGGCAAGCTCGAGCATGTCCTCGTCGGTGGTTCCCGGATGGGCGGCGATGAAGTACGGAATCAGGTACTGCTCCTTGCCTGCCGCTTTGGAATACTTGTCAAAGAGCTCCTTGAAACGGTAGTAGGTGTCCATGCCGGGCTTCATCATCTTCGAGAGCGGTCCTTCGCCGAGCGCTTCCGGCGCAATTTTCAGATAGCCACCCGTGTGATGGGCGGCCAGCTCCTTGATGTATTCCTCGGATTCGTTGGCCAGGTCGTAGCGCACCCCTGACGCAATCAGCACTTTCTTGACGCCTGGCAGCGCTCTGGCCTTGCGGTAGAGGTGGATGAGCGGCTTGTGGTCGGTGTCCAGATTTGGACAGATACCGGGATAAACACACGAGGGCCGCCTGCAGGCAGCCTCGATGGTTTTACTTTTGCACGCGAGGCGGTACATGTTCGCGGTCGGGCCGCCCAGATCGGAAATCACCCCGGTGAATCCAGGTACGGTATCCCGGATCTCTTCCACTTCACGGAGAATGGACGCCTCGGACCGGGATTGGATGATGCGGCCCTCGTGCTCGGTGATCGAGCAGAACGTGCAACCGCCGAAACAGCCGCGCTGTATCGCCACGGAGAAACGGATCATCTCGAAGGCCGGGATTTTCGCGTCACCGTAGTGCGGATGAGGCACACGCGTGTATGGCAGCTCGTAGACCGCGTCCATCTCTTTGGTCGACAGCGGAATCGGCGGGGGATTGATCCATACGTCGACATCGCCGTGGCGCTGCACCAGCGCCCTGGCGTTACCCGGATTGGATTCGACGTGCAGCACCCTGGAGGCATGGGCGTAAAGCACGGGATCTTCGCGGACCGCTTCGAACGACGGCAGGCGAATCACCGAGCGGCTGCGATCCGCGGTGGGTACGTCGCGCACGAAGCGCACCACCTGCACGTCCGCATCATCCGCATCTTCCGCCGCCGCTGTCTGCCGTTCTGCGGACGGACCCATCGCATACGGATCTGGATGAGCGTCGATTCGGCCAGGCGTGTCCAGGTGCGTCGAATCGACTTCAATCCACCCACCGGGTGTCGTGCGCCTGAGCGCCGTGCCGCGAACGTTGTCGATCGCGCGCACGTTCTCTCCTCTGGCGAGACGATGTGCCACTTCAGCCAGCGCGCGTTCCGCGTTGCCGAACAGCAGGATGTCCGCCTTGGCATCGAGGAGCACGCTGCGCCGAACCTTGTCAGACCAATAGTCATAGTGAGCAATGCGCCGCAGGCTTGCTTCGATACCGCCCGCCACTATCGGCACGCCGCCGTACGCTTCGCGCAGCCGGTTCGCGTAAACGATGACGCTGCGATCCGGACGCTTGCCGCCTGCCCCGTCAGGTGTGTAGGCATCATCCGAGCGCACTTTGCGATCGGAGGTATAGCGGTTTACCATGGAGTCCATGTTGCCGCCGGTGATGCCGAAAAACAGATTCGGTCTGCCAAGCGCTTCGAAGTCTCGCGTGCTGCGCCAATCCGGCTGGGCAATGATGCCAACCCGAAAACCCTGAGCTTCGAGAAAACGCCCGACAATTGCCATGCCGAAACTCGGATGGTCCACATAGGCGTCGCCGGTCACGATGATGACGTCACAGCTGTCCCAGCCGAGCTCGTCCATTTCCGCACGGCTCATGGGCAACACGGGCGCCGGCGTCAGCCGGTGCGCCCAGTATTTGCGGTAGCTGAACAGCCCCGCAGGCGTTTCTGACAGCGCGGTATTAGTCATGGCGCCACATTCTACCTGTCTCTATGATAGAGCGCGCCAAATAACAATAGATCCGGGGGAGAACATGATCCGAGCACTTCTCGCTGTCAGCATGCTGACATTGAGCGCAGCTGCGGCCGCCGACAACCACGGCATGCTCTACGAGCTTCGCACCTACACCGCCAACGAAGGCAAGCTCGACGCGCTGCACGATCGTTTCCGCAACCACACCATGCGCATTTTCGAGAAGCACGGAATGCAGAACGTCGCTTACTGGTTACCGGCAGACACCACAGACACCCTCATCTACGTTATTGGGCACAAAGACGCAGACGCCGCCAAGGCGAGCTGGCAGGCGTTTGTTGCAGACCCTGAATGGCAGGAAGTTTACGCGGATTCGATAGCCGACGGCCGCCTGGTCAAGAACATCGAAAACGTGTTCATGAGCAAAACCGACTACTCTCCCTGAGGTTGATCAACCGCCAGGACTGAGCTGATCCCGGCCGTGCGCTGATATCACGGCCTCAACCTCGTCAGGCTTCGAGCCCACCGGTTTCCGGTGCCGGCCGCGCGCGCTGGTTGTAGAGCAGTTTGCGCAACGCGTCTATCTCTTCCGCAGAGAGTTTCGAGTAGTCATTGTTCATGTCGCTGCCGACGTTCATGCCTCGTTGCACCGCCGGGCGTTCACTCAGCTCTTCGAACCAGCGTTTGAAATACTTGAACTCGTTGATGTCCTGCCCCTGCCCTTCCCAGTTGACGGTCCAGGGATAGCAGATCATGTCGGCGATGGTGTACTCGTCGCCACAGAGATAGCGCTGGTTGTAGAGCTGATTGTTGAGTACCCCGTAAAAACGGTTCACCTCGTCGGTAAAGCGCCGGATTGCATAACTCTGATCACCCTCGCCGTCGCCGAGCCGTTTGAAGTGACCGCATTCACCGGTTTTGGGTCCCTGGTTTGCCATCTGCCACATCACCCATTGGATGACGTCGTACTTGCCACGCGCGTCCGACGGCATGAACTGCCCGGTTTTCTCGGCGATGTACAGCATGATCGCGCCGGACTCGAACACCGATAGCGGACCTTTGCCGTCTTCGGGCGCGTGATCGACGAGGGCCGGCATGCGGTTGTTGGGATTGATGGTAAGGAACTCGTCGGTGAACTGATCACCTTTGCCGATGTTGCACTCGACAACGTTGTACTCGAGGCCACATTCCTCGAGCTGAATGGTCACTTTCTTCCCGTTCGGCGTCGGCCAGTAGTGCAGGTCCAGCATTGGTCTCCCCTGGTGTTTTCGTCACCCCAGTGTGCCACCGATGGCGGCCGGGACGCCATGGCAATTGCTACCCGCGGCGTGCCGATTTCGGTATGGTCTCGGATTGAGAGGACTTTCGAGGGGACATCTCTATGTCGCTACGCGGCAGCGTCGCTATCGTGGGCATGGGCGAGACACCGGTCGGCGCCCTGCCCGATCGCGGATCAACAGAGCTCAGCGCCGAAGCCGCGCGCCTGGCGCTTGCCGATGCCGGGCTGACGAAGGCAGACATCGACGGGCTCATTACCTGTAATCCCTGGGTGGAGCCACACCTCTACCACGCGGAGATGTTCAGTGAATACATGCAGATTTTCCCACGCTTCTGCATGACGCTGAACGCCGGCGGCGCAACAACGTTGACCGCCGTGTTGCGTGCCGCCAGCGCCATTGCGACGGGTGTCTGCGATACGGTGCTGATGACCCACGGCGACAATCCGCGCACCGGCATGACCGGTCTCGAGACGCTCGCCAAGATGACCACGACTATGAATCCCCAGTTTGAGCTGACCTACGGTGTACCACTGACCAATGGGTATGCCATGGCCGGGCGCGCACACATGCACGAGTACGGTACAAAGCCGGAACACTTTGCGCAGGTTGCGGCATCAGCCAGAGCCCACGCGAGTCTGAATCCCGCGGCCGAGATGCGCGAACCCATCACGGTCGAAGACGTCCTGAATTCACGTGTGGTCGCCGACCCCCTGCACGCGCTCGACTGCTCACTGTGGTCCGACGGCGGCGCGGCTGTGGTCATCGTGGCGGCTGAGCGGGCCCGAGACTTTCCGAACAGGCCCGTCTTCTTCCTCGGCTGTGGCGAGGCGCACTGGCACGAGCACCTGTTCCAGGCCCGCTCGCTCACGACCTCAGCGGCATCAGAGTCCGCACCACGTGCTTTCGAAATGGCCGGAGTCGGTCCAGCTGACATGGATTTCGCTCAAGTCTACGACTGTTTCACGCCGGTGCTTTTGATGGAGCTCGAAGATCTCGGTTTCTGCGCCAAAGGTGAAGGTGGACCGTTCGTCGAAAACGGCAACATCGAGCTCGGCGGCACAATCCCGGTGAACACCCACGGCGGGCTCCTGTCACACTCACACACGGGCCATCCGGGTTCCATGTTCGCGCTGACAGAGGCGGTCACGCAACTCAGAGGTGCCGGTGAGGCGCGCCAGGTTGAGGGCGCCGAGGTTGGCCTGGTCCACGGTCAAGGCGGCGTGTTGTCGAGTCATGCAACCCTCATCCTCGGCACGGAGGCGGCGCTATGAGCAAACCGATTCCGAAACCAACGCCGGAAACGGCCCCATTCTGGGCCGGCTGTGCGGAAGATGAGCTGCGTCTGCAACACTGCAACAACTGCGGGCACGTTCAGTTTCCACCGCGCAAACTCTGCTCCAGCTGTTTCAGCGAAGACGTGACCTGGCGGACCGCATCGGGTCGCGGTACCGTGCGCAGCTGGAGCGTGGTCACGCTGCCGGGCGCGCCAGGCTTCGAGGAAGAGGTACCTTACATCGCCGCTCTCGTGCGCCTCGAAGAAGGTCCCACCATGCTGTCCGTGCTGCGTAATTGTGACGCGGAAGCCGTCGATTTCGACATGCCAGTCAGCGCAATTTTCGAAGACAGAGGTGAAACCAAGGTGCCCTATTTCATTCCAGACGGAGCGTAATATGACTGCCATGACCATCGATCACGGCTACTTCGAAACCCACGCCGACGTCATGGCGGACATCGCGAAGACCGGCTTCTGGCCAACCACGTATCTGTCCACCGCCTCTCCGGAACTGCCGGTCCACTATCACAACTACGACATCATCGGCTATGTCTTGAGCGGCAGCACCTACGTGCTGGACGAGAACGGCACGCGTATCGACATTCGCGCCGGTGACCGTCTGAACATCCCCAAAGGTGCCTGGCACGCGGAAGGTGAGGTCAGCGAAGAAGTCACCTACATCGTCACCATCAGCTCGCCGGTCCCTTTCCTGGAAGCGCTGATGCCGATGGAACCGCGGGGACCCTGGCCGGAGATGAGTCCTTGACAGACCGCTGGCTGCACTCTGAGGCAGTCGACGGCGACTTGAGCGAAGCACAGATCGAACGCTGGCGGGCGAGCGGTGCGCTGCTGGTTCACAATCTCCTGCCCCGCGCGCTGGTCGATACGCTCGTTGCCGAAGCTGAAGGGCACTATCCGGCGCCCGGGAGTGAAGCGGCAGCGGAGTTCCAGCAGTTCGGCAGCGCGCAGAAGTTCGTATTCCCTTCCCGCTCAGACGTTTTCAACGACGTTACTCTGCATCCTGAGCTCTTGAAATGCGTTGCCAGCCTGCTCGGTGTCGCGGTCCAGGATCTGCGCCTCACACAATCCGACCTTTGGCCGAAGTACGGCAGGGGGGCGAGCGCGCACGACTACTCCAACCGCGATCAACGCATACATTGCGACTATCCGAACCACATGCTGGTGCACCCGCCACCGTGGGAACGCCCGGCGGCGGTCGAGATGATCATTTATCTGTCGCCGTTCGAGCGCGGTGGCGGCACCGCGGTGGTGCCTCGTCAGGGCGCGGCCGATCCGGCCTACGCCTGGCCGATGATCCACACCCCCGGGGTAGCGGGCATGCGCTACGTGAACGACCGAACACAGGCGGAAGCCTACCTGCGGGAAGCGAATCCCGAAGCGGCCAACTTTCGCGCGGAACACCTTTACCCGCGAGAGTGCCACGCGCGCTATGAACAGGGCTCGGTGCTGTTCTACCGCCACGACGTCTGGCACCGCGGCACACCCGTGACGGAGGGTTCACTCCGCCTGGTGCAGAACCTCACTTTCCGCCGTGCGGACTGCGAATGGATTGGCACGCTGCATCCCGCCTGGTCTTGGTCCATGTACCACCCGGACCAATACGCGGAAAGGCTCATTGCCCGGCTGAGCCCTGAGCAGAGATGCGTGCTCGGTTTTCCCGCGCCGGGCGCCGACTACTGGTGTGAGGCAACCGTCAATGCCGTCGAGGCACGCTACGCCGCACACGGGATCGACATGCAACCCTACCGGGAGCAGCCGTAGCGACGTTCAACCCGCCCGTCGTTGACGCAGGTATCGACGCGTCTTCAACCAGTATCTGAACTGTACGTCGAGCTTGTTCAAGCCGCGCTCGGTACCGTCCTTGTAACTCGACCCTGACGGCGCAATGCCTTCCAGCTCCGCAAGCCAGCTGTCGTCAGGCTCGTACCCGAACTCGATCAGCGAACGGGTAAACTCGGGATTGGCGCGCACCTCAGCCGCAACCCGGCCAAGGTGCTCTCGCCACGCGGCAACACGCTCCGTCTCAAACGGACGCACGCCGTTCAGCGCCTTGGTGGCATGGTGATGCAGCGTTTCAATGCCTTCCGGATAAGCGTCGAAACGCCGCCTGCGTTCCAGAAACGGCAGGTGTGCATCCACCCGATCCTGTTCCGTTGCAGGATCTTCGAGCAGGCTTTCGTATCGCACCACAAGACAGCGAGGATGGGACGCGTAACGCTTGATGACTTCGGCATAGGCAAGCCACCGCGCAAATCCCACAAAGTAGGTATCCGGCTGCGACCAGTGCACGCTCGTGACCACCGCTCGAGGGTCGCGGACGAGCGCCACCACATAAAGTTGATCGTCGCGCTCGAATGCGCGGCCAATGCGAATCGTGTCAGCCGGCTTTTTCGTCAGGTAGGGCGACAGCCCGTCCGGCAGCGCGTCGAACAGCGACTGTTCGTGATCTGAGCCACCGGCAAACGCGTAGCTGTAGCGCAGCAGTTCCGTCATCAGCGTCGTCCCGCTACGCGGACAGCCGACAACATGAACGCGCTTGACGATCTGGAGGGGTTCATGGCTCATCGGCCCACATTAGGGGGCAAATGTTACAGAACCATGGTTGCCGTTCTCCGTCACGGCGAAAACGATGGCCTGCCGCGAGGTATAATCGTCGCCGACGTTGTTTCACGGCACACTCATGACCGATCCACACCACTACGAGGTAATCGTGCTGGGCGCCGGCGTATCCGGCATCTACCAGATCAAGCGGCTCATCGATCTCGACATTTCCGCCGTTGTCCTGGAGGCGGACGACGATCTCGGTGGCACCTGGTATCGCAATCGCTACCCTGGCGCACGTTTCGATTCCGAGAGCTATACCTACGGTTATTCATTTTCGCGAGAAGTCCTGGACGAATGGCATTGGCAGGAACGGTTTTCGGCGCAGCCGGAAAACCTGCGATATCTGAACTTTGTCGCGGACAAGTTCAATCTGCGCGAGCACATGCGCTTCGACGCCCGGGTAAAAGAGATGGTCTGGGACGAACCCGACCGTCAATGGCGTCTCAAACTCGCAGGCGGCGATACGTATACCGCACGCTTCGTCGTCACGGGTATTGGCGTGTTGTCCGCACCAACGCCGCCGCGCTACCCCGGCATGGACGAATTTCAAGGCGAGTCTTTCCACACCTACTGGTGGCCAAAAGAACCTGTGCCACTGGCGGGTCGCCGGGTGGGCGTGATCGGCACCGGAGCAACCGGCATCCAGGTCATTGCCGAAATCGCCGACAAGGTCGGCGAGCTGACCGTCTTCCAGCGCCGCCCCAACTGGAGCACACCGCTCAATAACTCCCCGATCTCGAGCGCGGAGATGGCGGAAATCCGCGAGCGCTATGACGAGATATTTGCCAACTGTGCCTTGTCTCCAAACGGTTTCGAGCACGTGCCCGATCGCCGCGGTTTTCACAACCTGAGCGCTGATGAGCGGCGTGCGTTCTGGGACGAGCTGTACGCCAGTCCCGGCTTCGCCATCCTCGCTGGTAACTTTCCGGAAATCTTTCTCGACGAAGCCGCCAACAAGGAGATATCGGATTACATTGCCGATCGCATCCGCCAGCGAGTCGACAACCCGGAGACCGCCGAGAAGCTCATCCCCAGGGACCATGGTTTCGGGACGCAGCGTTTACCCCTGGAATCGCACTACTTCGAAGCGTACAACCGTGACAACGTGCACCTGGTCGACATCACCGAGGCACCGATTGAGCAAATCACCTCCACCGGAATCCAAACCGCGGACACTCACTACGATCTCGACGTCATCGTCTATGCGACCGGTTTCGACGCCATCACGGGCGCTTTCGATCGCATGAAGATACAGGGTACTGGTGGTGATGCACTTCGCGACAAGTGGCGCGACGGACCAAGCACTTACCTGGGTATTTTGAGTCACGGTTTCCCCAATCTGCTGATGGTTGCCGGTCCGCAAAGCGTGTCGGGATCAACCAACTTTCCCCGCGCCATCGAAGGCGGCGTCGACTGGGTCACCAACCTGCTCGTGCATGCCCGGACCGGCCAGATCAGCCGTATCGAGGCCAGACCCGAAGCAGAGCAGGCGTGGGGGGAAGAGGTTGTGGAGGCGCACGAGCGCCTGCTGGCAAGGCGCAGCCGCGGCTGGTTTACCGGCTACAACTCGAACGTGGCCGGTCACGACACGGGCAAGGTCAGGTACCAGGCTTACTTTGGCGGTGGACCGAAGTACGCCGCCACGCTCGCAGCTGCAGCCGCCGGCGGCTACGCCGAGCTCGACATGAGTTGAGCGGGTTCAGGGCCCTACTTGTAGCCCCCTTCCAGGAAGCGTTTGAAAGCCGGATTGACCCACACGGTGTCGACACGCACCTCCCAGGGGAAGCTTGCGAGCCGCTCGACCACACGCTGCGTGTTCTCTTCGAGCACGGTCAAGGTGGCTTCCTGCTCACCAGCGCTCACGACCACCAGGGAAATTTTCTCGAAACCCTCCAGCAACCCGTCCGTGTAATAAAACGGCTGCCACCACGAATCCGCTAGTAGACCCGGTTCATCGTCGGAGTCCTTCTTGGCGTACTGCATGATGAGCTCGTGGAAACGGGCACGGTCATCAGGCGCATCGAACTCGAACAGCACCGCCATTTCCCGCGCCTGCACAATCCGCTGCCCTGTGGGCAGCGTTGCCAGGTTCGAGGGATCCCCGCCCCATCCGTCACGGTAGAGAAATGCAGAAACCTTTGGCGTGATGTAGAGCCAACCTCCGACGCCTTCACGGCGCAGCAGCGCGACGAGCTGGCGCAGGTGACGCCAGCTGGAATGTGAGTAGACGAAGCCGTGGGATTCCGGAATCTCTTCGTATACCCCAAGGCGGCGCAGATCGTAGCCGGTAAGGACACCCTCTGCGAGCAGCTCACCAAGTCCCGTAAGCAACGCGTTCGCTGCCAGGAGCTCATCGTATGTTTGCCGCAGCGCAATATCAGCCGGCATCGAAGCATCTTCGATACGTCCTCTGAAACCCGGGTGACGAGATCGCAGTGCGGTGGCAAAGCGTGCTGTCTTCTGCGCGATCCGAGCCGGATCGCCGAGGTCGGATGCTCGCAGCACGCCGGCGGAAATCAGAACCGCGGCCGCTTCCTGCTGCCGGGGCGGCAACTCACCGCCTCGTCCGTCGAGCAACGCCGAGATCTGCGTTGCCGTGAGCGTAGCGGCAAGCTCTTCGAGCTGCAGAGTGACAACAGCGTCCCGCAATTTGTCAGCAGTGGCGGGGAAGGTGCCAATAAGCAGGATGATCAGCGCCAGGCCGCGGCATGGTTTCATACAACCGGTCCAGTGGTAGTGGTATCTGTACCGGATGGTCCCACATTTGGCCGGACGCGCCGAGTTTGTAATACGCACGGCAGGTGCCCCGCGCCGACCTCGTCAAACCTTCGCAACGGGGCTAGCAGGCAAACCTGCGAGGTTTCTCCAGCTCGAGAGACGGGGTTAACATGCAGACAGAACCAACGGGGAGAAATTATGAAAATTGGCGTATTCGGCACCTTCATGTCACCCATCGGCACGCCTGAGATCATCGCAAAAGTAGCGGCGCAGGTTGAGCAGGCGGGGATCGATTCACTGTGGATGGGTGAACATGTGGTGCTCTTCGACGAGATGGAGTTCGGCTACCCGGCATCGAAAGACGGCAAGATACCGGTTCCCGACGGTGGCGGCATGCTGGACCCGGTAGCCACGTTCGGTTTCATTGCGAACGCGACGACTACCTTGCGGATGGGCACAGGCATTACGCTGATTTCTCAGCGTCACCCGCTGTACACCGCCAAAGAGTTTGCCACGCTCGACTGGCTTTCCAACGGACGCGTCGATTTTGGCGTAGGCGTCGGCTGGTGCAAAGAGGAAGTGATCTCGAGCGGCTTCAGCTGGGAAGACCGGGGCCCCCGGGCGGATGAGTTTCTCGACGTCGTCGGGAAGCTATGGACGCAGGAGCTGACCACCTACGACGGCAATCACTTCAAGCTGCCTTATCCCTGCCGCCTCGATCCCAAACCGGTGCAGCCACGGATGCCGGTACTGGTCGGCGGACACAGTGCACCGGCGCTGCGACGCGCTGCGGAATACGGCACGGGCTGGTACGGCTTTGCCCTGAACTCAGAGATGACCGCCGCAATGCTGAACCGGCTGGACCAGGCGCTGGCGGCAGCCGGACGCAGCCGGGGTACGTTCGAGATTGTCATCACGCCGCTCCAGGAAACGCCGGAAGAGATCGACGCGTTCGCCAGCATGGGCGTGGATCGGCTTGTTTTACACATGGGTTCACAGCGCGCAGAACGGCTTGAACCGAGACTGCTGGAAATGGAGCGTATATCGGGCGAGGTTGCCTGACTTCAGGGAGCACAAGCCATCGTGGCGCCCGGTCCCCAAAGGCGCGCGCTGGCCCGGAAGTTCACAACGACGTGAATGCGTAGAGTTACGTATGCCCACGCCCGCTCATTGATCTAATCTCGCCGCATGGACGCAGCGCAGTTTTTCATACAGCTGGCCGGCATTCTCGTCGCCGCGCGTCTCGCCGGTGAGCTCGCCACCCGCCTCGGCGCACCGTCGGTGATCGGCGAGCTCGTGGCCGGGATTGTTCTCGGGCCCAGCGTGCTCGGTTGGATAGCACCCACCGAGGTCATACGTCTTCTTGCCGAAATCGGCATCATCCTGCTCCTCTTCGAAGTGGGGCTGGAAACCGACATCAGCCGCTTGGCGAAATCCGGCGGCCGCTCCATAACCGTTGCCCTTGGCGGCTTTGTTGTCCCTTTTGCCATGGGGTACGCCGCGAGCCGATACTTCTTCGATCACGACAACCTGCTTGCTTTGTTCGTTGGTGGCACGCTGACCGCTACCAGCATCGGCGTCACGGTGCGGATCCTTCGCGACGTCGGACGCCAGAGCAGTCGCGAAGGACAGATTGTGCTCGGTGCGGCAGTGATCGACGATCTGCTGGGCGTTTTGCTCCTCGCTGTCCTTTACGAGTTTTCCAGGAGCGGCGAAGTGAGCCTCGCAAGCCTCGGCAGGCTCTCCATTTTCATCGCAATTTTCTTCGTGATCGCTCCGGTTGCGGCAAAGTGCGTGTCCTACCTCATTGGGCACTATCGGTTCGCAACCCAGATACCGGGCCTGGTGGCAACGTCCTTCGTTTCGCTGGTGTTGACTTTCGCCTGGCTGGCTCACGCCATTGGTGCGCCCGAACTGCTCGGCGGCTTCGCAGCGGGACTTGCCTTGTCACGACGCTTTTTCCTGCCGTTCGGCGCCGCCCTTGCACGCAATCCACGCTTCGCCGAAGAGGTGGAACGTGACATGAAGCCCATAGTGCAGCTGTTTACGCCGATCTTTTTCGTTACCGTCGGCTTGTCACTGGACCTCAGAGAGGTGGAATGGACCTCCGGGTTCATCTGGCTGTTTTCGTTGTCCGTTGGATTTGTTGCCATTGCCGGCAAAATCGCCGGGGGTTATCTACTCGTCAAAGAACACTGGCTCATGAAAAGCGCGGTCGGCATGGCCATGGTGCCTCGCGGCGAGGTGGGTCTCATTTTTGCGGAGCTGGGTCGCGCGGCGGGGATCTTCGACGGTGCAATGTATGCCGGCGTGGTGCTGGTTGTCGCTTACACGACGCTCTTTTCCCCTTTCTGGATCAAGCTATTTTACCGCCTGTACGGGCACCGCCCGGAACTCGTCGAAACGGCGCATGTCGAGGACGCCGTCCCAGCGCGACCACCCAAACCACCCGATTGACTTCAGTACGGATCGGGCTCGTTTTGAAACTGACGGTGAATTTCGACAAGACCCGGTGTCAGCACGGCAATCCAGATGAGCGCGGCGATACCTACCCACATCAGAGGCAACAGGACGAGCGCCAGGAGCCACAAGGCAACAAACACGTAGACCCGTCGCATCGCGTCCACTGGCGACACCTCATCCTTGCCACCGTCGCGCAGGAGCGGGAACGCCTTGGGGCGGATGAACCAGCCATGCGCCGTCAGAATCAATAGAAAGCGAAACCAGGAAAGCTGCTCCGCACCCAGAGCCGGGCTGGTGTCGAGATCCGCATCCCCTTCACCATCGATCACTTCACGCATCCGCTCCCAGGTATAGCGCGCTTCCGGTCGCGCGCCGGCGCCGCTCATGTTGCTGTACTTCGGCACGCACCGCCACCGGTAGAGCACGCGGGCGTTGCAATCGAGCGCAATGACCGCAGGCTGGTAGTAGCCTTTCGGATGGCTTGCCCAGCCGCGCTCGCGCAGATGACCGTAATCTTCGTTGTAGAAGATATCCAGCCAGCCTCGCGCTTTGAGCTCATCGCGAATCTCGTGGTGTGGATCACCTACTACCGGGATGCTCATGCCCCAGGCGCCTTCCGCCTCGGCCGCCAGTGAGTGGGGTTCACTCGTGATGCCGTAGACTTCTCCACCGGCAGCACGGATTTCGTCCAAGACACCCGACGTTTCGTAGCTCCGTAACTCGAAGCGGCACGGCGGTCACCAGAGTCCGCGGTAAAAGAGCAGCAGAACAAATTTGTGCTTGCTGATCGCCTCGTCTAGCCAGGCGCGACGGACACCTTCGGGCGGATCCAGCAACGGTGGGATCTCGCGGGCAGCCGCTGCCACGAGACTGAACTCGAAGCCCGCCGCCGTGGGGGTGACACGCACCTGCTCGCGTGCGCAAAGCTCACCATCACAGAGCACAAGACCCAGCTCGTAGGGCATACCGGATTCGGTCGCCAACGCGCCTTCGTAGTCAACCAGACCGGTCAGCTCGAACGAGCGGGTTTGGCTGGCGTTGATCCACGCAAGCGCTTCGCTCGCGGGCTGCTGCAGTTCGGATGGGATCTCGACGGATGTCTGCACTGAAACCTCCCTTCTCACCGAGACATAGTGGCAAAGGTGCAGATCACCTTCAAATCACAAGCGTGTCCGACAGTTTTCTTTCAACGGCATTTTCGCGGTATAACTACGTCTTGAGGTTTCACCGCGCGCACGCGCCGCCATAGCAATAAGAAAAAAGGGCAGACATTGTCAGTAACAACTCCCCTCGTCAGCGACGCCGTCAAGCGTTACACCCTCGGCGTCCTGGTTGTCGTCTACACGTTCAACTTCATCGACCGCCAGATCCTGTCGATCCTCATCGAGCCAATTAAAGCTGATCTCGACGTCACCGATTTCGGCATGGGGTTACTGTCCGGGACCGCGTTCGCCATCTTCTACGCGACGCTCGGCATGCCGCTGGCGCTCATCGCCGACCGCTGGAACCGGCGCAACCTGATTGGTCTGTCGCTCGCCGTCTGGAGCGGCATGACGGCGCTGTCGGGGCTGGCCATGAACTTCTGGCAGCTGGCCGCTGCGCGCATTGGCGTTGGCATCGGTGAAGCGGGCTGCAGCCCTTCCGCGCATTCCATGCTGGCGGATCTGTATCCGGCCAGCGAGCGGGCAACCGCGCTCGGAATCTATTCCCTGGGCATTCCGTTCGGCATCATGTTCGGCCTCTTTGCTGGCGGTGCCATTGCCGACGAGTTCGGCTGGCGCATGGCCTTTTTTATCGTCGGCATTCCGGGTTTGCTGCTGTCCGTTCTCGTTTTCATGACGGTGAAGGAGCCACCCCGCGGCCACGCAGACGGCCACTCGCCAGTCAGCGGCAGTGATCACGCTTCCATCCTCGAGGTGTTTCGTTTTCTCGCGAAACGCAAATCGTTCGTGCACCTTGCCGTTGGCGGCGGTCTCACCGCCTTTGTGGGCTACGGCCTCATCACCTGGGCACCCACGTTCTTCGTGCGCAGTCACGAGATGAGCCTGACCGAAGCGGGTTTCTGGCTGGGACTGGTGCTCGGCATCCCCGGTGGGCTTGGCATCGTCGCCGGAGGCTGGGTTTCCGATCGCTACGGTGCAAAAGACACCCGATGGTACCTGTGGGTGGTTACCATAGCGCTCGCAATTGCCGTTCCCACCGGCGCCGCCGCCTTCCTGGTCGACGCCTGGTGGGCGTCTCTGTTACTCCTGAGCCTGCCGGTGATGCTGGGGAACTTCTATCAAGGCACCACCTTCGCTCAGACCCAGGGCCTGGCGCCCGTGCGCATGCGCGCCGTCGCGGCAGCAATTCTGCTTTTCATCCTGAATTTCATCGGCTTCGTCTTCGGCCCGCCCGCGGTGGGCTTCCTGTCAGATCTCCTCGTTCCCACATTCGGCAACGACGCGCTGCGCTACAGCCTCTTCACATGGGGTTTCTTCAACCTCTGGGCCGCCTTCCACTACTGGCGCGCCGGCAGCTTCCTGCCCGGAGATCTGGCTCGCGCCGACGACTGAAGTCCCGCACGCCGGTGTCGCTTGACGCCGGCTTCACATTGCTCGCCGCAACGTCGAGCAATGACAGTCCTTCTGGTAGCTTCCATGGCATCTGCATTGGCCAACCCCGCCGACATCCTGACATCGTTCGACGACAAGGCGGACGCTTTCGAGTGGTACGTGGTGAACGACAGCGTCATGGGCGGCCGCTCCATCGGTGGCTTCGAGATCAGTCACGGCTATCTGCGCTTCAGCGGCGCTCTGAATACCAACGGGGGCGGCTTCGCCTCAATCCGCACACAGCCCGTTGCAGCCGATCTGAGCGGTACAAGGCGGTTCCAACTGAGTGTGCGCGGTGACGGGCGTACCTACAAGTTGCGCCTGATGACCGGAACATCGCCCGTAGGCTACTCCGCGGAGTTCATCACCACACCGGGTGAGTGGCTGGACGTGACGCTCGATATCGATGCGTTCGTGCCGACGCGGCGCGGACGGCGTCTGGACCTGCCCGCCATTAACCCGGCGGATATCGACAGTATCGGCTTCATGATCGCCGACGGCGTCGACGGTCCATTCCGCCTGGAGGTCGACAAGGTTGGCGTCGAGCGCGGCTAGCGCGCCAGCGCGTCAAGGCATTCGACCACCGCTTTCTGATACGCCTTGCCCCGCTCGTTGACAATGTCGAGCACGTTCAGCGACGTCGGCACGTACGCAAATCCGATCCGCCGCTCCGGATGCCATTGGAAAATGGAGCCACCCAGGCCCATCCAGCCGTAAAAGCCTTCGCGGCCGCTGTTGAGTCCGACATCCAGCGGTCCGTCGGCAGCAGCCGAGTCGAATCTCGCCAGCCCGCCCTGGGTGAAGGTTGTGTTCAACGCCATCATGTTGCGCGTAACCGGTTTGTCGTGGAGCGCTTCGTGGGCGCTTGCGCTCAGAATCTCCGTATCCGCAAAACGGCCACCACCCGCCATCGTGGCGGCAAGCTTCGCCAGACCCCGGGCCGAACACTTGGCGCCGGCAGACGGGATCTCACCCATCGCAACCGCCGGTGAATCGATGACCGTCAGCTTCTGCATCCCTTCTATGGGTACCGGCGCACGCAGCCGGGTGCGGCCTTTGAGCCCGGCGCGCATGCGCCACCCTTTGGCAATCATCTGCGCAACGTTGAGCTCAATCTTGCGCCCCATGGCTCGCGGCACAAATCCCTGGCGAAACTGATAACCAAAACCAAGCATGGCAACCGGGTTGATGCGTGCCAGCTCATGTTCGTGCAGGCCGATGTAGACGTCTGCGTCGAGCGGGGCGCTGACTTCCTCGCGCAGGAATTGGCCCATGGTTCGTCCTTCCGGATCCACACGACGGAAAACCTCATTGGCAATCCAGCCGCGGGTGATGGCGTGGTATTCGCGCTGATTGCCGTCACCTTCGCGAAACTTCTGCGTGTGCCCTTCAATGACCGCCCCGATGGCGTTCTCGCGAATCTGATCTGGATGCAGACTCACCGGATCCAGGGTCGTGTCGAAGGCGGAGATGCCTGCCTCGTGACGCATGAGATCGGCAACGGTGGTTTCGTGCTTGTCGTTGGCGGCGAACTCCGGCCAGTAGTCGGCAATCCTCGCGTTGAAGTCCAGCAGTCCCCGATCCACCAGCATCGCCAGCGTGATCGCCTCGAGACTTTTACCACTGCTGAATACGTTGACCAGCGAGTCACCGGAGAAATCCTTGTCATCGATGGCGCTCGCCCACAAGTCGACGACGCAGGTGTCGCCGACGTAAATACAGAGCTGGGTGTTGCGCTCGGCAAGTCCATGCATGCGTTCTTCGTAGAGCGCTCTGATCGGTTCGAAACCCGGAGCTACGTTGCCTTCAATGATCATCCGTTGTCGCCATGCCGGTGAGGCCCAACTCAAGGCCGGGCAAAGCCTTTAATAATCAATGATTTAGTGCTTCATATCCAGACCCCGTCAGACAGGCTCAGGCACGCTGTCGCGCGGCCGCACCGTCGATAACCAGGGACTATTGTTTCGTTAGATACAAACGATTGTACCTATTTAGAGCCAGCCCCTACTTTACCTTCAAAGCGGAATCGTTTGCGCAAGCGTCGGCTTCATCCGCACCACCGAACCAATCAGAGGAACAGACATGAACATTCAACGTCAGCCCGGATCCATCCGGGTCATGCTGCTCTTGACCGTCGCCTGGCTGCCACTCACCGCGCATGCTGACGAGATGAGCAAACCGAAGGGCGCCACCGGAACGGGCACCGTCGCCGTGGGCGAAGCGAAAACCAATCAGTTCTGGTGGCCGGAGCAGCTCAACCTCGCGCCGCTGCGCGACCACGACGCGCGCTCGAATCCACTGGGCGGCGACTTCGACTACGCGGCCGCGTTCAATACCCTCGATCTTGCTTCCGTCAAAAAAGACATCGACACCGTTCTGACCGATTCGCAGGACTGGTGGCCTGCAGACTGGGGCAACTACGGCCCGTTCTTCATACGCATGTCCTGGCACAGCGCGGGAACGTATCGGACGCTCGACGGCCGCGGTGGCGGTGACGGCGGCCAGATGCGCTTCGACCCGCTGAACTCCTGGCCCGACAACGGCAACCTGGACAAGGCTCGCCGTCTGCTGTGGCCGATCAAACAGAAATACGGCGAAGCGCTTTCGTGGGGTGATCTCATGATCCTGGCCGGCAACGTTGCCCTGGAAAACATGGGGTTCGAAACCTATGGGTTCGCCGGTGGGCGGGCAGACGACTGGGAGCCGGATCTGGTGTACTGGGGACCGGAAGTCGAAATGCTGGCAAGCGACCGCCAGGACAAGGACGGCAAGCTGCAGCGTCCGCTGGGCGCCACGCACATGGGGCTCATCTACGTGAATCCGGAAGGCCCGCGCGGCAAACCCGACCCGGCAGGGTCAGCGAAGAACATCCGCGTGGCCTTCGGCCGCATGGCCATGAACGACGAGGAGACCGTGGCGCTGATTGCCGGCGGGCACACCTTCGGCAAAATGCACGGCGCTCACAAAGCGGCCGACTGTGTGGGCCCGGAGCCTGGCGCGGAGGCGCTCGAAGCGCAGGGTCTCGGCTGGAAAAACAAGTGCGGCAAAGGCCACTCTGAAGATACCGTCACCAGCGGTCTCGAAGGCGCCTGGACCCAGGCACCAACCCGCTGGACCACCCTGTATCTGTCGAATCTGCTCAACTTCGAGTGGCAGCAGAGCCGCAGCCCTGCCGGTGCCATTATCTGGATACCCACCGATGAATCGCTGCATGAGTCAGTACCGGATGCGCACATCGAAGGTAAGTTCAACCCGCCGGTCATGACCACCGCTGATCTTGCGCTGAAGTTCGATCCGGCATACAAAGCCATTGCCGAGCGTTTTCTTACAAATCCCGACGAATATCAGCTCGCCTTTGCCAAAGCCTGGTACAAGCTGACCCATCGCGATCTTGGCCCGCGCGCACGCTACCTCGGATCCGAAATCCCCGAGGGTGAGCTCATCTGGCAAGATCCGATCCCGGCGGTCGATCACAAGCTGATCAACGCACGACAGATTGACCAGCTGAAGCAGGACATTCTCGATTCCGGCCTGACCGTGCCAGAGCTCGTGCGCACGGCCTGGGCTTCAGCCGCGAGCTTCCGCGCCGGGGACATGCGCGGCGGCGCCAATGGTGCTCGCGTGGCGCTGGCGCCGCAGAAAGACTGGGCAGCAAACAACCCCGCCGAGCTCGCGAACGTGCTCTCAACCCTCAAAGGAATTCAGGCTGAGTTCAACGATGGCGCTTCCCGCGGCACGCGCGTATCGCTCGCTGACGTCATTGTCCTGGCAGGTGCCGCGGCGATCGAAAAAGCTGCCGCGGATGCCGGCGTTGCGATCGAAGTCCCGTTTGCTCCGGGGCGCAACGACGCCACTCAGGAACAAACTGACGTGACTTCCTTTGCGCTGCTGGAGCCGTCAGCCGACGCGTTTCGCAACTACTTCGATGTCGAGCGCAGCTACCGTTCTCCCGCCGAAATGCTGGTTGACCGCGCAGACCAGCTCAATCTGACCGTGCCGGAAATGACGGTTCTCGTCGGCGGCCTGCGGGCGTTGGACGCCAACAGCGGTGGTGTGTCACACGGCGTCTTCACCGACCGGCCCGGCACGTTGAGCAACGACTTCTTCGTGAATCTGCTCGACATGTCCACCGTGTGGCGCAAAGCCGATGAGGACGGCGTCTACGAAGGCGTAGATCGCGGCACCGGGGCCGTGAAATACACCGCAACGCCGGTTGATCTCATCTTCGGCTCGAACTCGGAGCTGCGCGCGGTTGCCGAGGCTTATGCCTACGCCAACGCGCAGGAGCGTCTGGTCGAAGATTTCGTCGCAGCCTGGACCAAGGTCATGCAACTCGATCGCTTCGATATCTGAGGCGGCGTCTCCCCTGGATTGCAGTGGCTCTACGCCACTGCAATCCCACTTCCGGGCCGCGCTCTTTATTACCGCAAGTTCAGCCGTCAGCCACGCTATCTAACGGAAAGATCTTTCACACCGGGCCTGTGCATCAGGCATGATCGATCCCAGGTCACACCTGTGCCGGGAGGTTGGCATGGCATCTGCTCACGCGCTCCGCACCTATCCGCTCGACGAAGCGAACCACTTGGCCACGCCATCGACGAGCCTGGACGCATCCATGGCCACGCCGGGCCGCGAGATCCTGACAGACTATTCCCGCTACCGGCCGCTGCTGGTGGAGAGCACTCTGCCGGTACCGCGCTGCGAAGAGCTCATGCGCAAATCCCACGTCAAGCTGATGCTGGTCGTCGATACCCAGGACCATCTCCTTGGCATCGTGGATCTGGTTGATCTGGTTGGGCCGAAGCTACAGAAGATGATTGGACCCGACCTGCCGAAAACCGAGGTTGCCGTAGGCAGCTTGATGACAAGCCGGGACGAGCTGAAATCCATTGCGTACGAAGACTTACAGCACGCGACCATCGGCGACCTGGTCGTGACGCTGCAGCACGAGCATTGTCCGCACATTCTCGTGCAGGACCGCAGCCGCAACGAGATTCGCGGGGTCATCTCCGCCGCCGACATTGCACGCTGCCTCGACGTCCCGTTGGATATCACCTACTCGCCGACGTTCGCCGACATCTGCCACGTCACACAGGAGCACCTGTACACGTAAGCGCGTACGCTCAATCAGGCAGGCGCTGGCGCGCGGCGAAGGCTTCGCTATAGCCCCCGTCGTTGTTCTGCACCGCGCCCGACCAGTCCCGCCACATGTCCCCATCCGGAGGGGCAGCCCGATACTGATCCAGCTCGAGCTTCCAGAAATCGGCCAGCACGGCCTGGCGAATGACGCTGGAGTAGTTGTGACCCGCCATGTGTGCCAGCCGGTGATGCCAGAACACGATGTCGCCCGCCCTGCCCCAGCACTCCACCGGAGTGACCGTCTCGTTCAGCGCTTCGATTTCCTCGAGATAGGCGTCGGTGTGCACGATGCCTTTGAAACTCGGCAAATGGGCGTAGTACGGAATCCGCGGTTGATCGTAGCGCAGCTGGAAGGTGGGATAGAGACGTCGATGCGAACCCGGCCAGACCTTGAACGCGCCGCCATCTTCAGGGATGTCGTCGATGAGCCCCACAACGCCCAGCTGGAACGGATGACCATCGGTATGACAGGCATCCGGCTCGCGTGCTTTAGCGCCGTAGGGGAGCGTGCAGTAAACGCCGCGCGCCCCTTCGTTGGCCAGGGCCGGGTCGGTGGGCCCGCCGGGCCAGGCCGGCCCTTCACTGCCCATGGGACTGCCGTCGACTACCGCCTGGCGCAGGGGACCACCCAGGAGCGCTTCCGCCATCGCCGAGATGCGCTCCGAGTAGATGAGATCGATGACGGTCTCGCTGACGCCCAACGCTCTGTTCAGCCAGCGATGACCCTGCCGGAAGAGGATTGAGTCATCGCTGCTCTCCTCGTCGGCAAACGGGCCTGTGTGCGTGGCAGCGTCTTCGCGGTTGAGAGCCACCGAATCCGGCAGCGCCGCCCACATCTCGTCCCGGACCCGCGCGCAGAGATCAACGTCCATTGCGCCCGGCACCAGGAGATACCCCTGCGTTTTAAAAAATCCGATCTGCTCCGCGTTGAGACTCACGCTCACCCCCCTGCTGTTCCCAGCCATTCTAGCCTGACGGGACGACGCCCACTAACATGCCGCTATGGGCAGCAACTACCTCATTGTCGGCGCAGGTTCTGCCGGCTGCGTCATGGCTAACCGGCTGAGCGAGAATCCGGATTGTTCCGTCGTCCTGCTGGAAGCTGGTGGCAGCGACCGGCGTCTCATGGTGCGCATGCCGTCCGCGTTCTACATGCCGGTACGTCACCCGAAGCTCAACTGGGGGTACGTCTCCGAGCCGGAGACACATCTCAACGGACGGCGGCTGCTGTGTCCGCGCGGCCGGGTGCTCGGTGGTTCGTCATCCATCAACGGGATGGTCTACGTGCGCGGGCATCGCGACGACTTCGACCGCTGGCAAGCCCTCGGTGCCAGGGGGTGGAACTACGACACCGTCCTGCCCTACTTCAGGAAGGCGCAGCGTTTTGCCGGCCAGACCGAACCGCATCCGAGCAAGGGTCACAACGGCCCGCTCGCAGTCACCAACGGACAAATGGAAAACCCCCTCTACCAGGCATTCCTCTCGGCAGCGGCGCAAGCGGGTCATACACTGCGCGATGATCTCAACGACGGTGACCAGGAGGGCTTCGGTGCCCTGCCGATGACCGTGGACAACGGCTGGCGCGCCTCCGCCGCACGCGCCTACCTGACACCGGCCAGGAGCCGCAGCAACCTGACGATCGAGACACACGCCCGCGCGTTGCGTTTGATGAGTTGCGCTACGCGCGTCTCCGGCGTCGAATTCCTGCAGCGGGGCAGGCGACGAACGCTCGACGCGGATCACGTCATCGTCTGCGCCGGCGCCATCGATTCACCCGCCCTGCTGCTGCGCTCCGGTATCGGCCCGGCGCAAGATCTGCGCAAGCTTGGGTTCGACGTCGTCGCGGATCTGCCGGGCGTTGGCCAGAACCTCATGGACCATCTGGAGATCTACGTGCAGCAGGCCTGCACGCAGCCCGTGTCTCTGTACCGGCACCTCTCACCCTGGGGACGGCTGAAGATTGGGCTCGAATGGCTGACCACCCGTCAGGGACTGGGGGCAACCAACCACTTCGAGGCTGGCGGATTCATCAAAAGCGAGCCCGAACGCGCCCAGCCCGACATCCAGTTCCACTTTCTGCCCGCTGCGATGCAATACGACGGCAGCGCAAAGGCGAGTCAGCACGGCTTTCAGGCCCACGTGGGGCCAATGCTTTCTGCCAGCCGCGGCACTGTAGGCCTGCGCAGCAGCAATCCCGCAGCGGCACCCGTCATCCAATTCAACTACATGTCGACCGAAGCAGACTGGCAGGTGTTTCGCCGCGCGATCGAATACGCCCGGGAGATTTTTGCGCAACCGGCGTTCGCTGCCTACCGGGGCGCGGAGCTACGACCCGGGTCCAGCGACGTGGATGCGTTTATCCGCGAACACGCCGAGTCCGCCTATCATCCCTGCGGGACCTGTCGCATGGGCGCCGACCCCGGGGCGGTCGTAGACGACCGGGGACGGGTCCACGGCATGTCAGGCTTGAGCGTAGTGGACGCCTCCGTGTTTCCCCACATCACCAACGGTAACCTGAACGCCCCTACCATCATGCTGGCCGAGCGCATGGCGGACCTCCACCTCGACTAGCTGGCCGGCAGCACCCAGATTGGCGAAGACCAGGCACGCTCCTGCAGCGTGACCGGCATGGTCGGATTGGGTGCAATACCGGCGCGCAGCGCATCCCAGGTCGACCAGCGGCAGGTCGGGTTTTCCAGCACGCGCACGTAATAAAACGCCCGCTCAGCCGGATCGAAGTCCGGGTCCTGCCAGACCGCGTGGAGTTCCGCATCCCCCTTTGTGAAATCCGGCTCGCAGTTGCTCAGGTTGACGCGCGCATCGTTGGAGGGGCAGCGATGGGTCTCAGGATCCGGAGTGCCGCCGTCCGAGCAGGCGACGTCGAATACCCGTTCCCGGCTCCTGCCGTCCTCGATCCAGCCTTTGACGATCTGCAGCCGCTGCAGCCACGCGCTCTGCGGGTCGCGGGTTGCCCAGGCCACAAAGGTGGGCGTATCCCGCCCTCTGGCCAGGAGGTCAGCACCCATCGGCACCCCATTGGCGTAATAGCCATCAACCGCATCCATTGCCCGATGGTCAATCTCATCCAGACCATAACCGGCAAAGAGGCGCACGCGGATGCGGGTACCCGAAGTGGCGAAGGTCTCTTTGCGGCGCAGCGCTTCATAAATGGCGTCGCGCGTGTTTTCGTTCGCCCACACGCCGGCGAGCCCGCTTGCCCCCCATTCCGCGAGGTACGGCTGCGGTTTCTGATCGGCCGGTAGCTCCGCATGGCTTTCCCAGTCGCCCACACCTTCCGCAGGCACCGATCCCCGGCGCACCGGCAGACCATCGTTCACGCCGGTTTTGGAATAGAAATACTGCTCTTCGTAGGGTGCACCGGCGTTGTGGGTATCGCTCGAGCCAATGAGACCAAAGCGATAGGGGTTGAATCCCTGGGTCTCCTCCATCTGCAGGCCGGCCAGATAGGCGTCCCGCACGTAGGAGCCTTTGAGATTGATTTTGATTTCTCCCACATCAGCGCCGGAGATGTTCAGCGCCGCGTCATTGTCGGCAAAAATCTCGAACTCCGCCCACTCGTCGTTCGGCGACAGCAGCGGGTGGGTATCCGAAGTGCCTTTGACCTGCGTCATCTCGACAATCGGTTCATTACGCATGCGCTGCTCTGCGTAGGCTGCGGACAGCGGGTCGCCCTCAAAAGTCGTGCGCTGAAACATGAGGCCGTTCGACCAGTTGGGGTTGTGCGGAATGGCCAGCGATTCGATGCCGTTCTCCCGATTGGCGTCCATCCAGTCCCACAGATCTTCCGGGTTGCGCGAATCGGTCACCGCAAACGGCTTTTGCGGCACCCTGGCGCTTTTGAACACCACGTTACGGTGCAGGTTGTAAGGCGGCGACGATGTGTATTCGTAGGCCACGAAGGTTGTGAACTTACCCGGTTCGTTGTGGCGTTCAGCAGCGTCGACTTCCTCTTGCCACGCATCCTGAATCACATCGATGTGCTCCAACCGCGGATCCGCCTCGCCGGTGACAACCCCTGCGGCCACCTGGCGAAACGCGGTCATCACCTGGACGATGTCGTCACTGATGAGCTGGCTGGCAATCTCGGTTCTGGACAGGCGGTGTTCGGGATCGCCGAGCGCTTTCAGGACGCCCATGTACATCGCGTGGTCGGTCACCCCCATGAAGTCGAGCGGCGCGCCGCGCAGCCGAATCGGATAGCCGTATGCGTGCTTCAGCGGTGCGCCCTTGGCGTAGTTATACGCATCGTCCGGCGTGGTGCGCACGTTGAAAATGTAGGCATCAAAAGAGTTCTGCGTGTGCACGTGCAGATCACCGAAGTAGGCCTGGCGTTCCTGCCCTGAAGCGTGACCGGTCAGCGCGACGGCTGCGACGGTCAAGAGTACTGCAAGTCGTTTCATGGATTAGCCTCCCGTTTCTAACCTGGTACTTCGTTGAGCGCTCACGCGCTGCTCGAGTCATGGCACTCGCGTGCACCCGCTAGTGAATGGCAATCGGATTGATGAACATCTGCACCGCACCACGCACCTTCGCATGGCCGAGCACAAACAAAAACTCGAACGCACCGTCGCGAACCAATGGTCCGGTGTTCATGGTTTCGAGGATGTAGATGCCGTTTTCTTTGAGATAGGTCACGTGTCCCTGAAAAGGGCGCTGCGGATTCTGGGGCGGGAACACGTCCAGGCCCCACGTATCAGCACCAACCGCAATCACGTTCTTACTGGCAAGATACTCTGCGACCTCTTCAGACTGGCCGGGCTCACCGGATACCCACGCCTGCGGATCGCTATCCAGCTTGTTCTCGGTCCAGCCCGTGTGAAAGAGCACAACGTCACCCTCGCGCACGGGGGTGCCCTGCTTCTTCTCGACGGCTTTGACGTCTTCTACAGAAAAGTATTCTCCGGCATCGAGAAAGTCTTTGCCGTAGTACCCGGCGATGTCGAGCACCACGCCACGCGCGACCATTGGCGGGACCTTTTCGATGCCCAGCTTCTTGAGACCCGTGATGTCCGCAAAGTCCCGCGCATGGTTGCAGTTGTAGTACATGCCTTCGTAGCCGAGGTGGCCGAGACCATCAAGCTGCGAACCGATCCCGAACCAGCCCTGGAAGACATCGTCGTTGTAGGTCATGCCGACGTTCGGCCGTGCGCTTTCCTGCTGGCCTGGCTGGACAACCTGCAACGAAAGACCTCGCGGCGCAAATGCCGGCGTTGCGGAATCGATGGTGATGCCCAGGCTGTAGGTTTTACCGGTCTTGATGAGGCTTGCCGCCTGCAACACCGTCTCGGGCGTAATCAGATTGAGGTTGCCTACCTCATCCGCCGCTCCCCAGCGTGACGGTTTACATTCTTCAGCCGCCCACGCCGGCAGCCCGGCGGCAATCAGCGCCGCACAAATCAACAATCGCATATCCCTTCCCCTTTATGGCTCAGAAGATTATGCATCGCAACGCCGCGACATGCACAGCTCAGTCAGGGTACTACGCGCGCCGCAGCTCCGCTCCGAGCACGGTGCCACCCGTAATCGTGACCTCAACCCGCATGGTCTGGTCGTCGAGCAGGGTATAGGCAAGCCCTTCGATGGCCGCTCCCGGGGAGACGAACGAAACCGACCGCGCGTCACACGCGCTGAGCCGCATGTCGTCTGAGTGACGGAGCGAGAGATCAGGACCAAACTGTCTGAGGTGCAGCACCAGGGTTTCCCCGACTTCGCGAATGGCAATGAGCTCGATCATGTCCACGCTGTCGGCACTGCCCAGCCGGACCATGGTGGACATCACGCCGCCGTTGGGCAGGCTCCAGGCTTCTTCGACGGTCTGTGGACCGAGGCTGCCCGCCCAGGGCCCGACCATCCACCCGATGTCGCCCAGACTTCCCGAAACTGAATGATTCGCCACTCTTGCCTCCAAAACTCCGATTTACGCCGGCTGCGCCCGCCGCGACGAGCGGACCGACCAGAGGACCGCAAGCAGCATGATGACCAGTGCAGGCACCGCGCTCCACAGGAGGATCTGCCAGCCAAGCGCAAACAGAATTGAACCCGCCAGGAGCGATGCCAGCGCGGATGCGCCAAAGACGCTGAAATCGTTGAGCGCCTGCGCGCGAAAGCGTTCTGCAGGACGGTACGATGCCACCAGCTGCGTAGTACCGCCAACAAAAAGGAAATTCCAGCCAACCCCGAGCAGCACCATGGATCCCCAGTAATGCATGTAATGGTGACCGGCGAGACCGACCACAATCGTCGCGCCCATGGCAATCACGCCAATGGTCATCATTCGCGGCAGGCCCAGATGGGCGATCAGCCAGGGGGTGATCAACGAGGGAAGGTACATCGCTATCACGTGGGCGCGGATGACGTCTGCCGTTGCGTTGAGCGAAAAGCCTTCCTCCACGTTCATGCTGATGGGCGTCGCCGTCATCACGTAGGTCATGACGCCCTGCCCTACGACGCCGGCCAGCACGGCCGTAACAAAAACGGGCTGCCGAATCACGGTGGAGAAAGGTCTCGCGTCATCCGCCAGTTCTACTTCGGTATCCGCGCCGCGACCCTCCTCGAGACAGAGCAAGAGCACCCCCGCAAGCAGGTAGAGCCCGATCATGGCGGCAAAAGCGAAGTCGTAGGGGGCTTCGGCGTCCAGCTCGGCAGCGGTTGCCACCAGCTGGGGCCCAATGAACGCGCCAGTGATCGAACCCAGAAGAATAAAAGACACGGCATGGCTGACCTTCGCAAGGTCAACGCTTTCCGCAGCGGCAAATCTGAACTGCTGCGAGAACCCGAGGCTGGATCCGATGAGCGCGGTGGCAACGCAGAACACCCAGAAACTCTGCGCATCGAGTGCCCAGGTAGCAAGCCAGGCGCCACCCGCGGCAATCAGAGTGGCGATTGCAAATCCCCAGCGTCTGCCCAAGAGCTGCATCGTGAACGCGGCGGGCACCGTGGCAAGTGCCGTGCCTACCACCATCAGCGCCACCGGCAGGGTCGCGAGCGTGGCGTCCGCCGCAAGCTCGTGCCCGACAATGCCGCCTACCGTTACCAGGAGAATCGAACCCGAGACGAAGATCGTCTGCGCAACGAAAAGCAGCCCGAGGTTACGGTTGAGAAAGCTCACACGGTCAACCCATCAGCCGGCTGAGGGCTCATCGTAGATGGACGGCTCCGCGTTGCTCTCCTCTGTGATCTTGCGACCCAGGGCGGGAAAGACGGGAATGTCTGCATCAGCCAGGGGCTCCACGCCCGCCTTGCGGGCAAGCGCTGCTTCGATATAGGGCGCAAGCTCGAGCGCCTTCGCCGCTTCCCGTTCAGCCTCATTCGCTTTGAACTCGGGCATTACGTCCCGGGCAAAAAGCTCCAGCGAATGACAGATGTCTTCATGCCTGTTGTTGCCTGCCTGCTGGATGAACGTCACCTGATCTACCCCTACCTCGGCAAACTTGGCGAGATGCCCGCGCAGATCGTCCGGGGTACCAATGCCACCGGCGCTGCCCGATAGCGCGTTGTTGTAATCCGTGTCCTCCGTTGCGCGCTTGGCTGCCTGCGCCTGCTGGAAGTTTTCCCACAGGTTCGTTCGGCCGGGCTTGTGCTCGCCAAAACCGTACAAACTGCCAAGGGCGTAACCGAAAAACTCGAATCCTTCGAGACCGTTCTTGATGGCAAGCTCGCGATCCTCATGACAGGAAAAGCTCGACACCATGCAGATGTTGGCGTTCACCGCATGCCCAATCGGCACACACTCCTCACTCTTGATGATGCTGTAGTACTCATCAACCCAGGACTTGGCCTCCAGGGGGTCGACAAAGGCAAAGGTCAGCGCGCCGATGCCAAGGCGTGCGGCCATGCGGATGGTTTCCCGCTGCGAGCACGCCACCCACAGCGGTGGATGCGGTTTCTGCACCGGCTTCGGGACGAGGTTGCGGCACGGCATGGAGAAGTACTTGCCGTCGAATCCAGGGTACGGATCCATCGCCAGGATGTTGGCAATCTGCTCCGTGGCTTCGAGGTACATGTCGCGCTTCTGCTCGACCGGTATCTTGAATCCGCCGAGCTCGAGCTCCGCGGACGACTCCCCGGTGCCGAACTCCACGCGCCCATTGCTGACGAGATCGAGCGTCGCTATCACCTCCGCCGTGCGGGCCGGATGGTTGTACTGGGGAATGACCTGGCGGATACCCTGACCGAGGCGAATGTTTTTCGTACGCTGAGAGCAGGCGGCGAGAAACACCTCCGGGGCTGACGAGTGGGAGTATTCCTCCAGAAAGTGGTGCTCCACCTCCCACGCAAAGTCGATACCCAGCTCATCCGCCAGCTGCACCTGGTCCAGCGCTTCGTTGAAGAGCCGCTGTTCGTCGCCTTCCTGCCAGGGCCGCGGCAGCTGATGCTCGTAGAAAATCCCGAATTTCACTGATCTCTCCCCTTACTCTTAAGCGTCATGTTGCCGGTCCGTGCCGGCCCCGGTCAACGCATCGTGCTCACGCCGACTTGAATACACCTCTCAGTCGCCTGCCGCCATGTACTTTTCCCACCAGTGATGGAAGTTGCGGATGCGACGCTCGTGATGGGAGATCCAGAAGCCTTTCATACCGCGGGAATGCAGGCCTTTCTGCACGCCTTCAAGGCAGGATGCGTCCTGATCCAGCAGCAGCCCCGAGGAACGCTCGCCGTAGCGGTAGAAGACGTGTTCCGGGCGGCCTTCGACGACGTCGTCCCCCAACTCGACGAACAAATCCACCGCACCCGCGTTGGCAGCAGCATTGACCTCGCCTCTGGGTACACGGTTGAAGATCATCCGGTCAAAATACATCTTGTCCGGATCGGTAGGATGCGGCCGGTGCCGGAACATCCACATCTGTTCGCCAAACAGGTTGAACGTCACGTTCGGAAATATGTTGTAGTGGTAATCGGCGGTGAGCTGATCGTCAGTCAGATTCGAAAAGTCGAGCCCGTGCACGTTGCTGGTGGCGCGTTTGTGCGCGGCGACCGCATCGCGCAGCGTGGTTACGTCGCCGTCGAACGTATCCACCGGAAATCCCTCTGACTTCAGATAGTCGACCATCACTTCGTTGAGGGCCTTGTCTTCACCAATCTTTCTCGGGCTGGGTATGTACATCGGCGCAATGAAGCGCGAGTGCGGGCCGTACAGATCCATCTGCACGTTGACGTCATCGGCAATGTACTCGGACTCGGGGTGTACCCCGCGCACGTGATAGGTCTCAGAAAAGATGTCGACCGAGGTTTTCCAGTTACAGTTCCACTCCACGGTTTCGTCCGAGACGAGCACCATGTCGTCAAACTCATAAGGCGCCAGGTGATCCGGTACGATGCCGAGATAATCGAGGAGCGGCTCGATATCAGGGTCCATCGACACCCACACGAAGCCACCCCAGGTGTCACAGCGCAGCGTTTGCAAGCCGAGCTCCTCGGCGGGTGTCCCCTGAGGAAAATCGTGGGCCTCCGGTACGTAATGCAGCGTACCGTCCAGATTCCAGCTCCAGCGGTGAAACGGGCAGCTCACGTAATCCGCCTGACCACAGCCGGCAGGTTTCAACTGATTACCACGGTGCTGACAGACATTGTAAAAAGCGCGAATTTGCCCGTCAGCCGCGCGAGTGACGAGAATCGACTCCCGCAGGTTTTCGAAGACGAAATAGTCTCCCGGTTCGGCAACGTCACAGACAGCCCCCGCCAGCAGCCAGGTTCTGGACCAGACGCGCTCATCCTCGAGCTTCAGAAACTTCGGATCCGTATAGCGGTCCACCGGAATGCGGTCCGTGCCGAGATCAGGATCCGGCGCCTTGTCTGCCGGCGTAAACTCGAACTTGGCCGATTCGCTCATCTCTACTCCCCCCAAAAGCGAATCCACGAGTCTACCCAAAGCCGCCGGGCGTTCGAAGACCGAAGCCTTGCCGACAATCATCCAGGCGAGCATGCTCCGCAGAGAGCTACCAACGAGGCGCACGGTGAAACTGTATTCTGACCAATCTGGTAGAGCGCCAAGCCCGCGGCGAGTTCGTATTTTTGTTGCCGAGAAGGCGCTCGAACTCGATGTCATCGACATGGAGTTGCACACAGAAAACCGAACCGAAGCGTTCAGGAAGAAAAATCCGCTGGGGAATCTGCCTGTTCTCGAGCTCGATGATGGCCTCTGCATTGCCGAGTCCATGGCAATCTGCCGATACCTGGAGGAGCTGTCCCCTGAGCCGCCGTTGTTCGGCTCGACACCTCTGGAAAAGGCTGTCATCGAGATGTGGAACCGCCGTTCGGAGCTCGCCTTCTACCTTCCGATCGAGTACGCCGGCGGATTTCTCGGGGAAAAAGTTGCGGAAGGTGCACGAAAGCGCGTTGCCAGGATGCTGACACTGTTTGACGCCGAGTTAGCGACGCGCCAGTTCATTGCTGCAGCGCATTTCTCCGTTGCCGACATCACCACGAAGGTTGCCATCGACTTTGGAGTGCGCTTCAACGATATCAATGTCCCTGACGAGTTGAGCAACTTCAAACGTTGGAACGCTGAGATGAACGAAAGACCGAGCATGGCGGCTTGAGGGCACCGAGATTCCCAGTTTGGCATGTGAGGTTCGATCACAGCCCGGCAAACTGATCCTCGAAACGTGCGACGGTGCCATCCTCGTGCATCTGTTCCAGCGTCAGCTGCAGCCGCGAGACCAGCTTCGGGTCGGTGTCTGGATTCAGCGCAAGCCCCATCTCAGTGCGCTTGAAGGTGAAAACCTTTTTCACGGCCACACCCTCCTGCACGGCCAGCGGTGGCGGACCTTCAACTTCGACAACCGGCCAGAGGTCGATGCGTCCTCTGGCAAGCTTACGCACGTTGAGCACGTCGTTATTGACATAGTCCACGTGGAGACTCTGCGCCTCCAGATAGGCGGCAAGCGAGTCACCGAGGTAACCACCAATCCGATAACGGCCGGCGTCCGCAAGCGTCTCGAGCTCAATGCCGCTGTCGGCGCGCGCCATGAGGACCCAGTTGTTTTCAACAAGAGGTCCAACCCACAAAAACAACGGATCGCGTTCAGGCGTTCGAAACGTCGGGAAGACGCCGTTGTTCGGATGTTCGAGCGCTTGTGCGTACGCCCGTTTCCAGGGCACCAGCTGCAGAGTCGACGCAACCCCGGCGCGCCGCATCAGCTCTTTGAAGGTTTCGGCGGCAAAACCGGTGATCTGGTCGGCTGACGACGCATGGGCGGAACCATCGGTGGTCATGCTGAAGGGTGGAAACGGCTCCGTAAATAGATGCAGCACTTCGCTGCGCTCTTCGGCGAGCGCACCCGCGTTTGCCGCACACATCAGCGCCAGCAGCACAGATCGGATCACCATTTGCGTCAAACCCCCAGCTTTCGGGAGATGCATGCGATCGCTGCGCCTCCGTTTGTTGTTGTGCTAACAAAAGCCTAGACAAACCTCACGGTTTCGCACGCCCCGGCGGGGGGATCCCAACCCGTGTGCTAGGTTTAAAGAGATAAGAACCAAACGGCTATCCGTGCGAAATGTCCGTGTTTTCGAGAGATCACGCCAGTAGCGGCCGCTCGCCGCTGGCGTCAAAGCTGCTGCGGATCGTTTTGTCAATTTACCTGATTGCAGCGTTTGCCATCACCTGCTTTCAGCTGGTGCTCGAGTACCGGGACGAAGAGCGTCGCCTGCGCCAGGAAATCGATCAGGTGGCCAACGCCTTTCTGCCTGCGCTTGCGCCCGCGTTGTGGAATCTCGACAACAAGCAGGTCCGCAGCACCAGCGAAGGCATGTGGGTCAATCCGGCCATCTGGCACCTCACCGTACGCGACGACCTCGGGGAGGTGATCACCGAACGGGTCCGCAAAGCTGAAGGTTTCGCAAGCGGCTGGGATTTGACCCGCTACGAGTACGTCTACGACATTCATTTTTCCGACGACGCCGGTAACGCACCCGTTGGCGTGCTCACGCTCGCGTCCAGCGCCTATGTGGTTGCCGGGCGCGCGACGAGCACGTTCCTCTTCACGCTGGCCAACGCGGCGCTGAAGACGCTGCTCTTGTGGCTGATCTTCTACTACGTGCTGGTTCGCGTGGTCACGCGCCCGATGGGGGTGTTGACCCGCGCCATTCACCGGATTAATCCCGACAACAGTCAGGCGGCGAGATCGCAGCAGCAGAACCTGTCCGTTTTACATACCAACGACGAACTGGGCGCCATGGCCCTCAGCGTCAATCAGCTGGAGTCCGCTCTCATCCAGAAGAACAAGGCCATCGCGGAACGCCAGGGGCGCCTCGAAGCAACGGTCGAGGAGCTCGAGCGTGCTTCCGCTGCAAAAAGCCGCTTTCTCGCACACATGAGTCACGAGCTGCGCACGCCGCTGAACGGCATGCTCGGCATGACCGATCTGATGGCCTCGACGCCGCTCAGCAACGAACAGAACCAATACGTCTCTGTGTTGAAAAGCTCCAGTCAGCAGCTCTTGGCCGTCATCAACAACATCCTCGACTACTCGAAGATCGAGTCCGGCCGGCTGGAGCTCGAGCACATCGAATTCGATCTGCGGGCGCTCGTCGCCGACTCCGTCGCGCTTGCCGGAGTCGATGCCGCACGCAAAGGTCTGAGCCTACCCTGCACTTTCAGCTGCGACGGCTCGTCGCGAGTGCTCGGCGATCCGACCAAACTGCGCCAGGTGCTCGACAACCTGCTGAACAACGCAATCAAATTCACGGCGGAGGGCAGCGTGGCGATCAATGTCGAACTCAAGCCAGACAGCACCGGAATGCAGGCTCAGTTCTGTGTCAAAGATACCGGCATCGGCATCACGCCCGAGCAGCAAGCCAGACTGTTCCGGCCGTTCAGCCAGGGTGATCAGTCGACGACCCGGCAGTTCGGCGGTACGGGGCTCGGCCTTGCCATCTGCAGACAGCTTGTTGAACTGATGGGTGGCCAGATTGAGCTCGATTCGCAGCCGGGGCGCGGCACGGCGTTCACCTTCAACATCTCATTCGACCCGCCGGAAGCATCGTCACGGATCATCGAGAAAGGCACCACGGCGCGACCCGCGCAGTACCCTTCTCTCCGTGTCCTGGTCGCCGAGGACAATGAGGTGAATCAGCTCGTCGTGAAAGGCATGCTGAAACGTTTCGGCGTCGACGCGGACTTCGCTGACAACGGCGCCGAGGCGCTCGAGCGCTGCGAGGCCTCGAACGCCGCCTATGATCTCGTCTTCATGGACATCGAAATGCCGGTCCTCGACGGCTGGGCGGCAACGCGCGCGCTGCGGGATGGGCCCGCTGCAGATCGGGTGGGGATGATTGTCGGCTTGAGTGCCCATGCGCTGGACGTAGATCGTGCCAAGGCTGACGCGTGCGGCATGGATGCTTACTTCGCCAAACCGGTGCGGATGGAAGAGATTGCCGAAATTCTCGGCAGAGCGGCAGGCCCGGGTTCTTGACCCGGGTCACCTTCGTTGCGGAGAATCTTCGTCCGAATCCAATACACTCGAGGAAGTCCTCATGGCCAAATCCGTAGACTGGTACTACTACCGCGGCGGCTGAACCAGCTGCGCCAAAGCATCCAAGTTCTTGGAAGCCCGTTCCGTAAACATCAAAGAGCAGATCCCCGCCAGCCGTAAGCTGCAGCGCGACGACGCTGAAGCTCTCCTCGCCAAAGCCAGCAGCATGACCGTTGCCAAAGGCAAGAAGGTGCAGGAGTTCAAAGGTGTGAGCGACGAAGCTCTGGACGCCATGCTCGGCGCCACAGGCAATCTACGCGCACCGGCGATTGTCGTCGGCAAGAAGCTGCTGATTGGTTTCAACGAAGACGTCTACAGCAACGTCTTTTAGCGAGTTGGCTAGTAGTCGACGGCGGTGTTCTCGAAGGTGAAGCCGCCGCTCGACATCACCAGCCGGTGTCGCGCACCTTCCGCCTCAGCATCCCAGGCGTCATAGCCCGCATCTCCGGTCCACATCGCCACCCGAACGCCGGCGGCGTTCTTCACGACCCGGGTCTGATAGATCCGCGGTTCACGCGAGGCCAGGTTTTCCAGGATTGCCGCCGTGGGTGAATAACGGGAAAGGTGATACAACGTCACCCAGGTCGGCGGCACCAGATCAATCTCACCTCTGGCGTGATTGGCGAGCGCTTGTTCAGGCTTGACCCAGGCATGATCTTTGATTTCGCCGTCGTCGATGACCACGTCATCTGCATCTTGCAGGTGCGCCGCGAAAAACCAGGTGGTAAAACGCTTCTGCGGCCCCGGCGGTGGGGTCCAGCGGGCGAACCAGGTGAACGCGTCCGGCTCGACGACCAGCCCCGTCTCTTCCTCGGTCTCCCTCACCACCGCAATGCGAGCCGCATGATTGTCGTCTTCAGCCTCAGCGTGATCTTCCGCATCGATTTTGCCACCGGGAAAAACCCACATGCCGCCGAAGGAGATTTTCGAATTCTTCTTGAGCATCAGCACCTCCGGACCGTCTGCGGTATCGCGCAGCAGCACCACCGTTGCTGACGGGATCGGCGCTTCGACGCCCGCTTCCTGCTCGTTGCGGGCGTCGATGTTGCCGTACATGTCGTTTTTGTGCTGACCCGGATCCGGAGGTGTGTTGGACATTTTGTCAGAGAACCTCGAACAGCCCCGCTGCGCCCATCCCACCGCCGATGCACATCGTGCAAACGACGTACTTGGCGCCGCGGCGCTTGCCTTCGATCAACGCGTGGCCAACCATGCGCGAACCGGACATCCCGTACGGGTGGCCGATGGAGATTGCCCCACCGTTGACGTTCAGGTTTTCGTCTGGAATTCCGAGGGTGTCACGGCAGTAGAGCACCTGCACGGCAAACGCTTCGTTCAGTTCCCAAAGCCCGATGTCATCCATGGTCAAACCGTTCTTCTCCAGGAGCTTCGGCACCGCAAACACGGGACCAATGCCCATTTCATCCGGGTTCGTGCCGGCAACCGCGATACCACGATAGGCGCCAAGCGGCTGAAGACCGCGCTTCTCCGCCACAGAGGCTTCCATCAGAACGCAGGCAGAGGCGCCGTCAGAGAGTTGGGAGGCATTCCCTGCGGTGACGTGCTTCCCTTCTTTGATGACCTGTCCGTTGCTGAACACCGGCTGCAGGCCGGCAAGCGCTTCAGCCGTCGTACCCGGACGGTTGCCTTCGTCTTTGTCGAGGGTAACTTCTGATTCACTGACCTCGCCGGTTTCCTTGTTTTGAAACTTCATGGTGGCGGTCAGCGGCACAATTTCGTCGTTGAATTTCCCGGAAGCCTGGGCCTCCGCGGTCCGCGCCTGTGAGTTTGCGGCAAGCTCATCCTGTGCTTCGCGGCTGACGCCATAGCGCTCACCAACCACCTCCGCAGTTTCGATCATTGCCATGTAAAGCGCCGGTTTGTTGGCAATCGCCCACGGGCTCGGGATGGTGAACATGTCAGCCGTCTGGTTCATTGAGATCGACTCCACGCCGCCGCCGATGGCCACATCCATGCCGTCAGTGATGATCTGCTTGGCCGCGATGCCGATGGCCATCATGCCCGAGGAGCACTGACGGTCGATGGTCTGACCGGACACCGTGTCGGGCAAACCCGCTTCGAGCAGGCACTGACGCGCGGTGTTCATTGATGCCGAACCCATCTGGATGGCGGAACCCATGACAACGTCCTCAACTTCGGCGGGATCTACACCTGCCCGCTCCACGGCGTGCTTGATGACGTGGGCACCCAGCGCCTGACTGCCGGTGTTATTGAACGCGCCCCGATAGGCTTTACCGATCGGGGTACGGGCGGTGGATACGATGACTGCTTCGCGCATGAGGGCGCACTCCTTATGAAGGTGAATGGGCGTAGTGAATAAAGCGGCGCGCAGGGTAACATAAGCGGCTTTTCACGGGGAAACCTACGATGAACGTCTCTGATGCAGTAGCCGGCCGCACCTCCATTCGCGCTTTTACCGACAAACCTGTCGACACAGCCCTGATTCAGGAGCTCCTGGAGAAAGCCGCGCGCGCGCCGTCCGGAGGTAACCTGCAACCATGGCGTGTATTTGTGATCACGTCCGAGACGATGCCGCGCTTTCTCAGTTTTCTCAGTGAAACCGACATCACTGACGAAGCGGCTTATCAGATCTATCCGAACGATCTGAAGTCGCCCTACCGGGATTCTCGCTTCAAAGTCGGCGAGGACATGTATGCGCTCCTCGGCATTCCCCGCGATGACAAGGCAGCCCGCTTCGCCCGGCTGGCGGAGAACTACACCTTCTTCGGCGCCCCCACCGGATTTTTCTGCTTTGTCGACCGGCAGATGGGGCCGCCGCAGTGGTCTGACCTCGGCATGTTCCTGCAAACGTTCATGCTGCTGGCTCAGGAGGCCGGACTTGCTACCTGCGCTCAGGAAGCCTGGGCAATGCGTCCAAATTCCGTGAGCTCATTTGTGGGAGCAGATGAGGAACTCTTGCTCTTCTGCGGCATGGCCATCGGCTACAAAGACCCTGACGCGCCGGTAAACGGCCTCTACTCCGACCGCGAACCGCTCGACGTCTGGGCCAGATTCGTCTGAACCCCGATCAGGCTGCCGCTTCGCTGGGTGGTGCCTCGCTGGACGAAAACCCGGCCACACACATGAGCCCGGCCATGATCGCCAGGTTTTTGATGAAATTCTGGGTCTCGTGAGCCTGCTGCAGGCCTTCTTCCATGTTCCAGAAGTCGTGCATGAACAGGCTGATGACGAGCGTCAAGCCTGCCAGAACAAACGCCACAAGCTGGGTACGGTAGCCGAGAAAAAGGCTCACGCCGCCGCCGATCTGGAGGATGATGGTCAGGACCAGTAATACCGGAATCAGCGGCACGCTGTGGGCTGCCATGTATTCCACGGTCCCGGACCAGCCGGTGACTTTGGTGATGCCCGGAATGATGAAATAGAGACCGAGAAGCCCTCGACCCACAATCAAAAGCAGGCGTTGGCCCTGCGCTACGTTTGCTTCCACTTTTTCCCCTTGCCCCTTGTGTCCCCTCATGCCCACGGTCGACTCCCCTTGCCGCCCCCGGAGTTCGCTTGTTAAGCGCTCAGCTCACAGAGTGATGCTTCGTAACGTACCGGTCAAGGGCATTCGCAAACGCCTGGACTTCCTTGTTGCCGTAGGCATCCGGCCCCCCGCTGACAAGCCCGCTATCACGCAGCTGCTCCCGCATGTCCCGGCGCTGCAGATGGTCGCGGACGTTTTCCGGCGTATAGAGCGTGCCGCGAGGATTCAACGCGGCGCCGCCTTTGCTGATGATCTCGTCCGCCAGTGGAACATCCGCCGTGACCACCAGGTCATCTGCGTCTACGCGGGCAACTATCTCGTTGTCGGCAACGTCGAACCCTTTCGGAACGACAACCGACTGCACGTACTTCGACCGCGGCGTTGCAAGATGCTGGTTTGCGACCAGCGTGACCATCACACGACGGCGGTCCGCCAGGCGAAAGAGCACCTCCTTGGCCGCACGCGGACAGGCGTCAGCGTCTACCCAGATCTGCATGCGTCATGCGGCGCTGCGAGCTTTCTCGTCCGTGCCTGCACGCGCCGGCCCTCTGGCCTCCACCGGGGACGGACCAAAGGTCAGCGCGCCGTCTTCCAGCGGAGCGTTGCGGATGAGCTTCTTGTCGAGGTCAAAGTCCTGGGTGTTGCGCCAGGGGTCGCTACCCTGCTTCGGGAAGAAATGCATCACACGTTGCATGTAGCCCGCTGAGAAGTCCTGTATCCAGGGGCCAAGCACCATATTTCTGTCTTCTTCTCTGAGCCTTGGCGTCACCTGCGCGACATCCAGCTCGTCCATGCGATTGATGACGCGGCACGCATACTCGGCGGTGAGATCCGCGCGCAGCGTCCAGGACGCGTTGATATAGCCGAACGTCTGTATGAGATTGGGAATGTCCGAGTACATCATGCCTTTGTAGGTGACGGTGCTCGGGAAGTCGACGGGGGCGCCGTCGACGGCAAACTGAGTGCCACCCAGAAGCTGCAGGTTGAGGCCGGTAGCCGTGACGAGAATGTCCGCCTCCAGCACCTCGCCCGTCTTGAGGCGCACCCCATGCTCGGTGACGCGGTCAATCTCTTCCGTCACAACCTCAGCCTTACCCGAGCGGATGGCTTTGTAGAGATCCGCATTGGGAATCAGGCAGAGACGCTGATCCCAGGGGTTATAGGTTGGAGTGAAGTGTTTTTCCACGTCATAGTCCGGCCCCAGCCCGTCGCGCACCATCTTGAGCAGACGCGCCTTGACCTTCTCGGGTGCCACGCGCGTCCGCTTGTACATGTAAGCCTGCAGCTTGGTGTTCTTGAACCGGGTAATGGCGTAAGCCCACTTCTCCGGCAGCACCTTGCGCAGGAAGTTGGCGATTTTGTCCTGGTCCGGACGGGAGACGACATAGGTGGGCGAACGCTGCAGCATCGTAACTTTGGCTGCTTTGTCAGCCATTGCCGGTACCAGCGTCATCGCAGTGGCGCCGCTGCCGATGACAACCACCTTCTTTCCATCGTAGTCGAGATCTTCGGGCCAGTGCTGTGGATGAATGAGGGTGCCGCGGTAGTCTTCGAGACCGTCGAATTCGGGTGTATAACCTTTGTCGTAGTTGTAGTAACCGCTGCACATCATCAGGAAGTTGCAGGTGAAGGATTCCACGCGGCCTTTGTGTTCGGTTGTCACCGTCCAGCGCGCGTCATCGCTGGACCAGTCGGCGGCGGTGACCTTGTAACCACAGCGGATGTGGTCGCGGATGCCATATTCATCCACGGTCTCGTGGAGGTACTTGCGGATCGCAGGGCCATCGGCAATGGCCTTGGCCTCGCGCCAGGGTTTGAAGCTGAAGCCTAGCGTATGCATGTCGCTATCGGAGCGGATACCGGGGTAGCGAAAGAGATCCCAGGTGCCACCGAGCGCTTCGCGGCTCTCCAGGATGGTATAGCTCTTGCCGGGGCACTGTTCCATCAGATGCACCGCGGAGCTGATCCCCGAAATACCCGCACCCACGATGACTACGTCAAAATCGTTCAAAACTCACCTCTCGCCGCCACTTCAGGCGTTTTGCTGAAACTAAACCTGTTATTCTCGCAGTTCAGCCTACCTCTGGAAAGGGTCCGAAAACGGCGCGCAGGTCAGGTTTCAACCGTGACGAACTTCAGATTGTCCTCCGGATTGCGGTCGATGAGCTTGTTGTACGGATCCACACCGACGCGACGGGGCTTGTCTTTGACCCGCACGACAATCTCGGTATCTCCCGTTGCCACCCGCTTTTTCTCGAAGTAGAGGGGCTCGGGCAGCTGATAGTCCTCGAGCGCTTCCGGCTCTTCCGGAAAGACGGCAAAGTCGACCCAGGTATCCAACAGCACTTCGCTTTCACGCCCCTGGCCGTCCACATCGTATTGCGTCGCTGACGCGATAAAGCGTACCTCCCACTCGTCCTCCACCGGGGTCACCTCAACGTCGCCTACGCGCAGGTCGTAGACCGTGATCTTTTCCCACAAATCGGTGATGAAGTCCTGGTACTGCGGCGCGGCAACGGCACGGATTTCATCCACCAGATCCTGCGTCGTCGGAAACGGGCCGGTGCCATAAGCCCATTTGCCGAGAAAATTCCTGAGCGCCAGATTGACGTTGTCTTCGCCGATCACGTCTTTGAGGGCGTACATGACCAGACTGCCTTTCTGGTAGTGGATGTACTGCTGATTCTCCGCAAGCATGAGCGGCAGCTCTTCGATGATCTCACCGCCGCGCTGCTGCAGGTAACGGTCGAGCTCATAGCGCAGAAAACGCCGCATCTTGTCCGGTCCGTACTCTTCCTCCATGACCATGAGCGCAGAGTACTGCGCCAGGGTTTCGACAATGACGGTCATCCCCTGCATCTGCGCGCCCGCCACCTGGTGACCCCACCATTGATGGGCCAGCTCATGTGCGGTGACGTAGAAGACGAGGTCCAGAGCGTCTTCGTCCCTGAGATCCGCAACAAAGCCGATACCTTCGCTGTACGGAATGGTATTGGGGAATGATTGGGCAAACGTTTGATACCGCGGAAATTCGAGAATGCGGAACTGACGGTATTGATACGGTGAAAACGCAGCGTTGAAGTAGTCGAGGGACTTCTTCGTGCTGCGAATCATCGGCTCAATGTTGTAGGGGTGCTTGGCATCGTAATAAACCTCTATCGCCACCCCGTTGTGACTGTCGCGGGCGACTTCGTAGCGCGCGGACACGAAGGCAAAAAACGGCCAGATTGGCTCATCCATCTCGTAGGTGAAGTACCGGCGCCCGTCCCGCTCTTCCACATCACCGACGAGATATCCCGGCGCCACCGCGGTCTGATCGGGAGTGGTTGAAAACGTCGTGCGGAAGTTCGTGCGCCTGGCAAGCCCCAGCTGCGACCGGTACAGCCAGAAGGGATCGCCGAGCTTGGGCAGGCGCTGGACCGGCGGCAGCTCCTGCTCGCGGCGGGTGTTCGGATCAGAAAGCTCGAGCGCGCCGTTGTAGCCGATAATCGGCATGATTTCAGTGTTGTTGACGAACGTGCCGTTCGCCACCACACGATCGCTGGACGGGCCAAGCACGGCCCGCTCGTTCGGATTGGCAAAGCCGTCATGATCCCACGTCAGGTCCCACTGCAGATGAGCCTCGCTACCCGGCGCCAGTCCTTCGGGAAAGGCGAACATGTGCACGCCATTGTCGAGATCCTGTTCGCCCAGCGTCGCGCCGTCCAGATCCAGAGCGTTGACCGCAATGAATGGATGGGTGCTGACGAGAAGACTGCTGATGACCTCGTCCGACTCGTTGACGAGACGCATGCGACCGCGGCTTTCCAGTCGTCGCTCGTCGGGAAACAGATCCACTTCACTGTCGACGTCCAGCACTTCGGGCAGGGTTGCCATCTCATAGCGTTTGTAGGTTCTTTCGTATTCAGCCCGCTGTGCTTCCACATCGTCGGTCGTGCGATATTCGTTGACGACGTTGGTATTCACAAAAATCCATGCGCCCGTTGCGACAAACGCCAGCGTCGCAAGGGCCGAGATTGCAGCAACGGATCGCGTGACGCGCGAGCGCGCAACGTCCGCGCGCTCGGCAAATCCGAACACGTTGCCCCGCGTAAAGAAGAGATGTGCGGCAATCGTCAACAGCACGCAGAAGAACGCCCAGTACGCGGTGAAGGCTGCGAGCGGCATCCAATAGTGCCCATAGTCGTTCATATCGGAATGCGGTGCCGGCGGCGTGCCGAAATTGTAGAGCCCGTGCTGGAAGTCGATGCTGAACAGCGTCTGAAATACGATGAAGATCACGAGCATGGCCAACATCCCGAGCCACTTGTTACCAGCCAGTACCTGCACGAACACGGCCAGAACGCAGAGGAGGTAAAAGAACCCTCCCTGGACGAAAAACAGTGACTGGAAGTACAAACCAAACTCGAAGTTGGTATACCCCTCGATGATCTGCATGAGCACTGCTGCCGCCATGGCAAACAGCAGCAGGCAGGTCACGATGAACCACAACGTACCGATTTTGCTGGCCACCATGACAACGCTGGGAAAAGGTGTGCCGTCGACAACCTCGGCAACACCGGTCTGGCGCTCACGATGAACGAGCTCACCGGCGTAGTAGATGATGATCAGCAGAATGAAAAACACGTAGCTGTTTGCAATCGCCTGCAGCAGCGCGCTGGTGATGGGTAAAAGCGGCGTGCCGAAAGCCTGACTGGCACCAAGAAAGCCCCCCCAGACGTTGAGGGCGGCAAAGCCGAGAACGGCATAAAACGGAATGCTCTTGACGATCCCGCCGATATCCATGCGCATCTGCGAAAGGAGCTGGCGCCAATATGTCGCCGTGCGGAATACCCGGGTGACTTCAGGCTTAGGGCTCATTGCCGGGGTGAGCTGGACTTTCGCGGACTTGCGCGCCCGGCGACGGAACGGGCTTGGGTTCAGATTAAAGCGAAAACGCCAGGCCGTGAAGCCGAGCATGGCCATTGCGAGACCCACGCAGAGGAGACGATTTGCGAGCAGGTTACCGGTAACGGGCACCAGCTCGTTGTTGCGTTCATACACCGTCCAGTAACGGGAGACTTCGGCAAACGCCGTCTGACCGAACGGGTCGAGTACCGCAAAGACGGTGATGTCTTCAGGGTCCACGAGATTACCGACGACAATATAGAGGACCAGAAATCCCACTGCCGCGGTGAAGGCGGCAATCATCGAGCGGAAGAGCGCCGCCACGGAGAAAAACAGTGCCGCGGAGAAGAAGAGATTCGGCGCCGTCACGACGGCAAACGCATAGAGGAACGGCGCAAGCGTAAACGGACCCACCTTCTCGGCGTCGAGCCATGGCATGACCGATCCGGCGAGCGTGCCCAGAATGGCCGCAACCCCCACACCAATGCCGAAGAGGCCCGCGCCGAAAAACCTACCCAGCAGGAACTGACGTGCGCCGATACCGGTGGCAAAGAGGAGCTCGGCCGTCTTGAGCTCATAGTCACGAGTGATCGCCTGGGACACGATGGCAATGGCTGCCAGCATGCCGATCAGGCTGAAAAAGAACTGGGTATAGACGATTGACCATGCCGCGTTGATGTTGAGATTACGGCCAATGCCACCCAGCTGCACGCTCTCGGCCGCGATGATCATGAACGCAAAGAGAAAAAAGACCACCGCCAGCACAATGAAGAGCGGTGACTTCAGCTGATAGCGGCACTCGAATTTGAATACTTCCCACATCAGTCGACATCCACGCTGAAGCCTGCGGCACGCAGGGTCGCGAAGTAGACGTCTTCGAGCGTCGGCGCTGCAGCTTCGAACCCCTCGGGCGCAGTATCCGCGTGTACCTTCACCTCTGTTTTTCCGCTCACACGCTTGCTTGTGAGCACCGGAATCTGCGTCCTCAACGACTCGACGTCGCCATTGGCTACAAGTAGCCGCCACAGCTTTCCTTCGAGCGCCGCGATCAGCTCGTGAGGCTCACCCTCGTCGAGAATGCTGCCACCAGCCATGACGGCCATGCGCGAGCATAGATCCGAAACGTCTTCGACAATGTGGGTGGAAAGGATCACGACAACCTCTTCACCAATGTCTGCCAGAAGGTTGTGGAACCGTCGGCGCTCCACCGGGTCGAGACCGGCGGTCGGCTCATCGACGATGATCAGGGAAGGATCGCCAATCAGCGCCTGAGCGATGCCAATACGCTGTTTCATGCCGCCGGAGAAGGTGGTCATGTTCTTCTTGCGTACCTCCCATAGATTGGTCTGCACCAGTAGATGCTCGACGAGCGATTTGCGCTCACCGCCGTTCACCACACCTTTCATCACCGCAACGTGTTCGAGAAATGACAGCGGCGACGTCCGTGGATAGACCCCGAACTCCTGCGGCAGATAGCCCAGCGCGCGACGCAACTGATCAACGTCATCGAGCACGTTGATGCCGTCCAGGCTGACCCCGCCGGAGTCGGGGGTCTGCAGCGTCGCGAGCGTTCGCATGAGCGTCGATTTACCGGCACCGTTCGGACCAAGCAGGCCGAACATGCCCTTGGGGATAGTGAGTGAGACGTCTTTCAGCGCCTGCACACCGTTATCGTAGGTTTTGTTCAGATTGGCGATCTCAAGCACGTCTTTATCCCTGTTGGTTGTTGTTTTTTCAGCACATCTCTGAGGTCGCAGATGCGCCGTTTTTAGTTCGTCTCAACTGAATATGGATGCGTGAGGGTCGCAAACGGTTGCATACCAAGTGGACCTGGAACACTGTAGCGTTTTCCGGTTACGGAGGGGAACGTGGATCTGGAAGCGTTGAACGCGCGCATTACGCGCATGGAAGATATTGAGGCAATCAAGCAGCTGAAGGCGCTGTACTGCGAAATCTGCGACGACGACCACAATCCGGACCGCATCGTCGAGATTTTCACCGAGGATGGCATCTGGGAAGGACGCGGCATCGGCACGGCCCAGGGGCGCGAGGAGATCCGCGCTCTATTCGAGCGGTTCCGTGACATGATGAGCTTCTCGCAGCATATGACCATGAACCCGCGCATCGACGTGGACGGCGATACGGCCCGCGGCACATGGTACTTCTTCGGTCCGTTCACTTTTCGCGCAGACAACCAGGCCAAATGGCAGGCCACCCGCTATCACGAGGAATACGCGCGAGTCGACGGTGCGTGGCAGATCAAACACCTCAAAATCCGCGGCCCGGGATTCAGCGCGGACTACGACAAAGGCTGGGCCGCGACCGATTGAGCGCTTCGATCTCCGCTAAGCGCGGGTCAGCGTCTGGTCGTCATTGAGCGCGTCGAGCTGCTTTTGCACCGCCTTGGCATACCGGGGATGCGTCAGAATCCAGAACTTGTCCTCGGCAATCGAAGCCGCGACGAGCTCACCGACGTCGTTAGGATGCATCCCTTCCTCGAGCGCCGCCTGTATGTTTGCGGCCACCTTGCCCGCTTTGTCGCCATCTGCCTTCGGTTTGGCCTGTCCGGGCCTCAGCGTCACCGAGTTCCTTGAGATATTCGTGTTGATCGGCCCGGGACACAGTACCGACGCCCTGACGTTGGTTTTCTTCGCGCGCAGCTCCCGCTCCACCGCCGCCATCAGGGCTACCACACCGTGTTTTGCCACGTTGTAGGCACCCATCATCTGGCTGGAGATCAGTCCGGCCATGGAGGACGTTGCGTTGATGTGGCCTTCATCCTGTGCTTCGAGCAGGGGTAGAAACACCTTGACGCCATAGATGGGTCCCCAGAGATCCACGTTGAGGATCCACTCCCAATCTGCAAGCTTCATGTTGCGTGCGGACGTGGGGATGCCAACGCCCGCATTGTTGCAGACCACGTGCGCGCCACCGTAGGTGTCGAGCGTTGCCTGAGCCAGCGCCTCGACCTCTTCGAGCCGCGACACATCGCAGGTCATGCTGGCCGCGCGCACCCCGTCTTTCGTGAATTCCGCGACCGCCGCGTCCAGCGTACCGGCGTCCATGTCCGCGAGCATGAGGTGCATCCCTCTGGCGGCAAACGCCCGCGCCATGCCGAGACCAATACCGCTGCCGGCACCCGTCACAACCGCTACCCGATCTTCAAATTGCTGCATAATCCCTCCTCCAGGCGGCTTACACTACACGATTAACATCAAGGGGGAGAAATGGCGGTAGCACGACTCGAAGGCAAGGTGGCGGTCATCACCGGCGGCGCCAGCGGCATCGGCAAAGCCTGCGCAATCAGATTTGCGGAGGAAGGCGCAAACATTGTCATCAGCGACATCGGCGGCGAGCGCATCGAAAGCGCCGTCGGTGACATTCGCAATTCCACCAACGGCCAGGTCATTGGCGTGGAGGCGAACGTCTGCTTCGAGGAGGAGATCAGCGCGCTCTTCGACCAGAGCGTGAATGAGCTCGGTCGCGTCGATTGCGTCGTGGCGGCGGCCGGCGTTGCCAGCGCCAACTACGTCAGCGGCACGGCCAACGCCAACGACGGGCCCGACCATCCGCTGATTGAACAACCCCTGGAAGATTGGAATCGCGTGCTCCAGATCAACCTGACCGGCGTCATGTTGACCAACCGTCTCGCAGCCCGACACATGATTGCGCTCGGCAACGGTGGCAGCATCGTCAATATCGCTTCTACGGCTGCCCGCGTGGCGCTGCCCGGCGCCGTGGACTATTGCGTCTCCAAGGCCGGCGTTGCCATGCTCACCCACGCCTTTGCCATGGAAATGATCGAGCACAACATACGCGTCAACGCGATTGGACCCGGGTTCATCGAAACGCCCATGACCCAGGGCATGCAGGACGACCCCGAAGGGCTCGACATGATGAAGGGCATGACCCCAATGGGACGTCTCGGCAGACCTGTTGAAATGGCCAATACCGCCCTGTACCTCGCCTGCGACGAGTCGAGCTACACCACCGGCGCCACGCTCTATCCCAACGGCGGTATGTTCGTCGGCTAGCGCGCGGGAGTACCACCGCCAGATGGATCCCATCAGTCAGGGAGCAATCGGCTCGGCGTTCGCCCAGGCCACCTCACGCCGGGAGGCGATCCGCGCGGCGGCGATATTCGGGTGTCTGGCGGGTATGGCGCCGGATCTGGACGTATTCATCAATTCCGATACGGACCCGCTGCTCTTTCTCGAGTACCACCGACACTTCACCCACGCCCTCATCTTCATCCCTGTCGGCGCACTGATCGTGAGCGGCGTTTTGTTTCGCCTGTTCAAACACCCGCTGACTTTCAAGCAGGCCTACCTTGCTGCATTTGTCGGCTACGCCAGCCACGGCCTTCTGGATGCCTGCACGTCCTACGGCACGCAGCTCTTCTGGCCGTTCAGCAACGTGCATGTGGCCTGGAACAACGTCTCGGTCGTCGATCCGCTGTTCACGCTGCCGCTGCTCGTGCTTGTCATTGCGTCCCTCAAGCGGCGCAGCACCAGGCTCGCGCTGTTCGGCATCGTCTGGGCAGTCACGTACCTCAGCATCGGCGTCATTCAGAACAGCCGCGCTACAGACGCCGCGCGGGAACTGGCGGCGACCCTCGGCCACGAGCCACAACGGCTCAGCGTCAAGGCCGGGTTTGCCAACCTGCTGGTGTGGAAGGCCATTTATGAGCACGATGACGCTTACCACGTTCACGCCATCCGTGCCGGGATGGACATCAACTGGTGTCCCGGCGTGCGCGTCGAGAAGCTCGACGTCTCACGGCACTTCCCTGCGCTCGACCCAACCAGTCAGCAGGCTGCAGACATCGAACGCTTCCGCTGGTTTTCCGACGACTATCTGGCACCCCACAACGGCAGCGCCAACATCATCGACGTCCGCTATTCGGCCGTACCCAATCAAACCGAGCCGCTGTGGGGTATTCATGTGGACATCCATGCGGATGCCACATCACACGTGCAATTCATCCCCAACCGGCGTACATCAGCGGCGCAGAACGCTGCGCTCTTCAGACTGCTGACCGGCGAGGACTGCCAACCGCTGCGACAAGCCGCCAGCTGGGAAGGCCCGCCCGGCACTGCAATGCAAGGCACCGGCCGGGCTGCAGGGAACTGATCTGCCTAGAGAACTGCTTCGAACGTTTCAAGGTCCGGATGGCCGAGATAGGTGCCTTTGGGGGCACTCGCCTGGGCGTGAGCCTTCTGAAACGCATCTGACTCCGTCCATGCGAGAAAAGCGTCTCGAGATTCCCAGGTTGAATGAGAGGCATAGAGTACGAATTCGTCCGTCACCGGCCCTTTCAAGAGATTGAATGCCTTGAATCCGGGCACACTTTCCAGATACGAGTCCCGCTCGCGCCAGACCTGCTCAAAGCCGTCTTCGAAACCAGGCGTAATTTTGAAACGATTCATTGCGATGAACACTTAACTTCTCCTTATGAGTAAACAACCAGGCGATCCAACTCTGCATGCCGCTCCACCCGCATGGGCGTGTCGTAGACCGCGCTGAGTGTCTCCGCCTGAAGTACGGATTCTGTGGGACCCTGGCGAATCACTCGTCCCCTCTGCATGAGGATCAGCTGATCCGCAAAGCGGCTCGCCAGATTCAGATCGTGCATGACCACGGCGACCCCGACACCGTGTGCGGCCGCCTGTCGCATGAGCCCGAATACAGTCAACTCGTGCGCAACGTCGAGGCTTGCCGAAGGCTCATCCAGCAGCAGATAGCGTCCGCTCAGCCCGTCACTGAACTCGGGACAAATCTGCAGCAGCGCGCGCGCGAACTGCACCCTCTGCTGTTCGCCGCCCGACAGGGAATTGAACTGTCGGCCAATGAAAGCGTCGATGTGACAGGCATGGATTACCCAGTTGAGCGCATCTGCAAAGCGTACTGAATCACGATGCAACCAGCCCATCGACAGAATTTCCTCAACCAGGAAATCGAACACTACCCGGCTGCTCTGCGTCATGACGCTGCGCAGCTCCGCCCGCTCCAGCAGGGGGACGTCGGCCAGCCGCTTGCCGTTGATGGAGATCCAGCCATCGCCGGGTATGATCTCGCCGCTCAACAGCCGCAGCAAACTGGTTTTGCCAGCGCCATTCGGCCCAACCACTGCCGTTACCTGACCTGCCGGAAAGTCAACGTTGACGCCTTCTACGATGTTTCTGCCACCTTGTCTCCAAGAGACTTCGTGCGCAATCAATACATCACTCATGTCGCCCGTACCCGCGCAATCAACCACAGAAAAAACGGTGCACCGAGTGCACTCGTCACCAGACTGACAGGCAGCTCCGCCGGGGCGATGACCGTCCGCGCCATGAGATCCGCCAGCACCATGAGCGCTGCACCCAGGAACATGGAACCCGGCAGAAGAAAGACATGACCCGGCCCGATCATGAGACGCACCAGATGCGGCACGATGAGGCCCACAAAGCCTATGATGCCCGACAGTGCCACACCCGCACCTACGGCAGCCGCAGCGCCGAGTACAACTAGACGCTGAGCAGGCTGACTCGCACACCGAGAAACGAAGCCTCCGCTTCGCCCAGTTGCAGGAGGTCCAGCGCGCGCCCCTGCCTGAGCAGCATGATCGATGCAATCGCCATGAAGCCCAACGCAGGCAAGACCGTCTGCCATTCGGCGCGTCCAAAGCTGCCCATCATCCAGAAGACGAGCGAGCGCAGCTGTCGATCATCGCTGAGATATTCGAAAGCCCCTATCCCCACCGTTGACAGCGCATTCACGGCAATTCCAACGAGCAGCAAAGTGACGATACTGAAGTGACCGTAATAGCTGGCAAACGCATACAGGAAGGTTGTCACAGCAAGCGCACCCGCAACCGCCGCCAGGGGTAACAGGAAAGGGCTCAGCCACGCCGGCACTATCAGCGCGTCACCCAGCACAATCATGGAGATTGCGCCAAGCGCAGCGCCCGCGGAAACGCCAATGAGGCCCGGATCAGCCAAGGGATTGCGAAACAAGCCCTGCAACGCAGCTCCGGCGAGGCCTAGAACGGCACCCACTGCGGCCGCTAGAACAACTCGCGGCGCGCGGATATCCGCAAACACCATCTGCTCGAACTCACCAGCCTGCCCGGTCAAGAGCTGCCAGACCGGCAGCGGCACAGCACCGATGGCGAACGCAGTCAGAATCGCAGCAACGAGACTTACACCCAGGAGAATCACCCCGAGCAGGCGTTTTTGCTCTATCGCGAAACCGCGGCTGCCCGTTTGCGGCAGCACCATGGATTCACTCACCGGCCCCGGACTCCAGAGTGCCGAACGTTTCGGCCAGAGACACCGCGACACCGAGCGTGCGTGGGCCAAAGCCAAGCATGGCCATACCGTCGATGGCAATGATCGCCCGGTTACGGCCGGCCGTCGTCAAACGCAGGGAAGGATGGGCGACCACCGCATCAATCCCGCCGGCAGCTTCCACACCGCGAAGCGGCATGACCACAAATTCCGGATCGGACCTGGCCATGGCTTCGAGAGAAACAGGTTTCCAGCCGTCGAACTCGGTGAATACGTTGCGGCCGCCTGCCATTTGTAGGAGCCCGTCCGCCGACGTATCCGACCCGCCGGCTGTAGGCACGCCGTCCGTGAGGTTTAAAAGCAGCGCAACTCTCGGCGCGCCGTCGCGGGCGACTTTCTGTAAGCGTGCGGCTGCGCCATCCAGCCTGTCGCGCAGCGTCCGATACGCCCCCCCTTCAGCACCCGCCAGACGCGCCACGCATGCGGTCTTCTCGAGCACACCATTGATGGAATGCGCTTCGGGAATGCGCACGATATCAATGCCGGCAGCCTGTATTTGACTGACAACGGCCTCTGGACCCATATCGTCTTCGCCAAGGATCAGCGTCGGCTGCAATCCCAGCAGGCCTTCGGCGGAGAGATTGCGCACGTATCCCACCTGCGGCAACTCGAGCGCAGCCGGGGGGTAGTTTGACGTCCTGTCTGCACCAACAATCTGACCCTCGAGACCCAGCTCATATATGATCTCGGTGATCGAGCCACCCGCAATCACCAGTCGCGATGCGTCGTGCTGGATCTCGGCGTCGTCGTCGCAGGCAAACGCCGGGGCGCTAACGACGCTGGTCAAACTCAAGAGAACAGCGCAGAGCTTCATTTAGAAGGTTACCTTGAGCGTCGCGCCCGCGTTGAAGCCCGGTTGAGTGAAACGTTCAGGCGCATCGCCACCAATCGAGACAGTATCCGCCCAGCGAATGTATTCCTTGTCCGCCAGATTGAAGAGGCCAAGGTTCAACGACACGTGTTCTGTGAAGTCGTAGTAGGCGAGCAAATCGACAATCCCGTATCCGGACGTTTCCAGGCGCCCGCTGGCCGAAGAGATGTCACTGCCATCCTTGCCTTCAACCACGGTGACCACCAGCTGGCCACCCCAGTTTCGCTCGGGTGCGTCATAAACGAGACCAATCACGCCGGTGAGTGGGTTGATCGTATCCAGCGGCTCGTCCGCGTCGGTGTCCTCGCCATCGGCATAGGCGACCGCGTAGCGCACGCCGAATCCGTCCAACGCGTCGCTGAACGCGCCGAGCTCCAGGTAGCCGTTGAGCTCGATGCCGTCAATCTCCACTTCAGCACGGTTAATCGACTGGAAGGTAAGGAACCCATCTGCCGGATCGATGCCGCCAAACGGCAGAAACTCAGGCGCAATGGCCAGCGACTCGATGAAGTCTTCGTATTCATTGCGGTACACGGCAAGGTTTACGTCCCCGAATTCACCCTGAAATCGGATGCCAACCTCGAGACCCTGGCTGGTTTCGGACACAAGGTCGGGATTGGAGATCGTCTTGTACCCGCCCAGCGGATTGGTGAATCCGACGTTGACGTCGTCGTAAGGCGGGGCGCGGAAGCCTTCGCTGTAGCGCGTGAAGCCCGAGACGTTGTCAGAGAACTGGTAGAGCGCTGCAAACGACAGCGTGACCTCTGAGTCGTCGTAATCCTCGGGCGCCGTCGTGCCAGGGTTACCGGCTAGATAGACGGCGTCGACTTCGGTGTCCGCATCAAACCGGTCGTATCGCAGACCGGGCGTCAGGCGCAGCTTCTCATCCAGCATGACAATCTCGTCCTGAATGAAAAACGCGGTCTGGGTGACTTCTGTGATCGGAAAGTCGCGGGTCGGCAACGGCGAGAATTCGAACTGTGGGACTCCCGCTGCGTCGAACGTGCCGCCATTGCGCAATGACACGCTGTCGATGACGTAGTAATCCACCCCGTAGGTCACCGCGTGGGTCGAATTCCCGACGTTGAAGTCCGAGCCAAGCTGCAAATACGCACCATCAATCTCCTGTTCGAACTCCGAGTAGCGGAACCGGGTCTGCGGACCGGATACGGGCGTGCGCGCTTCGTTGGTGAGCTGGTTGCTCTCGGAGGTCTGCCGATACACTTTGAGATCAACGCGATTCAGGAATCCTTCTTCGGCGTTGTACTGATAGCCCAACGTCAGCTTGTCTCGTTCACGCTCATCGAACGCGTTGCGCGAATTGATCAGCGTCGGCGGACCAAAGCCGCCGAGCAAGAGGCCGTAATCAGAGAGAATCTGTGCATCGGTTTCCTGTTCGTAGAGATCGTAGGCGACATCGAAAGAGTGGTTCTCCCAGGGCGCAAAGCGAATCTTTGCTGCGAGACTGTTCGTTTCGTTTTCCTGTGGGTCTGCTTCCTGCCGCGCGGCTGCAACGCCGCCGCTCGACCCTTGCGTTTCGGTCTCGTCACCTTCACGACGGGTCAGCGTGAGGACACCCGCAATCAGATCATTGCCTGCCGCGAGCGTCGCTGAGGTGGCAAAGCTCGAATCGTCGCTCGAGTATCCCGCGTTTAGCCCCGCATAAAATGGGTTGTCCGCGTTGACATAGCTCTGCGGTCCCTTGGTCGTGAACGACACGACGCCGCCCAGGGCATCGCTGCCATACAGGGACGAAATGGGTCCGCGGGCGATTTCGACCACAGCCACGCTGTCGACATCGACGAAGTCCCGGCGTGAGCTAAGGAACGGACCGAAGCTGAATTCATCGGCCACCCGCACGCCATCAACGATGGTCAGCACGCGATTGCCTTCGATGCCGCGAATGTTGAAGCCGGACAGGCCAAAGCGGCTGCCTGTACCGCTGACGCTGACACCGGGTTCATAGCGCACGAGGTCTGCAATGTCTCGCACGATCTGGCGCTCGATCTCTTCTTCGCTGATCACGGAAATCGTCGCGCCCACCTGCTCGAGCGTGCGCTCCGTTCTGGTGCCAACAACCGTGATGGTTTCTTCAGCGGGAGCAGGCTCGCTCGCCGCTGCCTGCGCGGGTACTGCGAACGCCAGAATCAGCATTGCCAGAGGTCTAACCATGACTCAAGTCTTCCCATCATTATGTCCGAGGCGCCAGATCATATACGAATCTTAATGATAATCAATCTCATTATCATTTAAATCGGAAACGTTACCCAGGGCGCATCTTCAAACAGCGCTGGTTCTCACAAACTGGGGGGCAGGTCACTGACACCGTCGCCGTCCATCCGGCAAAATGAAGGATGCTGAGTTAATGCACCGACGCGATGCTCAAATCCGTTTCCACGATTCTCCTTCTCCTGCTGACAACGCTCTCCACCCTCCCGGGCACGGCTGCGGTCTACCGTTGGGTCGACGAAAACGGCAAGGTCCACTTCAGCGACAAAAAGCCCGAATCGAAAAAGGCTGAAACGGTAGACATCGACGCACCGCCGGTGCTGCCCCCCGACGAGGGTGAGCTGCGCCGCAGGGAGCTGCTGCGCCGCGCAGAATCGGATTTCCAATACAACCGCCGCCGCGCCGCCGAGGAAGAAGCCAAGACACAGGCCCGGGAGGCCGAAATTGCCAGCCGGCAGAACACGGCGCAGGCGAGGTGCGACGAGGCGCGCATCCGTCTCGGGGTGCTCGGCGAGCCCATGCCGATTTACTGGACGGACCGCGGTGAGATGCGTCCGGCCTGGTCGAATGACGTCTACAAGGGGGAGCGCCGCTACATCGACGACAGTGAGCGGCCGGCACTGCGAGCGGCGGCTGAGCGGGACATGCAGACGCACTGCGCCAACCCCGACGACGGCAACGCCCAGTACTACACGTACCGTTACTGGGAGCATCATCAATGGTGTCAGGCGCTGAAGGCCGATATAGTCGATGCGCAGAAGCCGCGCACGCGCACGCCCAAGGACGAGATTGAGGCCATGCAGGCGCAGTTCCAGCGGGAGTGTTAGATCGAACGATCAGGGGAGGGGAAATTGCAGCGGCAGATGTTTTGCGCAGTCGCCGGCACAGACCGGCGCGCGGTTCAGGATCTGGTGGGTCTTCATCGCGGCAGACTGTTCGTCGACGAGCGCGACGATCCGAGCCGCCTGCCCTTTGCAGCACTCGGCGTCATCACCACGGACAATCTCGACCCGCTCGAGGCGGTGGCCGATGTGGGGCTCTACCTCATCTGCGAACGGGTCATCAAACCCGGCACGGCCGCCGTGTACGGATTGTTCCCCATGCTTCATCATCCGACCCTGAGTCATGCTGAGTCCGATGCTCATTGGCGGGACGTACATGCGCCCCTTGCGCTCAAACACCACGCCTACATGAGCCAGTACAGCCAGCTGAGCGTTGTCAGCACGCTGAACGGCACGCCGTTCGACGGCTTTGCGCTCTGCGGCTTCGACAGCCTGGAAGACCTCAAAGAACGGTTTTTTTCAGAAGCTGACAGCCGTGAGGTGATCGAAGCGGACATCCAGAAATTTGCCGACGTGAAGCGCTCACCACGCCGGCTCATCGCAACGCCTTACGACCATGGCTGACCTCACCCGGCACACCGCTGAAATAGCCAAGCTGCTCATGGCCCGCGGCGAGACCATCGCCGTTGCTGAATCGTCGACCGCTGGACTCATATCCGCGAGCCTGCTGGCGGTACCGGGGGCGTCTGCCTATTTCACCGGGGGCTCCGTCATCTACACGCTGGCCTCCCGGCGCGAGCTGCTGGGCGTACGCAAAGCCGACGTCGAAGGCCTGGAACCGCTCACCGAGGCCATGGTGTTACGTTTTGCAGAGCGTGCCCGGGATCAGCTGGGCGCAACCTGGGGGATTGCCGAACTCGGCGTGGCGGGTCCAACCGGCGCCCGTTACGGCCACCCGCCGGGAATCAGCGTGATTGGTATCCACGGTCCGCGCGAAGCGAGTATCACCATCGAAACCGGTAGCGCCGACCGCGAGCGCAACATGTGGACGTTTACCCGCGGGGCATTGGACCTGCTGCGCGACACGCTGGAAGAGAGCGGCGACTAGTCGCCCGCGCGAGCCTGCAGCGTCTCGTCCGGCGCAGGCACCAGCCGAACGATGCGGCCGCCGCTGGCGTGCTCGAGGAGGAGGACAACCTCTCCGTTGATGCCGGTCTCGATGTCGCGAATGCGGGCAAGATCGTCGATGAGAAGTTCCTGATGACGCACCCTGCCCTCCTTGATTTCAACGCGGTAGAGGTCTGTCGCCTTCAATGAACCGACGAGGAAGCTACCCCGCCAGTCCGGGAACAGGTCACCCGCGTAGATCACAAAGCTCGAGATGGCGGGACTGGGCGTGAAGTTCACGACCGGCTGCTCGATGTCGGCAAGCTCGAGCTCGGAGCCTTTGTCCCGGCCGTAGGCCACCTCGCTGCCATCGTAGTTCTGTCCCAGCGAAAAGAGTGGCCAGCCGTAGTTGCGCCCCGGACGCAGCAGGTTGATCTCGTCCCCACCGCGGGGCCCGTGTTCCGTCTCCCAGAGCGCGCGCGTCTCGGGATCGAACTCGAGCCCCTGAGGACTGCGGTGACCCACGCTCCAGATGGCTTGCAACACTTTCGGATCATTGGCGTATGGGTTGTCCGTCGGAATTCTGCCGTCGTCGTGCAGACGCAGCACCTTGCCGTGCGGTGAGGTCATGTCCTGGATCCCGTCCATGCTTTTCATGCCGATGCTCATGAACACGAAACCGTCGGGGTCAAACGCCAGGCGCCCGCCCGCAGCCACGTCGGAGAACGGAGAATAGTGCACCTTATCGGCCTGCCACAGAATTTCCGCGTCCACCCAGATCCCGTCTCGGATGCGCCCGCGCATGAGCGCATTCATGGAAACCGGGCGTTTGAGCTTGCGGCTGACGGCGTTGCAGCCCTCGCAGCGATCCGTGTAGTGCAGGTATATCCACCCGTTGTCCGCGTAATCCGGATGTACGGCAACGTCGAGCAGCCAGCCCATGCCGTACTGCAGTCCAACGGAGCTGTCACGGACGTCGTCGTATACCTTCGGCGTGCCGTAGACGAGCCTGCCTACCTCTCCGGCAGGAGAGACGAGCCGCAAACCGCGCATCTTTTCCGCCACCAGCATGCTGCCGTCCGGCAGCACGGAAAGTGAGTACGGCAGCGGATCGAGGCCTTCGGCTATCGTTTCAACGGTAAATCTATAGTGCTCCGAGTCGATCGCAGTTTCAGGCAGCGTCAGCTCGCTTGTGATATTGAAATCGGTATACAGCATGCCGCCGCGAAACTCTGCGATCCAAAGCGCCAGACTCTTGATCTCCTGAGCATCGAACACTTCTGCCCAGGCCGGCATGCCGCGATCGGGAAACCCGGCGCTGATGTTCCGCACGAGATCGTCAACGCTGTCGCCATGCTGCAGCGCGCCTGCCAGCGGTGTGCCCTGGGCTTCTCCTTCGAGATGCTCGCCGTGGCAGACGGCACAGTGCTCCACGAACACGCTGGCAAACCGGTCTTCCGGGTCTTGCTCGCGCTCGCCCGTCGCCGCGTGGACTAAGCAGCCGGACAACGCGGCAACAAAGATCCCACCGCGCAGCATCAATCGGACAACGGACACGCTCCTATCTCCCCCTCCGAGCACGCATGATGCGCCTGAGGATAGCACTTTCACCGGGCGGTGTTAGCATGACGTCCTCGCGATGGGATCCGGATGGGACTAAAAACATGCGCATCGACGCCCCGGTCAACGCCACGCTCGACAACATCAAAGACACCGCTGTCCGCCTCGAACGGCTCGGCTACGATGGCCTGCGACTCGCCGAGACCAACCATGATCCGTTCCTGCCGCTGACCGTCGCAGCGGAGCACACGCAAACGCTCGAGCTCGTCACCTCCGTGGCGGTGGCCTTTGCACGCAACCCCATGTCGATGGCCGTGCTGGCGCACGATCTCAATGCGTTTTCCGCCGGACGGCTCGTGCTGGGTCTGGGCTCCCAGGTAAAGCCGCACATCGAACGCCGTTTCAGCATGCCCTGGCACAAGGCGGCCGCGCAGATGCGCGAGTTCATCGAAGCCATGAACGCCATTTTCGACTGCTGGTACGACGGGAAGCGTCTGGAATACCAGGGTGAGTACTACCGCCACGATCTCATGCCGGCCACGTTCACACCCGACAATAGAGACGCGCCGCGGCCGCGCATTGTGCTGTCCGCAACCGGGCCACTGATGACGAAGGTCGCCGCCCGCGTCGCGGACGGCATGATCATGCATCCGTTTTCGTCCGAGAAGTACATGCGCGAAGTGACGCTGCCGGCGATCGAGGAAGGTCTTGCCGACCGCGGTCGCGGGCTCGAGGACTTCAGCCTCGACTACGCGCCGATGATCGCCGCCGCGGATACGGACGAAGCGATGGACAAAGCCGTGGCGACGCTGCGCGGGCGCATTGCATTCTACGGGTGCACGGTGGCGTACAAACCGGTGCTGGACATCCACGGCTGGGGAGATTTACAGGATGAGCTGATCGCCCTGAACCGGGCGCACCGCCCGGATGACATGGCGGCGCTCATCACCGATGAGATGGTCGAAACGATTGGTATCGTGGGCTCACCGGAGTCGGTCGTCGAGCAGATGAAAAGCCGCTTCGGCGGCGTCATTCGCCGCACCAGCTTCGCCGGAATCGATCTCGACGACGACCGGCTGCGGGCATTGCTGGAAAGCCTGCGTTTAGACGGCTAACGCTTGTTCTTCTCGTCCCAGAGCTTCGGCTCCCACAGCTCCACTTTGTTCCCTTCAGGGTCCAGGATCCAGGCGAACGCGCCGTTCTCGTGGTACTGGGGGCCTTCGATGATATCCACGCCGGCAGCGGTCAGCTTGGCGATGAGCGCCGCAAGATCGTCAACGCGATAGTTGATCATGAAGCGCGCCGCGCTCGGGGCAAACCAGTCGCTGTCCTGCGCGCCGACGTGCCAGACCGTTGAGCCACCGTCTTCTGCTCGATCGTTCTGCCACTCGAGGACTCCACCACCCCAGTCCTGCATGGGAATCCCGAGGTGCCTCTCGTACCAACGCGCGAGCTCACCATTGTCCGCATTGGCGAGGAAAAAAACGCCCCCAATCCCGGTGACCCGGCCTGCACTATCCTGTTCTGCCACGACTAGCTTCCTTAACGCGAGGAAGCAGCACGATAACAGACTTGGGAAGCAAGCTGGCTAACCCTTGCGGGCAATCATGAAGACCGCAATCCCATCACGGGCGTGATGCCACTGGGTTTCGATTTCGAGACCGGCACGTCGGACCTCCGCGGCCAGCTCCTCTTCCGTGAGGATGTAGAGATCCGGCATGAGGCCGAGCAGCTTGCCGAGCGGATTCAGCAGCTTGATGAAACGCAGCTTCGATCGACCGACGCAGACCGTGCTAGTGACAAGCGCACCACCGGGTTTCAGAATGCGAGCCGCTTCAGCAATGCTCGCCTGCCAGTCCGCGATGAGGTGCAGCACGTTGAGACCCAACACCACGTCGTAACTGTCGTTCGCCGCGCCAAATTCAGCCAGCGTGCCGCGAGTGAAGGTCACGTTGTCCACGCCCGCTTCCCGGGCTTTACCCCGGCCGATCTCGAGCATGTTCTCGGAGATGTCGATGGCATCGATGTGGCGCACGTGCGGCGCATGGTGCACGGCGGTTGTGCCCGTACCACAGCCGAACTCCAGAACCCGCATGTCCGGTGCGAAGAGCGCCTGCGTCTCGGCGAGTTTCCGCTGATAGGTTGTTTCATCAGACACCGGGCTTTTGGCATACCGTGCCGCGGTCTTATCCCAGAACTTCTGCGCGCTGCTAGGCATCGTTCAGCCTGTTGCGGCAAACCGTGGTTGCCCAGAGCAGCAGCGCGCCCACCAGCACGCCCAGCCAGATTCGATAGTCGCCGAGGAGCGCAAAGTGGCCGAGAATCTGCACGCCATCACCCCCGCCGGTGCTTCCCCAGGCGCGCATGTGACCGGAAATGAGACTGGCCAGCCCTTCCGTGCCGATGAAGATTCGCTCGAGGATCGTCAACACCAATGGCACGCCGAATACCCAGAGGATCGGCAGACGCGGGGCGGCCGCCGAGACCAGCATGAACCAGCCGGCAAGCGGCAACACCCAGATGCCCATGACCAGGTAGCGGCTGACGAGCTCCACCGGCCGCAACCAGATTTCACTGGCAGCCCAGATCCGTCCGCCCATGCCACTTTCCACGAAGATGCTGCTGACGATGACGGCAAAAAGCTGAGCAATCAGAATCGCGGCGATCGTCGCGAGCGGCGCCAGCCACAAGACGAAGGTGAGCTTGCTGAGCACGGTCTGCCAGTCAGCTACGGGCATCGACTTCCAGAAGAGGATGGACCCGTCCCGCCGCTCGTCGTAGAGGCAGCCGATGAGCGCAAAGAACGCAACGATCACGAAGACGAGCTGGAACGGTTGGGCAACGCCGTCGAGCAGTTTGTCCATCTTGCCGACCAGCTCCGCATCGGTGCTGCCCGCGGCGTCCAGTGACATGGCCGTGAGCACCTCGAGCATGCCGGCTTCGCGTCCGTTCTCACCCAGCTTGTCTTCCAGCTCCTGCACCTCGACATCGCTGAGATCAGCGTCGAGGTGATCGTTGAGCCCCATGATGGAAAGCCCTGCCAGCAGGACGAGCGTAAGGACCACCGCCGGTGTCCAGACGAACGCACTCTTGTGCTCGTGCCACTCCCTGAGCCAGAGACCCACAAAGCTACCCATGACTGCCCTCCACAACGGCGACAAAAAGTTCCGCCAGATTTGGTGTCGACACTTCACCCAGCTCCGCAAGCTCACCCGCCGGGACGCCGCGGAAAATGTATTCGGTTCCGGACAGCGAACGACGCTGAAAGAGCGGGGTCGCCGGTGCGCTTATCTGTTCACCCGCGGTCAACTTGACGTACTGCGTGGCGATGTCTTCCATGGATGAGGTCAGACAGGCTCTGCCGCGGTGGATGAACACCACGTCCGTGAGAATGTGCTCAATCTCACGCACCTCGTGGGTGGTCACCAGAATGCTGCGATCTTCCGTGAAATAGTCGTTCAGCACGGCGTCATAAAACTGCTGACGGTACAGAATGTCGAGGCCGAGCGTCGGCTCGTCGAGCACCAGAAGCTCTGCGCCGATGGCAAGGACAATGGCCAGGTGCAGCTGGACGTGCATCCCTTTGGACAGTACCCGCACTTTCTTCGACAGATGGATGTCCGTGCTGGCAAGCTGCGCCTCGGCAACCTCGCGGTTGAAATTGGGGTGCACGTTCTCGGCATAGTCGAGCAGATCTTTCACGCGCATCCACCGCGGCAAGATGCCGGTGTCCGCAATGTAGGCCACACGGCTCATCATTGCCGCCCGCTGCGTGGCGGGATTGCAACCAAGCACGCTCAGATCTCCGTCATCGAGCCTTGATAAGCCGAGCATGGCTTTCAGCGCGGTGGTCTTGCCGGAACCGTTCGGACCGATGAGACCCACAATCCTGCCTCGCTCGACGGAAAGGTCGAAGCCATCCAGCGCTTTCACGTCCTTGAACGCTTTGCGTAAACCGTTTGCCTGAATCACCGCGCTGCCGTTCATGAGCGCGCTCCCAGGAGGCTTGCCGCATCCAGACCCAGCCCCTCGATGCGATCGAGAATCCTCGGCCATTCTTCCTCTAGAAACGTCTCGCGCTCCTGCGCGAGCGCCTTGGCCTGCGCGCCATCGCGGACGAACATGCCCAGGCCGCGGCGTTTTTCGAGTAGTTCTTCTTCTACCAGCATCTGATAAGCCTTAGAGACGGTCAGTGGATTGATTTTCTCTTCCGCCGCCACCTGGCGTACCGACGGCACCGACTCCCCCTCCGCAAGAAAGCCCTGCACGATGCGCTCCACCACGGTGGCGCGCACCTGCAGGTATATCGGAATGTTGTCGTCCCATGTCTTCATCTGTCGAAGTTCCATGCCCTTGACCAATTACGGCCCCAATCACTGTATGGGTACTGTATTAGTGATTTGGTGTATTAGTTTTGTATAACACCATAGCAGAACACAGGATGCAAGCAGAAATTTGTGGAATCGGATCAGCTGGTCAGAAAGTGCGGGACACGCGCTCGGCACGCCGCGCTCGCAACTCCTCTCCCTTGCGAGCCAGCGCCTCGCGGTTTTCGTCCGTGACCGCCATGTAACGATCTTTCCAATCCTCCGCACCCCAGGACTCGTCCGCGACCAGAGTCGTCTCCGCGGCGACGGCCGCTGCTAAGAGCCCTACCGCAGCGCGCACGTTGCGGTCCTGCATCTGCCGATCGCCGGGGGTGCCGCAAGGATTGCCCAACGGCGCATCAAAGAAGAAAAACCGCGGTACCCGGCAATGCTCGACGATGTCGCGAGCAGAACCCATGATGACGGTTGGCATACCCTGTGACTCGAGAAAACGCGCGGTCAGACTCACGGTCTGATGACACACCGGTCACAACGGCACGAGAAGGGCAACGTCTGCGCCATCGGCAACGAGGCGACGATGAATCTCCGGCGCGTCATGTTCGAGCGTTGCCTTGTGACTGTACTCGGTCGGCAGACAGTGAAAGTGTCGGGTCAGCGCGCCGATGACGCCTTCGCCAACCAGCGTGTTCAGGCTCGCAACGGGAAAGCAACTGTTGAGATCGTCCAGATGGGTAGCAGCCTTGTCCCAGGATAGATCGTCTGCATACAGCGAAATCCCGTCTTCCAGCCTGCCGGAATCGACCTTACGCGGCTCGAGCGAAGCGCGCGGATAGGTGCTCGCGGTGGTGACCACACCCAGCGTACAGTCTGCAAGCGGCGTCGAGAGCTTCGCGAACGGCGCGTTCTCATGCTGCGCGTAACGATAGTCGTTCGTGAAACCCTGGGCCCGGTAGTAGTTGTGGGAGCGGTCGATGTAGCGGACAGGTTCACTCATTTGCGTATCTCAATCACTTCGTAAGTACCGCGATCGTTGATGAAGGCGGAGCCCGCCCAGCTGACGATGCTGACGACGATGGCGCCAAAGACCGAGCTGAAGAAACCTTCCACCTCAAAACCGTCAACAAACCAGGCTGCCAGGTTCAACATCGCCGCGTTGATGATCAACAGGAAGAGGCCCAGCGTCAGAAGCGTAATCGGAAAGGTCAACACCACCAATAGCGGCCGGATGAAGGCGTTCACGAGACCCAGCGCAATCGCCGCCCAGACGAGGGCCGCGTTGCTGTGCGTATCGATGCCAGGTATGACGGCGGCGGCAATCCAGATTGCCAGCATGTTGATCAACAGTCGTAATACGATGCCCTTCATGTCTTCTTCCTTCTTCCCGCCCTCATGTGGAATTGGCCGAAGCGGCTGCGCCCGACCCTACCAAGACCATGGCCGAATGAGAACCGGCTGCACATGATCTTCACAACGCACCAACAAGAACTCTGTTGGACTGCTGCCGCGTTGATCCATAATGCGCCTCGACGCATCTTTCATACGAGCAGGCATCAGGAGATGGAAACTACGATGACCACAGACGTCGAAACCTTCCGCACCGAAGTCCGATCCTTTCTTTCCGGCGCGCTCACGGACGATCTCAAACTCGCCGCCCAACAGGGGTTTGGTATATCCCGGGATGCCGGCGCCAAATGGCACAACCTGCTTTTTCAACAGGGCTGGGTAGCGCCGAACTGGCCGGTTGAACACGGCGGGACCGGTTGGAACGACACACAGAAGCACGTTTTCAGCGAGGAGTTGGCGCTCGCCGGTGCGCCCATGCTCATGCCGTTTGGTCTCGGCATGGTCGGACCGGTCATCTATTCCTTCGGTACCGACGAGCAGAAAGCCCGGCATCTACCCGGCATCCTCGACGGCAGCGTGTGGTGGTGCCAGGGATACTCGGAACCCGGCAGCGGCTCGGATCTTGCTTCGCTGAAGACGAGCGCGGTGCGCGACGGCGATGACTACGTCGTCAACGGCCAGAAAATCTGGACCACCAACGCGCACAAAGCAGATTGGATCTTCGCGCTCGTGCGCACGGACACCGAGTGCAAGCCGCAGCAGGGCATTTCTTTTCTGCTGATCGACATGCACAGCCCAGGCATCGAAGTGCGGCCCATTGTTTCCATTGACGGGCTGCATCACCTCAACGAAGTCTATTTCACAGACGTGCGCGTACCCGCGGGAAACCGCATCGGCGACGAGAACAAAGGCTGGACCTACGCGAAATACCTGCTCGGCCACGAGCGTACCGGCATCGCCGGCGTGGCCTCTTCACGACGCGCGGTGGACGCGTTACGCAACTTCAGCAGAACCGCCACCAATTCTTCCGGCGCCACGCTGGCAAACGACGCAGGCTTTACGAACCGGCTGAACGCAACCAGCGTGAAGCTGGAGGCGCTGGCGCAGACTGAAGCGCGGATGCTCGCGGCACTCGAGGCCGGCGGCAACCCCGGGGACATCTCGTCGATGCTGAAAATCATCGGCACCGAAGTGCAGCAGTCGCTGGAAACGCTGCGAGTCGAAGCGGTGACGTACTATGCCCTGCCCTTCGAGCTTGCACAGATCCGCGGCGAAAGTAACGAGCCCGCACCCGGGCCGGAGTTTGCCGTCACGGCGGTGAGCGACTACAACTTCGGCCGCGCAGCCAGTATCTACGGCGGCTCCAACGAAATTCAGCGCAACGTCATCGCCAAGGCCGTGCTCGGCCTGTAACCCTCAGGCCGCAAGCAGCGCTCTCGCCTCCGTTGCCTTCAACGTGGCGTCGATGTAACGGCTGACCGCGGTACAGTTGCGAATCATCTCAATCTTCGGCCACGTTGCCCGCTCGCCCGCCTGAATGAGCTGGAGCGTTTCCTTTTCGGACAGCACCGACAACAGCTTCGCCGGGTTGAAGAAGCGCGTGGAGGGTGAAATGTTGATATCCGCCGTGTACTCCTGGGTCAGGAGACCAAACCACATGCGGGTCATGATGTTCACGGGATAGACGTTGCGAACCAGGTTCATCGTAAACGGGTAGACCGCACGCGAGACGTCACGCACCGCTGCCTGATAGACGGAGGCGAGCTGCGACACCAGCGACGTGGAGTGCGGGTCCTGCAGCGCCCACAACACGATCGGATTGGCCTGACTGCTGATGAAGTGGTTGACGCCATACAGCCGTGTCAGACGCCGTGCCGGCAGGTCGTCAGAAATGGAACCGTCCACCCACTTGCGGGTGGCAATGTAAGGTTTGCGTTCGCCGGACGCCGTTTTCGCCGCAAGCGTCACCGGCGGGAAGATGCCCGGGATGGAGCAGGACGCAACCACGGCTTCCCGGATGCAGCAGTTCGGCGAAATGATGGCGTTCAAAAGACGCGAGCGCTGGTTGACCGCCGTCGGCGCCACCGACACGTTGATGTAACGACCGGTTTCCTCGAGGGCCTCCTCGAACGTCATATCCGGAATGATCTCATGCACCAGGTCAACGAGATCTTTCCGCCGAACCTGGCTGCCGGTGCGCCGTTCATCCCCGCCGCTGAGCGCATTGAGAATTTCGTCCGTCGAGAGCATGCGCGACAGCTCGTCCTGGTGGCGGGTGCCCGCAACGGCGGTGACAATCGATCCCGCGCTCGCGCCGGAGAGGACGTTCGGCAACAGGTGCTGCTCGCTGAGCGCCTTCACGACGCCGATATGGAAAGGTCCGAGCGAACCGGCCCCGCTCAGCATCAACGCGCTGCGTCCAAAACAATCCGCCGCACGCCGGTAGAATGCCAGTCTTTCCTGCATGCTGATCTCGTTTTCCGGTACGTTCTCGAGGTCCTCGAGCGCACCCACCATCTCGCTGATGTAGTTGGTAATGAGCTCTTTGGTGCCGTACTCGGCGCGGCCATAAAGGGCAGGTGATCCCATACCCGCCATGTTGCCGTGAAAACCCTCGTGCAGATAAAACAGCAGGCGTTGCGTGTCGCCGGAGTTGCGGACGTCGCGGATTTCATCATAACGGCGGCGAATCACACGGTAGTCGTAGAGGGTGCTCTCCTCGCGGCGCCGCCAGTTGGCCGCACCGGTCAGCTCGTCTTTGCGCTGCGCATCTACTTTCCAGTCTTCATAAGTATCAATTTCGGCCACCGCTGCGCACATGGGCACCTACCTCCTCTTCCAGGGCTGTTCAGGTGTTTCGTCAAATTAGTTGCTACGAATATGCCTACCGGGCGTCCGCGTCGGCATCGTCAAACGCCATCCATAGTAAGCGAAATCTCGCGAAATGTGGGCCTTGCGCGCGATTTTCGCGCGCAACGGTTGAAGACCCCATGGGATTGATATATATTTCTTTTCGCTATATCTATATTCTATTTTGTTATTTATCTGAGGCCGCCCCAGCCGTGGAAATCGCCGCTTTTTTCGATCCGGACACGTTCAGCTACAGCTACGTGGTTGCCGTAGGCGGTGAAGCCGCCATCATCGACCCGGTGCTCGACTACGACCCCGTCGCAGGACGCACCACCACCCACAACGCAGATCGATTGATCAGCCATGCGCGCGCACACAATCTCAAGGTCCAATGGATCCTCGAGACACACGTGCATGCCGATCACCTGACCGCCGCCCGGTATGTGCAGGAGACGCTCGGTGGAAGCACCGTCATTGGCGAACGCGTGACCGCCGTGCAGGACATCTTCGCCGGCGTCTTCAACGCAACGGACGTCGTCGCGAACGGCAGTCAGTTCGACCTGCTGGTTGCTGACGGCGCTGAGCTCGTTCTGGGTGATGGTGTCATCCGTGTCATGCACACGCCTGGTCACACGCCTGCCTGCGTCACGTACGTGATCGAAGACGCGGCCTTTGTTGGCGACACCTTGTTCATGCCCGACTACGGCACGGCCCGCACGGACTTTCCAGGCGGCGACGCCGTGGCGCTTTTCGGTTCCATCCAGAAAATTCTGTCCCTGCCGGATGAAACGCGCCTTTTCATGTGTCACGACTATGGGTCTGCAACCCGCTCCGAGTATCAACACGAAACATCCGTTGCAGCTGAGCGGAACGACAACATTCATCTTGCAGGCGCCGCCGACGCGGCGGCGTTTGCCGAGTTTCGCGAAGCTCGTGACAAGGATCTTGCCGCGCCGCGCCTGCTCTACCCCGCCGTGCAATTCAACATGCGCGGCGGCAACTTTCCCCCGGCAGAGAGCAACGGCCAGGTGTATTTCAAAATCCCGGTAAAACGACACTGACATGGTTGTGGTACTCGCATGGCCCGGCGCTCTGCTCATCGGCCTGAGCCTCGGTCTCCTGGGCTCAGGCGGCTCCATTCTGACCGTACCGGTACTCGTGTATCTTGCGGGACAGGAGGAGAAAGTTGCCATTGCCGGATCGCTCGCCATCGTCGGTATGATTGCGGCAGCAGCAGCCATCCCCTACGTGCGCGACAAGCTCGTCGACTGGCGTACCGCCGTGCTTTTCGGTGTGCCCGGTATGGCAGGCACGTACCTCGGCGCGTGGTCTTCGTCTTTCGTCAGCGGCACGGTGCAATTGGCGGTATTTGCACTGGTCATGCTGCTGGCGTCCTATTTCATGCTGCGACCGTTCGCGTGCGACACGCAGCCCAGCACCGGCTCCCGGAGCATGACGAGCGTAACGCTGGACGGACTCGTCGTGGGCATGATCACGGGCTTCGTCGGCGTTGGCGGCGGTTTCCTGGTGGTACCCGCGCTGGTCCTTCTGGGCGGATTGAGCATGCAGCGCGCCGTGGCAACCAGCCTCGTCATCATTGCCGCCAAGTCCCTCGCCGGTTTTTACAAGTACCTGGACGTCCTGGACGCCGAGAACCTGGCGCTTGACTGGGGTGTGATCGGCATCATCACGGCCGTGGGCATCCTGGGCAGCTTCTTCGGCAGCCAGCTCGGCTGCCGCATACCACAAGACAAGCTCAAACGAGGGTTCGGCTACTTCCTGGTCATCATGGGCGCGGCCATATTCCTGCAAACCACCCTGTAGCCTGACAACAAGATTGCCATTAGGCAGGTGTCTCTGCATGGGCGGGCTATGCTTAACACATGCGAAACCAAGGATTTACGCTGGTCGAGCTGGTGGTTGTCATTGTGCTCCTCGGCATCATCGCCGCGGTGGTGCTGCCCCGTTTTCTCGACGTGACCGATGATGCCCGGATTGCACACGCCCAGGCGTCAGCGGGCAGTTTTGCCACCAGCATGGTGAACACGCGCGCCGCCTGGATCGCCAGTGGCGAGCCGGGCACGTTGGACCTCGATGGCAAAACCGTGACGTTCACCAACGGCTGGCCGCATCCCGCCACGATGAGCAATGCCGCGTGCGCGGACTTGTGGGACACCGCGTTTCGCGGAGCGGAACCAGTACAACCCTATGTTGCGGGGGCCGCCGCACCCGCTTGGAGTACCCTGGGGTTTGGCATCAGCTGCCTGTTCATCTACCACGACGGTGAAATCTTTGCCGGCTCGAATCTCCTTCCGATCATCCTGTACCGACCTCTGAACGGCTCGCCCGACGTGCTGCGCTTCTATATGTAAGGCTGCCTACAGCGGTTCCGCTGCTATGTGGTTGTCCTGCATCCAGCCCTGGCCGATGGCCTTCGTCGGGAGGTTGAGCCCCAGCTCCGGCACCTCCAGCGCGATCCAGGCGATGAACGAGTTGCTGTTCGGACCCGGCCACATCGTATACGTCTCGGCCCATGGGTAACTCGCTACCGCCTGCTGTATGGGCTCGATCAACGCCTGTGCGCGGGGTCCTTTGACCTCATGCAGCAGTATCGGTGGAGAACGAAACCAGGGGCGATCCGGCATGCCGGTAGTGATGCTGACCTTGCTCGTTTCGCGACGCCAGCCGATGACCTGATAACTGGTATAGGTCCGCGCGCCCTCGGCTTTCACCGCAAGCCAGGTGTGGATGGCAAAGTTGCCACGAAAGCCCCACACGTCGGCGCCGTACACCTGCACCACTGCCTCAGTGTGCTGCTCCGGCAATGGTGCTACCGGCGGGCCCGCTGGCGTTGGCTCCAACGCCACAGAGACGCCCCAGCCGAGGCCGAAGATGGCGAGGATGAGCAACAGGGAATAGCGGAGCCAACGCACGGATAAAACAACCACAGCGACTTGAAACCCCATCGTATCGGCTTCGACAGACGCCACCAACTCCCTGTCCTACGTGGTTGTGCTGACTGGCAGCAGGCAGCTTCGAGTGGCAGGATCGCGCCACGATGAACGATGCGCAACGTCAAGATCAGATCGGCAGGTTGCTGCGGAGCGCCACCCGCGCCTCGGTCAGCGTATCCAGCGGGCTGGTCATCGCCAAGTTCTTCGCCTGGTGGACCACCGGCTCGGTCAGCGTGCTCGCTTCCCTGCTGGATTCCCTCATGGATACCGCCACGTCGCTCATCAACATGTTTGCGGTAAATTACTCCCTGAAGCCCCCGGATGCGGACCACCGCTTCGGTCACGGCAAAGCCGAGGCGGTCGCCGGGCTGGTGCAGGCCATCGCCATCACCGCCTCCGCCTGTTTTCTGCTCTACCAGGCCATCGGCCAGCTGCTGTCGCCGGCACCGCTGGCTAACCTGGGCCAGGGCCTGTGGATTCTCGCATTGGCAATCGCCGCCACGCTCGCGCTTGTCGTTTTCCAACGCTACGTCATCAAACGTACGCGCTCGACGGCCATCCGCGCGGACTCGCTGCACTATCAGGCTGATCTCCTGACCAATTCCGCGGTCATTGTCGCGCTTTATCTCAGCAACCTCGGCTGGGTGCAGGCGGACGGCTGGATTGGCGCCGGCATCGGTGTTTACGTGCTGGTCAGCGCCATGCAGGTGGGCCACTCGGCCGTGCGCCTGCTGATGGACGAGGAGTTGCCTGACGCGGAACGCCGGCAGATCATCGACGCCGCTTCGCAGGTGGCAGAAGTGGTTGAGCTCCGCTCCTGGCGCTCGGGCCAGATTCCCGTCGTGCAGCTTGTGCTCGCGTTCCCCGGCGATACGCCGCTCGATCTCATCGACAGCCACGCCCGTGACGTCAAAGCGGAAATCCAGCAGATTGCGCCCGGTGCCGACGTTGCCGTCGAGCCGGTGCCGCAGGAAAAACCTAGGTAAATGTACGGATAGGTGTTGGCCACCGGCTAATTCAAGGTGAGCCCAACACAGCCCAGGAGAAGCCGACAATGTCACGAAGGACACGATGGATTCGCCGAAGCGGAGCAATGCTACTGGCGATTGCCGCGTCGTCAGCCGCCGCTGACGAGATGGTCGAGCGCGGTGAATACCTGACAAACATCCTCGGCTGCGGCGGCTGCCATACTGAGGGTGCACTGCTCGGTAATGCCCACGGCGAATGGCTGGCAGGCGCTAAAGTCGGCGTCGCGTACACGCCCGAAGAACAGGGTTCGCCTGGCGTGGTGTTTCCCGCAAACCTGACCGGCGACCTGGCGACCGGGCTGGGTGCCTGGCGCGCCGAAGACATCGTGCGCTTTCTGAAAACGGGGATGGATCACTACGGCAGGACGGCCAATCCGGTCATGCCGTGGCCCAACTACGCCATGCTGGAGGAGGAGGACCTCAAAGCCATCGCAGCCTTTCTCAAGACGCTTCCCGGAGTGCGTTACGAGATTCCCGAGGCGATCGCGCCGGGGGAAGCGCTGACGCACGCTTTCGTCAGGATCGGGGTTTATCTCTTCGTACCTGAAGAAGGCGAAGCCGCGGAGGCGCCCGGAGCCGGGGCAGCGGATGATTGAATATTCCACCGTTCTCGCGGCGGTCGATCTGACCGACGAGGCGCCGGAAGTCATCGCAACGGCGCTGGCCGCCACGGGTGGCGGTGTCCTGCATGTCATGACGGTCATCCGACCCTTATCCCACGCCTACACCGGCCTCGAAGTTGCCGGACTGGCCGCGGCAGCTTTGAATTTCGAAAGTAAAGCCGAGGCCAGCGCACGCAAGTCCCTCGCCGCCCTCTGCGACGATCACCGAATCAGCAACCCACAGCTGACAATCACCTTCGGCGTGCCCGCCCAGGAGATCAAGAAGCATGCCAGGGAGATAGGTGCGGATCTCATTGTCATGGGATCTCACGGCCGTCATGGGCTCGGCCTGCTGCTCGGTTCCACCGCCAACGGCGTTTTGCATGACGCACCCTGTGACGTGCTGACGGTGCGTATCCGCGAGTCCTGACGCCAAGCCGCTCGGTGGAGTCCCATCCCGGGCTACGGTAGGCTGCACGCAGAATCAGAAGAAGCCGACCGCCATGACCGATCCCGCAGCACAACCCCAGGGCGTTACCTATCGTTTCCTGACCGCCGTCGAAAAGCTTGGCAACCGCCTGCCGGATCCTGCGGTGCTTTTCCTCTATGCCATGTTCATCGTGTGGGCCGTTTCCTGGCTGCTGGCTGACTACGCGTTCACGGTACCTTCGCTGGATGGCGAACGTGAGCTTGCCGTACAGAATCAGCTCACCGGCACCAGTCTCGCGACCTTCCTTTCCAGCATGGTGAGCACGTTCACGGGCTTTGCGCCGCTGGGCGTTGTCCTTGTCGCCATGCTCGGCGTCGGCGTGGCAGAACAGACCGGATTCATCAACGCCGGTTTGAAGAGCCTGCTGTCGGTCACGCCCCAGCGTCTCCTCACACCGATGCTGCTCCTCGTTGCCATTGTCAGCCACACGGCCGCCGACGCCGGCTATGTGCTGGTGATTCCGCTCGGCGGGATCATCTTTTATGCCGCGGGCAGGCACCCGCTGGCGGGAATCGCGTGCGCGTTCGCGGGCGTATCCGGCGGCTTCAGCGCCAACTTCATTCCCTCCGGCATCGATCCGCTCCTGCAGGGCTTCACCCAGCAGGCCGCACAAATCATCGATCCGGCGCGAGAAGTGAACCCGCTGTCCAACTGGGGATTTACGAGCGTGTCCTGCATCTTCGTCATTGCCGTCGGCTGGTACGTGACCGACAAGATCATCGAGCCGCGCCTGCAGGGTACAAAGCTCGACGGCGAAGATCTTGGCAGCTCCGAGATGGAGGCGCTGAAACCCGAGGAACGCCGGGGTCTGATCGCCGGGCTCACGGCAATGATCATCGGCATCGCGCTGCTCGTTGCGGCAGCTTATCCGGATGACTCGCCGCTGCGTTCCAGCACGGGAGAGCTGACCGCGTTCAGCGCACCGATCATGCAGTCCATCGTGCCGCTCATTTTCCTGCTGTTCATCATTCCGGGTGCCATCTACGGCTACGTTGCCGGCACCGTCCAGAATCATCGCGACATCATTGCCGGGATGACCCAGAGCATGCACACCATGGCTTACTACCTGGTCATGATCTTTTTCTGCGCCCAGTTCACCTACGCCTTCGGCCAGTCGAATCTCGGTGCGCTCCTGGCCGTCGAAGGCGCAGACCTGCTGCAGCGCCTCGCTCTGCCCGGCAGCATCACGCTCTTCGGTATCATTCTCCTGACCGCTTTCGTGAACCTCCTGGTGGGTTCAGCGTCCGGCAAGTGGGCGCTGCTTGCGCCGGTGTTCGTGCCCATCCTGATGCAGGTGGGTTTGTCACCGGAGCTGACTCAGGCGGCGTACCGCGTTGGCGACTCATCGACCAACATCATCACGCCGCTCATGCCGTATTTCCCGCTGGTGGTGGCTTACTGCCAGCGCTGGGTGACCGGCACGGGCATCGGCACCGTGACGGCATTGATGCTGCCTTTTTCAGCTGCGCTGCTGATTGGCTGGAGCCTGCTGCTCGTCGCCTACTGGGCCCTGGGAATACCACTCGGTCTTGCGGCCACCTACGTTTACCCCTGATGCAGACATCATCCGGCTTCGAACACATCGAGTAACGCTTTCAGATCTTCGAAGCCGAACGGTTTCTGCAAAAATCCCAGGAGATTCGGCGCGTCCAGCGCGCCAACGGCGCCCGCGCCACTCATCAACACAATCTGCGCGGGGTGTTGCCGTGCAACCACATGATCGAGAACGTCATAGCCCGTGATGCCCGGCAGCGTGACGTCGACCATACAGAGGTAGCGATCCACGTTGGCATCGAGATAAGCAACGGCGTCTTCGCCGCTGGCAACGCTGACACCGGCGTAGTCGTAGTAGCCCAATACGCGCTCGACAACGCGCAGCATCTCCGCGTTGTCGTCGACAATGAGCACGGGTGCCGTCACAGCGTCTGCCCCGAAAGATCGGGATCGAGTTGCTGCTCCAGACGCCTGAGCCCGGTCTCCACCTCGACCGTCACGCGCAGGAGCGCCTGCAGGGCACCGAGCGCCTCGTCATCCACCACACCGCCATCACGTTCGATCAGGCGCAGGGCAAGCTCACCGTTGAGGCGCACGGCGGAGAGATCATTGCAAAGATCGTGAACTGTCCCCCGGCGAACACCCGACAATCCGAGGCCGGGTGGGACAGCTAAGTCTTCGAGCGGGATCAGCTGGCAAATCACCCCACCCGATTCCGGTCTAGCCACGAAGAGCGCACGCTCGGAGCTTGCCAGAGCCGTAAGCATGGTGCACCGGCGCCCGCCTGCGACCGCAGCCGCCACGGCGTCGCGATATTCGGGATCAACCGCTTCGAGCAATGCGGCAAGGGTCGTCGCTTCAGCGCCGGCCGGCACCTCGTTGCCGGCTCCATCCGCGAGGAAAAGCAGTGGCTCGCGCATAGCGGCTCAGTGATCTTCCTGGAGAAGATTGTTCAGACGCGCGTACGACGCAATTTCCTCGTTGGATGCCAGGTCGAGCTTGTCCAGAATTCGCTTGCGGTAGGTGCTGATGGTTTTGACGCTCAAATTGAGCTCTTTGGAAATACCGGTGACGCTGCGACTCCGCGCGAGCATGAGCATGACCTCGTGCTCGCGAACCGACAACGCTTCATGCAGCGCCGTTGCGCTTTCGCCAAATGCCTGTTTGGTCATCATACGCATCAGATCGTCGCTGACGACGAGCTCACCCTCGTTGACCTTTTCGATGCCAGCAATCAGCCCGTCGAGCGAGGTGCTCTTGTGCAGATAACCCGTAGCGCCAAGGCGGATGAGCTTAATGGCGTATTCGTCTTCCTGGTGCGCGGACAGGACCAGCACCTTGATCTCCGGGTAGCGCTGCTTCAAACCGAGCAGCACATCGCCGCCTCCACGCCCCGGCAGCGACAGGTCGAGCACAACAACATCCGGGGTATGGCGAGACAGCGCCTCCCAGCATTCCGCGGAGTTGCGTGCCTCGGCAATCACTTTGATATTGGAGCCTGCCTGCAGGCTGTTCTTCAGCGCCTCACGGAGGATGTCGTGATCGTCAACCAGAACAACTGTTATTTCGCCGCCTGCAACCATGCCTTCGACTCACTCAAACCACTTACGCGACCTATCGTGCGATGATCGGGGTTCCTCGCTGACGCCTTCCAGAACCCGCGCAGTGCTGAAGGTGGCCAGCACCGCCGCGATTTACGTGTGGTTTCTTTCCCCGGATTTGTTGCCGGCCCCGTCCCCGATCGGGTCTAGCCGCAACGCATCGTTTCTTCCCGTGCGTTCCCTTCGGCGCTCCGTGGTCGACTATGCACCGACCGCGCTCTTGTTGTTGCCGCCAGGAGGTGGAGGTAGAAACCTCTGGGTACCCCGATCCACACCGTGAGCATGAGAAAGATCGGGATTGGAGACAACGGCGTGGCGCCATTTTATACAGAAGATTTACATTGATACCAATCGCCCCTTGCGAGCCGCATCGACGAACCCCGGTGGTGGCGGAGCGCAAAGCTGCTGCCCGAGAATGCCACTCTGACTGACAAAGAGGTCAACGAGCTCTGGATCCAGCTCGTGATGAGCACGGGCGCAAACGAGATCCAGAGCAGCCAGGTGGTCAGCGATGACGGGGTTTTCCGGCATATTCGATGCCATGTTCGATGCATAGGTTTTCACGACGGCGGCAAGACGCGCGACCAGCGGAATGAGTTCACCCGCCGGGATTCGATTGGCGGCGCCATCCCAACGGCAGTTGCCAAAGCGCACGATCGTACCGAGCACCGCTTCAAACGGCCTCGGGCGAACGGATAATTGCGCTCGGCGCGGCGTTGGGACGTTTGCTGCAGAGCCGCCGCAGAATCCCGCGCACACGGGAAACCAGAAGAGTTCCCGATACGACAAGCGTGTATTCAGATACCCCTGCTTAACCAGCGCGTCGCAGTAAATTTCACCCACGCGCCGGGCCATGAGCCGTGGCGCCGACATCGTCCGGGAGCGGTCGCCAAAGAGCGCCTCCAGATCTGCATGCCAGGCCGTTGCCTGATGTTCGTCCATATCCACAGATTGATTACCCACTCTTTCGATGTATCGGCAGCGCGCGCGGAAACCTGAGCATTACCCACTTTCGCTGTATCAGCCTGGACCGCACGGCCGCGCCATGACCCCGTAGACATTGTCTGCAAACCCGTTGATAGTGCACCCAGGGACACCGGGAGAAGTTCTTTGCGTTTATCCACGACTGACGCCTCATTCCTCTATCTGGAATCGGCAAGCGGACCTATGCACATATCCTCCATCAACATCGTGGAGGGAGAGCTCGACTACGACGCGGTATTCGAGCACTTTGCGGCGCGGATGCATCTGCTACCCGCCTACCGACGCAAGCTCGTGCAGGTGCCTTTCAACATTGCCCACCCGACCTGGGAGGACGATCCCGAATTCGACCTCGCCAATCACCTGCTGCATCATCCGCTGCCGCCGGGTACGAGCCTGGACGATGCGGTCGACGCGGCGATTACGCTCAATGAGCCTCTGCTCGACCGGAGTCTACCGCTGTGGCGAGCATACGTGATTACCGGCGTGGAAGACCGGACGCTGATCCTGCATCAAACCCACCACGCCATGATCGACGGCGCGTCCGGCGTGGAGCTGATGGCCATCATCTACGACTTCGAGCCGGATCCCGCCCCCGTGCCGCCGCCCGAGACACCCTGGCAGCCCGCAGAGCCGCCCAATCCGGGAGCGCAGCTCGGCAGCGCGCTGCGGGAAAACATGCAGGCGCTCGGCAAAACCGACTGGCAGAGCATGCTCTCCGCGGGAGGAGATCAAAGCGGCATGTTGCAGAAGGCGGCAAAGATCGTCTCCGAGTTTGTCACGCGCCCGGTGATGACAGCGCCATTCAACGCAGGCATTGTCGGGCCACGCCGCCGGCTGGCCTGGACGAAACAATCTTTCAGCGAGATCCGCGAAATCCGCCGCGCGCTGGGCGGCACCATCAACGACGTAGTGCTTACCGTCGTTTCCAGCGCCATTGCAAACTACCTGGAAAGCCGCGGCGAAAAGACGACCGATCAGCACATCCGGATCATGTGCCCGGTCAACGTACGCACCGAGGATCAGCAGGGATCGCTCGGCAACCAGGTCTCCGCCATCTTCCCCGTACTGCCGGTCTCGCCGATGTCGGAGACCCAGCGACTGACGGCCGTTGTGGCTGAAACCCAGCGCATCAAACAAAATCAGGATGCGCAGGCTTTGACGTTCCTGCAGGAATCCGCGCCCGAGCCCTGGCCGGTGGCAATGTGGGCCAACCAGCTGATCAGCACACCGCTCGATCCCACAGCCCTCGCAGCGCGGCTGCCGATGCCGGTACTGCCTGCCGGGCTGCGGCCACCAAACGTCGGCTACAACTTCGTATGCACCAACGTCCCCGCAGCGCAGGTACCGCAATACCTGCTCGGCCACCTGGTGACCGATCAGATTGGCATCCTGATCCTCACCGGCAACGTGGGTTTCAGCACCACCATCCTGAGCTACAACCAGCAGCTTTGCTTCGGCTTCATCAGCGAACCGCGTTTGATGCCGGACGTCGAGAAGATCGTGGAATTCGCGGACGCTGCGTTTGAATCTTTGCTCGAATCCGCACGCGAGCATACGGCGAGCCTTTCAACCAACACCGCACAGCGATAAGCAGGAGAGATCCATGGCAGAGTATCCAACGAACGTTCAACTTCCAGACGGCAGCGCCGTCGAGCTGCGGAGAATGAGCACCGACGATCGCGACTCGATCCTCGATTTTGCCAGATCGCTGCCGCAGGAAGATCTGCTGTTTCTGCGCGTCGATCTGACCGAATCCGCAGTCGTCGACGACTGGGTAAACAATGCAGTGAACGGCAATTCCGTGGCGCTGGTAGCCTACGACAGCGACGGCCTCATCGGTTACGCCGCAATCCATCGCAATCCGACATCCTGGACGCGCCATCTCGGTGAGGTCCGGGTAAACGTCAACCCCGAATATCGCAGCCGCGGTCTGGGCCGGGCGCTGACCTCACACGTATTCGACCTTGCCGGCGAGCTGGGTTTGCAGAAACTGACCGCGCACATGACTTCCGATCAGCGTGGCGCGCAGGCGGCATTTCGCCGGCTGGGGTTCGTGCCCGAAGCGCTGCTTGCGGACTACGTGCAGGACCGCAACGGCACCACACACGACATGGTGATCATGTCGTTCGACATTGCCGGTCATACCGACCAGGCGCTGGGCACCGTTCGCATCTAGAATCGGCTCCCGCCTCCAGGGCGGGACCACCATCACTTCACCCTGACATGAATACCCGTGTGCCCGCAGGAGACTCGAGCGTAGTGGATGACAAATCGCAGTTTTTCGATGAATTCGACGCCAATCCATTTCACAAGATGCTGGGCATCTCGCTGGTCGAACGACGAGCCGGCTACGGGCGTATCAAACTGAGGCGCACTGAGCAGACACCCGCGGGTATCGGCGGCAGCGTCCACGGCGGCGTGCTGGCCAGCATGGTCGACATCGCCATGCTGGTGGCCATGTTTGCCGAAATGCGCGAAGGAGAGGTGCCGGCCGGAACTGCCGAGCTCAGCATCTCCTACCTGCGACCGGCCATGGCAGAAGACATCTACGCGACAGCACGCGTCATCAAACGCGGCCGCCAGCTGTCATTGGTGGAAGTCGACATCACCGACGAAGACGAGACGCTTCTGGCACGGGGCCGCACGTTGTATGCGTTTCGCGCTTAGGCGGGCGCCTCGAGATCACCGAGCGGACGGCGCTCGGAAGACACCTCGCGCAGCGTCATTGCGTTGATCTGCCAGCCGATATCCGGCACAAACTCAACCGTATCCTCGTAGGTGCCGATGAACACCCAGACGTGGCCATCATTGTGCTCGTGCCACGCCTGCAGGTAGCTGCTCATCGTCGCGCTCCCGGACACCACGCCCGCTTCGTTCGTCTCGAATGCATCAAACGTGACCAGCTGCGTGCCGATCAGGTGCTGCGTGGCAACATAGTCTTCGAGCGCGCCTTCCACGGTCTCGACCCAGGCCTGCGGGCCGGTGGCTGCAAACGGCACGGATCCGCCCACGGTCTGAATCTGCACGTCCGGCGTAAAGATCCGTTCGTAAATGGCGGCGCCCTGCGCCACCGCCGCGGGCTCATTCGTGCCGATCAGATCCGTCGCCAGCGCGTATTGCCGACGCAAACCCTCAATCTCCAACTGTGCCCTGAGTTCTGCTGCCATCTTTCTCTCCCCTCCAGCTGTTGGCCGCTATACAACCTTCCCCGCGCGGGCGGTTGTGTAGTTGCCGTCATCGTAAGTCAGTTCGCCGTTCACCATCACGGCGCGATAGCCGCTCGAGCGGCGCACGTAGCGGCGCGCCTCTCCCGGAAAATCATCTACGAATTCCTCACCACCCACGCTGACCTGTGCCGGATCGAATATGGCAATGTCGGCAGCTTTGCCGGGCTTGAGCTCGCCGCGGTCGCGCAGCCCCCAGTCGCGGGCTACTTCACCCGTCATGCGGTGGACGGCATGCTCGAGGCTCAGCTGTCCCGTTTCGCGCACGTAGTGCTCGAGCAGATGGGTGGTATCACCGGTGCCGCAGAATTGGGTAATGTGAGCGCCGGCATCCGAAGCGCCGAAGTGGCAGAGCGGATGATCGATCAGTTTCGCCACGGCCGCTTTGTCCGCGTTGATGACGTTTTTCAGCTGAAACTCGGTTTCCAGCTCATCGGCGTTGGCGATGTCGAGAATGACCTCACCGATCTCTTTTCCCTCTTCCTGGGCAATCTCAGCCAGGTAGCGGCCGACATAGGGCTTGTTGGCATCACTGTGCACTTCACCCACCGTGAGAAACGGCAGCGCACCGCTCATACCCGCAGCGGCCTTCATCTCCTCCACGAGGCTCGTGCGTCTTCCCGGATCGGCAAACTGCTCGCGCCGCGCGGCTACCGGCAGATCCATGATCGCCTTCCACTGCGGCAGGGCAAAGAGCAGCATGCTGGTTTCGGAGAGGCGCATGTTGAGATCAAAACAGCGTGGCATGACCTGACCATATACTCTGGCACCACGCGCCTGCTCCGCTTCCAACGCCGACATGATTTCTTCAGCATTGGGTGACGTCGGTGAGCTCAGCACCGGCTGCAGACTGCAGGGTACGCCCGCGGCGAGGCTGATTTCGCCGAGCTCACGGATGTTCTCTAGCTCTCTTTCCATGTCCGGAAAGTACGGCACAATCTGCCAGATCCCGCGGCCGCTTTTTGCCATGGCGCTGGCAAGCGCTATCTTCTCATCGAGATCGGCGAACTGACTGGGGACCGGATGGCCGTTTTCGTCGATATCCACATAAGAGCTGGAAATGCCGAGCGCGCCCGCCGCCATCGCCTCCTCGACGATGCCGCACATCTCGGCAATTTCTTCTGGATTGGCTGCCCGCTCCTGGCTGGCAGGACCCATCACGTACAGGCGCAGCGCCGAGTGGCCAATCAACGCGCCCACGTTGATGGCGAGATCGCGGCGGATGTGGTCGAGATACTCCGGAAAACTGCGCCAGGAAAAAGGCACCGCTTCGTCAAAGGTGCGCTTTTTGATGTCTTCGATGACACCAAACATGCTGACAATCTTCTCCGCACCGGCCAGATCGCGAATCGGCGCCAGACTCAGGGAACAATTCCCGGTCACCACGGTGGTGATGCCATGTTCAATCGAGGGTGTGGCATGCGCGTCCCAGCAGAGCTGCGGGTCGAAATGGGTATGAATGTCGATGAACCCGGGGGTAACCACGAGACCGTCAGCGTCAATCTCCCGCTCCGCGTCGCCCTGCAGCGTACCGAGCTCGGCGATGACGCCTCCGCGAATACCCACGTCCGCCTGCCGCGCCGGCGCGCCGGTGCCATCCACCACGGTGCCGCCACGAATGATGATGTCGAATTCAGCCATTACCCCGCCTCACGATGAGAAACGAATGAGCATAAAGGAGAGTCAAGCTACCAGCCAGCGCTGCAGGTTCACGGCGAGGTAAGATGGACACTTGCGCCACACCGGCGACCCCACACCAAAAACCAGGGAGCCCCAATTGCCAACACAGCTGAACGCCATCGAAACCCGCATCATGGGCTGCCTGCTGGAAAAAGCGGTCATCACGCCCGACCAGTATCCACTGACGCAGAACGCGCTGACCAACGCCTGTAACCAGAAGTCGTCGCGAGATCCAGTCATGTCCTTGAGCCCCGGCGAGGTGCTGAACGGCATTCGCAGCCTGCAGGACAAACACCTGGTCAGGGTTGATGAGAACTTCAGGAACCAGACCGAGAAGTTCACCCAGCGTTTGTGCAACACGCCGTTCAGCGACTATCAGTTCGACCCGGCCCAATATGCCGTCATCTGCGTGCTGCTCCTGCGCGGCCCACGAACGCCGGGTGAGATCCGTGCCAACAGCGGCCGACTGCATACGTTCGCCAACAACGAAGAAGTGGTCGCCACGCTCGAGACCCTGATAGACGGCGAAAACGGCACGCTCGTGACTCAACTGGCCCGCACCCCGGGACGCCGGGACGCGGAGTACATGCATCTTTTCCTAGACACGCCGCAGGCTCTCCCTGGCACGCCGCAGGCGCTTTCCGACACGCCGCAGGCGCTCGGCCAGCCCGAACCGCAACCCATCGCGGGATCTTCGCAAGATCAGGCGATCCCGGATGACGGGCTCGAGGCGCGCGTGGCACGGCTCGAGACGGAAGTTGCCGAGCTGCGCCAGGCGCTTTCGGATATCATGCGTGAACAAGAGGATTAACAGGGGCAGATAGTGGACACGTTGCAGAGACTGTTCGGACTCGAGGGTGAGGTTGCCATTGTCACAGGCGCAGGTCGCGGCATCGGCGAAGGGATCGCCAAAGTGCTGGCGGGCGCAGGCGCTCACGTGGTGTGTGCAGCGCGACGCAAAGCCGAGGTCGACCGCGTCGCCGACGAGATCAACAACGCCGGCGGCAGCGCCATCGCCGTGCCGACCGACGTTACCGATCCACAGGCGATCGAAGCGCTGGGGCAGGCAGCCATCAGCAAATTCGGCAAGCTCAACATATGGGTCAACAACGCCGGCGGCTCTCCCATCCAGACACCGCTCACAGAACTGCCCCTGGAGGAGTGGAACGCTACGCTGGCCCTCAATCTCACCGCCGTCTGGGAATGTACCTGCACCGCCGCACGTCTGATGGAGGACGGGGGGCGCGTGGTGAACATCTCGTCGATTGCGGCCCAAATGATTGTCCCCGGCAGCGGCCACTACAGCGCCGCCAAGGCCGGCGTCAACATGCTCACACAGACCTTTGCCCAGGAACTGGGGCCGCGCATCCGCGTCAATTGCATCATGCCCGGCGCCGTGCCCACCGAGATCATGATGACCGCCATGAACCTCAAAGAAGAGGATCTGCCGGGCCTGGAAAACATGCTGCGCCTGCCAGCCGGCCGCCTGGGAACGCCCGAGGATCTGGGCGCCGCTGTCCTCTATCTCAGCTCCAAAGCGTCCGAATGGGTCACCGGCCAGTGCATCCGGGTATCCGGCGGGCCGTAATACCCGGGTCACACATAAACCGCATCGCAGTACACGGTCTTCGCCTGAAAGTCAGGCACCAGCCAGGGCAGCGTATGCAGCGCGAAGCGCTGCGCGTCATCCGCAAGCTCCGCAAGCATGGCGTACTCCGGTGCCCGCGTGTCACAGATGAACGCCAGGTGGGTTGTGCCCTGCTTGGCGAGCCGCGCGCACAGCTGTCGCAGCAGCAGCTCGAAGTCTTCGAGACTGGCAAACCCGTAGTCGAGCGCAAAGGCGAGCCGGTATTCTTCGTGACTATCTCCGTGATCCAGCTTGTTCAACTCGTTGACCGCCCACGTGCCTATTACGGCGTCGCCATGAATCAGGTAGTCCGCCGCCCCGAAGGAGCCAATCCGCGAGCAGCGCTCCGCCAGCCGGGCGAGATCGTATGGCCGGAAGAGCTCGCGGTCACCGTGTGTGGCGTTGACTAGTTCACAGACGCGCTCTTCGGGTGCCGCGGCACAGCCGGTGCTGTCCACGCCTTCACCCAGACTCACCGGCAGCGACAGCCTGACAATCTCCACGTCGTCGACCTGCGGAAAGCCCACGTTCTGCATGTGCACGTTGTTGGGGTCTATCAGCGAGTAAGGAAAGAGCAGATTGGTATCTTCAAACGAGCGTCGCGGATCCACGGCGCTGGCAAGCGCCATTGACACCGAACCCGCCCGGTGGTCGGGGTGCACACGATAATGATGCTGATACACGCAGTGTCCGTCTTCGCCTTTGAAACGGATGGGCCTGAGTGCACAGCTGTAAAAGCCGATGATCTGTCCTTCCTTTTCGACAACGCTGGCGTCGACTCTCCCCATCAGCTGCAGATAGTCGTCAAAGGCAGCGCCGCGATCGATGATCCAGCGCGAACCGTCCTTCAGCTCCATGGGACAGGCTTCCTCGAGCGCAACGCAACCCGGCGCGTCCGAAGAAACATAATGGCGCACGCTGACCCCGGGTGGCAGGGGTGGGTACGACATCCAGTACATGAGCCGGTTAGGGGGTTCAGCTTCAAAGCGGACATAAAGCTTGAATACGACTTCGTCACCCGCCTCGAGATCCGCGTAGCTCAGATCCGGCGCTTCGTGCGTGATCTCGCCGAGGGTCAGCTGTACATCACCCAGGCGTTTGCGCAGCTTCACCAGAGGCGGGAACGTCTCCGCAAACGTGTCGAGCCCGAATAGATGTTCGCTGTCGTAAAGCTCAGCCTCAGCGGCTGCAGGAGTTGCGGATTCCGCATCACCGTTGTAGATGCGCGTCAGCCATTCCAGGCGGCCGAGTTTTGCCGCTGCGGTCTTGTCCATGACCTCTCCCCTCGAGATTGGAGACCCGATTCTATGTCCCTGCAGCGCCGGCTGCGACCTTGGCAATACCCAGGGTCCGGGTTAACTTAGATTGCAGGGGGATACATGAACATCAGCACCATTATTTCGAAGTGGGCCAATCTGGACCCGGAGCGGCCGGCACTCGTGGACGTGCCGAGCAACCGCCGCATCAGCTTCGGCGCGCTGGAAGGCCGCATCCGCCGCCTGACCAATGCGCTCGCTGCCGCCGGTCTTGCCAAAGGCGACCGGGTGGGCGTGCTGTCGAAAAACAGTATCGAATACTTCGAAATCTACTACGCCTGCGCGCGCGGCGGTTTCATCGCCCAACCCATGAACTGGCGGCTGGCGGACGCGGAGATAGCGCGTATTGTCGAAGACGGCGAGCCGTCGGTGTTCGTCAGCGAACGGGAATTTCGCGAGACCCGCGACGCCGTGCGCGGCCAGCTCAGCCTCGATATCAGCTACCTCGAATACGGAGAAGGCTCCGACGGCAGCTACGAGGCGCTGCTCGAGAGCGGTGCCGACGAAGATCCCGCGCGCAACGTGGGCGGCGACGATCCGGTCCTCATTCTCTACACCGGCGGCACCACCGGGCTTTCGAAAGGCGCGCTGCACACCCACCACAGCCTCTACATGGGCATGCTCAACCAGACGGTTGCGGAGCGCATTGTGCCCGGCGACGTCTACATGCTGACGGGACAGATGTTCCACATCCCGGTGGCGCTTGCCATGAACTACATGGCGCACGGCTGTCCGGTGGTGCTCATGAACTTCGAGGCCAAAGCTGCCCTCGAGATCATTCAGGCAGAGCGGGTATCGGCATTTCTCGGCATCACCACGATGCTGAACTGGATGATGGCCGTGGAAGATTTCGACAGCTACGACCTCTCCTCATTGCGCAACATCCAGTACGGCGGCGGGCCAATGCCCGCTTCGGTCGTCAAAGCCGCTCTCGACAAGTTTCCGTGCACGCTGATACAGGGCTACGGCCAGACGGAAGGCATGACCATGACCTTTCTCTCCCAGGAGGACCACCACGAGGCGGTCAACGGCAATCACGCCGAACGCCTGAACTCCTGTGGACGTGAGGGCTTCGTCACCCGCGTGCGGGTTGTCGATGAAGCCGGCCACGACGTGCCGAAAGACGGCAGCACGCCGGGCGAGATTATCGTGCAGTCCGAGGCCAACATGGTCGGGTACTGGCGCAAGCCCGAGCTCACCGCCGCAACCCTGAGGGACGGCTGGATGTGGACCGGCGACGTTGCGGTCTGGGATGCCGAGGGCTACGTGTTCATCGTCGATCGCGCCAAAGACATGATCATCTCAGGCGGAGAGAACATCTACTCGACCCAGGTGGAAGCTGCCATCCACAAGCATCCCGGGGTGCTGGAGTGCGCGGTGATCGGGGTGCCCGACGATGAATGGGGCGAGGCGGTCAAAGCCGTGGTCGTCATGAAGCCGGGGGAGACCGCCACCGAGCAGGAGATCATCGACATCGCACGCGAGCACCTCGCGTCTTATCAGAAACCGCGCTCCGTCGATTTTGTCGAGAGTCTGCCAAAGGCGCCCACCGGTAAAATCCTCAAACGCGATCTGCGCGACCCCTACTGGCAGACACAAGAAAAGAAGGTCTGAACATGGGTTTACTGACACCGGAACTCCTCGCCAACATCGGCAAAAAAGCGGCGCCCAAAACCGAAATCGTAACGCGTCGGGACATCCGCAAATATGCCATTGCCACCGGCGCGCGGTTGCGAAAGTACCTGGACGGCGACGAAGCCCCGCCGCTCTACCACGTGGCGCTCTTCTGGGACGTCGTCGAGATGGACGAACTGTCTCCGGACGGTGTTTCGATCGACAGGCTCCTGCCCAAATTTCCGCTCGAACGGGCAATGGCCGGCGGTCTCGAAATCTCCTACAGCGGCAAGATCCACCCGGGCGACGTGCTGACTGCAAACCGCACCCTGACCGATATCTACGAAAAAGAGGGCCGCAGCGGACCGCTCATCTTCTACGAGGTGATCATGGAGGTCACCCGCGAGGACGGCAGCGTTGCGGTCAGCGAAAAAACCACGAGGATTCTGCGATGAGCCGGGTCAGCGAAGCCACCGTCGGCGACGCGTTGCCGAACCACAATCACAGCTGCGACGAGATCCAGCTCTTTTTCTACAACGCAGCTTTGTGGAACGCCCACCGCATTCACTACGACCTGCCATACGCCACCGAAGCGGAAGGTTATCCCGGCCTCGTGGTTGCCGGCCCGTTGCTGGGAGACTGGATCTCCCAGGTTGTCGACGAGTGGATCGATGGCACGGAGGCTGAGCTCCTGCGCTTCGAGTACTCCAATCGGCAGGCGGCCTACGTCGGTGACGAGCTCGTGGCCGGCGGCACTGTCACCGGCGTCGACGAAGATACCGTGACCGTGGAGCTTTTTGTCAAAAACGCAGACGGCGAGGTGATTACGCCCGGCGCCGCAACCATTTCGCGTCTATGAAAAAGCTTGTTGCCGCTCTGCTGGTTCTGGTGCTGCTTTTCGTCGTTGCCGCCGAGTTCAGGCACCGGCTGCTCTTCGGGCTGCAGGACGGCAGTCCCCCGCCCCTGGGGGAGATCACCGAAGAGGGTCCCGGGGTCACCTGGGCTGACGACTACTATACGGTCGAGCAGATTGCACCCCGCACCTATGCCATCGGTGAGCCGCGCTATCATCAGCAGAACTTCAACTATCTGATCGTCGGCGATCGGGAAGCCATTCTCTTCGATGCGGGCTCTGGCCTGCGCAACGCAGCCGCGATTGCTGCCGGACTGACCGACCGACCCATCACGTTCGTACCTTCCCACTTTCACTACGACCACGTCGGTAACGGCATCAACTTCGCACGAATTGCGATCATCGATCTGCCACATCTCAGGGAGCGGGCGCCGGACAACGCGCTGCGTCTGCAGTGGGGCGAACATCTCGGCAGCAGTGAAGGTTATGCCCCCAGTGAGTTTCGGGTCGACCAGTGGCTGGCGCCCGGCAGCGACGTTGACCTCGGGGGCCGCAAGCTGCGGGTCCTTTTCACTCCGGGGCATACTTGGGATTCCGTCTCTTTGTACGATGCGCAAGCCAACGTGCTGTTTACGGGGGACTTCATCTACCCGGGCTACCTCTACGCCTTTCTGCCAACCAGCCGGCTCGGAGACTACATCCAGGGGGCGGACCAGGTGCTTGCTGTCACCAACGCCGAGACCCGCCTCTATGGCGCACATCGTGTCGCGCCACCGGGTGCACCCGTGCAGACACGCCAGCACGTGCTCACACTGAAACAGACCCTTGAGGCGCTGCGCGCCGGTGACGTCGACGGAGAGGGGTTCTATCCCAGGAGCTACGCGGCGGGCGACATGGTGCTGCTCGTGGAACCCTGGCCGTTTCAGGACTGGGGCGAAACCTACCCTGCAGGTCTGCCTGGCAGCTGAGCGCGGCTCTAGACCACGACGTTTGTCAGCGCAGGCATCCCTTCCACCCGCACCTCAACCACATCCCCGGGCACGAGATAAGGGTACTTGCCGCCGTGGGCAACACCACCAGGGGTGCCCGTGCAGATGATGTCGCCCGGTGCCAGCGCCGTTTTTGCCGTCACCGCCTCGATGATCGCAGGCAGATTGAAGACCATGTCCGCAGTGCGCCCCATCTGACGACGTTCACCGTTCACCCAGGTCTCGAGTTCAATGTCGAGCGGATTGGCAAAGTGATCCACAGTTGCGAGGCAGGGCCCAATCGGTTTGAAACCCGGGAATCCTTTGGCTTGCGCCACAGCGGCAAGGCCTCCCTGCGCCTGCACGTCCCGTGCGGACACGTCGTTCAGCGGCACAAGTCCGGCCACCACGCGCAACGCATCGTCCGCCGTCACCTCGTGAGCCGGCGTGCCGATGACAATCCCAATCTCACCTTCGTAGTCCACTTCATCCGGAGCCGAACGCGGGCGCACAATCTCCCTGTCGGTCGTCGACAAAGCAGTGCCCGGCGCGTATCCGAAAACCAGCCGTCCGGGTACCTCAACCCCAATTTCAGCGCAGTGCGCGCGGTAGTTGAGCCCGGCAATGACAAACTGGTCGGGTTGCACCGGCGGCAAAACAGTGACCTCGTCCAGACGCACGGCTGCGCCCGCGGGTGCGGTCTCGAGCGCGCCGAGCGTACCGTCCTTCACGGCCGCATCCAGGCTGGCGATCTCGCCAATCAGCACAAACCCACCATCCTGGCTGCGAGCTACCCCGCGATTCGTCTGCAGAAACAGCATGCTTACCCCCTGTTTCTACCAGCTTCCACCAGCCGCCCCGGTTTGCCAACCCCTCGAGCCGACCGGTATAACAACCGCAGATTGGAAGGACGGCTACCTCAATGAACATCCGGCGTTTGTGCCTCTGTGGCATCACTCTCTTCTTTGCGGCGTTCGCTTACGCCGACGAACCACATCCCGGCAAGGTGGTGTACGACAAATATTGCGCCGCCTGCCACGATCACCCGGAAGAAAGCCGTTCGCGTTCATTCGAGACGCTCACGCGTATGATTCCGGCGCTCATCCAGTACGCGTTGACCGACGGCAAGATGCAGGCCCAGGCCGCCGCCATGAGCCCGGCGGAGCTCGAGGATCTGATGAACTTCTTCAGCGGGCAAACGCGCAATGACAACAACTGGACGGACGGCGGCATGTGTGCCGCCGCAGACCGAAGCGTTGATCTCTCGAAGCCGGCAACCATCGCCACCTTCGGCCTCGGGCACAAGAACCACCGTTATCTCGACGCCGCCAGCGCCGGACTGACCCGGGTGGACATGCCCAGGCTCGAGCTCGCCTGGGCGTTCGCTTTTCCGAACATCACCATGATGCGCTCCCAGCCTGCGATTGTCGGCAACACGATGTTCATCACGCCTGTCGACAGCCGCCAACTGTATGCGCTCAATCTGGACGGCACCCCGTGTGTGAAGTGGATCTACGAGAGCGAGGTGCCGCTCAGGAGCGCCATCACCTATGGTCAGATCGGCGCACGCGGCGCGCTCGTTTTCGGTGACAGCAGCGCCCGCGTCCACGCCGTGGATGCTGCCAGCGGTGAGCGGCTGTGGGTTCGGGAGCTGGCGCTCTTTGCCGAATCGATCATCACGGGGACACCGCAGCTTGCAGGCGATCGGGTCTACGCCTCCATATCCCAGTTCGAGATCATGATCGGCCACAACGAGGAGCACACCTGCTGCACCAGCCACGGCGGCGTTGCCGCGCTCGATGCAGCAACCGGCGAGGTCATCTGGCTGACGCCGACCCTGCCGGATGCAAAACCCGTCCGGGATCGCGGTGACGGTCAGATGATCTGGGGACCGTCCGGCGCGCCGGTGTGGACCTCACCGGCCATCGACACGAAACGCGGCGTGCTTTATGTGGGTACCGGCGAGGCGACCTCCGAACCCGCGCACCCTCACACCGACGCCATCCTGGCACTCGACCTCGAAACCGGCGCCGTGCGCTGGTCGTTTCAGGCGACGGAGAACGACATTTTCCTGGCCGCCTGCCGGCGCGAGAACCGCAGCCTCAATTGTCCACCGGAGACGAGCGTCGAACGGGACGTCGACTTCGGCGCCTCGGTCATCATCGCCAGGCGCAGTGACGGCCGCGATATTCTGCTTGCCGGCCAGAAATCCAGCGATGTGTGGGCGCTGGATCCCGATGCAGACGGGAAACTGATCTGGCACTGGAACGGTGGCCGCGGTACCGCCAACGGCGGCATTCACTGGGGCATGGCGTTCAACGGCAGCCACGTCTTTGCCGGTATCAGCGACCCGGGACGCCCGCGACCGGGCTTCCAACCCCGTCCCGGTCTCTATGCCCTGGACGTCGACACCGGACAACTAGCCTGGGAACACCGCGTGACAGCAGACTGCAGCGGCCGGGAGGCCCTGGCCCCCTACTGCCGGTTTCTGCACGGCTTCTCCGGGGCGACGCTTGCCATCGGCGACACGGTGGCACAGGGCAGCCTGGATGGATGGCTGCACATCTTCGACGCGGCTTCCGGGGAGGTGCTCTTCAGCTACGACACGCTGCGTGAGTTCGAGGGCATCAACGGAATCAGCGGCCGCGGCGGCGCCATCGATAACGCCTCGATCGTCGCAGCCGATGGGACGCTCTACGTGAGCTCAGGGTACGGCATGTTCGGCCAGCCGCCGGGCAACGTATTGCTGGCGTTCAAACCGACGAGGGGGGCGGCGGCCAATTAGCGCAATCAAAGCCGGTCGTGCAGCCCGCACTCGCGCTTGAGGCCAAAAAATCGGGTTTCCTCGAGGCTATCCACCTCGTGCAACGATCGGGTTGTGTGCACGTCACCGATGGAGACGTAGCCTTTTTCCCACAGCGGGTGGTACGGCAGATCGTGGGCCTTGAGGTACTCGAATACGTCGCGATCGCTCCAATCGGCCAGCGGCGCCACTTTGAAGTACTGCCCCGTGTGCTGGATGAACGGCGTGTCGGCACGGCTGGCAGCCTGCGCGCGGCGCACGCCGGTGAACCAGGTGCTGGCGTTCAGCTCACTGAGCGCGCGCTGCATGGGCTCAACCTTGTTGTCGAAATTGTACGCATCGAGCCCCGATTCACCCTGCAGCCAGCGCTGACCGTAGCGCGCTTCCTGCCAGGCAGGACTCTTGGTGGCGCGGTAAACCCTCAGGTTGAGGTCCAACCGCTCCGTCATCGTCTCGACGAATTCGTAGGTTTCCGGAAAGAGATAGCCGGTATCGATCAGCACCACCGGGATGTCAGGCACTGCCGCCGTCAGCATGTGCAGGCTCACGGCCGCCTGGGCGCCGAACGAAGAGGACAGAATCTGTTGCCCCGGAAGGGTCTGCGCCGCGCAGGCCACACGCTCTAGCGCGTTCAGCTGGGCGAAGCGCTCGTTCCAGGCTTCGAGCTGGGCGTCGCTGGTGAAGTGGTCCCAATCGACCGTATCGCTGTCCGGGCATCCGTGCTGACTCAACGGAATTCCATCCAATTAGTTGCTACGGATCTATTTATAACGCCTTTTATAACAATTCATAATAATAAATCGCGATAGCCATCCTTCGATGCGTTATAAGTCGCTATCCACCCTTCAGCTTGTCGCGAAAACGGCGCATGCCGCCGAGCCAGCGATCGTAATCGGCCGCCTTGCGCTCGAAGTAGGTCGCCACCTCCGGGTGCGGCAGGACGAGGAAGCGTTCGTCGGCCATGGCCTGGATACAGGCATCCGCCACGTCGTCAGGCTCTAAAATGCCGTCCCCAGCCGCCTGGTTGGAATTGGTTTTGCCCGATTTCACGGCATCCGGCCCGAGAATATTGGTGCGGACCGCCTGCGGACAGAGCACCGACACGCCAATCCCCTGATCGCCGTAGTTGATGGCAATCCACTCGGCAAACGCCACGGCGGCGTGCTTGGAAACGGCATAAGGTCCCGAATCCATCTGCGTGAGAAGTCCCGCCGCCGACGCGGTATTCAGCAGATAGCCGCCACCCCGCGCAACCATCCCCGGAATGACCGCACGCGCTGCTGCCAGATGTGACCAGGTATGCACACGCATCATCCGCTCCCAGTCGGCCGTCGCCAGATCCAGACCGCCGCGCTGTCCGTAGCCTGCATTGGAGACGAAGACGTCGATCCCCCCATGGCGCGCTTCGACGTCGGCGACGAGCGCTTCGATGGCCGCTTCATCACCCACGTCGAGCGCCACCCCTTCCGCCTTGGCGCCAATCGCCTCCGCGGTGGCCTGAGCCTCAGCGCCGTTGAGATCGGCACACACGACCAGCCGCGCGCCCCGCGCGATGAACCGATGCGCCAGCGAACGCCCGATGCCCGAACCGGCGCCGGTGACCACGGTAATTTTATCAACGAGATCCATAGTCTCCCCTCACATGTCGAGTTCCAGCGACACAGGATAGTGATCCGACGCCTGCCGCGCCATGTGGCTGATGTGAATCTCCGGGTTCGAGGCCGTGCCGCGAGCAAGCCAGATGTGGTCGATCCGCATGCGCCGTTTCGGCCAGTAGGTGGACGGATTGCGGCCACGCTGCCTGAGCTCATCGCCCAGCAGATCCAGCATGCCAAGATCTCGCAGCGGTGCGAGACTGTCGGCGCTCCAGCGATCGTTGAAGTCCCCCAGCACGGCGATGATCGACTGGGGCTGACGTTGCCGATAGTCGGCAACGAGGCGCGCAAGCGCCCGCACTTCAGCGGCACGCACCTCCTCCGCCGCCAGCAGCTGCCAGGGGGCATTGGTACGGGACTTGAGGTGCACGCCAAAGAGCGCCACAGCACGGTTCTGCACACGCATTTCGACCAGCACGACGTCACGCTGCACAGGCAGTGCCGCGGCCTCGTCATTGCGCGCCGCGCTTTCGTCCGGATACCAGCTCAGCGCAGCGCCTGCCGTATCCGTGAGGGCCACATCGCGATGCGACGTCAGCTCGAAGGGGTACCGGCTGAGCACGCCAATGTGGATCGAGCGCGTACTGTTGCCCCGCACCAGACCCTGATGCTCATAGGGTGACGCCAGACGCGCGTTCAGTGTATCGAGCGATGCCGCGGAACCCGCCTCCTGCACCACCAGCGTGTCCGCCGCCACCTGATCGATCATGCGCGCGAGCGGACGCACCTCTTTTTCCGGTTTCATCTCCCCTTCGTCATGCAGAAAGAGGTTTTTCAGATTGTAGGTTGCGATACGCAGAGTCGTGTCCCGGGCTGCACAAACGGGTGTTGATGCGGTTATGATCCATCAATTGGGATTGCAGTAACACTTCAGGGGGAGACATGTCAGATCTGGAAGCTGATCTTTTCGAGCTGGCCATGAGCGATGCATCACAGCCGCTCATGGACGCTGTCAAAAAACACATTCAGGACAACGTCGTGCCGATCCAGGACGAGTTCTACGCGCTGCACGCGGACAAAGAGGATCGCTGGTCCTGGCATCCGCGCCAGCTGGAGCTCCTGGACGGTGCCAAAGCCAAGGCCAAAGAGGCGGGTCTGTGGAACTTTTTCCTGCCGGACGCCGATACCGGTGAAGGGCTGAACAACCTCGACTACGCCTACATTGCAGCGGAGCTCGGCAAGTATCCACTCGCCTCCGAGACGCTCAACTGCTCGGCACCTGACACCGGCAACATGGAGGTGCTGGAACGCGTGGGTACGCCGGAGCAGAAAGAGCAGTGGCTGAAGCCGCTGTTGAACGGTGAAATCCGTTCCGCTTACGCCATGACCGAGCCCGCATTGCCCTCATCGGACGCCAAGAACATCAGCACCAGTGCCGTGCTCGACGGCGACGAGTGGGTCATCAACGGCGAAAAATACTATATCTCCGGCGCCGGGGATCCGCGCTGCAAGATCATGATCACGATGGTCAAAACCGATCCCGATGCGCCGCCCAGCCGCCAGCAGTCACAGATCCTGGTACCCATCGATACCCCCGGGGTCGAGATTCTCGGCGGCATGCAGGTTTTCGGTGAGGATCATGCGCCGCGTGGCCACATGCACATGAAGTTCAACGACGTACGCGTGCCCAAGGAGAACATCCTTCTCGGCGAAGGCCGCGGTTTCGAAATTTCCCAGGTCCGTCTCGGCCCCGGCCGCATTCACCACTGCATGCGCTCCATCGGCAAGGCCGAGCAGGCGCTGGAACTCATGGTCAAGCGCGCCGGCACGCGGGTGGCGTTCGGCAAACCCATCGCCAAGCTCGGCAAGAACCTGGAAGTCATCTCCCGCTGCCGCATCGAAATCAACGCCATGCGCCTGGCCGTGCTGCAGGCGGCCAAAGCCATGGACGTGCTGGGCAACAAAGAGGCACGGGTTTACGTCTCCGCCGTGAAAGCCATGGTACCGGAGAAAGTCTGCGAGATCATCGACGCCGCCATCCAGATGCATGGCGCCACCGGCGTATCCCAGTGGACGCCGCTGGCCGGGCTTTACACCGACATGCGTCATCTGCGCTTCGCGGACGGTCCGGACGAGGTTCACCACATGGTCGTGGGGCGCGCCGAGCTGCAGAAGTACGACCTCTGGTAGGGACTCTGGATAAGGAAGAGACGTGACAGAGCATGACGAGAGCCTGGGACCTGAGGGCTATCAGGTCGACGCGGTGGAAGCCTGGATCGAAGAGAACGTGCCGTCTCTTACCCCGCCGTTCGAGTGGACGCGGCTGGAGGGTGGCCATTCGAATCTGACCTATCGGCTGGACGACGCCAACGGCAGACAAGCGGTGATCCGCCGTCCGCCGCAGGGTGAGCTGCTGCCCAAAGCCCACGACATGAGCCGCGAATGGGCGCTGATCTCGGCGCTCGGGCCAACTCCGGTACCGGTGCCTGAGGCCCTTGGCTTCTGCGAAAGTCCGGACGTCACCGGCGCCTGGTTTTATGTCATGGGGCTGATCAACGGCCATCCGTTGTACGACAGCGAAGACACGCAAACGTACGTCCCCGAGGATCAGCGTCGCAAAACGGCGCTGTCGTTCATCGACGTTCTGGCCGCGCTGCACGCGGTTGATCCCGACGAAGTGGGCCTGGGTGAGCTCGGCAAGCGCGACAGCTACGTCGGCCGCCAGCTGAAAACGTGGTACCGCTCGTGGACGTCCTCCATAGAGCCCGCGGACTATGACGACCCACGCGCGCACGAGCTGCAGCAGTTCTTTCTCGACAATCTCCCGGATCAGGGACCCATCCGCATCGTGCACGGCGACTACGGCCTGCACAACGTGCTGATTGGTCCCGACTGCACGGTCGCGGCCGTCGTAGATTGGGAAATATCCACGCTGGGCGATCCGCTTGCCGACCTCGCCTACGCGCTGAACTGGTTCTCCGATCCCACGGATCCCGAACCGCCGTTGCCGGAGGCCACCACCGCCCCGCCAGGCTTCCCGACCCGCACTGAACTTGCCGCACGCTACGGCGAAACCAGCGGCCGCGATCTGTCGAACATCGACTACTACATCGGCTTCAACCGCTGGAAAAGCGCCGCCATCGTGCACGGCGTGTACGCGCGCTACTGTGAAGGGAAAAAGAGCACGGAGGGCATCGACCTGGATGAGATGCGCGAGCGTATCGGCAAGTCGCTGACGCTGTCCGAGCAGGCGGTGAACCGGCTCACCGGCCAGGGTGCTACCGCAACTTAGTTGGACGTTGCCTTCGTTGTCCGGCCGAGCGATTCGAGATCCGCGCGGCTGATTTCACCGCCACGGCGGAAGCGCTTGTCGAGTCCCGGCATGATCAAACGCCCGCTGAGGCCAAAAGAAAACGTCTCACGCCCCTGCATGGCAAGCAGCTGACGCACCGTATCGAATACCCCGCTGCTCACGGCAACGCTGGCGCGTCCCTCGCCCAGGGCCGGGATCTGCAGCGACTCGGCGCTGACGCCACGGCCCCATTGCCGATCGTTCAGCTCCAGTCGAACGTTCATACCTGACGCCTGGATCGGCTTGTCAGTCAGGTTCTGGATGCGCAGGTCGAGCTGCAGGCGCTGCTCGAACAGGGTTGACGGCAACGGCCTCAGATCGGTGACGTAAACCTCCACGGCCGGCTGCGTGGCACAGCCCGTCACACCGACTACGGAAACGATCACAAAAAACAAGCAAAGGCACGTACGCATGAAATAGACCTCGAATTTGCGCGAAGTTTACCCGCTTTGAAAACCGAGATCGTAAAAACTTTCAGAAACGGCACGCGTTCATTACCTGCCGGGTAGTTGCAGCGCCAAACACCCGCAGTAGTCTGACCTAATCAACTACGGGAGACTTATCGTGAAACTCTGGTCAGGCACGTTGAGCCCTTTCAGCGCGAAGATTCGAATTTATCTCGGTGAACGCAACATTCCCTGCGACCTCGAAGAGGTGCCGTGGAACCGTCAGACCCTGTGGGGCCCCAAGCCTGCCGCTTTTCTCGAAGCCAATCCGCGCGGTGAGGTGCCGACGCTGAGTGACGGCGATCTGGCGGTGTTTGATTCGACGCTGATCTGGGAGTACCTCGAAGAGGTGCACTCGGGTAAACCGCTGTTGCCGGAGGCTTCGCGGGACCGCGCGATGGTGCGCGCCTGGGAAGACGAAGCCGACCGGCTCATGAAGGAGCACCTGACGGTGCTCATTCGCGAAGGTTTCCTCGGCGGCGGCGACCTGAACGCGCTCGCTGCGTCAAACGCAGCGTTTGCTGACTTCTACGACCGGCTCGACGGGCAATTGAATGGCCGGACCTGGCTCGGCGAAAGCTATAGCATTGCCGACATCGCCACCTTTGTGTGCCTGCTCTTCGCCCAGACGCTGGGTGCGGAAATTGGCAACCGCGCAGGGCTTGCAGCCTGGTATGCGCGCGTTGCCGCGCGCGACGTCGTGCAGCAGGAAGTTGCCGATATCCTGCAGCATGCCGCTGCCGCCTGACGGGTTGAACCGCACACCGTATGACGTAGAGTAGCCGGCGTTTTCACTACCCGGGTCTGACATGGCGGACGTTGCGCTGATCACCGGCGGCAGTCGCGGCATTGGTGCCGCTACGGCGCACAAGCTCGCGGCCGCGGGCTTCGCAATCTGTGTTTCTTACCGTACAGACCGTGCGGCGGCCGACAGCGTCGTTGCGGCGCTGCAGGCTACCAACGCCAGAGCCGTTGCCGTCCAGGCGGACGTATCCGACCCGGATCAGGTGGAGGCGCTATTCAACCGTTGCGATGCCGAGCTCGGCACGCTGTCAGCGCTCATCAACAACGCCGGCATGGTCGGCGACAAAGCGCGCCTCGAGGATATGTCAGCTGCCCGTCTCGAACGCATGTTTGCGGTGAACAGTCTCGGCACCCTCTTCTGCTGCCAGGCCGCCATTCGCCGCATGGCAGCACGCCACGGCGGCCGGGGCGGCAGCATCGTCAACGTGTCTTCCGTCGCCTCGCGGATCGGTTCACCGGCGGAATACGTCGACTACGCGGCATCCAAGGGTGCGGTGGATACGCTGACTCTGGGGCTTGCGAAAGAGCTGGCTACCGAGAGAGTGAGGGTCAACGCCGTACGTCCCGGAATCATCGATACGGATATCCACGCATCCGGCGGACAGCCCGATCGCGCTGAGCGCCTGTCGCCGCTGATCCCGATGCAGCGACCGGGCATTGCTGACGAGGTTGCGAGCGCCATCGAGTGGCTGGTCTCTGCCGCGGCATCCTACACCACCGGCGCCATTCTCGACGTCTCAGGAGGCCGGTGAACGCCCCTCGATCTCGGCGAGAATCTGTCCGTGCCGGGCACGGCTGATGGAGTAAAAGTACACGCAGAAGATCGACAGCGCCGACAAGAAGATGACGCTCGGTCCCGTGGCCCAGCCGAACCGTTCAATCGCCTCGGGCGATACCTCGCTGGGCGCGCTGCCCGGCGCAATTCCCGCCATATCGATGATGAGACCCGCAACAATCGGTCCCGCGCCGCCGACGGCTTTGCCGGCGAACGACGCCGCTGCGTAGTAAATCCCTTCCTGCCGTACCCCATGGCGGCGCTCGTGTTCATCCGTGACGTCGGCGATCATAGAGCCGATCATGGGTATCGCCACACCCAGCCCAACCGCGGAGATACAGCCGGTGGTGATGTACATGACGGCAACCATCGGATCTTCGTTGCCGGGAATGAGTTCCAGCAGTCGCAGAATGATGATGCTGCTGGTCCAGAACGCGTACCAGGCGGATCCCGCCATGAAGAGATTACGCTTTTCGCGAATGATTCCCGCCATGGGGCGGCTCAACAGGCTACCCAGCACAATGCCGACAATGGCGCCCGCGAAGAGCAGCGTTATCTGGCCGCTGGAGAGCTCAAAAAAGTACGTGGCCATGTACAGGTGCAGCGCCTGGATCATGCCCTGGTTGATACCGAACAGGATGCTGGCGCCGACAATGGCGACAAACGCGGGGATGCGAAAAGCCGTAACCACATCCATCACGGCCGCCCGCAGAAACGCGGGGCGTGCGTGATCTGCGGCCTGGCTCAAGCGGGGTATCTCGCTGTGCGTGCCGAATGCCGCTATCCAGATTCCTGCCAGCATGAAAGGCAGACAGGCAAGCACAAAGGGTAGGTACGCCGCCGGATTCAACTGGCCGTTGACGAATTCCGGCGTGGCGCGAAAGAAGAGCAGGTTGCCGCCAATCAGCACGGCAAACATGCCGAATAGCTGAAACACGTTGCGCAACGCCGCGAGCAGCGTGCGCTCGTCGTAGTTGTTGGTCAACTCAGCGCCGAGGGAAAGATACGGCACGTAGAAAAAGGTCATTGTGGTGCGCACCAGCACCGCCATGACCAGGAGCCAGCCGAAGAGCCCCCACTCACTCAAACCGGCGGGCGGCACAAACAGCAGAAAGAAGCTCGCTGCGAAAGGCACGGCTGACCAGTACATGAACGGGTGCCGCCTGCCCCAGCGACTGCGGGTGAAATCGGAGATCGAGCCAACGAGGGGATCGCTCACCGCATCGAAACAGAGCGCAATGAAGAGCGCGAGACCCGCAAGTGTCCCCGACAGACCGAGAACCTGGTTGTAGTAAAACAGGAGGAAAAAACCGAACGCGGCGTTCTTCACCCCCTCGGGCAGTTGGCCTACGCCATACAAAAGCCTGAGGCGCCAGGAAAGCCCCTGCTGCGTCATGGTCTCCGCCGTGTTGTTGGGTGTAGGATCGTAGCGCTACAAAACATTGGGGGAAGTATGCATAAGATCACAGAGGCCGAGAAGGCAGAGTTTTTCGCCGACGTCGCGGCAGCGAGCGCAAAGGCCGTCTGGTGCGCCCTGGCCACCGTGCGCGGTGAGGAGCCGCGCGTACGGATTGTCCACCCGACCTGGGAGGGGGAAACGCTGTGGGTTGCCACGTCGCCCGAATCGCCAAAAGCCAGGCAAATGGCTGACAACAGCGCCGTCGACGTACAGTTCCAGGTAGCGCCCCCCGACTTCCTTCACATCATGGTGCGCGGCGCCGCCACCCTCCACAGCGACGACGCCACGCGCCAGCAGGCCTGGGACGCCATCGACTACGACCTCACCGACTTCTTTCCCGGGGGACCAACCGACCCCAACTACGTGGCGGTCAAGATCACACCGCAACGCGTAGAGCTATCGGAAATGTTCGGCTCGACGAACAAACGCGTCTGGCGCGCGGACTGAGGCAACCAGCATGAAGATTGGGCTCTCCACGTTTCCCACAACCTATTCGATGTCCGCCGTTGATCTCGCCCGGGAAGCTGAAGCGCGTGGTTTCGATTCCCTCTGGGTCGTCGAGCACACGCACGTTCCGGCCTCGCGGCGCACGCCATATCCGTTGGGCGGCGATCTACCGAGCATCTACTGGGAAGCCTACGAACCCTTCACGTTCCTCGCCCAGGCAGCGGCCGTGACGGAAACGCTCAACGTCGGCACCGGTATCTGCCTTGCCGCCCAGCATCACCCGATTGCGCTCGCCAAACGCGCCGCCTCGCTGGATGCCCTGTCCGGCGGGCGTTTCCTGTTCGGCGTGGGCGCAGGCTGGCTGGGCGAGGAAATGGCAAACCATGGCTTCGCCTACGCCGATCGATGGAAAGTGCTGCGCGAGCACGTGCTCGCCATGCAGGCCTGCTGGACTGAGAAAGACGCAGAGTTCCACGGTGAGTTCGTCGATTTTGATCCTGTGTGGGTTGAACCCAAACCTGTCAGTCAGCCCCATCCGCCGATCTACATCGGCGCCACTTCCACGTGGGCAATGGCACGGATCGCGGAGTACGCTCAAGGCTGGTACCCCGTGCACGTGCCGGAGTTCGACGACCGTCTCCAACTTCTCGCCGAGGAGTGTGAACGGCACGGACGCGATGTCCGGGAAATCGACATTGCGCTTTTGACGATGCCGGGCTCCGCCGATCAGCTGGCAGAGCTCGCTGCCAAAGGCGTCAACCGGATTGTCCTGTCTCTGCCGACCGCAGATGCCGACACCTGCCGGACGACAATGGACGGTTTTGCACCCCTGATAGAGTGGGCGGAGGCGGCCGCAACGGAGTAGAACGCCGCTTCAGATCCAGTCAGCGTTTGTGATAGTTTCGATCACGCTCGCGCAGGGAAACCCGCATGAGCATGCCTGCCCTCGCTAAAAATCCACGAACAAGAGGGCGCAAGCAGACAGGAGAGAGGCTCATATGAGTAAGTCATCACGCATCCTGCTGGTAGCGGCCGTCACGGGCTGCTTCAGCACAATCGTCCCAGGCGCATGGGCGGAAACCGCTCAGGCGAACAACCAAGTCATCGAAGAAGTGGTATCAATCGGCACACGCGGCAAGCCACGATCCGTCTCCGATTCCACGGTCCCGGTCGACGTCATCTCCGAGGAAGACTTCAACATGCTCGGTAACGGCGCTGACATCACTGACAATCTGAAAGCGCTGGTCCCGTCCTATACGGCCACGCCCGCAACCGGCGATGGCAGCGCCTTCGTACGTCCAACCTCGCTGCGCGGTACCGCGCCCGACCAGACGCTGGTGCTGGTCGACGGTAAGCGCCGTCACCGCTCCGCGCTCGTGCAGTTCTTCGCACCCGCGGCGGGCAACGGCGCCCACGGAGTCGACATCGGCATGATTCCCAGCATTGCACTGAAGCGTGTCGAAGTGCTGCGCGACGGTGCCGCGTCTCAATACGGCTCTGACGCCATTGCGGGGGTCATCAACTTTGTCACCAAAGACTACCGCGAGGGCGGTGAGCTGCAGCTACAGTACGGAGAATTCTACGAAGGCGAAGAAAGCATCAAGGCGGCCGGTAACATTGGCCTGCCGCTCGGCGACACCGGTTTCGTCAACGTCAGCCTCGAGCACACCGACAATGAGGCGCTGTCTCGCGGTGATCAGCGCCCCGACGCTGCTGCGCTGCAGGGGATGGGTATTCCGGTAGGCCAGGACGCGCCGTTCGGCGATTCGCCGCTGGTGCAAACCTGGGGTCGCCCGGAAACCAAAGGCACGCGGCTCTTCATCAACTCGGGTCTCGATCTCAACGACGCCCAGACGCTCTATGCCCGCCTGGGCTGGGCGAATACCGAAGGTCGCTACCGCTTCTTCTACCGCACGCCGGATCATCCCAGCCTGGTACCGCTGCGCGATGACGGATTTACCGGCTTGCCCGGCGGCTATACGCCATACCTCGACGGCGACCAGGAAGACCTGTCGGTGACGATTGGTCTGGAGGGTGAGTTCGACAGCGGCATGACTTACGACCTCAGCTACACCTACGGCGAAAACAAGCTCGACTACTTCCTCAACAACACGATCAATCCCGATCTCGGACTCATCAACGGCCAGCCCGCACAGCGCGGCTTCGACGTTGGCGGGTACGATCAGGAAGAGACCGCCTGGAACGCAGACTTTTCCATGCCGCTTGGTGACAAGCTCCAGTTCTCCTTCGGCGGCGAAGTCCGGGAGGAGACCTACACCGTCAGTCCCGGCGAACCTGCTTCTTTCTTCGGAGCCGGTTCCAACGGCTTCGGTGGCATCAAGCCGCAGGATTCCGGTGAATTCGAACGCGACAACTGGGCCGTTTACGGTGATCTGGAGCACGACGTCAGCGATGCGGTCATGCTGCAGTACGCCCTGCGCTTCGAGGACTTTTCCGACTTCGGCACCACCATCAACGGCAAGATTGCCGGTCTCATCCGTGCGAACGACCGGGTCACCGTACGCGGTGCCGTATCCACCGGCTTCCACGCACCGACACCCGGCCAGGCGAACGTACGCACGACAATCACCACGTTCGACGGCGTGACCGGTCTGCAGGTCGAAGAAGGTCTGGTACCGTCCACCGATCCGCGTGTAGCGGACGTCGGCGGTAAAGAGCTGAAGGAAGAGGAGTCCGTGAACTTCAGCCTGGGAGCAACGGCTGACATTGGTGAGAACACCACGCTTACGGTGGACGTCTACCACATTGAGGTCGACGATCGGATTTACCGTACGGGCGACATTGCCGTCCCCGGTACTACCAACACCATTTCCTTCTACACCAACGCACTGGACGTAGAGCACCAGGGTGTGGACGTCGTGCTGACCTCCGCCATCGACTGGACGGACGTGATCTCGACGGACATCACGCTCGCCTACAACCACAACGAAATCTCCGTGGTGGATCAGGAGCAGGTGGGCGGCGTCAATCCCGTCAGTGATGGATTGGTGGAAGACATTGAAAACAACTACCCGGAAGATCGCTTCACGCTGACGACCAACACGCGTTTTTCGGAGAAGCTGAACCTCATGGCCCGGGTCACGTTCTACGGCGAGCACTACGACGAGCGGGGGCGCATCAACGACACGGTGAATCCCAGTGCCGAGATTGACGCCACCTACTACGTTGACCTGGAGTTGGGCTACCAGGCTACCGAGAACCTGCGCTTCGCGCTCGGCGGTGTCAACGTCTTCGACGAATTCGTCGATGAGATTGGACCACCGAATGCCAACCGCATCAGCGTCGGCCTGCCTTACCCACGGCGCAGCGCCGCAAACTACGAGGGCGGCTCCTGGTATCTGAAGGGCGTCTACTCGTTCTAGCAGAGTAACCAGAGCACACACGGGCGCCTGCGGGCGCCCGTTTTGTTTTTGGCCTTTATCCGCGCGAGACGAGTCGTTAATCTTGTCCCGCCAGGAGGGAGGCCCATGCGACACTTACTTTCCATACTTACCTTGTCCGCGCTGTTAGCGCAGCCGGCCTACGCTCACGAGCAGCAATCCAAAGCGCTGGTGATACAGGCAGACTTCGCCGGACTGGTCATGACGGGGGTGGCGTACTCCGTCAGCCGCGATCTCGAGATATTCAACGTACGACCGCTGATCCCTCTCTACGACATTGCCGCTGCCAGCGATAGCCTTGCCTACAACGCTCAGACCTGGCCGGAGGGCACGGTATTCGTTTCAGTGGTCGATCCGGGGGTGGGGACAGCGCGCAAGTCCGTGGTTCTGAAAACCAGGAACGGGCTCTACTTCGTGAGCCCCGACAACGGCTCTTTGTCAGGACCCGCCAACGCCTACGGCATTGCGGCCGTGCGTGAGATCGACGAGAGCGTCAATCGCATACCCGGTTCCGAATGGTCACATACCTTCCACGGCCGCGATGTGTACGCCTACACCGGCGCACGCCTTGCCGCCGGTGTCATCAGCTTCGACGCCGTCGGGCCGCTGCTCCCCGCGGAGGTCATTCATCTCCCTGAATCCGCCGGCAGGTTCGAAGATGGCGTCTTTATCGGGGTGGTTGCCGGCGGCACCGGACGTCTCGGCAACATCTATTTCAATATCGATCGCAACCTCTGGGCCAGAGCCAACGCCAACTACGGCGATAAATTTGAGATCCTGATCAGGCAGGGTGAGAAGCGAATCTGGCGCGGTGAAGTACCTTACAGCCGCTCCTTCGGCTCCGTCCCCGTTGGCGAGAATCTGCTCTTCATGAACTCTTCGGGCAACCTGAGCCTGGCGGTGAATCAGGGCAGCTTCGCCAAGAAATATGGCATTGGCGCAGGTCAGGATTGGCATGTGGAAATCCGCCGTAAGTAAGCTCAGCCGGGCGGCCCTCCTCGTGGTACTGCTCGGCGGCTGCGCGTCTCAGAACGACAACCCGTCGAGCGTTGACGTCACGTTCGCCTCGAGGGGCGTCGACGTCCCGGCCACGCTCGTGACCCCGGCGGGCTCCAACGCCGCGCCGCTGGTGCTCCTGATCCACGGCCACGGCGGCACCCGCCACGAAGCAGGCGGCTACACGCGAGTTGCCGAGGGACTGGCCGCAAACGGTATTGCATCGATCCGCATGGACTTTCCCGGGTGTGGCGACAGCACGGAGACGTTTGCGAATAACAACCTGACCAACATGCTCGCCGACATTCGCGCCGCGCAGGCGTTCGCCTTCTCAAACGCCAGCATCGATGCAGAGCGGATGGGGTTGCTTGGTTTCAGCATGGGCGGACGCCTGGCCATCACGCTTGCGAACGCCGATCCCGGGTACGATGCCATGGCGCTCTGGGCGCCGAGTGCCAGAAACGGAGCGAACACCATGGTCCGCTATGTCGGCGGACCTGAGAAATGGGCGGCAATGAAGAGCGAGGCCCGGGCTCAGGGGTTTGCACCCTTTACGACCTTCTGGGGTATGGAGCAGAAGCTTGGCTTGAAGTGGTTCGAGGATCTGGAAGTCTCCACGCCGGGTGACGACATCGCACGTTACGAAGGTGCGCTGCTGGTGCTTTACGGCGACAAAGATGACGTGGTGCCACCCGCGGTGAGCGAAATGGCGCTCCGCCAGGCGGTGCAGGCCAAGCCGGCTCTCCGGCACGTCGTCCCCGGGGCGGACCATGGTCTTGGACTCTTCTCCGACGAATTCGACATCTCCGAAAACGTGGTACAAACCACCGTGGCCTTCTTCACTGAACATTTATGAGGTATGAGGTATGAGGTATGAGGTACAACATGATGCGTCTTGTGATCACTCTGACGGCAGCGCTGGTTCTGAGCGCCTGCAGCGACGCGCCTGCGCCTGAGCAACCCGCCGAGGAGAATCCGGCAGCCGCTACGTCCTCGCCTGCCGCAAACGCCGGTGACGTACCGCTGACAAACAGCCCCGTGGCGGGGGTCACGCTCAAGGAGATCGAAAGCAACGGCATCACCATGCGGATTGCCGAGGCCGGCACGCCGAACGGGCGAACGGTCCTCTTTGCCCACGGCTTTCCGGAATCGTGGTATTCGTGGCGTCATCAGCTGGAAGGACTCTCGGCACTGGGATTTCACGTTGTCGCGCCTGACATGCGCGGCTATGGCGGGACTGACAAACCGGAGGACGTGGAAGCCTACAATCTCTTCGAGCTGGCAGCCGACATGGTAGGCATTCTCGATGCGCTCGGCGTGGACAAGGCACACATGGTTGGACACGATTGGGGCGCGCCGGTTGCCAGCCACACCGTCCTCACCTACCCGGACCGGTTCAAGAGCCTGACGCTCATGAGCGTGCCTTATGGCCCCCGCTCGGAGCAGCCGCCACTCGACGCCATGCGTCAGTTCGCCGGTGAGAATTTCCAGTACATGGTCTACCACAACGAACCCGGCGGCGTGGCTGAGGCGGAATACGATGCAAATCCGCGCGCGTTCCTGAGCCGGCTGTACCTCTCTCCGGATTCACCCCGCGAGGCGCCGGAAGTCACGGATCCCAGGCGTGCCGCCGGGGGCTGGATACCCCGTCTCGGCGCACCAAAAGGGCTACCCGACTGGCTGACCCAGGCGGACCTCGACTACTACGTTGCAGAATTTGAGGCGTCAGGCTTTCGCGGCGGCGTCAACTATTACCGTACGCTCAATCTCAACTGGGAGATGACCGGCGATCTCGATAGCTACACGATTACGCAGCCCACGTTCTTCATCGCCGGTGAGTTGGATCTGGTGATCAACGGGGCAAGTGCCGATGACATTCGGGCGCGCATGTCACCGCTGGTACCCAATCTCGGGGACGTGGTGCTGATCCCCGGGGTAGGCCATTGGGTTCAGCAGGAGGCGGCCGCGCAGACCAACGGTCGCCTGGCGCAATTCCTGCTTTCGGTGGAAAGTTCGCTCTAGCCAGACCGGCTAGCGCGGCGGCGCTTCGGCGAACTGTGGCAGGTCATCGAGGATCTCGAACCACGGTGCCTTTGAGTCGACATAGATATGCGCCATGGGCCTGACCCCCGGATCCTGATCGAGACTCCCGGTGGGAATGAGCACCGCGCCGTACTCGGCAACGGCCGTCGGCAGCGGCGAAGCGCACGTGCTGCAGAAATCCGTCCGAAAGAACGCAGCGCCCGGCAGCTCAAAGTGTGAGATGTGGTCTTCACCGCGGAGCCACCGGAAGCTCTCCACGCTGGCAAATACCTGACTCGAATGCGGCGCGCTGCGTGCGAGGCGGCAGCGCGAGCAGTGACAGAAACCAAAGCGCGGCAGAAACGCCGTCACGGCGTACGCCACCGCGTTGCAGAGGCAGGAGCCGCTCACGGTCCCCGGCGTCGGCGCCGGGCGGTCCATGTCTGGCAGACCCTCAGCATCGTATTCCGGTGGATAGCCCGGGTATTGCGGCGCGTCATCGAGAATTTTGTCCCAGGGTGCTTTGGACGTCGCGAAAATGTGACTGTCGAGCAGTCTGCCCAACTCGCCTTCCATGTTGCCGGCCGGCATGAAAGCCAGCGCCCCATCGCGCGAGCTGGACGCAACGACGGAGCCGCAGCGTGGACAGAACGGTCGCAGACCGCCGGTTGAAGACTCGTAGACCCGGACCTTGTCTTCGCCTGCGAGCCAGCGAAAGTCATCCGCCTGGACGGCGATGTAACGACCGTATTCGATGCCGTGAAACTTACGGCACATTGCACAGTGACAGGCGCTCGACAGCAGAATCTCGCCATCAATCTGCCATTGCACGTCACCGCATAAACAGCTGCCGGTATTCATCGTGGACGCCCCCGTGAGGATCGCTAAAGACTACACCCGCCGCGCCGGGCTGGCCAAGAGTGTGACCCAGCGCACGCACCCCGAACGCCCGCGGAGAATGCGCTACCTATACTGAAGGTGCGGTGTCGAAGCCCGACGGAAGAAGAAAGACGAATGGAAACGCCCATCAATCAGTATCTGCAGATTCTCGCCGAGCAGGACGGATCAGACCTCTACCTCAGCACGGGCGCACCGCCCTGCGCCAAATTCCAGGGCAAGCTGAAGCCACTGAGCGACACACCCTACAAGCCGGGTGAGATCGAAGCCATTGCGCAAGAGCTGATGGACGAGGAGCAGCGTGACGAATTCCTGCACGAGCTGGAAATGAACCTTGCCATCTCCATGCCGGGCGTTGGCCGCTTCCGGGTAAACATTTTCAAGCAGCGTAACGAAACCTCCATCGTCGCGCGCAACATCAACACCGACATTCCCAAGTTCGAAAATCTCGGTCTGCCCGACATTCTCCTCGAAATGGTGATGGTCAAACGCGGCCTGGTGCTCTTCGTCGGAGGTACGGGTTCCGGCAAATCGACCTCTCTGGCGGCGCTCATCGACCACAGAAACTCCAATAGCGGCGGGCACATCATCACCATCGAAGACCCCGTGGAATACGTGCACCGGCACAAGAAAAGCCTGATCAATCAGCGCGAAGTCGGCGTGGACACGCGCAGCTTCAAAAACGCGCTGAAAAACACGCTGCGCCAGGCGCCCGACGTGATTCTCATTGGTGAAATACGCGACCGCGAAACCATGGAGCACGCCCTGGAATTCGCCGAGACCGGTCACCTTGCCATTTCCACTCTGCATGCAAACAACGCCAACCAGGCGCTCGAGCGCATCATCAATCTCTTCCCGGAAGAGCGCAGGCCGCAGCTCCTGCTGGCACTGGCGCAGAATATGCGCGCGATCATCTCACAGCGGCTCATCCCAACCGTCGACGGCAAGCGCTGCGCAGCGGTGGAGGTGCTGCTCGGCACGAAAACCATTTCCGAGCTCATCCTCAAAGGCCGCCTTGAGGACATCAAGGAAATCATGGAGAAATCCGAGAACCTCGGCATGCAGACGTTCGACACGGCACTCTACCGCCTCTTGAAGGAAGAGCGGATCTCTCTTGACGATGCGCTTGCCAACGCCGACTCGGCGAACAACCTGCGTTTACGCATGAAGCTCGACGACAAAGAAGAACCGGTTGAGACACCTCAGCCGCAAGCCAGAGAAGCCAAAGCCGCGCCGCGCAAGTTCAGCATGGATGAGCTCTCCCTCGAAGAGATCGAAGATGAGGACGAGACGCCGGACGAGGGACCCACGTTCGGCTGAGCCGTTGCGCACCTGCACGGTCATGAGTACGGTGATGCGACATCGGTAACATCATCGGAAGGAATGCTCATGAGCCGCCTGATTCGTAAAAGCTACGCAGAGCTGACACCGGAGCAGCAAGCGACGTTCGACGACATCGTCGCCAACCGGCCGGTCAAACCGGATGACGGCCACATCGGCGGTCCTTTTGACATCTGGCTCAGAAATCCCGAAATGGGTAAGCGCCTGGTAGGTCTCGGCGGCTTCTTCCGATTCCGAACCGAAGTCGACCGTCGCTACATTGAGCTCGCCATTCTGGTGACCGGTCAATTCTGGCAGGCGCAGTTCGAGTGGTGGGCGCACGAACCGATGGCGCGCGAAGCAGGCGTGCCCGAAGACGTCATTCAAGCCGTCAAACGCGGCGACGCCCCCGACTTCGAGGACGATGGCGACGCGGCGGCATATGCCGTAGCTCACGAGCTCTACAACACCCGCACGCTCAGCCAGAAAACTTTCGACAAGGCCGTCGCCGCGCTGGGCGAAACCGGGACAGCGGAAATCATCGGCGTCAGCGGCTTCTACGGCCTCGTATCCATGACGCTGAACGGGTTTGATGTCGAACTGCCGGAAGGCGCCACGCCGCCATTCCCTGCCTGACGCTCCAGAGGGGGAAGACATGAGCGAACACCTGTTCAGCGGACTGCGTGTCGTCGACTGCGCCACCGTGATCGCCGCACCGGCTGCCGCAATGATGCTGGCGGACTACGGCGCTGACGTCATCAAAGTGGAATCCCGCGATGGCGACATGCTGCGTATCCTCTCCGACGTATCCACCACACCCGATGCCGACAACAACTGGTTCTGGCAACTCGACGGACGCAACAAACGCAGCATTACGCTCGACTTAAAGCAGCCGGAAGGCTTGACAGTTCTCAACAAATTGATCGACACGGCAGACGTATTCATCACTAACCACCCCTACCCTGTGCGCGAGTCTCTTGGCATCACCTACGACGACATCCGGGCTCGCAATCCCGCAATTATTTATGCATCGCTCACGGCTTACGGGGAACAGGGACCGGAACGCGACAGGCGCGGATTCGATCAGCTGGCGTATTGGGCACGCAGCGGCCTGATGGACCTCATGCGCGAACCAGGCACCGTGCCAACGCAGGGTTTACCAGGCATGGGCGACCATCCAACCGGCGTGGCTCTTTACGCCGGCATCGTTACGGCGCTGCTGCAGCGCGAGCGGACGGGTGAAGGCGGGATGGTTTCCACATCGCTGCTTGCCAACGGACTCTGGTCGGCGGCGGGTGTGGCGCAGGGTGCCTTTGCCGGGGGAGACATGCGGGCCTACCGCGAAACGAATCAGGTCAACCCCGCCATGTTTCGGGTGTATCACACCGCCGACGATCGCTGGCTGCAGCTCAACATGGTGCGCAACGAAGAGCTTCTGTCGCTGGCGCTGACCGCAATGGACGCCGTGCATCTCCTGGTGGACGAGCGCTTTGCCACATTGGAAGCCATGTTCGAGCACCGCGAGGCGCTGGGGGACGAGATCCAGGCCATCATGGCAACCCGGACGTCGGATGAATGGCTGTCGGTCTTCGAAGCGCACGGCGTCCCGGTAAATCGAGTGGGCACCGTAGAAGAGCTTGTCGCCGACCCGCAGATTCTGGCCAACAAGATGGCAGAACCACCGGCGGATACCGCCATCGATACACCCTCGCTGATCAATCATCCTCTAAGGATCTCCAGCGTGCCGCAAAAAGGCGCGGTGCGCGCTCCCGATCTCGGCGAGCATACGAAGGAGATTCTCGAAAGTCTGGGCTACAGCACGGCGGAAATTCAAGATCTCCAGGCCAGAGCGGTTACCTGAACGCCGATACCGACGCTACGGCGTGGCGCAGCCATCATTTCGAGAAGCAGAAAATTTGCAACACAATGCGCTGAAAATGTGCTAAAAAAGTAGCACTCTGTTACGAAATTAGCAGGCCCATGGACAAGCAGGTCGGCGAAACCAGCTCGGTATCGCAATCATGAAGTTTACCTTCCTGATCTTGGGTGGGCTCAGACGACGTACCACCCGCACCGTTCTCACCATGCTCACGGCAACGATCGCGTTTTTCCTGCTGGGCGTGATGACGGGGGTCATCGACGCCATCAACACCCTCACCGCCTCTCTGCACGACGACCGCCTGCGCGTGGTCAGTCGAGCAGGTTTTGGCGAGCACATGCCCGTTGCACATGCCAACGGCATTCGCAATCTCGACGGCGTCAGCATCGCCGCGCCGGCCCTCGCTTTTCCGGGTTACTACCAGGATCCCGGGAACGCCTTCGGCGGCGCCGCCGTGGAGATGTCCTCGTACCTGAGCGCGTTCCCGGAGCTTGTGCTGTCCGGCCGGGAGCGCAAAGCTCTGCTAGAAACCCAGTCCGGAGCCACCGTTGGAGCGGCGCTGGCGCGGCGTTTCAACTGGCAGATTGGCGACGAGGTGCCCCTTATCTCGACGTACCTCGTGAACAAAGACGGCAACAAAACCTGGCCCGTCAAAGTGGTTGCCATCCACAACGAAAGCAACAACGACAGCAAAATCCTGGCTAACGAGATCTACGTCAACATCGCCTACGTCGACGAATACCGTGCTGACCAATCCGGCGTTGCGCACATGTTCGTGGTTGGCCTTGACGGCACAGTTCCAACGGGAAACGTCATCGCGTCGATTGACGCCTTGTTTGCAAACTCGGGGAACGAAACGAGTTCTTTCAGTGAGAAAGCGTTCTTCACAAACCGTTTGCAGCAGGTCGGCGACGTTGGCGCGGTCGTTCGGGCGATCCTCGCGTCGGTGTTCTTTGCCTTGTTGATCGTTCTCGGCAGCGCCTCGATCCAGTCCGTCAACGAACGCAAAAAAGAATTCGGGACGTTGAAGGCGATCGGGTTCTCTGCCGCAGGCGTTGCCGGGCTGATTTTCTCCGAGACGGCGGTGCTGATCGGCGTATCGGCGTTTGCCGGTTTGCTGATTGCTTCCATCTCGTTTCCATTCCTGTTTGAACAAATTGCTGTTGCGAACATGTACTTGTCCGCCGACGTGTGGCTCCTCGGGATGAACATTGCGCTGACGCTTTCCGCGCTGGTTGCTCTGAGACCGATGTTCCTGCTCGCGCGTCTGGAGCCCGCGCAGGTACACGCCAGGGTCTGAACGTGAGCAGAACCTGGCAGATCACGCTCAGCAACCTGCAGGCCCTGCCCGGGCGATGGGGAAACTCGCTGGCCACCATCTTTGGCATGGCGGCGGTGTCTGGCGTGCTCGCCCCGGCATTGATGATGACCAGCGCGCTGGAAGCTACGATGGATGCCACGAGCCGGGACGGCTGGGTGATCCTGGTCAGGCAAGGCGCTGTCGTGGAAAGCATGAGCAGCGTTTCCCGCGCGAGCGTGGAACTCGTGCGAGCGCTTCCGGCGCTGAAAGACGCTGACGTCCACCCGCAATTTGTCACCAACGTGGTCAAACCACGACGGGAAAACAGCGCCATTCTGAGCTCGGTCCTCGTGCGCGGTATTTCAGCACGCGATACTGCCACGTGGGGTGCACAGCGGATCATTACGGGTCGCAACATCATTCCCGGCCGCCACGAACTTCTCGCCGGATATCTGGCAGCGCAGGCGTTCGAGCGCCTGACCGTTGGTTCTACCGTTCTAGTCAACGGCGTGGAGTGGCTGATCGTAGGATCGTTCGAGGCGCCGGGTGCTGCGTCCTCCGAGCTGCGCGGTGACCTCGCCACGTTGATGGACGGCGCTAAAGCGACGTCTTACAGCTCCATCCGCATGAACCTGCCCGAACCAGTCCAACTCGCCGATCTGAACGCAGCCATCCAGGATGACCGCCGGCTCAAACTCGACGCTTCGCCCGAAGAAGAATTTTTCGAGCTTGGTACGAGCGCGGTGCTCTTCGAGTTCGTCGCGTACGTGGTCAGCACGATCATGGCGGTCGGCGCCACGTTCGCCTCGATCAACGTCATGTACACATCCATCGACAACCGCACGCTCGAAATTGCGACCCTGCGCGCCCTGGGTTTTCCGGCAGGCACCATTGCCGCCTCGATTCTCACCGAGTCCACGTTGCTGGCAATCGTCGGCGGCGTGCTCGGACTACTGATCAGCTGGAGCCTGTTTCATGGCACCACCCATACCTCCGGATCGATGTCCAGCGTCGTTGCGCCATTGGGACTCTCACCCGACATCGCGGGCACAGCCCTGGTCTGGTCAATCGCCGTTGGTCTTGTCGCTGGTCTGCCGCCGGCCGTTCGAGCGACCCGCATGTCGATCGCTGAGGGTCTCCGCTGGGAAGGATGAAGCCGGATCAGTTTTCTTCGGCTGACTCACCGCGCCGTCGAGGTTCCACACCCGCTACGCTCATGAGCGACTCCACGCAGTCACGGATCGAAACATCCAGCGGCCGGAACTCAACGCCGGTTGCCGCACGCATCCGGTCGTTGCGCAGCTCAACCGAAGCCCAGATGGCGCGAAACTCGGCTTCCCGGGCTTTGATGTGCTCCGGAAAATCGTCCGTGACCTCAGGCACATCGAACTCGAGCTCCGGCAGGAGACGATCGATGCTGGCGCAGATGTCTTCGACGTTCCGCGTGTCCGTCGACCAGGCGATATAGCGCTCGGCGTTTTTGATGTCGACGCTTTCGAGCAGCCGGACGTGACATTCCGCATCGTCGCGCACGTCAACCGTCATCCACGGGCGGTAAGCCTGCGTCTGTGGGTACTTGCCTCGCAGCATACCTTCGATGAGGTGCTGCCACGGGCCCATGTTCTTCTGATGCGGAGACTGGATGGGGCCCACGTTGTCCGCCGGGCATACGGTAATGGCGTCCCAGTCGCCGTGTTCCGCCGCCGCGTCAGAGAAGATGCGCTGGGCCAGCAGCTTACCCATCGCATAGCCGTGGCCGCGCTCCGGAGTCCGCTTGGGGTTGGCCTCATCAGGACTGCGGTCCTCGTAGAGCACCGGGCGGCGAACGAGCTCGGTGATGTCCCCCTCGGTGAGGATGGCGGCAATGCTCGAGGTGACGATTACGCGATTCACGGTGCCGGACTTGTTGATGCTCTCGATGATGTGCTCGCAGACCCGCCGGACGTATTCCTGATCGTTGTAGTCGCTGACGTGGGAAACATGGCAGACCCCGTGACAGCCGGCGAAAACGTCGTCGAAGCAGCCTTCGTCGTCGAGATTCGCCGCGTGCAGCGTCAAACGGCCCGAAGCATATCCGGGCATGGCTTTGAGAAACGCCGTTTTCGTTTCGTCGCTGACGTCACGCACGCAGGCGCGCACTCGATAGTCACGTTGCAGGAGCTTGCGCACCACCCAGCCGCCGATGAATCCAGCGGCACCGGTTACCGCCACCGTGCCGCCTTTTGGTACTGGCGCCATCCTCTCTCCCCCTGTTAGCGTTAGCCAGATCAAGATAAAACACACTATCCGGCATGACAAACCTCGAAGCCCTCGTCGCCGAAATTGCCGAACGGCTGCGGACGCATGGGATGCGCCTCGCAGCAGCCGAATCCTGTACCGGCGGGCTACTCGCCGCAACGCTGACCGACCTGCCTGGCAGCTCCGAATGGTTCGTCGGCGGTCTTGTCACGTACCAGATTCCGGCCAAAACTGCGCTTCTGGGCGTACCCGCTGACCTCCTGGAGGCGCAGGGTGCAGTCAACCGTGAGGTGGCGGAGCACATGGCTCGTGGCGCTCTCGAACGCACGGGCGCTGACGTCGCCGTGGCAACCACCGGTCTTGCCGGACCGGACGGCGACGGCACCCGGGTTCCGGTCGGCACGCTCTGGATTGCCTGGGCCGGGCGGGAGGGCGGCTGGCTGACGGCCCGGCGCTACGAATGGCACGAGCCCCGTGAGGATTTTCGCCGGGACGCCGTTGCCGCGGCGCTCAGCGGACTCCTCGAGCACCTGGAAAAAACGCCCGAATAGGTCAACAATGAACGCATCGTCATGGGGAGATGAACGATGCGACAAGTTGTGTTGAGCCTGTGCGCTCTGGCAATGACCTGCGGTGCGGCAGCTGAATCCAAGCGCACACCGGGCGGCCATCCGGACCTGTCCGGCGTCTACGACAGCGGCTCGCTGACCCCGCTGAACCGGCCCGAAGCGTTCGGCGACAAGCAGTTCCTGTCACCGGAGGAAGCTGACAAGATCATCCGCGAGAATCGGGAAGGCCTGGCAGCCGCAAACCAGGCCAGCGATCCCAATCGCGAAGCGCCGGTACTCGGCGGCGGTGAGGTCAAAACCGGCGGCGGCGGCGGCACCGGCGGCTACAACGCATTCTGGATCGATCGGGGAGACGGTCTCGTTGAGATCAACGGCAAGGTGCGGACTTCGATCATCTACGACCCGCCCAACGGCCGCCAACCCCCGATGACACCTGCCGGGCAGAAGAAAATGGCGGAGAACTTCACGTCGTTCACCTACGTCAACGACGGCACACCTTCGTGGCTGGACGATGCGGGCCCGGGGCCATTCGACGGACCGGAGAGCCTGGCCCTGGCCGAGCGGTGCCTGCTGGGCTTCAGCGCGGGCCCGCCGAGCATTCCCGGGCTCTATAACAATTTCAAACGCATCATCCAGACGGAAGATCACGTCATGATCCTGCTCGAAATGGTGCACGACGCGCGAGTCATCCGGCTGAACAGCCAGCACGCGCCGGAAGGCTTCCGTACCTGGCTGGGCGACTCCATTGGCTGGTGGGAAGGCAATACGCTGGTCGTCGATACGACGAACTTCAAGACGCACACGGGGTTATACGGCGGTGATGAGAACCTGCACCTGACAGAACGATTCACCAAGCTCGAAAGCGGAGATCTCCTCTACGACTTCACGGTCGATGACCCCACTGCCTGGACCGCACCCTGGAGCGGTCAGTACGTGTGGAAGCAGAAGACAGGCGAAGACGAACGGGTCTACGAATACGCCTGCCACGAAGGCAACTATGCGATGGGGAATATCCTCAGAGGCGCGCGACTCCTCGAAGAGGAAGAGCTCGCGCGCCGTTCTGCGGAGGCTTCGGAGTAACGCTCAGTCCCGGGCGATCCACTCGTCCAGCAGCATGTGGAAGTGGCGGGGTTTGGTTTCGCCGTAATTGGCGAAGATGACTTCCGGCACTCTCATGCTCTTCAGACCCTGCTGCACCTCAGGCATATTGACCACGTCCTGGTTGAACACCTTGGCCAGCATGCCGAGTTCCGGCGCATCCACCCAGTCGTCATCCGGGCCAAGATGGTGGACAGGTGCCGCCGGGCCACGCTCCGCACCTTCGGCTACCGGAGCCAGGTACATACACTCCATGATGCATTCATCCGGATTGTCTCCGTTGGGCCGGAAGCGGTAGACAATCCGATGAAATACGCCCCAGGGGTGGAAGTTGGGAAAAACCGTCAGATAAATCGAATCGAGCAGCTCTGCGTCACTGACATTATCCATGACGTCACCGAGCTCAGCCCGGTACTGCTCGCGCAGCGGCTCTGCCGCAACCTGGCGCAGGTTCTTACCGTCCGGGACTTCCGGCGGCGGTGCCAGCGGCATGGTCTCACCGCCGGGCAGCTGCTTGCCGCCCACCCAGTTGATCATGTTGGTATCGGCATGCGTCATCGGCCCGTCGACCCAGGTACCGTCGATGTTGAACTTGCTCACCTCACCGCGACCGTTGGTGACGTGCACAAGCCCGTCCGTCATCTTTTCGTACACGTGCCCGGTGAGCGCGTGGCGCAGCTTGGTGAACATGCGCGCGTCTTCCAGCGGGGCGAACGGCTGCTCGACGTGTGGCGACGGCGTCAACGCCGGGGATATGGCACGACAGTAGTTGCCGAAGACGTCGTATTGCGTGTTGGCGTCGCCAATCGTCTCGAGAATTGTCGGGTGGGTGGCAATGACGTGGTACGCCTCGCTGAACGCCTCCTGGGCGACCTTCCAGTTGCAGCGTAGGATCTTCGAAACGTGGGCAATCTTGCGGCGGCGTTCGTAAGGCAGGTTCGGAAACTGGTCCGACAGGTTGCCGAGAAAGTCTTCCAGCGGCTCGGCATTCTCGTCGGGATTGATGAAAACGAACCCACCCCAACGACCAACCTTGACTTCCGGCAGGCTGTGCGTCTCGGCCGACACCGTCGGGAAGTCCCAGTGACAGGGCACTTCCTTCAACTGGCCATCGATACCCCACGCCCAGCCGTGGAAAGAACAGCGGAACTCCCTTGCGCGATGGCCATTGTGGGATTTGAGCAACCGGCCGCGATGCAGACAGACGTTGTAGAACGCTTTGAACGAATCTTCACCGGTGCGCACGATGAGAAACGACAGATGGGCAATGTCGTATTTGAGGTAGTCACCCACCTCCGGAATGTCATCCTCGTGACAGGCCATCTGCCAGCAGCGCTTCCAGACCTTCTCGACCTCGAGGTCATGGAATTCTTTGCTGAAGTACTGCTCCGCGGGCACCACGGTCGGACCCGGCGGCAGCGGTGATTCGACGCGAAAGAGCTCCGGGACCGGATGACTGTCCTGATCCAGCAACTCCTGATACGTAATGCCTGCGGACCGATCGGTCGCCGTGACTGTTTCCACCATTACCCTTCTCCACAACCAGCAATTCCGTGCAAATATGGAACGTGGTACAAATTATGGCCATACGTACAACTGCGTAAGTGCCCGCGGCGGCGATTGGAGGCCCACATGTTTGAACTGCACACGGCATCAACCCCGAACGGCTGGAAAGCGTCGGTCATGCTGGAAGAGCTCGGCATCCCGTACGAGGTCAAACCCGTCGATCTTGCAGCCGGCGCGCAAAAAACGCCGGCGTTCCTCGACCTCAATCCGAACGGGCGCATTCCGGTGCTGGTACATGACGGCTTTCCCGTCTTCGAATCCGGCGCAATCCTCGTCTACCTCGGCGAATGGAGCGGCCAGCTGCTCCCGACAGAGCCTCGATCCCGCTCGCAGGTGATGCAATGGCTGATGTTCCAGATGGGCGGCGTAGGTCCCATGATGGGACAGGCCAACGTGTTCTACCGTGCCATGGAAGAAAAGATCGAACCCGCCATCTCCCGCTATCAGAACGAAACCCGGCGCCTGTTCGAAGTCCTCGACAGACGCCTGGCAGAGGGCGATTGGCTGGGTGACGAATACAGCATCGCCGACATCGCCAACTGGTGCTGGGTGCGGCTGCACTTCTGGTCGGGTGTCGCCATCGAGGATCTGCCGAATTTGAGCCGCTGGCACGAGGCGATGGCGGCACGCCCTGCCTGCCAACGGGGCATCGCCGTTCCCGAACCGCTGGAACTGCCAACCGACCCGGAAGGGGTGGAGCTGGTTTCGAAGACATCGCGCGCCATCCTCACACGCTGAGGAGTCCCTTCCTTGTGGAGGTCGTGCGACAATACGACGGCACAAGGGGAGTAGACATGTCCGCGATACCCGCGGGGTTCCTGCCGGAGACCGGCACCGATCCTGCCGAAGACTACATTGGTCCGTTCTATCTGCGGCGCAGCGACGACAACTTTGCAGCCGGGCTTCTGATCGAAACCCGGCATTGCAACAGCCTCGGCACCGTTCACGGCGGCGTACTCATGACCATGGCCGACTTTGCGTTCTGCGCCCAGGCGCGCTACGGCACGGAAGACACCAATATCATCACCGTATCCCTGCACACCGACTTCGTGGCCGGCGCGGACGTCGGTAGCTGGCTCGAAAGCCGCGGCGAGGTCACCCGACGCACCGGCAGTCTCGTATTTGTACAGGGCTGCCTCGTTTGCCGGGATACGACACTGCTCACCTACAGCGGCGTCGGCAAACGCTGGCAGGCCAACAGGTAACAGGGAACAACTTCATGCCTACATCCGAAGCCCTCTATGCGCGGGCGCAGCACGTACTGCCCAACGGCGATACGCGCAGCGCCCGCTGGTTCGACCCCTACCCGTTCTACGTCGAGCGCGGTGCCGGCAGCCACATCTTCAGCGTGGACGGCGACGAGTATCTTGATCTCGCCAACAATCTGGGGGTGTTGATTCACGGCCATGCGCAGCCGGACGTGGTTGCGGCCGTGCAGCAGCAGGCGGCTGCCGGCAGCTGCTTTGCGCTCCCGACGGAAAGCGAGATTGCACTGGCTGAGCTCCTCTGCGAACGGGTCACGGGATTCGAGCGCGTGCGCTTCATCAATACCGGCAGCGAAGCGGTAGCGCTTGCCATCAAGGCCGCACGCGCCCATACGGGTCGTACCAAAATCGTCAAGCTCGAAGGGGTCTACCACGGTTCCTACGACTACGCGGAGATCAGCAACTACTCGAATCCCGACAACTGGGGCAACGAGCCGGTTGCCGTGGCCACGGTACCCGGCACGCCCGACGGCGTGCTGGAATCGGTGCTCGTCACTCAGGCCAACGACATCGAGATGCTGGAACGGGTCATCTGCGCCAACGCTTCAGAGTTGGCCGCGGTGCTCGTCGACCCGGTGCCGCCGCGCTGCGGGATGCGCCCGTTGCATGCCGATTACCTGGCTGCACTGCGTGCGCTCACGCGGCAACACGGCATTCTGCTCATTTTCGACGAGGTGATTGCGCTCCGCTTCGGCTATGGCGGCGCCCAGGGACGCTGGGGTGGCCACCCGGACCTGACCGCGCTGGGCAAAATCATCGGCGGCGGCTACCCGGTCGGCGCGGTAGCCGGCCGCGCCGACGTGATGGAAGCCACGGCCCGCTCCGTCTCGTCCAGCGGCACGTTCACCGCCAATCCGATCACCATGAGTGCAGGTTTTGCCAGCATGTCGCAGCTGACGCCAGCCAGCTTCGACGAACTCGACGCCATGGGAGAACGCGTGCGCCAAGCCTGCACGGACATCATTGCGCAGCACGGCGCGGACATGCAGGTGTGCGGCACCGGCTCCATCTTCAGCATCTACTTTCACCAGCGCGAGGTTTCTGACTATCGCAGCTACTACAAAACCCCGACTGAGGCTGCGGCCACAACGGCATTTCACCGCGCCATGTTGCAGAACGGAGTGCTCCTCGCACCAACGGCAACCGTATTCTTGTCTACGGCGGTCACGTCCGCTGACGAAGCGTGGCTGCTGGATGCGTTCAACGCCGCCGTTCAGACACATGTCAACGCCGCCTGAGTGAAGCGCCTTCTCTACATCACAGTTTTTGGCATCGCCGGTGCGGCTCTACTGATCGGAGGCTGGTTCTACGTGGTCCTCAACCAGGCGCTGCCAGACGACGTGAACGAAATTGTCACGAGCGTCACCGCACCCGCCACCATTTCATACGACGAGATTGCGCGCCCATACGTACGAGCGGCCACGCTTGCCGACGCCCTGCACGCACAGGGCTGGCTGCACGCCAGGGAACGGCTCTTTCAGATGGAGATGTTCCGTCGCGCCGGCAACGGCCGCCTCGCCGAGGCACTGGGCGAATCCATGTTGGAGACGGACATCGAAATGTGGCGGGCCGGAGTGCCACGCCTTGCGGCGATGCTCGAAGCCAACGCCTCGCCGGCGACCCGGGAACTGATCACCGCCTACGTCGCAGGCGTCAACCGGGCGCTTGCAGACACCGCGCACATGCCCCTCGAGATCCGCCTTGCCGGAATTGATGTCGCTCCCTGGGAAGCCTCGGACGTCTTTGCCCTGGGCGCTTTGATGGCATTCCAGTCCGCTCGAAACTACCGCAACGAGCTGCTGCGACTGGCGCTCTTGCAGCACATCGGTGTGGACGCCGGCATATTCATCGACCAGCGCCAGACGGCAGACTTTCCTTACGTTGTTGGCAACGTCGTTCCCGCGCTCGAGCGCTCCGATCGAATCCTCGCGACGGCACAGGCGATGCTGCTGGCGCCGGCCGCAGGCAGCAACGGCTGGGTGGTGGCGCCTGAAAAGACCAAAGCGGGTCACGCGCTCTTTGCCTTCGACTCTCACGACGGGTTCAGCATGCCTAACCTCACCTACGAGGTGCATCTCTTTTTCGGCGACGATGGTCAGATCCGCGGCACGTCCGTACCCGGTCTGCCAGGGGTGATCAACGGCTACAACGAATTCATGGCCTGGGGGTTCACGAATATCGGCGACTCCCAGGATCTTTTCATCGAGACCCGGGAATCAGGCTACCCGCTACGTTTCAAACGTGATGACGGCTGGTACACCGCCGAAGTCGAACACGTGCGCATTCCTGTTTCAGGTGACGACGATTACGAGCTCGACGTGGTCGTCACCGCCAACGGCCGCCTCATCAACGACAACCCGGCCATTGCGTTGCGCTGGTCGGCGCTCGAGGTCGGCGAGCTTGGCCTGGACGGACTTTTTGCCTTGAACCGGGCGACGAGCTACGCCGAATTTTCCGATGCAATGGACAACTTTGCCGCGCCCAGCGCCAACGCGACGTACGCCGACAAAGAGGGCCGGATAGCAGTACGGACGACGGGTAAGTTACCCATTCGCGGCGCCGGTCAGGGCCTGCTGCCATTGCCAGGCAGCTCGTCCAGAAACGCCTGGCAGGGACTGATCGACGCGGACGAGATGCCACGCGACAGCAATCCCGAACGCGGCTATCTGGTTGCCGCGAACGCCCGCGTCCACGACAAACCGCCGCTGATTTCCGCGGACAACTCTCCCGGCTATCGCGCAAGAAGGCTGCATACGCTGCTCGCCGCGGGTAAGAGATTCGTTGCTGAAGACATGCAGACCATGCAGGTCGACTGGCGTAACGGCCAGGCAGAGCAGCTTCTGCCGAACCTCCTCACGTGGGTCGATACCGCGAATCTCGACGCTCGCGGTCAGCGTGCTCACGAAATTCTGAGCGCCTGGGCAGTGACCCCCGACGACCTGCCGGACAGCCCGGCGCCGCTGCTCTACGCCGCGTGGTACCAGGCGCTGGTGGATACACTGTTTGCCGATCGGCTACCGGCGGATCTCTACGAGCGTCTCCTGCGCTCGAGCTACGTCCTGAACCATGCCATCGACCAGCTCGTCCTGATCGATACGCAAAGCAGCTGGTGGGGTGACGGTCGCGAGGTGATGATCACACGCGCTCTGAACAAGGCGATCGAAGACCTGTCAGGAGATTTCGACGCGCTGCGCTGGGACGCAGTCCACGCCGTGCACTTCAAGCATGAACTCAGCGGCATCCCCCTGCTCGGCCGGCATCTCAGCAGCGGCCCACACCCCTGGGGCGGAGGCAACGCCACCGTCGGCCGCGCACGTTACAACCATGCGCGCCCCTACACCGCAACCGGCGGGGCCACCACCCGCCTGGTGCTCGAAATGTCCGACCCGATTCGAGCCTGGTCCATCATGCCCGGCGGGCAGTCCGGGCACCTGCTGAGCCCCCACTACGACGACCAGACGATGTCGTGGCTACGCGGCGGCCTCGTGCCCATCGCCGCCTACCCCGAAGATCTCGGCGCCGCGCAGACGACACTACGCCCACGCGCCAATTAGAACGCAGCGACGGGAATTCGCCGTTTGCGCGTATAATCCTTCACCCTGACTTCACCTGAAGCGCCGCATGGTGACCGGATGCCCCTGAGAATTGCTGTGCTGATTTGCTCACTCGCGGCCCTCTCGGGCTGCGCGGGCGCGCGCGCGCCGTTCGTCGACGAATCCACGTTGCCGGCAACGTGGCACGACAGCACCCGCTCCAACGGGCCCGCACCCGAAAGCTGGTTGACCACCATCGCCACGCCGGAGATCGCCAGTCTGGTCAAGCAGGCGGTCGACACCAACTACGCGCTACGCCAGCAGGCCCTCGAGGTGAGTATCGCGGAAAACCAGGTCAAACTGTTCCGTGCTGATCGGCTGCCGGCTTTGAACCTGAACGCAGGCGCCCAACGCGGCCGGCCTGGCGGCGATGTGACCATAAGCGAGAGCGTCAGCATCAGCGCAGGTATCAGCTTCGAGCTGGACGTATGGGGCAAGCTGAGCGATGCGCAGCGCACGGCTGAACTCGACCTCGCAGCACAACAGGTTCGTTATCTGGGTGCGGAACGGCGCCTGGTTGCCGACGTCATCAGCAGCAGTTTCAACGCAATTTCATCCGAACAGCTCAACAACCTCTTCAGCCAGCGGCTGGAGAATCTCAACCAGGGTCTGGACATCATCGAACAGGGTTACCGGAGCGGCCTGAACGAGGCGCTCGATGTCTACCTCGCACAGAATACGGTTGAGCAGGAACGCGCGAACGTCGCCAATCAGCAACAGGTGAGCTTCACCAGCACCACCGACCTCGAGCTCCTGCTGAGCGAATACCCTGGCGCAGCACGCAGCCTCGGCGCCACGCTCCCTGAGCTGCCGCCGGTACCGGCTGCCGGCGTACCCGCCGATCTGCTGGCGCGACGACCCGATATTCAGGCTTCGTGGCTGAACCTTCTGGCCGCCGACGCCAACCTGGCCGTCGCGCACAAGAACCGATTCTTCAGCCTGACGTTGACCGGCAACGCCAGCGACACCGACAACGCGGTGAGCCGGTTGCTGGACGGCGGAAGCCTCGCGTTTACAGCCGCGGCAAGCCTGCTGCAGCCAGTGTTCAGCGGCGGCCGCCTGGCTGCTCTGGAGACCCAGGCGCGGCTGCGTATGGAACAGGCTGAGCAACGCTATCTCGAGGTGGTTTACGCGGCGTTCGCCGAGGTCGAAAACGAGCTCAAACGCGCAACCACGCTGCAGGCCAGGTACGACGCGTTCGTCAACGCTCAGGCTAACGCCGAGGCGGCGCTCGAGCTTGCCTTCGATCAATACCAGCGCGGCCTCGTGACGTTTACCACGGTGCTCGAATCCCAGCGACGCGCGTTCGATGCACAAACCACCGTGGTGCAGCTACGCAATCAACTGTTACAAAGCCGAATAGCGCTGCTACTCGCTTTGGGTGGAAACTATTGAACTTGCGCTGAGTCAGACGAAGCGAGCGTGAAGGAAACAATGTGAAAAAAATCTTCATACCACTGGTGATCCTCGCCGCCCTCGGAGGCATCGGCTTCCTCGTCTTGTCCAATCCACCGGAAATTGAGCGTCGCGGTCCGCCAACGGGACCGCAGACGGTGGTGGAGACGGTCCGCGTCTCGCCACAGGCTTATCGCATCAACGTCAGCAGCTACGGTACGGTGCAGCCGCGCACGCAGAGCATCATGGTGGCCCAGGTGAGCGGTCAGGTCGTCTCGGTGAATCCTGAGTTTCGCCCCGGCGGTTTTTTCGAAGCCGGTGACACGCTCATGACCATTGATCCGCGGGATTACGAAGCGGACGTCAAGATCGCCGAAGCGACGATGATGGACGCCCTGCAGGCTCAGGCGCAGGAAGAGGCGCGCGCCGAGCAGGCGCTGACCGACTGGCAGCGTCTGGGAGATGCGGGTGAGGTGCCATCAGATCTGGTATTGCGCAAACCGCAGCTCGAAGCCGCGCGCGCCAGAGTCAGCTCGGCACAATCGGCGCTGACCAAGGCGCAGCTCGACCTCGAACGCACCGCCATCACCGCGCCGTTCTCCGGACGCGTGCTGCGCCAGATGGCCGACCTCGGTCAGGTGGTCACCATGGGGGCACAGCTGGCTGAGGTATACGCAACCGACTATGTGGAGATCCGGCTGCCCGTGCGCAACGCCGACCTGGCGTTTGTCGACCTGCCGGAAGGACCGGACTCCGCGCAGCCTGGAGTGGCGGTTCAATCCGAGCTCGGCGGCAGCCAGCTCTGGCAGGGACAGATCGTCCGCACGGAAGGCGCCATCGATGAGGTTGCCCGGCAGCTGCACGTCGTCGCGCAGATCAACGACCCGTTCGTCACCGGCGAGAACGTCGACCGGCCGCTGAAGATCGGCGAGTACGTCACGGCTGAGATCGAAGGCAGAGCGCTCGAAGACGTGCTGGTCATTCCCAGCAACGCGATCTATCAGAACACGTACGTTTACGTCGTCGAAGAGGGGCTGCTGCAGCGCCGCGAGATAGACATTGCCTGGCAGAACGGCAGCGAGGCGGTCATCAATTCCGGCCTTGCACCGAACGATGCCCTCGTTACCACACCGCTCGGTCAGATTACGTCAGGCACGCCTGTGAGGGTGATCAACGACGATGAGCAGATTGCCGACGAAGAATCCCGACGCGACGTCGAAGCGCCAGCAGCGGCAGGAGTTGCCAGTTGATTGCATGGTTTGCCCGCAACGACGTCGCCGCCAACCTTTTGATGGTGACGGTGCTGCTGCTTGGCGGCTATGCACTCCTGTACGAGACGGCGGTAGAGATTTTTCCGACGACAGATCCTGAAATTGTGCGCGTATCCGTGCCGCTGCGCGGCGCCACGCCGGAAGACGCTGAGCTTGGTCTTGCGGTGCGCATTGAAGAGGCCATCGAAGGACTCGACGGCGTGAAGCGCATGACAAGCACCTCGGTTGAAGGCAGCGCCAGCGTCTGGATTGAGGTCGATGAGGACAGCGATCCGCGGGAAGTGCTCGATGAAGTGAAAACCCGCGTCGACGCCATCAACACGTTCCCGGCAGAAGCGGAGAAGCCGGTGATCAGCCTGGCGCAGTGGACCCGCGCCGTCATCGATGTGGTCGTTTCCGGTGACTACGGCGAAGAGGAAATCCGCATCTACGCAGAACGCGTGCGCGACGATCTTCTGCGCATGCCGGGTATCACGCAGGTGACCCTCGATGCGGTCCGCAACTACGAAATCGCCATTGAGGCCTCACAGGACCGTCTGCGCGAGTACAACCTGACGCTCGCCGACGTCGCCAGAGCCATCCGCTCGAGCTCCGTGGATCTCTCAGCCGGCAACCTTCGCACCCAGGGCGGTGACGTGCTGATCCGCTCCAAAGGTCAGGCCTACCGCCGCTCCGAATTCGAGCAGATTGTCGTCAAAACCAATCCCGACGGCAGCATCATCCGCGTGGGCGACGTTGCCGACGTCAAAGACGGGTTCCAGGAAGACACGATCAAGACGCTCTTCAACGGCGAGCACGCAGCGGTGATCAAAATCCAACGCGTCGGCAACGAAAGCGCGCTGCAGATTGCCGACCAGGTGAAGGCGTATCTCGACGAGAAACGCGACACCATGCCGGTTGGCATGTCGCTCGAGTACTGGGACGACGACTCCCAGCAGCTGCGCAACCGTCTGGGCGTGCTGGGCACGAGCGCGCTGCAGGGCACGATCCTCGTGATTGCCCTCTTGACGCTGTTTCTGCGGCCCAAAATTGCGTTGTGGGTATTCATCGGCATTCCCATCAGCTTTCTCGGCGCGTTCTCGTTGATGTCCCTCTTCGGCATCACGCTGAACCTGATGAGCGCGTTTGGCTTCATCGTCGTATTGGGGATTGTCGTCGACGACGCCATTGTCACCGGCGAGAGTGTTTACAGGCGGCTGAAACTCGGCGACGTCGGCGTGGATGCCTCCATCCACGGCACCATGGACGTTGCCGTGCCTGTCACCTTCGGCGTGCTCACCACCATCGTCGCCTTCATGCCGCTCTCCTTCATCGAGGGCCGGTTCGGCAACATCATGGGACCCGTCGCCGCCGTCGTCATGTCCGTGCTCTTCTTCTCGCTCATCGAATCGAAGCTCGTTTTGCCTGCCCATCTCAAAGGCATGGGCAAGGGTGTCGAAAAAGAATCCACCAACCGCTTTGCGCTCTGGCAACAGCGCTTTGCAGACGGCTTCGAGCAGAAGATTCTGCTCTACTACCGACCCGCGCTCGATTTCCTGACGACGCACCGCTACGCCACGCTCGCCTCGTTCGTTGGCGTCCTTTTCATTGTGGTGACGCTGCTCATGAGCGGCTGGACGCGCTTCACCTTCTTCCCTTCGATCGAGGGAGAAACCGCCACCGCCAGCCTGGAAATGCCGGTAGGGACGCAGTTCGCCGTCACCGATCGGCACATCGAGCAGATTTTTCAGGCGGCGAGCCAGCTGCAGGAAAAGTACACCGATCCCGACACCGGCGAGAGTGTGATCAAACACATGCTGTCGAGCTCGGGCCCGCAGTCCGGACGCGTGCAGTTTGAACTGGTCCCGCCGGAAAGGCGGACGCTCGACGTCACCACCGGCCAGCTGATCGGTGAGTGGCGCCGTCTCATCGGCCCGGTGCCAGGCGCTGAGAGTCTGACCTTCCGCGCCAACTTCTTCCGGGTCGGCGACCCTATCGACATACAGCTGTCGAGCAATTCGCTGGACACCCTTTCCACGGTGGCGGACCAGATCAAAGCGCATCTCGCAACCTATCCGACCGTGTTCGAGATTGCCGACACGCTGTCCGACGGCAAAGAGGAGCTCAGAATCGAGCTCAAACCCCAGGGACACGTGCTCGGCCTCACGCGCAACGAGATTGTCAGCCAGGTGAGTCAGGCGTTCAAAGGCTTCCAGGCGCAGCGCATTCAGCGCGGACGGGACGACATCCGCGTGCTCGTGCGTCTGCCCGCCGACGAGCGGGCGGACTTCGCCACGCTCGATGAGATGCTCATACAGACCCCGGCTGGAAGGCAGGTACCGCTTTCTCACGTGGCGACCCTCACGCCGGGCAAAGGTCCGCAGCAGATCAAGCGCATCGATCGCTACCGCACCGTCAACGTGACGGCTGAAGTCGAAAAAACGAATACCAACATGACGGTGCTGCAGAACGAAATCCGCCAGTTCGTTGATGAGCTGGTGCTGCAATATCCGGACGTTCGCTACGAAATGGAAGGGGAAGCGCGCGAGCAGCGTGAATCCTTCGGCAGCCTGCAGAGCGGCCTGATCATGGTGCTCTTCGGCATCTACTGCATGCTGGCCCTGCCGCTGAGATCTTATACGGAGCCGCTGGTCATCATGACGGTGATCCCGTTTGGCATCATCGGCTCCGTTGGCGGGCACTGGATCATGGGCTACGACCTCAGCATGCTGAGCATCATGGGCATGCTGGCGCTCACAGGGGTTGTGGTGAACGATTCCCTGGTGCTGGTGGATGCCGTCAACAAACAGAAGCGAAACGGCGTTGCGCTCCGCGAGGCTGTGCTCAACGCGGGGGTCATCCGCTTCCGGCCCATCATTCTCACGTCGCTCACCACGTTCTTCGGACTGATGCCGCTCCTCCTCGAGAAATCCACAACCGCACAGTTTCTGATTCCCATGGGTATCAGTCTCGGTTTCGGCATCCTCTTCGCCACCGCCATTACCCTGATACTCGTGCCCACCAACATCCTCATTGGTGACGACATCAGACGCATGAGCGGACGCGCGTTCGGCCGCCTCAAGAACGAAGCCAGCCCGTCTACCCAGACCGGCTGATTCCTGTACCATCGCCCCAGGGCACAACAACGAGAACCGCATTGACAGCTGCAGAACAAGACGACGCCAATACTGAAAGTAACGAGCAGGTGAACGAGACGGTACCACCCAAGAAGTCGGGGTTTCTGAAGAAGACCATTCCGTGGCTCATCACCATCGGCTGCTTCTACTTTCTCTACACGCGCATGGCAGGTCCTGCGGCGGCGCAGGACATGAGCGTGCCCGCCTATCTGGCCAGCGTGTTTGCGAGCGTCAACTGGCTGGCGTGGCTTGCGCTCATGGTTCCGTACTCGCTCTTCTTTTTCCTGGTGGACTCGGCGATCGTCTGGCGGGTCATCAATTGGTTCGACGCCAAGGTTGCGTACAAAGACATCCTGCCCGTACGCGCCAGCACCTACGTCCTTTCCATCATCAACGAGCAGGTGGGCAAAGGCGCCATGGCGCTGTATCTCAACCGCCGCGAAGGGGTGCCGGGCTGGAAGCTCGGGTCGTCCATGCTCTTCATCATGGTCTGCGAGCTCCTCTACCTTTGTGCCTGGGCAAACATTGGTCTTGCTCTGCAGTGGGACAACCTGCCGGAAGTGTTCCGCGGCCTGCCCTGGGTGGGCATGGTGATCGTTGCGGTCTTCGCCGTCGCGTATCTGTACTTTCGCGGCCACATCCTGCCGAACTTCAAGCTGCGCGACCGTCAGCTGGTCCACGCGTTTCGCGAAGCGAAGCTCTATCAGTATCTTGTCATCCTGCTGATGCGCTCACCGGCGCTCCTGGCCGCCGTGGTGGTCTACGCCGAAGCGCTGGAGCTCTTTGGCGTCGAGTACAGCTACCTGCAGATGCTCGGCATTCTGCCGGTCATCTTCTTTGGCGCGTCCATCCCCGGGCCGTTCCGTGCGGTTGCGGTGTCGATGTGGGTGATTCTTTTCCCGGAGTACCCGGCGGAGATGTCAGCGTTTGGCCTCGTGCAGCACAACTTCTTCATTCTCTTCAACGCAATGTTCGGCCTGATCTTCATGCGCCGGGTGCAGAAGGAACTCTTCGACTGAGCGACGGATCGGAGACTGTCCAAACCGGGCATCTCTCTGGTCCGGTCATGCATTCAACCGGATGCAGCCCTTGCCCACCTGTGAGAATATCGACTCAGACGCTTGTATTCTAAATGATAATGATTATCATTTAGTTTTAGGGTTACTGGGGTGGGACAATATGAAGCGGACGACGTTCGTGCTTCTTGTGCTTTGCGGTTCAGCCGCTACCGCGCAGGCAGAAGCGTTGCAAGCAGATGATCAAGCACCGATCCAGCAGGCTGACGGGGAGATTGAAGAAGTCATCGTCACCGGGGTGCGGCAGCGCCTGTACCAGGCCGGTACGCTGAAAGACGTCATCCAGAAAACCGAGGTGGTCGATAAGAATCTGATTGATGCCCGCCAGGCGGTCAATCTCTCTCAAGCGGTGGCCACCTCTCCAGGCGTGCGCGTATCCAACGAATGCTCCATGTGCGGCGTGAAGCGCATCATGCTGAACGGCATGCGCGGCGAACATACCACCATTCTGACCGACGGCATTCCGCTGCACACCATGCTGGCGGGCTACTACGCGGTCGACGCAATCGCCACCACCGGCATCGAACGGATTGAGGTGGCGCGCGGCGCCGGTGCTTCACTGATAGCACCGGAAGCCATCGGCGGCACGCTCAACGTCGTCAGCGCGGAGCCGCAGACCACCATGCTCGAAGTCGATGCCGCCCTCGAAGAAGATGACGGTTACCTCGCCAGCCTCTACGGCACGTACGTCAGCGACAGCGGGCAGACCCGCGCGAGCTTCGTCTCCCAGTTCGACCAGCACGACAAGTTCGACACCGACGACAACGGCGTCAGCGAGGCACCGCTGCAGGACAATCGAAGCTACATCCTGAGAGTATCGAGCGACCTGACCGAGCGGGACAACGTCACGCTGCGCGCGGCAATGATCGACTCCGAAATTTTCGGCGGTCCTACCTCCCGCGACAGCATCGGTGAGGTCCTGCGCGAGTACGACGGCATCGAGTCAGCACAGCTTTTCGTCAACGACGACGTCCGCGAAGCCTTTGTCGGCAAACCCTGGGAAACCACAGAATGGATCGACACGGAGCGCCTCGAGCTCTCCGGTAGCTGGCTGCACGAGTTTAGCGGTCGCTTCAATACCGCTCTGAGCGTCGGCTATTCGAAGCACGATCAGGATTCTTTCTACGAAGGCTTCGACTACGCCGCCGTAGACAAGCTGCTGTACACGGATCTCAGAAGTAACTTCGCGATCAACGACGCGCATGTCCTCACGTTCGGCATCGACCGTCGCGACGAAGACATGCGCTCTGACTCGGTTGCCGGCGAGATCAGCGATAACTACATCGAAGACAGCTTCGACTACGAAGTGATCGGACTATACCTGCAGGACACCTGGCAGGTTTCCGACAATCTGGAGCTTGCCCTCGCGGTGCGCTTCGACGACATCAAGGCGGACTTCGTTGCCGAAGAAAAACCCGGCACCGAAATTGACGACCGCATCCTCGCGCCTCGTCTGGATGCGCGCTACCGGCATACCGACGCCTGGTCGTCACGGTTCTCCGCCGGCCGTGGATACCGGGCTCCCCTGTCTTTCTTCGAAACCGATCACGGCATCCTCGATTCGGGAGACGGCTTTGCCATCGACGTCGACGCGCTCGAGGAGTCCACATCCGCCACCTATGCGCTCAGTTTCGAAGGTGCGCGGCTGACCGGCACGCTATCGATTGCCTACACACGCGTTCGTGACCTTGCAGCCATGGACGAGACCGAAGACGGCGTGCCGCTCCTCACGCAGCTGGACGAAACCGCGTCGGTGCTGACTTCGGATCTGGCGCTCGGCTACGAAGTCACCGATTCGCTGTCCGTCGCCTTTGCGCTCGAGAACTTTCAGTATGACGATGCGTTCGAGAGCGCCTACGCCATCGCGCCGATTGAGCAGCGCGCCAACCTGTCGTTCGACTACGATCAGGGACCCTGGAGCGCATACGCTTCAATGACCTGGGTCGGCTCCCGGGATCTTGCGACTTACGGCTACGAAGGCAGCAACATATTGGGGGGGCCGCCCAAGTCGACCCGCGCGGAGTCCTACTGGACTCTGGATTTGAAGGTGGGGCGTGACATCGGCGAAAACGTCACGGCCTACGTCGGCGCGTGGAATCTGACCGACAAAACGCAAGCTGGTGACATGGACACCCCGCTTTTCTGGGATGCTGACGGTGGCTACGATGTCGCCTACATCTACGGACCACTGCGCGGGCGCGAGATCTACGCCGGTGTGCAGATGCGGTTCTAACTGATGTCGAGCAGGTGCTGCGCACTCGTATTCTTCCTGGCACTGATGCTGCCGGCGCTGGCGAGCGGCCAACCGAGCCTGCTCGACTTTGAGCTCAAAAGCCTGGAGGCTCCCGAGACCCATCATCTCGAGCGGTACGCCGGCGCACCGGTGCTCATGGTCTTCTTCAAACCCGACTGCAGCTGGTGCTTTCGGCAAGTCAGAGCATTCAACACGTACATGGAAACCTGCAACGTCACGCCCATTGCCGTTGGCGTGAACGGCGACCGGCGGGCGCTCAAGAAGGCGGTGCGGACTCTGCGTCCGAACTTCCCGGCGTATCAGGCCTCCGCCGGTTTGCTCGCCGCTCTGGGTGAGGTGCCGGCAACCCCCTTTACGCTCGTCAGCCAGCCGGACGGCGAGTTTGCAACCTGGCTGCGCGGTTACATACCGCTCGAACGGCTTTCCCGGGAACTGGCAGCGGTCGGCATCAACTGCGGCTAGCCTGCCTCGATACCGCCCATACAGAGGTATTTGACCTCGAGGTACTCGTCCATGCCGTACTTCGACCCTTCGCGGCCGTTGCCTGACTCTTTCATCCCACCAAACGGCGCCATCTCATTGGAGATGATGCCTTCGTTGATGCCGACGATGCCGTACTCGAGGCCTTCCGCCACGCGCCAGATGCGGCCGATGTCCCGCGCGTAGAAATAAGACGCAAGCCCAAACTCCGTCTGGTTGGCAAGCGCAATGCCTTCCGCTTCCGCTTCGAACCTGATGAGCGGTGCCACCGGACCGAAGATCTCTTCCGTGAACACGCGCATGCCGCTGTCGACGTCAGTCAGCACGGTCGGCATGACAAACGCTTCACCCAGCTCACCTTTACTGCCACCTACGGCAACTCGAGCGCCCCGGGCAACGGCGTCTTCGATCATATCCACGACCGTGTCAGCGGCTTTGGCGTCGATGAGCGGGCCGATGACCACGCCGTCATCCATGCCGTTGCCAACTTTGAGGTCAGCCACTTTTGCCGCCAGCTTTTCGGCAAACGCATCGTACACCCCTGCCTGCACCAGCATGCGGTTGGAGCAGACGCACGTCTGGCCGGCGTTGCGGTATTTCGAAGCAATCGCCCCCTCCACCGCCGCATCGAGGTCCGCATCGTCGAAGACGATGAACGGCGCGTTGCCGCCGAGCTCCATCGACGTGCGCTTGACGGTGTCCGCGCACGCTTTGATCAACGTCTTGCCAACTTCGGTGCTTCCCGTAAACGTGACTTTGCGCACCAGCGGATTGGCCATGATCTCATCGCCAATCTCGCCCGTTTTCCCGGCAAGCACGTTCACCACACCCGCGGGAATACCCACCCGATCGGCAAGCTCGGCGATGGCAAGCGCCGACAAAGGTGTGGCACCGGCAGGTTTACAGACGACGGTGCACCCCGTGGCCAGCGCCGGGCCTATCTTGCGCGTCAGCATCGCGTTCGGAAAATTCCAGGGTGTGATACATCCGACGACGCCGACGGGTTCTTTCGTCACCACTATCCGCCGGTCGGGCGCAGGTCCGGGAATGGTGTCGCCGTAAACGCGCTTTGCCTCCTCGGCGAACCACTCGAGAAAATTGGCGCCGTAGGCAATTTCACCTTTCGCTTCCGCCAGCGGTTTACCCTGCTCAAGCGTCATGATGCGCGCGAGATCGTCCTGGTTGGCCATCATGAGATCGAAGAGGTCGCGTAGATAACCCGCGCGCGTTTTTGCCGGTAGCGCGCGCCAGCTTTGCTGCACCGCGTGCGCGGCGTCGACGGCGCGGCGGGTTTCTGCGCCGCCGCAGCGGGCGATCTCCGCGACCACGCTGCCGTCAGCCGGGTTGTAGACCGGTGCGGTGCCGCCATCATCGGCATCGATCCACTGTCCATTGATGTATGCGCCGGTTTTGAGTAAGCCCTGATCCTGCAAATCCATGTTGATCTCCAACACCTTAACTGGCGTCTAGTAGATCAATCCGCCGGACCCAGCACAACGCCGTTCGGGCGATGCAGGCAGATTCAGTCAGCGAACGTGGCCGCCAATCTTCTCCAGCGCGTCGCGCTCGATGATCTCGATGCTATCGGGTGTGGCGCGGATGACGCGGGTTTTGCTCAGCTTGGAGATCACCCGGGAGAGGCTTTCCAGCGTCATGCCGAGATAGCTGGCAATGTCCGTGCGGCTCATCGGGGTCGGCAGAAAGTCGCGGCTGCGTCCGAGGGCGGCAAGGCGATCGCCATAGAGCAGACAGAAACCGGCAAAACGCGCTGGCGCAGAGGTCTGCTTGAGGTTGAGGTGATGACGAGTTTGATCGGTCGCCTTCTCCGCATGCTGGCGCAGGAGGAGCCCGGCCATGCCGTGCTCTGCACAACGGCTCACGCCGGTATCGGTGAGGAGACAGACCGAAGAGGTCTCTAGGGCCACGGCGGAGTCGGCGTAACAGCCGTCCTGCTGCACCTGACCCAGCACGTCGCCCGGCAGATAAAAACCGGTCACGTATTCGTCGCCGTCCGCATTGATGGCGTAGCTCTTGAACGCACCGGAGCGAACGTGGAACTGCGCCTGCACGCTTTCACCCGCCCGATAGAGATGCGTGTCCGCGGCCAGCGGTTCCCGGGTGGAGAAGATTGCCGGGAGCAGTGCGCGCTGCTCGGGCTCAAGCCAGGCGGAGAGGCAGGCAACCTGGGTGGGACAGGAGGCGCAGCGCCCGAGGGGCACCACGTTGCTATCGGACGTATCAAATTCGTAAGCGTGCATAAGCTCACTTTGGCGGCGCAGGGAATTGCCCACCATCAGTAGTTCCACGTACCCGCATAAGGAGCGGAACTATCAACCATGACCACCCATTGCGGGTGATGTGGGCGCCATGTCACCACACTATGGGACGCTGCTGCTTGATCGAAATCAAACCTGTGTCATCACGTAAAACGTTTGATTTGAATCAAGCCGCACGCGCGGGTGAGACCGTAGAGTGCCGCCGTAAACAACAACACGGCAATGGAGAGCACTAATGCGAATCAAAGCGTTTCTGGCGACGGTTTTATTGTTGGCCTCAGGTACGGCGTTTGCTGAGGCAGGCGACTGGCTGTTCCGTATCGGCGGCTCGAACGTCGATCCGAAGTCGGACAACAACGACATTGTAGAAGTGGACGACGGCACGCAGCTGACGTTCAACGCCACCTATTTCTACACGGACAACTGGGCCGTTGAGCTGCTCGCCGCATTGCCGTTCGAGCACGACATCAGCCTGGACGGCGGCCCGCGGGTTGGCGACACGAAACACCTGCCGCCTACCCTCAGCGTGCAGTATCACTTCATACCCAACGGCACCATTCGTCCGTACGCGGGCCTGGGTCTGAACTACACAATCTTCTTCGAGGAAGACACAACCGGTGCGCTGGCAGCTGGCGATCTCGAGCTCGATTCCTCCATTGGTCTCGCCGCCCAGCTTGGCGTCGACTTCGACCTCAACGAGAAATGGTTTCTGAACGCCGAAGTGCGTTACATCGACATCGAGACCGACGCCAAAGTCAAATTCTCCGGTGCCCCCGATATCGATGTGGGTACCGTCGAAATTGATCCCTGGCTGTTCGGCCTGAACCTCGGTTATCGCTTCTAGCAGCGATCTGTCCGGCGTCCCAGATCGAGGGCGCCGGGCGTTTTCCAGCCCCCTCACCTGCCCTCAACCCAAACGCTCCGACTTGTCTTTGTGCCCCGCCCACTTGGGCAGGCCGTCATCAACGTCCATCACGCGCATGCCATAAAAAATGTGGCAGCTCGGTTTGAACCCCCCGGGCACCTGCGGTGGCAGGCCAAAGTCGAAGAGCGTTGGAAAGGCAAGCCACATACGACGACCTTCGTCGGCAATCAACGTGTCGCACAAACGGCAGGAGACCTTGCACGGCAGGACGTGTTCGTGGCGCCCTGTCTCTACATGGTAGTAGCGCAGATGAGCTTCTCCGCGAATCATCCGCACGTCTGCCTTGTGGAAAATGGCTGCCCATTGCATCGGGGCGCCATGGAGCCGCTGACAATCCCGGCAATGACACAGCTTGGCGTCGACCGGATCGGCGGTGACTTCGTATTGCACCGCACCGCAGTGGCAGCTGGCACGGTAGCGCGCCGATGCCCGTTTCTGCGTATCGCCGTTCACGACGTTTACCCCTGACAACCTCTTCAGGACACCTTCTAAGCCAAGCGGAATCCTGGAGCAAGGCTCGAGCGCTATTGTGTATGCTTGGCGCCAGGGAGGGTTCGTCATGACATTCGACATCAGACCAGCCAGAGCGGAGGAAATGGACCAGTTCGGTCTGATGGGCGCCTATTCCTACGCCGGTGCGTTCGGCGACGGGGCCGACAACGTCGTCCGCCATTCCCATCAGCCCGAATGGACACTCTGCGCGTTCGACGGACCCACCATGGCCACCAGCTACGCCGCTTTCCCGTTCACCATCCGCGCCAACGGCGGCACACTGGCTTATGCCGGAATCACCGCCGTCGGCACGCGTCCTGAATATCGTCGCCGCGGACTGCTGCGTCAGATCATGACGCAGGCGTTTGCCGAACAGCGCGAGCGCGGGCAGAGCGTGGCCGGTCTCTGGGCCTCACAGGCGGCCATCTACCAGCGTTACGGCTTTGCCGCTCTCGGTGCCCGCCGCCAGTACAGCGTCGACACGGTAGACATCCAGTTCCACGACGGCATGACCGGGACCCTCACCCCTGAGCGTCACACCGCAACCGACGCGCTCGATCCGGTCAAGACGATCTATCGTGACTTCATCGCGGGACGTTTCGGCTACCTGCATCGCGCTCAGGTCATGTGGCGCGACACCGTCATGGCAGCAACCGACGAGAGCGGACCCGTGTGGTGCGCTCTGGTTCACAACGAACACGAACCCCGCGGCTACGTCATCTACACGTTGCGCGCAAACAAGGTCAAACACGCCGCCCGCGGACAGGAGATTGTCATTCGCGATCTGGCCTGGCTGGACGCTGAGGCCTACCGCAGCCTGTGGTCGTATCTGTCACAGCACGATCTCGTCGGCAGAATCGTGTGGGAAAACGCGCCGGTGGACGATCCGCTTGTCGATCTCCTGGCGGAGCCCCGCATGCTGCATCACCGGGATGCGGAGGGTACCTGGTTTCGCGTCGTCGACCTGCCGCAGGCAGTCCGCGAGCGGGGCTACGACGGTAGCGGCAGCGTCGTTGTCGAAATCGAACCGGATACCCTCACACCCTGGAACAACGGCAACTGGCTAATCGACGCGGCTGCAGGCAGCGCCAGCGCCGAGCACAGCCGCGGGGAGGCCGACTGCCGTATGAACAGCCGCACGTTCAGCGCACTCTTCAGCGGCACGCGCAGCGCCAGGGATCTGCAGCACTGGGGACTAATTGCAGGTCCCGGCGAAGCCATGCGCACGCTGGACGACATTTTCCACACCAACTTCGCACCCCACTGTCCCGATCACTATTGAGGAGCCGCCATGCTGACCCAGGACAAATACGAAACCATGCTCATCGAACGCCGCGACGACGGCATTGCCATCGTCACGTTGAATCGTCCGGAGCGTTTGAACGCCGTCAACGGGCGCATGCACGCGGAAATGGCAACGTTCACCCGCGACTTCGCCGACGACCGGGAGTTACGGGTCATGGTCCTCACGGGAGCCGGCCGGGCGTTCAGCGCCGGCGGCGACTTCAGCCCGGAAAACCCCATCGGATCGAACCCGAGCGGTCCGAATCTGTGGGTGGAAGCACGCCAGATTGTCGATCACGTGCTCGAATGCGAAAAACCGATCATCGCCGCTGTCAACGGCTATGCGATGGGTCTGGGTGCCAACCTGGCGCTCCTTTGCGACGTAGTCATCGCGGGGCCGAACACCGTATTTGCGGACACCCACGTCAACATGGGCATCGGTGCGGGTGACGGCGGCCAGCTCATCTGGCCGTTTCTGATCGGCGTCAACCGCGCCAAGTACTATCTGATGACCGGCGATCAGATCAAAGCCCGCGAGGCGGTCGACATCGGGCTCGCAAACTTCTACGTGGACGCCGCCGAGGAAGTGCTTCCGCGAGCCATCGAGGTGGCCGAGAAGCTCGCAGCGGGAGCACCGAAGGCCATCACCGCCTCCAAGATGGCGGTCAACGCCTATCTACGTTCAGTGTCCAGCATGGTGATGCCGATCAGCCTCAAGTACGAGGAGACAACCATGGCGAGCAAAGATCACGCCGAGGCGGTCGCCGCCTTTCAAGAGAAGCGGGCGCCGAAGTTTACCGGTAACTGAGGACCAGGCTATTCGTTGTCCGCCGCAAACTGCGCGTAGGCGGCAGCGGTACCGGCCGCCATCTTGTCGCCGTCGAACGGAATCGACATCTCCGGCGTAAACTCGAGCACCACGCGTTCCGGCGTATCGAGAAACTTCACGAAGAGATCGGGGTTCAGGTTCTTCGTAAACTCGTTGCCGTCGTCCTGAGACATGGCCATGCCCTGCGCCAGCAGGTTGTACATCCAGAGTTTGGTCTCCGAGTCGTCGTGAATCACCGTATGTCCCTTGTACGTGACGGTCTTGCCGCCGCCCATATGGGTGCCCTTACTTGTCATGACCACAGACGACCTGCCGTCACGCGCTATCGCTTTGACACGTACCCGCTCTCTGGTTGCCGTCATCCAGATTTTGCCGTCCACGGGCACGTAGGCGGTAATGACGCCAAGCGGGTGCCCGGCTTTATTTGCCCAGCAGAACACGCACTCACCGGCGGAGTTGACCAGCTCCTGCTCGCGCTCCGGATCCAGCCGGTACTGCTTGACGTCATCGTAGTTGTTGCTTTGCTCAGCCATGGTTGTCCCCCTCTGCAAATCGAAATCTGACGGTCGACTTTAACTCAAGCCGGACGAAAACGCGCTAAAGTAGTCTGTTCAGTCGACGTGAATGGTTGCGATGGCAGAAGCACTGAGCGATGTGCGCATCATAGAACTGGGGAGCAGCCCCGCCGCCGGCCTCGCCGGCATGATCCTGGCGGACTTTGGCGCCGAGGTCCTGCGCGTGGCTCACCCTTCAGGCAACGCGGACGACAATCTGCCCGCAGCGTCGATGTATCGGCGCGGCAAGGCGACCGCCACGCTCGACCACAACAACCCCGCCGATCGGGAGCAACTCGACGCGCTGTGCGAGGCAGCTGACGTGCTGCTGTGCAGCCTGGCGCCGGAAGCCCTGGCTGCGGCCGGGCTCGACTTTGCTTCCCTCGAGGCACGCTGCAGCCAGCTGATCCTCGCCCATGTGACCGGCTACGGCGCTGACGGACCCATCGCCAACCTGCCTGCCTACGAACACGTTGCAGCGGCCTATGCCGGACGGATGCTGGTTTTCCAGGGCATCGTCGACCGTCCGGGACCTGTCTTCAGTGCCCTGCAGGTGGCGACCCACGCCTGCGCGCAGTCAACGGCGACCGGTATCATGGCTGCACTCCTCGCGCGAGGTGACGCCGGCAGTGGCACCCTCATTGAAACGAGCCTGTTGCAGGGACTTCTGCCATACGAGCAGGGACCCATGCTCGGGAACCAGTTTCGTGAGCGTTTCGAGGCACTTCTGGCCTACATGGACGTTTCCGCCGAGCCGCCCCCGCCCAGCCTCTACTACCACCCGGCACAGGCAGGGGACGGACGTTGGATGCAGTTCGGCAACCTGCTGCCGCACCTGTTCGACAACTTCCTGATTGTCACCGACCTCATTGATGTCATCGCCGACGAAGGCTTCGACCCCAAGCAGCTGCTCCTGCGGCCCGAGGAAAAGCATGAGGCGTTCCGTGAACGGATGCTCAAGCGCATCCAGGAGCAGCCTGCCGCGGCGTGGATGGACGCCTTCATCAACGACGGCGGCATTGTCGGCACCACTTACCAGACGACCCAGGAAGCGCTGGAGGATCCCGACATTGTCGCCAACGGCCATGTGGTCGACCGCCCGGACGGTGGCGTTGAGCTCGGGCCACTGGCCCGGTTGAGCGAAACACCGGCGAATATCGGGCGCGGCGAAATCGATGCGGACGCGCTCGTTGCGCGCTGGTTCCAGAATCCGCGAAGACCATCCGACGCGGACGCGGGCCTGCCCCTGGAAGGCATCCGCGTGGTTGAGCTCGCTACCATCATCGCAGCGCCCATGGGCGCATCGCTCCTCGCTGACATGGGCGCTGACGTCGTGAAAGTGGAGCAGATTGGCGGTGATCCGTTTCGCAGCATGTTGAACGGCATCGGCGCAAGCCGGGTCAATCCCGGCAAGCGCAGCATCAGCGTCGATCTGAAGTCCACGGCAGGCCAGGAAGCTGTGCTCAAGCTCCTCGCCACGGCAGACGTTGTCATCCACAACTATCGCCCGGGGGTGCCGGAACGTCTCGGGATCGACTACGAAGCGGTGCGGACGCTGAACCCGAACGTCATTTATCTGCAGAGCAATGGCTACGGACCCGATGGGCCGGGTGCCCTGCGTCCCAGCACGCACCCGATTCCCGGCGCAGCCATGGGTGGGGTCATGTATCAGATGGGCGAAGCTCTGCCCGGTGAACTGCAGGACTTCCAATCTCTGCGCACCTGGACGAGTCGCCTGATGCGCGCGAACGAGGTCAACCCGGACCCGAATACGGCGCTTGTCATTGCCACTTCCGCCCTTCTCGGGCTTTCGGCCCGCGAGCGTACCGGTTTGGGCCAGCAGGTATTCGTCGACATGTTCGGTGCCAACGCCTGGGCCAATCACGACGACTTTTTCCGCTATCCCGGCAAACCGCCGCGGCCGCTGGCAGACGCTGCGATGTACGGCCTCAATGCCTTGTACAGGCTCTACCCGTGCGCCGAAGATCAGTGGGTCTTTCTGGCCGCCCCGACACCTGCTGAACAGCAGCGTTTTCGCGAGGCTCTACAGAGCGCAGGGTACGAACCCCCCTCTGCCGAGGTCTTAGCTGCAGCGGATGCGGGCACTGCGGATGCGCTGATGACACTCTTCGAGGCAGCAACGGCGGATACCTGGCAGGCCCTCCTTGTCCCTGCAGGCGTCGCGTGCGTTCGGGCGGACGCCGCGCAGCCAAGCGAGTTCTGGTTGAATGACCCTCAGAGCGCGACAAACGAATTCGTCAGCACGGCTCAGCACCCGCGTTGGGGCGCCTACCGTCGACACGGTCCCATGGTGAAATTCGGCGGCTCGAAGCCGGTGCTGGCCGGCCCTCCGCTGGCGGGTCAGCACAACGCGGAAGTGCTGGCTGAGCTCGGCTACGGTGAGTCACAAATCAGCGAACTCACCGCCGCCGGCGTGCTGTGGCAGGAAGAAGCCTGAGCCGTCTGCGTCTCAGTCGGCAATCCAGGCGGCGTGAAAACCGTGAGGCACCCGCTGCGGGATTTTGATGCGCGCCACAGGCGCTTCGGCAAATCGCTGCGCATCGATGATGTGACACTCGCTGCTCTGCTCGGCTTTGTTATAAACAAAGCAAATAACGTAGCCGTCGTCTTCTGCCGTTGCATTGATCCGCGGTGCAAAGACGGCCTCGCCGGACTCACAGTTCGGACCAAACTCATGCACTTCGATTTCGCCCGTTTCGTTGTCGTACTTCATCTCGCCGTCGAACACCGGCATGTCTTGAATGCGGAATCGAGCCGCGTAGGTGTAGCGGTTTTTGTAACCCACCAGGTTGTCGTTGATGCGTGGGAAATCGCAGTGGTACTCACGATCGATCGCCCGTGAGGCGACCTCCCCCGTCTGCAGGTTGAAACGCCATTCATGCAGCTGCCCGAGCTGCTCGCGGACATCAACGCCATCGGTACTCTCGATACCACCCCGGTTGGAACGGCAGGCCTGGAACACCACCTCGTCACCCTCCTCCCAGGCGTTGGCAACGTGGAAAAGGAAACTCTCCTCGATTTCAAACCAGCGGATTGAGCTGTCGTCGCCGTTTCTGGGCACAATGCCAATCCGGCAGCCGTTGTCCGGATCCCAGTTCACAAAGCCGCCCCCGGACATCATCCGCTCGAAGTCGAAGACCAGTGGCAGATCAGGAAAGATCGTGTAGTTCTCGGTGATGGCGCAATCGTGCATCATGATTGGTTTCGGTATGCTGATTTCCGTCTGATGGGTAGCGCGCCCGTCCTTGCCGATCACCGAGTACATCAGGAACGGCGGTGTCACGCCGTAGCCAAACGTCATCATCTCACCGCTGCGCACATCCACCTTCGGATGCGCCGTGAAGTTGTGAGTCACCGTGTCGTCGAAGGTGTGCTCACCTTCGGTAGTGAGATCCGGTAGAGATACACGGTACGGGGTACCGCCTTCCATCATGGTGAAGAACTGACCGTTGTGCACCACCATTGCGGTGTTACCCGTGTTCTTCACGCCGGGCATTTCACCTTTGGCGAGGTAATCACCCAGCATGTTGAGCCCTGGGTAAATCCAGTGCCCCGCCGCGCGCTCTTCACGCAAACCCGCCGAATCGACAAAGCGATTGCGATAGGTTGCCTTGCCGTCGGTAATGTGGACGCCGTGCAGCATGCCGTCGCCGTCGAACAGGTGATAGCGCGGCTCGTCCGGCACATAGAACGGGTTAGGGCCGGTACGCAGAAAGTTGCCGCTGATGTCGTCCGGTATGTTACCGATAACCTCGAGATTCTCGGCCGTGACCTCTTCGTACACAGGCCGGTTGTTACCGGTCAGATGGGGATTGCTGAATTCGGGGACGATGGCTTCGGACATGACGAACCTCCTTGCGGTGTTGACGTTCAAATCACCGGCGCACGGTTAGCTTTCTGCCGTAGCGCCGTCGGGAATGGCTTAGCTTTACAAATTGAGTGGCACTTTGTAAAGTGTCACTCAACATAACGAAGACAAACCGAGCGCCAAAACGAACGTCAAAACGCAGCCCGGCACGTATACGCGCGATCCGGCTCAAAAGCGCGAACAGATTCTGGACGCCGCCAGAGCGCTCTTCGTCGAACGCGGTTTCGAGAAAACCTCAACGCTGCAGATTGCGCGCCATGCCGGCGTTTCCGAGGGCATTCTGTTCCACCACTTCGGTTCGAAACGCGGCGTGTTCGAGGCGCTGGTGGAAGATTTTGTGAGCGCTGGCGCCGCCGCGGCGATGCCCGCAGGTGCCGTGGAGCTAACAGAGGAACTGGTGGTGCGCGGTGCATTTGATTTTGCCGATGCCAATCCCGCCCTCTACAAGATGCTCACGCAGATTGGTATGGCGCTGGGGGATGGCAACCAGACCGCGCGCAGCGCCGTCATCGTGGGTGCCATCGAAGACCAGCTGCAGGCGGCAATGGATGATGGCCTCATCCGCCAGGGTGATGCGCACATCATGGCGCAGCTACAATTCGCCGTGGTCGACGGCGCCTACCGTGCCTGGCTGCACAGCGACGATCCGGCGCGGCGCGAAGACTATATCAACGAGGCCATCAGCTGCATGAAGGCGATGCTGGCTCCCGAGTCAATCAAATAGAGGACAAACACGTGCTGAACAAGAAAGTTGTTCTGGCTGCGCGCCCCCAGGGCCAGCCACAGCCATCCGATTTCAAGATCGTCGAAGAAGAGCTCACCGAGCCCGGCGACGGGCAGGTTCTGCTTGCCGCCGAGCATCTCGGCATCGACGCCTTCATCCGTACCACGCTCGACGGCGACGAAGGATTGCACGGCACCATCGGTTTGAACGAGAGCCCGGTCGTCGCGCTGGGTGTGGCTCGGGTTGTATCGAGCCAATTCGACGGCCTGAACCAGGGCGACGCGGTGTTCGGTCCGATCGGCGCTCAGACCCATCTGGTGGCGCCGGGTAACATGTATCGCAAGCTCGATGAAGACACGGTGCCTGCGAGGAGCTACCTCGGAGCGCTGGGTATGACCACCGGTCTCACCGCCTACGCCGGTATTCACAACGTCGGCGAGGTCCAACCGGGCGATACCGTTGTCGTCTCTGCCGCGGCAGGCGCCGTCGGCACCATGGCGTGCCAGCTGGCGAAAATTGCCGGCGCCCGGGTCATCGGCATCGCCGGTGGGCCCGACAAAGTCGACTATCTCGTCAAGACGATCGGCTGCGACGGCGGCGTCGACTACAAGGCGGGCAACGTGGCAGAGGACCTCAAGGCACTCGCGCCAGACGGCATCAATCTCTACTTCGACAACGTTGGCGGTGAGATTCTCGACATTGTCCTCGACCAGATCGCCCCCGGCGCACGGGTCGTGATCTGCGGCGCAATTTCCCAGTACAACGACCGTGCCAACGTGCGCGGCCCCAACCTGTATTTACGCCTGGCGGAACGCAACTCCAGCATGCGCGGCTTCACGGTCGATCACTTCATGGCGGAGTTTCCGGAAATGGAGGCGAACATCAGCCAGTGGCTCGCGTCAGGCGAGCTGAAGATGCCGGAGCACGTTGTCGAGGGGATCGATCAATTCCCCGAAGCGCTGATCATGCTCTTCACCGGCGGCCACACGGGCAAGCTGCTGGTAGCGCTATAAGGTCAGGCAAGCTCCGGCAAGAGCGCATCGAGATAGTCCGCGCTCGAGAGCTCAATGGCTGACAGCGCGTCCAGCGCCTCAGCGTGGTCCGGATAGGCGGCTTTCAGAGTCTGCCAGGCGTTGGCGCCCTGCCGCTCTGCGTTGGCCTGAATGGTCATCTGCTCCACCGGTGTGTACGGCTCGAACGCCGCATAGTATGTCGCTTTTGCGCGCGGGATGATCTCGGCCACCAGCGCACGATGCGCATCGGACGGCGGGAACAGCGCCTCCACGCGGTCGGCAATGTCGTCCTCCCGTGCCGCGCAGCCCATGAGGCCCGCGTGATGCTCGGGCACGGCTTCAGCCCAGCCTCGATAACGCTCTGCGGCCGTCCGCTCGAGCTGAGACAAGAGATACGGGTATGCCTCAGGCGGCACCGCACCGAGATGCTCCGCAAGCAGTTCGCCGAAATTGGGTATCTCAATATCGCCCATGTCGCTTGTCCTCACCATAGTTTCTCAATCCTCGGATGGTAGCAGCAGCGTTCGTGCGCTTCGAGCCGCATCCTGCGGCCGGGACCGACGTAAACGCGTCACAGTGACAGCGTGATGCGTGTCAAAGAATTGACGCTGCGCCCTGCCTACACTGTCCGCCACTGATCAGTAAAAGCACAGGGATATGCTGCAACGCGCCCGCCTCGCGGTGGCACTGCTTGGCGCCATTTTCGTTTTCAGCTCGCTGCCTGCCGGCGCAGACCCGGTGAGCACGATTCCGCGTATTACGTTCTCCGGCAACCTGGACTTTCAGGTGGTTGGCGCGACGCTCCGCACCGCCTCCAACGGCAGCAACGCCTGCTCAGTCACCAGCAGCAACAGCGCCACTTTGAGCAGTATTCCCGCAGGCTCCAACGTCGTCGCAGCCTACCTTTACTGGGCAGGCTCCGGCTCGACGGCAGACTACGACGTCCGTTTGAATGGCACGCCAATCTCCGCAGATCGCACCTTCAGCGAGGCGTACACCGCGAGCGGCTACAACCTCCAGTATTTTTCGGGATTCGAAGACGTGACGAGCCTCGTGAGCGGCAATGGCACCTATACCTTCTCGGATCTGAGCGTCACCAACACCGACCAGGGCGGCGGAGAGAACTACTGCTCCGTACAGGCGGTCGTCGCTGGCTGGGGTATGGTGGTCATTTACGAAAACCCCGCTGAGCCGCTGCGGGTCATCAACATGTTTGACGGCTTCGAGCAGTTTCGTGGCTCTCAGATTGACCTCACACCCAGCAACTTTGTTATTCCGACGAGCCCGATCGACGGCAAAATAGGCGTCTTGAGCTGGGAAGGTGACGTCCAGAACTCAGCGCCGCTGAACGGGGTCACCGAGAACCTGGTCTTCGACGGCGAGAGCGTAGCGCCCGCAGCCCTGACCGACGGCCTGAATCCCTTGAACAACCAGTTCAACTCCACCATCAACGACGTGGGTTCGAGTTCGAGTTGGGGCTTTGACCTCGACACTTATGACATTTCGAGCTATCTGCGCGCGGGTGATACTACGGCGGACACCACCTACGCTTCCGGCGGCGACCTGGTTTTCCTGAGTCTGCAGATCGTCTCCGTAACCAGCGCTCCCGCAGCCGATCTGGCAATCACGAAGTCGCATACCGGCAACTTCAGCACCGCAGCCACAAACGAGTGGGCCATCGACGTCACCAACAACGGACCCAGCCCGGAGACCGCCCTCGTCACCGTCACCGACACGCTGGCGGCAGGGCTGACATACACCGGATTCAACAGCACGGATGCCAACTGGACTTGTGCCGCCGCCGGCCAGGACGTCACCTGTACCCATCCGGGTCCAATTGCATCCGGCGCGGCACTCGCCACGCTCAACATCGAGGTGGACGCTGACGTTTCCACCATGCCGAGCGTCGCCAACACCGCGTCCGTGTCGAGTCCGACGTTCGACTACCGTTCGAGCAACGATACGGCATCCGATACCGCCAACGTGCTGGATCCGCTCATCAACACGTCGAGTAAAACGGTCATCGATCTGAACGGCGGCGTTGCCGCAGCGGGCGACACCCTGCGTTATCGCGTGCGCGTCACAGAGTCCGCGGGTGCGGCGGTGAGCGGTGTGAGCCTGACCGATACCCTGGACCCACTCCTGACCAACCTCGTCATCGTCGACGCGGCAGGCGGCACGGACAATTCCACCGGCACTACGGTAGACATCACCGACATCGCCGTCCCTGCAAGCGGCTTCGTCGACGTGACTTTCGATGCCGACATCGTCGGCAGCGCGGTCACGGGCGACGTCATCGCCAACAGCGCGGACCTGACCAATCCTGCAACCGGTGCCGTGACCACGGTGACCTCCACCGACGTGGTCGTCGGCTTTGCCGGGGTACCCGCCACCGGCATCAAACCGCTCTATTTTGTCGACTTTGCCGGTTCAACCAACAGCCCGGTGCTGCCGATGCCCATGTCGCGGACGCCTCTGACCTCTCCCGGTTCCCCAACCCGGGTGCGCATCCGCCGCCAGGACAACGACCGCTTCTGGAACCTCGCACCTGCCCTGCAGGCGGATTTCAGCATCGACGCCGCACCTATCCCCGTGTACCTGCAAATGCGGCGCAACGGCAGTCCAACAACGCGAAACATGAGGGTCAGCGTCGACTACGTCGGTGCCGCTTCGGGCTTTTTCGGCTGCGTTGACGTTGCGCTGTCGAGCAGCGGCGCCGCCGGTCTCAGCAACACCGTAACCCGCGAGTTTCTGTTCACCGTACCTCGGACAGATACCAGCTGTAACCCGCTGGGCGCAGCCCCGCTGACGCTGCCGGCAGGGACTACCATTCGGGTACAGGTGGACAACGAACCCGTCGTCGGCCCGGGCGGTCAGGCCGTCTTCGTCTATCCGTACAGCGACGCGGCACCTCTGTCGTCCCGGGCCGAGATACCGGCGACGACGGTGATCAACATCGACACCGCAACCACCCTGGACGCCCCGGGTGGCAGCGTGCAGACAGGTTTTGCACCCGGTGACACCGTGTACTTCGAAGCGGATGTCAGCGATCCGTTCGGGACCTTCGACATTGCCGGGGTCGACTGGGAGCTTTTTGATCCGTCAGGTATTTCACAAGCCAGCGGCAGCATGACCGTCAGCAACGATCCCGGTGGTGCCGTACAGACGCTCGAAGGCTCTGTGGCGCTCGCCGCTGCCGCGCAGACCGGTATATGGACGCTCACCTTGACGGCCAACGAAGGCACCGAAGGCACGGTGTCGCATTCGATCACGTTGCCGATCACCGTAGCGCTCGCCAACATCACCCTCGAAAAGTTCGTCTCTACCGTATCCGATCCCATCAGCGGAACGTCCCTGCCAAAGTCGATCCCGGAAGCGGTGCTCGAGTACATCATACGAGTCACCAACGACGGGCCAACCGTCGTGGACAACAATTCCGTATTCATCCGAGATGCTCTGCCTGCGGAAATGCGCCTCTTTTTCGGCGCGCCCGTCGACCCGGTGACGTTCGTCGACGGCACTCCGGCGAGCGGCCTCACCTTCGTCTTCATCGGCCTCGGCAACGGCACTGACGACATCAGCTTCTCCAACGATGGCGGCAGCACGTTCATTACGCCGAGCGTAGACATCGACGGTTTCGACGCCACCACGCCACCGATCAACTACCTGGAGATCAATCCGAAGGGTGCGTTCGCGGCACCCGCCGGCAGCGGATCACCAAACTTCGAGCTGCGCTTTCAAATGCGTCTGGAGTAGCGCCTCTCAGCGCACCGGCACGAGACCGCGCTGCTCGAGGCCCAGACGCCCGACGTCCACCACATCTCTCCGCACGCCGGTGACAGGCGCCAGCATGAAGAGATCGCCGTTTCTGCCCACCAGCTGTCGACCAATGCCAACTTCGCGCGCAAGCTCGGCGTTGGCCTGCATGTGAGCATCCTCACCGTGCACCGGAATGGCCAGCTGCGGCTTGACCCAGCGATACATGTCCGCCAGATCATCCCGCGCCGGGTGTCCTGACGCATGTATTGGCCGGTTCAGCATTTCATCCTGGATCACGTGCACCCCGAGACCTTCGAACCGGTCCAGCACGGACGCAATGGCTTCTTCGTTGCCCGGAATGGTCCGTGCGCTCAGGATGACCGTATCTCCCGGCTCCAGCTCCAGATCCCGGTGCGTTCCCGTAGCGAGCCTCTGCAGCGCGCTGCGCGGCTCACCCTGGCTGCCCGTGGCAATGGCCAGCACCTCCTGACGCGGCAGATATCCGAGATCGGCTGCATCGACAAAACTGAGTGACCCGTCCCACACCCCGGACACGTTTGCCGCTGAGAAATAGTTACGCAACGATCTGCCGAGGAGGCCGGCGTATCTGTTGGTCGCCGCCGCCACGCTGGCAAGCGTCCTGAGGCGCGCAACGTTGCTGCCGAAGCAGCCGACGATCACGCGCCCTGAGGCGGCTGTCACCAGCTCGAGCAAGCCACTGCGCAGCGATCCTTCCGAAGGCGCCCGGCCGGGCTCGAGCGCGTTGGTGGAATCGCAGACCATCGCCGTCACCGACTCCTGTGCCAGCATCTCGAATCGCTCGCGGGGATAGGCTGTACCCACAACGGGATCATCGTCGAGCTTCCAGTCGCCGGTATGGAACACGTTGCCGGCCGGCGTGCGGATCATCAGCCCCTGGGATTCCGGCGTCGAGTGTGTGATCCCGAACCACTCGACATCAAACACGTCGAGCACGTGGCGGAGATCACCCTGAACCACGTGCAGCGGCACCTCATCGAGCATCTGCGCCTCGGCAAGTTTGCGCCGCAGGATGGCGGCGGCAAACGGCGTCGCGTAGACCGGACAGCGTAGTCGACGCCACAGGTGCGCGACCGCCCCGATATGATCTTCGTGCGCATGGGTGATGAGCAGCGCCGACAACAAATCGCGGCGCGCCTCGATGAATTCCGGATCCGCCATCTGCACATGCGGCTCGCGGGCACCGGGTCGCGCAAACGTGATGCCGCAGTCGACCATCAGCCAGCGGCCGTTGTGACCGTACAGGTTGAGGTTCATACCAATTTCACCGCAGCCGCCGAGCGGCAGAAACCAGAGATCTTCCGCGCCAGGCAGCAGCGCGTCGTTTTTCACTTTATGATTTTTCATGAGCGGCATAGTCTAGCGCTTCAGGAGGGTAAACGGTGCTGTCACGCAAGCTTCATGTGGCCTGACTATGTTGCGGCGCTGAGTCATCCTGGAGACAAAGCCATGCACGTCGCTGCACAAACCAACCTCTCGACCACCGAGCTCGAATCCCGGTTCCGCGCGGAGGCGTTTAGCCGTACCTGCCGGCTAAGCTACGCCGCAGATCGCAGTCCTCCGAAATTTTTTCTCGAGGACAACGTCCCGGTGCCGAGACCCGCAGCCGAGGTACACGTCGAAGAAGCTGACGGCGGTTCCAACGTCGTGCTGCGACTGATGTGGGGGCCGCTACCGGCACCCTTTCCCCGCGCGCTCGCCGCAATCTTTGTGCTGGCGGCAGCCACCGTTCTCGTGATCGCCGGTTTCTCGATGAGTGCGACGATCGCCGCGGCCGTGATCGCCGGACTGCCGCTCTTTGCCTTGTGGTGGCAGCGGCGCGGGGAGCAGCGTCTGACCTCCCGACTGAGTGAGTTCATCAACGCCAACACGTTTGTTGCCGTGCCGCATTGAGCTCAGACGTCCATCAGTTTGTCGAGTTGGATCAGGGCAGGTGCCACTATCGACTCAGCGGGCCTGAACGGGCGCCGTATGTGCTGCTCATCCATGGCGCAACCGTGCCGATGTGGGAGTTCGACCGGCTCGTGCCGTTCTTGCACGATGCTGGCATAGCAACGCTTCAGCTGGATCTGTTCGGCCACGGCTACTCGGCACGACCGAACACCCGCTATACGCTGGGGCTGTTCGCCCGACAGATCAACGAAACCATCGCAGCACTTTCGCTGGGTTATCCGGAATACGTGCTGGGACACTCCCTTGGCGCTGCCGTTGCCGTTCACCTCCAGCTACAGTCACAGTTCGCAAAGCGCGCGATGATACTCGCGGCGCCGCTGGTCGATTTCATGGCGAACATGCCCGCCGGACGCTTGCTCACCTACCCGCTTGTGGGCGAGCTCCTCGTGCCAGGATTCGTGATTCCCATGCTGAAACGCCGCCGCGCGAATCGCTACGGCAACATCGAGGACGGTCGGTTTGTCGATTACTTCAACCGGCAGATCGATCAGCCCGGCTTCAACCAGGCACTGCTATCGCTCTTTCGCACAGGCACGCTGGGCGACCAGACGGCACTGTACCGAGCAGCTGCGGAACACCTGCCCGCCACCCTGATCGTACGTGGGGATGAGGACAACATTGTGACCAGCGACCAGGTTGACGCCATGCGCAACGTTCTGCCCGTCGCCCGCTATACGTAAATTCCGGGCACCGGGCATCCTTTCATGCTGACCCATCCGGCGCGCGCCGCGCAGCCCATGGTGGACTTTCTCGCGGCACACTGAAGCGCAAACGGGTTGCCGCGGTCGGGCACTTGGCGATAATGCGCCAAGCTCACAAGCAGAACAAAACCATGCCTCCAAGCCCACCCTCCCGCGACGACATTGCGGCACTCTTCGAACGACACTCGTCACGCTACGCCACCGTGGCCTTCGTCGACTTGCAGGGCCAACTGCGCGGTAAGACGGTCAACGCCGAGAAACTCCTGAGCGGCTTTCCCGACGGCGTGCCGTTTTCGCCGCTGAACATGATGCTCGACTATGGCGACCACACGCTGTTTCCCCGCGGCTACCTCACGCCCGATCTCGACGTGGCAGACAATCCATGCGATATCGACTGGCAGCATCCCCGCACCCTGCCGTTCGAAGACGAGGCATCTGCGCTTTTCTTCTTTGCACAGTTTGCCGACGACACCCAGGGTGCCGGATGGGATCCGCGACGGCTCTACGACCAGGTGGCGCAGCGGGCCGCTGCTATGGATCTCAGTCCGGTATACGGTCTCGAGTACGAATACCGCCTGCTCGACGAAAATCCGCAGACGCTGCGCGACAAACGGTTCACAGCCATCAGTCTGGTCAGCGACGTCTCCACCTACGGCGGCGTCATGCATCAGAGCGTGTGGTCGGAGTTTTTCAAAGACATGCGCAACATGTGCGACGAGATGTCGGTGAAGGTTGCGAGCATGCACTGGGAAGTGGCCGCTGCGATGGGTGAGGTTGCCCTGCAGCATCAAGCGGGCGTCAGCGCGCTCGATGACGCGGTGCTCTTCAAGACGCATGCCAAAGTGCTCGCCAAGCACCACAACCTCACGATGACGTTCATGGCCCGGCCGCTTGCGGACGATGACGGTCAGAGCGGGCACGTACATGTCTCGCTCGTCAACGGCGCGGGCGATAACGTCTTTCACGACGCCAGCGCCGAACATGGCATGAGCACAACCCAGCGGCACTTCATCGGCGGATTGCAAAAGCACCTGCCGGAGATCCTGCTCATGATGGCGCCGAACATCAATTCGTTTAAGCGTTTTGTGCCCGGCATCTTTGCCCCTACCCGCGCCGACTGGGGCATCGAAAACCGGACGACCGCCATTCGAGTGCTGCCGGGAACGCCGAAATCACAGCGCCTGGAACTGCGCATCCCGGGATCCGACAGCAACCCCTATCTCGTCGCTGCAGCGCTCCTGGCAGCGGGTCTGCATGGGATCAGTGAAGGTATCGACCCGGCACCAGCGGTCAGCGGCGCCAGCCACCTCAACAAAAAGGCACCAGCAAGCCAGAAGCTACCCACGGGATTTGCAGACGCTATCCAACGCTTTGAAAAGTCGGCGTTTGCACGCGAGCAATTTGGTGATGACTTCGTCCAGATGTTCGCCGGCACGCGCCGCGCGCAGTTGGAAGAATTCGCAAAAATGGTTACCGACAAGGAGCTCGAGCGGTTCCTCGAGCATGCCTGAAGGTCAGTCGAAGAGCCCCCGGGGGTTCTCCGCCATCAACGTAAAGTCCGGACCCTCACGCTGCCAGCCATAGGGCTGATTCTCCGCCAGAAGCCTGCCGAAGCGCGGATTGTTGGTATGGCGCGAGAGCACCGCCTGCGGCGTTACGCCTTTGTGACGCTCCTGCGTTTGTAAGTACCGGCGCGCAAAGTACACCGCAAGATTCATCCGGATACCCTCGATCCGGCGGGCAAACGAGCCGTGCCAGGTGTTGCCGTGCCAGACGACCGCGTCCCCCGGCTCGAGATCCATCGCAACCGCGCGGGGATTGAAGTTGTCGTGCTCGAGCCGTGATTCGCGTGCTGTCGGCGGGCGCGCCAGGTGGTGACTGCCGGGAACCAGCGCAAGCGCACCGGCTTCCCGGCTGTATTCGGTGAGCGCGTAGTTGACGTTGGCTACCTGACTGTAAGCCGGGAACGGACTCGGCATGCCGTTGCCGTTGTCCGAATGCAGCGGCAGAGGCACGCCGCCAGGGCCTTTGAAGTGGCAACCGAGGCTCGACAGCAGACAGCTTTCGCCGAGCAGATAGGTGATCAGGGCCAGCGGCTTCGGTTCGAGAAGCACACGTTCGAACACCTCGTCCTCGTAGAGCAGGTAGGGCAAATACTGCATCCCTTCGAAGTCTTCTGCGGTGGCCGTATCAGGATCGATGCGCCGCCCCGTATCTGTCTCGACCCTCTCGAGAATCGCCGCCTTGGCACACGCGACACTCGCCTCGTCCAACACGCCGGGGATGACGGTATAGCCCTGAGTTTCGAGCTCCAACACGTTCGCCTCGAGGCCAAGGTCGCGAATCTCCTCGAGAATGCGCGCCTGCGCGGCGTCACTGCCCGTTGCGACGGTTTCCGACATGACTCCTCCTGCCCTTAATCTAAAACCTGTGCCGGGCGGCTACCAGCCGCCACCCCCGCCGCCACCACCGCCGCCACCGCTGAAGCCGCCTCCACCACCGCCCGACGACGATCCCGGCGGCGTTGCAGCTGAGGCGATCGCTGAGCTGAACGTCGATCCGACGTTCTTTGCAAACGTTGCCGGGCGATGCGGATCAAACGCGCCGCTGTACCAGACCGGCTGATAAGGGTGGCCGCTGTCCGATAGACGGCTGAAAACCTCACTGAACTGCTCTGCCCACTCGTTCTCCACACCAAGGGCAAGCGCAAACGGCAGGTAGCGCTCGAACAGCTGAGGCGTCTTTTCCGGAGGATGCCGAGCCGCAAGATCGTCCTGCTCTGCCACCTCGAGATACATCTTGAATCCTTCGAGTTGATCGAGCAGCAGGCGGCCGCGGACCGTCGGTGCTTTCAACAGAAAAACGAACACACCGTGAACAATCGCGCTGACGCCGAACAAAGCGATCCCGAGGAACGTGACGGGCAGGCTGATGACCCCCACAATCAGGACCACGAGGCTGATGCCTATGCTCGGCAGCACGTAACCCGAGTTCTTTTTGAAGTAATCGCCGAGATAATCACGTCGCAGTGATTTTTTGTGCGCGGCTCGCGCCGCACCGATTGTGGCATGGTGCTCGTCGCTCACTGCCAACACAGGACCCTTGGTAAAAAGCCTGGACTTCAGCGCCGCTTCCCCGGGCGCCAGCGGCTCGTCAGAGGGTGTCTCTTTCAGGACATAATCGGAGCGATCACTCTGCTCGATCTCAACGTGGCCTTTCACCGCGAGATTGATCACCGCGGCGCTGAACGTCAGCGGATCGTATGCCATGCGGGAAACGTAGCGCGCGGAAGCTGGAGAATAGTCCGCTGGTGGTTCATAGCGGGCAAAGATGACGCCCGCCTGCGGATCGCGCCCGACCCGCGACCAGACGATCAACAACCAGATGAGGGAACCACAGAGCGCCAGACCATTGGCGAACGTAAGGGCGTTATCCGAAAGAAAGTAGCGGAGCTCCTGTTGCCAGTCGGGCTCGGTTACCACACCTTTCGGCCACTCCACCACAATCGACAGACCCTCGCGGGCGCCCAGCACCCGCGTGCTGCGGATCGTGGCAACGTTCCCGAGGCTCGACGCTTCGTACGCCTGCCCGGTGTCACCATATCTGCCGGTGAAACCCGCAACGCTCGCGACTTCCGCTCCCGCCGGCAGCGTCACCGAGGCGCTGACCGCATCGATGGGAAATATCCAGCCATGCCCCGTGACGTTCCAATAGAGCTCGTCATGGTCGAGAAAAAAACCAAGCTGCCGGTCGGTGCGATATCGGATTTCGTATACGTAAACGCCCGGATCGAGGAACACGTCCTGTTGCCCGACATAGACACGGACGCCGTTCGACCGACGCTCGTCGAACCAGTTCTCGGTCAGGCCGTCACGTCGGACGGCTATCGGTTCAAACGCCACACGGTAGCGATTTCCGAACGCATCTTCGTAGCGGGTCGGGAAATCACGGTATATCCCGCGTCTGATCTCCCGCCCCTCTGCCTGGACGGTGATCGTCTCCAACACCTCCATGCTGCCATCGTCGAGCACCGTAATGTCGCTCTTGAACTCGAGAATCCGTTCGTCTGCGAACGCCTGACCCGCAACGAAGAGCAGCAGAAGAAGCAGGCGGCTGATCACGATTTGAGCGCTACCGTCACCGGCGCTTCGGCAGCAGCCTCCGCGTCGAAGAATTCAGCCTCACGAAAACGACAGAGACGCGCGATGACGAGATCCGGAATCGACTGCACCCGCGTGTTGAAGATTCTGACCGCGCCGTTGTAGAAGCGTCGCGCATGCTGCAGATGATCCTCAATCTCGACGAGCCCGCCCTGCAGCTCGCGAAAATTGGCGTCCGCCTTGAGCTCGGGATAGTCCTCAGCTACCACAATCAGGCGCATGACCCCGTCCGCGATCGCAGCTTCGGCGCGCGCTTTGTCGGGCAGGTGCGCGGCATCCTCACTCTGCGCACGGAGCTCGGTCACCGCCTGCAGCGTTGCCTTTTCATAGTCCGCGTACGCCTGTACCGTCGTCACCAGCCGCGGCAACAGATCGTGACGGCGCTTGAGCTGGACGTCGATGTCAGCCCAGCCATTCTCGACCCGATTGCGATCAGCGACCAGGCGGTTGTAGATGACAACCGCCCACGCAAGCAACGCAACGACGGCGCCAAGGCCAATCCATTCCATCATCTCTACATGATCAGCCTTCGTACCAGGCCTTACAACCGCCACGGCTTCACACGGCACACGTCTCTGCTACGATGTTTGCGGGAGCGGTGAGGGAGACATTTATGCATCTGGCGCGAGTGTGGGCGCTGACTTTCGTTTGCCTGGCAGGCTGCGGCGAACCAGCAACCGATGCAGTACCTGACACACCGCCGGTGGCGAGCACGGCCCACGCAGGCAACGTGGACGACCAGCGCATCATGGCAAGCGTTGTTCGGGAACCGGGGAGCTGGCTCTCCTACGGTCAGGATTACCGAGAGCAACGTTTCTCGAGGCTCACGCAGATTACCCGGGAGAACGTCAACAACCTGAACCTTGCCTGGCACAAGGTCATTGGCGGCACCACTGAGCGCATGCAGGGCACACCCCTGGTCGTCGACGGTGTCATGTACGCCACCAACGGCTGGAACGTCGTTTTTGCTCTGGATGCCGCGAGCGGAGCAGAAATCTGGCGCTACGATCCGCAGACGAATCGTGAGTACGTCAAATACTCGTGCTGCGGTGGGGCAGTCAATCGCGGCGTTGCCGTTTATGAAGGGCGCGTCTTCGTCGCCACAAACGACGGACGTCTCATCGCAGTGGACGCCGCAACCGGAGCGCCGGTCTGGGATGTCGACACCTACCATGAATCTGCGCTCGGTCGATTCAACATCACCGGCGCTCCCAGAACTGCGGGAGGAAAAGTATTCATTGGCAACGGCAGTTCTGAGGTTGGACGCCGTCGCGGATACGTAACCGCGTACGATACCGATAGCGGAGAGCTGGCGTGGCGGTTCTATCTGGTTCCCGGAGATCCTTCACAAACCTTCGAACACCCCGAGATGGAGATGGCTGCCGAGACCTGGGGAGGTGAGTGGTGGAAACTCGGTGGGGGTGGCACCGCATGGAACTCGCTCGTTTTCGACGAGGCGTTCAATACGCTGCTCATTGGCGTTGGCAACGGCGCGCCATGGCCGCGGCAGATCCGTTCCCCCGGAGGCGGCGACGACCTTTTTCTGACTGCCATTGTCGCCGTCGATATCGATACCGGGCGCATGCGGTGGTACTACCAGACGGTGCCCGGTGACAACTGGGACTACAGCGCCGCGATGGACATTACGCTCGCCGACATGGAGATCGACGGCGTGCAGCGAAAAGTCATGCTGCAGGCACCCAAAAACGGATTCTTCTACGTCATCGACCGCGACGACGGTGAACTGCTGCGCGCCCACCGTTACACCGACCAGATCAACTGGGCTACCCACGTAGATCTCAACACCGGAAGGCCAGTGGAAAACCCTGAAGTGCAGTATGAGCTCGATCCCCAGTGGATCATCCCGGCCAACGCCGGTGCGCACAACTGGGAGCCGATGTCCTTCGACGAAAACGCAGGCATCATGTACCTCTACTACCACGATTACGCCAACTTCTATTCCCTGGATGAGCAGTTCGTCGATACGGGTGTCTTCGAGATTGCCGAAGTTGGCCAGAGCCTGGGCATTGGCATTGGTCCTTACCGACAACGTCTTGCGGAGAAAGCAGGGCCACGCCCGCCCGAAGTTGGCTATCTTGGCGCCTTCGACCCACTAACCGGGGAGTACAAATGGCGCCACCGCCTCGAAAGCAGCTTCAACGGCGGGGTGCTGGCTACCGCCACCGGCGTGCTCTTCCACGGCGAAGGCCAAGGCATTTTCCGCGCTCGAAGCACCGAGGATGGCGAACCCCTATGGGCGTACGACGCTGCCGGCGCCTTCAGCTCATCCGTGATCAGCTACGCCATCGGCGATACGCAGTACGTGGCAACCATGGTGAGCGGCAGCCTCGAGCACGCCACGCCCGGCACGCTGCTCGTATTCAAGCTCGGCGGCACGGATCAGCGACCGCTACCGCCGAAGCGGGACATGAGCATTCCCGAGCAACCTCCGCTGAACGCTTCTGCTGAGGAACTCGAGCGCGGTAATGCGCTGTATCACCGGCATTGCGCACTGTGCCATCGCGGCCTCGGGGTCGAGTCGGTGGTCGCAACGGTCACGCCCGATCTCCGACGTATGTCAGCCGAGACGCGATCCGCCTTCGCCGCGATTGTGCTCGGTGGTGCGCGCCAGCAGCTGGGCATGCCATCGTTTGCAGGAGATCTCGATCACCAGGCGCTGAATGACATCCTGCAGTTTGTCACGAGTGAAGCAATCAAAGCGCGTGCAGCACAGCAGAATCCGAGCGAACCGAACCGCTCTTGATGGGCAAGATGGTCTGGCGATTCCCCCGGCCTACTCCCGGGGTTTGCTCCAGGTTGGCAACCAGGTGTCGTCTTCCTCTGCCGTGCCGTCTTCTTCCTGCTTACGCGCACCTTTGAGCATCAGCGACATGGCGTAGTTGCCTTCATGACAGGCATATTCGAGGACGTCGGCTTCCGTGCGATTGAATTCATGGACCACGGTAAATGGCTCCGCATAGGCAAACGGATCTTCCACTGTGTATCGATATTCGAGCGTGTCTTCGTCGAGCCGTGTGAAGCGTTCGGTGAGCACCATGTCTCGCCCCGTGAGCCGGAACATCTGGTGGTCGTTGAAATTGGTGGTGGTCACGACAAACGTATCCCCTTCCCATTGGCCCGTCGACCTGCCGTTCCAGAACCGCATGTGGTCGGGCAGCGCTCCGCTGCCGTCAGTGGGGATCACACGATGGTCGTTGACCATTTCCACGTGCAGCACGATGTGACTCGGTGACTGCACGATCTGCATGATGTTGTTGTAAGCCCCGCTCGTCATCGGCGGACCGGCGTTGAAGCCTTTGATACAGCGGTCGTAGGCGTTGCGGTCTTCCGGGCCCCGCGGCGGCTGCGCCCAGGTGTCGCGCCGCTCGACGTAACGCGCTATGGACTCCTGACTTGGAGCCGGCAAACGTCCGTTCGGTGGATCCACCACCAGAGACGTCCGGCCTGACTTCGATAGCTTGGTACCGAAGTCCAGATAAAACGTGTTGTAACCGACGTCGACATCACTCTGTTGACCCGCGTTTTTTGCTGCCTCGTCGAATTCGACGCTCGCGCCTGCCGCAACGCGGGCGGCGATGCCCGCTTCGACCTCGGCGACCTCCTCCGGTGTCAGGAACGCTTTATCTTTGTACTGCTCGGGGCGCTCGAAGGGCGTTGCGGTTTTGAAGTCCCAGGTCCCTTCGAGACTGGCCCGTCCGTCCGGCGTGCGCGGGATGTCGCCAACCACAGTGGCGCAGAACAACGTGAGCGTAGCGGTGAGGCAGATGTGAGGCAGCCTGAGAGTCATGACCCCTCCTCAGTGCAGGTCTTTGAGCACGGGTTTGGAGCGGTCCTCCCCGTGGCGCAGGTGGCCGTATACCGCATCCTCGGCAAACGGCACACATTTGTATTCGAGAATCTGCGCCTCATCTTCCATCCTTCTGTAAAGCGGCATTTTGATGGTCCAGGGACGGGTAAAGACGTTCGGATCTTCGATGGTGGCTTCGTAGGTAATGTGGTTTTGACCCATCGGCGTGTAGCGCTCGGTGACCTTCAACGCATCGCTGTGATGATTACCTGACGCGTCGAACCAGGTCTCGGCAACCTGGTCGGTGACTTCCACGACCAGCGTATCGCCTTCCCAGCGGCCAAGGGAGTAGCCCATCCATGACGGCAATTCCGCACGGGTGCCGGGACGATCGAGATGAATGATCCGGCTGTTGCTGCCGAACTCGTACGCCATGAAAATTTTCTTCTCGGACTGCACGATGTGGAACGGAAACGGCATGTAGGTCTGCCTTGGAATACCCGGGATGTAACACTTCACCACAGGGTCCCACTGGTACCACTCTGCGCGATAGGCATCACGCTGGGCCCGCGCCGCATCTGTGTACGGAATTTCGCCCCCTTCCACGTAGCTCAGGCTCGCGGGAATCCCCCCGAGCGCGCCCAGCAGGTGCGTGGCCGGACCTTTGTGCGCGTGCTGCCCTTCGAGGTTCCAGTGCGCGTGCCCTACCGCCTGCCAGACGCCGTTCAAATCAGGGACGGTGCGGTCAGGCATCGGTACAGGGGTGGACGCGCAGCCCGCCAGCAGAACTGCGACGCAGAAACAGAACCATCGCTCCATCATATTGACACCTTTACTCATTCGGGAGCACAGCATCACCGCCGCCCTCCGTCGGATCAGCACCGTCACGTGGCGCGCCGGTGCCTGAGGAACCCATGAAAATGCGGCGTCCGTCGGCGAACGTGATATCGCGGCCACTGCCGCGGCACTTCGGCTCGCAGTCCGGGTCTTTGCTTTGATAGCCACGCACGATGACCTCGGTCCCAACCTGCAGAACGGTGCGCGTAAGCCCGGCGCGGACCAGCGTATTGGGTGTTCCCCCCTCCATCATCCAGGGCACCACCGTGCCGTCTTCTGACGCCACATCAACGTGGACCCAGCTGTGTGGATTAATCCATTCGACTTTGACGATGGTACCGGTGACGATGAACGGGCGGTCCGCGTCAAACTCCGATGAAAAGGCGTGATGGCCGGAACCCGTCGCAGGCAGCAGCAGTATCAAAAGCATGCCCAGGACAGTCGGCGTTCTCCGCATTCCAGTTCTCCCCCCAGTCTCCTCGTCGAAAAACTACCGAAACCCGTGAGCGATAGCCAGCTATCTCGAAGTTGGCGGGAGACTGAAGGCAACATACTCTGCACCGGAAGGTGGTCCCATACGCCCGCCACCCGCGGCGATCACCACGTACTGGCGACCGTCGACGCTGTATACCGCGGGCGTGGCGAAGCCAGCGGCGCTGAGTTCAGCCTGCCAGAACTCAGCGCCGGTGGCGGCATCATAAGCGCGCATTTTCCGGTCCGGCGTGGCGGCAATGAAGATGAGACCCGACGCCGTCACTACCGGACCGCCGTAGTTGACTGCGCCGTAGCCGAGGTCCGGATGACTCGGGTAGTCACCGAAAGGGATCTGCCAGACCATATTGCCCGTAGCAAGATCGATGGAGTTGAGCGTTCCCCATGGGGGAGCGTTGCCAGGTAGACCCTCGTGATCGCGCAGGTAACTGTACCCGCCCAGGACGTAGTCAACTTCGGTTGAAGGTACCTCCTCCGTTTCGGGTAGCGGATTCATGACATAGCGCAGCACCCCGCGCCGCTCGGCATCGTCGATGTGCGCAAACCCCGGCATGCGACCCGAACCATTGTTCAAGATTTCGAAGAAGCGCCCGTAGCCAATTCGCTCAATCACATCAACCAGACCCGGCGCCGTGTCCGTGCCCTTCAGATCCATACCGTGACAGCTCGCGCAGTGTCTCGCGTAGACCGCATGATTGGTAAAGCCGACGGGGACCTCCGAGAGCGTGAGGACGCCGGAGACGTCCTGCGCGTTGAGTATCAGCCGCCGGGTGCCGGGATCGTATGCCGAGCCACCCCACTCGGCGCCGCCGTCGTACCAGGGATGAATCAGTACCGTCCCGACTCTGGGAGGTGCCCAGGGTCGCAGATCCCAGTCTTTTATCGTCTCTCTGACCGCTGCGGTCGCCTCGGCAGTACGCTCCGTAATCTCGAAGCGTTGACGGGAAAAGGCTACGCTCGAGACCGGCTGAGTTGGCGCCGGAACCTCCCCTGGCAGCGTGCTCGGCAGGGTCTCGACTTCTGCTATCGCATACATCGACTCACCCGTCTCCCGCTCGAATACGAAGAGGTGGCCCGACTTGGTGGTCAAGGCGACGGCATCGACCATGCCGCCGTCACGCTCGAGCTGGACAAGCGTCGGCGGCGAGGGATTGTCGCGGTCCCATAGATCGTGCCGCACCATTTGAAAGTACCAGAGGAGATTACCGGTGCGCGCGTCTATCGCCAGGAGGCTGTTGGCATAAAGGTTATCTCCAGGGCGGTCCGCACCGTAGAAATCGGGCGTCGCCGAGCCGGTTGGCGCAAACAGGATTCCGCGGACCTCGTCCAGCGCCATACCAGTCCACACGTTGGCGCCACCGGCTTGCTCCAGCGCCTCTTCAGCCCAGCTATCAGCACCGGGTTCGCCAACTGCCGGGATCGTATTGAATTGCCAGAGCAAATCGCCGGAAAGCGCGTCGAAGGCACGCACTGAGCCTTTGCGGGCATCCCCGTCCTCGGTCGTGGAGAAGCCAAGAATGATCCGGTCGTCGAAGACGACTCCTGGAACGGAAACGAAAAGCGCACCGCTCTTGCCGTCCGCAGGGAGCAGATTCACGCGGCCATCCTCACCGAAGTCGGCAACGAGCTCACCGCTGACGGCATCGAGAGCCAACAGCTCAGCACCCGCGGTAAACAGAACCCGACGGTGGGTTCCGTCCTGGCTCTGCCACCACATCAGACCGCGCTGCGGTCCGCCACGCAATCCCAGATCCGCCCGCCACAGCTCCTCGCCGGAAGCAGCGTTCAGGGCAAACGCTACGAGCTTTGGCGACAAACCATACAACACACCATCAATTACGATGGGACTCGTGTACATGGTCGACGCTTCGCCGCGCAGCTCGCCCGAGTCATACCTCCAGGCGAGCTCCAGCTGACCAACGTTTGCTGGCGTGATTTCAGTCAGCGGAGAATAGTGCTGCCGGCCGTTGTCCCCGAGGTAAACAGGCCAGTCGACATTTCTCTGGTGCTCCACGGTTTCATGGCAGGCTGAAATCAACCAGCACAAGAAGATGAGAATCCCCGATTTCCACTTCCCCGACATGTACTCCCCCTTGCTCAGCGCCAGTCGACAAATCCCGCCAGAGGAGACCCCTGAGCGGCTCAACCTGGCGGCGTTTCTCAGGTCTCCCGCTCCCAGACAAATTGACGCACGAAAACCCACTGGGCCAGACTGCGCACAGACAGCGCCACGGACGTCGCTACGGCAGCACCCGTTAGACCGTATGCCGGGATCAGAATGAAATTCAGAACGACATTGATGGCGCAGCTGACCAACAGCAGCTGGCTGTTGCGCCGTTCGTGCCCGCAGAAGTTCATGACAATCCCCATCGGTCCCGCAATGGCAACGACCAGCTGCCCCGCCATCAGCCAGACGAGTGGCTCATAAGCGGCGACAAACTGCGCACCAAACACGGCTTGCACGAGCCATTCTCCAATGAACAACAAGACAACAAACACGGGTAACGTCAACGCTCCCGTATACCGGGCAGCACGCGTTACCAGCGCGCGCAGGGCCACCATATCAGCAGCAGCCCTGTGCTGAGCAACGGCCGGCCCCAGGAGTGACGCGGCCAGCTGCGAGGCGAACGCCGTGAGCAACGCAAGCTGCACCGCAACCCGATAAACGCCTATGTCCCCGGTTGGCGCAAAGAGACCCAGAATAACGATGTCCGCCTGTGAAATGATGAGCGTCGCGCCGCTGGTCACGGTCAGCGGCATGAGGCTGGGCGTCCATTGCCGCAACGCAACCGGTTCCGCCCGGGCGGAACCTGCGGACCAACGCAGACAGACAAGGCCCACGGCACAGACGGCAACCGCCGCAATGAGCTGAAGCTGCACGATTGTCGTCGGCCCGAACGCCTCAACCGTGGTAAAGAGCACAACCAGCGCCAGCAGCAACACCAGGGCGGGACGCATCAGAAGTTCCAGCACGAGGCCGAAGGTTGGCATGCCGAGGCCTCGCAAAGACGCAGCCAGTACACCGGCCAGCGCTACGAAGGGCACGCAGATCAGCATCCAGAAGGTGGACCAGAAACGCTGCGGAGACAAACCGTCGAACCACAACCAGAGCACCAGAACTCCGGCAGCGCTCACCAGAATCGAGACGCTGAGCACGAGCCTCTGGCTGGCCTGCACGATGCCGTGCACGAGACCCCAGCGCTCATGATGACGCGCATCGGTCAGCTCGCGAAGCGCCAGCGTCGGCGTACCCAGCTGCGCGAAAACGAGCAGAACGCCCAGCCAGGCAAACGCGTACGCATACACACCGTAATCGGCAGCACCAAGCGTGCGCGCCAGTAGAATACTGAGCAGCAGGCCCAGCAGCCGGCTGCCGACGAGCGTTCCCGCGCCCAGCCAGGCTGTTCGCGAACGCGGGAGCTCAAACGGCACGTTGGCAGCACCGGGGCATCGTCATGACAGGCTACTCGAGGTGATGTCGGATGATCTCGAAAATCTCCGGCCGATGCGTCTGCATTTCTTCGAGCGACAGGCCTTCGAGGGAGGTTGGATACTTGAGCCAGCTGGCGGTTTCGTGCAGGTAGTAGTCAGGCACCAGATCGGTCTGATTGCGCGTTGGTTTGTAGTACGGCACGGCAACGCGAATATTTTCGGGGGTATTCAGGCGCAGCTTGCCGCGTATCTCGTCAACAATCGCCCGCACGGTATGACCGGTGTCGAAAACGTCGTCGACGATCAGAAGACTGTCATCGTGGGTCAGGTTCTTGATGAGATAGCTGAGCCCGTAAACGGCTACCTGACGGCTGCGTTCGTCAATCCCCGAGTAAGCGCTGGTGCGTATCGCAATGTGATCGGATGTTACGCCCCGATAGGCAAGATACTCCTGAACCGCAATGCCAATCGGCGCGCCACCGCGCCAGACTGCCACGATGAACGTGGGGCGGAAGCCACTTTCATAGATGCGCGCGGCAAGCTCAAAAGCGTCTTCCAGCAGCGTTTGCGCGTCGAGATAGACTTTCTCGGTCATGCTTCCCGTTGTGTAATTGTTATCATTGCAAAGTCCGTTGAGTGGAATGTACCAACATCGAGCCTGACGCCAAAATTTTTGTCCGTGAGTCGGATCAGATCCTCGACGGCTTCCGCCTGGGGGAACAGATTTTCGCCAGCGGCTTCCGCCCCACGTTCATCGTGGCAGTCTGGCGCGGCGGCAGCGCGGTGGGCATCGTCGTACAGGAGTGTCTTGCAACCCTGGGCGTGAAAACGGACCACATAGCGCTGCGAACCTCCTATGCCGGTGTCGAGCAATACCAGGAGGCTGCCGCAACTCGTCAACCGATACGCGTGCACGGCAAACAATACCTGCTGGAAAACCTGAATGCCGAAGATCGACTGCTGATTGTCGACGACGTCTTCAGCAGCGGCCGACACACCCAGGCGGTCATCGACCAGCTTGCGGCGGGGCTCAAACGCAACATGCCAACGGATATTCGCGTTGCCACGCTATGGTATCGGCCGGGCGGAGCCTCAAAACCCGACTATTTCCTGCACGAAACCGACCGCTGGCTGGTGCTGCCTTACGAGCTCAGCGGACTCAGCCTTGACGAGATTGCCGAGCACAAGCCCTATCTGCTGCCGATGCTCGAGCGGGGACAGCCCTGAAACGCGTGGCGCAGGTATCTGCGCTCCTGTTCCTCCTGGCGCCGCTCGCGGCACGCTCGGTCTGCATTCCCGCCCTGCCCGTCCCCACGAGCAACAACGCCGTTGCACGCGCGGAAGTAGACGGACGGGCGTATCTGCTCACCTTTACCGGTCTCGGCGCCGGCAGGACGTACCGCGACGTGCACCGGCAGGGCTGGGTCTGGCAGTCGGGGAATCCAGCCTGGGAACAGCTCCCCGACGTTCCTGTGGCAGCGGGCCGGCTGGCGGCAACGGCGGTAGCGATTGGTGGTGTTGTCTACCTCTTTGGGGGATACACCGTTGCTGAGGACGGCAGCGAGGTGTCGACCCCCGACAACTTTGCCTTCGACGTCGCCGCGCGCCGCTTTCGTCGAATTGCGCCGACGCCGGTGCCCGTTGACGACACCGTCAGCTTTGCGTACCTGCAGCGCTACATCTACCTCGTTTCCGGGTGGCACGATCGGGACAACGTCAACCGGGTGCAGGTTTACGATACAGCGGAAGATCGATGGTTCGAGGCGACGGCCTACCCCGGTTCACCCGTATTCGGACACGCCGGTGGCGCAGTCGACAACAGGTTCGTCATTGCCGACGGCGTGGTGGTCATCAGCGATGCAGCGGGACGGCGCTTCGACACCGTCAACGAGGCCTGGCTGGGCACCATTGACCCCACGGATCCCGCGAGGATCAGCTACCAGCGTCTGCCTCAGCTACCCGGCCGCGGCCACTACCGCATGGCAGGCACCGGTGACGACAGGAACCGGCGGGTGCTCTTTGCCGGCGGTACCGCACGCGCCTACAACTACTCCGGCATCGGCTACGACGGCCAACCCGCCCAACCAAGCGCACACATCTTCGCATGGCTCCTGGACGAAGCCCGCTGGCAGGCTTATCCCGACAAACCAACGCCCACCATGGACCACCGCGGACTCATTGCCTGGGGCGGCGACTGGATCACCATTGGCGGCATGGGCAGCGCTCAGCGCGTGCTCGATGGCGTTCACGGTATCCACCGCGACGCCACCTGCGACCGCTGACCACAGCGCCAACCCAGGCTACACTTAGGCGTTTACGGGTCAGGGAGCGGGATCATCAAATTCGGAATTTTCTTCGAGCTGTCCACACCGCGGCCATTCACCCCGGCGACCGAGCTTGCGGTTTACCAGAATGCGCTGGAACAGTGCCGGCTGGCAGACGAGCTCGGCTTCGATCACGTCTGGGCGGTAGAGCATCATTTCCTGGAAGGGTATTCCCACTGCTCCGCTCCGGAAGTCTTTCTGACCGCGGTGGCGGCACAGACCCGGCGCGTCCGCGTAGGCCATGGTGCCGTCGTGTGCGTGCCGGAGATGAACCATCCCGTGCGCGTCGCGGAGCGGGCGGCAGCGCTCGACCTCATTTCCAACGGGCGCCTGGAACTCGGAACCGCCAGGTCGTCCACGTGGACGGAGCTCGGCGGATTTGAGGTGAACCCCGACGACACGAAAATCACCTGGGACGAATTCGTGCGGGCGCTCCCGCAAATGTGGATGCAGGAGGAGTTCGAGTGGGAAGGCAAAGCCTTTGCCATGCCGCGCCGTAACGTGCTGCCGAAACCGCTGCAGCAGCCACATCCACCGATGTGGGTCACCGTCACCTCCCCCGGAACCGAACTCGATGCCGCTGAGCGAGGGCTCGGCTGCCTCGGCGTATCTGCGGCAGGCTACGAGGAGCAGGAGCGGCGCACCAAGGAGTACCACCGCGTCATTCAGAACTGCAACCCCGTGGGCGAACTTGTCAATGACCAGGTACACACAATGAACTTCCTGTATTGCCACGAAGACTACCGTCAGGCGCGAGACATCGGTGTGCCTATGGTGAACGCGTTCAACGTTGCCAACGCCCACCTCTACTGGACCCGCGAGGCCTATCCAACCCGCGCGTATCAGACCCTCGGCAACGCCGGCGCCGCGATGAAAGCGAAGAAACCACCGGCGGATGACCCGAGCGTCGCCAAGGGCCTGCCTGAAGGGGTTGGCGTCGGCGATCCGGATCATCTGGTGCGCACCATCAAGCGCTGGGAATCCATTGGCGTGACCGGCATCAACTTCCTGTTGAACGCCATGGAGATGGTCCCCCAGGAGCAGGTGCTCGAGAGTATGCGTCTCTTCGCCAGGGAGGTGATGCCACAGTTCAGAAACGCGGACGACCACGCGCAGGCGGTCTACACGCCGGCCGCAATCGAAGCCAACTGATGCTGGTCGGCACAGCCAATCTGGAGCAGCTGGCCGCTGAGGCGGCGGAGGTCCCTCAGTTTGCGGCGCAGGAAATCGCCTGTGAAGACGTCGTCTGTCTACAGCTCACCGCTGAGATGCCCAACGCCGCGCGCGAGTCGGTGCTGCCACCCAGCCTGCACCCAACGGTTCCAGCCGCGCTCTCCATCCAGGTTTATGCCGTCGGCAATTCACCCTGGGGCAGTTTCAACTTCGCAACCACGCGCATCTCCTGTCGCAGCGGCGTCAGAGCGCGGGGATTCACCACCCGCACCGTCGTTGACAACCCGGAAGCCAGCGCGGGTATGCGTAGCCAGCTCGGCTTTCCGGCGGTGATCGGAACGGTAAGGTTCAGGCACGGCTACGACGGCGCGTCGGTCCAGGTGGGGCTCGACGGCCGGGACATCCTTCACATCGAAGCCATCGACCCCGAACCGATGGGGCTCGACGATGTCCAGTACACCGGCACGCTGAATCTTGCGCAGACACCGAAAGGGCTCAGGCTCATGCAGGTTGAAGCGCACACCCAGGCGTCTCGAGTCGACCGTCTGCAGGCACGCCTGGAAGCGTTTGACAGCGCCGGCTGGGGCAATCCACTGCTCGACCCGATTTACGTGATCGCAGCCTCCATGACCCGCATCCAACTCGTTTATCCACCCGTGCGCTTTGTCTGCAAAGCCGACGAGCTCGCGTTTACCGGAACCGAACCCGTCGAATGAGACACCGGTTGATGCTGGCGGCTGTGCTCATGACGGTGGCAGGCCATGCCGCCGCTGAGGTCATCACCGTGGCCGTGGCTGCCAACTTCGTCAAACCCATGCGCGCGATCGCGGACGCGTTTGCCGAACAGCAGCCTTACTCCATCAGGATCGTCTCCGGATCTTCCGGCAAGCTGTACGCTCAGATCAGAAACGGTGCGCCCTACGACCTCTTCTTTTCCGCGGATCAGGAAAAGCCTGCGGCGCTCGAAAGCGAAGAGATTGGCCACGCGCGCTTCACCTATGCGATCGGCAGCCTGTCCCTGTGGTCATCGGACCCCAACCTCGTTGCTGACGGTCCAGCGGTGCTGGCAGCGGGCAATTTCGACAAACTCTCGATCGCGAATCCAAAGCTTGCGCCGTACGGCCTCGCGGCCGTGCAAACGCTGGAGAGTCTTGGCCTCGACCTGAGTGCACACCAGGTGCAGGGTGAGAACATCGCGCAAACTTATCAGTTTGTGGCTACGGGCAACGCGGCCCTCGGTTTCGTCGCCACGAGCCAGGTGCTTGATGCAAACGGTTCAGTCTGGCGCGTGCCCGAAAATCTGCACGACCCCATTCGTCAGGATGCCGTGGCGATCAGCCTGGGTAACGCGGCCGTCGAAGCCTTCATCGCGTTCGTCAAGGGTGAGGAGAGTCGGTCTATCCTTACCCGTTTCGGCTATCGCCAGCCCTGCCTGGGAGACTGACGCGATGGCCTGGGAAGCACTCTGGCTGACGGCACGCCTGGCAACGACGGTGACGATCATACTCCTCATCATCGGCACGCCGCTTGCCTGGTGGCTTGCGCGGACCCGTTCTTTCTGGCGGGTGCCGGTGGGCGCCATTGTTGCCATGCCGCTGGTGCTGCCGCCGACGGTGCTTGGTTTTTATCTTCTGATTGCGCTTGGTCCAAACGGTCCGCTCGGCACGGTCACGCAGGCACTCGGGCTCGGCCTGCTGCCGTTCACCTTCTGGGGTCTGGTTGTGGCCTCCGTGCTGTACTCGATGCCGTTTGTCGTGCAGCCAATTCAGAACGCCATCGCCGCGCTTGGCGACCGGCCGCTGGAGGCCGCGGCAACGCTGCGCGCCGGCCCGATGGACCGCTTCTTCAGCGTGGTGCTGCCCATGGCCCGTCCAGGCATTGTGACGGCCAGCGTTCTGGGATTTGCCCACACGGTCGGTGAGTTCGGCGTTGTGCTCATGATCGGCGGCAACATCCCCGGGGAAACGCGCGTTGCCTCCATACAGATCTACGACCACGTGGAAGCCCTGGAATACGCCCAGGCAGGCGAGCTGTCGCTGATCATGGTGATTTTTGCATTCATCGTGCTGGCAGGCCTTTATCTCTATCAAAACAAACATCCTCACGCCGGTATGACGTTCGGTCCACGCCCATGAGCAACATCCACGCGGCGTTCAACCTCAACTTCGCCAACACCGGCACGCGCGCGTTCAGCATGGCTATCGACATCACCGTTCCCGGCGCCGGTATCACCGCCATCTTCGGCCCCTCCGGGTCCGGCAAGACCACGCTGCTGCGCTGCATCGCGGGTCTCTACCGGGCAACGGGGACAGTGAACGTCAACGGCACCGTCTGGCAGGACGAAGGCGTCTTCATCCCGACCCATCGCCGTCCACTGGGTTACGTGTTTCAGGACGCCAACCTCTTCAGCCATTTGAACGTACGCGGCAACCTGGCGTACGCCAGCAAACGCGCACAATCGCCTGTGACCGCAAGCCGGCATGCCCGCATCCTGGAGGTGCTCGGCATCGAAAACCTGCTCGACCAGCCGGCAACGTCGCTGTCCGGTGGCGAGCAACAGCGTGTGGCCATCGCCCGGGCACTCCTGATCAATCCCGAGCTCCTGCTGATGGACGAGCCGCTCGCTTCGCTCGATATTGCCCGCAGACAGGAAATCCTCCCCTACCTCGAAGCCATGCATGCCGAATTCAACCTGCCTGTGCTGTACGTGAGCCACGCCGTGGATGAAGTTTCCCGCCTGGCTGATCACGTGGTGGTGCTCGAAGCAGGCCGCGTGACCGCGGAAGGTGAGGTTGGCGAGCTCCTGGCGCATCTCAACACGCCGTTGCAGAGCGCCGACGACGCCGGGGTCATCGTCAATGCCCGTATCACAGAGCGTGACGAGAAATGGCATCTCATCCGCGCCGAATTTGCCGGTGGCGCAATCTGGCTGACGGACAACGGTGAGGCTGTGGGTACCGACGTGCGCATACGCATCATGGCACGCGACGTCAGCCTGGCCGCGTCCGAGCACGCCGATACCAGCATTCTCAATCGCCTGCCGGCGCGGGTCAGCGGCATTCGCGAGGATCCCCACGGGCCCACCTGCCTCGTGCAGCTGGCAATCGGCAACGAACACCTGCTGGCGCGTGTCACCCGGCGGTCCGTTGCCCACCTCAACCTCGAGGTGGGCGCCACCGTCTGGGTGCAGGTCAAATCAGCCGCAGTGGCGCACTGACGACGGAGAGATCATGCCAAGCACGGTGACACATCTGGAAAGCGCTCTGGACGGCACCCGCTTTGAGGCGGGCGTCCTGCAGACCATGCACCAGGACCGGCCGCTCTGGGTACGCTACGACCTCGATCAGGCGGCGGCGCTCATGAGCAAGGAACGCCTTGCCGCGCGCGCACCAGGGATGTGGCGCTACCGGGAGCTGCTGCCTCATACCGACGAACAAACCCTCGTCACGCTGGGTGAGGGGCCTTCCCCGCTGCTGCCGGCACCGCGTCTCGGCGCGCGGCTGGGTCTGTCCCGGTTACTGATCAAAGACGAATCGCAGCTCCCCACCGGCAGCTTCAAAAGCCGCGGCATGGCGATGGCCTTGACGATGGCATCCGGCTTCGACGTGACGACCATTGCACTGCCTTCCGCGGGAAACGCGGGCGGGGCAGCGGCGGCGTACGGCGCCCGCGCGGGACTCAACGTTTACGTGTTCATGCCCGCCGATACGCCGCGCATCAACCAGCTGGAGTGCCTGGCCGCAGGCGCCCACACGTACGTCGCCAACGGTCTCATCAACGACTGTGGCGCGCTTGTCAAAGCCGGCAAGTCGGCGCTCGGATGGTTTGATCTTTCCACGCTGAAAGAGCCTTACCGCCTCGAGGGTAAGAAAACCATGGGGCTCGAGCTTGCGGAGCAATGCAACTGGGTGCTTCCTGACGTGATCGTTTATCCCACCGGTGGGGGTACGGGCCTCATTGCCATGTGGAAAGCGTTCCAGGAGCTCAAGGCCATGGGCTGGCTCGAGTCTGCCAACATGCCGCGCATGGTGGCCGTACAGGCGGACGGTTGCTGCCCCATCGTCACGGCGTATGAGGCGGGCGAGCGGTTCGCCGCCCAACACGAGAACGCGCACACGATCGCCAGCGGGATCCGCGTCCCCGCTGCCGTCGGCGATTTCATGATTCTGGATACCGTGCGGGAGAGCAACGGCTGCGCCATTGCCGTTGCAGAAGACAGCATTCAGCGGTGGATGCGGGATGCCATCGCCGCGGAGGGCATCTCCATCTGCCCTGAAACCGGCGCCTGCATCAGCGCGCTCGAGGCGCTAACGCAGAGCGGTTGGATCCAGCCTGACGAGCGGGTGGTTGTCCTCAACACCGGTGCGGCACAGAAGTACGTCGAGGCGCTGGCGGGTGACCTGCCGTCGATTGACCTCGCGGCGGTCGATTGGAAAGCGCTTGCGGCCGCCACCGGCTAGCGTGGTATGCAAAGGAGTTGACGCGACTTTGATGGCCAACGGGCTAGGCTCAACCTCCCTTCTGAAGCAACAACTGTCACAGTGGCACCTTCTCTCGAAAAGACCCTCGAAAAGATTGCAGTGAGCGGCGCCGGCATCGAAGTGCATGCCGTCGACCCCATGATTTACCTCGTGTTTCAACGCGCGCATGAGCACCTCGAACCCGTGGTCGACGCCAACGGCGCCACGCTCGCTTTCCGCAGCCGCTACGCGGCGCTTGCGGCGCTGCGGGATGCAGGCGTCCAGGAACTCGAGTTCATCCATCGCAGCGCCTACGGGGAAATGGTTGGCATCGACGATCAAAGCGGTTCCAACGAGTTCAGGGAGCGCGTCAAACTTTGAACCCGCCGACATTCGCCAGTTTCCTGGAGGGAACGTTGTTCACGAGCCTCGCGAACGCGAGATGCTCCAACGCCATTCGAACCAACATGTAAATCGAACCATACGATTATTTACACACGGACCATCGTGCCGGCGGATCTTTCCACATACTCTGAGCGTACTAGCTAGTGGACCCCTGCATGACCAACTTTGAAAGAATCCTGTTACCCGTGACCCTTTGCATCGGGTGCATGGTCTCAGCAAATCTATACGCGTCCGTTCACGATCAAACGACGCGCCAAACCGAACCGTTCAACTACGTTAGTATCAGTGACGTCAACCGCCAGGGTGAAGCCCACTTCGATCACAAAGTGAGCCACCCTGTGGTCCCACCGGAGCGGCAGTCGCTCATAAAAAAGAAGCGGCAGAAAAGAGAAAAGAGAATCCGCATTGACCGGGATTCGAAACCCGGGGTTATCACTAGATCACGAACTAAAGTAAAACCGCACACCGTACCGGAGTTGGACGGCAACGTTGCTGCGCTCGCGTTGTCCCTGCTGCTGGGCTTGATCACCCTCCGTCGCGAGGTTCGTCGAACCGAGTAGGAAATTGCCGGTTCATATCCCCTAGCGAGCAAAGTCAGCCATGGGACGCGAGCGTGAAACCTTACAACCAATTGCCTTGCAACACGCATGTGTTGGACTGATAGCAGGACTCATTCTCGCTGAACTGATGTTCATCGGCCTGAGTTACGACGCATCGCCCCTTGCGCGCGGTGCTGAAGACCTCTGGTTCAAGTGGATGGCGTACGGCGGTTACGCTTTGAATATCAGCCTCGCGATGATTGCCGGCTTGTTACTCGGAATCGGCCCGAGAATTGTCACATGGTGGCACGCCCTCGGCTACGCGTACGCAAATCACCCTTCCCGCTACTTTCTAATGGTACACGGTAGTGTATTCCTGTTCCTTTGGTGGATAAGTGATGCGGTATTTAGCGAAGCTGCCCAAGTGCAGCCCCCTCCGTCCTGGATGCCAATAGCCTGGCTTGCTGCCGTACCAGCTGTGGCTGTTACGTGGGCTTTAGCACTAGCGCCGCATGGCTTCTGGCGTTCTTTGCTGATAACCGAGCGCAGCGCAGTCGGACTGGCGCTTGTGATGGCTCCTGGCGCCCTGGTCATTTCGACGTTTGCCAAATCGCTCTGGGCGCCTTTCAGCGACATGACGTTGCAGCTCAGCGCTTGGATGCTGAGCCGCATCTACGGAGAAGTAACCGTCGATTACACACAGGCTATTCTTGGCGGCCAGGAGTTTGTCGTTACGATAGGGAAAGAATGTTCCGGCTACGAAGGCATCGGTCTCGTTACCCTTTTCACGGCCGTTTATCTGTCCGCATATCGCAACGAGTTTCGCTTCCCAAACGCGCTGGTTCTATTTCCACTGGGCATCACGGCGATCTGGATCTTCAACGCCGTTCGTATTGTGGCGCTGATCATCATCGGCGAGGAGTTCTCCCCTGAGGTTGCGATAGGCGGATTCCATAGCCAGGCGGGCTGGATCATGTTCATCATCGTCGCCGTATCGATACTCTTATGCGCCGACCGCATGCCCTTTTTGACCGCCCAGCCAAGCAACGAACGGAAAAAACAGACGATACGAAAAGACGTCCGATTGGCCATCGCGATGTTGACACCATTGATCGTCTTGCTGAGCACAACCCTCGTGACTCAGGCTTTTTCAGCCGATCATGACTGGCTGTACCCGCTGCGGGTTCTGGCGACCGGTGCGGCGATCACATGGGGATTCATATACGCCCGACCGGTTCTCGCTGGTCCATCCAATTGGCTTTGGCCGCTCGCCGGTGGCGTAATTGCCTTCTGTATGTGGCTTCTGCTGGTACCAAACGATCCCGAGATTGACGCCAAAACGTCTGCCATCCTCGATGCAAGTCCAAGTTGGCTCGTCGCGGGCTGGTTGGCATTTCGTCTTATCGGCGCGGTGGTGACCGTACCCGTTGTGGAGGAGTTGGTATTCCGGGGTTACCTGCTCGGAAGGTTTTCTGCCACAGATCTGTCGAGCCCACCGAGATATTCCTGGATGGCGTTGTTGGCCTCCTCGGTCGTATTTGGCCTGCTGCACGACGCCTGGTTCGCCGGTTTCGGTGCGGGATTGATTTATGGACTGATCAGGTACCACCGGGGTCGCCTCGCGGATGCCATTGCCGCACATGCCGTTACGAATCTACTGCTGTCCATGTATGTGCTCCACACTGGTGCATGGTCGCTGTGGTAGCTAAGTCAACTTACCAATTTCGTTACAGAATCCATCGCTCGCCAATCACTGCTCAGGTCGGCTAACATCTGAGTAGAGACTGAAAGATCATTGAGAACAGCACAACGCATGTGCAAGGGCGACGGCCATGATAATCGAACCCGTTGCAAACACTACGTTTGGTGCCGTCGTCATGGAGGTATCGCTAAAGAACCTTGACGACGCAACCTGGACAGCGATTTACACCGCGTTTCTCGGGTACGGCGTGTTGATTTTTCCAGAACAGCATCTGACATCCGACGAACAGGGCGCATTTGCCCGACGCTTCGGTGAGACCGAAAAACTGAGTCCAAAGCAGCGCGGCGATACGATTCCCATCTCAAACAAAAAGCCCGACGGGACGGTGGCAACACCCGAGGAGTATCAGTATCAGATCCTGAAAGGCAACGAGGGCTGGCATACCGACTCGACGTACATGCCCCTCGCATCCAAAGTTGCCATGTTGAGTGCCGTTACGCTGCCGCCGGCTGGCGGCGAGACGGAGTTTGCCGACATGCGCGCCGCATGGGATGAGCTAGACACGGAAACGCAGGCGCAGCTCGAGACGCTGTCAGCTTACCATTCGCTCTACTATTCCCAGGCCCAGGCAGGCTTTGAGCACACAACCGACAACCTGTACGGGCTCCACAACAAAGGCGCGCCGCTGCGGCCAATCATCAAGACCCATCCGGAGACCGGCCGCAAATCCATCTATACCGGCCGTCACGCTTATGGCATCCCCGGCATGGACGAGGCAGACTCCGCGGCACTGCTGCACAATCTGCTCGCTGAGGCCTGCCAGCCACCGCGAATCTACAAGCACGGGTGGCAGGTTGGGGATCTGGTCGTGTGGGATAATCGTTGCATGATGCATCGGGCCTGCCCGTACGATCCGCAGCACCCGCGGGAGCTCAGAGGCTCGCGGATTTCCGGCGATCCGGCATCGGAGCTTGCACCAACCTATCCGGACGAGCGCGCCGACACGTTCGCGCCGTCACAATCAAACGCGTCGGATCTGACCGCCGACCCGGCCTGATCACTCGACGAGATTGTCGATTTCCACGGTGGGCAGGTCACCATACGGGGTAAAACCCAGCACTCTGCCGTAAAAATAGAGCTCCGACTCGAGCGCGGTGATGTTGTTCTCCGCCTTCCTGAAGCCGTGCTGCTCCCCTGCAAACGGCACGTAGGCGGTTGGCGTGCCTTTGGCTTTCACCGCTTCGTAAATCATCTCTGACTGTGCCGGGGGTACCACCTTGTCTTCGAGGCCCTGGAAAGTGATGAGCGGACTGTTGAAACCGTCCAGGGCATTGATGGGAGAACGCGCCGCGTAGACATCGGCCGCCTCCGGATAAGGTCCCACCATCGAATCCAGGTAGCGCGACTCGAACTTGTGTGTATGCTCAGCAAGCGCCTTCAGGTCGCTCACCCCGAAATAGTTGGCGCCCGCCGCAAACACCTCGGTGAATGCAAGCGCCGACAGCGTCGTAAAACCACCCGCGCTGCCGCCGCGTATGAGCAGCCGCTCCGGGTCGGCTTTGCCTTCGGCAACCAGATAGCTCGTTGCCGCCACGGCATCCTCCAGATCGACTATCCCCCACCGCCCGTTCAACTGCTGACGATACGCCCGGCCGTAGCCGGTGCTGCCGCGATAGTTCACGTCGACGATGGCAAACCCCCTGGACGTCCAGAACTGCTTGGCGACGCTGAAGATCGGATCCGTGGCGCCCGTGGGGCCACCATGCATCAACACCATCAGCGGCGGCAGCTCACCTTCGGGTGCCGTGTAGTCTTGATTCACCGGCGGGTAATAGTACGCATACGCACTGCCTTCCACGGTGTCGAACGTGATGGCTTCACCCAGCGAAAGATAGCCTGGCGCTACCGGCTTATCACCGGCTTCGTGCAGAACCCGGTGGGTATCCGCCGCCATGTCGTAAGTCACCATCACGCCGGGGCCGTCGGAGCGTCCCGCCAGAAAGAAAGCGTCAGCGCCTCGGCTGGTAAGCGATCCATAGCCAACATAAGGCAGGTCCAGCACGGTCAGCTCACCAGTCGTGAGATCCAACTCGCCGAGACCACCCGAGTCGGCGTTGCTGAACTGGACCAGCGCGGTATCGTTCGAGACGAGCGTGAAGAAATCGATGCCCAGCACCCAGAGCGGTCCACCCAGCTCCGCGCCAAGCTTGTGCACGGGAGTGACCTCGTCTCCGTGAAGACGATGCATGTTCCACCAGCCGGATCGGTCGGCGAGGAAATACAGAGTGCCGTCAGCCGCCCAGGTCGGCTGCAGTACGGATTCGTCGACGCCCGGGTTCAGGCGTCGCGGCGCTACCAGCGCACCATCCGCATCGACATCAGCCAGCCACAGCGCCACGTTGTCCCAGGGCATGTTGGGATGGTCCCACGCAATCCATGCCATCTGGCTGCCGTCCGGACTGACGCGCGGATAGCCGACAAAGTCACTTTCCTGCCAAAGGATCTCGCCGTCGTTAGCTTCGCCGTCGAGGTTTACGGCAACGATCCCGTTGACCGCTTCGCCACCCTGGCGATGATCTTCACGAACACAAAGGAGGCGACGATGCACGGGATCATGACTGCAGTCCGCATAGCGCAGGTTGCCACTGACGCTCAACGGTTCGGGCGCACCGCCCGGCACCTGGCGGTAAAGCGTCTGATCCAGGAAATTCGAAAAGTACACTACGCCGTCAACCAACACCCAGGACTTACCGCCGTATTCGTGAACCCGGGTACGGACGTTGAAACCTTCCGGAGTAATCGTCTCGTGCGCGCCGTCATCGGCATACTTCATCAAGACCGAACGGCCACCTTCGAGCGGACGCATCTCCAGCCAGTAGAGGTCTTCACCATCAAGGTCCAGTCCCAGCAGCGCATTGCTGGCGCCCGCCGCCAGCTGAGCACTGACCGGCGACGCCCAGGTTCCATAAGGCGCAATGCTCATGGCGTTCTCCTCCTTGGTTTCGACGAGTTCGCTGCCGCTATCGCAGCCCGTGAGTGCGGCAAGCGTAAGTACCGTCGAGCAGACGATCCGCGTGTATTTCCTTGTTTCTCTCACTCCTGGCGTCAACCTTGCGCCGGCGCCACCAGCGCCTCACACCCGGTGCCTGCCAGGACGCCGTCCACGCGACCTCGGTCGTCCTCACTCAGGCGGGCATACTCGATGCGTAACCATTGCAGGGTTTTGCCCTGGTACGGAAACGGTTCCTGCACCCAGGCGGCCCCTTCCACTTCGGTCTCTACCTTGTCGAGGCCCTGATCGAGCGCGGCCGCATTCGCCAGCATGACCGGCACGTAGGTACGGCCGATTTCCTGGAGAATTGCCGTCATCGTTGCCGGGATGGCGTCAGCGTCCAGGAATTGATCATCCGTTACTTCCAGGCCCGACAGATCTTCCATCTTGCTCACCCAGGCGTGCACTCGCGGGAAACCCGCTGCTGCAATTTTTGCTGGCGTCGGATCGAACTGAACCAGCTGGGTGAGCTGTCCAAAGCAGCCGAAGTCACCTGCGCCCGGCCGGTTGCCGAGCAGAAAAGGATAGTCTTTGAGGTGCTCGTTCAGACAGCTCAGGAAGCGTTTGTAACTGCCTTCGATGACCGGCGCCGTCGTATCGTTGGAGCCAACGACATACAGACGGGAAATCTGCCGCTCGGAAAAGATCTCCTTCAACCTGGCAAGTTGCTCATCCGGCTGCGAGACGTCGGCATAGTGCGGCAGCACCGATCCCGCCATCTCAACGTCGTCGTCGTAGTACCAGCGGTAGTGGAACATGGCTTTTGTCAGCCATTCATCACCGTAGTCTTCCAGCAGATAATCGAGAAAAGCGACAACCGGGTCGGACGCAATGACCGACCGTCCCGCGTACTCGTCCTCCAGGCGCCGGATGATCGGCGTGCTGTCGACTTCCGCCGTGAGCTCCCCTGTTTCGTCTTCGAAATAGAACACGGGAATCAGCTGCACTTTCGGCTGCGGCAGGTCTTGCCCACCCTCCCGATCGCTTTGAATATAGCGGTAGGGAATGCGGCGGTAGCGCAGCAGCGCCAGCATTTTTCGAGTATAGGGTGAACCCGGCGAGCCACGTACCGGCAGTAGGTCACTCATGACTACTCCTCTTTCCAATCTTTACAGAATTTTTCATGGTCACTATACGATTGCCAATCTCCTCACGGCAAACCAACGGTCATGCCGCCGTCTACGACCATCTCAGCGCCGGTGACATAGATGCTTTCGTCAGCGCCGAGATACACCGCGATGTTGCCAATGTCTCTCGCTGGATCCCCGATATAGCCAATCGGCAGCGTTCGCTCGATACCAGCGCGCAGCGCGTCCGGATCCGCGGCTGCCGCAAACATCGGGTCCATGATCGGCGTGTCGATGACGCCGGGATGAATCGAGTTACAGCGGATGGCTGAGCCCGCCGTTTCCACCGCCACGGTTTTGGTGAGAAGACGGACACCGCCTTTGCTGGCGCTGTAGCTGGCGCCGCCGACCTGGCCGCGCAGACCCACGACCGAGGAGAGGTTGATGATGGATCCCGAAGCGCCACCGGGATTGGACTTCATCGCCCGCACCCCATGCTTACAGCCGAGGAAAACGCCGACGAGGTTCACATCGAGGACGCGCTGGAACTCCTCGAGCGGCGTTTCGTCAACCGGACAGCTGGTAAAGATGCCCGCGTTGTTGACGAGGATGTCCAGGCGGCCATGCTCTTCGAGCACGTCAGCCATGACGCGCTCCCAGGCCGCTTCGTCCGCCACGTCCTGCACCCTGGCCGTTGCCTGCAGCCCGGACGCAACCGCCGCCAGATCCGCCTCGTTCACGTCGGTTAGCACGAGCTTTGCGCCTTCCTCGGAGTAGCGTTCGGCGATGCCTTTGCCGAGGCCGGAAGCAGCACCCGTAATGAGCGCAACTTTATTATCCAGTCTGCCCATGTTGCCTCCTCAATCCGGCAGGCCGAGCACGCGCTTGGCAATGATATTGAGCTGAATTTCGTTGGAGCCTCCGGCAATGGAGATCGACTTTGCCTCGAGCCACAGCCGCGCCATGCTGAGCTCCATGTCCGTGAAGGTGTCACCGCTCCAACCCACACCCTGCGTACCGCGGATGCGTAGCTGCAGCTCGAGCTGCGCTTTTACGTATTCAGCTTCGACAAACTTGAAGATGGACGTGGCCGCACCCGGCGTGCCGCCGGCACTTTCCTCCACCGTGCGCTGCTGTGTCAGATGAAACGCCTGTTTCGTCATGTCGTTGCTGACGATGTCCCGACGCAGTCCCGGCTCGATGTCGCCACCGGCATACTCGGCTGCAAGCTGACCCAGCGGCAGTTCAGGCCGGATCCGCTCGAGCGGGCCGGCAGTGTCTGCACTCGCGAGCGCGGCAAGCCCCGACCGCTCATGCTGCAGAAGCCGTTTGGCCACGGTCCATCCTTCGTTGAGGTTGTGGACCAGATCCTCTTTCGGCACCTTCACGTCGTCGAAAAACGTCTGGCAGAACGGTGACTTACCGTTTAACAACTCAATGGGTTTGATGGTGACCCCGGGGCTATCCATGGAGAAAAGCAGAAAACTGATGCCCTGGTGCTTGGGTGCAGCAGTGTCAGTACGAACGAGGCAGAAAATCCAATCGGCGTGGCTTGCTCCGGATGTCCAGATCTTGGAGCCATTGACGAGAAAGTGATCACCTTTGTCCTCGGCCTTCGTCTGCAGACTCGCCAGATCCGATCCGGCCCCGGGTTCGCTGTAGCCCTGGCACCAGGCAACCTCACCGCTGGCTATGCGCGGCAGGTGACGCAGCTTCTGCTCTTCACTGCCGTATTCGAGAAGCGTGGGCCCAATCATGGTCACACCCATGCCACCCAGCGGCGGCCGCGCGTGGATCCGCTGCAGCTCCTCCAGGAGGATCAGGAACTGGTCTTTATCTAGCCCGCCGCCACCGTATTCCCGCGGCCAGGTGGGTACCGTCCATCCGCGCTCGGCCATGCGCTCGAGCCAGACGTATGCATCAGGATTTGTGCTACGGCGCTTGCTGCCACCGTTGACCTCTTCGCCCGCTACGATGCGCGTGCGCATCGACTGCGGACAGTTGGCTTCGAGCCAATCCCGGGTCGCAGCGCGGAAATCATCCAGGCTGGACATCTTTCCTCCCTCTTCAACGTGAAAGCATCACGATACGTCATTGCACATTTCTATCCCAGCGGCTAGCGTGAATCCACATGTCTACGTCGAACACCGCCCGCCAACGGGTGCCAACCGATTGAGCGCCGGTACCGAGCCGCGGGCGCCGCTGTTTCGACGCGCGGAGCAGCGCGAGGGTCGCGTGCCGGTCTGGGTCAAGCTCTGCCAGGGCGTGGGCGCGCTGCCCGGACAGCACAAAGACTGGGCCTTCAACACGCTGCTCCTGCTCTACTATTCACAGGTGCTGGGTTTACCGGCCAGCTACGCCGGGGCGGTGCTCTCGATAGCCCTCATTCTGGACGCCGTATCGGACCCGCTGGTTGGCGCGTACTCGGACAACTTCAAGGCGAAGTACGGGCGTCGCCACCCGTTCATGCTCGCAGCCGTCATTCCGGTGGCAGCAAGCGCGTTTGCGCTCTTTGCACCCCCCGTCGGACTATCCACAACGGGGCTGACCGTATGGATGCTCATCGCCACGGTTACCTTACGTTTGACGTTCACACTGTTTGTCGTGCCCTGGAACGCGGTTGCGGCGGAACTCTCTCAGGACTACCGCGAACGGACGAGCATCATCACCTATCGTATGGCGATTGGCTGGATCGGCGGGGTCATTTTCATTTTCGCGATGTACTCACTCGTCTTCCCGACCTCAGAGGCCTACAGCAACAGCCTGCTGGACGCGTCACGCTATCCGCTGTTTGCCGTGATCTTCAGTTTGCTCGTTCTCATCTGGGTGCTGATTCCCATCTTCGGCACCCTGGGCCAGATTCGATTCCTGCCGCAGCCGACTGCAGCCGCCCCGCGGCAGTCGCTGCACGATATGTGGACGCGCACGGTGCTTGCCCTCAAGAGCAGGAACTTCCGTCGCATCTTTCTCGCCACCCTCATCAGCTCCGCCGTGCTCGGGACGGGCCAGGTGTTCGACGTCTACATGAATCTCTTTTTCTGGGAGTTCAGCACCGAAGACATTCGCTGGCTGAGCTTTGTCGTCATCGGTGCGATTGCGTCGTTTGTCACGGCGCAATTCTGGCAGAGAGGCTTCGAGAAGAGTCAGATCATGGGCTGGTCGCTGCTGGCCTTCACGGCGCTTGCGATGAGCAAAGTGCTGCTGCGTTTCGCCAACGTCTGGCCCGAGAATGGCGATCCGTCGCTGATCTGGTGGTTTGTCGGGCACGGCTGCCTCGCCGCCTACACCGGCTCCATGGTGCTCATCATGTTTGCCTCCATGGTGGCGGACACCGTCGATGAGCAGGACTATGAGCATGGACTCCGTCAGGAAGGCATCTTCTCGGCGGGCATCGCGTTCGCAGGCAAAGCGGTGACGAGTCTCGGCTTGATGATTGGCGGCTTTCTGCTCGACTTTGTGATCCGCATGCCGCGTGACGGCGTTCCGGGCGGCGTTTCCGATGACACGCTCTTCCGTCTGGCCGTCACGGACGGCATTGCCATCCCGGCGTTCAACCTGCTGGCATTCTGGCTGCTCACACGCTACAGCCTCGACCGCCACCGCCTGAGCGAAATCCAGGCGGTCCTCAAGGAACGGTCAGCGGCGGGAGAAGAGCCGATCCAGCAATAGCGCAATCACCAGGAGGAATAGACCGAGCAGCAGGCGCGGATCGCCGAGGTAAATTTGCGTCTCGATGGGAAACGCAACGGTTTTGTCGAGCGCCGCCATCTTGAATTCATGCCGATCCGACATGTCCGGATGCGTGATGATGTCCATGAACGTGCGCCGGCTGCGGTAGCGCATGAAAGCGCCCATGTCCCAGGCCTCGGGCCGAAAGACCGTGTTCATACCGACGAGGTCCATCGCGCCGAATACGGCACCACCCGCGGTTGTCGGATGACAAGCGCGGCGGAAGAGCTGCGCGTACATGTGCTCCATGTAGATGTCCATGAGATCCTGCGCGCTGGCGCCCGGTACCGCACCCGGCATGTCGGGCGGATCGTCCGCGTAGTCAACGACGTTCACCATCAGAAACTGGCGGCCGGTGTCGTTTTCGAGAAACGTACGCAGCCGTTCCAGATTCATGGCGCCGCCGCTCCCGGTGTCCATGCGGCTCAGATACTCGTCGATTTCCGCATCAGAAAGCGGTCCGCCGAAGTCCGTATACCAGAAGGTGAACAGCGCCCAGAGCGCAACGCAGATACCCCAGCTGAGCTTGCGCACGCTCAGCCCCCAAGCTCAGCGAGCTTACTCTTGAGCGCCTTGAGCGCGCTGATGTTCGCGTTCTTGATTGTCTCCATGGCCGGCGCTTCCACGCTGATGTCACCCAGCTCGGCCAGCACCGTGTGCACGGTGTCGTGTTCGCGGACCTGTTTCATCGTCTCGAGCCAGCCCATGACGTTGGGGAAGTCGCCGAAGTCGTAAACGTTTGTGAACCCCGCCTGCAGCTGACCAATCTCGACGTAGGCCGCAAAGTCGGCGATGCTGAGGTGCTCACCCGTAAGGTACGTGTTGCCCTCCAGCCAGCCGCCGTTCAGCGCCTTCAGCGCGCTGGTGAGCGTCGCCCGCGCCTGATCCTGGAACGCCTGGGGGATATCGAGATCTTTGCGGATTTTCGGTGCCACCAGACCAACGGATGCGTCACGCACGTTGCGGTGATGGAAGTTGAGATACCAGTCGACCTTCGCTCGCGCCTGAGGCTCGCCCGGATAAACGTCTTCCCAGCCGTGCTTGTTGCAGAGATACGCCATGATGGCGTGGGCCTCTCCGAGCGTGAAGCCGTTCGCTTCTTCGATCGTCGGGATGGTTCCAGCGGGATTTTTTGCGAGAAACGCCGGGTTGCGGCTGCCGTTGTCCCCCTTGGATCCCGGGTTGGTCAGGATCATCTCGAAAGGTTCGCTTTTGTAGAGCATCAGCCACATGACCGCACGGACCGGCTGTGAAAACGGCACTCCATAGAGTTTCAGCGTATCGCTCATGATTTCCCCCCTGATTCGAGCCGGCAATTATACGCACAAAGCATGCTAGGCTGTGTGCGACGACCAGGAGGATCCATGGCACGAATCAGACTCATGACCGACGACGAGCTACCCGCAGAAAGGCTGGAGCAGGTTCAAGGGGTCGAAGCATCAGGCGCTGACGCGTCGGTACTGCGGGCAGTGGCACACCTCCCTGACATGTTCGACGCCTACTTCTCCTTTTACTATCCGGCGCATCAGGCTGGCATCGTCGAGCCCGATCTGAAAGAGCTCGTGCGGCTGAAAATCGCCCGGCTGAACGACTGCTTCACGTGACTCAATGCGCGATTTCCATCGGCGATGGAAAACGGACTGACCGAAGCGAAGATTTCCGAATTGGATACGCCGAGCAATTCTTACAGCAAGCGCGAAAGGCTGGCGCTGGAATACGCCGAACGATTGGCGGTAGACCACCACAACATCGACGACGCGTTTTTCGCGCGCCTGCATGACGTATTCAACGACGCCGAGGTGCTCGAGCTCGGCATGATGATCGGTCAGTACATCGGCTTCGGGCGTCTCTTGAAAGTACTGGACCTCGAACCGAAATACTGTCCCACCGAATAGTCGGGACCTACTCCTTCGACATCAAATAGGCTGCCACCGCATCGTATGCGGGGAGCGAAGTGGGGTCTATGGCGCTGTTTTTAGCCGTGGGATACGACGCCAGACGCACAATGACCATCTCGGCAGTGGGATCGACGTAAATCGTCTGCCCATGTACGCCACGAGCGGCAAACGCGCCATTCGGGTTATGCAGAACCCACCACATGCTGCGATAGCTGCCACCTGCAAGCGTTGTGAATCCACCCCTGGCAAAGGCATCCTTGTCTCCACCGCGTCTGATCCTCTCGACCACTCTCGCGGGGAAGATCTGTTCACCGCGCAACTTGCCAGCGTTCAGCATTAGCAGTCCGATTCGGCCGAGATCACGCAAACCAGCGCTCAGACCACCTCCCGCAAAAGGCGTACCTCTACCATCAACCGTCATGTAGGCGTCCTGCTCAGCACCTATGCGGCGCCAGATGCGCTCGCTCAAAAACTCGGTGACCTCTTTGCCCGCGACCCTGGATATCACCCAGCCAAGCGCATCGGAATTGACGGTTTTGTAGCCGAAGGCTAATCCGTGCTCACCCTCCTTGCGCACTGTCTGCAGATATTCGAAATAGCCATCCGGGCCTACGTAGTCCAGCGCCTTCGGCAATGGGCTGGCCGCTGCCGAATAACGCCAGATATCTGCTTCCGGATCCGCATAATCTTCGCTGTAGTCGAGCGAAGTCGTCATATCCATCAATTGGCGAACGGTGGCAGTGCCAAACGCACTGTCCGACAGCTCTGGGATAATTGTGCTGACGCGAGCTTGTTCATCCAGCTGTCCCTCAACCACCAGGATTTCTGCCAGCAATCCAGTGAGCGATTTCGTCATCGACATCGCAGCATGTTTCGCGGTCTCATCGAGACAACCAAAGTATCGTTCATAGACGACAGCACCCTTGTGGAGGATGAGCAGGCCGTCTGTGTAGTTGACGAAGAAAGCCTCCTGCCAGGTCATCAGCTCGCTGCCGCCGAGCGGTACGAAGGTCACCTTATCGATCGCCGCCTCGTCGAGCTCATAGGGCAATGGCTCCGGGGCACCCAGACCGCGACTGACCTCCTCCGTCGGCAGAAATTCCCGCAGATGACACACGGACCAGCGCAGCTTGGGGAAACTGAAGTAGTTGGCGTCCGGTTGCGTGATGAGCCGCTCCGCCCGCGGTGGGAAACCTTCCATCCACCCCATCACCCGAGGATCCGACTCACGCGAGGATAACGGACTGCTGTCAGAGGCCGACTGCGCGGCTGCGGAGGCTGCCACCAATAGACAACTCCATGAAAGCGTTCTGCAAATCGAAGAAAGCACAGCAACCTCCACCACCGGAATCCAAGAGATGCTACGGGCATGCGCGTGAACTGCGCATCAACTTGCGGGGCACTTTGCGATCATGCCACGATGCTCTCTGAGATGTGACAAGAGGAAGCGATGGAGACCAGCCTCATTGCCGACATTCGCGGCGATCTACCCGAAGACGACGATCACCCCTACCGCAGCGGGCCCTGGCAGCCGAACACGCGCGAGTACAACGTCATCGAGCCTGAGATCACGGGTGATCTGCCGGACGATCTTTGCGGCATCTACATTCGCAACACAGAAAATCCGCTGCATCACGCGCTGGGCCGTTATCACCCTTTCGACGGTGACGGCATGCTGCACAGCGTCTACTTCGACAGCGGCTATGTGGAATACCGCAATCGTTTCATCCGTACCGACGGTTTCGAGGCGGAGCTCGCGGCAGGTGAGCCCTTATGGGCCGGACTACGCGAGAGCCCGGAAAAGTCGCTCCGCGACGGTTGGGGCGCACGCACGCGCCTGAAGGACGCATCGAGCACCGACGTGGTCGTGCACAACGGTGTGGCGGCGACGAGCTTCTATCAATGCGGTGAAATCTACGAGCTGGATCCGCGCACGCTCGAGGGCAAAGGCAAAGCCGGGTGGGTCAACGAGGTGACCCCGGGATGGGGCGTGTCTGCACACACCAAGGTCGATGAGGCCACCGGCGAGATGCTCTTTTTCAACTACGGCAAAGCCGCGCCTTACATGCACTACGGCGTCGTGGACGCCGACGGCAAGCTGGTGCACTACATTCCGATTGAGCTGCCGGGCCCGCGCCTGCCCCACGACATGGCGTTTACCGACAACTACGCGATCTTGAACGACTTACCACTCTTCTGGGATCCGGATGCGCTCAAACACAACGCCCACGCGGTGCGCTTCTTCCCGGAGCTGCCGAGCCGCTTCGGCATCGTGCCGCGCCGAGGTCACCCGGATGACGTCGTGTGGTTCGATGCCAAACCGACCTACGTGCTGCACTGGATCAACGCCTATGAGGACGGCGACGAGGTTGTCCTCGACGGCTACACCCAGGACCCACGCCGCGGCAAACGCACGAAAAGTCTACCCGAAAGCCTCACCCCCTTTGCCATGCTCGATATCAACGCCATCGGTGCGCATGCTTACCGCTGGCGATTCAACCTGAAAACCGGCGCGGTCAGCGAAGGTCCGCTGGAAGACGGCCTATCGGAGTTCGGCATGATCAATCCGAGCGTCGCGGGCAAACCCTACCGCTACGCGTGGCAGATGACCGCCAAGCCCGGCTGGTTCCTGTTCGACGGCATCAGCCGGCTCGACGTCGAGACGGGTACCACGCAGCACTATCAATTCCCCGACGGGGTATACGCCAGCGAAGCGCCAATGGCACCGCGCCAGGGCAGCACGGCCGAGGATGACGGTTACGTGGTGACGCTCGTTACCGACATGAACGAGAACCGCTCAGCTTGTCTGGTCTTCGACGCCAGCGACGTGAGTGCCGGGCCCATGGCCAGCATTGCCCTGCCCCAGCGGGTCTGCGTCGGCACGCATTCCTATTGGGCGGACCAACGCCTGCTGCGAGGTTAAGCCGGCTCGGCGATAAAAACGGGGATCTTGCGCGACGTTTTCGCCTTGTACTCATCGTAGGTCGGGAAGGCTTCGACACTGGCCGCCCAGAGCTTCTCCCGTTCGGCGTCGTCCTCGACTTCACGAGCCCGCATTTTCGTCACAACCGTTGCATCGCGGATCTCAACGTCGGGGTTGGCCCTCAGGTTGTAGACCCAGACCGGATTTTTGGGCTGACCGCCCATCGACCCGACCAGCACGTAGCTGTCGTCGACCTTGACGCGCATGAGCGGAATCTTGCGGATGGCGCCGCTTTTGTTGCCCATGTGGGTGACGATGATGCACGGCAGGCCGGTATCCAGAAGCGTGGTGCCCTCGGTGCCGCCGCTGCCCTCATAAAGCTCAACCTGCTCGCGCACCCAGTCCAGCGTGGGTGGAATGTATTCAGCCATGACGTCTCCCGGAAATGTTTCAGCCCGGCAAGCATGCGGGCCAAAATTGATGTTTACAAGGCCGGCCCCTGACCCGCTACAATTTTGCTCGACAACGAGGGGAGAGATCTGCGTGCGATACTACCTGCCAGCGCTCGCGGCGCTGTTGTTCTGGTCCTGCACGGCACAGGCCGTGGAAACCTACGCGGAACGGCTGGGCTGGCCCACCGGCAGCCGTGTGCTGATCCTGCACGTCGACGACGCGGGTATGTCGGCAGAATCGAACGCCGGCACCATCAGCGCCGTCGAGGACGGCGCCGCCAATTCGTTCAGCGTCATGATGCCAACCCCGTGGGTGCCGCAGATCGTGGAATACATCGAAAAGAATCCCGACGCGGATGCGGGACTGCACCTGACACTCAATGCCGAGTGGGCCCACTATCGCTGGGGACCGCTGGCCGGCAAGCCCATGGTCCCCGGCCTGGTCGATCGTCAGGGCGCCATGTGGCACAACGTCGCCGACGTTGTGGAGCACGCATCACCCGAAGAGGTGGCTGCGGAGATTGCAGCCCAGCTGGAACGGGCTTTGACGATGGGCTTTCAACCCACGCACCTCGATTCCCACATGGGCACACTCTTCGCCACCCCTGAGTTTCTTGCCGCCTACATGCAGCTTGGCATCGAAAACGACATTCCCATCATGTTTCCCGGCGGCCACAACTTTCATGCACGCCAGCTCTACGGGGAACGCGCCGGAGGCGAGGCGCTGGCGGCGGGGAAGATGCTCTGGCAGGCAGGCCTGCCGGTGCTCGATGATCTGCACAACACGAGCTACGGCTGGGCCAGAGGAGACAAGGTGCCCAACTACGTGGCGGCAATCCGCGCTCTCAAACCCGGGGTCACGATGATGATCATGCATTGCACGGGACCCGCGGCCCACTTCAACCTCATCTCGGGCTCCGGGCCTTCCCGCGTCGGCGATCTGGAGGCCATGCTGTCTCCCGACGTCAAACAGGCGCTCGTCGACGAGAACATCATCATGACCACATGGCGCGAGCTGCATACCCGCCGCAAGGCCGTCGAGGAGTAACCATGGAGAAATCCGTCTTTTATCAACACGCACGCAGCGACATCGCCGGACCCTTGAGCGGCGTTACCGTCGTAGAAGCGACCACCACGTGGGCGGGCCCAATGGCCGCGTGCGTGCTTGCCGACTTTGGCGCTCGCGTCATCAAGCTCGAGCTGCCCGACGGTGAGGTTGCCCGGATGCTGCCGCCCCAGATACCCGATTCATCGCTCACCGTCGCCAACGAAACGGTCAACAGGAACAAGGAGTCGCTGACCCTGGACTTGCGTCAGCCTGAAGGACGCGACGTTGCGCTCAAGCTCGCCGCCGCCGCAGATATTTTCATCGAAAACTTCCGCCCCGGAACGCTGGCCGGGTGGGGCCTGGGTTATGACGACCTCAAAGCCGCTAATGACAAGATTGTCTACGTCAGCATCAGCGGCTTTGGCCAGTTTGGTCCGCTGAGTGATCGCGTTGGCTACGACCCCCTCGCACAGAACTATTCGGGGTGGGCGTCGATGAACGGGGAGCCGGAGGGTGGGCCGGTGAAAGCACCCACCTTCCTCGGCGACGATTTAGCCGGATTGCACGGCGCGCTCGGCGCCATGGCCGCGCTGCGGCACCGCGATCACACCGGCGAGGGTCAACATGTGGACATTGCGCTGGTCGACAGCATCGTCTTTCAGAGCAACGGCCTCGCCACGATGGGCGCCCTCGGCATTACCCCGCAGCGTATGGGTAACCAGTTTGCGATCGCCGCGCCCGTCAACAACTACGCCTGTACCGACGGCAACGTTTTTGCCGGGGTGCTGCTCGACTCCCACTGGCAGGTACTCGCCCGGGAGCTCGAGCGTGAAGATCTCGGCAACATGACCGCGGTGGATCGCATCCAGGGGCGGGACACGGTGGATCCACTCCTGGCCGAATATTGCCGGACGCGCACGGTCGCCGAGGTTGTGGAGCGGTTTGCCGAGCTGGGGCTGCCTGCCACGCGGGTCAACGCACCCGAGGATCTGCAGAACGAAGCGCACATCGGGGTCCGTGACATGCTCATCGACACCGAGCTCAGCCACGGCGCCAGCGTGCCTCTGGTGGGTCCGGCAGCGAAGTTCTCCCGCACGCCCACCACCATCAGACACCGCGCTCCCACGCTCGGTGAACACAACGCCACCATCCTCGACGAGCTCGGTATCAGCGCGGAAGAGCAGGCGCGCATGATGGATCTTGGCATCATCGGTCAGCCCGGGTGATAAGATGACCGTCTGAGGAAGGAGACGCCGCATGATCACGATCACGCCAATCCCGGAGAAGGATTTCGGGGCCACGGTTACAGGCGTCAGGCTGAACGCACTCGACGACGCCGACTTTGCCGAGATCAAAACGGCATTTCTCGAGTTCGGCTTTCTGATTTTCCCCGATCAGCACCTGACCGAGGCAGAGAACATAGCGTTTGGAGAACGGTTCGGCAATCTCGAGTTCGGCGCCCTGCCGATGTCGAATCAAGGCGAGGATCGTAAGGTCTTCGATCTCCAGACTCAGCGTATGCGCACCAACGTCGGTAACGAGGCCTGGCACACCGACTCGACCTATATGCCCATCAGCTCCAAGTGCGCCATGCTGTCCGCAGTTGTCGTTCCGGAGGAAGGCGGTGAAACGGAGCTTGCCGACGCGCGTGCCGCCTACGATTCGCTGGATGAGAAGACCCGGGTGCGCATTGAGCACCTGAGCGCGTATCACTCCACGCAGTATTCCCAGGCGAACGACATCGGCGATTTCCCGGCTGCTGCGCCCGACACGATCTACCACGGAGAAGCGTACCTGCGACCGCTCGTCAAAGTGCACCCGGAAACCGGCCGCAAGAACCTCTTTGTCGGGCGCCATGCGTTCGGCATCCCGGGTCTCACGCGCGAGGACAGCCGGGCGCTCCTGAACGAGCTCGTCGAGTTCATCGTTTCTGCACCCCGGCGTGTCTATTCGCACCGGTGGCAACCGGGCGAGACGATCATCTGGGACAACCGGGCGCTGCTTCACCGCGCACGGCCCTATGACTACGCTCAGCCGCGCGTGCTGATCGGCACGCGGATTGCGGGAGAGCCCGAGAGTGAGCTTGCGTACTACCCGGACGACCGGGAAGCGGCAGGCGGACGCGCGGCGCTCGCGGCGGAGCTCGACTGCCTGCGTAAAGAAACGGCGGGCAAGAGGTATGGCTGAGCGGGGACAGGCTCGTCGCAACGAGCGCTGTCCCCCTGCGAACTACCAGCCGTCCTCTTCCGTCGGCTCACCCAGATCCACTTCGTAGGTGCTGCTCGTGTAGCCGTCCTGGCTCGGGCCGTAGCCGCTCTGACTCGGGCCATATCCATTCTGGCTCGGACCATAAGGACCCTGCGGTCCAGACGGCGGGTAACCGCCATTCGGATCGTATGACGCACTCGGACCGTAAGCGCCCTCGGGACCATACTGCTGGTTCGGGTAACCGTTGGGTCCATTCGGATCCGGCTGCGCATGGTACATCGGGGGCGGATTTGGATGCTGGTATTGAGGACCGTACGGACTCGCCTGGGTATTCTGCGGACCGTAAGCCTGCACCTGCGGCTGCTGGCTGTTGTTCAGGCCGTTAAGCAGACCATCTTCAGCCGTGTATTCCTGGTAGCCGACGATGGCTGCCACCACCAGGCCGATGCCAATTGCTACGCGATTGTCGATTTTGATTTCCATCATGCTCTCTCATGTCGGTTCGAAAGGGCCGCTTCCGCGGTGCTCAATCCCTAAGGCGTCGATCTTCCGGAAAACGGATCAAAAAATTTTTGACCCTGTTTGCGACCTTTTTACGCCTGACGGGATATGACACGAAGGATCGCGCGCTGCATCCGCCGGAGAGCCTGTGAACACTTACAATCTGCACACCAGAAAACGACGGCGTCTCTGCAGAGTTGCCGTTGCGGTCTTCCTGTACCTCCTCACGGCGGGCATGGCTTTCGTGGCGGTTGCGACGCTCGCGGCCGGGGTATGGCCCTACTCCGCCACCGCTGCCGCGATTGCGTTGATCTCCTTCCTGCTGGCGCGGAGGCTCCGGCGCGCTTCGGACAATCAGAGTGAGGACGCATCGTGATCCAATCCGACTTTGAACCCCGCCTATCCGAGTGGACGACATCAAACAGACATCTCTCTGGAGGCACACCATGAATTCGAACGCGCGAGTTTTCGACTTCCGTCAATCGAAGTATCAGCGTTTCGTGCTGGTACTGGGCGCAGCGATTCTCGGCTGTCTCGTAATCGGAATGGCCGTGATCGCTACCGTTCTGCTCCTCAACAGGAACTACCTGATAGCAGCAATCCTTGGTGGCACAGCCTGGTTTATGTACCCGATAGCTCGCTTCGTGCTCCGCGAAGTACAGGCGAATTGGCGCTGGCGGCTGCGGATCGAAGGCGACGTGATCGATCTCTGGTTACCCGAACATCGATCCCAGGCCCACGAGACCCCGGAGTTCATCCGCACACTGCACAGCTCGGAAATCGCGGCGATATTTACCCGCGAGGAAAGCTACCGCAAATTCGGCATCGTCAATGTGGTGCGGGTTTTTGCGCTGCAGCTGACAAGTGGCGAATTCGTGTTTCTCGGTGAGGACAGCCTGCTCGGCACCCGGCACGGCACTTGTTGTACCGCCGACAGGGCCGACGTGCTGCGCTCCGTCTTCTCGATTCCAATGCATGAACTGCCTGCCGTCATTGGCAAAACCGGCTACCTGGGTATCGTCAACAACGAAGCCCCGGGGTGGGAAGAGGCAGGTATGAGTGAAGCCGAGCTGGAAGAACTGGCCCAGGGTAAGGAGAGATCGAACACATTCCTAACGTTCGTCTCTCTCGCTATTAGCATCCTCTATGGGATTCAGTACCTGCTATGAAGCGCACGCAGGTCGAGACGTTCTCAGGAAACAAAGGATGAATCAGTCCGGATGCATCTCAGCGTACAGCCAGGCTCGCGCCGAGCGCCAGCTGCGCTTGACCGTTGCCTCGGAGACGTCGAGCACTTCGGCTACCTCCGTGTTGGTCAGACCGCCGAAGTATTTGAGTTCCACCACGCGGGCAAGGTCCGGTGAGATGTCTCCCAGACGCGTGAGCACCTCATCGAGCTCTTCGAGATCCAGCTCCTCGGACTCGGCGCCCAGGTGGATGGTGTGCAGCGTAAATTCGACCCCGTCACGCTTGTCGGCCTTCTTGCGCCGGGCCTCATCGATGAGTATTCGTCGCATGGTGGTCGTTGCCATGGCAATGAAGTGGGCGCGATCCCGCCAGTCCATCTGCGAAAGCCCGAACATGCGCATCGCGCACTCATTCACGAGCTCCGTCGGCTGCAGCACAAATCGCTGTCGATCGCCGCGCAGGACGTTGCGTGCAACGTCGTGCATGTTGTCGTACGCCGCATCGAACAGGGGGTTACGCGCGGCTTCGTCGCCCGCGCGCCAGGCTTGTAAGAGCTGGGTAATTTCCTTGTGCTCGCTCATGACAACCCACAGTCCCTTCAATAGATACCCATTGTCGGCCAGATCCACCATCAATGACATAGCCACATTGCAATGGGATTGCAAACATGGCTTGCTAATTGGCGGCAGTCTATGAGTACCGGCATGAGCGAAGAGGACCGCACACTGCAAGCCCAGGCGCTGGATCTGTTCATGCAGGCGCTGGAGCAACCGACCGCATGGCGAGACAAGTGGCTGCACGACAAGGTTGCCGGTGATACGGACCTGCGCGCGGCGGTCGAGCGTCTGCGTGCCGCAGATGCAACGCAGTCGGAGTTCCTGCACAACGCCCCGGTGCTCGACGAAGACAAGACCGGGCAGCTCCTCGGCAGCTGGCGGGTGAACGAAGTGATTGCCACGGGCGGCATGGGCCGGGTGTATCGGGTCGAGCGAACCGGCGCAGACTTTGCCCAGCACGGCGCGCTCAAAATCATCCGCTTTCAGCTCGACGAGACACCCGAACACATCGCGGCGGAGCTCCTGCGCCGCTTCCAGAACGAACGCCAGATTCTCGCCAACATCAGCCACCCGAACGTTGCCGCCGTGCTGGACGGCGGCACAACTGCCGACGATCTGCCTTACCTCGTGATGGAATATGTCGAGGGTACCGACCTCGTCACTTACGCCAACGAGAACAACCTGAATCTCAACGAGCGGCTGGCCCTTTTTGTCACCTTGCTCGACGCCCTGGGGGCGGTGCACAGCAACCTCATCGTGCACCGGGACCTCAAACCTTCCAACATTCTCGTGGACGCCGCCGGGCACTTGAAACTGCTGGATTTTGGCATTGCAAAGGTGCTGGAAGATCAGCCCGGATTGACGAGCGCAGACACGGTTCCGGAAGCGAACGCGATGACGCCGGACTACGCGAGCCCTGAGCAGCTCCTGGGTCAGCCCATCACCGTTGCGACCGACATTTACGCGCTGGGCCTGCTGCTCTACCGGCTGCTGACGGGCGTCCCGGCCTACAGCGTTCATTCGCTCCCGCCGGTTGAGGCCCACGAGCTCATCTGCAAGACGGATCCGATACCGCCTAGCCGCACGCTGCGCAATATGCCCAACCAGGACATCACGTCCACCCAGATTGCCGGTGATCTGGACGCCATTGTCATGAAAGCCGTGCGCAAAGAGCCCAATCAGCGCTACGGTTCCACCGCCGAGATGGCAAACGACATACAGCGTTACCTCACGGGTCAGCCCGTCAGCGCGCAGGCTGACACGCGAAAATACCGTGCGCGCAAGTTTCTCCAACGCAACCGCTGGGTCATCGCAAGCGTAAGCGCCATCTTTGCCGCGCTGACCGTTGGACTCGGCGCGGCCCTGTGGCAGGCGGACATCGCCCGCAAGGCGGCGACGACGGCACAGCAGGAGGCGGACAAAGCCAACGCGGTGACGCAGTTTCTCCAGGATGTCCTGAGTCAGGCTGATCCGCTGGAAGCGAACAACAACCCCACCGTACGGGAGGCGCTCGACGGTGCTGACGATCAGATAGGCGACCGCTTCGCCGAGCACCCCGAGATCGAGGCGGCCGTACGCCGCACGCTCGGCTGGACGCAGCTGAGCCTCGGCCGGGTGGAGCGCGCGGCGCCGAATCTGGAGCGCGCGTATGAGATGAACGCCGAGTTTTATGGCGAACATCATCCCACAACGCTGAAAAACCTTGCCGATCTGGCGTGGCTCGCGTTCGAAGCGAGCGACTACAACCGGGCAATCGAGCGTTTTGAGGCTGTCATCGCCGGTTTCGACGAGAACACGCCGACGATGCTGGTAGCGACGGTGCACAACGACTTCGGTGTGGTGCTCGACCATGCGGGTCGCGCGCGAGAGGCGATACCCAACTACGAAACCGCCATGACGCTCTACCAGACCTTGCCTGGTGAGAAAGCGCTGGTGGATTTTGGCGCGGCCACGGGCAACCTGGCCGCCGCGCACCACACCGTAGGCGAGCTGGATCTCGCGGAGGCCCGCTACCTCGAGCACATTGCCATGACGGAGAAGGCCATGGCAGACGGCGTGCAGAACGTGCGGAGCAACCTGATGTACACGCTCAACAACTACGCGGTCCTCCTGGGAGAAACGGACCGCAGAGCCGAGGCGGTCGTTCCCCTCGAGCGGTCCGCACAGTTACGCACCGAGATCCTAGGCGCAGACCACCCGCACACGGCACGCACGTACATGAACGTCAGCCGCCTGCAGCTTGATCTCGGCAAGGTCGAAGCGGCTGCCGATGCTTACGCAAAAATGTTGCCCGGGCTCGAAGGCATAGAAGCGCACGACGATACGGTCATACGCAGCCGCATTCTCGAATCTCAGCTGCTTGCCGCGCAGGAGGACACCGCAGCCGCGCTGAGTGCGGTGACGCGTCTGCTGGCCGATCTCGAACCGCTCACAGAGCCGCAGTTTACGGAGCTGCGCGCGCAGGCGCTCCTGCAGGCAGGACATCTGCAATCGCAAACGGGCGAGACAGATGTCGCGCGCCGCAGCTTCGCGGACGCCATCGCACTGCGCGAGGCACAGCACGGTAAAGACCACTACCTCGTCACCAACGCACGGCAGCAGGCTGCCGAAGCGGGCTTCCCCGACCTCTGACGTGATTTGATCCGGTTCTGCGGTTTTTCCCGCCTATGGAGGCAAGCAACGAGGAAAAACACATGACATCGATGATCAGGTCCCGCCCGTTTACGCCCACAAAAATGTGGGGTATTGCCATCGTCGCGATCCTCGCGGGTGCGGTACTTCTCGAGGACCTGCCCGGTGACATCACGAACTGGGACAACACGGCGAAAGGCAGCCTTGCAGCCGACTATCTGCGTCAGGGTCAGATTCCGCCGCCGGTGGATCTGCCCATCCAGAACATTCCCCAGGAGACGAACGTCTGGTGCTGGGCCGCTGTTTCTCAGCAGATCATCATGGCCACCAAAGGACAGCACGGCACGCCGCCCCAGTGTGCCCTGGTGGGCATGTCGAGCGGCGTGGGTCCCCACGCCTGCTGCCAGAATCGCGCGGCGTGCACCCGGACCGGTTCGCTCACGGAGATCCAGGCGCTGATCCAGCAGTTCGGTGGACGCAGCTCGTCGATCAACGCACCCACCGACCCGCTGACGCTTTACCAGACCCTCGCCAACGGTCACGCCATCGTGCTCGCCGTACAATCATCACCTTACGCGGGTCACGTTGTCGTGCTGCGAGGCATGGGCTGGCAGCCTGGGCCCAACGGCCTGGAGCCGGTACTTTTTATCAATGATCCGATGGCCTACTTCACCCAACCCATGCCGTTCAGCGCCATTGCCCGATACTGGCAGGCGGCAATTGTCATCAGCTAAGACAGCGGCAACACGGCCCGCAAGCCCGGGCGGTCGTAAAACTCTCCCTGCGCGTCGAGCACCAGGGGTAGCCTGCGGCCGCGGCGGAAAATGAGGTAGTACGGCGCGTCGACGCCCGGCGCTCCGGCCACGTTGAGCCGCCCCTCCCGCGCGTGGACCCCACGAACCTCTTCGGCGTGGAGATCGAGGGGTGCAAACGGCCCGAAGAAGTGAATCTGAATGCCATTGCCGGCCAATTTGTCGTCATCTTGTTTGCTTATCTTGCGGACAAAAAGCCGCAGCACCAGCCAGACGGCAAATAGCAGCCCAAGCCCCGTCGCGCCGAGAAAACCGGCAAACCAGGCGCGATCTGTCCAGGGCGCCAGCCTGCCGCCATACCCGTCCGCCGGATTCAGACCGTACGAGACATACACCTCAATCGCCAGCCAGCCCATCGCCACGGCCCCGACGATCAGGACCAGCAGCGCAACACCCAGCCGCGAGCGGCGATTGTCAGCGCTATAGAGCACCCGCATAAAAAAAAATTCTCCACGGTGATCCACTTTGACGCAACGCTGCGCCTAAGAGAATGACAGGCCATGAAAGGGCCGCACGCCCAACTCTACAGAGGAACGAACCATGAAATTCAGCCCCGTAATGATCGCCATTCTTGTCCTTGCGTTCGCATTCGTCGGGTATGCCATCTTTGTCCCGTCCCCGCAGCAGCAGGCAATCAACGCCATGAACGAGCAGAACCAGATGATGCTGGATCAGATGAACCAGCAGAATCAACAGATGCAGATGCAGAACATGCAGATGCTGAACGGCATGCAGACGATGGTCTATCCCAATCAGAATGCCTACAGCACGCCGGGTTACTACCAGCAGGCGCCGGCCTATCAGGAGGGTGGCTACGCCTACCCCAACAACGGCGGCTATCCGGTTCAAAACGGCTACAACAACGGCGCCGAAGTGGACTACACCGCTGAGGACCAGTGGGGCTGGTAGCTCCGCAATGATTCCGAGGCCCGCTCCGGCGGGCCAGAGTCAATCCAACCCAATCACGCCTACATCGACAACGCCAGGAGACCATCATGGCAGAGACTACCGAAACCAGCACCGCAGCCACGCCGGATCTGGCGCCCAACATGTGGTTCACCGAATACGGCATGCCTTACACCACGATGATTCTGGAGAGTGAGGCCGAGTTCCTCAAAGAAAACCCCGACGCCGTCGCGGGTGATCGACACCCTCTGGCACAGTTCATCATCGACCAGGAGACCGCGGTCGCCCAGGACTACGCCGCCGGCAAGATCAGCGAAGCCGAGTTCAACGACTTCAAGGCGCTGTCAGAAGGTCGCATCGAGGCGATGCAGGACAGCCTCGAGAAGGAAATCGACGAGCTGTCGGAAGATGGCGAAGCCTGGGCTGACGATTTTGTCAAAGAGTTAGAAGGCTTCGGCAGCGAGCACAAAGCTGAAATCGAGAAACTCGTCGAGACAGCCAAAGAACGCGACCTCGAAGCGTGTGACGTTTCACTGCACCTGGCCGCCGACTACCTGGGCACCACCTTCGAAGGGGTCGACAAACTCTTCGAGATGCTCCCGCCGCATCTGCACGACGTGATTGACGTCATCGAGAACGAAACGCTCGACACTGCCCACGCGATGGTGGACGCGCGCGAAGAGCTCGACAGCGCGGAAGAACACAACCTGGACGGCGAGCGGGCGGAGCTCGAAGAGATCCAACCGGTTTTCGAAGCACAGATCGACGACGTGCACGAGGCAATTGATGACAGCTTCGACAGGATCGACGCGGATATCGAGAAAGCCAAGGACTTCGCGGACACCGCCAGGGAGCACGCCGAGCTCAACCCGGACACCACCGTCGAGCATTTTCCGTATCAGATCACCGAGGACTACGACGCCATCGACCAGATGGAAGAGGACGTCGGCACTCAGGTCTGATTGGCACGTTCACCACGCTGCTCAGCAACGCGGTCTGCAATATCCTGCAGCACCGCGTTGTTGCGTAAATACTCATCCGTTTCGCGTACGGCATCGAGATTCCCCGCAAGCGCCTGCCATTGCCGGTGGCTCTGTGCCGCGACGCTCAGTTCAAACAGGCGCTCGAAAAGGCGCTCGAGCGCGCCGGTTGCCGCTGGATTGCGCGGGTGCAGCTGGTATGCGCGATGGTAGTGATCGAGCGCTGCCGTGTAGTCGCCAAAAGATTCGAAGCGTGAACCATCATCCAAGAGCTGCCGGAACTGATCGCGACTTGTCGCCGGGAGCTCGGCGAAGGGAATTGCCGGGCGCTCAGCCAGATACTGATCAAATTCCTGATAACCCACATAAGCCACTGCGCCTGCCAACGCAATCGCCAACGCGCCTGCGGCAAGCCGCACCCGCGGCATGCCTTCGTATTCGCGCAGAAACTCCGCCGCGTGTTGGGTGCGCTCAGATCGCGCAAGTTCGAGGCCATGGGCAACGGCCAGCGCCTCGCGGCTGGGTATGCGACGCAGCGGTGCAGGCGTGAGTTTCTGCTCAGCAGCCTGGCGGGCGGAGCGCTGATCGAACGGGTGCCGTCCCGTGTGCAGCTGGTAGCTCACGATGGCAAGGGCATAGACGTCGTCAGCCGGATGGGGTGTGGCGCCCTCAAACATCTCGAGTGCTGCATAGGCGGGTGTGAGCGCACCAAGCTCGCTCGGATCGAACTGCGTCGCCATATCCGCATCGTCGACGCTGACCACCGGCGCTGCGCGGGCAATTCCGAAATCGAGAATCTTCACGCCACCATCTTCGGTGACAAATACGTTCCCCGGCTTGAAATCGGAATGGATGATGCCTTTGTTGTGAGCGTAAGCCAGCCCCAGGCACAGGCCGCGCACGATCGGACCGGCAACATCCCGGGACACACCGTGCGGGTGCCTCGCGATGAACGCGTCCAGCGTTTCTCCCCGCTGCAGCTCCATCGTCAGATAGACCAGCTCACCGTCGCGATCGAAGTCATAAACCGTGCCGATGTTCGGGTGCGCAAGCGTCTGCGCTTTGCGCGCCTCGCGCTGCAGCGCCACAACCATCATCTGGTTCTGGCGAAAGCGCGGACCGAGCACTTTGAGGGCAACCCACGGATCCTTATCCCGGGTTTCCTCCTTACGCAGATCACGCGCGCGATACACGATACCCATGCCACCCTCACCGAGTGGTGCTTCGATCACGAACCGGTCTTTGATGACCGAACCCGGCGCCAGCGCGATATCTTCCGAGTGGCCGGGATCCGTAACGGCCGCAGCTGCGGCAGCCAGCATCGTGACAGCGGCGTTGCCTTCTTCCACGGACGAGGCCTCATCAAACATACGCACCGCACGTTCGCGCAGATTCTGCGGACAGTTGGCATCCAGCCACTCCCTGCCGGGTGCGGTATCCATATCCAGGGCGGCTTCCACCAGCTGCAGAAGCTGCCTCTCTTCGGCCAGCTTGTCCGGATCTTTTGGCATGACGTGATGCTACACTCGCAGGCTTGCAACGAACATGTCGACACACATGAACGACGTCACCGAGATTCTGCTGAACTGGTCCAACGAGTCGGAAAACGACCGGGGCCAGGTGGTCGCCGCGCTATACGACGAGCTGAAGCAGAATGCGGCACGTCACCTGCACCGGGAAAACAACCAACCCGATCTGCACCCGACCGTGCTCGTCAACGAAGCTTACATGCGGCTGGTGAACATCAACCGCATCGATCTCTCCGGTCGCACCCACTTCTTCGGCCTGGCAGGCAAAATCATGCGCGAGATTCTGGTCGACGAAGCCCGCCGGATGCGCGCAAAAAAGCGCGACGTTGCCCTTAAAACCCAGTTCGAAGACGACATCGTCAACGACGACCTTCCCGTCAGCGACATTCTGGAGCTGGACGAGCTGCTCACGGGACTCGAGGAAATCGATCCGGTTTACGTGCAGCTGTTCGAAGCACGCGCGTTCGCCGGCATGACCATAGAAGAGACAGCTGATGCACTCGGCATGGGTACCGCAACGGTCAAACGGAAGTGGAAGGTTGTCATGGCCTGGATCAAGGAGAACCACGGTAACCCACCATGAGGCATGCGACAGGAAGCCGCCTCGCCAACGTCCTCCGCTGAACCTTCTCAAATGCCCTCGTCCGGGTCAGCCCCACCGACCCGGCTCGTCATCTCGCCGCTAATCCGCTGAAAAACGCTGAGAAAGCCCGGTCCCTGCGGCTGCATAGAGAAATAAATGATCCGAAATCGGGTTTCTTTGCGCCTATAGGGGGGAAGGCAGGCAGTTCCAGAAAGGGCCTGTCACGAGCAAGCGAGGAGAGCCAGCGTGAGCGAAACGAAGACAACAGAATGCCCGAACTGCGGGAAACACAATCCAGTCGGCGCCAAATTCTGTTCCGGCTGCGCCACTGCCCTGTCTGCTGCCCCCGCTGGCGGTGGCGCATCGGCGCAGCAGTCGACGCCGCCTCCCCCGCCGCCGCCCTCCCGACCCGGCCTCGGCGGCATGCTCGGCCAAACCGGCGGCAAGGTTGAGCAACGTCAGGTCAACGGCAATCCCGAGGCGCTCTACGCCGCCACGGAGCAGTTCATCAAAGAGCGCGATGGCAGCGTCATCAAGACACAATACGCGCCGCAGCAGATTACCGCCGGTATCGTTTTCAAGGATTTCCTGGCCACGCTGAACGCGCCGGTCAAAGTCGATTGCGAAATCAACATCACCCCCGCCGGCCCCGGGGTGAGCACCGTCACCGTCGGCGGCAAAGCCGACTTTGGCTCCGCATCCACGCTCTGGTTGCTCTCGTTCATCCTTTTCATCATCGGATTCCTGTTCATCAGCATGCTGATGTTCCTGATTCTCGGTATCGGCGGCACGGTGTGGCAGATGTATCTCTTGAACGCCCGGGGTCCGCGGCTGGTTGCCGAAGATCTGTTCGAGTACCTGAACCGGCACGGGGGGAGTACGAGCGCGCCTGCGGAACCCGCACCGGCAGCCACTCAGGCGCCTCCGCCCCAACAGGACGCCGCGGCCGCGCCCGCCGCTGATCAGGCAGAGAACGGCGCGGCTGAAGACGATCTCGCCACGCGCATCCGCAAGCTCGACGAGTTGAAAGAGCAAGGTCTCATCAGCGACGACGAGTACAACGCGCGACGCAACGAAATTCTCCAGGAAATCTAGAGCGCGGTAGAGCACGATGACTGACACCCTCGCCCAGTTCTGTATCGAGTGCGGCACTTCGCTCAGCGCCGATGCGAGGTTCTGCACCGAGTGCGGCCACGAAGTTGGCACACCGCCCAAGGTCCAGGAGGTCACCTACCAACCGCACAGCGTGTTCGCCTGCAACACCTGCGGCGGCAACGGCCAGCGCCTCGACCCCGGTCTGGTGTACTGCCCGGAGTGCCGCTGGCTGCGGCCGCTGAACGATGACTATTTTCTCGAAATGGACGCGTTCATGTGGCAGATGGACGCGCAGGCGATGGGCGTGCTGAACGGTCTGGGACCTCTGGCAAGCGCCGCACACAGCATCGCCGAGCGCTACGGCAGGCCGGTATTCGAAGCGGCCACCAACGGCATCCGCCTCAGCGAACGGCAGATGCCGGAAATTTTCGATCTGGCGGTGTACGCGGCGCGACTGACCTCACTTACCCACATGCCCGAGGTCTACATCTCCGGCGAAAGGATGTGGGACGTTTACTCCCTCGGCGGCTATGGCGGCAGCTTCATCTCGATCGGCAGCGTGCTGATCAATTTCAAGCCCAAAGACCTGCTGTTCCTGATTGCCCGCGAGATGGGTCACGTACGTGCCGGCCACGTCTACTGGAATACGGCCATGCAGTTCCTCATGGGCCAGACGCGCAGCCAGACGACCATTCTGGGACAGGGCGTTCTGCAGTTTCTGAATCCGACCAAGCTCGTTGAAAGCGCGATGGAGGCGCCGCTCATGCGTTGGGCCCGACACGCGGAAATCACCGCGGACCGGGCAGCCACCCTGGTGACGGGGGATCTCGATACCGCGCGCCAGGTCCTCACGCAGTGGTCGATGAAGTCTTTCCCCGTGTACGGCAAGGTCAATCTCGAAGCCTGGCTCGAGCAGGAAGCAGCGGCGGACGATCCTTACCTGCAGATGTCCGAGTGGACCATGTCCACCACGCCGTACCTTGCACCTCGCCTGCGGATCCTGGCCGAGTATAGCGAAGATCCGGCGTATCAGGATTGGCGCAACTACATCTCTCACTGGGCGGATCCACACAATCCCGTGCAGAAACCGGAAGCCAAACCTGCCCCACCGCAGGACGACCGGGAGCGGCTCACCTGTGCAGCCTGTGGCGCAAAGATGCGCGTGCCGCGCGAAATCCTGCAGGGTGACAAGTCTGTCAACGTGCGATGCCCCAACTCCGAGTGCCGCAAGATCCTGCGGGTGAAGCCCCGCAACAAGGCTGAACAGCAGGCCAAAAAGCGGGCGGAAAAAGCGGCCGCCAAGGCGCGCCTCGTTTGTGTGTCCTGCCAGGAGCCCATGTACGTCGACAAGGCAGCCCTTGCCGGAGATGAGACCGTCAACGTGCGTTGCCCGAATCCCGCCTGCGGTGAGGTGCTGAGCGTCAAACCCAGGAAAGCAGAGAAGCCCCAGGATCCTTACGCCAACCGGCCGGATTTGTCGGCGGACTAGGGCGTGTTAACAGCAACTGACGGAGACGCACATGGCTGACGAAAAAGACAAGACGGCCGCGAACGACCACCTCTACGACATCGAGGTTGCGTTCGGCGAGGATCTCGATGACATCGACATCGTCGACGGTGAGGGCGCCTCCGAGCTCGGGGCTCGCGAGATGACAATGGGCCCGGACGTTTTCGGTGGAAACGCGCCTGATACGGCACTTGCCGCAGAGGAGATGGCCCACGTTCAGAGCAGCGGCGCACCGGATGACGGTCGCGGCGCTCGCGAAACGGCTTCCCAGGCGGCGACTGCCTTGAATAGCGCGCAGATGGCGCAACCCAGTTCAACCGTTGCCAACGGTCAATACCAGCAGGCGGTCCAGAACAACGACGAAACCGTCGCGGCCGACGCCGTGGCGGTAGAGGACGAAAAGCGCGAGTACGAAATCGAGCGCGCTGAAGATCAGGAAGCCAAAGCGCTGGAAGCCGAACGCGAGCAGGAGCTCGCGGAGCAGGAACGGCAGCGCGAAGAGCAGGAAGCCCGCGAACGAGAGGAACGCGAACGGGAAGAGCGGGAAGAGCGCGAACGCGAAGAGCGCGAGCGGGAAGAGCGCGAAGACGCTGAACGAGCCGATGAGGACGCGGACGGCTACGACTACTGATCCACCCCGTGACCCTGAATCCGGAATTTCTACGCCTAAGCAACTGAGAGACGGAAAAACGTCAGTTCCAACCAGGAGAAAGAGCAATGTCTGAAACACGCTACAGCGACATCGACAAACCCGAACCCGGCACGGCGGAAGCCGTCGAGGCCGAATACGAAGTGGAGCTGGCGGGCCTGAACGACAGCGAGGCAGCGCAGGTGACCGAAGCCATCAGCGAGGCAGAGTTCGCAGGTGAGCTCGAAGATCTCGACGTCGAAGCCGAGATTCAGGACGCGCAGTTCGCGGAAGAACATCGTGAGGAAGCAGAGGCCGCACAGCGAGACCAGGCGGAAGCTGCCGACGCTGGCGACTACACCGCCGCGCGGGAGGATGCCGAAACGGTGCAGGACAACCTGGCTGAGGCTGAGGGACACGGCGCGAGCCTCGATGCGGCGACGCAGGAAAACGACGCCGACGTCGAAGTGCTTGCTGAAGCCGAGTATCAACAGGACGTCGCTGAAGAGTTCTCGGAAGCGTCGCTCGAAAGCGTCGAGGACGGCGTCTACGAAGCTGACAGCGACATGATGGACGACTATGCCGCCGACGCTGCGGAGCAGGCGGACGACTATGCCGCCCAGGGTGACCAGGACGGCTACTACGGTAACCAGTCCATCCACACCGACAACGTCTGACCACTGAGACCAGAAGGGTGACCAGGACGAAAGACGGCTCGCCTCAGCTCGACGTCGAGGCGTCGTCTTTCGAGTCCAGAGCCCGCGATGAGTGGGTGGAAGCCGAACCGGCGCTGCCGAGTCGCAGTCATCAGGCAGGTGCAACCGTCCACATGCCGCGTGAGTACCACAACGAGTTCGGTCCAGGATCTGAGCTGAAACCCGATCCGGCGACGGTGCCCTCTCTGATGATGCTGGCCGCAACGCTCGGCATTCCAATCCTCGCCGGGGAACGCCTGCTCGAAGGGGATCCAGGCGACGACAGGGCCGCGGAGGACGGCTACGACGCACCGCTGTATACGGATCCAAGCGTATTGCTGGACCAGGACTGACCGCACGGCATCAACCAAGGTTTTGCAAGGGAAATTTGCAAGGGGAGAAAAGATGAACGCACGAAGAAATACATCCCGGCTGCGCTGCTGCGTCTGCCTCGCCGCACTGGTGTTCGCGCTGCCCGGCTGGGCTGCTGTCACGCCAACCGGAACGGTTGTCACCGTCGGCGGCGACCCGGCTGACGACGGGCCGGTGGCACCAACTCCCGGCGATCTGCTGGTGCCAGTGTCCGATCTGATCCTGGTGGGCGATCTGTCCTCTCTGATCATCGATGGATCATCGTTCGTCCAGGCTGGCGGTATCGCCACCGACATCCTCTCCACCGGCAGCACCATCACCATCACGGGCACTGGCACGCGTGTGGAGGCGCTCGGTACCGGCGCTCGATTCAGTCTTTCCGGCGTCAGCACCGCATCAATTCTGGACGGCGCGGTGTTCGACGCCAGCGACACGACCGGATGCACCGCTAGCGGCTCGTGTGTCGTCACCATCGGCGCCGTGTCCGGATCAGATGCCACCCTGACCGTTTCCGGCGTCGGCAGCGTGCTTGATGCCACGGCCGGCCCGGTGGGGAGCCTCGTTGTCGGGATTGCCAACGTTGCAGGTACGCCCGTTGCCGATGCGGTGGGCCGCTTGATCGTCGAAGACGGCGGCGTGGTGAACGCCGCAGGCACCGCCTTTGCACAGGGTACTTTTGGCGGGACGACACCCGTCAGCCGCGGCTTTCTGGAGGTGCGCAACGCGGGTTCGCAGTTCAACGCAAGCTCAATCATTCTCGGCAACAACTTCGCACCGGTCGACAACGGCGTTGCATCGATCACGGTAGAGGACCAGGGCGCCGTCAGCGTGCTCGGCGCGGTCGTTGCAGGCCTGGGTGACAACACGGACGCTACGATCAGCGTAACCACCGGCGCTACGTTCGATGCGCTGGCGGTTTATGGGTCCAGGGGCACCGCATCGGTCAGCGACATCAGCTTCGATGGCGCAGGGACTGTCGCAACGATCGGTGACGAGCTTGTCATCGGTCAGGGCAGCACCAGCAACTTGAGTATCACTAACGGCGCGGTCGTGAACATCGGCGGCGGCACTGAAACCGGATTCATCGGCAGCAGCCTGACGCTGGGCACCCAAGGCGGTACCGGGACGGGTCTGATCGACAACGCAACGGTGACGATCGGACCGAATACCGACATGCCTGAGGTCCGCCTCTCCATTGGCGTCCTCGGCACGGGTGACCTGACCATACAGAACGGCGCTTCCGTCACCGTACAGGATCTGACCGGCGGTCTCGGTATCGTGGGTGACGGCGTCACCGTCGGCGAATCGGCACCGGGAATCGCCGCCGCAGGCACGCTCGTCGTCCAGGGGGCGGGGACCAACCTCACAGTCGACAGCATCGACGGCAGCGCGCTCGTTGCCGGCATAGCCACCAATGGCGTCGATGCCGCCACCGGATCCATCGACATCCTGGACGGCGCCACCGTCTCGATTTCCGGGACCGGACTCAACTCCGGCATCAACCTCGGACGGGGCGGTAACAGCAGCGGGACGTTGAACGTATCGGGTAGCGGCACCTCGCTGGACGTCACCGGCCCGCAGGGCATCATCGCCATCGCGTCGAATTTCGGCGGCGCCGTCGGTGATACCGACGCGCGGATGACCGTCACGGACGGTGCACGCGTCACGCTCGCGGGACTGACCCCCGGGCAAGGTTTTTTCAGCGTCGGCAACGGTGCCGGCAATGGCGAGCTGGAGGTCAATACCGGCGGTACGATCGACATCGACGGTTTCCTGCGCATTTCGGTGGACAACGCCAACGGCAATACGCAGACCGGTCTGGTCACGGTCAGTGACACCGGCACCATCAACACCACCAACATCGAAATCGGCAATCGAGGCCTTCTCACAGGTAACGGGACGGTCACCGCGGACGTGCTGGACGTGCTGTCCGGCGGCAGCGTCGACCTCGAAAGTCTGGATGGTATCGGCACCATCAATCTCAGCGGGGGCAGCTACTCCGCACCCGCCGGTGCTTTCGACATCGGCGCCAGCGGCGACCAGACCTTCAACCTGACAAACGGCGGCACGCTCTCAGCGCCGGCTGAGGCGACAGTTGGTGGTTCGGGTTTCGCCGGTGCGCTCGCAATCAGCGGATCCGGCTCTCTCTTCGATGCCGGCGGCGCCGTGACCGTCAACGATCGCCTGAGCCTCGACGCCGGCGGACGACTGCAGAGCACGGGAGACGTTCTCATCGCTGACGGCGGTTTCCTGTTCGGCGACGGCGGCACGCTTGCAGCGGTCAGAACCACGGTAGGCACCGGTGGCCGCATCGGACCCGGCAACTCTCCCGGCACGCTCGACATCACAGGCGACTTCACGCTCGACGGAGGCACGCTCGAGTTCGAGTTCGCTGGTTTCAACCCAGGTGAGTTCGACGTCATCAACGTCGATGGCAACGTCGATCTGTTGAGCGGCACGGTATCAGTTGCCCTGCTGGACGGCTTCAACCCGGGCGGACGAAGTTTCGACGTTCTCAGCGCAACCGGTGTCCTCAGCGTCAGCCCGGGCGTGACGTTTCTGAGCTCGGGTCCCGGCCCCGACTTCGAATTTTCGACCCGCAGCGACGGAGGCATCGACTACGGCACGATCACGTTCACGGCTCGCGACGTTGCGACGGCAACCGGATTGTCCATTCTGCAGCAGAACACGGCCGTCTATCTGGATGCCGTCTGTCCGCGGGTCGAAGGTTTGACCACACCGTCGGCAGACGCGCTGGATCTGGATATGCGCTGCGGCAACCTGCGCAGCAGCGCCACTTCCGACGCCCAGGTGGCAAACGCTCTCGAACAGATGACGCCCGATGAGGTTGTGGGCACGTTCACCGGTCTGGTGCGTCTTGCCCCACTGCAGCACGGCAACCTGGCCCGACGGCTGAACGGGCTTCGCAGCGGCGCCAGCAGGGTCGACATCGGTAATCTCAATATCGTGACCGAAAACGCCCAGGTATCTGGAGAGGCGCTGCAGGACGTCCTCGAGAAGCTTTCCCAGCAGGAGTTCGGCCGTTGGGGCTTTTTCAGCGAGGGACGCGTGAACTTCGGCGAGCGCGGCGACACCCGTCGCTCACCGGGATACGACTTCAACACCACGGCGCTGACCGTGGGCACCGATTACAAGCTGCGCGACAACCTGTTTCTCGGCGCAGCCGTGGGCTACAACGAATCTGACGCCGACTACGACGTTGGCGGCGGTGCCGCGATGCAGTCTTACTCACTCTCCCTGCTCGGCACCTACTTCCGGGGGGATTCGTTTTACGTCGACTCACTCGTCACATACGCATCAACCGACATAGAAACCGACCGTCGTATCGTCTACGAAGACTTCGCCGGGGCCGTCGATCGCAAAGCGCGCGGCGACACCGACGGCGACCAGTGGGCGTTTGGTCTCGGCAGCGGCTTCGATTTCACGCGCGGGCGTTGGGTATGGGGTCCGCATGCGGGCGTCAACTACTCCGACACGCGGATCGACGGGTTCCACGAAACCGGCGCCGGCGGTCTGAATCTGGCCATGCCGGACACCGCCTACCGCTCGCTTACCGCCAACGCCGGCTTGCACGCATCGGTCACCCTCACGCCAAGCTGGGGGGTGGTCGTTCCTTACGCACAGGTCGACTTTGTCCGCGAATACAAAAACGGCAGCGAAAGCGAACGTATCCGGTTCGTCCAGGACACCTTCAGCACGGATCCAACAAATCCCACGGCACCGCTGACCGTCGAAAACGGCGGGATCGACGCCAATCACCTGTCCTGGGCGATTGGGGTACACCTGCAGCTCATCAACGGCATCGCCGGCTTCATCGACTATCGCGGGACCAGCGGCCTGCAGGAATTCGACGTGCACGAGATTGCGGCGGGACTGCGCTTCGAGCGCCGCCTGCCCTGAGCAAGGAGAAAGAACGTGGTGACTATACGGGTACTGGCGCTGCTTACCCTGACTTTCTGGACGGCCAGCGCGCACGCGCAGCAGCCTCCCGCAGAGTGGACGGTCATGATTTACATGGCCGCCGACAACGATCTCGAGGGTCCCGCCTTGACCGATCTCGACGAAATCGAGTCGGGGCTGCCGGAATCGGGCGTCAACGTCGTCGTCATGATCGACCGGTCCCGCGGCTACGCCGAAGAGCTGGGAAACTGGCATGACTCCCGCGTGCTCCTGATGAAACCCAATCGCGAGGAAGGCCGGGTGGACCTGCAGGAGCTCGCCCGGATTGGAGAGGTCAACACCGGCGATCCCAAAACACTGAGCGACTTCATTTCGTTTTCCATGAACCGGTTTCCGGCACGACGTTACGGTCTCATTCTCTGGGACCACGGCGGCGGCTGGCAGGCCATGGCGAGCGACGACGACCTCGGCAACGGCGACGGTCACGACAGCCTGACGACCGCGGAGCTCTCTACGGCGTTGCGCACCGCGCTGCCCCCCGGCTTCAAGCTCGACCTGATCGGCTTCGACATGTGTCTGATGGCACAGCTCGAGGTCGCTTACGAAGTCGCAGACTTCGCCAACTTCATGGTCGCATCCCAGGCAATCGAGCCCGGCTACGGCTGGCCCTACCACTTCCTGCTGCCTGAGTTTGCGAACGTGAAAGCGACACCCCGGGCGCTCGCTTCGAACATCGTCAAACGGTACGGCGAGTACGCGGACAAAGAAGCTGAGGTCATCGCAACGCAATCGGCCATCGATCTCAACCAGATTCGCAACGTCAGGGAGAGTCTGGACGCCCTCTCCACCCGCCTGATCGCAAGCGCGCCCCAGCACTGGCCGACGCTCAGCCGCTCCATGTTCTGGGCCGACAGCTTTGAGGTATCCGGCAAGGCGGAGAACCTGGAACGGGGCAAAGACGCGGTCGCAAGCTCTGATCTACTCGACATCGTCAACCGCATGCGCGCATCCCTCGGCGACCGGTTTCCGGCAGAAACCGAATACCGGCGCCTGCTCGACGCCATGGACGCCGCTGTGGTCGACAACTACACCAGCCGGCGGCATCGTTTGAGTCACGGTCTGGCGATCTATGCGCCGCCGACCGGTAAAAACTGGAACGAAGCCTACCTGCAGCTGAAAATTGCACAAAACAGCCGTTGGCCCGGACTCCTCTACGCCATTCACGACCAGCAACAGCGCAACAACAATCCGATTCGCGTCAAAGGCATGCGCTACGTGAAGTCGGGGACCATGGAGCAGGTGCGGGACAGCTCCATGCTGGACAACACCACGCTCAAGATCGAAGTCGAGGGGGACAACATTCTGTGGGTTACCGGCGTCAACACGCGCTACAGCCCCGACGAGAAAGGCCACCTCGTCTACGGCAAGGGTTACCTCGCAGACAGCCGCTTCATGTCCGAGAAGCTTGCCGCATCGAGCAGCATGGCCGAGCTTCTCATGCCCGAATTCCGCGGTGGCAGCGCACGCATGGAGATGGAGGTTGCACCGGCAACGTTTGCCATCTCGAACGGTGAGATCGCCGCGTTCGCCACCATCGACTCCCGCGAGGCACAGAGCGGCGCAAGTTCGAACATACACATTCAGGCAATCTACAAGAGCGCCACGGAAGGCGAACACCTGGCAATCATCGCGTTTGATCTGCGCACCTGGCTCGCCACGGGCATTGCGCTTCTGGTTGAGCAGGGTGATGGCTCGCTCGTACCGCGCGGAGTAGCGCCCAAGCCAGAAGACGAAATCACGTTGCTTTACGAATTCCTGCCGGACAACGGCGAAGCGACCATGCTGAAAGGCCAGACGATGGCCTGGAAAGGCGGCCTCGAGCTCATCATGGACGAGGTACCCAACGGCACCTACACCACCTTTGCGCACGTGGAGAATTTGTCCGGACAGTCGGCGAGCGCAAACGCATCCGTGAACGTCGTCGATGCGAGGCAGGACATTCGCACCCTCCTCGACGGGGCTAAAAAGCTGTCCATCGCGAACCTTGCCGGTATCTGGAGTGCGGGCGACACCCAGGTCTTCGCAATCGGCGAGCCGCTCGAGGGCAGGACGGACGAGGCCCAGCTGCTGATCAACCAAGAGGTGATTCCCGAAGACATGCACGAAAACCTCTTCGTTGCGCGCCTCGAGAACCGGTTGCTGCCGACGCTCCACCTGGTCACGTACGCAAAGGACGGCAAGACGCTGCTCGGCCGGGAGGTGTTCATGTTGCTGGCAGATCCCCAGCGACCTGATACGCTCTTCGTCAAATCGCTGGTTGGCGGTGAAGGTCAGGCGGTCGGACAGGTCATGGAGGTCACGCGCACGCAAAGGCTGAGTCCGGCGCCCGCGCCAGATCCGGGTCCAGGGCCGGGACCAGAGCCGGGACCACAAAACACACATCTCCTGGCGGGGACCTGGGAAGGCGAAGGACCGTATGGCTACATCTGGGTACAGCTGACGGCGGACGGCCAGTATCACCAGATTGATACCAGCTTCGACGGCACCGCCACGATGGAAACGGTCGGAATCTACCGCACGGAAGGCAACATGATGTACATGCAGGCACAGCAGGTTCAGCAATGCAACGCGTGGGGATGTCAGTCTGTCCCGCCCCAGCCCATTCCACCGTTCCCGTTCCAGACCAACGGCCAGGAGCTGCAGACGGAATCGAGCTACCTCTACCGGGTCGAATGAGAGGTGGTTGTCGGCATGACCCGCAGCCCTAAGTCCCTGACCGCAGCACGAGCACTGCTGGCGCTGTCCCTCGCCTGCCTGGGAGGACCCGTTGCGGACGCGGCCAGCAGCCGCAAGATCGACAGCTACCGCAAAGCCCTCCTCGAAGACAAGGCCGTAGAAGGGCTGCAGGAGGTACGCGACCTCTACGTTGTCGACTGCCTCCTGCCCGGCAAGGTCCGTCGTCTGGGCAACACCACCTACCTGGGGCCACGCCGTCCGATCCGGACCACGGCAGCGGACTGTCGCCTCAAAGGTGGGGAATACACGGCCTACGACCGGGCGGACTACCGTTCCGCGCTCAGGGTCTGGATGGCCAGCGCCGAGGAAGGCAACGCCGAAGCGCAGGTACACGTCGGCGAAATATTCGAACGCGGGCTCGGCGGTGAACCCAACTACGAGGCTGCACACACCTGGTACAGCCGGGCCGCAAAACAGGGTAATACCCGCGCCCAGTTTGCGCTGGGCACGCTGTACGAACAGGGTCTCGGCGTGCCACCGAGCAGACTCGAGGCGTTGAACTGGTATCGCAGAGCCTGGGGCATCGAAGAGGACAGCCTGATGTACGAGTCCGCGGTGCAACGTGAAGCCGAGCAGGCAGCAGCCACGCTCGAAGCGGAAATCCTGGAGCGCGACGAACAGATTGCGCTCATGAACGAGCAACTGGCATCCCTGCGCGACGATCTCGGCACGGCCGACAAGGAGAACGCGGACGCACAGACCAGGCTCAAAACGCTGACGGGGCTCATTACGCTCCTAGAAGCACAAAAGGCAGCACACCGCTCGGAGCTGTCCGACCTGCAGGCGCAGATCGAAGCGAGGGCCGTTCCGGCGCCACAGCCGGGTGACCCGTTGCTGCTACGTGAACCGGCCTCACCGGAGGATGCTGCCACGGCAACCGGCGGGGCTCGGGACATCCGCTATGAGGATCTATCGCTGGGTGGTTACTACGCGCTACTGATCGGAAATTCCGACTACGAGCGTCTGGAAGATCTGCAAACACCCATCAATGACATCGCGCGTGCGCGCAACGTGCTGGAAAATAAATACGGATTCACCGTCTTTTCTCTCGACAACGGGAACAGCATCGAGATCATGCAGGCGATCAACAATCTCGCGGACATCGTGACGGAAAACGATAACCTGCTGATCTTCTTCGCCGGTCATGGGAGTCGCCTGCAAACCGGCAGGAACGAAGCCGGTTACTGGCTGCCGAAAAACGCCGAACGTCCACCCCGCAATACGTTCTGGGTGTCCAACGAGTTCGTCTCCGGCCATCTTGCGCGCCTCAATGCCAGACGCGTGCTCGTCGTTGCCGACTCCTGCTACGCCGGCCTGCTGGCGGGGGATCCCAGCCTTGCGCTCATGGGAGTCGACTCACCTCAGTACACCAATCCCGAGTTTCTGGAATTCAAGCTGTCCAAACGCGCCCGGCTGCTGCTCTCCTCTGGCGGCGACAAGCCCGTCCTCGACCAGGGCTCAGGCAATCATTCGATATTCGCGAACGCGTTTTTATCCGCGCTCGAAGCCAACGAAGGATTGCTGGCGACGCCACAGCTGTATCTGCAGATCCAGCAGCGCGTGGAGGACAACGCAGCGGCGTTCGGATTTGCCCAATCACCCGAGCTGAAATCGATCAAGTCGGCCGGCCATGAAGTCGGCGACTTCTTCTTTCTCGCCCAGCCCGGGGGTCATCGGCCGTAGTCTCGAGCCCTGTTAATCGGTCCAATCGGACCAATCAGGCGATCAGTTGAACCAGCCGCTGGCGCTCGTTTCGCGATAGTTCGCAAATCCAAACCGCCCCACACCCATGGCGGCAATGCCCAGCGCTCCCTCGCCGGTCGAGTTCGTTTCGAAAGAGCCCATGCTCTTCTCGTTCACGAAAAACTCTACCGAGCGTCCGCTCTCACGAACTTCAACGCGATTGAAGCCGTTGAGCACCTCAACGGACGACGCCATCATCTGCTGCACGCCGTTGGGATCCCGACGATAGAGCTCAACCTGTCCGCCGCGGCCGATCAGGACCATGTAGTAGCGTAAGGGATCGCCCTGCAGGCCGTAAAGCAAACCGGCGCGCCCGTCAGCGGTCGTGTTCGTCACGTCCACGTCGATGCTGAACACGCGCTTGCCGCCGCTGCCGTCGGCATAAGGCGCATAGAAGTAACGAATCGCGCCTTCCTGAGCCGGGTTCTCCAGCCAGTACGCGCCGCGGTCGGAGCCGCCCCGCCACCCGTCCGATTCGCCTTGCACGAGCACGGCGTCCAGAGGTCCGAGCGTGTTCGCGGTGGCCGGGGACATGAGGCCGGCGCAGAAGAGCACAGCGATCAGAGTGGTCGATCTTGCGAGCATGATTTTCTCCATTGGTAACTGATCACTTAGGCGTATTCAGTCACGCAATCGGGTCATGCCCGGGAAATGGGCCGTTCACGCCTGAACGGCCCCGGTCAGGCGAGTATCAGGGTTTGATCCCCTCTATGTAGTCATCGATCAGCTCGTGGTAGCGGCGGATACGGAGCTCCTGATTGGCAAGATAGACACCCTTGAAGCCGCGTGAGCGAAAGCCGCGCTGCTGGGTGACGAAGACCCGTACGTCGTCTTCGATCGCGGGACCAATGGACGTTTCCCCACCATAGGTGAGCATGCGCTTCTCGACTTCACCGCTATCGCTGACTTCACCTTCACCATCAACCGCGCCCCGCTCGAGGCCTGCCTCAATCGAGGCGGGACTGGCGTACCACCAGTTGTCGAAAAGACACTGCTCGGGGTCGCTGCGATGCGGACGCGCGCGCAGGAAATGAAACCCGTCCGACCAGATGGATACCGCAAAGTTGGGAAACAGCGTGTAGTGGAAGGCATCCGTAAACTGCTCGTCCGGTATGCTCGCGTAGTGGCTGTAGCCTTTCTCCGGTCCCAGCCGGCGTTTGGCTTCCTGCACCGCTCCACGGGTATCTTCAGGCCGGCCTTTGAAATCTTCCGGGTCGAGATCCCAGTAGCGCAGCTGGCTGGCGAGGGGCTCGAGAATATTGCCTTCCTTGTCCGTTGCACCCACCCCGTAGCCACCTTCCATGATCATGCGGTTGTGGCCTTCGTTGGAGAGATCGAACCGCGTTTCCTTGAAGTAGGTGTTGATGTTGCCGCGAATCTCCTTACGGTTCGTATCCGTCGTCGCACCCATGTGCACGGTCGGCACGTGGTAAGACTCGTTGAAATTGTCGAGCACCACTTTCCAGTTGCACGGCAGCCACATCGTGTTGGCCATGGTGCGCTTCCAGGTATGAATTTCGCGTGCTTCCCACTCGTCCCAGATCGGGCCGAGAAACTCCTTCAGGCTGACGCATTCGGTGTCCATGTTGATCCAGATGAAGCCGGCGAAAGTCTCGCAGGCAACCTCTTGCAAACGCACCTTGCCGCAGGGATTCCCCTCGGCAAAGTCTTCCCGATCCGGCGCAAAATTGAGCTCACCGTCCGGCATGAACGCCCAGCTGTGGTACTTACAGACAAATCGTTTGACCGTGCCTTTGTCGTCCTCGACGAGCGGATTGCCGCGGTGCTGACAGACGTTGTAGAAGGCTTTGACGCCCCCATCCTGCTGGCGAACCATGAGGATCTCCTCATTGCCCACCGGCTCCATCTGCCAGTCACCCGGGTTAGGCAGTTCGGATTCACGTCCGAGCAGCAGCCAGACCTTGGTCCACATACCTTCCCACTCGTTCTCCATGAACTCCCTGGAGGTATAGCGGAATCCTTCGAGCTTGGAGTTCCCGGTTTTCTGCTCCGGGTAACTTTCGATTTGACGCACTTCAGCCATCGTGCACCTCACCCCTGAAATTTGTATTGCGTTACATATTTTGGCACCAGAATGGCGCTCGTGACAATGCCAAGCCGCCGCGGATCGGGTTGGTCAGACAGAACCAGAGGACGCGGCGGGTCGACCTGGGTACACCATGCAATCCCCAAAGGTGCACCTGACGCTACCCCACCGAGCTTTCTGGCGGGCGGAGGCGCCGTCAGTACGCTCACCGATCTTCGAGTTATGGGAGATTCTGATGCTACGAACACCGCTGGCAATCGTTCTGCTCTGCGCAGCCGTACTACAAAGCGGCTGCGCGCTCTTCATGGGTCCGAGTCACGATCAGACCAGTAGCGTCAACGTGACACAGTCGGCACTTAACTATCTGTATCCCGGCGACACTGGAGAATCGATGCCGCTGGCGGCGAGCACCCAGTTGGAGCTGCCGCTGCGGGTTGGCGTTGCCTATGTGCCTGGTCAAGGCGGTTATAGCGCCACGGTCCACGATGCCACGCTCGAGACGCTGGCTGCGCTGCTCGCGCAACAGGATTTCATCAAGCGTGCCGTCGTCTTGCCACCCGATAACCTGACGCCCGGCGGCGGTTTCGAAGAGCTCACCCGCCTGGCACATCTGTATCGCGTTGACGCTGTTGTCCTTCTGAGCTACGAGCAGGTTGTCTACACGGAGGATTCTGCGCTGTCGCTTCTGGATCTGACCATCGTTGGCGCATTTGTTGTCCCCGGCCACAAGAACGAAGTGCAAACCCGCTTGACCGCCACCAGCGTGCACGTCCCATCGCAGCGCTACCTGTTCAGCGCCAGCACAACGCACACAACGGAGCAGCGCGCGAGCCTCGTCCACTCTCCGACGCAGATCCGCCAGGCTCGTGACGACAGTCTGATCGCGGCAACCCACGAGGTTGCCGCTCGACTGGAGTTGGCACTCGAGGCATTCAAGACCGACCTGGAATCGGACGACTCCATACACATTGCCGGCGGCTCCGGCGGTGTGCTGTTCCTGACGCTCATTCTCATATGTGTGGCATTTGCCCGCCGTCGATCATGATTGAACGCTGTGCATTGGCGCTGGGCGGCTGGATCGGCATCGTCTGCGGTAGCGGACAACTGGCATTCGCATACGATCCTGAGACCGCGGCCCCGCTGAAGTGGCTCGTGGCGCACTGGGTGCACATCGACGTTCGGCACAGCCTGACAAACGCCGCCGGATGGTCCCTCGCAGTGTTTGGCCTGGGTCTCAGTACGCGGGCCATCTGTATCCTGACCGCAGCTGCCTCGCTCACCATCAGCACCTTCTGGTACGCGTGGGGTGAAGCGGCCTACGCCGGACTCTCTGGCGTTTTGTACGCGCTCGTCGCCGCAGCGCTGATGGGCCGCGAATGGCGCCTTGCTCTCCTCGGGTTGAGTGTCCTGGCAGTGAGCGCGGGATTAGGCTTCTCACGCGCGTATTCGAACTACGAGATTGCGTACTCTGCACACTACGTCGGCCTGGCGGTCGGCGTGCTATGGGGGTTTGTGAAATCCGGAATGCAACGGGATGCGGCTAGTTACCGAAACGCCAGCGCAGCTTCAGCACAAAGGAGTCGATGATGGGATCGTCGAAAACGTCCGCAAAGAGATCGTCGAAAGATGCCGAGGTCTGGTCCGCCAGCGCGTTGCCACGGTTGTAGACGAGGAAGAGATCGGTCAGCGGCGCAATCTCCCAACGGTAACGCAGCTGCGCGGTGACGAGACTCACCGTGAAGTCATGGTCGGACCGCGTGCGCGCTGTCGGTATCAGCTCCCCGTCACCCGCCGGGACCGCAAAAAACCCATTTTCTCGCGCACGCACGCCCGCCCACTGCAGCGACAGACGCAGCTGATGGTTGTAGGCGAGAAACCAGTTCACATCGAGTGACGGCTGCCACTCTGTCCCGTCATAGGCGCCAAAATTGCGGCCGCCCTGATAAACGAGCCAGCCGCGACGGCGCTTGTAGCGAACGTCGAGCTTGATGGCCAGGTTGTCCGACGGCCTGATTGTTACACCGGCGCTGGCATTCAGCGTCCAGTCGCCGAGGTGCTCCTGCAGACCACCAACGGAGGCTGAGTAAGAAAAGACATTCTGCGAATTGGTGGCGATGAGAAAGTCGGCGTAGCCGCGCGCGTCCACTTCGTAGGCGCCGTTGCCGCGGCTGTCCCGGTCTTCGTATCGTTCCGGCAGATACGCAAACGCCGCTTTGAACGTGTTGCGCCCGGGCAACACCATGGACGAGCGCCAGTAGAGCCCCGAGTCGGTGACCTGCCCCGGGTCGATGTTGTACTGCTGCTCCGCAACCAGCGTGGTGCGGAAGTTGGTGATGTTGTCTGTGAACCGCTGCCGGTTGTAAAGCAGGATGTATCTGGCGTTCGCATAGTTGTTACGGCGCAGGAAACCCAGGTCGTTGATGTCGACTTCCTCGTCCATGTACTCGAACTCGAACTTGTGACGCAGATTGCCGCGCTGCGCGTAGAGGATGTCGAAAATCCCGCCGTAGCCGTCTTCGTCGTCGACTGAGGAGCTGATGAGCTGCCCGTCGGCGCTGAACCGCCCGGACGGACTCGTATAGTGGGCATCCACGCTGTGTAACGTGGCATCGTAGCGCGGTCCGCTGACAAGCGTGCCAAGATAGCCGACTGAGCGACGCGCTGCGCCTACGTCTTCGTAGATGAAGCGGGCAACGGCAAAGTCACGTCCGCTGTCGTCGATGTCAGCCTCGGCACCGACGCTATCGAAGCCGCGCCATTCCACGTCGTCCTCGAATGCGGCCATGACACCGTAGCGCGTGTCGCCGAGTCCGCCGGTGAGCTTGGCCGCACCCAAGAGGTCGGTGGGCAGGTCCCGCTGCCCGCGTACCGGGGTGATACCCGGCGGCACCGTAACCTGATTTGCGGTGCCGCCAATGCGCCGCGTGTTCACCAGCGATATCGGGGTGGGAATGAAATCCCGCTCAAAAACCCGTCGTGACGTCGAGGCAAAGTCTGCGTTCGTGATGATGCGCTGAATGTTACCCGTGCTGTTGCGCGGCATGGCGGAGAAGACTTCGTTGCCTTCCAGGAAAAACAGGCGTTTCTCCGGGAAAAACGTTTCGAACGCCGTGAGGTTCAACACAACGTCGTCCGCTTCCACCGCGCCAAAATCGGGATTCAGCGTCGCGCTCATTTCGAACTTGGGTGAAGGTTTCCAGGCGAGGTCCATGCCTACCCGCACATCGTCTTCATCATTGGCTTCGTCGACGGTTGCGGCGGCAAACGGGATGACCGACAACTGCGCCACCGGCTGCACCCCGCTCACCTCAATTTCGTTGAGCGCAGACAGGAAGCGCGCGGAAGAGTATGGATGTCCCGGCCACTGATAGCGTTCGTTCTTGTGCGAGACCTGGCGCGTGGCCACAAACCCGATCTTCCGCTTGCCGTCGACCACGGGCATGTTCATCATCGACCACGGAAAGAACATCTCCGCGCTCCAGCCGTCGTCGCGACGGTGCGTCTTGCCGGTCCACGGGCCGTCCCAGTCGCGCTGATAGTTGCGTTCGGGGAGGAGCTTGCCGTCCTGTACGCTGCCGCCCAGCGCGGTGATGAACCAGTACCCGACCAACCCCTCACCGCTGGCGTCGACGGTGAATCCGAACGTGTCACGGTCGATGAAATCATCACGGTTCGACAGTCGCTGCACCAGCGTGTCAACCGGCTGATACAGGATGGCGCTGACGTAGAGACCCTTCTCGGTGGTAAACACGCGCATCTCGGTGGGAAACTCGCCCGGCACGCCTTTTGCCGGGACGGCCACCATGAACTCGTCATAGTGCTCGAGCGTCCGCCACAGGGGTTCGTCAACCCGGCCATCGAGTTTGATATCCACTTCCGCTTCGGCAAAGTTTGCCACCTCGATGCGGTGCCGCGGAATGCCGTCCAGCGTTTCGATGAGCTCAACCTCACCTTTGTCGACCGGCGGGACCTCGACTGTGGCAGGGACGGACGCGCGGACCGGCTCATCAGCCGCCGTCGCCGCCATTGCGGGCGCACACAAAACGACAAGCAGCGCGAGCGCTGACTTCAACCCCTTCCCCTGAACGAACCAAACGCTTAACTATGCGAAAATTCCGCCGTTCTGAATAGCCCGCTACGGGGATGTACCTAGGCGTGTGCCCGGACCGGTGTGGGCGGCGTGGAAGTCCTCGAGCCACTGCGGACAGCGGGACACGCTGAACCGTCTCCGGGCCCAGTGATAGAGACCCGAATAAATCCAACCGATGCCGAACGCGCTCAGCGCTATATGCTCCGCGTAGAAGAGCGGCCCATAGGCGCGCAGGTCCACGTTCAGAATCTTGGCGATGGCATACGCGACAAACGCCAGAATTATCACCGCACCACAAAGGGCGTACGTGAGCGCACCGCAGGGTCGCGCTTCCAGATACCAGGCACGGTGTGCGAAAGAAAACAGGAATCCGATCAGGATGGCGAAAAAGCCCGCCGCGGCAAGGAGGTGGACCATGCCGGTCGTCAGGAGGTCCATGCCGAGATACGCGGGGGCGGTGCACGCCGCCACCGGGCAGTCCGACGTTGGAAATATCGCCACTGCCAGGCACAGGCCGGCGGCGGCTTTGGCCATCCAGAACTCGTGGCGCGCCAGCGGATGGCCCTGGTAGGCGGCAAGAAACGCGCTGGTGACGAAGAGCGCCCCGACAAACGCATCCCGTCCGTCGGTATGGTAGGCAGCACTGACGGAATCCAACAGCGTTCCCGAAAACCTGGCGGTCACCAGCGCCAGCAAGAGGGCAATGGCGCCGACAATACCGCGCAGGATTCGATACGAGAACACGCGTTCGGACATGCTCAGCCTGCCTACGCCGCTTGGCGCGCCGATGAATTACCGGCGCCGCTGCACCTCGGGGTAGCGGCGATGACTCCTCGCCTCAACCCATTTTCAGCGCGCCGAGAAAGTCCCGCTTGCCCAGCGGTACCCCACGCGCGCGCAGGATGTCGTATGCCGTCGTCGCATGGAAATAGAAGTTGGGTAATGAGAACGACAGTAGAAAGTTCGGGTTGGTAAACGGGATTTCGTTGCCGCCCAGCTTGAAAACGAGGCGCTGATCAGCCAACGCATTCACCTCATCCGCGTTCATGGCTTTGAGCGCTGCAAGCGTTTCCTGAGTCATCGCCTGTAAACCTGCGTAGTCGGTTTGCGGATAGTCCGGCGGCGAGAATTCGCCTGCCTGCATGCCGCGCAGGGCACCCAGCGAGTGGTGGGTCACGCACACCACCTGAAAGTGGAAGTCGTTCATGTCGTCACTCAGGCGGGCATCGACCACCTCGGCAAGATCGATGCCGTTCTCCTGCGCGTGTGTTGCACCCTTATCGAGCACGGCGGCTATGGCTTCGCCAATCTGCACGTAGCTGCCAACAGATACATCGTAAAAATTCATTGTCGTCTCCCGTGGATGATCATTAAAAAGCGATCCCCAATTGTGACATGGATGTCGCGATTCATCCCAGACGTCGCACGGGATCGCTGCCGTCCCAGCCCGCAGCCGCCTGTCGCACCATGGCATAGAAGCCTTCGAGCGCCTCTGATCGCTCGTAGATTTCCACCATATGACCCATGTCCGCCACGGCGTCGACGAACGCAAACTCGGTGCCGGTGAGGGTCTCGGCTTTGGCAGCAATGTCGTACCCCAGGCGCTGGGTTTCCTGGTAAGCGCCGGCGAGCGAGTCGACCATCATCGCCACGTGATGGATTCCCTCTTCGCCGGGCGCGTACATGTCGCGAAACGGTGACGGCCCTTCCTCGTCCTGCTGAACCAGCTCCATCATCACGTTGCCCCACTGACCGTAGGCCGATGTGTGCAGAAACTTCTGCGCCCGACCGCGATGTTCACCCCAGGCGAGCTCAATTCGCTCGGCCAGGAAGAACGGACCAGCGCCGAAGCGGCTCGCAGCCCGGCGCGCCGCCTGCTCGGAGTCCGTGACAAAGTAGGCAATCTGTACCACCGGAAAATTCAGCATCGCGCGCACCTCTGAACGGCAAAAGGACAAGCCTACCAGGACCGGCGGGGCACGGAGTCAAGCACCTGAAATATCGACAATAATTAGACACAATCGAAAGTTTTCGACGATTTCTAGATTTAATCCACCTATTACCTCGAAATATCTAGACATTATCTCTATTTTTCGAGACAATAGCGGCATGAAACATAGACAAAACCCCCTCGAACGCCGGCGCAGCGTCGCCATCGCCGCGCGCATGGCGCAACCCCGTCGCGATACCCGCATTGCCGCGGTCGCCGCTGCTGCCGTCGTCACCCTCTACGCGGTGCTCATCAGCTGGCTGCTGATGTGATTGCCGTATGACGACGTGGTGCCCTTCTCGCGTCGCCGGCCTCGCTCAGCTGCAGCGCTTTCTGCCGCATGCGGGCCGCGACTACCGCAAGCACCGCAACTTCGACAACGGGCCGGCGGACCGCAGCAACGTCTCACTCCTGTCGCCCTACATTCGCCACCGTCTGGTGCACGAGCAGGAAGTCATCAGCGCGACGCTCCAGGAACACAGCCTGGTTGCCGCGGAAAAGTTCATCGACGAAGTGTTCTGGCGCACGTACTGGCAGGGCTGGCTGGAACACCGCCCGCAGGTCTGGCATCGCTATCTGGAAGACGTGCGCTGCCTGAGCGAGCGCCTCACCGCGCACAATCCTCTGACGCGGCGCTACAGTGCGGCGACTACCGGCACCACAGGCATCGGTCCGTTCGACACGTGGACCCGGGAGCTCATCCAGACCGGCTACCTGCACAACCACGCCCGCATGTGGTACGCGAGCATCTGGATATTCACCCTCGAGCTGCCCTGGCAGCTGGGTGCTGACTTCTTTCTACGTCATCTGCTGGATGGCGACCCGGCATCGAACACCCTCTCGTGGCGCTGGGTTGCGGGCCTGCACACTCGCGGCAAAACGTACCTCGCGACACCGGACAACATCACCCACTACGCCCAGCGCCGGTTCTCCGAGCCACAGGCGCTGCATGGCATCGAGAGCCTGGCAGAATCCGCCCCACCCTGCCGCGAACCGGCGACGGACAACATCCAGCCCATCAGCTGGCCGCCCGACATCACAATCGGGGGCCGCGTCGGTCTACTGGTTACTCTGGAAGACCTGTCGCTCGACCTCCCGTTCACGCCAACCGCGGTCGCCGGCCTGCCATCGCGCGCCATGCCCGATCTTCCCGTTGCAGACACGGTCATGCAGTTTCGACGCAAAGCGCTCGAGGATGCCATGCAACGCGCAGCGTCCGCCTGGCCAGACGCCGCCGTCAGCACGGTCGACCCGGATCAGCTGATCGCCTGGGCACGGCAACACCGGCTCGACACCATCGTTACGGGATACACGCCTCAAGGCTTTGTACAACAGGACGTCTCACGGCTGCGCCGCGCTGCGGTCGATGCCGGCCTCGACTGGCAGACCCACCTCCACCGCTATGATCGCCTCGTCTGGCCGCACACGCAGAAAGGCTTTCATCACCTGCGCAAGCGCATACCCGAACTCGTCGCCGAGCTCACCCAGCTGCCGTTACAGTACAGCGCCTGACAAAGTCGTCCGCTGCGGCAAATATTCGCTCCCGTCGCGCACCGTCCAACCGGTCGACACCCGACGCCATGGCGGCAAGCCGCGGGTTACGCCGGAGCTCCTCCCGATTGTTCTCAATGAACCGCCAGTACAGACCATCCATCACGTCGCACCAGGGCCCGCGCGCATAGTCACTCATCTTCAAGATGTAGTTAGCGCCGCAAATGTAAGGCTTGGTGGCAAACACACCGCCATCGCTCGTCATACCCATGCCAAAAACGTTTGGCGCCATGACCCAGGGATAGGCGTCCACGTAGTGGGTCATGAAATAATCGTAAACCTCGCGCGGGTGCACGCCGCACAAATTCATGAGGTTACTAACCACCATCAGACGCTCGATATGGTGGTTCCATGCCCACGCCTTGTGGTTGGCAATCGCAAGATCGAGCGGCGCCAGGCCCGTATCGCCGCGGTGCCAGTGCGGCGTCAGGCGGCGCGAATGCCTGCGCACATTGCTGCGTCCAAGGTGCGGGTATCTATCGTAGACACCTCGCACGAATTCACGCCAGCCAACAAGCTGACGCACGAACCCTTCAAGGTCGTTCAACGGCACGCTACGATTCTCGGCAAACTCGAGGGTACGTGCGAGCACCTCCGCCGGGGTAATGAGACCCAGATTGAGCAGCGGTGATAACGTGCTATGAAACAGGGTTGCCGAGCGCTCTGTCATGGCGTCTTCGTAAGTACCAAAGCCGACCAGACGTTCTTCCAGAAAGCGACTCAACCAGGCCAGCGCACCGCGGCGTGTGACCGGCAACCAGAGTCCGGCGGCCTCTCCAGGGTTGCCCGCAAACCGCTCCTCCACCTCACGAAAGGCCGCCCGCGTGAGCTCGCTATGCCCAACCGTTGGCAGGCCCGGCAGCGCCTGACGCTTCGGCACCTTCCTGCGATTCATCTCGTCGAAACTCCAGCGCCCGCCGAAAGGGTCGCCGTTCTCGTCCAGCAGCAGATCCAACCTGCGGCGCTGGAGGCGATAAAAGTCCGCCATGCGCACGCTCTTTTTCCCTGCAGCGAACGCCTCGAACTCGGGCTTTGACGTGATGAACCCCGGGTCCGCCACTTCCCGCCACTCGAGCTTCTCGGCGGCGGCAAGGTCGGCAAGGCGCTTGCGCAGACCATGATCGGTGACAGTAAAAGTCAGCAGCGTCGTCGCCCCGGCAGCATGTGCCACTTCCGCGACATGATTGAGCATCGAGGTCTTCGCAGACAGCGGCGCGTAGCGTACCTCGTGCCCCGCTTTGCCGAGCGCCTGCGCATGCTCCCGCATGGCCGCCAGCACGAGGGCAAGCTTCTGCTTGTGGTAGCGGTATCGCCTGCAGAGCGTCTCGTCCTCCACCATCACGATGGGCACGCCGCGCCATGCTTGGAGATGCGCGGGTGGATACAGGTGGTTGGCAGGCAGTAGAAAAACCGCTTGCACGCTCAGGCCTCCGGCTGACAGGTCGGACAGAGGTAAATGCGCCGGGAGCCCATGGTCTCCCGGCGAATGGCCGTGTCGCAGGCATAGCAGGGTTCACCCGCACGGGCAAAGACGGCATGCCGGTAGGCACCGTAGCTGAGACCCTGGCGTTTGAGCTTGCTGGCTCTGGCATCCGGATTGGTGACGCCACCGGTCCGCAGCGAACGGCGGGTAATCACGAGGGTGGAACGCGCCAGGGCGCCAAGGTCACCGCGTCCGAGATCCCGCGGCCGGCGCGCGGGATGCAGCCCCGCGTCAAAGAGAATTTCCGAGCGCAGGTAGTTGCCAATCCCGGCGACAAAATGCTGGTCCAGGTAAAGACTCGACAGGCGTCTACCGGCAAATGCGGGATCGCGGAGTCGCGCTGCGATGTCACGCCAGTGAACATTCTGCGCCAATGCCTCGGGCCCGAGCCTGGCAAGGTAGCTGTGATGTGCGAGACCCGCCTCGTCCAGCACCTCAATGTCCGACGCGCTGTAGAGCAGCGCGCTGTGCGCGGCCGTGTGCAGCGCCGCCCGCAGCGTGCGAGCTGTCGCCGGTAGTTGCCCGCGCTTTCTGACATACCAACGGCCGTAGAGCTGATTGTGGGAATACAAATACAAGCCATTGTCGAAGTGGGTGACCACCGCCTTGCCGCGAGCCTCTACCCGACGCACCCGGGAACCGCTCAGCACCGGCCCGTAGTTGTGCAGTCGCGGCTGCGTGAATTCCACCGCCTCAACCACCCGATCGTCGAGCACCTCACCCAGGCGCGCTGCAGCGCGCCAGATTTCCGGACCCTCCGGCACCGCTACTTGCGTATGGAGAGGGAGATGCCGTCCGCCGCAGCGACGGCAATGAGCGCTTCTTCGAAGAGCGCTCTGGCACGCGCCGAGATTTCACCGAGGCGTTGGTGCAACGCCTGCTCGTCGGGATCCGTATCGACGCACTCTCTGCTGTATGTCTCGAATGCCGTGATGTCCATCAGGAGTTTGGCAATGTGGTTGGGGCACTCACATTCGAGCCCCGGACTCAGCGCGGCCACCCTGGCGAGCTCCTCGTCGCTGAACCGTTGGGCGCGCGGGGCCGGTGGTTCGCCAGTCGTCACAGGCTCGAGCAGCCGTAGAAGACTGGACTCGCCCAGCGGTCCATGCACCGGCACAACGTCTGCGTCTCGAAGTCGTACCAACGTTTCGCTGGCGGCAAACTTGTAGACCACCAGCAGGTGGGCCATCTGCGCGCGCCGCGCTGTCAGCGTTTCGACAAGCTCCGGCGGCAGCGTATTGGACTCGACTATGTAGGTCGTTTCCGCGTCCAGCTGCGCGGTCTCGGCCAGCCACTCATGAATCTCGTGAGAAAACCGGGACACAACCTGGGGCAATCCAGTGAGCAAACGGGAGACGTTCGGGCCGACCAACGCAATGCGTTGCGCCTTGAGGCGCGACGTATCGGCCGCGTGCAATCCCGCAAGCTCCTCCAGCGCGTCGAGATCGAGCCCGGCAAGATGACCGAGCGAATGACCGCTCGCCACCAGCTGTTTGACCAGGCGCAGCGTCTCGACGTGTTCCTCGGTATATACCCGCCGCCCGGTCTCTGAGCGCACAGGCACCGCAATGCCGTGCCGACTTTCCCATTTGCGCAGCGTATGCGCGGGAATTTGCGTCAGACGCGCGACAGCGCCGATGGACAATTGCTGCATGTTCATTCCGTACATGAAATTTGTCTCATTATTGTCCAGGCGCCGCGGGTTGAACAGAGAACTCAAGTCTGCGGAATCCAGGCGTTGCACCAGCCGGGTCCGGCAACCAGCTTACCCGGGATTGCTGAGCAGGTGCCGTGTCCATCAGCCTGCGCCTGATAGAGGCCGCAGTTGCTGCAGAATTGCGCGGCACCGGCTGCACCCGCGCGCTTTGGATACTGGGTGACGTCAACGTCATTCGCATCGATCTTGTAACCGAGCGCGATTGCAATCGGGTCGTCTTCGGTAAGCCGCGGCTGCGTCGCTACGGCGGGGACCGTCACCACCGCTGCCGCGACACCGGCGGAGGTCTTGATGATGAAGTTTCTGCGATTTGTGGCCATGCTGCCTCCTGATCGAGTTAGTGAGAAAGACTGAGCGTCGAAAAACCGCTGTCCGCGAGCGCTGGACCGGCGCACGCTTCATCTGCCGCAATGCGCACGGCCAGCGCCACCTCGCCAACCCCGGCGCTGCGCAGAACGCGCTGCGCCTGGGCCAGGGCTTTGAAGCGTCTGGTCCTGCCGCGCCAGTCCCGCAGCGTACCGGCACCATTGGCGTGACGGACTTCCACCACGTATTCGCGACAGCCGTCACTGATGATCACGGCACTCAGCGCTTTCTTCCTGGCCAGCTTTTTCAGGGCTTTCCACGTCATGGACGCGCTCCGTTATTGGACAATTTTGAGACTTTTCTAAACTCAACCGCAATACTACCCACAATTATCTAATTATATCTACTTTTTTATTAGACATAACGAAAACGGTCCATATAATGTCCATTTATGCAGAGCAACTCCTCACAACTTCGCGTCCTGCTGGTCGGCGCACAGGGCGGCATTGGCGGTGCGCTCCTGACGCAGCTGAGGCAGCGCAACGACATCAGCCACATCACCGCAACCGCCCGCGACCCCGCAGGGTCCAGCTTGACCACGCGCACGCTGACCTGGCTGCCGCTCGATTTCCGCCGGCCAGAAGATCTCGACGGCCTGACCGCACATCTCGAGAAAGCCGACGCGCCGCTCGATGCCGTCATCTGTACCACCGGCTACCTTCACGGTGAGTACGGTGGACCGGAGAAATCTCTGGGCCAGCTGACGCCGGAAACGCTGGCCCATACCTATGCTGTGAACGCCGCCGCCCCTCTCCAGGTGCTCGCAGCCTGCGAGCCGTATCTCAAACGTGCTGACGCACCCCGCGTGCTGGTGCTGTCCGCACAGGTTGGCAGCATCGGCGACAATCAGCTGGGCGGCTGGTACAGCTATCGGATGGCAAAAGCCGCGTTGAATATGGGTTTGAAGACGGCGGCCATCGAAGCGGCGCGCTGGCGCAACCGTGCGGCAATAGTCGCCGTACACCCCGGGACGACCGTGTCACCCCTTTCACGACCGTTCATCACGCGGCGCAGGGCACCCGTGTCGAGCGCCGCCGAGACGGCATCTCGACTGCTCGAACTCTGGGCACGGCTGACACCGGCAGACAGCGGCAGCTTCCTTACCTCGGATGGCGAGACGCTGCCCTGGTAACCGGCAAGCGAGGCGCTGGCACCGCTTTGATCAGATGACGACATGCGCTTGAGCGGGTAGGCTCCGCTCACCGAATGTTGCGGAGCCCTCGATGCGCTGGCGCTGGTCTCTCATTCTCAGCGTGTTTCTGGCCCTTTGCCTGACCACCGGCGCCCTGGCGGCCGTGAAACCACGTGAGTGCAAACCCGGCATGTCGTACCAGGGACCGGCGCGCGCCGGCAGCATCAGCGCTGATCTGCTGCCGGACCGGACCTTTGCGAACCAGCCCATGCCGCACACTGTCGCGGACGCGCTCGACGCGCGTTTCCGCGAACTCCTGCCACTCACCGAGGCGACCGCCGGCACCATTGCAATCTGGCACCCTACGCTCGGACGCTGGTCGCAGCGGATCGGCAGCAATGATGCGCCGTTCTGGTGGGCCAGCGTCGCCAAGCTCTACACCGCCACCATCATCTGGCGGCTGATCGAGCGCGGCAAGCTCAGTCTGGACGACACCATCGACAAATGGCTGCCTGACTACCCCGGCGCCGGCCTCATCCGCGTCAATCACCTCCTGACGCACACCGGGGGCGTCTTCTCCTTCAACGCCGACCGGAAGTTCAGGGAGAAAACCACCTACACATCGCCCGACAGACTGTTGCGGATTGCTGCACGCCACCAGTTCGACTTCTGCCCCGGCACGGACTGGTACTACAGCAATACCGGTTACGTCTTGCTGGCGCGCATTGCAGAGGAGATCAGCCGCGCGTCCTTTGCCGAACTCATCAAGGCGGAAATCACCGCGCCCCTGGGACTGTCTTCCACCCATCTGGCCACGCCATCAGCAGCCGTTGTCCCCGCTTTCGACGGCAACGGCCACACGAGTGCACAGATTGCCACCACCTGGGGCGCCGGTGGGGTATTGAGCGACGCGGGTGACATGGTGACCTTCCTGCAGGCCTGGTTGAGCGGACGGCTGGTCAGCGCTGCGTCGCGCGACGCCGCCTTTGCCGAGCGCTACGCCATGTTCGGTCAAATGGAATCTTATGGTCGCGGCGTGATGGTACTTCCCGTGCCCGACCCCGAGTTCACGACCACCTGGATTGGGCACACCGGCGGCGCACCAGGTACCAAGGCAGTGGTGGTTTTTGACGCCAGGCGGCAGGTTTTCATTGCCGTTGCGATCAATCGACAGGCGGCGGCGGAAGCCGTTGCCAACAATATGCTCAAAGCGCTCGACAGTCTGTCCGCGCCCGCAGCACCGGATTGAAGGCAGTACCAACGTATGGGTAGACCCGACCAGTCAGACGCCGGCGCCATTCTCGAGGCACGCTATCGAGAGCTTTTCGAGAACTCAGCTGATGCCATCCTGATCATCAAAGATGAGGTGTTCATCGACTGCAACGCCGCGGCGGTGGAGATGCTGGGGTATCCCGACCGTGCGGCGCTGCTGCGCACGCATCCATCAGAGATCTCGCCGGAATTTCAACCCGATGGACAGCGCTCGTTCGACAAGGCCAACGAGCACATGCAACGCGCCATCGAGGTGACCAATCACCGGTTCGAATGGGTGCACACCCGGGCGAACGGCGAAACGTTCCCCGTGGAGGTGCTTTTGACAGCGATCATGACGGATGACGATGACAGCCCGATCATCCACACCGTCTGGCGGGATATCAGCGAGCGCAAGCGCCTCGAAAACGAGCTACGACATTCACAGAAGATGGACGTCGTCGGCAAGCTGGCTGGCGGCGTCGCACATGACTTCAACAACCAGCTGGTACCGATCCTCGGCTACTCGGATCTGCTGGTCAACGCCTTGAATGACCAACCGCGGTTACGCGAATGGGCACAGGAGATTCACCGCGCGAGCACCTACGCCTCTACCCTCGTCAACAAGCTGCTGGCGTTCAGCCGCAAGGAGGCAAGCGCGCCCGTTGCCCTGGACCTGTGCAGCACCATTCAGGAACTCATGGGCATTCTGCGCAAGCTCATCGGCGAGAACATCGCCGTCGACTGCGACGTGCCTGCCGGATCGCTGTGGATTCGCGCGGACGACGGTGACCTCGAGCAGATCCTGCTCAATCTCGCAGCCAATGCGAGAGACGCCCTGCCGCAAGGTGGGCTGATTCACATCTCCGTCGAGCCTGTTGAGACCGATCCCGCCAAGGTCAGGCTGCGCGTGGCTGACAACGGCATCGGCATGGACGATCGTACGAAGCAGAAGATTTTCGAGCCGTTTTTCACCACCAAACCCTTCGGCAGCGGCACCGGCCTCGGTCTGTCGACGGTGCACGAACTCGTCGCGCAGGCGAACGGCACTATTTGCGTGGAATCCAGCATGGATCGGGGTACAACCGTGGACGTGATTCTGCCGCTCCTGGACGATCCCAGTCTGCACCCCGGCAGCGCAGAGGGCAGCGGCGGCAACAAGGAAAACAACGCCGACGGCGCGGAGATTCTCGTCGTCGAGGACGACATTCAGGTTGCCCGCTTCATCGAGCGTGTGCTCACCGAGGCAGGCTACGGCGTCACAGTGGCGCGCGACGGCGGTGAGGCGCTACCCGGAATCCTGAAGAGTCCGCCCGATCTGATTTTGACCGACGTGATCATGTCCACCATGAGCGGACCCGCGATGGTGCAGCAACTGCGCACGCACGACGTGGCTGTACCGGTGATTTTCATGTCGGGTTACACCGACGACAGATTGAAAGCGAGTGGCTTCGATCCACAAACCATTACCCTGATCCGCAAACCGTTCACCGCAAGAGAGTTGATGGCGCAGATCCAGGTGGTGCTGGACGATTCCAGCGAAGGCAAGCTCGTCCACTGACGTTCAGCTGGCCTTTGCCTTGCGTCGCTTGCGGCGCTCCTCTTTCTCCCGCTTGCGTTCGAGCGCCAGCGATTCCCTGAGCTGAGCCACCTGCTCTTTCGTCACGCTGTGGAAACCGGGAATGGTGCATCGCGTGCCGGGCTCGAGACCGCCGAACCCGTTGTCGTACATCGCACGCACCGAATCATATTGACAGAGCTGGCGACCCCTCGGTTCGGTCATGACCGGCCGGTTTCTGCGCAACCCCGGACAGCGCCGGGCCAGCTGCACGACGTAGTACTCTTTACTGCGCATCTCGACTACCAGGTGTCGTTCGTCCAGCACTTTCGTGTTGCGGATACGCTTCATGTCGATGCAGCGGGTGAATCCCGCATAGTCGTCGACGGTAGGCTCGCGGGACATGAGCTCTTCAGCGCTTTGCTCCGCGTCGGCAGCCGTCTCCTCCGCCCCGGCCGGCATCGCCAAGCTCGAGGCGCAGAGCAGTACCCAACAGGCGGTGGACCGGATGGCACCTCCGGTGGTCCGCAGCTTCACACTCATCATCCCGGCTCCCTCACCGCTAGTGCTCCCGATAGTATCAACATGCCGGTGGCACGGCGCTTTTGCGGTGTCGAACAACCGACCAACCTCGCCGCTCAGCCTCTTGCGTCCTCACGGATGCGCTCGATGTGCGTCTGGTCGGCCAGCACCGAACGCAGCACCAGGAGGGCGGCGTTGTCAGCCACGCGCTCTGCTGTCGCCGGATCCAGACGCTCAGCCTGCAGGCCCGCTTCAATGAGCGCAAAGAGCTGACGTGTCGTCACCTCGAGCGGTAGATCCAGAAAGACCCCCGCCGCCATGCCCTCACGAAGGATGTCTTTGAGCGCCTCGAAGATGCGTTCATAGCCCGTAAAAAAGTCGTTGAACGCCTCCGGTGTCAGCTCCGGAAACTGCAGCGGACTGCCAATGACATAGGGGTTGGACACGAGGTTCGTCACGACAAAGTGCGCGTAACGGTAAAGCCGCTCCGGCGGATCGGCGCTACGTTCCGCTTCCGCTTCGAGGAACGCAAGCTCAGGCGCCAGGGCCTGGCTGGCTATCTCACGCACAATTTCCAGCTTGTTCGGGAAGTAGTGAAAGATTGTGGGCTGACGCAGTCCGGCGGCATCGGCAATCTGCCGGGTTGTGGTTGCCTTCAACCCCTGCTGCCGGAACAACGTGCGGGCAGCCCGCAGAATGGCGTCCGGGGCGGATTCGGCTTCGTCAACCGGCCGCGCGCGCGGCCGTCCCACCCGTTTTTTTTCGCTCATGGCTCTCCCGGAGACCAGTTACATGCTCTTGACCCGACAGCATATCCTGCACTAACATCTATTTCTATCAAACGATAGAAATAGATTCATGCCTCATTCCAACCTCAACACCCTGCTGTCGGCGGACGCCCTCGAGCGGGTTCGCGCACCGCTCAGTCAAGCCTGGACCCTGCCCCCCGCGGCCTACACCGATCCAGCCGTCTACGCGCTCGAAGAAGACAGACTCTTTGCCAGATCCTGGCAGTGCGTCGCCCGCGTGGACCAGCTCAAAGCGCCGGGCGATTTCATCACCGTCGACCTGCCGCAACATCCCATTGTGGTCGTGCGCGATCTCAGCGGCGATCTGCATGCCATGTCGCGGGTCTGCGTACATCGGGCCATGCCGGTTGCGAGCGGCTGCGGCAACGCGCGCCGGTTCGTTTGTCCGTACCACAACTGGACCTACGAGCTGAACGGCCAGCTGCGCAGCGCCCCGATGATGGACGGCGCGGAGGCGTTCGACACCGGCGCGTGGCGCCTTGCGCCGCTCAGGCTAGAAGTGTGGCAGGGATTCGTGTTCGTGAATCCTGATGCCGAGGCTGAACCACTCGCGCCGCAGCTTGCCGGGCTCGACGCGCTCATTGCGCGATACGACTTCGCTGAGCTGGAAGTTGCCGAGACGCTGCACTTCGATAGCCCGTGGAACTGGAAAATCCTCACCGAGAATTTCATGGAGGCCTACCACCACATCGGCACCCACCGCCAAACTTTCGAACGGGTATACCCGGCGCGCGATGCGAGCGTCCCGGACAACGGCGGCGCACCCTGGTCATTTCTACACATGCCCGGCAAACACGATGAGGCGGGACCCACGTCTTTTCCGCGCCTGAACCAGGATGAACGCAACGCGCTGTTTGCAGCCTGCGTTTTTCCCAACTTCCTCTTTGCCGCATCCAGCACCAGCGGCGCCTGGTACCAACTGCATCCGCGCGCGCACGACCAGATGGATCTGGAGATTCACATTCTCCTTCACCCAAGCCTGCGCGAGGCCATGAGCGACGCCAGTCTCAAGGAAATGCGGGGGATGTTTCACGCGATACACACGGAAGACATTGAGGCAAACGCGGGACCGTGGCAGGGGCTTCAAGCGGCAGGCACCCGCCAGGGCCGTCTGAGCCCTTTCGAGAAATCCATCTGGCAGCTCAACCAGCTCTGGCTGGATACCCTCACAGCGGCGACCAGCAGTGCCTGAGTACCGTATCGTCAACAGAGAACTCCACGTCAGCCTGGACGGGCCCGTCAACGCGGAAAACCTGGTGCGGCTCTTTGAGGAAATTCAGCAGGATCCCGAGTTCAGCTGCGAGCTCCCGCAACTGTGGCGTATTGCTCCGGAATCGATCGATCTCACCACGGCAGAGCTATTTCACATGACCCGCCACCCATCGAGGCCGACGAAGCCCCGCGTTGCATTAATCGCCGCGAACAACGCCGCATACGGTATGTGCCGGGCCTACGGCCTGTGGAGCTGCGAAGAGCGTGTGGATCTTCACGCCTTCCGCAGCGAGGAAGATGCCCGCAAGTGGATTGACGCCACCTCCACCTGATACCCGGTTGACGGCTCGTCACAAGCTGGCGTACCTTCGCGCGCAACGTACGGCATTCTGCCGGCAACATGGGGATCTGCCTGTGAAAGTTCTGAAAATCATCATCCTGATTGTCGTTATCCTGGGCGTCGGCGTGGCGCTGCTGGCCCCTCTAGGCCCGCTGCCCGGCTTCTTCATCGGCGGCAACGCCACCGCGGCTCCCGCCAGCTGGCCGGATACGTCGGCGACTCACGAAATCAAGCTCAAGGTGCCTGGCACGCTGCCGAGGGTGGTCATCATCTGGGTCATCGAGCACGACGACGAGCTACACATCGTGGGCGCGAAAGACAGCGGTTGGGTCAGCATGATCGGCTCCGGCAGCCCGGTAGAGATGCGCCTGGGCGACAACACCTATGCCCTGCAGGCGACTCCCGTGACAGACGGCTGGCAGGAGGTGCTGACCGCCTACGTCGAGAAATACGAGCCGGACTATCCTGACATCGTCGCGGGTTTTCCCAGCCCCGCGGAGGCTGAGGCGCTCATTGCGGTTTATCGTCTCGACCGGAGCGGCTGAGCCACTCTGTCTCAAACCGGTTCTATCGATACCGGAATCGATTTGAAACCCGGGGTGTGGCTGCGGGGATCGGTGTCCCGCGACGACAGCACGTTCGCTTCGGGGTAATACGCGGCGACGCATCCCCGCGGCAGGTCGAACAGGTTGACCGCAACCCCTGACATACACCCCTGGTCGGTGGTGAGATCAACGAGATCACCCTGCACGACGCCGAGGTCAGTCGCGTCCTGAGCATTCATGTATACCGTCCAGCGGCTTGTTGCACCACGGTAGGTGTCCTGCTCTTCGTACACGATCGAGTTGAACTGACCTTCGCTGCGCATGGTCAGGAGGGTAAACGGGCGGTTCGCTGTGCCGAGACCCGCAGAGTCCGACACCACAAATCGCGCCAGGCCGTCCGGGGTTCGAAACTCGGGGGTGTGCAGCAGCCGCCCGCGCACGTGAAACTCGCGCTTCGCCACGTCAATATCTTCGAGATCCTCCATGCCAGGTACGACGCGGGCAATGGCCTGGCGGATTTTCTGATGCCCGCGGAACTCGTGGAAGTCGACCGCAGCGTCGGGCAGGAGCTCGGCCGCAATGTCGGCCAGGATCGCCGACTCCGAGCGCACCGTGGCAATTCGCTCGATGCCGCCGTCGCTCAGACGAACGTAGTTGAACATCGATTCCTGCGTGGTTGGCTCCGGCTCTTCGTCCCGGGCGCAAACCGGCAGGATCAGAGCCTCACCCGCGTCCACCCCGTGCACATGGCCACGGTTGAGGGTCGTCGTGAGATACAGTTTGAAGCCAACCCGGTCGAGAGCCTGCTCAGCCCAGCGACTGTCAGGCGTTGCCTCAAAGAGGTTTCCCCCCAGCAGCACGGCCGCGTCCATTTCACCCCGGTGCGCTGCCTCCATCGAGGCGAGCGTGTGCTGGCCGGGACCGCGCGGCAGCTCGATGGCAAACGCCTCTTCCATCCGCATGAACACCGCGTCGGGCAATACCGGTTTCACGCCGATAGTGCCAATGCCCTGAACGTTACTGTGCCCGCGCAGCGGCAGGAGGCCCGCAAAGCGTTTCCCCACCATGCCGCGCATCAGCGCCAGATTGCTGATCCACTCGATATTGTCGACGCCATGCTGATGGTGGGTCATGCCCATGCCCCACGCGAATATGGCGTGCTGCGCCTCACAGTAGCGCTCCGCGACCGCCATGATCTGGCGCCGATCCACCCCACAGCGCGAGATCAGCGTATCCCAGTCCTGCTGGTCGAGGTGCTTCACCAGATCCGCGAAGCCTGCAGTATGCGCTTCGATGAAAGCCCTGGCGGTTCCGCCCAACTCACCGACCGCCTTGGCCAGAGCGGTGAAGAGCGCTATGTCCGATCCCGTGCGAGGCTGCAGATAGATACTGGCAACGTCATCGCCGCCTTTGATCAACGAGCTCAAAAGCTTGGGCGCAGCAAAGCGCACCAGGCCCGGCTCGCGCATCGGATTGATGACAACGATGCTCCCACCCCGCCGCCGAAGCTCAATCAGCTTGTGCAGCAAACGCGGGTGATTGGACGCCGGATTGGCACCAATGAGAAAGAACATGTCGCACCCGCCGAGATCCTCCAGTTCAACGGTTGCGGTACCTGTCCCCACGGTTCCGGCAAGCGCCTCGCTGGTCGCCTGGTGACAGTAGTAGGAGCAGTTGGAGATATTGTTGGTGCCGTAAAGCCGCGCGAGGAGCTGCAGCAGAAAACCTGCTTCGTTGGAGGACCGGCCGGAGCTGTAGAAAAACGAACGTGCGGGATCAACCTCACGCAGACGCGATGCTGCACGCCCAACGGCAAACTCCCAGCTCACCTCGGTAAAGCGGTCCGCTTTCGCGGGTTTGTGCAGCGGACGGCCAAGCCGCCCCAAGTGCTCGAGCTCAAAGCCGGAAAGTTCGCGAAATTCGGCGAGACTGTGCTGAAAAACCTCGGCAGGAATGGGCGCCTGGATATCAGTGGACTGCGCCTGCACGCTCTTGTTACAGACCGACGGGAATTCACCAAGCTCGTTGGTCATGCCGCCACGCTGCCCGCCCATGCCGAGACCGCAGGCTTTACAGGCGTTGTGCGAAGTGAGCGCCTTAGCCGAGTTGACGAGACCTATCCGCTGCGCCGTCTGCAGCGTGTACAACACCTTCTTTGTCCCGCCACCAATTCTGCCATCACCGGTTACTGCCATGTCTGGACCTCTGCCTGCGGGTGAAACGCGGCCGTCCACATGTTACCGCCCGCAGACAAAGCCTCAACCGCAATTTGGCCTCATTCGCGGGCCCACAGCGCCTCGGACATGACACCCACATCGTCCTCGATGACTTTGAGCGCCTGCAGAATCAGGTCTTCGCGGAAGCGTCTACCAACAATCTGCACGCAGGACGGTGCGCCATCTGCATAACCTGCCGGGACTACCCCAGCAGGCAAGCCCAGGTAGTTGATGCCGTAGCTGTAGATCGCCGAATCGAACATATCCTTCAAGCCGGCTTTCGTCTCATCGTAGTCATAGTCGTAGCTCTGCCGCATCAGAAACGGGGTCAGCACGAGCGGGTATTCATCGAGGAACTGAGACCACTTGCGCACCATGCCCGAACGCGCGGCGATGCCGGAAAAGTAGCCGTCCAGATCCACCATGTCGGATATGTCGTAAAAATTTCGGAAGATATTCTGGATGGTAGAGCTGCCGAACTCCTGCGCCAGCGGATCGAGCGTCAATTTGATTTCGAGAATGGCGACGCTGAACCAGCCGTGGGCCGGTTCCGTTATCGGCGGTGGCTCCACTTCTTCGACAACGTAGCCGGCGCGCTCCAGCGATATCGCCGCCCGATCCAGGTTGGCGATGATTTCGGGGTGCATGTCGTAACCGTGACCGTTGCGGGTAAAAGCCACTTTCAGCGGCGCCTCGAGATCGGGTCCGGAGAACGGCACGGGCGCATGCCAGGGATCACGCGCGTCAGGGCGAATGATGGATGGCATCGCCAGCGCAACGTCGTCCACTTCCCGGCAGATGACCCCCTGCACCGACATCAGCTGCGAGAGCAGTCCCCGTTCTGCGGTAGCCGACGGATTGTAAGCCGGCACCCTGCCGAGTCCGGGTTTCACGCTCGTAACCCCACAGAGCGTCGCCGGAAAGCGCAGCGATCCGGCGATGTCGTTGCCGTGATGCACGGGACCAAAACCCGCCGCCGCCGCGGATCCCGCACCACCCGACGAACCGCCCGCGCTCAAGCGCCCTCCCCAGGGATTGCGGGTCAACCCGTAGAGCGGATTGTCCGTGGTGCCGCGCATGGAAAATTCGGGCGTATTCGTCATGCCGATGATGATGGCGCCGGCATCGAGCAGGTTCTGCACGATGGGGGCGTTGCCGGGTGCGACGATGTCTTTGAACGCCGGGATGCCGTTGGAGTTGGACTGACCTTCGACATCCACGTTGATTTTGATAGTGACCGGCACGCCGTGCAGTGACCCCAGCGGCTCGCCGGCGCTGACCTGCGCGTCTGCCGCCGCGGCAGCGCCGAAGGCGGCCTCCCGGTCCTGCTCGACGATCGCGTTCAGCTCCGTGTTCATTGCATCAATTCTTGCGTATACGTCGTTCAGCACTTCAACCACGCTGAAGCTGCCATCACGCACGCCCGCCGCTATGGAAACGGCGCTTTTGCGCCACAACTGTTCTGTCATGCCTGCCTCCCCGGGGCCCAAGTATACACGCCATATTTACACCACCTGAGCGGTGGTATCATTGATGGTTTTCGCGAAGGGGACGGGGATGCTGCAGGAGCGCATAGAAGGCAAATGGATCGACTGCTTCGAGCGCGTTTTCAGGCGCTGCAACGTCGAAGCAGGCGAAGAAGTGGCAATCCTGTCCGAAACGCAATCCCGCGCCGTCAACCGCGACCTGGCTGAGCTTGCCCTGCAACGCATCGGCGCCAGGCCCTATCACGTCATCGTGCCGACGCCGCCGCAATCGGTCAAAGTACCCATTCGCTCTACCGGCGCCACCGACGCCATTCAAGGATCCGCGTCCGTGATCGCGGCACTCTCGAGCGCCGGATTTGTCGTCGACTGCACCGTGGAGGGTATGCTGCACGCGGCGGAGCTCCCGCAGATTCTCAAAGGCGGAGCACGGGTACTCATGGTATCCAACGAACACCCGGAAGCGCTCGAGCGGGTTGAGCCGGACGAAGCGCTCGAAGGTCGGGTGAAAGCCGGCATGAAGAAATTTCGCGCCGCCGGCAACCTGCACGTGTCCTCCGCGGCCGGCAGCGATCTCGAGGTGTCGCTGGAAAATGCCGTCGTCGGCGGCGGTTGGGGCTATGTGGCACGCCCCGGCCTCATTTCCCATTGGCCGGGCGGGCTTTGCCTCTGCTTCCCCGCCGCCGGTTCCGTGAACGGTACGCTTGTCATGGATCGTGGCGACGTGAACCTGACGTTCAAACGCTACGTCGACGCGCCGATTGCGCTCACCATCGAAGACGACTACGTCACGAACATCGAAGGCAGCGGCGTGGATGCGGATCTCATGCGTTCCTATTTCGAGGCCTGGGGTGACAAAGAAGCCTACGCCACGAGCCACCTTGGCTGGGGTATGAACACGGTTGCGCGATGGGATGCCATGTCGATGTATGACAAGCGCGACTTCAACGGCACGGAGCTGCGCGCGTTCGGCGGCAACTTTCTCTACAGCACCGGCGCCAACGAAGTTGCCGGGCGCCATACGCTGGGCCACTTTGACCTGCCGCTGCGCGGTTGCACGGTGCAGCTCGACAACGAAACGATCGTTGCAGCGGGTGAGCTTCAGGGTGAGCTTGCGTGACGGACCACGTTCCCAGCCACAAGTCGGCAGGCGCCGGTCCCGCTGTGCTCTTCCTGCACGGCCTGGGCGGCAACCGACACTCTTTCGATCTGCAGATGGAAGCGCTGGCTGCTGAATATCAGTGCACCGCCTGGGATGTACCAGGCTACGGTGGGTCACAGCCTCTCCAGCATCTGACCTTCGACGCGCTGGCCGACTGCCTTGACAACCTGATCGACGCTCTGGGCGTAACCCCTCATGCCATTGTGGGCCACTCCCTCGGGGGCATGGTTGCACAGACCTGGCTACGTCGCGGCGGCCGCTGCAGCAAAGTGGTGCTGGCGCAGACCAGCGCCCGTTTTGGCAAACCCGGTTCTGCATGGAACGAGGAATTTCTCACCGCTCGCCTGCAGCCCATTATCAGCGGACAAACGCCCGCCGACTTCGCACGCACGCTCATTACCGGCATGTTTCACGATCCCGAAAAGCGCGAAGCGATAGAGGCAGGTGTCGCAACCATGGCACCGCTTCCCGCAGACGTGTACCGCCAGGTCATCGAATGCCTGGTCACCTTCGACGAAAGCAGTCACCTCCACAACATCACAATACCAACCCTCTGCCTGGCCGCAGAATTCGACCGCACCGCACCCCCTGAAGGGTTGGAACGCATGGCTGCGACAATTCCCGACGCCCGGTATGAATGCCTGCCCGGCGCGGGCCACCTGAGCTACATCGAAACACCCGAGGCATTTACCCGGGCAATCCAAGATTTTCTGGCAGTCACCTGATATGGACAAAATTGAGACCCTGATCGGCACCGCCCGCGAGCTCGGCCGCGACCGTTTTCTACCGCGGGCAGCTACCTACGACAACGATGCCCGGTTCCCCACCGAGAACTACGAAGACCTCAGAGACGCGGGTTTCCTGGGCCTGGTCATCCCCGAGCAGTACGGCGGTATGGGTGTCGGCTATGCCGGTTACGCCAGGATCTCCGCGGAGCTCGGCTACTGGTGCGGCAGCACGGCGCTGACGTTCAACATGCATACCTCCTCCATGCTCTGGTCCGGACCCCTCGCCGACGATCTTCGCATGACCGGCGAACAGCGTGCCCAGCACGACGCGCGCAGGGCGGCAATCTACGCCGGCGTCATCGAGGAAGGTCATGTGTTTGCCCAGCCTTTCTCCGAGCCAGACAGCGCCGCTGCAGCCGGCAAAGCACCGTTCGGCACCGAGGCGCACCCGGTGGAAGGCGGCTACCTCGTCACGGGACGCAAACACTTTGCTTCCCTTTCCGGCCACGCCGACTACTACGGCGTGCTGTGCACGCTGGCGGGAGAAGCAGCACCGAGCGCCACCAACACCATGTACCTGGCCGTCCCCGCGACGGCAGACGGGTTCAGCGTCAGCGGCGACTGGGACGTCCTTGGTATGCGTGGCACGGTGTCGAAGAATCTGACCTTCGAGGACGTGTTCGTGCCCGCCACGGCAGAGCTCCTGCCAGCCGGAATGTACTACCACGCCGCGCGGGAGTGGCCACACATGTTCATGACGCTGTGCCCGACCTACCTGGGTATTGCGCGCGCGGCATTCGACTTCACCTGCCAGTACCTGAAGGGCGAGCTGGAAGGCGGTCCGCCCGTCAGCCCAAACGTCGACAGCCCCGTTAAACAGCTCGCCGTTGCCAACATGCGCATCAAGCTCGAACAGGCTGAGGCGCTGTTCCTGCGAGCCATCAGCGAAGCGCAGTACCAGCCGGGAGACGCAGCACGTCTGCGCGCGTACGCAGCACAATTCACCGTCATGGAGTTTGCCAACGATCTCTGCCGTGAGGCGATCCGCGTGTGTGGCGGGCGCTCCATCTTCAGAGCGCTCCGACTCGAACGCCTCTATCGCGACTCGCGCTGCGGCTCGCTCATGCTGCCGTGGACGGCGGACATCTGTCAGGAACGGCTGGCCTTCGAGAGCCTCAAGCGGTGAACAACCTCGGCGACTGGATTCGCTACAACGCCAATTGGGCGGGGGAGCGTGTGGCGCTCGATCTGGGCGAAGAGCGGTACACGTACGGGGACATGCAGCGCGAAGTGACGCGCCGTTGTCATCTCCTGACCGATGCGCTCGAGCTTGCGCCCGGGAACCATGTCGCGTATCTCGGTTTCAATTCGTGCGAACTCCTGTTTCTGCTCTTTGCCTGCGCCCGCATGCGCTGCTCGGTGATGCCGCTCAACAATCGCCTGGCAACTCCCGAACACCGCTGGATACTGGCGCACAGCAACACGCGGCTGCTCATTTTCGAGCCGGAGTTCGCCGCGCTGGCGGCGACCCTCGAGGCGGAGCTGCCGGACCTGCGCTGCATTGCAAGCAATGACGAATACCTGACGCTTCTGTCACAGTGTGACGACAGCGAGCCTGATGAACCGGGCAATCTGAAAGATCCTGTGCTGCTCATCTACACATCGGGCACTACCGGCAAACCCAAGGGTGTTGTCCACACCCAGGATGCGCTCTTTTACAACGCGTTGAACGCCATTCACGCTCAGGAGATGCGCGCCCTCGACCATGTGCTGAGCGTGCTGCCGCTCTTTCACAGCGGCGGCCTGAACATACAGACGACGCCTGCTTTTTACGTCGGCGCGCGTGTTACGCTCCTGCGCCGCTTCGACCCGGGCGAAACGCTGGAGGCCATCCAGCGCCTGCGACCGACCATGTTTCTGGCGGTTCCGGCGGTGATCCAGGCGATGATGGATCATCCACTCTGGAACAACACGGACCTGTCCTGCCTGCGCATGGTCGGAACCGGCTCATCCACCGTGCCAGACAAGCTGCTGAACGCCTGGCACGAGCGCGGCGTGCCCGCGACGCAGATATACGGTATGACGGAAAGCGCCCCGACCGCCATCTGTCTGCCGATTGCCGCCACTCAGAGCAAGCTCGGCGCGGCGGGCAAACCCGCGATGCACTGCGAAGCGCGCATTGTTGACGACAACGGCAGCGTGCTCGGCGCTAACGAACGCGGCGAGATTCAGCTGCGCGGCCCGAACCTGTTCCACGAATACTTCCAGGAGCCCGCACTCACCGGCGCATCGTTCGACGGCGAGTGGTTCCGCACCGGCGACATCGGTCATACCGACGACGATGGTTTCTACTACATCGACGACCGCAAAAAGGACGTCATCATCTCCGGCGGAGAGAACATCTATCCCGCAGAGCTCGAAAACGTGCTCGCGGCCATGCCGGAGCTTGCCGAATACGCCGTGGTCGGCCGTCCAGATCCCAGGTGGGGAGAAGTTGCGGTCGCCTGCATCGTGCTGCGTGAGGGCATGTCGCTCGACGCGGACGAGCTCCTCGAACGGTTCGACGGACAGCTGGCGCGCTTCAAACACCCCCGCGCGGTTGTGGTTTTCGACACCCTGCCGCGCAATGCCATGGGCAAAGTGCTCAAATTCGAGCTGCGCGCCCGGCTGGAGGCTGGTCACTAGGTGTTTTCCAGGGAGGACGCCTGCCCGCCGACGCGATAGGCTTAATACTTTGACGGTCTGGAACCTGCCCAGTGAGCGACAACAACAACATCGGCGACGACAACAACGTGGTTGCACTGGTCGAATCCCTCGAAATCTGCGCAGAACGTGCCGGTGACATCGTGCCGGACATATTTGCCGACTTCTTCGAGCGCGACGACGGCGCGCGGCAGCTGATGGAACATTCCGATCAGCTTATGCAGGGACGCATGTTCGAGTCGGTGCTGGAACTTCTGATGAACGATGAGCTCTTCGGCGAAGACAGTTACCTCGACTGGGAGCTCGACAACCACCTGGTTGCCTACGCCGCCACGCCAGGCATGTATCAGTCCTTTTTCGACAGCATCGTCCAGGTGGTCCGCGACGGTCTCGGCGCCGACTGGAACGAGCGCTACGCAGCCGCCTGGCAGGCACGCATCGACAAAATCATGGAGCGCGTAAACGCGTTTTCAGCCGCCGCCAAGGCCTGATCCCCGGGTTAACTCGACGCCGCTCTTCACATACCCTATACGGCCGGTTGGCTACAACGCCAACGACGATCTACAACGAGAGCTGTCGATGTCCATCCGGAGACTCAACCTCACGCTGCTTGCCGGCTGCCTGATGTGCACGCTGTCGGTAACCGCCGCCGACGATCTGCCAGCCCATCATCGCGATTCGGGATTCGGCAATCCGTATGCGGAGAAGCGTAATACCAATTTGTTTTCCGTGCTGCGGTCACGCTTCTTTTCGGACGAATGGCAGCGTTATGACAAGGAGCGCGACCAGGTGCCGGTGACGTCCCCGGATCTCGCGGCGGCACCGACCGACAACGCCACGGTTACCTGGATCGGCCACGCCACCGTGCTCGTTCAGCATCGCGGCATCAACGTGTTGACGGATCCGATGTTCAGCAACATCGCGTCACCCATATCCTTTCTCGGTCCAAAACGAATTACCCAACCGGCGGTGGCGCTGGAGGACCTCCCGGAGATCCACGCGGTTGTCATTTCTCACGACCACTACGATCACCTGGATACCGCCACCATCAAGGCGCTCGGCAACACGCCGAGGTATTTTGTACCCCTGGGTGTGAAACGCTGGTTCGTCAACAAAGGCATTGCCGCCGAACGCGTGGACGAGATGGACTGGTGGGATGAGCGCAGGCTCGAAGTGGATGGCGAGGAACTTGTCATCACGGCCACACCGTCACAGCACTTTTCCGGCCGCACGCTCACCGATCGCAACAAAACCTTGTGGGCAGCATGGAGCGTTGCGTGGACTGACTTTCACACATGGTTTGGTGGCGATACCGGCTACAATCCGCACCAGTTCAAAGAAACCGCCGAGCGCCTGCAGCAGGTGGACCTCGGCGTCATTCCCATCGGCGCCTACAAACCGCGGCAGATGATGGGACCCATTCACGTGAATCCTGCCGAGGCGGTGGAGATTCACAAGGATCTGCAGGCGCGAGCGTCCATGGCCATTCACTGGGGGGCCTTTATCCTCTCGGCGGAAGGTGTGCTGACCCCGGCCGAGGATCTGGCGATCGCGCGGGAAGCGGCAGGGTTGGACGAAGACACATTTGCTGCCTGGTCCGTCGGCGAGACGCGTCACTTTCCGGCGCGCACGCCGGCAACCACCGCCGCACGCTGACAACTCAGATAGGGAGAGAAAAGATGACGGATGCAGAAACGCACATGGCAAACGCGCTGGAGATACTCACTTCCCAGCTCGATCAACCAAAGCCTTCTTCAGACTGGTTCGAGATCACCCAGGAACGCATCAACGACTACGCTGACGTCAGCATGGACCATCAGTGGATCCACGTGGATGTGGACCGGGCCAAGGACGGTCCTTTCGGCGCTCCGATTGCCCACGGCAACCTGACGATCGCGGTGATGGGACACCTGCCGACCAGCGAAAAAAGCAATGCGCCGACGTTGGAAGGCCACAAGCTCTCCATCAACTACGGGTTCGACAAGATTCGCTTCCCGTCGCCCGTCAAGGTCGGCTCCCGCATCCGCGCCACCAGCACGCTGAAGCGTGCCGAGATCAAAGGCGGCATGATCGAAACGATGAACGAAATTGTCGTCGAGGTAGAAGGACAGGAAAAACCCGCGCTCGTGGCAGAAAGCCTCGGGAGACTGGTTTTTTAAGCAACCGTTCGATCAGCATGAATACTCTATTTCGGCTCTTCCTCATCATCAGCGCCGCTGTCATCCCATGGCAGGCAGCCGCGACTACCGTCGACCTCACACGCTACCTGCGCACCTTCGATGCGACAGCGTCAACAGATGTGTCTGACAGGTTCATCGCCAACCCGGGAACGGGGCGCCTCATCGTGACCGGCGGCGCGACCGGGGTACCCGCCACCATCGAGCTGAACGGTGTGCGCGTCGCGGGGCCCGCGCTCGCAACGGGTGACGAGGTGCCGATCGAGCTGGCCGAGGACAACACGATCGAGATTACGCGTACAGAGCCCGGGGCCGCGCTCACAGTCCGCATCAAGCAGCCCGCAGACGTTACACTCAACGTGGAAGCCCACGTCCACTTCAATACCAACGTCAGCAGTTTCGAGACGGCGCGCGCTTTCTACGGCAGCCTGGGCTTCGAAACCCTGAGCGGTTTTCCGGACACCAACACGCTGGAGATGGCCCGGGCGATCGGCATCAACACGCCCACTGAGTATGACGGCTCGAAAGGCGAAGCCGCAGGCGGCTATCTGTTGCACGGCGAGCTGATTGGGGTTGGTGGCAACGCCGGCGGCTTGATAGATCTGATCGAGTTCACGATTCCCCGCAACGACGAACCGCCTTACGCGCGCATCAACCATCTCGGAATGGCGAGCGCCGCCATGCTGACGGCGGATCTCGATGCAGACTTTGCGCACCTGTCGAAGCAAGGCGTGCGCTTTCTCGGCCCACCCGCAACCCGCGCCGATGGTCGCAGGTTTGCCATCCTCCAGGACCTGGACGGCACGTTCTACGAGCTCACCGAGGCACGCGGCGAGGTGGGCGAGGAGAGCCCAACGAACATCTTTGCGCTCGGTCACGTCACCATCAACGTCAGCGACTTCGAACGCTCCGCCGCCTGGTATCAAATGCTCGGCTACGAGCTGACGCGCCCTCTGCCCGAAACGGAGTCACCAGAGGTCGCCGCGGCGCTAGGCCTGCAAGGCCCCATCCGTGTACGCGGCGCGGTCTTCACCCACCCGGTGGCGCAATCGCAGCTTGTCATTCAGCAGTGGCTGGAACCGTTCAACGCGGGCCAACCTTACCCGCTGCCGATCAATCATCTGGGCATCAACCGGATCGCGTTGACGAGCTCGGACATCGAGGCGGACGTGGCGGCGCTCAAAGCGCAAGGGGTGACGTTCGTGTCCCCAATTACACCTTGCTGCTCAGGTCCCGATTCGTGGGGAAGCATCGTGGCATTCTTCGATCCCGACGGCACCATCGTCGAGCTGGTCGATCAGCCCTTCATGAACCTGATGATGAGAATCATGCGCTGGTTCTCCTAGCGCATCAGGATTCACACCATTTGCCGCGCTGGGTGAACGCCACCAGCGCCATCACCGCCAGAACCGCGTGCAACACCATGCCGAACGCTTGATCACCCGCCGCGGTGAGGGAGATGAAAACGCTCGTGTGAAACACCAGCAGAATGCCCAGTACCGCGGTCACAGCCGGCCGGCTTGTCCGGTAGGGCCACACCCACAGGCCTGCACTTGCAATGGCAATCACGGCAAAACCGTAGTGCATCGACCACTGGCCGCCCGTGCCCGCCGCGGCGAGGCCCTCGGGGCCGCCGATCAGCGCCGCTGCCGCCATCGTCTCAGCGAGGAAGTTCAGCACCAGCAAGGCGATAAACAGATATTTCATTCTTCTTCTCCTTCCCCCGTTTGGTCTATTGTTTTATACGCGCAACCATCGTACCGCACAGCCAGTCGTGCAGACACCGTCGTTGCCTGCCGAATATGAAAACCTGGTCGAGAATCGGAAGCAGGACGTACGGTGGAATCAGGACAAACAGCAACGGAAAGAACCAGGCACGCACCAGTACGAGCCTCCAGAAGGGCGCGGGCGCAACTTCACCTGTAGGCGAATCGGCCGCCTGCACCACCGCAATCCCCATGAGGCGCTTACCCAGCGTCTGGCCGTATCGCCACAGGGTGACGCCGTTGAGTAGCAGGTAAGCGGCAATCGCAAGCAGCAGTACGTGCAGCATCCACCAGTTGTCCGCAAAGTCTTCCGCGTCTTCGACGACGTCAGTCACCATGATCAGGAGTATCGTAAGCAACGGCACCAGCAAAGCGTCAACACAAACGGCAGCCAGCCGCCGCCCCCTTCCGGCCAGCCCCTCAATTTCCATCGGCCACCTCGAACACTAGAAACGCATTCCCGCCTCGCTGCTGCCCCACGTAGGCATAGCCCGCGCTGACCAACAGGAGATCGTCCGCAAGGTAAGCACCGTGGGCGTCGAATCCGCCGCCCACCGCAGGCACGCCGTTGACGGTCGCAAAATCCCGCCAGGCATCATATGACCAGAGGAGCTCACCCGTGCCTGCGTGCACAAGCTCCAGGTAACCGTCCATACTGCCGGTCACGACAACGTCGTTGGCTGCGGTGATGGCCGCTGACAGTCCGTAAACGCATTCCTGCGCCTCACACCGGGATTCGCGGTAATAGTGCCAGCGCCGGTCACCCGTGTTCACGTCCAGCGCATAAAGACCTGGGTTCGGCTCTCCGGGTGAAGGGAAACCGAATATCTTCTTGTCACTGATCGGCACGTAGACGAGACCCAACGACTCGTTAGCGGCGATCCCCCAGTGCACGCCGCCAATGATGCCACCGCGGCCAAGTCGCTGCGTCCATACGACCTCACCCGTTGCGGGATCGAGCGCATGCGCCTCCGCCGATTTCTGCCCTGCAATCAGGAGCTCACGGCCCTGCGGGGTACGCACCAGCATGGTGGGCGCGCCGAAGTCGACGTCCGGACCCATTGGATCGGGGCAGTTGGGATGATTGAGCGCTTCGATGTTGCAGGCCGCCGTGTAGGCGTCATCAGCCGTGAACTGGGTGACCCAGGCCACCGCGCCGTCAGCGGCTGAGACGGCAAAAATGGCGTCGCTCGTATCGGTTGTCGGATGACTGTAATTCTGCCCGGTGCCGAAGTAGACGAGCGCTCGTGCTGCATCATAGCTCGGGGTGCCCCAGACGGTTGCGCCGCTTGGACCATACTTCTGCACGAAGAGCCAATGCCGTCCGGTTGGCGCAGCAGGCTCATCGATGGTCGGGCGGAACCAGCGTTTGCTGCCCGTGGCCAGGTCGAACGCGGCCAGTCCACCCCGCGTTGTGCAGCAGCCATATAACGGATTGACGGCAACCGCCACTTCCATGGATGACACCGGGACGTAGACCGTGTCACCGGCAACTACCGGCGAACCGGAATACCAGGGCAGCGGCTGATCCTCAACCATCGCATGCCAGATGAGCTCACCCGAAAGCGCATCGAGGAGATAGATACCCTGGGTGCGATCGCCAAACAGGAGTACCCGGCGACCGGCCAGCTCAGCGCCGACGATTGCGGTGCTTATCGCGCCTTCGTGGGCAAAGAGCCAGCGTTCGCAGCCGCTTTCCCGATCGAGCGCAACGACACCCCGGCCACCGTCGCCCAGAAACACGGTGTTTTCGGTCACCAGCGGGTAGGAGCGCGGGGTATTCGAAGCCAGGCCGTACGACCATTTCAACGTCAGCTTGTCCGCGTTCGCCGCGTTCAAGTTGCTGCGGGTCTGATAACGGGTGTTACGCTCGTCGACGCCCCATCCCGTGCCGTACGGCAGCTCGGTGGAAACCGGGTTGAGGTCTGTGCCACAGGGCGCCGCGATGGCAGGTGCCGCCAGCGACCCCAGCAAGGCGGCGAACACCAGGCGCAGATGGCGTGATCCGCTGGAGAATCGGTGCATAAAGTATTGAGCCTTGAACCGTGCGCGCGATGCGCGCAAAACCGAGCACGATACGCGACGGATCACCGCGTGAAAACTGGTTTGGCGGGCCGTCCGACAGCACCTTGAGTTCTGCCTCGTGAGCACCTAGCCTGATGGTGACACATCGTCAGGGATAGGGGGAGAACAATGAACGGACTGTCAAAGGCGCTCCTGCGCCGCATGCTTGCCTGCGCCACCGCAGGACTGCTGCTACTTTCCGCAGCCGCTCAGGCTGCAGACCCATGGGCTGCTACGTGGACCACCGCCGTCCAGACGCCCGCTCCGGGACTGGACTACTCGCTTGTCGAGGGTGCGCCCAACGAGTTTTCCGCCGTGTTTCCGCAGATCGGCGACACTACACTGCGACAGGTGGTACGCATCAGCGCAGGCGGCAAGAAGTTTCGCGTGTGGCTCACGAACGAGTTCGGTACAGCCCCGCTTACGATTGACGCCGCAACCATCGCAAAACAGGTGGAAGGCGCTATTGCAGGAGAAATACGCACGCTGACGTTCTCTGGAGAAAGCGCCGTCACGATTCCAGCGGGCGCGCGCGTGGTCAGCGATCCCGTAAAACTATCTGCGCGCAGCCGATCGGATCTCGCCGTCAGCATCCACATCAACGAGTACGCGGCCGGATCACCCCTTACCCTGCACATGCGGGCGCTGCAGACCAACTACGAGTTGAGCGGTTCAGGGGACCAGACTGCTGCGCCAGACCTTCCGGGGGCGCTCGCGCGAACTCAGTGGTACTTTCTTTCGGCCGTCGACGTAAAGGCGCGACTGCCCGTGGTCGTGGCCTTCGGCGACTCAATTACCGATGGCGACCAGACCACACCGGAACCGGTGGACCTCAACGAGCGCTACACCGATTTTCTGGCAGAGCTTTTTGTAAAGAAGAAGTCCGGTCGCGCGAAAGCGGCGGTGGTGAACGCCGGTATTTCCGGCGGACAGGTGACCGATACGCTGGCGGGCGAAAACGCGCTGGCGCGTCTGGATCGCGACGTGCTCAGTCGCTCCGGCGCAACCCACCTGATTTTTCTCGAGGGCATCAACGACATCGGCTTACCGGCCGGCCTGGCCCTGCTCGATCTGCTTGGCGTGTTTGCGCCAGACGGACTTGAAGCCACCTACGGGCGCAGCTTCCCGCCAATCTCCACTCAGCAGATCATTGCCGTGCAGGCGCAGATTGCTGCCCAGGCGAAAGCCGCGGGTCTGGTCACCATCGGGGCCACCCTGCCGCCCTCCGGTGGATTCGTTTTGCCTGACTACAACACGCCGGAGGGTAACGCCAAACGCCAGGCACTCAACGAATGGATACGCACGAGCGGTACCTTTGATGCCGTGGTCGACTTCGACACGCTCTTGCAAGACCCGGTTGATCCCACCCTCATGAATCCGGAGCTGTCCGCTGACGGGCTACATCCGAACGCCCAGGGGTATCGTGTGATGGCAGAGGCGGTATTCAACGTTCTGGTCGATTGACCGTTGGATGCTCGCGTCCTGATACGGCATCAGGACGCGAGCTTCAACACTCGCATTGCGTTTTCACGAAGAAACTTCGGCCACACGTCGTCTCTGAAAGGCACGTCCTGCATGTCGCGCATGATGCGTTCGATCGTCAAACCCATGGGGAAGTAACCCGCATAGATGACCTTGTCAGCACCACGCGTATTGGCGTAGTCGATGATCGCCCGGGGATAGTGTTTCGGCGCAAACGCCGACGTTGAGTAATACAGGTTCGGCCACTTGAGCATGAGCTTCACAGCGAGATCTTCCCATGGCTCACAGCCATGTCTCGTGACGAATACGAGCTCTGGAAAATCGTACATCACCTGATCGATACGACTGACTTCCTGCGGCCACATGGGGAAACGCGGCCCGGGCACGCCGGCGCAGGAAAAGATCGGCACGCCAAGCTCAACGCACTTCGCGTAGATGGGGTACATTTTTGCGTCATCGATACCCACCTGCGGGTTGTATCCCGCGTTGAAAGCGCCAAAGGAGCGTACGCCAAACTCTTCGTACTGACGCACCATCTCACGGATTCCATCCATGCCTTTGTTAGGGTCAACTGACCCCTGACCAACGAAGCGGTCCGGATGGTCTTTGAGCGCCTTGCGCGAAACGTCGCCACCCACCCCGATCAGACCAATCTCAATGCCGTGGCGGTCCATCTCGTGAAGCGTAATTGAGATCGGATCGTTGCTGCCGTAAACCTCCTTCGGCACCTGCTTGAACATGTACTCGACGGGGAAGTCAAAATTCGCTGAACCATCTTTCAACTGCTCGCGGATGAAGTCGTACATGGCAAAGTCTTCAGCCGGGAATCCGATCATGCAGTCGATAATACCGAGGTCTGCGGGCATGCCCATGTCAGCCTCCGTACAAAGCGTTCTGGAAGAGATAACACATGCTGTCACGCGGTATCTCGTCGCGCGGCAGGGGTGTGTTGACCTGTGAAGGGGTTGGCCCGAATTCCGCCGCCAGCGGCTTCAACGCGTCGAGGTCGAATTGGTAAAGCCGGGCGGCATTCTCACCCAGAATCTTGCGCCGCACGTCTTCCGGCACGTCGGCAAACGTCAGGCGCAGCGATTCGAGGTTGTACGGAAACGTACCCTCATAGTGCGGATAGTCATTCCCCCACAGCACCCGATCCGCGCCTATTTCCTCAATGCCCGCGAGGTCCGCGAGGCTCGGAAAGCTTGCGCCGTACCAGACGTTGCGCGCGGCGTACTCACTCGGCGTGTCCTTCAGCACCCATTCCATACCTTCGTAGTTCATCTCGCCGATTGCGCCGTGCTTGAAACCCATGTGGATGCGGTCCATCTGCTTGAGCAGCGCAGGCGCCCACGCGCAGCCGGATTCAGTCAGCACATACTTCAGCCGCGGAAACTTCTCGAATACCCCGCTCATGATCAGGTGACGAAAGCCGGCCTGGCAGTAGTAGGTAACCTCCGTGATCCAGATCGCTTCGGCCACCGGACCCCGGCCATAGTCGGGCGAGCCCTGGCCCGAATGCTGGTTCATCACGAGGTTGTGATCCTGAATGGCGGCAAACACCTTGTCCCAGGCAGGATCGTAGAGCGGCTTCAGCCAACCGCAGTCGGGCGGCACGAGCGGCAGCAGCACCCCGCCACGCAGCCCCGCCTCGGCGATGAACTCGATGTCTTTCACCGCTTCGTCGAGATCATTCGGCAGAATGAGCCCGATACCTGCACGACGCTGCGGATCCTCGGCGCAGAAGTCCTTGAGCCAGCGGTTGTGCGCACGGATGCCTGCCAGGCACCGCTCGTAGTCTTCAGGACGCGGCGGCTGGGCGGTGACGATACTTTTCTTGTAAAACGGCGGCACCGTGTTGGGGAACACCACCTCTCCCACCACGCCCTGACTGTTCTGGTCCGCCGTGCGGATATCGAAGTCCCAGTTGCGCATCTTCTTCGAGCCGTAGTGCTCTTCCGACGGGTTTTTGTAACCGCCGCGCCACTCGTCGAACGCCTCCCGGTAAGCCGGATCCAGATACTCGCGATACTGCGCGTGGCTGCCGCCCGCATGGGTATCGGCGGTAATCAGAACGTACGGTTCATCACTCATGGGTCTTCCCTCCTCCGTGTCCCAGCTTACAAAACACCGCGCCAGGAAGTAACCTGGCACATCGACGCCCTGGTGGAGAGCTTCCGTGCCTGCCGCATTCGACAAGGCCGCCTACATCCAGCGCGTCATGTCGCTGCGAGCACCTGAATCGTTGACGCATGACGCATCACTAGACGATGACGCGCGGGCGCGTGTTGACGCCGCCGTTGCCGCGATCCGCAAAGAAGGCTACGCCATTGTGCCTGGATTTCTGGAACCAGCGGTCCTCGAGGACCTGCGCCAACGCATGGCACCCATCTTCGAGATGACCGGGGAGCGAGACGCCTCCCGTGGCGGGCGTTACAGCGGTATGCAGGCCGTGCACGTGCATAACCTCTTCGCAAAGACCGACGCGTTGGATCAGCTTGCGATCGATCCGCGTCTGCTGCACATCGTCGAAGGCGTGCTCGGTGCGCAGTTTCAACTTTCCGTGGCAACGGCAATGTGCCCGGACCCCGGAGTTGACCCCCAGGGATTGCATCAGGATGACGGGCACTATCCACTGCCGCGTCCGCGCCCCCCGTTCATCGCCAACACCTTGATCGCCCTCGATGACTTCAGCGAAGCCAACGGCGCCACCCGTCTGGTGCCAGGCAGCCATCTCAGCACTGACGCAATAGACCCCGACGCCGTCGTCACATTTGCGGAAATGCCCGCAGGCTCACTGCTTGTGTTTGATGGCGCGCTCTGGCACGCAGGCGGTGGCAATCGCACCAGCAATCGACGCCGCCGTTCCATCAATCTGAATTTCAATCTGTCCTGGCTGCGCCAGCAGGAAAACCAATACGTGGGGATACCGCGCGAACGCTGGCTGGCTATGCCAGAGAAGCTGCAGCGCCTGCTGGGATTTCAGAAGGTCAACTTCCTGTACGGCAGCGTCGACTACACAGATCCTCTCGTTTACTTTCTCGAAAACGAAAGTGCGCTAAGCTGAGACCATCACGCGGCGGAAATCTCGCATGTCTGACGCGCAAATTGGCAAATACTGAAGCTTGACCGCTCAACAGCTCGAGGTTCGAGCTGCACGTTGGTCAACGCTCAACCACGATGCCCTGGTTTCCCAGACCACATCCAGCGACCGTGTGTCGCTGAGCTATCGGAGTGGTTCCGGCATCCGCAGTCGGCTTTCTGAACTCGTTACCCTCGAAAACGACTGTTGCGGCGCCGCCTCCGTCGTTTTTGAGCTGGATTCAGAAAACAACGTCGTCCACGTCAAGGCAACCGCTGACAACACGCCGTCGCGAACGGTGCTGGCCGTGTTCTCACGCATGGTAGAAAAGCGAGACTGAAACGCTTAGTGAGACGCTCGCGTCACCCTTTCGAGCAGACCATCCACCAGCTGCACCATGCCTGTTTTAATCTCCTCGCGGGACTGACCGTAGATATCGCGCAAATCGAGGATTGCCTCCGCGCGTAGCGTGGCCACAATCAGCGCGGCCAGCCTGCGTCCTTCTTCCATCCCCAGGCGTGGTGCCAACAGCCCACGCAACGCATCGAGCTGCGGCTGCTTACGCTGTATGCGCACCGCGCTTGCAAGCCCCGGGTGCATCTGCGCGCGCACCAGCGTTTCGTTGTCGAAGATATAGTCGACGGTGCTCGCCACGAAGTCGGGTATTGCCGCCGCGTTTCGCGGCAGCATCACGGCCGTATTGACCCGTACGCTCAGCCACTCGTTGATGGCTGCAACGCGCGCGGCTTTGTCCGGAAAGTGCTGATAGACCGTTCTGAGCGAAACGCCGGAAGCGGCGGCAAGCTCGGCGACGGAAACGTCCTCCCTGCCCTCCGCCATGGCGGCCACCATCGCCTCCACAATGCGCTCCGCGGTTGCAGCGCTGCGCGCTTCGCGCCGACGGTTATCGTAGGCTCGACTCGTCACATCAATCCTCGAGATCCAGAAACGTCACGCCATGCGCCGCTGCAATCTCCAGCATGAGCTCGAGGTCCCGGGGTAACGCCGTAACTGACGCATCCATGGCGGCAAACACCTCCCCACCGCGGCAATCGGAGACCACCGCAAGCAGTCTGGCGCTGTCGCTGAGATTCTCGTACGCATGCACGGTGCCGCCGGGGATGTGGACCATATCGCCTTCGCCAACCACATGGCGCGCTCCGGCAATGGTGACTGCAACTTCGCCGGCGAGCACATAAAACGCCTCGTCCCACGGGTGATGATGCGGTGGTGGCCCGCCACCACGCCGACCTTCCTGCACGTGCACCTCAAACGGCTTGCTCGGATCGCCCGCACCCAGCACCGTCACCGTTTCACCCAGCACGTTGAGTGCGGCAACGGCGCTGTCCCGCTGCATCGTGTGAATTGCCCGCATTCGCTTATTCCCTGCACATGAAGTGCAACCAATATAAATGATTGCACACTATATGCAACCAAATCAGGCCGTGCGTCCGCTGATCGTCGACATCGGTTCCCATTTTTGGCATCTATTTTGGTATCCATTTGGATACCATTTTAAATCCTATTCCCGTATACTGGACCCGACGCACAGGAGAAGATCATGCTCATGGATTCCGTTGGCGCCACACTACGTGACGCGCGCACCGCCGCCGGGCTCGGTCTACGCGAGCTCGCGCGTCGCGCCGGTACGTCACACGCGACGCTCAGTCAATACGAGCACAACCTCAAGGTACCGTCCGTTGCCGTTTTCATGCGTATTCTCGAGGCGAGCGGCTACAGCGTGGATCTCACCCTGCGGCGGCGCATCCGCGAACGCCACGGCATGCCACGTGGGGAAGAGCTTGCACAGGTACTGGAACTTGCGGAACAGTTTCCAAGCCGCCCCGCCCCTGCGCTCGAATTCCCCCGCTTCGGCACATGATCAGCCTCGTCGACAAGATTGTGGCCTGTCACACGAGCCTGGCAGCGGCTGATCTACCCCACGCGTTCGGCGGCGCGCTGGCGCTCGCCTGGTGTACCCAGGCCGCCCGAGGCACGATCGACATCGACATCAACCTCTTCGTGGACGCCGGACAGGCGGAAGCAGCGCTGGCAGCGTTACCGGCCGACGTGGCGCACTCTGCGGACGATCTCAAGCGGCTGATCCGCGATACACAGATCCGCCTCTGGTGGGACGCAACGCCTGTGGATCTTTTCTTGAACAGCACTCCCTATCACCAGGAGGTGCAGACGCGTGTGCGCTGGGAAGACTTTGCGGGTCAGAAAGTCCCGTTCTTGAGCTGTCCCGATCTCGCCGTGTTCAAAGCGTTCTTCAACCGCACCAAGGACTGGGCAGATCTCGAGGCCATGCAGGAGGCGGGCACGCTGGACACACGGCACGTGACCGCCGTGCTGACAGAATACCTGGGCGCCGACGACGAACGGCTGATCAAGCTGCGTTCACTCCAGCGGTGAACGCGTCGAGGCGGGTGCATCCGGTGCCAGCGCGACGCTGACACCGGACCCTGCGATCGGCTATTCGCCTTTCTTGAACAGGATCTCGCCGCGGCGGGCAACCAACAGCTTCTCGAGGCTGACCGGATCGAAGTACGCCTCCACTCGCTGACCCTCGGGCGTGGTGCCGTACACCTCGTAGCAGCCTTCGTCGACTTTCACCTTGCGCACTTTCCACCCTTCGGTTTCGAGTTTCTCGCGCAGGCTGTCTTTCTCCTGCCAGCCGCTCTCGGGACCTGCATCACAGGACATCATTCCCGTGGCGCTCGCCTGCGTTGCACCCAGCAGAAGTACTCCTGCAATCAACCATGTTGCGTTATGCGTAAACCGTTTTCCTGACACGTATGACCTCCAGAATGATCAGTGGAATGAAATGTACCCACGCAGCGACTGCGTTGTTGTGAACGAAAATCCAGTGTACCAGCGTGGCCACCGCCGCCACGTAGACAAGCTTGTGCAAGCGACGCCAGCCCGGGCCGAGACGCCGCACCGACGCGTCGTTGCTGGTAACCGCCAGCGGCAGAAATATTCCAAACGCAAGCCAGCCTGTCCAGATCCCGAGCGCACCGAACTCGGCCAGAATCAGCGCGAGCGTTTCCATGTCGATGACGTAGAACACCGTATGCAGCAGGGCATAGGCAAACGCGCTGACGCCGAACGCACGCCGATTCCTGACCAGCCACTGGGTCCAGCGCGCTTGCGCCCACAGGCTTCTGAGCGGCGTGGCCGCCATCGCAACAATCATGAGCCGCGCGGAAAACTCACCGCTACCGTGCAGCAGTTCGCCCGCAAGCGCATCCCCGACCGACAGCCGGTAGATCATGAAGGCAGCGGGAATGGCAAGAATGGCGTACAGCATCCGCGCGAAGCCTAACCGGCTGCCTCCCCCATTACTACCCGCTTCTGTCAGAAAACATGACTGATTGCATCGGCGAGTTTGGTGCATCCGTTCAACGTACGGCCCGCCAAATCCGACAATACTCAGCGGCGCTTCACACAGGATGTGCCCATGGAAGTTGCCGCCTCCCCCGCCACGATGCAGCAGAAATTCGGCGACTCGCAGAGCCTGCCGCTCGTCAGCTTTGTCGGCTACAACGCCCTGCTGCTCGCCGTCGTACTTTTCACCGAATTCAGCGCGTACGACCTCCTGGTGGTCATCTATCTCGAGCTTGCCGTGATTGGCTTGTTCGCGTGGCTGCGTCTCTTTGCGGCCGCACTCTTCGGCAATCCCTTCGGCAACCATCTCTTTGACGTGGGCCGCGGCGCGACGCTGTTCTGGGGCACGCTCCTGGGCGGTTTCTTCATCGCCAAGTTCGGCGGCCTGATGCTCGCGCTCGGCGCTCTGATACTGGCTCTGCCAACGGAAGACATCGGGATCGACTGGGCGGATGCGAGCGATCTACATCCGTTGGTCGAGCTGTGCGGATACATGCTGCTCGCCCGTTACGCCGTCATGTTCGTCTGGTCGACCATCATCCGCGGAGACTACAAAGACACCTCCGCACTCCGGCTGGTGTTTACTCCCTATCTGAACGGGCTCTGGGTGTTCGTGACCATCGGGCTCGGGCTCTTCTTCGCCTGGCGCTACCCGGCAAGTCCGGAGTTTCAATTTACGCTGGGCGTGTTCGCCGCGAAGCTGCTGCTGGATCTCGTCAGCCTGCTCCTGGAGCTGCGCCGCACACGGCTCGCAGACGTCATCGCCGCCCGGCGCAAACGGCGCGAGGCGCTTTCCCGTCGTTTCTGGCGCGGTTTCTTTCGTCTGGTCGCCGCGAGCGCAGTGCTGGCAATCGCCGGCGTGCTCGTCTTCGGCGCCTACATGCTGCACGGTCAGATTGAGCTGGAGGAAGCGCTGGAGGCTGACGGCGTTGTCGTTCAGGGGACGATACAGGCAAAAAACAAATCGGAAGGTTCCAGCAACTCGAGCCCCAGCTACGACATCGAAGTGAGCTACACCTGGAATGGCCGCGACTACCAGCATCCCTACTGGGTCCGGCGCAGCCGCTGGGAGGCGCTGACCACGGGTGAGCCCATCGACATCACCGTACTACCGGATGCCCCACACCGCTCGCAGCTGACGGAATACGTCGGCACGAGCATTAACGGCCGCGGCTTCATTCCCATCGAGGACTGAGTCGGACCGGCATCCTGAAACGACAACGGCCCATCCACAGGGATGAGCCGTTGTTGTTCCCGATTCTCCTGCGGCTTACTGAACGCCGGAGACCACGTTGGCCCAGAGGTAGCCGTTCGCCCACAGATAGCCGTTGGCCCAGAGATAGCCGTTCGCCCACAGGTACCCGTTAGCCCAGAGGTAACCGTTCGCCCACAGATAGCCGTCGGTCCAGACATAGCCGTCGGCGGTGGTGTAGCCGTTGGCCCAGAGGTAGCCATTCGCCCACAGGTAACCGTTGCTCCAGGCGGTGTCGCCCCAGAGGATCGCCGTGTCCTCGATGAGCACCACGTTGCCTTCTTCGGAACGAGCCAATTTGGGTGAGAGCGCTTCACCGTAAACGACCCCCGTATCGGCGAGCGCGCCGTTCACATCCAGCACACCCGCGCCGATCACCGTCGCGTCGATGCCGTCGATCTTGGTTGCGGAGCGCATGAGGCGCGCCTTGACCGTCGCCGGGGTCAGGCTCGGATCCTGGGCAAGCATCAGGGCAGCAGCACCCGAGGCAAACCCGGTTGCCATGCTGGTGCCGGACATCTTCAGATAGCCGGTGCCGCAGTCCGGGGTCGTGCAGCCCACCTTGTTCTGATCCAGGAGTCGCAGGAGCTTGCTGTCCGGTGCGATCGTGGAGATGACGCCGTCACCGGCGGCCACGAGATCGGGCTTCAGGTAGTGATCGCGCAGCGTCGGACCGCGCGAGGAAAAGTCTGATACGTCAGCGCCGACCAGATCGCCGTTCGCGCCGTACGTCAGCGAACCGATGGTGACCACCTTGGGTGAGTTACCCGGGCTCGTGACCGTAAAGTGACCGTAGCGGCCGTAGTTACCCGCAGATACCGCAACCACCACGCCGGCATCCCACAGCGCCTCAACGGCCTGCACCAGCGGATCGTTGGCAGCGTCCTGCTCGATGCCGGTCCCGAGCGAGAGGTTGGCCACGCGGACGTGACCGTTCTCAGCGTATTTCTTGACCTGATCTATGCCAGCGATGACGTCTGATACGTAGCCGTGGCCATGACTGTCGAGCACGCGGAATGAGTAGATCGGCACGCCCGCGGCCACACCCTGATACTGGCTGTTGGCCGTAGAGGTGTCAGCGCCGATGATGCCGGCGATGTGCGTGCCGTGACCCATGCCGTCCTTCGTCTGCGTGTCCGGAATGCTGTACTGAACGCTGACGTTGTCGATGAGCGTCTCGTAGCCTGACGCATCCGACGTCGAGAAGCTGATCCACGTGCCGCTGGAGATGTAAGGCGTCAGATCAACGACCACCGTGCGCCAGAAGTTCTGATCCGTCGTAAGGCTCGACTCGTCATCATCATCATCGCTGGAGACCGAAGCCGGGCTTCGCGCAATCTGCTCAATGGCGGTCCAGCCGGAACCCGGGCTGTAGACCTCCACGGAAAATCCTGCGCTGCGACCGGTTTCGGTTTTGCCCGGCTTCCAGTCGAACGTCAGAAACGCCGTTTGCGCACCGCTCAGATTGACCGCGCGGTCGTTGGCTTTGTAGCTGCCGTCGCCGCGCAGGCGCATGACAGGCTCACCGTCCACGACGTCAGCGCGGATGTCACCGCCGTTTGCAGAATTGTCGTCGAGATACTCCGACCAGCTGCTGGTCCAGGACGTGATGCCTTCGTCACCGCTGTAGCCGACGCCGGCAAACCCATCCGCGTATTCTTCCGCACGCGCCGGCGGCACGATGCTGACACCGCCCGCCACGTTGAGATCGCTGCGCGGGGCCACACCGGTGTCGAGAACCGCAACGCCAACCTGCGTGGCGCTCGGCAGGGACGTCGAGTCGGTAATCGTCGATATCGGCGAGATGTTGTAGTACGTATTCGAGTAATAAGTCGACGTGGCCGATACCGTGCTGCTCATCGTCACAATCTGGTCTTCGAACGCGCTGATGGTCACCCGGGAAGTGAGGTCCGCGTAATCCGCTGCGGTCAGGTAAACGACAGCCTGGGTATCACTGGCAGACATCACCCGGCCACCGCTGTCAGTAACAAACTCACTCACTGCTGCGATGTCAGCGGCGTCGGCACGAACCACAAACCGCTTGAGTACCGCCGTCTCGCCGGTTGCGGCACGCGGGTTGTGGAAGACAGGGTCTGCTTCCACAACCGCTGGCGCAGACACGACCGCGGCATCGGCGATGACCGCGGGCGTCGCTGACGAGAGTGGCATGACGTCCACCACAGGCTCAGCCGGTGTCGCCACTGCAACGCCGTGTGCGGGTGCTGCCGGAGCCAAACCCTCGGGCGCAGGCGGCGCTTCCTGGGTGTAGTGCATGGCCAGAACGGCGCTGACCGCGAGGCCAATGGCGGTCAAAGTGCTGCGCGTGGTTTTCGATGTCGTTTTCATGGTGTCGTGCCAGTTACGGTTTGTGTTCGCCCTGTTAAGAGCAATCGGCGTGCCAGGCACTCGAAAACGGTCGCTGAATTGCCTATTTATTTATATTTATCAATGACTTAGTCGATATCGAGTGGCCGCAGCCAAAATCGGCGGTATTCGTTCTTCGGAAAATATCGACGCACCCGGACCGAAAATACGGCGCAGCACCGGTAATTTTCGGCGCAGCGGCGGCGCTGACTTTTGCGGGGGCGTTTGCTGGTAGGCTTGCGGGTATCGATTGGGGGGGAAAGCCATGACCAAAGAATCGGACGACTTCTGGGTTGTCACCGGCGCCTGTTCAGGGATCGGCGCCGCAACCGTCGCAGCCGCGGCCGCCGCCGGACATCGTGTCCTGGCGCTGGACATTGCCGACGACGCGGGCGCCCTGCTTGCCCGGCACGAACGCGTCGAATACCGGCATTGTGATGTGGGCAGTCCAGACGACTGGCAGGCAATTGTCGCAGCGCTTGCAGAGATGGGCACGCCGAACCGGATCCACCTGAACGCGGGCATCCAGATTGCACCGCCGGACGCGCCACTCGAGGCCTATCAATTCGACGCGATGACGCTGGCGCGCTATCGCCGGATGATGGGCGTGAACGTCGACGGCGTGGTTTTTGGTCTGCAGGCATTGCTGCCGTTGCTCGAGCGCGACGGCGCGATCGTCGTGACGGCATCGCTCGCGGGCGTTACGCCGTACAGCGTCGATCCACTCTACGCCATGAGCAAACACGCGGTGGTCGGCCTGGTACGCAGCCTCGGACCGACGCTCGCCGGGCGCGGCATCCGTATCAACGCGCTGTGCCCCGGCGGCATCGACACGGCCATCATTCCAGAGGCACAGCGCACGGACGCAGCTGTGTTCATGACCCCCGAGAAGATTGCGGAGGAGGTCATGTATCTGATGAGCGTGACCGAAACGGGGAAATCCTGGGCCAAGGTGAGCGAAGAGAAGCCTGTGTTCATCATCCGCGCCCCGGGTGACAGGGGCGGTTGAAGCTCAGCTGCGGTTGCACTCCCGGGACTATTCCGCCACCACTATTCCGTCAACGAATAGGCAATGACTTTGCCACCTTCCTGATCCACCGCTTCCGGCTGCTCGCGGCTGTCGCCATCGCCAACGCCCCGCCCGGTGCCGGGCACCGTGACGAGGAGATACTGCCTGCCCGTTCTGGGGCTGACGTAAGACATGGGAGTGGCGTCCGACGGGCGCGGCAGAGGCTCTTCCCAGAGCACTTTACCGCTCAAGACGTCGTAGGCGTAAATCTGTCCGCCCACCACCCCGGCCTGGAAGATGAGGCCCCCCTTGGTCACGATGGAGCCTGCGGCATACGGAAAGCCCATGTCCCAGAAACCCGCGCCACGCCGCCAGACAACCTGCTGCGTCGTCAGATCCACCACGGCCACCTCGCCGAACGGCGGTTTGAGGCAAGGCATACCCAACGGTGATGCAAACATGTTGACCCTGGCCGCAAACGGCGTGCCGCGCTGCGGACCGCCAATGCCATAGCCGCTCGTGAACCCGTCCTCCGATTCCGGCAGCGCGTCTTCCCGCGGAATCATGTGCACCGTAAACGCAAGATGCATGGTATTGACCACCATCAGCTGGCGTTGCTCATCCACGGCCACGCTGCCCCAGTTCATCCCGCCCGCGGGACCCGGATAAAGGAGCGTGCCCTGCACCGACGGCGGCGTCATCGGTCCTTCGTAGCGCAAGCCGCGGTAAGCTTTGCGGCAGGCCATCTGGTCGAACGGGCTGATGCCGAACATGTCGCTTTCGTGAACGTACGGATACTCAAACGACGGCATGCCCGTAGAAAAGGGCTGCGTCGCGCTCGTACGCTCGGCAGGCAGATCAGTCTGCGGCACGGGTCGCTCGGTCACTTCGGTGATGAGCTCGCCGGTTTCCCGGTCGAGTACGAAGAGCTCACCCCGTTTGGTGGGCACAATGACCGCTTTGTGCCCTTCCCCGTCGATCGTGAGATCAATCAGGGTCGGCTGCGAAGGCACGTCGTAATCCCAGATGTCGTGATGCGCCGTCTGAAAGTGCCAGCGGGAGATGCCGGTGTTGGCATCAATCGCCACCACGGAGCTCGCGAACTCGTCCATGATGGCCGTGCGATGACCGCCGAAGTAGTCGGGTGTGGCATTCCCCGTCGGGACGTAAACGAGACCCAGCTCGTCGTCGGCTGACGTCAGGCTCCAGACGTTTGGCGTGCCTCGCGTAAAGCTCTCACCCTCGGGCGGTAACGCCGTGTCACCTTCCCGACCCATGTCCCACGCCCACAATAGATCCCCGGTGCGTGGATCGTAGCTTCTGACGACGCCCGACGGTTCTTCAGTTTCCTGGTTGTCGGCCACCCAGCCGCCCACCACGAGGCCGCCGCTTGCCACCGTCGGGGGCGACGTCACGAAATAGTAGAACGGCTTGACCTCACCCATGCCCGCAAGCAGTGAAATTTCACCGTTGTCGCCAAACTCGTCACACGGCAGACCCGAATGCATATCGAGCGCAATCATCCTGGCGTCGGTGGTTGCCGTGTAGATGCGTTCCGCGCATTGTTCCCCTTTGGGTCTGTCTGGAATGTGGTAGTACGTGACCCCCCGACAGTTGCCCAGAATGCCGAACGCCGGCGTGTCGTTTTCCGGATCAAAGCGCCATCGCTCTTCGCCGGTGTCACCGTCGAGCGCAATGACCACGTTCTGTGCGGTGCAGAGATAAATGCCGTCCTCAATCTGGATCGGGGTTGCGCTGAAACGACCCACGCGACCGGTATACGCCGTCCAGACCTGCTCGAGCTCAGCCACATTGTCGCGGTTGATGGCGTCGTGAGGGGCGTAACGGGTGCCCGCCTGGCTGCCGCCATAAGCCGTCCAGTCGGATTCGTTCTGCGGCTCACCGTAAACCATGTCTTCAATCGCCAGCACCGGCTTCAGGAGCAGATTGGCGGTCATACTGCCGAGAACGGCAAATGACGCCAGGGCGCAGACCATGACCAGGGGCGCTCTGACAAACGGACGGTCTTCGTCTTCCCAGACCGCGCGGCGGATGCCCGGCATGCACAATCGCAGCGCAAAGATGCCCACCAGCCAGATGCGTGAACCGACCATCCAGAAGTCGGTGCCCGCTTCGTAGACCGCCCAGGCGAGCGTGATGAGCAGCACAACGGCGTAGATGTGGAAGCCGCTCGGTTGCCGGCGGAAGAGCTGCACGCCGCTTGCCGTCATGAGCACACCCGCCAGCGCGTAGTAAGGCGTGCCCCCGGCGACGAGTAGATCAATCCCCTGCACCGCCATGACCAGTCCAATCAAACCGATGACAACCGCGGTGATTCTCAGATGCACGGTACCTTTGGCTGCCATGGACCCCCCTCTATTCTTATCCGTAGCCAGTCGGACAGTGTAATGCACGGTGCATGGCACGTCGCCCCGGCCTCAGTTTTGCCTCGCCGGGGTAATTTGGGCACATTACGCACTCCAGCCCAGCCGGTGCCGCCATGCCCATTGTCGTCTGGGACCTGCAGGTGCGCCTGTTTCACTGGTCCCTGGTTGCTTTTTTCGCTGCAGCCTATCTGCTGGAGGGTAACTGGCGCGCGCTGCACACCCACATCGGCTACACGGTCCTGCTACTGGTCAGTTTCCGGCTGGTCTGGGGCGCCCTGGGTTCGCCACACGCGCGTTTCAATGATTTCATCTGCTCCCCCACGTCATCGTTGCAACACCTTCTGGCACTCTGGCGCGGCAACGCGCGCCGCTATGGTGGCCATGACCCCGCCGGCGCCGCAATGATTGTTGCCCTGCTCTTTGCCATCACCATCACCGGCTTGAGTGGCATGACGCTGTACGGCATGGAAGGCAACGGCCCGCTCGCAGGGCGCTTTGCCAACCTGCCCGGTGGCCTGCTCGAACGCATCCACGAGCTCGCCGCGGACACCACAACCGCACTTGTCTGCGTGCACGTCGCCGGCGTGCTGTTCACAAGCTACCGGCTGCGCGAGAACCTCATCGCTGCAATGATCAACGGCCGCAAGGCGAAGCCGGAATGAGCGGGCGTCTTGTCGTCTTTCTCAGCGTTGCGCTCGCCGGCAGCGCCGCCGCACAAACGCCGCCAGCCGCGGCTGAGCTGCTCGACGAATGGCAGGCGACAGCCGCCACCCCGTTCAGCAAGGAGGCGGGACGCGCATTGTGGTTTCGTAACGTCGACGGCCGGCGCTGCACCTCCTGTCATACTGAAGACCTCACGGTGGAAGGTCGCCACGAACGGACGGGCAAGCTCATCGAACCGCTGGCGCGTTCGGTCAATCCCGAGCGCTTGACGGACAAGAAGAAGATCAATAAGTGGCTATATCGGAACTGTAAGTGGACCTTTGGCCGCGAATGCACCGACCAGGAGAAAGGTGACGTCATGACATGGTTGTTAACCCTATGACGCTCAACCGAGAGATGTGATCCGCACTGAAGGGAGATCCGCAATGAACACACTGAGCAACACCCTTGGCACCCTGAGCCTCACCGCCATCCTCGCGTTTGGCATCTATGGTGTGGTCGTCAACGTCTACGCCGGTCAGAACCCCGGCTACGTTACCGACGCGGTGTACGAGGAGGGGTGCGGCGCCTGCCATCTCGCCTATCCGCCGGGGCTCCTGCCCGCGTCGAGCTGGGACAAAGTCATGGCCGGTCTCGAGGATCACTTTGGCGACAACGCGGAGCTCGACCCCGACACCGCCCGCCACCTTTCCGCCTATCTGCAGAAAGAGGCGCTCCGTCCCGGCAAACCGACCGTCATGAACGAGATGCTACGGAACCTGCCCGCCGATGCGCCTTTGCGCATCACGGAGCTGCCGGCGTTCCTCGCCGCCCACGATCCGGTGGCGAAGCAGATGGAGATGGCAACCTGGCCCGAGGGTTTCTTGAGCCCGTGCGCCGACTGCCACCGCCAGGCGGCAGACGCGCGGTTCGAAAAGGAGCTGATGCACCCGGGCTACGGGCCGTCCAACTGGGGCGGCCCGCAGAACGAGGACTGATCAGCGCTGAGTGACCCTCAAGAGCTGCTCCGCTTCAGTCGTCGGATCGTAATCCGGATCGAGGCAGATGATCTCGAGCTTGCCGCCTTCCAGCGCCGGGGGTGGAATGGGGTTGTTCGAAAGACAAACCTGGCCGTCAGCCATGAACGTCATATCCCGGGTGTACGTGCCGGAGAGCGGTACCGGATACACCACCCAGCGTTCCTCGTCCGGGATGAACCGGTAGATGCGGTCAGTCATGTTTTCGTTCAGCCAGATGTCCTGATGCTCAGGATGCACGCCGAGGGCGTAGGGCGCGGGCCGCGCGCCGGGGTAAAACTCCGGCATATCGTAGACCGTGGTCTCGAATCCTTCAGAAACGTCAATCCGCGCAAGCTGACCTTCGGAGTACCCCGAAACCCACAGAATGCCTTCTTTGTCGAAACGCATGCGTCGGGGTCCGCGAATGGGTGAGTCGTACTCGGTCACCTCCAGCGTTTCCGCATCCACCCAGCCGATCTTGTCGGCAAAGAGACGGCCGTACCACATGCGATCGTCCACCGGGCTGATGTCAATGCCGTAAGGCTGCGTCCCGCCCGCAATCCCACCGGATTCCGCTTTGGGCAGATCGATGATGTCAAAACGGCCCTGATCGGCGGTCAACCGTCCAACCTTCTCGGAGCCGGCCAGCGTAAACCAGATGTACCCCTTGGCATCGACGCGGATGGTGTGCGGGTAGTAAGCCTTCTCTTCCCGCGGAATCATGTGGGAGGCTTCCCACTCGTCCGTTTCCGGATTGAAAACGCCAATGCTGTGCGTGCCGGTATTGGTCACGTAGTACTTACCGTCGTGGCCAAGATCGAGCGAGTGCGGCCCGTGGCGGGCACCTGGCTCGAACTCACCGAAGACCTCCGCTTTCGGTACGTCCTTGTGATACTTGTGCGAGTCACCACCCTGCTGCACGACATACTTCGATTCGCGGCTGATCGGGTCGGTGATGACAATGTGGTCGAGCGCCTGGTCAACCGTATAGATGAGCCCGTTCGTCGGATGCACAATCGAATCATGCGGCACAAACGCACGATCGAGCATGTATTCGTAGATCTTGGCGGTCTGCAGCTCGTCGTTTATCGGGAACTCTGGACGCGCATCGATCGGTTTGCCGTCAAAACCTTCCGCCAGGATCACTGAGCGGCGGTCGCGCAGCTTCTCGTCGAAGTTGCCGACCATACGATGCATGCGTTGGATCGTCACCGCCCAGGACTCGGGCGTGCGTTTCAGACGCGTGAACGGATTGCCCATCTGGTGACAGGACAGGCAGTCGCGTTGAAACTGATAAGCGTTGAAGTCTTTGTCATCACCCTTTTCGAACGGCAGGCTGTAAAAGTGGTAGGCCGCGGGCAGGCTGTCGGAGATTTCCTGATCCGTGGTCATTTTTGTCATGACCAGATCTTCACGGGACGTGGCGCTGCCGCCAAGTTCCACCGTCGACTCGACGTCACGATAGTACGGCGTGCGGGCGCGCAGCTGCAGGGTTCCCTCCATCTGTGTCACCAGCGTGTAAACGCCTTTTTTGTCCGTATACACCGATTCGGCCACGTTGTTGGCGTCGTCCAGGACTCGAATCAGCACGCCTTCCATTGCTTTGCCGTCTTCCGTTTTGACGGAGCCGGTCAAAGTCGCCGCTCCGGCGATCGCCGTGGCAAACACGCTGGTCAGCGCAAGGATAGATTTGAAACCGCGCATACCCCCTCCAAGTAGCTGCGAAGATAGGGAAAAACTTAACGCAAAGGGGTGGCGAAGGCCAGAACGGGCTATTCCGGAGGGACGAGCTTGCGCACCCAGCCATCGGATTTGCTGAGGAGATAAAGCTCCCCCAGCGCGTCAATGCCGAGCCTGAGATCCACGCGCTTGCCTTCATCATAAGTGTTGGCGACACCCGTGACGTTCGCCATCGCTTTCTCTTTGCCGTTGAACGAGAGCCGCAGCTCTCTGATCTCGGCGGGCTTGCCCGGCTCGACGTCGGAGGCGTCGAAGTAGAACACCCGGCCGTTGACAATGTCCGTGAAGACGAACATGCCTTTGAGCGCCGGGATAGCGTTGCCTTCATAGACGTAGCCGCCGCCAATGGCATAACCCTCGTCGTGGTCATACTGCGCTATCGGATAGATGAACTCATCGCGCTCGGCCGGGAGGGGGTACACCTGTCCGGGCTCACCCCCTTCCACTGCAAACGCGGTGGCAAACATGCCTTCGCGCAGCCGCCACCCGTAGTTCCCTCCCGGTACCGCAATGTTGACCTCCTCCACCCGGGCCTGGCCAATGTCACTCAGGAACAGGCGGCCCTGCGTATCCCAGGAAAAGTGCTGGCTGTGCCTGAGCCCCCATACGTAGATCTCCGGCGCTGCGCTTTTGAAACGCTTGAACGGGTTGTCCTCCGGGATCCCGTAGGCTCTGCCCTCTTCGCGCTGGAGCGGATTGATACGGATGATTGTGCTCAACGGAGAAGCCAGCGACTGGCCGTACTCACGTGGATCGTTCGCGGCACCGCCATCTCCGAAGCTTGCATACAGCACGCCGTAGTCCGCCGAGCCCACCTCCGCCAGCGGGTTGAAGGCAATGGCGCCCACGTTGTGATTGGGCGCAAACTGACCCACGCGGAAGATCTCCCGGCTGGTACCTTCGAACGTCGCACCCCGCGGATTGAAGGTGGTCCACTCGCGGATCACGCTTTCGTGGCTCGCGGCGTCGTGTTCCAGATAGTTGGCGACGCCACTGTCAGAGGTGGCTGAGTAGGCAGTATAAAACTTACCGAAGCCGGCTTTGCCGATGCTGGTGAACTCAGGGTGGAACGCAACACCGGAGACACCCATTTCGTTCGGAAACATGGAGTCGTCGAAACCGACATCCTGCTCGCGCAGGTCCAGATACACCGTGGGCTCCGCCCCCGGACCCGCAACCTTGTAGAGCACGCCGCGGGTGTCGTTGATCAGCAGCGGTCCACTGGTGTACCCGAACGGCACCATGTACTGAATGCGCGCCCAGGCGTCGTTTACCATGAACTCGCCGGAGTCTGGGGTTTTCGGCACGCGCACGAAGTCCTCGACGCCAACGACAATGTCACCCGGCTCTATCTTCTGCGGGATCGGATCGAGCAACGGCTCCACGCCGGATGCCGTCGACCAGCCGAGCAGACTGACGGCCAGGACAAGCGCTCTGACACACGCTGCCATTCTTCTCATATCAACCTCCCCGCGCAGAACCACCATCGTAGAATGCGGCCTATCCGCCAATCAAGCGCGGCCCCCGAAAAGCCCTCGCAGGAGCCTCGGCGAGCGGGAAAAGCCGATGGCTGCCGCCACGCGCAGCGCCGAGCCGAGCGGATAAGGCAGCGTATGAATGCCGCCATGTATACGAACCTTGCCTGGAAAGGGCCGCTCCGGCACCAGCCAGTCGCTGACTGCCAGCAAGCCATTCAGGCGACGGGATTGGCGCGGCGTCATCGTCTCCACGCCGAGAGCCGCTGCGCCACCAAACGCTGCGGCAAACACGGGATGATCAAGACTCCGGGTGCGCGTGATGGCGGCCGTATTCGCTGAGACTCTGAGGCCACCGGCTGCCCAGGTTTCCGCCGTCATGATCTTGCCGAGATATTGTGCAGCCTGATAGCTCGCACCCTGGATGGCAACCACGGTTCGGGTGGCAGCGCCCGAGCCGAGCCGCGCGGCACCGCCTCCGAGCCCAAGCAAACCCAGGGATGCCAGGCTTTTTTCCCAGATCGGGCGGGCATCGCTGTGCGCTGCCATGGCTTCCAGGTCAGTCTCGTCGAGCGCCGCGGGCGTCGTGGGAGATACCAGCATGGTGACGCTGCCGATGAGCTCTGCCGGTAACGCGCCAACCAACGCGTTCATGCTCGCCGTAAGGCGCAGCTCCCGCGCCTGTCCCGGTGCATAGGCATACAAGCCCAGGTCCAGCGGCCTGCCTTCGGCAAACGCAATCAGAGTCGCCAGCACCTCCCGCGGCTCCGTGAGAAGATCCGCATTGCCGTCAACCCAGAAAAGCCGTCCACCAAGGGCAGCGTTGTCGAACCACTCTGCGGGTGGTGGGCGGGTATCGAGCCAGAGCACATCCGCACCGGCTTCAAGCCAGAATCGGGTCGGCGCCATCTCCGCACCGCCACCGAGCACCGCCACCTTGCGTCCTCTGAGATGCAGCGCGCCACCATCCAGCGCCTGTCCCCCGATCCACTCGAGCGATTGGCCAGCAGTAATAGTGGCAACCCGTCGCTCTACCAGGACATGCGCAAGCTGCCCGAGGTCCATGGCGTCGTAGCGATTGCCCCGGTAGGTCACTGCAGGCTGCCAGCCTGAAGTTGCGCCAAACGCGCGCGTCTCGAGGGGTAGCGGCGCCACCGTTTCGGTCAGCGCGTTCGCCAGCGGCCGCGTGCCCCCCTTGTCCTGCCAGAGCATGCGCTCAGCCAGGCCCCGCGCCAGCAGGGCAGCAATATCGAGACGCACGTCGCTGGCAGCCCGCGCCGCCTCGAAGCGGGGCATGACATCGGGGTAAGATTTGCGAAACGATCCCAGGTCAGGCGCAAACTGCGCATCGCGAAGCGCATCCGGAAACGCCGCCACGGCGCTTTCGAGCAAAGCATATAGAAGCTCGAGCGCACTCTGGCCCTCGGGCAGGACAATCTGACCGCCGGAATCCGCCACGCCGGCAGTCAGAGCTCGAGCTCATTGGTGACAAGCCACATCACGGATCAGACTAGCCCCACCGCTTCGGCGCTCACGTCCCAGAGCCGTTTCCGCAAATTCGCATCCGCGGCCAGCGCAGACGGTTCCGCGAGCTCACACTGGTCGTAGTATTTTCCGGTGACGTCGGCAAGCGACTCATCGCTCGCCAGCATGACCGTGGTCTTTGCGCCTTTTTCAGGCGCTATGAAGATAAGGCCGATGATTTTGCGCAGCAGCCACGGGACGTCACGGACGATGTCGGTCGCCACCGCACCCGGATGCAGCACATTCGACGTCACTCCGGTGCCTTGCAGACGTTCCGCAAGCTCGACGCCGAAGAGCACGTTGGCCAGCTTCGACTGGTTGTATGCCGCCTGCGCGTTGTACCTCTGGAATCCCTTGAACGTCTCGAAGTCGAGCTTGCCGTTTTTGTGCAGCTTGGACGTGACCGTCACCACCCGCGCCGGCGCGCTGGCCTTGAGCGTGTCCAACAGCAGGTTCGTCAACAGAAAGTGTGCAAGGTGATTTACGCCAAACTGCGCTTCGTAGCCGTCGGCTGTCATCTGCTGCTTGGTCGGAAACGTACCCGCATTGTTGATCAGCACGTCCAGGCGGTCGTAGCGCTCGGCAAAAGCAGCTGCGAGTTCACGAACGCTGGCAAAGCTCATCAGATCCACGGGCAGATTGACCGCGGGCACTTCCGCAACCGCGTTGATCGTCTGCAAGGCGCTGGCCGTCTTCTCACTGTCCCGACAGGCCAGCACCAGCTCCGCGCCAAGCCTGGCAAGCTCCGCGGCGGCAACCACGCCGATACCGCTATTGCCGCCGGTGATTAGAATTCTTTTTCCACGCATCGTGTTCTCCTCCCGGATCCAGTGTAATACACGCGTCACCGGCCTGGATACGAAAGGGAGAATACGAAAGGGACACGACGAAAGGGAAAAGACGAAACGGAGACGACGAACCGGCGACGCAGAAGAGTTCGCCTGCTACGCTGGCGCCATGGACAAACCAGCCAGCTTTCAAACCGGCCTCCTGTCCCTGGGCGATCTGCTCCCGGATCCCAACACCGGCCTTTGTCGAAGTGAATCCGAACGGCACCGCACGCTTGTGGACCAGGCCATACTCGCCGAAGAGATTGGCATGTACGCAGTACATCTCGGTGAACATCACGGCAGCGCCTATCAGCTGTCAGCACCCGCAGTGGTTCTCGCAGCGATCGGCGAGCGCACCCGCCAACTGCGCCTGTCTACCGGCGTCACCCTGGTTGCCAATCTCGACCCCTTCCGGGTCGCCGAGGACTACGCCACGCTCGACGTTCTGAGCGAGGGGCGCGCGGAGATCGTCGCCGGCCGCGGCAGCTTCTTTGCCCGGACCTTCGAGATCTTCGGCCAGGACCCTGCGCAGAGCCGCGCGCTATTCAACGATCACGTGGACCTTCTGCTCAGACTCCTGCGGAGCGAAGACGTGCACGCCGAGGGCTTGCGGCCTCTGCACGGCGAGACCAGCCGTCCGCGCCCGTTCGGCGAGCTGCCGGTCTGGATTGGCGGCGGATCGTCGACGGAGAGCGTGGATCTTGCCGCTCGTCTCGGCTGTCCTCTGATGCTGCCGAGCGTCTTTGCGCCACCGGCTGCGTTCGCACCGGTCGTCGAGCGCTATCACGAGCAGTGGCAGCTGGCGGGACATGCCACTGAGCCCATCGTAGGCGCCTGCTGTCATGCGCACGTGGCAGCGGATTCGCAGACCGCGCGACGCCGTTTCGAGGCGTGGTATCACAACTACTGGGAGTGGGTACAGGGTCTCATCCAGAGCTACACCCCCAAGGCGAAAGCGCTGCCGTTCGACTATCCGGCGCTCATTGCAGGTCCTGCGCTGGTCGGCAGTCCGGCAGAGCTTGTGGATCGCATTGGCGCTATTGCCGAGCTGCTCAGTCTCGATCGCATGATCTTCATGTTCGACCTCGGTGGCATTCCGGACGACGTGTTGTATCCCGAACTGGAGCTCTTCGGCGCTGAGGTCATTCCCGCGCTGCCGGGCTAACCCCGGAACGTGAGGCGCAGCATCGTCCGCACGGCCACGGGCCGACCGTCCACGCGCACGGCTTCGAAGCGCCATCTGCGCACCGCGCTGATCGCAGCCCGCGCAAAATAGTCCGGCGGATTGCCCCGCACCTCGACAAGCTCAACCCGGCCCTGCTCGTTCACCGTAAACTCGACGTCAACGTAGCCGCTGGCACCATCAGGCGCACGGCGCGGATAAACCGGCGCGCGCTGGCGGACCACCGTCAGATCGCCGTAGGGATAGAGGGTGTCCTCGATGGATTCTTCCGGCGTTTCCTCAGGCGCAGCTTCGATCACCGGCGCGGCATCGAGCGCTGCATCCGCTTGCGCGTCGTCCACCGGCCCGCTGAAGTCGGATTCGTCGGGAATCAACGGCGCAGGCTCAGTCAGCACGGCCAGCAGGGGCTGACCCACCGGCTCGGAGACCGTTTCCGATGGTGGGGTTGCCCCCGGGAAAATAGATCCCACCGCCGCAACGTCATCCGCCGGCCGCAGCGTGTTGCCATCAGGCACGCTGACCTCCCGGTCGAACGGAACCGGCGTTGTCGTCGCCGTTTCGAGTGGCGCCTCATCCGTGATCACAGCCGTATCTAGAGCTTCTGCTGAGTTCAGAAGACCGGCTTCGTCGAAGTCAGCTACTGCCGCCGGCGTGTTGTCTGCCGTGTCAGCTGCCAGAGGCAGGGCGTCGAGCAGCGTCACCACGTCCGCCACCTCGCTGCCGAAGGTATCGTTATCGATCGGCAGTTCAGTCGGAAGGGCTGCCGTATTCTCGAGCGCAACCGACTCTGTGGCGCTCGCGCCCGCCGCAACACTGCGTTCAGCAGCGTCTGCGGCTGGCGGCTCCTGAAGTGACGTCGGGACAAGCGAACTCACCACCACCACGTTCTGCGATGTGTCCGCGCCTTCATCGTCCAACGGCGGCAGCGTCTCTAAATCGAGCACGAGGGCCGGCTCTTCGATCACCTCTTCTCTCTTCTCTTCTGGGACCTGGGTTTGCGGTTCCGCATCGATCGCTGCAACCACGGGTTCGAACACTACGTCTGCGAGATCGACAACCTCAGCGTCTGTCGGCGCCGCTGCAACCTCCGCTTCCTCCACCACTTCTTCAGCCAGAGCGCTTACCGTGGTGTCAGTTTCTGCGACTTCATCTGCCGCCGGTGGGATCGAGGCGGCAGCGTCGGAGACAGGCTCGGCGATCTCAGCGACGTCTACCACAGCCACCGGCATTTCGGCAGGTTCTTCCGGGACCGGCTGATTCCATGAGATCAACAGAAAAATCATGACGAGCAGGCCAATTGCAACAAGCACCCCGTATTCACGCTCGTTCATCCATCTGGGGGGCGGCGATCCCGGGTTCAGGCTCGTGCCGGCCGTGACAGGCGCCTCAATCGATATGGGTTTCGCAGCCACTGGCGCACGGGGTTGTACCTGGATGTCGATCACATCCGGGCGATGCTGACCGGTGGCCCAGGCCGGGTCGATGATGAACTGGTCGTGCGGCAGGTTCACCCGCACCCGGGTATCTACATTGACGTAAAGTGGCGGCGGCAGTTTGCCGTCCAGACCATCTGTCGCCGTAAGCACACGCACGGTCAGGAGATCATGCTCGACACCAAGCTCTATCAAAGGATCTTCCGGAGTCAGCGTGAAGCAACCTGCGGCGTCTTCGCCGAGCCGCATACCCGGGTAAACCATTGCCGTGAGGTCACCTTTTTGAGCAATGAGGTGCCATCGCCCGGTCGTTGATGCTTGCGTTCCCTCTAGTGCCATCCCCCGCTCGCCTCGTATGTGAAAGTCTTTCCATATCTCACTGGCGCCAAATCAGTCTACAGAAATCCCAGCCTATGGGAAAACTGCCTGACCAAGCCTCGAAAAAACTGCCTGTGGGGGTGCAGAATGGCGTCGGTGGCCATTGCCGAGGCGACTAATTATTGTTATTTTAATTGACGTTGGTCAGGGATTGTAAGGGAGTACATCGTGACTGCCAAATACTTCCGTACACCTCTTTCCAACATTTGGAATCAGCCACTCCAATCGAGGGGAAGCGACGCCAGGTAGTAATTAAGGCCAGCAAGGAGAGGTCAATGCTGAAATCCACGAAAAATCCTTTATCCAAGGAACAATTCACGCACCTGCGTGAAGCCCGCGCGCTCATCAAGGAGCAGTTTGAAGCCGACTTTTCGCTGCGCTCGGACCAGGTTGTCCAGGATCTCTATGAGTTTGCGCTGCGGTCCGAGACCAACGAGCTCTTCCGGCTATTTACCGACCTGAACGACATTTCCGACACGCCGGTCGGCGAGCCGCTGAACGAAGAACAGTTCATCCTGCTACGCGAAGCCCGCTCTCTGGTTGACGGTGAATTCGACGACAAGCTGCACCTGGCCGGTGCGCACGTCATGGCGGAACTATACGCAAAGGCGCTTGCGTCCGAGGCAGAGGACCTGTTTGACATCCATCGCTATCTGAACTCGCGCGAACTTTTGCGGAAGCCACCGACCTCGGACCAATCAGGGACCTATTTCCGCAAAGTACGCGAGGCAAAACGCATCGCAGAAGTACAGCTGGGAGAGGACGTCGTCCTGACACCGCCGACCGCGCTCGATACGCTGGCCGAGCTCGCCATGCGCTCCGAGGATGAGTTGCTCGTGGACACAGTCAACTGGCTGCAGAGCTGGCAGCCGGACGACATCTCACCCACTGAGCTCCTGTTTCACGAGCTTTCCGCACCTGACTTCGAAAGGCTGCGGGAAGCCAAGCACGACATATACACCGAATTCGGCGAAACCCTCTCGCTGCACGCCGACAGCACCCTCGACGATCTCTACGAGTTCGCGCTGCGCTCGAAAGAAACCGTGCTTTTCGAGCTCTTCTGCGACCTCCTGGATCCGCAGATGACGCCGCGTACGGCGGCCAAACAGCCGAACCATTGGTTTTCACGCGATCAATACACGCTGCTGCGCGCCGCTCGCGAAGCGATTCTGGCGGAATTCGACGACCGTCTCGACATCACCGCAACCGACGTCTACGTCACCCTGTACGGCTATGCGCTGCGCGCCGATGAAGAAGATCTGTTTGATCTCTGCAAAGAGCTGCACAACCTCGGGGATCCCGCGCCAACCACGCTGGTGCTGCCGTCAAAAGAAGAGTTCCGCATGCTGCGCCAGGCACAGACGCTCATCCTGGACGAATTTGGCGAAGCGCTCGAGCTGCACGCCGAGAGCGTGCGAGACGATCTATACCGCTACGCGGTCAACTCGGAAGTCGACGACCTGTTCGACATCCACACTGAGCTCGAGGCGCTCTCTGCGTCCGACGACGCCGCCGATCGAGCGGCACGGCTCAGCAAAGAAGAGTTCGTATCACTACGCCAGGCAAGACAGCTCATTCGCGCGGAGTTCAGCGAACATCTTGCCCTGGAAGACGCCGAGGTCCTCGACCGGCTCTACGAGTTTGCTCTGCAGTCAGAAGGCGAGACCCTCTTTGATTTGCATGCGGAGTTGAATGCCGGTGCGATTGCAGCCGGCGAGGAGGCCGCCGAGCTGCAGGAGGTGGAAGAACCGGAAACTGAAACCGTCACAGAACTCGAGCCGGTGGCGGCCGTAGAAGTAAACGCAAAGACGGATACAAAAGCAGACACAGAAAACGTCAACCATGCGGAACCCTCTGGCCTTAAGCGCGTGTTTGGGCTCTGGCGCGGCGCACCGAAGACAGAGGGGCTCGAAACGACATCGGAATCCAGCTTGGTACACGAAACTGTCGCGGTAAAAGAAGAAGGGGAAGAGGCCGCGGCGGAAACGGTTGGACAGGACGTCTCTGAGGAGACAAGCAATCCGCACACCAGCTTCCCGGATCTTCTGGTCCGCGCCATCGACCAGGCACCGAAAGGCAACGCCGAGGACAACACCGATGAGCAGAAACGCACTCTGAACAAAGCTCCGCGCGGCGAACCTCAGCGCCGCAGAACCACGGCCGTCAAAGTTCAAGAGGTTGAGCTCGATACCACTGCCGCATCTGACACGAGCACTTCCACTCCAAACTTAGCCATGCGCTGGCAAGCGGCCGAGCAGACTGAAGCAGGCACAACCGACCTGGTAGCTGCAGCCAACGACGGCGAGATCCAGATGGTTCCCGAAGGCTGGTACATCAGCACCCTGGACGACCGGCTGCGCGTACGCCTGTCGACCAAACTGAGCGTTGGCGAAGACGGTGAGCTGCTGGTTGCCGCACCGCCCGGCACACAAATCTGCGCGGTCATCGAGATGACGGCAAACGCACCGGTTGTGATCGTGCAGAACGGCAGTCTGCTCGTGAACGATACGCTGGTCGACCACCGCCAGGCGCTGGCCTCAGGCGACCGCATTGCGGTCGCGGGTACGGAGCTGCAGGTCGAGTACCAGACCAATCCGAAGCCCGGCGACACGGCGCTGTCTGCCGGCTGATAACAAACACGTACCCAAGCCGCTTTCGCGTCTTAGCGGGACTTCTGCTTAGCCACCCAGCGGAAGTGGCGGGCGAGATCCGGGTCGCTCAGAAGACGCTCTGGCGTGTTCAGTGATTTGGCAAGCTCCATCTCGGAAAAGCGTTTGTGAATCCCCTTGTGGCAATCGTGACAGATGGCGATGCCCAGGTTCAGCGTGTTCCGATCGAAGTGCTTCTTGAAGTGCGCCCGGCGATGCACCTTGCGGGGTATGAGATGGTGGAAGGTGAGGTTCAGAATCCGGCCGCAGAAAGGACACTCTCCCTGACTGTCACCACGGTGGCGCGTTTCAATCCGCATGAGGCACGTTGCTACAGAACCGAGTTCTCCAAGCAGTCCCGATAGTGCTGCTTGAGCGCTTGCAGAATCTCTTCAGTCGTTCTGGTATCGGCCATGAGTGAGCTGCTGACGGCCAGACCCTGTACAGCCGAGATAAGCGCACCGACTTCAATGACGAGTCTGTCCACGTTGGTGAGCCCAATCGTTTCACCCACTTCACGAAACTCACGGCTGATGCGCTCGTTGACGTTCTGGACCGCGGGGCGCAGCGCTTCACGCAAACTGTCCTGCCAGCGAGAAGCGAGCTGTAATTCGGCATACGCACGCGCCGGCGCCTGATTTTGAACCTCCCACAGGACGTCGGGATACTTACGCAGCGCCTCGACTGGGTCGGCAATGCCCGCAAGCCCTTGCTGCACGCCCACGAACATACGCTCCACTGCCTCAAGCGCTGCAGCAACCATCAAAAGGTCACGCGTACGAAACTGATGCAGCAGCGAACCCCGACTGATCCCTGCGTGATTCAGTACCGCCTGGGTAGTCGTCGCCGCATAGCCGGTCGACGCCAGTAGCGTTATCGTGCTGTCCAGAAGCGCTTTGCGGGTTGCTCCTCCTTTCTTGGTCAACGGCGGCGCTGAGGGTGCCGCCGTTGTTGCCATCTCGCTCATGTACGTCGTTCAGCTCGCGTTGAGGTCCAAGCCGCGCATCAGTCCTTCTTCGCGCCAGTCATCCAGCACTTTGAAAAACGCAACGGGTCCAGCACCGTAGTTGGCGTCCTGCAGCGATCGCTCGGACGGTTTGCCTTCGTTGTTGTAGTAACCCGGGGTGCAGTCGGCAAGAAACTGCTCGTTCATACGCGCGAGCGCAATGATGGTATCTACCCACTCCTGCTCAGCCTCGGCACTCGCTTCCACTACGTTGTGGTTGCCGGCCAGGCAGTTCGTAATGATGTAGCCGATGTGCTGGCTCTGCTCGTTGAGCGCGTGGGGGTAGTTGGCGGTAAAGCCGGTCTGCGTGTGGCCCATCATGAACAGGTTCGGGAAGCCGTGCACGTGTAGACCGTGGAAAGTGCGTGCGCCATCTTGCCAGTGATCGCTCAGGCTTTCGCCGGATTTACCGTGGATTTCATAGCCGCAGCGACGCTGGTAGTCGGTGCCCACCTCGAAGCCGGTGCCAAACACGATGCAATCAAGCTCGTACTCGACACCGTTGGCAACAACTCCGTTCTCCGTGATGCGCTCAACGCCCTGACCGTTCGTATCGACCAGCGTGACGTTGTCGCGGTTGAAGGCCGGCAGGTAGTCGTCGTGGAAGCACGGCCGCTTACAGAACTGTCGGTAGAAAGGCTTCAGGTGCTCAGCCGTCTCCGGATCGCTGACAATCTCATCGACGCGGCTGCGGATGGATTCCATTTTCTGGAAGTCAGCGAGCTCCATTTTGGCCTGCAATGCTTCCATGGACAGACCAGAGTCCTTCTCAGTCTGCACCAGCAGCAGGAGGTTCCGTATGATTTCCGTCCAACCGTCGTTGACGAGATCTTGATCGGCAAACCCGCCTGAGACGAGCGTATTGAAGTTGTCCATGCGCGCCTGGTGCCAGCCGGGCTCCTGGCTGCGCCACCAGTCCATGTCGGTGGGGCGATCGTTACGTTCGTCGATCGATGACGGGGTGCGCTGGAACACGTAAAGCTCCTTTGCCCCCTCAGCCAGATGCGGCACACACTGCACGGCGGTTGCACCCGTGCCGATGATGCCGACTTTCTTGTCCTTCAGGCCCGTCAGCCCACCGTGCGCATCGCCACCGGTGTAGGCATAGTCCCAGCGACTGGTATGGAAAGTGTGGCCTTTATATTCATCAATCCCCTGTATGCCCGGCAGTTTCGGGCGGTTGAGGGGGCCGTTGGACATGACGAGAAAGCGCGCTTTGAACGCATCACCCCGGTTGGTCTGCACAACCCAGCGCGACGAGTCAGCGTCCCAATTCACGGCTTTGACTTCGGTCTGGAACAGCACGTCGCGGTAGAGGTCGTACTTGCGCGCAATCAGCTTGCTGTACTCGAGGATGTCGGCGCCTTCGACGTACTTCTTCGGTGGCACGTAGCCGGTTTCTTCCAGAAGCGGTAGATAGACGTAGGACTCGATGTCGCACGCCGCGCCCGGATAGCGATTCCAGTACCAGGTGCCGCCGAACTCGCCGCCTTTCTCGATCATGCGAATGTTATCGAGGCCCGCTTCGCGCAGGCGAGCCCCCGCCAGGAGGCCGCCGAAACCGCCGCCGATGATGGCAATCTCCACCTCGTCGGTGAGCGGCTCACGCTCAATTTCCCGCTCCAGGTAAGGGTCTTCAACGTAGTGGGAGAATTGCCCCGTCACCTCGATGTATTGATCGTTTCCGTCTTCGCGCAGGCGTTTGTCGCGCTCCTCACGGTATTTGTTGCGCAGCGCGTCGGGATCAAACCCCAGATCAACGGCCTCTGACATGCTTCACCTCTCTTTTAATCTCGCGAAATCCAAAAAGACAGGTTGCCATAATTAGTCGCTTTTGACTAGTCAGAGTTGACTATTTTAAAACTGCTCCACTTCCTGACGCTTCACCTCGTTCATGTTACGGCTGAGAATTCGGGTAACCCCGTTACCGAACGTGTCCGGCGCCACTTCCAGGCTCAGGAACTTGATACCAAACCACGTGGGTGAATCCTTCGCCCAGACCTCGATACCCACGCGCTCTCCCGGCGGAATGCTGTCGACTGATGACGTCGCCGCAAGGACCGGATACGCGGTGCCGCGACTGCTCTTTGCAACGAGCCGCTCCACAAGGTCAGCGGGCACCGCAAGCGGCGCTTCGGTACGGTTGTCGACCTCCAGCATGAAGCGCATACGCGTCTCCGCGTGTTTCGACTTGGTACGTTGAATGACACGGCGCACGATCGCCACATCGCTGAGGTACAACACAGGCTCCCTGACCAACGCATTCGATGAGGCAACGTTGGCCGCACCCGCAGCGACCGGTGCGCGCCCCGCCATGCTCCAGGTGCCATCCGGATGTAGACGTATGCGCTGGCCCTGAGCGTTCGTGGCGAATCGGTCCTGCGACAACTGCTGCCAGGTGCCGTCGGCATTGAGCTTGATCTGACGACCGTCGTCGCTGATGACCACCTCAGCGGCCTGCGCCTGGGCATCGAGGTTGACGCACATCAAGAACCCGCACATCAGGAAAAGGACAGTGACCAATCTCAACGCGATACTCCTGCAAAAGTTTGTCCTAACTTAAGGCTTCGGCGCACGCGGCTGCAACCTGCCACCGTCGGACACGCCGCCTGGCAGTTGGCATTTCGACCGTTTAGCATCCACCCATGTCCGACGAACCGCGCCCCTTTCGCTGGCCCACCGATGGCAACCTCCCGCTCGAACCCGACCTCGAGCAGTGGTCGGCGCTCACCGATACCGTCAAAGGCTTTCTTGCCCGGGCGCTCACCCACCTCGACGACGGGCCGACGCTGAGCGCACATCAAACTGGTGACCTGCCCTCTGACACGCCGCACGAGAATCTGGAGGAATACCTTCGAGCGCTCTTCGACAGCGGCTTTGACACCGCGCACCCGGGATTCATGGCCTACATTCCGGGCGGCGGTCTGGTCACCTCCGCGCTTGCCGACTGGGTCATCAAGACCATGAACCGCTACGGCACGGCTTACTTTGCCGCGCCGAAGCTGGCAGAGCTCGAGTACCAGGTGGTGCGGTTGTTTGCCGACTGGGTGGGTTACGGCGAGCACGCCGGCGGGGTGCTGACGACGGGAGGATCACTCGCCAACTTCACCGCCATGGTGACGGCGCGGCGTGCAATGCTGCCCGAGAATTTCCTCCAGGGGGTCATGTACTGCTCGGACCAGACGCATCACTCCGTGATGAAAGCCGCCAACCTGGCGGGTTTTTCCGCGCGCAACATCCGCGTCATGCCAAGCGATGCAGCCTACCGCCTGCAGCCTGAGCCGCTGCTCGAGCAGATCGCTACGGATCTACGCGACGGCTACCTGCCGTTTCTGGTGGTGGCGTCCGCCGGCACCACCAATACCGGCAGCATCGATCCGCTCCCCGAACTTGCGGACATCTGCGCGGAGCAACATCTGTGGTTCCACGTGGACGCCGCCTATGGCGGCGCCTTTCTTCTGACCAAACGAGGCCGGCAACGGCTTGTCGGGATCAAGCGCGCCGATTCGGTGACGCTGGATCCCCACAAAGGACTCTTCATGCCTTACGGCACGGGCGGCGTGGTCGTCAAAGACAGGGATCGGCTCATCGAGGCGCATGAGCTGCGCGGTGACTACATGCCTGATCTCGACCGGGAACGCGCGCACCTCGATCCTTTCAGCTTGTCGGTTGAGCTCTCCCGCGAGCATCGTGGGCTGAAAGTGGCGCTACCGCTGATGCTGCATGGCAAGCAGGCTTTCACGGATGCGCTCGATGAGAAGCTCGACCTCACCGACAAGCTCAGCGATGCGCTTCGCGCGATACCGGAGATTGAGGTACTCAACAATCCGGAGCTCACAACAGTTGTATTCCGCAAGCTGCCTGAACGCGACGCCGAGGCGGAAAACCGGGCGTTTCTGGACCGCATCAACGCCGGCAATAAAGTCTACCTGTCGCCAACCATTCTGAAAGGGCACTTTGTGCTGCGCGTATCGATCCTGAGTCACCGCACGCATGACAAAGAGCTGAACACGGTACTGGCGGAGATCCAACGCGCCCTCCCATGAGCGACCCTCCGCCCGCCACGCGCCGCGTCTTTTTTGCCGCACGCCCCGGCGACGATGAGCGTATGCGGGTTCGCGCGTGTCTGGCCACCCATCCGTACCCGCCGGAGATTGAACGCCGTCTGCGCTGGCTCGATGCGAGTGGCTGGCATGTGACGCTACGTTTTGTCGGCGACGTCGATGCTGCGCTCGTACCGGCGCTCCTTCGCGGCATCGGTGCCATGCAGCCTTTCATCATTCAGTTTCAGGCAATTGAACCGTTCCCTTCGCCAAAACGTCCCCTGGTGCTCGCAACAACCGGCATTGCAGAGGCACCCGGACATGAGCTCGTCGATACGCTGGAGGCGCACTGTCAGGCACTTGCGCTGCCAGGTGAGCGGCGGCGCTGGCGCCCGCACATGAGCCTCGCCCGGGTGCGCGGGCGCGGAGCACTGCACTGCCCCGTGCTGCCGCTGGCGCTCAACATGCGGGTTGACGAATTTCTACTGATGGAAAGCCTGCCGGGACCTGCCGGCATGAGGTACGTGCCGATAACGCCAGGCGCTTAGACGCTTTTTTTGGGCCGCGCTAAGAAAACGGCTTCGACGGGTGCAATCCGCCGAAGCCGTTCACGTTGAGCGGGCGCTGAGTCGCGCCCCGTTCGCAAGCGCGTGCTAGAACACCCCGCGAATGCCCAGCGAAATGATGTTCGCGCTGGTATCTTCCAACCCGACAGCCGCATCCCACTGCAGGAACAGAAAGAGGCTGTTCTGCATCTGCGCGGAGATGCCGAGCGTCACTTCACCGTAGTTGTCATCCTGCTCGTCCGTGACCGTGCGGAAACCCTGCGGATTCGAACCCGAAGGTGCAAACACATACCGGTTGTCGACGATCCTCGCGTCATCCTCAAACTCGGTGCGCCACTCGAGACCGAGATACGGCGTGATCACACCCATGTCGGTATTGAGGTTGTGGCGTACTACACCTCCAAGTACCGCCTGGCGGGAATCGATGTCCTGCTCCGAGAACCTGAGCGCCAATCCGTTTGCGCCGCCACCTGTTGCAGGCAGGCCTGTCTCGTCGAACCCGTCGATTTCCAGAAACTGGAAACTGCCGGCAACGTAGACGTCGAACGTCGTCGCGCCTTCGCCGAAAATCTTGCCGACGGAAAACTCACCGCTGATCTGCTTGCCTTCGGTCGAGCCTTCGAACTGGCGATTGACGACGGCTCCCGACGTGGCCGTGAAGCGGGCTTCGCGATCCATGTCGTAGTCCCAGTCGCTTACACTCAGGATCGTCGTGAAGTAGACGGGCCCGTAATACATGGCAAAACCCGAGAGCGTGTAGCCGTCCGAATCGAGACCGCCGCCGCTGTTTTGCGGGATCGCCAGATTGCTGCCGTCAAAGTCGATTTCGGTGTCGTCCCAGGCAAAGGTACCACCCAGCACCCAGTCGTTGTCGAAAACGTAATCCAGGCCAATGGTGAAGCCGATGGAGTCGTATTCAAACTCGTCCTCGTTCACCGTGCCGTCGCGGTCACCGAAGCCGTAGTCGACCGAGCCGAACCAGCCCCAGCCGAGATCCCCGCCGGAATCACCCGCAGCGCCACCGATCAACGGCGCATTGGACTGAGCAATGCTGCTGTCGGTCTGCCCCATGAGATCGGTGCCGTTCAGATTGAACGCCAGCCCCGAACTGGCTCGCACACCCCGGCGGATGGCACTCAGTCGCGTGCCAATGTTGTTGAAATTCCGGTCGGAAGTTTCCGTTGCGTACCGGCCCTGGCTGGACGCTTCTTCACCGCTGAACTGGAGCAACGCATTGAGCGTGTCTTGCACGTTCGCGAACTCATACGCATCAGGAATCGCAATAAAATCTTGCACGTCGTAAGCGTTGGCGATGGAACCCACCATGTCCGCACAGCGGCCAAGGAGGTCTGCTTCTCTGCTGTTAGGGTCTAAACTAGGCCCTGTGGATAAGGCGACTCACGTGTCGGTGATGGCGTCGGCGGCCCCTACGTGAATGTCACTCCCTCCTTGCACCGCGATGGCGTCGCCAATCGGTGTCGCGCTCGCTGCTGTCGCCCCAAGCGTTGCCAGTAACGCAATGAGCAACCCCGTGATACTCCTAGACATAAAACCGCTCCCTGTTTGTTTTTATGTACCCGTCTGAAGTGTAATCAAATTTCGATGTCACTCTCTACCAGTATTTGAAGCGGATGTTTCCATTTGAAACGAGTCTTTGCACCGAAAAACCGCCCCTCGAACATACTTCACAATCCAGACGCGATTCAGTAGCCTCAAGCTGCCAGAGCTTGGCGAAATCAAAATCGGCTTCTGATCGGCACCATCCATGGCTTCACGCATGAGAGCTTTCTTTCAAGAGCTTAGGCGACGCAAAGTCTTCCACGTCGGTACCGTGTATCTGATCACCGCGTGGGGTGCTTCGCTGGGCGCGTCTGAGCTCTTCCCCGCATTCGGCATTCCGGATTGGGCGGTGCGCCTGTTCGTTATCGCCGCCATGCTGGGATTTCCGCTAGCGCTTGTGCTTGCCTGGGCATTTGAAATCACCCCGGAAGGGGTGCAACTGGATGATGGGGTCCTGCAAAAACCGGCGGATCCGATTGCCAGCTCAACGACGGAATGGGATACGACCACCGCGTTGACCGCACGCTGGTCCGACGACTCGGGAGATCACAATCGCGTCTTTCACGGCGGTTTTACCATTGGTCGGGATCCAACTTGCGATCTCGTTGTGAACGCAGGCAAGGTGAGTAGACAACACACGCGCGTATTCGTACGTAACAGCGAATGGTGGATCGAAGACATGCGCAGCCGTAACGGCACGCGGGTCAACAACGAGTTCTTGACCCAAGCCGCGCGTCTCACCGCACACAATGAGGTTGTGCTTTACGAAGGTGGCGCACCGATTCGACTCGACGCGCTGGCCAATACGCCCACTGAGATTGGCTGACACCCCACAAAAAAACGGGGAGCCGAAGCTCCCCGTTTTCGTTAGCCGCGGTCCCTGCGGCTGATCTACACGTCTTAGCAAACGTAGACTTTGTAGAACTCGC
>JANQPF010000001.1 GCA_028285415.1 Pseudomonadales bacterium
CGGATGTTGTGTTTGGCTGCCTGATAGTATCAGGCTCAAGGATGTCGAATTTGGCGTCATCATGTTCACCCGAAGAGCCGCAGACCGGACTCGTTTGGAGCAACGAGAAAAAAGTTAGTCCGACGACGAAAGCACGATTCACTTGGCCACCTAGTATTTGCTCGTGAGTGTTCTTTCTTGTCGATGAACAACTAGGAAAAGTTCTTGGTTTTAAATCATCGACGCTGCGTCGCGTTCGAGGAATCTGTTGGCATCCTAACGGCCGCTGTTGGCCGGAAACGGTCATTCCGATCGGATAACTAGTTCGGCTCTTTCCGCTTTCCGCTCCTTAACGGCCATTTGCCGTTTGGCGCTTCAAAACTGCCAGCCAAGCAGATTCCAATGCGCGACAAGAGATAGAAACAATAGCGCCGCACCGACGTTTGTTGTGTACCAGAGCTTTAGAATCACGGAATGGTCTTGGCTCCTCCAAAAAGTGAATGCGAAGTACACGCAGAGGATAGTCAAAAACGCGGCCAAAACCGGGAGAAGCAAGGCGTAGTACACCGTATTCGGGACACCAAATATGAGGTTTCCGGCAGAAGAAAGGGCGACAGTGAACGCCGCGGCAAATCCGATCACGGATAGATTGCCAGCCAGCATTGTCGCATTCGCCAGCCTTTGAGAGCCGCATCTTCTCAGAGACTTTCTTGGTCGGAGCAAAGTTACTAGAACACCGAGAACACAAACAAGAACGGCAGCTAACGAAAGTGCGAGTTGGGAGTAAGGCAGCGTAAGTACACTTTGTTTGTCAGCGGCACCCGCACCAAACAGAGCATGCGTAACGCTCCCGGATCCGTTTGTTTTAAACAGCACGTTTTCGAATCCACCGATCTCCTGGAATAGGTAGGGTTCAACTTCGCGGTATCTCCGGGGACCAAGTGCGATCACCCCGTCGCCGGCAATCGCGAAGTCCAGCGTGCCGAACGACCCTATTTTCTCAAACTTGGTGTACGAGCGTCTGAGATCACGATAAGAACCCTCGATTTCCTCTGCCCTCGATTCAAAACCGTCGATTGCCTGGTCGTCGTGCTCGCGATTTGGCTCAAGCAGGTACTCCAGTACTGCGATCGAAAGCGCTCTGGGGATCGCCGATGCTTGTGCAGCGTTGAACGAGATGAAAAAACCAAGCTTCAGTTCTGGGATAAGAAACAACCAGGAATGAAAGACAGTAGTGCCACCTGAATGCCAGAGAACGCGCTGTTTGCCGGCATAGAGCTCCCAAAAACCATGCGCATTGCCTTCCAGCTGTTCATTGTGGGTGAACAACTGCTGATGCATCCTTTGAACCGTCGGAGCCTCGAGAATTCGGCTCGAAGCTTTCCCCGGTAGGGCTCCGCCGTTGAGGTGTGCAAGCATGAACATCGCCATATCTGCCGCAGTCGTCGTCATACTCCCTGACGGACCGACGTTGTGAAGATACTCGAATCCAACAGGGTTGAGCGCTGTGTCGTACCCACGCGCCATCTCCCATTCCCGAGGGATAGGCTCACTGAACGTCGAGTGTTTCATTCCTAAAGGCGCAAATACTTGCTGTTCGATGTAACGGTCGAACGCTACCCCAGAGACGTTTTCTACGATCAAGCCAGCAAGGTTGGTGCTGTAGTTTGAATACGCGATGTATTTACCAGGCGGGCGAATGCGCTTGGGCTGATTGGCTGCTAAGAATTGACTGAGCGGCACCAGTTGAGTTTCTGACCTGGCATACGTTCCGATAAGTGCGTCTTCGAATCCCGCCGTGTGCGTCATGAGATGCCGGATCGATATCGGTTCGTCAAATCTCGTTGGGATCTGAAATTGAGCGATGTGCTGGTCGACGTCGTCGTTCAGCTTGATCTGGCCGTCTTCGACCAGTTGCATGATCGCCGTCCAGGTAAACAACTTAGAAATCGATCCTGGCCGAAAAAGCGTATTTGCTGCATCAACAAGGTTTTTCTTCTCTAGATCGCTGTGTCCATATCCCTTCAACAAAACAACTTGGTCTTCAAACACCACAGACACCGTTGCACCAGCTAATTGGTGTTTTGGAAAATAAGCTTCCATCTGTGAGTCAAGGAAAAGCTCCAGACCCTTGAGGTTTGCCGCCAGCGAATCTTCTTCCGCGTGAGCTGAGAACGAGCAGGTCATTACAACCACCATCCATGCGATCCAGCACCGGGTATCGGCAGTCACTTTTTTCCACCTTTTGGTGCAACGGCGGTCAGGAACAGATCGACAAAGCGATGCATCCGATCTTCAAATTGTGACTCGGTGAAATTTGGGCCGATTGCATTTCGCTGACCATCTGCCCCAAAAACCAGGATTCCTGCAGCGTTCTTAGCGGTAAGCCCAGATGCCTTTAAGTTGATGAGTCCATCAGAATTCGCACGCTTGAGGAGGCTCGCGACTCGCTTCAAGTATTGTTGCGAATAGTCAGCCAGTATGTCTCCACTCAGTTGTTTGGCGATCCTCTCCATTTCGCTGGCATGTGGCGTTTCTTGGAGTAGTCGACTCATGAAACCTATCCGGGAGTCTATGACCTTGTGAAGCTTCTCCTCAAAAGACAGTGTGTCGTTCTTGAGGAGTTCGTCAGTCAGATCCAACGATTGCTGGTGAGGAATCAGGACGAACTCGCGATAAAGATCTTCTTTGTTCGAGAAGTACTGATAGAGCGATGCCCTGGAGATACCAGCAAGACGCGCAATATCAACCATGCTTGTTTTGGCATAGCCAAACTTAGCGAAGGCTAGGTTCGCGCCTGCGTGAATTTTGTCGCGTTGATCTTGCTTACTCATGTAGACATTTAAACAGTAAATGCCTATTTAGTCGATCACGTTTGCTAGGCAAACGAATGTTCCTAGTGGCCGGGAGCTGGCACTCAGGGAGTACCGCGTTAGAGCCTTAATCCGCTCCATAGCTCCACAAAGGACGGATGTTCGAACCAACCTCTGATCTATCGAAGCGCCACATGTACCTCCGAACAACCCCTGAACATCAACGACTTCCTCCGTTTGAATGAACGCACATCGAACGAAGGAAACACGCTCAGCGCAACTTCGGTTTCAAGTCGTGCCAAAGGTGCACCGAGACAGTGGTGAATCCCTCTGCCGAAAGATAGGTGGGAGCCGGCAGCATCGTGGTCATGGTTTGCAGCGCCAATCAACAACAAGACCTGGCTTCCTGCTTTAATTGTTGAGCCCGCAATCTCCACGTCTTCAAGCGCCCATCTTCTGACTGACTGAGATGGGGGGTCGAGGCGTAGTGTGTCCTCTACGAATTCTGGAATTCTTTCTCGATCATCTTCCTTAAATCGCAAAAGTGCATTTCCAATAAGGTCGGTTGTCGTGAAATTTCCAGCACCGACCAGGAGACAGCACATATCCACAACTTCATCTTCGCTGGCGTCTGCGTCTACGAGCCGGGACACAAGGTCGTCTCGGCGGGTCTGTTGACGATCTCTAACGATCTCGCGCATACAACTGCGCATAGCGCCGTCAGCCTCGACCACCCGTCGCCACTGTTCCTCTGTCGGCAACGGATACCCTTGCAGCAGCAGCGTATCCGTCCAGCGCTTGAATTCAGCATGACGATCTGAGTCGATGCCCATGAACTCTGCGATAGCTATTGTGGGGAGAGGGCTCGCGAAACTCGAGATGGCATCGAACTCGCGAGGTAGTTGCTCGACCAGGGTTCCCGCGATCGCCTCAACTCTCGGACGAAAGGCCGCAACAGAGCTGGGGGTGAATGCTCGATTTACCAGACCTCGTAGCCTCGCGTGTTCGGGATCATCGAGATTCATCAGATCGGGTGCGCGCCGCGTAACCGGATTGTCGGCGCGTGGGTCGCGCAGCTGTCCAACCTTCCGAGGGTCGACCGACAATCGTTTGTCCTTGAGTAGTGCTTCAACCTCGGCATAGCCGCTGACTGTGAACGAGGTCCCGTCGTAATGAACCCGTGCAGCTTCGCGCAGTTTTGCGTAGACACCGTACGGGTCTCGCTCAAATTCCGGGTCGAAGGGAGTCAGTTGAATGCCTTCCGGTGTATCGCTCATGCGCCGCTCCTTTTTCGAGGTCGCGCATCCTATCGGTGATCAGACCAAGTTTTCAGTCTTGTATTTTTAGCGGGTCTGATTCGGCGTAGCGGTCGAGGTTAGCGCCCGCTAACGACTGGCGCTTCAGGGCGTGCGGAGACGGTGTCCGGTCTTCCGATACAAGGCAGTGAATGTTTCAGGCGAGGAAGCCCAACGCCGCCAGCTCAGCCCGCACGGCGTCATACCCCACCGTGTGATAGGCGTTCAGATCGCAGGAACGTGCTGCTTCGACGTTTGCCGCGGCGTCGTCGAAGAAGTGGACGGCCGTCGCTGCCACGCCAATGTCGTTGAGCACGTGATCGAACGCGTTTCGCTCGGGCTTGATGCACTTAATGAGGTGCGACGAGTACGCAAAGTCGAAGTGAGCGGTCACGGCCTCCGTCCAATGGGCCTCGTTTGAGTTACTCAAGCAGGCGACGGTGTGATGCTCTCGCAGTTGAGCAAGCATTAGTTCGACGCCTGCGTAAAACCCCTTCGGCCAATGTTTGAACTGATCGAGAAATTGCTGCGGTGAAAGATCCAGGTCAAATTCGCTGACGATGCTTCGCGAGAATTCGTCCACCGAACACTCTCCAAGCTCGAACTGTTTGGCAACCGGATTCCGTAACCAGACGTCAATCAATTCTGCCTCCGTCTGATCTGTGCCCGTCAGTCGTTTGAGCTCCGCAAACATCTGGTTTTCGATGAGCACACCGCCCAGGTCGAACAGGAGAACGGCGTCTGAATTCCTCGTCATGGCTAGTCTCCGCTGTCGTTCTGCGTGATGTTCAAACCCCATTCCCTATTGGGAGACAAATCGATCTCGCATCACGTCCACGTAATCAATGGCGCTGTTGGCATAGCGAACAAAGGGATCCCTGTCCGGGTTCTCATTCCACTCGTACTCCGTTGATGCGGCGATCATTCGCGCTGCGTCAATTCCGAAGAACCGGGCGACCACGGCGAGGCTCATGTCTATGCCCGCTGACACGCCGGACGACGTAAAGAAACGACCGCTCTCTACCCATCGTGCTTCCAACTGCCAATCTGCCTCCCCCTGGCTGGTGATGTAGTCGAAGAACACTTTGTTCCCCGTCGCCTGGACCCCTTTCAAGAGCCCGGCTTTGGCGTACAGCGCAGATCCCGTACATACGGAGGTGGCAACGGCCACTTCGCCTGCTGCGCGTTGTAAGTATTCAATCATTCTGGGGTTGTCGACTTCGACCAGCGTGCCGATGCCGCCCGGCACCATCAGAACGTCAAGCTCAGGCGCATCTGCAAAATCGTATTGAGCCATCAACATTGGCGCGTGTGCTTTGGGGTAGCTGGTCGTGGTCAGCGCAATCGGACGTTTTTCTTCGGCAATCAGGTGCACGCGGATGTTCTCCGGACCTGCGTTCATCCACATCTCGAGCGGACCGAAGACATCCAGAGGTTCCGCGCCGTCGTAGAGAACAACGCCGATGTCCAGTGGCGGCGTCCATTTATCCTCGACCTGACCTTCCGGTCTTTGCAGGGCAAACGGCACCTCGCCGCTCTGCGCCCCCCATTGCCAACGCAGCGTATACGTTCCGTCAGGCAGGGGTTCGCGAAGCATACCCATCAGGTCCTGCTCGCCCATGGTATGAACGTAGCTCACTTCGTATTCGGCACCTGTTCCCTCGATGACCATGTGCCACGCTTCGGACGCAGGTACGTGATCGAACCAGATGCGCACGGACTTGGGTGATTCCGTGAGCGTCGAGCCCTTATCCGGCGTGCTCTTCACCACGGTCATCGTCGGCACGTTGCTCTGTGCTATCCCCGTTTCGGCGAACAAACACAAAGCGAATGCAATGCTCAACCGTGAAATGACTGCCATAGCTCGACTCCTACAACTGAGAAACAGAAAGCCGGTGATCTTAGCGCGTTCTCATGTTCAGGTGTTGACCACATGAACTTCGCGGAATTTCGGGAGTTACAAAGACTGATTGATCCGATATCCGAGGCCGCGCACTGTCTCAATAAACGGTGGCCCGTCCGGACCGGAGAGCTTCTTGCGCAGCTTGCTGATGTAGACGTCGACGACGTTGGTCAAGGGATCCATGTCGATCCCCCAGATATTGTTCAGAATCCGCTCGCGACTGAACAGTCGATCAGGGTCCGACATCAGCAGTTCGAGCACCGCAAGCTCCTTTGCCGTGAACTCGATCGGGCTGCCCTTGAAGGAAACGGACATCGTGCGGAGGTCGAAAGCGACGTCTCCCGCCGTCAGGGTGAAGGCGCTGTTTGCCGTGCCCTGCGCACGTCGCCCAACCGCATCAAGACGCGCGAGCAACTCGTCGAGATCAAAGGGCTTGGTCACGTAGTCGTCAGCGCCCATGCGCAATCCGCGGACGATGTCTTCGGCGGTATCCAGTGCGGTGAGCATGACAATCGGCACCTCAACGCGACGCATACGCAGTGCCTGACACACTTCCAGGCCCGACAGTCCAGGTAGCATGAGATCGAGCAGAATCAGGTCGAAGTCGGCGTTGTCGGCAAGTTCTAACGCTGATTTCCCATCACCGGTGCAGACGGTCGAATAACCCTCGGACTTCAGTGCCCGCTGCAGGAAGTCAGCAATGCGCGGGTCATCATCAACGATCAAAACTCTCATGTGACTTGCTCCAAAACCACGACTTACCCTAGATTTCCTCGTGGCAGGGTATGTCCGATGGGAGTGCTACCCAAGGCTGCTTTCTCTTTACCCAATAATGACCGTCCGGTGTCAGCGCCCGTGTGTCATCTAACGTGCCCGCCTTGATCGACATGAGCGAGCGGGTTCGGTTGTAGATGCGCACCCCGCATTCCGGACAGAATGCACAGGTTTTTTCGCGACCGCTGTTGGCTCTGGTCTTGAACGTCTTCAACGTCCCCTGGGTCAGCGAGAAGGCGTCAGGATCGATCACCAGACTCATGCCAAAGGCGCTTCCGGATTGCCGCTGACAGTCCAGGCAGTGGCAGATGTTCAATCGATGGACCTTCCCGCTGACGACGTACTTTGCGGCGCCGCACTGGCATTGTCCTGTTAGCGTCTGTTTCATGGCTGTGATTCGATCGTCTTGATGTTGGTTAGCATACAGACATTTATCTGGTTGCTCGGGAAGAGGTAGCAGCCTGCAATCAAAGGAAGCGATATGATCCGCAAGCTTTTTACCGCCTGCTTCGGCAGAGAGGCAAACTCGTTCTCGCCGATACCCACAGGGCTCGAGCTCTTTTGTCGCTCTGATCGTGAACTCCACCCAGCACTTTCACGCCGGTTTCGGTGCCATGGCACGGGACGTGCTTTATACCGCAACGGACGGTACAGACTCCATGGACTACGCCAATCTCCCTCACGAGCACGTGAATGCACCGCTTTGGCCGAAAGTGTCTGGCCCTCACAACGAAACATAGCACCTCGGGGAAGCGCCGGTATCGTTAAACTAGCGCCGTTTGCGCTGTCAGCCAGATGGAGCAGCAAACTGCCGTAATCGTCGATAGACTGACGGTCTCAAACAAAGCAACGTCAAGCTGAAGCGTGCGCAAACAAGACGACACCCTAGACGACACCGTAATCGCAGTTACCCAGATCTTGCCTGGTTTGAAGCGCTACCGGGATCTCGGTTTGCTCGGCGAAGGTGGCATGGCGACCGTTCATCGTGCCCTGGATCAGGGGGAGCTACAACGGGAAGTTGCCATAAAAATCGTCAAAAAGAGCAAGGCGAAAGACAGGAATTTCGTTAAACGGTTCAAAGCCGAGGCGAGAACGGTAGCTTCACTGACCAGTAATCACGTTATCAATGTATTCGACTACGGCGAGATCAACGGTCAATCCTATATGGTCATGGAATACCTCAAAGGCGGAACGCTGCAGGCTGCAATTGGGTCCACCGGTCTGCCCTGGAGTCGGGTATCGCGTTGGGCATCCGAGCTTGCCTCTGCTTTGAACCATATCCATGGTCAACCGAAGCCGATCGTTCATCGGGATGTCAAACCCAGCAATCTTCTGATCCGCAGTGACGAGACCGTAGTTGGCGAGAGTGAAGGCACGCTTGTGCTGGCAGATTTCGGCATTGCCAAATCAAGCGCAATCGATAACAAGACGGTGGCCGGTGCTGCCGTCGGGGCGCCGGGATATATGGCACCCGAACAGGCGCTGGGGCTGCAGGTCAGTCCCGGCACAGATATGTATGCGTTTGCTCTGGTGTTCTACGAGATGGTGGTCGGCACGCTTCCCGGCGTGAGTGAGCACCCCGTTGCAGATCCCGAAAAGAATGGAATTCTCGATACCCTCGAAAGTCGGGATATTCCCCATGAAATAGCAGCTTTCGTTAGCCGCTGCCTGGTTCGCGACCCCGAGCTTCGACCGACGGCAGCGGAGTTTTCGTCGATCCTGTCTTCGCCGACACCTGACAAAGCAGGGTGGTTGGACAAGGTGTTCTCTGGAAAGGTCGGTTGGGTGCTGGCGATTGTTCTGTTGCCAGTATTGATTTTCGGCACTTACTTCTTACCGCTGGAGGATCGTACGCCCAGGGAGACTCCGATAGAACCTGACGCGGCCAAGGTCGTGCAATTGGCAGGCAAGCCATCTGATCTGCGCTTGTTTATCGACGGGGTAGAGCACAGCATGCCGATTCATCTCGAGAACGGGCGTTATAGTGCGATGGCGATCGCTCGCGGATATCAGGGATGGTCGGGCGAGGTACAGATAGCAGACGACGTAAACACAATCGCAATAGAATTGAACGAGTTGAGGTATCCAACGCCTGAACAATTCGCACAATTTCTGACGCTCTGGAATGAAGGAGGTCCAATGCCTGCTGCGCTGCCCTGGCCATTAGATGACTTTGTCACGGCTCATGCTGGCAACCTCAGCGATGTGGACCTGAAGGAATGGATCAGCTTGGCGGACAACGGTGATGCCGGTGCGTCGCTGCTGGTCTACCTGCTTGATGAAAAAGGAGTAACCACCGAGATCAGCACGGAGGCGCTGCAATGGTTGAAGCGCGCAGCGGGTGATGGTTATGGGCTGGCTTCACTATGGCTCGCGGTGCAGGATTATCGAAGGGTCCTCAGCCGGGAAATACCGCCAACTGAGGACCTGCGTGAGCTTTTTCTTCGAGCGCAAGATCAAGGGATTGACCCATCGATTGTTGCCCCTTCGCTGCGCTTTCTGGATGCCGCGCTTGCAGCTGCTGATAACCCCTAACCCTCGTAGCGCCCGATGCGAACGAACTCGACCCTGCGGTTTTGCTGTCGGCTATCGTCGCTCGCGTTAGTTACTTGTGGTCTGCTCAGTCCAAATCCAACAGGACGCAGCCGTTCAGGCGCGATGCCGTAAACTGACGTCAACGCTTCTACCACCCGCTTCGCTCTTCGCTTCGACAATTCCATGTTGTATTCGTGGGTTCCCACGTCGTCCGTATGTCCTTCGATCCTGAACTTCGCGGAAGTAAGCAGCGGGTCGCTCAGTACGTCTCCCCACAGCGCCAGGCTATCCAGCGCGTTTCCCTCAATCACGTCTGAATTGGTTGCAAACAGGATGTTCAATGGTATGGACGGACTGCTTGCCGAACGTGTTTTCTGCGTGAAGTACCGAACAATGTCGTCCTTAGTGTAGTCGGCAACGCTGTCCCTCCCGTCTATGCTGATGACCTTTCCCACCAAAGTGACTTGAGCATTCAATAGAGACGCTTCGATTTCGTCAGCGAACCGTAACGCTTCGGCAGGATCGAGTGCCAGAATCCCGGATTCTCTGATGTCTATTGTCGGGAGGTGATCGCGAGTCTCTGATAGCACGGAAAAGAATCCACGCTGTCCAACTGGTGCGGAAAACGTGCGTGATCCTTCCTTCGGAACGAAAACGGTTTGATCAGCCGGTACATAGTTTCCGGCACGACCAAAATCCGGCTTCTCCACGATGATCATACCCTGGGGTGTCACCTCGAGAAGCAGCGCGAACCTGGGTGAGGCGGAACGCAGTTCGACTTCAAACGCATCTCCGATGCGAGACTCACCTTCCGAATGGAGTTGCAGCCTTACGTCCGGCGGATTCGTGGTGAGTGCGTGCATGCGCTCCAGCAGTTCGGAGGTGGGTTGATTTGCAGCCGACGCCAGTGCTGCGTACCCCACTGTTTGAAATACTAGAGTGAATACCAACGGTCTCGTGACGAAACACAGGAATCGTGTCCAGGAAGTGTCTTTCTTGGTACTAAAGTTCAAGATGATTCTCCTCAGTCAGCCTTTGCGCGATTGTACTAACCGCTGTCTCCGACGATCACGAAAGGTCCCCAGTAGACGGGGTGTGTGAATTGGGCGCCATGTTCACCGTTTAGCATGCTGAGCATTGCCTGTCGTAGCGCCTCGCTTTTTTTCTCATCACCTGCGCCAGCCTCCCAGTTTCGAATGGTATTGACTATCAGTGGTACTGTTGCGGATGACGACACTGCCCAATGACTGACCAGCAGGGAGTGGGCTCCCGCGAGAAAGAATGCGTTGGTCAGCGAAGATAGTCCCTCCGCACCTCGGGCGTTGTCCGTGACACCCGTATTGCACGCGGAGAGGAGAACCCAATCCGAATCGATCGAAAGCTGCGAGATCTCACTCGCGGTGAGGATTCCGTCGTCGCTGCGCGACGGCTGCTCCGGTGCTGACAGTACCAGCGCGGGTTGTGCCAGCCCATGAAACTCACCGGCCACCAGCGCGTGTGTGGCAAACGAAATCAGGCGGTAATTCACCAGCTCGGTACCTTTCACCCGTCCCTCTGTTGCCATGGCGCCGAGGTATATGTCGGATTCCTGCTCCCCGATCAGCTTTTGAATCTCCTCCAGTTCAGTCTTTGTTTCCGGTAAGGGCTCAAGGCTGGCGATTGCCGATGTGTTTGACCCGAGAATGAGTGTGTTCGCGATTTCGGACGCGCGCCGTGTACCTCCTCCTTGGGGAAGGGGAGTGGATTGAGCGACGAAATTGGGAGCGCCGAAGCCAAGGAATCTTTTTCGTTCTTCGGCTGGTGGCTTACGCATTCTCCGCAGACTGACAAAAGCGCTCGCCGACGGTGTGATGGAAAGGCTGAGGTCCTCGACCAGGTACCGTGGTGCCTCGTTCTCTGTCCTGCCTGGCGCGGTTATCAGAACATGCGGCGGCACGCTCTGGAAAGCATCATCCAAAACCATGATCAGGTGATCAACATTCTTCAGCTGGCTCTCGAAATGTCCAACTGAACCTCGGTACAGGGCGTGCGCTGAGGCTTCGGCAAAGGTTTTCGAGGCGTTAAAATCGTCAAAATTCAATGATTGCCTGATCTTGGTAGCGTGGCGGCGCAGCAAGTTGCGATCGAGTTCCGAATGCGCGCAGAGAAAACCATCGTTCGTTACCAAAACACCGTACGTCCCCGTTGCGGTGACGGTTTGCATGTACATCGCCTCATCAGGCTCGAGCACATTGCGAATGTCGTGCGTGGAAACGAATGGTGAGAAAGTAACGGATGCGTCGTTGTTTTCGAATTGTGTTTTTACTTTCACCAGGTTCCGTTCGACGCGTTTCTGCTCTTTTTCAATCTCCCTCCGCGTTTGAGCAGTTGCGGTAATCCAAGCAATTCCCAGTTCACGCTTACGTGCTTCCAAGGCAAGCTGTTTTCTGACAGCGCCCGGATCCGCACTATCGGCGACCCGGGTTAAGGCAAGCGCTTCAATGCCCGTGTGTACGGATTGCATCGCGCGGAACCATGTAGTGTCGGCGCTGCTGGACGGGCAGGTATCGGCAAATTCGAGGTAGTGTTCGTAGATAGAGCGGTAGTGACGCTGTTCGGAAACGTTCAGACTGAAAGAAGCCTGTTCTCTGGCAAGCAGACGGTTCTGCAGCTCAACCACAGCCCGGAGGCTGTATTCCAGAGCCTCAGAGTCTTCTCCTTTGCGGCTGAGAATTCTTGCGTAGGTATCGAGAGCTTTGGCGAGTCCCCATCCGGACTTGGCGCCGTGAAGCGAACGAATTTCGACCGCAGTACCGGCGTGCTCCAGCGCTGTATCGAATGACCCGTCTCGCATGTAAATTTCCGCGAGTTCCAACTGCGAAGGTGGCAGGTCGCTTGAGACGCTGCCGAGTTGGCTTTCTATCTCAGCGGCGCCTTCTTGCAGATGGCGGATTGCGTTTTCGGTGTCCCCGAGCTGCGCGAGGATCGCGCCTTTCCCCACGTTTGCAAAACCCTCTCTCAGCTTCCAAACCTCACCCAAAGAAGCAAAAGTCTCCAGTGCCCGTGTCATGTCCGTTGCCGCCTTGGCAACGTCACCCGTTTCGAAGAGGGCGAAAGCGCGCTGCGATAAATTAATCGCCACTTTGCCGCTGTTTTCCCCCAGACATTTGGAGTAGATACGAATGGCTTGGGTGAAGTGTGGGATGGCGCGTTGGTAGTCACCCAACAATATGAACGACGCGCCCAGTCCCTGATGTTTGTCAGCGGCTTCAGGCATCTGGTCGGCATTGCGACGCTTTGTGCTATCGAGGATGCGGTCATAGATGAGAGCCGCTTCGGTCGCCTGCCCGCGGGCGTTGTAAATCGAGGCGAGTTTGCTGAGCGCACTGTTCTGCATCAGTTCATCGGAGGAATCTCCCAGAACTTCCAGCACAATCTCCATCGCTTCGTTGAGTTTTGACTGGTTTTTTGCAAGCTGCGCTTGTTTGAGTCTGACGTCCAGCTGTTCCGAGTTGGCCTGTCGTAGTAGAACCTCGGCGCGCTCGAATTGACGGCGGGATGTTGCGAGGTCAATCCGCCATTGCAGTGGCAGAAGATCTTCTTCCGGGAAAAGCTCGCGAATGTACGGTTTGGCAAATGGGTCGCCGCTATATGAAGCAATTGTCCATAGGTTGGATCGCAAGTTACGCGCGCGCTGTGCATATCGTTCTTCGTTTCGATAGGCTTTGTAGGCATCAAAAAAACTGGCCGAGGCCCGCTCGCAATGCCCTAGCGCGAGCTCGCTAAATCCGCGCCGTGCAGAGAAGTAGGCGGTTTTGGTTGACTGTTTTCCAAACGTCGCGCGCGCGAGCGCGAGGGCCTGAGCTGAAGCTTCGTCGGCGCGGTCCTGATTACCCAGAGCAAGCGCAATTCGCGCGATATCGTCGAGGAGATAAGGTTTGGCTGACCGCCAGTCCTGCGTGATCGCTTCAGGCAGAAGGCGCTCAGCGAGCGCCATCGCTTTTTCATACTCTTGCGCTCGCTCCAGCGTGCGGATCTGATCGAGTTGAACTTCCGGCGTTGCGTCATTCGCTGGAGACAGTGCTGCGGCTGCCGGAAGGACTGCAGCAACCCACATGATGCTGCAGGCAATCACGCGCAGACGCATATTTCGGCTACGGCGTGGGCGGGACTTGTTCAGCCGCAAACGTACCGGAAGCGCGATAGATGTCAGCGCCTTCTGTCTCGAAGATACTGAATCGACCGACCTCACCTTCGCGGTTAGGCCCGACAAAATTGCCATGCAGCACGCCCTGTCGGATTGGTAGATCGCTTGCATCATTTGCCCCTAACACGCCGTTAAACAAGACGTCTCCATCCAGTAGCTGCGTCTGGCCCGTGTAGTCGACACCATCGAAATACATGTCGACTGTGCCGCGTCGCGCATTGAAATCCCACTGGTTGGTAAAGGTCCCCAACGCCACATAGGTACTGACGCCGTCATAGACGTTGCCGAGTGCATGACCTTGATACTCCGCCACCATTGTTGAGGGCAACTCGCTCGCATCAGGGGTGGCGATTCCGGCCGCCCAGGTGCCCAGATGCACATGCTCACGAGATCCTTCGATGACTACGGTTTCCCCGAAGAAGAAGCCCCACTTGACGTGCTCATAGCCTGCCATCTGATCCTTGAGTGCGGCGGTATCGAATGGCGTTGCCGTGCCTGCAGCGTTCATCAAAGGCTCAAGCGCTGGCAAACCACCAACAACACCGACGTTACCGTCTTCCGAGAGCGCACCGAATTTTTCATTGTCGATGAAAGTACTTTCGCCCGCAGATCCACCCAGATTGAGGTCCGTTGATGTTTGAGTGATGGGCCCTCGCAGCCCACCTAACGTGGCTGAGACCGAAAAGTTGTCGGGATTGAGCGTGAGACTAAAATCTTCGCTGACCACTTGACCCACACCGAGCGTACTGCCGTCCGTCGATTGGAATTCCGCGAGTCCCGCTGCCCAGCCGGTGAGAGTCTGCGCGGTACGGTCTGTCACAGATGCGTCGAGAGAACCATCTGCAGTGCTGCCGACCGCGGTTGCGAGTCGCAGATAGTAGAAATCGTTGTCCGTGTCATCGGCAAAGTCGACGGGACGTTCTTGCCCTCTGGTTGGATCTGGATCTTCGCCTGTTGGAGGGTAGTAGTTTTCAAAAGCAATAAAGCCGACGCGCCCACTGCTGTCTTCGAGTGAGGTGTTTCCTCCGCCGGTCGCACTGCTGTAAAACGGACTGGTCAACAATACCGGCCCGGCTTGGAGACGGGACGAGCCCAGCGTCGTGCCATTCAGCATTGCCCGATTCGTGCGTTCGCCGCTCCCGCCATCAAGCAGGGAAAGGTCGTAAACGAGCGACCCGATGGACACAGAAATAGACGAGTTCTGCGCTTCAGCGGTCCCGTCCAGAGCAAAGTCCATGTGAAACACACGGCTGGTCGGAGAATCATCAGAGCTTGCAGCCGGGCTGATGACCCAAAGCCCGGCGTCCACAAAGCTGGTACTGCTGGCCAGCAGGTCGAAGCCTGCAACCCCCGACTGGGCCGTCTCTGCCCGTAGAAAGCTTCGATACCCGAGTGCTGCCAGGTTGGCGGGAGCCCTTTCATCGGGCTCGAGATAGCCGTCGAGTCCCGGTGAGACGAAAAAGCGATCGATGGTGACCTCATCTGACGTGCTTCCCGTCACGCGTCCGGAAGCGAAGACGAACACTCCATCTGCACCTGACGTCTGGGTTGTTTCAATGTACAGGAAATTGTCAGGGCTGATGACACGTCGATCCACGTACGCGACGTTGCCATCGTCGTCAAACGTCTGAGGGGCAGCGCTGAAACCTGCTTTCAAAATGTCGTATTCGTTGTCTACATCGACAGCTGAAAAGAGGTATCCATCTGGTCGAGTGAATAGAATAGAAGGGGTATTGTCGATCACCGGGTCTACCGCTGGTGGATCTTTCGGAAGTTGGATGCGAATCCCACCGAATCTGCCGAAGAACTGAAAAATGCTGATCTTGTCGCCGTCCCAGGTGCGAGCGAATCTGCCACCACCAAGCGCCGGGTCGCTTGCGATAGTCTCGAGGAAGGTATAGCCGTCGAAAAACTCAACCTCTCCAGGTGGTGCGCCTAGACGATCATAGGTTGATACAAATCGGGCGGGTGGTGTGATCGACGAGAGATCTCTGCGGGCAAATATCCGATTTGTCGCTCTAGTTCCGATAACTTCCAGCGGATCGGTTGAATTATGGACAATGGTAATAATGTCTGCCTGTGTAACGGATAGATCTTCGTCAGCAGTGTTATTGTTGATTGGATCGTCGTCTTCGACAAAACCAACGTTGGGGACGTCACTCCCCTCCAAGCCGTCACCCGTCGCAGCTCCGCTGTCGACGTCGTTGGGTTCGTCTGGAAGGGTGATTGGCTCGGGTTCGCTATCGCCACCTGTATCGTCCCCGGTACCCGTATCGTCCCCGGTACCCGTGTCGTCCCCGGTACCCGTATCGTCCCCGGTACCCGCGTCGTCCCCGGTGCCCGTATCGTCTCCGGTACCTGTTCCGGTATCGTCCCCGGAACCTGCATCGTCCCCAGTACCTGTTCCAGTGTCGTCCCCGGTGCCCGTATCGTCTCCGGTACCTGTTCCAGTGTCGTCCCCGGTGCCCGTATCGTCTCCGGTACCTGTTCCGGTATCGTCTCCAGTACCTGTTCCAGTGTCGTCCCCGGTACCCGTTGCGGTATCGTCGCCGGTATCCGTTCCCGTATCGGTGTTGTCCCCGGCATCCGATCCCGTGTCATCGCCGGTATCCGTTCCGGTGTCCGTGTCGGAGTCCATATCAGAATCCGTCTGATCGTCATCGTCAGTGCCGTCGCGAATCAGTTCTTCCGTTTCGTTGTCCTCGCCGGAATCTTGATCGTTCTGCTCTGACTCACGCTCGTCAGACGTGAGATCGTTCGCTGCCAGCAATTGACCCCGCTGATCAACGTTCTCTTCTTCGCCACTCCCGTCGCCGTTCTCGACAACATAGAGCGGCACGATCCCGCTCAACAAACCGGGATTCATCTGCGCTACCAGCTCACCCAGCGTTTCGTCATCCACCTTGCGCGGCTTTGTTACTTTGTTGTCTGTGATTTCTGTTTGAAAGCCCGGGCGGACGATATCGACCGACTGGTCATCGGAGCTCACTGTCATCGACCGGCCGAGGGCCAGCGTGGCGAGGGTACGGTTTTCGTGCACCTCGATATAAGCAATCCCGTTGTCCAACTCGATATCGCCGTGTTTGGTACCAATCTGCACCGAGTTCGTGTTGTTGAGCACACCGCCAACCGCCCGTAACAAACCGCTCTCTAAAGCGGCACTCAACTCCCCCAGCCGCGTACCGGGGTCGTAAGCGTAGTTGTGGACTTTGAGCTTCGAATTGGCTGCCAGGGTTAGAGAGCTACCGTCGACGAAAAGAATCTCCAGTGTCTCGTTGTGACCAGTGGAGAACGTTTCCCCCGCCACTGCCGATCGTTTGAGACTCCGTACCACCGGGCGAGCTTCGGTCGCTTCTGATGAGATGCGTAGCGTTGCGCCAACGCCGGGTTGCGATGAGTCTTGTTGCTCGGCCAGGCTGTGGGTGCTCAGAATCAGGCAGGCGATGGTCACCATCAATGCGCATGTTGGTCCGGGCTTCGATTTTGTCATTGGTTCATACATATTCGTTTGCCGTTTCTTAGCTTAAAACCGCCACTCGATTGACAGGGTGGCGCCAGTATTGTCGTAGTCGAACAGTGCTACCTCGGAATCGTTGTCGGTGTAGATCCCCAGTAGCGATACCGTGATACGCTGACCGATTGGTGCTGTCAGGCGGGCAGATGCATCCCACCGGGTGTCTTCCCGTTTTGTTGTTGTCACGATCAGATCGGCGGCGTCGTAGCGTGTTTCGCGCAAGCCGGCGCCGAAGGAAAAACTCCAGGGCCGACCCGCGTCAGAGAATGCGAAAAAGACCTGCGGATAGAATCCGAGAGAGATCCGGTCATAGCTTTCCCAGTCTTCGTCCGCACTGTTGTGCTCATATCTCAGGAGCCCCGTCAGCTGCCAGCGGCCATGGCGTCGTGACAGACTCGCCGTCGCTTCGTAGTTGTCCCCGGATCGGTCTTCGACCCGTCGGATCACGCCGTCAACTTCATAGTCCGTGAACTCCCGATCCCGATAGTGGAACCGCAACCCCAGAACGGTCCCGGTTTCGAAGAACTTTCGCAGGTCAAATCCACAGCCCACAGTTTGTAAGTAGTCGTCGCCGTTCAGCGTCCAGTATGCTGTTGAGAAGAATGGTCGAATCGAATACGACGGTTCTAGAATCGAGCCACCGAAGAAGCGGGGTCCGAAGGTGAGGTCAGCAAGGTTTAGGTCCAATTCTTCCAAGTCATCGTAGCGGGTGCTGTAGAGAAGTAGATCCGTCTCAACGGTGCTGCCGCGCTGTGTGTTGAGACTATACAGGTGACTCAATTCCGCGGTTGCCACCAACGAAGCGTCACTTGCGCCGGTGCTGTCTGAACTCAACGGGACAGGTCGGCCGTCAAGGAAGATATCGCCATCCGGTGCAGCGTTACCGTTGGAATCATGTCGAATCCCTGCGGAGATCTGACCGCTTAGTGAATGACGGCGTTGACTGGATGATGCGCGGGCGAGATATTCTTCAGCACGTTCTCGAACGGCGAGTGGCATATCGGGTGCACGCAGGGCGCTCTCCAGATAAGGAAGTGCCAGGTCGAGTGAACCCGTTCGTGCATACAGCACACCCAGTTCCAGCTGGATGTTGGCCAGCGTTGGATTCACCAGAAGAATTCGTTCCAGGGCGGCGATCGCACCGCGAACATCACCAACCGCCGTGGCTACCTTGGCAAACTCAAAAGAAGCCTCGCTGTTACCGAGATCGGCCAGCATGGCACTGAGTGCCCTCTCGTAGCGGTCATCTGCACTTGCTGCCCAGGACAAGCCGCTCGCAAAACCCAGAGTGAGCACGAACGATATAGCAATTGTGCGTCCCAGCTTCCGCATCATCGCATCTCCCCTCAGTCCCTTGGTCAAGATTCTTATTCATTCAATCCACATCTTCAAGCGTTGCAGGTCCCGGTCGATGGCTCACGGAACACGATCCGAAAGCGACTAAACTCACCTATCATATGATTCTCCCACTTACCCCAAGGTAGAATCCGGTGAACCCGATTGAATCGAAAAAAACCGCAAAGTTGAGTGCTGCGACACCAAACCTATCCAGGCGGGCCGCCGTGCTCGCGGCGGGCGGTACCCTCGGCGCGCTGTTGGCCAGCCGTCTGGCGTCGGCTGCCGAGGATGCCGCACACGAGCATGCGAATCATGAAGAACCCGACGCCGACCTGCTGCAGGCCGCAAGCGACTGCAGCCTGACGGCTCAGCTGTGCTTGACCCATTGCCTGGAGTCCTTTCTCGAGGGCGATACGTCGCTCGCAGCGTGTGCCAGGAGTATCGTTGCGATGATGCCCCTTTGCGACGCATTTGTTGTCCAGGTTGCGAACCAAACCGATTACGTCGACGGGCTGGCCGGCGTTTGCCGAGATGCCTGTGTAGATTGCGAAAAAGAATGCCGCAAACACGCCACGCATCACGCGATCTGCAGGGAAAGTGCTGATGCCTGTGCACATTTGATCGCGATGATCGACGGGATGTAAGTGACGGCGCGCTACGTGAGCGCTTCGGCGTCTGGTTCCAATCTCACGAAGTACCGCGGCGGATAGCCGGTTAACAACTTGAACCACCAGGATAACGGGCGGGCGGTCTCGATGCTCGATAGTTCCGCCTGATCTTCCACAACTCGAGCAGTGGCTGCGAAATCCTGATCGGCGTAGGCAACCCGTACGGAGGGATTTTCTTGAAGCGTCCGGAACCATGCCCTGGGCCAGTGGTTAACGGCAACGTAGAGCTTGTTGTCGTGTTCAATTCGAGACAGAACGCGCTCGTGAGGCTGCGTTTTGCTTTCGTATACCGTGAGAGACAGCGTCGCGGCGTTTTGCGGCTGAAAGTAGCCGATGAGTGACTCAAACGCGATGACTAAGCCGACGTACACGGCGAGTGTGAATCCTGCGTATTTGGCTGCTCGTTTCATGTTCGCCTCATTTTGCAGAAACGGAAAGGCGGGCCTGGATCACCCCCTGCAGATTGCAGGAGGTGACCATGGATGGCGCGCTACAGTGAGTAGAGATTTGCGACGTTGGTGCGGGTGATCTTGTCGCGTGTCTCGGGCGAGTAGTTCTCGAACATCTCTTCGATGACTTTGGCGGAACACGGCCAGGTCGAGTCTGTGTGCGGATAGTCGGAACCCCAGAGCAGCGTCTCTTCGCCGATCATGTCGCGGGTAGCAATTGCAGCCGTATCGTCCTCAATGGTCGCGAAGAACTGTCGCTTCCATATTTCCAGCACGTTGACCGGCGGCGGGTGTGAGGGATCCTTGGCGTAGTCTCGTGCCCACCCTTGTTGAACTTTGTCGAGCCAGTGGGCAACCCAGCCTGCGTTGAATTCAGCGAGGACAAACTTCAAGTTCGGGTGTCTGGCGCACACGCCGCGGACCATCAGTTCGACCATGGTGTCGTGAATGAGTGTCGGCGATCCCGCGTATTGCACGATGGAGTCTCTGGCCGCCATGGCCTTTTGCCAGTCGGGTATGTGCGACCAGCAGGCGACGTGGAACGCGACGGGAAGCCTGGCCTCTTCGAGCATGGACCACATGGGTTCGTATTCTTCGTCGCAGTAACGGCGGCCCTTCGGAGCGTTGGAAGGCAGGCACACACCTTTGAAGCCGAGTTTGATGACCCGCTCGAGCTCCTCGAGCGCAACTTCCGGCACCTGCACGGGGATTGCAGCAAGCCCAACCAGGCGACCGTTGGACGCAGTCTGCTGGTTGGACATCCAATTGTTGTAGTTCCGCTGCAGCGCCACCAGCAGGTCCAGATTGGGAAGGCTGAACATGGAGAACCAGCCGGGGTAGAGCACTTCTGCGGAAACCCCGTCGATGTCCTGATCGTCCGGTCGCCGTGCACCATCCGTCAAGCCGGGACGCATCGCTGCATAGCCGCCTTTGAAGTAGGCCTGAATCTCCGGGTCGGAGATCGAACCAGCACTCGGCTTGGTGGCGTGCTCTCTCGGGAGTGGGGTTTTGTAGTCGAGTCGTGTGCCTGCCAGAGCCATGACGGCAACGTTTCGCGTTCGTTTCGGATTGTTGGGGATGGTGATGAAATCACCTTCACCTTCCTTGCTGACGATGCGTGGCGCATCATCGCCGAACTGTTCGGGCAGCCCTTCGAACACCTCAGGGCCTTCCAAGGCGTGGGAATCGGCGGAAATCGGTCGCGGATCATCTAACAGGGTCATGTCGGTTCCTCAGCAGCATCAGTCAAAGCTTCGTCGTACCAGGCCGGTACGTCTCCATGTGAAGCGCATATTATGAACATGTTCATAATACTGTCAAGGCCGGTGACTTGCCGCGGATCAGATGGCTTCGAGGCTGGCCTTGATTTCGGCATGTTTGCGGCGATTGAGCCGGTACCCGGCGTAGAACGCGGCGCCGATGAGCGCGGGGACGATCGTTACCGGCGAATCCATGATGCCGAGCAGGTGCACTACTTCCGGATCAACCTCACCGGGTTTGACCCCGGATGGAAAGGCGATCACGTCCAAAGTCACACCGGCAAGGAACGTGCCGAGCGCTCGATCGGCTTTCGAAAAGAATGATCGAGCGGAGTAGAGCACGCCCTCCTGGCGTTGTCCGAACCGAAGCTCGTTTTCATCGGCCACGTCTGCGAGCGCCGACATCACGCTGATGTTCAAGACGCTGAGCGCGCCGGAACCGATGGCGTGAAACGCCAGAATCGAAGGAAAGAGCTCTGGAGTTCCGTTTTCTGGAAAGAAGCCCGATATGCGCAAGATCACCGGCATCGCTTCCGCGAAGGCGACCACGACGGTGGCGACGAAGATGGTTGCCCGTTTGTCAAAGCGTCGATGTAACACGTAGGAGAACGCGAAGCCAATGACATATCCCGCGGCGCTGCCCAGAACGAACCACCGAATCTGGTCGGGCAGCAACTCCCAGTAGTAGATATTCATGTACTGATTGAACGCGGCGCGCATCCCGATGGTAATGCTCAAGAAAAAGAGGCCCAGAAGTAGAAACAGGTAGTTCCTGTTTCGAAAGACTTTGAGCAGGTCGCGATACATGTTCGCAAGGCTGAACGCGGGCAGATGCTTTTCCGGCTGGGTCAACGTGGGAATGCGATCGCGCGTAAACCAGGCGCTTGCGTACAATGAGAGGAATACGGCAACGCAAGCCCACGTAGAGAAGACCGGGTACGCCGAGGGATTCAGAAGTCCGTTCTCATATTCAGCCGTTGGCGTGAAGATGTACGTGAGGCTCAACCACACCGCACCGGCTGCACCGATGTATCCCCCAAAGTTGTTGTAAGACATGATCGTGGTTCGTTCGTGATAGTCCTTGGACAGCTCGCCGCCGAGCGCGAGGTGGGGAACGAAAAAGAGCGTCATGCATGAGCGAAGCAGAATCGAGAAGAGGATCAACCAGAGGAAGAGCTGCGTTTCCGAAGCGGCGGTTGGCGGGTTAAACAAGGCAAAAAAAGCGATTGTCACCGGGACGGGTGCGGCCAGCATGAAGGGGTGTCGACGTCCCCATTTTTTCGACCGAAAGCGATCTGACCAGCTGCCAATCAGCGGATCGGTTATTGCATCGAAGATCAGCGCCAGAGTTGGACCCAACCCCGCCAGCGTTGCCGGTAAGCCCAGCACCTGGTTGTAATAGAGCATGGTCAGGAAGCCAAACGTATATAGAAATACGGACTCCGCGGTCGCTCCAAGGCCGAAAAACAGCTTCGTGCGCAGCGGCACGGACCGCTGATTCATGCTTGCTCTACTGAGGTTGCGCTAGCTGGTCGCGCAACGAAGACCGTCCGACCGCCACGAACGAACCGCGCTGGTCGCGCTGATAAAATCCACAAAGCAACATCCCCTCGCACGAATCGATAATACGAACGCGTTCATATTATTTTGATCCGTGACGAATGTCACCCGCGCGTCGCGGGCTATCAGAATCGCAGCAGCGTGAACTGTTTGTCCGCCCGGTCAAGTAACTCCTGTTCCGAGAGTCCTGAAGACCGAAAGGCTGCGAGACCGTCGGCCTCGTCAGACTTGTGGAACAAGAGCAGATAGCCGCCGACAATCTGAAAGTTGGTCGGGTCCAGGGGCAGCTTGTCACCGTGAGCGAGGCTATAGGGACAGATCTCGTAGCGAGGCACGTATTGGTCCGGGGTCTCGCTGAACAGCGCAACTTCTTCTGCGTTTCTCAAGTGATACGTTTTGCCCTCATGAGTGACGCTGTGTGCTTCGCTGCCGAGGAGAGCCTCGCCTTCAGTGAAGTAGGCCACCGGGCTGTAGCCGCCAATCGCAACGTCCGCTGCATGAACTGATACAGAGGTGGTCAATGAAAGCAGCGACGCCAGTAACGTCGCCAGTCCGGCTGCGGTTTTACTCATGGGTGCTCCAATCCGATCGAGGTTCGGAGGTTGGACCAACCGGCCAAATGAAAGTTCTCAATGGATCGGCTCATGGACTCGAATAACCGCCGCTTTATAATCCGCCATTGAAGCCAACCAGAGGTCACTCTATCGATAAGTTAGAAATCCAATCTCGTCAAATCCCGTAGCCGGGGAGGACGCCAGAGCCAGTGAGCCTAGATGCACGTCTATCGGTGGAATGTGGGAACGCCAGTGCGAACCCGCATTACAGTGGTCGGTACAGACAAAAAACCGATCGAGGTCCGGATTGGGAGATGAAAGAAGCTCCCATGAAGTCGGAATCGAAAGTAATCGCGCTTTCTAAAGAAGCGCGGTGAATTGACCGCTCTTTAGGTCAGCCTGGAGCCTTAACAGGTAAGAGCAAACCGAACCCGTTTCCTACCAATGCCCTTAACGCATGGTTGGAGACGGATTTGGCGAGAAGAGTCGAAAACACAGGGTTTCTATGCTTGAACTGCGGCATACAGGTGAAGCCCCTCACAAACGGAAGCTACCGCAATCATTGTCCGCAATGCTTGTGGTCGAGACACGTGGACTTACATCATCCAGGCGACAGGATGAGCCGCTGTCGTGCCCTCATGAAACCGGTTGATCTGCGCAAATCGAAAAAAGGCTTTCAGGTCGTCCACGTCTGCACATCTTGCGGGATCGTGCGTTACAACATCGTCGCGCTGGCGACGGAACAAGATGATTTTGAAGCGATGCTTGCGTTGATGCAGCAGGCTCATCGCTCGCAATTAGGTTAGAGGTCCCGGCGGAAGTCGAGTCAGCCGGATGCAAGCGGCGCGGTGCCGGTGCCTCTGAGATCCGCCAGAAGGCCGTCATATACGATTAAGAAGGAGACCAGCGCCTGATCGGCATCGATGCGCTCATCGACGAGCAGCTGTATGACGGTCGACTGCAGAGACTGTGCCTGTGCTTCCGCTTCTTGCCCGCTCAAGCTCCCGGATTCCCAACTCGACCTGATCTCCAGCAAGCGGACGAAATAGGCATCCAAACGATCTTTCCTCTTGCGGCGGCGTTGACCGACGAGTGCGACCGTTGCGGTCACCAAAGCCACCATCAGGGTCACGCTCAGGGCTAACACTTCAGCGTAACGTTCAATAAAACCGGGTGCATCTCTGTTCAGAAACCGCAGGCCGGCCGGGTGCAACCTCAAGCTCGCCGATTCGCTGGCATGTTCCGCCTCTAGATCGAGAGAAGTGAGCGGATACAAGTGACGCACGGTGGGGCCAATTCCGCTCACGTTCTCGATGATTTCGTAGGCCACGTCTTCATCCAGCTGCACGTGTGATACGAGCAGCGACTTGATGGATACCGTCAGCGTCGGCGTGTTTGATAACGTTGAATAGAAAGATCTTGGAATCAGGAACGGCTCGAGCTGGGGGTAGCGAAGTGCAAGACCTTCCACCGTCGAGCCCCCGCCGAGCGCGGTGTGATCGTCGAGCGACCGCAGGCAGAACCCGTCGAGGCGGCTGAGGGCATCTTCACTGAGAATGCCGCCGAATATGAAGAAGACTTCGGGAGGGTCGCCGAACGGAGAGTCGAGTAAGCGAAGCTTGTCCATGGGCGGCACAAGACCGCTGATTGCTAGGATTTCCAGCACGCGATGGCCGGCGCTGCCTTTTGGACCTGCATAAACGGGCGCACGTTCGAGATCCTGGAACAGCGATCCGCTGGTACATCGACCGCTGTCTGTTTTTACGAGTATGTGCAGTACAGATTCGAACACGGGTAGCAATGTGCGCAAGTTGGCGTGGTGTTGTTCGGGTTTTTCCAGAAGCGCAAGATCGATCGATTTTTCGCTGAGCGCGGTGCGCAGGGCGTTCTTGTCGTTGAACGTCACGACGGCAATGTCCACATCTGGCAGGGCGTTCACGATCGCCTGGCCAATTGCCGGGTTGGGCTCGGTTGTCACCCAACCCATGCGTACTTGTTGCGATTCGGCGCACGCTGCGAGCAGGCACGTGACCGCAAGGAGACAGGCACGCACGATCTATTTGGGCTTGTGGCTTCGGGCTTCCTGAAGCAGGCGGCGATAGTGTGTATCCGCGTTCTTACCCGCGGTCACGGGGTTCGCGTTCCACATATCCAGGCCGTTGGAAAAGCCAATGCGTTCGAAAAGAAGGAGTTGTCCGTCTTCAATTTTGTAGTTGGTGAAGTCCGGGCAGGCGAGCCTTCCCATCGACAAGGTTGCCGAACACCAGCCCCGGTACTTTGGTAGATAGCTGTCGGGCGATGCGGCAAATCGCTCCTGGTTTTCCTCGCTGACAAAGTGGTACGTCAGCGAGTTGTGCTCCAGGGCAAAAGCCGGGGATCCCATGACCGGACCGTCGACGAAGTACGAAACGAGGTCGTATCCGCCAAGGGCGACGCCTTCCGGCGCACAAACCGCGTGATCCGTAATGAAATGCGACTCGTCTGCTGCATGGGTCAGACTGCTGGTTGCCGGCAGGGCGGCGACCGCAAGTGTGAGAATGAATGTTAGTGGCTTCACGTGACTGGTCCTTGTTGCACTGCTTGGGACAACGTGGAGGGGCGGTTAGTTCAACGGGCGTGGCGTTACGTAGAACTCCGAGTGTTGGCGTGCCGGAGCCTGGGTGTATACAAACGACGAAAGCGGAGAATCCAGGATGGACCAGCAGGCAGCGGATGAAGAGTTTGAGGTCATCGTCATTGGGTCTGGAATGGGCGGCATGGCAGCAGCGACCGCCCTGTCCCGGATGGACCATCGGGTATTGCTTCTGGAACAAGCGCAGGAAATTGGTGGGCTCACGCATACGTTCGAGAGAGAGGGTTTGCGCTGGGACGTTGGCCTCCACTACTGTGGTACGTTCGGTCCCGACCAGCCGGCCGATAGGATGCTCGACTGGCTGAGTGGTGATGGCGTCGACTTTCAGTCACTCGGCACGGTCTACGACAATCTTCACTTTCCTGACGGATTCGACGTTGCCGTAGGGCGCCCCGGTGATGCCTACAAGCGTGAGCTCAAAGAGCGATTTCCGAGGAACGCGGCCGAAATCGATGCGTACTTCGAAGCGCTCGAACTCGGGGCGGAAACGGTTCGTCTGGTCTGTGCTGAGCGCTCGATGCCCGAGCCGTTCCGGTCTGCGCATCGATGGTGGAACAAGCGGAAGATCGAACGCTGGTGTGGTCGTACGACCGGTGAGGTCATCAACGACTGCATCTCTGACCCGAAACTTGCAGCTGTGCTTTCCGCGCAGTGGGGTACCTATGGTGGCGTGCCCGCTGAGGCAAGCTTCGGGATCCACGCCACGATTATCAGTCACTACCTCGAAGGCGCGAGCTACCCTGTTGGTGGTGCGGGGGTCATCGCAGAGAAGCTGGTGCCAGTCATCGAATCGGCGGGCGGTAGCGCGCGTGCCGATTCGCCGGTCAGTGAGATTTTGATCGAGGACGGGTGTGCTACCGGGGTCCGGACGCGCGCTGGTGAAGTCTTTGCGGCGCCGGTGATCGTGTCCGCGATCGGCGCAGGCGAGACGATCAGTCGCCTGCTGCCGACGGAGGTCATGGAGCAGGCGTGGGCGCGCGAAATTGCGTCCCTGAAGCCTTCGATCTGCCACTTCGAGATGTTTCTGGGATTTGAGGGAGACATCGCGAAACATGGCGCAACCCGTTCAAATCATTGGTTTTATGAATGCTGGGATACCAACGATGGCTTGTGGACGGACACCGACGGTCCGATACAAATGATGTTTGTGTCCTTTCCTTCCCTTAAAGATCCCCACCATGATCCAGGACCGTCGTTACGTCACACGGGTCAACTAATGGTGCTTGCAGATTGGGCCACGGTAGAAGCGTTTGCATCAGGCGGCGTGACGGCGGCACCGGAGGAATGGGCCGCGTTCAAGGATAGGGTCGAGTCAAAACTGATGGTGAAGTTCGCCGAGAAGTTCCCGGGGCTGCAGCCAATGATTGTCTATCGCGAACTGGGCACGCCCCTGGCCACGGCGACGTTCACTGCGCACGAGAAGGGCGCGTTTTATGGTCTGGAAACCACCCCGCGCAGAATCGTCTCCGATGCCCTCAGTCCGCGCACACCGGTTCCTGGACTGTTCCTGTCCGGCCAGGATGTGATGACGCCGGGCATTGTGGGTTCCCTGTGGAGTGGTCTTCTCACGGCTGCGGCGATCGACCCTCGAGTTTATAAAAAGATGGGTTGAACGTGCGATGTGAGTTGGAGGTCTGCTCAGCTTCGCTTGCGACCGAGTGCCGCCTGTATCAGTAGACCAATGAAACCGAGAGTGAGCGCGAAAACGCCCGCGAACGTGACGAGTCCATTCTTGCCCTCGTTGACCGGTCGGGCTTGAACGCGATCGAAGGAACGACGGCCACCGTCCACGGACTCTATGTACTGCTTGCCTCGATCCTCAACGGTCCATATGAACACTTCATCCCACCGCTCGTGCACAACGCCTCGGTAGTCGTCGAGCGCCTCCGCCGTGCGCAGGTGGGCAGGCGGACGCTGGAAGAAATCGAACGGCTCTCCGTCCAGAACGACACCTTTCGAGCGGTAGCCGTACTCTCTATCCGGGAAGAACAAATTCACTGTACCTGCGTAGATCAGCGCGGCACCCAGCGCCATACAGACGTTGTATGCAATGGCACTCAGCCGGGCGCGCCGTGCTTCTGCGCGCGTCTGCGTAGACAGGTGGTCATCGACGTCTGCAATCTGCCGCAGCTGAGATTTCGCCGAGTGGTCGAGTCCCGATAGCATCTCAGCGACCCCAATCTCGTAGGCTTTGACAATGCGGGCGAACACGTCGCCTGATGGGGTTGAGTGGCCGTTCTCGAGCTTAGACAAGTAGGACTGCTCCACGCCAATGGCCTCTGCGGCTTCAGGCTGAGTCCAACCGGCGTCGGCACGGAGGTTTTTGAGTTTGTCGCCGAAGTTCATCGATTCATCCGTTTGCGGGTTCGAATTGAATTCTTATCGATTCCTCGAGAACTAAGAAGATGAATATCTGTGAATAAGAGGAATTTCGAGGAATTGGGCGCGGATGTGTGTGATTTCTCAGGTAGAGGCGCTGCTCATAGACGCTATGAAGATCCGCTTCAGGCGCTCCACCTTGTTTGCGCTCAATTTGCGAGGGTTGCCTTGACGCACGTACAGAAGATCTTGGTCCAGTACGGCCATGACCGCCCGCATGCTCTGTTCAATGTTGTGAACGTGATCGTCGCGGCTGCGTGACGGGTCGGCAACGATCCTTGCCAGCTTTGTGGAGACATGACGAAGCAGCTTGCCTGCGCGTATGGCGAACTGCGGATCATCGAACGTCTCGATCATGGCAGCCCGGAAAATGCCCCGATTTGCGAAGTGGGATTGGACTACCTCGGGTATCCAGATGTCTGCGAAAGTGTCCAGATCGAGCGTTCGACCATCCATTAGTGCAACAAAGTTCTGCACGTCCGTTCGCGATGCCTGGGCGTATTCCTCATGCAGATGATGCAGCAGTGCCCGCTTACCCTTAAACCGGGCATAGAACGATCCTATGGACGTTCCCGCCTCTTTGACGATTTGTTCGATGGTGAGCTCGGCGAAGGTGTGTTTCTCAAGCAGCCGCTTGGTGGCTTGGGAGATCGCACTCAGCGTTTTTCGACTGCGCTGCTGTTGCGGCGGACTGAGCTCAGACACGTTGTGAGTTACCGATAGCCGTCGTTGATCCAAACCTGAACGCAGCCCCTTTCATTCGTAGAGGTTCTGTTGACAAACCACAGGCGCGATCATAACCTGAAATAGAATAAGAATACTAATTCTATTTAATGTGCCGCCAGATCGTTCGTGTCCGACTGGCAAAGGGGGGGAGTCAGGTGAAGTTGAAAGCGATAGGTTTACTGAGTCTCATGCTCATCCTGGTTGTCTTGATGCTCATGGTGAATCAGCACAACCACTACATGGATGCGCGGCTGAATGCGGTGCAGGACTATCAGGATGCGTTCCACGGCGACGTCTTTCACGTCCTGACGTTTGTGCGCGCCCACGAAGGTCAGGGTTACATGCCGTCACTCAGAACCCTGGTGGACGCCGCTGCCGACACCGAGGCGAAGTTGATCTACGCCGGGCAGGTCATCCACACCGGTATTCGATCTCAGCAGATATCGGAAACGTTTGGTGATTCTCTCGATTGGCAAGCCATTCTGTTGCAACAGTTCGATAGCCAGGAAGACTATGCGGCCTATCTGAACCGCCCGGAGATTGATGCGGCTCTGGCGGGATTTGCGGTGAGCTACACGCACGGATTCGAGCGATCTGCCGGCCTCAACGTGTTGCTGCATCAGATGTTCCTCGCCATGAGGCTGTGGCGGGGGGTGACGTTTGCACCGGACATTTTACCTTTTGAAAGAAGTCCGGTGGCGCAGCCTGATGGCGCCTCAACCGCCCTGCTACAACATGTAAATGATTTAGGACGAGATGCGATTTTGATTGTGAATCTGGCCCGCAACGGCAACGCAGAGCAGCAGGCAGCCAATGCATCCTATGGCTCAGAGATGCTCGGCTTGATGGCTGATCTACGTTATGGCCCGATGCACATCGGGGCGACCGTATCGTTGGAGCACAATCACGCGTTTGACCAGGCCATGTTGGTCTACTATCCGGGTAGTCAGTACTTTCACGATCTGGCTGGCAGTACTTGGTTTCAGGGCATCATTGGGGACAAACAGTTGGCGGACACGCAAGCCTGCATTACTGTCCCCATCACCAACCTGCTTAGAATCTAGCCAACGGCGTGATGTCAAAAGGCAGAATGAGGTCTAGCGGTTTTTATTGCTGCCTGGAGCTTTTCGACTCGTTGATGAACGTGTCGTCGGGAAGATTGTCTGTCAAGTTGGACTCTGAGAAGCCGGGACCGGCTGGAACCTGTTCCAGGAAGACTCCCCCACCAATCGAAGCGGTGTTTGTCGCGATGGTCACTTTATGGTGATCTATGCGACCTGCAATTTGATTGTATAGCCCACCTCCTTTCTGTTCGGCTGAATTGCCACGTATCTGGCTTGAGCGGAGCTTTAACTTGGAGAGACCAAGCCCCCCTAGAAAGTTCCCAACCCAAATCGCGCCACCGTCACGCTGTGCTTTGTTGCCCTCCAGAAGTGAGCGGGTGAGGTTGAGAATGCTCCCGTCGATCACAGCGATGCCGCCACCGAATCTCGCTGAATTTTCGATGATGCGGGAGTTGCGAAGTGTCACTGATGACGCTCCGCCGCCTTCTTGGACCGCCGCGATAACAATGCCGCCGCCGAACCCTGTTGTCTGATTTCCTTGGATGACAACGTCCTCGAGAACGGTTTCGCTGGAGTCGTTGGAGATACCCCCGCTGTTTCCGTAGGGACCGATCGCTTCGTTATTGAGAATCTGGCTTCGGCGGATTGTCGCCTTGGACTGTGCGAGAGCCAGCCCACCCCCGACAATGCCCGAAGCCGAGTTTTTTTCGACAATGCTCCCGATCATCACGAGGCTCCCCTCGGAAGTCCTAATCCCTCCAGCGTTGAACGCCCGGTTCCCGACAATCCTGGAATCGAGGATCCTCAATTTACCAATGTTGTTGATCCCGCCACCGCCGTTGTCGATGTCTTGCGAGGCGTCGTGCTCGCCTTCAAGAACATTGCGCTCGACGCGACATTTGTTGATGCCAAGCGAACCTCGGTTTTCTATACCACCACCGCCGAAAGTTGTGTCCGCGCCATCGCTCACAGCGACATTCTCGATAATGGTGCATGAATCGAGTTGCAGGTCACCTTTGTTGAGAATCCCGCCGCCGAAATCCTCCGCCCGCCCATCGCGAATGGTGAGTCCTTGGATTTTCGCGCGAGTGCCTTTTGCAACCCAAATCACACGACTTCTGTTTTTTCCACTGATTGCGATACGGTCCTTTCCAGGACCATTTATCGCTACAGAATCAGTGATTTCAAGTTGCCCGAAGTCCAACGCGATCGTTCCGGCAAGGTCCCGTTGAAATCGGATTGTATCGCGTCCGTTACGTGCGTTGGTTCGTTGCAATGCCTCGCGTAGAGTTACGACGTTGTCCAACGGGTCGAAAGAGCCAGGTGAAGCGTCATCCAAGGTGTTCACCGTGATTACGGCAGCGAGAGCGGGACTCGCTGAACACAATAGATTGAAAGCAATCACGGCTAGTAGAGAAGGGAGGAGTCGCCTGCGCGAAACAACCTCGACTTTCCCAATTGCTGATGATGGTCTGTTTTTGGATGGAGTAACTACTAACATACTCAATTCCACGCCTGCATCACGCAAGAATTTGAAGTGGTCGGAGTGAAAGGACTTGCTCCACCACCCCGGACGTCTCGAAGTTGCTGCGTGAGTAGCGCGATTTCTTAAACGCCATCGGTTTGGAGTTGATGTGGAAACAACACCTTGTTGAGGTCCTTAGGATGAAGTTATTTCCAGCTCACCACCGGATAGCGCTTGCGACGGCACGATTGTTATTCGACCAATTCTTGCACATCCTGCCGCCCCCCACAAACTCCTACCCTGAGTCTCTTGCGATCTCGCGAACGCGATGTAATCGACTCTTGTTCATCCAGGGGTAAGATGGTAGCTGGAGCAATCGGGTGTTCTATCGTGATACGGAAAAGAAGAGCGCTGAAGGTGAGGCGCTCCCAAACTCAGTGCCAATGGATATGCCTGAAGCGCTTGTACCCGTTCGTGAAGATATTCTCACGTTGCAAGAGAATGAACAGGAAATCGGTTGGCGCAGCGATGTCTCGCTGAGCAATCGATTTGGCTTGTTTAGCGCGGGACTGCGCGTTTCGAGCCTGGACCTGGAATTTAGTACGACGCTGGCGGATGACTGGCTCCGCTATGAATATGATGGTCGTGATTCAACTCCCGACGAGACCACACGCTACGTCACGCTGACGCCTGAAAACATCAATTCTGCATACGCCGATAAGGAAACTCAGTATGCAGCGTATGTCGAACAGGTTCTGGAGAGAGATGAATGGAGCGTTCGTATGGGCGTCCTGCCACTCATTGGCATCCGGTTTGAACGAGTTTGGTAGAATTTGTAGTTCCGAATGACGCTCACTGTCTGTTTAGTTCAAATACAGCAATAAAGTCAGCGGCTTCCTCGATGGTTGGAAACGACGCAATCAGTTCAGGGCTGTCGGGTCGATATTTGTCCATGTAAGCGTGAGCGATGGGTTCCCAGCCTTCCCGCACGCGTGAGGCAACAAGAGAATACGTTTCATCTTCTAGCCTGAGTTCTACGGGCCCGCCGTTTCCTAGTTTGTTAGTCCAACTACTGCTGCTGCGCCCGATGACGTACAGTTCCCCATCAAATTGGATGATCCAGACGACCAGCACGCGGGGAATGCCATCGACCAGCTTCAGAGTGACATTGTCCACTTCTGACGTGTCCGGCCAGACCTTCGGCGCCTCGCTCGGTGTCCCCCCGATAAAGAACCCTGGCAGTGGGCCTATTGGTGCGAGTGCACCCACCAGTACGATCGAGGCCAACAATATCGCCCCTGCAATGTTCACGAGTTTCATCCGGTTCTCCGGTAAGCTTGGAAACGAGACTGCAGAATAAGTGCGAGCGGGTAAACGTTTGGTTAAGCGTATCGATGCTTGTCGCGGCGGCTAACTAGCCCGCTGGAAGAATTGATCCGAACCTGTTTCGGACTACGTGCGTTCTGCCCACCGTAAACGAGCTCGCCTTGGCGTCACGCTGAATCGATCTTTGAACGCGGTGGAAAAGTTGTTTTGGCTGCTGAAACCCGTCTCGTCAGCGATTATTGACAACGGTTTGTTTGTCTGTCGCACCAACCTGAGCGCTTCTCTCAGTCTTGCTTCTCGACGGAACTCAGCGGCCGTCACTCCGTACTTTGCCTTGAATGTAGATGCAAACGTTGTCTTTCCCAACCCCACTTCTTTGGCCAACGACTCAAGTGTATAGGCCGATCGAAAGTCATCCATGAGAAGCTTTCTTGCGCGGTCTAACCGTTCCTCATACGGGTCCACTACCTCGTCGACGTCTGACAGTGCCTGGAGCATTTGGAGCAGCAGGTAGTTCGCTGCTGTCGATATCTGGCGATACCGGAGGGGACCTTCCGCCGGTGCAACGAGCAGATCTCTTGCTACGACAGACGCACTGTAGGGCAGGTCAAGTGGCATGAACATGGTCTGATCGTGCGAGTTTTCGTAGAAGTTCGCCAGGGACTTTGGGAAGTTCTCGAAGTTCATGCCGAGTGACGGTTCGATTTGGTCTCGATCGAAGTAGATACAGAGGCCCTTTCGGTCCGCGTTTATGTTGTGGGCGAATTCTTCGGTTTCGTTGCGAGGACCACTAAACAGATATGCAATGCCGTCGCCCTCTGTGGAAGACATTTCACCTGCCGGCGTGAACGTGTGGAAGCTGGGACCTATGACAAACCCCATAACGTTTCTTAACAGGGCAACGTGTTGATATTCGGTTCCCGCAGCGAAGAACGACGCATTAGCATAGAGTTCGTCCGAGAGCTGCGCCAACTGGATATAGTCGCTTCTTGGCAGGTCTTCCTGATCCGCGGGAATGACAGATTGCTCTGCCCGAAACTCATAAGACAACATTGACGGCCCTTGAGCGTCCAATCGTCCGCCGCTCAAACTCTGAACGTCTTCGATCGTTTCCCCATGAAATTCGTTCAGGGAACTGGACGCGCTTTTTGGGAATCTCTGCATAGTGGCTTCCCGCTCGGTCGACGTATGTACTTGTATTCTTAACGGTTTCGTCGCTTGTTGCCAGTCGTGTAGACCCACCCTGGTCGAATTAAGAACTATTTCGGACTCAGGTAGAAAAAAACGTACGTCTCTGTGGCTACCATCCTTCCGTAAGCAGTCAGAAGTCTAACTATGGGTTTAGTTAGAACCGACATTGGAGGGGAAAATGAATCTGACGAAGCTGGGGATTTCCAGGTTACTCAAGACTAGCTTGCTCGTGTGGCTCGGCACCGCGGCGGCGTCGATCTCAACGTTGGCTATTGCGGCAGAAGTAGGCGTCATTGAAGAAATAGTGGTGACGGCGCAAAAACGCGAACAATCGCTGCAAGAAGTCGCCGCTTCGATTAGTGCATTGACAGCGCAGGACTTGGAATTCAAGGGACTCAAGGACCTCCGCGATCTTCAGTTCGCGGTTCCAAGCCTCCACTTCAAGGAAGGTATCGGTGAGCCCAGCATCAGCATTCGTGGTGTCGGGGCCTTTGCGACGCAGCCGGGCGTTGCGACAAGTCTCGGAGGGGTCTACCAAACCCGAAGCACCACTGCTCAGCTCTACCAGCTGGATATGCAACGTGTCGAAGTCCTCAGGGGTCCTCAGGGCACGTTGTACGGGCGCAACTCGAACGGTGGTGTGGTGAACTTCATTCCCGCAGCTCCCACTGAAGATTTTGAGGCGCTGCTTCGCGCGGGCTACGCGGAGTTCGACGAATATAACGTCCAGGGCGTGGTCAGCGGTCCCATCAGCGAAGGTGTTCGTTACCGCATCGCCGCCGATCACAGAGAAAGCGACGAGGGTTGGGTGGAAAACTTGAATCCAGGTGGGGAGGACCTGATGGAGGGGCGTTACAGCAACGTTCGAGCGCAGCTAGACGTCGATTTCGCCGAATCGCTCTACGCTAATCTCATTTTTGCTCGGAGCACCTTGGAGGGACCGCTCGACCACTTCAGCGCTATGACGGAAAACAAAGATCTACTTGGATCACCCGCAACGGACACTCAAGCGGGACCTGATGCGGTGTTCTCAACAGAACCCCATGAGATATACGCGAACACGGAAAACGACTCGGATCGAACGTACCAACTCCTTGGATTGACGCTGGAATGGGATCTCGAATGGGGCACGATAAAGTCGATCACCGCGTATCAGGAATACGAAGATTTGTTCATTGCCGACAGAGACCAGACCGCTTTGTCCATCTATGACACTGATGATGACTCAAAGACAGAGTCCTTTACGCAAGAGATCAACGTTCTGGGCGGCAATGAAACGTTCAATTGGGTGGTTGGTGCGTTTTTTCTCGAGGAAGATTACGAACGACATTTGATGTTTGACATTCTGAGTCCGGCGCTATCAATCCCCGTGCCAGCCCGTTTGGATTTCAATCAATCGAAATTCGAAACTGAATCCATTTCGATTTTCGCCGATGGCACGGTAGATGTTACAGATCGCGCCCGTGTCAGTTTGGGACTGCGCTACAACGAAGACGACATTGACGAATACCATCAGAACAACCTGATCATCCTCCCCGGCACCCCATTTGAAGCGGTGGTGCCTGTCTGTGACAAGTCTGAATCCGAAACGTGGGATTCCACGACTGGACGGGTCGTCTTTCAATACGACGTGCACGACGCGGGCAACGTTTACGTCTCGTACTCCACAGGTTTCAAGGCTGGCGGTGTTGTGGGTTTCGAATGCACGGCGCCCTACAACCCGGAAGAAATTGACTCATACGAAGTCGGTTACAAGGCAACGTTTCATGAGGGTCGCACGTCTGTCAGTGCCGCGGTGTTCTACTACGACTACACAGACTTCCAAGTGTTCCAAGTCACCGACACCGCGACGACAACTGTTAACGCGGATGAGGCGGATATCCAAGGTTTCGAGTTCGAAGCCAATTCGTTACTCAACGATAAATGGTCGATCAGCTTTGGACTGACACTACTTGACGCCGAGTTCGGAAATTTCAACAGCCTTGATTCCATGTTTCCAGCGCTCGGCTCGCAGAACGTCAAAGGAAATCCTCTGCCTTTCGCGCCGAAAACAAGTGTCAATCTCGGCGTTAGTTTCACCTCGGCTGCGCCATGGGGTGGCACGCTGTTCCTCTCTGCAGATGGGGCGTATCGGTCAAGAACTCAGTTCAGAGAGTTTGATGAAGATTTGGATTCCCAATCTTCTTATACGGTCTTCAATCTGAACGCTGTTTGGGAAAGCGATGACGGCCGCTGGCAGACGCGGCTGTTTGCCAAAAACGCGACTGACGAGGAATACCGGGTCTTCACGTATGCAGCAGCGGCTTCTGGTAATCGAGCTGGGAGTTGGGGAATCCCGAGGCAAGCTGGTGTTGAGGTGACCCGCAGATTTGGTCAGAACTAGCTTGGAGAACAGCGGCATGACAGATGTACTCGAATCTGAAGGTGATGTAGACATACGTGGATACTGCGATCCACGGTTTGCACTGGTTCTCGATCGCTTCAAAGACAACTTTGGCCAACGCAATGAGCTGGGCTCCACCGTGTGTGTATTCTGTGATAACGAACTGGTTGTGGATTTGTGGGGTGGGTTCACAACAGAAGAACGCACGGTGCCATGGTCGGAAGACACGCTTGTCCACGTTTACTCGGCAACGAAAGGTGCTCTGGCGTTTCTCGCCCACCGACTCGTTTCGCAAGGCAAGCTGGACCTCGACGCCCCCGTGGGTGACTACTGGCCAGAGTTTGCCTGCAATGGAAAGGAAAGTGCTAGAGTTTCAATGGCTCTGGATCACTCGGTGGGAGTACCGGTCCTCAGGACGAAGCACGGTGATGCGCTTGGGGTCGATTGGGAGCGGGCAGCTGCAGCGGTTGCACAAGAAGAGGCGTTCTGGAAGCCGGGGACGCGGCATGGCTACCACGGAGTCACCATCGCGTGGACGGTCGGTGAAATTCTGCAGCGCGCCTCGGGAAAGTCGTTTGCAGATTTATACGACGAAGAGTTGCGGGAACCTCTAGATCTAGATTTTTGGATTGGTATGCCCGACAGCGAGTTCCATCGCGCGGCGATATCGTACTTACCCGAGCCGGACGACACTCATCATGATCATCCGTTTTATCGTGGCGCGGCTGAATCCGGCAGTATTCAAAACCGTTTCTTTGCCTTGGATGAGTTGTTTCCCGAGTTCAACACGCCAGAGTGTTACCGTTCAGTGGTGCCGTCGGTCTCTGGGATGTCCAATGCAAAGGGACTCGCAAAGCTTTACCAGCCGTTGGCGAACGGCGGGAGTTTGAATGGTCGGGAATACGTTGATGAAAAAACTCTAGGTCGAATGGGGCGCGTGTCGATGTCGAGTTACGAAGATGCAACGTTTCTAACGCCTTTTCGTTGGGCTCTGGGTTTTATGAAATCCGTCGACAACCGAAACCTCGTCCGCGGACCTGTTACGGCGTCGGTCATTATGGGTGACGCTGCGTTCGGCCACGCAGGGGGTGGCGGACAGCTTGGCTTTGCTGATCCGGAAGCCAAGTTGAGCTTCGGATTTACGACAAACAAGGGATCGGCAGGTACGTGTATCGACGAGCGTGCGCAGTGTTTGGTAGACGCGGCCTATTCCGCACTAGGCTATTCGTCAAACGAAAGCGGTGTCTGGGCGAAGTGAACCTGGTCCGTCGTGGCTTCGGCTGCTGGCGAAAAAGTTAGGGTTTCGAGCCGCAAGAGGGCCAGTCTCGATAAAAAGTTGGTCGGAGTGAGAGGATTTGAACCGGCAACCGCGTTGCGACGGCCCCTGCGTCCCGAAGTTTGCTGCGCGATAGGCGCTTTCCTTTGCTGGGCAAGGGTTTGCAGGTGATTTAGAAGCAACGTCAGATAGCGATTTCCTGCTTTGATGTTGCTTCATGCTTAAGCTTGAGGTCCGTTGTCGACCCCAAAGAGACATTCGAGGTTGCAACCAAATCAATCTCTCAAGTCTCTATATTAGGGAGTCGAAGTGGAGGGCTAAGTCATCAAACATTTCTTCGTGTGGCTCGCGGTATCCGTTGTTGGCCTCGGGGTGGTTGCACTGGCCTTCACCTACTACGCCCTGCAATTGGAAATAGAACAGCCAGAGAGTTGGAGCTATCAACCTGCTCCCGACGCGCGTGCACTTCGTACTGCCGAGTTCAAGTTCACCGCGTTGCCAGTTGAAAGTCAAATTGATCAGCAAATACACATTAAAATTTCGCGTCTACAGCCAGGCGAAGAGGTGTGGTTACGCGCATCAACCTCAGATGCGGACGAAGTTAGATTCGATAGTTGGGCGAAATTTATCGCCGACGGAGCCGGTCATGTAGACCTTGCCAAACAAGCCCCCACCTCTGGTTCGTACCAATCCATCGACCCTATGGGTTTGTTCTGGTCAATGGAAGAGCCCGGAAGGAAGCGATTCAGGCACTCTGAACAATGGGTGTTACGGCAATATCAGTTATCCGCAGAAACGCCGAACGGCATTGTTTCGGTTAACTTGGCGCGTAGATACCCAGCGATGGATCTAGAACTATCGGAGTTCAAAACTGGCCCGATTCACGCAGAACTTTGGATTAATCCGATCGTTGAGAAACCGCCCGTTGTTATCAGGTTGCCAGGATCGGATGGGCGTTACGACAGGCTCAAGTCTTCCTTAATCGCGTCTCACGGTTTTGCAGTCTTGGATTTACGTTATCACAGAGGAAACGCGCGTGGGCTGCCACCCAGCAATCAGATACCGTTGGAGAGGGTTACGGCATCGATTGATTGGTTAGAAGCAATTCAAGAAGAATATGGGTTTGACGCGGATCAAATCGGTGTATTCGGCTCGTCAAAAGGGGCAGAGCTTGGATTGATCGCAGGGACTCTCGACCGCAGGATTGACGCACTGTTCTTGTGGGCCCCCGCCTCTATGGCATTTGAAGGCGGAACGTTCAGCGATCCGAAAGGCGGGTCATCTTGGACATGGCAGGGTAGATCAATTCCTTTTGCCGCGTTTAGATATCCCTATCTTGACGGTGCAATCGCTGCAACTCGCCTTAGTTTTGGAAAGCCATTTAGCTTCCTACCCATCTATCAAGAGGCAATTGAAGATGCCGATGAGGCTGCGCTCATTTCGGTAGATAACATACCCGGTACAGTGATGCTCGCGGCGGGAGAAGATGACCGTATGTGGCCATCTATGGAAATGGGTAGAAACATTTCCAAGCGAGTACGCGCAAGGGCTCGTTCAATTTGCCTTGTTGAAAAGTACTACGAAAACGTCGGTCATCGCATGAACTATGAATTATGGCCACGAGGCGGCACCCCGGACCTTTTTATTATGGGTGGAGCACGGGATGCAAGCTACCTGGCCGGTGCCGACATTTGGAGACGAATGATCGACTTTTTTTCGAAAACTCTCATCAAGCAAGAGTCTTTCTGTATCTAACTGAACGACTTGTTGGCCGGTAGCCGCCGTTCTTACTACATCGAAAAAAGGACTGCTAACGAACCAGAACAGATACCTAAATATCCGTTTATGCGCCGTTTGTACAAACGACGGTTCGATTGGTGGATTCAACTAAAACCGCGTGTGTGGCTGCCGACTAAAATCTGACGCGGTGATCGGACGACCACCGATTGATGCCGTATTCCAGTCCTGCACAATTTTCCAACGGCCATCGATTTTGTTTAGAACAATGTGGAACTGGCCATAAAAGTAGTCCGTTGCTCCAGATGGCGCTTTTACACCCACTCGGGCCATCAACGAATTCCTTTGAGGGTCTGATCTCAAAAATGGTCGGAGTGAGAGGATTTAACCGGCAACCGCGTTGGCGCCGCGCAGCGGCGACGGCCCAGGGGCCACAACGAGCGCAAGCGAGTTGTTTCACTTGTCGAGCTGCAAGATTTTGCGAAGAGGAAAGATTGGTCGGAGTGAGAGGATTTGAACGCGTCGGGCTCCAGCGGAGGTCCCGTAGGGGCACGCGTCGTGCGAAGCGCGACGCGTGTATATCGAGCTGAGGGTTCTTGTGTAATAAGAGAATTGGTCGGAGTGAGAGGATTTGAACCTCCGGCCCCTACGTCCCGAACGTAGTGCTCTACCAAGCTGAGCTACACTCCGAATCTGTTTTGTTGCTCGACATCCATGCCGCAAGTTCGACAGAGCGCGAATTCTAAAGATCTTGGGCCTGCGATGCCACACTCTCGTCGGCACTTTCTGACAATCGCGCTCTGATCTTCGGATGCTCAAAAACCACGGGTGGCAGCTCCGCACTTTCAAAGAGATTCCGTGGGTAGCCCATGTCCAGTGCAGCGATCAGCTCATCAATCCCGCGTTCTTCCTGTCCAACCTGGTAGTACGTGAGCCCGATGTTGAACTGCACCTTGGGATCCTGATTGTTGACCGTTCGGGCACGTTCCGCCCAGCCAATGGCAACCTCGGGCCCGCTGTAGTGTGCGTGCAGTGTCGCGGCGTTGGAGATGACGTAGGCATCGTTGGGGTTCACTTCGATCAGCTCCTCCAGGACGCCAATTGCCTCGCGTGCTGCTGCCTCCGCACCTGTCTCGTCACCCTCGAGCTCGAGGCTCTGGGATAGGAACAGAAGCGCACGGTAGTTTTTGGGGTTAAGCGTGAGCGACTCACGAAACGCCTGGGCTGCGCCGGTGTGCTCGTTTTGTGCAATCTGGATGAGCCCGAGGTTGAAGTAGCTCCGCGAACTCTTGTCGATTTCGAGCGCCTGACGGGTGAGCGCCTCCGCTTGCGCATAGTTCCCCATTTCGTAGTGGGTAACGCCCAGGGAGGCGTAGCCGAGAAAGTCGTCTGGTATCAGTCGAGCGATTTCGCCAAACGGCACCAGTGCCGCCTCGTACATCTGATTGCGCGCATAGAAGTTCCCGAGCGAGAGGTGTGGCCGGTAGTCGGCCGGGCTCAACGAAACTCCCATCTTGTACGCCTGCTCAGCGGCTTCGAGATCACCCATCCGCCAGGCTGAAAAGCCCAACTGGCTATAGGCTTGTTCCCAGTTCGGCAGCTGCCGGGTCAGCTCTACGGCAATCGCGTTCGCCTCAGCGTGCCTGCCCGCATTGTTGTAGAGCGTCGAGAGTGCCAGCCGGGTGTGGGGTGAGTCGGGATCAAGCTCGAGTGCCGCTTCGCAGCTCTGCTGCCCGTCCTGGAAATCGGCCGCAACTTCGGTACGGGTGAACACCATCATGTGCACACGGCAGAGATAAGCCTGCGCAGCGATGAAGTTGGGCTGCAGGCGCAGTGCGTTGGAGACCCACTCTCTGGCCTCGCGGGCCGCGTCCAGGCTGCCGGAAGTACGAATGGCGTTTGTGGCCTGCAGATAAAAGTCGACGGCCTGGGCGTTGAGTTGTCCCTGCTCGCTCGAGTGGGCGTATTCGATGGCCACGTCCAGCGACGAAGCGACAGCGGCGGCAACTTTCTGTTGAGCGACGAAGACTTCGCCGAGAATGCCGCTGTAATCGTTTGCCCAGACCACTTCGCCGCGGGGGACGTCGATCAGGCGGACAATGAGCCGAAACTGGCCGTCCTCGCCGCGTACGCTGCCGCGGATCACAAAGTCGGCCTCGAGCTTGCGGGCCGCGGCAACGACATCGTTTGTTGCGCCGAGCTCAAACGCGGTGGCCTCTGACATCACGCGGATGTTCGGGGCGCGCACGAGAATGGTCAGAAGCTCAGCGGCGAGACCGTTGGAGATGTATGTGTTGTTTTCGGACAAATCGTCGAACGGTACCACTGCCACCAGCGGGGTTTTGCTGGTCTCGGTAAAGAGCGACCCCTGTTGCAGGTTGATGACCACGGAAATGGTCAGCGCACCGCCGAGGATGGCGATCAGCACCAGATCCATGGGGCTGTGGCGTTGGGGCGTGACGTCGGCGGGCGTTTCGTCGACCGTGACACCGGAAGGAGTGAGTTCGAATATCCAGGACAGCGCGATGATGATGGGAATGCCCGCCAGCGCTGAAAGGATGACAACCCGCAGCACGCTGTCGCTGATTCCGACCATCGGAAACAGGATATCGCACGCGCCTATGACGACCCAGGCGGCGCCAATGTAGTAGGTTGTCGTGCGGATGACGTTACGCCGCCGCAGCTCGGCGATGAGCGCTTTCACAATGCCGCTATTCTGGCACGAACCGCCTCTTCTGGCTCAAGTCTGGCTCAAGCATCCGGCGCGGCAGGTTGCGGGGTTGTCAGGATCAGGCCGATCGCCACCACCATCAGCGCAATTGTCGCCCACCAGATGGAGGTGAACGATCCGGTGGTATCTCGTACCCAACCCGCCAGCGGCGCACCGATGACGGCAAAGCCGAGGGTGACGGGCATGGCCACGCCGCGAATGGCGCCTATGTGGAGGCTGCCGAAGTATTGCGGCCAGATGGTGTTCTGCATGATCACAATCGATGCCGCACCCAGGCCGAACGTTGCGGTGGCCAGAAAAACGTCGGTCACGGTATTCGTGTGGATGGTGATGAGCATCATGGTGATGGCAAAAGAGAACCCGAATGCCGTCAGCTTGTGAATTGCAAAGCGCTCGACCAGAAGGCCAATGGGAATAGCTATGATCGCACTGATGACCGCTTCGACGGAAAACGCGATGGCCACCCACTGTGCGTCGATCCCCCGGTCGATGAAGTGGGGTACGCGAAACATCGCGACCGTGCTGATGGTGAACATCAGGATGCCGAAGCTGACGGCAAGCTTCCAGAAGGTGGGAGAGCGGAGCGCCTGTTCCCGGGTCCAGTGGCTGACGTCGGCCATCGGATCGGGCAGGTCTTCGAGCGGCCGGGTTTCCATCGGCGAAGGACGAATGAGGGCTGCGGCAACCAGCATCAGAAGCGCGCCGCCCGCGCCGAGAATCTGCCATGTGGTCTGCCAGCCCACGGTGTCGATGCCGTATTGCACAGTCGGGCTCAAAACGAGAATACCGAGGGGAACGCCGATGAAGGCAATCGACATGGCACGGCCGCGCTCCGCCGGACCGAACCATTTGGCAAGCACCACGCCGCCGAAGAGATCTCCGCCGGCACCCTGCAGACCGATGATGCCAAGGAGTCCGATGATGACGACGAGGTGCCAGCCGCTTGTCACTAAGCTCAAAGAGACGACCAGGAGGCCCGCGAAGAGACCCACCAGGAGGAGCAGCCCGCGCGCCCCGTAGCGGTCGATCATGCGCCCCAGAAACGGACTGACCAATGCAAAGCAGAGCTGACGGCTCGACATGGCGATGCCGAAGTAGAACAGCGCAATGCCGAGATCTTCGTGCATGACCGGGATGAAAAACCCCGTGATCGGTCCGGCCAGTGCCACCGACATGGCGCCGATGATCACAAGCGCGCCGACGACTACCCAGCGATAGTGCATGCGATTAGAGGAAGTCGGTGGCGATGGCGTCGAGTTCGTTGAGGATGTTGTTTTCGTTGTAGAACCCCAGCATCGGAATCAGCCGGTTCACGCCAAGCGCCGCATAGTCCTCGAGCATCGCCTTTGTCAGCGGCTTCGGCGGCGTGATGGATATGCTCAGTTCGCCGAGGCCCTGCGGGCGTTCGAATCGCGCCTGGGCAAGCTTCAATCCTTCGATCGCTTTGCCAGCAGTCTCTACGTCCATGGCAAAACCATACCAGCCGTTCCCGTGGGTAATGGATCTGCGCATGGCGGCGGGGCTGGCGCCCCCCACAATGACCGGCGGTCCGCCGGGTTGGGCCGGACGCGGTTGCGCGTCGATGCCTGCGAAGTTGACGAAGTGTCCGGCAAACTCTGGCTGCGGTGCGTTCCACAACACCCGCATCGCGTCGAGATATTCGTCCGTCCGGGCGCCGCGGGAGGGGAAGTCGACGCCCAGCGCCGCAAACTCCTGATGCAGATACCCCGCGCCAACGCCGAAGAGGAGCCGGCCGCTGCAGAGGACGTCGAGTGTGGCAATCTCTTTGGCAAGGACCACCGGATTGCGCTGCGCGATGAGCGTAATGCCAGTGCCGAACTTGATGGTTGACGTCACTGCGGCGAGGTGAGCAAGGAGCGCCGGCGGGTGCAGCATCGGCGTTTGCGGCGGCGCGGGTGACGGTGGTTCCTGGGGATCCGGCAGGACCACGTGCTCACCGGTCCAGAGCGACTCGAAGCCGAGCCCCTCTGCATGCTGAGCGACTTTCACAGCCCACTGCGGCTGGGCTAAGAAATTCATGTTGATACCAAACAGACCAACGTCCACACGCGCTCTCCCTCAATGTGATCGGACAGGGTAACCGAAGCCCGGGCTCGTCTGCCAGGTGTGGTGGGCGCTAGCCTAGGATACGTTCGGTGCTGTAGAGCTTTATGGCCACCCAGGTCAGGGCCAGGCCGTATAGGGTGGTTGCACCCATTGAGGATGCCATATTGAGGAGGGTCACCGGCTCGCTTTTGATGAGATCCGCCATCAGCGTGGCCTGGCTCAAAGAAGGCACGAACATGATCTGCAGGGTCGTCTCTACGTTCATAAGCTGGGCGATGATGAGCGGCAGAGTGGGAATGAGGATGACAATCGTGAGATACGTCTGCGCTTCTTTGTAGCTTTTGGCAAACGAAGCGACCACCGTCATGATGGCCGCGGCAAAGAAGATGAGCGGTATCGCAACGACGAGCACCGGGAACAGCTGGGGGATGCCAATCTCCAGGGCCATGCCGATGCGTTCAAACGGAACAAACGGCACCGAAAAATACAGGCTTACCAGAAATATCAGAAGGCTCAGGAAGCCGAAGACGGATGTCGCGAGCACTTTGCCCCACACGAGCTGCGCGCGGCTGATGGGCTGCGTGAGCAACGGCTCCAGCGAACCATGCTCGCGCTCACCGGCGGTGGTGTCGATGGCCAGATAAAAACCGCCCATGAAAATCACCATCACCAGGAAGTAGGGCAGGGAAGCAAGAATGGTCAGCGCCCGAGCAGCGGGCGAGGCAACGTCCAGCTCCTGGGTGTTGACCGGCGTGCTGATCGTGGGGTCGAGGCCGCGCAGCCATAGGCGGAGCGCGCCGACGGTACGACTGTATTGATTAATGTACGCACGCAATGTCCCCAGATGACGTCGCGACGACGAGATTTCGCTGCTGTCGTAGATCAGGAGGAGCGTATTGAGGTTGCCTTTCGCGTACCGCTCAGCGTAGTCGGGGTTGATCACCAGCACGAGCTTGTGATCACCGCCGGTGACAAGATCCCGGGGGCTGCTGGTCTCTTCACGGGTAATCTCGGTGTTCTGTTTTTCCAGGTGGGCCATCAGCTGGGGTGCGTATTCGGCGCCCACTACGGCAAATTCGATCGCGTCGTCACTCTCGCCCAGCGCCCGGTCCAGCACGAACACCATGATGCCGACAAAGAACACCGGGCCCAGAACGGCCAGCGAAAAAGAGGACAGCAGCGTACGCCGGTCGCGGATGTTGTCGGTAAACTCCTTCCTGAAGACGACGTTGAATCCGCTCATGCGATTTCCTCATCGCCAAGCCCGGCCATGCGCACGAACGCATCTTCGAGATCTTCCGTACCCGCGTGCTGGCGAAGGTTTGCGATGGTGCCATCGAATTTGACTTCACCTTTGCCGATGACCACCACGTCGTCGCAAAGCGCGTCTACCTCCTGCATGATGTGGCTGGAGAAGAGCACACATTTACCGTCCGCCTTCAGGCGCGAGATGATTTCACGCAGCGCCCGCGTTGCCATCACATCCAGGCCGTTGGTCGGCTCGTCGAGGATGACGTGCTTGGGGTCGTGGATCAGAGCGCGCGCCAGCGCAATCTTGATTTTCTGGCCCTGGGAGAAACCTGCCGTGCGACGGTTGCAGAAGTCGCTCATTTCGAGCTGCTCCACCAGCGCCTCGATGCGGGTTTCGAGCTCAGCGGGGGCAATCTGCTGCAGCCGCCCGAAGTACCTGACGTTTTCGAGGCCCGTGAGTCTCGCGTAGAGGCCCGAGTTGTGCGGCAGCACGCCGATGGCCTGACGCACTTTCATCGGATCTTCAATCACGTCGACACCGTCTACCCTCGCGGTGCCGGTATCGGGCGCTGATACCGTGGACAAGATGCGCAGCGTTGTGGACTTGCCCGCACCGTTAGGACCGAGGAGCGCGGTGATGCGCCCGTCCGTGGCCGTGAACGAAACGCCGCGGACGGCCTGCACCGCGCCGTAGTTTTTCGCGAGGTCGTGAATTTCGATCAAGGTGGTGGTCCCATCAGGTCCACGAAAAACGGATGTGTGGACAGATGCTGCGTGCAGGTCCCGTCGACGGCCTCTGGATCAGGATTTTCGACGAACTCGAGGACCACCCGGGGCAGGCAGCCCTGGGGGAAAACGCCGTGGCCTTGTCCAGGCGCGACAAGATGAACGGCGTTGCTCAATCCCGGCATGACCTGATCACCCCAGGCCGGCGGCGTGATGGGATCAAACTCACCGGAGAGGACCAGCGTCGGCACGTTGCTTTCGAGCGCTTGTTTGATGTTCTCGTCAGCAAACCCCGCCGGCCAGACCTCACACATGGCCGCAAGCGTCTCGTACATCTGCGCGCCGAGGTAGGTCGCGGCCATCGCGTCGAAGTCGACGGTGGTGTCGTCATAGAAAGGTGCGTCCTCGGTACACATCACCGCGTTGTGCATACCGTAGTTAATGCTTTGCGTCAGCGAGTTCATCATGCGCAGGCCGTTCGCTGCGATGGGCAGATAGTTATTGTTGTTGGCCGCCTCGTCGATGATGAGCGGCAGGAGCGCGGCGCTCGGCGGTGCGTAGAGAGCCAGCCTCACGAGAATGGCAAGGTGCCCGTAGCTCACTTCCATATCCGTGGGAACACCTGTTACGGGATGCTGAATTTGCAGCGGCTTCGGGGCACGTCGGAGCTCCTCGGCTACCCTGTGAAAGTCCTCCGCCACGTTGGGGAACTGATTGCTACACGCAGAGTTTTCCAGGCAGCGATCGAAAAGGCTATCGAGCGTAGTTTGAGAATGGATGGCAATTTGCGAGCCGAGCGCGTGTTCGAGCGGCACGACGCTGTCGATCACGAGTGCGCGGGTGGCGTCGGGATACTGCTGGGCGTAGTGCTGCGCGACGCGGGTACCATATGAGACCCCGTAGACGCTCAGCTGCTCGTAGCCAAGCGCTTCACGCAGCGCTTCGATGTCGCGAACCGCCACTGAGGTCGTGAAGAAGCGCGGGTCGTGGGGCACGTCCTCCAGACAGTCTTGCGTGAGCTGAGTAACCATTTCGACCGTGACGTCGTCGGCGGTGTCGGTCAGCGCCTCACAGCTCATCGGCGCCGACCTGCCGGTGCCGCGCTGGTCGATGACAATGACGTCGCGTTCGCGGGTAAAGGGTCGCAGGATGCCGCCCATGTCGACCATCATGTCTACCGAAGAGCCGCCCGGGCCGCCGTTGATGACGGTAAACGCATCCCCGGCAGGATCGATGGCGGTGGAGGCCAGACGTGCAACAAAGAGCGTAATCTGCTCGCCGTCCGGTGCTTCGGGATCCAGCGGCCGCTGCCACTCGGCACACTCGGCGTGCAGGCTGCCGTTACCGCCGGAGCCGGTCAGAAAGCAGGGCTCAAAGGTGATTTCCGCGTGGCCGCAGGTGGCGGCCAGCAGGCATGCTGCGAGCACGCTCGAGACGAAAGCCGTGCGCATCAATACAGGCGCGCCGTGCTGTACTCGGTCAGGATCCGGAATGCGTCGACGTACGGACCGGCAGGCAGCTCGGCGAGGCAATCCAGCGCCTTGCGGGCCTCGGCCACCGCCGCGTCGTGTGTGTAGGTCAGCGCGTCGCAGGATTGCACGATGCCAAGCACCTCGGGCAGGCACCTGGCACTGCGCTCGGTGATGGCGCGGCGAATGATCTGACAATCCGCTTCGTTCGCCTCGCCCAGCGCGAAGATGAGCGGCAGCGTGAGCTTGCCTTCCGCAAGGTCGTCACCCGCGTTTTTACCCATCGTTTCCGAATCACCGGCGTAGTCGAGCCAGTCGTCGACGAGCTGGTAGGTCATGCCAAAGTGGCAGCCGAAGCGGCGCATGGTATCGACGTACTCCCCGCGGGCGCCGTCATCCCGGGCAAGAATGGCGGCGGTATGCGTTGCCGCTTCGAAGAGGAGCGCGGTTTTGCAGCGGATGACCTCGCGGTACTCGGTTTCCGTGATGTTGACGTTGCCAATGTTCGACAGCTGCAGAACTTCACCTTCCGCAATGGTGTTGGTGGCGCTCGACAGCACCCCCATGATGTCCATGCTGCCAACGTCCACCATGAGCTGGAAGGCGCGGCTGTAGAGAAAGTCGCCGACGAGCACGCTGGGTGCATTGCCCCATTTCTCGTTGGCGGTCAGTTTGCCGCGACGCATGCCGGAATGGTCGACGACGTCGTCGTGGAGGAGCGTCGCGGTATGCAGAAACTCGATGATGGCTGCAAGCGGCACGTGGCGTTCACCCTGATAACCCAGAGCACCAGACGTCAACAACACCATCAGCGGTCGCAGCCGTTTGCCGCCGCTCTCGACAATATAGGTGCCTATCTCTTCCACGAGGGCCACGTCGGAGGTGAGCTGATTCGGGATTAGGTGGTTGACCGCGGCAAATTCTTGCTGCACCAGCTCGTAGACCGGCTGCAGAGCATCAATGGCGGCAGCCTTGCGGCTGACGTGCGTTGCCGCGGCGGATTCGGAAGCCATCAGCGCGGCCCCCCGGGGTCTTCAGAAGCCCGAAAAATCTGCCCTTTCGGGGCGCTTAACTCGTTGTAATCCAAAAACTTTGCCCTTAGAATTACGCGCCTTTCGCGCCAGGGCCCGGAACGGGCTCTCTGATCAGCCCTTATGACGGGCTTATCGCGTTTTGTTATTAGGGCGCACCGATACCAGACAGGTATGCCCGACAGGCGAAGGATACAGCCTGCGGGACTTCAGGAGTAGAGTTATGTTTGCGGTTTTCCAAAGTGGTGGTAAGCAGCATCGCGTCAGTGAAGGCGATGTAGTGAAGCTGGAATTGCTCACAGCTGAGCCGGGCGAAGAAGTGGTTTTCGACCAGGTGCTCATGGTGGCGAATGGTGACGACGTCAACGTCGGAGCGCCGTACGTCGAAGGCAGCCAGGTCAAAGGTGAAGTGCTGCGCAGCGACCGCGGTAAGAAGGTGCGCATCATCAAATTCAAGCGTCGCAAAGACTATATGCGCCGCCAGGGCCACCGTCAGTGGTTCACCGAAGTCAAAATTACCGGCATCAGCTAGCGCGGCAGGAGTAAAGCACCATGGCACATAAAAAAGCAGGCGGCAGTACCCGTAACGGTCGCGATTCGGAATCGAAACGCTTAGGCCTGAAGAAATTCGGCGGCCAGTTCGTGACTGCGGGCAACATCATCGTGCGCCAGCGCGGTACCAAGTTTCACCCTGGCGACAACGTCGGCTGCGGGCGTGACCATACGCTCTTTGCTACAGCCGACGGCTATGTCCAGTTTGCCGTCAAAGGCCCGCTCAAGCGCAAAACCGTGAGCGTGGTTCCGCAAGCTTGAGGCAGAACGCCCAAGACACGAAAACCCCGCTTCATCGCGGGGTTTTTTTTAGGCGGTAAACTTAACGCATGCAATTTCTCGACGAAGCAACCATCCGCGTACAGGCGGGCAAAGGCGGCAACGGCTGCCTGAGCTTTCGCCGTGAAAAGTACATTGCCAAAGGCGGCCCGGACGGTGGCAACGGCGGTGACGGCGGCGACGTATTGCTCGTGGCCGATGCCGCGCTAAATACGCTCATCGATTTCCGCTATCAGCCGTCCTATCAGGGGACAAACGGCACAGCAGGGAGCGGCCGCAACAAAACGGGCGCAGCGGGTGAAGCCTGCTTCGTCAAGGTCCCGGTAGGCACCACGGTGATTGATGCCGATACCGAGGAAATGCTGGGTGATCTGGACGCCGCCGGTGAGACCCTGCTCGTGGCAAAAGGCGGCCATCGCGGCGTCGGCAATGCGGCCTTTAAATCGAGCACCAACCGGGCGCCGCGGAAAACGACGCCGGGAGAGCTCGGCGAAACCCGCACGCTGCGTCTGCAGCTGAAACTCCTGGCCGACGTGGGTCTGCTGGGGCTGCCGAACGCGGGCAAGTCGACGCTGATCGGACAGGTCTCGGCGGCCAATCCCAAAGTGGCCGACTATCCTTTTACCACGCTCGTACCCAATCTTGGCGTTGTCCGTATCGACACCGATGCGAGCTTCGTGATGGCGGACATTCCCGGCCTCATCGTGGGTGCCGCAGAGGGGGCGGGACTCGGCGCACAGTTTCTCCGCCATCTCGCGCGCAACCGGATTCTCGTGCATCTGGTGGACGTGCTGCCGGAAGATGGTTCGGACCCCCTCGACAATGCCAGAGGCATCGAAGCGGAGCTTGAAGCCTACAGCCCGGCGCTGGTTGAACGCCCGATATGGATTGCGCTGTCGAAAGTCGATCAGCTCGACGAAGAGGCGCTTCAAAGCCTGCGTTCACGTTTTTGTGAGGAGTATCCCGACCGCCCGATTCACGCCATCTCGGCGCTCGGGGATATTGGCGTTGATGCGCTGAAAAACGCGTTGATGCAGTTTATCGTGGAAGAGCGTGAGCGCATTGCTCGCGACGAGGCGTATGCTGAATATATCGAAGACCTCGAAGCGCGCATTGCGGCTGACGTCTATGCCCATTCGCAGCGGGTACGCGCGGAACGACAGCGCGCGCGGGATGACGAAGACGACGACGAGCCCGAGGTAGTATACGTCCATGAGTGATGTGCCCGTGCAACGCTCCGCTGCGCTCAAAAACGTACGCCGCATTGTCGTCAAAGTCGGCAGTGCGCTCCTGACCGATCCGGTGGCGGGGCTGTCGCGAAACAAAATCGCGGACTACAGCGCTCAGCTCAGCGAGCTGATGACACGTGGCTACGAGGTTGTGCTGGTATCGTCCGGCGCGGTTGCGGAAGGCTGCAAACGACTGGGGTGGCGTATCCGTCCGGAAACCGTGCATGAGCTCCAGGCTGCCGCGGCCGTGGGTCAGATGGGGCTTGCGCAGGCTTACGAAAGTGAGCTCTCCGCCCATGACCGCGGCACGGCCATGATCATGCTGACTCACGAAGATCTCGCCGACCGCGAGCGCTACCTCAACGCCAGGGCAACGCTCGGCCAGCTGCTCGAGCTGGGTGTGGTGCCGGTGATCAACGAGAACGATACGGTGGCGACAGATGAGATCCGCTTCGGCGACAACGATACGCTTGCGGCGCTGGTGACAAACCTGCTTGCTGCGGATCTCCTTGTCATCCTGACCGATGTAGACGGCCTCATGGATCGTGATCCACGCCATCAGGATGGCGCGGAACGCGTGACAACCGCCGCGGCGGCGGATACGTCTCTCGATCAGCTGGCGAGCGGCGGTTCCGGGGAATTGGGGCGCGGCGGCATGGTGACAAAACTGCGCGCGGCACGGCTGGCTGCGCGCTCGGGAGCGCATACCGTCATCGCGAGCGGTCTCGTGACGGACAGTCTTCTCGACGCTGTTGATGGCGCGGATATCGGGACGTTGCTCGTCGCTGACATGACGCCGATGACAGCGCGTAAACGCTGGATTGCGGGTCAGCTGCGGGCGAGAGGTGACTTACAGCTGGATGCCGGGGCCGCGCGCGCGGTCAAGGATCGCGGTGTGAGTCTGCTGGCGGTTGGCGTCCAGGCGGTGAGCGGTCAATTTCACCGTGGCGACGTGGTGCGCATCCTCGACCCGGACGGTGTTGTGGTTGCCCAGGGTTTGTCGAATTACTCGAGCGAAGACGTGGCCCGGCTCAAAGGGGTGCGGTCGGAGGATTTTGCCGAGCACATAGCGTACGTCGGTGAACCTGAGCTGGTTCACCGGGACAATCTAGTGTTGATGTGAAGGGTCGGTCAGCTCGCCAGCGCTTTGACTTTCTTGTTCAGCCGCGACTTGTGACGGGCCGCTTTGTTCTTGTGCATGATGCCTTTGGTGACCATCTTGTCGATGAGCGGCACGGCTTCAGCCAGGGCGGTCGCGGCAGCAGCGCCGTCGCTGGCTTCGATGGCAGCGTCAACGCGCTTGATGTAGGTGCGTACCATGGAGCGCTGAGAGGCGTTCTGCGCGCGTCGTTTTTCGTTCTGTCTGGCGCGTTTGCGCGCCTGAGCACTGTTAGCCAAAGGTATCTCCGCAGAGGGGCTGAATTTTAGGGGCGGCAAATATGCCGTTCGAGTAGGTAGATGTCAACCGAAGACGTGCCACAATCAAAAGCCGCCGGGGCGGGGCAGACAGCACCCGACGGGCCGCAGAATATGACCCGCCAGGGGGGCGTGGTTGCGGCAATGACGCTCCTGTCCCGCATCAGTGGTCTCGCGCGCGACATCGTGCTGTCGTACCTTTTCGGCGCATCGCAGCTCGCGGACATGTTCTTTGTGGCGTTCCGCATTCCCAACTTCTTTCGCCGTCTGTTTGCCGAAGGCGCGTTCAACCAGGCCTTCGTGCCGGTACTCGTGCGCTACCGCGAGCGCGGCCACGCTGAGCTGCTCACTTTCATCGCACCCCTTTCCGGCCTCTTTGCCACGAGCCTGGTGCTTTTTGTCGCGCTCGGCTTCGTCTTCGCACCTGGCTTGACGTATCTCTTCGCGCCTGGATTTGCCGAGCGCCCCGAGGTGTTTGCGCAGACGGTCGAGCTCGTGCGCATCACCTTTCCCTATCTCGGCTTCATTTCGCTGGTTGCCTTCGCCGGGGCGCTCATGAACGCCCACAACCGCTTTGCGGTACCGGCGGTCACGCCGGTGCTCCTGAACCTGTGTCTGATTGCGGCAGCGCTCCTCGCTCTGGGCGGCGTCAGTAACCTGCCGGCGGTTGAGATCCTGGCGTGGGGTGTGCTCGGGGCGGGCGTTGTGCAGTTTCTCTTCCAGCTGCCTGGACTTCTCGGCCTCGACCTCATCACCCGGCCGAATCTCAATGCCCGGCACGAGGGGGTCAGACAGGTTGGACGGCTGCTCGTGCCTGCGGTGCTCGCAGCTTCGGTGGGACAGATCAACGCGCTGGTGAATACCATTCTTGCGTCGAACCTGATCACAGGCAGCATCTCCTGGCTGTACTACGCCGATCGGCTGTTGGAACTGCCGGTAGGCCTGGTAGCCGTCGCACTCGGTACCGTGATGCTGCCACACCTGTCGCGCATGGCGGACACCGGCAACCCCGAGCAGTTTGAACGGACCGTCGACTGGGGTGTGAACCTTGGACTGCTGCTGGGCGTGCCTTCCGCGGTGGCGCTTTACCTACTGGCCGAGCCGCTGCTGGCGGTCATCTTCATGAGCTTCGGCAGCGGCGCCATGACGCCCTATGACATCCGCATGGCCGGTCTTGCGCTCGAGATGTTTGCCATTGCGCTGCCGGGATTTGTGCTCGTCAAAGTGCTCGCGCCGGCTTTCTTCGCGCATGAGAACACACAGTCACCCTTTCGCTATGCCGCGGTTGCGGTGGCCGCGAACCTCATTGGCAGCCTTGCCACCTACCGCTGGTTGGGACACGTTGGCCTTGCCTGGGCAACCGCGCTTTCGGCATGGACTCACGTGGTGATGCTGCTGGTGGGTCTGCGCCGCCATGATCTCTATCACGCGGGTCGAGGCTTGTGGCCGCTCTTCTGGAAAACCGCGGTAGCGAGCGTGGTGCTGGCGGCGCTTCTTGTCTGGGTAGCGGCTGAGATCAACTTCCTCACCATGGCGGGAGGCCCACGCCTCCTGGCCGCAGGGGGTGTCGTGCTGGCGGGCATCGGCGTCTACGCGGTTGTCCTGCTCATTCTCGGCGTGCGGCCGCGCCACCTCGTGCACAGCGCCGGCTGACAGGACGGGTATAATTGCGCAATGGAAATCATTCACGGCACCCACAACATCAAGCCGCGCCACCACGGCAACGTGATTACGCTCGGCAACTTCGATGGCGTTCACCATGGCCATCAGACTTTGCTGCATCATCTGGACGCGAAGAGCAAAGAGCTCGACGTACCGAGCCTGCTGGTCACCTTCGAACCGCAGCCGCGTGAGTATTTCGCCGGCGCTGAGGTGCCGCCGCGGTTGACCCGTCTGCGGGAAAAAGCGGTGCTGCTCGCGCGCACCGGTCTCGACCGCCTGCTGCTCCTGCCGTTCAACGAGCGCACGGCCCACACGTCCGCGGAGTGGATAACGCGCAACCTGTTTCACGAGATGCTTGGCGCCCGCTACGTGGTGGTTGGAGACGATTTCCGTTTCGGCCGAAACCGCGAGGGTGATTACAACTTCATCAAGAGCGAAGGTGAGAAATACGGCTACGGCGTGAGCCACATGGGCACGCTGACGCTGGCGGAAGAGCGCGTGAGCTCGAGTCTCGTGCGGGAGGCGCTCGCGCGGGGTGACTTCCGCCTGGCCGAGCAGCTGCTTGGTCACGAATATTTCATCATGGGCCGCGTAGTGTACGGACGTCAGCTGGGCCGTCAGCTGGGCGTGCCGACGGCGAACATTCGTCTGCAGCGTTACAAAGCAGCCCTCGAGGGCGTTTATTGTGTGACGGTCGCGGGGATTGGCGACACACAGTACGAGGGCATCGCCAACATCGGCGTCAGGCCGACGGTAGATGGCAAGGAACCCCTGCTGGAAGTGCATGTCTTTGATTTTACGGGTAATTTGTACGGTGAGCTTCTGACCGTGACGTTCAAACACAAGCTGAGAGACGAGCAGGCGTTCGACGGGCTCGAGGCGCTGAAGGCGCAGATCGAGCAGGACATCCAGACCGCACGCAGCTGGTTTGCCGCTCAAGGTACTGCAAATGGTTAAGTGGCTGGGGCTCGCCGGTCTGGTGGTGGCGTTCGACCAGATCACAAAGTACGTTGTCGTGATCTCGCTTGCTTACGATGAGCGGATACAGGTGCTACCTTTTTTTGCCTGGGTACGCTGGCACAACGAAGGCGCTGCGTTTTCGTTCCTGGCTGGCGCCGGCGGCTGGCAGCGTTACTTTTTGATCTGCCTGGCAATCGGCTTTTCCGCATTCATCATTTACGAGCTCAAGCGCTTGCCGAAAGAAGACCGGCTGATGGGCTGCGTCTTTGGCCTCATTCTCGGCGGCGCCATCGGCAACCTGACTGACAGGTTAATGCACGGCTACGTGGTCGATTTCATCCTCTTTCACTACAACCATTACAGCTTTCCAGCCTTCAACGTCGCTGACTCCGCGCTCTTCTGCGGTGCCGCGCTCTGGATACTGCTCATGATTCAAGACTATCGACAGGGAAAGACCACCCGTGCCTGATCTCATTTCCTCCGAAAGCGCACTGCGGATCGGCGCGGACACCCGTGTAACGCTGCACTTTTCCCTGATCCTTCCCGGCGGCGAGGAAATCGACACCACGCGCAATGGCGATCCGGCGTCGTTTGTGATGGGCGACGGCAGTCTGCTGCCTGGCTTCGAGACAGCGCTGGTTGGTCTCAAGGCGGGTGATGCGGAGCAGATTCTTCTGCCGGCAGCGGAGGCTTTCGGCGAGCACAACCCGGCGAACGTGCAGATCATACGCCGCGAGCGATTTGCGGATCTCGATCTCGAAGAGGGGCTGGTCGTCTCCTTTGCCGCACCGGATGGCGAGCTTCCCGGCGTGGTGGTTGCGCTTTTCGAGGACACAGTGAAGGTCGACTTCAACCACCCTTTGAGCGGCACGGACATCACGTTTGATGTCGCCATCATCAACGTGGAGCCCGCGCAGGCTTCAGCGGCAAACTAGCGGCGCGCCCTGCGCATCCTCGTGGATGCCGTCTTGATCGCTATCCCGCGAGCCGTACATCCGACCGGCTGCGTTCAGCACGAGCTGTCGCGCCCAGCGCAGATCACCGTTGGCAGGGCAATATCTGAAGTGGCCGTTCTGCCAGTCGGTCAAACCCCGCGGCGTGAATACGAGATAGCTCCGGTTACGGAACGATCGCCAGCTGACTGAGCCGTGATCAAAGCCGGGTAGGGCGGCCACCCGAGGTTCGTCAGCGTCGCGCCGGCGATTGCGGTTGAGATCGGCAAAGATCAGCATGCCGTCAGCCCAGCGGTCCCGCCGCCCACACTGCTCCCCAGCGGCGGGACAGACGACCACACGGTGATTGAGCGTAACGGCGGCGTGACGGGCGGTATTGATTGCGCTGCGCAATGCCAACATCGTTGCGTCAGCGTTCTGACGCTTGATCCAATCGCCAGCATCGAAGATGGCAAAGCGGGTCAGCAGCACGACGATACCGATGACAACGAGCATCTCGATCAGGCTGACACCGGTGGTCGTCCGGTCAGAAGAAACCATGGCCCCAGCATGCGACGCTCACATGCAGGGGGCGATGGCAGATGACGCTTTGTGCTGTGCGCTTATTCCAGCTCGAGCTTCTTGAGCTTGTAGCGCAGCGCGCGAAAGGTGATCCCAAGTTCTTTTGCCGCTGCGGTTTTATTCCAGCGTGTCGCGTCCAGAGCCCGGGTGATCAGCTGACGCTCGATGTCTTCAAGGTATTCTTCGAGACTCACGCCGGACGGCAGACGTAGCTCGGTTTCCTCGGCCGCAGCGGGTGCAGCAGCACTCTGCGGCTCGTCAGCATCGGGTGGCGGTGCTGCGCGCACGGGCGTGGCTTCCTGCAGCTGTAAATCGTCAGGGCTGATTTCGTCGTTCTCGCAGAGCGTGAACGCGCGCTCCAGGATGTTCTCGAGCTCACGGACGTTGCCTGGAAAACTGTAAGTCTGCAGCACTTCCATGGCCCCGGACGATACGTTCGGCACGCTGCCGCCGTATTCTCGTGCCAGGCGCTCGAGGGATGCGGCGGCCAGGTCGGGAATGTCCTCGAGGTGCTCACGCAAGCTCGGCATGCGCAGTTCAATGACGTTCAGACGATAGTAGAGGTCCTGGCGGAAGCGGCCGGCGGCTACCTCTTCGACCAGATCTTTGTGGGTGGCGGAGAGCACCCTGACGTCGGTGACATCCTCGCTCTGCGAGCCCACGGGTCGTACCGCTTTTTCCTGGATGGCGCGCAGCAGCTTAACCTGCATGGTCAGAGGCAGATCGGCGACCTCGTCGAGAAACAGCGTGCCTCCGCCGGCCGCCTGAAAGAGACCCTCTTTATCGCCAACCGCGCCGGTGAAGCTGCCTTTGACGTGTCCGAAAAACTCGCTTTCCATGAGCTCTGAAGGGATTGCGCCGCAGTTGACCGGCACAAACGGACCGGAGCCGCGCGGGCCGAGCGCGTGAATCAGGCGGGCGGCCACCTCTTTACCGGAGCCGGACTCACCGCTGATGTAAATGGGTGCCTGACTGCGCGACAGCTTGTTGATCTGTGCGCGCAGCTGCGCCATGGCATCGGAATTGCCCAGGAGATTGTTGTTCGTATTGTTGCTCGACGTGTCGAGCTCGCTGACTTTGAGCGCGGTTTCGACGAGGCTTCGCAGCTGCTCTAGATCAATCGGCTTCTGTAGAAAGTCGAAGGCGCCCGCTTTCAGCGCGCCGATGGCGGTGTCCATCGAGCCGAATGCGGTGATCATGGCCACCGGCAGCTGCGGGTGGTTGGCGTTGATATGTTCAACCAGCTGCAGACCATTCCCGTCCGGCAGGTGCATGTCTGTCAAACAGAGATCAAACGACTCCGAGCCCAGCAGTGCCATTGCGCTCGTCAGATCTGCCGCGGTTACCGTCTCCAGCTTCATGCGGCCGAGCGTTATCTCCAGGAGCTCGCGGATATCCGGCTCGTCGTCGACGATGAGGGTGCGTTTATTGGTCATGGCTCGAGCGCTCCAATGTCTTTATCCACGATAGCTCATGTTCGCTCGTCACGCTGTGATGCGGTCCGGATGTGCAAACAAAATTCTGAAACAGCTGCCGCCCTCAGCGTCGCGAAAGTAGCTGAGCTGGGCCTGGTTTGATTCACACAGCTCCCGTGACAGATACAGTCCCAGACCGGTGCCTTTGAGCGCGGTGGTGGAGAACGGTTGAAAGAGCTTTTCTTCCTGTTCGGGATCGACGCCGCGACCTTTGTCGATGACGTTGAGATAGGGGCGGTCTGAGCCAGGATCGACGCCGCCTTCCAGGCGCACGTAGGGCCCGGCATCGTTTTCTTCGGAATAGCGAATCCCGTTGTCTACCAGGTTGGTCAACGCCTGGTTGAGCTGGTTCGGGTCGACGCGTATGTCCGTTTCCTCCGGATCCACCTGCACGCTGATTTGCGCTTCCGGTCGCGACTGCACGAATTCGCCAGTGAACTCTCTGAGATGCTGCAGCAGGTTCACGCGAGTCGGATCCGGCGTCCGGCGGCGGGACATTTCCAGCACGTTTTCGACGACGCCGTTCATGCGCAGGCAGTGATTGATGATGATGTCGGTCAGGCGCTGATCAGGCGGCTGCAACTCTTCGGACTCCTTGAGGAGCTGTGCCGCGTGACTGATTGCGCCCAGCGGATTGCGGACCTCGTGGGCAATGCTCGCGGACAGACGGCCAAGCTCAGCGAGTTTCAGCTGTTGCGCCTGCTGCTGCACTTCACCGGTGTCCTCAAGAAAAATGGTGATGTCACCGTGAGCCTCACGCAGCCGTACGGCTGAAAAGTTCGCGCGAATCTCGGGCGTGTGTGGCGTGACTTGAAACGGCGGCGCGCGCAGGCTCGTGTCGTCACGCCATTCGTCCAGCACACCCTGCAACGTCGTCGGCAGATGGGTGAGATCCGCGCTCGCCTGGGCACCGATGAGCGCGCGGGCAGACTGGTTGTGCATGCGCACGACGTTGTTTTGATCGACGACGATGATGCCCGTGCGCATGCGCTGGATGATCATGCGATTCAACCGCTCGAGATCGGCAAGCTCCATCGCCTGGGTGAGCGTGCGGATGTCGTTGTTGCGGATGCGGTTGGAGAGGCTCTGGATCGACAGTGATGCCGTGAAGTAAATCAGCCCGAAGATGCCGGCCTGGAAGAAGTCGTAGCCTGACTCCGGTACGGAGATGGCGAGGTAGAACTCTTCGTAAAGGAGCGCAATGCTCGCCGTGGCCGCGACGAGCGTGGCGCGCCGCCCCGTGATGATAATGGCGCCGGTGACAACGGTGATGAGCATGAGCGCGGCGATGCCGCTGCCAATACCGCCGGAGGTGTACATGAGAAATGCCAGCGCCGTGACGTCAAAAAGCGCAAGGCCGAGGCTCATGTATTGTCGGCTCAGCCACTTGATGGGGAGCAGCTGTGACGCCACGGTCGCGGCGATGTTGATCAGGGTGTACGCCATGGTGCCCCACCAGAAGAGGGTGGCGTCGAGAGAGCCGAGGCGGGTTGACAGAATGTCCTGCTCAAAAGCGACCAGGAGCGCAAATCCTACAAACACCCGGTAGTAGTTGAATATGCGCAGGAGCCCGACCGACAGATCCGAGCGGCGCCGCTCGATCTCGGCGATGATTTCCGCGCTCTGGGTGGTGGTGCCGGCTGCCTCGGGCGGGATGGACTCGGCGGGGCTGTCCATGCTCAATCGGCTTCTCTCAGCCTACGAACGGCAGCCAGCTGAACCAGCCTTTGCGCTTCGGCTTCTCTTCTTCCGGTTGCGGTGGGACCTCGGGTGGGACAAAACCGTCGGGGTGTTTGATGCGTATCGGCGGGGGCACGTCGGGCCTGTCGAGCAGGCCCAGGGTCATGACGTTCGTCCATGAGCGGTCGCGGTTGCGGATACGCTCGGCCAGGATCAAGTTACCGTCTTCGTCGAACGCCGGGTAATTCGGATAGTTGAGCGCAAGCACCCGCAAGGCGTTGTTCGCTTCGTCTTCGAGGCCCAGCTTGTAGTTGGCTTCGACCAGCACCACCAGCGCTTCCGGGGTTGCCTCAGCCTGGGGATAGTTCTCGAGGATGAAGCGGGCGCGATTGGCGGCGGCAACGAAGGCGCTGCGCCGCATGTAATAGTCGGCCACGGCCAGCTCTGAACGGGCGAGGGTATTGCGCAGGTGAATCATGCGCTGGCGGGTATCGGGCACGTAGGGACTTTCCGGGTAGCGCGCCAGGAGCTGGGCGAAGTCCGCGTAGGCTGCGCGTACGGGGGCCATGTCCCGTTTGGATCCGTCCGTTTCGAACAATCGGTCCATGATGCCGTCGTTCATGCCGAACGACGAAAGTCCCTTGATGTAGAAGGCATAGTCGATGTTCGAGTGCTGGGGGTGTAGACGGATGAACCGCTCGGCCGCGGCAATGGCGCCTTCCAGGTCAAACGACATATAGCGTGCGTAAATGAGCTCGAGCTGTGCCTGCTCGGCGTAGCGGCCGAAGGGAAAGCGCGCTTCCAACGTCTCCAACGTGCCGATCGCCTGGGAGTAGTTGCCCGAGCGCAGCAGTCGCTGGGCGTCGCGATAGAGCTTCTGCTCCGAGGTTTCGATTTCCTCAACCTCTTTGTCGTCGTCGCCGAAAAATGGCATCCAGCTGCAGCCGCCGAGCGTCAACGACAGGCTCAGGACGCAGAGATACAGAAGCACCGAAGGACGGCGCGCAGATGCGGTCGAGTGAATCCGGCTCAAAATTTGGCCACGCTTTAGGATTACGATGGCGCTATTCTTTACAAATTCGTTTCTGTTGCAACCGCATGAACTCCATTGAGCAGGACGCCGTCGTGCCGGCTGAGTATGCCGGCGAGCGGCTCGACTGGATCGCAGCGCAGCTCTTTGCCGATTACAGCCGCGCTCAGCTCACGCGCTGGATCAGCGCAGGCGAGCTGACGGTGGACGGCCGCGAGATGAAACCAAGGACCAGGCTCGTGGGTGGCGAAACGTTGAGCCTCGTCGCTGAAGCGCCGCTGCGTGAGTCCTGGGACGATGCCGAGGCGCTGTCGCTCAACCTGCTTTTCGAGGATGAGCACGTGCTGGTCCTCGACAAACCCGCCGGTCTTGTTGTCCATCCCGGTGCCGGCAATCCATCGGGTACGCTGGTCAACGGCCTGCTGCATCACCGCTCGGAGCTTGCGCATCTGCCGCGCGCGGGTGTCGTACACCGTCTCGACAAAGATACGAGCGGGGTCATGGTCGTTGCGGCGAGTCAGCCCGGGTTGCAGGCGCTGACCAGAATGATTGCCAACCGCGAATTCGAGCGCATCTACGTTGCCGTGTGTGAAGGCAGGATGGTGGCTGGTAAGGATATCGATGCGCCGATTGGCCGCGATCCCCACGTGCGCACCCGCCAGGCGGTGCGCGATGATGGCAAACCGGCACTCACGGAGGTGCGCGTGCGCGAGCGTTACCGGGCCCACACGCTCATCGAAGCTAAGCTGCATACCGGCCGCACTCATCAGATCCGCGTCCACATGCAGTCTATTGGCTATCCGCTGGTGGGCGACCGCCGCTATGGCGCGCGGGGTAAGGTGCCAACCGGCGCCGAACCCGAGCTCATAGAGCGCCTGCACCAGTTTCCGCGTCAGGCGTTGCACGCTGAAGCGCTTGGCTTTGTGCACCCCGTGGCCGGGGAATGGCTGGATTTCCAGGCGCCCTGGCCGGCCGACTTCAGCGATCTGGTCGATGCGTTGCGTGACGATGCCTGAAGCAACGATAGGGTGGCTTGCCGCAGACTGGCCCTGTCCGACGGGGCTGATCACCGGCTGCACGACGCGCCATGGAGGGTTCAGCCAGGGTGTCTGGCAAAGCAACAATCTGGCACTGCACGTGGGCGACGATGCGGCAACCGTACGACGCAATCGGGAAGCGTTGCAGGCGCGGCTGCATGCCGGTGCCATTCAATGGCTGAGTCAGGTGCATGGTACGCAGGTCGTTCGGGCGTCGTCGGCGACTGCCTTCGATGCGCCGGAAGCGGATGCGGTATGGACCGATGCGCGCGGCGTTGCGCTAGCGATCATGACCGCCGACTGCGTGCCGATTGTGATCGCGGATGCGGATGGGGACGTGATCGGCGCCGCGCACGCCGGCTGGCAGGGACTGCGCGATGGGGTCCTCAGTCGGCTTCTGTCTGCGATGCCCGCACCCAACGATCGCCTGTCTGCGTGGCTCGGGCCAGCCATCAGCGGGCGCTGCTACGAAGTTGGTGAAGATGTCTGGTCCCAGTTTGCGGCGGAGCATGGCGATGCGCTCAGCGCACATCCGGATCAGGCGGAAAAACGTTACCTCGATCTGCCTGCGGTAGCGCGGGCGCAGCTCCTCGCGAGCGGCGTGCGCAGGGTTGCGTCGAGCGGGTGGTGCAGCTACGCCGACGAGCGATTCTACTCACATCGTCAGGCAGGTCATGTCGGTCAGGCGACCACCGGACGGATGGCTACGCTGATCATGCGGCGCTGAAAGGTATTCGAATCAGGATTCGCAGTTGGTGACGACGCCAGCTTGTGCCTCGGCAATGCGCGCCTGGCGCTCTTCTTCACCGAGCACGCGTGTCGTGCCGTTTTCCATGCGCACGCGAACGCGATCACGCACGGTGAGGTTTTCGAGCACGCGTCTCGCGGTGTCGCAGTTGTCCTCACGAATCTTCGCAACCTGAGCCTGGCGATCGGTTTCGGCGGTCTGCAGCTCGGTCAGCATCTCCTGTTGACGCTCGCTCAGTTCGGGCTGGCTCTGGGTGGCACCAGGAATACCCGGTGCTGCCGTTTCAACCGGACGCGTTTCGGTACGCGGCACGTTGCTGCGGCTGACGAGTTCAGCGTCTACGCCTCTGGGCTTGCGCTCGGAGTAGTTCACCACGCCTTCGGCATCCACCCAGCGGTACGTGTCTGCAAGCGCAGGGGTGGCCAGAGTAGAGGCGAGGGCAATGAGGATCGTTCTGATGGCTGGTTTGGTCATCCCGGACTCGAACTGTTGTTTCGCATCGCTTTTCAGGATACCACACGTGCGACCGCGACGATTCGCAGGCCAAGCAAAATGGTACTTGTCTCTCAGTTTCATTGACATACCGGCCCGATATCTCAAGAATACCCCGCTCGATTTCCGCTGTGACGCGACAAACGTCAGGAAATCAATAAGTTATCTGTCTTTCACATGCTCGCAGGGATGGTGCTACGGCGCGCCGGGAGGTCAATCGACCGGCACCGCGGCTGGCGGGGCATCGCGTTGCGTTGACGACGCCGAAGCGATGGCATCGCTGCGACAGCACAGGGACATTCAAATCGGTTTTGCAGTAAAGGGGACCCACAATGGCAGAAATGCTGTCTGGTGGTGACATGTTGATCCGCGCGCTCCAGGACGAAGGCGTCGAGTACGTCTTCGGTTACCCCGGAGGTGCTGCCCTGCATATCTATGACGCGGTGTTCCGTCAGCAGAAGGTGGAGCACATTCTGGTGCGTCACGAGCAGGCTGCGACCCACATGGCGGACGGCTATGCGCGCGCCACCGGCAGACCGGGCGTGGTCCTCGTGACCTCCGGCCCGGGTGCAACCAATGCCATTACGGGCATTGCCACCGCCTATATGGACAGCATTCCCATGGTCGTGATTTCCGGCCAGGTGGAGCAACAGCTGATCGGCACGGACGCGTTCCAGGAAACGGACATGGTGGGTGTTTCGCGACCGGTTGTGAAACACAGCTTCATGGTCAAGGAAGCGGCTGAGATCCCCGCAGTGGTGAAAAAGGCGTTTCACATTGCCACCACCGGCCGGCCGGGGCCGGTGGTCATCGACGTGCCGAAGGATACGACGGCGCCAACCGTCTTTGCGGAGTACAACTATCCGAAGAGCGTGAAAATGCGTTCTTACAATCCGGCAACCCGCGGTAACGGGCGCCAGATCCGCAAAGCGCTGGCGGCGCTGAAGAGTGCACAACGGCCAATTTTCTACGTCGGCGGGGGTGTCGTCACCGGTGACGGCAGCGAGCCGCTCAGGCGTCTGGTCGACGCGCTCGGCTACCCGGTCACCAATACGCTCATGGGTCTTGGCGCCTATCCGGGAGCGGATCAAAAATGTCTCGGCATGCTCGGCATGCACGGCACCTACCAGGCCAACATGGCCATGCACGAAGCGGATCTGATCTTTGCGGTCGGCGCGCGCTTTGACGACCGCGTCACCAACAACCCGGCCAAGTTCGCGCCTCAGGCGACCGTGATCCATATCGACGTGGACCCGGCATCCATCTCGAAAATTGTCGCGGCGGATATCCCGATCGTCGGGAATGCGCGCCTGGTGCTCGAGGAGATGGCTGAGCAGCTGAAGAAAGATCTCGACGCGGAGAGTGAAGACGACAAAACCCAGCGCGCGGGCCGTCTCGAAAAATGGTGGGCGCAGATCGAGGAATGGCGCACGGAGCACGGGTTGAATCACAATCTCGCGCCGGACCCCGACAAACCCATCCTGCCGCAGCTGGCCGTGCAGATGCTTTACAAGGCGACGGACGGAGACGCGTACGTGACGTCCGACGTCGGCCAGCATCAGATGTTCGCTGCGCAGTACTATCACTTTCCGGAACCGCGCCGCTGGATCAATTCCGGCGGGCTCGGCACCATGGGCTTCGGTCTCCCTTCCGCGATGGGCGTGCAGATGGCGTTTCCAGATGCCACCGTCGCCTGCGTGACGGGCGAGGGCAGCTTCATGATGAATATGCAGGAGCTTTCGACCTGCCTGCAGTACGGCCTGCCGATCAAGATCATCAACCTCAACAATCAGGCGCTCGGCATGGTCAAGCAGTGGCAGGACATGCAGTACGGCGGCCGGCACTCGCAGAGCACCTATAGCGATTCGCTGCCGGATTTCAAAACGCTCGTCGAAGCGTTCGGTCACGTCGGTATCAAAGTGTCGTCGGCTGGAGAACTCGAAGCGGCGTTTGCGACCGCCTTTTCGGCCGAACTCAAGAATCGCCTCGTGTTTGTCGACGTCTGGGTTGATCCCCACGAGCACGTCTATCCGATGGCCATCAAGGGTGGTTCCATGCGCGATATGGTGCTCAGCAAAACCACTACCGCGGGAGATGCCTGATGCGACGGATTCTGGCGATTCTGCTCGAAAACGAAGCCGGCGCGCTCTCGCGGGTGGTCGGCCTTTTTGCACAGCGCAATTACAACATCGAATCGCTGACGGTAGCGCCCACCGAAGATCTGACGCTGTCCCGCCTGACAATCACCACGGTCGGCGACGAGCGCACCATTGAGCAGATTACCAAGCAGTTGCACAAGCTGGTGGAAGTGGTGAAGGTCATGGATCTGTGCGAGGCGGATCATATCGAGCGGGAGCTCATGCTCATCAAAGTCAGGGCTGCGGGCGATGCGCGTCAGGAAGTGAAGCGCACGGCTGATATCTTCCGCGGACAGATTGTCGACGTGACTGCGGAAACCTACACGGTGCAGCTCGTTGGTCCGAGCGACAAGCTCGATGCTTTTCTGCGGGCAATCGGCGACGCGTCGATTCTCGAAGTGGTCCGATCCGGGGTTTCCGGCGTGGGTCGGGGCGAACGCGTGCTGTCGGTCTGACAGCTTCTTTTTTCAACGACGGGCTCGATAGCGAGCGATACGGGAAATAACCATGCAAGTTTATTATGACAAAGATGCCGACCTTTCACTGATTCAGAAGATGAAGGTAGTGATCGTCGGTTACGGTTCACAGGGCCACGCGCACGCCAACAACCTGCGTGACTCCGGCGTTGGAGAAGTTGTCGTGGGGCTGCGCAAAGGTTCAGATTCCTGGCGCAAAGCCGAGAACGCCGGCTTCAGCGTGGCTGAAGTTGCTGATGCCGTGCAGGGTGCCGATCTCGTGATGATTCTGACGCCGGACGAGCTGCAGCCGGCCATCTACAAAGAGCACCTCGAGCCGAACATGAAGGAAAACGCGGCCATCGCGTTTGCCCATGGCTTCAACGTGCACTTCGAGCTGATTCAGCCGCGCGCAGATCTCGACGTCATCATGATTGCGCCGAAAGGACCGGGACACACGGTCCGCTCGACATACGTGGAAGGCGGGGGCGTGCCGAGTCTGATTGCGGTCGCACAGGACGCCACCGGCCAGGCCAAGAACATTGCGCTGTCCTATGCCTCAGCCAACGGCGGCGGTCGGGCAGGCATCATCGAAACCAACTTCCGCGAAGAGACGGAAACGGATCTCTTCGGTGAGCAGACCGTACTCTGCGGAGGCGCCGCGGCGCTCGTGCAGGCTGGCTTCGAGACGCTGGTGGAAGCCGGTTATGCGCCGGAAATGGCGTACTTCGAATGTCTGCACGAGCTCAAGCTCATCGTCGACCTCTTCTACGAAGGCGGCGTTGCCAACATGTGGTACTCGGTGTCCAACACCGCCGAATACGGCGGCCTCACCCGCGGGCCGCGCCTCGTGACTGAAGAAACCAAGCAAGAGATGAAGCGCATTCTTGCGGAGATTCAGGAAGGTAAATTCGCCAAAGAATTCGTCTCCGAAAACCAGGCCGGCGCGCCGAGCATCAAAGCGATGCGCCGCATTTCCCAGGCCCATCAGATCGAAGAGGTGGGCGAAAAACTGCGCAGCATGATGCCGTGGATTCAGGAGAATCGTCTCGTCGACAAAGACGTCAACTGATGCCATCCGCTTGCGGTACAATGGTGGCTCGCGTTTAGCTCAGATTGGGGTGGCTCATGAGTGACCCGGAAGACAAAAAGTTGCGCGCGGTGCCGCCGCTGGATGCCGAAGCCGAGAGGCTAGCTAAAGGCGAAGGGTTGGAAAAAGCCGAAAGGCTGGCCAACGACGAAGGGCTGGATAAAGCCGAAGCGCTGGCAGAAGCCGAAGCGCTGGCAGAAGCCGAAGCGCTGGCAGAAGGCGACGCTCTCGAGGACGAACCCGAAGCACTCGTGGATGACGCAGCGCCGCTCACGCGGCGTGCGCGGTTCCGCCGTCGAGGCATTTATCTCCTGCCGAATCTGATTACCAGCGGCGCGCTCTTTGCGGGCTTCTACGCCATCGTCGCGGGCATGAACGGTGACTTTGTCGCGGCCGCGCTGGCCGTGTTCGTCGCGTTTGCGCTCGACACGGCTGATGGGCGCGTGGCGCGTCTGACCAACACGGAAAGCGCGTTCGGTGCTGAATACGACAGCCTCTCGGATATGGTGGCGTTTGGCGTTGCGCCGGCTCTGGTGGCGTTTTCCTGGGGGCTCTCGAGCCTCGGTCAGGCGGGCTGGGTGGTGACCTTCATCTACATGGCCTGCGCGGCTCTGCGCCTTGCCCGTTTCAACACCAAGGGTGACAACGCCTCGTTCACGGGATTGGCCAGCCCGTCGGCTGCCGCCATTCTCGCCTGCTGTGTGTGGGTCTGGGAATCTTACGAAGGCGGCACGCCAAGCAGTTTCGCCGCTGCCGGAATGGGTGTCATCACGCTTGTGACCGGTCTCCTGATGGTCTCGAATTTCCGCTACTACTCGCCCAAGTCGATCAATTTCAAGGACCGGGTGCCATTCATGACCCTGGTGCTGATTGTGCTCGGGTCCAGCCTGCTGTTGATGGATCCTCCGACGGTGCTGCTGATTCTCTTTACCGGCTACGCGCTTTCGGGACCGGTGCAGTTCGTCTGGCGCAGACTGCGCCAGAAGCGCAGCGCCTAGACGACCGGCGGAATTTGCGGGTGCTCCGGGGAACCTATGAGCGCTCAGGCCCTCCAACAGACAGTTGAACGAGGAAAGCGTGTATGTTGATCAAACAACCCCCGGATATTCCCGGTTCTGAAATAACGTCCGAGCAGGCGTTTCTGAACCGGCGCCAGTTCATGAAACAGGGAGCAATCCTGGGCGCAGGTGTGGGGATTGGCGGCACGGCTCAGGCCGGGCTGCAGGCAGATGACGAGGTGACGCCGGAAGCCATTGTCACGAGCTACAACAACTTCTACGAGTTCGGCACAGACAAGAGCGACCCCGCCAAGTATGCCCACGAAATGACCATCGATCCCTGGACCGTGGAAGTGTCGGGCAAAGCGAAGAAAACCGGCAAGTTTGCCTTCGAGGACATCATCAAGGGTCTGGACGTCGAGGAGCGGATTTATCGTTTTCGCTGCGTGGAAGCCTGGTCCATGGTGGTGCCCTGGAACGGCATCCCGCTGAAGAAGATTCTCGAGCAGTTTGAGCCGTCCGGGGACGCCAAGTTCGTCGAATTCAGAACGCTGGTCAGACCCGCCGAGATGCGCGGTCAGCGCGGACTTTTCTCCAGCATCGACTGGCCGTACCTCGAAGGCCTGCGCATGGACGAGGCCTATCACCCGCTGACCCTCATGGTGACCGGCGTTTTCGGCAAGGATCTACCCAACCAGAACGGCGCCCCGTGGCGACTGATGGTGCCATGGAAGTATGGTTTCAAATCCGTGAAGTCGATTGTCAGCATTCGTTTCACCGACCGCCAGCCGCGCAATACCTGGCAGGCGCTCCAGCCGAGCGAGTACGGGTTCTATGCAAACGTGAACCCTGAGGTAAGCCATCCGCGCTGGAGCCAGGCAAGAGAACGCCGACTGCCGAGCAGCCTCTTTGCGCCGAACTGGCGGCCGACCCTGCCGTTCAACGGCTACGCCGACGAGGTCGCCGACCTCTATGCCGGCATGGATCTTTCGAAGTTCTATTGAGCGGGATTACCCGATTCAAAGCTTGTCTGGTCGTTGCCCTCGGCGCGCCGCTGGCTTGGTTGGCCTGGCGCATCAGCCTCGAAGCGCAGGCGCCGGGCTCGGGGCTCGGGGCAGACCCCGCGGAAGCGGTGGTGCACTTCCTGGGCGAGTGGTCGCTCATCGTGCTGCTGGCGGCTTTTGCCGTCACGCCCCTGCGGCGGCTCACAGGCAGCCAACTCCTGGGACGCAGTCGCAGGCTCGTGGGTCTCTTTGCATTTGCCTACGTCTGCCTGCACATCCTGAGCTACACCGCCTTTTATCTCGAGTTCTCGCTTGCGGCGCTGTTCGAGGATTTCATCGAGCGCCCCTACATCACCGCAGGCATGGCAGCGTTCGCATTTCTGTTTGTGATGGCCTTGACGTCAACCCGGGGCTGGCAGCGGCGGCTGCGCCAGCGCTGGCGCACGCTGCATCGTGGGATTTACCTGGCTCTGCCCCTGGCGCTCGTCCACCTGTGGTGGCTGACCCGGGACGGGTTCGGCGAGCTGCTCGTGTTCACGGCCGTGTTCCTGGTGCTGGCGGCTGAACGTCTGTATCGCTGGCGCGCCGGGCTCAGCCGCGCGCGCGCCGCGCAGCCACCGCTGAGCTGAGGGATTCCAGGACCGTCTCGGTATCGGCCCAGTTGATGCAGGCATCCGTAATGGACTGCCCGTAGGCGAGGTTGTCAGCGCCGACGGATATGTCCTGGCGGCCTTCTTCGAGGTTACTTTCCACCATGACGCCCATGATCTGACGGTCGCCGTCGCTCAGTTGATGACAAATGGATTCACACACGAGCAGCTGCTTCTTGTGATCCTTTGAGCTGTTCGCATGGCTCATGTCGACCATGATGCCCGCCTCGACGCCGCCGGCGTCGAGCTTCTCCTGAGTGTCCGCAATGCTGACTTTGTCGAAGTTCGTGCCGTTGGTCCCGCCGCGCAGGATGACGTGGCAGTCGGGGTTTCCGGAGGTCTGGAAAATGGCGGAGTGACCCTGCTTCGTGACCGAGAGGAAAATGTGTGAATGGGACGAGGAGCGGATCGCGTCAACCGCAATCTGTACGGCGCCGTCCGTACTGTTCTTGAACCCGATCGGACACGAGAGCCCGGATGCAAGCTGCCTGTGGATCTGGCTTTCCGTCGTGCGTGCGCCGATTGCACCCCAGCTGACGAGATCACCGACGTACTGCGGAGAAATGGGATCGAGGTATTCCGTGCCGGCCGTAATGCCGAGGGCGGTGATGTCGAGCAGCAGCTTGCGTGCGACCTTGAGGCCTTCGTTGATGTCGTAGGAATTGTTCAGATGCGGGTCATTGATCAACCCTTTCCACCCGACAATCGTGCGCGGCTTTTCGAAATACACCCGCATGACGACCATCAGGTTGTCCTGGTACTGCCGTGCGCGTTCGGTCAGACGCCCGGCGTACTCGAGCGCAGCCTCGGGATCGTGAATGGAACACGGGCCGATGACCACAAGCAGGCGGTCGTCCCGTTTGTGCACGATGTCCGCCACGGCCTGGCGTGCGCTGAATACCAGCGCGGAAGCCTCTGCCGAGATGGGCAGCGTGCTCATCAAGTCTTCCGGCGCAATCACTTCTTCCATGCCGGTAATACGTATGTCGTCGGTTGCATACTTCATTGAGCAAGCGTCTCGAAAATAAAATGAGGTAGAATTTTACCTCATGGCGGACTTCGAAAAAGTGCCTCTGACGAAGGCTGAAACCCTGGCAATGATGGGCATTCCCGTCTGGTATGAACGCCGCGCGTCCGGTGCTGTCAGCCGAGGCTTGGACCAGGCCGGCCCTGGCGTTCGTGCTGACCCGCCGGGAGGAGCAGATACTCCCGCGGACGTTGCGCCAGCCGCCGCCGCAACACCCCCGCCATCGACCGCAGAGGCGGCGCCACCCGCGGCCAGCGCGGAAATCATTGAATTCACGTGGGTCAAAGGCGCCAGCGGCCTCGTGGTGCACACGCTCTCGGGCGACGCCGCCACGTTGACGCTATTGAAAGACGTTGTGCGTTTTGGTGACTGGACCCTGAAGGCGGAGCTCGGCAGCGGCGGTGACCGGGGAGATTTTCGCTGGCCGCAGCTGGTCGATACTTCCGGCTCACCGCTCCGTGCGCTGCGCGCGTTCTTCGCCAAACACCACGACTCGGAGGCGTGGGTGGGTATCACCGCGGAAGCGTTGCCGCAGCTTGCTCCCTGGCTGGGCGAGCTCGAGATCCGCGTGATTGAGTTACCCGCTCTCGATCGCAACATTGGCGACGCGGCCACCAAAAAAGAGATATGGCAGCGGCTGATCAGCCTCGCGTGACGTTTCGCGAGATGACCCTTGCGGATCTCGATGCCGTGCTGGAAATCGAGTCCCGTGCGTATGCGTACCCGTGGTCCCGCGGGATATTCTCGGACTGCCTGCGCGGCGGGCACGACTGCCGGGTGATGAGCGCGGACGGTGAGGTGCTCGGCCATGCGGTGCTGAGTGCCGCCGCCGGTGAGGCGCATCTTCTGAACGTCTGCGTGCGACGCGACCGGCAGGGCCATGGATTCGGCCGGCTGTTCGTGCATCATCTGACAGAACGCGCGCGCCTGCTTGGCGCCCAGGTGCTGTTCCTGGAGGTGCGGCCGTCCAACCACGTTGCCCTGGCGTTGTACGAATCCCTTGGCTTCTCTCAGATTGGCACCCGCCGAGACTACTATCCCGCCGAAGCCGGCCGCGAGGACGCGTACGTGCTTGCGTTGACGCTGGCGACGCCGGTCGGCTGAGTCTGCACTTGCCGACGGCCGGCGCATCACTATACTGCGCCCTGCTTTTGCCTCGATCACGGACCCGTGCCCCAAGAAATCGACAGACGTCGCACTTTTGCCATCATCTCTCACCCCGACGCGGGTAAGACCACCATGACCGAGAAGCTGCTGCTCTTCGGTAACGCGATCAAGCTTGCGGGTGCGGTCAAATCACGCAAAGCCGATCGCCACGCTACCTCCGACTGGATGACCATGGAGCAGGAGCGGGGCATATCCGTGACCACATCCGTGATGCAGTTTCCTTACGCGGAGCGCATGGTGAACCTGCTCGACACGCCCGGTCACGAAGACTTCTCGGAAGATACCTACCGCACGCTGACGGCGGTCGACTCGGCGCTCATGGTCATCGACGGCGCCAAAGGCGTGGAGCCGCGGACGATCAAGCTGATGGAGGTCTGTCGACTGCGCGACACGCCGATCATCACGTTCATCAACAAGCTCGATCGTGAAACCCGTGACCCCATTGAGGTCATGGATGAAATCGAGGAAATTCTGCAAATCCAGTGCGCGCCCATGAACTGGCCGATCGGCATGGGGCGTGAGTTCAAAGGCGTGTACGACTTGAGCCACGACCGCATCATCCAGTACCGCCAGGGTCAAGGACACCATATCTATGACTTCCCGGTCATCGAAGGACTCGAGAGCGACGCTGCGGCCGAGTATCTCGGCGCCGACTACGAAGGTTATCTGGAAGAGATTGAGCTGGTGCGAGGTGCAAGTCACGCGTTCGACCAGGACGATTTCGTCAAAGGCATCCTCACGCCGGTCTACTTCGGCACCGCGCTCGGGAATTTTGGCGTGCAACAGATGCTGGACGGGCTGGTTGCGCACGCGCCCGCGCCACAGTCCCGCGAGACCGAAAGCCGGGAGGTGTTGCCGGAGGAAGACAAATTTTCGGGCTTTGTGTTCAAGATTCAGGCAAACATGGATCCCAAGCATCGCGACCGGATTGCGTTCCTGCGCGTCTGCTCGGGGCGCTACAGTCAGGGTATGCGCATGCAGCATCTCAGGCTCGGCAAAACCATCAAGGTGACCGATGCAGTGACTTTCATGGCTGGCGATCGAACGCAGGCGAGCGAAGCGTTCGCCGGAGACATCATCGGTCTGCACAATCACGGCACCATTCAGATTGGCGACACGTTTTCGGAGGGCGAGAAGCTCAAGTTCAAAGGGATACCGAACTTTGCCCCCGAGCTCTTCCGGCGCGTTCGCGTCAAAGATCCGCTGCGCTCCAAGCAGTTGGAAAAAGGCATCCAGCAGCTGGCGGAAGAGGGGGCTACCCAGGCGTTCTTTCCGCTCGATAAAAACCAGATTGTGGTCGGCGCGGTGGGGGTACTGCAGTTTGATCTCGTTGCCTATCGTCTGCAGGACGAATACCGGGCGGAATGTGTCTGGGAAGATGCCAACATCTTCACGGCACGCTGGGTGTACTGCGACGACGAAAAGAAACTGGCGGAGTTTCGCAACAGGAACGAAGCGAGTCTCGCAATCGATGGTGGCGGACATCTTGCGTACCTTGCGAGCAGCCGCGTCAACCTGCAGCTGGCGGAGGAACGATGGCCGGAAATCACGTTTGCGAAGACGCGCGAACACTGACCCGCGCTCCAATCTGACCCTCAATATCCCCCCCGGCGATGCGTCGGCTGGCTGATGCACCGGCAACAGCGGGGCTGGTGTGTCGCTGACTTTGTACTATGCTAGTAAGCGGATGGAGAGGTATGACCGTGGGTCGAGTCGTCAGACTCGACGGGATTGGGTTGGAGTTGAACGGGAGTGGATAGAAGGAGTGCCGCGTGAGCGCAATTCTACTGATTGACGATGACTTGTCCGTGCTGGACGTGATGAGTGAGATGTTGCGACTCGAAGGGCACGAAGTGACGGTAGCGTCGAATGGCCGCGAAGCGGTCGACTGCTGTCATGAGGACAGTTTTGATCTGGTCATTACCGACTTGATCATGCCGGAAAAGGAAGGTCTGGAGACCATCGCGGACATACGCCGTCATTCGGCGGAAATTCCCATCATTGCCATTTCCGGGGGCGGTCGTCTCGGACCGAACGATTATCTGGAGACGGCGCGCTTCATTGGTGCGAACGCGACGCTCGCAAAACCGTTTGCCCGCACGGAGCTCATCCGCGCGGTGGATTCTCTGTTAGCATAAAGCGGGCTCAGGCTGAGGATCAGCACTCATCTCGCAACATCTGCAACAGCGCTTCGCGCAACATATCGACGACCAGCTCGACGAGCTCGAGATGGCGCTCCTCGTTGCAGAAGTGCTCAACCCCGACATTGACGTCAACGCCACACGGCGCGCCTGTGCCGCGTTCATTGAACCCGCACGAGAAGCACACCTGGCGAGCCCGGCTCAGCTCGTGCATTGGTTTCGCAATGAAGGCTTCGGGATCAATGGCGACGTTCCGGCGGGTCTCGAGCACAGCAACATCAGCTGGGTGCTGGAACATCGCCAGGGTATCCCCATTTCGCTCGCGGTATTGCTGATCACAACCGCGCGCAGCTGTGGGCTGGATGGTCACGGGATCAACTACCCGGGTCATTTCCTCGTCGAAATCAGTAACACGCTCATCGATCCGATGAAGATGCAGCTCATCGATCGCGAGGTCACCGCTGAACGGGCAAGCCTGGAGCGTGCGTCACCGCGCGCGCTTGGTCTGCGGATGCTGAACAACATCAAAGCCCAGCATATGCACGCTCGTGACTGGAGCCGCGCGCTCGACATCATCGATTTTCAGATGAGCCTGGCAGGTGGCGAGGACGCTGAGCTCAGCGCCAGCCTCCACTACGAACGGGGTGAGCTCTGGGAGCAGCTCGGATCGCCGGGCATGGCGCGCGCGGCGTTTTTACACTGTGCGGAAACGAGCGCCTATCGCGATCTTGCCGCCAAGGCGCGATCGCGCGCCGAAGATCTGGACGGAGAAACGCGCTGGCACTGACCTCGCTTCAGGTCATGTCCACGTAGGGATTGTCGAGCTCTAAGTTGATGGTCTGTTTGAAACCGGGAATCTGCAGTGCTTTGGCGGCGAAGCCGATGTCGTCACCTTCCAGCACCCCCTCGCCAAACTGATAGAGAGGTAAAACCTCACCGCTGTCGGCCCTGGCGTCGTAGGCTTGTGCGCTCGTCTCAATTCGTTCGTTTGCCCGGGCGTGAGCGCTCATTGCGTCTTTGCCCCACCGTTTTTCCAGCATCTCCATCGTGGTTGCGGGTGAAAGAAAGAAGCCGGTGGCATTGTTTCCGCCGAATCCCTTGGAGTTGACGAACGCACCCGGCATTGCCGCGGGGTCGATCTCAACGTGCTCCATGGGTAAACGCAGGTTGCTGTGATGGACGTCGTCGGCAATGTGATCGATGGTGGTGATGCCGGGAATCCAGCCGTCCTGCCAGGCGCCGAGGACCGCGCTCAGCTGATCGCCACCAGCCGGGGCCATCGAGTGGCCGACATAGCACTTCACGGCACCAACAAGCCAGTCGTCCACGCCGAAGGTTTTGGCCAGCTCATTGAAAATGTGAGATTCGGTGACGCGATTCTGCGGCGTGCCCGTGCCGTGCGCCTGCATGTAGGTGCCCGTGCGCAGACGCGCTTCGCCGAGGATGGCCCTGGCCGCCGCCATGGCTTTGGCAACTGTCACATAATTGCCGATACCCGGGCCGGAGATCGATTTTTTGTAACCATCGGCGTTGACGAAGACGTCGCCGACGGAGCCGAGAACGCGGGCACCGCTCTGCATGGCCAGTTCGTCATCCATGAGCACCAGCCACACGGAGGCTTCAGCAACCGTAAAACCCGCGTTTGTAGAAAACGGCCGGCATGCGCGGCGGTTGTCCACGCTTGCGCTGTCGTCGAGTGCCATCAGCTCTTCGTCCTCGGCCAGTGCCCCCATGACGCGATAGCCTTCAATCACGTAGGGATTCACGGGCGCCTCGGAATTCCCGATCACCACAATGCGTTTGTCGCCCGAGCGGATTTCGTCGATGCCGCGCTTGACGTTGTAAAGAAAGGTGGCGCACGCGCCGATGATGCCTGCCGTTTCGCCCACGGAACCGAGGACGTAGGCATTTACGAAGTCGCCCGTCATTTCCGGCAGGCCCAGCGCGCAGTGTTTTGATGTCGGGCGTTTACCGGTAAGCGGGTTCTGCAGCAGTCCGCCGTAAGCCTCGTTGTCGAGCTGACCCATGGCGCTGCCGGAGTAAACGGCAATTTCGTCGGGCGCCACCAGGTCTTTGAGCTCCTCCACCTCAAAGCCGGTGGAGCGTATCGCGTCGGACGCACCATAAACGGTGAGCTGCAGGCCGCGCGGATGATTGCGACTCGGGTACAGATCGCCGGGCTCGAAACCGCTTGGCAGCTGCCCGGCGCTAGTGACTTTCGAAGTGCGGTCCTGCGGAATCATGACCGACAGCGTATCGATCGTGACTTCGACCTTGCGATCGTCGACGGGCTTGATCTGCCAGTTGTCGGGCAACGGCTCCGGGAGCTGGCGCTTTGCCAGGGTAAAATGCAGCTGCTGTCCGCTGCCCCCCGCCAGTTTTGCGGCGCTCTGCCACGTCACGCTCTCCGGGTCGAAAAGCTCGATACGGCGAATGAGCGTGTGGTCGCGGATGTGCGCGCGCTCGTCATCGTCCTGGTTGTCTACCTCGGGGCGTCCCATGAGCTGAGCAAGGCTGCGGTAGGTGGATGCCTGCTTGTCCTGATCCAGCGCGTCGATGACGAGACGCCGGTAGGCATGGTTGAACGACAGGCGCCCGGCGGGATTGATCCCGCCGAAGCCGACCATGACGGGTAAACGTTTCAAGAGCGCTCCAGGGCGATGGCGGTGGCTTCGCCGCCGCCGATGCAGAGTGCAGCGATACCGCGCTTCAGATTTCTGTTTTTCAGCGCGTGGGCAAGCGTCACGATCAAGCGGCTGCCGGTTGAGCCGATGGGATGGCCCTGGGCGCAGGCGCCGCCGAAGACGTTGACTTTCTCGTGATCGAGATTCAGCTCCTGCATCGCAAGCATGGTGACCATGGCAAAAGCCTCGTTGATCTCGAAAAGGTCAACGTCGTCCAGACTCCAGCCGATTCGCTCCACCAGCTTGTTGATGGCACCTACCGGCGCAATCGTGAATTCGCTGGGATGGATGGAATGGGTGGCGTGACCCACGATTCGCGCAAGCGGCTCTGCATCGCCGAGGGCGGTTTCGCTACGGAGTAGCAATGCCGATGCGCCGTCGGAAATCGATGAAGAGTTGGCGGCGGTTATCGTGCCGTCCGCTTTGAACGCGGGCCGCAGCGTCGGAATCTTCTCCAGCCTGGCGCGGCCCGGTTGCTCATCGTCCGCAACCGTCGCGCCGGCAATCTCGATGGGTGAGATTTCGCTGGTGAGGCTGCTGTTTTCGATCGCGCTGCGTGCCCGGTTCACGGACTCGGTTGCATAGGCATCCATGGCCTCGCGGGTGAGCTGGTACTCGTCTGCCGTTGCCTGTGCGAACGAACCCATGGAGCCGCCCGTTTCCGCGTCTTCGAGGCCGTCCAGGAAGAGGGCATCCTGCATGTTGGTATGACCCATACGCAATCCGCCGCGGGCTTTGGCCAGGAGATACGGTGCGTTGCTCATGCTCTCCATGCCGCCCGCCATGATCGTATCTGCGGAACCCGCGCGAATGAGGTCGGTCGCCAGCATGGCCGTTTTCATCCCGGAGCCGCAGACCTTGTTGACGGTCGTCGCGCCACAGGCGTCGGGCAACCCGGCAATGCGCATTGCCTGGCGTGCGGGTGCCTGTTTCAAGCCGGCGCTGACGACGTTGCCGATGATCACCTCGTCCACGCTGTTGGCGTCAGCCGCTGCCTGGGTCAGCGCGGCACGGATCGCGTGAGCCCCCAGCTCGGGCGCGCTCATGCCTGCCAGGCCGCCCTGAAAGCTGCCCACCGGGGTGCGCGCAGCGCCAACGAGATAAACTGCTTCGCTCAAAGTCTTACTCCGTAAAATCAAGCGGTTGAGTGTACTGACCCGGACGCGCCTAGGCCACCGTTCTACCCGTTTCGATGCGATTTCTGGTCACCGTTTCTACCTCCAACGAGGGCTGGACGGCGCGCCGGTCTCACTCGAGGAAACGCGGTATCAGCTCGGCAAAGTTGCAGGGTTTGAAATTGATATCTAGCTGATTGCGGATGATCTTCTCCCAGCCGGTTTTGACCGCGTTTGAGGAGCCGGGCAGGGAGAAGATGAGCGTGGCGTTGGCCAGTCCGCCCACAGCGCGTGACTGAATGGTGGAAGCCCCGATTTCCTCGTAGGAGATCTGCCGGAAGAGTTCCCCGAAACCGCCGATTTCCTTGTCGAAAAGTACGCTGACAGCTTCCGGCGTGCTGTCACGGCCGGTGAAGCCCGTGCCACCCGTGGTGAGAATGACCTGGACGCCGGGATCGGCAATCCACTCAGAGACCCGGGCGCGGATGGCGTAGATGTCGTCTTTCACGATGGCCCGATCGGTCAGCACATGGCCCGCCTTGCCGACCGCGTCACACAGATAGTCGCCGGACTTGTCGTCGTCGAGGCTGCGGGTGTCGGAAATGGTGAGAACTGTACAGTTGAGCGCCGTCATGCTTGTTGGAATTCCTGCTGGAACTGGATAGAGTACCGCCATTCTACACCCAGCCAAAAAATCGTGGAAAAACAGCTCATTGAAGGCGACCGCCTTTACCTCATCGCCGAAAGCCTGGCCAAAGATTTCTCCCTGTTTCCAGATATCTCTCAAGAACAAGAACCCGTCCAGGGGCTCCTGACCCAGGCGCAGATCGAGCGCCGTACGGAAGAGCTGGCCAATCTCGACATTGATGCTTATGTCGAAGCTGCGGTCAGTCCGGCGGAGGACCAGACGCGTACGCCGGCGCCGGAAATCATCCGCCAGCTCGGGCAAATCGTGGAAGAGGAGAGCGCAGGCCCGTACTACCAGGCAATGTTGAACATGGACTTTGGTGGGGGGAGTACCCGCCTCGTGGGATTTCTGGCCCAGGACCGCAGCAGCGATCTCGGCTCTTGGATGCCCGAGCACCATCTGCGAGCTGCGGGTTTTGCAGACTATTGTTCGACGCGTTCGATTCCGATGGTGACGTTTATGGACACGCCGGGTGCGGATGCACGCGAAGCTGCAAACGCCGACAATCAGGCGCATAGCATTTCCCGCTTGATTGCGGAGATGAGTAACGTCGACGTGCCAACCGTAGGCCTCATCTATGGGCTGGGTTACTCCGGTGGAGCCATCCCGCTGGCGGCCAGCAACATGATTCTCTCATTGCGGGACGGTGTTTTCAGTACCATCCAGCCACCCTCTCTTGCGAACATCGCGCGGCGTTTGAATCTGTCGTGGCAGGAGTGTGCAAAGTACGTTGGCGTCTCTCCGTATGAATTGCACGCGCAGGGGAATATTGACGGCATTGTCGACTACACGCCCAATGACAGTATCGACAAGCTCGAGAACTTGCGGACTGCAATTATCGGCAGTATTGCCAACGTAGAAGCACGCGTGAAGGAGTTTGTCGCTGAGAATCCTTACATTCTCGATCACTATCGTCAAAGCCTCCAGCGGTATTTGAATCCCTCGCCGCAGCTTCAGGCGATGCAGACCTCAGCGTCGCTGAAACTCACAAAAAACCCAACCGAGTACCTGAACGTCTTCGGTGTCGCCTACCGCTACCTTCGATACCTGCAGGTGCGTAAGCGCATCAAGGCGACGACTACCCAGCAGTACGGACGCCTGGCAACCCAGGAGCTGCCGAAGGGCGAGCTGCATATCCGCGCCGACCGTGAGCGGCGGCAAGCTTTTCTGACCTGGCTGCAGGATCCGGACAAAATCGTTTACGACGATGTGCTCTCCAAAGTTTGGCGCAACTATCACGAAAAGCGCCAAGCCCTGCACGATGAGCGGGGCCGTATCGCGCAGCTCATTTTTGGTGAACCGAAACAGAACTATGAGGACGCGCGGGCTTCACTCCTGTCGTCTATCGGCATCTTCCTCTATAACCGCTGGAAAGGTGAGTCGGTAGGTAATCTGCGGGCGCTGCGTGAGTATCTGCATAATCATGAGGATACGCGGCAGATCCTCAAAGTATCCGACATCGGCAACGCCCGAGCGCTTCTCAGCGCCATCTCCGCGGACGCGGAGATGCTCACTATCTTACGGGAGCGGTTCACCTATGAAGGCAAGAAGTTACTGGCGCTCAAAGGTCTTGACGACAAATCAGAAGTTTTCCTGACAAAGCTGTTGACGGCAGAGTTGAACCTGGCGATCACCGGCCCGGCAATGCTGGGCGCAATCGGTCATTCGGACATCCATGCCAACCGTGGGCTCTTGCACCTGCGATTTCCGAGTTTCGTCAAGCCGACGGAGAGCTTAGGCAAACCCGTGGCGCTCTCCGACATGACGGTCCTCGACGTACTCCTCGACGAAGAGCTGCGTGACGACTTCATCCGCGAGTGTGAAAACCTGTTGCTCTTCGACTCGGTCTACGATCAGATCATTGCCAACCTGGATTCGATTGCCGCGGAAGCACAGTCTGATCAGAGCCTGAGTCAGGCTTCGCTCGATCAGCTGATAGAAACAACGTTGAGATTTGCAGCCAGCGGTCTGACGCTGGGGGATGTCGAGCGGCAGGCGCAACCTACTGTGGGCATGCTACGTGACCAGTTTTTTGACTGGTCCCAACGTCTCGAGAAGATGCCGAAAGGCACGGACTTCTATCGGCAGGTGGAGGAGTGGAAGAAGCTGAGCTTCCCGCACCTGGCTGATGCGCTTTTTGTGGTAGTCACACACCTCTTTGAGAGCTTGTTAAGTTCGTACATGGCGGCAATGCGGGACGGCAAGCAATATCAGGGGCGCATCGCGCCCAAAAACATCGGGCGCCGCAAAGACTTCTGGAACCGCCTCAACATGGCGTACAACGACTTGTTGATGCAAAACGTGTTGCGTAAAAGCCGGAATAGTCACCGGTTCACATACGAAGACCTCATCGACCGTTACTTTGACGACTGGGAAAGCCGCTTTGATGACCTGCTGAGCTCCGATCCGTGCTCGTTTCCTGGGTTCCGCCTGTCCATCGAGCAGGCGCTCAACAAGGACCTACCGCCCTGCGGCATCGTGACCGGCTTCGGTAAGCTCAGAGGTGACGGGCCACGCGTGGGCGTTGTGGTGTCGAACGTCGCCTTCCAGGCGGGTGCCTTTGATATGGCAAGCGCCGAGAAATTCTGTCGTCTGCTCGTCGAATGCGCTGAGCAGCATCTGCCCGTCGTATGCTTCATCTCATCAGGTGGCATGCAGACAAAAGAAGGGGCCGGGGCGCTCTTTTCCATGGCCGCGGTCAACGATCGCATTACGCGTTTTGTCCGCGATCACGATCTGCCGGTGATTGTGTTCGGCTTCGGCGATTGTACCGGCGGCGCCCAGGCAAGCTTCGTGACCCACCCGCTCGTCCAGACATACTACTTCTCCGGGACGAGCATGCCGTTTGCCGGCCAGATTGTGGTGCAGTCCAATCTGCCGCTGAATTCGATTCTCTCGAACTATCTCTCGGCGCATGAAGGGGCCATGCAGGGCCTTGTGGAACATCCGTTTTATCCGACCATCGACGAGGATCTCAAGGCGATCGATCCGGCGATTCCGGTGCCAACGGAAACCGTCGAGCAGGTGGTGCAGCGGGTGCTGGCTGGCGGCTTTACCGAGCAACGCCCCGTGGTCGTTGCGCATCGGCCGAGATACACCGACAAAGATCTGATTCGTCCCGTCAAGAAGGTGCTGATCCACGCGCGCGGCTGCACCGCGGCGAAGCTCGTGCGCATCGCGCAGACAGAGGATATCGACGTGGTCCTGGTGCAGAGCGATCCAGACATGGAATCTGCCGTGGTGGATCAGCTGCGCGACCGGGATACGCTCGTCTGTATTGGCGGCAACACGCCGGACGAGAGTTATCTCAACGCCATGAGCGTGCTGAACGTGGCGGAGAACGAAGGCGTCGACAGCCTGCACCCTGGCATCGGTTTTCTGTCCGAGAATTCATCGTTCGCCGAGCTGGTGCGCAGCCACGGTATCAACTTTGTCGGGCCATCGGTCGCCAGCATGGAGACGATGGGGAACAAATCGAATGCCATCAACACGTCGCTGCGTCTGAACGTGCCGGTGGTACCCGGCAGCCACGGCATCCTGACGAATCCGGAGCGGGCTGCGGAGGTTGCCGAGGAGATTGGCTATCCGGTCCTCATCAAGGCGGTACACGGTGGCGGTGGCAAAGGCATACAAGTGGTCGAAGACCGCAACGACTTCGTTGAGCTCTTTCACCGCGTGACGATGGAAGCGCGGAGCGCCTTTGGCAACGGGGACGTTTATCTCGAGAAGTTTGTCACCTCGCTTCGGCACATCGAGGCGCAGCTGCTGCGCGACACGCACGGCAACACGCACGTTCTCGGTATCCGCGATTGCAGCGTACAGCGCGACAAGCAGAAGGTGATCGAGGAGTCGGGATCCACCACGCTGCCCGAGCGGCTGCTGGCAACGGTCAAGCGCTCTACCGCCGATATTGCCAACGAAGTCAACTACGTTGGCGCCGGCACGGTGGAGTTCATCTATGACCTCGACTCGGATGCGGTCTATTTCATGGAAATGAACACGCGTCTGCAGGTTGAGCATCCGGTGACGGAGTGGACCAGCGGCGTCGACATCGTGGCACAGCAGTTCAACATAGCGGGCGGCGGCTCCATCGCCGACCTCGAGGTTAAAGACGAAGGCTACGCCATCGAGGCGCGCGTTACGGCTGAGCGAATCCAGCAGATTGGCGATGGCAGTCTCGCCTTCAAGCCGCATCCCGGTCAGATCACGTCCTGCCAGTTTCCGATGGAAGACAACGTCGAGATCATCACCATGGCCGGCACGGACAAGTTCGTCTCACCCTACTACGACAGCATGATCGCCCAGGTCATCGTCTACGCAGAAGACCGCGATGCGGCGATCGACAAGCTGGCTTCCTACCTCAGGCGTGTCACCATCTCCGGGATCTGTACGAACATCCCGCTCCTCATCCGCATCCTGGGCGACGATGTGTTCCGCAAGGGGGTCTATGATACGAACTACCTGCCGCAGCTGCTTGGCCGCATCGACGTAGCCCAGCTGATCGACGAGATTGAGCAGGCAGGCAGCGGTGGAGAGGGCATCGATACGGAGGCCATCCGCATCGAGGAAAGTGAGGAGCTGAAGGTGCTGGCGCCGGCAACCGCCATCTTCTATTCGACGCCGTCGCCGTCGGAGCCGGAGTACGTCAACGTCGGCGATCGCGTGACGCTGGATCAGACGCTCTGTCAGCTGGAGGCGATGAAAATATTCACGCCGTTGTCGCTGGCTGACTTCAACACCGAAACGGAGCTCTACCCGACGGGGCACGAGTTTGAGGTTACGCGTGTCAACATGAGCAGCGGCCAGCAGGTCAACGTGGGTGATCTGTTGTTTGTCGTCAAACCGATCGCAGCGGCTTAACCAGGGATGAGCATGCGCACGCCCTGCACGACGCAGAGGGTGGCGATGAGCAGGATGATGGCCTGGCTCACTTTCTGAAACGCCGCATCGTTCCAGCGCATCAGAAGCATCGTGCCGAGGCGTGTACCGCCCACCGCCAGCGCGAGCGCCACGGCAAAAAGCCACCAGGGCAGCGTGGTCCCCAGCGATACGATAACGCCGTAGTACACGATCTTCAGAATGTGGCCAATGGTCTGGGTCAGCGCTTTGTTGGCCACAATCTCCTGCCGCGTGAGCGGCGAGTTCAGATAGAACACGTCGAGCAGCGGACCCGACGCACCGGCCAGCAGCTGTGCGGCCGTGACCACAACGCCGCAGACGAAGGTGGTCAGCGGACGGGTCACGTCCAGACCGCGTAGCCGTTTGTTGGCGCGCGCAAGCCAGGGAAAGAGCCCCACCAGGATCAGCACCACCCCGGCGTCCGGCACGAGCGCAAGCCAGGTAAAGAAACCCACCGCAACGGCGGCACCGGCGAGGTAGGTCGGCAGAATCTGCCAGCGGATGTGGGTACGCAGGAACCAGGCGCGCGAGCCGTTGGAGGTGGCCTGCACGGCACCGTGCAGGAGCATGGCGTTGGCAACAGACATGGTGCTGACCAGGATGGCCATCAGGATCATGCCACCCGCCATGCCGAGAATTCCCGACAGAACGCTGGTGGCAAGAACACTGACAAGCACGATCACATACAGCATGGGTGCATGATGGCGACGGACAAACCATGAAAAAAGAGAATAGATGGAATATGATTGTTGCGTCTGTCGAAACTAAGCGGATCCCATGATCGAAAACCTGGAAACGCTTGTGGCGCTGTCGAAGGCCGGCACCATGATGGAAGCGAGTACGCAGCTGAAAATATCCCAGTCGGCGGTCAGCAAACGCATTGCCAACCTCGAGCGCTACTACGACCGCAAGCTCATCGAGCGCCACGGCCGCCGGGTGGTGTTCACGCACCACGGCACTCGGCTGGTGGAACGGGTTGGTCCACTCCTCTCCGAGCTGCGCAGCGTCTTTCTGGAGGACAACGCCCTGCGCAAAGGCAAAATCATCATGGGCGTGTCCGAAGCCATCCTTGCCAGCTGGGGGCCGCGACTGTTCTCTCAGGCGGGCGAACAGCTCCCGGGCGTCGAGTTTGAATTCCACGCGCAGCGCTCTCCGGTGGTGCTCGATCGGCTGCGGTCCGGGGAATACATGGTGGGGATCTGTACGGGATCACCCGACGCAGACACGGATCTCGTGAGCGAGGTCATCCGTCAGGAGCCCATGGTCATCGTGCCCTCGGGGCTTGCCACCCTCGAGTACGGCGTGGGCGAACCGCTGAGCGTCATCACCATCGAATCGCGCTCCGGAGCCTGGGCATCGATCGAAGAAGACATGGCCCGGCTGAATCTCACACGTGCGGTCTCGCTGGAGTCGTTTTTTGCGGTGGCGCAGATGGCCATTGCCGGCTTCGGCCATGGCCTGGTGCCCGCAGGCGTTGCGCTGACGCTCGGCGTGCAGCAGGATCAGTTCATTCCGCTCGCGGCGGAGGGTCTGACCCGCCCGGTGCGATTTGTTGCCCGCAAATCGATGTTCGCGCAGGACCTCGTGCGTTCTTTCTACACCGAGGTTTCGAGGCTCGCCGTCTCGGTTTGAGGGGCGAGCACGCCTTCGAGCATATCGCTCAGCGCGTCGACCCAGACCACATCGTCGTTCAGACAGGGGATAAGGTGGAAGTGCTCGCCGCCCGCTTCAAGGAACGTTTCGCGCCCCTGAATGCCCATTTCTTCGAGCGTCTCCAGGTTGTCGGCAACGAAGGCGGGGCACACCAGCGCGAGGTTTTTCACCCCGCGGCCGGGTAACTCCGCCAGTACCTGATCCGTGTACGGCGTCAGCCACGGCAGTCGTCCGAGGCGCGATTGAAAGCTTACCGAGTAGTGCTCAGCGTCGATGCCGAGGTCCGCAGCCAGATTGCGCGACGTCACGAACACCTGATGGCGGTAACACGTTGCGTGTGCCGGGGAGGCGGTTTCGCAACAGGACTCGCTCTGCAGGCAGTGCGCTCCGGTCGGATCTGCCTTCGTCAGATGCCGCTCGGGTAAGCCGTGATAACTCATGAGCAGGTGATCCACTTCTGGCGGCAGATGCGCCTTGACCGAAGCGGCGAGCGCCTGGCGGTATGCCGGGTGTGCGTAGAACGGCGGCAGGAACTCTACCCGTATCGCCGCGGGCAGGATCTTGTTGACCGCTTCGACGATGGTGGTCACGGTGGAATCGGCGTACTGAGGATAGAGCGGCACAACGACGAGGTGGTCGACGCCAGCTTCAGCCAGCTCCGCGACTGCTGCCTGGATCGAGGGTTCGCCGTAGCGCATGGCAAGGCTGACCGGGCGCGGGCTGCGTTGCTGCATTGCCGCCTGCAGCGCCTGGCTGTGTATGAGCAGCGGCGAACCGGTGTCGGTCCAGATGGATGCGTAGGCATGGGCGCTTGCCTTGGGGCGAAATGGCAGAATGAATGCGCTGACGATGAGACGCCGGATAGGCCAGGGCACGTCGAGCACGTGTCGGTCCATGAGGAACTCGTCGAGGTAGCTGCGAACGTCGGCTGTGGATGGCGATGCGGGCGTGCCCAGGTTGATGAGCAGAACGCCAGTGCTGTGCCCGGTCTTCTTCAATGTGTTACCTGTTTGTTGATGCCAGAACGCTGTCCATTCTGGACAGCAGCTAGTTAAGAAAACGTCAATGCTATAGTATCCGCGCTCCCGGGATGCAGCGCCACGTCGGCATCCCGCCCCGATTTTGGACATTGGAATCTCGAGTGACCCTGATAGTCGACTATGACGCCGGCAACCTGCGCAGCGTGCAGCGGGCGTGTCGCGAAGTAGGCCGCGATGCTGAGATCTGCGCGGACCCCGATCGCCTGCGTCACGCCGAACGCGTGATTTTCCCCGGCGTGGGGGCAGCCGGCAGCGCCATGAAAAGTCTCACTTCGCGGGGCCTGGATGAGGCTCTCAAGGAGGTCATTGCCGACGGCCGTCCGGTGCTGGGTATCTGTCTCGGTCTGCAGATCAGCCTCGACTACTCGGAGGAGAACGACACGACCACGCTGGGCCTCATTCCCGGCAGGGTAGAGCGCTTCGACTTCAACAATCCCGAGCTCAAGATCCCGCATATGGGCTGGAACGAGGTGCGTCCGGTCAAATCCCATCCGGTGCTCGCCGGGATCGAGCCCGGTGACGAGTTTTATTTTGTGCACGGCTATTACCCGGTACCGACAGATTCAGTGTCTGTATATGCCGAGTCCGACTATGAGCATGATTTCGCGTCGGCGATCGGCCGGGACAACTATTTTGCGACGCAGTTTCACCCGGAAAAGAGCGGCCGGGTGGGGTTGCGTCTCCTTGCTAATTTTGCCGCATGGGACGGTCAATGCTGAGCAAACGTTTGATAGCTTGTCTCGACGTGCGTGACGGCAAGCTTGCCAAGAGCGTGAAGTTTGTGGATACGAAGGACATCGGCGATCCGGTCGAGAAAGCACGGGAGTATTACCTCGACGGTCTCGATGAGCTCGTGTTCTACGACATCACGGCGTCCAGCGACAGGCGCAACATCATGCTCGATGTGGTGGAGGCGGTAGCAAGTCAGGTGTTCATACCGCTTTCCGTCGGCGGAGGCGTGCGCAGCGTTGCCGACGCCACCGACCTGCGTCTGGCCGGGGCTGAGAAGATCAACGTCAATTCGGCAGCCGTGCAGCGACCCGCGCTCATCGCTGAGTGCGCCGAAGCGGTGGGTAATCAAAACATTGTCCTCTCCATGGACATTCTGCGGGTGGACGAGAGTGAGCAGACGCCGTCGGGATACGAGATTGTCATCAACGGAGGGCGCACGAGGACGGGAATGGACGCACTGGCCTGGGCGCTGGAAGGAGAGAATCTCGGCGCCGGTGAGCTGGTTGTGAACTCGATCGATGCGGACGGCACAAAAGCGGGCTATGAGCTGAAGCTGACCGCCATGCTGGCCGAGGCGGTGCGGATTCCCGTCATTGCTTCGGGTGGCGCAGGGGAACCCGCGCATCTCTACGATGCGCTGACGGCCGGCAAAGCGGATGCCGCGCTGGTGGCGTCGATGGTGCATTACGGCGACTACACCGTGAGCGGTTTGAAAGCCTACCTGCACGATCGGGGTCTGAAAATGCGCATGTCCTGGTAACGGTGGGGAGGAAGTCGTGAAAGCAATTCAGGTGGAAAATGGCGTCCTCGTCTGGGCAGATGCCGCGGATGAGGCCTGTGGCCCCGGCCAGGTGCGGATCAGGGTGAGCGCCAGCGCCGTGAACCGCGCCGATCTCGTGCAGGTGAGTGGCGGTTACCCGCCGCCGCCCGGCGCGAGCCCCGTGCTTGGTCTCGAGTGTGCAGGCTCGGTGGTCGAAATTGGCGAGGGCGTGCAGAGCGTTGCCGTAGGGGACGCCGTCTGCGCGTTGCTTGCCGGCGGGGGATACGCCGAAGAAGTGGTGGTTCCGGCGGGTCAGGTACTGCCTGTGCCGGCGGGCTTGAACATGACCCAGGCGGCTGCGCTGCCGGAAGTGTTTGCCACGGCCTATTTGAACATCTACATGGAAGCGGGCCTCAGGCGTCAGGAGAAAGTGGTGGTGCACGCTGGCGCCAGCGGCGTAGGTACGGCGGCCATACAGCTCCTGAAAGCGAGCGGCAATCCCTGTTTTGTCACCGCCGGAACCGCTGAAAAAATTGCGCAGTGCGTCGCGCTCGGTGCCGATGCCGGTTTCAATCGACACGAGGGTGCCTTTCTCGATGCCGTCACCGCCTGGGCGGGCGAAGGCGGGGTGGACGTCATTCTGGATCCCGTGGGAGCAAGCTATCTTGCCGACAATCTTGCTGCCCTCGGCCTCGAAGGCCGTCTTGTCCTCATTGGTCTCATGGGTGGCGTGCAGGCGGAGCTCAATCTTGGTCTCATGATGATGAAACGGCTGAGAATCATTGGCTCCACGCTGCGGGCACGGTCCATCGGCGAGAAGGCGCTGGTGATGGATGCGCTGCGGGAGCGCGTCTGGCCGCTGATCGAAGACGGCGAAATCAAGCCGATCATCGAGGCGGAAGTACCGCTGCCGGAGGCCCAGCGCGCGCACGAGCTCGTTGCGGCAAACGACACGGTGGGTAAGGTCGTTCTGACCCTCGGCTGAACGGTTGCCGCAAAACGGTACCGTTCATCTGCGACTCGCTACCGCCCGTAGGGCCGCGCTTCAGGCTTGCGCACGCCTTATTTAGTCTGTCATCAATCAAAATTGGCGGACGAATGCATGAAAACGCGCGGTTTCACATTAATTGAGCTCATGGCAGCCCTCGTTATCTTTGCCCTGATCTCAGCCATAGCGATTCCCCTGTACACCAACTATTCCCAGCGCACCTTTCGCACGGAGGTCATGACCGAGCTGATGAGCTGTGCCCAGGCGTTGGAACGTTTCAATGCAATTAACTTTACGTACGTCGGGGCGGTCGACAATGACGGCGACGGCTCGGCCGACGCCGGCGCGGCTGCCGGTGCGCCGGCGGAAGACGTGTGTGAAGTCTTCGCAAGCATTCGCGGCGGCCGCTATGCCGTGAACATTGTCACAACGGTTGACACTTACGACTTCACGGCAACGCCGGCGGGCTCCATGGCGAACACCGGCATCCTGACCCTCGACGAGGCCGGCGCCCGCTGGTGGGACGAAGGGAATGACGGCATGGATATCGGTATCGACGACAACTGGCAGGAAGGCTGATACGGGGTATCGGCGTCCTGCTACCGCTCGTCGCGCTCAGGTAGGCCCCTCCGGCAACTTCTTTTAGGTTAGGCTCATGAAAGCACCCCGAAAACAGGCAAAAGGTTTTACGATCATCGAGCTGATGGTCGCGCTGACCATTGCCGCGACGATGATGGCGTTTGCCATACCGGCGTTTAACGACTTCACCACGCAGCGCCAGATGGCCGCCAACGTCAACTCGATGATTGGTGCCATCAACTTTGCGCGCAGTGAAGCCGCCCGCCTTGGCGGCACCGTGACGGTGCAGTCGGCGGACGCCTCGAGTGCCGGTAACGAGTGGGGCGAAGGGTTCTGCATCCAGGTAGGTGACCCCGGTAACTGTGCCAATCCCCTCAGGGATTTCACGATCGAAGGTGAGGTCACCTTCAACGCGCTGGGTGGTCTGAACGGCATCGACAGCCTGTCATTCAACTCCAGAGGCCTCATGATCGGTGGCATGGTGGGCTCCATTCAGCTTTGCGGCCAGGACACGGACGACGATCCGGGCCGAACGATCAACATCAATGCCATTGGACGGGCAAACATCGTCGATCTCACGTGTTTCTAGGGAGAGGCAGTAACGTGAACAGAATCAGCAATATGAAACAGCGCGCCCGCGGGTTCAGTATGGTAGAGCTCCTCGTGGCGGTTCTTGTCATGGGCGTTGGAGTACTCGGCGTGACCGGTCTGCAGATGGTGAGTCTGCAGAACAATCGTGACGCGTTGGTGCGCAGTGAAGCGCTGCAGCTGGCCTACGACATGATGGACCGCATCCGCATCAATCCCGGCGCGGGTGTGCCAGGTGCTGCTTACGATGGTATCGATTTCACCGACGTCCCGAGCGCGCCTGCGGACTGCTATCAGAACAACTGCTCCGCGGCACAGATGACGGACTTTGACGTTGCCGTCTGGCAGTGTTCGCTCGGCAATCACAATGAGACGGCGGTCTGTCAGGACCTGCGGCAGGACACGATCTTACCGGCGGAAGACGACCAGCCGGGCCTCCCGGACGGTGTGGGTTCGATTGAGGTCGACGGCGCCGGTGTCGTCACGATCAACGTCCGCTGGACCGGCTTCGGCGGTGAAGACGAAACCCTCACCATTCAGAGTCAGGGGTAAGACATGCAACGCCAGGCAGGATTTTCCATTCTCGAACTGATGATTGCCCTGATGCTGGGGCTGGTGGTGGTTGCCGGTATCGTCCAGCTTTTTGTGGGCAATTCCCGCACCTACGACATCGTCAACGCGCAGTCCCGGCTGCAGGAGAACGCGCGCTATTCCTTCGACTTCATCACCGAAGCGGCACGCACGGCGGGATACTTCGGTTGCGCGCCGGAGCCGGACTTCATCATCAAAGGGCTGACGGGTAACTGGAACGTCATTCCGGAGTACGACATGAGCCGCCCTGTAGACGGCTTCGAGTCCAACGGCGATGGCACTTATGGTCCGAACAACCTCCTGACCCTGCCGCGCTCGACGGGTTCAACCAATGTCAACGTGCACATCAACGGCAACGGCATAGACAACACCGAGCTCGATACCGATTCCGACATTCTCATTTTCCGCAGCGTGCGCCAGCCCGTGAATCGGCTTCTGGATACGGTGCAGCCCACGGGTGAGCCTGTGGCGTACACGCCGGCAGGTGCGCCGACGTTTGCGGTCAACGACGTGGTGGTGCTCTCCGACTGCGAGCAGGCGGCCATGTTCCGCGTCACGGGCATAACCGCGGGCGCAGACCGTCAGACGCTGGCGCGAGATACAGCCGCAGCGGGCAATAATTACGAAAACAGCGCCACCGTCAATACGCTCGGCGAGCCGCTCGAAATCATACCGGCGACCCTGTCGGTGCTCGGTCGCCCCTATGGCGCTATGGCAACGATCAGTCAGTTGGAATCAACCTACTTCTTCATTGCGCCCAGCACGCAGGCCAACAATGCCGGGGTAAATATCCCGGCGCTGTGGCGCAAGGTGGGCCGCCAAGCCCCGGTTGAGCTTGTCCAGGGTGTCGAGAACATGCAGGTGTTCTACGGCGTGGACACGACTGGTGACAACGTTGCGAACGTCAATCGCTACATCACCGCGGATCAGATCACCGATCCGGGTGCCATTGTCGCCGTGCGGGTACGTCTGGACGTATCGAGTCCGGATCTGGTTGCCGAAGCCGGGGATCGCATGCGCAGGACGTTCTCCAAAACGATCAGCGTTCGCAATCTCGGATTTTAGGAGGTGGATGTGAACACACTACGCAAGACACCAGAATCCCTGCCGCGTCGGCAAAGCGGCGTTGCGCTTTTCATCTCGCTCGTGCTGCTGCTGGTGCTGACCATCATTGGCGTTTCCTCCGTGCAGAGCACGAGCCTCGAGGTGCGCATGTCGCGTAACGAGCACGACACGCTCCTGGCTTTTCAGGCGGCTGAGTCCGCGCTCAGAGACGCTGAGACCCAGCTCCTGGCGATTACCTCCACCGCACCGTTCAACGGCACGGCCGGCCTCTATCGGGTTGCCGATATGGGCACAACGGAGAACTGGGACACCGCTGGCGTGTGGGCCGGCGGCAGCAGCGTGATTGCCAATGCCGTGGAAGGCGTGGCTGAGCCTTCGCGCTACATCATCGAATATCTCGGCCCTGTCGTGCGCGAAGAGAACGCGTACGAGCAGAACAGCCCCTATGGTTCAGGTCAGGTTGACCGCATAGAAATGTTTCGTATCACCGCCAGAGGGATCGGCGGCACCAACAACGCTTCCGTCCTGCTGCAATCTACGTTCGGCAGGATTATGGACTAGCGCGTTTGCGCTTCACTATGGAGATCGGTCCGATGGCTAACAAAGTAGTAAATGCCTCGATAGTCACCCTCGTTCTGCTGATGCTGGCACCACTGAAAGCATGGGCGCTGCCGCCCAATGCGGTGGATGATGCCTTTGTCGGTGTCCAGGATACGCAGGTTTCCGAGAACGTTCTGGCGAACGGGGACAGCGGCACCTTTGCGGTAACGGTCTCTGATGCAACCGCGCCGGCCACGGGTACCTTTGCCTGGGCAGCCAACGGCGACATCACCTACGACCCGGTGCCGTACTTCAGCGGCACGGTGGGTTTCAGCTACGAGATCTTCGAAGCCGACCCGACCTGTGTCGTGCCGATTCCTGCAGCCTGCTACGACACTGCCCTTGGCACCATCTTCATCGCACCCGTTGCGGATCTGCCGACGCTGTCTCTGGGCAGCCCGTCCGGTCCTGAAGAGACGGCCATTCCGCTGGCCATGACGATCACCTTGCTGGATACGGACGGATCGGAAACCGTCGATATTGTCCTGAGCGGCCTCCCAGCAGGTGCCAGCATCAGTCCCGGCATCGACCTTGGTGGCGGGGCTTACCAGCTGACGCCGGCGCAGGTGCCGGCGGCGATGTTGACGCCGCCCACCGACTTCGTGGGCACGATTAATGTCAGCGTAGACGTCACGGTGACGGACAACGCGCTTGATCCCACGGCAACCAACGTGCAGGACATCGATACGGATAGCGACTCTTTCGACGTTACCGTCACCGACGTCAACGACGATCCGTTCCAGATTGCTCCGGAGCCGGTGCTGGTCACCGACGAGGACGTCAATATCTCTCAATCGCTGGCGGGTATCGTCGATGACGTTGATCTCCCGAACGGAGACGTGCTGACCTATGTGGTCACCGGCTCAACCAACCCGGCGGTTGACCTTGGCAGCACGTCGATGTCGGGCGATACGCTGGACATTGTGCTGCTGGCCGATCAGAACGGAGCCGGTGACGTGATTGTCGAGGTGACGGATAATGCGGCCACAACGCCCGTCACGCTCAACGTGCCGCTGACCGTGAACTCGGTGAACGATGACCCGTTTCCGGATGTGCCGGTAACGCCGGTGGTCACGCCGGAGGATGTGTTTACCTCAACCGATCTGGCAGGCACGGTCGATGACGTCGACATCGTGACCGATGGCGATTTCCTGACATTTACGCTGCAGAGCATCTCGCATCCTGCGGTCGACCCCGCATTTACCAACGTGCTCGGCACAACCCTGAACATCGGACTTTTTGCCGACACTTCGGGCACGGGCTCAATCACCGTACGCGTCTCTGACAACTTTGGCGGTGTGCCGGTGGACGTTGTCGTACCGCTTACAGTCACGGCGGTAAATGACGATCCGCAGCTGATTGCACCCATTCCGTCCATCAACATGTTTGAGGACACCACTGAAGCCCTGGATATTGCAACGCTCGTTGACGACGCGGACATTCCCACGGGCGACTTCCTGACGTACAGCATTCTCGGTACGACCAACCCATCGGTTGATCTGGGTGCATCGAACATGGCCGGTTCGGTGCTGAACGTTCTGCTGCTGCCGGATCAGTTTGGTATCGGCGACATTGTGGTTCAGGTTGAAGACAATTTCGGCGGCGTTCCACTAGTCCTCAACATTCCGGTCATCGTCAGTCTGGTGAACGACGATCCCGTGCAGACGGGTCCAGTACCGGTCATTGTCACGGACGAGGACGTGTTCCCGCCGCCGGAAGATCTGAATCTGATCGTTGACGACGTAGACATTGTCACCAACGGCGACAACCTCAACTTCACGATCACCAACATCACCAACCCGGCCATTGACGCCGCGCAGACGAATGCCATGGGCGGACTGCTCTCCATTGAGCTCTTGCCCGACATGTTCGGCACGGGTGACATTACGGTAGAGGTATCGGACATTTTCGGCGGTGCACCCTTCGATCTCGTCATCCCGGTGACGGTAAACGAGGAGAACGACGGACCGATCACTGTTGGTACCCCCGTACCGCCGAGCGTGACTGTCGACGAAGACTCACCGCCGGTAACCGTTGATTTCACCGGGGTATTCGATGACGTTGACATCCCCACGGGTGACAGCCTGACGCTCACGGTTTCCCTCGACAGCGGTGCTAACGTTTTCGACAGCATGGGCTTTACCGGTGAAACGCTGAACCTCGCGTTCACCGCCGATGCCAACGGCTCCGCCATGCTGCTCATTGAGGCGACGGACACCGACGGTGCTGTCGAGCAGTATCTGTATCCGGTGACCGTGAATCCCATCAATGACGCGCCGTTTGTCTCCGGCGGGCTGATCAACCGGAACATGAACGAGGACGACCCGCCGGAGCTCGTGCCGCTCGATGGTGTGTTCGACGACGTCGATATCCTGACGAACGGCGACACGCTGAGCTATGAGGTGAGCACGGACAATCCGGCCCTCTTCACGTCCGTTGCGGTTGTCCCCGCGATGGTGGGCCCCGGCTTCGACATCGTGCTGACGCTGGCGCCGGACGCCAACGGTACGGCTGACGTGACCGTCAACGCACGGGACGCTGCGGGAGAGCCGAGCCCGCCGGTTGTCTTCACACTCGACGTGACGGGTGTGGATGATATGCCAATCGCCGTCGACGACTCTGTGGCCGCAATCTACGAAGATGATGCCGAGCTGCGCGTCGACGTGCTTGCTAACGACTACCTGGCCGACGTGCCGAGCATCGTGCTGTCCGTAGGCGACCCCGGTCTCTTCTATCTGGTGGATGCCAACGGCGATACCATCGCAAGCCCAACGGGTGTTGTCACGATTGATGGCAGCGAAATTGTCTTTCAACCGACGCCCGACTTCTGGGGCCCGGTGAGCATCGAGTATTGGCTGCAGGACAGCGATGGGGATATCGACACCGCGTTCGTCACGTTTGACGTCACGGCCGTGAACGATGTGCCCGAGGCGCAGCCGAACCGCTACTTCAGCGTATTTGAGGGCTCGCAGCTGGATGTGGATCTGGCGAGCGGCCTGCTGCAGGGTGCGTACGACCTCGACGGTTCCGTCGTCGATGCCTTGGGTAATCCCATCTACGTGGAACCGTTGAGCGTTGTCTTCCAGACTGCGCCGCCGGCAACGGAAGGCACTCTGGTGACCACTTCCAGCGACGGTACCTTCTCGTTTGTACCCGCGGTTGGCTTCTTCGGAACGACCAGCTTCGAGTACACGGTGTTTGACGGCACCGCGCAGAGCGCCGTGTCCACGGTATACATCGAGGTACTGGCCCTGCCGAGTCCGGGTGCAGCGCCCAATGCCGGCGAGGTGTCGGTGCTCTTCAATCTGAGTAACACGCCGCTCGAGCAGTCTGCGTCCGTGCCGCCCAACGTGCTGGTCACGATGGACGACTCGGGGTCGATGGACTGGCATATCACCGTCGATTCGACCGACGACAACGGCCGCTTTGTGATCGATAACTCCACGATTGCGACAAGCAACGTACGATCAAGGCTGTACACGTATCTCTTTGCGCTCAACGTCAACACCTACGGCTGGAACAGCGGCAACGGCCGGGTTCTGCCGTCGCAGGAGTCGCTGCCAGCGGGTAACGACTACAACGTCTGGCAGGCGCGTAGTGCTGCGTTCAACGGCATCTACTACAACCCCGAGGTGACGTACGAGCCCTGGACGGGACTCGACAATGCGAACGTCGACTTTGCGGACGCCGTACCGACGGCCATCCGGCTCGACCCGCGCTCGACGAGCAACACGTTGAACATCACCAACGATCAGAACTACACCTCCCACAGCGTGCCGAACTGGGCGACGGGCGGCGGTTCTGCGGACATCAACGTGACGAATTTCTACATCCCGCGTTACTACACGGCTACCGGCACGCGGGTTGAAATCCGCCCGGCCAACGAGCCGTTTGCAGGTGGTTCGGAGCGTATCGACTGCGCCGTGCCCACCAGCTGTACGTATGCGGAAGAAATTCAGAACTTCGCCAACTGGTTCCAGTACTACCGCTCCCGCGAGCACGTAGCCAAAGCCGCCGTAGGCGCGGTCGTAGCTGAGCTGCAGGACATCCGGGTTGGTTTCGAGACGATCAACCGCCGCAACTACGAACAGATTGCGGAGATGAACGAGTACTACTGGGAAGGTGAGAAGGCGGAACTGCTGGAGACCATCTACGAGACGAACTCCAGCAGCGGTACGCCGCTGCGCCGCGCGCTCGACGATGCCGGTGAGATCCTGGGCTGTAACCACAGCAGCCGTGACTGCCCCTCGCTGCCAGCACCGGAAGGCATCTGTCAGCAGAACTTCAGCCTGCTCTTCTCCGATGGTTACTGGAACGGCAGCGCGCCGTTTACCGGCAACTTCGACCAGGATGGCCCGGGTCCGTTCGACGGCGGTAAGTATGCCGACAGCGAATCCGACACGCTGGCTGACATTGCCATGTTCTACTACGAGAACGACCTCTTCCCCGGCACGGACGACGGTGTACCGCTGTCGACCGCCGATATCGACGGCGTGCCGACGGGTACGTTCACGAGCACGAACGAGCTCATCCATCAGCACATGAAGACCTTCACCATCGCGTTTGGCGTTGAGCCTGACATTGATGCGGAGACGGCGGAGTCGGCTGACGCGACGGTCTCTTTCCCGTGGCCCGCGCCCGGCAGCACGCCGAACTCGAAGATCGACGACATGCTGCACGCCGCCATCAACGGCCGCGGCCGGTTCCTGAACGCGGGCGATCCGCAGGATCTGCAGACCGCGGTTGGTACGGCCTTCCTGGAATTCACCCAGGCGGCTTCGTCGACTTCAGCGGCTGCGTTCAACTCGACGTCGCTCCGCGACGGCACGCTGCTGTATCGCGCGTTCTACGATCTGCGCAACCGTACCGGTGAGCTGACCGCAACGAGCGTCGACACGGCGGGTGTGGTTGCAACGACGCCGACGTGGCAGGCAGCAGAGCTCCTGGATGCGGCGCATCCTTCAGGCCTGTCCGCGGCCGACCGCAAGATTGTGACCTGGAATCCGAATACCAATGCGGGTATCCAGTTCGTTGCAGGGTCGCTGACGCCGGATCAGGCGCTGACGCTTTCGAACAACCAGGTGAACTACATGCGCGGTGATCGCAGTCTGGAAGAGCCGTCCGGTTCTCTACGTCCGCGTCTGACCGTTGAAGGGATGCTGGGTGACATCGTGAACTCGAGCCCCGTATTCGTCGGCGAGCCGCGCGCGTTCAACCGCGACCAGGCACCGTATCCGACGAGTGATCTCTATTCGGACTTCGCCAACGCGCAGTACAGCCGTCAGCCGATGGTTTATGTCGGCGCCAACGACGGCATGCTGCACGGTTTCAACGCGGAGACCGGACTCGAGGTCATGGCCTACGTGCCGAACATGATCATCGATTCGTCGAAGTCGTACAGCAACAAGCTGAACAATTTCACCTCGTCGTTCTACCTGCACGACTACTACGTGGACCTGACGCCGCGTCTGAACGACGTGTACATGCGTCCGAACGAGTCGTCTTCCAAGCAGTGGATGACAACGCTGGTTGGCGGTCTCGGTGCGGGCGGTAAAGGCTACTTCGCACTTAACGTCAATGATCCGGCTTCGCTCTTCGCCGATCAGGCGGCTACGGCCAACGCCGTGCTGTGGGAGTTCACGGACGCAGACGACACCTATCCGCTGGATGTGAACGGCGACCCGCTCGGCGGCGCGGTTGGCGCCCGGGTAGACTTCGAGGGTAACCCGGTTAAGGATCTCGGCTACGCGCTGTCGCTGCCGACCATCTCCATGAGTAACAAAGTGGACACTGATGGCAATCAGGAATGGGTAGCCATCTTCGGTAACGGCACGAACTCCACCTCCGGTGTCGCCACGCTCTTCATGCTCTACATGGACAAAGGCATGGACGGCTGGGCGCCGGGTGACTTCAAGAAGATTCCCACGGAGTGGGGTGTGCCGCTGCCGGGTGAACCGCTCGAGGGTTATCCGAACGCGCTGGGCTCACCCACGGCGGTGGACATCGACCTGAATGGTACAACCGACTACGTTTACGCGGGTGACCGGTTGGGTAACCTGTTCCGCTTCGACGTCACGGACCCGAATCCGGACAACTGGTTTGCAGTACGCCTCTTCACGGCGACCTATGAGGTCAGCCCGGGCGTTGAGGAGCTGCAGCCGGCGCTGTCCAAGCCGACGGTCACCAAGCACCCGGATCAGCCCGGCTTCCTGATTACCTTCGGTACGGGCAGCTTCGTGGCTGAAGAAGACGGCAGCGATACCTCAGTGCAGTCGATCTACACCATCTGGGATCCGCTGACGACCAACAATCCGCCGACGGCACAGACCGGCAGCAAGTCGCTTCGTCTCGTCGAGCAGGTCATCACCAACGTGGTGGACGATTCGGTCACGCCGGCGCAGACGCGTCGAATCCTGACCTCCAATCCGGTGAACTACACCCCGGAAACGGGCTCACCCGGCGTCTACGGCTGGTACATTGACCTGGATATGGAGCGGGCACAGAACACGCTGTCGGGTGCAACGAACACCGACATCAGTGGTAACGCACCGCCGGATCCGCAGTTCCCGGGTGAGAAAGCCATTCGCCGTTTCGTCTTCCGCGACGGCGTGCTCCTCACCACGACGGTGCTGCCGGCAACGGACGCCACGTCATGTCTCGGTGTACGCCCGGGTGCCATCCTCGTGCTGGATCAGCTCACGGGCGGTGATCCGGACGAGGCGGTCATCGACTTCAACCTCGACGGATACGTCGATGAGAACGACCTGCTGACGGTTGGCGGCGACGACTTCTCGGCGGGTCTGCTCTTTGACCACACCGACCTCGACGGCGCGCTGGTAGACCTTTCCACCCTGGGTGGAGAGGGCGACACCGACTTCCTCTTCGTCTCCGGTGGTAACGATACGATTTCTTATCGCATCCGCGACCTCACGGAAGAGAAGACCGGACGTCTGTCATGGTCCGAGATACAGGAGGATTGATCATGAAACGCTGGAATATGATTGCACGCGCTGCACTGCTGGTCTGTCTGCTCATGAGCGGACAGGCCTGGGCGCAGGAATACAACGCCCCTGAAGCCGAAGGTGAGGGGGAGATCCAGGCGCTCGATTTTGGCACTTATGACACGATCATCAATGGCACGCAGTACGCCGTGAATCCGAACGTACGGGTCGAGATTGGCGGCTCTTACGGCGCGTTCACCATGCTCGAGGAGGGCATGCTGGTCGAATTCACGTTCCTGCAGTTCAGCGACGGTCGCAGGGAAATCAACTTCGTGCGTGAGGTGAACCAGGTCGAGGAGTACTAGGCCGGGCGCTGAGGCGCTCGGGTTACTCGAGCGCCTTCAGCTCTGCGAGCTGATTTTCGAGGGTCGCCACGCGCTCTTCGAGATCCGCCCGCTTCGCACGCTCCTTGTCGACCACTTCCACCGGTGCTTTGCTCACGAAGCTCTCGTTGCCGAGCTTCTTATCGATCCGCTCCAGATCTTTGCGCAGCTGCTCGAGCTGCTTGTCGAGCCGTGCGGTTTCCGCCGCGACGTCAATCAAACCAGCCAGCGGCACCATCACTTTCAGATCCCCGACCAGGCTCAACGCATGCGCCGGGACCTCGCTGCCTGCCTCGAGCCAGTTGATTGCGGTTACGTTTGCCAGACGTTTCAACATAGGCGCCATCGCCGTGGCGCGCTCGCGGTCGGCATCGTCGCCGCCGTCCAGCAGCACGTCCAGCTCCTGATTGGGTTTCAAGTTCGCTTCGCCGCGGATATTGCGGATGCCCGTGATGACCGCCTTCAGCCACTCGACCTGCACCTCGGCTTGTTCATCAGCCTGAAATTCACGCTGCTCCGGGTACGCCTGCAGCATGATGGTGTCCTTGTTGCGGCCAAGCTTCTCGGCAACCGGATGCCAGATCGTCTCCGTGATGAACGGCATGACCGGATGAGTGATGCGCAGCAGCGCTTCGAGGACTTCGAGCAGCGTCAGGCGGATGCCTTGCTTCTCGGCAGCGCTCAGGTTCGCGTCCCAGAGCAGGGGCTTTGCGAGCTCCACGTACCAGTCGCAGTATTCGCGCCATGCGAAGTCGTATATGCGGGCGGCGAAGATGTCGAAACGGTACGTATCGAGGGCGTATTCCACGTCCTTGATGAGCGTATGCAGCTTGCTGCGCAGCCAGCGGTCTATGAGCGTCAGCTCGCGCGCGGCGCTTGGATCGAAGTCTTCGGTGTTCATGAACGCAAACTTGGATGCGTTCCAAAGCTTGTTGCAAAAGTTGCGGTAACCTTCGATACGATTGAGGTCGAACCGCACGTCGCGACCGGTGGTTGCAAGCGCGCAGAAGGTGAAGCGCAGCGCATCGGTGCCGTAGGCGGGGATGCCATCGGGGAAATCTTTCCGCGTCGCCTTTTCGATGCGCGGTGCAAGCTGCGGTTGCGTGAGATTGGTGGTGCGCTTCGTCACGAGGCTGTCGAGATCGATGCCGTCGATGAAATCGAGCGGATCGAGGCCGTTGCCGCGCGTCTTCGACATCTTGTGGCCCTCCGCGTCTTTCACCAGCCCGTGCACGTAGACCGTGTTGAACGGGATCTTGCCGGTGAAGTGCAGCGTCATCATGATCATCCGCGCCACCCAGAAGAAGATGATGTCATGACCAGTAATCAGGGTATTGGAAGGCAGGAACTGTTCGAGCTCCGGCGTCTCCTCCGGCCAGCCGAGGGTGGCGAACGGCCATAGCGCCGAGGAGAACCAGGTTTCCAGGACGTCGGGATCCTGGGTCAGGGTGACACCCGCATCCAGATTGTATTTCACCCGTGCGGCGGCTTCGTCAGCCGCAACGTAGACGTTGCCGGCGTCGTCGTAAAACGCGGGGATCTGGTGCCCCCACCACTGCTGGCGGCTGATACACCAATCCTGGATGTCGCGCATCCAGGCGAAGTACGTGTTTTCGTACTGCTTCGGTACAAACTGGATGTCACCGTTTTCGACCGCCGCAATCGCCGGTTCCGCCAGCGGACCAATTTTGACGAACCACTGATCGGTCAGGAGCGGCTCGATGATGGCATCGGAACGGTCGCCGCGCGGCACCATCAGTTTATGGTCTTTGACTTCACCGAGGAGGCCAAGGCCGTCGAGATCGGCAACCACCGCTTTGCGTGCATCTTCCCGCGTCAGGCCCCGGTACTTTTCCGGCGCGTTGTCGTTGATGCTGGCTTCGGCAGTGAAGATGTTGATCAACGGCAGGTCGTGGCGCGCACCAACTTCGTTGTCGTTGAAGTCGTGGGCGGGCGTAATTTTCACGCAGCCCGTGCCGAACTCGCGGTCGACGTACTCGTCCGCGATGATGGGGATGCGGCGATCGACCAGGGGCAGATTGACAAAACCGCCGACCAGGTGCGCATAGCGCTCGTCATCGGGATGCACGGCAACGGCGGTATCACCCAGCATGGTTTCCGGGCGCGTCGTCGCGACGGTGAGATGTGTTGTCCCGTCACCGGTTTGCAGACCGTCGAGCAGCGGGTAGTGAAAATGCCAGAGGTGTCCCTGTTCCTCGTTGTTCTCGACTTCGAGATCGGATATCGCGGTACCGAGCGCCGGATCCCAGTTGACGAGCCGGCTGCCTTTGTAGATGAGCCCTTCATCGTAGAGGCGCTCGAATACCGTCAGCACCGCTTCGGCGTAGCCGTCGTCCATGGTGAACCGGTCGCGGCTCCAGTCGAGGCTGCCGCCCATCCGGCGGATCTGGCGGGCAATGGTCCCGCCGGACTGCTCCCGCCACTCCCAGACTTTCTCGATGAAGTCGTCACGTCCGAGTTCGTGACGCGTCTTGCCTGCTTCGGCGAGCTGGCGTTCCACCAGCATCTGGGTGGCGATGCCTGCGTGGTCGGTGCCCATCTGCCAGAGCGTGCGGCAGCCTTTCATGCGCTTGTAGCGCACGAGCGTGTCCATGAGCGTCTGGTTGAACGCATGGCCCATGTGCAGCGTGCCGGTTACGTTCGGCGGCGGAATCAGAATGCAGTAGCCGGGCCCATTGCCGCTCGGTGCAAAGTAGTCTGCCGTCTCCCACTCTTCGTAGAGAGGTGTTTCTATGGCGTGTGGATCGAAACTGCTATCCATGAGTCTCTCGGTCTGAATCGGGAAGATTGAATTTCTGCCGCATGTGGCTCAGGAGCTCCTCCGAAAGCTCAGCGACGATCCGTTCGCGCAGCAGCCCGATGTTGGCCTGCAGGGTGTCCGCAAGCCACGCTTTGACGCTGCGATCGATCCGCACTTTCAACGCCGCAGCGAGATTGTCGGTATCTTCCGGCAGCCAGTCCTGGCTGTTCTGTTCGATGTTGGCCCGCGCCTCGGCGAAAAGCTGGTCCACCGAGTCCTGCCAGGCATCGCCCAGGAGCGCCTTGAACGTATCGTCCGCCATCCCTCGGGCTGCGGCCGGTTCTTCGACCGCTTCGTCGACCGTATCATCCAGGAGCGGCACGTCGGCCGCATCCTCAGCGTCGAGTGTAGGCACCGCTTCTTCCTCGTCGAGGAGATCTTTGATGGATTCCAGATCGTCCAGCAGCTCGTCGGATTCACCTTCCGCACGCGGTGTCGTGTCGTTGTCACCGTTCATGCTTTCGCTTCCCAGTCTTTGAGTTCGTGATGGTGCAACGGATACCCTCTGTCCCGATAGTACTTGTATCGACTGCGCCCCAGGTCGCGTGTCTCGCCGACGATGATCTCTGCCACCCGATCGAAACGGCCAAAGAAGCTGGGGATGTCGTCAGCGAGGTTGATCAAAAGGCCTTCCTCGTGATGCGGCGGTGCATGGCCGATGTGAATGGGACTTTTCGGCTCTGCGTCGGGGCTGGCAATCTCATGCGGCAGGAATCGATGACGGGGGTAGTCCCACATCAGCTCGTCGAGATGCTCTGCGGCCGCTCCGTCCGTGACATGCATGTGCACGGGTTGCCCGTTGCCGAAGGCCTTCAGCCCGAGGCGGCAGGCGAAGCGCATGCACGCATCGCGCGCTTCGTCTTCCAGGATGTAGAAATCGATCCGCGTCATCAGCCCGCGCTGCCGCTCTCCCGGCAGAGGTAGGAGAAGAGGAGCGGCACCGGACGGCCTGTTGCACCTTTGCGCGGACCGCCCTGGAACGCACTGCCGGCAACGTCCATGTGCGCCCAGTCGGTGCCTTCCACAAATCGCGATAGAAAGCAGGCTGCCGTCACGCTGCCGGCGTCGCGTCCACCGATGTTTGCGACGTCCGCAAAGTTACTGCGCAGCTGGGACTGATACTCATCCCAGAGCGGCATGCGCCAGGCTTTGTCGCCGCTGTCATCGCCGGCGCGAAGCAGCGCATCGGCCAGGCCGTCGTCATTGGCGTACACGGCGCTGGCGTGGGAACCGAGCGCGACGATGCAGGCGCCGGTAAGCGTCGCAACGTCGATGATGGTTCTGGGCTTGAACGTCTGCGCGTGGGTAAGCGCATCACACAGCACCAAGCGCCCTTCGGCGTCCGTGTTGAGAATCTCAATCGTTTTGCCGGAGGAAGAGGTCACAATGTCACCGGGGCGGGTCGCGTCGCCGCTTGGCATGTTTTCAGCGGCCGCCACGATCGTGACCATGTTGAGGGCAAGGCCTGCCTCTATGGCCGCCTTGGTGGCGCCGAGGACGGCAGCTGCCCCGCACATGTCGAACTTCATCTCGTCCATCGCTGCGGGCGGTTTCAACGAGATGCCGCCGGTGTCGAACGTGATGCCTTTGCCGACCAGCGCCACCGGTGCCTCGCCGCGCTTGCCGCCGTTGTAGCGCACGATGATCATGTGGCCCGGGGTATCGCTACCCTGAGAAACGGCCAGAAACGCCCCCATGCCGAGCTCGCGCATTTTTTTCTCGTCGAGCTGGCTCACGCTGACTTTGGGGTGGCGTCCGAGCTTGCGTGCCTCTCGCAGCAGATAGCCCGGGTTACATACGTTCGGCGGCTCGTTACCGAGATCGCGAGTAAGCGCAAGGCCCGCGTCCAGAGCATTTCCCAGCTTGACCGCGGTACTCGCGGCTTTCCGCTCGTCAACATGTAAACGCACGCCTGCCAGGCTGGGCGGGGCTGCAGGCTTGGATTTGTGTCGCTCGTAGCGGTAAGCGTGTTGGCTGAGCGCATGCATGATCGTGCGCAGTTTCCAATCAGTCCGCTTGCCGTTGACCCGTGTTTCCAGGGCCACAACGGCGGCTTTGATGGGCAGTTTCAGGAGCGCCTGTGCAGCGGCAGCAGCCATCTTGCGAAATTCGTCCGCGTTTTTACGCTCGTCGGCCCCGCCGACAATCAACAGGCGCGCAAGAGCGCCGCTCAGATGGACGCAAAGCGTCTCTTCCGCTTTGTCCTTGAAATCCTGTGTGGCACGAGAAAAGATGTCGCGCTGGCCGAGGGCGCGCGCAACGCGTTCGCCGGTTTTGCGTGAGACGACCAGGCACGGAGTGCGCAGAGACGGGAGTGCTCCGTCAGTGAGGCTGTATTTCATGTTTATTGCTGCCGAAAGTGGAAATCGAGACGGTGTTATAAAGTGCGCCATTCTAAGTTAAATCGCGATCCCGGCATATGTCTGTAGCGCTGAGATACGTCAACAGAGAGCTCCTGGCGATTTTTTTCGTGACGCTGGTGCTGCTGCTGCTGGTTGCGGTTGGCGGTCGGTTCATCGGCTATCTGCAGGAAGCCGCCATGGGCAAGTTCACGGGCAGCACGGTGCTCATGATCATGGGCCTCAGGTTGTCCGAATTCGTGCAGATTGTGGCCCCCTTTGCCGCCTACATTGCCGTTCTGCTCACTTTCAGCCGCCTGCATGCCGATCAGGAAATGGTGGTTCTGCAGGGTGCCGGGTCCAGCACGCTGCAGCTGCTGCGCTGGGCCAGCGTTACGCTGGTCAGCGTGACCGTTTTTGTTGTGCTGCTGGCGTGGTTCATCACCCCCCTGAGTCAACGGGCGCTGGTTGAGTTCATGACAGAGCAGCGTGCCGAAACGGAGTTCGAAACCGTCAATCCCGGCACCTTTCACATCTACGATCGCGGTAGACGGGTCACGTACAGCGGTGAAATGTCGGACGACCGGCGCGTGCTCATGAACGTTTTCATGGAACAACGTCTGGAAGACGGCCGGCGGATCACGGTATGGGCGGAGAGCGGCCGTCAGGAACTCGATCCGGACAGCGGCTCGAGCTTTCTGGTGCTGTCCAACGGACGGCGCTATGAAGGCATGCCCGGAGCGGCGGACTTTCGCGTCATGTCGTTTGACGAGCTCAGCCAGCGGCTCGAGACCATTCACGATGGTCAACGCGCGTTCGAGGCAGAGGCGTTACCTTTTGCAGAGCTTGGCGGGGATGCGGAAGGTCGCGCGGAGTGGCACTGGCGGGTGGCGGCACCGCTGTTCACGCTCATTGGCGGAATGCTCGGGGTTGGTGTCAGCCGGGTGAAACCTCGACAAGGACGGTTCGCCAAGGTGGTGCCCGGGATGCTCCTCATGTTGCTCTACTACCTGGCGTTGATGCTCAACCGCAGCGCGCTGGCGGAGGGACAGCTGCCCTCGCAGCTTGGGCTGTGGCTCGTGCACGCCGTGTTTCTCGGTATAGCGGTGTTCCTCTTGAAGCGCGTTGCGTTGCCGGTCAAAGCCTGACGCTCAAGGCTGTTTCTTAAGACGCTCAAGGCTGTTTTTTTGAGAGGCTCAAGGCTGTTTTTGAGACGCTCAAGGCTGTTTTTGAGACGCTCAGGGCTGTTTCGGGAGGTGCACAACCATGGTGCCGCTCAGACGGTCGTGCCAGGTCTGACGGTTGTCGTCAACATAAAACCAGAGATACCCCATGCCAAGGCTGGCGAATGACAAAGGTGCCGTCAGCAGGCGCACCGCAATCTGGCGCCAGGAGGGTGGCTGCCCGTCCGTGTCCAGGAGATGAATGCGCCAGGCAGTCATGCCCAGCGTCTGGCCGCCACGCGACCAGGAAATGGCGTAGAAACCCGCCCAGGTGGTGACAATCAGCGCGCGCGAGGTCCAGGGGCCCACGCCGTCCAGAGCGACGACAAATGGCGCCAGCACCGCAAACACGAGGGCCGTCAGCAGCAGGCTGTCGTAAAGCATGGCGCCGAGGCGCCGTCCCAGACCCGCCGGGTAGCCGGTTTGCGGCGTATCAGAAGCTGGCAACGTGATCGGCCACTTTGACGCTGCGGCCGCAGAACTCCTGCTTGATCATGGCGCTCATGACGTCGGGATCGGTCGTCACTGCCCACGCCCGCTGGTCATCCGGCGTGCGACAGGCGACGAATGCCTTCTCCATGGCGTCGCCCGCGTAGCGCACGGTATAACCTTCCACCGTGGCGTCCCCCGCGTAGCCGATGACAACGTCGCGTTTCAGCATGGCATCTACCTGGGGTTGCAGGTCGTCGTGCTGAAAGGGCTGTGCGGGCGGCTCGGTGGAATACACGCCGAAAGCGTGTTTGGTGAGATAACCGCCGTTGGCCGTGATGAGCCCCTTGTCACCGGGTGCGGCACGCAGAAGCTCGGCCATCCGCGCTACGGAGTGCATGACATAGTTGTTGAGTGGGCCACCCGCCCAGGTGAGACCGCCGGTGACCGTCAGGGGTTGCGTGAGGTCAAGGCCCAGTTCCCGCGCGGCAACCTGTACCGCCACCGGGAAGCAGCTGTAGACGTCTACGCGATCCAGATCGCTCACTGACACCCCGGCAAGCTCCAGGCAGCGGCCGCCGGCCAGTCGGATGGCCGGCGAGGAATACAGATTGTCGCGGTTGGAGACGTACTGATGGTCGTGGGCATCGGTGCCCGCCCAGGGATACACCCATTTCTCCCGCGGTATGCCGAGGGCGGCAGCCTTGGATTCGGAGCAGAGAATGAGCGCAGCGCCCTGGTCGACGTTGTTGTTGGAGTTCATGAACTTCGGATACGGGTATGTCACCGGCCGGTTGACGGCGGAGGGCGTGCGGATTTCCTCTGCGCTCTTCGCCTCTTTGATCCACGCATGGGGATTGTCTGCGGCGACGGCGCTGAATCCCGCCCAGAGCGCGGAGACCTGCTCGATATGTTCCTGTACGCCGAGCCCCATGTGGTGGCGCAGTGCAAGCTCAAAAATGGGATAGACGTGGATCGGCCGGCCGAGTTTGATGACCACCTCCGCCTCGTGACGCATCTCCATTTCTTCGCCCATCATGAGATCGGGCGTGCCCGGGATCTCCTGCCAGGCAAGATCAGTCTGCGCGCGTGCGGCTTTCGCCTGCGTGTTGCCACACTCCGCCCCCGTAATGATGACAATGTCCCGGCGGCCCGCCTGGATGTCCAGCACGGACTTGTTGATTGTCGTCTGGACGTAGTTGCCGCCGAACGGGGAGAGGCCGGTCTCCGCGCCGCTGCAGCCGATCGCCTCGGCGACCGCGCGCGCGGGATTGGCGTACGGCCACATGCCGCGCACGACGCGCACCGAGTCGGCGTTCAGGAGTGCCGGACATTCAGCGTCCTCGGCTGCGAGGCGTACGGCCTCGATCATGAGGTCCAGGGGCTCGCGCGCTTCGGCCAGATCGCCGATGCGTTGTTCAACCTGGGCGACGCCAACCAGTACGGGGGTTTCAGAAGCCATAAAAAATCCGAAATATCAGTAAGTTAAAGGAAGATTAAAGACGTTCTATGATGGTGCCGGTACCTAAGCCGCCGCCGCAGCACATGGCAATCAGCCCGTACCGGCCGTCGTTGCGCTCGAGCTCATGGAGCGCTGACGTGATGAGTCTTGCACCGGTGCTGCCGGTCGGGTGGCCGAGCGCAATGGCGCCGCCGTTGGGATTCACGCGCTCCGGGTCCGGTTGCAGCTCTTTTTCCCAGGCAATGACGACTGAGGCAAACGCTTCGTTGACTTCGAAAACGTCCACATCCTCGACGGTCAGGCCCGCCTGGTTGAGCACTTTGCGGCTCGCCGGGATGGGCCCTTTCAGCATGGTGACGGGATCCACGCCCACCAGCGTCGAAGCCACAATTCTGGCGCGCGGCGTTAGACCGTATTGATCGACGGCGCTCTGATTGGCCAGGATGACCACGGCAGCGCCGTCGCTCACCTGTGAGCTCGAACCGGCCGTGTGGATTTCCTGGCCCGGTACCGGATTCAGGCCGCCGAGCGCATCGAGGGAGGTTTCGCGGATGCCTTCGTCGGCAGAGACGACGTGGGTGGCGCCGGTAGGATTGCCTTCCTCGTCGAGCGTGGGTGCTTCGACCGGCGTGATTTCCCGCTCGAAGCGGTTTTCCGTGGCTGCCCGCAGCGCTCGTTCCTGGCTGCGCAGGCCAAACGCGTCGGCGTCGCCGCGCGTGATCTGATATTCCTCGGCGATCATCGCGGCACCCTGAAACTGGCTCGTCGGCTGGTAGTGCTGCGCATATGACTCACCCATCGGCACACCGTCTTTCATGTTCGAACCGAGCGGCACACGGGTCATCATCTCGACCCCGCAACACATGACGATGTCTTCCATGCCGGAAGCCACCATGGCCGCGCCGAGCGAAGTGGCCTGCTGGCTGGAGCCGCACTGCGAGTCTACGGTCGTGGCGGCAACTTCTTCCGGCAGACCCTGGGACAGCCACGCAATCCGCGCGATGTTGAAAGACTGCTCGCCGACCTGGGACACGCAGCCGCCGATGACCTGACCGACGTGCTCCGCGCTGATTCCGCTGCGTTCGAGCGCGGCGCGCTGCACCTGCCCGAGCAGATCCGCCGGCATGAGCCCGGCCAGCCCTTTGCCACGCTTGCCGATGGGGCTGCGCACTGCTTCGACGATGTAGACGTTTTCCATGGATCTTCCTCCACCCAAAAGAGCGGAATTGTACATGATCTATGCAGTGGGGTTTTGGACGAGAGCGAGCGTGCGGATCGGTGTGGCGATCTCAGTCTGTGTCGGTCAGCCAGGCTTTGGCGGCGTCCAGGTCCTCGAAGCTTTTCCAGGCCATGGCCCATGTGTGAGTTGTGCCGATGAAATCCATCATCGCCACCTCAATCCTGTCGCGTAGCACAAAAGCGACCCGACCGCCGGTCTGAGATTGATTGATCCGCTCGGCAACGGGTTGATTGAGTCGCAAAAACTCCTGGTACATGGGCATCCAGTCGCATAGCCGGAAGTCGCACAGCACGGACGAGGTTGACCGGAAGCCCGGGCTCTCGTACCAGCTCAGCAGCGGGCCCATCATGTCCGCCAGGTAGATGGTGCCACTGCACTCGAACACCTGGCACTCGAGTCTTGAATTGTAGTGCGCTGCAACGGGCATTGGTTTGCTTCGTTCAACTGCCGGTTTCGGCAAAAACTAACAGTTAGCCGGGCGCGCGACAACGTTCACCAGATAGCAGCGCTTACCCGCACCGTCCGTCAGCCATTACAGCCGGGCAGGTCGGTAACGCGCCTGCACGCCGCAGCGGCGGCGACGGAAACGTCTGCCACGTAATACAACGCGGCAAAACCGATTTCTTCTCGCCCCAGGTTGTGGAAGATCATACCGAGGGCAATGTCACCCGCGGTGAAGCGCGAGGCATGCTTGGCGAAGTAAAGGGCAGGTGCGTTCAATGACTCGTCAATGAGCAAAGATCTCACGCGGCCGATGCCCGTGTGGTAGGCTTGGATGAGCAGCATCTGGTAGAGGCGTTCAGCCTGCGGTGTCGGCAGTGCGCCGAACGTTTCTTCGAAGGCAGGCTGCAGGTTGCGGTGATTCTGCTCCAGCAGTTTCAGGGCGCAGTCGATCTGTGCCAGGCGATGCAGCCAGAAGCGTTCCTCCAGACGGCAGTCCGCGAGCACCTGCGGCGAGAGCTGCAGAATACCAACGGCGCCGGCTGCAGAGCGCGCTTCGCGTACGCCACCGCTTTCGATGATTGCTTTGCCGGCCAGCACGGCAAGCACGTGCTCCGGCAGATCGATGCGGCCTTCTGCGCGGCGTTGCTCGTAGACTTCGCGGATCGCCGTGTGCAGTGATACCTGCCGATCTTCGGTGCCGATGCGCAAGCCGTCCCAGGTTCCCCACAGCTGCGCCGATGGCTCGTCACCGGCATAGCGCCCGACCATTTTCGGGAGATAGGCTTCCGGGTGATGGCAGCTCAGCACGAAGGGGTAGCCGAGGCGATCTTCCCGGCCAGGTGCCCAGCCGGCTACTTTTCCTTCACGGGCAAGGCGTTTGCGCTGTGCGTTGATTTCCCGCTGGGTTGCGTCCCGCGTACCGAGATCGCTCAGGTACCCGAGAAAACGCATGCGGTGATCGTAGAGAATGTGGCGATCGGGCACCTCGCAGAAGCTTTGTCCGCTCAGGACCCAGCCGCGGATTGTCGTGAGGTTCGTATAAACGCCCTGGCTTTCCCAGTAGGGTGTCTGCTCGACGACCTGGCGCCAGCTTTCGATCGGTTCTGGTTCGCTTGCAAGCGCGGGCAGCGCTGCGGCGAGCACGGCAAGGATTATCTTGATGAGGCAGATGTGCGTGCGTGAAAAGACTGACGGGTACATTTGCTCAGCATGGTACCTGCGGTCGGATCTCGAATGCGGACCTGCGGTCCGCGACACGTCGTATCGGTTCGAGGACATCTAAGCGGGCTTCATCGATGAGTCTGACGGTTACATTTGATCAGCGTGGTACCTGGGGTCGGACTCGAATGCGGACCTGCGGTCCGCAACACGTCGTGTCGGTTCGAGGACATCTAAGGGACTTCATCGACAAAACTGACGGTTACATCTTACCAGCATGGTACCTGGGGTCGGACTCGAACCGACACTCCCGTGAAGGAACCGGATTTTGAATCCGGCGCGTCTACCAATTTCGCCACCCAGGCCCGGGGGAGCGAATTAAAGCCAAAGCGGCTGCGAGATACAACCGGCGACCTCGAGTTGCGGCGCGGCAGAATCCGCCTACAATGCGCGCCCATTGAGTTGGTCGGTCAAGCCAATGCCCACTGTCGATTTTCGCTACGAGCTCCCCGCTGAGCTCATTGCCCAGTACCCACCGGACGAGCGCGGTAACAGCCGCCTGCTCGAGCTGACAGCCGCGGGCGTGGCGCACGGCCGCTTCGAAGACGTGGTGGCCCATCTCGAACCCGGTGACCTGCTCGTCATCAATAACACCCGGGTGATCAAAGCACGCCTTTATGCGCAGAAGGACAGTGGTGGGCAGGCGGAAGTGCTCCTGGAAAGACTGCTCGGTGAGCGCGAAGCGCTGTGTCAGGTGCGGGTCAGCAAGCCGCTCAAAGCCGGTCGCGCGCTGTTGGTGGATGGCCACGAGCTCATCTGTCTCGGACGCGAAGACCAGTTCTACAGGTTGCAGTCGGACATAGCGTTTCTTGACCTCCTGGATCGGGCCGGCCACGTACCGCTGCCGCCTTATATCGAACGTCATGACGAAGTGGATCTTGACGGCGAACGTTACCAGACGGTTTATTCGAGCGTGCCGGGGGCGGTTGCTGCACCTACCGCCGGACTGCACTTCACGGATGAGATACTGGCACGGGTCAAGGCGCGCGGGGTGGGCGTGGCCGAGGTGACGCTGCACGTCGGCGCGGGCACGTTTCAGCCGGTCCGCGGGCGTCTCGAAGATCACGTCATGCATCAGGAGTGGTACGCCATCGATGAGACGGCTGCCGCGGCGATCAATGCCACGCGACGTGCCGGCAAGCGGATCGTTGCGGTCGGCACGACGGTGGTGCGCACGCTCGAGAGCGCGGCGTTGGCCCATGGTGGCTGTGTAGCGCCCGGCAGCGCGGAAACCCAGCTTTTCATAAAGCCGGGCTTTGAGTTTCAGGTGACGGACGCGCTCATCACCAATTTCCATCTGCCCGAATCGACGCTGCTCATGCTCGTCTGCGCCTTTGGCGGCTACGCTGCAGTCATGCAGGCTTATCGTGAAGCGGTGGCACACGGCTATCAATTTTTCAGTTACGGTGACGCAATGTGGCTGGAGCGATCTCATGTTTAAGCTCGTCACGCAGGATTGCGCCGCCCGCCGCGGCGAGCTCGAGCTGCCCCACGGCACGGTGCAGACCCCGGTGTTCATGCCGTGCGGTACTTATGGCACGGTCAAAGGCATGACGCCGGTGGACATTGCCGAGGTGGGCACGCAGATGCTGCTCGGCAATACCTTCCACCTCATGTTGCGCCCGGGGGACGAGCGCATTCGTCGCTTCGGGGGGTTGCACCGATTCATGGGGTGGGACGGGCCAATCCTCACCGACTCCGGTGGCTTCCAGGTCTTCAGCCTGGGCGAGCTGCGCAAGCTCGATGAGCAGGGCGTGGTCTTCCATTCCCCCGTGAACGGCGATCGCGTGACGCTCACGCCGGAATCCTCCATCGGGGTGCAGCGCAACCTGGGGTCGGACGTGGTGATGGTGCTGGATGAGTGCACCGCGCACCCGGCCACGCACGATCAGGCGGCGGATTCCATGCGCCTGTCCGCCCGCTGGGCGGCGCGCTGTCGCGCGGCGTTTGACACGCCCGCCGCTGAGCCGGTCAATCCCGGAGCAAAACTCTTCGGCATCGTGCAGGGCGGGATGTATGACGATCTCCGCCAGGACAGCCTCGCGCGTCTCCTCGAGATTGGCTTCGATGGCTACGCCATCGGCGGACTGTCGGTTGGGGAAAGCAAAGCAGAGATGCAGGCGGTCATGGCGGGGCTGCTGCCCGACATGCCCGTCGATCAGCCGCGTTACCTCATGGGCGTCGGGACGCCGCAGGATCTGGTCTTCGGCGTTGGTCTCGGTGTGGACATGTTCGACTGCGTGATGCCAACCCGCAACGGACGGAACGGCTACGCGTTTACCTCAACCGGGATTGTCAAAGTCCGTAATGCGCGCCACCGTGATGCCGACGAACCGCTGGATGCACAGTGCGACTGCTACACGTGTGAAAACTTCTCCCGGGGTTACCTCCATCACCTCGACAAGTGTGGTGAGATGCTCGGCGCCATGCTGGTCACGCGGCACAACCTGCACTACTACCACAGCCTGATGGCTCGATTGCGCGCATCCATTGAAACGGGTACATTTCGCACCCTCGTCGAATCCCTCCACAACGATTGGAATTTACATGAGTCTGTTTGAAACGACGGCATACGCGGCACCCGCCGGTGGAGCAGCCGGCGGCGCCGACTGGTTCAGCTTCGTCTTTCTAGGCGGTTTTGTCCTCATCTTCTACTTCCTGCTCATCCGTCCGCAGAACAAGCGGCGCAAGGAACACCAGGAGCTCGTCAGCAACCTGAACAAAGGGGATGAGATTGTCACCGCGGGCGGGATTGTTGGATTGATTAACAAGGTAGAAGACGACTTTGTGAAGATCCAGGTCGGCGATCAGGTGGAGATGCGTATCCAGAAATCCGCGATCGGGGCCACTCTGCCCAAGGGCACGATCAAATCCCTCGACGCCGCGTAGCGGAGCTGACCTGAATGGCTGAGCCTCCTCTCGGACCGTCGTTGTTTGGCGGCGCGCGCCGCCAGAACCTTGCCCCGAACACCTTCCGCCCATGGCAGTACACGCTCATTGCGCTCGTGCTCATCATCGGCGGTATCTATGCGGCACCCAATCTCTACCAGCCCGATCCGGCGCTGCAGATCCGTTCGCTCGACGTGGATGCAGAGTTTCAGAGCCTGCAGAGAGAAGTGGTGCAGGTGAGCGATGCCTTGCGCGATGCCGGCATTCCCGTCATCGGCACGGAGTTACTCGAGAATGGCTCCGCGCTGGTGCGGGTGGACAACGATGAAAACCAGCTCAGAGCGCAGGACATTGCCGATGACGTCCTCAATGGCCCAGGCGACGCCTATGTGATCGCGTTGAACCGGGCAAGCACCACGCCCGAGTGGCTGCAGAATCTGGGGGGCACCCCCATGTCCCTCGGCCTCGACCTTTCGGGTGGCGTGCACTTCCTGCTGCAGGTGAACATGGACGAGTACCTCGCCGGTGTGGTGGAAAGTACCGCCGAAGGTGTCGGTGACAAGCTGCGCGGTGAAAAGATCGATACCGTCTCGAGTCGCGACTGGGTTGACGGGCTGATCATCAGGTTTGCGCTGCCCACCGAGGAGGCGCGCGACAGGGCGGTGGACGCCCTCAGCGAGTACGAAGTCGACTGGGATTTCCGCGAGGTGACGGTGGAGGGCAATCCGGGTCTACGGCTGCGGATCAAAGACGAAAAGATCCAGGCACTGGAAGACCGCGCGATCGACCAGAATCTCACCAGCCTGCGTAACCGCGTCAACGAGCTCGGCGTGTCAGAGCCGCAGGTGCAGCGCTTGGGTCGTTCCCGCATTGTCGTCGACCTGCCGGGGATGCAGGATGCCACCCGCGCCAAGGAGATTCTAAACAAGTTTGCGAATCTCGAGTTCCGCCTGGCGGCGCTGCCCAACACGCCGCGCTACCAGCGCGAGACGTACGACTACGAAGGCCGCAAGCAGGACGTGCTGCGCCGGAACATCGTGACGGGTAACAACGTGCAGGACGCACAACAGGGCTATGACCCGGAAACCTCCCAGCCGCAGGTCAACATCGAGCTCGACAGCGAAGGCGGCAACCGCATGTTCGACGCCACCAAGGACAACGTCGGGCGCGATATGGCGATTCTCTATATCGAGCAGAAGCCAAAGGTTCGCGAGATCGAGGTCGATGGAAGAACTGTCCAAGAGTTTTCGAGCGTAGAAACAAAACGCCTGATCAGCGTGGCCAACATCAAAGCGGCGCTCGGCTTTCAGTTCCGCATCACGGGCCTGGGCCTGCGCGAAGCCCAGGACCTCGCGCTGCTCCTGCGCGCTGGTGCGTTGGCAGCGCCCATGTATATCGTCGAGGAACGTACGGTCGGGGCTTCACTTGGCGATGAGAACATCACCCGCGGTTGGCAGTCGGTAGGTATCGGCTTTGTGCTCGTGCTCATATTCATGCTGTTCTACTACCGTCTCTTCGGGTTTGCGGCGAACATCGCGCTAGCCAGCAACCTGATGCTCCTGGTTGCCATCATGAGCGTGCTCGGCGCGACGCTGACGCTGCCGGGCATTGCCGGGATTGTGCTCACGGTGGGTATGGCGGTAGATGCCAACGTGCTCATTTTTTCCCGAATACGCGAAGAAAGCAGAGACCGGCCTCCCCAACAGGCCATACAGGTTGGCTTCGATCAGGCGCTGCGCACGATTACGGATGCCAACGTCACGACCTTTTTTGTTGCCATCATTCTATTGTCCATCGGCAGCGGCCCGGTGCGCGGATTTGCGGTTACGCTTGCCGTGGGGATTGTGACCTCCATGTTCACTGCCATCATGGTGACGCGTGCGCTCGTCAATCTCATGTACGGTGGGCGCAAGCTGGAGTCGTTGAAGATATGAAGACGCCCAACTTCGACTTCATGGGCAAACGCACCATTGCGATGGTGCTGTCGGGTGTTCTGCTGGCAGTTGCACTCGGCTCGTTTGCGATGAACGGGCTCAACATGGGCCTCGACTTCACCGGAGGTTCCCTCATCGAAGTGGGGTTTGAGCAGGAAGTTGATCTGGAGGAAGTACGCGCCCATCTCAACGATGCCGGCTACATCAACGGGACGGTGCAATACTTCGGCTCCAACCGCGACGTGCTCGTGCGCATGCCGCCGCAGGCTGACATCGACCAGTCGAGTCTCGGCGACGAGATCTTCGATTCGCTGGAGGCGCACTTTGCGGGGGTTGAGCTGCGCCAGTCGAACTTTGTCGGCCCGGCGGTGGGCGAAGAGCTGACGGAGGACGGAGGCCTCGCGCTTCTCGCCGCGCTGATTGTCGTGATGCTCTACATTCTGGTTCGCTTCACAAAACAGTTTTCCGTCGGGGCGGTTGCCGCTCTGGCCCACGACGTGATCATCACCCTCGGATTCTTTTCGCTCTTCCAGTGGACCTTCGATCTCACCGTGCTGGCGGCGCTGCTGGCGGTGATCGGCTATTCGCTCAACGACACGATTGTCGTGAGCGATCGGATCCGTGAGAACTTCCGGCGCATCCGCAAAGGTACGCCCGTGGAAGTCATCAACCAATCGCTCAACCAGACCCTAGGGCGCACGTTGGTCACCTCGATGACCACCTTGTTTGTGCTGCTGGCGCTGCTTTTTGCGGGCGGTGAGGTCATCCGCGGATTTGCGATGGCGCTGTCGATTGGCGTGGTGGTAGGTACCTATTCGTCGATGTACGTTGCGGCGAATCTGCTCCTGGTGATGAAGATCACCCGCGAAGACCTGCTGGTGCCGGAACCCGAGGAAGAAAACCCGGAAGGCAGTTACCCTTAGAGAGCCGTCTTCAGCGTTTGCAGCATGCCGCGAATGCACTTGGGGTTTGCGGCGACAATGTCACCGCTGTCCCAGTAAGTTTCTCCACCCGTGAGATCGGCAACGAAGCCACCGGCTTCGCGCACCAGCACAATGCCTGCGGCGATGTCCCAGCGCGACAATCCCATCTCCCAGAAGCCGTCGGTGCGTCCGGCGGCCACGTAGGCCAGATCGAGCGCGGCGCTGCCGGCGCGGCGGATGCCGCGACAGGTGCGGGTAAATTCGATGAGGGTTGCCATGTAGGGGTCGAGCCGTGCCGCAATGCTGCCGGGAGGTATGCCCGTTCCGAGGACGCAGTCTTCGAGCTTGGCACGGGTGCTGACGCGAATGCGCTTGCCGTTCAGTTGGGCGCCGTGGCCGCGGCTGGCAACAAATTCCTCGCGCCGGATCGGGTCGACAATGACGCCGTGCTCGAGGTGGTTACCCTTTTTCACGGCAATGGAAACGCAGAAGTGTGGTATGCCCTGAATGAAATTGAGCGTGCCATCCAGCGGATCGATGATCCAGGTGTATTCGCTCTGCGCGGGATCCCCGCCTGCAAGCGCTTCTACCGTGCCGGACTCTTCGGCGAGGATCGCGTGATCGGGGTAGGTCGCTTTGATCGCGCTGATGATGATTTCCTCAGCGCGAACGTCGACGTCCGAGACGAAGTCGTTACGCGCCTTGGCCTGCACTTTGCGCTCGTCGGGTCGATCGAACGCCTGGGCCATGAAGTCTGCCGCCTGACGGGCCGCGCGCAGCGCGATGTTGGCCATGGGTTGCATGGGCGTTTCCGTTGTTGGTTGAGAGAGAGTTCGAGGATCGCGGCGGCCTTGCGCTCACGACACGTCTCTGGTCTCTGAAAGGTGCGCTATCCTAGCATGCTGCCTGGCGCTGCCAAGGGCCGATAGTGAACGAGGAAAACGAGATTGAGTGACGTCAGAATTGTATTGGTCGAGCCGAGCCACCCGGGCAACATCGGCGGCGCCGCGCGCGCCATGAAAACGATGGGGCTCAGTGATCTGGTGGTCGTGAATCCGAAACGCTACCCCGATCCGCAGGCGGACTGGCGTGCCGCGGGCGCGCTGGACGTGCTCGATGCCGCGCGGGTCGTCGCGGACGTGGATGCTGCAATTGACGACTGCCATTGGGTGGTCGGTACCAGCACGCGTTCGCGGAAGATTCCCTGGCCCATAGCGTATCCGAAGGAGATTGCCGCGCAGATTGCCGAACAGCCCGGCGACGCGCGGATTGCGATCCTCTTCGGACGCGAGGACAACGGGCTGTCCAACGATGAGCTGCGGCGTTGCCACTATCATCTGCAGATCCCTGCCTCACCGGAGTATCCATCGCTGAACCTCGCCATGGCGGTGCAGGTGGTGGCGTATGAGCTCTACCAGGCGTTTGCCGAGGTGATACCGATGCCGGGTTGGGACCGCAGTCTCGCAACCGCCGGCGAGGTGGAAGCGCTCTTTGCGCACGTGCAGAGCACGCTCGAGCAGGCGGGGTTCCTCGATGTCGACAATCCGGGGCAGACCATGACCAGACTGCGCCGTCTGCTGCTGCGGGTACAGATGGATGAAACCGAGGTGCAGATCCTGCGTGGGGTTTTTAAAGCCTTGACGCCGGCATCGCCCCCTGCCGCGGAATAGTGGACCAAATTACTGGGTTATTGCATACTCCCGGGGTTGATCAACAGGTAATTTCATGCGACTGACAACCAAAGGACGCTATGCGGTAACCGCCATGCTGGACATTGCGCTGCATGGTCGCGAAGCACCCGTCAGCGTGCAGGACATCGCCCACCGTCAGGACATTTCCTCGTCCTATCTCGAGCAGATTGTCGGGCGTCTCAAAAGGGTCGGGCTGCTGCAGAGCCATCGTGGCCCCGGCGGCGGTTATCAACTCGGCGAGTCCGCCGAGTCGATCAGCATCTCCGCCATCATCACGGCGGTCGGCGAAGGTGTAGATGCCACCCGCTGTGGCGGCACGGCAGACTGTCAGGAAGGGCACATGTGCCTGACACACGAGCTCTGGGCGGACCTTTCCGAGCAGATCGATGGATTCCTGCAGCGCATCAGCCTGGCCAGCCTCATGGAGAAGCAGGACGGTCGGCTCGACTCCGGCATACCGGCGGCAGACCGGATCGCCGCCACTCTGCTGAATTGAACGCATGAAAAAACCGATTTATCTCGACTACGCCGCGACCACGCCGGTGGATCCGCGGGTCGCGCAGAAGATGGGGCGTTGTCTCATGGTGGAGGGCACCTTCGGCAACCCGGCGTCGCGCTCGCACGCGTACGGCTGGCAGGCGGAAGAGGCGGTCGAGCACGCGCGCACTCAGGTTGCCGGCGTGCTTGGCGCGGACCCTCGTGAAATTGTGTGGACATCGGGCGCAACCGAATCGGACAACCTGGCCATCAAAGGGGCCGCCTATGGCGCCAGTCGACGTCACATCGTGACGAGCGCCATTGAGCACAAGGCGGTGCTGGATACCTGTGCGTTTCTGGAAACGGAGGGATTTGAGGTCACCTACCTTATGCCGGACGCCCACGGGCGAATCGAAGCGGAGGCGGTGGCACAGGCGCTGAGGCCCGACACGCTCCTCGCCTCGATCATGCACGTCAACAACGAACTCGGCACCATCAACGACGTCGCCGCAATTGGCGCGCTCTGCCGCGAGCAGGGAGTACTCTTTCACGTTGACGCTGCGCAGAGCTTCGGCAAGCTCGAGATCGACGTGAAGTCGATGTGTATCGACATGTTGTCCATCTCAGCGCACAAGCTGTATGGACCAAAAGGTATTGGCGTGCTGTATGTGCGCCGTGATCCGCCGCTGCATCTGACGCCGCTGATCCATGGTGGGGGGCATGAGATGGGCATGCGCTCAGGCACGCTTGCCACGCATCAGATTGTCGGGCTGGGAGAGGCGGCAGAGCTCATGCGCAACCACATGCACGAGGAGCAGGCACGCTTGTCGGGTCTGCGCGAAACGCTGCTTTCCTACCTCAATCAGATACCAGATTGCGCCGTGCACAGCCATCCGGAGCACAGCCTGGCGTCCATCATGAACGTCGGTTTCGCGGGTGTGGACGGCGAGACGCTGATGCTGGCACTGGACGATCTGGCGTTGTCCAGCGGCTCTGCCTGCACCAGCGCCTCGGTGGAACCGTCCTACGTGCTGCGTGGCATTGGCGTGGATGACGATCTGGCACACGCGTCTTTTCGAGTCAGCTTCGGACGCTTTTCCACGGTGGCGGAGGTGGAACATGCTGGACGCCGTATCGGCGAGGTTGTCGGTCGATTGCGCGGACCTTGAGCACGCGTATAATACGCGCCCGCTACACCCCGCATCGACGGGGTTTTCCTTATAAATTAGTTACATAGCAGCTTTTCCGAGCTGTTGAGCAGTTGGAGAACAACATGGCAGTAGAGCGCACGCTTTCCATTGTGAAGCCAGATGCGGTTGCGCGTAATCTGATCGGCGAGATCTATTCGCGTTTCGAGAAAGGCGGTCTGCGCATTGTCGCCGCACGCATGATGCGGCTCAGTGAAGAACAGGCGCAGGGTTTCTATGCCGAGCACGACGGCAAACCCTTTTTCGAAGATCTCTGCACGTACATGCGCTCCGGTCCGGTCGTTGTGCAGGTGCTCGAAGGGGAAGACGCCATCGCCACGAACCGGCGCCTCATGGGTGCAACCAACCCGGCAGAGGCGGCACCCGGCACAATACGCGCCGATTTTGCCGAGTCCATTGATGCCAACGCTGTGCACGGATCGGACTCACCCACTTCCGCAGAGCGTGAAATCGGCTTTTTCTTCAGCGCTGAAGAAATCTGCGATCGCGGCTGAGTCATGCCCGAGCCCCTGAATCTATACGGTTTGGATCGACGACAGCTCGAACAGCTGTTCGTGGATCAGGGGCTGCAGGCGTTTCGTGGTCGGCAGATCATGCGGTGGGCTTACCACCAGGGCCTGACCGACTTTGCGAGTATGACCGATCTGCCAAAAACGGCTCGCGCATGGCTCGAAGAGCATGCCGTGTTCGAGCTGCCGCGCGTAGAGTCGTTCCAAACCTCCCGCGATGGCACGGCCAAGTGGGTGCTCGACGTCGGTGCCGGCAACTTCGTAGAGACGGTCCTCATACCCGAGAAGGGACGCAACACGCTCTGCGTCTCGTCGCAGATCGGTTGTATGCTCGACTGCAGTTTCTGCTCGACGGGCAAGCAGGGTTTCAGCGGCAACCTGGCGGCGCACACCATCGTCGGTCAGGCGGTGCTCGCCAATCAGCACCTCGCCGCCAGCGGTGAGCATGTCACCAACGTCGTGCTCATGGGTATGGGTGAGCCGCTTTTGAATTTCGACGCGGTGCTGGCCGCTACCAACGTCTTCATGGATGACCTGGCGTTAGGATTGTCCAAGCGGCGCGTCACCGTGAGCACCGCCGGCGTTGTACCCGGGATCTACCGGCTTGCGGAAGAGACCGACGTTGCGCTTGCCATCTCTCTGCACGCGCCTGAGGATGAGCTTCGCAACGAGCTGGTACCCATCAATCGCAAATACCCCATTGCCGAGCTGATGGCGGCTTGTCAGCACTACGTGAGCCGCCTTGGTCCGCACCGCAAGCTTGTCATCGAATACACCCTGATGCGTGGGGTCAATGATCAGCTGGAGCATGCCAAAGCGCTGGCAGCACTCCTGAAAAACCTGCGCTGCAAAATCAACCTCATTCCCTTCAACCCGTTCCCCGGCTCGGGGTACGAAAGGCCTGCCACGGAAGACATCCGGCGCTTTCAAACGCACTTGATGAATCAGGGTTATGCGACCATGCTGCGCACCACGCGCGGCGAAGACATCGATGCAGCGTGCGGTCAGCTGGTAGGCCAGGTCAAAGATCGGACGAAGCGTCAGCAGCGTTATCGCGAACGCCTGGCGCAAGACAGTGTGATAGCCCGCAGCACCGCATGAGGCGATACGAGCAACCAGCTATGAAAATCAAAGCAATCCATCCAGTACTTTCCGGCGCCGCATTGACCTTCCTCGTCACCCTCGCACTGGGTGGCTGTGTCACGGAGACCAGCGGCGGCCTGCCGGCGCCGGCGCCCAAGGAAGATCGGGTGACGGCGCAGCTCGATCTCGCCCGCGGCTATATTGAGCAGCGTGATCTGACACGCGCGAAAGAGCCGCTCGAGCGGGCGTTGGAAATTGATCCCACCAGCGTGGAAGCACACGTGTTGACGGCAATCGTCAACCACGCTGAGAACGAGTATGAGCTGGCGGAGACGCACTATCGGAGGGCGCTGCGGCTGGAACCCCGGAACTCACAAGCGCTCAATAACTACGGCTCCTTCCTCTACGACCAGGGACGTTACGATGAAGCTGTGTTGCAGCTGTCCAAACTGGTCCGGGACACCAACTACCGCGCCCGCGGCCAGGCGTTCGAAAACCTGGGGCTTGCCAACCTTCGCGCCGGCAATGCAGAAGCGGCAGAGGCCAACTTCAAGCGGGCGCTCGAACTGAACTTCCGTCAACCCCGCGCGACGCTGGAGCTGGCGGACATGGCGTACGGCCGAGGTGAGTACCAACAAGCGGCGGCACGGTTGCTCGAATACAAAACCATGGCGCGGCAGAACGCGCGCAGCCTGTGCCTGGGTGTGAAGGTGCACACGGCGCTGGGTGATGCGGACCAGGTGGCCAGCAACGCGCTCGCGTTGAAGAACCTCTTCCCCAAACAGGCAGATCAATGTCAGGCGAAGAGTTAGCCGGAGAGTCGCCGTGGGTTGCCCTGCAGCGTGCGCGAGAAGCGGTCGGGATTACGCAGCGGGAAGTTGCTGACGCTCTGCACCTGCCGATCACCACGATCGATGCGATTGAGCATGGCGACAAAACGCGTCTGCCTGCGCACGTGTTCACCAGAGGCTACGTTCGTGCTTATGCAAAACTGTTAGAGCTTGACCCTGATCCCTTGATTACGGCTCTGGCCTTCGACCAGGGTGACGTCGAATCGACTGAGACGGCTTCGACAGGCACGGTCCCGATATCGACGGCAGATGTCCTGATGAAGCTGCGCCAGCCGCCCGTCATGATCGGCGCGGCAGTGGCGCTCGTGGCGCTGGTTCTGCTCTTCGTCACGCTGGGATCGGGCGAGGACGCGCCCGGCGACGATCTGCCCGCTGCTGCCTCAGTGTCAACGACCGCACAGGAAGCTGCGGCATCCGAGGGTGCTGCTGCGCTCGAAGCGTCAGACATGCAGGTAGACGCGGCCGCAGTTGCTGATGAATTCCTGGAAGACCCGTCGTTGCAGGCGGTCGAAACGGTTGGTTTCGAGCCTGACACGGGCCCAGCCGCCGCAGAGGTGTTGCCTGCTGCGCTGGAAACCTCAGCCGCTGCGCCGTCGTCCATCGATCGCGGAAGTGTAGAGAATGTAGAGAGTGCGGAGACTGCAGCCAGTACCGATCCGGCTCGGCGTTTGACGCCGGATGGTGACGATCGTCTGACGCTCGTTTTCAGCGAAGATTGCTGGGTCGAAATCAAAGATACCGCCGGTGTACAGCTGTACGGCGATCTTGGCCGCGGGGGGCAGACGCTCGAGTTTGTTGGGGCCGGACCGTACCGTGTGCTGCTTGGTTATGCACCTGGCGTTGTGCTGCTTTTCAATGCAGAACCCATTGCCTTGACACCCCACACGCGTAACAACGTAGCCAACCTGGTCCTGGGGCAGTAGGGCGAGGCAGATGGTTCAAGCAATCCGAGGCATGCGTGACGTTCTCCCGCCGGAGGCACGGCGCTGGCGGGTCATCGAAGAAGCCGTGAGAGAGGTCTTGCACAGCGCGGCCTATGAAGAAGTTCACCTGCCGCTGTTGGAGTTCACGGAGCTTTTTGCCCGCGGCGTCGGTGAGGCCACGGACATCGTCGAAAAGGAAATGTACACGCTGCTCGATCGGGATGACGCAAGCCTCAGCCTGCGGCCGGAAGGCACTGCCAGCTGCGTGCGCGCGCTGCAGGAGAACGGCCTTTTATACAACCAGACCCAGCGGGTGTTCTACAGCGGCCCCATGTTCCGCTACGAAAAACCACAGCGGGGTCGCTACCGGCAGTTCCATCAAATTGGCGTCGAAGCGTTCGGGTTGGCCGGCCCGGACATCGATGCGGAGCTCCTGGCGCTCAGCGCGACGTGCTGGCGCAGGCTCGGTATAGCGGCGAACGTCCGCCTGGAAATCAACACGCTGGGCGCAGCACCCGCACGCCGGGCCTACCGCGAGGCGCTGGTGGCCTACCTGACCCCGCACCAGGGGAAGCTCGACGAAGACAGCCAGCGACGCCTCACTACCAACCCGCTGCGTATTCTCGACAGCAAGGCTGAGGCGACGCAGGCGCTGCTGGCGGAAGCCCCCCGGCTGCCGGAGTTCGTCGATGCCGAGAGCCACGCACATTTCGCAGAGCTCCTCGGTATGCTCGATGCGCTCGGTATCCACTACGTGCACAACCCCAATCTGGTACGCGGCCTGGATTACTACACGCACACGGTGTTCGAGTGGATTACGGATGACCTGGGCGCACAGGGAACGCTCTGCGGAGGTGGCCGCTACGACGGCCTGGTAGAACGTCTGGGCGGTAAGCCGACGCCGGCAGCGGGGTTTGCGATTGGACTCGACCGTACCGCGCTCCTGCATGAAGTTGTGCATCAGGATCCAATGGCGGCGGGGGCGGATGTCTATGTCTGCAGCCTCGACAGCACGCAGACGGCCGCGGTTCTCGGCATCGCCGAGAGGCTGCGCGAGGCAACCGAGGCGCGGGTACGTATGCACATGGGCGGTGGCAACCTCAAGAAGCAGATGAAGCGGGCGGATGCGTGCGGTGCGACGTGGGCAGTGCTGGTCGGTCGTGACGAGCTGGATGCGGGCATGCTGACGCTGAAGCATCTGGTGAACGGCGAACAGCAAACACTGTCCGAGAATGAAGCAATTGCGTGTATAGTCGCGAACCAATTTCCCGGTTCAAGCGGCTGACGCGCGTGGCAGCGCCGTCGAGGGCGGCGGACAACAGGAACAACAGCGATAGAGGTTTTGGGTGTCGGAGTATCTGAGCGAAGAAGAGCAAATTGCCAGAATGAAATCCTGGTGGGACGAGAACGGCACCTCGCTGATCGTCACGCTGGTCGTCTGCGTTGCGGCGGTTGGCGGCTGGCAATGGTACGGCAGTCACTCCGAGACGCAGAATTTCGAAGCGGCGCAGACTTATGCGGAGTATCAGGAGGCGGAAGGTGCCGCCCGAGATGCTGCTGCGGCAACGATTGCATCTGCGCACGCAGGTACGGCTTACCACACATTCGTGCTCTTCGAGCAGGCTAGCGATGCCGCAGAAGCAGGTGATCTGGAGGCCTCCGCCGATGCGCTGTCCGAAGCTGTGGCTACGGCCGGCGACGACCTGCTTGCGGATCTCGCCAAAATACGGCTCGCGAAAGTGCAGCAGGGGCTCGACCGCTCACAGGCGGCTCTGGCCACGCTTGCGAGTATCAAGAGCGCAGGCTACCGAGGTCTTGCGCTCGAGGTGCAGGGTGACATCCATGCCGCGCGGGGTGACATGGCCGCGGCGCACCAGGCCTACGAAGCGGCCGTTGCCAGCCTCTCCGAGGGTGACGTGCGCCCGGTACTCGACATGAAGCTGAAAAACGCGGCCCCGTTCGAAGGCAGCTACGTGCCGCAGACGGACTCCCTGGCGACCGCGCTGCAGGAGGCCGAAGAAGCGCTCGGCGGCGAAGCCGTGGCGGCTGAAGACGCGGTAGCCGATGCGGCGGAGGAAGCGGTTGCGGAAGCTGAGGCGGCTGCAGAGGCGGCCGCTGAGACGCCGGCGGATGGAGCGGATACGTCGACAGAGGCAGACGACGAATGACGGCGTCAGCGTCACATCGGGTGGCCGTGATGTCCCGGGCAAGCTTCTTCGCCGCAGCGCTCGTGCTCCTGAGCGGCTGCAGCTGGTTCACCTGGCTGCCCTGGGTGGACGGCGACGAAGGTGAAGATCCGGCAAAACCGGCGGAGCTCGTCAAATTCAAGGCGGAGGTGAAACTCGATCGGCAATGGCGCGCCGGCGTCGGCGACGGGCTCGGGAAGAAATACCTGCGTTTGGCCCCCGCGGTCGTTGCGGACCGGATAATTGCTGCTGACGGTTATGGCGTGGTCGAGGCGCGTGACCGGTTTTCGGGCAAACGCGTCTGGCGCGGCGAGGTAGGGCGTCTCGATCGCGGCATGTTCTCCTCGTTCAACTTCATCGATCGACGCGACCCCAGCTTCGTTTCAGGCGGAGTCGGTGCGGGCGAGGGTCTGGTTCTCCTTGGCACGACGAAAGGCGAAGTGGTGGCCCTGCAGGCGAGCGACGGCGCGGAGGCATGGCGGGCAGCGCTTGGCAGCGAAGTCGTGTCGGCGCCAAGCGCCGGTGCTGGTCTCGTTTATGCGCAGACGATTGACGGGCGGCTGGTTGCGCTTTCCACGGAAGACGGCAGCTCCGTCTGGTCGTTCGACAACCAGGTGCCGATCCTTACGCTCCGGGGTACGAGCAGCCCCGCCTTCGATAACGATACCGTCTTTTCGGGTTTTGCGAACGGCAAAGTTTCCGCCCTGCGCGCCAGTAACGGCGAACCCATCTGGGAACATCGCGTGATGCTGCCGGAAGGCCGCTCGGAGCTCGAGCGTCTGGTTGACGTCGACGCAACGCCGCTCATCAGCGGTGCCGTCGCTTATGTGGGTTCCTATCAGGGCCGGGTCAAAGCGCTGTCTCTGCGCGACGGACGGCCGCGCTGGGAACACGAGATCTCCACTTACCTGGACCTCGCTGAGGGCTACGGCCAGGTTTACGTAGTCGACGACGAAGACGTGATCACCGCAATCGATCAGCTGTCCGGTGAGATTGCGTGGACGCAGGAGGACTTCAAGCGGCGCCGCCTGAGCCCACCCGTTGCGTTTTCGAACTACCTGGCAGTGGGCGACGAAGAGGGTTACCTGCACGTCATTGCGCAGCGCGACGGACGGCATCTGGGCCGCCGTAAGATCGACGGTGACGGCATCCGCAGCGCCATGCTGGTTGCTGACGGGACGCTCTTCGTCCTCGGCAACTCAGGTGGACTGCACGCGCTTACCGTCGAGCTGAGGTGAGCCGTGGTTCCCACCATCGCCCTGGTGGGCCGCCCCAACGTCGGTAAATCGACCCTATTCAACCGTCTGACAAAACGCCGCGATGCGCTCGTGGCCGATGTGCCCGGTCTCACGAGGGACCGAAGGTACGGTCGCTGCACCTTGCACGGCCAATCCGTCACGCTCATCGATACGGGAGGGCTTTTCGGTGACGACGTGCTGTCTGAAGTGCTCACGGAGCAGACCAAGCTGGCCGTTGCCGAGGCTGATGCGGTGGTGCTGCTGCTCGACGGCAGAGACGGGGTAACCGCCGCCGACGACGACGTCGTCGACTATCTCAGGCGCCAGAACGTCCACTTCATTCCCGTCATCAACAAAATTGATGGCATCAACGCCGACCAGGCGACGGCTGAGTTTGCCGAGTTCGGATTTGTCGATCCGCTCCTGATTTCGGCGAGTCACAGTCGCGGCATCCGCACGCTGACTGAACGCCTGCTCGAGGTGCTCGCGGCGCTGCCGTCGGAAACAACAGGCAGTACCGTTGATGAGCTTGTTGGGATCAGGGTTGCGGTTGTGGGCCGCCCCAACGTCGGCAAGTCCACCCTCGTCAACCGCATGATCGGCGAAGAGCGTCAGGTGGTTTACGACATGCCGGGCACCACCAAAGATGCGATTGATGTGCCGTTCAATCGAGAGGGTACCGACTACGTGCTGATCGACACGGCGGGGGTTCGACGCAAAGGCCGCGTGGAGGAAATAACGGAGAAGTTTTCCGTCGTCAAAGCGCTGCAGGCGATGGAGCGAGCCCACGTGGTCATTCTTGTCGTGGATGCCACGGAAGGGGTGGTCGAGCAGGACCTGCACGTTCTGCAATACGCCCTCGACGCCGGCTCCGCGCTGATTGTCGCAGTCAACAAGTGGGACGGGCTGGACGTCGACCAGCGTGACCACGTGAAGCAGACGGTCGATCGCCGCCTGGGTTTTGTGCCCTGGGTGCCGTTACAGCGGATATCCGCGCTGCACGGTACCGGGGTTGGACATCTCTTCGCGTTGATCGACCGGGTTTACGAAGCCGGCGAGTTTGACGTGTCCACGTCGCTGCTCACCCGCCTCGTGCGCAACCTCGTGGCTGCGCATCCCGCTCCTTCGGTGCGCGGGCGGCAGATCAAGGTCAAAGTCGCCACGCGCGCGGGCGCACACCCGCCGCGGGTGGTCATACATGGAAACCAGCTCGAATCGTTACCGGCGAGTTACCGCCGGTATCTCGAAAACGGATTCCGCGAAGCGCTCGATCTCGTTGGCAATCCCGTGAAGCTCGATTTCAAAGGTGCCGAAAACCCGTTTGCCGGTAAGCGCAACGAGCTGACGCCGCGCCAGAAGGCGCGCCGCAAACGGCTGATCAAACACCGCAAGCGCCGTTAGCTATTCGGCTACGGCGAGGGCCGCGTTCAGCGTGATCAGGAATGTGGGCGGGTCCACCCGGTTGCCATTCAAGCTGACGGTCCAGTGCAGGTGCGCGCCGGTCACTCGACCCGTTGCGCCGACGAGGCCGATGATGTCCCCCTGCTCGACCCGATCACCCACCCCCACCGTGGTTTCGCTGAGGTGGCAATACATGGTGACCAAACCCTGGCCGTGATCGACGAACACGGTGTTCCCATTGAAATAGAGATCGTCCGCCAGCGTGACAACGCCGGCGCCGGCGGACGCAACCGGCGTGCCCGTTTCCGCGGCGATGTCGAGACCGCTGTGAGGCCTGCGCGGCTGACCGTTGAAGAATCGGCGGTGCCCGAAGAGGCTCGTAATGATGCCTTGCAGCGGTTGCATGAAGCCCGCGGCCTCACCCTCGACGAGCGCGTCGGGTGTCTGCGCGAAGCTCGCATAAAGGCGGCGCTGACGCCGACTCTCCTCGCTGATGCGCTCCAGGGTTTCGGCCGGCGGATTCACCATGGCTCGATTGGCAATCTCAAGGTGTTGCTCGGTGTAGGATTTGCCGCTGACGGCGAACGTATGGGTCTGTTCCTCACCGTTGACGGTGTACGTGAGGTCCGCTTTACCCACCGCCTGGGAAAGACCGAGTCCAACCAGCGCGGTGCCGTTGACGATCATGACCGGCTTTTTGGCGAACCGAACGTTCTCGGCGCCGGCGGGAAGACGCCAGCTGTAGACGCCGCCGGGGAAAGCACCGGCGCTGGCTGAGGTGCTCGTGAAGACAGCGATCAGAAGAGCGGCTGCGGTGATCAAGGCGCGGTTCAAGTTGATTTTCGATTCTCCAGGCTGGCGTTTGGATCGACGTCTGCAACGCGCGAGGTGATTGCGCCTTCGTTGAAGTACGTTTTGATGACATCTCCCGTCGAGAGTTCGCGGGTGTCGGACACAACCTCTCCCTCGGCATCCGTCACGAGCGCATAGCCGCGGGCAAGCGTCGGCAGGGGGCTGACGCCGTGCAGCATGCGCGACAGCGTTTCCAGGCGCTGCTGTTGTCGCTCGAGACCGCTCGTCGCGGTGGCGCGCAACCGCAGTTTGAGCTGTGCAAGCTGATCGCTGGTGGCCTGCAGACGCTCCGTCGGTCCATGCGCGCGCAGCTGTCGATTGAGCGCGGTGAGTTTCAGGACCAGAACTTCCAGCCGGTGCTGCTGGCGGCGCTGCAGGCGTCCGCTCAGATCGTCGAGCCGCTGGCTCGCCTGTTCCAGAACGGTACGGGGACTGGCCACCTGCAGGCTGAGATTGCGCACGGTCAGCTGCAGCAGCTGGTGCAGACGCTGCCAGGTGTTGATGAGATCGCGTTGCAGAGCGCCGAACTGTGCCATGAGGTGACGCGCGTCAGGCACAATCAGCTCGGCCGCGGCGGATGGCGTGGGTGCGCGCACGTCTGCAACGAAGTCGCAGATGGAGACGTCAATCTCGTGACCCACGGCGCAAACGCTCGGTAACGGGCAGGCTGCCAACGCGCGCGCCACGCCTTCCAGGTTGAAACTCCAGAGGTCTTCCAGACTGCCGCCGCCGCGGGTCAGAAGCAGCACGTCCGCGGGTATTTTACCGGCCCTGGCGATGGCCTCGATGAGCTGTGCCTCCGCGTCTGCACCCTGGACGGCGCTTGGTACGAGAACGACCTCCAGGGCCGGATAGCGGCGCTGCCACACTGCAAGCACGTCTTTGAAGGCTGCCCCGGTGGGAGAGGTGACAACCACGCAACGGCGCGGGTACCTCGGCAGTGGCCGTTTGCGGGTCGCGTCGAAGAGACCTTCGTCGGCGAGCTTGGCTTTGAGCTGATCGTAAGCCTGGCGCAGCGCACCAGCGCCTGCAGGTTCCATGTGATCGACAATCACTTGAAACTCGCCGCGGCCTTCGTAGAGGCTGACGCGACCGCGCACCATCACCAGCTGACCGTCACCGGGCTGCATGCGGACGGCGCGGTTTCTGTTGACGAACATGGCGCAGCGCACCTGGGCCTGCTCGTCTTTCAGTGAAAAATACCAGTGACCTGAGCGCGGTTTGACGAAATTGGACATCTCCCCCATGACCCAGACCTGTTGGAACCGCTCTTCGATCGTAATGCGTGCCTGGCGGTTGAGCTCGCTGACGCTGAGAACGGTTTTTTGCGCAACTGCGGTCATGGGCGAAGTGTACCTAATTTACATATCTGATATGGGTCGGTAAAATGCCGCTTTTGCGGGGTTCTAAATGCTGCGTATCGCCAACGACGCACTCACGTTTGACGACGTTCTCCTCCTGCCTGCCCATTCCCAAGTCCTGCCCTCCGAAGTGTCGCTGCGCACGCGATTGACGCGCGGGATCCAACTCAACATACCGCTGATGTCCTCAGCCATGGACACCGTCACCGAGGCGCGGCTGGCGATTGCCATCGCTCAGGAAGGCGGCATCGGCATCGTGCATAAGAGTATGTCGATCGAGCAGCAGGCGAAAGAAGTGCGTGCCGTGAAAAAGTTCGAGTCCGGCATCATCCGCGACCCGATTACCATCACGCCGGACGCCACGATCCAGGAGCTTTACCAGACGACCCTCGAGCACAAAATTTCGGGCGTGCCGGTCGTTCAAGGTAACCGTCTCGTTGGCATCGTCACCAGTCGTGACGTGCGTTTCGAAGGACGCGTTGATGCGCTTGTTTCAGATGTAATGACATCCAAAGATCGGCTCGTCACGGCGGTTGAAGGCACCAGCATCGATGAAGTTACGCAGATGCTGCACGAACACCGAATCGAAAAGGTGCTCCTGGTGGACGAGAACTTTGCGCTCACCGGTATGGTGACGGTCAAAGACATCGCGAAGGCACAGGCCTATCCGAGCGCCTGCAAAGACAACCATGGACAGCTGCGCGTCGGTGCAAGCGTGGGTACGAGCGCTGACACCGACGAACGCGTGGCCGCTCTGGTTGAAGCGGGCGTCGACATTGTGGTCGTCGATACCGCTCACGGCCACTCCCAGGGGGTCCTCGACCGCATCCGCTGGATGAAACAGACTTATCCCGATCTCGACGTGATCGGCGGCAACGTTGCCACTTACGACGGCGCCCGCGCGATCATCGATGCCGGTGCCGACGCGGTGAAGGTTGGCGTTGGTCCCGGCTCCATCTGCACCACGCGGATCGTTGCGGGGATCGGGGTGCCGCAGATTACGGCCATTGCCGAAGCGAACCGCGCCGCAGAAGACGACGACGTGCCAGTGATTGCCGATGGTGGTATCCGCTACTCCGGCGACATTGCCAAAGCGCTCGTTGCCGGTGCCAGTGCGGTCATGGTTGGCAGTCTTCTTGCGGGCACGGACGAAGCGCCCGGTGAAGTCGAGCTGTATCAGGGACGCACGTACAAATCTTATCGCGGTATGGGTTCGATGGGTGCCATGTCCCAGAGTAACGGTTCGAGCGACCGCTACTTCCAGGAAATCGAAGGTGACGGCCGCAAGCTCGTGCCCGAGGGCATCGAAGGACGCGTGGCCTACCGCGGACCGGTGGGTCCGATCGTGCATCAGCTGATGGGGGGCGTGCGTGCCTCGATGGGCTACACGGGCTGTCCCGATATCGCCACCATGCGCACCGAGCCCGAGTTCGTGAGGGTCAGCTCCGCCGGTATGGCGGAGTCGCACGTCCACGACGTCAGCATCACCAAAGAAGCGCCCAATTATCCTGTCAGCTAGGCCCTGAGAAGCAGTGCATAACATTCACGATCAGCGCCTGCTGATAATCGATTTTGGATCGCAGTACACTCAGCTGATCGCGCGGCGCGTGCGCGAGTCTGGCGTCTACTGTGAGATTCACCCGTTTGATGTCCCCGACGAGTTTGTCGAGGCGCTGGCGCCGCGTGGGATCATCCTCTCGGGTGGACCCGAAACGGTCACTGCCGGCACCACCCCCCGGATCAGCCAGGCCATCCTCGACCTTGGCGTGCCGGTGCTTGGCATCTGCTATGGCATGCAGACGCTGGCCGAGCAGCTGGGCGGTGAGGTCATGGGCTCTGATCTCCGCGAATTTGGCCACGCCCAGGTTGTTGGTGCCGAGCCCAGCGATCTGCTGCCGGCACTCGGGGTGTTCCCGGGTAAAGGTTCTGACGTCTGGATGAGCCATGGCGACAAGGTCACGCGCCTGCCGGATGGCTTCGTGGTGACCGCCAGCACCGAGAGTGCACCCATCGCAGCCATGGAGAACACGGCGCGACACCTCTACGGCGTGCAGTTTCACCCGGAGGTCACGCACACGGCACAGGGTAAGGCGCTGCTGCACCATTTTGCGCGAGACATCTGTGGCTGTGACGGCGACTGGACGGCCGCCAATATCGTCGAGGATGCCATCCAGCGCGTACGTGAACAGGTGGGGGACGACCACGTAGTGCTCGGACTCTCGGGGGGTGTCGATTCTTCTGTCGTTGCGGCGTTGCTGGCAAGAGCCATCGGCGATCAGCTCACCTGCATCTTCGTCGACAACGGTCTGCTGCGCCTGGCGGAGCGCGATGAGGTGGAAGCCGCGTTTGCGCCGGAGTCCGGCATTGGCAACGTGTTGCCGCTCAACATCAAGACCATTGCCGCAGAGACCGAGTTCATGGAACGCCTGGCCGGGGAGGCGGAACCGGAAGCAAAGCGCAAGATCATCGGTAACACGTTCATCGACGTGTTTGAACGCGAGGCGAAAGCGCTGCCGGGGGTCAAGTGGCTGGCGCAGGGCACCATCTATCCTGATGTCATCGAGTCCGCGGCATCTAAATACGGCAAGGCGCACGTGATCAAGTCCCATCACAACGTCGGCGGGTTGCCAGAGCGTATGGAGCTGGGTCTCGTGGAACCGCTCAGGGAACTCTTCAAGGACGAAGTGCGCGAGATTGGTCTGCACCTCGGCCTGCCGCGCTCGCTGGTGTTCCGCCACCCATTCCCGGGGCCGGGTCTCGGCGTACGCATTCTCGGCGAGGTCCGGACTGAATATGCACAGACGCTGCGCCAGGCGGACGCCATCTTCATCGAGGAACTGCGGGCTGCTGATCTCTACGACCAGGTCAGCCAGGCGTTTGCGGTTTACCTGCCGGTAAAGTCAGTTGGCGTGGTGGGCGATGCGCGTCGCTACGAGCACGTCATTGCGCTGCGTGCGGTGGAAACCGTCGATTTCATGACCGCGCGCAGCGCGCGGCTGCCGTATGAATTCATCGAGAAGGTTTCCAATCGGATCATCAATGAGATCGCCAGCGTCTCGCGCGTGGTGTACGACATCTCCTCCAAGCCGCCTGCTACGATCGAGTGGGAATGATATTTCCATTGCAAACTATTGATTTTATTGTGTTTAACATCCTCGAATGACTGGTGAAAGATTACACCGTTGCTGCGGACAACGTTGCAGACAATGGCTGATTCGGACCCTCCGATGAAGGCGCCAGTGGATGCCGCAGAAGACGAGTACTGGATGACGCGCGCGCTGCGCTTTGCTGAACGTGGCGGCAGCGGCGGGGAGGTGCCGGTCGGCGCCGTTGTCGTGCACAACGGACGGCTCATCGGCGCCGGTTTCAACCGACCGATATCAGCGACCGATCCCACCGCGCATGCCGAGATCATGGCGCTGCGCGCGGCAGCTGTCGGCGTGGGTAATTACCGACTGCCCGGGGCCACGCTCTACGTGACGCTGGAACCCTGCATGATGTGCGCGGGCGCGCTGATACACAGCCGCATCTCGCGCCTCGTCTACGGCGCCAGTGAACCCAAGGCGGGCGTTGTGGTGAGCCATCCGCTCCTCGACAGCGCGTGGCTGAACCACGAGATCGAGGTGACCGCGGGCGTGCTCAGCGAACGCTGCGGCGCGCTGCTCACGCAGTTTTTCAGCCAACGTCGGGCGGAGGCGTCCAATGAGTGAAGGTCTGCTGCTGGCGCTGGCGGGCAAGGCGGCGTGCAGTACCTTCGCGCTGTCGAAGGTGCAGGCGCGGCTACCGCAGGTCTGCTATGCGGAGCACGTCCATCTGCTCGAGCTGAGCGCTCCACTCAGCGAAGACGAGATGGTCAGAGTGCAGGCCCTGCTCGACTATGGCCCCAACGAAAACATGCCGCAGCCGCGGGGTGAGCGGCTTGTGACCGTGCTACCCCGCACCGGGACGATCTCGCCATGGTCGAGCAAAGCCACGGATATTTTTACCATCTGTGAGCTCGATAAAGTGCTTCGGGTGGAGAGGGGCGTGCGCTGGTTTGTCGAAGACGGCGTGAGGTTCGAAGAGGTAGACGTTGGCCTCCTGTACGACCGCATGACCGAGTCCGTGCAGGCTGAGGAGCGCTTCGATGAAGTGTTCCAGCACCACCAGCCGGCGCCAGTTGCACTCGTCAATCTCCATGCAGACGGGCGGGCAGCGCTCGTCAGCGCCAACGAAACGCTCGGACTCGCGCTTTCGGAAGACGAAATCGACTACCTCCACGAAGCTTATGCGGTCCTCGCTCGGGACCCCACGGACGCTGAGCTCATGATGTTTGCGCAAGCCAATTCCGAGCACTGCCGTCACAAGATTTTCAACGCAGACTGGCTCATAGACGGCAAACCGCAGTCGAAGTCGCTCTTCGGCATGATCCGCAACACGTACAATCAGGTGAACGGACGCGGTATTTTGAGCGCGTACAGCGACAACGCAGCCGTCATCGAAGGTGCCGTCGACGACCGCCTGTGGTGTGATCCGATCTCTCGCCGCTATGCCTACAGCACCGAACCGAACCACATCCTCATGAAGGTGGAAACGCACAACCACCCGACCGCCATTGCGCCTTTCCCGGGGGCAGCAACCGGCTCCGGCGGAGAGATCCGTGACGAGGGTGCGGTCGGACGTGGTTCCAAACCCAAGGCCGGGTTGACCGGATTCACCACCTCGCACCTCAACATTCCGGGTTTACCGCAGCCGTGGGAGCTCGACACCGGGAAGCCTGCACACATGGCGTCAGCCCTCGACATCATGCTCGAAGGACCCATTGGCGGAGCAAGCTTCAACAACGAATACGGCAGGCCGGCCATCAACGGCTACTTCCGTACCTTTGAGCTCGAGGTGGATGAGCGCGTACGCGGGTACCACAAACCGGTGATGATAGCCGGCGGTGTGGGCACCGTGCGCGAAGACCATGTCGACGCCACCGATTTTCCCGCGGGCACGGCACTCGTTGTTCTCGGCGGACCGGCGATGCTGATTGGCCTGGGTGGGGGCGCGGCTTCGAGCATGGCTTCCGGGACGAGCACAACGGATCTCGACTTTGCTTCCGTGCAGCGCGGCAATCCGGAAATGGAGCGGCGTTGCCAGGAGGTCATTGACGCCTGCTGTGCGCTTGGCGGGGACAATCCAATCAGGCTGATTCACGACGTTGGTGCCGGTGGCATGTCGAACGCGCTGCCCGAGCTCGTGCATGACGCGAACGCGGGAGGTGCGTTTGAGCTGCGTGCTCTGCCGATTGCAGACAGCGGCATGTCGCCGCTCGAGATCTGGTGCAACGAAGCCCAGGAGCGTTACGTGCTCGGTATCGACGCAGAGGCGCTCGCAACGTTCGAAGCGTTCTGTACCCGCGAACGCTGTCCGTATGCGGTGGTGGGACGGTCTACCGCCGACGGCCGTCTCAGCGTCCACGACAGTCACTTCGACAACCATCCGGTGGATCTCCCTCTGGAGGTATTGCTCGGCAAGCCGCCCAGAATGCAGCGGCAGTTCGAGCGCGAGGAGATTGTCACACCGGCGCTGGACTTCGAAGGGATCAGCCTGTCTGAAGCGGTTGCGCGGGTGCTGCAGTTTCCGGCAGTTGCCAGCAAACAGTTTCTCATCACCATCGGCGACCGCTCGATTACCGGCCAGGTTGCCTGCCAGCCGATGATCGGTCCCTGGCAGGTGCCGGTGGCGGACGCTGCGGTGACGATTCGTGGCTACCGCAGTCATCGCGGTGAAGCGTTTGCGATGGGAGAGCGTAGCCCGCTGGCCCTCATTGACCCGGCGGCGGCTGCGCGTATGGCGGTTGCCGAGGCGCTGACCAATCTCGTGAGCGCTGACCTCGAAGATCTCGAGCGAGTGGTTCTGAGCGCCAACTGGATGGCGGCGGCGGGGAGCAACGTCGAAGAGCAGAGTCTCTATGACGCCGTGCATGCCGTCGGTGAATCGTTCTGTCCCGCGCTGGGAATTGCCATCCCCGTCGGCAAGGACTCTTTGTCCATGCAGACCCGCTGGCAGGAAGACGGCAGGGACAAGTCAGTCACCTCGCCGGTGACCCTGATCGTTTCTGCCTTTGCGCCGGTGCGCGACGTCAACCTGACGACAACGCCGGAGCTCAAGCTCGACGCGCCCGCGCGTCTGCTGCTTCTGCACCTCGGCGGCTCACGTCTGGGCGGCAGCTGCCTCGCCCAGGCCTACCGGCAGCTTGGCAACGAAGCGCCTGATGTCGAAGATCCCCGGGCACTTCGTGCGCTCCTGGAGTTTGTGCTGACAGAGCGACGCACAGGCCGCATCACCGCGATGCACGACCGCGCTGATGGTGGACTGCTGGCAACGCTTGCGGAAATGGCATTTGCGGGCCGCTGCGGTCTGCGCATTGCGCTGCCCGCGGATGACGATCCCATCGAATTCCTCTTCAATGAGGAGATTGGCATTGTCGTGCAGGTCCCGGAGGCGGCGGTTGCCGACTTCGTGGCAGCCTGTCCCGTTGCGGTTGCCGATCTCGGGCAGGCCATGGATGACGAGTCCATTGTCGTTACCCGCGGCGAAGAGGTGTTGATAGAGGGAACGCGTGCGGACTGGCAGCGTTCCTGGGCGCGCACCAGTCATGCACTGCAGCGTTTGCGCGACGATGAAAGCTGCGCTGACGAAGAGTTCAACGCCATTGCAGCAACCCGCTTGGCCGATCCCGGGCTCTCGGCACGGCTCACTTACGATCCGTCAGAAGACGTCGCCGCTCCGCGGGTCGGCGGGACCGCTCCGCGTATTGCGGTGCTCCGTGAGCAGGGCGTCAACGGCCAGCTGGAAATGGCGGCAGCTTTTGCCGCGGCCGGTTTTGACTGCGTGGATGTGCACATGAGCGATCTCATCAGCGGTGCCACCTCTCTCGACCAGTACCAGGCGCTGGTCGCCTGCGGCGGCTTTTCTTATGGTGACGTGCTCGGTGGCGGCGGAGGCTGGGCCAAGTCGGCGCTCTTCAACGATACGGTCAGGGAACAGTTTGCCGAGTTTTTTGCGGCCGACAGGCTGGTTCTTGGCATCTGCAACGGCTGCCAGATGTTGAGTCAGATGCACGAGTTCATACCGGGTGCGGAACGCTGGCCGCGGTTCGTGCGCAATCGATCTGAACAGTTCGAGGGACGCGTGGTGTTGGCGCAGATTACCGACGCCGCGTCTCCCTGGCTCGACGGCATGCACGGTAGCGTGCTGCCGGTGGCCGTGGCGCATGGAGAAGGCCGCGCCGAGTTTCGCGGTGGCGAAGATCTGGCGTTGCTGTCGAGCGCACAGCAGGTTGCGCTGCAGTATGTGGACAGCAACCACGAGGTGACGGAAACCTACCCGGCCAATCCCAACGGCGCAGCCCTCGGTCTGGCCGGCGTCACTGCCGCAGACGGGCGCGTGCTGATCATGATGCCGCACCCGGAACGTGGTTACCGAAGCTGCCAGAACGTCTGGCGCGATTCCGCCTGGGGCGAAGACGGACCCTGGCTGCGGCTCTTTCGCAACGCCCGCGTGGCGCTGGGTTAGCGTCTGCGCTGAATGTGAATCTCCCGGCTGCGCACCGGGAATGCGCCGCTTTTGCGATCTTCGAAATAGAATTCGAGCGACTGTGTGATGACAGGGAAGGCGAGTTCTTGCCAGGGTATCTGTGCCTCGCTGAAGAGCTCAACCTCCAGCGTTTCCATGCCGCTCGAGAAGTCCAGATCCTCTAGCTCAGCCCTGAAGAACATGTACGCCTGGGAGATGTGAGGCAGGCTGAAGACGGTGTATAGCTCGAGATCGCGCACGCGGGCATTGGCTTCCTCGGCGGTCTCCCGGGCCGCGCCAGCCGCGATTGTCTCACCGTTCTCCAGAAATCCCGCGGGCAGAGTCCAGTAGCCGCGCCGCGGCTCGATCGCGCGGCGGCACAGCATGATGCGGTCTTCCCAGACCGGCAGGCAGCCGGCGACGATGCGCGGGTTGACGTAGTGGATGGTGTTGCAAGCTGTGCAGACGTGCCGCTCGCGGTTGTCGCCCTCAGGCACAATCCACGACAGCGTCGCGCCACAGTTGCTGCAGAATTTCATAGGCCCCGCAGTATAGCGGCGTCCCGCCGTTTAGTCTTCGCTGGCGCCGGGGAAGGAGAGGACGGTTGCGGATTGCTCAGGCTCGTCCGTCACTTCGCTGACCAGCGGCGTGACCATGGAACGGTGCAGATCGGCCAGGGAATGGCACATCATTTCAGAAATCTTGATCGTTGCGGCCAGCGGCGAACGCGCACGCTTGCGCTCCATGTCGACACGGAATTGCAGGCCTTCGAGGCGGCGGCGCTGCTCATCTGTGCTGGCAGATTGGATGACCTTGTTGGTCAGTCTACGGCGCAGATTCTCCAGGCTTTGGGGATCGTTGCGCGCCATATCTACCAGTACATCGAACGCTGGCAGTTTCTGTTTCATGTGATCTTTGTGATGCCCCCAGTCGAGCGCCTCACTATGCAGTAATCGCCATCGAGGCGTGTAATGACTTTGTTATGCGGATGCGTGCAACGCTGCGTTTTCACGGCTTTTGAGATTTGTTCCGAGCTTCCTTACCATGTAAAAGTTTGTGAATGGGGGGCTTGTTTTGCTCTATCAGCTGGGACAGCACGCGGTACGTGCTGAAGGGGACTACTGGGTCGCGGATTCCGCGGTAGTGGTCGGGAACGTTCTACTCAAACCCGACGCGAGCGTGTGGTTCAACGCGGTGCTGCGCGGGGACAACGAGCTCATCACGGTTGGCACCGGCAGCAACGTTCAGGATGGTGCGGTGCTGCACACGGACCCCGGGTATCCGCTGACCATCGGTCCGGATGTGACCATCGGCCACAAAGTGATGCTGCACGGCTGTGAGATTGGCGAAGGTTCCTTGATTGGCATCAACGCGGTCGTGCTGAACGGGGTCAAAATCGGCAGGAACTGCATCATTGGCGCCAACGCGCTCATTACCGAAAACAAGGAAATTCCGGACAATTCCATGGTGCTCGGTTCACCGGGCAAAATCGTCAAGACGCTGTCCGAAGAAGAAGGCATGGCGATTCGTATGGGTGCCAGACACTACGTCGAGAATGCCCGCCGGTTTCGCGATCAGCTGAGCGCGCAGGCGGAGGCGTCGCGGGATGGCTGAGTCCAGGCCGGTGATCGGCACGCCGCTGTCTCCGTCGGCGGTCAAAGTCATGCTGCTTGGTTCCGGTGAGCTCGGCAAAGAAGTTGTCATTGAGCTGCAGCGGCTGGGCGTCGAAGTCATTGCCGTCGACCGCTATGCCAACGCGCCCGCGATGCAAGTGGCGCATCGCAGTCACGTCGTCAACATGCTCGACGGCGAGGCCCTGCGCGGCGTGATCGCCGCAGAGGCACCGGACCTGGTGGTTCCGGAAATAGAAGCCATTGCCACACCGACGCTCGTTGAGCTCGAAGCGGAAGGGCTCAGGGTGATTCCCACCGCGCGGGCAGCACGGCTGACCATGGATCGGGAGGGTATCCGTCTGCTTGCAGCCCAGGAGCTCGGCGTGCTCACGTCGCCGTTCCAGTTTGCCGAAAGCGAAGATGAGTACCAGAAAGCGCTCGAGACCATCGGATATCCGTGTGTGGTCAAGCCGGTCATGTCGAGCTCAGGTAAAGGCCAATCCACGGTACGTGACGCGGAGGCGGCCGCTGCGGCCTGGGCGTATGCGATCGAAGACGCGCGGGGTGCTGCCGGCAAAGTCATCGTCGAAGGGTTTGTCGATTTCGACTACGAGATTACGCTCCTGACCGTGCAGCACGCGGGCGGCGTTTCCTTCTGTGCCCCTATTGGACATCGCCAGGTCGGCGGTGATTACCAGGAGTCCTGGCAGCCGCAGCCGATGAGTGACGCCGCCATTCGGGAAAGCGAGCGTATTGCAGCGCTCGTCACCGGGGCGCTCGGCGGCTATGGATTGTTTGGTGTGGAGTTCTTTGTCAAGGATGATCAGGTCTACTTCAGCGAAGTCAGCCCGCGTCCCCACGACACGGGCATGGTGACACTCATCAGTCAGGATCTCAGCGAGTTTGCGCTGCACGCCCGGGCTATCCTCGGTTTGCCGATTCCCAACATTGCACAGCGCGGACCCTCGGCGTCGGCTGTCATCCTCGTTGAGGGTCGTTCGACCGCCGTCAGTTTCAGCGGCCTCGATGAGGCGCTTGCAGAGCCGGATACCCAAGTCAGGCTCTTCGGTAAACCCGATGTGGCCGGAGAGCGACGCATGGGGGTTGCGCTTGCGCTGGCCGACAACATCGACGCGGCGCGCGCAAAAGCCGGCGCAGCGGCGAAGGCGGTGCGCTACGAACTGTGATCGAGGTAGTTGGCAAACCGGTTAGAGCGGACTATAGTTCGCGGCGTGATGAAACATAGCCACCTTCACAACGCCCGACTTCTGCTGCTGCCCCTCCTGGCGGCACGACTGCTCCTGCCGGTCTAACCGGCACATATTCATACCCCAGGGCAAGGCGCCCACCCAGACCACACAACGACCCATCACTTACCTTAAGGTATGATTCGCCGTCGCTGCGTGCTCATGAGGCAGCGATGCAGACGAGGAAAGAGCAATGAGCAGACATCACATTTCCGGCCGGGCCAGCGGCGCGATGCCGTTTCAGAAGTATCACGCGTTCGAGCCCATCGAGCTGCCGGATCGACAATGGCCGGGCAAGGTGCTGACCCAGGCACCCCGCTGGTGCAGCGTGGATCTCCGGGACGGTAACCAGGCCCTGATTGACCCCATGAACGTCGACGAGAAGCTCAGGCTGTGGGATCTGCTCCTGGAAATTGGATTTGCGGAGATTGAGGTGGGCTTCCCGGCGGCGTCGCAACCTGATTTCGATTTTATCCGCCGTATCATCGACGAAGACCGTATCCCGGAAGGCGTCAGCGTGCAGGTGCTGTGCCAGGCGCGCGAAGAGCTCATTGCGCGCACCGTCGAAGCGCTCGATGGTGCGCCGAACGTCATCTTCCATCTGTACAACTCCACCTCCGAGCTGCAGCGGCGGGTGGTCTTCGAAATGGACCGTCAGGGCATCATCGACCTTGCGGTGCAGGGGACTGAGATCGTGCGCGAAGGGCTGTCTCAATTCGACGGCCAGGTGACGTTCGAGTACTCCCCGGAAAGCTTTACCGGCACCGAGCTCGACTTCGCGGTGGATATCTGCAGCGCCGTCGCCAACACGTGGGGCGCCACCGCGGATGAGCCGATTATCATCAACCTGCCATCCACGGTGGAAATGTCCACGCCCAATATTTACGCGGACCAGATCGAGTGGTTCTGCCGTAATTTCCCGGATCGCGAGTCGATTGTCGTGAGCCTGCATACACACAACGATCGGGGCACCGGGGTTGCGGCGACGGAGCTTGCGCTCATGGCGGGTGCCGAGCGGGTTGAAGGCACGCTCTTCGGTAATGGGGAGCGCACCGGCAACTGTGACGTTGTCACCGTGGCCATGAACCTCTTCAGTCAAGGCGTCGACCCGACGCTCGACTTTCGTGAAATGCCGCGCATCCGCGAGGTCGTGCAGACTGTTAACAAGCTGGCCGTGCCGGAACGGCATCCCTACGCCGGAGATCTGGTTTTTACCGCGTTTTCGGGGTCCCATCAGGACGCCATCCGTAAAGGTATGGCGAAGGTCGACCGCGATCAGTGGGAAGTGCCCTACCTGCCGATCGACCCTTCCGATGTCGGCAGCTCCTACAAGGAGACCGTGCGCGTCAACAGCCAGTCCGGCAAAGGTGGCGTCGGCTTCCTGCTGGAAGAGTACTACGGCGTCAGTCTGCCCCGGGACATTCTCGTCGAATTCAGCGGCGCGGTGCAGGAGCTGACCGAGCAGCTCGACCGTGAGGTCAAGATGGATGAGATTCTCGATCATCTGATTGCCACGTACACGGAAGAAAGCGGACCTTACAGGCTGGTCGACTACGATCTCTTGAGCAGCAAAAGCGAAGATCAGCGCTGTGTGGCCCGCGTCGAAGTCTCGGAGAACCTGGTAACCGTAGACGGTGAGGGATCGGGTCCGATCGAAGCATTCGTTAACGCCCTGGTGCAGACGCTCAATGAGCCGCTGGTGGTGGTCGACTATCACGAGCACGCGCTGGGTGAGGGTTCCGATGCCAAGGCAATCTGCCTGCTTGCCATCGAGGAAGGCACAGACGGCGGCCGGGTGTACGGCATTGGCGTCAGCCGCAACACGATTACGGCCAGCCTGCACGCCATCATCTCGGCGATGAACCGGCGGTGGTCCAGGAAGTAGGCTGTTTGCGGGAGCCTCAGGGCCTGCGCCCGGGCTCCCTAATCGTCCTCGTCTTCGTCATCGTTCGCATCGGGTAGCTCAATGCGGCGGATCTTCATGTTTTTCACGATGTTGTCTTTGATCTGCAGCGTCTCGATCTGGTAGGCGTCAATCTGCAGGCACAGGTTCGACTCGGGGATCGTCTCCAGATGTTCCATCACCAGGCCGTTCAGCGTCTTCGGCCCGTTGGTCGGCAGGTCCCAGCGCAGCGCACGGTTGATTTCCCGTAGCACCGCCATGCCGTCGATGACGAAGCTGTCGTCCTCCTGAGGCGAGATTTCCGGCATGTTGGAGGCGAAGTCGCTGGTGAACTCGCCGACAATCTCTTCGAGGATGTCCTCGAGCGTGACAATGCCCTGCACGTCACCATACTCGTCGACGACCAGCGCAATACGCTGTCTTTCCTTCTGGAAGTTCAGAAGCTGGGTGTGCAGCGGCGTTGCCTCCGGCACGTAGTACGGCTCACGCGTCAGCTGCAGGAGGTCTGCCTTGTTGAAGTCCTCCTCGTGAAGCAGGCGTGCGAGGCGACGCAGATGCAGGATGCCGAGGACGTTGTTGATGGATTCTTTATAAACCGGCATCAGGGTGTGCTGGCTGTTGGCAATGACGTTCATCACGTCTGCCATGTCGTCGTCGATGTCGATCGCAACAATCTCACTGCGCGGGACCATGATGTCGTTGACGGTGACCGACTCTAGCTCGAGGAGCCGCAGCAGCATGTTTTGACGCTCCCCGACGGATACGGCGCCTTCGTTGACCACGGTTTTCAACTCTTCGGTCGAGAGGTCGTCCGTGCGATCCTCATCTTTCGGCACAAACGGGCTCACAAGCCAGTTGCTGATCCAGTTCACGAGTGCCACAACCGGATAAAAAATACGCAGGAGCGGCTGTAGTCCAAAGACCGCGCGAAAAGACCAACCTTCGGGGCGTTGCGCTGCCAGCGTTTTTGGCGCGACTTCCGCGAAGATGAGAAAGGTGAACGTGAGAACCCACGGCGCAAGCAGCACCCCGGTATCGCCGGCAAGCCGCATGCCTATGATGGTGGCGATGGTGGCGGCCGTGAAGTTGACCAGGTTGTTCCCCACGAGAATGACGCCAAGCAGCCGGTCGGGGCGGCGCAGCATGCGGTTGGCTTTGCGTGCGCCGCGATGCCGTTCTTTGACGAGATGACGCAGACGGTAGCGATTGAGCGACATCATCGCAGTTTCTGTGCCGGAGAAGTAAGCCGACATGGCCGTCAGCACGACAATCGACAGCCCCAGGATCCAGAGCGGGAAATCGTTCAGACTCATCTCACCAGGACGTATTCGAGAACGAACTTGCTGCCGAGATAGCCAAGTACCAGGAGACCGAAGGCCACGAGCGTCCAGCGAACCGCTGTCAGGCCGCGCCAGCCGAAAAGATGATGGCCGACAAGGAAAGCCACGTAGAGGCACCACGATAGAGAAGTCAGCACGATGTGGTGCAGGACCTGGCGCGCAAATATGTCTTCGAGAAACAGGTAGCCGCTCAGGATCGCGCCGGACAGGAGGATGAGACCGATCCACAGCATGGCAACGAGCAGACGCTCCATGGTTTCGAGCGGCGGCAGGAGTCCCAGCACCGAGGGTCCGTGGGACTTCAGCTGACGCTCCTGAACGGCCAGCACAACGGACTGGCAGGCCGCCATCATGAGGGCGCTGTAGGCGGCGAGCGAAACCAGAATGTGCGCAACGAGAGACGTAGACAAGTCGGTCAACGGAGTGCTTGCCGGTGCCAGGTTCGTGGCGATGATCACGAGGATCGAGATTGGCAGCACAATGAGATACAGGTTTTCGATCGGCAGACGCAGATTGGCAATGGCTACCATTACGACGAGCACGAACGCCACGAGATCGCTGACGGTCAAGAGGCTCAGATTCAATCCGTTCGGCACGATCAGGTGGTAATACACGGCGGCGCCGTGGCAGAAGAGGGCGGCCATGATGATGCCCAACAGCGCCCGACCGGACTGCCGCTGCTTGAAATGGCGCCAGGAGACGTACAGGCCGGCAGCGTACAGGATGACTGCTAGGATCGAAGCGAGGACAGGCATGAGCGCTGCGGCGGCTGCGAGTGGTGTGTGGGCATGGTTTGAACGACTGAACTTGGTCTGCAGTGTGGCACAACGCGCAGGCATGTAAAGGCCCGACGCGGATTCCTGACGGCGTGCCGGTTTGAGCTATAATCCGCGCCTTATTGAATTACCGCTCGATTGAATAGCTTATGTTCGACAACCTTTCGGATCGCCTGACACAGACCATGCGCGGCATTGCAGGCCGCGCGAAGTTGACCGAAGAAAACGTCAGCGATGCGCTGCGCGACGTGCGGATGGCGCTCCTCGAAGCGGACGTCGCCCTGCCCGTTGTCAAGACCTTCGTTGAGCAGGTCAAAAACAAGGCGCTCGGCACGGTGGTGTCCAACGCGCTCAATCCCGGGGAGCAGTTCGTCAAGATTGTCCACGACGAGCTCGTGCACACCATGGGCGACGCGAACGACGCGCTGAACCTCGCCGCAGCGCCGCCGGTTGTCGTTCTGATGGCGGGCCTGCAGGGTGCGGGTAAAACCACAACCGTGGCCAAGCTCGCGCGGTTTCTGAAAGAGCGTGAGAAAAAGAAGGTGGCGGTCGTCAGCGCGGACGTCTACCGACCCGCGGCCATCGCTCAGCTCGAGACGCTGGCGGGCGAAGTGAACGTGCAGTTCATCCCGTCCAGCGCCGATGACAAGCCGGTAGCCATTGCCGAAAACGCTGTCGCTGAAGCAAAGAAACAGTTTGCCGATGTGCTGATCGTCGATACCGCCGGGCGGCTCGCGGTGGATGCGGACATGATGGCGGAGATCCAGGCGCTGCAGGCGGCGCTGCAGCCAACCGAGACGCTTTTTGTCGTCGACGCGATGACGGGGCAGGACGCTGCCAATACCGCTCAGGCTTTCAACGAAGCGCTCACGCTGACCGGGGTGGTGCTTGCCAAGGCGGACGGTGATGCGCGCGGCGGTGCAGCGCTCAGCGTGCGGTCGATTACCGGCAAACCCATCAAGTTTCTCGGCATGGGCGAGAAAACGGATGCGCTCGAGCCGTTTTTCCCGGATCGCCTGGCGTCGCGGATCCTCGGCATGGGTGACGTGCTCACGCTCATCGAAGAAGCGGAACGCAAGGTCGACAAACAGAAAGCGGAGAAGCTGGCGAAGAAGATCCAGCGCGGTCGCAAGTTCGACCTCGAGGATTTTCGCGATCAGCTCGATCAGATGGCCAACATGGGTGGCATCACGAGCATGCTCGACAAGCTGCCCGGCATGGGCCAGCTGCCGCCCCAGGCGCAGGCGCAGCTTGATGACGGCATGTTCGCACGCATGGGTGTGATCATCGATTCCATGACGCCGCACGAACGGCGCTTTCCCGACGTCATCAACGGCTCGCGCAAGCAGCGCATCGCCAAAGGCAGCGGCACGGAGGTACCGGACGTCAATCGACTGCTGAAGCAGCACAAACAAATGCAGAAGATGATGAAGAAGGTAGGTAAGAAGGGCGGCATGCAGAAGATGATGCGGGGCCTGCAGGGCATGAAACCGCCGCCGGGTATGCCGCGTCGGTGATGATTCGGGGCGGGGAACATACGGTTTGCATCGCCAGACGCTTCCTATAGAATACGCCGCCTTAAAAAATCTGGTCTTACAACAGAGTCATTCATGGTAACAATTCGTCTCGCCCGCCACGGATCCAAGAAAAATCCGTTTTATCACATCACGGTTGCCGATCGCGCAGCCAGCCGCGACGGCCGTTTCGTCGAGCGGGTCGGATTCTACAATCCCGTGGCCAAAGGGCAGGCTGAATCTCTGCGTGTGGACCTCGAGCGTGTCGACTATTGGCTCTCCGTAGGTGCGCAGCCCTCCGACATGGTCAAAAAGCTCGTCAAGCAGGCTCGCGAAGGCGCGAGCGCCGCAGCAGCCCCTGCCGCCGCAGCTGCGGAATAACCGCCTCCAGGCACCTCATGCCCGCCGGGGATTGTATTGTGGTGGGCAAGCTGGGCGCACCCTACGGCGTGCGCGGATGGCTGCACGTCAAATCGTTTACCTCTCCTGCCGATAATCTCCTGAACTACAGCCCGTGGGCACTCAGTCGCGGTGGCAACGAGTGGCAGCCCGTGATCCTCGAGGGCTGCCGCGCCCACAAGAGCGGCTTCGTCGCCAAATTCGAGGGCGTTGACGATCGCGATGCCGCGGCGAAGCTGACGGCGACGTTGGTCGGTGTGGCGCGCCAGAGCCTGCCGGAAGCCGCAGCGGATGAGTTTTACTGGCGGGACATGGAAGGTTGCGCGGTGGTTGATCGTACCGGTGCAGCGCTTGGGCGGGTGCACGGTTTTCTGGAGACCGGCGCGCACGACGTCATGGTGGTGCAGGGTGCCGCAGGTGACGAGACGTTGGTGCCGTTCGCGGCGCGCTATGTGACGGAGGTGGATCTCGAGGCCCGTCGCATTGTGGTCGATTGGCAGGCTGACTGGTAAACGGAGGCGGACGATGTGGTTCGGTGTGGTGACGTTGTTTCCCGAGCTCATGACCGCGGCCAGCACCGCGGGGGTCTTCGGGCGCGCGCTCGAGCAGGGTGTGCTTACGCTCGACGTATTCAACCCGCGGGATTACACCGCTGACCGGCATCGCACCGTTGATGACAAACCCTATGGCGGCGGGGCAGGCATGGTGATGATGCACGAACCCCTGGCCCGGGCGGTGCAGGCGGCCCGTGACAGCGCGCCGGCGGACACACCGGTTGTGATGATGAGCCCGCAGGGCAGCAGGTTTGCACAGGCAGAGGCGGTGCGGCGCAGCGCCGGGACCGGGCTCATCCTGATCTGTGGCCGCTACGAAGGGGTCGACGAGCGCTTCATCGATGCCCACGTTGACCTGCAGTGGTCGATTGGCGACTACGTGCTGAGCGGTGGGGAGCTACCGGCCCTCGTGGTGATGGATGCCATCGCCCGGCACGTGCCGGGAACGCTCGGCAATGCGCAATCAAATATTGATGAATCACATCTTGATGGAACGCTCGATTACCCTCACTATACGCGCCCCGAGGAAACCAGCGCCGGTTCCGTCCCGGACGTGCTCCTGAGCGGAGATCATGCGCGGGTTTCCGAGTACCGTCGCCGTGAGGCGTTACAGCGAACTTTTGAACGGCGCCCTGATCTGCTCACGCGGCGGATATTGACAGGGGCCGAGCGGAATTTGTTAGAAGACATTTGCGACCCTTGAGCAGGGTACGTGAGAAACGAGGCAGCCATGCGTAAAAACAAGATCATAGAAGACATCGAAAACGGCCAGATGGAAAAAGACGTGCCGGAGTTCGCCCCGGGTGACACCGTCAGCGTCCAGGTACGGGTCAAAGAAGGCAGCCGTGAGCGGCTGCAGGCGTTTGAAGGCGTTGTCATCGGCAAGCGCAACCGTGGGCTGAATTCCTCGTTCATCGTGCGCAAAATTTCCCATGGCGTGGGTGTCGAGCGTACGTTCCAGACCTACAGCCCCTTGATTGCCGCGATTGACGTCAAACGCCGCGGCGATGTGCGCAAAGCCAAGCTCTACTATCTGCGTGAGCGTTCCGGCCGTTCCGCGCGCATCAAAGAAAAAGTCAACTAAACTCCGCAATTCGAACCTGTTGCGCTGCATGGCTTGCCATGCGGCGCGTGCGTGCGTGGACCGCAGGCAAGCGGTCAGCCGGGAGCGGGCTTTGGAGGGAAGAAGGCCAGCTTGCTAGGCTTGGGAGAGAGAGGGGGAGGGACGCCTAGCAAGCTGGGCAGATAACCGGGAGAGACGACCAGCTACCTGTGGTTGCTCCAATCTACCTTGGGGGACATTGGCATACTACGTTGAAGCTCACCAGGAAGATGCACAGGCTGTGCCAACTTTGTAACTCGTTGGTCTATGCTGGATAAAATGCATTAAATATCAATAATTTAGGACGTTTCAGGGTGTTTCAGAGCTGCGCCTGCCCACCACGAGACGGCTGTCGCTGCCGGTCCAGGAATTGACTTAAGCTGTCACTCTCCGTCACATTGCGACACGAAATGTGACGCGATCCGCAACCCGCCCTCACGAGTGTAAAATTTGGTCCAGTTACACCCGCTCATACAACGCTATCTGGATGCCTGCTGGCTCGAACGGGGCCTGAGCGACAACACCCTGGCCGCCTATCGGCGTGATCTGCTCGCGACCCAGACCTGGCTCATTGAGCGCCATACGGACCTGCGCGACGCCACCACGCTGGATCTCCACGAATGCATGTCAGCGCGATTTCAGGCCGGCGTGGGCAGTCGCAGCGCGGCGCGCTGGTTGAGCGCTCTGCGTGGCTTCTACCGCTACCTGCTGCTGCATCAGGAGATTGAGGCCGATCCCACTGCCACGCTCGAACACCCGAAGCCAGGCCGGCCGCTGCCGACGAGCATCTCACCGAACCAGGTAGATGCGCTGCTGGCAGCACCTGACGTCACGACCGCGGTGGGTATGCGGGATCGGGCAATGCTCGAGGTGTTGTATGCCTGTGGTCTCAGGATATCGGAACTGGTGGGCCTGAGTGTCAACGACGTCAATCGCCGTCAGGGCTGGGTCCGGGTTCGCGGTAAAGGTGACAAAGAGCGACTGGTACCGATGGGTGAGGCGGCGCTGGCCTGGCTCGATCGCTACCTGCGCGAGGTCTGGCCGGCGCTTGCTGCGGGAAGCGACGTGCTGTTTCCGAGCAACCGGCAGCGCCAGATGACGCGGCAGACGTTCTGGCATGCCATCAAGCGTCATGCCCGGGCCGCGGGCATCAGCGCGAACATTTCTCCGCACACCCTGCGGCACGCGTTCGCCACCCATCTGGTGGACAACGGCGCGGACCTGCGGGCCGTGCAGATGATGCTGGGGCACAGCGATTTGTCGACCACCCAGATCTACACCCACGTGGCCCAGCAGCGGCTGAAGGCGTTGGTCGAGGAGCATCATCCGCGCGGTTAGCCAGTTCACGTTCGACTCAGCAACGTTTGCTAACATTCATGGTCGAAAGATCGTCTTGTCAGGAAAATGAATCAGATGAAGTATTGGGTAATTGGCGTCACTCTGTTGGCAGCGCTCAGCACATGGCTCCTACAACAGACCGCCGTCGCGGCCGACGGGATGCTGAAAATCCCGGCCGGTAGCGAGAAGCTGATGGCATCGCTCAAGCGCCACGCGCCGAGCTTGCCGATCGAGAGCGTCTACGGTGCCGAGGTGCCCGGGTTCTTTGGCGTGGAGCTCAAGAACAATACCATCCTTTATGGCAGCGCCGACGGCAAGTTCGTTTACTACGGCGGTGATCTCTACGAGATGGGAGCGGGGCTGGTCAACGTGACGGAAAACCGCCGTGCCGGGAAGCGTAAGCGTCTCATGGACGCGGTGCCCGTGGAGGACATGGTCGTCTTTTCTCCGAGCAGCCCGGCACGCGCTTATGTCAGCATTTTCACAGACGTCGACTGCGGATATTGTCGCAAGCTCCATCAGGAGATTGCGGACTACAATGCGTTGGGGATCGAAGTCCGGTATCTGGCGTATCCGCGCGCGGGCCTGGGGACACCTACCGCTGCAAAGATCATTTCCGCCTGGTGCGCTGAAGACCGCAACGCGGCCATGACCGCCCTCAAAGCAGGTCAGACGGTACCCATGGCCAATTGCGACAATCCCGTCGCCAGCCAGTATGAATTGGGACAAGAGGTTGGGGTCCATGGGACACCGGCCATCGTCACCTCGGATGGTCGGATGCTGCCGGGATACATGCCCGCAAAGGCCCTGGCGGCGGAAATCGGTCTCAAATAGAGCCGGGTGCTGTCGCCCTCGGCACCGTCTTGTTAAGGTTGCACTCCTCGAGGTTGCGCCGGGATGCCCTGGTGTTCCGGTGAGCCATTTCCAACCGCGCTAGAGAGATACACTCAACCGTGACAAGTTTTCGTTTAGGTATTGCCGGCCTCGGTACGGTCGCTCAGGGCGTGCTGGACATCGTGCGTGAGAATGGCAGCGTCATTGCGTCACGCACGGGCGTAGAGCTGACGATCCAGCGCGTCGCGAGTCGGACCGCGCGTCCCGACGTTGATCTCTGTGGCGCGACGTTCTCCACGGAGCTTCGCGATCTCATTGACGACCCGCAGGTGGACGTGGTGCTGGAACTGATTGGCGGTGAAACGGTAGCCCGCCAGTTCATCGGCGACGCGCTCGCGGCAGGCAAACCCGTGGTTACCGCCAATAAAGCCGTGATCGCCGCGTACGGCAATGAGCTTCTGACGCAGTTTCCCGGCGTGGGATTGCGCTTCGAAGCTGCCGTGGCAGGTGCCATCCCGATCATTCAGGCAATTCGCAGCGGACTCGTGGCGAATCGCTTCGAACACGTTGTGGGAATCATCAACGGCACCTGCAACTACATCCTGACCGCCATGCAGGAACAGGGTGCGGCGTTCGAGGACGCACTGGCGCGTGCGCAGGAACTCGGCTATGCCGAAGCGGACCCGACGTTCGACGTCGACGGTATCGATGCGGCGCACAAGCTTGCCATTCTCCTGGGACTCGCCTTTGACGTGCCGTTCAACTTCGACGACATTGCTATCGAAGGCATTCGCGGCGTGACGCCCGAAGACATTCAGTATGCCGAAGAACTCGGCTATCGCATCAAGCATCTCGGCATCGCGCGGCAGACCACCGCGGGACTCGAAGCACGGGTGCATCCTACGCTCGTACCCGTGCAGCAGCTCATTGCCAGCGTCAACGGCGTGCTGAACGCCGTGCTCGTCAAGACGGACGCGGCGGGAGACACGCTCTTCAGTGGTCCCGGAGCAGGTGGTGCGGCCACGGCGTCAGCGGTGCTGTCTGACGTGCTCGCTACAGCCGAGGCGGGCGAGACGCCAACCTGGCGTTCGGGTGAGGCTGAGCTCAAAGTGCTGCCGGTTGCAGAAACTTACAGTGCGCACTACCTCAGAATCCCGGCGTTGGATGAACCTGGCGTTTTTGCCCAGGTCGCCAACGCGTTGTCCCGGTACGGTATCAGTATCGAAGCCGCCATCCAGAAGGGTCTACAGGATCACGCCTCCACCCCGCCGGTTGTGGCCATTGTGATTCTGACCCAGGTGACCCGGGAGGCTGACATTGCCGCCGCGGTGGCCGAGCTCGAGGATCTTCCACAGGTTGCGGGAGAAATTGCCCGCATACGGGTGGAATCCCTTGCCTGAGCACGCCGCTGCCGGCGACAGCGTGCAGATACTGACGCGGCCGCTGCCGGCAGATGCACTGCAGGGATACGAGCCCGAGTTCCTCCGTCGAATCTATGCGCGTCGCGGCGTGCGTGCTGCCGACGAGCTCAACCGCAAGCTGAGCGGTCTGCTGTCTCCCGCCCAGCTACCTGACATCAACCGGGCGGCCGAGCGTCTGGCCCGCGCGGTTGCGGAGCAGGAGCGGATTCTCATCGTCGGCGATTTCGACGCCGATGGCGCAACCGCAGTTGCGCTTTGCATGAAAATTTTGACGGACTTCGGGGCCTCGCACGTCGACTATCTGGTCCCGAACCGCTTTGAGTTCGGCTACGGGCTTTCTGAAGAAATTGTCGATCTGGCGCGGACCAGGGAGCCCGGGGTCATCGTGACGGTAGACAACGGCATCTCCAGCGTTGCCGGGGTGGCCAGGGCCAACGAGTACGGCGTGGACGTGATTGTCACCGATCACCACCTCCCCGGGGCTGATTTGCCTGCAGCGCACGCGATCGTCAATCCCAACATGCCAACCGCCGATTTTGGCAGCAGAGCGCTCGCCGGTGTGGGGGTGGCCTATTATCTACTCGGCGTCGTCCGCGGCCAGCTGCGTGAAATGGGCTGGTTCGACGCGTCGCGACCCGAGCCGAATCTGGCGCAGTATCTGGATCTCGTTGCGCTCGGCACGGTCGCCGACGTGGTGCCGCTCGATACCAACAACCGCATACTCGTACATCAAGGCGTGCAGCGGATGCGGGCGGGCCAATGCCTGCCGGGCATCAAGGCGCTGGCGGAGGTTGGCAAGCGCCCTCTGGCGACGCTGTCAGCCAGAGATCTCGGCTTCGCAATCGGCCCACGGCTGAACGCCGCGGGACGGCTCGAAGATATGAGCCTCGGTATCAAATGTCTTCTGGCACCCGATCTGACAAGCGCGCGGCAGATGGCGACGGTGTTGAACGAGCTCAATCTGACCCGACGTCAGCTCGAGCAGGATATGGTGGGTGACGCCGAATTCATGCTCGCCGAGGCTGCCGCGGATGATGAGCGCGTGGGTATCACCGTCTACCACGAGACGTTTCATCAGGGGGTCGTCGGCATCGTCGCCGGGCGTCTGCGCGAACGCCACCACAAGCCCGTCATCGCGTTTGCGGATGCCGGTGACGTGGCGCCGGATGAGCTCAAAGGGTCCGCGCGGAGTATCGACGATCTGCACATCCGCGACGTGCTCGATTGGATAGCAACGTCTCATCCCGGCCTGCTGCTCAAATTCGGTGGCCACGCCATGGCTGCGGGACTCAGCATCAAACGCGTGCACCTGCAACGCTTCGGCGCGATTTTCGACAAAGCGGTTCGGCAGTTTGCGGCCGCTGAAGCGTTGCAGGCGAAGCTCGTGACGGATGGTGAGCTGTCCGCAGAAGAGCTCAGTCTGGACACCGCGGAACAGATTGCTGCCGGTGGCCCGTGGGGGAGCGGCTTTCCGGAGCCGACCTTTACCGGCGTTTTCCAGCTCGTGAGTCAGCGTGTGGTCGGCGAACAGCATTTGAAGCTGGTGTTGAAGCTCGAGGGGCGGGTCGTCGACGCGATTGCCTTCCGCCAGCCGCCGCTCGCTCCGGACACGGAAGCGGTGCGCGTGGTCTATCAGCTGGGTGTCAACGACTACGGACAGTGGCCAACGGCGCAGCTGGTGGTGGAGCACATCACCGACTGTTGATCAGCTCATTCAGAGACGGTCAGAGCGCGCCGCGCTCGCGCAGTATGCGCCGCAGCTCCGTGGAACTGTGCTGCTTTTCGTCGCCGACGAAGGCGATGGTTGCGCCGATTTTTTCGACCGTTTCCCGTTCCGGCATCGCGCCCAGGCTGTAGTCGGTGCCCTTGGCCTGTATGTCCGGACGCAGCATCTCCAGCAGGCTTACCGGAGTTTGATCCTCGAGCGGGATGACGTAGTCCACCGACTGGAGCGCGGCAATGACTTCCATCCGCTTTTCGCAAGGGTTGATGGGTCGTTCGCGGCCGACGTTGAGGCGGATGGAGGCTTCGGTGTTGACGGCAATGATCAGCACGTCACCTAATTCCCGGGCTGCCTCCAGGTACCGGATGTGGCCGACGTGCACCAGGTCGAAGCAGCCGTTGCCGAACACGATCGTTTTTCCCTGCTTGCGATAGTCTTCGACAATGGGCAGCAGAGTTTCCGGCTCAACGTGGATCTTATCGAACGTTGACATACATGTTACCGATGTTGGGGTTTGCGATGCCACGGCTCAATCGTTCGCCGTGGCTGCGTAGGATATACTACTGCGCTCCTTTCGTCTGGAAGCGGCAGTACACATTTGAGTGAGCCCGAGCCACTGACCTTTACACCGGAGCCTGAGCGCGTCCTGCTGATACTGCCGTCCTGGGTAGGCGACGTTGTCATGGCCACACCGTTCATCCGCGTGTTCTTCGAACGGTTCTGCGATGCGCAGATTACCCTGGTCATGCACCGCCATATGTTTTCTCTGCTTGAAGGCAGTCCGTGGGTTGCGCATTGTGAGTTCTGGCCGCCGCGCGATTCGAGCACTGCGTCCAGACGCGCACGCCGTGCGTTCGTCCGCAGCTTGCGACAAGAGCGGTTCGATCTTGCGGTCATGTTGCCAAACTCGTTGCGCAGTGCCTGGCTGAGCTTCCGCAGCGGAGCAAGGCGCCGGGTTGGCTTCGATCGTGACGCGCGTGGACTGCTCCTGACCGATCGGATAGCGGTGCCCAACAAGATGCCGAAAGGCGCACGGCACCCGGCCGGCGGCGCGTTCGAGCCCATGCCGCTGGTGGACTACTTTGCGCACCTTGCCGAGCGCCTGGGATGCCGGCATCCCGGCGACGAAGTGGCGCTCTATACCACGACTGAAGACGATCAATCGATCAGCGCTATTCTGCACACGGCAGGATACTCGCAGGAACGCCCGCTGGTTGTGATCTGCCCGGGTGCCAACTTCGGCGCCTCCAAATGCTGGCCTCCGGAACGCTTCGCGGCGGTGGCGGACAACCTCGTCGAAACGCACGATGCGCTGGTTGCCATCTCGCCCGGGCCCGGAGAAGAACCGCTGGCACAGGCGATTGCGGGGGCCATGTCCGCCCCCAGCTTACTGCTGGATAAACCATGCATTACGCTGGGTGAGCTCAAATCGCTGATTGCGCGCAGTCACCTGCTGCTCGGGAACGACACGGGGCCGCGGCACTTTGCGCGTGCGTTCGATCGTCATCGAGTGACAGTGTTTGGTCCGACCGAGCCGCGTTGGACGGATACCAGTCACGACAAGGAAACCATTGTCCGGGTCGACGTGCCGTGCGGACCCTGCCAGCAGAAAGTCTGCCCGCTCGAGCGACAGGTGTGCATGGAGGACGTGACCGTTGCAATGGTCACAGCGGCGTGTGAACGTGAACTTGCCGCGGCGCTCGGCTGAAAACTACAGGAAATCTATAGAAAGTAGTCGGGCTCAGCGTCCTGGGCTTTGAGCGTCTCCAGGAGCTCCGGTTTTTCGATCAGGTGCTCGATCCACCAGTTAACGTCGTTGTAGAGGCAGGTGACCTTCTCGCAGTTGGACGTTGCGTTGAACGTCTGTATCAAGCCCGCGGTCACACCCCGGGTGGCATCGTAGGCGAGCTGATCGGACGTCGCGTTCTTGTCACCCAGGCGTCCATGATCTTGATTGCGATACACTGGGCAGTTGAAGAGACCCAGCGGACTCAGCACCTGACGGAAGAACTGCATGTGGCACTGCCGCGGCTGCTTGGCCAGCGTCTGCGTTTTACCTTGCAGCATCGCTTTCAAGCCGGTGCTCCGGTGCACCTTGAAATCGTCCGTCTCGAGCGTCAGGGCCTCGTCGATCTGTGTCTGTATCCGGGCCACTGTGTTGTCCCAGTTTTCCTGCTCGTTGATGTCGATGACTTCGGCGTTGTTGGCCTCGTCGCGGGTCAGGAAAGGCTTGAAGCTGATGTAGCTGAACTGATTGTCCCGAGCGAGGCGCGCGGCACCCGCAATTTCGTGCAGGTTTTCGACGATGCTCGTGTCGTTGATGTTGGCGCCACGCCAGGTAACGATGTAGGAGAAGCCGACGGTCAGGTCGGGATTGGCCGCCCTGATCTCGGGGACAACCGCACAGATGTCTTCGAGGACAAATGATTTGCGCGGCTTGTGCATCGCCTGGAACGTCGGGTCGGTGCCGGAGTCCAGTGACAGCCGCACCCAGTCATGCTTGTCCATGCAGTCGGCAACCTGAGCGATTTTCTTGTTGCCGGTGCCGTTGGAAACGATCGCCACCTGCAGACCGAGATCCTTCATGAAGCGAATGGTGTCTTCAAACTTCGGGTACAGCGTCGGTTCCCCGCCGCCGATGACAATCACGGATTTCATGCCACGCTCCGCCATCATGGCGAGTGAAGACAAGAGCTTGTCGTGGTCGAAGCGGATGCCCGTGTTCAGGATGTCCAGGTCCACGCAGTGATCGCACTGGTAGTTGCACGCGGTGGTGAGATCGAGGTTGATCGAAAGCGGCGCAAAGTCCGGCACCCGGGTCGGATCGAAGTCGGCACCCTCGACGCTCTCGCCCGTACGCAAAGCAACCTGCCAGCGAACGTAGCTCTCCAGCGCCTCCCGGGCACCGGGCTGGGTCAGCTTGCCGGCAAAATTGTGAATGCTCTCGAGCTCGATCTGCTCGGCACTGTCCTCGGCAGATGCAGCAGTTGCGTCTAGGTTTGTTACCGGGATTTCGTTGCTCACGGAGCCTCCTGGTGCTTCGTGGTGGTCGATGGGCCGCTAAGGTAGCAAATCGCGACCGGTTAACCCACGATTATCGCGCCCAATTGTCCTCGTCTTGTTCTCGTGAAGGGACCAGGTTTTTTTACACCGAATTGAAAAATCTCTACACTAGCCGCCCTTTGGCGGTTCGCCCTTTCCGCGGTGCCGCTTCACCAACCCGATTTGATGCGACGTGTACTCATGGCCGAGATAACTGCTGTACGAGAAACCATTAAAGACCTGCGCGAACGAGAGATGGCGCTTCGGGGGTATCTTTGACTACGCTGAGAAACGAGATCGGCTGGAAGAGGTCGAACGCGAGCTAGCCGATCCTGGCGTGTGGGACGATCCCGACCGCGCCCAGAAGCTCGGCCGCGAACGGGTTGGCCTCGAGCAGGTAGTCACGGTGCTCGGGGCGATGGACGAGAACCTCGCGGAGCTGGAAGAGCTGGCTGAGCTTGCCAGCGACGAGAGCGACGGTGAAGCGCTGGACGATGTCGACGAGGAGCTGGTGCAGCTGGAGACGCGGCTTGCCGAGCTCGAGTTCCGGCGCATGTTTCAGGGTGAAATGGACACCGCCAACGCGTTCATTGAAATTCAGTCCGGCTCCGGTGGGACCGAAGCGCAGGACTGGGCGGATATGCTCTTGCGGATGTATCTGCGCTGGGCCGAGAAACGCGGCTTTGAGACGGCGGTGACCGAACTCAGTCCTGGAGAAGTGGCGGGCATCAAGAGCGCCACGGTCCAGCTCAACGGTGAGTACGCCTACGGTTGGCTGCGTACGGAAACCGGCGTGCACCGCCTGGTCAGGAAATCACCCTTTGATTCGGGTAATCGACGCCACACCTCGTTTGCATCCGTGTTCATATCGCCGGAGATTGACGACGACATCGAGATTGACATCAATCCCGCGGATGTCCGGGTGGATACCTACCGTGCCAGCGGCGCTGGTGGGCAGCACGTCAACCGAACGGACTCTGCGGTACGACTGACGCACCTCCCTACGAATACGGTCGTGCAGTGTCAGAGTGAGCGCTCCCAGCACCAGAACAAAGATCGCGCGTTCAAGCAGCTGCGCGCCAAGCTGTACGAGCTCGAGCTGCAGGCGCGTCGTGCAGAGCAGCAGGCCGTGGAAGACGCCAAAGCGGACATCGGATGGGGTAGTCAAATCCGCAGCTACGTGCTCGACCAGTCGCGCGTCAAGGATCTGCGCACCAACGTGGAACGGACCGACCCCAACGCGGTGCTGGATGGGGACATCGACGGCTTCATCGAAGCCAGCCTCAAGGCTGGAATGTGAGTCGACATTGGAATTTACCTGGGGTTTGAGTAATGAGTGACGACAGAGACATTCTCGCCAACCGTCGCGCCAAGATGGAGCAGTGGCTGGACGGCGGGGCGGGTTATGCCAACGACTTTCGGCGGCAGGACCTGGCGGTTCAGCTGCACGACAGGTACGCCGACGCGGACAAGGCGGAGCTCGAGCGTCTGCAGGAAACAACCGCAGTTTGCGGTCGCGTCATGCTGCGCCGCGTGATGGGCAAAGCGAGCTTTATCACGCTGCAGGACGTATCTGGTCAGATCCAGTGTTACCTCTCCAAGGGCGACCTTGGCGACGAGGTTTACGGTGCGTTCACGGACTTGTGGGAAATGGGTGACATCGTCGGCGTGAGAGGGACGCTCATGCGGACCAACAAAGGTGAGCTCACGGTGCAGGCGAGCGAGATACAGCTCTTGAACAAGACCCTGCAGCCGCTGCCTGAGAAGTTTCACGGTGTCACCGATCAGGAAATCCGCTATCGCCGTCGCTACGTCGATTTGATTGTGAATGAAGACTCGCGTCGGCTCTTTCAGGTCCGCTCGCAGATTGTGCAGAGCATTCGCGAATTCTTCACCGCCCGGGATTACCTCGAGGTGGAGACGCCGATGATGCACGCCATCCCCGGCGGCGCCACGGCGAGGCCCTTCATCACGCATCACAACGCTCTCGACATGCCGCTCTACCTGCGGGTCGCGCCCGAGCTCTTTCTGAAGCGCCTTGTGGTCGGCGGTTTCGAACGGGTGTTCGAGATCAACCGCAACTTTCGCAACGAAGGCCTCTCGACCCGGCATAATCCGGAGTTCACGATGCTCGAGTTTTATCAGGCTTTCGCCGACTATCGTGATCTCATCGATCTGACGGATGAGCTTCTGGCTCGGCTCTGCGCAGATGTGGTCGGATCTCCTCAGGTGGTCTACCAGGGGGTCAACCTCGACTTCAGTCAGTCACCGCAGCGCATGACCATGGCAGAGTCGATCCACAGGTTCACAAATCTCGCCGAGGCTGAGATCGATGACGCAGATACGCTGGTCGCTCATTTGACGGCCAAGAATCTGAAAGTGGAGCCGCACTGGGGTCTGGGCAAGCTGCAGATGGAAGTCTTCGAAGAGGAGGTCGAGGCACGCCTCGAGCAGCCAACCTACATCACTGAGTACCCTGCGGAGGTATCGCCGCTTGCGCGTCGCAGCGACCACAACGATCACGTAACGGACCGTTTTGAGCTATTTGTCTGCGGGCGCGAGTACGCGAACGGCTTTTCCGAGCTGAACGATCCCGTCGATCAGGCCAACCGGTTTCGCGCACAGGCGGCGCTGAAGGACACCGGTGACGATGAGGCCATGCATTTCGATCAGGATTACGTCGATGCGCTCGAGTACGGACTGCCCCCTGCAGCGGGCGAAGGGATAGGCATCGATCGTCTCGTCATGCTCCTGACCGATTCGCCTTCCATCCGCGATGTGCTGCTGTTCCCTCTGATGCGGCCGGTGTAGGGTAAAGGGCAGGGCAGCGAAAGGGGAACAACGTGGCTGAGGCAGCGAGCCGGGTAAAGCTCGAACCGTCGTGGCAGGCAATGCTTGCTGACGAGTTCGAAGCACCTTACATGCGTGAGCTCAGCGAATATCTGCGCGCCGAAAAGCGTGCGGGTAAGCGTATCTACCCGCCGGGCAGGGAGATGTTTGCGGCACTCGATCTCACCCCGGTTGATACGGTGAAGGTAGTCATCATCGGCCAGGATCCATATCACGGAGCAGGGCAGGCACATGGGCTCTGCTTTTCGGTACAACCCGGTGTTGCGTTGCCGCCGTCGCTGCAGAACATCTACAAAGAAATTACCGATGACATCAACGAGGGTCGAACCTTCGATCAGTCGCGAGGCTGCCTCAGCGGCTGGGCGCGCCAGGGTGTGTTGCTTTTGAACGCGGTGCTGTCGGTGGAACACGGACGCGCCGGCTCCCACCAGGGACGCGGTTGGGAGCGCTTCACCGATACCATAGTCGCGCGGCTCAATGAACGACGTGAGGGGATCGTCTTCATGCTCTGGGGCAGCTACGCGCAGAAAAAGGGTGCCATTGTCGACCGCAACACCCATTGCGTGCTGACGTCGCCGCATCCGTCGCCGCTCTCGGCGCATCGCGGTTTTTTCGGCTGTCGTCACTTTTCCAAGGCGAATGACTATCTCAGCGCGCGCGGCGAGACACCGATAGACTGGTTTGCCGTCGAATAAGTATCATGTTTCAAAATTCATATTCATCCGGGGGAATTCAATCATGGTGGCATCGTCCACGGAGAAGCTTGCGGTCTCCATAGAAGGCAACACCGCCGTTGTCACAATCAACAACCCGCCTGCCAATACGTGGGACCAGGAGAGCCTCAACGGTCTAGAGCAGCTTGTTGCCGATTGTGAGGCTGACAAGTCAATCTACGCCATGGTCGTCACGGGCACGGGCGAAAAGTTTTTCTCAGCCGGTGCTGACCTGAACCTGTTTGCTGACGGTGACAAAGGTGTTGCCCGGGACATGGCGGAGAACTTCGGACGGGCGTTTGAGACGCTGGCAGGGTTTCGCGGCGTCAGCATCGCAGCGATCAACGGTTTTGCCATGGGCGGCGGCCTCGAATGCGCGCTCGCCTGCGACATTCGCATCGCCGAAGAGCAGGCGCAGATGGCGCTACCGGAAGCGACCGTGGGGCTCCTGCCGTGCGGTGGCGGCACGCAAAATCTGGCCTGGATGGTCGGAGAGGGTTGGGCCAAACGCATGATCCTCTGCGGGGAGCGGATCAGAGCCGAAACTGCCGCTCAAATTGGCCTGGTTGAGGAGGTTGTAGGCACCGGCCAGGCGCTTGATCGTGCGATGGCGCTCGCGGCATCGGTCGGCAAGCAGAGTCCACCGGCCGTTGCCGCGTGTAAAGATCTCATCCAGCAGGCCCGTAGCGGCAATATAGATGCTGCCTACGCCGTAGAGCGTGACGCGTTCGTCGGTTTGTTCGACACCAACGACCAGCGTGAAGGTGTCAACGCCTTTCTTGAAAAGCGTGCGCCTGAGTGGACCAACAGCTGACAATGAGCGATAGCCCTTCTGTATTAATTCACGAACACGGCGTCGCCGGTGGGCTGCACGTCGGCCAGGCAGTGCTGAACGTCGAGGCAACGCTGAATTCGCTCAGCCTGGAGATGATCCGCCTGCTGGACGCGGCCCTCCAGGGCTGGGCGGATCGCGAGGATGTGTGTGCGGTCATCATCACGGCCGCGGGCGACAAAGCGTTTTGTGCAGGCGGAGATATCCAGGCGCTCTACCACGCCATATCCGCCAATCACGAGGCTGGGAGCGTCGTAGATGACTACCCGTTCCGCTTCTTCGAGGAAGAATATCGCCTCGACTTCCGCATCCACACGTTTCCAAAACCCGTTTTGACGCTGGGCCACGGCATTGTCATGGGCGGTGGCCTGGGCGTGCTGGGCGCTTCAAAATTCCGCGTTCTGACCGAGCGTTCGCGTCTTGCGGTGCCTGAGATCACCATTGGGCTTTTCCCCGATGCCGGGGCGAGCTGGACGCTGCGGAACATGCAACCCAACCATGCTGCCGTGCTCGGCCTGACCGGTGGCCATGTCAACGCGGCTGACGGCCTTGTCACCGGGATGGGGACACATGTCGTTGCGCACGGCGAACGTGAAGAATTCCTGCAACGCTGTCTTGATCTTACCTGGCAGGGTGAGCAGGAAGCGGACGCGGCGATGCTTGCCGCGTGGCTGGATGCCTCACCGGCACCGGAGTTGCCGCCAAGTGAGCTCAGCGCCGTTCCCGATCTCGATTTCGATTATGAAGATTTGACTGCGGCCGTTGCGACCGTGGCCGCTTTGGCCGAGCGGTCAGATTGGCTGGGCAGGGGCGTAAACAACTTGCTCAACGGCTGTCCCGCAACCGCAGGCATTGTGCTCGAGCAGCTGCGCCGGGTGCCTGCCATGGACCTCGCGGATACGTACCGAATGGAGCTCACGGTGGCGACCCACTGTGCGCAGAACCCGGATTTCCGTGAGGGGGTACGAGCGCTGTTGATCGACAAAGACAATGACCCGCAGTGGCAGTATGGAAGCGTCGAAGCGCTGCCGCGGGAATACGTGCTCAGTCACTTCGAACCGCCGTGGCCGGAACATCCGCTGGCGGATCTGGGCGCGTAACACCACTAGGAGAGGACAAATGACAACGGTTGGTTTTGTGGGACTGGGCAACATGGGTGGCCCCATGGCGGCTAATCTCCTCGGTAAGGGATTCACGGTCAAAGCGTTTGATCTCGTCAGCGACCTGGTGGCGGCTGTGGAAGGTGCAGAAGCTGCGGATAGTGCGGCGTCCGCAGCGACGGAAGTTGATGTCTTCATCAGCATGCTGCCGGCCGGTCAGCACGTGCGGTCACTTTACATCGGTTCGAATGATCAGCCAGGCGTGCTCGACGCCATGTCGCCGGACACGCTCATCATCGACTGCTCGACGATCGATCCGGCGAGCTCTCGTGCCGTCGCCGCAGCAGCCGCGGAGCGCGGTATCCAGATGCTCGACGCGCCGGTATCCGGTGGCACTGCCGGGGCGCAGAACGGCACGCTGACGTTTATCGTCGGTGGTGCTGCCGAGGCGCTGGAAACCGCGCGCCCGGTGCTCGAAGCGATGGGCGCCAACATCTTTCACGCCGGGGATGCAGGCGCCGGGCAGATTGCCAAAATCTGTAACAACATGTTGCTCTCAGTGCTGATGGCGGGCACTGCCGAGGCGCTCGCGCTTGGCGTCGACAACGGGCTCGACCCGGCCGTGCTCTCGGATATCATGAAAGTCTCCTCGGGCGGCAACTGGGCGTTGAACGTCTACAACCCGTACCCTGGTGTCATGGACGGCGTCCCCGCGTCGCGCGGCTACGAAGGTGGCTTTCTCGTTGATCTGATGCGCAAAGATCTCGGGCTTGCCCTGCAAACCGCACAGGCCACCGACAGCTCGGTGCCGATGGGCGCGCTGGCGCACAACCTTTATCAGGTGCTCCGGCAGAACCACAATGCGGGACGGCTGGATTTCTCCAGCATTCAGTGGCTCTACAAGCCGGATCTCAAGTAAAGACGCCCTGCACGGCGCTGACCTCTTCGCGCAGGTCGTCGAACGCTTCTTCGGGGAGATCCGGGGTCAGACCCAGACGACTGAAAGCGGGTGAGGTGGCCCATTCCTGATCGGCCAGCTGCTGGTCGGCGTCCATGGTGATCAGACGCGTCGCCGCGCCGACGATGTCTACGTAATCAGCGCTGGCGGCGCTGCGGTTGATGTCATGGTAAGCCTCGGGCACTCCGATGATGTCGTCGGCAAAGTTCCACGAGCGCAAAATCATCCCGCCAATGCTTGGATGGATCTGCTCGATGACGCGGTCGAGCGTCATGCTGTCGCGCAACAGATGGTCGTGCTCTTCCGCCCAGCCGAGAATCGGCAACACGCCGATGCAATGGGTGAGTCCCGCGAGCGTCGCCTGGTCCGGCCGCAGCCGGGTTTTATGGTTGCACAGAATGCTGCTCCAGGCGGCAACCTCGGTGGAAACGCTCCAGATTTGACGCAGCTTGCGGTCGATGAAGTCGGAAGTGGCCTGAAACATGTTCTGCATTGCCAGACCCGTGACGACGTTGGCAGAGTGGTCGACCCCCAGCCGGCTGATCGCCTGCCCGAGATCGTCGATAGAGCGGGTGGCGCGGAACATGGGCGAGTTGGCGATACGCACGAGCTGTGCCGCCAGCGCGGGATCTTCGGCAACGACCTTCGCCAGGGAAACTGCGGAAACGAACTCCGACTCTGCCTCCTCGCGGATACGCAGCGCCACTTCAGGCAGCGAAGGCAGTTCGAGTTCGTCTGCGTCGAGCGCAGCGTTGATGTCCGTCGATATCGATTCGGCGAGATCGGCCATGAGGGGGAGTTCCGTGGGTTGTCGCTCCTTTGAGTATAGAAGCTCCTGCGGCGGTGACCGGCTGGCGGCCCGTGAGAGGTGTGTCCGCCGTCACACTTTTCAGCCCGCGGGCGCGTCAGACCCGGGTCACCGCCAGGCCCCGGCCATCCTGGCTGACCGAAACCACACAGTCGTGCTGTTCGTAGCCCTCGCCGATTACCGGCGCAGGGCCCGTAAACGTGAACGTTGTCAGGCGGCGTTTGACCTCACCGCGATGTTGCGCGCGAGCGACAATTTCCTGCCCCAGATAACAACCTTTGTCGAAATCCACCGCGCCTGCCGCGTCCAGACCAAGCATCTGCGGCAGGAAGGTTTCGCTGACCGGCGCGCTGACGAAAGCAAACCGGGCGTCGATCAGCTTGCTCTGCAGCTTGGCGCACAGGTCTGTTGCGGTCGTCGCAGGGGTCGGGCGCTCGGGTACGAGCGTTGCGTGAATGTCTTCATGGAGCAGGAATTGTCCGGACGTCGCCACCTGCACCGCGCCGTCGACGATACTCAGGTTGCATTTGGAAAACGTCACGTAAGGCTTTAGAAAGGCGATCACACGCTCGGCGAGACTCGCGTGCACGATGAGCGCCACCCCGTTGTCGTGAGCAATGGCCCAACCGCTTGCCAGGACACGTCCCTTGAGCGTGCACAACGCCATGGGTGTTGCCTGCCTTGCGTTGATACGTCGGCAGTCGCAGGTCAGATACCCCTGCAGAAAGTCTTCGGCGCCGGGGCCGGTCAGCTGTAACCAGGTGACGTCAGGCCAATCTTGCACGGCAATTTCTCCTGCTGGATCCCGGAAGGACCCTCACTGTTTTCTCACATGCGCAGGTATTATCCTGCAGCACCCGTCGGCGATCGCCTGCCGCGGGCTCGAGGCGAACGCAGTATAAACACCCCCTCGCACACTGTGGAGTACCATTGGAAATCCCTGCAGATTTGAAACACATCTACTGGCGCAGTCGTCGTGGCATGCTCGAGCTTGAGCTCAAGCTGGTGCCGTTTGTGCGCGACGAATACCACAACCTCCCGGCTGAGGAGCAGCAGGCCTACGAGGCGATGCTCGGCGAAGAAGACTGGATGCTGTACGACTGGATCCAGGGCAAAGCGGAGCCTGAAGATCCGACGACGCGCCGGCTCGTCGCCAGAATTGTCGCTCACACAGGCACGCTTTAGCTTCGGCTTCGAACCTGCCCGCGCGCGTCTTGCCGCCAGCATCGGCTGGCTTGTGCTGCTGGCCCTGACGGCTCATTTCTGGCTCGGCCTTGCCGGCGTGGGCGGGACGATGGTCCTGGCTACCCGCTCGCTGCGATTGCAGCTGCGGAGCAGCCGACGGCAAGTTGTCACGTTGCGGGCCGAGACGCTGAAGCAGGTGTGGGCACTGCCCGGGGTCGTGTGCATCGAATACGCCGAGGCGCAGCGTTTGTGGCTATTTGCCGATGAGTTGGAGGCGCCGGTGTGGGCTGCGCTCCGTCAATTCCTGAAACTGTCGTTGCCGCGTCAGGCGCTCGGCCTCAGCATGTCGAGGTGATCGATACTGCCGGGGAACATGATCGTATCCTGTGGCGGGTCCACGATGTCCGGGTAGTCGAGCGTGAAGTGCAGGCCCCGGCTTTCGTGGCGTTTGGTGGCTGAGCGCACGATGAGCTCGGCCACGTGGACCAGATTGCGCAGCTCGATGAGGTCGTTGGTGATGCGGTAGTTGGCGTAGTACTCGTTGATTTCCTGCTTCAAGAGGTCAATGCGGTGTTGCGCGCGCTGCAGGCGCTTGTTGGTGCGCACAATGCCGACGTAGTCCCACATGAAGCGACGCAGCTCGTCCCAGTTGTGGGCAATCACCACCGATTCGTCGGAGTCGGTCACCTTTGATTCGTCCCAGTGCGGGAGGTTGGGCAGATCGAACGGCCGGTCCAGCTGAGCGGCGATTTTGAGCGCCGCGTTCTGCGCAAAGACCAGACATTCGAGCAGCGAATTGGATGCCAGGCGGTTGGCGCCGTGGAGTCCGGTGCAGCTGACCTCGCCAATGGCATAGAGATTCGGCAGATCGGTGCGCCCGTGGCGGTCGACCAGCACACCGCCGCAGGTGTAATGGGCCGCCGGCACGACGGGTATCGGCGCCTCCGTCACGTCGATGCCGAATTCGTAGCAGCGGCTGGCAATGTTGGGAAAGTGGGTCCGTACAAACTCGGCCGGTTTGTGGCTGATATCGAGATAAAGGCAGTCCGTTCCCAGGCGTTTCATCTCGTGGTCGATGGCGCGCGCGACGATGTCGCGTGGCGCAAGCTCTCCGCGCTCGTCAAACTTGTGCATGAAGCGCTGTCCGTCAGGCAGGCGCAGAATGCCACCTTCGCCGCGCACGGCCTCGGAGATCAGAAAGCTGCCGGCCAGGGGATGATAGAGACAGGTTGGGTGGAACTGATTGAATTCCATATTGGCGATGCGACAACCCGCCCGCCAGGCCATCGCAATACCGTCACCGGTGGAGCTGTCGGGATTGGAGGTGTACAGGTAGACCTTGCTGGCGCCGCCGGTTGCGAGCACGACAAAGCGGGCCTGGAATACCTCAACGTGGCCCGTGGTGCGATTGAGCACATAGGCGCCCGCGCAGCGGCTGGGATAGCGCCCGAGCTTCGACAGGTTGATGAGATCAATGGCCAGCCGGTCGTTGATGAGCTCTATGTTCGGATGGTCCAGCACCCGCTCGGTCATCGTCTCTGTGAGCGCCCGGCCGGTGGCGTCCGCTACGTGCAGCACGCGGCGCTGGCTGTGCCCGCCCTCGCGGGTGAGGTGGTAGGCGTTGTCTTCCTGGTCGAAGGCCACCCCCCAGGAGGCCAGCCGGGCAATGACGGCCGGCGCGTTCTGGACGACCATGTCGACGATGCCCTCATCGCACAGGCCCGCCCCGGCATCCAGAGTATCGCGGACGTGATCGGCGAACGTGTCTTCGGGGTCGGTGACGGCGGCAATGCCGCCCTGCGCCCAATGCGACGATGCGCTGGTGATGTCGCCTTTGCACAACACCGTGACGCGCGCATGCTCGGCCAGCTGCAGCGCGGCGGCGAGCCCGGCCGCGCCGCCGCCGATGACGAGGATGTCTGTGGAAAAGCGCTGGGACATGTGCCACTCAAGTCCGTACGAACCACCTAGTATATAGGGCCGTAGATCGGCAGAATATGCCCGCTTCGCGGCGCGTTGAGCGCCACCGGCAGGCGGTCTGGATTGCAGGGCGCAGAATGTTCAATGCTGAGGAAGCTGAGAAGGCAAGCAAGCTGAGAAGGTAGTAGCTGAGTAGAGTGGCTGAGGATACCGACAAGGAACTCGTCAAGCGGGTGCAGAAAGGCGATCAAGCGGCGTTCGATATGCTGTTTGCGCGCTATCAGACCAAGATTCTGAATCTCATCTCCCGCTACGTGCGTGACTCTGAAGAGGTGCAGGACGTGGCCCAGGAGGCGTTCATCAAAGCGTACCGCGCATTGCCGCGGTTCCGTGGTGACAGCGCGTTTTATACCTGGCTGTACCGCATTGCGATCAATACCGCCAAGAACCACCTGGTCGCCCGCAGTCGCCGTCCGCCGGCGATGGACGTCGACATCGACGATGCAGACTATCGCGACGATGCGCAGATGCTCCGCGAGGCCGAAGACCCGGAGTCGGCGTTGTCCCGGGACCAGTTGAAGGAAACGATTAATACGGCATTGACGGATCTGCCGGATGATTTGCGCAGCGCGCTGACGCTGCGCGAATTCGACGGGCTCAGCTACGAGCAGATCGCGGACATCCTGGAGTGCCCGGTCGGCACGGTGCGCAGCCGCATATTTCGCGCCCGGGAGTTTGTCGATCAACGCATGCAGCCGCTGCTGAAGGGAGAGGCGGAGGAATCGAACTAATGACCTCAATCCGGGTCATAGATGGGGAGCCGGGAGCTTGCTGCCGGTGGAGTCGGGAACAAGTGCCGCCGCACGGGCGTGAAGCGCCGGAAGCAGCATCAGAAGCAGCATCAAAAGCTGCATCAAAATAAGATGGTGGTGGCACAAAGCTGCTGAACGCAGCTTCAATTGCAACGGTTATAAGATGATATGTCGGAACAACTGAGAGAGTCCTTGTCGGCCGCGATGGATGACGAAGCGGATGCTTTTGAGCTCAGGCGCGTGCTCGATGAGGCAAAGGTCGATGAGGCGCTGCGTGAGCAGTGGCATCGGCTGCATATGGTGCGCGACGTCCTGCGCGATGAGGCGGCAAGCTATCATCCGGAGCTCCGTGATCGGGTCTGGGCTGCACTCAACACGCCCGACGAAGGTGACGCAGAAACTGCGGAACTTGTCCTGGCGGAAGCATCCGGTAAGGCGGGTGGCGCGCGCAGCCCCTGGCTGGGTCGTATTACCGGAGCCGCAGTGGCGGCTACGGTTGCAGCCGTGGTGGTCTTCACGGGCGGCAGCTTCGACGATGCCGGTGAAGCACCGGCGCTGGTCGACAATACGCCGGCGGACCTGACCCCGGTCATGCACCAGCAGGTGCAACCGGAAGACCTGCAGAGAGTAGACGGGCTCATGCTCCACCATTTCCAGAATCAAGCAATCAATTCGCCCGGCGTACAGTCGTTCGTGAAGCTTGCCACCTTCCGCAATGCGCCGGTGCTGCCGCCCGCGCGGCCGCAGGCCGGTCCCACGCCGCCACCGGCGGCTGAAGGAGATTCCCCGGCGCCATGACTCGCACGGTGCCGATGCGTCAGTGGTTGCTTGGCGGGCTGTTGCTCAGCCTGGTGTGCATCTCGAGCGCCCGGGCTGAAGACCATGGACCCTCACCGCAGGAGCTCCTGCGGCGTATGGACGCGGCGTTCGTCAACCTGAGCTATGACGGCGTCTTCAGCTACTTCAGCGGTGAAGACCTGGCAAGCTTGCGGGTGGTTCACAAGGTGATTGATGGGATACGCAGGGAACGTCTGGTGCATCTGAACGGTGCGCCCCGTGAGATTGTCCGTCACGGCGACAAAGTGTCCTGCATCGTCATGCCGGGCGACGATCTGCTGGCCGTGGAGAAGAGTATTCCGGCCGGTCCGTTTGCGCGTGCGTTCGTCCGTCAATTCGATCGTATCAACGACAGCTACATGGTCGACAACTCCGGTGAAGGCCGTGTTGCCGGCCGTCTGGCGCGCCGGATTGCGGTCAGCCCGAAGGACAGCCACCGTTACGGATACCGGCTCTGGCTCGATCGCGAAAATTCGCTCCTGCTGCGCTCGGAGCTCGTCGATCACAATGGCGAGAAGCTCGAAATTTTCATGTTCAACCAGGTACGTTTTGGCGACGACGTGCAACCTGCCGCGCTCGAAACGATGCAGGTGGAGGGCTCGATGGTGAGTCATCTCACGCTGAAATCAGTACCCCTGAACGCGCTTTCGCCGCAGGCTGGCGAGCCGCCTGCCGGGCAGTGGCGTACACGCTGGCTGCCGCCTGGTTTCGCCATGGCCTCGGACGACAGACGCCATAAGCCCGCGTCCGGTGAGCACGTCACGAGTCTCATGTACAGCGACGGTCTGGCCGCGTTTTCACTGTTCATCGAACCGATGCCCCGCCGCGGTGCAGCGCGCATGGTCTCGCAAAACGGCGCCACGGTGGCGATGACCCACGCGGTGGAGAGCGCCAAAGGCTACTATCTGGTCACGCTGGTGGGCGAGATCCCTCTGGATACGGCTCAGGCAATTATTGAGACCGTATATCTAAAAGAGATCTAAGTTACTGAATATTATGAATTATATTAGTTCCGAAGGTGTCTGCGGGGGCTGCCCCGCCGGGTGTCGGACGGGGGCGGACCATGGTCGTCATGGCCCGCCGCCGAACGGGCTGCGCCGCCTTGCCGTCCTCGTTTACGGGGTGCCGCTGACGGCGCTCATCGCCAGCGTGGTGCTGGTTGACGCGCTCGGGATGAGCTCTGCGCTGTGGAGTTTGTGTGTGATTGCAGTGGCCCTCGCTGGCGCCTGCGGTCTGGTGATCGGCAGTGGTGGCGTCATGCAGGCACGGCTCGAAACCGCCACCGATCCTGTGAGGATAGTGCAATGAAAATTTTGAAGATGTGTTTGGCCCTGGGTGCCTTCGTTCTCGCCGCGAGTCCGGCGCTGGCCGCGGAGCTACCGGATTTTACGGACCTCGTCGACAAAAACGCGCCGGCGGTCGTCAACATCAGCACCGTCGGTGAACCCAATAACCGGCGCCGCGGCACGCCACGCAACGATGAGCTCGAGGAGTTTTTCCGCTTCTTCGGACCGCCCGGCCGCCGCGGCTCGCCCATTGTCCCGTCGCGCTCGCTCGGCAGCGGCTTCATCATCAGCAAAGACGGCTACATTCTGACCAACAATCACGTGGTTGATGGGGCCAGTGAAATCATCGTGCGTCTGAGCGATCGGCGGGAGCTGGTGGCTGAGCTTGTCGGTGGAGATGCACGCGCGGACCTTGCCGTTCTCAAAGTCGAAACTGAGGAAGACCTGCCGACCGTGGAGCTTGGTGAATCCGAGACGTTGCGGGTCGGCGAGTGGGTGCTGGCCATCGGTTCGCCCTTCGGCTTCGACTACTCGGTCACTGCCGGAATCGTCAGCGCCAAAGGACGCAGCCTGCCGACGGCACAGAACGAAAACTACGTCCCCTATCTGCAGACGGATGTCGCCATCAATCCAGGCAACTCGGGCGGACCGCTGTTCAATCTCCGGGGTGAGGTTGTGGGCATCAATTCCCAGATTTACTCCAACTCCGGTGGGTTCATGGGCGTGTCGTTTGCCATCCCGATAGACGTGGCCATGGACGTGGCGGATCAGCTGCGCACCGAGGGCCGGGTCTCGCGGGGTTGGCTCGGGGTGATGATTCAGGAGGTCAATCGCGATCTTGCAGAGAGCTTTGGTCTGGACCGCCCCCGCGGCGCGTTGATTTCCAGAGTGTTCGACGATACGCCGGCTGCCGCCGGGGGGCTGCGCGAAGGTGACATCATCACCCGGTTCAACGGCCGCGACATCGAACGCTCGAACCAGCTGCCGCACTTTGTCGGGCAGGTGCGCGCCGGTGCGATGGCGGACGTTGAGCTCGTGCGTGATGGTGAGGCAATGAAGCTGCGCCTGAAAGTGGGTGAGCTTGCGGATCTGGGCTCGGACGGCGCACAGCCGACCATCAGCCAGGCAGGCAGCGGCAGGCTGGGGCTTGCCGTTACGGCGTTGACCGACAATGAGCTCAGCAGACTGCAGATCAGTGCGGGCGTGCGCGTCGTCGAAAGCAGTGGCGCCGCGGCGGAGGCAGGTATACGTGAGGGTGACGTGGTCACGCGTCTCAACCACCAGGCGGTGGCGACGCCGGCGGAGCTCAGTGAAATTGCCGGTGAGCTCAGCAGCGGACGTACGGTGCCCGTGCTGGTGTTGCGCGGCGGTAGCCCGGTATTTCTGGCGCTGAGGGTCCCATAGGCGGCCGCCTGGTTCCGGCGCCGATACCCATCTGCGCGCTCTTCTCCACACTGGGGCGATGAGCTACACTCGCGCGCCGTAAATCTCACCAATGGTTGTAGCTGTTGGACATCCAGCGCATTCGTAATTTTTCGATCATTGCCCACATCGATCATGGTAAATCGACGCTGGCCGACCGCTTCATTCAGGCCTGCGGCGGCCTGTCTGATCGTGAAATGGCGGAGCAGGTGCTCGACTCGATGGATCTCGAGCGCGAGCGCGGCATCACCATCAAGGCGCAATGCGTCACCCTCAAGCACAAGCACCCCGACGGTGAGACGTACCAGCTGAATTTCATCGATACGCCGGGGCACGTCGATTTCAGCTATGAGGTATCCCGGTCACTCTCGGCGTGTGAAGGTGCGCTCCTGGTCGTTGATGCCGCCCAGGGTGTGGAAGCACAGTCGGTGGCCAACTGTTATACCGCCATCGAGCAGGGGCTCGAAGTGCTGCCGGTCCTCAACAAGATTGACCTGCCGCAGGCGGAACCGGAGCGCGTCGCCGGTGAGATCGAGGACATCATTGGCCTCGACGTGACCGATATTCATACGGTGTCTGCAAAAACTGGTGAGGGTGTGGAAGCGCTGCTCCACTATCTGGTGGACGCGATCCCCGCGCCGGAAGGTGATCGGGCTGCGGACCTGCAGGCGCTCATCATCGATTCCTGGTTCGACAACTACTTGGGCGTCGTCTCGCTCGTCCGCGTGGTGCAGGGTGAGCTGAGCAAAGGCTCGCGGATTGTCGTCAAGTCCACCGGCAAAACTCATATCGTCGACGACGTTGGGCGTTTCACACCGAAGCGCGAATCCGACGCTCAGCTGGCGGCAGGTGAAGTGGGTTACGTGGTTGCCGGTATCAAGGAGATTCAGGGGGCGCCGGTCGGTGACACGCTGGTGTCGGCCAAGGCACCGGACGTGGCGCAGCTGCCTGGCTTCGCGCGGGTCAAGCCGCAGGTGTTCGCAGGCCTCTTTCCCGTCAACTCGGAAGACTTCGAAGCCTTTCGTGAAGCGCTCGAGAAGCTCGTTCTCAACGATGCGTCACTGTTTTACGAGCCGGAATCGTCAGATGCTCTCGGTTTCGGTTTTCGCTGCGGCTTTCTCGGCATGCTGCACATGGAAATTGTGCAGGAGCGACTGGAGCGCGAGTACGGTCTGGACCTGATTACCTCCGCACCCACCGTCGTTTACGAAGTCGAGCAGACCGACGGCAACCTCCTGCAGATCGACAACCCGTCGCGCCTGCCGCCGAACTTCAAAGAAATGCGTGAGCCGATAGCGGAAGTGAACATCCTGGTGCCGCAGGACTACGTGGGCAGCGTCATGACGCTCTGCGTCGAGCGGCGCGGAGTGCAGAAAAACATGCAGTTCTCCCAGGGGCAGGTTGCCATGCACTGGGAGATGCCCTTGAACGAGGTGGTCATGGATTTCTTCGACCGCCTGAAATCGGTCAGCCGTGGATTTGCGTCGCTCGACTACAGCTTTGTGCGCTTCGAAGCCGCCAACCTCGTCAAGCTCGACATTCTGATCAACGGCGACAAGGTCGACGCGCTCGCGAGCATCGTGCACCGGGATCAGGCCCAGGCGCGGGGTCGTGCGCTGGCTGAGAAGATGAAAGAGCTCATTCCGCGGCAGATGTTCGACGTTGCGGTACAGGCTGCCATCGGCGGTCAGATCATTGCCCGTCAGACGGTCAAGGCGCTGCGTAAAAACGTCACCGCAAAGTGCTACGGCGGTGACGTCACGCGCAAGAAGAAGCTCCTCGAGAAGCAGAAAGAAGGCAAGAAGCGCATGAAGCAGCTCGGTCGTGTGGAGATACCACAAGAGGCTTTTCTGGCGGCGTTGAAGGTGGAGCGCTGACGCCGTGGACATTGATCTGCCGTTTATTCTCTTCTGGGCGGTCCTCGTCTGTGGCGTCGTCTGGCTGGGCGATGTGCTCTTTTTCAAGCAGCGGCGGCTGGCGTCCGATCCCGAGGCTGAAGAGCCGACGCTGGTCGAGTACGCGCGCTCGTTTTTTCCGGTGCTGCTGCTCGTGCTCGTGCTGAGAAGCTTCCTGGCCGAGCCGTATCAGATTCCTTCGGAATCGATGGTACCGACACTCGAAATCGGCGACTTCATTCTCGTCAATAAGTACGCCTACGGGCTGCGGCTGCCGGTATTCGGCACCAAAGTGCTCGACGTGGGTGATCCCGAGCGGGGCGACATCATGGTATTCGTGCCACCCCACGACCCGCGGTATTTCATCAAACGGGTCATCGGCGTGCCCGGCGACACCGTGCGCTACGAGAACAAGGTGCTATACATCAACGGTGAGCGCCTGAAATACGAGCTCATTGGTGAAGTTACTGGACGGGATACCGACGAATCGATGCGTGAATTTGTAGAATCGTTCGGCGACCGATCGCACACAATATATAAAAATGGCGACTTCGAGCGCCCCCGCGTGTGGCAGATACCCGCGGGCGAGTACCTCATGATGGGCGACAACCGGGACAACAGTCACGATTCGCGCTTCTGGGGGCCGGTGAGCGAAGACAGCATAGTCGGCAAGGCGGTTGCCATCTGGTTACACAAGGATCCGGGTTGGCACCTGCCGAATTTTGCCCGTAACCAGTGGTTCAATTAGCGCTGCTGCCCTGAGCGGGTGCAGGCGAAACGGATAGGTGATGCAGATGGACAGGCCAGAAACATACAGACGCAACGCAGGCCCCAGGCTCGGTGCCGCGGGTCAACGCGGATTATCCATGTACGGCTGGCTCCTGGTGCTGGTGATTGGCGCCGGTGCGTTGACGGCGACGCTGCGCCTGGGACCACACTACATCGACTACAACATCATCCTCGGCGTCGCCGACCGATTGCCGGTGGACGACGTGCATACCATGCCGAGGGAACAGATTCGCGAACACTTCAAGAAGCAGCTCAGAGTCGAAAATTTCCGCACGCCGATCGACGAGATCATGTCGATCCAGCGTGACGGCACCAGAACGGTGCTCGACATCACTTACGAAAGGCGTGAACACATGCTCTACAACGTGGACGTCGTACTGACCTTCAGTGAGCAGCGCACCTACCAATAAATTGTCATCGAAGCTCGAGCAGCTGCAGGGGACGCTCGGCTATCACTTCTCGGACGTGAGTCTGCTCGAGCAGGCGCTCACCCACAAAAGCCACGGGAAACCCCACAACGAACGTCTCGAGTTCATCGGCGACGCGGTGCTCGGCTATCTGATCGGCGTCATGCTGTATCGGCGTGATGTCAATTTGCGCGAGGATGCGCTGACCCTGATGCGCGCCAAGCTCGTGCGCGGTACCTCGCTTGCGGCCATGGCACGCTCTATCAACCTGCAGCCGCATCTGCTGCTTGGCAGCGGCGAACGCAAAAGCGGCGGCCGGGAGCGGGACTCGATACTGGCGGACGCGTTCGAGGCGGTCATCGGCGCGGTGCACGAAGACGGCGGCATCGAAGCTTCTCAGGGCGTTGTGGAACGGCTGTTTGGCGAGGCCGTTGCCACGCTGGATGCCGACGAGCTGAAAGATCCGAAAACGCGTCTGCAGGAGGTGCTGCAGGGCAATGGCCTGTCGCTACCGGACTATGAAGTCTCCGACGTGAGCGGCGCTGATCACGCGCGCCGCTATACCGTAGTCTGTTCCCTCGCGACTGGTCTGAGCGGGCGGGCGACAGCCTCCTCGCGGCGCGCGGCTGAGCAGGCTGCGGCCCTGGCAGTGCTCGAACAGCTGGAGGCAAACGATGAACGCTGAAACCCGCTGCGGATACATCGCGCTGCTGGGACGGCCGAACGTCGGTAAATCAACGTTGCTCAACCATGTGCTTCGCCAGAAGATCAGCATCACGTCGCGCAAACCGCAGACGACACGATTCAACCTGCTTGGAGTCGATACGGAAGGGATCCATCAGGCAATCTACATCGATACGCCGGGCATACATCGCAGCGTCGACAAGGCGCTCAACCGTTACATGGTGGCCAACGCGACCGCCGCGCTGAAGGACGTCGACATTCGCGTCATGCTGGTTGAGGCAGGTAAGTGGAAAGAAGAAGACGAGCACGTGCTGGAAATGCTCGAGCAGCGTGCCGGTGCCAATGTAGCAGTGTTGAGCAAAGCGGATCTCGTGCGCGACAAGAGTGAGCTCCTGCCTGAAATAGAACGGCTTGCCGGATACAACCTCTTTACCGACATCGTGCCGCTGTCGGCGCTCAAGAACGACGGCGTCGAAGCGTTTCGCCGGTGCATCTTCTCTCACCTGCCGGAGGGACCGCATCTTTTTGCCGAAGATGAAGTCACCGACCAGAGCGAACGCCGTCTCGTCGAGGAAATCGTGCGGGAGAAACTCATGCGCCAGCTCGGAGACGAGATTCCCCACAGCGCAACGGTTGTGGTCGAGCGCTTTGCGGTCGGGGAAGACGTGACGGAAATCCACGCTGACATTTATGTCGAGCGAGATGGTCAGAAGCGCATTGTCATCGGCAAGCAGGGTGCGCGCCTGAAAACCATTGGCAGCGCCGCGCGCAAAGATATCGAAGCGCTGCTGGAATCCCGGGTGATGCTGCATCTATTCGTCAAAGTGCGCAAAGGGTGGACCAACAGCGACCGGCTGCTGAACCGGCTGGGTTATCGGTGACATGCGACGGGGGGATCTGCAGGCGCTCGTGCTGCACGTACGCGATTATCGAGAAAGCAGCGCCATGGTGCAGTTCTTCACGCGCGAGGAGGGGCGTTTGACAGGCGTCATGCGCGGCCTGCGTCGTGCCCGCGGCCAATCCGGTGTGCAGCCGTTCTGCCTCGGCAGCTTGGCGGTCAGCGGCCGTTCCGGTCTCGTAACCGTGACCCAGTTCGAAGTCACCCGTCGCTTCGAGCTGCATGCAGATGCGCTCAACGCTGGTTTATACGTGCTTGAACTCCTGACTCGCGGTCTCGCCGAGCATCAGAGTGAACCCGCCATGTTCGATCGAACGCTTGCGGTGCTTGCCGGGCTCGAAGCCAGCGGCGCGCGTCTGGCGCCGCTTCTTCGCGAGTTCGAACAGGATTATCTGGATGCGCTCGGCTATGGGCTGGATTACTCGCAGGATGCGAGCGGCGAACCCTTGCATTCGAATCTTTGTTACAACTGGGTGCCGGAGCACGGTTTCCGGGCAACGCAGCGTGACGATGGCATTCCGGGCAGCGCGCTTGCGGAGATTGCCGCCGGTAATTTCCAAACCAAAGACGTGCAGCGCCATGCTCGCCACCTGCACCGACTGGCGTTGAAACAGGTGGTGGGTGACAAACCGCTGATCAGCCCGCAACTGCTGCGACCGGCCGACAGAAACCATGGCTAAAGCGCCGCGCGAGGTTGTCGCGGAGATCAATTCGCTCAATGGCGAAGGGCAGGGTGTGTCCCGTCTCGGGGAGCGGGAACTGGTGGTGCGCAACGCGCTACCGGGGGAGTCAGTGCGCACGCGTATCTTGAAGAAGCGGCGCGGCCGGCTTTTTGGTGACGGTGTAGAAGTCCTGCAGGAAGGCGCAAATGCGTCGCGAGTTGCACCGGCATGCCCTTACTTTCCTCGCTGCGGCGGCTGCAGCATGCACCACGTTGAGCACGGTGCCCAGCTCGAGCACAAGCAGAGTCTGCTGGCCGGAGAGCTCGAGGCGCTCGGCGTTGCCGTTGAAGCCTGGGCAAAGCCGGTCGGCGCGACTCGTCTCGGCTATCGCCGCAAAGCGCGCCTTGGCGTTCGCCTGGTGGGTGAAGACGTGCTGGTCGGCTTCCGCGAATCGTTCAGCAACCGGGTAGCGCGTTTGCACGCTTGCGCCGTTTTGACCCCTGAGGCTTCGGCACTGCTCGCTCCGCTGAGGCAGGTCCTCGGACAGCTTTCGATCGCGGCGAAGGTGCCGCAGATTGAGCTTGCTCAGGGTGACGGGCAGCCGGTGCTGATGCTGCGCCACCTCGAACCACTGGACCATGCCGATCTGGCGCGCCTGGACGAGTTTGCGGCACGCCACAACGTTGAAGTGCTGCTGCAGAGCGGCGGCTATGATACGCTCTGCAAGCTCGACGGCGGCGCGCCCGATCTTCTCAGCTACGCGCTGGCCGACTACGGCCTGCTCATGCGGTTTGCGCCGACCCAGTTCACCCAGGTCAACCAGACGATGAACGAGGCGCTGATTCGCACTGTGATAGCGAGCCTCGGCGGCTACGGCAGTGCCGCGATGCGCGAACGCCGTGTTGCGGATCTCTTCTGCGGCATCGGCAACATCACGTTGCCGCTGGCGCGTGCGGGAGCCACGGTTGCCGGTTTGGAGCTGGCGGCGGATGCCATCGATATGGCCCGTCACAACGCAGCTCTGAACGGTCTGGGCGCCCGCACCAGCTTCGCAGTTGCAGATCTCTACGCAGACGGCTGCACCCTGCCGGAAGGCGTCGACACGCTTGTGCTCGATCCGCCGCGCAGCGGTGCGGGTCCCAATCTGGCTGCCTGGCTGCGCACCTTCCGGGGTGACGACGTGGTGTACGTTTCGTGCAATCCCGCCACCTTTGCGAGCGATGCCGTTGTGCTCAAGGAATCCGGTTTCATGCTGCAGCGTGTGGGTGTGTATGACATGTTTCCACATACTGCCCACGTCGAGACGGTCGGACTTTTTGTCCGCCGTCAATAGTCGACTTCGCTCCGGCGCGGGTGTATCTATAACGCGTGGTTAAAGTTCGCGAAGACATACCGACAACGGAGACCGGCCAGGTCGACATTGACGCCTGGGTGACACGGGTCTGTGACGCTCACGAGCACCTGCGATCCGATTCGCTTGCGGCAGTAGCGCACGCCGTGGAAGCGTGTGCACCTGATCTGGTGGTGCGCGGTCTGGAACTCGCTGAGCTCATTGCCGATCTCAATCTCGATCAGCCGGCGGTGGCTGCGGGGATCATCTATCGCTGTATCCGCGAGGAGCGGGTTGAACAGGCGGAGCTCGCGGCCTGGGCGGGTGACGATGCAGCGCACATCGCAGCGGACGTTGCCTCCATGGCAACCACCAGTCTCCTGGAAATGACCAATTCGCCGCTTCTCGAGAAAGAACAGCAGGATCAGGTCGAAAACGTCAAGCGCATGCTGGTTGCGCTCATGAACGATGCCCGCGTTGCCGTGTGCAAACTCGCGGAACGGCTGCTGGCGCTGCGCCAGGCCAAGCACTTCGACAAGAGCCGGCGGATCAGAATTGCCCGGGAAGCACAGGCGGTCTTTGCGCCGCTGGCCGGGCGTCTCGGGATATGGCAGCTGAAGTGGGAAATCGAAGACCTTGCGCTACGGTATACCCAGGAAGAGGTGTATCAATCGATCGCCAAGCAGCTCCGTGGTAAGCGGGCTGAGCGCGAAATGCAGGTTGAGCACATGGTCGATCAGGTGCGCGGACTGCTGCGCGGCCACGGCATTGACGCGACCGTCTACGGCCGCGCCAAGAACATCTTCAGCATCTGGCGCAAGATGCAGGCGAAGGGGGTGAGCTTCGACCAGGTTTACGACGTGCGTGCGGTGCGGGTTGTCGTGGACACCCTGGCTGATTGTTATGCCGCGCTCGGCGTTCTGCACACGACGTGGCCGCACATTCCCAGCGAGTTCGACGACTACATCGCCAACCCCAAGGAAAACGGCTACCAGAGTATTCATACCGCCGTGACGGCGGCGGATGGCCGAACGCTGGAGATACAGATCCGCACGCGCGCGATGCACGAGGATGCGGAGCTGGGCGTCTGTGCGCACTGGTCGTACAAAGACGGTGGTGCGGAAGACGCCAACTACACGGCCAAAATGGACTGGCTGCGCCAGGTCATGGAGTGGCACGAGGATCTGGGTGGCACCGAGTCGCTGGGTGCGTTGCTGCGTCACCGAATCAGCGACAAGCGCATCTTCGTTTCGACGCCCAAGGGGCACGTATTGGAGCTGCCGGCGGGTGCCACCGTGCTCGACTTCGCCTATCGGGTGCATACCGACGTCGGCCACGCCTGTCGCGGCGCGCGGGTCAACGGCGTGACGGCACATCTCAATCAGGTGCTCGAGACCGGCCAGCAGGTGGAAATCATCACCGCACCGAGCGGGCGGCCGCTGCGCGACTGGCTCGAGCCCGAGCTCGAGTTCGTCTACAGCGACCGCGCCCGGGCCAAGCTCGTGCGCTTCTTTCGCAGCCTCCCGCCAGCGGAGCAGGAGACCCTCGGACGAGCAGCCCTCGAGAGCAAGTTTGTCGCGCTGGGTGTGGATGATTTTCCTGAGGCGGATCTCGAGAGTTTCGCCAGGGACCACGGCGATGCCGACATGCAGACGCTCTGTCGCGATATCGGCGCCGGTGCGCGCTCGGTGACCGGAACCATCGTCGAGGTGCTTGAGCATGGCGCCAGTCGGGAGCAGCTGCGGCTGCCAGGTATGCGGGCCGCCGAGTTTCCGGTCAGCGAACGCATGCGCATCGTCGGCGACAACCGCGATGGCCTGCTGCACGACATCACCCAGGTCATCGGCAGCCTCGGTATCGACCTCACGGGGACCACCGGGCGCGTCAGCGAGCCCGGCGCTGAGGCAATTATCACAGTAGATGTGACTTTGACGGATTGGCGACAAGCCGTAAAATTCGTCAGTTTTCTAAGCCTCGTAGAAGGCGTCACCGAAATCCGCAAAGCCTCATAACTCGAATAACCAGCCCTGGAGGCGTCCGGGGGCTTGTGGTTTCAAGCGCGCGTGCACGCGCCCTATCTGGAGTAATCAACGTGAGAATCATTCTTCTTGGCCCGCCCGGCGCCGGTAAAGGTACACAGGCGCAGTTCATCAAAGACAAGCTCGGCATCCCGCAGATTTCGACGGGCGACATGCTGCGCGCGGCGGTCAGCTCTGGCAGCGAGCTTGGTCAGCGGGTCAAAGCCGTCATGGATTCCGGCGCGCTCGTCTCCGATGAGATCATCATCGATCTCGTGAAAGAACGAATTGTCGAGTCGGACTGCGCCAACGGGTTTCTGTTCGACGGCTTTCCGCGCACGATCCCGCAGGCGGAAGCGATGCAGGCGGCGGGGGTGGAAATTGACGCGGTTGTTGAAATTCAGGTCGCAGACGAAGAGCTCGTCACCCGCATCACCGGCCGACGCGTACATCCGGGCTCAGGGCGCGTTTATCACGTTGTTTACAACCCGCCGCAAGTGGCGGATCAGGACGATGAGACCGGCGAGCCGCTGCTGCAACGGGAAGACGATACCGAAGCCACCGTGCGGGAACGCCTCGCCGTATACAAAGAGCAGACGGCACCGCTCATCGAGTACTACAGCGCTCAGACAGATCTCAGCTACGTTCGAGTGAACGGCGAGGGCAACGTCGAGAGCATCCAGGGCGACATTGCCAACGCGTTGGGGCTGAACTAAGCGAGAAGGCCATCGAACGGGATGACCTGCACCACGCTGCCCGCAGGCAGGTCACCGGCTGGTCCTGGCACCTCGATGAGGCAGTTGGCCTCACGAAACGCGCTCAATCGATTGGAACTCTGGTCGCCGGTGACACGCACTTCGAGACCCTGTTCAGCGTGTTGGAACCTGCCGCGTTGATATTCGGCCCGCCCCGGCGAGTGGCTGAGCGGTGCTGCCAGGCGTGCTTCGAATCGTCGTGGGACGCTGTCCCGCGCACCGCACAGATGCGCCACGGCGGGTTTGGCGACGAGCAGGAAGGTGACAATCGTCGATACCGGATTACCCGGCAGGCCGTAAACGAAACATTCCCCGACGCGTCCGAACGCCAGCGGTTTGCCGGGCTTCAAATTCAAGCGCCAGAACTCGAGCTCGCCGAGCGCAGCAATCGTCGCAGTGATGAAGTCTGCTTCGCCCACCGACACGCCGCCGCTCGTGATGAGCACGTTGCAATCGGCAGACGCGGCTTCCAGGGCCGCACGCACCGCGCTTTCGTCGTCCGGCAGACGACCCAGATCCACCACCTCCACCGGTAGCGCGGCGAGGAGATTGATGACGGCGAGCCGGTTGGAATCGTAGATCTGTCCCTCGCCGAGCGGCATACCCGGATCAACGAGCTCATCCCCTGTCGAAAAGACACCAACGCGTGGTTTTGCGACCACGTCGATCTTGCTGATACCGGCGCTTGCGAGCGCTCCCTGCAGCATGGGATGCGCCCGATCACCGCGGGATGCGACCAATTGTCCACGGGCAACGTCGTGACCAATGGGACGCACGTAAGTCTCCGCGGGCTGGTGCGCTTTGAAGCGCACCCGATCACCGCTGTCCTCAGCCACTTCCTCCTGGAGCAGGATCTGGTCCGCACCGGCGGGGACCTTGGCGCCGGTGAAGATGCGTATGCATTGTCCGGGTGCCAGCGTCCCGTCCCAGGGGTGTCCGGCGCGGCTGACGCCGACGCGGGTGAGACCGTCACCCTGGCTGCGGTCGATGTCAGTCCGGTTCACGGCATAGCCGTCCATAGCGGAGGCGGGAAACGGCGGCAGGTCGACCGGTGCTTTGACGTCGGCGGCAAGGTAACGACCGCGCGCATCGGTGACTGCTACCGTCTCGGTGTCGCGCAGGACCGGGATGGTGTCGAACAGACGGCCTAACGCTTCCGCTAGTTCCAAGGGTTGGCTATTCTGGGCCAATGGCATTTACCTTGTGTATCGAAACTTCAGGACCCCATTGTAGCCTGGCGCTGGATGCAAACGGGCACGTTTACGCCAGGCAGGCGCACCTCGAGCGCGCGCACAACGCGCATTTACTCAGCATGCTGGACCAGCTGTACCAGGAAGCGGGCGTGCCGCCGGCGGCGACGACGCTCATCGGTTTCGGCTGCGGACCGGGGTCCTTTACCGGTGTCCGCATTGCGGCATCAGCCTGCCAGGCGATCGCCATGCGCGCGGACGCTCGGGTGGTTCCCATATCGAGCTCAGCGGCGCTCGCCGCCACCGCGCTCAGGGTGCACAAAGAGGCTGCCGGCGTGGTGGTGGCCATTCGCAGTCGCGGTGATGCGTACTATCTTTCGCGGTATGTCCGTGACGCTCACGGCGGGCTGTTGCAGACCCACGAGGATGAGCTTCTGACTGCGGATCCCGGTTGGGTGACACCCGGTGAGCTGGTCGCCGGAAGCGTGCCGGCCTGGCTTGCCGTCGAAACGCCGGCGGCGGACCTTGCGCCGTGTGCGCAGGATATGCTGCCGCTTGCGCAGGCGGCACACTCGAGCGGTCGCAGCGTGGCCCCCGAAGGCGCGCTCCCGCGCTACTTCTCCGGGGATTCCCCCTGGCGCAAGCGGCGTGCTGAATGAGCCGCCAAATCTGGCGGATTGGCTATACTCGCCTTAGTTGCCATGAAAATCGTCAACCACAGCAATCCGCTGCCGGCCCCTCGGACCGGCGCGGTTCAGGCGCGCGAACAACCGACGCCAGGTGCTACCGTGTCTCGCGATCAGGCGGATGCGGGGGCGCGTCCCGTGCGCATATCGAGATTCCCCGAGGAAGCGGCCCTCTTTGCCTACAATCGCCAGGCCCAGCCCCACACGACCAGACCCGATCCCGCCGTCGACGAGTACGTCTGACTATCCCGAGCGGTGGCCGGCTATGAAGCCGTGCCTCTACGCACAAGCTGCGCTTGCAGATGAAGCCAGGCAGCATGCCGGCTGGTGCGAAGTGATCGTCGCCGACAACGCCCCGGAATTGCAGGAGGGCTACGCGTTTGTCTTCGACGAGCGGGGCCTGGGTCTCGTCATGCCGGGCTATCGTAAGCCGTTTCGATTGAGCGTCGCCGAGCTCGAACGGCGTGGACAGGGCAAAACGCTGCTGCGTCGCGCGTGTGGCGCGCGTACGGGTCTCAGAGTGCTCGATCCCTTCGCCGGATTTGGCATGGATGCCATGCATCTGGCCGCTGCGGGATGCGTCGTGACGACGGTGGAGAAGCATCTGGCGCCGTGGCTGCTTTGCCGTGAGTTTGCCGCACGCGCGGACATATCGCTCGACATGCATCTTGGTGATGCCCGTTCGTGGCTTCACACCGGCTACGACGTCATCTACCTCGATCCCATGTTTCCGGCGCAGCGCAAGCGCGCGTTACCGAATCGCGGCCTGCAGCACCTCAGGGATCTCACGGGAGAAGAGCCGGAGCTGCTGCCGGTGCTGAAGCACGCGCGTACTGCCGCCGGTGAACGGGTGGTCTTGAAGCGTCGCCTGCGTGATCCCGTCATAGACAAACCCAGTCACCAGATCAAAGGTCGCTCAGTACGCTTCGATGTTTATCAGTGATGGGTTAGATTGCTGGCGGACAGCACGCCGTGGCGGATTTCGGGGTCGATGACAAACTCCGCGGCGCGCAACACCTGGTCGATACCCGGGTCATAGGTCAAGCCTTGCTCAGCGTCGGCGCTCAGCATGCCCTTGGCCATCAGGCTTTCGATGAACTGATCGAAAAGACGGGCGTCCGCAAACTCGGGTGCGTTGATGCCGTAGAGGCGGGACATTTTCTGCGCAATTACCTGGCTTTTGCTGCGCAGCTCCTCACAGTCGGCAGCGCCTTCGCTCAGCTGATGAATGACAATGAACATGCGTTCGAGCGTTTGACTGACGAGATTGGCCAGGAGGCTCAGCTGAAGATTTGCGCTGGCCGCGCGATCGGGCGATGCGTACTGGCCGTCCTCCCGGACCAGGAGTCCGGCTTCCACCATCGCTTCCAGGCAGGCGTCAAAACCGTCCAGGCTCGGGTTGCAGGAGAGCTCCTGGGCAAGGTAGGGGTAAACCGTGCTGACCATCTCCCGGAGCCTGCTGGCGCTGATGCTGCGCCGTCGTTTCACGAGCATGCAGGCGACGAGTGAGGGCAGCGCAAGTACGTGGACAACGTTGTTCCGATACCAGGTCATCAACACCGCGGTAAAAGGATCGTGACCCAGCACCGGACCAAAGGCTTCGTCATCCCGGTGCAAGAGCCCCAGCTGCTCGACGTAGCTGATGACCTCCCCGGGAGCGTCCGTGCAGACGGCAATGGCATTTGTCGGATGCAACGCTGTGAGGAGACGCTGGTAACAGTCGATCTGCGCGGCAAGGCGGACTTCCTCGATGGCCACCTTGGGCGTTGCCAGCGTCACCAGCGCCACCAGATTCACCGCGTTGACGTTGGCGCACTCGTTAATCCGCTGCAGGACCTCACGACCGAGTGCAGGCAGCTGGTCACCGGCTTCTACGCACGCCGCCTGCTCGGCCAGCCACTCGTCGAGCTTGATGGGTTTGCCGATGTTCACTGAAACCTGACCAAAATTCTGCCGTATGAGTTTGAGGTTGCGGAATACGTCCAGGAGGGATTCCTTTTTCTTGTCGGCGCCGCGCAGCTCCGAAAGGTAACTCGATGCCTCGACGAGCTTCTCGTAGCCCAGGTACACCGGGACGAGCGCCAGCGGTTTCGGCAGCCCACGCTGTTGATGGTCCACCGTCATCTTCAGGAGCCCCATTTTGGCCGGTAGCAGGCGACCGGTGCGGGTGCGTCCACCTTCAGGAAAAAACTCGACGCAGTGACCGCGGCGATACACCTGGTACAGGTATTCGTTGAAGACAGCCGCGTAGAGAGGATCGTCGCGGAAGCTGCGGCGCATGAAAAACGCCCCGCCGCGACGCAGCAGCGGTCCGAGTATCGGTACGTTCAGGTTATCGCCGGCTGCAATGTGCGGAATCATGAAGCCCCGGTAGTAGAGCAGATAGCTCAAGAGCAGGTAGTCCAGATGGCTGCGGTGAGAGGGTACGTACACTAGGGAGTGGGTGGCCCCGACCTCTTCGACCTGATCGAGTCCGGTGACTTCCAGACCATTGTAAATCTTCGTCCAGAACCAGCGCAGCAAGCTCGCCAATACCCGAATGGTGGGATGTGACATGTCAGAGGCGATGGTACGCGCGTACTTGAGCGCCCGGCGCTCGCTCTTGTGCCGTTTGGCCCCGTCGGCTACCTCGCCATCGATGGCCTCGCGCACCTGGCGTGATTCGACAACCTGGTTCAACATGGTTCGACGGTGTGAGAAGTCCGGGCCCAGCGCGTTGATGCGCTGCTGACGGAGCCGCACCCGGAGCAGCCGGGCGGTGCGGCGAACCGCAATTTTCTGATCGCCCGCCGCAACTTCGTGCAACGCGATCGGGCGGCCGGTGTGTACAAAAATGTTTCTGCGATTGATGAGCAGGTTGAGCAACCGCTTGAACCGACCGGTCACCGCCCAGTGTTCAGACGTGAGGTTTTTGAGTACTGATCCTTCGGCCGACATGGCGCGTCCCCAGAAGACGGAGACGGGGATCAACACCGTCCGCTGCTTGAGCGCCGCGGGTGCGTCCAGCAGGCGCAGCATGCGCTCGGAGTGCGTCGACATCGTCATCCGCCCGCCCTTGGAACGGTACAGGCAGAAAAAGCGGCTGTTCTCTCTGAAACTGTCGTCTTCCAGAGCCGTGAGCGGCGAGACGATCTCGTGATCGGTGGTGACGAGATCGAGCATGATGACGTCGGTCAGCGCGCGGTTGAGGAGCACGTAGACGACTTCGGTGTCCGCGACGCCGTCACCCGCAGCGGCAGGCAGATTGTCCGCCCCGGTCAGCGACGGCCGTGCAATGAGCCGGATGATGGCCCGGAACAGGCGATAGAAGAAGCCCTTCATGGGGTCTTAGTTTGGATGTTCTCCCCGGAACATTCCATCCAGATCGGTGGGAGCGGAGTTGATCTCGACTTCCCAGACGGACTCGTAGCGATCTTCGGTCACCCGTTCCGCATCTTCTTTGCTGCGCAGAACCGTCGGGCGCAGGAACACCAGCAGGTTGGTTTTGGCGTTGGTTTTGCTTCTCGAGCGGAACAGGATGCCGAGTCCCGGAATGTCGCCCAGCAGGGGCACTTTGGATTCGGATTCGTTCTGATCGTCCTGGATGAGACCACCGAGCACAATCGTCTGCCTGTCTTCGGCGAGGATGGTGGTTTCGATCGAGCGCTTGGACGTGACGACGTCGGCAAACGCCTCGCCGCCAACGGGCGTTGCGAGCACGTTGGTGATCTGCTGCGCAACCTGCAGGCGGACCGAAGAATCGTCGTGCACGTGCGGCGTCACCGTGAGCTCCACGCCGACGTCTTCGCGCTGCACCGTGGTGAACGGATTACTCGTGCCGTCGCCGGTCGTCGTGAACGAGCCGGTGCGGAAAGGGACTTCGCGGCCGACCAGAATCTTTGCTTCCTGGTTGTCCAGCGTCAGGATGCTTGGCGTGGACAGGAGATTCGCCTCGGAATTGGTGGCGAGCGCGGTCACGACACCGCCGAACGAGATGGCGTCAGCGTCAATTTTGGCGGCGGCCAGGGTTGGACTCGACACGCTGGCAAGTCCGGTCAGCACGTCAATCTGATCTTCGTCGTCCAGCAGGTTCGAGAACAGTGACGAAATCACGCCCTGCAGACTCGTGCTGACGAACGGCACGGTTTCTCCCGAGCCGTCAGCCGCGGCGAGCTCAATGCCCAGATCCGACGTGTCGTCGATGGTGATTTCGACGATGGCGGCCTCGATCAGCACCTGGGAGCGACGTACGTCGAGTTTTTTGATGATTTCCAGAATTTCCGTCATAGCGCCCGGGTCCGCGCGCACGACTATGGCGTTGAGCGTCTCGTCAGCCTGGATGGTGGTTTCCTGTGCGCCTTCCTCTTCGCCGCCCGGCGGTTGGCCGCTCAGGATGCCGCCGAGAATCGTAGCGACGTTCACCGCGTCTGCATGGCGCAGCGGAATGACCTGGGTCGAGTCTGTGGTTGTGGCAGGCTGATCGAGCTTATCGACGATCTTCAAAACCTCCGCAATGGGACGCGGCTTGCCGCGCAGTACCAGGGAGTTGTTGCGTTCGTTGGCGATGATCTGGATTCGCTGCGGGCCTTTGGCGTTGCGGCCGATCTGCTCGGGCGCCACTTTCTCGAGAATCGCCACCACGGTGCCCACCCAGGCGTCTTTCAGCGGCACCATGACAACGTCCTCTTCGTCGGAAACATCAATCTGCTGGATCAGTCGCTTCAGCCTGATGATGTTGTCCGCGTGATCGCTGATGATGACGACGTTCGGCTGAGCAACCGACGCGATGTGGCCGTACTGCGGAATGAGCGGACGCAGGATCTTCACGAGCTCAGCCGAGTCGACGTTCTGTGCCGCGACGACCCGGGTGACGAGTTCCTCGGGCGCCACGGCGCCGAGGTCGCCGGGTGCGCCGGGCGTCTGCTTGCCCGTCGCGTTCTGCTGGATGCGTATGACATCACCGGAAGGTACTGCGGTGAAGTTGTGCAATCGCAGCACGCTCAGGAAGAGTGCGTAGACGCCTTCTTTGTCCAGTGCCTTATCGGAAATGACGGTCACGCTGCCTTTGAGCCGCGGATCAATGACGAACGTCTTCCCGGTGATTTCCGCAACCTGAGCGACAAACTCGTGGATGTCCGCATTTTTGGCGGTCATACGCCACGTGGCGTCCTGGGCCGTCGCGGTTGCGGCAAGCAGCAGAGTGACTGCGGCGAGGGCGCAGCAGGCGGTTGATCGTAGATTGCGGACAAAGTTGTTCATGATCTTGTTCTTACGTTACTTCAGTGACGCGGTGATGAAAAAACGGCGGTCGCCGCGGCGCACTTCGATGCGTGCCGAGCCCTGCGCCATGATGTTCGCCAGCTCCATCTGATCCTGCTGGATATCCCCCACGGGCCGCCCGTTGACGGACAGAATCACGTCTCCCGGCTGTAGTCCCGTTTGACGCAGATAGGGCGACTGCGCGACATCGCCGATGCGGTAGCCACCGCCGTCGACGCTCTCGACGCCGAGCTCTTCGAGCGTACCGGCCGCGTCATCAGCCAGCCGCTCCTGATACTCCGCGATCACGTCAGCCGCTTCAGCCGGTTCCTCGGCTGGCGCCGCCTCGGCAGCCGGACTCTCGGCAGTTTCCTCGCCGCTGGCTGCGGACGGCAACTCTGCGGGTCCTGCATCATCCGCAGCGGCCGCAATCTGCGTCTTGGCCTTGGGGAAGCTCAGGGCTTCACGCACGCCGGCACGGCGGAGAATAATGCGATCCGTGTGGACTTCGATCAGCTCCGCGTTCCCTGGCAGCTTGTCACCCACCGTGTAGCGCAGACCCTGCTTGCCACGCTGGGCGACAATGGCGGACGACTCTTCCGCGATGTCGGAGACGAACACGCCCTGCAGCTCGAGGGGCAGACGGGTTTCCTCAGCCTCTTCGCTGTCGTCGTATTCGATTTCCGGGGCGGCGCCGGCTTCGCCGAAGAGGTGTTTGGCGAGAATCCAGTTGACGTTACCCGGCGCACGTTCGGGCTCGCTGCTGCTGCTCACTTCCTGCACGGGGTTGCTGGCCGGGGTTTCAAAGAACGTCCAGATGGTGGTGGCCAGGGTATACGCAATCCCCGCAACGATCAGCCAGCGCGCAGGCTCGGTTCCTTTTGTCAAAATGGTCTCGAACACAATGTCCCTCTTCGACACCTTTTATCGGCGTAGCGGCGGCTCTCATCCGCTGTTACCACCGGCAACTCGCTACTTTCGACAACAGGCTTCCCCATCCGTGCCGTCGAACAGCGTTCCTTCTTATCGTTTTGCCTTCGTCTGCTTACTCAGCCTTCTTGCGTTCCGGTGTTCTGCCTTCCCGACGCGCAGGTCAACGACCGCGCTTGCTAAGCTATCACGAGTGCCCCGCGAAATCTTTGACAAAAAGATGACGATGTTGCGGCCGGTCGTGATATTGCATCTACCCTCAAAGGGTAAACTTAAGTTGCTGATTTTAAAAGACTTGCTCTTCTACTTCTAACACAATTGCGTGATCGGGGTCACTGCCGGGGTAGGGGGTTTGTAGCAACTTGGTGAATAACTTCGTAATTCCGATTCTGGCGAAACCGTTTTTCTGCAAGCTGGCAATGAGGAGCGGCGTATCTTCTCCGGCGGCGTAAACCACCGCCTCCGGCATGCCGTTGTCGCCGTTGTCCAGATACGCGGTCAGCGGCGGCAACGTCACCTCGCGACGCATGCCGGACAACGTATACAGCACCGTCCCACCGCTCCAGTCGACCTGGCCGGTAACGGTGTCGGGCAGGCGGGTGTCGTGGTTGCCCGCCGCGTGGGTTGGCGCCACGTCCAGATCACCTGACAGGCGGATATCGTAGCGATCGAGGAAAGCGTTGAATGCCTCCGCCTCGATCTGACCTTCGACGTTGAGCTCGTAGCGGCTGATGGAGCTCCCGGCGGTGCCGCTGAGCTGTCCGTCCGGACGGGTGAGGTGCCAGGCGTAGCTTGGCGCCGCGAGCAGCAGGCTCGACCCTTCGAAGTCCCAGCTGAGCTGCCCCATTGGCAGCCCCTCGATGAGAAGGTCGGCATTGCCACGCCAGACCGTGCCCCGCGTATCCACGAGGTCGAGCCCCGGTGCTGCATCTGCCGCGCGGTCGAGTATCCCGGCCGGGGCGAACGCCAGCGCGAAGACGACAAAGAGTACGATGCCCGCAACGATGTAGCGTTTCATGCTGTTGCGAACCTCAGGACACCGCGCCGGCGGGCTTTTGCAAAAGGTCCAACACGATGTGCGCGTAAATACGCGTCAGCGGACCCATTTCCGTCAGATCAATGCACTCGTTCACTTTGTGGATGGTGGCGTTGCTGGGGCCGAGCTCAACCACCTCAACCTGATTGCTGCCGGGCACGCACCACGGCGAGATGAAGCGGCCGTCCGAGGTGCCACCCGAGGTCGAAAGCTCGGGCTGGCGTCCGGTTTCGTGCTCGATGGCGGCGCAGACCGCTGCCGTCAACGCACCTCGCTCCGTGAGGAAAGGCTCTCCCGACAGCTGCCAGTCCAGGTCGTAGTCGAGCTCGTGGCGGTCGAGGAGTGCTGCCACCGTAGCCTGGATCCCGCTGCTGGTCTGCAGCGTGTTGAAGCGCAGGTTGAACAGGACTTCCAGGCTTCCGGGAATGACGTTGGTGGCGCCGGTACCGGCGTTGACATTGGATATCTGCAGGCTGGTCGGCGGGTAATACTCGTTGCCTTCATCCCAGCGCATGTCCGTCAGTTCGCCGAGCGCCGTCAGCGCACCATGAATCGGGTTGTTTGCGTCCTGCGGATACGCAACATGGCCCTGCACGCCGCGCACGGTCAGCTTGGCGTTCAGCGAGCCCCGCCTGCCGCAGCGGACGACGTCGCCGATCTGATGGCTCGAGCTCGGTTCGCCGACGACACAGTAGTCGGGGCGAATACCGCGTTCGTTGAGCACCTCAACTGCGTGACGGGTGCCATGCACGGCTTCACCTTCTTCGTCGCTCGTCAGCAGGAAGCTCAGCGTCCCCGTGAGCGTCGTGGCGCTGGTGACAAGATGTTCGACGGCGACGACCATCGCGGCAAGGCTCGTTTTCATGTCGGCAGCACCCCGTCCGTACAGGCGATTGTCCTTCACGGTGGGTGCAAACGGCGGCGTTGACCAGTCGGCCTCCGGGCCGCTCGGCACGACGTCGGTGTGCCCGGCGAGCAGCAGGTGCGGGCCGCTATCGTCGAACTTCCGGGTTGCCCAGAGGTTGCGCACGTCACCCGCGTCGATCCACTCGACGCTGAAGCCCGCCGCCTCCAGGCGTGCTGCGATGAGATCCTGACAGCCGGCGTCTTCCGGCGTCACGGAAACCCGGCTGATCAGCTCCGTCGTGAATGCCAGCACGGCGTCGTCGAATTGTTCCGCGTCGAGCATCTCCGGTTTCAATTGTGCGCGTGGAGGGCTTCGTTGAGCTCGATGGCGCGGCGGTTGCTGCGGCACAGTACCTCACCGGTCTGGCTGTTGCGGATGAACAGCATATCCGAGCCGCCGGCCAGTTCCCGTGCTTTGACGCGCCGGTCCGCCTCGCCGTTTTCATCGACCAGGGTAACCACCGTGCCCGCAGTGATGTAGAGTCCGGCCTCGATTGTGCAGCGGTCACCCAGCGGAATGCCGGTGCCGGCGTTTGCGCCGATGAGACAGTGCTTGCCCAGGGTGATCACAATCTCACCGCCGCCGGCCAGCGTACCCATCGTGCTTGCGCTGCCGCCGAGATCGGTGCCTTCGCCGATGGTGACACCCTGGGAGATCCTGCCTTCCACCATGTTCGGACCGAGGGCACCGGCATTGAAATTGACAAACCCTTCATGCATGACGGTGGTGCCGTCGCCGAGATAGGCGCCCAACCGGATACGGCTGGCGTCGGCGATACGCACGCCGGAGGGCATGACGTAGTTCACCATCTTCGGAAACTTGTCGATGCTCATCACTTCGAGATGCTCTCCCGCAAGGCGTGCCTCGAGCAGGGCATCACCGAGCGCATCAACCTCAATCGGCCCTGCGCTGGTCCACGCCAGGTTGGGCAGATGGGCGAAGATGCCGTCGAGATTGAGCGTATTGGGCAGCGTCAACCGATGCGACAGGAGGTGGAGCTTGAGATAAGCCTCCGCCGTAGAGGCAATCTCGGCGTCGCTGTCGAGGCGCACAACGGTGAGCGGTTTGTCACTCTCCAACAGCGCAGACGGCGCAAGGTCAGCGCCAGCGTCACGCACGGCTTCAGGCGTGACGGTCTGGGTGCCAGCGGTGAAACTGCGGGCTGCCGCCAGCACGTCACCCTGTGGCCGCAGAAACGGCTGGGGAAACAGGCAATCCAACACATCGCCGCTGGCGTTGGTGTTGGCGAGACCAACGGCAAACGCGAATACCTCAGACATGGTGCAAAGCTCTCAACAAAGTGGAGCGGTATTCTACCCGTGCTCCCGGCTGAACGCACAGATATCCGTGTGGCGCCTCAGGGTCTCGTCAGGGTTTCCGCATAGTGGCGCAAACGCGTTGCCGCTTCGACGCATTCGTCGAGGGGCGCCACCCAGGCAACCCGCACGTGGTTGGTCCCTGGATTGTGTCCGCTGGCGTTCGGTCGACCGAGATAAGAGCCGGGCATGACGGCAACGTTGTAGCTGCGCAGGAGCCCAAGCGCAAAGTCCTGATCGTCCATCGGCGTTGGCAGCCAGTGGTAGAAGCCGCCGCCGGGTTGGTGCAACGGATAGGCGCCCCGGAGAATTTCACTCACCGCATCGAATTTGCGCCGGTACAGGCTGCGATTGGCGATCACGTGTTCCTCGTCGCGCCAGGCGAGGGCCGATGCGTGCTGGTGATGATGGCTCATCGCGCAGCCGTGATAGGTGCGGTAGAGCAGGAAGTCGGCCAGGAGGTTCGGGTCGCCGGCAACGAAACCGCTGCGCAGACCCGGCAGGTTGGAGCGCTTGGAAAGGCTGTGAAACACGACGCAGCGTTCGAACTCTCGATTCCCCATTGCGGCGCTGGCCGCGAGGAGGCTGGCTGGGGGCGCGGCATCGTCGAAGTAGAGCTCCGAATAGCACTCATCGGCAGCGATGACAAAGTTGTGAGCATGAGCAAGCTCAATCAGTTGCTGCAGCGTTGCCATGGACGCCACCTGGCCGGTGGGGTTGCCGGGTGAACAGAGATACACGAGCTCCGTGTCACGCCAGACGGCTGCGGGTACGTTGTCGAGATCCTGCTGGTAACCGTCCGCTGGATCGTTGTCGAGAAAGTAAGGCTGCGCACCCGCGAGGAGAGCAGCCCCTTCATAGATCTGGTAGAAGGGATTGGGCATGACGACGCGACTGCCGTCAGCGCCGCTGAGCGTTGCCTGCGCAAACGCAAAGAGCGCTTCGCGGGTGCCGTTGACCGGCAATACCTGAGCGTTTGCATCTACGGCGACGTCGAAGCGGGTGCCCAGCCACTCGGCAATCGCCGCGCGCAACTCGTCCGTACCCCGTGTCAGCGGATAGGCGCCGAGGTCGCGGCGCAGGTTGTCGGCATTCGTCAGGGCAGCGACGACAAACTCCGGCGGCGCGTGCTTGGGTTCACCGAGCGTCAGCGCAATGTAGGGATGGTCCGGACTTGGCGTCACGTCTGCGGTGAGGGCGCGCAGGCGCTCGAAGGGATACTGCTGCAGCGTCGCCAGCATCGGGTTGAACGTCATGCAACTACCTGGCCGGTCGTGATGCCGAGCTGCCGATTGAGGTGCTGGCGGATGGTGTTTTCGAGGAGATAGGTCGGTTCACCCGGCGCAATGGCGGCGCCGGCTGCGGTCTGTACCACAAACGTATCTTCCACCCGCTCGCCGAGCGTGGTGATCTTCGCGGAGAGGAGCTGCAGATCGAGATCGACGAACAAGAGCGCAATCGCCGCCAGGAGCCCCGGCCGGTCGACGGCGAGCACGGTCATCACTGAAGCGCTGCCGTCGGCGGTAGGCGTCAGCGTGACCTCTGTCGGCCGTGGCATTTCCCTGAGCTGGCGTGGCAGACGGCGCGTGGGCGGCTCAATGCGTCCGGAGGTGTCGTCCAGCGCGGCTTCTAGATGGCTTTTGATGCGCATACGGTAGGGTTCGTCCCGCGGCAGCTGCTGACCCTCGTCGTCGAGGACGGTATACGTATCGAAGCAGACCCCGTCGCTCGATGTGGCCACGGTTGCGTCGACCACGCTCAGCTGATAGCTGCTCAGCGCGACGACCGTCGCAGCAAAAAGCTGTTGCTGATCGCGGGTATAGATATAGACGCGCGTGGCGCCGTCGCCGGGCAGATCACCCTGGGTGTCGCGGATGCAGACAAACGCGCCTTGCGCCAGGTTGTGGTCGAGAATTTCGCGGGTCAGCGCGGCGATTTGCGGCGGGGTGTGGCGCAGAAAGAAGTCGTCGCCAAGATCCCGCCAGAGGGTCTGGCAGCGCTCGACGTCGTAGCCGGCGTCTGCCGCGAGCAGGCGCTCGAGGGCGCGCTCCTGATAGGCGGTGACGGTTGCATCCCGGTCCGCGGGTGATTCCAGCCCGCGGCGCAGCATCTTGCGGCACTCGATGTACAAATGCCGCAGCAGCGTCGCCCGCCAGCTGTTCCACAGCGTCGGATTCGTGGCGTTGATGTCGGCAACGGTCAGCGCGTACAGATAGTCCAGGCGCATCTCTGATTTCACTTCGGACGCAAAGCTGTGGACGACGTCGGGATCGTAAATGTCCTGGCGCTGGGACACCGCGGACATATAGAGATGTTTTTTGACAAGCCAGCAAACGAGGTTGGTATCCGCCTCGCTCAGGTTGTGACGTTCGCAGAACTCAGCCGCATCCTCCGCGCCGAGGATAGAGTGGTCGCCGCCGCGACCCTTGCCGATGTCGTGGTAGAGGCCGGCCAGATACAGAAGCTCGGGCTTGGGAATGTTGTGCACGCAGTGGTAAGCCACGGGATAGGCTTCTTCGCTCGCCCGATAGCGGAAGCGCCGCATATTGCGGATGACCATCATGGTATGAGCATCGACGGTGTAAATGTGAAAGAGATCGTGCTGCATCTGTCCGATGACGCGCCCGAACTCCGGGATGTAGCGGCCCAGCACGCCGTAGCGGCGCATGCGGGTCAGCTGTGAAACGAGCGTGTAGGGCGCTTTCAGCAGATCCATGAACAGCTGCGTGTTGTCCTCTCTGGCGCGGAAATTGTCGTCGATGAGGTGCAGGTTCTCGCGGACCAGGCGGATCGTTGCCGCGCGCACTCCGGCAATGTCGTTGCGGTTCGCCATCACTACAAAGAGTTCCAGCAGCGCGGCCGGGTGTTCTTTGAACACTCTGTCGCTGCGCGCCTCGATGTAGTTGTTGACCAGCTGAAAGCGTTCGTTGATGTCCTGCCGGGTTTCCCGCCGCGGTGCAAGAATGACCTCGGTGAAATGCTGGATGACAATGTCGTTGACTTCCGTCAGCGCCAGCACGTGGCGGTAGTAATGGTGCATGAAGCGTTCCACGCCGCGCTGCGCATCCGTGTCGACGAACCCGAGCCGTTGCGCAAGCTCGCGCTGGTGGCCGAGCTGCAGGCGGTCCTCCTTGCGCTCGGCAACCAGGTGCAGGCCGTAGCGCACCCACCAGATGAAGCGTTTGCCCTCGACGAGCCAGTTTTTCTCCGTTTCGGTCAGCACCTGCAGCTCGACGAGCCTGGCAGGATCGGCCGTGCCGAACTGACGCATGCAGATCCACTGCATCGTGTGTATGTCGCGCAAACCACCGGGTGATGTCTTGACGTTGGGTTCCAGGTTGTACTCGACGTTGTCGTAATCTTTGTGCCGCTGTACCTGCTCGTCGAGCTTGGCTTTGAAAAACCTGGCCGACGGCCAGACCCGGGTCATGGCACGGTCGAGGTCGGCAATGAGCGCCTCGTCACCGCAGAGATAGCGTCGCTCGAAGAGGGCGGTGGCGACGGTAATGTCCTGCTTTGCCTCGTTCCTGCAGGTTCTGGCGTCGCGCACGCTGTGACCCACTTCGACGTTGAGGTCGAACACCGACTGCAGAAAGAGCTCAATCTGGCGTTTGTGCTTTGCCGGCTTCGCCGCCAGTACCAGGAGGTCTATGTCGGAACCCGGATGCAGCTCCGCACGGCCGTAGCCTCCGACGGCAAAGAGCGCAACCTTGTCGGCCGCGCCGAGGTGGGTCGCGAAGAGATCGCGGATGATGGCGTCATAGCCGGCGGACATCTGCGCGATGAGCGTCTCGATGGGCTCATCGCGCCAGAAGCGCTCCGCGAGGTCCGCCTGCAGGGTCTGGAGGCGTGCTCGTTGCGGGATGACGGTCACGGGCTCATCAAGGCGGCGTGCCTTCTTCGTCGCGCCAGGTGAAGATTTCGCAGCCGTCGTCGGTCACCATGAGGGTGTGCTCCCACTGGGCGGACATCTTGTGGTCCTTGGTCACGGCGGTCCACTGGTCGGGCAGAATCTTGATGTGACGCTTGCCTGCGTTGATCATCGGTTCGATGGTGAACGTCATGCCGGCTTCCAGACGGATACCGCTGCCGCGGCGCCCGTAGTGCAGTACCTGTGGCGCGTCGTGAAACACCTTGCCAATGCCGTGACCGCAGAATTCCCGCACGACGCTGAACCGGTTCGCCTCGGCGTGCTGTTGGATGGCATGGCCAATGTCGCCGAGGTAAGCACCGGTACGAACGGCCTCGATACCTTTATACAGACATTCCTGGGTAGTCTGGACCAGGCGCTTGGCAAGAATGCTGCCTTCACCGACGAAGAACATTTTGCTGGTGTCACCGTGATAGCCGTCCTTGATCACCGTGATGTCGATGTTGAGCACGTCGCTCGACTTCAGCTTCTTGCCGGGTGACGGAATACCGTGGCAGACCACGTGATTGACGCTCGTGCAGATGGACTTCGGGAAAGGCTGTTGCCCGCCGCCGCCGCCGCCGCCGTAGTTCAGCGGCGCCGGCGTGCATTCGAGTTCGTTGACGATGAAGTCATGGCAGATCTCGTTCAGGGTCTCCGTTGTGACCCCGGGCGTGACGTGCTCGCCGATCATTTCCAGCACGCTGGCCGCGGCCCTGCCGGCAGCCCGCATACCCTCGACATCAGCCTCGTTCGTCACCGCTGCAACCATCTACATTCCCGTTTCGCATTGCACAATCAGTTATGGTATAAAGCGCCCCGCCGCGCGGCAACAGACGCATTTGCGTTGCATTCTGCACGCGATTTGCACCGTCGGCTCGAGCAGGGCGCACTATACTGGGTGTGCGCTGTAATGAAAGCTTCCTCGTAAGCTGAATAACCGCGACGGGACGGCTGCAAGCCTCCCGCGCAATGAATACGGCCTGTCCCGTCACGCATCCCCGGGTGCCGCACAATCGAATGGATTGGACGGTTGGGGTGTGGGGGGTAGAGCTCAGCAACCAACCCGGAGAAAACGACATGAGCGTATCGATGCGAGATATGCTGGCTGCTGGTGTGCATTTCGGCCATCAGACCAGATTCTGGAACCCCAAAATGGCGCCGTACATCTTCGGCGCACGCAATAAGATTCACATCATCAATCTCGAGCGGACGCTGCCGGCGTTCAACGAGGCGCTGCACGAGATCCAGGGCATGGCCCAGCGCGGCAACAAGATTCTGTTTGTCGGCACGAAACGGGCAGCGGCCAAGGTGATTGCCGAGCAGGCGGGCCGCGTGGGCATGCCGTTCGTCGATCAGCGCTGGCTCGGTGGCATGCTGACCAACTACAAGACCATTCGCCAGTCGATCCGGCGTCTGCAGGACCTCGAGAAGCAGGCCGAGGACGGCACGTTCGAGATGCTGCCGAAAAAGGAGGCGCTGCAGAAAACGCGTCTCATGGAAAAGCTGCACCGCAGCCTCGGCGGCATCAAGGAAATGGGCGGTCTGCCGGACGCCATATTTGTCGTCGACGTCCAGCACGAGCACATTGCCATCAGCGAAGCCAACAAGCTCGGGATTCCGGTCTTTGGCATCGTCGACAGCAACAGTGACCCGGATGGCGTCGATTTTGTCATTCCGGGCAACGACGACGCGATTCGCGCCATTCGCCTGTACGTCACGGCGGTCGCCGATGCGGTGGCAGAGGGTCAGAGTAAAGCGTCGCTGGTCGTCAGCCCCGACGAGTTTGTCGAGGTGAACGAGGCCAGTGCCGAAGAAAGCGCCCCGGTGACCGAAATCTCCGCGGGTATCCAGGCTTCCGTGGACGAGGCGTTTGCCGAAGAAGATCAGGCGGCTGCAGACGAAGCGGACGCTGCCGCGGCCAGTGCCGAAGCGGCCCCTGAAACCCCGGCCGAGCCCCCTGCAGAGGACGCAGGCGACGCGCCGGCGGGTGACGCAGACGAATCCCAGAAGGCGTAGCACCTCGCGGCCCATCTTTGAATAGTTAAGGAGCATCTGACCATGGCAATTACGGCGTCAATGGTGAAGGAACTGCGTGAGCGCACCGGTCTCGGCATGATGGACTGCAAGCGCGCGCTGGAAGAAACCGATGGTGATCTGGAGAAAGCCATCGAAGAATTACGCAAGAAAAGCGCACTGAAGGCGGCCAAAAAAGCGGGCCGCACGACGGCGGACGGGCTGCTGGCGATCAAAACCTCGGACGACGGCAGCCGCGGCGCGATTGTCGAAGTCAACATCGAGACCGATTTTGCGGCGAAAAACGAGAAGTTCATTGCGTTTGTCGACAAAGTGGTCACTCAGCTCTTCGAATCGGACGCGGGCGATCTGCAGGCGCTGATGGATGCCGGCCTGGACCAGGAGCGTGAGACGCTCGTGCAGGAAATTGGCGAGAACATCAGCGTCCGGCGCGGCAGCCTCGTGACTTCGGACGCCGGTGGCATCGTCAGCTATCTGCATGGCGACAACCGTAAAGGCGCGCTGGTGCAGCTGTCGGCCAACGCCGCTGATATCGGCCGTGACATTGCGATGCACGTGACGGCGATCAATCCGCTGGTGGTCAAAAGCGAAGACGTCCCGGCGGACGTGCTTGCCAAGGAGCGCGAGATTTACTCGACCCAGGCCCAGGACAGCGGCAAGCCGCCGGAAATCATCGAAAAAATGGTAGAAGGGCGGGTCCGGAAATACCTCGCTGAGGTGAGCCTGGTCGATCAGCCTTTCGTCAAAGATCCGAATCAGAAAGTCGGCCAACTTGCGAAAGACGCTGGTGCCGAGGTGCTCGGGTTCGTCCGGTACGAAGTCGGCGAGGGCATCGAAGTGGAAGAAGAGGACTTCGCAGCCGAAGTGGCTGCCCAGCTCGGCGGCAGCGAATAGCGTTGCGGTTTCTGCTGAAACTGAGCGGCGAAGCCCTTGGCGGCGCCGCCGGCTTTGGCCTCGAGCCCGAGGTCCTGGGCTTTATCTGCAATGAAATCTCGGAGCTGCGCCGCCAGCAGGGGGAGCTGGCCATTGTGCTCGGCGGCGGCAACCTGTTCCGCGGCCAACACCTGGCCGCCTCGGGCATGGACCGGGTGGTGGGCGATCGCATGGGGATGCTGGCCACCGTCATGAATGGCCTGGCCCTGTGTGACTTTCTCGACCAGCAGGGCATCGCGAACCAGCTCTTCTCGAGCGTTGCCATCCCGAGCCTTGCTGCCGGTTACCATCGCGATGAAGCGCGCGCGGCCATGGCAGAAGGCAAGGTAGTGGTATTGAGCGGCGGCACGGGCAATCCGTTTTTCACAACCGACACCGCGGCCTGCCTGCGTGGCGTGGAGCTTGGTGTGGATGCGGTGTTGAAGGCTACCAACGTCGACGGCGTCTACGACGCTGATCCCAAGCAGCATCCGGATGCGCAGAAATTCGACGAGATCAGCTATGACGAGGTGCTCAACCGCGAGCTCGGCGTCATGGATCTGACGGCCATAGTGCTCTGCAAAGAGAACAAGCTGCCGCTGGTCGTCTTCGATATGCAAAGCGCGGGAGCGCTTGTAGCGCTCGCAAATGGCGGTAGAGTAGGCACTCGTGTCGTCGCGGCCGGGTAACGACTAACAATTGCATCGACGCAGCATCGGCGCAACAGGCATAACAAGAGGTGACCCGTGATTGATGAAATTCTAGAAGATGCCAATGAGCGGATGGGTAAGTCCCTCGAGTCACTGCAGACCGCTTTCGCCAAAATCCGTACCGGGCGCGCGAATCCCGCGCTGCTTGACGCCGTCACGGTGGAGTACTACGGGTCACCGACGCCGCTCAATCAGGTGGCGTCCATAACCGTCGAAGATGCCCGCACCCTCGCCATCTCACCCTGGGAAAAACCCCTGATACCAGAAATAGAGAAGGCCATCCTGAAGAGCGATATCGGCATCACGCCGGTTTCGACCGGTGACGTCATTCGCGTCCCGCTGCCGCCGTTGACGGAAGAAAACCGCAAAGATCTCGCACGCCTTGCCAAGCAGGAAGCGGAGAACGGCCGCATTGCCATCAGGAACATCCGGCGTGACGCCATCGCCGACGTGCGTGAGCTCGTCAAGGAAAAGGAAGCGACCGAAGACGAGGCGCGCCGTGCGGAAGAGCGTGTCCAGGGCTTTACGGACAGCCGCGTTGCGGAAGTAGACGCTGCACTCGCCGCGAAAGAAGCGGACCTCCTAGAAATCTGACCTAAGGTGCTCTATTCGGGCGATTCGCCATGACCAGCGACCCAGACACTTCGACCGCCTCCGCCCTGGATGCTCAGGGTACGCTGACATCCGGCGTACCGGCAGGCGAGCCGGCCGCGGACGGAGCAACAGCGCCAGTGCACATCGGCATCATCATGGACGGCAACCATCGGTGGGCCAGAAAACGCAGGTTGCCAGGTGCTGCGGGTCATCGTGCGGGCGCCAAGCGGCTGCGCGAAGTTGCCGAAGCGTGTGCGGACGCGGGTGTCCGCTATCTGACGCTTTTTGCGTTCAGCACGGAGAACTGGCAGCGTCCGAGCGGTGAAGTCAATCTGCTCATGGATCTCATGCGCCACGTCATGGAGAACGATCTGGAGGAGCTGCACCGGCGCAACGTGCGGCTGCGTATCATCGGTGACCGCTCGCGGTTTGCGCCTGATATTCAGCGCAAGATGCAGGAATGTGAAGCGCTCACCGCGTCGAACACGACGCTCAATCTTTCGGTGGCGGTCAACTTCGGCGGCAGATGGGACATCGTGGAGGCTGCGCGCAAGCTTGCCCGCGCCGCAGCCGACAATACGCTCGACCCGGACGCAATCGATGAATCTCACTTTGCCGGGGCAACCTCACTCGGTGGCCTGCCGGATCCCGATCTCCTGATCCGCACGGGTGGTGAGCACCGCATCAGCAACTTCCTCCTCTGGCACCTCGCGTATACGGAGCTCTACTTTACTGAAGCGTACTGGCCCGACTTCGACGCCAGCCACCTGACCGCGGCGATCACCGAGTTCAGCCAGCGGGCGCGACGTTTCGGGCGTCGCAGTTGAGATGCTCAGAAATCGCATCATCACCGCGCTGATTCTGGCCCCGCTGGTCGTTGCAGCGGTCTTTCTGCTGCCGCCGCTGGGGTTTGCGGTGGCGTTCTGGGGGGTAGCCGCGCTCGGCGCCTACGAGTGGGCGGGTCTGATGGGTGTCGATAAGCCGCTCTCGCGAGTGTTGTGTCTGGTGCCATTCGCCGTCATCTGCGTGATGATTTATGGCAACGAGTCCCTGTATCTGCCGCTACTCTACCTCGGCTGGATGTTCTGGGGTGCGGCATTGATTGCGGTGCTCGCTTACCCCCGCGGTGCGGCGGTGTTTCGCAGTCCGGTGGTGCTGGCTGTCCTCGGAATCATCGTGTTTACCGCCGCCTGGGTGAGCCTGGTGGTGATTCGCGCACATCCCGATGGTGCCGCCTGGCTGGTGTGGATGCTGCTACTGGTCTGGGGGGCTGACGTCGGGGCGTACTTTGCCGGTCGGGGTTTCGGCAAACATACCCTGGCACCAGCCGTCAGTCCCGGCAAGACCTGGGAAGGCGTGCTGGGTGGCATGCTCCTGCCCGGTCTCGTCTGCGGCGCCATGCTGATCGCGTGGCAGGGTGCTTCCGCCCTGTGGCTCACCTTCATGATCCTGCTGATTGCGATCTCGGTGCTGGGAGATCTCCTCGAGAGCCTCGTGAAACGCGCGACGGGGGTAAAAGACTCCGGCACGCTGCTGCCTGGCCATGGCGGCATGCTCGACCGTATCGACTCGATTCTGGCGGTGCTGCCGTTTTTTGCCGTCGTTCTATATTGAGGGGTTGTCGGACATGAAAGCGGTATTCAGCACGGGTTCAGGCTAAAATGGGCACTAATCACGAGATCTGTGGACAAATCCCGAGAGGATTTGGTCTAGAGGATTGAGTCGAGGACAAGTTATCTGATGGATCTGCTGCATTATCCGTTGGCCTTTCTGGTTGTGCTGGGCGTGCTGGTCACGTTTCACGAGTTCGGTCACTATCTCGTGGCGCGCTGGTCCGGCGTGCAGATTCTGCGTTTCTCTGTGGGATTCGGTCGTCCGCTGTGGTCATACGTCGACAAGCGTGGGACAGAATTTGCGCTGGCCGTCATTCCACTCGGCGGTTACGTGCGCATGCTCGACGACCGCGATCCGGAGCAGGAGGAACTGAAACGTCCGGATACGCTGGCCTACATGGACCTCACGCCGCAGTGGCGGATTGCGATCGCACTTGGCGGTCCTGTCGCCAACTTCATCCTGGCCATCGTCGTGTACTGGGCGCTGGCCGTCGCCGGCTCGGTCACCTACACGCCGCTCGTACCCGCGCCGGCTGCCGATACGCCGATTGCGGCGGCCGGACTCGATCGACCGGCAGCGCTTCTCAAGATTGACGATACCCGGGTCGGCTCCTGGCAGGACGCCGGCATGGCCTTGACCGATCGCCTCGGCGAAACCGGCACCATCCGCTTCGAAGTGCGTGAACTCGAGAGCGGCCGCGAGCGCGGCCTGGACGTGTCCATTGCGAATTGGCACGAGGGTGTTGGTGAGCCCGACGTCTTCGGCAGCCTGGGCATCGACAGAAAACTCCTGAGCGCGGTTGGCGAAGTCATCGAAGGCTCACCGGCCGAGCGAGCCGGGCTTGTGACCGGCGACTTTGTCGTTGCCGTCGACGAGCAGGATGTGGCCGACTGGAACGCGCTGGTAGAGGCCATTCAAGCGCGCCCGGCAACGCCGACGATGCTTACCGTGTTTCGCGACGGTCGGCAGCGGCAGGTTGCCATTACGCCGGAAGCGCGGGACCTCGACGATGGTACCCAGGTGGGTTCGATCGGGGTTGCGCCGCCGACCACGGTCATGAAACGCGGACCGCTCGAGGCCATTCCCGCGGCGATGGTGGAGACGTGGGACAACTCCGTGATGATCTTGAGCATCGTCAAGAAGATGATCTTCGGCCAGGTGTCGGTCAAAAACCTGTCCGGACCCATCAGCATCGCGCAGATTGCGGGAGATACCGCGCGCTACAGCTGGCGTTCGTTCGTCGGGATTCTGGCCTTCCTGAGCGTCTCGTTCGGCGTCTTCAACCTGCTGCCGATCCCGCTGCTCGACGGCGGCCATGTGCTCTTCAACAGCGCGGAGCTCGTCACCGGTAAGCCGGTGCCCGAGCGCGTGCAGATCCTGGGTGTGCAGGTGGGGTTGTTTCTGGTTGGCACGCTGATGGTGTTTGCCACGTATAACGACATATTGAGAATTTTCTAATTCATGGTTTGGGGGGTTTCTTTGCGCCGATTAGCTCTGTGCGCGGCCATCTGGCTGATGTGCGTCAGTGTCTTGGTACCCGCTGCGGCAACTGCGGCGAGCGCCGCCGCGGCAGGTGGGCCGGGGTTTGTCATCACGGACGTGCGTCTGCAGGGTCTGCAGCGCGTGTCTCCCGGCACGGTGTTCAATTTGATTCCTTTTGCCGTCGGTGACCGTATCGACGAGCTCGGCGTGCGCGCGATGACGCGCGAGCTCTTCAGCTCCGGCTTTTTCAAGGACATCCGCGTGGGCCGGGATGACGGGGTGCTCATCGTCACGCTGACTGAGCGTCCGGCGATCGAATCGATCGAGCTCGAAGGGAACAAGGCCATCAAAACGGATGCGCTGATCGACGGGCTTGCCCAGCAGGGGCTGCGCGAAGGGGAGATCTTCAAGCAGGCGACCCTCGAGCGCGTGGGTCTCGAGCTCGAGCGTCAGTACGTCGCCCAGGGCCGCTACGGGGCGAGCATCGATCCGCAGATCGAAGATCTGCCGCGCAACCGGGTGGCCATCCGGATTGTCATCGAAGAGGGCAAAAATTCGGGGATCCGGCATCTCAATATCGTGGGTGCAGAGGCTTTCGGTGAGGCGGATCTGCTCGATGAGCTGGAGCTGCAGCATCCGAGCCTGCTGTCGTTTTATCGCAACGACGACAAATACTCGCGGGAGAAGCTGAGTGGGGATCTCGAAACCCTCGAAGCTTATTACAAGGACCGGGGTTACGCGGACTTCGATCTCTACTCCACGCAGGTGAGCATCACGCCGGACCGGCGCCAGGTCTACATCACGATTGGCATCGAAGAGGGTGACATCTACACCGTCAGCGACGTGAATCTGGTGGGTGAGCTGGGTGATGTGCAGGCTGAAGACCTGCGCCGTCTGTTTGTCGTCGAAAATGGCCAGACGTTCAATCAGGCGCGAATCACGGCCACGGAAGATCGCCTGGAAGCGGCCCTCGGCAACGCCGGCTTTACCTTCGCCACCGCCAGCGGGGTGCCCAGGATCAACGACGATCAGACGGTTGAGGTCGAGTTTTTCGTCAATTCCGGTAAGCGGGCTTACGTGCGCCGGGTGAACTTCACCGGCAACGCGCTGACCCAGGACGAGGTCATGCGGCGCGAGATGCGGCAGATGGAAGGCGGCTGGGCGTCAACCGCGCAGATTGACCTGTCCAAGGTGCGCCTCGAACGGCTCGGCTACTTCAAAGGCGTGGACGTGGAAACGCCCCAGGTGCCCGGCACGGACGATCAGATCGACGTGAATTTCTCCGTCGAGGAGCAGCCTTCGGGCAGCATTTCCGCCACGGTCGGCTACGCCCAGGGCACGGGCCTCATCCTCGGCGGTAACTACCAGCAGTCGAACGTGCTTGGCACCGGCAACAGTCTCGGGCTGGGCCTGTCCGTATCACGCTGGCAGAAGTCCGCGAGCTTCAACTACTTCAATCCGTACTTCACGATCGACGGCATCAGCCGAGGTTTCAACGTGTTTTTCCGGCGCCTGGATTTCGATGAACGCAACATCGCCCGCTACGCGACCGATTCGGCCGGCGTAGGCGTGAATTTTGGATTCCCGATCGGGGAGACGCAGCGCATCAACTTCGGCCTCGTGGCCGACTGGACAGACATCACCGAGGGCGCCTTCGCCGCTCAGGAAATCTCGGACTTCATTGACAAGAACGGCGAAGAAGCGATCAACTTCAAAGTGAACCTGTCCTGGAGCAGCTCCACGCTCAACCGGGGGCTCTTCCCGGATCGCGGCGCCGCACAGTCCGTCGCGCTCGAAGTGGCGGTACCGGGCAGCGACCTGCAGTTCTACAAGCTCAATTACTCGGGTGAGCGCTACTTCCCGATCACCCAGAACTGGACGCTCAGGTTCCGCGGAGAGCTCGGCTTTGGTGATGGCTACGGGTCGACCACCCAGCTGCCCTTCTATGAGAACTTCTTCTCCGGTGGCTTCGGTTCCATCCGCGGGTTCGAGAATTCCACCCTGGGGCCCCGATCCACACCGCCGCTGGATCCCCAGGGTAATCCGATCTTCTTCGGCCGCGATCGGCGCGGCGACCCGCTCGGCGGTAATCTGCTGGTCGAAGCGGGCATGGAGCTGATCTTCCCGTTCCCCTTCGTCGACGACAATCGACAGTTCCGTCCCGCGTTCTTCGTCGATGCGGGTAACGTCTTCAATACCCAGTGTCCGGACGTGGCCATCAACTGTTTCGATTTCGACGTCGATGAAATTCGTTATTCGGTGGGCTTTGGTCTCACCTGGCTGACGGGTCTCGGGCCCATGACGTTCAGCATTTCGAAGCCATTCCAAACGCAACCCATTGATGAAGAAGAAAGATTTCAGTTTGAACTTGGCCGTACGTTCTGATGTAGAATGCGCGGCCGTTAACGCCCTTGAATGTGTCCGAAGGGATGCGTGGAGTATTTGGAGTAGGAGTTGAGAATGATAAAGAAACTGGCAACGCTGGTCCTGGTGGCAACGTTTTGCGGTACCGCACCGGCGTACGCGGAAATGAACATTGTGGTGCTCGACTCCGTGCGCGCCATTCTGGAGAGCGACGAAGCCAAACTTCTGGCTGAAGCCGCCAACAAGGAAATGGAAAGCGAGCAGAACGAGCTGCGGTCCATGGCGGAGAAGATGCAGGAGCTGAACACGAAGCTGCAGACCGACGGTGAAGTCATGAGCGCCACCGAGAAGCGCGGCCTCGGCAAAGAGATCGAGGACATGCAGATTGATCTGCAGTTCCGCTCGCAGAAGCTGCAGAAAGAGGTGCAGGACAAGCGTCAGGAGATTCTGCAGGCGCTCGCCCCGAAGTTCGACAAAGTGCTGAAGGACATCATTCAGGTCGATCAGATTGACCTGATCCTCTCGCCGCAGTCGCTGCAGTACGCCAATACCAAGCACGACATCACCCGCAGGGTCACCGAAAAGCTCAACGAGCAGCGCGACTGATCCGACGGATAGTCCTGTGACGCTGACCGTTGCCGAGATTGCCGCGCGCATCGACGCCGAGGTCATCGGCGACGGCAGCACGCCGATTTCCGGTCTCGGCAGCCTCGGCCAGGCGCAGTCTGGTCAGATCAGTCACCTGTCGAGCGCCAGCTACCGCGACCAGCTTCCCGCTACCGGCGCCAGTGCGGTGATCCTTGCGGCAGCGGATGCTGAACTGTGTCCGTCAACCGCTCTTGTCGTCGACAATCCTTACCTCGCTTTCGCCCGGGCATCGCGTTTGTTTGCGCGTCATCCACGCCTGCCCGCCGGCTGTCACGAGAGCGTGGTCATCGGTGACGACTGTCACATCGATACGGACGCTGCGCTCGGCGCCAACGTGGTGATCGGCGATGGCACCTCGGTTGCTGCCGGTGCGCGCATTCACGCCAACACGGTCGTCGGCGAGCGTTGTGTCATCGACGAAGATGCCGTGCTCTTCAGCAACGTCAGTATTTACGACGACGTCAAAATTGGCGCCCGCAGCGTGGTCCACAGCGGCTCCGTGATCGGTGCAGCCGGCTTCGGTTTCACGCCGGGCCCTGACGGACGGCTCGAAGAAATTGCGCAGATTGGTGGCGTGAAGATCGGCACGGACGTCAGCATCGGAGCCTGCAGCACGGTGGATTGCGGTGCAATCGATGACACCGTCGTCGAAGATGGCGTGAAGATCGATAACCAGGTGCAGATTGGCCACAACTGCCGCATCGGCGCCCACACGCTGATCTGTGGCTGTGTGGGCATCGCCGGGAGCACGACAATCGGCAGGCACTGCGTATTCGCCGGCGGCGCCGGTGCCGGTGGTGACAAACCGGTCGACATCTGTGACGGCGTGATTGTTACGGCCCGCACCGTGATATCACAATCGGTGGACAAACCTGGCGTGTATTCCGGCACGATCATTTTCCACGAGCACGGCAAGTGGCGGCGCAACGCCCTGCGATTTGCCGGTCTCGATGAGCTCTTCCGCAGGGTCAAACAGCTGGAAAATCGCAGCTGAAGCAACTCTGCCTCAAGATCAGTTAAGATCTCCCTCATGAGCGAACAAAAATACATCAACGAACTGTTCTCCTACCTGCCTCATCGGTACCCGTTCCTGTTGCTGGACCGGGTGACGGAGTTGACCGTCGGCGAATCAGTAGTGGGTTACAAGAACATCACCATCAACGAGCAGCTGTTCAACGGGCATTTTCCGGATCAGCCGATTTTTCCGGGCGTGCTGATTCTCGAAGCCATGGCGCAGCTTTCCGGGGTGCTGGCGTTCGAGACCAAGGGCACGCGACCCGCCGACGGAGTCAACTACCTTTTCGGAGGCGTCGAAAAAGCGCGCTTCCGCAGACCCGTCGTGCCGGGAGACTGTCTGCGTATGACGAGCCGCATTCTCGCCGACCGTCGCATCATGATGAAATTTGAATGTGAGGCTTACGTAGAGGAAGAACTTGCCTGTTCCGCGGTCCTGTCCGTGGTAGAGCAGAGCTCATGATCGACGGCCGCGCCATCGTCGACACCTCTGCCGTCATCGGCGCAAACGTCACCATCGGCCCCTGGACTTACATCGGACCGGACGTTGAAATTGGTGACGACGTCGAAATCAAATCCCACGTTGTGATCAAAGGGCCCACCCGGCTCGGCAGCGGCGTGAAGATTTTCCAGTTTGCCACCGTCGGCGAGGACACGCCGGCGTTCGCCTTCGAAGGTGAAGAGACGTTCCTGGAGATTGGCGACAACACGGTCATCCGCGAAGGGGTAACGATTCATCGAGGTATGGCCAAGGGTGGCCTTGGCAAAACGGTGATTGGCAAAAACTGCCTCCTGATGGCGTATGTCCATGTTGGTCACGACTGCGTCGTCGGCGACCATGTGGTGATGGCCAACAACGCGTCGCTTGCCGGGCACGTGGTGGTCGGTGACTACGCCAACTTCGGCGGGTACAGCGGCATCCCGCAGTTTCGCAGCGTGGGCGCTTATACGCACATTGCAGCGATGAGCCTTGTGCTCAAGGACGTGCCCGCGTTCATGACCGTGAGCGGCAACCCGGCCGTGGCGGTAGGTCTCAACGCCGAAGGCATGAAGCGGCGCGGTTATGGCGAAGACACGATGCGCGCGATCAAGGAGGCGCACCGTACGGTCTACCGCAAAGGTCTCAATGTCGAAGAAGCGCTCGCAGCGCTCAAAGATCTGCGCGCTCAACACCCGGAGGTGGATACGTTTGCCGCCTCGATCGAGGCATCGGAGTGGGGCATCATCCGCGGGCGCGCCAAAGGCGCCTGAGCGGTGCCTGCCGGTAAGCCGTTAACCATTGGCATGCTTGCCGGGGAGGCGTCCGGCGACAACCTCGGGGCTGGCCTCATGGCCGCGCTGCAGGCGCTGGCAGGCCCCGACGTCAGATTCGTGGGCGTGGGTGGCGAGCGCATGCTGTCGCTGGGCCTGAAGTCTTTCGCGTCCATCGACGAGTTGCAGGTGAACGGCTTCCGCGAACCGCTGCTCCGTCTACCCGCGCTTCTGCGTCTGCTGCGTCGGCTGACCGGCGAGCTGCTGGCCGCGGAAGTCGACGTTTTCGTTGGCATCGATTTCAACGTCTTCAATTTTCTGTTGGAAGCGCGCCTCAAACGCCGTGGGGTGAAGACGGCGCACTACGTCAGCCCGTCGGTTTACGCCTGGCGCAGCGGTCGGACCCGGCGCGTGGCAAAAAGTGCTGATCTCTTGCTCTGCCTGTATCCCTTCGAACCAGCCTTCTATGCGCAGACCGAGGTGACCGCCGTCTACGTGGGTCATCCGCTTGCCGATGAGATTGATCTGGACGCAGGCGGGCAGGCCGCGCGTCTTGCGGCGCGCCTGGACCTCGACGTGCCTGCTGAAGGTACGGTGCTGGCGGTTCTGCCCGGCAGCCGGAGCAGCGAAGTGGCGCTCATGATCGAACGCTTTCTGGGTGCCGCCGAACGCTTCGCCGGGGAACACGCCGACGTCACCGTCGTGATCCCGTGTCTGCGCCCGGCGCTCAAGGAGAAGATCGAGGCTGCGCTCGGCGCACGGCCCGGTCTGCGCGCCGTGCTGTACGATGGGAACGCGCGTCGTGCGCTCACCGCCGCAGACGTGGCCCTCGTCAAATCCGGCACGAGCACCCTGGAGGCGATGCTCCTGCACCGCCCCATGGTGGTGAGCTACGCGCTCGGCAGGATCAGCTATCAGCTGGCCCGCCGGCTCGTGCGCTCGCCCTACGTTGCGCTGCCGAACATTCTCGCGCAGCGTGAGCTTGTGCCGGAACTGCTGCAAGATGCCGCTACCCCCGAAGCGCTTGCCGCGGCGCTTACCCGAACCTGGCACGAGGCGCGCGCCAGCGGTGCGAATGTGTCCGCTTTTGAGGCGCTCCACGACACTTTGCGCCAGGGTGCTGATGAAAATGCAGCGCGGGCCGTGTTAGGCTTGTGCGCGCAATCGGCGTCCGTAACGCACGCGTGAGTAGCGTCCAGATCTTTGAGTCCTTTGAACAGAGCCATTTCGATTTCATGCCCGCGCCGTGGAGCAGCGGTCCGCAGGCCGGTGTCGATGAAGTTGGCATCGGCCCGCTTGCCGGCCCCGTGGTCGCCGGCGCCGTTGTGCTCGATCCGCAGCGCCCGATCGATGCGCTGGCAGACTCCAAAACGTTGACGGCAAAGAAACGCGAGATGCTCGCCGAGGAAATTCGTGACAAGGCGCTCAGCTGGTCGCTGGGCTGGGCAAGCGTCGCCGAGATCGACGATCTCAACATCCTGCGCGCCAGCCACCTGGCAATGCAGCGCGCTTATGAAGGGCTGACCGTCGACGTCGGCATGGTGTTGGTCGACGGTAACAAAACGCCGCAGCTTGCCGTGCCGTGTGTTGCCCTGGTGGGCGGCGACAAACGTATTCCCCAGATCAGCGCGGCGGCCATTCTCGCCAAGGTGGCACGTGACGCGGCGATGGCAGATTTTGATCGCGACTATCCGGGTTATGGTTTTGCCCGGCATAAAGGTTATCCCACGAAAGCACATTTTCAGGCACTGGCTGAGCACGGTGCCACGGATTTGCACAGGCGCAGCTTCACCCCCGTACGTGAGGCGCTTGCGCGTGAGCCCGCGCAGCGTCCGTTGCTCAACGAGGCGGTGACACCGTGAGCGAGGCGTTCGTTCATCTGCACGTGCACAGCGAGTTTTCCCTCGCGGATGGGCTCCTCAAAGTCAAACCCCTCGTCGCGGACGTGGCCGCCATGGACATGCCGGCGGTGGCGCTTACCGACATCGGTAATCTGTTTGCGCTGGTGAAGTTCTATGAGAACTGTCTGGGTGCAGGGGTCAAACCGGTGCTCGGCGTCGAGCTTGCCGTGCTCGACGACGCGGTTGCCGACGCGACACCCGAACGGATCGTGGTGCTTGCGATGAATGGGGAAGGTTATGCCAACCTCATCGCCCTGGTATCTGCGGCGTATACCTCGGTCGAACAGCGCAACGTGCTGCCGCAACGTGAGGTGTTCGCCCGCCATTCTGGTCTCATTGTGCTGTCCGGCGGGATCGGCGGGCACCTGTGGCAGCTGGCCGCGGTTGGCGACGACGCGGGGCTCGAGGCCCGGGTGCGGCAATGGCAACAGGTTTTCGGCGATCGCTATTATCTCGAGCTCACACGGACCGGGCGCGCCGGGGAGGAGGCGTTCGTACGCCGCCTGGTGGCGCTTGCGGTACGCACCAGCACGCCGGTAGTGGCGACGAACGACGTTTGCTTTGCCAGCGCGGACGACTTCGAAGCCCACGAAACCCGCGTCTGTATTCATGAAGGCCGTACTCTCGACGACCCCCGCCGCGAACGCCGTTACAGCGCGCAGCAGTACCTGCGCTCGAGCGAAGAGATGGCGGCGCTGTTTGCCGATCTACCCGAGGCGCTTGCCAACGCCGTGCAGATTGCCAGGCGCTGCAGCGTGCCGGTGGAGCTCGGCACTTACTACCTCCCCGACTATCCCATTCCGGAGGAGGAGACGCTCGAAAGCTTTCTGCGCCTGACTGCCGCTCAGGGGCTGGCGAAGCGGCTGGAGGACCGGGGCCTGCTCGCGGAGGAGGCCACGGCTGCCGACTACGATGCGCGCCTGGAATTCGAGCTCGACGTCATCAACCAGATGGGGTTTGCGGGCTACTTTCTGATTGTCATGGAGTTCATTGCCTGGGCCAAAGAGCACAACATCCCGGTCGGCCCGGGCCGGGGCTCGGGGGCGGGCTCGCTGGTGGCGTACAGTCTCGGCATTACCGATCTCGATCCGCTGCAGTACGACCTGCTGTTCGAGCGCTTCCTCAACCCGGAGCGGGTGTCGATGCCGGACTTCGATGTGGATTTCTGCATGGAAGGCCGCGATCGCGTCATCCAGCACGTCAGCGAGCTCTACGGCCAGAGTGCGGTCAGCCAGATCATTACGTTCGGCACCATGGCTGCCAAGGCGGTTGTGCGCGACGTTGCCCGTGTCCAGGGCAAACCTTACGGGCTTGCCGACAAGCTCTCGAAGCTCATTCCCTTTGAAGTCGGCATGACGCTCAACAAGGCCATGGAAGACAGCGCCGAGCTCGCCGAATTCGTTTCCGGCAGCGAAGAAGTCGGCGAGATCATGGACATGGCGTACAAGCTCGAAGGCATCGTGCGCAACGTCGGGCGCCACGCCGGCGGAGTGGTCATTGCGCCGCGAGCGCTGACGGACTTCGTGCCGCTCTACACGGAAGAGCTGGGCGGTAGCCTGGTGTCACAGTTCGACAAGGACGACGTCGAGCGCGCGGGCCTCGTGAAGTTCGACTTTCTCGGTTTGAAGACGCTCACGATCATCGACTGGACGGTGCGGCAGGTGAATGCCAACCGCGCGGCGCACGAGCAGCTGGATATCGACCGGCTCCACCTCGACGACGCCGCCGCGTTCGATCTGCTGAAGGCTGCCGAGACGACCGGGGTTTTTCAGCTGGAAAGCCGCGGCATGAAAGAGCTCATCACGAAGCTGAAGCCGGACAGCATCGACGACATCATTGCGCTCGTCGCGCTCTTCCGGCCCGGCCCGCTGCAATCCGGCGCGGACACCGACTACATCAATCGCAAGCACAAACGCGAGAGAGTCGAGTACCAGCATCCCAAGCTAGAGCCCGTACTGGAAGGCACGTATGGCGTGGTGCTCTACCAGGAGCAGGTGATGCAGATTGCCCAGGAGCTTGCCGGCTTCAGTCTCGGCCAGGCGGACCTGCTGCGCCGCGCCATGGGCAAGAAGAAGCCGGAGGAAATGGCGCGGGTGCGTGAGCAGTTTCTGAACGGCACGGACGCGCACGACGTCGACCATAAGCTTGCGAGCGATATCTTCGACCTGATGGAGAAGTTTGCCGGATACGCATTCAACAAATCTCACTCGGCAACCTACGCCGTCGTCAGCTATCAAACGGCGTGGCTGAAAGCGCACCATCCGGCCGAATTCATGGCCGCCAACCTGTCCGCGGACATGCAGAACATTGATCGCGTGGTGGTGCTGATCGACGAGGTGCGGCGCATGGGCGTGCCGCTCTTGCCGCCCAGCATCAACCTCAGCCAGTTTCGCTTTTCGGTGCAGAACGACAGCATCATCTACGGACTTGGTGCCGTGCGGGGTGTCGGCGAAGGGCCCGTTGCGAGCATTGTTGCCGGACGTGCCGACGGCGCGTACCGGAGCCTGCAGGACTTTTGTCAACGGGTCGATGCGCGCAAGGTGAACAAGCGTGTGCACGAGGCGTTGATTGCGGCGGGCGCAATGGACGAGTTTGCCTTGCCAGGTGAAGACGTCAATACCACCAGAGCGCGCCTCAGGGAGGTTCTGCCGCGCGCCATGCAGAGTGCCGATCAGCAGGCACGCAACGCCGAGGCGGGCATTGCCGACATGTTTGCCGGTGAGTCGGCACCGGTGCAGCAGGTCTGCACGACCGAGGCGAACGTTGTACCCCTGACCTCTAAACAGCGTCTGTTCAGCGAAAAGGAAACGCTCGGTCTGTACCTGACCGGGCACCCGATCGAAGAGTACGAGGCGGAGCTGCGTCACTTCTGCAAGCTCCGCATCAACGACCTGCGTGCGGAGAAAAAGACGCAGTGGGTCGGCGGCATGGTGGTGAGCACACGCATCATGAAGAGTCGCCGCGGCGCGCCGATGTGTTTTCTGGTCCTTGATGATCGCAGCGCGCGCCTGGAAGTGTCGCTCTTCCCGGAAACGTTCGAAACGTATGGCCGCAAGGTGGCCAAAGACGAGCTCCTCATCTTCGAAGGTGAAGTCCAGGCGGACGATTTCTCCGGCGGGCTGGCGCTGCGTGCAGAGAAAGTCCTGACGATGTGCGAGGCGCGAGAGCGGTTCAGCCAGGGGGTTGTGATCGACTTCAGCAACGATGAGCTGCCCGCCGACTTCGGTGCGGAGCTGAAGGCGCTATTGTTACCCCATCGTGCCGAGAGCGGCTGTGGCGTCAGCGTGCTCTATGCCAACGGCAACGCGCGAGCGCGGGTGCGTCTCGGCAACGAGTGGCAGGTGCAGGCACGCGACGATCTGCTTGGCAACCTGCGGGATTCTTACGGCAACCGGGTTTACCTCGACTACGCGTGAGTTCAGTCTCCGCGTATGCCATCACACGAGCTACTGCAACAGATTGAGGACGCGCTGCGGCGCTGCGTTGCGGCGCGCGAACCGCACCGTCTCTGGGTGGGTTTCAGCGGCGGGGTGGATTCGACCGCGTTGCTGCTGGCTGCGAGCCGCACCGCCGCGGTCGAGATCACGGCGGTGCACGTCAATCACGGGCTGGATGCAGCCGCTGCAGCGTGGTCGACACACTGTGCGAAGGTCTGCGCGCGACTGGGCATCCCCCTCGAGATTGTCGAGGTGAAGGTGGCAGCAGCCGGCAACCTCGAGGCAAACGCGCGCCAGGCCCGCTACGAGGTTTTTGCCGAACGCGTTGGCCAACATGAGCTCTTGTTGCTTGGTCATCATGCGGATGACCAGCTGGAAACTGTCCTGCAGCGTCTGTTCCGCGGCCGTGGACTCCTGCCGATGCGCGAGCACGGCGGTGTCGGCGGCGGCGAATTTGCCCGCCCGCTCCTCGGCGCCTCGCGGGCGCAGCTTGCTGCGTATGTCGAGGCGTGGGGTGAATCCTGGATCGAAGATCCAAGCAACGCAGATACCCGTTTCGAGCGGAACTACCTGCGCCGCTCTGTCGTGCCGGTCCTCGAGGCCCGCTGGCAACGGCTGGGCGATGCGGTGCTGCGGGTTGCCCGGGATCATCAGAGTCAAACCGCGGCGCTTGGGGCCGCGGTTGCCGCCCAGGGACCGCGGGTGCCGCTCACCGCGCTGCCGGTTTCGCTGGCTGCACGTCGGGCCTGGCTGCGGGCGTTTCTCGAGGCAAACGGCGCGTTCGGGATTGCCGATCGCGGCCTTGATGCGTTTCTCGATGATCTCCATGTCGGGCGCCAGGCGGCGCTCGCGTGCCCCGCCGGTGAGGTCAGGGTGTGGCGTGAGACGCTTTATTTCATCCAGCCGCTGCCGGTCGTTGCGGACCTGCCCGCCGGCGCGCTGCTGCACGCCGACGCATCACTTGCGCTGGCGCACGGCACCCTGCGGCTCGAGTCCTGTGCAGCTGATGCCCCGGACGCGATTGCCTGTGAGACGCTGCGCGTTCAATTTCGCCGCGGCGGCGAAGCGCTCGCGCGTGGCGATCGTCGAATCGACCTGTCGGATGCGTTTGCTGCCGCGCAAGTGCCGCCCTGGTGGCGGGACAGCCATCCACTCCTTTATGCCGCAGAACGGCTGGCCGTCGTTCCCGGCGTTGCCGTGGCATCCGCCGGGGCCGACCCGGGGGCGGGGACTGCCTGGCGGGTTGTCTGGACACCCTCAGATCCCGCCGCGATCCCGTCGCTGCAGGCGTAAATAGTTGTGAAGTCGAATTGAGCAAAGCCTGCGCTTTTGTTATCTTGCAATCCCATCTTGGATGAGCCACCACGGCTCACGTAGCGCGTTAAATTCATACCGAAAACAGGCTGTGAAACAGGCAATGGATGCTGCTGCCGTTAGCCCGGCAAGTATGCTTCCTGGTTTGGATTTGGCGCGAGCAACCGATGGGTATTCATGACTAGATTCGTATTTGTTACCGGTGGGGTGGTGTCGTCGTTGGGCAAGGGCATCATCACCGCGTCGCTTGCTGCGCAGCTCGAAGCCCGCAAGCTCAAGGTCAACGTGCTCAAGATGGATCCGTACATCAACGTCGATCCCGGGACGATGAGTCCCATTCAGCACGGCGAGGTCTTCGTGACCGCGGACGGGGCGGAGACGGATCTCGATCTCGGCCACTACGAGCGCTTTTCCGACGTGCGGATGAGCAAAGACAACAACTTCACGACGGGCAGCATTTACGCTGAGGTGCTGCGCCGCGAACGTCGCGGCGACTATCTCGGCGGCACGGTCCAGGTCATCCCGCACGTGACAGATGAGATCAAGCGGCGCATCCGCCTGGTGGCGGAGGGCTTTGATGTTCTCATCGTGGAAATAGGCGGTACCGTGGGTGATATCGAGTCCCAGCCGTTCCTCGAAGCCATCCGCCAGCTGCGTCTGGAAGTTGGCCGCGATCGGACGCTGTTCATCCACTTGACGTACGTGCCGTATCTGGCAAAAGCGGGTGAGATCAAAACCAAACCAACGCAGCACTCCGTCAAGGAGTTCCGCTCCATTGGTCTGCAGCCGGACATCCTCGTGTGCCGCTCGGAATCTCCGCTGCCGCGCTCGGCGCGTAACAAGATTGCGCTCTTTACCAACGTCGAGGAACGCGCGGTGATCTCGTCATGGGATTTCGATTCCATTTATCAGGCGCCGCTGAAGCTGCATGAGGAAGGGCTCGACGACTACGTGGTCGATCAGCTCGGGCTCGAGACGCCGCCCGTTGATCTCTCCGAATGGCGTGACGTGGTGGAGGCTGAGCAGCATCCGGAGCAGTCCCTGAATCTCGCCTTCGTCGGCAAGTACCTGGACCTCCTGGAGGCCTACAAATCGCTCATCGAAGCGTTGAAACACGCCGGCATCCAGACCCGCACCGCCATCAACATCAACTACATTGATGCGGAAGATCTGGAACGGGACGGCACCGCGGTGCTTGCGGACGCGGACGCCATTCTGGTGCCGGGTGGTTTCGGCCGGCGCGGTTTCGAAGGCAAAATCCTCGCTGCGCGTTACGCACGGGAGAACGGTGTGCCGTATCTGGGCATCTGCTACGGGCTGCACGCTGCGGTCATCTCCATGGCCCGTGACTGCGTGGGTCTCGAAGGCGCTCACAGCACGGAAATCGACAGCAACCCGGAGCATCCGGTCATTGGTCTCATCACCGAATGGACGACGGGCGACGGCGAGGCTCAGTTTCGAGACGAAGACAGCGATCTCGGCGGTACCATGCGCCTTGGTGAACAGGCGTGTGTTCTCAATCAGGGGAGCCTTGCCGAACGGGTTTACGGCAATCCGGTCGTTTACGAACGTCACCGGCACCGCTACGAGGTCAACAACCGCTACGTAGAGCAGCTCGAAGCCAAAGGGCTGAAGGTGGCGGGCCGTTCCGAAGACGGAGAGTTGGTGGAGATGGTGGAGCTTGCCGACCACCCCTGGTATCTCGCGTGCCAGTTTCATCCGGAATTCACCTCGTCGCCCCGCAAGGGACATCCGCTGTTCGCAAGCTTTGTGCTGGCGGGGCTCGCCCACGCCCAGGCGTCACAGCTCAAGGACGGCACCCGGGATTGAAGAGGGTCACCGTCTCATCAGATACGGATAGATAGTATGCAATTGTGCGGATTTGAAATCGGCGGCGGCCGGCCGTTTTTCCTCATTGCCGGCCCCTGCGTCATCGAGTCGGAAGCCCTTGCCATGGAAACGGCGGAGGCGCTGACCCGTCTCACGACGGATCTTGGCGTGCCGTTCATCTACAAGAGCTCCTTCGACAAGGCCAACCGCTCCTCCCTCGGCAGCTATCGAGGCCCGGGCATGGAGGAGGGGCTGCGGATCCTCGACAAGGTCAAAACGGAGTTCAGCGTGCCGGTGCTCACCGACGTGCATGAAGATACGCCGCTTGCGGAGGTGGCCGCGGTGGTCGACGTGCTGCAGACGCCGGCTTTTCTGTGCCGGCAGACCAATTTCATCGTCAACGTGTGTGCGCAGGGCAGGCCGGTCAACATCAAGAAAGGCCAGTTCCTCGCGCCGCTCGATATGCTGAACGTCGCCGAAAAGGCACGTTCGAGCGGTAACGCCGATATCATGGTTTGCGAGCGCGGCGCCATGTTCGGCTACAACAACCAGGTTTCGGACATGCGCAGCCTCTCGTGGATGCGCCAGACCGGCTGCCCGGTCGTCTATGACGCGACGCATTCGGTGCAGATGCCCGGCGGCCAGGGCGCCACTTCCGGCGGCAATCGCGAAATGGTGCCGGTACTCGCGCGCGCGGCCGTTGCGGCAGGCATTGACGGGCTTTTCATGGAAACGCACCCGCGTCCTGAAGAAGCGCAGTCGGATGGGCCGAACTCCTGGCCGATGGGTATGATGGGCGACATGCTCGAACAGCTCATCGCGCTGGACGCCGTGGTCAAGTCCAGCCCCCTGCTCGAAGACCGTCTGCTGGCGCAGTAACGCGCAGTCCAGCGGTCGACAGATGCAGGGAGAGACGAGGTCGCGATGGACGCGAGAGAGAAGTCACTAGAGAGAAGTAACGAATGTCAGAGATTACCAGCATACGCGGACGCGAGATTCTCGATTCCCGCGGCAACCCGACGGTTGAGGCGGAGGTGGTGACGGCGGATGGTCATGTCGGCCGCGCTGTTGCCCCTTCGGGTGCATCAACCGGCACGCGGGAAGCGCTGGAGCTCAGAGACGGTGACGCGCAGCGTTACCTCGGCAAAGGGGTGCTCGACGCAGTGGCGCACGTGGACGGTGACATCGCGGGGGCACTCGCAGGATGCGATTGCACGGATCAGGCGGCGCTGGATGCGCGCATGCTGAGCCTCGACGGGACCGACAACAAATCAAAGCTCGGCGCCAACGCGACGCTCGCGGTCTCGCTGGCCGCAGCCAAGGCCGCAGCCGCGAGCCGGGGTGTGGCGCTCTTCGAGCATATCAACACCCTGGCGGGCAGCCCCCCCATGCGTATGCCTGTGCCCATGATGAACATCCTGAACGGCGGCGAACACGCCGACAACAACGTCGACATCCAGGAATTCATGGTGCAGCCGGTTGCCTTCCAGAGCTTTCGCGAGGCGCTACGCGCCGGTGCTGAAATTTTTCATGCGTTGAAGCAGGTCCTGTCCGGCATGGGACTGTCCACCGCCGTTGGTGACGAAGGTGGATTTGCGCCGAACCTGGAATCCAACGCCCAGGCGCTCGAGGTGATCGGTCAGGCTGTCGGGCAGGCCGGCTACACGCTGGGTGAAGACATCACGCTGGCACTCGACTGCGCGGCCTCCGAATTCTACGTCGACGGTGAATACCGCCTGAGCGGCGAAGGCAAACACTATGATGCCGCGGGCTTTGCCGACTATCTGGCGAACCAGTGCGACGCGTATCCGATCGTTTCCATCGAAGACGGTATGGATGAGAGCGACTGGGAAGGCTGGCGCGCGCTTACCGAACGGCTGGGTGAGCGCGTCCAGCTCGTCGGAGATGACCTCTTTGTGACGAACACCCGCATCTTGAGCCGGGGTATCGAGGAGGGGATTGCCAACTCGATTCTCATCAAGTTCAACCAGATCGGCACGCTCTCGGAGACGCTGGAAGCCATTGCCATGGCCTCCGGTGCGGGCTTCACGAGCGTCATATCGCACCGCTCCGGGGAAACTGAAGATACCACCATCGCCGATCTTGCCGTGGGTACGGGCGCCGGTCAGATCAAAACCGGCTCGCTGTGCCGCAGTGACCGGGTAGCCAAGTACAATCAGCTGCTGCGTATCGAGGAACAGCTCGGTGCGGACGCGGTGTATCCAGGCCGCGCGGCGATCAAGGCGCAGGGCTCATGAAAGCGCTGCTTGCCGCCGCCGTCGTCATTCTGCTCGCGCTGCAATATACCATCTGGTTTGGTCAGTCCGGCCATTTTGCCCAGCTGCGGATGCGTGCTGATCTGCAGCATCACGAAGAGCGCGCGGCCGTGCTGAACCAGCGCAATCGCATTCTTGCGGCTGAGGTCATTGCGCTCAAGGACGATCGCAGCGTGCTCGAGGCGCGTGCGCGGCGCGACCTCGGTATGATCAAGCGCGGTGAGGTGTTCTACCTGATTCCCGCGGTGGATTGAGCGTGACGGAAACCGCCGCGCAGCCGCGTGTTGCATTCAAGTCGTGTCCGTCCGACTTTGTCGTCGAAGAAGATCTCAGGTTGCAGTTTGCCGATGAAGGTGAACACGGCTACTTCTTCGTGGAAAAGACGGGCCGCAACACCGCCGACGTCGTTGCAGCGTTGTTGCGTGTGCTAGATTGTCAAGAGACGGACATCGGCTTTGCCGGGCTGAAGGACAAGCATGCGGTCACGCGTCAGTGGTTCAGCATCCGCGGTACGTTCAGCTGGCCGCGGTTGGAAGATCCGGCGCTGCGCTGCCTGCGCACGGCGCGCCACACCCACAAGCTCCGTCGCGGTATGCACGCCGCCAATCGTTTCCAGGTGATTCTGCGCAACGTCCCGTGTGGGACGGCGGGGGCACTCGAGCGACTCGAAGGCGGGTTTGCCAACTTCTTCGGTCCGCAACGGGTCAGTCCATCCAACTGCGAGGCGGCGCGGGGCTGGCTTGCGAACCGGCGCGATCACCGACGCGGCGGCCGTCAGCGGCGCGGCGGGGGTGGACCCGGCAGGGCCGGCTGGCACCTGTCGGTGTTGCGCAGCGAGCTCTTCAACGCGGTGCTGACGCAGCGCGCGACGCGTGACGACTTCCCCACCCCGCTGCCCGGTGACGATCTCGATAACGGCGTACCTACGGGACCCTTGTGGGGGCGTGGCCGCAGCACTACGGCGGACGCGGCGTTGCGGGTGGAGCAGGCGGCGCTTGCACCCTATGCCGAGATCTGTGAGGGGCTGGA
>JANQPF010000020.1 GCA_028285415.1 Pseudomonadales bacterium
CGGATGTTGTGTTTGGCTGCCTGATAGTATCAGGCTCAAGGATGTCGAATTTGGCGTCATCATGTTCACCCGAAGAGCCGCAGACCGGACTCGTTTGGAACAACGAGAAAAAAGTTAGTCCGACGACGAAAGCACGATTCACTTGGCCACCTAGTATTTGCTCGTGAGTGTTCTTTCTTGTCGACTAACAACTAGGAAAAGTTCTTGGTTTTAAGTCATCGATGTACAGCACGCCTGCTCCTGGCCGACCGCTAACTGATTCGACCCACAGCGGCCGTTCGTGTGTAGAATTCTTGAACGATGTATATCTTGGATTCTTGGAAGAAAGAAGATCCCGTTGTTCGATGGAGCTTGCCCGACCGCATCTTCTTCGGTCATGGGGCATGCCACATTCTTGCTGGTGTGTTCTTGCGTGAAGAGGTCGATTCTTCGTTCAAGCCGTTCTGGATAAAGCCGGTGAAGCACCCAGGAATGCATGTATTCGTAAGTGATGGGGAAATCGCATTCGACTATCACGGCTATTCGGTTGTAGACCACCTTGAGAAGCACCATTGGAAAGTCTGGAAACATCAGTATTCGGACTGGAGTGCAGAAATCGAGCCGGTGGATTTCAATCTACTCGTCACAGCAGAACTCAACCTCAGAAACATGCGGGGACCGGATCAATATCTTGGTGATCCAGTTTCACGGGCGATGGCTTTTCTTGCGCGCATAAACCACAAGGACGCTGCGTCGCGCGCGAGGAATCTGTTGGCATCCTAACGGCCGCTGTTGGCCGCTTACGGTCTGTGAGGGTGTGATTTTGACCGGCAGCCAGTTAATCAGTGAAACTAGATGAATGCGCGTAACCAGACAGGCGGCAAAAGATCTTCGAGTGAGCCTCTCGGACTACAGTCTGTATCACATCAAAGGATTAGGAAGTCTGGAAAGTCGAACGTCGCCGTCACGACATATAACGATGGTTTTGAGCCTCGATCGGGAAATCTCGGTGCGTTCGCCAGGCTTCGAATTTGCAGGCAGACTTGTAGTTAGCGGTCTCCGCCACGGCTTTCGAACCGTAAGAAGCAGGTCCGATCCGTTTGGAATTCGGCTTTCGATAAGCGTATTGGCGACGCGGTCTTTGTTCGGTATGCCTGCACGAGAGCTTGCGAATCAAAACGTGGGATTATCCGAGCTAACAAACTCTGTTGGCGCACTACCAGATCAACTTGAGAACTCCAAACCAGAAAACGTCTTTCGCGAACTAGATAGCTTCTTTGGAAATCAAAAACTCCGCTTTGATTCAGAGCGCGGCGTTAGGAAAGAACTCGTGTGGGTGTGGAATCGAATCTTCAACTGTAACGGAACCACCCGTGTTGTGGATCTGGCGGCAGAGTTAGGTTGGAGTCGACGTCATTTAACGGGACAGTTTAGAAACGAATTCGGAATTACCACAAAGCAAGCCATGCGTATTGCCCAGTTTGAAAGAGCATGCGCTCTAATGCGATGTATGCCGAATAGAGACTTGGCACAAATAGCCAACGAGGCTGGTTTCGCTGACCAAGCTCACCTTGCGCGAACTTGGGCCGAGTTTACGGGCTGGTCACCAACACAATGGCTGGTGCACGAGTTCCCATTTCTTCAAGACAGCGAGCTTGCGGGACTTAGATAATTTGGGAAAGGATATTGCGGAAGCGACTATGAATGGCGAAAACACGGTTGTAACAGCGGAGTTACACTATAAGGACCCAGAGACTGCGATTGATTGGCTAGAAAGTGTCTTCGGCTTGAAGCCACGAATTGTGGTGAAGGATGAGAAGGACACGTTCGTCTTTTCCGAAGTAGAAATTCAAGGCGTATCAATTGCGATACTTCCAGAGATGGGGGAGCGCAACCTAAGCCCGGTTCGTACCGAAGGGGTGAATACCCAATCCATACGAGTTCGTTCCAATATTGACGTAGTAGCGCACTGCGCGAAAGCGCGAGCTAATGGTGCCGAGATTATACGCGAGCCAGAGCAGTTCTTCTTTGGTGATCTCACCTATTTTGTCGCCGACCTAGAAGGGCATGTGTGGGCATTCGCGCAACCGGTCAAAGGCAAATCTGGACCTCCACCAAAAGGATGGACGGTGACAATCTCGGGTCATTCTTGAATCTTCGAGAAGAGTCGCGGGCTATGCCGGGAACTTGGACCACCTCCAGGCGAAGTTTGAGTCTCTTACCAAGGTTCGTTTGCGCTGTTATTGCACTCAACTTTGTCCAGAGCAAACAAACACACTCCAATCCTGCAAGAGTTTTCGCCTTTTCTCGAGTACATCAGATCGAAGGTACGCTGCTTCTACCTGGTCGGAGTTGCCATGGGCTAAACACGTTTCAATAACTTCACGTTGAGTCGTCGTATTTTCCGCCGCCCAATCTCGAAACGTAGATCTGAAGCCATGAACCGTAATTCCTACTACCTTCATACGCTTTAACAGTGCCAACATGGCGTTCTCTGACATTGCCTTTTCTGGAAAGGGTGAAAACACATGCTGATTGCAAGACTGAGCATTTCGTACAATGTCGACGCAAGGTGGTGAAAGTGGTACCCGATGTTCTTTGCCAGCTTTCATTCGTTCTTTAGGGATAACCCACAATGCCTTCTCACCTAAGAGAAACTCACCAGGTGCTGCGAATCGCACTTCGCCAGTACGAGCAACAGTGAGAATAGTGAACCGTAGAGCGATTGCCGCCATACCTTCTTGGTGTTTCAATCGTTGGTAGAAATCAGGTAGATCCTGCCACGGGAGCGCTGCGAGGTGCTTGGTTCGCTGCTTTGTTAATCGCTTCGGCAGTGAGTGTTCGAGATTGCCCCTCCATCTTGCCGGATTCTCGCCTTTGCGATGGCCTTCAACAGTAGCCCAGTCGAGAATCTTCTCGATTCGACCTCGAATCCGTGTGGCGGTCTCTGCCTTCTCGGTCCAGATTGGTTCAAGAACTCTCAGGACGTGTCTGCGTTCAATGCCATCGACTGTTATGTTGCCAATGATTGGTTCAGCATATTCCCTCAGAGTGTTGGTCCACTGAGTTGCATGCTTGTTGTTCTTCCAGGTTGGCGTATGAATCTCAATGTATGTCCTCGCTGCTTCCTCAAAGGTTGGTGCCGCTGACGCTCTGGTTGTTTGCCGCTTTACTTCGAGCGGATCAACGCCTTCAAAAAGATGTCTTTTTGCATCCGAAGCGGCGAGACGTGCTTCTGCAAGAGATACGATAGGGACTGGACCTAGTCCGATTGTATGGGCGCGTTTGTCTTTCGAGTAGCGAAACACCCATGACTTCGTGGCTCCGCGACCACTGTTTTTTACCTGCAGGTAAAGCCCGTTACCGTCTGCGTATCTTCCTGGTGTTTGTAGCGCGCGAACTCTAGCTGCAGTAAGTCTATTTATGGGTGGCATGGATTTGGTGTACAACTGGGTGTACAAGTTTGGACGAGAAACGATGATGCGCGATGTCGGTGTAAGAGTCAACAATACCCCTATAAATCATTGTTATTAAAACAATTTATGGTGACTTATGGGCTGGTATGAGAGGATATGAGAAGGCTGTTCTGGCGGAAGAGGTAGGAGTCGAACCCACCAGGCGCGTAGTCGCACCTCAACGGCTTTGAAGGCCGCGCGCCCCACCGGAGACGATGCTCTTCCGCGGCCTATGTTAGCAAACCCTTGCTCAGAGGTGATCCCTGAGCAGCACCCGTTCGTTGTCCTGGCGCCGCGTGAAGCCGCGGCTGTCGAAGTACTCAAGCACCTCGATGGCGACGTTCCGGCCCATGCCGGTGGCGTCGCGAAACTGGCGGACGTTGAAGCTGCCGCCGCCGGCGACGTCTTTGACGTCCTGAACCAGCTGCTCGAGCTGGCTCGGCAGGTAGTAGCGGTGGTTGGCGATGTGGGTGACGAGCCCGCGCTTGGTGAGCGCTTTGAGATCCCGTTCGAGATCCGCCTGGGGAACCTGCCAGGATTTTGCGAGATCGCCGGTTGACGGCGCCTGCTTGTGATCGAGATCAACTTTCAGGCGCGCCCAGGCCGCAGCCAGCGCCTCGGGGAGCGTCGCCTCGTGGTTGGGCAGGCGGAAATGCCCGGCCAAATTTTCGAGACGCTGCTGTTGCACCAGGAAGTTGAGCACACCTTGACGGAGCGCGGGCGGCAGATCTTTGAACGCATTTTCTCTGAGACCGGGTGAAGCGGGCTCCTGCGCCTGGTGCGTTTCACAGCGGCTGACCGCCGCATCCCCCAGATCACTCCAATAATCAGTCGTGAAAGCCATGTGTTTGTGGCGCAGCGCGCCGCTTGCCTTGGTCAGCGCCTCGAGCCGAGCGTCGTCCAGATGCCAGACCCGCGCGAACGCGGCCACGTCGACGATGCCGGCTTTGAGGAGCGCGGTCAGGCTGTCCGCTGGCGTCGCGCGGTCGTACGCGTCGAGCGTCGCCAGACGTTCCGGCTGACGGCGCCGCGCGGTCTGTCTCTCGGCGGCGTGGATGACCGCGCCGCCGCCGAGCGTCACGTCGAGACTTTGATCACGCACGACCAGCTGGTCGCCGTGGCGGACAGGGAGCGGCTCGTCGCAGATGAGATCGACCGTACCCTGGCTACCGGGAGCGAGGCGACCGTCGTCGAGCAGCGCAAGGCGCCCGGTGGCGTGGCTGGTCGCGTGGTAGATGTGCACCGGTGTCCAGTGTTTGACCGGGCGCGGGAAATCAGCCAGCACATTCAGCTTGAGCGTAATCTCGCGGTGCATGGGCGGTGGTTCAGCGCCGATCCAGTGGCCGCGCTCGACGTCTGCAAGCTCCATTCCCGTGAGGTTGAGCGCGCAGCGGCTGCCCGGACCCGCTTCAGAAACGGTCTGGTCCTGGGCGCGGATGCCGCGGATGCGAAGCTGATTACCGCTCGGAAAGTGATAGACCGGCTCGTCAAGTCTTGCGGTGCCGGAATGTATCGTGCCGGTGACGACCAGGCCTGCGCCTTTGACATTGAAGGCGCGGTCGATTGCAAGACGCAGCGGAGCTGCATCTTCGTCGCGGGTCTGTTGCGTGGCGTGTTTGCGCAGATGTTCCAACAGTGCCGCGATCGTGTCGGGGTCTGCCACGCTGGTGCGCACGACCGGCGCGTTTTCGAGGAAAGAGCCCTGCACCAGCTCGCGGATCTCCGCTTCGCAGGCATCCTGTCTTGCACCGTCAGTGCGATCGCACTTGGTCATGGCGATGACGCCCGAGCTGACACCGGCGAGGTTCAATATTTCGAGATGCTCGCGACTCTGCGGCATGGGGCCGTCATCCGCCGCGATGACGAGCAGCGCATGCTGGTGGCGGGCAACCCCGGCCACCATGTTGTGGATGAACTTGTGATGCCCCGGCACGTCGACGAAGCCGATATTGCCCTCATCGATATAGGCAAAGCCGAGATCGATGGTCAGCCCGCGTGCTTTCTCCTGTTCGAGCCGATCGGTGTCGACGCCGGTGAGCGCCCTGACGAGAGAGGTTTTGCCATGGTCGACGTGTCCGGCGAGGGTGACGATCACGGTTGTAGCTGGCTCAAGACGTCGAGCAGCTCAGCCAGCGGTTCCGCACAGCGCATGTCGAGGATGACCAGGTCGTCGCTGATGCGGGCGACGACCGGCGTGGACAGCGATCTGAGGCGTGTCGCGATGTCTTCGGCGGTGTGGTCCGCATGCTGCAATGTCACCGCGACGCTGTCGATCGTGCGGTCCGGCAGGGCGCCGGAACCGATCTGCGCCTGGCTGTCGATAACTTCCGTCTGCCATCCCGTGAGCGCCTCCGCGACGGCTTCCGCCCGCTTTGTGAGCGTTTTTATCGGGCAGGTCAGCGTACGCAGGAGCGGCAGCTCCACCGGCAGCGTTTCCGGGTTTTCGTAGCGTTTGAGCGTCTGCTCGAGGACGGCAAGCGTCATTTTGTCAGCACGGAGCGCGCGCTTCAGCGGATTCTTGCGGACCGCGTCCACCAGATCTTTGCGCCCGGCGATAATGCCGGCCTGGGCGCCACCAAGCAGCTTGTCGCCGGAGAAGGTCACGAGGTCGATGCCCTCGGCGAGGACCGATTGCGGAGTTGGCTCCGGTGGCAGCCCCCAGCGGGTGAGATCAACCAGCGAGCCGCTGCCGAGATCGACGCAGCTCGGGATGTCGGCACGCTTTGCCAGCCCGGCAAGGTCCGCGGCTTCGACCTCGGCGCTGAATCCGCCAATGTAGTAATTGCTGGGATGGACTTTCAGCAACATGGCGCTCTCATCCAGCACCGCCTCGAAGTCCCGCGGGTGAGTCCGGTTGGTGGTACCCACCTCCATGAGCTCGCAGCCGGAGCGCGCCATGAGCTCCGGCAGGCGGAAGCTGCCGCCAATTTCAATGAGCTCGCCACGGGAGACCGGCACCTTCCGGCCGAGGGCAAACGTGTTCAACACCAGCATGAGGGCGGCGGCGTTGTTGTTGACGATGGTGGCCGCCTCACAGCCGGTCAGGCGCTGAATGCGAGCCTCGACGATGCCGTCACGGTCACCGCGGCGCCCGGCGTTGAGGTCATATTCCAGGTTCATCGGCCGCGTGATGAGCGCTTCGACCTCGCGCCAGAGCGTCTCGCTCAGAAGCGAGCGGCCGAGGTTCGTGTGGATGATGGTGCCGGTCAGGTTGAAGACCGCGGTATACGCCGAGCCACGCAGCTGGCCGGCCAGGTGCGCAGCGTATCCGGCAGCGCCCGCTGCCCAGTCCGGTACGGCGCGGGCGCTGCGCATGTCTGTCTGGATGGCGCGTATGCCGTCGCGCACGGCCTGGATGCCGTAGCGGGTGACCAGCGGGGCCAGTTCCGGCGCACTCATGAGTGTATCTACCGCCGGTAGATCACGGAGTTCGGGCATGTCTCGGGGTGCTTACTGTGCTGAAAACCGTCGGTAAGTGTACCGATATCGGGTAGGTTTGCGCGCTTTGGCGACGAAAATCCGGCGTTTTTACGGCAGCTATTGAGCAGACCGCGGCGCGTTATGACCATTTTGCCCTCGACCGGTGTATCCGCTGCGGCTGCTAAGTGATTGAAAATCCTCAACATCCTGCCGCTCTGCTCGATGCTTATAGACCATTTTCCTAAAAAGTTTGGTGTTTATAACGAATTAGACCTAGCCAATATCGATTAAACCGATTAGATTGCGTTCCGTCGAATCGATTAAAACGATTATATCGATCAAACCGATGAGGTTTTGACGGTTCGGCAGAGGGGGGCCGCCCAGCGGCCAAGCAAACGGGATGGGATCGAACGGGAACATGGCAGATCAAGCAGAATATCTGACGCCCAACGAAGTAGCCGGTCTGCTGCTGGTTTCGCCAATTACCGTGCGCCAGTGGGCGCAGAAGGGATTGCTCGAAGCACAGACCACAGCGGGTGGCCATCGTCGCTTCGCACGTGCTGAAGTCGAGCGATTTGCCCGGGAAAAGGGGATCGAACTACCCAATCAGAAACAACGCGTGCTGGTGGTCGATGACGACCGGCAGCTCAACAGCTACCTGGTGGCCCTGCTGGAAACCTCCGTCGACGACCTGCAGGTCTACAGCGCCCTGGACGGCTTCGAAGCCGGCCGCATGGTGCAGGAATACAAGCCCGAGATTGTGATACTGGACATCATGATGCCGGGTATGGACGGCGTCGAAGTCTGCCGCTCCATCAAGGCGGACGCGCTCACGCGCCACGCCCTGGTTGTCGCCATGACCGGACACCACACCGTAGAGCTGGAGCGTCGCGTCGTCGACGCGGGCGCAAAGGTTCTATTGAAAAAGCCATTTTCGCGGGAAGAGCTTCTCAACGAATGTGGCCTGACCTCATTTAATACTGCGTCAGCCTAAACGCACGGAAGGGAGATACGTGATGTACACCGAGACTCAAGTAGTCAACGAAAACGAAGTCAACGAATGGTTTCAGGTTGAGGAAATCTCACCCGTTTCTGAGCCGGCGCCGAAAGCTGAGCCGAAGCGCGCCGCACGCGTGCGCGAGCTGGGTGACGCCACTGATCTGTACCTGGGCGAAATCGGCCGGGCGGATCTGTTGAGCGCCGATGAAGAGAAGGCGCTGGCCCGCCGGGTGCAGAAGGGCGACATGGAGGCCCGCGCGCAGATGATCGAAGCGAACCTGCGTCTCGTGGTGAAAATAGCGCGCCGGTATCTCAATCGCGGTTTGCCGCTCCTCGACCTCATTGAGGAAGGCAATCTGGGTCTCATCCGGGCGGTGGAGAAGTTCGACCCCAAAAAAGGTTTCCGCTTCTCGACCTACGCCACCTGGTGGATCCGTCAGGCGGTCGAGCGCGGCCTCATGAATCAGGCTAAAACCATCCGCCTGCCGATCCACATTGCCAAGGAGTTGAATACGTATCTGCGCGCATCGCGGGAGCTGGCACAGAAGCTCGACGGTGAACCCACGCCGGAAGACGTGGCGCAGCTCCTCGACAAGCCCGTGGCAGACGTCCGTCAGCTGATGGAAATGGCTGAGAATATTGCCTGCACGGAGATTTCGGTGCTCGAGCCGGAGCGCGGCAGCTGGGATACCTTTGGCAACGACAGGGACGACGATCCGTGGCAGCTGGTGCAGAACGAGCAGCTCAAAGGCCACATCGATCGCTGGCTCGACATGCTGCCGGAGAAATCCCACGACGTGATCTGCCGCCGCTTTGGCCTGCGTGGCCACGACGTGACGACGCTCGAAGAAGTTGGACGTGCCATTGGCCTGACCCGAGAGCGGGTTCGCCAGATTCAAGTCGACGCGCTGAAAACCCTGCGCTTCATGCTGAGTGAAGAAGGCTTTGCCAAAGAAGGCGTCATTCTCTGACCACTTTATCCCTGCCGTAGCGATGGACAAGTAGCGGCCTGTTGAACCCATCTCGTTGGCTCATCAGGCTGCCCACCAGCGACGGCCTCGTGCACAATGTCGGCTCCACGAGCTGCGAGCCGACACGTGAGCGAACAAAACACACCACGCACTGCCTTCATCGGCCTTGGGGTCATGGGTTATCCCATGGCCGGTCACCTGGCCGCGAACGGTTTTCCCACCACGGTCTACAACCGCACGCAGACCCGCGCCGCCGAGTGGCTCGAAGGGCACCGCAATGCAGGCGCTCAAGTTGCCATTGCGGCCACGCCCGCCATCGCCGCCGAAGGGGCGGACGTGGTCTTCATGTGTGTCGGCAACGATGACGATGTCCGCGAAGTGGCACACGGGCCGGACGGCACCATTGGCGCCATGGGCGAGGGAGCGCTCCTGGTTGATCACACGACAGCCTCGCAGGAGCTTGCGCTGGAACTCGACGCGGCGTGCGCCGCACGCGGCATCGGCTTCCTCGACGCACCCGTATCCGGGGGACAGGCGGGTGCCGAGAACGGCGCACTGACCGTGATGATCGGCGGACGCGACGGTGACTATCAGCGCGCGCTGCCGCTGCTCGAGGCCTTTGCGAAGAAAACGGCCCTCCTCGGCCCGGTCGGGGCAGGGCAGCTCACCAAGATGGTCAATCAGATCTGCATTGCCGGGGTGTTGCAGGGACTGGCCGAGGGCGTGCATTTCGCCCAGCGTGCGGGCCTCGATGTCGAGCAGGTGGTCGACGTCATTTCACAGGGCGCCGCGCAGTCCTGGCAGATGGTGAATCGGGCGGAAACGATGGCTCAGGATCAGTTCGAATTCGGCTTTGCCGTCAATTGGATGCGTAAAGATCTTAGAATTGCTCTCAACACCGCCGACGATCTCGGTGCGCGGCTGCCGCTGACGGCCCTCGTCGATCAGTTTTACGCGGATGTGCAGAACATGGGCGGCGGCCGCTGGGATACGTCGAGTCTCCTGCGTCGGCTCACGCCGCCCGGTTCCGGCGACCAGCGCTAGCGGTTTGCCAGCGGCTCGTAGTCGCGCTTGGTGGCACCTTTGTAGAGCTGGCGCGGACGGCCAATCTTGTAGGGCCCGCTGATCATTTCGTTCCAGTGGGCAATCCAGCCGGGCGTACGGCCGGTGGCGAAGATGACCGTGAACATCTCCACGGGAATGCCAATCGCCTTCAGGATGATGCCGGAGTAGAAGTCGACGTTCGGATAAAGACGCTTCTCGACGAAATACTCGTCCTCGAGTGCAATTTTCTCGAGCGCCTGAGCCATCTCCAGAATCGGGTCGTCCTCCACGCCGAGCTCTTCGAGCACCTCGTGACAGGTCTGCTGCATGACCTTCGCCCGCGGATCGTAGTTCTTGTACACGCGATGGCCGAAACCCATGATCCGGAACGGATCGTCCTTGTCCTTTGCTTTCTTGATGTACTTGTCGATGTTCTTCACGCTGCCGATCTCATCCAGCATGTTGAGCACCGCCTCGTTGGCACCGCCGTGCGCCGGTCCCCAGAGCGCCGCAATACCCGCAGCAATACAGGCAAACGGGTTGGCACCGGTGGAGCCCGCCAGACGCACCGTCGACGTTGAGGCGTTCTGCTCGTGATCGGCGTGCAGCAGGAATATCCGGTCCATCGCCTTGGCGATGGTGGGGCTGACCTCGTAGTCCTCGCACGGTGTCGCGAACATCATCTGCAGGAAGTTCTCGGCATAGCTCAAGTCGTTGCGCGGGTAGATGAACGGTTGCCCCGTCGAGTACTTGTAGCTCATGGCTGCAATGGTCGGGATTTTGGCGATGAGACGGTGCGCGGTAATGCGCCGGTGCTCTGAGTCATCGATGTCCAGAGAGTCGTGATAGAAGGCGGACAGCGCGCCCGTGACGCCGCACATGATTGCCATCGGGTGCGCATCGCGGCGGAAGCCGCTGTAAAAACGGCGCAGCTGCTCGTGGACCATCGTGTGGTTTTTGATCGTGCTGACGAAACGCTCGTTCTCCTCCGTGCTCGGCAGCTCGCCGTTCAGGAGGAGATAACACAGCTCCAGATGGTTCGAGTGCTCCGCGAGCTGCTCAATCGGGTAGCCGCGATGCAGCAGGATGCCCTGGTCGCCATCGATGTAGGTAATGTCGGAATCGCAGGACGCCGTGGATACGAAACCTGGATCGTATGTGAAGTAGCCCTGGGCGGTGAGCTTGCCAACGTCGATGACGTTGGGTCCCTCGGCACCCTGATAGACCGGTAATTCAATCGGCTCCGCTTCTCCGTCAATGGAAAGCGTTGCGGTCTTGGTGGCTTCGTTCGCCATGTATCCTCCCAGTAGTGGCTGCTTACTGCGCAGCCGGTTCCCGTGTCCAGAAAGGCGGCTGTGCCGCCTGGGTCCCAACGTGTTGCGGGCCAATGTGTTACCGCTTGTCGTTATCGCTTCGCAGGTCGCTGTCAGCGCCAGGGAAGTGTTGGGACTTAGCCTCGCCGCTGCTTTTTATTAGCGTTGTCCAAGCAGCGGGATAGGGAGCGTATTAGACCGGAACTGAGGCTGTCAAATGCTTGTGGCGGGTGCGGGGCTCAGCCCCCGGCGGCGGCTGCGGCGGTCAGCGGAACCCCCGGGAAGAGCGGTTGGCCCGGGGCGCTCAGGAACTGTACGCGGACCCGTCCACCAGCGTCCGGCTCGGCGCGCGCGATGCGATTGCCAACCTCATAGACGATGTTGTCGGCGCGGATGTATTCCATGCCGCGGCGCAGCTCGCTGTTGCCGAGCCCCTGGATTTCGTTGCGATCGAGGTCGTAGGTCACACGGTCGGCGGAGAGTTCAATGGCGTCTTCCTCTGCGGAGGAAGATGCGCCCGCCGCACCGGAAGAAGGGCTTGCGTCCCCGGCCACGAGATCGTCCAGATGCACGGTCAGCTGGCTGGTGCGAAAGGTGTAGTTACCCTGGGTTGCGGTGACGTTACCCCGCCAGACGGCTTTCTCGTCAGCGAGATACACGGAAAACTGGTCCGCCTCCACGGTGATGGGTGACGGTGCCGGGTCGGCGTACGTCGTGAACGTGGCCATCGAAGGCACGAGCGCGGCCAGCAGACAGCACAAGCGCGCCGTCCAGCGTGACGTTCTGGGGGTAGGGGGCCGTGTGGTCCCGAGCATGCTGGAAATCCTGTCCATCAGGCGGCGCGGATCCTAACACAATCTTCACGTAAATCTAGCTAGGGTCCCGATCCTTGGCTTTATAGTGTAAATCGCACTAAAATTCAGCGGTTGCGCTGGCCCATTTTCTGACGACAGCTGCCGTCGGGCGGAGACCCATCGCGGGTGTGGAGTGACGTGTTTGAGGGGACACGCACGTGCCGCATACGCAGCGCGTGACGCTCGACCGCGTCACCGCAGACGGCTCTTCCGTATGGCAAGGCCCGCCACGTCTTTTCGGACTTAACTTGGAAACTGAGGTTATGAAGACAGACCGTCCTGTCAATTTGAATTTGTTTGCAATGTCCTGGCCGATTATGGCCATTGCATCGATCACGCACCGCATCACGGGTGTGGTGCTGTTTGTGGGAGTGGCGTTTGCGCTCTATGCGCTGGATCTCGCGATGAGCTCGCCGGCGGGTTTTGCCGAGGCCGCGGCACTCGTTCGCGAGCCGTTCGGCATGCTCGTTTTCTTTGGTCTTCTGCTGGCCCTGGTTTACCACGTTGTGGCCGGCATCAAGCATCTGCTGCTCGACTTCCACCATGGCGATACGCTCGAGGGCGCGCGGATGGGCGCGATCCTCACGATTGTCGTCACCATTGTCGTCACGGCGGTACTGGGGGTGATGTTGTGGTAACTCAGGTACTTTCTCTCACCCGCAGCGGGCTGGCGGACTTCGTCGTCCAACGGGCGACCGCGTTCATTCTCACCGCGTACACCCTCTGTGTGCTCGGCTTCTTTCTTTCTTCGGATAATCTGGATCACGGCGCGCTCGTGGCGTTCTTCGGAACCACCACGATGCAGTGGTTCAGCACGCTGGCAGCGCTCTCCACCGTAGCGCACGCCTGGATTGGTATGTGGACGATCGGTACTGACTATCTGCGCCCCGCGCACGTCGGCGGCGGTGCGACGGTCATCCGGTTTGCGTATCAGGCGGTCTGCCTGCTGGCGCTCTTCGTCTACATCCTCTGGGCCCTCAGCATCATCTGGCAGTTTTAGGATTAGGTATGGCTACTTTGCGAAAAATGGAATTCGACGGCGTCATCGTTGGCGGCGGCGGCGCCGGCATGCGTGCGGCGTTACAGCTGGCTCAATCGGGCCTGAAAACTGCGGTGATCTCGAAGGTGTTTCCAACCCGTTCTCATACGGTCTCGGCCCAGGGTGGCATCACCTGCGCCATCGCCAGCGACGATCCCAACGATGACTGGCGCTGGCACATGTACGACACCGTGAAGGGGTCGGACTACATCGGCGATCAGGATGCCATCGAGTACATGTGCTCGGAAGGTCCGCAAGCCGTTTTCGAGATGGAGCACATGGGGCTGCCGTTTTCCCGCACGGAAGAAGGTCGCATCTACCAGCGGCCCTTCGGCGGTCAGTCCAAGGACTTCGGCAAAGGTGGACAGGCTGCGCGTACCTGCGCCGCTGCCGACCGTACCGGACATGCGCTGCTGCATACGCTCTACCAGGGCAACATCAAGGCCAACACCACGTTTCTGAACGAGTGGTTCGCCGTTGACCTCGTCAAGAACCAGGACGGCGTTGTCACCGGGGTGATTGCCATCTGCATGGAAACCGGCGAGACCGTCTACGTCAACTCGCGCGCCACGGTGCTCGCCACGGGCGGCTCCGGGCGTATCTACGCCTCCACGACCAACGCGCTCATGTGCACGGGCGACGGCGCGGGCATGGCCATCCGCGCCGGTTTCCCGATGCAGGACATGGAGATGTGGCAGTTCCACCCGACCGGCATTCACGGTGCGGGCGTGCTTGTCACCGAAGGCTGTCGCGGTGAGGGCGGTTACCTCATCAACAAAGACGGTGAACGTTTCATGGAGCGTTACGCACCGACTGCAAAAGACCTGGCGGGCCGTGACGTCGTGGCGCGCTCCATGATTCTCGAGATTCTCGATGGCCGCGGTTGTGGGCCCGAAGGAGACCACGTCTTCCTCAAGCTCGATCACCTCGGTGAAGAGGTATTGAACAGCCGTCTGCCGGGTATCCTCGAGCTGTCGCGCACGTTTGCTCACGCGGATCCGGTCAAAGAGCCGATTCCGGTGGTGCCGACCTGCCACTATATGATGGGCGGCACGCCGACCCAGGTCAGCGGCCAGGCAATCACCCAGAACGCGGCCGGTGAAGACGTGCCGATCGAGGGGCTCTATGCGGCCGGCGAAGCCGCCTGCGTCTCGGTCCACGGCGCGAACCGTCTCGGCGGCAATTCTCTTCTCGACCTCATCGTTTTCGGCCGCGCGGCGGGGATCCACATCGAAGAGGTGATGCGCCAGGGCGTGTCCTATCGCGATGCGAGCGAGTCCGACATCGAGTCTTCCATGGCGCGCTTGAACCGCTGGAACGAATCCAGCGAGGGCGAGTCGGTCGCGGCGCTCAAGAAAGAGCTGCAGACCGTCATGCA
>JANQPF010000021.1 GCA_028285415.1 Pseudomonadales bacterium
GGAATCTCCGCGAATCCGGCGGCTTCGCCCTGCTCGACGAAAACCGTCGCGCCGCGCTTGATTTCCTGAACCGCAAGAGGCGCCAGCGCGCAGATTTCCTCGGCCAGCGCCAGGGCCCGGGGGATCTGCTCGCCGGCGGGTACAACTTCCTGCACGAAGCCGATCTCGCGGGCTCGCTCAGCGCCGAACTCGTCCGCGCGCAGCAGGTGATACATCGCATTGCCCCAGCCGGCGCGCTGTATGTACCTCACATGTGCGCCACCGAAGACGGCGAGACCGCGCTTGGGTTCCATCTGGCAGAAGCGGCAGTCGTCGGCAGCAACGACGATGTCAGCGCCGAGCATCATCTCGATGCCGATGGTGAACGTGATGCCCTGGACTGCCATGAGCACCGGTTTGCTGCACTTGCGTGAGAGGCCGAATGCGTCGACGCCGGGGTTTTCCGCACGGTCTTCCTCCCCCCGCATCGACGCGGCGAAGCGCGGCAGATCCAGCCCCGCTGTGGTGTGCGGCCCGGCGAACGTCACGACGCCCACCCAGAGCTCCGGGTCTTCGTCGAGCCGTGTCATATGGGTGGAGAGATCGGCAAACATCTCGGGGGTGAAGCCGTTCATTTTGTCCTGACGATCGACGGTGATGTGCAGGACGTGGCCGCTCGTAGTGGCGGTGACGTTACCGTTGTCGCTCATGTTGGCGATTGCTCCTCATTTTCCTGGGTTCAGCGCGTCAATTTCCGGCAGCAGCTTTTCCACCATCAGTTTGGTCTGCGCAAGCATGTCCTCGGTCCCGGATGCGATTGGCCGCAGAATGAACTTGTGTACCCCGACGGCGCGGAAGTCGTGGACGAGGGCCATCATGTCCTCGACGTCGCCAACCGCAGAGTATCCGCGCGGATCTTTGCCCAGCCTCTTTTCGAGCAGCTTGGAGTAGCGCTCGACAATCGGCTCATCCGGCCTGCCGAAACGGAAACCGAATCCTGCACCGAAGTGATCTTCGGCAATACTACGGTCGAGTTCTTCGGCCCGCTGCTTGATTCCTGCAATGACCGGTGCAATTTCGCTCGCCGTTTCAATGCCCGCCTGCCAGCCGGTACCCCATCGGGCGGTACGTTCGATCGCTTGTTTTGCCGATCCGCCGACCCACAGCGGGAGAGGGTCCTGCACCGGTTTGGGCGCAATAGTGGCGTTGTCGAGCTGGTAGTACTCACCGTCGAAGCTGACGTTGTCCTCGCGCCACAGGCGCGCCATGATCTCGAGACCTTCGGCGGTTCGCTTGCCGCGACCTCTGGTCGGCGTGCCGGTGGCGGTAAAGTCTTTGGACAGTGCGGATCCGACGCCAAATGCCGGTAACAGTCGTCCCTCACTCAGAACGTCGATGGTGGCGCACTGTTTGGCCATGAGGACGGGGTTGCGCAAGCCCATGCTGGCCACGTTCATGCCGAACTTCAGGCGTTTGCTGCCACCTGCCAGGGCTGCCATGGCGCTCATGGTTTCGAGATTGGGCGCGGCGTCGATGATTCGATCGCTCTGCCAGATCGAGTCGACGCCGCCGTTGTCGCATACGTCCACCCAGCGCCAGAATCCTTTTGCGTCGTCAAAGCTGAAGTTGGCAATACCAATGCCGGCGCCAATGCCCATGCCGTTCCCCTGGATCAGATAAAGTTGGGATTATCCCTGCGATCCAGCCGGTCCCGCAAACGATCGCCGATCGTGTTGCAACTCCACACCGTCACGCCGAGGCACAAACCCGGAAAGATCAACATCCAGGGCGAAGATTCCATGACCTGCGTGCCGTCGGCGACCAGAACGCCCCAACTGGTCGACGGCTCCTGGATGCCGAGCCCGAGAAAGCTGATGAAGCTCTCCGCCAGAATGACACCGGGGAGCGCAAGCGTTGCGTAGACCACCACCGGCCCCAGCACGTTCGGCAGCACGTGACGTCGCAGGAGTTCGGGCGTTGAAGCACCCATACCGCGGGCGGCTTCGATAAAAGCCGCGTGGCGCACTCTGAGCGTTTCACCGCGCACAATGCGCGCAATGTCCAGCCAGAAGAGGGCGCCCAGTGCCAGGAAAAGAAGGTAAGGGTTGCGCCCGAAGACGACCACCAGAAGGATCACAATCAGGATCAGCGGCAGGCTGTAGAGCGCATCGACAATACGCATCATGACCTGATCGGTACGGCCGCCGATGTAGCCGGCGAGCATGCCCCACGGCACCCCGATGCAGAGGCTCACGGTGATCGCAATGAGCGCAACGCCCAGGGACACGCGTCCTCCCGCCATGGTGCGCACGAACAAATCGCGTCCAACCTGGTCGGTGCCGAACCAGTGCGAGGCTGAGGGTGGTGCCTCCATGGCGTCCCAGTCCATGTCCTCTATACCCCAGCTGCTGAACGCGGGGGCCAACAACGCGCCGCATACAACGAGGAGAAGCAGTGCCGCCGCAAAGATCATGAGGTGTGTGCCGCCGGGGCGCTGCTGCGCCGCGCTCATGAGCGCAGTCGCATACGCGGATCCAGCGCGCCGTAGGCGAGATCAACCAGTAGGTTGAACGTCAGAATGGCGCCGGCATAGACGATCACGACACCCATCACCAGCGTGTAGTCTCTATTCAGCGCGCCCTGCACGAAATAACGGCCGATACCCGGCAGATCGAAGATCTGCTCGACCACAACGGAGCCGGTCAGGAGACCAGCTGCCGCTGGTCCGAGAAATGAGATGAGCGGGGTTGCTGCGATTGGCAGCATGTGTCGCCAGACTACGCGAGCTTCTGACAGCCCCTTGGCCCGTGCGGTGCGCACGTGGGGCTCGAGACGTGCGCTGGCGATGCTGCCGCGCATCAGGCGTGCAATGGCCGCGACATAAGGTAGCGCCAGGGCCACGGCAGGGAGCACGAAGTGCCGCGCGCTGCCGCTGCCGCCGGCTGGGAACCAGGCAAGCCCGACCGAAAAAATCAGCACCATGAGCGGTGCCGCGATGATGGTGGGCAGAGCGAGGTTCAGGTTCGTCACCGCCATGAGACCCTGATCCAGGTTGCTGCCGGGGCGGAGCCCGGCGGTGATGCCAATTCCCATACCGAGCATCAGCGCCAGTACCAGGGCGCTCAAACCAAGACCCAGACTGATGGGCAGGCCCGCTGCGATGAGTTCGCCGACCGTGAAGTCTTTCTGCTTGAATGACGGGCCGAGATCGCCCGTCAGGAGATTGCCCCAGTAACGCAGGTACTGAGTCGTCAGCGGCTGGTCGAGTCCGTATGCCGCCTGCAGGTTCGCCTCGATTTCCGGTGGCAAGCGGCGTTCGCCGTCAAAAGGCCCGCCGGGAGCCGCCCGCAGCAGGGCAAACACGACGGTGACCACCACGAAGAACGTGAGCAACGTGTAGAGGGCGCGGCTGCCCAGGTAGGCGGTCATGGATCCTGTGGAGGATCGGGCCAGCTGAGGTAGCGAACCTGATGAACGTCGCGGGGATTGTCGTGCCAGCCTTGCAGATCCGGGTGCACCAGGCGTCGGACGGCGGTGCTGTACAGCGGCACGACGGGATACAGGCTGGCGGCAACCGCCTCAGCCTCTTGCAGCAATGCGTTGCGGGCGTTGGCGTCGGCGGTACGCTGCGCCTCGGCCATGAGCGCATCGTACTCGGCGCTGCTGAATCTTCCGTAGTTGACGTCTCCCGTTTCGCTCTGCAGGAGACCCAGATAGTGCTCAGCGTTGTTTTCGCCGACCCAGCCGGCCCAGGCAACCTCGAAGTCGCCCTGGCGCAAATCGCCAAAGTGGTTGCGCAACTCGCTCTGGTGCAACTCTGTCCGCACGCCGATGCGCCGCCACATACCGGTAATTGCCAGGTTGACCTTCTTCTGTTCGCTGCCCGTCACATGGCGGAGCGTAAGCTCGAGCGGGTTGTCAGCGTTGATGCCGGCTGCCTGCAGCAGCGCCCTGGCCTTCGTGAGCCGCTCGGGCATGGGCGTCATCGTGTGCGGTTGGGGTACCCCCTCATAGGCGTCGAGGAGCGTCGGGGTGAAGCTGAAGGCCGGCGTGTAGCCGGAGCGCAGAACCTTGTCGGTCAGAACGCGCTGATCGATCGCAAGAGCAAGCGCTTCGCGGACGCGGACGTCGTCCAGCGGCCGGTGCCCGGTGTTGAAAACGAGGTACATCATCGACAGCAGGCCCGACAGGCGCAGCGCGTCTGGCGTGCCGGCGCGGACTTTGTCGAGCTCGCCGATCGGGAAAGCGCTGATCGCGTGGAGCTCACCGCTGCGATACCGGTTGTAGGCGCTCTGTTCCGTCGCGACCGCGTGATACCGCACCGTATCGATCGCGGGTTCCGAGACAAAGTGCGGGTTCACCCGGAACTCGACGTGCGCCTGAGGTTGCCACTCGGTCAGCGTGTATGCGCCGTTTGAGACCCAGTTGGCGGGTTTCACCCAGGCATCTCCATGTCGTTCGATGACATGTTTCGGGACGGGATAAGCGGTGGGGTAGAGAAGGCGCTCCAACAGGTAAGGATATGGGCGCTCCAGAGTCAGCACCAGGGTGTGATCGTCAACTGCGCTGACCCCGAGCTCGGTGACCGGCATTTCCCCGCGATTGATTGCCGCGGCGTTTTTCAGCATGTACATGAAATACGCAAGGCTTGCCGCCGTCTCTGGCGCCTGCAGGCGCCGATACGCATACACGAAGTCATGCGCCGTCAGCGGCGCGCCGTCCGACCATGCGAGATCCGGACGCAAGTAGAACTGCCAGGTGAGGCCATCGTCGCTCGTGTCCCACGATTGCGCGGCGCCAGGCACAATCTCGCCGCGCGCGCTGAACGTCGTCAGACCCATGAAAAGGTCGTTCAAGAGCGTCTCTTCGAGGCGCAGATTGTATCGGTGCGGATCCAGAGTCTGCGGCTCGCCCGTGTTGCCGATGTGCAGCTGCGCCGCAGCATGGGCATGGGGCGGCATCGTCACCGTGAGCAGCAGCGCCAGGAGATAGTGGAAACGCATTGGAATACCTGTACTTCGTGGCTCAAGCATACTAAAAACGCGGTATGAAAGAGGATCTTGTCGCCGACATCGGCGCGACCAACGCGCGCTTTCAACGGTGTGCCGGCGGCGTTCTGGAAGGTGATGCCGTCGTGCTGCCGATGGCGCACTACGAAGAGGCGGACGCGCTGCTGCACGCCGCGCTCGCCGCGCTCGGTATTGATGCCTGTCGCGAAGCGTTACTTGCCATTGCCGGACCTGCCGCCGCTGACGGCGCAATTGAGGTCACCAACACCGGGATGCAGTTTACCCCCGCGGACTGCGATCGAATTCTTGGTGGTCCCTGCAGGCTGGCCAATGACTTCTATGCGCTGGCCCGCGCTGTGCCGCACCTCCAAGCCCTCGAGCAGCTGGGCGGCGTTGCGGGAGGCCAGGGGAACAGGGCGGTACTGGGTCCCGGCACGGGGCTTGGCATGGCCGCGCTCGTCAGCCACGCTGACCGCTGGCTGGTTGTCCCGTCGGAAGGTGGGCATGCGGATCTGGCCCCGGGAAATCATCTGGAGCTCGAGCTCTGGGGGGTGCTGGAGGCGAGTCACGGACACGTCTGCTGGGAAAGCGTGCTGAGCGGCAGCGGTCTGGTCAATTTGTACCATGCCATGTCTGCCGTCTGGGGTGGGCGCGGTGAGGCGCTGACGCCGGAAGAGATCAGCGGCCGCGCGATGGCCATGAGCGATCCGGTGTGTCATCAGACCCTGGAGACGTTTTATGCGTTGCTCGGCGCGGCGGCCGGTAATCTGGCGCTGACGGTAGCTGCCTGGGGTGGTATCTACATCGGCGGCGGCATTGCTCCCGGCATGGCCGACTTCATCAAGACCAGCCCGCTGCGGCGGCGCTTCGAGGAACGCGGCGATCTGAGCGGCGTGGTGGCCGACGTACCGATTTATCTGATCACGCAGACCAATGCCGGTCTCGTCGGCGCCATGCACTGCCTCTACGATTCGTAAGCGATCACCGCGTCATGAGCCGTAGGCGGCGACCGCATCGATAATGAACTGGTCGTGCTGCCAGCGCTTGCCGTTGGGGTCGATGCCCGTGCGGACGATCACCATGTTGTGAGCGGGCACAACCGTTGCGAATTGACCCTTGTTACCCGCCGTGGTGTAGGTGCCCGGCGGCACGCCCGGCAGGGTGTCCAGCAGCCAGAACTGCGCGCCGTAGCCCTGCTCACCGGTTTCGCGAGGCAGCGCGGGTGCAGCCTGAACGACGTAGTCGGCCCAGGCGGCGGGGAATATCTGCTCCGTGCCCCACGTGCCGCGCTGCAGATAAAGAAGCGCGAAGCGCGCCAGGTCCCGTGCAGTCGTATACACCTGACTCGAGCCGATGAAGTTACCGAGATGATCCGTCTCCATGCGCGTGTGGTACATACCGATGCGGTGGAACAACTCGTCATACGGATAGCGCAGGTAACGCAGGTCGTCGCCGAGCGTCGCACGCAGCGCTCTCAGCAACAGCAGCGTATCGTTGTTTGCGTACTTCCAGCGGGTCCCCGGCTCAGCTACCAGGTGGGTGGTGGTCGCCGCGCTGATGACGTCCTGTCCCGCAAAGTAGATGGCGTTGGTGTTTGCACCCTCGCTGTAGAGTCCCGAAGACATGTGTAACAGGTGTTCCAACGTGATTTGCTGGCGTGGGTCATCGAGATACTGCCACTCGGGGATGTTGGCAGGCGCGCTGACTGACAGCAGGCCGTCACGTTGGGCAATACCGATCAACGTGCTGCTGATGCTCTTTGCGGTTGACCACGTGCGATACCCGCTGTGGACGCCGAAACCGTCGCGATAGCGCTCGCCAACCAGCTCCCCGTCTTTGAGAATGACCACGCCGACCGTGACGGTACCGTCGCCGTACATTTCTCCGTCGAAAGCCGCCTCCAGCACGGCCCGCTGTTGAGCGTTGGGCCGCGGCCGAGCGTCGTCGCCAGCGGGAAACGGCACGTCACTGAGATCGGGTGCCGTGGGATAGTCGACGTAGGGCAGGCGGCCCACGTCCGCCGCGGACCAGTTTGGCGGCAGCAGCGTGCATCCCATGGTCGGACGAAACGCGGCGATGGCTTCATGGCCCTTGTGGACGCTGCGCACCAGAGAGCGTCGCGTGTCGATTGACGGGGCCGACAGGTTGAGCCTGGCCAGATCAACCAGCTCGAGACGCCGGATGTCATCCGCCGCCCGGCCGGCAAAAAAGTGCGCCGAACAGGTGAAAATTGCGGCATATCCGGCGGCAGCTTCGCTGACTTCCCCGGCCCCTGCCGGGCGTTGAAACGGCACTTCTGCGAAGCTCGCTGACGAAGGTGCAAGCAGGGCTGCGAGCAGAGCTGCGAGCAGAGCTGAGAAGAGCAGGTTTTTCATGATTGCGCCTGATCCCGGCCGCGAGCCTGGATGTTGGCGCGGCGTTCGGAAACGTCCGCTGCGCGCACCCGATGTGCCCGGCTCGCAGTGTCTTCCAGCGCCAGTCCGTTGGTCAGCGTGTCATGCCAGCCGGCGTCCATGATGCGCAGGATCTCACCGCGCGTAACCGGCTCTGTGGAGACAATGTCGCGGGCGAGGGCGGTGCACGTCTGCAGCAGCTCGTCCGCCGGCACAACGCGGTTGACCAGGCCCCAGCTGCAGGCGGTTTCGGCGTCCAGGTAGTTGCCGGTGAGGCTGAGCTCCTTGGCCCGGTTGATGCCAATCAATCGCGGCAGTCGCTGCGACAACCCCCAGCCCGGGACCACACCAACCCGGGCATGCGTGTCCGCAAACTTTGCCTCCGGGCTTGCGATGAGAAAGTCGCACATCAGCGCAATTTCGAAACCGCCGGTGATGGCAAAGCCGTTGATGGCGCCGATGATGGGTTTGTTGAGCGCAGCCAAGGCGTCGGACAGGTTGCGGCTGCCGAGCGCCTCTTCCGGTGACTTTTCGCCGCCGAGTTCCTTCAGATCGAGACCCACGGTGAATGCGCGCCCGGCGCCGGTGAGAATCACAACCTCAGTTTGCTCGTCCTGTGCGAGCTCGTCGAAAACCTCAGCGATGCGATTCCGCAGTGCCGCTGACAGTGCGTTCAGCGCGTCGGGACGGTTCAAAGTGACGGTGGCCACCCCTGCCTCGCGAGCTACCAGTACCAGGTCGTCGCTCATGTAAGCCCCTCTTTTCAGACAATATTTCGAATAAATGTTGCAGACAAATTGCCAGTCTAGGGAACCTCTGAATGAGTGTACAATCGACGTACAAGAAACCTGGGGGAAAACGGTGCGGCTGGCGGACTTCGTCGTAAGTTACAGCCTGGAAATCAATAACCGGTGTCTGCGGTACCTGGCCGAATGTGACGCCCGCGGCAGCATGCTGGCTGCTGATCAGGGCGCTGCGGTGGCTGCAGAGATGCATACCGTCTATGCCGAAAGCCTGCTCGCCCGGGACAGTCGCCGCCTGACCAGCATGTGGGCCCTGACCGCACCCGGCTGGAAAGGGGTGAACGGGGCGCTGGGTGAGCATGTCGACGGGCTCAGGGAAGCCTCCGGAGCCCTGACGGATGCCGCATCCAACCGCCGGCTGGCGTTGCGGTTGGCCTCCCTTGCCAGTGAAGACGACGAAGCAGAGGCCATTCTCAAGGTGGCACGCAAGCTGCCGAGCGAGGTGCCGCTGACCTGGGACGATCTGAATGACTTGTTTGCCGACGACAGCGCCTGTTGGCGCGCTGCGGACAGTTTCCGGGCGCTGGCTGACGAAGAGGTGCTCAAGCGCGTCGCGCGCAGCTACCGCAAAGGGCACCGCCTGGCTGGTGCGCTGCGCGAGCATGCGGCGGACGGCAGCGTGGTCGTCTGGCTGGACGACGAAAGCGACAAGTTTCACAAATGGGTGCAGCTGACGGCGCATCAGATGGAACTTTTCCGCGGCGGACTGTCAGAAAAAACCAAGGCGCAGCTGTGGTATCTGGACAAAATGTCGGACACGCTGCGCACTCGCGCCGGTTTGCGGGCCCTCAAGCGCGCGACGCGCCGGGTCAACGTGAAGAAGTCCGTGGCGAAAACTGTGGTCGGTTACATCGATCAGCAGATTACCAAGATGGACAAACGGATCGTGCGTCTGGCTGACGGGTGTTTCAACGTGAAGCCACGGCGGGTCGAAGCCGCGCTGGGCCAGGCGTTCAGCGCGCTCGGATTGCCGGAGGTCACGCTGATGGACCCGCAGGTCGCGGCGAACACGCCGACCGGCCGGTTAGAGCAGATAGAGAGAATAGAGAGAACGGTTTGAGGATGTACAAACGCGTAGTGGATTTGTGGCGCTGGTCGATACTGCTGCCCGGGGTGTTGCTCGTCAGCGTGATCGCCACGGCCGAGGATGACTATGCAACCGGTTGGGGTCCGGCAATCGGCAGCGCGTTGCCTGTCCTCGATGCACCGGATCAGAGCGGAGCGCGGCGCACGCTTGCCGATCTCAGTGGTGACCAGGGATTGTTGTTGTTCCTCAGCCGATCGGCCGACTGGTGACCCTTCTGTAAAAACCAGTTCGTGCAACTGGAAGAATGGCGTGAACAATTTGCGGGTCTGGGCATCAACGTAGCGGGTATGACCTATGACGAGCTTGGCATCCTGGCGGAGTTTCATGCTGCGGAGAATCTTGGCTTTCCGCTGCTCAAAGACGAGAACGCCCGGCACGTCAATGCGCTCGGCATTCGCAACGAAGACTACGACCAAGGCCACCGGGCGTACGGCATACCCCACCCCGGCATTCTCCTCATCAGCCCGGACGGTAAGATCAAGGCGAAGTATGCGGTGCCCGGGTATCGCCGCAGACCGCCGTTCAAGGCGTTGTATGGAGACGTTGAAGCGGCGCTGCGCTAGCGCAGGCGTCGGTATCACGACGCGGCGGACGGATGGTCGGACAGGTGGTCGGACAAGAACCGCGGTAAATAATGCGCAAAATCGCCTGGCCGCGGTTGATTTCACCGCGCCCCATTCGCTTAAATGCGCCGCACCATGAAACGCCACCATCGACATCTCCCGCTCCTGTTTGCCGCCTGGCTGAGCCTGGCCGGTTGTTCGTCGATCGTCAGCTCTGTGACACAGGGTTTTGCCGACGACCTGTCCACGGCGATTCTGGACAATGAAGATCTGGCAATGGTGCGTGACGGCGCGCCGTCCTACTTGATCCTGATCGACAGCCTCGTCGCCCGTTCCCCCGATGACGCCTACATGCTGCAACAGTCGGCCTCGCTGCATTCTGCTTACGCCGCCGCGTTTGTCACGGACGAGAAGCGGGCAAAGCTCCTCCACGACAAAGCCAGGAGCCAGGCGCTGGCTGCAGCCTGTATCAGACTGAAAGATGCCTGTGGCCTCGATACCCGGCCGTTTCGCGAGTTTGAAAACTGGGTGCAGCAGCGTAAGTTGAAGGAGGTACCGGCACTTTACGATCTGGGCACCACCTGGGCGAGTTGGATACAGGCGAACAGCGACGATTTCAACGCGATCGCCGACCTGGCACGGGTCAAGGCGTTGATGCTCAAAGTGACGGAGCTCGACGACAGTCACGACAACGGCGGCGTTTATCTATACTTAGGTGTGTTCGAAACACTGTTTCCGCCTGCCATGGGCGGTAACCCTGAGCTGGGGAAGGAGTATTTCGAGGCAGCGGTGTTACGCTCGGAAGGTGCAAATCTGATGGCCAAAGTGCTTTTTGCCGAGCAGTACGCCAGACTGGTTTTCGACCGGGAACTGCACGACAAGCTCCTGAGTGAGGTGCTGACGGCGCCGGCCAGGGCTCCCGGCTTGACGTTGATGAACACGGTGGCGCAGGAACAGGCTCAACAACTTCTGGATTCAGCGGATGACTATTTTTAGACGGTTTGGTTTTCTTCTGGTGTTGTGTGCCGGCTGCCTTACGCTGCCGGCGCAGGCGGCAACGTTCAAGATAGCAACCCTCTCTCCCGAGGGCTCAGGCTGGATGAAGGTGCTGCGCAAGTACGGCAAGCGCATCGAGGAACGCACCGACGGTGAAGTGAAGTTCAAGTTTTACCCGGGCGGCGTCATGGGTGATGACAAGGCGGTCATGCGGAAAATGCGCGTCGGGCAGCTGCATGGCGCCGTGGTGACCTCTGGCGGGCTGGCCCAGGTTTACCCGGACATTGCGCTTTACAGCATGCCGATGCTGTTCCGCAGCGAGGCGGAGATTGATCACGTGCGGGCGGCCCTGGACAGCCAGCTCATGGCGGGGTTGCGTGAGGAAAAATACGTGGGTTTCGGCTTTGCTGAAGTTGGATTCGCCTACCCGATGTCCCAGCAGCCCGCGGTGAGCGTGACCGCGATGCGGCAGCGTAAGGTATGGACGCCCGACAACGATCAGGCGTCGCTCGAGGGGTTCAAGGCGTTCGACATATCGCCGATTCCCCTGCCGATCGCCGACGTGCTCGCAGGCCTTCAAACCGGGCTCATCGACAGCATCGCGTCGCCGCCGATCGGCGCAATAGCTCTGCAGTGGCACACCCAGGTCGACTACGCGCTGGAGCTGCCGCTACTCTACATTTACGGCCTTTTTGCCATGGCAGAGCGGCCCTTTAACCGGCTTTCGGCTGAGCATCAGGCGGTTGTCAGCGAAGAGATGCAAACGGCGGTCAAAGAGGTGGACGCTGCGGCGCGCCGGGATCACAACAGTGCCAAGGCCGCATTGTCCAATCAAGGCATCGAGTGGCTGCAGCCGGGTTCCGAAGATACAACGGAATGGATAACTCTGGCGGACGACGCCCGCCGCGACATGGTAGCGGGCGACTATATCTCCGCCGGTTTGTACCAGAAGACCATCGATCTACTCGCAGAGTTCCGCGAATCGGGTGGTTGAACGCCTTTTCAGCTGGCTGCGGCGCATTGAAGATGCGCTCCTTGCGCTGCTTCTGACCGCAATGATCGGCGTGGCGGCAACTCAGGTGCTGCTGCGCAACTTCTTCGATACCGGCCTCTATTGGGGTGACAGTGCCGTGCGCGTCATGGTGCTGTGGGTGGCGATGCTCGGGGCGATGGTCGCTTCGCGCAGCGATGAGCACATCCGCATCGATCTGGCAGGACGTTATCTGCCCCCGGCCATGAAAGTGCACGTCGCACGTCTGGTGAACTTCTGCGTATTTGCTCTCCTGTGTGCGTTTGCCTGGTACAGCGCTGAATTCGTACGTTACGAATACGAAGACCAGACCGTCGCTTTTGCGGATATTCCCGCCTGGATGTGCGAGATCATCATGCCGATTGGCGCTGCGGTGATGGCCTTGCGTTACGCCATTTTGACCGTCAAGCCGAAATGATTCTGCTTGGTGTCATTCTGCTGATTCTGCTGGCGCTGGCCGGAGCACCGCTCTTTGCGGTCCTTCTCGGGGCGGCGATGCTCGGGTTTTACAGCGCCGAGATTGATCTTGCCATCATCGCAATAGAGCTCTATCGAATTGTCGATACGCCGCTCCTCATTGCGCTGCCACTCTTTACCTTCGCAGGGTATCTGCTGAGCGAAGCGAATACCTCAACGCGGCTCGTCAACCTGGTGCAGAGCATGTTCGGCTTTCTCCCGAGTGGGCTTGCGGTGGTCGGTTTTGTGGCGTGCGCCGTTTTCACGGCGCTCACGGGGGCGTCGGGTGTCACCATCGTTGCGCTCGGCGCCTTGCTCCTGCCGGCGCTCAAAGAGTCGGGCTTCAGCGAACGCTTCAGTCTGGGTCTCGTCACCACGTCCGGCAGCCTGGGACTCCTCCTCGTGCCGTCAGTGCCGCTGATTCTCTACGGGGTCATTGCGCAGCAGATGAACGTGGGTGAGCCTTTCACGATCGTCGACCTTTTCATAGCCGGTATTGTGCCGCTGCTCCTGATGCTCGGTCTCCTCACCTCCTGGACGCTGTGGATACATCGCGGCGGGAAAATCCCGCGTACGCCGTTCGCCTGGCCAAACGTGTGGCAGGCGGTCAAAGACGCCCGCTGGGAGCTGCCGCTGCCCTTCATCGTGCTGGGTGGCGTGTTCAGCGGTTTTCTAGCTGTCTCCGAAGCTGCAGCCGTCACAGCGTTGTACGTCATCGTTGCCGAAGTCCTGCTATATCGTGAGATCAGCATTCGCGAGCTGCCCAGAATCATGGTCGAGTCCATGGTCATGGTAGGCGGCATTCTCCTCATTCTGGGGATTGCTCTGGCGTTTACCAATTTCCTGGTTGACGCGGAAGTGCCGCAAAAGCTCTTCGAATTCATGGAAGAGTACATCAGCAGTCCGTTGGGATTTTTGTTGCTGCTCAACATTCTGCTGTTGGCGCTCGGCGCGGTTCTCGACATCTTCTCGGCGATTGTCATCATGGTCCCGCTGCTGCTGCCGGTAGCGGCGAACTACGGTATCCATCCCGTGCATTTGGGGATAATCTTTCTTGCCAACATGCAGATTGGTTACTTCACACCGCCGATAGGTATGAACCTCTTCATCGCCAGCTACCGATTCGACAAACCGCTGATCGAGCTCTACAAAGCAGCATGGCCCTTCATGGTGGTGTTGCTGATAGCCCTGCTGTTGATTACGTACGTTCCCGTTCTGAGCCTGGGTCTCATTTCCTGATGCATCGAATGGCTTTTCTGCTATTCCTGCTACTGCCGCTGCAGGGATACGGTGATAGCGCAGAGCCGGTCGAGCGTCTGCACTCAGCCCTTCTGGAGGCGATGCAGTTGGACGACCATCCAGCCCGCGAAGCCCACCTGCGGCCGGTCATCGGCGAAGCTTTTGACGGGCGGCGCATTGCCGGGATCAGTCTGGGCCGCACCTGGCGGAGCCTCGACGACGCTCAGCGGGACGATTTTGTTGCCCTCCTGATGGACCTTGTCGTTGCCACCTACGCGGACCGGTTTGATCGGTTCAACAATCAGAGTTTTGTTACCGACGCGGTGCAAACCGTACAAGCCAACGTCGTGGTACAGACGCGGCTGGTGCGCGTCGACGATGAGGACGTGCGGCTCGACTATGTTCTGAGACAAGGCAGGATCTTCAACGTCATCGCCGATGGCGTCAGCGATTTGTCATTGCGGCGTGCCGACTACAACAGCATCCTGAAACAGGAAGGCTACGACAGTCTGGTACAGCATCTGCGAGACAAAACGGCTGCAGCGAGGAACGGGTGAAACGCCTGCTTGCAGCGCTAGCGTGGCTCGGGGCTGCCGGCTGCGCCGGTATGGGAGGGGATGAATACGCGGTATACGACCCGCACGAGCGCGCCAACCGCGCCGTCTACGACGTCGTCGACTCTGTCGATCGGCACACGCTGACGCCGGTGGCGCGCGGCTATCAGAAGATCACCCCCGACTGGCTCGAGAGGGGAATATCGAACGTGTTTCTGAACCTGCGCACGGTGCCGAGCGCACTCAACGGTTTTCTGCAAGGCAAACCTCGTAGCGGCGCCACAGACCTTGCCCGGGTGGTGATTAACTCGACGGCAGGCATCGGCGGCTTCTTCGACGTCGCCTCGCGCATGGATCTGCGCTATCAGGAAGAAGATTTCGGGCAGACCCTGGCAGTTTGGGGGGTGACGCGCTCGCGTTATATTTACGTGCCCTTTCTCGGACCCTCAACGCTGCGCGATCTACCGACCACGCTCGTGCGCAGCTACGTGCCGCGTCTGCTTCTCGGCAGCGAGTACCACTGGAGCATCAGCGTGGTCGACGCCGTCAGCACCAGGGCGGAACTGCTGAGTGCAACGGACGTGCGCGATGCAAGCGCTCTGGATCCCTATGCCTTCACACGCGACGCCTACTTTCAACGCCGCAGGTTCCTCGTGTATGACGGCCAGTTGCCGTTAGAAGACATGTTCGACGATTTCGACGAGTTCGAGGATTTCGAAGAAACCGACAACCCCGACGATGGTTAGCCGCTGGCTGAGCTCTTGGGTGGCGCTCGTGACAAAGCGCGCCCGGTTGACGCTGCTGCTGCTTGGCATCGTGACGGCGGGTTGTACCTGGATTGCCATCACCCAGTTTCACATGAATGCGGAGCTGGGTGACCTCATCACCCAGGAAGCACCGTGGCGCGACGATTTCGATCGCTTCGAAGCGGGCTTTCCAGATCTCGTGCGTACCGCCGTCATTGTCGTGAGCAGCTCTTCCGCGCACAGGCTCGAACGCACGACCAGCGCCATCGTCGCACGCCTCGAGGCTCAGCCGGAACGCTTCAGCGCGGTGGCAGCGCCAGGGAGCGAGCCGTTCTTCCGCGACCACGCGCTGCTGTACATGAGCATCGATGAGCTCGACGACATGGGGGACCGGCTCGCCGAAGCGCAGCCGTGGCTGAGCGCCGTTGCCTCGGATCCCAGCCTGCGTAGCGTGTTGAATCTGGTTGAAGACGGCGCGCGCAACGAAGCGCCACCGAGATTTGCCCGCGTTCTGGAGCTACTGGGCGACTCAGCGCACCGTGCGGCGGCGGGCGAGGACGCCGCAATTGCCTGGACGGACGAGCTCTTTGCGCTTGATGCCGAACGCCATCAGCTGATCTATGTGAAGGCTGCGCAGGGCCGGGAGCCGCCGGTCACCGACGCGGACGTCGTTGCAGCTCTGCGCGACATGGTCGCTGAGCTCGGACTCGATGAAGGCTCCGATCCGCATGGGCTTACGGTCAGGCTGACGGGCGAGATTGTGCTGCAGCACGAAGAGCTGGAAGCTGCGGTCGGCGGGGTGACGCTTGCAGGCTGGTTGTCGCTGATACTCCTCTTCTGCGTCCTCATCGTCGGCGTGCGTTCGGGCAAGATCATCGTTGCCACGTTTACGATGCTGGCGATTGGTATCGTCTGGACGTCGGCGTACGCCATGCTGACCGTCGGTGAGTACAATACGCTCTCCGTTGTGTTCATCGTCATGTTTTTCGGCCTGGGTGTCGACTTTGCGCTGCACTTTTCGCTGCGCTATCAGGAGGCGATCAGCCGCGATGGCGAGGACGTTGCGGCAGCGCTCGGCGCCAGCGTATCCGGTGTGGGACGCGCAATTTCGCTCTGCACGGTGACCACCGCGCTCGGCTTTCTCGGCTTCTGGCCGACGGCGTATCAGGGGCTCGCCGATCTGGGCGTGATCAGCGCCGGGGGTATGGCCGTAGCCTGGTTTCTGACGTTTACCTTTCTTCCCGCATTCTACGCCCTGGTTGGTCCTCCTCGCCCGCACCAGATGGATCTGCCGACCAGCGAAGGGATCGTACGGTGGCTCTTCGGGCACCGCCGATGGGTCGTTCTCGTGGTGGCCGTCGGGGGCGTTTCTGCGGCGGCGGTTGCCTCCCGATCGCACTTTGACTACAGCGTCCTCGCGCTGAAAGACCCGACATCTGAATCCATGCGCACGCTGCGGGTTCTGCAGCGCGAGGGTCTGGCTACCGACTACCAGCTTGCCGTTGTTGCGCCTGCGCCGGTTGATGCGGGGAAGCTCGAGCAGTTGGCGGAAGTCGAGGAGGTCCTCGGGCCGGATGATCTGCTGCCTGTGGACGTCGAAGACAAGCTGTGGGCGCTGGCAGATCTGCAGCAGATGCTATGGACCGCGCTCTATCCGGGTGACGGGGAAACGCCACCGGACGTAGCGGCGCTCAGGCGGCAGGGCGTGGCGCTCGCGGAGTTTCTGGCCAGCGGCGAGGCGGAGCTGGCTGAGGGGACAGCTCTGGACTTTCGCGCAGGACTTGCCGCGATGGCGCAGGCGGAAGATTCAGCCTGGCTGACGTGGCAGCGAGGTGTCATCGACAATCTTCAGGAAGAGCTTGCCTGGCTGCGGCGAGCCGTGGCCGTCGCGGAAGTTGAGTTCACCGATCTCCCGGAGGACGTCAGGGCGCGCGTTGTCAACGCCGAGGGACAGATGCTGAGCGTCATCACTCCCGCTGAAGACATTGCGCCGGTGGCGGCGCTATCGGCGTTCATCAGTGCGGTGCGCGACGTGGAACCCAACGCGACAGGTCGGCCCGTCATCGAATGGGGAGTTGGCGGTATTGTGATCAGCGCGTTTCAGCAGGCACTCCTCTTTGCAATAGGTGCGATTGTGCTGGTGCTTTTCCTGGTGTTGCGCAACGCGCGGCTGGTCATGCTGATTCTCCTGCCGCTGCTGCTGACCACGGTGTTTACGCTGGCGCTATCGGTTGTGTTCGACGTGCCGATCAACATGGCCAACATTCTGGTGATTCCGCTCATATTCGGCCTTGGCGTCGACAACGGGATTCACGTGGTTGATCGTTACCTCGGCGAGGGTGACATGGACCATCTCATGCACTCCAGCACGCCTCGTGCGGTCATGCTATCGACGTTGACGACCATCGGCGCTTTCGCCGCGTTGTCCCTCTCTCCGCACGCGGGCACCGCCTCGATCGGCTTGTTGCTGACAGTGGCGATCGGCTTTCTGCTGGTGTTTACCGTGTTTCTTCTTCCGGTGCTGCTCAACACGGGCCGCGGCGAATGAGTTTCAGCCGTTGCGCATGACGCGCAGGTTGGTGCCGAGGAGCTTGCTCGCCTCTGCCAGCGGCAGCGCTTTGCTGAACAGCCAGCCCTGAGCGTATTCACACGACTGCTCCGCGAGAAAGTTCATCTGTTCCGTGGTTTCCACACCTTCGGCGACAACTTCCATTTTCAACTGATGGGCCATGGCGATGACGGCGCGCGTGATGGCCACGTCGTCTTGATTGTCAGGGATGTCCATGATGAAGCTGCGATCGACCTTCACGGTATTGATCGGGAAGCGCTTCAGATAGTTCAGTGATGAATAGCCCGTACCGAAATCGTCGATGGCAAGGCGAACCCCCAGCTCCGACAGTCGTTCCACAGTTGCCTGGGCGGCTTCCACGTCCTGCATCAACATAGTCTCTGTGATTTCGAGCTCGATCGCTTCGGGTGACAGCTCCGCTTCGCGCAGACAGCGTCGCACGGTGGCGACGAGGTTGGGGTCGCGGAACTGACGCGGCGAGATGTTGACGGCAACCTGGATTGGCCGGTCCTGCTGTTCGCTCAAGCTGCGTGCGGCTCCGCACGCCTCTTCGATGACCCAGGCGCCGATATCGATGATGATGCCGGTATCTTCGGCAACGCCGATGAACTCGTCGGGAGTCAGAAACCCGCGCTCCGGGTGATTCCAGCGGATCAGGCTTTCGAAGCCGACAATCTGATGATCAACCAGGCTCACCTTGGGTTGGAAATACAGCTCAAACTGCTTCTCATCCAGCGCCTCGCGGATTTCGTACTCAGTCCTGAGCCTCTGCACGGCGTTGGTGTTCAGATCCTCACTGTAAAACTGGTAGTTGTTGCGGCCGCGCTCTTTGGCTTTGTACATGGCAAGGTCCGCGTTGCGCAGGAGCTCGTTCGGGTCCAGGCCGTCTCCCGGGAGGACCGTGATGCCGATACTGGTGGTGACCACCAGCGGCTGGCCGGAAATGGTGATGGGCTCGCGCAGGTGATTCAGGATTTTCTGTGCGACAACCCCGGCATCGGTCGGGCTGCCGATGTCCGAGAGCAGGATCGTGAACTCGTCTCCGCCGGTACGCCCTACCGTATCCTCACCGCGGACACACAGCTGCAGGCGGCTTGCGACCTCGCGTAGCAGATCGTCCCCCACCTGGTGCCCCAACGTGTCGTTGACGCGTTTGAAATTGTCCAGATCAAGGTACAGCAGCGCGCTGACGCAGTTGTTGCGCACGCAGTGTTCGATGGCGTGACTCAGACGTTCCTGGAACAGCCGGCGGTTTGCGAGATTGGTCAGCGTGTCGTAGAACGCCATGCGCTCCATGCGCTGCTGGCCTTGTTTGATGTCGGTGATGTCGGCGACCTGGACAATGTAGTAAAGCGGCTCCCCGCTGCCGGACCGCTGCAGAACGACGTGGAAGTTGGTCCAGATTTCGAGGCCGTTTTGACAAATCATGCGACGCTCGGAGCGATGCGTCTTGTCGTCGTGCAACGTCAGCCCGCTCAGGCTGTCCTTCAACTTGGCGCGATCGCCGGCCGGTACCAGGCGCGATACGTGGATGCCGTTCATGTGCCGTTCGTCATAGGCGAGTAGGTCGGCGGCGGTATGGTTTGCCTGGAAAATGCGGCCCTGCATGTCGACCAGCAGAATACCGATAGGTGCGTTCTCGAAGATGCCGCGAAAGCGCTCTTCGCTCCGGCGCAGCCTTTCCTCGGTGGTGCGCTGCTTGCTGATGTCCTTGGCGATGACCATGACATACGCTTCGCCGGAAAGCTCGAGAACCGTAGCGGAAACCAGCGACGGCACCGCCTCGCCGGATTTGGTGCGGAAGGTTACCGCCTGGTTCGCAAGTTTGCCGTCTCTGGCAATGTCGTCGGTGGCCTCTTTGAGCTCCTTGGTGTCGAGAAATTCTGGAAAGTCATAGATCGACTGGCCAATGATCTCGTCGCGCTCGTAGCCGCTGCGCGAGAGTAAGGCGAGGTTGAGGTCGGTGATCACGCCGTCGGCATGCCGCAGGATCACAATCCCATCGGGACTCTCGCTGAAGACTTTCTCGAATTTCTGCTCCGACTCGACGAGCGCCGCTTCGGCGGAGATACGCTTGGTGATATCCCGGCCGATGCAGAGCACACACAGCGTGTTGTCGATGTCGATATAGCGCAGCGATATCTCAACGTGAACAAGGGTGCCGGCAGCGGTTTTCAGCATGGTTTCGTAGTGGCTGACCTCCTGGTCTTCCCGCAGCTGTTCGACGACCGCGGCGCGTTCCGTGACATTTGCCCAGAACCCCAGGCTGTCTTCGGTCTCGCCGATGGCTTCCTCGCGCGGGTAGCCGAGCAGACGGCTGAAGCCGTCGTTAAAGTCCAGAATGGTCGTATCTTCCGCGCGCAGCACGAGGATGGCGTCCGGGCTGCCGTGAAAGATTTGCGAAAAGCGTGCCTGAGAGGCATCCGCACCCTGCCAGTCACGGGCGCGTCCGTCGACGTCGATGATGACGGCAAACCCGCCGGGCCGCGCGCCGGACAGCCGGATGACGTGGGCAGTCACTGCGGTTTCCGTGTCGTGCTCAAGCTTCAGCTGATCCACGGTCACCGTATTACGATGCCGCTGCCCGAAATGTTGCAGCGCCTTCATGAAGCGTTTGCGGCTGTTGGGTTCGAGCAGGCCGTAGATCGGGCTGCCGAGGAGTTCGCTCTCGCTCAGCGCAAGCTTGTGGCAGGCGTAGGGATTGGCGTACGTGATGGCCAGCTTGTTGTCGGTCAGGAGCGTAAAGTCCGAGCTATGCCCGATGATGCGGCGCAGAAGGCGTCCGGCCGATGCCGCCGCACGCTCCGCCTGCTGAGCGGCGGTGAGGTTCGTGATGTGGATGAGATAGCGTCGCCGCCATCCTGGGCCGCGGTAGAGGCGGACGTGGCAGAGCAGCTTGCAGCGTGGCTTCTTGGGGCGCTGTAGCTCGAGCTCGACGTCCGCGCCCTGGCCTTGCTGGAGGACGTTGCGCTGGCTGGTGATCGCCTCCCAGGCGGCGTTGCCGAGAAGGCTGGCGACCGTGTGGCCGCACAGGTCCTGTGCGAGCTGCAGATCGGGGTGGGCGACAATGTCACAAAGGGTCTGATTGGCGGTCTCGACAAGGCCATGGCCATTGGCGATGAGGAATCCACCGGGGGCGTCTGCAAGGGTAGCGCTGATGTCGGCGGATTCGATCTGTCGACTGGCAACGAGCGTTGCGGTCAATCCACAGAGTAGGGTGATGGCGGCGGTGGCGAGCGCAAAGTATGCAATGTGGAGGAGGCGATCCGGATCGGCGGGCATCATCAGGGCGCCAGCGACCGTGCCGGCCGTCAGCCCGATGAAAATACAGATTGCGAGCAAACCTCGCCAGCCGACTGATGTCATATCATACGGTTTACGCTAAATGCGCAGGAGCCATCCTTGAACGCCATCATCAACGTATCGGCGGACGGCCAGGGCCTCTATGACATCACGCACAAAGTTATCGAATCCGTTCACGGTTTCGGCGTAAGTGAGGGTTTGGTCACACTTTTTCTAAGGCATACCTCGGCCAGTCTGCTAATACAGGAGAACGCGGATCCCGCGGCGCAACGGGATCTGGAAGCGTGGTTGAACCGTCTTGTACCGGAAGAAGACCCTCTTTATACCCATACCCAGGAAGGCCCCGACGATATGCCGGCACACATCAAAGCGGCGCTGACGGCAACCCATCTGTCCATACCGCTAATGCAGGGTCGGCTCGCGCTCGGTACCTGGCAGGGTATTTTTTTGTGGGAGCACCGCCATCGGTCGGGTGGGCGTGAGATTGTGGTGAACGTGACGTCCTAAGACTGTTTGTCGCGAATGTGATCCATGTAGCGACGGTGACCCTCGGGGTCCAGAATCATGCTTGCGAAGTAGCTCAACAGGTCTTTGTGTGACTGCGTCAGACGGGCTTCACCCATTGCCCGCTCGCCGTCTTTGGAGGTCACGAACTTGAAGATATCCTGCAGGGTTGTGCCCGGGCCGAGCACGTCCTCCATCTCCTCAATCAGCACGTCGTGAAGGTCTTCGAGATCTTCCTCGAGGAGACCGACATCTTCAGGCGACAGCACCACGTTCGCCCACAGCGTGGCGACATAGATGCTGTACAGGTTGCGATCGATGAAGCGCTCCGCGACGGTTGAGCGCTCGCGGATATCAGCGAATACGGGAGCAAACTGTTCCTTCATTCGGGCATTATTGCATCTGTAGTCCCGGGACAGTACGGTTGCGGCTGGAAATTTTCCGAAGCAAGAACAACGCTCCCACATGCTGCAATTTGACCGCGTAAGCCTGGACAGCGATACCGAGACGCTGCGGGCACAAGTGCGCGAATTCTTGGAAGACAACGAAAGTCATTTCACGACGCCAAACTCCGATTTTGGCACGGGCCACGATCCGGAGTTCAGCCGTAAGCTCGGCGAGCGCGGCTGGATAGGTATGACCTGGCCAAAGCGCTACGGCGGTGGGGAGCGGACGTTCTTCGAACGCTACGTCGTCACGGAAGAGACGCTCGCCGCGGGCGCGCCGGTCAGCGCACACTGGATAGCGGACCGACAGAGTGGTCCGCTGCTGCTGCGTTTCGGAACCGAGGCGCAGCGCGAAACTTATCTGCCGCAAATCACCGCGGGCGAAGCCTACTTTTCCATCGGCATGAGTGAGCCCGACACCGGCTCGGATCTGGCCTCGGTACGCACAACCGCCATCAAAGAAGGGGATCAGTACCGCATCAACGGCACGAAGATCTGGACAACCGATGCGCATCGCAATCACTTCATCATCTGTCTGGTGCGAACCGACCCATCGGCCACCCGCCACGATGGTCTGTCACAGATCATCGTCGATTTGAAAAACGATGGCGTGGACGTGCGGCCGATCGCGAACATGGCAGGCGGTGAGGACTTCAACGAGGTTGTGTTCGACGACGTGATGGTGCCTGCAGATCGAATTGTCGGCGAGCCTGGCAACGGCTGGACACAGGTAACCTCGGAGCTTGCGTACGAACGCAGCGGCCCCGAGCGGTTTCTTTCGGCGTTTCGCGTGTTTGTCGAACTGGTTCGCGCCTGCGGCCCGGATCCGGCGGCACATGAGGCTGCCGCAATTGGCCGTATCGCCGCTCATCTCATGACCATGCGGCGCATGTCCATCTCGGTGGCCGGGATGCTCCAGGGCGGCAAAGACGTGGCCGTAGAGGCAGCGCTGGTCAAGGAGCTCGGCAACAACTTCGAAAAGGTGCTCCCTGAAATAGCCCGCCTGGCGGCGCCGGAAAGCGCCATCAAAGGCAGGTTCAGGGAGACCTTCGAAGAGACCATGCTGCTGTCACCGTCCTTTACCCTGCGCGGCGGCACGCGCGAGATTCTGCGCGGAGTCATTGCGCGGGGGTTGGGTCTCAGATGAGCGAAGCGCAGGAAACACGACAGATCATCCTCGATACCGCCGAGCGCATGTTCGGCGATCTCTGCGACAAACAGCTGCTCGACGCGGCTGAACAGGGTGAGTTTGCGGCCCCGCTGTGGGAACAGATAGCCGCCAACGGCTTCCATCACCTGGGTGCGGCAGCCAGCGGAACGAGTGCCGCTGATCTTTACGCCTTCCTGATGACCTGCGGCCGCCACGCGGTACCTTTACCGTTGGCGGAAACGCTGCTGGTCAACAACTGGCGTGAGCCGGATAACGGTCTTTACAGCATCGGCATCGTCGACGGCGACGAAGTCGTGGACGTACCCTGGGGTCGTCGTGCCGAGGCGGTGATTGCGGTAAACCCCGCAACCGGCGCCGTGTGTGCCATCGATACGCCTGAGGTCGTGCGCCAGTCTGTCAACATGGCGGGTGAGCCGCGCGACGTCGTCCGGCTGACATCGGATGCGGTGCCGTTGGAAGTTGCTGATGATCCTTTTGCACAGCTCGCGCTGACTCGCGCCAACCTCATGGCGGGCGGGGTGCAGGCGCTGCTGGAGCTCGGCATTACCTTCGCGAGCGAGCGCGAACAGTTCGGCCGTCAGATTTCCAAGTTTCAGGCGATTCAGCACAGCCTTGCGATCATCGCCAGCGAAGCGGCCGCGGCGCGCCGCGCGGCCGATGCGGCGGTTGATGCCCTGGGTGATGAACGGTTTGTAGTGGAGGTGGCCGCCAGCAAAGCGCGTATTGGCGAAGCGGTCACCGTCGCGGCAGAGCAGGTCCATCAGATTCACGGCGCCATGGGCTTCACCCACGAACACCGCCTGCATCACTTCAGCCGTAGAACGTGGGCCTGGCGTGATGAATTTGGCAACGAGTTTTTCTGGCAGCAGCGGCTCGGTGCCCACCTTGCCAACCTTGGTGCTGACAAGGTCTGGTCGTTCATGGCGACACGCGGGTAGGCAGCGGCGCATGCCAGCCCAGGTTGAACTACCGCCCCGTCCTGAACCGCCGTTGCAGATAGGCATCAGCCAGTGCCTTCTGGGAGAGGAAGTGCGCTACGACGGTTCGGGGGCACGATCGTCGTTTCCGCATGCGGCTTTGGCCGGTTTGTTCGAGTATCAGTCGTTCTGCCCCGAGGTGGGCATTGGCATGACCGTGCCGCGCGATCCGATTCGCCTGGTTGGTACCGAGGAGGACTACCGGGTGGTGGGCGTCAAAGATCCCACTATCGACAAAACGGATGAGCTGCGGGCCTATGCGAATGAACAGGTGAAGCAGTTTACGGATTTTGCGGGCTACATTTTCATGCACAACTCGCCGAGCTGCGGGTTGATGCGGGTAAAGATTTACCCCAGTCGTAACGCACCGGCAAAGCGTCAGGGCCGCGGTATCTATGCTGCTGAGGTGACCAGGCAGCTGCCGAACCTGCCGGTCGAGGATGGCGGGCGGCTGTTTGATGTGGTTCTGCGCGAGAATTTCGTCACCCGGACTTTTGCTTATGCGCATTGGTTAGGTGTCAACGAAGATCTGACGCCCGGCAGGCTGGTGGCGTTTCACAGCCGCTACAAATACCTGCTCATGGCGCACAGCCAGGTGGCCTATCAGGAAACCGGCAGGCTTTTGAGCAATCTCAAAAGTGACTTTGCGCAGAAGGCGCAGACTTACATTGGTCTTCTCATGCAGGGGCTTGCTCAACCCTGCTCACGCAAAGGCCACGCCAACGTGCTCTCCCATCTGCAGGGTTACCTGAAAAAGCGAATCGACAGCGAATCGCGTCAGGAACTGGGTGGGCTCATTGAAGCCTATCGTCTGGGCGAGGTACCGCTGCTCGCGCCGATTACCCTCCTGAAACACCACTTTCGCCGCTATCCCGACGAGTACGTGTTGCAGCAGAGCTATCTCGAGCCGCATCCCTCGCACGCGGCACTGCGCAGGCAGCTTTAGGAGAAGCGGATGCTCGTCTGGATACGCAATCTGGGCAGTCGCCTGCGGCAGCGACTGAGCGTGCCGTCCGATGTCCGTGCGGGAAGCACGCGCGCGCTGCTTTATGTGGCCTGGGCGTTACTTGCGATTGTGCCGCTTGTAATCCTCGCGACGGCGCCGAGCATCTACAACTTCCTGGCGCTGCTGCTTGCGGCCGCGCTGGGTGTTCTGGGCGCTGCGCTGGTGTGGCTGGGATTGCGTCTGATTGCGCGCATCAGCCCGCGGCTGCTGTGGGCGCTCCTGCTCCTGATGGTGGTGTTTCTGCCGTTTGCCTGGCTCGGCGCAACGCTTTACGTCGTGCTGGGATGGCTTGCACTCTCCCTGGCGTTGCTGGGTGGAGGCCTCGTTGCGGTGCGTCAGCAGCCCGGCAAGTGGCCCGGTATTGCGGCGCTCTCGATCGGAGCGTTGCTCATGGTGGCTTTCCTGGTTGGTCTGCTGCTCGACGGTTGGCAGGCGGAAGAGGAGATCGTCTGGGAGCCGATGCAGGGACCCGGTCTCAATCTCGACGATCCGGCGGCGCCCGGTTCGTACAGCGTGAGCGAATACACCTACGGCCCCGGGAACGATCCGCATCGCGATGAGTTTGGTGAGGGTGTCACTTTCGTCACGGAGCCGGTGGATGGCTCGAAGCTCCTGGACGGGTGGGAGGGCGCTTCGGGATGGGCGCGCACCGCGTTCTGGGACGCGAATGCCGAAACGCTGCCGGTGCGCGGGAGGATCTGGCTGCCGGAGGGTGAAGGGCCGTTCCCGTTGGTTTTGATTGTCCACGGCAACCACGCGATGGAGGACTTTTCCGACGGCGGCTATGCCTACCTTGGAGCGCTGTTTGCCTCACGTGGAAGCATTGCCGCGTCGGTGGACGAGAATTTCCTCAACCTGAGCACAAGCAGTCTGCTGGGGCTCTTTGATGGCGGGCTGGAAGAAGAAAACGACGCCAGAGGCTGGATGTTGTTAGAGCATGTCCGCCAGTTCCGCGACTGGTCCGAGGACCCTGAGCATCGGTTGAATGGTCTCGTCGATGTCGATCGCGTTGTGCTCATTGGTCATAGCCGGGGCGGCGAGGCCGTGTCCGAAGCGGCTGTGTTCAATCGTTTGTCACACTATCCTGACGATGCAACGCTTACCTTCGATTACAAATTCGGTATTCAGGGTATCATCGCCATAGCGCCGGTGGATCATCAGTATCATCCGCGCGATTTCGACACGAACATGCGTGACGTGAACTACCTCGTCATTCACGGCAGTCACGACAGTGACGTGAATTCGTATGCAGGCTATGCTGCGTATTCACGGCTCGAGAACGCCAACTGTAAGGACTGTTTCCGGGCGGGTTTTTATGCCATAGGCGCCAATCACGGACAGTTCAACACAAGCTGGGGCCGCTATGACGTGCCGGCTCCGTTCAACAGATTTCTCAACGTCGATCCTCTGATGGAAGGCGCTGCGCAGCGGCGCGTTGCTCAGGTGCTCTTCAGCGCATTCCTGGAAGCCACGGTGCACGACAAGCCGGCGTATCGCCAGCTTGTTGCGGCACCCGGGCGGCAGCAGGCTCTTTTTGGCGAGACCGCACGGTTCCTGAGCCACTATCGCGCGGCAGACGACTATGTGGTTGCGGACTACGGCGAAGATGCAGATGTCGCAACGGCAACATCCGCAGGGGCGGTCATACGAGGCTCCAATCTCACGCTATGGCGCGAAGCGGATCTCAGTCTCAAGTGGCGCAGCGCAGACAACGCCATGGCGCAGCTTGGCTGGCAGGCGCCCGGAGCTCGCTACGACGTTTCCGGGATCAGTCCGCTCCCGGGGGCCAGAGTTCTGAGCCTCGCCATCGGCATGAGCGAGCAATCACCGGGCGATATCGAAGACTACGAGGCGCCGGACCGCATCGATTTCCACGTTGAGATCGAAGATGCTGCCGGGCATGTTTCGCGCTTGCCGATATCCGCGCGGCGTGCCCTGCTGCCGCAGGTCAAACCCGTCATGTACAAGCTACCCGGGCTCGATGCCGACGCCCCCTCGGAGGTGGTCATGCAGCGCTACCGTTTTGCGCTGGCCGAGTTCGAGGCACAAAACCCGCAGCTCAGTGCCGAAGCGCTGCGGCGCGTCAGCCTCGTATTCGACCTTACGGATGCGGGCACGGTCTGGCTCGACGACCTGACGCTCTCCACCCGCGTAGACTGAAGCTCGGCCGGCAAACTGAAGCTCAGCCTGCGGCTGAGCACTCAGCTTGCGGGCTGCGGCTCATCGAGTGCCCGGCTCGACTCCTGCAGACTCTGCTGGCGGTAGAGGTCGTAGTAGTGGCCTCGCGCCGCCATGAGCTCGTGATGGCTGCCTTGTTCGGTAATCCGGCCGTCCTCGATGACAATGATGCGGTCGGCACCTCGAATCGTGGAGAGGCGGTGCGCAATGACAAAGGCAATCCGTCCGGCGAGCACCCGCTGCATACCCTGCTGGATACGCTGTTCGGTCTCCGTATCGACGGACGAGGTCGCTTCGTCCATGACGAGGATCTGCGGATCGGCCAGCACCGCACGTGCGAAGGAGACGAGCTGTTTCTGACCGGCTGATAGCCTGCTCCCCGATTCACCTGCGTCGGCGTCGTAGCCGTCTTCGAAAGCGATGATGAACTCATGAGCGCCGGCAACTTTGGCAGCCTCAATGACCTCTTCGTCGCTCGCGTCGAGGCGCCCGTAGCGGATGTTTTCCATGATGGAGCCGGAGAACACGTGCGCGTTCTGCAACACCATGCCGATGTTCGACTGCAGCCAGTGCAGGCTCCGCGTCCGGTAGTCGACGCCGTCGATGAGCACCTCACCCCGGGTGGGTTCGTAAAAGCGGCAGATGACGTTGACCAGCGTGCTCTTACCGCCACCGGTTGGCCCGACAATTGCCAGCGTCTCGCCACGCGTCACTGTAAGCGATACGTCGTCAAGGACGGGTTTCGCAGGATCATAGGCGAACGAGACCTGCCGCAGGGTAAGCGCTTCGATCTCCGCCGCGCCGCCGTCTGCGGCGAACTGTCCGCTGGCACGTTCGCGCTTTGCCTGTACCGCCATCGCCGCTTCAACCTCCGGCGAGTCCTTGATGGCGGGTTCTGCTTCTATGAGGCTCAGGATCCGCTCCGCGCTGGCCTGCGCCATCTGCATCTCGGCGAACCAGTGGCCCAGCTGCTCGATAGGGTCGAAGAAGTGTCGCGTATACGCCATGAACGCAATGAGCGTGCCCACGGGAATGATGCCGGCAATCATGTCCATGCCGCCAACCGCCAGCGCAAGTCCCGTTGCCAGGCTTGCCATTGTGATCACAATCGGCAGGTAAACCGCCGCGTGGGTCAGGTTCGTGACAGACGCATCATGCATCCGGTTCGTCAAACTGGTGAAGTCCTGCTGGTTGGCGTCCTCGCGTACGAACGACTTGCTGGTCAGAACCCCCATGATGGCTTCGTTGAAGTTCCCGGTGATCCGGGAGTTCGTGGAACGGACCAGCCGCGCGCTTTTCAAGATCCGGCGCTGAAAGCGCGCCGAGATCCAGGCGAGGAACGGCAGGATGGAGAAAACCACGAGCGCCAGCTTCCAGTTCATGACGAACATGGCAAAGGCAATGCCGATCATCATCGTGAAACCCCACACCAGGTCGAGGAAACCCCAGGCGAGAATGTTCGACAGGCGCTCCACGTCCGAGGTCATGCGCGCCATCAGCCAGCCCACTGGACGATAGTCGTAAAACGAGAACGACAGGCGCTGCAGATTCGCGAACCCGTCTTCGCGGATGTCGTGGGAGATGTGGGTACGGATCTTGCCCGCCATCCAGATGAATCCGCCGATCGCGATGCAGATGGTCACCGTGCACAGGAGGTACATCAGCCCCCAGAACCAGAGCTGCGGATCGGTGCCGCCTTTGAGATAGGCGTCCACCGAGTCGATGACACCCTTGGTCAATAGCGGATACGCCACTTCCATGAGTGCCGTCATGAAGGCGAAGAACGCCAGCCACTTGAGCTCTCTCGGGTAGCGCTTCGCATAGTCGAAAAGCTTCCGCCAGAGCGACACGTTGATGTGCGCCGCCAGCGCCTCTTCATCGAATCCGTCGTCGTAGTTTTCGTCGTCATACATTATCGGTACCTGCAGATTGCTCGAGGTCAGCCTTGATCTGCGCGTCCAGCGCGCCCTGTATTTCGCAGAGGCGGCGATAGTTGCCCGGTTCTGCGGCGAGCTCGGTATGAGAGCCGAGCTGTACGCAGCGCCCGTGCTCGAGGACCATGATGCGGTCCGCGTGCATGACCGAGCTCAACCGGTGGGCAATGATGAGAGTAGTCTGCCTGCCTTTGCGGCTTTTCAGCGCTTCCAGGATGAGCTGCTCGGTGCCCGTATCCACGGCCGACAGCGAGTCGTCCAGCACCAGGACCGGCGGGTCTTTCAGGAGTGCGCGCGCCAGTGCCAGGCGCTGACGCTGACCGCCGGAAAGCGTCACGCCACGCTCGCCGACCATCTCGTCAAAGCCGTTGGGAAATCCTTCGATGGCACCGTGAATGGCCGCTTCCTCGCACGCCCGCACAATCTCGTCCCGGGGCGCGTTGGGACGTCCGACCGCAAGGTTTGCCGCGATGCTGCGCGAGTACAGAAACGGATCCTGCAGCACAACGCCAATCTGCGCGCGGAGCCAGAAGCGGTCGAGCTCCGCAATCTCACGGCCGTCGAGCTTGAGAGACCCCTCCTGATAGGGATACAGGCGCAGCAGCGCCCGGATCAGCGTGGTTTTACCCGATCCTGGCGGTCCCACAATGGCAAGCGTCTCGCCTGCCTGAATCTCGACGCTCAGGTTGTCGAGCACAGCCCCCCCGGCACCGTAGGCGACGGTCAGATTGTTGACCTCAATGTGACCGCGTGCGCGGCCGCCTTCGGGCACCACACGCGCTTCTTCTTCCGGCTCCTCGAGAATGTGGTTCACCCGGCCGAGGGAGATGACCGCCTTGCCGGTATCCGTCAGCACCCGGCCGAGCTGACGCACCGGCCAGATCACAATCGACAGACACGTCATGAAGATGAAGAGATCACCGATCGTGATAGAGCCCTGCAGCGCATAGTACCCGCCCGCCAGGAGCACAATGCCAAGCTGACTCATGGAGAAAAAATCCGAGATGGACCAGTAGTAGGCCATCAGCTGTATCAGCCGGTAGTTCTTGTTGCGGAAATCCGCGTTTTTGACGCCGAAGCGCTGTCGTTCGTGGGTCTGGCGCGCAAACGCGCGCACCACGCGAATCCCGGTCAGGTTTTCCTGCAGCGCGGCGGTCATGGCGCCCTCGGATTCGTCTGTCACCTGAAACGCGCTTTTGACGTTCTGGAAAAAGATGTACGCCCCGATGATCAGGAACGGCATCATCACGAGCGACCAGATTGCCAATGGTGCGTGTATGGAAAAGAGCACAGGGACCACGCAGATCACGAGCATGATCGCGCGGCCGATCTCGATGACGTCGCTCACCAGGAATACCCGCAGCGTTTCGACGTCCGAGCTGCAGCGCTGCACCAGGTCCCCGGTATCCGCCGTGTCGTAGAAGCGTGCCTGCACGTGGTGCAGGCGGCGGTACAGTGACTCCCGCAGACGTCGCGCGATGTTCTCGGAAGCCTGCGCCGCCAGACGGCCCCGGGTGTACAGAAACAGACCGCCAACCGCCGTGATGAGGATACTGGCGATTGCGGATACCCACAGGTAGCCCGTCATGGTGAGATCGCCGGAGAACCACTCGGTCAGTGCCAAGAGCGTCCCTTCGCCGTAACCAAAGTCGTCCCGATCGATGACGTCTATTGCGTGACCGCCGATGATGGGCGCACCGAACATGCAGATGTTCGTCAGCCCCATCGCCAGGATGGCGCCGAGATAGCGCACGCGCTCACCTTCCGTGATTCGCCACAGACCGCTGTATTGGGCGTTCTGTTCGTCTTCCGTGATGTTCAATGCTGCTGTGTTCATACCGTATCGTCCAAAAATGTCAGTCGCGCCTGGAGCCGGGTTGGGCGGAGTACCTGAGCGTCAAACGCAGAACGGATACACGTCGCCCGGGGCCTGGTAGCCGGCGCTGAAATCGTGATGGAGGTCGGGCGGTGCGCCCGAGGGCAAAGCCGCTAGCTGGTGAGCTTCAGCCTGTGCCTGGAGATGACATTGACCGAGGCATCACGATAGGCCGGTACGCAGATCGGGTTCTTTGTATCGATGCTCATCATGTTGCCTCCTGTCGAAAGGACCACGGGATGTGGATGGGGGCGGAATGTTAAGGACGAAATTCCGCCTTGGCAAGCCCTCTTGTTAGGAAACCGCAGAAAAAGGGTCAGAAGTTGATGACCATCTTCCCCGTGTTCGCACCGGTAAAGAGGCCAATGAAAGCTTCGGGTGCGGCTTCAATGCCGTCATAGATCGTCTCTTTCGCTGTGATGGCGCCCGACGTCACCCATGCCTCCATGTCACGACGGAAGTCGTCGGCAAGGTGGTTGAAGTGGCTGACAATGAAGCCCCGGAGCGTCAGCCCCAGGCCTATCGCCATGGCCAGGTTGTTGGGGCCGGGGCTCGGTTCGGTGTCGTTGTAAATTGAAATAGCGCCGCAGAGTGGGATCCGTCCGAACGGCCGCATGTGCATGATGGCCGCCTGCAGGTGATCACCGCCGACGTTGTCGAAGTAGACGTCGAGACCTTCGGGCGCACCTTCCCTCAGGTGCGACAGGAGGTCACCCTCCTTGTAGTCAAAGGCGTAGTCGAATCCGAGCTCCTCGGTCAGGAGCGCAACCTTGTCCGCGGAGCCGGCGCTGCCGAGAACGCGACAGCCCTTGAGTTTCGCAATCTGGCCGACGATGCTGCCGACCGCGCCGGCCGCGCCCGAGACGAAAACGGTCTCACCCTCCTTGAGGGCACCGACTTCGAGGAGGCCTACATAGGCGGTCATCCCGGGCATGCCGATGGCGCCGAGATAGGCTGAGGGATCCGCAACGATTGCGCCGAGCTTGTCGATCCCCTCAGTCGGCGCCGTGAACGCCTCCCGCCACCCGAAATGGCTGGTGACGTAGTCGCCTTCGCTGAAGTCGGGACTCTTTGATTTCACGACCTTGCCGATGGCGCCGCCGGTCAGCACCTCGCCAATCTGGAACGGTGGCACGTAAGATTTGCGGTCGACCATGCGTCCCCGCATGTAGGGGTCGACCGACATGCAGACGTTCTGCACCTGGATTTCTCCGTCGCCGGGCTCGGCAACGTCTTCGCTGATGATGGAAAAGTCACTGTCTTGCGGCATACCAACGGGACGTTGGGCCAGTACTACGGATTTACTTTGCATGGGATTACTCGTTCGAAATGGTGATTTCCTGGTCGGTGATGAACTCCAGCAGCGCCGGCTGGCCGTTCTTCGTCGCTTCGATGCCGCGTTCCAGCGCCGCAACGATGTCGTTGGGGTCCGTGACGCGCTCACCGTAGCCGCCGAAGGCTTTCGCCATGTCGGCGTAGTGGCCTGAGATTTCAATGGCCCCGTACTTCTCCTGCGAGATTGGCATGATGGGAATCTCAATGGCCATGGAAAAGTTGTTGAAGAGGATCGACAGTATCGGGATGCGCTCGCGTGCCGCTGTTTCGAAGTCCATGCCGGTGAAACCGATGGCAGCGTCTCCCCAGACGTTGATGCAGAGCTTGTCCGGGTGTGCGAGCTTCGCGCCCATTGCCAGCCCCAGGCCGTAGCCGAGCTGGGTGGTCTTGCCCCAGCCGATATAGGACAGCGGTTCGGTGGCCTCCCAGAACGGTGTGGTCTGATCCCGTGGACTACCGGCGTCGTGCGTGATCACGGTGGCGGCTTTGTCCACCATGTTGTTGAGCTCCCATAGCACCCGGTACGGGTTGATGGGCGCTTCGTTGTTGGTGAGCTTGGGCTTCCACTCACCCAGCCACTCCTCGCGCAGCGCCGCGATGCGCGCAGGCTCGTCGGCTCGCGCGTCCGCCCGGGCTCGGTCCAGGCTGTCCATCGCGCCGGAGAGCGCAGACAGCGTGAGCCTGGCGTCGCCGACCAGTCCGTACTGCGCGGGGACGTCCTTGTTCAGATCCATGGGATCGAGCGTTGCGTGAATGATGGTTTTGCCGCGGGGCATTGGCACGCCGAAGCCGGTGAGCGCAAACGAGCAGCCAATGCCGAGAATGACATCGGCGTCCTCCAGGTAGCGCTTGACCGCTCGCGGATTGGCGCGGCCGCCGCTGCCGAGCGACAGCGGGTGGTCTTCGGGAAACGCGCTTTTACCTTCAATGCTCGTGGTGACGGGGATGTTCCAGGTCTCCGCGAGCGTTTTCAGCTCCTCCCAGGCTTTGGCGTAGTGCACGCCCTGACCCGCGTAGATCACCGGGTGCTCGGCGCCCGCCAGCACCTCGGCGGCGCGGGCAACGTCATCCGGCGCTGGCGCAGTTTTGGCGCTGTAAGCAGGCACGTAGTCCCACGTGTCCGGCACCTCTTCGCCGAAAACATCCATTGGCACCTCGAGCAGCACCGGACCGGGGCGACCGTTTCTCAGCTGAAAAAATGCGCGGCGCATGATTTCCGGAACCGCTTTGCCCATGGTCACGGGCTCAGCCCACTTCGTGATGTGCTGCATGTTGAGCGTCGAGTTGAAGTTCGGGTAGTAGTGCGCCAGCCGCCGTGGATAACCCGCCGGAATGACGAGAATGGGCACGGATTCGGAGTATGCCTGAGCGACGCCGCCGAACGCGTTTTCCGCGCCGGGACCGTGCTGCATGCAGAAGACGCCAATCTTGTCTCCGGAGGACATACGGGAGTAGGCGTCGGCCATATGCAGACCAATGCGCTCCTGGCGCACGATCACCGTGCGGATATCCACCGCAGCAGCGGCTTCGATCAGCGGATTGACGGGATAAGCGAACAGCACGTCCACGCCCTCGGCTTTCATCGCGTGGGCGATGGCATCTACAACCTTCATCTTCAAGCTCCCTTGTTTTTGTGCGCGCGTTACCAGCTGACGGCTGGATCGATGTCGGCGTTCCGCCAGGCGTTGGTGCGCTGTTCGGTCAGCTCGGCGGTGTCTTCACCGAGTTCCTGCTGTGCCATTTCCATCCCGTAGAGCGACCACGGATTCATGGGAAAGTGCACGAGATCTTCGGCAAACGTCTCTCGCGCCGCGGCGTGATCACCCATCCGCATCTGCGCCTCGCCGAGCGTCTGACGGACCGGGTAGTGCCAGAGCGGCGGTTCTGTATAGGGTAGTTTGTCTTGATGGGCAACTGCCTTCTCGAGCTCCGCAAGCTCAGCTTCGGCATCGTCCAGAGTGCGGGCAATGCGGGCGCGGACAAGCGAGATGGCGATGCCGGTCAAATCGTCGACAACCCCGGGTCGGCGCATGTTGAGACCACGGAGGTCTTCGTCCGCAGCCAGACTTTCGAGGACCTCGAGCTCGAGTTCCGCACCCTGCAGGTTGCCTTTGGCCGCGTAGGCGAGCCCGCGACCGTAGTGAGACATCGCCTGGGCGAACGGCAGTTTGCCGTCGTGCACTGGGAGCGCCAGCACGTCGTCCCACATACCGAAGCGTATGTAGGTATACACAGGCACGGCAACGTAACTCTGCAGCGCGCCCATCTGCTCGGCGACCTCGAGCGGTACCTTCTCGGCAAGTTTGAGCGCGCTGTCGACGGACAGCGCCTTGCGGCCCTCCATCATTGCCGAATACCAGAGGAAGTGAATGTTGTGAGGGTAATACGCTGCGGGGTAGAGGCCCTGAGCGTTGCATTGTGCAATGTAGTCTTCGTCCGCCAGCGCCGCTTTCTGGTTGGCGATGACCGCATCGGCGTACCGTCCGACCCGCAGATAAATGTGCGAGGGCATGTGGACGAGATGCCCGGCAATCGGGACGAGATCGCGCAGCCCGTCAGCGGCTGCGACCGCCTTCTCGGGCTCGAAGCGCTCCATGGCGTGGATGTAGAGATGCATGGCGCCGGGGTGTTGAGGGTCCAGCTCGAGCACGTGCTCGAGCTGGGCGACGAGGTTGGTCGTGTGCTCGCTGGCGGGTGCGCCGTCGTCGAGCCAGTACTCCCAGGGCATGAGGTCCATGAGCGACTCGGCCCACAAGGTGCGTGCGTGCAGATCGTTCGGGTACCGCTCAACGAGGCCCTGCATCGCGCCGGCAAAGACGACGTCCAACGCGGCCCGGTTTTCGCCGCTTTCGCTGTAACGGGTCGCGATGGCGTCAATGTAGGCCTGTTCCCGCGGGTTTTCGAACGGGCGCAGCGTCTGTGCGCGCTGCACGGCTTCCCAGGCCGGCGCCACGGCATCCGGCATCATGGGCGCGTTGATGTTCGGACCGAGTGCAAGTGCCGCACCTGCCCAGCAGATCCCGCACGTCGCGTCGAGTCGCGCGGCCTCCTTGAACGACCGCACGGCCTCGGCGTGATTGAAGCCGAACGCCAGCGTCAGTGCCTGATTGAAATAAGCCTGCGCCAGCGGCACCTCCGTGCTGATCTCGAATTCCAGCGGACCGATGCCTTCGAGCAACGGCGCGGTGGGTTTGTCCGCCGCCCGGGCTGCGCCTTCAGCTGTTTCGGTCTGAGCGTCGTTGCTACCGGCACAGGCGGTCAAGGTCGTAACCAGCACGCAGAGCAGAATTGTCTTTGTTGTATGCATGGGTGATGTCCTCATCGGGGTTGCGGAACCCGGGAGCCCGGGGCCGGCGGTTGCTCTGGCGGGCCGGCAAAACACTGCGCAATGGCCATCCAAGCGGCGGCGTTGTCGCCTGCCACTTCGAGCGAGGTGTCCTCAACGTTGCGCACCTGGGTCACAACCTGGCAGAACTCGACCGCGTCGCCGGTCACGCTGTGCCCTGCAGTCGCCTCGTTCCAGGCCCAGGTGGCGCCGGACGGAGAGGTCAGAGCAATGCTCGGCGCAGGTTCCGGTACTTCGAGCTTTCTGTTGGCAAACGTCCAGCCGTAAGTGCGCACGCCGATTTCCGCGACGTTGCGCAATCGATCGGTGTGGGTGCGCGGCAGGCGCATCAGGTCGTAGATCTCCCAGCCGTGCGCCCAGGTTTCCATCTGCCGGGCGGTCGCGAACATGCGCGCTTTCATGCCGGGCCCGGCCCAGTCGAAACGCTGTTCCGGATCTGCGCTCAGGAGCGCCTCGTGCAGCTCGACGTACATGTCGTGCCAGCGCTGCAGAAGATCCGGTCCGTTGATGGAGTGACCGTCCACCGCAAGCCACTGATCGGAGTATTCCCGCATGTCTTTTGCCGCGCCGATGGCAGCGAGGAGCTCACGGAACGCCTGCCCGTCGCGCAGCGTCGTCAGCGCCATGTGATCGGACAGGTGCAGGTGGGCAATGACGTCCCAGACGGTCCAATCCTTGAACGTCGAGCGCTCGGTCCAGTACCCGGTGTCCGCGTCCTCGAGCACCTTGTAGAGTTCATCGGCCTCGGCGCGAAAGTCGTCCGCGGCCTGCTTCAGCGCTGCGCCGGCATCTTCAGCTGACATATTGTCCTCCCACGCGAAAATTTACCAAGGAAGACGAAGCCGTGCGAGCACCGGCGTAAATATGGTAGATTGAAAATCCAAGCGCACAATCCTGTGCCCCCTGGAGTAAACGACGTTGAAGACCACCTTCGTATAGAAATCCATCGTTTGATGGATTGCCAAGCAAACTCTGCTGGCCAGTCGTTTCTCCGGGAGAAATCCCCAGTCTGATAAACCTGATGCACGTCGGCGTGATGTGACGCCGTACTTGTTGCGTCGACCGATGACCCGACGATGGGAGATTCGGCAGGTCAGCCTCATCTCTTTCTGCGTAAGAGGAGGTCCGCCATGCCTACGTCGAGACATCGACGCAAGCGCGCGTCCGGACGCAAGTCCGCCGATGCGCATACGCAAGCCCAGCCACAGCCGTGGCGCGAGAAGAAACTGCGCAGCAGTTTCCGATCGCAACCCCGGCAGGTGGAAAAGAAGTACTGGCGACAGTAATCGAACTTTCTGGAGGTAAAACGAAAAAGGGGCGGATAACCGCCCCTTTTTCTGGCTCGTGAAACCAGCGCTTAGAACTGGTTCATCGTGTTGGCCGCACCGCCGGCCAGCAGCGCTTTCTCACCGAGGAAGTACTCCTTGTGATCGTCGCCGATGTTGGAGCCCGCCAGATCCTGGTGCTTTACGGCAGACAGGTCGTTGCGGATTTCCTGACGCTGCACGTCGCGGACGTACGCCAGCATACCCAGATCGCCGAAGTACCCTTCAGACAGCGTGTCTGTGGACAGCGCCGCCGTGTGGTAGGTCGGCAGGGTGATCAGGTGGTGGAAGATGCCCGCTTCGCGAGCCGCGTCGCGCTGGAAGCTCTGTACCAGGCGGTCGGCTTCCTGCGCAAGCTCAGAGTCGTCCAGCGCCACGTCCATCAGACCTTTCTCGTCGACCGCCGGATCCGGGTAGGCGGATACGTCTTTGCCTTCGGCCTGCCAGTCTTCGAAGACCTGCTGACGGAACTTCAACGTCCAGTTGAAAGACGGAGAGTTGTTGTAAACGAGCTTCGCTTCGGGGCGCACTTCACGGATAGCGTTCACCATGTCGGCGATCTGCTTGACGTTGGGCTTCTCCGTTTCGATCCAGAGCAGATCCGCACCGTGCTCGAGACTCGTGATGCAGTCGAGCACAACGCGGTCGAAGCCGGTGTCTTCGCGGAACGCGTAGAGACCGTTGTCCAGACGCTTCGGCTTCATGAGCTTGCCACCGCGGTGGAAGGTGATGTCGCCGTCCTGAATTTCGTTGACGTCGTGTACCTCTTCGGCGTCCAGGAAGCTGTTGTACTTGCTGCCGAGATCACCGGGCTCGAGAGAGACCGGTACCTTCTGGGTGAGACCGGCGCCCAGGGAGTCAGTGCGTGCAACGATGATGCCGTTCTCCACGCCGAGCTCCAGGAACGCGTAGCGGATGGCATTGATCTTGGAGACAAAATCCTCGTGGGGCACCGTCACCTTGCCGGCCTGGTGGCCGCACTGCTTGGCGTCGGAAACCTGGTTTTCGATCTGAATGGCGCAGGCGCCGGCTTCAATCATGCGCTTGGCCAGAAGATAGGTGGCCTCTTCGTTGCCGAAGCCTGCGTCGATGTCGGCAATGATCGGCACGACGTGGGTTTCATAGTTGTCGATGCGCTCGATGAAGCTGTCGACGTCACCGCCGCTGGCGCGGGCTTCGTCGAGCTCGGCGAAGATGTGGCGCAGCTCGCGGGCGTCAGCCTGCTTCAGGAACGTGTAAATCTCTTCGATGAGGTCAGCGACCGTCGTCTTCTCGTGCATGCTCTGGTCGGGCAGCGGGCCGAACTTGGAACGCAGCGCCGCAACCATCCAGCCGGACAGATAGATGTAAGACCGGTCAGTGGTCTGCTGATGGCGTTTCACACCCATCATGACCTGCTGGGCAATGAAGCCGTGCCAGCAGCCGAGGCTCTGGGTGTATTTGCTGGAGTCGGCATCGTAGGCCGCCATGTCGCGGCGCATGATGTCGGCGGTGTAGCGCGCAATGTCCAGACCCGTCTTGAAGCGGTTCTGCAGGCGCATGCGCACGGCGTATTCCGGGTTGATGGCGTGCCATTCGTCCTTGCCCTGAATCTGGGCATGCACGGCGGCAATTTCGTCGAGATATGCAGACATGGCTTGTGTGTCCTCAATTGGTTCAGGTCGAGCGGGCGCGCACCATAGCAATCTGCGTAAAGGCTGAAAATGGAATCGTTGACAATCAATATATTCCATTCAGGAAAGCCATCCGAGCCGTGTGTGTCTGTTCTCGGTTGGTCCTGTTTAGCGACAAATATTTTATGTAAAACATAAAATAATACTTGTAAAACGCAAAACTCATCGATAGGCTCCTGGACATGGAAATCCGTGTGAACCTCGATGTGGAAATGGCCAGAAACAAGATGTCGCTGAAGGAGCTGTCCCAGCGCGTGGGCATCTCGATGACCAACCTGTCGCTCTTGAAGACCGGCAAGGTCAAAGGCATCCGTTTCAACACGCTGGCGGCAATCTGCCGTGAGCTGAACTGCCAGCCCGGCGACATTCTCGAGTTCACCCCCACAACGGACGGAAACTGAACATGGTTGCCAGCACGTACACCTCGACCAAGGAGCCGCTCATGTACAAGGATTATCTGTATCCCGGGATTGCCGCCATTGCGTTGGCGGTTCTCTTCCCGACCTACTGGCTGTTGGAACTGGATTTCACCTTCAGCACGGGCGCACGCCGCGAGGCTTTCGGGGGCATGGACTTTCTGTACCTGGCGGTGGGGCTCCTTGCGGCGTATGTCTGGTGGGGGCTGCGGCGTGTTCTCGTCGAGCAGAACGCCTATCGCGGTGCGGACTCGCTCCTCATCATGATTGTCGTGCTGAACCTGCTTTTGACGGGCTTGATGTTCAGCGCTGGTCTCATCGAACCTTTGAACACAGACGCGTTTGTCATCGGCGGTACCGCATTGTCTCTGGTGCTCTTTGGCGTGCTCGATATTGTGCTTGCGGTCATCCTGCTGCGTGACAGTCGCGAGCTGCCCGGTCTGGTGAAAGTATTCGCCGTTGCGAATCTCATTCACGGGATCTGCGAGGTCACGATTCTTATGTCCTGGGCGGTGATCTTTCTGTACCCGGTCACCGTGGTGATCCTGGCTGTTCTCTTCCTGCGCAGACCCGAAGAGGTGGAGTTCGTCTAGCCCCGACTGAGCCCGGTATGGTCGAAAGCGCTGAAGAAGCGGTGAATGCGCTCCGGATTGCCGGCGAATGACACGACACCTTCCGCTTCGGCGTCTTTGAGGGACTGCTTGCCGCCGAGGATCGCCGCCCAGGTTTCGTGGCTCAGGGTCAACGAAAGCTTGGCGTGCGTGCCGTCGGTAGGCACGGCGACCTGGCCGCGGATCCGCAAGCCCGCCTGCTCGCCGCTGGCAAAGCGCCAGGCCATCTCGTCTTCGATGCCAGCGGCTTTGTCCGGATCGAGCAGCACGCGCAGCACCGGTATGAAATGGGTCGGCGATTGTGCAAGTACCTCTGCCGGTCGGAAGCGGTGGGATTTGAGGCGCGTGAGATCAATCTGTCCTTCGAGCTCGCGCGCGCGCGTCAGGCACCAGTTGCGCACGTTCGCCGATGTGGTGTGATGGGCAATGCCGCGCATTGCCAGCGCCAGCTGGCGCTCGTCTGAAGGGGTGACAGCATCCCCGCTGCAAAGCCAGGTGCCGAGCTCAACCGCCCAGCGCCAGTCGGCGTCGCGCAAGGCGTCATCACGTTGCGCACGCACGGCGTCAGCGCCGCCGAAACCGTCGATCATTCTGGCGTAGCGCACGGTATCCGGCAGCGGAAACAGATGGCTGTCGTCCTCGTCGAGCCAGCCGAAGAGCCCGGCGTGGATCTGCCTGACATGGTGTTCAACGACACCGTAAAACTGCCGGGTGAAATAGCTGCGCTCGAAGCGTGCGGGCAGCTGCACGGCCGCGGTGAGCTCGGACAGGGAGAGACCACGGTTCACCCCGCGCACGGTCTGGTCCCAGATGAACTGAATGGCATCGCGAAAGTCGAGCACCGCGGACGCCACCTCCTCACCCGAGACGGGCGGACCGTGGGTGCAGATCAGGTGCTCGGGCGCGTAATCGTAGATTTCATCGATGCCGGTCAGCAGCATCCGCGGGTCGCGGTACTCCTCGCCGCGAATCGCGTAGATATTGAACAGACTCGGCCACACCAAGTTATTGACGCAAACGCGCAGCTCCGGAAACCAGAGGGTGAGGGAGTCTGTTGCATCGGAGGGAGCATGGGTCAGGACAACCCGCGTGCCGGCAATGTCGAGCTCTTCGCGTTTGTCGATGAGGTGCTGGGCGGGCACATAGCCGGGCGTGAAAGGTGCATGATCGGGATTGCGGTAGAAGAGCCCCAGACCGCAGTGCAGGAGCGCATCCACCCCCTCTGCAGGAAGCTGCACACCAAACTGGCGGACGAGCCCGCGCGCGGAGCGTGGCGCAATCTCCCCGCCGAAGCGCCTCAGATTTGCGTCGATGTCTTTATGCCCATAGATGGCGGTGGCGGCGCCCGGGCTGTCGGCCAGCACCGCCTCGGTGCCGTTGACATAGTGGAAGTGGCTGTAGATGACCGCGGCTATGGGTTTGTCGGTTACCTGACGCAGTTCGTCCAGCGCGCTCTGCATCTCTTCAATCGATTCGCCGGTATCTATGGCAATGATGCCGGCCGGTGCGTCGATGAACGTTTGATTGGACAGACCGTTGCCGACCAGGCACCAGGCGTGTTCCCCAACGCTGTACATCTGCCGCGTGAGGCGTTCGCCGTGGGCAATGGCGTCGGGGTGCGCACGCTGGCCGGCCGGGCCGGTTGCCGGCTTGGTCTCGTTGATGGATGCGGGGATCGGGTCGGTCATGGCAGCGTCTTGCTCGGAGAATCGATGCACTTTGCGCCTGCTCTGCGTTCGCTGTCAAAGATCGGGGTGCCGATATGCACCAGGCGGACAGAGGTTGCACTTGGGGATGCGATGACAGAGCATTTTGCGCATGGGGGAATCAATGGATCGGATAACCGACGAGGTGATCGAAACCTGGCGGCGGGACGGCGTTGTGCTGGTGCGTCAGGCGCTGAAATTGGAGGGGTTGATGCGGGCCGAGCTGGGTCCAGCCCACGCGCTCGGTGATGCCGGAACTTTGGCCATGCGCTCAGCGTCGCGGAACGCTGTGGCGCGACTTAACGCTGTGGCGCGACTTATTGAATCATGCTCGAGTTGAACGACGTCCGCCTGCCCGGCGCGAGCGTTGCGTTTGCACATACGTTTGCGGCCGGGGAAATCAGCGTGGTGCTCGGCGCCAATCAATCCGGGAAGACAGACCTCTGCCGGCTCATCGCCGGCCTGCCAACCCGGGCCAGCGGTGCCGTGCGCATCGACGGGGAACCGGTGGTCGCGGGCCCGCGTCATCGTCCGGTTGCCATGGTTTATCAGGCGTTCATCAACTACCCGAACTTGACCGTGGCGGAGAACATCGCTTCGCCGCTCAAAGCCCGGCGCCGCGCCCAGGCGGAGATCGCCGCGGCTGTGCACGAACTGGCCGCGAAGCTTGGTCTCGAACATCTGCTCCAGCGCCAGCCCGCGGAACTCTCCGGAGGCCAACAGCAGCGTCTCGCGATCGCCCGCGCGCTCGCCAAAGACGCCCGGGTGCTGCTCCTGGACGAACCGCTGGTCAACCTTGATTTCAAGCTGCGCGAGGCGTTGCAGACGGAGTTGCGCGCGCTCCTGAAGGCGAGCGACACCGTGGTGGTTTATACCACCAGCGATCCGCGAGACGCGTTTGCGTTGGGCGATGAGGTTGTGCTGCTCAGCTCAGGGGAGAAGCTTCAGGCCGGCGCGCCCATTGCGGTGTACACGAATCCGTCGAGCCTGGCGGCGATGCAGCTCCTGAGCGATCCTGGCGTGAATCTCTTTGAACGAGATGGCCACACCCACGCGGTGAGACCCGAACATCTTCGCGTCAGTACGGACGGTGAGCTGAGCTTTGATCTGAGGGTCACTGCCAACGAAACGAACGGTGACGAATCGTTCGTTCACGGCGTTGTCGAGGAACGCGACTGGGTGGTGCGCACGCGTGGCATGCTGGAAGCGCTGCCCGGCGATGTGCTGCGCTTGAGCGCCCGGCACGACGACGTCAGGCGGTTCACCTGACATGTCCAGCATTGAGCTCAAAAATCTGCGATTCTGCTATCCCGGCGCAGATGAAGACACCCTGAGTGATCTCAACCTGCAGATTGCCAACGGCGAGGCGCACGCGCTCCTCGGCGCGTCGGGCGCGGGTAAAACGACGCTCCTCAACCTGCTGTCTGGACTGTTGGTGCCAACCGCAGGGCAGGTGCTTTTCGATGGCCGTGACGTCTCGGAGTTGCCTGGCCGGGAGCGGGCCGTCGCTCAGGTGTTTCAGTTTCCGGTGCTCTACGAGGCGATGAGCGTCGCCGAAAATCTCGCGTTTCCGCTGCGCAACCGCGGACTGGATGCCGAAGCCATCAGCGCTCGCGTTGCTTACGTGTCGGATGAGCTCGAGCTCGGCGATCGTCTGGCGCGCAAAGCCACGTCACTGTCGCTGTTCGAAAAACAGCTGGTTGCCGTTGGTAAAGCCCTGATGCGCCCCGACGTATCGCTGGTCCTCCTCGACGAGCCGTTGACGGCGGTGGAGCCTCGGATCAAATGGCGTCTGCGGCAAACTCTGCGCAAGGTGCAGGCAGATCTGGGCGTGACGATGATCTATGTCACGCACGATCAGACCGAAGCGCTGACGTTTGCGGATCGCGTCTCGGTGCTGACCGCTGACGGCATTGTGCAAACGGGCAGCCCGAGGGAGGTTTATCAGTCGCCGGCGCAGGAGTTCGTCGGCCACTTTGTCGGCAGTCCGGGAATGAACTTTATCCCCGCGAACGTGTTGCAGACAGTACCGGGAGACCGGGCTGGCTTTCGTCCGGAGTGGGCCAGCATAGATCCTGGCGGCCAGCTCGCCGGCTCGGTGGGTCGGGTCAGTCTTCTCGGCACCCGTGGCGGAGTTGCTGAAGGCCTGGTCACCGTGTTCACTGAGCACGGCGAGGTCAACGTGCGTGGGCCTGTCGAGGTGCAGGAAGGTGACGCGGTCGGTATTCGGGTCGATCGCTATGTTGCTTTTGCGAACGAGCTTCGCATCGCCGAAGGGGAGCTCGCATGAGCTACAAACCGCAGAACAACCGCGCCTGGCTTGGTGTGCTGCCGGTCCTGCTCATCGTCGCTTTCAGCGCCGTGGTGCCGCTGATGACGGTGATCAACTATTCGGTGCAGGACATTCTCGATTTCAACACGCGCTTTTTTGTCGGCTTCGAATGGTACGTGCAGACCCTGAATGACGAGCGCTTCATCGAGGCGTTCGGCCGGCAGCTGGCGTTCAGCTTCACGGTGCTGGCGCTGGAGATCCCACTCGGTATTGCCGTTGCGAGGGGCATTCCGAAAAACAGCCGTCTGACGCCGCTGATTCTCATTGTGCTGGCGCTGCCGCTCCTCATTCCCTGGAACGTGGTCGGCACGATCTGGCAGATATTCGCTCGCTCCGACATTGGTCTTCTGGGCGTTGCCATCAACGCCATGGGTATCTCGTACAACTACACCTCCGAGCCCCTGCATGCGTGGCTGACGCTCGTTGCCATGGACGTCTGGCACTGGACGTCGTTGGTGGCGCTGCTCGCCTTTGCCGGTCTCACGGCAATCCCGCAGCCTTACTATCAGGCGGCGGAGCTGGATGGTGCCAGCAGCTGGCAGGTGTTGAGATACGTCGAGCTCCCACGGCTGAGGGGCGTGCTGATCATCGCGGTGCTGCTGCGGCTCATGGACAGCTTCATGATCTACACGGAACCGTTTGTCTTGACGGGGGGTGGACCCGGCAATACGACGACCTTCCTGAGCCAGTATCTTGCGACCATGGCGGTCGGCCAGTTTGATCTCGGCCCGGCCGCAGCCTTCTCGGTGATCTACTTTCTCTTCATCCTGCTCTTCTGCTGGCTCTTCTATCAGAGCGTGGTGAAACGCGATGAGGAGACGCCGTGAGCAGGTCGGGGCGCTGGATACTCTGCGCATACCTCGTCTACCTCGTGCTGCCGCTTTACTGGCTTTTCAGCATGGCGATCAGCAGCAATGCGGACATTGTCGGTGAGTTCAACGCGTTTCCGGCCGCGCCGACGCTGGCTAACTTTGCGGAGATCTTCTCGAACCCGGTCTGGTACCAGGCTTTCGGGAACTCTCTGACCTATGTCTTCATCAACACGCTGATCTCACTGGCGGTGGCCATTCCGGCGGCGTATGCCTTCTCCCGCTACCGCTTTCTCGGCGACAAACAGCTCTTCTTCTGGCTCTTGACCAACCGTATGGCGCCGCCTGCGGTCTTCCTGCTGCCGTTTTTCCAGCTGTATTCCGCCATCGGGCTCTTCGACACGCCGCTTGCAGTGGCCCTTGCCCACTGCCTCTTTACCGTGCCGCTGTCCGTCTGGATCCTCGAAGGTTTCTTCTCGGGGGTGCCAACCGAGCTTGACGAGATGGCGCAGCTCGACGGTCACAGCTTCGGCTACTTTTTTCTGCGGGTCTTTCTACCCATCAACCGCGGCGCAATTGGCGTGACGCTCTTCTTCTGCTTCATGTTCAGCTGGGTGGAGCTCCTGCTGGCGCGGACGCTCTCCGGGGCTGAGGCCAAGCCGATTGTTGTCGTCATGACCCGGACGGTGAGCGCATCGGGTCTGGACTGGGGCGTGCTCGCTGCGGCCGGCGTGCTGACCGTGTTGCCGGGTGTGCTGGTCGTCTGGTTCGTACGCAAAGATCTGGTCAAGGGTTTTGCGTTGGGGCGGGTGTCATGAGCTGGATGGCCTGGACGTTGCCCACCGCCATTTTCTTCGGCGCAATTGGATTCAGTCTGCTGGTGCTGACGCTCTGGGAGCTCAAGTCGCCGACAATATTGCGCAAAGGCCTGCTGCCCATTGCAACGACGCGTGGTGACCGTTTCTTCATCAGCCTCTTGAGCGCCGCGTTCATTCATCTGTTGTGGCTGGGGCTCGTTGATGCGCCCGTTTATCCTGCGACGGCTGTGTCGGTCCTGGTTGCTGCGGGACTCTTAAAGTGGGGCTGAAGGCTCCTGCGCTGTATTTATTGCTCTATACTCAGCGCTCGCTGAGATTGGGGTTTCAAGTGAAAAAAATAGTCGTAACGGGGGCGCTGCTGCTGGTGGCGGCATGTTCCGAGCAACCGGCCGAACAGGCAGCGGAAGACGCGGTCGACTACGCCGCCAACGCCCAACGCTGGGTGGCCGAATTTCAACCCTCCACGCTGACGGAGGCTGAGCAGCTTGCCGAAATGGCCTGGTTCACTCAGGCCGCGGAACCCCTGCGCGGGATGTCCATCAACGTGGTATCGGAGACGCTGACCACGCATGAGTACGAAAGCGAAACGCTGACCCAGGCGTTCTTCGACATTACGGGTATCCGCGTGACGCACGACCTCATTCAGGAGGGGGACGTCATCGAGAAGCTGCAGACGCAGATGCAGTCCGGGGAAAACGTGTATGACGCCTACGTCAACGACTCCGACCTGATCGGCACGCACGCGCGCTACGGTTACGTTGTCCCGCTGAGTGATTTCATAGCGGGCGAGGGCGCGGCGTTCACCTCGCCAACGCTCGATCTCGACGACTTCATTGGCCTCTCGTTTACGACGGGACCGGACGGCAAGGTCTACCAGCTGCCCGACCAGCAGTTCGCAAACCTCTACTGGTTCCGCTATGACTGGTTTGCACGCGAAGACCTGCAGACGCAGTTCGAGGAAATCTACGGGTATCCGCTGGGCGTGCCGGTCAACTGGTCCGCCTATGAGGACATTGCCGAGTTTTTCTCCGAGCACGTCAAAGAGATTGATGGGGTTCGTGTCTATGGCCACATGGACTACGGCAAGAAAGACCCGTCTCTGGGCTGGCGTTTTACCGACGCGTGGCTGTCCATGGCGGGTGCTGGTGACGCAGGCATTCCCAACGGGCTGCCGGTGGACGAGTGGGGCATTCGCGTCGAGGACTGTCGTCCCGTAGGTTCATCCGTCACCCGCGGTGGCGCGGCCAACGGGCCAGCGGCGGTGTACGCGCTCAACAAATACATGGATTGGCTGAAGCGGTTTGCACCGCCGGAGGCAGCGGGCATGACCTTTTCCGAGGCGGGCCCGGTGCCAGCCCAGGGTCACATTGCTCAGCAGATCTTCTGGTACACCACGTTTACCGCGGACATGATTCAAGAAGGGCTGGCCGTTGTGAACGACGACGGCACGCCCAAATGGCGCATGGCGCCGTCGCCGCATGGCCCGTACTGGAGCGAAGGCATGAAGCTCGGCTACCAGGACACGGGATCGTGGACGCTGATGAAGAGCACACCGCTGGAACGCCGTCAGGCGGCGTGGCTGTACGCGCAGTTCGTGACGGCCAAAACGCTGTCGCTCAAGAAGACTATGATTGGTCTGACACCGATACGTGACTCGGATCTGCGCGCGGACGCGATGACCGAAATGGCGCCGAAGCTCGGCGGCCTGGTCGAGTTTTACCGCAGTCCCGCGCGCACCGCGTGGACACCAACGGGAACGAACGTGCCGGACTATCCGAAGCTCGCGCAGCTCTGGTGGGCGAACGTGGCCAACGCGGTCTCTGGGGAGGTCACTGCCCAGGAAGCCATGGACACGCTGGCTGAGCAGCAGGATCGGGTGCTCGAGCGCCTCGGTCGTCACGGCGTCCTGGGTGAGTGTGGTCCCGCGCTCAACGAGGAGCGGGATGCCGAGTACTGGCTGGCACAGCCGGGGGCACCCAAGCCGAAGCTCGAGAACGAGAAGCCGCCCGGTGAAACGGTGGCCTACGACGAGCTGCTGAAAACCTGGGAAAATCTCTAGGTAATCTCGAAGTCGATTTCGCCCAGAGGACCAAATGTGGCTGTGTAGCTACCCGGCTGGGCGGGCACCATGCCGCCGATGGAGCCGGTCATGAGAATCTGGCCGGCTTCGAGCGCATAACCTCTCGTCAGCGCCTCGTTGATGAGGAATACCAACGCCTGACGCTGGCCGCCGAGCACCTCTGCAGAGGTGCCGCTCAGCAGCGTCTCGTCGCCGCGTGCGAGAGTTGCTTCGTACGTGTCTATCTCCGCCGCGTCGACAGCTGCGGCTTCGCCCAGCAGATAGCCGTAGGACGCCGCGTTGGTTGCAATGAGATCGAGACCGTTGGGTTTGGTGGCGAGGTTGGGTGAGGCAATTTCGATCATCGGGATGCACGCATTCACGGTATCCAGCACGTTTGCATCATTGACCGGATCCGTCACTGCATGGGCTAAGCGAAAGCCGATCTCTGTCTCGAGCAGCGCACTCTTGGTGGGCTGGATGGGTTCAGCGGCGTTGAACTCCCCGCGTGCAAAGAGCGCGCCGATGATCGGCACGTTGATACCCATCGCCGCCTGGGCCTGCGGCGCCGTCAACGCCGCTTTGAATCCGGTGATTGTCTCTTTGCGCAGATGCACATACTGGTGCTGCACGTCGTATGCGTCAGCCAGCGACAGGCCTTCCTGCTCGGCGGTGATGCTGTCGTAGTGGTGCAGCTCTTTGAAGGCGTGTAGAAATTTTTGTGGCCAGTCGCTCATGCGTCCCCCTTGAAACCGCCGTTGTCATCGAAGGCAAGGTTGGCGAAACGCTCGCCCATGCGCTCGTAGCCGGCGCCGTTGGGATGCAGGTCGTCGGGCAGGTCCGCGGCGTCTTCCGGCCCGAAGAGCGCCAGACCGTCGAGATAGTGCAGGTTGGTGTCACCAGCCTCGCGCCGCGCGGCGACGAGCCTGCTCAGAATCTTGCGAATCCAGACTAACGTCAGGCAGCCGGCGCGTAGCTCCTCGTTGCCGGGGAACGTCTCGAACTTGCCGGCTTCGTTCGGCAGCGTCGGCCCCGGGTTGTTTTCCGCACTCGGGCAGAAGATGGGGGAGACGATGAGTATGGGTGTATCGGACTGGCCCTCGCGCAGCGTGTCGAGAAAGCCGTGGACAGCCGGGGCAAACGTACGCTCGCGCATCGAGTCCATGTTCACGACGTTGATGCCGAGCTTCAGGCTGATGAGGTCCGCCGGCAGATCGCGGATGGTGCGCGCGACGAACTGATCCAGCTGGCAGTTGCCGCCGAGACCGAGATTCAGGAGGTCCAGACCCGCCAGGCGAGCTGCTACTGCCGGCCAGCTGCGCGTTGGGCTCGTGGCCTCCGAGCAGTGGCTGATGGAGCTGCCGTGATGCACCCAGAGCGGACGCGCCGGCGCACGATAGGGTTGAATAACGGCATCGGTGCTCACGCGCAGCCCGCGGAGCTCAACCTGCGCCGAGGTGGGCAGCCAGATCTGGCACTGCTTCATCCCCGCCGGCAGGTTGTCGAATCGCACGCTGCCATCGGCACCTTCGATGAGGTTCGGCTGGGTCGGGCGGCGCAGGTCGACCTCGAGGACGTTGCCGCTGTCTTCCTCGAGGCTGGCGTGCAGCTTGCCGTCGACGACCAGGTCGAACACCGCCCGGCGCGGGGCGCGGGCGGCCATCTGGATGCGGGTGAGACGTACGTCCAGCTCGATGCGTGTGGCATCGGTGGCAATCTCCAGGCGCACGCCGGAGGGTTGCTTGACCATGATTTCCATGAACGCAGGCACCTGGGGGCGGGTCCAGGCGGGCAGACGGCGCGGCGTGATACCGTGCTCACCGTGGTCGAAGTCCAGCGCGCCGGTGATCTTCACGTACTCGTGCTCGAACGCAACGTCCTGCATGGCGGTCTCCCTCTCTGAATCGTAGTATCGTACGCCTTCGGACAGGGTTACAACCACACGCACGGGGGTACAGATGAGCGATTCGCATGCCATTTCAACGGTTGCCGAGTTGAGAGCGGTCATTGGTGAAGAGGTGCCGGGGCTGTCGGAGAAGAACGTCGACCATCTCAATGACTTTGCGCTCGACTATCTCGCCAAAGCGCCGTTTCTCGTGATGGCTACCTCCGATGCCAGCGGCAATCTCGATGCATCGCCGAAGGGCGACGGCCCCGGCTTCGTCGAAGTGGAGGACAAGCGCACGCTGGTGATTCCGGACCGCCCGGGTAACAAGCTGGCTTACGGGCATCTCAATATTCTGGACAATCCGCGCATCGGATTGATCTTCATGATTCCCGGCACCCCCGAAACGTTCCGGGTCAATGGCGACGCTGAGCTGACCGCTGACCCGGAGCTGCTCGAGCGGCTTGCCGCGCGGGGGAAACCGGCAACGCTTGCCGTCCGGGTACATGTGAAAGAAGCGTTCTTCCACTGCGCCAAGGCTTTCATGCGGTCTGGCCTGTGGCAGCCGGACTCGTGGCCGGATCGGCACAAAGTCTCCTTTGGAGAAATGTACGCGGCGCAGCGCCGGGGTGAGCTGACCGCGGAGCAGGTCGACGCCGCGGTGGCAGCCGACTACGAAGCCAACCTGTAGGAGCAGTCCTTGAGCACGGAACGCGCTGAGAGGCTGCTGACCATTCTCGACCTCGAGCAGATCGAGGAAGATCTCTTTGTTGGCCAGAACGAGGATCGCGGGCCGATGCGGCTGTTTGGCGGTCAGGTCCTCGCGCAGGCCCTGCGTGCGGCCTACGGCACGGTGAGCGACCTGCAGGTGCACTCGCTGCACGCCTATTTTCTGCGCGCGGGCAGCGCAGAGCGCCCGGTGCTCTACGAGATCGAGAGAATCCGCGATGGCCGCAGCTTTACAACCCGGCGGGTGGTGGCCATTCAAAACGGCGTCGCCATCTTCAACATGGACGTGTCCTTTCAGATTGACGAGCCCGGATTTGATCACGCCCATCCGATGCCCAACGTGCCCGTGCCGGAAGAGCTCGAAGATGACGTTACCGTCGCCGAGTCCATGGCTGAGGACGATGGTCGCCTGAGTCCCATGGCCAGGATTGCGCGGCCGTTTGAGACCCGTTCGGTGTTTCAGCTCGGCGGTGAGGCGTGGGCGGGTGACCGTTTCTGGAGCCCCGTGTGGATGCGCTTTCGCGAGCCCGTCGACGCCGCGGATCAGGAGCTCGCGCGTTGCCTCCTCGCGTACGGATCTGACATCAGCCTCGTCTCCACCGCCAGCCTGCCTCATCAGAGGCAGCTGAGCCGCGACCGCCTGATGATGGCGAGTCTGGACCACGCGCTGTGGCTGCACCGGGACGTGCCCGTGGATCAATGGTTGCTCTACCACAAGCGCACCTCAACCGCGCAGGGCTCCAGAGGGATGGTGCACGCGGACTTTTACAGCCAGGATGGTGAGCTGATTGCATCCGTCACGCAGGAAGGACTCCTCCGCGAGCGTCAGGATCAATCCTCGAAGTAATCTGCTTTTTCGACCACAAATTGCACGCCGGCGACGTTGTTGGCCAGCATGAAACGTGCCGCAAGCTCTTCCGATAGTGGCAGGTGGGTGGCATCGACCCGCATCTGATTCCAGGTGGGATCCACGGACTGCCAGCGGCCGTCTCGATAGACCTCGTTCCACGCATGAAACAAAAACGCGGGCTTGCCGCCGTCCTGGTAGGCGAGTCCATAAATCGTGCGCGCCGGTAAACCCGCTGCGCGGGCGAGAGTCGTGAAGAGATCAGCGTAGTCCGTGCATTCCCCGGCGCCGCGACGCAACGCATCGAGCACGGAACCGGCGGGTCGATCCACGGCGTAGCGGAGCGCCTCGTGGCTCGCCCGCAGGAGCTGCGCCACCGGGTCATCGCCCGGTCCGTCGAGCGCTTTGCGCACCAGGTTCTGTATGGCTGGCGCACTGACGGGATAGCGCAGCTCCTCGCCAACGAAAGCGTCGCCGCCACCGCGGGTAGTGACAGGGTTGTGGCTGAGTTCGAGACGCCGTGGCAGATCGAAATCGCCTGTGACCGCAACGCCCAGCTCGAGCGCCGCCAGATTCGTGTGGTCTTCGAGGCGCTGATCGACTTCGAAGCGGTAGTTGGTTTTACGGCGCAGACTTTTGAGCGCAATCGCATCGGCTTCGCTGGCGGCAACCACGTCGAAAATGCCGGCCATCGACAGCCGCAGCGGCCTCAGGCTGGCGTCGAGCTGTGTCTGGGTGGCTGCAAACGGCGCGTTTGTCTCCACCAGGTAGCCTTCGGCATTCACGTCCACCACTCGGTAAGCGCGCTGCGTGACCCGCAGCCTTTCGAAGTCCGGCGTGTGGGCGAGGAACTGACTGTCTGGGGTACGCCGTTCGGTGGCGAGCCAGGTCTCGAACGCCACGAACGTTTCCATATCGAACGACCAGTCGAGCGCAACTTCGGAGCGTTCCCCGCCGCGAACGAGCGTGGCGCGGAAACCGGCGGCGTCCGGCACCAGCCGGGTTTCGTGAACCTGGCCATCTTGCCGGTTGGCGTAGCGGGCTTCGATCAGGGGGAACGGTGATTGGGGTCCGAACGTCAGGTGTTTGGTAATTGTGTTGGGATCGCCGTCAGCCAGCAGGAAGTGCGTCGTAGAGAAAAAGTGCCAGTGGCCCAGACGATCGACGAAGCTTCTGTTGTACATGAAGCCCACGTGATCGCCGGAGAGCTCCACGCGATACCAGCTCTCGCCCAGCATGTTGCTGGCGATTTTCACGGTGGGCGGGCGGCTGGACTCGAGCCACAGCATGGCAGCCAGAACCAGCACAACACCGACGATGACAACAAGGCCTCGACGCAAGGGATGTGTCCGTGGAGCAAACCACAATTGTATCAGCGACTGCGGTGGGAGTGCGTGGGGTCAGCAGAGGGGAAGGGTTCACCTACTCAAACGCTGTTGTCGCGTAGTTACGCAGCGCGCCGCGTAGCTCGTCGATCGTTTCGTACGGCCGGCTTCGGGCAATGCGCCACAGGTGTTTGCTGGCCGGCTCGTTGATCGAAGCGGCAAAAATGCCCGTAGCGGATACGAACAGTGCGAAGTTACCTATCCCGATGGCTTCCTCGGGTGCCACGCAGATGTCGAAGTCCGGCAGACCTTCGCGATGGGGAATGATTTCCAGCGGCCGCAGTGTTGCTCCGCCGTCCGCCAGGGTGAGCACGCGGCTCATGCGCTCGACCCAGCCATCCTCGGCAATGACGGCCATGAGGTCGGCGCGGCGCTGTTGCTCCGCGTCGAGCGCGGGTATGACTTCGTCCACCCCTTCGACGTGGTCGGGCGCGTTGCCTTCGGACAGCTGCTGGAGGGCGTCGCTCACGGAGTCGAGCTTGTGGATTTCGCCCGCGTCATGGGCGGCGACCTTCTCGAGATCAACGGCCTCCACGAGCTCGTGGGCGCGCTTGGCCCGATTGATCCAGGTTTCCAGGCTGTCGTCGTCATTGCGCCCGTCGTCTGCGGGTGGAGGCGTGGGATCTGCCATGTCGTCGCCGGGGTTTTCCATGCTTTCAGTGTAGTGCAAGATGCGCTTCCCGCCGGGATTGAAGCAAAATAGCTCAAGAACGGTTGATACCGACAGATAACCTGACCAGAAGCAGCACAGTGGAAGAACCAGTCAAAACACCAGGCGATACGGCAGACGAACCCAGAGATTTCATCCGTCAGCGGATTGAGCGTGACATTGAAGCCGGGCAGCTGCCTGACGGGGTGGTTACGCGGTTCCCACCTGAGCCCAACGGGTTTTTACACATCGGTCACGCCAAGAGCATCTGCCTGAACTTCGGGGTAGCCGAGGAATACGGTGGCCATACTTACCTGCGCTTCGACGACACCAACCCGATCAAGGAGGACGAAGCTTACGTCAAAGCCATACAGGAGGACGTCAGCTGGCTCGGCTTCGAATGGACCGCTCTCACGCATGCCTCGGACTACTTCGAAGAGCTGTACAAGTTTGCCGTGGATCTCATCAATGACGGCAAAGCGTATGTCGACTCGCAGGATGCGGAAGCGATCCGAGCGGGTCGCGGCACGTTGACCGAGCCGGGCGTCAACAGCCCGCACCGTGATCGCAGCGTCGCGGAAAACCTGGATCTCTTCACGCGCATGCGTGCGGGCGAGTTTGCCGACGGCGAGCATGTGTTGCGCGCAAAAATTGACATGTCGTCACCCAACATCAACATGCGCGATCCGGTGCTCTACCGCATCCGCCACGTCACCCATCAGCGCACCGGCGATGCCTGGTGCATTTATCCGATGTACGATTTCACGCACTGCATCAGCGATGCGCTCGAGGGCATCACCCATTCGCTGTGCACGCTCGAGTTCGAGGATCATCGGCCGCTGTACGACTGGGTGCTGGACAACAGCAACGTCAACTTTCACCCACCGCAGATCGAGTTTTCCCGTCTGGGGCTCGAATACACGGTGATGAGCAAGCGCCTTCTCAATCGCCTCGTCGACGAAAATCTCGTCTCCGGGTGGGACGATCCGCGCATGCCGACCATTGCGGGGCTGCGCCGCCGCGGTGTCCGACCTGCAGCCATTCGAGAATTCTGCCGCCGGGTGGGTGTCACCAAACAGGACAACATCATCGAGATGAATCTCCTCGAGTTTTGTATCCGGGCGGATCTCGAGTCCAGCGCGCCGCGCGGCATGGGGGTGCTCAAACCGCTCAAGGTTACCGTCACGAACTGGCCGGGTGATGAGGAAACGCTCGAGGGGCCCTGGCATGGCAAGAACGAGGCGCTTGGTACCCGCACGCTGCCCTTTTCCGGGGAGCTCTGGATCGAGCAGGACGACTTTGCCATGGAGCCGCCGAAGAAGTGGAAGCGGCTGAGTCCCGGCGAGATGGTGCGTCTGCGCTATGCGTTCATCATCCGCTGCGACGAGGTGATTACCGATGCGGACGGCGCGGTGGTCGAACTGAAGTGCACGTATTTCCCCGAATCACGCAGCGGGTCCGACACCAGCGGGCTGAAGCCGAAGGGTGTCATCCACTGGGTCAGCGCGGCGCATGCCGTCGCCGTGCAAATCAACGACTACGGGCGCCTGTTCCGGGTGCCTGCGCCCACCGCGGACACGTTTCTGGATGACATCAACCCCGATTCGCTCGAGGTGCTGAACGGCTACGTTGAGCCGGCCATCATGAGTTCCGAATCCCGACACTTTCAGTTCGAACGGCTGGGGTACTTTTACAAAGATCCACACGCTGACGGTCAGTTCAACAAGACCGTCTCTTTGCGCGAGGGTTTCTGAGCATGTCGCAGCAGGTCACGGTGATGGAAGTCAGCCCCCGGGACGGCCTGCAGAACGAGGACGTGCCGTTTACCACCGAGCAGAAGCTCGAGCTGATCGATCGGGCGCTTGCCAGCGGCTGCAGGCGGATTGAGGTCACGAGTTTTGTGCATCCGAAGGTGGTGCCGCAGATGGCTGATGCTGAAGCCGTCTGTCTGGGTCTGCCGCAGCGCGGCGATGTGTCTTATACGGGTCTCATCCTGAACGAGCGGGGTTATGACCGCCTGCGGGCAACCGGTCGCCTCGACGAAGCCGGGTTGGTGGTGCCCGCGTCCGACACCTTTGGCGAGCGCAACCAGGGCCAGGACGTCGCCGCTGCACGAGCCATGGCCCTCGACGTGCTCAGGCGCGGCGGGCGGGAAGGTTTTCCGGTCCAGGTCACCATTGCGGTGGCCTTCGGTTGTCCGTTTGAAGGTGAGGTGCCGCTGCAGCGGGTCGTCGATCTCGCCAAGGCTTTTGCCGACGCGGGAGCAACGGAGATCGCGCTGGCGGACACCATCGGGGTTGGCGTGCCGGGTCAGGTGCTCGAAGCCTTCACGGCACTGCGGAAGACGCTTGGGGACGCGCTGCCGCTGCGCGCCCACTTTCACGACACCCGCAATACCGGTATTGCCAATGCGTTTGCTGCCCTGCAGGCAGGCGTCAACACCCTGGATGCCAGCATCGGCGGGATTGGCGGCTGCCCCTTTGCGCCGAACGCGACGGGCAACATCGCCACGGAAGATCTCGTCTACATGCTCGACCGTTCGTCGGTGGCGCATGACGTTCGACTCCCGGATCTGCTGGATGCGGCGGCGTGGCTCGAAACGGAACTGGGCAAGCCCGTCCCGTCGAGCCTCCTGAAAGCGGGCGGCTTTCCAGGTTCTGAATGATCGGGCGATTGCCGACGCGCAGAAACGTCCTGACCGCGCGTAAGCGGATCCGTTCCCGGGTGCACCATACGCCGTTGCTGACGAGCCACTCGCTCAATGAACTGGCGGGTGTGGAAATCCTCTTCAAAGCGGAAGGGCTGCAGCGCAGCGGCTCGTTCAAATTCCGCGGCGCTCTGAACGCGGTCCTCAGCCTGCCTGCTGCCGAGCGCAGGCGCGGCGTTGTCACGCACTCATCCGGCAATCACGGAGGTGCGCTTGCCTGCGTTGCCAGCATGCTCGGTGTTCCTGCGACCGTCGTGGTGCCGCGCGGGGGCTCAGCCTTCAAGCGCGCGTCGGTCGAACGCTACGGCGGGCGCATCGTGCATTGTGGTGCGACGCTGGCAGCGCGGGAAAAGAAGCTGGCCGAGGTGCAGCGGGCCACCGGCGCCGCGTATGTGCCGCCTTACGATCACAACGCGGTCATTGCCGGACAGGGCACCGCCATGCTGGAAATCGTCGATGACACGAATGCCGACGAAGTCTGGGTGCCCGTTGGCGGTGGTGGTCTTGCGAGCGGCTGCGTGCTGGCTGCGCCCGCCGAGCTTCAGGTTGTCGGCGCAGAACCGGCTCTCGCTGCCGACGCCCGGCTTTCGCTGGAAACCGGTGTGCGCCAGCCGCCCATGCCGCCGCGCACGGTTGCTGACGGGCTACGCACGGCGCTCGGTGAGCGCAACTTTTCAATCCTTGCGGCCTACGGCTTACCGATACGCTGTGTGAGTGAGAGGGAAATTACGGCGGCGCAGCAACTGGCCATGTCGTGTTTGAAAGTTCTGGTTGAATCTTCGTCCGCTGTTCCGTTAGCCGCTTTGATGAAGTACGGAGTGCAGAACCCTGATACCCGTCGCGTGGTTGTGGTGCTGACCGGCGCAAATCTCCAGGTGTAACCGTTTGCAGAGAGTGCCGGGAACGGCTTCTGCTCCCATACGGCCATGCCCTCGTGCAGAGGTTGTCGCCTGCTCAGACTGTCAATCTGGACTTGAAGTAGTGGATGGCGTACTCGTCCGCCCAGCTCGTCATTTTCCAGGAGTTGATGTATGCCCCGTGCCCGCCGCGCTCGGTCAGGTCGACGGCCACGTCCGCCGGCAGATCGGCGTACTGCAGGTGTGGGATGATTGGGTCGTCCCGGGCCGCCAGGATCTGCGCCTCGACGCCGGACAGGCTGTCACCGGAAAGGTCGTAGGCGGCAAAGTACTCGGCGCTGGTGGCAAACGGCGAGTGGTAGCGGACAAAATAGTCGGTCAGCGCGCTGACGCTGGTCAGCTGCAGAGCCTCGCCGAAGTCGAAATCACCCGGGAAAGCCGTCTGTTTTGCGGCCCAGGTTTTGCGCCACTTGCCGACGAAGTAGCGCTGGTAGACCGGACTGCGGTCGATGCTGTACATCGTATTTTCCGGCTCGATTGCCGGACACACCGCAAGCGTGGTCAGCTGAGGCACTGCTCGGGCAACGCGCAGCGCAAAGTTGCCGCCGAGGGAATAGCCGAGGAGGCCGGCGCCGGCCTCGCCGTGGTTCGTCTGCAGCGTTCTGACCAGGGCCACGACTTCGTCGATCATGGCGGAGTGGAACAGCGATCTGTTGAGGTGCGCCGTTTCGCCGTGATCACGCAGATTGATGCGCGCAACGCTGAACCCTGCGTCCAGCAGCGCGCGGGCCGCTGACAGAACGTATGAAGAGCGGTAGCTGCCGAGCCAGCCCGGGATGATCATGACAAGCGGTGCCCCGGGCTTGAGGTTGAAGTGCACCAGCAGCTTGACCCCGTCCACGGTCAGGACCTGCGCATCGGCGGCGGCCATCATCTGCGCCTCGGCGCGGGGCACCCAAAGCCTGCGTCCCATGGATGAGACGACGGTCTGCAGGTGCGGGTTGCCGAGACCTGGTGCTGGTTGAAAGTTGCCTGCCGTCACTACTTGAGGTCTTGGTTCGAGTAAATGCGTTGCCCGCGTATGCCGCGACGCTCGAGAATCCGGATGATGCTGTTGTCGCCAACGTAGTGCCCGGCGCCGGCGAGTACAAAGTAGGTGCCTTCGGTATTGAGGTACCCGGCGATTTTGTCGGCCATGCCAACGTTACGGTCGTCCATGAGTTTACGCATGAAAGCCTGGGAAATTTCGGACGTTCCGGATTGAGTCTCGAACGCCTTCTCAAACGCCGGATCGTCGCCCGCGAGCCACGCGGTAATGAGGTCTGCCGTCAGCGGCTCGAACGCGGGAAGCTGGTCGAGCGTGTCGAGGGTCATCTGACGCTGCACGTCGAGGGACTCGTTAAACAGGAGATCGAGCTGGAAGTCCAGCGTTTCGAGCTCTTCGATGGTTCTGTGCCCAACCTGCTGGGTAAAGAAACGCTCGACACTTTGTTCCGGGTCGTAGCCCACCGACATCAGCGCAAAGAGCGCCAGCTGCTGCGTGATGAACGCGGGTTTGTAACGCGACATCTGCGCAACGGGCAGTCCGTACTCGTTGCCGATGGTGTTCAACGCGCTGAACGTTTCAGGAGACAGTACATCCTCGAGGGTCTGTCCGTCGGGCAGAAGGCCATATTGACTGTATTTGAACTGCAGGGTCTGTGGAGAGTAGGCGCTCAAATCGACCTCAACCACCAGGGTGTCGGCTTTGTCGAACGCCTGCTGAAACTGGCGTGGCAGCGGATACAGCCCCGGTTTCAGGATATGGATGGATCCGGCCGCGTAGACGATCGCGTCTCCGGCCGCATAGCGCCACAGATACAGCGGGTGAGGCGCGTCGGGCACTCGCGCCCGGATGTCCCGGCTGCTTGTGACGGGTGAGGCGCCGAGCTGGACGATCTCACAGTAACCGGTGACGGCGCCCTGTGTCGGGTGTGCGGTAAGGCATGCATTCTGCGCCGCGCTGGCGGCGGCGAGCCGGTTCGGCATACCGTGCACGGCATATTGTTTGTCCGCAGCGTCGCCGAATTGAACGATGGCCTTGTATGCCGGCTGGTCCGCGTAGCCCCTGGCTTCGTCCGCCTGCAGTAGCGCGGGCAGCGCGCCAAGCGCCAGGATGACGAGCGCGCGGATGAGTCGTTCAGCTTTCCTCACCGAGATCCTCCGGTTCTTCACCGGCATCCCGCACGGCGTTCATGACGGCCCCTGCGGCGGATTCGATGTCTGCAGGGTCGGTGCCGCGAATGACGAGGGTTGTGCCGTAGCGGTCTTCGCGGAAAAAGGGATAGCTGCCGATGTCGAGGTCCTGATGAGCAACCTGAATGTCGCCAAGCACACCCGCAATCTGACTTTCGCCCAGATAGGCGCGGATGGAGCGCGAGCGGACGATCGGGCCGCTGCGCAGCTTGCCCTCGAGAGTCGACAGCATGCCCTGCATGACCATCGGGATGCCGGCCATGACGTAGACGTTGTCCATCACAAATCCCTGGGGACCGCCGGTCGGATTGTCTATGAGCCCTGCACCCTGCGGCACCCTCGCCATGAGGAGACGGCTTGCCATCACGTCGTCAGGCGCTGGCCGGCGGCGTATCCGATCTGCAATGTCCGGATGCTCGATGAGATTCACGTCAAACGCCTCGGCAACGCATTCGGCGGTGATGTCGTCGTGCGTTGGCCCGATACCGCCGGTGGTGAACACGTAGTCGTATTCCCGGCGCGTCTCGTTGATTGTGTCGACGATCACATTTCGAATGTCGGGTATGACACGCGCGTGCCGGGTTTGCACGCCCCAGGCCCCAAGCGTCGTGGCGATGTGGTTCAGATTGACGTCCTGTGTGCGACCGGAAAGGATTTCGTTGCCGATGATCAGCACGCAAGCGGTGACGGCTTCTTGCATAGTTAAAGTAATGTGTGAACTAAGTCATGCATGGTATCGGAATTGGGCGCAATCGGGAATCGAAACGGTTTCGTAGTAACTTCGTAACAATTGGAAATATCAATAAAAATACAGGGTTTCATCCACATTTCTCTTTACCCGGACTATTCTAATCTATACAGTGCGCGACTTCGCAGACGGCTTATTTTTGGAGAGGTAAGCTTTCCGTGAGAGTCTGTTGCAAGTTGGAATAGTGAGTACGCGCTCACAGATTGCACAGAATGACCGAGTATGGAAGTTCGTCGTTTGGTGAAACGACGGTGTGTTCGACACTCAAATTAGTTAGTAGGTGGTTACTCTCCGCATGGGTGGACAAACTGTACGGCTGCAGTCAGAAGCGGCTATCTCTGGACCGCGTCTTATTCCTCTATTGCTGTGTACGGCGCTTGCCGCATGTGGCGGCGGTGGCGGAGGTGGTGGTAGTGCAACAACACAGAGTGATGCAACGCCATCCCCGAGCCTGACATTTACGGCATCGCCATCATCGGTCAGCGAAGGAGAATCGACCACGCTGTCCTGGCAAAGTACCAATACCGATAGCTGTCGGGCGTCGGGCGCGTGGAGCGGCGACCGAGCAGTTTCCGGTAGTGAAACGATTTCGAATTTGCAATCAACGCAGACTTTCTCGCTAAGCTGTTCGGGAGAAGGTGGTGGCGTCCTGCGCGACGTTGTCGTAAACGTTGTCGGTGACGGTGAGGTTACCGTTAACCTATCAGCGGATCGCTACGACGTGCGTAGCGGTGAACAAGTGACGTTGACCTGGAATTCAGCCAGCGCAACCTCCTGCGAGGCGAGTGGTGATTGGAGCGGCGATCAGCCGCTGTCCGGTACGTTTACGACGCCGTCTTTGACACAAGATTCGAACTTCCGATTAACCTGCTTTGCTCAAGCACAGAGCGCGGTTGCTCAGGTTGGGGTCAACGTGGTGGATCCCACTGTGTCTTGGCAACCCGCCGCGACGAACACTGACGGCACGCCGTTTGATGATCTCACAGGCTTCACGGTCTACTGGGGTAGTAACTCGCGCGATTACACCGGAAGTGTCTCGCTCGGACCAAATACCCGGGAATACACTCTCGACTTTGCCGCGGGAACTTACTACGTCGCCGTTACGTCGACCAACTCTTCGAACGAAGAGAGTGACTTCTCGAACGAGGTGCGTAAGCAACTCCCTTAAGCGGCTTCCTGCTGCGTTTCTAAACGAATGTGATCTGCTGCGTGCGCCAACGAACTCGTTGGCGTGACTGCAGTCCGTTTGCGTTCGTGCTCTCGCGCACAAAATTGCGTTTTTCTAACAAACCCGTGTGTTACATCACAGGAAAGATAGCGGTGGTCAATAGACTTCTCTCTAACGCACATCTGGCAGGGGACCGCCGGAGTGCAGGGACTGTAGTCGCGTCTACACCGACGCTTGCGAGCGTCGAGTGGATCGCAGAGAGAGAGAGCTATGAGACACGTTCGTGGACTGGTTTTTTGTGCCCTGACCCTGGTGGCGGCTGCCTGTTCGAGTGGCAGCGAAGAGGGTTCTTCCGACGCTTTACTTAATGCGTTCACTTTCAGCGGCAGCGTAGGCGATGGCCCGATTGTGGGTGCAGAAGTCTCGGTGACCGACGCTGACGGTAATCTGGTCACCACTGCGACCAGCGACGATGGCGCGAACTATAGCGTTGAGATCCCCGGGCAGACCCCGCTTCCAGTGACCATAAGCGTTCAGGGTGGCACCGATCTCGTTACCCAGCGCGCTTCCGACTTCGAGTTGGTCGCGGCGTTACACACCGTTGGCCCTCAGACTGTCAACGTTTCGCCGCTGACAACGCTCGCCGTGCGCGCTGCCGAGTGCAATGGAGATATTACGCCGGAGAACCTCGATCTCGCCTGGCGGGCGATGAGTGCGGATCTCAACATAGGGCTAGACAGCACTGCCCTCGCTGATCCGATGACAAGCGCCATCGACGAGAGCAACATAGAAACCGCCGTGCTTGCAAACGAAGCAATTGGTGAGTGGGTTCGTCGAACGGGTGCAGCTTTGCAAAGTGCGGGCGTCGCAGTTTCTCTGGACGAAGTGGTTGAGGTACTCGCCTGCGATATGGCGGACGGTGCCTTGGATGCCGCCATGGTTAGCCTCGTTGGCAGCAACGACGACCGTATCCTTGCGATTGCCCAAGCGGTAGAAATCGGCGTGCGTCTGGAAGTACTTGCTGGTCGGTTGGAAGTGGACGGCGCGGACGCAACGTCTTCGATGAACGCAGCTATCCGCAGTATCATGCCGACGATCTCCGACGCTGACGTCAACAGTATCGCGTTTGGCATGGAAGGCATCTCGCAGTTGGTTGACGCGCTGGCAGTGTTGCAGGGCGTCTATGCTGATGACGAACTGTTCGACTTTATACTCTTGTTGGACGGTGCTGATGTAAGTAACGTGCGTGCTCTTGTTGATTCCGCGCTGTCCGCAGGCCCGCAGAATGTGGTTCGGGGCCTTGCAGAACGCGTGAGCCTTGCTGATTCAACGGCCATCGCCGACATCAATGCGCGGCAACGGCAGCAGGACGACGCGCTTCCGCCAATTGTCAGCTTGTCCGCGGACCCTGCTGCCATTGACCCTGGCGACGGAACCACGCTGAGCTGGGCCAGCAGCAATGCAGATCGGTGTTCGGCAAGCGGCGCATGGGATGGTGAGCAAACGCTGGGAGGTGTATTTGTCACCGCTCCGTTGAACAACTCGACGAGCTTTGCGCTTACGTGTACTGGTATCGGGGGTGTGACCGATGCGACGGTTGCTGTAATCGTTGGCGGTCAGCCGCAGCCGGATGCACCCACCATATCCCTGTCAGCCAGCGCATCACAGATTGAAGCGGGAGATACGGTTGATTTGTCGTGGTCGAGCACGGGAGCTACGGCTTGCACCGCCAGCGGCGGCTGGAGTGGCAGCCGCGAAACGAGCGGGCAGATACAGGTTGGTCCCCTGCAGGCAAGCACCAGTTTCTCGTTGAGCTGCTCTGGTGATGGCGGCAGCGCTTCTGATGCCGTCACGGTGTCAGTTGTGACGTCCGCCCCTGTGCCCACGGTAGCGATAACGGCCAGCGCTTCGCAAGTGGGGGCGGGCGATAGCGTGACGCTTTCCTGGTCGAGCAGTAACGCCAACAGCTGTGCAGCCTCGGGGGCCTGGAGCGGCGTGCGCAGCACATCCGGTTCGGCCAGCGTCGGCCCCCTTCAAGCTGACAGCACCTTTGTGCTCAACTGCTCGGGTGCTGGCGGCTCGGCTAGCGATACGGTCAGCGTGACCGTCGATTCGGTGCCGCTTAATCCTCCCAGCGTGAGCTTGACCGCAAACACCACACAGGTGGGCGCTGGTGACAGCGTGACACTCAGCTGGTCCAGCAGTAACGCCGATAGCTGTCTGGCGTCTGGAGACTGGAGCGGCGCACGGAATACGACCGGTTCGATGAGCGTTGGGCCGCTACAAGCTGAAAGCACGTTTGTGATCTCGTGCACGGGTGATGGTGGTAACGCTTCCGATACAGTTGACGTTTCGGTCGCGGCGGTAGACCCGCCAACCCTATCGCTTGCTGTAAGCACTACTCAAATCGAATCCGGGCAGAGTGTGACGCTCACCTGGAGCACAGCCGATGCGGACAGCTGTTCCGCCTCTGGTGGATGGAGCGGCGCGCGCGCGACCAACGGACAGGAGGTTATTGCTAACTTGCAGAATACCACCACGTTCACGCTTTCTTGCGCCAACTCAGGTGGTAATGTTGTCGAGATGGTCAACGTGGCGGTAGTCGGATCACTTGATTTGAGTTGGCAGGCACCCACTGAGAATACCGATGGCTCGGCTCTCACGCCCATTTCTGCCTACCGCATCTACTATGGTACGAGCACCCGCAACTACGACGACTTCGTGGAAGTCAGCGGTTCGAATACCAGTCACACGCTACAGCTGCTGCAGGGTGACTACTATTTGGCCGTCACCGCGGTCAATAGCCAGGCCGAAGAGAGCGGCTATTCCAATGAGATCCTGAGAAGCGCCCGTTAGGGCGCTTATGAGGGGGGTGTTGGCAGCTGACGGAGCGCGTAGCTGATTCTGACAAAGCCTACGGATTCATCGTATTCCCTGCCGGTGCCGCTGGTTTCGCTGTCCTGTTCTTCCATGCGAGCACCCACCGCAAGCTGTAGTCGTGGGGTGGCCTGCCAGGTCAAATCGAAGTTTCCCCGGAAGGAATCGGTACTTTCGCCCTCGTCCAAGAAATCGCGCTCATCGTAGCCCAGGCCCAAAGACAACGTTATTGAGGGGGTCAGCGTCCGTTGCAGACTTACCGTATAGCCTAATCGCTCGGTGTCTCGTTGTGCGTCCTCATAGTCCTCCTCGTCGTATTGGGCCACAATCTGCAAGTCTGTACGCGCATTGATCGCTTTGGCCCAGGAAATGCTCGCTCGGTTGTTGAAGAACACTTCGCCCAAATCGGAATCAACGGGAAAAAAGAGATCGTCAGCCAGACTCCCGGTACGCAGAGAGATAGGGCTGTCGCGAATCTCGCGCGCTATGCCCAACGTAACCAGATCACTCGGTGACGCCTGCCATTCTACTTCTACATCGAATGTGAACCCATCCACGTCATCGAGATCAGTGCGTTTTGTTTGCGTGTATCCGCCTTGTAAAGCGTAGATCACATCGCGAGCGGTACGATCCCACGTAATTTGCCCGATTGAGTACTCGAGGTCCGGGATGGACTCGTTCTCGTACTGCACCTCGCGACGTATTCCTTCAAACGTCACGACATTCGTAGTCGACGACGTCAGGCCATAGCGGGTACTGAACTCATGTGTGATTGCATCGTCTTCGGTATTCTCGCTGTTCCGATCGCCCCACTCGTACTGGAACTCCAGGGTATCCTGGCCGCGAGGATTAAATCGCAGAATCGGGCCGGCGGTTGTGGTTATCGTCTCGTCCCGGTTATCCGGAGTTAACACTTCAATAGACCGGATCGTCGATTGGGTGCGCGTATGGTTGGCAACGAAATCTAGACGGTCTGGCAAGGCGCGCCAGACGAGATCCGCAGTACCGCTGGCGACAGTTTCGTCGTCGAAAACATCCTGCTGGTAGATCTCCCGGAAAACCTCGTAGTCGACGCTGAGATCATAGCTGGGTCCGCTATGCTCTGCTTGCAGTTGGACGCCCGGTTGATGCACCCACTCTTCGATTTCGTTGTCCGATGTCCTGGCGCTGTTGGTTGTGTACTCGGACACCTCGCGTAGTACGACACCCCATTCCAGCGCGTGCGCTTGCGAGGTCGCGACTAGGAGTGCACTTGCAAACAAGCGTTCTATGGTCTTGCGCATACTTGTTCTCCTAGAAAGCCCTTTCTGGAACCGTGACCACGTCACCGGGTAGGAGCGGGTAGTTTGTGCGCATATCGCCACGTTGCAGGATGCCGCGCAAATCGATCGGCAGGCGCTCTCCGCCCTCGCGGTAGAGTGTAGCTTTGGTCGCGTTTGCGAACTCTGTGAGTCCACCTGCTTCGAGCACAACGTCCAACACTGTCATTCCTTGCCGAAACGGGGCGGACAACGGAGTTGCAACTGCGCCCGTAACACGAACTCGTGATCGATATTCATCGCTGCCCATGTTGGTGACGATAACGGTCACGTTCGGTTGGCGGATGTAGGTAGAAAGGCGCTCAGTTATTGAGGCGCTCACCTCTTCGGGTGTTCTACCGCCCACAACCACGTCACCAGCCAGGGGCACCGAGATTTTCCCATCGGGTCTTACTGGAACTTCAATGCTCAGGTCTTCATTGCGCCAGACGTTGACATTGACCGTGTCTCCAACGCCGATCCGATATTCCTCTGTGTAGTCAGCTTCAGGGGCGGTTGAAGCCGCGGGCGGGGGGGCGGTAGTAGATGTACACGCGCCTAGCACCAGTGTGCAGATGGCCAACACCCACATCCATTGTCGGTTGCGCTGTCCCGACTCATCCCTTGTGGTCACTGTAGTGGTCCCCTCTAATTCTTATTAAGTACTAGATCATACCCTCATTAGATCATCTTGTGCCAAGCGGTATAAAAGCCACTTACATCTCGGCACATTGCTCGGACAGTCTCCTCAACCATGATGTTGGAGACTAGGGGAGTCGGTTTCGACGCGGGCGGAGGCTGCCGTGAAACCGTTTGCGGGCCGGCGTGGTCTTTGGGGCAGGGTCATCGGCCCTCGAAGAGTGGGGTTCTCTTTTCTCCAAAGGCGCGCCGGCCTTCTTTGTAGTCCTCGCTGTCAAAGCAGCCCTTTACCAGCGTATCGACGGCGGCAATCTCATCTGCCCTGCCACCGCGTTCCCACGCGTTCATCGCCGCCTTCGCCGCACGTACGGTGAGAGGTGCGTTTCCTGCAATCCTTGTGGCGTATGCCAGACACTCGGCTTCGATGCTTTCGCGGCTGCTCACGAAATTGATGAGGCCGAGCCTCAGGGCTTCGTCCGCCTCCAGAAAGCGGGCAGAAAAAAGTATGTCCCGGGCGCTGCTTGGACCCACAATGCGTGCGAGCTTGGCAAGTCCGCCGTACTCATACCCGAGACCGAGCTTGGCCGCTGGAATGCCGAACCGGCTGTCCGGGGTGGCCATTCGCACGTCTGCAGCAAGTGCGGTAGCCAGACCGCCGCCGATGCAGTAGCCCTCGATGAGCGCAATCAGCGGTTTCTCCAGCTGATTGAGGCGCCTGCTCGCGCGGCCCGCCACCTCGCCATAGTCAGCCTGCTGGGAAGCATTGGCCCGTTTTTCGTCAAACTCTGAAATGTCGGCACCGGAAACAAAGGCTTTGCCCCCGGCGCCGCGCATGACGACCACGCGCACCGCGTCGTCCGCAGCAAAGCGTTCGAGGATGTCGCCCATGCCCTGCCACATCTCGAGGCTGAGCGCGTTGTGACGGGCGGGGTTATTGAAAATCATCCAGCCGATGCCGTCCTCAATGCGGGCCTGCATGCGTTGTGTATCGAGCGTAATATCCATGGGATTCCTACTGTGTCAGTTGTTCGATCTGCCTGGCCCGTGCCAGGGTTTTGCGCGCCCGGGTGAGATGAGGCACATCTACCATCTGGCCTTCGAAGCTGATGGCCATGAGCCCTTGCGCCTCGGCTTCGGCAAAGGCTTCGACCAGGCGTTGGGCGGTCGCTACGTCTTCCTGTGACGGCGAGAACGCGGCATTTACAATTCCGATCTGGTCGGGATGAATGGTTATTTTGCCGGTGAATCCCATCCAGGCTGCCTCGCGGCACTCCGCGGCCAGCCCGGCGTCGTCTTTGAAGTCCACATAAACCGTGTCCATGGGCTGAACCTCGCCCGCCACCGCGCTCAAGAGCGTCATGGTGCGGCAATACTTGAAGGGTTCCAGGTAGTCACCTGCGGGGGTGCGGTTGCGCGTTCCGCCGAGCGCCGCTGACAGATCCTCTGCGCCCCAGGACAGGCAAACGACCCGCTTGCATTCGGTAAACGTTGGCAAATTCAGCGCGCCGAGCGGCGTTTCGGTGCTCACCAGCAGCAGTTCCACGCTGCCTGCCTCGTGCCCGTACTCGTGCTCCCAGTGAGTCAACTCCCGATCGATGCGTTCGAGCTCGGTGAGCGTCGAAACCTTGGGCACTACGTAGACATCGGGTGGGTGACGCATGGTCACTTCGAGATCCTCGAGCCCCCATGGCGTGTCCAGCGGGTTCATGCGCACCGCACGTTCTTTGCCTTCGAAGTCGACTTCGCCGAGCCAGCCGCTGACGATCTCGCGTGCGCTGTCTTTGTTGTCCGGCGTCACCGCGTCTTCGAGATCGAGGATCAGGCAGTCCGCAGCCGTTGCAATGGACTTCTGTAGCATCTTCTCGTTCGCCCCGGGCACGAAGTGCGCGGAGCGGCGCAGGCGCTCCGCCCCGCTCACGCAGCCTGTCTCATCATCATGGCGCCGCGCACGCAGGAACATACGAGCTCACCGCGCTGGTTGGTTGCCGTATGTTCGAACGTGACGATGCCGCGATCGAGCTTGGTTTTGCTCTCGCGTTTGTCGACGACCCGAGTGCTGACGGTGAGGGTATCGCCGATGAAAACGGGGTTCGGAAAGACGGTTTTGTCGAAGCCGAGATTGCCGAGGGTAGTGCCGAGGGTGGTGTCACCCACAGACAGGCCCACCACCAGGCCGAGTGTAAAGATGCTGTTGACGAGGATCTGCCCGTGAATCGATGCCCTGGCAAACTCCGCGTCGAGATGCAGTGGCTGAGGGTTGAGCGTCAGGGTGCTGAACAGTAAGTTATCGGTTTCGGTGACCGTTCTGCTGGGCTGGTGGTCAAAACTGTCCCCAACGTTCAGTTCCTCGAAATACTTTCCAGGCATTGTGTTTCCTCCCGTGGGAGAAGGTACATTGCCTCATCAGAAAAAGCCAAGCGGGCATCAACGGCAACCGGGGGGAGCCATGAATTTTGAATTAACCGACGATCAGATCCTGATCCGAGACTCGGTGGCGAAGCTCTGCGCCAGCTATCCCGACGAGTATTGGGCTGAAAAAGACAAGCAGCACGAGTTCCCCTGGGACTTCTACGAGGCGATGGCGGAAGCCGGTTGGATCGGGATTGCCATTCCGGAAGCGTATGGCGGCTCGGGGCAGGGTATCACCGAGGCAAGCCTGGTTCTGGAGACGGTGTGTGAAAGCGGTGCGGCCATGAACGGCGCCACGCCGCTGCACCTATCGATCTTCGGCATGCACCCGGTGGTGCGACACGGCAGCGAGGACATGAAGCAGAAGTATCTGCCGCGCGTGGCCAACGGCGATCTGCACGTGGCGTTCGGTGTCACCGAGCCGGACGCCGGCACGGATACCACTTCCATATCCACGGCGGCGCGGCTGGAGGGGGATACGTACATCGTCAAAGGTCGCAAGGTCTGGACGACCAAGGCGCTGCAGTCGGAGCGCGTGCTGCTCTTGGTCAGAACCACGCCCAAAGACAAAGTCGAGAAGCGCACGGACGGGCTGACGTTGCTGCTGGCGGAGCTGCAGCGGCCGGAGGTTGCCATCTCGCCGATCGACAAAGTCGGGCGCAATGCCGTCGCTACCTGTGAAGTGGTCTACGACGATCTGCCGGTGCACATTACCGATCGCGTGGGCGAGGAGGGCAAAGGTTTCCGCTATATCCTGGATGGCATGAACGCCGAGCGGATTCTCATTGCCGCCGAAGCGCTGGGGATTGGCCGTGCCGCGCTCAGGCGGGCTGTGAACTATGCCAACGAACGCGTGGTGTTCGGGCGGCCGATTGGCAAAAACCAGGGCATCGCGTTTCCGCTCGCCGAAGCGAAGATGCGTCTCGACGCTGCCGAGCTGGTCGTGCGCAAGGCAAGCTGGCTGATCGATAACGGGCTACCCTGCGGCGAAGAGGCCAACATGGCCAAATGGCTTGCGGCGGACGCCGCTTTTTTTGCCGCGGATCGCGCCATGCAGACGCACGGCGGATTCGGCTACGCGAGTGAGTACCACGTCGAACGCTACTGGCGCGAAGCGAGGCTCATGAAAATAGCGCCGATCTCACAAGAGATGATCCAGAACTTCGTGAGCGAGCACGTGCTCGGCCTGCCAAGGTCTTACTGAACCGCGCCGATTTGTCGGTTGCTCAAGGTTTGCGGGCTGCAACTATGTGCGCGGAGGTTGGAAAGACGGCTTCGCCCGAGGCTTCGACAAAGCCCGCGAGACGTTCGTCTGCCGCGCCGAGCACCGTTTCAATCTCCGCGTCCGTCAGCACAATGTCGAAGAGTGGTAGCCACCCGCGCAGGTCAGCCTCGACAAGCACCCGTGCGCTCGGAAACCTTGCGGAATCCGACATCGTGTTGACCGTGATGTCGCTGAATCCAGCGCCTGCCAGCGGTCCGGTCACGTCATCCGGGTTGCCGAGACTGTAGGGGACCCGCAGCGCCTCTGCCGCCGCCGGGCTCACCAGCTCTTCGAGGAGTGCTGTGATGTCTACGTATGCGGGATTTGCAGCCACGCTGTTCCAGACGGCCACTGCCAGGCGCCCACCGGGTTTCAGCACCCGGAACATCTCGCCGGCGGAGGCGACGCGGTCGAAGAACATCATCCCGAACTGGCTGATGACCGCATCAAACGCGGCGTCATCGACGGGCAACGCCTCGGCGGTGCCGGCGAGCCACTCCACGCCCGGTTCTATCTGCGCGGCGATCGCGAGCATGCCTGGTCCTGGATCGACGCCGACGACTCTGCCGCTGTTACCGACGCGGGGCAGGGCGTTGCGTGCCAGCACGCCCGTCCCACAGGCAAGGTCCAGTACCTGGTCGCCGGGTTTGAGGCCGGCAGCGTCCGCTACCGGTCCTGTCCAGGGCGCAAAAAGTGCGGGTACGAACAGGTCTTCGTAGCCCCGGCCGGCGTCCATGAGTTCCTTCGATACGTCAGCGTCCATGCCAGAATCCTCCTCAGTGTGGGTTCAGTGCAAAGCGAGATCGCTCAGAAATCCAGTGATGGCCCGCTCCGCCTCCGGTTCGTCGAGGATCGGGGCGTGGCCGCGGTTGGTCAGCTCCACCAGGCGCATGCCCGGATGACGGCGCTGCATCTCTGCCGTGCAGGCGCTGCTCAGAATGTCGGATAGTGCACCGCGCACGAGCAGCAGCGGCTGGTCTGCAAGCTTCTCGAACACCGACCAGAGATCGGCTGGCACCGCTGCCGCATCCGACTGCGTCATCGGTTGGGAGATGGCCGGGTCGTAGGCGAGACGCGGTACGCCGTGCTCGTCTTCGCGGTAAAGCGCGCGGGTGAACTGACGCCAGCTGTCGTCACTGAAATCCGGGAACGCCGGACCCTGGGCTTCGCGGTTCTGGCGCACGGCCTCTTCCCAGCTGCTCACCGGTGGAGACTTGCCGACGCGAGCTTGAATGCGTGCCAGGCCTGCAGGGTCTACCTCAGGTCCGATGTCGTTCAGGATGACCGCTTCAACGGCCGCCGGACGCGCCGCATTGATCAGCATGGCCATCAGGCCGCCCATGGACGTGCCGAGCAGAATCGCCCGGTTGATGCCAAGATGATCGAGCAGCGTGAACATATCCTCCACGTAGGTGCCGGGTCGGTAGTTGGCCGGGTTGGGGTCGTAGGCTGAGTGCCCCCTGCCGCGCTGATCGGGAACGACCACCCGGAAGTTCGCGTTGAGAACGCTGGCGATGTGTTCGAAGTCCTGTGAGTTCCGGGTCAGGCCGTGCAGACAGAGCACGACATGCCCGGCGGTTGCATGGGGGTAATCCCGCGCGTAGAGGCGCAAACCGTCCGCTGAGGGGTAGTAAATGTCCTCGTAACCGCTCACAACCGCGCGATCAACGGCCGAGCTTTTTGCGCTTGTTCTCGACGTAGTCGACCAGGATGTACTCGCCGAGCTGGTCGGGTGAGGTGTAGAACACCCGACCGCCGTTGATGCGGGCCACCTCCTGCATGAACGCGCGCAGGTATTCGCTCGATTCGAGCATGAAGGTGTTGATGGCAATGCCCTTCGTAGTGCAGCGCTTCACGGCGCGGAACGTCGCGCGAATGGTCTGCGGCGTGGGCGGATAGGCAAACATCGCCTGGCCGTTTTCCAGGTGCGCCGTCGGCTCACCGTCGGAGATCATGATGATCTGCTTGCTGCCTGCGGGATGCTTGGCCAGGAGCTTCTCCGCCAGCAGCAGCGCGTGCTGCATGTTCGTGCCGAGCACGTACTCGTCCCACTGCAGGTAAGGCAGGTCGTGGGCTTTGAGCTCTTTGGCATAGGCGGCAAAGCCGATGATGTAGAAGCTGTCCTTGGGGTACTGGCTGGTGATGAGGTTGTGCAGTGCCAGCGCAACCTTCTTCGCCGCCTGGAACGAACCCCTGAGCGCCATCGACCAGGACAGATCCACCAGCATGGCGGTGGCGGTGGAGGTGATCTGCTCGCTGCGGTAAATCTCGAAGTCTTCGGGTTTCAGCTGCACCGGCGCGCCGGGTCCGTTGCGATCAATGGCATTGCGCAGCGTTTTCGGCATGTGCAGATGAAAAGGATCGCCGAACTCGTAGGGTTTGGTCTGCTCGATGCGTTCGCCGAAGCGGCCTTCTTCAGGTATGGCATGGTTGCCGAGACTCTGGCGCTTCAAGCGCTGGTAGATTTCTCCCAGCGCCTTCTGGCCGATCACGCGCGAGCCCCGAGGCGTCAACTCCCAGCCGTTGTCGTCGTTGGGTCTGACGTAGCCCGCGTCCTCCAGCATTTTCATGAGCTTCTCGAGCTCTTCCAGCTGATCCGCTTCCTCGTCGCCGAGCACGTCACGCAGCAGATCTTTGTTGATGCCGTCGAGATCGCCGCGTCGCTCCGCATCCTGCATCTGGCCGATGAGGTCGTCCATCTCGTGCATCTCGCGCATGACCTGCATGGCCGCTTCGAGATCGAGAGATTCTTCGCCGTTGAAGCGGTAGCGCTGGCTGTCCGGCGTCAGGAAATCGAGCTCCTTCGCGAGCTTGGCCATTTCCGCTTCGAGCTCCGGGTCACCGAAGCGACCGGCGAACATCTCCTGCAACGCCTGTCGCTGTTCGGGAGACATGGAGTTCATCAGTGACTGTGCCGCGGCCATCTGCTGGCGCATCTGCTCGAGGAGTTCATCGAGACTCTGCGGTGGGTTGTCGCCGAACATGTCACCGAACTCTTCCATGAACTTGTCGAACTCGGGATCTTCACCGGCGATCTGTTTCACCAGCATGTCGTTCAACGCCTTCAACATGTCCTTCATGCGCTCGATGTCGCCGTCGGACAGATTGTTGACCATGTTCTCGATGTCCTGGAAGAACGTATTGGTCATCGCCTTCTTGAGCTCGTTCAGAAGCTCGAGAAATTTCTTCTGCGCGTCGGTGTTGATGAACTCGAACGATTCGAGCGCTTTGATCTGCGAAGGAATGTCCTCCGGCAGCTCATCGAGCGCCTTTTCGTTGCGCTCTGCGATGTCTTTCAGGAGCGAATCGCTGAAGTTGTCCGGACCGGCTTCCGCGGCGCGCTGCTTCCATTCCTCGATCTGCTGGCGCTCCATGTCGATGATCTCGTCGAGGCGCTCACGGAAGCTTTCGAAGATGGAATCCAGATTGAAGCGTTTCAGCTGACGCTGCTTCTGCTCCTTCAGGCGGCGGATCATGTCCCGCAGGCCCTGCTGGTAGCCGCCCTGGGGAATCTGCATGCCGTGGGACATGAGGTTGCGCATCGCCCAGCGCAGGTCGCCGTATTCGATGATGTCGTCGGCCAGCGCTTTCATCACATCCTCAGCGTCCCACGGTATGTTCTGTGAGCCGTCCCAGGCGCTGTAGCGGTGTCGACGTGGCATAAACTTCCTCGTAACGGTTGACCCGAGCGATCAGCCGGAATAAGTGGCGCGGCCGGAAACCGCGTATTTGTTCAGTAGCTTGTTGAGATGCAGTCCCTCGAGAATGAACTCCACCTCCGCGGCGCGGGTACCCGGCGTGGTCGCCGTGATGCGGTCCGCCATCCCCGGAATCTTGTCGATGATCGTCGCGTAATCTTCGGCGTACACCGCTTCGCCAATCTCGATGGTCAACCCTTCGTTGAAGGCATCTGAGATCGGCTGCAGATCGTGCAGGTCGTGAATCTGATCGAAGACGCTCTTGGTGGCTGCCTGGATGATCTTGCTCGTGATCTTGTCCTCAGCCCCTTCCTCCATGGCTTCGAATTCCACTTTGCCCTGGAACGACGAGGCGATGTAGTCGAGGTCCGATATCCGTGGCACCACCTCAGCTTCGTTCAGCACCAGCGCGCGTCGGAATGCGTTCGCAACCAGCACCTCGTAGTTGCTGATCGAGGCCCGCACCGATACGCCGGACCGCTGGTTGATATCCGGCGAGCGGCGGGCGGTGTGCGTGACCTCAGCGATGATCTCTTTCATGAATTCCGGCACGTTGACCTGAAAGTCCGACAGCGCGAGCACGTTGGCTTCCTGCTCGACGATCGCAATTTCCTGGTCGATGGTTTCCGGGTAGTGGGTGCGGATCTGTGCACCATAGCGGTCTTTCAGCGGCGTGATGATGCGTCCGCGATTGGTGTAATCCTCGGGATTTGCGGTGGCCACGATGAATACGTCGATCGGCAGCCGCACCTTGTGACCGCGGATCTGCACGTCGCGCTCCTCGAGGAGGTTCAGGAGCCCCACCTGGATGCGCTCGGCCAGATCCGGCAGCTCGTTGATTGCAAAGATGCCTTTGTTCATGCGCGGCACCAGACCGTAGTGCAGCGTCAGCTCGTCCGAAAGGTAGCGGCCTTCCGCGACTTTGATGGGGTCCACTTCACCGATGATGTCGGCGATGGTGATGTCCGGCGTCGCGAGCTTCTCGCCGTAGCGATCATCCCGGTGCACCCACCTGATGGGCGCGTCGTCGCCTTTCTCCTCGACCAGCGTGCGGCCGGCCTGGGTAATGGGGTGGAGCGGATCCTCGGGAATTTCGGTGTCGGCAAGCACGGGTGACCATTCGTCCAGGAGGGAGGTGAGGCTCCTGACCATGCGCGACTTCGCCTGGCCGCGCTCACCCAGAAAGATGATGTCCTGACAGCCCAGGAGCGCGTTGACGATCTGTGGTTCGACCGTTGCCTCGTAGCCCATGATGCCCGGGAACAGCGGCTCCGCGCGGGACAGCTTCATGATGAGGTTCTGGCGTAGTTCTTCCTTGACCGGCTTTGACTGATAGCCGCTCGCTTTGAGTTCACCCAAGGTCTGCGCACCTGGTTCTGACACTGCTGACTTCCCCTGCAAGACTGCTCGCTTGAGTCTACGATGGATCGTAGGCGGATGACCAATGGTTCCTTGGCGGAATCCGGTTGCCGTTTCTTTTAGTCCAACAATGCGGCAACGCGCGCCTGTATTTCAGGCACGAGCTCCGCTTCCACCCAGGGATTGCGCTTGAGCCAGAGCGTGTTGCGCGGGCTGGGATGCGGCAGGGGGACGATTTCGGGCCAGCGGGATCGCCAGCCCGCAACCACGGCCGCGAGCGTCTCTTTTTTCGCCGGGTTGAGGTGCCAATCGATGGCGTAGCGGCCAACGGCAATGGTCAGTTGCACGTTGTTGAGGTGTGCGAGCAGCGCTTCGCGCCAGGTCGGCGCGCATTCGGGTCGCGGTGGCAGGTCGCCGCCGCGTCCGCGCCCGGGGTAGCAAAATCCCATCGGCACGAGCGCAATCTGCTTCGCATCATAGAAGGTATCTTTGTCGACGCCCATCCACCGCCGCAGTCGATCGCCGCTCGGGTCGTTGAAGGGAATCCCGGTCTCGTGCACCGCGGTACCCGGGGCCTGGCCGACGACCAGCACTCTCGCTTCGGGGTGGGCCTGAAAGACGGGGCGGGGTCCGAGGGGCAGTTGCGCCTCGCAGAGGGTGCAGGCCTTGATCTCATCAACCAGGCGGACGAAGGGTTTCAAGCGTTGGCGCGTTGCGTGGGTTTGCCGAGCAGCCGGTCGGAGACGATGCGCAGCTGGATTTCGCTGGTGCCTTCGAAGATTTTCGTCAGCCTGGCATCACGCCAGTAACGCTCCATGGCGTGCAGCTTCGTATAACCGGCCCCGCCGAGAATCTGCAGCCCGTCCGAAGTCACTCGCTCGGCCATCTCTGCCGCGTACCACTTCAGCATCGACGCCTCTTTGTCGCAGGTCTGGCCGGCGTCCATTTTTGTACAGACGTCGTACATCAGCGCCCGCGCGGCTTCGATCTCCGCCGCCATCCGTGCAATCTTGAAGCGGGTTTCCTGGAAGTCGCTGATGGGAACGCCGAACTGCACGCGCTCGTGGCTGTAGGCCATGGCGTCTTCGAGCGCGCCGCGGGCCAGTCCAATCGAGCGCGCCGCCGTATGCGCACGCGCCACGTTCAGCATGTTGACCGTGTTCTTGAAGCCTTCACCACCGCCGCCGGTGATGATGTTCTCTTTGGGGATGCGGCATTCGTCGAATGCCAGCTCGAAGGTGTTCCAGCCGAAGTAGCCGATCTTGGGAATGGCCGAGCCCTGGCAGCCCGCGGGCAGCTCACCGCGCGGTTTTTCGATGATGAAAGAACGCAGACCCTTGTAGCGTTCCTCTTCACCCGGCGCTTCGACGCGCGCCAGCAGATTGATGTAGTCCGCCTCGTCGGCAAAGGTGCACCAGTATTTGTTGCCGGTAATGACCCACTCGTCGCCGTCGAGCACGGCTTTACAACTGACCGCCGCGAGATCGCTGCCGACGTTGGGTTCGGACAGGGACACGGCGGCCAGATACTCTCCCTGGGCCGCCTTGGCGGTCAGGTCCCGGCGTTTGTCCTCTGGCCAGCCACCAACCGCCATCAGCGAGGACGCGCGAGCGATGATGCTTGCCACGCTCATCCAGCCCCGCGCGAGCTCTTCGGCAATCAGGCAGTACTCGAAGACGCCGAGGCCCAGTCCGCCATGCTCCTCGGGCATGCGAATGCCGAAGTAGCCCATCTCCCCGAGCTTCGCTCTGAGCGCCATGGGAATTTTGCCCTGCACCGGATCCAGCTCGTTGGCAACCGGCAATACCTCGCGCATCGTGAAATCGCGGGCCACCTCCTGAATCATCAGGCGCTCGTCGGTGAGATAGTGGTCGCTCATTTCAGATGCCAATCAGATCCGCACGATCGATGACGTTCTGCACGATGCGGATGCTTGCGGCATCCACCATCACGCCGTCGACGTTGATGGCACCGAGGCCTTCCGCCAGCGCCTGATCGTAGGCTTCTTTCTGTTTGCGCGCCGTCGCCACGTCCTCAGCGGTCGGCGCAAATACTTCCTGGGCGATGTCCACCTGGCTCGGATGGATGGCCCACTTGCCGACCATGCCCAGGACGTTGGAGCGCTCCGCCTCTTTCTGGTACGCCTCCGGATTTCTGAAGTTGGCGTACGGCCCGTCCACGGGATCGATGCCGTTGGCGCGGCAGGCGATGGTCATTTTGTAGCGCGGGTAGTGCCAGACGTCGGGGGGATAGCCACCCGTGCTGCCGACCGATGCAAGCTGCATCTGCTGGCTGGCGGAGTAGTCACCCATGCCGAAGACGAGGCACTCCAGGCGGTCGGAGCAGGCGGCAATCTCTTCCACGTTCATCATGCCTTCCACCTCTTCGATCAGGCATTCGATGCCGATACGGCGGGTGAGTTTCAGCTTCTGCTCCAACTGGTCGAGCATCAGATGCACGAAGCGCACGTCGGCGGCACTCTTGGCCTTGGTCAACATGATGGTGTCGAGCTTCTCCCCGGCGCCTGTGACAACCTCGATGATGTCATCGTGGCACCACTCGGTCTCCACGTCGTTGATGCGCACGCAGACGGTCCGTGGCGTCCACTCGAGGTTGTTGATGGCCTCCACAATCATGCCTCGCGCGCCGGGTTTGGCGCTCGGCGCGACGGCGTCTTCCAGGTCGAGAAAGACGTGGTCGACTTCCAGCGCCGCGGCTTTGGTCATCATCTTCTCGGAGCTGCCGGGTACCGACAGCTGGCAGCGTCGTGCGCGCCTGGGTTGTTTGTTCATCGCTACTTCCTTCTGGTGAGGTTTTTGTCAGGCCGCAACGGCGTCGAAGAGCGGGCTCAGATCGTCGAGCTCGTCCAGGCGGCGGCACAGGTCAATGATCCTGGCAGCCCGCTCCGCGCCGAGCCGGGGTACCACGAGCGCGCGAAACTTGCGCTCGAGCTTCTGCCACTGCAGTTCCAGGTCGGTGAGCGGGATCGCCACGTTGAACGCCTGCTCGAAGGTCATACCGTCCTCGGTTTCGATGCGGACGATCGTGTCGGGGGTTGGCGTCTCGTGAGCGACAACGCTGATCTTGTCGCGGAAATGCGTGACGTCCGCGGCCTGGGTCAGCTCGTCGGTGAAGATGTCGATGCTCGACGTATCGAGCCCGGCCAGCGCCATCGCCACGGTCAGCCGCAGCGAAAACTTGGCTTCGAGACCCGTGCTCGGCTCCTGGATGTTGCAGACTTTGAAGTGGCCTGCGTCGACCAACACGGTCACGGCCTTGATCTTCCCGGGATCGAACGCGTTCTGCTCGCACAGGAGGTTCGTGGCTTCGATGGCCGAGTGTGTGAGGTAACAGGCCGCGTGGTACTTGAAGCAGATGTCCTGTGTATACGATGGATCTTCGAGTGCCCGGTCGAACTTCGCGGGGTCGGCGCTCGTTGCCTGCGTATCCATGAAACCCTGCTCCGCTTCGAGAATGTCGGTGCGGCTGCTGAACCCTTTTGCCGCCAGATTGGCAGCCTGCGCCCCCGTTGCCGCGGCGTGTCCGGCGTGCAGCGGTTTGCACATAGTCCCGAACTGGGATTTCAGACCCGCAGCCTGAGTGCCCGCGATTCCAAGCGCCTTGGCGGTGGCGTCTTCGTCCAGGTTGAGGCTGACGGCGGCCGCGGCGGCAGCGCCGAACGAACCCAGGGTTCCCGTCGAATGCCAGCCCTGCTGGTAGTGGGCGTTGCCCGCGAAACGCGCGACGATGCACTCGGCGTCGACCCCGGTGGCGAAGGCGCTGATCACTTCTGCGCCGCTCAAACGGTTCTGCTCTGCCAGGGCCAGCACAACTGGAGCTACCGGCACCGTTGGGTGTCCTGTCATCGCGGTTGCGACGTCATCATAGTCGTGTGCATGGCCGGCGGAGCCGTTGATGAGCGCTGCCTGCTGGACCGAGGTGCGCTCGCTGGTGCCGATGATGGTCGCCTGCGGGTGTCCGCCCTGCTCCAGCGCTTCTTCGCGCAGGATCCGTGCCAGCGGCTCCTCCATGCCGGCAATCGTGACGCCAATGAAATCGAGCAGCGCCTGCTTGCTGACTTCGCGGGCGTTTTCGGGAATGGTGGCGAAATCGGCCGCCGCAACGCGCGCGGCCAGGCGTCTGGTTTCGTGCATGGGAAATCCTCTCTCGCGAGAGACTTAAGCTAACCCAAAGGGGAGGGAAGTCAATCGTCGCGGAAGCGGGTCCGGCCGCGTTTGAGATCGCGGGTGACGAAACGCCGCAGCTTGTGGGTCAGCGTGGCAGCATCCAACTTCGAGTGGATCGGCTCGCCAATCTTGAGGTGGTAGCGCTGTCCGGACTTGTTCAAGAGCTCGCGGAAGAGGGTCATGTCCTTGAGCTCGGTGTTGAGGAACCAGAAGAAGTAGTACAGCGCGCTGTTGTGACCTTTGATGTGCATGGGCACGATCGGGCAATCGTACTTCTGCGCGAGGCCTACCCCCGATTCCAGCCATTCACGCTCGACCAGACCAATCGGGGTGGGGCGCGCCAGACGCCCGGAGGGAAAAATGACGATCAGGCGGTCATCCTTGAAAGCGCGCACCATGTTGCGCACCGTCTCTTTGGTTTTGGCGTGGTTGCGTCGCTCTTCCATCCACTCCACGGGAATGATGATCTCGGCGAGATTGTGCTGACAGCGCACGGCATCGCGGTTGGCGAAAAAGGTCATATCCGGTCGCAGATGCTTGATGGCGTCGAAGACGGCGATGCCATCGGCGATGCCGGCGGGGTGGTTCGGCATGAGCACCGCGCGGCCATCGGCGGGCAGGTGCTCGAGCCCCTCTACGGTCACCCGCATCTTGAGCAGGTCGCTCATGTGCTCGAACACCGCAAAGCCGCTCATACCCTGAACCTCGTCCACGAGGTCAATGGCGGTCTGATAGCCGAGCACCGGGTAGAGGTACTTTTGGACCATCGCCCAGATGCGCGGGCTCTGACGCAGCTTCTCCGCGCGTTCCTCGATGAGCTCGTCGACGATGTGCTTTTCGCGCAGCGCGTCGGTGAGTTGCGGGGTCGCTTCGCTCATGCGGTGTGTCGCCTGATGAAGTTGGTCACCTCGGCGTTAAAGCCGCTGGCGTCCTCCATGTTGACGCCGTGTCCGGCGTCGAGGCTGACGACGCTCAAGCCCGCCATGTTGGCCTCAGCCCATTGGCGCGACGGCGCAAAGCGCTTTTCGTGCCGGCCGCAGCACAGCAGCGCCGGGCGCGGATTCCCGGCGGCGATATTGCGCACGCTCACACCGGGGGTCGTGTACCGGATGGTGTTGGCAACGCCGGCCGGTTTCAGCTTGGCGGTGTCTTCGAGGAGCATCTCGCGCACCGGATCCGGTAACCGCCGTGCAAAGCGGGGATGCACGGGGATACGGCGGATGGCTGCGGCGCCGCGCTCGGCGATGCGCAGCGCGCTCTCCTCGGCATCCGCCTGCCAGGTCTCAATCTGCTCGGTATCGGCGAATCCCGATGCGGAATTGGTGAAAACGTGGGCAATGGTGCGGTCAGGAAAGTCGTGGGCGTAGCGAATAGTGATGCCGGCGCCGATGGAGTAGCCGCACAAAAACCACCGTTCGGCGTCAATGTCTGCCCGCACGCGCTCGAGCGCCGCAACGTAGCCGGCGGGGCCATAGGCGGGCGGGTCGTCTGGAGCGGGTGAATCACCGTGTCCCCAGAGCTCGATGGTCACGGGTGTGCAGACGGTTGCCAGCGCCTCGAGGTCCTGGCTCCACTGGCGTCCTGAGGACAAAAAGCCGTGCAAGAGGCCCAGATACGGACCGTTGCCGGCGTGGACGGTATAGGCAAGCTGTGGGGCTGACAATGTCGTTTCAAGAGGTACTTCCAAGGCTACATGCTACCATGTCCCGCCCCCTTAATTGAGGTACGACGGTGGATGACACCATTGCCGTTCTGACCACTGGTGGCACGATCGACAAGGTCTATTTCGACGCCAAAAGCGAGTTTGCCGTCGGCGATTCCGTGGTGGAGGATCTGCTGCGCGAAGCCCACGTCGACCGGCCGCACCGGCTGGTCGAGGTGATGCGCAAAGACAGTCTGGAGATTACCGCAGCCGATCGGGCCGAGATTCTGGCAGCGGTGCAAGCGTGTCCGGAGCGCGCCGTAGTCATTACTCACGGTACCGACACCATGGCGCAGACAGCCGAAGCGCTCGTCGGCGCGACGGACAAGACAATTGTGCTGACGGGCGCGCTCTCACCCGCTCGCTTTGCCAAGAGTGACGCCACCTTTAACGTGGGCATGGCGTTTGCCACCGTGCAGACGGCCGCACCAGGTGTCTACATTGTCATGAACGGACAGGTTTTCGCCGCCGGTGAGGTTCGCAAAGACACCACCAGGAACGCGTTTGTCAGGAGTTAGTCCCACCGGGAAGAAAAAGCGCGCTAACAACGTTTTTGTTCGGTGTTAGACTCAATCCTTCAACTCTGGGGAGAGTAACGATATGTACGATCTGCTGATCAAAAACGGCACCATCGTGGATGGCTCCGGGGGCGCTGCCTATCGTGCTGACCTTGCCGTGCAGGATGGCCGCGTTGCGGCCATCGGCCGTGTCAACGAGAAGGCCAGGCAGACCATCGACGCGGAGGGTCACGTCGTGAGCCCGGGTTTTGTCGACGGCCACACCCATATGGACGCTCAGGTGTTCTGGGATCCGATTGGATCCTGCTCCTGTTACCACGGCGTGACGAGCGTTGTCATGGGCAACTGCGGCTTTACGCTCGCGCCGTGCAGGCAGGAAGACGCGGACCTCGTGTTTCGAAACCTCGAGCGTGCGGAAGACCTTTCTCGTGAAGCGATGCTCACCGGCATCGACTGGACGTGGGAGACGTTCCCGCAGTTTCTCGACGCCGTAGACAATCTACCCAAGGGCATCAACTACGCCGGCTACATTGGACATTCGGCGCTCAGAACGTACGTGATGGGAGAGCGCGCGTTTGCCGACGAAGCGGGCGAAGACGACGTCAGACGCATGCAGGATCTCGTCAAAGAGGCCATGCACGCGGGCGCCATCGGTTTCTCCACCTCGCGTACGTTCAACCACACCACCGCGGACGACCGCCCCGTCGCCAGCCGGCTGGCCAACTGGGAGGAGGTGCGCGCGATCGTCAACGCGGTCGGCGAGACCGGCAAAGGCATCTTCGAGATTGCGGGCGAAGCGCCGGGACGGGATCCCGAGCGTATTCGCGAGTATCACGAGCGGCTGCGGGATCTGGCCGTGGAATCCGGCGTTACCCAGACCTGGGGGATGTTCAGCGTCAGGGTTGCCCCCGACCTGTGGCGTCCGTACTTTGACTTGTTGGACGAAACCGCCGCCGCCGGTGGCCGCATGTTCGCCCAGGTGCACAGCCGCGGTCTCAACAACATCCTGTCTTTCGAAAGCAATCTGCCGTACGACAACTGGGACGTCTGGAAAGACATCCGCACGCTGCCGCTGGCCGAGCAGAAGGCCAGGCTCGAAGATCCGGCCATCCGTGCGAAGCTCGTCGAGGTGGCCAACCAGGAATATACCGGTCCGCGTATCGTGGGCGCGGAGCTCAGGCCGCCAAAGTGGGATCTCGTTTATCCCATGGACGACATGGTCTACGACAAACCCTCCATGGCAGACCTCGCCGCGCAGAAAGGGGTTGATCCGGTTGAGCTCATGATCGACATGGCGTTGGAGAAGGACCTGAAGATGTTCTTCCGCACGCCCATTGCGAACGAGAACCAGGATCACGTGCTGGAGATGATGCAGCACCCCCGCTCGGTGGTGACCTTTTCCGACTCCGGCGCGCACGTGTCGCAGATCATGGACAGCTCGCTGCAGACCCATCTGCTGAGCTACTGGGTGCGTGAGAAAAAGGCGCTGACGCTCGAAGATGCCATCCGGCAGATCACCTACAACACGGCCACCGTATGGGGCCTGCACGACCGCGGCCTTCTGCGCACCGGCATGGCGGCCGACATTGTGATCTTCGATCCGGACACCATCGGGCCGCGGCTGCCGGAAGTGGTGCACGATCTGCCGGCTGGGGCGATCCGTCTCAAGCAGACGGCTGACGGCATTAAAAACACGATCGTCAACGGTGAAGTGGTGCTGACGGACAATGAGTATGGTGGCGCCACGCCTGGGCGCTTGCTGCGCAGCTGACTAAGAAACGTCTGAGCGAATTATGCTGCCGTAAACTGATCGATGTTTTGCGGCATCGCCGCAAAACTCGCTAAGGCTGCTACTAAAGTGGCAACCGACTGGCGCACCCGGCAGGACTCGAACCTGCAACCCTCTGGTTCGAAGCCAGATGCGCTATCCAGTTGCGCCACGGGTGCGTGGTCGTGAGTTTATCTGATTTTGAGTGGATAGGTCTCTAACATGGCTTCAAGAGCCCGCTCTTTGGAAGAAATGAAAGCCCAGCCGCCGCTGTTTACCAAAGAAGGTATGCAGGCGGGGTTGAGCATCGAGCTCGAGCCAAGCGACGTGGTGATCTCACCCTTCGGCAAAAGCGGCACCACCTGGACGCAGCAGATTGTGCATACGCTGCGCACCCGCGGTGACATGGACTTCGACGACATCTCGAGGGTCGTGCCCTGGATCGAGGTCAGCGCCGATCTCGGCATTGACCTGAATGCGGAACAGCGTGCCAGGCCGCGAGCGTTCAAGAGCCATCTGCCCTGGGATCCCATGCCGAAAGGCGGGCGCTACATCATCGTCGTGCGTGATCCGGGCGATGCAGCGGTGTCTTCATTCAAGTTCAGTGAAGGCTGGTTCCTGGAGCCCGGCGCCATCTCGATGGATGAGTTCGTAACCCAGGGTTTTCTGCGAAAGCGCGAGTACTACAAACATCTGCGCTCCTGGTGGGCACACAAGGACGATGAGAACGTGCTGATGCTCGCCTACGAGCACATGCTCACCAATTCCGAGCGTGCGATCGAGCGCATCGCCGAGTTCATTGGCATTAAGCTCGATGATGAGCTTCGGGCTATTACGCTCGAGCACTCTTCGCTGGATTTCATGCTGAAGCACAAAGACCGCTTCGACGATGCGCTGATACGCACACTCAGCGAAGCGGTGATGGGGCTGCCGCCCGGCAGCGACAGCGCCAAGGTGCGGCTGGGTAAGTCGGGTACGCTGACGGATCTCTCCGTAGAGACCCGGACCCTGCTCGATGAAGTCTGGCAGGAGGAAATTGCAAGTGCGCTCGGTTTAGCGGACTACGGGGCGCTCCTGGAGGCTTTGCCGCTCTGAGTCAGCCAAGCTGGCTGCCGGGTGGATGGTCGATGGGGTCGCCGACGTGCAGCACGGGTGAGGCGTCAATCTCTTCTGCATTCATCATGGTCGCAACCCGCTGCAGGGCGGCAACAATCATCGACTGCTCCCAGTCCGCCAGCGCCACAAACTGTTTGCTGAACGTATCCTGCAGCGGCGTGGGCGCCGCTTCGACCTTTTTGACGCCTTCTTCAGTGAGGGTGGCGTGGACGACGCGACGGTCCTCGGTGCTGCGGTGACGTGCAACGAGGCCGCGCCCCTCGAGCCGGTCGATGATATTGGTCACCGTCGCCTGGCTGAGGCTGACTTCCTGGGAGAGTTTGGAAATGGAAACGGCACCCATGCGCAGCACAGCTTGCAGGATGAGCAGTTGTGGCGCAGTCAAGCCCACCTGCTTGCTCAGGTGGCGTGAGTAGATATCAGTGGCCCTGATGATCTGTCGCAGGTTGATGAGCACCTGCTCTTCCTGATTGATTTCCGTCATGCCGTCTACCTTTCCGGGGCTGCAAGCATAGTGCCGGAACCACCAACCGCCAATACTTCGAGTTGTATGTATAATGCGACCGATTCATTAGGGTTCTACGCAGTTCCTGAACCCTGAAATGGCTAAAAATAAGTGAATGGCGGCGATATGGCGCCGTAATTCTGAACAAAACATAGTTTCACTACTATGGAATCAGGGGGAAAATTGGAGTTCCAACGCACCAAAATCAACCAGGCGGTTCTGGCCGCCCTGGGCGCTATGACCGCAACACAGGGTCTGGGACAGGAAGCTGCGCAGAATCGCGAGATCGAAGAAGTGGTCGTGACCGCCACGAAACGGGCCGTGCCGTTGCAGGACGTTCCCGTTGCCGTTCAAGCGCTGACCGAAGACACCATGGACGATCTTGGAATCGACAATTTCGAGGACTATCTCATCCAGCTGCCCGGGGTCACCGCTGGTGGCAGTGGTCCCGGACAGAATACGATCTACATTCGCGGACTGGCATCGACCACGCCAAACCTGACGACTGCCGGCGTTGCGGGCCTTGCACCGAACGTTGCGTTTTACCTGGATGAGCAGCCGCTTTCCCAGCCCGGTCGTAACCTCGATGTGTACGCGGCAGATCTCAATCGCATTGAGGTGCTGTCCGGTCCCCAGGGCACACTTTTCGGCGCGAGCTCCCAGGCGGGTAATGTGCGACTCATCACCAACAAGCCTGATCCGACAGGCAGGTATGGCAGCGTCGACGTCGGTACTTCCTACACTAAAGACGGCGATCCGAGCGGTAAGCTGGAAGCGGTTCTGAACCTCGCGCTGGCAGATAATTTTGCCCTGCGTCTGGTCGGCTACAACGATGTGCAGGGTGGCTACATCGATCAGGTGTCCGGTACACGTAACGCCAGCGAAAGCGCGCGCTTCAGGCCCGTCGGCACGGTGCGGGATAACGGCGTACCTGTGTCTGCAGGACGCGGCGGCTTTCAAGCGGGCGCGGATTTGAGCAGCGTGACGTTTCTCGAAGCGAATTCCCGGCGCGAAAGCAATGTGAACGAGACGAAATACCAGGGCGGCCGCCTGGGTGCGTTGTGGGACGTCAATGAGGACTGGAGCGTCAACGTATCCACCATGCGCCAAACCCTCGATGCGGATGGTGTATTTTTCTCAGATCCGGAGCTCGGCGAGACGGAAATCGAGCGGTTTGCCGACGACAACATCGATGACGAGTTCACCAACACGAACTGGACCATCGAAGGCCGTATCGCCGCGCTCGAGGTGCTGTATACCGGCGCCTACACCGACCGCGAGACGGACCAGATTGTCGACTACACCGATTATCTTTTTGTCGGCCAGTACCTGCCGTACTACATCTGTGACAGCTCGGTGACTTATCCGGGCGCCGCGCCGCCCAGTGGCGTTTGCCAGGCGCCGAATCTGTTCGTGAATTCCGCGACGGAAACCGAGGTGATTTCCCACGAGCTGCGCCTCACAACCCCGATAGAGCACTCCATCCGTGCGACGGGCGGCGTATTCTTCAGTGATCTCGAGCTCCGTGAGCGCAACGATTTCACCTACCCCGGCACCACCAGTGCCAACGTTTTCGGCAGCCTTGGATTCTTTCCCAACTTTCCAATGGCACCCGGCGACGTTTCCGATCCCGGGCCGTTCCCCGCGGACGTGATTTTCCGTAACGACGTCGAACGCACCGACGAACAATTCGGCGTTTTTGGTGAGGTGACTTTCGATCTGAACGAGTCCTGGTCGATTACGGCCGGCGCGCGCTGGTACGACATCGAGGTGGACTTCAAAGGCAGCGCCAACAGCTCCTTCTGTAACTCGTTTGCCCCGGATTCGGACAAGTTCGGTACCAACATCAGTGATCTCTACGATGGGAACGGCGAGTTTACCTATCGCGGCGGTACCAGCGCCGGCACCTGCGCGCCGAATATCACGTTCACCCTCGATGACTCGCTGGCTGACATCGAAGCTGCCGGTCTGTCATCCGCGCAGGCTTCCGCGGTGTTCAACGCGTTACGGGCGCCGGATTCGGCTGAAACCGACGGTGTGATCGGCAAGCTCAGTGTCAGTTATATCCCGAACGACAATGCACTGCTCTATGTCACCTGGTCCGAAGGGTTTCGACCGGGTCTCTTGAACCGGCCGGGCGGTGCTTCCGGGCCCAACGGCTACACGGTGCCGTTCGATCTGGATACGGACGACGTGGTTAACTTCGAAGCCGGCTGGAAGCTCGATCTGCTGGACCGCACCCTGCGCTTCAATGGCAGCATCTTCTACGCCGAGATCGAGAATCTGCAGACGACAATCTTCGATCCGAGCATCGTGAACCTCTTCTTCTCGGACAACGCTGCTGATGCCGAGATTCTGGGCATTGAGGGCGACTTCATCTGGAATGCGTCGGAGAATCTGACCATCAGCGGTGCCTTCTCGGTCCTCGACACCGAAATCACCAAAGTGATTACGCCGACCAACGACGTGCGCAAGGGCGACGAGCTGGCCTACGCGCCGGAATTGCAGGGTAACCTGCGGGCGCGCTACCACTGGTACCTCGACAACGGCATGACCATGCATGTGATGCCGCATGTCTCGTTCTCGTCCGAAGCGCAGAGTGACGTCATCATCATCAACAACTCCGAAGTCGACAGCTGGGTGCTGACGGGTCTGACCATGGGCGTCTCCAAAGACGAGTGGTCGGCGGAGCTCTTCATCGACAACCTCTTCGATGAAGAAGCCGAGCTTGCCCGCAGCTTCGTGTTCGACCGGGAGCGGGTCACCTATGCGCGTCCACAGACCGTTGGACTGCGCTTTTCTTATGACTTCTGACGGGTGTCGGAACTCGCCGAGGTAAAACGCAAGCTCGTTGATGGCGAGCTTGCGTCGGCCCTGCGTGATCTCGATGAGGTGCTCGCGCGCGCACCCGAAGATGTCGATGCGCTCTACATGCGGGCGGTTGCCCTGCGCTACAGTGGTGCGTGCGACCAGGCGCTCGATACGCTGGAGATCCTCAAACGCCTGGCGCCTTCCCACAGTCGCGCGCACCAGGAAGAAGGTCATACGCTCCGAGACCTCGGACGCAATGACGCGGCACTCGCTGCATACGCACGCGCGCTCGCGCTGAATCCTGCGCTAGAGGCCTGTCTGGTGGAGAGCATCAAGCTCCTGGGTGCCAGCGGCCGCGAGCGATCGGCCGTCCACCTCAAGGTGCAGCTGGAAGCGCTGCAGCGCCTGCCGCAGCCGCTCCGCGCGGTGATGGAGCTGACGGCGCAGAACAAGCTCCTCAAAGCGGAAGAGCTGTGCCGCCGCTACCTGCAGCAACATCCGGATGATGTGGCAGGCATGCGTCTCCTGGCCGACATCGGCGTACGGCTGGGTGTGCTCGAAGACGCGGAATTTCTGCTGGAAAGCGCCGTCGCGTTTGCCCCCGACAACCTTCAGGTGCAGATGGAGTACGTGCAGGTGCTGCGCAAGCGGCAGAAGTTTCAGGCTGCGCTCGAACAGGCGGAGAAGCTCCTGCAGATGCATCCCGACAATCCGCAGATCATGTCCATCTGCGCCATCGAGCACATGCAGACCGGCGCCTATGACGAGGCCATGCGGCTTCTGGACGAGGTGCTGGTCCGGGTCCCTGGTGACGCCCGTACGCTGGTCACCTACGGGCACGCACTCAAGACCAGAGGCAGAACGGAAGAGGCCATTGCGCGTTATCGTGACGCGATGACGCAGCATCCTGAGCATGGCGAAGCCTACTATTCGCTGGCCAACCTCAAAACCTACCGCTTCGACGACGCCGAGGTTGAACACATGGCTTCTGTGGAGACGAATGTCAATCTCGGCTTCATGGACCGGACCTATCTCGACTTTGCGCTGGCCAAGGCGTACGAAGACCGTGGTGAGCACGACCTGGCCTTTTCTTATTACGCGAAAGGCAACACCCTGAAGAAGGCGCAGAGCCGCTACGATGCGGACAAGATGCACGACGAGCTGGCTGCCATCCGCCGCGTCTGCGACGAAGCGTTTTTTACAGCGCGACAAGGTTGGGGCTGCGCCCAGCCGGATCCCATCTTTGTCGTGGGCCTGCCGCGTGCGGGCTCGACGCTCCTCGAGCAGATCCTGTCGTCCCACAGTCAGGTGGACGGCACGCTCGAGCTGCCGAATATCCTCTCGCTCTCACAGCGGCTGCGCCGCCGCAGCGGTGGCTACCCGGAGGTTCTGCACACGCTGACGACGGATGAGTGCATGGCGTTTGGTGACGCGTATATCGAAGACACGCGGATCCACCGCGCCGGTGCGCCGTTTTTTGTCGACAAGATGCCCAACAACTTCCGCCACATCGGTCTCATCAAGCTGATCCTGCCGAACGCAAAGATCATCGACGCCCGGCGTGAGCCGATGGCCTGCTGCTTCAGCGGCTTCAAACAGCTCTTCGCCGAAGGTCAGGAGTTCTCTTACGATCTCGAGGACATCGGTCGTTACTATCGTGACTACGAGAACCTCTTAGCGCACTGGGACGAGGTGCTGCCGGGGTACGTGCTGCGCGTACAGCATGAAGACGTGGTTGCCGACCTGGAGGCTCAGGTGCGGCGGATTCTCGATTTCTGCGGTCTGCCGTTCGAAGAGGCGTGTCTGCGCTACTACGAGACCGAACGCAACATCAGGACGCCAAGCTCCGAGCAGGTGCGTCAGCCGATCTTTACTGACAGCGTTGAACAATGGCGCCACTTCGAGCCGTGGCTCGAACCTTTGAAATCGGCATTGAGCGGAGAAGTACATGCCTGATCCAGGCGATAAGCCCAACTCGGCGCCCATCAATCCGCCGGTATTCTATGGTGCCGTGGTGGCGCTGGTGGTGGTGCTGGGCGGCTCGGCGATTGCACCGGAGGCGGCCGGCGAGCTCTTTGCCGGCATTCAGGATTCGATTGTCATCAACGGCAGCTGGTATTACGTGCTGGTCGTGGCCATCATCCTGGTGAGTTCTTTTGTCATCGCGATGACCCGGTACGGCGAGATCAAGCTCGGCCCGGACAATGCCGAGCCCGAGTATTCGCTCGTGTCCTGGTTTGCGATGCTCTTTGCCGCGGGCATGGGTATTGGCCTCATGTTTTTCGGCGTGGCCGAGCCGGTCAATCACTTTCTCGCCCCGCCGCAGGGCGAAGGCGGTACGGTGGACGCCGCCCGGGAAGCGCTCAATCTGACCTTTTTCCATTGGGGGCTGCATGCCTGGGCAACCTACGGCATTGTTGCCGTCATCCTTGCCTATTTCGGCTTCCGTCACGATCTGCCGCTCACGCTGCGCTCGGCGCTCTACCCCCTGATCGGTGAGCGCATCTATGGACCGCTTGGCACGGTGGTGGACATCTTCGCCATCCTGAGCACAACCTTCGGCGTCGCCACGTCGCTTGGATTTGGTGTCGAGCAGATCAACTCCGGGCTCAACTTCCTCTTCGACGTGCCGAAGTCGGTGGGCGTGCAGTTGGGTCTGGTTGTGCTCACGACGGCGCTGGCGACCATTTCCGTGGTGCTTGGCCTGGATGTTGGCATCAAGCGGCTGTCGGAGATCAACATCGTGCTGGCCGTGGCGCTCCTGCTGGGTGTCCTGGCCTTTGGTCCGACGGTGTATCTCCTGCAGATGTTCATGCAGAACACCGGCGGCTATCTGGCGGACCTCGTCGGCAAGACGTTCAATCTCTATGCCTACGAACCAACCGACTGGCTTGGCGGGTGGACCATCTTCTACTGGGGCTGGTGGATCAGCTGGGCGCCGTTTGTGGGGCTCTTCATTGCGCGCATTTCCCGCGGCCGCACGCTCAGGGAATTTGTCTTCGGTGCGCTGGCAGCGCCGACCCTCTTTACGCTCCTGTGGATGACCGTGTTCGGCAACTCGGCAATTTCTCTCATTCTCGATCAGGGTGTGACCGACCTTGCGCTTGCGGTGCAGCAGGATGAGTCTGTGGCGCTGTTCAAGTTTCTCGAGAACTTTCCGGCGTCGTCGCTGCTGTCGATGCTGGCGGTGCTGATGGTGTTCGTCTTTTTCATCACGTCGGCCGATTCCGGAGCGATGATTCTGAACATGTTGTCTTCCAACGGACGCGACGACACGCCCATCATCCGGCGCGTGTTCTGGATGGCGATGATTGGCGCTTCGGCACTCCTGCTTCTGCTCGCTGGCGGACTTCCGGCGCTGCAGACCGCAGCCATCGCAAGCGCGCTGCCGTTCTCTCTGGTGATCCTGTTTGCCATCTGGGGATTCGTACGCGCGCTGTCCGTCGATTATGCTAAGCGTCAAACACTCACGTTCGCGCATATCGGGCCGTCGGGCGGCCCGAAGTCCACGGATTGGAAAGCGCGACTCGGTAACCTGTTGCGTTACCCGACCCAGCGCGACGTGCAGGGCTACGTCAAGGATACGGTGTTGCCGGCCATGCGTGAGTTTGCCGGTGAGCTCAAAAACCATGGGCTCGAGGTGCGTGTGGACCTGGAGGCGGATGGCACCCAGGCGACATTGACGGTGCTGCATGGTGGGGAGATTGACTTTCAATACGCCGTCGTCAGCCGGCTGCACCGAAGGCCGGATGATGCGCTGGTACCGGACGAGAACGGCGCCCTGCCCGAATATCATCGGGCAGAGGTGCAGCTGAACGAAAGTTGTCAGGACTACGACGTGATGGGTTGGTCACACGAGCACATCGTGCACGATCTACTCGCTCAGTACGAAAAACACCTGCATTTCCTGCACGTCCTGCGCTAGCGCAGGACGTTGCGGCCGCACACGGCGGCCGCTCCTGTCGGTTACAAGACGATGGCTTTAGACGTCAAGAGATAGGCAAACTCTTCCCGTTGATCCGGATCGAGCACCACGGCCATCTGTTGTATGGCCCTCGCCACAGCGAGCTGCAGCCGCTCCGCAGCCTCAACGCGCGGCGCCAGCGCCTCTTTCAGCATATCGACGCTCAAGTCCGTATTGGTGACGAGCTCCGCCAGATCGGAAACGGTGCGGCTTTCGTCGAGCTTGGCCTGTTCCCGCTCGTTTTTCAGCTGATCCAGGATGGCCGCAACCTTGCGGACCTGGGTTTCGTCGAGCTCGAGGTGATAGGTCAGATAGCGTAGCGGTCGTCGCACGCCGAATCTTCCGTGTCCGTGACGGCGCGATTCATACGTATGCTCGGAACGAGATTTGCGGTGACGCCGCGAGGTAGGGCTGCAGGCATATGCATAACCCGGCCCCCATCTACGAGAGTAGTGAAACATGATGTTTCCTCCATTTTCAGGGCTGGCTCGTGCGAGCGCTCCCTTACTGGGGTTTCATGCCGGAGGCTTGAGCCTTCCGACGCTTTAGTGTGCGGGCGTTTTGCCGCGCACCCTCTAAAAATACGCCTTCTGGCGCACCGGTCAAGCGTACCGTAGGGCCAATCAGTGCACACATTGAGTAATCCCGCTTGACAGCCGAAAAGAAATGGAATATTTTCCCTGTGAATAGGGAAATATTTCCCTTTGGGAGCACCAACCAGTACATTGATGAGGAAAGAGAGATGTTGTTACGAGTGTTTGCGCTGATGGTGTTGAGTCTTGCGGCAGTTGCCTGTGGCGGCGGTGGCGGTGGCGGCGGCGATGGTCAAACCCCTGCTGCACCAGCTCCCAGCGGCGGGGGTGGTGGAAGTACGTCGCCGCCGCCGCCATCGTCTCCCGGCCCGGGTACCGACGTCATTCGTGGTGTCATCACGGGATTTGGCAGCGTTTTCATCGACGGCACCCGCTTCAATACCGACGCTGCGACGTTCAGCAAGGACGATGACGAGGTCACTCAGGATGACCTCAGCGTCGGCATGGTGGTTGAGCTGCAGGGTGATCTCGATGCCCGCACCGCGACCATGGTGAAATTCGAAGAAGACATCAAAGGCCCCGTTGACGCCGTAAGCGCAGACGAGCTGACGGTGATGGGGCAGACGGTGGTCATTACCCCGCAGACGATCTTCGACGACAGTCTGGACCCGGCCACCATCAACGTCGGTGATCTGCTGGAAATCAGCGGTTTGCGCGGCGTCAACGACGCGCTCGAAGCCACCTACATCGAAGACAAGACGGGCGATGCGATAAATGCCTACAAAGTCATTGGTCAGGTGCGCGATCACGATGGCACTGCACGCACGTTTCGCATCGGCGGTCTCGTGGTCGACTACAGCGTTGCAGAGCTAGACGACATTGCCGCGCTCAGTGACGGCATGACGGTTGAAGTCAAAGATTCGAACCTGGCCTACAACCCGGGTGATCTCACGTTGCTCGCTACCAAGGTTGAGCCCGCCGGGCTGGGCCAGGGCGGTCTGCCGGACGACGATGACGACAACGGTGGTAACGACGACGGGGACGACAGAGACGACGACGATCGTGAATATCAGGTAGAAGGCCTGATCACGGTAATTGTCGACGACACCACCTTCGAGCTGGGTGGCATTGTGGTCCACCACGGCACCAACACGCGGTTCGTTTTCGGTGATGCCACCAAGCTGGCGGTCGGCACCAAGGTGCAAGTCGAGGGCGTTACCGGCGACAATGGCAGCATCAATGCCGTCAAGATCAAGTTCTCCGACAACAGCGCCCGCATCGATGGCGTCATCGAGCTTACGAATATGGACGACAATACGCTGGTGGTCTTCGGCGTGACGGTGGTCGTCGGGTCAGACGCTGAGATCGAGGACGATGAGGGCCTCATCAGCTTTGCCGATCTGAGCGCCGGTGACTTCGTCGAGGTGGAAGGATCCGCCACCGAGAATCGCGTCTTCGCAAGCGAAGTGGAACGCGACGAGGCGGATGACACCAGCCTGCGCGGCGCCGCGCAGGATGTGGATGCCGAGAATCGCTCACTCAGCATTCTCGGGATTGCGATCGTGACTTCGGCAAGTACGCAATATGAAGGTTTCAACGACGAACCCATGACCGCCGAGGCGTTCTTTGCAGCGCTTTCTGACGGCCAGACGCTGGTCGAGGCTGAGTGGGACGGCACCGTGACGGATCCAACCGTTGCCGTGCGCGAGCTGTCGCTGGAAGACTGACGAAGGACAGGGTGTGGTAGCGCTGCATGAGTGAATCGGAACTGGAATCGAGTTTACTTCGTGCAGCGCGCCGCATTCTTCGACCGCTCGTGCGCATTCTCTTGCGCAACGGCATCACCGCCAACGTCTTTCAGGAGCTCGCTCGCAAAGTGTTTGTAGACGTGGCATACGACGAGTTCGGCATTGACGGCAAACCGCAGACGCTTGCCAGGGTGTCGGTCATCACCGGACTGAATCGCAAGGAAGTCGCGCGTCTTCACAAACTCGAAGACGTTGCCGATTCTGATCGCACCTGGTGGAACCGGGCGGGCACGGTGATAGCCGGGTGGACAACCGACGAGACCTTTCAGACCTCGGCCGGGTATCCGCTGGACCTGCCGTTTGCCGGTCCGTCTCCGAATTTCAGCGACCTCGTGAAACGCTACAGCGGGGACATGTATCCACGCTCGGTGGCTGATGAGCTCCTGCGTCTTGGTGCGATCGAGGAAGTGGAGGGCCGCTATCGGCTGAGCAACCGCGGCTATGTCCCAGGCGCCGATCCGGCTGCCATGGTGGACATTCTCGGCCTCGATACGTCGGAGTTCATTACGACGATTGATCACAACCTGCAGTCGGAAGAAAAGCTGCTGCAGGCGAAAGTGCTCGCCAACAACCTGCCGGAAACGCATCTGCAGGCGTTCAACGCCTTCTCCCGGCGGGTTTCGTTGAATGCCATCGACGAGATCGCCCATTGGCTGAATGAGCACGATGCGGGCAAAGACAGCGGCGGAACGGATGCGCGCTTTGCCGCGGGCATTGGTTTTTTTCAAATCAACCGAGTTGTGCGTCCCGCGCAGGACGACGATGCGGAAGACGGAGAATCGTTATGAGTATGCGCGCCTGTTTGTGGCTCGCCATCAGCCTGAGCCTGACCGCCTGTGGTGGCGGTGGCCGTGGTGGTGGCGGCGGCAATAATCCGCCGCCGAACAATCCGCCGCCTGGCAATCCGCCCCCGGCCGGCGGTACCCAGATAGACGGCGGTCTCATATCCGGTGGCGTGCGCCTGCAGGTTGATACCGGCGTTGTCGGCGTAGAGCTCGACGTTGCCGTCGGCGGGACGGGTATGGTGGCCGGTGACATTCAGGACTTCGGCAGTGTCATCGCCAACGACATCACCTCCGACACCGACACCGCTGAGTTCATTGTCGAAGGCGCTGTGTCCAGTCAGGCGGCGCTCAAACAGGGTCAGCAGGTGCTGATTGTCGGCAACGCAACGACGAACGTGGCGACTCAGGTCCTTTACCGCGCCAACGTGAAAGGTCCCGCCACCAGCGTGACCGTCGTCGATGCACTCCTGGGTCGTGCAGAGTTCACGGTCTTTGGACAGACCGTCTCGACGGATGCCACGACCACGTTCGTCAACGGTGACCTCACCGTGCTGGCGCCGAACGATCTGCTGGAAATCAGCGGAACGGTTGAGGCCAATGGGGATATCCAGGCCTCGTTTGTCGAGAGAAACACCAGCCTCAGCGAGTACAAGGCGCTTGGCACCGTGGCCGGCCTGACCGCAACAACCTTCACGCTCGGAGGCTTGTCCGTGGACTATGCGAGCGCCACTCTCGATGAGTTCGACGGGGCTGCCATTGCCGACGGGGACATTGTCGAGATACGCGGGCCGGCGGGTAATTTCAGCGCGCCGGATCAGTTCACGGCCGAGCGCGTTGAGCTGCTGCCAACGCTGATCGTCGGCGGGGACGCAATCGGACGCGTGGAGGGGTTTATCGACCGGTTTGTGTCAGCGGCCGACTTTGATGTGCAGACCACCCCCATTACGACGGACGGTAATACGGTTTATGTGAATGGCGATGCCTCGAGCCTGGCGCTCAACGTCAAGGTGCAGGTAGAAGGCACGGCGGACGGCAACGGTCCGCTGCTCGCCGAGCGGATAGTGATCCAGGAAACCAACGCCGTTCGCGCCGAGGGTAACGTGGAAGACGTGGACGTTGCCGGTCGGACCGTACGGGTGCTTGGCGTTACGTTCAGCATCCGTGACAACACCGAGATCGAAGACGGTAGCGCCGCCCGGCTCGATCCGTTCGATCTCACCGATCTGTCCACGGGGGACGAGGTAGAGGTGCGCGGCTACATCGACGGGACGTCTGTCGTTGCGGTCGAGGTCGAGCGTGAGGACGCTGAGGACAGGGCGGAGCTGCGCGGACCGGTCACTGCAGAGGATGCCGGTGCAGAGACTCTTGAGCTCCTGGGGGTGGCCATCACTACCTCGTCGAGTACCGATTACGAGGACGAAAACGACAACACGATTACCGCCGCCGAGTTTTTTACCAGGGTGGCGCTCGGTGATTTTGTCGAAGCCCGCTGGGATGTCTTCTCCGACACGAGTCAGGCGGTGGACCAGCTCACCATCACCGGAGACGACGACTGAGCCGGCTCTACTGCGACATGTACCAGCCGCCGTTGGGCGACAAGGTCTGACCGGTCATGAACTTGGCTTCCTCGCTCGCAAGATAAACCGCAGCCCAAGCGATGTCGTTGGTGTCGCCGAGCCGCCCCATGGGTGTTGCCGCGCGGATCATCGGGTGCATCGGCTCGAGCGGGTCGGTCATGTCGGTGTGGATCCAGCCCGGCGCGATGGCGTTGACGCGAATATTGAGGTCGACCACCTCGTGCGCGAGTGCACGGGTAAAACCCAGGATGCCGGCCTTGGCGGCGCAATACGCGGTACCGCCGCCGCGACCGAAGGTACCCATGATGCTGCCGAGGTTGATGATGTTGCCGCTCTGCTGCGGCGTCATGATCTTGAGCGCTTCACGGCTGCAGAAGAACGTGCCGTCCATGTGCACGCCAATCATCTTGTGCCAGTCCTCGTCGGTGGTCTCAATCGTCTGATTCGAGGGCTCTACGGGCTGGCCGGCGGCCGCCTGCTCAGCGCGCTCGACGTTCTTCAGGATACGGTCGCGGGCGTCATTGTCACCCTCGAGACCGCTGATACCGGCATTGTTGACCAGAATGTCGAGACGCTCGGTCATGCCCGCAACCTGCTCGAACATGGCCGCGACGGACGCGGAATCGGCAACGTTTGCCGCCACTGCCTGGCCACCCAGCGCTTCTGCCGTTGCCGCTGCGGGCGCGAGATTCAGGTCGTTGATGATGACGTTCGCGCCTTCGTCGACGAAGCGCTCGGCGATGGCGCGTCCGAGCCCGCGGGCGGCGCCGGTAATGAGCGCCGTCTGGCCCTTGAGTCTGTCCATGGTTTTCCCCTTTTTGTTGTGAGCCGGGCAAACCTTTTCGGACGCTCCGGCGACATAACCTGTGACTGTAAGGATCGTCACCGGATTCTAACAGTCATGTTTATCCCTTATTGGAATCGATCTTGGTTCGCAAGCCCGCTTCATGCGGGCTTTTTTTCATGTTGAACGCGAATTTCATGAGACGTACGGCACCGCTCCCTGTGTTACCCTCCTGCGCCCTGATTTTGAGCATTCACATAAAGAGAACGACATGAGTGACGCCGACGCGAAGTTCGACTCCATCGAGGACGCCATCGCCGCCATCAAGCGTGGTGAGATGATTGTCGTGGTTGACGACGACGACCGCGAAAACGAGGGTGACCTCATCATGGCTGCGAGCAAGGCGACCCCTGAAGCGGTGGCGTTCATGATCCGCCACACGAGCGGCATTCTCTGCGCGCCGTTGTTCGAAGATCTGGCCCAGCGCCTGCATCTCGATCCGATGGTGGCGAGGAACGATGCCCCGATGAGCACGGCCTTCACCGTCTCGATCGACTACAAACACGGATTGACGACGGGTATTTCCGCCGAAGAGCGCGCCGCCACCGTGCAGGCGCTCACCAACAGCAACGTCTCCGCGGACGACTTTGTGCGCCCTGGACACATCTTTCCTCTGGTAGCCCGTCAGGGTGGGGTGCTCGTGCGCTCCGGACATACCGAAGCCGGTGCGGACCTTTCGGTGCTGGCGGATCTGCCGCCGGTCAGCCTGCTTGCGGAGCTCGTCAACGACGACGGCACGGTGCAGCGGCTGCCGGAGCTCCTGGAATTTGCCAGACAGCACGAGCTCAAGATCATCACCATCGCGGATCTCATCGCCTATCGGCAGACGCGCGAGCATCTGGTGGAGCGGGCCTATGACTTCACGGTGCAGACGCGCATCGGCGAAGCCAAAGCTTTTGCGTTCCGAACCCGGTTTGAAGAAGGTGAGCACCTGGCGCTCGTGTTCGGTGAAATCGAGAACATCGAAGACGGCGTACCCGTGCGGATTCACCGGGAGAAACTGGTGGACGACGTCTTTGGTCCACAGACGGCGGAGCACGAGCAGAATCTGCTGAACGCGTCGCTCGACCGCATCGGCGAGCTCGGTGGCGGCGTGCTCATCTATTTACGCACGGGGCTTGTGGGTGTGCCGCAGGAAAGCCTGGCCCAGACCAAGGAAGAAGAGCGTCGCAGCGAATGGCTGGAGGTGGGCGTTGGTGCGCAGATTCTGCGTGACCTCGGGCTGAACAGAATCCGCCTGATTGCCGGTCGGGAAGTCGCCTATGTGGGTGTCAGCGGTTTTGGTCTGACCCTCGAATCCACGGAAATCCTTTAGACGAGGACGCTCAACGGCCTGCCGGATCGGCGCCAGCCGGACTGTCCAGCAGGTCCGGCGACCGCTCGCGCGCTGCGCGGCTGTAGCGGAATTCGGCGTTGCGGCCGCCGGGACCAACGTACACGATGCGCAGCGCCTGGCTGCGCTGACCGCACGCGGTGCAACTCAGTCGCATGCGCACGCGGTCGAGCGGATAGTCACCACCTTCGCGTTCGATCAGCGCCGTCAGATCCACGTTGGCGACGCGCTGGCACGGTTCACATACGGCGTAGAGGCGGAAAGCCTCGGCAAGTTGCTGTAAGGTCTGCACGCGTCCAACCCGAGATGAGCTCCCATTAAGATAACTGGATATACATACAGTATCAAGCGCAGCTGGGTGTCACCGCAGTGACTCGCCCGCTGGTCATCACGCTCGGGGATCCTGCCGGTATTGGCCCCGAGGTGCTCGCACGAACGCTGGCAGCAGCGACACCCGAGGTGCCGTGGCTCCTGGTGGGCACACGCTGGGCGCTGGAGCAGGGCGCGGCGGTGGCCGGTGTGACGCTGCCGGACATTCCGGATGTTGCAGATGCCGGGACCATGAGCGGCAGACTGGGCCTGCATGATATCGGTGTCGCGTGTCCGGCGGACTTTCGCTATGGCGAGGTGCAGGCCGGCTGCGGTGAGTGCGCGGTTGCAGCGGTCGAATGGGCTGCCCGGGCGTGCCTCGCCGGTGACGTGGCGGCCATGGTGACCTGTCCGCTCAACAAGGAAGCCATCCACGCTGCCGGCTATGTCGACGATCTCGGACATCAGGAAATCCTGGCCCGGCTGTCCGGCGCGCAGTGGACAGCAACCCTGTTGATGACGCCGGGTTTGCGCGTGGCGCATCTGTCCACGCACAAATCGCTCATCGAGGCGGCGCGTTACGTGACCCGGGACAACGTCCTCGAAAAGCTGCGCCTCGTGCACGAGACGCTCACGACGTGGGGGATCGCCACACCGCGGATTGCGGTCGCGGCGCTCAATCCGCACGGTGGCGAAGGCGGCATTCTCGGCCGGGAGGAGATTGACGAGCTCGTGCCCGCGGTTGCGGACGCTGTGTCCGAAGGTTTGCGGGTGAGCGGACCGATCCCGGCGGATTCGGTCTTCAACCGAGCCATTGACGGTGAATTCGACGTGGTGCTTGCGCTCTATCACGATCAGGGCCACATCGCGATCAAGGTGCACAACTTCCATGCCTCGACGACGGCGACGCTCGGTATTCCCTTCGTGCGCACCTCTGTCGATCATGGCACGGCCTTCGACATTGCCGGTCAGGGACGCGCAAATCCGGCAGGTCTCGCCGCCGCCATCGAAGCGGCGCAGCAGATCGTGGCGGGACGGCTCCAGTAGCCGACAACCGCCAACAATCGCCAACAACCGCCCCCGCCTCTTGATCAGCCGCCCTCTGGTACTTTTCACCCGGGCCCTTTACTCTGACTCCTTATTGACGAAAAGAAGGGGGAGTACCAGTGAAAGCTGCAGTTTTTCGTGAAGTGAACACGCCCATGGAGATCGAGGATATTGAGGTCTCCAAACCCGGCCCGCGTGAGGTGCTGGTCAGGACCCAGGCGGCCGGTATCTGTCACAGCGACATGCATTTCTTCAACGGCACCTATCCCGGCGCGGTGCCGATGGTGCTGGGACACGAAAGCGCCGGCATTGTCGAAGAGGTTGGCAGTGACGTCCACTACGTCAAGCCGGGTGATCACGTCATCACCTGTCTGTCGGTATTCTGCGGTCACTGCGAACATTGCCTGACGGGACACATGTCGCTTTGCCAGGAACCGGAAACCAAGCGCGGCAAGGATGAAGAACCGCGCCTGCATCAGGGAGAACAGATGCTTCAGCAGTTCGCCCAGCTCGGCTCGTTTGCCGAAATGATGCTCGTCCACGAACATGCGGTGGTGAAGATTCGCGATGACATGCCGATGGACCGCGCTGCGCTCATCGGCTGTGGCGTGACGACGGGCGTGGGCTCGGTCATACACACTGCCGCCGTGGAGCCGGGCGCAACCGTTGCGGTCATCGGCTGCGGCGGTATCGGGCTCTCATGCATCAACGGTGCGGCCATTGCCGGCGCCGCTCGCATTTTTGCCGTCGACATGGTGCCTTCGAAGCTGGAGCTTGCCCGCAAATTTGGTGCTACGGACGTGGTTGATGCCAGCAACGGCGATGCGGTCGAGCAGGTCATCGAAGCCACCGGCGGGGGCGTGCACTACTCGTTCGAGGCGATTGGTCTCAAGGCGACCGCGGAGCAGGCGTTCCGGATGCTCAAGGCGGGCGGCACCGCCACGGTCATCGGCATGATACCGCCGGGCGAAATGGTGGCGGTGCATGGCGTCGATTTCCTTTCCGAGAAGAAAATCCAGGGTTCGATGATGGGTTCGAACCGCTTCCGCGTGGACATGCCCCGCTTCGTGGATTTCTACCTGCAGGGCCGTCTGCACCTCGATGACCTCGTGTCCAACCGCATCAAGCTCTCCGACATCAACGAAGGTATGGCGGCGCTCGAAACCGGGGAGGTGGCGCGCAGCGTCATCATGTTCGACTGATGCGCTGGCTGTCTTTTGTCCGTGACGGGCGGACATCCTTCGGCTATGTCACGTCCGACGGCGAAGGGGTCGTCGACGTGGCTTCGAAGACTGAGTACGCCACGCTCCGTGAGGCGATCGCGGCGGATGCGTTGACCACGCTAGCCGAGCGCTCAGGAGATGAGGCAGATCTGCCGCTCGAGGGTTTGACCTTTGCGCCAACCATCACCGATCCGAAGAAGATTCTCTGCGTTGGGCTCAACTACAAAGCGCACCAGGAGGAGACGGGCCGAGGCGGTGAGGGCGTGCCGACGATATTTGTGCGTTTCGCCGCGGCCCAGGTGGCGCACGAGCAGCCGATGATTACCCCGCGGGAATCCAATACCCTCGACTTCGAAGGTGAAATTGCCATGGTCATCGGCACGGGCGGGCGGCGCATCTCGCAGGCTGACGCCATGAACCACGTGGTGGGATTTGGTATCTACAACGACGGCAGCGTCCGCGAATATCAGCGTCACACGAGCCAGTTCACGCCGGGCAAAAATTTCACTGCCACGGGAGGGTTTGGCCCGTGGATGATGACGCTCGACGAAATCGGCGATATCAGCCAGATGGAAGTCACCACGCGCCTGAACGGTGAGGTCATGCAGAACGCCAAAGCGGAGCTCATGGTGCATGGCTTCGAAGAGCTGATTGAGTTCTGCTCGACATTCATCGAGCTCGAGCCGGGTGACGTCATTGTCACCGGTACGCCGGGTGGCGTCGGCGCTGCGCGTAATCCACCGGTATTCATGCAGCACGGCGACCGGATCGAGATAGAAGTCACCCCCATCGGTACGCTCAGTAATCCCGTAGTCGGCGAAAATTGAAATTCGGGATCGGCCAGAGCGTACCGCGCACCGAAGATCCCCGGCTGGTCACCGGTGGCGGCCGGTTCACCGATGACATCAACCTGCCGGGCCAGGTTTATCTGAAGGTTCTCCGCTCGCCGTTCAGTCACGGGCGCGTCAACGCCATTGACATCGAGACCGCGGCTGCGGCACCTGGTGTGCTGGCGGTCTACACCGCCGCCGATCTCAAGGAATTGGGTGGCCTGCCTTGTCGGGCAGTCCTGCAAGACGCGAACGGTGAGCCTGCGTTCATTCCGCGCCGCCCCGTGCTTGCCGAAGACAAAGTCTGCTTTGCCGGCCAGGCGGTGGCGGCGGTGGTGGCAGAGTCCCCGGCGGCGGCAGCAAACGCGGTTGAGCTCATAGGCCTCGATGTCGACGACCTGCCGGCGAATGCCGATCCGGCCCTCGCCTTGTCACCGGACGCACCCACAATTCACGAAGCACGCGGCGACAACCTCTGCGTGCATTACCAGGTTGGATCCGCTTCCGCGGTAGACACCGCCCTCGAAGCCTCGACACACCAGGTGAGTCTCGATCTCGTCAACAATCGCGTCGCGCCAAGCCCGCTCGAACCGAGAGCGAGCCTCGGTAGTTTCGAGGACGGCAGGTACGTGCTCTACAACCCGAGTCAGGGGGCTGTCGCTCAGCAGGGCGTGCTGGCCAAGGCCATCTTCAACGTAGACCTCGACCTGGTGAGGGTCGTCTCACCGGACACGGGCGGCGGCTTCGGCATTCGCGGTGAAGTGCATCCGGAGGCGGTGCTCTGCCTTTTTGCCGCCAGGGCGCTCGGACGCCCGGTCAAGTACTCCGGCGATCGTTCGGAGATGTTTCTGGCGGATTCCCACGGTCGCGACAATCTGACGCGGGTGACTGCGGGATTCGACAATCAGGGCCTCTGCATGGCGCTCAGGGTCGAGACGACCGCGAACCTGGGTGCGTTCTGCACCGCGGTGGGTCCCTTCGTGCCAACCATGGCAGGCGGCCGCGTTGTGGGCACCGTGTACCGCATCCCCCATGTGCACCATTCGGTGCGCACCGTCTTTACGAACACCATGCCGGTTGCCGCGTACCGCGGCGCAGGTCGTCCGGAGGCCTGCTATGTGATGGAGCGACTCATGGAGGCGGCGGCAAACGTCACCGGCATCGACGCCCTTGAGCTCCGGCGCCGCAACTTTGTCATGCCGGACGAAATGCCCTATACCATGCCGTCGGGCGTGGCGCTGACCGGCGGTAACTTCGCCGAGACGCTCACCATTGGCCTCGAACGGGCCGATTGGGACGGATTTGCCGAGCGACAAGCCCGGAGCGCCGCACAGGGGCTGCTCCGCGGGCGCGGCGTCGGATACTACGTCGAATCGAGCGGCGGCGGGCCGGAAGAAGAGGCAGTCATCACGCTGCGCGCGGACGGTGACGTCGACGTGGTCGTCGGTACGTTCAGCCACGGTCAGGGTCATCGAACGACGTATGCGCAGGTGCTGAGTGAGGCGCTGGACATTGATTTCGAGCGGATCCATATCCATCAAGGTGACACCGACATAGTGGCCTTTGGGGGTGGTACGGGCGGCTCGCGCTCTTCGCAAATGGGCGGGATTGCCGTGCGTCAGGCGAGCGCTGCGGTCATGGCGGATGCCCGGGACGTCGCGGCGGAACTTCTGCAGGCGCCGCGCGACACGCTCACCTACGCAGATGGCGTGTTCCGCCATGGTGAGGCGGAGGTCGCGCTTGCGCAGGTGGCTCAGGCTGCCGAGGAGGAGTTTGGTGGCACCGGGCTCACGAAGACCCACCGCTACAATCGCGGCGCCGGTTTTACGTTCCCCAACGGCTGTCACGTTGCCGAAGTGGAAATTGATCCGGAGACGGGCGTTGTGCGCGTCGTCAGGTACACCGCCGTCGATGACTGCGGACGCGTCATCAACCCGCTCCTTGCCGGCGGTCAGGTGCACGGCGGTGTGGCGATGGGCGTGGGCCAGACGCTGGTCGAACATGCCGTTTACGATGACGCAGGGCAGCTCATCACCGGCTCCCTCATGGATTATGCGATGCCGCGCGCGTCGCACCTGACGGACATCGACGTTTCCTTCAACGAAGTGCTCGACCCCAACAACGAGTTGGGCGTCAAAGGCATTGGCGAAGGTGGCGCATGTGGCGCGCCACCGGCGGTGATGAACGCCGTGCTGGATGCGGTGAAGCCGCTCGGCATCACGCGTATGGACATGCCGCTGACGCCGGAGTCGGTTTGGCGTACGCTGAAACTGGCAGGTCGGCGTTAGAGGAGGCGCGGGTGGATCTCGACGAATTAAAAGGCACGCTCAAATCGCTGCATGAGGAACTCGCACGCGAGACTGAGGTTGACCAGGAGCTGAAAGATCTCCTGACCACCCTGGACGAAGACATTCACCAGCTGGTCGAACCGCCCACCGAGCCGGCTGACGGCGGTGTGCTCGAACAGGCGGAAAGTCTGGCCGCGCGGTTTGCCGCGGCTCATCCTCGCCTCGAATCGATGATGCAGGAGGTGGTGGCAGCCCTAGCCAAGATGGGCGTTTGACTTGTCTTCTTGCGGGATTCGCTGGAGAGTTCACCGCAGCGCCGTTCGCGCTGACGCGATGGCCGCAAGTCCCCGGTCGTGATCGCCGACGAAGCGCAGCACAATGTGCTCTGCACCCGCATCGACAAATCCCTGCAGGAAATCCAGTACCTGATCCAACGGTCCGCCACAGCAGGCCTGAAAACTGCGCATGATGTTGCCGGGCATGCCGTAGTACTCGAAGAGGTAATCGTCAATCGCCTGCTCGGCGGCTGCCGGGTCTTCCATGATGGCGATGGTGGCGTAAACGGCGGTGGTGATCGGCTTGTCACCCCGATGTCCCAGGAGCTCTGCCCGCTTCGATCGTATGGTGGTGGCGTCCGGTCCAATCGGGAACCATCCGTCGAAATGCTCGGCTGTCCGCCTCAGCCCGGCGTCGCTCGCCGTGCCGATCCAGATGCGCGGGCCGCCTGTTTGAAAAGGCAATGGTGCAAGCGATTGATCTTCGAGCGGCCAGCGGCCCTCCCAGCTCACGGGTTCGCCGCTCCAGAGCGCGCGCATGAGGCGGAATCCCTCCATGAAACGCCCCACGCGTTTTTCGAAGGGGACCCCGGCTGCGGCAAATTCCGCGCGCACGGTTGGCGCGTCCGCGGCGATGCCCGCACCGACGATCAGCCGGCCTTCGGCCAGTTGGTCAATCGTCGCAAGCTGTTGGGCCAGAACCACCGGATTACGCAGCGCGGGCAAGAGCACCGCGGTGCCGAGCTCAACGCCGTCGATGGCCGTTGCGAGACCGGCCAGCATCGTCAGCGGATCGTGCCGCGGCCGCGCGGTCAGAGAGTCGCCGACCCACAGTGAATCCAAGCCGAGATCGGCAGCCCTGCGACCTGCGTCGATCAGGGTGCGCGCGCTATGCTCCCCACGCATGATGTGTTCGCGGGTAGGAATCAGATAGCCGAGTTTAGTTGCCACGAATTCACCTCGATTGTGTTGATCTTTCATCATAACCGAGCCCGCCGGCCGCAACGCGTGAGTTAGACTACGGCGATTGCTGACCGCTGGAGCCTCGCATGGCAGACCACTACCGTCCCGTAATCAACGTCCGCGATCTCGAGCGACAGCCTTACCAGAACGGCGAACTGTATGAGGCAGTGGACGGCTACATTGCCGACGTGCTCGCGCTCACCCAGATTGGCGCGGTTTATACCGAGCTACCCCCGGGAAAATCCGCCTGTCCCTTCCACGTCCATCACGTCGAGGACGAGCTTTTTGTGGTCCTGGAAGGCGAGGGAGAATACCGGTTTGGCGATGAGGTTTACCCGGTCCGCTCCGGCGATCTCCTGGGAGCGCCGAGGGGCGGACCCGAGTTCGCTCACAAGCTGACGAACACCGGACCGGAGGTGCTGCGTTACATTGCCATATCCAGCAAGTCAGACACTGAGATCTGCGAGTATCCCGACAGCGGCAAATTCATGGTGCGCCGCAACAACGCCGGTCCCTACAAAGGCTTCCACTTCGTAGGCCGCGATGACATGAAGCTCGATTACTGGGACGGCGAAGAGACCTGAGCGTCGTCAGCCGGCCGAGTGGGTCTCGATTTTGGCCGGTGGTGGTGAGAATTCGGGTTCCGTGGTCGTCAGCTGCGCCAGCGCGTTTTCGCGGTCCGCTTCGGTGAAGCTGCCGGTTGTCAGGCAGAACTCCACGAGGTTGTCGTTGGGATCTTTCGTGTAGATCGAGTAACACCAGTTGTGATCGATCTCCATCACGTCGAGACCCGCATCCAGCCAGCGCTGTTTGCGCGCGTCGAGCTCCGCGGCGTCAGCGACATCGAATGCGATGTGATTGATGTGATCAGGCAGGCCCGCCGCTTTAGAGATATTGGTTTCGAAGTGCTCGTCGACCCCCGGAAAATCGTGCATCTCCCAGAAGGCGATGAACTTGGAATTGTCCTCCATGCGGTAGAAGAAGTGCTTGGCCCAGCCGCCCTCCGGAGAGGGCCCAACCTCGGTTTTTACCAGCTGAAAGCCCATGATGTGCTCGTAGAAATTGTGGATGGCTTCCATATCCTTCGCGGCCATTGCGAGGTGGTGGTATCCCATGTGTCTGTCCTGGAATGTCGTGTGGTGGGTAATGTATCCCCTGGTCAGCTGGTAGTGAAGACCTGCAGAGATGCGCAAATTGCCAGAATGAGGAGTGCCATGAAACCAAGACCGCGTACGCTCGGCTGCCAGGCGGGATAACGCCAGCTGGCGGTTGCGGCGGATCCTCCCAGCAACGGATTCAGGCTCAGCGTGGTACCCGCTGCGACGACAAAGCCAATCACGTTCCACCACAGCCAGGACACGTCCTGCGCCAGCACGGCCACCGCCAGGTTGGCACAGAGACCCGCGAAAAAACCGGTCAGCGCGGCTGCCTGGCGAATGCCGTTCAGCAACACGGCGGTGCCGAAGAGCGCAAGCAGGGGACCGTTTGCCATGGAACCCACCTTGTTGATGGCTTCAAGGACGGTGGGCGCGATGGCCTCAACCTGAAACGACAGCGCCAGGCTGAAAACTCCCCAGCCAAGCGTTGCCAGACGTGACGTCCACAGCAATTGCCCGCCCGACAAATCCGTGAACGGTTTGACGAAGTCCTCCACTGTCGCGGCCGACAGGCTGTTGATGGCGGAGTCGATCGAGGACATCGCCGCAGCCATCAGCCCCACCATCACGAGGCCAACGAATCCCGGGGCGAAGTTCTCCAGCACATAGAGCGGGAACACGAGGTTGTAGTTCGGTTCGCCAGCCTGATTTTCCGGAAGCGCTGCGACGAAGTCGGCGTGACCCGCGGCAAACGCTGCGAGCCCGAGACCCAGCAGACAGTAGCTCAGCACCAATGGGAAGCGGAAGCAGCCGTTGAAGAACAGCACCCGCTGTACGGCCCGGTCGTCTTTTGCTGCAAGTACGCGCTGCGCCTGGCTCTGGTCGCAGCCGTAGTAGGCCATGTACAGGAAAAAGCCGCCGATGAGCATCGGCCAGAAGCCGTAGTCGTTGCCGGTCACGCCCCAGTCGTTGACGAGCGTCTCGGTGCGGGCCTCGAAGAATGCGGACCACGAAACGACGTCGGCAATCAGGAAGAGGCTCACGAGCACCGTCACGCTCAGCAGCGCAAGCTGGACGACGTCGCTGACGACCACCGCGCGCAGCCCGCCGAGGAGATCGTAGGCAATGGTGATGACCATGAGGAGCGCCACGGCCGCGGTGAAGGAGATGTCCAGAAGCAGCGCGAGCACAATTGCGACACCGTAAATCGTGACGCCCGTGGCGACGCCGCGGAAGAGCAGGAAAGACGCGCTCGCAACGCGACGGCTGGCGACGCCGAGACGGTCCTCCAGTAGGGCATAAATGGAGGTGGCTCCGGTCTGGCGTGCCGGAATCATGAGGAAAATGAGCGCCGCCATGGCGAGCGGCACTGCGAGCTCGTACTGCAGCCACAGGAGGCCGCCGCCGCTGACAAAACCGACGAACGCCGGTGCACCCATGAGCGAGTTCGTCGAGCACTGGGTCGCGATGGTGGACGCTGCGAGGCTTGCGCTGCTCATGTTGTTGCCGGCAAGAAAGTAATCCTGCGCATGGCGCTGGCTGCGGCCGATGAAGGCAGCCAGCAAGAGCATGCCAAACAGATAGAGGGCCATCACACCCCAGTCGAGCCACGTCATGAAGACGGCACCTGGAAGGTGAGCACGCTTTTTGCATTATCCATATATGCATACGCAAAAAGCCTGGTATGGTGTCGCCGCCGTTTAGTCATGAACCACACGTTGAGCTCGGAAACCACACGACAGAACGGACGCGCACGGCGTCTGCCAAGGAACCAGCAGGAATATGAGCTCCTGCAGTTGCTGACGAACCTTTACGGCGATGGCATGGGTGATGAGCTTGCCAGCCGGCTTCTGCAGATTGCGGAGAACGTCAGCGTGCCGCCGTCGCGACCGCTGACGTTGTCCGCCGAGCAGGTGCTTCTGATCACTTACGGTGACACCGTCAGCGAGTCCGGTCGGCCGCCCCTCGCGACGCTGAAAACATTTGCGGACGCTCACCTCGAAACGGCGTTCAGCGGCATCCACGTGCTGCCGTTTTACCCCTATACCTCCGACGATGGCTTCGCAGTCTGCGACTACGGTGCCGTGCGCGAGGACCTCGGCACGTGGGCGGACGTGACCGATCTTGCCGAGCGCTTCGACCTGATGTTCGATCTTGTCATCAATCACTGCTCGCGCGAGCACCTGTGGTTCGCCGACTTCATCAGCGGCCGCGTCCCCGGTAAAGATTTTTTTATCGAGGTGCCCGCTGATACCGAACTTGATGCGGTGGTGCGCCCGCGCAACACGCCGCTCCTGAGCCCGGTGCAGACTTATGGCGGGACGCGCCATGTCTGGACGACGTTCAGCGACGATCAGGTAGATCTCAACTTTGCCAATCCGGACGTGCTTGGCGCGTTCGTCGAGATCCTCTTCGACTACGTTGAGCGCGGCGCACGTTACATCCGCCTCGACGCCATTGCCTTTCTCTGGAAGCGGGTCGGCACCTCCTGCATGAGCCTGCCGGAGACGCATATGGTGGTCAAAATCATGCGGCTGCTGCTCGACATCAGCGGCGCTGATGCGCGGCTCCTGACCGAAACCAACGTCCCCCATGCGGAAAACGTCAGCTACTTCGGTGCACGGGACGAGGCGCATATGGTGTATCAGTTCAGTCTCGCGCCGCTGCTGCTCTACGCCTATCTCTTCCAGGACGGCAGCTACCTGCAGGATTGGGCACGGACGCTGGACGCGCCGCCCGCGGGCTGCGCGTATCTCAATTTCATCGCCTCGCACGACGGGATCGGGCTGAGGCCCCTCGAAGGCTTGGTGCCGGAGGCGGATGTGGCGTCGCTGATCGAGCTTGTGCATGAGCGCGGTGGTTTCGTCAGCATGCGCAGCACGGCGGACGGCACGGAGCGCGCTTACGAGCTCAACATTTCGCTCTTTTCCGCGTTCGGCGGGGATGCAGCGGACGTGCCGGCGTTCATCGGTGCGCATCAGCTCCTCTGCGCCTTCCAGGGTGTGCCGGCCATTTACCTGAACGCGCTGCTCGGGCAGGCCAACGATCTCGGTGAAGTGGAACACACCGGCCGTACGCGATCGATCAACCGAGGCAAGCTCGAGCTGGCGGAGGTCCTCGAGCGTCTGCAGGATCCCACGCTGCCGGAACGGCAGGTATTTGAGGGTTTGACTCACAGCCTGGCTTTGCGCAGACAGCAGAGTGCGTTCAGTCCCGAGGCGCGGCAGGAGGTGCTGTCCACACCCGCCTCTCAGCTTGCGCTCCTGCGCGCAAGCGAAAGCCAGCGCATTCTGGTCATCGCCTCTTTTCTGCCGACGGCGCAGCGTGTGTCGATAGAGGAGCTCGTCCCGGGACACGTCTTTGACGGCGCGCGCTGCGACATTCTGACGGGCGCCTGGCACGATGCTGCCGAGCCGCTGCATCTCGCGCCGTACCAGGTGGTCTGGCTGGACTTAGACCGCCGCCAGGATTGACGGCTGCGGGCCGAACGCGTCGCTGTCGGCTGCGACGGCAGCTTTGATGTCGGCGAAGACGTCCGGGTAGACGCTCGTGACGCGGTTCCAGGACGGGATGAACGGCGTCTCCTCACCGCTTTCCAGGAACGATTCGCCGGCCTTGAGAATGTTGCTTGCAAAAAGCTCCACGGCCCGCTCCTCCGCGTCGCGGTCCAGCGACAGGCCGTTCATTTCAGCGTCGTTGGCGTAGGACTCGATGAGGTCTAGTGCGATCCGCAGGTACGTGGCTTTGATGGTACGCACGGCGCCGGCGTCGAACACCGTGCCGTAGGTAGCGAGCTTCTTGAAGAGCGACTTGGCGATATCCATGCTCATGCGCGACAGTCCTCGGCTGACGTCGTCCGCCGACAGCGGCTGGTGCTTGTGATCGTAGTTGTCCGCAACCTCAACCTGACACAGCCGGTTCGTTGAATAGTTGCGGTAGACTTCCGAGAGCACGCCGATCTCCAGTCCCCAGTCGGACGGTATCCGCAGGTCTTTGATGACGTCCATCTGCATCGAAAACTCGCCGGCCAGGGGATAGCGGAAGCTGTCTAGATATTCGAGATATGGATGCTCGCCGTGCACCTTTTTCATGGTGCGTATGAGCGGAGAGACCAGGAGGCGGCTGACCCTGCCGTTCAGCTTGCCTTCCGCGACGCGTGCATAGAAACCTTTGCAGAACTCGTAGTTGAATCGCGGGTGCGCCACCGGATAGAAGAGGCGTGCAAGCATGCCGCGGTCGTAGGTGGTGATGTCGCAGTCGTGCAGCGCCACGGCGTGAGCTTCGCCGACGGCCTGAACGTAGCCAAAGCAGTACCAGACGTTGCAGCCTTTGCCGAGCTCACCCGGCGCCAGACTGAGCGCCTCGAGTTGTTCCTGAATCTGCCGCATGCGTGGGCCGTCGTTCCAGATGACGGTATGTTTCTGCGGAAGACGTGAGAAATAGCTGAGCGCGTGGCGGTACTGCGCTTCGTCCGCCCGGTCGAGACCGATGACGATTTCACCGACGTAACGTGCCTTGGACAACTCGTCCACGATGTGGGCGAGCGCAGGATGCTCGAGTTCGGAGTAAAGACACGGTAACACCAGGGTCATCGGCCGCTGTTGAGCGTACGTCTCGAGTTCCGCCTCCAGATCTTCGAGCGGCCGGTTGGCCAGGTTGTGCAGGGTGGTGATGATGCCGTTCTGAAAAAAGTCGCTCATGCTCGTTGCTCTCCGTCAGCTCGCTGCGCACCGGGTCAAGGCCGCGTTGACCGCCGCATCCCAGCCGCGCGGTCCGGCTGCGCGGGCCTGAACCGCCGGGATTTCTGGAATGCTCAGGTAGTCGCCGTTACGTCCAGGGCAGATCACACAAACGTCGGCAACTCTGAATAGCGGTAGATCGTTGGGACTGTCGCCGCAGGCAACGGTGTGCTTCGCGTGTCCCTGCATGTAGCGGTACACGCGCCGGACGCGCTTCGCGGCGCTGCCTTTGTCAGTCTGCGGCATGACATGTCGAAAACGTCCGCCTTCGACGATCTTGAGAGACAGATCGGCAAGGGCGAGGGTGAACTCGTCGAGGCGGGTGGCGCTGTCCTGCCAGACGATGGGTTCGCTCACCAGACGGTCTTTGGCCTGATGGGCACCCAGCGTTGTGAGCCCGGTGGTGTTCGCAACGTCCAGCGCGCTCATGTCCGCAAATCCGTGGAACGCGAAACCGTGCCGTTTGCGCAGCGCCGCCAGCAGTCTGCAGATTTCTGCATAACCCGGTTCGTGCAGCTCGATGGCGCGCCCGAACTTCTGGACGAATGAGCCCGCCGGGGTGAGATCCTGCGGCCAGGCAATGCCGGCGCCGTTTTCGAAGATCCATGGGGTGGGCACGTCGATGAAGGCAGCGAGCGCCGCCAGCTCCGGCAGCGTTTTACTCGACACCGGAACCACCGCAACGTTGCGCGCCTGCAAGGCGTTGATCGCCTCCGCAGCGGTTTCGAGGTCGTAGCCGTCGTCGAGCAACGTGCCGTCTAAGTCGGTGAAGACCAGCGCGGCGGGTGTCATGAGCGGGGGTCGATTTGATCTGACATGAGGTGCGCCTCCCATTGCGCCTGGCACAGCTGATGCAGTGCTTTCTCTGAATAATGCAAAGAGTCTGCCAGGCGCTGCGTATGCCGCGCTGGTGCGGGTGGTGCGTCGCTATGACGCGATTCACGCCCCAAAATGAGGCTCGCGCGCACCGCTTTGGTGCGCCAAATGTGGATGAGAGGAAACCGAATGGCCGTGGATGCATCCCGGGTAAGACACCGTACGCCTGGCTGGCAGGCGGCGCTGACGCTGCGCTATGCCGAGCTGGGCGGGCGTACGCTGCTGCGTCACGAGCACGTTGGCCCGCTGCGGGTGCAGCGGCCGTTCTTTCCGGAAGACGGTGTCAATCACACCTATCTCCTGCATCCGCCCGGTGGCCTGGTCGGTGATGACGAGCTCCGCATTCAAGCCGATGTCGAAGCAGGGGCACATAGCCTCATCACGACGCCGGGCGCCACCAAGGCGTATCGCAACGTGTGCTCGGGGGCGCGGGTTACGCAGCGTTTCAACGTGCAGGGTGCGCTCGAGTTCCTGCCGCAGGAGACAATCCTCTTTGATGGCGCGCGCCTGCGTTCGCACACGCACTTCGAGTTGGGGCAGGCCGCCCGGTTCGTGAGCTGGGAAACGCTTTGTCTCGGCAAGGTCGCCGACGAACAGCGCTTCACGACGGGGTATGCCGACTTCCGTACGACCATTGCGGGACCGTCCGGTCTCCTCTACGACGACCGTCTTGTTCTGGAAGGCGGATCCGCCTTGTTGCGCGAGCCCTGGGGTCTGGGCGGCAGCCCCGTCTCTGGCGTGATGCTTGCATATCCTGCGGATGAACAGCTCCTTGGCATTGCGCGTGAGCGGCTGCGCGTTGATGCCGAAGGATTTGCGGCAACGCTGCTGGACCAACTGCTGGTAGTGCGTGCGCTAGTGCGTCAGAGCCAGGCGGCGTTGAGTGCCTTTCGTGAAGTGTGGTCTGCGATCCGGCCGAGCCTGCTCGGCCCGACACCCTGCGCACCGCGCATCTGGTCGACTTGAGAACAATGAGGGGGGAATCGTCGTGCAATTGACACCGCGAGAAAAAGACAAGCTGTTGCTCTTCACGGCGGCGCTGGTTGCAGAGCAGCGTTTGGCGCGCGGGGTGAAGCTGAATTATCCGGAGGCGGTTGCCCTCATTTCCAACGCCATCGTGGAAGGTGCACGGGATGGGCGTCGCGTCGCAGATCTCATGCAATACGGCACGACGCTCCTGAGCCACGACCAGGTGATGGACGGCGTGGCGGAAATGATGGATGAGATTCAGGTTGAGGCCACCTTTCCCGACGGCACGAAGCTCGTCACCGTGCACAACCCCATCCCGCATACGCCGGCGCGCGTGCCTGGTGAGATTCTGCCGGAGCGCGGTGACATAGAGATCAACGCCGGCTTGGACACGCTGCGGGTGACCGTCGTCAACACGGGTGATCGCCCCATACAGGTGGGCTCTCACTATCACTTCTATGAAACAAATCCGGCGCTCGACTTTCCACGCCCCGACACGCAGGGCATGCGCCTCAACATCCCCGCCGGGACGGCGGTCCGGTTCGAGCCGGGACAGAGCCGCGACGTCGAGCTGGTTGCTTTTGCCGGAGACCGCCTGGCGTTCGGCTTCCGCGGCGAGGTCATGGGCGCAATGGACGGAGCAACCTCATGACCCGGATGACCCGCGCGGCGTACGCAGAGATGTTTGGTCCTACGACCGGTGATCGCGTGCGCCTGGGGGATACCAACCTCGTCATCGAAGTCGAAAAAGACTACACGCGCTACGGCGACGAGGTGAAGTTTGGCGGTGGCAAAGTCATTCGCGACGGCATGGGTCAGAGTCAGCGCCCTGCGGACGAGGTGATGGACTGTGTCATCACCAACGCGTTGATCCTCGACCATTGGGGCATCGTCAAAGCCGACGTGGGTATCAAAAACGGCCGCGTTGCCGGGATCGGCAAGGCCGGGAATCCGGATACGCAGGCGGGCGTCGACATTGTCATTGGACCGGGCACCGAAGCCATTGCCGGTGAGGGGTGCATATTGACCGCGGGTGGCATCGATGCACACATTCACTTCATCTGTCCCCAGCAGGTTGATGAGGCGCTGATGTCGGGAGTGACCACCATGCTGGGCGGTGGCACCGGCCCGGCCACGGGCACCAACGCAACGACCTGCACGCCCGGGCCCTGGAACATCCACCAGATGTATCGCGCGGCCGACGATTTACCGATGAACGTCGGCTTCCTCGGCAAAGGTAACGCCAGCCTGCCGCTCGCGCTCGATGAGCAGCTTGTCGCGGGCGCAATGGGCCTGAAGCTTCACGAGGACTGGGGGACAACCCCGGCTGCCATCGATAACTGTCTGAACGTCGCTGAACGCTTCGACGTGCAGGTGGCCATTCACACGGATACGCTCAACGAGTCCGGCTTCGTCGAAGATACCATCGCCGCCTTCAAAGGACGGACGATTCACACCTACCATACGGAAGGCGCGGGCGGCGGACATGCGCCGGACATCATCAAAGCCTGCGGTTCCCCCAACGTGCTGCCGTCGAGCACCAATCCGACGCGACCGTACACGGTGAATACGATTGATGAGCACCTCGACATGCTCATGGTGTGTCATCACCTCGATCCGGGCATTGCCGAAGACGTTGCGTTCGCCGAGTCGCGCATCCGGCGGGAGACCATTGCCGCGGAGGACATTCTTCACGATCTTGGCGCGTTCTCGATGATTGCGAGCGATTCGCAGGCCATGGGACGGGTGGGTGAGGTGGTATGCCGCACGTGGCAGACGGCGCACAAAATGAAAGCCCAGCGCGGTCCGCTCGCGCCGGACACGGAACGCAACGACAACTTCCGCGCGAAACGGTATATCGCCAAATACACCATCAATCCGGCGTTGACCCACGGCATTGCGCACGAAGTGGGATCGGTGGAAGTGGGCAAGCTCGCGGACCTTGTCCTCTGGCAACCGCGCTTTTTTGCCACCAAACCCAATCTGATCATCAAAGGCGGCTTCATCGTAGCAGCTGCCATGGGCGATCCGAACGCATCCATTCCGACACCGCAGCCCGTTCACTATCGCAATATGTTCGGTGCAATGGGGGGTGCGCGGAACGCAACGTGTGTCAGCTTCGTCTCCCAGGCTGCGTTGGACGACGGTCTGGGCGAGCGCCTGCAGCTGAAGCACCGGCTGGTTGCAGTCAGCGGCTGCCGCGACGTGCAGAAGGGTGACATGGTGCTGAATGGTTATGAGCCGGTCATGGAAGTGGATCCCGAAACCTACGAAGTGCGCTGTGATGGTGAGCTTCTGACCTGCGAGCCGGCGGCTGAGCTACCGCTGGCGCAGCGGTACTTCCTGTTCTGACCGCAATGCTGGAGCTGACGGAAAAACTGAACGACGCTGACAAGCATGTCGACGGCGTGCTCTGTCTCCCTTACGAGGTGCGGCAGAAGAGCCGTTTTCGCGCCCGGCTGGAGGACGGTACGGAAGTGGGTGTAATCATCGAGCGGGGCTCGGTGCTGCGTGGTGGGGATACGCTGACCGGCCCTGCGGGTCGCCGAATTCGCGTTCGCGCGGCGGAAGAAGCGGTTACAACGGTATCGTCCAACGACGTTCGCCAGCTCGCCAGTGGTGCGTATCACCTCGGCAACCGCCATGTTCCGCTGCAGATTGGCAACGGCTGGGTGCGGTACCTGCGCGACCATGTGCTCGACGACATGTGCAGGCAGCTCGGATTGGAAGTCACCTGCGAGGTAGCCTGCTTCGAGCCGGAATCCGGCGCTTACGGGCATCACGGGCACCCGCATGAGTGAGCTTTCGACCTGGCGTTTGTGGCAGTTGATCAGCCCTGCGCTGCCGGTCGGTGCGTACGCCTATTCGGGTGGTCTCGAAGCGGCCGTGACAAAAGGGATTGTCTGCGATGCCGCCAGCTGCGCGACGTGGCTCGAAGGGCTCATGGCACAGAACATGACTCACATCGACCTGCCGGTATACCTGCGCCTGTACGATGCCTGGCAGGCCGGCAGGTTGGACGTGGTCGATCAATGGACACGGCAGTTACAGGCCTTGCGCGAGACCCATGAGCTCCTGGCTGAGGACCGGCACATGGGCAGAGCGCTGCAGCGGCTGCTCGTGGATCTGCGGATTGCGGGTGCCGGGGGCCCTGTGCAGCCGAGTTTTACAACCCTGTACGCGCTTGCCTGCGTGCGCTGGCACGTTGAGTGCAGTGCAGGCGCCCGCGGTCTGGTCTGGTCGTGGCTCGAGAACCAGGTGGCTGCAGCCATCAAGCTCGTACCGTTGGGGCAGACCGACGGTCAACGCCTGCTGGGCGAGATGTTGCCGATGGCCGAGGCAGCCGTCACCCGGGCGGTGTCTTTGCAAGACGAAGACCTCGGTCGGTCGCTGCCGGGCCTTGCCATCTTGAGCGCCCGGCACGAGGACCAGTACAGCCGTCTGTTTCGCAGTTAGGAGAGATCATCATGACAAAGCAAGCCCTTCGCGTGGGGATCGGTGGCCCGGTAGGATCCGGCAAGACGGCCCTGACCCTGGCGCTGTGTCGCGCGCTGCGAGAGCAATACAGCATTGCGGTCGTGACCAACGACATCTATACCCAGGAGGATGCTCAGTTCCTCACCCGCCACGATGCGCTGCCGTCGGAGCGAATCCGCGGCGTCGAAACGGGCGGCTGTCCTCACACTGCCATTCGGGAAGACGCGTCGATGAATCTGACGGCCATTGCCGAGCTGCAGGATCTGCACGGATCACTTGATGTGATTTTTGTGGAAAGCGGAGGTGACAACCTGAGCGCAACTTTCAGCCCGGAGCTGTCGGACCTCACCCTGTACGTCATCGACGTTTCCGCGGGTGACAAGATCCCGCGCAAGGGCGGACCCGGCATTACCCGCTCCGATCTTCTGATCATCAACAAGATTGATCTTGCCCCCCTGGTTGGCGCATCTCTGGACGTCATGTCCCGGGATGCCCGGCAGATGCGCGGCGATAAGCCGTTCGTATTCAGTAACCTCAAGGATCAAACCGGTCTCCCGGACATCGTCTCGTTCGTGACCCGCGAAGGCATGTTGTAGCCGGTTGACACGGCTTGCTTTCTGCGGTGCAGGCGGTAATATAACCAAATGGTTATAGAACAATCTGGTTATTTAACCGAGTCTCAGCTCGATGGCATCTTCGGCGCGCTGGCGGATCCCACGCGACGGGCCATGCTCAAGCAGCTTGCCGGGGGTGCGGCGACGGTGACGGAGCTTGCCGCGCCGTTTGCGATGAGTCAGCCGGCCATCTCGAAGCATCTGAAGGTGCTCGAACACGCGGGGCTGGTGGAGCGCGATATCGACCGCCAGCGCCGTCCCGCACGCTTGAACGGTGCGCAGCTGGCAGCAGCGGTCGCCTGGCTCGAAGCGTTGCAGGCGTTCTGGGAAGGCAGTTTCGACCAGCTGGACGCGGTGCTCGCCGAGATGCAGTCGACGGCCCAACTCACACAACGCAAACAGAGGAAACCAACATGAGCGACCTGCCGGAATACACACTCGACCGGAGCTTTGCCGCACCCCGTGAGCTCGTCTGGCGTGCCTGGACGGATCCTGAGCTATTGAATCGCTGGTACGGCCCGGGTGCGGACACGGTGATTCACGAGTTCGAACTCGAGCCCGGCGGTTGCTGGTTGAACGAAATGCGCTGGGGCGAAACCTCCAATTTCCAGAAAGTGGTGTTCCTGGAGGTTGATCCTCCGGCGAAGATGGTCTGGCAGCATCACTCGTCCACGGATGCCGAGTGGAACGACGCGCCCAATCCGATGATGCCGGACTGGCCGCGCGTGTTCATCACGACGGTGACGTTTACGGACCGGGGCGAGCGCACCGACGTGCGCCTGTCACAGGTGCCACACGAGGCGACCGATGCCGAAATTGCGTGCTTCGCCGAAGCGATGTCCAACATGGACGGCGGCTGGGGCAGCGGCTACGCCATGATCGACGAGATTCTCGCTGAGCTTCAGGCCGGCTGAGTCATTCCACCGCCTGGGAAGCCGTGCGGCCTGAAGTACCGGCCACCATATCCCGGGCTTCCTTGGTGGATTTCTGCGTCGGCTCGCGACCGCGGGAGATGTTGAACGGCTCGGTGTCGATGTCCTCGAGCTCGATCTCGCCGTTCAGCACGGCCTGTTTCCAGGCCTGGTGCTCGTCTTCCCGCGCGTGGAACTCCGGCATGACTTCTTTCGCGAAGAGCTCCAGAGAGTCGCAGATGTCCTTGTGCGTATTCTTCCCGGCTTGATTCAGGAGAATGACCTGGTCGACGTTGGCGTCCTCGAGCTCTTTCAGCCGTTCGCGGATGGTATCCGGTGAACCGATGAGCTCGCTGCCGCTGCGCTTCTGTCCGGCAGGCGTCTGTTTCCACTCCTGGTATCGTTCCCAGAAATTCACCTCACCGGGCTCGAACGGGCCTTCTTTGCCGTAAAGCTGCAGCGCAAACTGGAAAAAGGTCCAGCCGTCGGCTTTCTGCCAAGCCTCTTCGTCGGTTTCAGCGCACATGAAGCCGCCGACAACCGCGATGTTGGGATTGGCAGCGTAGTCGGCCAGCTTTTCCTGATGGTGCAGGAACGTGTTGTAGTACGCGTTCACCCAAGCTTCCGCTGCGGCGAGGTTGACGAACTTGAAGCAGAGCGCGCCCATGCCGCGGTGCGCGGAATACTTGATCGTGTCGAGCTGGGAGCAGGCGACCCACAGCGGCGGATGCGGTTTCTGCAGCGGCTTTGGCACGACCGCCCGTTTCGGAAAGTGGAAGTATTCACCTTCGTATTCCCAGCCGTGGTTGTACATCATCGGCAGCGTGCAGCGCACGGCGTCTTCCCATACGTCACGCTTGTCGCGAAAGCGCAGGTTGAACGGGTGCAGTTCGGTGACCGATGAGCCTTCACCCAGGCCCATCTCCACCCGTCCGTTGGAAACTAGATCCAGCGTGGCTACTCGTTCGGCCACGCGCGCTGGATGGTTGGTGGTCAGCTGGATGATGCCGTGGCCGAGGCGGATGTTCCTGGTGCGCTGGCTGGCGGCGGCAAGAAACACCTCGGGTGCGGAGGAATGGGAATACTCCTCCATGAAATGGTGTTCAACTTCCCACGCGTAGTCATAGCCGAGCTGATCAGCGAGCTCAATCTGCGCCAGCGAGTTCTGAATCAGCTGATGTTCGCTGAAGTCCTCCCAGTCGCGGGGTAACTGGTGTTCGTAGAAAATACCGAATTTCATGTCCTCTCCCTCATATCCCGGATCTTTCAACCATCCATACTCGCGCGGGATTGCGGATACTGTCAAACGCGGGATAACCACAGGCGTGTGTTATCGGATCGCACGGGAGATCCAGCCGGAATTCACGTACCGTCGTCGGGAGCGCGAGGATCGTTCGGCGATCTATTGGTTATGCCGGGATTGCTCAGTTTTTTACGAAGTATCTTCTCCAAATTCCTGAATGGCGTCCGCGATCGAGAGACTCTATGCTCGCCGCTTTTATCGCGGCGGTTTAGATAATGAAATACCTGGTTCTCGTCACGGCGACTATTTTTGCGGCGCTGGCTCTCGAAGCTCGGGCAGACAATCACGGCAAGGCAGAGCTCTGCCTGGACGCGGGGCCGCAGACGCCGCGTGACATCTCCAACGGCTACGGATTGAACCAGGTGACCTTTCCTATGGCGCCGCCCAGCTCGGAAATGAACCTTTGTAACATTCACTCCCATACCCAGGCGGAACACAGGGGCCCCGGCTTTAACCTCGCCGTGGTTGACGGTGACGCGGGGTTTGCATGTAACGACAGCCGCGACCTGACGGACGCGGAGCTCGCGCCTGCACCGGGTGCTTACAAAGACGTCAAGCCCGGGGACACGATCGAGGTCCACTGGGTGCACACCTCCTGTGACGCAACGCCTGGCGAAGGGCTCGGTGCGTGTGTCCCGGAAAACTGTGAAAGCCCGCTCCTGCGGGTCGAAACTCAGGTGTTTCTCGTCGTAAACGACGCCCACGCCCTCGATTTCATGGACATGGCGTACCAGGGCAACAAAGAGAACGGTTTTCACCAGCCGCGCAGCCTGCCCGTTTCCACCGGTCTGCCGGTGGAGTTTCTCGGTTCGACCACCGGGCCCAGCTATACCCAGTCTGCGTGTTCGCCTGCCCAGGTCACCTGGAGCGTGCGGCCGCAATGCGAAAAGCTGGACATCCATTCGCTGCATCGCTGGGCAGAGAGCGACAACGTATTCAACGAGACCAAATCGCATGGTGTGCGCAAGCTTGTGACCGCGCCCGAGCTGCTGTCTACCATCCGGTAGTCGCTGACCCCCCGGGGGCTGGTTGCCACCCCGGGGGCGCTTGACACCTCCCACCCCGGTCGCGATAGTCGATTGTCCATCTCGGGGGAGGGGTAAACATGGCCGTACAGGGCTTTCCGGTAATCTCTGCGGATTCGCACATCACCGAACATCCGGATACGTACACCGCGTACATCGATCCAGAGTGGCGCGACAAGGCGCCAAAGATGGTGAACGCCGGTGAGAAGGGGGATCTTTTCATCATCGACGGCATGAAGCGCCCCATTGCGATGGGCCTCGTTGCCGCCGCCGGTAAAGATGCAGAAGAGCTGACCGAGACCGGCGTGACCTTCGATCAGCTCCATCGCGGCGGCTGGGATCCGAAGGCGCGTATCGGGGAGCAGGAGCGGGACGGCGTCGCGGCGGAGATCATCTACCCGACCGTCGGCATGATGATCTGCAACCACAGCGATTTCGACTACAAGAAAGCCTGCTTTGATGCGTACAACCGCTGGATTGCCGAGTACTGCGCGGAGGATCCGGTGCGACTTCTCGGCTGTGGTCAGACTGCCATGCGCTCTCCGGCCGAAGGGGTTGCCGACCTGCACGCTATCAAGGAGCTGGGCCTGCGCGGCGTCATGATGCCGGGCGAACCGGCGCAAGAAGACTACGACTCGGAGATTTACAATCCCGTCTGGGAAACGGCGATCGAACTGGGTCTGCCGCTGTCCTTCCATATCCTCACGATGAAAAATGCCCATACCCGTGGGCCGCGCATCAACACATTTCTCTCCATCATTCGCGGCAACCAGGACATCATGGGCACGATGATTTTCGGCGGGGTGTTCGAGCGCTATCCGGAGCTCAAGATTGTCTGTGTCGAAGCTGACGCCGGCTGGGTGCCGCACTACTTATATCGCATGGACCACGCCTACAAACGCCACCGCAACTGGCTTGCGCCCGGGGTGACGCTCGAGAGATTGCCGTCCGAGTATTTCTCCGAGCATATCTACACGACGTTCCAGGACGACTGGGTGGCGTTTCAATGTGCCGATCAGATGAACTGGCGGCGGCTTCTCTGGGCCAACGACTTTCCGCACAGCGATTCCACGTGGCCCTGGTCCCAGGAGATGCTGGCGGAGCACACGAAACATCTCACCGACGAGCAGACCCGCGGCATTCTCTGCGACAACGTGGCTTCGCTCTACAACATCGACACTTCACAACTTAAGGCAGCCGCATGAGTTACACGGGAGCGGACCTCATCGCCGACGCGCTGGCGCAGCTGGGCGTCGAGCATGTGTTCGGCATTGTCAGCATTCACAACATGCCCATCATGGATGCCATCAACAGGCTGGGCAAAACCCGGATCATCGACGTGCGTCACGAACAAGCCGGCACACACGCAGCTGACGGCTATGCGCGGGCGACGGGAAAGCTGGGGGTGATGATTGCCTCCACCGGACCCGGCACGTCCAACACGGTGACGGGGCTGTATGAGGCGCAGTATGGCTCATCGCGGGTGATGGTGATCACCGGCCAGGCGGAGACCGCGTTTTACGGCAAAGGCCTGTCGTACGTGCACGAGGCAGAGAATCAGGTGCCGATGCTGGCGTCCGTTTGCCGACGTGTGGAAAGCCCGCGGCACATCTCGCAGCTGGGACTGTCTTTCGCCACCGTGTTGAACGACATGTTCACCGGGCGACCGGCGCCGGGCGCGCTGGAGATCCCTATTGATCTGCAGTACGCCGAAGCGGAGCGCATGGACTTTGCCTATCCGGACACGGGCGCCGAGTTCATGCCCGATGAGAAGCGCATCGATCAGGCCATCGACAAAATCAAGAACAGCGGTCGCCGCGTCATCGTCGCCGGTGGCGGCGTGATCGCCGCGGGTGCCACGGCCGAGCTACAGGCGCTTGCGCAGAAGCTCGACTGCCCGGTGCTGACCACCGTTGATGGCCGCGGCATAATCCCCGAGGACCACGAACTCTGTGTCGGAAACTACTACAACAGCGCGGGTATCTACGACGCCATCCAGGGCGCGGATCTCACCATTGCGGTGGGTACCAAGTTTGCAGTGGGCGTGGACGGACAGTTCCAGGCGCAGACGCCGCCTGGAGAAATGATCCAGATCGACATCGACGGCAACATGATCGGCCGCACCCACACCGCGCATCTCGGCATTCTCGGCGATGCGAAAGCCGCGCTCGCGGCCATCAATGCAGGACTCGATGAAACGCTGCCAAACGATGGACAGTTCAATCAGGTCGTGTGGGAAGCGCGGGACGGTGTACGCCACGCCATGCGCGCGCGCCTCGGCGAGGATTGGCCGCAGGTGATGGACGCCATTCGTGCGAGGCTGCCGCGCGACGGTGTCTTCGTGCGCGACCAGACGATCTCCGCCTACAACTGGGGCAATCAGCAGTTTCCGATATACGAGCCGCGGACATCCATCAACCCGACGTCCGGAGCCATCGGGCCGGGCTTTCCCATGAGCGTGGGCGCTGCCATCGCAACGGGTAAGAAGACCGTGGTCATCCACGGCGACGGCGGATTCATGTTTCACGCCACCGAGCTTGCAACCTGCGCTCAGTACCAGGTGCCGCTCATCGTATGTGTCTTCAATGATTCGGGTTACGGCGTTCTGCGCTGGTTGCAGGATACCCGCTTCGGCCGCATCAACGAGACGGATCTCGGCAAGGTTGCGTTTGCGCAGATGGCGCAAAGCATGGGGGTACCCGCCGAACGGGTGCAGAGCGTTGCAGAGTTTGAGGCGGCTCTCGACACCGCCATGGCTGCGGATGGCCCGTACCTCATAGACGTCGACATGGAGCATTTTGCGCCGATGGAGATTTCGGTGATGCCGAAGAAGAAAGTTGAAGTTGATATCCGCAACTGATGGCAATTCGCATGACCAAGCCGTGGATGAGTGCCGATGAGGCACTGTCCCGCCTGCACGGTCATCTCGGTGTTTTTCAACTGGCTGACGCTGATGGAAACGTACTTTTCATCGGCTTTGCCGGTGGCAGGGATATCTACGGGCTCAAGGGCGTGGTTGCGGATGCGCTGGCGTCTCACCCTGAGGCCACACAGGTTCGCTACGAGCTCACAACCAGCTACCACACCCGCTATCGCGAGCTCCTCATGGTCCACGTGGCCGACCACGGCGAGCTGCCGATGGAGATTCCGCCCATCAGGCTCGGCAAGCTGAGTCCCGCGTAGTGGATCTGAACCTCACAGAAGAACAGGACATGATTGTCGGCATGGTGCGCCGCTATGTGCGTGAGGAAATCCTGCCACTCGAGCTCGACCTCGACCCTGATGCCGACGAGCTGCAGCCTGAGGACCGTGAGCGTCTCGTCGAGAAAACAAAAGAGATGGGTCTTTACGGGCTCGACATTCCTCCTACATACGGCGGCCCGGACATAGACCTCGTCACCCGCACGCTCATTGCCATTGAAATGTCCCAGCACCGGGCCGGTCTGTATGCGCCTTGCTACGGCACCTTCGGTGGTGCCGGGCTTGCGCAGCTTTTCGAAGCGACGGACGAGCAGAAGGAGAAGTATCTGTATCCGACGCTGCGTGGGGAAAAGCGCGGCTTCTTCGGTTTGTCTGAACCCTCAGGTGGCTCGGATCCGGCACGCGCGATTCAGACCAAGGCGGTGCAGGACGGCGACGACTGGATCATCAACGGCGGCAAGCTCTGGATCAGCGGCGCCGACAAAGCGGACTACGGGCTCGTATTTGCGCGCACGGATGCGGACAAAGGCCGCAACGGCGTCACGTGCTTCGTTGTCGATACCGACACCCCCGGTTTTCATGTACGCCGCATCGTGCACACCCTGCGTTCCGCGCACTACGCCACCGAGCTGCAGTTCGAGGACATGCGCGTGCCGGCCGGCAATATTCTGGGTGAGCTCAATCGGGGCTTTGCCATCGCCAACGACCGGCTTACTCGTCAGCGCATTCCCTACGCCGCGGGCTGTATTGGCGTCGCCATCAAGGCGCAGGAGATGGCGCTCGAGTACGTGCCCCAGCGCGAGACGTTTGGCGCGCCTTTGTCCACCCGGCAGGCGATCCAATGGATGCTGGTCGATAACGAGATCGACATCAGGCAGGCGACCTGGATTACGCTCGATGCGGCGAACAAGGCGAATCAGGGGCAGCCCTTCCGCAAAGAGGCGGCGATGGCCAAGCTCGTTGCCACCGAGGCTGGCGGCCGGGTGGTGGATCGTTGCATGCAGATGTTCGGCGGCCTCGGCGTTGCCAAAGATCTGCCGTTCGAGCGCTGGTACCGCGAGATGCGCATCCGCCGCATTGGCGAGGGTCCGAACGAGGTGCAGCGGCACGTGATTGCGCGCGAGCTGCTGGGGGCCTCCTTGCGCTGAAATCTTTGCGCGCTAACATGGCTTCGGGAGGTACATCTCATGGTACGTATAATCGTTCAAATCCTCGGCGTGTTGGTGCTTTTGTTGCTGACAACCATTGTTACGCTGAGGATGAAAAATTCAGGCGCGGACGGTCCGTCCGTCTTGTTTCCCGGCGGTGAGCTGGTCTCCGGCGAGCTGCATACGGGGGCGGATCCGGACTGGTCGTTCACGGACGACGTTTTCACGATTGAGCTGCAGCTCAACGATCCCATGGCCTCGCGGCGCATATTTGTCATGGAGAGCGACGGCAAGGTGTATGTGCCGAGCGGGTACATGAAATCTTTCCTCGGCAGGATCTGGAAAGACTGGGCGTTCGAAGCGGAAGCGGGTAACAACCTCGGGGTGGCCCGGATTGAAGGTGTGCGCTACGAGCGTCAGCTCATACGGGTGAAAGACCCGGCAATCATCGAAGGGGTGGCGCAGAAGATGCTGCAGAAGTACGCGCCGGAAGGCGCGCCGCCGGATCTCATCGAGGAGTTCAGGCGCAGTATTGCCGAGGACGAAACCTGGATTTTCGAAATGGCGCCGAGGAGTAGCGAATCATGAGCTGGAAGAATTACGCGATGACCTGTGCCGGTATTGCGGTGCTCTGGGCGGTGGGGCTCCTGGCGATTCCCGCGTTTGCCCAACTGATTGAAGGCGTGATGCTGCTGTTTCTTTCTACTCAGGCACGCTGAAGGCTCTCAACCCAAGCACGCTGAAGGCTCTCTACCCAAGCACGCTGAAGGCTCTCTACCCAAGCACGCTGAAGGCTCTCTACCCGGGCACGCTGAGGGCTCTCAACCCAGGAGCGCGCTACAGCGGTGCAAGGTCCGGTTCTGCATAGGTCACCCGGTAGATCACACCCTGCTGGTCGTCTGACACCAGCAGGCTGCCGTCGGGGGTGACCAACACGTCGTTCGGTCGACCGCTCACTTTTTCGTTCTCGAGCCAGCCTGTGATGAAGGGGGTATACTCGAGCGTGCCGTTGCGGTCGGTGACCACGCTCACCTGATAGCCGACTTTCTTGCTGCGGTTCCAGGAGCCATGCTCGGCGATGAAGAGAGCGTTCTGGAAACGCTGCGGGAACTGCTTGCCGGTATAAAAATCGAGGCCAAGCGCCGCGGAGTGTGCCTGGATTTTCACGATTGGTGCGACAAACGTCCTCCCTTCCGCGGCTTCATGGTCGCCATACTTCGGATCCGGGATGTCGCCTGCGTGCACGAACGGGTAACCGAAGTGCTGGCCTCGGCGCTCGATGACGTTGATCTCTTCGGCCGGCACGTCGTCGCCCATCATGTCGCGGCCGTTGTCGGAGAACCACAGCTTCGCGGTCGCGGGATGCCACGCGAAGCCGACCGTGTTGCGGATGCCTTCCGCCCAGACTTCGGTGTCGCCCGTGTCGGGATCCATCCGTAACAGACTGGCGTAGCGGGGATCGTCTTCCAGGCAGATGTTGCAGGGCGCACCCACCGGAACATACAGCTGCTCGTCCGGACCGAACTTCAGATACTTCCAGCCGTGGTGCGCATCGTCGGGCAGCGCGTCGGTGATCGTCTCCGCCTTCGGATCGGGTTTGAGATTCCGCTCGATGTTGCGCACCCGCAGGATTTGCGAAACGGCGCCGATGTAGAGGTCACCTTCATACACGGCAACGCCGCTTGGCATGCGCAGATCATCAAAAAGCGTGATGACCTCGGGGTCGCTGTCGGTCAGCGCTCCCGGTACGGCGTACACGTTGCCCGCGCGGCGCGTTGCGACGATCAGGGTGCCGTTGTCGGTCAGCGCCATCTGCCGTGCGTTCGGCACGGCGAAGTTGAGCGTTTCAATCTGAAATCCCACGGGCAGCGCAAGCTCCGTTGCGTGGACATGAGTGGCGGTCAGCAGCACCGCGATGATGAGGTTCTTTTTCATGGCGCGCGGCAATCTCTCACACCCGGTGAAGTGACTCAACAGTGGCCACCAACATGTACGACAAGTAAGCTAGCCCCGATGAACGGATCCGCCGCGCAGCCTGTCGCGAATCTCACTTCAGAGCTCAAAGACAAGATTCAGACCGCCTATCGGTCCTGGCTGAACGCGCGCGGTTTCAAGGCGCGGCGCGGTCAGCGGGAGATGATCGCGCACGTGGCGCGGACGCTGGCAAGCGACGACAATCGCATTGCGGTCATCGAGGCAGGCACCGGGACCGGCAAAACGGCGGGTTACTGCCTGGCGGCGATACCCACCGCACAGACGCTCGGTAAAACCGTCGTCTTGAGTACGGCTACGGTTGCCCTGCAGGAACAGGTGACCTTGCACGACATCCCGGATCTCAAGGAAAACGCTGAGCTCAAGTTCAGCGTGAGTCTTGCCAAAGGCCGCGGCCGCTATCTCTGTCTGAAACGTCTCGACGATCATCTGAAGTACAACGATCAGCAGGAGATCCCGCTCTTTGAGGTCGACGACGGCGACCACACGGTGCTGTATCAGGGCATGCTGGATCGTTTTGGCAGGGGTGAGTGGGACGGTGAGCTCGACAGCTGGCCGGACGAACTGCCGGACGGCGCCTGGCGCGGCGTCACGACCGATCATCGGGGCTGTGCGAACAATCGCTGCAGCTACTTCAAGCAGTGCCCCTTCTTCCGTGCGCGCAACGCGCTTGAAGGCACCGATGTCATCGTCGCCAATCACGACCTGGTGCTGGCAGACCTGGCGCTGGGTGGCGGTGCCGTGCTGCCGGAGCCGGAAGACTGCATCTACATTCTGGACGAAGCCCATCACCTCGCGGACAAAACCCAGAATCACTTCTCCGCGAGCGCGCGTATCGGCGGCACGCTGCAGTGGCTGGACCATGTCAACGCGGTGCTCGGCAGCCTCACGCAGCGGTTTGCCCGTCCGGATGAGCTGGTGGCGCTCGCCACGAGCGTCGCCACCGAAACCGGCGTGCTGCGACCCGCGCTCGAAGCGCTGAGCGCCGGGCTGCATGAGCTCGAGTTCGAAGCGCGCGACGACGACCTCGATACCTGCCGCTTTGCGCTCGGTGACGTGCCCGACGATATCCGGACGCTGGCGGATGCGGTGATACCGAACCTGACGAAGCTCGGCGACGACATCAATCGTACGCATGGCCTGCTGCAGGACGCGGTGGCGGGAGAAATAAACTGGCAGAACGCCTTCGAAGCGGAGGACTGGCTGGTGCCGGTGGGACAGCTCGAAACCCGGGCCATGGGCGCGCTGGCGCTCTTTACCGACTACGCCCGGGGTTCAGACTATCGGCACGCCCGCTGGATCAATCGCACGGCGTACGACATCGAGATGGTCAGCGCGCCGATAGAGCCCGGACACATTCTCGACGAGGTCCTCTGGCAGCGCGCGTTTGGCGTCATCTGCACCTCGGCCACTCTCAGCGCGATGGGGCGTTTCGATCGCTTTTTCGAGCGGGTCGGACTGTCTGCGGAGGTGCTGCGGGTGCGCATCCCCAGTCCGTTCGACTTTCCCCGGATTGCCACCTTCACGGTGCCGCCGATGGCGTCGGACCCGCGCGATTTCGACGCTCACACCGAGGAGGTGGTCAAGCTGCTGCCGGAGCTGATGGCGCAGGCGCAGAGCGCGTTGGTGCTCTTCACTTCCTGGCGCCAGCTGAACGCCGTCGTGAAGGCGCTGCCGAAGTCGCTCGATGAGAAGTTGCTTGTGCAGGGGGAGGGTGCAAAGCAGGTGCTCCTGCGTCAGCATCGTGAACGCATTGACGCGGGTGAGTCGTCGTATCTGCTGGGTCTGGCGAGCTTTTCTGAAGGCCTGGACCTGCCCGACGATTACTGTCGTCACGTCGTCATCGTGAAGATTCCGTTTGCGGTGCCGGATGATCCCATCGACCGGGCCATGGCGGAGTGGGCCGAGGCGCGCGGCCGCAACGCGTTCTACGAGATCTCCGTACCGGACGCGGCGCTCAAGCTGGTGCAGGCCTGCGGGCGCCTCATCCGTCATGAGAACGACCACGGCACGATCACCATGCTCGACAAACGCATTGTTGCGCAGCGCTACGGCCGCGCCCTGCTCGAATCCCTGCCGCCCTACAACTTCCAGTTGGACAACGGCGCCTAGGGAGCCCTCTGTGTTGCGCTAACTTTTTGGCGCGTCGCTCCAGTCCTGGGTGGCATCGCTCAGGAGCGTGCCTTCCTCGGGTATCTCTTCGAACTTGCCGCGGGTGAAGATCACCAGGCGATCGCCGGTGAGGTTTTCCTGCAGGCGTTCGAAGAACGCCGCCATGTCTTCGCGGGTGAGCGTGGCCACAATGTCGGCAACCTGCTGGCGGCTGTCGAAGGTGAGCACCTCGTCCGTCAGATCCGCCCAGTATTGCTGCGTCCGCTCGTTCAGGTTCTTCGGCGTCTGCAGCAGACGGTTGATGAGGCCCGCTTTGTGCTGTTCGAAGTCTGCGTCGGAAATATCGGACCAGTTTGCAACGAAGGTGTCGACGAACGCTCTTGTGGCAGCCTCGAGACCGGCGGAAGAGGTATTCGGTGACTGCACGATGAACGAGATACCGCCGCGTTTGGCGACCGGGCGGTTGCTGACGCTGACCACGTAGCCCAGCTGCTGCTCGGTGCGCAGCTCCATGAAGTAGTCCGGCTGCAGAATCTGCGCGCCAAGCGAGCTGCGCGCGCGGCTTGCATAGGACGTGTCCGGATCTTGTATGTGCAGGACAAGCGTTGCGTCGTCATGCTCGACAGGCAGTTGCAGACGCAGCGCGCCGACGACGTCGCGCGCCTCAGCGGTGACAAAGGTTTGTTCGGCGAGCGGCAGCTCCGCTTTGAGAAGCTCTCCCAGCGCCCGGGCGTCGGCCGCACCGACGTTGCCGTGCAGCAGACCGCGTACGGCAACGTGGTCGAGATGCTCGGCGCGCCAGGCTTCGAGATCCTCGAGGGTCACGGGCTCCATTGCCGCGATGAGCTGCGGACGCGGCCAGCGGCCGCTGCGCAGCGTATCGGACAGCGCCGCGAATGCCTGGCGGAAAGGCCGTTCCTTGGCGGCGTTGCGCCAGTCTTTGATGAGGGATGCCTTCAGGGAATCGAAGCGTTCCTCAGTGAAGCGGCTTTCCATGAGTGCGGCGAGCACGGGCTCGAGGAGTGCCCGTTGCTTGTCCTGATAACCGCTCACGCGGACTTCGAAACCCGCATCCGGGACGGACAGGCTGTAACCAAGACCGGCCAGGTACGCGGGGTAAGTGAGCTCGCTCAGACGGTCCTCGACGAGCAGCCGATAGAGCTGCGCCATGCCGCGATCGCGCGGCGACTCGAAACCGTCTTCAACGGCAATCTCCAGCAGCAGGTTGGCGCGGGGGCTGCCGAAGGAGGGATCAGCGTCCAGCCAGATTTCGAGACCCGGCTCGTCGAGCGCCCGCGCAACGGCGGTGTCATCCTCAGGCTTGAGAGTAAGGTCGTCCGGCAGGAACGGATTGCTCTGCGGCAGGGTGAAAGCCACATCCGCCACAGGCGTGCACGACGCTTCGGTTCGGCTCAACGTATACGGTACGTTGAACCAGGGTTCCTCGGTTTCACCGACCACCCCTGCGGCCTGTACCTGCATGAGCATGTTGTCCGGCGTCACGTAGCTCAGGAATTCTTCGATTCGCGCCGCGTCGAAACCTTCCATCAGGAATGGCGCCACCAGCAGATCCGATGGCGGGTAGTGATCGATGCGCGGCGCCAGCTGGTAGACGAGGCTCATCGGCGTCGACTTCTCCTGGAAGCGGAAGCCGAGCGCCGCCACCTGTGCCTGTTCGTCGTACAGCCACTGCTGCGGCGCCTGATCTCGGATGAGGTCCACGTATTGGAAGAGCAGACCCGTGATGCGGTCGAGGTTAGCCTCGCCGTCGGGCGTGAGCTCAACCGTTACGGACAGAGCGCTGGCGTTGTGGTCGAGATCGCTGGAACCGGCGCTAAGCGTTTCGATCCAGCCGCGCTGCTTCAGGGTTTGATACAGGCTGCCGGTGCCTTCGTGGCCGAGCAGGTTGCCGATGTAGAGCTGCGGCTTCGTGCGATACAGCGGCCGCGTGCTCGGCATCGGGAAGAGGTAGCTGACCTGGGCGCCTTCTTTCAATGTGGCGATGTCGAGCCTGGTGGGCAGCTCAGCGTCGGTATACATCGGCACGGTAGGGTGCGCCGGCCCGATGTCTTTGTTTGCGATTCTGCCGAAGAGCGGCGTCACCTGCGCCTCGATGTCGTCGAGCGATGCGGGACTCACCACAACCAGCCCCATCTGATCGGCCGAGTAGTTGGTTTCGAACCACACGGTCAGGTCTTCGTGAATGTCACCGTCCAGGGTGTCGAGGGATCCGATCGTGAACCGCGACGCGGGATGCGCCGGGTTGATGGCCTGTTTGCCCACCATATAACCGCGCCAGCCGTCGTCGCGCAGCTGCATGCGATACTCCGAGTCGACCGCATTCTTTTCGCGCAGCGAGTATTCCTGACTGATGATGGGATCGATGAAGAAGTGGGCAAAGCGTGACAGCGCCTCATCGAACGCCGCGGGCTGAATGTCGAAGAAATAGTTGGTGTGATCGAGCGCGGTATAGGCGTTGGACGAGCCACCGCCGGCGCGAATGTAGTTCTGGAAACCGTCGATTTCCGGATACGTTTCCGTCTGGATGAACAGCATATGCTCGAGAAAGTGGGCCAGTCCCGGACGGTTATCCGGCTCGTGCATGCTGCCTCGATACACCGCCAGGGCGGCTGCGGATTTTTCCGTTTGCGGATCTGACACCAGCACGGCACGCAGCTTGTTGGGCAGTTCGAGGTAGCGGTATTCGCGTGTGTCGTTGGGGCTCTTGCGGACGGTGACACCGTCTGCGACCGCGCCGGGCTCAATCGGCGCCGAGGTACATCCTGCAAGCGTGATGAGCGCCAGCAGCAGGCTGGCTGAAGCAGCAAGATAAACGCGCTGCGTAACGTGCTTGAAGCTGGTCAAGGTCAAACTCCTGATTGAGGCGCAGTGCACCTCCTGGCAAAAACTGGGAGCTGAATCTAGCAGATGTCGCGTCCCGGTGCTGTGAAAGTGCCCTCGCAGTGCATCATGGGTGCGTCATCAATGTGTCGATGGATCGCGCCGGAACAAGAGCCGCAGGTAGTAGTCCAGGCTGAAGTAGCGGCCGCCGCCGATAAACAGCAGCGCAAGCACCATGGCGAAGTAGATCATCGCAAACTCAATGCCGTTGTTGAGCTTGACGATGCTGCCGCTGCCGTTGAGATAGCGGTAATTCCCATGCTCGCGCAGAATGTCTTTGGCGCGGGACAGTCGTTTCGAAGCTTCGATGGTGCGCTCGTTGACGTTTCTGCATTCGATATAGCGTTCGAAGACGTTCGAATTGCGGTTGGCGTCACTGTCGGGAATGCAGATGGCCGGTGGATTTGACGGTGCAATGGCCGCCCAGCCGTTATCCCAGTGCACGGAACCTGCGGCGACCAGCATGGTGATGGCCAGCGGTATGGCCCAGATCCGTGTTGCCAGGCCCAGCAACAGGCAGATCCCGCCGATGAATTCGGTCCAGCTGGCCAGGAACCAGGACAGCTCCACCGGCAGCACGCTGAAAGGAAACGGCAAGATCTCCTGGCTGAACCAGTTGTTGCCGGTAATCTTCTCCCAGCCCGCGCCGATCAATACCGGCCCCAGGATCAGTCTCAGGGTCAGCGATGCGATACCGCTGAAATGGGCATTGATGAAATTGAAAATACGGTCGTACCAGTCCCCGAAGGTGTCGATGAGGTTGTTCATTGTTGTTTATCCGCTCCACGTCTGGTTTGGTTAGACTGCGGTTTTGCCCAGGGTTCCCCGTGCTCGACCACAAGACATTCGAACAATCGCTCGAATCTGCGCTGGTGCAGGCCTTTGGCGCCCTGCCCGAGCGGACACAGGCAGAAGCGTCGAAGTTTGCGGTGTGGTCGTCATTGAGCGCCGCCGTGGCGCCGTTGATGCTCGCGCGCGATTGCCGGCTGGTGGCCATCAGCGGTTGTCAGGGCAGCGGCAAGTCGAGCCTCGCGCAGGTGCTGGCGGCGACGCTTAATCAACTCGGTCAACGCGCGGTAGCGGTCTCCATCGATGATTTTTACCTCGGCAAAGCGGCACGTCAGCAGCTGGCGCGCGAAGTCCATCCGCTGCTGGCCACCCGCGGTGTGCCCGGTACCCACGATGTGGCATGGCTCAGACGCGTGCTCGAAGCGCTCAATGCGGGCGCCGGTGAGATTGAGATACCGCGTTTCGACAAAGGCGTTGATGATCGTGCGGGCGTCGAACGTGCGGCGGTGAACGTCCTGATCGTCGAAGGCTGGTGCATGGGCGTGCAGCCGCAATCCGCCGCGGACCTCGATACGCCGGTGAACGCCCTGGAAGCGGACGAAGATGCCGACGGGACCTGGCGCCGCTGGGTAAACGAGCAGATAAGCTGTCATTATCTGCCGCTATGGGGGTTGATACCCTTCTGGATTCACCTGCGCGCGCCGCACTTTTCCGTCGTTCGTCAGTGGCGCGGCGCAGCGGAGACCGCGCTGCCGATGAACCAGCGCATGAACGCAGCGGCGCTGACCCGCTTCGTTGCGCACTATGAGCGTTTGACCCGGGCGCAGCTTGCGCAACCGCCGCTCGGTCCGGGACTGATGCTTGCGCTGGATGAGGCGCACGGTGTGACGGAGATCACGGCGGCTGACGCCTCCCGGATCTGACGCGCACCATTCAGATGCGGTTCAGTTGCGCGCTCTAATATGGGCCTCGAGGTTGAACAACGAGGCTGTAACCATGTTGAACTTGAGAGCGAAAACCGTTGCCAAATTTGCCCTGCCGGCACTGCTTGTGCCCAGCCTTGCGCTGGGCGCAACCTCTTACGATCGCGCCCGCGTCGTGGGCGTCACTCCGGTATACGAGACCGTCGCCTACGAGGTGCCGGTGGAGCAATGCCGTGCCGAGCGGGTGCGCTATCCGCGTCATGAGCGAGCGTCCGTTACCGGTCCGTTGCTCGGCGCCGTGATCGGCGGTGCCATCGGTAACGCCGTTGGCCACAAGAAACGCAACAAGCAGGTCGGCACCGTGGTCGGCGCGCTTCTGGGTGGCTCGATTGGTGCGGACATTGCCCGTGACCACCGCCGCCACGACCGCCGCTACGCGAGCTACGGCACCGAGCAGGTCTGTGACGTATCCTACGAGCTGCAGGAAGAGCAGCGCCTGTCGCACTACGATGTACGCTACGTGTACGGCGGCGAAACCTACAGCACCCGTATGAACCGGGATCCCGGCCAGTATCTGCGAGTGCGGGTCAGTGTCCGCCCTGCGGAATAACGGTAGACGGAGTACAATTGCCCGCGTGAAGGCGCGAGCTGAGTGTGGACCCAACCGTGAAGCATCGGACCAGAAAAACAGGAATACGAGCACTTGCTCAGCTGCTGACGCTGGTGCTCGCGATTCTCGCCGGTCCCGTCCATTCGGCCCCAGGTAACGATACGCGGGAGCGCAACGAGCTCAAGGAGCTGCGCGGCCTCAATCCCGGCAACAACGGCAACCGTTTTGCGCCGCAGCCGGGCGTCGGGTTAGAGCGCGCGACGCAGATTGCGCGTCAGCACACCGGCGGTCGTGTCATTTCGGCGACGCCACATCAGCGGAGCGACGGTACCGAGTATCGCGTGCGTATGCTGGTCGATGGTGAGCGCGTAGTGACCGTGACCGTTGACGCCCGCGGCCGGGTCAAGAAAAAGCGCTGATACCCTCCGGAGGAGCCATGCGAATTCTGATAGTCGAAGACGAAGATGCGCTGCGCGCGCAGCTGACGGATCATCTCAAATCCGAGGGCTTTGCCGTTGATGCGGCCGCGGATGGCGAGGAAGGCCTCTACTACGGTCGCGAATACGACTACGACGCGGCGGTCATCGACCTGGGCCTGCCGAAGCTGGATGGCATCGAACTGATCAAACGTCTCAGAGCAGAAAAGCACGGCTTCCCGATTCTCGTTCTGACCGCGCGCGGTCACTGGCAGGACAAAGTCCAGGGACTGGAAGCGGGTGCGGACGACTACCTGGCCAAACCGTTTCAGATGGAAGAGCTGATGGCGCGTTTGAACGCCCTCATCCGCCGCTCGGCCGGATACGCCTCACCGGTATTGAGTCAGGGTGAGCTGCAGCTCGACACCGCCAAGAAAGAGGTGCGTGTGAACGGCGGTGCGGTTGAGCTGACCGCCTATGAGTACAAGGTATTGGAATACCTGATGCTGAATCCCGATCGGGTGGTCAGCAAATCCGAGTTGACCGACCACCTTTATGAGCAGGACTTCGACCGCGATAGCAACGTCATTGAGGTATTTGTCGGTCGTCTGCGCAAGAAAATCTCCCCCGTCGATCTCATTCGTACCGTTCGTGGACAGGGCTACCGCTTTGTGACGGACAGTACTGCTTGAAGACCTCCATCCAGAAACGGCTGCTGGGCACGACAACGTGCGTGCTGGCGCTGTTTCTGGCCATCACCGGATTTGTCCTCGACCGCTCCTTTCAGTCGAGCGTCGTCACGGGCGCCGAAGAGCAGATGCGTCTCGTCATTTACTCACTGATGGGCGCGGTGGAAGAAATTGACGGACGCCTGAGCCTGCCGGAAGGCGTCACCGAGCCGCGCCTGCAGCAGCCGGATTCCGGGCTGTACGCACGCGTCAGCAGCGACATCGGCGAGGTGGTGTGGACGTCACCTTCCGCGGTCACCACGGCGGTGGATTTTCCGTTGGTCGATACCGTGCCAGGGGACTTCGACTTTCTGGAAACTTCGGGCCCGCTGCCGCGCTTTCACCTGAGCTATACGGTGATCTGGGAAGACGCGGATCCGGAACGGGTGGTGTTCAGCACCGCCTCTGACCAACAGCCGTACCGCGCAACGATCAACGAGTTTCGCCGCAGTCTCTGGATTGGTCTGGGCGCCGCCACTTTGATCTTTGTGCTCGCCCAGCTTCTGGCGCTGCGCTGGGGACTGCTGCCGCTGCGCACGATGGCCGAGGAGGTGCACGAGCTCGAGGCCGGCGAGCGCGAAAGCTTGAGCGACTCGTATCCGCGCGAGCTCGAAGGCCTCGCGGAAAACCTCGATCGCTTCGTTGCTCACGAACAGCGCAGCCGGACGCGTTACCGCAATGCGCTCGAAGATCTGGCCCACAGCCTGAAAACGCCGTTGGCGGTGGTGCGGAACTCTCTGCTGGACGAGACGCCCGACAAGTCGCTTCTGAGCGAGCAGCTCGACCGCATGCAGACGACGGTTACGCATCAGCTGACCAAGGCATCTGCTTCCGGTCCGGTTGTGGTGGGGAAGTCGGTGCTGCTGGGTGAGCTCGTGGCGCGGCTATTGCGCGCGCTGGATACGGCATATGTGGATCGTGGCATTGAGGTTGCCACGGACTTTACCGAAGGCGTCGCCGCACGCGGTGACGAACGTGACTTCATGGAAATGCTCGGCAACCTTCTGGAAAACGCTTTCAAATACACCAGCAGCCGCGTCGACGTGCGCATCTCGAACGCCCCGCATCGCGATGACCCGGAGCGGCGGGTTGCCCTGGTGGTCATTGAAGACGACGGGCCGGGTATTGCCGAGGAGCTGCGCACCGAAGTGCTCGGCCGGGGTAAGCGCGCTGATGAAATTCAGTCCGGGCAGGGGATTGGTCTTGCCGTGGTTGCCGAGCTTGTCGGCCTCTACCACGGCTGGCTGGAAATTGGCGTCAGCGAGCTTGGCGGCGCGCGCCTGGAGCTGGCACTGCCCTGATTTCTAGTTGCGCAAAGAGTTGCGGGAAGCGTTACGGGCCTCAACGCGGGTGGTCAGCGCCGCAAAGAATCGCTCGCGCAGGGCGTCGGCAGCGGCATCCTTCGGGCCGGATTCGCACCAGCGTTGCAGGTGATATTTGTAGTCATGATCCTGCGGTCGGACCCCCGCATTCATCATCTCCACCTGAATCTCCATGCGCCGGCCGTGATCGGCCTCCGGGCTTGGCATGTCCGCAGCAATCTCAGCTTCGATGACAAGCTCGAGCCAGTCGCAGGCTGTGGCGCTGCCGGCTGCACGGGCATGAAACCACTTGTGCGGGGCCTCCATCGTAGCGGCGTTCTGCTCCGCGCGGCTCATGGCCTGGTCCCACTGCGACCATTGGCTGAGTTCCGCCAGCTCAGCGTGGCGTTTCTCGTCAGCCAGACGCTCGCGCCACGCACGTTCTGCACTATCGAGCCGTTTGCGTTGCCCGCCTGACGGCCGGGCGATACTTGCCTGCTCGTCGTAGCTGGCGCGGGCGCTGCGCCAGGCGGATGGGTCTACCGTACCGTCCGTTGCTACCAGCGCCTCGAGCGCCGCCAGCGCGTCTTCGAGGGCGCTTTGCTGTGCGGTGTAGGCAGCCTGTGCCTCTGCCTTCGCGGTGTCCCGAGTGGCAAAAATCTGATCGCAGAGCTGGCGGAATTCGCGCCAGAGTTTCTGGTCAGGTCCGCGCGGCGTTGGACCAACGTCGCGCCAGACCTGCTGCAGGCGTTTGGCTTCGTTGATCTGGACGTCGAGTTCCTGCTCGAGCAGCTGGCGCGCTTCGGCAACAATCGCTTCCTTGGCCTTGACGTTGTTGTCCCACGACACCTTCAGCTTGTCGTGCAGGGTCTGCTGCAACGCTTCGAAGCGGGTTTCCACCGGTTTCAGCGCCTTGCGCTCGCACGGGTGGTGCTTGCGCCATTCGTCGCGCGCGGTACGAATGATGTTCTCCGCCGCGTGCATGTCGGCGGTCTCCCAGTCTGTGTTTTCGAGGTAAGCCTCGAGCTGGTCACAAAGTTTCGCACGTTGCTCGAGGTTGGCAGCGCGCATGGATGCCTGTTCCTCGTAGTAGACGCGGCAGGGCTCGTAGGCTTTTTCCGCCATCTCGTCGAACGTCTCCTGCTGCGCGGCTTCGTCCGCGTTTGCCGGACGACCGAGCTGCTGCCACTCAGCGCGCAGTGCTTTCAGGCGGGATGCCTGGGTTGCCGGTTCAGCCGGGTGCTCGGCAAGCTCCGAGATCTGACTGAGCAGCGCTTCGCGCTTTGGATTGGTGGCAAACTGCTGCCAGTCTCTGAACTCGTCGAGCTGTGCGCTCAACGCAGCGAGCTCCCGGTCGTGACTGCTCAAACCGTTTTTCTGCAGCCCGCGCGCCTGTTTGAGCGCCTGCACGGCGTCGCGTACGTGACCACCTTCGATGGCGGTCTGCGCTGCCGCCACGTGCTCTGCCAACCGGCGCTCAGCGTCGGTCTCTTTGTCGGAAAGTCTGGCGGCAGCCGCCTCAACTTTTGCCAGCGTTTCCTGGGCGCTTTGGAGCGCCGCAGGCAGCTCGTGATCGACCGGCCACGATATCTCGTTGACCTTCTTGCGCCAGCGTTTGAGCCATTGGCGGTGCGCTTTAAGTGAACTGTCCTCTGTCAGAGCGGCGGCGCTGTCGTCGAGCGACTGTACGTTCAGGTTCGCGAGTTTCTCCCAGGCGCGTCGGTAGGTCTGAAACTGGGCGGAAACCGCTTCGAATCTTGCGTGCTGTGCGGGTGCCGGCGGGTGGCGATCAGCCTCAGTCAGCCATGTATTCGTCACACGCTCGCGCACGGTGGTGATATCGCCCGGGTCCACGCCCTTGCGCATTGTCTCGCTCAGGGTGTCTAGAACCTGGACGAGCTCCGGAAATGGGTCTGCTGCGGGCTCCGGCGGCTCGAGATTCATGCCGGCCAGTGGATCCGCAGGGGTCGGAAAGTCACCCGCAGCGCCGCCAGCCGAGGTCAACGTCGCGCGCTCGCTTTCCAGTCCCTCGACCACTTCCGCGCGCATCTCGCGCATTTTACTGAGCTTCTGTATGCGGGCGTAGTCATCCTGCTCGGAGGCTTGAGTCTTTTCGATGGCCTGGTCGATCTCGGCGAGCCTCGCGGCGTGCTCGGTGCAGGCCGCGCGTGCCTGTTTGATGGCGTCCAGTCGGTCACGCGCATACCGGTGGCACTGCTTGTCACGACCTTTGGCCTGTTTGACGAGCTGCGTGAGGCCAGCTTCACTCTGCAACAGCGGATGGCTGAGAATCTGTTCGCGGCTGGCGTCGCGAAAGCGCAGGGCAAGCGCGGCGCAGTGCTCGGCGCTATCGATGTCGCTGAGCAGCTTCGGCAGCTGATCGAGGTCAGCCTGCTCAATCCGGGCGCTCAGCACCCGCGGATCGCTGCGGCTGCTGGAATCGACGCCGCTTGCCACCAGCGCGGCTATGCGCTCGGCAACGCGCGCGCTCACAGGCTCGTGGTTCAGAAGCTCAGCGCACACATTGTCGTCGGTGAGCTTGTCGATCGCGGCGTCGACGATTGCTGCGGTGTCGTCCTGCTCGATGAGCCGCTTGAGGTCTGCCTGCCGCGCACGCGCATCGTCGGCGCCGAGTGCCTGCACGGCGGCGAGGCGTTTGTCGGCGTCGGGATGATCCAGTCGATTACTTCTTTTCAACCATCGACTAAACATTTGTGGTGTTAATCCAGGCTGTTGTGGCTTCCGTCGCAGAGCGGGGCGCCCTTGGTGTATTTACACCCGCAGAAATACAGCGTGCGGCTTTCCTCGGCGCTGTACGACATCGGCGTAAAGTCGGTCCCCTCGTGAGAGCCGTCACAGAACGGCTGGCGTGCGCTTTTCCCGCAGGCACACCAGAAGTACTTTTTGCCAGCTTCGACTTCTATCGGGTAGGGCGCCTTCTGCGCCACTGTTGGATCGGACATCACAACCTCGCTGTGGTTCTATTTGATACGAACGGTTCAGGAAAATTTGCGTTCATCCCACCACGGAAAGTACTCGGGCATGTCTGCGGAGACTTTGCCGGCGAATTCGGCAGGACGTTTCTCCAGAAACGACTCCACCCCTTCTTTCGCGTCCGCAGAACGGCCGCGGTGATAGATGCCCCGTGAATCGATTTTATGCGCTTCCATGGGATGGTCGGCCCCCAGCATGCGCCACATCATGTGCCGGATGAGGCTCACGGAGATGGGTGCCGTATTGTCGCGTATGTCCGCGGCCATGGCCCGGGCGGTAGCCATGAGCTCGTCCTTGGGATGCAGCGATTTGACCAGCCCGCCCGCAAGCGCTTCTTCGGCGGGAAAAACCCGGCCGGAGTAACACCACTCGAGCGCCTGGCTGATGCCGACGACGCGAGGCAGAAAGTAGCTCGAGCAGGCTTCCGGCACGATGCCGCGGCGCGCGAATACGAAACCGAATTTGGCAACGTCAGCCGCGAGGCGGACGTCCATGGCAAGCGTCATGGTGACGCCAACGCCAACCGCGGCGCCGTTGATTGCTGCAATGATGGGTTTGTTGAGCTCGTAGATTCTCAGCGTCAGGATGCCGCCGCCGTCGGGTTGCAGGCCACTTGCGCGATCGTCCCGGGCGTCGGCGTCGAAAGTGTCACCGCCGCTGGATAGATCCGCCCCTGCGCAGAACGCTCGTCCGGCGCCGGTGACGATGATGGCCTTGACGTTGTCGTCCGCGTCGGCGCGATCGAACGCGTCGAGCATCTCGGCAAGCATTTCGCGGTTGAACGCGTTCAACGCTTCCGGACGATTGAGCGTCAGCGTCAAGATGCCGTCTTCAACGTCGTAGAGAATCGTGTTGTAGCCCATACCCTGGCCTCCCGCAGATCGTGTCGACGCGCTATGGTGCCTGTCTCTCGGGTGTTTTTCCACGTGATAAAATGACGCCCGTGGCAAAAGCGCGACGCAATCCTTGAAACGTGGTTTGACCGAAGCTGACGAGGCATTCAGCGCGGTGGTGCACGCCTTTGTCGACCGTCACTGGGACGGTGTGAGCGAGGCGCAACGTGTCACGCACTGGTATACGGCCGCCCGGGAAGCGGGCTGGGGTGTTCCGATGTGGCCGGCGACGGCGGGCGGACCCGGCTGGAACGCCACCCGCAAGTATCTCTGGTCGCAGATTCTCGCCCGCCGCGGTGTGCTCCTGCCGCCGTCTCCCGGCATTGATGTGGTTGGGCCGCTGCTGATGGCCGTTGCACCCGAGACAATGCAGGTGAAGCTCCTGCCTGGCATTCGCGACGGCGCCACCACCTGGTGCGTCGGGGCTGCGGAGGCAGACGGCCTCGACCTCGAGGGGATGCAGACGACCGCCTTCCAGGTTGCTGACGGATTTGAGCTGCGCGGTCGAAAACATTTCGTCTGGGGTGCAGGTGACGCCGAGTGGATGCTCTGCATAACACGCCTGAACGAAGGCTACGGCCTCTTTGCGCTGCCCCTCGACGACCAGGCAGTGGGGGTGAGAGAAGTGCCGACGTTCGATGGCGGGGCGGCGCTCGCTGAGATTGAGCTCAGCAACGTCTTCGTGCCGGCGGGGCTCGGCTGCGCAATTACGGACCCGGAAGAGGCGCTGCGAAAGCTTGGGGGTGTCGCGCCCATGGCATCCGGTGCTCTGGCCGAAGCGCAACTGACTGCTATCCGGGAGGTGACGGCCGCCTGGCAGGATGACAATCTGGATGCCGCATGCCGCGAGCTGGGTGTGGCCGTGGAAGCGCTCAAGGCGATGGAAGCGCGCTACGTCGAAGCTGAAGCGCGGGGTGCTCGAAAGCCTTTTCCGGCGGCAGCTTTGCGCGCCAGGAGCCGCGAAATCTTATTGCAACTTGGCGACCTACAACTCTCGAGTTTCGGGTATTATGCGCTTCCCTATCCGGACGAGGCGCTCCTGCACAACGAGGGGCCCATCGGACCGGCAGGTACAACAGCAGCCCTGCGGCGGAATCTCGCCGCCCGCCTGGCGCTGCAGCACGAAGCGGTCACGTCCCGCGTCGAAGACTGGAAAGATGAAATTGCACGTCATCTCGATGTCGCAGAAGAAGAACAACAAGACTCCAGATAAATAGAAGATCAGAGAGAGAAATAGAGGTTAGTCATGGACTTTTCGTTTACAGAAGAACAAACCCTGCTCGAAGAGAGCGTCGGCCGATTCATTCAGAACGACTACGATTTTGAAGACCGGCAGAAGCTCGTGAAGTCAGAACAGGGTTTCAGCGCCGACAACTGGTCGACCTTCGCTGAGCTCGGCTGGCTGGGTGTGCCTTTTGACGAGGCTGACGGTGGCTTCGGTGGCGGCGCGGTCGAGTCCATGCTCATGATGGAGAATTTCGGCAAGGGGCTCGTCGTTGAGCCTTATCTGGCAACGGTTGTTCTCGCGGGTGGCGCCATCAAGTACGGCGGCAGCGCGGACCAGAAAACGAAGCACCTGCCTGGCATCGTCGACGGTTCTACACAGGCAGCGCTTGCTTATGCCGAACCACAGGGCCGCTTCAATCTGGCTGATCTGGTCACCACGGCCAAAAAAGACGGCGATGGCTACGTCATCGAAGGCTACAAGGCGGTGGTTCTGAACGGTCCCGCGGCGAACCTGCTCGTCGTAACGGCGCGCACGTCGGGGGATCAGCGCGACGAAGACGGTGTATCGCTGTTCCTCGTCCCAGCGGACGCGGAAGGTGTCAGCCGTCGTGACTATCCCACCGTCGACGGTCTGCGGGCCTCGGAGGTCACCCTCAGCGGCGTCAAAGTAGACGCCGATGCGCTCCTCGGCGACGAAGGGCAGGGACTTGCGATTGTCGAGCGGGTCGTCGACGAAGGCATCATGGCCGTTGGCGCGGAAGCCGTCGGCTGCATGGAAGTGCTTTACAAAGACACGGTGGAGTATTGCAAAACCCGCGAGCAGTTCGGCCAGCCGATTGGGAAGTTCCAGGTGCTGCAGCACCGTATGGTTGACATGTTCATGGAACACGAGCAGTCGAAATCGCTGATGTACATGGCGGCAATGCGTCTCGATGAGGGCTACGGTCCTGACGCTCAGAAAGCCGTCAGCGCGTTCAAGGTCCAGGTCGGTAAATCCGGCCGCTTCGTCGGCCAGAATGCGGTGCAGCTGCACGGCGGCATGGGCATGACCGACGAGCTCAACATTGGCCACTACTTCAAGCGGCTGACGATTATCGATACGCTGTTTGGCAATACGGATTACCATCTGAAACGCTTCGGCCGCCTCTGAGGCAGGTATACACGGGCGCAGGGCGTGGGATGACGTGCGGGAAGGGGAGAGCGTTTGATGGCACGTTGGGATAAGAGCAGCAGCAGCGCAAGCGTACCGGACTGGTTCTGGCAGGCGGTAGATGTCGAGCCCGAGACGCGCAGCGTCGAAGTCGAAGAATGCGATGTTGCCTACCGGTTTTATGCGTCTCCCGGCAAACCCGGGATGCTGCTGATCCATGGCATGAACGCGCACTCCCGCTGGTGGGATTTCATTGCGCCGCAGCTCCTGGACGAATACGAGATTGCGGCGATGGATCTCACGGGCATGGGAGATTCCGACTATCGCTACGAGTACGACAGCGATACGTTCGCCGGGGAGATCAAAGCTGTCCTCGATCATGCCGGATTCGACAACGGCTGCACGGTGGTTGCGCACAGCTTCGGCGGCTACATGGCAGTGCGCGCAGCAAACCTCTATCCCGACCGCTTCGGTTCACTCGTACTGGTGGACTCGGGTATCCGCCATCCGGACGATCCGCTGCCGGACCGGCCGCTGATGGGCGGCGGCCGCGCCAAAACCTACCCGGACAAAGAGTCAGCCCTCATGCGCTTCCGGCTGCAGCCGCCGCAGCCCTGCGAAAACGACTACATCCTCGAATACATCGCGCGCAACTCGCTGATGCCTGTAGAAGGCGGCGGCTGGGCGTGGAAGTTTGACGAAGACCTCATGACCACCCTGAAAGACGGCGAACGTCAGCCGGACGATTATCAGAATCTGTCACTGCCGGTGGGTGTCATCTACGGCGAAGACAGCGAGCTTTTCTCCAGACGCACGCTCGACTACATGCGCGAGCTCATTCCCCGGGAGTTTCCGGCGGTGGCGCTCCCGGACGCTCAGCATCATCTGTTTCTCGACCAACCGCTCGCCTTCATCGATGCCCTGCGCGACATGTGCAGGGACCTCAGGGGATAAGCGCATGCGGATCAGCGTGACCGTTGTCCTGCTGGTCCTGCTCTCGGGCGTGTGTGCGCAGGTTCAGGCGGAGACCCTCTTCCCCGCGCAGGCAGCGCCAACCCTCGAAGTTGCACTGCACCTGCCGCTTGCTGAACTCAAGCGGCAGCGGCGTAAGGATGACGCCGAAGCCGAAGCGGAGCTGCATCTCGCCGACGGCACGGTCCTGCCGCTCAAAGTCCGTCCCCGTGGAAAGTCGCGCCTGAAAGAATGTGATTACTTTCCGCTGTGGCTCGATTTCCCCAGGAAGAAGGTGGCCGGGACGGTGTTTGCGGGGCAGAACAAGCTGAAGCTCGTGACTCACTGTGCTGACAAATACGCGAGCCGCGGCTACCTGGCGCGTGAATACCTCATCTACAAGCTCTTGAACCAGTTTACGGACGTGAGCTTCCGCGTGCGTGCGTTGCGGGTCACCTATGTTGATACCGGTAAGAACGACTGGCAGCGGACTCACGATGCCTTTCTCATTGAGCACAAAAAGCAGCTTGCCGAGCGGGTACAGGGAGAGGTGTTGGAAGTTCCGGAGGTGTTGACCCGAGACATGGCCGCAGACTACGTCAGCCTGGTTAATCTATTTCAGTACTTCATAGCGAACGCGGACTTTTCTCTGCGCAAAGGGCCGCAGGGCGATGAGTGTTGTCATAACGCGATGCCCCTGCAGGTGGGGGAGGACATCTTCCCGGTGCCGTATGACTTCGACGTTTCCGGTTTTGTTAATCCACCCTATGCGGTGCCGCAGGAAGCGCTCGGCATCAGCCGCATGACGCAGCGGAAGTATCGCGGATACTGCCGCCACAATGCGTCACTTGAAACCGCGAGGCAGCGGTTTCTCGACGAGCAGGCGTCGCTCTTCGCCATGATCGACGGTTTTGATGAGTTGCCCGGTTTACGAGGAGACAAACTCGCGAAGTTTCTGCGGCCGTTCTTCGACGACCTTGCAGATCAGCGTCAGTACGAGCGCAAGATCATCAAACGCTGCCGCGGCTGACAGCTCAGCCGTGGGTAACGGCAGGCGCTAAGCCAGCCACTGCGCCAGGAGCTCGCTGGTGCGGGGGTGAATCAGGTAACCGGCGCTGTTGTGTGGATTCGAACGCCCGTAGCGAACCGCCAGGTTGTAAATCGTATGGTCGCGGATATCGCCGATCAGGTGCCGGTCGAGCATGTCCCGGAAATCGTTCACGACGGTTTTATCGTGACAGATGTAGTCGTCTTCAGCGGCGATGTTGTGCCAGGCATTCAGCACAGTTGGATAACGGCGCGCCCCTTTCTCACCGGCACCGGCCAGCCGGCTGCGGACCGAGTTTGCGCCCAGCGGTGAACCCAGGGTCATCCAGCGGGTGATGCGGCTTTCGTCACTGCGTAGTTCGTGGGAAACACGCCATAGACTGTCCCAGGCGACCACGCTGCCCATGCAATGGCTGACGATGAGAATGTTGCTCTTTGCATCCATCAGCGCTGTCAGGTGGCTGGTGAGATCCGCGCGCACCCGTTCCGCCCAGCCGGTGGTGTCCTGCCAGTAGTGGTTGAGCTCGGGCATCACCTTACGTGTTGCGAGCCGGCCCAGCCCGACGCTGGCGCTGAGATCCATGGCAAACTCTTTGAGCGGCGTTTTCCCGGGTAGCGACTCGTAGTGCTTGCGGCGAAAGTCTTTGGGCTTGGCTCGCGCCGCAAGCTCGGCGAGGCTCTGACGACGGTTGTCGAGATCCAGCGTTTCGCTGAATCCTTCCTCGAAGAAGTCGGTCAGGTCGTCGGCGTAGTAGACCATGTGCTTGTCAGCGGCGTCGTATGCCTCCAGCGTCTCCGGCGCGTCGCGCTCGAGACCCAGCCGCAGCGATTCTTCCCACAGCGAGCTGAGTGCCGCCTTTGCCGGCTTGGCACCGCGACCGTGTACGAAAACGATGTGATTGTCAGAAGAAGCGGACATAGCGTGTGATGGTGCCCCTCCCGTTCTGGCCCTCATCCGCCAGGTATAGCGTATCGTCCGAACCAAGGACAACCCCTTCGGTCTGCAGATGGACGTGAGGATTCGGCAGCTTGCCGTGCTCGAGGACTTCACCTTGAGGCGTCAGCACCAGGTGATACTGCTCCCTGGCGGCGACGATCACCGCGTTCCCGCTGGCGGTGAAGCTGATGCCGCTCGGGTGCAGGCGCGGCAGCCCGTGGTCGGCATAGCGAAGCGCAAGCCACGGGTCCGGCTGGAGCGCCTGCGTCTCCGCGGACCAGGCATAGATGAGAAGCGATTTCCTGAAACCTTTTTTGTAGGGCGTTTTGCACAAGAGCAGCAGACGCGGCTGACCGGGATACGTCGCCAGTCCTTCCAGCTCACATGTTTTTTTGAGCGCGGTATCGAACTGCTCGAAGGCGCCGTCGTCCGCGTTCGCGGGTTTAGCGAGGAGGTCACCTTCGCTGGTGACGATGTACAGGGTATCTCCCAGGAGCGCGATGCCCTCGAAGTCACCTTTGACGCTTTTCTTCCCGCCGAAGCGGGAATGCAGGGTGACTTCCGCCTGGTCGAAGCGAATCCGGTAGATGTCCGCCCGCTCGTCAGCGACGGCCAGCAGTTCGCCGCCGGGAGTCATCGTCAGCCCCGAGATTTCCTCGAGCCCTTTGGGGAGCTTCAGCTGCGGCACGCGCTCATGAGGCGGTGGCGTCTCGCAGCCGGCCAGTACCCACAGGAGGACAACACCCAGACTACAGGTTCTTGTCATCCCGCCCGCGACCGGTGAGAAACGAGAAGAACGGCGTGGTGAGGTCCGCACCGTAGTCGAGTTTCCACAGCAGCAGATTGATGTAGACAAACCCGACGGACACCACAAAAGCAATCCCGAGCGCGCCAATCCCGGCCCCGAGACCCACCGCAATCGCGGCAAAAATGTACAGCGCGTGCGCGGGCTGCTCGAGCGCGAAGCGGAATCGCACGGCCGCGACGATCCCGGCGAGGCTGAAGGCCAGCGGCAGCGAATTCTGCACAATCATGGCAATACCCGCGACGATCACCGGCAGCACGACCATGGTCTGGGCAAACGAACGGTTGATCTGTTTGCTGCGGGTGGTGATGAAGTACACCCATGAGATTGGCACCATGAGCAGCACCGCGCCGAGAATGGCGGCGCCGAGGGTGAACGCGGCACGGCTGACGATTTCTGGCTTTTCGACGAAGGTTGAGATCACTTCCGCGTCGTCCGGTACCTCCGTCAGAAGCTCCTCGACGCCACCGAAAGGCAGCAGTGCTTGATAGCTCGGGAAAAGCTGGGCAATGCCAAAGATGAGCAGAATCAGCAGGCCAAAGTATGCGGTGATCGCAAACGTCGAGTTGAGAATGCGGGTCGACTTTCTCATGCGTCCTCTTTACCCATTTATCTCTTTACCTATTTATGCCTTTACTCATTTATCTCTTTACCCATTTATCTCTTTACCCATTTATCTCTTTACCCATTTATCTCTTCCCCCCTTTGTCCCCTTACCCCTATTCCGCGCCTGCGGACCTCGGCCAGTCGAGAATGGCGTCGCGCCGTTTCAATAGAGCTTTAATTTCGTTTTTCTTTAACAGGCCGTCAAACTCTTTTTCCAGGAGCTCCAGACTGAGCGCGGTGATCGCGTCAGCAAATCCCTGCGGCAGTCTGGGGGGCACGGCGTAGTTGGGCAGCGTGCTGCTGGAGCCGAACGTCTCCTGGGTGTCGCCCAGCACAATATTCCACCCGGGCAGGGCGTAGAACAGATTGTCAGCGCCGCGGCTGCGCATGCCGGCGAGCGCATCGAAGGCGGCAAGCAGCTCGTAGGCTGAGGTTTTGTAACACTCGTTTGGACGAAAGATGCCGCGCTCGGCACGCTCAGCCTCGCTCAGGAGGCGTGCGGGTTCGGCCAGCAGAATGCCGTCACGCCCGTCAACCTGCGTCTCGGTGGTTGCCGGAACCATGTGTACGCCCAGCAGACGGTCCAGGCGGTAGGCCGCCAGCGCGCGACGCCGTGCGCTCTTGCCAAGCCGCAAAAAGCGGGCGTTGTCGCCATGGATCTCGGCATCCGGCGTTGCCGTGTGGCGGATCGGATGCACTTCGCCGTTCGGCCCGAGTGCGCGGAGCTCGTCTGCAGTGATCTCCAGGAGTCGCGGGTTGCCGTTGTAAAAACTCTGCAGCATGCCGGTGTCGATCATCGTGACGGCGCCGCCGAGGCGCGTGGTGACTTCACGGCTGCGCGTCGGCGTGTGCGCGATGACAATACGGGTGACACCGAACTGCTGCAGGCGCGCAGCGACGTTGGGGTTTTCGATGATGGTGTGGCACAGCGCGTTGCCCCGGTACCACAGCGGGCCCCAGGGCCCGAACAGAGGCTCGTCGCCGAGGTCCCTCAGCGCCGGTGCAACGGAGATCTCGGCAGGGAGTGACAGGAGGTCGACATTGTTGGCGACAATCCCGCTCTCGATATGCCGGGCACTCTCGGCAAGCAGGATCTCAATTTGCGCGCTGAGGCGGGTGTTGATCTCCTCGAGACGCCGTCCGGCCAGCAGCGGGCTCAGGCCGCCGTGGAGAAACACGGATTGGTTGATGCGTATGATGGCTGGCAGCGTTGTCAGCCATTGCCCGTAGCGACCGTCTGCGGCAAACGCTGCACGATGGCCGTCCAGGCCATTGAATGCGGCCAGCTCTCCCTCACTCACGTCACGCAGGTCGCCGCTCAGATTCATGAGCTCGTGATTACCCAGCAGTACGTGAAACGCGCCGCCCGCGGCGCCGGCTTCCTGCTGGAGCCTCATGAAGAGATCCATGACGCGCCGCGATGCGGCGCCGCGGTCGAGCATGTCACCGAGGCTCACCACGTGCGCATTGCCAGCCTGCCAGGACAGCTGCGCGTCGATGATCCCGTTGCCTTGCAGGAGCGCAATCAGCTCGGGGTAAGCGCCGTGAATGTCGCCAATGGCGTAGACACGATCGACGTTGTCCCAGGCATACGGCTCCGCCGCGACGGCATGTGTGATGATGCTGGTGGTGCACGCCAGCCAGAGGATGAGCGGAAAGCGCATGCCCCGAGCGTAAACAAAGCAGCGTCCGGGCGCTACAGCGGCTTGATCAGGAGTTCGATCCGGCGGTTACTGGCGCGGTTGTCGACGGTGTCGTTGGGTACGCGGGGTTTGTAGGGTCCGTACGCGCGCGCTTCGAGATGTTCAGGCGCGATGCCCGCGTCACGAAGCGCGTGCACCACATTCAGGGCGCGGTGCGCGGAAAGCTCCCAGTTGGAGGGAAACTTCTGCTGCAACCGACCGCGGATGGGCACGTCGTCGGTATGACCTTCGACGATGACCTCGTAAGCGCCTTCAGTCGAGAGCCCGCTCACCATTTCCTGAATCAAACTCTGACCCTGCTGTGACAAGCTGGCCGAACCGGAGGGAAACAGGATTTTGTTGGTCAACACAACTTTGACCGCGTCGTCCGCCGTACGCTCGACGTCAACGCCGCCGTTGCCTTCCAGCTGGCTGACCAGAGCATCGAAAGTTTCGTTGGCCTTTCTGCGGTACGCAATCTCAAACACGAGATCGTTCACGTCATGGGCGAAGAAGGCGAGCGTATTGCCGCGTGCTACCCACTCGCCGCTGCGGTTGGCGTGGTAGGAGACGACTTCAAAATTTGCCGGGAATACCCAGGCGGAGGCGAAGCGGCCGTACGGCTCGGGATCGTTCCAGATGCCGTAGCGTCCGTTTGCATGTTTCTGACCGTCCCAGGTGTTGAGGTGGTAGATGCCATCGCGATCGCGGGTGACAGCGGATTTCTCCGGCGCGCTGGTGTTCAGGTAATCGCCCTCGCTGATCAGCGCATAGCTGCCCTGGTCGAAGATCAGGCGATTCGTGTCGGCTGCGCTGTCATCGAACTCGTAGCGATTGGGGTTGATGTAGAGGTAGTCGCCGAGGCTGTCTGCTTTGTCGAGAAACACCGTATATGACGGCACGTCGGAGCGCGTGGTCGCGTAATTGACGTAGCTGTGGCCGTCTTCGTTGATGAACGTCAGCGTTTCGAAACTGACCTGCGCGGACGCGAAGGCCGGCCACAGGAGCAGCGTCAGAACCAGTTTGTACAGGCGAACCATGAATTGCTTCCCCGATTGTCCCCGGCGCGTATCCGTCAGCGCATGGCGTTCAGCCAGAACTCCTGGTCGTTACGGGGGTGAGCTGTCTTGGGGAAGGAGCGTAATCGAAAAAGCGCCATTTTTTTCTATAGCAGTTCTCGAATACAGCAACGGAAACGCGTCGTCCGTGGCCCAGTTGTCCAATAAGTTGTCGTAAAACCGGGATCGCGGGTCACCGGACTGCCCCGGCGTGTTCGTAGCGAGCGCCGCGTCCCAGTTGCCGACGTCGAGCACCATGCGGAAGCTGGGGCCCACTCGCACCTTGAAGTCGTTGCCGACAAAGCGCGCGCTGTTGGTGGTAAAAACGTTGCCGCCAATCGGGTAGTCGGGGATGCGCATGTGTCCTGCGAGTTCGGGATCTGCACGCTGCAGCAGCGGATGCTCGAAGTAGCTGCGGTGCAGGTCTCCCCAGCGCCAGGCTGAAGGATCCTCGCCCAGGAGCGAGCGGGTCTCGCGCCAGGCGGCGGGCAGGGTGGCAAGCGCGGTCTTGCGCCCGGCGGCGGTACCGACCCGGTCGAGCACCGTCAGCGAATCCACTTGCCCGGCAGGCAGCGGCGCATCGCCGGCAATCTGCGCGCCGAGCGCCGGATTGAGATGCCGGTTGTACCACACGATCCAGAGTGCCGCGGCGGCGGAATCAGCGGACAACACAAAGTCCCAGTTGGCGAGCATCTGTCCTGCGTTGCTGTCACCGAGATTGCCCAGACGCTGGATGACCTGGCGGGCAAAGACGGAGTGATTGTCACGCTGCAATGCCAGTGAGTCTTCGATGCTGTGCTTGGGCTGCGTTTCCAGCACCTCCCACAGCCGGTCGTAGCGCCAGGGGCTCGACCATTCGAAGCCGATCCGGTACTCGTCGATGGGATAGTCCACCGGCAGGTTCATCGAATTTGCCGTGCCGGTGAAACCGCGTTCCGGGTTGTACTCTTCGGGCAGCACATCCATGTCGAAATACCCCTGCCACTCGTAGCGCCCGTCGCCGGGCACCGGCAGCAGGCCGTCCCAGTTGCGCCTGACCGGAAACCGCCCGGCGGGTTTGTAACCAATGTTGCCGTCGATGTCGGCGTACACCTGGTTCTCCGAGGGTGCACCCCAGCGATTGAGCGCACCCACGAACTCGCGCCAGTTCTGCGCGCGCATGTACTCGATGCTGCCGAAGTAGGGGGACATGCCGGGTTCGAGCCACGCCGCGCGGACGGCGAAGGCGTGTTTTTCGGTCTCTGCGATGACGGGGCCGTGGCGGGTGAACTTGAGCTCGAGCGGCTGCGCCTTCCCGCCGGAGACGTCCACGGTTTCCGTCAGAATTTCGAACGGCTCCACGCGGCCGCCATAGCGGTATCCATCGTCTACTTTGTCATAAACGTAGAGGTCTTCCTGATCGATTGGGAAAATGGTGAGACCAAACGCAATCCGCTCGTTGTGACCAATCGAAATGCCAGGCAGCGCCGGCTCACCGGCGCCGATGACGTTGATGCCGGGTGCCACCAGGTGGGCGATGTAGCGCAGCGACGGCGTGGCATGGCCGCGGTGCGGATCGTCAGCGAGGATGGGCCGGCCGGTATTCGTCCGTTCCGGAGCCACCACCCAGTTGTTGCTGCCGAGGCCGTGGTTGGGTGTGTCCTGCAGCGCCCACGCAAAGTCCCCTTCCGCGTCGAAGCTGACCGGGGCCTTGGCGAGCTTGTAGACGTCGAGCACGTTTGCCGGAATGACGCAGGGGTCGAGTCCGCCGGGTACCCGGGTCTGCCACTCGGGTTCGAGCTGCTTCCAGCTGGCGTCGAGCGCGAGGTTGCCGTCACAGGCTCGCCGTGCCCGTGCCACCTCGGTGACGACGTTGCGCCACAGACCGTTGCTCCGTATGCGTACAACGTCCGCCGCCTGCCAGCGAGCGGGGCGGTAACCGAGCAGCTCGAATTCCGGCGGCAGGAGCTCGGGATGGGCTTCGGTGAGCGCAACGTAGGCGTTGATGCCCCGGGTGAACGCCTCGGCAATGCGTTTGGCATCGTTGCCGTAGGCGAGCCACTCGGCGTACATGTCGTCGCGATAAAGGAAGAGGCGCGCCGCCTTGTCCTGCTCGAGGTAGCGTTCGCCGAGGACGGCGGACAGCTCGCCGAGCCCGCGCCGGCGCCAGGTATCAATCTGCCAGAGGCGGTCACGGGCGGCGTTGAAGCCTTGTACGAAAAACGCATCGTAGTGCGCCTGCGCGAAAATATGCGGCACCCCCCACTTGTCGACAATGATCTCCGCGGGCTTTTCGAGCCCGGCCACGGTCCAGGTGGCATCCTGATCGATTGCGGTCTCAGCCTGGATTCCAGACCAGGGGCTGATACAGATGAGTGCGCAGACGACGGCTCGACGCAATGCGGGTACGGACATGAATTCTCCCCATAAAAAAAGCCCCCGGCGTTGGGGGCTTTAGTGTCCTCGGAGACTCGCTGAGGTTCAATCCCAGCTGAGGGCGCCGCCGGTCTGATACTCGGTCACACGGGTCTCGAAGAAATTCTTCTCTTTCTTCAGATCCATGATTTCCGACATCCACGGGAACGGATTCTTCGCGCCGGGATACTGCTCGGCAAGTCCAATCTGCGCGAGGCGCCGGTTGGCGATGAACTGCAGGTACTCTTCCATCATGTTGGCGTTCATGCCGAGCACGCCGCGTGGCATGGTGTCGCGGGCATAGGCAATCTCGAGGTTGGTGCCTTCCAGCACCATGGTGCGCGCCAGCTCCTGCATCTCCTGATCCCACAGGTGCGGGTTTTCCAGCTTGATCTGATTGATCACGTCGATGCCGAAGTTCACGTGCATGGACTCGTCACGCAGGATGTACTGGAACTGCTCGGACGTGCCCGTCATCTTGTTACGGCGTCCCATCGAGAGGATCTGGGTGAAGCCGCAGTAGAAGAAGATGCCCTCGAGCACGCAGTAGTACGCGATGAGGTTCTTCAGGAGCGTCTTGTCCGTCTCGACCGTGCCCGTGGTGAAGCGCGGATCCTGAATCTCTTTGGTGTACTTCAGCGCCCAGGACGCCTTGTCGGCGACGCTCGGTATCTCGTGGTACATGTTGAAGATTTCACCTTCGTCCATGCCGAGCGATTCGATGCAGTACTGGTACGCGTGGGTGTGGATGGCCTCTTCGAAGGCTTGGCGCAGCAGGTACTGGCGGCATTCGGGGTTGGTGATGAGCCGGTAGATGGCCAGCACCAGGTTGTTCGCTACGAGCGAATCCGCGGTGGAGAAGAAGCCGAGGTTGCGCTTGACGATGACCCGCTCGTCTTCGGTGAGCCCGTCTTCGGATTTCCACAGCGCGATGTCCGCGGTCATGTTCACTTCCTGGGGCATCCAGTGGTTGGCGCAGCCGTCCAGATACTTCTGCCAGGCCCAGTCGTACTTGAAGGGCACCAGCTGATTGAGATCAGCGCGGCAGTTGATCATGGCCTTCTGATCGACCGTCACCCGCTCGTAGCTCTCGGGCTCGAGGTGCGCGCCGACCTGCAGCGCTTCGTCAGCGACCGGGGCAGGCGCTTCGATCACAGGCTCCGGGGTGGCAGCCGTTTCGACCGGCGCGGGCTCAGGCGCAGCGACGGCTTCTTCGACGACCGGTGCAGGCGCGGGTGCTGCCTGCGCCTCGGTGACCGTTGCAATCACCGGTTCGTCGATGACCACCGCTGGCGTGGTCTCCGGTACCTGAACCGGCGCTTTTTCTTCTTCGTTGTAATCGTCCCAACTCAACATCTGACTTCTCCTAAGTTCTTTACTGGCAGGCTTCGCAGTCTGGATCGTCGATTGAACAAGCCAGCGGCACTTCTGCTGCCTCGCCGAGCTTAATCTCGGCGGTGTTTTGCGGTGCAGGCTCGGGTGCGGCTGCGGGAGCTGCATTCAGAGCGGTACCGGAATCTGCTGCAACGGCGTTCAGGGTGCCGCGGTCGAGTGTCGACTTCTCGGCGCTCGTCGCACCCAGGGCGCGCAGATAGTAGGTGGTCTTCAAGCCTCTGAGCCACGCCATGCGGTAGGTGATGTCGAGCTTCTTACCCGAAGCGCCTGCGATGTAGAGGTTCAGGGACTGCGCCTGGTCGAGCCACTTCTGCCGGCGGCTTGCCGCGTCGACGAGCCAGCGCGGTTCAACCTCGAACGCCGTGGCGTAGCGCTGCTTGATGTCGGCGGGAATGCGCTCGATCGCCTGCAGGCTGCCGTCGTAGTACTTGAGGTCGTTGACCATCACCTTGTCCCAGAGGCCCTGCGCTTTGAGGTCGCGGACCATGTAGGGATTGACCACGGTGAACTCACCGGAGAGATTCGATTTGACGTAGAGGTTCTGATACGTCGGCTCGATCGACTGGGAAACACCGGTGATGTTGGCGATGGTGGCGGTCGGCGCAATGGCCATGACGTTGGAGTTGCGCATGCCGTTCATCTGCACCTTGTTGCGCAGCTTGTCCCAGTCGAGCGTCGTCTCTTCGTTGACGTCGAGATAGTCGGTGCCGCGTTCCTGGCGCAGCATCTTCAGCGAGTCGATCGGCAGGATGCCGCGGCTCCACAAGGAACCCGAGAAGCTGGCATACGAGCCGCGTTCCTTGGCGAGCTTGGAAGAGGCGTCGATGGCGTAGTAGCTGATGGCTTCCATGGAACGGTCGGCAAAGGTCACCGCCTCGTCCGATGCGTAGGAGTAGCCGAGCTTATACAGTGCATCCTGGAAGCCCATGATGCCGAGGCCAACCGGACGATGACGCAGGTTGGAATTGCGCGCCTGGGGCACCGAGTAGTAGTTGATGTCGATGACGTTGTCGAGCATGCGCACGGCGGTGCGAATGGTCTTCTTGAGCTTCTTCATGTTGAGCTCGCCGTCTTCGACGTGCTGTACCAGGTTCACCGAGCCGAGGTTACAGACAGCCACTTCCTCGGCGGAGGTGTTCAAGGTGATCTCGGTGCACAGGTTGGACGAATGCACGACGCCGATGTGCTGCTGCGGTGAGCGGACGTTGCAGGTGTCCTTGAACGTGATCCACGGATGACCGGTTTCGAACAGCATCGAGACCATCTTGCGCCACAGCTCCTGGGCTTTGATGCGACGGAAGAGCTTGAGCTCGCCCGTGCGGGTCATCTCTTCGTATTCTTTGTAGCGCGCCTCAAACGCCTGTCCGTAGAGGTCGTGCAGGTCCCTGGCGTCGCTCGGTGAAAAGAGCGTCCACTCGCCGTCTTCGGTTACCCGCTTCATGAAGAGATCGGGAATCCAGTTGGCGGTGTTCATGTCGTGGGTGCGGCGGCGGTCGTCACCGGTGTTCTTTCTGAGCTCGAGGAACTCTTCGATGTCGAGATGCCAGGTTTCGAGGTAAGCACACACCGCGCCTTTGCGTTTGCCGCCCTGGTTGACGGCCACGGCGGTGTCGTTGACGACCTTGAGGAACGGCACGACACCCTGGGACTTACCGTTGGTGCCTTTGATGTAGGAACCGAGCGCACGTACCGGCGTCCAGTCGTTACCGAGGCCGCCCGCCCACTTCGACAGCATGGCGTTGTCGTGGATGGCACCGTAAATGCCGTCCAGATCGTCCGGTACGGTCGTCAGGAAGCAGGAAGACAGCTGCGGGCGCAGCGTGCCGGAATTGAACAGCGTCGGCGTTGAGCTCATGTAATCGAACGAGCTCAGGAGATCATAGAATTCAATGGCGCGCCGGTTGGGGTTGTCCTCTTCCATGGCCAGGCCCATCGCCACGCGCATGAAGAAAATCTGCGGCAGCTCGAAGCGCACTTCGTCGCTGTGGATGAAGTAGCGGTCATAAAGCGTCTGCAGACCGAGATAGGTGAACTGCAGATCTCGCTCCGGCTTGATGGCGGCGCCAAGCTCACTGAAATCGTATTCCTGCAGGCGCGGGTCGAGGAGTTCGAGATCGATGCCGCGTTGTACGAACGCGCGCAGCGCCAGCGGGTAGATGTCAGCCATCTGGCTCTGCGTTGCGCGCTGCTCGCGGCCGCTGCCGTTGACGTCGAGGAACGTCAGCGCTTCGGTACGTAGCTCATCCAGCAGCAGGCGTGAGCTGACGTAGGTGTAATTCGGCTCTTCTTCCACCAGCGTGCGGGCGGTGATCAGGATGGAGGTGGCGACGTCGGTGTCGGAAATACCGTCGTACATGTTGTTGAGCGACTCATCGATGATGCGGACCGCATCGACATCGCTCAAACCCTCACAGGCTTCATTGATGATGGTGCGGATACGCGGGACGTCCAGCGGTCTGGCGACGCCGTCTTTGCTGACCACGTTGATGTGGACTTCGGGTTCGGCAAGGACAATCTCGTCCTGCTTCGCGGCGCGTGCCCGGGCGCGCTCATCCCGGTACAGCACGTAGGAACGGGCCACTTTGTGCTCGCCGGAACGCATCAGCGCCAGCTCCACCTGATCCTGAATGTCTTCGATGTGCAGCGTGCCCCCGGACGGCAGGCGGCGTTTGAAAATGTTGGTGACCTGCCCGGTGAGCGCCGTGACCAGCTCGCGGATTCGTGGAGAAGCCGCTGCGGTACCGCCTTCCACGGCGAGAAACGCCTTGGTCAGCGCGACGGCGATTTTGTCGTCGGTATAGGGTACGACGGTGCCGTTGCGTTTGATGATCTTGAGCTGTCCGGGCGCTGTGGCCGTCAATGAGGGCGACAGCGGAGTGGTGTCCGCGTCGCCGACCGGGTTCTGTAGGTTGGATTGCTGTGCTGCTGCCGGCGTATCTGTTTGCATGGGGTTGTTTCCAGCTCCTCTAGAAAATGCGTTATCGGTGACGTGCCTTACTTCACCTGTTTATTGGTTGTCCCTGTAAGGGAGTGCGTCTCTCTAGTGAGGTGGTGGCCGGAACGCCGGGCGTACGTCGATCTGCGTGGTCGAAGATGCCTGGAATGGGTTACGTCATGCTGTCTGGAGGTCGCCGACTTGCGGGGTCACGGACCCTCACGCTGGTTACCGGTGTCTCTTTGCGTCTCAATTTATCGCTATCGATCGTTAGATCATTGCGATAGAGAGGCCACCGCCAACCGTCGACCGTTGCTCTGTCACAGCTACTCCGACGTCCCTTGCCACTGCCTTGTGACATTGCCGGGAGTTCCCCGGCTCCGGACCTTTGTCCGGTTTCCAACGCGTCTTACTATCCTTACTAATGACCTGCTAATGAATGCGGCTATCTTTTCGTCAGTTGTCTGTCTTTTCGTCAGTTGTCTGTCGATCGATAGCTCATCAGCGTCATAAGCCTTTGACTCTTTGCTCTGTTGCTATCGGATGGTGACCCGCCGGCTGTCTTGACAGCTTGCCTGGTGTGGTCCGATTGCACTGGGTCGTGCGCCTGTCCGGAGGTGTGGCCGGTCGCTTTTCACGTGCTCGTGCACGTGTTTGATGGCCGACTGGCGTTCATCGTCACGCCGTCATGGTTTCCCCGGCATGCGTGCTCTCAAACGACCCGAGCTACGCAAATCTCTGCAAGCACCCTAAGATCCAAACTACCTTCTCACGTCTCGCATCTGGCGGTAAAAGGACGCGCTAAATCGTCCTGAAACCGCTCGATCCCTCCCCGATTCGCGAAAAAAGTTTGACTGAGTCTAACTTTAAAAACCCCATATATAGGGGTTTTCGCGACGGGACACACAAGATAATGGGTTAATTTCCACAATGCAAGGATTTGTCTGTGGATAACCTGTGAACAGTGCGGGTACGGTTTGTGGGGGGGATGTTGGTAACCGTCAGGCCACTGATTTCACTCGAATTTTCAGGTTTCGAGGACCCGGCCTGTGGCTTTGCGCGCTGCCCGGAATCCGCTAGGGTAGCCGCTTTGCGCGCATTCTGCGGTGCAGACAAGAGGAGCCCGTTTTGTCGTACATCTTAGCCCTGGACCAGGGCACCTCCAGCAGTCGGGCCATCGTCTATACCCATGCGGGCGAGGTGGTCAGCGTTGCCCAGCACCCCTTCGACATGACGTTTCCTGCAGATGGCTGGGTGGAACAGGATCCGGAAGTGCTCTGGCAGACGACGCTGCAGGCGGGTCGCGACGCCATCGCGGGCGCTGAGATCAGCGCCGAGTCGATCAGCTGTATCGGCATCACCAATCAGCGCGAAACCACGCTCCTGTGGGACCGCGAGACGGGGCGCTGTGTCTACAACGCCATTGTCTGGCAGGACCGGCGCACGGCCGACCGCTGCGAGCACATGCAGAACGACGCGCTCGGCGGCCGCCCGCTCGAAGCGGTGCTGGCGGAGCGCACGGGTCTTGTCATCGATCCCTACTTTTCGGCCACCAAGCTCGCCTGGCTCCTGCGCAACGTCGCCGAAACCCGCCACCGTGCCGAGCACGGCGACCTCTGTTTCGGGACGGTGGACAGCTTTCTCATCTGGCGGCTGACCAAAGGCGGCGCGCACGTCACCGACGCCACCAACGCCAGTCGCACGCAGCTCTTCGACATACACCGCCAGGTCTGGTGTGAGGAGCTGATGGACTACTTCGAAGTGCCGCTCACGGTCATGCCGCAGGTCTGTGACAGCGCGGGTCTCTTTGGTGTTGCCGATGCCGAATGGTTTGGGGCGGAAATCCCCATCACCGGCGTTGCCGGTGACCAGCAGGCGGCGCTCGTGGGGCAGGGCTGTTTCCGCCCGGGTATGACCAAAAGCACCTACGGCACGGGCTGTTTTGTCATGACCAATACCGGCAGCGATGCGTTGACGTCGAACGAAAAGCTCCTGACGACGGTGGCCTACCGCGTTGACGGCGCCACCACGTATGCGCTCGAAGGCAGCATCTTCGTCGCAGGCGTGGCGCTCAAGTGGCTGCGCGATCAGCTGGGTCTGATCGATGACCCGGCAGATACCGAGACCGCCTGGCGGGAAACCGGCGGGGACACCGGCGGCGTGTTCGTCGTGCCGGCCTTCACCGGTCTCGGTGCCCCGTACTGGCAACCGGCGGTACGAGGGCTCATTACCGGGCTGACCCTCGACTCGACCCGCGCGCAGCTCATCACCGCCTTTCTGCAGGGGATTGTCTTCCAGACCGAGGAGCTTGCGTCAGCCATGGCGAACGACGGGGCTGCTATCAAAACGCTCAGGGTCGACGGCGGCATGGTGGTGAACGATGCCCTGTGTCAGTTCATTGCCGACGTGCTCGACGCTCCGGTCGAACGGCCGACCAATACGGAAACCACGGCGCTGGGCGCCGCGATGCTCGCCGGTCTCGGGCAGGGCATCTACGCTTCCCTGGATGGGGCGGCGCAGGCCTGGCATGGTCAAGCAGCTTTCCATCCGAACATGGACCAGGCCCACCGGGTAGAGCTCCTGCGCGGCTACCTGCGCGCCGTGAATCAGGCGCTGACCGACGCCTGACCCGGCCGACGCGCATTACACAATCGTTACAGTTCCAGAACTCTCGAGAACACCGTTTTCCTAAAATTGCCGGGTGATGAATCAGGCTGATTTCTATTCGCGGCTCGTGCGGCCGCTGGTCCTATTTGCGGGACTGGCGGCGTATGTGCTGTTTACCGTCGGACTGCTGCGGGCGGGCCTGCTGGATACCAGTGCCGGCAGCCTTGCGGTCTTGCTGCCCGTCTGGGTGCTCGGCTGCGTGGTGCTCGTCACGTTGCCGGGCTATTTCAGCCGCCTGCACGGTGCGCCGCTGGTCCTGAGCCGCGCCTTCTGGTTCAACCTCGGCGCAGTGTTCCTTGCCCTCCTCGTACCGGGACCGACGCGCATGATCATGCTCGTCGTACCGCTCTTCAGCGTCGTCTACGCGGCCATCTACCTCATGCGCGGCCAGGTGCTCGCCGTCGCGCTCGGCACCGCCTTACTCTACGCCGCCTTGGCGGGCTTTCGCCTTGTCACAACCTCTGCGGATCCGCTGTTCGAACTCCTGAGCGCGCTGGCATTCGGCGTGATGTTGAGCGGCGTGCTGCTGCTCAGCGCGGAAATGCATCGTCTGCGCGAGAATCTGGTGGAACGTAATCGTGGTCTGCGCGAGGCCATGGAGCGTCTCCAGGAGCTTGCCCTCAGAGACGAGCTGACCGGACTGCACAACCGCCGCTTCATCATGGAAGTGCTGACGCGTCAGAAGGCGCTTGCCGACCGCGGCCAGCACGGCTTCACCCTCTGCTACTGCGATCTCGATCACTTCAAGCAGGTTAATGACAAGTTTGGACACGCGACCGGTGACCAGGTGCTGCGTGCGTTTGCCGACAACGCCGAGGCCGTCGTGCGTAACGTCGACTACGTTGCACGCTTCGGTGGCGAGGAGTTTCTGCTGGTTGTCGTAGAGGCGGACGAGACGACCGCGGCCACCGTGGCGCAGCGTCTTGCCGAGCGCACGCGTCAGATGCAGATGCCGGGTACTGACGAACCGTTTCGTCTGACAGTCTCCGTCGGCGTGACGCGGTATCGCTCCGGAGAGAGCATCGACGATCTCTTGAGCCGCGCGGACACGGCGCTGTATCAGGCGAAAAGTCTCGGCCGCGACAAGGTAGTCATTGCGCCGGAGCCGAGTGTCAGACCGGTTCGGGTCGAGCTGCCCTGACGAGCGCATCGCGTTTTTGTGCTCTGGGTCACGCTCGATCCGCCAAGCACACCACCCCTCAACCGCTCGCGGCGCGAATGTGTATTTCACCGCCTCTGATAATCGGGTATCGTGCATGAGGGTCGCAGCGCTGCTCCGGCCCGCTGATGAGCTTTTCCAAGTTGTTTGTGTAAATGGATGACACACCTGTAAATCGCCGCAAATTCGCGCGCCAACCCATTCAGCTTTCGGCACTGGTGCATCCACCGGAAGGCCGCTCATGGCTGTGTTCGATTCGCGATTTTTGTGAAGAAGGCATGCTGCTCACGGGTGGCGTGGGGTCGCGCTCGCTCGCGGCAACCGGCGCTCACGTCGATGCCGGTGATACCGTTGCGGTGCACTTTTCCGTAGCCACACCCACCGGCCAGGAGCACTTCCGCACCCAGGCCAAGGTGGCTCGTGTCCTCGAGGGTGGCAACGGGCTTGGTGTCTGTTTCGAGAACGGACTCGAAGATCGCGCGTTCAAGGATTTGATGGAGTTTGCCGTCGCCTCCGGCACGGTGGCGCCCGAGATCGACGAGGAAGACATCGACAGTCTGCCGGACGTGGCCACCGTCGGCGACAACGGCGAAGTCAAGGAAACCCCGGCAGGGGCTGCGGCAAAACCGAAGGCGAGTACCGCAAAGGCTGACGCTCCCATGCGGGATCCGCGTCTGCCCAAAGAAGCGGCGGATAAGCTGGTTGCGAGAATTCTTGCGGTGACCAAGCGCGCGACGTCGCGCCTCGGCACCTCTTTCTGCAAAGACGCGGGCGAGGCGCTCCTGATCAACGCCCGGGACGCCGGCACCAACGCCATGCAGACCCGCTATTTCGAGGCGCTGGACGCGCTCGAAAAGTATCAGGAAGTATTTGTTGGTCAGCTTGTCAGCGGCATGATCAGCCAGATCGAAAAGGTCTCCGACCTGGAAACCGTGCTCGAGCGTCGGCGCAAGCGCGAGTCCGGCAACACCGACAAGCTGGAGCTGGTCGAAACTGAAAAGTTCGAGCACTGGCTGCTGGTTGCCGAGGAGATCTCCAAGACGGAAAACCGCTTCCGCGATCAGCTTCTCGATATGCGCGCCCAGTTCGGCATGATTGCCAAACCCTGGAGCCACAAAGACGTCATTCCCGTAGGTCCGGCCAGCTTCTGGTGGGCGTTCGACGACGCGGTTGCGGAATTTGCGTTCCGCGACGACATGCGCAAAGAAATTTTCACGCTGTTCGAAACCGACCTCCACACGCATCTATTCAGTCTCTATGAAGCGCTTGGCAAGCTCTTCGAAGACAGCGGTCAGCTGCCTTCGCTGGAAGAGCTTCGCGAGGCGCTGCAACCGAAGTACACGGTCCGTAACCGTGCCGGCGTGACGGTGGCACCTGCAGATTACCAGGACATGGACCAGAACCTGCGCGAAGTGGCCATGGCCGCCGACAACGTGGGTGCAGGCCGCGTCAGTGAGAACCCGTTTATCGCTGCGGGTGGCGCAGGCAGTCCGGCGTACTCCACGGCCCGCTCTATCCTGAATCTGAACCGGCGGACCCAGGAGGTCCTGGGTAAACCGCGCGAGGAAGGCCTTGCAGCGGCAACCGCGCGGCCGGACGAGGTCTTCAACACCAGCGACATCTTCAACGCGCTGCAGACCATACAGGCAGAGCTCGGTGATGCGCACCTTTCCGACACGCGCCTCAAGCCGCGTCTGGTGGAAGTGCTGCGCCGTCAGCACGGCGATCACAAAGGGCTCACCGAAGACGACTTCGACACCCTGGCCGTCATGGAAGGACTCGTGACCTCGCTTGCCGACGACAGGCTCATCACTGACGGCGTGCGCGAGTGGGTGCAACGTCTGGAAGTGACGCTCAACAAGCTCGCCACGCGTGATCCCGAGTTTCTTGCCAGCGACCCGGAAAACCCGCACAGCGCCGTGCAGATGTTGAACCAGCTGGCGCGCCTGGGTAACGCCAAAGACATCAAGGCGGGTATCGACCGTGAGGTCGGCCGCCGCGTCGATGAACTCCTGCAGAAAGTCATCAGCGATTACGACGAGAACCCGGAGGTTTTCTCCGAGGTCGTCGACGAGCTGCATCCGTTGATCGATCGTCAGTCCCGGACCTATCGCGGTAACGTCGAGCGTACGATCCGCGCGAGCGAAGGTCAGCAGAAACTGGCCCGGGCGCGGCGTGCGGTGGTCGACGAAGTCGAGCAGCGCATCGGCGACAAAGACGTACCTGAGCTGATGCTCGAGCTACTGAATCCGGGCTGGCGCAACCTGCTCGTCCATACGCACCTGCGCCACGGTCCCGACAGCAACGAGTGGCGCGATCAGCTGGCGCTCATTGAGCAGCTGAACGGGCAGCTCAAAGGTGACATCGAGGAGGATGACCAGGCGTACGTCGAACCCGAAAAACTGCTGCGCCGGGTGGTCGAAGGCTTGAACAGCATCTCCTTTGATCCCAGTAAGCGCACGCCGCTGATCATGCACATGTCGAGCGCCCTGGTCGGCGATACCGCCGGCAAGAAGGCGCAGGTCAAATCCCAGCGGGTACCCGTGGAACAGGTTGAGGAAATCCTCGGCTTGACCGGTCTCCTGCCGGAAGCCAATCCGAAAATCGAATCGAGCGACGAGGGTGTGCGTGCCAGCTTTGCCCAGGCGGTCGAGCGAGCGCGTCGTATCCAGGTAGGTGAATGGCTTGCAACGTCGGACCGTGAGGGACGGCCGTTGATTCTGTCGGTTGCGTTTGTCGGTGACGAAGCGGCGTCGTTCGTCCTGGTCAACCGCAAGGGCGTCAAGACCATCGAACGCACGTTGCAGGAAATGGCGGAAGATCTGCACCAGGGGCGCATCACGCTCCTGGACGACTACGATCTGCCGCTCATGGAGCGCGCGTCCCAACGGATGCTGGAGAACATGCACAACCAGCTTGCGTTCCAGGCGAGCCATGACGACCTCACCCAACTCATGAATCGCAAGGAGTTCGAGCGGGTCATCGAGGTCTCGCTGAGTGAGGCGAAGGCGCGTGGTACCCAGCATGCGCTCCTGTATCTCGATCTCGATCAGTTCAAGATCATCAACAACACCAGCGGTCACAGAGCCGGAGACGAGCTCCTGCGGACGGTTGGCGAGACGCTGTCGACGGTGTTTGCCGACGAAAACCACAAGCTCGCACGCCTGGGTGGCGACGAGTTCGGCATTCTGCTCAAGGAAGTGGAGAGCGTCGATGCCAGGGACGCCGCTGACAAGGCGCTCGACACGATCCGCGGCATCAATTTCGAGTGGGAAGGCCGCTCGTACAACCTGACCTCGAGCCTGGGCCTGGTGTTCGTCGATCAGAGCACCGACAGCGTCGACTCGCTCATGCAGCACGCAGACGAAGCCTGCTACTCCGCCAAAGACGGCGGCCGCAACCGCGTGCAGGAGTACGAGCTGGGTGACAAGCGCATGATGAAGCGTCATGGCGCCATGGAGTGGGTGACGCAGCTCGATGCGGCGCTTGCCGACGACCGGCTGATTCTGAACTGCCAGAAGATTGCGCCGGTCGTGGAATCGGCCAACGGCCATGACGTGCACTATGAGATCCTGCTCACCATGCTCGACGAGCTTGGTGATGTGGTTGCGCCCACCGAGCTCATCAACGCCGCTGAGACTTACAACCGGATGACCACCATCGATCGGTGGGTGATCAAGAACGTGCTGCAGTGGATGGCGGACAATCGCGACAAGCTCGACGACTTCGGTGGCTTCACCATCAACGTTTCAGGCCACTCCGTGAACGACACGACGTTCCCGGATTTTGTCCTCGAGCAGTTCGGGCTCACGCAAGCACCCACCAGCAAAGTCTGTTTCGAGATCACGGAGACCGCGGCCATTGCCAACCTCGACAACGCCGTGGACTTCATGAACCGCATGCGCATCATCGGGTGTACCTTCTCGCTGGATGATTTTGGCACTGGCCTGTCGTCCTACAGCTATCTGCGCAATCTGCCGGTGGACTACGTCAAGATCGACGGCGTATTCGTCAAAGACATCGCGGAGAACCCGGCGGATTACGCCGTGGTGCGCTCGATCAACGAGATTGGCCACTACATGGGCAAGCGGACCGTGGCGGAGTACGTCGAAGACGGTGACATTCTGAACAGCGTCCGCGAGATTGGCGTGGATTTCGCCCAGGGTTTCCAGATCAGTAAACCCTGCCTCCTGCAGGAGCTGGCGGTCTAGCCTCCGACGCGTCCGAGCAAGAGGAATTCCATCAGTGCTTTCTGACTGTGCAGCCGGTTGCCGGCTTCCTGGAAAACCACGCTGCGCGCGTCATCCAGAATCGTATCGTTGACTTCCTCACCGCGATGCGCCGGCAGGCAGTGCATGAAGAGCGCGTCGCCGTTGGCCTGATCGAGGAGCGCTTCGTTCACCTGATAAGGCGCAAAAATCTCGCGGCGGTTTTCTTCCTGACCTTCGTGGCCCATTGATGACCAGACGTCGGTGACGACGAGGTCTGCCTGAGCGACCGCCTCCTGGGGTGTTTCCACCAGCTGGGCGTTGTTCGTGCTGGCGAGGATACCCTCGTCGGGCAGGTAACCTTCGGGGCTTGCGATCTTGAGGTTAAAACCCCACTGGCGCGCGGCGTTGATGTAGGAGTGGCACATGTTGTAGCCGTCGCCGATGAACGCAACGGTTGCTCCGCTGATGCTGCCACGCTTCTCCTCGAACGTCTGGATGTCCGCCAGCAGCTGACAGGGGTGCAGCAGGCTCGACATGGCGTTGATGACGGGAATGGTCGAGTACTCTGCCAGAGTTTCGATGGCCGCCTGGTCGTGGGTGCGGATCATCACAATGTCGACCATCTCCGACAGGACCCGGGCGAAATCGGGAATCGGCTCCCCGCGGCCAAGCTGGCTGTCCGCCGTGCCGAGAAAAATGGCGTGCCCGCCCATCTGTGCCATGCCCGCCTGGAACGCAACACGCGTGCGGGTGCTGTGCATTTGCAGGACCAGCGCGCCCGTCTTGCCGACGAGCGGACGATAGACCTCACCGGCGTCGTGCATCTTGCGGAATTCACGGCCGCGTTGAATCAGGTAGTCGAGTTCTTCGAAAGAAAAATCCAGAAGCGACAGGAAGTCCCGCTTGGCCATGGCGAATGCCTTTGGTTGGTTAGGATTGAACGAGAGAGACGACTTTGGCGGTCAGCTCGTCTGCTTCAGCGTCGGTCAGCGTCAGCGGCGGCAGGAGACGCAGGATATTGCCCTGCGTCACGTTGATCAGTACCCCTTTGGCGAGACCCGCTTCGACCAGGTGCGGTGCGTCCTCGTTGAGCTCCACGGCCAGCATCAATCCCAGCCCGCGGATTTCCTTGACGGCGTTGTTGCCCTCCAGACCGGTGCGCAGGCCGGCGAGAATCCGCTCACCCAGCTCCGCCGCTCGCGTGCAGAGGCCGTGTTCTTCAATCTCGTCGAGCACGGCGTGGCCCGCGGCACACGCCAGCGGATTGCCACCGAAGGTAGAGCCGTGATTGCCCGGTACAAAAAGCTCAGCGGCCGCACCCCGGGCGAGGCACGCACCAATGGGCATGCCGTTGCCGAGCCCTTTGGCGGTCGTGACGACGTCGGGCATGCAGTCGCTGTGCTGGTAGGCGAAGTATTTACCGGTGCGGCCGTTGCCGGTCTGCACCTCGTCGAGCATGAAGAGCCAGTCGTGCGCGTCACACACTGTGCGCAGCTTCGCAAGATATTCAGGATCGGGGATGACAATCCCGCCTTCGCCGAGGACCGGCTCGACGAAAATACCCACAACGTCGGGGTTGTTGTCAGCGATCTGCTGGATCGCCTCGACGTCGTTGTACGGCGCGCGCACGAATCCCGACAGGAGCGGTTCGAAGCCCGCGTGCACCTTGCGGTTGCCGGTGGCCGTCAGCGTTGCCATCGTGCGCCCGTGAAAGCTGCCGTCCATGACGACAACCGCGGGTTTTTTGATGCCTTTCTGATTGCCTTTGAGCCGTGCAAGCTTGATCGCCGCCTCGTTCGCCTCGGCACCGGAGTTGGCGAAGAACACCTTTTCCATGCCCGACAGCTCGCACAGGCGGTCTGCGAGCTTCGTCTGCAGTGGGATCTCGTACAGGTTGGAGGTGTGAGTCAGAGTGCCCGCCTGGTCAGCAAGCGCTCTGGCAACGCGCTCATTGGCGTGACCGATACCTACGACCGCGAGGCCGGTGAGTCCGTCCAGATAGCGTTTGCCTTCGCTATCTTCCAGGTAAGCGCCTTTGCCGCTGACAAACGACACGGGCAGGCGCGCATAGGTATTCATTAAGTGGCTCACGGTCTTTATCGCCTATAACCCGAGGATGAATTTTCAGATCCCAGAAAAACAACAGGCGGCTGCTGCCGCCTGACGAAACGAAGGAAGATACTCCAAAGGATGGCAGCTATTCAACCCCGGGGATGGGCGGCGGTTCGGCAAGCCGCTGGGTGCTCCACATGAGCGCGCCGATGCCGAGAAGCAGCAGCAGCGTGCCCGCGAGAAGGGCGTAAGCTTCGAGCAGCAGCAGAACGTAGAGCGCGGTGTATGCACTGACGAGGACGCCGCCTGCGGTCAGCGTCAGCCGCCTCAGCGCGGTCATGCGGTGTACGTACCAGGTGATGAGACCGCACACGACGGTGCTGGCGGTCACGTAGGCCAGCACGAACGGCAGGTGTTCAGCCAGCGCCAGCAGCGCCAGGAAAAACACGAGAATTGCCGCGCCCGTGCTCACGTACTGCACGAGGTGGAAACGCCATCCGCTCGTGAGCTCGAAACAAATGAGCGTGAGGTAGGTGACGGCAAGAAAGAGCACCCCGTATTTGGCGCTGCGCTGGACCATGCGGTAGATCCCAACGGGCTCGTTGAGGGCCACCACGGCGGCCCGGTCGTTGAAGGCGTCAGGCGGCCCGTCTCCCTGCCAGCTGGCGGGCAGGCCGCTGAGTGGCAGATAGCGCCAGGTAGACTCGAAGCCACCGGCGTCGACGGTTGCCTCCGCGGGGAGGAAGCGGCCTCTGAAACTCGGGTGTGGCCAGGTACCCGACAGGGTTGTGTCCGCCTGCAGCGCCGTCGGCACCAGCCTCAGGCTCGCCGCGCCGCGCACCGTGAACCGTGCCTCGACCTGGAGCGGCTCACTGGCGTCGACCCGGGCGCTGAGTCCGTCCAGCCCGCTGCCGTCATCTGCCGTCTCTTTCGAGGAGAACGGTTGCCAGGTCAGCGCCTCACCGTTGACGTTGAGCTCAGCCTCGGTCAGTCCGAAGCTGTCGGCAAGGCCGACGATCAGCTCGGCATTCTGCCAGTCGAGCTGATCGTCGCGGTCCGGCGCGAACTCCGTGCTGACCGTCATCTCAGCCGTGTACACGGGCACGTCGAAAATGCCGCGGCTGCGCAGCGTATGCTCGAGTTTGACATCGTGGCGTGCCGCGGACGCTGCAAACGTGCGGATCCCCTCCGCCTCGCTGATCTGCCACACCGCGTCACCCGGTTTGACGGGCACGCGCAGCATCGGCGCCGTGACCACCTGGGCCTGCCCCCATCCCTCGATCACGGTGGCGCGGGCTTCGGCATAGTAAGTTTCACGCTCGTAGGCGAGATCGGTAATGAGCAGGAGTGGCAGCAGCAGCGCGAGTGCCAGCGCGCCAACAAGCAGGAATCGCACGGTCGTGTTGTTCGTGTCCATGGGTAGGTGCCTCCGGTCCAGAGGAGCACCCTAGATCAGCCTCGCGCAAAATCCGTGCAAATGTCCGCTCGAAACTGCAGGGGTTGGCCTGCATCCGTGCATCGGCGTTTCTGTGCCGAGCTAGCCGTGCAGCGCGTTGAGGCGTGCTTCGATGGCGCTGTTGAGGCGCTCGATGCCGTCGGCGAGGACGCTGCGCGGACAGGCGAAGTTGAGGCGAATGTAGCCCGGGGTGCCGAACTGCTCGCCGGGCGAGATACCCAGCCCGTGCTGGACGAAATACGGCTCCGTGTGCTCGAGCTCGAGATCGCGGACATCGATCCAGGCGAGATAGGTGGCCTGCAGCGGGGTAAGCCGCGGACCGAGGGCCGCTGCCAGGAGCGCGAGATTGCCGCGCAGGTAGTCCACGAGCTCACCCACCCACGGGCCGCGGTCTTTGAATGCCGCTTCTGAGGCGATGAACCCCAGCGGGCCGATGCCCGGCATGAGGCCGGCGCGTGCGTCCAGAAACCGCCGGCGCAGCCCGGGATCCGGAATGACCGCAGCGGCGCACGAGATGCCGGGAATGTTGTAGACCTTGGTTGCGGCATAGAGGCTGATGGTGCGCCTGGCGATCTCCGGGTGTGCGGCTGCAACCGGAATGTGCCGGCTGGCAGGATCGAGCACGATGTTGCAGTGGATCTCGTCGCTCACGAGCAGGAGGTCGTTCGCCTCGACAAAGCGCGCGAGTGCCGCAAGCTCCTCCGCGTCGTAGGCGCGCCCGGTTGGGTTCTGCGGATTGCAGATCATGAGCATGCGGGTGTGCGTATCGCTTGCGGCAGACATTGCGTCCATGTCCATTTGCCAGACGTCGTGGTCGAGGCGCATCGGCACCCGCACGTCGCGGATACCGGCGTTGGCCGCAAGATCGAGAAACGGGTGGTAGACGGGCGTTGGGATCAGGAGGTTGTCCCCGGGGTCGACGCAGCGTGCAGCCAGATTCAGCGCTGGTACCACGCCGGGTACCCAGACGATCCATGCGTCCGGGACCTCCCAGCCGAAGTGATGGGCAAGCCAGTCGCGCAACGCCTCATTGAGGCTGGCCGGCCGATCCGTGTAACCGAGTACCGGATGGTCCAGGCGCTCGCGCAGCGCGTCGAGGATGAACCCGGGTGCTGCAAAATCCATATCCGCCACCCACATGGGCAGCACGTCCGGTGGAAACTTCAGCCACTTGGTGCTCTGGGTGCCGTGACGGTTGACGGGCGTGTCGAACTGTTTTTCGAAGGGGGCGCTCATGAATTGGTTATCTGACAATGGCGCAAAGGTATAAGCAATTTGGCATCAAATCGCTACAATGTGCCGATTACTTTTTGAGAAATCGACATGTCCGAAGAAGTTTTGAGCGTGATCAAGCAGCAGATCGAGGAAAACCCGATCATTCTCTACATGAAAGGGTCTCCGCAGGCGCCGCAGTGTGGTTTCTCGGCGCAGACGGTGCAGTGCATGGTTGCCTGTGGCCAACGCTTCGCCTACGTCGACATTCTCAGCAATCCTGACATCCGCGCAACGCTGCCGGGCTATGCCAACTGGCCCACCTTCCCGCAGCTCTGGGTAGACGGTGAGCTCGTGGGTGGCTGCGACATCATCACCGAGATGTTCGAAACCGGTGAACTGTTGACGCTGTTGGAAGATACGTCGGCAAAACACGCGCCCGCCGAGGAATGAGGCGAGCGCCCTAGTCCGCATCGGGCGGCTCGTACGCCCAGCCATTCACCACCCGGCAGAAGAGTTCTGCGGTGCGCGATGCGTCGTACGCCGCGCTGTGCGCCTGCTGCTCGTCAAACGCAAGCCCGGCGCGGCGGCACGCTTCCGACAGCACCGTATGACCGTAGGCGACGGCGGCCAGCGAAGCCGTATCCAGCGAGCTGAACGGGTGGAATGGATTGCGTTTGATACCCGCGCGCGCGCAGGCGGCGTTCAGAAAGCCCTGATCGAAAGAAGCGTTGTGGGCAACGAGGATTGCGCGGTTGCAGCCTTCCGCTTTCATGACTTTGCGCACGATGCGGAAGAACTCGGTCAACACCGTTTTCTCATCGCCCGCTTCGCGTCTGGGATCAATGCCCGTGAACTTGAGGCTTGCCGGATCAATTTCCGCGCCGGGAAAGGGTGCAATGGGCCAGCTATAGAGGGTATCCGTCTGCAGCTGACCGTCCTTGAAGCTCAGAAACTGGCAGGCCAGCTCCAGCATCGGGTGGATGCTGTTGTCGAAGCCGCCGGTTTCCAGATCCACAACCACCGGAAGGTACCCGCGGAATCGCGCACTGAGTTTCATGCAAACACCTTAACAACTTTTCATCGGTGCGTATGGCTCAAGTTTGCCGAGCTGCTGCCGATAACCGTGCTGTGAACCTCCGTAATCGAAATCGAATGCGCCTGGCGCTTACGACCCTGCTGGTTGTGCTGCCGCTCAAGAGCTTTGCGGACCCGTTGCGGTTCACCGCAGATTGGGAGTCGGACTGGCAGCATCTCGTGACCGGCGACGTCTGTCAGCTGGTGCTCGAGATCGGTGCTTATGGCGAGGCGCGGTTTGTCGGCTCGACGAGCATGGCGCCCGTGTTCGAGCTGCAGGCCCGTCGCGATCTGCATGCCCGGGGTCCGCTCGAGGTGTCGCAGTACGCGCCGCCCTGGCATCCCGTGGCGGGCGCGCGCCGCAACCTGGGTGAGCTTCTCCACATCGAAGGCGGTGGCGCGCTTGCACGCGACGACATGGCGCTCGCCATGCTTGCCGCGCTCAAACAAGGTTGGCATCTCGAGCTCACAGCACCCGCAAGATACGACGCAGGCCGTACGGTGGTGCTCGATGTGAACGCCAGAAGTCTCGCCCCCTCGCTGCACAATTTCCTCGACTGTGCGCATACACAGATTGCCGTTTCCTGGGAGAAGATGTCCCGCACGCGCATCACGTATGAGGTTGACGATCACAACGTGAACGAGGATGGGCAGGCCCGGCTGGCGGCCCTGGTGCGATTCGTCAAAGAAGATCCGAGCATCAACACGCTCTACGTGGACGGGCATACCGATGACAGCGGCACCCCGCGCAAAAACTATCAACTCTCGAAACGCCGCGCCGAGACCGTGGCGCAGCATCTGCGCGACGCGGGGCTCGAGGAGCAGGCCATTGTCGTGCGCTACCATGGCGAAGTGTACCCCGTGGCGGACAACACAAGCGTCGACGGCAAGGCCATGAACCGCCGGACAACCGTCAGACTCGCCCGGGAAGGTGGCCAGGCGCTGGTCAGCAAGTAGTTCCGTCCGCCGCCTGAGTGAAGTTCGTTATTGCAACTTCGCGGGCTTCGCCTAATATGGCGCGCCCGAAAGGCGGTTGGACAATCTCGTGGCAGACAAAATGAAAATTGTGCTGGCTTATTCCGGTGGCCTGGATACCTCGGTCATCTGCCGCTGGCTGCAGGAAACGTACGACGCTGAGGTGGTCACGTTCACTGCGGACATCGGCCAGGGTGAAGAAGTGGAGCCCGCGCGTGAGAAGGCCAAGTCGATGGGCGTGCGTGAGATCTACATTGAAGATCTGACCGAGGACTTCGTCGCGAACTACGTCTTTCCCATGTTCCGGGCCAATACGGTCTACGAAGGCGAGTACCTGCTTGGTACCAGCATCGCCCGGCCGCTCATCACCAAGCGTCTGGTGGAGATCGCCAAGGAGACCGGCGCGCAGGCGGTCTCCCATGGGTCCACCGGCAAAGGCAACGACCAGGTGCGCTACGAGCTCGGCGCGTATGCGCTGAACCCGGGCATCAAAGTGATTGCGCCGTGGCGGGAGTGGGATCTCAACTCCCGTGAGGCGCTGATGGACTTCTGCGAGAAGCACCAGATTCCGGTCGACTACATGCGCGGCGAAAAGTCACCCTATTCCATGGACGCCAATCTCCTGCACATCTCCTACGAAGGGGGCGGCTTGGAAGATCCGGCACAGCCCGCGGACGAGGACATGTGGCGCTGGAGCGTGGCGCCTGAAGCGGCGCCCGATGAGCCCGCCATCATCGAGCTCGGCTACGAATGCGGTGATCCGGTGTCCTTGAACGGTACCCCCATGTCAGCCGCGACCATCCTGCGTACGTTGAACGAGTGGGGTGGGGCGCATGGCATCGGCCGCAGTGACATCGTCGAGAATCGTTTCGTCGGGATGAAATCGCGCGGCTGCTACGAAACCCCCGGCGGCACCATTCTGCTCAAGGGCCACCGCGCCATGGAGTCGATTACCCTCGACCGGGAGGTGGCGCATCTGAAGGACGAGCTGATGCCGCGCTATGCCAAGCTGATTTACAACGGCTACTGGTGGGCGCCGGAGCGCCACGTTCTGCAGAGTTTGATTGATGAGTCACAGAAAGTTGTCAATGGAGCGGTTACTCTCAAACTCTATAAAGGCTCAGTGTCTGTTGTGGGACGTAGTTCACAAAACGACAGCCTGTATGACGCGGACGTGGTCACCTTCGAAGACGATCAAGGGGCCTACGATCAGAGAGACGCCGGCGGTTTCATCAAGTTGAATGCATTACGCCTGCGTCTCGGCGCCAAGCGGGGTCGCGACTACTCCTGATCGATGCCTCCTGATTGCACGACGCTGAGCCTCGTTGTAACTACGAGAGCGAAGAGATGGCCAACTATCAGGTGTTGTTCAACGGGGATATCGCAGAGGCGGCGAGCGTCGAAGCCGTGCGCGATAATCTGGCGCGCGAGCTTGGGCTCGATGAACGCAAAGCCAAGCAACTGTTCAGCGGACGCACGGTGGTGATCCGCAGCCAGCTGGATCAGCACCAGGCTCAGGCCTGGGCAGACAAGCTGGCGAGCCTGGGTGCCATCTGCCGGATCAAAGACCTCACGCCCAAGGCGGACAAAGCAGCCTACGCGATCGACACCAAGGGAGATCGGGACAACGTGGAAGAGACGCTGCGCGACATTACTGCAGCCCATCTCGAATGCCCCCGCTGCGGCCACCTGCAGCTCGACTCCAGCCACTGTGCACGGTGCGGCGTCGATCTGGAAGCGGCTTTCCGGCAGAAGTCGAAGGAAGATCTCCTGATCGAGAAGAAGATCCGCGAGTTGCGCGCGAAGCGCGAAGCCGCGAATGCCCCTGTGGTCGAGGACGATCACCTCGAAGCCACCGGCACCGACGAGGCCAAACCCAGAAAGGGTATGCTCAACTGGTTCAAGCGCTGAGCGCGTCGGCCCACGAAGCCGGGCGCTTGCGTCATGCGCAGCCGCCGCTACCATGACAACCCGACTCCACTGAGCGGGACTTTCCTTGGGTTCTGACCCTTCACTTCCCATTGGCGTATTCGACTCCGGAATGGGTGGCCTCACCGTCCTTGCGGAGCTGCGTCGCCAGCTGCCTGGCGAACGATTCATCTACCTGGGGGACACCGCCCGCCTGCCTTACGGAACCAAGTCACCGGACACGGTCGTGCGGTACGCCACGCAGGCGTCTGATCAGCTGGTTGAGCGCGGGGTGAAAGCGTTGGTGGTGGCATGTAACACAGCGTCGGCGTTTGCACTGGATCACCTTGCAGAGCACTTTGCGCCGCTGCCGGTTTACGGGGTGGTCGAGCCGGGGGCCGCTGCCGCTGCCCGCGAAGCAGACGCGAGCGGGGTGCTGGTGCTGGCGACGGAGAGCACAATTCAAGGTGGCGCCTATCAGCGCGCGCTTACCGCGCTTGCGCCCCGCTTGCCGGTCTTCGGGCGGGCGTGCCCACTGTGGGTAACGCTCGCCGAGCAGGGGCCGCAGGATCGCGCGCTGACCGAGCCCGTGCTGGCGCACTACGTCAGCGGATTCGTAGCCAACGGTCCACGCACCGTTCTGCTCGGCTGCACGCACTTCCCTGTGTTTCGCGAAGCCCTGGCCACGGTGTTACCCACCGATGCGCGTATCGTGGACTCAGCGCGCACGACCGCCGCTGCTGTCGCCGCTGAGCTTCGCGCTCACGAACTGCTGAACACAGACGGCTCGGGCCAATGCCGCTACCTCGCCACCGATGGCGTCGCCCGCTTTCAGCGTGTGGGCAGCTACTTTCTTGGCGGGGTTGCTGAGATCAACGCTGAGCTCGTGGATCTTTGATCCGCGTGATCATTCGATCTCCGTTTTCTCTTTGAACTCACAGAGGTCTTCGATGAGGCAGGATCCACAGCGGGGCTTGCGCGCCACGCAGGTGTAGCGTCCGTGCAGGATGAGCCAGTGATGGGCGTCCTGCTTGTACTCAGCCGGTACAACTTTCAACAGCTTCTGCTCGACCTGATTGACGTTTTTCCCCTGGGCAATCCGTGTGCGGTTCGACACCCTGAAGATGTGGGTGTCCACGGCGATCGTCGGGTGACCAAACGCGGTGTTGAGAATCACGTTGGCGGTTTTGCGGCCGACGCCGGGGAGGGCTTCCAGGGCTTCGCGATCCTCGGGCACCTCGCCGTTGTGCTCATCGAGCAGTATCCGGCAGGTTTTGACGACGTTGGTGGCCTTGGTGTTGAACAGGCCAATCGTCTTGATGTACTCCTTCAGGCGTTTTTCGCCGAGCTTGTGCAGCGCGGCCGGTGTGTTCGCTTTCTTAAAAAGCGGTCCGGTTGCCTTGTTGACGCTGACGTCGGTGGCCTGGGCCGAGAGAATCACGGCAATCAGAAGCTCAAACGGAGAGCTGTACTCGAGCTCCGTCGTGGGCTTGGGGTTGGCTGTCTGAAAGCGGGCGAAAATCTGTGCACGTTTGTCGTTGTTCATGTGGCGTCCGTATCCGGGGTTGTCGTAGCGGGCCTGGCGCGCAGGAGGCGATTGCCGAGCGCAAGCAGCAGGCCCGCGACGATGAAAGCGCCGGGGGCCAGCGCCGCCAGCGGCAGCACCTCAAATCCCAGCGAGATTTGCCAGCCTGCCGCGTGAGTGCCAAAGAGATGCTCTGCGTCGCGCAAGAGCGTCCCATGGGCAAGCACCTCGCGGACGGCGCCGAGTGTCACCAGCGCAAGCGCAAAGCCTGCTGCCGTTCCGGCGGCGTCAAGAAGGCTCCTGCCGACGGGCTGACGGCTTGCAAACGCTTCAGCGCGCCCGAGGATCATGCAGTTGGTCACGATGATCTGCACAAAAAGCGCAATCTTCTCATAGAGACCATAGGCGTACGCCTCGAGAAGCAGCGTTGCCACCGTCGTGAACGTGGCGATGATGAGCACAAAGCAGGGCAGGCGGGCCATGTCCGGTATCTGTCGGCGAAGCACGGAAATGAGCGTGTTGCTCCCAATCACCACAAATGCCGAAGCTGCGGCGAGTCCCAGCGCGTTGACGACGCTGTTGCTGACTGCCAGCAGCGGACAGAGGCCCAGCAGCTGCGCCCAGGCTGGATTGCGGGCGATGGCGGCGCTGGCGAAGGTTGAATCAGGAACCACAGCTCGAGACCTCGCGTTCGAAAATGCCAGCCAGCTCGTCCGCAGCGTGGCGCATGGCGTCGCTGGTGATGGTGGCACCACTGACCGTATCCAGTGAACGCCATTCTTTGACGGGCAAGCCGTCGAGCTCAGGTATCCAGCTGCTGCGGGCATGATCGATGAAGTCACCAATGCCCGGGGTCTCACGGTGCGCCGTCACCCGCAGGCTCAAGGTGCCGCTGCGGTAGAAAGCCAGCAGATCGATGGGTCCAGCGTAGCCGTTCGCCTCGTGGCGGCGGAAGAGCCAGGCGGGGCAGTCACCAAACTGTGCTGCGTCAGGGTTCATGCCTTCGGGCAGCGCCCTGCCAAGCAGCGCCTCTGCCAGCGCCCGCGCGCGGGCCTGGCGGGCATACTCGATGTCGGGCCGCGTCAGCGCATCCGTGGCGACCAGGAGCCCGGCGCAGGCTGCGCCGATGACGACAACGGTCGTGAGCGCGCGAATCATGAGGCTCTCCGCGCCACCAGCGGCGCTTCATAGCGGTTCATCAACGGTACGAAGGCGTTTGCAAAGAGCACTGCAAAGGCGATGCCGTCGGGGAAGCTGCCGTAGGCGCGAATCAGATAGATCAGGACGCCAATCATCAGTCCATAGAGGATCTGATTACGCGGCGTACGCGGATGACTCACCGGATCGGTGGCGATGAAGAAGGCGGCTGCGACGGTGCCGCCGGTTGTCCAGTGGAAGAAGGTCGATCCGAGGCTGGTGGACGAACCCTGGTCGTAGCCGAAAAGTGCTGCAAGCGCGACCCCGCCCATTACCGCCGCTGGCACGCGCCAGGCGGCAAGGCGCAGGTAAAGGAGTACAAGTCCACCGGCGAGAAAGCAGAAGGCGACAACCCGTTGATCAGCGCCGGCCTTGGGGTGAGCCGCCACAAACTCGGCCACGGTCAGGCCTTCGCGGTAACGAAACTCGCTCAATAGCGTGGCGCCGCTGAAGCCGTCGACACCGGCCGGCGCGGGCCAGTGTGCCAGCGCTTCGGGAAAGGACACCATGACCACTGCGTAGCCGACCATCGCCGGATTGAAGACGTTCTGACCGAGCCCGCCGTAGACGTGTTTGCCGAGCCCGAGTGCCGCCAGTGCAGCAAGTGCCAGAATGCCGGGCGCCACATAGGGCGGCAGACAGATGGCAATGAGCCAGCCGGTGAGGAGCGCGCTCAGATCTTTGAGGTGAAAGCTGATGTCTCTGAGGCTGCGTGTCCCAGCTGCGAGGAGAAACACCGCCTCCGCGATGAGCGCAAAACCGCTCATCCACGCCAGATTCCAGAGCACGCCGAAGCCCCACACCGAGACCATTGCGGCGACTCCCGGAACGAGGGCGGCGAGCACAATCAGCATGATCCGCGACGTGCTCATGTCCATGAGCGTGTGCCCTTTTGTTTCAATCTGGCGCTGCGCCTGGATTCAGCGCTGGCGGCGTGTTCAGCATGGCGGGCAGCATGGGCGTCGTAACGCTGCTTGAAACGCCGGCGCGAGGCGTCCTCCGCGGCAGCAAGGGTCAGCTCGCGCTTGTGCGTCGAAAACTCGGCTGCCAGGTTGATGCCGCTGGGGCAGGCGCGGTCGCAGAGTCCGCATTCGATGCAGTTGCCGAGACCCTGGTCGCGGGCAGTTTCGAGGTGGCCCTGGCGCACATTCTGAATGAGGCTCATGACCGGCAGCTCCACGGGGCAGACCGGATCGCAACGGCTGCATTTGATGCACGCACGCAGCGGCACCGCCAGGACTGGTTTCGGTGGCTCACGCCGCCGTGCGGGTGCGGCCACGTCAATCATCTCGATGCAATCCACCGGGCAGGGCGCAACGCAGAGCTCACAACCGGTGCACTCGTCGGTGATGACCGTGTGCATATAGTTTGGCGCGCCGACAATGGCGTCGACCGGGCAGGCGGGCAGGCAGAGTGTGCAGCCTATGCATTCTGTTTCATCAATGACGGCAAGCTTGACGGGCGTGGGTGCTGGCGGCACGCCGCCGGACGCGCCCATCAGACGCTGCAGCTCGGCGTGGGTTGCCGCGCCGCCGGGTGGGCAGAGATCCAATGCCGCCGCGCCGCCTGCGACCGCCTCCGCGTAGGGCCGGCAACCGGGATAGCCGCACTGCGCGCACTGGGTCTGCGGGAGTGTTGCGTCGATCGCATCGACGAGGGGGCTTGCATTGCGCGGGTAACGTCGGCCGAGTGCAAGGAACGCCACGGCGAATATGAGCAACGTGCCAATCAGCAGGAGCGGCGTTGCGACAGCGTTCACCCGGCCAGCCCCGTCAATCCCATGAATGCGAGGCTCATGATGCCCGCGCTGATCAGCGCAATGGGCGCGCCGCGGAACGGCGCAGGAATGCCCTCATGATCGAGCGTCTCGCGCATCGCGCCGAAGAGCACCATCACGAGTGTAAACCCACCGGCGGCGCCGATGCTGAAGACGAGCGTCTCCAGGAGGCTCAGATCCTGGCTGGTGGCCAGGAGCGCCACGCCCAGCACCGCGCAGTTACTGGTAATGAGCGGCAGATAGATGCCAAGCATCTGATGCAGCACCACGGAGGTGGCTTCTATGTAGCGGGAAACAAGCTGCACGACACCTGCGATTACCACGATGAAAAGGATGATGCGCAGGTACTCGAGCTCGAGCGGGACGAGCACGCCGTGATAGACGAGGTGCGCAATGACCGCGGCAAGCGTCAGCACAAACGTGGTTGCGACTCCGGTGGCAAGCGCGGTGTCGTAACCCCGGGTGATGCCCATGAACGGGCAGAGACCGAGGAACTGGGCCAGGACAAAATTGTTGACCAGCAGCGCGCCGATCAGAAGCAGCGCTAGATCAGCCATCGCTTGGCTAGCACCCTCGTCCTGACACTAGCGCACGTCCATGCCGGGCTCAGCACCGCTGTCGGGACTCAGGAGGAAAATGTCTTTTCCGCCGGGACCCGCGGCCAGCACCATGCCCTCGGAGACGCCGAAGCGCATTTTGCGTGGCGCGAGATTGGCGACGACAACCGTGAGCTTGCCGACGAGATCTGCCGGATCGTACGCCTCGCGTATGCCGGAGAAAACCTGGCGCTCATGGTCGCCCACGTCCAGGGTCAGCTGCAGGAGCTTGTCCGCGCCGTCCACGAGCTCAGCGGCGACAATTTTTGCAACCTTGAGCTCAACCTTCGCAAAGTCGTCGATGTTGATGAACTCATCGTCAGCAGCCGGTGCATCGCCGTCTGCCGTCGTCGCCTCGGAAGGCGCTTCTGCAGACGCTGCAACCAGCTTGTCGACGGTTTTCATCTCCATGCGCGCGAGCATGGCTTTGAACTTGGCGATGGTGTGTCCCAGGAGTGGTGTCTGTGCATCCGCCCACGTGAGCGGCTCAACCTGCAGGAAAGCCTCGGTCTTGGCCGCCATCTCCGGCAGGATCGGTTTCAGGTAAATCGCGAGCACGCGGAACATGTTGATGGCCTGGCTGCAGACGAGCTGCACATCCTCGCGCCGTTCCGGGTCTTTGTTGAGGTTCCACGGTTCGTGCTGGGCAATGTACTGATTGGCGAGATCGGCAAGCGCCGTGATCTCTCTGACCGCTTTGCTCGTATCGTCCGCTTCGTAGTACTCGGCGATCGCCTCGCTCTGTGCAGTGAATTTCTGCCACAGCTCGCCGTCGTGCATGGTGTCGGCCAGCTTGCCGTCGAAGCCCTTGACCAGGAATCCGGCGCAGCGGCTGGCAATGTTGATGACCTTGCCAACGAGGTCCGAATTGACGCGCTGCACGAAGTCTTCCAGATTGATGTCGACGTCGTCGGCAGTGCCGTTCAGTTTGGTGGCGTAGTAGTAGCGCAGGTACTCGGGATCGAGATAGTCGAGGTAGTCGTTTGCCAGAATGAAGGTGCCGCGGCTCTTCGACATTTTTGTGCCGTTCACAGTGATGAAGCCGTGGGTGTGAATGCGCGTAGGCGTGCGGAAACCGGCACCGTCCAGCACCGCCGGCCAGAAGAGCGCGTGGAAGTTGATGATGTCCTTGCCGATGAAGTGATGCACTTCGTACTCACTCTCAGGTTGCCAGAAATCGTCGAACTGCATGTCGTTTCTCTGATCACAGAACTTCTGGAAGCTCGCCATGTAGCCGATGGGGGCATCCATCCACACGTAGAAGTACTTGTCAGTGGTGCCCGGAATGACAAAGCCGAAGTAGGGGGCATCGCGGGAGATGTCCCAGGCTTTGAGCCCGCCGTCGAGCCACTCAGCGAGCTTGTTGGCTATCTCCGGCTGCACCGCGCCGGAACGGGTCCACTTCTTGAGGAAGTCGGTGTACTGGGGCAGATCGAAGAAATAGTGCTCTGATGCCTTCAGCTCGGGGGTGGCGCCGGAATAGACCGACTTCGGGTTTTTGAGATCCGTCGCATCGTAGGTGGCGCCGCAGACTTCGCAGTTGTCGCCGTATTGACCCGCAGCGCCGCAGTTCGGACATTCGCCCACGACGAAGCGGTCCGCGAGAAAAAGCTTCTTTTCGGGGTCGTAGAGCTGCTCGACTTCGCGGGTGAAGATGAGACCGCGCGCCTGCAGGCGTTCATAGATGAGCTCGGAGAAATGCCGGTTTTCATCGGAATGGGTCGAGTAGTAGTTATCGTGGCTGACTAAGAAGCGCTCGAAATCGCTGACGTGATCTCTGCGCACCGCTTCGATCAGCTGCTCGGGCGCCACGCCGTCTTCTTCCGCGCGAATCATGGTGGCCGTGCCGTGCGTGTCGTCGGCGCAGACGTAGACAACCTGGTGACCGCGCATGCGCTGAAAGCGCACCCAGATGTCGGTCTGGACGTGCTCATACATATGGCCAAGGTGAATTGGTCCATTGGCGTTGGGCAGCGCGCTGGTCACAAGAATGTTACGAGTCATACCCGCTCTCAAATCCGCGTGGTGGCAAAAGGGCGCTAATTCTACCCATAGGTACCGGCAGAAAATAGGCAGATTGGTGCGCACCCACTTATACTGGGCGGCTTTCTCCAACCCTGAGCAGACATGAAAGTCGAAGATTTTGTAGACCCTTACCTCGGCAAAACCTGGGGCCAGCTGGGCGCACGGGTGCTCACCAGCGGCAGGCAGGTGGCCGTCACCCTCGGCTACCCGGCTGCGGGTATGCAGGCTGAGCTGACCGAGGCATTGTCGGCGCACCTGGGCGGCGCCGAGGTAGAGCTGGAACTCGCCTTCAGCGCGCCGCGCGGCCGCGGCTTCGGCCAGGTCAAGCACATCATCGCCGTGGCCTCGGGTAAAGGCGGCGTCGGCAAATCGACCACCGCCGTGAACCTGGCGCTGGCGCTCGATGCCGAAGGGGCCAAAGTTGGCCTCCTCGACGCCGACATCTACGGCCCGAGCCAGGGCATGATGCTAGGCGTCGACGAAGGTCGCCGGCCCGCGATCAAGGACGGCAAGTTCTTCGAACCCATTCGCGCCCACGGTCTCAAAGCCATGTCCATGAGCTTCATGGTGACCGACTCGACACCCATGGTCTGGCGTGGCCCGATGGCGTCCGGCGCGTTGCAGCAGATCCTCACCCAGACCCTGTGGGACGACCTCGACTACCTCATTGTGGATATGCCGCCGGGCACCGGTGACATACAGCTGACGCTCTCTCAGAAAGTGCCGGTCGCGGGTGCGGTCATTGTCACGACGCCGCAGGACATTGCGCTCCTGGATGCGGTCAAAGGCATTGAGATGTTCGCCAAGGTGGACATCCCCGTGCTCGGCATCATCGAGAACATGAGCGTGCACTGCTGTCCGAACTGCGGTCATGTCAGCCATCTGTTTGGCGAAGGCGGCGGTACCCGCGTGGCGACGGAGCTGGGTGTGCCGCTGCTCGGCGAGCTGCCGCTGGCCATGGAGATCCGCGAGCAGGCCGACAGCGGCAAGCCGACGGTGCGTGCCGATCCGGAATCCGAGGTGAGCGCCATCTACCGTAAAGCCGCCCGCCATATGGCGGCGCGACTGTGGGATCAGGAGCAGGCGGCGCCGACCATACGGATGGTGGACGACTGATCCGGGTAAGGACGCTGAAGCCAACCCTCGACCGAATAGAACAAGGAAAACCGCATGACCATCAAATCCGACCGCTGGATCATTGAGCAGGCCAACAATGGGATGATTGAGCCGTTCGAGGCCGGCCAGGTGCGTGAAACCGGGGGCCAGAAAGTCATCTCGTACGGCACGTCGAGCTATGGCTATGACGTGCGCTGCGCGCCGCAGTTCAAAGTGTTCACCAACATCCATTCAGCAACGGTTGATCCCAAGGCGTTTGATGAGGACAGCTTCGTCGACGTGGAAGGCGACGTTTGTGTGATTCCACCCAATTCGTTTGCGCTTGCAAGCACGGTCGAGTACTTCCGCATTCCGGAAGACGTGCTCACCATCTGTCTCGGCAAATCGACTTACGCGCGCTGCGGGATCATCGTCAACGTGACGCCGCTCGAGCCCGAGTGGGAGGGTCACGTGACGCTCGAGTTTTCCAACACGACCACGCTGCCGGCGAAGATTTACGCCAACGAAGGGGTGGCGCAGATGCTCTTTTTCCAGTCGGACGAACGCTGCGAGGTGACGTACAAGGATCGCGGCGGGAAGTATCAGGGACAGACGGGCGTGACGCTGCCGAAACCCTAGCTGATGACGATCTGCTGGGATCCGGGCACAGCGTCTGCTGGCACGATCCGACCCACCTCGACCGGTGATTCGCCCGCGTCGATCAGCACGTCCGTCAGCGCGGATGCCGCTTGCGCATCCACAACCAGCAGAAAGCCGATGCCGCAGTTGAACGTGGTGAGCATCTCGCGTTCGTCGATGTTGCCGGCCTGCTGCAGCCAGGCAAAGAGCTCCGGGCGCTGCCAGCTGTCGAGATCGACGAGCGCGGCCTTGCCTGCCGGCAGCACCCGCGGCACGTTCTCGTAAAAACCGCCGCCTGTGATGTGCACCATGGCGTGGATGTCTACCTGGCGGGCTGCCGCGAGAACCGAGCGCACGTAGATACGTGTGGGTGCCAGGAGCTCGTCGAGGAGCTCGGGATTGGGCTGCATGCCCTGGCGCTCCAGGACCTTTCGAATGAGTGAGTAGCCGTTACTGTGTGGACCCGAACTCGGCAGGCCGATGATGACGTCGTCGGCTGAAACCTTGCTGCCGTCAATGATGCGGGACTTTTCCACGACGCCCACGCAGAAACCGGCGAGGTCATACTCGCTGCCGTCGTAGAAGCCCGGCATTTCCGCCGTTTCGCCGCCGGCGAGCGAGCAGCCGGCGAGCTCACAGCCGTGCGCAATGCCGTTGATCACCGTGGCGGCGGTATCGACGTCGAGCCTGCCGGTGGCGTAGTAATCGAGGAACAGAAAGGGCTCGGCGCCCGTGACCAGGACGTCGTTTGCACACATGGCAACCAGATCCTGGCCCACTCCTTCGTGGCGACTAAAATCAATGGCCAGCTTGAGTTTGGTGCCAACGCCGTCGGTTCCGGAAACGAGCACCGGTTCGCGATAGCCCGCGGGGATCTCCGTCATGGCTGCAAACCCACCGAGATTCGACAGCATCTCGGGCCGGTGCGTGGCTTTGCAGGCGGCGCTGATGCGGCTGACCAGCGCGTTGCCGGCTTCGATGTCGACACCGGCGTCTTTGTAACTCAGGCCGCTGGCGGGGTTGGGAGCGTCTTGGGACAATACGTTTTCCGGGGTGCTTGCGAAAGAGCGCGAGTTTAGCAGACCTTGTACTCTTAACCGTCGCGGAATTTGGCTAAAATCTGTTGAGAACAAATAGAACGCCAGGGACGACATAGTGCTTGTCGACGGACAGGACTGAGTCCTGGCACTGATGTACCAGGGGGCTGCTGCTCCCTCACCTGGCGAAAAAGAGTTTGAACCCCATGCGCGCTGATCTGCATCGCTTCCTTCATCTTGTTACGACTGCCCTGGTTGTTGCGGCGTTGGCGACGCCGACCCTTGCCCGGGCCAACACCTCCTGGCTCTACGCGGTGGAACGGCCGGTCGAGGCGCAGACGGACGCCGAACGCAGGCGTGCCGCGCGCGAGGGCCTGCTGATTGTGCTTTCGCGGATCACGGGCCTTGCCTCGGTGCCGCGCACGCCCGAAGTGAGTGCCGCGCTGGAGCGCCCGGACCGCTACTACAACGAGTTCGTGTTCCGGGAGCGCCGCGACGCTCTCAACGAGATTTCGCTGTCCGTGACGCTCACCTACCAGGCAGATGCCCTCATTGCGCTCTGCAAGCAGGCGGCGTTGCCCGTGTGGTGGTCCCGCAGGCCCCAGGTGGTGGCGTGGGTGGTGGAAGATGGCGGCGAGCGGCAGGTGCTCGGTAGCGGCAGCGAGCACCCGGTCACCGAAGCGCTGGTCGAACGTGCGCAGCTGCGCGGTGTACCGCTGACGCTGCCGCTCATGGATCTGGATGACAGCCTTGCCGTCAGCGCCGCTGACGTCTGGGGCAAGGTGAGCCAGACGCTGGACGCTGCCGGGGAACGGTATGGCGCGGATCTGGTGCTGACCGGCCGGCTGCGCGGCATGCCCGGCGTGGACGACATGACCGCCAACTATCGCGGCGATTGGGAAATCTGGCTCGACGGTGCACCGCTGGTCGAGAAATTTACCGGGGTGGATGCTGCCACGGCTGCGGCCATCGCTGTTGACCTCATCGCCGACCGGCTTGCCGAACGCTACGCCGTGCTGCCGAGGAGCGTACGCGCACAGCGCGTCTCGATTGTCGGGCTCTCCGGACCGGAAGCGTATGCGGAGATGATGCGTTACCTCGGCAGTCTGGAATTCATCGACCGGGTCGACGTCGTGGCGCTGTCGGATGAGTCCCTGGAGCTGCAGGTTGCCAGCCGTGCCGGCGCCGAGCAGCTGCTGATGCTCCTCACCGCGGAAGACAAACTCCGCGAAGACAAATTTTACCGGGGCATCGACGTGCAGCTGGTCTGGCGGGGATGACGGGCGTGTCTCAGCTGCCCAACATCATCACGGTGCTGCGCATTCTGCTGGTGGCGCCCACGGCCTGGCTCCTCTGGGAAGCAATGTACCTCGAGGCCTTTGTGCTCATGGTCATTGCCGGTTTGTCCGATGCGCTGGACGGGTTTCTGGCGCGGCGCTTCAACTGGATGAGCAAAATCGGCGCCACGCTCGACCCGCTGGCAGACAAGCTCCTCGTTGCCGTGATGTTTGTGGTCTTCACCATTCAGGGGCATGTGCCGCTGTGGGTCGCAGCGATTGTGCTCGGTCGCGACGTCACCATCGTTTGCGGTGCCGGGGTCTACAAGCTCCTCTATGAAGAGGTAGAGATCTCACCCACGTTCGTCAGCAAAGCCAACACCGCCATGCAGATTGTGACCGTGTGCCTCTTGATGGCGAGCCTCCTGCCCGTTGGCGTGCTGGCGGAGCTTGCCGGTCAGCTGGTGCAGCCGTGCTTCTACATTCTTGCCGTGCTGGGCGTAGCCTCCGGCCTCGACTACGTGGTGACATGGGGGTCCAAAGCATACCGGGAAGGCAAAAAGCGCAAGCGCTATGCCCGCATGCGGCGCGTCACCGGCGAAGAAGACTAGGCGCCGTGCCGTCCCGGGATCCCAAGCAGTTCGTGCTCGACATCGAACGCCCGCACGAGCAGCAGCTCGAGAACTTTGTGGTCGGTGCCAACGCTGAGCTCCTGGATTCACTGACCGCGGCGCCCCGGGAATTCCGCGGGTATTGGATCTTCGGTACGGTGAGCAGCGGTCGCAGTCATCTTCTGCGCGGTAGCTGTCTGGCGGCGCGGCACGAGGCCTGTTATGTCGGCTGCGCCGACTATGGAGAGAACTTCGCGGGCCTGCTTGCGGCGCTCGCCTACGCCGCTGAGCACGGCAGCCTGGTGGCCATTGACGACGTGGGCGTCGTGGCCGGGCATGGCGATGCCGAAGAGCGGCTGATACAGATCTATCAACGCCTCCTCGGCGCTGCGGGTCGGCTCCTGATCGCCCATACCCACCCGGCGTCGCAGCTCGCCTGGAGTCTGCCGGATCTCGCCTCGCGTCTGGCCAGCCTCGAGCATCACCAGATACAGCCCCTCGACGACGTCGAGAAAGCTGAGCTCCTTCGTCAGCGGGCACAGAACCGCGGCTACCGGTTGAGCAACGCGGTGCTCGATTACTGGCTGACGCGCGGGCCGCGGGATATGGGCGCGCTCCTGACCGATCTCGATACGCTCGACAAGGCCTCGCTTGCGCACCAGCGGCTGGTGACCGTCCCGCTCCTGAAACAGGTGCTCGGCTACTGATGCGCGTCCTCATGGTCGGCGGCGGTTCCGCGGGTCACGTGATCCCCGCCATCCCCGTCATTGCCGCGCTCAAAGCCCGGGGTGACAGCGTTGCGTTCGTGGGCACCTATTCGGGGCTGGAAGCGCAGCTCCTCGCGGACGCCGGCGTCGACTTTTATCCGATCTCAGCGGGGAAGCTGCGCCGTTACTTTTCCTGGCAGAACTTCACGGACCTGTTTCGTATTGCGCGGGGCTGCTGGCAGGCGTTCTGGCTACTCGGACGGGTCAAGCCGGACGTCGTTTTTTCCAAAGGCGGTTTTGTCTCCTTCCCGGTTGCGCTCGCCTCGTGGCTGAGACGTAAACCGCTGGTTGCGCACGAGTCGGATCTGACCCCGGGACTGGCCAATCGCCTGGTCCTGCCGTTTGCCGATGCCCTCTGCGTGAGCTTTGCGGACACCCACCCGCCGGCAGGGGTTCGCATGGTACATACCGGCACGCCGCTGCGCGCCGCCATCCTCGAAGGGAATGCGGCGGCAGGTCGCTCAGCGCTCGACCTTGCACCGGACCGGCCGCTCCTGATTGTGACGGGTGGCAGTCTGGGTGCGGATGCGCTCAATGCCGTTGTGCACGATGCGGCGCCGCAGCTTGTCACGCGCTTCCACGTGCTGCACGTCTGCGGCGCGGGCAAGCTCAGCGAGCTCGAGCTCGACGGTTACGAACAGCGCGAATACGTGGATGCCGGGTGGGGCGATCTGATGGCAGCCGCGGACCTGGTGGTCTCCCGCGCCGGTGCCAACGCGCTCTTTGAGCTGCTTGCGCTGCGCAAACCCAACGTCCTGGTACCGCTCTCAGCCAAAGCCTCGCGCGGCGACCAGCTCGACAACGCGGCGTTCGCCGAACGCTCCGGGTACAGCGAAGTGGTCCACGAAGAAGCGCTCGACGCCGAGACGCTCCTGACTGCCGTTGACAGAGTATGGGCCGAGCGCGAGCGGCGGATCGAGGCCATGAGCGCCATGCCGGTGCCGGACGCCGCCCACGCCATTGTCGACGAGCTGGATCGGCTCGCCGCAACCTGAAGCCCCGCGCCCGATGACCCGCAAGTTACGCGGCTCATCGCCCAGGTGCAGCGCATTCATGTGTTCTGCCTTGACATTCGAGGGAGCGAACCCTAACTTGCGCGGCTCTTTTTCGAAGCCCACAAAGACACCAGATGTTCAAAGTCCGCACGTACAACGCCATCGCTGCCGCCGGCCTGGAGCGATTCTCCGCTGATCGATACGAAGTTGGCGCGGAAGTGGATGCGCCCGATGCCATGCTGTTGCGCAGCCATAAGCTGACCGCGGATGATCTGGGCGCTGAGCTCAGGGCCGTTGCCAGAGCGGGTGCCGGCGTTAACAACGTCCCCGTCACTGAATGTTCCGACCGCGGCGTTGTGGTCTTCAACACGCCCGGCGCCAATGCCAACTCGGTCAAAGAGCTGGTGCTGACGGCGCTGTTGCTGGCATCCCGGGATGTCTACGGCGGGATTGCCTACGTGCGATCGCTGGCGGACGTCGGAGACGAGGCGGAAATGAACCGTCTGGTCGAGGCGGAGAAAAAGCGTTTCAAAGGGAAAGAGCTCATCGGCAAGAGTCTCGGCGTGGTTGGCCTCGGCGCCATCGGCTCGCTGGTTGCCCGGGCGGGTCTCGATCTCGGGATGAACGTGCTCGGCTACGACCCGGCGCTTTCGGTGGAAGCCGCCTGGCGGGTGCCGGCGGAAGTCGAGCGTAAAGAGAACCTGACGAGCCTCTTCGCCCAGGCGGACTACGTGACGCTGCACGTACCGCTCCTGCCTGCGACGGAAGGTCTGATCAACGCCGAGAGTCTGAGCGCTTTCAAACCCGGCAGCGTGCTTCTAAATTTTGCCCGGCAGCCGATTGTGGACACGCAGGCGCTGGCAGCTGCCCTTGAGAGCGGTCAGGTTGGACGCTACATCGCCGACTTCCCGGTTCCTGGACTCATCGATCACGAGCGGGTCATGCTGACCCCCCACCTCGGCGCGAGCACCGCGGAGGCGGAGGAGAACTGCGCGGTGATGGCCGCCGACCAGCTCAAGCGATTTCTGGAAACCGGCAGCATCGCTAATTCGGTCAACTTCCCCGTGGTGAGTCTGGAGCCGGTGGATGGTTATCGGCTGGCGGTCACCAACAAGAACGTGCCGGGCATGCTGGGTCAGATGACCTCGGTGCTGGCCGATCGCAACATCAACGTGATTGATCTCATCAACAAGAGCCGTGATGACGTGGCCTATAACCTGATAGACCTCGCCGAGGCGCCGGATCAGGGGCTCATCGACGCCATCTGCAACATCGACAGCGTCATCAACGTGCGGCTCCTGTCCAACCGCTGACGTCCGCTGCACCACCGCCGTGTGATCAGGTTCGCCAATCCGTGGCGGATTTGCCACACCGTGGCTGGGCGCGCCTTCGATTAACTTATTGATTTTCTTAGATTTATATCCTGGCACGGTGTTTGCTGTTTAATAGGAGGATAAGCGGGTGGGACCGAGGGCTCCCGACAAACAGCGAAACAGGCGAGGTTATGAACGAAGAGCAGGCCAGAGAGCGAATCGAAGAACTCAGGGGCTTCTACGCCCACCTCGCCGCCTACGTGGCGGTCAACGTCTTTCTCATCCTGGTGAACCTCGTGACTTCGTCCGGATTTCTGTGGTTCATCTTTCCGCTGGCCGGCTGGGGCATTGGCCTTGCGATCCATGCTGTGATGGTGTTCTGGACTGGCAACGAGTGGGAGACGCGCAAGCTGGAGGAGCTGACCGGGCTCAAACAGACCCAGGATGAGCTGCAGCGCCTGTCCGAGCGTACCGATGCGCTCGTCACGATCCTTGCCAGCGTCGACTGGGAGCGCATCGACCCGGAGCTCCTGCGCACGCGGGACAATCTCGAAGAAGCCAGGGAGCGGGTGCGTGCGCTGCGTACCCATGCCGATCCCGGTTTGCAGGAGGAAGTGAGGGAAGAGATTGAGAAGCTCGAAGCGTTTGTGACGAGCTCCGAGTTTGCGTACTACGATCAGGCGGCAAAAGGGAAGTAACGCCGCCCGTTGAACCTCTCGCGGCGTGCCTGTGACTCAAGTTCGAGTCACAGGAGCCCACATGACCTATCCCTATCAAATTTCCAACCAGGCTTTGTTGTTTTCGTTCCTCCTGCTCGTCGCGGTCTGCGCAGGCTTTGGCTATCTGGCGTTGACGAATGAGGTGGGACTGATCATCAGCGGTATCATCCGTCTTGAGGCCGATTCCGCAACGCGCCTCTATGCCGGATCGGCAATTGCATTCGTGTTCGTTGCTGGCATTGCCGCCGTGCAACTTGTTGCCAACCTGCGCGCCGGTACGCGCGAAGTCAGACTGTCCGAGTTCACCGTAACGGTCCCGAGTCGCAGCATTGCTCCGAAAATGATCAAGCTGTCTTACGCGGAGATCCGCGATCACTACCTGTCGGTCCTGCCGAACGACGACATCATGCTGACCATCAAAGGGGAATCTGCAACGTCGACGCTCCTGGCATCGGGATTCGAAAGTGAGGCTGTCTTTACAAGCTTCGTCGACGCCCTGGAAGCGCGCGTGTAGCGGGAGCCCGTCAGCGGTGGCGCACGCCGCGGCGCGCCTGGCGCTCGAGAAAACGCTGAGGTTTGATCGCGGCCGTCGCCGCTGCGCTGACCGGTGGTACCCAACCCAGCAGTTCAGCAAGCACCATGGCGGCACCCAGCGGGCCGGCGGTGGTGCCCATCGAGCCGTAGCCCGTTGCGATCCAGACGTTGTCCGCGAGCCTGCCGATGATCGGCATTCGGTCGGAAGTGACCGCCCGGGCGCCCCGGCTCGTACCCTGCCAGGACATCTCAGCGCACGCGCGCAGCAGATGGGCGTTGATCTCCCGGTTGTGCGTGGTTGCGCGGCCGGCCTCCCACGCGTCGTACTCGTAAGTGGCGCCGAGCGTAAATCCCCCGGCTTCCGGCACAAAATAGCCGTTACCCACCACGGGCAGCTTGATGTCTGTCCGCCCCTGATAGTGGTCGAGCTGACCGTGCACGTCGGCTACCTCGAGCCAGTCGAACCACTCCCTGGCAGCCGTACCCGTGCAGAGCACGGTTGGTGAATCGGGATCGAGCGTGCCCCTTTCCTGGCGGACTTCGATGCCAGAGTGATCTAACAAGTTTGCGCACAGTTCCGGCAGATTTACGGTGCCTGCCGTGGGGAAATACAGCGCGTCCTCACCAATTGTGCAGCCGGCGCGTTCGCTTGCAGCCTCCGGACCCAGCTGCTGCAACCAGAAATGCTGGTGGTCGGCGTCCGCATCGTATGCCGCGCAGATGCGCCGGAGCTTCGCGCCATCCATGTTTGGTCCCTGCAGCTGCACGGCGCCGGAGCGAGCTGAGCCGGAGCGCCCGTGCAGGTACGCCGTTGCGTAGTGAAAGGCGGCCGCGCGCAGCTCCGCCTGTGCGCTGCCGTCGCCGAGGAGACGGCCGTGCAGCACCGTGCTGGGCACGGCGGACGCGCCACCGGCAATACCGGCCGGATCGTAAACGGTGACATGGACTCCCTGGTCTGCAAAGTGACGCGCGAGGGTGGCCCCGCCAATGCCGGCGCCGAGCACGCAAATGGTTGCCGGCGTCCGTGGTTGAGCGTTGCCGTCTGGCCTGACGCCGCGCAGGCTCTCCCGTTTGTGCGGGCGCTGGTCGACTTTGTCCACGGTGAAGCCGACGCGCGTGAGCTCGCGCCGCACGTTGCCGGCGGCGGTGAAGGTTGCCGCGTGACAACCGGGCGCGGCGAGCGCCGCAATCCCATCAAAGACGCCGGGTGCCCACATGGCGGGATTGCTGGAAGGGGCGAAGCCGTCGAGAAACCAGGCATCCACGCGTGCGGACTGACGGGCGTTCAGATCGGCCAGCCCTTCGCTCACGTCGCCATGATAAACAGACAGCGTCACGCGGCCGTTTGCCAGCACGCGGCGCTGCCAGCCGGGCAGCACCGGCGGCGGATTGGCGATGAGCTCAGCGTAGATGGGAAGTGTGTCCTGGTAGTGGCGTCCAACGCGCTGCCAGTCCTGGTGGGTCAAAGGATGCTTTTCGAAGCTGACGAAGTGCAGACGCGAGTTGCTCTCTGCGAGCATGCGCGTGGCGCAGACCGCAAAGTTGAGTCCGGTGCCGAAGCCGAGCTCACCGACCGTGATGCGCGCACCGGCGCGTGCCGGCAAGGCGCAGGGCGCCATGAACACCCGATCCACCTCGGCGATGCCGTCGGCCGCAAAGTAGATGTCCGCGTAATCGTCCGCGTAGGGCTGACTGCCGCGCCAGCTGATGTGCGCGGGCGTGAGTGTCACCCGGCGGTCTCGATGGGGCGCGCGGGATCGGTGATCCAGCCGGACCAGGAATCGGCGTAGAGCTCAGGCTCCGGTAATCCGGCCAGATGCATCGCGAGGATGTTGTGCGCCGCGGTCACGCCGGAGCCGCAATAACAGACGATCTGCCCGGGTCCGCTGAACCGCTCGGCCAGCTCTGCGGCGGGTTTGAAGCAACCGTCTGCGTCCAGGTTGTCGGCGAACGCCCGGCACAGCGCGCCGGGAATGTGCCCGGCAACCGGATCAATGGGTTCCTCGCGGCCGGCCCAGCGCGCCTCCGCCCTGGCGTCGTACAGCGTCGGCGCCCCAGGCTTGCCAAGCCGTGCCAGAAGATCGGCCGCGCTGATCAATCGAGTCAGTGGCTCGCGAGCCGCAAACGTGCCGGATTCCCGGGGCCGGGCGGCGCCGCTTTCCATGGCGCCGGACCATTGGCTCATGCCGCCGTCGAGGACGGCAGCGGCCTCATGACCTGCCCATCGCAGCATCCACCAGGCGCGGGCAGCGTAGGCGCCGCCGGCGTCGTCGTAGCAGACCACCTGATCGTCATTGCCGATACCCAGCCGCTGCAGGCAGGCAACCCAGGCATCCATGTCGGGTAACGGATGCCTGCCGCGTTCGTCCGGCGGCGCGGCGAGATCCTGATCGAGGTCGACGTACTGCGCCCCCGGCAGGTGATTCTGCAGATACTGCTCCCGGCCCCAGCCGGGTGCGTCGAGCTTGGCACGCACGTCGAGGAGCACCACGTGGTCCATAATGGCCGCAAGATCGGCGGCGCTGATGAGATTGGTGTAGATCGTCATACTTTCCGGCAAACCCGTCGCACTGTGACGCGGCTCGCACTTTTGTGTTCCGGCAAGGTGTCATTATGCCTAACACCGAGCTTTGTCCCAGCCCTGTGACGGGTAGAGCCACTACACTACAGACAAAGGATATCGCAAGGTGGCAATTGTCATGAGGGAGGGCCTAAAATGCCTGCCTCGTTTTACCAATCCACCCCCGAAGGAGCGTGTGCGTTGAGCATATTGGACTGGCTGCAGCATGGTTTCATGGCGTTTTCCGCCCTGGAACTGGTCATCTTCACCCTGGTGGTCACTCATATCACCATCGTTTCGGTAACGGTCTATCTGCATCGGCACTCAGCGCACCGCGCGCTCGACGTGCACCCGGCACTGGCGCATTTTTTCCGCTTCTGGCTGTGGATGACCACCGGCATGGGCACGCTCGAGTGGACGGCCATCCATCGTAAGCACCACGCCAAGTGTGAAACCGAAGAAGACCCTCACAGCCCGGTGATCATGGGTATCGGCGAGATTCTCTGGAACGGCGTCGAAGCCTATCGCAGCGAGTCGAGAAACGAGGAAACGCTCAAACGCTATGGACACGGCTGCCCGAACGACTGGATCGAGCGCAACGTCTATTCGCGTTTTCCGATCGGCGGAATTGCCCTCCTCCTCATCCTCAACGTGGCCCTCTTTGGCGTGCTCGGGTTGACGGTCTGGGCGGTACAGATGATCTGGATTCCGTTTTTCGCTGCGGGTGTCATCAACGGCATCGGCCACTGGTGGGGCTATCGCAATTTCGAATGTCCGGACGCCGCGCGCAACATCTCACCCTGGGGCCTCCTCATCGGCGGGGAAGAACTGCACAACAATCACCACACGTATCCGAACTCAGCGAAGCTGTCGGTCAAATGGTATGAGTTCGATATTGGCTGGATGTGGATCAACGTCTTCAAGGCGCTGGGACTGGTCAAAGTCATCAGCACCGGCCCGGTTGTGGAACGCGTGCCTGGCAAACAGGTCATCGACAAGGACGCCGCCTGGGCGCTCCTGAACGACCGCTTCCGCGTCATGGCACGCTTCTCCAAAGAAGTGGTGAAGCCGGTCTTTGCCCAGGAGCTGCACAAGGCCGACCAGGCCTCGAAGAAGCTCATCAAACGCGCCCGTCGGGTGCTCGTGCGCGAGCAGACGCTGGTCGACGCGCGCGGCCGCGAGCGTATCTCCGCCGCGGTGGAAGAAAGCGCCAACATCCGCCTCATCTACGAGCTGCAGCAGGGCCTGCATGACATCTGGGCGAAGCGCGGCGGCAACATGGAAGAAGTGGTCAACGCGCTGTCCGAATGGTGCAAGCGCGCCGAAGAATCGGGCATGCAGACGCTGCACGACTTCGCTGAGACCCTGAAGAGTTACGCAACGCCGCAGCCGGCCACGGCGTAGGTGTTGCGTACGCAACGATCGCAGCCGGCCACAGCGTAGAGGATTAGATCTGTTCGGCGCGATTCGCCGCAGAATCGCGCTCCTCCTGTTCTAGAACCAGGCACGCCCCGCGAGCGGCGCCGGGGCGCTCTACATCCGCGCCACCACCTCAATCCCGAGGAGGCCGAGGCCCTCTTGCAGCGTGTCTCCCGCCTGCCGCGCCAGTACCAGGCGACGCGTCCGCACTTCACCCTCGCTCGCAAGGATCGGGCACGCTTCGTAGAAGTGTGAGAAGGTCTGCGCAAGATCGAAGAGATACCCGCAGAGCAGGTGCGGCTGTCCTTCAGCTGCGACCGCCACCAGCGTGTCGTTGAAGCCGGCGATGGCAACGGCGAGTTTGCGCTCCGCTTCGTCCACCGCGATGGCGTGGTCCGGCAGCGCGGCAACGTCCACCTCCCCGCGGGTGAAGACACTCTGGATACGGGTGTAGGCGTACTGCAGGTAGGGTGCGGTGTTGCCGTCGAAGCTGATCATCTGCTCCCAGTCGAACACGTAGTCGCTGGTGCGGTTCTTGGAGAGATCGGCATACTTGATGGCGCCGATGCCGATCCGGCCGCCGAGCTCAGCCGCCAGGGTGGCATCAATCTCGGGGTTTTTCTCTTTGACGAGCGCGGTGGCGCGCTCCTGCGCTTCTTCCAGCAGCTCCGCCAGCTTCACCACACCCCCTTCGCGGGTTTTGAACGGTTTGCCGTCCGGGCCGAGCATGGCGCCGAAGGGCATGTGTTCGAGGTGTGCGTCGTTGGCAATGAAGCCGGCGCGCTCGGCAACGGCAAACACCTGTTTGAAATGCAGCGTCTGGCGCGCGTCGGTGAAGATCACCACGCGATCGGCTTTGAGCTTGCCCGTGCGATATTGAATGGCGGCAAGATCGGTGGTCGTGTACAGATAGCCGCCGTCAGATTTCTGCACGATCACCGGCAGGACGTCGCCTTTCTTGCTCTTGAACTCGTCCAGGAACACGCACTGGGCGCCTTCAGATTCCTCGAGGAGACCAGCCTCGTCGAGCTGGCTGATGATGCCGGGCAGTGCGTCGTTGTAGGCGCTCTCCCCGTAAATGTGCTCGGTCTTGAGCGTCACGCCCAGCCGATCGTAGATGTCCTGGCAGTGTGACATGGAGATGTCGATGAAACGCTGCCAGGTGGCAAACGCGTCCGGGTCGCCGCCCTGTAGACCAACCACCGCCTCGCGACTGCGGGTCTTGAAGTCGTCGTCCGCGTCGAAGCGCTGTTTGGCGGCGCGATAGAAGTTTTCCAGATCTGCCAGATCGTCCGAATCGTCGCCGGTCTCGTCGAGATAGGTCAGCAGCATGCCGAACTGGGTGCCCCAGTCACCGACGTGATTCTGGCGGATGACGTGGTGGCCCTGTGCTTCTAGCACCCGTACGAGGCAGTCACCGATGATGGTGCTGCGGAGGTGTCCCACGTGCATCTCTTTGGCGAGGTTCGGTGCGGAGTAGTCCACCACCACCGTCTGCCGGGGGAGCGACGGGTCCACCGCGCCGGCGCTGGCGTCCGCTAGAAACGTCGGATCCACGGTGATGTTGAGAAAGCCGGGCCCGGCAATCTCGACGTTGCTGGCGACGCCGTCGAGATCGAGAGCGTCCAGGACCTCAGCGGCCACCTCACGTGGATTCCTGCCCGCGCGTTTGGCCGCCGCCATGACGCCGTTGGCCTGGTAGTCGCCGAATTCGGGGCGCGCGGCGTTCTGCACGAGGGCCTGGCCGTCGAGGCCGAGCCGTGCAAATGCCGCTTCGATGCGCTCACTGAGAAGGGCTTTGACGAGCATCGCTCAATCCAGCGGTTTGACGTTTTCCGCCTGCGCGCCTTTTTCCAGGTGGGCCACGACAAACTTCACCTTCTGCCCATCCTGCAGCACCGGACGCTGGCGGCTGCCGCCAGTATTTACGATCGAGCGCTGGTGCACAAAAATTTCGTCACCGTTTTCACGGATGATGAATCCGTAACCCTTGGAGCGGTTGAACCATTTGACCTCACCGGTCTCCTCGGGTCCGCGCGGGGCGCTGTCTTCGCGCTTGGCTGGTTCGCGTTTGGGCTTTTGTTTTTCCGCTGCGCGCGAATCTTTACCGTTGGCACCTTTGCCTTCTTTGCGGCGGTTGTCCTGGCGCTGACGGTTGCGATTGTTGTTCTTACCCGACTCTTTGCGGCTTTGGGTGGTGTCTGCAGCGGCCGGTTCGCGCTGGCTGAGGCGCGCGTTGAAGAGGCCGTTGACGATGAGCGCAGCCGCGGTGACGATCAGGAGCGCAAGGTAGCTGTCCGGCCAGAATCTCGAAACGGTTTCGGTGACGAGCGCGGCGAGCAGAAGGGCGCTCGCCAGCGCGATGACGTAGGTTGGCATAGTGTCTTCTTGTGAATGCAAAAGCGGCGCATTCTACAACAAATCGCCCGCCCAGCGCCCGCGGCTGGAAAGCGCCCGCGGCGGGAAAAAAAGCGCGGTTGGAAAAACCCGTGGGCGAGGATCCGTAATCAGCTCTGGACGCGCCGGACCTCGATGATGATCACCGGCTCCTCGGGGACCGCGGCCATGCCGCGCGACAGGTGGGTGTTCACGAGCTCAATTTTGTCCACCACGTCCATGCCGTCCACAACCCGGGCAAACACGGTGTATCCCGCCTTGCCGCCTGCGGCGTCGAGGTGGGTGTTGTCTTTGACGTTGATGAAAAACTGCGTGTCCGCGGAGTCCGGGTCGTTGAGACGTGCCATGGCCACGGTACCTCGGGTATTTTTCACCCCGTTGAAGGATTCGTTGACGACGGTTTTGGGTCCGGGTTTGTAGGTGAGCTCCGGCGTGTAGCCGCCGCCCTGGATCATGAAGTTGGCAATGACGCGATGAAAGACTAGGCCGTCGTAGAACTTGTCGTCCACGAGCTCGAGAAAATTGGCCACGGTCTCTGGCGAAAGCTTGGGCATCAGCTCAAGTTCGATCACGCCGTAGTCCGTGACCATCTGTACCCGCGGATTGTCGGCGGCGGCCAAGCCGGCCGTAGCGAGGGTGAAGGCGGCGATGATGCCGCAGACGAGGTGACGAATTTTCATGGCGGGTATGGTAGCGCTTGCGTGTGCCCCCGCAAACCTTTCTGCAGAGGGCCTCAATCGGGCTGACTGCCCCGGGGAGTCTGATAGACTGCGCGAACAGAGGGAGGAAAGTGACCTATGGCTAAAGATACGCCGCCGGATCCGAGCGCGCTGTTTCGCGAATGGGTAACCCAGTGGGAGCGGAATTTCGATTCGCTGGCGAACCAGTTCATGGGTACCGAGGGCTTCAGCCAGGCCATGAACGAGTTTCAAAAGAGCCAGCTCAACGCCCAGCGCATGTTCGCCGAGACCATGACGCAGATTCTCACCAACCTGAACATGCCCACCCGCGACGACGTGCTGCGCCTGAGCGAAGCGGTGGCGGTCCTCGACCGGCGCCTGGAGCGTATTGAAGAATCGCTGGGCGATGGCCCCGCAGGGCAGCCGTCCCCCATCAAGCGTCCGCCGCGCACGAAACAGCCGCCCGGGCAGCGCAAAGAGGCCGCCGCCGCGCCCACCCCGGGCAACGGCAAGAAGAAGGGCGCGCAGAAGAAGAGTAAGGAGAAGAAAGATGAGTGAATCTTCGCCCCTCGACAGCAACGTCCTGGAGACCATGCAGACGTTCGTGCAGCGCACGATCGCCAGGGGCCGGCGATCCATAGAGCTTGCCAACGCCCCGCCGCAGCCGGTCGGTTTGACGCCGAAGGATGTGCTCTATACCCGTGGCACCCTGCGGCTCTACCACTATCACCCGATTGCCGACGAGGTGTATCGCGTGCCGGTGCTGCTGGTCATGGCAACAACCAACAAGGCATTTGTATTTGACCTCGCGCCGGGCCAGAGCATGGTGGAGTACCTGCTCAAGCAAGGCTTTGACGTCTACGTCGTCGACTGGGACCCACCCACGCAGGAAGAGCGCGGGCTGACGCTTGCCGACTACACGCAGGATTTCATTCCCACCTGCATCGACCGGATTGCTGCCGACAGCGGCGAGCCGGAGGTGTCGGTAATCGGTTACTGCATGGGCGGCATTTTGTCGCTCATCTACGGCGCCACCCACACCGACGGGCCACTCAAAAATCTCGTTTGTCTCACCACGCCGTTCAACATGCACGGCATGGGGTTGACGCAGACCTGGAACGACCCGCGCTACTTCGACGTGGACAAGCTGGTGGATACGCTCGGGGTGGTACCCGCGGAGGCGGTCACGCAGATGTTCGAGATGCAGCGCCCGGCGCAGCGGATGGCGGGGCAGCTCAGGCTCTGGGATCAGATGTTCGACGACGAATTCGTCAAATCCTACCGTGCGTTTCAGCGCTGGGGTGACGAGACGCTGCCGCTGGCCGGTGAATACATGCGGGAAACGACCAAGGAGCTGTCCTGGGGCAACAAGCTGTACACGGGCGAGCTGGTGGTGGGCGGCCGCGAAGCGAAGGTTGCCAACCTCACCGTGCCGCTTTTGAGCATCGTGGCCGAGCACGACCATCTGGCGCCGCGGGACTCGACGAAGGCGCTTCTCGATAAAGTCGGCTCCACCGACAAGGAAGAAATTCTCCTCAAAGGCGGCCACGTGAGCCTCATTGCCGGGCCGAACGCGGTGCGCCGCATGTGGCCTGCACTCGACGCCTGGCTGAGCGTGCGCTCGACATGACTGAGGACGTCAGCACGCGCTACCCGCGTACCGTGGAGCTGCCTGCCGGCGGGCAGGTGGAGCTGCACCTCATGCAACCGAGCGACGAGGCGGCGATGCTCGAGTTTGCCGGGCGGCTGCCGCGCCACGACCTCCTGTTCCTGCGCCGTGACATCAGCGCGGCCCCCGTCATGGCGGCCTGGGTACGGGAAATCGAATCCGGGCACACGCCGAGCCTGCTGGCGCTGGCAGACGGCAACATTGTCGGCTGCTCAGCGGTGGTGAGCGATCCGCTCTCGTTTTCCTCCCACGTGGGGGATGTGCGGGTGCTGCTCGCCGCCGAAGAACGTCAGCGCGGCCTTGGCCGGGTGCTGGTGCAGGAGAGTTTTCTATTGGCCCTGAGCCTTGGTCTCAAGAAGCTGATTGCGCACATGACAGCCGAGCAGGAAGCTGCCATCCAGGTGTTCGAAGATCTCGGTTTTCGCGCGGAGGCGCTCCTTAAAAACCACGTCCGCGATCAGGACGGCAGCCTCCATGATCTCGTGATTCTGAGTCACGACGTGGAGGCCGTGCAGAGCAAAATGGCGCTTTTTGGTTTGAGCGACGCGTTCGACGGCTGAGCGGGCGCTTAGAGGTGAATCGGCTCGTCCATCTGGTCGGTGAAACCGTCCACGTCGTAGGACATGATGACTAGATCCCGCGGATCGCCGTTGCGGTCTTCGACGTAGTCGGCCAGCACCGCTTCGGGCACAAACCCCAGATGTTTGAATGCTGCCTGGGCACCAGCCTGGTCGATGGTCATCTGCGCCATCAGCTTCTTGAGGTCGAGCGCGCGCGCGAAGTCGAAAATCTGCGCGGTCAGATGCCGGCCGAGGCCCTTGGCGCGACAGCGCGGTGCAACGTTGACGCGTATCTCACCCACGCGGCGCGTCCAGCGTGCCGGATTGCGGTCGACGGTGGCGTAGCCCGCTACCCCTTCGTCGTCGTAGGCGATGATGGAGAGCGTGGTGCCGGCCTCGATGTTTGCAAGCCAGTTGTCCACAACCGCCGGTTCCGTGATGTCGACGCGCAGAAAGAGCAGATCGTCCTCCGGAAGGCCGCGCGCGAACTGCAGAATGCCGTCGAAGTCATCGCGTCCCGCGATGCGCAGGTTCGCCTCGCTGGCGTCGCTCAGCGTGACGTTGTGCGGGTAGGTTGAGCGCAGTTTTTCCAGAGAGTGGGCCAGGTCTGACATGGGCGTAATCCTTGTTTCTTGTTCTTATGCGCTCGATGCGCTTGTGGTAGACGTACGGTTCGCCACCTCGAGCATGAGCTCATCGAAAGCGTCGTCCACGCTGTCGACCATGATTTCGAGATCGGGCATGACGTGGGGATCGCAAACGAAGTTGAAGTAGAGGTTCTGGTTGTAACTCAGCACCGCCACGCCGAAGCCGAGCGTGCCGCCCAGCATGAGGATGGCCATCATGTCCTTCACTTCGACGCCGGCAATGTATTGCGGCACCTGCACGCCGGGTACGTTCGTGCAGGTGAAGTTGAAACCGAGGAGCGGCGGCCGCCGTAGGCCGAAGGTGGGCGGCACGGGTGCGGGAAAGCGTGCCGCAAGCCGCGTCGGGTCGAGGTTGCTGCCGACCATCAGGGTGGGCGCCATGATCATCGGCGGCACTGACGGCACGGTCTCGGCCATCATCTCGAGGGCCTGAGCTTCGCGGTTGTGTTTGATGTGCTCCATCTCGTAGCGCACTTTCGCCAGGCGGTCGACGATGTCTTTCGGTGAGGCAGAGACAATCGGGAAGATGCCGGAGACGCGGTTGCCGAGCGCCCCGTGCTCGTCTTCGCGGCGTACGCTCACCGGGCACATGAGCCTGAGATGCCCGCCGCTCACGTTTTCGTCGCGCGCCGCCAGATAGCGCGCGGCAGCCTCGGCAACCAGCGCAATGACGATGTCGTTGACGGTGCCGCTGAAGACGCGGCGGATGCTGCGGAAGTCGGCAAAGCTGTATTTACGCCACATGAGGCGCCGTTTGGGGCCCACCGCGGCAGCGTTCCAGGGTGCCGTGATGACGGGTTCGGCCACAAAGCGTGTCATTGATTCGGCAGCGCGCCACAGGAGATCGCGCCGCTCTTCGCTCCACGCGCCCTGGCGCAGCGGCGATTGCGACATGACGGTCTGCACCCGCTCGGCGGCGGCTTCGGAGATGAGCTCCGCTGAGCTCGGCAGAGGCTCTGGCGCCCACGGGCTTTCCGGGGGCGGCGGCGCGGGGGCGTCCGGCGCCAGATCAAAGAGCAGCAGCGAAATGTCGATACCCGAGGCGCCGTCGACCATGGCGTGATGGCCAAGCTGCAGAAGCACCGTGTGGCCGGCCACCCCGTTGATGACGTACAACCGCCAGAGCGGCTTGTCGCGATCCATCATCGGCTCGATGAGCATCATGGCCGCTTCGACCGCGTCGTCGAGGCTCGCGCCATCAGCCAGGTTGTGCGCGATGACGTGGTTGTCGAGATCAAATTTCGGGTCGTCGACCCACTTCGGGTGCGCCAGATTGAACGGCACATACACCAGCCGCTGGCGAAAGCGGGGCACCAGGTGCAGCCGGGAATCAATGTGCTCATACACGGTTTCGAACGACAGCTCGCCGTCCAGCACCAGCAGCGATGCGCCGTGCATGGGACCACTCGCCGTCTCCGAATACAGAAACGACGCGTCGTGATCGCTGAGTCTCACGGTTCCTCCCTCAACGGGTGCAACTCCAATGCCGCCCGTTACGTTTTTGTTATGCCGCCTTTTTACCACGGGTGAAGCTCAGCGTCGCCGTTGGATTTGTAGTGGATTTCCACCAGTTTCCTTACGTTTTCGACACGGCCGGGCGTTTGACGCGCTGGCATTTGTCAACCAAACTGAACAGGTTCTTGGAGAGGAGCAGGTAATTTGCAGAGTGCGACGCGGCGTCCGTCCGGGTTGTTGGCCGCCGTAGAGTTTCCACGCGTTGCCATGGAAGTGGGTGCGCTTTCGGTCACCTGGCCGGCGCTATTCGCTACCGCCAAAAAAGGTAATGGCCAGCCGGTGATTGTGCTGCCGGGTTTCCTCGGCGCGGATGACTCGACGCTGGCGCTCCGCCGTTTTCTGACCCGTCTCGGCTATCCCGCACAGCCGTGGCTGTTGTCCCGCAATCATGGTCATCCGGAGCTCATCGAGCGCTTCGGCCGGCGTCTGTACCGCTTGTTCAAGGTCTACGACCGTCCCATCACCTTGATTGGACAGAGTCTGGGCGGGGTATTTGCGCACGAGCTCGCACGGGAGTTTCCGGACGCGGTCCGCGCCGTCATTACCCTCGGCAGCCCGTTTGCCGCCGAGTCCCGCGGCGACACCAATCCGCTCGTTGCGCGCCTCTTTGAAGAGCTGTCCGGCTTGAGCGTCGAGGAGATGCGTGAGATGGCGAAAAGCGAGGCAGAGAGCGGACCGCTACCGCAGCCGAGCACCGCCATCTATAGCAAAACGGACGGCGTGGTGAGCTGGCAGACCTGCATCAGCGAACCGTCAGATACGGCGGAGAACATCGAAATTCTAGGCAGTCACACGGGCATGGCCATGCATCCGGGGGTGCTGCATGTGGTTGCCGACCGGCTCCTCGAGGACCCGGACGACTGGCACAAATTCGAGATGACCCCGTGCGCCCGCATGCTGGGTGTGGTGCGAACGCACTAGGCCGATTTAATCCCTCTGATTGCCCGGCATCATGCTGCGCATGTTCTCTTCGAAGCGCTGGCGCATGATGTCCATGGCTTTCATCTGTGAATCGGCGGCAATCTGCGTGAGCTCACGCATGTTGCTGAGCGCCTGCTCGAAACCCTCGCGCGCGGCCTCCGCCTGCTTTTCCATGTTTTCGGTTGGTGAGCCGCTGCTGGCCGCCTGCATATTCTCTACCCAGCGCTGCATGGTTTCCTGAAAGATCTCCATCTGCTTCTGGGTCAGCGTCTGCCAGCCCTCAGCCACGGCGCGGTTCGCTTCCTGTACCGCTTCGATGTTCTTCTGACCTTCCTGCATGAGCGATTCGAGGTTCACGCCCGGCATCTGCATCTGCTTCAGGAGCTCGTTGAAATCCGGCATCGGAAACGGGTTGTTGTTGTCGGCCATGCGTATTCTCTCCGTGGCACGTGTAGGTAGTGGTGAGGGTATCACCGATGTAGGGTCGATGTGCGTCCGGATCAGGGTGCCTGGAGGATGCTGCAATAGGCACGCACGGCCGCGTCCAACCCCATCTCCAGCGCATCGCTGATGAGTGCGTGACCAATCGAAACTTCGGCGACCTCGGTGATTTCTTTGAAGAGCGGCAGGTTGACGAGATCGAGGTCGTGTCCCGCGTTGACGCCAAGGCCAATCTGTCCGGCGAAGCGTGCGGCCTCGAGGTACGTCGTTAAGCTTGCGCGGGTACGCTCATCGTCCACCCCATGCGCCCAGCAGGTCTCCGCGAACGGCCCGGTGTACAGCTCAATCCGGTCCGTGCCGTGCGCCTTTGCGGCTTCGATCTGGGCCAGGTCCGGGTCCATGAAAAGGCTGACCCGGGCGCCCCAGGCCTGGTAGCGCTCGATCTGCTCGATGAGCCGCTCGTTCCGGGTTGATAGATCGAACCCGTGATCCGAGGTCAGCTGGTCGTCGCTGTCCGGAACCAGGGTCGCCTGGGCCGGCCGCGCGCGCTCGATGAGGGCGTCGAAGCCCGGATAGCCTGCTGCGGTGGGACCGGCGCCGGGATTGCCTTCGATGTTGAACTCGATCTCCGGATAGTCCGCCGCCAGGAGTGTGGCCAGATCGTCGACATCATGCGGACGAATGTGGCGCATGTCGGGCCGGGGATGCACGGTAATGCCCTGTGCGCCTGCAGTGATCGCCGTGCGCGCGGCGTCCACGACGCTTGGCCGCTTCCCGCCACGGGAGTTGCGCACCAGCGCCACCTTGTTCAGGTTGACGGACAGCACGGTCATGGCGGATCAGTTCCAGGCGCTGCGCTGCGGACGTGCCTTGATGAGCACGCCGGCGATGAGGCCGAGAAAGATCAAGCCCGCGCCGATCATCAGCGCCTGATTCCACGCGTTGTCCTCGAGCCGCACGTTGGCTTCGGCCAGATCGTCCAGCTCGTCGCGCAGACGTTCGTTGGCTTCGGTCAGCTGCAGATTGTTCTCGTGGGTTTCGATCGCGTCAGCGGAAATGCGCTTGAGCTCAGCCAGCTCCTCTTCCAGCGCGGCAATGCGCGCCTGGCCGCGGTTGTTGGCGCTCGACTGCTGCTGGTTGCTGTTGGTGAGCTCGTTGATCCGCTCGCGGGCGCTGGCAAGCTCCCGGCGGGCGCGATTGGCTTCCGTCTGTGCGGCGGCCAGACGCAGCTTGGCAATCGGTTCTCGCACCAGATACTGCGTGCGGATCCAGCCTTCAGTGCCACGCTCGGTGCGGATCTGGGTAAAACCGGCCGCTTCGTCCACCGCCAGGGACTCGAGCCGGGTGCCACTCGGCAGCCCGCGGTGCAGAATCCGGTGACCGCCCGACGGACCGCTGCGCAAGGGTACGGTCAGCTCATCGGAGATGTAGAGCGTCTCGGCAGGCGCGGGTGCGGCAGCCAGGAGCAGCAAGGCGGCGACGATCGACGATGCCATCCGGATCATGACTGGCCTCCTTCCGCGTCCGCCTTGGCATCGGGCAGGTTTTCCTCGTTGAGGTAACCCTTGGCAAAGAGATACACGAACGTCAGCACAATCATCAGCAGGCTCAAGCCCAGCAGACCGATAAACTTGAAAGTCACCCAGGTATCCATCGAGAAATTGTAGGCGACCCACAGGTTCACCGCGCCGATGATGGTAAAACCCGCGGCCCAGCCGTAGGTCAGCGCGCGCCAGGCGTTGTCCGGCAAGACCATGACGGCACCGAGCATCTTCTGGATGAGAAATGTGCGGGTGATCAGATGGGCACCGATGAGCACCAGCGCGAGCAGCCAGTTGACGATGGTGGGCTTCCATTGGATGAACGTCTCGTCGCGAAAGATCAGCGTCATGCCGCCAAAGACGATGCTCGCCCAGAACGTGAGCTTGAGTTCGTTGCCGATGGGCTTTTTCAATAGCCAGTAAGCGCCAAGCTGTACGGTGACGCCCACCATGAGCACGGCGGTGGCGATGAAAATGTCGCTTGTCAGAAAATAGATGACGACAAACGCGAGAATCGCGATGTAATCAAGTAGCTGTTGCATAAAAAATCGTTATCCTTGCCGGCCTCGCGAGACGCTTCTGTTCCAAGGCGGGGGATAATAAAAGATTCCTCGGCGGCTGTAAGTACGCGCTCGACTGAGGCTGACCAACGATTTGTGGTTTTTGTGACGTGACCCAACTGCTGAAAGTACATCCTGAGAATCCGCAACGCCGGCTGCTGCAGCTGGCGGTGGATGCGCTGCAGGGCGGCGGGCTGGTGGTGTATCCCACGGAAACCGCGTACGCGCTGGCCTGTCACATCGGCGACAAGTCCGCGCTCGAGCGGATTGTGGCGCTGCGACGCCTGCCGCGGCGCCATCAGTTCACCCTGGCATGCCGGGATCTGTCCGAGATTGGCACGTATGCGCGGGTCGACAACTCCGCCTATCGCTTCCTGAAACACTACACGCCGGGTCCGTACACGTTTGTGCTGCGCGCAACCCGCGAAGTGCCGAAACGGCTGGTGCATGACAAGCGTCGCACCATCGGCGTCAGGGTGCCGGAACACGTCATCGCCCGGACCCTGCTCGAGCTCATGGGTGAGCCGCTCATGACCACCACGGTCAGGCTGCCGGACGACGAGTATCCCCTGACTGACGCGGACGAAATTTACGCCCGCCTGCAGCGTCAGGTGGACGTCATCATCGACGGCGGCTCCTGTGGTCTCGAGCCTTCCACCGTTCTCGATCTCACCGACTCCCCGCCGACGGTGCTGCGCGAAGGCAAAGGTGCGATAGAGCTTTACTGAAGGCCGCCGTATAATGCCGCGAACTCATTGTTTCCCAAGGCGCTCGATTGAGCAGTAACGACTCGAACCAGAGGGTTCTCTCTGGCATGCGTCCCACCGGGCGTCTCCATCTTGGCCATCTGCATGGCGTCTTGAACAACTGGGTGCAGCTGCAACACGAATACGAGTGCTTCTTCTTTGTTGCCGACTACCACGCGCTGACGACCGAATACGACGCCTCGGAGACCATCGAGCAGCACACCTACGACACGGTGGTTGACTGGCTTGCGGCGGGCGTGAATCCCGGCACCGCCACCATCTTCGTGCAGAGTCGCGTGCCGGAGCATGCTGAGCTCCATCTGATGCTTTCCATGATCACCCCGGTGTCATGGCTCGAGCGCGTGCCGAGCTACAAAGATCAGCAGCAGAAGCTGAACGACAAAGACCTCTCCACGTACGGCTTTCTCGGATACCCGCTCTTACAGGCGGCGGACATCCTCATCTACCGGGCCGGCTGGGTGCCGGTGGGCGCGGATCAGGTGGCGCACGTGGAGCTCACCCGCGAGGTGGCGCGACGCTTCAATCACATCTACGGGCGCGAACCCGGGTTCGAGGAGCAGTCCGAGGCCGCGGTCAAAAAGATGAGCAAGAAAGCCTCACGGCTCTACGGGGAGCTCCGCCGCGAGTATCTCGAGAAAGGTGACGCCGAGGCGCTGGAACGCGCGCGGGCGCTTCTGTCCGAGCAGCAGAATCTCTCCATCGGCGATCGCGAGCGTCTCTTCGGCTATCTCGAAGGCGGCGGACGCATCATTCTGCCGGAGCCGCAGTCGTTACTGACCGAAACCGCAAAGATGCCCGGTCTCGACGGCGAGAAGATGTCGAAGTCGTACAACAACTTCATTTCGCTGCGCGAAGAGCCTGAATCGGTGGAAGAGAAGATCCGCACCATGCAGACGGATCCGCAGCGCGGCCGGCGCAAAGACCCCGGCAATCCTGACGTCTGCCCCGTCTTTGCTCTGCACGAAGTCTATTCCAGCGACGACACCCGGGCGTGGGCGGCGGAAGGCTGCCGGTCTGCGGGTATCGGCTGCGTCGACTGCAAGCTGCCGCTCATCGACGCCATCAACGAGGAGCAGCTGGTCTATCGCCAGCGCGCACAGCAGTTCGAAGAGGAGCCGGATCTCGTGCACGCCATCCTGCAGGAAGGCTCGGACAAAGCGCGTGCAGTTGCCCGGGAAACCATGGAAGATGTCAAAGAAGCCGTCGGCATCAGCCACCGCTGAGTCAAGGAGGGTCAGCACGATGAACGAAGAACCCCGCCAGCTGGATCAGGCACGCAGCGAGAACGCCGCAACCATTGCGCTGGTGCAGGGCGAGGCGGTCGAAGAGCTGCCGACTGACCTCTACATCCCGCCCCAGGCGCTCGAGGTGTTTCTCGAGACGTTCGAGGGCCCGCTCGATCTCCTGCTCTACCTCATCCGCCGCCAGAACCTCGACATTCTGAACATCAAGGTCGCGGAGATCACCGCACAGTACATGCAATACATCGACCTCATGCAGGCGCTGCAGCTCGAGCTTGCCGGCGAGTATCTGGTCATGGCGGCAATGCTTGCCGAGATCAAATCGCGCCTGCTCCTGCCGCGTCCCGACGCCGGGGACGAGGACGAGGACGATCCCCGCGCTGAGCTCATCCGCCGCCTGCAGGAATACGAGCAGATCAAAACCGCGGCGGAGGATCTGAGCGAGATCCCGCGCATGGAGCGCGACATTTATCTCGCCGAAGCCTCCAAACCCGAGCTCGTCCGGCAGCACGCCGATCCGGAAGTGGATCTCAGAGAAGTGCTGCTGGCGCTCTCGCAGGTGATGAAACGCGCGGAAATGTTCGCCAGCCACGAGATTCAGCTGGAACCGCTTTCGGTGCGCGAACGGATGGGCGAGGTGCTCGCACGGGTGAACGCCACCAGTGACTTCATCGACTTCACGGACCTCTTCACCACCGAAGAAGGCCGCATGGGCGTGGTGGTCTCTTTTCTCGCGATCATGGAGCTCGTGCGCGAAGGTATGCTCGAGTTCGTGCAGGCGGAGGCTTACGCACCCATCCACGTGCGTGCGGCACAGGGTGAGCTCGCACGCGCGCCGATGTTCTCAGATGATTTTGTCACCACCTATGGCGGTGAGCCTGAACCCAACCAAGAGGATTCCGCTGATGGAAGCTGAGCAGATCCGCCGCATCGTCGAAGCTGCGCTCCTGGCCTCGGATGGACCGCTCACGGTCGCCAACCTGGTGAAGCTGTTCGCGCCGGGTGAGCTCGACGAGGACAACGCCAGCAAGCAGGTGCGTGAGGTGCTGAAGCACCTCGAGGCAGAGGCCGCCGAGCGTGGCGTGGAGCTGAAGCGCGTCGCGTCCGGCTACCGCTTTCAGGTTCGCCAGGAGCTTTCCGCATGGGTCAGCCGGCTGTGGGACGAAAAGCCGCCACGCTACACCAGGGCGCTTCTGGAAACCCTGGCGCTGGTGGCCTACAAACAGCCTGTGACACGCGGGGACATCGAGCAGGTCCGCGGGGTCAGCGTCAGCCAGAACATCATGCGCACGCTCCTCGAGCGGGACTGGATACGCGTTGTCGGTGTCAAAGAGGTGCCGGGCCGACCTGCGCTTTACGGCACCACAAAGGCGTTTCTCGCCTACTTCAACCTCAAGAGCCTCGATGAGCTGCCGCCGCTGGCGGAGATCCGCGCGCTGATCGAGCCGCAGATCGTGGCGGAGGAAGAAGCCGAAGCCACCAATCCGGCCCCGGCGGGTGATGCGGAGAACCGCGGCGTTGAAGGTGAGGGCGGCGAAGCTCCAGCTGACGGCGAAGACGGCGGCATCACCGCTCACGTCGATCTGCCCGAGGAGGCAGCCGCGGACACACCTGCGTCAGCGGAAGTGGTGCAGCTGCATACCTCCGGTTCCAACCCGGCTTCCTGAACCGTTAATCATGTCTGACGATGCAAGCGGCGGTGCCATCGCTGCCCCCGGCGCTGAAAAAATTCACAAGGTGCTCGCTGCCACCGGGATGGGTTCGCGCCGTGAAATAGAATCCTGGATTGCCGACGGGCGCATCAGCGTCAACGGTGAGCCGGCGCACGTGGGACAACGTGTTACGCCGCACGACCGCATTGAGGTTGATGGCCGGCGTGTCCGCACGCGCACGGCAACCACGCCCGAGGTGATCATTCTGAACAAAGCCGCAGGCGTCGTCTGCAGCCGCCGCGATCCGGAAGGACGCCCGACGGTGTTCGATGCGCTACCGAAGCTCAAAGGCGGGCGCTGGATCAGCATCGGCAGGCTCGACATCCAGACCACGGGACTCCTGCTCCTCACCAATGACGGGGCGCTTGCGCACAAGATGATGCACCCCTCCACCGGCCTCGACCGGGAATATGCCGTGCGCATCAACATGCGGCTGGAGGAAAAAGTGCTCGACCAGCTCCGCGCCGGGATGGAAATAGACGGCGAGCTCATGCGCTTTTCCGACATTCAGTATTACGACGGTAGCAGCAACAACTTCTGGTATCACGTGGTGCTGATGGAAGGCCGCAACCGTGAGGTGCGGCGATTGTTTGAGGCCGTGGGCTGCACCGTGAGCCGCCTGAAGCGGGTGCGTTATGGGCCGGTGGTGCTGCCGAGCTGGCTGAAAAACCGGCAGTGGGCGATGCTGCGCCACGAAGACATGCGTGAGCTCTACAAGCTCCTTGGTATGCGCTACGCGCCGCCGAAAGGTAAACCAGCCCGGCGCCCGCACGTCGCGAAGACAAGCTGCCTGCTGCCGTATCCCGAGCTCAAGCAGACGTCTTGATCGCGAGCCCGCGCCTCAGCCGCGGCGGTAGACCTCAATCTGATTCGATCCTTCCGCCCGCGCACGGGCGAGCGCCGAGCGTGCCCGGTCCATGACTTCCTCCGCGGTGCCAGCGGCGGTTGCGTCCGCGACGCCCATGCACGCGGTCAGCTGCTGGCTGAGAGTGTCACCCCTGAGATGCAGGCTCGCAATCAGCATGCGCACTTTCTTAGCCACCTCTTCTGCCTGTGCAAGGTTCGTGTTCGGCAGGAGCACCGCAATCAGATCGTCGTTGATGTGGTAAACCCCGTCCGCCGCCCGCAGGCCCGACTCGATCTGCTCGTGCACGCTGCTCATGAGCACGTGGGCCCACTCCTCACCGTCGCGCTCGAGGATGCGCTCGTAGTCATCGAGGGCAACCAGGACCAGGGCGTCGCTGTTGGCCTCTTTGCGGGTGGGTAACGCCGAGACCTCAGCCACGTGCGCCGCCTCCTCTTTCGTCAGCTCGGTGCTGATCGCCTGCGGCTGGTTCTTGAGTTCGAGGAGCGTCACCGCGTTGCGCATTGAGACGAACGCCAGCGACACCAGATCTTCGCAGGTCTGAATGCCCTGCTCATGTTGGGTCAGCGCAAAGTAAAGCGTCAGCGTACCGATGGGGGTGTCGCGAAAGGTCAGATTGTATTCCGCGCTGTGCCGTTCGCGGCTGCCGAGGTTCAAATCGATCCCGAGCGGCTTGTACACGAAACGGAGGCCTCTGGTTTCGGTCATTGCGCCGAGCTGACCGAAGAGCAGGTCCAGGAGCTCCGGGAGCTCAGTTTCCTGATTGAAAGCCTGGGTAATCTGCAGGGCGGTGCGGTCGTCGAAGTAGACGACGTTGGCCGTGTCGGTCGTTTTGGCGGTCTGATTCTGATCGGTCATAGTGGCAATCCTTGACTACGCTTACTGCATTGGAAAAACGAACGTTGCGCAGGAACGCTTAGTCAAAGGTATAGCGAAATTCGTGCCAACGGCCGCGTTCAATAAAATCAACGAGTTAGCCCGGCCGGGTGGTCGAAAGGCGCCAATTTTCCGGCGCCGAACGGCAGTTTACTGACGCATCCACGTCCTAGCGTCGAGCTGCGCGCCGGTTTCAGGCAGCGTTTTGCCAGCCTTCGCACCTTCCATGAGATAGAGAAACAGGTCCATGTGGGACTCCGCCGCGGGCACCTCGTCGGGATTCTCCATGGGGTATGCGGCTTTGCGCATGGCGGTACGGGTAGCGCCCGGGTTGACGCTGTAGACGCGGATATGCCCGGCCGTTTCCGTCTCGTCGGCGAACACCTGGCTGAAACCTTCGAGCGCAAACTTGGACACCGAGTAGGCGCCCCAGTACGCGCGTCCTTCCCGCCCGACGCTCGACGAGATGTTGAGCACACACGCATCGTCAGCGGCATCGAGGAGACCGTACAGCGCCTGGGTGAGTATGAACGGTGCCGTGACGTTGACCTGCAGGACGCGTTGCCATTCGGCGATCGGGTAGTGGGCAACGGGCGTTCGTGCGCCGAGAAGAGAGGCGTTGTGAACGATGCCGTTGAGGGTGCCGTAGGTTTCCTCGATCGAGCCGGCAAGCGCGGCGGCGCTGTCCGCCGCCAGATGTTCGAGATCCGCGGGCACGATGACAGCCTCTGTGGCGGTATTCGCCTCGATCCAGTCGAACACCGCTTCGAGCTTCTGCCGCGTGCGGCCGAGGAGCACAACGTTCGCCCCGTAGACGGCAAACGTTTTTGCAGCAGCAGCGCCGATGCCGTCTCCCGCGCCCGTCACGAGAATGGTGCGCCCGGCCAGCGCGTCGTCTGCGGGGCTGTAGCGCCAGTGCTGTTGAGCTTCCGCGAGCTCCGGATAGGCATTGCTCATGCGGGTTTGCGCGCGTGCACCAGGTAGTTGGCGTCCACGTCGCCGCAGATCTCCGCCTTGCGGGTGAACGGGTTGTACCTGAGCCCATCAATGTCCACGACGTCGAGACCCGCGGCCCGGATGGCGGCTGCAAGCTCCGACGGTTTGATGAACTTCTCGTACTCGTGCGTGCCGCGGGGTAGCAGGTTCATGACGTATTCCGCACCGACCACCAGGAGGAGATAAGCTTTCGGATTGCGGTTGATGGTGGAGAAGAAGAGATCACCGCCGGGTTGGGTCAGGTCCGCGCAGGCCTGCACGGTCGATTCGTAGCTCGTGACGTGCTCCAGCATTTCGAGACAGGTGACGGTGCGGAAGCGTGCCGGATGCTCCGCGGCAAGCGCTTCTGCCGTGCCTTCGACGTAGTTCACCTCAGCGCCGCTTTCGAGCGCATGCAGCCGCGCAACCGAGAGCGCTTTGCCGGCCATGTCGAGTCCGGTGACCTCAGCACCGAGCCTCGCCATCGACTCGGTCAAAATGCCTCCCCCGCAGCCGATGTCCACAACCGGTCCGCCGTGCAGGTCGGTGCGTTCGCGGATGTAATCGAGGCGCGCGGGATTGATGTCGTGCAGCGGCTTGAAGTCGCCGTTGGGATCCCACCAGCGGTGCGCGAGGGCGTCGAACTTCTGGATCTCGTCGTCATCGACGTTGGCCGTCTGCCGGGGTGTGTCTTCGGCGTTGGTTTCGGTAGTCATGGTGACTATTCTCTCACGCACTCTGCGATTGCCAAGCCTGCACCCGATCCGCGAGCTCGCCGAGATGCATGCGGGTGAGCCCGCCGTCCTCGACCAGCGCTTCGCCGTTGACGAACACGTTGTCGACCGCGGTACCGGCATTGCCGTGCACGAGCGCTGCGAACGGGTTGTAGACGGGCAGAATGCCAAGTGCGGTGGTGTCTACCGTGATCAGATCGGCGGCTTTGCCGACCTCCAGCGAACCCGTCAGATGGTCTATGCCAAGCGCTCTCGCGCCGTCGAGGGTCGCCATCCTGATCATGTGATCCGCCTTGCCGACGGCGGCATCACCCTGCGTGTGTTTGGCCAGAAGCGCCGCCAGGCGAGCCTCATCGAAGAGATCCAGACGGTTGTTGGAAGCCGCGCCGTCCGTGCCGAGCGCCACACAGACGTCGGCCGCCTGCAGCTCCGTCACCGGGCAGTAACCTGACGCCAGTTTCAGATTGGAAGCCGGGCAGTGCACGACGTGTGTGCCGGACTCGGCAACGAGAGCCATTTCCTCGGCGCTGATCTGCGTCATGTGCACCGCCTGCAGCTGCGGGGAGAGCCATCCGATATCGCTCAGGTGCCGGATCCATGACTTGCCGTGATTACTCAACGCCTCGGCCACCTCAGCGGCGGTTTCGTGCAGGTGGGTCTGCACCATGATGTCGAGCTCAGCGGCGTACATGCCGATGCGCTCCATGTCTTCATCGGTCAGCGTGTAGGGCGCGTGCGGTCCGAGCGCAATGTGAATGCGGTCCTCGTGACGAAACTGGTGGAACATCTCGAGACCTTTGTGCAGGGCATCCTCGACCGACTCGCTCCAGGGGTTGGCGAACTGGATCAGCGGGAAGGCCAGCTGCGCGCGCAGTCCCTGCTGCAGCGTCACCTCGGCGACCACCTCGGGGTAGAAGTACATGTCCGAAAAGGTGGTTGTGCCGGTGAGGAGCATCTCGGCGATCGTGAGCTCGGTGCCGAGCCGGACGTATTCCGGGTTCATGACCCGCGCCTCGAGCGGCCAGATGGTGTCGTTGAGCCACTGCGCCAGCGGCTGGTCTTCCCCGGCGCCGCGCAGGAGCGACATGGCAGCGTGGCCATGGGCATTGACGAGCCCGGGCATGAGAATGTGCTGCGGCAGGTTGAGCGACGTTCGGGCGTCCCAGGCCGCCTCCAGGTCGACGGTTGGTCCGACGGCAACGATGCGGCCGTCATCAACCGCAACGGCGTGGTTTTCGAGCGCGACGTTGGCAGGCGCCACGGGCAGCACCCAGCCGGCGCTGATGAGTAAATCACAGGCTTGCATCGGACCAGTGTACTGAGCGAGCCGGCGGCGGCAAGCGGGAACCCCGCCGGTCAGCGCACGGCGTGCCAGTGCTCGGCGATCCCGTAGCCGGTCCGTTCGCCCCAGCGGAATTCGGCCAGGCCCTCGTTGACGAAAATCGCGCCCCCTGGAAACGGGATTTTGGTTGGGCACACGCTGCGCACCTGCCCCTCCATGCGGATGTGCTCGCCGTCGGCCGTGCGGGCTTCGAGCGTGACCGCCTCGTGGATGATGGAGTCTGGCTCGTAGACGGTGGCAATGGTGACCTCATCGAGCGCGACGGACTGATTGTCGCGCAGCATCCAGCCCTGCCCGCGCAGGGTCCCGTCGGCATCCCGGAAGCAGGAACCGCCGAGCGCCGTATCGGCGCCGAAGTTCATGGAGAACCAGTTGACGAAGGGCGCCGGTCCGTCGGTGGCCGCGGCGCTGGCGCCGCCCTGACTGCCGGCGCCCCAGTCTCGGGGTCCCCAGGATTTGTCGCGCACGCCGTAGCCGTCGACGCTGAAGGTCTCGTCACCCAGGCGGATGGTGCCGGTGACGTGTCCCGCCTGCTCAAAGTGGCCGTGCTCGCCGCGCGCGGCGTAGTGTGGGTCTGTGATGCAGGCGAACGTCACCTGCATGTCGAGTTCAGCCGGGGTGAACCAGCCGTCAGGCCGCTCTTTGCTGCGGGTGAGGAGTATCCGCCCGTCGTCGATGTCCTGCGCGGATCCCTGATAGGCCACGCGCCAGGTCTTGTGCGGCGCATCGCACGTAAGCCGCAGGTTGCCCGCCGCAAGGTCGCCGTCGTATTGCGCGAGGTCTCCGCCGATGTCGCGCCGTCCGTAGGTGAACGCAACGCGCTTGCCGGGCAGATACACGACATGCAGGCCGTCCGCCCAGCCTGAGCCGGGGCGAAAACCCATGCGCGTGAACATACCGATCCCGCTCGCCGGATCCACGAAGTTGAAGTAGTAGCTTTCGCTCCAGGCGGGGTGATCGCCGACCGGATGCATCAGTTCGTCATTCGTCTTGCCCATGGGGATACTCTACATCAAGCGCCCAGATGGTGGCGTTGCAGGCCGGGAATTCCGGCGGAAAATGCGGGCCTTGGGGCCCGCTTTGATGTAAAATTCCCGCTTTTATTTCGCCCGAATCTGCATGTCCGAAACCGGCTCCGAAAACAGCAAAGACATCCACCCGGTAAACATCGAAGACGAGCTCCGGCAGTCGTATCTCGACTACGCCATGAGCGTTATCGTCGGCCGCGCGCTGCCCGATGTGCGCGATGGCTTGAAGCCCGTGCACAAGCGTGTGCTGTTTGCGATGAACGAGCTGAACAACACCTACAACCGTCCCTACGTGAAGTCCGCGCGGGTGGTGGGTGAGGTCATTGGTAAGTACCACCCGCACGGTGACAACGCCGTGTACGACACGGTGGTGCGCATGGCGCAGGACTTTTCCATGCGCTATCTGCTCGTCGACGGGCAGGGCAACTTCGGCTCCATCGACGGTGATCCGCCGGCGGCGATGCGCTACACCGAAGTGCGCATGGCAAAAATTGCCTCGGAGCTCCTGGCGGATCTCGACAAGGAAACCGTCGACTTCGTTGCGAACTACGACGACACGCTCACGATGCCCGAGGTGCTGCCCACCCGGGTGCCGAACCTCCTGGTCAACGGCAGCTCCGGCATTGCCGTGGGCATGGCCACGAACATCCCGCCGCACAACCTCTCGGAGGTTGTGGATGCGTGCCTGGCGCTCCTCGACAACGGCGAGATCAGCATCGATGAGCTGATGGAGTACATCCAGGGTCCCGATTTCCCGACCGCCGGCATCATCAACGGTCGCGCCGGGATTGTGCAGGCATACCGCACAGGCCGCGGCCGCATCTACATGCGTGCGCGGGCGGAGGTGGAGGAAGACAAGAACGGCCGTGAACGCATCATCGTTCATGAGATTCCCTACCAGCTCAACAAAGCGAAGCTGATCGAGAAGATTGCAGAGCTCGTCAAAGACAAGAAGATCGAAGGCATCACGGAGCTGCGTGACGAATCCGACAAGGACGGTCTCAGAATTGTGATTGAGATCCGTCGGGGCGACTCCGGTGAGGTGGTCCTCAACAACCTCTATTCCCAGACCCAGCTGCAGTCGGTGTTCGGCATCAACTGCGTGGCGCTGGTGGACGGCCAGCCGAAGCTCCTGAACCTGAAGCAGATGCTCGAAGCGTTCCTGACCCACCGCAAGGAAGTGGTCACACGGCGCACGCTCTATCTCCTGCGTCGTGCGCGCCAGCGCGGGCATATCCTCGAAGGTCAGGCCGTGGCGCTGGCCAATATCGACGCCGTGATTGAGCTCATCAAAGCCTCTCCGTCTGCGGCGGATGCCCGCGAAGCGCTCTGTGAGCGACGCTGGGAAGCTCAGGCGCTGAACGAGCTTCTTGAAGAGGTGGGTTCAGATGCGTGCAAGCCGGAAGGGCTTGCGGACGACTACGGTTTTACCGACGGTCTTTACCGGCTCACCGAAGAGCAGGCTCAGGCCATCCTCGAGATTCGCCTGCATCGCCTGACCGCCATGGAGCAGGACAAGCTCATGGAGGACTACAAAGGGGTCCTCGAAGAGATTGCCGATCTGCTCGAGATTCTCGACTCTCACGAGCGCCTCCTGTCCGTTATCCGCGAGGAGCTGAACGAGATCAAGGACACCTACGGCGATGAGCGCCGTACCGAGATCAACGCCACGCAGGAAGACCTGTCGGTCGAGGATCTGATCGAAGAGGAAGACCTGGTGGTGACCATCTCCCATCAGGGGTATGCAAAAACGCAGCCGCTCGAAACCTACCAGGCCCAGCGCCGCGGCGGGCGCGGCAAGGCGGCCACCAGCGTCAAAGACGAAGACTTCGTCGAGCACCTGGTCATCGCCAACTCCCACGACATGATTCTGTGCTTCTCGAACGTCGGGAAAGTCTACTGGCTGAAGGTCTTTCAGATTCCGCAGGGCAGCCGGGGTGCCAAAGGCCGGCCGATGGTCAACATCCTGCCGCTCGGCCAGGACGAGCGCATCACGGCCATTATGCCGATCAAAGAGTTTGCCTCGGATCACTACGTCTTCATGGCCACCGCCAACGGCACGGTCAAGAAAACGCCGCTCGAGCAGTTCTCACGGCCGCGGCCGAGCGGCCTCATTGCCCTCGAGCTCGAAGAGGACAACACGCTCGTGGGCGTTGCCATCACCAACGGCACGTCGGACGTGCTCCTGACCTCGAGCGCGGGTAAAGCGGCGCGGTTCAAGGAGTCGGACGTGCGCGCCATGGGCCGTACCGCACGCGGCGTGCGCGGCATCAAGCTCGGCGCCGGGCAGCGCGTCATTTCGCTCATCATTCCGACCGAAGGCGGCTACGTGCTCACGGCCAGCGAAAACGGCTACGGCAAGCGCACCGACATCACGGACTTCCCGGTCAAAGGCCGCGGCGCCCAGGGTGTCATCGCCATGCAGACGAGCGATCGTAACGGTCAGCTGGTTGGCGCGGTGCAGGTGTTTGCGGGCGACGAGCTCATGCTCATCTCGAATCTCGGCACGCTCGTGCGCACCGCGGCGGACGAAGTCTCCGAGCTCGGCCGCAACACCCAGGGCGTGCGCCTCATCAACCTCAAGGACGGCGAGCAGCTCAACAGCGTCGAGCGCATTGCCGAGAGCCTGAACGGTGATGACGTCGGCGGCGACGATGCCGATGATTCGTCGGACGACGAATCGTAGAAACCCATCCACAAACGGAGATCTGAAGAAGTTGGCGAGAATATTCAACTTTTCCGCCGGTCCCGCGGCGCTGCCTGAAGCGGTGCTCGAACGCGCCCGGGAAGAAATGCTCGATTACCAGGGCAGCGGTATGTCGGTGATGGAAATGAGTCACCGCAGCAAAACGTTCGTGGCCATTGCGGAGCAGGCTGAGGCCGACTTCCGCGAGCTCCTGAACGTCAGCGATGACTACCACGTGCTGTTTCTGCAGGGTGGCGCCACCACTCAGTTTGCCGCTATTCCGCTCAACCTCACGGCGGCCGGCGATACGGTGGACTATGTCGACACCGGATCGTGGTCGAAAAAGGCGATCAAAGAGGCGGGCAAGTACTGCAGCGTCAACGTCGTGGCGTCCAGCGCCGAGACCAACTACGACCGCATTCCCGGTCCGGCGCGCTGGCAGCTCTCGGCGGACGCCCGGTACCTGCACATCTGCTCGAACGAGACGATAGGCGGCGTGCAGTTTCATAATCTGCCGGATACGGAAGTACCGCTGGTGGCGGACATGTCGTCGGACTTTTTGTCACGTCCGATGAACGTCGATCAGTTTGCGCTCATCTACGGTGGCGCGCAGAAGAACATTGGCCCCGCTGGCTTGACGGTGGTGGTGGTCAGGAAAGACCTGTGCGGCAACGCGCGGCCCGAGACGCCCACGCCGCTCGACTACGCGGTGCAGGCAGACGCCGATTCGATGTCCAACACGCCGCCGACCTACGGCTGGTATCTGGCGGGGCTCGTATTCGCCTGGCTGAAGGACCTTGGCGGGCTCGAGGCAATTGATGCAATCAACCGCCGCAAAGCGGGTAAACTCTATGCGGCAATCGACAACAGCAACTTCTATCACTCGCCGGTCGACCCGGCGGTGCGCTCGCACATGAACGTGCCGTTCACCATGCCGGACGCTGAGCTGGATGCGAAGTTTGTAGCCGGGGCTGAAGAGCGTGGTCTCTCCGGTCTCAAAGGACACCGCAGCGTGGGCGGCATGCGTGCCAGTATCTACAACGCGGTGCCGGAAGCGGCAATCGATGCGTTGGTGGAATATATGCACGAGTTCGAGAATGAGCACGGATGACGAAGCCCTGAAACCGCTGCGCGAGCGGATTGATGCCATTGACCGGCAGCTGCTGGCGCTGTTCAACGAGCGGGCACAGTGTGCGATCGACGTGGGGGCTGTGAAGGAAAAGCTGCGCGGCACCGATGATGAGGAACCGGTGTTCTACCGGCCCGAGCGGGTGGCGCAGATATTGAGCCGCATCCTCGAGCACAATTCCGGACCGCTCACGGACCAGGACGTGGCGGGCCTCTTCCGCGAAATCCTGTCCTGCTGCCTGAATCTCGAGCAATCGCTCAAGGTTGCTTATTTCGGCCCCGCCGGCACGTATACGGAAGCCGCGACGATCAAACAGTTCGGCCATTTTGCCGATACGGTGCCCATGTCCTCGATCGACGAGGTGTTTCGTGAGGTTGAATCCCAGGCGGCGCACTACGGCGTGGTGCCGGTGGAGAACTCCACCGAAGGCATGGTCAACCACACGCTCGACTGTTTCCTCACCTCCAAGGTGAAAATCTGCGCGGAGGTGGAGCTGCCGATCCACCATGCGCTCATGCGCAAAGAAGATGCCAAGGGTGACGTTAAAGAGATTATCTCGCACTCCCAGAGCCTCGCGCAGTGCCGCAGCTGGTTGGACAGAAACTACCCGGGCGTCCCGCGCGTGGCGGTTGCAAGCAACGCTGAAGCCGCCCGTCAGGCAGCAGAACGCCCGGAAACGGCGGCCATTGCCGGAGAGATGGCGGCGGAAAAATATGCGCTGCGTATTCTGTCCACCCGCATCGAAGACCAGCCGGACAACAAAACCCGGTTTCTGGTCCTCGGCCAGCAGCATGTCGGTCCAAGCGGCCGCGACAAAACGTCGCTCCTCGTATCCGTGCGCAACGCGCCCGGTGCGCTCCTGCGGGTGCTGGAGCCGTTCGACCGTTTCGGCATCAGTCTGACAAGGATCGAAACGCGCCCGGCGCGTTCGGGTGACTGGTCCTATGTCTTCTTCATCGACTTCGACGGGCACCAGAGCGATGAGAACGCCAGGCAGGTGATTGACGCCATCCAGGAAGTCGCTTTTGAGGTGCGTTCGCTGGGCTCTTACCCGATGGCGGTGGTATGACCATGGACAACGTACATCAGGGGATTGCCGGCCTGAATCCCTACCAGCCGGGCAAACCGATAGACGAGCTGGCCCGCGAGCTCGGCATCTCGGATATCGTTAAGCTCGCCAGCAACGAGAACCCGCGCGGCCCGGGGCCCGCGGTGATCGCAGCCATCAACGGTGAGCTCGGCAGCCTTTCGCGCTATCCCGACGGGAACGGCTATGCGCTGAAAGAGGCGCTCGTCAAACACCTGAACGTTGACGCCGCGCAGATTACGCTGGGCAACGGCAGCAACGACGTCCTGGATCTGGTTGCCCGCGTGGCGGTGCTGCCGGGCACAGAAGTGGTGGTTGCCGAGCACAGCTTTGTCGTCTACCGCCTCGCGACCATCAGCGCCGGCGGTACGCTCGTCGAAGTGCCGGCCAGGGGCTACGGCGCCGATCTCGACGCCATGCTCGGTGCGATCAACGAGCGCACGCGGGTGGTGTTTCTCGCTAATCCGAACAACCCCACCGGCACCTGGGTGTCGAAAGACGCGCTCGGCGCGTTTCTCGATACGGTTCCGGAGCGGGTCTGGGTGGTACTCGACGAAGCGTATCTCGAGTATGGCGACAACCCGGACTATCCGAACGCGTTGACGCTGCTCGACCGGCATCCGAATCTGATTGTCACGCGCACGTTTTCCAAGATACATGGCCTCGCGGCGTTGCGCGTGGGCTACGGCGTTTCGTCCGCGGAGTTTGCGGATCTCTTGAATCGCGCGCGCCAGCCCTTCAACGTCAACAGCGTGGCGCTGGCTGCGGCCGCCGCCGCGCTTGCCGACCAGGAGTTCGTCTCTGAGTCCCGTGCCATGAATCAGGCGGGTATGACGCAGATTGTCGACGGGCTCGCGGCACTTGGCCTCGAGCACATTCCCTCGCTCGGGAACTTCGTCGCGTTCGACTGTGGCAAGCCCGGGCCCGAGGTTTTCCAGGCGCTCTTGAAGCTGGGTGTGATTGTGCGTCCCGTTGCCGAGTATGGACTTCCGAACCACATCCGCGTGAGCATCGGGCTGCCGGAAGAAAACGCGCGGTTTCTCGAAGCCTTGCCGGCGGCGCTCGGCTGACGATGCGCGTTGACCTCGCGGCGATTGTCGGAGTCGGCCTCATCGGCGGATCGCTGGCGGGCGCCTGGCGCGAGGCTGGATTTGCCGGCCGGATTGTCGGCGTCGAGCCGGACGGAGAGGCCGCGCGCGTCGCCCTCGAGCGTGGCCTCGTCGATGACATTGTCGACGCCGTACCGGCGGATGCGGACATTGTCGCCATCTGCGCGCCGAGCGATCTCGTTGCCGGTGAAGTGACGAAGCTCAAAGACCACAGCGGGGTCTGCTTCGACGTCGGCAGCGTGAAAGGCCCCATTGTCGAGGCGTTGGAAAACGGTCCGGGTGGTCTGCCTGAGCGGTTCGTGCCCGCCCATCCCATCGCCGGCGCTGAGCACAGCGGCCCGGCGTTTGCCGACGCATCGCTCTTTCAAGGTGCGATCACCGTGCTGACGCCAACCGACGCGACGAGCGAGACCGCCGTTGAGCTGGTCACTGCCGCCTGGGCGGCGGCCGGTACGACCGTTGCGATGCTCGAACCCGCGGATCACGACGAGATGCTCGCTGTCACGAGCCACCTCCCGCATCTCCTTGCGTTTGCGTTCATGCAGCAGGTTGACCGCTCCCAGTTCGAATTCACCGGCGGCGGCTTTCGTGACTTCACCCGCATTGCGGGCGCCAACCCGGAGCTGTGGTGGCGCATACTGAGAATGAATCGCGACGCCGTGCTGGCCGCCAGCGACGCCTTCAGTGCGAACCTCGCGGTCCTGACCGAGGCGCTGGCAGGCGATGATGCCGAGATGGGCATCGAGGCGCTCGAGAATGCCGCCGAAAAGCGCGGCAGATATCCGACATGAGTGACCCGGAAGTCGTTGCCGTCATTGCGATAGACGGGCCGAGCGGTTCGGGCAAAGGCACGCTTGCGGTGCGTGTCGCCGCGGCGCTCGGCTGGCACCTGCTCGATTCCGGCGCGCTGTATCGCATTGTCGGTGCGATGGCGGTCCGTCGCGGCATCGACCTTGCCGATGAGGCTGCGGTAGCGGCGATGGCAGGGGCGCTCGCCATCTCGTTCGAAAGCGGCCGCATAAGCGCGGATGGGCTCGATTTGACCGATGAGATCCGCACGGAGGACACGGGCGTGCACGCCTCCGAGGTAGCGGCGCTGCCGGCGGTGCGATCCGCGGTCTTCGATTTACAGCGCAGCTTCCGGAAGCCGCCCGGTCTGGTCGCGGACGGGCGCGACATGGGCACCGTCGTCTTCCCTGACGCCGGCCTCAAGATCTTTCTCGATGCCAGCGCTGAGGAACGTGCGGAGCGTCGCTATAAACAGTTGAAAAACAAAGGGTTAAGTGTTAGCTTGCCCGGCCTTCTCGCGCAGATCCAGGAACGGGATGCACGAGATAGAGGACGCGCAATAGCCCCGCTGAAGCCTGCACCAGATGCACTGGTGATCGACAGCACTTCGATGTCCATCGAAAAGGTCTTCGACATGGTCATGGATGCGGCGCGTGAACGAGGTCTGGGCAGCTAGACTTTGGGAACGGCCCCGCAGCGGTGTTGTGTACGACTGGCCGGCCGAGCGTCCGATGTAGTCCGATGTAATAGGAGCGTCATGTGACGCGTGTGTTTAACTAACTGACAAACGGAGAGCGCTTTCACGCTGCCGAAGTGGATTCGGCGGCCCCCGCATGATCAGCCAGCGCAATTCGTGCTCGAATGGTCTGCGATCTCAAGCGCATCAATATCATTTATGAGCGAATCATTTGCCGAACTATTCGAAGAGAGTTTACAAACCATCGAGATGGCCCCCGGGTCCATCGTAACCGGCACGGTGGTAGAGATTGACGACGACTGGGTTGTCGTTCACGCAGGTCTCAAATCTGAAGGGGTCATCCCCAAAAACCAGTTCCTGAACGAGCAGGGCGAGTTCTCACTCTCCATAGGCGACCAGGTGAAGGTGGCGATGGAGGTGGTGGACGACGGCTGGGGTGAAACCCGCCTGTCCCGGGAAAAAGCGCGTCGCGCCGAATCCTGGCAGCAGCTCGAAACTGCCCACGAAGGCAACGAAGTGGTTACCGGAATCATCAACGGAAAGGTCAAAGGCGGCTTTACCGTGGACATCAACGACATCCGCGCATTCCTGCCCGGCTCGCTGGTCGACATTCGACCGCTGCGTGAGACCGCGCACCTGGAAGGCAAGCCGTTGGAGTTCAAAGTCATCAAGCTCGACCAGAAGCGCAACAACGTGGTGGTATCTCGCCGCGCGGTTCTGGAAGAGGAAAACAGCCACGAGCGCGAAGCGCTGCTCGCCTCGCTGCAGGAAGGTCAGGACGTCAAAGGTATCGTCAAAAACCTCACCGACTACGGTGCGTTTGTCGATCTCGGCGGCGTGGACGGCCTCCTGCACATCACCGACATGGCGTGGAAGCGCATTCGTCATCCGTCCGAGATGGTCAACGTCGGCGACGAGGTGGACATCCGCATCCTGAAGTTCGACCGGGAGAAAAACCGCGTCAGTCTCGGCATGAAGCAGCTGGGCGACGATCCGTGGATCAACATCGTGCGTCGCTACCCGGAAGGTTCCCGGGTGCTGGCCACCGTCACCAACCTCACCGACTACGGCTGCTTTGCCGAGATCGAGGAAGGTGTGGAAGGCCTGGTGCACGTCTCCGAGATGGACTGGACCAACAAGAACATTCACCCGTCCAAGGTTGTGGCCGTAGGCGACGAGGTGGAAGTCATGGTCCTCGATATCGACGAAGACCGCCGCCGCATTTCGCTCGGCATCAAACAGTGCCGTCCGAATCCGTGGGAAGAGTTCAGCATCAACAACGCCAAGGGCGACCGCATCACCGGCAACATCAAGTCGATCACCGATTTCGGTATCTTCATTGGTCTGGACGGTGGCATCGACGGTCTGGTGCACCTGTCGGATATCTCCTGGAACGAGCCGGGTGAGACCGCGGTACGCCGCTACTCGAAGGGTGAAGAGCTCGAAACGCTCATCCTCTCCGTGGACCCCGAGCGTGAGCGCATCTCTCTCGGCATCAAGCAGCTCGACCAGGATCCGTTCTCCGATTACACCGCCGTCAACGACCGCGGCAGCATCGTGAACGGCACCATTGTCGAGGTGGAGCCGAAGGAAGCGGTCATCGAGCTTGCCGAGGAAGTGCAGGGGATACTCAAAGCTTCCGAGATCAGCATCGATCGCGTCGAGGATGCGAGAAACGTGCTGAACGTGGGCGATCCGATTGAAGTGAAGATTGTCAGCGTCGATCGTAAGAACCGCACCATTGGCCTCTCGATCAAAGCGAAAGAGATCGATGAAGAGCGTCAGGCCGTGCGTGACCATCAGCGTCAGGAGACGGATCGCCCCGGAGCCGCTACTCTGGGTGACCTGATCAAGGCGCAGATGGACAAAAAAGACGATTAAGGCTTAGGCTCCCTCGCGATGACTGACAACAGCATGACCAAGTCGGAACTCATCGAGCGTATTGTCGCTGCACAATCGCAGATTTCCGGGTCCCAGCTGACCAGCAAAGACGTAGAGCTGGCGGTGAAGACCATGATCGAGCAGATGTCGAATGCCCTCGCGAGTGGAGAGCGCATCGAGATCCGCGGCTTCGGCAGCTTTTCGCTGCACTACCGGGCGCCGCGGATCGGCCGCAATCCGAAAACCGGCGAGTCCGTGGGACTCGCCGGTAAATACGTCCCGCACTTCAAACCTGGCAAGGAGCTGCGCGATCGCGTGAACGCGGCGCTCGCCCGGGAAAAAGACCACACGATGGACGGTATGACTCATACGCCTGACGAAGGCGATTCGTCGGCACAGGGTGATCTTTTACAGGGTTTTGACCCTAATACTTGACCGAAGACTCAACATATAGTCCCCTGCACCTTTCCAGATTGGTGCGATTCTCTTAACCATGAAGTGGCTCAAAACCCTCGGTATCTTAGTGGCGATGCTGGTCGCTTTTGGCCTCGCGTTGCTCGGCAGCACGTCCAACAACGAAGCCGTCACCCTCAATTTTGCGGTGTGGGAGACGCCGCGAGCGCTACCGGTCTACTGGTGGCTCCTGGCTGCTTTTCTGATTGGCGTTGCGCTCGGTATCGTCAATACGTTCTGGCTGAATGCGAAGCACCGGATGGAGCTGCGCAAACTGAAACGTAGCCTGTCGCAGACCACCGCCGAAGTTGAGCGCCTGCGCTCCCTCGGCGTCCAGGGCTGAACGGACACGGCGCCGCCGCGGTCATGGATCTGCCTCACAACATCCTGCTCTACGCCCTGCTGCTCGTGGCGGTGGCGGCGGGGTATCTGCTCGGCCGGCGTGAACGCAAACCCGGCCGCAGCCAGGATGCGGTCATCAAAGACTACTACCAGGGCCTCAACTTTCTGCTGGGTGACCGCCCCGAGCTCGGCGTCGACCGCTTCATCGAAGCCATGGAAGTCTCCGATCAGACGGTGGACGTGCACCTGGCCATGGCCGGCGTGGTGCGCCGCCGCGGTGAGGTGGACAAAGCGATCCGCATCCATCAGAACCTCCTGGCCTCGCCGGTGCTGAATACTGCCAACAAGCAGCTCGTCGAGATGGAGCTCGCGCGGGACTACCACTCGGCTGGACTCTGGGACCGGGCGGAAAAGCTCCTGACCCAGATTGTGTCGCGCAAGGGTGCCCAGGTGCCGCCGGCGCTCGAGCTGCTGCTCGATCTCTACGAGCAGGAGCGCGATTGGCGTCAGGCGATCGACGTGGCCACCCGCCTCATGAAGACCGACACCCAGATCCGCGTGCGGCTGAGTCACTTTCACTGTGAGCTTGCCGACGAAGCGCTGGCTGCGGAATCGTTCAAGACGGCTCAGCAGCATGCCGCCAGCGCCGTCGAGTATGCGCCCACGCAGCCGCGCGGCCATTGGCTGGCGGCGCAGATTGAGGCGTATCACAAGCGCTTCAAACGCGTGCAGCGCCACATTCAGAAGGCGGTTGAGCTGAATCCTGAGCTCGTCGCCGAATACCTTGCCGTCTACCGCAACGCCTGCGAGAACCTCGGCGATGACGAGGCGTACGAGCGGTTTCTGCGCCACGCGCTGACGCTGTATCCCGATCCGCGGGTGCTCGATGAGCTGATTGACTTCCGCCGCAAAAACGGCAACGAAATTGCGGTGCAGGAACTCCTCGAAGAGATTTCCCGGGCGCCGAGCTTCGGCCACCTGCCGGTGCTGCTGGAACTCGGTGAACGGGAATCCCACGACGCGGTCAAGGAGCAGATTCTCGACATCGTCAATCAGGAAACGGCCTATTACTGCACGAACTGCGGGTTTCACTCGAAACACCTGATGTGGCATTGCCCGACGTGCAAATCCTGGGGCAGTTTCGGCGCTGCCGGGCGTCTGAAGTCCGCCCCGTCCGTATAAACATTTCCCACACCTGCGGACGCGCCTGTCCGCCATCGGTATTCCAAGCGGCTCGCTAAGCTTGCGTTCCCTCTCAACCATGGACACAGAAGGAAGCCTGCATGAATACATTGAGCCGTTTGCTGCTGGTGGGCCTCATTGCCCTCAGCCCGCTGGCGCTGGCGTTGCCGGGTACCGTCAACGTCAACACTGCCGGTGCGGAAGAGCTTGCCGAAGCCCTCGACGGCGTAGGCAGCGCGCGTGCCGCTGCGATTGTCGAATACCGCGAGAAGTACGGCGAGTTTGTCAGCCTGGACGATCTCCTCGATGTGCGCGGCATTGGTGAAGCGGTCATCGACGCCAACAAGGAGCGCATCGCGTTCAGCGACTGACGCCGTCAGCACCGTCCCGGGGGCTGCACCGGGATGGTGCGCCTCTCTGCCGTGATTGCCCTGGCCGCCCCATGAAATGGGGTGGCTTTTTTTACTGTGTGGGCGAGAATGTCTTACGCCATGCCCAGCCGTAAGCGTATAGCGCACCTCATTGTCCGCCTCGACACCGGCGGCGCGGAGAAAAGTCTTTTTCGTCTCATTCGTCATACCCGGCGTGAGCTCGAACACGAGGTTTTGTGCCTGGGGCCCGCCTCTCCGATCAGCGCCGACATCGAAAGTCTCGGCGTTACCGTGCACGCCTTCGACTATCCTCGCGTCGGCCCGCTTGCACTCTGGCGTGCCTGGCGCCGGTTGCGGCGCTTGCGCCCGGACGTGCTGCAGGGATGGATGTATCTCGGCAATCTGTTCGCTTCGATCCTGAGTCTGGGCCTGCCTACCGCTGCCATCGTCTGGAATATCCGCAACAGTCCTGAGATTCTGCAGGCTGAACGGCTGCGCACACGCGTGGCCATGCAGCTGGCCCGCCTGCCGGGCCTCACGCCGAATCATGTCATCTACAACTCCGCGGCAGCGGTGGGCGCGCATGCCGGGCTGGGCTACAACAAGGTGGCTCACGATGTGATCGTCAACGGCATCGATGTCGATGAGTACCGGACTGACGACGACGCGCGCCGCCAGCTCCGTGACGACTGCGGCGTTGGTGAAGCGCTGTGGGTGGGCATGGTGTGTCGCTACCATCCGCTCAAAGGCGTGGCGGACTTTCTCGCGGCGGGTGCGGCGCTCAGGCGGGATCACCCGGGTATCCGGCTCATGCTGGCAGGTCCCGGCATGACCGCGGAGAATGCCGCGCTCGGTGCTGACATTGCGGCCGCGGGTTTGCAGGCAGACGCGGTGGATCTGCTGGGCCCGCTGACCGACGTGGTACCGGTGCTGTCGGCGCTGGATCTTCTGGTGCTCGCCTCGCACCGTGAGGGCACGCCCAACATCCTGCTCGAGGCCATGGCCGCGGGGCTCATGACCGTGGCCACCCGCGTCGGTGACGTCCCGCGCATCCTCGAAGACGAACGCCGGCTGGTAGCACCCGGCAACGTGGATGAGCTCAAAACCAAGATGATCGCCGCGCTGGATGCCGAAGATACGTGCGCGCGCCAGCAGGCCGAGCGTGCGCGGGTGATGGAACGCTACGGGGTGCGCGCCTGCATGGATGCCTATCTCGACACCTACGCGCGGGTGCATCCGGCATGAAGCTGCTGTTTGTCGTCAACGAGGCCGGTTTTTTTCTGTCTCACCGCCTGCCGCTGGCGTTTGAGGCGCAGCGCCGTGGCTGGGAAGTGGTGGTGGTCACGGCACCGCACACGGGCGAAGACCGGCTCCTCGACTGCGGCTTCAAGCACCGCACGATTCCGCTGTCGCGCTCGGGCTTCGTGCCTACCCAGGAGATCCGGAGCTATCGCGCGCTGAAGCAGATCTACGATCTCGAGAAACCGGATCTCGTGCATCATGTGACCATCAAGCCCGTCATCTATGGCTCCTTTGCGGCGCGCGCCATGCGCGTCCCGGCGGTGGTCAACGCGGTGCCGGGCATGGGATTTGTGTTTACCCGGCGCGGCTGGCGGGCGGCCATCGCCCGCTCGCTCGTGAATCTTCTCTATCGACTGGCGTTTGCCCACGACAACATGCGTGTGATTTTTCAGAACGGCGAAGACCTGCGCGGCTTTCTGGCCCACGCCATCGTCAAAAAGCACACGGCCGTGCTGATTCGGGGGTCCGGCGTCGACCTGGACGCTTTTGATCCGGACGCGCAGCCTGACGGACCGGTGACCTTTCTGATGGTGGCGCGCATGCTGCGCGACAAAGGCGTCTACGAATATGCCAGAGCCGCAGCCCGCGCCCGGGAAACGCACGGAGACTGGCGGTTTCTGCTGGCAGGCGGCGTAGACCCCGGCAATCCGACGAGCCTCTCCGAGTCTGAGCTCAGGGGCCTCGAGGGTCAGTACGGCATCGAATGGCTGGGACACTGTGACGACATCCCGGATCTCATGGCGCGCTGCCACGTCGTGTGTCTGCCCACGTTTTATCGTGAAGGGGTACCGAAGACGCTGCTCGAGGCGGCTGCCGCCGGACGCGCGATGATCGCGTCTGACGTTGCGGGCTGCCGTGAAGTCGTCACAGACGGCGTGACCGGACTGCTCGTGCCGTCAAGGGAGGTCGACGCGCTGACCGATGCCATGCTGAAGCTCGGCACCAACGGGGAACTTCGCGATCGCTGCGCGCGCGCCGCCCGGGACAAAGCGGAAGCCGTGTTTTCCGTCCACGATGTGGTTGAGCACACGTTCCGCGTCTACGATGAGTTGCTGGTTTCGTGACCCGGGCGGTGATCTCGGGCGCCAGCGGCTTTGTCGGCCGGCATCTGGTTGCGCATCTCAAGGATCTCGGCTGGCAGGTCGAGGCGCTGGCGGTTGAGCCGTCGGCAACCGCGGCAGCCGTGCCCGGGCTCGACGCGGCGTACGGCTGGGATCAGCTGCCGGCCTGGGACGAAGTCGATGTCGTTTTCCATCTCGGCGGGTTGGCGCATGCCAACGTTGCAGCCCCGGTCAAACGTCTCTACGAGGTCAACGTCGAGCAGACCATTGCGCTTTACCGCCACGCTCGCGAACGGGGTGTGGGTCAGTTTGTCTGGCTCTCCAGCGTCAAGGCGCTCGGCGATGTCAGCGTAGAGCCCCTGACGGTGAACTCGCCCACCCAGCCGACGGATCCTTACGGGCAGAGCAAAGCGCTGGCTGAGCGCGCGCTTATCGCGGAAGATGCGGGCACGACGGTCCTCAGCATTGTGCGCC
>JANQPF010000034.1 GCA_028285415.1 Pseudomonadales bacterium
ACGGCATCTCCATCCCGCTCGAGCGGGTCATGCGCCGCCATCTGGAAGCCGGCGGTCAGGCGCTGGTGTTCCTCAACCGGCGTGGCTATGCGCCTGCGCTCTTGTGCGCCGCCTGCGGCTGGCAGGCGATGTGCCCGGATTGCGATGCACGCCTGACGCTGCACCGCGCTCCGGCACAGATGGTCTGTCATCACTGCCTGCTGAAACTGCAGATACCGCAGCGTTGCGAAAGCTGCGGGCAGGAGAGTCTGTTACCCGTGGGGCTCGGTACGCAGCGCACCGAAGCCGGACTCAGAGCGTTGTTTGCCGACCTGCCGATTTACCGGATCGACCGCGATACGACGCGCAGCAACCAGCGGCTGGAGGCGCAGTTTGCGAAGATCAACGAAGGCAAACCCTGCATCATGGTCGGCACACAGATGCTCGCCAAAGGCCACCACTTTCCCAACGTCACGCTGGTGGCGGTGCTGAACGCGGACGCCGGATTTTCGAGCCCCGACTTCCGAGCGCCGGAGCGGACTGCTCAGCTCATCGTGCAGGTGGCGGGCCGTGCCGGACGTGCCGAACGACCCGGTCAGGTCTGGATACAGTCTTACCAGCCGGAGAGTCCGGTGCTCCAGACGCTGATCAAGGACGGGTACCCGGGATTTGCCCGCGCGGAGCTTGCCTCACGGGTCAAACTGGGCCTGCCGCCGGCGCGACCCATGGCGCTCCTGCGGGCGGATGCACCCAACGGTCAAGATGCCCAACGCCTGCTGGAATCCTGCAAAGCCCGGCTGCGCGAAAGCGGTGCTCAACTCGAGCTGCTCGGCCCCGTCGCCGCACCGCTCGGCAGGCTTGCCAATCGCAGCCGCTTTCAGCTCATGGTAATCGGCGCTGATCGCCGTGCGCTGCACGGCGCGCTGCAACGGCTGCCGCGCCCGAAGCTGCCACGCGATCTGCGCTGGTCGATCGACATCGATCCATATGACAGCCTCTGAGCAGCCTAACTCGCCGTATGCAGCGCGGCGGCCATGGCAAGAAGCCGATACTCCTTGCTCCAGCTGACCGCGTTGTCCGGCTTGAGATCTTTGAGCGCGGCATCGAGCTTCGCCGCGCTCGAACCGACACGCTCCGCCAGGGTTTGTGACGTCTCTTTTTCGTCCTGGGGCACCCAGTCGATCTGCAGCGCCTCGAACCCGCGCCGCAGCGCCGTGCGAATGGCGTCCCCTTCGGCAATGTGAATGTGGGCATGGGACGCCAGCGACTCCTCGAGATCATGCACGATGCCGCGGCGAGTCAGCAGCACGGCACGCTGCCAATCCCAGCCGCCACCGGCCAGCTCATCGCGGAGCACCTCGAGTGCGGTGATTGCGCCCGCCGCCTGTGCACGCTGGGCTCGCTCGATGACGGCTTGCGGATCGTCAGGCCGCGGCACCCGCTCGAGACCATGCCAGCCGCCGGCCACATGATAAGGCTCAGCCACTTCACGATTGTCCGGATCGACAATCTGCACGCGCAACGCCGCCAGCGGACGGAGCGCCTGTCCAGTACAGTCCACCGCCGTTGCAGCCGCCCAACCCTGATGCGCCTTGAAAGCAACACATGCTCTGACCATGCTGCTATCATGCGCGCCTCTAAGCAGTCCTGCCAACCCGATCAGCCGGAAAGATGCCCAAAGATTTTGCCGGGCGCGGCACAAAAAAGCCTCGAAAAAAACGCCAACCCGCGCGGCGCGCCACGCCCCGGCAGCGCGTGTTCTTCCACGGGCCGAGCTTCACCTCAGGCGCGCTGGTCGGCGCGGCGATCGTGATCCTCGCCGCCTACGGGCCGGAGCTCCTGCAAGGTCAGCCCACGCCCGCGCCACCCGCTGAAAGCGAGGTGGCCCAGACGCCTGCCATCGAGTTTCAGTTCCCGGATCTCCTGAAAGAAAGTGAGGTGCAACCGGATCCCGAGCCGTATGCGGTACCCGAGGAGATGCGCCCGGATGCGCCCGGAAGCTACACCATTCAGGCGGCATCCTTTCGCGAGCTCGGCGACGCCGAAAATCTGCGCGCGAGCCTCCTGCTCGACAACATGCCCGCCCAGACTCTGTCGAGTGAGGTGAACGGCTCGCGCTGGTACCGCGTAGTGGTTGGTCCTTTTGAGCGGCGCGTCGATGCGGACCGGGCAATGACCCGGCTGCGACAGCAGGGGCTGACCGCCATATGGAAAAACAACCACAATTGAAAACAGTAAGCGCCGTCCCCACTATCAGATGACCCCGTATGTCCCGCGCGGGGCGCATACGCCAGGATGGCCGGGCGCTTGAAGCGCGAGACGAGCAGTTGAGGCAAGACATGGAAAATTTTCACGCCACCACCATCGTTACGGTACGCAGCGACACGCACGTTGCGATGGGCGGCGATGGCCAGGTTTCCATCGGCGACACCGTGATGAAAGGGAACGCCGTCAAGGTGCGCAAGCTATACCGCAACGAGGTCATTGCCGGATTCGCCGGCAGCACCGCGGATGCCTTTACGCTTTTCGAAAAGTTCGAAGCCACGCTCGAAAAATACGGTGGCCAGCTGACCCGAGCCGCGGTGGAACTCGCCAAAGAATGGCGCTCCGACAGGGCGCTCAGGCGCCTCGAGGCCATGCTCATCGTGGCCGACAAAACGGCAACGCTCCTCATCAGCGGCACCGGCGACGTCATCGAGCCGGAGTCCGGCGTGCTTGCCATCGGCTCCGGTGGGGCTTATGCGCGGGCCGCGGCAACGGCGTTGACCGAAAACACCTCACTGCCGGCCGCGGACATTGTCGACAAAGCGCTGGCCATCGCCGGTGACATCTGCATTTACACCAACCAGCACCGTACGATCGAGACGCTGACGCTCGAATGACGGCGTTCGAGAACGCACTCGATTGAAAGAAGGACCCCCAGGCACGCAATGACCATCATGACGCCAAGAGAGATCGTCCACGAGCTCGACAATCACATCATCGGCCAGGACGATGCCAAACGGGCCGTCGCCATTGCGCTCAGAAACCGCTGGCGCCGCATGCAGATTGAGCCGGAGCTGCGCGACGAGATCAGCCCCAAGAACATTCTCATGATCGGTCCGACAGGCGTCGGCAAAACCGAAATTGCTCGACGGCTCGCCAAACTGGCGAACGCACCTTTCATCAAAATCGAGGCGACAAAGTTCACCGAAGTCGGCTATGTCGGACGCGACGTCGACTCGATTGTCCGCGATCTCGCGGACGTTGCGGTCAACATGCTGCGCGAAGCCGAGATGGAAGCGGTCAAGGCGCAGGCGGAAGACCGTGCTGAAGAGCGGATTCTCGACGCGCTACTGCCCGAGCCACGCACCGCCGGCTTCAGCGACGGCAGCGAGAGCGACAGCTCCGCCACGCGACAGATGTTCCGTAAGAAGCTGCGTGAAGGTGAGCTCGACGACAAAGAAATCGACATCGAGCTCGAACAGCTCGCGATGGGCGTGGAGATCATGGCCCCGCCGGGCATGGAGGAGATGACCAACCAGCTGCAGAGCATGTTCTCCAATCTCGGCGGAGGCAAACGCCGCACGCAGCGCCTGAAAATCAAGGACGCGCTGCGCAAGGTGCGTGAAGAAGAGGCGGCCGGCCTCATCAACGAGGATGAAATCAAAGCGCGCGCCGTGGAGACCGTCGAGCAGACCGGCATTGTCTTCATCGATGAGCTCGACAAGGTTGCTAAACGTACCGAAAACACCGGCGCAGACGTTTCCCGTGAAGGCGTGCAGCGCGATCTCCTGCCCCTGATCGAAGGCTGCACGGTATCGACCAAGTACGGCATGGTCCGCACCGACCACATCCTTTTCATCGCCTCCGGCGCGTTTCATCTGGCCAAGCCCAGCGACCTGATCCCGGAGCTGCAGGGCCGGCTGCCCATCCGCGTCGAGCTGAAAGCGCTGACGCCGGCGGATTTCAAACGCATTCTGGTGGAGCCGAACGCCAGCCTCACCGAGCAGTATCAGGCGCTACTCGCCACGGAAAGTGTGGATCTCGAATTTGCCGATACGGGCATCGAGCGTATTGCCCAGCTCGCCTGGGAGGTCAATGAGGGTACCGAGAACATCGGCGCTCGCCGTCTGCACACGGTCATGGAGAGATTGCTGGAAAACCTGTCCTTCACCGCAGGAGACGGCTCTCTTGCCCACGTGCTGGTCGATGCCGGCTACGTGGACGAACACCTGCGCGATCTGGTCAGCGATACCGACCTGGCGCGGTTCATCCTGTAATCCAGAATCATGCAGCCACCCAAGGAAATCGTCTATCACAAGATCGCGCACACACTGGAGATCGCCTGGGAGGACAATCGATTCCAGCTGCCGGCAGAGCTTCTACGGGTCTATTCACCCTCTGCCGAGGTGCGCGGTCACAGCGCCGAGGAGCGCAAGCTCCAGACCGGCAAAAAGCACGTTGGTATCCGCCAGCTGGAGGCGGTGGGCAACTACGCCATCCGCATCGTGTTCGACGACGGTCACGACACGGGTATTTACGCCTGGGAATATCTGCACGACCTCGGTGCAAACATGGAACGCTACTGGCAGGATTACCTCACCGATCTGAAAAGCGCCAATGCCTCCAGGCTGCCGGCCGTCCCAGTGGGCCAATGGCAGCCCCCGGCGAAACCGCCTCCGGGCCCCAAGCCAGAGCAAGACCCACAGCAAGAAAATGACTGACGACGTCGACTTCGGCTACAAGAAAGTTTCTCCCGACGAGAAAACCGAGCTGGTGGGCAACGTGTTCCGCCGCGTCGCCGAGCGCTACGACATCATGAACGATCTCATGTCCCTCGGTTCACACCGGCTCTTCAAGCGCATGGTCGTGGAAATGTCCGGCGTTCGCGCGGGTCATCACGTACTGGATCTCGCCGGCGGCACCGGTGACATGGCCGCTCTCTTTGCACCGGTCGTCGGCGCGGAGGGGGCGGTGGTACTGACCGACCTCAACGAGCCGATGATGCGCGTCGGCCGCGATCGCCTGTTGGACCAGGGGTTCGGCCAGGTCCAGTTCTGCCGGGCAGCGGCAGAAAACCTGCCATTTGCCGACGCCAGCTTCGACTGCGCGTGTATCAGTTTCGGCCTGCGCAATTTCACCGACAAGGATCAGGCGCTCAGGGAGCTGCTGCGCGTGCTGCAGCCCGGCGGCACGCTGATTGTTCTGGAATTCTCCAAACCCGAAGATCCGCTCCTCGGTAACGCCTACCGGGCTTTTCAGGCGCTCTGGCCGGCTGCCGGGCGCGCTCTGGTGGGTGATGCGCACCCTTATCAATACCTGGTTGAATCGATCGCCGTGCACCCGGATCAGCGGGCACTGAAGCAGATGTTCGAGGATGCAGGCTTCGCCGACGTGTCGTACCACAATCTCGCCGGGGGCGTCGCTGCCATTCACCGCGGCAGTAAACCGGTAGCAGTCTGACCATGGCGGCCAATCCGGCAGACGCAATCGGCGCCCTGCTGGCTGACGTCGCCAACGCCATATCCCGGCAGGCGCTGGCAACCGATCCGGTACTGCGCTCGCGCCTGGAAGCCCTCGAGGGCAGCACCATCGAGATTCAGTGCACCGCACCACCCGCCACCTGGACGCTGCTCGTCACCGGTGCAACGCTGCGCCTAGAAAGCGGCGCGGCCGCGGCGCCGCGCGCGATTGTACGCGGGACGGCGCTGACGCTTGGCAGCTGGCTCCTGCCAGGGCCAAACGATGACGTGGAAATAGACGGCGACGCGCTGCTGCTCGCCAGTCTGCGCGACATCTTCAGGGACTTTACGCCGGATTTGGCAACCCCGCTCGCCAACGCCCTCGGCAGCGACGCGACAGCCACCCTTCTCGGTACCGCGGAGCTGGGTCTCAAAAGCCTGCAATCGGCGCTGACCGGCATGCGCGAATCGCTCACCACCCGCTCATCGGCAGCATTCGTGCAACGCCCCGAGTTCGACGAGCTGCTCGACGGCATAGATGCCCTGCGCTTGCGCGTCGACCGTCTCGCGGCCAGAGTAAGGCGTCACGAAGACGACGAGGCCAACCAGCCGTGAGCAACTGGCGACAGAGTCTGCACATCCTGCGCGTGATGCTGCGCCACAGACTCGATCTGCTCGTCAGCGCCGACACGATTCCGCGCAGGCTCCCGCGCGTTCTGTTGAAGTGCTGGCAGGGTGTGCTGCCCGGCTCCGACATACCCCGCGGCGAACGCGTGCGAGCCGCCTTTCTCGAGCTCGGTCCGGTGTACATCAAGCTCGGACAACTGCTCTCGACCCGCCGCGATCTGCTCCCGGCAGACGTCGCCGACGCGCTGGCCACCCTGCAGGATAAAGTGCCACCGATCGAAGGGTTCGACGTTGCGCAATTCGTCACGGAGGTCCTGGGCCAGGACAGCGGTGAGGTTTTCAAACGCCTCGACGCCGAGCCGCTGGCGTCTGCCTCGATTGCCCAGGTGCACGCCGCTGAGCTCGCCAACGGCGACGACGTGGTGGTCAAACTGGTCCGCCCGGGTATCCGACGGCAGATCCAGGCGGATATGGCGCTCCTCAAATCGCTTGCGGTGTGGCTCGACGAGCACGTGCCCGAGGCGCGGCGGCTGAAGCTGCCGCGAGTTACCGAAGACCACGAGCAGGTGCTGCTCGCGGAACTCGACATGTTCAACGAGGCGCGCAATCAGATTCGCCTGCGACGTAACTTCGCCGAGTCGGATCTCCTCTACGTTCCGCGTGTCCACGCGGAGTTCACGCGCGATCGCCTGCTGATCATGGAGCGGGTATACGGCCTGCCCATCGGCCAGGTGGATGAGCTCAAGGCCCGCGGCGTCGACATGCGGGTGCTGGCCCACAAAGGCGTCGAGACCTTCTTCAAGCAGGTGTTCGTGCACAACTTCTTTCATGCCGACATGCACCCCGGCAACATTCTCATCGACACCGCTGATCCATCGAACCCCAAATACATTGCCCTCGATTGCGCCATCATCGGCTCGCTCACCCCCGACGATCAGAACTACCTCGCGCAAAATCTGCTGGCGTTCTTCAACCGCGACTACCGCCAGGTGGTCGAGCTGCACCTGCGCTCGGGTTGGGTTCCCGGCGATACCGACGCCGACGCGTTCGAAGCCGTCATTCGCGAGGTGTGCGAGCCGATCTTCGCGAAACCGCTGGCGGATATTTCGTTCGCTGAATTTGTGGTGACGCTGCTCGATACTGCCGGACAGTTCGACATGCAGATCCAGCCGCAGCTGGTGCTTTTACAGAAGACCCTGCTGTACATCGAAGGTCTCGGGCGCCAGCTTTACCCGGAGCTCGACCTCTGGGAGACGGCGCAGCCGTTCATGGAGGAGTGGGCGACGGAGCGTCTCGGGCCCGCTGCGGTCATCACGGACTGGCTGAGCGCGGGACCCGAGCTCTGGCAGCAGCTGTCCCGTCTGCCCATGACGTTGAAAAGCAGCGAGGCTGAGCTGCGCCATCTGCGCACCCAGCTCGGCAAACAGAGCGAGCACATCGAGCGCATTTCCACCGACCTGCTCCGCAACCGGCGCCACCGGCGTTTCAAACAGGTGGCCGGCGTGGGTTTCCTTGCGCTCGCCACGTGGATGCTGTGGCAGCCGCTGGCAGAGGGCCTCGGCAGCGGCGATGCCACCATGCTCGCCGGCGTTGTCAGCGCTTTTCTCGGTTCGGCGCTGCTCGTGCGGGCCTGAACTGGCAATCCAACGCCCGCGCGGAGAAAATGGCGGCATCCGTCCCGCCAACCATGAGGACCCGGAATGTCCATTCTCGACGAATTGAACGAGGTGCTGGAAAGCCGCAAAAAGGAGCAGGCGGACGCATCGTACGTGGCGTCCCTCTACGCCGCGGGTCTGAACAAGATGCTCGAAAAAGTGGGTGAAGAGGCCACAGAGGTCATCCTCGCCGGCAAGGACGCCGGGCTCGACGGTACGCAAAAGCCGGCGCTCGTCGCCGAGGTGGCGGATCTGTGGTTTCACACGCTGGTTGTGCTGGCAAGCCTCGATCTCAGCGCGAATGACGTCCTGGCAGAGCTCGAGCGCCGTTTCGGCACGAGCGGCCATGCGGAGAAGGCCGCCCGCTCAGAGTAGCCCCGGCACCTTCAATAGCCCCTCCAATTCGGCCGATTTCTTGCGCTACCACACATTTAGCAGGCCCGCGCGGCTGTATCCCGGCTTACCAACACCTCTATAATGGCCTTCAACTAATCCTCCACGACGGAGCATGATATGTTCGGACTTGGCATGACCGAATTACTGGTGATTCTTGCCATTGTGCTGCTGATCTTCGGGCCCAAGCGTTTGAAGAACATCGGCTCGGATCTGGGCAACGCCATCAAAGGATTCCGCAAAGCCGTCACGGAAGACGAGGAACCGAAGCAGCAGACCGAAGAGCGCGTCATCGAGGGTGAGGCTCAGCCGAACTCATCCACGAACGCCGACGTGCAGCAAGACAGCAAAGTCTGACCTCCCACCTGAGGCTTTAGCCAATGTTTGACATCGGCGGCTTGGAGTTAATGCTCATTGCCATTGTGGGTCTCCTGGTCCTTGGACCTGAGCGCCTGCCCGAGACGCTGCGCATGCTCGGTCTCTGGCTCGGCCGTCTGCGCCGGTCATTCACGTCGGTGAAAGCGGAAATCGAAAAAGAGATTGGCATGGACGAGGTGCGGCGCCAGCTGCACAACGAAGCCGTGATGGAGGAGATGAAGCGTATCGAGCAGGAGGTCCAGAACTCCGTCGAAGACGCGAAAATCGACCCCAACGCGGTGACCGGCAACGCACCGCCTGCTGCCGACACGACTGAGACCGAAACACCCGAGGCGAGCCCGGACGGTGAAAACAGCGAGGCCAGTGCGGACGTCACGCTGCCGCAGCCCGAGCCTTACGAATCCCCCAAGCCGCGACCACGCACCGAGGCGGAAGTTGAGGCCGCCTACGAGCGCAAAATGCGCGCGCAGGCGGGCAACGCCAAAGATACCTGATGGCTGAGAAGAGCGAAGACGAGCGCGATCCTCACGACATCGCTGTCGATAGCGATGAGCAGCCGTTTCTCGATCATCTGATTGAGCTGCGCAGTCGGATCCTGCGCAGTCTCGCCGTGGTGGGCATCATCTTCATCCCAATTTATTACTTCGCGAACGATCTGTACGAGTGGCTGTCGGCACCGCTGGTTGCCCAGCTTCCGGAAGGGTCGAGCATGATCGCGACGCAGGTGGCCACGCCCTTCACCACGCCGTTTGTGCTCGCTATTTTTACCGCCATTTTTATCGGCGTACCCTACCTCCTGCATCAGGTGTGGGCGTTTGTCTCTCCGGGTCTCTACCGACACGAGAAGAAGTTCGCGCTGCCGCTGCTCTTCTCCAGCATTTGCCTCTTCTACGCGGGCATGGCGTTCGTCTTCTATCTCGTCTTCCCGCTGATCTTTGCGTTCTTCACGCAGGTGGCGCCGGAAGGCGTGGCGATCATGACCGACATCAACCAGTACCTGAACTTCGTGATGAAGATGTTTCTGGCGTTCGGCATCGCTTTTGAGATCCCGATTGCGACGATGCTGCTCGTCTGGTCCGGACTTGCCACAGCCGACGGCATGGCAAACAAACGACCCTACGTGATTGTGGGCTGTTTCATCGTGGGTATGTTGTTGACCCCGCCGGACGTCATATCCCAGCTGCTGCTGGCCTTGCCCACCTGGATCCTTTTCGAAATCGGGGTCTTTCTCGCCCGCTTCATCGAAAAGCGCGAAACCGCTCAGGAGTGATGACCGAGGCCGCCGTTGCCATCATCGACGGTGATGGCGGGGTCATCCGCGACGAGCAGGCGATCCGGCCGCTCTACAGCATCGCCAAAACGTTCATTGCAGAGCTGGTTAACCACCACGGCCTCGAACTCACTGCGCCCATCAGCGACTGGATCGACTTTGACTGGGTGCCGCGGGCTGAGGACATTACGCTCGGGCATCTCCTGACGCACACCAGCGGACTCAGGGATTACGGCGCACTGCCGCTTTACGCTGACGCCGTGGCCGCAGGCACCGAACCCTGGACGGACGAGGAGTTCGCCGCCCAGACGCTGCACCTGCCGCTGCTCTTCGAGCCGGGTAAACGCTTTGCGTACTCCAATCCGGGCTACTGGCTGCTCGTGCAGATACTGGAACAGGCGCTCGGCACCTCGTTCGACCGTCTCGTCACCGACACCGGCGAACGCCTCGGTCTGACCGATACCCGGGTTGCCCACGGACAGTTCGCCGACGACCTGCCTCACTATCCCGCAGAGTGGATCTGGCACGGCGTCATTATCTCGACACCGCTCGACACGGCCAGATTCATGTCGAGCCCCGGTATCAGCAGACTCAAAGGAGAGCTGACCGCCGTCGCGGATGCACCGCCGCCCTGGCGGGACGCACACTATGGATTGGGAATCATGGTCGAGCCCGGCAGGATGTACGGGCATAACGGTAACGGCCCGGGGTACAGTGCCGCCTGCTTCCATTTCGAGCGGAGCGCCCACACGATTTGTGTGCTGGCTAAGTCGGCGCAGGAAGATCGCGCGTTCGACATCCTGATGCAGCTGGCTCAGACGTTGCCCGACTGACTCTGGCGCCGGTAGCTCCCGGGCGCCACGCTGAACTCCTGTTTGAACGCTTTGCGGAAAGCCACCTCCGATTCATAACCCACGCTTTCTGCAACCGCCGCCATGGATCGTTCCGTTTCCCGCAGCATCTGCGCGGCGAGGCTCAGACGCCAACGCTTGATGTACTGTCCGGGCGAGAGACCAACCAGCTTCTTGAACCGCTGCGCCAGGGCGGATTCGGACATCCCCGCGCGCGCAGCCATCGTCGGCAGATGATGCGGCTCGCCGGGCGCGCCGTGAATGGCCGCCAGCAGCGGTCCAATCCGCGCATCACCCAGCGCCCCCAGTACACCCTGCAGTTCGCCCGCCGCAATCTCCTGACGCAGCATCTGGATGAACACGAGCTCCGCTAGGCGATCGACCGCCAGATCCGCGCCGAAACCTTCGATGGCTGCCTCCTGCATCCACAGGTTGACGAGCTCCCGTGTGCGGCCCTGCGTGGCATCGCTGAGGTCCAGCACCATGGTCTCCGGCAGGCTTTCCAGGAACGGTCGTGCGAGCCCCTGATCGAAGCGGAAATAGCCACACATCAGCCGTGTTGCCGGCGCGGTCACGCGCGCCGGCGGCGGCTGGTTGATCTGCTCGTCCCGCGGTCTGGTGGCACTCACGCTCAACACGTGATGGCTGTCCCGCGGAAACAGCACAAGCTGACCGGCAATGAGGCGGCGCGGCTCAGGCTCATCGCCGTGCAACCAGCCTTCGCCCTGGCAGACCAGGTGAAAGGGCACCTGCTCGCTACCCCCCGTGTCCACCGCCCACTGTCCGCAATAGTCGGCGCGGAAGAAGACGTCCGCGCTGAAGCGCAGCTGCTTCAGCAGCTGGCTCAAGGCGTCCATTCTGACGCCTGGATCTACTGTTTTAGACATATTTCAGACATTTTTTGGCATAGTTACGATCGAATACAACCAATATAGTAGCTTCACGTCAAGTCACTGAAGCAGCAAGGAGCTTCCCATGATCGAGTCCATTACTTCCCAGCAGGCGTTCGCCAGCCACGTCCTCGACGCCACCGTGCCGGTGCTCGTCGACTTCTACACCGACTGGTGCGGTCCCTGCCAGGCCCAGGCGCCGATCCTCGAAGCCTTTGCCGATGCCCACGTTGGCGACGTGTCGGTGGTGAAGGTGAATATCGAGGACAACATCGATATTGCCCGCACCTACGGCGTCCGCAGCATTCCGACGCTGACGCTTTTCAAAGAAGGCCAGCCGATCGAAACCCGCGTGGGCCTCAGCAGCGCAAGCGAGCTCGAAGCGCTGGCGTCATCCTGATTCAACCAACCTCAACCAGAAAGGATATTCCCATGAAATTCTGCAAACTCATCCTGGCCTTCGTCTTCGCGGCCGTGGCGGCCAACAGCGTCGCGGGCGTGCAAACCGCAACGGATGCCAATGACGTCATCCTCGCCGGTCACGACGCGGTCGCGTATTTTACGGAAGGCAGACCGGTACTCGGCCGGGCTGAATTCACCGCCCAGCACGACGGTGCGGTGTATCGATTCGCATCGGCTGAGAACCGCGATCGATTCCGAGAAAACCCTGAGAAGTACGCGCCAGCCTATGGCGGCTACTGCGCGCTGGGCACCTCGTTTGGTAAGAAATTCGACGTCGACGGCAAGGCGTTCGAGATTGTCGAGGGCCGGTTGTACGTGAACAAGAACGTGAAGGTCTACGAGACCTGGCGCAAAGACATTCCCAACAACATCGTCAAGGCAGAGGGCCATTGGGTGAGCATCGAGCACGTCCCCGCAGAGGCTCTATGACACTGATCCGGCGGGCTTCGGGCCCGCCGGTCATTCTCCGTTCTCCGTCTCTATTGCCGTCCGCGGTATCCAGACCAGCAGCACAAACAGAAGACCCGCCTGCAGGATGTGCCAGATGACACCCAGCGTATAGAGCACCAGTTCCCGGTGTGCACCCCAGTCGGCAAAGACAGCAAACTGCAACAGACCGAACACCACGCCAACCGAAAGCGACAGGCGCGATAAAAGACTGGAAGTAGAGAAGAACATCACGCCAATCGCATGCGCGATCATCTGCACGCCAATGATGGCGCAGCATATGTGTAGAGTCGTGACCGCATCCTGAACGACTACGTCCACGATCATCGGCAGCAGACAGAAGATGATCGCTGCAATGGCATGAATGATCATGCCATGAAATCTGTCGGCGTCGTGCCGCGTCCATTGCCCTGTCACGCCGCGTTTCAAAACCACGACAATCGCGGAAAATCCGGCAAGAGCAACTGCTACCTCGGCAAGCGCCAGCAAGATATCCGTCTGTTCAGTCATCGTTCCAGCAGAAAGGTCACCGGTCCATCGTTCACCAACGATACCTGCATGTCAGCACCAAACACACCCGTCTTCACCGGGAGCTTTTTTTCCAGCGCCATCACGTAGTGCTGATACAGCCGCTCCGCCTCGGCTGGCGCCGCTGCAGTGGAAAATCCCGGCCGTCGCCCGCGGCTGGTATCGGCCGCAAGTGTAAACTGGGAAACCACCAGAAGCTCACCGCGCACGTCGATCAAACTCTGGTTCATAGGCTTGTCAGCGTCCGGAAAGATCCGCAGACCCAGGGTTTTGTCTGCCAGCCAGGCGGCTGCGTCCTCGGTGTCGCCGTCAGCGACACCAACAAGAGCCAGCAAACCGGGACCAATCTCAGCTGTCCGCCGCCCGTCTATGTCCACGGAGGCTTCACGAACCCGCTGCAGAAGCACCCTCATGGTATTACGATGCGCGCTTACGCTCGTGCTCTTTGAGGAGCGCCTTGCGCACGCGGATCGCTGCGGGCGTGATTTCCACCAGCTCGTCATCCGCAATGAACTCGAGCGCCTGTTCGAGCGTCAGCAGCATCGGTGCGGTGAGAATCACGTTTTCGTCGCTGCCGGCAGCGCGGATGTTGGTGAGCTTCTTCTCTTTCATCGGGTTGACGGTGAGATCGTTCCCACGGCTGTGCAGGCCCACCACCATGCCTTCGTAGACCTGGTCGTTCGGCTGCACCATCATGCGACCGCGGTTCTGCAGATTAAACAGGGCAAACGCCACGGCTTTGCCGTTGGCGTTGGAGATGAGCACGCCGTTGTTGCGCTGGCCGACGAGATCCGCCACGCGAGGCCCGAATCCCGCGGATGCAAACGACATGATGCCGGTACCGGAGGTCTGGGACAGGAAGATGGGGCGGTAGCCCATAATCCCGCGGGTGGGGATCTTGAACTGCAGGCGCACGCGACCATGACCGTCCGGCACCATTTCCTGCAGCTCACCGCGGCGGTCGCCAAGCGCTTCCATCACCTTGCCCTGGTGCTGCTCTTCGACATCCAGAATCAAGGTTTCGTAGGGTTCGAGCACTTCACCCTCAACTTCCCTGAAGATCACCTGCGGTCGTGACACCGCAAGCTCATAGCCTTCCCGCCGCATCGTTTCGATGAGCACAGAGAGATGCAGCTCACCGCGCCCCGAGACTTTGAAGCGATCCGGGTCTTCCGTATCTTCGACGCTGAGGGCAACGTTGTGCGACGCCTCGGTATAGAGCCGGTCGCGGATCTGCCGGCTGGTCAGGAACTTACCTTCTTTCCCGGCAAGCGGAGAGTTGTTCACACAGAACATCATGGAAAGCGTCGGCTCATCGACCATAAGCGGCGGCAGCGCTTCGATGTGTTCCGGGTCGCACAGCGTATCGGAGATGCCGATACTGTCGATGCCCGTCAGACAGACGATGTCCCCGGCGAGCGCCTCGTCCTGCGCAACCCGTTCCAGGCCCCTGTGACCGTAGACGGTCATCACCTTCGCTTTGCGCTCGCCGTGATTCCGGTCGACGACCACCACCGGCTGATTGCGCCTGAGAGTACCGCGAGTGACGCGCCCGACGCCGATCACACCCTCGTAGGTCGAGTAGTCGAGCGAGCTGATCTGCATCTGTAACGGTCCGTCGGCATCGACCGCCGGCGGCGGGACCTCCGCGACAATTTTGTCCAGGAGCGGCGCCATGTCCGCCGCCAGCTCATCCGGCTCGAGACCGGCAACGCCCTGGATCGCCGAGGCGTACACCACCGAAAAATCCAGCTGCTCGTCCGATCCGCCAAGACTGTCGAATAGATCGAACACCTCGTCGATGACCCGGTAGGGCTCCGCGCCGTCGCGGTCGATCTTGTTGACGACAACAATCGGTTGCAGGCCAAAGCCGAACGCTTTCTGAGTGACGAAACGGGTTTGCGGCATGGGACCTTCCACCGCGTCCACCAGGAGCAGCACCGCATCGACCATCGACAGGATGCGCTCGACTTCCCCGCCGAAGTCGGCATGACCGGGCGTGTCGACGATGTTGATGCGCGTGTCGCCGTACTCGATGGCTGTGTTCTTCGACAGAATGGTGATACCGCGCTCTTTTTCGAGATCGTTCGAGTCCATCACCCGCTCAGCGCTGTGATCGGACAAGAGCCCCGTCTGCTGCAGGAGTCGGTCGACCAGCGTGGTTTTGCCATGGTCGACGTGGGCGATGATGGCGACGTTGCGGACGTTGAGGTTGGGCACTAGACTTCTGCGCCTCCGAATCTGTGGCTCAAAAAAACGGCGGCGAATTATGGCTGAACAGAAACGCGCTGTCGCCCTCATCTCCGGCGGTCTCGATTCCATGCTCGCCGCCAAAGTGGTCATGGAGCAGGGCGTGCACGTGGAGGGCGTCAATTTCTACACCGGCTTCTGCGTGGAAGGCCACACGCACGCCATTCGCCGCGCCAAGCGCGACCGCGAAAAGCGCAACAACGCGCTATGGGTTGCCGAACAGCTTGGCATCAAGCTGCACATCGTCGACGTCATCGAAGAGTACAAAGACGTGCTTCTGAATCCCAAGCACGGCTACGGCGCCAACGTGAATCCGTGTCTCGACTGCAAAATCTTCATGGTCAAGAAAGCGGAGACCTGGTCGTTCATGGAGGACAATAACTTCGACTTCATCGTCACCGGCGAGGTGATGGGGCAGCGGCCGATGAGCCAGCGCAAGGAAACGATGCCCATCATTGCGCGGGAATCCGGCGTCGAGGATCGGCTGCTCCGACCCCTCTGCGCCAAGCATCTGCCGCCGACGCTGCCCGAACGCGAAGGCTGGGTGGATCGCGAGGCGCTCTACGACTTCCACGGCCGCAACCGCAAGCCGCAGATTGCGCTGGCCAGGAGGTACGGGTTTACGGACTGGGCTCAGCCCGCGGGTGGCTGCTGCTTTCTCACCAATCCGGACTACGCCAAGAAGCTCCGGGACCTATGGGAGGCACGCGGCACGCGCGACTACGAGCTCGACGACATCATGCTCTTGAAGGTGGGACGCCACCTGCGTCCTGCCTCCCACTACAAGCTGATCCTGGGCCGCGAGGAAGGTGAGAACCGCTACCTCGAGGGCTACCGCAACACCTTCGTTTCGCTCAAACCCACCAGTCACAACGGCCCGTTCGGGGTCATCGACGGCAATCCAAGCCCGGATGACATCGAGTTTGCCGCCCGCATCCTCGGCCGCTACAGCCAGGCGCGCAACGCGCCCAACCTGACCCTCGAAGTACGGCTGCCGGACGGCACCATCAATCCGCTCACCGTCAGAGCCTTAAGCGCGGATGAGATCGCCGAGGACTGGCATGTCTGAACAGCACGCGCTCGATGCCAGCGGCCTCCTCTGTCCCCTGCCGGTCATCCGTACGCAGGATGCCATCAAGGGCCTGGCCGCTGGCGACCGCCTGCTGGTGACGGCCACCGATCCGGGCACCATGCACGACATCCCGGCCTGGGTACGGGTGCATGGTCACGTCCTGCGCAAAGCCGAACCCGATGCGGATCGTTTCCTCTTCGAAATTGAGGTCCGTTGCTGACGCACCGATTTTGTGCAGCAGCTGAGATAGCGCTTCTTTTTGGTGCGACTGGCAGCGTGAAAAGCCGCCGAATCGCGGGAAATGGGCCTTAAAATCAGCCGCGGACCGTGGCACACTTCTTGCTCTTCACTTGGTGCTCTATTTGGGAGCACTAAGCGGCTGGCAGACGTATGCCTGTCCAGGACAATAACAACAATTCAGCTTCTTAAACCTGACTACCGCCCCCACCCGGCCTGTGCTTTGAGCGGGTGAGATCGCAGCGCCACAGCGCTCGAGCGGGGGACGGCAATAAAGAGAATGCATCTAGAGAGAAGGAGACATTCACGACATGAGCAAAGCAAAACTCGAATACATCTGGCTGGACGGTTACGAGCCGACCCAGAGCCTGCGCAGCAAAACCCGCGTCGAGTCCGATTTCGGCGGCACCCTGGAAGAGTGCCCGCAATGGTCTTTTGACGGCAGCTCCACCGAACAGGCTGAAGGCGGCGATTCCGACTGCCTGCTGGAGCCGTGCGCCATCATTCCCGACCCCGACCGCCACAACGGCTACCTGGTGATGTGCGAGGTTCTGAACGCTGACGGCTCGCCCCACGCTTCCAACGGACGTGCCACCATTGACGACGATGACGACGATTTCTGGTTCGGTTTCGAGCAGGAATACTTTCTGTGGGATACCGACCACAACCTGCCCCCCGGCTTTCCGCCTGGTGGCTACCCGAATCCCCAGGGTCCCTACTACTGCTCCGTGGGCGCAAAGAACGCCTACGGCCGCGACTGCGTGGAAGAGCACCTAGATCTCTGCCTCGAAGCCGGCATCAACGTGGAAGGCATCAACGCCGAAGTTGCAGCAGGCCAGTGGGAGTTCCAGGTCTTCGCCAAGGGCGCAAAGCAGGCCGGCGACGAGACGTGGCTCGCGCGCTACATTCTGGAGCGCACCGGTGAGAAGTACGGCTACGCCATCAACTGGCATCCGAAGCCCCTGGGCGCGACCGACTGGAACGGTTCCGGCATGCACGCGAACTTCTCCAACGGCCCCATGCGCGATTCCGGCAAGGAAGAGACCTTCACCGCCATCTGCGAAGAGTTCGGCAAGAACATCGATCGCCACATCAGCGTGTACGGCGAGCACAACGAGCAGCGCCTGACCGGTCATCACGAAACGCAGTCGATCGACATGTTCAGCTTCGGCGTCTCCGACCGCGGTGCGTCGATCCGTATCCCGGTTTCCACCGTGCAGGACGGCTGGAAGGGGCGTCTGGAAGATCGCCGGACGGCATCCAATGCAGATCCCTACAAGGTCGCAGCGGCAATCATCAAAACCACCAAAGAAGCGCTGGCCTGAGCCCGCTGGCGGGCCAATGTCCGCTTTACAACCTTTACAAAGCCCTGCCGATTGGTAGGGCTTTTTTTTGCAATTTTGTGGTCCAATAGGGGAGGTATTGCAACGTAGACCTGCCATGCACAACGCTCTCAAAACGCTGTCCGCCGCGCTCCTCATGACCGCGCTCTGCGCGCTCCCCGGGACGCTATCGGCCGCGATATACAAGACGACGGACAAGGACGGCAACGTTGTCTTCACCGACATTCCGCCCAAGGATCAAAGCGGTGAAATTGAGGTGTCCGAGCACAGCAGCTACGCGCCCCCGCCGGCCCCGACGTCAGCCCCTGCCCCCGAGGCAGAGACGGAGGAAGAGGCCGACGAGACGCAGACGACCGTCTACACGTCCCTGCAGATCACCTCGCCCGCGGACGACGAGCCGATTCGAGAAAACGCAGGTAATGTAACAATTGTCGTCAATGCCCAGCCCACGGTTGACGCGGGCCAGGGACACCGCATCGAGGTGCTGATCGACGGCCAGGTTGCCAGCACCGGCGCCGCCACCAGCATCAGTTTGAACAACGTGGACCGCGGTACCCACGTCGTCACCGCCCAGGTTGTGGACGCCGACGGCAACATCCTCATTGCCGCTGAGCCGGTCACGTTCCACATGCTGCGCTACTCCGCCCTGATGCAGCGCAAGCCCGCCGCCAACTGATTGCGCTGCGCCAAGACAGTGCGCGTTGTGGTTGATCTTTTTCCCATGACGCACTAATTTGGTGCGCAGGTCACGCGTGGCGTTTCGTCACGCCCTTCAGCCGCCGGTGCTCACACGAGAGCACGCGCCATTGAGCTAACGAAGTCAGGCGCCAAATCGAAAGTGAGTACTCACATACTCACCCAGACTAAATGTCCCCCTGAGACACAAAAGCGGCCCGGAAGTTGCTAACCAAACAGTGGAGAGCACAACGCCCCACACCAACGGCAATAACAGGGGCATGGGCGACCCAGAAATACGCATGGACAGAAGCAGCGACAGGCAGATTCTCGACAACATGGTCACCGCCGTGGTGGTCCTGGATGAATCCCTGTGCATAGAAAACATCAATTCAGCCGCAGAGAGCCTGCTCCATACCTCAGCGCCACAGGCCGCCGCGCAGCCGCTCAAGGAGCTCATCATGCGCGCCGACGAGATTCTGCCCGCCCTGCAGCACGCTCTCGACGCCCGTCAGCCCTACACCGCGCGTGACGTGGCGCTGCGCCTGCCGGACAACATTACCGAAAACGTCGATTTCACAGTCTCCATCATCCATCGGCCGCCGGACGGACCCCGATCACTGGTACTGGAGCTGACGCCGCTGACGCGTCTCAAGCGCATCAACAAAGACGGCGCTTCGGTGGCGCGTCAGGAAACCGCACGCCAGCTGATCCGCGGTCTGGCTCACGAGGTGAAAAATCCCCTGGGTGGGATCCGCGGTGCCGCACAGCTCCTCGAGCGCGAGCTGCCTGACGACACCCTCAAGGAATACACGAGCGTCATCATCAACGAGGCGGACCGTCTGAAAGAGCTCGTCGACAGCATGCTCGGACCACAGCGCGGCCTGAAGCTCGAAGCGGTCAACATCCTGCGGGTGTTCGAGCACGTCATCCAGCTCATAGAAGCGGAACAGCCCGGTTTCATCCGCTGGGTGCGTGACTACGATCCGAGCCTGCCCGATCTCGAAGCGGACGAGGCCCAGCTCATCCAGGCCATTCTCAACGTGTTGCGCAATGCCAGTCAGGCGTTACAGGACACCGACGAGCCGGAGATACAGCTGCGTACGCGGGTCGTGCGTCAGTTCACGATCGGCTCCGTGCGCCACCGCCTCGTCATGGCGCTCGAAATCATCGACAACGGGCCGGGTATCGATCAGGAGCTGGAAGAGCGAATTTTCTTCCCGATGATCAGCGGGCGTCCGGACGGCACCGGCCTCGGTCTTGCGATCACACAGAACATCATCTCTCAGCATCATGGCTCCATCCAGGTCAATACGCGGCCGGGCCAGACCAGCTTTTCAATTTATCTTCCGTTTACACAGTCTTCGGATGGAGGCACGGAACCTTCTGCTAAGGAAGTCTCTGACAAATGAACGAACACGTATGGGTAATCGACGATGACCGCTCCATAAGATGGGTGCTGGACCGTGCATTGAGCCAGGCAGGCATCCCGATTACCGCATTCAACACCGCGGACCAGGCGATGCACCACCTGCACAACGAAGCGCCGCTGGCCATCATCACCGACGTGCGCATGCCCGGCATGTCGGGTCTGGATTTTCTCGAGGAGGCACACGCCAACCACCCGAACGTGCCGATCATCATAATGACCGCACATTCAGATCTGCAGAGCGCCGTGGCGAGCTTCGAGCAGGGCGCGTTCGAGTACCTGCCGAAACCGTTCGACGTGGACGAGGCGGTCGCCGTCGTGCAGCGAGCGATTGCACACTCCCGCGAAGCCGGCTCACTGGAACTCAGCCCCAGCGAGCCCGCGCCGGAAATCATCGGTCAGGCGCCTGCCATGCAGGAGGTTTTCCGCGCAATCGGCAGACTGTCCTCGTCAAACGTATCCGTGCTCATCAACGGGCCTTCCGGCTCAGGCAAAGAACTCGTCGCCAAAGCGCTGCACCGGCACAGCCCGCGCGCAAACAAACCCTTCGTCGCGCTGAACGTCGCTGCCATTCCCGACGAGCTGATCGAAAGCGAACTCTTCGGTCATGAGAAAGGTGCTTTCACCGGCGCCAACCAGCGTCGTGTCGGACGCTTCGAGCAGGCTGATGGTGGCACCCTTTTTCTCGACGAAATCGGTGACATGCCGGCAACCGCGCAGACCCGCCTGCTCCGGGTGCTGGCAGAGAACGAGTTTTACCGCGTCGGCGGCCATCAATCCGTCAAGGTCGACGTGCGCATCATCGCCGCCACGCACCAGAACCTGGAGGCGCTGGTGACCAGCGGCGATTTCCGCGAGGACCTGTACCATCGCCTCAACGTCATCCGCGTGCACGTGCCGTCCCTGGCGGAACGGCGCAGCGACATCCCGGTGCTCACCCGTCATTTTCTCGAGGCAGCTGCCCGTGAGCTTGGCGACGAGGCCAAACGCCTGGCGCCGGAAACCGAAGACTATCTCAAGATGCAGCCCTGGCCCGGCAACGTGCGGCAGCTCGAAAACACCTGTCGCTGGCTGCACGTCATGGCCAGCGGCCGCACGATTGTCATCGAAGATCTGCCGCCCGAGCTGCAGCAGGCAGCCGCGGCCCAGGGTGATGCCGACTGGGAGGCGGGTCTCGAAATCTGGGCTAGTCAGGAGCTGGACAAAGACGAGCCGCAGCCGCTGCTCGATGCCGCCATGCCGCGCTTCGAACGCATCATCATCAACGCCGCGCTGCGGAAAACCGGCGGGCGCAAGAAAGACGCGGCAGAGCTCCTCGGTTGGGGACGCAACACCCTGACGCGCAAAATGCAGGAACTGGAAATGTAGCGTCAGGGCGTAGCGCGCACGAGCACAACGCGTTCAGCCTGCTCCGCACCCGCGCTACAGGAACCGGTGCTGCGAACTTGATAAAACAGTCGGCCTCTCACCAGAACGCTGTCACAAGACACCGTCGCCTGACAAGCAGGTAAACCGTTCAGCGTGGAAAAGTCCCAGACCCGGCCGGCACAGGCGCCAGCACCCGACGGCGCAAAAACTCTGTTGAGACCGAGCTGAGCCCCGCTCGACGCGCTCAGGAGCGCCCGCTGACTCAGAATATCGATACCCACGCTCCCTGCGCCGAGCGTTACCGTACGCGTGATGGCAAGCGCAAGCAGGGCGACGATGACCAGCAGCGCAATCGCGGCGATCAAACCGCTGCCGCGCGTTTTTACGCCGCTAACGGGCGGCTTACGGAACATTGCGAACCTGCACGGTTGCGCTGACGGCAAGATCAACCGCGCCGCCGTCCGCATTCATCGAGAGCGCCATGTCCACAACGGCGTTCCTTTGCAACGTGGGCGGGGCAACGCTGAAGCTGCCCACGACGTTCTCCGCGAGCAACGCCCGATCCGGCAGGGCCGCAGGCAGCGTGCCCACGGACGGTTGCACCGCGTTGAATCCATAGTTCTCGTAACGCCAGAGGTTCCCGGCGTCGATACAGAAGCTGACCGGACTTGCCACCCAGAAGAAACGGTTGGCGGCAGATTCGCTGACAAACTCGTGGGCCGCGGCAAACGTCACCGTCGCTTCCTGATTGACGTCAACAGGGCCCACGTTGACCGTCGGGCTGACGCGTCCGGGATTGGAGAGCGTGTACGCATCGGCGCCCGACGCAACGGCAATGCGCGAGCCGTCGAGCCCGTTGGCGCTTGGCGGTATGGTCTGAAAGCTGGTGGCGGCGAGCCCCACCGGCAGATCGAGGTAGTAAGCGCCGCTCCGCGTCGGCACGAGCTCCAGGCAGGACCCGTTGGTCCTGACGCTTCCGGGCAGCGCGCGCCTCACCATGCGCACCATCCGCTCGAGCGCGAAACGACCGCGGCCGGCAAGCTCCTGCCGCGCTTCGGTTGCACGGTAGCCTTCCGCGCTGTTCGTGATGAAAAAGACGATCCCGACGGCGAGAATGCCCATCACGGCCATGACGACAATCATCTCCACAAGCGTGAACCCGGCGGCCCGGCGCGCTCGCATCAGAAATTACCTCGAACCACCGGGAACGCCCGGGCATTCCCGTCCGGGGTTGTCACGGTCACAGTGATCACCTTTGCATCGGTGACGGCATCCAGACCCCACGCGGTCACCTGCGCAGTACTGGCATAGACGACGCTGACGTCCACAGTAAAGCCGTCATAGCCGGTCATGGGTTGATCGAGGCTGTCGCGGGGCGGCGATTCGCTGAGACCGTCGTAGTCGTCGACATCGTCAAATTCGACGCGCGTCTCTCCGTCCGGACCAAGGGCACCACAGGCAGGTCCGCCGGACGAGCACGGTGGCACGCCGCCGGGCGGCGTATTTTCATCGTAGCGACGGCTTTGTATCTCTTCGCTGTAACCCTGGGCGAGCTGAATGATCTTCGTATGCAGGAGGCTGTCGGACGAGCGACTGAACGCGCCGCTCAGAGCAACCCCCATCGCCAGCGCTGCCACTGAAGTGATCAGCATGCTGACAATCGCCTCAACGAGCGTGAATCCTTGTGATCTAACAAGAAGTTGCACTGCTCGTCCCCGTTGGGTGAAGGCAGGTCACATGGACACTGTCGCCGATTACCCTGAGCTCAATCCCGAGCGCGGGATCCAGCGTCGTGCCGCCCAGCATCGCGGTCACGAGTTCGCCATCTCCTCTGAAAGTCAGCGTCAGCGAGCTTGTGGCATCGACGTCGGCGGTTGCCGCGCCGTTGGCCACTTCGATGCGCGTATTGGCTGCGTCGACAGCAGCCTGGCGTCGGCTGGCGCCTGCAACCGCAACGTCGACGATCCAGTCACCGCCGCCGGGGCTCAGCTGTAAATCGGCATCGTCGGCGTTGGTTTGCGCAGTGAGCGCGGCGAAGTGCGTTTGTGCGCGCAGCGTCGCGGCTATCGTCCGAGGCGCGAACGCGGTGGGTTCGGCGAAGCGGCTGAGCGCGGTTGCGCTCAGTATTCCAAGAAGGACCAGAACGACAACGAGCTCCACGATGGTGAACCCTGGAGCTCGTTGGCGGCGCGCCACCACGAGATTCTGCGGGACGCGCGACATGTTTATGATCCCCGCGCGGGGAGTCAATTACGGCAGAACGGCGGTGGAGCGCGTAACTACACCGGTAGCAGAGAAATAGGTGAACAACGGAATGGTTGCGCCGCTCTCGCTGCTTTGTCCGGAGTAGTAAAACTCACAGTTGGCACCGTTGCGTACCGCGGTGAAATCGGTGGCGCTGCCGACGACGCCAGCTGCCGCAGCGGCATCGCTGACGGTCGGAGCGCTCTGCAGCACGCCTACGAACACGTCTTCACAGTCCTGGGAAACCGTCGGCACGTCACCGGTCTGTGACGTGTTGCTGTACGGATAACCTTGCGCGGTGACGCGCAGGTTGTTGAATTCGGGGACCTGTGAACCGGCACTTACCTGACCATCCGCAATCCACTGCGCGTGGTAAAGCGCAATGCCGGTCTGGAAACCACCCATGATGCCTTCGAAGGCAGCGGTATGAGCGTCATCGTCGACGTCGATGAAACGCGGCAGCGCGGTAGCGGCAAGGATGCCGAGCAGAATGATGACCACCACCAGTTCGACGATGGTGAAACCTTGTTGTTTACGGGAAGTTTGCATTGGTTTGTTCCTTTAACCCTTCTGTTAACCCTTCTATCTGTGAGCCGTCTATCTAGAGCCGGTCTCGTGTGCCGATTCCGCACAACCTCCCTTATAGCGTAGACGCAAATCGTACTTTTGCGAGAAATCCCGGCGCTTCATCACGTCTAATTTGCGACGCTGTTCAAGTCCCAGAGCGGCAGGAATACCCCCAGCGCCATGATCAGCACCAGGCCGGCTATACCGACGATCAGAAGGGGCTCGAGCGCATCGGTCAGGCCTTTCAGCTGATACTCGACCTCTTCTTCGTAGAACGTTGCCGCCTGATCCAGCAGGTCGTCCATGGTGCCCGTTTCCTCGCCGACGGCCATCATCTGCAGCACAACGGCCGAAAAAAGTCCGGCGCTGCTGGCGGTGGCCGTGATGCTCTCGCCGCGCTCGATCCCGGCGCGCATTTCGGCAACCCTGCGGCCCATGAAATCGCTCCCGATCGCGCGGGAAACGATCGAAAGGCCCTGGGTCAGCGGCACGCCGGATCGGCCCACCATGGCGAACGTGTGGCAGAAGCGGGCCAGATAAATCTTCTCGAAAATGGGCCCCATGATGGGCACTTTGAGTTTCCAGCGGTGCCACTGGAAGCGCCCTTCCGGCGTTTCGACGTACCGTTTCCAGCCGTACGCCAAGCCGCCAACGCCTATCAGCATCAAGGGCCAGAAATCGACAAAAAATTGACTCACGCCGATGATGGCCTGCGTCTGCCAAGGCAAATCTGCGGAATACTTGGCGAATACCGCTGCAAACGCGGGAATGACAAAAATGTTCAAGACGACGATGGCGATGGCAATGGCTGCGAGCACGAATATCGGGTAGCGCGTGGCCGCCTGAATACGGCGACGGGTTTCGCGTTCGAGCTCGAGGTAGTGAGCGACGCGCAGAAACGCTTCGTCCAGACGGCCGGTGTTCTCCCCGACGTGGATGAGGGCAACGTACAGCTCGCTGAAAACGCGCGGGTGGCGGCCCAGGCTCGATGCGGTGTCCACGCCGGCTTCGAGGTTGGCGGCGACGTCACCCAGGACCTCACAGAAGTACTCGTTGGTATGCGAGTCGGCCAGCGAGCGCACGGCGCGCACGACCGAGATGCCCGCTCGCGTAAGGCTGGCCATCTGATGGCTGAACACAACGAGCTCGCTGATGTCGACTCTGGGTCTGATCAGGCTGAACTTACGTCCGCCGGCGCTTTCCGCCGTTTCCTCCGCAAGCTCGATTTTCAAGGGCAGCAGACCGCCGGCGCTCAACTCCTGCGCTACCGCGCCGGCGCTGACACCCTGCCGGTAACCGCTGATGCGCTCACCGCTGGAGGACTTCGCGTTGTACTCGAAGCGCGGCATACCTAGTGCGGCGCCTCCGCGCCATCATGGTCCTGGCCGATGAGAAGCAGCGGATTGACAACCTCTTCCCAGAGCTCCTCTTCCTGTCCCGACAACGCCATCACCTCGGCGAGACTCGTCACGCCGTTGACGGCCAGCTCGAGCGCACAGCTGACAAGTGGCCGGAATCCTTCCTGCTGCTGAGCAAGACGTGCAAACAGTCCACTGTCGTTGTCACGCAGCGCATCGGCAAGCTCACCTTCGATTTCCAGGAGCTCAAACACCCCAACGCGGCCGTAGTAGCCCGTTTGATTGCAGTGGTTGCAACCCCGTCCCGTCTGTAGAGCGAGGCTCTCGACGTCCATTGCGCCCGTCGCGCTCTGCAGCCAGACAATTTCGTTTTCGTCCGGCTGATAGGGCTCGCTGCATCGCTCACACAGGCGCCGGACGAGACGCTGCGCAACAATGGCGCGAACCGACGCGGCCACCATGTAACCCTCCACGCCGATGTCGATGAGCCTGAGCGCCGACGATACCGCGTCGTTCGTATGCAGCGTGGACAGCACCAGGTGGCCGGTCATCGCGGCTCGCAGGGCAATTTCAGCGGTTTCAGCATCGCGGATCTCGCCGACGAGAAGAATGTCCGGGTCCTGACGCAGCGTGGCCCTCAGCACCTTGGCAAAGTCGAGGCCAATCTTCGGCATCACCTGCACCTGATTGACCCGTTCGAGTTGAAACTCAACCGGATCTTCAACGGTGATGATCTTCTTCGCGCTGCTGTTAAGCTCGTTCAACGCGCCGTACAGCGTCGTCGTTTTACCACTGCCCGTCGGGCCGGTAACGAGTATCAATCCATTCGGCCGGTGAATCAGGCTGGCAAACCTGTTCAAGAGCGCATCCGGCATGCCGATCTGATCGAGCCTGGTCTGCTCGCTGCTGTGGTCAGCCAGACGCATGACAACTGACTCCCCGTACGTGGTCGGCAGCGTCGAAAGACGAACGTCGATGTTCTTGTTCTTGAGCTTGACGTCGAAGCGGCCGTCCTGGGGCAGCCGCTTTTCGGAAATGTCCAATCCAGCCATGAGCTTCAACCGGCTGACCAGCGCTGACGCAATCCGGCGCTCGTTGAGGGTCTGCTCCTGCAGCACGCCATCAACGCGCACCCGCAGCCGCAGCACCGTCTCGTCGGGTTCGATGTGCACGTCAGAAGCCCGTATCTGCAGCGCATCCTCGAGAATGGAGAAGAGCAGCCTCGCAACCGGGGTGTCATCCTCTTCATCCGCCTCGAAGCTCGTCATGCTGAATTCGTCGACGCTGAGCTCACCGTCGAGCTCGCTCGCAAATTCGACGATATCGCTGGTGCGCCGATAGGCTGAATCCAGCATCGTCAGAAGATCCGTCTCTCTGACGACGGCAACCGCCATCGGATGCTTGAGCTGGCGCTGCAGCTCGTCGAACGCAAAAATGTCGATTGGATCCGCCATGCCCACCAGCAGCTGTTCACCCTGCCGTTCAAGGACTATCGCGCGATAGCGCCGCGCATAAGTTTCCGGCAGAAGCGCAACGAGGGATTCGTCGAAAGCGAAGTTCTGGAGATCCACAAACGGCACGCCAAGCTGCTCGGAGAGCAGATTCAGCAAGCGCTCTTCGTCGATGAACTGCCGATCGATGAGAATGCGGCCGAGCTTCAGACCCGACTCTTTCTGCAACGCCAGCGCCTCAGCGAGCTGCTCCTCCGAGATGTCGCCGCTCGCGACGAGGAGATCGCCAATGCGGAGTCTGGGTGAGTCGCGCATGCTGAGCCGCCTAGTCCGCGCCCTGCATCAGGCTGCGCAGCTCCGCCGCGCGAGCCGCGCTGTCGCTCAAGATTCCGGCCTGGGAATCCGGGGTGACAACCATCGGTCTCAACAGTATGACAAGCTCACTCTTGACGCCGGTCTGATTTTTTTGCCGGAAGAGATGTCCCACGCCGGGCAGCTTGCTGACCAGCGGTACACCCGCGTTGATGTCTTTGCTGGAGTTCTGCATCAATCCGCCGATGACGATGATCTGTCCGCTCGACGCTTTGACGATGCTGTCAGATTCACGAATGGTGCTGGCCGCCAGCGGCACAATCTGGCCACCAATTTCCTTGAGCTGCTCGGTGACCTCACTGACCGTCGGATGAACGTGCAGGATCACCTCGTCTTCAGCGCTGATTTGCGGGGTGACGTCCAGAGCAATTCCGGAGAAGAACGGCGTAAGCTCCGGCGAGTCGTTGGTGTTGATCGCGCTGCCAGCGGTAACGGTATTGGAAGAAATGTCCGTGACAAAAAACTCGTCGCTGCCGACTTTGATGACAGCCTTCTGATTGTTGACCGTCGCTATGCGCGGGCTGGACAGCACCTGCACCGACCCTTGAGTCGAAAGCAGGCTGATGGTGGCATCAAAGTCGCCAAATGCCGTGCTCAGTGTGAATGCGCTGCCGAGCGGGTTGAAAATGTCCGAGGTCCCGGCGAGAAGCTCACCGGCGACGCTGTGCTCACTGCCGTTGGTTGTGACCGTGCTGCCGTCTTCGAAGATGAACGTGGTCGGATCGAACGTACCACCCGAGGCGTCGCCGAAGGTGTGCCAGTTGATCCCGGCCTGAAAACCTTCGTTGAGCGTCACTTCGATGATCTTGGCCTCGAGCACCACCTGCCGCGACAACGCGTTCTCAACCCGTCCCAGATAGTCCTCCACGGCACGCAGCGTTTGCGGCTTGGCCTTGACCACAACCAGACCCACCTGCGGCGTGACCATGACGCTCGAGCCTTCATCAACTGCAACGATCTGATCCAGCGTCAGCGCAAGTTCGCTCCAGAGATCCGCCTCCGCGTTGGTGTTGACGATGGTGCCCACCACCTGATTCGAGCGCCCGGAATCGCTGCTGTTGTCGACCTGGTTGTATCCGTTGTTGTCGTTGTTGTTGTTGTTATTACCCCGCGTATCGCTCACTTTGCCCGCCGAGACCTGGGTTTCCGAACGTCCCTTGCGAGCAACGTTCAGATAGTTGAGGTGGTAAATCTCCGTACGCAGCACGTCGGGAAAGACCTGGTAGACGTTTCTGCGCAGCACAAAATCGTAGCCGTAGACGTCGCGCATCACGTGCATGACGTCACTGACGGTCACCCCTTTCAGCGCCAGCGAAACCCTGCCTTTGACCGAGGGATGTACAACCATGTTGTACGGTGTCTCAGCAACCAGGCTACGGAAAAAATCGGCGGCGTCCGCGCCGTCCACCTGGAGATCAAACGTTGCTTCCGGCAACGGCTCGACAGCGGCGTTCGCGTCGTCCGCCGGAGCGGCATAAGCCTCTGTGACAATACGCGGCTCGCGCACCTGCTTTGCGCCCGTTTCCAGCGCCGCTATGGCTTCATCTGCACTATCCGTGTGACGCGCTACCTGCGGGGTCCACTGGAAGTTGGTGCAACCACTCAGCAACAAGAGGCTCAATAGAAAAACAATCCTGTTCACTTTGCTTCCTTGACTATGTTCTTGCTGACGAGACTCAGGCGCATGCGTCTGCCGCCCGTTCGCACCACCACCGCGTCAGCGTCGATCTTTTCCAGAACGACGCCGCCAACGCGTTCACCTTCGACCATGATGCGGTTGTTGATCATCGCCAGGCGGCGATCGGGGCCAACGAGAATGGAGGTCAACCTGGGCGCTGCCACCGACACGGCGGACGCCGGCGCGCGTTTTTCGGGCGGGCGCGTGGGATCCTCGAGGCCCTGCGCAGCGCCAGCCACGCCCATCATGAACACCACGGGTAGAAGCCGTTCAAACACCGAGCCACTCCTTCTCGCGACTCAGCGTCTCGAGCTCGATGAGCACCTGGGCGTCCGGGTACTCCGCCACCGCATACTCCAGGCGGCGCCAGGCAAACTGCCAGCCAACCTCTTCCAGCGATTCCAGATAAGCAAGCACGTCGAGGTAACCGCCTTCAAACTCGAGTAACACCGGATGCCGGTAAATCTCAACGGACGGCACCTCAGCGGCGTTCTCAGCTTCCGCGTCGGCTCCGCTTTCGATCGTAATTGTCACCGGCTCCGCCGGCTGACTGGTGAGGCGCACCAGCTTCAAGCCTTCATGGTTCTGCAACACGTCTTCCAGCAGAGCGGGTACGTCTTCCGGCGGAACAAATCTGGCCAGCAGCGCATCGAGCTCTTCAGCCTGGGCAACCAGCAGGCTGTTGAGGCGTTCCTGCTGTCGGCGCAGCGCTTCGCGCTCAGGCGTGCGATCGAGCTCAATCAGGCGGTCTCGTTCGAAGTTCTGCTGTTCGAGATCCCGCGCAAGGCGATCAATGTCGGTAATGACTTCAGCCTTGCTATCCGTCACCACGCCGCCGATGGAGACTTCCCAGACCGCCCAGGTAACCACGCAGAGGGTCAGCCCGATGAGGAGCCGCTCACGCAGGGATCGGGCGTCAAACACCGCCACAAACCACTCATGCCAGCGCAGCATCGCGTTACGCTCCCGCCTGCGGATCAATGATCGCAAACTCGATCAGGTCACCGTCTGCCTCGAGCTCCAGCGATTCGAAGCGCTGGCCGGCAAAAGGGGCTTCATCGGCGAGGTTATGGAGCAGTTCCGGAACGTGCAGGGCGTCGCGCGTGATGCCGGACAGGCGCACGTGCCGGCGTGCGCCGTGGCTGATCTGAATGGTGTCGAGCCAGAGACCTTCGACACGCGCCGTGGCCAGGCTCTTCATGTAAGCGGCAAATCCCAGAGTCTCCTGCTCGTCGCGCAGGAGCGCCAGGAGCCGCTGCTGTTGTCGTTGCTCGGCAGCCAGCTCCGCTACCCGGGTTTTCAGGTCCACGGGGTCCGCGCTTGCTTGTCGTTGCACGTCGTTCTGCGAACGTATCTGCTGCAGCGCTTCGGCAGTGGTGGCCTTCTCCCCGTGCAGGCTCCACAGCGACACCCCCTGCCACACCGACGTCAGCGCGAGCACAACGGCAAAGCCCGCCCACACCAGTAAAAACTGCGAAGCGGCAAGCGGTTCCAGACGGGGGCGCAGATCTTCCGTGAGCAGATTGACCTGTTGCATCAGGCAACCTCCGCAAGCGCTTGCTCGATCTCGCCGCGCAGCACTCCGCCGAGCGCAGGCATTCCGGCGGCAATGGCGTTGACCTGATCATCGGCCGGGGTCGACCAGTCGACCAGCCGCGGTTCGGGGTTGTACAGGGTCAGGGCAAATTCATCTGCCAGCATCTCGTTGATGGTGCGAATCGGTATCGGCAGCATTTCGGCAAGGTACTCGGTCACCCGCCCTGACCAGCCGCCGGTACATGCCACCACCAGCATGTTGCAGTGCGGTTGATTCATTGCGCTTTCGTAGTAATCGATGGAACGCTGCACCTGCAGCAGAAGCCGCTCGCGGAAGCTCTCCCAGGCGGACTCGGCGAACTGCTCGGGTACCCCCGAGAGACGACGCGCGAGGTACAGCTCGTCGCCGCGGGAGATGCTGATCAAGCCGCTGTTGGCGGTGAGCCGGAGCGCTGCAATGCTCTGGTCGGGCTGGGGAAACTGCCGCCAGATGAGGTTGCGTATCGCCAGTTCGGATACGTCGACGTTTGCGACGCTGAGGCCGGCAGCATTGGCCTCACGAACCAGCGTGCTCAGAAAGTCGCTCTGCAGCGAGACCGCAAACACCAACGGCCGTTCCCGGGAGGCGCGGCGAGGCAGCTCGAACACGACGAGGGCCGCGTCTTCCATGGGGTAGTCGACCTGATCCTGGATCAACCATCGCACCGCCTCGGTGAGCTCCTCGTCAGCCACGTCCGGGCGATCAACCAGGGAGAG
>JANQPF010000008.1 GCA_028285415.1 Pseudomonadales bacterium
GATTCCGAACCAGGGTGCCGAGGCCGAGACCCTGGTCCGACTTGTGCAATCCGAGCAGCTCTCTCGCCGCGACGTTCATGTCAACAATATCGCCATTGGCGTTCGTGATGATCACCCCGTCGGGGATGACCTCCGCCAGTCCGAGAACCCCACGCAGACGCCCGGCCATCTGGCGGGTACGTTCCCGTTCCCGCTGCAGGGAACGATATGGCCGGTAGGCGAGCGCAAACCAGCTGTCCCAGCCATTGAGCGGCCGACGCAGCGGTCGCTTGGACCAGCTGAGCACTTTGCGGTACTCCGCCGCCTGAATGCCAATCCAGACGAAAGTGGCCAGCAAGAGACACCAGCCAATGGCATCGAGCCAAAGACCAAGCAGAAGCGCCAACGCAAGCAGCGCGGCCGGTACGGCAAGTTCTTTGTATGCATTCATCGGCGCAGTGCCAGAGTATCCCTGGAGACTGTAACTGTTCTTCTCGAGCGACAAACCATGTGAGGGGCGAGCGGATCATTGCATACTGTGGTGGCTGCCGGTGACAATTTTATGACAGTTAGTATTTGAAACTTATATCCAGCTGCAGTCGGCGGTATTCGCGTTCCGATCCGACGTTGATATTGCTGTCGTTGAGAAAGAGGGTGCTCTTGAACGCAATTTGTTTGGACAGGGCATACCCCATTGTGAGGATGTGCCCCTCAGCGTCAGTGCCACCGCCGCCAAAGTTCGAATTGGTGAGAATGCCGAGGACGGCGTCCGCTTCGAGATCCTGGTACGTATAACCCCATTGCCACTTGTTCTGCTTGAGGCGTGCGCCAAACGCGTACCCGGTTTCGAAATCGTCAGCCTCCAGGTTGTGCACGTAGTCGGCAAACAGGGTCAGGTCACCGATGTCCAGGGTTTGCCTGTATTCAGCAAACGCTTCCAGCATTTCGAATCCGGATACGTAGGTTCCGTCGGGATTGACCAGGTTACCGCGGCTGTTGTCGTCGAAGAACACGCTCTCACCACGGGCATCAACCACGTTGAAATAGCTCGCACCGGTCAGGAGTTGACCGTCGGCTACGTCGAAAGACAGTCCACCCTGCAAACCGACAAGAAAAGAATCGTCGTCGCCGCCAGATTCGTCAATCCAGAAGCCGCCACCCCGCGCAAACACGCCGTTTGCCGCCACATAGTCCAGCGCGACGCCCTCCGGACGCAAGTCTGAGTCCCAGACTAAACCGTTCCCGCCGACGAGCTTGAAGGGATTCTTGAACTTACCGGCGCTGAGCGAGAGATTCTCGACCGGGGTACGCCACTTGACGTAGGCCTGATCCAGGGCGAGGTTCTTTGACGAGTTCGCATCATCCAGGGTCTGGTTCGCAGAAAGTGGATCGTCGCTCCCCGTGGCAACCGCAAGGCCGACGGTGATGTCCTCGTTGACTGCCGCCGTCAGCTCCGCGCGGGCACGGATGCGCTGGCGGTGACGTTCGCGTTGATCCTCGACGTCAAACGCTTCGTGGCGGTACCTGAAGTCACCCTTGAATTTGAACTTATCCGCCCACCCGGGTGCCGCGGGCGCGCTCGTTACTTTGGGCTCGGCATAGGTTGCCTGTCGCACTGTCTGGCGACTCTCCAATTGCGCAAGCCGCTCGCTCAGCTCAGCAACCTGTGCTTTCAAGACCGCCACTTCTTCGTCAGATGAAGCAGCAAGTGCGTGCATGGGAACCACGCTCACGAACACAATCGTGAGCGCTACTCGAAACGTTTTAACCATTATGTTGATCGACATCCGCGACCCCTCCAGATGGGACGCGGCGCATGATCGGGCCGAATTGTTACACTTTTATGACACTATGAAGGCTTTCCAAGCCAATTGTGACAGTTCAGACCTCCATCGGTTTGAGCAGTTTCGGCCAGTTTTCCATCGAATCGGCCATTGCTTCACCAATCTCTGCCACGGTCCAGGGACCGTCGAGCCCATCCTTCTGGGTGATCACATCGACCTGCCAGGACAGGAGGGACACGCGGTTGCCACTGACGCAGAACTGACGTCCGGTGACCTTGGCCGCCTCGTCCGTGCACAGCCACACGACGGTCGGCGAGACTTTTTCCGGCGCGAGGCGATCAGCCGTCTCCGGCGAATCGGGCATCAGGTCCTCGGTCATCCGCGAGAGAGCCGCAGGCGCCAGCACGTTGACCGTAATGCCGTACTTCATGCCTTCGAGAGCGAGGACCCGCATGAACCCGGCAATGCCGGCTTTCGCGGCGCCATAGTTGGTCTGCCCGAAGTTTCCAATGAGCCCGGAAGTGGACGACGTCACGACGATGCGTCCGCCTTCCCCCTGCTCGAGCATCTGCCGCCAGGCGTGCTTGGTGACGAGATAGGTGCCTTTGAGATGCACATCGATGACAATGTCCCATTCATCGTCGGTCATGTTCTTGAACGATTTGTCGCGCAGAATGCCCGCGTTGTTGATGAGAATGTCGAGGCGGCCGAAGTTGTCGACTGCCGTCTTCACCATGCCGGCAGCAGCCTCGTCGTCGGTCACCGACCCGTAGTGGGCAACGGCGCTACCGCCTGCCGCTTTGATCTCTTCGACGACGCCGTCCGCCATGCTGGTGCCTCCGCCGACGCCGTGCCGGTCGCCACCGAGATCATTGACGACAACGCTTGCGCCTTCGTGCGCCAGCAGCAGCGCGTGCGCGCGCCCCAGGCCTCCGCCCGCGCCGGTGACCAGCGCTACTTTTCCATCCAGACTTCCCATGGTTTTTCCCTCCAGGTTGTGTGTTCTCAGTAAGACCGCGGCATGTTGAGCACATGCTCGGCGACAAAGCTGAGGATCAGGTTGGTTGAAATCGGCGCAATCTGATACAGCCGGGTCTCCCGGAATTTGCGCTCGATGTGGTATTCCTTTGCGAAGGCGAAGCCGCCGTGGGTCTGCATGCAGACGTCTCCCGCTTGCCAGGACGCCTCTGAAGCCAGCAGTTTGGCCATGTTTGCCTCCGCACCGCAGGGCAGGCCCGCGTCGAAGAGCCGCGCGGCTTTGTCCACCATGAGGCTGGCCGCTTCGACCTGGGTATAAGCCCGGGCGATGGGAAACTGCACGCCCTGATTCTGTCCAATCGGGCGGTTGAACACCTCGCGTTCGCCGGCGTAGGCGCTGGCTTTGTCGACGAAGTAGCGCCCGTCGCCCACACATTCAGCGGCAATGAGCACCCGCTCGGCGTTCATCCCATCCAGGATGACTTTGAAACCTTTACCTTCTTCGCCCAGCAGATTGGCTGCGGGTATGCGCAGGTCGTCGAAAAAGAGCTCGCAGGAGTGATGATTGATCATTGATTCGATCGGCCGGATCTCGAGCCCGTTCCCTTCGGCAGCTTTGACATCGACGATGAAGACAGACAGCCCCTCGGTCTTCTTTGTCGTCTTGTCCTTGTCCGTCGTGCGTGCCAGCAGCAACATGAGATCCGAGTGCTGGATACGGCTGATCCAGACTTTCTGCCCGTTGACGACGTAGTCGTCACCGTCGCGTCGCGCCGTCGTTTTGAGGCTTGTCGTGTCGGTACCCGTCGTCGGCTCGGTGACGCCGAAGCTCTGTAAACGCAGCTCGCCGCTGGCAATCTTCGGCAGGTACTCGGTTTTCTGGGCGTCGCTGCCATGACGCAGTACCGAGCCCATGACGTACATTTGCGCGTGACAGACGCCCGCATGCGCACCGGAGCGGCAAACTTCTTCCATCACCGCTGCCGCTTCCAGCACGCCGAGGCCCGAGCCGCCGTATTGTTCCGGAATCAGCACGCCGAGAAACCCGGCGTCCGTCAGCTCAGCGACGAACTCGGTGGGGTAGCCATGGGTGCGGTCCATTTCCAGCCAGTAATCTTCACCGTATTTTGCACATAGCTGGCGTACGGCCAGGCGGATGTGTTCGATCTGCGCATCCCGGTCTTCGCCGGTTGTCGTGACGCTTTGTTCTGCCATTGACGCTACCTGATTGACTGCTTGGGTGTCCCGGCAGCATTGTACCGCCTGGCGTGACAGCTTGCTTCCCGCATGGCGCTTGACGGCTCGGTCGCGCAAATGGGACGATCAATCCTGTCGAACAAGAACTATTTTCCATGAGGGGAGAGCACATGGGTTGGCTGAAACGCAGTTTGAACATTCTGGTGATGGCGTTGCTTGGTGTCACCGCAGGCGCAGGCGCGGACGAGTACAAAGCACCACGCCTGGAGGGCAGTGACCTTCCCAACCTGAACGGCATCTGGCAGGCGCTCAATGCAGCCAACTACAACATCGAGATGGCAACCGCGAGCCATTCCCTGCAGCTGCGCGAGGGACCGATGGGTCCGCTGCCGGCGGTCAAGACGCTATATCTCGGCGCGGTAGGCGCCGTACCTCCGAGCCTGGGTGTCGTGGTGGGCGGTAAAATCCCGTACAAGCCGGAAGCGCTGGCTCTCCGCGACGAGAACAAAGCCAACTGGATCGACCGCGATCCTGAAATCAAGTGTTTCCTGCCCGGCGTGCCGCGCGCAACCTACATGCCGCAGCCGTTCCAGATCTTCCAGAACGCCGACTCGGTGTTCATTGCTTATCAGTACGCGGGCGCCACCCGCGAGATCTACATGGAAGACCCCGGCGAAGCGCCGGTCGACAGCTGGATGGGCTGGTCCCACGGCACGTGGGATGGCGATACGCTGGTGGTCAAGGTTACCGGACAGCTCGACAGCACCTGGTTCGACCGCGCGGGTAATCACCACAGCGCGTACATGACCGTCACGGAGCGGTATACGCCGATGAGCGACAACCACCTGATGTACGAAGCCACCATCGACGATCCGCAGACGTTCACCGAACCGTGGACCATACGCATGCCGCTGTACCGTCGCATGGAACCCAATGCCCAGCTGATGGAGTTCCGCTGCGTCGAGTTCGTCGAAGAGCTGATGTACGGCGAGTGGCGCCGCGAGCCGCTGCCGAGATAAGCGGGGCTGAACGGTCACTGAACAGGCACCCGGACACGTCCCTTAAATAAGGCGGTGCGAACGGGTATCATATGAAGATTCTCGAATAGAGAGGGAAGAAAAGAATGACGTTGCTAACCGTTAAACGTCTGGCCGCGCTGGCAGGTTTTGCCGGCCTGATGGTCAGCTCCACGCAATCCTGGTCCCATCACGCGTTCGGCGCGGAGTTTGACCCCAACCGACCGCTCGTGCTGCGTGGACCGGTGGTCAAAGTCGAGTGGGTGAACCCGCACGCGTGGATCCATCTCGAGCACACCACTGAGGATGGTGAAAAAGAGGTCTGGATGGTGGAAGGCGGTACGCCCAATACGCTGCTGCGACGCGGTCTTTCGCGTCGCTCGCTGATGCCGGGCACCGTGATCGTCGTTGACGGTTATCAGTCCAAGGACCGCTCCAAGCGCGCCAACGGCCGTGACGTCACGTTCGAAGACGGCAGCAAAATCTTCATGGGCTCTTCCGGCACCGGAGCACCGCGAGACGGTCGCGACCCGACGGAGCAGTAAAGCCGCGCCTGGCGCAGAGCTGAACGAAGCCACAAGGCCGGCACACACGCCGGCCTTTTTTGTGCCCCGCAAATGTGCCCGTTTCAGACCCCGGTCGCTTCGACCTGGGTATTGGTGTGCTCCGCCACCGCCTCCAGCATCGCCTCGATGCTGAACGGTTTCTGCAGGTAGGTATTGACGCCGAGCTTGGTGAGCATGTCGGCGTCGGTGCTCTGGGTATAGGCAGTGATGTAGATCACCGGCAGCGACGCGCGCACGGCCTTGATCTGCTCGACGAGCTCGAGGCCCGATATGGCCGGCATGGAGCCGTCGGTCAGGAGCACCGCAACGTTGTCGATATTGGCCTTGAGATACTCGAGCGCAAGCGGACTTTCAGTGAAGACCACCGTGGGGTACCCCTTGTCACGCAGCACCTCGCCGATGAAATTGGCGACCGACACCTCATCGTCGACGACCACAATGCGGCCGTTCATCTTCGGCGCGGGCACGCTGTGTATCTCCGCGGTGTCGGGCAGGGCGCTTGCGGGGGGCAACACAATCCGGAACGTCGTGCCGACGCCTACCGTGCTTTCTACCGTGAGGTGACCATGGTGCTCATGCACCAGGTTGTTGATCATCCAGAGCCCGAATCCCGTGCCTTGGTCCGGAGCGCGCGTGGTGAAGTACATCTCGAACACTTTGTCCAGCAGATCCGGCGCTATGCCGTGGCCGGTGTCCGAAACGCTGATGACCACGCCGCCCGGCTCGACAGCTTCGCCGCAGGTGTGACAGACAAACGTTTCCTCACACGCGGCCACGCGGATCCCTATCCGGCCGTTCCCCGTGATCGCGTCACGGGCGTTGACGAGGAGGTTGATGATGATCTGTTGAATCTGGATGGGGTCCACCATGACGGGTGGCAGGTCGTCGGCAAAATCGGTGTCGACGACGATCGTCTTGGGAATTGCCGCGTGCAGCATCCTCGACACGTCGGAGATTGTGCGCGTGATATCCGCCGCCTGAGTTTCGCCGCGCTGAGCCCGGGTGAAGGTCAGCATCTGTGAGATGAGATCACGAGCCCGGTGGCCGGCGGTGACCACCTCGTCCAGATAGCTGTTTACCTGGCCTTCGTTCAGACGCTCGCGTGCGTTCAGTACGAGCTCCGCGTAGCCGATGATGCTGGCAAGGATATTGTTGAAATCGTGGGCAATCCCGCCCGCCACCTGGCCGATGGCTTCCATGCGTGCGGCCTGTTGCAGCTGCTGCTGTAGTTGCAGACGGTCCTGCTCGGCACGTCGCTCGTGGGTGCGGTCGCGAATGCTGGCAAGCATACAGCGCTCACCCTCGAGCAGCAGCGCACGCGCTCGCACTTCGAAGAACCTGAGCTCACCCTGGATGTGATGTTCCAGGACGGCGTCGTAGTGCTCAGGATTGGCCTCGAGGCCGGCAACAAACTCTCGCCTGGAAAACGACTCGTTCCACAAAAACCGGTCCGAGCTGTCATCGTCGACGCCCATGACGCTGCAGATGGCCAGAAAATTCGGATTGCGTTCGACAATGGCGCCATCGTCGATTCGCGCGATGAACACCGCGTCCGGGCTGTCGATGAAGAGACTGTAGAATTTCTGTTGGCTCTGCGTCAGCTGCTGACGGGTACGGTGAGATTCGGTGACGTCGCGTATGACGCCATAGGTGCCAACGAACGTGCCGTTGTGGTCCGCGTCGCGACCTTCGTAAACGCCGCGTGAGGACAGCTCCAGCGTGTGTCTTGTGCCTACGTTCGTGACGTAGCTGAACGCCTCCCCGAGCGTCGCCCGCATCCCGGTGCGCATCTCGTTGATGTGGCAATTCAGTTGTTCGACCAGGGTGTCGTGACCGGCAAAGAGTGCCTGCCAGGGCTCGCCGGCGAGCCGTTCGTAGTCGACGTCGAAAACGTTGTCGAGCTGATGGTTGGTGAATTCGAACCTGCCTTCGGCGTCGAGCAGGTACACCAGGTCGGGAGACGCATTGAGCAGGAACTCGTAAAGGCTCGTGGTCTCCGCCGCTTCGGCCGCGAGGCTTGCGTTCTGCGCCTCGAGTTGGAACGCTGACAGGGCATTGGCAACGCTGGTCACGAGCTGCGGAACCTGGAACGGCTTGCCGATGTAATCGTACGCGCCCAGATTCAAGATTGGCGCAACCGCGCTCAAATCGTTTTCGCCGCTGAGCACCACGGTTTTGGTGTTGATACCATGCTCACGCATAGCCTCGAGAATTTTCAGCCCGGGAAGATCGGGAATGTGCAGATCGAGGACGAGCACCTGGTAGGGTGTACCGGCGTCGTGCGCCTCGCGGAGTTTTGCAAGCCCTTCCTGCCCGGCGGATGCAACGTCTGCAGGATAATTGTGAGCCGCGAGTACGTCCCTTACACTGCGTCCGTGAATTACATCGTCATCGACAATGAGAATGTGCAGCGGCGGCCTCGCTCGTTACTTCCTCTCCATGAACAAAGCATACTCCAAAGTGCCGGTCGGGGGGAGTAACCTCGGACGTGGAATACGCTGTGTGTGGATGTATTTGTGGATCTGAACAGTCTGATTGACTCGCTGATGCAACTGCTCGAAGCCGGTTGGCCGCTACTGGTGGGCGGCATTCTCATCGGCTGCGGCATAGGCCTTCTCGCGGCGCGACGCCACGCCGGCCGGGCCGCGGACGAGGCGTTCGAGGCAGGCCTTCAGCAGAGCGCTGGCAGCATGGCCGAAGAGCGTCGCCTGATGGACGAACGCATGGCTGCCATGGATGACCGCCTGCAGGAAGCACAACGGCGCCACGCCGCCGACGATGCCCGGCTGACGACCCTCAGCAACCAGATCGAAGCGCAGCAGCGCGAGCTCGAGACCCGCCGCGAAGCCCTGGCCGAAACACGCTCGGAAGTTGCCGCCAACCGGGCGCGGCTGGAGGAAGCGCAAAAAGGCTTCGCCGAAAAAGAGGCGCTCTTCAAAGATTCGAGCGCGCAGCTCAAGAAAGACTTCGAGCTCCTCGCCAACCAGGTGTTCGAGCATCAGGGTGAACGCCACCAGGCGTCGTTGCAGAACGTCCTGACACCGTTCAAGGATCAGATCATCGACTTCAAGAAGAAGGTCGAGGAGGTCTACCACACCGACACCAAGGAGCGGGCAACGCTCCTGAACGAAATCAAGAACCTCCAGAGTGCCAGCGAACGCATCAATGCCGAGGCGGAAAATCTGACCAAGGCGCTCAAAGGCGACAAGAAAATACAGGGCAACTGGGGGGAAATGGTGCTCGAGCGCGTGCTGGAAGAGTCGGGGCTGCGCCGCGATCACGAGTACTTCCTGCAGAGCGGTCAGCGGACAGCGGAGGGTGACCTCAAACGACCGGACGTCCTGATCCGTCTGCCGGACAACAAAGACGTCGTGGTGGACTCGAAAGTTACGTTGAACGCGTACGAAGAAGCGCTGGCTGCCGAAGACGACCTAAGACGCGAGCAGCTCCTGCGGCAACATCTGACGAACATGCGTAATCACGTCAAGCGTTTGAGTGAGCAGGACTACGACCGCCTGCCGGACGTGCGCTCCCTCGACTTCGTGCTGCTGTTCATACCCATCGAGTCGGCATTCACTCTCGCCATGGAGCTCGACCACAAACTGTTTACCGATGCGTTCGATAAGCGCATCGTGATTGTCAGCCCGACGACGCTCATGATGACGCTGCGCATCATCAACAACGTCTGGCGCTACGAAAAGCAGAATCGCAACGCGCAGGAAATTGCGCAGCGCGCCGGCGCGCTCTACGACAAGTTGCGGGTGCTTGTTGAAGAAATGGAGACGCTCGGCAAGCAGCTCAACACCGCCGGCAAAACCTACGATTCCGTCTACGCGAAGCTTGCGACCGGCAAAATGAACCTGGTGCGTCAGGTCGAGAAGTTCCGCGAGCTGGGCGCTCAGGTGAAGAAACCGATGCCCAGCAAGTTAGTGGACAAGGCGGCTGAGGAAGATTGAGGCAGACGTCTCACTTTTTCCCCCAATTCCCCACGCGAACTGTCAGCAGGGTCACAGAACCCACCCGGACAACCGGGTAGATTTACCCCTGCAGAAACGGATTGCGAGAGGAAAACCTATGCTGGTGCTGACCAGACGAGCCGGCGAATCGATCATGATCGACAACGAGATCGAGCTCAAAGTACTGAAGATTCGCGGCAGCCAGGTGCATCTGGGAATAGATGCGCCCAAGAAGTCTACCGTGCACCGCAAAGAAGTGTGGCTGCGCATCCATGGCGAGCCCCAGCAGGCAACCGCCAAAGGCTGATCGACCCGTTATCCCGCATGCAGCATTACGCCAGACTCTGAGCCTCTCCTGATCCAGCGTGCCGTGCAAAACGGCACCAAATCCCAGATTGATCCCTCAACGCCCCGTCGGCACGCCAAGCGCCTCGCTGATGAATACCGGGGTTTCGCAAATGGCGTACGGGTGAATGTGGTGCTCATCGAGACTCTGACGTGAGACCTTGATGTGCTCCAACCGTTCGCGTTCGAGCTGTTCCTGGCTCGGCTTCACGAACACCGAATCCACCGCCTCCCAGATCGGATTGAAAGGCTGCAGCCGATCGAAGCTGCAGCGGCTCTCCCACTGGCCACGGTGCAACTCCACGACGTCAATGGCCCGGATCACGCTCCAGTGACTGAAGTGCATGCCATGCCCGGCCGAGGTGGTTGCAAAGAGAATGGGCAGCTCCCGGCCCAGAGCCTGGGCTTCCGTGAGCATCTGCGCGGCAACGAGCCAGGGGTGCTCGTCGCGATAGCTGCCCGTGCCGCTGACCTCGAGCATCGCCTCGACGGCTTTTTCCGTCACCACGGTGGCAATGCAGAAGGGATGGCTTGCCGTTGCAGAACGCTCAGTTGAAGAATCCATTGAAGAATTTGCCAAGGAGTGCTCTCCTAACCGACTGAATTGAACGTAGTTGGCGCCAATGACTGCTGCCATGTTAACGCCCGGAAGGCCGCCTCCGGAAGACTACTACCAGAACAACTGGCGCATCCTGCTCGAATTTGTTGCCACACGGCACCGCGCGCTGCTCGAGCCGGCGGAGCTATCGTATCTCACGACGCTGTTACAGATGAGTGACGACGCCCAGCGCCTCTGCGCGCGGCTCTTGACGCGCAAGGGGCCACTCATACGCGAAGACTCGCTGGCCTACGCTGAGGTGACCGACACGGACGCTGCGCTGGTGGAGCTTGCGGGCAACGGTGTCATTGTCCGCAACGGCCCCGCACCGGCGGACCTGCTGTTGAACCTCATGCGCAAGGCAGAACTCGTCGACGCGTTCGGCAATCTCCCTCGCGGCGTGCGCAAAGAGACGCTCTGCCTGACACTCCTCGGCCGTCACGCGGATCGCGCACTGCACGAGCGGATCGGTCGGTGTCTGGCGTGGCTCGAGATCAACCACGGTGCGTTGTGGCGGCTGGTCAAACTCCTGTACTTCGGTGACGCGGAGCACGACTGGTCCGCGTTCGTGATACGTGATCTGGGCATGGTGAAGTACGAAGACATCCCGATGACAACCCCGCGGTTTGCCGGGGCTCACGATCTTGCGGAAGAACTCGGCTATCGAGAGCTGGCGCGCCTGTCGCGACGCGTGGAGGAGTTTCCCGAGCTAGCCGGAGAGCTTCGCGCACGGCTGCAGCACCCGCACGCGGACCGCTTCGTCGAAGCCCGTCGCCAGCGCGCGCTCATGCGGATCGGCCAGTGGCATGAAAGACGCCGCGACGTCGCCGAAGCCGTCGATGCCTACGCGGCTGCGGCCATGCCGCCGGCCCGCGAGCGCATCGTGCGTACGCTGCATCGGGCCGGAGAGTCTGCAGATGCCGAGTCCTGGCTGGAGCAGATTCGCCGTCAGCCGCTCACCGAAGAGGAGCTGCAGTTTGCCGAGCGCTTCGGCAAACGCGGCGCCGGCTACCAGCCTGAAGTCAGAACGCTGGTCGTAGACGCGGTTGAACCCGACGTCGAAGCGCAGGCGCTGGAACTTGTACTCGAGGAGGGTCAGTGGGGTGCCCACGTCGAAAACTCGCTGGTGCGCACCTTGACCGGCCTGCATTACTGGGAGGCGATCTTCGCCGACGTCCAGGGTGCATTTACCAATCCTTTCCAGTTTGCCCCCAACGACCTCTATCGCGACGATTTCGCGAGCGTTCGCCTGCATGTCATCGAAGCCATCGAGGCACGCAGCGACGCCGAGACGCGCAGCCAGCTGCTACACCGTGCCGAGGACAGACACGGCGTCGCAAACAGTCTGGTCAACTGGCAGATGCTCGATGCAATTGGTCTCGACGCGTTGCTGGACGCGATGCCCATTGGTGATATTCGCCGCCTCACCGCGTTCCTGATCAGAAATCTGGCTTATCGCCGTGCTGGCTTGCCTGATCTGTTTGTCTGCAGAGGAAAAGGGCAATACGAGCTCATCGAGGTGAAAGGACCTACCGATCAGCTGCAGCCCGGACAACGGGTCTGGTTCTCGCACCTCGAACAGCTCGAGATTCCGGCCTGGGTGTTGAAACTGAAGCGGGCGCCGGTTCCGCCCGCGAGCAAGTCCGCATGATTCGGGGAAACCTCGCCGTTCGCCAACTCGCCGCTCTCGTTTTCACCAGCGGAGATCTGTATCCCGCCAGCGCAGGCAGACCCGTCGATGCGGAAGAGGGCATTACCCGGCAGCGCGAAGCACAGGCGCGGCGGTTCGATGGGTGGCCCGGCTATCAGGCTGAGGTGTCGTTCAAGCTCGAGTTCAGCTGTGGGACAAGTACGCGTGTGCTCGGCGGCCGCCTGGACGGCTTGCTCGAGCGCGACGGTGCGACGCTCATCGAAGAATTCAAATGCACAAGCGTTCTGCCTGATCAAGCTGACAGCGTAGACCGTGGGCAGGCGTGGCTGTACGCCGGTCTGCACGCCTGCAGGGCCGCACAAGACGATGAGCGGACAGGTTCCAGCTATGAGATCAGCGTTGTCTACATCGACGCCGAGACCCGCGAAGAACGCAGTTTTACAGAGCACGCATCCACCAGTGAAGCGCTGGATTTTCTCAGCTGGGCGCTCCTCTGCTATGTCGCTCGGATCGAGCGTCATCAGGAGCGCACCGCGGCGCGCGATGCCTGGAACGCTGATCTTGCCTTCCCCATGCCGGCCTACCGGCCGAGCCAGCAGGCGATCGCACGGCGCGTGTATCGCACGCTCACGACGTCCGGCAATCTCCTCCTGGAAGCACCCACGGGCAGCGGGAAGTCGCTGGCGGTGCTGTATCCGGCGGTGCGGGCACAGCAGAAAGACGCCCAGATATTCTTTTTGACGAGCCGCAACGCCGGCGCACGCGCGGCCCTCGAAGCAAGCGCACAAATTGACTCGCAACCGGCACACCTCATCACGCTGGAGATTACTGCCAAGGAAAAGATCTGTTTCGTCGAAGGGATGCCGTGCGACCCCGAACGTTGCCCCTACGCGGCGGGCTACTACGACCGCGCGCCCGCCGCGGTCAACGAGCTTCTGCAGAGGGGCTACGGCGATCGAGCGGCAGTCGAGGACGTTGCCCGCACGCACGAGGTGTGCCCGTTTGAGCTGTCACTCGATACGGCTCGCTGGGCTGACCTCATCGTTGGCGACTATAACTACCTGCTCGATCCGGTCGTGCGGCTGCAGCGTTTCGGCGGCCATGATGAGCTGCACGTGCTCATTGACGAAGCGCATCAGCTGAGCGCGCGGGTGAGCGACATGCTGAGCGTATCGTTGACGCGCCGAAGCGTACGCGGCGCGGCAGATACGGGGCACGCGGCACTCGCCAGGCGCGTTGCCTCCATCGACCGGGCGCTCTTGAAGCTGCGACGCGAGGGCGGGCAGGGGGAGTCGGAAGTCTCTGATCCTGCGAGTCTCAATCGGGCCGTCTCGCGGTTTCTGGAAGCCGCGGCGGGCGAAGATCAGCTGCTGACGCTGTATCCGGAGCTCACGGATCTGTATTTCGAGGCATGGCGTTGGCAGCGTTCGGACGCCTGGCTCGATGACGACGTGTCGGCGGTGTTGTTGAACGCTTCCGGACGTCAGATCGAGGTCACGCGTCTGTGCCTGGACCCCTCCCGGTACATCGCGCAAACGCTCGACGAGTACGGAGGTGTTGTGCGCTTCTCCGGCACCGTTACTCCCATGCCGCTTTACCAGCGCCTGCATGGCGCGGCAACCGGCGAGGCTGAGCGCGCGCAGTCCCCGTTTCAGCAGGAGCAAACGCTGGTCCTCGCGGTTGACGACATACCGACGTTTTACCGGCAGCGTGAGCAGGGACTTGAGCGACTCGCGCGAATGATCGAAGCGCTGGCAGCGACCAGACCGGGTCGTTATCTCGTCGCCGTGCCGTCGTACGAATATCTGCAGCAGGTTGCCGCTGCCTGCCACCCGGATCTGATTTGCCACGTGCAGACGCCAGGCATGACCAGGACGCAAACGGACGATGTGTTACGGGAATTTGCCTGCCGTGACAAAGGTATTCTTTTCATCGTCAGCGGCGGGATTCTGGGCGAAAGCGTGGACTTCACGGCAAGCGCCCTGTGCGGCGTTGTGCTCGTTGGTCTCGGCCTGCCGCCGCCGAGCCTGAGCCGCGACCTGGTGGCGGCTCACTTTGATGAGACCGAAGGTGACGGCTGGGGGCAGATGGTCGCCTACGCGCAGCCTGCGCTCGTCAAAAACGTACAGGCCGCGGGTCGATTGATTCGCAGTCCAACCGATTTCGGCGTAATCTGTCTCGTCGATCCCAGATTCACATCCCGGGACGTGCAACGTTTTTTTCCAGGTCATTGGACACCGCAACGAGCGAGCGCCCGGGACGTCCCGGCGCTCGCAGCATCATTCTGGCAAGGAGTAGTTTGAGTCACATGCAGAGCAGCATCCGTCGCACCAAGATTGTCTGCACCATCGGGCCGGCAACCGCCAGCTATCCGGTACTGGAGCAGCTGTACCATGCCGGCATGAACGTGGTGCGTCTGAATATGTCTCACTCGGATCACGCCAGCGCGCTCAAAATCATCAACTGGATCAAAACGCTGAACCGTAAGATTGAGCACCCCATTCCAATTCTGCTCGACACGCAGGGGCCGGAAATCCGCACGGGGGTGCTCGAGCAGCCCATGGATCTGACCAAGGGTGAAATCGTGACCTTGACGGTGCGCGACGCCGATCTGGTGGAAACGAAATCCATCAAGGTGAACTACGACGAAATCGTGGACGTGGTGGACGTCGGGCGCATCGTCACCGTCGACAATGGTCTGCTCAACTTCGAGGTGCTCGAGAAGAGCGACAATCTGCTGACCTGCCGCGTCGTCGACGGCGGCACGCTCGGCAGCCGCAAACACGTCAATTTGCCCGGCGTGCGGGTCAATCTTCCGGCCATCACCAAGAAAGACCGCGCCGACATCGAGTTTGGGGTGGCCAACGACGTCGACTTCATTGCGCTGTCGTTCGTGCGCAGTCCCGACGATATCGTCGAGCTGCGCGAATTTCTCGGTCCCAAGCGAAACACCATCAAAATTGTTGCAAAAATCGAGGATCAGGAAGGCGTCACGCACATCCATGACATCGCGCGCCTCGCAGATGGGGTGATGGTGGCACGCGGCGATCTTGGCATCGAAACGGATATTGCCGACCTGCCCAACGTGCAGCGACGCATCGTCCATTCCAGCGCGCAGTGGGGCAAACGCTGTATCGTCGCCACGCACCTGCTCGAATCCATGATAGACAACCCGATCCCCACTCGCGCCGAGGTCACCGACGTCGCCAACGCCATCTACGAAGGTGTCGACGCGGTCATGCTTTCAGGCGAAACCTCGGTGGGGAAGTATCCGGTGCGCTGCGTCGAGCAGCTTTCGGCAATCGCGCAGAAAACGGAGCGTTTCCCCGGCCTCGGCTATGAAAAGGACCTCATCGCAAGCGATGACAAGCAGCACGTTGCCATCCACGCGGTGGCTCTCGCCGAGTCCCTGCAGGCTGAAGGCATTGTTGTCATCACACGCCGCGGCATCATGGCCGATTTTGTCACCAACGCGCGTCCGCTCAAGGTGCCCATTTACGCCTTCACCAATCACAGCCAGACACGACGGCGCCTGTCCCTGAACCGCTCCGTGTATGCATTCCGCACCGCGTTCAGCACCGATCCGGAAAAAACGCTGCAGCGCGCATTCGACGTGCTGCGCCGCCGCGACGGTCTCTCCGAGGACGCCAAGCTCGTGGTGATTTCAGACGTGCTGGCTGATCAGAAAAGCGACGCCATACAGATTCGCCACCTCTGAGGCGAGGCTCGACTCAGTAAGCCCGACCCACTAAAACGCGCTCCACAACATACGCGCGGAAACAAATACGAGAAGCACCCCGAATGCCTGCTTGAGCGTTCTGGCGGGGACGCGCAGCGCCAACTTCACACCCAGGGGTGCCGCAACCAGCACACCCGCAATGACGCCGGGCAGGGCAGCAAGATCGAGATATCCCCACCCCCCAGACGGTGCAGAGGTTAGCGGCGCCAGCGCGTAAACGAGCGCGGCGCTGAACGCGATCGGCACGCCGAGGGCACTGGCGGTTGCCGTGGCGTTGTGAATCGGCGTGTTGAAGTACACCAGCGTCGGGACAATCACGTTGCCCCCGGCAATACCTGCCATGCCTGCTGCAAAGCCGCCACCAAGCCCTATGCCGCCTGCCCCGAGCCACCCCGGAAAGCGCCTGTGTGGATGCGGCTGCCAACTGGACAACATGACAATCGCAACAAAACCGAGAAACACACCAATGAAAACACGAAACAAGGAGGCTGGCAGGTAGGGTGCAACCAGGCCGGCCAGGCTGCTCCCCGCAATCAGGAAAATCACCAGCCGTCTGGCAAGATCCCAGCGCACCTTCCCGGCGCGATATTGTGTGTACGCGGCGGCCGCTGAGGTAAAAACGATGCAAGCCAGGGAAGTTGCAACAGCTACCACTGTCGCGGTTTCGGGGCTGTACCTGCCGCTCGCGTCGTAGAGCAGAATCAGGGCTGGAACGATGACAATGCCTCCCCCGATACCGAGCAGCCCGCCCAGAAAACCACTGCAGAGCCCCAGCGCAAGGCACAGCGAAATAAAGAAAACTTCGTCCAATTGCAGTAATGTGTGGAGTTGAGAACAGGCAGTCTATAGAACTTGAGCATCATGCAGAACAGCTTGCCATGGTTGCTGGTGCTCGCCGTGCTGCTGGCGAGTCCCGCAGCTCACAGTCAGCGCGTCGAGCTTGCCAACGGCGACATCTACGAGGGTGAACTCGCCGATGGCCTGCGTAACGGCAAAGGCACCTATTTCTGGGTAGACGGGAATCGCTATGAAGGCGATTTCGAAAACGATCGCCTCCACGGAAAGGGTACGTACACGTGGGCGGACGGGCGGACATACGTCGGCGACTTTGTACGTGATCGGCGCGAAGGCGAGGGCACGCTGCAATGGCTGAACGGCGATCGCTATGTCGGACAGTTCGTCAACAACCAGATGCACGGCGAGGGCTTGTTTCGCTGGGCAAATCAGGACACCTACGAGGGCGACTTTGTCGCCGGACAACGCACCGGTAAAGGTGTCTTCAAGTGGTATTCAGGCGCCGAGTTCAGCGGCGACTTCGTTGCCGGCGTCATGCAGGGACAGGGCCACTACAGCTTCCCGGACGGCCGACAGTTCATCGGTAATTTCCAAGACGGCAAGAAGTCCGGCCAGGGCGTATTTCTCTGGCCGAACGGCAACCGCTACGTCGGTGCATTTGTCGACGACCAGCGCGGTGGCGCCGGTGTTTTCTACTGGCGTGACGGCACGGTTTACCGGGGTCAGTTTGCGGAAAACAAAATGCACGGCTGGGGCATCAAGCGAGCCCCGGACGGACCCATGGAAGTGCAACGCTGGGGGCAGGGTGAGCTCAACGAAAGCCTGCCCGTGATACCCAGCGAACGCTGCGCGCTGAATCACCTGAATCAGCGCTGGATGTTCAACAGCGATCAATGCATCAACGGCCTTGCCCATGGACGCGGCGTTGCCGCAAGTCTGGACGGTCTGATGGTCATTCCCGACGGGCGTTTTGTCCTTGGCAATCTGGTGGCCGGTGAGGTGCTGGCCCTGCCGACAGACGACGCGGTAGCGACCGTTGAAGGCCGCTGAACCGCGCGGACCGATCAGAATGGACATTTCTCTGCCAGGATACACGCTTCAGGAGCAGATCGGTCACGGTGGCTCCGCCGAGGTTCATCTCGGCGTCGATGACGAAACCGGGCAGCGCGTGGCCATCAAGATCGTTCGCACCAACCCGGCCACACCTTCCGTGGAGGCGTTGCGATTTCTGCACGGTGCCGAGCTGAACGCCGCCATACATCACAAAAACGTTGCGGAGGTTTTTGCCCACGGCTCCTGCGCTGCGGGTGCCTATCAGGTTGCCGAATTCCTGCCGGGCGGGGATCTGGCAACCCGGCTGCAGCGAGGCATGCACATCCAGGCCCTGCTCAAGGTCATCAAGGACGTCGCGCGCGCGCTCGACCACATTCACGCAGAAGATATCGTGCATCGGGACGTGAAACCCGAGAACGTTCTGTTCCGCGGCAACGGCGCAGCGGTGCTCACCGATTTCGGCATCGCGGAGTACGTCAGCGAAGCGTCAGACTCGACGATGACAAACAATGGCACGGTCATCGGCACACCGGAATACATGAGCCCCGAGCAGGCAGCCGGACGCGCCATCGACGGCCGCTCGGACGTCTACAGCCTGGGCGTGGTTTTCTATCGCATGCTCACCGGAGAGCTGCCGTACCGCGCGGATACTGCCGTCAGCCTGGGCGTCAAGCATCTACAGGATCCTATTCCACGACTGCCTGGTTATCTCTCGATGTTTCAGGGCGTCGTCGACCAGGCACTTGCCAAGCGACCGGATCAGCGCTTTGCCAGCGGGGCCGCGTTCGTTGCCGCCCTCGACGCGTTGCGCAACCTCCCGAGCATGCCGGAAGTGACCATCAAGACGAGGCCAATTTCCACCCAGGAGATTATGGCCGTTGGCGGTGATCTGCTCTCGACCCAGCGCGATCCGGTGCGCGCCGAGCGCCGTTCCGCAAAGCTCAAAAAGCGTCAACGCGTGCTCTCGACCACGCTCACCCTGGTGATGCTCGGAGGTCTCGGCGGCGCCCTCTACTGGAGCTATGAGCAGGGTTACATCAGCCAGGAGGTACAGACGCAGCTCCTCAGCCAACTCGGCATTGGCGAAGACCCTGCCGTGAGCAACGCCTGGAGCGAGGCGCAGTCTCTGCGCCAGGATCCCAACCAGGGCTTGAGCGCGATTGTCGCAGGCTATCGACGCGTACTTGCGTTGGATCCGGAGCATGCGGGTGCACTCGCGGAGGTTGCCGGCCTTGCCGCGGACTGGCGGCAGAATATCAACGAAGCCCTCGTGCAGGGTAATCTGGAGCTGGCAACCACCCGCCTCGAAGAGGCCAACGCAGTTTTCCCCAATGATCTGGAATGGGTGCAGCTGAACGTTCGCCTGCAGAACCGCCAGCGTGCTGACCGCATCATGGTCAGCACCGAGGCGCTCCTGACGAGCCACGGCTTGTCCGATCTTCCCAGCGCCACTGCCGCGATACAGTCGTACCAGGAGGTGCTGCGCCTGGCACCGGAACACGCGGGCGCACGACAGGCGCTGGACGAGCTCGGCAGTCACTACGCGCTCCTCGCGGAAAACGCCGCCAGAACCGGTGAGGTGACCGCCGCCATCAACATGCTCGAGCGCGCCACGGCGGCAAACGACGCGCTGCCTCAGCTCGCCCAGGTCAGAGAGCTGATCTCACAGGCAACCACGGCCCAGGCGGCCATCGACGAGCTGTTGCAACAGGCTCGTCGCTACCGGGCGCTCGATCAGCTGATCGTTCCCCCCGGAGAAAACGCAGCCGAGCTCTACCATAGGGTGCTTGCTACCGACCCGGACAACGTCTTCGCAGCGCAGGGTCTCGACGAGGTCACCGCACAGGTTACGGCCGGCGCCAACGAGCTTCTTGCGGCCGGCGAGCTGGGCTCCGTAGACATGCTTGTCAATCAAGCCGCGGCGGCGGGCCTGGGCCCCAACGTCATCAACGACATACGATCCCAGCTGGACGCGCAGACCAGTCGTCTCGAGGACATCACCATCAATCTGCGCATGGCGCAGCAGCTCATGGCGCAGGGTTATCTGACGGCGCCGCCGGATAAAAATGCGGTTGCCTATCTACGCGAGGTGCAGCAGCTGGATCCAGGGAACGCCGAAGCGGGCAATCTGCTGCGTCTGTGCGCAGAGCGGTTAGCCAGCGTCGCAAGAGAAGCGCACGAGTTCGGCTTGCAGGATACGGCGGAGCGATACCTCGACCTGGCGCTGACGATTACTCCCGAAGTAGAGGAATGGGTAGCGCTGCGGGACAGCTGGGAAACGAGCGAGCGCTCATGAGCACGGACATCTCCTATCTACTGTACTGGGATGACGACAGCATCCCGATCGACGGCAACATGACGCTTGGCAATCATCTGGACAACGACGTTGTCGTGCCGGGAGAAGACGTCTCGGACTACCACGCGCGCATCGATCTGTCAGACCGCGGCCCGGTGATCATCCCGCTGGGCAACGCAACCATCAGCGTGAACGGACATGAGGCAGCCGTGCCCGTGCAGGTGATGATCGGTGACGTGGTTGGCATCGGCCAGGCCACCATGCAGATTGGCATCGAAACCGAAGGCGTTGCCGAAGCCGAAAGCTGGGCCCTTCACGCCGAGAACGGCGACGCCGCATATCCGATCAGCGGGGAAATTTCGATCGGGCGTGCAGACGACGCCGACATCAGCCTGCGTGACGAGCATATCTCCCGGTTTCACGCGCGCTTCGTGGAAAAACACAGCGTCGTCTGGGTGCAGGATCTGCATTCGGCGAACGGCACCCGGATCAACGGTACTCCGCTGGTGGGTGGCGCACGGCTTTTCCACGGTGACTTCGTATCGTTCGACAAACAGCGCTTTCAGCTGATCGGCAAAGGCGGAGAGTTGACGCCGGTCAAAGCGTTTGTCGATCCGCTGCGCGGCACCACCCACCATCCACCCGCCAAACAGGCCGACACCACAGAATTTGCCGCCGTGAGCGACGAGGAGCTGCGGCCGGTACAGATTCCAGAGCTCAGTGAGACCGGCGCTTTCCTGCTGGGAATCTCTGAGTCCGTCGATGGCGAAGTATTCCGCGTGGGTCTCGGCGAATGCCTGCTGGGGCGCGGGGAACAGTGCCATATCGTGCTGGGCGACAACACGGTCTCGAACGAACACGCGCAGCTGATGGTGCGCCCGGAAGGGGTGACCATCACCAACCTGAATTCCACCAACGGTACCAAGATCAACGGCGTTGACGTCACCACCGCCAAGCTCGGCGATGGCGACGTGGTGCGGCTCGGCAAGGTCAGCATGGTCTTCAAGGACATACCCGCCGCAACCATCGACGCCTACCCGCTGCTGAACCGGCTGTCAGCCTGGACCCTGGCGGGTATCAGCCTCGGTGCCATTCTGCTCCTTCTGCTCGTTCTTTAGGGAGGCGCCTCGGGAACGTTGCTTTTCCCCAGACCCGATCCTATATTGCGCAGCGCGATTTGAGGAACTTCGACCATGGCAGTACAAATTCCGTTCTCACGAAAGCTCGATTTCAGCTACGGCACCGCGGAGCAGATTGCCCCGGGCGTCCGTCGCGTCATCGCTGAGAACCCGAGCCCGTTTACGCTCTACGGCACTGGCACCTACATCCTCGGGACCGGCAGGGTGGCCGTGATCGATCCCGGTCCGGCGGACGCGGCCCACATTGCAGCCCTCCTCAAAGCCGTTGAAGGCGAAACCATCTCCCATGTGCTCGTCACGCACACCCACATGGACCACTCTCCAGGCTGCGCGCTTTTGAGCGAACACACCGACGCCAGAACCTACGCCTACGGCCCGCACGGTGCCGGCAAGCTGGAACAGGGCGTGCCCGTGGAAGAGGGCGGGGACATGGAATTTGCTCCCGACGAGCTGGTCCGCCACGGTGATGTCCTCGAAGGAGACGACTGGTCCGTCGAATGTGTCTACACACCCGGCCACACGTCCAACCACATGTGCTTTGCGCTGCGCGAGCAGAAGGCACTCTTCACCGGGGATCACGTCATGGGATGGTCAACCAGCATCATCTCCCCGCCGGACGGAGACATGGCCGCATACATGGACAGCCTTGCGCTCCTGCTCGATCGCGACGACGAGGTGTACTGGCCGACTCACGGTCCAGCCATCCGCGATCCCAAAGCGCTGGTGCGCGCGTTCATTGAGCATCGCCACGAGCGCGAAGCGCAGATTCTCAGCTGCGTCGACGAAGGTATCCACACCATCACGGAGATGGTGCCGGTCATGTACAAAGGTACGCCGGAGTTCATGTACCCGGCGGCGGCGCGCAGCGTGCTGGCTGCCATAGAGTATCTGGTCGTTCGTGGTGATCTGGCGTGTGACGGTGAGGTCAACCTGGACGCAACCTACCGCCGGGCCTGACGCCTCAACCCGCCGACACCCGCTCTGACACGATGGGTGCGGCGCGCGACTCCTCAGCAGGTTCTGCCAGCGGCAGCTGCACCATCACCGCAACGCCGGAACCGTCAGCCAGATTCATGGCACGCACGAAGCCACCATGGTGTTCCGCAATGATGCGGACGACGTAGAGCCCCAGCCCGAAGTGCAGGCGATTCTGTGCGCCGCGATGGCTCACCATCGAATCGAAGACGGATTTCTCCACCGCCTCCGGCAGCACCGGCCCGCGGTTCGCCACCGTCAGCTGCAGCTGGTCGCGGAAGCAGTCGAGCTGCACGCGAATGGCGCTGTCCGCACGGTGAAAGTCGATGGCGTTGTCGATGATCTTATCGAGGAGCTGCTCGATCCTGAAGTCTGACACCATAGCCCAGGCGGGGTTGCCCGGGCCCCGGTATACGAACTCGCAGCGGGGATGGACGAGCTTACAGTTCGCCACGTAGTTCTCGAGGAGCAGATTGAGATCGACGAGCTCCATCTCTTCCGCTTCCAGGGATTCCTCCAGATTGGCGGCATCTGCCAGATTCTGCACGATGGAGCCAATCCGGTGCACACCTCGCTTTGCGCTTTCGAGATACTTACTGTCCTCTACGCCCGGGTATTCCTCCTCCAGGTTCTGCAGTGAAGTGCTCAGCGTGTTGAGCGGGTTGTTGATCTCATGCCTGAGCGTTCGCGGCATGCTCTCGAGGAACGTGTTGTGGCGATGCAGCTTGGAAAGCATGTTCGACACGCTGCGCGCAAGGTCACCGATCTCGTCACCCGCGGCCATCTCGTTCTGCAGCTCGTTGGTGCGCAGGCGCCCGTACGAGTCGATCGCGGCGCTGGCCTCGCGGCGCAGATTGCGGATGCGCCACGCCAGCCGGCCTGCAAACGCGAGCAACGCAATGAAGACGGCAAACAGGCTCAACACCGAAACGAGAATGACCTGTTCGAGCGCAGTGCGTTGAAACGACAAGATGGTATCGATGTTCTGCTCGACGATGACGGTACCGATGATCGCGTCGGCGGAGACAATGGGGTGCGCGGCCAGGATGATCTCCGTGCTGCCACTACCGCGGCTGCGCATGGCAATCGGTTCACCGGACAGACTGGACGTGATCGCACGGTCCCCGGCCATCTTGGCCTCAGTCTCACTGCCGCCGAACTCCACGTAGGCTTCGCCCATGACAACCGCGTGTATCCAGGGGCGCACGCGATCGAACAGTTCGCCGACTCTATCCAGCCAGGAGACCACCTCAGCCGTTTCGACGGCGCTTGTCACAGCGCCGGTTTCCGCGCGGACCCTGCGTTCGCTGTCGATGACGAGAATACGCGCGCCGGAATAGCCGAGCCCCTGGATGATGTTGCGCACTTCCCGGGTTCTCAGCACCACCAGGTTGAAACTCTGCTGTCCTGCCGTCGGCAGCGTCTGCGTGGTGTTGACGACCTCGCGGGTCGCCGCGTCGTCCACGTCCACCCAGGTGAGGCCAAAGTGCCGGGTCGAGCCGAGCAGGGTCAGCGGGATACGGAACTCGAGGTTGACCGTATCCCCCTCGTGGACAACGCTGCCCTGAATTCGATTGTCCGCCGATCCCGTGGCCGAGAAACGCCAGGACTCGTCCATGGCAAACCCGGTTACGGCGCCGCCTTCTTCGAGCACCAGGGCAATCCGGCCGTCCTCGCCGTCAGCCTGAATGAAACTCAGGCGCACCTGGTCTGCGTTGTCGAGCCGCAGAATGCGCGGATCACGACGGACCAGATCCGCATCGACGATACGCAGTTGCGCATAGAGCTGACCTGCGCGCTCCCCCAGGACCAGCTGAAAGTCGCCATCCTGAGTGCCCTCGGCAGTGCCGAAGCTCAAACGCTCATCGAGGAGACCTTCGTCCCAGTCGTCCGCCAGACCGTCCATGCGTATGTTGTTGGCCAGCGGGTGGGCATACAGCGGTTCGAAGTCTTCGACATCAATCGGCAGATCGTTGAACAGATCTTCGCGTCCATTGAAGAGCGTGGAGATGCCTTTTGCGGAAAGCAGCTGCGCCTGCGACTGCCCCAGAATCAAGAGCTCCTCCATCTCGACGAGCTGCCGGTAGCTCAACATCGGCACGATGAGCAGCGCCATGCCCAGCAGCGCAAGCTTGGTGCCGAGCCGCGGTCCGCGAAACCCGCTGAAGAGTCTCATAGCCTCGTCACCGCATATCGGCTCATTGCTGTGACCACCGGTAGCCGTAGCCGTACTCGCTCTTGATACAGGCGAAGTCGGAGTCGGTTTTCTCGAATTTCTTGCGGATGTTGCGCATGTGCGTGTTGATGGTGTTGTTTGTGACCAGGCTCTGCATGGTCGCGTTCATCAGGGTTTCATAGCTGACCGCGTGACCCGGCATCCGCACGAGCTTTGCAAGCATGCGGAATTCTGTACCGGAGAGGTCGATACGCTCACCTTTCCAGGAGGCGAGGAGGGCATCCTGGTCCAGCGTCAGGTCACCAATCTGGCGCGCTGACGGGCTGTCGGCTTCGGGTTCCTGGTCGCGGGCTTCGTTGATGCGCAGCAGCGACGAGATGCGTTCCGCCAGATAGTCGAGTGAAATCGGCTTCGGCAGGTAATCCCAGGCGCCCAGACGCAAACCCGAGATCTTGTCGATTTCGTCGATCCGCTCGGTCAGGAAAATGACTGGCAGATTAGGCGCTCGCGCGAGCAGGTCCCGGCACAGCTGAAAGCCCGCATCCACCTCCTCACCCAGGATGATGTCGAGGATCGCCAGATCCGGCAGGCCTGCATCGAACCCCTCCAACGCCTCTTCGCGGCTGCCATAGGCATGCACCTCGTAGCCTTTTTTGGTGATCGCGTCGGTGTAATTGGAGCGTTGGTCGGCGTCGTCTTCGACTATGGCGATGATCTTTGCCAAAAGCCTCTCCGGGTCGGGTTTTGCAAACGGGTGCATCTTACCTGGTTTTGTCCGGGTTTTGCCTCGGTTTGCCCCACGATTGAGACGTGCTGGCCAAGGTGCTTTCTTTCAGAAAAAGTCGATAAAACTATTAATAAACAGTAGTTTATGGACTTTTTATCATGTTATTTGATAACATTGAATATTGTGCGCCACGTCAAAGCAGGCGTCCCATATTCCTCCATCATTTGTCCCGCAGACTCAAGAATTACTGCACCAGGCGTGGCGAATGCCACGGTTTAATGACGTCACACGACAAGACGTTTTCTGCACAGGACGTGATATGCGCGACAATACCGACAACAGCGACAACAACCACACCGGCAAGGTTTTTGTGCCTTTCAGCGAAGACCTGCTTGCCACCACCGGCACCCCGCTGGGCGAGCTGGTGCCTTTTCAACTCGACTATCGCTGCGTGCACCTGCTGGATGGCACGTACGAATTCGAATTCACCACGCCCGCTGAGGGCAGCTTGAAAACCGCACCGCAGATGGGGCACGCTGCCTGATCCGATATCCGCTGCGGAAACCGCTTGGCTGAATACATCGCTGCAAACTGGCTGGAGATGCTGGGCCTGATCTCCGGCCTGTTGTGCGTCTGGCTGATGATCAAGGAGAACGTCCTGACGTTCCCCATTGGTCTGGTCTACGCCGTCATCACGGTTGTCGTCGTTGGCCGCGCCAGTCTCTATGCTGACGTCATCCTGAACCTCTACTACGTCGTCATGAACGCCTACGGCTGGTATTTCTGGCTGTACGGCGGCACGCATCGACGCCGTCATGATGCGCAGCACGAGCTGCAGGTTGGCTGGGTGCCGGTACGTCTGTGGCCGGTCATCGCCGCCGTCGGCATCGGCGGCACGCTCTGCATGGGGTGGTACTTTGCGTCCTACACCAACGCCGCGCTGCCATATCCCGACAGCTTCACGACGGTCGCGAGCTTCGTAGCCATGTGGATGTCCGCACGCAAATACCTGGAAAGCTGGATACTGTGGTTTGTCATCGACGTCGTGCAGGTATGGCTGTACCTCGTCAAAGGCATCGAATTCTACGCCATCCTCTACCTCGTCTATCTCGGCATGGCCGTTGCCGGTTGGCTGGCCTGGCGCCGGCACCTGGTCACGAGCCCCGCAACGTAGCGCCGGCATGCTGTTCGTCCTGACAGGACCGGAGAGCAGCGGGAAAAGTACGCTGACAGAAACGCTCGCAGCGCACTTTGCGACGCGGTGGATCACTGAGGCAGCACGGGACATGCTGACCGACGCGGTCTATCAGGCCCACAATCTCCTGCAGATTGCCGAGGCACAGCGCCGCGCAGAGCGGGCGCACGATGACGCGCTCGCGTTCGCCGATACGGACCTGCAAACGATCTACATCTGGTGGCAAGAGCGTTTCGGGCCGGCGCCGTCGTCTCTCGTCGAAGCCTATGCCCGGCAGTCCCCCCGGTTTTATCTGCTCTGCCAGCCCGACCTGCCGTGGCAGCCTGATCCTCTGCGCCAGAATCCACATGACCGGGAACGATTGTTTGCACTCTACGAGCGCGACCTGTGCGCCCGAGGATTGCCGTACGAGATTGTCAGCGGCGCGGGTAACGCGCGCGCCGAACGGGCCATTGCCACGGTCAAGCGCGTGCTTGCAGCTCCGCCTTAGCACGCTCTGCCTGCTCGCGGACCTCCTGACGGACGTTACCGTGACGCATTTGATACTCCGCCCAGCCGAGCTCGCGCAGCCAGAAATTCCGCAACACGCCTTCCAACCGTGATGCAGTCGCGCGTGGCGAAGAGGCGAGAAACGCGGCGGCCATTGGCAGAAGTTCTTCCGCAGGCAGCGCGAGACCCTGGTGGAGCGTGACCAGATCGAAGAGTGGATCGTTGCGACCCGCAAACTCCCAGTCGAGCGTGATCCAGCCATCGGGCGTCACGATCACGTTCCATGGGTTGAGGTCGTTGTGACAGGTGACGGTCTCCGGCCCCAAAGGTGTCGGCACGAAAGGTGGCGGCCCCTGCCAGAACTCCCGGGCGAGGGCAGCAACGTCATAGACAGCCTCGGCAACCGGCAGGCGCCGATGCAGCCGGGCCAGGTAATCAAGGAGGTCAGCCACGTCGAGGCCCGGCCACGCGTCAATCAAAAGTTCCCCTTCGATCCAGGGGACAATCATGTGCCCGGTTCGGGTGTCGAGAACGAGCGGCTTGACGCTGAGCCCATCGGACAGGCGCTGATACCAGCCATGTTCGCGCTTCCGGTCGACGTACGGCTGCTCGCGCTCCGGCATCCGCAGCACGTAGCGCGCTTCACCGTGACGAAACGTATAGTTGGCGTTGCTGTAGCCCCCTTCCAGGTAGTGGATGTCGACAATCTCACCCCAATCGGGCTGCAGCAGCGCTACGGCATGACGGACCGCTTGTTCAGTCGCGGCGCTCAGCATCAGAAATCAGTTGAGGCCAACCACCAACGCCATCGTCGGACCGATCTGCTCGCGCACGACAACGTCCGCCACGGGATCCAGCGGCGTCTCTTCACGATTGACGATGGCAAGGCCGGCGCCCAGGCGCTTGGCATACTCTGGAAATCCGGCGGCAGGATAAACGCTCAGGGAAGAGCCGAGCACAATGCACATGTCGCAGGATTCGATTTCAGCCTGAGCCCTGCGCATCTCGTCTTCCGGCATGGACTGACCAAACGATATGGTTGCCGTTTTGATGATGCCGCCACAGCGGGGGCAAGGCTCTACGCGAGAGAGTTTTGCAAACTGTTGCTCGAGCTCAGCGAGCTCGTAGCGCGTGTGACAGGAAAGGCAGCTGGCGTAGGAAGCGTTACCATGCAGCTCGATGACGCGCTCGTCCGGCACCCCTGAATTCTGGTGCAGGTTGTCGACGTTCTGCGTGATGATTGCGCTGCATTTACCGGTTTCAACGAGCCGCGCCAGGGCAAAATGCCCCTGGTTCGGCTGCGCGTTTTCCATGGTGCGATCGCTGGAAAACTTCCGCTCCCATGACTCGCGGCGCGCTTCCTCAGAGGCGATGAAGTCCTGAAATTGAATGGGCTTGATTTTGTTCCATAGTCCCGTGCCCGGGCTGCGGAAGTCCGGGATACCCGATTCCGTGCTGATGCCCGCGCCCGTAAAGCAGACGATACGCTGCGCATTGTCGATCATACGCCCCAGCGCCTGCACGTCCTCTTCGCTCATGTATCGCTCTCCCTGTAGCCTTGCCATGTTACCATCTGCGCGCAATCAACAGAGGATGCGCCTTGCCCACGCTGGAATTTTTTTTCGACTGCTCAAGCCCCTGGACGTACCTTGCATTCGAAGGCGTGCAGCCGCTTGTCGAAGCGCCAGACGTGGAGGTTGTCTGGCGTCCATTCCTCGTCGGTGGGGTATTCAACACCGTCAACCCGAGCGTCTATGCAAACCGCGAGAATCCCGTTCCGGTGAAGCAGGCGTACTACGCCAAGGATCTCAAAGACTGGGCTCGCTACCTCGGGCTCGAAATCGGTATGCCGCCCGTATTCCCCGTGAATAGCGTCAAAGTCATGCGCGGGGCGTTCGTCGCGATCGAGGCGGACGTGCTGGTGCCCTACGCACGAGCGGCTTTCCGTCGGTACTGGAGTGAGCTCAGAGACATCTCCGAGCGCGACGAGGTCGGCGCTATTGCTGTCGAAGCAGGACTCGATCTCGAAGATTTCTGGCAGAAAATCGAGAGCGATCCCTACAAATCCCGTCTGCGCGGGAATACGTCGGAGCTGATGGAGCGGGGCGGCTTTGGTTCTCCCACAATGTATCTCGATGGCGACGACATGTATTTCGGCAACGACCGGCTGCCGCTGGTTTTTCACAAGCTTGGTCTCTGAAGCATGCTGCTTAGACTGATCAGATGGATTCTGATCATAGCGGCGCTTTGCGGGCTCGGATTTTTCCTGCTGTTTGTCGGTTATGGTCTGAGCCGCGGCTACGATGTCGGTGCCGGTCTGTATCATCTATTCGAGCTGGCGCCTTCACCGGTATCCAGTAACCCGACCCTGACAAACGTTTTCCAGCAGGAAGTGGTCTGGCTGGCTGACATAGCGAATCGCGATCTCGACGAATCCAGCGGTCTCACAGCCAGTCATCGTTTCGACGGGATCCTTTATTCCATCAACGACAGCGGCAGCGAACCAGTGCTCTACGCGATGGATCTCAACGGTCGGCATCGCGGCACCTGGCAGATTGACGTCGACGAGGCGGTCGACTGGGAAGCCATGGACGCGGTCATCCTGAACGATGAGCCTCATCTCTTGATTGCCGATACTGGAGACAATCTACGTTGGCGCGACGCTGTCACCCTGTTGCTTGTACCCGAACCGCACTATCTGGACACGGAGTCCGGAAGCCTGGCTGTAGCAGGTCTCGTCAAGGTGACTTATCCGACTCAGGCGTACGACGTCGAGGCGGTTGCCATCGACGCCACGGAAGGCTGGATTTACCTTCTGAGTAAACGCACGTTCCCACACTATCTCTTCCGAATCCCTCTAGCAGCCGATGGCAACGTGGTCGCGGAGTTGGTCACCACAATCGACTCGTTACCACAGCCGGATGAGATGGACTATTTGGCATTCGAAGAAGAAGCCAAATACCGACATTTGCCGACGGGCATGGACATCGCTCCGGGCGGCAGACTGGTAGTAACTACGCTGAAACACGCGTATCTGTTCGATACGAGACGTCTTGACGCATCGCCCCTGCGCATCAGGCTACCCACGGTAGGACAACGCGAGGCAATTACTTTCGCGGCTGACAGCAACGATACCTTGTACTTCAGTAGAGAACGCTACGAGGGAAAAGGCGACGCAGACCTCTACCAGCTGAAGTTGAAGCAGATTTACCCGAGTGAACCCTAAACATTAAGGCGATACCGCACCAAACCGCCTCAGCCGGTAATCACCACTCAATATCTCCTGCCACCAAACCTTGTTCTCCAAATACCAATCGACAGTGCTTGTCAGCCCGGTGCTAAGACTCTCCAGCGGTCGCCAACCAAGCTCGGACTGAAGCTTGATACTGTCGACGCAGTACCGCCTGTCGTGCCCCGGGCGATCTGGTACAAACGAGATCATTTCCTTATGCGAAGAGCCGTCGACCCCGTCATGTCGATCGAGAATGTCGCAGAGCATTTCTAAGACCACGAGATTCGGCACCGCCTTTCCCGTTCCGACTACGTAACGTTCACCTGCGCGACCGTTGCGCACAATCGCCAACAAACCGGCTGCCAGGTCGCCTACATGATTCCAGTCACGCGCATTCAGACCATCGCCATACAAGGGCAACGGTGACCTCTGCAGCGCGTTCAAGATAATGTGTGGAATGAACTTCTCCGGAAACTGGTATGGCCCATACGCGTTGGAACAGTTCACAACAACCGTCGGCAAACCATAGGTTTTCCACCACGCTTGAACGAGATGGTCCGCAGCGGCCTTGGTCGCGGAGTAGGGCGAGCTGGGCGCATAGTTAGAGGTTTCGCAGAATTTCCCGTCGCTATCGCCGAGATCCCCAAAAACTTCGTCTGTTGAGACGTGCACAAATCTAAAGGCAGATTGTCTGTCGGGCTCAAGATCCTGCCAGTATTTTCGAGCCGCGCTGAGCAGGCAAAATGTACCGTCAACGTTTGTGCTTACGAATCGGTCTGCGGCGTCAATGGAACGATCAACATGAGTCTCTGCTGCGAGATGCAGCACAGCGTCGGGTTGGTGGCTTCCGAACGCCTGGTCCATGAGGGCCCGATCATTAACATCACCGCGCAGGAACGTGTAGCCGGGATAATCTACAACGTCCGCCAGCGACCTCAAATTACCAGCGTAGGTCAGCTTGTCGTAGTTGACCACTTCGCATCCCAACTGGCGCAAAGCCATCCTCACAACCGCGGAGCCAATGAAACCGGCGCCGCCGGTCACTAGTAGTTTCACGAAATCACCTCAAGCCCTGCGGTGAGCATCAGACACCCTCCATTCACCGTTGGACCGTACATGTTCTAGCGCACTTAGAATGCCTTACCTAGTCCAAATTCGCTAAAGGCGCGGGGCGGGCTTTCGAGGCACTGAACGATGGCCATTGCACAGTCGCGCGGCGAGGAAGCGGTAGTGTCCACTTCCAAATCGTAAGCCGCACCGTGCGCATGGACTGTTTCAAAGTGGGATGCAGCGGTGCCGGGAAATCGCCCAACACGCTGCGCTTCTCGTTGGCTGATAACATCGAGTTCACACTTAACACCGATGAACCATGTCCGCTGCGGATTGAGCACGCGAGCATAGTCTTCCAAATACTCGCGCTTGAACAGAAGATCATCGAGAATCACATTGACGCCAAGATCAGCAAACGCTGCCACAGCCCGGCGCATACCCTTTAGAACAAGTTCACCATGCTCTCCGAAGCGGATTTCTGTGACACGCTCACCTTCACGCTCAACAGGCACTACATTGAGGCCGCTGGCACCAGGCGTATCTGGAGGTGCGTTCAACCCTCTCAGTCTGCTTGGCAGCCCGTCACGAAATTGATCGAGCGCAACGTGCTGATAAGGCTCCGGAAGCAACTGCTGCAGCTTTAAAGCCAGCGTCGTTTTCCCGGCGCTGGAACACCCATTCAAAAATATGACGTTCGCCATTACAAAACCGGATAAAACACGGGGACGGCTACTTTATACTGGGCGTATGGCAGTTCAACCTTCAGCGCAACGGGCGGAACGATATGCGCTGGCATAGCGAAGAGGCCACGTTGTCGATACTGCAGGACACCATCGATGAGGATGCTGCGGTGGCGATGAGCACCGTGGGCGACTACCGCGGGCACCTGTTGCCCGGCGAATCGGAAACCATGGGGCGCATGGCCGAGGTGCGCCAACTCGGATTTTCCAGCGGTCGTCATTGCGCGCATCTTGCGCAGGGCTTGCTTGGCCTGACACCAGAGAGCGTGCTCAGAGAAGAGCGGGTTCCCGTATGGCCGGCAGGCAGCGTCGGCGCCATTACCCACAGCGACGATATTGCCGCCGCTGTCGCCTCGACGACGCATCAGGGTGTCGGTATCGATGTCGAGGCGACGGGCAGGGTGGATGAGAGTATGTACAGAATTCTCTTTACCGCCGAAGAACAGGCGGAGTTAACGCGGCTCGCGCAGGCAGTCGACGAGCCGGACACGCTGATGTTTTCTGCCAAGGAAGCCGTGTACAAAGCAATTTATCCAACCGGCAGGAAGTACATCGGCTTTCGCGAAGTTGAGGTTCATCTGAATCCCGACCGGCGGATCTTCACGATGAGCTATCTGGGTGAGCACGCACCAAACCAGGCGATGACCCGCGGCATCGGTTACTGGACCACCGGCGTCGGCCACGTCCTCACGCTCTTCTTCATTCCGCGGGTGTGAACGACTCTATCATTGTAATCAGAAGGTCCACGTCGCTATCGTCGATGTCCAGGTGAAACACCCAGCGCGGACGCCTGACGGTGACACCGTGCTGCTGGAGATGGTCGCGCAGGCGTGCGTACGCGGTCTCAGGCAGGTGGACATGCACCATGTTGGTGTCGTGCGCGACCGCATCATCTCCGAACTTGTCAGCAACCGCCGCCGCCACGGCCGCGGCGTGGCGATGATCGTCCGCCAGCCGTTCGACGTGATGTTCGAGCGCATAAAGGCCGGCGGCTGCGATGACACCCGCTTGACGCATCCCTCCGCCAACCATTTTGCGCCAGCGGCGAGCGCTTGCGATGAACGCTTCCGTGCCAATCAACAGCGACCCGACTGGCGCACCCAGTCCCTTCGACAAACATACGGAAACGGAGTCGAACGGCTCAGCCAGCGTCTCCGCGGAAACTCCTGTCGCAACGACTGCGTTGAAAAAGCGCGCGCCGTCGAGATGCAGACCGATTCGATGACGATTGCACAACGCGCGCGCGTCTGTCAGATAAGACAACGGCAACGCCTTGCCGCCGGTGGTATTTTCCAGGCACAACAATCGCGTTACCGCGAAGTGGAAATCGTCCGGCTTGATGTTCGCCGTAACCCGATCGAGATCCAAAGTACCGTCTGCTTCGAACTCGAGCGGCTGCGGCTGGATACCGCCCAACGCCGCCGCGCCACCGCCCTCGAAACGGTAAGTGTGCGCCGCCTGCCCGACGATGTACTCATCCCCGCGTCCGCAGTGTGACAGCAGGGCAAGCAGATTCGACTGCGTGCCGGAGGGCACATACAACCCGGCCTCCTTGTCGAGCATGGCGGCACCGGCCGTCTCGAGTGCGTTGACCGTAGGATCTTCACCGTAGACATCGTCGCCAACGTCGGCACGGGCGATCGCTTCGCGCATGCCAGCCGTGGGGCGGGTCACCGTATCACTACGCAGATCAATCATTGATTCAGCTCCGCTCGAACGTAACTGCGGCGCATAAAAAAGGCCGGACAACCGGCCTTTCGCGAACGCGGTCGAGTCACGTCAATTTGATGCCAGCGACACGTTGTAGACACCCGCCTGACGCGCCGAGTCCATGACATGGATCATCAGGTCGGTTGTGGAGTCGGGGTGAGGCTGAATGATCACCGGCGCTTCCGGATTCTCCGCATGCAGTCGCTCGATATTCGCACGAACGCTGCGGCGATCAACGTCACGCTGCGCAATGATGATGCGATCGCGATTGGTGATTCGCACGACAATGCTCTTCTTGTCGGGATCGACGGTCTTGGGCTTGTCGTCGTCGGGCTGGTTGACGTCGAGGCCAACCTCTTTGACAAACGTGGCCGTGACGATGAAGAAAATCAACATGATGAACACCACGTCGAGCATGGGTGTCAGATTGATCTGGTTCTCGCCTTCTTCTTCCCGGCCACGGCCGAATGGTCTACGCATGACTTCCCCTCACAGCGCCGATGCTTTGCGCCCGGCTTACTTCGAGGGCGTAGTGTATGCGAGGTCCTGGAAAAAAACCAACCTCGCAGCACCGCCGGAAGCCACGTCCGTTTTGCTTCATTTGTTTCACTTGTTGAGGTAGTTCAACGGCAAACCGGGCACCGGCCAGGGCAGGGACACCAGCTGCCCCGTAGAGGACAACGTCACGTATGCCGTATCGAGATCGTCGCCCCCGAAGCAGATGTTGGTCGTCAACCGATCCGGCATCGGCACAAAATCGGGCTCGCTCCCATCTGGCTTGAGGGTAGTGACGCCGCCGTCGACGATGGTCGCCACGCACACACCTCCCGCGGCATCCACGGCGAGCGAGTCATACAGATGGTAACCCGGTCGGTCGACGAGCAGGCGTCGATCACCGTTACCCTGCAGCCGCCCGGGACCATCGAGGCGGAATGCCCACACCCTGCCGGGCACCGTCTCGGCAACGTACAGTTCATCCTCGAGCGGCGAGAGCCCGATGCCATTGGGTCCCTCCATGGGGAAGATGACCTCTTCGATGAACGAACCATCCGCTCTGGCGTAGAACACGCCAGTCCGATCACGCTCACGCGCCCGGGTTTTACCGTGATCAGTGAACCAGAAGCCACCGTGGGCATCGAAGACAAGGTCGTTCGGCCCGCGCAGCGGCTGTCCGTTGCAGTGGTTGTAGAGCACCTCAACCGCACCGCTGTCGAGATCGACGCGCTCGATACGTCCGCCAACGTAGTTGGCGGGTTGATCGCCGGGATAAATCCGACCGTTGCGTTCAATCCACTCGAACCCACCGTTGTTGCAAACGTAGCAGTGGCCGTCGGGACCAATGGCTGCTCCGTTGGGTCCACCACCGAGCTCGGCCACCACCTCGACGCTGCCGTCCACCACCCGTGAGAGCGTACCCCGGGCGATCTCCACCAGGAGGACGCTGCCGTCCCGCATGGCAATCGGGCCTTCCGGAAATCTCAGCCCCTGAGCGAGCACATGCATCGTGCCGTCTTGCATTCAACCTCCCTCCCTTGCTTGAATCGCGTATTAAATCCTAAAGGAGAAGTCCGTGCGAAATCCCATAAGCGTCATGTTCGTGCTGCTGGCATTGGCAGTCAGCGGCTGCCAGGGTTATCGCAGCGACAGCGCCCGTACCCCTGGGGAGTTTACCGACGACGTGGCGATCCAGACCGCGGTGAAAACCGCGCTCGTGCGCGCCGAAGGTGTCGGCGGCCGCGCGATCAACGTGGAAGTCCGGCGCAGTGTCGTGACGCTCTTCGGCCGGGTGGGGTCCGATGCTGAGCGCAATCTCGCGCTGCAGACGGCTCGCGAGGTCGGCGGGGTTGCATCGGTGGTCGACCGGCTGACGCTGGTCAAACCGGATTAACAACCCGGTTTATACACATCCCGCCGCGCGCGAACGAAATGACAAGACTGCACATCCAGTCTTGATAAATTCCATAACTTACTGAAATTAAAACAATTTATTCGGTTACGATATCATGATGTGTGTAGTATCTGCACAATCACACAGGGTGATCGAAATTAATCCCCAGAGTTATCCACAAGGCTGAGCCAATCCCTGGGGACAAGGTAGTACTCCGTCAGCTCCGCTTCGGGGCTGCCAGGCTCAGGTTGAAAATCGTAGATCCACTTGGCGATCGGCGGCAACGAGGCGAGCACCGATTCGATGCGACGCCCGCTTTGAATGCCGTACTTGGTACCCCGGTCGATCGCAAGATTGAACTCCGCGTAACGGCCGCGGCGATAGAGCAGGAACTCGCGCTGCTCCGTTGTAAACGTCTCTTCCTTACGAGCTTCGAAAATCGGCAGGTAGGCGGGTAGAAACGAATCGCCCACACGGCGCACGAACGCAAAGCTTTCGTCAAAGCCGCCCTCGGTCCAATCGTCGAAGAACACGCCACCAACCCCGCGACACTCTTTTCTGTGGCTCAGATAGAAGTATTCGTCGCACTGTTTCTTGAGCGCCGGGTAATGGTCGCCAACCGCTCCGGCGGCGGTACGGTGCCAGTGCACGACGTCCTCCAGGCGGGGGTAGTAGGGGGTCAGGTCGTAGCCGCCGCCGAAGTACCAGACCGGCTCCTCGGCGTCGACGGCAAAAAAACGTAGATTCATGTGGGTGGTCGGCACGTGCGGATTTACCGGATGCACAATCATCGAGATGGCAGTCGCTTGAAAAGGTACCCCGGCAAGATGTGGGTTACGCGCCGTCGCCGCGGCCGGCAGCGAGTCTCCCTTCGAGTGCGTAAACTGCACCGCAGCTTTTTCGATGTGCGCACCGTCGGCAAGCACGCGTGGTTGTGCCAGGCCGCCGTTGGGATCTTCGATGGGATTCTGGCTGAAGGCCTCAGCACCGTCGGCCGCGGCCAGTGCGTCGCAGATCCGGGTTTGCAGATCGATGAAATACCGGCGAACGTCGAGAACGGTCTGGTCTACCTGCATGTTGAACTCACGTCGTGGGAGGGCGGCTTTATAGCACAACCCGTCCGCCATCCCGATACTCGTAATATCCGAAAGCCCTTATACTCGCTGCATGAACACCATTGCCATCGACCATCTGGAGCGCATCCAGACCCTCCTCGACCGAGCGGCGAAGCACCTGCAAGGCGATCTCTTCGACGAGCAGCTCGAACTCTACGATCTTGCCTTCGCCACCGCCGAGGTGCAGGCCGCCGGGGCGTTGAATCGGCTGGCAGCGTCCACCACCGAACCGCTGGTCAATGATCTCGCCAACTATGTCACCGCGCGCGCCATTGTCAGCGTCAGTCAGCGCCTCAGTCTGCGCGCCGCGGCTTATGGGCTCCGTGCGGACGACATGCCGGGCATCGAGTTGGTCAACCAGCCACTCGATCCCACCGCGATCCGCAATCTCGGTGAGCGCATTCTGACACAGGGCCTGCCGGAACAGCCGCTCGACGAAGCCCAGCGCATCATGCGCGACACGTTCAGGAGCTTTGCCAGCGACGTGGTGCAGCCGCTGGCGGAACGGATTCACCGCGAAGATCTGCTGATCCCGAAAGAGATTCTCGATCCCCTCAAGGAGATGGGTTGTTTCGGTCTGTCCGTGCCTGAGCGTTTTGGTGGCCTGAAACCCGACGAGCACGAGGACAGCGTCGGCATGGTCGTGGTGACTGAAGAGTTGTCGCGCGGCTCCCTGGGCGCCGCCGGCAGTCTCATCACTCGCCCGGAAATCATGGCACGTGCCATTCTCGAAGGCGGCACTGCGGAACAGCAGGCGCGCTGGCTGCCTGGCATTGCCAGCGGCGAGACACTCTGCGCCATCTCGGTGACCGAGCCAAACACGGGCTCCGACGTCGCTGCCGTCGCGCTCAAAGCAACGCCGGTCAACGGCGGGTGGTTGCTCAACGGCGGCAAAACCTGGTGCACGTTCGCGGGTGCCGCCGGTGCGATCCTTGTCCTTGCCCGCACCGAGCCTGACGCCCGGCCGCCGCACCGCGGTCTGTCACTGTTTGTCGTCGAGAAGCCGACCCAGCACGGCCACAGCATCGATATCGAGCAACCGGACGGAGGGCGCCTGAGCGGGCGCGCCATAGCCACACTCGGCTACCGGGGCATGCACTCGTTCGAGATGTTCTACGACAACTACTTCGTACCGGATGACAATCTGATCGGTGGTGAAGCCGGACGCGGTAAGGGTTTCTATTTCACAATGCGTGGATTCATGGGCGGGCGACTGCAGACCGCGGCGCGTGCCTGCGGGCTGATGCGCGCTGCCTACGAGGCGGCTGTAAGCTACGCTGCCGATCGGCGCGTCTTCGGTCAGCCCGTTTCGAACTATCCGCTGTCACTGGCTAAGCTCGTCGACATGGCGGCGGACATTGTGGCGTGCCGCGCGTTCACTCATGAGGTGGCGGCACTCATGGACAAAGGGGAGGGCGCAACCGAAGCGAGCCTCGTCAAGCTCATCGCCTGCCGCGCCGCCGAAGCAGTCACCCGTGAAGCCCTGCAGCTGCACGGCGGCATGGGCTACGCGGAGGAGTCTGCCGTCAGCCGCTATTTCGCTGACGCCCGGGTGCTGTCGATCTTCGAAGGTGCAGAAGAAACCCTGGCAATCCGCGTGGTTGGCAAATCGCTGGTCGAACAACACGCGCGCTAGTCCGGATAGGGACCGGGACACGCCTGGCCCCATGCGCTATCGTCGATTAGAATTGGCCGGTTAATTTTCCATGAATGAGGTGTTGACCTTGGATTTGACTTTCAGCGATGCGGACCGCCAGTTCCAGCAAGAAGTACGGCAGTGGCTCGAGACCGCCTGGCCGCAGGAATTGCGAGACAAACAGGCGCGCAGCGCCCAGGGACGGCTTTCAAAAGACGACCTGGTGGCCTGGCAGAAACGTCTTGCCGAGAAAGGCTGGGCGGCCACGAACTGGCCGGCCGAATATGGCGGTGCGAGGTTCACGCCTACGCAGAACTACCTCTTCGACCTCGAACGTGCACGAGTCGGCGCTCCCGGCGTTGTGCCGTTCGGCATCACAATGGTTGCGCCTGTCATCATGAAGTTCGGGACCGATGAGCAGAAAGCCAGCTTTCTGCCGAAGATTCTCAACTCCGACATCTGGTTCTGCCAGGGCTACTCGGAGCCGGGTTCAGGCTCAGATCTCGCGTCCCTCTCAACCAAGGCTGAGGACAAAGGCGACCACTATCTCGTCAATGGCGTGAAAACCTGGACGACTCTCGCGCAGTACGCGGACTGGATGTTCTGCCTGGTACGCACCTCGCAAGAAGACATTCGCCAGCTTGGCATCAGCTTCATCCTCGTCGACATGAACACGCCCGGCATCGAAGTCAAACCGATCATCACCCTGGATCAGCCCGGTGACGGGTTCCAGGAAATCAATATGGTGTACTTCGAAGACGTCAAAGTGCCAAAGGAAAACCTCGTCGGCGAAGAAGGCAAAGGTTGGACCTGCGCCAAGTACCTGCTCGAATTCGAGCGAGGCAACGCCTACTCACCCGGACTCAAAGGTGCAATGTCACACCTCGAAGGCTTTGCGAAAGCAGAGCAGAACGGCGGTGGCGCAAGCTACTGGGACAGTCCCGATTTCCAGCGTCGCTTTCACGACGTGCAGGTGCAGATTCTCGCGATGGAATACACTGAGCTCAGAATCTTGGGTGCGCTTGCCGCCGGGCAGAACGTGGGGCCTGAAAGCTCCATGCTGAAAACCCGCGGCACCGAGCTGCAGCAGGCGGTCACCGAGCTTGCCATGGAAATCAGCGGTGTGTACGCCGCGCCACTGGACCAGTCCACGCCTTATCCCGGAGACAACTTCCAGCCGGTGGGGTCGCAGGACGCGAACGGCACCGCGCAAGAATATTTCAACACCCGTAAAGTTAGCATCTATGCGGGATCGAATGAGATTCAACGCAATATCATGAGTAAGTTGGTGCTGGGATTGTAGCCGGGCCCGAAACTGAAACTCGCACCGGAACGCTACGGTCATCTGCGCTGACGCAGGGTGGATCGAGAGACGGGAAAACGCGCCACCATGTGACGATTATCTCATCTGATCCTAACGTTATTCTTACAACTAGCAGTATTTGAGCTCCGATCGCATGTCATAATCCTGTGACAAAAGGTGCATCCTTCTTGGATTTTTTTTGAAGACCATTTGTACGCCGTATTGCCAGACACTCGACGCAAGTTTGATTGCACGAACCCACTTCGCTCCAACCTGTCACCCGATAAAACGGGATTGGCCATTTGAGCTTTGTGCGCTGCAGGTATAAGGAACTCGTTCATTTTGGTAGATCTCGACACAAAACAAGTTGACCCGACGTATTTCTCTCCCTGGAAGGAGCGACCCGACCCTCAAGCGATCGCGCTCTATGGCCAAACAATTGAACCGAACACGCAGAAGGAAGATCTCCATTGGACCATGCGTGAGTTGGACACTGAGCTCTCAGCACTGGTGCGACAACAGATTGCGGCACAGGGGATTGTCCCTTCGGTTTTTTGGACCGCCATAACGAGCGCATGGATGGCCCGAGTCTCCGAACAAACGACTCTGCAGCTGCTGACTTGCGAGCACGACTGGCGCCTTCAAAACAAGAAAATAGACTCCTTTGCGACCTATCTACCACTCGTCATCGATACTGCCGGCAATCCGAGATTGGATGAGATCGTCGAACGCGTGGCTGCAGATCGAGAGCTGATGGTGCAATGCGCCCCCGAATCGTTGCCCAACTCTGCCGGGTTTGGTCCCGTCCGCTGCAGCTACAGCCGAATTACGACGTTTGATCAAACCGAATCAAGTGCAAAGGCATTCGCTGATACAGAACCGGCAATAGCCTCCGTTGCTATCGACGTTCTGGAATCCGGTCCGAATTGGCCCTTGCAAATTCGCTTTGGTTTTGACGCCCACATTTTCGAGCCACAGCAGCAAGAGACAGCCGTCCGTCACTACCTGCGTATGTTGGAGGGTTTGCTTGCCGATCACGCACGGCTCCATTCCATACCACTGGTGACGCCTGAAGAATGCCACGGTTTGGCCGGGCCTGGCCCTGAACAGGAAGTCGACCATCTATTAGATCAACTGCAGGTGTGGGTGCAATCGACACCGGCGGCACCCGCTGTTCGTCAGGAAGACACCATAATCAGTTTCGCCGAGTTAGACTTCCGTGCGCGTCGCTACGCAGCCGCGTTAAGAGCGTCTGGCGTAGGCTCCGGAGACCGAATTGCGGTTTGCCTCTACCGCACCACTGAACTCGTCGCTGCCATGGTGGGAACGTTCTACGCGGGCGCGACGTACGTGCCGATCGATGCATCAAACCCCGGTGCCCGCAAACGGAAAATCATTGCGGACGCCGAACCCAGCCTCATCATCCTCGATGCCCAAACCAAGCTCGAGTTTCCAGAGGACATGACGGTGGTCAGTCTCGAAGACGAACTGCCGCCCCCAATGGAAGGCACAGGCGCTCGTGACAAGTCCAGCTACATGATTTACACGTCCGGATCCACGGGTGCACCCAAAGGCGTCTGCGTGGGCCACTCAAGCCTTGCAAATCAGCTGCAGGCGATGCGCTCTCGAATCGCGTTTCGACCTTCCGACCATCTTCTGGCAGTGACTACCACTGCCTTCGACGCTTCCGTTTTTGAGCTTTGCTTTCCCTTATGGTGCGGTGCCTGCGTAGAAATCATCAGTGACGCTCAGCGCCGGGATCCCAAATACATTGCAGCGCGTCTCGACGAGGGGAACGTTAGCGCCATGTTTGCGACACCAGCAACCTGGCACATGCTGATAGCCAGTGGTTGGTCGGGGCAGAATCCGTCTTTTCAGGTCATCTGCGGTGGTGAAGCACTCTCTCGACAGCTGGCTGATGATCTACTTGAACGCGCACACAAAGTCTGGAACATCTACGGGCCCACGGAAACGACCATCTGTTCGACGGTTGCGGACGTTAAATCAGATCACGCTGTCGTTCCTCTTGGTGATCCAATTGCCCACACGACCTTACGGATACTCAATGAACAAATGCAGCTTGTTCCGCAGGGTGTCGTTGGTGAGCTATACATCGGCGGTGCTGGTGTTGGTGAGGGCTATTATCGTCAGCCAGAACTGACCGCAGAACGCTTTCTGAATGATCCTTTCGATCCGGAACAGCGACTCTACAAGACGGGCGACATTGTTCGCCTGGAGGCTGGCAACAAGCTGATCTACCTCGGGCGTTCCGACAACCAAGTCAAACTCCGGGGTTATCGCATCGAGATCGGCGAAGTGGAGGCGGCCCTCCAATCACTTCCGGAAGTCAAGCGAGCAGTGGTGGTGATGCAGGGAGAAGTTCTGCAGGAGCGATTTCTCCACGGTTTTGTTGAGGTCAGCAGCGAACTCGATCACGGCGAGGCACTGCACAGGCTCAACGATCTGATACCTGGCTACATGGTACCGAAGTTGCTGACGACGGTGACGGAACTGCCGATTACGACAAACGGCAAAATAGATCGTCAGCGTCTCATCTCTGACGCAAGCACCGCGATACCTGCTACTACGTCCGGAGGGGATTTGCCTCAGAGTGACCTTGAGGTCAAAGTTGCACAGGTCTGGCGCGAAACACTGCAATTAGATTCTGCCCGCGACAGCAATTTCTTCGACAATGGGGGTAACTCACTGCTTGCGGTCAACTTACTCTCTGCTCTTGAAGAAAGAATTGGCGGACACATTTCGTTCCGCGAATTCTACGAAGATCCAACCATTCGCGGCCTGGCCAGCTATATCGATCGCACAACTGGTAACATCGGACCGGATACGCCGGTGTTACTTAACGACTGTCCCAATAAGACTGCAACGCCGCTTTACTGTATCGATGGCGTGCATCTCTACCAGTCCTTGGCCAAAAGCCTGCAATCCGACCTGCCTGTCTATGGCGTCTACTCAAACGATGAGCAGCAAATGCTTGCGAATGTGATCGCGGGGAACGGCGTTGACAACTTCCCGTCTCCGGCTGATTTAGCCTCCCGCTATTATAAGATATTGCGGAAGTTTCAGCCGCAGGGTCCGTATCGTCTGGCCGGATTTTCCTACGGGGGAATGGTCGCCTACGAGCTCGCGCGGATGCTACGTGGCAGTGGCGCAGAAGTGGATGCGCTGATCCTCTTAGATACGCCACTCATGCGTTCGATCGAGAGGTCCAGAGGTTGGCTGCACCTGACCAAGCACAATACTCGCATTCGTCTTCAGGAACGCGGTTTCAATGTCATCAACAAGGATCCGCTGAATATCTGTCGTATCCTCGCAGCGGACAATTACGAAAATGAGGTGTCCTCTTGCGAGGAGCCTGCGCTTTTGTGCAGAGCGTTAGGAGAAAGCCGGACCCGTCGCGAAATTGAGCCGTCACTAGGCTGGATTGCACACATTGCGAAGCTGACAGTCGTTGACTGCCCCGGCGATCACTTCGGAATGCTTGCGGAGCATCACGAAGACGTCGCAGCGGCGATTCGCACTTATATTTCCAACCAAAGCCGTCCTGATAGGCCGGTGTTTGCCACCAGCTCAGAGCCCTCGAATGGCGCACGAGCAAGCCTTTCCGACGTTAGCATCAAATTTCGTAGCGAATGATCATTCGAAACAAGCGCTCGGGGGAGGGCGTCCCGACCGCTTCTCGGTACTTGTTGTTGAGAACGTTGTCGACTGACAGCGCAATGGACACGCCGTTTTCGAGCGAAATCGAGCTCGTAAAATCCAAAGTGTCGTATTCTTCAAGCTCAACAAAGCCCGTGACCAGCGACGATTGATAAACTTCGCCGACCCGCCTATAGGCCGTAAACACTTCGACCTTCTCAGTGGGTTTGTAGGCGATCGTTGCCCCAAATTTGAGATCGGGACGGCCGCGCAACCTCACCCCGGCCGGAGCATCATAATCTACGTACGTGCTATGAATTGCCAGGTCCAACGTCGCGCCAATAATCCACTGTAACCGGCTTTCCAATCCCTTCGCAGACACCCGACTTCGATTTAGATTGGTGAACGACTCCGGATCGAAATCTATGAGGTCTTGGTAATCGTTATCAAAGTAAGTGAACCTCAAATTCGCGGGCGTTTCGCGGAATTGATGCTCGTACTGCAGCTCCCAACCACGGCTTCGTTCCGGTTGCAGCGAGGGATTGCCGACCAGACTGTTACCAAGAGCAAAAAAGCTCGGCAGTTTGTAGCCTTCGTTCCAGTTGACCGAAATTCGCGAGCGACTGCTCGCGAATGGATAAGACACCCCGACGCTGAGCGCGCTTTCTTCATCAAACTCATCGGCGTGATCCACGCGCACACTTGCGGAGAGCTCGGCGCCAACCAGTTCGCTCTGAATCTCAGCGAACACGCCATACTGTTCTCGCTCCAACGAGTAGGCACTCTCAATGGGCGTGCCGAAAAACTCGACAAAGCCGTCACTGCTGCCATCCTCGTAGCGAGTATCCATTCCCAACCTTATTTGCCCCCAAGCGCCACTTCGTGAGCCCCAGACGGCGGCAGTTCGTCTGCGAAACTCACTGTCGGTATAATTCGGGGGCACACGATCAAACGGCGCGATCCCAGGAGAGTCGAGTTTGTCCTGGATCTCATGCCAACCGACCTTCGCATGAACCCGCATGCCGCTGACGAATTCGCGGCTGGCGTTTACCCCAAACGTGACTTCCTGCGTCTCACCCTCGTCAAGACGCCGCGACGCGGCTAACTCTGGACCACCACTATCCTCAGGGAACGCACTACGATCTGCGTCGACCATGCGCGCAAAGGCAGACAGGCGACTCTTTGCATCATCAGAGCTGTGGTAACTCAAATCCAGGTAATCAGCGTCGTGCGTATAACCCTCGACAGATTCTCCGGCATCTACCGACCGAGCTCCGAGCGTGAGCGAGCCGTTATTGACGGGTGCATGAATTCTTGCCCCGGCGCTCTTCCCACCTTCCGACGTGCCGCCTAGTTGTAACAGAACCCTTTGACTCTGCTGTCCCCTGGCGGTGACGACATTGACCAATCCCGAAAGGGAATCTGACCCGTAGACGGCAGATTGAGCACCTCGAACCAGCTCGATGCGATCAATACTCTGCAAGTCGAGATTGTCGAAATCATAGGCCCCACCCCGACTGTTGCCGGGGTCGTTGACTTGAATTCCGTTGATCAGCACCGGAACAAAGTTAGCTTCCCCGCCTCTCAGGTAGATGCTCGAAACTCCACCAGCGCCACCTGCCCGGGAAACCGAGATACCGGGCAGCATCCTCAAGGCATTGACCACGCTTTCAGCGTTAGACTGCTGTAGGGCGGTTCGATCCAGAAAATCGAAACTCCCGGTCCGACCTAGCGTAAAACGCTCTTCAACCGAACCGTGCACCACAACTTCCTCAATGGGTTGATCCGTGCTCGGGTATCCAACAGTCGCGCTAACAGCAGACTCACAAACAACAAAAAAAAGGCAAATAGCGCCAAATTGCACTCTCATGTTAGAGTTCACCGTATTCAGAAAATCTGGGTACCGCCCTTCATAAGCGCCAAAGAACTGGCCGGGGCGAACAAAGTTCGGGCACGTTATCCTAACGCGTTTGGAACTACAACAACCGAGACTCTTTACTCAGACAACGTAACGAACCCGACTTTCAGCTCGAGTCGGTACTGTAATTTTGGAAAGGAAATTATCCCGAGGTGAACAACTCCAAGCACTACCGTTTTCACACACTCGCCTGCCTCATTCTGGTCGGACAGACCTGGCTACATACACCCGCGTGGGCTGATGACGAATGGATGTCGGACTGGGCGATCAGAGAGGGCTTCAAAATTGAGGTGGCCGCAGACGGTTTCGAGCTACCAACAGCCGTAGCTGTCGTTCCTAACCCCGGAAGCGCGCCGTCCGACCCAGTTGTATTCGTGACCGAATTGATGGGTGCCATCAAGACAATAAACAACGACGGTAGCGTCTCAGTCTTCGCCGATGACTTCTTCGTTCTGGAGCATGAAGCCCAATTGCCAGACTTTGCCGGTGAGGTTGGAATGGCTGGCATCGCGCTGGCACCGGAGTATGGCTACGTGTTCGCCAGCTTCGCTTACCAGGATCAGAACGGAACGCTCCGCAACAATATCGTCCGATTTGAAACTACGCCGGGAACATTCAACGCTCAGCCGACAAACTCCATTCGATTCGACAACGTGTTCGCACAACACCCGTCATCGGTATCTCACCAGATCGGCCCCATGGTCATTCAAAACGATACGATGTTTGTCGGTGTCGGTGATGCGGAAACCATCGAGATGGCGCAAAACCCTGACTCGACCAACGGCAAAATTCTGCGCATGACGCTGGACGGACAGCCTCTTGACGACAATCCGCTTTATCTCGAGGACGCGGCCAATTCGGCTCGAAACTATGTTTGGGCAATGGGGGTCCGAAACCCGTTCTCTCTCTCAATGGCATACGATCGATTGTTTGCTGCAGACAATGGGCCCATCGTCGATCGGTTTATGGAAGTCAATGAGGGCTACAATTACGGCTGGGATGGTAGCGACTGGAGCATGTCCATCGACGCCGAGTTCGTGTTCTTACCTTCGGTAGGTCCTGTCCAAATGGACTTCATCGGATCTCAGCACAGCGCGTTCCCCGCGAGCTATCGGCAGAGATTTTACGTCGCGTTCGGCGGACTTCCGTCGCAACCGCCAGGACCGGGGGAGCGTCAAGATAGATCGATTGTGATGATCGACTTCGACTTCGAGAAGAATTTTGTCCCGCAAACGCCCAGCCAGTTTCTCCGCTATCAAGGCAGTCTTCGTCAGATGCCGGTCGGAGTGGCATTCAGTGACGAGGCGATGTACATGGCCGCATTGTTCCCTTACTCCGAAGGAAGGGGCGGGGCGGTGTTCAAAATCAGCTACGATCCACAAAACCAGCATCCGGTGGTGTTGGGCCGCAATCAATCCGCCCCTGAGTTAATCGAAAAGTTCGGGTGTGCAAGTTGTCATGGGGTCGATGCCGAGGGAAGCCGCGCTGGCTCATTGGAATTCTCCCAGCTTGTACCTCGGGTCATGGCTCACATCCAGAGCGCTGATTTCCAGCAGGCGATTGCAGAAGATACGGGAGAAGAAAATGCGGACAACGCGCTGGGCCAACTAAGGCAGCTCACGCCAGACATTAACGGCGCCCGCGACTATATTCGCCTTAAGCTCCTGTATCCCAGGGTTGACAACCCCAGCTCACAGATGCCCGATTTCGGATTCTCAGAGGACACCGCGGCGCAACTCGCGCGCCATCTGACCATCGAACCGGAGGGCGATACGTTGGTCATGCAAATTCGCGGTCTGGTAAACCTGTTTATTCCAGCTGTCGTACGTCAGCGGCACGTCATTATCGGCTTTGGCGTCGGGGGCGTGCTCGGTGCCGGTGGCGTGATCTTTCTTATCCTGGTCTGGCTCGGCTGGCGCAGATTTCGCACACGGAACGCGTAAAAAAAACGCCGTCGCAGGTACCAACTAGGCCCAAGGCATCGGTTCGACGGGATCAAAACTGGTCGTCAGCCGGTAGGAGCCCGTGTCAAATGCATTGGATATGGCCAGGGTCAGCTCGTTCACGTGCAGACAGAAGCGAGCTGATAGCCTGTGCGGTCGGTTTTCCTGTATCGCCGCAACCATATCGGCGACGCCCCGCAAGAAATCCATTCTCGCCGCACCGGTATCCTGAATCTTCGATGCGCCCCCGCGCAACAGAGATACCTTCCGCCGCCACGGCGTCTCAAAGGTCCGTCTACGAATGGTCATTCTCTGCGTGCGGTAGACGGGCGAGTCATAGTGCCAGGTGTCTTTGACAGACAGAGTGCCATTGTCTGCAAAGACACGAACTGTGTGGTCATGCGGTGCGATTATGCTGCACGTGAGCCTGGCAACAACGCCGGAAGCAAACTGGATGCAGGCAACGGAAAAGTCAGGCGCGTTGACGTCAAGCGGTTGCTCCGTCCCTTTATCGGGGATCAGGCATGACGAAAAAGCAGTCACTCGCTCCGCAGGCCCAAATATGCCTGCCAGCCAGGTTAGAGAGTAACCAGCGTGCTCCATCGTACAACCGACTTCAAACTCGTCTTTGTACGGCCACGGCACGCCAAGATCATTCACCCATTGGTCATAACGCATTTGGTGGACCATCCCATCGTCCATCTCCGCGTAGACGAGTCGCGCAGGACCTGCAAGCTGCTCTCTAACCGCCTTGGCAAGCGTCTGCGCGGATTCAGACAGGAAGTTGCAAGGGGCTGAAGAAAGCCTCAGTCCTTTTGACTCTGCCAGCGTCACCAGCTCAGTGGCCTCATCCATTGCCATGGCCAGCGGCTTTTCAGAGTAAACGTGTTTACCGGCGAGCAGGCAGGCTTTGCTGATTTCAAAATGACTGCGGGGGTTGGTCAAATTCAGGACCAACGGGATCTGTGGATCATCCAAAATCGATGACAGCGTTTCCACACGGTTGATCCCAAACTTTCCGGCAAGTCGGGACGCCCTTTCAGGGACTAGGTCACTCAAGGCGGCGCACTCAAGCTCAGGATAGTGTTTCAGTGCGGTCAGGTAGAAGTTTGCGACGAAGCCGCTACCAATGATTGCGAATCGCATAGTTATCCTTGCTGCTGCCCTGTGCCTAATTCATCTGTCGACGTCTGCATGAGCTCGCCGTGAGATGCCTGAAACAATTTGGCTAGCTTGCGCGTTTCGATGGAAGGATTGTGTTCACGTGCGATAGCACTGGCACCATCACAACCCATCGCAGTCAACTGCGAAGGTGGCGCCTCGAGTAATTCCCTCATCGCCGATGCGGTGGCCTCAGACGAACCGGCCGGAATCAGCCAACCGTTGACGCCCGGTACAACAAGCTCAGGAATACCCGCAACGTAAGTACTGATAACAGGGCGACCTAATGCGAAGGCTTCCATAATAACGACCGGTAGTCCTTCTGCGAAGCTCGGCAGGACCATGCCGCGGCACTCGCGCAGGTGTTGCTTTATCTGATCCTCGGTAGCCCAGCCGGCTAATTCTATTTTGTCATCAAGATTGTAGGCCGTGACAAGACGCTCAATGTCTCCCCGCAATGGACCATCACCAATGAGACGAAGTTTAAAATCCACGCGCTGCTCATCAAGCATTCGAGCTGCTTCGATCAGCTGGAGATGCCCTTTCTGTTCACCCAGGCGGCCAACGTTAACCAGCATGTTGCTGTCGGGCACCGGTGAATCCTGTCCGAGAAAATCTTCGTCGACGACGCAATGCACAACGTGGATTTTCGACCAGTAAGTATGGTTTACCAAACGAAATGCCTGGCTTCGCGCAAACGAAGATATGACGGTAACGAAGGCTGCACGTTTTATCTTGTAATCCAGATTCAACGCATGAGGCATGTCCCACTCGAGGGGGCCATGAATCATAAAGCTATACGGGGGGCCTCCGAGAGAGTTACAAAACATGGCAACAGCAGTGGAGTTTGTGCCGAAGTGAGAATGCACGTGGGTGATACCAAGTTCCCTGCACCACCTGGCAGCTATGCAAGCTTCGAGTACGTATACGAAGTATACAAAAACGCCACGGTCAGACCTCCAACCGGTACGCAAAGCGAGCAGGAGTGTTTGCACCATCTTCAGCGGTCGCTGTAAGAATACGAGGAAAAAACTCAGTAAGAGGCCGACAACTCCTTGTGCCAGAACAAACCTGGTTTTCTTAATCTCGTCCACGTCTCTTTCGTCCACCAGGTCGTATTCTGAGCTTCGGATGGAAAATCGAGCGACGTCGATTCCTTGCGCTTCGAGCCCGACTATCTCCCGACGAATGAACGTACAGCTGATATACGGATACTGATTCAGCAGATAACCTATTTTCATGATGCTCCCGGGAACTCAAGACCAATAGTGTCCCTCACGTTGTCCAGTGTCTGGAGAATTTCAATAGATTCCGCGAGCGGCATCAGGCCGCTTTCTGTCTCACCGGCACGAATGCAGCGCATCACCTCCGCGGCCTCGTAATTCAGACCATTCCCCCGAAACGGTTCTGCCAGCACCTTCGAATTCACGTCAAAGCTCCCAAGTTTTGCATGCAGAATCTGAGCGACATGATTGCTTCGAAGGCGCTTTTTGATATTCGTCACGAATCCACCGGCGTCTGGGCTTTCTGCTGGCTCGTGAGACGAAGCTTGGGAAATCCTGTGCGACCGAAAGAACGGGTTGTGGAGTTTCAAGTGACCTTTTGATCCGAGAATCACAGCCTCATTCGGTGTGTTGGTGGTAAGCGACGCGCTCACGGTGGCCAAACAGCCACGATTGTAGCGGCACACGAGCGCAGATTGTTCATCAACACCGGTCTCGCCAATGTTACTGAGCGCCACTACGTCGTCCGGGCTACCCATCAGAAACGAGATGAGCGACAACCCGTAAACGGCTCTGTCGAGCAGGGCGCCACCGCCTTGTCCCAGGTCGAAGTGTCGTGAGTCAGGGTCGTAGTGAGTCGCAACCCCGAAGTCGATATTGATCATCTGAACATCCCCGATCACACCGCTCTCGATCAGTTGTTTCACTCGCAGGGTTGCGGGAATGAATCGCATCCACATTCCTTCCATACAAAACACACCTCGAGCTTGTGCGACATCGACAATCTGTCGCGCCTCGAGGCTATCCAGTGCAAACGGTTTTTCGCACAACACAGCCTTATCAGCCTGCAAACAGGTGATACAGACAGATTTGTGCTGGTGGTTGGGTGTGGCGACATAGACAACGTCGATATCGTCGTCTGCGACGAATTGCTGAATATCGTGATAGCCCGATTCAGCATCAAATTGCTGGGCAAATTCGGCAGCCTTAGCCGCGGAGCGGGAACAAACGGCCGCCAATCTTGCATCAGGAAGGAGCTTCAGATCGTGGGCAAAATCAACCGCCGCCTGGCCTGTACCAACAATACCCCAACGGACGCACTGCGAACTTTCCATTTGAACCTCAACTTACCCAGGGTTTAGGTATACCGGATCTCAAAGCGTAACGCGCATGGCTCGTTGAACACTTTTCGGCACACGCAAGGCTGCAGTCGCGAACGGAACCGACATGAGCGTTTTTTCTGGGCGGCTTTTCCAATTGAGAAACTGCCTCCTCCCGGCAGGCATTCATAAGCCTTCAGTTGCAAGAGAGAAACCGCGTTATACAGCATTCAGATATGGGTGTTCGAGGTGCGAGAAAAGCGTCGCTTGAGTCGTAAAAACCAGGACTCGAAGTAGCGGAAGCTGAGCTCCGCGGCGAGGACCGAAGCACCCAAACCAAGAACAAATTTTGCCAGGGGGGAATAGAAGTTCATAAAGTACAGCACCGATTCAACCGCATGAAGTGCGTGAGTATGAAAAATATAAACCCCGTAGCTCACGAGACCAATTCGAACCACAAGCCGGTTGCGCAGCAGTGGCATCAGAATATGGTCTTCCCGCACGACACAACTGCCGACAAACGCGAACATTATCAAATGAATGGACAATCGATGCAGGCCGCTGATATCAGAATTGGGAATCGACGCGATTACAAACAGTGCTACCAGCCACAGTGTCGACGCGTAACGGTGGAAGAAGAGCGCACGAAACAGGTTGAACTGATTGCGGTCATGCAACAGGTGAGCAAGCAAAACGCCCAACAGGATGGGTGTAAAGGTGACCTGCACGATCGCTAACTCACTCAACTCGGCATAGCCAAGCCAATCACCGATAGCGGCTCGAGTATCTGGAAAATTGAACAGCTGATTGAAGCTGATCGCCACGATCATGATCGGTAGAAACAGATGTGACAGATAGCGTTCGACTTGTGGCCATACGAGATAAAACTGTTCCTCCGCAGCCAACGACCAAACAACCGTCCAACCGATTACGAAAAAATTTCCCGTATAAGTCAGATATATCCAGATGTCCTGTACAAACGTCTTACCCACGTTAGAGCTGGGATTAACAAACAAAAAGTAGGCGAGGAGCAGGAACACCATTCCATAGTAGAGAGGGAATATCCGCAGTGAGCGCCGGATATAAAAGTTTCGGATACTTATGTCACCGTTGGCAGATTTTTCCCGCAGCAGAAGCGTGACAATCAAGAAACCGCTGATAACGAAGAACAGGTCAACCCCGAGAAACCCTCTTGAACTGATAGGCAGGTAATCTACAAACGGCCCCGAGTGATGCCAGACGACGGAGACGATAGCGAGGCACCGCAACGCATCAAGCGCGCCGAACGACTTCTGCTCAAGAAAAGCGGCATGGGCCCTGTCGTCGTTTTCGCCGCTTGCCAACAACCGAGCTTGTTTTTGCGAGTGAGAAAGCAATTTGAATTTCTAGGTACAAATCCGTGGAGAATATTCCAGTAATGTGAACATCAACCTCCTTGAAACCGAAGGCATCGCTATCGCCCAGATCCGGTTGACTCACCGCGGACTCGATGATCGAACATCGCGGACTGGAAGATCGAAGGTTAGTTTAGTCTGCTACGACACTTTCTATCGTGACAGTTCACACATGCACACACTATCTTGCGAAAAAAAATCTTCATATGAGAGAGTTGTGAAGCCATGTCCGACTTGTATCTCCTTGTATTATTCTGAAAACAATCCACAGAACGTTTACAACACCAAATTCGAGATCGTTCCCGCTCTGGCATACTATTCCGCGCTTGTGGAAACAGTTCGGCAACGAGCAGGCAAGAGATGAGTTCCGTTCGGGACTCGAACATTCACATCACGTATGCTCGAAAAGCCCGGCAACTGTTAATAAAAGAATCCAACCCCGATTGGTTTACCGTTTCACGTTTTCGATGCTTCAAATAGCGAGAATGGTAAATTACTCCGAACAAAGGAAACTGACCAAATGACGAGATCGTTAAGCGCCAAACGAGTGTTGGTAACCGGAGGTGCCGGCTTCCTGGGTTCCCACCTGGTGGACAGACTAGTTAAGTCCGGTGCAGATGTTCTCGTAGTCGACAACTATTTCACCGGTAGCAAGCGAAATTTAGAGCCGCACTTGCAGGCGCCAAATTTTGAGTTAGTGAGGCATGACGTGACATTTCCACTCTACGTGGAGGTAGACGAAATCTTCAATCTTGCATGTCCCGCCTCACCAATCCACTACCAACACGACCCCGTTCAGACCACCAAGACTAGTGTCCACGGTGCAATAAATATGCTCGGCCTCGCCAAGCGCGTGGGCGCGAAGATACTACAGGCCTCCACTTCTGAAGTGTACGGCGATCCTAGTATTCACCCACAGGTCGAGAGTTACTGGGGTAATGTGAATCCGATCGGTACACGCTCATGTTACGACGAAGGTAAACGCTGTGCGGAAACGTTGTTCTTCGATTACCAAAGACAACACGGACTTGAGATAAAAATCGCCCGCATCTTCAACACCTATGGACCACGGATGCAACCCAACGACGGGAGAGTGGTATCAAACTTCGTAATCCAGGCTTTGCAAGGGAATCCGATAACAATATACGGGGACGGTTCACAAACTCGATCGTTCTGCTTTGTGAACGATTTGATCGAAGCGCTTCTGCGTCTAATGGACACGCCCGAAGATTTCACTGGGCCTGTCAACCTGGGTAATCCAACCGAGTTCACCATGCTCGAACTCGCCGAACTCGTCATCAATCTGACAAGTTCGAAATCCAGCCTGGAATTCAAACCACTACCGGAAGACGACCCGAAGCAGCGCAAGCCCGACATCACGCTCGCCAATGACGTACTTGATTGGCGGCCCACCACGAGCTTGGCCGAAGGACTAGCACCTACGATCGACTTCTTTGATAAGTTGCTGAAGACACAACGCTGATTCGCATTGTCTGCAGACAACGGTTAGGCAGGGATAGTGTAGCTCTAGGCATCGGATTGACAAGACAAGTCTTGTTGGACTCACTGTGATTCTGCCATCGCGACTTGAATGGGCGTGCGGGTCAACTAGACAGAGGGCATCAAATGAATCCAAATATCCAAAGTTCCAGCGAGTGGCCTGCGCTATTTGAAGCTAGCGAACAAGCAGATCTATCTTCGTTCGTTGCCGAGAATTCGCAGGAAGTCGAACAAGCACTCGAGAATGACGGCATTGTGCTTTTTCGCGGTTTTTCAGTTGGCGACGCCGACGACTTCGACCGATTCGTCAAGGCCATATCCACGGCGCGAATGGACTACGTCTATGGCTCGACCCCACGTACCGCCGTAGGCAACAAAATCTTCACGGCGACAGAATATCCTGCCAACAAAGAGATACCCCTGCACAGTGAAGTTTCTTATCACACCGAGTGGCCGCTCAGGCTTGCGCTTTGTTGCATCGTCCCAGCATCAACCGGGGGAGCCACTCCGGTGGCGGATTTGCGCAAAGTGACGACGACGCTGGGCGAGGAATTCGTCAATACGTTCACGGAACGTAAAGTCCGTTACGTCAGGCACTATCACCCCCACATCGACGTTCCGTGGCAGCAAGTGTTCCGCACGGATAGCAAGAAAGAAGTAGCCCGTTTCTGCACGGCAAACGCGATAGATTTCGAATGGTTGGACAATGAGGTGCTCCGCACGTCTCAGATTTGTCAGGGCACAATTGAACACCCGAAAACGCAAGAAATCTTCTTTTTCAACCAAGCGCACCTTTTCCATATCTCAGGAATTGAAGCGGACAAAGCCGAGGCCATGCGGGAGATGTTCGGCGAGTCTATGCTGCCGCGAAACGCATACTTCGGGGACGGCGAAGAAATCCCGGCCGAAGCAATCAGGAAGATTGCTGATGCATACGAGTCTGCGGCGGTTGACCTCAACTGGCAACAGGGAGACGTTGCGCTCCTGGACAATCTGAGAGTCGCACACGGGCGCAGGACATTCACAGGCGAACGGCGGATCCTGGCGGCCCTGATGGATCCTTCAATCGGAGAGCGTTTTCCTCTACCGCGTTCCACGCAGAAGAAATCCTGGTGGAAAATCTGGTGATCCGGACTCTAATTTGAAATCCGCCCCAACAAGCAGGACTGCAGCGAACGAGGCGCAACACACAGAAGCCGCAGACAGAATGACGATTGGCAACCGTATTCTGAAAGGTACTTTGTCGGTTCTCGGCGGCGATGCGTACGGACACATTCTACGCCTGATCGCCAACCTGATAATGACCCGGCTGTTGATGCCGGAAGCCTTTGGCTTGCTTCTCATCGTCAATCTCGTCCAGGGTGCTCTGCAGATGCTCTCGGATGTGGGGATAAGGGGGGCGCTGATAACAAAACGGGATTTCCTCGACGACGAGTACATCGATACCGCCTGGACAATTTCAATTATCCGAGGAATTGCGCTATGTGTCGTAGGCATGCTAGTCGCTTTACCGGTTGCGTATTTCTACTCAGAACCCCAGCTCACGGGATTGCTGCTGTTATCTTCCGTTGCCCCCTTGCTTACCGGCTTCTGCTCACCGTTTCCAATTCTTGAAGAAAAGAAGGTAAAGCTCCTCAGGGTGATTGCTTGGAAATCACTTGCTCAAACCGTCGCGGTCGTAGCTACGATCGTCTGGCTCCTCATTCACCCAACCGTTTGGGCGCTGGCAGCAAACGGAGTAATCAGCGCGCTCGTGCTTTCCGTCAGTTCTTTCCTTTTTTTCCGGAATCGCATGCCGAAGTTAACGTGGAACCGGGAGGCCGTCAGAGCGATTGTCCAGTTTGGGAAATGGGTCTTCTTGGCAACCGCACTCACATTTTTTGCCAGGCACGCCAATCTTTTCATCATGAGCAAATGGGTGACCACAAGCGTTTTGGGCGTCTTTAGCATCGCCGTAGGTCTGGTCAAGCTCGTGGAGAACGTACCTTCAAGTATCACCTTCTCGCTGTTGTTGCCCGTATACGCGGAACTCGGAAAGGGCGAAGAAGCTGAGCTCCACAAGCATCGAATCAGAATCAAGGTTGCACTGTTCGGCCTGGCCGTCGCCCCCGTCGTCACGCTGTCCGTCTTCGGCGCGGAAATAATATCGCTCCTCTATGCTGAGGAGTACCATAGCGCTGGGTGGATGTTAGAAGTCATGTCCGTTGGAAGCCTGGCACTCATTCTAAGTGCTTCAGTCGAGAACATCCCACACTCCCTCGGCAACTCGTATCTGCATATGTGGCTCCAATTCTACCGTGGTGCCCTGATGCTACTGAGCATGTGCATTGGCGGACTATGGTTTGGGCTCACCGGATTGATCATCGGGATCAGTGCTGGGTCCTTTGTGTTTCTTCCAGTCCTTTCCTATTTGGTTAGGCAATATGGGATTCGCGACTACGTCTTGGATATCTCCCTGATCTCCGGCGGACTAGGCTTGATCTACCTGGGTTGGTGGACGTTCGGTTTTCCTGTACAGACGATCAGTAGCGGGTGAGTCAAGTGAATCTCGAGACGGAAGAAAGACACGATCCCATTGAAGTCATTCTGGTTGCCGAAAACGCGTCCGCAGAGTTCGGCGGTGAGTCCATCCTGCCGTTACACTACTTCGTCCGGCTCCATCGGAGGGGGGTACCGGTGAAGTTAGTAGTGCATGAGCGGGTACGGGAGGAGCTTGCTGAGCACCACCCAGATTTAATGGGCTCAATCGAGTTCATAGACGACAATTGGCTGCAGGTAGGACTAAACGCGTTAGGCAAGCTCCTGCCTTTGAGATTACGCGACCACACAGTGCTTGTTCTCATTTCATTTTCCACCGCCCGCCGCCAGCGTCAGGCAGTTAAGAGATTAGTGTCGTCTGGCTTCGGCGACATCATTCACCAGCCAACCCCGGTTTCGCCGCGAGCGCCGTCCTTCATGTACGGATTCGGCAAGCCGGTCATTATTGGGCCTGTCAACGGGGGTATGGACTATCCTCCTGGTTTCAAGCGACTTGAAACCAGGCTCGAAGGTTTGGTTTTGAAGCTGGGCCGCCAGGCGGCAGTGATGTTGAACACGCTGATCCCCGGCAAACCCAATGCAGCGCTGGTCCTTGGCGCCAACGAGCGCTCTTTGCAAGCTCTGCCGGACAACTGTAGCGATCAGCGCGAAATAATGGTGGAGAACGGTGTAGATCTTGCACTTTGGCAAATCCCTGAGCATTCAAATTCCAATGAAGACCGCGTCTCGTTTGTTCACCTGGGAAGGTTGATAGAACTCAAGATGGTTCACATACTTGTCCAGGCACTAGAGCTCGTTGAAGAAAACATCGTTCTTGAAATCATTGGAGACGGGCCAGAGAAAGACCGCCTGGAAACACTTGCCCAAGAATTGGGCGTGTCTGAGCGAGTAAGGTTCCATGGGTTTTTGCCGCAACGCGAATGCGTCGCACACATCCAGTCATCGCGCGCTTTGTTACTTCCCAGCGTGCGGGAGTGCGGTGGTGCTGTTGTGCTCGAGGCCATGGCATGTGCACGCCCGGTAGTCGCGACAAACTGGGGCGGACCAACCGATTATCTGGACGAGGCTTGCGGTATTCTCGTTGACCCCGACTCAGAACCTAGTATGATCGCGGCGTTTGCGGACGCTATGAAGAAGCTGGCCGCAGATGAGCACTTAGCGAAGACGTTGGGTGGGTCTGGCCGAATGAAGGTCGAACGCGACTTTGATTGGAATAAGAAGATCGACGCCATCATTGCAAAGTATTCAACATTGGCTGGTAAATAGGGTACGCTGGCTCTTGCCCCATGATCTACGATCATGCAAAAGTGTGACTGCTGCCCGATTCTACAAGCGTCACGATGACAATCGTCACAGATACATTGATCTTATTAGGTAAACTCCGTTTCCATCGTCAAGAATCAAAACGGTGAATATTCGGTTTTGAGAGGCCCGTATTTCCCGTTGAGACAGACAGAGATTCAAGCACGAGGGTTTTTCGAGGGACAATTTTATGAAGTATTTGGAATTTCTAGTGGTGACCCTGGTCGCCATTGCAGTAGCAAATTTTGCCTACGCGGCACCATCAAATCCCCCTGAGGTAAACTGCAATGGAGATTGCGTCACGGAATTCGACTACGACCTCAGTCGTTTTTCGATACCGTTTCCTGTCAACTGGGCAGCGCAGCCTGTTACAAGCTCGACAATCGATATTGCTCCCGGTGATGGTGCCGGTCTGCGCGCCGCCATTGGCGTACAGGGAGCCAGGATCAACGTTCCAGCCGGAACGTACAATACGAGCTTGCCGAACGGAGCATGGGCGTCAGACGTAGACCTGGTGTTTGCGCCGGGCGCTGTGGTGAACGGCGACGTTGTGATCGGCAGCGGCTTACCAAACTCTTCCAGACCAGAAAGAATTCGAATAACAGGTGGTTCGTTTTTCGGTAGCTCATTCGGACCCGAGCACCTGAACGATCTCACGCTGAATGACGTCTACGTGGAGTTGACCACCGGGGCGAACAATTGGACAAGTCCCGGCGACGGAGTAAATACGAATTGGGAACGCATTACGGTCATTAACAGCACAATCAGTGTTTTGGACAATGCGTCGAGCACCTCCGGTTGGACAATCCTGTTGGGCGCACCCGCGAGCAACCCACCGCCGATGGCCCACACGGATCTGATCATTGCGGGTTCGCTCCTGAAATCCACAGATCAGGTCAGCCGGATCAACAACATAACTCGACTGATCATCGTAGACTCTATGTTCAAGGCCCTGAACGGCAGTTCCAGCTTCAGACGCGAACAATCGACACACGACATGTTCTGGGGAAATTCGGTTTTCAGAGGGGCAATACAGGGTAATGCCGGTATGCCATCTTCTGGTTTGCACATGGACGGAGTAGATCACTACCACGCTCTGAACAATGGCGTAACCAACGTCATGGCAGGCAGCAGCGGTTCTACGGCAAACAATGTGACCATACATGATTCGGGCTCCGGACCCTTTGGCTCAATCGGCATTTCGCCTGCTACGGGATCGAACAATAGGAGCGTTTCCTGGGATGGCTCTTCGTTACCGAGTGAATCCTCGTATGGTGCCAACCGCTGATACAAGAGTCGAGATGATTGCCCTGTTGATTGGGGGCTAACCCTGGCAAAGAACGCACTCACCGCAATCGTAGTCTGCGCTCTTTGCCTCGTTCTTGCCGAGCTACTGTTACGGTTCGTTTATCCGTTGGGTAACACCATCTACCGTTTGAACGAACAACACTTTCAAGAACATATACCCGGACAAAGCAAAGTCTACGTCCATTTACCGGCCAACGGCGGGAATAGGATAAGGGTCGACATTAACTCGGACGGCTTCCGGGGGCCTGAGCTGCTCGGTGACGGATTGAAACCGAGGCTGATGGTTTATGGCGATTCTTTTACAGTGGCTGAGTATTCAGAACTCGAAGCGTCCTTTCCCGCGATGCTGGCGCAAGGACTCGGCAATGAGGTTGAAGTAGTCAATGCAGGCGTAGTCGGACTGGGCCCAGATCAAATCAGTCTTCGACTAAGAACCGAATTGCAACAACACTCTCCCGATTTTGTCGTGCTGCTGGTCTTCAGCGGCAATGATCACGGCGACTTAATCAGGAACAAGATTTACCAACTGGATGCTCAAGACCACCTGGTTTTGCGTAATGCAAGAGTAAGCGAAGACCTGGCACGCGAGTTCTCTCGTACGGGTATGGCAGGCTTTGCACTCGGGCGCCTGGTTAAACGGGCTTCTACATCAGTACCGAGGCGTTTCTTCAATCAAGCAACCGAGGACCGTGAAAGTCCGTTTGGGAACAGCGAAGATTTTTATGAACGCCTGATTCGGATCGCGCAACTGGAATTCGAAGCGTACAACTCAGAACCCACAAACGTCACAAACCTGTTCAACGACGGGTATGACGCAGACATTGCGCTGAAACCCGAGGCCGCTTCCGCCAAATACAAGCGTAGGTTGATGTTCGCCGTATTGAGTGAAATCCAGCGAACAGTGCAACGATTCAACGCGGAAATTCTGATCGTGTCAGTGCCAGCGCCGCGCGACCTCATACCGAACTACGATGGGCTGAACATAGATGTCGCCAAGTGGCCCGACTACGCGCCAAACAGGCTGGCCGATGAAGTCTGTTCAGGATTGGATCCTTCGATCTGCATCAGCCTCTTTGATCTGTTTGCAGCACGCGATAGTTCCGCTTTGTATTTCAAGGGGGGGAATAATCATTGGAACGATCTCGGACAAGCAGTTGCGGCTGAATATGTCACCCCCCATATCGCAGAAGCCCTGAATCTACGCTGATTCGCCTCTCGTCCGTACTTTTTTCGTTCAATAGTAAATTTTGTATACCCTGACCAGGATATAGGCCATAGAGACAAAGAAAAGTGACATCGAAATTGTCAGGGCGCCCGGAACATGGAGAGCCATCAACAGGTCTTTAAGCGGTATAACAAGTTCATGCCCGATGAAGAGTGGGAACGCCATAATACCCACGATCGACATGACCTTCAGGGCAACATCTGTAAACCGGCTTCGATCGTCTGCCATTGCAAGATTAAAAACAATGTGAGTACAGGCGAGCACGAAGCCGGTATAAACCACCCACATCCAGACGTAAATTGGCTTCGGCCAGACCATCCAAGTCTCCAAATGACCAAACCTGATCGACAACACGAAACCGGCTAGCATGAGCAGCAAGCCGATAGCAAAACTGTTCCCCGGGTTGTCGTGTTCACTCACAACACCGCGCAACCAGTAGCCAAGCGCTAGACCAATCAGCACACCCGTCGAGATCTCGAAATAGTTGAACTTCGCGGTCAACAGCAGGATTCCTGTTTGCAGGATAGGGTTGGCAGAGGGTTCAGGAGCCCAAACCAGGACCAGTTCGTGAATCAGGTAGAAAACCAGAGCCAGAAAGAGCGTTGCAATGACAAACGAGCGTGCACGAGTCAGCCAGGAGAGCCAGATGGGAATGCTCAGTACCGCCAGCATGTAATACATAAGTACACCCCAAAAAGCATTTGAGTAATCAACCGGTCTCATCGGCTGATCCCCCAATAGATCGCCAGTAATCCGCACAGCTGCTAACACTACTATTCCCGCTAGCAACAGCAGAGCATTGCGGATTACCAACGAGTTGACAGATTCGCGACTTCTCATAAATCGGGGTAAGTACGCAAATCCGACCCCAAGCCCGAAAACTACGGCGAAACCAGGTGTCCCTCCGCTGTAGAAGAACGACAGCAGTTTGTTTGCGTCTGCAATGCCAGGTATCCGTTCTACCACTCCCGGCATCCAATGCGAGGCGACGACGAACAGAGCCAGCATTCCGCGAACGGCGTCTATTGACTGGCTGGTCGCAGCCAGCGGCTGCTTTTCCATTGAATCCGCTGAGCTGTCCACAATCTGGGCAATTGTGACCCCCTCAAATATCTGGCGGGATACTTCTCGCGGAATGCCGCTCTTCTCCATGCGGATAGCAACGTTGATAGCGGACAGTGAATCGCCTCCCAAATCGAAAAAGCTGTCGTGAGGAGAAACAGGTCGGATTTGGAGTACTTCTTCCCACAAGCTCACCAATTCGGCAATTCTTGGATCTTCGTGGCCCGCCGCCGGCGAATCGACGGCAATCTTGTGATCTTCCCCCTCCTCAGCAAGATAGAGATCACTCACGCTCGAGCGTCGCACTTTGCCTGTTTCAGTCACAGGAAACGATTCCACCGCTAACGTTTTGAGGCTATGCCCAGGTTCAATACCGATGCCGTGAAGTGCCTCGGCAGCAGCGCTTTTGACCGCGGTGGCATCAACATCGGGCAAGTGCGCAATCAGGATCCCGTCACCTCGAACTGGATCTGGAATCTTCGCCACCGAGAGCGCGCCGGAGACCTCCAACTGATTACTCAATTGGGTCTCCAGGTAGTCCGGAGACACTTTGACTCCCGCGCAGTTTATCAAGTCGTCCGCGCGTCCCTCGTAGTACAAGTACCCATCTTCAATGCGTCCGAGGTCGCTCGTCACGAGCCATCCGTCGTCGTCCGTCAAGCGTATCTGCTCTCCACCGACGATTGAGGTCATCGCGAGGTGAGGCCCCCTAATCAAGATTCTGCCGTCATCGCGTATTCGTACTTCGACGCCATCTTCTGCTTTGCCAACCGACTCCAGCCGCTCTTCGCCGGTATTTTGCACATCGAGAAAGGTTGTCCGGGAAGCTTCCGTCAAACCGTAATGCTGCACAATCCGTGCGTTCGGAAACAGCGCTCGGACCTGCTTCTTCTCCTCCGCGCTCATGTACTGACTACCTATCTCGATCCACAGTACGCTTCCACCGACTTCCTCAAAGAGCGCGGCATTCTGGAGGAGCACGCGCCACAACGAAGGTACGGCAGAAATTGCGTTGATTTCCTTACGCTGAAGCATCTCACTGAGTTCGAGGGGGTCGAACCCGCGATTCGGTATGTATACCTCCCCACCTGCTTGTAACACCGCACGGCATCGGCCGAAGCCGAATGAGTAGTAGACTGGCACACCAACGTACTCTCGTATGCGCTCATCGATTTTCATCTTGCTAATGAGGCGATCCGTTGAATTGGCCAGAGCGCTGTGACTGATCAATACCGGTTTAGGCTCACCTTCGGTGCCCGAGGTAAACTGAATCTGTCCTACTTTGGAACTATGCTGAGGTTCATAGCGCGGACTGCTTATCCAACCCGTTGTATCATTTGGATTCACGACTTCGTCAGGTTCGACCATATTGTGCCGCTCATCGTCGTCCTCTCGTCTCAGAGTGACGATCGCCTTGCCCTGATTGAGACATTCAATCGCCGAGGCGATAAAATCGCAGCTATTGGTTGCGACAATCCCGGTGACCGAATTCCCGATACGAGCAGCCATGCAAGAACCTTAATAACAAAACAGGAAGGGGTGACTGCATTATAGCGAGGCAGGGCGTTCTAGAAGTGTCGAAAATACATTGTTAACACAAGATCCCATATTATCCTGCACCGAGAGGGTTAACATGACGCGGTCGGGTTTTGAGCGCGCGTTTGAGCGCGCGCAAGTACGCTGTCCAATGAGCTGTCTAATGAATAGTTGCAAAGTAAATTCATGAACGATCTGTTGAACGAAATCCTGGGTTTGCTGAAGAAAGCATGGCGCTTTCGGTGGTGGGGTTTGGCCGCTGCTTGGGCATTTTGTATGGTCGGCTGGGCCGTTGTGAGCATGCAGCAACCGGTTTACGAGGCCTCCGCGCGAGTCTACGTAGATACCAAATCTATGCTGCGAGCACTGTTGGATGAGCAAATTGTCGATACAACCCTGGACGAACAGCTGGGCTTCGTACGTGAAGCCATGCTGGGATCTACGCAACTCGAAGTCATTGCCCGCGAGGTAGGATTCATCGATCAAACATCAACGTCGAATGAAATAGTCAGCGTAGTCGGCTCGCTACAGAGGACGATCCGGATATCAAGCCTCAACGATTCGCTGCCACCAGGTCTTCGTCTTGCGCGTGCTCCCGCAGACGATACTTACACGATCAGCTACGAAAACAACAACCCCGAAGTCGCAGCTGCCGTCGTGAAGAAGTTGCTCGAGGCTTTCGAGCGAGATGCAATCACCGGCAAGCGGACGAGTTCTGAACGGGCAGGGCAGTTTCTGCGTGAGCAAATCGCAACGTATGAAAGTCGCCTACGTGACGCTGAGACGAAGCTGGCGGCTTTCAATCAAGAGTACTACGACCGACTACCTAATCTGCAGGGCGGCTATTTCGCTGAGTTGCAAACGAAGACAGAAGAGTTGGCAGACGCACGTAAGAGTCTCAGTCTGGTGGAGTCGCGATTAAGCAACATAGAGCGTCAACTTCGGGGTGAAGCATGGGTAGTAGGCAGTAGTGCCGAGATTGATCCGGCAAGCACCGAGGGCAGAATTCGAACCGCGCGAGCAAATCTCGACGAACTTCTTCTCCGATTCACCGATAGTCATCCTGACGTAAGGGCCCTGCGAGAAAACCTGGCAATCCTGGAAGAGAAGAAAATCAGGGAACTCGAGATGATAGGAGAGGGTGACGCAAACGTTCTCTCCAACAATCCCGTCTATCAAGCACTGCAGATCTCTAAAAACGAGGCAGAAGCGGAGATTGCGACTTTGCGTGCGGATGTTGGGGTCAGAGAAGCACGCCTTAACCACCTGCAGGGACTTATCAACGAAATGCCCAAAGTGGAGGCAGAACGTTCACAGCTGAATCGGGACTACGAAGTGATCAAAAGTCACTATCAGTCGCTACTGAATAACCTGGAACGGGAAAGATTGAGCAGTGAAGTTGTTGCCAGCGACGAAATCGAATTTCGCGTCATTGACCCGCCAGTTGCGCCGACCTCGCCAGTATCTGTCTTGCCGCATCTGCTCCATGCCGCTGTATTCATGGCCGGATTGGGCGGCGCCGTTGCACTAGCCATTCTGCTCGCCCATCTGAGGCCGGTCGTTTCTTCGTTGAGCGAATTGACTCAGATCATCGATGCACCTGTTCTGGGAGCGATCTCTCGCACTTCCACTGCATCGGTAGGGCTTCGAAACTCATGGTTCTATTTTTCTTCCGGATGTCTTGGGTTCGCATTCTTCGGGGTCCTTTACGCGGAAACGGCAGGAATGGGTCTGCGTGAAGTCTTCTAAACCAGCAACCTGCAACTGGTCAGCGAGTGAATCAGCACCCCATAAATCGTTCGGGACTTCCTGCAAGCATTTTTCTGCCGGTCTATGCGTACGCCCTCTAACAGTCCGATCAACGGTCAACGTAACTAGCAAGTGATAGATCGATACCTGGCAAAGCAGAGCCTTCGAGCGGCGCGAATCCGTCCGCTCCTGGAAACAATCGAAGCGGTGCATGCTGTGAAGGGCAGGGTTTCGATTATCGACGTCGGAGGCTCCGGTAACTATTGGAAGCTTGTACCACCCGCGTTTCTCGACGAGCACGAAGTGCAGATTACGCTGGTAAACCTGCTGCCTCAGGGTTCACAGGGCACAGCTGACACTGATCGAATTGAACACGTGGTTGGTGATGGATGTAACCTCTCGATGTATGCTGACGGCTCATTCGATATCGCCCATTCGAATTCTGTGCTCGAACACGTGGGTAACTGGGACAGGATGGTGCAATTTTCGCACGAGCTGGCCAGAGTTGGGGTCAACTACTTCGTGCAAACACCAAACTTCTGGTTTCCAATCGAGCCTCACTTTCTACTGCCGTTCTTTCACTGGTTGCCAGCGCCAACCCGCATTTGGTTAGTATCAAACTTTACCCTGGGCGGCCGCTGGAAATTGAGCGCCAAAAACATGGATGAGGCTGTGCGCCTTGTCGAAAGCGCAAACCTGCTGAGCCGAAAAATGTTTGCCGATCTGTTTAAAGATGGCGAGATCATTACCGAGCGGTTCTATTTGTTACCAAAGTCCTTCATTGCGGTCCGTAGCCCTCAGACTCGCACTAGAAAGGAATAACACGTGTATTCCACGCAGCAGCATATTCATGTCGCTACTGGATTCCACAAGATCGAGAACGCAGGCATCGAAATGCTGCAAGATAAGATAGCCCCATTCTGATAGACAATGGCATTCTGAAGCTGCACTGATGGATAAACTTCTCGCTTTCTCATATCTTAGCCTGGCGATTTTTGCAGCCTACCTGCTGGCTTTGGCGTGTTTCCCCAACGAAAAATCGAGCATTACACGCGTAGGTGCCGCCTGGTGGCTTGTCACATGCTTTACTCTATTTGTTCCCCATCCGGGGTTGTGGCTTTTACTATGCGGAATCGCGTTGCTGGCACTGGCCCCAAAGGGATATACGAATCGCCTGATGTTTTATTGCGCGGTTCTGCTCGCAGCACCCCTGATATTCGGATGGGTAATTACATTGCCCGGAATCGGGTACTTCTTCACCCTGAAGTACCCGGCGTTCCTAAATTTGATCTTATTGCTGCCACTTCTGTTTGTGACGGATGAACAGGGCAAGCAGATTGTCGCTACGACCTGGCAGCGAAACGTCGTTGCCTGCGCGATAGCCTATACAGTTCTCACTTCGATTCTCGACTTTCGAGATACAACCTTCACCAACGGCATGCGTTATGCAGTCAACCACATTCTGACCACCGGATTGGTCATTCTGGTATTCGCGCGCGCACGTGACTACGAGGACGCCGCGAAAAAGATAGTTTTCGGCCTATTCTTAGGCGGAGCGATGCTGGTATTCGTCGGAATGATGCAGAACTTCCAAGGTTGGTACCTCTATAGCGCTGCACCTGACTCGCTCGTGTTCGGTAATCTGAATCACCGGAGCTTGCTGGCTTGGCGGGAAGGAAGCATGCGGATTCCGGGCACGATGAATGCCATTCCTTACGGAACTTACATGGCGCTCTGTTTCATCATCTCAATCTACTATGCGACCAGAGAATCCGCCTCTAAGCTGATCTGGTTGTTTTCTTTCTTGTTCCTTTCGTACGGCGTGTTCGGGTCAGGCTCCAGGGGTGCGCTGTTGATGCTCTTCCTGGCGTTCGGTATTCATTTCTTCCTATTTGGAACAAAAGTCTGGTTGCGCCGACTAACCGTCATGGGCGCGGCACTCGTGTCTATCCTACTGCTCACAACCAACCTAATGGACGTGATTCTCAAAGCCGACGAGCATGGAACGCTCGGCTACCGGGTGGAACTTCTGGTCAGGTCCATCGAGACTATTAAGAGCAATCCACTTTTTGGCGACGTCAATTTCACGGAGAGAGAAGAGCTACAGGCGCTGAATTGGGGAATCGTGGACGTTGTCAATTCTTATCTGCAAGTCGCATTGAGATACGGGCTCAGCGGCCTCGTCCTATTCTGCTTGCCCGTGTTCTACGCGATACGGCACGCTCTCAAGAGCCAGCAGAGTCTAAGCGCGGCGCAAAACGACCAGGACCAACAGCTGTATCGTGTGACGGTGACGATCCTTCTATCGTTCGCGTTGGCGATTTTGAATGTTAGTCTGATGGACCGGTTACCGCAGTACTTCTGGATTCTCACGTTCGTTTGCTGTGGCCTGCACGCCAACGCCACACTCGCAAATATGGGCGCTCGAAAGAAAAAGCCCATCGTTCTGAATCAGGCAAAAACAAGCTTGGATCAGTCCGGAACCTGATCCTGCGATTGCAACCACTCGGCTATCCGTTCAGCAGCGATCCGATGACCCAGGACATTCCAATGGGTATCTCCGTAGAACCAAGGTAGATCCATGCCAGCCACCTCACCCAGAGGTTTGGTAAGATCGATAACAGGGATGCCTGTCTGTTGGCTCCAACTCAGCATCCTCTCGCGTAACTCACCGTATTGTTGAGCATAGTCGCTTATCAGGCTTTTTTGCGGAAAATCGCAGAGAGGCCCAAGGACGCGGATCTTCGCCGGGACAAAGACGACGGCAAAAGAACCACCGGACCCGCGAATCTTCTCGGCAAAAGAATCGAGAGAATCCGTGATTCTCTCGATCTCGTCTTCGAGGCCGAGATAAGATGACTGTGTCCAACCGAAAGCCACGAACTGATTGTCCACGTCACACGATTTCAGCGCTGCTTCTCCCGCAACGGGCTGGGTGATCTTCTGCAACAGCACCAGAAGGCGGTTAAGTAGGGATCGGTATTTCGTGAAATTTTGTGCGCCATTGTCCTCACTGGCTGGTCTTTCCTTCGTCGCAGAGTCCAACAGATCATTGCCTTCAAAAACGAATTGCAACACCACAGAATCGTCCAAAGGTAGGTTCAAGCCCGCGAACTTTCGCTGCATCTCCTGGGGTGCTTTGTCAATCAGCGCAACTTGCATGACCCGCTTGTTTATCATCGATTCTAGCTGCTGTGAAACCGTTTCCTCATTCGAGACTAACGGTCCGAGAACGATCGAGTCACCGACGATGTAGACGTCCGCACTCTCGCGATCCTGGCTGTTTCGATAACCAGCTTTGTCCGTCCGGAAATGAAACTCAATCGGTTCTGACGTCATGCCCCAGCCCGATACGATGTCCTGATAGCTTGTCACTTGCGTGTCCATTCGCGCCATGGGAGTTACACCGAGGTGGCTGGACTCAGTCGCAAGAAGCTTCTTTACATCGATGATGCCCGAGAGTGCCAGCCCCTCAATGACCGCAACTGGAAAGGCAACGCTGACGACTATCAGGAGATAGTTGGCCATCGAACGCGGGAAAAACCCCAGCCAGACGATAGAGGCACCTACAAAAAGACCCATCGAACATAGAAGGAAAGGCAGTCCGTCCCAGAGACCGAAGAGTTTTCTACCCGGTTCGAGAGCGTCGTTGCTCGTCGCGTAGAATGAGAACATGGCGCCTAAGCAAAGCAGAACGCCAAGACCCACAAGATATGGTTGAACACGCAAATTGAACATCCAGCTTGAATTTCATTCGATCATTGATTCAGTCGAGCTCAAACGCGTCCTTGTAGTCGGTTTTCAACGCCGGGTCTTGATCACCTTTGTGCAACACACAGTTACCCACGACTAGTACGTCCATATCGGTACCCATGAAACAATGGAAGGCGTCTTCCGGCGAGCACACTGGCGGCTCGCCACGAACGTTAAAAGAAGTATTTATCAGCGCACCGCAGCCGGTTTGCGCACGAAATTTCTCGAGGAGCTCATAATACCGGGGGTTGGTGTCCTCATGTACGGTTTGCACTCTGGCGGTGTAATCGACATGGGTTATTGCCGGTAGCTCGGAACGCTTGACGTTGAGCTTGTCAATGCCGAAGAGATTTCCCTCTTGCTCCGTCATTTCACGGCATATCTCCGGACGCACTTTGTCGACCAACAGCATATATGGACTGTCTATATCCATCTCGAAGTATTTCGCGGTGTCCTCGCGAAGCACGGACGGTGCAAACGGGCGGAAACTTTCGCGGTACTTAATCTTCAAATTCATCGTTTTTTGCAAATTGGTCGACCGCGGGTCGCCCAGAATCGACCTGGCACCCAGAGCGCGGGGACCGAACTCCATGCGACCCTGACACCAGCCAACAACTTTTTCTTGTGCCAACTCGGCTACCGCCGCATCCGATGTTTCGCTGCTGTCCGCATACGATTTGAAAACCGCGCCACATTTGGTCAGCCTTTGCTCGACCTCTTCCTGAGAGTACTCAGGGCCAAGGTAGGAGCCATTCATAGCGTCTAAAGAGTCTTTGCAGACGTGACGTTCGTTGCCGTGATAGTAATAGTAGGCCAACAGCGCAGCACCCAGCGCACCGCCCGCATCACCTGCCGCCGGTTGGATCCAGATGTCTTCGATCAGACCGTCGCGAACAAGTTTACCGTTTGCAACACAATTCAAAGCAACACCACCGGCAAGACAAAGTTTCTTGATGCCGGTTTCTTGAACCAGCGACTTGACGAGCCTCGAGACGATTTCTTCGGTAACAGCCTGGACCGATGCCGCCATGTCCATGTGAAATTGTTCTAGCTGTGCTTCTTCCGAGCGGACCGGTCGACCGAACAGATCATCGAATTTGTCGTTCGTCATTGTCAGGCCGGTACAGTAGTTGAAGTATTCCATATTCAACCGGAACGACCCGTCTTCTTTGAGGTCCATGAGCTTCGATAGCATCAGATCTTTATAAACTGGCTCGCCGTATGGGGCCAATCCCATGACTTTGTATTCGCCTGAATTAACCTTGAACCCGATGTAGTAAGTAACCGCTGAATACAGCAGGCCAATGGAATGCGGAAAGTGGATTTCCTTGTATATGCGCAGGTCGTTGCCCGATCCGATGGCCGCGGATGTTGTGGTCCACTCACCCACACCATCCATGGTGAGTACCAACGCTTCTTCGAACGGAGATGGATAGAATGCACTGGCTGCGTGACTGAGATGGTGTTCGGAGAAAAGCAGTTTTTCCGACCAATCCACCTCGCTGGGAAATTTCTTGAACTCTTTTCTCAGCAGCGTTTTTTGAAAGAGCTTGTCCTTTATCCAGATCGGCATGGACATGCTGAAAGATTTGAAGCCTCGCGGTGCGTATGCCAGGTAAGTTTCGAGCAGCCGCTCGAACTTCAACAAAGGCTTGTCATAAAAGACCACATAGTCCAAATCGCCCATCGTCAACTTGCCGATGTCCAGGCAGTATTCGATGGCGTTTACCGGGAACGAAGAATCGTGTTTCTTCCGTGTAAACCGCTCCTCCTGCACAGCCGCGACAATCTTGCCGTTGTCGATCAGTGCCGCCGCACTGTCATGATAGAACGCAGAGACGCCCAGAACTTTCATGCAGCGTTGCCTAAAACAGTGTGTAAATAAACGGCGCGACCGCAGAGCCTTGCGCCAGTACGAGCAAACCGCCTAGTGTTCCCATTACCATGAGGATAGGCAGCAGCCAGAACTTCTTCCGCACCCTCATAAACTTCCAAAGATCTCTGATCATATTCGATTCTCAGCCTAAAATATTTCTTCAAGTGATTCGGGGTCGGGTCCGGGAGGGGTTCGTTCGATCCAGTATGTCGGTTCATCTTTTGCGAAACGCAGCCTCAGCAGATCCTTGCCCGAAAGTCGCAAAATCAATGCAATCGGTACGACCGAGATCACATAGATCACCAGCATGACTAGGGGATTGATAAAGCGGGCGAGGAACATACCGAATTTGAACCACAGCACATTCAGCGGCCGCAGTATTTTCGGAATGAACAAGGCCACACCCAGCAAAGCACCCGCGATAGCCAAACTCCACCAACGCGGCTCGTTATCGTTGATGAGCGGGTAAAGACCGATAATCCCGAACACAACGGTAAAGACAACGCCAAAAGACCGATCTGATCCGACTTCGTGTTCAGATTCATGTGATGGTTCCAACGCAGCCTCTCCGTGGTTTGTTTGCTAACAGCGCGACGATGAGAAGTACGGCAATCCTTCACTCAGGTCCGCATCCAGGTCCGCATCTTCGACCGCTGGGAAATTTATCAGATCGGAGCCTGTCGACTGTACAGTTTTGTAAGCGAACTTTTCACCTTCGCCAGGTTATCCGAGACCAGCGTCTCCAGTATCGATTGACCCGCTACCTAGAGGCGCCACGCGGACAAATCTCTTGACAAAAAGGCTTCGAGCTCCCTTGTCGACTCGTCCAGAGCATCTACTAATTGTGTACGAGTTTCATCCGCAAAACCCGGTAACTTCTCTCGGTGCTTCAGTGCCATGTGTTTCGCCACGAAACTGTCGTTCAAGGCTTCAGACACGTTCGATACAATCTTCCGGCGCGCGCTTGCGGGTGTGAGCCTCGCCAGGCTACGGGAAAGCAGGGAGCGACGGAAACGAGCCATCCATGCATTAATTCGGTGCGACGAGTATCCCGCACCCGATGGATTTGATCGCATGGATTGCTTCCCGAGTTCAACGACCTCGATACCGAGGAATCGCTGGACCCTGGACAACTCCTTTTCTGGATCCTGCTCGAAGTCGTCTAGAATGATGAACAGCATCTGCTCTCTGGAGAATACGTCGAGGTATCTCTTGATATGGTCAATGTATTTGCTCGTTTCAACGATAGTTTTGTGACGGACCAGAGCCTCCTCAAACGAAATCAAAGGCTCGTACTGCATCATGAACCCATAGTGCGAGTAGGCTCGATCAACCGGATGTCGTAAAACGTAGATGAGCTTCACGTTGGGATTGGCTGAAGCAATTCTCTCAGGGGCACGCAGATAGCTGACCCATTCAGGAGGCGATACCCCAATACGATACTCCTCGAACCGGGAGTAGGATGTTGAAGCTTCGCCGCAGAGCTGGCTGGGCTGCGCGTCCGCAAACGTTTGCCGGTACCAGTTCTCACCCCGAGCAAATACCTCATCATCAGAAAAGAAGCTCGGCTCCTTGTTCTCGCTCATGAATATACGGGGGTGTTGGCACAAGTACTCATACAGAGTGGTCGTACCGCACTTCATTCCCCCGATGACTAAAAAGTCAGGTAAACATCGGCTGGGATGAGAATTATTGTCCATAATCGCTAAATATGACTCGTGCACAAGGACGACAATCCAGTGCAGTCCGCAAGCTTGTTAGATGTAGGTTCGATCGGCCCTATTACAATTCGAAAATAGTATCCGGTCCGAATAAAGGCTACGCTGCAAAAACCTTGCAAATACACAGTTGAGAATGAGCCCCCATTCTAGCAGCTCTATGTTGACGAGTATTCGAAGTACGTCTCGGTGGTACGCCAAAAAGGTCGCTAGATTTTCGTTCGCGGCGGCAGCCCCGTTGATTGAGCCTTTCAGTCAAAATCAGGCAAACGAGCCCTGTGTCCGAGTGCTCACGTATCACCGTTTCGGAAACAACCCAAAAGATCCATTCTGCGTCACTCCTGAGGACTTCGAGGCGCAGATGTCGCTCCTGGCTTCGGAGCGTCGAGCGGTCTCTCTCTCACAAGTTTTGAGCTTCATGAACGAATCTGAGTCGATACCTGCAAACGCTTGCCTGGTGACAATCGACGACGGCATGCGCAGCACGCTTACGGAAGCATCGCCAATCCTGCAAAAATACAATATACCGGCAGTGGCGTTCGTCAGTTCCAATCTGGTAGGGCGGGAACTCGAGGACCTTCCTGAAGCTTATCTGAACCAAGAAGAACTCAGAACGTTAAACGAGTGTCCTCAAGTGACGATCGGCTCCCATGCCCACACACACCGATCGATGGGCGAACTGAGCATCACAGAAATGAGCGAAGAAGCCACCAGGTCGAAGGCCCTGCTGACCGAATACGTCGGTACCACGGTCAACGCTTTCGCTTATCCCTTTGGCATGCAGAGAGATTTCAATGCAGAAACCGATGCCGCGCTACGCGCCGCCGGATATGACATTGCGTTCACCTCAATGCACGGACCCGTTACCAGGCACATGGAGCCGATCAGCCTGCCCCGGGTAAAAATTGAAGGCGGGGAGTCGCTGGCCATGTTTGCAAAGATCTCTTGCGGGGCCATGGACAACTGGCGTCTGATTGATGACCACATGTGGCGTGTCCAGCGCGTTCGCCGCGAGATTTCCTGAAGACAAGGTCAAGACCAATGTGCGGTATTGCAGGTGCACTCGGAGGCACGAAAAACGACTCAATCCAGTCGGTAAAGCGCATGTTGAATGCAATGGAGCATCGCGGACCGGACCAGGACGGTCTTTGGTTTTGCGCTTCTCACAACACCGTGTTGGGGCACCGCAGATTATCTATCATCGATTTGAGCGAAGCGGGTCGGCAGCCGATGGTCGACGAATCGACCGGCGTCAGCATGACCTTCAACGGCGAGTGCTACAACTACCAGGAGCTGCGCGCTGACCTGGTGCGCGCCGGACATGATTTCCGCTCGACATCGGATACCGAAGTTGTTTTGAAAGCGTACATAGAGTGGGGTGGCTCGTTTGTATCTCGTATGCGCGGCATGTTTGCGCTCGCCATTTGGGACCCCAAGATTCAGGAAACGCTCCTCGTCAGAGACCGGATGGGTATCAAGCCTCTTTACTACTCACAGCTTCACGACAAGTTACTTTTCGCCTCCGAAGTTCGCGCGTTACTCAACACGAATGAAATCAAACGCAATTTGGATAGCAGGGCGGTTGCAAGTTACCTCTGGCAGGGATTCGTTCCAGGACCGGATACCATTGTGGAGGACATCAAGCGCCTCAATCCTGGAAGCCTTCTGCGAGTTGACGCCGAAGGGCGGATAATCGAAGAGAGAGCCTACTGGCAATTACCCTCTCGATCGCCGAGCGGGATATCGGCCAACGACGCGATCGAAGCCTGCCGTGCTGAGCTGAATCGGGCTACAGCCGAACATATGGTTAGCGACGTTCCGTTGGGTGTGTTCCTGAGCGGCGGCGTCGACTCCTCTGTCATTGCAGCGATGGCACAGCGAGCTTCATCAATACCTGTGACAACGTACAACATACGTTTTGAGGAAACCCAGTACGACGAATCCCGCTACGCTCGACAAGTCGCAAGAACTCTTGGCACCAACCACCAGGAGCTCACGCTCACTGAGTCGAAGTTTCGGGATCAGCTTGAACATGCCATTGGTGCTCTCGATCAACCAACTTTCGATGCAGTAAACACCTACTTCGTGAGTCGGGCTGTTAAAGAAGCTGGCATCACGGTGGCATTAGCCGGTACCGGTGGCGATGAGCTATTTGGTGGATACTCGAGCTTCGAAGAATTACCGAAAGCCCGATCTCTTGCGCGCGCGTTAGGATTTCTGCCGGGAACGTCACGCTCACTCCTAGCCAGGGCAGCGGGAATGGTCGTAGCAAATCCCAGTGGCGAGGTACGACCACAGATTCGGTGGGGTAAGCTCGGTGACCTGCTCGAAACCAAAGGCGATCTGCTAGGTCTATATCAGGTTTCGTACGCTCTGTTCAGCAAGGACCTTCAACACAACCTATTGTGTTTACCGCAGCCCCAGCGGTCCTGCGGTCTGGCGCCGGAACACGCCGCGCGCTTACGGGCCGAACTCAAACACGATGGAAGTATTCTAGAGTCTATCTCACGACTTGAAATGGCGAACTTTCTTGGCGAAAGGCTGCTACCGGACACCGACGCTGCGAGCATGGCGGTCTCCATGGAAGTACGCGTACCGCTACTTGACCACCAGTTCGTGGAATCGCTCCAATTCCTGACCCCGGAACAACGCTACGAGCCCCTTGGCCGCAAAACATTCTTGAAGTCAGCCATAGCCAATGAGGTGGATCCTGCCGTTTTTGATCGTCCCAAAGCCGGATTTGAGTTACCGCTGGAGAAGTGGTGTCGGAATTTATTAGCCCCTGAACTAGACGCAACGTTCAGGGACATCAATCTTGCCCATTCCGTCGGTTTGGATGCTGAGTGCGTATCTCGCTTGTGGAGGGCGTTTACAGATGGCGCACCAGGACTTTATTGGTCACGGATATGGAGTCTGTTTGTATTGATGACGTGGTGTAAGCGCTACAACGTTAGGATTGCATAACAATGAACCGCCAACAACGACATATACAGGAGCGCATTTCCGAACGCTCGCACCGCCGCTATCTACTGGTCACACCGTGTCGCAACGAGGCAAAGTATATTCGTACCACCCTCGAGACAACGTGCTCCCAAACGGTACAACCAGCGCTGTGGATTATCGTCGATGACGGTTCTACTGATGAGACGGGTAAAATCCTCGAAGAGTACGCGAATCAGTTCGATTTCATTAAGGTGATTAGACGTTCTGATCGCGGCCAGCGCGCTGTTGGTCCCGGTGTGATCGAAGCGTTTTACGACGGCCTGCGCAATGCAAACCTGGAAGAATTCGATTATGTCGTCAAGTTTGACGCAGATCTGGAACTGCCGCATCGCTACTTTGAGAGAACGATGGAGCTGATGGAAGAAGATCCCCACCTGGGCAATCTCTCCGGCAAGCTCTTCGAACGACGTCCTGACGGTTCTTTTTTCGAAGAGCGAACGGGCGATGAAAACGCGGTTGGGCCAGTCAAGTTTTACCGCGTTGAGTGCTTCAAGGACATTGGTGGTTTCGTCCGGGAGGTAGCCTGGGACGGCATTGACGGTCACATCTGCAGGATGCGCGGCTGGATTGCGCGATCTGTTGACGACCCAGAGATGAGAATTATTCACCTGCGACCGATGGGTAGTTCGCAAAAGAACATTCTGGTTGGCCGCGTACGCTGGGGACGCGGCAAGTACTTCATGGGATCAGCCTGGTACTACGTTCTCGCATCCGCGCTTTACCGAGCCATTGAGCCACCGTACATCGTTGGTGGTATTGCGCTTTTCTATGGCTATTTGAAGGCGTTACTCACCGGACATCAACGATACGACAATCCCAAGTATCGCCGCTATCTCAGGCGTTTCGAACGCGCGCAACTCTTACGAGGCAAGCGGACCGCGCTTAGCCTGGAAAACGAACGAGTTTATCGGGAACATGCCAAAGGGGATCGGTGAGGACTGCACCGGCGGCGAGCGGGTTCGCTTGGCTGAGACTTGGTAAGACAGCCTACTTGTACTCTATCAATTGAGTTCGCCCAGTCCTGACGTCCCCCAGGAATTGCAACTGACCCATCAGCTCTGGGATTCGAGACAACACGCTGAAATAAGCTCGCCAGAATCTGTCGCGCAACTTCCCCGGAAAGCGGAGCATGAGCCGCACTACTTGTATTGGATATATGGTCAGGACCAATAACGACGCAACACCAACGCTCCAAAAGAGAACCAGGACGAGCATTGGCGGGCCCACCCCCCAAATCCACGCCCGCAAACATTGCTTGACCCAGAAACGTTCCTCAGTGCGCCCGTGCAGCCACGCGCCTGCCGCAAACGCATAACCACTCCGTTTGGTCCGATTCCACCATTGCCCAAAACGTGTCATGGCTGCGTCATGTCGCGTCATCTCATCGGCAAGCACGTGAATTTTCCATCCTGCGAATCGCAACCGCACGCAAAGTTCGGGCTCTTCTCCTGCGATCATCGAGTCTCGATAGCCGTTAGCCTCAAGCAGTGCGTCTGCGCGCATCATGACGTCTCCTCCGCAGTACTTTGCAGGTCCGGCCGGCACTGACCATTCCCAGTCACACAACTGATTGTAGATAGACCGCTCAGGAAATCGTTCACGCCGCTGTCCGCAAACAGCAGCAACACGAGGGTTGTTATCCAGGAAACTCGAAGCCCGCGCGATCCACTCAGAATGTAGCCGGCAGTCGCCGTCGACGAACTGCACATATTTGACGTCCGGGCGTAGCTCCATCGCTTTGTGGAAACCACAGTTACGTGCTCTTGCGGCAGTGAACGGAACGGCCGGGTCAAGCACAACGACGTGAGCTCCCGCGTTTTCCGCGTACTCTACGGACCCGTCATTAGAACCGGAATCCACATAAACGACCGTGTCTGCCTGGCTGAGCGCGGAAGCCAGACATGCCTTCAAACGATCACCTTCGTTGCGCCCGATCGCCACTATGATCAAGTCTTGTACCATCAGGACAACGTGAAGACGCTGAGATAATGACCGAATGCGTCAGTGACGAGTTAGGACACGCGGCGGCGTCTCAGCGCCCGACGCTGCTCCCCGCGACTCACACTTTGTTTAACACTTCGATCATCGGCCCCACTCGTCAAGTATTCCGCCAGAGACTTGATCGTCGTGTACTGGTACAGATCTGTCAGTGAGATCGGTCGATCAATGGATTCTTTCAGCAATCCATGTAGCTGGACTACGAGCAGCGAGTGACCACCCAGATCGAAAAAGTTTTCTTCCAACCCAACCGCATCCAGCTTCAACACCGTGCGCCAAGATTCAGCCACGACTTTCTCCAAGTCCGTCTTAGGCGCAGCACCTTCATCAATCGTGCGAACAACCGTTGGCTGCATCTGAACGAGCGCCTTGCGATCAAGCTTTCCATTTGCGGTCCGAGGCATGAGATCGAGCTGTACAAACTCGTTGGGTATCATGTAGTCGGGTAGCGTCCGCCGCAGCAAAGTCCGCAATTCAGTCACATCAAACGTAGCGCCGGAGGTAACGGTCACATAGGCGACGAGCCTTTCATCTCCAACATCTTCAGTGCGAACGACGACCGCCGCCTCCGCAACGGCATCCGCATCCTCGAGTTCCGCCTCGATCTCTCCCGGCTCGATCCGGTAGCCTCGGACCTTGACTTGGAAGTCTGTCCGTCCGAGATAGTCAAGTGTGCCGTCCGCCCGGAACGCCGCCAGGTCGCCCGTTGCATACATTCGTGCGCCGATTGCTGAGGCAAATGGATCAGCAACGAACCGCTCTTCCGTCAATTCCGGTCGGTTCAGGTAGCCACGGGCAACGCCATCGCCGGCAATATGGAGCTCACCCGGGACGCCAACCGGAAGCGGCTTGAGGTGCTGATCGAGCACGTAGACTTGTGTGTTCGCAACAGGTTTACCAATCGAGATGCCATCCTCAACGCCGTGCACAGCGCTAGTCAGGGACCAAATCGTGGTCTCAGTTGGACCATACATATTTGTCAACGTCCCTTGCCCCAGATTCTTAACCTCAGATGCAAGCGAAGTTGGCAATGCCTCGCCACCCAGGAGAATGTGCTGGATATTACCGAACGCTTGGCGAGTATCGGTATCGGCGATATACATCCGGGCTGTCGAAGGCGTACATTGCAGATGCGACACCGCATGCGCTTGTACCAGATCAGCGAACGAATGGCCTTTCTCATCTTCCTTGCTCTGAGACGCGAGTTTGATCATGTCGTCCCGCAGCGTCTTCAGTCTCGGCAAACTCTCCATAACAGCTGTGGTTTCAACGCCAAAGTCCATAAGACAGGCAATTTCGTCCACGCCAGCTTCGGCACAACGTGCTAACACCCGAAGACAAGTTTCGTGATCCCCAAATAGTCCGCTATCCACAAAATAGCGTTCGAACGCAAAATTCAAGATGGTATCGACTTCGTCGTCGCTCAGAGATTTGAGATCGACGTCCTCTGGCTTGGTCGCATCCCCACCCGGGCGCTTGAATGCGGGAAAGGACCAGGCATAGTCCATAGCAAGGCTCATGGAACTGGACAGATAGTCTTTCATCGGCTCACGCACGATTTCCCGCACACTGTCGTTGTCCGCACCCACGAAGGTGTGCAGCATCAGGGCAACTCGTCCCGCATCCGGATCAAAGCCTGCTTCTTTTCGGGCATCTCTGTACAAACGGATCTTACCGGCCACCTCATCGACTGATTGTCCCAGCAGGTGGGTCAGGACATTCATCCCCTTGCGCCCGGCCTCGATCCAGGTTTCGGGATTTCCAGCGGTGGTAATCCAGCAGGGGAGTTCGGGCTGGACTGGCCGAGGCAAAGACTCCACCTCAACCTCACCCAATGGACCAGGGAACGAAACTTTCTCTCCCCGCCACAGCTGGCGAACTTGCTCCAGCTGGTCGTACATGACGCGCTTGTTTTCGGCGTGGTTTTCAGGGCGCAGTACAAAATCGTTTGGATTCCAGCCGGAGGCAGCCGCTATCTCAACTCGACCGTTCGAAAGATTGTCAACTACACTCCACTCTTCGGCGATTCGCACCGGATGATGCAGCGGCACGACGCAGCTCCCAGCACGAATTTTCACATTTTCGGTAACCGCAGCAACTGCAGCTCCCGTAACAGCAGGATTCGGATACGGTCCACCGAACGCGTGGAAGTGCCGTTCCGGCGTCCAAACCGCGGAGAAACCGTTTTGATCGAAAAACTTCGCTCCTTCCATCAAGAGCGTGTATTTGGCAGGACCAGGAGCGTCGTCATTACCCCACATGAACAACCCCATATCGAGGATGCGCCTGGGGCGTTCCTGGGCGGCCGAATCGACCAGGCGCGTGGCACCTTCATCGTAAATTACAACCTTGAAGCCGCGGTTCAGCGTCCAGAAAAGCTCGAGGACAGAGATGTCAAAAGACAAACTAGTAACCGCGAGCCACGTTCGATCTGGCATGTCCGCACCCGGCACGGCAGCGTCCATGGCCGTGTAGAAATTCACCACGTTCCTGTGTTCCAACATGACGCCTTTGGGCTTCCCGGTCGAACCAGAGGTATAAATCACGTAGGCAAGATTGCTCGCGGTGGCGGAGCAGGGCGAGTCCACGACCGAGATTGGCATGCTGCCGTAAGAATCAATTTCGACCACTGTGGTACTGACGTCAGGCAGATCACGCTTGAGCGCGCTTTGCGTAACGACCATCGGCATCGCCGAGTCTTCGATCATGAACGCAACTCTATCTACCGGGAAAGCCGGATCGAGGGGTACGTAGGCTGCACCGGCTTTGAGTATCCCCAGGGTGGCGATCATGAGTTCGATAGATCTCGAGACATAAACGCCAATCAATGTATCTGCGCTCGCACCCGCGTCTCGCAGATCTGCAGCGAGTTGATTCGCCCGATTATTAAGTTCCCCGTAAGTTATGCTCCGACCGCTCGCCACAACGGCGATGGCATCCGGAGTTGCCAATGCTAACTCTTCGAATTGGGTCTGCATCAGCGAGTCTTGCGCATAGTCGACCTGGGTTTGATTCAGCTCGACGAGTAATCTCTGGCGCTCCTCGGCTGTCAGCAGATCCAGATCACATGCGCGACTATCGGGCGATTGGCTGATCGCGCCAAGCCAACTCGCGAAATGCCCGCAGAGTCGGTCTATAGCCTCATTCGAGTAAGCTGACGGCACAAACGCCAGAACGGCTGTACCAGGCGCTTTCAAACGCAGCGTGAGTTCGGCACCAGGCCCGTACCCATCGCCAATCACCACCGCCAAGGGGAGAGGTGCATCCGTCGCGAATAAATGGTTCGCACGGACCGAAGGCTGGCGGGCAATCAGATCGTTGAGCCACGGCGCTCTCGCAAGCGTATCAGTGATGTCCCGCGTGGCGGATGCAACCTGGCTTGCGATTGAACTGGATTGATCGAGTTCGAACGTTGAAAATCCATAGGTCGCCAGTAGAGGTGGAAACGCATTGGCACTCCCGCTCAAGTCATGTCCGGCAACTGCGAGACTCACCTTTTCACTACCCGTTATGCGTGCCACAAATGCAGCGAAAGCCCCGGCAACATACTCAGGCGAAGCGGATCGCATCCCCTCGGGTAAGGCAAGATCTCGCTCTTCAACCTGATCACCAGTAACCTTGGCCGCAACGTGCCGGTAAGGCAGCGTTGTCGACTGCGCGCGGCTCAGACGTTTCGTCCAGAAAGTTTCGTCTTTCGCTACGTTGGCAGACACCTCATCGTTCGCACTATCACACAATCGAGCATTCAGGAGATTGTCACCCGGTTGCATTCCCAAGCTTCCGATATCTACAAGAGATCCTCGGATGCTTTCAAGGCGCGTTACCTCCAGTACCCCCTCACCGCATGCAACCTCAAACTGACTGTTACCCACGGAAAGCACTTCTCCAGGAGTTGGCGAAGTCATGTCCGCGCGGACGATTGCGCTCTCGACAATATATACCTGATTATCGATTACCACCTTGGCCGCACCCAAGGCGTTTTCATAGCGTCCCGTGTTTAGAGCGCGGACGATGCGATCCAGGTCCTTTGCGGATTCACGCCAATCGAGCAAACCAAGGTTCCGGGGGCGGTCCTTCCGACCGTAGTAGGTACGCTCTGTAAGGTCCTGGGATTCCGGCGTGACTGCATCGCTTGCAAGCTGCTCCAACAGACGCGGAAACGAATCGAGCGCCGCCGTGAAACACTTGGTATTCAGAGATACCGCAGTGTCATCTTCAGCGATTGTGACAGGTTCGCGCAGAAGCACGTCACCGGTATCGATCCCGGGAGCGACCATATGCCACGTTATCCCGTAGTTCCGTTCACCGTTGATAATTGCCCACATCGGCGTGTTCAGACCTGCGTACGCCGGCAGCGGACCATCGTGAAAGTTGATCGCCCCGCGCGTGGCGCTTTCCAACGCGGCGTCCGGAATAAGCGCGAGATGCGTGATTGCCAATAAGTAGTCGAAATCACAGGACTGCAGTTCGCTGACGTAGGCATCGTCGGCTGGCACAGCTTGGATCTCATGGCCTTGCGCCCACGACTGAATTGCAGGGGAGTCTGTAATGACTTTCTGAATGACATGACCGGCGGCGAGCAGCATTTCGCCACACTGGGACAACAATGTGTCACCGCCGATCAAGCAGACACTGAGATTATTCGTTGGGGTTCCGGCGGACATTATTTGCGGGCTCCTTTTCGATCTGTCCCTTAAATCCGTATACATTATGCACCGAGCATTTGAGAGACGTGAGCGACTTTACATACTTAGTACAAGGTCAAAACGAGCGTGAACTCACAGGAATTGGAACGGTGTCGAGTATGTGGCTGCTTCGTCGTGGCATACCTGCGATAAGCTCCACTAGAGCGGATTGACAAAGAAATTCGGTTGCCTTGTTTCTGTACGGTCATGTGAGATGAAAGTTGCTGCGGCATCCAGTGCTTCGCGAATCGTGACGTCCATATCCAAGTATCTGTAAGTCCCTAGTCGGCCAATGAATGAAACATTCGCCTGCTGTTTGGCCAGTTCAACGTACTTGCCCAGCAATTCCTTTTCTGAAACCAGCCGGATGGGGTAGAAAGGGATATCACCCACCTCGAACAGGCGACTAAATTCCTTAAAGTATATGGTGCCTTCCCGTTCTTCCCACGGTGAAAAGTGTTTGTGTTCGGTAATCCGGGTCCATGGCGTGTCTGCATCGCAGTAGTTGATGACCGCATTACCCTGAAAGTCACCCTCTGCCCGGTGCGCTTCAAATTCTAACGTGCGGTACCCAAGGACTCCGAGCGAATAGTCAAAATACCCATCGAGCGGGCCGGTATAAAACGTGTGATGGAAATCGGACACCAGATCCCGGCTGAAGCTTGTCGACAAGTGTGTTGTTATTAAATCATGGTCCAGAATATTCCCGACGAGCCTGGTGTACCCGTGCGTTGGCATTCCTTGATGAGGATGATTGAAGTAATTGTCGTCGTAGTTGAATCGAAGGGGCAGGCGTTTCAGCAAGTCCGCCGGGAGCTCCGACGGCGCAACACCCCATTGTTTCTGCGTGTACCCTTTAAAGAACGCTTCGTACAACTCACTACCAACGAACCGCATTGCCTGATCTTCGAAGCTAACCGGGCTGGCGATCGTGCGATCCGCTTTTGTATCTATGAGCGCTCGCGCTTCCACCGGACTTAAGCAAGTACCAAAGAACTGATTGATCGTGTGGAGATTGATGGGTAGCGAATAAACCTTGTTTTGGACGACGGCCTTGACCCGGTTCACGTAGGGTTCGAACGTCGAAAACTGGTTTACATAAGCCCAAACCTCTTCGTCCGCCGTGTGGAATATGTGCGGTCCGTACGCGTGCACCAGCACATCAGTGAGCTCATCGCGAAACGTATGGCAGTTCCCCGCGATGTGATCTCTGGCTTCAAAGATAGTCACTGTGTAGCCGGCTCTCGCCAGTTCTCGCGCTACTACCGCGCCGGAAAAGCCCGCGCCTACAATTGCGATATCACCTGTCGGCATATTTCCTATCCTTTCCTGTGTTCTCTTCGATGCGAGGGACTCGCACACGTCCCCGTTCGAGCAGCCAGATGAAATCGTGAATGACCTGTCGATTGCCGTAGTAGTCACTCATCCGCGCAAGCGCAAGCTGCCGCATTTGCTCCATCCGCTCGGGATCCTCGAGCAACGCTGTGACGACATCACCCAGATCCGACAGATCCCAACGGATCGGCTCGTACGTCTCGTGCTCGGTGAATATGTTCGGCTTTGTTTTGATGTGAGCAACGGAAGGTTTAACCAGCACGCAACCACAGAGAACTGCCTCAAAGTCGCGCCAACAGAGCTCCCCGAATCCCAGGGGACTGACGCAGATCTTGCTATTGAGCATCTCTTGAAAATAGGTTTGCTGTGGTACCCGGGCTGCAGGCGTCAAGACATTGAATTGCGGACTGAGGCGGTTGAGCGCTTCTACGATCGGGTGACGAAACGGGTAGATCCATAAGTCTTCGCTACAGAACGCGCGGCTACAAACATCAACCTCGCGCGTCGTAATCGGGTCGCGCGTGGCGTCCGGACTCTCCTCAAACAGATCAACAATCTTGTCATCCAGGCCAATGTTCCAACCAAGTTCGATTTTGCCCATCAGATGTTCGGGAATGGCTTGAATGCTCGGAATGGGATCATCTTCAAACGAAATGCCGTGCACGCTTGAGACGTATTCCGTCAAGTTACTTTTCCCAACGCGGGGCCGCCCATATTCGTCCGGATCTGCGAACACATGCTTTTTGACATACAAGTCAACTTGGTTCACTACCTCCGGCCATTGGATGCAAACGTCGTCGTCACCGTCGAAGTAAATCATCCTGGCATCGGGCCGCAACCTGGATCTGATGGTTTTAATGTCTCGAACGACAGCATGTTGTTCCTGTAAGAAGCTGTACTTGATCAGCACCACGTCAAATGCACGAAGCGCCAGTGAGGGAAGTCTGGCGAGATCATGCACATATAGATGTGTTAGACGAATGTCATATTCATCGCGCAATTCAGCCGCGTGACGCAGCAGAGGCGCAAACTGTTGTTCCGATGTGTACTGGCTCAGATCGCTCGCCAGCAATACATGGACCGACGAAGCGCGATCAGAGTTTCTGAGGAGGTCCGTGAGGTGTTTCAGGGGTGATTTCAAACGGTATTTAATACCGGCTTTGATTCCAAGCTTCATGCCGCAGACATTCCTGTTTGTTGCTTACCAAACCCTTAAGTGACCATCCCAACGTAAGCGACGGGATATCGCACACCAGTGGCGCCTTTGCGACATCCGTCTGGAATTCGGGCATCTGTTGACTTGCGGAAGACGTATCGAGCAGCTGGGCTGAACGCAGTGCTGACATGAACCCGCGATGGCAAATTTGTTGCCTTGTTATCACCCTCAAGGAGGGCACATTATGCATGCTACCGAAGTGATCGGCTCGCGACTTTACATTTCTGGAACAAGGCTACATATCTGAACGAATATTGGCGTAACCAGACCCACCTTCGCTGCCTGGAATATCAAACACAGTTCAAGTGTCAGCGATGAATCAGATAACATTTTCATCACAGTTCCATAGAATCTGTTGGGTTAGAATCGCCGCGTCACACACCGCTGGAATTCCGCTTGGCTATCGATCCATCTCTACTGGACAACGGTATTGCAATCGTCGGCATGTCTGCACGCTTGCCCGGCGCACCAGACCTCGACACCTTCTGGGCAAACTTGCGCGCGGGCGTCGAATCACTTGTGCCGCAGTCCGATGAAGAACTGCTCGAGCGTGGTGTCTCACCGCAAACGTTAAAAGATCCAAACTACGTCAAAGTATCCGGAAGCCTCAGCGACGTTCCGATGTTCGACGCGGGTTACTTTGGCTTGTCACCTAAAGACGCAGCCATCACTGATCCTCAGCACCGACACTTCCTTGAATGTGCCGTCGAAGCGTTCGAAAACGCTGGTCATTCGACGCACCGGTTTGAGGGCTCAATCGGAGTGTTTGCCGGTTGTGGCATGAACTCGTACTTCGTGAATAACCTGCTTACGAATCCTGAAATGATCCGCACCGTTGGTGCATTCCTGTTGCGCCATACCGGGAACGACAGGGATTTTCTGCCGACGACCGTTTCCTACAAGCTGGATCTGCGCGGTCCGAGCATGGCCATTCAAACTGCTTGCTCCACATCGTTGGTCGCGGTACACGCAGCCTGCCAGAGTCTCCTGGGCGGCGAGTGTGAGATGGCCTTGGCGGGCGGTAGCACGATCTTAGTCCCCAACGGCCACGGATACTTTTATCGAGAAAACGAACCTGTCTCTCCCGATGGACATTGCAGGGCTTTCGAAGCCAACTCCGCTGGGACGGTCTTGACCAGCGGCACTGGAGTGGTCGTTCTGCGACGGCTCGAAGACGCCCTGGAAGACAACGATACAATCCATGCGATCATTCGGGGCTCCGCTGTCAACAACGACGGTGCAGGTAAGGTCGGCTATCTTGCGCCCAGCGTTGAAGGCCATGCCGGTGCGGTGGCAGAGGCTCTGGCCGTCGCCGACGTGACCGCAGATACGATCAGCTACGTTGAAGCGCACGGTACCGGTACCCGCGTCGGTGACCCCATAGAAGTTTCGGCCCTGACCAGAGCATTTCGAACGTCAACGGACCAAAATCAGTTCTGTCGTATCGGCTCGGTCAAAACGAACATCGGCCATCTAGACACCGCGGCCGGGATCGCAAGCCTGCTCAAAGTCGTCAAGTCGATGCAAGCCAAAGAACTGGCGCCAACGTTACACTTCGAAAATCCCAATCCTGAAATCGACTTTGCTTCCACGCCGTTCATCGTGAATGCAGATCTGCGACCCTGGGAAGCAGGTGACACTCCCCGCAGAGCAGGCGTGTCGTCACTAGGTATAGGTGGCACGAACGCACACGTCATTTTGGAAGAAGCGCCGCCTCTCCCGACTACAGATCCCGGGGCTCGCGCACATCAGGTGCTCACACTTTCGGCCAAAACTCGCACCGCCCTGGATGCTGCGTCAACCAACCTCGCAGAGTGGCTCCGAAACAACCCGCACGCGGATTTAGCAGACATTGCGTTCACCTTGCAGGACGGGCGCGACTACTGGGACCACCGTCTCGTGGTCACGGCATCGAGCGTCGGCGAAGCCGAAGCTGCGCTGGCAGAGAAACACCCCGTCAAGGTTTCCTCGAACAAAATTGGGGGAAAAGCCAGCGGTGTGGCGTTCATGTTCTCCGGCGCCGGTGGCCAGTACCCCAATATGGGACGCGATCTGTACGAGAGTGAACCTGTCTTTCGCGATGCCATGGATCGCTGCCTGGGTCTGTTGCAAGACATGATCGACTTCGATCTCAAAGCGCTCATGTACCCGGCCAAAGGCGACGAAGAAACGGCGGACGCAGAACTGCAGATACCATCCCGCCTCTGTCCCGCAGTTGTTGCGACAGAGTGGTCGCTTGCTCAACTGTGGAAATCCTGGAACATAGAGCCTGCAGGGATGATTGGTCACAGCCTGGGCGAGTACGTTGTTGCGTGCCTGGCCGAGGTCTTGACGCTGAGGGACATGTTGACCCTCGTCGTGTTGCGCGGAAACCTCATTGACAGCTTGAGCGGAGGCGCGATGCTGTCGCTACCGCTCTCAGAGGAAGAAGCGCTGGAGTTCATCGGCGACGATCTTGATCTGGCTGCCGTAAACAGTCCGGGACTTTGCGTGGCATCTGGTCCGTTGGCAGATGTCGAAGCGCTTGATCGCCGGCTCGCTGATCGAGATATCGAGGCCCGAATGGTGCCCGTCAATGCAGCCGGACACTCCCGTCACCTGGATCCAATTCTCGAAGACTTTCGCCAAGGGGCGTCAAAGGTAGCGCTGTCCGCCCCGAAGGTACCCTATATCTCAAACGTGACCGGTACCTGGGCACGGGAAGAAGATGTGACAGACCCGGACTACTGGGTACGACATCTGCGCGGAACCGTGCGGTTTGCGGACGGCCTGAAAGTCCTCATCGAAGGAAACGACCGGGTGTTACTCGAAGTCGGGCCGGGGCAGGGCCTCTGTACCTTCGCTCGCCAACAGGCAACCAAGGCGCTCGGGACCGTTGCGTCCCTGCGTAAGCCATCCGATAACATCGCAGACCACGAATTTGCGTTGGGCGCATTCGGCAAACTATGGGCCTGTGGGTATGAGGTGGAATGGCAGACTTTGCGCGGTCAAAACGAGCGACGCCGACGTATTCCCTTACCCACCTATCCATTTGAACACAAGCCTTATTGGATCGAGGCCGGGGCCGCGATGGACATCGCTGAATCAGCGCCAGTCACACTCTCGAAACTCGACGAATTCGATGACTGGTTTCAGCGTCTGAGCTGGCAGGAAGCACCGTTGGCAGCAAGCACGGGCGGTACCGAAGCAGTGCACTGGCTGATTTTCCTCGACACTACAGGTGTTGGGAAGGATCTGGTTGAGCGGTTGCGCGCCGCAGGTCACCAGGTGACCACGGTATCCACGGCAGATACGTTTTTCCACATTGGCCACAATGAATACGCACTGGCACCGGAGCTTGGCCTGGAAGGGTATGAGCAACTGGTAGCAGCGCTTGCCGAAGCAGGTGAACTTCCGCAAAAGGTATTGCACCTGTGGGGTTTGACCCCGGAAGAATCGTTCCGACCGGGTTCCAGCTTCCTGGATCGGAATCAGGAGTGCGGGTTCTACAGCTTGTTATTCCTCATGCAAGCGCTCAGTAGTGCGGGAGAATCTGTAGCAGAGATCAGCGTTGTCACCAACGGCATGGTCTGCGTCAGCGAGGACGAAAAGGTCCTGTACCCCGAAAAAGCGACCATTCTCGGACCAATCAGGGTGATTCCACGCGAGTATCCCGATACGAAATGCCGCTGCATTGACGTTGCATTGCCGACAACCCAGCCAGGTGGACTAATGAGTTGGGTGGGCTTGGAATCCAGTCGGGTCGACGAATCAGTCGTGCAGGCGCTATCGAACCGTCTCTTCAGCGAACTGAACACGGATCCTGTCGCAAGTGTTGTGGCATGGCGCGGTGATCGACGCTTCGAAGAAACGCTCGAACGCAAATTGCCCACGCCATCCGGCCTCCAACCCGGATTCCAGGAAAATGGCGTATATCTAGTCACAGGTGGCCTGGGTGGGTTGGGTTTTGCCCTGGCCGAGCGCGTCGCCAAACGACACCAAGCCCGAATGGTGCTGATCAGTAGAACGGAGTTCCCGGCCGAAGAAGCGTGGGACGATTGGCTGTCCAACCACGGTGAGCGCGATGGGATCGCTCGCAAAATCAGAGCAATCCGAGCCGTTCGCGAGAGTGGTGGTGAACTATGGCCCGTCGCCGCAGATGTAACGGACGTTGAAAGCATGCGCCGCGTCATCGACGAAACAGAAAATCGGTTTGGACCGTTGAATGGCGTGTTACACGCGGCAGCTTCCATCTCAGATGGAGTTTTGCAGACCAAAACAAAGGATGGGGCAGAGCAAGTATTCTCGACCAAACTCTACGGTACCTTGGTGCTCGACGAACTGTTGGCATCCAAGCCTCTGGATTTCTTCGCGGTATTCTCTTCGACGAGTGCTGTGGTGGGATTGCCCGGACAGGTGGACTATGCCGGTGCCAATGCATTCTTGAATGCCTTCGCCGAGCAGCGTAACCGTACAGGCAAACGAACGCTGGCGCTCGACTGGGGAATTTGGAACGACGTCGGCGGTGCAACGGAAATTGCCAGACAGATGCGCGACGAACCCGCCATACCAGACTACGTGCGTTCTACAGGACACCCTCTTCTGGGTGAGTGCACGCTCGAAAGTGCGGATCATTGGCGCTGGGAAGCACAGTGGGAGCCAAAAGAGATCTGGGTCCTCGACGAACATCGGAACGAAGAGCAAGTTCCGTTGCTACCCGGGACCGGTTACCTCGAGATTGCACGCGCTGCTTTCCACGACGCATTTGGAACGAGTGCTTGCCGCATCGAAAACGCAGCTTTCCTGCAACCACTTGTCGTGGACGAAGAAGGCGTCAATTCCGTAAGCATGGATCTGGTGCGTACAGGAAATTCGTACGAGTTCAACGTGTCGAGTCATGCGAATGGCACCGGACAGGTAGAGCACGCAACTCTGATACTAAAGCCTCTTTCAGAAGCCGCAAATACCATCGACGTTGCAGACATCGCAGCGCGCTGCACGCGAAATCGAGAGATTGCCGCCGGTGAGGCGCCTTTGCCTAGTTCACAAGAAGCACAACTCGGATTCGGGCCACGTTGGTCATCTCTGCGTTCGATAGGATTTGGCGATCACGAAGCTTTTGCGGAAATGCGAGTGGATAAGCAATTCGAAACGGACTTCGAAACCTTCGGACTACATCCCGGATTACTCGATATCGCGACCAGCTTCGGCATTCCTCTCATTGAGGGCTGGCAAAGCGGCGAATCCATCTACGTACCGCTAGCTTATGGAGCCGTTCGGGTCAGCCGTCCCCTGCAATCCAGGATTTTTACTCATATTGTCAGCAACGCCAGGAATTCCTTCACCAAAGATGTTGCTACTTTCAACATCACGATTACCGATCCGCACGGTGAGGTACTCGTCGAAATCGACGATTACCAGATGCGTAAGCTGGAGGCGAAGTCAGGCTTCGGTTCACCCGCAGCCAAGAGTGCACCCACATCGGACACGAGACGTGAACCTACCCCCATCGAAGCGGTCTTTCTTGAATCCTACGAGAGCGGCATATTGCTGGATGAAGGAACCAAAGCGCTGGAGAAAAGTCTGCAGGAGCTCGCAGGTGGCGTAACGGTTGTCAGCCCAATCAACATGGAAGATTGGCGCACGCGCATCGACAAGGCGTGTGACTCAAACTCTGAAACGGTAGGGGTCACTTTCGCTCGACCGGACCTCGAAAGCGAGTACGAGGCGCCGCGCGACAAATTTGAAACCGAACTTGTAAAGATCTGGCAGGAGTTTCTCGGCGTAGATCAGATTGGCATTCACGATGACTTCTTCGATCTCGGTGGACATTCGCTGATTGCCGTTAGATTGTTTGCCAAATTGAAGAAGCAATGGGGTGTCGATTGGCCCATCTCGGTATTGTTCGACGCTCCCAACATCGGCCAGTTTGCTGATCTACTACGTAGCGAAGTCGGCGACGCTGACGAATCCGACGCTACATCTGAGGGTGTTGCACAAAAACGGCACCGCTTTCTCGTTGCCATGAATCGAACGAAGAATACGACTAGAACACCTCTGTTTCTGGTTGCGGGTATGTTCGGAAACGTACTTAACCTACGGCATCTGGCAACACACCTCGGCGAGGATCAGCCTGTCTATGCGCTACAGGCAAAAGGTTTGTATGGCGAAGACGAACCGCACCTGACTTTCGTGGATGCGGCACGGGATTACATTGCAGAGATCCGCGAGGTGCAGCCAACCGGACCTTACATGGTTGGAGGCTTTTCCGGTGGTGGCGTAACCGCGTTTGAGATTGCACATCAGCTGCTGCAGGCCGGTGAAGAGGTGTCCGCGCTGGTCATGCTGGACTCTATCCCCCCGCATCCAGCTTGGCCTGAAACGACCACCGTCGATCGTCTGCGCATCCGCGGTCAGTTATTGCGCAGGGAAATCCTGCACAATCCTTTGGGTTCGTTGAAACGGCGCCTCCGGTTTGAGTTGCAGAAGCGCAGTAAGCAAGGCAACGCACCGGAACGGACTCCCGCAGAATTCCGCTCCGACCAAATTGAAATAGCATTCAGAACTTCGCTCGCGAACTACGAAATGCGCGTGTTGCCGACTGACATCTCTCTCTTCCGACCGCCACTGGACGCCACCTATGACCTGGGTAACGGTCGTTGCGCCAACGTAGATGGTCTGCTCATGGAAGATCGGAACTGGTGGGCACCATGGACGAGCGGCAGGGTAGATGTAGAAATTGTACCCGGCAACCATGACAGTATGGTTCTAGAACCTAATGTCAAAGTACTGGCAGCGCGTGTACGCAACGTACTCGACGATGCCCAGCAGTCCGGCGCTAAGCCGATCGGGATACGGACTGACGACAATGAACAAGTTGGAACCCAAGCAAACACAGAGCAAGGAGTAAGGCGATATGCCAGCTAAGAAGGATCTATATGAGTTGGGCGAAATCCCACCACTTGGACACGTTCCCGAAAAGATGTATGCGTCAGTGCTACGCCCTTGTCGCTACGGCGCTCCAGCAACAGCGTATGAGATGGAGGTCATGGACGTGCCGGAGCTGGGCCCTCGGCAGGTGATGATCAATGTCATGGCCGCCGGTGTGAACTACAACGGAGTATGGACGTCGCTGGCTAAGCCCATCGACATGATTGCAGCGCGTCAGAAGTATGGTGACCCCCATGACTTCCATATCGGCGGCTCAGAAGGTTCTGGGGTTGTGTGGGCCGTAGGCTCGGAAGTCAAAGACCTGCAAGTCGGCGATCATGTCATGGTTTCGCCATGCCACTGGGATGAACACGCATACGACATACGTATGGGTATAGATCCGATTGCCTCAAAGTCGACAAAAGTCTGGGGGTTTGAGGACAACTTCGGCTGTTTCGCACAGTTCTCTGTCGTCGATGATTTCCAGTGTTTTCGCAAACCCGAAAATCTGACCTTCGAGCAGGCTGCGAGCGTGTTCGTAAGCTTCGCGACCGCCTACCGCCAACTTACGGGTTGGGCTCCTCATGTCGTACGACCCGGCGATCCGATACTGATCTGGGGTGGCGCTGGCGGACTGGGAACCGCCGCAATTCAAATCGTTCGCGAGTTTGGAGGTCGTGGCATTGCAGTGGTTTCAAGCCCAGAAAAGGCCGACTTTTGCATGTCTCTCGGCGCAGCAGGCACCATAGATCGGCGTGACTTCAATCACTGGGGGCGGATGCCGGAAGTCGGGGGTGAAGGATTTGACGAATGGCAAAGAGGTGTCCGCGATTTTGGCAAGGCGTTCTGGGAAGTATTGGGAGCGAAGCAGAACCCATGGATCGTGTTTGAGCATTCAGGGCAAGACACAATGCCAACTTCTATTTTCATATGCGAAAACGGCGGAATGATTGTCACATGCGGGGCCACGTCTGGTTACAACTTGGACATCGATGCTCGTGTCTTGTGGATGCGCCTCAAACGCCTGCAAGGCTCCCACTTCGCCAGCCTTAGACAATGTCAGGAGGTCGTCAATCTGCTCGGACAGGAGCGGCTGGATCCGTTGTTGGCAAAGACGTGGGATTTCCCGGAAATAGGTCAGGCGCATCAGGTCATGCACGACAATGCACACCCCCCCGGCAATATGGCGGTGGTTGTCAACGCACCAGAACGCGCCCTCAAACAACTCAAGGTTTAGCAATTCTGCTTCAGAACAAAAAAGCGAGACTAATCGATGAGCGAGCAGCCCTTGGTTGTGGCCGTAGTCCTGACATGGAATGACACGGAATTTACAACGCGTTGTATCGAGTCGCTATACGCGAGCACTTACCAGAATCTCCGCATCGTTCTCGTCGACAATGGTTCTGTGCCCGCTCGCGGCCCGGAGCTCAAAGCCGCATTTCCGGATGTTGAGCTCGTCCAGTTGGATGAAAATCAGGGCTTTTCCGGAGGCGCTAACCGCGGCATGGAAAAAGCGCTCGCGATGGACGCCGAGTATGTCCACTTGATCGGCAACGATTCGACTTTGGCGCCGAACGTCACGGAACGTCTTGTCGAAGAATTCGAGGCGAGGCCAGAGGTTGGCGCCGCTACGCCACTCCTTCTGTTTTCGGGCGATGAACCGATCGTGCAGTTCTATCGGGCGACATACGATCGAGACATGGTCATGCACACGCATTTCAACGTAAGCGAGCCATACGAACCTGATGCCTGGCCGACCATCGAGAGTGAATTTATCCCATGCGTAGCTTTGTGTTTCCGTGCGGCCGCACTGCGCGAGGTTGGTTTATTCGATGAAATCTTCGGCACCTGCTGGGAAGATTTTGACATCTGTCTTCGATTTCATGACAAAGGTTGGAAATATTTGACGGTCGGAGACGCGACCGCGGTGCATTTCGGTAGTTTCACAACGGGCAGAGAATCCCCTTACATAACATACTACACAACGCGAAACCGGCTCATCTGTATCAATCGATACTCACCCAGGTGGATCTGGCTGCGCCGGGGACCATCTCTCCTACTGTCGTTTTGGCGGAATCAGGTCAAGTTATACGGACTCAGGAACTGGGCTTGTCACCGCGCGTTCATCAGGGGAGTATTCGATTACGCGTTTGACGTGCATGGCGAAAGAACTCAATCGGAGAAGGGGAGAATACCGGGTGAAAACCATCGGATTGACGGCATCCCAGACTACCTTCTACCGTCCGATCGCAAGGTCGAATCCTGACACGGGATAGACCGTTTTTCAGAAATTTCCTTCATCCATGGCCTGGAGAAACGTTTCCGGGTGCAGCTCAAAATCAGCGGCGTCCATGGCTTTGACGTTGCCACTTTCTTCAACCGCAGCAGCAAACTCGCTTGTGACCTTTCCGCGGCAGCACATCCATCGACCACCAACGATTGCGCTCGTTTTGCGGAAAATATCCGCCACGAGGCCCGGAGAAAAAATCTCGAGTAACTGGAAATCTGCACCGTTCTCGACACCCGCTTTGGCGCTCAAGTAGCCCAAGGCGGCGCCGTGCGTAGCCACAATGTAGGAGGCGTCGCGTATCAATGCCCATTGTTGGGCGAGTGGGATATCCTCAAAGTAAAATCGCTCATAGCCACGCTCTTCCAGTATCGGCCAGATTTCGTCTTCGTTTGAAATCTTGCGAGACGTACTACGGGAAACGAACAACTTCTCGACACCACCACGCTCGACACCTTCCGGCTCAAGTTCCGGAATGAAGGGAATCAGAGAATAGGTCTGCAATTCAAAGTCGAGTGCCACTTGTAGCAAATTCCCTCTGACAGCACGATTGGTCTCTATCGTTTCGAACCCGAGAAAATCAAAATACCGGTGGGCCATCTGCGACGTACCTTTTCCAAGTACAACGGTACAGTCGCTTGGCTCGACGCCCAGATAGCGCTTTGCAAATCCAAGGTTAGCGGTGTGATTACCCAACAAGTGCGCAATATTGTCGTTAAACACATACCGCGCGTCGTACAGGAGTGACTCACCCAGATCGAGAACGCGCCCGTGACGGAAGGTTTCAACGGCCAGGTGGAGCTTGGCTCTCTTTCCCTCGGGTCTGTAACTAAGAAAGGTCCCGGTCGTTCCAGGGCGAATGCTGGCGGTGATCGTCTGGTCCTTGAGACGTTCTTCCTCGAGAAGAATCCTCTCTGTGGTCGGCTGCCAAATATTCTTGAACCGGGAGGGGTGACCAAACATGACGGACTCGGGAATTATCGCTCCTGGCAAGAACTCTGAGTGGCTGGAAATTTCTCGCTCCGAGACCTGTTGATTCATATGTGGTCCTACCATTTTTTGATGACGCATTCTCCCTGAGTGGAGTAGCAATATCCAAGCTGACCTTAGAAACATATTCATGGTCGAGGGGTCCGTGTGCAAGTTCGAAGGCTTGATCCCGCACACTTTTTTACATCGTGAGCACAAGATGAAGTATGTTTGTGGCCGCGATTCCCTTAGGCTGCCCCTCGAACGGGAACAAGCCCTGAAACAGACAAATTGGGACCAGCAGGATGCATGACAAATCGTCCGTACCAGTGTTTATACTTTGCGGCGGACTAGGCACACGCCTCAAGGAAGAGACCGGATCACGGCCGAAGCCAATGGTGCCGATCGGAGATAAACCGATCTTATGGCATCTCATGCGTTGTTACGCGAGCTTTGGTTTTCGCCGGTTCGTTTTATGTCTGGGTTACAAGTCGGAAGTCATCAAGTCCTACTTCCTGAACTACCATTCTCTGAACTCAGACTTTACGGTGTCCCTAAAATCCAATGACCTTACGGTTCACTCCGTTGATCACGACCAGGACTGGGAAGTCACCCTCGCGTTTACCGGTGAGCTGAACATGACAGGCAGTCGAATCGCGCAGGCAACGTCAAAGTATCTGGGCGAAAGCGCGCACTTTGCGGTCACTTACGGGGATGGTCTGACCGATGCAGATCTAGCAGAAGAATTCGATTTTCATCTGTCTCATGACCGTATCGGAACCGTCCTGGGCGCCAATCCACCATCCCGTTTCGGTGAACTCAAGCTGGATGACGACAAAGTAGTTGCGTTTAGCGAGAAACCCGAACTCACAGCAAACTGGATAAATGCCGGTTTCTTCTTTTTTCGTCGAGACTTCGTAGACTATGTCGACAACGACCCAGCCTGCGTCCTGGAACAGGCGCCACTGGTGCGACTCGCGGAAGACAATCAACTGTCAATCTACAAACATAGTGGCTTCTGGCAGTGTATGGATACGGTCCGTGACTTGGAGTACTTGGACTCATTGTGGGCAAACGGCAACGCACCGTGGCTGCCGGCCTGACATCTAACCATCTTCGGAGTACATCGATGAAAGTTTTCGTTACCGGACACAAAGGTTACATAGGCGCTCACCTGGTCGAGTTGCTCAAACAGGCAGGACACACGGTTACAGGTTGCGATCTCGGGCTCTTTGACGGATGTGAGTGGGAGCCCTGTCTTCCAGCCGACCAGGAACTCCGTAAGGACACTCGTGCTATCACAGCCGAAGATCTTGAAGGGCATGATTGCGTTCTGCATCTAGCGGCTATTTCCAATGACCCGATGGGCGATCTGGATCCGAACATTACTGTCGACATCAATCAGAACGCCTCCGTCAGGCTGGCGCAGATCAGTAAGCAAGTCGGGATTCCTCGGTTTGTCTTCTTCGGCAGCTGTTCCGTCTACGGGCAGGGTGAGAAGCTGGACCTGGAAGAACACGATCCACTGAACCCAATCACGCCTTACGCATCATCCAAGATAGATTCGGAACGCTTGATCAGCGCACTCGCAGACAACACGTTCTCACCAGTTTACATGCGCAATGCAACCGCCTATGGATTCTCCAAAATGCTGCGCACGGATCTGGTCGTGAACAATCTGCTCGGCAGCGCTCTGGCATACAACGAGATTCGTATCATGAGTGATGGTTCGCCCTGGCGGCCGCTCATCCACTGCCACGACATTGCTCGAGCCGCCATCGCCTTTATGGAGGCGCCTCGAGATCGGGTCCACAATCTTGCAGTGAATGTCGGCGGAAACAGCGAGAACTACCAGGTCAAAGACGTTGCAGATCAAGTGAAGCGCCTGATGCCCGCTGCTGAGATTACGTTCACAGGAGAAGTTGGTGCCGATCCGCGTAACTACCGGGTCAACTTCGACCTGCTATCCAAGGTGCTCCCGGACTTTGAGCTCGCGTACAATCTCGAATCGGGCATGGAGGAGTTGTATCGAAAAATGGTCGCACACGGATTTGGCGCAAGCGACTTCGAGGGTGACAAGTTCGTACGCCTGCGTACGCTTTCTGCCCGCATGGACAGGCTGGGAGTGGGGCAGGTTGCGATATCAGGTTAAGAATTGGGGCGATAAATGATATTTACAGAAACGCCGCTTGCCGGGGCGTATCTGATTGATCTCGAGCGTCGTGGCGACGGGCGTGGTTTTTTTTCCAGGGTGTTCTGTAGCAACGAGTTTGCTGAACTCAACCTGGCTACAAACTTCGTACAGGTCAACAACTCCCTTTCATCGAATCGCGGCACATTGCGAGGCATGCACTACCAGCTACCTCCTCATGCAGAAACCAAGATCGTTCGCTGCATTCAAGGTGCACTGTGCGATACGATCATAGACATCCGCAAAGAATCCCCGACGTTCGGCCAGCACTATCAAGTCGAGCTGACGGCTGAGAACCGGCGCATGCTCTACGTGCCAAAGGGATTCGCGCATGGCTTCATTACGCTGACCGACGATACCGAAGCTTTTTACTTCACAGACGAGTTTTACTCGCCCGACTCGGAACGAGGTATACGCTGGAACGATCCAACTTTCGGCATCACGTGGCCGATCGAACCCACCGAAATCTCGGACAAAGACGCGGAGCATCGGGATTTCGATCCCTCGTTTCATCTTCCCACGCAAAGCTAACAAGACCAGATGCGGATACTGTTGACCGGCGCAAGTTCATTTACCGGATACTGGTTCGCAAGCGAGCTGGCAAAAGCCGGGCACGACGTTGTCGCGACTTTTCAGGGTAAAGCCGAATCCTACGAAGGCGTTCGACAGGCCAGGCTGGGGGCAGTTGCGGATCTCTGTACAACCGTTTACGAATGTTCCTTCGGCACCAAACGCTTCATAGATCTAGTGCGAAGTGAAAGCGCCTGGGACGCACTCTGTCACCATGCCGCGAACGTGCACAACTACCGTAGCCCTGACTTCGACATCAACGCAGCCTTGGCTGGTAACACCCATAATATGCGCGAAGTGTTGGAAGATATGGCGCAACGAGGCTGCAAACGGGTGATCCACACTGGGTCCGTTTTCGAAAAAGGAGAGGGTGCGGGATCCGCCGATTTACCCTCATTTTCGCCGTATGCGGTTTCTAAATCTCTGTCAGCCGAGATAATCAATTACTACGCCGGTGAGTACGGTCTGCACTCTGGGAAATTTGTCATCCCCAACCCGTTCGGCCCATACGAAGAGCCACGATTCACGCACTACCTGATGCAAACATGGGCGCGCGGTGAGGTCGCATCCGTCAATACCCCAGCATATGTACGGGACAACATTCACGTCAGTTTGCTCGCTGGTGCCTATGTGGACTTCGTCCAGAATACTCCTGCAACAGCTGGCACAAGCAGAACAAACCCAAGCGGCTACATCGAGAGCCAGGGACAATTCGCCGAACGTTGTGCGCAGATCATGCGTTCAAAAACAGGCTTTGACTGTGGCTTGCAACTTAAACAGCAGACCACGTTCGACGAACCACTGATTCGGATCAACACCGAGCCTGCATCGACAAGAGTGTCGTCGTGGTCTGAATCCAACGCGTGGGATCAGATGGCTGACTACTACGCATCGATGTTTTCCGCGTCTGCAGACCCGATCTGATCATGCGAATCCTCGCCGTTTCTTCAGGTGGCGGCCACTGGGTTGAATTACTGCGATTGTTGCCTGCGTTCGAACAACACGAGCTGCAGTTCGTCACGGTGAACGCAACTTACCGGCATGAGGTCGAGGCACATGCATTCCAAGTCGTGCGCGACGCGACACGTTGGAACCCAATGGGTTTAGTCGTTGTCGCTGCGCAGCTCTCACGTATCGTTCTGAAAACACGACCCGACATTGTCATTACGACCGGCGCTGCGCCAGGATTGTTGGCGCTGGCGATCGGCAAATTGGCAGGCGCAAAAACCATCTGGTTGGACAGCATAGCGAATGTCGACGAGCTCTCAGGCTCTGGACGCCTGGCGAAATGGTGCGCTGATTTATGGTTAACTCAATGGGAGCATCTCGCTAAAGATGGTGGACCGGAATACGCGGGTAGAGTTTTATGATCTTCGTGACGGTGGGTCACCAGACGCCGTTTGACCGCCTCATTCACGCAGTCGACATGTGGGCTGCTGCAAATCCAGGCATCAGTATTTTCGGTCAAATTGGAGACGGCAGCTATGAACCGGAAGCCTTCCCGTTCTCTCGCTGGTTGAGTTCGGAGGACTTCGGAACACGAATAGCCGCCTCCACTGCAATCGTATCCCATGCTGGCACAGGAACAATTCTGCAGGTCTTGATGGCAGACAAACCGCTCCTGGTTCTACCTCGCCAGGCCGCACAGAACGAAACTCGCAACGACCACCAAATCGGCACGGCCAGATACTTTTCGGAAGCTGGGCTGATCTTGTCCATCGAGGACGAAACTGAGATAGCCGGTGGCATTTCGCACCTGCTGAGTTGGCGCCCGAGCACAACAATCTCCGCGAATGCATCTCCACAACTGATCAATCGCTTGACTAGTTACATCCAACTGCAGTCACCCGGAAAAACACGTCCATAATTCACAAGTTTGTAAATGCCAGCATAGGCCGCACCTGAATTGCTTTATACTCATCCCGCCCAGGGTTGACATCGCAGTATGGCTATCGAAGTTGTTCCCCATTCCCGAGAATTCTCGTCCGCCGTGGAGGCGTTCAACCTGCGGATGCGCGCAGGCGGATCAGAGTGGGGGTTTTACGTCGACTCGACGCCGGATTGGATACCATTCAAAGAAGGCGCACGAACGTGGCGTGAGTACCATCTCGCCGTTGAAGATCAAAAAGTTGTCAGAGGCGCTTATGCGCTGAAGCCTCAAGAGTGGCTAGTAAACGGAGAAGTTCATTGGTTAGCCGACTGGCAGGGTCCTTTCACCGAGGCTGAAATCAACACGAAGTACAGTCCCTTGATGTTGCGCCTGGCACGGGCGGCTGAAAAACAATACCAACTGCTTTTCAGCCTGGGGCACAAGCCGGACGATGCAAGGACGCTGCAAAAGATGGGTTGGGGATTGTATGGCACCCCGTTCTGTTTTCAGGTCATCAAACCTCTCAGATTTCTCCTCAAGAACAAGTACCTGCGAACGACAAAGCTCCGTCGGTTCGCGCTGGATCTGTTCGCGTATTCCTTCGTCGGCCCGTTCGCAATGAAAACAGCAACGGCACTACTTAGGTTGTCCAACTCACGGAAGGCGCAAGAAACGCATGTCGAGGTAGTTGACTCGTTCGGAGACTGGGCGGACGAAATATGGAAAGCTAACAAATCAGCATACGGAACCATCGCCTTCAGAGACAAAGAAGCGATGAATACGCTGCTGCCGGCTACTGGATGGCCTCAGGGAGCGACCCGATTGAAAGTTAGTGCCGATGGGCGACCCATCGGGTGGAGCGTCGTTTTCGTCAAACAGATGGTGGACGACAGTCGGTTCGGCTCCTTGAAAGTAGGCCTCGTGGCCGACTGCTTCGCCCACCCCGACGACGCGTTGAACGTCCTGCGCCCAACACATGAGTACTTGAAATCATGCGACGTGGACCTGATATGTTCGAACATGTCGCATCCAGATTGGATAAGTGGCCTGAGGAGTTTGGGCTACATCATTCTTGAAAACAGGCGCTTGTACGCGTTTTCTCCAAAGTTGAAGCGTTTGCTCGACCCTCTTAGTGAATCTGCTTGCGGCCTACATCTGACCAATCTGGACGGCCACGGACCGCACGGGTTCGAAGCAGACTGATGGCTCACCCCAGTCACATCGAGCTAGATGATGCATTGATTGTCGGCGCAGGACTCGCCGGCTCTCTCCTTGCCGGAGTGCTGCGGGGGAGAGGTACCAGAGTTGATGTGATAGACAACGCGCAAACGTTCGACGAACGGGCTGGCGCCGGCATTCTCATCACCGGAAATGGTACACGCGCACTGACCACTTTAGGCATACGTGAGCTCGACACTGCGGCCGCGCGTATCACCCAAGTGGAAATCTGCGATCAGGATGAGGGACATCTCGGCACGGTAGACTGTACACGACCTGGCTGGCCACCATTCTTGAGCTTCCGCCACTCGCTATTGCGCCGTCTGCTGCTCCAAGATTGCCAAGTACGACATGGACTGACCGTGGACTCGATTAATCATGAGCGCCGCACGTCTGTGACGTTCTCAGATGGCTCAACTCAATCATACGATCTGGTCGTCGGGGCAGATGGGGTGCACTCGCGCGTCCGACGCCTTTTATTTGGACAGGACTTATTGAATGACCTGGACCAATACAGCGGATACCGGTTTGTTGCTGACCTAGGATTTTGCCTCCCGCACCCTACGACTTACATCGGCAATGGTTTAACCCTTCTGCTCGTGCCGCTTCCCAACGGAGAAACATATTGCGGAGCGGGACCGATTGTCAGCGACTGTCTGAAAGAGAGGGGGAGTGCCGTAACTACACTGAAGGAGACATTCCGTCATTTTTCGGGAGCGGCGGCAAGAGCCATCGCTTCAATAGATACCACTACCAATCTAATCCCGAGTAAATTTTGGAACCTGCAGCAACCGACCTGGGTCAAGGGTTGTTGTTTGCTGATTGGTGATGCTGCCCACGCAATGCCCCCGACGATCTCTCAGGGCGGGTCGATGGCCTTTGAAGATGTATTGGTGTTGTTGACCTGCATTGAGCAGAACGACGACATAAGCCGCGCTCTGCTTGACTACGAATCACGACGACGCCCGCGAGTAGAATTCGTACAACATCACTCGCTACAGCGGATCGGTGCCAACGACTACGTTTCGCCGCGAGCGGAAACCGCTCGGCGCTTCGCAATGACCTCATTTGCCGCAGATGCTCTCGGCGACATTTGGGACAAGCTAGCTAATGAATCTCCTTGAGGAGATCGGGTACTAAACATGGTTCACCTCATCCAAGAATACCTCACAAACTCAGTTAAAAATTACCCTGACGAAATAGCGGTGTCCTGTAGAGAGGACAGTATCACCTATCGAGAACTGGACGAGCAGACAAACATGATCGCGCACGAGTTTAAGACACTCGAGATCACCCGTGGTCAATTCGTACCTATCTTCATTCACAAAAGCATCAACTCTCTGCTGGCAATCTTTGCCATTCTGAAGTCAGATTGTGCGTACGTGCCGATCGACACGGAATCCCCGGCCGACAGGATCTGTCAGATACTCGAAGCAACCAACGCAGACACCGTGGTCGTAGACAATGAAACCGCATCGCTGTTCGAGTCCCTCTTCGCGGACGCGGCCGTACCGGTAAACGTGCTCAACATTGACGAGATTCATGGGGCTCGTACGGACGCCCTCGAATACGAGAATCTCTCGATAGACGTCGCCTATGCACTCTTTACCTCCGGTTCGACCGGAGCACCCAAAGGGGTCATGATCAGCCACCAGATGATTGTGGACTATATCGATTGGTGCGTGGACACATACGGCATCAAGCAGCAGGATCGAGTCGCGAATCACGCGCCGCTGTATTTCGACAATTCCACCTTCGATATCTATGTGGCACTCAGTACCGGCGCCCAACTCCATCTGGTACACGATGAACTCAACCAGATCATGCCCAAGCTGATAACGTGGTTACAGGACAGGAAGATCACCGTATTTTTCTGCGTTCCTAGCGTGCTTTCCATACTTAAGCGTACCAAACGGGTCACCCGGGACCGCCTCGGATCTCTTCGACACGTTATTGCGGCAGGTGAGGTACTACCACCGGAGGTTGTCAGCTTCTGGATGGAACAGTTGCCGGAAGCCCAATTCACCAACATGTACGGACCCACAGAGATAACCGTAGACTGTACCTTTCACGTTCTGAATGCCGTTCCGGGCGAAGAGGGCGTGCCTATCGGGAAGTCACGAAGGAACATGGAGGTGTTTGTCCGCGTTGCAGACGGTTCGCTGACGAACGCACCCGGCGCTGAAGGGGAAATAGCCGTTCGCGGTAAATCAGTTTCATACGGCTATCTGAACAATCCAGAAAAAACAGCAGGGTCTTTCGTTCAGAATCCAGATCATGACCTCTATCACGATCCAATCTATCTGACTGGAGATTACGGTCGTTTCGCCGAGGATGCCGTCCTGTTCTACCTCGGACGGATCGATCAACAGATCAAATACATGGGCAATCGAATCGAATTAGGTGAAATCGAAGCTGCAATTCGAAAGATTGACGGTGTAGTTGATACCGCAGTCGTTTTCCACGACGACCCTAACCTCGATGACAAGTTTATTGGCGCACTTGTTGTCGCAGAGGAAGTTTCAGTCGAAGAGATTGGTGCGTTCCTGCAGAATCATTTGCCGGTTTATATGGTCCCTAAGAAAATTAACACGGTGGCGGACCTTCCACGTACAGCAAACGGTAAAACCGACCGGAAGAGGGCACTGAGCATCCTGGTGGGCTAACCAAGGCTGCCCGCCCGGGACGTTACAAAGCGCTAACATAGCGTGCGTAATCCTCAACTGAAACCGATAAAAACGCGTTATCATAGCGAATCATTTTGCGGAGCATTCCACGTGCCACATTCTGCTGCAGAGCTGGTTGACCGATTGGGGGCGATGTCCATCGAACGGGCATGGGATCCGTACACCAGTTTCGACTGGCCAGAAAGTCTGGATCCGGAGGCCGAGTACTACATGAGCCCGGAGCTCATGTCGCTATATGGCACCGAAGCCTATGAAGCGCTGAACGAGACGGATCGAAAACGTTTGAGCTTCTACGAAATAAACAACTTTTTCAGTTTTGTGTTGCTTGGCGAACGCCCGGTCGTCGGCGGGATGACGGAAAGGATGTACCGCAAAGACACCATGGGGCCCATTACCGACTATCTTCATCATTTCATCGACGAAGAAAACAAGCACATGGTGATGTTCAGCCTGTTCTGCAACCGGTACCTCGGGCGTATTTACCCCGAGAAAAAACTTGCAATCGATCGTGAAATGGCTCCGGGCGAAGAAGACCTCGTTTTCTATTGCCGAGTTCTCATCGTCGAAGAACTCGGCGACGTTTATAACAGAAAAATGCAAGAAGATTCACGGATCAACGAGCTGGTACGTCAGATCAACGAGTTCCATCACAGGGACGAAGCCCGCCACCTCGCCTTTGGCAGGGCGTGGGCCGCTGAGTTGTTTGAGCGACATACCCAAGATTGGTCGCCGGCCCAGCTCGAGCGTTTTCAGGATTGGCTGGCGCGGTATTTCGCTTCCTCCTGGACGGACTTCTACAACCCCTCCGTGTACCGTGACGCGGGACTGGCTGGCGGCTATCAGCTGCGCCAGGAGGCTATTGCCCATCCCAAGCAGCGGGCTTTCAGAGCCGAAGCATCAGACAAACTCGTGAGATTCTTTTTGAAACATGGGTTCCTCAAAGAAGCTCCCGCGCTTTAGAACTTAGTTATTTCGAGACAGTAAAGTGACAAACAATGACATCCCACACGTGCTATCGAATTGGATTCTCGATAGAGCAAACGTCACCGACCGTGAGTTCTTTGACTCTCAAACCAAGATTATCGACGATGGCCTACTGACTTCCTTGGACGTGGTTGAACTGATTCTCTTCATCGAAGATCTGAGAGGTGAAGAGGTTGACATCGATGCGCTCGAACCCGAGTCGTTCGCGAACATTGAGACCCTTGTTGAAACTTTTTTCCCATCAGTGTCACGAGATTCCCAGATCGCATAAGTGCAGTTTCTTGATCAAGCTCACCTATCGATCTTCCATCAGCCAGCAGCGCGGTGTTTTTCAATGACGGATTGACCATGCTCATAACAGTCATTTTGTAGGACGCAAACGCGACAACCATGCAGATCTCGAAAAGTAGGCACCTAAAGCAACTCTTGAGAACGCAAGATGTTTCGATAAGCGTCCTTTGCTATTTAGTGGCTGTGAATGCTGCATGGTGGGTCGGTCTGCTGAACGCAACCAGTGTCGGAAATCACCTCCTTCTGAGTCCGGTTGTTTTTCTATTCAGCCTTGTTGCGTCCACTTTTGAATTGCCCGGGTTGCAGGGTAAGCGGATGCTGGTCGTTGCATTTCTGGCCACCCGATACGCAGCTATCGTTGTCATTTGCATGTTGGCAATAGCGTATTTCGGCAAATTCGAGTTCGTGAGCCGTTATGCGATACTACTTTTTGGAGCCCTGCTCGTCACGGCTATCGTGAGCAACCGCCTGTTCCTCCGCTGGTGGTATTTCACCGGACGACGCGAACACCCGGACAACTTTCTCCAAGTGCTGGTCGTCGGCACAGGTAGCCGCGCTCGCCGCCTCATGCACGTTTACCAGAACAACTCGGATTGGGGCATCAACATAGTCGGTATGCTGGACCCTCTCACCGACGAAGGGATTGGGGAAAGTGAAGATGTTCCGATTCTCGGCAACATCCGGGAGATCAAGAAGATATTGAAAGAATCCGTCGTAGATGAGGTCATCATATGTCTACCGCGCAGCCTGCTCGACGACGTCGGCGCCGTCGTCGAGGTGTGTGCAGAACAGGCAGTCTGCGTGAAGTTTCTCGCAGATATCTACGAAATCGAAGGAGGGCAATTCAATCTGGAGCGCATAGGCACGTGGCCGGTGCTGAGCCTCAACCCGATTTCGCGCGATGAGGGCTCGTTGATCGTTAAGCGAATCGTCGATCTGCTCATCACCGTTCCGGCTCTTCTGGTTCTTTCTCCATTGTTTTTGTTGACCGCTTTGGCAATCAAGCTTGAATCGCCGGGGCCCGTTTTCTTCAGGCAGGTCCGCGTCGGCTTGAACAAACGAAAATTCAGAATGATAAAGTTTCGCAGTATGTACCAGGACGCTGAACGGCGATTAGCGGAAATTGAACATCTAAATGAAGCCGATGGTCCGATCTTCAAGATGAAGAACGATCCGCGAGTGACCAAAGTTGGCAAGCTAATCAGACGAGCAAGCGTCGACGAACTCCCTCAACTGTTCAACGTCCTGTTTGGACAAATGAGCCTCGTGGGACCCAGACCAATGTCGACCAGGGACGTCGATCTTTTCAGCAAAGGCATACAAAGAAAGCGATTCAGCGTCCGCCCTGGATTGGCGTGTTTGCGCGAAGTTTCAGGTCGTAGCGCTTTATCTTTCGATCAGTGGTTGGCGCTGGATCTGAAGTACATCGACGAGTGGTCTTTGTGGCTTGATATCAAGATTTTGTTCAAATTGGTCCCCGCCGTGGTCATGGGGGATGGCGCGGTGTAGCAGACGCGGATTTCGCATGTCTTCCCGAGTAAAACGCGCATTGACACAATGGTCATTGACCATCCTACTGAGCCTGCTGCTCACAGCTGCTGCCGCCGAACTATTGTTGCGCACAGCCTTTCAAGCGGAGTTTTTCTTGGACCCGAAATTCGAACCATTCTGGATCGAACACAATCGGAGTCTGGAGAAGGGCGATACGCAGGGTAGGGGACGGGATACGATATACGATCCGCAGCTAGGATGGCGCATGAAGCCGCTATACGAAGCGGAAGGTGTCCTCCATGACGAATACGGCTTTAGAACGGTACCTGAAGAAAGCGCCCAGACAACCCGTAGCTTTCTCTTTGTCGGCGATTCTTTCACTTACGGACTCGGCGTTTCTCACACCGAGACGTTCGCCGCAAGAATTGGCCGAAAGTACAATGTCAGAGCGATTAACGCAGGAGTCAACGCGTACGGCGCAGACCAATCGCTTCTAATGTTAGAAAAGGAGGGCCCTGGACTGAGTCCTTCTTATGTCGTGCTGGGGTACTTTGTCGACGACTTCTTCCGAAACGCGATGGCCATTCGAGATCGACCTAAACCCTCCTTCCAAGCTGGTGAAAATCGAGCTGACTACGAACTTGCAGGTGTGCCAGTTGAGCAGCGTTCAACCTTCCTGAGGAAACACGATGAGCGTTCGCATGGCGGTCTGCAGATAGCAAATTTGGCGGGCTGGGCAAAAAAGCGGATCTTGAGAAACCTGGGGTACGAGTCCAGCGTCGATTACCCAGAACACGCTCGACTCAATCACTATATCCTCAAGCGATACAAACAGACTGCAGATAAGCTCGGTAGTAATCTCATCGTGCTGGTTTTTGGATATTGCAAGCGAGACGTTCCTGACTACGAGTATGCAGAAAGCCAAATTATGGCAGCGTGTGGAGATCTTGGGTTGAACTGTATCAACACAGCCAACGCAATGCGTACCCACAAGAATTACGACGAGATGTACGGGAACAACTGCCATTTCTCCCCAGAAGGCCATGAATACGTAACAGAGCTGGTTTCTGCTCGAATCCGCTGAGCCTGTACCTCGCGCCCCTGAATTGCGCATAATATATATTATGTTAAATTTTGAAAGTGACGCTCTCGGCGGACTTGGATCAATGGCTCAGAGGGACCCGCTTCCACCGTTGTTGATCCCCCCGCTAATCCGTGTTGCCCGTCCCTGCCGGCGCCAACTGCGTAAGTCTCATGCCAGATCCCGACGTCACCGTTTTGAACGCGTTCCACACTGGCAGATGCTCAGCGCTCTGAGCGGTTGCATACTCCTCCAAAGCGGCTGAGTCCCGAGTCCGACCCATTTTTACGTTGTCAACAAGGAATGCGCACAACGCTTTCCGAAATACCCGCACATTGATAGGGTTTGGCTCATACCCTTGAAAACGTTGTCACGCCACGTCGTCAGATGAGTCAGACCGGACACACCCAACTTTCCAGCAACGTCGCCGCGTCCGCGGTTGCGTTTGCCGTAGCGGTTGTGATCGGTTTCATCATGCCGCGCCTCATCTACGAATCGGTCGGACAAATCCCTTTAGGTTTATGGGACTTAGGATGGTCATTTCTAATCTATGTTAGCTTTTCCGGTATCGGCTTCGGGCCCGCGATCAGCTATTTCACGGCGAATCTGCGTGCTTCCGGGGACTTCCGGGACGTGACCGTCTTCTGCGCAACCGGCGTGTGGTGTCAGCTCGTGTTTGCGCTGGCTCTGGCGCTGACTTTTGTCGGTGGTTTTTCGCTCATTGCCGGTTCTGCCACCCAGATTGGCGCCAATGACTCCGAACTCCTCGGACAAATTGGATTCTATCTGGGTTTAAGCGTCGGCTTTGTCGTATTCGGAGACTTCGCACAAGGGCTGCTGCTCGGCTCCCACAAGGCACGGGTTGCAGAGCTAATCAATACCGCGCATGACATTGCGCTCGCCGTCGCCATGATCATTGCACTGTTACTCGGTTACGGCATTGTGGGCCTGGCCGTGGTGACCGCGGTACTGCGCTTCGCAGCCGAAGCCGTACGCTTCAGCTACGCCACCAGCCACTGCATGGAATTCAGTGCGCATCCGGAGCTATTTCGCGTGAGCGCCGTGCGTAAGCTGGTCCGCTACGGGATAAAAACATCGGTCAGCGTCGTGCAGGAACTGGTCCTTTTTCAGATTGCGCGTCTGGTCCTCTTTTTCAGCGCCGGGCCGCTCGCGCTCGCCGCGTTCTCGCGCTATACCACGATTGCGAGACAGATCAATCGACTGGTCGACCGGCTCAGCATCTCGGTGCCGGCAATTGCCAGCGGCTATCTGGCCGAAGGGAATCAGAGCGCGATACGTGCTCTCTACCTGAACGGCGCCCAGGCAGGACTGCTGCTTACACTGCCGATAGTCTGTATTTTCGCCGTGTACGGCGATGCCATTGTCCAGCTATGGATGGGCGAAGAGTTTGTTGTTGCCAACGTTTCCAGCCTGCTTGCAGGCGCGTGTCTACTGCACTCGAACTACGCCATCAGCAATCGTACGCTGAGCGGCACCAATCAGCATGGACGCATCTCGCTGCTGTGTCTTTTTGCATCGGCTTTCGTCATGCTCGTCGCGGTTCAAATAACATTTCCATTGACGCAGGTCGAAGCGGCGGGAATCATCATGCTCGCCTCGATCATCGCCGTGCAGCTGCCTTACATCGTGTTTGCGGGTTTCAAGCTACAGATCTCCGTTCACGACCTGGTCACACAGGCATACGGTAAGCCGCTCCTCGTGAACACGCTGTTTCTGGCCGCCCTGCTCGGCACGCGCAACATGCTGGCCAACGGTTACCCGCTGTGGAGCTTCACCCTCGTTGTGGCAGCCTCGTTGGCGCTACTGTATGTCTACTGGCGCTTCATTCTGAGCGCATCCAGCAAGCAGGCCATACGCGAGCTCAGAAACGTGGACCTCAGGATGGCCAGCTGACATGGCACACATACGCATCCTGAGGCACTATATACATACGCCGTTCCTCATTACCGCGGCGCTCGAATCGATTGCCATCGGATTCGCCGCATATACCGGCTTCTTTACGCGTTACGGTGAGTTCCCCGTTTTCTACGAGCATTTACCGTTTGCCGTTTCATTCGGCTTGATGCTCACCTTTTTCATGGCGGCCATGGGCGTGTACGAAGCGCGTCTGCGCGAGGGCTACGTAGGTGTACTCCTGCGCACCGCAGTTGCGATGTTCCTGCTCGGCACGCTGGGCATGGCTGTGCTGCTCTATCTGGCTACCGGTCTATCAGAGGGCCGCGGCGTCCTCCTCTTTGCCACGATCGAGGCGTTCATTTTCGTCGCGTTTCTACGCTGGCTGACATCAAACCTCATCGGCGACGATTTCATGAAACGTCGGGTTTGCGTGCTCGGAGCCGGTAACCGCGCAATCAAAATTGCCAGCCGGATGCGCCGCCGATCCGATCAGCGCGCGTTTATCCTCACTGGGTTTCTGCGCCAGGCGGGCACCGACGATGTGGTGTCTGAGTACGGCGCGAGCGTCATGGACTATCCGAAACATGGGCTCCTCAACTTCTGTGTTGACCAGGACGTCGACGAGATTGTGGTCGCTGCGGACGACCGCCGGGCGGATTCGACCAATACCCCCCTACCCTTCGATGAGCTGATGGACTGCCGCCTGTCCGGCATTGAAGTCTGCGAGGTGCAGAACTTCATCGAACGTGAGGCGTGTAAGCTCGACGTCGACCTGCTGCAGCGATCCTGGCTCGTCTATTCGGACGGATTCTCGACGGGCTGGTGGCGCGCGTTCACCAAGCGCACCTTCGACATTCTGGCGGCTATCGGGCTACTACTGGTCTTTGCGCCGATCATCCTGCTCACGGCGCTGGCCGTAGCCATCTGCGACCGCTTCCGTGGTCCCATCCTCTACCGTCAGGAACGCGTCGGTCTCGACGGCGAAATCATCCAGGTCATGAAGTTTCGTACCATGCGGGTCAACGCAGAGGAAGACGGCGCCGTCTGGGCCGATCGCAACGATCCGCGTCTGACTCGCATCGGCGGTTTCCTGCGCCGCGCCCATCTGGATGAGCTGCCGCAGCTCTTCAGCGTTCTTTCCGGTAAGATGAGCATGGTCGGCCCGCGCCCGGAACGGCCGGTATTCGTCGATAGCCTGCAGGCTCAGCTGCCCTATTACGAGCAGCGTCATCGTGTCAAACCCGGCGTCACCGGCTGGGCGCAGCTGTGCTATCCGTATGGCGCTTCGGTGCAGGATGCCAAAGAAAAGCTGCAGTACGATCTCTACTATCTGAAAAACCACAGCGTGCTCCTCGACCTCATCATCCTCCTACAGACCGTCGAGGTTGTGCTCGTCGGGGAAGGGTCACGATGAGGTGTACCTCGTCATGAGCGAACAATCCGGCGACGACGCCGCCGACAGCAGCGACCAGTCCCGCCTGACGCTCGTCTGGGACGTCATCGTCTTCCAATTCAAGCTCGCAGCTGATGGATTGCGGGATCTCGCATTGGTCCCCATTTCTCTGGTTGCGGCGCTGGCCGGTCTCCTCGTCGGCGGCAGCCGACCGGCGCGCTATTTCCACCAGGTGCTGAAATTCGGCAGGCGCACCGAATACTGGATCAATCTCTTCGGCTACCGGCGTCGCGGCGCCACCTCCGACGACATTCTCCGGCCGATTCAGGACCGGGTATTCGAAGAGGCGGAAAACAACCCCTGGTTGCAGAAAGCCGGGACGAAAATCGACAAAACGCTGGACAATGTCGGTCAGGCGATCGTCCGCGGCGCCAGTGAAAAGTCGCCGGAGCAAAAGTCCGGCGAGGACGTCTGACCCTATTCGACAACCTGCCGATTGCCTTCTACTTTTAGAGTAGCCAATCACGAATCTGCAGGGCTCAAGTGAAAGGACTCATCCCTCTAGGTTGCGCCGCCATCCTGGCCCTTGCCGGTTGCGGCAACAAAAAATTCGAAGCGATACCGGATCAGGATCTGGCCGACTCCATGCACGAGTGCCGCATGTCACAGGACCAGAGCCCCGGCATGGCCATCCGCTGCGACAACGTCGAGCGTGAGTGTAAGCGGCGCCGCAACGACGGACGCTACGTGTGCTGAAGAGACCACTGGCCTGGGCCGCAATCTGGCTGGTGTCCCTGCCTGTGCCGGGACAGGCGGCCACCGCGGAGATGCCCATCTACGGCGGCCTCGGCCTCACTCTGAGCAAGGTCCTGCCCGACGAGCAGACCGGCGCAGAGATCACCAACCCACCTGGCGCAGCGTTACCCGACAACCGATCCATGGCGCTACCGCCGATCGAGCCCGGCGGCCTGCATCCCTGGCATCACCTCATCGAGCCGCAACTGCCGCGGCTCTACCGGGACAGCCCGCACGAAGCCTATGTCATGCTGAACGCCAACAAAGAGGTGATGCGTGTGGTTGCACACGTGGACAATCCGGACTGCGGCGACAGCTTCGACTGGCTCAAGCGCACGATCAGCAAGAAGTACGAGGTCGAAGGCGACGCTGAGTACACCAACGCCGCCGGAGAGCGGGCCCTGCGCGTGGTGTTCAGCAGCCGCCAGATTGACGTGAGCTGCGGCAAACGGCTGACCATGGATTACCTGGATGCCACCATGATTGGCATCTGGGCGGAAACCCAGACACGGCGCTACGCCGCGCACGAGCGCGAAATCGCCAAGCTCGACAAGCGCAAGTTGGTCCTCGAGCGACGCAAGCAGGTGCGCTTTGCCGACACGTTTACGCTGGGGGATCAGTACCGCCTGGAAGGCGCCTTCGGCATCCGTTTCGAACGTCCCTTCGCCCGCAATTCAACCCAGCAGTTCCCCATCGACCAGCCGTTTTATGCCGTACTGCCCGTCATGCCGGATCCCTTCGTCAACGGCGACGTGGAGCTGACCATATCGCCCGCGAAGCATCCCATTGTCATTCGCGGGCGCTTCCACAACGTCGAGTTCGACACGATTGCCGAGGCGCTGCGGGCGAAATACGGCCTGCCGATGAAGTCGTCGTCACGCCACATCATTCACAAGGTGAACGGCGACCACGTCATTCTCAAACGTCTGGACAACGAGGTTGAGCTTGCGTTCATCGACAACAGCGAGCAGCTGGCTCAGCGCGAGCGCCTGTGGGAAAAAGAAAGCGAGGGACTGTGAACGGAACACCGTGCCGTGCCGCCCCACCCCGCCGTGACCGCCGCGTGCTGCGCGACCGTCGTCGTCGCAGCAGCACCATTCAACACGCCGACAGGCGTCGCGGCGAGCGCCGCGCGACGGTCTTACAGGCGTATCTCTGGTCTGCCGGACGCGCCTGAGAGAATTTTCTCAGGCGGTAGATACCGACAGCTGATCGAGCTCAGCCATCGTGTAGTAGCCGGCATCCTCCAGATCCGTGTTGATCCGGCCGTAGACACCGCCCAGGCGATCCAGCACAAAGCGGGCGAAGAGGCTCTGCACGGTCGCAATGGAGTACTTGTCGAACTGCACGCTGCGGCAGGTCATGACAAAGTGAAACGCCACTTCTTCCGGGCTTACCGGCAGTAATCGGCGATCCACCTCACGATGCGTGGCGTGTGCCGTGCGCTCGGCAATGCTCTGCATGACCGGCCCGAAATGCGCTGCGCACTTGGCCGCCATCTCGTTGGCAAGCAGCCGCTCCTCGATGCGATCGGCGCTCTGATCAGGCGCGCTCAGCCAGTGCTGGCCGGCCGACTTCACCCGTTTGGCAAAGGTTTTCAGCAGATGTTGACGGCGGAACCGGAGTTCGCGCATGAGCTCTACCACACGTCGCTGCTGCACCTGATCGTCGTTGGCGTACGCAAGCTCAAACAAACCGTCTTCGATGTTGGAATAGAAGCCTTCCATCAGCTGCATGAGCTCGCCCGTCACGTGTGTGTGAATGGCTCCGAACAGTGATTTAGGATCTCCCGACTGCTGCATCCCGTCCCTCTAGTCTCTCGTCGAATGAAGGTCAGTTTATGACCTGGAGGGGCAAATTCGTTGATCAGAGTCCGCGAGCAGCGAGAACCACGTCTCGCATTGGCATGATCGGACTGAAGAACCCGCGCTTTCTGCCGAGCGGATTGACCCTCAGCGTCAGTTCAGACGCAGTTGAGCGTTGACGTAGCCGGGTGCGTCTTCACTGTCGAAGCTGGCTCGTTCGACAGAAATTCCATTGTTTTCCTCGAGTTGGGACACCCAACTGACAATCTGGTTGAACGACTGCTGCTGCAGGATCACGCTGACGACCCCGTTGGACTCGGGCTGCAGGCGCTTCAACGTCAAGTCGTGCGCCGACGCGGCGCGATCGATCACGGACACCGAGTTCGGACGCTGGCCGCGGGGCCGGCTTGCGGCGGCGCTTCGAGCGGCCTGCTCATTGGCACGCATCCAGTCGAGAAGCCGCTGAGCGTTCTCCTGCCGTTGCTTCTCGATCACCTGCCAGTCGGATACCGGCTTCCACACCGCCACCCAGACAACGGCCAGCAGCACCAGAGCGGCAAGCCCGGCGATGATCCACTGCTCGTTGCGTTCACGGCCGTAGAACCAGCGTCCGACGCCGGAATTGCGGAAGCCGGAGCGAATGGTATCGAGACGACTCATTGGCGGTACCTCAATCGCATGCGCGAGCGGACCTGATCGCCGTCGCGTTCCAGGCTCGTCGATTCCGCATCGATGCCCGCACTGCTCAACTTCTTCTCAAGCTCTTCCGACGCCTGGAAGCTCGCCAGCATGACCTCAACGGTCAACTCCTCACGCTGGCCCTGATAATTCATGGACTGGACCCGACTGTTCGCATCCGCCGCGTTGGCAAAGTGCGCGGCGAGGCCTACGAAGGCGCTGGCGCCACCGGCCGTCGTTTTCTGTCCGATCTTGGCGCCCATCCGCCGGCGCAGCTGATCGACGCCAACGGGTTGGCTTTCCTGGGGAAACAGCTCCTTGTAGAGCGCAAAACTCTCTTCCTGCAGACGGTCCGCTTCGGAGCTGGCCCACCAGCCCTGAATGATCAGCCCGAGAAAGCCGATGACAATCCATACCGCCGCCAGCGCCGCTATGCTGCGCCAGCGCGTGGCGTTGGGATTAACCCGGCGGACGGGACGGTACTCGCTCTGCAGGAGGTTGATGCAGCTTGCGCTGTCGAACTGATCGGCCAGGTAATCGATGACGCCGTGCTCGGACGTGGCAATGGTGTCAACGTCCGGATTGCCTTCGAGCTGGCCCCGTTCGAGATCGGCAATTTCACCGTTCACCGCCACAATCTGCTCAGCCGCCAGCGTGTTGAGCGCAAACAGCAGATTGCCGCGGTCCACGGTTGCGGCCTGATCGCTGCTGGCAATCAGCACGGTATCCCCTTCAAACAACGCGGAGACCTGCCCCGCGCCGCGCGGCAGCACCTCGGCGTCGACGACAAAATGTCCGGGCGTGACCTGCAGCGAATTGAAACAAGCCAGCCAGTTGGTCATCAGCTCGTGGGCAACTATGTTGCACAGTACCGGATTGCCCGGGCGTATCGTGCCGTGGGCGATGTGCATCGATTCAATGTCGGAGGCGACAAACTCTTCGGCTGCGAATGGCAGCGCCCGGCGTATCTGGGCGGCGCTGCGCCCGGGGACTTCACAGTTGGCCATGAGCACAAACTGGCTCGGAAGAATGACCACCGTATTATCCGGGTCGCCCAGCCAGTCCACGTTGGGATCCGCGACGTCGGCGAGCCCCCGATAGTCGGTGACGCCACTGCCGCGCACGCTGCCATCCGATTCTTTGATCAGCCATTCAACGCCGATATCGAAGCCCTCCCCTTCCGGCAGGGGCTGCGCTTCCGACAAAACTCTCAGGAAGAGGCGCGGCATTCAGGTTTCCTCGACGTCGGCCGTCAATTGCGAGCGGAAGAGTTTACCAAAATCACGCTGTAAGACGGTGACGAAACCCGTACCCACGTCACGCTGTAGCAAACTCTGCAACGTGACGGTGCTGCCACCGACCTGCGCCTGGGCGTGCAGCAGAAAGTACTGACTTTCGACCGAAAGCACGCCAGCCTGCTGCACCGGGCGAAAATCTTCGTTCTGCTGAATGAACTCATCCACCGAGGTGTAGGCGCGCTCTGTCGCGACAAGCGCCTCCGCCATGGCCAGCGTCACTTCCTCGTGCAACGCGGCAAGTGTCGGCGCGTTGGCCGTGTTGACGTTGATCTGCAGGCCTTCCTCGGGCAGCAGACACAGAAACGGCACCACCGGGTCGAGCTGCTCGCGCTCGACATAAGGCATCAAGTAAATTTCCGAAAGATGCAGCACACGCTGGTTTGGCGTGCGAAACGGTGGCTGCTGGACGAGGTATTCCGAGTCTTCCGCACCGGAGCGGGTGATTTCGAGATCACCGTCGATCCAGTCTTTCCAGGCGTAGGCGAGATCCGAATTGACCCCGGCGTTGTCGAGCAACCGCCGGAAGCTGACGAGGCTGTCACCGGTATCCTGCTCCCGCGCTTCGCCATCGCCCTCCCGCACGCTTGCACCTGCCAGCGCGTTGAGGTTGAAACAGCCGTTCAAGTCCCTGAGCTGCGCTTCGAGATAACCGCCTTCGTCGAGTTCGAACGGCATGGTCGACTGGGCCCAGATTTCGCCGAGATGGTCTACCTCCTGACCCGAAATCTGGTGGTCTTCGTAGAGCGCCTGGCGGGCCAGCGTCTCCGCCCCCAGCGCATAGTGCAGCGCCTGATTCTGCTCGAACGTGTTCTGGTGCTGATTGATGACAAGATTGTGGTTTGCCATCAGCCGGCTGACGACGGCCAGCAGTATCGCAACGATGAGGAGCACGCTGACGAGCGCCACGCCGCGCTGACGGCTATACACTCGGCACCTCCCAGACCCGCTCGATCACGCCATAGGGGCTCACTTCGATGCGCAGAATCAGCCCGACCAGCCTGCGCTCGAGGTCCGTCGGATCCGCGCCCGGCTGCGGCCAGTAGGTGTGCTCGTTGCCGGATGCGTCGAGCGCGTAAAACTCCACCTGCTCCACGTCCTCGAGCAGCGTCTGGTAAGCAGGCTCCGTATCCTGCGCGCGGTCGAGCACCGGCCAGTAACCTCGCATGAGCTTGTTGTCCTGCAGCAGATAACCCACGCGCTGCACTTCAGAGCGCGGCAGCTGCAGCGGATTGCGCCAGCCCACGCGGGAGAACTCTATGGCGCCGTCCGTGCCGATGATGAGCGGCTCGGCGCGGTCGCCGTACTCGTCACGGATCGGCCGGTCGGCCAGCTGCATGACGTCACGCTGCAGGATCTGCATCGCGCGGTGCAGATCACCCAGCCGCTCACCGCGCTCCGATAGCTCCGCGTTGCGGGTAATTGTCTGACTCATGAGTTGGCTCGAGACGAGACCAATGATGGCGAAGATCAGAAAAGCCACCAGGACCTCGATGAGGGTGAACCCGCGTGTGCTCGATTGTCGCATCAGTACCGCCCCACAAACGCCACCGCGGTATCAAACGGCCCGACTTCATCGCCGTCCTGCAGCTCAAAAACCTGCACTTCGATACGTCGTACCCAGGGATGATCGGTGGCCGTCACCTCGGTGCGTACCTGCCAGTTGCGTTCACCCATGTATATCCGCGTGGCGTCTTTGCCTTCAGGTAGAACCGCGGCCTCCCGCCGCAGTGAGATGCGCAGCTTGTGCAGCTGATTCTGCGCCACCCAATGCGCCATGGTGCGCCGTTCCAGCGAGAAGGTCTGGCTGGCAACGCCACCCACGGCGGAAGAGACGGTGATGCCCACAACGGCGATGACCACCATGGCAAGCAGCATCTCCAGGAGCGTAAAACCGCTCTGTTTCACAACGCTGCCTCACCGCGGGTGAGCTCGGTGCGGGTGAAGCCGTCGGAGCTCAGATGCCACGGACGCGTTTCCCAGTCCACCGGATCGAGGGTAATGGTAAACGGCGTGGTTTCGCCGCTGGAAAAAAGCACCACGTCCGGCAGGTCGTCTTCGTCCTCATCCGCCTCACCGAGCAGGAAGTCGAAGTCTTCGACATCAACTTCGATTTCGAGCTCGCTGTCGAAGCTTTCCGCGCTGAACGGACGTTCGCCGCGCGGGATCCACTCGGCGTTGATCTCGTCGAACTCGGCGAAACGCACGCCATTCTCGTCAACGTAGAAACCCCACTCCCGGTTGGCCTGCAGTGACTTGTCACGGGCCATCTCGATGCGCAGCGCCAGACGTTCCGCATAGCCGCGCAGCGCCTGCTCACGATCGGCGCCCGTGAACGACGCAACGACTACCCCCATGAGGATCGAAACGACAAGCACCACCACCAGGATTTCGATCAGGGTGAAACCGGCTGTACGGCGGGCGCCGGACATCGTGAACTCAGATGTCTGCGAAACGGATGTCCGAGTTCAGACCTTCACCGCCTTCAGCGCCGTCCGCGCCGAGGCTGAAGAGCCTGAAGCCACCGTCGGTGCGCTCATACACGTAGGGTGAGCCCCACGGGTCCGACTGCAGCTTCTTGATGTAGCCATCGGGATTGTAGTTTTTCGGCTCCGGGAATCCGTTCGGGCGCTGCACCAGCGCCTCGAGCCCCTGTTCCGATGACGGGTACTGGAAGTTGTCAAGACGGTAGACGTCCAGGGCGCTGGCGAGGCTACGGATGTCGCTCTGCGCGGCCTGCACGCGAGCGGTATCCGGCCGGCCGAGAATCTGCGGCACCACCACCGCGCCGAGGATGCCGAGGATGACCACGACAACCAGAATTTCGATGAGGGTAAATCCCCTCGCGGATTGGCGTTCGTTCAGCTGCTGCATGCCAAATACTCCTTCTAGATCATGTCCTGGCCCCGGCGCCTCGAATCCCGTCTATACCAGCTGATTCATGCTGAGGATCGGCAACAACACGGCCATGACGATAAATAGTACAACGCCACCCATGATGAGGAGCATTGCCGGTTCAAATAATTTGACGATGGTGGCGACAATCCGTTCCACCTCATCCTGCTGATAGGTGGCAACTCTGCCGAGCATGGCATCGAGCTCTCCGCTCTGCTCGCCGCTGCCCACCATGTGCAGCAGCATGGGCGGAAACTGACCCACCTGCTCGAGCGCCACTTTCAGGCTCATGCCTTCACTCACGGTTTGCGTGGCGTCCTGCAGGCGGCGGCGTAAATACGTGTTGCCCACCACTTCGCTCGCAATGTTCATGGCTTCGACCAGCGGCACGCCGGCGCCCGTGAGAATGGCAAGCGTATTGGCGTAGCGCGCGGCACTTGCGCTGCGGCTGATGCGCCGCACGAGCGGCAGCGAGAATTTCTGCTGGTCCCAGCGCAGACGGATTGCCGGCTGCGCCAGCGCCCAGCGGATGCCCAGAACAATTGCCGCGATGCCAATCAGAATGGCCCACCAGTAATCCTGCAGCACGTTGGTGATGCCAATGAGCAGCACGGTAAACCAGGGCAGCGTCTGCCCCGTATCCTCGATGACGGAGATCATGTCGGGTATCACGTAGACCATGAGCGCACCGACAATCGCAAACGCGAGGAGCAGCAGCGCCACCGGGTAGAAGAGCGCCATCTCGACGTTCCGCGTCGAGTCGAACTGACGCTCCAGGTAGTCCGCCAGGTTTTCGAGCACCCGGTCGAGAAAGCCGGACTGCTCCCCGGCGGCGACAGAAGAGCAGTACAGATCGGAAAAACTGCCGGGATACTCACGCAGGCTGCTTGCCAGCGAATGGCCTTCGAGGACCTTGCTGCGGATGCCGAGAATCAAACCGCTGACGTGCTGACGTTCCGTCTGCTGTGCAACCGCCGCCAGTGCCTCCTCAATCGGCAGGCTCGACGCTATCAACGTTGCCAGCTGGCGGGTGAACAGCACCCTGTCGAGCGCCGACAGGCGTCGTCCCATGCTGAGCGAAAAGCCATCGGAGCTGCGTTTGGCACGTTCGGTTGCGGGTGCAACCTCCAGCGGCATGAGCCCGCGGTCGCGCAGCATCTGGCGCAGCTGACGGGCGCTGTCCGCTTCCATGACGCCTTTGTTCTGCTTGCCTTTGGCGTCGAGGACAACGTATTCGAACGCAGCCATGTCTCGGAGGTTCCTTAGTCTTCCAGGGTCACCCGCAGCACTTCCTGCACCGTGGTGGTGCCGTTCAGCACTTTGGCTTTGCCATCCTCTCTGATGCCCGGGGCAATGCGGCGGGCATAACCGGTCAATTCCTGCTCGCTCACCTGATCGTGGATGAGCTGGCGAATCGTGTCGTCGACCACCACCAGCTCGTAGATGCCGGTACGCCCGCGGTAACCCGTGTGACCACAGGCTTCACAACCGGCAGCGTCGAAGACGATTGCTGACTGCTCGCGTAGAAACTGCAGCTCTGCCGCGGTGGCTTCACGCTGGGTGCGACATTCCGGACAGAGCGTGCGCACCAGGCGCTGGGCAAGCACGCCCACCAGGCTCGATGACAGCAGGAAGGGCTCGACGCCCATGTCCATGAGGCGGGTGACCGCTCCCACCGCGGTATTGGTGTGCAGCGTCGACATGACGAGGTGACCGGTGAGACTCGCCTGCACGGCAATCTCCGCCGTTTCGAGATCGCGGATCTCGCCAACCATCACTACGTCCGGATCCTGACGCAGGATGGCGCGCAGCCCGCGGGCGAAGGTCATGTCGGCTTTCGTGTTGACCTGCGTCTGACCGATGCCGGGCAGCTGATATTCGATCGGATCTTCGACCGTGAGAATATTGATCGTCTTGGCGCTGAGCTCGGCAAGCGACGCATAGAGCGTCGTCGTCTTACCCGAACCCGTCGGACCTGTGACGAGAAAAATGCCGTGGGGTTTGTGCACCACCGATTGCAGACGCGACAGCGTCTCGTCGTGCATGCCGAGATTCTGCAGCCTGAGGCGGCTGCCCTGCTTATCCAGCAGGCGCAACACCACCCGTTCGCCGGAGCTTGCCGGCATGGTGCTCACCCGCACGTCGACTTCGCGTCCGCCAATCTTGAGACCAATGCGGCCGTCCTGCGGGATTCGCTTTTCCGCGATATCGAGCCGCGCCATGACTTTGATGCGCGATACGAGGAGCGGCGCAAGCTCGCGTTTGGGTCTGACCACTTCGCGCATGACACCGTCGACGCGGAAGCGCACCACCAGGTCTTTCTCGAACGTCTCGATGTGCACATCCGATGCGTTTTCGCGGATTGCTTCGGCGAGGAGCGCGTTGATGAGCCTGATGATCGGCGCATCGTCTTCCTGCTCGAGCAGATCCTCCGTTTCGGGGACCGATTCGGCGAGGCTTGCAAGGTCCATTTCTTCGCCCAGATCTTCCACCATCTGGCGGGCCTGGGAGGAGTCGCGGGAGTAAGTGTCGGCCAGCAGCTGCTCGAACTCTTCGTCACCCACCATGCGCAGCTTAAGTTCACGCCGTGCCAGGCGTCGGACCTCAGCCAGGGTGGTCAGAGAGGGGTGTGATTTGCAGGCGACGTCACTCTTGTGGCCCGGCAGCACTTTGCCCGTGATGACAATGCTGAAACGGCGGGCAAAAGCGAACGGCAGCAGCGGGCTCGCCGCGTCAACAACGTCGGCTGCGCCATCCGGGGCGGCATCGAGCACTGCAGATTCGTCCAGGGTTTCCGTTGCCACTTCAGTCGCCACTTCGTTCATGTACCTTAGATGTCCTGTCCAGGTTCTTTTCCCGGAGCCGCAGAGCGCTCCGGACCTTGAATAGTATCAATAACTTAACGCAAACCCCACGGGCTTGGACCCAACTGGCGTCCAGACCACGCCGAATCTGCAGACTCGGTCACAATCACGCGCCGTTCGCGCCTCGTATCTGCCCTGCACATGTGCCATGAAGTTCTTTCAGTTTTATTACATCCGGTGCATTTTCCAGAGTAAAATGCGCCTCTCATGAGCCAGACCAAATCCGACTTCATCGCCGAACTCTTCGAACAGCAGTCTGCACCGCTGGTGAAATACCTGACTGCGCGGTTCAAAAACGTCGAAGAAGCCCGCGAGGTGGCCCAGGAAGCGTGGCTGCGCATCTATCGCCTGGATCATCCTGAGGAGTTGGAAAACGCCAAGGCGTTTTTGTTCCAGACGGCGTCAAACTTAAGCATAGACAGAATCCGCCGCGTTAATCTCGAACGCCGCCACAACGTCTTCGGAGACGATGCCACCCGCTCCGTCGAAGACACCGTGGATGCCCAGCAGACCCTGCATACCGTCGAGTCCGCGCTGTATGAGCTGCCGACGAAGTGCCGCCAGGCGTTTGTCATGCATCGGCGCAACAACCTGTCGTATCCCGTCATTGCGGAGCAGCTCGGCGTCAGCACCAGCATGGTCGAAAAGTACATCATTCAGGCTCTGAAGCACTTTCGAAACAAATTGGAACAATAATCGGCTGAGGGATTGGCGCGCTGTTTCGTTTCATAGCCAAGAGGAAGGAATTGCGCGGTTGCAAAGCGGTCTGTTTCGCTTTTAATGAATCGGTTTCCGATGAATAGGTTTCCGACGAATAGATAGACAGAACCCGCCCAAACCGTCAGCATCCCGATAAAGGATCCAGGCCTTTGCGTCGCCGATGGCGTACCGGCCTGACATCATGGCTTCTGACACAGCATCCGACATGGAAAGTTTCGACCAGCAGCAGCAAAAGCGATCAGACGAGGCCATTGAGTGGCTGGCGCGCTTACGTGCGTCCGACGTCACGGCAGCGGAGAAAGCCGATTTTGCCGCGTGGCTCGCTGAATCACCGCTCAACAAAGCTGCGTTCGATGATGCAACCCGCCTCTGGCACGATCTCAACGAACTTCCCTTGCACACCGAGCTACCCCGCAAGCGGGCATTCAAGATGCACTGGCCACTCGCTGCGGCGGCCACCGTGGTGTTCGCCTGCGTCTTGCTGCTCACGCAGTTCAGCGCCGTCGAGTACGATACCGGTCACGGCGAGCAGGCGCGCGTGGTCCTCGAGGACGGCTCCATTGCGTATCTCAACACGAACTCGAGCATCAGCGTCGACTATGTGCGCGGTGCACGCCGCGTTGCCATCACCCGCGGCGAAGTCTGGTTCGACGTCGAACCGGACCCGGCGCGCCCGTTTACCGTCACCGGCCAGTACGCGAGCGCACGCGCCGTCGGCACCGCATTCACGGTACGCGAGCACGCGGACTTCACGCGCGTCAAAGTCACCGAGGGGATCGTCGCGCTGATGCCACAGACCGTTGCGCTGCAGGCAGCCTCGGAACGTCTGACCGCCGGTGAACAGGGGACCGTAACACCCGGCCGCAGCGACGTTGATGCGTTCGCGGTAGACACCGAACTCGGCTGGCAGCGCGGTCAGCTCATCTACGACGACGTGCCCCTCGAGGACCTGCTGATCGACCTGAACCGCTACCTGCCGAAAGCGATGACCGTCAACGATCCAGCACTCTCCAGAACCCGCGTGAGCGCGGTGCTCACGCTCGACGATCAGGACGCCATGCTCGAAGCGTTGCGGCTGAGTCTCCCCATCCGTTGGAACACCGTCTCCGATTCGCTGATCATCATCAGTCCGACCCGCTGACAAACGGCCCCGAAACCCTTTTGTAAAGCCCGCGCTTGTTGGCTAGCATGCGCGCATGTCGGATCTGGCCCAATTTCAGGCTTCCTGGCGGCGTGGCGCTGCCCTGACGCTGACCTGCCTCGTGCTCTGGCTGCCGCGACCGGTAGTCGCCGATACGGCGCCGCGCTATCCCATCAGTCTCCCTGCCGGGGCGCTGCACGACGTGCTGCTGAAGCTCGCGACGGAGCTGGAAGTCTCCCTCTTTTTTGCGCGCGAGACGGTCGCCGGGATCGAGGTGGAAGCTCTGGAGGGAGAGTTCACGCTGCCTGCACTCTTTGATGCGCTCCTGGCCGACGTCTGTCTGCAGCACGAGTTCGTGCGCGAGCGGCTGGTTGCCATCTCACCGGGGTGCCCGACCAGCGTCGCTGTCGAGCCGAGCGCACCGGAGCCCGCGCCGGTGCCGGAGCCCGACCCCCTCGTGGAGGAGGTTCTGGTCCAGGAACGTTACGTGACCGGTTCGCGCATTCGCAATCCGGCATTCGGTCACGCGATGCCCCTCGACATCATCGATGCGACGGAGATTCGACTATCCGGCTATCAGGCCGTCGGTGAACTGCTGCGCTACGTCCCCGCGGTAGCAGGCAACAGCGCAAGCACGCTCATTTCCAACGGCGGTGACGGCACGGCAACCGTGACGCTGCGCGGTCTGCCTGCGAGCAATACGCTGGTGCTTTTGAACGGCCGGCGCCTGAATACCGATGCGCTGAAAGGCAGCGCCGTAGATCTCAACACGCTGCCGCTGGCGATGGTGGATGAGATTCAAATTCTGAAAGACGGGGTTTCCGCCATTTACGGCTCTGACGCGATCGCCGGCGTCGTCAACATCATCACCAAACAGGACATCGACGGCGTGGTGATTGATGTCTACTCCGGTCAATCCGCGGAAAACGACCTGCAGACGGAGAATTTCTCGATCCTTTTCGGCGGCGGCGGCAGCAGCTGGCGCTTCAGCGCCGGGCTCAACCGGTATGACCAGTCGGGTGTGCGCAGCGCCGACCGCCCGCTCTCGGCAAGCTCCGACGACCGCTCCCGCGGTGGTATCGATAAGCGCAGCAGCGCCACCGGACCGGCACGGTTTGGACTGAATGGCACCTCATTGATCCTCGACGCCGGTCTGGCGGGAACCTCACCCGCGGATTTTCGCGCGGCAAACTCAGAAGACCGGTTCGAGTACCGCGACTTCACCTCGTCCATTGTGCCTTCGGAACGCATCAGCGCTTTCACCAACGCCACCTGGGATTTCAGCGATTCCTGGCAGGCGTACCTCGAAACCATGGCCACGCAGACGCGGGCCGAGACGCTGATGGCGCCGGTGCCGCTGTTTACGGCATTCGAGTCGATACCGCTGCTCGTCGAGGCCGGACAGACATACAACCCCTTTGGCGAAGACATCTACGACGTCCGCCGCCGTTTCACCGAACTCCCGGCACGGCGGCAGAGCAACAGTACCCGCACCTACCGGGCAATCGCGGGCGCGCGCCATTTTGGTGATAACGTGAACGTTGATTTCGCGATGCAATACAACCGCACCCGGGCGCGGGAATCGTTCCGCCACGGTCTGGACATCGAGCGGATCGACGAGGCGTTGCGCGCCGGCTGCGTCGCACCCTGCGTCCCCCTGAATCTCTTCGGCCAAGTGGGTTCGATCACGCCGGAGATGCTGAATTTTGTCGGGACCTCAGCGCGCATCAAAGGGACGAGCGAGATGTTTGCGATGACGCTCGACACCGACTGGCTCTGGCGCGACACGATGATAGGCGACGTGGAACTGTCCTCCGGACTCGAATACAGGCGTGACAAACTCTCCACGGAACCCGATGACGTGCTACAGCGCAACGCGCTCGCCGCGGGCGGCAACCGCAGTGCGGTCAGCGGCTCGCGGGACATCGTGGAGGCGTATGCCGAGGCGTTCATCACGCTGCTCGAAGGCCGCCCCGCGGCCGAGCGTCTCGACATGCAGCTTGCCATGCGCGTTTCACGGTACAGCGATTTCGGCGTTCAGGTGAACCCGCGGCTGGTCGTCAGCTGGCAGTTCCTGCCGGGTTTCACATGGCGCTCCAGCATCGCGCGGGGCTTCCGTGCGCCGACGTTGCAACAGCTTTACGGCGCTGAGCAGCAATCGTTCGAGCAGCTTAACGACCTCTGCTCGGTGGCCGACAACGTGGGGCTGTTCCGGGGTTGCAGCGTGCAATCCGACCCCAGCCTCACGCAGTTTCTCACGATCACCGGCGGTGAGGACGCGCTCGACCCGGAGCGTTCCCGCACGTTCAGCACCGGCATCATCTGGCAGCGCAGGTGGGCGGGCAGCGAACTTGGACTCAGCATGGATTGGTACAACATCACGCAGGAAGACGTGGTGGATTCTTCCGCACAGTTCATCATCAATCAAAACGCCCGTTACGACCGGTTCTCCGAACGCGTGACGCGCAACGCCGACGGCAATATCAGCCGCGTGCAGGCGACGCTGCAGAACATCGGCCAGCGGGAGGTCAACGGTCTCGACTTCACTGCGCACTATAGCCGCGATCACGAACGCTTCGGCCGTCTTACCGTTGCCCTGAACGCAACCCACATTGCCGAGTTCAAAGACAAGTTCGACCCCGACAGCCGGACCGAAGAAAAGGCCGGTACGTTCAGCGACGAAGCTTCCGGCGGCCTGGGTGCCCTGCCGGACTGGAAGTGGAATCTAGGCGTGAGCTGGCAGGCTGAGCACTGGCAGGCGCACTACAACATCTACCACGTCAGCGATCTCGAGGAAGAGGTTCCTTTGCTCGGCACCACCCGGACGATTGAATCGTGGACCACCCACAACGCCAATCTCAACTACCTCGGTCCCATGACCCGCTGGTTCCGGATCACCGCAGGTGTCAACAATCTCTTCGATGAAGACCCACCCTTCTCTGCGGCCGCGTTCAACGACAGCTACGACGGGCGCACCTACGACATCACCGGGCGCTACTACTTTCTGAAGCTCGAAAAAACGATCTAAGGGCGTTACTTCGGGATAAAAAAAGGGGCTGCAAAGCAGCCCCTCAAATCGCTCGTATTATTGTTGTATCGAGCTATTACAGGTTCGCACTCAGGCGAAGGAAGAAGTAACGACCAACCGGTGAGTACAGGAACAGGTCGGTGTTGTTACCCGAGCTGAACACGTACGGCGGGTCACGATCGAATACGTCGTTGACGCCGAATACCGCGGTGTACTGATCCCAGTTGTAACGCACACGCATGTCCCACTCGGTGTGAGACGGTACGTCTTCGTAACCGAAGATGTTGGTGTCTTCATCGAAGCTCGGATCGCTCATACCGTGGATGTAGCGACCGCGAACGATGAAGTCCCACTCGTTCCAGCTGACCTGGTTGTTCCAGATGCCTTTGATGCGCGGAATAGAGCCGCGATCGTCAGCACCGCCGGCACCCGGGAAGAACGTGTTTTCACGGACGTAGGTTGCCTGCAGCTCGGTGTTGAACAGAAGGTCGAACGCTTCGAACTCGTACAGCAGACCCAGATCGTAACCGTCGGTCGTAACCTTGGTCAGGTTGGTCAGCTGGTTCGTGAAGTTCTGGAAGTTCAGACCTGCCGCGTTGACCACCGGCGTGAAGAGCGCACACTGCGGATCCGTGAGGCCAACCGCGCCATTGAAACAACCCTGCACAATCGAGTCAGACGTCGGACGGCTGATCAAGCCTTCTACTTCGATATCCCAGTAGTCGACCGTCATCTGGAAACCTTCCAGGAAGCTCGGCGTGAATACGATACCGATGGTGGACGTATCCGCGGTTTCCGGTTCGAGGTTCGGGTTGCCACCGGCGAGAACCGCTGACTGCGCCGCAGCCAGAGGCGTGCCCAGCGGGATACCTGCGGCCGCACAGTTGGCGGCAGCATTGTCGACAGCGCCGGCCGCACACGGGTTGCTGAAGAAGTCGAAGCTGACCACACCGCCGCCGAAGAGGTCGGTGATCTGCGGCGCGCGGTAGGCGGTGCTCAAGGTGGCACGCACACGCACGTCGTCGATGATCTGCCAGTTGAGGCCAAAGCGCTCAACGGATTCTTCACCAAAGTTCGAGTAGTCGGAGTGACGGAACTGCAGGTTCAGGTCCAGATTCTGGAAACCCGGGGCATCTGCAAGCAGCGGAATGTCAATTTCCGCGAAGTACTCTTCCACGTCGAAGGAACCTTCGGTGGTGAATACCTGGTTGGCAACCGACTCACCCGCTTCGGTGATGGAGTCAGGCTTGGTGAAACCTTCGTCAGTGCGGGTTTCGAAACCGACAGCCATCTGTACTTCACCGGCCGGCAGCTCGAAGATCGGGCCTGACGCCACGCCGAAGAATCCAGTGGTCTGGAATTTCGCCTGTGCGGTCGCAACCTGACGCAGGTAAGCAATCTCAGCTTGCGTCCAGTTACCCGGACGAACTGCGTCGAGCGCACCGCTCGGGTTAACGGTCTGCGCACAGAGTGCGTCCTGAGCACATGCATCCGGATCGGAGATGCGCAGGAAGCGAGCCAGGTTCCACACTGCGTTGGTGGTCAGCGTCGCATCCAGACGGGTGTAGAGATACGACAGTTCCCAGGTCCAGTTGTTGAAGAAGCTTTCTTCGTTGATGATCTCACCGCGCAGCCCCGCCGTCAGACGGGTCGTGTTGACTTCGAAGTCAGACTGACGCGTGCCGATCGTGCTGGACGGACGGAAGTAGAAGAAGCCGCCTTCACCGGCTACCGGAACGTTCGGGTTGGTGCCCGGTACGTAAGAACCTGCTGGGAATGCCGGGGTACCGAAGGAACCCGGGTTACCGTCGAGGTTGCTGACGCCGGTACGCTTGGAGTACTGCGCTTCAACGAACGCTTCAATGCCGTCGAAGATCTCGTAGACGCCATAACCGGCCGTGCTGTAGAGCTCAGACTGCGTGATCAGGTCCTGTTCCGCACCATAATCGTAACGCAGGAGCTGTACGGCGTCGGGGCTGGTCGGTGCCTGGCCCTGAGTGGACGGACAGCCTGCCGCACCCACGTTGGTGATCTCGTCACCGCCGAAGGCAACAGGAAGCGTACAGAAGAACGTACCGTTGTCGCCGAAGAACGCACCGCCCGGGGAGAAGAAGCTGCCCTGGCTGATGCTGGTTGCACCAATACCGGAAACGGTCGGGAATGCCCAGTCGCGATCCCTCTGATTGATGTTGTTGTTGTAGCGATATTCCGCACCAACCATCACTGAACCGCGATCGCTGGTCGTACCAATAGCAAGGTCTGCGCTGTACTGCTCGCCGTCACCTTCGCTGGAAATGCCCGACTGAGCACCCGCCTGTACGCCTTCGAAACGCTCTTTCAAGATGACGTTAACCACGCCTGAAATTGCGTCTGAACCGTAAATGGCAGAAGCACCGTCACGCAGGATGTCCACGCGGTCGATGAGAGCGGTCGGCACGAAGCTCAAGTCGACGGCCTGGTTAGACAGGGCATCGGCAAATGAAGCAACACGCTTGCCGTTGATCAGGATGAGCACGCGGCTCTGACCGAGGTTACGCAGGTCAACAGAACTTGCGCCGCCACCGGAGAGGATGCTCGACTGGTTGAAACCTGCGGTACCGGCAACAGCCTGGTTACGCAGCGCTTCACCAAGGTTGGTGAACCCTGATTCCACAATGGATTGGCCGCTGATGACGGTAATGGGGCTGGCTGACGTAAAGTCAGAGCGCTTGATGCGCGAACCCGTTACTACCACCTCTTCTACGACTTCTCCTTCCTCTTCGTCTTCGGCAGCGAAAACGACTTGAGGTGCGGTGAGGGTAATCATAGCCAGCGCGAGTGCCTTAACTAGCGCACGCGCCCATATTGGCTGATCTACAGTCATGTTTATCCCCCAACTGTAAGGTTAAGAAAATGCGATTGTGCTTTAACTTCAGCTTATAAATGACTGATTTTTAAGGAATCGCGTTCGATAATTCGACTTCTTATTCCCCCTTGCAAATCAGTGCCTTACAAACCGCGAAGCCACGGGCACAGTTTCGCTACGTGTTAAACGGATAAGTCGGGGGCTCCCTCAACGAAAAATTCATTTTTTTTCACTTTTTCGAGAGCTGGGGAGAAGGCCGGGGAAAAAGCGCTGCCGCAAGGCTATTGCAGGCGTCGCACGCCAACGCTGCGGCCACCACCGGCAAGGCGCAGGTAGTAGCCAAAACGGCCCTTCTCGACAACCACTTCGGGGTCGACGTAGGTGCGACTGCGGTACTTGCCGCCCACCCGCTGCTGCCAGACCTGGCCGTTGTCGAGGCGGAAAACGGTCTTGCCGTCCCAGCCGCGGAACTCACCCTTGAGACGGGCAACAATCTGATCCGGCACGTCGGGCTCCGGTTCACGCTGAACCTGCTCGCGGCCAAATCGTTCCTCCGGGGAGGCGTCTGGCGCGGCGGCCGCAGGTGAAGTCGAGACGGCCGGTGCTGCGGGCGTCGCGGGTGCTGCAGCCGCTGGCGCGGGGGCACGCCCTTCGAGCCAGCGTGACAGGTATTCGAGCTCTGCTGGCGTCAGCTTGTCGAGACCCGCCGCTTTGAACTCGGCCTCGCTCATCGTTGCGCGCAGATCCTGCGCCTGAGCGCCGAGGCTCAGAAGCCCAAGCAGCAGCGCTGCCAGTAAACCACGAATGCTGTTGTCTTTGTTTGCGCGCATCGTTCTCACCAGTGCTCAGCAGGATCAAGTCCGGGACGGCCGCTATGCTAATGGAGCCGTCGTCGGGATTCGAGGCTTTCATGGTGTAAGATGCACCCGCACGACAAACCGGGGAAAGTGTTTGGACTTTGTTGGGAACCACATTCTGAGCGTCGGCCAATTCGATCGATCCGACGTCGAGCGGATTTTTCAGGTTGCTGACGACATGCGGCCTTACGCCATGCGCAATCGCATCACCCGTGTCCTCGAGGGTGCGATCGTTTCCAATATGTTCTTCGAACCGTCGACGCGAACCCGCGTGTCGTTCGGCTCCGCCTTCAATCTGCTCGGCGGCGAAGTCCGCGAGACGACGGAGGTCAAGGCGTCGAGCCTCGCCAAAGGGGAATCGCTTTACGACACGGCGCGCGTACTGTCCGGGTACAGCGACGTCATTGTCATGCGCCACCCCGAACCGCACAGCGTTGCCGAATTTGCTCAGGCAAGCCGGGTGCCGGTCATCAACGGCGGTGACGGACCCAACGAGCATCCCAGCCAGGCACTGCTGGACCTTTACACGATGCGCCAGGAAATCGCCGAACAGGGGCGTGGCGTGGATGGTTTGAGCGTCGCCTTGATCGGCGACTTGAAATACGGCCGTGCGGTACATTCGCTCTGCAAGCTGCTCGGCCTCTTCGACGACATCCGCCTGCACCTGATCTCGCCACCGGGTCTGGAGCTGCCGGACGACATTGTCAAAGCGGTGCAGGCCAACGGCCACGAAGTGCACGCGTTCCACGAGCTCGAGCCGGGCATCCACGGCGTGGACATTCTTTACGTAACCCGAACCCAGGAGGAGCGCTTCCCATCACAAGCGGAAGCAGACCGCTATCGGGGGCTCTTTCGCCTCAACCAGTCGATCTACACCCAGCACTGTGAGCCCAACACGGTCATCATGCACCCTCTGCCCCGGGATTCCCGGGAGCAGGCGCAGGAGCTCGACGACGATCTCAACACAAATCCAAATCTCGCCATCTTCCGTCAGACCGATAACGGCGTGCTGGTACGGATGGCGCTCTTTGCACTCGTGCTCGACGTCGTGGGGGAAGTGGATAATCACGCCCAGCCGGTCACCTGGTACACCGCCAAGCGCCACCTGAGCGCAAAGGACCGCGGCGTTCGTTAGCGGGCGCGTCTAATCAAGAGCGAATTGAGAGATTCTGCCGGCTCCGGGAGCCGGCAGGGGTAGCGCGAGACGGGCATCGACTGATGCCCGAATAAAAAGAGAAGTAACCAGGCCTCGGGTGGCGAATCAGCGCTTTTTGGGCGCCTTCTTCGGTACCTTGGGCATGCGATCTTTCCAGGCCTTAGGTGCGCTTTTGTAGCCACGGCACTGAGCGAGGAACTTGGTTGCTTCGTTCCAGGCTTTGTCCGCACCAAGACGCTTCACGGAAAACTCCCGGACGTGGGACTTACCGCTGGTCTGCACCTGCACACGAAACGCAGGGCTCGGCCGATAGACGAGGTTGATGCCTCGCACACCGGTGGAGTGCTTTTTGTCAGTGCCAGCCTCGCGCACGCGCTTGGCCTTTGCAGCCGACTGTTTGTCCGCCCACTTCTGGTCTAACGCTTTGGCTTCTCTGCGCACTTCCTTTTGCTTGGTTTTGTTCAACCCAATCAGACTGAAGTATTCCTGCTGCAACTTGCCGTCGATGCTGCGAGCAACGCGCAGCAGCTGACCGTTGTTGAGTTCGTACACTGCCACTGGATTGACTCCTCTTTGCTTGGCTAGTACTTAGAACTATAGCAAAGCTTCTAGTTCAGGTAGAGCCTTAAACAAGTCGGCAACAAGTCCGTAGTCCGCCACCTGGAAAATCGGCGCGTCTTCGTCTTTGTTGATGGCAACAATGACTTTGCTGTCCTTCATGCCGGCCAGATGCTGGATCGCTCCGGAGATGCCAACGGCGATGTAGAGATCCGGCGCAACAATCTTGCCCGTCTGCCCCACTTGCATGTCGTTAGGTACGAAACCCGCATCCACGGCGGCGCGTGATGCACCAATGGCTGCCCCGAGCTTGTCGGCAATACCCTCGAGCAGGGCAAAGTTGTCGCCGCTCTGCATGCCGCGGCCACCGGAGATGATGATGCCGGCGGCGGTCAGCTCGGGCCGCTCGGACTGCGCAATCTCTTCACCCACAAAGGCGGACACGCCTGCGTCGTGCACGGCGCCTACCGCTTCCGTGGCAGCACTGCCGCCTTCGGCAGGCACCGGATCGTAAGCGGTGCCGCGCACGGAAACGACCTTAACGGCATCGTTGGCCTTGACCGTCGCAATGGCGTTCCCGGCGTAGATCGGCCGTTTGAACGTGTCTTCACTTTCCACGCTGATGATGTCGGAAATCATGGCGACACCCAGGAGCGCTGCTACCCGCGGCAGGTAGTTTTTGCCGTTGGTGGTATGCGCGGTGACAATGTGGGAATAACCGGCTGCAACTTCGACCACCAGCGCAGCAATGTTCTCGGGCAGCTGGTTCTCATAGGCGGCGTTGTCCGCCACCAGCACCTTGTTCACCCCCGGCACGGCCGCTGCCTGGCCGGCAACGCCGTCAACGCCGCTACCGGCAACCAGCACGTCGACGTCACCGCCAATGGCGGCTGCCGCCGCGAGCGCCACGCGCGTAGCCGCTTTGAGTTCCGAGTTATCGTGTTCTGCTACTACTAAAACGCTCATGCAATCACCTTTGCTTCATTCTTCAGCTTGTCGACGAGTTCTTCGACAGTTTCTACCTTGATACCCGCCTCTCGTTCAGCCGGCGGCTCGACGGACAGCACCTCAACGGTAGGCGCCATATCGACACCCAGCTCGTCCGGCGTGACGACATCGAGCGGCTTCTTCTTGGCTTTCATGATGTTGGGCAGCGACGCATAGCGCGGCTCGTTCAAGCGCAGGTCCGTGGTGACGACCGCAGGGATATCGACCGACACGGTCTGCAGACCGCCATCAATTTCACGTACGACTTGAGCCTTACCGTCAGCGATGCTGACCTCGGAAGCAAAGGTGGCCTGTGGCATGCCGGTCAGTGCCGCGAACATCTGCCCGGTCTGGCTGTTGTCACCGTCGATGCTCTGCTTGCCGAAGATGACGAGCTCAGCGCTTTCACGCTCCTGCAGGGCTGCGAGCGCGCGAGCAATGGCCAACGGCTGAACGTCCACGTCGGTTTCGATCAGCACCGCACGATCCGCGCCAAGGGCAAGACAGGTGCGCAGCTGCTCCTGGCATGCGGATGCGCCTACCGCAACCGCAACCACCTCGGTGGCGGTACCGGCCTCTTTCAGGCGGACCGCCTCTTCAATGGCAATCTCGCAGAACGGGTTTACCGACATTTTGACATTGGACAGGTCGACCCCGGTGTTGTCTGGTTTCACGCGTACTTTGACGTTGTAGTCGACCACGCGTTTCACGGGTACCAGTACTTTCATAGGCTCCTCACTTCATAGCGCTAACGTTTACGTTAGTCAGCTGATTGCTTTCGAGTGTTGTTTTGGCGGGCGATTGGAAGGCATCGCCGTACACGACACGCACCGACTATCAATTTCTATCCAGTCCGACCCAGTTCGACCCCGCTCTCCACCCGCCCTGCCGGGCGTCTCTTCTGGGATCAATGCACGGTGCTTTTATTAGCGATCTCTACCCGATTCCCTAAACGGATTTCGCTTGAGTCTGCCGTGACCCATTTTTTTTTGGCGGCGTATTGTCGCCATGCGTCCAATCAAGGTCAAGGCGCCGTAAAATCGCGTTATAATGAGCGGCTGAATTTTTTCGAATTTTTTATAAGAAGGACTACTTACATGGAGAATCAGGTCGAACGCGAATCCATGGAGTTTGACGTCGTCATCGTTGGCGGCGGCCCTGCCGGTCTGGCCGCGGCCATTCGCCTCATGCAGGTGGGTGAAGCTGCCGGTCAGGAGATTTCGGTATGTGTGGTCGAAAAAGGCTCCGAGATCGGCGCCCATATCCTCTCCGGGGCCGTGTTCGAACCCCGCGCGTTGAACGAGCTGTTTCCCGACTGGCGCGAGCGCGGCGCACCCCTGAACAATCCGGTGACAATCGACGAAGTGTTCTACCTGCCGAACGGTACGAACCACATCCGCACCCCCAACATGTTCATACCAAAACCGACGCACAACCATGGCAACTACGCCACGAGCCTCGGCAACCTCTGCCGCTGGCTGGGGGAGCAGGCGGAAAACATGGGCGTCAACGTGTTCCCGGGCTTCGCAGCGGCAGAAGTGCTGTACGACGACAGCGGCGCGGTTGCAGGCGTCGCCACCGGCGACATGGGTATTGGCGCCAGCGGCGAGCAGAAAGCAACGTTTGCGCCGGGCTATGAGCTGCGTGCCAAGTACACGATGTTTGCTGAAGGCTGCCGCGGGCATCTCGGTAAGCAGCTCATCGAGAAGTTCGAGCTCGACAAAGACAGCGGCACCCAGCACTACGCCATCGGCTTCAAGGAGCTGTGGGACGTCGATCCGGAGAATCACGTGCCGGGTAAGGTGATGCACACCATGGGCTGGCCGGGCAATCACTTTGGCGGGCTTTTCGCCGGTTCCTACATGTACCACCTCGAGAACAACCAGGTGTCCGTGGGTCTGATTGTCGACCTGTCCTATTCGAACCCGCACATCAGTCCGTTCGATGAATTCCAGCGCTTCAAGCACCACCCGCTGATTGCCAATACCCTGGAAGGCGGCACACGGGTGTCGTACGGCGCGCGCGCGATCGTCAAAGGCGGTCTCGCGGCGCTGCCGGAGCTGGCCGTACCGGGCGGGCTGCTGATCGGCGACGACGCGGGCTTTCTCAACATGACAAAAATCAAAGGCAGCCACACCGCGATGAAGTCCGGCATGCTCGCCGCGGAAGCCGTTGCCGAGGCGCTCATCGGCGGATCTGCAGGCGGGGAGAAACTCGACAGCTTCCGTGCCAAGTTCGAAAGCTCGTGGCTTCATGAGGAGCTGAACCAGGCGCGCAACTCCCAGCAGGCCATTCACAAGTTCGGCACGCTGTTCGGCGCCGGTTTCATCCTGGCGGATCAGTTCTTCAAAGGCTCGTTCCCGTTTACCTTCAAAGACAACACGCCGGACCACGCCACCCTCAAGGAAGCGAGCTCTGCCAGGGCCATCGACTATCCGAAACCCGACGGACAGCTCTCATTCGACAAGCTGTCGTCAGTCTTTCTCTCCAACACCTATCACGAGGAAGACCAGCCGTGTCACCTGACGCTGGCGGACGACAGCATCCCGCTCGCTGTGAATCTGCCGAAGTGGGCAGAGCCTGCGCAGCGCTACTGCCCGGCGGGCGTGTATGAGATTGTCGAGGAAAACGGCGAGCAGCGTTTCCAGATCAACGGCCAGAACTGCGTGCACTGTAAAACCTGCGACATCAAAGATCCTTCCCAGAACATCACTTGGGTGGTGCCGGAAGGCACCGGCGGGCCGAACTACCCGAACATGTAACGCGCCGCAGTCCGTTTCGATTCAGACGCTGGCACCCAGGTCAAACCGGGTGCCGGCACTGTACACCGCAAGGCGTCCGCCTTCTTCGAACGCCTGCTCGACCAGCCGATAGTAGACGGGACGCGCGAGCAGCGCCTCGAGTCCATCCCGGACTTCAAGATACGGCCGCCCTGCCCGCACCGTCAGCGGATGGGACGTATCCGCGAGGATGTAGTCGCCGACGTTGGTGGTGAAGAGGAGCTCAGCCTCGCTACCGCTACCCCGCACGTCCAGGTCAACGGCCACGAACGGGGCGTCCTCGACGTCAATCTTCAGCTTTTCGACGGGTGTGACGAGGTAAAAGCCGTCGTCTTCCCGGCGCAGGATGCCGGCAAACAGATCCACCAACGGCTGGCGCCGGATGCGCCCGCCTTCGTGATACCACTGCCCACCCGCGTCGATCCGGATGTCGATACTGCCAGAGCGCTCCGGCTGCCAGAGATGAACCGGCGGCTGGCGCTTGCTCGCCTGTGCCTCGGTCAAGGTGGCAAAAAGTTGGTCGATGTCGGTCATGGGCAGGGATTCTAGCCCCCGCGCAGGGTTTCGGCGACTTCGCCGAACGCAGCCTCGATGTGTGCCGGATCACTCCAGCCTTTGCCCCAGAATTTTGGCCGCACCACGAGTGCAAACCGATGGACAGACGTGCCGCCCGGATCCTTCAGAGACAGCATCAGCTCACCGGAGGGTGGGAGCCTCGGCATCTCGAGGAAGCCGAAGAGACCCACCGCCGTGCTTTTCCGGGTGCCGGCAGCCGCGACGTGATCACCGCCGGCAGGCGTCGGCCAGTGAATTTCGAGGACATAATCCGAAGCCCCTGCCCACCCCGCTGCCTCCTGTACGGCAAACACCCGGCCCACACCCTGCGCTGCCGCCGCGGTCCACGCCTGCGGCGCCGGGTGCGCCGTTCGCACGACCACACGGCTGCCTGCAGCCAGGCGCCAGCGCGGCGGATCGGCAATCTGATAGCGCGGCTCGAGCCGCAGCGCAGCGCCGGTCTGCCCGGCCTGGTGGAGCGTCTGCTGCAAGCTGCAGCCGCCTGACAGCAGCGCGCCGAGAACAATGACAGTAGCGGTCCGCACGGACGTACCTCGGAATGGGTTGCTCAGAAGAAGTATAGAAAGCGCTGCCGCGCCCGCCAGGCTCTGCGAGGTCAGCCGCCGATGAACTTCATGACGGTCACCTCGCCGCGGAAGCTCGCGAGCTGCTTGTCCTGCAGCGCCTGTCCCAGCACGTCCTGCAGCTTCACCATCGCAAGCGTATCCGGCAGACGCAGCACGTCGCGGAAGTCGTAGGACTTGGCATTGGACAGGCAGCCGAAGAGGCGCCCGTTGGAGGCCAGCCGCAGCCGTGTGCAGGTGCGGCAGAACGGTTCGCTCTCGTTGGCAATGATGCCGAAAGTGCCTGCGCCGGGAATTTCGAACCGCGCTGCAGTCGAGTCGAACGGCGCATCCGTGCGGGCATACTCATAGCGGGTGCCGATGAGGTCGAGAATGTCGTCCATGCCGAAAAACTGGGCATCGAAGAGTGGATTATTCTGCAGATGGCCCATGCCCATGAGCTCAATGAAGCGCAGCTCAATCCCCCGTTCGAGGCAATAATCGAGGAGCGGCAGTATCTGATCGTCGTTGACGTGGCGCATCGGCACCATGTTCACCTTGAGACGGATGCCCGCCTCCCCCGCCAGGCGAATCCCGTCGAGGACCGTGTCCAGGTCGCCCGAACGGGCGATGTCGCGAAACTTGTCGGCATCCAGCGTGTCCAGGCTGACGTTCATGCGTTCGAGCCCGGCCGCTGCAATGAGATCCATCTTGCGCGGCAGGAGCTGTCCGTTGGTGGTCAGCGATACGTCCGCCAGGCCCAGCTGCATGACAGCTGGCAGCAGCGCATCGAACTTGGGAGACAACAGTGGCTCACCGCCGGTGATGCGCAGCTTGTCGATACCTGCGGTGTCCATGAGGAGGCGCACGGCACGCACCATCTCGTCCGCCTCGAGCTCAGACGCCGCCGCCTGCAGGCGTTTGCCATCCGGCACGCAGTAGGTGCACGCGTAGTTGCACGCTGCGGTCAAACTCAAACGCAGGTTGCGGAACTGACGGCCCAGATGGTCAACAATCACCGGTCGAATGCCTCTCTGGCAAGGATCGAGAACGCGCGAGTATGGCGCAAATGCGCGCCAGAGCAACAGATTTTCGTTGCCGGCAGACACCAGGCGTAAAAAGTGACCCAGTTCCTGGTTGATTCCGTAATCTGTGCTTTACTTGAATCAAGTCGCTGCTCACGTCTCCCCCCCCCAACGAAGGCAGCGACTTCTTGAGGTGGTCAAAGCTGTCACAGCTCACCTCGTATGTGTGACTCCTAATGGTACTTGCCCGGTTCGTCCGGGCTTTTTTTTGCCTATTTTTCAGATTGTTACACGTGAAACATCATATTTAACATCAGTATCAATCCGGCTGCCCTGCCAGACGCTGATTGAGCCGCGCAAAAAACTGCCGTGACCAGAAAACCCGGTTCGATCCCTTCACCAACACCGTACATTCACCGCTGATGGCGGCGCAGATCTCATCGAGCAATGCCGTGTCCGCCTCAGCAAACCAGGCGGCATCGGGCAGCGCCGCCGCGAGCGCCCGCATCCCTTCGCCAACGCAGAAGACGGCGTCCGTGTCCGTCAGCAGCGGTGCCAGATCCGCGTGGGCCTGCGCCGCTGCATCGCCGAGCTCGAGCATCTCTCCCAGCACGGCAATGCGGCGTCCCGGCCAGCTGGCGAGGGTGGTCAACGCCGCCGCCATGCTGTCCGGATTGGCGTTGTAGCTGTCATCAATCAGCCGCGCGGCCGGCGTGTCGACAATGTTGCCCCGTCCCGCCGGCACAAGATCCACCGGCAGATCGAGGGCTGCCTCGAGATCACGCTCACACAAATGGCAGACGAGGAGCGTCGCCGCCACCGTCAATGCCCGGTGCGCGCCGCCACCCGGCACGCGGGCATCGAACGTGCGCCCCTGGAACTCGAGCGTGGCACGATCTCCCGTCAACCCGGCCACACGCACGTCGGCACCGTCACCGAGGCCAAAACTCATGCCGCCGCTCAGCCCGAGGGTATCCTCGTAAATTGCTTTAGATTTATGATTCAAACCACTGAAAATAGAAACTTTTTCTTCTTTCAAAGCATCCCATGACGAAAAGTTTTCGATGTGCGCCCGGTGCACGTTGAGGAGCACCGCCACGTCCGGCATGACCATCCTTGCCAGCGGCTCGATCTCACCCGGATGATTGGTGCCAATTTCGAACACCGCCGCAGCCGCGCCTGCCGGTGCGTTCGCGAGCGACAGCGGCACCCCGATGTGGTTGTTGAAGCTGCCCGGAGGCGCATAGGCATCGAGCGCCGCGGCGACGAAGTGTTTTGCCGTTGTCTTGCCGCTGCTCCCGGTAATCCCGATCACGTCACCCTCGAGTCGCTGCCGCGCGGCATGACCAAGTGCCCACAGCGCATCATAGGTGTCGTCGACTTCAATCAGCGCAACCTCCGCCGCGACCACACGGTGCACAACGGCACCAGCGGCGCCCCGGCTGGCAGCATCCGCGACGAAGTCGTGACCGTCAATGTCCGAGCGATAGCTCGGGTTGAAGCGCGGACCCGGATCACCCGGCAACGCAATGAAGAGGTCGCCGCGAACGACCTGGCGGCTGTCGACGGTCACGCCGCTCACGGCCGGGCCTGCCTGGGACCGGCCGGTGAGCGCACGTGTCAGCTCCGGCCATGACCAGAGGTCGCCGGCATCTCTGTGGTTGGATTCAGACATGACGCGATGGTAACTTTTTTGAGCGGGTTTCACCCTCAATTCACCGCAAAACGCGCTACTATCCCTACTCTTCTTCCCGGATTGAGGCTGTCATGTCCGAAGCTGGCACCGCCCGCCCTGGCGTGCTCTCACGCGTTGGCCGAGGGATCACGGCATTGCGCAACTTTGTGCTGAACGCGGTCTTTTTGCTCCTGCTCATTGTGATCTGCATCGGGCTCCTGACGACTTGTCAGGGCATCAGCGTGCCGTCTGACAGCGCGCTCATCATCAATCCACGGGGAGTGATCGTCGAAGCGCGTCACATGCCCGTTCCGTTTGCCGGTCTGGTGCCGGGCACGACGCAGGTCCGAGAAGTTGAGCTGAATGCGCTCCTGACCGCCATCGACCACGCCGCAACCGACGACGACATCCGCATGCTCATTCTGGATCTGGACGAACTCGTGTGGGCTGCACCCGCCCACGGCGAGCGCCTGGGCGCCGCGCTGACCCGGTTCCGCGAGCAGGGCAAGAAGGTCGTCTCGTATGCCAACTTCTACAGCCAGGCGCAGTATCACATCGCAAGCTTTGCCGATGCGCTCTACATGCATCCCATGGGCCAGGTGGTGCTGGAGGGATTCGGCGGTTTCAACTTCTATCTGAAAGATCTGCTCGATCGGTTTGCGGTCAACGTGCACGTGTTTCGCGTGGGAGATTACAAAGCGGCGATTGAACCGCTGACGCGTAACGACATGTCCGAAGCCTCACGTATGGACAACGAAGCGCTGTATCAGAACATCTGGCAACAGGTGCTCGACGACATCGCCACCAACCGTGCCGTCGATAAAGCCGACCTGCAGGCGTACGCGGACAATCTGGGCGAGGCCCTGGCCACCACCGGCGGCGATCTCGCCCTGGCGGCAGTGGAAAATCATCTCATCGACGAGCTCATGAGCGCCGATCAGGCACAGGTTCGCCTTGCCGACGACGTCGGTTTCAGCGACCAGGCACGCGGCGACATCAACGGCATCGACTATCGCAGCTATCTCGAAGCCAGGAGTCTGCTGGCTGCACCGGTCAACCTCTCCAGCAACAAGATTGCCGTCATCGTCGCCCAGGGCATGATCGTCAATCAAAGTACGTCGGATACGAGCGTGAGCCTCGACGACATCGTGCCGCTCATCCGCCAGGCAAAGGAAGACCCCGCCGTACGGGCGGTGGTTGTCCGCGTTGATTCACCCGGCGGCAGCCAGTTTGCATCGGAGCTCATCCGGCAGGAGCTCGAGCTCGTGCAGCTGGCCGAAAAACCCGTGGTCGCCTCCTTCGGCGCCAACGCGGCGTCGGGTGGATACTGGATCGCCGCAACCGCCGACGCCATCGTGGCGGAATCCACCACCATCACCGGCTCCATCGGCATTTTCAGTCTGATTCCGACGTTCGAAGAGGCATTGTCGAAGTACGGCGTGCACACGGACGGCGTTGGCACCACCAGCCTGACGCTCAGCGGCAACCCGTTTACCGGCATCAACGAGCCGCTGGCGGAAATCCTCCAGGCGCGGGTCGAGCATGGTTATACGCAGTTCGTGAATCTCGTCGCGCGGGGTCGTGACATGTCGCCGGACGCGGTGGACGCAATTGCCCAGGGTCGGATATGGACCGGGGATGCCGCACTCGAGCTCGGGCTCGTGGACGAGCTGGGTGGACTCCAGACTGCACTCGAACAGGCCGCGCACCTGGCAGGACTCGAAGAGTGGGACAGCGTGACGCTGCGCCCGGGTGTGGATCCGCGCAGCATGTTGCTGGCGGAGCTGTTTGGTCCGCTGAACGGCGTGTCGTCATCCGGCGCGGGCGTCTGGCGGCACCTGCAGACGCTCATGGCAACGCTCGGCGACCTCGACGACCCCGGCCACACCTACGCGCTGTGCGAGGCGTGCTGGCTGCCCTCACCGTTCAAGATTCGCTAGACACCTTCTGCCAGTAGCTGGTCGTCATGTCCTTGACCTCTTTTCTCATGAGAAAGATGCCGATGAGATTGGGCAGCGTCATGAGCGCGACGGTAACGGCTGAGATGAGCCAGACGAGGCTCGTGTCGACAACGGTGGCCAGGAAAAAGCCGAGCACGTAGACCATGCGATAGGCGGTGACCCAGCGTGCGCCGACAAGATAGGTCACTGCCCGGTCGCCGTAGTAGCTCCAGGCAATGGCCGTCGAGAATGCGAACAGCACGAGGCCCACGGTCACGGCGTATTCGCCGAACACACCAAAGAAGCTCTCTTTGAACGCCTGCGCCGTGAGCGGTACGGAATGCAACAACGAGCGGCCGTGCAAGACGATCCGCTCGTCGTCGACCACACCGTCACTGATCGCCATGATGCCATCGTAGGGTGCCCCGTCCAGCGTTGCGCTCACCGCCTCGGCAATCGAGCGGTTGTGCAGAATCGTGACCGCGGTGGCCTGAACTTCACCGCCAACCACGCGCAGCTCCCCCGTGAAACGTTGCACCGGATCGTTCTCCGGTGGCACGAGATCGAGGTGTGCAAAAAGCTGCGCCACGTGCTGCGGATCGTCTTCGCGGTATTCGCCGGTGACAATCTCGGTGTCGAAACGGGCAAACTGCGTATCAAATTTCTGCTGCCACACGCCGGATGAGAGAATCACCAGACCGGTGAGCGTGCAGATGATGAGCGTGTCGATGAACGGCTCGAGAATCGCCACCATGCCTTCGGAGACCGGCTCTTTCGTTTTTGCCGAGGCGTGCGCGATCGGCGCAGACCCCTGCCCGGCTTCGTTGGAGAAGAGTCCCCGATTGACGCCGCGGTTGAACGCGTAAGCAAACGTTGCGCCCAGAAAGCCGCCGGTAGCGGCCGAGCCCGTGAACGCATCGCCAAGCACCGCCGCAAACGAGGGCAGCACGTTGTCGTAATGCGTGAGCACCACCGCCAGCGCGCCGATGGCATAAAAAATGCCCATGAGGGGTACGAGGGTTGCCGCGACCATGGCAATACGACGGATACCGCCGACGATGACGAGACCCAGCAGCGCGGCGAGCACCGCCCCACTCAGCCAGGTGGGAATCGCGAAGCTCGTGAAGAGCCCCGACGCCATGTTGTTCGCCTGCGGCAGATTGCCGCTGCCGAACGAGCTGATGACCGTCGCTACGGCAAAGAAAACGGCGAGCCATTTGAGCTTCAGACCATGCTCCATGTAGTGCATGGGGCCGCCGACCATCTGGCCGTTGCTGTCTTCCTTGCGGTATTTGTGACTGATCGAGACTTCGACGAATTTGGTTGTCATCCCGACGAAGGCGGTGGCCCACATCCAGAAGAGCGCCGCCGGACCGCCGAGAAAAATGGCAAACGCCACGCCACCGATATTGCCCGTGCCCACCGTGCCGGAAAGCGCCGTCGAGAGCGCCTGAAAGTGGGTGGTGTCACCCGGGTCATCGCGCTCGCTGTAGTTGCCGCGCAGCACCGACCAGGCGTGCGTGAAGTAGCGTACCTGGGGGAATCCCAGGTAGATGGTGAAGAATATGCCGACGCCGAGCAGCAACAGCGGAAAGTAGAACGCACTGCCCAGGATGCCGTCGAGAAAATTGAGAAGGTCTTCGATCAGCTGCATACGGAGTCTCGTTGTTGTTGTTCCGGGGCTGTGCGGTCCGGTGGCGCGTCAGCCGCCGAATGAGCTTTTGCGCGTATCAAGCCTCTCGGGATACTTCCCGCAGCGTCACCAGCTCCTCCGCGGCAGTGGGATGAATGCCCACGGTGGCGTCGAACTGCGCTTTGGTGGCGCCTGCCACCATGGCCACGGCCATACCCTGAATGATCTCCCCGGCGTCCGGTCCCACCATGTGAATTCCGAGCACCACGTCATCGCTCCGGCGCACGATCATCTTCATGTAGGTCTTCTCGTCGCGGCCGGTGAGCGTGTGCTTCATCGGTTTGAAAGACGATTCGTAAATATCGAGATCACCGCCGTGCGCCTCGACTGCCTGCGCCTCCGTGAGCCCGACCGTGCCGATGTTGGGCTGGCAGAATACGGCGGTTGCCACGTTGTGATAATCGAGATGCCGTTCGGGGCGGTCGGTGAAGAGGTTGTTCGCAATGCACATGCCTTCTTCGATCGCCACCGGCGTCAGCTGCATACGATCCGTGACGTCGCCGATCGCATAAATGTTCTCGACGTTCGTGCGATAGTGGTCATCAACGAGGATTTCGTGCTTGGCACCGAGCGCAACGCCCGCCGCTTCGAGACCAAGGTCCGCCGTGTTGGGATGCCTGCCGGTGGCATACAGGACCGTGTCCCCCTCCAGGGTCTGCCCGTCCGAGAGGGTCAGCACCCGCGTATCACCGTCGAGCTCGATACCCTCGACCGTGGTCTCGAAGCGCAGCTCAATGTGCTTTTTCAAAAGCTCCTCGCGTACCACCTCGCGGACCGAGTCGTCGAACCCACGCAGAAACAGCGGGCCGCGGTAAATGAGCGTCGTTGCGGCGCCAAGCCCGGCGAAGATCCCGGCAAACTCCACGGCAATGTACCCGCCCCCGACAACAACCGCGCGCTCCGGGAACGCATCGAGGTAGAACGCCTCGTTGGACGTGATGACATGCTCCCGTCCCGGAAACTCAGGCACCGTAGGCCAGCTGCCCGTCGCAACGAGGATGTACTTCGCTGTGTGGGTTTCCCCGTTAATGGATACCGTGTGAGGATCGACGAGGGTCGCCCTGCCTTCGTGCAGCTCCACGCCCGCACCGCTCAGGAGATTCCCGTAGATGCCGTTCAACCGTTCGATCTCTGCCGTCTTGTTGTCGCGCAAGGTCGCCCAGTCGAAGCCGTCGGCACGCACCTGCCAGCCGTACGCGGTCGCATCGTCGAAGTCTTCATGAAAGTGCGAACCGTAGACAAAGAGCTTCTTCGGCACGCAGCCGACATTGACACAGGTGCCACCGAGGTAGGTGGACTCCGCCACCGCCACGCGCGCGCCATAGGAGGCTGCCATCCGACTGGCGCGCACGCCGCCGGAGCCTGCGCCAATGACATATAGATCGTAATCGTATTCCATGCTTTCCCAGTACACTCACCGCGTTGTTGTTGATCAATCGTCTGCCGCTGACACGGCAGCCAATCGTGCGGTCTCTCGGACAGATGCAGACTAAGTAAGTTCGACGGTCGGTGCAACGCGCGTCACTCACAAGTCCGTTATAGACGCTCAAGCGTGCGGACCCTAAACTGCGCCTGGCTTCAACTCAGGGGGAAATCCGCGGTGAATGGCGCTCAAACGCTTCTTCAGACCTTGGTCAATTGCGACGTGGACGTCTGCTTTACGAATCCCGGGACCAGCGAAATGCACTTCGTTGCAGCGCTCGATCAGCAGGACGGCATGCGCGCCGTGCTGGGTCTCTTCGAGGGTGTGGTCACGGGAGCGGCAGACGGCTACGCGCGCATGGCCGGCAAGCCTGCCTGTACGCTGCTGCACCTCGGTCCGGGCCTTGCCAACGGACTGGCCAATCTGCACAACGCCCGACGCGCCAATTCGCCCATCGTCAACGTGGTTGGCGAGCATGCAACCTACCATCGGTCTCTGGATGCGCCGCTGACCTCGGACATCGAGGGGTTCGCCGCCCCGGTTTCGGGTTGGGTTCACGTCAGTGAAAGCGCCACGTCCCTGGCTGCCGACGGCGCTGCCGCAGTCCACGCGGCCATGCAGGGTCCCGGCCAGATCGCCACCTTGATTCTGCCGGCCGATACCGCGTGGAACGATGCCGAGGCACCGGCAACGGCGCTACCTGCGCCGGCGCTGAATCCGGTTCCCGCGGAGCGCATCGAGGCCATCGCCGCGGTGCTGAAGAGCGGTGAACCGTGCGTCTTTCTCTGTAACGGTCTCGGCACGAGCGCCGCCGGTCTCGATCTCCTCGGCAGTATCGCCACGCACTGCAAGGCGGACTTACTGGGAGACACGTTCATCGGCCGCGTCGAACGCGGCGCGGGGCGTGTCGACCTGCCGCGTCTACCCTACTTCGCCGAGCAGGCCGAGGAGACGCTCCAGCCTTATCAGCACATCATCCTGGTCGATACCAAGGCGCCGGTGAGCTTTTTTGCCTATCCCGGCAAGGCGAGCGAGCTGACGCCCGCCCACGCGACGGCACATCAGCTGAGCGCCGCGGGCGACGCTACGCTCACCGCCCTCGAGCAGCTTGCGGAAGCCGTCGGCGCAGGCTCGGTGGCACCACCCCGCGCGGGTCTCAAGCAACCGGACCTGCCTACCGGCGCGCTGAACCCCGAAGCCATCGCGCAGGCGGTCGCTGCGCTCATGCCGGAAAACGCCATTGTCGTGAACGAAGCCGCCACCGGTGGCTTTGCGTTGCCGGGCTTTACCGCCAACGCACCGGCGCACAGCTGGCTCGATCTCACCGGCGGCGCCATCGGCATGGGCCTGCCCGCGGCCACCGGTGCTGCGGTTGCCTGTCCGGACCGCAAGGTGCTCGGCATGCAGGCGGACGGCAGCGGAATGTATACCGTGCAGGCCCTGTGGACCCAGGCGCGGGAAAATCTCGACGTCACGACCGTGATCTTCTCGAATCGCAAATACGCAATACTGCAGGTTGAGTTCATGCGCGTCGGCGCGGTGAATCCGGGCCGCAAGGCCATGGACATGATGGAGCTGAACCGTCCCGATCTGGACTGGGTTGCGATGGCGCAGGGTATGGGGGTGGACGCAGCCCGCGCCACCACGGCCGAGGAGTTCAGCACGGCGCTGGCGGCGGCGCTCGCCAACCCGGGTCCGAATCTGATCGAAGCCGTGCTGTAATAATCCTGGAAACCATACTATGAAACTGTCTATTTTCGGTACCGGCTACGTCGGTCTGGTGACGGGTACCTGCTTTGCCGAGATGGGGAACGATGTGCTCTGCATCGACGTCGACGCCGCCAAGGTGGCGCGCCTCGAAGCGGGCGAAGTACCCATCTACGAACCCGGCCTCGAGGACATGGTGCGCACCAACGCCGCGCGCAGCCAGTTGCGCTTCTCCACCGATATCGAAGCCGGCGTCGCCCACGGCGACATCATCTTCATCGCCGTGGGCACACCGGCCGACGAGGATGGATCCGCGGATCTGCAATACGTTCTGTCCGTCGCCGCGAGCATCGGCACACACATGGACACCGAGAAAATCATCATCGACAAGTCGACGGTGCCCGTCGGCACCGGCGATCAGGTGACCGCGGCCGTGGCCGGAACGCTCGCCGAGCGTGGCGCGGACATCCCTTTCCATGTCGTTTCCAACCCGGAATTTCTCAAGGAAGGTGCGGCCATTGCCGATTTCATGAAGCCAGACCGGATTGTCATCGGTGCATCGAGCGCGTTCGCGGCCGAGGTCGTGGAGCAGCTGTATGCGCCCTTCAACCGCAACCGCGACAAGATTGTCCATATGGACGTTCGCTCGGCAGAACTGACCAAGTATGCCGCGAACGTCATGCTCGCCACGCGGATCAGCCTGATGAACGAACTCGCCAATCTGGCAGACCGGCTCGGCGCCGACATCGAAGCCGTGCGGCGCGGTATCGGCATGGACCCGCGCATCGGCTTTCATTTCATCTACGCCGGCACCGGCTACGGTGGTTCCTGCTTCCCCAAGGACGTCAAAGCATTGATCCACACGGCCGACGAGATTGGCTACGACGCGCACATCGTGCGCGGCGTCGAGCATGTCAACGAAGCGCAGAAGCGCGTGCTGTTCGACAAGCTGAGCAACCACTTCGCCCACGCCCTCGAGGGCCGTACCTTTGCCATGTGGGGGCTCGCCTTCAAACCCAATACGGACGACATGCGCGAAGCACCGAGCCGCACGCTTATCGAACTCCTCACCGCAGCCGGTGCCAGAGTGCGCGCCTACGACCCGGAAGCGGGCGCCGAGGCAGAGCGCCTGTATGCCGACAATCCGCTGTTCGAAGCCTGCGCCAATCGCGCGGCGGCGCTCGACGGCGCCGACGGGCTGCTGGTGGTGACCGAATGGAACGAGTTCCGCAGCCCCGACTTCGGCGCCATTAAAGCCGCGCTCAAGCAGCCGGTCATATTCGACGGGCGCAACCTGTACAACCCGGCGATGCTGCGCGAGCAGGGTTTTGCCTATTACGCGATTGGACGAGGCGGCGATCCGGCACGGTGAAAAATAGAGCTTGGGGGTATAGATACAGAAAAAACAGCACGCTCGGCTTCAAGAGCGCTTTCGATCCAAAGCAGAAATTCGCTAACTTCCCCCGCAGCTAGTTTCGGCGCTCTTCACTGCAGTCGATCAAATCAGATGAATGAAAGACTGACGAACCGGAGCCGACACTTCGACTCCGCGAAGAATGCTCTTGAGCGAACTTGTTTATGAAGATTGATCCTCATAGAGAGACAGGATCTTGCACACGTATTGATGTGTATCGAGCTGGACTTTGACGCGCTCCTTGCTGGCGCAGGATCCATCGCAAGTGCAAGTCACGCAAAGCATGCAGACGTAGCTGTTGCTGCCGAGATCTTGCAATTGTAACCCGCCCTCTCTGAGCGTGTGTTCGACTTCGTACTCAGCGTTCTCGCGCATCCGCTCATAGAAATCAACCATCGCAACGCTGAAGGCGTCATCATCTTTGCGGTGTTTGATCGTCTGTTCAGCTTCTTGACTCAGCTCGAGTTTATAATTGTTTTTTTTTGGCATCGCGTTTGAAACGCGGGGGTCCCTTTCCCTGGTTGCAATAGCATAGAGGTTCGGGGTGTGACACGCCATGCCTACGGTTCTCCCGATTCGGGCATATCCTCTTTAGGAATCACCGGATAATATAGATCATCCAAAGGTGGGGGCTTGCTTCTGACGCAGGCGAACAGCGCCTTCAGCGCCTGTGCCGAGTCTTTCAAGACATAAACCTCCTTGATGGGCAATGGCTCTAGAAGCGCTTTAGGGCTGCGGTTGCCGTGGCGATTTTTAGGCAAAATGGTGACCCACATGTTGGCCTGTTTGCGGATCATGTCGCGTGCTTCACGATGTAAAACCGCCGCAGCGGAGCCCACCGATTGGTAACCCAGGAGATTGACGTCGGCGGAATCAAAATGAAGGTGCACCTTCACGAATGATGGCTCATGGGTGAATCGCTCATGGGTGATACCAAGTTCAAAGGTGGATAAGAATTTATCGACGCCGACGGGCCGATGAAGCTCTGCCCGGATCGTGAGACGACCGTGCGGGTAACCGCGGACAACTTCACAGGTGTAGGCGTTGACATCGACGACACGGGATCGAAGCTGCCACATCGCGCGCTTGGGTTTGTACTCCGCGACACCATCCTGCTTGATGAAGTAGGACAGACTTTTCTTTTTCTTGTCGCGTTGATCAGTAGCGACGATTTGGTCGATCAGGTTTTGGAGAATGATGTCTTGATCCGGATCGGAAGTCTGCGTCATGTGGTCATAGACTTCTCGGCCATCGTTGGACACAAATATGAAGTGGTAGTAGGTCAGGATAGCCAAGAGAAGCATCAACAGATAACCCACAATATATGCGACTCGACCCAACCGCGCTGGCGTGGTTTTTAGTGACTGTTTTAGGCGTTGAAGGCCGTCTTCCTTAAGGTCCGGAGTCTCATCGCTAGCAGTATCGTGTGTATCGGTGTCCACTTCCCGCCCCCTAAAGTCTAGTTAATTTACCACTCCAATTTTTATCAATTTTGTTCTGTCACCGATATTGCACGGTCATAGCTGATATTTCAAGCACAGGCATACTGCACCGTAATAAATCAGTCCGAGTTTGGGGTGATAGGGTTAGCGCAAAGGGGCTACGCTATCCTCTTGACGCATCGGTAACGCTTCCTGCTCAGCAGGAGCAAACACAGCGTCATTTAGGAAAGTTGCCAGCGGACCATCCTTGATGACCTGGATCACGTGGCGGTTTTCACCGGACTCGTGGATGACGATCTGCTCACAACCCATAATCCAGAATCCAGCACCTGCAGGCGGCAACTTATCTGGATAGGTGTCCCCTTCAATCATCAACAATGACGTGGGGACATGGTGAGATGCGCTACACTGCGCCATCGCATGGGCAGAAATCTTAATCGCGGGTTGGGCGGCGAAAACGCGGCGCAACTTCAATTCACGGGCCTCCGCGACTTTGGTGCAGCGCATAAAATAATCATCGCACGCTTCCAAATTCCAACGCTTGTCTGAACAGATCATATTTACTTTGTGCGATTGGATGTCCAGGTCCTTAGGTTCGTACTCACCCAAGAGTTCAACCAGCTTGTCCATGACGCCCTGTTGATCCTCGACCTCGAATTGATCTCGATGCTGAAGGTGGGCGACGGATCGATCAACTAGGCGCCGCATCCACTCGACAAATGAATCACCCATTTTTTCTGCGATGGGATCGGGCAGTAAGACTTCTCGCCCTGCTCTCTTAGATAATCGGGCCAGCTTGTCGAGACTGACACGCGCATCTTTCCCGGCGCCTGCCAAAATTCTGCTCAACACTTCCCGCGACTCCCCGAGGGCGCGCGCGGCCGAAGCGATGGATTCATGTCCCTGCTCCTCCTTCCAGTCTCGAAGGTGGTTCACAATCTTGGCACGCAGGTTCGCCACCGCAATGTCACTGGCGTCGAGCCCCAGCGCTGCGTTGGCCGCCTGATCGTTAACGAGTTTCGGGGAAATCGGGGAAGGTTCGGAAGTGCTCTCAGTCTTTCTCGCCATAGGTGGGTCTCCAAGATATTCCAGGATAAGCGTTACGTGATGAGTGTGCCGTAGAACAAGGTCGAACCCGCTCTTCGATGCAGCGCACCGCATACGTTCATGACCAACAAGCGGCGGTTGAGAGTGTTTGAGGACATGTTAGTAGCGGCAGAATACACACCGAGAGGCGAGTCCGCGTTTAAGTTGCTGATGCAACCTAAGTGATCCAACCTGTGCCCCCATAATCGCCTAAACACGCTTTCATGGATCGTGTTTTCGACGGCCGTTGCATGGAAAGTCCATGTCTTTTTCGGTTGGGCAACTTGTTTTTGTTGGTCAATGCGCTAATCGCAAGGTTTCCATCAGACAATTTTATACAGACCTTTGGGGGGATGTTCCGTTCTGTTTTTGTAACCAATTTGTCACATCCCATAAGGTGATTTATAGCCCAACCACCTTTCAAGCGTGACTAAAATAACACTTTATTTTGATTTGAATCAACCAGTTATCACACGGATAACCCTGTGATATGAATAGATGGAAGCGACCAGGGTGCCCGTATTCAAACGACTGCGAATAGAAGTCGGCTTATGAAGAGCGTACCTACCCCGGTGATCTGTTGGAACGCGTCCGTAAGATCTATGCAATTCGGCTCCTAGTTTGGAATTCCGACCCACACAGGCCGGCCAACAAACAACACGATCTCAATTCACTTGCCAGAAATGATCTTCATGCCCTCGAGCTTCCCGCCCCGATGGCAGGCAGTTCTCTACCAATCTCCGAGCTTATTGGCACACCATTGATTAATTTCCGCGGGATATATTTATCCCCGAAAAATAAAGCTTGATACTGGTTATTCATACAGTTAATCTGAACGACCCCTGTATGAATAACCAGTGCCGTGAAGGAACAGCTCAGCCTTCTGCAATTCGACACGCCTGCCCCGCCACGCTGGCCTGAGCAGCACCCGGCAGCGCCGCAGCACCCCCTGATCCGACACCCGGCGTCAACCCGCAAAACGCCGGACAGACCAGACAGAAAAGCCCCGCAGGACAAATGCACAACGGAGCCTGAAAAAGAAACGCTCCAACAAGAGGCGCTCCAACGAGAGATGCTGGAACGAGAGGTGCTGGAGCGAGAGGTGCTGGAACGAGAAACGCCAGCAAAACGAGAAGCGCCAACAAAAAGAGAAGCGCCAACAAAAAGAGAAACACCCGGGCAGACACAACCCGCTGCCGACGACCCGCGCACCGCGCTCCTCAAACATCCAAACCTGTGGCGTGCCGGCGAGCTCAGCCGCCAGCGCGACCCGGGGCTCGCCACCGGCTATGCCACCCTCGACGATCATCTGCCCGGCGCCGGCTGGCCGGCAAACGGACTCGTCGAACTGCTGCTGCCCTGCGCCGGCATCGGCGAGCTGCGGCTGCTGCTGCCGGCGCTGGCTGAGCTCAGCCGCCGGCAGCAACGCTGGGTTGCCTGGGTCAATCCGCCGTTCATCCCGTATGCGCCAGCGCTGCAGGCGGCGGGGGTCGACATCAACAAAATTCTGCTCATCCACCCCCGTCAGCACGACGAGGCGCTATGGGCGCTGGAACGCGCCTGCAGATCCGGTACCTGCAGCGCGGCCCTCGCCTGGCTCGATGAATCGAAGCTCAAGCTCAAAGACACCCAGCGTCTGCAGGTTGCCGCCAAACAGGGCGGCACGCTGACCTGTCTGCTACGCCCACACAGCGCCCGGCAACAGCCCAGCATGGCGGAGCTGCGGCTGGCGCTCGAGGCCACCAACAGCCTCGGCAGAGCCCGTCTCGACATCGTCAAACGGCGCGGTGGCTGGCCACTCGAGGATCTCGAGGTGAGCCTGTGCGGACGCACCCCACATCCGCCCGGGCTTGTTGCGCAACAGATGGCCGCCTGGCAGGAAGCGCGGCATGCACAACTCAGCGATAGCGCGGCTGCGGGCAACGGCCCGACGGTGCCCGTTCACTGATGCTGTGGCTGGCGCTGCATTTCCCGCAACTGCCGCTGGAGCTGCTGGCTGCCGGCAACGCGGATCCGCAGCAGGCGCTGGTGATCGTGGAAGACAACCGCATCTACATGCGCAACATCGCGGCCCGCGCACGCGGCATCGAATGCGGCAGCACGCTGGCTACGGCGCACAGCATCTGCACCGATCTCAAGTTTGCACAGCGCGACACGCATGCGGAACGCCGGCGTCTGCGCACGCTGGCAGACACGCTTTACCGCTTCAGCGCCGCCGTCAGCATCCAGGCGCCGGACACCGTGCTGCTGGAAATCGACGGCAGCCTGAAACTCTTTCACGGCGCGCAGGCTCTGAGCGATGCGGCGGTTGAGGTCTGTCAGTGTCTCGGCCACAACGCGGTGGCGCGCACGGGCAGAACCACCTGGGCGGCCATAGCGCTGGCCCGCTCCGGAGAAAAGCACCTGGCCGACGTGCCGCTGAGCGCTGCCGGCCTGGAACTCGCAGACATTCACCCCAACGTCGTCGAGCGCTTCGCCAACATGGGCATCTACACGCTGGGGCCGCTGCTGGATCTGCCGAACAAGGCGCTGGGGAAACGTCTTGGTCGGCCGCTGCTCGAGTATCTGATGATGCTGACCGGAGAACGCGCCGATCCGCGTGAGGCCACGACGCCGGCGCCCGCCTTCGAGCGCAGCCTGCATCTGCTGCAGCCCATCAGCGACAAACAGGATCTGCACGCCCACGCGATGAGCCCCATGGCAAAGCTTACCGGTGAGCTGCAGCAATGGCTCATCACGCATCAGCTCGGCTGTGAGCGGCTGCTGTGGCGCATGGGCAGTCACAATCAGACACACGCCGAGGTGCCAGTCCGCTTTGCCCGGGGCAAGCAGCAGGCTGCAGACATACTCCGCGTCAGCCAGCTGAAGCTCGAGAGCGCGGCACTGCCCGAAGAAGTGCTGACGGTGACGCTGCATGCACAACGCCTGACACCCTGGACGGCCGTCAGCCAGGCACTCTTCCAACACCACGCTGCCGTGACACAGGAGACACCGGCCGCTGAAATCATCGACGAGCTGAATGCCCGCCTTGGGGAAGGCACCTGCTACGGTATCCAGAGCCGCACTCAACACACCCCGGAGAGCGCCTGGTTTGCCGTGCAGGCCCACCGGCTCGCCAACCTTCCGTCGTCACACCCGGAGCAACACTTGAGCTCCGTGCGAGAGGTTGGCGAGCCCTTCGACGAGCCGGCTGCAAGTCTGCTGACGCAGCACAGCAAACGGCCGCTGTGGCTGTTCGACCCGCCGCGGCAGATACAGCGCAACGAGCTCGAACTCATACAAGGCCCGGAGCGCATACAGTCACAGTGGTGGCAGACCCCGGCCACCTGCCGTGACTATTACATTGCGCTGCATCGCAGCGGTGCGGAGTGCTGGGCCTACGTAGACGAACAAACCAACTGGTATCTGCATGGCTACTTCGGCTGACCTGCAGTTTGCGGAGCTGCACTGCCTCAGCAACTACAGCTTCCTGCGCGGTGCCTCCCATCCGGAAGAGTTGGTCAAACAGGCTCACGCGCTGGGTTACAACGCCATTGCGCTGACAGACGAGTGTACCTACGCGGGTCTCGTCAAAGCGCATATGACGGCCAAAGCCTGCGGCATCAAGCTCATCATCGGCGCTGAGTTCAGCGTCGAAGTGCCGCTCGAGACAGACGATGCAGCCGATCCTGACAATCCAGCCGATCCAGCAATGACCAAGCTGGTCCTGCTCGCCACGGACCGCGACACTTACGGCCAGCTCTCCGCCCTCATCACAAAGCTGCGCAGACGGTCCGAGAAAGGTACCTACCAGGCCAGCCTGGACGATTTCCGCTGGGGCTTGCAGGGCTGTCTTGCGCTGTGGGCTCCCGCTGTTCAGGACATCAGCGTACTGATGCGGACCGGCGCGGCACTGAAGGACATCTTTCCCGAGCTCTGGATTGCACTGGAGTTATTCCGCGACGGCAACGACCTCGACAAAACGGCGCACGCGTTGACCCTATCGACCCGACTCGAGCTGCCCGTGGTTGCAGCTAACGACGTGCACACCCACGAACCCGCCAGCCAGCCGCTGCAGGACCTGGTCACCGCCATCCGGCACAAAACCACGGTGGCTGAGCTCGGCACAACTGCTTTTCCCAACGCTGAGCGAACCCTGCGCCCGCTCAGTGAGCTTGCAACGCTGTATCCGCCCGAAATGCTGGCGGAAAGCATCGACATTGCGGCGCGCTGCCAGTTCTCGATGGACGAGCTACGCTACGAGTACCCGCAGGATCTGGTGCCACCACACCTGACGCCGGCGGACTATCTGCGTCAGTTGACCCTGGCTGGCGCCCGGGAGCGCTGGCCCGACGGCATCCCCGCGGAAACGCAGGCGCTCATCGACAAAGAGCTCACCCTCATCGCCGAGCTCAACTACGAACACTATTTTCTCACCGTGCAGGACATCGTGCAGTTCGCACGCAGCCAGAACATCCTCTGCCAGGGCCGCGGCTCCGCCGCCAACTCGGCGGTCTGTTACTGCCTGCACGTGACTGAGGTCGATCCGGCGCGCATGCATCTCTTGTTCGAGCGGTTTGTGTCCAAGGAGCGCAACGAGCCGCCGGACATCGACGTCGACTTCGAGCACGAGCGGCGCGAGGAAGTCATCCAGTACATCTACAAACGCTACGGACGGGAGCGCGCGGCGCTGGCCGCCACGCTCATCTGCTATCGGCCGCGCAGCGCCATCCGCGACGTCGGCAAGGCGCTGGGGCTGAACCTCGATGTCGTCGATCTCCTCGCCAAGTCCATGGCCTGGTGGGACCGCAAGGAAGCCATTGCTGAGCGCATGCGCACCGCCGGGCTCGACCCGGACAGCCTGGTTGCCGAACAGCTCCTGTTTTTCGTCAACGAAATCATTGGTTTCCCAAGACACCTCTCCCAACACGTAGGCGGTTTTGTCATATCACGCGGCCTCCTGGCGCAGCTGGTGCCGGTGGAGAATGCCGCCATGGAGGACCGCACGGTCATCCAGTGGGACAAAGACGACCTGGAAGCACTGGGCCTGCTGAAAGTCGACGTGCTGGCCCTCGGCATGCTGACCGCCATCCGCAAAGCGCTGCAGGCGCTGAACGGCTACCGCGGCACGGACCTCAAAGTGGAAGGCATTCCAGCGGAAGACCCGGAGACGTATCACATGCTGCAACAAGGCGACAGCATCGGGGTCTTTCAGGTCGAGTCACGGGCACAAATGTCGATGCTGCCGCGCCTCAAACCCCAGCACTTCTACGACCTGGTCATCGAGGTGGCCATCGTACGGCCCGGACCGATACAGGGTGACATGGTGCACCCCTATCTGCGCCGCCGCCAGGGCACCGAACCCATTCACTATCCCAGTGAAGGCGTGCGTAAAGTGCTGGAGCGCACGCTCGGCGTGCCCATTTTTCAGGAACAGGTGATCGAGCTTGCCATGGTTGCCGCGGGCTTCAGCGCCGGCGAGGCGGATCAGCTCAGGCGCGCCATGGCTGCCTGGAAAAAACGCGGCGGCCTCGGCATTTTCGAGAAGAAGCTGATCGACGGCATGCTGGCCCGGGGGCACGACAAAGCGTTTGCAGAGCGGGTATTTCGCCAGATTCAGGGATTCGGCGAATACGGCTTTCCCGAATCCCATGCCGCTAGCTTTGCCCTGCTGGTTTATGTATCCGCCTGGCTGAAACGCCACGAGCCGGCAGCGTTTTACTGCGGGCTCCTGAACAGCCTGCCCATGGGGTTTTATTCACCCTCTCAGCTCATCCAGGACGCGCAGCGACACGACATCGAGATCCGCGAACTCGACGTCTGTGTCAGCGACTGGAGCCATACGCTGGAGCCGCCGTCTGACGGCAACAGCCTGCAGCCGGCGCTCAGACTTGGCCTGCGCATGGTCAAGGGTCTCAATGAGGACACGGCGATGAGTATCACCCGGGCACGCCGGGACGCGGCGTTTGCCAGCGCCGAAGACCTGGCCAGGCGAGCCGGCCTCGACGACCAGACCCTGCGCTTTCTGGCCCGGGCCGGCGCGCTTGCCCGCTTAAGCGGTCACCGCCACCAGGCACACTGGCAGGTTGCCGGCATCGATCGTCCGCTTGCCCTCGAAACGGCAGCTGACGTTGCCGGCGCGCCGACCACGTATCAGAACGGTGCAGCTGAGGATGAGGTGACGCTGACCGCGCCGACCGTCAGAGAGGATCTGCTCGACGACTACCGCTACACGGGGCTGACCCTGGGGCCTCACCCCATGGAGGTCCTGCGCGGCCAGACGACATTTGCAGGTTGCCGCAGCGCCGAGGAGCTGGAGCGGTATCGCCAGGGTCAGCTGATCCGCGTGGCTGGTCTGGTCACGGGTCGTCAGCGGCCGGGGACCGCAACCGGGGTGGTATTCCTGACGCTGGAAGACGAAACCGGCAACATCAACGTCATCGTCTGGTCGACCGTGCTCGAGCGTTTTCGCGCGGCGCTGCTGCAGGGACAGCTTTTGAAAATCAAAGGTGTCGTCGAGCGGGAAGGATCCGTCATTCACGTCGTTGCGGGGCACGTGGAAGACGCCACGCAATGTCTGCGCAGCATGGCAACAGAGGCGCTGCCATTCAAATCACGGGATTTTCACTGAGCCGCAGACACGCGACCGATCAGGCGCGCTTTTTCTGCGACGCGTCGTTCTTGTCCGCAAGCTCACGCACCTCGTGCAGGAGGTCGTCGAGCATCAAACGCAAAAAGGCGAGCTCTTCGCGGATGGTGGTGATCTCGGGCTTGATATTGTGTCCCAATCCGTCGACGGCGCGCTCCAGGGCAGCCAGACGATTCTGCACGTTGGCTTTGTCGAACATGCTGCGGGCCATGGTCTCGAGCGGCGCTTCAGGCGTGTCGAATACCTCTGCCGCCATGGGCTTCATCTGTTGCGGCTGCTCATCCGGGGTACCGCCAAAAAACTCCGCACCAATCTCGTTGGAGACCGCTTCGACGACGGTTTTGTCGATCGCCTCGAGCTCCTCGAGAAACGCATACAGCAGCAGGCGGTCGCAAAGGTTGTTGATGCGCCGCGGCACACCTTCGCAGAAGGCGAAAATGGCCGGAAAAGCGTCTTCGGTAAACGTCGGGTTCTCGCCATGCCAGCCGGCGACGCTCAGTCGATGCTCGATATACGTGCGCGTCTCTTCTTCACTCAGCGGGTTCAGGTGATAGGTGGCAATGATGCGCTGGCGCAGCTGCTCAAACCCTTCCGACAGCAGTGTCTGCCTGAACTCCTGCTGACCCAGCAGGAAGATCTGTACGAGCGGTTTGCCGTCCAGCTGAAAGTTGGACAACATGCGCAGCTCTTCTACCGACTTCGGTGGCAGGTTCTGCGCTTCATCGACAATCAGCAGGATGCGCCGCTGAGCGCGAGCCTGCTCCTTGAAGTTATGCTCAATCTCACGCAGTAACGTCGCCTTGTTATTGTCAGACGCGGAGATACTGAAATTGTGGGCAACCATTTGCAGGAGGTCATCTTCCTGCAGGTTAGAGCTGACAATATGGCCGACAGACAGACCCGAATCGTCGAGATCTGAAAGCAGCGCTTGCACCAGTGTGGTTTTTCCGGTTCCGATGTTGCCGGTGATGACAATGAAACCATCACCCTGATTAAGGCCGTATTGCAGAAACGATAGCGCGCGCTTGTGCTCGACGCTGGGAAAGAAAAACGCGGCATCGGGAGAAAGCTGGAACGGCTTTCGACTTAATCCAAACTGTTCTTCGTACATTTCTTTGCGCCGTTAATTCCCGGTCTCTTCTGGCGCGCTACGGGCTCCAGAAGCTGTGTTGCCATATCCGTAGCCATATCCATAAGTGCTCTTTTGCGCGTGCGAAGTTTTGTTCAAAAGCAGACTGACTTTCTGACATTCCTCGAGCAGGATGACTGCTTCCTCTATCGCCGAGAGCGGGGTTTTGTCGGCTTCGACGACCATGACTACCTGCCCCATCAGCCGTGCAAGCACGGCCGCTTCAGTTGTCGCTAGCAGTGGTGGTCCATCTACAACGATGATGCGGTCGGGATCATGGCGCGCCAGACCGTGAACCAACGCGCTCATCAGGCTGCTGGCATAAAGCTCGTCCAGATTTTCTCGAGCAACCCCGCAGGGCATAACGCGAAGACGCTCCAAATTAGTATCAATCACGGCTGATTCGCCATTGGAGCGATCGCCGGACAAGAGGTCAACGAGGCCCGTCTCCGCATGAATACCCATCCAGCGGCTAAGATCACCTTTCGCAGGATCGCCGTCGACCAGCAAAACGTGCTTATCGAGCTCCGCAGAAAGGCTCAAAGCAAGATTCATCGAGACGAACGTTTTGCCTTCGGCAGGCACCGAACTCGTCACAAATATGAGATTCGGCGGAATGGGTAGCTTTTCTGCAATACGCGGGCGCAGATTCAACAACAAGGATCGCTTGATGCGGCGGAACTCCTGCGCCTGCACCATACTGGTATGACCAGGTACCAGAAAGCCATTTTCAGCCAGCCAAGGGAAGTTGAGTTCACACGCTTTTTCTGTGTCTTGAGAAATGGGTGAGCTGCTTACTTGACTATTTCCGGCGTCGGCAATCACCGAGTCTTGTACGGCGACCTCTACGACGTCCACCGCCGTATCTTCAATTTCAGCCGCTGAATCCACAACGCCAGTCACTGAAGATTTGGGGGCAGCCTTAGCCTTCTCGACCAGCCGCGCAGCGGCCTTCTCGATAGTACTCATCCTTTCCTCTGAAAAGTGGGCGATTCCGATCCATCTTCATTTTAATGACACCGGACGGCGATAGTGTATTTTGATGTAAAATCTGGGCGACAAATCTCACATCAGGCCCCTCTCACAACGATCCCCGTCATAGTGTCGAGCATACGGCATATTCGACTGGTCCGATAGTTTATAGTCAACGCTCGGTGACCCTGGGATAGATCCGGTCTGAAATCCGCCCGGGCAACGAAAAAGGACCATCGACTTTTGCGAATTCTAGTAACAGGCTGTGCCGGTTTCATCGGCGCGCAAACCACCCACGCCCTCCTGGATCGCGGCGACACCGTCATTGGTATCGACAATCTAAGCGACTACTACGACGTGAGCCTGAAAAAGGCGCGCCTCGCTCGCCTGGAAGAGCGAGACGGTTTCAGCTTCGCCCGTCAGGACATCGTCGATACAGACGGCTTCATGCAGATCTATGCTGATGCGGCGCCCGAACGGACTATTCACTTAGCCGCTCAGGCCGGCGTGCGCTATTCGATCGACCATCCGCTCACCTATGCGGACGTCAACGTCAAAGGTTTTCTAAACGTGCTGGAAGCTGTACGCCATCACGGTACGGAGCATCTCGTTTATGCTTCCACCTCTTCCGTGTACGGCGCAAACGCAAAGCTGCCGTTCTCGGTTCATGACGGGGTCGATCATCCAGTGTCCCTGTACGCTGCCACCAAGAAATCCAACGAGCTGATGGCTCACACCTACGCGCATCTTTTCAACATTCCCTGCACCGGACTGCGCTTTTTCACGGTCTACGGTCCCTGGGGCCGGCCGGACATGGCGCTCTTCCTGTTTACCCGAAAAATTCTCGCCGGTGAGCCGATCGACGTGTTCAACGATGGACAGCACACGCGCGACTTCACCTACATTGACGACATCGTGGAGGGTGTTTTGCGCGCCTGCGACCGACCAGCAACACCAAACGAATCCTGGCAGCCCACCGCGCCAGACCCGGCAACATCGAATGCGCCGTATCGGATCTACAATATCGGCAGCAACAATCCGATCGAGCTGTTGCAGTACATCGAAGCACTGGAACGAGCACTCGGGCGCAAGGCTGAAAAAAATTTCCTACCTCTACAGCCCGGTGACGTCGTCGACACGTTCGCCAACGTTGACGAGTTGATCGCGGACGTGGGTTACCACCCGGAGACGCCGATCGAAACCGGCGTCAGCAAATTCGTAGAGTGGTACAAGAGCTATTACGAAGTTTGAGATTATCACGCGTAACTTACATGCCGATGGCAATATCCGGCTGAGCATCAGCGACCGATGCATTAAGCTCTACATCCATGACAACCGCTAGATCCACAGTACTCGTAACCGGCGGCGCCGGGTACATCGGTTCACACTTGTGTGTAGAACTCTTACAAGCCGGCTTCCAGGTGATTGTCGTCGACAATCTGTGTAACGCTCGTTACAAGAGTCTGGATGCCGTAGAGCGCATCACCCAGAAACCGCTCACATTCGTCGAAGCGGACATTCGTGACGAGTCAGCGCTGACCAGGATTTTCAGAACCAACGATATAGACGCGGTGATCCACTTCGCGGGGCTGAAGGCTGTTGGTGAATCCACCGAACAGCCCGCGCTTTACTACGACAACAACATCAACGGTACGCTGAAACTCATTGAAGCGATGCAGCAATCGGCGTGTCGCACCCTGGTGTTCTCGAGCTCTGCAACAGTCTATCGGAGCCCTCCTGAGCTGCCGCTGACCGAAGATTCTCCGACTGGGCCAAGCAACCCCTATGGCCGCAGCAAGCTAATGATCGAGGAGATACTACGCGACCTGAGCGCAGCCGATCCCGACTGGAGGATCTCTGCACTGCGCTACTTCAATCCAGTTGGCGCCCACCCGTCAGGCGAAATCGGTGAAGATCCGGCCGGTCCGCCCAACAACCTCATGCCCTTCATCAGTCAGGTTGCCGTCGGCCGGCGAACGAAACTGCACATCTTCGGCAATGACTACGACACCCACGACGGTACGGGTGTTCGCGACTACATTCACGTTGTCGATCTCGCACGTGGACATTTGAAGGCGCTCGACTATCTGGCTGAGCATTGTGGTATGACGGTGCACAATCTCGGTACCGGGAATGGGTATTCGGTATTGGATGCGGTGAGGGCGTTTGAGGCGGCAAGCGGCGTTACCATTCCGTATGAGGTGGTTGAGCGCAGACCGGGGGATACGGCAGCGTCCTATGCGGACGTCGGACGTGCACGGGATGAGCTGGGTTGGTGTGCGGAGTATGATCTCGAGGCGATGTGTGCGGACGCGTGGCGATGGCAGTCGAGACATCCGGAGGGGTTTGGGGTCGGTGGAGAGGATGAGTAAGGCAGGGGGCAGTTTCCTGACAGGTTTGAGATAGCGAGAACAGAGGGGCAGGGATTATTCGTACCGCGCTTCTCACGCGGCCTCACCCTCCGGGCTGCGCGCCACAGGCGCTTCGGGTCGAACCCGCAGGACCGCCTCCGGCCGCCCCTGTGGCAAATGAAAAAGGGCCCGGATGGGCCCTTTTTCATTTGGCGGAGGGGCAGGGATTCGAACCCTGGGAAGTGTTACCTTCGCTGGTTTTCAAGACCAGTGCTTTCGACCGCTCAGCCACCCCTCCGGAAGGCGCGCATTATTGTCGATTTGGGGGGTGAAGCCAAGCAAAGTGGTGACGCCCGTTGTCGAGAACGGGATCAGGCGGGAAACGGCAGACGGGGGCGCGATCCGAGTGTGGTCAGCACCAGGTGATCTGATATTCGGCGAGCTTGCGCCGGTCTTTCTGCATCGGCGCAGGAACCAGCTTAGCCTTGCTTGACCCGGTGCTGCCGGAGGTACCCGGCGCGCTGCCGGTAGCGGCGGTTTCAGGCGCGCGCTGGCGCTTTGACGCCCTGGTTGCACTTCTACCCATGTGAATTCCCCGCATTGTTCTGCGAGCATGATCCCACTTTCGGCGGGCGGGGTTGTCGAGGGATTGTAAGGCGTTTGCACGGCGCCCATTGCGCTGCAGCATGACGCCATGCTGTACAATGCCCCCTTTTCCGGCTGCGGCCATGAAGTACACCATTGCCATACATAGCGCACCTTACGGCGGCTCTGCGGGCCAGGCTGGACTGGCGTTTGCGCGCGCGGTGCTGGCGGCAGGCCACGAAATTTCCCGCGTGTTCTTCTACCACGAAGGCGTGTATCAGGCACTCTCGTCTGCCGTTGCACCCCAGGGTGAGGTGGATCTGCCGGCAGCATGGCGCACGTTCGGTGAAGAAACCGGCATCGAGCTTGCGGTCTGCATTGCCAACGGCATCAAGCGCGGGGTGCTCTCTGCAGATGAAAACGACCGCTACGAGCGTAACGCCGTGACATTGGCGCCAGGCTTCGAGCTCGTTGGGCTTGGCCAGCTCATAGACGCCATCGTCTCGAGCGACCGGTACATCGAGTTTCCCCAATGAAGAAGCTCCTCTGCATGATCAGCCATGCGCCATACCGCGACGCCCACACGCTGGAGCTCCTCGACGTGGCGCTCGTCGGCGCCGTCTTCGACTGTGAGGTGAGCGTGCTGTTCCGCGACGAAGGCGTGTGGGCGCTGCTCAAAGACCAGGATGCCACGTCTCTGGGCCAGCGCACGGTGAGCAAAGTGCTCGAGGCGCTGGAGACGTACGATGTCAATGCCGTTTACGTATGTGCCGCGAGCCTTGCATCTCGTGGTCTCGATCAAGATGACCTGGCGCTATCCGTCAAAACGATAGACCACGCCGCACAGGCGCTGCTCATTGCCGAGCAGGAAGCCGTTCTGGGTGCACAGACGTGAGCGCGCTGCATCTGGCTTTCTCCACGGCAGGATTCGATGCCGCCCGCCTGCGAGCGGCCGACGGCGACGCCATCCTGCTCATCGGCGATGGTGTCTATGCGGCCCGCAGCGCTTCCCAATCCGTATTCGCGCTAAAGGAAGATATGAAGATCCGCGGTATCGAGCCCGGTCCAGCCGTCACCGTCATCGACTACGACGGCATGGTCGAACTGACGGCCAATCATCATCCGCTGGTGAGCTGGCGTGAGTGACACCCCGCCGCTCGACAAGGACGGGTTCCTGGCTGATCTTTCGCGGTGGGACACGGATGTCGCCAAAGCGCTGGCGGCAAACGACGGTGCCTCGCTGACCGCAGCGCACTGGGAAGTGATGCACGCCCTGCGCGCATTTTACGCCCGTACCGATACCGCACCCGCCATGCGCCCGTTCGTCAAGCTGGTGAAAACGGCGCTGGGGCCGGAGAAAGGCAACAGTATTTATCTCATGGAACTATTCGGCGAGAGCCCGGCCAAGACTGCCGCCCGTTGGGCAGGCCTGCCCCGTCCGACAAATTGTCTCTGACGCCTAACGATCAGTTGGCATCATGCCAACAACGTCGCCGACGATGGCCACGGACGGTCCGTCAATACCGGCAGCGCGCGCTTTCTCTGCCAGATTGCTGATGGTGCCGAGCACAATACGCTGCTCCGGCAGCGTTGCGTTTTCCACGAGCGCCGCCGGCCGCTGTGGCTCACAGCCGTGCGCCACGAGCTGCGCCAGTAGCTCGCTCAATCCAACCAGACCCATGTAAATGACGAGCGTCTGGTCCGCACGCCCGAGCTCCGGCCAGTCCTGGTTGATCGTGTTTTCCACCCGGTGACCGGTCACAAAGCGGACGGACTGGGAAAGATTCCGATACGTCAGGGGGATACCCGCGTAGCTCGCCGCACCCAGTGCCGCCGTGATGCCCGGCACCACGGTGACATCGAGATTCGCGGCCATGGCACTTTCGAGCTCCTCCCCTCCCCGTCCGTAGATGAACGGATCGCCGCCTTTCAGACGCACCACGTGTTTACCCGCGCTTGCATGTTCGATGATCAGGTCATTGATGGCGTGCTGTTGATGAGAGCGGTTGTCCGGCCGCGGCGTCGGGGTGCCGGGTTTGGGACCCTGCTTGCCAACATAGATGGTCTCCGCATCGCGCCTCGCGTAGTCGAGCAAAGCCGGGTTGGACAGCTTGTCATAGAGAATCACGTCAGCCTGCTGTATCAGTCGCAGCGCTTTCAGCGTGATCAGCTCCGGATCGCCGGGACCTGCGCCAACCAGCGAGACGGAGCCAGTGGGTACCTGCGCGTCATCGAGCATCTGCTCCGCTGCGCGCTCGGCACCGTCCAGATCGCCGTTCAACGCCGTTTCCGCGGCGGGACTATCAAACAAGCGCTCCCAGAAGGCTTTGCGCGCTTCGACGTCATCGAACTTCGCCCGCACCCGGCTGCGCAGCCGCTGACCCAGATCGGCGAGATGCCCGAGACCCGGCGGCAACCGAGCTTCGATCCAGCCCCTGACCATGCGTGCCAGCGTCGGAGCGCTCGCCTGACTGGACACCGCAACGACAATTGGGTCGCGATCGACAATGGCGGGAAATATGAACGTACAGAGTTCCGGCTCGTCCACGCAGTTCACCGGTATGTTCTGCTTGCGGGCAACCGCATAGACTTCACGATTGATCTCGGATTGGTTGGTCGCGGATATCACAAGCGTCAGATCCGGCGCGATCGCCGATTCGTCGAAACTGGCCTGCTGCCAGCGGATACGTCCGCTGTCGGCAAGCGCCGCAACCGCCGGTTTCACAGCCGGGCTGACAACCACAATGTCCGCCTCGGCGCGCAGAAGCCAATTGATCTTGCGCGCCGCCGTTGTGCCCCCACCCACAACCAGGCACTTCGCGTTGTGCAACCTATGATATAGCGGGAGGTAGAACATGGCGTACGCTCGCTAGAGCTCCAGCGTCCGAACGTCGCCGAGATAAGGGCGCAGCACGTCCGGGACCGCAATCTTGCCCTCCCCGTCCTGGTAGTTTTCCAGCACGGCAACCAGCGTGCGCCCGACCGCAAGTCCGGACCCATTCAGCGTGTGCACGAGCTGAGGCTTCTTGCTCTCGTCCCGGTAGCGCGCCTGCATACGACGCGCCTGGAAATCGAGAAAATTGCTGCAGGACGAAATCTCTCGATACTGATTCTGTCCCGGGAGCCACACTTCGAGATCAATCGTCTTGGCCGCCGAGAATCCCAGATCACCACCACACAGCACCATCGCCCGATACGGCAGCTCGAGCTTTTTGAGAATGGCTTCTGCATGCCCGGTCAGGGCATCCAGTGCCTGCCAGGACGTATCCGGATGCACCACCTGCACCAGTTCCACCTTCTCGAACTGATGCTGGCGAATCATGCCGCGGGTATCACGGCCATGCGATCCCGCCTCGCTGCGAAAACACGGCGTATGACAGACGTGTTTGATCGGCAGCGCGTCGAGATCGACAATCTCGTCTCGATAGAGGTTGGTGACCGGAACTTCGGCTGTGGGGATGAGGTAGGTCTCCCGTTCCTGAGCGATACGGAACTGATCGTCGGCAAACTTGGGCAGCTGTCCGGTGCCGTACAGGCTTTCGGCGTTGACAATATAGGGCACGTAGATTTCGTTGTAGCCGTGCTCGTTGACATGCGTGTCCAACATGAACTGGGTCAGCGCCCGCTGCAGCCTCGCCGCCGCGCCGTGCATGACCACGTAGCGCGAGCCGGATATCTTCGCGGCGGCATCGAAGTCCAGCGCGCCACCGGCGGCAAGGTCCACGTGGTCCTGCGGCTCGAAGTTGAACTCCGGTAGGTTGCCCCAGCGGTGGAGCTCCACGTTGTCATCTTCCGTATTACCGGCCGGAACCGATTCATCCGGAAGATTCGGTATTGCCCGGAGGAACGTCTGCAGCGCTTCCTGCAGCTCGGCGTACTCCGCTTTTGCCGCATCAAGGCGCTCACCGAGGTCACCCACTTCCGCGAGGAGCGGCTCAATGTCTTCACCCTGCGCTTTCGCCTGACCGATGGACTTGGATTTGGTGTTGCGCTCGTTCTGCAGCTGCTCGGTGCGTTGCTGCAGCTCCCGGCGCCGCGCTTCCAGGCTCGTGAACGCAGCCACGTCGAGCTCAAAGCCCTTCGTGCGCAGCAGCGCCGCACAGCCTTCGGCGTCCGCGCGTAATTTCTTCACGTCTAACATACTGTCACCTAAGCCGCGGCTGATTGCCGGGCGTCAAGGCAAAAGCGCCTGCCCGGCCCTCTCGCCACAGAAAACCGCTACCAGGCAACCCACCACGGTAGCGCTCACATAAAATACGCCGCTCAACACACGCCCCGATTGCAGAAGGTTCAACGTCTCGAGCGAGAACGCTGAATACGTCGTGAATCCGCCGAGCAGACCAACAACGAGCAGCATTCGCCCCCACTGCTGGAACCACTCCGCGTGGCCATAGCCGCCCCACAGGAGTCCGATGGCGAACGAGCCGGCGATATTAATGGTAAGCGTCGCCCAGGGGAACACGTGATGTGCACCTACCCAGGCGGAGACGCCGAACCTCAGGAGCGCACCCAGGGCGCCGCCGCAGGCAACTGCCAGCGCCGCTACCATCAGGTGTCGGACTCGGGCGAAGCTGACGACTTTTGGTCGAGCTCACGCAGGCGCGCCAGACGGCTGCGGATCTTCTCTTCGAGCCCGGCCGGCTGCGGATCGTAAAACACCTGCGGCGTCATCTCTTCGGGAAAGTAGCTCTCGCCGGCGGCATAAGCCCCTTCGCTGGTCTGCTCGTTGTGAGCGTGCCGGTAACCCTCTCCATAGCCCATGTCTTTCATGAGCCCGGTTGGCGCATTACGGATGTGCATCGGTACTTCGTAAGAGGGATGCGCTTCGACAAACGCCTTTGCGGCCGAAAATGCTTTGTACGCCGCATCACTTTTCGGCACGGACGCGAGATAAAGCACTGCCTGGGCGAGTGCAAGCTCACCCTCCGGACTGCCTAGACGTTCATAGCTCTCGAGCGCCGCCAGCGTGAGCTCGAGCGCACGCGGATCAGCGTTACCCACGTCTTCGCTTGCCATGCGCACCAGACGCCGGCCGATGTAGCGTGGGTCCGCTCCGCCATCCAGCATGCGGCAGAACCAGTACAGCGCCGCGTCCGGCGCGCTGCCGCGCAGGGACTTGTGCAGCGCCGAGATCTGCTCGTAAAACACGTCGCCGCCTTTGTCGAAACGACGCAGATTCTCACCGACCGCCGCCGCAACAATCCGCGCATCGACGTTCTCTTCGGCCAGCTGGGCAGCGACGTCGGCAACGTTGAGCATGCGCCGCGCGTCGCCATCGGCTGCCGCTACCAGGGCAGTAATGGCTGCGTCATCGAAAGAAACGCAGAGGTGGTCCGCCGCGCGCCTGGCAAGCGCACGCAGATCGTCGTCACGCAAAGACTTGAGCACGTAGACGCGAGCGCGCGACAAGAGCGCCGGATTGACCTCAAACGAAGGGTTTTCAGTGGTCGCGCCGATGAAGGTAACGGTGCCGCGCTCCACGTGGGGCAGAAAGGCATCCTGCTGAGCTTTGTTGAAACGGTGCACCTCATCGACGAAGAGGACCGTACGGCGCCCCTGCTGCACCCGCATCTCCGCTTGAGCCACGGCTTCGCGAACGTCCTTGACCCCAGCCAGCACTGCCGAGAGCGACACCAGATGCGCATCGGCGTTGGTCGCCAGCAGCCGCGCCAGGGTGGTCTTGCCGGTGCCGGGTGGTCCCCAGAGGATCATGCTGTGCACAACGCGCTGCTGCGCGAGCTCAGCCAGCGGCTGCCCCGGGCCCAGCAGATGCTGCTGCCCGACAAACTCGTCGAGCGATTGCGGACGCAGCCGTTCCGCCAGCGGTCGGCTGTCGAACGTTGGGTCGCCTGTGGTCAGTCCCAGCCGTGTCTGGGTGTCGTCATCCTCGAACAAAGTCCGTGCCTGGTGGATATTCCAGCTCAAACACGCTGGATTGTATCACCTGGTGAGGTTCGTACTCGGCAAAGCGGATCTGCGTTTGCTGCCCCGCGTGATCGATGATGACCAGTGAGGACAGCTGCTCGTCGATGAAAATGAGCTCCAGGCGCTCGAACAGAGCGTCGTCAGCTTTGGGATAAAGCGCAAAGCGCTGCCTGCCTGCCAACGCGGCAGGTGCCAGCGTCACGTCGAAATGCGCGCCAAGATCAAGATCGGCGCTGGTCAGAAGTGCCAACGGCGTGCGATCCAGAGACTCGCCAATCGTGCGTTCGGTCACCTGTTCCAGATCCGGATCGTAGATCTCAACCGCGTCGCCGCGAGCGAGAATAGTCTGCGGAAACGGCGCTTCGACGTCCCAGCGGAAATTGGGCTTCTGGAGATGCAGCGTACCGACGGACTCCTCCAGCAGAAATCCCTGTGCGTCGTTGATGCGCTGGCTGAACTCGGTTCTGACACCGTCGAGCACCACAAGCTTTGCGGCGAGCGCAGCCTGCGGGTCCTCCGGGTTATCGTCCTCAGCGGTGCTCTGTGCAGCGAAGAGCGCGCACGAGAGACTAATCGCGAGAAGGAACCAGGACTTCACGGCTACCGTTATGGTTCATTGCGGAAACTACCCCGGCAGCTTCCATGGCTTCGATCAATCGCGCAGCGCGGTTGTAGCCGATGCGCAGTTTGCGCTGCACCGAAGAGATCGATGCGCGACGGCTTTCCAACACAAACTGGACGGCTTCGTCGTAAAGCTCGTCGTCCTGTTCCGTATCCCCGGTGCCGCCCTCTTCAATCTGCACAAACGGCTCGTCGATGGCGCCGCTGACAATCTCTTCGAGATACTCCGGAGCGCCACGCTGCTTCCAGTCACTGACGATTCGATGCACTTCGTCGTCCGAGACAAAGGCGCCGTGGACGCGCTGCGGCAGCGCGGTGCCGGGCGGGAGAAAGAGCATGTCGCCGTGACCGAGGAGCTGCTCTGCGCCACCCTGGTCGAGAATTGTGCGCGAATCGACCTTGGATGACACCTGAAAGCCAATACGCGTGGGAATGTTGGCTTTGATGAGGCCGGTGATGACGTCCACGGACGGACGCTGGGTGGCAAGGACTAGATGGATACCCGCGGCGCGGGCCTTCTGCGCGATGCGTGCAATCAGCTGCTCTACCTTCTTACCGACAATCATCATCATGTCGGCAAATTCGTCGATCACGACAACAATTGTGGGCAACGGCGAAAGCTCGGGCGCCTCTTCGTTCTCGTCGGTCCAGAGCGGATCTCTCAGCGGTTCACCACGCCCGGCCGCGTCTTTGACCTGACGATTGAATCCGGCCAGGTTGCGCACCCCCAGGGCGGCCATGAGGCGATAGCGACGCTCCATCTCCGCCACGCACCAGTTGAGCGCGTGCGCCGCTTCTTTCATGTCCGTCACCACCGGTGCGAGCAGATGGGGTACGCCCTCATAAACCGAGAGCTCGAGCATTTTCGGATCGACGAGAATGAGGCGGACTTCCTGAGGCGTCGCTTTGCAGAGAATGCTGAGCAACATGGCATTCACGCCAACGGACTTACCTGAGCCGGTGGTGCCGGCAACGAGCAGGTGCGGCATCTTGGCAATGTCCGCGGTGATCGATGCACCGGCGATGTCTTTGCCCAGCGCCAGCGTCAGCGGCGAAGGCGAATCCTGGAAGGCGGACGAGGTCAGCACCTCTTTCAAACGCACCATTTCGCGGTGTTCGTTGGGAATTTCGATACCCACGGTCGTTTTGCCGGGAATGACTTCGACGATGCGCACGCTGATGACCGCAAGCGAGCGCGCAAGGTCTTTCGCCAGCGCGCTGATCTTCTGAACTTTGACACCCGCCGCGGGCTGCAGCTCGAAGCGGGTGATGACTGGCCCGGGCAATACGGAAACCACCTCGGCATCAACCCCGAAGTCCGCAAGCTTCAGTTCCAGCTGCTTGGACATGGCCTCGAGCGATTCCGCCGAGTAGCCGAGGCCTTCGTCTTCGTCGCGTTCATCGAGGAGATCCAGATCCGGCAGCTCCGAGGTGGAATGCGTGTCGAAGAGGCGTTTCTGCTGCCCTGCGCCTTTGCCGGCTGCGGCCTCCTTGATTTTGGGCACAATCTTGAGCGCAGGCGTGGCGCGTGGCGCTGCCTCCGCCTTGGCTTTGGCTTCACGACGCTGGGCGCTGCGTTTCGCCACCGCATGCTCGGCGGCGTCTCGGGCCGCTTCTTTGGAGCGTCGACGATCCCGATAGCCATCATAGCCCGCGATCAGGCTGTGGCTGAGACGATAGAGGTTGCGCCCCGTGGCTTCGGCGATGTCGAGCCAGGAGAACCCGGCCGCCGCCTGCACCCCGATGAGGGCACCGGCGACCGCAAGCAGCGTCAAACCCACAAGACCGAACACGGCGACACCTTCAGTCACGAGCCATAGTCCGAAAACGCCTCCCGCGCCTGCCGGCAGCGCCGGAGACGGTGCTGAATGCAGTTGCAGCAGCACACAGCTACCGACAACCAGCGCAAACCAGCCGCTGCTGCGCACGCTCAAGACGACCCAGTTCGACTGCAGGTTCCGCGCCAGCACCAGGCGCACCCCGATGACCGCAAGCGCCACGGGGATCAGGTAGGCCACCCAGCCGAAGAGATACAACACCAGATCGGCGAAGTAAGCGCCGCTGCGCCCCACGAGATTCTGTATTTCTCCCCCGCTGCCACTGAAGCTGAACGCCGGATCCGAAGGTGAATACGAGCCGATGGCAAGCAGCAGAAACAGCGCCGCGGCGGCCAGGCCAACCAGGCTGATTTCCCGGGTGGGAAGCGTGACGGTACTAGCCACAGAGATTGTCCTTGATCTGGTTTGGGCTCGCGCGAAGTGTAGCCAGAAGGCTGACGCCATACAAACCCAAATCTCGATAAATTTTCATCAAAATCATAATGTTAATAGCACTAGCTCAGATATCGTCTGTACTTCACCTGGCGCCGTATCGGGCCGAACCGCAACTTTTACAGTACACTGCACCGTTTGTATTGAACGGTACCTGAATACAGCCATGCGACCTGATAAAGCCAAAGTCGTCGACGAAGTCTGGGACGAACCTCGCATTGATAGTTTTCTGGACAAAGCGCCCATGGGTGACGAGCACGCGGAGTTCAGCGTGCTGTTGAACGCTTACCGGAGCATGCGCGCCAGCGACTTCGCGCGATTCATCGACAAGTTCAAGGCGCGGGGCGGCAACGTGAACGCCACGGATCGACAAGGCCGCACCCTGGCGGCACTGATTGCAGATCACGACAAGTCAGCGCCGTTCCGGGAGATCCTCGAGCAACAGTGACCGCCATACCGCTGCTGCCTGCCGCCCCGGTCGGGTTTCCCGATCCAGCCTACGCGTTGACGGAGCCGGACGGCCTCGTAGCAGCTGGCGGGGCCCTGACGACCGAGTGGCTGCTGGAAGCCTACGGAACAGGCATCTTCCCGTGGTTCGATTCCGACGACGACCACATTCTCTGGTGGTCACCGAGCCGGCGAGCCGTGCTCGAACCCGGCGCCATGCACGTCTCGAAAAGTCTGGCCAAGCGTATCCGCAACGCCGGTTTCACCGTCACCGTCGATACCGCGTTTGCGGAGGTTGTTGCCGGCTGCCAGGCACCTCGTGAACGGGGCGGCGGTACCTGGATCACGCCAAACATGCAGCAAGCGTACGCGACCCTCTTCGCGCAGGGATTTGCGCATTCCGTGGAGGTCTGGGATGAGCATGGGCTCTGCGGCGGACTGTACGGCGTCTCCCTCGGGACAATGTTCTTCGGCGAGTCCATGTTCAGCCGCACCGCGGATGCCTCCAAGGTTGCGTTTTATCACCTGCAGCGAACGCTTGCTGAGTGGCAGTTTGCGCTCATCGACTGTCAGATCATGAATCCGCACCTCGAACGGCTTGGCGTCACCGAAATCCCGCGCGCCCAATTCCTGCGGGTCCTCGAGCGCAACGCGCGTCAGCCGACGAGACCCGGACCCTGGCGTTTCGACTGACTTATCGTTAGTCTCGGGGGATGCGTGATTCGAACTCTGAGAATCAAGGTCAGGTGCAGTTTTTCCTGACACCAAAGCACCCCTGCTCCTATCTCAACCGCAACAACGCCCAGACGCTGTTTTTCGATCCACGCAGGATCATTACCACCTCAATGTACCAGGCGCTGACCGACCAGGGGTTCCGGCGCAGCGGCAGTCACCTCTACCGCCCCCACTGCGGCAGCTGCCAGGCCTGCATACCCACCCGCGTGCCGGTCTCGCGGTTCCAGCCGAACCGCAGCCAGCGGCGGGCGCTCAGCCGCAACACCGATCTCGAAGTGAGGATTGAAGAGGCCACGTTCAGCCGCAGGCACTATCACCTCTACGAGCGCTACATCAGCCTGCGCCACGCCGACGGTGACATGTACCCTGCCAGCGAGGACCAGTATCGGTCTTTCCTGCTGAGCCCCTGGTCGAACAGCGTATTCGTCTCGGTTTATGACGGTGAGCGGCTGTTGAGCGTGGCCGTCACCGACAAACAGCCGCAGGGGCTGTCCGCCATCTACACCTTCTTTGAGCCAAACGAGGCCCAGCGCAGTCTCGGAACCTTGAGCATCCTCAAGCAGATTGAGCTCTGCCGTGAGTGGGAATTGCCCTACCTGTATCTGGGTTACTGGATCAAAGACTGCGACAAGATGAGCTACAAGACCCAGTACCGGCCGACCGAGCTTTTCGTCAACAACAAATGGATCAGCCTGAGCTGAGCGGCACGGTGCTGCGTTTTGCCTTTAGCACGGCCTTCGGGCAGAATGCGCGGCTTTGAATCGCAAAGACGATTGGATGGCGAAAGAAGAACAGATCGAAATGGACGGCACGGTGGTCGACACCCTGCCGAACACCATGTTCCGCGTGGAGCTCGAAAACGGGCACGTGGTCACCGCGCACATTTCCGGCAAGATGCGTAAGAACTACATCCGCATCCTGACCGGCGACAAGGTCAAAGTTGAACTCACCCCTTACGATCTCAGCAAGGGCCGCATTACTTTCCGTATGTAACCGACTCAGGCCTCGACGGGGTCGAGGATGTCGACGGAAAGCTCATCGTTTTCTACCGAAATCCGCACCGTCCCACCAGACTTAGACAGCTCACCAAACAACAGGTCCTCAGCCAGCTGCCGCTTGATCTTCTCCTGGATCAGGCGTTGCATCGGACGCGCGCCCATCTTCTCGTCGTAACCCTCACGGGCCAGCCAGTCGAGCGCCTCGTCGTCCACTTCGAGGGTTACCCGCTTGTCGTCGAGCTGCGCCTGCAGCTCGGTGAGAAACTTGTCCGCAACGGTACGTACAACTTCCAGCGGCAGCTTGCCGAACTGCACGATGGCGTCGAGGCGGTTGCGGAACTCCGGCGTGAACATGCGCTTCAACACTTCCATACCGTCGGCGGCGTTGTCCTGCTCGACGAAGCCAATGGATGCGCGATCCATTTCCTGCGCGCCCGCGTTGGTGGTCATGATCAGCACGACGTTGCGGAAATCGGCCTTGCGTCCGTTGTTGTCGGTCAGCGTGCCGTGGTCCATGACCTGCAGCAGCAGGTTGAACACTTCCGGGTGTGCCTTCTCAATCTCATCGAGAAGCACCACGCTGTGCGGATGTTTCGTTACCGCTTCGGTCAGGAGCCCGCCCTGGTCGAAGCCGACGTATCCGGGCGGAGCGCCAATGAGCCGCGAGACCGTGTGGCGCTCCATGTACTCGGACATGTCATAGCGCAGGAGCTCAACGCCCATGATGTTGGCAAGCTGACGGCAGACTTCGGTCTTACCGACGCCGGTGGGTCCGGCAAAGAGGAAGCATCCCGTCGGCTTCTCACCGGACTTGAGCCCAGCTCGCGACATTTTGATCGAGTTCGCGAGCTGCTCGATGGCCTCGTCCTGGCCGAAGACGACCATTTTCAGCTTCTCGTCCAGATCTTTGAGCGCTTCTTTGTCCGAGCTTGTGACCTGCGCAGAGGGTATGCGCGCTATTTTTGCAACAACCTGCTCGACGTCGTTTGCGCCGATGCTCTTTTTACGGCGGCTGGCCGGCAGCAGCTGCTGGGCCGCACCGGCCTCGTCGATGACGTCGATCGCCTTGTCAGGCATGAACCTGTCGTTGATGTATTTGGCGGCAAGCTCTGACGCCGTGCGCAGAGCCTTGTCCGTGTAGCGCACGCCGTAATGCTCTTCGAATCGTGTTTTCAGCCCTTTGAGAATCCGGTACGTATCTTCGGTGTCGGGCTCGATCACGTCGACCTTCTGGAAACGACGCGACAGCGCCCGGTCTTTGTCGAAGATGCCCCGATATTCCTGATAGGTCGTTGAGCCCATGCACTTGATCTGACCGGAGGTCAGCAACGGTTTGAGGAGGTTGGAGGCGTCCATGACCCCGCCGGAAGCAGCACCCGCACCAATGATCGTGTGCACCTCGTCGATGAAGAGGATGGAGTTGTCTTTCTTCTTCAGTTCGTTCAAGACAGCTTTGAAGCGCTTCTCGAAATCACCCCGGTACTTGGTACCCGCAAGGAGCGCGCCCAGGTCGAGAGAGAAAATCTCCGCATCCTCGACCACTTCCGGAACCTGACCGTCGACGATACGTTTGGCAAGGCCTTCCGCAATGGCGGTTTTGCCTACGCCGGATTCACCAACGAGGAGCGGGTTGTTCTTGCGCCGTCGACACAGCACCTGGATGACGCGTTCGAGCTCGGCATCACGTCCGACCAGCGGATCGATACGGCCGGCTTTTGCCTCTTCGTTCAGATTCGTCGCAAACGACTCGAGCGCGCTTTGACTGCCGGCCTCGCCGCCAGCCTCGTCCTCGGCCTCACCAATGCCTTCGCCACCCTCCTCTTCTTCTCCCGGCACCTTGGTAATGCCGTGAGAGATGTAGTTGACGACATCGATGCGGGCGATGTTCTGCTGCTTGAGAAAGTAAACGGCCTGGCTTTCCTGCTCGCTGAAAATGGCCACCAGCACGTTGGCGCCGGTCACCTCTTTGCGTCCCGACGACTGCACGTGGAATACCGCCCGCTGGAGCACTCTCTGGAAGCCGAGGGTGGGCTGCGTTTCCCGTTCCGAATCACCCGCAGGGATCAGCGGCGTGGTGGAGTCGATGTACTGTTCCAGGTCCTGGCGGAGCTTGTCGACGTCCGCACCAATTTTCTTGAGCACGTCGATCGCAATGTCGTTGTCCAGGAGTGCCAGCAACAGATGCTCAACGGTCATGAATTCATGCCGTTTGCTCTTGGCAACCCGGAAGGCTTCGTTCAGCGTCGTCTCTAAATCTTTACTCAGCATGTACTTTGCATCACCTCGACGTTAGTCCGTCATTTCTACCGTAGACATCAGCGGATGGTTGTTTTCCTGAGCGTAGAGGTTGACCTGCTCGGATTTCGTTTCCGCGATGTCGCGCGGAAAAATGCCGACAGTGGCCGCACCCTCGGTGTGGACCGTAAGCATGATCTGAGTGGCCTTTTCTCTATTCATCGAAAAAAACTTCTCGAGTATGTGAACCACAAACTCCATTGGCGTGTAGTCGTCGTTCAGGAGCACGACTTTGTACATCGGTGGACGTTTGAGTTCAGGTTTAGCGGTCGCGGTAGCCAGGCCACCTTCACGTTCCTGGTCGGTGCCACCGCCTTCGTCATCTCCCTGCCACCGGGGGCCGGGTAGTCGCTCTGTCATCTTAAGAGTAGTCCATACTTCAGCAATATCGTTTCCGCGGCATCGCTGGGACACGGGTGTTGGACCGATGATACCCGCATTGGTGCCGCGATGTCTGCAAGCGGCACAATGTGCCCGATTCCTGTCTAACAGTGGGGGCTTAAAGACCGAATTCAAGTACTCAAGGAGCATGCAGCACCTTTAGCTAGACCCTTGACTCCACAAACAATTTTGACCAAAGTCGGCACAGGGGGTGAGACTTCAGGCACAGTTCAGTCTTCCGGCAGGACGGCAATTGGGGATCGACCAGGCATAACGGACGTATCGATCCGGTGCACGTTGGTCGAAGCCAACCTGGCGATTGAGCAGGTGCCCATCACATTCCCTTACGTTACAGGCAGTAAACAGCCTACGCGATGATGACGTAACTGCTTGGGAGGGCAGTCGCAATGGCTAACGGTAAGGTAAAATGGTTCAACAACGCCAAGGGGTACGGATTTATCCTGCCCGAGGGGGGCGGTGAGGACCTGTTTGTGCATTACTCCGCCATCCAGATGGATGGCTACAAGACACTCAAAGCCGGGCAGGATGTCCAGTTCGAGATTGTCGAAGGGCCGAAAGGCCTGCACGCTGTGAACATTCAGGACATCGGGGCCGGTGAGGAGGATACCTCCGGCGCGCTCGGCGTATCCGTGGATCTCGACGGCGTCAGCGACGATGGTTCAGACTTGGACGATTCGGCAGCGCCCGACGCTTCCTCCGCCTGATTGAGCTTGCGGCGCCTGCAAGCGTCGTGGAGTCCTTGTGCACGCTTTCGATTTTGAGCCGTCAATCCTGGTTGCCGGCCGTTTCGTCGCGCCACTGCTGCGCGCGCTGATGATCCGTGGCCGTCGATTGTACCCAGTGCTGACCTTCTGCTGTCCGCTCCTGCTTCCAGAAAACGGCGTCCGTTTTCAAATAGTCCATGACAAACTCTGCGGCGGCGAACGCCGCTTCGCGGTGCGCTGAAGCCACCGCAACCAGCACTATCTGCTCGGCGGGCGTCATCGTGCCGACGCGATGGATAACCTGAACTTCGAGCAGCGGCCAGCGGGCCTCCGCCTGATCGAGAATCCGTTCGATGCTGCTTTCGGTCATACCGGGATAGTGTTCGAGCGTCAGCGTGCTCACGGAGCTTGCGTCACCCGTGCCTTCATTCAGATCGCGAACGAGTCCGACAAACGTGACGACGGCACCCGCAGCAGCACCATGTCGATCGCGCAGCGCCTGGTACGTTACCGCGACATCGAAATCCGCTTCTTCCACGAGAATATGGCGTTGCACTGTTGCTTACCTGCTGATTGTTCGAGACTAACCCGTTCAGCCACCTGTTACGGGCGGCAGAAACGCCACCTCGTCGCCCGCTCTGAGCGGCTGGTTTAGATCGTCGACCAAATCCTGGTTGACCGCGATGCGCACGTTTTCCTGCTCGATGGCAGACATGCCCGCGCCGAGCTCCGCACGCAGCACCTCGAGCAGATCCGCAACGCTGCCGGCGGCCAGCTCGAGTTCCTCACGACCGAGATCTTCGCGCAGCGACGCAAAAAACCTCACGGTCACCGCCGCCGTCACGAAGACGCTCCTCGCTGCCAGTCACCGCTCTTGCCGCCGCTTTTGGTCACGAGGCCAAGACCGTCGACGGTCATGCCTTTATCGATCGCCTTACACATGTCGTAGATCGTGAGGGCCGCAACGCTGGCAGCCGTCAACGCTTCCATCTCGACGCCCGTCTGCCCGGTGACGCGGCACTCTGCCTCGATCCGCAGGCTCTGTGCATCAACCGGTGTAAACGAAATCTCCACTTTGCTGAGCGGCAGCGGATGGCAGAGCGGAATCAGATCGGCGCAGCGCTTGGCGGCCTGAATCCCGGCAACCCGGGCAATAGCCAGCACTTCCCCTTTCGCCACGGCGTTGTCCTCGATGGCTTGGAGCGTTGCCGCCTGCATGTGCACCGTCGCTTCCGCCACGGCGCGTCGCGCGGTCACTTCTTTTGCCGACACATCTACCATGTTGGCCTCGCCGGCCGCGTTCACATGGCTGAGTCTGGAATTGCTGTCACTCATCGTCGATCCGATTGATTGCGATCCGTTACCCCCGGGGGTAAAGCGGCATTATGCCTGAAGCCGCTGCCGTTGAGGTGGTATCATTGCGCGCCTGACAGCGTTGACCCATTCCATCCATGAGCTCAATTTCGACTAACCCGGCCGGCTCCGGCGCGCGCGTCATCGTAGGGATGTCCGGCGGCGTGGATTCGAGCGTCGCCGCGGCGCTCCTCAAGCGCGAGGGGTATGCGGTCGAGGGACTGTTCATGAAGAACTGGGAAGACGACGACGGCACGGAATACTGCACCGCACTCGAAGACCTCGCCGACGCCCGGCGCGTCTGTGAAGCGCTGGGGATTCCGCTGCACCTGGCAAACTTCGCCGCGGAATACTGGGACAACGTCTTCGAAGACTTCCTGACCGAATACCGCGCCTCGCGTACGCCCAATCCGGACGTCCTGTGCAACCGGGAAATCAAGTTCAAGCAGTTTGTCGCCTACGCAGAGCGCCTGGGCGCCGAGTTCATTGCGACAGGTCACTACGCCCGCAGCAGTACGGACGCAGAGGGCTACCACGTGCTGAAAGGGTTGGACGACAACAAGGACCAGACCTATTTTCTCCAGGCTGTGCCCGCAGCGCAGCTGTCGAAATGCCTGTTTCCGCTTGGCAACTGGCAGAAAGCGGACGTCCGCGCCGAGGCCGAGGCTCTGGGTTTGCACAACCACGCGCGCAAGGACAGCACCGGTATCTGCTTCATCGGTGAACGCCGCTTCCGCGACTTTCTGGCGCGCTACATCAAAGACGAGCCCGGCCCCATGGTCGATCAAGAAGGCCGCCGCCTCGGCACCCATCGCGGCCTGCATCACTACACCATCGGTCAGCGTCAGGGTCTCGAACTCGGCGGTCTGCGCGGCCGGGCGGAGCAGCCGTGGTACGTGCTGAACAAACGCCCCGCCGACAACACGCTGATCGTGACGCAGGACGAGACACAGCTCTTGAGCTGCTGGCTGCGGGCAGACGAGCCCAACTGGCTGCGGGAGGTCACCCTGCCCCTGAGCTGCCACGCCAAGATCCGCTACCGTCAGAAAGATCAGGCCTGCACGGTCAGCGCAGCGGCTGACGGTCGCCTGCTGGTCCGGTTTGACGTCCCGCAACGCGCCATCACCGAGGGTCAGTACGTTGCCTTTTATTCCGGCGACGAGATGCTGGGTGGCGGACGCATCCAACAAACAGAACTTTCCTTGCAACAGAACCCGACATGACTACAGATACGTCCCTGAATGCGATCAGCGCAACCGACGGCCGGTACGCGGCGCGGACCGCAGACCTTGCCCCGCTCACGAGCGAGTTTGGCCTCATGCGCTTTCGCGTCCAGGTGGAGTGCGAGTGGCTGATTTTTCTCAGCGCCGCGAACGACGTTGCGGAGTTTGCGCCGCTGGACGAAGCCGCCCGCGACGGTGTACGCGACCTCTATCGAAAATTCGACAACGCCAGCGCCACTGCCATCAAGCAGTTCGAGGCAACGACCAACCATGACGTCAAGGCCGTAGAGTACTTTGTCAAAGCCGGCCTCAGAGAGCTGGGGCTTGGCGCTGCGCTCGAGTGGGTACACTTCGCGTGCACCTCCGAGGACATCAACAACACCGCCTACGGGCTGATGGTCAAGGCGGCGCGCGACGAAGTCCTGATTCCACGGATGAACGAATTGATCGAAGCGTTGGACGCGCTTGCCCGGGAGCATGCTGAGCTTGGCATGCTCTCACGTACGCACGGGCAGACCGCCTCCCCCACCACCCTCGGCAAGGAGCTGAAGAACGTAACGGCAAGGCTCTCGCGGCAGCGCGCTCAGCTCGAACGTGCAGAGATTCTTGGTAAGTTCAACGGCGCGGTCGGCAACTTCAACGCGCACCTGAGCGCCTATCCGGACGCCGACTGGCCCGCGCTGTCAGCGGATTTTGTGACGGCACTGGGTCTCACGAACAATCCCTGGACCACCCAGATTGAGCCTCACGACTACCTGGCAGAAATCTTCCACTGCTTGATGCGTTTCAATCAAATTCTGCTCGATTTCGATCGAGACATGTGGAGTTACATTTCGATCGACTACTTCAAGCAACGAAAGGTTGAAGGTGAAACCGGGTCTTCGACCATGCCGCACAAGATCAATCCGATCGACTTCGAAAACTCCGAGGGTAACCTCGGCATTGCGAACGCCCTGCTCGAGCACATGGCCGCCAAGCTGCCCGTTTCGAGGTGGCAGCGGGACCTGTCCGATTCGACGGTGCTGCGCAACATTGGCACGGCGCTGGCGCACTGCGACATCGCCTATCAGGCAACGTTGAAGGGCTTGTCGAGACTCGACGTCAACGTCGAGACGATCCATGCTGACCTCGAAGCCAGTTGGGAAGTTCTTGCAGAGCCGGTGCAGACCGTGATGCGTAAGTACCAGATGGACGAACCTTATGAACGCCTGAAGGCGGCAACGCGCGGTGCGCAGCTGAACGCGGAGCTGTTTCAGACCATGCTCGCCGATCTCAACCTCCCAGCCGAAGCCGAAACCGAGCTGCGCGGCCTGACGCCAGCCGGTTACGTTGGCGCTGCTGCAGAGCTTGCACAGAGACCGCTGGACGACAAACCGCTGGACGACAAATAGTGGCAGTTCCGGTTCACGTCATCGAAGCCAGCTGGGCAGAGCACCGTGACACGCTCCGTCAGATACGCGAAGTCGTATTCATTGAGGAACAGGAGGTCCCGCGGGATCTCGAGTGGGACGGCGCTGACGAGGACAGCATTCATTTCCTGGCGGTCAACGAGCTCGGCCAATACATCGGCTGCGCCCGCCTTCTACCGAGCGGTCAGATCGGACGCATGGCGGTGCTCGATGCCCATCGCGGTACCGGCATCGGCGCGCTACTGCTGGAGGCTGCGGTTGAAGCTGGCAAAGCGCGTGGCTTCGACCGCCTTTATCTCCACGCCCAGCAGTATGCTGAGGCGTTCTACCGCAAAGGCGGCTTCCTGCCGTTCGGCGATCCGTTCAAGGAGGCCGGCATCGATCACATTGCCATGGAGATGAAGCTGCCGCTCGCCTTCAGCGGCAAGGCGGGGCCGGCAGACGCGAAACCCGCCGTGCGCGAACAACCCGTACGCCCTGCGCTCGAGCATGACGAATCCCGCGCTTTCCAGTTTGATGGGCTCGACGCATCCGCGGCTGCGCTCAAAGAGGTCATCGCAAGCGCCAGTCGCCGCCTGGTGATCCTGAATCCGTATCTCGACCACGAGCTCTTCGACCGCAGCGACGTTGCCGAGGCCATATCCGCGCTCGCCCGCAGCGCACCCCGGGTTGATATCAGCATCATCATTTTCGACAGCAAGCTCATCGTCGACCGCGGTCATAAGATCGTCGAGCTGGCACGACGCCTGGATGAGAAGATCAAAATAAAAATTCTCGACGAGCCGGCAAACGCGGAGACGTCCACATTCGCCTGCGCCGATCTCGACGGTTACTGGCTCATGCCGAGCTATGAAAAGTATGCCGGCGTTGCCGATCTCGCCAATCCGGTCACCAACAAGCGCCTGTCCGAAGTCTTCGCCACCGCATGGGAGAAATGCCGCGACGATATCGAGCTCAGAACGCTGCGTCTGTAGCGCTAGGTGCGCTCGAGCAAAGCCTGCAGCTCCGCGTAGTCGTTGGCCAGCGGATACTGCGGAAACTCCGCGCAAACGTTCTCCGGCGCGCTGAAGAAATAACCTTTGTCCGCTTCCTCGAGCATCGTGACGTCGTTGTAAGAGTCCCCCGCCGCATAAACCTCGTAGTTGAGCGCATGAAAGGCCTGTACCGAGCGTCGTTTAGGATCGGGCTGCCGGATCGTGTAGTCGACAATGCGGTCGTTCTCCACAACCAGCTTGTGACAGAGCAGGAACGGCTGATTGAGCTTGGTCATCAATGGTCCGGCAAACTCATAGAACGTGTCCGAGATGATCGCCACCTGGAAGGATTGGCGCGCCCAGGCCAGGAATTCGAACGCGCCGGGCAGCGGGTCGAGCTTGTCGATCTCTCGCCTGATGTCAGACAGGGTGATCCCTTCGTCGGCAATGATGCCGAGCCGATACTGCATCAGCTCATCATAAACGGGGATGTCACGCGTGGTTTTCTGCAGCGCCTCGACACCCGTTGCGGCGGCTACCGCCTGCCAGACTTCGGGTACCAGAACACCCTCCAGATCCAGACACAGAACCTTCAATTTCGCTCCCGGGGTGCTACGAAAATTTGGTGTTACTCAGAGTCGCACACGGACTTAGTGGCAGCTGAGCCGTAGCGTCAATGTAGGCAGAACGTTCATCGAAGTCCACTGCAGGCTACCGCTCTACCTGACGGGTAACTCGAGGTCCTCGAAGATCGCCTGTCGTTCTGCGCGTGTACCGGCGGCAACGGCACGTGCGACAGTTTCCTCGTCCAGGTGTGGCGCGAACGCCTCAATGAAGTCGAGCATGTAGCGGCGCAGAAAGGTGCCCTTGCGGAAGCCGATATGAGTCACGCTGGGATCAAAGAGATGGGACGCATCCAGCGCCACGAGATCATCATCCTGACGCTGGTCGTAGGCCATCTTGGCGATGATGCCAATGCCGAGCCCCAGACGGACGTAGGTCTTGATGACATCGGTATCCGTTGCGGTGAAGACGACGTCGGCTGACAAGCCGGCGTTGCGGAATGACTCGTCCAGTTTGGAGCGGCCGGTGAAGCCAAATACGTACGTTACAATCGGATGCGCGGCCACGTCTTCCAGCGAGAGCTCGGAGACGCTGCAAAGCGGATGATCTTTCGGTACGACCACCGCGCGGTTCCAGAGATAGCACGGCATCATCACCAGATCGTTGAAAAGGCCAATGCCTTCCGTCGCAATCGCAAAGTCGACTTCACCCGCGGCGGCGAGTTCCGCGATCTGCTCCGGCGATCCTTGATTCATGTGCAGGCTGACCTGCGGGTAGTTGTTGCGGAACGCGCTGATGATGTCCGGCAGCGCGTAACGTGCCTGCGTGTGGGTTGTGGCAATCGACAGACTGCCCTCTTTCTCGTTGGAGTATTCCTGGGCCACCTGCTTGATGGCATTGGTCTGGCGCAGGATTTCGCCCGCCATCGCAATGATGACTTCACCCACCTGGGTCACGTGGGTGAGATGTTTACCGCTGCGGGCGAAAATTTCGACGTTGAGCTCGTCCTCGAGCAGCCGGATCTGTTTGCTGATTCCGGGCTGCGAGGTAAACAGGCTCTGCGCGGTCGCCGACACGTTCAGGTCGTGATGGGCAACCTCCCAGATATAACGCAGCTGCTGAAGTTTCATCCTGACCCGCTCTCCCGACAAGTAATGCAGCAAGGTTATAAAAACCCTGGGTAGCATAACCGATTCGCCGAGAAATCAAAGTCGCAGGCCCGGCCCCGCCCGTTCAGCGGTTGGTGACGCCGTGGGGTACGTGGCCGGTGGCAACGTGATCGGCAGCACGCTCGCAATGGCCGGTCTGATCGTCGAAAAAGATGTCCGCCTCGAAGGCACGGAGGAACTCGGTTTTGTCCATGCCGCCAAGGAACAGCGACTCATCCAGACGGATGTCCCATTCGCGGAGCGTGCGGATGACCCGCTCGTGTGCCGGTGCGCTGCGCGCGGTGACGAGCGCCGTCCGTATGGGACTTTCGCCTTCCGGAAACTCCTGCTGCAGGCGATGCAGCGCGCTCAAAAAGGCTTTGAACGGGCCACCGCCGAGCGGCTGCTGGGCTTTGCTGTCTTCCGAGGCGGCAAACGCTTCGAGTCCCTCGCTCTGAAAGATCTGCTCCGCCTCGTCCGAAAAGAGCACCGAATCGCCATCGAACGCAAGCTTCAGCTGGTCTCCCGCCTGATGTTTGTGGCCGCGAAAGCGACCGAACACGGTCGCCGCCGCCACGTTCTGGTCCAGCGCCTGGGCAACGTCTTCGCCGTAGGTCGACAAAAAGAGGTCACAGTGAAAGGCATTGATGTAGCGATAAGGTGACTGCCCCCCGCAGAACGCGGCCCGGGTGATGTTGAGTTCGTACTCACGAATCGAGTTGAACACGCGCAGACCGGTGTCTGCAGAGTTACGGGAGAGCAGGATGACTTCTACTTTATGTTCGTTAGTTATCTTATTGATGTTTAATAATTTTTCGACGAGATGAAAGCCATCCCCCCGTTCCAGAACGGTGTCTTCCTGGGCGATCTGATAGCGCCGGTACGCTTCCAGGCCCTGGGTCTCGTAGATTTCGTTGGAGTCGCTGAGATCAAACAGCGCCGTGGAAGAAATGGCGACGGTCAGCGGGCGTCTGGGGTCTTCACTCATGCATCCAGATCCGGGATGAGCTCGCTCTCGAGCTTGTTGATCATGTCTTTGAGTTTGAGTTTGCGTCGCTTGAGACGCTGAATCCGCAGGCCATCGGAGTGATGGCTCTCGATAAGGTGGTTAATCACCACATCCAGGTCGCGATGTTCAACCCGGAGCTCGTCCAGCCAAACCTGTAATTCCGTCTGATCCAACTTCGCCTGGTGCACCTCGAAACCGTGGCATCATACGTGCTTCTCATGGTCGTGTAATCAGTGATTTGAAGATTCTGCTCTTTGTTGCGTTCCTCACCGCCATCCTGGTAGCGCTCAGACTCATGACCCGTCCGGCACCGCCCGGACCGCGGCGGCAGCCCGCGCGCCAGGACATGAGCAGAGATGAGGCGCGGGCCATTCTCGGGCTGGAGGACGATGAGACGGACCCGCAGCACGTCATCGAGGCGCACCGGCGCCTGATGCAGAAAGTCCACCCCGACAAAGGCGGCTCAGCGCATCTGGCCCGTCAGCTCAACGAGGCCAAGCGCGTCCTTCTACAGAAGGAATGAATGTCAACCGTGCACCAGTCGCGCTGTGATACGGGTCACGGTGGCTGGCTGGCGTCTCGACTAGTATGACGCTCATGTCGAATATTGCCCTCGCAGAGAGACGCAGCAGTCCGCGTTTTCCCTCGGACGGCTTATTGGTATCCGTACGCCGGAAAGGCCGTCTCGGACGCATCGAAGGCATGGCTCAAGATTTCAATCGGCACGGCGTTGCCCTGGTGATGGCCCAGAGCCTGCCGAAAGACACGACCGTCTACGTGTCCCTGTACAACGGCAGCCGCCGCGTCGACAACATCGTCGGCGTGGTGCACAACTGCACCCTGCTGGGAAAAGAATATCGTTGTGGTATCCAGTTCAGAACCTGTTCTGAGCTGCAGATGGATCAGGAGGCCACCGAGACCGACCTCGCCGCCATGGAAGCGCACTTCAATGCAAGCCGTAAGGCTTGAGGCAGGGACCTATCTTTTTTTTAGTTGACGCGTAACGCGTCCGAGTTAACGCGTAGCGCGCCCGAGTTGACGCGTAGCGCGTCTGATTTGACCGCGTAACGCGGCTTCAGCCATCCATGAGGCCTTGCGCCTCACTCTCGAGCGCGGTCAGGCGCCGCACCCAGTTGTCCATCAGCAGAAACTCTTCATCGCTCACGGCAAACGTATTGCTGATCTCCTTGAGCAGACATTCCTCTTCGATTTCAAAAGCGCCGTCGGCGTAGCTCAGCTTCAGGAGGTTGAGCAGTGCCACCACCCGGGCGCGGCGGGAGTCGAAAATCTCCGCAATACCGTCGAGCTCGAGGTATTCCAGCTCCTCATCGCCACCCTGCAGCTCCATCTCCCGCTGAAATTCCGCCAGCATCCCTTCTTCGTTGGGATCGAGCAGACCGTCAGACACGACCACGTTGTGCGCGAGTCGCAACAGCGCCTGGCGCTGATCGTCAGAGAGCGAGGAGAGCCACACGTCAGCCGGCCAGCATCGGCTCGATGAACTTCGTCCATGACGCTTCGCCAAAGCTGGCGAGCATGATGATTACGCACAGCCAGCCGACGCCGAGCATGGCTTTCATCACGATGTTCTGGTCAAAGAAGTCCTCAATGAGGTGCCACATGTGGGTATTCCGATTTTGCCTTAACAACAGCCTATTTTAGCCTGTGAGCAGGCATTTGGCATAGGGCCCAGCGCCGCTAGCTCACAAAAAGCGCCGCAGGCTTATAAAAAGACCGCTAGCTCACAAAAGCGCCGCAGGCTTACAAAAGTGCCGCGGGCTCACAAAAGATTGAGGTTATCACCCACGACGCTGCCGTAAAGGTCGTGATCGTCGTGTCGCTCTACCCTGACCCAGGCAAACTCACCCACCGGAGCGGCGGTGTCGTCCAGGTGCACAACGCCGTCGATCTCCGGCGCGTCGAACATGGTGCGCGCAATGCCGGGCTCGTCGACGAGCACGCGCAGCGTCTGCCCGACTCGCCGGGTCAACTTTTGCGCGCTGATGCCGGCCTGCAGTTCGTAGACCGCTTCCTGCCGGTCCAACTTGTCGCGTTCGTCCACATGCCCGGACAGCGCGTTGGCTGGTGCGCCGTCGACGCTGGAATAGGTGAAGCAGCCCACCCGTTCCAGCTGGGCAGCCTCAAGAAAATCGAGGAGCGCGCCAACGTCGTCTTCGGTTTCCCCGGGGAAGCCCACGATGAAGGTGCTGCGAATGGCAATGTCCGGGCAGAGTTCCCGCCATCTGGCAATACGCTCGAGGGTTTTCTCCGCAGCCGCCGGCCGACGCATGGCTTTCAAGATCGACGGCGAAGCGTGCTGCAGCGGGATGTCCAGATACGGCAGAATTTTGCCGTCTGCCATCAAAGGTATCAGACCATCGACGCTCGGATAGGGGTAGACATAGTGCAGCCGCACCCAGGCATCGAGACCGCCCAGATGCTCACACAGGTGGTTCAGCCGCGTCGGGATGTCTGCCCCGTTCCAGCGTTTGGCGGCGTATCTGAGATCAACGCCGTACGCACTCAAATCCTGGGCAATGACCATGATCTCCCGCGCGCCGTCCTCGACCAGCAGCTCAGCTTCCGCCAGGACGTCGTCTATGCCCCTGGAGCGCAGCGGTCCGCGCATGTGCGGAATGATGCAGAAACTGCAGTCATGGTTGCAGCCTTCCGAGATTTTCAGATAGGCATAATGCTGCGGCGTGAGACGGACGCGTGCTTCACCGCTCAACGCCGGTGACAGAGCGGGTGACGGCATCGGCTCAAAGTGGCCCACCATCGCACCGACCGCCTGCATCACCGGCGCCACCTCCGCGGGGCCGCTGACATGCTTGAGCTCAGGATAGCGACGTTTCAGATCAGCCGCATCCGCACCCATGCAGCCGGTCACGATGACTTCCTGATGCGCCTCCAGCGCGCCTTCGATGGCGTCATAACTCTCCGCCTTGGCGCTGTCGATGAAACCGCAGGTATTGATAACCACCACGTCCGCAGACACGTCACCGGCAACCACCTCGTAGCCGGAATCTACGAGTTCCGTGACGATGTGTTCCGAATCAACGAGAGCTTTCGGGCAGCCGAGACTCACGAAGCTGACTTTCTTTTCTGTCGTCATCCTGATGTTTGAAGCGGTGAATGCATTGATCGGCGGCGAGTTTAGCGTTCACCTGATGAGGACACTAGCCCGGGTTCCGTGTGTCCGCAGGATGAGTTCCGCTACAATGCCCGGCGTGCCCAATGCCTTTGTCACATTCAGCGACACCCTGCTCGATCTAAGCCTCAGCCACTGCCTGCTGACGCCCAACGAACGTCTGGCCAGGGAATACCAGATTGCCCATGCCACCGCGCAGCACAACGCGGGACGAGAGGCGTGGCCAACGCTGACCTGCATGAGCCTGGGCCGATATCTGCTGTCCGAATACAGCCGTCTACAGGACCTCAACCTTCAGTGCCCTCGACTGCTGACGCGCCATGAGCTCATTGGCCTGGCGCAGGGGTCAGCGCCGGCAGAATCGAGCGCCTTGATCGACACCTTCCTGCAGGCCTGGGAAACCGTCGCGCGCTACGAAGTCGATCTGAACGACCCCGGATTTTCGCACCCGCGCGGTCATCTCTTTCGCCAGTGGCACGGCGCTGTCAGCCGCGAACTCGAGCAACGGACCGGACAGGACAGCCAGGGGATAGTGGTCGAAGAGCAGATTGGCAGTCTCCTCGCCGAAAGCGAACTGGCGCCGCGCCTGCCGCTTGTCCTCATCGATTTCGACGTCATCACGCCCGCGGAAAGTCGCTACCTCGAGCAAGTGGCGTCACGTACCGACGTGTTGCGCTACGACTCGCTGAGCGACGCGCTTCACGGTCTGCTTGAAGCGCAGCCGTCAACGTCGGCCGCCAGCCGCCTTGCAGAGCCGAAGATCTCGAGCGCCGAAGACCTGCGCCGCGAAGTGGCAGCCGCCGCCGCCTGGGCACGCGAGCACAAGCTCACGCATCCTGAAGCTACAATCGGGATAGTCGTTCCTACTCTGGCGCAGGACTACGAGCTGGTTCTGCGGCAGGTTGGTGCCGTTCTGGATCCACACCAGGGCAGCAGAAGCCCCAGTTTCGACATCGCCGCCGGTACGCGGCTTGCGGAACAGGCAATCTGGCAGCATGCGCGATATCTGCTCGCCTGCGCTACCGCGGAATTCGACGCGGACGATCTCACCCGGATCGCCGACTCACCGTTCCTTGGTCTGTCTTATCTCAGCGACGTGTGTGCATCCTGGCCCCGGCGCCTGCGTAAGACCGTGCGCCTCGAGCACCTGCAGGCCTGGGTTCGAAACGATCACTTCGACGCGCTGCTGGCAGAGATCGCCACGCTGCCGCGGCACGCGAGCGTCGCGACATGGAGCAGGCACGTTCTCCAGATCCTCACCGCCGCGGGCTGGCCACAGCAGCAGGCACTCGGTTCCATGCAGTTTCAGGCGCTGAAGACCATTGAAACGCTGCTCAGCCAGTTCCAGGCAGACCCCGATGAGCGGCGCATTGACGTGGCGCAGGCGCTACAGCGACTGGACCTGCGCCTCGGCGCTCAGGTATTTGCGCCCGAGCGTCCCCACGCGGACATACAGGTTCTCGGCATGCTCGAAACGACTGGCCTCTCGTTCGATGCGTTGTGGGTGTGCGGTCTCGATGAAGGCAGCTTTCCAGCAAAAAATCTGGCAAACCCCTTTGTGCCTCGCAGCGTCGCGCAGAAATATGGCGTTCCGCGCAGCTCCCAGCAGGAGGAGCTGGTCTTCGCGAGAACGCTCCTCGAGCGCTGGCGCCGCGCCTGCCGGGACGGCGTCGTTCACTTCAGCTACAGCAGTCGCGGCGAGGACAGTGAACAGCTGGTCAGTCCACTGCTACGCGAGTGGTCCGACGGGATCGATATTGCACCGGACGCCCCTCACCCGTTTGCCAGACGCGGCGATGCCGTGCTGGACGGACTTTTCGATCACACCGGACCGCCGGCAAAAACCGAAGGCATGAGCGGCGGTACCGCCCTCCTTTCAGCTCAGGCGGCATGTCCGTTCAAAGCGTTTGCCGAGTTTCGCTTGAAGCTGCGCGATCCCGTGAAGCCCGGCAATTTTCCCGACGCCATGCTGCGCGGCACGCTGCTTCACGACGCCATGTTCCATCTGGTCCGGGAGAACGACAACCTGCCAGCGTTGCAGCAATTGACGAGGGATGACGTAGAACGCTTGGCCGCCGACGCGGTTGATCGCCTGAACCTGCCGCTTGCCGCGGATTTCATTCCCTACGAGGTCGAGCGGTTGACCAGCCTGCTGCTCGATTGGCTGCTCCTCGAGCAGGCCCGTGAACCGTTCTCCGTCATCGCTCTGGAGGAAACGTACGAGCTCGAACTCGGCGGCTTACGCCTGCGCGTACGGATCGACAGAATGGACAGCGTCGACGGTCATGATCTTGTCATCGATTACAAGACTGGCAACGTCACGCTCCGTGGCCTGACCGAACGACCGCTTCGGGATGCACAACTACCCGCGTACAGTCTGATCCACGATGCGATCGAAGGGGTCTACTACGCGCAGGTGCGAACCGATACCGCGAGCCTTCACGGCGCAGCGCGGGCAGCGGCACGGATTGAAGGCGCAAGACTTGCTGATCTTACCCACGACTGGGACGAACAGCGCAACGCCTGGCGGCGCGACCTGACGTCTCTCGCGCGAGACTTCGTACAGGGCAGCGCACAAGTCGCTCCACGTGACGGCGCTTGTGAATACTGTCATCTCCAAAGCCTTTGCCGGATCGGCGAACACGATGGCTGAGCGGGAAATCCCGGACGCCGCGCAACGTCAGCGCGCATTGGATACGGCAACGTCGTTTATCGTGCAAGCACCGGCAGGTTCCGGAAAGACCACGCTCCTGGCACGGCGCTTCGTCAGCCTCCTCGGCATCGTCGAGCGTCCGGAGGAGATTCTGGCCATCACGTTCACCAAGAAAGCCGCTGCCGAGATGCGTCACCGGGTGCTTGCCATGCTCGATACGGACACGCCTGCCGCACACGCGGTGCGGCAGCGCGCGCAGACTCGCGGCTGGGATATTCAAGCCAATCCCAACGTCCTGAAAATACAGACCATCGATAGCTTTGCGCTCGAGATCGCCAGTCAGACCCCACAGCTGGACATGTCGACCGGGATGCGGATCACCGAGCAGGCGGAGCCTTACTACGAAGCTGCGGTAGATGCGCTGCTGCAGCGACTACACCGGCGCGATGCCACCGCTCCCGTCATCGCCGAATTCCTTGCGTTTCTCGAAAACGACGCGGCCAGCGTGGTACGGCTCCTGAAATCCATGCTGGCCCGCCGCGACCAATGGTTGACGCCCGTTCGCGCGGTTGCCGGAACAGCCGACGAGGATCTGACGGGCGCGCTGCTGGCTGAGGCCGTGGCGACGGTTCGCGAGAGCGTGGAAGCTGAGCTCAATGGGATTCTGGAAACCGGTGACCAGGAGATGCTCGAGCGGCTCGCCGCGATCACCAATGCTCAGAGCCGCGACGCGACGTGGCAGCTCCTTCGCAAAGGCGACGGCGAGCTGCGTAAACGTTTGACGGTCAAGGAGGGAATCGAAGATCCCGATGACAAACGCGAGCTGAATCAGTGGCTGACGAGTCTCCACCAGCGCGGTGCTGCTGACATCATCGCCACTCATGGACACCTGCCCGACCCGCTGGCGAGCGACGCGCAGCGATCACGCCTGCGCCTCGTCTGTACGGCGCTTGCGCTCGCCGCCGTGGAGCTCGACAGCCTCTTGAGAAACGAGCGGCTGCTGGACTTTACCGGCCTCCTGCTGCGCGCCAAGGAGGCTCTGCGCGACGACTCCGGACCAACCGATCTTGCGCTTTTTTTGGACTACAAGATCAATCATCTCCTGATCGACGAGTATCAGGACACCTCGCGGGCTCAGCTCGAATTCTTCAACCTCTTGACCGAAGGCTGGCAGAACAACGCGGGCACCACCTTCTTTGCGGTCGGTGACCCGATGCAGTCCATCTATCGCTTCCGTGACGCGGACGTTGCGATCTTTACCGACGGACTGCGCCGTGGGCTCGACAACGTGCCACTGGAACCGGTTAGGCTGCATGCAAACTTCCGCTCCGCGCCGGCCCTGGTCGACTGGTGCAACGTCAAGTTCGCAGGTTTGTTTGCCCCGCCGGGGCGCGGCGCCGGGCAACTGGGTGAAGTGCCCTACCACAACGCCGCACCGATGGTGCCCGCTGACCCGGCAGCGGCGGTGAGCAACTGGCGCTTCGAAGACCGCGATGATGAAACCGTTGCAGTTGTGAAGCACGTGCAGGCGCTCATCGCCCGGGATTCGCAAGCCAGCATTGCCGTCCTGTGTCGTGCCAGGCCCCACGTTGCCATGCTCATGCAGCTGCTGTCCGCACAGAACGTTCCGGTACAGGCAACAGATATGGAATTGCTTGCCGAGAAGCCGATCATCAACGATCTGTCCAACCTGCACCGCGTGCTGCTCGAGCCGCGCGACGAGCTGGCATGGTTTGCTTTGCTACGCTCGCCGCTTTTTGGTCTCACGCTCGCTGAGTTGCTCAATCTGCGGGAACAAGGTGTGAGCTGCGCTGCAGCCATGGCCGAATCAACGGCAAATCCACGACAGCTCAGGCGTCTGCTGGAGACGCTGGGCTGGGGGCGGGCGCGACTCTACGAACTGCCGCTGCGAGAAGTCATCGAAGGCATGTGGTTGCGCTGTGGCGGGGTGGATGCCTATCGGGACGAAGAGTTGCTCCACGCGGAGACCTGGTTTGATCTGCTGGAGCGCCTGCAGCGTGACGCATACGACCCGAGACAGCTCGCTGAGGCACTGAACGAACTCTACGCCGACAGTAGGTCGCAGGCTCAGGTCCAGGTCATGACCATCCACAAGGCCAAAGGCCTTGAGTTCGATCACGTCATTGTGCCTTATCTCGACCGTCCCCCACGGGGTGATGACGCCCAGCTTTTGCTGTGGCGTGCCGGCGCGGGCCTGCTGATGGGTGTGCGTGGCGACAGCGTTCACGGCTGGCTGCAATACGAGGAAAGACAGCGCAATCAAAACGAAGCCAAACGGCTGCTGTACGTTGCCTGTACCCGCGCCTGCACGTCGTTGACTCTGACGCATACCTGCGCGGATGGACGCAAAGCCGGTGGCCTCGCGCGCTGGCTGGAAGACGCCGAGCTGCGGTCACCCGGCGATTCGCAGCAATCTCACGACAGGCACGAAACCAGGACAAGCCTGCAAACGGATCTCTTCGCAGCCCAGGCCATGCTGCGCCGTCTGCCGGATACCTACGTCTGGCGGGCCCCGGCATATGAAGGCGTGCCGGGAGAACAGCAGCTACCATCCGCTCCGGACTTGATCAGCCAGCGCACCGAAGTACTGCTCGGCAATCTTGTCCACCGCGCCCTTGCCTGGGTGGCGGATACAAATCCTGCTTCACTCGCGAACCTGCAACCGCATCTTGAGCGCTGGTGTAACGAGATGGCAGCGCCCCCAACCGACATCGAGCTTCTGTGCGCACACGCCGTCGATCACATCGAGCGAACGCTTGCTGACAGCGACGGTGCCTGGATATTGGGCGCGACTGGCGTTGCGGAAACTCCGTTGACCGGCGTCGTTGACGGCGCACCCCGCAACGTCGTGCTGGACCGCATGTTCGTCGACAACGGCACCCGTTGGATCATCGACTACAAAACTGCTGCACCCGACCCGGACCTGAGCGTTCCAGACTTCGTCAAACACGAGGTGGCACGCTACACCCCGCAGCTGCGGACGTACGGGGCCATCGTCTCGCGGATTTATCCTGAACCGGTGGGCCTGGCGATCTACTTCACGGCACTCGGTCAGCTGGCGCGCGTTCCCGGTGCTTGACCTCACGCCGCCCGTTGCAATTTATCGCCGGAAGCGTAGTATCCGCGCCTTATGAACGCCCCGCACTGCCAGAAGCAATCCGCCGCAGACATTTCGAGCTGCCGCGTTGCTATGCGTGCGGAATTTTGTTGGCAAGGTTTCTTTAGCTACTTTTACGGCTGACCTTGCCTTTCGCTTGAATTGGGAAGGCACACGCTGCCTTCCGCGGAAACCCCGTCGGGCAGCAGGCCCCACGGGGTTTTTTGTGCGCCTTGAAAAGCTTCCATAACAGAAGCGTCGAGAGAAACGGAGAGAGCCATGCAGCTAGAGAATCTGAATGTGGAGAAGCACGAAGTGCTGATCACACCGGAACATCTGAAAGCCCGCCTGCCGGTCACGGAGGAAATCCGCGAAGCGGTCAACGAATCGCGTCAGGTGGTGCGCGACATTGTCGATGGAGAGGATCCTCGCCTCCTGGTCGTGGTTGGGCCCTGCTCCATTCACGATACGGACGCCGCACTGGACTATGCGCGACGGCTCGCAGAGTTCGCCCCGCAGGTCTCGGACCGTCTCTACCTGGTCATGCGCGCGTATTTCGAAAAACCGCGCAGCACCGTTGGCTGGAAAGGGCTCATCAACGATCCGCATCTCGACGACAGTTTCTGCATCAGCGAAGGTCTGGAAATTGCGCGGCAGCTGCTGCTGGACATTGCCGCACTGGGTTTGCCCATCGCTACCGAAGCGCTCGATCCCATCACTCCCCAGTATCTGCAGGATCTGATTTCATGGTCGGCAATCGGCGCGCGGACGACAGAATCGCAGACGCACCGGGAAATGGCCTCCGGATTGAGCTGTGCGGTAGGGTTCAAGAACGGCACGGACGGCTCGCTCGACGTTGCCATCAACGCCCTGCAGTCTGCGACCAGCCCACACCGCTTCCTGGGAATCAGTCCCGAAGGCCAGGTCAGCGTCATCCACACCCGCGGTAACACGCACGCGCACATTGTGCTGCGCGGTGGCGCTGACGGCCCTAACTACGATCGGGAAAGCGTGCAGAAGGCGACGGCGGCGCTGGAGAGCGTTGGCCACCATCCGTCGATCATGATCGATTGCTCCCACGCCAACTCCAACAAGGACCACAACCGGCAGCGGGTTGTGCTGCAGGATGTCCAGCAGCAGCTACTCGCGGGCAACTCGGGAATCACGGGCATCATGATCGAAAGCAATCTGAATCCAGGCAATCAGAGCATTGCGGGTGTCAGGAACGGCGGCCTCGATTACGGCGTTTCCGTCACGGACGCCTGCATCGGCTGGGAAGATACCGTGAACATGCTGACCGAGCTCAATCAGTCGCTCAGCGCGTGAGCCGGATCAGGTGTAGTACGCGTTTTCTGTGATGCTGTGGTCGGTCTGGTCGAGCACGCCAGTGAGTTCCGGCACGCGCTCGAGCAGGGTCGTCTCCACGCTGCTTTTGAGCGTGATATCGACCGCGGCGCAACCCTGGCAGCCGCCGCCGAACTGCAGCACCGCCGCTTTGTCCGCAGTCACCTCAACGAGCGTCACCATGCCGCCGTGGGCAGCCAGACCGGGGTTCACCTCGTTGTAGAGGACATAGTTGATGCGATCTTCGAGCGGTGAGTCCGGGCTCACGCTCGGCACCCGGGCGTTGGGCGCTTTGATGGTGAGCTGGCCACCCATCTGATCTTCCTGGTAGTCCACCACGGCATCGAGCAGATAGGGTTCGCTACGGCCTTCGAACCAGGCACGAAATCCTTCGTACTGCACTGCCACATCGCCCTCCTGCTCTTCTCCGGGACGGCAATAGGCAATGCAGGTTTCCGCCTGGGGAGTGCCCGGCTGAGCAACAAAAACGCGGATCGCAACATCATTGTCGTCCTGCTTTTCCAGGAGGTCCTTGAGGTAGTTCTGCGCGCTTTCTGAAATCTCGATCATATCTGTATTCGAACCCGTAAACTGAGAGACGATTTATACCCGACTATTTTAGTCGGGTATAGGCCTAATTGACATCCCTCCGCGCAGATGAGTTCCTCTCAACTTAATCCCCGCATCGTTCAATTGTGTTCGCGCACCAGTCCCATTAGGTTACGCGGCAATCTGCGACAGCTGCCTTTCGAAAATGTCTGAATCCCCCGACAACACACGCGCAACAGCCACTCTGCGCAGCCTCATGGCAACGCGCATTCTCCTTCTGGACGGCGCCTACGGCACCGCCCTGCAGGGTTATGCGCTCGAAGAGGACGATTATCGCGGCGCGCTGCTCGACGGTCACGAGACGCCACAAAAAGGCAATCACGACCTCCTCTGCCTCACTCGGCCCGAGGTGGTGCAGGAAGTGCACGCTACCTACCTCGAGGCAGGCGCTGACATCCTGTCGACCAACACGTTCAGTGCCACCAGCGTGGCCCAGGCGGATTTTGGCACCGAACATCTGGCCTATGAGTTGAATGAAGCCGGTGCGCGTATCGCCCGGGAGGTTGCCGACCGCTATTCCACGGCCGACCGACCCCGCTTCGTAGCCGGCAGCCTCGGCCCGACCAACCGTACCGCGAGCCTGTCTCCAGACGTGAACCGGCCGGGCTTTCGCAACATCCACTTCGACGACCTCGTCAAATCGTACGGTGAAGCAATCGACGGGCTCATTGCGGGTGGCGCAGACGTGCTTCTCGTCGAAACGGTATTCGATACCTTGAACGCCAAGGCGGCCATTTATGCCGCCATGGCAGCCAACGACAAGCTGGTCGAGCCGGTCCCGCTCATCATCTCCGGCACAATCACCGACGCCAGCGGCCGCACGCTGTCCGGACAGACCTGTGAGGCATTTCTGCGATCGATTGCCCACGCGGACCCGCTGGCGGTGGGGCTCAACTGCGCGCTCGGCGCCGAGCAGCTGCGACCATACGTGAGCGAGCTGGCAGCCCTTTGCCCGACGCCGGTGAGCGTACACCCGAATGCCGGCCTGCCGAACGCTTTCGGCGAGTACGATCAAACGCCTGAGGACATGGCCGCCGTTGTCACCGAATTTGCCGCTGCCGGCTGGCTCAACATCGTCGGCGGCTGCTGCGGCACGACGCCGGAGCACATTACCGCCATCGCGGCGGCGGTGAACGACAAAGCGCCGCGGCATATCCCCGAGGCGCAGGCTGCGCTGCATCTGGCTGGACTGGAGCCGCTGCGTATCAATGATGACAGCCTGTTCGTCAACGTCGGCGAGCGGACGAACGTCACGGGATCCGCCCGCTTCGCACGGCTCATACGCGAAAACGATTTCAACACGGCATTGGATGTCGCCCGCCAGCAGGTCGAGAACGGCGCTCAGATCATCGATATCAACATGGACGAGGGCATGCTTGACGGTGCCGCGGCCATGGCCGAGTTCTTGAACCTTCTGGCATCCGAGCCGGACATCGCCCGCGTCCCGGTGATGATTGACTCCAGCCAGTGGCACATCATCGAAACCGGCCTGAAGTGCGTCCAGGGTAAAGCGGTCGTGAACTCCATCAGCCTTAAGGAGGGTGAAGCATCGTTCATCGCGCAGGCCACCGAGTGCCGCCGCTATGGCGCGGCCGTTGTGGTGATGGCGTTCGACGAACAGGGCCAGGCGGACACCTACGAACGGAAAATCGAAATCTGTGAGCGCAGTTACCGCATCCTCACCGAGGTGGTCGGCCTGCCCGCGGCGGACATCATCTTCGATCCCAACATTTTCGCCATCGGCACCGGCATCGAAGAGCACAACAACTACGCGGTGGATTTCATCGAGGCCGTGCGCTGGATCAAGACGCATCTCCCCCATGCCTCCACGTCCGGTGGACTGAGCAACGTATCGTTCGCGTTTCGCGGCAACAATCCCGTACGGGAAGCCATCCACACTGTTTTTCTCTACCACGCCGTGCAGGCCGGTCTGACGATGGGCATCGTCAATGCCGGACAGCTCGGGATCTACGCTGAACTCCCAGAGTCGCTCAAGGAGCGCGTGGAGGACCTCGTTCTCAATCGCCGCGAGGACGCAACCGAGCGGCTCCTCGAGATTGCCGAGAGCGTGAGCGCAAACAAGAGCGCGGACAAGAACGTCAAAGATCTCAGCTGGCGCGAGTTGCCCATCCAGGAACGCCTCACTCACGCGCTCGTAGGCGGGATCGACGAGTTCATCATTGACGACACCGAAGCGGCACGTCTCGAGGCGACGCGCCCCCTCGACGTGATCGAAGGACCCCTGATGCAGGGCATGGGCGTCGTCGGTGACCTTTTCGGCAGCGGCAAGATGTTCCTGCCGCAGGTGGTGAAGAGCGCGCGCGTGATGAAGAAAGCCGTCGGCCACCTCGTTCCCTTCATCGAGAACGACAAAACTTCCGCGTCGAGCAGCAAAGGCAAAATTGTCATGGCCACCGTGAAAGGTGACGTGCACGACATCGGCAAGAACATCGTCGGCGTCGTGCTGCAGTGTAACAACTACGAAGTCATCGACCTCGGCGTCATGGTGCCCGCGGAAAAAATCCTGGAAACCGCCGAGCAGGAAGGCGCGGCCGCCATCGGCTTATCCGGTCTCATCACGCCTTCGCTGGATGAGATGGTCAACGTTGCGTCGGAAATGCAGCGGCGGCAAATGCGCATACCGCTACTCATCGGCGGCGCGACGACCAGCAAGGCGCACACCGCGGTGAAGATCTGGCCGGCCTACGAGAACGCGGCTGCCGTTTACGTCACCGACGCATCGCGCGCGGTGAACGTGGCGAGCGCGCTGCTCTCGAGCCCCGCCAGCTACGACGACTACGTGAAAAACATCGAAGCCGAGTACACGACCGTCCGCAATCGGGTGGAAGCGCGCCGGGCCAAACGTGAGTTCCTCGACTACCAGGACGCGCGCGCCAACGCGCCGGTGATCGACTGGAACAGCTTCCGGGCCCACACGCCCCGGGTCAGCGGCGTGCACACGCTGAGCCCTGATCTCGAGGCGCTCGTGCCGTACATCGACTGGTCGCCGTTTTTCATGACCTGGGAGCTTGCCGGCAAATACCCGCGTATCCTCGATGACGAAGTGGTCGGAGAGGCAGCGCGCCAGCTTTTCGATGATGCAAAGGCAATGCTGGACGACCTGATCAAGGACAAGAGCCTGCAGGCGCGCGGCGTTTTCGGCATCTGGCCGGCGAACCGCAAAGGCAGCGACGATATCGAAGTGTACGGCGAAGACGGCAGCGTGCTGGCTACCCTGCACCATCTGCGCCAGCAAGCGCCGAAGCCCGACGATACCGCGCCAAACCTGTGCCTTGCCGACTTCGTCGCACCCTCCAACGCGGGCACTGACTACATCGGCGGATTTGCCGTCACCACCGGCATCGGCATGGAAGCGCTGCTCAGCCGCTATGCAGACGATGACTACAACCAGATCATGATCAAAGCGCTCGCCGACCGCCTGGCGGAGGCGTTTGCCGAATATCTACATGCCCGTGTGCGGCGTGAGGCATGGGGATACGCCGACGGAGAGAGCCTGGAGAACGAAGATCTGATTGCCGAGCGCTACGAAGGCATCCGACCGGCGCCCGGTTATCCGGCCTGTCCCGATCACAGCGAGAAAGCCACGCTGTTTACGCTCCTCGAGGCGACGTCGAATACGGGAATCGAGCTGACGGAGTCCTTCGCCATGACCCCTGCAGCGGCAGTCAGCGGCTGGTACTTCGCGCACCCCGAGGCGCGCTACTTCGGCGTCGGCAAAATCGACCGCGATCAGCTGGCCGACTACGCAACGCGGAAAGGTCTGAGCCTGGCGGAGGCCGAAGTGCTGCTACGGCCGGTGCTGGCCGACTGAGGCCCGAGCGGGCGTCAGGAGATCAGAAGTCGAACGAGAACCCTGATACGAAGTGCACCATCATGACCACCGCGGTCACAAACACGATGACAACGGCCCATGCATCAGCTTTGTTGTCTGCGGCACGTTCCTCTACGGACGTTTCTACACTCGTTTCGTCGGCCATGGGGGTGGGCATTCCCGTCTTTGCTTGTCAGCCAGTCATTATAGTACAGGGGGGTTCGAAACATAAGCGGCAGGCGCACGACAACTTGCATTGAACACCATTTTGGATGACGCCGAGCGCGTCGCGCCCGCGCATCTAAGCTTATGATTTATCGATTCTTTATGCCGCCGTGCCGCAAGGGTAAGGTCCCTGCCTCACAGTCAGACTGAACCCTCAAGATGTACAAGTACGATGACTTCGACCGCACGTTCGTCGCTGAGCGGGTAGCCCATTACCGCGCTCAGACGGAGCGCTATCTGGACGGCAAGTTATCCGAAGACGAATTCCTGCAGCTGCGCCTGCGCAACGGCCTGTACGTGCAGCGCCTGGCCCCCATGCTCCGCGTGGCGGTGCCCTACGGCACCCTGTCTGCCGATCAACTGCGGATGCTCGCGCACATTGCACGCCGCTACGACCGCGGCTACGGCCATCTCAGCACCCGCCAGAACATGCAGTTCAACTGGCCGGAGCTGGCGGAAGTGCCGGACATTCTCGAAGACCTGGCAAGCGTCGAGATGCACGCCATACAAACGAGCGGCAACTGTATTCGCAATACGACCACAGACGAGTTTGCGGGCGCCGCGGCTGACGAGATCGTCGACGCGCGTCCCTACTGCGAGCTCATCCGTCAGTGGTCGACCAACCATCCGGAATTCGACTGGCTGCCGCGCAAATTCAAAATTGCCGTCACCGGCGCGCAGGAGGACCGGGCGGCAATCGCCGTGCACGACATCGGCATACAGGCACGTCACGATGACAACGGTGACGTGGTATTCGATTTCTACGTTGGCGGCGGACTCGGGCGCACCCCCGTCATTGGACCGCTAATTCGTGAGGGTCTGCCGGTTGCCCATCTGCTGACCTACCTCGAGGCGGTCATGCGGGTTTATAACCGTTACGGGCGCAGAGACAACAAGTACAAAGCCCGCATCAAAATTCTGGTTCGCGCCATGGGCGCTGACGGTTTTCAGAGCCGGGTTGACGAAGAGTGGGCACACATCAAAGACAGCGCTTCTACCGTCAGCGAATCGGAGATGGAGCGCCTGATCGCCGCTTTCGCGCCGCCGACCTTCGTCACCCTGGTCGAGGAGGACAACCTCGAGTCCCAGCGGCTGGAACACCCGCAATTCAGCCACTGGCTGCATCACAACGTTGTTCCCCACAAGCGCAAGGGTTACGCCATCGTCACGCTGTCGACGAAAGCGACCGGCGTGCCTCCCGGAGACGTCAGCGACGAACAAATGGATGCGGTGGCCGGCTGGGCCGACGCCTACAGTTTCGGCGAGCTGCGCATCAGCCACGAGCAGAATTTTGTGCTGCCGCACGTACCGCGCGGCAAGCTCTTCGAGCTATGGCAGGCGGCAACCGAGGCAGATCTCGGCACGGCAAACGCGGGCCTGCTCACGGACATGATCTGCTGTCCGGGCGGCGACTACTGTTCGCTGGCGAACGCCAAATCGATCCCCGTCGCCGAGGCGATACAGAGACGCTTCGACAACTACGACTACGTTCATGATCTCGGCAATCTCGACATCAATATTTCCGGCTGCATGAACGCGTGCGGACACCACCACGTGGGTCACATCGGCATCCTCGGCGTGGATAAGAAAGGCGAGGAGTTCTACCAGATTTCGCTGGGCGGTCACTCGGGCCACTCCAGCACGGCGGCTGCGCTCGGCCAGATCATCGGTCCTTCATTTGCGCGCAACGAAGTCCCCGACGTCATCGCCCGGATTCTCGACGTTTACGTCGACAATCGCCACAACGAAGAAAGTTTTCTCCACTGTTTTCAACGCATTGGCCTCGATCCGTTCAAGGAGCGCATATATGGCAACGGTAATTAAGCAAACCCCCGACGGCTGGACCATCGACCAGGACGGTAGCGCCCTGGATTGGAAAAGCGCGGAAGACTGGCAGCCCGGTGAGGCGCTGCGTCTTGCCGGCGACGAAGAGCCGAACCCCGAGTTCAGCAGCGCCAGCGCCATTGCAATCGACTTCCCGGCTTTCAACGATGGCCGTGGTCTTTCGTTGGCTGTTTTGTTGCGAACCCGCTACCAGTTCACCGGTGAGCTGCGTGCCTGCGGTGACGTCCATGAGGACATCACGCATTACATGGTGCGCTGCGGTTTCGACAGCATGGAAATCAGCGATGAGCGCAATCCGCAGACTGCACTGAGCGCACTGTTCCCTTACAGCGCACTCTATCAGGCATCAGTGACCCAACCTGAACCCGCATACCGACGCGTCAATCGCGGCGTGTGAAACGCCCCGGCGGCGCGTAGACTAGGCAGGGTATCCACCTTGCCTTGAGTTCATGCCGCACGCGGGCATTATCGAGTCGTTCTTTTTCATCTTCGCGGGTGCGGCCGTACTCGCGACGGTGGCGCTGTATACCCGCCAGCCCATGCTGGTGGCCTACGTTGCGCTCGGCGTCATCCTGGGACCATACGGCACGAGCCTGGTGAACGACGCGGGGCTCCTTTCCGAGATCTCCGAATTTGGCATCATTTTCCTGCTCTTTCTGGTTGGCCTCGATCTCCAGCCCGGCAAGCTGAAGAACATGCTGAGTGCGTCGCTGATCACGGCGCTCGGGACGACGCTGGCGTTCTTCGCCATCGGCTTCGGCGTCATGATCGTGTTTGGTTTCTCGCTTATCGAAGCGGCAATCGTTGGCATCGCGGCCTCGTTTTCGAGCACCATTCTCGGCATCAAGCTCCTACCCACCACCGCGCTGCACCACCGCCACGTCGGCGAGATGGTGGTAAGCCTGCTGCTCATACAGGACTTGCTCGCTATTCTCGCAATCCTTCTCCTCAACGGCCTGGGGCAGAACGTCCAGGCGCTTGTCGAGAGTCTCGTGAATATTTTTCTAGGTTTGCCGGTGCTCGGGCTCGTGGCGTTTGCCGGTGTACGCTGGCTGCTACTGAGGCTCATACACAAGTTCGACGCCTTCCACGAGTACATTTTTCTCGTCGCAATCGGTTGGTGCCTCGGCATAGCGAGTCTGGGTGCGCTGTTCGGGCTGTCGATCGAAATCGGCGCTTTCATTGCCGGTGTATCTCTGGCCACCAGTCCCATTGCGCAATACATCGCCGAAAGCCTGCGCCCGTTGCGGGACTTTTTTCTGGTGCTCTTCTTCTTCTCCGTCGGCGCCAGCCTGAACATCAACCTGCTCGATCAGATCTGGCTGCCGGCGGTCCTGCTGGCGGCACTCCTGATTGGCCTGAAGCCGCTGGTTTTCGCCCAGCTTCTCAAAATGCAGAAAGAAGACCAGGCGGTTGCCTGGGAGGTCGGCTGGCGTCTGGGTCAGGCGTCCGAGTTTTCGCTGCTGGTGAGCTATATCGCGCTCAGCAACGCGCTGATGGGCGAAGCCGCTGCGGTGCTCGTGCAGTTTGCCACCGTGCTGACACTGGTGGTCAGCAGCTACTTCGTGATTTTCCGCTATCCGAGCCCCATCGCCCCTGACGCAAGGCTGCGCCGGGACTGATTGGACGACCTACAGGTGCACAACGCCCCTGCCCACCATCTCGCCGGCGAGAATCCGATCGATGGCGGCGGAAAGGTCTTCCAGACCAAGCCGTTCCTCGAGCTCGCTCAAGTCGACATGCCATTCGTTGGCCAGGCGGCCCCAGATGCGGCTTTTCTCCTGCAGCGGCAGCTCGACGCTGTCGATACCCAGCAGGTTCACGTTACGGAGCAGAAAAGGCAGCACGGTAGCCTGAAAGGCAGGACTCGACACCAGCCCGCAGGCCGCCAGGCTGCAGCCGTAGCGCAGACTTTTGACACCGTTGAAGAGTGTATCGCCACCAACGGTGTCGACGACGCCTCCCCAGCGTTCGGCGAGCAACGGTTTGTCGCTGCCCGCAGCTGCCTCCTCTCTTGACAGAATTTCACTTGCCCCGAGGCCGTGCAGAAACTCATGGCGATCTGCCTTGCCCGTCACCGCAGCCACTTCGTAGCCGAGATGGGCGAGCAGCTTGACCGCAACCGAACCGACGCCGCCGGTCGCACCCGTAACAAGCACTGGACCACTATCGGTTGTCATACCGGCAGCTTCGAGCTTGTCGATGCATTCGGCAGCGGTGAAACCGGCAGTGCCGAGGACCATGCTCGCATGCAGACTGAGCCCCGCCGGCAGCTTGACAACCCATCCGGACGGCACACGTATCCGCTCGGCAAAGCCGCCCGATGTGTTCATCCCGAGGTCGAAGCCGATGACAATCACCTCGTCACCCGGTTCAAATTCGTCCGTCGCGCAGTCGAGCACCGTGCCCGCCGCGTCGATTCCGGGTGTATGAGGAAAGCTGCGCGTGACGCCCGGATTGCCCGTCGCAGAAAGGGCATCCTTGTAGTTCAAGGACGAGAATTTGACGTCGATGAGCACGTCACCTGCCGGCAGATCGGCCTCGTCGCGCTCGATGACAGACCGCTCGAAACCAGCGTCGGTCTTTTCCACCCGGAAAGCTGCAAAGCTCATGAATTATCCCCCTGATTGATGTTTTATCGGCGCCACAGGTCCAGCGTGGAGCTTGCCTGATCGAGCAGCGTGTTGACTTTACCCAGCAGCCGGTCAATCGGCTTCTGCGGCACTTCCCATTTGAGCTCATAGACCTGGTGTGTCTCACATTTGCGCATCAGGTACTCATCGCTGGTGGAAAGCTCGTCCACCAGGTTGAGATCCAACGCGCGCTTGCCGTACCAGGCCTCGCCAGTGGCAACGCTGGCAAGGTCGACGTCCGGCCGGTTTTCGGCAACAAACTCCTGGAAGAGCGCGTGCACGTCCTCGAGTTCCTCAACGAACTTCTGGCGTCCTTCTTCGGTGTTCTCGCCGAGAACGGTCAGCGTCCGTTTGTATTTACCTGCCGTCAGAACCTCAACGTCTACATCGTTTTTCTTCAGGAGACGGTGAATGTTCGGTATCTGCGCGACAACGCCGATTGAGCCAATCAGGGCAAAGGGTGCGGCAATGATGCGATTGGCAACCGCCGCCATCAGATACCCCCCGCTTGCGGCAACTTTGTCGACGGCCACGGTGAGCGGCACGTTGTGATCGCGCACGCGCGTGAGCTGGGATGCGGCAAGGCCGTAACCATGCACCATGCCGCCGGGGCTTTCGATGCAAACCACAACCTCGTCGCCGGGCGTTGCCGTTGTCAACACGGCGCTGACTTCGGCCCGCAGATAGTCGACGTGGGAGGCCTTCACGTCTCCTTCGAAGCGCAGCACGAAGACGCGACCGGCTGCGGGGTCCGCGTCGCTCTCGATGTCTTTGTCATCTTGTTCCTGAACTGCGCTGCCTTTGTCCTGTCCTTTGCGCCGCGCTTTCAGCGCCGCGGATTCCGCCTTTTGCGCCTGGCTGAGCGCCTTGTCCTCTTCTTTGCGCTGTTTTTTGGCCTCGTCAGGAGGCAACACTGAGCTCTCCATGGCGTGCCGCAGACTGCGGATGCGGTCGTTGACCTTCGTCACGACGAGGTGACCCTGCTCTGCGTGTGCGTGTTGCTGCTGTTTCATGGACATGCTGACCAGAGCGGACAGCACCACAATCACGGCGACGACAATCGTCACCGCCTCTGCCAGAAACACCAGATACTCGTAGAAATAGGACATAAGCTTCGGTACCGGAAACGAGCGCGCTACTGTACGGCGCGCATCCGTTCACGTAAAGCGCAACCAACGCGCTTGACGCTGCCGAGCTCTGCGCTTAAAACGTCGCCTCGCACGGGGTACGGAACTCAACTTTGCTGGACATTCTTCGCTCGCGCTTCGCCGCCTCCAGGGCCGGTGATCTGGACGCCACGATCGAATTCAACTGGCACGACGGTGCCTGCCGTGTGGGTGTCCACGACAGCAAGGCAATCTACTATGCCGCCGACGAACAAACCCCCGAACCGGACCTGGTCATCTTCTTTCGCGACGAGACCCAGGCCAAGTCCATCATGCTCGGGCAGGCTGATCCGGTCGCCGCGTTCATGGCTGGCGACTTTCGCAGCAGCGGCCATCTCATGTGGGTGTTTCAGACGCTGGCGGCGTTTTCCGGCAGCTGAATCCGGCGCGGCTTATCCAGCGCCCGCCTTGACGCGATCGACGTGTTCCTTGATCAGCCAACCGGAGATGGCCGTATTCGGCGGCGTCTGCGGCATGTTGTCGGCCGTGAACCACTGGGCGTCGGCAATTTCTTCTTCCTGGCAGACGATATCGCCGCTCTCGTATTCCGCGTGAAATCCCAGCATGAGCGAGTTGGGGAACGGCCAGCTCTGGCTGCCGAAGTAGCGCAGCTCACCCAGGCGCAGCCCCACCTCTTCCAGAACCTCACGATGTACCGTCTGCTCAATCGATTCGCCGGGCTCGACGAAACCGGCAAGCGTGCTGTACATGCCCTGCGGCCAGGCGGCGTTTCTCGCCAGCAGCATTTCCTCACCGCGCGTGACCAGCACAATGATGCTGGGGGACAGCCGCGGATAGTTGATGAGGCCACATTGCGGGCACTCTTTGGCCCTGTCGTTCGTATGGTCTTCCATTTCGGTCCCGCAGCGGCCACAGAACCGATGCGTGTCATGCCACTCCAGAACCTGTTGCGCCCGCCCTGCCAGATAGAAGATGGCCTGCTCCGTACGTCCCAGGAGGCCACGCAGACCTACGGTCGGAAAACCGTCCGCGGCCTGGCCCGCCGCGCGCAGCGTAAAGCAGTGTCGACCGCGAAAAGATCCGAGAAAGTGCTTGTGCTCGACTTCCATATCGAACCAGCGGAAGTCATCGGCAGTGATCGGCTGCGGCGCGCCATGCTCCATTTTGACCACGAGCTCGTTGCCGACAAACACGAAGTACCACGCATCACCTCCATCCGCGCCATCCGGTGGGACGTGACCGGCTTCAAGTTCATCGGGTTGGATTGGCCACATACTTCACTCCCTCAAGCGATCGGGTCCGGGCGAGCCGGCAAGAAAAGTTGCAAAAATAACACAGGAGGCTGGACGCGACCTATACTTCACCTACGGCCACGCTTGCTGAAGGGGTGCGCGTCGGGCTATGGTTTCAAAGCGTCCAACGACTTGCTGGGAAGGCAACTCGATGGAAGGCAATCAAGAAACCAGTCGATTGAAACGGGACAGCGTTGACCGCTGCCGTTCTGCGTCTGCGCACCCGACAAACAAAACGCCAGTTTGGCAATCTGATCCAGAAACCGAAAAGACGGACACTTTAAGGCAACGTAATGAGAGGACTCACCCTCACCGCTTTCACGCAAAATTTTCTTGGCCAGGCACCTGATTGGTACAAGGCCACCATCGTTGCGTTCCTGGTCATCAACCCGATTCTGCTCGCGCTGACCAACCCGTTCTTCACGGGCTGGGTGCTGGTGCTGGAGTTCATATTCACCCTGGCGATGGCACTGCGTTGCTACCCTCTGCAACCCGGCGGTCTCCTGGCATTCGAGGCCGTGGTCATGGGCATGACCACACCCAATACCGTGCGCGACGAGATTCTGGCGGCGTTCCCCGTGATCTTGCTGCTGGTGTTCATGGTTGCAGGCATCTACTTCATGAAAGAGCTGCTGCTCTTCACGTTTACGAAAATCCTGCTGAAAATCCGCTCGAAGATGTTGATCTCCGTCATGTTCAGCTTCGTGGCCGCAGTCCTTTCGGCTTTTCTCGACGCTCTGACCGTCACTGCCGTTGTCATTGCCGTGGCGGTGGGCTTCTACTCGGTCTATCACCGCGTAGCCTCCGGCAAGCATTTTCGTGACGAGCACGAGCACGGTGAAGACGAATCGATCGAGGAGCTGCACCGCAGCGATCTGGAACAGTTCCGCGGTTTTTTACGCAACCTTTTGATGCATGCCGCAGTTGGCACGGCGCTGGGTGGCGTCTGCACAACGGTTGGTGAGCCGCAGAATCTGCTCATCGCAAGCTACACCGGCTGGGATTTCATGGAGTTCATCTACCGGATGGCGCCGGTCACGATGCCGGTGCTGGTTGTGGGCCTCATCACGTGCCTCATTCTCGAGCGCACCCACTGGTTCAGCTATGGCATCGAACTGCCGGAACGGGTGCGGTCGATTCTCGTTGAGTTCGATGAGCACGAGACGGAGATCCGCACCGCACGCGACTCCGCACGCCTCGTCGTCCAGGCCATTGCCGCGATCTTTCTGGTCTTCGCGCTGGCGTTCCACGTCGCCGAAGTTGGCATCATTGGATTGACCATCATCGTCATTCAGACCGCCTTCAACGGCGTGATCGAGGAGCATCAGCTGGGTCATGCGTTCGAGGAGGCCCTGCCCTTCACCGCTCTCCTGGTGGTGTTCTTCGGCATTGTCGGCGTCATTCACGAACAGCATCTGTTTTCGCCGGTCATTGCCTGGGTACTCGAGCTGCCGGAGCACATGCAGCCCGGCATGTTCTACATCGCCAACGGTGTGCTGTCTGCAATCAGCGACAACGTGTTCGTCGCGACGGTATACATCGGGGAAGTGAAAGCGGCGTATGACAACAACATCATCACACGCGAGCACTTCGACCTTCTGGCCGTTGCCATAAACACGGGTACCAACATTCCGAGCGTTGCCACACCAAACGGTCAGGCCGCGTTTCTATTCCTGCTGACCTCGTCCGTCGCGCCGCTCATTCGTCTGTCTTACATGCGCATGGTTGTCATGGCTTTGCCTTATACCGTGACAATGGGCGTAACCGGCTGGATCTGCGTCCACTACTTTCTGTAGGCGCTCCGAGACGCAGCTCAGCGCTCGCGCAGCCAGACCGGCGGACCGTCGCATTTGTCGGCAATCATCTGCATGAAAGCCTCGTGCGCGAGTTCCTCCTCGCCGCTGGCATTAACGACCAGGAGACCATCGTGAGTAAGCGTCGCTAGCGGCTCGCCATCTGCGGCGGCGGCTTCGGCGCCCTGCTCGCTCTGCCCGAACAGGGACGTCTGACCGCCGGTCATCAGAAGGTAGACGTCCGCGAGAATTTCAGCATCGAGCAGCGCGCCGTGCAGCTGGCGCTGGGAGTTGTCCACCTGATAGCGGCGGCAGAGTGCGTCCAGGTTGTTCTTCTGCCCGGGGTGTTTGCCGCGCGCGACGGCCAGGCTGTCGGTAATGCTGCAAAGTGTGCTCAGCGAGCGCGGTGCGCCGCTGATTTTCTTCAGCTCGTATTCCAGAAACGAGACGTCAAACGGCGCATTGTGGATGATGAGCTCCGCACCCTGGATGTAGTGGACGAACTCTTCCCAGACGTCCGCAAACACGGGCTTGTCAGCAAGGAATGCCTGACTGATGCCGTGCACTTCGAACGCGCCGTCATCGATATCGCGCTCGGGATTGATGTACTTGTGAAAGTGCTGGCCCGTGAGCTTGCGATTGACCACCTCCACGGCGCCGATTTCAATCACCCGGTGGCCCATGTTGGGCTCCAGCCCGGTGGTTTCCGTATCGAGCACGATCTGCCGCAAAGATTATTTCTCCTCTGTGTCCAATCAGCCGAACATGTCGTCGATGGCGTCGTTCGCCGCCTGATCAACCCGCTCGTTTTCCTCGTGGCCGCTGTGCCCTTTGACCCAGAGCCATTCGACCTCGTGCTGGGCCAGCGCCGCGTCCAGCTGCTGCCAGAGATCCTGATTCTTGACAGGTTTCCTGGCAGCCGTCCGCCAGCCGTTTTTCTTCCATCCGCCGATCCACTGGGTAATGCCCTGCCGGACATACTGCGAGTCCGTCGTCAGCACCACCCGGCTCGGCCGTTTCAGCGCTGAGAGCCCTTCGATGGCGGCCCTGAGCTCCATGCGATTGTTTGTGGTGTCCTGTTCAGCGCCCGAAATGAGCTTCTCGTGGTCGCCCACCCGCAGGAGCGCTGCCCACCCGCCGGGACCCGGATTACCCCGACACGCGCCGTCGGTGAAGATCTCAACCTGTCCGCTCAAGATTTGATGCGCTGCCAGCTCGCCACGCGCGGATAGGCCACCGGCGCCAGGCGTCGGTTTTCCTTTTTACTCCGCCACTGGGGTTTCATGGCGCCAGCCTGTTTTACGGCTTCGACAATGAGGATCCCGCCGAACGGGATGTGGCGCCGATCGTGCTCGCGCGAGCACAGGCGTTCTGTCGCCAGGCGCGGCAGATCGATGCGCTGGGACAGGCGGGTCCAGGGCAGAGCATTGCCGCAGTAGAGCGGCGCACCCTGTATCTCCAATCCCAGCAGGGTCAGCCAGTCGAACAATCGCAACGGATTGACCAGACGATGCCCGGAGAGGCTATCTGTAAAGTAACGCGCATAAATTCGTCGAAGTCCGACAAAACTGATGGGATTGAAGCCGCAGATGACCATTCGTCCGCCCGGTGCCAGCACGCGGGTCGTTTCTCTGAGCGCCACCCGCGGGTCCTGGACGCTTTCCAGCGCATGGTGCAGTAATACCGCATCCAGGCTCGAAGATTTGAAGGGCAGCGCCTCCAGACGGCTGGTCAGCGTGGGGAATTCCGCATCCGGCACACTGTCGAGCTGTTGCAGTCGCACCGCGTGGCGCACCATGCAGCGTTTGAGGCTGAGTGCGCTTTCGGCGTGCTCGCCCGCCCACAGCACGGAATCGCCGTGAAATCGCCTGATAAGCGGCCCGAGAACGCGTTTTTCGATGTCCAGCACGTGCGCGCCCAGTGGACTCTGCCAGAGCGCGTCCGAGTTGATATCTACGTCACATTGGGGCTGCGGTTCGATTGCCAAAGTCAGCGCTTTCCGCCAAAGTGACGCCAATGTAAGCCAGCGTCGGACGAAGAGCAACTCGTAACGGCAAACTGGCGATAGTCGGCATCGGATAAGCCGACGACCAGTACGCAACGTGTCCCTGGCGCTTTGCGGATGAACGAGTTTGGGTGAAGGACTGCTGTAAAATGGACTGCAAACGATACCTTGCTGCGGCCGCGTTCGCGGTAACTCTGGCCGGATGTCAAAGCCCGCAGGTGACCCTGCCGACTCCCCCACCCGAACCACCGCAGCCGGTTGTCGCGGCCATTGCCATCGGCGATGCTCTGCCGGGCGCACAGGCGGCGCTGGCGGCCGTCTCACACGATGAAAGCGTTGTTCGGTCTCCCGCACCACCGCCGGTACCGGATCTCTGGCGCGACATGCGTCAGGCCATGCACCTGCCGCTGCACCTCGATCAGAAACGCGTGCAGCAGGAGTTGCGCTGGCTCAAACGCCACCCGCACTACCTCACCCGGCTGCAGCCGCGGCTGCAGACCTATCTGCCGTACCTCTACACCCAGACACAGTTGCGCGGCATGCCGGCGGAGCTTGCGCTGCTGCCCATCGTCGAGAGCGCGCTCGACACTTTTGCGTTTTCCCACGGCGGTGCGGCCGGTCCATGGCAGTTCGTACGCGGCACCGCCCGCCAGTACGGACTCGACATGAACGACTGGTATGACGGTCGCCGCGACATTGTCGCATCGACCGATGCGGCACTGCGCTACCTGACCGACTTGAACAATCGTTTTGACGACTGGTACCTGGCCCTGGCGGGCTACAACGCGGGTCAGGGCAACGTCAACCGCGCGCTGCGCAAGAATCCTGGCGCCGGCTTTTTCGATCTGAGCCTGCCCCGCGAAACGCGCGCGTACGTTCCCCGCCTGCTGGCACTTGCCGCCATCATCAAAGATCCGGAAACGCACGGACTGAACCTTCCGGAGGTCGTTCCCGCAACCAGCTTCTACACGCTGAACGTTCACAGCCAGTTTCAGGTTGACAAGCTTGCAGACACGCTGGGCTTGAGTGCCGATGAGCTCTACAAGTTCAACCCCGCCCTGAATCAGTGGGCTACGCCACCGCGCGGGCCGCATCGTGTCATCGTTCCGGGCCACATGGATCCAGTCGCAGCGCAGGCCAGCATCGATGCCATTCCCGCCAACGCGCGGGTGGACTGGACACAGATTGTCGTGCGCGACGGCGATACTCTGAGCCAGATTGCACGGCGTCACGGCACCGACGTCACCTCCCTGCGTATCGCGAACCAGCTGCCGAACTCGCGCATCCGGGCGGGTAACAAGCTCCTGATACCGAAACACGCCCAAGCCCTGGCAAGCGCCCCGCGCTCAGCCAAAGGCAGCGTCACGTACGTCGTGAAGCCGGGTGATTCGCTGTGGACGATCGCGCAACAGCATAACGTCAACTTGACCAAGCTCATGCGCAACAACCATCTCGGGCCAAAAGATACGCTCGCCGTAGGGCACAAGCTGACAATCCCAGGCACCGGCAGCAGCAAGCGCCAGGTGACCCGTAAGGTGCACTACAAGGTGCGCAAGGGTGATTCGCTATCGCGCATCGCCAGCAAATTCAACGTCAGCGTCGGCCAGATCTCCAACTGGAACAAGCTCGACTCGAAGCGGTATCTGCAGCCCGGGCAGGGCCTGCTGCTTTACGTCAACGTCGTAGGCGGCTAGCCCGACTCGACAAACCGCTCTACGCCCACGCTTTCTTCCGCAGCCTCGAAAAGGCTCTGGAAATCAAGGCGTGACACGCGTCCCGAAGCCACTCGTCTGAGCTCCGCCAGGTCCGCATCCGTCGTGGTCGCCACGTCACCGGGCACAACGCGGGTTACGGTCACTATTGCCGCTCCGTCCGGCAGATCGGCAACACCAACCGCTTTCTCACCCGACGCCGGCCGTGGCAGGTCGAACGCCGCCGTCAGCACCGGCTGCGGTATGGCCGGGTTGCCACCGCGATTGGCAGCTTCGAACGTCTGCCACTCGCTGTCGTTTACCTCGGCCACGTCGACGGTGCTATCGCCGGCACGCAGTCGTTCGAGCGCTTCGGCCTGAGCAACATCTATGGCCGCCAGCGCTTTTTCGCGCTCAATCGCCGCGCGGATATCGTCGGCCACTTCTTCCAGCGGGATGGGTTCCGGAGGATACTGAGCGTCAACCCGCACGTACCCTACCTCATCATCACCCAGCTCGATGGGATCGCTGTTGCGTCCATCGAGTACCTGAGCACTGAATACCGCATCAAGCGCCGCAGGTTGGTTCAGGAGCGCATCATCGCCGGGTGCGGCCTGGCTGATGCCGCTGACCTCGACGACCTCGAGGCCGGCTGCTGCCGCGCTGGCTTGCAGCGACGTCCGCTCGTCATAGACGCTACGTTCAAGGTCGAGCGCCGTTTTGTCGAAGAGGTCCGTCGCCCGAGTGCGCCGCACCTTGATCTCGAGCTCCCCGCGCTGACTGTCGAAGTCCGGGTACTCCGGGATGACCACCTCGTCGAGGCGAATGAGGTGATAGCCGAACGCGGACAGTACCGGGGCTGACAGGTCGCCCGGGGATTCCAGTGCAAAGAGCGCCGCCTCAAACGCGGGATCGAATACGTTTTTGCCGACCGGGCCCAGCGAGCCGCCATCCACCGCGGAGCCGGGGTCTTCGCTCAGCTCTTTGGCCAGATCCTCGAAATTCTCGCCGTCGTTCAGCCGGGTCTGGATCTCCGTGATGAGCGACAGCGCCTGCGCTTCGCTGCGGTCATCGTTGACCTGCACGAGAATGTGTGAGCTGTCGCGCTGTTCTTCCACAAGCGCAGCCTCACGTTCCACTGCGTAAAGCGATTGCATGTCTTCATCCGTTACCTCTATCGACGGATCGTTCAGCAGGTCATCGATGCCGAGGCGCACGTAGCTGACGTCGACCTTGAGTGGCGTCATATACGCGCTCTGCTCCTCCTCGTAGCGCAGCGCCACTTCGTCGTCGGTGACCTCAACGTCGGCCTTGAAGTTATCGATGGTCAGCGGCAGATAGGCGATATCACGCTGCTGATTGACCACCCGCACCAGCTCCGCCAGCTCCCAGTCGGTGAGCGTGCGGCTGTTGACAATGCCCTGCTGCAGCTGGCTCGAGCTCAACTCCTGGGTAATTTCGGCATGAAAACCTGCCGGGGTGTAGTTCATCATCTGCACGTGCTGACGGTAGAGCGCTTCGTCAAACACGCCATTCAACTGATACTGAGGAACGTCAAGAAGGGTCTGGTCGACCGTCTCTTTGGGTGTGACCACGCCCAGCTCCGCCGCCGTCTGGTACATGACCTGGCGTCGTATGAGCTGCTGCAGGGCACGCTCCTGCAGCTGCAACGGATCGAGCGTGTTGGCGTCGAACTCCGGCCCAAGCTGCGCAAGGATCCGGCGGCGCTCGCGTTCGGTTTCCATAGCGAGCACGTTCTCGGTAATCTCGTATTCACCCACCTTGGCAACGTCCGGATTACCGGCGAGGAAGAGGTTGGTGGCGCCAAATCCAAACAGCGTCAACACGAGGATGATGGCAACCACCAGCACCTTGAAGCCCGTGTTCTGGGTTTGGTCTCTCAACTTCTGCAGCATCTGTCATCTCTACATCGGGCCATGATCTGAAGCGACGCGGTGGCCCTTGTCCGCGGCGGCGCCATTGTAGCTCAAGTTCAGGGGATGAGTCGGTACAAAGAAAAAGGGCGCGCCTCAACGGCTGCGCCCTTTAAACCTGTAAACCTGCGTCTGCTCAGCGCACGCAACGTGCGCAACGCGAAGTCCGGGTTTAGTTCAAGGCGTCCTTTAGCGCCTTGCCGGGTTTGAAAGCAGGAACTTTCGCCGCGGCGATCTGTATGGTCGCGCCGGTCTGGGGATTTCGACCGGTGCGCGCCGCACGCTCACGTACCAGAAAGGTACCGAAACCGACCAGTGAAACCGATTCGGCACTTTTTAATGAGTCTGTAATCGCGTCGATCGCAGCATCCAGTGCGCGACCTGCTGATGCCTTCGAAATATCCGACGCCTCAGCAATGCGGTCAATCAACTCTGCTTTATTCACATTTTGCCCCTCATGTGCACCGCCCTGACAAGTCGATTCACCAGTATCATGTTGTTGCTGTAATACACTGGCTCATCGAGGCCTGTTTGGAATACGGCTTGATTACTCTAGATTCCAATCCCTTGCGGGATGCGCAGGTTTATACCAACAGGTGTCAAGCCGCGCAAGCCTTGTGTGGCGCGGGTTTGCGGGCGATGCACACCCGGGTCAGTGAGGGTTGATAGGCGTCGAGGTACTTGTCACGGGTGCGTCGACCGAGGTATCGGTACCCTCTTCGGACGTGTCGTCATCCGCTTCGACCAGGCGCGGTTCAGGCATGCGCTCGAGGGCCAGTGCCAGCACCTCGTCCATCCACTTGACAGCGTGGATCTCGAGATTTTCCTTAACATTATCCGGGATCTCTTTGAGATCCTTTTCATTTTCGGCCGGAATGACAACATGTTTAATGCCGCCGCGATGAGCTGCCAGCAGCTTTTCTTTCAGCCCGCCGATCGGCAGAACCTGACCCCGCAAGGTAATTTCTCCCGTCATGGCAACGTCGGCGCGCACGGGTATCCCGGTCACCACGGACACCACCGCCGAGCACATGCCAATGCCCGCGCTGGGACCATCTTTTGGCGTAGCGCCTTCGGGTACGTGAATGTGCAGGTCGATCTTTTCGTGAAAATCTTTCGCCAGACCCAGTTCCGCCGAACGGCTGCGCACGAACGTGAGCGCAGCCTGAATGGACTCCTGCATGACGTCACCCAGTGAGCCGGTTTTCGTCTGCCTGCCTTTGCCGGGCACCATGACCGCCTCAATGTTCAAGAGCTCGCCGCCCGCCTGAGTCCAGGCAAGACCGGTGACGATACCCACCTGGTTCTCTTCTTCGGCGAGACCGTAGCTGAAGCGGCGCACGCCGCTGTAGTCGGCAAGATCATCCGCATCGATGACCACCGGCATCTCAGCCTCGGCAAGCGCCAGCGATTTCACGACCTTGCGGGCAAGTTTCGCGACTTCCCGCTCGAGGCCGCGTACCCCTGCCTCTTTCGTGTAGTAACGCACGAGATCCAGGAGCGCCGCGTCGGTGACTTCCAGCTCCCCCGCCTTCAAACCGTTGGCTTTGGTCTGCTTGGGCACAAGGTAGCGCCGCGCAATGTTGAGTTTTTCATCCTCCGTATACCCGGGAAGGCGAATGACCTCCATGCGGTCGAGGAGCGGCGCGGGAATGTTCATCGAATTGGAGGTGCAGATGAAAAAGACCTTCGAGAGGTCGTAGTCCACCTCGAGATAATGATCGTTGAACGTGTTGTTCTGCTCCGGATCCAGGACCTCGAGAAGCGCGCTTGCCGGATCGCCGCGCACGTCCATGCCCATCTTGTCGATCTCATCGAGCAGGAAAAGCGGATTGGAAACACCCGCTTTGGACATTTTCTGCACGACTTTGCCGGGCATGGAGCCGATGTACGTGCGCCGGTGGCCGCGGATCTCAGCTTCGTCACGTACGCCGCCGAGCGCCATGCGCACGAACTTGCGGTTGGTGGCGCGGGCGATGCTCTCTCCCAGGCTCGTTTTACCTACCCCGGGCGGTCCGACAAGACAGAGCACAGGGCCTTTCATACGCGACACGCGATTCTGCACAGCCAGGTATTCGATGATACGGTCTTTGACTTCTTCCAGGCCGTAGTGATCCTCGTCGAGAATCTTCTGCGCGGTGGCAAGGTCCTTGCGCACGCGGCTCTTCTTCTTCCACGGTACGCTCACGATCCAGTCGAGATAGCTGCGCACCACCGTCGCTTCAGCCGACATGGGCGCCATGTGCTTGAGCTTGTTGAGCTCCGCCTCCGCCTTGTCTTTCGCCTCGCGGTGCATGCCCGACTCTTCAATTTTACGCGCGAGCTCTTCCACCTCACCCTGCTCATGCTCACCCATTTCTTTCTGGATGGCCTTCATCTGCTCATTGAGGTAGTACTCGCGCTGGCTCTGCTCCATCTGTTTCTTCACACGCCCGCGAATACGTTTTTCCATCTCGAGCACGTCAATTTCCGCGTCCATGAGCTCGAGCAGCAGATCCATGCGCTCTTTGAGACCCACCGCCTCGAGAATCGCCTGCTTGTCTTCGATGTTGAGTGTCATCTGCGCAGCAATGGTGTCGACGAGCCGCGTAGGATCATCGATGCTCGAGAGCGACGAGAGCACCTCCTGGGGCACTTTCTTGCTGGCCTGCACGTACTGCTCGAACTGACCAAGGAGCGTTCGTGCGAGCGCATCACCCTCGCGGGGATCTATTTCAGGCTCGGCGTAGAGCGTCGCGTCTGCCCGGATGTACTCGCTGTCTACTTCGAGCGTAGCCACCGCCGCCCGTTGACCGCCTTCCACCAGCACTTTCACGGTGCCATCGGGAAGTTTCAGAAGCTGCAGAATCGTGGCAACCGTGCCGAGGTCAAAGAGATCCCCAACCCCGGGGTTTTCGTTGTCCGGGTCGCGCTTGGCAAGGAGGAGAATCTGTTTGTCGTCGCTCATCGCGGCGTCTAGCGCGCGGATGGAGCTTTCCGTACCGACAAAGAGCGGGTGCACGCCGTGCGGATACACCACCATGTCGCGCAGCGGTAATACCGGGATATTTTCGATCAGCGCGGAATCAGCCACGTCACTGTTGCCCCGTGCAAATGGATAGGAACACCGCGGATACGCCGCGGCGGGCGGCTACTCTTCCGGTGCCGCTTTGGCCTGATCGACGTTTTCGTAGATCAGCATGGGATCGCTCTCGCCTTTGATGACACTCTCGTCAATCACCACCTTGCTGACAGACTCAGACGACGGCAGGTCGTACATGGTGTCGAGCAGCACAGCCTCCAATATAGAGCGTAGTCCACGTGCACCGGTTTTGCGTTCCATGGCCTTGTCGGCGATGGCGCGGAGGGCATCTTCGCGGAAATCGACTTCGACATCTTCCATGTCGAAGAGCTTCGCGTACTGTTTGGTGAGCGAGTTTTTGGGCTCAGTCAGAATGCGGATCAACGCATCGGCATCGAGCTCTTCGAGCGTGGCAACCACCGGCAGGCGGCCGACAAACTCGGGAATCAGCCCGTAGCGGATGAGATCCTCGGGCTCAACGCCGCGCAGCGTTTCGCCGATGCTCTTGCGGTCGGCGTCACCCTTGACCTCAGCGCCGAAGCCGATACCGGACTTGTCCGAGCGGTCCATGATGACCTTGTCGAGACCGGCAAACGCGCCGCCACAGATGAAGAGGATGTTTGAGGTGTCGACCTGCAGGAATTCCTGTTGCGGGTGTTTGCGTCCACCCTGCGGCGGCACGGAAGCCACCGTGCCTTCGATGAGCTTCAGAAGCGCCTGCTGTACCCCTTCACCCGACACGTCCCGCGTGATCGAGGGGTTGTCGGATTTGCGTGAAATCTTGTCGATTTCGTCGATGTAGACGATCCCCACCTGGGCGCGATCGACATCGTAGTCACACTTCTGCAGGAGTTTCTGGATGATGTTCTCGACGTCTTCGCCGACGTAGCCCGCTTCGGTGAGGGTGGTCGCGTCCGCGATCGTGAACGGAACGTCGAGCAGACGCGCGAGCGTCTCGGCAAGCAGCGTCTTGCCGCTGCCCGTGGGGCCGATCAGCAGAATGTTGGACTTCGAGAGCTCTACTTCGTCTTTCTTGCCGTTGTAGTTGAGCCGCTTGTAGTGGTTGTAGACGGCTACGCTCAGGACTTTCTTGGCGTGTTCCTGACCAATGACGTACTGGTCGAGGATGGTCTTGATTTCCTGCGGCACCGGCAGCTTGCTCGCCTCGCCGGTCTGCGTGGCTTCAGAGACTTCTTCGCGAATGATGTCGTTGCAGAGCTCGACACACTCGTCGCAGATGAATACGGACGGGCCAGCGATCAGTTTGCGTACCTCGTGCTGACTCTTGCCACAGAACGAGCAATACAGCAGTTTGCCTGAATCGTCGCCTTTGCCACTATCGTCGGACATATGTTCCTTCCGTTAAACGGTCTCTTCTAAACGCTCTATCGGGTCTTTCCGCTGACTGTCTCGTGGTGCAGCCGGATTCGCCGTGTTGTCTTTCCTGGATAGGAAATTTAATTGTCGATTTTCGCGACAACCCTCGCAAGCGGAGGTTTCGCCGCCATGAACTCGCGCAGATTATACATTGCGGGCTACTGCGGAGTAATGCAACCCCGCAGTGTAAACAGTTTGACGCGCCGGGCCGCGAGCCATTCTGCGTTTTTACATGATCCGCAAAAAACTAGTCGTCGTTTTGTGATAGCGGTTGACGCGCCTGCTGCACCTTGTCGATGAGGCCATATTCGAGCGCCTGATCCGGGCTCATCCAGAAATCGCGATCGGTGTCTTTGGCCACCGTCTCGACGCTCTGACCCGTGTGATCGGCAATGAGCTTGTTCAGGCGTTCACGCATGAGCAGGATCTCCTGCGCCTGAATCTCGATGTCCGCCGCAACGCCGCGGGAGCCGCCGCTCGGCTGATGCAGCATCATGCGGGAATTCGGCAAGGCGATGCGCTTACCCGGGTGACCAGCCGCCAGCAGGAACGCGCCCATGCTTGCCGCCTGCCCGACACAGAGGGTGGCGACATTCGGTCGGATGAACTGCATCGTGTCGTAGATCGACATGCCCGCCGTGACCGACCCGCCTGGTGAGTTGATGTAAAGGTTGATGTCTTTGTCCGGATTTTCCGACTCGAGAAAGAGGAGCTGGGCAACAATCAGGTTGGCCATGTGATCTTCGACCGGGCCGACCAGGAACACGATCCGGTCTTTCAAGAGTCGCGAATAGATGTCGTACGCACGCTCTCCCCGGGCGGACTGCTCGACGACCATCGGCACCATGCCGAGGTTCTGCATCGGGGGAACGTGTCTGTCGCGAATGTCTGTCATGTAAGTCTCCATGCCGCCCGCGATGCGGGCATTGCGTGCTGTCTATCCGTCTTTGTGTTCGTCTTTGGCGGCGTCTTCCGCTGCCGCGGCTTCGTCAGCCGCAGCCTCGTCTGCCGCGGCGCTGCTTTCCGCATCTTCCGCGTCCGCCTGCGCGGCCGCAATGTCGGCCATGATCTTCCCGGCCAGAACGTCATCATAGTTCGAATCGACCGTTTCGACCTGCGCTTGACTGATTATGTGGTCAACCACCTGCTCTTCAAGGACCCCCATCTCAATGTTCTGCAATTGCTCGGGGTTCGAGCGGTACCACGCGACCACCTGCTCAGGCTCACCGTATTGTGCGGCAATTTCCTCGAGACGCGTGTCCAACAATGCCTGATCCACTTCCAGCGATTGATTGCTGATGATTTCGTTGACGACCAGTCCCACTTTCACGCGCTGCTCCGCCTGGTCGTGGAAGAGCTCATCCGGCAGATCGGGTTTCTGGGCTGTGCCACCCATCTGGAATTGGCTGAGCATCTGATCTTTCAAAACATGGATCTCCCGATGCACGACCGCATGCGGGACGGGAAACTCATGTAATTTCCCTAATTCATCCATAACTTGCTGTTTTACTTGATTTTTCACGGCAGCATCCAGCTCGCGCTGCATGTTGTCGCGGACTTCGGTGCGGAACGCTTCCTCACCGCCCTCTTCCACGCCGAAACCTTGGAAAAACTCGTCATCGAGCTCGGGCAGTCTGGCTTCGCTCACTTCTTTCACCGTCACGCTGAACTGCACGGTTTGACCCTTGAGCTCCTCCGCGCGGTAATCCTCCGGGAAGGTCGCGTCGAAGGTTACGGTTTCGCCAGGCCCCGCGCCGCGCACGCCGGTGTCGAAGTCTTCGATCATCTGGCCCTGGCCGACGGTAAACTCGACGTCCTCCCCGGCGGTACCTTCCACCGGCTCGCCGTCTTTCGTGGCGCTGAAGTCGGCCTTGACCTTGTCACCGTCTGCGGCTGCCCGCTCGACCGGCTCGAACGTCTGACGCTGCTCACGCAGGCGCGTCACCATGTTGTCGAGATCCTCGTCGGTAATCTCCGCCTGCGGCTGCTTCACGCTCACTCTGGCGAGATCACAGACGTCCACGCTCGGATACACCTCGAACGTGGCGGTGAATTCGAAATCGATACCCGGGCCCATCTTCACGACTTCGAGGTTCGGCTGACCCGCAGGATTCAGCTCCTCCTGCTGAACGGCAGTGAAGAAACTCGACTGCATGAGCTCACCCGCTACCTCCGCGCGCACGGCCTGTCCGTAGCGACGCCGAACTTCCTTCAGCGGAACCTTGCCGGGCCGATAGCCGGGAATGCGCACCTTGTCGCGGGCGTCTTCCAGACGCTCGGTGATCTGGGTTTCAAAATCTTCGCTGGGCAAAGCGATAGTGAGACGGCGCTCCAGGCCCGTCATGGTTTCAATCGATACGTTCATTAGGTTTAGATTCGCAGCTTTCGATTCGAACAGTTTGCGCCTGCACACAGGCACTCAAGGAAATGGGGTGGACGATGGGGCTTGAACCCACGACCGCCGGGATCACAACCCGGAGCTCTACCAACTGAGCTACGCCCACCATGGTTTTTTAAGGGGGCGGATTATATTCGCGGACGGCATTTCCGCCAACTGCTATTTGCAGAGCCGCAGGGGACTTCAATCCTGCCCGCGGTACCGTTTTCCGGCGGTCGGACTATGCTTTCAGTCAGACAACTGATTGCAGCAGCTCACATGGTCAAATCCAGTTTTGATGGCAAGTTGGTCACCCACGCCTTCCGCGGCGAGTTCTCTGCTTACGACATGGTCGAAGCCAAGGCATTCGTCGAATCAACCTGCCTCGATGCGGGCAGCTACGCGGTGCTGTGGGATCTGCGCGAAGCGCTGCTGTCCGAGCTCGACCGGACCTATCAAGCGCTGACCAAGGCGATCGTCAATCCCCAGGCGATGGCTTACAAGCGCGCATTCCTCGTCGGTTCCGCCGAAGACTACGCGCGCTTCGAAGAGGTGCTGGGTCAGGCCACGGTACCGTGGCCATGGGCGGCGTTCAAAGACGAAGCCTCGGCCCGGGAATGGCTCCTGGCTTAAGTGCCTCGTTACTGCAAAACCATCGTTCTATCCCGTCAAAACTTCGTAACCCGTTCGAGTTACCATTGGTCCAGGACAGGCAAAGACAGCCTCGCTTCTCGTTGACCATTTTCTGATCGGCAAGCCGAAATACGCCCTGTCAGGTCTCGAGAATTGTGGACCTGTGTGCAGGACTTTGAATGAAGTTTGTTACGTACGCTCTCCCCTTCATCTTCACCGCAGTGCTCAGTGGATGTAACAGCGGAGACAGGGGGTGCTTCGGCCTCTGCAGCAAGAAAGATGATTCGCAAGCGCAGCCGGCTCCGAGTGTGGACCGCTCCTGTTACGCTGACAGTACGCTTGGTGATGAACAGGAACTGACTTACGCCATCACAGCGCCGAGCACCCAACAGCGACTTCGATTTCATTCGATCGCGAGCGCCGACATCGATAACCTTCGCCCGGTGCTCATTTGGGTAACAGGCCGTACCTGGACATTGGACAATGAGTTCAATGACGTACCGGACATCGCGCGATCACTCGCTCGAGAAATTGGAGCCCACCTGGCTTTGCTTCAATACAGAGACGCAGCGACGAGTGACTGGCCCGAATCCATCGCAGACACTCATACCGCCATCAGGTACCTCAAAACCCAAGCGGGAACGCTCAACATTGACGTCAATCGGTTTGTTCTCGCCGGTGATCGCGCAGGCGCACACCTGGCCTCTCTGGCTGCAACGACCCTCGGAATTCAGGAGTTTCTGGGTGACGATCACATGAACGAATCGAGTCGAGTGAGCGGCGCCATCCTGCTGAGTGGCCTCTATGACTTCGCAGCCGTGACGGCAGACAGCGAAGCCATCGCCGCCCGGTGCAATGATGCGGTCCCGGCAATCTCGAGCGCGCCGATTCGTGAGCTCCTCGATTGCGCAACCCCTGCAGCTGGCGCTTCGCCCCTGGAAGCCTGTGACGCAAACGATCTGACTCAGGCATCAACCACCTTCCACGTCAGCTCGGACGACCCACCAATGCTCCTGTGGCACGGGACGGCTGATTGTGACTATCCACCCGCTCAGAGCGAGCATCTGGATCAGGTCTTGTCAGATCGATCTGTCGAGCACGTTCTCAATCTGATCGCGGGCGCCGACTCCCGTCTGGAAGGTTTGACGGCAACCTCAATCGAAATAGAGCTCGCCGGTGTCCTTGAATGCGAGTGAGCATGGATGGGTGTTGGATGGGTGGCTGCTTTCTCGACAGTCAGGCCGTCATCGATGCGATCGCCAAAGCGGCATCGGTTGAAGCCTGTGGATGACCAGACATTGTTCAACTGGGGGTTCTGGGACGCATACCATACGACGGAGGAACCGCAGCGGGCGGAAGAACCCGCCTACATGGCAGGATTCCGGTGTGGCATCGAGCAGCGCGAAGCCGCCTCGTTCGATACGTCGGCCCAACGCCGAGCGTTTGCAGAATTCGAAAAAGTAAAAGATGTTTAGCTGATGTCCCGAGGCGCAGATAAATCCGATAGGTAAGCGTGGAAAATACTGACGGTTTTAATTGAGCTGCCGGTGTTTACTTATCTGGCTGTCCGCGACTCCCCGTGCGGCAGTCTCCACAGTGCGCCATAGCGCACACCTTGGCCGCTTCCGTCGCTCCATTCCTGAAGTCACGGGAGCCGGCCTTTATGCAACGCTCAAGTCAATTCACGCTCTACTCTGAGGCTCGCCGAAGGAAGCATAACCAACGGTCTGGTTTTCCACGGAAAACAGAACCCCACAGTAGTCGGCGTCGAGCCATCTTCTGAGGCGCTCTTCTCTTGCTTGGGGATCCATGGGAATTGCACCTTCATCCTCATGGAGGATCCCATTCAGTTCCGCGAGCTGCGGGATGTCGTCCGACTGACATATTTTCCAATCCATGGACCATTTTACCGCAGAGGCGACTTACCGCAGAGGCAACAGTCGGCTATTGGCCGAACGCTGCCCGTCAGACCGATACAGGGATGACAGCACAACCCGCGAATCGTAGGTGTTGGATTCGAGTGAGGACCGGTGCCGCAAAGCTTCTACGAACCGGATCTTGGCGCAATATCTCTCCGATAAACTGTAAGTTATTGTTTTTCAGGACAGTGTTTGGCACGCCTGGAAGGACTCGAACCTTCAACCCTCGGCTTAGCTTACCAGCTACCGCTTTCGCGGCCTCGACGCATCGAGTTTGTGGTCTGGACTATCTCTTCACCGTCTCAGGTGCTGCACGTATAGTCTCTACGGAGCCCTGCGCAGGCTGTCTGCCTGGCTCTGGCCCTCCTACCCTCACTTTGAGCCTTCGGAGGTTCAGGGTCGATTGGTTTGCTCGACCACAGGTTTCCACGGGATTGCCATCAGCATGATCTGTTAAGGGTTCCCCGTTACGGTGCAGTCCACTGCACCGGTTCCGTTTCCCGGCGCAGGCTCCTACATTTAAAGGCCGATGCTCTATCCAGTTGAGCTACAGGCGCGTTGAAATTGGTCGGGGTAGAGAGATTCGAACTCCCGACATCCTGCTCCCAAAGCAGGCGCGCTACCAGACTGCGCTATACCCCGTGCGGCGCGATCATACTACGACAATCCCAATGGTCAATTGTGATTGGCACACATTGTGACCCACAGATCCGCTTAATTCCCGCTGTCGGTTCCGGTGTCGGACACGAAACGATTAGAATGAGCGTTTTGGAGTACCCCCATACACGCATGACTGCACAAATCATTGACGGCAACGCCATTGCCAGGGCCATGCGCGGCGACATTGCGGTTGAGGTCAAAGACTGGATCGCCGCCGGGCGCCGCCCGCCGGGACTTGCCGTCATCCTGGTCGGTGACGATCCGGCGTCCGAGATTTACGTCAAAGGCAAGCGCCGCGACTGCGACGAGGTGGGCTTTCACTCCATCGTGCAGCATTTGTCCGCCCACGTGACCCAGCAAGATCTGGAGGATCGCGTGAAGGCGCTGAATGACGATACGAGCATCGACGGCATCCTGGTGCAGACTCCGCTGCCCGCGCACATCGACGAGGATCGCATCATCGACAGCATCGATCCAAGCAAAGACGTCGATGGCTTCCATGCCTACAACATTGGCCTCCTGGCGCTCAGGCGCCCGGCACTCAGAAGCTGCACGCCGAAAGGTGTGATGCTGCTCCTCGAACACATTGGTCTCGAGTTCAAGGGTCTCGACGCGGCGATTCTCGGCGCCTCCAACCATGTCGGGCGGCCTATGGGCCTCGAGCTCCTGCTCGCTGGCTGCACCGTGACCACCGCCCACAAGTTCACCCGCGATACCGCATCGAAAGTGCAGCTTGCCGACATTGTCGTGTCCGCCGTCGGCAAACCCGGCCTGGTACCACCCGAGTGGATCAAGCCCGGCGCTGTGGTCATCGACGTCGGCATCACCCGCGGTGAGAACAACAAGCTCTACGGCGACGTGCAGTTCGACGCCGTGAAGGAAGTTGCTGGGTGGATCACACCGGTGCCCGGCGGCGTCGGTCCCATGACGCGCATTGCGCTTTTGCAGAACACACTGCAGGCGGCACGCCAGCACCTGGGTGTCGCGTAGCCCGTGCACCGCATCTACCTTTCGGACCTGCATCTCGAAGACGCCGGCGCGCCTGCGTTTCTGCGCTTTGCCGAGTGCCTCGACGTGGAAGCCGATCGGGTGGACGAGATCTACATCCTCGGTGACCTGGTGGAGATGTGGATCGGCGACGATGACGACAGCGCAAATGCCGCGGCATTGATCGAAGCGCTGCAAGGCGCATCAAGGCGCTGCAGAACTTATCTCATGCACGGCAACCGCGATTTCCTGTTCGGCGATACGTTTGCCGCGCAGGCGGGCGTTGACCTCATCAGCGATCCCCACCGCACGGACGACGGCGTGCTCCTCAGTCACGGCGACGCGCTCTGCACGGACGATCACGAATACCAGCAGATGCGCACCCTGCTGCGCAGCGCCGAATGGCAGGCGGATATCCTCGGCAAATCCCTCGCAGAGCGCAAAGCCTTTGGCCAGGCGCTCAGAGCGCAGAGTAAAGAAAGCTCCGCAAACAAGGCAGCGAACATCATGGACGTGAATCCGGACGCCACCGCCGCGTTGATGCAAGGCAGCGAAAGCCGCACGCTCGTCCATGGACACACCCACCGTCCGGGCATACATCGCAACGGCAACGGTCAACGCATTGTCACCGGCGCCTGGGAAATCTGCGGCTGGCTCTGCCGTCAGCGGGAGGACGCGTTTCAGCTCGAGTGCTTCAGCCTGGCACGCCGCTATGGAACCTGAAGGACGCATCCGGCGCACGGATGAGCTCAGCGTCTCTTTCGAGAAAGCGGGCCACGTGCTCGTCAATGGCCGTTCCCGCCGCCTTTCTGGCAAGCTCGAGGTAGTCGACGAAGTGCCGTGCTTCCGAGTGCACCAGTGATTGATACAGCGCCGCCGCTTCGGCCGGCACCACCTCAATCAGCCTGACGAACCGCTCACAGGAGCGCGCTTCGACCACCGCGCCGAGAATCAGCACGTCAACCAGACGATCGGGCTCGTCCTTGCGCACGAGCTTGTGCAGCTCACCGGCATAACGCGCAGAGCTGAGCTGGACGTACTCGACGTCGAGCGCCGTCATGAGGTCGACAACCTGCTCGAAGTGTCTCAGCTCCTCACGCGCAAGCTGCGACATCTTGTGCAGTATCTCAGTCTCACCCACGTAGCGGTACATCAGCCCGAGCGCGGTGCTGGCCGCTTTCTTCTCACAGTTGGCATGATCGATCAGGAGGAGCGGCAGGTTTGCCCGCGCCGCTTCCAGCCACGCCGCGGGCGTCTCGGCGGTGAGGAATTCGAGCGCTGGATTGAGATCGGGCCGGCTCATCTCGAACCCATCAGGCGGGTACCTTGAAGTTGCGCTCATAGTGCGCTTTGGAGCGGTCGTAGATTTCTCCGTCGAGCAGTTTCAGGAGCGATAGCGCGTCCGCCACGCTGCCGTCAGCGGCCGCGAGCCCCGCGTCGGCAAGCGGCGCATCCGCGGCACTGAGATGGCGGGTGACCGCGTACAGAAGCGCGCCCCCGTCAAGCTCGGCAAAGGCTTCCCCGGCGCGGACTTCGGCGAAACGAGCGGCCTCGCTCACCACCACGCGCTGTATTACCACCTCGTCCCTGAGGCGCGTCAGACGCTGCCAGATCTGCTCCTGCTGGGCGTCGTCGTAGCTATTCCACTGCACAATTTCATGCGCGAAGCGTTTGCACCCACGGCACACCAGATCGCCGTACGTGGTGGAGCAGATTCCGACACAGGGCGTACGTTTGTTGAGCGGCACTGATACTTCAGATCGAGAAACTTGGGTCTAGGATGCGTTGCCTGCCGTGCGAAAGGCAAGCATGAAACGCAACTTTCTGAGCTCGCGGCGTATCTGCCTGCGCGCGGCGCGGTCAGCCGTCGCCTCCGGGTCGTAGAGGAGCGCCTGCAGACGGGTGCGCAGCCCTTCTGCGTCGAGCTGTGCGCGACCGGCCAATCGTTGCACGTAGGCGCCGGGGGTCTCCCCAGACTGTCGCGGCAGGCCCTGACGCGCCATCGCACGGCAGAACCCGCTGAACACCCGCTCGACCGGATGCCGCTGCTGGGGCCTGCGGCGATACAGGATGGCTGCGGCAACGAGCAAGAGACTGGCGCCGCCGCCAATTCCCATGGCAATGCCAATGCGGGCCGGGGTGACTTTGCCGAGCATGCCCTTCAGCACGTCGGCTTGCGCGGCGGCGTCGTAGCCTACTACCCAGAGGTTCCAGCGATGCTCCAGGGAGTCGACAAACTGCAGCATGCCGGTCACGAGACCACCCTCACCCATCCGCGCGCTGGCGAGAAAAGACAGCGCGGCGCGGTCTTCGTTGGACAGCGCCGCATTCAAACCGCGATCGATCCGCGCGGGCGCCACCGCCGCTGTCGGGTCATAGCGGGTCCAGCCGCGCTCGGGCAGCCACACTTCGACCCACGCATGGGCATCGTACTGGCGTACGACCAGGTGGCCCGTTGCCGGATTGAACTCCCCACCCTGATAACCGCCGACCATACGCGCGGGGATATCGACGCTGCGCAGCGCGTACGTCATTGCCCCTGCATAGTGGGTGCAGAACCCGCGCCGGGTATCGAACCAGAACTGATCGATGCTGTTGACGCGCTCGAGCACGGGCGGGCTCAGCGTGTAGCTGTAATCCTGCTCGCGAATGCGTCTGTGCATCGCCTCGATCATGCCTTCCACCGAACCCGTGCGCGCGTAAAGGTCCCTGGCATACTCTCGCAGGCGGGGATTGTCGTCCCGCCACAGCTGCGTCTCGCGCGCCAGCATCGCGGGCGACAGCTCGTGATCCATGAGATAGCCCGTGTCGCTCGTCACGCGGTAGCGCATGACGGACAGCACCGGCTCCGGGCTCACCATTCGATAATCCGCCAGCAGATCCAGGCGCGCGGCATAGCTGACCGGCGTATCCAGGGCAAAAAGCCACTTGCTCTGCGTCGGCTCGAGGAACACTTCGTAGCTCAAGCCGACCGGCGCATCCACCTGCTCCGGCAGCGGATCGAGCGGCTCCGCAATTGCCCAGGTTCCGAAAGCAAACTCGGAATAGACGAGCCCCCGCCAGTAGAGATCACGCTGCTGCGGCGGCTCGCCGTCGAACACCGCGCGAAACGCGAGCTCGTCCGACTGGCTGAGGTTGGCCACGTCGCCCGGCGTCAGGCGATCGCTGATGCCCGTTGATACCGAACTCGGCAGCGGAATGGACCAGAGCGGCGCCACCCGCGGAAAGAGCAGGAACAGCACCAGCGTCAACGGCAGCGCCTGAAAAATGAGCCCCGCGGCTACCCAGAGCGAAGCCACCGGACGCACCCGGGTCTGCAGCTGGTTCATGCCCACCATCGCAGCGGTCACCACAACAGCGGCAAGGAGCTCATACGCCGCCACCGCGATCGTCTGGTCAAAAAGGAACGCCGTGGCAATGAGAAAGTAGCTGAGATAAATCACGAGGTAAGCGTCGCGGCGATTTTTCATCTCCACGAGCTTCAGCGAAAACGCGAGCACCAGGAGCGAGGTGGCCGCTTCCAAGCTGAACGACTTGTAGCCGCTGAGCGCAATGCCGACGATAGAGCCGATGACCATGAGCGTCTTCACCCAGCCGGCGGCGTACCCCCAGCGGCCGCGATACACCTGCGTGCGCCAGTATCCGCAAATGGCCCAGACGCCGACGATCCAGGGCGAGATGTGCACGATCAGCGGCAGAATCACTACCACCTGCGAGACCATCAACAGCGCCAGGCTGTTGCGCGGGATCTGATAGGCGACGCCGGTGCCCTGCTTATCGGTCAGCGATGCCATAGAGCGCCAACGCGCGGAGCACGTTGTCCAGATGGACCTGGCCGAGGCCGGGGGGGATTTCGAGATTCGGCAGCCTGAGGCCAAACTCCCGTTCGCTGCGGGTCGCCTGTAACGCAAGCCCGGTCAGTCGGCTGAGCTTCTCTTCCGTGCCGCCCGCGAGCGTATCGAAATCGAAAATGAGCCGCGGTTCGACGTAGCTTGCATAGCGTTTGACAACCACCTCGTCCGAGCGGGCGTACGAGCGCCACAAAATGTTCTTGATCGGATCACCCGGCACGTATTCGCGTATGTCGACGAAGTCGTCGCTGCCGAGCGGGTCGATGAGCACGCCGTCGTCGCGGTGCTGGGACGACGCCTGGTTGCTGGGTGCGTCCTGAAAGATCGGCTGCGGATACACGAGCCCCCGCGCGCTGATGTCCACCCACGTCCAGGCGCGCAGCAGACCCAGCGGATAATAGGTTTCCACCAGAAGCCGACCCGGCCGCAGCCAGCCGCGCTTGTCCGCAACGACGTACAGCCTCACCACGTCGGCTTCTGTTTCGTAGATCTCCACCCACTGCTTGAAGCCTTCCGGCCAGCCGATCTGGATACCTTCACGGCCGCGCCCCTTGGGTCGGTCGACGCGCACCTCGAACTCAATGTCCTCACCAACGAACCCCGCATGGGCCTCGGCCAGCTCAATGCTTAAACCCGAGAGATTGCGGAACGTATAAAGGATGGTGACGACAAACATGCTGCCAAGCAGAAAGGCAACGCCGTAGACGAGGGAATTCTGGTAGTTGATTGCACCCAGAATCAGAATCGCTAACAGTCCGCCGAACGTAAAGCCGCTACGCGTCGGGAAGATGAAGATATTGGACTGGCTTAGCGTGATGCGCCTGCCAGGCGGGATACGGCGGTCCAGCCAGGCGCTGAAGCGCTTGCCGAAAATGGCGCGTTCCGGTTGAGTCGCAGCCTGCATGCCGCCAGGTCTCAGCTGATCAGGATACGACGTCGACGCTGCCGAGCAGACGCTGCGCGAGCGCACCGCCGCCATGTCCGGCAAAGTCGGCTGATTCCCGCAGGCGATGTTCCACCACGCTGGGCAGGACCGCCTGCACGTCTTCGGGCACCACGTGCGTGCGGTGATGCAGGAGTGCCCATGCTTTGGCACTCTGCAAGAGCGCCAGCGCACCGCGCGGTGACAGGCCGAACGCAAACTCGTTGCCCTGACGGGTAAACGCAATCAGACGCTGCACGTAGTCGACCAACGGCTCTGACACTTTGATGGCTTCCACCGCGCCCTGCAGGCCGCGCAGCTGATCGAGATCAATGATCGGTTCGAGCTCGGCCACAATCTCACGGCGATCACCGGACAGCAGGAGCTCACGCTCCGCCGCGGGCTCCGGATAGCCAAGCTCGATGCGCATGAGAAATCGGTCGAGCTGGGATTCCGGCAGCGGGAAGGTGCCCGCCTGGGTGGATGGATTCTGCGTGGCAATGACAAAAAACGGCTCAGGCAGCGGGCGCGACTCACCGTCGCTCGTCACCTGGCGCTCTTCCATGGCCTCCAGGAGCGCGCTCTGACTTTTGGGTGTCGCCCGGTTGATTTCATCCGCAAGCACCACCTGCGCAAAGAGCGGCCCTTCGACAAACCGAAAGGCATTGCTGTCTCTGTCGAATATTGTGGCGCCGATGATGTCCGACGGGAGCACGTCGGAGGTGAACTGTATCCGGTTGTATGACAACCCGAGGACCTGTGCGAGCGCATGGGAGAGCAGCGTTTTGCCCATGCCCGGGAGGTCTTCAATGAGCAGATGCCCACGGGCAAAAATACAGGCAAGCGCAAGCTTCACCTGCTGCTCCTTGCCGAGCAGCACGCGATTCAAGGCCGCTTCCAGCGCCTCGATGTGTTCGCGGGCATGCACTTTGCCGCCCGGCAGTGCTTCAGGCGTGGTTGTGGAGCTCAAGGACGTTAGAGTCTGAGTGGAGTTCGGCGTCACGACGCTGCTTCATTTTATCGCTTCGTGCCAAGGATAACTGCTCTAGATAGTTGTCATCTATGTCACCAGTCACGTAATTACCATCGAAGGTGGAGCACTCGAAATCGCTGACCGCGGGATTGCCTTCTCTGGCCGCCGCCTTCAGGTCGTCTATCTGCTGATAAATGAGCCGGTCTGCGCCGATGATCGCAGCCACCTCCTCATCGCTGCGCTGATGGGCGACAAACTCTTCTCTGGCCGGCATGTCGATACCGTAGACGTTCTGGTAACGCAGCGCAGGCGCGGCTGAGGCGATGTAGACCTTGCGCGCGCCGGCGTCGCGGGCCATCTGAATGATCTGCTTGATGGTGGTTCCGCGCACGATCGAATCGTCCACCAGTAGGACATTTTTGTCGCGGAATTCGAGCTCAATGGCGTTGAGTTTCTGACGCACGGATTTCCGCCGTTCACTTTGCCCGGGCATGATGAAGGTGCGTCCAATGTATCGATTCTTGACGAAACCCTCGCGGAACTTGACGTTGAGCTGATGCGCCAGCGGCAAGGCTGCGGTGCGCCCGGTATCGGGTATCGGAATGACCACGTCGATGTCGTGTTCGTGCTGGCTGTACTGATTCAGAATCTGCTGCGCCAACCGCTCACCCATCCTGAGGCGGCTTTTGTACACGGAGATATCGTCCATGATCGAATCGGGGCGTGCGAAATAGACGTGCTCGAAGATGCACGGCACAAGGCGGGTGCCTTCGGCGCAGACCTGCCGATGCAGCTCGCCATCGTTTGTGATGAACACCGCTTCGCCCGGCGCCAAGCTGCCAAGCAGCGTGAAACCCTGCAGATCCAGCGCCACCGACTCCGATGCAATCATGTAGTCGGTGCCGGCTTCGGTCTGACGTTCGCCGTAGACCAGCGGGCGGATGCCATACGGGTCGCGGAAGCCGAGCACGCCTGAGCCGATGATCATGGCTACAGCCGCGTAGGCACCGCGGCAGCGTTTGTGCACACCCTCGACCGCTTTGAAAATTTCCGCGGGCGACGGATTGAAAGCGCGCTGCAGCTGCAACTCGTGCGCAAGGACGTTCAGCAGCACTTCGGAGTCGCTTTCGGTATTGATGTGGCGCAGATCCTCGGCGAAGAGGTCTGCCTTCAGCTCCTCTGCGTTGGTGAGATTGCCGTTGTGCGCAAGCGTAATGCCATACGGGGAATTGACGTACATGGGCTGCGACTCGGCTGAGCTTGCCGTGCCGGCGGTGGGGTAGCGGACGTGGCCTATGCCGGCGGTGCCGACCAGACGCTGCATGTGCTCCTGACGGAAAACGTCGCGCACGAGGCCATTGCTTTTACGCAGATGCAGCCGTTGACCGTCGCTTGTCACCATGCCCGCCGCGTCCTGGCCGCGGTGCTGCAGCACCGTCAGCGCGTCGTAGATCTCCTGGTTGACCTGGTCCCGGGAGACGATCCCGACAATTCCGCACATGCTCTACGAGCCTCCCGTATTCATTGCCTGGCGAACCACTGAAAGACGCAGCGGAGTATTCTAAACACTTGGCGCTTCCCTGACGATGTCCCGCGCGCGGCCGAGCAGCTCCCGCACGTCATCCTCGAATGCCAGCAATTCGCCCTGCAGGACCGACGCTTGCCACCAGGCGGTCTCACCGGCAATTTCCCGGAGACCGATGAGCAGCACCACACAGACCAGCAGCCCCCTGGCGCTGCCGAAAAGTAAGCCGAGAAAGCGGTCGGTGCCGCTCAAACCGGTGGTGGCAATCAGCTGGGCGACGAGCCATTGCACCACGGCAGCAAGAATCAGCGTGCCGATAAAGAGCACCGCAAACCCGATGACGGTGCGCACTGAGATCGAACCCCACGTGTCTGGCATCTGCTCAGCCAGCACCGAGGAGAAATAGATGGCCACGACAAACGCCACCGCCCAGGAGATCAGCGACAGCAGCTCTTTGACCAGCCCGCGCACAAGTCCTATGGCCGCGGACAGCAGCACCAGGGTGACGATCACAATGTCGAGGACAGCCACATCCATCAGGGCGTCATTTCCACGACGCGCGGATTGACGGCATAAGCTGACGCGATGGCATCCTGGGCCGCATTGGCGTCCGCAACGCTCAGGTACGGACCTACGGCCACCCGATGCATGATCTCGTCATCGTCGGTACGCACGGAAGAGACATACGCTTCGTAACCCCCCTCGCGCAGGCGTTCGCGGAAGGACCTCGCGTTGTCGACACTGGCAAAGGCTGCCGCCTGCACGGCCCAGACGGTGGCATCCGCGCCGGGGGTCTCCAGCACCGGCTCGCCGATGCGGGTGCCCGTTTCCGTGCTGAAACCTTCTTCATCTACTTCGGCTGCCAGCGCGGTTGTCCGCTCAACGACGTCGGAGGTCGGGACAATGTCTTCGAATTCGGGAAGCTCGGGGGCTGGCTCTGAGGTCGACGCAGGCGGTGCCACAGGGGCGGGCTGTCCCGCACCATCAAACAGCATCGGCAGAAAGATGACTGCCAGCGCCAGCAGAAACAGGGAGCCGGTAACCCGGTATCGCGTACGTTCCTGCATGCTCAAAACCGCGCCGGCACCGCAGTGCACACATTACGTCTCAAGAACTGAACCAAAGTGTTCGATGACATCAAATGAGCCGAGCAGAAGGATAACATCCCCGGCTCGAGTTGCCGACCGCACGGCATCAACCAGTTCTTCCCACTCTACGGTCTGCGCGGTGCCGTCCAGCGCCCCGGCGAGGTCCTGCGCCTCAAAACCCCGCTCGCCGCGGGTTGATACGACCCACCAGGGCGCATCAACGTGACGCTTGAGCGCGGCCTGCACCGCTGCATGACGTTTGTCGCGGAACATGCCGCAGACCACGAGCGCAGGCGCAAGTCCGCGACGGGCCAGCTGCGCGGCAAGGAACTCGGCGCCTGCCGGGTTGTGCGCAACGTCCAGTATCCAGCGGCGGTCGTCGAGCATCACCTCCTGCATCCGTCCGGGCAGCCACGCGCTCGCATTAGCGGCATCCAGATGCTCGCCGCTCATATTCAACACGTCATCCAACGCGCTGACCGCATGCCAGGCGAGCGCAACATTTTCCGGAGCCAGGGCTCGCAGCGGGAGCCTGCGCGTAGTCGTGTCATGGGCCGAGTCGAGCTGCCAGCACCCATTTGCGGAATCCACAACCACGTCGAAATCCACGCCGGCAATCAGCGGCTCGAGGCTGAGCTCACGACAGGCCCGCATGACGGAGGCAGGCATGTCCCGCCCCAGCACAACCGTCTGCCCGGTCCTCAATATCCCGGCTTTTTCCGCACCGATGCTGTCGAGATCGCTGCCCAGAAACTGCTCGTGGTCGCGTCCGATGCTGGTGATGACGGCCACGTCGGCGTCAATGACGTTAAACGCATCGAGCCGCCCGCCGAGCCCGATCTCGAGCAGCGCCACGTCTACGTGGGCCTGTTTGAACGACCAGAGCGCTGCGAGCGCCGCGTATTCGAAATACGTGAGGGGCGTGTCATCGCGGACTTCCTCGACGGCGCTGAACGCCGTGCAGATCGCCTCGTCAGTAAGCTGAGCGCCATCAATCCGGATACGTTCGTTGAACTGATGCACGTGAGGAGAAAACGTTGCGCCGACGCTCACCCCTGCATGACACAGGAGCTGCTCAGCGGTTGCGACCGTGGAACCTTTGCCGTTCGTGCCCGCTACCGTGATGACCCGGGGAGCCGGCTGCGACAGAGCCAGGCGCTCGACCATTGTGCGCATGCGGTCGAGACCAAACTCCATCGACCGCCATTCGTTGCCGATGTAGTCGAGCCAGCTTTCGAGGTTCTGCATCAGGCGGGCTGATCGATCCCGCTGCGCAGGTCCTGCGCGGCGGCGGTGAGCGCCGCTGCCGCGGCTGATGGATCGTCCGCGTTCTGTGCCATGAGGCTGACGAGCGCCGAGCCCACGACCACGCCGTCCGCATGTGCACCGATGCGCTGAGCAGTCGCGGCATCCTTGATGCCGAAGCCGACGCAGATGGGTAGATCCGTCATCGCCTTGAGCGCTTCAATGCGCGCGCCTACCTCGTCAGCAACCAGATGATCGGCGCCGGTGATGCCTTTCAGCGAGACGTAATAAACAAATCCGCTCGCCTGACCCAGGATGGTCCGGGCACGGGCGTCCGTGGTCGTTGGCGCGACGAGGAAAATGAGGTCCACGTTGTGCTCAGCAAGCTCCGCGCGGATCGACGTTGCCGCTTCCGGCGGCAGGTTCACCATGATCAGACCATCTACGCCGACTTCCTGCGCGCGTGCCGCAAAGTCCGGCATGGCAAGGATAGAATTGAGGTAGCCCATCAATACGATTGGCGTTTCCGGATCGTCGCGACGGAACTCCGCAATCATGTCGAGCACCGCGCGCAGGGTCACGCCGTTCGCCAGCGCTCGCTCGCTCGAAGCCTGGATGGTGGGGCCTTCCGCTTCCGGATCCGAGAACGGTACCCCCACTTCCAGGATGTCTGCACCACCGGCTACGAGCGCGTGTAACGCTGGGACGGTATGGGCAAGCGTGGGATCTCCCGCTGTAATGAAGCTCACGAGCGCCTTGCGCGGCGCCATTTCTTCAAAGCGTTTCTGCAGGCGGCTCATGTCAGGTCTATGTTGTCGATTTTGGCTATGGTGTTGATGTCCTTGTCACCACGGCCGGAAAGATTGACCAGGATAATCTGGTTTTTGTCCATCTTCGGTGCGTTGGCAACCACCCAGGCAACCGCGTGGCTCGATTCGAGCGCAGCAAGAATGCCTTCCGTACGATTCAGCATGCGGAAAGCTGCCATGGTTTCCTCGTCGGTTGCGCTGTCATAGCGGGCGCGTCCGATGTCTTTGAGATAGGAGTGCTCGGGCCCGACGCCCGGGTAGTCGAGCCCCGCGGAGATGGAATGAGTCGGTTGGATCTGCCCATCCTCATCCGCCATCAGGTAGGTGCGGTTGCCATGCAATACTCCGACGCGTCCGTCGTTGAGCGGTGCTGCATGCTCGCCCGTGTTGATCCCGCGTCCCGCAGCTTCGACTCCGACCAGATCGACATCCACATCGTCGATGAACGGGTAGAAGAGCCCCATGGCGTTGGAACCGCCGCCAACACAGGCAACGGCGACGTCGGGCAGCCGCCCTTCCCGCTCGAGCATCTGCGCACGCGCCTCCTGACCGATAACCGAAGCGAAATCACGCACCAGCATCGGAAACGGGTGGGGACCCGCAACCGTGCCAATGATGTAGTGCGTGTTGTCGACGTTGGTCACCCAGTCACGCATGGCTTCGTTCAGCGCGTCTTTCAACGTACGGGTTCCCGAGTGCACGGGAATCACATTCGCGCCGAGGAGCTTCATACGGTAGACGTTCAGGCTTTGGCGCTCTACGTCCTCTGCACCCATGTAGACGTCACACTCCAGGCCCAGGCGGGCCGCAACGGTTGCCGTAGCCACGCCATGCTGTCCCGCACCAGTCTCCGCAATGACCCGCGGCTTGCCCATACGCTTGGCCAGCAGCGCCTGTCCAATGGTGTTGCAGACCTTGTGCGCCCCGGTGTGATTGAGATCTTCGCGTTTGAGATACACCTTCGCACCGCCGAGCTCTGCGGTGAGGCGTTCGGCAAAATAGAGTGGCGTCGGCCGCCCTACATAGTTTGTCAGATCGTCGTGCAGCTCACGCTGAAACTCCGGGTCCTGCCTGGCGGTATCGTAAAGTTCGGCAAGCTGGTCTAACGCGTGGGTCAGCGTCTCGGCGACGTAGCGGCCTCCG
>JANQPF010000025.1 GCA_028285415.1 Pseudomonadales bacterium
CGACATCGAGTCTTCCATGGCGCGCTTGAACCGCTGGAACGAATCCAGCGAGGGCGAGTCGGTCGCGGCGCTCAAGAAAGAGCTGCAGACCGTCATGCAGAACAGCTTCGGCGTCTTCCGCACGGAGGAGCACATGCAGACCGGCATGCAGACGCTCGCGGATCTACGCGAGCGGATCGGCAAAGCGCACCTGCCTGACAAGTCGAACGCCTTCAACACCGCGCGCCTCGAGGCCCTCGAGCTCGACAACCTCCTCGAGGTCGCCGAAGCCACGGCGATTGCCGCAGAAGGGCGCAAGGAGAGTCGAGGCGCGCACGCGAGGGACGACTACCAGGAGCGCGACGACGAGAACTGGCTGTGCCATTCCCTCTATTTCCCCGGCGACAAGCGCCTGGGCAAGCGTAACGTGAACTTCACGCCGAAAACCGTAGACACATTCGAACCCAAAGAGCGGGTTTACTAAGGACCAGACGTATGCAAGTCAGTATCTATCGCTACAACCCCGACGTAGACGAAGTCCCCGGCATGCGCGACATGCAGATCGACCTGCCGGAAGGCAAAGATCTGATGGTGCTCGAGCTGCTGGAGCTCCTCAAAGCCGAGGATCCCACGCTCAGCTACCGTCGCTCCTGCCGCGAGGGCGTGTGCGGCTCGGATGGGATGAACATGAACGGCAAGAACGGTCTGGCGTGTATCACGCCGGTATCGGAGGTCGCCAGGGGTGGCAAGCTCGTGCTGCGTCCGCTGCCGGGCCTGCCGGTGGTGCGCGATCTTGTGGTCGACATGACCCAGTTCTACAAGCAGTACGAGAAGATCCAGCCGTACCTCATCAACGACAATCCTCCGCCCGCTCAGGAGCGGTTGCAGTCCCCGGAAGACCGGGAAGAGCTGGATGGGTTGTATGAGTGCATCCTCTGTGCCTGCTGCTCGACCTCGTGCCCGTCCTTCTGGTGGAACCCGGACAAGTTCATCGGTCCCGCAGGCCTCCTGCAGGCGTACCGCTTTCTGGCAGACTCCCGGGATACCGCAACCGCAGAGCGTCTTGCGAATCTCGACGACCCGTTCAGCGTGTTCCGCTGCCGCGGCATCATGAACTGTGTGAATGTGTGCCCGAAAGGCTTAAACCCGACCCGTGCGATTGGTAAAATCCGCACTATGCTGATGCAACAGGGGACGTGAGCACCGCTGCCGGACTGTTCCGCTAGTCAGGTAACATAGGCGACTGCTCGACGGCTGCTCCCGGGTGCGCGGCAGGCGTCGGGAAAACCCACTGGAACAAGTCATGGAGATCCTCAGTTGAGCGAATCCTTTATGCAGCGCATGCTGCGCAGCTCGCACCTGGGCGGCACGAACGCGGCCTACATCGAAACGCTCTACGAGGCATTTCTAGACGAACCCGAAACCGTCCCGGACGAATGGCGAAGCTATTTCGAGCAGCTGCCGATGGTCGAAGGGGTAATCGGCCCCGATACCCCGCATTCCGCGGTCGTGAATCACTTCGAGCGTCTGGGCAAGAACCGTCTCAAGGCCAAACCGGAAAAGGTGGCTACCAGCATCTCCACGGAGCACGAATCCAAGCAGATGCGGGTTCAGGATCTGGTCTCGGCTTACCGCCACCGCGGTCACAAGAAAGCGCACATCGACCCGCTCGGCATGATGGAGCGTCCCACCATGCCGGTGCTCGACCTTGCCTATCATCACCTGTCACCGGCTGACCTGGACGAGACGTTCCAGACCGGCAGCTTTCACTACGGTGACGGGTCCGCCAAGCTGGCGGACATGGTGCAGGCGCTTGAGGAGACCTACTGCGGTGCGATTGGCGCCGAGTACATGCACATTGTCGATGCCGGAGAGCAGCTCTGGGTGCAGCAGCGCCTCGAAAGCGCCAGGGGGCGGCCGCGCTACAACAGCGAGCAGAAGCGTTCCATCCTGGAACGTCTGACGGCGGCCGAAGGGCTCGAGAAGTATCTGCACCGTCGCTATCCGGGCACCAAGCGCTTCGGCCTCGAGGGTGGCGAAAGTCTGATTCCCATGCTGCACGAACTCATCCAGCGGCTCGGATCCCACGGCATCATCGAGTCCGTCATTGCGATGGCGCACCGCGGCCGGTTGAACGTGCTCGTCAACGTGCTGGGCAAAAATCCTTCCGAACTCTTCGCGGAGTTCGACGGTCACGTTGCTTTGAATGAAGGCAGCGGCGACGTGAAGTATCACCAGGGCTTTTCTTCCAACGTCATGACGCCGGGTGGTGAGATGCACCTGGCGCTGTCGTTCAATCCGTCGCATCTGGAGATTGTCGGGCCTGTCGCTGAAGGCTCCGTCCGCGCGCGCCAGGACCGTCGGCGCGACTATGTGGGTGATCTTGTTGCACCGATCATCATTCACGGTGACGCTGCGTTTGCGGGGCAGGGTGTAGTGATGGAAACCTTTCAGATGTCTCAGACGCGGGGGTTCAAAACCGGCGGCACGATCCACATCATCGTCAACAACCAGATTGGCTTCACCACTCACCGGCAGATTGATGCCCGATCCACCGAATACTGCAGCGAAATCGCGAAAATGGTGCAGGCGCCGATCCTGCACGTTAACGGGGACGACCCGGAGGCGGTGGTTTTTGCCACCCAGCTTGCCGCGGACTACCGCATGGAATTCCGCAAGGACGTTGTCATCGACCTCATCTGCTATCGCCGTCGCGGCCACAACGAGTCGGAAGAGCCGATGAAAACCCAGCCGCAGATGTATCAGAAAATCCGCTCCCATCCGACCACCCACACGCTTTACGTGGATCAGCTGGTCAACGAAGGGGTGGTGAGCCGTCAGGAAGCGGATGCCATGACGGACGCCAATCGCGAAAAGCTCGAATCCGGCGGTAACGTGGCGCTGTCGATCGTCCACGAGCCTGACAGCAAGCTCTTCGTCGACTGGACCCCCTATCTGGGGCATGACTGGGAGTTCCCTTCGGATACCACGTTCGACCAGACCCGCTTCCGGGAGCTTGCCAACCGACTCGGCCATCTGCCTGAAGGATTTGCGGTGCACAGACAGGTGCAGAAGATCCTCGAGGACCGCCACAAGATGGCCGCGGGTGCGATGCCTGTGAACTGGGGATTCGCCGAGGTTATGGCCTATGCGACGCTGATTGACCAGGAAGTGCCCGTGCGTCTGACCGGCCAGGACGTTGGCGTGGGCACGTTTTCGCATCGTCATGCCGCTCACCACAATCAGAAGACCGGCAAGCGCATCATCCCGCTCAATCTCCTGAACGAGGAGGTGACGTTCGATCTCTACGACTCGCTGCTGTCCGAAGAGGCGGTGCTTGCCTTCGAATACGGTTACTCGACGACGGCGCCCAACACCCTGGTCATTTGGGAAGCGCAGTTCGGCGACTTCGCCAACGGCGCGCAGGTGGTCATCGATCAGTTCATCTCCTCCGGAGAAACCAAGTGGCAGCGCTTGAGCGGTTTGACGATGCTGCTCCCGCACGGCTTCGAAGGGGCAGGTCCCGAGCACTCATCCGCGCGACTCGAACGTTTCCTGCAGCTCTGCGCTGAACACAACATGCAGGTCTGCGTACCGTCTACGCCGGCTCAGGTCTTTCACATGCTGCGCCGGCAGGCGCTGAGACCTACCCGGAAGCCGCTGGTTGCCATGTCGCCGAAGAGCCTTCTGCGTCACAAGCTTGCCGTATCAACGCTGGATGAGCTCTGCAACGGTAAGTTCCACAATGTGATCGGTGAAACCGACGGTCTTGATCCGGCCGGTGTGGAGCGGCTAGTCATTTGCAGCGGCAAAGTCTACTTCGACCTTTTGGAAGCGCGTCGCGAGGCCGGTGAGGACAAGGTTGCGATCATCCGTCTGGAGCAACTGTATCCCTTCCCGGAAGAGGAATTTGCCGGCCACATCGCGGCGTATCCGAACATCCGGGAAGTGATCTGGTGCCAGGAAGAGCCCATGAACCAAGGCGCCTGGTATTCGATGCAGCATAGACTGCGGCGCGTCATCCTGACGCAGGACGATTCACTGTACCTGGCGTACGCCGGTCGCGAAGCCTACGCCGCGCCCGCCGTCGGCTACGCCAGCATCCACAATGAACAACAAAGACAACTGGTGCACGACGCGCTGTTTGGATAAACCCCAAGGAAATATATGGAGATCAAAGCCCCAACGTTCCCCGAGTCGATCACGGAAGGCACGGTTGCGCAGTGGCACAAGCAACCCGGCGAGCAGGCCCGCCGCGACGATCTGCTGGCCGATATCGAAACGGACAAAGTGGTTATTGAGGTGGTTGCCCCGGATGACGGCGTCATTACGGACATTCTCAAGCAGGAGGGTGATACCGTTGAATCGGAAGAGGTGATCGCGCACTTTGAGGCCGGCGTCGAAGGTGAGACGGTTGCACCGTCATCTGCCGGCGAAGCCTCGGCACCGGCGGTCGCTCCGGTTGACCTCGACGCCGCCGCTGCCGATTCAGCCAGTCCCGCGGCCAAGAAGCTCGCATTGGAATCCGGCATCGACATCACAACGGTTGCCGGCAGCGGTCGGGACGGGCGCATCACCAAGGAAGACGTCGCCAGAGCGATTGGGCAGTCGGTGGAGGCAGCCGAAGCGCCGGCGCCCGCGCCGAGCGTGTCGGTGAGTCAGGCGGCACCCGTAGCCGACCTGCAGGCCATGGGTGAGCGGGTTGAACGGCGGGTGCCGATGACGCGCCTCAGAGCGAGCATTGCGAAGCGGCTGGTCGAAGCGCAGCACAACGCCGCCATGCTCACGACGTTCAACGAGGTCGACATGTCGCCCGTGATGGCGCTCAGGAAAAAGTACCAGGATCAGTTTCAGGAAACCCACAACGGCACTCGTCTCGGCTTCATGTCGTTCTTCGTGCGCGCGAGCGTCGAAGCGCTGAAGCGTTTCCCGTCGGTCAATGCATCGATCGACGGCAGCGATATCGTCTATCACGGCTACTACGACATTGGCGTGGCGGTATCGACCGACCGGGGTCTCGTCGTGCCGGTGGTACGGGAGGCAGACGCGCTGTCGCTCGCGCAGATTGAAGACCAGATCAACCTCTACGGCGAGAAAGCCCGCACCGGCAAACTTGCGCTGGAGGACATGGCGGGCGGGACGTTCACCATCTCGAACGGCGGCGTCTTCGGTTCGCTCATGTCGACGCCCATTCTCAACCCGCCGCAGACGGGTGTGCTCGGCATGCACAAGATTCAGGAACGGCCCATGGTGGAAAACGGCGAGATTGTGGTGCGTCCGATGATGTACCTGGCGCTTTCCTACGATCATCGTCTCATTGACGGGCGAGAAGCTGTACAATTCCTGGTTGCGATCAAAGGCATGATCGAAGACCCCGCGCGAATTCTGTTAGAACTATAAAGAGCAACTGTAAACAGAAACTGTAAACAGGAACTTTGAAGCATGAGTGAAAACTACGACGTTGTGGTAATCGGCGCCGGCCCGGCCGGGTATGCGGCGGCGATCCGCTGCGCGCAGCTGGGCATGAATACCGCCTGCATCGACAAGAGCGTCGACAATGACGGTAACGCTGTGCTCGGCGGCACCTGCCTCAACTGGGGTTGTATCCCATCCAAGGCGCTGCTGGACGCGTCCCATAAGTATGTCGAAGCGCAGCAACACTTCGCTGACATAGGCATCAACGCGGGAGAAGTCAGCGTTGACGTGCCGAAGATGATTGCGCGCAAGGAAGAGGTGGTCAAAGGCCTGACGGGCGGCATTTCCGGACTCTTCAAGGGCAATGGCGTCACCGCGCTGCACGGTACCGGCAAACTGCTCGCCAACCGGCAGGTGGCGTTCAAACCGCACGACGGTGGCGATGAACAGATTCTGCAGGCTGAGCACGTCATTCTGGCACCCGGCTCGGTGCCGGTGGAAATCCCGCCGGCGCCGCTCACGGACGATCTGATCGTAGATTCCACCGGCGCGCTCAATTTCGACGCCGTGCCTGAAAAGCTGGGTGTCATCGGTGCAGGCGTCATTGGCCTGGAGCTCGGCAGCGTGTGGAACCGTCTCGGCGCCGAGGTGGTGGTGCTCGAAGCGCTCGAGGAGTTTCTGCCGATGGCGGACGAACGTATTGCGCGTGATGCGAAGAAGCTCCTCACGGGACAAGGTCTCGACATTCGCCTCGGTACCCTGGTGACCGGTGCCGAAGTCAAAGACGGCGTGGTGCAGGTCACTTACCAGGACAAGGACGGCGATCACGAAATCACCGTCGACAAGCTGATCGTCGCCGTTGGCCGGCGCCCGTACACGGAGAACCTGCTGGCTTCGGACAGCGGGGTCAATCTCGACGAGCGCGGCTTTCTGTACGTCAACGACCTGTGTCAGACCGATGCGCCGAACGTCTATGCGGTCGGCGACGTCGTGCGCGGCCCCATGCTTGCGCACAAAGGCACGGAAGAGGGGGTCATGGTTGCCGAGCGGATCGCCGGCTTCAAACCCCTGGTGAACTACGAAACGGTCCCCAACGTCATCTATACCCACCCGGAGATCGCCTGGGTCGGCAAGACCGAGCAGCAGCTCAAGGCCGACGGCGAGTCCTACAACATCGGACAGTTTCCGTTTGCGGCCAGCGGCCGGGCGCTCGCGGCCAACGATACGCAGGGTATGGTGAAGGTCATCGCCGATGCCGAGAGCGATCGCATTCTGGGTGTGCATGTCCTCGGACCCCAGGCGTCGGAAATTGTGGCACAGGCGGTCATCAGCATGGAGTTCGATGCCAGCGCCGAGGACCTCGGGCTCATCATGTTTGCACATCCGACGCTGTCCGAGGCGCTGCATGAAGCGGCGCTCGGCGTTGCCGGCCATGCCATCCACATGGTCAATCGCAAACGCAAATAAGTCTTAGAACAAAACCATACGTCCACTTAGGAGGGGACTACGCGTGAACTTACATGAATATCAGGCCAAGGGGCTGTTCGCCCAATATGGTCTGCCGGTATCGGAAGGGTATGCGGTGGACACGGCTGACGAAGCCGTTGCTGCGGCGGAGAAGATCGGCGGCGACCGCTGGGTCGTCAAGGTGCAGGTGCATGCCGGTGGCCGGGGCAAGGCCGGTGGCGTGAAGCTTGCGGACACGCTGGACGAAGTGCGCGACTTTGCGAACAACTGGATAGGTAAGAACCTCGTCACCTTCCAGACCGACGAGAACGGTCAGCCGGTCAGCAAGATCTACGTCGAAAGCTGCACCGACATCGAAACGGAGCTGTATCTGGGCGCCGTCGTCGACCGCGGTACCCGTCGCGTGGTGTTCATGGCTTCTACCGAAGGCGGCGTGGAGATCGAGAAGGTCGCGGAAGAGACGCCGGAGAAGATCCTGCGCGCCGTCATTGACCCCTACGTCGGCGCGCAGCCTTATCAGGGCCGCGAGCTTGCGTTCAAGCTTGGACTCAAAGGCCCGCAGATCCGCCAGTTTGCCGATCTGTTCATGGGCCTGGCGAAGCTCTTCGACGAGCTCGATTGCTCGCTTCTCGAGATCAACCCGCTGGTGGTGACGACCGACGGCAACATTCATTGCCTCGACGCTAAGGTCAACATCGACGGAAACGCGCTTTACCGGCAGCCGGCACTGGCGGAGATGAACGATCCGACGCAGGAAGATGAACGCGAAGCGCAGGCTGCCGAATTCAACCTGAACTACGTGGCGCTCGACGGCTCCATTGGCTGCATGGTCAACGGTGCGGGTCTTGCCATGGGCACCATGGACCTGGTCAAGCTGCACGGTGGCAATCCGGCCAACTTCCTCGACGTCGGCGGCGGCGCCACCAAGGAAGCGGTGGCCGAGGCGTTCAAAATCATTCTCTCCGACGATGCGGTCAAAGCCGTCCTCATCAACATCTTCGGCGGCATCGTCAGCTGCGCCATCATTGCGGAAGGCATCATCGGCGCCGTCGAAGAGGTTGGCGTGGAAGTTCCGGTGGTGGTGCGCTTTGAGGGCAACAACTCCGAGCTCGGCCGCAAAACGCTTGCCGAGAGCGGCCTCAACATCATTCCGGGAGAATCGCTGGTAGATGCCGTCGAAAAGGCGGTGGCCGCGGCGGGAGGTCAAGCATGAGCATTCTGATCGACAAAAACACCAAAGTGATCTGCCAGGGTTTCACCGGCTCGCAGGGAACGCTGCACAGCGAGCAGGCGCTCGCTTACGGTACCCAGCTGGTCGGGGGCATCACGCCCGGCAAAGGCGGGACGGAACATCTGGGATTGCCGGTGTTCAACACGGTCCGCGATGCGGTTGATGCCACGGGTGCCACCGCATCGGTCATCTACGTGCCCGCGGGTTTCTGCAAAGACTCCATTCTCGAAGCGCTGGATGCGGGCATAGAGCTCATCGTCTGCATCACCGAAGGCATCCCGACGCTGGACATGCTGGCCGTGAAAGCGCGTCTCGAGATCACAGGCGCGCGCATGATTGGCCCGAACTGCCCGGGTGTCATCACGCCGGGTGAGTGCAAGATTGGCATCATGCCCGGGGACATTCACCTGCCGGGCAAAGTCGGCATTGTGTCCCGCTCGGGCACGCTGACCTATGAAGCAGTCAAGCAGACCACGGATCGCGGCTTCGGTCAGAGCTCCTGCGTCGGCATCGGCGGTGACCCGATCCCGGGCAGCCACTTCATCGATATCCTCGGTCTCTTCCAGGAAGATGCGGACACCGAAGCGATTGTCATGGTCGGCGAGATCGGCGGCACCGCGGAAGAAGAGGCGGCAGCGTTCATCAAAGCCAACGTCACCAAGCCGGTGGTCGGCTACATAGCCGGTGTCACGGCGCCTCCCGGAAAACGGATGGGGCACGCGGGCGCCATCATCGCGGGCGGCAAGGGCACGGCGGACGAAAAATTTGCCGCGCTCGAAGATGCCGGCGTGCGGACCGTGCGCAGCCTCGCTGAGATTGGCGACGCGCTCGCCGAAGTGACCGGCTGGAGCTGAGTCCCGCCAATGACCTTGCCAACGCCGGGGAAACCCGGCGTTGTGCGTTTGAGAACCTTGAATTTCATGCGGCTAACCCCATGTTAACGCTGCGTTTTTCACCAGATCTGATTGAACCATGAGCGAAACCGAAAACATCGAAACCCACGCGTTTCAGACGGAAGCCAAGCAGCTTCTGAAACTGATGATCCACTCCCTGTATTCCAACCGGGAGATTTTCCTGCGCGAACTCATTTCCAACGCCTCGGACGCGATCGACAAGCTGCGTTTCAAGGCCATCGAAAATGCCGACCTGATTGCGGACGATCCCGACTATCGCATCGACATCACCTTCGACTCCGAGGCGAAGACCCTGACGATTGCCGACAACGGCATTGGCATGACGCACGATGAAGTCATCAGCAATCTCGGCACCATCGCCAAGTCCGGCACGGCGGAGTTCATCGCCAACCTCACGGGCGATCAGGCAAAAGATGCGCAGCTCATCGGCCAGTTCGGGGTCGGGTTTTACAGCGCGTTCATGGTGGCGGATGAAGTTGAAGTGCTCACGCGGGCGGCGGGCAGCGACGCAGGTGTGTGCTGGCGCTCGAAGGGTGAGGATGCCTACGAGCTTTCAGCCGCGGAGGATCTCACCCGCGGTACCCGGGTGATTCTGCATCTGCAGGACGACGCGCTGGAGTTTGCCGAAGACTTTCGCCTGCGCAGCATCGTGCGCAAGTACTCCGATCACATCGGCGTGCCCGTACGCATGCTGGAGCAGCAGTTCCCGACGCCGGAAGGTGAAGACGAGGTTGAAGAGAAGGCGCCCGAGTTTGAAGCGGTCAACTCCGCCCAGGCGCTCTGGACCCGCTCACGCAGTGAGGTCGAGGACGATGAATACAGAGAGTTCTACAAGCACGTCTCCCACGACTTCGAAGACCCGCTGTCGTGGAGCCACAATCGGGTAGAAGGCAAGCTCGAGTACACCTCGCTCCTGTACCTGCCGAAGCGTGCGCCATTTGATCTCTACAACCGCGAAGCGCCCAGGGGCCTCAAGCTCTACGTGCAGCGTGTGTTCATCATGGACGACGCGGAGCAGTTCCTGCCGCTTTATCTGCGGTTCGTCAAAGGCGTGGTCGACTCCAATGATCTGCCGCTCAACGTGTCGCGTGAAATCCTGCAGGAAGACGATCGCGTTACCTCCATCAGGAACGCGCTCACCAAGCGTGTGATCAATATGCTGGACAACATGGCGACCAAGGAGCCGGAAGACTATCAGGCGTTCTGGGACGAATTTGGTGAAGTCCTGAAGGAGGGCGCCGGTGAAGACTTCGCCAACCGCGAAGCGCTGGCGGGACTCCTGCGGTTTGCCTCGACCGGGGCGGACGGCAGCGCCAAGACCGTCTCGCTCAAAGACTACCTCGAGCGCAAAAGCGAAGACCAGGAGGCCATTTACTACATCTGCGCGGAAACGTTCGAAACCGCAAGCCGCAGCCCGCACCTTGAGGTTTTCAAAGACAAAGACGTCGAAGTCATCCTCATGTTCGATCGCATCGATGAGTGGCTCATGAGCATGCTGACCGAGTTCGAAGGCGTACCGTTCGTCGACGTCATGCGCGGCGACATTGCGTTGCCGGGTGAAGCAAAGCAGGCTGACGACGATGCCGATGAAGAAGACAAGGAAGACGATACTGAACATCCGCTGGTCGAGCGGATCAGCGGGGTGCTGGGCGACAAAGTGGAGTCGGTCCGCCCCTCCAAGCGTTTGACACAGTCACCGGCGTGCCTGGTGCTCGCTGATCACGCCATGGGTGCCCAGATGCGTCGGATCATGGAGGCCAGCGGTCAAAGCCTGCCGGACATGAAGCCACACTTCGAGTTCAACCCGGACCACCCGCTACTCGTGCGGCTGGATGCCGAGAGCGACGAGGACCGCTTTGCCGAGCTGGTTGGCCTGCTCTTCGACCAGGCAAGCCTCGCCGAAGGCGGAGCGCTCTCGGACCCTGCCGGCTACGTCGAGCGGCTCAATCGACTGTTGCTGGATCTGCTGGCGGACTGACCATGACCACCGTCGCCGCCGCCATCGATGAAGTGCACGCTGAGTTCGAGGCGGCGGGCTTGAGCTATGGTCACGGCACCGACAATGCCTGGGACGAGGCGGTGGTGCTGGTGCTCACGCTCGCGGGCCTGCCGGACGATACCGCAAGCCTCGAGCGTGAATTGAAGCCGGGGACGCTCGAAAACATCCGGCAGATCAGCCGCGCGCGGATCGAACAGCGTCAGCCGCTCGCTTATCTTCTGGGAATCTGCCATTTCATGGGGCTAGACTTCGAGGTTGTGCCCGGCGTGGTGGTTCCCCGTTCACCGATTGGTTATCTCCTGCACGAAGGCTTGGCGCCCTGGCTGCCTGCGAAGATCAGCCGTGTCATTGATCTTTGCAGCGGCAGCGGCTGCCTGGGCATCCTGGCAGCGATGATCTTTGCAGATGCGGATGTTGTCCTCGTCGAGCTCGATGACAACGCGGCGAACCTCGCCCGCCGTAACGTAGAGCGTCACGGTCTCGGCGAGCGTGTGCAGGTTGTGCAGGCTGATGTGACGGATCTGCCCGATCTCGGCCGGTTTGATCTTGTCATAGCCAACCCGCCCTACGTAGACGCTGCCGATATGCAGGCTCTGCCTGCGGAATTCCGCGCTGAACCCGAGCTGGGGCTTGCCGGGGGTGAGGACGGTCTGGCGGTTGTGCGCGGGATTTTCCGTCAGCTGCCCCTGCTCATGAACGAGGAAGGTCTCTTTGTCGGGGAAGTTGGCAACAGTGCCGCCGCGCTGATGCGCACCTGGCCGGGATTGCCGTTTGTCTGGCCGGAGCTGCCGCATGGTGGGGAGGGTGTATTTGTACTTGAAGGCCGTGCCCTCGGCTCCCATACTGCGCCCGATTTTTCGTGAAGCGCGGACATGGCCGGCAACACTATCGGACAACAATTTACGCTGACCACCTTTGGCGAAAGTCACGGCCTGGCGCTGGGCGCTGTCGTGGACGGCTGTCCACCGGGTCTCGAGCTTTCGGAAGCCGACTTGCAGCCGGATCTCGACCGACGCCGGCCTGGTCAATCGAAATACACCACACAGCGTAAAGAAAGCGATACGGTCAAGATTCTCTCCGGCGTCTTCGAGGGAAAAACGACCGGAACGTCAATCGGCCTCTTGATCGAGAATGAAGACCAGAAGAGTAAAGATTACTCGGACATCAAAGATCTCTTCCGCCCCGCGCACGCCGACTACACCTATGAGAAGAAATACGGCATCCGCGATTACCGCGGCGGCGGGCGGTCCTCCGCGCGCGAGACCGCCATGCGGGTTGCCGCGGGCGCCATCGCTAAGAAATATCTGCGTGAGCACGCGGGTGTCGATGTGTTTGGATATCTGTCAGGCATAGGTGACATCGAAGTTGTTTTCAAAGACCGTCAGGCCATTGATGGCAACGACTTCTTCTGCCCGGATCCGGATGTCACTGACGAGATTGCGGCTTTGATCGATCAGCTGCGTCGAGACGGCGATTCCATTGGCGCAGGCGTGACGGTCTGCGCAACGGGCGTGCCTGTGGGTCTCGGTGAGCCCGTGTTCGGCAAACTCGACGCTGAACTCGCCGGCGCCCTCATGAGCATCAACGCCGTCAAAGGCGTTGAGATTGGTGATGGTTTTGACGTCGTCGGTCAGCGTGGCACCCAGCACCGTGATGAGATGACGCCGGAAGGGTTTACATCCAATCACGCGGGCGGCGTGCTTGGTGGTATTTCTTCGGGTCAGGATCTCATTGCCAGAATAGCGCTCAAGCCCACCAGCAGTCTGACCACCCCGGGTAAAACGGTTGACAAGGATGGCAACGCGGCAGAGGTTGTCACCAAGGGGCGCCACGACCCGTGTGTCGGCATCCGCGCCACCCCCATTGCGGAGGCGATGGTGGCGATTGTACTGATGGATCAGCTCTTGCGGCACCGCGGCCAGGTTGCCTCATAGTAGTTTGTGTCCTCTCGCCTGACTAAAACTCCGCCGGTGGCTGGCGCTCGAACACCTCGGCGGTGATTGGAGATCCTCCAATCCGCGTGGTGTCCCAGTCCTGCACAATTTTCCACTGACCGTTCAATTTCTTCAGCACAATGTGGAACTGTCCGTAGAACTCGGACGTTTCTCCCGATGAGGCGGTCACACGCACCCGATAGAAGCCAACGTCGTAAGACACCGTCGAACTCGTCCGGCGGCTGTCAAGCCAGAAGTCCAGCGCTATGCGGTCACCGCGGCGCTTGTTCTCGAGAAATCGCGTCAGGTTAGCCTGTTTGAAGAGACCCTCGGTATCGAGGCCCGCGGGCGTTGCGCGCAGCACGTCGTCCGCATACACCGAGTTGAGCGCCTCACCGTCCATCCGTTCAAATGCCTGTTGAAACGTCTTCCAGACGGTCTCGTCAATCTCGTCCTGAACCTCAGCTACTTCGCTGCGCGCGATCGCCGTGGTCGAGACGAGTGCAATGAGTAGAAGTGAAGCGATGCGGATCATTGGTGAGTTTGCGTTGGTTAAGACCCATTCATTGTAGTGATACACAATCAGTTTCGCAGACCCCTCTGATCCAGATCCAAGGTGATACTCGCGACATCCGGACAACTGAGGTCGGATTCGCTAGCATGGTCCAATGGCCCAACGCTATCGCGCTTTCATCAGTTATGCGCACGACGACGCTGACAGTGCGCTCTGGCTTCATCGCGCTCTGGAGCGCTACAGATTGCCGAAGGCTCTGCAAGCGAAGAACTCGGGATCCGCGCACCTGCGTCCAATCTTTCGTGATGAAGATGAGCTCAGCTCCGCAGCGAGCCTGAGCGCAACCTTGCGTGATGCGCTCGATCAGTCCGACGCGTTGATTGTGTTGTGTTCACCCGCGGCGGCGTCTTCGCGTTGGGTGAATGAGGAGATTCAGGCGTTCCTCGGTGGAGCGTCTGATCGTACGGTGATCCCCGTGCTCGTCGATGGGGGTACGCTCACACCCGAGTCGGTGTTTCCTCCGGCGTTACTTACCAGTGGCACCGAACCGCTAGCCATCGATTTGCGATTGACGGGTGAGGGAAGCCGCAGGGCGCAACGCCGGAATGCGCTGCAGAAAATCATCTCGGCCCTGCTCGACGTGCCGTTCGATACGGTGAGGATGCGCGAGCAGGAATGGCGCCGCCGTGTCCTTGTGTCGACCTTCGCGGCGGGTTCGAGCCTTGCCCTGATGCTGGTTGCGGGCACCTATCTGGTAACGCGTTTACCCGATTGTCTGTCGCGCGAAGCACTGACGGCAGAGCTCTGGTCGCCAGTGCATCAGCAAGAGGTGTATCAGGCGATGGAGGTGACGGGCTTGTCCTTTTTCACGCGCACATGGAGCGCGGTCGACGAGAGTCTGTCGAGCTACGCGGACGCCTGGTCCGCCGTCCACCTGGAAGCCTGCGAAGCCCACCATGTTCACAAACGCCAATCCGAGTCCCTCCTGGACAAGCGGATGGCGTGCCTGGATGAGCGTCGTCTGGATTTTGTTGCGCTGCGTGAAGAGTTGGCCTCTGTCGACAGTGACAGCCTCGAACTTGCATTACCGAGCGTCGAAGGGTTGAAAGGGCTTGCCCGCTGCTCGGACAGAGAGGCCCTGGAAGCGGCCTATCCACCGCCTGACAATCCAGACGACGTGCGAGCGTCCGAAGCGCTTGGGTCCGTAATCGCTAGGACTCGTGCACAGCTGCGTGCGGGACACGTGGAGCAGGCTCTGGCTCAAGCAGGTGAGCACGTCACGCAGGCTGAACGGATCCACTTTCCGCCACTTGAAGCAAACGCACTGATTCTGCTGGCAGATGCATACCGAAGCGCGGCGCGCCCGCGAGAGGCTGAGGAAACCTACCTTCGCGCCGCGGCGAAGTCGGTGCAGGCGCGGGATCCGGAGCTTGCCGCCTACGCCTGGCTGCGCCTGCCGCAAATTGGCGTGCGGCTGAACAAAGGCGTGTCCCATGCCGAGCAACAGCTGACGATGGCAGCCTCGTACGTTGAGCAGCTGCCGCCCGAGTCCCAATTCAGAGGCTGGCTGCTGCGACAGAGGGGTATGCTCCTCGTGCAAAGTGGTGACCATGACGATGGCGTTCGTCTGCTTCGTGACGCCGTCGAGTTCGCCCGCGCCAACGACCTTCAGGCGTTGCCCGAATACCTCGATGACCTGTCGTGGGGGCTGCTCGGGATGTACCGGCTGGAAGAAGCCGAAACGGTGAGCGAAGAGTCTCTGGTGCTCATGAGAGACAAGTACGGCGCAGATCATCCGCTTTACGCTGGGGCGCTCAGGCAGAGATCGCGTATTGCAAGCCGGCGGGGGGATGACGCCGCTGCGATCGACTTGCTTGAAGCCGCCATGGCAATCATTCGGGAGACGCATCCACCCAACCATCCCAGATCGCTCGTCGGATTGAACGACACCGCCTGGAGCTTGAAGAACCTCGGCCGCTGGGAGGAGGCATCGCGGCACCTGGACGAGGCCATACGCGTGCAGGGGGCGATGGAGGAACCGCAATACACGATCCTCGGATCCAGCCACAACATCTACGCGGATCTCCACATGAGCCGTGAGGAGTACGCCAGGGCGAGAGCGCATCTCGAGCGCGCCATTGAGTACTGGACACATCCCGGCGGAGGCATGGCCAACGCCAACCTCGGCATTGCGTACAACAATCTCGGCAACCTCTCTAATCGAGAAGGCAGTTTCAAGGAGGCACGCGAACACTGCGAACGGGCGCTTGCGTTCGACGTGGATCAATTCGGCGAGGACTTCACCGGCACCGCATTCCCCCTGAGCTGCCTCGGCGAGGCTTATACGGGGCTGGGGCGTCTCGAAGAGGCCATTGCCGTGCTGGAACGTGCGCACGCGCTGCGCGAAGCACCCGGTATGAGTCCCAGCTCGCTGGCCTGGTCGCGGTGGCTTTTGGGTCGGGCACTCTGGGAGGCAGAAGCAGATCGCGCGCGCGCTCGCAGCTACATCGAATTTGCCTACAACCAGTTCTCCGCCGACGGTGCCGGGGCTGCGTCGGAAACCGCCGACATTCAGCGTTGGATGAAACAACATGACTTTACCCGCGGCGATTGAGAACGGCAGGCGCTGACTCAATTTGCGATCTCAGCCTTAATTCTGGCTTTTTTCTTGACATGGTAGGACACTGGGTCCCGGGAGAGGCTGAGATCAAGGAGCGCCGCTACGGTGCTCGGATCTTGCGGTATGAGATCGGCGGTGCCGAAGCGCGCGCATAGAATTACCTTCCTTTCACCCTCCTTGAAGTGCACATGCAAAAATTGCCACAGCAAGGAGACTACTGCGAAAACAAGAATAACGACCGTTTGGTCATTTGTTATCGGCGCTATTGGTTTAGGATTGGCTGGCTCTGCGCTGGCCGCCGAGGCGCCACCCCCACCGCTGATTGCCGAGACCTGGGCTTGTACGTACAAGGACGGCAAGGGCTGGAGTGATAAGCTCAAGGCGCGGGACAACATGGTTGCGCAAGTTGAGAAGGCCGGGCTCAAGAAGGTTGCCGCATACCACTGGACGCAGACGAAAGGGATGGCGCCAGTGGATACCGTCTGGTTCGACGTTCATGAGAATTTCACCGCGTTCGCGGAAACCAGCGATGCCTGGGACGCCAGCGGGATTGGACCCAACGTGCAGGCAGGATTCGACCGCGTCGAAGACTGCACGGCGGGCTTGAGCGCGCTGCGGCCGTTTCATCAGCAGGAAGGCGATGGAGAGGGCGATGAGGGAGCAACCACGCTCATCGTCAATCAGGCGTGTAGTTTCAAACATGGCAAAGACTTCGACGACATGCCTGATCTCATGGCGCATATGGGTGGCGTGATGGGCGGCTTCGGCGCTGACGGCCCTGGTTTCGCGGCGGTGCGCCAACCCATTACCGGTCGCCCGGACTTCCCGGACGTGTTCGTTTTTTCCGTCTTTGAGAACACGGGGCACTGGGGGCGCTACGTCCAGCAGCTCTTCGGCACCGACGCCGGCGAGCGGATGCGCAACCATATGGCCATGGTGCTCGACTGCAATCTATCCACGTGGGCCGGGGACATGGTGGTGACCCCGGACGAGTAGTGCGGAACCGCCGCGCGACGGCGCCTTGCTCAAGCCATGCGCGCGGCGGCTTTATCGGGTAGTAGAAACTGCGCGCGTGCAGCGGGGGAGGTCAGACGTCCCCCGCTGTACCATGCGCTCAAGACGTTACGGTCGAGCAGGTCAGGATTGGCGGCGAGAAAAGCGTCGAAGTCCCGCTCGGGCGCGAGGAATCTGCGTTCGGCAACCAGGCTCATGAATGCCAGGGTGATGGTGACGTTGTACTTGTCTGCCGCACCGACGCGTGCCGCCATGGCGCGGATGGTGGCCGCATAGCGCGCGCAGGCGTCGACGAAGTCGTATCTGGCAAGCATCGCGTATGCCACCCGCAGGTGATCTTCGTGATGGAAGGTTTCAGCTGCAATCAGCTGGCGTTCAAACCGCTCGAGGAGATCGGGTAACTCACCCATGGCGTTCATCCAGCCGGTGGCTGTCCGCGGCCGTGAGGTCGAGGTCGTAGACTTCTTTCAGCTTCTGGATTCTGGCGAGCGTGTCCTTCGAGAAAGGGGCTTTGCCTTCGAAGCAGTGCAGCGCCATGCCCTCCAACAGGTCGCCGAGAGACATGTCGAGCTGCTCTGCGAGCCCTTTCAACACTTTGAGCAGCCGCTTTTCGATGCGTACGCCGGTCTGCACGCGTTCAATGTGCTTGGTCATGATGTTATTTTGGTACTAAGGTACATAGATGTCAATCAGTACATAGATGTCAACCGGCTGAGCCTGCTTACCGTCACCGAGGGTCGGGTAACATGTGCGCCAACCCGATGGAGATTGTTGTCATGAGTGGAGAAGTTCTGGCCATCTACACGCGCGCACCTCACGAGGCCGAACCCAGCGCCAAGTCGTCCGTCACGCTGGAGGCGGGGCTCGGCATTGTCGGGGATCGCAACCATGGCGGAAATCCGGACGATCAGGTGACGCTGGTGGATGCTGATGTGATCGATGCGGTTAACGAGGCGACCGGATGGGCGCTCTCGCCCGCGCAGACCCGCCGCAACATCGTGACGCGCGGCATTGACCTCAACCAGTGGGAAACCGGCCGGTTCCGTGTCGGTGGGGCGCTGCTGGAAGGCGTGGAACTCTGTGAACCCTGTGCACACCTCGGTGCGATGCTGCAGACGGACGAACGCTCAGCGGCTGATATCGTGCAAGCCCTGACGCACAAAGGCGGGCTGCGCGCGCGCGTGCTGACGGGCAGCGACGTCGCCGTGGGCGATCGGGTCGACGCGGCCGATTAGTCTGCAAACGCTGCCACAACCTCCAGGAACGCGGTACCGGCATTGCTGCGGGATCGCTGTGGGTTGGTGACACAGCCGAGCGTGCGGGACATGTCGGCGCAGTCGACATCGAGCGTTGCCAGATTGTCGATCATGCTTTCCGGAAGCACGCTCCAGCCGAGGCCAACGCTCACCAGCATGCCAATGGTTTCCAGGTAGTTTGTCGACATGCTCGGCGCAAGATCCAGACCCCGCTCGCTGAAGCGTTCGAGCACAATTCGACCCGTGTAGGTGCCAACGCCCGGAAGAACGCAGGGCATGCGGGCCAGGCGCTCGAGCGTGAAGCTTTCGCCGCTCGGCTCCGCGGCAACAAAGCGCAGCGGATCGTGCCACGTGGGAGAGCATGTCAGAAGCGCGTCACCCTCGGGGTTGAGCGTTACCACCGCAAGCTCGATGTCACCCTGGCGCACCATCTCGTGCGCAACTTCCGAGTCTTCGAACTGAATGTTCAGCTGCACCTCGGGGTAGCGCGCGGTGAATTCCCGCAGCACCGGTGCGAGGCGGTGCAGCCCGATGTGATGTGAGGTTGCCAGATGCAGCGTACCGGTGATGGCATCTGAGAGGCTTTTCATCTGCCGCTCGGTATCTGCCGCCATGGCCAGCATCTGACGCGCCTGGGGCACGAGGAGCTCACCCGCCTGCGTCAGGTGTACGCGCTTGCCAACCCGGTCGAAGAGCTGCACGCCGAGGCCCTGCTCCAGCGCCTGCATGCGTTTGCTGACGGCGGGCTGCGTCACATGCAGGAGCTCAGCCGCCTGAGAAAACGATGCCGAGTCGGCGATGGCTAGAAAGGTACGGAGGTCGGTGAGCTGCATCGGTAACTGAAAGTTATTCAAAACATAATTATAATGAATTGGAGTTATCATAGCAGGCCGCTTACACTCCCGCCTCCAATTTCACGGCGGTGTGCGCATGAGCGGACAAACCCTCTACGACAAGATCTGGGCAGCCCATCTGGTGGGTGAGCGGCAGGACGGCAACAGTCTCCTGTACATCGACCTGCAGCTCCTGCACGAGGTCACTTCCCCGCAGGCATTCGAAGGGCTCACGATCAACAAGCGGCCGCTGTGGCGGGTGGGGGCGAATCTCGCGACACCGGACCACAACGTGCCCACGGACAAGCGTGAGCTCGGATTCGACGGCATCACCGACACCGTGGCGCTGGAACAGGTGCTCACCCTCGACAAGAACTGCAAAGCGTTCGGCGTCGAGCAGTTCGAAATTCTCGATCCCCGCCAGGGTATCGTGCACGTCGTCGGGCCGGAGCAGGGTGCCACCATGCCCGGCATGACCATCGTTTGCGGGGACTCGCATACCTCAACCCATGGCGCTTTTGCCGCGCTCGCCCAAGGTATTGGTACGTCGGAGGTTGAGCACGTGATGGCGACACAGTGCCTCGTGCAGAACAAAGCCAAAAACTTTGCGGTTGTCGTCGAGGGACAGCTGCAGCCTGGCGTCACCGCAAAAGATCTCATCCTGACCATCATCGGACGTCTTGGCACGGCCGGGGCGACGGGCCACACCATCGAGTATCAGGGCAGCGCCATTCGCGCGCTGTCCATGGAGGGGCGGATGACGCTCTGCAACATGTCCATCGAGGCGGGCGCGCGGGCCGGGCTTGTCGCGGTTGACGATACGACCATCGATTACGTCCGCGGCCGGCCGTTTGCGCCGACGGGTGACCTCTGGGACGCCGCGGAGGCCCACTGGCGAACGCTTGTCAGCGACGACGACGCCGTTTTCGATGCGGAGCTCCGTCTCGTTGCCGACGACGTGGTGCCGCAGGTGTCCTGGGGTACGTCACCGGAAATGGTTACCGGCGTAGACAGCACCGTGCCGGACCCCGCGAGTTTCGACGACCCGGTGCAGCGCGAGGGTGCCACGCACGCGCTCGAGTACATGGACCTGACGCCCGGCACGCGCATTCAGGACATCAAACTCGATCGCATCTTCATCGGATCCTGCACCAACGCGCGCATTGAAGACATGCGCGCGGCTGCGGCCATGGTCAAAGGCAGGCGCGTGGCGGCAAACGTCAAAGAGGCCCTCGTCGTGCCGGGCTCCGGGCTGGTGAAACAGCAGGCGGAAGACGAAGGTCTGGCGCAGGTGTTCATCGATGCGGGATTCCAGTGGCGTGCTGCCGGCTGTTCCATGTGCCTTGCCATGAACCCGGACAAACTGGGCCCCGGTGAACACTGCGCATCGACCAGCAACCGCAACTTCGAAGGGCGTCAGGGTTATGCCTCTCGCACGCATCTCGTGAGCCCGGCGACCGCGGCGGCGGCTGCGATTGCCGGTCACTTTGTCGATATCAGGGAGTGGCTCTAATGGAAGCGTTCATGACTCACGACGGCCTGGTCGCACCCCTCGACCGCGTCAACGTGGATACGGATCAGATCATCCCGAAGCAGTACCTGAAGTCGATCAAACGTACCGGCTTTGGCGATTATCTCTTCGATGCCTGGCGGTTTCTGGACGAAGGTGACATTGGCATGACCCCCAACGAGCGGCGGATCAATCACGAGTTTGCCCTCAATCAGCCCGCTTATCAGGGTGCATCGGTATTGCTCGCGCGGGACAACTTTGGTTGTGGGTCTTCCCGGGAGCACGCCGTCTGGGCGTTGCAGGAGTTTGGTTTTCGCGCCGTCATTGCGCCGAGCTTCGCCGATATTTTTTATGGAAATTGCTTTAAAAATGGACTTTTACCTATTGTTTTAGAAGAAAATATTGTGTCGGATCTCTTTTCTCGCGCGGCGACGGGCCTGAACCTGGCGATTGATCTCGAGGCCCAGACCGTGCGCACCGCGGACGGCGATGTGTACCCCTTCGAGATTGATCCCGGACTCAAGACGAAAATGCTCACCGGGATGGACGACATTGCCATGACGCTGGCCGAGCGCAATCTGATCGAAACGTTCGAGCGCGGTCACCGCGCGGCGCAACCCTGGCTCTTTTTGAGAGGTAACTGATTGATGGCTAAGGACATTCTGATCTTACCCGGCGACGGTATCGGCGCTGAGGTGATGGCTCCGGCGGTGGCTGTCATGACCGCGGCGGCGGCTGCGGTGGGTATTGAGCTCAACGTCAGCGAAGGCCTGGTCGGCGGGATTGCCATTGACGAAACCGGATCACCCTTGCCCACGGGGACGCTCGAGCGGGCCGCGGCGGCGGATGCGGTGCTGCTGGGCGGTGTCGGCGGGCCGCGATGGGACGATCTGCCGACGGATCAGCGTCCGGAAAAGGGCCTCCTGGGCCTACGTCAGGGGCTCGGTCTCTTCGCCAACCTGCGACCGGCGCTGCTCTTCGGTCCGCTGGCAGCTGCGTCCTCGCTGAAGCCCGAGCTGGTGGCAGGTCTCGACATTCTCATCATTCGTGAGCTGACCGGCGGTATCTATTTCGGCGAACCGCGCGGCGTGGAAGTGCGCGACAACGAACGGGTGGGATTCAACACCCTCGTCTACAGCGAGCACGAAATTGAGCGGATCGCACGGGTCGCCTTCGAGATGGCACAGAAACGCGGTGGACGGCTTTGCTCGGTAGACAAAGCCAACGTGCTCGAGGTGACGCAGCTGTGGCGTGAGGTAGTGACGGGGCTTGCTGGAGAGTACCCGGATGTCGAGCTCTCGCACATGTACGTCGACAACGCCGCCATGCAGCTCGTGCGCGCGCCGAAGCAGTTCGACGTCATTGTCACGGGGAACATGTTCGGCGACATTCTCTCAGACTGTGCGGCCATGTTGACCGGTTCGCTCGGCATGCTGCCGTCAGCGTCCCTCGCCTCGAGCGGCGTGGGGCTTTACGAACCCGTGCACGGCACCGCGCCCGATATTGCGGGCCGCGATCTGGCCAATCCGCTCGCCACCATCCTCTCGGTGGCGATGATGTATCGCTACAGTCTCGATCAGCCGGGTGCGGCGGATGCCATCGAGAACGCGGTAGGCGCGGTGCTGGCGGCGGGCTACCGCACGGCTGACATTCGCGGCGATGCGGCGGACGAGCAGGTGGTTGGCACGGGTCGTATGGGTGAGCTGGTGCTCGAGCACCTGAGCGTTTGAGGAGTACTGAAAAAATGACAAATTCAGTCAACGTAGCCATTGCGGGTGCCACAGGCGCCGTCGGCGAAGCGCTGGTGGAGATTCTGGAAGAGCGCAACTTTCCGGTAGGTGAGCTTTCTCTTCTCGCCAGCGAGCGCAGCGCCGGCAAACGCATCCAGTTTCGCGGCAAGAGTGTCATGGTGCAGCGTCTCGACGAGTTCGACTTCAGCCAGGCGCAGATTGGGCTTTTCTCAGCCGGCGGGGATCTCTCCGCCGAGTTTGCACCGCGGGCGGCAGCCGCCGGTTGTGTGGTGATCGACAACACCTCGTTCTTCCGCTATGACGACGACATCCCGCTGATCGTACCGGAGGTGAACGCCCACGTTCTCGGCGAGTACCGCAACCGCAACATCATCGCCAACCCGAACTGTTCCACCATTCAGATGGTGGCGGCCTTGAAGCCGATCTACGACGCGGTGGGTATCACCCGCATCAACGTCGCCACCTACCAGGCGGTGTCCGGCGCCGGCGCGGGGGGCGTGCGGGAGCTGGCGGGCCAGACCGCCAATCTCCTGAACGCCAAGCCCATCGAGCCGAACGTCATGCCCGTGCAGATTGCGTTTAACGCCATTCCGCAGATCGACAAGTTTCAGGACAACGGCTACACCAAAGAAGAAATGAAAATGGTGTGGGAGACCCGCAAAATCCTGCAGGATGAAGCCATTCAGGTGAACCCCACCTGCGTGCGGATTCCGGTATTCTACGGCCACTCCGAAGCCGTTCACATTGAGACCCGGGACCAGATCAGCGCCGCCGAAGTGACCGAGCTCCTGGCCGCGGCCCCGGGTGTCGAAGTGTTTACGGAAGACACCTATCCCACCGCCGTCGAGCATGCCGCGGGCACCGATCCAGTGTTCGTCGGTCGCATCCGCGAAGACATCTCCCATCCCAACGGCATCAACCTCTGGGTCGTTTCCGACAACGTGCGCAAAGGGGCGGCGCTCAACAGCGTGCAGATTGCAGAACTTTTGCTAAATCTATTGGAATGAGGTAAACAAGCGGCCACACTGAGCATGCTGGAGCTTGCACGGGTAAAACTGCGGATTTTCAACAACGTAAGCAACTAATTTGCGCTAAAGTGCCGGATTACGGCTGCACGCGGTTGAATAAGCGCAAAAAGTGTTACGTATGCCGCTCTACGGAGGGGTCATCTGCGGTATCTTAACCCGTGATTTTCCAGCAGTGTGCTGCGAAGATCCATGCGCGTTGAACGCATCAGCGGTCGACGCAGGCGCAGCGTGCGTTGTTACATGCGTTGTGATGACAGTTGTAATGACAGAGGTGCGCCGCAGCATGGCGTAGAGCGCCAAGCGCAACACAGTATGTGTTGATAGGTAAGATTTTGGACGGACACACGGATTTGGACACACGAGTTTGGGCCCACGCCCTAATTTCAGGGGACAATTTTCCATCTTTTAAACAGCAAAGGAGGGTCTTGCCTATGCTAATGCGCAAGTGCCAATGGATTGGTTTGGCACTGGTGGCTCTGTGTGTTGTCGTGCCCGTTCCGAGCTGGGCGCTCGGCCTTGGTGAAATCGAGGTTGATTCTGCGCTCAACGAACGCTTTTCCGGCACCATTGGATTGCTCGATGCCGAGGGCTTCCAGCCTTCGGAAATTGTGGTCTCGATGGCGTCCCGGGAAGATTTTGAACGGGTCGGCGTAGAGCGCTTCTTTTACCTCACGAACATCAAGTTCGACGTCCGTATCAACGGCGGCGTAGCAGAAGTTGTAGTCTCCAGTTCTCAGCCGGTCTCAGAACCTTATTTGAATTTCATTGTGGAAGTCTTGTGGCCGAATGGCCGGTTGCTCAAGGAGTACACCGTGCTGCTCGATCCGCCCACGTTCAGCCAGGCGGCAGCCCCGGCGGTAGCGGCGCCCAGCCAGCCTGTTGCCGCGGCTCCGGCTGAGCCCGCCGCAGCACCGCGTCGGGCTGATGCTGGTACTCAGGTTGGGCTGCGACGCCCACCGGCCGCGCGTCCGACCGAGCGTCGTGCGCCGCCGCCGGACGGGCTCATGACCACCCGCGACGATACCCTCTGGCAGATTGCCAACCGCACCCGGGAATCGGAGCGGGTCTCCGTCAACCAGCAGATGCTCGCGATTCAGCGCATGAACCCGGAGGCGTTCCTGCGCAACAACATCAACCTGCTGAAGGCAGGTTATGTGCTCGAGCTGCCGAGCGAAGCTGAAGCGCTGAGCGTCGACAACGCCCTCGCGAACGCCGACGTCAGCGATCAGATGGAAGCCTGGCGCACCGGCACACCTCGCGAACAGGTCGCGTCGAGCGACGGCGCCACCCAGCTGATCGACGATCAGGGCGAAGACCTGAGGTCCCAGGTGGATGCGACGGCTGCAACCGAGACCGGCTCAACCCGCGTTACCGATGCGGAAGGACAGGTCCGTATCGTCGCCAACACGGGTGAACTTGCCTCGGGTACCGCCAGCGGCGACGACGCCTCGGTCAATCAGCTGCTGGAAGAAAAGGAAGCGCTGACCCGTCAGGTTGATGAGCTGACCTATCAGCTGGATCGGGAAAAGGACATCGCCACCAATCAGGTCACCGTCAAAGACCGTCAGCTCGAAGTCAAAGATGCAGAAATTGCCCAACTGCAAGAGCAGCTGCGCCTGGCCCGCGAAGCGGTCGCCGCGCAGGCAGAGCAGACTCAAAATCAAAGCGCCACAGGCGAAGCCGCCGCGGACACGCCCTGGTATTTATCTCCCATGGTGCTCGGCAGCGTCATTGGCGCTTTGATTTTGGCTCTGGTGGGCGTGCTGGTCGTCGGCCGGCGCAACCGAGGTGCAGAACATGAAGCGCTCGATATCGACCAGTCGGTCGACTACGAGTACGAGGACAACTACGACACGGCCGACGCGGTCGCAGAAGAGTTGGACGTTGCCGACGACGTAGATGACGCGCTGGACGTGGCCACCGCCGTGGAGCCCACCATTGGTGAGATTGAGCTCGACGCCGATGACCATGAAGATCTGCACGAGGGTGAAGACGAGATTGTTGCCCTCTACGAAGAGGAAGAAGAGGACGCTGAACAAGCCGCTGAGCTCGATGAGGACGGCGGCGAGACGCAGACCGGCGACGTCATCGGTGAAGCAGAAATCTACATTGCCTACGGCCGCTACGGTCAGGCTGCGAACCTGCTGTCGGGTGTACTTGCGAACGAGCCCGACCGCTGGGACGTGCGGCTGAAAATGCTGGAAGTGTGCGTCGAATCGCACGACATGGACGCCTTCTCCGAGAACGCGCAGTACATTGTCGACAACTGCGAAGACGAAGACGTGCTGATGGCCTGCCGGGAGCTCGAAACGCAGATGGGCGACGCGCACGTCGATCTTTCCAGCGACATCGACAAACCGCTGGAAGAAGTGGGTAGTGAAGACTCGTCCGCGGCCCAAGCGGACGCGGAAGACGACTTCGATCTGGATCTCGACGATCTGGAAGTCGATACCGCTGAAGCTGCGAGCACCGCTGACCTGGACGACACGCTTGCCGGTGCGGACGAACTGCCGGATGCGGAGGATGCGCCTGCCGCTGCCGGGGAAACCGCAGCGGCGGACGAAGACGAATTTGAGCTCGAGTTCGACACGGACACCGACGCCAGCGAAGCGGAAGAGAGTTCGCTCACTGCCACGGACGAACTGGGCGGTGATCTCGGTTTCGATTTCGATCCCGACCGGGACGTCGCAGACGACACGGAAGCCGCAGCCGGTGACGAGCCTGAGATCGATCTGGACGATCTGGATCTCGACGCCGGTGACAATCTGGAGGTGGCTGAAGCAGGCACGACTGCCGAAGCGAGCACGGATACGCCGGCGGAGACGGCTGTCGATAGCAGCGCTGACGAGCCGGCAGGCGAAGCGCCTCCCGTGCTGGAGAGTGCTGGCGAATCGGACGCTTCCGACGCGGACGATGCCGGTGCCGAGGACTTCGAGTTCGACACCGAAGCAGATGCCGACGTCAATGCCACCAAGCTGGATCTGGCTGAAGCCTATGTCGACATGGGTGACGCTGACGGTGCTCAGGACATTCTCAATGAGGTCTTGGAAGAGGGCACGCCGGAGCAGCAGGAGAAAGCCAAAGCCATGCTCGAGAGCATGGCCGGCTGATCATTCACCGCACGGTGGGTGAGCAGGCATGGCCGACTATGCCTTAGGGCTATCCTACGATGGCAGCCAGTTCCATGGCTGGCAGCGACAGCAGCTGGACACACCCACCGTTCAGGCTGTACTCGAGACCGCGCTATCGCGTATTGCTGATCATCCCGTGGCCACCCACGTGACCGGACGCACCGATGCGGGTGTTCACGCCACCGGCCAGGTCGCGGCGTTCAGCACCGATGCGGCGCGCACGCTTCACGACTGGCAGCGGGGTCTCAATGCGCTGAGCCCCCCGACCGTGCACATCAACTGGGTTTGCGAGGTCCCGGCATCGTTCCACCCGCGCTACTCGGCGGTCGCCAGGCGCTATGTCTACCTGTACCACGACATGGGCAGCACAACGCCGTTTCTGAACCACCATGTGTGGCAGTGTAAGCCGCTTGACGCGGACGCCATGCATCGCGCGGCGCAGATACTCATCGGTGAGCACGACTTCTCGAGCTTCCGGGGCGCAGGCTGCCAGTCATTGACGCCAATGCGCCGCGTCAATCGCGTTTCTGTGACCCGTCGCGGACACTGGGTGATCATGGAAATTGAGGCCAACGCCTTCCTCCTCCACATGGTGCGCAACGTCGCGCGCGCCCTGCACGACGTCGGATTGGGTAAGGCGTTGCACCTGGACAAGCTGCTGGCAGCTCGGAATCGTACGCTGCTCGGCGCTACCGCACCGCCGGATGGGCTCTATCTTTCGCGGGTTTCCTATCCGGATTTTGATCTCCCTGAACCTGCGGCTGTGCCTTTCGTTTCCGGGCCGTCCGCTGACGATCCAACAGGGCCTTTAAAGGTGCCTGCGCAGGGGCTAGACTAGCGGCCTTTTGGCAGGTGGTGCGCGCTTCCCTCTGAGCCAGAGCGAGACTCTGAGTCAGAGCGGGCCTCTGAATCAGAACAGGATAGGCGCACCGCAACCCCACGCTTGAACGACATCACGACACCCCGACACGGCATCTGGTGCAAAATCTGCGGCATAACGCGGCCGGTGGACGGTATTGCCGTTGAGCAGGCTGGGGCGGATGCGTTGGGAGTGAACTGCTTTCCGCGCAGTCCGCGGTTCGTGGATCCTGGCCTTGCGAGCGAGATCTGTGCGGGCGTGAGCTGCACGAGGGTGGCGGTTTTTGTGGATCCGGAGCCAGCTGAGGTAGAGGGTGTGCTCAAGGCGGCAGAAATTGACCTCCTGCAGTTTCATGGTGATGAGCCACCGGAGTTCTGCGAAGCGTATGGTCTGCCTTACTTGAAAGCAGTGCGTATGCAGACCGGGGTAGACGTTGCGGCGCTGGCTGCAGCCCACGGTTCAGCGTGGGGATTTTTGTTAGATACCTACGTGCCCGCGCAGCACGGCGGCACGGGGCAGACGTTCGATTGGTCGCTATGGCCTGGGGAACTGAGCGAGCGGCGCCTGATTATTGCCGGTGGGCTCGACCCGAGCAACGTCGGCGCGGCAGTGACTGCGCTTGCGCCGTTCGGCGTAGACGCCGCCGGCGGCGTCGAAGACAGTGTCAAAGGTGTCAAGAACGCCGCCAAAATTACCGCCTTCGTCGAGCAGGCGCACCGCAGCGCCGGCGACGCGGGCAGAGTTTGAATCGCAGGTAGCCAGAGGCTACCGCATGGATGGAGGAAAGCGCCGTGTCAGCAGTCAATGACGGCAGCAACTACGCTCAACCCAGTGACGACGGTCAGTTTGGTGATTACGGA
>JANQPF010000028.1 GCA_028285415.1 Pseudomonadales bacterium
GTTCATTCTCGGCAATCTTCCGCAGAATACGACGCATGATTTTTCCAGATCGGGTCTTCGGTAATCCCGGTGCCCATTGCAGAATGTCGGGTTTCGCAATGGCGCCAATCTCTGATCTCACCAGGCTGTTGAGTTCGTCAACCAGCGCATCGCTGCCATCGGTGCCGGCCATCAACGTGACAAACGCATAGATTCCCTGACCTTTCACGTCATGCGGATAACCAACGACCGCTGCTTCCGCGACGAGGTCGTGTTCGACCAAAGCTGATTCGATCTCCGCTGTGCCCATTCTATGCCCTGAGACATTCAATACATCATCCACGCGCCCGGTAATCCAGAAATAGCCGTCCTCGTCACGTCGGGCACCATCTCCCGTGAAATAGTAACCGGGGTAGGTTGAATAATAAGTATCGAAGCAACGTTGATGATCGCCAAAAACGGTTCTGATCTGGCCGGGCCAGGAACCACGAATGGCAAGATTGCCGGATGCGGCGCCTTCAATCTCCTTGCCGTTTTCGTCCAACAGGACGGGGTTCACTCCAAAAAACGGTCTGGTCGCCGATCCCGGCTTAAGTGCGGTTGCCCCTGGAAGCGGCGTGATCATGATGCCGCCGGTTTCGGTCTGCCACCAGGTGTCGACGATGGGGCAGCGGTGATCGCCGACGACGCGGTGATACCACTCCCAGGCCTCGGGATTGATCGGCTCTCCGACCGTGCCCAGGAGGTTCAAGGACTGGCGGCTCGTGCTGCTCACGTAGTCGTCACCCTGGCCCATCAGCTGTCGCAGCGCCGTGGGTGCAGTGTAGAAGGTATTCACCTGGTGTTTGTCGATCACCTGCCAGAAGCGGGAAGCGTCCGGATAGGTGGGGACACCTTCGAACATCAACGTGGTTGCGCCGTTCGCGAGCGGGCCGTACACGATATAGCTGTGCCCGGTAATCCAGCCGACGTCTGCAGTGCACCAGTAAATGTCTCCGTCGTGATAGTCGAACACATACTTGTGAGTGATCGCCGCCTGCAGGAGATAGCCGGCCGTGGCATGCTGAACACCTTTGGGTTTGCCGGTCGATCCGGACGTGTAGAGGATGAACAACGGATCCTCGGCGTCCATGATTTCGGGCGCCGCTTCGGTGGACTGTGCCGAGGTCAGCTCGTCATACCAGACGTCGCGTCCGTCCTGCCAGGGCACGTCGCCACCGGTGCGGCGCACGGTGACCACCGTATGCACGTTGGGACAGTCGGCAAGCGCAGCTTCGGTGTTGGCTTTGAGGGGTATGGCTTTGCCGCCCCTTACGCCTTCGTCGGCGGTAATGACAGTGCGACAGTCAGAATCCAGAATCCGGTCTTTGAGCGATTGGGGTGAAAAGCCGCCAAACACGACGCTGTGGATGGCTCCGATACGCGCGCAGGCGAGCATGGCGTAGGCCGCCTCCGGGATCATCGGCATGTAGATGCAGACTCGGTCGCCCTTCTTGACCCCTCGCTCGCGCAGTCCGTTGGCAAGCTTGCCAACCGCGTCGTGAAGTTCCTGGTAGGTGACTCTGGCGTCGTTCGCCGGATCGTCACCCTCCCAGATGATGGCGGTCTGTTCAGCCCGGTCTTTGAGGTGGCGATCGATACAGTTGACCGTGACGTTGAGCTTCGCACCGTTGAACCAGCTGATCTGGCCTTGCTCCATATTTGCGCTCGAAACGCTCGACCAGGTTTCTTCCCAGTCGAGGAACTTGTCCGCCTGTTCCGCCCAGAACGCGTCCGGGTCTTCGATGGAACGCGCATACATCGCCTGATACTGATCGTCGTTGATGAAACTCCGTTCTGCCATGAACTCGGTGACAGGATAGACCTGGCTCACGGTGTGCCTCCTCTTTCTAGCTGGGGCCTTGCGGCTACGTCTTGAGCTGCTTGATCAGCCGCGCCGTGGCGGCGTCCTGGGCCTCCCCTCCGGGCTGCCCTGTGAGCTCTGCGAAAATAGGTTTGGCGAGCTGTTTGCCCAGCTCTACCCCCCACTGGTCGAACGAGTTTATGCCCCAGATAGCGCCTTGGCAAAACACCTTGTGCTCGTAGGCCGCCAGGAGCGTGCCGAGATTTGCCGGGGAGAGTTCATCGAAGACGATGGTGGTCGAAGGGTGATTGCCGGGCACGTTGCGATATTGTTGCTCCGCTGGCGCATCGTAGCCAATGGCCATCGCCTGGCTTTGCGCGAGGGCATTTGCCAGAAGCCAGGTGTGATGTTCCCCGAGACCCGCCTCGTCGCGCGCCACGACAACAAAATCTGCCGCATAGGCACGCGTCCCCTGGTGCAGCAACTGGTGATACGCGTGCTGACCTTTGGTCCCCGTGCCGCCCCAGAGAATCGGCATCGTGTGGTAGTCGACGCTCTGGTTGTCGATGTTCACGGACTTGCCATTGCTCTCCATTTCGAGCTGTTGCAGGTAGTCGGGTAGAAGCGCCAGGCGCTCGTCATATGGCAGCACGGCAAGGCTGCCGGCACCCAGGAAGTTGTAGTTCCAGGTTGCGAAAAGCGCACTCAACATCGGCACGTTGCTTTCGACGGGCATCTCGGCGAAGTGCGTATCCATGAGTTTTGCACCGTCGAGAAAAGCCTGATGATGCGCAGGTCCAACCGCACACAGGATAGGCAGGCCGACGGCAGACCAGAGCGAGTAGCGTCCGCCAACCCAGTCCCACATCGGCAGTAGATTGTCGACATCGAGACCAAATGCGCTGGCGGCTTCCTCGTTTGTGGTGACACCTATGAAGTGTTGCGCGATCGCATCGACGTTGCCGGTGCGCTCGACGAACCAGCTGCGCGCGCTTGTCGCGTTGACCTGTGTTTCCAACGTCGTGAACGATTTGGATACGACAATGAACAGCGTGGTGGCCGGGTTGAGGTGCTTGAGCGCGCTGCGCAGATCGTGCGCGTCGATGTTGGCCGCAAAGTGGACGGTGAGCCTCGGGTCCGCGTAGTCCGCGAGCGCGCGGACGACAAGCTCGGGACCGAGGTGCGACCCGCCGATGCCAATGTGGACAATGTCCGTGATGGGTTTTCCGGTATAGCCCCGCCAGGTCCCGCCGCGTATGGCGTTCGCGAGGTCAGTCATTTTCTCCTGTACTGCGCGGACTTCGCCGTCGACGTTTGCTGCTGCACCACCGCGCAGAGCGCTGTGCAGGACGGCGCGGCCTTCCGACTGGTTGATAGGGTCTCCGCGGAGCATCGCGGCTGCTCTGGTGGATACCTCCGTGGCCGCTGCCAGCTCGTGCAGGCGCTCGAGCGTTGGGATATCAACCCACTGTTTGGTGAAGTCGAAGTAACAACCCCCCACCGTGTGGATCAGTTGTGCAGCGCGCGCCTCGTCGGCAAGCAGATCTTTCAGAGGTTGGCTGGCGATGCCGTTGGCTGCTGTGGCGAGTGCTTTCCAGGCGTCTGTAGCTGTCAGGCTCAAAGTGTCAAACCCAGGCTGTCGATCACTGGGATACCGCCCAGTTTGACGCTGCCTACGATTCGATATGTGGTGGTTGTATCCGTCGCTGGAGCCAGGTTCGACTCGTCCAGGATGCTGAAGTGATCAATCTCGAACTCAGCGCCACGCAACGCCAGGCGTGCAGTCTTCTCGATTTTGCCGAAGTTGCGTGCGCCGGTGCGGATGGCGTGAGCCACGTTCTGCAGGGTTTCATACAGAATGGGCGCCTGGCTGCGCAGCTCAGGCTCCATGTTCTCCACTGCCGAGGTGACGGCGACGCCGTCGGCGTGGCGTACGGTTGGCACACACTGCACCTGGGTGCGGATGTCCAGATCACTGATGAGCTGACGGACGCGGAAGTACTCGATGAAGTTCTTTTCGCCCCAGACCATGATCTCCGGCTGCACGGCGTTGATGATCTTGAGATGTTGAGTCAGTGGGTGAGGGCCCGCGTCGATGTCACCGCAGGCGTAAGGCGGGCGCAGATAGAACATATGATCGAAACCGCGCGGGAACAGCGCATCCTCCGCAGGCGCGTAGAGCACGTCGACGGCGTGGTGCTCGAGAAACCCGATATCGGAAAACTCGGAGGCGGTGACGACGTTGCCGTTGTTCTGATCAGGCCTCGGCACTACCGCAACGATGACGATGTCGCTCACGGTTCTGGCGGCGTTCATGACCGCGCCGTGGCCGTCGTGGAAATTGCCTCGGGTGGTTACCAGGCTGACGCATCGACGTGCGCCGCCGCGGTGGCGTATGGGATCCAGCTCTTGGGCCAGTTTGCTTGCTGTCCGGGCAATGATCATGGTTGTCCTGTCCGCTTAGCCAACTGTTGCAGTTGTCCAATACGTGATTTTACCGCCCCGGCCGTGGGCCAAGTGTGCACTGTACAACAGAGGCTTGCCAGGCACGCCTCCGGGCGCTGCAAGTGTGAACTTACGCACGTTTTCAAGCACGTTTTCCACCATCACAGAAGGGTCGGATTGGGGTTGAAGAACTGGCGCGCACCATCCATCTGGAAAACCTGATCGAGAAGCGCTTCGAAGTGGTTGTGGTTGTTGGCGAAGTCAATTTCGGCCGCGTTGACGATCAGAAGCGGTGCTTCGTCGTAGTAGTAGAAGAATTCCGCGTAGGCATCGGCCAACTCCGCCAGGTATTCGGTTTTGATGCCCTGTTCAAAGCCGATGCCGCGATCGCGGATTCGCTGCTGCAGCACCTCGGCCGGCGCCTGTAGATATACCACGAGATCAGGCCTGGGCGGGTTCATATTCAAATTGGCGTGGATCTGCTCGTAGAGGTGGAACTCCTCATCGTCGAGCGTGAGCTTGGCGAAAAGCTTGTCTTTCTCGATCAGGAAATCGGCCACCAGGCTCGGTCCCAGCAGATCGTCCCCGGGCATATCGGCAACTTGACGCGCGCGATGGAGCAGAAAAAAGAGCTGCGTGGGTAACGCATGCTGTGCACCTTCAGCGTAAAAGCGGTCCAGAAAGGGATTCTCTGCCACGGGTTCGAGCATGACCGGGTAGCGGAATGCCTGTCCCAGGCGGGAGGCCAATGTGGTTTTGCCGACCCCGATCGGGCCTTCTACGGCGACGTAGCGGGGAAGTTTATCTTGTTCGGCGGCTGCCGCGACTTTGCGGACGATCTGTCCAGGGGTTTCGGCGACCAGGAGCTCTGCTTGCAAACTGACTTCGACTGGAGTTGCAGTGGCCTCAATCATCCCTAAGCGCCGGCGCGCAATCAACTCCGCGGGACGGATTTTTACCCGAGCGGGCCGTCTGCAGGGCTGCGTGGTTGACCGCGTCTGCCGCGCCGGCGCCGACGCCGTTTTTTGCCGCCGCCGCCCAGCGCGCCGATCATCTGCTGCTGCTCGTCTTCCCCGGCATCCTGCAGCTGCTGCCACCAGTCGGCGCAGGATTTCAGCTCGGCATCATACGCCCCCCTGAGCGAAAGGAAGTCAAAGGCAGCGCGAAAGCGTTTGTGGCCGAGGAGTCTACGGATGTTGCGCGGCGCGCGCGCTATCAGCCGCGGTTGCAGCTGCCAGACCTCGCGCGCAAAGATGCTGTAGCGACGCGGAATGGTGATGTGCTGTTGCTGCACTGCGAGGGTATCCATTGCGAGGTCGAAGATAGGCCCCGGCTTGTCGTCGGGATTCTCCTCGGCGTTGCGCGCGGAAAAGTCCTCCCACAGGAGTACTGCAATCAGAAAACCGGGCGTTACCGGCAGGTCCTGGGCGATCCGCTCGTCGGTGTTGTGCATGGCGTCCACGATCAGCTCACTCGTGGGGTTGCAGCTCGGAAAGAGGCTCCTAGCGACGGGCGTATCGCGCAGGATGCGCCACGCTGCTTCACCGTAGCCGGAGAGAAACAGCTTGATGAACTCATCGAAAAGCCGTGCGCTGGGTATTGCGTCCAGACGTTCGGCAGTGTCTTCGACGTGATCCAGAATGCTATCGTCGATGCTGAAACCGAGTTTCGCGGCGAAACGGATAGCGCGTAGATAGCGCACCGGATCTTCCGCAAGACGTTCTGCCGGGTCGCCGATGAAGCGCAGGCGGCGCGCGTCGATGTCCTGCAGACCGCCGACATAGTCGACAATTTCGTGGTGGTTGATGTCGTAGTACAGCGCGTTGACGGTGAAGTCGCGGCGAAATGCGTCGTCCGCCATGTCACCGAATGCAAGGTCTTTGACGATGAGACCCTGATCGTTGGTCTCGAGGTGATCGTGCTCACCTTTGCGGAATGTCGACACTTCGATGATTTCACGACCGTAGCGCACGTGTGCAATGGGAAAGCGCCGCCCAACCAGGCGCGAGCGGCGAAAGGTTTCCTTCACCTCCTGAGGGGTGGCGCTCGTCGCCACGTCGAAGTCTTTTGGCTGCATGCCGCAGAGCAGATCGCGCACGCATCCGCCGACGAGATAGGCGTCGTAGCCGTGCTCATTCAGTTGGGTGATGACGTCGAGCGCGTTCTTGTCGAGGTCTGTGTCGACAATGTCGTGGTCGCCAATGCGAATGGGGTCAACCGTTTCCAAGGAGCGTTTTACGCCACGGGTGTATCGCGTCGCGGGCCGCGTTTGCGGGTCTTGCGGCGTGGGATGTTCAAACGTTGCCGGCGCTCCCACAGGCTCTTGCGGCTGATTCCGAGCTTCTCCGCCAGCTCGGTCTCTGTGTATTGATCCTGGTGGTCGAGAACAAACCGCACGAAGTAGTCTTCGAGGGAAGTTTGGTCGCCTTCCTGAGCGCTCTCGGCAGGCGCGCTGGCGGTTGTGGAGGGTTCGATCGCAAGAAGTGTTTGAGAAATTTCACCGTTCGTGTCCGCGAGAATCACTGCGCGCTCGACGGCGTTTTCCAGTTCCCGGACGTTGCCCGGCCAGTGATAGTTCTGCATCGCGTCGATCGCGTCCGCGCTAAACGCCAGGTCTTCTTTGCCGAGACGCTTGCCCGTGCGTTCCAGCAACCACCTGGCAATTTCTATGACATCCTGCTGGCGCTTGTACAGCGGCGGCAGCTCCAGGCGGACGACGTTCAGGCGATAGTAGAGATCTTCGCGGAAGTGGCCGTTGCGCATCGAATCACCGAGATCGCGGTGCGTGGCTGCGATGATGCGAACGTCGGCAGGCTGAGCCGCAGCGCTGCCTACTCTGCGATTCTCACCCTGCAGGACCTGCAGCAATCGAGCCTGGGCGGCGCTGGGCAGTTCTGCAACCTCATCGAGAAAGAGCGTGCCGGCTTCGGCGGCGTCGATGAGACCAGCGTGTCCGGCATGATTGTCGAAAGGCTCGCGGCCGAACAGCTCAGCTTCTATCAGATTCTGCGGGACGGTTGCGCAGTTGATGGATATGAGTGGCGCCCCCGAGCGTCCGCTGGCGGCGTGAAGCGCGCGGGCTACCAGTTCTTTGCCTGTGCCGGAGGGTCCTTGTATCAGGACGGTCGAATCCGTTGGTGCCACCTTCGCAATGCTTTCTTTGAGCTCACGCATCTGCTCGCATGAACCGATCATCGGAAAGTTTTCGAGACTTGTACGGCTGGCGGCGGACGGCGTGGTGCGTGCCCGCTCTACCGCGGCCAGCAGCGTTGGCAGTTCGCAGGGTAACTCCAGGTAGTCGATTGCACCCTGACGTATGGCGGTCACCGCAGCCGGAATGGAGGCGCTTTCAGAAAGGACGACAACCGGCAACAGGGAAGCCATGTCCGGCAGACGCTCGCCAATCAGCGTGTCGAGACAAACCACGCAGCTGCATTCGCGCAACTGGTAATCGTCGGGCGGTGTGGCGGCGCATCGTGCGTCCACACCTTGATCCACGAGCGCCCGCACCACTTCAGCGCCGCGCTCAGCTTGCTCGTCGATCAACAATACATCGGTCATAACCGCGCATAGTAACAAACGTGAAATTGCACGTCGCGCGCTCGAAGGGCCGCTTTTTTCAGGGTTTTTTTGTGAAGTTGGCGAGCGTCGGCGGCACTTTTTCGACTTGCCAGGCGGTCGTGCCCCAGCCGAGCCACTGGCCTACCGACCAGTCCGGCTCTGCGGGAGGGTTCTGTCCGAGCAGGCTCAGCACGTGGCGCAGGTTGTCTGCGGCGCAGGTGTTGTCAACGGCCGGTGCGTGAGTTTGTTTGGAAAGTTTGCTCCCGTCGTCGAAACGTAGTAGCGGCAGGTGTGAGTAGACGGGTACCGGCAGATTGAGCAGTTCCATCAGGTAAACGTGGATCGGCGTGGTCTCGAAAAGATCCTGGCCGCGCATCACGTGGGTGATGTCATTGCCGTCGTCCACGGCTGTGGCGAGGTGGTAGGCCCACAAGCCGTCGCGTCGTCTGATGATGGTGTCGCCGAACGCTTCTGCCAGATTGAACGTCCTGAGACCGAGGATACCGTCATCGACGCCCACCTCACGATCAGGCATACGCAGCCGTAAGGCGGTATCTGGCCGCGGCTCGGTTTCGTTGCGGCAGATTCCGGGGTAAACCCTGATGCCGGCGAGCGATCTGCGGCTGCAGGAGCAATGAAAACACTGGCTCTGGAGCTTTGCCAGTGCTGCTTCGTAGCGTTGACTGTGATTGGATTGATAGTCGACTGCGCGATCACTGGCCAAGCCGTGAGCGTCCAGGGCGGTCAGAATGTGCTCAATAGCATCCGGATCCTGCCGCGGTGGATCGATGTCGTCGAAGCGCACGAACCACTCGCCGCCGCGCTGTTTGATGTCGAGATAGCTCGCCAACGCGGTGACGAGCGAACCCATGTGCAGGGGTCCGGTGGGGGAGGGTGCGAACCGCCCGACAATCATGGAGCGGTTCGCGCGGGCGTGTCAGCCGTGGATCTGCCGCTCTTTGATCTCATCGAGGGACTTGCAGTCGACGCACTGGGTGGCGGTCGGACGCGCCTCGAGACGGCGGAGACCAATTTCGATGCCGCACGTGTCGCAGTAGCCGTAGTCTTCCTGGTCCAGACGATCAATCGTCTGATCGATTTTCTTGATCAGCTTGCGCTCGCGATCGCGGGTACGCAGCTCGATGCTGAACTCTTCTTCCTGGGTCGCGCGGTCGGCGGGATCCGGGAAGTTGGCGGCCTCGTCCTGCATGTGATGCACGGTCCGATCCACTTCTTCCATGAGCTCCTGGCGCCAGTTCATCAGGATAGAGCGGAAATGAGCAAGCTGCGGCTCGTTCATGTACTGTTCGGTTTTCTTTGGCTGGTAGGGCGTAAAGTTACGGAACTGAGAGTCAGCTGCCGATGCCGACTGCGTAGCCGCCTTCTTGCGGGTCGTGGCTTTCTTTTTCGTAGCAGTTTTGGTTTTTGCTGTGGTCTTGGATTTGGTTGCTGATTTCTTAGCTGGTGTCTTTGCTTTTGCCGCCATAGATCATCCTTTTCGTACGGGCTTTTCGAGGCCCAGAACTGCGAAGGGCGCGTAAACTACCAGAACGAATCCAGGAACACCATATTAAAGTGATGAAGTTTTCGTGGAAAAGCGTTGGCCGAAAATCGCCTGCCGCCAACCGAGATTAGCTGCGCACGAGGAGTAGGAATGTTCGCCGCCCGCATTGATCAGATACAACCGTTCAAGGTCATGGAAGTCCTGGATCGCGCGGCTGAGTTCGAGGCTGCCGGCGCGACCGTCGTGCACTTCGAAGTCGGCGAGCCGGACTTTCCCACGGCGGCGCCGATAGTGGCGGCCGGTATGGAGGCGCTGTCGGCGGGCCACACGAAGTACACGTCAGCGACCGGCATTGCCCCTCTGAAGGAGGCGATCGTCGGACACTATCAGCGCCTGGGACTGGATGTACCGGCGTCGCGTATTGTGATCACCAGCGGCGCGAGCGCAGGCCTCACGCTTCTGGCAGGTCTCCTTCTGGACCCGGGTGATGAGCTTCTGATAACGGATCCGGGTTATCCCTGCAACGAAGTCTTCGCGCGGCTGGCAGGGGGCATTCCGCGCGCCATACCGCTGGGCCCCAACCAGGGGTTTCAGCCGGCGGTAGAAGACGTTGCGCAAGCTTGGGGACCGGCGACAAAGGGTGTGTTACTGGCGTCACCGGCAAATCCCACCGGGACCATGCTCGACGGAGAGGCGATCGCCGCGATCGCCGCGTACGCGCGCGGGCGGGACGGCTTTTTCATCCTCGACGAGATTTATCAGGGTTTGTCGCGGCGTGATCTCGCGGCCGCTAAGGACTACGCCTCAGGTCTCAGCTTCGCCGACGATCTTTTCATTCTCAACAGCTTCTCCAAGTATTTTGGTATGACCGGTTGGCGTCTGGGCTGGCTTGTCGTGCCGGAACCCGCCGTGGAGGGTGTCACCAAGCTTGCGCAGAATCTGTTCATTGCACCCAATGCGCCAGCTCAATATGCGGCACTGGCAGCGTTCAGTCCCGCGGCACTCGAGATCCATGAAGAACGCGCAGCAGTCTTCGCGGCGCGCTGCCGGCGTCTGTCTGACGGCCTGCAACAGCTCGGCTTCCACGTACCGGTAACGCCCGATGGCGCGTTCTATCTCTACGTGGACGTGTCCCACACCGGGATGAGCGGCGCCGATTTCTGCTCGCGCCTTCTGGAAGAGTTTCAGGTTGCCGTCACCCCGGGGGACGATTTCGGTCGGCATCAGCACGAACGGTACGTCCGATTCGCGTATACGACGAGCGAAGCGGCCATTGATCTCGGGCTCGAGCGCGTCGACGAGGCGCTGTCTGCCTGGGGGCTCGGTTGAAGTTACCTGACCTGACCGGCGTGACGCTGCTCAGGCGCTACAAAAGGTTTCTCGCTGACGTTGAGCTCGATCACGGTGAGCGCCTGACGGTGCACTGTCCAAACACCGGCGCCATGACCGGATGTGCGGAACCCGGCAGTCGTGCCTGGATATCACAATCCGACAATCCAAAGCGCAAATATCCCCACACGCTGGAATTCGTCGAATCGGGACACGGTCTCGTATCGGTCAACACCGGGCGCGCCAATCAGCTGGTGGGCGAAGCGCTGCGGGCAGGCGGGATTGAGCCGCTCGCGGAGCTCTCGGCCGACGTCAAAGCGGAGGTTGCGATCCCCCACGGCGAGGGACGCTTCGACTTTGCCGTGACGAACGGCGCGGCGACCGCCTACGTTGAGGTCAAAAGTGTCACGCTCTACCAGGCAGACGGCTTGGGTGCTTTTCCGGATGCGGTGAGTGAGCGTGCGCGTAAGCACGTCACCGCGCTTGCGCGATGCGTGGCAGCGGGCGACCGGGGGGTGCTCGTGTTCTGCGCTCAGCACTGCGGCATCGACCGCGTATCCCTTGCCGCCGAGATCGATCCGGACTACGCGAACGCAGTCAGCGACGCCGCCCGACAGGGCGTTGAGGTACTGGCGGTCGGCTGCGCGACTGATCTTGCGACGATGCAGATCGACCGCACACTGCCGTTTATCGGCTTGCATTGATCAGGCAGGCTATTAACGTATGCGTGAGCCAGGGAGAGGTTTTGCATGCACATCATCATTGCCATCATCACGGCGATTGCGGGCCTGCTCTGGGCGCTGAACGCGCTGCAGCGCTCAGGGTTCGACCTCAACAGCCTCAATCCGTTTTTCTGGGCGCGGCGCCGCCGCTGGGAAAACATGCAGGTGAATCCGCTCTACGGCGTCGAGACCGCGCGAGAGCTCGCGGCGCTTCTTATGTTCGCGGTCATGCGGCAGGGCGGCGACCCAACGGAAGAGCAGAAGCAGCATCTGCTCGGGCTGTACCGGGAGGAGCTCAGGTTTGCCGAGAATGACAGCACCGAGATGTATACGGTCGCCTCACATCTCCTCAGCACCGACCCCAATTACATGCACAAGGTGCAAGATCTCATGGCGCCGGCGCTGCCCTCCATGACGGCCGAACAGAAGCAATCCGTTCCGCAGCTGGTCCGTACGGTTGCAGAGTTCAATGGCCCGCCCAATAAGACGCAGCAGGATTTTGTCAGCGCAATAGAAGAGACGCTGGCGCGTTCTTCCAGATAGCTTACGCCGTCTCCCGGACCAGCGTCTCGTAGTCGTTGACGTTGTCGAGCCGGGCGCCGTAGCGGGTGACCAGCTCAGCCGCGCAGCGGTTTGCAAAACGCGCGGCATCGATAGGTGATGCGTCGCGACAGCGCGCCGCCAGCACGGCGCCGGCATAAATGTCACCGGCGCCGGTGGTGTCGATTGCCTGGACTTTGACGCCCGGCGCTTCGTGTCTGCCATCCCGGCTGATCGCAAGTGAGCCCTGGGCGCCGAGAGTCAGATACACCTCGGGGGCAATGTCTTTCAACTCGGCAATGGCCACGTCCAGGCGGTCGGTTCCGGCCCAGCTGAGCGCCTCCTCTTCGTTGCAGAAAAGCTGATTCACACCATTGCCGAGCATGGCTTCGAGCGTGGGACGACAAAACTCGACCATGGATGGATCGGAGAGCGAAACCGCCACGGACACACCGTTTGCCTCACACACCTCGCGGCAGTGCACGGCAGCCTCGGTAGCGCTTGCGGAGGCGCTCATATAGCCCTCGACATAGTAGTAACGCGAGTTTTTGAGCGCCTCGTCATGCACCTGGTCAACACCCAGCTCCACAGAGATGCCGAGGTCGGTCATCATGGTGCGCTGTGCGTCCGGCGTGATCAGCACCAGGCAGCGACCGCTGCGGCTGCCTTCATGCTGTGCGTTGGAATTGATCTGAACGCCTGATGCAGTGATGTCGGTGACAAAAAAATCGCCTGTAGGGTCGTGAGACAGCTTACATGTGTAACAAGCCTGCAGGCCGAATCCCTGTACGGCGTAAATCGTGTTTGCCGCAGAACCGCCGCTCGCGCGCTTTTTGGGTAGCTCCTCGACGGCGTTCGCGAGGCTGTGCATTTCGTCGGCGTCGACCAGCGTCATGTGGCCTTTGGCGATGTCGTGTGTGCGCAGGAATCCATCGTCGATCTCCACTTCGGTATCGACGAGCGCGTTCCCGAGCCCAAAAACGTCGTACATGAATACGTTCCCTCTGGTTTAGATGGCGGCGAAGGCCTGATCAGCGGCATCCAGCGTGGCTGCGATGACCTCTGCGCTATGCGTACAGGAAAGGAATCCTGCCTCGTATGCCGACGGTGCAAGGTAGACGCCGCGATCGAGCATCGCGTGGAAGAAGCGGTTGAACTTGTCCGTGTTGGAATTGGCAACGTGCTCGAAGTGTTCGGCGCGATCGGTGTCGAAAAAGATGCCGAACATGCCGCAAACGTGATTCGTCGCTACCTGGTGGCCATGCGCCTCTGCCCGCTCGGCGAGCCCCGCAACCAGCGTATCGGTAGCTTCTGCAACCTGCCGATAAACGTCGTCGGTCAGATGGTTGAGGGTGGTCAGGCCAGCGGCGACCGCCAGCGGATTACCGGACAGCGTGCCGGCCTGGTACACCGAGCCCTCCGGTGCGATGTGCGCCATGATGTCCGCCCGTCCGCCAAACGCGCCCACCGGTAAGCCGCCGCCGACGATTTTGCCGAGCGTGGTCAGATCCGGCATGACACCGTACAACTCCTGAGCACCACCCGCGGCGACGCGGAAGCCGGTCATGACCTCGTCGAAAATCAGCACGGCGCCGTCTGCAGCGGTAACTTCCTTCAATCCCTCGAGAAAGCCTGGCAGCGGTGGGATACAGCCCATGTTGCCGGCGACAGGTTCGACGATCAGGCAGGCGATTTTTCCGGCGTACTCGTTGAAGCAGTTCCGGACGGCATCAATGTCGTTGAACGGCAGGGTCAGCGTATTGGACGCAACGGCTTCCGGCACGCCCGGTGAGTTGGGAATGCCCAGCGTCAGCACCCCGCTGCCCGCTTTGACGAGCAGTGAGTCGGAGTGACCGTGATAACAGCCGCTGAACTTCACGATGAGATCCCGGCCGGTGAAACCTCGCGCCAGGCGAATCGCCGACATGGTGGCTTCGGTGCCGGAGTTGACCATTCGCACCTTCTCGATGCCAGGCACAATGTCTATGATTTTTTCGGCCAGGTTGATCTCACCTTCGGTGGGGGCTCCGAAGCCGAGCGCTTGCTCTGCCTGTGCGATCACCGCTGCAACCGTCGCCTTGTGACCGTGACCGAGCAGCATCGGTCCCCAGGAACCGACGTAGTCGATGTACTGATTGCCGTCGACGTCGGTCAGGTGAGGGCCTTCACCGCGCACGAAAAAGACCGGATCACCGCCGACGCCTTTGAAAGCGCGCACCGGCGAGTTAACCCCTCCGGGAATGCTGCGCTGGGCGCGTTGAATGAGATTCGTGGAGGTTGCTCGGTTCATTATTCTATTGCCAGGGTCTCACCACCACCAGGATCACCGCCGCGACGAGTACCAGGCTGGGAAGTTCGTTGAAAATGCGAAAGAACTTTTCGCTGTGTATTACCTGATCCTGCGCAAACGCTTTGATGATGCGCAGACAGTAGTGATGATACCCGATAAGCAACACCACCAGAAAGATCTTCAGCCAGAGCCACAGCTTGTCGGAGTACGCCTGCCAGGACAGCAGCAGCATCCAGACGCCGAGAATGAGCGCCAGCAGCATCGACGGGTTCATGATGACGCGGAAGAGCTTTGATTCCATCACCTTGAAGCGCTCGCGGCTGATTTCGTCGGTTGCGGTGCTGTGGTAGACGAACAGACGCGGCAGGTAGAAGAGACCGGCAAACCAGGTGACGACAAAGACGATGTGGAAGGCTTTCAGCCAGAGGTATCCGGTCATTCGGTGCGGTTCCTGTAGTTATCGATGTGGTTGCGCGTCACGATACCGACGACAGGATTGATCATTGGTGCCGTCGTTCGCGTGACACAGCAGGCCTCAGCCTGCGTGCGACTCAGTATGTTCTGCACCTGCATCACCGTGGCCTCGGAGCCAATTGTCGTCACGTCGAGGCGATTTCCCGGCATGCTCAGCAGGCGAATTTCTTCTTCCAACTCATCGCGAGCTTCCATGAACGCTGCCAGGTCGCCGGTGCGCAGAACGGCGGCGAGATTACCGTCATTGTCGTCGACAACCAACCAGTGTGGTGGATCCGCAACAATCTCCTGTGCCAGCTGTTGGCTGATGGTTGCGCTGACGCGGCGCACCGAACGGTCCATGATGGCGGTCACCCCGATCCGTTCCATGTGCAGCGTCACAGGACTCGGCGGGTATTGCAGGCCGAGCGTGTTGAGCGTGGTGATGAATACCGACTGCTGCTTGAAGACCTGACTGGTCACAAGGGTTGCCACCACGATGATGACCATGGCCGGCATGATCAAGCCGGTGCTGGCCGTCATTTCCATGACCGCCATGAGGGCCGCAAGCGGCGCCTGCAGCACAGCACCCATCATGGCGCACATGCCGAGCATCACGTAAAAACCCAGCGAAATGTCGGCGCCCTGCCAGCTGATCAGGAGGCCGCCGAAAATCCCGCCTACGGTTGCGCCGAGAAAGAGTGTCGGTCCGATCAGGCCCACGGGCATGCCGAGGCCGACCGCTGCCGCGCTGGTCAACGCCTTCCCCACAAGCAGGGCCACGAGAATGACGATCGAGACTTCCGTCAGCATGATCTGGTTGACGGTGTCGTAGCCGACGCCCATGACCTGGGGAAGCATCGTGCTGACCGCCGCGGTTATCGCGCCGCCCAGGATGACTCTTTGCCACAGGGGCTGTTCAGACAAACGGGCAAACGCCTGGATCAACTGGATGTAACCCGCGGCAACGGCGCCGATCAAAAGTCCGCCGAGGACAAGGTATGGAATCTCGAGCAGTGAGGTCATGGACATGTCGGCAACAACGGTGAAAGCGGGTTCGTTGCCGTAGAAGAACTGCGTAATGATGGTTGATGTCACCGCTGCCACGATGACGGGTATAAAGCTTGCGATGGTGTATTCCATCATCACAACTTCCATGGCGAAAATGACGCCGGCAATCGGTGTGTTGAAGCTCGACGCAATGGCGGCGGCCGTGCCACACGCAACCATCGTACGCAGGCTGTTGTTGGGCAGGCGCGATGCCCGTCCCAGCAGACTCGCCGCGGTGGCGCCCAGATGGATCGCCGGTCCCTCGCGTCCCCCGGACTGACCGCTGATCAGCGCCAGCGCGCCGCCGATGAACTGAATCATCGCGTTCTTCAGCGGCAGGTTGCCCTGGTGCAGACTCAGACGCTCCATGACGTGTACTACCCCGACACGCCGGGCGGCCGGGCGGTAGCGGTTGAGCAACAGGCCCAGAACCGCCGCGCCGGCAATGACCAGAATGGCGCGGGTTGCAACATCCAGACCCTCGAAGTTCTCGACGCTGGGGCCGGGCAGGAAAGCGAGGCTCGAATCGATGACAAAACGGAAGGTAAGGATGACCGCAGCCGTGACCACACCCGTTGCAACGCCAAGCACCGCCAGTTGCGGTTGTGCATCGACGGTCGCCAGCTGACGGCGAAACATCTCGAGCGATATGGGCGGTTTGATTTTCGTGTCTTACTTCCTGTTGTGCAGCAGACCGCGTGCTAGTCTTTGATGGAGCCTCGAGTACGTCCTGAAGCAGTGAGGCTCTCTAGCGTTGTCGCCTAGTATACTGGCTTTTCGTTGGCGTTAAGGACAGGTCGATTTTTTCCAAGCGAAGCTCTCCTGAGTTCAAAGTCGTTGCACACCAACCCTGGCGGCGCCCTGCTGTCATCGCCGTGACGTGCGTCATCAGCGTGCTGTGTCTGGTGCTTGGTTACGCTCTGGGCCAGGACGAAAGCCTCTCGTCGCGGGTGTCCAATACGCTGTTGAACCAGGACGTGGCGGGTCTCCAGCAGGAGTTGGCTGATCTCGAAAGCAAGCTGATTGACGCTGAGCTCAACGCACGGGTACAACGAGAGGCAAGCAGTGAATTGCGCGTTGATCTGGCGGACATGCGAAAGGAAGCGTCGCTGCTGCAAGAGGAGCTCACTTTCTACAAGAGCCTCATGGCGCCCGGCAGCTTGACGGAGGGGCTGCACGTGACCGAGTTTGACGTGCAGCCGATCGACGATGATGGGCAGTACACGTTTGAGCTTCTCTTGACCCAGGTGGCGCTGCGACGCAGCTACATCAACGGCGATGTGCGGTTGGACGTCATTGGTCGCTTTGCGGCTGAGGAGGCTGACAAAGAAATTGATGAAGCAGTGCTGTCTCTCACAGAAATGAGCGATCTCACCACGTATCCTTTGAAATTCAGGTTCCGCTTTTTTCAGGATGTTGCTGGAATCTTGACGCTGCCCGAGGGCTTCGAGCCGGACCGCGTGCTGGTCACGGCCAGCCAGAAAGGCAAGGATCCTCTGCAGGTTACATTTCCCTGGCCCGCGTTGTAGTTTGGGCGAGGGTGGAACGGAACGGACTACGAGGCAAGGCATGGCGAGACGAAAGATGGACAAAGGCGTAACCCTCATTGCGCCGCATACGGAAGTCATCGGTGACATCAAGTTCTCTGACCAGCTCTACGTTTCGGGCAAGGTCACCGGCAACGTGCTCGCAGACAAAGAAGGCGCAACCGTAGTCATCAGCGAAGAAGGCTGCATTGCCGGTGAAGTGCGCGTGCCCAACGTGGTCATTGCCGGTCTCATCGAAGGCAACGTCTACGCGAGCCACAAAGTCGAGCTTGCCGCCCAGGCGCGGGTGGAAGGTAATCTCTACTACAAGCTGATCGAAATGCAGCTCGGCGCGCTCGTCGATGGTCAGCTGGTGCATGAAGAGACGGCCAACACCGGCGAGAACGTGCACAAGCTCAACGTCGAAAACTCCTCCGAATAGAAAGGCGCGTCGTCAGACAAAGCTCTGGCGCTATTTAGAAAGTCCGACATCGTCTTGACCGCCGTTTGGGCGGGTAGGGATAATCGAGCTTCGAGTTCATACAGGCGCGTTGCGCTGGCAGCTATGCAGGCAAACATCATTTTCTCCGACCGGGCGGCCGACAAGGTCAAAGCGCTCATCGCGGCTGAAGGCGACGACGCGCTGCGCCTGCGCGTATTCATCACCGGCGGTGGCTGTAACGGGTTCTCCTACGGCTTCACGTTCGACGAGGACGTAGCCGACGATGACGCCGTCATCGAAAACGATGGTGTCAGCATGGTGGTGGATGCGATGAGTTATCCCTACCTCGAGGGTGCGCAAGTGGACTACGTCGAAGACTTGAGCGGCTCGCAGTTTGTCGTTACCAATCCTAATGCGGCGTCCACCTGCGGATGCGGTAATTCCTTCTCGCTCTGACCGCCCGGTACGGCCCTTCCCTCAGGCAGGATAAATCGCCCCGAGCACGCGTTCGCCGGCAGCGCCCGTGACGCCGGGTGCATTGCCCGGGGTACCTGACAGGTGCCGATGGGCGAGCCAGGCAAAAGCGGTTGCCTCGATGCTGTCGCCGTCGAGACCAAAGTGCTCGCTGGGATGGACGGGCGCCGCCGACAGATCACTCAGCCTTGCCAAGAGATGAGAGTTCAAACGACCACCGCCGCAAACGACGACGTCGGTGTAGCCCGCCGCCCAGCGGGCGAGGGCATCCGTCACGCATTGTGCGGTCAGTTCCACCAGGGTCGCCTGGACGTCGACGGGATCCGCGTCCTCGACGTTCGGCAAACTGCGCAACCAGTCCAGATGAAAGTACTCCCGTCCCGTGCTCTTGGGCGGCTCGGCCGTGAAGTAGGGGTCGCTCAGCATGGCGTTCAGCAGGGCCGTACCGACGGTCCCGGTTTGACTCCAGGCGCCGTCCTTGTCGTAAGGCTTCCCGCGATGGCGTTGACACCACGCGTCCAGCAACGCGTTGCCCGGACCCGTGTCGAAGCCGGTCAGCGTGCCGCCGAGAACGGTGATATTGCTGATGCCGCCGATGTTGACGACAACCGGTCGTGCGCTCAGCTGACCGAAGACGAATTCGTGAAACGGTGGCACGAGCGGCGCTCCCTGGCCCCCCGCGGCCATGTCCCTGCGGCGGAAGTCGGCCACCGTCGTGATCCCGGATACTTCGGCAATGCGGTTCGGGTCGCCGATCTGCATGGTGAAGGCCGGGCCGTGGGGTGAAGCGTCCGGGCGATGTCTGACGGTTTGTCCATGGCTGCCGACGGCGCGCACGTCGCTGACAGAGATACCCGCCGAAGCCAGAAAATTGATCAGGGCATGACCAATGAAGTCCCCAAGGGCTGCGTCGGTGTGACCGAGAAGGTCCAGGTCGTCGTCACCGGGCTTGCCGAGCGTGAGGAGCGCGTCGCGCAGCTCATCCGGGAGCGGAGTCGTAGTCGCCGCCATCACTTCCGCGCCGGTATCGTCGAAAACGGCTGCCGCAATGTCGAGGCCGTCTACGCTGGTGCCGCTGATGCAGCCGAGGAAAATATCGGACGGGATGCTGGTCACCGGGCGAGGGCGACGGAAACCTGGCTTTTGTAGTTGTCCAGGAGCGCGCTGTACTGAGCAATCTCTGCCGTGAAGCGCAACATCTCCTGCTCGGCGATTGGCTCCGCATCGGGCAGCTTCACGGTGCGAGGGTTCTGGTGCACGCCGTTCACGAGGAACTCATAGTGCAGGTGCGGCCCGGTCGCCCAGCCGGTGGCACCCACATAGCCGATGATCTGTCCCTGCTTCACTTTGCTGCCGCTGCGCACGTTGCGGCCGAATTTGGACAGATGCAGGTATTTGGTCACGAACTGTTGGCCGTGCTGAATGACGATGTAGTTACCGTTGGCCTGGGTGCGTGAGGCGATCTGCACCTTGCCGTCGCCGGCGGCCATGATCGGCGTGCCGGTGGGTGCTGCGTAATCAATGCCACGGTGCGGTCGGGCGGTCTTCCACAGCGGGTGCACGCGGCGCAGGTTGAAGTTCGAGCTGATGCGCGTGAATGATACCGGCGCACGCAGGAAGGCTTTGCGCATGCTGTTGCCGTCGGGGGCGTAGTAGTCGCTGTCGCCGTTGGCGTCGGTGTATTGAATGGCGCGGTAGTGATCACCCTGATTGACGAAGTCCGCGGCAAGGATGTTGCCGTGACCGATGAACTCGTTGTTGTGATAGAGCTCCTCGAACACGACGTAGAACGCATCACCCGGTCGGATGTCGAGGACAAAGTCGACGTCCCACTGGAAAATCTGCGCCAACCGCATGGTCAATGCTTCCGACAGTCCCGCCCGCTGACTGGCCACAAAGAGGCTGTGGTCGATGGTGCCGTGCTTGTAGGCGAGCGCCCGCTCGGGCTCCGCGGTCACCTGTTCGGCCGCGAAGTCGTCGCCGTTGCGCTCGTAGTGCAACGTGTCGAGCGGCCCCGTGCTGTAAGTGAGGCGCATCAGCCGCTTGTCCGAGTCGACGTAAAACGTCATCTCGTGGCCGGGGAAGATGTTCTTGAGACGGCTGCCAAGCGGCTTGGAATGGCTGACGAGGTGGACATCGCGTGCGCTCAGTCCGTTGCGCTTGAAAATGACGGCGAGGTTGTCGCCGGGTTTGACCTTGGCGGTCAGGGTTTCCCATTTGTCCTCGGGGCGCGGCGCCGGCGGTGTGATCAGGTCCGCAGGTTCTTCCAGCGGCGGCGGCAGGGCGAGATCGATGACTTCACCGGATTCCGGCGCGGGCAGCTCGAGCAGCACGGACTCGGACGTGAAGCGGTCATCCACCGGGTCTTCGGTAAATTTTGCGATGACGAACGAGCAGAGCCCGAAGCTCAAGATGATCACCACAAATAGATGTGTCCGCGGAAACTGCACGCTTGGCCTACCGTCCTTTGCGTTATCGCGAGCGTGTCGACTCGCGACGAAAATATTGTTCTAAAACCGTAGCTTACGGAGTGTTTTTCGTATATTCGCGGAGTATACGAATTTGTAAGTACCTTGCCAGCCCTTTCGTCACGTTTCCGTGACTGTAAGTTTGCGGAACATCGCGGTTTTGATATGGTGCGCATCCCCTTTTTGACGCCACCCGGTTCGAGCACGACGATGTCACGCGACCTTATGAAGGAGCTGGAATGGCGAGGCCTGGTCTCGCAGGTCTCGGACCACGATGGGCTGTGCGACCATCTGGCAAGCGGATCGCGGACGCTCTACTGCGGATTTGACCCGACGGCGGACAGCCTGCACATCGGCTCGCTGGTGCCGCTGCTTGCGCTGCGGCGCTTCCAGCAGTTCGGCCACCGGCCGATCCTGCTGCTCGGCGGTGCCACCGGGCTCATTGGCGACCCGTCCTTCAAGGCTGACGAACGCACCCTCAACGACTCTGACGTCGTCTCAGGATGGGTTGAAGCATTACGTACTCAGGTAGAGCCGTTCCTCGATTTTGAAGGTAACAACGGCGCCATCATGTGCAACAACCTCGAGTGGACGGAAAACCTCAACGTCATCTCGTTTCTGCGCGACATCGGCAAGCATTTCTCGGTGAATCAGATGATCCAGCGCGAATCGGTGCGCCAGCGTCTGGAGCGAGCCGATCAAGGCATCTCCTACACCGAGTTCAGCTACATGCTGCTGCAAGGCATGGACTATCTGGAACTTGCCAGGCGCTATGAATGCAGCCTGCAGATTGGCGGCAGCGATCAGTGGGGCAATATCGTCTCGGGCATGGATCTGGTGCGGCGTCACCTCAGCCGCGACGCGTTTGCGTTGACGCTGCCGCTGGTGACCAAGGCGGATGGATCGAAGTTCGGTAAAACCGCCACGGGCACCGTGTGGCTTTCCGCCGAGAAGACCTCCCCCTATACCTTCTATCAGTTCTGGTTGAATACGGCCGATGCGGATGCGGTCAACTACCTGCGCTACTTTACCTTTCTGGAGCAGGAGGACATTGAGGCGCTGGCGGCTGATCTCGACGCCCGGCCCGAACAGCGCGCCGCGCAGCGACGGCTTGCCGAGGAGGTCACGGCACTGGTTCATGGCCAGGAGGCGGTGGCTTCTGCGCGGCGCATCAGCGCAGCGCTCTTCGGCGGTGAACTGAGCGCGCTCCTGGAAAGCGACCTTGCGCAGCTGAAGCAGGATGGACTTGCCAGCACCGAAGCAGCGGACGGTGCGGGACTATTGACGGCCATGGTGGAGGCGGGCCTCACCAAATCCACGGGCGAAGCGCGCAAGCTCGTTCAAGGCGGGGGCGTGCGCCTCAACGGTGAAGCCGTCGCCGACCCGCGCCATGAGCTCGATTTCAGTCAGGCGCTCTACGGCAGTTACTTCGTCCTGCGGCGCGGGAAGAAGGTTTATCACCTCCTGGTGAAGGCTTGAGCAACGGGCTTTCGCCGGCGCCAGAAAATAATTAGAAAATATTTCGATTAGGTGTTGCGCAAGGTTAGCGCGTACGTATAATACGCCTCCCTTGCCGCGGGGCTCAGGCTCTGACGGCTGCTCTTTAACAAAGAAAAGTATATTAGTACTGGATGCTGAAGGCTTATCCAGCCACCGATCACCATGTGCAGCGTGATGGGAAAAACAGCTAGAAAACCAGTACGACAAGCCATTCGTGTGGGAACACGTAATTCGTTTCGAGCAATGATTTTTTGGTTATCAGAGTGAAAGCTCAAACAACCAATACCTTTTATCTTGCCAGTGACTAACAGTGATTGATCACGGCTAGTGACTCGGTAAAGAGATTAAACTGAAGAGTTTGATCATGGCTCAGATTGAACGTTGGCGGCACGCCTTATACATGCAAGTCGAACGAGAAAGCACCTTCGGGTGCGAGTACAGT
>JANQPF010000032.1 GCA_028285415.1 Pseudomonadales bacterium
ACGGAGAACTCGTCGGCATCTTCTCTGAGAAGGAGTTCGGCGACATCGCCAAGTCCTGCTACGGGCTGAAGCGCCTGCCCACGCTGGAACGCGCCGGGCTCATCTGGGTGACGCCGAACCCGGAGTCGACGCTTCCCATCGAGAAGTTTCTCTCCGGCTACGATGAGCTCCTCGCGCACTTCGACTTCGCCAACTGGCATCTCTTCGAACGCCGCTCGGTTGCGGGGCCCAACTGGAAAATCGCCTACGACGGCTACCTCGATCTGTATCACCTGCCGATTCTGCACAAGGACAGCTTCGGCTCGAACTTTCCGCACAAATCCATGTACTACGCCTGGGGTCCACATCAGCGCGTGACGTCGCCGGACCCGAGCCTCCTGGCCTATGAGGAACAGGACGAAGCAGAGTGGAACACCGAGCACCTCATGAGCGGCGTATGGACCATCTTTCCGCACGTCTCCATTGCGTCATTCGACGGCGGCGGCCGCTCCGTGATGATTTCTCAACTCTTCCCGGGAGAAAAACCCGGCGAATCGATCACCGTCCAAAATTATGTCATGGCGGATGCGCCAAACGAGGAGCAGGCTGAAGCGGCGCATGCCCAGTTCGCTTTCCTAGAGCACGTCGTGAAAGAGGAAGACTATGCCACGGGCCTGAAACAGCAGCGGGCGCTGGAAACGGGCTTCAAGGACCATGTGCTCTTCGGGCGCAATGAAGAAGGCGGGCAACGGTTTCACGGCTGGGTTGATACGCTGCTCGAGACGTCTGATGCAGATCTCGAAGCGCTGTTCGAATCGCCTTGAACCGGTAAACCTCTGATGAGTATCGCCTCCTTCGTCGAGGAAACGCTGCTCCCCGCAGACAGGCGCGACGACCGTCAGGCGCAGCTCTTTACCTATCTGTGCCTTGCCGCAACCGCGGCGGCGCTGGTGGCCGCTGCGATGACGGGATTCTACGGCTACGGCCAGCTTGCGCTGCTCATCTTCCTTGCCGCCGCGACCATCCCGGTGGCGCTCCTGATCCTGCGCTATTCACACAACGCGCTGGTCGCCGGCCACTACCTCGCGGCAAACCTGATGTTGCAGAGCATGCTCTTCGCCGCCGACCCGGAAGTGAGCTGCGTTGTGCTGATTGCGCTCGCCGCGGGCGTAGCGCTGCTCGGGCCCATCGGCTCCAAATTCTGGCTGGCGGTCATTCTGACGCGCTGTATCTGGGTTGCCGTCAACGCCGGGGAGGAAACCGCATCGGCGACCGCCGCGGTGGCGGCCCTCGTGTGCGCTGTCGTGTTCATGATCGTGCAGCTGTCGGAACAGTCACGGGTGCGCTCTCTACAGCGTGCAACGGCGAACGCCCAGCAATCATCGCGCGGGCTGAACGTCATGGAGAGCATTGTCGCCAACTATTTCGACACGGTCCTCCAAGTCTCGGGCAACGACATCTACTTTGCAACCCCTGGCGTGACGAAGCTCCTGGGTTACGACCCGCAGCGATTGATCGACCGGCCGCTCGACTATTACCTCCACCCGGAGGAGGTGGGACTGCTCGGCACGCTTGAGCCCGGTGAGGATCCGCTCCGGGCAGAGCTGCGGATGCGCCACGCCAACGGCCGCTGGGTGTGGGTCGAGGCTTACGCCGCGCCCGACGTCATGCGCGGCAATCCCAACCGCACGCTGCTGGTGCTGCGCAACTACGAGAAAGAACGCAAGGTCAGCGACCAGCTGACGCAGGCCCAGCGCCTGGAAAGCATGGGTTCCATGGCGGCCGCGGTTGCCCACGATTTCAATAACATGCTCACGGTGATCCTGGGCATCGCGGATGAGCTGCCGGAAGGCAGCGCCCGGCAGGAAATCAGTCGCGTTGCGGGTAACGCGGCAGCCCTCACCAACAAACTCCTGACGTTCGGCCACGGCCAGCGGACTTCGACAGACATCCACGATTTGAGCGACATCCTGCGGGAACGGAGCCTCTTGCTGCAGCACGGCCTGGATTCCCGCTACATCATCATCGAATCCTACAGCGAAGAGCCGTTGCTGGTGCGCATCGAGGAAGCACAGTTCGAGCAGGTGCTCGTCAATCTCGTCAACAACGCGCGTGAAGCCATGCCCGAAGGCGGAGAGCTCGAGGTATCCCTGCAGTCGGTTGAGTTGGACGGCAACAACACGAGCGATCACGAAGGTGTCTTCGCCGTCCTCGAAGTCCGCGATTCAGGATCCGGGATAGATTCCGACACGCAGGCGCGCGTGTTCGATCCGTTCTTCTCCACAAAAACCAACACGGCGAACAGCGGGCTGGGTCTGTCTTCCTGCTACGGGATTGCCGCGCAGTACGGGGGTTTCATCGAAATCGACTCGCAGCCCGGCAGCGGCACCGCGGTCCGCGTGTTTCTGCCGATCGCCGAGACGCGGGATCATGAGCCGATGCTCGAACTCATCGACAACGAAACCTACGTGCTCATCATCGACGACGATCCCGGCATCGTGCGCGTCATTCGCAATGCGCTGACCCGCGCCGGCTATCACGCCCGAGGGTTTACCGACCCAAGCGCTGCGTTGGAATTCTTCGACCCGAACAAAGTGGCGCTGGTGATTGCCGACGTTGTGATGCCAAGCGTATCCGGCGCTGATCTCATCCGCCGTCTGCGGCGGCGCGCGCCGGATCTGCCGGTCCTTTTCATCTCGGGCTTTACCGATCAGGAGCTTGACGACTGGAAACCCGACGACACGACCACCTATCTCGCGAAACCATTCCGGAGCGAGGAGATCGTCAGCCGTGTCGACAGCCTCTTGAGCTCATCGCGCACCGGCGCTGAGATGTTCGGTTAGGAAATTCCGCATCTCGACAAAAAACTGGCTGCGCTGGCTGCTCATGCTCAGGAAGTGATCGCCGTTGACCTGCTCCACGTAGCGGAACGGTTTGCCGTGACGTTCGAGCGCCGCCGCAAACTCACGACTCTGCTTGACCCGCACCACGGTGTCGCGGTTGCCGTGCAGGAGCAGCACCGGCACGTTGATGCTCTGCACCTGCCGCAGCGGTGAGTTGGCTCTGAGCTCACTGCCCTCCTGAATCCGCTCGCGATTGCGCACCGCAAGGTCGAACTGATAGAGACGGCTGACCATGTCTTCGAGGTCCGATATGCCGGCCAGACTCACCGCACAGTGGATCTTGTCGGTGAACTTGTAGGCGGCAACGAGCGCGCTGTAGCCCCCGTAGCTAGCTCCGACCACGCATACCCGGGAGGGATCTGCAACGCCTTCGGCAACCAGCCAGTCGAGCCCGTCCATGAGGTCTTCCTGCATCTTGAGGCCCCATTGCTTGTAGCCGGCCTGCATGTAGGCTTCACCGTAGCCCACCGAGCCGCGGTAGTTCGGTTTCAGCACCGCGTAGCCGTGATCGACCAGGAACTGGCTCCAGGCGTCGAACTCCGCGGAGTCTCTCGCATACGGACCACCATGGGGCAGGAGCACGGTCGGGAACGGCCCCAGCCCTTCGGGACGCGCCAGATAAGCGGGAATCGCAAGTCCGTCACGGGTGCTGTACTGCACGGGTTCGAGGTCGACGACCTTGTCGTCCGCAAGGTCTGGGTAGTCTTTGCCGATGAGCGTCGCCTCCCCGTCTGCACGATCGTAGAGGTAATAACCCGGGCTGACGCCGCCATAACTCTGCAGCACAAACCGCTGATAGGCCACGTCGCTCGAGACCAGGCGCATCTGCTCGCCGGGCAGCGCCGCGCGGATGTCGGCAAAGAGCTCTTCGAGCACGGGGTCAAATAATTCGAGCTTCGGGTGGTGACCCAGGTAGCTCACCCCAACCGGCGCACCCGAGTCGGGATGCAGAATGAGGCTGCCAAACACGTCGAAGTCCGGATCGCGGAAAAGCGGTTCGAGCACCTGCCCCGTCGCCATGTCCACGCGGTAAATACCATGCCGATCCTCACCGTTGGTGAGGCTCATATAGACCTCTGTTTGATTCGCCGAAAATCCCAGCGGCTGCGGCGGGATCTCGCTCTTGAAGGCCAGGTCTTCGAACTCGAAGAGCTTGCGGCCGTTCACCCGGAAGACCACCGGATCGCGGTTCTTGCGATAACCGATTGCAAGGCGCACGTCTCCCTCGTAGGTGGAATACCAGCGGCGGATGATGTCGCGCGGGCGTTGCACCCTGACCAGGTTATTCGTGTAAATGTTGAGACGGAACACGCTCGGCCGGTTCGGGTGATCCCGGTTCAACTGCACCAGCACGTGCTCCGGATCATCCGTCAACCAGCTGACAACGCGATCCTGGACCTGCGCGTTCCATTCCGGCGGCCGTCGCTCCAGCACTTTTGCCCGAGGCACGAGTCCCAGCTGGTTGTCGCCGTCGGCATCGATGGCAATGAGCCGGGTCCGCGCAATGTGTCCCAGCCGCGGAGCTGGCAGATACGTGCGCGTAGAACAGATGAGGCGGTTGTCGTTTGCCCATCGACACCAGTTGATGAGGCCGTTTTGCGCACCACCCTCGAGCAGCGTCTGGTCTTCGCCGGTGTCGAGGCGACGCACCACCAGGTCGTAGGCCTCCCCGGACGAGCGGACCATGAGCATGTGCCGACCGTCCGGCGAGAGGTCGAGATCGTCGAACTGGGGAATAGCACCAAGCTCTACCGCATGGGCAGAAGGCGTGGCGGCAACCAGCAGAGCCAACAAGCCGTAACAGAACCTCATGACGCCCCCTTTGTCATTCGTTGAAAAGGTAACCGGCCTTTCATCAACTTGCCAAGACCACACGGACGCGTGTCCGACTAAAGCTCGCGCAAGCGTTTTCGGCGCGCGTTTGAGACTTCCCGAGTCGTTCCCTAGAATGCGCCAAGTTTTTTTGCCTGCGAACCATCATGCCAGACACCGTGCACCACAGACTGATAGTGCTGGGCTCCGGACCGGCCGGCTACACCGCCGCCCTCTATGCCGCCCGCGCCAACCTCAAACCCGCATTGATTACCGGCATTGAAGTCGGCGGTCAGCTGACAACCACCACGGAAGTGGAGAACTGGCCCGGCGGCCATGCCGAGCTGCAGGGGCCCGAGCTCATGGTGCAGATGGCCGAGCACGTCGAGCGTTTTGATGCGGAGATCATCAACGATCACATTCACACCGCAGATTTGCGTGAAAAACCGTTGCGGCTGGAAGGTGATCAGGCGCACTACACGTGCGACGCGCTGATCATCGCCACCGGCGCGTCAGCCAAGTATCTTGGACTCGAGTCCGAGGAGAACTTCAAGGGTCGCGGGGTGAGTGCCTGCGCCACCTGCGACGGCTTCTTCTACCGTGGCCAGGACGTTGCGGTCATCGGCGGCGGCAACACCGCGGCCGAGGAGGCGCTCTACCTCGCCAATATCACCAACAAGGTCTATCTCGTGCACCGGCGCGACGAGATGCGCGCCGAGAAGATCCTGCAGGACCGACTCTTCGCCAAAGAGAACATCGAACCCGTGTGGAAGCACACGCTGGACGAGGTGCTTGGCGATGAGTCCGGCGTCACCGGGATGCGCATCAACGGCACCGAAGGTGGTTCAAAGGAAATTGATCTTGCCGGCGTGTTCATTGCCATCGGCCACACGCCGAACACCGGCATTTTCGACGGTCAGCTCGACATGAAGGACGGCTACATCACCATAGTGAGCGGCACCGAAGGCAATGCCACGGCCACCAGCGTACCCGGCGTATTCGCAGCGGGAGACGTCGCCGATCATGTTTATCGTCAGGCGATCACCAGCGCCGGTTTCGGCTGCATGGCGGCGCTGGACGCAGAGAAGTATCTCGACGCCCTCTGAGGATGATTGGAGGCTGAGAGGAGGCCGGGCGCTCTCCGCTAAACCGGAGCGTAACGCAGCATCACCCGCGAGCCGTCGGCCAGGCCGTTTTTGAAACGTGGCCCCCACGTACCCCACTCGCTGGCGTACTTCGTGCCGAACCGCTCGAGTACCCGCGCGTGGACTGCCGGATCGTCAACTAGAGAGCCTTCCGCGTTCAACGACGGCAGCTTCAGGTAGGCGCCGTCCGAACTCTTCCACATCCCCACGTCACCGACCCAGATATGGGTCCGGGAAAGACCGCGTTTGACAGCGTCAGCCCGCCACGCGGAGCTGGCCGTGACGACATACATGTCGCTTTCCGACTGGACGTACCAGACTTCAGCCTGACAGCTCGACAACGCGCCGTTGGACTTGAGCGGCGAGAGATAAATGAGATGGCTCTCCTGCTCGGCTTGTACACGCCACGGAACCAATCCCGCAATGACCGCCGCGCCTCCCAGTTGTAACAAATTCCGTCTTTTCATCCTGAACCCCCTTTCAGTGCTTATGGTTCGACCAGACAGCCGCGCCGGCGTTCAAACTTCCGAGACCGCAATGCGTTCGGCGATCTTTGCCGACCAGACTTTTGGACCTTCTTTGTGGACCGATTCACCGCGAGCGTCCACCGAAACCGTGACCGGCATGTTCTCGACTTCGAACTCGTAGATGGCTTCCATCCCAAGCTCAGGGAACGCCAGCAGCGTGGACTTGGTGATGGCCTTGGCCACGAGATACGCCGCGCCACCGACGGCAATCATCGACACCGCCTTGTTGTCACGGATGGCGTCGATGGCAACCTGCCCTCTTTCCGCCTTGCCGATCATGCCGGCGAGCCCGGTCTCTTCCAGCATGGTACGGGTGAACTTGTCCATGCGGGTTGCCGTCGTCGGCCCGGCGGGACCGACCACTTCCTCACGCACGGGATCCACCGGACCCACGTAGTAGATGAGCCGGTTGGTGAAATCGACCGGCAACGGCTCGCCTCTGTCGATGAGATCGACAATCTTCTTGTGCGCCGCATCCCGGCCCGTCAACATTTTGCCCGACAGAAGGAGCGTATCGCCGGCCTGCCAGGACTGGATCTCCTCGGCGGTCAACGCATCGATATTCACCCGCTTCACATCATCGCCGAGCTCGAACTCGATGTCCGGCCACTCGCTCAAATCCGGCGGTTCGAATTCGGCGGCGCCGCTGCCGTCCAGCGCAAAATGCACATGACGCGTTGCCGTGCAGTTGGGAATGACTGCCACGGGCTTGTTAGCGGCATGCGTCGGATATTCCTTGATCTTGACGTCGAAGATGGTCGTCAGCCCGCCGAGACCCTGGGCGCCGATGCCAAGTGCGTTGACCTTGTCGAACAGCTCAACGCGCAGCTCCTCCACGTGATTGGAGGCACCACGCGCCTTCAGCTCGTGCATGTCGATCGGATCCATCATGGCCTCTTTGGCGAGGAGCATGGCCTTTTCCGGTGTACCCCCGATACCGACACCGAGGATGCCGGGCGGACACCAGCCGGCGCCCATGGTCGGCACCATATCGAGCACCCAGGCAACAATGTCGTCCGACGGGTTCAGCATCGCAAACTTGGCCTTGGCTTCGCTGCCTCCGCCTTTGGCAGCTACCTCCACGTCCACCTTGTCACCCGGCACAATCCGGGTGTGAATGACCGCCGGCGTATTGTCTTTGGTATTGGCGCGGGCGCCGTCCGGGTCGCTCAGGACCGAACCGCGCAGCACGTTGTCCGGATGGGTATACCCACGGCGCACACCTTCGTTGATCATCTCTTCGAGGCTGAGCTCAGCATCCCACTGCACGTTCATACCCACGTTGACAAAGACAATGACAATGCCCGTATCCTGACAAATGGGACGCTTACCCAGAGCGCACATTCTGGAGTTCACGAGCACCTGGGTGAGCGCCGCTTTTGCAGCGGGTGACTCTTCGGTCTCCCATGCCTGCCGCATGGCACGGATGAAGTCCACGGGGTGGTAGTAGGATATGAACTGAAGGGCGTCAGCCACGCTCTGGATCAGATCTTCCTGTTTGATGACGGTCATTATTGCTCCGTTGAGGGTGATTCGGTTACCGCAGCCAGGCCGGGGATCTCGCAGAACTGATCAGATTCCACCTTGACGCTGACGGCGCTGTTCTTGTGCTTACCGGCGCACCAGCTCGGCATCACCATGGAATACAGGCCGCTGCCGCCGGCCATGAGAATGAGAATGTGCTCCGGGCTCGGAAACGCGGGATACGTCTCGGCGTCACCCCGTATGCCCGCAAACGCAGCCGCGTAGCGCTCGAGATCGGCAACCGACAGATGCGTCAGCTCCCACAGCCGCTTCGCCACCGTTTCGCGGTTCATATTGGCGTGCGCAAAAATCTCGGCGTGCTCCGGATTCAGCACCACCACCGCTGACCCGCCCGTCAGCACCGCGTTGTTGGTGGCCATGTTGGCGAGACCCACAGCAAGCATCTGGAGCAGCTTCTCGGCATCATCGGGATCGTCCGCATTGCCGCTGTAAAGCACGGAGTGCGGCGCTTCAGCACCAATGACCGTAACAACGCTGTCATCCGGGGTAAAGCCACGCGCCACATGCAGCGGCGGAAAGGGAGAGTGCTCCTCGTCCTCCGCCAGACAATACGTGAACTTTCCCGGGTGACCGAGGAGCGCCATGTCGGAAGAACCAGGACGCGCGCCACCAATGTTGATCATGGTGAGCCTGAGCGCTCTGCCAATGGTGGCGTTGGCACGATGCCCGGGACCAAGCGCACCAAAACCGCTCGCTACGGGGCCGCAGGTTTGCCGCGCCGGACCGTTGACGATGACCAGCGGCGCCGTGCAGTGGGTGGTTGCCTGCATCTCGGTGAGATCGAACGCGGGGTCTATCACCCCGCGTACGGCAGCAACGACGAGCGGCATGTAGTCGGGCAGGCAGCCCGCCATCACCGCAGCGGTTGCTACCTTTTCGACGGTGGCAACCCCCATCCCCGGGCCCATTTCACCCAGCACGAGATCCGCTTCTAGTCCGGAGGCCAGCACCATACGGTCTACCCGCTCCGGCGTCGGTACCACCACCGGCAGGCCGTCCGTACAGCCCATCTCATGCAGCTGTTCGAGGGCTTCGGCTTCGTCGCCGGCTTCGAGCATCTCGCTCACGCTGCGGGCCTTACTTTGAGCGCGCCGATGATCTCATCGACGATCTGTTCCGCCACGTGGCGAAGGTTGTTGGTGCCCGTGCCAGCTACCGGATGGGGCAGCCGCACACGCGGCGCCGAGGGCATGCCGAGTGACTGCGCCACAAAGTCACCCTGGGGCCAGAAATCTTCGGTCACCAACGCCACCGAAGGGATGCCGAGTCTTGCGATACTGATGCCGTCACGCACGGTGCCGGTAGTACAGCTACCTCAGTGGCCATAGGCGGCGATGGCAACCTGGCAGGTGTTTTTGATGTCATCGAGCATCTCTTGCGGCGCAGGGATCGAGGCGTTGCCTTTGTTCCAGGCATGCACTTCGATCTCGGGCAGACGCTCGCGGAGGACCTCGCCAAGCGCGGTGAGAAAGTTCTCGGAATCCGGGAAGCCGTTGGCAAGTAGCGCCACGGTTGTGCCCTTACCGTCGCCGGCGGTGAGGTCATGGGCGAGCTCGTACGCCTCCATGGGCGTGGCCACTTCGCCGCGTGGATCGTGAAACGTAATCATGATTTTGCCTCCTGAAAGACTGTCGGGAAGTTTACTCTATTGTGTCACGCCGAATAGACTGCACCGATGAAAAACATCCGCCCGAAGTACCGCAACGGGCCGTCCCGCTGCGGCGCGCTCACGCTTGTGCTCATCTTGAGCGCCTGCGTGAGTCAGCCCACGGACCCGACGGCGCTCGCGCAACGTTATCCCATCATCGACACGCACATCGACGTGCCGTATCGCCTGTTCCGCAACCCCGCCGACGTCTCGGTTTCCGCACCCGACGGACAGTTCGACTATCCGCGCGCGGTTGCGGGGGGGTTGAATGCGCCTTTCATGTCGATTTACATCCCCGCGGTCGTCGACATCGCGGGCAACGCCTATCCATTCGCCGAAAGTGCCATCGACCTGGTGGAGGGTGTCGCCCGAGCTCATCCGGACAAGTTTGCAATTGCAACCTGCAGCGAAGACATCGCAGCAAACATGCAGGCAGGACTCATGTCACTGCCCATGGGCATGGAGAACGGCGCACCCATCGGTGGCAGTTTCGAAAAGCTTGCGCACTTCCATGCGCGAGGTATTCGTTACGTGACGCTCGCGCACTCGAGAAGCAACCACATCAGCGATTCGAGCTATGACCCCAACGAAGTGCACCAGGGTTTGTCCGCGTTCGGCAGGTCGCTGATTCCGGAGATGAACCGGCTGGGCGTCATGATTGACGTCTCGCACATCTCCGACAAAGCCTTCTGGCAGGTCATGGAGCTCTCCGCCGTGCCGGTGCTCGCCACCCACTCTTCGATGCGGAAATTTACCCCGGACTTTCAGCGCAACATGAGCGACGCCATGCTTGTCGCCATGGCGGAGCGCGGCGGGGTGATTCAGATCAACTACGGATCAAACTTCCTGCATCAGGCGTCACAGAATTTCAGCGCCGCGCGGACGGCCGCCACCAAGGCTTACCAAGTGGCAAATCATCTGTCCGACGACGATCCGGCGCTCAGCGCGTTCAGGGACCAATACACGCAGAAAAACGCCTATCCTTTTGCCAGCCTCGATATTGTACTCGACCATATCGATCATGCGGTTGCCATCGCCGGGATCGACGCCGTTGGCATCGGCTCCGACTATGATGGCGTCGGCAATACGCTCCCGGTTGGTCTCAAGGATGTCACCACCTACCCTAACCTGATTGCAGGTCTCCAACGTCGCGGCTACAGCGAAGCCGATATTGCCAAGATTCTCGGCGGTAACACGCTGCGCGTCTGGCGTGCCGCGGAAGACTATGCCCGTAGCAAAGGAGTCAACGTGCCATGCGCCAGCGGCTGATCATTGTTCTGACAATCGCAACCTGTCTGGGCGCGGGTTTTCAGGCGCCCAGCGAAGAGGAGCACGAATTTCACTTCGTTGTCCTCGGCGACTCTCAGTTCGACGCACCGTCCGAGTTCAACCGCATCATCGACCAGGCACGACGTCTGCGCCCGGCGTTTGTGATCCAGGTTGGCGACCTCATCGACGGCTACAGCAATTCGCTAGAAGAGGTTGAGGCGGAGTGGCAGCGTTTCGAGAAACAGATTGCACCGCTGGCCCCGGTGCCGTTCATTGCGGTTGCGGGCAATCACGACGTTTTCAACGGCAAGCGGCGCGTGGATCCGGCGCTCGAGGAGATGTTCGTCGATCGCTGGGGTGGCCTGTACTACGCCTTCACGTACAAGAACTCGCTGTTTGTGGTGCTGAACTCCGATTCGACAGAAGGTATGAACGTCATTACCGGCAAACAGCTCAGCTGGCTCGAAGGCACGCTTGCCGATAACGAGGCTGAGCACACGTTTGTATTCATGCACCGGCCCGCCTTCCTGTTGAATGACGCGGACGCGCTGCACGAGCTCTTCAAGGAGCACAACGTCGACCGCGTATTCTACGGCCACCATCACCACTACCATCACTTCGACCGCGACGGTATCGGCTACACCATGACCAATGCCAACGGCACGTCTGCCGCTCGGCACCCGGAGATTGGGGGTATGCCGCATCTTCTGCAGGTGTCCGTGCGCGGCGCCGAGGTTGACGTGGCGGTCATCCACGCTGACTCGGTCGCAGCCGAGGACAGCGTGATACCAGCGGACAACTACGACTACTTTGCGTTGACCCGGGGCCTGGTGCCGGAGAAGCCAGTCGAAATACATCCGACCGCAGCGAACGCCTTTACGTTCGACATCCCGTTAGAGAATGGCAGCCGCCGTGACATTCGCGTCATGGTGAGCTGTTCATCTGACGACGAGCGGTGGCAGTTCGATCCCACGGCACCTGCGCCGATTGATCTCGAGGCGGGGATGGAACATACCCTGGCGCTGGTCGTCAGCCATACGAAAAACAGGGTGCCGGAGGTAAGCTCGCTGCCGCGGTGCACGTTCAGCGTGCCGCTGCAGATGCACGACGGTACGTGGATCACGCTCGAAGAGACCGTGACCGGCAGGCGCTGAGTCTACGACTTGAAGTGCGGCATGACCTCTTCGATGTAAAGCTGCAGATTGTCCCATTCAATCGGCGGGCGGAACGCAATGTTTACCCCTTGTATGCCAATCTCCTTGAAACCGCCGATCATGTCGACCGCCTGCTGCACGCTGCCCGTCAGCGATCCGTCTGCCGCAATGTCGGGCTGCCGCTCGGAATTCATGTAGAAACCGAGGTTCACGCTGGTATCGAGCTCAGCCGGATCACGGCCAATTTTTTCACAGGCCGCACGTAGCCGCTCGAGCCGGTCGGCGGCGGTGGCAACCGAGACGTAGGGCATGTTGAATCCGTCCGCATATTCTGCCGCCAGACGAACGGTTCGCGCCTTGCCGCGCCCGCCAATCCAGAGTCGCAGACCCAACGGCGCCGGGCTGCACACCGCACCCTGCATGTCATAGTACTTACCGCTGAAGTTGACCGTTTCGCCGCGCCAGAGCGTCGAGATGATGGCAAGCGCCTCCTCGAGCTGGTCGAAACGTTCGCCGAGCGGCGGGAAACCGTAGCCGAACTCACGAAACTCCTCTTCAAACCACCCTGCACCGATGCCTATGTCTGCTCGCCCGCCGCTCAAATGGTCGATGGTCACGCCTGCTTTGGCCAGCACGCCCGGATTTCTGAAGAGCGCACAGAAGACAAGACAACCCACGCGTACGTTTTCCGTATAGGTAGCAAGTCCCGACATCGCCGCCACGCCTTCAAAACAAGGGTTACTGCGATCACTCAAGGGGTTGGCGTAGAAATGATCCCACACCGACACCCAATGAAAACCGTTGTCATCGCCGGTGCGCCAGAGCCTTTTCAGCTCTTCCATGGAAAGATCCTGCGGACCGGCATGGATACCCAGCTTCATGAGGACTGCTCTGCCGCCGTGACCACGCCGCTCGCAAGGAGACCCTGTATGCGCTCATCGTCGATTCCCATCTCCTTCAGCACGGCCACGCTGTCAGCCCCGATCTCAGGCGCGCGGGACGGCTTACGCTTCGGTGCTTCTGCAACGTTGATGGGGCTGTTAATCGTGAGCTCGTAGCCTTCACCCTCATCGTCGGTCGGCACGACGATACCGTTGGCGAGCAGCTGCTCATCCTCGAGAATGTCCGCCATCGGCTGCACCCGGCTGTACGTCACGCCGGCCTGATCCAGACGGTTGCCCACCTCTTCGATTGAAAACTGCGCGATGGCTTCGCCGAGCGCTGCGCAAAACTCCGGACGGTGCTTCATGACGGCGCCGACGCTGGCAAACCGCTCGTCCGACAGCCACTCGGTGCGTCCCAGACACTCGGCGAGCTGGGGATACTCACGCGCCGTGTTGATGACCGCGAGCACGACATAGTCACCATCGGCGCATTGGTAGGCATCCGTAAACGGATTTGGCCAGCCTTTCTTCTGGCGGTACGTACCGATGTTGTTACCGGCGATGACACCTTGCAACGCCATGCCGTTGGCCCACACGCCGTTCGCTGCGAGCGACGTCGAGACAAACGAACCTTCACCCGTTTTTTCACGACGGTACAATCCCGTCATGATGCAGCCGAACAGGGCCGTGGCCGTACAATGATCGCCCATGCCGGGTGACATCGGCAGAGGTGTCTGACCCGGCTCGCGTATGAATTCCATCAGGCCGCTGCGCGCCCACCAGCCGGTTACGTCAAACGCCCGTTTTCCTGCATCGGGACCCGCCAGGCCATAGCCGCTGATGTGGGCGTAGACCAGGCGCGGGTTGATCTCATTGAGGGTCTCATAGGCAAGCTGATAGCGTTCGAGCTGATGGCTCATGAAATTGGTCGTGAAGACGTCCGCCGCGACAATCAGCTGATGCACGAGGTCCTGACCGGCATCCTTGGATAGATCAACCACGAGACTGCGCTTATTCCGCGAAGTCAGCAGCCAGTGATACGGCACCGGGTAGTTGCCTACCAGCGCTCGATAGCCATCGCCGCCGGGCGGCTCCAGCTTCACCACGTTGGCACCGAAGTCAGCGAGGATCGTGCTCGCACCGGGACCGGCAAGATAGGTTGCCGCGTCTATGACGGTAATATCTTCGAGCAGATGTTCCATCGTTTCTCCCCTTGTTCAAGCCGCACCATAAGGAACCTGTGTGCGAATGTCATGCCCCGCTGGCGCGGCCAGCCGTAACGAGCTTCATCGCTGCCCGCGCTTTTCAGCACAGCGCAGCCACCAGATCCGGCCGACCGGCGCGCTCGGCGTCGTCGAGCGCCAGCAGCCGGAAGAGGTCACGCTGCGCTTTGCTGCCGCCAATGAGGTAGGTCTGCCCAGCACTTTGCGTGAGGAGTTCAGCTGCCGCCTCGGGCGTGGCGGGTGACTGTGCGATGGCTTGCGCCAGATTGACACCCACCTCCGCGCAGGCTTTCCCCTGATCAGACGCCTCAGTTGCCCATTCGGACAGGGTTTCGATCAGCGTTGCAGCCTGCTCGGAACCGGCGATGACCAGCGGGATGAGGTAGTGAAGGCTCGCGAACAGCAGCTCCCGATCCCGGCTGTGCTGTTCACAGAGCTCAACCAGCGCCTGCCAACGTTCACCGACGTCCAGTCCCAGAAACTGCAGCCGCCATAAGAGCGCCGCGTTGTTACATACGTCCAGATAAAAGTCGTCCGTGACGCTCGCCGCCAGCCGTTCGTCGTAGATACGAAGCGCCTGCTCTGCCTCCCCAAGCCCCAGCCAGTGCAGCGCCTCGTGCCAGATGACGTGATAGCGGAAATTATTGGTGTCCAGCCACTCGTGCTGCAGTGCTTGCAGCCACCGCACGCCTTCCTCGTGCTGACCCTGCATCTGGTGCACATGGGCTACCGCATGTGTTGCCCAGATGTCGGCCGAATTCGCCGCCACCGCAGCCTGCCCGAACTCGAGCGCTTCAGGATACCGAGCGGACTCCTCGAGACCGAACGCATGCATGCCCTGCAAATAAGCAAAGTGCGGGTGTTTCTCGTCCCACGCGGGTAATACCCGCGCCGTCGAGTCACACATGCGGTCACCCTTGCCGCTGTAGAAGTGCAGGTAATGAGCAATCCGCAGCGCCAGCATATCCAGCGGATCCCGCTCGAGCACGGCTTCGAGCTCGGCAACCGCCGCCTCGTCATGGCCCTGACACCAGAGCTGCAGCGCGGCTACGTGCGCCTGCTCGCGCGCATTGCAGCGTCCTTCGTCCACGAGACCCTGGAGACGGGCGATGATGCGATCGATGACCCTGCCGAACTTGGGGTGTGCCGCGAGTTTCAACAGATACCCTTGAAAACAGATGGCCATCGGCATGTCGGGATCCTGCTCGAGAATGGCTTCCAGCCGCGCCATGGTGTCGGTGTGCGCCGCCAGGTACGACGTGACGGCTGCCTCGAAATCCTGCACGCAGGCCGGGTTTGCCGCGGTAAAGGCCAGCCCCCAGTCACTCGTCTGCACGTTCACTCGAACCCTCCTCTCCAGCCAATCTGAAGCGCACGCGGCGCTGCCGCCCGGCAGTCTATCATTGCTTCGTTGCATCGGGAGCAGGCGAACGCCCAGACACGGCCGAAACCGGGTCCTTCAGGCAGCACACGACGACAGACTTTTTCGTCTTACGGCTTGCGTTTGCAAGGCGGAATGGGGAGGCTCCTCAACCGACAGCACAGTTGATGAGACAGAGAGGTAAACCATGGTCACGATGGATCAAATCCTGGCAGCTTCATATACGTTCGTGGAGGATCCCCCGGCGATGGGAAGGGCCAACACGGCGTTGCTGCTCGTCGACATCCAGGATCTGGCTACCCCGGAACATCTCGCCAAACGCGCCGTTGCCGCAGACCTGGACGAAGCGGCGGTAAGCCAGGCGCTGGCTGACTACTCCGACCGGTTCTACGCAGCCGTAGACAACTGCAGTCTCCTGCTAAAGGCAGCCCGGGACGCGCAGGTTGCGTGTATACACATCAAGATCGAAGCGCTGTCCGGCAATGCGCTCGATACCGGCCCGGCGCATCGCCGCCTGGGATGGTGTTATCCACCGGGAAGTCCTGAGACGCGGTTCCTGGAGCCCGTGACGCCCGAGAGTGGTGAGATTGTCATCACCAAGACGGTGAGCGGTGCGTTCACCGCGACGAATCTCGACTCCGTGCTCCGCCACATGGGCATCCAATGGCTGGTGATTGCAGGTTTCGAGACCGATGAGTGCATCGAAGCAACGGGGCGCGCCGCGCTCGATCTAGGCTATGTGGCACTCTTTGCCGAGGATGCCTGCACAGCCTACGAGGCCCACTCCCACGATAATTTCATGTCCAAGTATGCCGGGTGGGGGCTGACTCGCAGCACCGCAGAACTTGCCGAGGCGATATCGCAGCTGCAGTGAGCCTTGCCTAGGAACCACCGTCAACAGTCGTTCTCACTGCGCGCGATGATCTCAACCTCGCCACTTTCGTGGACGGTCACCTGCAGATGGATGGGTTGGCAGCAAACGAAACAGTCTTCGACGTAGGCCTGCTCGGGCTCCACCGGATCAATGATGAGTTCAAACGCTTCACCACAGTACGGGCAATCCACCCGCGACGACGTGGTACTGAACTGCATGCGCAAATTTCTCCTCTCCCTGGAGAGATCTACCCTATCATTTTCCCCACGGCTTGCGTGACCGCGGGCGCGTGATAGGGTGGTCGGTTCACTGCAACACGATCTGAATATGTCTGATCTGCCATTCTGGTTCGAACAAGCGCTGGACACCCCCTCGTCCACCGGCAGCGTGACCGTCGACGGCGCCAACATCGTCTTCGAAACCTGGGGTGACGTAGGTCATCCGGGGATTGTGCTCATTCACGGTAGCAACGCGCATCTCGAATGGTGGCGATTCACCGCACCGTTCCTCGCGGACAAGTTTCGCGTCGCAGCGCTCGACCTGTCCGGCAACGGCGATAGCGACTGGCGCGATCGCTATAGCGGCAAGCTCTTCGCGGACGAAGTCTGGGCCGTGTGCCAGGCGGCTGAGCTCGGGCCCAGTCCTTTTGTGGTCGGCCACAGCTTTGGCGGCTTTGTTGCGCTCGAGACCGGTCACCATCACAGCGCCGAGCTCGGCGGCATCCTCTTCATGGACTTCACCACCGCACCGCCTGAGCAGTATCTCGAGTGGGGTATGCGTGCGAATCGCGAAGGCGTAAAGCCCGGTCGTAAGCTGCGTGTGTATGAGGAAAAAGATGCCGCGCTCGGCCGCTTCCGATTGATCCCCGAACAACCCGGCGTGCATCCGGCCGTGCTCCGGCACATGGCGGAATATGGGCTCAAGGCCGTCGACGGCGGTTGGACGTGGAAGTTCGACCCCACGCTCTTCGATCATCTGGAAATGGGCATCGATCAGCGCGACAAGTTTGCGGGATTGAAGTGCCCGAGCGCTTTGATGCTGGGTGAGCACAGCGAAGACGAAGGCGCGTTTTACGCAGATCACATGCTGGCAATCACAGGCGGGCTGCTGCCGGCAATCACCCTGCCCGGCACCTACCACCACCTGATGTTCGACGATCCATTGAGCGTTGCCATGGCAACCAAGCTGCTGCTGCTCGAGTGGCGAAGACAGCAGCATCAGGCTCAATACCACCAACATCTTTCCGAGGTAACCCATGAGTGAGCTGACCGAACAACTGATTGCAGATCTGCAGTCGCTGGACACCCCGACGGTCTGCAACGCGCTGGAGGTGGTGGCGCCGGAACGAAGAGGTTTCGGCTATACCACGCAACCGCTCGTCTGCGCTCGACCCGAGCTGCCGCCGATGGTGGGTATCGCACGCACGGCAACCATCCGCTCAGCCCACCCCTCGCATCTCAAAGGCAGCGCCGCGCGTGAACTCAACGACGGCTACTACGCGTACGTCGACAACGGCCCGAAACCGAGCATCATGGTCATTCAGGATCTCGACGGCGCACAGCGCGGCTATGGCTCCTGGTGGGGTGAGGTCAATTCTAACGTTCACAAAGGTCTGGGGTCGCTCGGCGTCATTACCGACGGAAGCGTCAGGGACCTGCCCGACGTGGCGGAAGGATTTCAGATGATGGCAGACCGGGTCGGTCCGTCCCATGCGTTCGTGCACGTGGTCGGCTACGGACAACCGGTCACGGTTTCCGGTATGCGGGTTGCAAGCGGCGAGTTGATCCACGCGGATCAGCACGGCGCTGTTGTCATTCCGTGGGAAGTTGCGGACCAGGTGCTGGCTGCGGCGAAGGACATCGCGGCTGGCGAGGCGGTCATCATCGAGGCATCTCAGCAACCCGGATTCGACATCAACAAGCTACGTCAGGCCTGGGGCGACGCTGCTGAGCTCAAGCACTGATCCGTACGCGCTCTCCTGAGTCCGAGAGCTGTGCAACAATCTCCGCGTGCCGCTCGCTGTCGAGGCGATAGAGCTTTGTCAGCACGATCAAGATCACCATGATGCCAATCGGCAGGAGCGTGAGCACGCCGTGTATGGCCTGCAGCGCCTCAGCCGTTTGCGGCTGATTGGCCACATATCCCGCCAATCCCAGGATGAACGCCACACCGGCGCCACCGATGGTCTTGGCCAGCTTCTGGAAGAAACTGGCGGTGGAGAAGATGGCGCCGTCAGCGCGCACGCCGTGGCGCAGCTCCGCATATTCCACCGTATCGGGAATCATCGCCCAACCCAGCACCGCCACCGGCGTTCCGCCGAGCGCAACCAGGCAGCCCCAGAAGAAAATACCCCCAATCTGATCGTAGGGCGTGAGGTAAAACCCGATACAGGCGGCAATCGTGAGATACGCACCCAGTCGCGTGGCGCCCGCCTTGCCATAGCGTTCCGCCAGATAGGGCACCGCCCAGATTCCCAGCAGCATGCACCCAAGCGTCAGGCCGAAGAACCAGGCGATGAGCCCCGGATCACCCACGTTGTAGATGAAGAAATAGGCGGTTGTCGCCTGGCGCACCGTGAAACTCAACATGCCGCAGGAGAAGATGCCGATGACGATAAGAAGCGGTGGGTTCAGCGCAATCGCCCGGAGACTGTCCTTGAGCGCAAGCTCCTGCTTCGGCGGCTGCACGATTTCGTCCGTGGATGCGTGTGTGACCCACAGGAGCAGCGTGGCAATCACCGCAAAAACCATCATCAGAACCTGGAATCCGGTTGCCTGGTCTTCGAACATGCCAACAAACGGCATGGTGCCCACCGAGACGAGAAAGCCACCCGCAAAGGCGCAGCCGATGCGATAGGTCGAAAGTTGCGTGCGATCGTCGTAGTCATCCGTCAATGATGCCGTCAGCGTGGCATAGGGAATCGTCACCGCCGTATAGATGAGGCCGAAGAGGATGTAGGTGACATACGCCCACATCACCTTGCCGGCGTCATCGAAGTCTGGAACCGTAAATGTCAGGACCGAGATCAAACCCAACGGGACCGCGCCAAAGAGAATGTAGGGTCGCATCCGGCCCCATCGACTGCGCGTGCGCTCAGCGATGGCGCCCATGACCGGATCCGTCACCGCATCAATGAAACGCGCCACGGCGAAGACGCTACCGGCGGCCACCGCGCTGATGCCCAGCACGTCGGTATAAAAATACAGGAGATAGGTCATCACCGAGATGAAGTACAGATTGATGCCGAAGTCACCCACTGCATAACCGGCGGCCGTGCGTAGCTTCATGCGCTGACGGTACCCGCCTCGATCAGCGCTTCGATCCGCCGCTCGTCAACGCCAAGTTCTCCCAGGACGCTGCGCGTGTCCGCACCGGTATCGGGCGCAGCGCGGTCGAAGTGATCGGGATGCGGAAAAGACGACAGATTAATTGGTGAGCGAACGAGGTTCAGATCACCCATCTCGGGGTGCGGCGCCGGCACGGCCATCCGCAGGAATCTGACCTGCTCGTCATCGAAGCCCTCACCTATCGTATTGATTGGACCACACGGCACGCCGGCCTTGTTCAAGCGATCAACCAGTTCAACAACCGTGAAGCGGCGGGTGACCGCGGTCATGTCCCGTTTCACCTGGTCTTTGTGCTCAATGCGGGATTTCGGGCTCTGATAGTCCGGATGTGCAAAAAGCTCACGGGCCTCCAGCGCGTCGCAAAAACGCTGCCACATGACGTCGCCGAATGCCGCCAGATTGACATGACCGTCGGCGGCTTCAAACGTGCCCATTGGCACCTGTGTCGGATGATCGTTACCCTGCTGACCCGCTACTTCACCGGACATCGTGTAGCGCGCGCCCTGGAAATCGAGTTTGCACATCATGGCCTCGAGGAGCGATGTGTGCACCCACTGGCCTTCACCCGTGCGCTCGCGATGCAGGAGTGCCAGCAAAATCCCCTGACCTAAAAACATGCCTGCGGACGTGTCGCTGACGGCTATGCCAACGCGCATGGGGCCGCGTCCCTGCTCGCCGGTGACGGACATGAGGCCGCTCATACCCTGGATAATTTGGTCCACGCCGGGACGAGTGGCGTAGGGGCCATCTTGGCCGAAACCAGAGATGCTGGCATAAATCAGCCTGGGGTTGAGTGCCCGCAGCGTCTCGTAATCGACACCCAGCCTGAATTTGACGTCGCTGCGAAAATTTTCCACCACAACGTCCGCGTTTCCGGCGAGCTCGTAGAAGAGCGCCTGACCCGCTTCGCTCTTGAGATCCACCGCCAGCGAGCGCTTGTTGCGATGCAGATTCTGCTCGTCGGGTCCATGCCGCCCACCGGTTGCAGAACGGCCTTTGCCGTCCTTACGACGCGGCGGCTCGATCTTGATGACGTCCGCACCCCAGTCAGCAAGGAGGCGCACGGCAGTAGGCCCGGCCCGCGCGATGGTCAGATCCAGTACCCGCAGGCCTTGCAGCGGTCCGTCCACGTCAGCCCCGGATCAGGCGGCCAGGCAACGCGTCCGTGGCTTCGCTATTCACGTAGGTGACCTCGCCGGAAACGATCGTTGCCAGATAACCGTCGGCGCGTTGCTGAAGACGCGCACCGCCGGCGGGCAGGTCATGGACAATCTCGGGCGCCCGGACCTTGAGATTGTCGAAGTCGATGACGTTGATGTCCGCCTTCATCCCCGGTTCGAGCGTGCCGCGGTCGGTAAGCTCAACCGCCCGCGCCGTGTCGTGAGTCTGTCGCTTGACGAGCGTTGCCAGGTCTATCTGCTCACCGCGGGTACGATCCCTGCCCCAGTGGGTGAAGAGCGTCGTGATGAAGCTGGCGTCACAGATTGTGCCGACATGCGCCCCGCCGTCACCCAGGCCCATAACCGTGTTGTCGTTCATGATCATCTCGCGGCAGCAGTCGAGATTATTTTCCGCATAGTTCGCAAACGGCGTATACAGAATGTTCGTACCGCCGTTGGCGATGAGCTGATCGTAAACAAAGTCCCAGGGATCGCAGCCGGCCCTGAGCGCCTGCGCGTGCAGCGAGTCCTCCGGCGCGGGCTCGTAGTCGGGCGGATCGCCCAGCAACCATATCTTGCGGCCTTCATCCATCAGCTTGAAGAGCCGCGCAAATCCGGCGCCGGTGTCTTCGCTCAGAATGCGGGCGCGGCGCTCAGAATCTTTGAGCGCGGCAACCTTCTCCGCCAGGGGCAGCTTCGCCACTTCCATAAATGACTGGCGGGTCGTGAACGGCGCAAGCGTGGTGGTCAGGCCAAGGAGAATGCCGATCGGACGGGGCGCCACCTGACCGCGCATGACCAGACCGTCGGCGCTCGCATGCTCAATCTGCGACAGCACCTTCTTCCAGCCGTGGGGGCTCAACCCTTGCGCCAGCGATATGGACATGGGACGTCCCGAGTGGGCAACCATGCTGCGTAACAATCTGAACTCATCCTCCAGATCGTCAAAATCGGAGATCATTTCCATCACGCCGCGGCCCGCAGTTTTCAGCGCATCGGCAAAGCCCATGAGCTCATCGATCTCAGCAGTCAGAGACGGCGTCGGCGCGCCTCTGGAACTTCGGTGATTCAGCGTCCGGGAGCTCGTGAATCCGAGCGCGCCCGCTTCGATCGCTTCCTGCGTGAGCGTGCGCATGGCGGCAATGTCGTCAGCGTTCGCCGGTTCACGATCGGCACCCCGCTGGCCCATCACATACACCCTGAGTGCGGCATGGGGTACCTGCGCACCGATGTCCATGTCGAACTGACGCTCCCCGAGGAAATTCATGTACTCCGGAAAAGACTCCCATGCCCAGGGTAGACCTTCGTGCAACGCAACGCCGGGAATGTCTTCGACACCCTCCATGAGCTCGATCAAGAGGTCATGGTCGGAGGGTCGAACCGGAGCAAATCCTACGCCGCAGTTTCCCATGACAACGGTGGTCACGCCGTGATGACTCGAGGGGGAAAGACGATTGGCCCAGGTGGCCTGGCCGTCGTAGTGAGTGTGTATGTCAACGAAGCCCGGCGTGACAATGGCGCCGTCTGCATCAATTTCCCGCGCCCCGGCCCCGCTGATTACACCAACTTCGGCGATGCGGCCGTCACGTACGGCCACATCGGCGCTGCGGCCGGCCGCCCCGGTCCCGTCGTGCACGGTGCCGCCACGCACCACCAGATCGTATTCGCTCATGGGAATCTCCCCTCGATTCGTCTCAAGCTCAACCGGATCTTTCTACCACAAAAGCCATTCGCGGGTAACGCAAAATGCTAAAGTGTCGATCAGAGTCATTTCAGAACCGCCCCGGGAGAGCGCATGCGCAAGGCCGCCATCATCCTCATTGTCATCGGCATCGTCGTCGTCATCGGCGCAAACCTCTTCATTGGTACGCAGCCCGAACCCGAGGTGGCACCGGTGCGGGACGACACCACCGTGCGCAGGACGCTGGCAGGCGAGGTGGTCGGTTTCCGCGACCGCTACGGAGCACGCTCCTGGCAGGGTGTACCGTTTGCCGAACCGCCCGTGGGAGATCTGCGCTGGCGGGCACCACAGCCACCCTCCGCCCGGGAGGGCGTCCTGGAAGCGCTGGCGCCGGGCAACCTCTGCCCGCAGTTTGCCTCACTGCTGAGCGGTGCCGGTGAAGACGCCCTGCCCGGCTCGGTGACTGGCGACGAAGACTGCCTGTACCTCAACATCTGGTCTCCGCCGAACGCCGCGAGTCTGCCGGTCATGTTCTGGATCCACGGCGGCGGCAACACCATCGGTCACGGCGGCAGCTACAACGGATCAGCGCTCGCCGTAAATCGCGACGTCGTGGTTGTGACCATCAATTACCGGCTGGGCGTGTTCGGCTGGTTCAGCCACCCCGCACTAGACACCGGTAACCCGCTGCACGATTCAGGTAACTACGGCACCCTCGACGTCATCCGCGCGCTCGAATGGGTGCAGGACAACATCGCGGAATTCGGCGGCGATCCCGGCAACGTCACGGTGTTCGGCGAATCCGCCGGTGCAAGAGATACCCTCGCTATGATGGCCTCACCGCTCGCAACGGATTTGTTCCACCGTGCCATCGTGCAGAGTGGCGGCTACCGTCATGAGTCCATGGCGAGCGCGCGCAACTTCAAGGACGAAGGCGGACATCCGATGAGCAGCGCGGAGCTCATGAACCGGTTTCTCATCGCCGACGGATCGGTACCCGACCGTGACGCCGCCAAGCGTTTTCAAAACGACATGAATCCCTCGAGCATCCGCGAATACCTGTACTCCAAACCGGTAACGGAGTTTTTCAGCGAATTCGACGGCGGTGGTTTCGGCATGTACAACTCGCCTCGGGTCCTGGCTGACGGCCACGTGCTGCCGGACCTGCCGGTGGCAGAGATATTCGGCAATGCCGACAACCACAACGCGGTGCCCGTCATCCTCGGCACAAATCGCGACGAGCCTGCCATATTCATGGTGAGAAGCCCGGAATACACGACAAATCTGCTGGGGCTCTTCCCCCGGCTGAAAGACGAAGAGGAATACCTCAACCGGGTGAGATACGGCGCGCTGTCCTGGAAGGAGCGCGGCGTCGACAGCCTTGCCCAGTGGATGCGCGCGGCCGGCAACGAGCACGTTTACGCCTACCGTTTCGATTGGGACGAAGAGCCGAGCCAGTTCGGCTTCGATCTCAGTAAAGCGCTGGGCGCAGCCCACGGCCTCGAGATTGCCTTTGCGTTTGGCGAGTTCGACGGCGGACTCGGCGTGGGATATCTCTACCCGGGCGACGAGGCGCAGATGGCGCTTGCGGACAGCATGACATCCTACTGGAGCGAGTTTGCGTACAACGGCAGTCCAGCGCGCGGCCGAGACGGACAGGAGGTCGAATGGCTCGCCTGGGGAACCAATGGCAAGCATTCGATCATTCTCGACTCACCCGCCGACCAGGGTATTTTGATGTCGGAAGGCATTGTAACGAAAGCGTCGATCAAGGCAGAGCTTGCCGCTGACGCGGGATTCAGCGATGGCACTCTGAAATGCGAGTTGTACGCCACGACCTTCCGCGGCGAGGACTTTGTCCAGTCGGAATACGAGGCGCTCGATCCTGCCTGTGCCGGACTAGACCCGAGCGGCCTTTCGGCCTTCTGATCCGTAGACAACCTCGTTACCCGGTGCTGGATCGCTGGGGATATTCTGTGCCAGCAACAGCGAACAGAGCGCAAAGCCCGCGCCAATGAAAAACACCAGCGAATTCGACTGTATCCACACGTAGCCCAGCAGCGCCGGGATGATGACCGCAGCAATATGGTTGATGGTGAAAGACACCCCCGCGCTGCTGGCAAGATCCTTCGGATCCGCAATCTTGTGGAAGTACGTGCTCATGGCGATATAGAGCGCAAAGAACATGTGATCGACGATGTAGAGCGCGGCGGCCAGATGCGCGTTCTCAACGAAGCCGTATGAGATGAATACGACAATGAGGCCAACGTATTCGAACGTCAGGGCATTGCGCTCGCCAACCCGATGGATGATACGCCCGATGCGCTCGGCAAACAGCCAGTTGAACGCGTAGTTGACGAGAAAGAGCACGGTCACCTGGGCCGCGCTGTAGCCGAACTTCTCCACCATGAGAAAAGCGGCGAATACCGTGAAGATCTGACGCCGCGCGCCGCTGAAAAAAGTGAGCGCGTAGTACAGCCAGTAGCGCTTTCTGAGCACCAGGGTCTTACGTTGCTCCGATTCGCTTTTGAAGTGCGGGAAACCGAGCCACATTACCAGCGCAAGCAATGCGCAGACGCCCCCGGCCAGCAGGAAATTCCACTTGAACTCGAGGGCCAGCACTTCGAGGCAGACCCACAGCACCGCATAGACGAACAGCGACGTTATCGAACCAACGGCAATCAACCTGCCAAGCATCTGCGGCGCCTCGGCATGCGAAAACCACTGCAGCGACAACGACTGCTTGAGGGCTTCGAAGTAATGGAACCCAACGGACATGAGCACGGTCGTGCAGTAGAGACCAACGATGCTCGGGAAAAAGCCGGTCAACGCAACCCCGATACCGAGCATTGCCAATGACAGCACAGCAAACGTCTGTTCTTTCAGGACCAGCAGGACAAAGACGGTCGTGAACGCAAGAAACCCCGGGACTTCGCGCAGGCTCTGCAACCAGCCGATCTCCACGCCCGTAAAGGCGGCGCGTTCGACGGCAAAGTTGTTGAGCATGGCGGACCAGGCGTTGAACGCCACCGGCATGGCTATCGACATCAAAATGAGGAGCGCAAGCGGCGTGCGCCAGCGCGTCAGATCAGGCATTCCATCTCACCCCGGGCGATCGCGTAGAATAGAGGGTTTCCGCCCCGGATCCCACCGATGCTGCAAGCCGTTCTTACGGTTGTCACTCCCGTTTTTCTGATTGCCGCCCTGGGTTTCATCTGGATCAGACGCGACCAGCCGTTCGATAACCACACCATCAGCAGCCTGGTCATGTATCTGGGGAGCCCCTGCCTGATCTATTCGTCGCTGACCACGCACGCACCTAATCTGACGGTGCTCTTTGAAGTCGCCGGTGCGGCGCTTTTTGTCCTTGTCTCGAACGTGGCGCTGGCCTACGGTTTTCTGCGCCTGCGGGGCTGGCCCGTGGCGAGCTTTCTGCCTTCGCTGGTGCAGCCCAACGGCGGCAACATGGGTCTGCCGGTTGCGTTCCTGGCCTTCGGCGAAACGGGCCTTGCGCTCGGCATGGCGTATTTTTTTGTACTGTCCGTGTCGCAGTACACGCTCGGGCTGGCGGTGTCCTCGGGCACGTTTCAACCGACGCAGCTTCTGAAGCAGCCCGTCATCTGGGCAGTGCTGGTTGTGCTCCTCGTCCTGACGACGGGCTATCAGCCACCACGCTGGTTCGAGGAGACCACGCGTCTCCTCGGCGGTCTGACCATTCCCGCCATGCTCCTGATGCTTGGCACCTCACTGGCGCGCCTCAACATCACCAACGTCGGTCAGAGCATGACCATTGCCGTCCTGCGGCTGCTCTTTGGTCTCACTCTGGGTTTGGCCGCCATCTGGCTGTTTGCTCTCGAAGGTGCGGTTGCCGGGATTGTGCTCCTGCAATCCACCATGCCGGCGGCTGTCTTCAACTACGTGTTTGCGGAACGCTACGGCCGCGATCCCGACAAGGTCGCCGCCGTCATCCTGCAGAGCACGCTGCTTGCCGTCATCACGCTACCCATTCTAGTCGGGTGGGCCATGACGTTTTAGCGAGCGGGCCTGCTGACTGCCCGGGTTGCGGACGCACCCGGAATCAGGAAGATGGGACTCGGGGGACGATGAGCTGGAAGACGAACGTGCCGTGGGCTGCCAGCGTCCGCTCACCGCCGTCGACGAGGAACATCTCCCCGCGCAGCGTGGCAAGCCGCTTCGATTGGCTCACCACCACAATCTCAGCCTGTAGTTCCGAGCCTGCCTGCGCGCCTCTGACAAACGTGGTGTTGGCATTGATTGTCACACCCCGTAATTCCAGCGAACCGAGCGCATAGGCGCACCCGGTGTCGAGAATCGAGAACGCAATCGAACCATGTGCAAAACCGGACGCGTTGACCAGATGGGCGGGCACTTCCAGACGCATGCGGCACCGGCCCTCTTGCGCTTCGAGCACTTCCATGCCGAAGGCGTCGAGAATACCTTGATCGGTTTCCAGTACTTTGCGGACTCGCGGATGAATGAGATCAGCCATGCATCGTCAGCCCGCCCGAAACGCTGATCGTCTGGCCAACGATGAAATTGGCATCATCGCTCGCCAGAAACGCCACGATGCCGGCGATATCGTCAGCCGTGCCCAGCCGTTTCAGTGGAATTGACCGGGCGAGGCTCGCGCGCAGCTTTTCACCTGCCTCGCCCTCACCGGCAAACGCGGCAAAGAGCGGCGTGTCCGACGGCCCCGGGCAGACGGTGTTGATAATCACGCCACGCCGGGCGAGTTCTCTGCACACCGTTTTACCGAAAGCGATCACCCCGCCTTTGCAGGCCGAGTAGACCGCCTCGCCGGACGAGCCGATACGGCCTGCATCCGAAGCTATGTTGACGATTTTGCCACCACCCTGCGCAAGCATCTCCGGCAGCGTGACGTGGTGCATGTTGAGCGGTCCGTAGAGATTGATGTCGATGATTTTCCGCCACAGCTCAGGGTCCGTTTCGACAAAGTTCTCTGCATGATCCCAACCTGCGTTGTTGACGAGCACGTCAACGCCTCCAAAGCGCTCTTTGACAGCCGCGACGACGGCCTGGCAGGCGGCGTAATCGGTAATGTCGAGCTCCAGAGCCACCGCCTCGCCGCCAGCACGCTCGATGGCGTTGCGGGTGTCTTCGGCGCCCTCGCGATCGACGTCCAGGATCGCAACGCGCGCACCCTCTTCTGCCAGCCGCAGCGCCATACCGCGGCCAAGGCCGCTGCCCGCACCGGTCACGAGCGCGCTTTTTCCCTGCAATCCGCGCATCAGTCGTCGCCTTCCCCAAACACGCCCGCAGTGTACCCGATGTCTCCGCAACCTGGGCATCCAGGCGCCGGAGGCTTACCATGGAGAACATGCTGACCTGCACGTGGGCCCCGACAGTGTTTGCGGGCAATCAAATCGTCGACAAGCGCAGCGGCCCTGCCACGCTGCCGCCCGGCGACGATCTGCTGGAGCTAACAACCCAGCTGGTGCAGCGCTATGAAAGGCTCGGACTGAGTCACCTCTTGATCGCACAGCGCTGGTTCGGCAGCGGTGACGAGATCGAAGCGTCGTCGCTCGATTGCCTGGCTATGACCGCGCTCTTTGCGGGTTGCACGGAAGAGCTCAACCTCATCACCGCAATCCATCCCGGCTTTTTCCAGCCCGCTTCCGTCGCCAAGTGGGGGGCGACGCTCGATCTGGTCTCCCGCGGACGCTGGGCGATCAACCTCACGAGTGGATGGAATCTGCAGGAATTCGACATGTACGGCATCGATCCGCTGGAGCACGACGAGCGCTACGCCCGATCTGCCGAGTTTCTCCAGGTGCTCCGCGGCGCCTGGGACAACGCGAAATTCAGCTTTGACGGCAAGTACTATCAGATTCGCGATCTCGAGTTAGAGCCGCGCCCGTCTCATCCGCTGGTCGTGTATCAAGGCGGCCAGAGCGATGCCGCCATGCAGATGGCCGCGAGCCATTCGGATTGGATGTTTCTGAACGGCGGATCACCGGAAAAAATTGCCGGTCTGATCGAGCGCGCACGCGCAGCATCGGCGAGCACTGGAAGACATCTCCGGTTTGCCGTGTACGCGGCCCCGCTCTGCCGGAAAACCGACGACGAAGCCTGGGCGGAAATCGACGCGCGGCTTGCACGCATCGACGAGCGTCTTCTTGCCCGGCGGCGGGAGCGCACCGGGGGCGCCGAAGGGATGTGGTCTGACGATGGCGATGAGCTTGCAGCGCTCGACAGCAACGAAGGTTACGCCGCCCGCCTGATCGGATCGCCAGCAACCGTTCTGCAGCGCGTCACGGATCTCCGCGACGCGGGTGTCGAGATGCTGCATCTCGACCTGCGCGATCGTCTGTTCTGCGAAGAGGTGCTGCCGGTTGTGCAGGCGCTTTGATGAAAATATGCTAGAATCTTGCCTGTAGGCGCGTGCGAGGGGCGCGTGTCAACCGATTGCCATGGCAATCGTTAGCTCAGGAAAACAGGGAGATGTGTTTTGAGCTTCGTGATGAATCCACAACAAGTCAAACGCCGTGAGTACATGGGTCTGAGCGGCCTGCTCATCGGTGCCGTCCAACTGCTGGCAGGTCTCATCTGCCTGCTCTTCTCAATGCCGATTGGCCTGCTGGTGCTCGGCCTGGGTGCCGCGCTCTTCACGGCCGGCGTTTACGTGCTGACCAGAATCCCGGACGTTGTCGGCCCGAGAGAAGATCTCTGGTAGCGTAAGCCTTCCAACTAGCCGTCGATATCGCGCTTTAAGCTGGCATACGAGCGGTTGATGAACATCATGTTGAATCCGTATTTGGCGTCGTACGCTGCGGTGGGTTTTGCCGCAATGACCTCATCGAGCGTCATGCCGTCGGCAACCATCTCGCTGATTTTCGACTCCACGTCCTCAAGCATCGCAACGTAAGCGGCAAGCCCCGCCGCGTCCGAAACTGCGCCATGACCGGGGATGACAATTGTGTCCCCATTGATCGTCGCGAGCACCGCTTTGCAGAACTTGATCATGCCCCGGAGGCTGCCGCCGTTGTCAGCATCGATGAATGGATAGCCCGACCGGTTGAACACGTCACCCAGATGGACGGCGTTGCTACCGCGAAAGATGACCGCCGTATCTCCCGTCGTGTGCGCGGGACCAAAATGCATCAGATCGATCTGTTCACCATTGAAGTGGAACTGCATGGTGTCATCGTAAGTAATCGCCGGTAGCGCCGTTTGCGGGTATGCCTCCTGCTGGTACTTCACCGTCACCAGATTGATGATGTGGTCATCCAGCATCATCTCGCGGCTGTTGGCCTGTGCGACCAGCCAGGTGCCGCCAGGGCCCAGGGCCAGGTTTCCCTCCGCATGATCGAAGTGCCAGTGGGTATTGATGGCGAAGTCGACCGCACCGCCGCCGATCTCGCGAATGGCATCACCCACTTTCGGAATCATCTGCGGGAATTGATCGTCGACAATCAACACGCCCTGGGCGCCAACGCTGACACCGATGTTACCGCCCACGCCAAAAAGCACGTAGAGGCCGTCCGCCACCTTCTCCGTGGTGATCTCCGTAGCGTCGAAGTTCCAGTTGAACGCCGCCATGAGCTCGTTCAAGTCCATCGGCTCATCGTGCGCCACCGCCGCCAGCGGCGTACCGCCGACCACCAGTGCAAGAATCAGTTTTAGTATACGGCTGCCCATGCTCCCCCCTTTGGACCAGATGTCAGGATCCCGACGTCAGTCGGGTAAATCCAGAATGCGTTTGGCAATGATGTTGAGCTGCACTTCGGACGTACCGCCTTCGATGGAGTTTGCCTTCGAACGCAGCCACGCCCGGGTGGTGGTGAGCTCGTCCTCACCGAAATTGTCTCCCTTCCAGCCGAGCGCCTGAGCACCCAGGATCTGCAAGAGCAGCTCGTACTTGCCTTTGTTCTGCTCGGTACCGTAGTACTTGAACATCGAAGATAGCGCACCTGGCGCCTTGCCGGTAGCTGACTCTTCCATGGATCGCCGGGTTGTGAGTCCGAAAGCACGATCGTTCATGCGGTGCCGGAGGATGCCACCGCGCACGCCGGCATCAGCAAGGGCGCCGGTATCATCTCGGCCAACGTATTGCGCGGCGTAGTCCTCCAGCGTGCGCAGCTTCTGGCCGCCGCCGATACCACCAATGGACGCCCGCTCGTACTGCAGCAGCCTTTTGCCGACGGTCCAGCCTTTGTTCAGCTCGTGAACCAGGTTTGTCCTCGGCACGCGCACGTTGTCGAGAAACGTTTCGCAGAATGGCGACATGCCGCTGATGAGGAGGATAGGTTTGACCGTCACACCCGGCGTTGTCATGTCGAAGAGGACAAAGCTGATCCCTTCATGTTTCGGCGCGTCCTGGTCGGTACGCACCAGGCAGAACATCCAGTCGGCATGGTTCGCGCCTGACGTCCAGATCTTCTGACCGTTGACGACAAAGTCGTCCCCATCTTCGACCGCGCTCGTGCGCAGACTCGCCAGATCCGAACCTGAACCCGGCTCGCTGTAACCCTGACACCACCAGATTTCGCCCCGCGCAATTTTTGGCAGATGCTCGAGCTGCTGCGCCTCCGTGCCGTATTCCAGAAGCGCTGGGCCAATCATGCTGACACCCATGCCAACCAGCGGCGGGCGGGCGTTGATACGACGCATCTCTTCCTGCCAGATGACGGTCTGGGCTTTGTCGAAACCTGCCCCACCGGCAGCCTGTGGCCAGGCCGGGACCGTATAACCCTGCTCCGCGCAGCGATCCATCCAGAGTTTCGTATCCGGATTCTTGTACTCGGCGCGGCGGCCACCCGTCGGGGACTCGTCCGCGGGCATGTTGGTGCGCATGGACGCCGGGCAATTGTCTTCCAACCAGGTGCGGATCTCTTCGCGGAACGCGGCGCTACTCATTTCTCTGGGCTCCTGTACTCATATTCTATGCCTCAAAGTTCGCGCACAACTCTGAAGCCACGATCGTCGTTCGCACTGCTGGCGGTGTTGCGATAGGAAGAGCGTGCCTCGATCGGCTGGGAATCCCACGAACCACCGCGCACGCCATGGGTAGTGCACCCCAGGCCTTCGGCCACGGGGCTGCCGTCCCCCGGGGAGTCAGCATATTCAGGCATGCCGCAATCTGCCACCCATTCGGCGACGTTGCCATAAACGTCGTACAGACCAAAGGGATTTGGCGCATAACTGCCTACCGGCCCGGGCCGCACCATGTTGTCCTCGCAGTTGAGCGTCTCCCAGTCGCGATAAACCTGGCGCGTGCTGCGGTCGGCAATGTTGGCATAGCGGCACAGTTCCATTTCGTCGTTGCCCCAGAAGTAGTGTCCGGTTGAACCCCCACGTGCAACGTATTCCCACTCCGCCTCTGAAGGCAGCCGGTACTTTTCACCGGTGCGTTCACTGAGCCAGTCTGCGTAGGCCACCGCATCGGCGAAAGATACGTATGACAGCGCGTGCGTCGCATTGGCAGGATCGAGCCGTTCGTGCAGCGCTCTGCCGGTTGCGTCGAGAAAAGCGAGATAGTCACCGATGCTCACCTCGAATTTCGAAACCGCAAAAGGCTGAGTCAAAGACACCCGATGGAGCGGCCGTTCCGACGGTGGGCCTTCGGCATCACCCATCATGAAGCTGCCTGCGGGGATGACCACCATGGTTGGCCCCTCACCCCCGCCCGCGAGAGTGTCAGCAAATTCGCGCCCCGGCTCGACCGAAATCGGCTGCAGGTCGAAGCGCACCGTTGCGCCTGCGTGAGGCAGCTGGATCGACCTGAAGGCGGTGCGATAGCCGAGCGCGCGTGCTCTGACTTCCACCTTGCCGACCGGAACACGCATAGCATCGCCTGCATAGTCGCGCCGCCGCTGCAGGTTTCCCTCGGCGTAGCGCACGCTGACTTCCGCATCCTGTGGGTTGACGACAACCCGCAGGCTACCGTAGTCACGCTCGAGATCCACGTGATGCAGGTTGTCTCCGTAACGCACCTGGTGGCGAAACTCCTGCGCCACGTAGCCGGGCTTCGAGACGCGCACCGCATATTCGCCAATCTGCAGCCGCATTTTGGGTTGATAGGCCACGTCTTCACCGATGAACTCGACTTTGGCGTCCCGCGGGGAGGTGGTGATCGTCACGCTGCCGTGCGGATCGATGTTGAGATTGAAGTTTACCTCCAGCGTCTGACCGTGCTTCAGCACGTGACGCTCCTCGACGATATGCCGTTCTGCCTGACCCATGGCAATCACGTGCTCCCCGGAAGGCCATTCAGCCTCGGTTGGCGTGACGCCGGGCAGACGCTCGCCGTTGATCTCCACCCATGCGCCACGCGGGTTGGACAGGAGCTTCAGCACACCTTCGCCCGCTTTGAACGTGACATGTCGCTGCACGTGATCACCACGCGAAAGCCGTATCGTTTCGACGTGAGGTTCGTAGTGGGAATGGACAATCTCCAGGTGATGGCTGCCGCTGTCGAGCTCCAGGCGTTCGCGCGGGGTTACGCCACGCTGACGCCCGTCCACGCGGATGATTGCACCCGGCGGTTCACTGGTGACCGCAATCGTTGCTGTGCCAAAAACCTGATAGACAACTCCGGCAAGGACAACGACACCAACACCAATCAGGGTTTTGACTCGGCTGCTCATGGCGTCATGGTCCCACGCCCGGTGGGAAGCGTCCACCGATGCCCCTTGTCACCCGTCTGCCGCATCGGCTAATTTCCCTGGTTCAATCAAGCCGAGACAACACATGACCATGCCGCCGGAATTCAGTGGTTTTCACACACGCGCGGTCCACGCCGGTGCGCGGCCGGACGCGCGAACGGGCTCCCGAGCAATGCCGATCCACCAGACCACCAGCTACGTTTTCGAAGATGCCGAAGCCGCTGCGGCCTACTTCAATCTGCAGGAATACGGCAACACGTACTCACGCATCATGAATCCCACCGTTGCCGCCTTCGAGGAGCGGGTCGCGAATCTCGAGGGTGGCGTCGGCGCGGTGGCGTTTGCGTCCGGATTGGCAGCGCAAAGTGCAGCTTTGTTTACCCTGCTGCAGCCGGGCGACCACGTGCTGGCTTCAGCGGCGCTATACGGGGGCACCGTCACGCAGTTCAAACACTTTCTGCGCAAGATGAGCGTGGACCTGGATTTCGTCGAGCCGGACAATCTCAGCGCCTGGCAGGGCGGCATCCGCGATAATACCAAACTCATTTTTGGTGAAACGATCGGCAATCCCTCCGGCTGCGTGCTCGACATCGCCGCTTTGGCGGAAGTGGCGCACGCGGCAGGTGTCCCGCTCATGATCGACAATACCTTTGGCACACCCTATCTCTGCCAGCCCATGACCTGGGGTGCGGACATCGTCGTTCATTCCGCCACCAAATTCATGGGCGGCCATGGTACGTCCATTGGCGGCGTTGTTACCGAATCAGGCGAGTTCGACTGGTCAAACGGCCGCTTTCCGGTCATCGCGGAGCCTTCGCCTGCGTATCACGGCCTGAAGTTTCACGAGACGTTCGGCACCTTCGGCTACCTCATGAAGCTGCGCGCTGAAACGCTCCGCGATCTCGGCGCCTGCATGAGCCCGTTCAATGCGTTTCTGCTGGCGCAGGGCATCGAAACCCTGCCGCTTCGAATGCGTCAGCACGTTGCCAACGCCGAAGCGGTCGCAAGCTTTCTCGTCGACCATCCGCGGGTCGATGCGGTGCACTATGCCGGGCTGCCTGCGAGCCCTTATCGCCCACTGGTCGAGAAATACCTGCCGCTCGGTGCCGGTGCGGTGTTCTGTTTCGACCTCAAAGGCGGCCGTGAAGATGGGATCAAGCTGATTGAGAATCTGAACCTCTTCAGCCACCTCGCAAACGTCGGCGACGCCAAAAGTCTGGTCATTCATCCGGCGACAACCACACATCGGCAGCTTTCGGATGCTGAACTCGCCGCCGGCGGGATTGGTCCGGGCACCATCCGCCTGTCCATTGGCATCGAAGACGCAGACGATCTCATCGCTGATCTCGACTACGCTCTCAACCGTCTGGGAAGTGCATGACATGAACGAACAGAATCTCAGCCAGTATCAGGACCCCGCGGTCATCCAGGCGGCGCTAGGGCGGCCGCGCGTGGCGGTGGTCGGCTTGTCTTCCAATGAGCTGCGCGCAAGCAATTTTGTGGGCTACTACCTGCTGCGTAACGGCTATTCCGTCGTTCCGGTAAACCCGCGCGAAGAGGAGATCTTCGGTCTCGAGTGTTATCCGTCGCTCGCAGCCATCCCCGAACCGGTCGACGTGGTCGACGTCTTTCGTGACCCAAGCGCCGTTCCCGCGATCGCGGAAGAGGCTGTCGCCCAAAACGCAAAATTTCTATGGCTGCAGTTTGGCGTCATCAGCCCGGAGGGCGTGGCGATCGCGCAAGCGGGGGGGATGCAGTGCATCGTCGATCGCTGCATCAAAATTGAGCACGCACGCTATCGGGGCCGTATGCACTGGCTCGGCTTCAATACCGAGCAGATATCGGCTCAGCGGGGTCGTGAGTGAACGAACCTAACCGCCTACGCCGGCGACATCGCGCGCGGCAGCACAGAACGCCTTGACGGCTTCGCGCAGATCCCTGCGCCTCGCTTCTCCGGTGCTTTCGCTGAAACAAAAGCTCAGACGCAGCTGGTCGAGTCCCGCCTGAGCGTCTCTCTCGCGGGCATCCCGCGGATAGAAATCGTACATCGGGATGGCCACAACGCCGTGATCGGCGACGAGATTTTCGATGAACGCATCGTCCGTGCACACGCCGTCATCGAGGAACGTGAACACCGAAAAGAATCCCGCCGCGGGTGTGGTCCAGCGAAAGTGTTGGGGGTATTGGCCCAATTCCTCTTCGAGCACCTCGAGCAGTATCTGACGATTCTCGCGGTACACGGCAAGCTTGCCTTCAGCCAGCTGCCACATGGAGGCGATCGGCTTGAACCCACTGTCCGCGGGTTCGTGCAGCAACGCCTCGAAACCCCGCAGAGAAGCAGGATTCTGAAAGAGGACGTCCGAGCTTGCTTCCGTCAGCGCAAGTTCTGCCAGCGCAACCGTCTCACCGCCGGCGATGGCAAGCTCAGCCTCGGAATACAAAAATCCAACGCGCGGGCCGGGAAAGCCGATTTTCGAGCCTGTGAAGAGATGCACCGTCTGCGCGGGTGCCATGGCAAAAAAAGGTCTGGGCCGGTCGGATGCGTCGGCGAAGCTGATGTAGACGTACGGGGCATCCTCGACAATCAGGATGCCCTCATCGACCGCTACTTCGAGCAGCGCTTCGCGACGCGCCTGGGAGAAAGAGAATCCGGCGGGATTGTGCCCGTCCGGGACTGTGTAATAGAACGGCACGAAGTAGCCGGCGTCGCGGGCCGCGCGAATCTGCGCGCGCATGACGTCTGGCAGCGCACCCTCGTCGTCCATCTCTACCGAAAAGATTGTGGCATGTTGGCACAGCCCGACCCGTGCGGTGAATCCGGCATACGTTGGCGCATCGGTAATGTAAGCCACCGGTTTGCCGGGGCGTTCCGCCAGCGAACACATGAGATTGATGCCGCCCGTGGCCCCCACTGTGGGGATCAGCTTCTGCGGATCAATCTCAGTGCCCCAGTCACGACCGTAAACCGCCGCAAAGGTCTGGCGGGTAGAAACCGGGCCGAGCGTGTCGGTATACGAAAAGGATTCGCGCAGGTACTCAGGCACTGCTGCCGGGTCGTTCAACCCTTCAGCCGCTTCGAGGTGGGCAAAGTACGCCGCCTGGTGCTCTAGAAAGCCTCGCGGGTCCGTCACCTCGGGATGCGGGTAGCCCGCACCCAGGTGGTGGATTTTGAGTCCTTTGCTCTGCGCAAGGTCGCGCAGGCGCGGCAGCGACGCCGACATCTTGCGGGTGACGCTGACCGGCTGCAGGACAATGTCAGGGGCGTTCAGGTTAGCCACGTTCAGTCTCGATGATGACGGGGACGCGAACTTTAGGTAGTTTCAGGCGCTCTGTCGACCAGGATGGCCACCCTGGCAACCGAACGTGGAGGACCTCAATCGATGGCTCGAATGGTAAAACTCGCCGCACTGGCGGCAGGCGTTGGACTTCTGGCATGGCTCGTCAGCTACGCCGGGTTTCTCGCCCAGGCGCTGCCAAACGGCACCGGGCTTGCCGCCAAACATTTGTGCTCGCTGCACTTTGTCAGCGGCCTGCCGGTGGATCGCGCCAGGGCGTTGTACATCGACGCGTTCGTGCAGCCGCTGACCAGTTTTCTGGACGTGGAAGTCGACGCCGCGGCGGGCACCCTCACTGCAACGGGTTTTGGTTTCGCCACCTCTCACGCCAGGCACCGAACCGGCTATGGCTGCACGCTGGTGCACGGGGACGGTGAACTCAGCCCCGAGCGGGATGAAGCGCCGCCTGCCGTTCACACGCCCCTCAACGCCGACCACCGCGCGGCACACTTTGATAGCGGACAGCTGGAAAGCGCCCTGGACGCAGCTTTCGTCAACGAAGACAACCGCCGTAATACGCTTGCCGTTGCCGTTTTCCATGCCGGCGAGCTGGTTGCCGAACGTTACGCCGAGGGAATCAGCCAGAGCACCCCGCTGCCCGGCTGGTCCATGACAAAAAGCGTCACGGCGACGCTGATGGGTATTCTCGCCGACCGCGGGCTCGTCGACGCGCACGCTGCCGGCGCCCTGACGGAGTGGCAGACCACCGACGATCCGCGTCAAGCCATCACAATTGATCAGCTCCTGCGCATGACCAGCGGGCTCAACCTCATCGAAGACCATTCGGGCGCGGACGTCAACTCGAAGATGCTGTTTCAGGAGAGCGACGGAGCCGCCTTTTCCGGGCAACAGCCGCTCCTCTACGACGTCGGCTCGACGTATGACTACATGAGCGGCAACACGGTTCTTGCGTCACGCGTTGTGCTTGCCCACACCGGCAATGCGCTCGACAAGAGCCATACCTGGATTGAGGAAAATCTGTTTCGTCCATTGACGATGCACAGCGCCGTTCTCGAACCCGATCAGGCGGGCACTTTCATCGGCTCCTCTTTCATGCTCGCAAGCGCGCGCGATTGGGCGCAGCTTGGCCTCCTCTACATGAACGACGGAACCTACGGCGGCCAGCGTCTCCTGTCGGAGAACTGGATAGACTACGTGCTGGAGTGGACGCCTCAGTCGGGTGACAGCGCCTACGGTGCGGGCTTCTGGCTCAACCGGTTCGGTGACGGTGAGCTGCGCTGGCCGGAGGTGCCGGCGGACGCCTTCTGGATGAACGGTTTTCAGAGCCAGTATGTTTTTGTCATCCCGTCAGAGCAGCTGGTCATCGTGCGGCTCGGCGCGTCGAGCACCTACCCACGCGTGCGCGAGCTCGTCTCAGAGGTTATCGCCGCGCAGCTCTGACAGCCACAGGTTACCGGGTTGGTTTGTGCGCTTTGACCATTTTGCCGAACTGACGCGCGCGGGCGCGGCGCTCCGCAATGCTCGCCTCGTTGAAGCGCCCCTCACGTTTCAGCTTTTCATAGCTCTTGAGACGCCGCTCATCCAGCGATCCGTCCGCAATGGCCGCCTGCACCGCACAACCGGGTTCGGAAGCATGGGCACAATCGTTGAACTTACAAAGTTCTGCCAAGGCATCGATGTCTGCAAAGAGCTCGCCCGCTTCCTCCGTCGCATCCGCCAGCTGAAACTCGCGCATTCCGGGACTGTCCAGAATCACACCACCCTGGGGCAGGAGATGCAGCGAGCGGTGGGTAGTCGTGTGACGACCTTTGCTGTCGTCCTCGCGAATGGCTTTCGTAAGTTGAATTTCCGCGCCGAGTAGAGAGTTCACCAGCGTCGATTTACCAACCCCGGAGGAGCCGAGAAGCGCTATCGACTGGCCCGCGCCGCACCAGGCGGCAAGGCCATCGAGGGCAAGCGGATCAGTTGCGTTCACGGCCTCGATGGGAACCGCTGAGCCCAGCGTGCGCGCTTCATCGATAAATCCATCCAGGTCAGCGCACAAATCGGTTTTGGTGAGCACCACCACCGGCTGAATCTCCGCGGCGAGCACAACAGACAAATAGCGCTCCAGCCGCGCCAGGTTGAAGTCGTCGTTGCACGAAGTGACGATGAACGCCGTGTCGATGTTGGCGGCAATGAGCTGCACGTCTCCGCTCGATGGGCTGATGCGCTTGATGAGACTGGTGCGCTCCAACACGGCGGCAAGGCTCTGTGATTCGGGATCAACGAGTATCCAGTCACCAACCGTCGGACGCTCTTCAGGGGCGCCGAGAAACCACTTGCCGCCAACCGGTAGCTCCCGGATACCGCTGACCGGTGGCGCCAGCGTCAGTCCCGAGCGCTGCACCGCAACCACGCGCGCGGGCAGCCATGCTTCCGGGTAGTCGATGAGCTGTTGCTGAAATACGGGTTTCCAACCAACGTCCAACAGGGTGATCTCTGTATCCCCGTCAGTCATTGCCCCAGCCTAGAAGTCCCAGCCGGTGTGCGGTATTGGCAGGCGAATGGCCCGATCCAGTGCTGCCAGCGTTTCTTCAGACGCAGAGAACTCGTCAGTCACCGCAAGGCTCGAAGCGGGCGCCACACCCCAGAACAGGCGCGTCAGCGCATTGATGGAACAGCGCACCTGAGGCAGGCTCGAATCGGTACCCGGTTCCGCACTGGATCGAGGACCCAGGCGCAACACGTAGCTACCCCCGGCACCCTGCCAGGCCGAGCCGTCGGGCAACATGTCGTTCAACGGATCGCGCACGTCGACCTGCAGAGCCAGATCCGTTGCCGCGTCCGAAAATGCCGCCACGCAGGCCGGCACGTCCAGCATACGCAGCTGCCACCACGCGAACGTACGATGCTCAGCGCTGAGCGTGCTGCCGCGTGTGAGCGCGCGATTGCGAAACGGCCGGTCCAACAGGTCCTGCAGCTGAATTTCCGGTGGCTCCACGATCTTCACGGCGTACACCTGGTCCGCCAGGGATTTCAGAAGGCCAAGCAGTTCCAGCAGCTCGGCCGTGTTGCGGTAACCGATCATCTCGACGCTGTAGGGACCGCGCTCTGCTTTACCGGAAAACCACATGAAGTGGGTCAGCGTCTCGCGCTCGAAGTAGCCAAGACCGAAACCGCCCTCCGACCATCCCATCTCCGCTTTGATGAACTGCGGCGGATTCAATACGACGCTGCCGTGGACTTTGTGACGCCCGACGAGCGCGCTGTGGACCGCTGCAAAGTCGTCGGCACTCAGTCGCCTTGGCGTTGGCACGCGATGGTCCACGCGCAGGGTACCCGGGTCAAACTGCAGCTGGTGATCGTAACCCCCACTGCCGAAGCCAAGCTGGTCGTAAAATCCCTGATCGAACATGCCAAGTGCCGCCACGGCAGCACCTCGCTCTGCGCTTGCAGCAAGCTGTTGCGCAGTCAGACGCTTGGCGAACGCGTGACCGCGGGCGATGCGGCTGGTGGTCACCGCGGTGACCGCGCAGAGCGGGAGATCCGTTTCCTGCAGGCGCAAGCTGCCATCGACGATGTGCACGCTGCACTCCGCTTCGCCGTTCATGGTCGCAACTACCGTGTCCCCGCAGGCGAAGAAGTCGTCCATCATTTTTTCTTCGTCTTCGTCCACCCAGCCGACCTCGCGCCAGATGCGCTTAACCGAGGGAAGATCGCGTTCGTAGTCGAACGCACGTATCTCTATTTCGTTGTGCAGGTTGTTGCGGCTCATACTGCGCCAAATTTGATGGGTGTGACTCGCGAGTCGGCAAGATGTGCAAGCGGAATCACCATGCGGATGGCGGTCCCGACATCCACCTCTGATTCGATCTCTATGTCTCCGCCAATCTGCTTGGTAAAGCCATAGACCATGCTGAGACCCAGACCGTTCCCCTGGGTCTCGCTTTTGGTTGTGTAGAACGGCTCAGCCGCCCGCTCCACCTGGTCGGGGGTCATGCCGCAGCCGTGATCGATCACCGCAATGACGGCCCATTTGTCATCGCGTTTGCTGAGCTCCACCACAATCTCACCGTGATTACCCTGGGCGTCCTTGGCATTCAGCGCCAGATTCAGGAGCGCCGTGGTCAGCTGCGCTGGATCGAGCACAACCTGCAACGGCGGCGTGTCGTGAAGCTCCAGCTGCACGTCTACGGTGCCACCCATGGTGCGGGCGATGAGCGGTACGCGCTCGCGCAGGATGTTGTTGAGATGCACTTTCTCGAGCTGGAGCGGCTGCTTGCGGGCATACGAGATGAGCGCGCGGGTAATGTCCGCACCCGAAGCGGAGGCGGTTGCGATGTGGTCTAGCAAGATCGCGTGCTCTTCGTTGTCCTCGAGATCTTCCGCGAGCAGCTCCGAGGCGCCGATGATGACCGTCAGCAGGTTGTTGAAATCATGCGCAACGCCTCCCGTCAGCTGCCCCAGCACGCGCAGCTTCTCTGCTTCCGAAAGCTGCCGTTCCAACGCAATGCGCGAGCTTTCCGCAATGTCTGCCTGCTCAATTTTCTCTTCGAGCTCGCGCGTACGCTCGGTAACAACTTCTTCGAGACGTTCGGCATGCCGCGCTTCCGCCTCCGCCTTGAGTTTCTGTGCGCGCCGGCTAACGCTCAGGAAGCCAATGAAGCCGAACGCAAGCACAATCATGATCAAACCGTTGCGGATTATGGTTGCCTGCTCCGCAGCCGCGAGCGCCCGTTCCTTCTCGTTGATTTCAAAATCCCGATGCAGCACCGCCAGGCGGTCGAGGGTCTGCTGGCGTATGGTTTTCGACAACTCGTTGTATTCGCGATGGGCGCGAAGGCTCGCCGCGTAGTCACCCTGCGCCACCTCAATCTCGCCCAGGAGCTCGAGGGACGACAGCAGCATCTGCTGGGCGCCTTCCCGGCGCAGGCGTTCAATGGCTTCGTTGATGGCAAGACGCGCGCCCTCGATATCTCCGCTTACAAACAGCGCGCGCGCATAACCGGTCTTCAAACGGCGCTGCTCGAACGTATTCGGATTCGCCTTGGCGAGGTCCAGGCCTTGACGGTAGGCAACCAGCGCCTGTTGCGACTGATTGGCCGCGAGGTGCGCTTCACCGAGCACGGAGTACGCAAAACCAAGGTAGCCGTGGTTGCCCGAAAACTCGTTACGCGTGAGGGCCGTTTCCAATATGTCTATCGCCGCCTGCGGTTGTCCGAGCGCCACGTCGGACATGGCCGTATAGACGAGCGCGGTCAGCTCTTTTGAGTAGCGCTTGTTCTCCGCCGCCCAGGTCAGGGTGCCCTCGTAAAACTCTTTGGCCACTTCGTGCTGCCCGAGATCCGCGTAGGCGAGACCCACGTTGAAAGACATGACCCTGTAGAGCTCTTCGTCTCTTTCCGGATCGAGACGCTCCAGGCCTTCGGCAAAGTTGTCCAACGCCGTCTGAAACGCACCCTGCGCCCGTGAAAAGAGTCCCAGCGCGTTTTGCTGCACGGCGATCATGTGCGGCAGGCCGGTTTCGCGCGCGGCTTCTCGCGCTTTGAAACCGAACTGCTGCGCCTTGCGAAGCTCGCCGATCTGGTAGTGCAAGAACGCCTGATGGTAATACGCTTTGGCCATGGCCCAGTCCGAGCCTGATGCTTCCGCAAGGTCAATGGACGCCTGACACGAGGTACGCGCCTGGTTGAGGCTCGCCTGTATGAGATGGAGCGCACACCAGGAAGCCGCAACGTATGCGCGCCCTGCATCGTCCGACTCTTCGAGTTTCAGAGAGGCTTGTTGCAGGTGCGAGCGGGTGAGGTTCGGATCGCGATCGAGGATCAACCTGCCAAGCATCGCGTGCAGGCGCCCCTGATCGGCGGTGTCAGCATTGCGCATGAGTTCCTGCAGCTCCGCTTCCGACAGAGCGGACAGGTCGTCGAATTCGAGCTCCGCCCAGGCTCCCATCGGAGTCAGCAACGCCAGAATCACCAGCGCATGAGCACACATCCGCGTCACGTCCGGCCGAAACGAGTTCGTTCCGGTCACATGTCGGAAAACGGAAGTTGTTACGGCCATAGCGACAATCTTTGTTGCGAAGCCGTTTCTTGGTGTGAGCATAGCCGCAGCGTCAAGCGCATGTGCCGCTGTGCGGGGATCGATCCATGACCCACTGTACCGCGTTTTGGCGTGTTCGCAAAATACCTATCCTGGTACTGGAAGTATAGGTCGCCGTACCGGAAATTCCCTTTTTTGCAGGGCCATATCGAGGAGCGCCTGCTTGTTTGCGTAAGCTGCAAGCGTCTCCAGCTGGATCCTCGTCACGTTCATCAGATCGAACTCTCCCGCTTTGTTACGCGCCAGCGCTTCCTGCGGCGAAATCCAGATGCTGTCCACGGTTTCTTTCTCGTCATGCTCACCGCGCTGGGTTTCCGGCGCGGCGGCGATGAAAAAGCGCGTATCGAAACGACGCGGTCGTCCCAACGGAGTAACAAAGCGGTTGTAGAAGTGGATCTGATCTACCGCAAGCTGCAGATCCTCGCGCTCACAAATGTCCAGCAACGTGACGTCTCCACCGTGCAACGGCGTCCGGTATCCGGCAAAGCGATCACGTTCGGCTTCGTCTTCGAAGCGCAGCATCTCGCCGTTGCGGTACGCCAGCAGCAGCCCTGCTTCCTCAAACGTTTCGCGGATTGCGGCGATCCAATAACCGCGCCATTCGTACCCGAGCGCGTTCACCTGAGCTGCCTGCGCCTCCGTAGGTCCGTGCCTCGCGGCGTCGTAGCGATGCAGGTGATCGTCTCCGTCAACGCGGCCGCCCGGAAAGACGAACATCCCGGACGCAAAGCTCGCTCGCGCCGTGCGCTTGAGCATGAAGATTTCGTAGCTCTCGGGCGCTTCACGCACCAGAATGACTGTGGCTGCCGGGCGTATTGGCTGAACGGGGTCACTCACACTGAAGATCTCTGAAGACAAACGCGCGGCATTCTAAGGTACCTGCCCGGCCGCCGCCAGAATGTGGCAACGCTGGCGCGGCTTGTTGTAGGGTACCCGCTGGTGCTGGGGAGCTCCCGAACAACTATCAACCGTGCAACAACCATGCAACCGCGAGCGGTCCGACCGATCGATGCTGGAAACAATATGACAAACAAAGACAACAACGCCTATTGGAAAGCCAATCTGCGGCTCATGTTCACCCTGCTGGCCATCTGGTTCACCGTATCGTTCGGGTTCGGGATCCTGCTGGTGGACTGGCTCAACGAGTTTCAGTTCTTCGGGTTCAAGTTCGGCTTCTGGTGGGCGCAGCAGGGATCCATCTACGTATTTGTCATTCTGATCTTCGTATACACCGCGATGATGAAACGCATCGACAAAGAACACGGCGTGTCTGACGAGGACGACGACTGATGGATGCACAAACGCTCACCTATGTTTTCGTCTTCCTGACATTCGGGTTGTACATCGGTATCGCCATCTGGTCCCGGGCGGGTTCCACCAACGAATTCTACGTCGCCGGGGGTGGCGTACATCCGGTGGCCAACGGCATGGCTACTGCCGCCGACTGGATGAGCGCAGCATCGTTCATCTCCATGGCGGGCATCATTGCCTTCATGGGCTACGACGGGACCGTCTATCTGATGGGCTGGACCGGCGGCTACGTGATCCTGGCGCTCTTGCTGGCGCCCTATCTGCGCAAGTTCGGCGAATTTACGGTGCCCGATTTCATCGGCACCCGCTACTACTCGTCCGCAGCGCGGATTGTGGCGGTCGTGAGCCTGATTGCCATCTCCTTTACCTACATAGCCGGTCAGATGCGCGGCGTCGGCATCGTGTTCTCACAGTTTCTCGATATCCCGATCACCTGGGGCGTCATCGTCGGCATGGCGGTCGTGTTCATGTACGCGGTCCTCGGCGGGATGAAAGGCATCACCTATACCCAGGTTGCACAGTACTGCGTCCTGATCTTCGCCTATCTGGTTCCCGCAATTTTCATTTCCATCCTGATCACAGGCATTCCCATTCCACAGATTGGTCTCGGCGCCGAGGTGAATGACGGCTCGGGCTTGTCCGTGCTCGACAAGCTGGACGCAACGTTGGTGGATCTCGGCTTTGCGCCGTATACGGATGGCAGTAAAAGTAAAATCGACGTCTTTGCGATTACCATGGCGCTGATGATCGGGACTGCCGGTCTGCCTCACGTCATCGTGCGGTTTTTCACCGTGCCGAAGGTTTCCGATGCGCGTCGCTCCGCCGGTTATGCGCTCTTGTTCATTGCACTCCTTTACACCACCGCGCCGGCGGTTGGCGCGTTCGCCCGTCTCAACTTCGTGGACACGGTGCACAATACGCAGTACACGGAAGTGGCAGGCTGGTTCAAGAGCTGGGAGGACATCGGCCTGATCGGCTGGCAGGATAAAAACGGCGATGGGCGCATTCAGTACCATCCCGGCGCACCGTTCGAAGGTAACCCCACCTACGCTGAAAGCCGCAATCCCGACGGCTCCCGTGCAGTGACCAATACACCAACCGACGCCAGCAATGAAGTGTATGTCGATCGTGACATCATGGTGCTGGCAAACCCCGAGATAGCGGCGCTGCCCGCATGGGTGATTGCGCTTGTCGCAGCAGGCGGACTTGCCGCCGCGCTATCAACCGCAGCAGGTCTGTTGCTGGTCATTTCCACATCCGTGTCGCATGACCTGATTAAAAAGACTTTCGCCAGGGGATTGAGCGACAAAAAAGAGCTGCTCGCGGCGCGCATCAGCGCGGCGCTGGCCATCGTGATCGCGGGCTACTTCGGCATCTACCCGTTCGGCTTCGTGGCCCAGGTGGTTGCTTTCGCGTTCGGGCTTGCCGCGGCATCGCTGTTTCCGGCCATACTGTTAGGCATATTTGACAAGCGAATGAACACACAGGGTGCAATCGCCGGGATGATCGCCGGACTAGCGTTCACGCTCTACTACATTGCCTATTTCAAGGCGATTGCGCCGGAGCTGAATACAGCCGAACACTGGTGGTTCGGGATATCCCCGGAAGGTATCGGCATGCTGGGCGCGCTGTTGAACTTTGTGGTGGCAATCACCGTCTCGCGGTTCACCGCCCCGGTACCCGACCAGGTACTCGACCTCATCGAGCACATCCGGGTACCGAAGGGCGTGGAACGGCCACATGATCACTGATTGATGGCTGGCGCCATCCCGCCGGGCTTTCAGCCGCCGAATTTTTCCTTCGCTTCCCGCCGACGCCGGTGCAGCACCGGCTCGGTATAACCGTTCGGCTGCTCGCGGCCGCGGAACACCAGATCACACGCTGCCTGAAAGGCAACGCTACCCTCGAAGTCCGGGGCCATGTTGCGATACTGCGCATCTCCGGCATTCTGCTCGTCAACGACCGCGGCCATGCGTTTCATGGTTTCCAGCACCTGATCCTCGCTGCAGATGCCGTGGTGCAGCCAGTTGGCAATATGCTGCGATGAAATCCGCAGCGTGGCGCGGTCTTCCATCAGCCCGACGTCGTTGATGTCGGGTACCTTGGAGCACCCCACGCCCTGATCGATCCAGCGCACGACATAGCCGAGAATACCCTGCGCGTTGTTGTCGAGCTCAGCCTGCACGTCCTGCGCAGACAGATTTTCTCCCGCCAGCAGGGGGATGCGGAGGATTTCGTCGACGCTTGCGGGCGGGCGGGCCTCCAGGGTCTCCTGCAGGGCGGCAACGCTCACCTGATGGTAGTGAAGCGCGTGCAGCGTCGCCGCCGTGGGAGACGGCACCCACGCGGTATTGGCGCCTGCCTTGGGGTGGCCAATCTTGGCGTCGAGCATTTCCGCCATCTCGTCCGGCTTCGGCCACATGCCTTTGCCAATCTGCGCGCGGCCGCGAAAGCCGGTTGCAAGACCCACGTCCACGTTCGAGTCTTCGTATGCGAGGATCCAGGGCTGGGCTTTGATGACCTCTTTCCGCAGCACCGCACCCGCTTCCATGCTCGTGTGAATCTCATCACCGGTGCGATCGAGAAAGCCCGTGTTGATGAACACAATCCGGTCTTTCGCCTCGAACACGCAGGCTTTGAGATTAACCGAGGTGCGGCGCTCCTCGTCCATCACGCCGACTTTCAGCGTATTGGCGTCGAGTCCCAGCGTGTTTTCTATCCGCTCGAAAAGCGACACCGTCAACGCAACTTCTTCGGGACCGTGCATCTTCGGCTTCACGATATAGACGCTCCCGGCGCGGGAGTTGCGGACGCTACCGCGTCCCTGAAGGTCATGCATGGCAGCGAGTGACGTCACGAAGCCGTCGAGAAAGCCTTCCGGCACCTCGTTACCCTCAGCATCGAGGACCGCGTCCGTTGTCATGAGATGGCCGACGTTGCGCACCAGCATGACGCTGCGACCGTGGAGGGTCATGGCATTGCCGTTGACGTCCGTGTATTCGCGGTCCGGATTGAGCTTGCGCACAATCTCGCGCCCGTCCTTCTGCAGCACTTCCTGCAGATCTCCCTTCATGAGGCCAAGCCAGTTGCCGTAGACGACACACTTGTCCTGCGCGTCTACCGCGGCGACCGAGTCTTCACAGTCCTGAATGGTGGTCACAGCGGATTCGAGGGCCACGTCCTTGACACCCGCGGGGTGTACGGCACCCACGGGATGATCTCGATCTATTTGAATTTCTAAGTGCAAGTTATTGTTTTTCAACAAAATAGAAGACGGTTCTTCTTCGTTCACGAAGCCCACGAACTGCGCCGGATCATCCAGTCCGGTGCTGTTTCCGTCTGCGAGAATCACCCGCAGCTGGCGCACGCCATCATCCCCGGCGCCAATGGCGTAAACGGTCACGTCGGTGTGGGAGGCGCCCGCAAGCGGCGCCATGGCATCCAGATACTCCGCCGCGCGCGCAACCACGAGCTCACCCCGCGCCGGATTGTAGGTGGTGCCTTTCTCACGGCCGGGCGTTTCCGGCAGGATGTCCGTGCCGTAGAGCGCGTCATACAAACTGCCCCACCGGGCGTTGGCCGCGTTCAGGGCGTAGCGCGCGTTCATGACCGGCACAACCAGCTGCGGTCCGGCCAGCGCAGCAATCTCTTCGTCGACGTTGGTGGTGCCAATCTTGAAATCGTCCGGCTCCGGCAGCAGGTAGCCGATCCGCTCGAGGAATGCTTTGTAGTCAGCGGCGTCAAGCACCTGCCCTTTCCGCTCGAGATGGTAGGCATCAATCTGCGCCTGCAAATCGTCGCGCCTGGCGAGGAGGTCCCGGTTCACCGGACCCAGCTCGTTGAGGCAGGCTTCAAGGCCGGCCCAGAAATTGTCGAGGTCTACACCGGTGCCCGGCAAAACCTGTTCGGCAACGAGCGCGTCGAGTTCAGCAGCAACCTGCAGGCCGCCGCGTTGAATCCTGTCAGTCATGGCAAGTGTCTTCGTGCGAAAAGCCGCACATTATATACCAGCCGCTTGAAGGGCTCATGCCCATGGCAGATACTGCCTGCGGAACCATTCTGGAGCGACACGTGAACCCTAAACTCATTGCCGTCGGCGTCATCGCCGCGATTGGCCTCTACCTCCTTTTCAGCGCGTTTGTGGTCATCAACGCCGGACGGGTGGGTGTCGTCAAAACCCTCGGCGCGGTGCAGCCGGAGCCTCTCGACGAAGGTTTTCATCTGAAAAAACCGTTCATCGACCAGGTAGAGGAAATCGACATTCGCCTGCGGAAGGCCGAGAGTCAGGCAAGCGCTGCGTCCAAGGATCTTCAGGTCGTCAGCACCAAAGTTGCGCTGCAGTATTCGTTGATCGGTCCGATCGTGCCGAAAACCTACCAGCAGATCGGGCGCCGGGAGATTGTCGAGTCCACGCTGATAGCACCCGCCATCCTGGAATCCGTCAAAGCGGTAACGGCCCAGTACACAGCCGAGCAGCTCATCACCAAGCGTGCTGAGGTCAAAGTGCAGATCCAGTCTGCCATCGAAGCCTTCATCGATGCGACGCTCGAAGAGAAGGAGGTGGTCGGCGCCCTGAGTCTCGCCAACGTGGCCATTACAGACTTCGACTTCTCAGCGGAATTCAACCGGGCCATCGAAGAGAAGGTCCGCGCCGAGCAGGAAGCGCTGAAAGCAAAGAACGAGAAGCTCAGGCGGGTGACGCAGGCTGAGGCGGCCGCCGCGGAGCGGACTCTTGCAGCGGATGCGGAGGCGTATCAGATCGAAGTAGCTTCCAAGGCACGGGCGGACGCCATTCGGCGCGAGGCAGAGGCCTTGAAGGACAACCCTTCGCTGATTCAGCTGCGCATTGCCGAGCAGTGGGACGGTCGGCTGCCGCAGGTATCCGGCGGAGACGCCATCCCATTGTTGAACATGGATGGACTACGGCCGCAGGGATGAGCCGGATCGGCCCCAGTGCTGGGCTACAAGCCCAGTACGGCCTTAGCGATGATGTTCTTCTGAACCTCTTTGCTGCCGCCGAAAATAGACGCGGCACGTCCGTTGATGAAGCGCGGCATGACCGTCTCGGCGTAGCCGGGCCCCACCCATTCATCAGAGTGTCCGTTCAGCGATATTTTGTTCGCATTCGGCAGACCGTAGTACTGGATGGCCTCAACCTTGAGATTGTTGATCTGCTGATTGATCTCGACGGAGCTGTTTTTAGCAAGCGATGAACCGGGTCCGGGCGATTCTCCTTTCGACAAACGATCCAACGTCATGAGCTCCTGATAGTAGAGCGCGTCGTTTTGAATCTCGAGCTGTGCAATTGCACCGGCAAAACCCGGATCTTCGATCAGCGGCTCCAGACCATCAACCTCCCGGGAAGCAATCTCCTTCAGCGAAGCGATCGACTCGCGAATTCCGGCTGAAGCCCCGCCCCCGCCGCGCTCGAATTCCAGGAGATACTTGGCGACGGTCCAGCCTTCGTTTTCCGGTCCGACGCGGTTGGACTGCGGCACGCGCACGTCGTCGAAAAAAACCGCATTCACTTCGTGGTCGTCAGCAATGGTGATGATCGGATCGACGGTGATCCCCGGCAGATCCATTGGGATCAGCAGGAAGCTGATCCCGGCCTGGGGTTTGACGTTCGAATCGGTACGTACCAGGCAGAAAATGTGGTCAGCGAAGTGCGCGTGCGTTGTCCAGATCTTGGAGCCGTTGACGATGTAGTCATCGCCGTCTTTAACCGCGGAGGTTTTCAGGCTCGAAAGATCGGAGCCGGAACCCGGCTCGGAGTAGCCCTGACACCAGTAGTGCTCACCCGAAAGAATCTTCGGCAGGTACTCCGCCTTCTGCTCCGGCGTGCCGTACTTGAAGAGCACCGGCGCCAGCATGCGCAGTCCGAGCGGAATGAGACCGGGTGCGTGCGCCTTGGCACATTCCTCACCCCAAATGTACTTCTGGTTCGGGCTCCAATCGATGCCACCGTGCTCGACGGGCCAGGCGGGTACCGCCCAGCCCTGTTCGACGAGAATTTCCTGCCAGCGCATGGCCAGATCTTTTTCGGCAAATACCGTCGTTGTGCGCTCCGCTTCGCGGCGCATTTCCGGTGTCACCTTCTCAGCGAGAAACGCCTGCACTTCCTGACGGAACAGCTCGTCTTCGGCACTAAACTCGATGTTCATGCTCTATTGCACCCTTACCAATCGTTTGATGTACTGATTTCGAATTCTTGTTCTGCTTATTCTGCCCGAGCTGCTGGGAATGCTCAGTCAGACAAGCTAATTTTGAACCCTGTTTCATATTCCCATTAAGGACACACAATGGCAACGACCCGCATCATCATCTCCGGCACCGTGGACCTGCCTCCGGAAAACATTGAGGCCGCAATGGCTGCCGCCAAGCCGCTGATCGAAGGGGGGCTTACCGAGAAGGGCTGTCTCGACTACGACTGGTGTCCCGATCCCCTCAATCCCGGCCGCATTCGCGTGTTCGAACGCTGGGAGTCTGAGGCAGATCTCAAGGCGCACTTCGAAGACCATTGGTATCTCGATATGCGCGACGCGCTGGGGTCGTTCGGCATTCTCGGCGCGGAAACGTTCAAGTACCGGGTGGACATCCAGGAGCCGGTCTACGACGAGACGATGACGCCTCGGGCGGATTTCTTCACCGCCACCTGAACCGGCTCAGTCGGTCGTAAACAATCCTTCTTCCTGCACGTCACCCAGTGACGTGCAGAAGACGTCGATCAACTCGTCAACCACCGCATCGTCGTGCGCGGCCGAGAGAAACGCACGCTGCGTTCCGGGCACCAGCACCCCGCGGTTGAGACAGTGCAGATAAAACGCCTTTTCCGCCTGTACCACGCCATGCACCGCATCGCGGGAAGAGTTGATTGGCTCGCGCTGAAAAAACATGTGGAACATGCTGCCGACGTTCTTCATCTGCGCCGGCAGCTGCCGATCCTGGCAATACCCATTCACAGCCTGTGCGAGGCGATTGCCCTGCTCCTCGAGCTTCGCATAAATCTGCGGATGATCCTTCAAATGGTTGAGCACCGCAGCGCCCGCCTCCATGGTCAGCGGATTGCCCGAGAACGTGCCGCCCGAAAACACGCCGCGGTCCGCGCCCAAGCCGGTGAAGACGTTCATCAGATCCGCTCGCCCGGTAATTGCACCAACCGGGAGACCGCCGCCGATGACCTTGCCGTAGGTGGCGATATCCGGCGTGACGTCAAAGCGTCCCTGGGCCCCGCCGTAAGCCACGCGAAAGCCGGTGATGACCTCGTCGATGCCAAACAGCACGTTGTTGTCGCGACAGACCTGTGCGAGCTCTCTGAGAAACTCACCGGCCTCGGGTTGAGGATTGGAGCTTTGCACACCTTCTACGAACACGAGCGCAAGCGCGTCGCGGTGTTTGACGATGAGATCGAATGCAGCCCGGTTGCGATACGGCAGCATGACGGTGAGGTCATGCAGCGCGCCCGGGATACCGTTACCCATCGGCAGCGCACGCGGCGCCTCCAGCGGGCTCGACGGATCGGCAAGCCACATGCCGTAGTCGTGCGCGCCGTGATAGAACCCGTCGAAGAGCGCAATCTTCTCACGGCCGGTATAGCCACGGGCCGCGCGAAACGCATACATCGTGGCTTCTGAGCCCGTGTTGCAGAAGACCACCCGCTCGGCGCACGGACTGCCTTCCTGCAGCAGATTCGCCAGCGCCATCTGGCTCGTGGAATGAATGCCGAACATCCAGCCTTTCGGCACCCGGGCTTCTATCGCCTCACGCACCACCGGGTGCACGTGACCGAGCATGTGAAGCCCGAAGCCGACGGAAGTGTCGATGTACCGGTTGTCGTCGGCATCGTACACATGGGGACCTTCACCGCGATCGATGAAAACCGGATGAGGCATCTCCAGATTGGCCGCGAGGCCCGAGTTCAGCACTTCCGAGCGATCCTCGGCGATCGCCTGGGACGCGGCCGTCTTTGCCAGCAGCTCGGCCTGCGCCGTGGCTACGGAAACTGCCACGGCTACTTGCCTGCGAGCCGTTCGACGACGGGGGCGAAGCTCTCCATGTTGTCCTTGCCGACGGTGATGTAGGAAATGCCATGCAGCTCGCGACGGCGTTCCAGCTCGTCGCAGATGGCGTCCACCGAACCGAAGAGCGCGTGCGGGTGTTTGAGCATGTCCTCTTCGGAGAGGCCAAACATCTCTGCGAACGGTCCGAGCACGGGGCTTGGATCGTCCATGACAAACGTAAAGTAGGCTCCAATCTCGATTTCAAGATCGGCAAAGCGATCGCCCGCGCCTTCTTTGATCCAACCGACTTTCTTCTGCGTTTCCGCTTCGGATGACAGCTGCACGCCGTCCGGACCGATCATGCCGGAGCGGTTGTTGAAGTTCAGACTGACGATATCCGCCTCACGGCCGGCCAGACGCAGAATGCGCGGACTGCCGCCGCCGATCATGATTGGCGCACGTCCCACCGGCTTAGGATCCCCTTCGAAATCCTTCCAGTGAATCGTGTTGTTGTCGACGCTGACGACGCCGTCACCACGGAACGCCTTGACCCCTTCAATGACGTCGGCGAGGCGATCGATGCGCACCGCGGGCTCGTCCATGTTCAAACCCAGCGCTGCATATTCTTCTTTGATCCAACCGGCACCGAGACCAAATTCGAGCCTGCCGCCGGACAGCTTGTCGATGGTCATGGCCGATTTAATCAGCACCACGGGGTTGTGATAGTCGATACAGAACACCCGGCACCCGATGTTGATCGAACTTGTCACCGCTGCTGCATAGGCCATCGCCGGGATGGCCGCAAGATTCTGTACCGGGTGGTTGGCACGCTCCAGTGCCGGACCCTGCCCGAGAATGTGATCGGCGAGATGGAACGCGGAGTAGCCGAGCGACTCCGCCTGCGTGGCCTGTGCCGCCCAATCTTCGCCCGAATCGGCGTTAAACGACTGCACGCCAAATCGAAATGGCTTCGCCATGCTCCGCTTCCTCCTCTACCGGGCTTTTAGAACTGGATACGCTTGGTAATACCGCCGTCAATCACCACGTTGGTACCGGTGGTAAATCCAGCCAGCGGGCTCGCCAGGAATACCGCCTGCGCAGCAACCTCGTCAGCCGTGCCCATGCGTCCCATCGGGATGTCCGCAATCGTGGCGTCGTAGAACGCCGTCATGTGCTGCTTGATTTGATCCCAGGATCCGCCCTCGATGAAAATCGGTCCGGGGCTGATCGCGTTGACGCGAATGCCCTTGGGTGCCAGATCCTGCGCGAGCGCCCCGTTGTAGTTGAGGAGCGCCGCCTTCAGCGCGTTGTACGGACCCGCCTGCATGAACTTTTCCAGCGCTGCGGTCGTCGAGATGAGCAGTACGCTCGCGTTGTCGGATTTTTCGAGGTGCTCCATGGAGCCTTCCACCATGCGTACCGCGCCGAGCATGTCGTACTCGAGGTGACGACGCCACGCGTCTTCCCCCTGCGCACCGCCGCCGCTGACGTTGGAAACGATGCAGTCGATACCGCCGAGCGCTTCGGCGCTGGCATCAATCCAGGCTTTGAACGCGTCGCCATCACCTACGTCGACAGCCTGCCCGAAAGCGGTCACGCCCTTGGCGCTGAGATCAGCAACCGCCGCTTCCACTTCTTCGGCGTTCCGCGCACAGATGGCGACGTTGCCACCTTCGTCTGCGAAGGAGTTGGCGATGGCCCGGCCGATGCCTTTGGTGCCACCGGTGATGAGCGCTTTGGAACCTTTGATTTTTAAGTCCATCTGTGTGTCCTCTCGATTGTGTTTAGTATCGTCATGACCGTGTCACGTCAACGCATACCTTGCCATTCTCAATCTGCACTGGAAAGCGTTGTATGGGTATCTGCGCCGGCGCTGCAAGACAGGCGCCGGTCCGTACGTCGAAGCGGGCGCCGTGCAACGGGCAGGTGATCTCAAATCCCCTGAGCCGTCCCGCCGCCAGCGACTGGCGCGCGTGACTGCACTGGCCGTGTACCGCGTAGAAGCCGCCTTCGACATGACAGAGCAGCACGTCCACACCCGCAACCTTCAATAAGGCCGCCTGCCCTTCACCGAGATCGGCAATGGATATGGTTGGTGTCACGAGCTATCCCCTCGGCGAGTATGTGAGGGGCAAAACCGTCAGTCAAGACGGTTTCCCTGCAGGGCATCGTTCGACATAATTTCGCTCCCAGTTACCCGCCTGACAAACGACATGAATGATGCAACCGCCGCCAACAACCGCCAGTACCTGCTCGCCGCGCGCCCCCAGGGTATGGTCAAAACGAGCGACTTCGAATACCGCCAGATTGACATACCCGAGATTGGTCCGGGTGAGGTCCTGATCCGCACCACGCGCATCTCGCTGGACCCGTCCATGCGCGGACAGATGGAAAACCGCGCAGACTATGTGGCACCGCTCGAAATCGGCGACGTCATGCGTGCCGGGGGTACGGGTGAGGTTGTTGCCTCAAACAACGAACGGTACAAGGTTGGTGACAAGGTCACGGGCACATTTGGCATGCAGGACTACTGCGTCAGCGACGGGAAGAACCCGCCTTTCCGCGTCTACCCATCCGACATCAGTCCTGAACAGGCGCTCGGCGTGCTGGGCGGTACCGGCATGACCGCCTACTTCGGCCTCCTGGATCTGGGTGAACCCAAAGCGGGCGACATGGTCGTGATATCGGGCGCTGCGGGGGCAACGGGCAGCGTCGCGGGACAGATTGCCAAGATCAAAGGTTGCACCGTCGTCGGCATGGCAGGCAGCGACGAAAAATGCCGCTGGCTGACCGAAGAGCTCGGCTTCGACGCCGCTATCAACTACAAAACCCAGGACGTGGCCTCCGAACTCGACCGACTCTGCCCCGACGGCATCAACATATACTTCGACAACGTCGGCGGTGAGATTCTGGATATCTGCCTTGAGCGCATTGCCATGAATGCCCGCGTCGTGATCTGCGGCGGCATCAGCCGCTACAACGCCGAAGGTCCGGTTCCAGGACCAAAAAACTACTTCAACCTGGTGTTTCGCCGCGCGCGGATGGAAGGGTTCATTGTGCTCGACTACGCAGCCCGGTTTCCCGAGGCCATAGCCGAGATGCAGGCCTGGATGGAGCAGGGTCTGATCAAGCAGCATGCAACCGTGATCGAAGGCTTCGAGAATCTACCCAGCGCGCTGATACAGCTCTTCGAAGGCGTCAACACGGGCAAGCTGATGGTGAAGGTCGACTGAAGAGGCATTACCGCTCAGCGACCCAGCGAATGGCGTTGCCGAGCAGCTGACGGAAACAGGGATTGGCGTACGCCTGCGGGTCATCACCGCACTGCAGATAAACGATGCGGCTCTTGCCCACGGTCCTCGTCCAGCCAATCAGATTGCTGCCCGGCTCGTGCTCCCAGCCGTCGTTGTCGAACATTTTACCGTCGCGCACCACGGCGGCTGCCGAATAGAAGTTATCCCGAACGAACGCGTGGTCACTCACGAGGAGAGGCTCGACGTCGTCTTCGAACACTTCGTAGAGATACAGCTCGTCCGTGATTGAGAACTGTGACGGCACGCCCTCGGTCACCGGGTGATCCGCCACGACGCTCACGTTGTGCGTCACCTCGTGGCGGTAGCCCGAGTCCTGACACTGTACGCCGCGCAGGGATCCCGGCATGTACAGAAAACGTCCGCCGATGATCTCCGCGTATTCGTCCCAGGCTGGCCAGCCCGCAATGGCGTGGTGCAGAAAAACGAAGCCGTGCCCGGACGCCACCAGCTCGAGAAACCGCTCGCGATAGCGCGGTGTGGGTTCCAGAAACTCCGGACCGCCGGGTTGGAAATTGATCCCCGGCATGTCGTAGAGCACAAACGCATCGTATGCGTCGGCCTCATCGACGTTGAAAAGCGCCTGGGCGGCCGGCTGCTCGACGAGGGTCCAATTGACGTGCTCGAGCTCGTCGAAGACCGCGTAGAACGGTTCGCGCTCGTACGGATGGCCCTTGGTGACTAGAAGAATTTCCTGCATCGCTCTCCCCCCTCTGCCCACGTTGGCTCGCTTCGGCTGAACCACTACAATGACAGGCCATTTCAAAGCAAGGGCGCCCCCTTTGGCAAGCGAGACAAGCCAGACTGTCGCTCCGAGTGCCACTGCCCGCAAGGGTGAGCTCACCTGGCAACAGACCAAAAGTCAGCTCACACGCAACGCCATCCTGCAGGCTGCCGTGGACTGTTTCTACGAGCTCGGTTATGCCAACACCACAACCGAGAACATTGCCAACCGGGCTGGCGTCAGCCGCGGCGCGATGCTGCATCACTTCCCGAACCGCAACGACCTGATTCAAGCGACGGTTCGCTACCTTAACCAGCAGCGCATCGAAGGATTTGCCCGGGAAGAATCGGCCGCCCAGCGTGGCGCCGAGTATTCCCGCATTGAAGAAGGCATCGACGCCTACTGGGAGCTGTTGAAGTCGCCCGTGTTCATCGTCTTCAACGAACTCAAGGTGGCATCGCGCACCGACCCCGAGCTTGCTGCGGCCGTGCGCCCGGCGCTCATCGAATTCGAGTCCGCCTGGTACGCCGCCGTCAAAGACGTGTTTCCCGATCTTGCCCTGTCCGAGGCCTTCGAACGCGCCAACTATCTCACCAAATTTCTGCTCGAGGGCATGGCTGTCGCTCGCACGACCGGCGGCGAAAAAGTCCCGGAGCAGATGATGCTGGCCTGGTTGAAACGCGAGCTGCGGCGCAGCTTTCAAGACGTCCTCGGCTCGGTCAAACGCAAAGAGGTGTGATCATGAGCGATCTGGTCGACGCGCACAGTCTGGCGGAAATCGACATTCAGGAATGTCCGTGGGACTACTACCGCGACATGCACAAGCGTGGTTTTTACTTCGACGAGCACCTCGGCATGTACGTTTGCGCAAACTACAAGCTGATGCGCGAGATCATGCGCAACACGCGAGTCTTCTCCAACGTCAACAGCCAGAACATTGCGCACATGCGCCCGCCACCGCCGGAGGTGGTCGAGCTGCAGAAAGCCTCCGAGCGCCCCGTGAACATTCTTGTCTCATCGGACCCTCCGGAACACGGACGCGTGCGCAGCCTTCTCGATGACCCCTTCCGCTCGCGGGAGATCATGCAGCGCAGACCGCAGATCCGCGAGATCGTGAATCAAGCGATTGATGGGTTCATCGACCGCGGCGAGTGTGAGGTTGTGACCGAGTTTGCAATCCCTATTCCGGTCACCGTCATCGCCGACGTGCTGGGGCTCGACCGCAGCTACGCCGGCAAGATCAAGCTGTGGTCGGACGCTTCGGTGGAACCGCTCGGCATGATGATCAGCGATGAGCGATGGATCGAATGTGCTCGAGAAATCAAACACTTTCAGGATTTCATTACCGAGGAGCTGAACGCACGCAGAGACGATCCACGGGAAGATCTGCTGACGCACCTGGTGACGTCGCGCGACCCCGACGGCAATCCGCTGACTCTCGGTGAAATGCTCGGCGTCACCCAGCAGCTCCTCGTGGCGGGCAACGAAACCACCACCAACGGCATCGCCGCGGGCGTTCAGCTTCTGATCGAGAATCCCGACCAGCAGCAGCGGCTGCGCGACGAGCCGGAGCACATGCTCACGTTCGTCAATGAGGCGCTGCGCCTCGAGTCACCCGTCCAGGGACTTTTCCGCGTGGTCCTCGAAGACACGGAAATCGAAGGGACTGCCGTGCCCGCCGGTGCCCGCATCATGCTGCGCTACGCCGCGGCCAATCGCGATCCGGGTAAGTATCAAGGGCCCGACAAGCTCGACGTCTGCCGCCGCAATGCGGGCACGCACGTGGGTTTCGGCGCAGGCATTCACCACTGTCTCGGTGCCAACCTGGCGCGTGAGGAGATGTTGCAGGCTTTCACCCTGCTGCTCGAACGTGTGGAAAACCTCGCGTTTGCGACCGACGCGCCACTCGAGCATCACCCGTCGATGATTCTGCGCGGCTTGAAAGCCCTGCCGATCGCTTTCCGTATGCGTTCAGCCTGAGGGGCCTATTCTTCCCAGAACGGCGCACGCAGCTTGCGCTTGTTGATCTTGCCCATGGTGTTGCGGCCGAGGTCGTCCACCCAGTCGAGGCTCCGCGGACACTTGTAGTGGGAAAGCTGGTCGCGGCACCAGGCGAGCACTTCCTCGGCGGGCACCGGCTCACCCTTGGCAATGGCGAGCGCCTTCAGCTCCTCACCCATTTCTGCATGCGGCACCCCAATACAGGCGACGTCGAGAATGGCGGGGTGCTCGATCAGGACCTGTTCTGCCTCCGCGGGGTAAATATTCACACCGCCGGAAACGACCATGTCGCTGAAGCGATCCGTAATGAAGACATAGCCGTCCTCGTTCATGTAGGCAATTTCACCCAGCGTGAAAACGCCGGGCGCTATGTGCGCCGCCGCGGACTTCTCCGGATCGTTGTGATAAATGACACCACGCCCGGTCTCGTCCTTGAAGAAGAGCCGTCCTTCTTCGTTGGGACCGAGCTCGTTGCCGTCATCGTCGAGAATGAGGGCGGTAAAAGGCGGGATGGCCTTGCCGACGGATCCCGGGTTCTCCATCCACTCTTCCGAGGTAATCATGCAGGTTGTGCCCACCTCGCTTGCGCCGTAGGCATCGACGAACACCGGCCCCCACCATTCGATCATCGCCTTCTTGACGTCCACCGGACATTTGGCGCCGGTGTGCGAAATGCTGGTCAGCGAGCTCACGTCGTATCTGGCTTTGACGTCGTCGGGTAACGCGAGCAGACGCACGAAGTGGGTTGGCACCATGACGCTGTTGCCAACCTTATACTTTTCAATAGCTTGCAACGTTTTCTCAGCATCGAATCGACCTAGAATCACGCTTGCTACACCCGCCGCGAGCAGCCGCGCACCGGACAGCGGTCCGGTGTGATACATGGGCCCAACGACCATGTGAACGCCACGGTCGGCCCGCGGGTCCATTTTCAGGTTGGCGAGATGTTCACCCACCGTGTCGCCACCGGCGAACATGGTCGGCGGCAGCTCCGTGCCTTTCGGCCGGCCCGTGGTGCCGGAGGTATAGAGCAGATTCGGGCGCGGTGCGCGGGATTCGTCCGCCGGTTCTGCCGACTGCTCGGCAAGCCACGCTTCCCAGGGCAACGCCCCCTCGGCTTCGCCGTGCCAGGCAACGACGACCGGCACCCCCGTCTGGGCGGCAGCGTCCACCGCCCGCTCGAGGGTTCTGGCGTCTGCAAAAAGGACACGCACCCCGGCATCACCGAGGATGTAGGCCACCTCATCCGCCGTCAGGTGAAAATTGACCGGCACCACCGAAGCACCGGCAATCAGACCACCAAGATTTGCCATTGCGGTCTCCACCGCATTTTCGGCAAAGACGGCCACGCGGCGATTCTCGCCGAGATCGTATTGATTCAAACCGTTGGCAACGCGATTCAACGTATCGTCGATGTCCGCCCAGGTCATCTCCCGGTTTTCGTCGCGGAGCGCAATTTCCTGCGGCCGGGAGACGGCCAGTTCAGCGCTGAATGTTGGCACTTGGTGTTCCCCCCAAAATTGGAACGCGTTATTATAATCCGTTCGTTTATATCAAACCATTCTACGCGATACACTTTGCCGTCCAACGGGCGGTCTTGAAGGGGGACACGTTTTGAGCGAAGAAATCAGCAACGACACGCTGCTCGATCTGCATCGGCGCATGGTGCGCATCCGCCGGTTCGAGGAAACGGCCGGCAAGATGATGGAGGACGGCAAGATTCCCGGCGCCCTGCATCTTTACGTCGGAGAAGAGGCCGTTGCCTCCGGTGTCATGGCCCATCTTTCGAACGACGATCAGATCACCTCCACCCACCGCGGCCACGGCCATCTCATCGCCAAGGGCGGCGAGTTCGACCGCATGTTCGCGGAGCTCTTCGGCCGCGAAACCGGCTATTGCAAAGGCAAAGGCGGCAGCATGCACATCTCCAACATGGAGCTCGGCATGCTCGGTGCCAACGGCATCGTCGGCGGCGGTCCGCCGATTGCCATGGGCGCGGGTTTCTCCAACAAGTTCCGCAAGACCAACAACGTCGCCTGCTGCTTCTTCGGCGACGGGGCGAGCAACGAAGGATCCTTTCACGAGGCGGCCAACATGGCGGCGCTCTACAAGCTGCCCGTCGTTTTCGTTTGCGAAAACAACGGCTACGGTGAGTACACCCCGCAGGCCAACCATCAGGCCATCGTCGACGTGGCAGACCGCGCTCCCGGTTATGGTATGCCGGGCGTGATCGTCGATGGCATGGACGTCATTGCTGTGTACGAAGCCGCCGGTGAAGCCATTGCGCGGGCGCGTGCCGGTGAAGGACCGACGCTCTTGGAATGCAAAACCTACCGCTACTACGACCACGTTGGCGTGCGCGGCATGGGCCTCAACTACCGTACCGACGAAGAGGTTGAAGAGTGGCAGAAAAAGGATCCGATCGACCAGTTCGAAGCGCGCCTCGCCGAACAGGGCATTCTGAGCGCAGGCGACGCCGGTAAAGTGCACGATGAGACGCTGGCTGAGATCGAAGCCGCGATCAAGTTTGCCGAGGACAGTCCTTATCCGGACCCGAGCGCCATCACCGAAGACGTATACGCATAAGGACACAGACAATGGCTGAAGCAGAACAAATCAAACCACGTACCCTGCCCTACGTCTCGGCAATCGCCGAGGGCGTGCGCACCGTTATGCAGGAACAACCCGACGCGTTTGTTGCCGGCGAAGACGTCGCGGGCGCCGGCGGCGTCTACGGCTACTACACCGGCATCCTGCAGGAGTTCGGGCCGGAACGCGTCTACGACACACCCATTTCCGAGGAAGGCATCGTGGGGCTCGGCGTGGGTGCCGCGGCAACCGGCTGCCGCCCCATCATCGACCTCATGTTCATGGACTTTCTCGGCGAATGCATGGATGAGGTTGCCAATCAGCTGGCGAAGATGCGCTACATGTTCGGCGGCGCGGCAACCCTGCCGGTCACGATGCTGACCATGGCCGGTGCGGGTGCAAGCCTTGCAGCACAGCACAGCCAGAGCCTCGAAGCGTGGATCTGCCATCTGCCCGGGCTCAAAGTGTGTATGCCCATCACACCCTACGACGCCAAAGGGATGATCATCGCCGCCGCGCGGGATGACAATCCGGTCATCGTCGTGCTCAACAAGATGAGCCTTGCCGTGCAGGGTGAAGTGCCGGAAGAGTCCTACACCGTACCGCTCGGCGAGGCCAACGTTGTACGGCCCGGGTCCAACTACACCATCATCGCGTTCGGCCGGATGCTGACGGAAGCGCTGAAGGCGGCTGACAAGCTGAAGGAGCTTGGCGTTGACGCAGAGGTCATTGATCCGCGCACCCTGCAGCCGTTCGATACCGCAACGGTAGTCAACTCAGTGAAGAAAACCCACCGCGCGATGATTGTGCACGAAGCTGTGCGCTTCGGTGGCTTCGGCGGCGAGATCGCCGCGCAGATCCAGGAAGAAGCGTTCGACTATCTCGACGCGCCCGTGGCACGCGTTGGCGCTCCCTTCTCTCCTGTGCCCTTCAGCCCCGCGCTGGAACAGCACTACGTGCCCAACGCGGATCGCATCGTCGAAGAGGCAAAGAAGCAGCTGGGGCTTTAGAGGCAGCGAGGACAGGGCACTAGCTCCATGGGGAAAATTGGGCTGCTGGCAAATCCAGCGTCCGGCAAGGACGTGCGCCGCCTGGTGGCGCGCGCCTCGGTCTTCGACAACCAGGAAAAGCGGGCCATTGTCCGCCGCGTCATCGTGGGTGCGCTCGCCGCCGGCTGCCGTGAGTTCGTTTATCACAACGACGCGCACGGTATTGTCGAGCAGGCGCTGGAGGAAGTTGGCGGCGATGTCTGCGCTACCGCCGTCGATTCGACCCAGATGGGCAATGCGCTCGATACCATATCCGCGGCGCGGGCGCTGCGTGACGCCGCTTGTGACGTTGTGGTCACGCTGGGCGGCGACGGCACGAACCGGGCGTTCTGCCTGGGCTGGCCTGACGCACCGCTGTTGCCGATCAGCACCGGCACCAACAACGTGTTCCCCATGCTTACCGAAGCCACGACTGCCGGCGCTGCCGCCGGACTGGTCGCAACCGGGCGGATTGGTGACGGTTTCCTGAAGACCCAGAAGTGCATTCACGTGGCGGTTGAGGGCGAGCGGGACGACATGGCGCTGATCGACGCGCTTTTGAGCAACGAGCGATTTGTGGGTGCGCGTGCGCTCCTGAAACCGCATCAGTTTCGTTCTGCCCTCCTCACACGGGCAGACCCTGCGGCCACGGGCATCACCGCCATTGGCGGTCTGATGCATCCCATCGACGCCGACGCCGACTCCGGCCTCTGGCTGGAATTTGGCGCCGGTGGCTCCACGGTCAACGCACCCATCGCACCAGGACTTTACGAAGACGTTGATGTGACCGCATTTCAACCGCTCGCGCTGGAGCAGACCGTGCGCTGCTCCGGGCCCGGAGTACTGGCTTTCGATGGAGAACGGGAGCGGACCCTGCAGCCCGACCAGGAGGCACGCCTGACCATCAACCGCGGCGGGCCGCGCGTGGTCAACGTACCCGCTGCTCTGCACAGGGCGGCTGAAATCGGCATCTTCAGGCGTTAGGATCAAAACAGGCGCTGTCGACTGCGGCGCCGCCAAAGAGAAAAAGAGACACACATGGCAACCGAAATCTATCTCGTCAAAGTTGGGATGAACATGACCGAAGGGGTCGTGGAAGAGTGGTACATCGCCGATGGCGCCCGCGTAGAAAAAGGTGAGCTCCTGTACCGTCTCGAAACCGAGAAGGTGAATCTCGACGTCGACGCTGAAGCCTCAGGCACCGTGAAACACCTTGTGGGCGAAGGGATTACGATGGAACCCGGTGACGTTGTCGGTTACATCTTCGCCGACGGCGAGACCATTCCAGATGATCTGTCGACGCTCGGTGGCGGCACACCGGCAGCGGTCGAAAGTGAAGCGGCACCTGCGCCCGCGGCCGCCGCTCCCGTTGCTGTTTCCAGCGTCAGCGCCGAAGGACGGATCCTCTCTTCCCCCGCCGCCCGGCGTCTGGCCGGTGAACTCGGCGTCGACTACACGAGCCTCTCCGGCAGCGGACCCGGTGGCCGCATTGTCGAAGCAGACGTTCAGGCCGCTGCGGACGGCGCAGCTCAAGCCGGCGGACCCAGCTCACCCATGGCCCGCAAACTCGCACGCGAGCTGGGCGTCGACCTTGCCACGGTCACGGGTACCGGTCCCGGCGGTCGTATCACCAAAGAAGATGTCGAAAAGGCGGCCAGCGCACCGGCGCCCGCAGCAGCGCCGGTTGCAGCAGCGGGCAGCGTACCCGTACGCGGCATGCGCAAGACCATTGCCGAGCGCATGCACGAGAGCCTCAAGTCCATGGCGCAGCTCACGATGGACATGGACGTCAACATGGATGATGCGATCAAGCTGCGCAATCAGCTCGTGGAGGAATGGGCGGACGAAGGTGTCAAACCGACCTATACCGACCTCGTCATCCGCGCGGTCGCCCGGGCACTGGCAAAACACTCCCTCATGAACGCGTCCTGGGGAGATAAAGAAATTACGCTGCACGGCGACATTCATATCGGCATGGCGGTAGCCCTCGAAGAAGGCCTGATTGTCCCAGTCATCCGGGATACGGGCTCTATCTCCATGAAGTCCCTTGCGGAAGAATCGAGCCGTCTGGCAGCGGACGCCCGGGCCGGCACCGTTTCCCTGGACGACATGCAGGGAGGCACGTTCACGGTGTCAGCGCTGGGTATGTTCGGTGTAGACGCCTTTACACCCATCATCAACGCGCCCCAGGCCGGCATTCTCGGCGTCAATCGTATCCGCGACGACGTCTCCTGGGACGGCGATCGTCCAGTGAAAACCCAGGTCATGCGTCTGTCGCTGACCTGGGATCATCGCGTACTGGACGGCGGTCCGGCCGCGCTTTTCCTCGCGGAGGTCAAGAACCTGCTGGAAGCGCCTTACCGACTGCTGCTCTAACTGGATTGGACGCACTATGAAGGTCGAACCGCTTACACCCGTCATCGGCGCCGAGGTCAGCGGAGTCGACCTGACCGCGCTCAGCGAAGCCGAGTTCGATTGGCTGCACGAGCTTTTTGTCCTGCACAGCGTCCTCTTTTTCCGCGACCAGCCACGTCTCGAACCTGCAGCCCAGGTGGCGTTCGCCAGACGCTTCGGGCCGCTGCACGCTCACCCGGCAGCACCGACTCTCGAGGGACACCCTGAAGTATTCGTCATCCACGCGCACGCCGAATCGAAAGTCGCCAATGGCAACGGCTGGCACACGGATGTCTCCTGCGACGCGGAGCCGCCGTTGGCAACAATGCTGCAGCTGCACGAGCTGCCACCGAGCGGCGGCGACACGCTGTTTGCCTGCATGTATGCCGCGTTCGAAACTTTGTCAGCCAGCATGCAGGAGTGGCTCATGACCCTTGGCGCGCATCACGAATCAGAACACATTTACCGGGGACGCTATGCCGATCGCGGCGTGGACGACAGCACTCGCACCTACCCCCGGGCGCTGCACCCGATCGTCCGCACACATCCGCAATCCCGGCGCCAGGCGCTGTACGTCAATCCGAGCTTTACGACGCGCATCGAAGGCCTTTCACCGCAGGAAAGCAATGCCGTCCTGCAGATGCTTTTCGAGCACCAGCAGAGAGCCGAGTTTCAGGTGCGCTTCCGCTGGACGCCGAACGCCGTGGCGATCTGGGACAACCGCTGCACGCAGCATTTTGCGCTGTGGGATTACTGGCCGGAAACCCGCAAGGGTCACCGGGTCACGGTCAAAGGTGAGGCGCCGTATCTCGACCCACAACCACCCGTGCAGAAACGCATGAGACTATCGAGGACGTTATGAGCTCAATTCTATGGCGATCAGGCCTCTGGCTGACGTTGCTGGCTACCTGGGGTCTCGCCGTTGCAGACCCGGTGTACATCACAACCGGGCAGCTCCTTGACGTTGCGAGTGGTGAGGTCAAGACCGGCCAGGTGATCGTCGTTGCCGGTGAGCGCATCGATGCCGTCGGCGAGCTGGCGATCCCACCGGACGCAACCCTGATCGATCTCAGCGACAAATTTGTGCTGCCCGGAGTCATGGACATGCACACCCACGTCGCGAGAAATCTCGACAGAACTTACTTTTCGGGCCTCTTTCAATCGCCGCACCGGGGTACGATCGGCGGCGTCGTCAACATCGAGCGCACGCTCCTTGCGGGATTCACGACCATCCGTAACGTCGGTGCGTACGACTACCAGGACGTTGCGCTGCGCAACGCCGTAAACGCCGGTGAAATCCCGGGCCCAAGAATGGCAGTCTCGGGACCTGCACTCGGCATCACCGGCGGTCATTGCGACAGCAATGCCTTGAACCACGCCTTTGCGCAGCGCAATCAGGGCGTGGCCGACGGGCCCTGGGCCGCACGGGAGATGGTCCGCAAGAACGTGAAGTACGGCGTCGACCTGATCAAATTCTGCGCGACGGGCGGTGTCTTTTCCAAAGGAACAAAACTCGGACAACGCCAGTACACCTTCGAAGAAATGCAGGCAATCGTCGATGAGGCGCACACTCACGGGCGCAAAGTTGCCGCCCATGCCCACGGGACCGAGGGCATCAAGTTTGCCATCCGCGCCGGCGTCGACTCGGTGGAGCACGCAAGCTACCTCGACAAAGAAGCCATCAGACTCGCCAGGCAGCACGGCACGGCGCTGTCGATGGACATCTACAATACCGAGTACACCTTGAGCCAGGGCGTGAAGAACGGCGTGCCCGAGGAAAACCTCAACAAGGAACGCGAAGTGGGCAGCGTCCAGCGCGAGAGTTTTCGTCAGGCCGTGGCGGCTGGCGTCAATGTGGTCTTCGGCTCAGACGCTGGTATTTATCCGCACGGCGAGAACGGCAAACAGTTCGCCCGTATGGTGCGCTTCGGCATGACACCGTTGCAGGCACTACAGGCTGCCACCATCAAAACCGCGGCGCTCCTCGACTGGGAAGACCGGGTTGGTCGGATACAACCGGGACTTTACGCGGACATCATTGCTGTCGATGCCAACCCCCTCGACGACATTCGTGAAATGGAGCGCGTGACCTTCGTCATGAAAGGCGGCGAGGTCTACAAACATGAATAAGGCAGCCGGCGCGCTCGTCGCAGCGCTCGGCGCTAGCTTCGGCTATGCGGCCGAACCCGTGGACCTGCTCCTGCACGGCGGCCATATTGTGGTTCTCGACGAGGCAGACAGCCGGGCATCGGCAATGGCTGTCCGTGATGGCAAAGTCATCGCTATCGGCGGCAAAGACCTGCTGCAGTCATATACCGCCGAGCAGCAGCTGCACCTCAACGGTCGAACCGTGATGCCGGGCTTCAATGACACCCATGTGCATATCTCGGGCAAACCGCGTTACTACATCGATCTGACCAAGGTCACCTCGGTCGCGGAAATCAAAGCGCTGGTCGAGGCCAAGCGGGATGAGCTTGCACCCGGCAGCTGGATCACAGGCTACGGCTGGTCCGAGGACGCGCTCGCTGAGCAGCGTCGCCCGCTCATCACCGACCTCGACGCGGCGGCACCCGACAATCCGGTCATGCTGACCCGGGCTGGTGCACACAGCGCCGTCTTTTCCTCGAAAGCCCTCGCGCTTGCCGGCATCACGGCAGACACGCCGAACCCGGCAGGCGGAATCATCGAAAAGGATGCACACGGCGAACTCAACGGCATTATCCGCGAGCGCCACCAGCTCGTCGGCAGGCTGGTGCCACCCGCACCTCCTGAAGAAATACGCGCAAGCCTGATCAAAGAGCTGCAGGCGCTCTTTGCGCTTGGCATCACGTCGATCACCGAGGCGATGACCACAATCGACTACTATCCGGAGTGGCAGCGGGTCTATGCGGAGAATCCCGGCGTGCTGCCTCGCGCGTCCGTACAGGTTGCCTACGTCGGGCGCGAACGAATGGCGGCCTTCGGCCGGAAAACGGGTGACGGTGACGACCATCTCAAAGTCGGCCCCATCAAGATTTTCGTCGATGGCGGCTTTACCGGGCCCGCAGCCTACACGAAGGCGCCTTACAAAGGCGAAGATACCTATCGTGGCCATCTCAACATCACCGAAGCGGAGCTCGAGCGTGTGGTACGGGCCGCGCACGGCGACGGCTGGCAGATGGGAATCCACGCCATCGGGGACGCCGCCATCGAGTTAGCCGTTGACGTCCTGGCAAACACGCTGGACCAGAAGCCGCGAACCGATCACCGCCATTACCTGAACCACTTCACCATCATGCCCGCCACGGCCACCATGGAAAAAATGGCCGCCTACGGTATTGCCATCACCCAGCAGCCGAACTTCATGTACACCCTCGAAGGCAGGTACACCACCTATCTCGATGGCAAACGCCTGGAACACAACAATCCGATGGCGACGCCAATGAAACATGGCATCCACGTTGCCATATCGAGCGACATCCTGCCGTTGGGTCCATGGGTCGGCGTGTATGCCGCGACCACACGTAAAGGCAGCTCCGGGCGGGTCTTTGGTGCCGCAGAGAAGATCAGCCGGTTCGAAGCGCTCCGGGCGTACACCCATCTCGGCGCCTGGCTGACGCGGGAAGAGGCGCGCAAGGGCACGCTGGAGCCAGGCATGCTCGCCGACTTCATCGTGCTGTCCGCCAATCCCATGGCCGTGGCGGACAACGCGTTACTGGGTATGCAGACTGAGGCGACCTATCTTGGTGGCCAGCAGGTGTGGTCACGGGAGTAGCGGGCTAGGCGCTCAACGTATTCTGATAGGCCGCATCAAATTCCGGCGGCATGCGCACCGGCCGGCCCGTGTCGAGATTGATGCAGACGAAGTCCACACGGCCTCGCACGAGCGTCGTCAGGGTCTCGGCGTTGATGATCTGATACACCCGCGTGGCCTTCAGGCGGTTTTTGTCAGCCATCCAGTTACCCACCAGCAGCCGGTCACCCTCGTACGCGGAGGCGAGCAGATCGAGATGGATCGTGCGTACCGCCATCCCGCGACGCAAAGTCACGCAGCGCTCCTCGGGCAGACCCACCGCGGCAGAGTGCGCCCACGCGCACTCCGTCAACCACCGCAGATAGACCGTGTTGTTGGCGTGCCCGAACCCGTCGATATCGCTCGCAACGACGTCAATTTCGATAAAAAACGGGCTGGTGTGATCCCAGGGAATGTCGTCTCGTTCAGCCATATGCGGGGAGCACGCTTCCGATCAGTACGTAATCGCTTGCTCCAGCGTCACCCAGCGACCGTCCTGGACCTGCGAGAGCACAGACTCGGTGGCACCGCTGTGCTTGTCGGGACCAAACGACACGCGATAGCCGAAAATATCCGTGTAGTCAGTGATGCCTTCCAGTGCCTTGACCAGCGCGTCAGTCGTCAGCTCCGGCCCCGCGTTTTCGAGAGCCAGCACGGTGAGATCCGCGGCCCGATACCCTTCCATGGCGGCTAGCCCGGGCTCCTCGCCATGGAGGCTCACGTACTTGTCCCACCAGGCTTTGACCGGCGGCGTCATGTCGTCGTCTGGATAGATCTTCGCCATATGCACGAAGCTGTAATAGCCCTGCCCGCTTTCCTGATCGGCAATCACCTGCGCGTACGCAGCATTGTTACCAACCCAGGCAACGCCTTCCCAGCCCATCTTGCGGGCCGCATCGAGCACAAGCACGGTATCTTTGTGCACGGTGCCCATCAAGACGAGATCACAACCGGCGTTCTTCAATCGCAGAATGGCTGCCGTGAACTCGGATTCCGTCGGTTTGTGCGCAGAAACGGCGCCAATCTCCATTTGCATGTCGGCGGTCTGGTCTTCTACCCCGGCAAGGATTTCCACGCCGTAGTCCGTGTCCTGATAAATGATGCAGGGTGTCGTTTTACCCTCGTTTTCAACGAAGTACTTTACAGAGGCGCGCACCTCGTCGTAGTAGATGCCGCGCTGAGTGAACTTCAGCGGATGAAACGGTTCAACCATCTGGCGCCCACCGCTGATCGGGAACAGATTCGGCACGTTCGCTTCAAACTGGATCGGCATGATTGCGTTGTTGAGCGGTGTGCCTACTGCCAACACCATCGCAAGGATGTCATCCCGGTTGATCAGCTTGTTTGCAGCCGAAATCGCTTTTGGCACCTGATAAGACGTATCTTCGACGACAAAGCGGATCCGCCGGCCGTGCACACCGCCGGCTTCGTTCGCCTCATCGAAGCGCATACGTGCGGCGTTCGTCGCTCCGACTCCCCAGATGGCGGTCGGGCCGGTGAGATCGGTGTAGCTGCCAAGCACAATCTCCGAGGCGGATACGCCGCGGTTGGAAGCAGCTGAGCCATCGTCGCCGCTCTCGCCCCCGCACCCCGCAAGTGCAAGGCTCGCGGCCACGCCGGCCAACATCAGGTATCTGCGCATGCTCATTCTCCTACAACGCTCGTTTCTCAATACATCTCATTAATGAGACCCAGGTACTTTTCATTGACCACTTTTCGCTTCAGCTTCATGGTTGGCGTCAGCTCTTCGTCCTCCGGATCCAGCAGCTGGTCGATGAGGCGGAACTTCTTGATGGTCTCGACGCGGGCGAACCGGGTGTTCACCGTCTCGATTTCAGACCAGATCAGATCCTGCACCGCCTGAGTATGACAAAGACTGGTGTAGTTGGTGAACGGCACGTTGTGATCCTGCGCGTAGTTTTCCACGTTCTCCTGATCGATCATGACAAGACACGTGAGATAGGGCCGCTTGTCACCCACCACCACGGCGTCAGAAATGAACGGTGAAAACTTCAGCTGGTTCTCGATTTCACTCGGCGTGATGTTCTTACCGCCCGCGGTAATGATGATGTCCTTCATGCGGTCGACGATGTACACATACCCGTCGTCGTCGATGCGACCGACGTCGCCGGTGCGGAGCCAGCCGTCGACAAACGTCTCAGCCGTTTTCTCCGGTTTGTTCCAATAGCCGGTGATCACGCCGGGACCTTTGATCAGGATTTCATTGTCGGCGGAGAGCTTCACCTCACAGTCCATCGTTGCACGGCCTACCGACCCGACGCGGTTCGCACCGGGTTTGTTGGCGGTGGCAATGCCGGTGCACTCCGTTTGCCCGTATACCTCGTACATGGGCTTCCCGAGCGCCCAGAACCAGTCGATGAGATCCGGAGCAATCGGTGCCGCCGCGGTTGAGAGCCAGCGACACTGGTCGATACCGAGAAGGACTCTGATGTTCTTGAGCACGAGGAAATCGAGAACGCCGTGCTTCAGCTTCAAACCCAACCCGACGGGCTCCTCTGCTTTGTGTTTCTCAGCCACTTCACGACCTGCGGCAATCGCTTTCTCGTAGGCCCAGCGGCCAACGGCGGTTGCCTCTTTCAGCTTGATCGTGACGAGCGAGTACTGCTTCTCCCAGACCCTGGGCACCGCAAAGTGAATCGTCGGTGCAATCTCCTGCTGATCCGACGTGGCCGTCTCCAGCTCTTCGACGAGATTCACCACCGAACAGGACTCGAGGGCGAGGAACGTATAAAACATGCGTCCCGCAACGTGCGCGAGCGGCAGAAAGCCCAACTGCTCATCATCCGGATAGACGCCGTAAACATCCTGCAGATTTTTCGCCATGAAGAGCATGTTGGCCTGGGAGATCATCGCACCCTTCGGCGGCCCGGTGGTGCCGGAGGTATAGGTCAGCACCATGAGATCGTCCGGCTCGGCGGCCTGGATCTCCTGTTCCCAGAGCTCGGGATGCGCCGCCGCGTGCTCGCGACCGAGTTCAAGGAGCTCATCGAAGCTGATGCAGTGCTCGTCTTCGAAGTTCCTGAGCCCTTCCATGTCGAAAATGATGATTTTGCTCAAGGTGGGCGTGTTCTCCCGCACCTCCAGAACCTTGTCGAGCTGTTCCTCGTCTTCCGCGAAGTAGTAGCGGGTGCCGCTGTCGTTGATCAGGTACTCCACCTGGTTGGCGGCATCCGTCGGATACACGCCATTCGTGACGCCGCCCATGGTGATGATTCCGAGATCGGCGAACATCCACTCTTTGTTTACCTCGGAGGCGATGGAACAAACGTCGCCACGCTCGAGGCCCAGGGCTTTCAGGCCGTGACCCACCCAGCGCACCCGTTCGCCGTACTGACGCCAGGTGTATTCGTTCCAGATACCGAAGTCTTTTTCCCTGAGCGCCACCTTGTCCGGATTCTCGACAACGCGTTTGAGAAAGAGCTCGGAGATTGTGCGGCAACCGTGTACGACAACTTCACTCATGGTCGGTGTCCTAGCGCCAGGTCTTACGTTGTTTCCAGCGGCGCCGGCCGCGCACGCCTTCGTCTTTCATGCCGAGGTAAAACTCCTGAATGTCAGGCGCGTCGCGCAGACGCTCACAGGTGTCCTCCATCACAATACGACCAACCTCCATCACGTAGCCATAGTGGCCCACCTCGAGCGCCATCTTCGCGTTCTGCTCGACAAGGAGGACCGTCACGCCCTGCTCGGCGTTGAGACGCTGGATGATTTCACTGATCTCGTGGACGAGCCGCGGCGAAAGGCCGAGCGAGGGCTCGTCGAGCAGCATGAGCTTGGGCCTCAGCATGAGCGCCCGGCCGATGGCGAGCATCTGCTGCTGACCGCCGGACAGATTCACCGCCTGCGCTTTGCTGAGCTCCTTTAAGACCGGAAAATAGTCGTAGACCATTTCCAGATCCTGCTGAATCTCACCGTCGCGCCTGGAGAACGCACCCATGCGGAGATTTTCGTCGACGTTCAGGAACGGAAATACCTCACGGCCCTCCGGGACGTGCGCAATCCCCTGCCGCGCCACCCAGTCCGGATCGCGACCCTGGATCTCGACGCTGTCGTAGCTGACCGTGCCTTTCTGCGGATCCATCGCGCCGCTGATGGTTTTGAGCACTGTCGTTTTGCCCGCGCCGTTCGCACCGAGCAGCGTCACGATTTTTCCAGTGGGCACATCCATGCTGACGCCGCGGATGGCCATGATCGGACCATAGTAGGTCTCGAGGTTCCTGATCTCCAGAACGTTGCCCATTGCATCAATCCCCGAGATAGGCGCGCAGCACTTCAGGATGAGCCTGCACTTCCGCGGGTTTGCCGATCGTGATGAGCTGTCCGTCCGCCAGCGCCATGACGCGATCGGACGCCGTGGTCACGAGATTCATGTCGTGCTCAACCATGATGACCGTGATGCCGAGCTCCTCGTTGATGTCTTCGAGCCAGAACGCCACGTCCTCCGTTTCCTCGGGATTGAGCCCCGAGGACGGCTCGTCGAGCAGCAGCAGCTTCGGCTTGAGGCACAGCGCCCTCGCAATCTCCACCATCTTGCGTACGCCGTACGGGAGATTACCAATGACCTGATCGCGGTAACTCTGCAGATCCAGGAGATCAATCACATCCTCGACGGTGCGGCGGAACGCGAGCTCCTGACGACGCACGCCCGGCAGGAAGAAGAGCTCCGCGAGGAGGTTCGTCCGACGATGAACGTGACACCCGATCAAGAGGTTATTGAGTACGGTTTCCTGCTCAAAAAGCTCCGTATTCTGAAACGTGCGCGCAATGCCAAGCTCGGCGACGGCATGCGTAGGCACCTTTGTGATGTCAGCCCCCTCGAAATGAACGCTGCCGTGGGTGCTGTCGTAGATGCGGCTGATGAGATTGAAAATTGTGGTCTTGCCGGCACCGTTCGGGCCAACGATGCTGAATATTTCCCCCGCCTCCACCGCAAAAGACACTTCCTGCACGGCTTTGACACCGCCGAAGTGAACGGACAGCTCTTCCGCGCGCAGCATGCTCATTGCAGACGCTCCGTGCGCAGAAACGACTTCTGTCGCTTGTAGGTTGCCTTGCGGTAGAGCGGAAACTCCTCGAAAAAGAGCCGGATTTTTTTCCAGCGTCCGTAGATCCCCTCGGGCTCGTAGATCAAAAACAGAATTAAAATGAGGCCGAAGATGATGGGCTGCAGTCCCGTGATCTGGCCGATGGCCGGCGGCATGACGTCCTTGAAGACTGCAATACCCGCAGGCAGGAGACCCACAAATATGGCGCCATAGATGACACCATGCAGCGACCCGAGCCCGCCAACGACGACAATGAGCAGAAGCTGGATGGAAATCTCGAGCGTAAACGCGTTTGGCGCGAGGTGATTCATGTAGTGGGCATAGAGCGCCCCGGCCAGTCCCGTCAGCGCCGCGGATATGGCAAACGCGAGCGTCTTGGTGCGCGCAATGTGTATGCCCATGCTTTCGGCGGAGGTTTCCGAGTCCCGGACCGCGGTCATGGCTCGCCCGGCGGGGCTGCGCAGCAGATTCATTACCAGGATCATGCAGCCGATCAACACGCCCAGGCACAGGAAATAGAAGACGGTCGGGCTCGCAAAATCGACGCCAAAAAGCTCCGGACGCGGCACGGCAAGACCATTGAAGCCGCCCGTGACCGATTTCCAGTGCTCGAGGATCTTCTCGACAATCTGTGCCAGCGCAAGCGTTGCCACCGCCAGATAAATGCCCGTCATACGCAGCGCCGGCAACGCCACCAGGCCGCCGAAGAGCGCTGAGAAAACGGTGGCAATCATCATGGCAATGGGAAACGGCACCCCCTGACGCAGGAGGTAGGTGTGCATGTAGGCACCAATGGCAAGAAACGCGGCGTGGCCAAGGCTCACGAGTCCGGTATAGCCGACCAGCACCATCAGGCCGAGGCCCGCGACAGCGAAAATGAATACCGTGGCGAACTCACCCATCAGGAAGCGGTCGAGCCAGAACGGGCCGCTGACGAGCGCCGCCAGCAGGAGCCCATACCAGAGCACCTGACCGCTGTGCTTGATCAGATTGATGTCCTGCTCGTAGCGGATCTTACGGATGAAACGCATCAGACCTTCTTCTTCTGCATGGTGGCGAAGAGGCCCTGGGGTCGGATGATGAGCATGACAAGCAAAAGCACGTACGCACTCATGTCCGAGAATCCAGGCGGCAGATAGAGGCCTGCGAACTGCTCGACGACGCCGACGAGAAGCCCGCCGATGATGGCGCCCGGCATGCTGCCGAAGCCGCCCACAATCGCCGCGGCAAACGCTTTGATACCGACAAAGCCAATCAGCGGGTCGACCAGGCTGACCGGTGCGGTGAGAATTCCGGCCAACGCGGCGATGGCAGCCGACAGCGCCCAGACCAGGGAAAACATGCGCTTCACCGGAATGCCGACATAGAACGCAGCCAGCTGATTCTGCGAGGCCGCCTGCATCGCGATGCCCACGCGGGAGAAACGGAAGAAAAGCCACAGGAGCAGGCACAGGGCCGCGGTGCCGAGCACAATCGCAATGTTCTCGTAGCCGACGACCACTTCACCGAAGCGCAGGACTTCGCCGGCGTAGGGCGCGGGCATGGCACGCGGCTCGTTGCCCCAGATGGCGCCGGCCGCGGCACGCAGCACAAAGCCGAGACCAATCGTCAGCATCAGCACGGCAAAGTGCGGCTCGCCGATCATGGGACGCAGCAGCAGCCGCTCGAGCACGACACCCAGCGCGGCCATGACGACAATGGTTGCCGGAACGGCATACCAGTAGGACCAGTCCCAGATCGTGATGAAGGTGATCGCGACATAGGCGCCCAGCATCATGATTTCACCCTGGGCAAAATTGACCATCTCGGTGGCTTTGTAGATCAGCACGAACCCAAGAGCAATGAGCCCGTAGACACATCCCTGGGATATGCCACTGATGAGTAGCTGTAGAACCTCCAATGAACCCCCTCGCGCCCCACATCTTTTTGTTTTAGGGCGGTAAGCTGCGTATTGTGTGGACAAGCGGAACATTTGTCACCCCGGCACTCGGGGTGAGCTGGGAGGGAAACTGATGGCTGGCAGACTGGCGGGCAAGCGTGTGCTTTTGACACAGGCGAATGACTACATGGGGCCGGCAACGATTGAGGTGTTTGAAGCGGAGGGCGCCAAAGTCATCGCCGACAGCAGCGATCTCACCCGGCCTGGCGCCTGTCAGGAGGTTGTGACCAACGCCGGCCACGTCGACATCCTGGTCGCCAATCTCGCGTCGGCGAACTACTCCGGAGTGACGGCGCTCGAGTTACCGGACGATGCTTGGCACGACACGTTCAACGTGATGGTGCACCCGCTGCATCAGCTGTGCCAGGCGGTGCTGCCGCAGATGATCGAGCGGGGCGCGGGGAAAATTGTGGTGTACGGCAGCGCCACGGCGCTACGCGGACTGAAGACCGTGACGGCATACAGCGCGGCGCGCGCGGCACAGGTCGGCTACGTGCAGTCGCTCGGCGTAGAGGTGGCACCGCACAACGTTCAGGTCAATCTCATCGCGCAGAACTACGTGGAAAACCCGGTTTACTACCCGCCCGCGCTGCGCGAAAAAGAATCGTTCCAGGCGTCGCTCAAACGCCAGGTACCGCTCGGGCGCCTCGCGCGCGCGGAAGAGGATGCCCGGTTTGCACTGTTCCTGGCGTCCGACGAAAGCGACTTCTTCGTTGGCCAGGCGATCCCGTTCAGCGGCGGCTGGGTGCAGCGTTGACAACTGACAGCATGAATACGAGGGGAGACAGACAGCTATGATGACAGGAGACGAGTATCGCGCGTCACTCGACGACGGGCGGGAGACGTTCTTTGAAGGTGGGCAGGTGGTTGATCTGCCGGGACATCCGATACTGGGCATAACGGTCGATTCGGCAGCATCCGGCTACGATCGATTCTACGATCCCGAGCCCGGCGCCATCGGCGCCTTCATGAAAGTACCCAGCTCAGCCGAGGAGCTCCGCGAGCAGGTGGAGCTGCACGAAACGGTTGATCTCCTGACGCATGTGACCTACGCCTCGATCATGACGCTCTTGACCGCGGCGGATCGGATCGAGGGACAGCTGCCGGAAAACGCCCAACGCATTCGCCACTGGGTGGAAGCGGCGCAGCAGCGTGACGTGCGCATCACCCAGTGCATCACCGATGCCAAAGGCGACCGCAGCCGGCGCGCCGGAAACCAGGATGATCCGGACGCGTACGTGCGCATCGTCGAACGGCGCGAGGACGGCGTCGTGATCCGTGGCGCCAAGCTGCACATCTCCGCTGCATCCATGGGGCACGAGCTCATGACCATCCCCACCAAGGCCATGCGGCCGGGCGAGGAAGATTACGCCGTCGCGGCGATGGTCCCTGTGAACGCTCCCGGCGTAAAAATTGTCAATACGACCTATGCCCCCCGTCATGAGGATAAGCGCGATTTCCCCGTTTCCGGCAGCCAGCATACGCCGGAGGGTTTTGTCATCTTCGACGATGTGTTCGTGCCTAAAGAGCGGGTTTTCCTGGACGGCGTCACGGAGCTGGCGGCGGTCTTCGCCCACTCGCTGGGTCTGTGGGAGCGTCTCGGCGGCTTGTCGAGCATGGCGTCAGGCTACGACCGTCTCGTCGGCTACGCCCAGCTGATTGCGGAAGCAAACGGCCTCGAGAAGGTGGGTCACATCAAAGAGAAAATCTCGGAGATGATGATCAACGCAACGCTCATACGCGCCTCTCTGGAGGCTGCCATCGAGAACTGCAGCGTCACGTCCGACGGGGCAGCGTTTCCGAACGAGCTCTACACCAATGTCGGCAAGTATCACGGCGCCGCCAACTACGCCATGATGGTGCGCCACCTGCACGACATCGCCGGCGGCTCCATCCTGACGGCGCCCGGGATTGCGGACCTCGAGAGCGAAGAGACGGGGCACCTCATCCGCAAGTACATGAGCACCAAACAATCCGTCGACGGCCTGTACCGCACCAAACTATTTCACGCCATTCGCGACACGACGGCTGACGCGTTGGGCGGCTGGTCAGCGGTGACCAACATCCAGGCGGGCGGCGGGTTGTATGCCCAGCGGATCGTCTCCCGCATGCACTACGACATCGAGGCTGCCAAGCGCATGGCGTTGGAATACGCGCATATGGACGAATACATCGAGTGAGGTTTACGTGACCGCGTTGAGCCGGCATACTGTATGTTCATACAGTACCCGGATGGGTAAAAGGATCACCCATGAAACTCCTACGACCACTGCACAGGCAAAGGACTCGTCGACGCAGCCGTCTGACGGTGCTCGGCAACGAAGATCTCGCCTCTCACTACTGCGTGCACAGGAACGAGCTCGAGCGGTATCTGCGACACCGTCAAATCCCTTTCCACAAAGACAGCGCCGGCAACGTCTGGGCGAGCTGCGAACGCGAGCGGGCGTAGCCCGCTCGACCGGGTTCTACTTCGCGACCTTGGCACCTACCGGGTAAGCCCGGGCTTCGAGGATCTGCTCGGGATCAACCTGCAGCAGCGTCAGGCGGGTTTCGCCAGCACCAACACGGGCGACCGTGGTGGTGGTTGAGCGCACGCCCTGCTCCGTACGCAGCTCTATCTGCACTTTGACGTCAGCGACGGGCACATGGGCTGCGTTACGCACCTGCAATACGTACCTGCCGCGCTCGTCGCGCCGCAAACGGGTTTGCACGTACTTGGCCGGTTGCCGGGGCAGCTCCAGGCGCACGAGGCTCGAGCGGGCGGCGGTGGCCTCCGCCCCCTGTCCGTCCGAGGCCTGGGCGTAATAGCGCCGCGCGGCCTCTTCATTGCCTTCCGCTTCGGCAATCTCACCTAGGCTTCGATAGGCCGTAGCCGTCGGCAGAAGCCGAACCGACTGCGTGAGATCCGCCTTGGCACGGGTGGTTTCGCCGTCCTTACGTAACGCCAGTCCGCGATTCAGATAGTAAAAGAAGTAGTTGCGGTCGCGCGCAACCGCCCGATCGAAGTTGGTGACCGCATCTCCGTAGCGTCCCTGTTGATAACGGATGGCACCACGGAGCCCATGGAACTGGGCTTCCTCGCTGTAGAGCCCCAGCGCTTCGCTCACCTTGGTGAGCGCGGCATCGTAGTTGTCATCGGCGTACAGCGCCTGGGCTTCGTCATAAGCAGCATAAGCGGGCGCGTTCTCGGTAATTGTGGCGAGCGCCGCCGCGTAGGCAGGTTGATTGAGCTCTCCGCCGGTGAACCCTTCGCCGCGCAGCTGGCGGAGCAGCTGCCGATTGTTGCTGACCCGTTCGGTAGAAGCGGGGTGAGAGGCGAAGAGGCCCTGAATCCAGTCCGTGCGGCGCTCCCCTGACAACCGAACGAACGTTTCCTGCAGAGTCACCGCCGCGTAGGGGTCGTAACCCGCATCCGCAAGGAAGCGGGTGCCGTAGAAATCTGCCTCACGCTCAGCGTCACGCGAATACTTCTGATTCAATAACCCCGCCGCGAGCGTTGCACCACCCACCGCTTCGCGAGCGTAGTCCTGCCCGCTGGTGCCAATGGCGACGCCAACCATGACGGCCTGCGCGACAATGCCTCTTTCCAAGCGCTTTGCTCCGTGGCGCGCCGCCGCGTGCGCCACCTCGTGACCCAGCACAGCAGCGAGCTCAGCTTCGTTGCGTAATTCCGTCAGAAGCCCGCGGTTGATGGCAATTTTTCCACCGGGCAAGGCCCAGGCGTTGGGCACGGAATTGTTGAGCACAACAAACTCGTAGGGCAGATCGACGCCGCTGGCAGCGGCAACACGCTGCCCCACCCGATTGACGTAGGCCGTCAAACCCGGATCGGTCGTATAGGTCCCGCCCTGCATCTGCTGAGCCGGGGCGTACTGCTCGCGACCGATGGCAATCTCCTGCTGGGAGCTCACCAGGGCAAGCTCCCGCTGTCCGGTGACCGGATTGACGACGCATGCCTGCAACCACAGAACCGCCGACAGCACGAACCCGATCCTCCCGAAACCTCTGCTGATTGCGTTCAACGCCTGTCTCCTTATCGACATCTTGTTTGACCTGTCCACCCGCCGGCCCACGGCGGGGCCATCCAGGTAAAGTGTGACGCAGATATGACCTGCGTCACAGCTCTGCGCCTTCCATTTTACCTCCATATTGAATCCACCAGGGATGCAGGTTTGCGCCGTAGAGTACAGCCTTGGAAAAAGTCAGGGATGACACGAGAGAGACAAAGACAGAAACATAGAGAGACGGACAGAGCGGGCAATCTCTGGGGAGAGGTGGCTCGAGTCCAAGAGAGACATAGGAACGACGTGAACAGAGACGACGTCAGATAGGGACGACGCAAGGAAGCAACCCGCAGAGAGAGGCAGTAAAAATGGAAGTACGAACCGCAACAATCGAACAGGATGAAATTTTGACCATGGGCGAAGCACTGCTGCTGACCGCAGCGTTGAGCGCCGTGGTTGTCAGCCTACTTACCTTCGTGCTGTTTTAGCAGGCGCCCGTAGGCTTAACAACGAGCATTTGAGAAGAGAAGTTTTTGTCGATTTCTCTCCAATGACCCCAACTCTCCAATGAGTACCTTGTGATTTGATAATCGCAAACCCTGCCAGACGGCAGGGTTTTTTTTGCCCGGCATTCGCCACCTCCCCAATACCCCCTCGAGGACGATAGACTAGCCGTTTGTTCTGGGAGCGCTGCGTCTTGAAATACCTCCACACCATGGTCCGCGTCACCGACATCGACGCTTCACTGGCCTTCTACTGCCACGCGCTTGGTCTCGAAGAGCTGCGGCGTTACGAGAATGCCGACGGACGATTCACGCTCGTCTTCCTGGCCGCGCCCGGCGACAGCACCGCTCAGGTTGAGCTCACCTACAACTGGGATCCGGAGGACCTCGAGGGCGGCCGCAACTTCGGCCACCTGGCTTACAGCGTGCCCGATATCTATGCGACGTGCGCGCGGCTTGCCGAAAACGGTGTGGTCATCAATCGCCCCCCGCGCGACGGGCGTATGGCGTTCGTGCGTTCTCCCGATGGCATCTCGGTGGAACTCTTACAAGAAGGTGAAGCGCTGGCTCCCGCCGAGCCGTGGGCCAGCATGGAGAACACCGGCAGCTGGTAACCGGCGGTGTCGATGGACATCACCCTGCGATCCTTACAAGATGGGCAGGTCACATCTGCATGACCTACCGGGAGACACCATGAAACTGTATAACTCTGTTGGACCCAACCCCCATGTGGTCCGCATGTTCGCTGCGGAAGTTGGCGTTGATCTTGCGCTGGAAGAGGTGGACCTCATGGCCGGGGCCAACCGTCAGTCTGACTTCCTGCAGGTCAATCCAGCGGGCCAGCTGCCCTGCCTCGAGCTCGACAACGGTGCTCAGATTGCCGAGATCACGGCAATCTGCGAATACCTGGATGAAGTGGCGGACGGGCCTTCACTGATGGGCGACACCCCCGAGGCGCGCGCCAATACCCGCATGTGGACCCGTCGCGTGGATCTCAACATCTGCGAACCGCTGGCAAACGGTTTCCGTTACAGCGAAGGGCTGCCCCTGTTCAAAGAGCGGATGATCACGATTCCCGAAGCCGCGGAAGGCCTGAAGCAGATTGCCCGGGAGAAACTGGCGTGGCTCGATGCGCTGATGGGCGACGGGCGCGCGTATATTGCCGGAGACAACGTCTCCCTGGCTGACGTGCTGCTCTACTGCATGTTGAGCTTCGGCAACACCGTGGGCCAACCTTTCGACCAGAGCCTCGAGAACATCAAACCGTGGTTCGACCGCATGGCTGAACGACCCAGCGCCGCCGCCTGAGCGGTGTCTTGTACCGCCCGCACCGACCGGGTGCGGGCGATGTTTTGTGCACCTGCACACATTTAACACGCGCCAAACCGCCCACCCGACTCAATTTTCGACCTGCATCCCCCGTAACTGCCTGATATTGGCCTATATTTGACGCTACTTTGACACGATCGGGGCCATAGTACGCCTTGTCCGACACGTTGCCGGGGTAAGACAATTGTGTTACCTTAAGTAGCATTGGTTGTAACCATATAACACGAGCTCTGCTGAGTACCATGCGTAAGACCTATCTGACTGCTATCGCGATTGCCCTGCTGCTGGCCGGTTGGCTGGCATCCGGCGCGGTCACCGACGAACCGCCGGTGCGCCACGCGAGCATTGCCGAGCTGCAGCGCGAACAAGCGCGCATCGACGAGGAAGCGGCACCTACCCGCGTGCGGGTGCAGGTCATCGACGCGTCCAACCAGAGCCGCATCGTCAAAGTCCGCGGCAAGACGACCAACAAGCGCACCGTCGAAGTCAAAGTTGAGCTCGCAGGTTCCATCGTCAACCGTCCGGTCGAGCGCGGCACCGTCGTTGCCAGGAACGACCTGCTCTGTGAAATCTCCATCGAAGACCGGCAAGTGGCCCTCAGCGAAGCTCGTGAGTCGCTCAATCAGGCACGCATCGAATATCAGGGCGCGCTGAGTCTCAGAGAGAAAGGTTACAACTCCGAAACGGCCATCGCCGGGGCCAAAGCCCGTCTGGCCGCAGCGCAGGCTGAGCTCAGCCGCCGCGAGCTTGCGCTCAGCAAAACCCAGGTCCGCGCGCCGTTCAACGGCATCGTCGAAGACGTCCACCAGGAAATGGGGGACTACGTGACGCCGGGAGCAAGCTGCGCCACGGTCGTCGACATGGATCCGATGCTGCTCGTAGGCCGTGTCTCCGAAAACGACGTCATCGAACTTGCCCTGGGTCAGCCGGCCACGGGCTATCTCCGCAACGGCGCGGTTGTCACCGGGCCCGTGACCTTCATCGGCCAGCAGAGTGATCCGACCACGCGTACCTATGCGGTAGAGATTGAGCTCGACAACGCTGACGGTAAGCTGCGCTCGGGCATCACCACCGAAATTCACGTGCCCGTCGACAGCGTCATGGCGCAAAAGGTCAGCCCTGCCCTCTTCAGCCTCGCTGACGACGGCGGCATCGGCGTACGCACCGTCAATGCCGACAACATTGTCGAATTCCATCGTATCGAAATCCTCGCGGACGACAGCGACGGCGTCTGGGTGTCCGGGTTGCCGAACCGCGCAGCCATCATCGTCGTCGGCCAGGAGCTGGTTACCGCCGGTGAGCGTGTCGACCCGATCTTTCAGGACGGCGTCATGCTGATGGATCAGCAGACTGCCGCCACGCCGGAGGATCCGGACGTTGCCGCCAACATGACAGTCAACGTTCCTGCACACAACAACGCCGCCCACTAAGTAAGCTCCACCGGGGCCGCTCACTATGTACGCTTTCATCGAAGCCGCTATCGCGCGATCGCGCACGACCATGCTCATCATGCTTATGGTGGTCATCGCCGGATTGATCTCCAGAGCCGTCATCCCGGTTGCCAACGATCCGGACATCGACGTTCCGTTCTTTATCGTGACGGTTGTGCATGAGGGGATTTCGCCCGGTGACGCGGAACGGCTTCTGGTCATGCCGCTGGAAACCGAGATCAGGGACGTCGAAGGCGTCGAAGAGTTTACCGCTTTCGCCTCGGAAGGCTCCGGCACGCTCATGATCGAGTTCGATGCCGACCACAACCTCGACAAAGCACTCCTCGACGTACGGGAGGCGGTGGACAGAGCCAAGGCGGAATTCCCATCGACGGCAGAAGAGCCCGTCGTCGTCGAAGCGAGCGTGGACGACTTCCCGATTCTGCAGATCAACGTGGTCGGCGACGTCCCCGAACGCATGCTCTACAACGTGGCCCTCGATCTGCGCGAAGCTGTAGAGGCTTTACCCGAAGTCTTGTCGGCAGACATGTTCGGCCATCGTGAGGAGCTCCTCGAAGCGGTCATCGACCCCAATCAGCTCGAAGCTTACGCCATCTCCTCCGAGGAGCTGATCAACACCATCGTACGCAACAACCGGCTGATCCCGGCCGGCAGTCTGGACACCGGCGAAGGCCGGTTTTCGGTCAAAGTTCCGAGCATCATCGAAGAAGCCAGCGACATATTCGAGCTGCCCGTGCGCACCGAAGGCGACACCGTCGTCACGCTCGGCGACGTGGCCACGGTAAGGCGCACGTTCAAGGACCGCGTAAACTATGCTCGAGTGAATGGCCAACCAACCATTTCACTGCAGCTGAAAAAGCGCGCGGATGCCAACATCCTCAGCACAATTGCCGCGGCGAAAGCGGCGGTCGAAGAATTTCGACCGAACCTGCCGAGTCGCATCGAGGTGTTCTACTCGACCGACCAGGCACCCTTTGCCCAGGGCCAGGTTACGGAGCTTCAGGGCAACATCTTTACAGCGCTTGGCCTGGTCATGGTGGTGGTGGTCGCGGCCATGGGCTTTCGCAGCGGGGTCATCGTCGGTCTCGGCATCCCGGTCTCGTTCCTGTTCTCACTGATCTTCATTTACCTGCTCGGCTACACGTTCAACTTCATGGTCATGTTCGGCATGCTCCTGGGCCTGGGCATGCTCATCGACGGCGCCATTGTCGTGACCGAATATGCCGACCGGAAGATGATCGAAGGCTATGAACGCCGGCCGGCGTACACGTTGGCGGCAAAACGCATGTTCTGGCCGGTCACCGCGTCCATTGCAACGACGCTTGCAGCCTTTCTGCCGCTGATGTTCTGGCCCGGGGTGCCCGGCAAATTCATGCGGTATCTACCGGTGACCGTGTTCACCGTTCTGTCGGGCTCGCTCCTCTACGCGCTCGTATTCGGCCCGGTGCTCGGATCACTCTTCGGCAAGGCCGGCAGCAGCGACAAGAAGTCCATGGAGACCCTCAAGCAGCTGGAAGACGGTGATCCCCGTGTGCTGCGCTCGATCACCGGGATCTATGCGCGCGTCCTGTCGTTTGCTTCACGCTACGCCATCGTGACAATGGCGCTGACAGTTGCCGTGTTGATCGGCACGTTCATGGCTTACGGACAATACGGCAAGGGTCTCGTGTTCTTCTCGGATGCCGAACCCAAATTCGCCAACATTTCCGTTCGTGCACGCGGCAATTTGAGCGTCGACGAGATTAACGAGCTCGTCCGTGAGGTCGAAACAGAGGTGCTCGAGGTCAAAGGCATCATGAACCTCAACTCCACAACGCTGTTGACGGGACGGCCCAGCCGCAACGGTGGTATGGACCGTATCGGACAGATGTTCCTCGAACTGCATGACGAGAACGAGCGGGATCGATCCGGCACCGAAATCTTCGAGGAAATCCGCGCGCGCACCGCCAATTTTGCCGGTGTCAGCGTCGAGGTGGAGAAGATGGAGCAAGGCCCGCCGGTGGGCAAACCCATCGTGCTCGAGTTTTCCTCTCACAACCGGGACCTGCTGGAACCTGCCGTTGGCCGCGTCGTCGAGTACATGTCCAACGAGATGCGGGACGTGCGCGACATTGACGACACCCGCTCCCTCCCCGGTGTGGAGTGGGAACTCTCGGTCGATAGAGCCCAGGCTGCAATCTACGGCGCGGACGTCAGCCAGGTTGGCATTGCGGTGCAGCTCATCACAAACGGCGTGAAAGTCGGCGAGTACCGACCCGACCGCGCCGACGACGCGGTGGACATTCGCGTCCGCTATCCGAGTGAAGCGCGCGGGATCAACGCCCTCGCCGAGCTGAAGATCGCCACCCCCAACGGTCTCGTGCCAGTTTCCAATTTCGTGACCAAGGAGGCCAAGCCCAACGTCGACGCCATCCAACGCAATAACGCCATACCCGTCGAGCAGATTCGTGCCGGCGTAGCGCCGGGCGTTCTTGCCGACGATAAGGTTGGCGAGCTGCAGGCCTGGATCGACTCACAGGACTGGCATCCTGATCTCAACATCGAGTTCCGCGGCGCCAACGAAGAGCAGGCCGATTCGATGGCTTTTGTCAGCGTTGCGTTCGGCCTCTCGCTGCTCCTCATGTTTGTGCTCCTAGTCACTCAGTTCAACAGTTTCTATCAGAGTCTTCTGATTCTCTTTGCCGTGGTGCTTTCGACTGCGGGAGTGCTGCTGGGTCTTCTCATTACCGGCAGCCCGTTCAGCGCGGTCCTGACCGGCGTCGGCGTGGTCGCTCTCGCCGGGATTGTCGTGAACAACAACATCGTTTTGATCGATACATACAATCACCTGCGTCGTGAGCATCCGGAGCTCGATTACGTGCAGCTCATTGTGCGTACGGGCGCACAACGCCTACGGCCCGTCATGTTGACGACCATCACCACGGTGTTCGGCCTGCTGCCGCTTGCCAGCAACCTGAGTATCGACATTGTCAACCGCAGCATTGTGTACGGCGGTATGTTGTCGTCGTTCTGGGTGCCACTGTCTCAGGCCATTGTGTCGGGACTGACCTTCTCTACTCTCCTCACGCTCGTCACGACGCCCGCCATGCTGGCGCTGCCTTACCATGCGCGCATGTTCGTTGCCTGGATCAAAAACCTGCGCACCAGCAGCTCGGAGCCCTCGCCCACCTGATCACCCGGACCAACGGGTAGCAAGTTGACGACATACGTGCACGAGAATCGTGCAATCGAGGAGGCTTCTGGCTAATCTACAGGCCCGTTGGACGAACGCGCCCCATCTTGGACTGGATAAGACCCCTAGCGGAAATCACGCTGGCTGACATCGATGACGTTGGCGGCAAAGCCGCCCATCTCGGCGCCATGCTGCGAGCCGGCTTCCCCGTGCCGCCGGGTTTTGTCATCGACACGACAGCGTTCATCAGCCACTTCGGCGAGGTGACTGATCCGCTCGTCAGACCGGCTGTGCCGCGCCTGCAGGCAGAGCTCATGGCAAACGTTGTCGACGCGTTGATCACCCACCTTGGTGACAGCAGTGAGCTTGCCGTGCGCAGCTCCGCGACGTCGGAGGACGGCGAGCATGCAAGCTTTGCCGGCCAGCACTCGACCTACTATTTTGTCACGCCCAACCGTCTCGATCAGGCGATTGTGGACTGCTGGATGAGCCTGTGGTCCAACGCCGCGCTCGCCTACCGCCGCGCCGGTTGGACCGAAATGAGTTCCGGCGAGCCTGTCCGCATGGCAGTCATCGTCCAGAAGATGATCAACGCCGACCGATCCGGAGTCGCTTTCAGCCGCCATCCGATCAACCCTGAGTGCAACGAGTGCGTCATCGAAGCCAGCTGGGGCCTGGGTGCAGCGCTCGTAGACGGGCGCGTGACGCCAGACCACATCCGGGTCGGCGAGCACAACGGACTGTCACACTACGAAGTCAGCGACAAGCGCTTACAGGTTTCGGTGGCCCCTTCCAACTACAGCGGTAACAGGCTGCAGGAGGTTGCCAGAGCAAAACGCGACGCGAAAGTGCTGAGCGATGCGGAAGCGGAGACGCTGGCGAACACCGCCTGGCAGCTCGAGACGCTGTTTGAGAAACCTCAGGACGTCGAGTGGGCGTATACCGGTGAGCAGCTGCATCTCCTGCAGTCCCGGCCGATCACTTCGCGCCCGGCACACATCGACGTCGACGAGCGCCTCGTGCTGTTCAAACCGCTTGCGGAAAACTTCACCGAGCCGCTGACGCCATTGTCGGAGGACCTCTACGCAGCGGCGCTGCCGCCCGTGGGCGCCTTCTACGAAGGTCGTCTGTACCTGGATTTTGACCTCCTCAAAGAACTGGTGCCGTACCACATCAACGAACAGGAGCTCACGGATTTAGCGCTGCTGCGTTCGGTACCTGAACGTCTGCGGCTTTCCATACCGGGTGTCCTCAAGCTGGCAGCCCTCGGTTCGCTAGGCTTTCTCATCGACGGCGCAAACTGGATGCGCACCTCGCGTGCCTCGGACGCGGCCCTTGCGCGCTACAAACGCATCGTCGAGAAAATTCAGCACGACCCCCGCTACGACCCGCTGATGACCATCCGCCGCCTGGTCTGGGGGCAGCACCCGTTTGAGCCCATTGGACACCACATGATGTATGCCAACATCAGTGCCGGACGGTATTTCCTGTACATTGGTGTGCTCCGCGGCCTCGTCAAACGTTTCGCGCCTGACTACCCGCTCACAAATCTGAGCAAGGTCTACCACGGTCGCGAGGATCTCCAGTCAATGGAGCTCCTCAAACGTCTCGGACACCTCGGCGAGCTTCTGCAAACCGCTCTGGCTGAAGACGACGAGGCAAGCCGCACCATCTCTGCGGTGCTCGAGAACGGCGGCTCGTCGCTGCCGCAGAATCATCCGTTTACGGTCGAGTACGATGCCTTTCTGCACGAGTTCGGCCACCGCGGTCCGCGGGAGATGGAGCTTGCCGCACCCAGCTGGCGCGAGGCACCGGGCAACCTCTTGAAACTGCTCTGCGGCCACGCTGAGCACGCCTCAGCGAACACCACGCATGGCGCCCACCTGGCGGCGCTCGATGAGCTGCACGGGCATCTCAAACCCTGGCAGCAACGTGTTGTCGATGCCTTGATCGGGCGCATCTCGAGATACATTGCGCTCCGCGAAAACTCGCGCCACTACCACATCATGGCGTTCGACGCGGTCCGCCAGAAAGTGCTGAAACTCGAGCAGACGCTCCTGGCCCAGGGCAAGCTCAAAGTCGAAGGCGACATCTTTTTCCTCCGCTGGGACGAGCTCAGCGCGCTGACGCATGATGCCATCGAGCCGTCAGACGCCCATGTGAGCATCCGCCGCAGGCGCCGGGATTGGCGCCGCGCCGCGCGCCGCCCTACCCGCATGACGGTCAATCTGGAACTGAGCGACGTCGAGGGGCGGGAGGGTCTGACCGGCCAGTGCGCAAGCCCTGGCGAGGTCGAAGGCACCGCACGGCTCATTCACAATCTAAGCGAAGGTCATCGCCTGGGTGAGGGTGAGGTGCTGGTTGCGCCGTATACGGATCCTGCCTGGACGCCCCTTTTCACCCGTGCGTCAGCCGTGGTTGTTGGCACCGGCAGTTTTTTGTCCCACGCCGGGACCGTGGCCAGGGAGCTGCATCTACCGTGCGTGGTCGACGTCGTCGACTGCATGCTCGACATAGAAGACGGGCAGCGTATCCGGGTTGATGCGAGTAACGGCTGCGTTGAGGTGGCGTCATGAGCTGGATATCCGGCACCCTGGTGTTCCTGCTGTCTCTACCCGTCAGCGTGTGGTTTCTCGCCTCCGTGCTGGCGCTGGTGGACGAGCCCGACAAGACACGCCCCCTGGTGCGGCTGATGCTTGGCATCTGCGCGCTGCTGATTGTCCTCATGCTCTCCAATCGGGACTTTCTGTACCTCTTCGGGGCCGCGTTCCTGACGGTCACACTGCTGCACGCTGCGTCGTTTTACGGCCTCCGCCGGGTTGCGCTCAGCGTACCAATTTTTGAGGAAGCACCCCCGCCGATTCCGCTGATCGAGGACCGTGACGAACCGCCCGAGGAAGGCAGAATCAGCACCACCTGAACGTTCGACCCGCGCAGACCCAAGCCAGCCTTGATGCGATGATTGCCGGTTTCGTGACACAGCCGCTTGCACCATTTTAGGGCGCGCGGTTAGATTGCCAGAGCCCCGGTTCAGGACAATCGTTCGCCCATGCCGTTCAAGAAGATCATTATCGTCACGCTGTGCGTCCTCGGCAGCATTACCGCCTTGATCGGCATCGGGATCTATGTCGCGCTCGCCAACAGCGATCCGTTTCTGAGCAGCTACGAAACGCACTGTGCAAGTTGTCACGGCATTAACCTGGAAGGTACGGACAACGGTCCGGGACTCCTTGGTCCCATGGAACACGGCGCCACGGTGGCCGCGCTCTTTCATGAGATCTCCCGGGGTGCTCCCGAAGCCGGCATGCCCGCCTACCAGGACCTGCTGCAGCCGACGGAAATCAAAGGGATTGCCATCTACATTGCAGAGCGCCGGGTTGACCAACGCTTCACCGCCATGCAGGTGGACGCGCCGCTCGACATCCCCGACGCGCCGATCAGGAGCGAAGCGCATGCCTTCCGCATCGAGGTGGTGACCGACGCGCTGCATCCCAAAACCTACTCGGTTGCCCCGCTGCCGGACGGCAACTTTCTGGTCACCGAGAAGCTTCTCGGACTGCGTCAGGTATCCGCCGACGGCAGCGTCTCGGCGCTGATCGAAGGTGCACCCACCGGTTTCGGCGAAGGCTTAGAGCTGTACGGCCTCGACGCTGGCGTCGGGCACATCATGGAAGTTGCGCTGCACCCCGACTACGACGAGAACGGCTGGGTATACATGCACTACGGGCACCGCTGCGGAGACTGCAACGACGCCGCCCGCGCGTCTGTCATGCCGGTCTCGATGAACCGGGTCATCCGCGGGCGGATACGCGACGGCCGGTGGGT
>JANQPF010000030.1 GCA_028285415.1 Pseudomonadales bacterium
GCGAAAACGAGAATCGCTTCGAAGGTGGACGTGATCACGAGCAGCAGCGTCACGCCCGTCTGGAAAACAATTGCCGCCCAGGGGATGCCGTGGCGATTCTCGAGCGCGAGAAACCTGAGCACGTGGAAGTCCTGGCCAATGACCTGCAGCGCGCGCGGGCCGGCAATGACCATAGCACTCACGGTCGAGACGAGGAGGAGCGCAAGCATGAGCCCTACGAGGCGCGAGCCGTCTTCACCAAAAGCAAAGTCGGCAACAACGTAGCCAATCTCGAGCTTTCCGGCCATGGCTGACATCGGCGCTACGCTCAGGAACATGACGTGCAGGAGCAGATACAGCAGCGTGACCAGCACCGTGCCGCTCAAGAGAATTCGCGCCAGCTTGTTACTGGCATCTTCCACTTCGCCGACGAGATAGGTGGCTGCGTTCCACCCGGTATACGCGTAGTTGACGTAGATGAGCGCAATGGCAAAACCACCGGTGCCGATGAGCGCAAGATCTCCGCCGACCGGCACCCACCTGACCTCCTGGAATTCCGGCGCCTGTGCCCACGCGGCAACGATGAAGAGCACAATGAGCACTACTTTGACACCGGTGAAAAGGAGCTGAAACCGGGCGCTGCCGCGACGATTGCCCAGATGGATAAGGCCCACCGCGAGCACCAGCAGCGATCCTGCAAGCGTGACCGGCACCTCAGGGTACACCGCGTTGAGATACGTTGCCGAAGTAATCGCCGCAAGCGCGGTCGGGGCCGCAAACCCGATGGTTGTGGACACCCACCCTGAGACAAATCCGGCTGCGGGGTGGTAAACCTGCCCCAGAAAATTGTATTCACCCCCCGAACGCGGCAGCGCCGCACCGAGCTCGGCATAACAGAGCGCGCCGCACAGGGCCAGAAGCCCGCCGACCACCCAGAGCAGGAGAATCACGGGCGCAGCCTGAATATCGAGCAGCTGAAAGCCGAGGGATGTGAATACCCCGGTGCCAATCATGTTGGCAACGACGATGCTGGTTGCCGTATTGACGCCAAATTTTGTTGTCGTTTTTGTCATACGCCGATCTAATCCACTATGCTGACATCATGTCAAATGCCACCAACTTTCGCCCCGTATTTCGCCCGGCGGACCAACAGGACCTCAAACGAGCGGCTGAGCTGATGCCGCTGCTGGCGGAGTTCGAGGTACCCGAACGCCGTAACCCCCGTCATCTCTGGGAGTCCGACCTGGCGCTGTTCAATGCCGTCGTCTCCGGCAACGCCCCGGCAAGCTTCGCAGAAGTTGCCATGGCCGGAGACGAAGCGATCGTCGGACTGATACTCGTCACGATGCGCAATGAGCTTCTGAGTCAGACCGCCAGCGCTCATCTGGAAGCCATTGTGGTCGCACCGGAAGCTCGCGGCACCGGGCTCGGCCGACAGCTTCTCGAGCGCGCAGAGACCCTGGCAGCCGCCCGTGGCGCAAAAAGCCTTTCGCTGCACGTCTTCAGCAACAATCACCGCGCACGCAGCCTTTACGACAGCAGCGGCTACGACAGCGAGCTCATCCGGGCGATCAAGTGGCTCGAGCCTATCGACTAAGTACCAGCCTGCGCCTCCAGCCTCGCGAGGAGCGATCGACCCTCAACCTCAATCCGCTCTCCCATGAGCTCCTGCGCCTCCACAACAAGCTCCCGGACGCGTGCTGAGTCGCCTTTGAGATAGGCAAGCTGCGCGGCTGCGAGCTTGACACGGCCATGGACGGGATGCGCATCGAGCGCAACGCCCACCCAGGACTCGAGGTTTTCCAGATCCCCCGCTGCGAAGTAGACGTCCGCAAGATCCGTTGCAATGAGCGCAAGATCGCGGGTATTCGCTTGCACGCGCGCTTCATCCGCGGCGTTCTTGAGCGTCGCAATCGCAGCCGCGACGTCCCCACCCGCAAGGTCCAGGTCTGCCTGCACCTGCATGATCTTGAGCGCAACGTTCGGCAGCGATCGCTCATCTGCCACGTCGGTCAGGATGTCGAGTTCGTGACGCGCTTCACCAGGCCGCTCGAGCGCAATCAGAGCGCGTGCCGCCCCCAGACGGGCTTCGCAGACCGCGCGCACGCGACCACCCGCTTCGTCAATGGCCAGTGCTTCACGATAGAGCGCCAACGCGTCTGCGTGTGCCTCGCGATCCGCCGCCACCGCAGCACGGAAGCGAAACGCGGTTGCCAGAATCTCCTGCTCTTTCTGCACGTAGTCGTCAGCGGCCACCGCGTCCACCAGCACGAGCACCTCATCCAGCCGCCCCAAGGCATACAAGAGATCCGCCCGCCGTACTTTGGAGCGGAGCACGCCAACCCGGTCGCCGATGCGTTCCCTCAGCGCCGCCGACTCTTCGAGATATTGAAACGACGCTTCGTAGTCTCCCAGCTGCTCGCTCGCCCAGCTCAGATTGGACAATGCGATCCCCTCGCCTCGGGTGCGGGTCATGGCGCGATAGTTATTGAGCGCCTGGCGGTACTGATCGCGGGCGCCGCTGTAGTCACCCGCGTCGGCTGCGGTGTTACCAAGCGTCAGGTAAAAGTCTCCGGGCAGGAGCTCGATGCCGGCGTCCTGATAAGCACTCAGCGCCCGTCCCAGAAGCTCCCGCGCCGCCACCGGTCGCGCGCGCGCCCGCTCGAGAATGGCATAGTTGATCAGGAGCACCGCACGTCGCTCGTGGAGACCAGCCCGTTCCGCCCACTCCAGACCTTCCACGTAATGCGCCTCACTCTGATCGAGATCGCCCGTCAGATCGTGAATGATGCCCAGCTGGTTGGACGTGACGGCAATGTACTTTGCCTCTTCGAGCACGCGTCCTTCGTTCAAAAGCGCCTCGAGGCGGCGCTCGGCATCCGCAAGATCACCCAGATTGTGGATGGCAATCGCGAGTTCATAGGCCGGCCAGAAGGCGTCGGGCTTGCCGTTTACCGCAACCTGCAGCAGGTCTTTTGCGCTTTCGATGTTGCCGGACAGCATCTCGTGCATACCCCGGGCAAACGCCTGGTCGACAAACAGATCTCCGGAGGCATATTCGACGTCGACGGAGGTCACCCGGGGATTGAGCATCTCGATGAGATGGCGGCCGAGCGTGCGCACGGCAGCGCTCGGCGACTCACCCGTGAAGCTCGGCAGCTCATACCGTTGGCCGCTCTCATAGTAGTGTCCGGCGGTGGCGTATTCGGTGCCCGTCTGCACGACCCCGACGTCGACGACGATGCGCGCGGCGCGGGTCAGGGCGAGTCTTTCGAGCAGCTCGTCCGTGACGTCTGCAACCGGCTCCGGCACGTCGCTCATGATGGCCTGGGCGGTGACAACCGGCACGTCCGCCTCGGTGAGCTGTGCCTGCAGGAGCCCCAGCATGCCAAGCGACAACCAGGACAGCTCTGCATCACCCGTCCGGTTATGCAACGGCAGAACGGCTATCCGGTCGATGGCTACCGGCGCCACGGACTGCTCACGCAGGTTCCAGCCGATCGAAAGCGCCAGCGCAAGCGCCAGCATGCCGATTACCACCCGCTCCCAGTGCGAGGACCGGGACGGTTCGAGCTGGCGCCGTTCCGAGCGCAGAACCACCCCATGCGACGTCGCGCGATAGAACCACGTGAACGCGAGCACCAGCGGAAAACCGAGCACCGAAACGGCAAGCAGCAGCTGCTGCGGCCAGCGCTCCCACTCGAACGCCTCCCAGACCATGGCCGCCGCCTGGTTCAAAAGCCACGCACCCGCCCCGTACGTCGTCGCCACGCGTAAAAGGGCCTGACGCCGGGCACCGCGGGCATCTTCCGAGAGCCCCCGTTGGTTGTCTTCGACCTCACTGATCTCGGCGACGAATCGGTAACCCTGCCCGTGCACGGTTTTGATGACACGCTGCGCCTGGGCATCGTCGCCGACCGCCCGCCGCGCTTTCATGACGGCACGGGTCAGCGCTGCCTCGGTAACGATGGTGCCTGGCCAGACCGCGTCCTGGATTTCGTCCTTGGAGACGGTCCGCTCGCGGTTTTCGATGAGAAACGTCAGGAGATCCAGCACTCTGCGCTGAATATCCACCGCCGCATCACCCTGCCTGAGCTCCTTCATCGGACCGCTCAGGTGAAAGTCGTCGAACTCGTAACTTTTTGTTTTTTCTTCTGTTTTTGGTTCCGACATGAGAGGTCAGGAAAAGGTCACAAAGAAATAGTCTGGCGGTCAGGACTGCCTGGACAGTCTAGCGCCAAGATCTCCCCCACACCACGGCACGGAAGGTTAGCCAATGAACTTGATGAATGTGATCGGAGAAGACGCGCTACGGCGCACTACCCAGACGCTGTACGCGCTGGTCCTCGCAGACGACGAGCTGAGCCGTTTTTTCGACGGCTACGATGTCAACCAGATAGAAGCCCGGCAGCGGCAGTTTCTGAGCTACGTGCTCGCCGGTGACGGCGGCACGCCCCCGGTGGACTTGCGCAAAGTGCACGCACCGCTCCTGGCGCTGGGCCTGAATCACGACCACTTCGACCGCCTGCTCGGCCACGTCGACACCGCGCTGGAAGAAGCGGGCGTCGCGCGAGCCGTACGCGCGGAGGTTGACGTAAGGCTCGAAGCCACCCGCGCCGAGGTGCTCGGTGAAACTTACTCCCATTTTGATACCAAGGAGAAATCGATGATCGGAAGAGTTGTATCCATGGCGTATGCTGTTTTCTGTTATGCGGCAGGCATGGCCGTGCTCGCGTATACCGCAGCCTGGCTGGGCGGTTTTTTCGTCCCGAATCAGCTCGACGCGCCCGCCGTCGGCAGCCTCGCGGTGGCGCTCCTCGTGAACGTCGGCCTGGTGCTCGTGTTCGGCGTGCAGCACTCGGTCATGGCGCGCCCCGCATTCAAGAACTGGTGGACCCGTTGGATTCCCCCGCACTGCGAGCGTTCAACCTACGTGCTGGCGTCGTCGATTGCACTCTTCGTGCTGATGTGGTTCTGGCAGCCGATCGGGATCGACATCTGGCGCCTTGAAGGGAGCGCCATGATTGCCGCGTATGTGATGTACGGTGTTGGCTGGTTTGTTCTGGTGACCAGCACCTTCTTCCTGAACCACTTCGACCTCTTCGGTCTGCGTCAGGCCTGGTTGAATCTGCGTGGCAAAGCCTACACCCACATCCCGTTCAACACCCCGGGGTACTACCGCTTCGTGCGTCACCCCATCTATGTGGGCTGGCTGGTGCTCATCTGGGCCACGCCGACAATGACGGTATCGCACCTGGTGTTCGCGCTGGCCACCACCGCTTACATCCTGAGCGCCATCCCGCTGGAAGAAAAAGATCTGGAAACGCTTCTGCCGGAATACGAAAACTACAAAAAGACCACACCGGCACTCGTGCCCGGCACGTCAGGCAAGGCGCCGCGGCCGGCCCACCAGGCTTGAAGGATCAAGAGATTCGGCGCGTGAAAGGATTCTCGCGCCAGTCACCCTTACCGGTGTGCACGCAGTCACCGGCGGCATAGTGCACGGAGATGGCGCGACGAAAGTCATCACTCTCGTTCGTGCCGGATCCGTGAATCAGCAACGGATGGAAGAGCAGCGTGTCCCCGGGCTCAAGCTCCACGTGGATACGTTGCTCGAGATCCATGCCGTCGATGCCGTAGAAGCCGAAGTTGACGTACTCCCAGTCCGGCATGTCGTGATCAAGCGGACCGAGCTTGTGGGAACCGGGCAGCACCGCCAGGCACCCGGACGCCCGCGTGGCCGGCAGGATAGCCGTCCACACACCGACAATCTTGTCCGCCGGCTCGAGCTTGAAGTAGCGCAGGTCCTGGTGCATCGGGTGTTTGGCATCAACACCGGGCGGTTTGTTGAATACGTTGGACGACAGGCTGAAGAGTTCGGGCCCAAGCAGACTGGCGACCGCGTCGACCAGCGCTTCGTTGCGGGCAAACTCGAAAAGCACCTCGTCCTCCTCGAGGCACAGCACCTTGTTGACCGCGTGTTGCGCGCTTTCCGGCGCAACCGCACCTTTGACGACCATGACGTCCTGCATGATCTTGAGCCCGGGCGGCAGCGGCAGCGCGCCTTCGACGAGATCGATGAATCGCCGGTTGTATGCTGCCAGGCGCTCTGCATCAATCAGCCCGCGCAGCACGACGTAGCCATGCTCCTCATAGTGCTGGATCTGGTCTTCGCTCAGTCCGCTCTTCAGCGCCATGATCTGCGCCACGCCTCCGTGAAAGATGCTGGTACACTGCCAGCTTTTCGACTGATTGTTAAGGTGCGTAATGACTGACTACCCACTTCCCAACGTGAGCACGGACCTCAGCGGCCAGGTGGCGCTGGTGACCGGTACAACCTCCGGTCTGGGACGACGTTTCGCTCAGGTGCTTGCCGCGTGCGGCGCCAAAGTGGCCATCACCGGACGCCGGGTAGAGCGCCTGGAGGAACTCGCAGCAGAACTCAGGGAAACGGGTGCAACCGTTGAGCCGATTGCGCTTGATATGCGCGACAACGACTCGATCATGGCCTGCGTGGAACAGGCGGAAAAGGCGCTGGGAACAATCACCATTCTCGTCAACAACGCCGGCATTCCGGACGCCCAGCGGGCTCATAAAATGAGCAACCAGCTGATCGACGACGTCTTCGACACCAACCTGCGCGGACCCTTCGTGCTGTCCTGCGAAATTGCGCGCCGGCTGATTGCCGCGGAGCTGCCCGGGCGCATGGTGAACATCTCTTCCGTCGGCGGCTTCCACTATGCGGGCAACGGTGCGGCACTCTACTCCATCACCAAGTCGGGTATCGTCCGCATGACGGAGGCGCTGGCCGTCGAGTGGGCGCGCTACAACATCAACGTCAATGCCATTGCGCCCGGTGCGTTCTCCTCGGAGATGATGGACGGCATGCTCGAACGCATGGGGGACATCAGCCAGCACTTTCCGCGCAAGCGTATCTGCGATCCGGCGCAGATGGATTCGACGCTCCTGTACTTCGTCTCGCCCGCGTCCGAGGCCGTCACCGGAACTTACATCAAAATTGATGACGGCCAGGGATCGCGATAGCCGAGGAAATTATTCCAAAGATTCAGTAAGTGCTTGATAAGTAGCTACTTTCAGATCTGATCTGAACGGGTATGGCGAACCCATCAGCTGGATCATGCCCACCACGGTGAGCTCTTCGACCGGGTCTATCCAGAATACCGTGCCGGCGGCGCCGCCCCAGTTGAACTCGCCGGCACTGCCCATCACGCCCCCGGCGGCGGGATCCGTGACCAGACCAAAGCCGAGGCCAAAGCCGAAGCCGCGCAGCGGCTGGCCGAGCGTCGGCTGCTCACCGCTGCCGCCGCTCGCGATGCTTGCCGGTAGATGGTTGGTGGCCATGTAGTTGACCGTTTTCGGGCTCAGAATGCGCGCGCCATCGAGTGCACCCCCGTTGCGCATTGCCTCCGCAAAGCGCATGTAGTCCATGGTGGTCGACACCAGACCGCCACCACCCGAGAAGAGCGTCACGTTGCGATAGTCGGCCATGGCGTCCGTGTTACCGCCGGGAATGGTTGTCAGGGCCTTGCTTTCCGGATCGATGTAGTGGTTCGGAAGGAAACGGTTCAGCTTGTCTTCCGGTACGGCAAACGACGTATCCACCATCTCGAGCGGCTGAAAGACGTGCTCATCGAGATACCCATCAAACGACTGTCCGCTGATGCGCTGCACCACGAGCCCGGTCACGTCCACGGCGACCGAGTAGTGCCACTGCGCGCCAGGGTGGAATTTGAGCGGTATGTCGGCAAGCCGGGCTGCAAAGTCATCGAGATCTTTCGCTGCCCAGAGCTTCGCATCAACGTAAGCCTGGTCTACCGGATCTCCCTTGGGATTGAACCCATAGGACAGCCCGGTCGTGTGGGTCAGGAGCTGCTGCATGGTCATCTCGGACTTCACGTCCTCGAGCTCACCGTCCCCGTTCAGCACCTTGAGACTCTTGAGCTCGGGCACAAACTTGGACACCGGATCACTGAGATGAAAGCCACCCTGCTCATAAAGCTGCATCGCAGCGACTGCCGTGATGGGTTTGGTCATCGAGTAGATGCGGAAGATGTCGTCTTTCTCGAGCGGACGAGCGTCGTCCACGCCTTTGCTGCCCACGGCCTCGAAATGCACGATTTTGCCGCGTCGCGCAACCATGGTAATCACGCCCGCGAGCTTGCCGTCGTCGACGTACTGCTGCGTGATCTCAGTGATGCGGTCGAGGCGATCGCTGGAAAAACCTTCCCGCTCCGGCTTGACCGAGGGTAACGGCTTTGCCGCGAGGCTGCCGCAGAACAACGCTGCGGTCACAAAAAACAGAATCTTCTTCATAACTCTCCCCTGAGTATTTTCTGCGTGTTGGTGTTCATTCGTCCCGGTAGTTACCGGCCCGCTTGTCAAAAAATGCTTCAACCGCTTCCGCATGATCCGGCTCGGCATGACAAACCGCCTGAAACGCGGCTGACATGTCGAGCAGCTCGTCGAGCGACGCTTTCTCGCTCGCGCGCATGAGTTGCTTTGTCAAACGCACCGCATGTGGCGGATTGGCGGCGATACTGGCAGCAAGCTCGAGCGCCCGCTCAACGAGCGCCTCTGGCGCCACTACCTCGGATACGAGGCCAATTTGCATGGCCTCTTCGGCACGAACGGGATCTCCTGTAAACGCCATTTTGCAGGCGTTGGAAAACCCCACGGCCCGCGGCAGGAACCAGGCGCCACCGTCTCCCGGAATGATGCCGAGCTTGACGAAACTCTCGGCGAACATCGCTTTTTCGCTGCCAATGCGAATGTCGCACATGGTTGCCAGATCACAGCCCGCGCCTACCGCCGGGCCATTGACCGCCGCGATCGTCGGCACGTTGAGCGCATGTATAGCACGAGGGATGCGCTGAATGCCCTTGCGGTAGGCACTCGCCTGGTCGAACGGATCCCCGGAGAAAAGCCCGGTGCGCTCACGCATGTCTTTTACGTTGCCGCCGGCGCAGAAAGCCGAGCCCTCACCGGTCAGAACAACCGCACGAACCGACATGTCATCGTTGATCGCGGCGCAGGTTTGTTCGAAATCGTCGAACTGATCGTCACCCGTCAGCGCATTGCGCGTGTCCGGGCTCGACATCGTCAGCAACAGCACGTGACCGTGCCGCTCTTGTCGCAGAAAGCTCAAGGTATCCCCCAGTATTGTGTGGTGATTCGAAAGTCGAACAGTTTGCGTGATTCGGCCGCTACTGCATAGTGCGATAGGGTTTATCGTTGTAACGCAGCATCTGTCCGCTCCCGACGCCGAGATGAATGCCTGCGAGATAGGCCATCTTGCCGTTGACCACCACCGCACGGATCCCGTCCGCCTCCTGCTGGGGCTCATCGTACGTTGCCGTATCGATCACCTCGTCGGGCTCGAAGAGAACGAGGTCAGCCCAGTACCCTACTTCGAGGACACCGCGCTCCTGCAATCCAAACGTCCGCGCTGACAAAGACGTCATGCGCCGCACCGCTTCGGGCAGGTCGAGAACGCCTTTTTCCCGTACGTAGCGGCCAAGCACGCGCGGAAACGTGCCGAACAGGCGCGGATGGGGACGGCCGCGCAAATCCGGGATGCCGTCCGAACCAACCATCATGTCTTTGTGCGCAAGATTGGTTTCGACGTCCGCCTCGTCGATGATGAAATGAATGCAGATCGTGCGGTCCCCTTTTGGCGCCGTCAGGACGTGACGTACCGCGTCTTCCAGCGATATTCCCCGCTCCGCGGCAATGTCCTTCAGCATGCGGCCTTCGTATTCGCGAAACGCCGGACAGCTGGCAATTCGTATCACCTCGGCCAGGTCGCGGCTCGGGCGGTCCAGATTGAAGTACTCAATCATGCGCCCGCTCCCCGCGGTATACGGATAAACGTCCAGGCTGACGCGCTGCCCGGCATTGAGCGCTGCATCCACCCTGGCAAGGGACTCGGTGACCTTGCCCCAGTTGGCTTTGCCGGCGGCTTTGTGATGCGAAATATGCAGATGCACGCCCGCCTCAGCCCCGATACGCAGACTTTCGTCCACCGCTTCGAGCAGGGCGTCGGCTTCGTTGCGCATGTGGGTGGTGTACAGCGCATCGTAGGGAGCGGCGAGCTTCGCAAGCTCGATGATCTCCTCCGTATCGGAATAGCGACCCGGACGGTAGATCAGACCGCTGGAAAAACCACACGCTCCCTGCTCGAGCGCCCGGGCCACGTGTGCCTGCATGGCGGCAAGCTCCGAGTCAGTCGGCGCCCGCCGGGCGTCTTCCATGACAAGGTACCGCACCGTATTGTGTCCGACCAGCATGATGTTGTTGATCGCCGGGCGGCGTTCGAGCACAGCATCAAAATAGCCCTGAAGATCGGTAAAACCGCCTTCCAGCCCGGCAAGAATGCCGCCGCTCGCCGCAACCGAATCGAGCTCCGGGTCTGCGGGGATGGCGCTGAAGCCGCAGTTGCCGCTCACGACCGTGGTGACCCCCTGAGACAGCTTGAACTCCATGCCGGGATGACGAAAGAACGCCGCATCGTCGTGCGCGTGAGTGTCGATGAAGCCAGGAGCCAGCACCGCGCCCTTGCCGTCAATTTCTTCGTGCGCCGGGCCTACGCTGCCGCCGTGACTGATCGCGCCGATTCTCCCGCCATCTACGGCGAGCGTGCCTTCCACCGGATCGCTGCCGAGACCGTCCATCAAAAGTACGTTGCGGAAAACCAGATCATGCATGTCTAGAGTCCATATTCCTGAGGATTTGTCCTTATGCGCTCACCCACCATCTCCCCGATCATGAAACAGGTGAGATTCGTATTCGCGCGTGGCACGAAAGGCATGATCGAAGCGTCTGCCACGACAAGTTGTTCAACGTCATATACCCGCCCGGCCGGATCCACCACCGCGTCGTCGTCGCGCGCGCCCATCCTGGCCGTGCCGCACGGGTGATACCCGGAACCGGCAAACTTCCGGCACAACCCCTTGAGATCATCCAGGCTCACGCCGCGCCCGGCGTCGGGGAAGCGTACGGCTTCGATCATCTCTGCAAGCGGCCCGACCTCGGTGAAGCGCAGCGTATCCTGTACACAGCCGGCGAGACGCTCGCAGTCACGCTCGTCCTCACAGAACAGGTTCTCGACCCGCGGCGCCGCGCCCTGCGCCGCAGACGGCAGCGACAGCCGCCCACGGCCGTACTGATACTCGAGCACCGGCGCAATGACAAACTGCGGCGGCCCACCGGGACGACCAGCGAAGCTGATCTGCTCGATCTGCAGATCGTTGCGCTTATCCGACCCTGGCGCGGTGTAGCGCAGGATGGTCTGGATGATGGGCGTGTCAAAGTCGACCGGATGCTTGACGTCACACAAAACTGCCAGGGCGGGATGGTCCGAGAGATTCTTGCCGACACCGCGACAGGCAGCCACCGTATCCACACCGAGCCCGGCAACCTCGTCGGGATCGCCGACGCCGCTGCGCAACAGAATGCATGGCGACATGAGCGCGCCCGCGGCCAGCACAACGAGCCTGGCCTGGTACGTGTCGCCGGCATAGGTTTCAACGCCGGTGCAGCGCCTGCCCTCCCATAGCAAGCGGGACACTTCAGCATCCGCAATGACGTCGAAGTTGGGGCGGATGCGGGCGGGGGCGAGATAGCCAACGGCGGCTGATATCCGCAGGCGGCCGAGCTTGTTCATCGGATGCGGGCCCGCGCCCCAGGAAGCCGGGTCGTTGGCATCAGCGCAGTAGGGATAGTCGAGCTGATCCGCGCTCGCGAGAAACGCCTGGTGCGGGGGGAGCAGCTCGTCATGCGGATAGCGGCGAATCGTGATGGGGCCGGCATCACCGTGGTATTCGGCATCCGGGAAATCGAGATCCCGTTCCAGCCGTTTGAACGCGGGCAGCACGTCTTCCCAACCCCAACCCTCACAACCAAGCGCACGCCACTCGTCGTAATCTTCAGGCATCCCTCTGAGCGCTATGGTGGTATTCACGGCGCTCGATCCACCCGTGACCCGCCCGCGTGGGAAGCGGTCGCGCCGCACCGCTGTGGGCTCGTATTCAAACCCCCAGTCGTGATCACGGTACGAATTGTTGTGGCTGTTGATGAGATCGTCCGGCGTATCGGCGAGCAGTGGATAGTCCGGCCCCGCCTCGAGGAGCCCGACACGCCAGTGCGGATTTTCCGACACGCGGGCGGCAATCGCCGCGCCGGCGCTGCCGGCACCGACGATCAGAACGTCGTACACCTGCTAACCCGCGGAGACGTTCTGTGCCTGCGCGGCTTTCAGACGCTCGAGCTCTTCCCAACCAAGATAGGAGGTGAACTTGTCGTCGTCGAAGAAAAGCACCGGACCATTGCAGATGAAAAGGTACTCCGTGTCCTCGAGCGCGGTGGTCGCACCATGCAGCATGCCATTGGGTTCGTACACGTAGTCACCCGCGTTCAACACGCCATCGCGTACCTGCAGCTTGCCGCTCAGAATGAAGGTATGCGACCCGCTGAGGTGTTTGTGAGGACCGGCAATGTAGCCTTCCAACCACCTCAGGAGCACCGCCCAGGTGCCGCTTTCGGAGCCGGTGTAGAGGATTTTCATGAACGCTTTCTCGTCCGTCTGTATCCATTCCATTTTGGAAGCTTCGACAAGCGTGTCCATCAGCTCAGAATTTACCGGTGTAATGTCTTGTGGCAGCGCCATGGTCTTCTCCTTTTGAGAGTTGGCAGTATTGCGCGTCGTTCCACCCGTTGCCGGGTGACGTCTGCATTGAACCAAAACTACAAAGACGATGATAGGCTGGGCACGTGCCACTCTCGACACGGGCGGATGACAATAGACACCAGGGACATCTCACTACTTGTACTCTGCGGGGGACGCGCCACACGCATGGGTGGCGTCGACAAACCGCTCGTCATCTACGAGGGCAAATCGATGGTCGATCACGTCATTGCCAGTGCGCCGGGCGTGGCAGAAGTGATCATCAGCGCCAATCGAAGCCTCGACGCGTATACCACTCGCGGCAGGGTTGTGGGTGACGAGGTCGCGGACGTGGCTGATGCGGAAGGCCCCCTCGTCGGCATCCTCGCCGGAATGGAGCAATGCCGGACACCGTGGCTGCTGGTTGCGCCGGGTGATACCCCACGGCTGCCGCGGAACTGGGCAGAGCGTATGGCCGAGGCGGGCGCGGGGCTCAAGAACGTGGTGGCTCACGACGGCGAGCGCCAGCAGCACCTGCACCTGTTGCTTTCGAAAAACACGGCCGCCCATCTGCGCGCCTATCTGCAGGCGGGTCACCACGAGGTCTATCGCTGGCTCGAGTCCCTGGACGTGACGCAGGCTGAGTTCACCAACCCGGCAGCCTTCACGAACATCAACAGCGAAGCAGATCTGCGCTGAAGGTTTCAGCCGGCAGCGATGTTCGGATTGGGGTAGGTGTCGAGCTCTTCTTCGCCCGCGCGCGGCGTGATGCAGGTGAAATCTTTTTCGATCAGAACCGCCAGGTCACCAACCTCGAACGCGTCTTCCCCGCTGAAGCCCACTTCGTCTGATTGAGCCCAGCGGCTGGCTTCGTCGCGCGGCACTTCCACGGTGATTGCGAAACCGCCGTCACCTGCGTTCTGGCCGGCATGCCGCACGGCACCCGGCACCAGCCGGTATTGCAACGTGGTGCCGTCCGGGAACGTCGTGGCTTCGCTGACCGCATCACCGCGGCCAATGGCGTCCACTTCGCTGCGGGTCAGCCGCAGCCGCAGCGTGTTGCCGCGAATTCTCAATTTCACAGAGCTACTCGTCAGTCATTTGCGACTGAATGTAGTTTTGGATACCCATTTTTGCAATCAGTCCCTGCTGGGTTTCCAACCAGTCGACGTGCTCTTCCTCGGAATCGAGAATTTCCCGCAGCAGCGCGCGGCTGACGAAGTCGTCGCAGGATTCGCAGAAGTTGATGGCCTCCCGCAGATCCGGGATGGCCTGCATTTCCATGTCGAGATCACACTGAATGATCTGCTCGACGTCCTGCCCGATCAGGAGCTTGCCGAGATCCTGCAGATTCGGCAGCCCCTCGAGGAACAGAATGCGCTCGATGATCTTGTCCGCATGCTTCATCTCGTCGATGGACTCGTGGTGCTCGTGCTCCGCCAGGCGCTTCAGCCCCCAGTCCTCCAGCATCTTGGCGTGCAGGAAGTACTGATTGATTGCGGTCAGCTCGTTCTTGAGAATCTTGTTGAGATGGGTGATGACACCCGGGTCCAATGTCTGCATGCAACTGCCCTGTTTGATGAAAATCTAGCGCTGCATCTTGCCTGAGGAAAACGGCTCTCGCAAGCAAAATCGATCGTAACCTATTGATTTATAACGATAATTATTCTCAATTGGCAGGTAGAATCCTGTTCATAAAGTTATTGATATCGAGAATGATTTGCATTTAGAATAGCACCACTGATACAGAGAGCCGGAAAGTCCGTTCGTATGTACGTCTGCATCTGTCACGCTGTCACTGACGAACAAATCCACGACGCTGTCGCTGATGGGGCAGACGATCTGCACGCCATTCAGTCACACCTCGGCGCCGCTACCGGCTGCGGAACCTGTGCCGAATACGCCCAGAAAGTGATCGACGAGGCGCTTGCCAAGAAGCTCAGCTACGCCGCCTGAGCCTACACTTCACTCCGCTCGAGAAGCTGACGCGCGATGATGATGCGCTGTAATTCATTGGTGCCCTCACCCACCACCAGCAGCGGTGCGTCCCGGTAATATCGCTCCACTTCGTTATCCGGCGAATAGCCGTAGGCACCATGAATCCGCAGCGCCTCCGCTGAGTTTTCCATGGCAGACTCGGTGGCGAAGAGCTTTGCCATACCCGCCTCGAGATCGCATCGCTCCCCTCTGTCATACGCCTCGGCCGCGCGCCCGGTCAGCAGGCGCGACGCCTCCACCCGCGTTGCCATATCGGCAAGTTTGATCTGAATCGCCTGATGCTGACCGATCGGCTGTCCGAACGTCTCCCTGATCTGCGCATAGGCCAGACTGGCATCGAGCGCAGCGCTCGCCACGCCCACGCCGCGCGCAGCAACGTTGATGCGGCCGAGCGCGAGGCCTGCGAGTATCTGTTGCAGACCGCGACCCTCCGCCTCGCCGATGAGATTGGCGATCGGTACCCGCACCTCGTCGAACTGCACCTCGCCAGTGTCCACACCTTTGTAGCCGAGTTTCGCGAGCTTGTGAGCGCGATAACCAGACGACTTTTCCACCACCAGCAGACTCATACCGCGATGCCGGGGTTCAACCTGCCAATCCGTCTTCACGAGCACCGCCAGGACGTTCCCTTCAACCGAGTTGGTAATCCACTGTTTCGTGCCGTTGATGACGTAGTCGTCGCCGTCCCGCACCGCGCGGGTGCGGATGGCCTGCAGGTCCGTGCCGCAGTCCGGCTCCGTCAGCGCAATCCCGCCGCGCAGCTCACCCGTTGCCATGCGCGGCAGATAATGCTCCTTCAGCGCTTCGGTTGCGAAACGTTCGATGGCTGCGCACATGATGAGATGCGAGTTGAAAATGCCGGAGACGGACATCCAGACCGCCGCCACGCGTTCGACGATCTTTGCGTAGGTGGACGCCGAAAGTCCAAGCCCGCCGTACTGCGTGCCGATCGTTGCGCCAAAAAGCCCAAGCTCACGCATCTTCTCGACAATCTCATGTGGATACTCGTCGGCAAGCTCGAGCGTTCTGGCGAACGGCTTGACGTCACGCGCGAGGAACTTGTCGACCGCGTCGAGGATGATGTCTTCGTCGCTCATGGCGGGAATTCTCAGTAATCCAGCGCGTCGTCTACAGCATGACCGCGCTTTGGAATCAGCATCGACCGCTCGAAGCTGATGACCTGCGTGCCGTCCTGTTTTTTGCCGGTCGTCTCCACGGTAACAATCCCCTGATTCGGTCGGGATTTCGATTCGCGGATACTGAGCACCTTCGACTCGGCATAGAGCGTATCACCCACGAATACCGGACCGGTCAGGCGCACTTTGTCCCAGCCGAGATTCGCAACCGTTTTCTGGGATATGTCAGAGACCGACATGCCGGTGACAATGGAGATGGTCAAACAGGAGTTGACCAGGACCTGGCCGAACTCGCTTTTCTCGCCGTACTCGCGGTCGAAGTGCAACGGGTGCTGGTTCATGGTCAACAAGGTAAACCACGTGTTGTCAGTTTCCGTGATGCTGCGTCCGGGACGGTGTTCGTAGACGTCACCTTCCTTGAACTCTTCGAGATAGCGCCCGTAGGACTCGCGGTAACGCTGCTCCCCGACCGGCTTGGCTTCGGCAACCATGATGACTCCTGTTATGCTTATTCGATCATGGTAGGGAGATTGAGATGGCCAATCCAGCCCCGGGCTTCGTCAAACATCCGGACTACGAGGTCAAGATCGAGCCGCTCGCTGCGCACATGCAGGTCAAGGTGGGCGATACGGTGATCGCCGACAGCCGCCGGGCGGTCAGCGTGCTCGAAACACGGCATCGGCCCGTCTGGTACATGCCGCTCGACGACGTGAACGCGGACCTGATATCAGCAACAGAGACCGACACGTTCTGCCCGTTCAAAGGCCACGCAAGCTACTGGTCGGTCACCGTCGACGGCGCCACCGTCGAAGATGCCATCTGGGCGTACCTCGAGCCTTACGACGAATGTGCCGACATTCAGGCGTTCGCCTCGTTCTACACCAACAAGGTGGATCTCTATATCGACGGCGAGCTCATGAACAAAGACGGTCCCGGCTGGACCGACTGACGCTCGGGGATCTGTCTAACGGAGCCTTCAGCTCAAGAAGAGCCCTCAGCTCAAGAAGAGCCCTCAGCCCAACAAGAGCCTTCAGCGTAACAAGAGCCCTCAACGGCCCACATACACCGGCTCGCGCTTTTCGAGAAACGCGGCAACGCCCTCTTTCGAGTCCTCCGTCGCACGCAGTCGATGAATCTGCTGAGATGCCCATTGCCCGGTGTCGCGCCAGTCCGGCTCGAGCGTGCGTCTCAACCCCGCCTTCAGCGCCTGCACCGCGAGCGGCGGATTTTTTGCGATCTTGGTGGCAACGGTCATGGCGGTATCCATCAGCTGGTCGTGCGGCACGCAGCGGCTGACGAGACCAATCTCGAGCGCCGTCTGCGCGTCGATGACTTCGCCCGTGAAAAGGAGTTCCGCGGCCCGCTCCCGGCCCACCAGCTGCGCCAGCCTCCCGAGACCCGGCGCGTCACAGCAGAGTCCGCGAATGACAAAAAGCTCACCGAACTTCGCATTCTCCGACGCCACTCTGATGTCCGCCATGAGCGCTAACTCCATACCCCAACCCACGGCCGGACCGTTGACCGCGGCAATGACAGGAATGTCCGTGTGCAAGAGCGCATCCGCCGCCGGTGTGAGACCGCCGGTTGCCTTCGACCGCTCGCGGAACTCGTCCGGCACGGGTTCTGAGCTGCCGAGAATCTGCTTGACGTCATCGCCCGCGCAGAACGCACGTCCGCTGGCGGTGATGACCAGCGCGCGGGCTTCGCTCTCGCGCACGGTATCTTCGAGATCCGCGTAAAGCTGATACGTCAGAGAATTCATGGCCTCCGGCCGATTCAGCGTAATGACGCCAACGTGATTGTCATTGACTTCGTATAAGAGCGGGTTGTCGTCACCCATGGTTGATCTCTCCCAGGAATTTCTGTGTCTGCTCGAGGATCGCCGCCGCGCGGGCCAGCGGATCCGGATAGATATCACGATACCATTTCGAGCGGACCTCCAGGCTCAGCGGCACGTCCTCCGGCAGCGCCGCGAGCAGCTGCCCGAGCGGCAGTTCACCCTCTCCCGGTGCCGAACGAAGATCCAGCGCGTCGGTGAGGAGCGCTTCGCGGCTGTCGTCGCAAGCCGCCGGTCCGTCACAGAGCTGTACATAGCTGTGTTGTGCAGCGTTCAGTGCCACCCCGTACTCCCGGCTGCGTGCCAGATGCAGACTATCGATGAGGATCCCGAAGCGGTGCGCCTCCGCGGCTGCAAGAAGTTCCCGCGCCTGGCCGAGCGACTGCACGGCTGTAATGCGCAGAAACTCGAGCATCGGTTTGAGTGACGTACCCTGACACCAGGCGCTGATCTGCTCGAGCGCCGGTGCCAGCGCCTCCGGGTCATCCTCATCGCTGACCACCAGCAGGTGATCGGCACCGAGCCGCACGCCGACGTCGGCAATCAGCTTGTGACCATCGTCGAGCGCGCCGCCAGCTGGAATCCACAACACCTCAACGTCGAGAAAGCCAATGCCGTGAGCGGCTTTGATATCCAGAAGCTCGCTTTCCCAGCCCGCATTCCAGTCATCAGGCCGGACCATGAGACCGGCATCCGTATAGCCAGCTGCGGCAGCCGTTTGTGCAACCGTGACGGCGTCGTGTTCCGGCAAAACACCCGATGCCAGTGATATGCGGCGCGTACTCATGTACGCAGTCTGCATGGCGTATTGGAGCGTGACAACATGGATTGCGAACCCGTCGGTGCATTGCTAACTTCTGATGCGTATTTAAGGAGGCACACATGGGCAGCCGCGAACCGGTCGACTACATCGCACGCACCCGCGAGCAATACGACGCGCTGGGCTACCCGGCGTACACCTGGGTGCGCAATGATGACAGCCCGCCGTTCGCTGCACTCACGAAGCCCCTGTCCGATTCTCGGCTCGGGCTCATCGCATCAGGCGGCGTCTATCGACAGGGACAAGTCGCCTTCCACTTCAAAGACGACTTCAGCTATCGCGAAATTGACACCGGCATCGACACGGAAGAGCTGCGCGCCACGCACTTCGCTTACGATCTGACCGACGCCCGCCGCGACCCGAACGTGGTATTTCCTCTGGATACGCTTCGCCATGCTGTCGACGAAGGACAGCTGGGGGAGCTCGGCCCGCGGGCGTATACGTTCATGGGCGGTATCTATTCGGCGCGCAAGGTGCGCGACATTCTGGCGCCTGCGATTGCGGACAGGATCCAGCAGGACGAAGTGGACGTTGCCCTGCTGGTACCCGTCTGACCCGTTTGTCATCAGTCCGTTGGACTGATTGCACGCGAAATCGAGGCGCGAGGCATTCCCACGCTCAGCATGTCGAGCGCGCGTTCCATCACTCGCGCGGTCAACCCGCCGCGTGCGGTTTATCTCGACTTTCCGCTCGGACGCACGGCCGGCAAACCCCTCGATACGGACAACCAGCGGGCCGTGCTGCGCGATACGCTGGCTGCTTTCGCAGCCATCGACAGGCCCGGCACAATTGTCGATCTCGACTACGAATGGCAGCCGGACGACGGCTGGAAAGACCGCGTCATGCGCCCTGACCCCGACAAGCCCGGCGGAGATGGCGGCCACGACGATGACCGGGTGGCGCGTTTCGACACCCCTCAATACCAGACCGAGGCGGATGCGGCTGCCGCGGATAGTGCCTGCCCGACCTGCGTCTTTCTGGAGGACACCCGATGAAAGTAGGCATTGCCATGATGAGCCACGAGACCAACACGTTCTCGCCGGTCGTCACCGATCTCGACCGTTTCTCCGGTGGCCGTGGCACGCCGCTGAGCGGTCCCGCCGCCGTCGCGGTATACCGCGACACCGCGAGCTGTCTGGGCGGCTATATCGAGATTGCCGAAGCCAACGGCGCTGAGATTGTGATGGGCATCGCCGCCGGCGCGCCGCCGAGCGGGCGCGTGGAAGACGACGCTTACGAATACATGTGCGATGCCATCGTGACGCTCGCCGGCGAGGTAGACGCGCTCCTCCTCGACCTCCATGGCGCAATGGCCACCAAAACCTACGACGACGGCGAAGGTGAGCTCCTGCGCCGCATACGTACGGTATGCCCGGAACTGCCCATCGGGGTATCTCTAGACATGCACGCCAACGTCACCCGGCAGATGATAGACAACTGCAACGTGCTGACCGGCTACCACACTTACCCGCACATCGACATGGACGGCACCGCACGGCGCGCCGCCAGGACGTTCTTTGCCATGTTGAACGGAGACGCCAGGCCCACCATGCACTGGGACAACGCGCCCATGCTCCCGCACGTCATGCGCCAGGGCACTGACGACTATCCGAACAGCGCGTTGCAGGACCAGGCAAAGGCCCTCGAGCAGGACGAGTGTCTGGCGGTAAGCCTCTTCACGGGTTTTCCCCACGCGGACATCCACGACGCCGGATTGTCCGTCGTCACGATCACCGACAACAACCCGGAGGCTGCTGCCGCGCACTGCAATGCCCTGCTCGACCAGGCCTGGGCAGATCGCGAGAAATTCGTGTACGAAGTCGAACCGCTAGCGCAGTCGATGGCGCGTGCCGAGGCGACCGCCCGGCAGAGCGACGGCACGCCTGTTGTTCTGCTGGACCACTACGACAACACCGCGTCAGGCGGCACCATGGATACCACCGAGGTACTCGCCGCAATTCTCGCGGCTGGCCTCGAAGACGTTGCCGTTTTCGGCTTCTACGATCCAGAGGTTGTGCAGCAGATGATGGCAGCGGGGATCGGCGCTGAGGTCACCGTCAATCTCGGTGGCAAGCTGCCCATGCCTGCGCTCGCCGCAGACAGCACACCGCTGACGCTGACCGGCGAAGTGAAACTCCTCTCCAACGGCAAATTCAAAGCGCGCGTCGAGATGTCCCGGGGTCTGACGATCAACATGGGGCCCAGTGCGGTGCTGGCGCTACCCAACAACGTCGACGTTGCCATCATCTCCCGCCACATCGAACCGTACGACCCCGAGTGCTTTCGCTGCCTGGGCATGGAGCCGACTCAGCGCCGCTACCTGATGCTGAAAAGCCGCATCCACTACCGGGTCGGTTTCTATCCCATCACACGCCACATCATCGAATGTGCCGGGCGCGGCGTGTGCACATCGGACTACGCAGAGGTTACGTTCGAAAACGTGCGACGCCCGGTGTACCCACTCGACGGACCGCTCACCGGCAGCAATCTCAGTCGGGAAGAATTCGCCGCAGGCCGATAGGCGCGGCGGCCGCACGCCAGCGATTCCCAACGAGACGGCGATCTGCGCCGCGTCTGATTTGAATCAAATCGCCGCTGCTGACGCGGCATATAATGAAACACGGTTCAAAAATGGGAGCGATGTTGTGGACGGACGTGAAGTGCACCAGGCCCGCCTGGCAAAAATTGAAGAATTGCGTCCCGTCATCGAACGGGGTGGCGACGAAGGCCAGGAAATGAGGCGCCTTCCCGACGACGTGGTTGAGCGCCTGATCGACGAGGGATTCTTCCGATTTGCCCTCCCCGAAGCGTTGGGCGGCGAAAATTCGAGCTCCATGGAAACCATCGAAATTCTGGAACACATGGCGGCCATCGACGCATCCGTCGCCTGGAACGTCATGCTGGGCTCAGAAATCAACGCCATGGCCGCGGGCGGCATGGACCCGGAGCTCGCCAGAGAGGTGTATCTCGACAATCCACGCGTGATCATGTGCGGCGGTGGCGGACCGGGTGGGGTGCCCTCACGCGCGGAGCGCCAGGACGACGGCAGCATCAAAGTCTGGGGACAGACGACGTTCATCTCCGGCTGCCACAACGCCAACTGGTGTTTCATGCCCGCGCCTTTGATGAAAGGTGATGAGTTTGAGCTCGACCAGAACGGTCAGCCCATCTTCAACGTATGGATGCTGCCGCGGGATCAGTGGGAAATTGTCGACACCTGGGACGTTGCGGGCTTGAGAGGCTCGGGCTCTCACGACGTCAAAGCCGACGGCGCGGTCATTCCACCCAAGTATGCCGCCGCAACCCTGTGGACGGTCCCTGCCCACTTCCCGAATCCGGTCTACCGCATGCCAACCGGGCTGCGCCTGGCTTACAACAAGGCCGCCATTGCGCTTGGTATCGCCAAAGGCGCGCTCGAAGTTTTCGCGGACATCGCGCAGAACAAGATCCCGATGCTGTCATCCTCGTCGCTGGCCAAGCGCGGCATTGCGCAGTGGCGGATGGGACTCTGTGAGGCCAAATACCGCGCATGCCGGGCGTTTCTCATGGAGGCCATGGCCGCCGTTGAGGCAGAAATGACCGGTAACGACCAGTTGCCCGGCGCCAAGACAACCCAGGATGCCCGCCTTGCGTGCGTCCATGCCGGCAACGAATGTCTGGAGCTCGTCGACATGCTCCACAACACCGCAGGCACCACGGCCATGCGCATGCACAGTCCGCTGGAGCGTAAGCTCAGGGATGCTCACGGCACCGCCAGTCACCGCTGGATTTCGCATCCGCTGTACGAGGATCTCGGTTCAATTCTCCTCGGCAACGAGCCGTCGGCGGAGTTTGCGGGTGGGGCGGGCGTGCCGATTGGGCCGCCGGCGCCGAAGCAGGTTGAGGAGGTGCCTGGGATGCAGAGCGCTGGAGGGTGAATAAATGGCCTCAGGCCTCGCTTCACCGTCAGCGGCCGGTATGCCGCTGACTGCTCGCCTTGTAGCGGTCAGGGAGATGGTTCTCGCCATCCCTGGCGCGGCGCTGACGTTCTAAATAGCCCCAGGGCTCGCGTCACCGCGAGGCGCCGGTATGCGCCTCGCTGCAGGCCGGTAGCGAGCGAAGCTCGCTACCCACCGAAGTCGTCTAGGAGGATGTTCTCGGGCTCCACACCCAGATCATCCAGCATCTGCAGCACCGCGGCCGTCATGGGCGGGGGTCCGCAGAGATAGAACTCACAGTCTTCCGGCGCGGGATGCTCTTTCAGGTAATTATCCAGCACCACCTGGTGGATGAAGCCGATGTGGCCGTCGAAGTTGTCTTCGGGCAGCGGGTCGGAGAGGGCCACGTGCCATTCGAAGTTGTCGTGTTCAGCGGCGAGTTTGTCGAACTCCTCGACGTAGAACATTTCGCGCAGCGAACGCGCGCCGTACCAGTAGCTCATCTTGGTCTTGCGACCGCGGCGCAGCAGCTCATCGAAGATCTGCGAACGCAGCGGCGCCATGCCGGCCCCGCCACCAATCCAGATCTTCTCGGCATCGGTGTCTTTGACAAAGAACTCCCCATAGGGGCCGAAGACCGTGAGCTTGTCACCCTCTTTGAGGTTGAAGACGTAGGACGACATCTTGCCTGCCGGGACGTCCATGCCGGGAGGCGGACTGGCAATACGGATGTTGAACTTGAGGATGCCCTTCTCTTCCGGATAGTTCGCCATGGAGTAGGCGCGGATGGTCGGCTCATCGACCTTGGAGAAGTTGTCCCAGACGTCGAAACGGTCCCAGTCTTCGTGGTACTCGGATTCAACGTCGATCTCTTTGTACTGCATCTCGTATGGCGGGATCTCGAGCTGCACGTATCCGCCGGCTTTAAAATCGACGTCCTCGCCTTCCGGTAGCTTGAGGTTCAGCTCTTTAATGAAGGTTGCCACGTTCGGATTACCCGTGACTTCACACTCCCAGCGCTGCACGCCGATGGCATCTTCGGGGATCTCGATCTTGAGGTCCTGCTTTACGGCCACCTGACAGCTCAGCCGCCAGTCATCGCGTATCTCACCACGAGTGAAGTGCCCTTCCTCGGTGGAAAGAATTGAGCCTCCGCCTTCCATCACGCGGCACCGGCACTGGGCGCAGGTGCCACCACCACCGCAGGCGCTGGCGAGAAATATACCTTCTGATGCCAACGTGCCCAGGAGCTTACCGCCGGCTGGGACCTTTATGGACTTATCCGGGTCGTCATTGATCATGATCGTGACGTCGCCGGAGCTCACGAGACGCGAGCGCGCAAAAAGAATGAACGCCACCAGCGCAAGGACCGTGGCGGTGAACATCACCACACCTAAGACAACGGTCGTATCCAAAACAACGCTCCTTTTACAACTTCAAACCCAACGCGCACGCGTTAGATATCGATTCCACCAAAAGACATGAAACACAGGCTCAAGAGGCCTACCGAGATGAACGTGATGCCCAACCCTCTGAGACCATCCGGCACATCGCTGTACTTGAGTTTTTCCCGCACACCGGCGAGCGCCGTTATTGCAAGCGCCCAGCCGACGCCCGCGCCCAGGCCGAATACGGCGCTTTCAGCAAAAGTCTGATCCTGCTCGACCATGATGAGCGACGCGCCGAGAATGGCGCAGTTCACAGTGATGAGCGGCAGAAACACACCGAGCGCGTTATAGAGCACCGGCACGTAGCGATCCAACACCATCTCGAGAATCTGCACCATCGCGGCGATGACGCCGATGTAAGACAGGAGCCCCAGGAAGCTCAAGTCGACTTCCGGGAAACCCGCCCAGGCCAGCGCACCTTCGCGCAGCAGGTTGTTGTAGATCAGATTGTTCACGGGGACGGTGATGCCGAGCACCACAACCACGGCAATCCCTAAACCAAAGGCAGTGGAAATCTTCTTGGAAATCGCTATGAACGTGCACATCCCCAGGAAGAAGGTCAGCGCCATGTTCTCGATGAACACGGCTTTGATGAAGATGCCGAGAAAATGTTCCATGGCTTACATCGCCTCCCGGTACTGCAGATTGGGCGCAATCTCGTATTCCGCCTCTTCCACCTGATCCTTCTTCCAGGCGCGGATGGCCCAGATGAACAACCCGATGAGGAAGAACGCGCTGGGGGAGAGCAGCATCATGCCGTTCGATACATACCAGCCGCCGTTGTTCACCGTCGGCATGATTTCATAGCCCATGAAGGTGCCTGCGCCGAGCGGCTCGCGGAAGAGCGCAACGCCAACCAGAATGACGCTGTAGCCAAGCGCGTTGCCGAACCCGTCGAGGGCGGACAGGAACGGACCGTTCTGCATGGCAAACGCTTCCGCGCGTCCCATCACGATGCAGTTGGTAATGATGAGGCCGACAAATACCGACAGGCTCTTGGAGATGTCGTATGCCACCGCCTTCAGCACCTCATCGACGACGATCACCAGTGAGGCAATGATGGTCATCTGCACGATGATGCGGATGTTCGTCGGGATGCGATTGCGGATCAGCGACACCGCCAGATTCGACATTGTGCAGACGAAGATCACCGCGGCGCACATCACCAGCGTCTGAGACATGCTGATGGTCACCGCCAGCGCCGAGCAGATACCGAGGACCTGCAGCGCAATCGGGTTGTTGTTGAAAATCGGATCGATTAATACTTCTTTAGGCTGAGACATGACCTTCCTTTAACCCCTTACGCCTGCGCCTTGAGACGCGCAATGAACGGACCAAAGCCGAGATCGCCGGTCCAGAAATTCACCAGGTTCTGTACGCCGCGAGTGGTAAACGTGGCACCGGACAACGCATCCACCTCGTACGCGGCACTGGCACTGCCGGCCGCGGAACGGGTTTTGACCAGCTGTACGTTGGGCTGGTTGTCAGCATCGTAAAGCTGAACTCCCGGCCAGAGCGCTTTCCACCGCGGATTATCGACTTCACCGCCGAGCCCGGGCGTTTCCTTGTGCTGGTAAAAACCGAGTCCCGATATCGTCTGCAGGTCACTGTCCAATGCCAGATAGCCGAACAGCGTACCCCACAGCCCGTAACCACGAACCGGCAACACCAGCTTGTCGATTTCACCTTCAACCCGCTTGATGTAAACGAGCGAAGCGTTCTCGCGGCGCCGCAGCGTCGCAATGTCCTGCTCTCCAGAGAGAGGAATGGACAGATCCGGCTTCTTCGCCGCTTTGACCGGATCGAACGTGTCGGCATCGATGTCGTCGAGGAACTCGCCGGTTTCGAGATCAACCACCCGCACCTCAAACTCGGAGAAGAGTTCATCAACCCCGCGGCCATCCTCAGCCACGAGGCTGTCGCCGGGCAGCATGCCCGCAGCGCGCAGGATGTTCTGCTTCTGGTCCAGCGCTTTGTTGAGCTGCTGCTGCGGTTTCAGCGCCACGGCAATACCGGACACCACCACCGAGCAGACGAGACACACCCCCAGCGCCACGATGAATACGTTTTTCAAACCATCTTTTTCGAAACTAGCCACGAGCCAATCTCCGTTTAATGTTCGATTGCACCACGAAGTGGTCGATCAACGGGGCAAACAGATTGCCAAAGAGAATTGCCAGCATCATGCCCTCCGGGAAAGCCGGGTTGACGACGCGTATGAGCGCACACATGAAGCCGATCAGAATGCCGTAGATGAGGCGCCCGGTGTTGGTATGCGCCGCCGAAACGGGGTCAGTTGCCATGAACACCGCACCGAAGGCAAAGCCGCCGAGCACCAGGTGCCACATGGGCGTCATGCCGAACATCGGGTTCGAGGACGGAATGAGATTGAAGAGGCCCGTGGTGACGACGAGGCCAATGACACAGCCGAGCATGATGCGCCACGAGGCTATGCGCGTGGCAATCAGGATCACTGCCGCAACAAGGATAGCCAGGATGCTCTCGCCCCCGATGGTGCCCGCCATGTTGCCGATGAACGCTGAGGTGAAATCAATGCCGTAGTCGAGGCCAACCGCGGCGTTGCCGAGCGGCGTTGCCTGGGTGACTCCGTCGACTGCCACCCAGACGGTATCGCCGGACATGGCAGCCGGATAGGCGAAGTACAGAAAAGCCCGTCCCGTCAGCGCCGGATTCAGGAAATTCTTGCCTGTCCCGCCAAACACCTCTTTACCGATCACAACACCGAATATGATGCCGATGACCGCCATCCAGAGCGGAATGTCCGCCGGCAGCGTCAACGTATAAAGGATGGAAGTGACAAAGTAGCCTTCGTTGACCTCGTGGTTACGGACCGAGGCAAACCAGATTTCGAAGGCGATCCCCGCGAGAAACACCACCACGTAGAGCGGGATGAAATAACCCAGCCCGTGAATCAGGCAGTCGATGACGCTCGACGGGTCGAAGCTCAGGAGCGGATTCAGAAAAATCCCGCGCCAGCCTTCGATCGCCGTGATGCCGGCTGCCTGCATCGCCTCGTTGGCCTGCAGACCGACGAAGTAGCTGCCGACGATGCCCGGAATCCAGGCACACAGCCACACCGTCATCATGATCCGCTTGAGATCGAGACCGTCGCGTACGTGAGAAGCACCGGCCGTGGTCTTGCCCGGCGTATACAACGCGGTGTCGATTGCCTCGTAGGCGGGATAGAGATACTCGAATCGCCCACCCTTCTCGAAGTGCGGCGCGATGTTGTCCATGAAAGTACGCAGACTCACCGTCTAACCCTCCTTCTCGATCTGCGATAGCACCGAGCGCAACACGGGGCCGAATTCGTATTTTCCGGGGCAGGCGTAGGTACACAGCGCCACGTCTTCCTCATCGAGCTCCAGACAGCCCAGATTGATCGCCGTGTCCAGATCGCCGACAAGCACGGCCCGCAACATCTGCGTGGCGAGAATGTCCATCGGCATGACCGCGTCATAGGTGCCTATCGGCACCATGGCACGCGTGCTGCCGTTTGTCGTTGTCGTGAAGCGCACGGACTTCTCGCCAAGCCATTTGGAGAGAAACGCGGGAAACACCGAGTGGCGATCCGTACCCGGCGCCAGATAGCCGAGAAAGCGTCGTTCGGTATCCTCCGGCAAGATCGAAACCTGCAGGTGATAGCGACCGAGATACGCCCGCGCGCTCTGCGCGGTGTGCCCGGTGAGCACGGATCCCGAGATGACGCGCTGCTTGCCCTCTTCCAGCTCACCCGCGGTGAGTTCATCGAGGTTCGCGCCCACCAGCGTCCGCACGAGGCGGGGGTTGCCGGCGCCCGGGCCGCCCAGCGCCACAACGCGTTCGCTCATGATCTCGCCGGTCAGGAAGAGATGCCCGATGGCAATGGCGTCCTGATAGCTCAGGTACCAGACCGTTTTCGACGTGCCAACGGGGTCCACGAAGTGGATATGCGTGCCGGCCAGTCCCGCAGGGTGTGGCCCGGAGAACTCATGGGCCGTAATGCGCTCAGCGCTGCCGGTCGGCAGGAACTTGCCCTGCTCGTGACAGACATGCACCGCACCGTCAGTGAGCGTCGTCAGGACGTCGAGCCCCGCGGCAAACTCGTTCGCGTACATCGGAATGATGACACCCGGATCAGCGGCCAGCGGATTGGTGTCCATTGCCGTCACGAATATGGAGTGCGGTGTCGTTTCAGGGTCCGGCACCCGGGAAAACGGGCGCGTCCGAAGCGCCGTCCAGGCACCACTTTTGAGGAGCTTCTCAACCGCGGCATCGCGTGAGATTGTCTTCAAGGCTTCCGAGTCGTGCCCGCCGAAGTCGATCGCGTCGCCTTCACCCAGCTCAATGACCACCGAAACCAGAGCGCGCTTGGCGCCTCGATTGATGGCGGTGACCCGTCCGGCAGCGGGCGCGGTATAGCTGACGCCTGGCGTCTTCTTGCAGCTGAACAGCACCTGGCCTTTCGCCACGGCGTCACCTTCCGCCACTTCCATGGTGGGTTTCATGCCGGGATAGTCTTCGCCAAGCACGGCAATGCTGCGCACGCTGCGCCCTTCGCCGACGGCCTGCTCCGGCTTGCCGGCGATGGGGAGATCCAGCCCCTTCTTAATTTTAATCATCTGTTCTTCGTATCTTCGCGGCTAATCTCAGCGTGTGGTTTCGCGTCGATTCCGCTTCGGTTGCGTCATGGCTCACGACCTGCGGCACGGGTTTTCGAGCCGAATGATTCGTATCTAGACAAGTCTAGTTGCGATTTCGATAGCGCCAGTATTTCTGGTCAAAAACGAGCGAACACTGATGGCACAATGTCCGGCGCGAGGCCGCGCAGATTATAAAGACCTGGCCATTCAATGCCAATAAGGTGACACCGAAATCTGGCCGGCTCCCCAAGAGCAGGAACAGGTGCCGGAACAGGAGCCGGATCAGTAGAAGAGGGAGACGAACGCCCGGGTGACGACGGAATCGAAGCTGTAGAGCGGCTCGGTGCCCGGGGCAAAGCCGGTGGCGGTCACATCACGGAAGTTGTCGTACTGGAAGTCGATGTAGTCAACAAACAAATTGACGGATCCGCGCTTGAAGCCGGGCAGCCAGTTCGTTTCGAACTCGTAGCTGATGCCGGCACCGATGGTCTGGGTCTGAAAGCCCGCAAGCTCCTTGTCCCGGGCCAGGAAATTCTGCGCGTTGGAACGGGGAAAGAGATCGCTATAGAAGTCGGCTGCCGTCTGCTTGTAGTAGCGGTACTTGAGCTCGACCACCAGGCCCACATCCTCAATCGGGTGGGTATAGGCAATTTCACCGTTGTAGGCGTCGATACCCCAGGTATCCGAGTAGTTGCGAAACTCGAGCTTGAGGGCAGCCCGATAAGGCAGATAGTACATGCCGCGGATGGCTTGCGCTGAGCTGGTGCGGGTGCGCGGATAGATTTCCGACTCGTAGCCGTAGCCGCGCGCCTCGTTGGGGTCGAGGTAGCGTACCTGACGATAAGGATTGTTCAGGAAGCCTTCGTCGGTGACCCCCTCGTAGTTCATGCTGATGATCAGGTTTTTGGTGATCACCTGGGAAAGGTCGACCCGATAGGTCTGACGATCGGTCTCCGCCTCAAAATTTGCATCCCCGTTGCGCCGCACGGTGTCCGCACCGCGCGCGTAGGAGATGCCGAGCGTGGTCAGATCCCCGAAAAAGTCCTGGCTGATGCCAAAGCGTGCAGAATGCGCGGAATAGTCCGACTCTTCCGAATTGGTGTAGGACATTCCCATGAAAGTTTTGCCGCGCAGGTAGTCGACGCCGATGCTTTTCTCTTTGCGCTCCTCGGTGTACTCACTGGCGGTAGCCACCACGTCAATCGAGGCGCTGGTGATTGTGTCGACGTAGTAGTTGGCCCAGACGGATACCTTGTCCTTGAAGCCTTTGCGCACCAGCACGGAAGGTCCGTCAACGCTCAGTCCACCGCCTTCGTAGCCGTGGTACATGATGTCAGAACGGTCTTCGGGCAACACCGCCGCCTGTGCCGGCAGCACCAGCAGGTACCCGATGATTGCCGCCAGCAGCCGTTTCGTCGTATTCGAGAAAATCGTCATGATGATCGTGTTCGTCCTGAACCTGATTCTTAGTTACAACCGCAACCGCCGCCGGAGCCGCCCTCGGCTCCGCGGGCGCCTTCCCGCGCCTGATACACGTGGTGCAGATAAGACGCCGCCACCGGATCACGGCTGAAGCTCATGATGGGATCCGCGAGATTGTTGCGCTCGAAGGGGCTGACCCAGGGCTTGATTTCCAGACTGCTGCAGCCGCCGCTCAAAAGCGCGCCTGCGATACTCAATGCCAGCAGCAAAGCTCTTCCCGGACGTTTGTCGTTCTGCATCACGCTCTCCCAGTGTTAGAAGAAGATGGTCAGGCCACCGCTGAATTCGATGTTGTGCTTGTTTTCCATCGTGCCCAGCAGGTCTGATTCGAAGAAGTGGTCGCGCACGTCGACGTGAAACGCAAGCCAGTCCGTGGCAATGAACCGGTAGCCGACGCCGGCGTTGATGGTGAAAATGTCATCGCCGCCAAATTCTGTGCTGCCCGCTCCCGCTACGACGTAGAGGCTGCCTTTGAACGCCCAGCGGCCGCCGACAAAGGCTTCCCCCGGGAATATGTTCCAACCCACGGAGACGTTGTAGTACGTCAGCTCACGTTCTTCGTCCGTCAAGAGCGGTGCGCCACCGCTCAGGAGCTCAAAACTCGTCTGCCCCATGGTAGTCTGGCCGTAAATCCCTTCGACAAAGAAGTCCTCGGTCACGTGGTAAGCCGCGCGGATGCCGGTGACGGTATCCGAGCCGAAGTCTTCGATGTTCATCACGCCGCCGAAGGCGCCAATCTCGAAGTCCTCGGAATCGAGCTCGTCGACATCGACTTCGCGCCGCTCGGGCTCACGCACAACCAGCGGTTCGAGCTCGAGCTCGTCCGGTTGGGCAGCCCAGGCCGGATACGCCGTCATGGCCACCAGTAAGACTAGAAAAATACGCTGAAACCTGCTTTCCATTGATCAATCTCTTCGTTGTCGTCCCGACTCGTAAGCACCGTGTGGCGCTTGTATTCCATGCGCAGCATGAAGCGATCGCTGAGGTAGAGGTTGGCCCCTACCCCCGCATGAGCAATTTCATCTTCGCGGTCTTCGGCCTGCACAATTGTGGTGTGCGGCTTCGTCGTGATTATGCCCGTGCCGATGGTGAAATAAGGTGACAGACGCCACTCCGGGAACGGATACATCAGTATGTTTGCGGACCCCATCACACCATCGGAAAATTCTCCGAGGATCTGCGTGCCTTCGAGCTGAAAGGTGATGTTCGGCGTCAGCGCGTAGCCGATATACCCGGTCAGGCTGCTCGCCCCACCAAAATCACCGCCGTTGAATCCCATCTCCCAGCGCCGGTCGGAGAAGTCCGCCAGGCCAAGGGCGCCAAAATCTATCTCGTTGCCGTCCAGATCCAGCGTATGTCGGAGCTCATCCCGGTGGACCCAGCCCTCTTTCTCGCGCGGCGTGCGCACCTTGAACCAGTCGGTGCGCGTTTTGAGCAGCGTGACCTCATCACCCTGGCCCGCAACGTAGAAGATCGGATAGCCGCGGCCTGGACCGGTGCGCAGCTCAATGTAGGGATCCGAGACGACCACCACGGGCTCGTAGCTCGCGAACGGATTCGAGATGCCCCAGCCCCAGGCAGGCGTCGCGAAGACGAGAAACAAGCTGACCAACGCAGCACGCAGCTTCAAGCTTCTTGAATCGGGTTGTCGTGTCATCTGCCGAAATTCCTTTTGCGGCGCGTTGCGCTATTGCGGTACCCGGAACGGGTCGTTGTAGTACTGCCCACCAATGTCGATCCACTCTGATACGAGCTTGAGCTCGGCGTCGGTCAGGCGTCCGGTGTGCGTACCACCCGGCCCGAAGAGGTCGAAGAAACGCGGGCTGAGATTGGCGCCGCCAACGGACAGAGACGGCGTGACGTTGATTGCAACGAGGACGGGTATGGGATCGCCGTTCACATCCAGAATCAGATTGCCGTCCGCGTCCGTCTCAAAGATCGGATTGCCGTTGCCGTCGACAGCCTGTACAAGGCGGTCCTGCAGCGCGCCGTCGACCACTTCCTGCTCGTTGTCATTGAAGAGCAGCTCGCGATAGCTCTTGAAGTGATCCGCCTCGTCCGCGCTCGGACCGTCAGTCAGGTCGAGCTGCGCCAGCGGCACCATCGGCATACCCATGTCGTCCACGTCGCTGTGACACGACGTGCAGGTATCATCGGCCAGCACCGTCACGCCGTCGACGTCGAACGTGCGTCGGTCCACGCTCCAGATCGGATGGATGTGATCTTCATAGTGGATCGTGATTCGGCAAGCGGCCGTCCAGTTCGTGACACAACCGGGATCAACCGGAGGCGTTGTCGTCAGGTCCGTGTAGTCGTAGGCAAAGCTCACGTCCTTGGCACGCACGTTCGGATCAGTCCAGAGATCGTCGTAGCGAATATCCACAGCCGGATCCGGAATCCCGTTGATGCGGGTGATGACCTCAGCCATGGTTTCGCCGGCGTTGGCAAAGAGCGCAGGCTCGGTGTTCGGAAACGGCGAGCCGTCTGCGGTTGCACCCGCATTGGTTGTCGGCGCTTCAGCGTCGCGACGGCCGTGCGGGAACTCGCTATCAGTGCTGTGGCAGCCGTTGCAGGTCATTTCTTCGCCGGGCCGCACCTGCATCCAGTTGTTGTGTCGCGCGCTGATGCGTCGGCCGTTCGCGTCGAGCACTTCTACCCAGAAGGCGATATTGGCCGGTACTTTGACTTTCACCGAACCGTCCGGCTCGATCGGCGCGTAACCGATGATCTCCCGCATGAGCTGAGCCGCGGAGCGGCCGAACGCAGTGCCGTCCACGTCTACGATATCGTCATCGGGAAACGACACCGACTTGACGATGCGCAGGAAGCGCGCCGGGCGATCCGCAGCCGTGGATACCGCCGGATCGGACAGCAGGGTGAGGTCAGCAGACGACGCACCGTCAAACTCGTAGACGTTACGAATGTGCACGACACCTACGGCTTCTCCGACCAGATCCGGGTCCAGGTCGATGCCCGCCGTCTTGTCCAGAATGACCGGCGGCGCGGTTCGCGCTTCCATCACGAGGCCTTCGGAATACGCGAATCCCTCCTGGGCCAGGACAATCGGCTGTTGGGTGTCTTCGTCGATATCGTTCATCCAGATCCCGTACAGCGGATCAGCCTCCTCCATGTCGGGATTCGCCAGGTTCTCGTCGGTGCAGGGAACGATGATGGGATTGAGCGGGTCGCTGGTCGTGTCCAGCAACCGGCACTGACTCCACGCCACGAGCAGTCGATTAGTGCCGTCGTAGAGCGGGGAGATGTGCGCATAGCGACCCTGCCGCGGCGGGACGGTCTCGTCGAGGCTGAGCTCTCCCGGGATCAGAATTTCCTGGGCATCCGCGAGCAGACCCGCGTTTGCGAACGTCGGTTGGTCGTGCTCGACGTAGTTCAATACGTCAATGGCCACGGGCAACGCGCCGAGACGCGATACTGCACCGGGCGGGCGGATCATGACCAGCAGCCGGCCGTCCGGGAGCTCGGTGGATTCGACAAATTCCACCGTTTCTCCGTTGGGTCCCGTGTCATGGCTGTGGACGCCGTACAGGAGTTCCTGCTCGGTGCCATCAGGGTTCGCACGATAGAGACTGATGCGGTTGATGCCGGCCACGTTGTCCCACCGTGAGTAGACGACACGGCCGTCACTCAGCACGTTGGGATCGAGATCTGAGCTCTGGTTGTAGGAAATCTGCGAGATTTCCGAGCCGTCGATATTCATGACGTGCAGGGTCAGCGCCTCCTCGTCGCGATCTTCGTCGAACGCGGAGAACTGGGGTTTACCTTCGTCGAGCAGGATGGCCTTGGACAATCGCTGGCGCGTCGAAGAAAAGAGGATACGGCCGTCGGGCAGGAACTTCGGTGCGACATCTTCGCCGTCTTCGGCAACGATGTCCGACTCGATGACGCGGGTCAGGGTATCGAGCTCGCGGTCGTAGAGCCAGATGTTCCAGGTGGGCTGCTCGTCATCGTCGAGATCAGGGTCTTCCGGCGCGCGCATGGCAAACGCAAGACGCAGACCATCGTAGGAAACCGCCAGGTCTTTGACATCGTAGAGCGGCGGATTACCGTCATCATCGTCCGGAAAGACGCCGAGCGTCAGTGAACGCTCGTCCGCGCTGGGTGAGGCACGGTCGCGAATGAAAAGCTCAGCGCCTGGAAAGAACTCGGTTGCTTCGCGGACTTCTGTCGTGAGCAGATTGCCGTCGTCGTCGGTCAGGAGCGGCCGCTGCACATAGGCAACGGGAAAGTCCACGACCACCGGATCAGGCGACTGCCCGCTGCCGAGGCCGGAAGAGCCCCCGGAGCTCGACCCGCTGCCGCAGCCAATGAGTAGAGCGGCACAGGCGGCGCCGAGGACAGTACGTCCAAGAGCGCCCACAACCGCAGTTGTGAGTGCGTTCCAATCTTTTCCAGAATCAGCTCGTTCAGCGTACCAGTACTTCAACACCGGAGCCTCTGCACCCTTTGCAAACAGACCGACATTTTTTCACAAGGTCCCCACCACAAGATGTGCGGCAGGTCACAGCAGTCTTTATTCCGGTGAATTGCCGAATGTGATGGAAATGCTGGCGACGTAAGGAAGTTGTAACGCAGACGCGCCGTACCGGCCTTGTGTAGCAGGAAAATCGCGAATGCAGAGCCCCACCGACCAAAAGCGGCAGTACGTCACAGTTTCCCCGCTGGAAAACCAGGACCCTATGCCGCGATACACCCGAAGGGATTTCCGGGGCGGTTTAGCGTTCGTTTTCGACCAACGAATTCGCAGTGGACGCAGACTTTGAGGAGCAACAAATGAGGTTTCCAGCACCGAATAGGCGGAAATTACCTATGAGGCAGGGGCGCGCGTTTCTGAGCGCCGTCATCTGCTCATTGGCCGCCCTCGTGAGCATGCCTGTAATGGCAGACTCCACCGACCAGGCCAAACGCCTTCATGACCGCATTGCCGGGGTACCACCGGATGCAACAACGCTTGGTGACATGCGCGACGCCATCGATGCAGGTGACGCCGTTGGTGCCGCACTGATGGCTACCCTGGCCCCGGAGTTCTATAGCGTCACGCTGAAGAATTTTGCAGCGCCCTGGACCAACCGCGACCAGAGCGTTTTCGTACCGCTGGATGACTACACGGCAACCGTCATTGGCATCGTCAGGGATGACGTCGATTTCCGCCAGGTCCTGTACGGCGACATCCTTTATGTCGGCTCCGGCAGCGGCGTCCCCGCGTACTCGAACACGTCAAACGCTCACTATGAAGCGCTGGAAGCGGCCGGCACGGACCTGCAGGCCAATCTGCAGGCAACCACACAGTCGGCGGTCACCGGCCTGCCCACGGAGGCGACTGCGGGTGTCATGACGACACGCTCCGCCGCGCAGGCGTTCTTCATTGCCGGCACCAACCGCGCCATGTTCCGCTTCACGATGCTGAATCATCTCTGTCTCGACATGGAACAGGTCCATGACGTGACACGCGTACCCGACCGCATTCGCCAGGACGTCTCTCGCAGCCCCGGCGGCGATTCCCGCGTATTTCTGAACAACTGTATCGGCTGCCACAACGGCATGGATCCGTTGGCACAGGCGTATGCTTACTACGACTTCGAATACGACGTGGTCAACGATCCGGAAGCGCAGAACGGCCAGATCAACTACAACGGCGTCGGCGCAACCGATCCCGACACTGGCACGCGCGTTGAGGCAAAGTACTTCAACAACAACTTGAACTTCGAACACGGCTTCGCCACTCCAGACGACAGCTGGGACAACTACTGGCGCAACGGCCCCAACAAGCTCCTCGGTTGGGACGACTCTCTGCCGGGCAGCGGCAGCGGCGCCAAGTCGATGGGTCAGGAGTTGGCTCACTCAGACGCGTTTGCCCAGTGTCAGGTCAAGAAGGTGTTCGAAAACGTCTGTCTGCGCCCCCCTCAGGACGCCGCGGATCAGACCGAAATCGGCATCCTCACCGCTTCATTTCAGTCAAACGGCCATAATCTGCGGCAAATATTTGCCGAGACCGCCGTTTACTGCATGGGCAACTAGGAGGTCAGGCGATGAATTATCAAACGAAAAACTTATTCCGCACGGCCTTCCTGCTGAGCATCGGTTTCCTGGTGCAAGCCTGCGGCAGCGGCAGTGGCGCGTCCACTTCCGAGAATCCGCTGACGGCCACCCCGGACGTCAGCAACTATTCAGGTCCGGCACCGTCCACTACCGACGTGCAATCGTTCAAGCTGTACGTATGGGACAACCTGGTCCCCAACAACCGTTGCGGCACCTGCCACAACGACGACCAGTCGCCCCGCTTCGTACGTTCTGACGACATCAACCTGGCGTACGCAGAAGCCAACACCATCGTCGATCTGACGGACCCGGGCGCCTCGATCATGGTGACCAAGGTTCGTGGCGGCCACAACTGCTGGCTGTCCAGCGATGACGCCTGCGGCGACATCATCGAGTCCTACATCGAAAACTGGGCCGGCGACTCGCTCGGTGGCGGCGGCAAAGAGGTGGAACTCGAAGCACCGCCGATCCGCGATCCGGGAGCGTCAAAGAACTTCCCGTCTGACTCGGCGCTCTTTGCAGCCAACGTCTACCCGCTCTTGACGCAGTACTGCGCGAGCTGTCACAACGATGGCGCAGCCGTACCGCAGAGCCCATTCTTCGCCAGCGATGACGTGGACGCAGCCTACGCCGCTGCGCAGCCTCGCATCGATCTCGAAACGCCGGCTAACTCCCGTTTTGTAGTTCGTCTCGGCAGCGAGTTCCACAACTGTTGGGGTGACTGTCAGGCTAACGCGGCAACCATGGAAGCGGCCATTACCACGATGTCCGATGCGATCGTCCCGACGACTGTCGATCCGCAGCTGGTCACCTCCAAAGCGCTCTCTCTGACCGACGGCATCGTCTCCTCCGCTGGTGGACGCTACGAAGCCAACGTCATTGCGCTCTATGAGTTCAAGACCGGCTCCGGCAACACGGTATTCGATACCTCAGGCATCGAGCCGTCCCTCAATATGACCCTTTCCGGTGAGTACAGCTGGGTTGGTGGCTGGGGTGTCCAGTTCACCGACGGTAAGGCGCAAGGTTCGACAACGGCAAGCGCAAAGCTGCGCGACCTGATCCTCGCGACCGGCGAATACTCCATCGAATTCTGGGCTGCTCCGGGTAACGTCACCCAGGACGGTCCCGCCCGGATTGTCACCTATTCCGGAGGCGCAACGTCGCGCAACTTCATGGTGGGTCAGACGCTGTACCAGTACGACACGTTCCTGCGTTCTGATCAGACGGATCCGGCCGGTCAGCCGCAGCTTACGACCAACGCTGACGACGAGGATCTGCAGGCGACGCTGCAGCACGTTGTCGTCAACTACGACCCGGTCAACGGACGCCAGATTTTCGTCAACGGCACGTTCACCGACGACGTGGATCCGGTTCCGGGCGGTCTCCTGAACGACTGGGACGACACGTTTGCGTTTGCGCTTGCCAGTGAAGTCGACAACGACAACCGCTGGGCGGGCACCATCCGGTTGCTTGCGGTGCACAACCGCGCGCTGACGCCGGAACAGATCGTGCAGAACTTCGATGTGGGCGTCGGCGAGAAATACTTCCTGCTGTTCAACATCAGCGACCACATCAACGTGCCCGATGCCTACATCGTGTTCGAGGTCAGCCAGTACGACTCGTACGCCTACCTCTTCGACGAGCCGTTCTTCATCAGTCTCGACGATACGGCCACGCCGGGGAACATTCCGGTTGCGGGTATGCGCATTGGTCTGAACGGTCGCGAAATCAGCGTCGGTCAGGCGTATGCCAACCTGGACGTTGCGCTGACTGATGCCGACTACGAAGCTGAAGGTCTGCAGTGGCTGTCAGAGCTCGGCACCATCGTACCGCTCGAGCTGGGCGTGACGACGGACGAGTTCTTCCTCACGTTCGAGCAGCTCGGCAACGCAACCAACGTTGTGGTCGAAGCAGATCCTGTCGCTCAGCCGCCGCCGGCACCGTTGCCGCGCGATCCGGAAGTGGGCATCCGCGACTTTGCCGAGGTGAATGCCACGATGTCGAAAATGACCGGCATTCCGGTTGCCAACAGCGAAGTTGATGCAACCTACGATCTCGTGCACCAGGCGCTGCCGGTTGGCACAGGCGTGAACGGCTTCATCTCTTCGCAGCAGATGGGTGTCACTCAGCTTGCCATCAAGTACTGCTCTGTTCTGGTGGACGATACGTCTGCCCGTGCGAGCTACTTCCCTGGATTCCCGTTTGGCACCAGCCATACGACCGCGTTCAACGACCGCAGCCTCCTGCTCGATCCGCTGATCGACAACATGGTGGGCAACGGCATTGGCACGCAGCCTGTTCTGGCGGATCTGAGTGCCGAGGTGAACGCGCTGGTCGACAGCCTGGTCGCCTGCGGCGGCACCTGCGAGTCCGATCGTACCGAACGCATCGTCAAAGCTGCGTGCGCCTCCGTGTTAGGCAGCGCCGCTATGATGGTTCAATAAGTGATGGTCCAATAGAGGTATAGAGGTAATCATGCGTAAACGAAGACAACGTAAATACGACGACCCGTTGTGCCATCCAGATCACCCGCGACCGCGCACACGGCGTGAGTTTCTGTCGCAGGGTTTCATCATGGGCAGCGGGCTTGCGCTCGGCAGCGCCGCTACGGTAACGCTGAGCAACAACGTCCATGCACAGCTGGCGCCCGATCTCCTGCCACTGGTTGCCGATTGCGGCATTGCCACGCAGGGTGCGGGTAAAATCCCATTCATCGCCTTCGACCTGGCAGGCGGCTCAAATCAGGCCGGTTCCAACGTGCTCGTTGGACGTCAGGGCGGCCAGCTCGACTTCCTGACGACCGAGGGTTACGAACGTCAGGGCCTGCCCGGAGACATGATCCCCCCGATCGTGAACCCCGATACGCAGACCAACGACTTCATCGACACAACGCTCGGCATGGCGTTTCACTCCGACAGCGCGTTCCTGCGCGGCATGATGACGCGGATTTCGCCGGCCACCGCGGCCAACATCAACGGCGCGATAATTCCCGCGCGATCGGAGAACGACACCGGCAACAATCCGCACAATCCCATGTACGGCATTGCCAGCGCCGGTGCGGACGGTTCGCTCTTGACGCTGATCGGCTCCGAAAACTCCGACTCGGGCGGCAACTCCATGGCTCCGGCAGCCATGATCGACCTGACTATCCGACCGACCAAGGTTGACCGTCCTTCGGACGTCACGGGTCTCGTGGACGTGGGTGACCTGACGGCTGTACTCAGCCAACAGGACGCGGTTGCCGTCATGGAGTCGATTTACCGTATCTCCGATCAAAAAATGCAGGCAATCTCCACGGGCGGTGACCAGACGATTCACCCGGAAGACGTGGTTAAGGATCTGGTGAAGTGCGGGTATCTCAAAAGTGCGGACCTTGCCGATCGTTTTGGTGATCCCACCACGCTCGATCCGGCGGGCGATCCGGTCATTTCCGGGCCTACGGGCATCTTCACCGACGCAGAGTTCACCGCAGGCGGTCGTGACGGCGGCGAGTTCCGCAAAACCGCTTCTGTCATGAAAATGGTCGTCAATGGTTTTGCCGGCGCTGGCACAATCGAGATGGGTGGCTACGACTACCACGGCGGTCGTCGTGCGGAGGGCGAAGTCAAAGACTTCCGCGCCGGCATCTGCATGGGTGCGTGCCTCGAGTACGCCGCTCGCATCGGCGTACCGCTCATGCTCTACGTCATGTCTGACGGCTCACTGTCTTCCAACGGCGCAATCGACAACACCGTCGACGGCCGCGGCAAGGGCGAGTGGGTCAGCGACAACCAGCAGACTGCCGCGACGTTCTTCCTGGTGTACAACCCCAATGGGCGGCCACAGCTCATCGGCGGAACGCCGGAGGAACAGGCCACACACCAGCAGATTGGCTACATGCGTCCGGACGGTTCCGTAGAAACGGCGGCAACCCCGGCGGCAAACAACGTGAACCTGCTGGCGCAGACGATCGTGCTGAACTACATGGCGCTGCATGGCGAAAACGGCAACTTCGGCACGGCCATGCCCGGCCACGGACTCGGCAATTCGGCGTTGCAGGACAGCCTCACCGCGTTCGAGCCCATCGTCAACGGCATCATCACCAACCCGGTATGAGCAAGAGCGCGCTGTTACACTTCACGTAGCAGCGCGACTCCGCCTCCCGGCGGCGCCTGTACAAGGATTTGAGGCAAGGGAGCAAAGATGGCGGTACTGGGCTGCCCACGGTGTGAGCAGACGCTGAACAAGCAGGCGGACGGCCGTTACGGTTGCGCTGCCTGCAATGTCCAATTTCCAATTCTCGAGCTGAGCGGCGCGCACGTGCCGTTTCTATGGCCGGAGCCGGGCGCCGCGCTGCGTGACTGGCGGAATCGATTCAACATGGCCCTGGCCGACGTCGAACAGCAGCGTACCCTGTGTACAACCGAAGGCGCTACCGGCGCGCAGCTCGAGCGCCTGACACGGCTGACCGCGGCGCTCGAAGAGTATGAGAAGGAACTGAAGCGGCTTCTCGAACCGCTCAAACCTGGCGAGGCCATCGCCAAAGAAACCCATCTGGCCCTGCGCACGCGCCTGCCCACGCATCACGGCGTGCTGTCCTATGCGCAGAACATCCACCGCGACTGGGCCTGGGGTGACGCGGAAAACGTCGCGGTAGCCGACCATCTCATGGACGTCCTGGCAGCCGCTGATCTGCCAACCGAGCCGCGCGTTCTGGTGCTCGGCTGCGGCGCGGGCCGTCTCGCATACGATCTTCATCAACGCCTGCGGGCTGGAGGGACCTGGGCGCTCGACAGCAATCCCCTGCTCTGCCTGATCGGAGCAGCAGTAAGCCGCGGCGCCAGCCTCGATCTGACCGAGTTTCCACTGGCGCCGGTAGACATCGAACACGTCGCCGTGGCCCGCACGCTGCGCGCGGCGCCTGTCGAAAATCTGCACTTTGTCTGCGGTGACGCCCTGCGCCTGCCCCTCGCTGCCGACAGCTTCGACCTCATCATCACGCCGTGGCTTGTCGATGTCATCGATGCGTCAGTCGCCGATCTGGTGGGCGCCTTTGCCCGGGTGCTGCGTCCCGGCGGTTTCTGGCTGAACCACGGCAGCCTCGCCTTCACCGGGGCTGACCCGGCCAATCGCATGCTGGCCACGGAGTTTGCAGAGGAGTCCGAGCGTCTCGGCATGGAGGTAGTGACGCGGCAGGACCAACGGCTGCCATACCTGCAATCACCCGCGAGCCGTCAGCACCGCAGCGAGCTTACCTACACGCAGCTGGCACGAAACAAAAACACGGACGTACAGACAGGGCATCGTCACCAACACCTGCCCGACTGGCTGGTGGAAGGCAAAGCACCCATCCCATTGTCGGCAGAGTTTCAGACACAGATTCACACGACGCGAATTCACGCTTTCATCATGTCTCTGATCGACGGCAACAGATCTCTGAACGACATGGCCCAGGTGCTCGAGGACCAGCGCCTCATGCCCAGGGCAGATGCGCAACAGGCGATCCGTCAGTTTTTACTGACGATGTACGAAGAAGCTGAGACGCACCGCGGGAGGGCGCGAGGCTGAACCGGTCAGGAAGTCCGACTGCCGCTCAGGACACAGACATCGCAGCAGGCTGCAGAATCGGCTGACCACCTGAGGCCACGGCCGGCGCTTCGAACGTGCTGATTTCCCAGGCGTCTTCGCAGCGCAGAAGCGCGCGTGCAAGCTTGTTGTTGAGCGCGTGGCCCGACTTGAAGCCATAAAACTCACCCAGGATCGGCTTGCCGAGCAGGTAGAGATCGCCAATGACATCCAGCAGCTTGTGCTTGACGAACTCATCGTCGTAGCGCAGACCGTCATCGTTGATGACCGCAAAGTCATCGATACCAACGGCGTTTTCAAGGCTGGAACCAAGACACTTGTTGATCGCCTGGGCTTGTTCGAGTTCTTTTGTGAGGCCAAATGAACGCGCCCGGCTGACTTCGTCGACGTACGAAATTGAAGAGAAGTCGAGCTCAGCGAACTTCGGGTGGCGGTTGTAAACCGGATGATCAGCGACGAACGTATAGCCCGCCTTGAAACCGGCATACGGCTTGAGCGTCGCAACCGCATCACCCTGGGTCACTTTGATCTCTCTCGTGATCCGGATGAATTGCTTGGCTGCCGCCTGCTCGACGATGCCAACAGAATTGATCAGGTAGATAAACGGCGCCGCGCTGCCATCCATGATCGGGACTTCTTCGCTGGAAAGCTCTACCACCAGGTTGTCGATACCCAGACCCCAGAGCGCGGACATCAGATGCTCGACCGTGGCGACCTGAACGTCACCCGTGGCGAGGCTCGTCGCAAGCGTCGTATCCGATACGTTTTCCGCGCAGGCCCGCACGAATCCTGCACCTTTGAGGTCGCTGCGGGTAAATACGATGCCTGTGTTTTCCTCGGCAGGGCGCAAGGTCATACGTACTTTGTCGCCGGAGTGCACGCCGATACCAATGGCATGGACGGGCTTTCTTATCGTTCTTTGTCTCAGCATTAACTGGTTCTCTCTGGGTCGAGTGGTTTCGTCAATGGAGACACGAACCACTTAACTATCAACAACTTGGCGCGGAACTATACAAAGAATTGAGACAAAAATGAAGAAAAAGTGGAGGCAATAATGGAGAAAACTGAATCAAATCGTTTCAAATGTGTTACAGGTCATATTTTTCAGCATTTTCAACGGGTTACCGATCAATCTATAGTTTATTCAGGGCTTTTTATGGCCACTTTTGGCGCAAAACAGCAACTTCTGCAACACTTTGCCGTCACGCTTCGCGTGACCCAATTCCCAGATTATTCCTCGAGAACGGACTCAAAGAGCTCCAGATTCGGGTGGCCAAGATATGTCCCCTTCGGCGCGCTGGCCTGAGCATGCGCACGACGGAAGTGATCCGATTCCGTCCAGGCATCAAATGCCGCCCGGGATTGCCAGATCGAGTGCGAGGCATACAGGGTGTGGTCTTCGTGCTCAGCCCCTTTGAGGAGCGCAAACGACACGAACCCCGGCACCTCTTTCAAGTAGCTGTCGCGCTGTCGCCAGACGTCCTCGAAACCGTCTTCGAATCCGCGGGCTATCTGGAACCGATTCATGGCAATGAACATGATGTATACCTCAACGACTGGTAGTGAATTGACCGCGCCGCTAAGGTATCAATCATGACAGCAATTATTAACCCCGCAGCAGCATCCGTTGAGGAGAAAGTACTCAGCGTTGCCCCCATGATGGCGTGGACGGATCGCCACTGCCGCTACCTGCACCGGCTGCACAGCCCGAACGCGCTGCTGTTTACCGAGATGGTGACCACCGGCGCGCTCCTGCACGGCGGACAGTGGCATCAGCTGGACTCCCACCCGGCCGAGCACCCCGTGGCGCTGCAGCTCGGCGGCAGCGAACCGGCGGATCTGGCCACCTGTGCCCGACGCGCGGCCCAGCTCGGTTTTGATGAAATCAATCTGAACGTCGGCTGCCCATCGGAACGTGTCCAGCAGGGCGCATTTGGCGCGTGCCTGATGCGGGAGCCCGACCTGGTAGCCGAATGCGTCGCCGCCATGCGCGCCGCTTGCGACGTGCCGGTCACCGTCAAATGCCGTCTAGGGATTGATGACGACGACAGCGACGCCTTCCTGCACGAATTCGTGAGTACCGTGATGGAGGGCGGCTGCCGACGGTTCTACATCCATGCCCGCAAAGCCATCCTCGGTGGCCTCACACCCGCACAGAACCGCTCGATTCCGCCGCTCCAGCCGGAGCGCGCCGCGGCGCTCAAGCTGAAATTCCCTGAGCTCAAAATCATCGTCAACGGTGGCATCGCCGAGGCAGCCGAGGCCCGTGCGCACCTGCAGTGGGCGGACGGCATCATGATCGGACGAGCCGCTTACCACCGGCCCGAATTCCTGAGCGAACTCGACAGGGAGATGTTCGGCGGCACCGTGCCGGGAAAGATCGATATCCTGACCCGCTACCGCGAGTACATGGTCCGCGAGCTGGCTGCGGGTCAGCGCCTCAATCGACTGACCCGCCACGTGCTGCACGTCTGCAACGGCATGCCCGGTGCCCGACGTTTCCGCCAGACGCTGAGCGACGCCTCGCGTCTCAAACACGACGATATCAGTCTATTCGACGAAGCCCTGGCTCAGGTATTTCAGCCTGCACGGGAGACGGTGGCATGTTGAACAAAATCCTGGATCTCTTCGTCAACGACCCGGAGGAAGACGAGACGCTGGACCCCCAGCTTGCCGCGGCAGCGTTGATGTTCGAAGTCGTCTGGGCGGATCACGAGATTGACGATGCGGAACTCGGCGCAATGCGCCACGCGCTCGTGTCTCTCTTCGGGCTGGCGCCCGTGCGTATCGAAGAGATCATCACCGAGACTCGCCTGGAACACGAACAGAGCGTGGGACTCTTTCACTTCACCCGCGCGCTGAACGACCAGCTGGATCAAGCGGATAAGTACAACGTCATTCTGGCACTGTGGCAGATTGCCTTTGCGGACGACCACATCGACAGCTTCGAAGAGCACATGATTCGTCGCGTTGCAGAGCTCCTCTACGTATCGCACAAGGACTTCATCCGTGCCAAACAGGCGGCGCGACCGGGGAAAGAGACTGGCGTGGATCCCGGCGTCTAAGACGCGTTGCGTCGCGGCGGGCTGCTCGCTTCTTCGTCTTCGAGCGCGCTGACGAGGTCCTGAAACGTTTCTCGATTTTTCTCGTTCATGTCCATGAGCGTACGGTGCGCCTCGATGACGCGTACCCGCATATCGTCTTCGAGCATGTCGGTCGCAACCGGCAGCTCGGCAAGGTTCTGCTCGGACTCGAAATTCTCGTCGACGATGGCAAACACGTCGTCGAAACCCATGTTGTCCAGAATGCGCAGAATATCGGCCTGGTTACAGACCAAAGTCGGTAAGCGGGCGCAGTTGGCCTGCACGGCCAGGCTGAGTTTGGCGAGCACGCCGAGCGACGTGCTGTCGATGGCTACCGCATCGGATAAATCGACGATGACGCTACGGAAATCGCCGTCGCGCAACATCACGTCGATGTAGTGATCAAAAGATCCGCACAAAGTGACGCGAACATCACCTTCAAAGCGGATGACATACACACCGTCGTGATCCCCTACCAGAATTCGACCGCTCAACTGCTTTACTCCTGTCGCGTCGATTTCACGCCGCGTGACTGATCAACAAACAACTCACGTCATCAACGCCGAGCTTGGTCGGGTCAAACGACTGCCACAACATGTCCATGTCTTCACAAGCGGCTACCGACTCTACGAGGTAGCGTTCCTTTTCTTCCAGGTTGGATTCGGGTAACAGATCCAGCACGCCGTCCGAGAACACGACAACCCGGGAACCCGGGGCAAACTCGACGGATGCTGAGCTGAAGGTTGCATCCGCAAAAATACCCAGCGGCTTGCCTTTCTGCTCCAGACACTGCACATCTTCACCTGCCACCAGCATCGCCGGGGGAAAGTGCGCCGCATTGGCGTAGTGGAGGACGTTGTCGCGGGTGTCGACAACCGCAAAAAACATCGCGACGTGTTTCTCGATCTGCTGGTCGATCAACTCGTTGTTGATCCACGCCAGAACCTCGCCAGGTTGTTTCAACATGGACGTGCGGTACTCGCGCCTGAGACGTCGAGAAAAATTCTTGAGCAACACGGTGATAAATGCGGAAGATGCGCCATGACCGGCAACGTCTGCGACGTAACAGGCAAAATGCCGGTCCGTGATCTGAAAATAGTCGACAAAGTCACCGCTCAGGATGAGCGAAGGTTGCACGCGGTGCTGAAGGCGGAAGTGGCCGATCCCCATCGGATTGGGTGGCAGCATCCCCAGCTGTATGAACTGGCCAGCCCGCTGGTCGCGTTCGAGCTCCGAACGCATGTCTTTGAGCTCCGAGCTGGTCTCGCGCAGCAGGCGCTCAAAGCGTTCCAGCAGCGGCTGCACCCTGGCTTCGAGCTCCGTGCCTGACATCGGCAGCTGCCAGCAATCCCGAGCACCCCTGGAAAGGTCTTCCAGCATGCCCGCAACGTCGAGCGTTTGCGTCGTCGCCGCCACGAGCGCGACGCTCGCAGGGGTTTCGTCCGGGAAGGGTCGATCGACGCAGATCAGGAGCCGCACGCTACCCTGGCGGCACAGCTCAAGAGCGATGTGCTCCTCGGAAGTGGCAAAGGATGTGTAACCTAGATCTCTCAATTGCTGGCACAGGCTACCTGCGGCTGCAACATCAGGATCTAGCACCAACAGGCTCATGGATCGACTAGCGCCAGATATCCGACATTTTGCGGAACGGCACCCTACTCCTGTCCGTAAGTGAGTACAAGCATCTTTATGTAGGGCAATTCTCAGACCTACCCGTCAATTCAGAAGTCCTCATCGAATCCGTCATCGCCGAAGCCATCGTCACCGAAGGCGTCATCGTCCAGCACGCCATCGCTGATGAGGAAGTCGCGACGCTGCTCATAGGCATCGCGAAAGAAGACGTAGCGTTCGCCAACCACGAGCTGATCCACGCTCAAAAGCTCAGCTCTCAAGTCCACGACGGACAGAGCAACCACCGCAGCTCGGGTTTCTGTCGGCGATATCAGGCGCAGCGGATTAACGACCGTGTCGAGCACCAGACCAACGGTATCGCGGACGTTGGAGCTGCCGCGGAAAGGAATCATGACGTAGTTGCCGCTGTCTATGCCCCAGACGCCGAACGTCTGGCCGAAATCTTCCTCGTGCTCAGCCAGCCCAACCTCCGTGGCAACGTCGAAGATGCCTCCCAGGCCGAGCGTGGTATTGACCAAAAACCGCCCCGTATCCGAGAGGGAGGCGCGCGGCTTGCCCTGGAGCAACTGATTGAGGGCAACCGCAGGGGTACCGACATTGTCGAAAATGTTGCCAATGCCACGTCGTAAAAAACGCGGCACAACCTTCGTATAGCCCTTGGCAACCGGTCGCAGCACATGGCGGTCGGTCCAGTCGTTGAAGGAGAATACCGGCCGGTTCACCTTTTCCCAGGGATCCGCGGCAAGCGAGGCCTGGGCCACCAGGCACAACGCCGCAATAGCGACCATGCGCGTGAAGAGGTTCATTACCATCCAACTGTCCTGTTTTGGGTTCCTGAAACTACGTTGAGTCCGTCAACGCGTCATTATGATGCCAAGGCGGCACAAATGCGTAAGAGTTTGTAGGCCCTGATCTTCAACCTGCTGCAGCGGCACATCCCGGCCTCCGGCTGCGAGCTCCGACTGTATCTGCGTCAGCGCCTCGGCGGCGGTATGATCTTTCAGCAGCTCCACCAACCGATGCGTCACCGGGTTGGACTCCATGAAGCGAACCTGAAAATCGGCGTTGCGATAGACAATGAGGAACGTCGGCGATCCGGGAGGCGCTTCAGGCTGAAAGTCCACGCCAATCTGGTGCACCGGATAATCATAGACAAGGACGCGCATCAGCGGTGATACGCGATAAGCGCCCAAGGGGTCGCCAGCGCTGTCCTGATCGGACGCCGGGAACTCTTCGACCGCCATGTCCAGCGACAGCTCAACCCATTCGTAGTGGCACAGCTCCAGCAAAAACTGCGGCAGATCATCGAGTCCGCGCTCACTCAAGAACGTCATGAACTCTTCCGATACCTGCAGAAAGTAGGGTGATTGACTGGCGTGCTTGTGGACAAACTCCCGCACCAGCACCTGCCAGGCTTCCTCACCCACAATCTTGCGGGCAATCGGAAAGGCGGTGTCCACGAAGTTCTTGATGTTGTTAAAGAAGAGCCTCACGTAGATGGCCATGCGGCGCGGCTCAACGTCCGCCGGGCGCGGATGCGCCTCGGGATTACGAATGTGAGCGGCGAAATCCAGCTGCACCGAGCGGAAAGTCGGAAGATTGCTACCGAGCACCGACACTGACCTGACGCTCCGCCGCCGCACGCTGCATCTGCCGGATCGTTGCCACTTCACCCAGCAGCTCTGCAAGGGGCGGAAAGTTGAAGTCGCGTTCGAGCAGCACCGGCACGGGACCTACCCGCTCCAGCGCGCTGGTTAAGAGCGCCCAGACCGGCTCGATCACCGCCGTACCGTGAGTGTCGACCCTGAGGTCTTCTGCCTCGACGTAGTGACCGGCAACGTGAATGTATCGCGTGCGGTCGAGATCCAGCTGCTGCAGAAACTCGGCCGCGTCGTATTGGAAATTGATGCTGTTGACGTAGATGTTGTTGACGTCGAGCAGGAGATCACAATCCGCTTCAGCCAGAACCGCGTTGACGAAATCGATTTCAGCAAGCTCCTGGCCGGGCGCTGCATAGTAGCTGACGTTTTCGACCGCAATTCGACGTTCGAGGATGTCCTGGACCTGGCGAATTCGACCGCTGACGTGATGCACCGCTTCGTCGGTGAACGGAATGGGCATCAGGTCGTAGAGATGCCCCTTGTCGTCACTGCAGTAACTCAGGTGCTCCGAATAGTAGCGGATGTTGTGTTCGTCGAGGAACTGCTTGACGCTGCGGACGAACTCGACGTCGAGAGGCGCCGGGCTACCCAGCGACAGGGACAGGCCGTGACAAACGAAGGGAAATCGTTGGGTGAAATCCTGGAATCGGCGACCGAAACGGCCGCCGACCCCAATCCAGTTCTCCGGTGCAACTTCGAAAAAATCGACGTCGGTGTCATTCAGGTCTGCGAGCATGGGCAGCATGCCCCGCCGCAGACCCAGACCCGCGCCCTGCCATTCTTTCTGCGCGGAGATACTCATGGTTTCGACAAACCGGTGGTTTTACGCAGCGCCTCCGCACTTGCCTTCACCACACTGGCCTTCGCCATCCTTGTCGTCACCTTCACCGCACTGGCCTTCGCCGCACTTACCTTCGCCGCATTGGCCTTCGCCGTCCTTGTCGTCACCTTCGCCGCACTTACCTTCGCCGCACTGCCCTTCGCCTTCCTTGTCGTCACCTTCACCGCACTGACCTTCGCCACATTTGCCTTCGCCACACTGGCCTTCAGCCTGTGCAAGAAGATCGTAGCCCTGGTCCAGGTCTTCGGTAACGAACAGGTTGTCGTCAGCCTGGGCGACACTTGCGGTTGCCAGCGACGCAACAAATGCGGTGCCAACGGCTGCAGCGATCGGTTTCATCTTTTGTTTCAACATTTTCCAGTTATCTCCACTTTGAACTGTATGGCTCCCTCAAGGACCATTGTCGCTGGCCTGTTGGTTACCTTCTGGAACGCAATAATTGCCACGTTCGCATCCTATGACCGAGGCCAATTGAAATTAGTTCCCCGTCAACATCATCTTATCGAACAGAGGTGTGAATACCACGTCAAGCCAGGCCCAGGCGCTGCTCCTCGCGCTTGAGCTCGTCTGCCACCCGCTTGGCCGAGGCTTTCCAGCCCGCGCCGAAGTAAGCGCGGTCCAGCGGATGCGGCGACACTTTGACGCGTGCCACCGGTTCCGCAAAACGCGCCAGGCGGAGCTCTTCGACCAGCATGCGCAAATCCTGGAACCGCGCGAGATCACATAAATCGCTCGAACGTATCCTTTCTAGTCTTTCGGAAAATGGCTGTAACTCATTGATAATTCTAATATCTTGAGGGACGTGACCAGGGAGGTGAGAGAGCCGGCGATGGATACCGAGGAGGAACCTCGGCACCAGCGTCAGGTAGCGTGCAGGCGTTTGCGCCAGCACGTCTGGCGGCACCAGACGTTCGAGATGCGCTTCGATATCGGCCCGACTCTGGGCATACGCTTTCGAGGTCAAGCCGTCCAGCTCGCGCCGGCACTCAAACCGCCGGCTCAAGGCTTCCGCAAAGAGCCCCACCGTCACGTTGAAACAATCACCCAGCTCGCCGCGATGCTCATGCAGGCGGTCGCTGAACGCCTGGGCGGTCTGCGGCAACGGCCGATCTTCAAAAAAGCAGTACCAGACGACGTTACGCAGCAGTTCGTCCTTGAGCGTTTGTGCGTCACCCAACGTGGCAAAGTGCAGACCCAGCTGCGGATGCTTGTCGAGCTCGCGTCGGAAATAGCCGCCCACCTTACCGAGCTCGAAGAGCGCCAGACGGGACAGTCCTCGCCGGTGGGCGCGGTCCCGTTCGTTGGAACTGTCGAAAAGACGCAGAGCAACAGCGCTTTGCTGATCCTCAAAGCCGGGGTATTTCACCGTGGCGGCAGCAGCGCCGCCGTGGATCTCCTGATGCTCAATGGTCACCTGCGGAAACGCCGTCAGGCCGGTCATGTCGCGGCGCGGCGCGGCGTCCTGGTGGTCCTCAGCGGTGAGCTGCTTCTTCAGGTCCCTGAGATCCCGTCCACTTGCAAGCGTCTTGCCCGCCTCGTCGTGCACCACCACGCGGATTTTCAAATGCGGATCGATGCGCTCGCGGTCCCAATCGGCTTCACTCACGGCAACGCGATAACGATCCTTGAGCAGTCCCGCCAACGCGCTCAGAAATCTGCCCTGCCGATACACACCCGGCTTCAGGAGCGCGCCGGTGAACTCAGCGACTTTGTCAGGGAACGGCACCAGCATGCGCCGGCGCTGTTTCGGGAGACTGCGCAGCCATTGCTCGACGACGAGACCGAGATATCCCGGCACTGACCACTCCAGGACCTCGGCATTGAGGGCGGGCAGCAAACCCACCGGCACCATGACGGTGACGCCGTCTTCGGCCGCACCCGGTGCAAAGCGATACTTGAGCTGCAACCGCACATCGTCGTCAATGACAAGCTCGGAGGGATAGTCGGCCTCTGCGAGATTTCCCTCGGGATTGCGGAGGAGCACCTGAGTATCCATGTAGAGCGCGTTCTGTTCAGCCTGATTGGCGCGCCGCAGCCATTTGACGAGATCATGGACACGACAGATGTCTTCGGGCAGCCGTTTGTCGTAGAACGCAAAAAGATCGTCGTCGCTGGCGAGCAGATCACGGCGTCTGCCTTTGGCCTCCAACTCTTCCACTTCGCCAGCAAGCCTCAGGTTGTGCTCGAGAAAATCCGGCGGCGCTTTCACCCGCCCGGCGACCAACCCTTCGCGAATGAAGAGATCACGACTCACGCTGCGGTCGATTTTCGCGTAGCTCACCTGGCGTTTCTCTGCCAGACGCAGTCCGTACAGGCTCACACTTTTGTGCGCCATGACCTCTCCCCGCGCCAGACTCCAGAACGGGGCGCTGTACTGACTCTTGACGAGATGCGACGCCTGACGCTCGATCCACCCGGCCTCCACCGCAGCGACCTGGCGTGCATAGACGCGACTCGTTTCGGCAATTTCGCCAGCCACAATCCACTTTGGTGTCCGTCCGGCAAGGCCCGACCCGGGGAAGATGCGCATTTTGAGATTACGCGCGCCCAGATAGCTGCCGCGCTCGTCGTGCAGGCCAATGAGGCTCAGGCTGCCCGCAAGGATCGACTCGTGGATCGCGCCATAGCTCGCCTCCGTGCTGTTGAGCTTGAAACCGAGATCACGACAGACAAGCAACAGCTGCCGGTGCACCTCCCGCCACTCTCGTATCCGCTGCGCATTGAGAAAGCGTTTACCCAGCAGCGAATTGAACCGGTTGCGGGTCAACTCCTGGCGCTGCGCTTCGAGCCAGCGCCACAGCTTCAGAAACGTCACGAAGTCGCTTTTCTCGTCAGCGTAGCGTGCATGCGCCTCATCCGCCGCCTGGCGTTTGGTCAACGGGCGCTCTCGTGGATCCTGGACAGCCAATGCTGATGCGACAATCAGCACTTCGTTAACCGCGCCCTGCCGGGAGGCCTCCACCAGCATACGCGCGAGGCGCGGATCAACCGGCATGCGGGCCATCGCCCGGCCAATCTCGGTGAGTTTGCCCTGCTCAAGGGCCTTCAGCTCTTCGAGCAGACGATACGCATCCTTGACGGCTCGCGGGTCAGGGGGCTCGAGAAATGGAAAACGGCTGATGTCGCCAAGACGGAATGCCTGCATCTGCAAGACGACCGATGCAAGATTGACGCGATGGATTTCCGCGTCGGTGAACTCTGGCCTGCCGGCGAGATCCTGCTCACTGTAGAGCCGGTAACAGACGCCCGGGGCAACACGGCCACAGCGACCCTTGCGCTGATCGGCACTGGCCTGGGCAATCGGCTCTATGGGCAGGCGCTGCAGCTTCGACCGGTAGCTGTAGCGGTTGATGCGCGCCACGCCCAGGTCGATGACATAGCCGATATTCGGCACGGTCAGCGAAGTTTCCGCCACGTTCGTGGCAAGCACCACACGCCGCCGACTGCCGCTCGGCGCAAATATCTTGCGCTGCTCGGCAAAGCTCAATCGCGCGTACAGCGGCAGGATTTCGAGCGCTTCACCGTACTGCCGTCGTAAGTAGCGCGCCGCTTCGAAGATCTCACGTTCTCCGGGAAAGAACACCAGCACGTCCCGGGCGCCGCGGTGTGGTCCCGCTTCGATCTCATCGAGCGCGCCGGCTACGGCGCTCAGCGGGTCCTCATCCGCCGGATCCCGATACACGAGTTCAACCGGATAGGTACGCCCGCCAACCGAAACGACCGGCGCGTTTCCGAAAAATGCGGCAAATCTCTCCACGTCGATGGTGGCGCTCGTGACCACAACCTTGAGGTCTTGGCGCCGGTCCAGCAGACGCTTCAAGTAGCCCAGCAGAAAGTCGATGTTGAGCGACCGTTCGTGGGCTTCGTCGATGATGACCGCGTCGTACTTCCGGAGAAGACGGTCGCTGCGGATTTCTGTCAGCAGAAGACCGTCGGTCATGACTCTGAGGAGCGTGCGCTGGTCGGTCTGGTCGCTGAAGCGTACGGCAAAGCCTACCTCCGCGCCGAGCTCACAGCCGACTTCCTCGGCAATCCGCTTGGCAACGGTACGCGCCGCGAGGCGCCGCGGCTGCGTGTGGGCAATCATGCCGCCCACGCCTAACCCAGCCTCCAGGAGCAGTTTGGGCAGCTGGGTGGTTTTGCCGGAGCCTGTCTCCCCGGCCACGACGACAACCTGATTGGCCGCCAGCGCGTCGCGCAGCTCAGCGGCCGCTTCGCTGACGGGTAAATCCGGTGCAAAGCTGAGGTCGAGTCTGCTCCTGGCCGCTTCGCGGGCCTCGCGCAGACGCTCGAATTTGGAGGGTGACGCACTCATGAGCGGTCGATACCGCCCGGGCTTACTTGGACAGCTCGCCCATGCCTTCTTCCAGACCCCGCACGGTCAGCGGAAACATGCTGCCGCCGACGAGGTCCTGGGTCATCGTGACTGAGCTCGAATACTCCCAGGTTTCCTGTGGGGTCGGATTCAGCCACACGAGCTTGTCGTAGAGGTTCGTGAAGCGTTCCATCCACACCACACCCGGCTCTTCGTTCCAGTGCTCGACGCTGCCTCCGGCGTGGGTGATTTCATAAGGCGCCATGGTCGCATCGCCGACGAAGACCACTTTGTAGTCGTGGGAGTACTTGTTGAGAATCTCCCACGTCGGAATCCTCTCGCTCATACGCCGTCGATTGTCCTTCCACACCGACTCGTAAATGAAATTGTGGAAGTAGTAGCTTTCAAGATGTTTGAACTCCGTGCGCGTCGCTGAGAAGAGTTCTTCACAGACTTTGACGTGCGCATCCATTGAGCCCCCGATGTCCAGGAACAGCAGCACCTTGACCGTATTGCGGCGTTCCGGGCGCATTTTGATGTCGAGCATACCACCGTTGTGCGCGGTCGAGCGGATCGTATTGTCCATATCCAGCTCTTCTTCCGCGCCCGTGCGGGCAAATTTGCGCAGCCGCCGCAGCGCCATTTTGATGTTGCGGGTACCGAGCTCGACGGAGTCATCGAGGTTTTTGTACTGTCTTTCGTCCCAGACTTTCTTGGCTTTCTTTTTCTTGCCTTTGCCTTTGCCGCCGGGACCGTCCTTGCCTTCGCGGTCGGCGTCACCTTCGTCACCTTCGTCGCCCTCTTTGCCTTCCTGTGCCTGCTTCTCAGCTTCCTCTTTGGCCTCTTTGAACGCCTCGATGAGCTTTTCCAGGCCGCCGAGAGACTCAATCTGAGCCAGGTCCTCAGGCGTCAGCGACTTCTCGAACTCGTGACGCAGCCACTCGTCCGGGATCAACGATTCAAGCAGCCCGTGCAGATCTTCCAAGCCCTTGAAATAAGCGCTGAACGCACGATCGAACTTGTCGTAGTTCTTTTCGTCTTTGACCATGGCCGTGCGGCTGAGCAGGTAAAAGTCATCGACGTTGGCGTACACCAGCTGCTTTTTCAGGCCCATCAGGAGGTCCATCAGCTCGCGGATGGTCACCGGAACCTTGTACTTCCTGAGGGTGAGGAAAAAGTTGATCAGCACTGATTCAGCCTCGACTGTCGCGACGGTTCATGAACGCCAGCCGCTCGAGCAGGTGCACGTCCTGCTCGTTCTTCACGAGCGCGCCGTAGAGCGGCGGGATGGCTTTGCTCGGGTCCCGGTTCGTGAGGATTTCGTCTGGAATGTCGTCCGCCATCAGGAGCTTCAGCCAGTCGATCAGCTCGGAAGTGGACGGCTTTTTCTTCAGTCCCGGCACCTTGCGCACGTCGAAGAATATCTCCATGGCTTCCTTGACGAGTCCCTGTTTGATCTCCGGGAAATGAACCTCGACGATCTGCTGCATGGTTTCACGATCGGGGAAGTTGATGTAGTGGAAAAAGCAGCGGCGCAGAAACGCGTCCGGCAGCTCTTTTTCGTTGTTTGAAGTGATGATCACAATTGGACGGTTCTTGGCTTTGACCGTCTCACCGAGCTCGTAGACAAAAAACTCCATCCGGTCGAGTTCCTGCAGCAGGTCGTTCGGAAATTCAATGTCCGCCTTGTCGATCTCGTCGATCAGCAGCACAACCCGCTCGTCCGCCTCGAACGCCTCCCAGAGTTTGCCTTTTTTGATGTAGTTACGGATGTCCTGTACGCGCTCGTCACCCAGCTGGGAATCCCGCAGGCGGGAAACCGCGTCGTACTCGTACAGGCCGTTGATGGCCTTGGTGGACGATTTGATGTGCCATTCGATGAGCCGCATGTTCAGCGAAGCCGCCACTTCTTCAGCCAGCATGGTTTTGCCGGTACCGGGTTCACCTTTGATCAGCAGAGGCCTTTCCAGCTGCACAGCGGCGTCGACGGCCATGCTCAATTCATCAGTCGATATGTACGAGTCGGTACTTTCAAAAATCATGTTGTGTGTCCAAAAAAGAGCGACGCAAGCATCGCGTCAGTAAAAGGCGCAAAAAAGTGGCGCAAAGCCAGTTACTTTAATGAGCAGGCTGGGCCCACGCAAGGGGCACTATCGGGGCTGGATGGGTTCGCAGATCGAAGCGTGGCGCGAGGTAAGGTCAAGCCACCTCGGCACGAACCAGGGGTACGGGTTTGAAGAGCCACCAGACGACACCTCCAAGCGCAAGATTGAGCAGGGATATGACGCCGACGAACCAGAGCGGAATCAGCGGCGCCGGTCGCACTTCGGGTAGGGCCGGCTGCACTTCCGCGGACACCTCGGCACCGCCGGGGGGTTGACTCGGAAGGGCCGCCGCATCGGAAACAGGCATCGCAGCCTCCGCCACAACCGATGCCATCTCAGGCACGCTCAAGAGCTTGCCCTGAGCATCGTAGCGCAGCGTCACGTCGCGCCCGGGCGCCAGCGGCAGCTGCAACGCGTGGGGCTTGGTTTTGACGTGCATCCCCTTGCCGTCCAGATAATTGCCTGCAATGGAGAAGGCCACCTCAACAACGCCATCACGATCTTCCAGCGGGATCTGCCAGATGCCGGCCGGCATTTTGACGCCGGGGACCAGGGTCGCAATCTGCGGCGGCTTGCGTACGAGGGCTGCGGTACGCACCGTGGCATAGTCCACCTGTGGATGACTGAAGTGCAGCCAGGCCGCGACGCCTCCCTCTGCGTTCTCACGAATCTCCACTCTGAGGGGATTACTGACGACAAACGGTTTGGAGATGACCCGCGAGAACGTCGGCGCAATCACGTCGACTTCAAACTGATGTGCGCCGTCACGGAGGTTCACAAAAAACGCTTCGAAACCACCGTCAGCAGGGTCAACGGGCAGCGGCATCCGCTCGCCGTCCACAATCGCCCATGCACGTACGTCGAGAAGTCCCAGGAAAGCACGATCACGGATCTGGGAACCGTTGTCGTACAGCGTGATGTGTACGCTGCTGTCTTCGCTCGGCACCAGCGGACTGTCCAGGCCGTCAACGCGAACGCCAATCTCACCGTAAACCTGCACGCGATCCGGCGCCGGTCCGACGACACGCCACCAGCCTGGCTGCGGGTCTTCGATGGTTGCCACTTCGAACTGCTGGGCACGCAGCCAGCGTCCTCCCGGCAACGGCGTCAGACGACCGAGGCGCTTCCCGCCGGGCTGTTCGAGCTGCGGCGCCTCGCCACTCGCGTCTTTGAGGAACCACAGGGCGGTGATCCGCGCAGCACCCGGCGCCACCTGAAATCGCCCGGCCTGATCCACGCGCGCCTGCGGCGCGGTCATGGCCAGGTTCTGGATGTCCAGCACCGCCGCACGCAGCGACGCCGCGTCCGACACGGGTCGGTAGAGGCCACCACTCAACTCCGCCAGCTGCTTGAGTAAGTCGACGTCGGTCGTATCAGCCTGAAAGCCGATGGTATGCACGGTGATCCGCTGCCGGACGAGATCTGCACCCCAGCCGGCCAGGAGATCCCGTCTAGCGAGCAGGCTCTCTTCATCCGTGCCTCCGAGGCGGATGGCACCTGTGCCGAGCAACACGAGATGGACACGCCCGCGCTCAGCCCTGTCGAGATCCCAGGTTGCGGCACGCAGGGCACCGGGCAGATCAGCCTGTGAGCTGCCCGGTCTCAAACTTCCGGCATGAATGCTGGCAACCTGTCGCCACAGCGCTGAAACGGGCTCGTAGCGCGCCACCTGGGTGGTGTGGCGTGAATAGCTCCACAGGCCCGCGTGCGCTGCGTCTGGCAGACCCCGAATGAGCAGTTCCAGAGCCTGTCCGCGCAGGTTCTCCGGGTCGGCGGCGCCCATGGCAGCCGACGTTTCAACCACCATTCTGAGATCAACGCGCTGGGACGTATCACTTGCCCACGAGGTCGCGCCCGTGAGCAGCAGCACGAGTGCGCAGAGGATTCGGCCAGCCCCGCAGCGGTACGGGAAACGAGACCTGATAAGCGACACGAAAGACCACACAATGAAAAAGCCTCTTCTTCCTCATTGAGTCTAGCAGCCGTGACGCAAACCGCGGTTTCAGTCGGATTCAGAACGTACGAAGTACCGCAGGAGCAGATAGTGGCCCGCAAGCGTCAGCAGGAGGGCAGCGGCAAGGCCAATGAGGAGTACTCTGAGGCTCTGCACGGGTGCACCGTCAATCTGAAAAAAGGCCTCGAAGATGCAAACGACAAAAGCCGGAGCAAGCTGCTCGGTATGGCCCGGAACCGGTGCTGGCAGGAGCAAAGCGGCGAGCGCCGCGGCAATCAGGAGCCGGCGTGCCAGGACATTGCTGCGACGCAGCAGCAGAAACAGCCCCACGCCAATGCCAACGGCGCCGAACGCTACGACAAGCCAGGCAATCAGATAACCGTCCACTACTGCTCTACCCAGGTCACGATCATGTCTTCCAGATCCTCTTCATGCACCGCGCGTTCTGACACCACCTTGTCCAGAACCGAGATGCCGGCCTCGTGCACGGTCTCCGCGCTGCCGCTGACGAGCGGATGCCATGGTGCGAGCGGTTTGCCTTCGGCAACCAGACGATAGGCGCACGTTTGCGGCAGCCACCTGAACTCTCCCGCGCGCGCCGGCGTCAGTACCACACAATCCGGAACCAGCGCGTGCCGTTCTGGATAACGCGTACAGCGGCATTGATCCAGCTCCAGCAGGTTGCAGACAACCGCGGTGTAATGCACCTCGCTGTCGTCGTTTTCATTCTGCAGCTTGATCATGCAGCAGCGCGCACATCCGTCGCAAAGAGATTCCCACTCATCATCGGTCATCTCGTCCAAGGTTTTCTCTTCCCAGAATCTACTCATCACTTCCCGGCGGCAACTGCAGGTAGAACCCCTGCCCGGCCAGCGCCTTGAGCACAGTATCAGCGTCCGCCTGCGCCAGGTACCGATCCGCGTGGAGCGCAAACTCGAGAAAGGCCGTGGCTTCACCGAATTGGTGCCGTAACGCTTCCGGCAATTCCTCGAACGTAGCGGATGCCGGCAGATAGAGATACGTGTCCGCTCGTCTGTTGCTCCGATAGACCACAACGTCGACGTGATCGGTCACGATGTTGCCAGCCGATTCATTGTGATCTGGATGCCCTGGGGTGATGCGTCTCGAGCAGATCCATGAATTGGTCACCCACGAGTTCTCCGCGCCACGCCGCATACATGGGCGACAGCTCGGTGGTGCTGGCGTAGTGACGCAGACACGCCTCGAGATCCCGCTTGCGGGCGAGGAGCTCCGGCGCCACACCGAGACCCGCAGCAACGTCACGCGCCACGTCTCTCAGGCGCTTGAGTACCGCACCCTGGGCTGAGCTCAACGGCCGCGGCAGCGGACCCGGCGCCGGCTCCAACGCTCCGGACTGGTGCTCGGCGATGAGCGCATCGCTATACCGTCTGGCGACAACCCTGGGTAAACGGCTGCTGATATGGTTTGGTGTGAGGCTGTCGATGCGGGCAAAGCCGTAGAGATGCTCATCCCAGACAACACGATTGCGCGGCACGTTCTCAGTACGCGCGGTGGTCTCGCGCCAGGCGCAGAGCTGGCGCAGCACGCCGAGCTGGACGAGTGACAGTTGCCAGGCTTTTTTGACGTTCTTGTAGTATTCCCTGGGATCTGGCGGGGCATAAGCCCCGCGCGCCTGCATGTCTTGGGCAAACCAGTGGCTGCGGCCGTTCGAACCGAGCCGTTCTATGAGCTCATCGTAGAGCGGCAGCAGATACGTCACGTCCTCGATGGCGTACTGAATCTGCTCGTCCGAAAGCGGGCGCTGCAACCAGTTCGATCGCGTTTCGTGCTTGGGTAGTGCCACCCCGAGCGTACGCTCGACGAGCGCCGCGTAGCTCAGGCTGAAGTCTTCCGACACAAATGCGTTGGCAAACTGAGTATCGAACACGCCCTGCGGCGTGACGCCGAGGTGATTGTGCAGGAGCTCGAGATCCTCGAGGCACGCGTGCATCACTTTCACTTTTTCCGGGTCGGCGAGGTAGGCAACCAGCGGCTGCCAATCGTCAATGGCAAGCGGATCGATCAGAAAAACCCCGTCGTCCGTGGCAACCTGATAGAGGCCCGGCAGCGGGTAGTACGTACTGGTGCGGAGAAACTCGGTGTCGAGGCCAATACGCGGCCCGAAGCGCGTTACCGCATCCGCAAGCGCGGCATTACCCGCAATCCACTCAGCCAAGGTCGTGTCCTATGCTGCGACGACCCTGCAGTGCGTGAGCCAGCGTGCCGCCGTCGGTGTACTCAATCTCTCCGCCCAGCGGCACACCGTGGGCAATGCGTGAAATGCGCTGCACCCTGCCGCCGATGAGCTGCGTAACGTAGTGTGCCGTTGCCTCCCCTTCGACGGTCGGATTCGTGGCAAGAATGACCTCATCCGGTTTGAGATCCTCGATGCGAGCCTCGAGCTGATCCATGCCGAGCTCTTCGGGCCCAATGCCTTCCAGCGGAGACAGCCGGCCGTTCAACACAAAGTAGCGTCCGCGGAAACCGCCGGCCTGCTCGATCGCCAGGACGTCCGCAGGAGACTCGACCACGCACAACAGGCTGTCGTCACGTCGCTCATCACGACAAATTCCGCAGACCTCATGTTCGGTAAGATTCCGACAGACCGCGCACTGACGCACGTCACGCATGGCCGCCTGCAGCGCAGCGCCCAGCGCAACGCCGCCTTGACGTTGACGCAACAAGAGATGCAACGCCATGCGCTGCGCACTCTTAGGGCCAACTCCAGGCAGCACCTGTAGCGCCTCAATGAGCGAGTCTATCGCCGACATCAGAGGTTGAGCCCTCCAAACGGCAGATTGATGCCGCCGGTGAGCTTGGCCATTTCCTCAGCCTGGGTCTGCTCCACACGCCGCACGGTATCGTTGCACGCCGCGGCAAGCAGGTCTTCGAGGATTTCTTTGTCCTCCCGCAGGAGATCGGGATCAATCTCCACCCGTTTGACCTCGTAACGGCAGTTCATCGTGACCTTCACCATGCCTGCCCCGCTTTCACCCTTAACTTCAATCTTCGCCATCTGTTCCTGGGTTTCAGCAAGCTTGCTCTGCATCTCCTGAGCCTGCTTCATGAGATCGCCAATGCCTTTCATCGGAATTCCTTAAATCGGTCTGATTTGTTCAACGCGGCCGCCGAAATCGTTGACAAGACTTTGGACGGTACTGTCGGCTTCTATGGTTGCCTCTGCCGCGGCCTGCCGTTCGGCAGCTTCACGCTGACGGCGCCCGGCCGGCGATTCGCTCGGCAGCGGGCCGGTGTCGATGGTCAGCTGCACGCGATCACCCAGCACGGCCTCGAGCGCGCGGCCGAGGTTTTTGAGCTGCGCTTCGTTCAGAAGGGTATCGTGATCCGCGTCCAGCAACAGCCGAACGGTGGGCAGCGCAAGCTCCTCCAGCACGGCGTGCTCTGCAATCATTCGCGTCACGCCACCCACCTCGAGCTTCGATACGGTCTCGAACCAGAGCTGACTGCGCGCCTCGTCGGCGGGCGCGCGCGGCGCGGCGGCTGACGGTGCGGTCTCGCCTGACGGTGTGGCTTCGGCTGAAGGTGCGTCTGGGGCTGACGGCGCGGCTTCGGCTGACGTGGGCGCTGTCTCGGGCACCTCGGGTCCTGCCTCACCGTCCGGTACGCTTCGTGGTGGCACGCTGGAACCTGATTCCGGTGCAAACGTCAGGAGCCGCAGCAGGGTCATTTCAAAGCCACTGCGCTCGTCCGGCGCAATACCCAGATCACGGTGGCCCAGAAGCACAATCTGGTAGTAAAGCTGCAGCTCTTCCGCCGTGAAGTCAGCGCTGCCCTGGCCGAGCGCTACCGCAACGGACAGCTCATGAAATGCCTCGAGGAGACCCTGCATGACCTCGCGGAAATCGGCGCTGCGTTCAGCAAGCTCAGCGCTGAGCGCAAGCAGTTCCGCCGTTGCACCGGCTGCGATGGCCTTGAGGAGCGCACCAACCTCGTCGCGCCCGACGGCGCCGAGCATCTCAGTGACGTCCGGGCCGCGCAGCTCACCCTGACCGTAGGCAATCGCCTGATCGGTCAGGCTCAGGGCATCCCGCATGCTGCCAGCCGCGCTTCTGGCGATGACCTCAACGGCGGCAGCGTCATACGACACGTTTTCTTCCGTCAGCATGGTGCTCAGATAGCCGGCGATCTCGTCGCGCGTCAGGTTCTTCAGCTGAAACTGCAGGCAGCGGGACAGCACCGTCACAGGCACCTTCTTGGGGTCTGTGGTTGCGAGCAGAAACTTCACGTGCTCCGGTGGCTCTTCGAGCGTCTTCAACAGCGCATTGAAGCTTGCTGTCGACAGCATGTGCACTTCGTCGATGAGGTAAACCTTGTACCGTCCACGGGTTGGCAGGTACTGCGCGTTTTCCAGGAGATCGCGGGTGTCGTCCACCCCCGTGCGCGACGCCGCGTCTACCTCGATGAGATCTACAAATCGGTTTTCTCGAACTTCCGTACAGACCGAGCAGACGCCACAAGGCGTCGAGCTGACGCCCTCCTCGCAGTTCAGCGCCTTGGCAAGGATGCGGGCGATTGTCGTTTTGCCCACGCCGCGGGTGCCCGTGAACAGATACGCATGATGCAGGCGGTCCGCGTCGAGCGCATGGCGCAGGGCGCGCACGACATGTTCCTGCCCCACCAGGGTATCAAATCCCATGGGGCGCAGCTTGCGGGCTAACACTTCGTAACTCATGGGGCTATTCTACCAGCCTCTACGACAAAGATTCGGCGTTGTGCGTGCAATAGCAGATTTCCTGGCACCGGATTTCACCATCATCGGCCACCGCGGCGCCGCCGGTCTGGTCCCGGAGAACACGCTGCCGGGGTTTCAGCGGGCGCTCGAGCTCGGCTGTCCGATGATAGAACTCGACGTGCACCGCGTCGCCGATGCCGAAGCCCAACTCCTGGTGCTGCACGATGCCGAGCTCGACAGGACAACCAGCGGCAGCGGCGAGATTGCCGATCACACGCTGGCTGAGCTGCGCCGGCTCGATGCCGGCGGCGGCGAACGGATCCCACTGCTGGAAGAGGTCGCAGAGCTCCTGATTGAGCACCGTTCGCGCGCTGGTCTGGAGACCGTCCTGAACGTCGAGCTCAAAGGTAGCAACACCGCAGAGCCCACCGCGGCGTTTGCCGCTCGTCACCCGGAGCTACCGCTCCTGGTATCGTCGTTTCAGCACAGTGAACTGACCGCCTATCGGCGCCTGCGGCCCGTGGACTGGGTTGCACCGCTTTATGCCCGCTACGACGCAAACTGGCAGGCGACGGCCGAACGCCTGAGCGCCTGTGCCGTCAACCTGAGCTGGCGCATCGCAACGCCCTCCAGGGTGCGCGCGATACGCAGCGCCGGCTACGCGGTCTTCGTCTACACGGTGAATCAGCTCAGAACCGCAAGGCGGCTCAAGGACATGGGGGTATCGGGGGTGTTTACCGACCGTCCGGACAGATTGCTCGCCGACGGCCGGTGGCGTGGTGGGTGATTAGTGGACGCGGTTCAGGCCTGACGCTCGAGGTTGTTGATTTCTTTTTCCAGGTGATAGCGTTCGTCCGTCACGATCTTCTCCAGCACCTCTATGCGCTGGCGGAGCTCGTCCAGCTCCAATTCGACGCTCTCGCTGGCTTCACCCTCTTCGCGAGCCCGTTTGGACTTCACGTGATCCTTGTACATCCCGGCTGCGCAGCTCGCTACGACGATGATGGCAACCATTGTAAAAACGTCCATTAAAAACTCCTTAGTGTTGTCACACGCTGCCTCATCACGGCAGCTGATCGATCACGCCCGCGCCGAAAACCTGCTGCTGCACCCACGGCGTGCCGGTATAGCGAATGCGCGCATCTCCCGACAGGTTGATATCCAGCAGCTCATCAACCCACAGGTCCACAAGACCCGTACCGCGAACATCCACCTGTGACGTCTCGGTGGACAAGCCTGATGCATCGTAGCTGCCCTGACCCGAGAGTTCGACCGCCTGATGGCGTGCCGCACCGGAGAGCGCAAACCGAGTCGCGCCTACCCCGATGACAACCAGATCGTCGACCCTCAAACCGGCAAGCTCGAAGCTGCCGGAGCCGTGTCCTTCCAGCGCCAGGGCACTCGAGCGTAAATCACTGCCCGTCACCGTGCCGCGACCTTGATTGACGATTTCTTTGAGCTCTGCCACCGGCACATGAATGACCAGACCCTCATCGAGCGGATGGCTACCGGCGTCGATGTAAAGCACACCGTCCGAGCTTTCGACCACAAGATCGGCAAGGCGCTCATCGGACCCTTCCGCACGGGCCGTGCGGATGTCCCCGCCTTGATCGAGATGCACCATCGCATCGCCACGAACGTACACCCGTTCAAAGTTGTCCACCGCGTACTCTTTGCTGGCAGCTTCGACCGGCAATGCGACCAGGAAGACGACTACCGTTACCGTTGCTGCCAGCACTCGCTCAGCGGGCATGTGGCTGCTCTTCGCGTTCGATTTTCGTCAGCTCTTTCTGCAACTCGTATTGATCGGACGTGACAAACGACTCCAAGCGGCGCAGCCGCAGCTCGGCCTGAGTCAAATCGACGTTCGTATGGCGCAGCTCCCTGGTCGCGTTGTACGCGCCCGGACGCTGCCTGTTCCCGTGGTTGGCGGCGGTTTCCGCCTCGCCGCTGCGTTCGCGACTGCGCTCGCGGCCGCGACGCTTCGGTTCCTCATCGAGATTTTCGGGGGTGTCCATAATGAAGTACGCAATCCAGTAAGCGGGAAAAACGATGCCTGGCAGGACAAAAAGCCCGGTTAGCGCACCGAGGCGCACCATCCAGGTCTCGATGCCGAAGTAACGTGCAACTCCGGCACACACCCCACCAATTTTCTGGTTCGCAGGGTCCCGATAGAGACGCCCCGACCGGGGGTTTATCTTCTCTGCGCGATCCGCGATGCGGTGACGCTGCCGACGTCCCCGACGGCGACGCGCCTGACGCCGCTCGAGCTCGTCCGGATCGTCCGCCACCCGCCGCAAACGAAGCTCCGCTTCCAGACGCGAACTGGTGTCGTTCAGCAAGCTGGTCGCCCGTTCCGAAAGCTGGCCCGTCGTAGCTGCGACGACTTCCTGCACCGCTTTCTCCAAACGCGTAAAGGCTTCGGAGAATTCGTTGCCTTCAGCGCTGGCGCTCCTTCTCGAACCGGCTGAGTTGGACTGGGAATCTTTCAATTTTGCTCCTAAGGGCTATTCGACACCTTCGCGTTTACGCCAGTCCGGCGTCTGCGCGTCGAGAATCGCCTCGAGGGTGTCTATGCGTTCCAGCATGCGCTCCGCCTGCAGCGCAAGCGTTTCGAGTTCCGCGCGTTCCGTCTCACTCAAGGCGCCCTGGGCGTGCTGCTTGCTGCGATAGTGCATCCAGATCCACGCGGGTGCCACAACCACCAGGAAGATGACAACGGGGACAAAAAACGCGACGACAATGCCGTCCATACCGGCTCCTAGTTATTGCTGTTCGGGTTGACGTCGCTGACCGGCGCTACCGGTGCATCCGCCTGCTTTACCCGTGCCTTCAGCTGGTCGAGCTGCTCGTCGATCCCCTCGTCTGCCTCGAGCTCTGCAATCTCGTCTGACAGCGTTTTCTGGCCCATGTCGTAGGCTTCGATTTCACCTTCCAGATCGTCCATCTTGCGCTCGTAGAGCTCAAATCGGGCAATGGCGTCATCGATGTTGTGGTCGCTCAGCGTACGGCGTACCCCAAGACGGGACTGCGCCGCTTTGCCGCGCACGATAATGGCATTCTGGCGCGCTTTGGCGTCTTTGATTTTCGCCTGCAACGCACCCACATCTTCGTTGAGCTTGGCCAGCGTACCTTCCAGGGCAGCCAGCTCTTCACCCATGATGGTGATGGCTTCGCGGGCTTTGTTGCTTTCCATCAAAGCGCCTTTGGCAAGGTCATCGCGCCCCTTGCGAACGGCGATTTCTGCTTTGCGCTCCCACTCTTCAGCTTCGGCTTCCTGCCACTCTTTGCGGCGTTCGAGCTCCTTGCGATCAGCGATGGCGCGGGCGGATGTGCTGCGTACTTCTACCAGCGCCTCCTCCATTTCCTGAATAATCAGGCGGACCATCTTCTCCGGATCTTCCGCCTTGTCGAGCAGGGCGTTGATATTGGAGTTGATGATATCCGACATACGTGTAAAGACACTCATCTTGGCTATTGCCTCCGTTGGCACGTTTTGCATTCGCCGGCACGTCACACGGCGCGCTGGCATTGACTTCACCTGCCTTGATACAGGAAGCGTGCCAACCTGATCAGGCCCGTTAACTCTCTGTTTTATATGAATATTTTTCAGAATAGAGTTTTCTATCTTCGTGGCATATAGTTGTTCTCACCATTATTTGGTCAGTTCTATTATGCGCCCTGATGTCGAACGCATGATTGGCGAATCCCCCGCCTTTCTGCGCACGCTCGAACACGTCTCGCTGGTTGCCCCGCTGGAAAAACCGGTACTCATTGTGGGTGAACGCGGCACGGGTAAAGAGCTCATCGCCAGCCGTCTGCATTTTCTATCGAATCGCTGGGAGAGTCATTTCCTGAAGATGAACTGCGCGGCCATTTCCGAGACGCTCATGGAAAGTGAGCTCTTCGGTCACGAAGCCGGCGCGTTCACGGGTGCCACGCGTACCCATCACGGACGCTTCGAACGCGCCCACGGCGGGACGCTCTTCCTCGACGAGCTTGCCACCACCTCGATGCTGATCCAGGAAAAGCTGTTGCGCATCATCGAATACGGTGAGTATGAGCGCGTCGGTGGCTCCAAAACCCTGACGTGCGACGTGCGTCTGATCGCCGCCACCAATCAGGATTTACCGGCCCTCGCAGCCGAAGGCAAGTTCCGCTCTGATCTCCTGGACCGCCTGGCGTTTGACGTGCTGACCCTGCCGCCGCTGCGCGAGCGCGAGGAGGACATCCTGTTGCTGGCGAATCACTTTGCCGTCGACATGGCCAAGGAGCTCGGGCGCGAATTCTTCCCGGGATTCAGCCCGGAGGTTGCCGCAACCCTGGAGGCACATGACTGGCCAGGCAACGTCCGGGAGCTGAAGAACGTCGTAGAACGCTGCGTATACCGCACCGAGCCCGAGGACATGGTGACCGAGGTGGTGTTCGACCCCTTCGCCTCACCTTATCGACCGTTGAACGAAAATGGCGCAGACGCGCAGAACGGTGCGCAAACCGGACCGAAGCTGCCGCTCGAGCTGAAGGAGCACATCCGCGACTACGAAGTTGGGCTCATCGAGCAGGCCATGGCACAAGCGAAACACAACCAGCGCAAAGCGGCTGAGCTCCTGGGGCTCACGTATCACCAGCTACGGGGTTATCTGAAGAAGTACGAGCTGGTGGGAGCAGCGGCGGAAGAGGAGACATAGGCGCATAGCGACAACGCGTGTTTCTTTTCTGCGACTTCCGGCTAGAATAGCGCCCTTTCGGAGAGGTGGCCGAGTGGTCGAAGGCGCTCCCCTGCTAAGGGAGTATAGGTAATCCCTATCGAGGGTTCGAATCCCTCCCTCTCCGCCATATAAAAAGAGCCCCGATGGGGCTCTTTTTGTATGCGGATCGGGGGAGCGTGATGAGAGCCCTCCAAGCGCACGAAGTGCGCTATTCGACCCGCAGCGCCTCAGGCGCGCAGGGAACGAGCACGGTGGCTTCGCCACCGCGCGCAGCCCGCAGGGTGAGCGTCGCGCGAAGAGCGCGACGCGAATAATCCCTCCCCCGCGAAACAGAAGCTCCTACGAACACGGAGACCAACCATGCTAACCATCTGGGGCGGCGCCTCTTCCCGCTCGATGCGTGCCCATTGGATGGCGCACGAACTCGATCTCGAGTACGAAGCCAGGCTGATCGGATCCCGAACCGGGGAAACCCGGACTCCGGAGTTTCGCCAGCTCAATCCAAAGGAAAAGATTCCGGTGCTGGTCGACGATGACCTGGTGCTGACCGAAAGCGCCGCCATCGTGACCTATCTGGGCGACACCTACGGCAAGGCAAGCGGTCTCGTCCCGCCGCCGTATACGCGCGAGCGCGCCGTATACAACCAGTGGAATTCGTTCATTCAGATGGAGCTCGATGCCCACACCCTCTATGTGCTGCGAAAGCATCGTGACCTGGCCAATCTCTATGGCGAAGCCCCCGCGGCCGTTGCAACGGCCGTTGCAGGATTTCACAAGCAGGTTGCCGTCGCCGACCAGGCACTATCGGGCAGCAACTATCTGATGGCTGATCGCTTCACCGGTGCGAACATCTTGATGACAACCACCATGCAGTGGGCAATTGCTTACGAGATTGAGTTGCCCCCCAGGGTGCTCGAGTACACTGCGCTACATGCGTCCCGCCCTGCGTATCGCCGTGCCGGGCGGCTGAATTTCAGCATCAGCGCGGGCGCATGACCTTGTCGTATACCCAAGAGCCCGGGTCACGCTCCGTTTTAATCGCGTTTCGTTCTGTTTCGTTCATGGCGATCAACGGTCACTCGCCCTACTATGACAGTCGCGCCCGTCGCAATTGCCTCCAATTGGAGTAACGGTGATTGAGCCGGAAACATCGGGTGACTACCTGATTAGCCTTCGCGTTGGCGCTCATTGCGACAGTGCGTCGCTGAGGCTGCACCTTAGACCTGCAGACCGAGTGGCAAGCGCAACGGTAGGTTTGAACCTCGCTTTTGCGACGGGCGCCTGTAGCCGCTTCATCCTATCCGCTGCCGGCTATCCGCTGCCGGATCTGAGCGACCAGCGCGTCCTCGTCCGGAAACGCGCCCGTGTCGTATTTCGAGAATACCAGTTCGCCGTCGATCGTGACGTCGAATATGCCGCGCCCTTCCGGGACGAGCGTCGCCACACTATCAAAGGCTTCTTTCAGCTTGGCAGCCAGACTGACTGCCTGCGGTTCATAGTTTCACTGGGCGCAATAAGTGATGGAAATTTTCACGGGCAATCACACCTCCGAATCGCCGTCTCGAGGCTCGTCTTTTTCCTGCTTGATACGTTCGAAAATCTCTTCGCGATGTACGGCGACATCCTTCGGCGCGTTGACGCCAATTCTGACTTGATTTCCTTTCACGCCCAAAACAGTGACGGTGATTTCATCACCAATCATGAGGGTTTCCCCCACTCTGCGAGTCAGAATTAGCACACACCTTCTCCTTTCTGCTGTCCCGCACTGGTTTTGTTGTCCAGCTGCCTTATTGAGGCAGTTCTTCGTTATTCAAGTCGAACTCGGAGTGTAGTGCTCTGACGGCCAACTCCATATACTTTTCCGCTACTACAACGGATATTTTTATTTCCGACGTAGAAATCATCTGGATGTTGATATTTTCCGAGGCCAGGCAGTCGAACGTACGTGTGGCCACACCGGCGTGGGAGCGCATGCCCACGCCGACGATGGAAACTTTCGCAATCTCGTTATCACCGCTCACCTCTCGCGCGCCAATCTCCTCTGCGATGGGTTTCAGCAATGACTGCGCCTGATGATAGTCCTGACGCTTTACCGTAAAGGTGAAGTCCGTCAGTCCATCAGCGCCGGTGTTCTGCACGATCATGTCGACTTCGATGTTGGCGCGGCCGATAGGACCAAGAATCTTAGATGCGATCCCCGGTATGTCCGGCACACCGGATACGGTCAGCTTGGCTTCGTCTCTGGCATGAGCAATGCCCGATACAAGGGGTTGTTCCATATTCTCGCTCTCTATCGTTATCAACGTGCCGGGGCCCTCCACGAAGGTCGACATCACGCGCAACGGCACGTCGTAGCGGCCGGCAAACTCTACCGAACGCGGGTGCAGGACTTTCGATCCGAGGCTCGCAAGCTCTAACATTTCTTCGAACGTGATGTGGTCCAGACGTCGCGCAGACTCGACAAGCCGTGGATCGGCTGTATACACGCCGTCGACGTCGGTGCAGATCTCACACTCGTCGGCCTTGAGCGCGGCTGCCAGCGCAACAGCCGACGTATCCGAGCCGCCCCGGCCAAGCGTGGTGATGGCCCCGTCGCTGCCGACACCCTGAAAGCCCGCCACCACCGGCACACAGCCGTCTGTCAGCGCCTGTTCGAGGTGATTCGTATCGATCCGTTTGATACGGGCTTTGCCGTGCGTGTCATCGGTGTGCAAGGCGACCTGGTCCCCGAGAAAGCTGCGCGCCCGGATGCTCAGGTTGTGTAAGGCAAGACAGAGCAGCGCTATGCTGACCTGCTCCCCGGAAGCGGTCAGCACATCCATTTCCCGCGCGTCCGGATCCCCGTCAGCCATTTCCTGACCCAGCGCCACCAGCCGATTGGTTTCCCCGGACATGGCCGAGACGACCACGACAACCTGATGCCCCTGCTGACAATAGCCCGCAACCCGGGCTGCAACGCCTTTGATGCGTTCGATGTCACCAACGCTCGTGCCACCGTATTTTTGAACGATGAGCGCCATTTCAGCTCAGCGTAGATGCAACGTATTCCCGCGCCGCTGCAAACGCGTCTGCCAGACCCTGTGGGTTGTCACCCCCACCCGCGCGTGCAAGGTCCGGCCGGCCGCCGCCTTTAGCGCCAACGTTCGGTCCCACAACGGCCATGATGTCTGGCGCTTTGATTTTTTCATTGAGATCTTTGCTGACGCCGACAACAAGTCCAACGCGACCGCCGTCGAGAGTAGCAAGGACAATAACGCTCGAGGCGAACTGTGATCGAAGCGTATCGAGCGTCTGCATCATGGCTTTATTGTCACCGCCAACCTCCGCGGCAATAAACGAAACGCCAGCGATGTCTTCGACAGCTTGCGCCAGATCTGATCCCTGACTGGCGGCAAGCTTCTGTTCGGCATCGGCAAGTGCTTTGCTCAAAGACTTATTCTCAGTGAGCACCGCGGCCACGCGCTCGACGGCTTCCTGACGATTGCTTTTGACGAGCGTGGCAACGCCATCTAGGACGGCTTCCTGTTCGCGAATCAATGCCAGAGCACCCTGGCCGCTCACCGCTTCGATGCGTCGCACCCCGGCTGCAATTCCGGTTTCCGCGACGACCTTCAGGAGGCCTATGTCTCCAGTGCGCGCTACGTGCGTCCCGCCGCAGAGTTCCACGGAGTAGTCGCCGCCCATGCTGAGCACCCTAACCTCGTCGCCGTACTTTTCGCCGAAGAGCGCCATTGCCCCACGCTCGAGGGCGTCGTCGTATGACATCAGCGCGGTTTCCACAGGACTATTCAAGAGAATCTGCTCGTTGACCATGTCTTCGATCCGGCGCAGCTCGTCAACCGTCACGGGTTGCGTGTGCGAAAAGTCGAAACGCAGTTTCTCATCGTTGACGAGCGAACCTTTCTGCTGCACGTGGCTGCCGAGCACGCTGCGCAACGCAGCATGCAGCAGGTGCGTCGCCGAGTGGTTGCGCTTGATGCGCTCCCGCCGGCCAACGTCAATGTCTGCCGCGAGCCTGGTGCTGGACTCGAGCGCACCTTCGATCACTTCACCGATGTGCATGAACTGCTCACCGCTGATTTGCGTGTCATCGACACGGAACTCGACGCCAGCGGCACTTAAGGTGCCAACGTCCCCGACCTGGCCGCCGGATTCCGCATAGAACGGGGTCTGCTCCAGCACCACAACACCCTGTTGACCGGCGCTGAGCTGCTCGACCGTTTCACCCTCCATGTCGAAAAGCGCCTCAATGCCGCTCTCGCCGGTAGTGGCTTCATAGCCGAGAAAATCCACTTTGCTGCCGACGGAGATACGCTGACCGAGGCTCGCCGAGAAGCTCGCGGCAGCGCGTCCGCGGGATCGTTGCTCTTCCATTGCGGCTTCGAAGCCTGCCATGTCGACATCGAGGTTGCGCTCACGCGCGACGTCGGCGGTAAGGTCAGCAGGGAAACCGTAGGTGTCGTAGAGCTGGAAAACGAGCTCGCCGGGGATGGTATTGTCCTCGAGCTCACCAATTCGCCCACGCAGTATTTCCATACCCTGATTGAGCGTTTCGCCAAAGCGTTCCTCTTCGTGGCGCAGCGCTTCGGTGACCTGCGCCTGATTGGCCACAAGCTCCGGATAAGCCTCACCCATTTCGTCGGCCAGTACGTTGACCAACTTGTGGAAGAACGGTTCTTTGATGTTGAGCTTGTTTCCATGACGGAGCGCGCGACGGATGATCCGGCGCAGGACGTAGGCACGATCCTCGTTGCCCGGCACGATACCGTCAGCAATCAGGAAAGCACTCGAACGGATGTGATCCGCGATCACCCGCAATGATGCGTTCGCCAGAATCTCCGCCTCGTCGTTGATACCGGCAAAGCCGCCTGCCGCCAGCAGCACGTTACGGAACAGGTCTATCTCATAATTGCTGTGCACTCCCTGCATGATGGCCGCCATACGCTCCAGCCCCATACCGGTATCCACGCCAGGCTGGGGCAGCGGCGTCAATTCACCATCCGCGGAACGGTCAAACTGCGGGAAGACAAGATTCCAGAATTCGATGTAACGATCACCGTCTTCGTCCGGCGAGCCCGGCGGACCGCCGGCAACGTCCGGACCGTGATCGTAGAAGAGCTCTGTGCACGGACCGCAGGGACCGGTGTCACCCATCGTCCAGAAGTTCTCTTCGAGATCGATGACACGATCGCGAGGCAGGCCTATTTTCTTTTCCCACAGTTCGCGGGCCTCAGCGTCCGTCGGGTGCACAGTAATCCAGAGCTTCTCCGCAGGCAGTGCCAGCACCTCCGTGACAAAGTCCCACGCCCAGGTGATGGTTTCTTCTTTGAAATAATCGCCAAATGAAAAGTTGCCCATCATCTCAAAGAACGTGTGATGCCTTGCCGTGTAGCCGACGTTCTCGAGATCGTTGTGTTTACCGCCTGCGCGCACGCACCGCTGGGCAGAGGTTGCGCGCCGGTACCCCGGGTCCGATCGTCCGAGCAGCGGATCTTTGAACTGATTCATGCCCGCGTTGGTAAACAGCAGCGTCGGATCGTTGTGTGGCACGAGGGAGCTCGACGGCACAATGCGGTGCCCCCGTTCCTCGAAAAACGACAAATACGCTTGTCTGAGATCGGCAGTCTTCATCATTCAACAGACGGCAGTTAAAAATGGCGCGCAAGTATAATGTAAAACGCCCGGGTTTACGCAGCGAGTTCCGCGCCACTCACGAAGGCAGACGGGGTGTGTTACGAGGGATAAGGACAGTCGCCCAGCGCACGGGCAATGAGGTCCGAAGGAAAGCCGCGCCGCTGCAGATAGCGCGCGGCGCGCTGCCAGAGTTCCGCAGATTCCTGCGCCGCGGGGTGGCGCCGCTGGACCAGCTCGACAGCCAGGGCCAGCCAGTCGAGGCCCTGGGCCTCCATCTGCTCGTCAGCCGTTTCCGCTGAGATACCTTTAACCGAAAGCTCTCTGGCAATGTAATGCGGACCATAACCGCGGTTGGCGCGGGAGCGGATGAGCGTTTCGGCATAGCGCGTATCGCTCAGCCAGTCGTTTTCGAGAAGCTCGCCAATCACCGCGTCGACCTGATCGTCAGCAAGCTCGGGAAACTTTCGCCGCAACTTAGTCACCAGCTCGCGCTGACTGTGCTCGCGTTGGCCAAGCATACGCAACGCAGAGCTCAGTGCTTTCGCTGCATCGAGCGCTGCTGCCTCCTCGATCAGGTCCATCTGTTCAGCAGGCTAGAGACTTTCCTGCGCGGCCTCGGGGATGACAACGTCATCCATGCTGGCTTCCGCGAGATGGGGCATCAATTGACGGCGAATCTCCGCTTCAATCTCTGCTTTCGTTGCGGGATTCTCGTCGAGGTAGTCCGCGGCATTCTTGCGACCCTGGCCAATGCGATCGGAACCGTAGGCGTACCACGCACCGGACTTTTCGATGATGCCCTGCTGTACGCCGAGCTCGAGAATCTCTCCGGTGTGGTGAATGCCCTTGCCGTACATGATCTGGAATTCCGTCTGGCGGAAGGGTGGCGAGACCTTGTTCTTGACGACCTTGACCCGGGTTTCGTTGCCCACAACCTCATCGCCTTCCTTGACCGCGCCGATACGACGAATGTCGAGGCGGACGGAAGAATAGAATTTCAGCGCGTTGCCGCCGGTGGTGGTTTCGGGAGATCCGAACATGACGCCAATCTTCATACGAATCTGGTTGATGAAGATGACCATGGTATTCGACTGTTTGATGATGCCGGTCATTTTACGCAGCGCCTGGCTCATGAGCCGTGCCTGCAGACCCACGTGGGAGTCGCCCATCTCGCCTTCAATCTCCGCTTTCGGCGTCAGCGCGGCAACGGAGTCCACGACGATGACGTCGACCGCACTGGAACGCACGAGCATGTCGCAGATTTCCAGCGCCTGCTCCCCGGTATCCGGCTGCGAGACCAGCAGCTCGTCCGTATCCACCCCGAGGGCCTGGGCGTACAGCGGATCGAGCGCGTGCTCGGCATCGATGAAGGCGCAGGTGCCCCCGGCTTTCTGCGCTTCCGCCACAACCTGCAGCGTCAGCGTCGTCTTACCCGAGGATTCCGGGCCGTAGATCTCGACGATACGGCCGCGCGGCAGACCGCCGATACCAAGCGCAATGTCCAGGCCCAGCGAACCGGTGGAAACGGAGGGGATCATCACCTGTTCCTGATCGCCGAGGCGCATCAGCGAACCTTTGCCGAATTGGCGCTCGATCTGCGCAAGCGCGGCGCTCAGCGCGCGCTCTTTTTCGGGATTAGCCTGTTTACCGGCCTGTTTATCGGCCTGTTTACCGGCCTGTTTACCGGCCTGGCTGCCATCCTGGTGCTCTGACGAGGAAGACTTGGAATTCTGAGCCATGGTGAGTCCTTTTTGCGGTACGCGAGCTACTGTATATTCATTCAGTACCCGTTTGCAAGCTGGAAATGGTCGTCGGGCGAATTTCTCACCGCAAAGAGGGTTTGAAGACAGCTGTTCGGCGAACCATCGACGGCTTTGGCGGGTCGCAGGTTGACTCCGGATTTGCGCCTGTAGTTCACTCTCTGCCAAGGACACATTCACACAATAACAATGGTCGCCAACGCCAACCAGGACGCATCGCAGACGTCGTCCCATACGCCGATGATGCAGCAGTACCTGGCCATCAAAGCCGCTCACCCGGACGCCCTGCTGTTCTACCGCATGGGCGATTTTTATGAGCTGTTCTTCGACGACGCGCGAACCGCCGCGGAGCTCCTGGACATTACCTTGACCAAGCGCGGGCAGAGCGGCGGCGAACCGATACCCATGTGCGGTGTCCCCTACCACGCGGCGGACGGCTATCTGGCGCGGCTGGTCAAACTCGGCCGCTGCGTCGCCGTCTGCGAGCAGGTGGGCGATCCCGCCACCAGCAAGGGGCCGGTGGCGCGCGAGGTCAAACGCATCGTGACGCCGGGCACGCTCACCGACGAAGCGCTGCTCGACGCCGGTGCACGCAGCCGCCTGCTGGCCGTCAAGCCCGCCGGCGACGGTTTCGGGGTCGCCGGACTCGATCTGGCGTCGAGCTACATCGAGCTGGCTGAGCTCGAATCGACCGCGGCGCTGGCCGATTTTCTGCAGCAGACCGGGCCGACGGAGCTGCTCGTGCCCGACGACAGCGGCTGGCAGCCGCCCGCTGAACTCAGCGTGCGCAGCCTGCCGTCACTCAGCTTCGATACCGTGAGCGCGCGCCACCGCCTGAGCGAGCACTTCGAACACGACGTCACCGCCAGCACCGGCATCGAGAGCGACAGTCCCTGTCTCGGTGCCGCCGCGGCGGCGCTCGACTACGGCCGGCAAACTCAGTGTCAGGATCTGAAGTTCGTCCAGCAGATCCGCGTGACCGACTCGAGCCGGCTGATACAGCTCGACGCGCAATCCCGTCGCAACCTCGAAATCGACCAGCGCGTGAACGGCGCAACCGATCACACTCTGTTTGCCCTGATGGACACCACCTGCACACCCATGGGCAGCCGCCAGCTGCGTCGCTGGCTGCACGAACCATCGCGGCAGCGCGCGCAGGTGCTGGCGCGGCAGACCTGGGTACGCGACGCGCTCGAGCGTTCCGTCTACGCTGACGTGCGGCGCGTGCTCGAGGGCGGTGGCGACATGGAACGCATCCTCACCCGCGTTGGTCTGCGCTCGGCAACGCCGCGGGATCTGGAGCGGCTGGGCACGACGCTTGCCGTGCTGCCACCGCTCAGGCAGGCGCTCGCGCCGATCGAAGCACCCCGTAACGTCGAGCTGCTCGCAGATCTCGCTGACTTCAGCGCGCTGCAGACCCTGCTGGAAAGCGCCATCGTGCCCGCTCCGCCGGCCACGATCCGGGACGGCGGCTGCATCGCCGCCGGCTACGACGGCGCGCTCGACGAGCTCAGAAATCTGAGCGACAACGCCGCCGGTTACCTGGCAGATCTGGAGCTGCGCGAGCGTGAGCGGACCGGCATCACGACGCTCAAGGTGGGCTACAACCGGGTACACGGTTACTACATCGAGACGAGTAAAGCCGCCAAGGGTGAGCTGCCTGCCGAATACGTGCGGCGCCAGACGCTGAAAAACGCGGAACGCTACATCACGCCGGAGCTCAAGCGCTTCGAAGAAGAAGCGCTGTCCAGCGCCAGCCGGGCGCTGGCGCTCGAAAAGTCGCTGTATGCGGATCTGCTGGAGCAGATCGCCGGGCATCTGCCGGCGCTGCGCACGGCCTGCAATGCGCTGGCGGTGATCGACGTGCTGGCCACGTTTGCCGAGCGCGCCGATACGCTCGACTTCTGCCCGCCCACCTTCAGCAACGCAGCCGGCATTGCCATCGAGGCAGGCTGGCATCCTGTCGTCAAGGCGGCAAGCACGGCACCTTTCATTGCCAACGATCTGCACCTCAGCGACGACACGCGCATGCTGATACTGACCGGTCCCAACATGGGGGGTAAATCGACCTACATGCGCCAGACCGCCGTCATCTGCCTGCTCGCCTGCTGCGGTAGCTACGTGCCCGCCAGAGCCGCTGAGATTGGCCCGCTGGATCGCATTTTTACCCGCATCGGCGCCGCCGACGATCTGGCCGGCGGACGCTCCACGTTCATGGTGGAAATGACCGAAACCGCGAACATTCTGCACAACGCCACCGATGAAAGCCTCGTGCTCCTCGACGAGATCGGCCGCGGCACGTCCACCTACGACGGCCTTGCACTTGCCTGGGCATGCGCCCAGCACCTTGCGGAATCCGCCCGAGCGCTGACGCTCTTCGCCACGCACTACTTCGAGCTGACCGCCCTCGGCGCAACCACCGCCGGCGTCGGCAACATCCACATGAGCGCAACCGAGCACCGCGGCGACATCGTGTTTCTCTATCAGGTGGAACCGGGTCCTGCCAGCCAAAGCTACGGCATCCAGGTGGCCAAGCTCGCCGGTGTGCCGCGCGGCGTGCTCCAGCACGCACGCCAGCGCCTGGCAAGTTTCGAGCAGGGGGGGTTCGATCCCCGCCAGCCGGACCTCTTTGCCGCCCCGGCGCCGGCGGAAGATCCGCTCGCGGCGGAGCTTCTCGAGCGACTCGAAAGTGCCGACGTCGATGCCCTCAGTCCCCGCGAGGCGCTGAATCTGCTGTACGAGCTCAAGGCGCTCCTGCACGAATCCTGAGCAGCTTTACTCGGGCATACCCCTCGACACCGCCCGTTCTTCCGCTAGAATATCCAGCCTTTTGAGGACCTCAGGGTAAACATGACATTTGTAGTTGGCGAAAACTGTATCAAGTGCAAACACACCGACTGTGTCGAGGTGTGTCCGGTCGACTGTTTCTATGAAGGTCCCAACATGCTCGTCATCCATCCCGACGAATGCATCGACTGCGCGCTGTGTGAGCCGGAGTGTCCCGCGGAGGCCATTTTCTCCGAGGACGAGCTGCCGGAAGATCAGCAGCAGTTTCTGGAGCTGAACGCCGAGCTTGCCGAAACCTGGCCGAACCTGACGGAAAAGAAAGATCCGCCGGAAGACGCCGAAGATTGGGACGGCAAGCCCAACAAGCTCGAGCTGCTCGAACGCTAGCTCTTCCCGGGTATCGCTAGGAGAAGATCTGATCGCTCGACAGGCCGTGCTCTTCCAGTGAGCGGCGCAGCCGATTGAGTCCTTCCACCTGTATCTGCCTGACGCGCTCACGCGTGAGACCAATTTCCGAGCCGACTTCTTCGAGCGTGGCGCGAGCGTGACCCCGCAGCCCGAAACGCCGGCTGATGACTTCCTGATGCTTGTCGGAGAGGTTACTGAGCAGCATGTCGAGCTTGTCGAAGAGATCCGACCGCTGCACCTGCGCCGCCGGGTCCGGCGAGTTCTCGTCCGCCACCATTTCCAACCGGCTGCGGTCGCCGACTTCGCGCACGGCATCAATCGACTCGACCCGCTCGGACAGTTTCAGCATGCGGCGCACGTCATCGACGGGTTTGTCGATCAGCTCGGCGATTTCATCCGGCGTCGGCTCGTGGTCGAGCTTCTGTGACAGCTCGCGCGCGGCGCGCAGGTAGTAATTCATCTCCTTGACCACGTGGACCGGCAGGCGAATGGTACGCGTCTGATTCATGATGGCGCGTTCGATGGCCTGGCGAATCCACCAGGTGGCATAGGTCGAAAAGCGAAACCCGCGTTCCGGATCGAACTTTTCCACCGCGTGTATGAGACCGAGGTTACCCTCCTCGATGAGATCGAGCAGCGACAGCCCCCGATTGAGATAACGCCGGGAAATCTTGACGACCAGACGCAGGTTGGATTCGATCATGCGCTTGCGGCCGGCAGCGTCACCGCTTCGTGCCAGGCGCCCGAAATGTTTTTCCTCATCCGCGGTCAGAAGCGGTGCATAACCGATTTCCTGCAGATACAGCTGCGTTGCGTCCGGCGACTCATCATTTGACGGTTCGTCCTGCGCATCCAGCGGTGCCAGTACAACCTGCTCGGTTTCGGTTTCTTTGGTTTTCATGTCGATGCTGCGTCCCTGTGCCAGTCAAATGTCAGTCCGTTGATGCCGGCGACGGCGGTAGCTACCCTCGCGCCGGGGTACATACGGTCGGACTAACGCAACACGGACCTTGGGTCTATCGGCGCGCCATCCCGGCGCAGCTCGAAGTGCAGCGACTGCTTTGTCCCACCTCTGTTCCTTATGTCGGCAATTCCGGCGCCAGCTTTAACCGTTTGACGCTCGGCGACGAGGCTTTCCCCATCGAAGCCGTAGGCGGAAAGAAGATGCGGGCCGTGGCGCAGGATGATCAGGCGCTCGAACCCGCCGAGGCCGTTACCGGCGTAGACCACCTCGCCTGCGTTGGCCGCGCGCACGCGGGCACGCGATTGGTTGAGCACAAAGTCCATGCCTTTGCCTCCACCCGCGCCGAATTCGGCCGCCGGATCCAGCGCCAGCGGCCACACCCAGGCGCTACGCGGCGCGGGCCTCGGTTGTCCCGCAACGGCCGGTCTGGGCGGCTGGCGCGGCTCGCTGCGCACCCTGGCCCCGGGCGCGCCCTGGGTGGTCAGGCGGATGCGCTGCCCCGGCCTCAGCGTAAACGGCTCGCGCAGCCCGTTGGCGCGTGCAAGCCCGTTGATGTCGAGCTCAAAGCGCCAGGCAATGGCGTACAGGGTATCGCCCGGTCGCACGGTGTACGTGCCGCCGCGATGCGGCGGGTCATCGAGCACCGAGCGCTCGGCAACGAGCGGCTGGCCTTTGGCCAGGCAGCCGGCCAGCAGCACGCCCGCCAGGAGGGCCGCCGTCAGTCGGGAGAAAATCGCGCCAGCGCCCATATTGCCACCGCGCCGAGCAGCGCGCAGATGAGAACGGTCCAGGTACCGGCAACGCTGGCGTCGACAAGCTGCGCCTGCGTTGGTGTGAGCAATCGGGCCAGCGCATCGACGCCGGTCGAATCCTGCCAGGGCCAGAGTTTCACCACAGAGCCGAGCATGAATCCGGTGAGGAAGCTCAACAGCGGCTCCGCATAGCGGCGCAGGAGCCATGCAAGGAGCCGCGCAAAAAGCAACAGTCCCAGCGCACAGCCTGCCGCGACGGTTGCGAGCACAGGCACATTCACCTCTGCCACAGCAGCGATCACCGGCGCGTAGACGCCAAGGGCAAGAAGCACATAGCTACCCGAGACTGCCGGTAACAACCATGCGCAAACAGCAACGGAAGACGCCAGAAGAATGGCCAGCATACCCGGCGAAGCTTCCGTCTGCGGCAGCCACAAGAGCGCCAGCCCTGCCACGAGACCGGGAGGCAACCACAGCAGCAACGCTCGCGGTGCGCGAGCGTGCCCAATCAGCCACACGCTCATGAGGATCACGCCGCCGAAAAACGCCCAGACGAGCGCCTGGTGATGCGCGAGGAGGTAGTTGACGAGTCTGGCGAAAAGCACAACGCCGAGCGCCATGCCCGCAGCAAGGGTCAGCAGAAAACGCAGGTTGTGATGCAGCGCGAACGCCCGCGGCCGGGTCAGGAGTGCGAGCGACTCCGGCCCGAAGCTGGCGAGGCTTTTCACCAGGTCGTGGTAAATCCCTGTGATGAAGGCAATGGTGCCGCCCGACACCCCCGGTACCACCTCGGCAATCCCCATCAGCAGGCCGCGCACGCCAAGGCCGAGCAGGCTCATCTGCTCACGATCTGCCGCTTCAGGTGCTTCAGGTCGGCTCATCTCTTATTCCGGCGTGACGCCCGTCTTGAGAGGCACAAAACGCACTCGTTCGTGCACATGCTCTTCGAAGCCATCCTCGGTGTGATCGATGACTTTCAGCTCCTGCACGTCGCCGCCACCTACCGGCACTATGAGGCGTCCGCCCGGCGCCAGCTGCTCCAGAAGCCGCGGCGGCACTGCCGGTGGCGCCGCGGTCACGATGATGGCATCAAACGGCGCGTACTGAGACCAGCCTTCGTAGCCGTCGCCGACCCGGCAGACCACGTTCCTGAGTCGCATGGCGGCAAGGCGCTCCCGCGCCCTGGGTTCGAGGGCGGCCACGCGCTCCACCGTATAGACACGTTCACAAAGACGCGCAAGGACGGCGGTCTGATAGCCGCACCCGGTGCCAATCTCGAGCACGCTGCTGGGTGCAACCTCGAGCAGGAGCTCAGTCATGAGTGCCACGACAAACGGCTGTGAAATGGTTTGACCGTGGCCAATCGGCAACGCCGTGTCTTCATACGCTCGATGCGCCAACGCCTCGTCGACGAAAATATGCCGGGGGACGCTGCCGATCTGGGCAAGCACATCCTCGCGCACAATCCCCTGCTCCCGCAGCCGATTGACCAGACGATCACGGGTGCGCTGTGAGGTCATACCAATGCCTTCGAGGTCGAAATCACCCACGCGCCGGCTCCTCCAGCTGCACAGCCTCGTTCAGTAGCGCCGACGCATAAGCGCCGGGGGGCAACGTGAAATGCAAGCTGCAGACATCCGCCGCCACCTCACAGTGGAAAGCCTGTGGTGTCACCCACAGCGGCCGTCGCGCCTGATCAACGCCGGCGTACTCCAGCCGCTCACAGATCTCGGCATAGGGTGCGAGCGCCGCCTGCTCCACGCGCAACGCCTCACCCGACGTAGTGCTGCGGCCACGCCCCCACAAGGGCCCCGTCGGCACGCCGTGCTCTAGATCGTCACCGGGCAGCGGGGTGGGGAAGTCG
>JANQPF010000010.1 GCA_028285415.1 Pseudomonadales bacterium
AGGGCGGCGAGGCGATTCCTTTCTTCGGATATCCGGGCCACGCGGCCATGCAGCAGTACCTTGTCGACGACAAGGGCAACGCCCGTGCGGACGTTGTGCTCGGGCTCCTGTTTCGATTTGCTCAACCGGATATGGCCAGCACGCTTTCAACCATAGACGTCCCGATCATCAACGCGGTGACCCTGTACGGTCGCAGTTCCGCTGAGTGGGAGGCTTCGCCAACCGGATTGTCGCTCTTCGAAGGCACGTTTCAGGTGGCGGCCCCCGAGCTTGCGGGTCTTATCGCGCCCACCGTCGTTGGCAGTCGGGAGCGCGCGATTGCGCCCGAAACCGGCGTACCCGCGGTGTTTCAAACGCCCATAGCACCGCGCGTCAGACGCGCAGTCGACCGCGCACTCAATCTGGCGGCGCTAGCAGCCAAACCCAACGCAGACAAGCGGCTCGCCGTTTTCTTCTACAACTATCCCGCGGGTGCTGCCGGGATCGGTGCCAGCTACCTCAACGTTGCAGGATCTCTGGCAAACCTGTTCAACCGGCTCGTGACGGAAGGCTATACCCTGGGGCAGGCCCGTTTCGAGGAAGACGTGCTACTCGAACAATTGACCAGCGGCGTGCGTAACATCGCCGGCTATGCTCCCGGTGAGCTTGCTGCGATCGCGGCCGAAAAAAGGGGTATCAAGGTGCCGCTCCAGCGTTATCAGGAATGGCTCGCTGGGATGGACAACCGCCTGGTTGCGAAAGTCAACGCAGATTGGGGACCGCCGGGTGACGAAACCCTGATGTTCGACGTGACGGACCGGGCTTTTTTCGTTCCAGCGTTGCAATTCGGTAACGTGGTGTTACTGCCGCAGCCGGCACGCGGCTGGGGAGAAGACGACCAGCAGCTTTATCATGCCGACGATCTGGCGCCGCACCATCAGTATGTCGCGACATATGCCTGGCTGAAGAACGATTTCGGCGCTGACGCCGTGCTTCACATCGGTACGCATGGCACGCTGGAGTGGCTTGACGGCAAAGACGTTGGTCTCTCCGATGCCGATGCGCCGGAGGCGCTCATCAGCGCGTTGCCCCACGTATACCCCTACAACGTCGACGTGGTGGGAGAAGGCCTTGTAGCCCGGCGGCGCAGCGCAGCGACGCTCATTGACCACATGGTTCCGCCGTTTGTGAAAGGCGGTGTGTACGCGGAGCTTGCCGAGCTCTCTGAAAGAGTGGACAGCTATCACCGGAACCTGCGGAAAAACCCGGAGCTTGCCGCGGAATATGCCTCAGACATCTACGCGCTGGTGGAGGAGCTCGGCATCAGCGACGATCTCGAACTAAACCTCACGCAGGCTGATGAGGAGCGCGCCCTCGAGCATGGGTTTGAGGCGCAAGGTGAGCACGGCAGCGACGAAACTCACTATGCCGACGCCCGTGGCGCGAGCCGTGCGCGGGTCATCGATCATGATGTCATCCATACGCTGCAGGCTTACATCGCGGACATGAAGTCGCAGAACATTCCTTACGGCTTGCACGCTTTGGGCCGGCTGCCTGTGGCTGAGGCGCGTGCGAGTACGGTGGACGCCGTCGTGAGCATCGACCGTAGTCTGATTGGTAACGAGGTAGTCATTCTCAAGGAAGAGATGGACGAGCGTATCGTCGCGTCCGCTCAGCTCGAGCTCAGCCGCACGGTCCACGCCCTGCAGGGGGGGTATGTCCCGGGTGGTACCGGCGGCGAGCCGATTCGTAACCCGGACGCTTATCCGACCGGGAAAAACTTTTTTGGCATCGATCCTGACAAGGTGCCGACAAAGGCTGCCTGGCGCCTGGGAACGGAGCTTGCGTCCACCATGCTCACGCGCCACATGGAGGCAAATGGCAGCTATCCGGACAAGGTCTCGTTTGTCATCTGGGGCGATGAAACCATACGCCACGAAGGGGTTCTCGAATCGCAGATTTTTCACCTGCTGGGTACCCGGCCTGTGTGGGACGCTCGCGACAAGGTAGTGGACGTTGAGGTCATTCCGCGCGCGGAACTCAACCGCCCGCGCGTCGACATTGTCATCGCAAGCGCTGCCGAGGGCATGTTTCACAACGTGACCATGCTGATGGACAGAGCGGTGCAGCGTGTCAAAGAACTCGATGAGCCGGACAATGCGGTGCGCAGACACTACCTCGAAACACGGCAGACGCTCATCGACTTCGGCTATGAGCCTAAGCTCGCCGAACGTCACGCCGGTGTGCGCATCTTCGATGAGGCGCCGGGCACGTTCAATCTCAACGTGTCCCGTATCGCCGAGGCCAGCGGCACCTGGGAAACAGACGTTGGCATGGCGCACGACTATCTGAAAAAGATGGGTCATGGCTACGGGAATGGGTTCTGGGGCGAGCCGATGGAGGACGTTTTCCGGCTGGCGCTTTCCGGCACTGAAACCATCGTGCACTCGAGTTCGACCATGCTCTACGGCGGGCTCGATAACGACGACTTCTACATGTACATGGGCGGGCTTGCCAATGCCGTGAAAAGCGTGGACGGCGAGACGCCAATGATGACGGTCACCAATACACGCGATCCCTCTAAACCGGCGATGACAGGCATCAACGAATTCCTTGGCACAGAGATGCGCACACGTTATTTCAACCCGACGTGGATTGAAGGGATGCAGACTGAAGGTTATGCCGGTGCCGGGGAGATGCGCGCGTTCGTCGAATATCTCTGGGGCTGGGACGCCACTGCGAGCAACACTGTGAACGATCGGGACTGGGAAGAGGTTTACGGCACCTACGTCGAGGATGTGCATGAGCTTTCTCTCGAGGCCTTCTTCGATGAGCACTCGCCACCCGCCTATCAGGACATGACCGCACGCATGCTCGAAGTCACCCGCAAGGGTTACTGGGATGCGTCGGCGGAAATTCGTGAGAACCTGGCGCGCGAATTCATGGCAAGCGTTGCACGCAACGGCTTCAGCTGCTCAGGCAACACGTGCGGGAATCCGCGTCTTCTGGAGTACCTCCTGCAGCAGGCGGCGGCAGCTGGCGTTGACCCGGCCGAGATCGAGGCGTTCGAGCAGGATGTGGAATCGCGAATGCAGACCGATCTGCAGACCGCCGCGGCTGAGGATGCGGCTTTCGCGAAAGCCAATGAAGAGCGCATACGTCGCCGCAACGCGCTCATAGAAGACGGTATGGACCCGGCGATGATAGAGGCTTACGAGGTGGGTGATGCCGATCAAGCACCCACGCGACCTGCAGTACTCGAATCGCCCGCGCTGGCTACGTGGTGGCCGGTACCCGTAGTGCTCATTAGTCTGCTGCTCGCCTTCCTGGCCTTCCGACGACGTCCTACATCCCGCTGAAGTCCGGCTCACGTTTTTCGCGGAAGGCAACCAGCGCTTCTTTGTTGCCCGGGCTGCCGAGGAGATCCGCGAGTCCTTTGTTCTCCGCTTTCATCGCGGCGCGGAGCGGTTCCCGCAGCGGCTCGTTGACGAGATTTTTCGTCATCTTCAGGGAAGACAGCGGCAGCTTTGCGAGCTTCTGCGCCGCTTCCAGCGCGTAGGGCATGAGCGCGTCCTGCGGCAGGCATTTCATGGCGAGGCCCGTCTCGACCGCTTCGGGACCGCTCATCCACTCTCCCGCCATCAGAAACCAGCTGGCCCGTTGTTTACCCATGAGCAGCGGTAAAGTCATGGTGCTGCCGGCCTCTGCGGTGAGCCCCAACGCTGAGAACGGACAGCGCAGCCGCGCTTTCTCGGCGATGAACGTGAAGTCTGCCAACCCACAGATGGTGGCGCCGATGCCAGCCCCGACGCCGTTGACGGCGACGATGAAAGGTTTTGGAAAGTAGACAATGGCATCCAGCAGACCGTCGAAACCGTGTCGAGGTGAATACGTGCTGCGCCCCATCTCCATGAGGTCAGCGCCGGCGGAAAAGGCGCGTCCCGCGCCGGTCAGAACCAGAACTTTGATGGCATCGTCCTCGGCAGCGGCGAGGAAGGCATCGCAGAGCTCGTCCATCAAAAGTCCGCTGAAAGCGTTCAGCGCCTCGGGGCGGTCGAGCTCGACGATGCGCACCGCACCTTCAGTGCGTTCGTTGACGGTTTCCATGTCATTCCTCGCCGATGCGTTTCAGTATGAATCCAGCGGTCTCAGCGCCGTGGGTGTTCTGCAAGAAGTGGCCGGCGTCGGGAATGGCGTCGAAGGTTGCGTTCATCTGGTCGGCCCATTTTCGTCCCCACGCCTCGTTGAAGACATCGTCCGAGCAGCCCCAGACGAAGTGCACGTGTTTGTCCCAGTTGAGGAGCGTGCGGTAGTGAAGCGTCTGTGCAGCGCCGTTGCCGTTGTCGTAGTTACGCACGGGAATGGACAGGGGAAAGCGCCGGTAGCCGTTGAAAGCTTCGTCCGGCAAGCCGCGGTATGGGGCGGAAAATCCTCGGTAGACCGCCGCCACCTCACCCTCGACTTCCGGCTCAGTGCCTTCCATCAGTGCCGGGAACACAACCTCCGGGCCTGCCATGGGCAGGATCAGAAGCAGACCAACGTTCGGCCGTTCGAGATGAAAGCGTCCACCTTCGTACCAATTCTGAATCCAGTTGAGAATGGCGTCGGTGTATTCGAACTCCGGATGATGCAGCCAGGTGTTCATGATGATGAGCCGTTCGAAGCGCTCCGGCATCGTGGCCGCCTGAGCGAGCCCCGTCGGTCCGCCCCAGTCCTGACAGACAAGCGTGATGTTGTCGAGATCCAGCGTCGTGATGAGCGAGGTCAGGATCTCCGTATGTCTCGCGATCGTATACCAATGGATGTCCGTGGGTTTGTCAGAACGGCCAAAGCCCATGTGGTCCGGAGCAATACACCGGTAGCCCGCATCCACCAGCGCGGGAATCATGTTGCGGTAGAGGTAACTCCACGTGGGCATGCCGTGCAGCAGCAGCATGACGGGGCCATCTTGCGGCCCTTCATCGACATAGTGCATGCGCAGGTCCTGCCACGTGTGGTAGTTCGGTGCGTAGGTAAAGTCGTCGAGATCGGCGAAGTTCTCGTCCGGCGTGCGAATGAATTCGGTCATGTTGAGTCCCCCGGCTAATCCAGCGTGCCATGTTAACGCAACCCCCTTCGCTAGCTCACGCTCGGGTGAAATGATAGATTTAGTCGGTTGCCGGTCGGATCTTGTATCCGCGCGGCGAGATTTTGCCGAAGCGTGCGAAACCGGGAAACACCGGCGGCACCGGCGAAGCGACATCTTTCATTCAAAAAGACGAGAGGCTTATGAACTTCGAATTCAGCGAAGACGCGAATCTCGTGCGCGATCAGGCGCGCGGTTTTCTCGCGGAAAACTGCCCACCCGCGGTGGTGCGGCGCGTTCTGGAGGGCGACGAACTGTACGCCGAGGATCTCTGGCAGAAAATTGTCGAGATGGGTTGGACCGCAACCGTTATCCCCGAAGAACACGGTGGTCTGGGACTGTCCTACTACGAGCTCGTGGTGATTGCCGAGGAGCTCGGTCGCGCGTGTGCGCCGGTGCCGTTCTCATCATCCGTCTATCTCGCCACCGAGGCGATTCTCGCGGGCGGCAGTGAAGCACAGAAGGGCGAGTGGCTGCCGAAGCTCGCGGCTGGAGAAGTGATTGGTGCGTTTGCCTACGCCGAAGGCGCAGGACAGGCGAGCGCTGCAAACCTCGAGACGACAGTCACCGACGGGAAAATCTCCGGAACCAAGCCGGTTATCGCAGATGCCGAGATCGCCAATGTGATGGTCGTCGCGGCGAAAAGCGCCGGCGGCGATGGCGCTTCGCTTTATCTCGTCCCCACCGATCAGGGCGGCGTCAGCTGTGAGGCGGTAAAAACCCTCGACCCGTCACGCAATCACGCGAACGTCACCTTCGACGGCGCACCGGCTGAGCTGCTCGGTGCTGACGGCGAAGGCTGGGCGCTGCTCGAGCAAGTGCTCGACCGCGCTGCCGTGCTTTTTGCATGGGAACAGCTGGGCGGTTCCGAGACCTCTCTCGAGATGGCCAAAGAATATGCCATGGGCCGCTACGCGTTCGGCCGGCCGATTGCCTCTTACCAGGCCATCAAACACAAGCTTGCCGACATGTACGTCAAGAATACGCTGGCACGGTCCAACGCCTACTACGGCGCGTGGGCGCTCGACAGCGACGCGCCCGATCTGCCGCTGGCGGCGGCAACGGCAAGAGTTGGCAGCACGCAGGCGTACTACTACTCGTCGAAGGAGAACATCCAGACCCATGGCGGCATGGGGTATACGTGGGAATTCGACTGTCAGTTTTACTACCGCCGTTCCAAGGTGCTTTCGGTGGTCATCGGCAGCGAAGGCCTGTGGCAGGAAAAATTGATTGCAGCCTCTGAACAGGCTGATGTGGCGTAAGGAGGAGAATTAAGATGGATTTCGAAGATACCCCACAGGAAGCAGAGTTTCGTCAGAAAGCACGTGCATGGCTCGAAGCCAACGTGCCAACCGAAGAAGAAATGGCTGATATGGACGGCATGGCGCGCGCCAAATTCTGGCAGAAGCGCAAAGCGGATGCCGGCTGGGCCTGCATTCGCTGGCCGGAGGAGTACGGCGGTCGTGGTGCAAACGCCATTGAGCAGGTCATTCTCGGCCAGGAAGAGTCCAAGATCGACGCGCCGGAAACCGGTGTCTTCAGCATTGGGCAGGGGATGGCGGCGCCGACGCTCATGACCTGGGCGGACGAGGAAGCCAAGCAGCGTTTCATACCGCGCCTGGCGAGCGGCGAGGACATCTGGTGTCAGCTTTTCAGTGAGCCTGCGGGCGGTTCGGATCTGGCGGCACTGCGCACCAAGGCAGAGAAAGACGGTGACGACTGGGTCATCAACGGTCAGAAAATCTGGACGTCCGGCGCGCACTACTCAGACTGGGGCATCCTGGTGGTACGTACCGATCCCAACGTGCCGAAGCACAAGGGTCTATCGTACTTTTATATCGACATGAAAAGCCCCGGCATCGAGATCAAACCGATCAAGCAGATCTCCGGCGAGTCGAACTTCAACGAGGTGTACTTCACGGACGTTCGCGTGCCGGACAGTCAGCGCCTCGGCGAGGTTGGTCAGGGCTGGCAGGTGTCGCTGACGACGCTCATGAACGAGCGCGCCAGCATCGGCGCCGGCGGTGGCGGCACCAAGTTCAGCTCGGTCAAGCGCCTCGCGCAAAGCGTCGAGATTGACGGCAGGCCGGCCATCGAAGACAGCGCGGTGCGCGCCAAGCTGGCGACCTGGTACGTGCAGGAGGCGGGCTTGAAGTACACGAGCTACCGCACGCTTTCGGCACTGTCCCGCGGTGAAATTCCGGGTCCTGAAAATTCCATCGGCAAGCTCGTCGGCGGCATGAAATCCCAGGACATGGCTTCCTTTGCCATCGACCTTCTCGAGCAGCAGGGAATCGTGCGCGACCGCGAAACGGACGAGGCGTTCGAAGCCTTGTTCCAGGATACCTACATGGGTATACCGGGACTGCGGATTGCCGGCGGCACGGACGAGATCATGGCCAACATCATCGCAGAACGCGTCCTGGGCCTGCCGCAGGAACCGCGTATGGACAAAGGCATACCGTTTACCGAAGTGCCAACCGGCTCTTAGTCCTGAAACGCCGTCGGCTGCCTTTCCTGCAAGGCGGCCGACGGTATCGGTCGGGGGAGGAACGAGATGTCCTATGAGTTCATCGACGTCACGACGGACGAGCGGGTCACTCACGTGCTGCTCAACCGGCCGGAAGTGATGAATGCCATCAACCCGCAGATGCACGATGAGCTGCAGGCAGCTTTTGATGCGTTTGCAGCCGACGATGAGCAGTTTCTGTGCGTGGTGCGCGGTGCCGGGGACCGTGCCTTCTGCGCTGGCAGTGATCTCAAAGCGATTGCCTTCGCTGATGGCCGCAATCCCTATCCCGCGGACGGCTACGCGGGCCTTATCGAACGCTACGATCTCAACAAACCCGTCATCGCCGCGGTGGACGGCTTCGCGCTGGGTGGTGGTTTCGAGATTGCATTGGCCTGCGACATCATCGTTGCAACCGATCGCTCGAGCTTCGGCCTGCCGGAACCGCTTGTCGGCGCGGTTGCTCTGGGCGGAGGTGTTCACCGGCTGGCTCGTCAGATTGGGCTCAAGCAGGCAATGGGGATGGTGCTGACGGCCGACCGCGTGTCTGCGGAACAGGGTTATCAGCTCGGCTTCGTCAACGAGGTTGTGGCGGTTGAGAACTTTGACGACTGCGTTGCGGGCTGGTGCGAACGGATTTTGCGTTGTGCCCCGCTCTCGCTGGCAGCATCCAAAGAAGCGATCATGAAGGGACTCGATGAGCCGAGTCTCGAAGCGGCCATGACCCATCAGGAAGACTATCCCGCGTTCTACAAGTGGCGACGCAGCGAAGACGCCAGAGAGGGACCGAAGGCGTTTGCCGAAAAACGTGCGCCGAACTGGACCGGACGCTGAGCTGGCGGTGTACAAGCTCACCTTTCACGTGCCGGAATCGCATCTCGAAGTCGCCAAGGCGGCTGTTTTTGCTGCCGGTGCCGGCCGCGTCGGTCACTACGATCAGTGTTGCTGGCAGGTGCGCGGGGAGGGGCAGTTCCGGCCGCTGCCCGGGAGTTCACCTCATCTGGGAGAGCAAGGCCGGGTGGAGCGCGTTACCGAATATCGCGTGGAACTCGTCTGCGATGAAGACAAGATTGCCGACGCCATTGCAGCCTTGAAGGCGGCCCACCCCTACGAAACGCCGTCTTTTGCAGCCTGGAAGATCGCGTCTTTCTAAGCGCCTCGCCGCCTTGGCAGGTCGACGAATTCACCCGGACGTTTTTCGCCTTTTGCGTTTATCGCTTCGAGGATCTCTTCCGAGTTCATCATGCTGGTATTCCAGATGCTGATGTAGTCGAGCGCGTCCTCCGTGCTGTGGTCCCGCGCGTAGTTGATCATCCGCTTCGAGCCGTACACCGCAACCGGTGCTTTGCTGGCAATCTCCCGGGCAATATCCATGACCCCGTCGAGCATGGCAGCCTGGTCGGCAAAGACTCGATTAACGAGCCCAGCCTCTTTTGCCTCCGCGGCCGGCATTGCACGCCCGGTGTACGCCAGCTCGCGCACGATACCTTCCGGGATGAGCTTGACGAGACGCGGGAAGGTGCCCACGTCCGCGGTCAACGCTATGTTGATCTCCTGGATGACGAGAAACGCATCCTCAGTCGCGTAGCGGATGTCACAGGCGGTTGCCAGGTCTACGCCGCCACCGAACGCGCCGCCCTGGATCGCCACGAGCACCGGCATGCGGCATGCTTCCAGGCAGTTGAAGCTCTTCTGCATGTGCAGGATGTGGTTGTATGACGACACCGCGCGCTGATTCTTGTCGAGACTCTCCCGCGGCGTTTCGTCGCCGCCGCTGAACATGCTGAGGTCGAGACCGGCTGAGAAGTGCGGCCCGGTGGAAGAGATGACAATCACGCGCGCTCTGGCATTGTTGTCTATGTCCCCGATGATCTCGGGGAATTCGCGCCAGAACGCAGGGTTCATGGCGTTGCGTTTTTCCGGCCGGTTCAACTTCACGTGGGCAATATTGTCGGCAATCTCAACGTCGAAACACTCGTAGCTCATTGGTACCCCCATATGTCTGCCTGCATGGTAGTCGCGGTGCGGGCCCGGCGCGAGTGTGGCACGGCCTGACAGCCGCGCGTATTATTAGAACGTATGTCAAAATCTGCCAAGAAAAAGTACGAGTCACCCCGGCAGCTGGAGCGTCAGGCCAACATCTTGAAGGCAACTCGAGAAATGCTGGCTGACGTGGGTTACCACGCCACCACGATGCGGGGGCTGGCGGAACGCGCGGGCGTGGTTCCGGGCACGCTTTACAACCTCTACAAAAGCAAAGACGAGCTCGTGCTGACCGCGGTTGAGGATCTACTCATCGAAATTGGTCAGCGCGCGATCGGTGAGAGCAAAGAGGGTCTGTCACGAATTCTCAGAATGACCGAGATCACCGCCGCCACGATCGTCCAGAACCCGGAATATGCCGAAGCCATGGCCCGTGCGCTGTTTGGATCCGAGAAGGACGATCCGCTGACCGACGTGCTGTATGCACGCAGCCTGCCGGCTACCCGCCAGAGTCTCGGCTATGCGCTGGAACAGGGTGACATGCGACCCGACGCGGACCTTGACGCGCTGGCAACGCACATGGTGGCGCAGGGTTGGGGCGTTGTCATGGCGTGGATCATGGGCCTGATTCCGCTCGCGGACGTTCAGCGCGAATACTGCCGCAGCTTCATCATGACGCTCATGGCCGGCGCAACGGAACCCGCGCGCGCCAGGCTGCAGGAAACGCTGAACGCGCTGTAGCACATCTAGCGACCACTATCTGGTGATTTAGCAGGGCCACAAAAAAGCCCGGCTGATGCCGGGCTTCTCTTTCGCAGTTCGAGCGGTCCTGATCAGAAATTGACCCGGATACCCGCTTCGATCGTGCGTCCGGGTTCCGGCGCAAAGTCCTTGATGAACGACGTGTGCAGACGCTGCTCATCGTCGGTCAGGTTTTTGCCTTGCAGGAACACGGTCAGATCGGTGCCCTCGGTGACTGCCCAGTCAAAGCCGAGATAAGCACGCAGGTCATCGTAGGCATCGGTTTTGAATTCACCGGGTGCCACGTCACCCTGAGAGCTGGTGCGCAGGTAGTCGACAATCAGCGAAAACGGTCCCTGGCGCAGATCGAAGCCGACGCCGAAACGGTCCGGTGGGATGCGCGGTATGTCGGATTCGCCGCTCACGTCGAGCTCAGCGTGGACCAGATCGTACTGGGCTCGCGCGCGCAGCTCGCCGCCGTCCCAGCTGGCAACCTGTACTTCAACGCTGGCGTCCAGGCCGTAGAAGTCGGCGTCTTCCTGCAGCCATACGAATACCGGCAGACCATCCAGCTCGTCACCGCGGGCAACTTCGTAGATGAAATCCGCGTAGTCGGTGTAGTAGGCCACGAGGTTCGTTTCCCAGCGTTCGGACACGTGGGATAGCGTTGCAGAGAAGTTGATCGCGCGCTCGTTGTCGAGCGAGGGATCGCCAATCTCGTAGGCGTTGGTCACGAGGTGCGGACCGTCCGAGAAGAGCTCCTCGGCGATGGGCGCACGGGAAGCGGCATCGGCAACCAGCCCCAGCGTCCAGGTATCGGACATCGGAATGACGGCACCGAGCGAAGCCGCCCAGGTGGTGAAGTCCACCCCGCTGCCGGAGCTGGGGTCGTGCTCGACCCGTCCGAAGCGCAGGCCCCCTTCGATGTCGAAGCCGTCAAACTCGCGTTCCGACACCCAGAACACAGCCCGGCTTTCCGTATCCACCGGCGCAATGAATGCTTCCTCGCCGATTGCCGAAAATTCCCGGTCCTGCAGCTGCAGACCGAGGACACCTTTATAGGCGTCGCCCTCGTAGACGAGCTCCGTGCGGAGCTCCCAGGCTTCGTTGTCGAACTCTGTGCCCGATTCGCCGTTGGGTTCGAATTCCACGTGTTCGTAGTCGTTGAAGCCAAGGCGTACGTTCAGAGCGGTGAAGTTGGACTCACCGAAGGGATTCGTAAGACCCATTTCAACGTCAACCCGGGTCTGCTCCAGATCCAGCGTGGCGTTGCCTTCCTCTTCTTCCTCGTGCTCTTCTTCCTCTTCCTCGCCTTCCTCGTGTTCTTCCTCATGGCCATGACCACCAGGCAGGCCGTAGTCAGCCTCGATCCGGCTGACTGCCACACCGAAGAATCCGCGGTCTCCGACATAGGAGAAACCACCGGCGAAGGACTCACTGTCGTAGTCGCTGCCGGGCACTTCGCCGCGCACCTCTTCCTCTTCTTCGTGCTCTTCTTCGCCCTCTTCTTCTTCGTGCTCGGCTTCTTCAGCAGCACGCTGGCGGGCAGATTCGGCAAATCCGGGGATTTCGTATTCGTCCCCATCCCTGACGGCAGCGTCGAGGTGCCACGAGAACTGACCGACGGAACCGTTCAGCTTGGCGGCCGTGCTGGTACCCTCGTTGTTGTCGTTGCCGCGTGTTTCGATGCCACCCCAGATCGAATCGTAGGTTTCGTGCGGAATGCGGTTGGTGTGTACGTCCACGACGCCGCCGATTGCGCCCGTGCCGTAGAGCAGGGTGCTAGGACCCTTCAGCACTTCAACGCGTTCTGCGATGAAGGGTTCAACCATGGTGGCGTGGTCGGCGCTCGTCACCGACACGTCCATGACGTCAATGCGATCTTCCATCACACGCACGCGTGGTCCACTGACACCATGAATGACCGGACGACCGACGGCGCTGCCGAACGATTGATTGTGGATACCAGGCAGCTTGCCGAGCGTGCTGCCGATGCTGGCGTCTTTCACGCGCGCAAGTTCTGCCCCTTCGATGACCGTTGCCGCCTGCGACAGGCCTTCACCGGACAAGGGGTGGGCAACGACAATGACTTCTTCGACGATCTCCGGTTCTTCAGCCTGCGCCGGACCGGTTAATGCCACCGCGGATGCCGCGATGGCGCAAAAAATTCGTAACAACATGACTACTTCCTAATGCTAACGATGACGGGTAATCCCGCCGGCGTGCAGCTCGTGCGCTGCGTATGGGTCAGCTCAGGGAGTAGGGTGGGGCTCTGGGTTGCTGCCCGAAATCCGTTGCAACCGCAACGACGCGGAGTGCTTGCAGATTCTCAGGCAGCAGGTTGGGATGCTCGCCGGTCGCGGTGGGCGCGAGCGTTGGCGCGCCGTCCAGGGCGCTTGCGTGTGCGCAGACGACGCACATCGAATCGTCTTCAGTGTGCTGATCGGCGTGTTCGTCAACGTGAGGTGCGTGGTGAGGTTCACTATGGAAGTGGCTCAGCTCGATCAGCTGGGCAGCCGCAAACAGCAGCACTGCTGCGATAGCGATACCGCGCTGGAGCTGATTCCCCCTGCGTTCCATTCGTCCCTCCATAAGTGCGCGCAATTTAGCCGGTAAGTCTCTGAAATTGCAAGATCATGCGAAGCCTTGTCCGTTCAGGCACAATGCGTTCGAGTGATCTGGAGGGGTGCGATGAGCGAAGAAATTCTGATCGAAGACGACGGCCATGTGCGCTGGCTGCGCCTGAATCGGCCGGAAGCGATGAATTCGATTACCGGGACGATGCTGGCGCAGCTGAATGATGCGTTGAAGGCCGCGGACGACGATCCGGAGGTTCGGGTGCTGGTCATGACCGGTGAGGGTCGCGCGTTCTGCGCGGGGCTTGATCTCAAGCAGGCCGCGCGCGGCGAAGGGATCGGCGGCGCCGGGCTCGCTTCTGCCGGCGCCCGTCATTACAGCACCCGGGAAATCTGCACGGTCACGCTGCAGCGGATGGATACCCCGGTCATTGCCGCAATCAACGGCGCCGCGGCCGGTTACGGTCTCGACCTGGCACTTGGCTGCGACATGCGTCTGATGTCGGATAAGGCGGTGCTCATGCCGGGTTTTGCCAAGATGGGTGTCGTGCCGGAAAGCGGCGGCACCTGGTATCTACCGCGTCTGCTCGGCTGGGCGAAAGCGTGTGAGGTGGCCATGCTCGGTGACACCCTCAACGCCCAGCAGTCGCTCGACTATGGCCTCATCAACCACGTCAGCGCGGCGACGGAACTCAACGATGACGTCAGCGTCTGGGCGAACAAAATTGCCGACAACGCACCGCTTGCCATTACCGAAATCAAGCGGCTCTTCCGCCATGGCCTCACGCAAGACTTCGAAAGCCACTCCCACCACGTGCTCATGTCGGTGCTCAATCTGTTTCGCTCCAACGACTTCCGTGAGGGTGTTCAATCGTTTGCCGAAAAGCGGCCGCCGAAGTTTTCCGGGGACTGAGATGCCGGGGTATCAGAACATCCAGGTCGAGAACCTCACGCCAAAGCTCGGTGGCGAAGTTGCGGGTGCAGATCTCGCCAACCTGGATGACGCGACCATCAGCGATATTCGTGCCGCTTTTCTGGATCGTCTGGTGCTCGTCTTCCGCGATCAGCAGCTGACACGTGACGAGCACAAGGCGTTTGGCCGGCTCTTTGGCGAACTGCAGACGCATCCGGCCAAAACCAACCTCGGGCTGACGGGCGATCCCGAGATCTTCGATATCAAAATCACCGCGAAGACCAAGGTCGCAAACGGCGAAGGCTGGCATACGGATTTGTCGTGTGAGCCGGTGCCGCCGAAAGCCTCTGCGCTCTACATCACCGAGGTGCCACCTTCGGGCGGCGGTGATACGCTCTTTGCGAACATGCAGGAAGCGTTTGCGTCCTTGTCGCCGCCGGTGCAGAGGCTCCTCGAGGGATTGACCGCGTTTCACGACGGCTACAAAGACCTCAAAGCTTACGGCTACGAGCCGAAGCCGGGTCAGACCTATCCGACATCAAATCACCCCGTCGTGATCCGGCATCCTGAAACAGGGAAGCCCGTGTTGTTTGTCAACGAGCCTTTTACCGGCCACATCAACGAGCTGAGCCGGGCGGAGAGCGATGCTGTTCTGGAGATGCTTTATCGACACATCGAGACAAATACGCGGTTCCACTGCCGGGTGAAGTGGCAGCCGAACACGGTTGTGTTGTGGGACAACCGCGCCGTACACCATCACGCGGTATGGGACTACTATCCCGAGCGCCGGTCTGGGGAGCGCGTGACCGTGAAATGTGAGGATCCCCCGCAGCAATTTGCATCTTAGCGAAGTCGGCGGCCCAGGTGCCAAGTCGCTTCCTGGTCGTTTGCAACGAGCTTAATCTCGATCACTGTCAGATCGTCCGGGACGCGCAGGTCCAGCTCCGCTGCGTCCGTGAGATCGATGATCTCCCGCTGGCCCGCGAAGTGGAGTTCACCCTTGAAAGGCGCCTTACTGGACAGGCGAACCTCGAAGGTCTCGTCAGGGCGCCCCCATGTCGCCAGCGACACCGTCGTGCCTGCCAGTTCCCGCTCGCCGTGGTCGGTCCAACTGAGCGCAATAGGCTCGTAAACCACGGTCAGAACCAGAGCCATGGTCACCAGACCCAGGCACACCCATCGCCAGGCACCGTGTCCGCGCCACCAGATTGCCCAGGCATTCACGCCAGCGCCTTGCTGAGCTGCCTGCGGGTCGGCAGCAGGCGCTTGCCGTAAATAACGCAGCCGGTGATCGAAAGCGCCGACATGGCGCAACCGAATAAGAACCAGATCGCCTTGGTCCAGAGGCCGCCAAAGTAGCCGAAATGCAACGGGTCGGCCATCTCAGAGATGCGCTGGTGTATGTTCAAATCTTCGCCGCGGTAAGTACCCAGTACCTCGAGCGTGATGGGATCGAACGTTACGACGTTGGATCGTGGGCGGACCAGCGTTGCGGTCAATGCCCCCTGCACCAACACCTTGCCTTCCGGACTTTGTGGGAACGTGATGCGCTGCACGCTGAGTCCAGGTAACTCCTGGCGGGCTTTTGCCACCATCTCATTTATGGCGGCGCCGTTCAGGGTGGCGGGCAGCACGGCCTCGCGAGTGGCGGGCGCGGCACTTTCTGGAAAACGGGGTGCAGCGCCTCCCATGACCTCAACGAAATACCACACGCTTGTCAGCACGATGAGCAGTACGAACCACGTGCTCCACAAGCCAAGCCAGCGGTGCAGATCGCCGACCCAGATGCGCGTTTTGCGCTTGGTCCGCGGCAGGTGGAAAAAGCCGCGCCAGAATTTTTTATAGATCATCAGGCCGCTGATGAGCGAAAGCAGAAGCGGTATGGCCAGGGCAGAGACGATCGGGATGCCAATACGCGTTGGCAACATAAGATGCCGGTGCGTCATGCGGAAAAAGCGCTGTACGTTGAACCAGGCGGTGCTGCCGTTGAGGTGCCCGGTGACAGGGTCGAACCACAGGCGTCCGATTTCTTCCCAGCGCGTATTCAGCACCGCCTGGAGGGCAAACCAGGATCCTGCGTAGCGGTCGAGACTGAGCAGATCAACGTCTGGATACTCGGCTCGCAGGGTGTCGAAGGCTGCGCCCCAGTTTGGCTCGATGACGCTTTCGCTGGCGCGCATCTCCGGGTTCAGGAGCCAGTCAATTTCGTAGCTGAACACCGCAAGCGTGCCCGTGATGAGCACAAAACTCATCAAGATGGACAGCTTCAGGCCGATCCAGGTATGGAGGTGAAACCACCAGCGGTCAGAGGCTTGTTTGCGTGCCATGCGTCATTCAATATTGCAATTGAGAATGATTATCAATAATGTTCTCATTTATGATAAATCTAAGCGAAAGCACCATGAAAGCAAAGTACTGGCGGGTGATTTTTTGTCTCGCCTTTGTCACGAGTGTCGCGTCTGCTGACGAGCCGGCGATCGAAGAGATTGTTGTTACCGCGCAGAAAATTGAGCGTTCCCTGCAGGACACGCACGAAAGCGTGACGGTAATCACGGGCTACGAGATAGAACGACGCGGCATTCAAACGCTCGAGGACATCTATAACCAGACGGCGAACGTATTTGACCTCGGCAATAACGAAGGCTTCGGCATTCGCGGGGTGACCAACAACAGCGGCTCAACGGGCGGCGGGTCGGGTGAGCTGGCGACGTATTTCATCGATGGCGTTGCCGTCACCGGTTTCGGCAAGCGCTTTGTGCCGATGGATATGTGGGACGTGGCCCAAGTAGAAATTCTGCGGGGTCCACAATCCACGAATCTCGGGCGTAACGCCATGATGGGAGCAGTCGTGATCTCCTCGGCAAGTCCCAGTATGGACGGCTTCGACGCCGACTTCATGGTGGGTATCGGCAACGAAAACCGCCGTGAAACGGCCGGGATGGTCAACGTTCCTCTCGGCGAGACAGCGGCGCTGCGCTTCTCTGGAGAATTTCTCGAAACCGATGGCTACATCGACAACCCGACCCGTGGCGAGGATGATTTCGACGCTCGGGAAAACCAGACTTTTCGTGCCAAGCTCCTCTGGGAGCCGACGGATGAGCTCAGCATCCTCGCGGCGCTGCAGTATGTCGAGTCTGAACGCGGACAGAACCTCTTTCGTTTCGATCTGATCGACGACGTGGAGGATCGCGACAACCTGGGAGCCCTCGATGATGGTGAGGAACTCGACGGCACGCTGATGACCCTTGATATCAACTACGATCTCAACCAGGACTGGGCGCTGCGCTCCATCACTTCCTTCTTCGATACGGAGTATGACCGGTTCGACGATGACGACCTGTCACCGGCCAACGGCAACGCATTCCGCGGACGCCTGGCCAAGGACGAAAACTGGGCACAGGAGCTGCGCGCTGACTACAGCGGAGAAAAACTCCGCGGCAACCTGGGCGTTTATTACACCGAGGTGGACATCGATAATCGCACGCTGGGTCTCGTCAACATCAACCCGACGCTGGTTGGCGTACCTGATCTGCTCCTGCCGTTTTATCCGTCGGTGCTGGAGGTGGACGTCAACAGCCCGTTTTTCGGTGAAACCGAAAACATGGCCCTCTTCACAGAGTGGGAGTGGGATTTTACCGATGACTGGCGCCTGATTGCGGGACTGCGTTACGAAACAGAAGAGCAGGACAATGATGCCCGGGTTGCGAACACCTTGAACCCAGGCACGCCGCTGCCCGACCCGGCGGTGGCAGGAGCTCAGGCGGCAGCGGTGAATGGCCCGGCCGTCGGCGCACAGGTAGAGGCGGGTGTGGCGGCGGTCAACGCCGTCCTGCTTGCTCAGCTGACCCCGACGCAGGAGCTCACCTCGCCGGACTTTGATGTGACGCTGGGAAAATTTGGTCTGGTATGGGACGTCAGTGAATCTGCGCAGCTCGGTTTCATCTTCAGCCAGGGCTATCGCTCCGGTGGGGCTGAGCTCAGCCTGAGCGGCAGGACGAGCGACTACGATCCCGAATATCTGAATAACTTCGAGCTGTCCCTCAGGTCGCAGTTCTGGGAAGGTCAGGTCACGCTCAACGCCAATTTCTTCTACAGCGACTGGCAGGACCAGCAGGTGACTATCGGCCTGAACGGCAACATTTTTGATACGGTTCTCGAGAATGCGGGTGAGTCCACACTCTATGGCGGTGAGATTGAGCTTCGCGCGAATCCCAGCGAAAACCTCCGGCTCTTCGCCACGCTCGGATATACCCGCACGGAGTTCGACGACTACGTCAGCGTGCTCGATGGAGATCTCTCCGGCAATGAGTTTGCGTTCTCCCCGAACTGGACCGGCGCGCTGGGCGGCACCTACTACTTCCATGAGCACTGGTATGTGGGCGCAAGCATCACGTGGCAGACAGAGATGTACGGCGACGTTCAGAATGCGATTGAACTCGATGAGCGTACGCTCCTGAACGTACAGGCGGGCTACGAAGGCGAGCGATACACGGTGCGTCTTTACGGCAAAAACGTAACGGACGAAGTGTACGTCACGTCCCAGGGCACGGGCCTGGTACCTGGCTCAATTGTCGGTAAGCTCGGCGACCCCCTGGAAGTTGGTTTGCAGGTCACGTTCAGCCTCTGACGGTAGACACTAAGGAGAGGGCCATGAGCCGGATCGAAGAGCTACGCGAAGCGCTGGGCGGGGCCCACCCGCTGGCGGTGGACAAGGTCAAGGATCATCTCGAGACCTATGTCCGTGCCTTCATTGAGAATGCCCCGTTTGCGGTGATGGCCAGCAGCGATGCCGAAGGAAATTGTGACGCTTCCCCCAAGGGCGGCAAACCCGGCTGGATCCACGTGCTCGACGACCGCACACTGTTGCTGCCTGACGTGGGGGGTAATCGTCTCTTTCAGAGCTTCGTGAACTTCGAGTCGAATCCCAAGGCGGGATTCATATTCATGATTCCCGGGCTCGAGGTGACGGCGCGTGTCAACGGCCGGGTTGAGGTGCTCGAACGCGAAGCACTCTTAGAGCGCGGCATGCTTCCGGAGGTCTACAATCCGGATGACAATGCCGGGCTGGTTCAGGGGATTCTCGTGCACATCGACGAAGCCTACTTCCACTGTCCGCGCTCTATGCAGTTTGCAGATCTCTGGAATCGGGAGATCATCAAAACGAACGAGGGTCGCTCGCTCAAGTCACTCCTGAACGACTAAGGCTCTTTCGTCGAATCCTTTGTGTTGTTGATGACTTGGGCAACCAGCCAGCCGGCAACGCAGATAGCGCCCAGCCAGACGATAACTGGCGCCGCACCCAACGTGGCAAGCCACAGGATCGGCGCAAAACAGCAAGCCAGGATCGCCGTACGCAACAAGCGAGGGTTGGCTGTACCGCGAAAGCGACGGCTACGTTTGGGGTCTACGTAAGCCAGGGCGGCTAGACATGCCGTCGACAATGTGGTGCAGAGGAACAGTACGGCGGGGGTGCTCACGACTGAACAACCACTGAGGTCTCACTGACGACGGGCTTGCGTGCGCGTCGCCACGCATCGAGATACAGCCCGCCGCCAATCAGCATGATGAGATCGACCGATACGGTCAGCGCCTGCCCTGTCGCCAGCGCCTCACCCCAGCCGATGTGGCCGGTGAGCATGCGTATCGGAGGCAGCAGCAGCAGCGATACTCCAGCAAGCAACATCAGCCTGGGTTTGAGTGCCTCGCTCGGTGTCAGCCAGGCAAGGGCCACAACCACAGCACTCGTGAAGAGAAAACCGGATGGCGTCCACAGGGTCGTGTCGGCTAGGCCGTGGCTGGTGAAGAACGCGGCAGCTGATCCTGCGAGCGCAATGGGCAAGCCGTGGGCAAAGGTAACCACCGACTTGGTCACCCTGCGCCAGCTGGTGTGCATGCGGCGTTCGAGCCAGAGATACATCCCGGTCAACGTCAGATAACACATCGCAAAACCGAGCCCGAACCAAACGGCTTTTGACAGCAACCCCGCAAAGTGGCCGAAGTGCAGCGGTCCGATCAAATCGAAGAGCTGGGAGCCGAGCGAGGGTTGCTGGCCGATTGTGGGTTTGACCCCCAGGAATTCTCCGGTTGCGCCTGAGTAAAGGCGTGTCGACTCCGTGAGGCCGTCTTCCGCGGCCGGCATGAACAACGTGACGGCGGCATCTCCCCGGCCGTAGTGCTCGATACCCACAAATCGCGGCAGGGTCGCCGTCTGTCCGTGCGCCTCGAGCAGGATGGCGTCCAGGCTCGCGGGATCTACGCGTCGAGTATCTTCCGGGAGTCCGGGACTGATCATGGCCTCCAGCATGGCCTCCTGGTCGCCGCCGAAGCCGACCATGGCCATCAGCGGGATGCCTATGGAGCCTGCGAAGCTGAAGAAGCTACCGGTAAACGCCAGCAGAAACGCAAACAACAGCCCCCAGCTGCCCGCGAGGGCGTGCCCGTCTTTGAGGCTCAGGGTCTTGTTTGAGCGTCGCAGTGTGAACATTTCTTTGAAGAAGTGTCGATGTATCAAAAAGCCCGAGATTGCAGCAATCATCATGGCAAGCCCGAGAATGCCGGTGAGGATCAAACCCCAGGGCCGCGGCAGGTGCAGCTCGGTGTGAACGTCGACGACAAAGCGTGACAGGGCAAGATCTTGGTCGCCGCGAAAGAGCTCGGCGCCCGTGCCGTCCTGTCGGCTGATGACTTCGCCGTTGTCGGGATTGACGCTGAACTGAGTCCCGATCTCCTCAATCTGGCCCTCAGCGTTCGTTTGGTGTTTGTGGAAAAACACCTGGAGCATGCCGGTTGCGGTCTGTCCCAGCCCAACGTCGACCCGGTACTCGGGGTCGACCTCCATTGCGAGTTCATCGATTATCGATTGCACGGAGGTCTGCTGGTTTTTATTGAGCACCACGTCGAGCGGCACGCCAGCCCGTGCGGCGCCGACGGACCAATGGCCAATTTCGTTGCTGAACACGGCCACGGTTCCGGTCAGGACAATGGCATATAGCAGCAGGCCGAGTAGCGCGCCTGACCAGCCGTGGATGGCAACGAGCGTTCTGGTGGTGTCTTGTTTCAATTCCATGCTCAGCTCATGAAGTGACGTACCAGTAGAAGCGCGTTGATCGCGGTGATGCTCACGCTGATGACAATTGCGCGTGGAAGACTGCGATCGAGACAGGCAGCAAAGAAGAAAACCGCCCAGATCAATGGAAAGAGCACGAGCGGCAGCATCATGTTGTCAACCTGAGCCTCACCAGGTGGCAGCCAGGTTGCCATTGCCGCCATCATCACGATGGCGGCAATGAGCGTCCAAGGTCCGGCCAGGAAAATCCGTGGCCACAATTTGTGTGATGCAACTGAGGTCATGCCCTTCTGTCGATGCGCCTTTCCCAAGTGAGAATGATAGTATTTCTCATTTGCGCGCGCAACGAGTCGCGGTATCAGTTGCTCGTATACGCGCGCATCTCCGCTCCGACCAGGGCTTTGGCGGTGGTGGGGTCAAAGCCGGTGTCGGCGGTAGTCTCCTCGGCGAGGCTGAACATGGCCATGAACATCGATTTGCCGTCTACCTCCCCCCGCAGGGTCACCCGACCGTTGCTGTTCAAGGTCTCCGCCCAGGCATCGCGCACCACCGACCAGAAAGGCCCGGTGCGTTGCCAGTACTCATCCCCTGCAGACCAGTCGAAAGCGGTGATGCGCTCGTAGCGGGCGAGTCCGGCTTCGCGAGCAAGCACCGATTCTTCTTTGGCGACATGGCCAGCGGGATCCAGCACCACTTTCAGGTTGTCCTCCTCCTGCACCCAGCCGGTGGGATAGATGGTGTGACGATTGGTGCCGATCAGCACGTGGTAGTCGTCGCGTACGCTGAATTCGCGACGCGGCAGCGGTCTCCAGGTCTCATCGCTCTGCCAGCTGGAGTAGTTGGCGAAGTGTCGCCAGGTGCCTTTGGCTTGATAGCGAGGCGAGTCATCCACCTGGTAGACCGACTGCGTCCAGGTCCCCTTGACGGCGTTGCGCGGCAGGGTCTGCTGTGCCCAGGTGTTGTGCCCCGCGTACACGTTCAGCTCACGGTGCTCGTAGCGCCAGTCCTGGCGCCAGTGCTTGACGACAATGGGATCGGAGTGCGTACCGTCCTCCTTGACGATACGCATGACCAGAATGTGCTGCAGACTGACGAAATCCGGTTCGTCGGCAACGACGTAAACGTGTTCCGTGCCCCAGGATTGATACGGTGCGGTGGGTTGATACCCCGGGGTGAAGCCAACGGTTTCTATGAAGTCGAAGCTGGTTCGGTAGGGACCGGCCATCGCCAGGATCGCGCGACGATCGCGCTCCTGGTCCGTGATCCCCGCTTCCCTGATGGCTAGCCAGCTGTCCGTGGGCTCGGTCACCAGTTCTACCTCCGGGCCTTGCGACGTGCCGCCGCGCGGTTGCATCTCACTGTCTTCGAGAAACTGCCAGGCGTACGTGTACTGGCGGGTTGCGTCAGGTGGCTGTGCATGGCTCACGGTCGTGAGGCCGGGCAACAACAACAGGCAGAGGGCAAGTCGAGGTGCGCGCATGCAGATACTCCTCAAATCAGTGTCCAGGAAAATGCGTAAAGCGCCATGAAAGCGCCGGTGCAGATGATCCAAGCGCTGGTACGAAACATCCGGTTGGCACGATGATACGGGGTGGAAGCTCTCATGCGTGTTCTCCTTGAACCAGCGTCATGTGTTGCAGGCCGGTACAGGTCAGACCGGATGCGCCCAATTCGCTGAGATACGCCGTCGCCACCCGGCGCCAGGTGTGGTTCAGCCGGCCAGCAATCAGTCCGCTCAGTTCGTTGCGGGCACTGTCCGGATGGTTGCGTTGCATGGCGCGCATGGCCTGTAGCAGCGTCACTTCGTCGCCGGTCAGCTCTGCCGCGCAGGCACCATTCAGCTGCACCGGTCGATAGGCGGCCAGGGCCAGCAGGCTCATCAACTCGTCGAGCGGCTCCATTGCTGCCAGGCAGTCGTGATTCAGGTAGAGCGGGATCAGATCGCGCTTGATGCAGCGTCGCTCGCGGGCGGCCTCTGCCCACGACCGTACGCTTTGAATAAACAGTTGAGCGCCGGTGGACAGGCTGGTCAGTGAAACGGTGTTTGCGGTCTCGGCATCAGTGGTTTCTGCTGACAAAGGGATCTCCTTACTTCTAAATGAGAATAATACTCATTTAGATTTGTAAGGCAAGCCCTTTTGTCGGGCTCGTCCGATCAGAGATCCTGAAAGCGGTGCGCTTCCAGCGCAATACGCTTGCTCTGCGCCAGAAAGAGCGCGGCGAGTTCGGTCGCGGCGGCTTTTGCCGGCCCAGGGCGACCGCGCTCGAGCAGTGATTGGTAAGTAGCGTGCTCCAGCTGCAGGTGACTGACTAGCCAGGTGGTGAGCGCGCGGGAATCGTCGGTGACGGTCAGGGAGACCGCATCCTGAGCGCCTTTTTCGAGCGTGACGGTGCGTTTCAGCGCACGTTGGGGCATCCGATCGACTATGCGCTGCACGGTCAGCCGGAGTTCTCCCAGCTGGCTGGCGAACGCCCGACCCAGCAGGAGCGCTCGCTGATTGGGGGAAGCCTCTAGATAGCCCTCCAGGCTGCGGTGCAAAACGGCGAGGTTGCGAAGGGTGCCTGCAGTCAGGGCGTCGATGGTCAGCGCGTCCATGTCACCCGCACGATGTCGATCACGCTGATTTTACGTCATTAGCGGGTCGCTGACCGCGGCATCGCCGCGAGCAGTATTTCACTGCGTCCCAGTTTTTGGACCACATCCGCCGCCAGCTGAAGGGGCGCCGGCAGGTGGCGCAGATTTTCGCCGGCAGGTTGCCCTTGCGGTGAGGCAACTCAGCGCCCGTAGTGCTCAGCAAGGATTGCAATCTCCTCGTCGGTCAGACTGGCCGCCATGCCCTGCATGATGCCGTTCTGGCGTTTGCCGTCGCGATAAGCACGCAGCTGCAGGCGTAGATAACGCTCCCACTGTCCGTTGAGATTGGGGTAACTCGCGGCAACGGCCCTGCCGTCGATGCCGTGACAGGCGACGCATCCTTTGTCCTGGACCAGTTGCTCACCGCTGGGGTGTTCCGTCGAGCACCCCGCGGCCACGGCGATCAGCGCGAGTGCAGGCAGTCGTAGTTTCTTAGCCATGTGGTTACCCCGCTTTGCGGTTGAAATAGTCAGCCAGGATTGTGATGTCGTCGTCGCTGAGCTGTATCGCCTGGGCATTCATCTGGTTGCCGGGTTCCGCCTGCTCGCGGAAGTAGCGCAGTCGACTGACGAGGTAAGCCTCGTTCTGACCGGCAATGTTGGGATACCTGTCCGAGTTGGCGATGCCCGTCTGGCCGTGGCAGGTCACGCAGTGGTACTTCCAGGCGAGGCGGGCGCCGTCTTCGTCTGTGTCAGCGTAGGCCGTGGATGCGGCGATGACCGCAGTGATGAGGATCATCGCAGTGAACCTTCGTTTCATACAATATGTCCAATAAATATCTAATAAATGGCAGTGTACATTACCTGTGTGAAAAATATGTATAATATATGTCCAAATTAAAGAACCCATAATGTGAATACGGCAAGTAATGTCGAAATAACGCGGTACAATGCTCTGGCTGCAACCTGGTGGGACGAAACCGGGCCGATGTGGCCGCTGCATAAACTCAACGCGCTGCGCGCGCCCTTCATCATCGACCACGTGGTGCGCCGGGGGCTGGGCGTTGGCCGTGTCAAACCGCTGACCGGTCTGCGCGTTCTCGATATCGGCTGCGGCGCCGGACTCCTGGCTGAATCGATGGCGGCGGAGGGTGCGGATGTGGTCGCGATTGATCCGGCCGAGAAAAATATTGCGGTCGCGAGCGCTCATGCCCGTCAGCAGGGTCTTACCATCGACTACCGGGTGGGGACGCTCGAGGAAGCTGTTGGAGACGAGCGTTTTGACGTGGTCCTGAACATGGAAGTCGTCGAGCACGTGGCGGACCTGCCCGCCTTCATGGCCGGGTGCTGTGCCACAACCCGACCGGGTGGATTGCAGTTTGTGGCCACCATCAACCGCACCTGGCGGTCGCTCATCATGGCCAAATGGGGCGCGGAGTATGTGCTGAACTGGCTACCCCGCGGAACGCACCGCTGGCGCCAGTTTGTGCGCCCGTTCGAGCTCCGCGAGCATCTGCGCGCCGGTGGGTTGTCGCCAGTTCATCTCGAGGGTGTCTCGGTCAATCCGCTGAATAAGCGCTTCAGTCTGACGTCGGATGTTCAGGTGAATTACATGATGGTGAGCCGCCGTGACCAGTAGCGATTTTGTTCTGCCCGAATTCCGGGTGGAATCTCTTGGGCGTCGACTGTGCGCGGATTTGCGTTCCGACCATGCCGGGGAAACCGGCGCTGTAGGCATCTACAAAGGCATGCTGGCCGTCAGCCGCGACGCTGAGCTGCGTGTTTTTGCGGTCAGCCATCTGGCAACCGAAGAGCAGCATCTGGCGCTGCTCGATGGCTGGGTGCCTCCCGCCAGCCGGTCGCGGCTGCTGCCGCTGTGGTCTTGGTCCGGCTGGATGCTCGGAGCCCTGGCAGGCTTGGGTGGCCGTCGTGTCGGCTACGTGACAATCAACGCCGTTGAGCAGTTTGTCATCAGTCACTATGAAGAGCAGTTGCCGAGGGCTCAGGGTGAGGTGCGCCGGCTCATCCGCGCGTTGCAAGACGACGAGGCGCAACATCAGGAAGATGCCGAGCGGCGTGCGGGAGAAGGCAGGCTCAACTGGGTGGAAAGGCGCTGGTCTGCCATTGTCTGGCGGGGTTCGTCGATGGCGGTGGCGTTGGCGCGGATGGTCTGATGACGTTGTATACCGGTAGCGTCGAGCTTGTGGACGTCGGACTGGCGGATCTGCACGAGGTCCGCGCCGTTGTCGCCCGTTCGATCGAAGCGTGGCCGACCTCCGAGCGGCTGAAGCGCAATGCGTTGAGCGTGCTCGGCTACGATGCGGTGGATCTTACCGACACGCGGATTCTCATGGCCAGGATTCGGGGTAAAGGTGTCGGCGTCGCGGCCTGGCGCAATCAGGGTTGGATGGTCGACCCCGCGGGCCGGTTTTCGATCCTGCTGCACGGGTTGTACGTCGATCAAGCGTGGCAACGCCAGGCAATCGGACGACGCTTACAGTGTGCAGTTGCGGCTGAGGTCCAGTCAGCGGGTGGACACGGACTGTACGTGCGTGCCGAGCGTTTTGCGGTCACCTACTTCTCACAATGCGGGTACCGGCGTCTGGCGGGTGATGAGCTCGTGGGTGTGACCGGCGCTTATCCTTACCGGTTCTGGATCAGCTGTGCAGCGCTGGTAGCGCCTGCTCAGTCCGTCGCATCCTGAACCGGCTTACGCTCGTACATCCCGCGTAACGAACTCCTCATGTCCGGCGGATATTCGGCGCTGGAAAAGTCGTTGATGAGATGCCAGCCGTCCGCGATGTCGGCGAGCGACATGGGGGTGTCGATGTCGAGCGCCAGGCCTTCGCTGCGCTGCCAGCGGACTTTTTTGAAGACACCGCCGGACGCCTCGAAGAGACCACCGGATGCTTTGCATTCGGAGTGAGCAAGATAGCCGACCAAGGGTGCAATGAAGGCGGGTTTGATGAGCGCTTTCAATGGTTCCGGCATATTGGCGCTGTTGAGCTCGGTGGCGCCGAACGGTGCAACCACGTTGCACTTGATATTGGCGTCATGCCCTTCGAGCGTGATGGTCCGCGCGAGACCGTACATGCCGGCTTTGGCTGCCGCGTAGTTTCCCTGCCCGAAGTTGCCGTACAGGCCCGACGCTGACGAGATGAATACGAGGCGACCGCCACCGACGGCCTCGAAATGGGGCCAGGCGGCATGTGTCAGCGCGAAGGCCGCCTTGAGGTGCACGTTGAGCACGGCATCCCATTGGTCCATGCTCATGTTGCGCAGCGTTTTGTCACGCACAAATCCCGCGTTGTGCACGATGGCGTTGATTTGACCGAACTCCCTGACCACCGCTTCCACCAGGCTGTCTGCATCCTCGACGAGGCCGGGCAGGTGCACCGCTCGGCCACCGGCGGACACAATCTTGCGCACGACCAATTCGCCATCGTCTGATTCGCCGGTACTGTTGACGCCAACCTGTGCGCCCGCTGCTGCGAGGAACTCGGCAAACGCTCTGCCGAGGCCGCGGCTTGACCCGGTCACGAGGACAACTTCGCCGTTGAACTCCATGCCGTGCTCCCTATGCCTGGTTTTAGAAACCATAGACTAATTCGTCGCGAAGCTCATGTGCGCGACAGCGCCTTGACAAGGCTGTCTCAAATGAGACAATAGTGTCTCATTTCTTCGAGAGTGCTGCCCTGGTGTTGACACGAGCGCGATGGAGTTTTGCCGCATCGGGCACCGCAACCGGGCTCATCAGCAATGGTGTCTCGTATTTTCTGCTGATCTATTACAGCCAGGTCCTGGGACTGGCGCCGGCGCGCGCGGGACTCGTCATGATGATTGCGCTTGTCGTCGATGCGGTATCCGATCCGCTCGTTGGACGCTGGTCCGACCGGCTGCGCAGCCGGCTTGGACGCCGGCATCCGTTTCTGTACGCCGCCGTCTTCCCCATTGCGTTGCTCTACTATCTGCTGTGGGACCCGCCGTCGTTGTCGCAGAACGGGTTGTTCATTTACCTCCTGGGCGTCGCATTGGGGCTCCGTCTGGCGCTGACCGCGCACATTGTCCCGTTCAACGCGTTGCTGCCGGAACTCTCGGCAGACTATGACGAACGTACCCGGATGATGAACTACTCGTATTGCGCGGCGTGGTTCTTCGGCACGTTGATGGCCGTTGCGATGTACGCGGTCTGGCTGGCCGATGCACCCGGAACACCGGAAGGTTCGGGCGTGCTGCGTGCGGCGGGATACGTCGAGGCTGGGGTTTTCGGCGCGGTGGTGGTTGGTCTTTGCCTGGTAGCCGCCGCCTGGGGCACGCATGCTCACATCCCCTCTCTGGCGTCGCCGCCCACCCGGCGGACCGGGGGCCTCCGTGCCATGTTCGAAACGCTCAACGACCGCAACTTTGCCGTGATGATTGGCAGCGGTCTCGCAAGCTCCGCGGCTGCAGGTACGAGCACCGCACTCTGGGCCTACATGCAGCCCTATTTCTGGGGATTCAATTCCAGCGAGACCAGCATCATCCTGGCGGCGCAGCTCTTGTCCGCGGTGTTGGCTTTTGTGCTCATCCCCGGTCTGGTGATGGGCAAAGAAAAGAAAGCGTCTCTCATCAACCTGTCGTGGGCGTCACTGATTGTCGGCAGCGGGCCGGTGTTTCTCGAGCTCATCGGCTGGTTTCCCGTGGACGCGGATGCCCGGTTTTATCTCATGGTGCTCATCGGGGTTGTGCAGGTCATGTTCATTGTCATGATCGGCACGGTCACGGCTTCGATGATCGCGGACATCGTGGAGGCACGAGCCGTTGTGACCCGACGGCGGGAGGAGGGGCTGCTGTTCTCGGTGCTTTCCTTTGTCGGCAAGGTTGCCACCGGGCTTGGCATATGGGTGAGCGGCCTCATCCTCGCGGCCGTGGCGTTCCCCATGCAGGCGGACAGCGGCGCGGTGAGCGCGGAAGTGGTTGCTGCACTCGGCTGGCTCTACGCCCCGGTGCTCGCGGGATTTTATCTCGCCGGAGTGATCGTCTTGTACTTTTTCGATTTGAGCAGACAAGCTCATGAACGCAATGTCAGAGACTGGCAGGGAGGTAACGTTGAACTCTGAAAGCAGAATCAGGCCCGCAACGCGGGACGCCATTGTTGCAGCAGCGCTTGCGCTGCTCGGCGAGAATCCATCCGCTTCCTTCAGCGAAATAGCCATCAAAGCGGGGGTGGGCAGAGCGACCTTGCACCGCCACTTTCGCAATCGTGAAACGCTGATCGATGCAATCAGTCATCAGTGTATGGATGAGATGGAGAAGGCGGTGCTGACGAGAGAGGGTGGCGCCACCATGGGTGCGGCCGAGCGCCTGGAATCGATGTTCCGGGCTACGGTGCCCTTAGGTGACCGGTACAGTTTTCTCCAGCATCAGATCGAGATGCATGAGGACGTGCGTCAGCGTTATGTGGCCCAGCTCGACTGGTTGAAGCACCTGGTTGCCGCGCTGAAGGGAGAGGGTGTGGTGGCGACAGACGTGCCGGACTACTGGCTCGTGAGTCAGATCGATCAGCTGATCTGGATCGCGTGGCGGGCGGTGCGCGGCGGCAAGCTCACGGAAGACGATGCGGTGGCGCTTGCCATGCGAACGATATTGTATGGATTGGGAGATCGACAATGACAGCACAGACCAAACAACTTTTGCCGAAGGCAACTTATTTCGATCCGACCTGGTTCGAACGCGAACGCCGCGAGCTTTTCGACCAGGCCTGGGTATTCGCGGGGATCTCACGCCAGCTCGACAACCCTGGCGACTTTTTGACCCTGCGCTTCATGGATCACCCGCTGCTCGTCGTACGTGATGGCAACGGTGATCTGCATGCTTTCCACAACCTGTGCAGGCATCGAGGCTGCGAGGTCCTGGAAGATACCGGCAACACGGGCGATGCCATCATGTGCCCGTACCACCGCTGGACCTATCAACTCGACGGCGCTCTGCGGGGTGTGCCCAACGAGGCCGAGTGTTTCGATGGCCTTGCAAAAAGTGATCTGGGCCTCTTGCCTGCCAGCGTCGGCGAATACGCGGGCATGGTGTTTGTCAATCCCAGCCCAGCACCGAAAGACGACTTCGCTGCTTTCATCGCCAATCTCGACGAGCATCGCTGGCCCCACGCGTTCGATGCCGGTGACATGCAATACAGCGGTGAGGTGGTCTACGAGATGCACTGCAACTGGAAGGTGTTTTACGAGAACGCGGTGGACGGCTATCACCTCGGTTACCTGCATGACCAGACGCTCGGCAGGGTGTATCCGTCGAAAAACGTCTGGGAGATGGCCGGACGCAATCACGTCTGGTACTCGACCGAGTGGGAAGGGGAGCGGCGCTCGAACACGAAGCTCAGCGTCCAGATGTCAGACCGGTACAACGCCCCGCGTCTGCACGAGTACGAAGAGACCACCTATCCCGGGGTTGTCATGCTGTTCCCGCTGACCATCTTGTCTCCCAGCCCCTGGGGGTTTTACGTATCGGTCTTGGAGCCGAAAGGCCCTGAGCTTACTTACATGCGTACGCTGGCGTGGGCCCCTGGCGATGGGGAAGACCGCTTCGGCATCAGCGGCAAGCGCGCGGAGCCGGTTCGACTGGAGGATCTCGATAAGCACCCGCTCGAAAGCGGCAACTTCCAGCTGGAGGACATGTGGATCGTCGAGAAGGTGCAACGCAATCTGCACTCGCCCAACTACCAGGTGGGTCCGCTTGCGCAGGGAGACGGCGCTGAAAATCCGCTCACCGAGTTCCAGCGGCAGATCCTCGAATTTGTGCCGTCCGGGGAGTCAGCATGCAATTCGTAATCCTCGCCATTCCTTACATGCGCCGGCGCGGTGAGACCGTCGGGCGTGCGGGTTCTGATCCCGCACGCTTTCAAGCCCTCATGGAAGACATGAAGACACAGATGCAGTTTGCCGAGTCCGTCGGCTACGACGGCTTCTGCTTGACCGAGCAGCACATGCAGGTGGAAGGCATCGAGACGACCACCAACCCGCTGATGTGGAACTATTTCATAGCGCAACACACAGAGCGCATGCGCGTGGGGCAGCTTGGTATGAATCTGACCGCGGTGAATCCGATCCAGCTGGCGGAAAATCTGGCCATGCTGGATCACTTCACTCACGGGCGCATGTTTGCGGGCTTCTCGAGGGGTAACACGCCGCGCTGGACGGGGACGTTTGGTCAGCATCTCGACATCACCTCAACCCATTCGGACAAGTCCGAGGCGGATCAGCGCAACCGCCGCGCGTTCATGGAGAACTGGCAGCTGGTCAAGGCACTCTGGACTGAGGAAGTGGTCTCGATGCAGGGGGAGTTCTGGCAGGTCCCACCGCCGATGGCGTGGCAGTTCAACCCGACCACCGACTGGTCGCCGGATTCGGTTGACGAGAACGGCATCCTGCAAGAGATCGGGATTGTTCCGCGACCGCTGCAGAATGACCCGCACCCACCTGTGTATGCACCTTTCAGCTACAGCATGGAGACGGCAAAGTTCTGGGCGCGGGAGGGCGGCAAGATGATGAGCATGGTCAACGAGGAAAAGGAGGCGTTCATTCCCATAACGCTCGACGTCTGTCTGGAGGAGGCGGCAACGCACGGTCGCGACGCGACTGCGGATGACCTGCTGGCGCTTGGCGGTCATCTCATCATGGGGCGCAATCCGGCGGAGACGAAGGATCTCTACGAAGGCTTCGAGTGGCTTTTCAACTATGCCTACAACGCGCCGCCGTATACGGTACCCATGGGGCGTATGTGGATGGGTTCGCATCAGGAAGTGCTCGATCATGTAATGCGTCTCGAACGACAGTACGGCGTCACGGAGTATTTCCTGTGGCACCACGTGGGCTACTTTGAACCGGAACAGGAGCTTGCCATGCTGAATGAATTTGCCGAGGCGGTGATCAAACCGCTGAGCGTGTGAGCAAACTCTACTGCCGAACGCGCATCAACTACTTCAGCGCGGTCGAAGGCCCCGTTCCCGTTGAGGTGGATGTCTTCGACGGCCGTGAGGAAACGAATCTGTCGTGGCAGGACAACGGGTTTGAGCTCCAGGTTCTACCGTCCGCCATCCAGAACTGGGACGATGAGGAAGCCGTTGCTCGGTTGCACTACGGGGAAATAGCCGACTGGGCAAGCCGCACATCCGGCTGCGACAAGGTTTTGTTTTTTCCGGGGTTGCAGCGAAGCCCCGAGGCGGCGCGGGAGCGACCGGACTACGCGCCGATCGAATTTGCACACTCGGATTACACCGAAGACTACGCGACGATGATTGCCGATCCCGGTCATCCGTACCACCGGGTGCTTGCACCTTCCATGACGCGCGCTGGTGTGACTGCGCGGGACATGCAGGATTTGCGGCGGGTTTTGACGCTGCAGCTCTGGCGCAACACGGGCCCTGCCTTGATGGATCACCCGATGGCGTTCTGTGATGCGCGAACCGTGCACCGAGCGCAGCTGATGCCGTTGAGGGTCGAAAGTTATGGTGGCGTGGAGACGCAGTTCGATGCGTTTGCCCTGCTGCAGACGCTTGGCGGCAATGCCAACCGCTGGTTTACGTTCCCCGAGATGAGCGTAGAAGAAGTGGTCGTCTTCCGCGCGTTCGACAGCGACTGCGTGGGTGCCGAAAGGCCGTTCTGGACCCCCCACACGGCATTTCGTGATCCGCACTCTGAGGGGGTGCCTCGGCGCAGTATCGAAATGCGCGCAATCTGTCTCTTCTGGTAGGGACGTGCGGTGGGCTCGTTCCGAGCGTAACATGCCGTAATCCGAGTCAGGAGCGGTGCCAACGTGTCTGAGCATGTTTTTGAGATTGCGCCAAGCGGTCGCTCCAAGTGTCGAAGCTGTGGTCTTGCCATCGAAAAGGATGCGCTGCGTTTCGGTGAGCGGATGCCCAATCCATTCGGGGAGGGCAACATGACCCACTGGCATCATCCCTTGTGCGCAGCGCATCGGCGTCCCGAACCGATGCTGGAAGCGCTGCAGGCGGGTTTGTACGAGGGTGACGACCTTCCAGCGCTCGAGCACGCCGCCCAGCACGGACTGGCCCATCGCCGATTGCCTCGTCTGGGTGCTCTCGAGAAATCGCCAAGCGGGCGTGCTCGATGCCGACACTGCCGCGAGTTGATCGAAAAAGATGCCTGGCGCCTGCCGCTGGTGTTCTTCGAAGAGGGCGCATACAACGCCGGCGGTTTCATCCACGCTACCTGTGCGGCCGAGTACTGCGAGACCTCCGAGATAGTGGATACGGTCGCCTGTTTTACGCCCGATCTTCCGCGGCAGGAAGTTGCGGGACACCTGGGACTCTAATGTAGCCGGGCCAGCCGGTCAGCGAGAATTCGGAACGCGTCAGGAGAAAAACCGAGACCTGTGTGGCTGCTTGTCACTTCCACGTGCTCGACGTTGGGGCTGCGTTCGTCGATGCATGCCCGCCAGGCGACGACACCGTCCAGCTTCGAGTAGATGGCCGTCACCGGAACCGTCAGCGGATTGTCGTATCGCTCATCCACCAGACGCTCGATGTCGTCCAGGCTCTCGTTCCCGGTGTCGAAGTAGCGGGCGACCGCGGTGTATTTCGGACCGCCGACGACCGGGCTGCCAAGGGTAACCACGCGGCGCACCTGGTCCGGACAGTCGCGGGCAACTTCACGCGCCAGATAGCCGCCCAGGCTCCAGCCAACCAGGCTTACCTGCTCGTCACCGGCAACCTCCCGGACTCTGTTGCTCAGTGCCTCCAGCATGGCGAGGACGTCACCATTGTTGCGTCCGAGTTGCCAGCCTCTGGCGTTGTATCCCAGGTAGCTCAGGTAGTTACGCAGGACGGTGGTTGATGCGTTGCCTGCACCGAAGCCTGGCCAGACGAGGACTTTTTCACCATTGCCACGGGGCGCGCGGACAAGGTTGGGAGCATTGAGCAGCAGACGTGGGAACTGCAACGGGGTCAGGGTTTCCGACCACATGGCAGCAGGCGATGGGGCGGTAATGGTTCGATTTACTGTATTCATGTGCCCAGGGTATTCATGCGTCATCAAAATTCTGTGAAGCATCGCCAGGCGTTCCCGGGTCAGAGCGAATGGTGCAGCTTAGCGTAATCGTCGGACAGTTTACGGGTTGTTCACGAGAGGGTGACGCAGTCTTCACGGGGCCAGGCCGAAGCTTCTCCCGCCCTTTGTCGAAAAGGGAAAACGACTCATTCAAACCCCTCTTTTGGAGCAACAGATTATGAAAATGACCTTCAAGCTGACCTCCGCAGCAGCGGCGCTTCTGCTGATGGTATCCTCGGCCTTTGCTGGCAACTACGCGAAAAACGATACGATTGTCGACGTTGCCGTCAACACGGATGGCTTCAGCACGCTCGTCGCTGCACTGCAGGCAGCCGAGCTGGTTGATACCCTGAACGGCGCGGGACCGTTCACCGTATTTGCCCCGACCGATGAAGCGTTTGCCGCGCTGCCGGAAGGCGCGCTGGACGCACTGCTGGCGGACAAAGAAAAGCTAACCGCCGTGCTGACGCTGCACGTTGTTGCCGGTCGTGCGGAAGCCGCTGACGTGGTGGGTCTCGACAGCGTAACGACGGTGCAGGGCAAAGCGCTCGATATCGACACCAGCGAAGGTGTCAGCGTTGGCGGTGCCCGCGTGGTGCAGGCTGACGTTGGTGCCAGCAACGGTGTGATTCACGTCATCGATCGCGTCATTCTCCCCTAGGCTGCAAGGCCAGGACGTTCAAGACGCCGGGCGATGCCCGGCGTTTTCTTATCTTTCGATTCTGCTTCCGACTCATCCTCCTTCGTCCGTCCACACTGACATTCTCCGTCCGATTGGCTATAAGAGAGCCTTCTTTTTCTGGGGATGTGATTTGAAACTGTACAGCTTTCCGGGTGCGCCGAATCCGCGGCGCGTGCTCATTTTTGCGGCGGAGAAAGATCTTGCCCTGGAGGTGGTGAACGTCGACCTCCCCGGCCGGGAAATCAAGCAACCCGAGTTTCTTAAGAAAAATCCGAGCGGCAAGATTCCCGTGCTGGAACTCGATGACGGCCGCTGTATCGCCGAGTCGGTCGCCATATCGCGCTATCTCGAATCTCTCGTGCCGGAGCCGAACCTTTTCGGAATGGATGCTTATGAGACCGCGGTCATCGAGATGCAGCATCGATTCATCGAGTTTGAGCTCAACATGCAGATCGGATTTGCGTGGGTGCACGGGCCAATTGTTGCAAAAATGGGTCTCATCGAGCCGATCGAAGAGATGCGCCGGCGTGGTGATGCCGGTGCGCGTAGCTACTACAAGCGCCTCAACCGGGAACTCGAGACGCGCGATTACGTCGCAGGTGACCGCTTCACCATTGCCGACATCACTGCGCTCTGCATGATCGATTTCGCGAGCGCAATGGTGAACCTCAAACCGGATGAAACCCTGGATGCGCTGTGGCGGTGGCATGCGCGTGTCAGCGAACGCCCGGCCGTCGCAAATCAGGCCGGCATGAGCTGACCGCGGCGCGGGGCAGGGTCAACTGAAACGTTTGCGAAACTCCGCGGGTGCGACCCGGTGCCAGCGTTTGAACGCCCGCCGGAAGTTTGCGGCGTCGTGGTACCCGAGCAGCAACGCAATCGCTTCGACCGTCATGCTGTCGTCTCGCAGGTAGCGCGCAGATAGCTCGGCCAGAAGACTCTCTCTGACCGTTCGGTAGCTTGTGCCGCGCTCCGTCAGACGGCGCGCCAGAGTTCGTTTGGATACGAACAGCGCGCGCGCGACGTCCTCTTCGGACGTTTCGCTGAGCGCGTTCGACAAGAGCTCCCGGCGTACTTTGTCGACAATGTCGAGGGAGGCATCCGGGAGTCTGGCGAGGAGTTCCTGACAGAGCGCATGTGCGGTCGCGTAGGCATGCGGGTCACGATTCGGATGTGATCTTCGTGCAACTTCCGCAGGCAGAAACAATGCCGAGCACGCGGCGTCGAAAGTTACCGGACAGTGGAAGTAGTCGGCGTACGCGGCGGCGTGGGCGGGGCTCGGGAAGGCGAACTCGAAGCGGGCGCTCGCCATGGCTTCGCCGAGGTAGAGCTCAACGTTCGTCTGCACGGTGAGAGCAAACGCCTCCAGAATGAGCTGCTGTACCTCTGATTCTACCTTCGGCATCACCTGTAGCTCGCACCTCAGCTCGTCCTGCGTGAAGCTGAGCTCAGTGTTCACCAGCGGCAGGCGGATGGGTGCAAACTCCGCGGGCGTCAGCAGCGCGGTATACAGATCAGGCGCGTTCATGGCGAGATACCCGATCGGGCCGTGCACGGAACGCTGCAGATTCTGACCGCAGCGCAACCCCATCTCGGGATCGCCCAGCAGCTGCTGGCCGTTGCGGATGACGGTCAGGAACTGGGTGACATCCATGTGCAGACCGCTGCCGTCGTAGAGCACCTCCGGCGGGAGCCCCGTGCCGTGCAGATATCGGGGCAGGTCCGCTTCCTTCAGGCTCAGCACCTGGGCGATGCCCTGGGCGTAACCGCTGCAGTCAAACGTGGAGACGGGTTTGCTCATGGCTCGCTCATTGCGGGGAGTACCAGCGCACAGTTCCGCACATTTGGCAATAAATGACCCTGTCGTGTCAATAAATGACTCCTTTGTGGCAAAAAATGACCCGGAAAAGATGCGGGGACTCACCCACACTGCGTCGCTACACGTGCAGGCTGAGCCAGCGGCAGGCGATGCACACCCCTTTCCCGACGGGAGCGCTTTCACACCATGGCTGAAGTAGAAAAGGCTGAAGTAGAAAAGGCTGAAGTAGAAAAACTGGAAGACAGAGACATCATTGAGCTGCCCACGGTGGCCGATCTGGACATGGAATCGCCGATTCCCGATCCCTACGATCTACCGCTCGAGGAGATCAATCCGGCAAACGCCCGTCTTTTTGCTGAAGACAAGTTCGAAGCGTACTTCGAGCGGCTGCGGGAAGAAGATCCGGTTCATCTCAGCGAGACCGACTTCACCGGCCGCTACTGGAACCTGACGCGCTACGACGACATCAAAATGGTGGACCAGGACGACGCCCGCTTCTCGTCAGCGAAGGGTTTTGTGCTCGGCCCGCGCCTCGACGCGCGCCTGCCTGAGGACAGCCTCAGCGCACTCAATCTGCCGATGTTCATCGGCATGGACAATCCTGAGCACAACGACCAGCGTAAAACGGTGTCTCCGATCGTGGGGCCTTCGAGCCTCGCGCGGATGGAACCCATCATTCGCGAACGGGTGCAGAACATTCTCGATAACCTGCCGGTCGGAGAGACGTTCAACTGGGTGGATCGCGTCTCCATTGAGCTGACCACGCAAATGCTCGCAACGCTATTCGACTTTCCCTTTGCAGAACGCCGCAAGCTCACCTGGTGGTCGGACGTTGCCACCGCCCAGCCGGGTACCGGCATCATCGATAGCGAAGAAGAGCGCAATCAGGTGATGATCGAGTGTGTGACCTACATGGCGGAGCTCTTTGCCGAGCGCAAAGCCAATCCCGGGCACGACCTCATCTCGATGCTCGCTCACGGCGAGCACACGAAACACATGAATCCCATGGAGCATCTGGGCAACCTGCTGCTCCTGATCGTCGGCGGGAACGACACGACGCGCAACTCGCTGAGCGGTGGGGTCGTTGCGTTGAACCGGTTCCCGGCGGAGTTCGAAAAGCTCCGCGGCGACCACTCACTCATCAACAACATGGTGGCGGAGATCATTCGCTGGCAGACGCCGCTCGCGCACATGCGGCGCACCGCCAACGAAGACTGCGTCATCGGCGGCAAGCACATTCGTAAGAACGATCAGCTCGTCATGTGGTACATCTCCGGTAACCGGGATACGCGTGTTTTCGAGCGCGCCGACGAACTCGTCATCGACCGCCCGAATGCCAGGCAGCACCTGTCGTTCGGGTTTGGGGTTCATCGCTGCATGGGGAATCGGCTGGCGGAAATGCAGATTCGGATTGCGTGGGAAGAAATTGTGGCGCGCTTCCACCACATCGAGGTGGTTGGCGAAGTGGAGCGCACGTTGTCCTCGTTCGTGAAGGGCTATTCGAACGTGCCCGTTGTGGTTCACCCCCGATAGCGGACTGCCGGGAAACAGCGTGAGACAAGCGGTCTCACGCTATACAACTGACATCGCGCCGAGCCGGATCAGCCCCTCTGTCGGCCGGCGAGTGCTCCACTCAGTCGGCGTTTTCGTTTAACGCTGCTACCAGCCCTGGTGGCAACTCCATGGCGGCGGCAAGGGCATTCAGGTGTTCAGCACCGGCCGCGCAGTCGGCATCGATGGCCAGACGCGATGCGGTATACACCTCAATACGTGTTTTCATGTCGCCTGCCTGAGCAGCCAGAGCTTCGACCGGCTGCGGGGAAGTGAGCATGAGCTGCAGGTCGTCGAGCGCCGCCGACGGCAGGTCTTCTTCGAGCGCTTTCTGCCAGATCTGGCTTCTCTCCGTCTCGCTCAGATGTCCGTCGGCGTAGCCTGCAGAGATCATCGCCTGCAGGATCAACGTTGCCGTGTCGTTTTCCCGCGCGTGCTCGATAAACGCCTGCTCATCCATCACCGCGGTTGCAGGCGCCGGTAGCGCCGCCTCTGCCTCGGCCGGTTCGGCACTTTGGTCGCGGCCCTGGTATTTCTGGTAGGCGTGCCAGGCAGCGCCCCCCAGGGCAACCAGGCCACCGGCTTTCAGCAGTTTTCGCGCTGACTTTTTGTTGGTGAAAGCGCTCACGAGAGCGCCGCTTGCGGCACCGCCCAGCGCGCCGGACAGGGCAGCGCTGGTGTTGCCAGACTTCAGAAGCTTGTCGATTGGCATGTGTATTCCTCGAGTTTCTCACTCAGTCTGGCTCTGCCGACTCTTCGCGTCTATCTGATAATCGTTGACAGATCATCAGGTTCAAACGAATCGTTGCAAAGTTCGGTCGCGTCGAAGTTGCGCTGCGTAAATCTCTGCTTTTTTTCGACGCCAACCTCCAAGAGGATGCTGCCGTACCAAGGAGATTCAAATGATTGTTGAGATTGATCTTGACGCCGGACTCGATGGGGTCTGGCGTGAGCGGATAGATCGGCAGATCAGTTACAAGTTTGCGTCAGCGGGAGCCACCGTACGTATGTTGAGTGTGCAGCTCGAACTGGGCGAAGAGCAGGATACGCCGATCTATCATTGCAGGATGGAAGCCCGCTTGAAGAGCGGTGAGCGCCGCCATGCGGAAACGAAGGGTACCTACCCGAACATGTGCGTGGCCGATGCAGCAGCGCGTCTGGCCAGGTCCATTCGTCGTGATCGAACGCTGGCGTCGGCAAGACAGGCGACCCGGTGAAGGTCAGTCGAGGCGCTGTCGTGCGCTTTCCGTAATGGCAAGTACCGCCGGGTGTTTGAGGCGACGTTCCGGGGAGATCGCAAAGTAGCGTTCGCCAATGTCCGATACGCGACCGAGGATGCGCGAGTGGTACATGGAGCAGACTTCGTCTGCAATTGCGCTCGGCGCCGGAAAAATCCCCAGGCCGGCCTCGCCGAATGCTTTGAGAAGCGCGCTGTCATCGAATTCCGCAACGACCCTCGGGGTGACGTCTTCACGCTCGAACCAGTCGTCGAGACTGCGGCGTAGAGGGCTGTTCGCGACGGGCAGGAGCATGGGAGCGTCGTCGAGGCTTTCGGGGAACTGGGCGAAGCGCCGGGCAATGGACTTGTGCGCGAAGAAGCTGATGTCACTCTCCCCGAGCGCATGATTGTACGCCTTGACGTGGGAACCTGATGGCAGCGGATGATCCGAGATGATGAGATCAAGCCGATGCACGGCGAGGTCACCCAGCAGGTAGTCGAGGTCGCCTTCCTGGCAGATCACGCGCACCGGGTCGTCCAGGCTGAGCGCGGGCTCGATGACCCGTAGCGCAACCAGCTTGGGAATGGAGTTGACGATGCCAACGTGCAGCGTGGTCGGCATGAGCGCCTGCTTGCTTTTGACCCTCTGCGTGAGCTCTGCGCCCAGCTGAAAAATTTCGTCTGCGTATTGGTTGACGACCCGTCCAGTCTCGGTGAGCGCAAGCCCTCGCCCCACGCGATTGAACAGCGGTTCGCCGACGGCTTCCTCCAGAAGCTTCAGCTGTCCGCTGATGGTCTGGGGAGTGAGATGCAGAATCTCCGCTGCTCTGGCGATGCTGCCCTCCCGCGCCACGTTCCAGAAATAAAGGAGGTGCGTGTAGTTGAGGTGCCTCATCTGCTTCGCTGTGCCATCACGCGACGGGGTTTGCGTTCGTCGATGCTTACCGGAATACGCAGAGGCCGGGCGCGCGCGGAGCTCACGGCCCAGATGCCGTAGCACGCCATGGCGGCGGCAACGAGGATGGTGCATACGAGCAGAGTCATCTTCTTCTCCAGGTTGAATTCAAGGGTTATGATGGAGCCTGTTAATAATAAGAAAAAGACGACATATCAGAAATAGAAGATCGGTTTTGACGAACAATCTGTAAATCTTTGACTCATCAGGTTTTTCGAAGAGTAAACCCGCCTCGTCCAAAGCTCCGCTGAATCGCCCCGAGGGTTGCTTCGCTCTTCGTCGCGGCTCCCGCGGTGAGCCAGCGATCTCGCGTTCTCCAGCTGCTCTGTCAACACATCGGCTGGACCGAACTAAATGTCCCGAAACAGTGAATAGACCTGTGGGTCAGGATCGGTAAGGTTGGCCTCAAATTCGTTTGATACTGGAGGCGATCATGGCGCTGGAGTCCCTGGAAAGCCGCTCTGCAGGTGCGCTACCTGCTGACGCCGGGCAACACCGAGTCTTACGACAAACTTATCAACTGCTGTCACTGACGCTGGCCTTCAGCGCGGTGGTCGCGGCGACGACGGCGGCGCTGAATTTGCCGCACCCGGGGCTGCTGCTCACGCTGGCCGGGTACTTCGGCTTGCTCTTCCTCACCAGCTATCTGCGGAACAGCGCCTGGGGGATCCTCAGCGTGTTCGCGCTCACCGGCTTCATGGGGTACACGCTCGGCGGCCTGCTTGGCGGCGTCCTCGCTTTGGCGAACGGAGCGGCGCTCGTTGCGAGTGCCATGGGCGTCACGGCCATCGCATTCATCGGGTTGTCACTCTATGCCCGCTCTGAGAACGCGGTTGACATGCTGCGGTTCGGGAACTTCCTGTTCATCGGGATTCTCACTGCGTTCTGCATGGGTTTGATTGCCGTGTTTTTCTCGCTACCCGGAATTGCACTTGCAGTATCCGGTCTTTTCGTCTTATTAATGTGCGGACTCATCATGTTTGAAACGCAAAACATCGTGCGTGGTGGTGAAACAAACTATTTGATGGCAACCGTGACGTTGTTCGTGGCGGTGTACAACCTCTTTGCGAGTTTGCTGCACCTCTTCACGGCGTTCGCTGGAGACGAGGGCTGACCTAGACTTTGGAGTTTTTCGCAAATCTGACTTCGCCGCCGCTGTTATTTTTCTTATTGGGCGCAGCGGCGGCGCTTTTTCGCTCGGACCTCGAGATGCCCGAGCAGATCGCCAAGTTCTTATCCATTTATCTTTTGTTTGCGATTGGCTTCAAGGGAGGGGTGGCGCTGTCCGAAAGCGCTGTGGACTTGAGCGTTCTCGTGACCCTTGGCGTGGCATTGGTGCTTGCCTCCGTCGTGCCTTTTGGCGTGTTCTATCTGCTCAAACGCAAGCTCTCGCTTGCGGACGCGGCGGCAACCGCGGCTACCTACGGTTCCATCAGCGCAGTGACGTTCGTCACGGCGACCAGCTATCTGGACGGTCAGGGGATCGCCTGGAGCGGCTATCTGGTCGCGGCGATGGCGCTGATGGAATCCCCGGCAATCATTGTGGGCCTGTTTCTCTATCGTTTGTACAAAGGCAGCGGTGAGGGTGAGGGTTTCTATGCCCGCGATCTACTGCGCGAGTCGTTTCTGAACGGCTCCGTGTTCCTGATTGTGGGCAGCCTGGTCATCGGCTGGATATCCGGCACGGAGGGCAAAGCGCAACTCGGACCGTTCGTCGACGATCTATTCATTGGAGTCCTCTGCCTGTTCCTGCTCGATATGGGTATCGTTGCCATGCGCCGTATACACGACATCGGCTCAGCGGCAGGCAGTTTGTCCAGGCTCGGGATGAGTGGCTGGGGGCTGACGCTGCCGCTCGTAAACGGCGCGCTGGCTGCGGTGTGCGCGGGTCTTCTGGGGTTGGGTGAGGGCGATGCGCTGTTGCTGGTAGTGCTTGCCGCAAGCGCATCCTACATTGCGGTACCGGCAGCCATGCGACTGGCGTTGCCTGAGGCAAGCCCGAGTGTTTATCTTGGCATGTCGCTGGCAATTACTTTTCCGTTTAATCTGATCGTCGGTATCCCCCTCTACCACTTCGTGCTGCGCACGCTCTACTTTTAGGTGACTGATGAAACCGTGCAAACGTCTCGAAATTGTCATTGAGCAACCTCTTGCGTCTCGTCTCGCCAACCTGCTCGTAGAGCTGGGAGTGCCTGGATATACGCTGATATCGAACGCAGCCGGCCGGGGCGATCGCGGCGTGCGGCGCGCGGACGAGCCGACGGGTACGTCGACAAACTGCATGTTTGTCATTGCGTGTGATGACCCGGATCTGGTGCAGACCATCGTCGAGGCCGTGCGTCCGGTGCTGTCACGCTCGGGTGGAATCTGCCTGGTTTCCGACGCGCAATGGGTCCGTCACTGAAAGTTCGAGTTAACCGCAAACCTGGACCGACACAAGCGAATTGTTAGCCCATGCCACTTCCTTAAAGTATCTCTCGAGACAGTTGAGGAGATGCGTAGATGAATGTGGTTTTGAAGACAAGTGATGTGAAGCTGCCGCGCCATGCCAATCGTCAGCTGCGGAAAAGGGTTGCGAAGTCCCTGGAAGGCGTTTCGGATCGTATCCGCTCGGTGTACGTCTCTTTGAAGGACGTCAACGGCGCCAAGGGCGGGACCGACAAGGTCTGTTTGCTCGAAGCTCGTCTCGAGAGCGGCGGCGGTCTGGTTGTGGTCCGCAAAGACCGTCACCTGACGGCCGCGCTTGGCGCGGGATTGAAAGGCATCCGGCGCCTGGTCAACGAAGAGCTCAAGAAGCGGCGTCGGTTCCGCGGTGCGCAGGCACCGGTCCACCAGCCCGAATAAGCAGCCCGCCTGTCCAGCGCGCCCCTCGTGTGCAGTTGCGCTAAGGGGATCTACGCAGTTAACTTTGTCCGGTTGAAAGCGTAAAAACCGGGGAGGAGGGTGAGATGAAGTCACCAATCTGCGACATTCTGGACATTGAGTTTCCGCTGGTGGCATTTACCCACTGCCGCGATGTGGTCGTGGAGGTTTCGAAAGCGGGGGGCATGGGCGTTCTGGGGGCTGCCGGCTATGATGCCGAACAGCTCGAAATTGAGCTCAACTGGATCGACGAGCACATCGACGGGAAACCGTACGGGGTTGACCTGATTGCCCCCACGTCGCTGGCGGGATCGGATGATGACACCAGTGAATCTCTACTCTCCCGTGTCCCCGACGAGCATCGCGACTACGCCATCAACGTGCTGGCGAACCACGGTATCGACGCAGGTGACATCTACGAGAATCAGCGCGCGCGAACCGGTGGCTTCCTGACCGAAAGCAAAGCCACCAACATTATCGACGTCGCGTTTTCCCATCCGATCAAGCTCATCGCCAATGCGCTCGGTGTGCCGCCCAGGTACATGATGGAGATGGGCAAAGAACGTGGTGTCGCTACCGCAGCGCTGGTTGGTGCCAAAGAGCACGCGGTGAAGCAGGTGGAAGCGGGCGTCGACATTCTTGTCGTTGCCGGAACCGAAGCCGGCGGTCACTGTGGAGAAGTCAGCACCATGGTGCTGGTCCCCGAAGTGTGCGAGGCCGTCCAGGGCAGCGACGTTGGCATCCTCGCCGCCGGCGGTATTGTGCAGGGCCGCCAGATGGCAGCCTGTATGGCGATGGGGGCGCATGGTGCCTGGACCGGCTCGATGTGGCTGACCACGGCCGAGGCGGAAACCTCACCCGTGGTCAAAGAGAAGTACGTGCAGGCTACCTCGCGTCAGACGGTGCGCAGTAAGTACCGCACGGGGAAATACTCCCGCCAGCTGCGGTCCGACTGGACGGATGCGTGGGAATCCGAGGAAGCGCCGGAATCGCTTCCCATGCCGCTCATGTCACTCATCAGCGAACCGGCGCTGTCGCGCGTGACCAAGCTGGCGGAAGGCGGACATCAGGGTGCAAAACAGCTGGCGACGTTTTTTGTTGGTCAGGGGGTCGGGCTCATGAACGACATCCAGGACACACGCACCGTCGTTCGGGAATTCATGGAAGACTATCTGGCAGCCACCGAACGCCTCGCAGCGACAATGGAAGACTGAGCCATGGCCGCGGCAGTCGAGACGGAAACCCACGAAGTCATCATCATCGGCGCCGGCGTGTGTGGCATATACATGCTGCACCGCATGCTCGACATGGGGGTCGATGCGACGGTGCTGGAAGCGGGTGACGGTCTTGGCGGCACCTGGTACTGGAACCGCTATCCCGGTGCGCGATTCGATTCGGAAAGTTATTCCTATGGGTATTCTTTCGATGCGGAGATCCTCGAGGAATGGAACTGGAGCGAGCACTTCGCCGGTCAACCCGAAACGCTGAGTTATTTGAACTTCGTTGCGGACAAGCTGGGCGTGCGTCCCCACATGCAGTTCGGCTGCCGGGTGAAGTCGTGCGCTTTCGCGGATGACACGAACTCATGGCTCGTGACATTGGAAGACGGGCGCAGGCTGAGCTGTACTTATCTTCTGACGGCCATTGGCATGCTGTCGGCAGCCACCCCGCCGCGCATCGAAGGGGTAGACACGTTCGCCGGCCAGGCTTTCCATACCTACTACTGGCCACAGGAGCCCGTGGATTTCTCCGGCAAACGGGTTGCCGTCATCGGCACGGGCGCAACGGGCGTGCAGGTGATAGGGGAGATTGCCGACAAAGTGGGTTCGCTGACCGTCTACCAGCGCCGACCCAATTGGTGCGCCCCACTGCACAACCGGCCCATAACCGAAGCAGAGATGGCGGATATCAAGGCGCGGTATGACGATATTTTCGAGCAGTGCAGTCGAACCCCCGGCGCTTTCCTGCACGGCCCTGACCGCCGTTCGTTCGATGAGGTTCCCGAGGCGGAAAGGCTCGCGTTCTGGGAAGAGCTCTATGCGTCCCCGGGTTTTGGCGTATGGCTTGGCAACTTTCGCGATGTGCTGGTGGAGCAGGAACCAAATCAGGAATACTCAGCCTTCATCGCTGACAAGATCCGTGAGCGGGTGCATGACCCGGAGGTGGCGGAAAAGCTCATCCCCAAGGACCATGGATTCGGCAGTCGCCGCGTGCCGATGGAGACCAACTACTACGAGGCGTACAACCGTGACAACGTGGAGCTGGTTGACGTCAACGACACTCCGATTGAGCGGATCACGCCTCGCGGGATCCAGACGTCGGACCAGGAACGCGCGTTCGATGTCATCATCTATGCCACGGGCTTCGACGCCATTACCGGCGCGTTTGACCGCATCGACTTTACTGGCGTTGACGGTCTAAAACTTGCTGACAAATGGCACAACGGGCCGGTCACCTATCTAGGGGTACAGGTGGCGGGTTTCCCGAACATGCTGACGCTTGCCGGTCCTCAAGGGGCATCCGTCTCTTCGAACTTCCCACCCTGTATCGAGTTTGCCGTAGATTGGGCTGCAGATCTCATCGGTCACCTGCGTCAGCGGGGCGTTCAGCGCATCGAAGCGGATGCCAGTGCGGAGGCTCGGTGGTCGGAGGAAATCAAAGCGGGTTATGAAGGATCGCTGCTGGCAACAGCGAAGAGCTGGTTTACGGGATACAACTCCAATGTCGACGGTCATGACAAGATGCGCTACTTGATGTACCTGCGCGGAGCGCCCAAATATCGTGAGCGTCTGAATGGCGTGGCGGAGAACGGCTACGAAGGGTTCGTGCTCGACTAGCCCGCCCGGCGTCTCCTGTTCGCCACCGCCGTCATCATACGATCGAGGATCTCGTCCAGCACGGGTCCGGGCGTTGCGAAGTTCAGGCGCACAAAGTGATCCGTGTAGCTCGAAAACTCCCGTCCGTCGCTCAAGCCGACCCGGGCTTCTTCCAGAAAGAAATCGTATGGTGCGCTGTCGAGCTCGAGCGATGTGCAGTCGAGCCATGCGAGAAAGCTGGCTTCCGGCTGGAAGTAACGGATCTCGGGGGCGCGCTCGCTGAGCACTTCGCTGATGCGGTTGCGATTGCGATCAAGTTGCTCCAGGAGTGCTGCGAGCCAGTCGTCGCCGTTACGCCATGCGGCCAGCGTCGCTTCAATGCCGAACACGTTTGGCGGACCGAGCAGCCGCGGATGAAACCCATCCAGGTGCCGGTGCATGAGATCTGCGTGCCCGAAGTGCATGAGTGCGCACTTCAAACCCGCAATGTTGAACGCCTTCGATGCGGAGCTCAGCGTGATGGTGCGTTTTGCGATTGCGGGACTCAGAGAGGCAATGGGAATGTGCGCTTGACCCGGAAAAACCAGGTCTGAATGTACCTCGTCGGAAACGACAATCAGGTCGTTCTTGATCGCAATCGAGGCGATCTGTTCCAGCTCGCGTCGGGTCAGCACCCGGCCGGTCGGGTTGTGCGGATTGCACAAAAGCAGCATGCGCGTGTCAGACGTCACCGAACGCTTGAGCCCTTCGACGTCGACTGCATATCCCTGCGGGCCAACCTGCATTGGATTGTCCACCAGCAAGCGTTCCATCTCGCTGACGATGTCCAGAAAGGGGTGATAGATGGGCGTCTGAATGACGATACCGTCCCCTGCGTCGGAGAAGGTTGCCACTGCCGCGCGCAATGCCTGGATCAAATCGCCGAACGACTGAGTGAGCTCGGGATCCGGCTTCCAGCCGCAGCGCGCCTGCATCCGTTCGCTGTAAGCTTGCGCCAGCTTCAGCTGCGCGTCACGCGCGATGTAGCCGAAGTCTTCCCGTGCCATCACGTCGTTGACGGCCTGTTTGATGGGCTCAGCCACGGGAAAGTCGAGGTCCGCAATCCATGCCGGTATGACGTCCTCGGGATAGTCGGTCCATTTGACGCCGGTACGCCGGCGCAGCGCCTCCAGGCTGATCTCCATATTCGGCATGGGTGCTCCTTCCCGGGTGTTCAATCGGCCTCCGGCCGACCTTTCATCATCCGCAGCGGATTGTATGTCAAAACCGTTTCTCCTTTCTGATTGACCACACGATTATCGGTTCGTACCAAAGCGCGGTTGCCTTTCGATGCGGGACGGATTTCGGAGACGACGCCTTCCACGTGTAGCGTATCGCCGGCGAACGTGGGCCCCGAAATATTGATTTCGCAGCCGAGGAAGGCAATTCCCGTGCGGGCAATGGTGGCGGGAATGACCAGACCCTCGGCAACGGCGAATACCAGCGCGCCGGGAACCAGTCGTCCGTCGAAGCTGGTGTGGTTTTCCAGATAGTCGTATGACGTAAACAGCTCCTCTGTCATACCGGAGACGCCTACGAAGTTACCAATGTCTGCTTCGGTGATGCTCCTTGTCAGCGTGCGAAATTCGTAGCCGACGCTCCAATCCTGATAGTAAAAACCGTGACCCAGTAGTTCCATGTTTGCTTCCCTTTGTCTTGATGTTCATGTTCGGTGGATTCTCGGCAGGAGCAGGTGGGAGTCGAATTTTCCGCCGGTATGGACAACGTGTGTCCCGCGATTGCAGTCGGTGCTCTTCACAAAAGGGTAGGAAGGCACGATCACGCGTGGCGCTATGATGAGCTGCAGGCGTTCACCGGCTCTGTAAAAGGTGCTGCTCGGCTGGATGGCAATCTCAACGCAAACCACCTCCCCCGGTTTCAGCTTCTGCTCTCGCTGATTTGCCAGCACCGGCTCGTATGCCGTAGACATCGATTCATCCAGCTCGCGCCTCGATACCTGAATGAGCCCTCGTGCCACGGTATCGTTGTGGTTGCCCACGGCGCCGAAGAAGCGCACGGGAATGCCATATTCGTCCAGCTTGTCGACGGCAACAAAAACGGCCATGTCGTCCGGCGGTGGGTTACCCCTGGCTTCCACCCATAGTTTCAGCTTCATGTAGCCGGTAATTTCCGTGTCCTCATCGAAGCGCAGAGAGAACTCCAGACTTCCGGAGCGGGCGTCGTAAACATGCTCGGTAGCATCCGCAACGGGTGCTCCGAGTAAGGTGCCGCCATGCCCGAGGTACCGTTTTTCGTAAGTTGTGCCCGCCAGCGGCCAGGCAGATTCGCCGCGGACCTGGTGAATGGCCTGCCGGCTGCTGCGTACTTCCAAACGCACGGCTGGTCGCTTTTCGAAACCGTTGTCTTCGCCTTTTACGAAACGGTCGAAAAACGCGCGGGTCAGATCGAGCACCTCGCGAGAGTAGTACGCGTCCCACTTCAAACGCCGGTGCGTATAAAGGTATTTGTGCTCTGACCGCGCCTCGCGATAGGCGCGGAAGCTGCCCCGAGTGTGCAGGCCCTGATCGGAAAAGCTCGCACAGATGAGCATGGGCAGGTCAATGGAGGACAGATCCGGATTCTTCGCGCGCCAGTAGTCGTCGTAGTAAGGGTGCGTTGCCGCCATGTGCTGTGGCAGCTGCCCTTCGGTGGCAATGAATTCCGCTTCGCTGCAGTTGATGGTTGGCTTGACTTCGGTATACCACCAGAACGTCGGGAAGCCGCGCTCTTCCACACCGCCTTCGAAAAACATGTCCTGATAGAAGTTGGAAATGCCCTCCCAGGGACAGATTGCCTTCAGGGCGGAGGGTACGCCGTGGGGAGACTGCCGTGACGCCACGCCGTACTGGCTGATGGCAAGATAGCTCACGCCGGACAGTCCCACGGCGCCGGTGCACCACTCCCGCTCGCCGACCCATTCGATGGCCTCGGCGAATGCGCGGCTCTGCGATTCCGAGAATAGGGTGGGTGTGCCGCCGCTCGAGGCGTAGCCGGGCATGTTCATGTTCACAACCGCATAACCCGCCTCAACCCAGAACTGCGGATCGGGAGATTCCCAGCTCGTCAGCGCCGAGAAGGACGGCCCGCGATCCTCCTGGGGAATCATGCGGTACTGTTTTGGCGGCCCGCCGAAAGGGGTCTTCTTGAGTGCAGGAATCAGGCTGTTGTCGTAGGGGTGCGCGCACATGACCGCCGGTACCTGCTCCCCGCGTGCAGCGGCCCGCTTCGATCGAAATACGTTCACGGTCACCTGGGTCCCGTCGCTCAGGGGTACGCCAACGTCGTATTCACAGAGAATGTCTTCGTCCGGGGGCGTAAGTGCGCACTGGGGTCGAAACAGCTGCCCGCTCTTGAGCGCGCGGCCGACAACGGGCGCTATCGCATGCGCCATGCGTTTGATATCAGTCCAGTCTAGCATCACGTTCTCTCCGGGCAGTCACAGCATTGTGCCAACAAACCGTCGTGCAACGTAGCCGTGGCTCCGCCGATCCGGCTGTGCGACCATCTTTGAGGTAAACGGAGGGGGTGACAATTGTTTTGGATCGATGGAGTTGTTGTCGCAGGACTGTTGGTCAGCCTCCTGGGCTGGTGGCGTCGCCGTGAAGGTACCGCGCTTGCCGGTGCGATCGCGGTGCTTGCGGCGGGCGGCTACGGGTTGCTCCTTGATCGCTGGCAGTATGCGGCAGCATTGATCGTTGCGGCTATTATCCTGCTTCTGCTTACGGTTCGGCGCCGGCCGGAGAAAGTTCCTTACCGGAGCGGTGCGCTCTTTTCGTTTCTGGCGGTCGTGACCGTTGCGCTTCTGTATCTGTTCCCCATCCGGGATTTGCCGAAACCCTCTGGAGAGCACGGGGTTGGCGTCCGTGATTTTGTGCTCACCGATGCGAGTCGAACGGGCGTGCTGGCAGCAGCTGCAGATGCGCCTCGCGAGCTCCTGGTGCGTGCGTGGTACCCGGCACGCGTTAGCGGTGCGGATGCGCCGCGTCCCTACTTTACACCTTTGGAGGCGGCGACAACCGGGGGCAGCCTGGGGGCGTTTGTCGATCTACCGTTTCTCTTCAAGTACATTCGACATGTCCGGACGAACAGCTTTGTCGATGCACCGTTGATTGCTGCGCCTGAGCCGCTGCCGGTGGTCTTTTTCAGTCACGGCTACACCTCGTTTGCCGGTCAGAACACGGCGTTGATGGAAGATCTGGCAAGCCACGGCTATCTGGTGTTTTCGGTGCACCACAGCCATGACTCGGCACCGGCTGTGCTTCCAGATGGGCGGCTCATTGACACGGATCCGCAGCTCTTCAGCGACATGGCAGCCCAGACGGAGAACGAGGCGGCGGCGGAAGAGCTGCTCGATGGATTTATCGGGTCCTCGCCGGAGGTGCGACATAGAGGCGTGCAGGCGCTCTATCGTTCTTATATGGACAACAACTATCGCATTGCGGCCGTCAGCGCTCGGGTTTGGGTGGCTGACCGTCGCTTTGTGCACGACGCTTTGGCAGCTGCTGACGTGCCGGCGAACGTGGCAGATCTGGCGGCGGTGGGAGACTTTGATCGAACGGGGCAGATAGGCATGTCGTTTGGCGGGTCTACGACCGGCGCGTTGTGTCAGGAAGATCGCCGCTGCGCCGCGGCGGTCAACATGGACGGTGGTGATTACCACTACGACACAACGTTTGGCAGAAACGTGTCCGTACCGTTTCTCATGCTGTATTCCGATCTCAACAGGATGGCTAGTCTATTGAGTGAAGGTTCGATCGATACCGGTCATGGCTTCAACGACTTCTCCTACGAGCGATTCGAGACCACAGGGCTGCGTCAGGACGTGCACCGCCTGATGATTCGCGACGTGATGCATCTTGGGGTATCGGATTTCACGCTCTTTCTGCGAAACCCGCTGCGAGGCTTGTTGCTCGGTCCGATAGATCCCGATGCGATGCTCGACGTCCAGAACGACGTTGTCAGAGGCTTTTTTGACCGTTACCTGCGTCGTGCGAACAACGGCTTTCCCCGCGCAGAGCTCGAGAAGCATGCGGCCAGGGTTGAAGTGCAGGATACGCATGCCGTCAGAGAGTGGTGGCTCGGCGAGCACCCTGAGGATGTCACCGTGCCGGTACGCATGGAGACGTCGCTCGGTAACATTGACGTTGCGATATACCCTCTGCGGGCGCCATTGTCAGCGTCGAAATTCCTCGAGCAGGTGGATGCGGGCACCTACACGAATACAAGCCTCTATCGGGTAACACGTCGATCGGAAGACCCTCGATCGATAGCGGTGGTGCAGGGTGGACATGGTATCTCCCGAGCGCTCTCGGCTGAGCACGTGGAACCGGTGCCACACGAGACGACAGATCTAACGGGTATGCCAAACGCGCGGGGCACCATTGCGTTTGCCAGGCTGGCACCGGGAACGGCAAGCACGGAATTTTTCTTCAACGTCGAAGACAATCCGGTATTGGATACGGGCAACACCATGCGCAATCCGGATGGGCAGGGGTATGCGACGTTCGGCCGCGTGCTGAGTGGACTCAGAATTCTCGAGGGCCTTGCCGATCGCCGTCGCGGCGCAAATGCGGAATTGCCCGCGCTGCGTGGAGAAATGCTCGTCGAACCTATAACCGTGCACACTATCCGGCGCATTTCCGCACCCTAGTGCACTTTGGCACGGGGCGGTGCGCAAGGCTTGCTGTTTCCCAGGCGTTAACGCCTTAAGTTGATCGTTACTCAAATTCTGGAGTGACGCGAATGAAACTTTTTTTCCTTTTTCTCGTTTTTCTGCTTGCCAGCACCGCAGCATGGGCAGGGACAACCAATCCGCTGAAAGAGGGCGCCTACGCCTGCGCGGAGTCGATTCAGGCGCAGGTTGGCCTGCATCGATACGAACTCGTCAAAGTGACACAGCGTGGCGGTAACAAGAACTTCAACATGTGGCTGAACGCCCACGATGAGAACGTGGGAGCGTTCTGCGAAATCCGGCGTGGGAACGTGGTTGCAACCCACGTTCGCGATGCTCACTGGTCCTCTCGCAACATGCGTGAGCCGGTAAAATCTGATCTCGCTGCCCGTTAACCTCGAGCGGGGATGCGCCCTGGCGCGCATCCCCGGACGCCCGCTGAGACCTGGTTCTCAAATGGCGCGACCGCAACGGGCATTTTGCGCAGTGTGCGGTTCTGCCTGGCTGCCAGCCCTTCATGATAAGGCCGTTCCACCTTCGCGAGTGGTGTCGTGCCAAAGGATCGTCGAAATGACGCCGCGCTGCTGCGTCCACACCTCACCAAGCTCTACCGATTTGCATTTCGTTTGACCGGTCGGCGTGCCGACGCCGAGGATCTGGTGCAGGACACGTTGCTCAAGGTATACAAACGACAGACGGACCTGGCCGCGCTCGACGATGCCGGTCAGTGGCTCGCGCGGGTGCTCTACAACCAGTTCGTTGACGACACCCGTCGCTACGGACGTTCGCCACTGCGGCTGGTTGCTGACGACATGGCGCCGGACGAGCTGAGCGCCTCCGCGAACGAGCCTGATGAGCTCTTCGAGCGCGGTGAAGATGAGGCGGCATTGACGCGCGCGCTGGAACGTCTTCCCGAGCAGCAACGGATTGTGGTGCTGCTCCACGATGCCGAAGGTTATACGCTCAGCGAGCTCGAGAAGCTCATCGACGTCCCAGTCGGTACGCTGAAATCCCGTCTGCACCGGGCGCGTCGACGCCTTGTTGAACTCCTGCCGCGTGAGCGTGGCGAAAGCGCTGAAAAAAAAGATGGAACCTTTTTGCCGGATTCGGCGTGTGAGTCTGTGGAAGGAGTAAAAAACGATGCAATGTGAGCATGTAATCAATCAGATTGACGAGTTTCTCGACGACGCGCTGCCCCAGACGGCTCGCCTGGCGTTCGAGGGGCACGTTGCTGCTTGTGACGCATGTGCCGGTGTGCTCGAACAGCACCGCAGCATCATGCAGCGTCTTGCCGATCTGCCGGTGGATGCGCCCGACCCGGAGTTCTTTGCGAACGTCCTGGACAAGGCTGCTGAAGCCGCGCCGCGGCCACGTTCCATCGTTTACCGCTGGCGTCACGGACTGGTCGCAGCCGCAGCGGTGCTGCTGGTTGCCGGCCTTTCCATGCAGGCGGGTGTTTTCTCCTCCGCGCGCGATGTTCCCGAAGTCACCATAGCCCTGCATGAGGTCACGCCGGTTGCCCTGCGTTTCTCATCGGCCGTGGAGCTCGAAAACGCGCGTCTATCTCTGCAGCTGCCGGAAGGCGTGGCGCTTGCCGGGTACACCGGGCGCAAATCCCTCAGCTGGCGGACTGACTTGAAAGCGGGCGACAACGTGCTGGAGCTGCCTCTGGTGGGTTACGTCGCGGCTACCGATCGCCTTACGGCTGAGGTTGAGCACCCGGACGGGTCGAAGTCTTTTGCGCTGCAGATCACAGTGAACTGAGTGGAGTAATCCTGATGGGTATTAGATGGGTAGGTCCAGTTGTGTTGTCGACTTTGTTGACAACGCCGGTCTGGGCGGATGACGAGTCGGACGAACTGGAAATCACCATGGAGGTGGTGCGCGATGCGCGGGATCAGGATGACTTTGTGCTGCGCATCGGCGAGCTCGAGGAAGAGCGCGACGATGAGTCCCGTGGAGAGCGTGACGACGAACGTCCGCGTGACGACGAGATGGATCGTGAGATCGACGGCGACCGCGATCGTGAAGATGACCGAGAACGCGAGCGCGAGGAAGAACGCGAACACGAACGCGAGCGGGACGAAGAGCGTGAGCGTGAAGACGAACGCGACGACCGTGAAGACGAGCGTCTCGATGACGAGTTCGACGAACGCGACACCGATGATCTCGACGAAGTAGACGTCCGTGAGGAAGAAGAGCGCCCGGAGCTCGAAGAAGACGAGCGTGACATGGGCGATGAGCGAGACGAGGAAATGGACGACGCCCGCGACGAAGACCTCGAAGAAGAGCTCGACGATGAGCGCGATGAAGAGCTCGACGAGGAGCGCGACGAGGACGTTGAGGAAGAACTGGAAGACGAGGAAGAGGAAGTCGAGGAAGACGTTGAAGAAGGCGACGACATGGATGGCGACGATGAGCCGGTCAACGACTAACCTGCAGACGCTTGCAATCCGGGCCCGCCGCCTCTGTGCGGCGGGTTTGTTTGTCTCCGCACTGCTCGGCGCAGGCGCCGTCCGGGCAGACAGCTTCAGCGACGGCCGGGCGGCTTTCGCGAATGGCGAATACATCGCCGCCGTCGAGCACTTTGCCACGGCGCTTGCTGCCGAGCCTGACAACAAAGGTCCACTTGCCTACAACCTCGGTGTAGCCGCCTATCGGGCAGGCGACTACGAGCGGGCGGAAGAGGCGTTCCTGATTGCCAGTACCGACCCGGATTTTGTGGTCACCAGTCTCTATAACCTGGGTCTGGTTGACCGCAAACGCGGGCGCTTTTCCGACGCGCGTATCTGGTTCAAACAGGTGGCGCGTCACCCCAATGCGGAAAGGAAACTCAGACGCCTTGCTGACAAAGCAATTGACTCTCTGCCGCAGGCGGCAGCGCCACCTCGTCAGCTCATGCAACCGCGCAGAGAAGCGCGCGCGGATATCCTGCGGTTCGACCTGTATACGGGTTACGGCACGGACAGCAACGTATACCGGTCTCCGTCATCGAGCTATGTCGACCGCAGCGATCCAGCCCAGCCGACAATAGACCCGGTGCAGATGTCGGGAAGCTACGTGCCCGTTGATGCGATTGTCGCCGCGCGTTGGGATACCGTGCATGACGGCTTCTTCAAAGCCCAGTATGCCTTTGCAGGCAGGTTCTACACCGATGAAGAATTGAGCAACGCCGACGAGGAGCGTCACAAGTTTTCGTTTGGCGGGACGGTGGATCGTAAGACGCGACGCGGATCGCTCTACTGGAGCGGGCGTTTCGACGTCGAGCGACACAATCAGACAGCTTATGACCGTGATACAGGTGAAGATCAGGTTGCCGGTCTGGAAGACGTCAGCGAGCGTTTCAACTACACCAAGGCGGGCCCGCGTGTTTTTTACGAACGCGAATTCGGGCGTTTCGCCTGGGGCTTCAAAGGCAGCGGCTATATCCGCAACTACGAAGAAACGCTCGACTATCTGAACCTGTCGCACGAGCAGTACAGCGCAGGCCTGCATTTTGCTTACCGGCCGCTAGAGAGAACCCAGATCCGGCTCAGTGCCGGGGGGTATCAGCGCTTGTATCTCAGTCGCGTTGCGAAGGACATCAACGGCATCCGTTTCATTGGCAACGACGATCTCGAGTACGAGTACCTCTACGGGGGTTTGATGCTCAAGCAGTATCTGACCGACCGGTTTGTGATCTCAGCTGATGCGCGTTATACCGAGCGTACGGATGTTTTTGAGGGGTACGACGACTACGAGCGCACCAGCGCGCGTGTGGCGCTGCGGTACCGTCATCCGCGATTCAAAGTCACGGCGTCGGTTACCCGTCACAGCTACGATTATCCAAACGCGTTTGCATTCGACGACCCGACGTTCGAGCTGCTGACGCTCGACACGACCTACGCCACGCTGGAGGCGGAATACCGTATCACCCGGCACTTCGCCCTGGATCTCAAGTACGACACCGATGTGGTGGAATCCAACGACAGCCGCTCGGAATTTGATCGTTCGCTGACGTCGCTGAGCCTGCGCTATCGGTTCTAGGTGACGATGCCAATCGTGTCCCGCTGATAGACGAGATCATCGCCACCGCGGCGTCCCGTCAGGGGGTTTGCAGCGTCGGGTAGCGGCAGGTTGGCGGGCTCGATGCGCGACCAGTCCGACACGCAGGTGCGGTGCTTGATCCGCCATTCGCCCTCCCGCCGCTCGTAGCGGTCGATATAGCGTCCGACGGCAACGTGATCCTGCTGAACCCCGTCTACTTCGTACCGGTAGTAGCCCACCCAGTGCACTTCGCCGCTTGCGGTGTCGCCGTCGAGGTCGATCAGAATGTTGCTGTTGTCGTGGTGGGTGCTGATCCACCCACTCAGAAACTCCATCACCCAATCCACGTAAGCCGGAGCGTCACCTTTGAAGATGCCGTGATCGTCTGTGCCGTCGGGCCAGTAGACGGTTGTCAGCATTTCCCGGTCCATGCGGTCACAGGCCCGTGAATAGCGATAGCTCAGCTCCATGATCGCCTGTTTGTCCATCAGTTGCTGCAGCTTGTCGTTCATAGATCGATCCTCACGATTCGGCTTCGAGTACGGCCATGGGTGGCCGGCTGGTGATGAACAGGAGCAGCAGGCAGGTGGTCATGCCGAGGGCTGTAGCCACGGCCAGCGCTTCAACGTCCCACCGTTCGACGACGGCACCCGCAGTTATCGCCGCCCAGGCAAACCCGCTGGTCAGGAGCGGTGTGCCGATCCCGGCCCAGCGACCCTGGCTGTCCAGAGAGCCGCATAGCGCCAGTAGAATGGGGAAATTGAACTGCAGTGAAAACGTTGCGGGAATCAAAGCAGCCAGAAAAAGCCAGGGCGCATTCGCGTGGATGGCAACGTACCAGCCGACGGCACAGGTGACGAACGCCGCAGCCAGGGGGCGCGTTGAGCCGTAGCGTGCGCTGCACCACCCTCCGGCCTGACAGGCGAGCGCTGAAAAGAAGAGAATGATGCCGATATAGCTGCCCGCATCGTCGTAGCGCATGCCGAGCTCCCTGGCCAGGGTGAACATGTAGGCAAAGCCGAGCCCCGAACAGGTGACAAACAGCATGCCCATGAAAACCGTCAGCACGGGACGCCAATTGACGTCCAGGGGTGCGTGGCTGGTATGCGCCGGGGCAAGCGTCGTCGGCGGACGATGCCCGAGCATGACGATCACGAAAACGAGCGCCAGCGCGGTTGCAAAACCGTAGCCGCCGGAGAGACCGTACGCCTGCACCGCTGCGCCGACGCCGGCAACCATGAACGACATCAATAGCACGGCGGTCATGTCGACGAACCCGAAAAGCTGATCGGGCGTGCTGGTGGTGGCGATCATGCGGGAGGTGCAGCCCATCAGAATGCCGACGCTGATACCGCCGAGGAACTGTGCGACGAGCACAATCCAGGCATTCGAATACGCAAAGACGGACAGAAACTCCGTGCCCGTCAACAGGCAGCCGAACAGGGCGACTATCTGCCAGTAGGGCGCTCGCAGAATCCAGCCGCGAATGCACAAGGCGGCACATGCAATACCCACAAAGGGCGTGGCGACAATAAGACCGGCGAGACTTTCCGAAAACTGAACCTCTTCGACAAAGCGCGTCAGGAGGACGGGCTTCATCGCGGAAAACAGCGTCGACATCGCGTAGGCGGCGCTGCCTGCGGCCATCAATCCGAGGTGATTGCGCCAGAATGGTGCTCCGCTCATTTGAAGCGGTCTTTGTGGGAGGCGTCCAGCTTCTCCTGCAGGTGTTCACCCGCAAGCACGGGTGGAAAACGCGGCGGATGGCTGGCGTCGACGCAGCTGGGCAGGGCCTCAACCCGCGTGTCGCTGTCCGGATCGATGAACATGGCAATGGAAAGCCGCTCGCTGGCGCCGATTTTCGGCTGCACCCGGTGCAGCGTCGAGCGGTAGCGGCCGTTGCTCCATCGTTCGAGGAGATCTCCGCTGTTGATGACAACGCTGCCGGTGACGGGCGTCACGTCCAGCCACTCGTCATCGGCGTCGCGTACCTGCAATCCGCCCGTATTGTCCTGGAACAACAGGGTCAACAGCCCGTAGTCGGTATGGGCGCCCGCACCCATCTGCCCTGCGGCCACGTCATCCACGCCTCCGGCGGGGTAGTAGAGCAGCCGCAGCGTGACGTTTTCACCGTTGTGCACGCGCACGAAAAAGTCGTCTTCGAGTTCAAGCGCTGCGGCCAGCACGCGTTGCAGTCTGAATCCTGCGTTCAGAACGTTGGCGAAAAGGGCATGCATGAGATCCGAAAACTCAGGTGACGGCCAGCGTTCCGCGGGTAACGGTCGATTGAGTACGTTGCGCATGGTAAACGTTTCTTTCAGATCCGCAGGGGCGCCGGGATCGAGATTTTCTTCCTGCAGACCCTGATAGCCGAAGTTTTCTTCGGCGCTGAGATAGGCACAGCGCCGTTTGATGGTCTCCGGTCCTGTGAAGAACGCCAGACTCGCAGCGTAAGCTTCCGCCAGAAGGTGGAGGTCAACCCCGCAGTTGGTGACCGTCATGAAGCCGACGTTGGCCAGCGCACCGTCGACGGCTGCGGCGGGGTTGGGGTCGTTGGCGAGATCAATCTGCGGTATCGACACTTCAGGCAGCCAGGAGGTTGGGACGTTCTTTGGCAATATACGGCACGAGCTCAGCCATTGTCTGGTCGAGCGCGTGTAAGGCATGGTCGATGTGGCTTTTGTCCATCGGTGAGCTGACCGAGTACATGAGGCGCGATGCTGACATGACGCCATGTCGCAGCATCGTGAGATGCAGCAGCGCGGTGATGTGACCGCCATCAATCATACTGGCAAGCGCCTGCCGTGCATTGGTGACCGGTTCGTCCGTGAACAGGATGTTCGTCAGCGAGCCGGCGCCCTGCGCCCGGGCTTTGACGCCATGTTTCTGAAAAACCTCGTTGAACCCGCCGCGCAAACGTTCGCCGAGCTCGTTCAGCCGCACGCTGTCGGCACCCTCGTAGTTGGACATCGCCGCAAAGCCGGCTGCCATGGTCAGCGCGTTGCCGCTGAACGTGCTGGCGTGCATGACCGGCCGTTCCTGCCTGGGACTGAAGAGTGCCAGCAGGTCTTCGCGTCCGCCGATAGCGCCTATGGGTAGACCTCCCCCGATGATCTTGCCCATGCACGTGATGTCCGGCGTGATATCGAGGTTTTTCTGGGCGCCGCCTTCTGACAGACGCAAGGTGATGACCTCGTCAAAGACGAGGACGATGTTGTGTCTGCTTGTCGCTTCGCGAAGCGTTTGCAGAAACTCGCGAGTGGCGGGAATCATGCCCATCGATCCCAGCATGGGTTCAACGAGCACAGCCGCGAGGTCCTGTGCATGCGCCTCAATCAGCTGCTCGGCGTAGAGGGGTTCGTTGTACGGGCAGACGATCGTGTCATCGAGCACGCTCGTCGGAAAACTGGCGTCGACCGCCAGGGAGGCGGGGGCCTCTTCGGGGCCCGCTTCGTTGGGTCTTGGTACCAGCGAGACCTCCGCAAGCTCGTAGCTGCCGTGATAGCCGCCCTCCATCTTCATGATCTTCTGCCTTCCCGTGGCTGCCCGCGCGCAGCGGATTGCCATCTGGGTGCCTTCCGTACCGGAGCTGGTGAAGCGCATCTGCTCGACGGACGGCACTCTGGAACAGATGAGCTCACCGAGCTCGAGCTGCTCGATGCTGGGCGCGGCGTACGCTGAGCCTTTTGCTATCTGATCCTGCACCGCATCGACGACCGGTGCGTAGGCGTGCCCGTGAATCAGCGAGGTGAAGTTGTTCATGAAGTCGACAATCTCGTGCCCGTCGACGTCGGTGATCCGGCAACCGGTGCCGGATGCCACCGCAAGCGGATAGGGATCATAGTGGGCACTCGAACGGGTATCGCCGCCGGGAAAAACTTTGACCGCGCGTTCGGCGCGCGCGGCGGAAGTGGGACTGAATGTGCGGTAGGCCGCGATCAGTGGATGCTCGCCCATGTGCGCCTCGCGATGTCAGAGTGCCAGCGGATGAATCTGTGCAATTACCTGAGGGTCCTCGCGCCAGGCATCGGAGACGTTCACATACAGCTCGACGTTGTTGCCGTCCGGGTCGTCGAAGTACAGAGATTTGGTGACTTCGTGATCGATTGGTGTTGTCTCGATCCCAGCAGCCTCGAGATGCGTTTTGGCTTCGACCAGCTCGTCGAGCTTTTCTCCGATGCAGAATGCAACGTGATGCAGTCCAACGGCTTCTTCGCCGCCATTGTCGGTTTCACCCGATACCTGCATGACCGCAAGGTCGTGGTGGTCGCCGAGGGAAAAGAACGTCATTTTCATTCCCTGCTCGTCAAAACGGGCACAGACTGGCATGCCGAGGACGCCGCTGTAGAACGCTTCGGATCGGTTGAGATCGGTGACTTTGAGTACCACGTGGCCTAGAGACTTTACCTTCATCGCTTCCCCCTCTTAATGCGACTAACGCGACTGATGCGACACGCGCAGGCTTAGTCTCCGGGAGTTCCCCACGCAGTTCAACCGGCCGGACCGTGCCGCTGCGGCCTGCTTGAAGGGATTTTACGGTGGTGGCACTCTCGTTTCGTTCTGATTGCGGCTGGTTGCGGAGGTCTTACATGTTGCGACTGACAATCTACGCGGTTGCCGTTCTGTCGGCGTTCACGGTGGCCGGTGATCCCGCCATGCAGGCGCGGATAGAATTGCAGATGCAGGTGCCTGACCGGCACCAGCACGATCTCCCGCGCGACGCGGGACGCAAACCGTACGAGACGTTCGTTTTCCTTGGCGTCAGAGAAGGAATGACGGCGCTCGACGTGGGGGCGTATGCGGGGTACACGACCGAGATGCTGGCCGCCGCGGTCGGCCCTGCGGGCAGGGTGTATTCGCACAACACGCGGCGTGTGCTCGAACGCTACGCCGAGGGATACTACGAGCGTACGATGCGGGAACGCCTGGCGAACGACAGGCTGCCCAACGTGGTGCTGCATATCACCGAATACGAAGACTTTGGCTTGCAGGGGGAAGTGGACGTCGCGTTCCTGGGCAATCTCGTGCACGACTTTTACTATCGTGACGGACGCGACAGGGCGCTTGCGTTCCTGGGCAGCATCCATGCCGCGCTGAAAAGCGGTGGCGTGCTCGGACTGATCGACCACGTAGGCGTTGCCGGACGGGACAACGCGGCGCTGCATCGCATTGAACCGTCGATTGTGCGGGAATTGCTGGCAGACGCGGGCTTCAGCGTCGAGGCGGAATCTGATCTCTTTGCCAATCCGGCGGATTCGCACGATCTCATGGTTTACAACGAGGCGATCTATCGCAATACCGACCGCTTTTTCTTCAAAGCGGTAAAAGTGCATGAGGAGTGAGCATCACAGAATCCGACAACACACCTGATCTGCCGGAAAAGGTCTCTCGCAACCTGCCCGCCGCCGCCGTCATTCTCGAGCGCTGTGACAAGCTGGCGAGCCTGTCTTCGATGCCGGACGCCATCTGTCGAACCTATCTCAGTCGAGAGCACGGCCTGGCCAACGAGATGGTCAGCGGGTGGCTGACGGAGGCAGGCATGACGGCGTCGATCGACGCCGCGGGTAACGTCTTCGGCCGGTATGCGCCAGCCGGTCAGGACACCTTTCTTGTGCTCGGCTCGCACCTCGACACCGTGCCGGATGCCGGCAGGTACGATGGCATTCTTGGTGTGCTGAGTGGGATTGCCGTTGTCGATCAGCTCGCGCGCAGCGGGACGGAGCTGCCGTTCGGCATCGAGGTGGTTGGGTTCGGCGAAGAGGAAGGCGTGCGGTTTGGTACCACCTTGATGTGCAGCCGGGCATTTGCCGGTACATGGGACTCGTCGTGGCTCGCTCTGACCGACGAATCGGGGACAACGCTCGAGTCTGCGCTGGAAACGTTCGGGATGGATCCGCAGCGGGTTGGCGAAGCTGCCCGGTCCCCGGACCAGCTGGAAGGTTATCTCGAGTTGCACATTGAGCAGGGGCCGGTGCTCGAAGCGGAAGACCTGCCGGTGGGAATTGTCACCGGTATTGCGGGCGCTCAGCGGCTGCTCGTGACCTGGACGGGTACCGCCGCTCACGCCGGTACAACTCCTATGGATTTGCGTCGTGACGCGTTGGCGGCAGCAGCCCGCGGGGTGGAGTTTGTCGAGCGCACGGCGTTAGCGCTCGGTATTGTGGCAACCGTGGGACAGCTTGTTGCGGAACCCGGCGGAATGAACGTCGTGCCCGGCAGAGTGACTATGAGCCTCGACGTGCGCAGCGTCGACGCGGAGCTGATGGAGCAGGGTAAACAAGAGATACTCGCTGGACTGTCGCGCATCGCTGCTGATCGGGGTATCTCCATGGACGTGCAGCCGGTTCATGCGGCGGATCCGGTTGCCTGCGCGGAGCACATGCGCCAGGCGGTGGCGAGCGCAATTAACGGTTTGACAGCTCCGGTTTTCGAGCTGCCGAGCGGCGCCGGGCACGACGCCATGGCGGTCGCCACGGTGTGCGACGTCGGCATGATTTTTATCCGGTGTGCGGCGGGGCTTTCCCACAATCCGGGGGAAAGCGTCAGCCATACGGATGTCGCCTGGGGTCTTGCGGCGTTGCATGATACGGTGCTGCACCTCGCGGAAAACAAGGCAAGAGATTCACGATGACTCCATCACACACCGGCATTACTCGCAGTTCAGTACATGTGGATCATGCGCTGATCACGCCGGAGAGCCACGTGCCGTTGCACCTGCCTGCATGGCAGGGTGTTGAAACCGTGGTGCTCATCTCTGCGGAGATGGGAGCGGGCTTCAGCCAGTATCTGGTCACCTGCGGTGCCGGTGCCCAGATGACGCCGCTCAGACCCGGAGAGGAGTACTTCCTGTTTGTCCTCGAAGGTACGGTCGCCGTTGGCGCAGGCGAGCGCGACTGGCATCTCGGCGGCGAGGAATTTGCGTACCTGGCCTCCGACGGTGATTGGCAGCTCAGCGCTGCCGAAGGCTCCCGTCTGTTGATCTTTGCAAGAACGTACGCGGCCCTCGCCGGGGTCGAAGCGCCCCATACCCTGCGCGGCAGCCTTGCTGAGGTTGCGAAGGAACCGTTTCTCGGCGACGAAGGCGCGCTTCTGCAGGTGTTGTTGCCCGATGACATTGCTTTCGATTGGGGCATCAACGTATTCGAGTTTGTCCCCGGCGGTACGCTGCCGCAGGTGGAGAGTCACTTCATGGAGCACGGTCTGTATCTGCTCGAAGGGCAGGGCGTTTATCGCCTGTCGGATTCCTGGTATCCGGTGCAGCAGGGTGATGCCATCTGGATGGGTCCCTACGTGCTGCAGTGGTTTGCCGCGACCGGTAAGTCCAACAGCCGGTATATCTATTACAAAGAAATGCAGCGTGCTCCGCTCGGCTGAGCCGTAACGCTGCCGACCGTCATGGTTCAGGGCGGCGGACGGTTTGCACCTCGTTGTACAGATAGTCGGTAAGCGCCTGTCGACCCTGCCGCGCGGCACTAACTTCCCAGGGAATGGGATCGCCGACGTCCACACGAATAGTGCTGCCGAATTTGTTTAGTGCTTCGTGTACCAGTAGCGCCATGCGCAACGGTTCTGCGATGTGGCTTGCCACGTGGAACTTGCGGCTGTTGCGACCGTGGAAGTGGATGGGTATCACGGTTGCCCGGGACTCGCGGACGAGCTTTGCAGCGAATGTGGTCCATGGCGCATCGGACACGCCACCGAATCCCAGCTTGCCTGCGGTTGACACCATACCGGAGGGAAAAATCAGTACCGGGACGTCCGCGGCCAGCGCATCCCGGGCGAGCTGCTTGCAGCGAATGTTGTTGCGCAGCGCATCGCGGTGCGGCTGAAAATCGATCGGCAGGAAATGTCTGGCAAGGTCCCGGTCCTGGCACAGCATGGCGTGGATCATGATGCGGAAGTCACCCCGGGCGCGTAGCGCAAGGTGGCATAGAACGACGCCGTCTATGACGCCGAAAGGGTGGTTGGCGACAAAGACGACGGGACCCTGCTGCGGGATTTTCTGCAGCTGTGTCGGATCAAAGTCCAGACGGATCCCTGTCTCAGCCAGCGCACCGGCAAAGAAGTCCGGGGCGTTGAACGGTTTGACTTTGAGACGCGAATAGATGCGCTCGACTTTACGCCGGCCGAACAGATACTCCATGCGGGAGATGATCTGACGCGTCAGCCACGGATCCTCGGGCTGCACGTAAGATATGCGTGGTTCCTCTCTGACAAAGGCCCGCTGCAGCGGATCCAGCTCACACGTCTCTTCACAGGTCTCGAGTGCTTCTGCCATCCGCTCATCGTATGCGGCGTGTCTTAACGTTTTATGACGTCATGAGCGTACGGGTTGCGCTTTACCTCATATCAAAGGTGATGTGCAGGTGCGGCAGGTTGCGCAGAATGAAGCTCGGCTCAGCCTGCGGCGCGGGCGCACCTTCCGCCAGCCGTATGTTCTGCATCCGCTCCAGCAGCGCGGGAAATCCCAGGTTCAGCTCCTGGCGCGCCAAGGGGGCGCCGATGCAGTGATGTACCCCGGAACCGAACGCCAGCTGCATGCCCGCCTTTTCCCGGTGGATGTCGACGTCGTCGGGATTCGGGAACTGGCGCTCGTCGCGGTTCGCAGCGCCGTAGCGCAGCATGATGAAATCCCCGGCCTTGAGCGGATAGCCGCCGAGCTCGGTATCGCGGGTCACCAACCGCGGCAGGCCCTGAACCGGCGCTTCGATGCGCAGGGTTTCTTCGACGAACGTTTTGATGAGCTTCTCATTGCCCCGCAGCTCGTCCTGGAGATGAGGATGTTTGCACAGGAGCAACATGCCCCAGCCGAACGTGCTGGTGGTTGTTTCGTGACCGGCCACCAGAAACTGATTGAGGATCGACAACGCTTCGCCGTGGGTCAGATGCCGGTTTTCTTCCTCGAGCTTGCTGGTGGCAAGGATGGTAATCATGTCGTTCTGCGGATCTTCCCGCCGTGCTTCGATCAGCCGCACGAGGAGCTTCTGCAGATCGAGCGCCAGCTGTGCGCGACGCAGCATCTCATCGGGTGGCAGAGGAGTCAGGCGTAAACCGCCAGCGGCGGCGGTTGCTCCGTCCTCGAACAAAGGTCGATCTTCCTCCGGAATGCCGAGTCTGTCGCCGATGATGCGCAGCGGGACCGGGAATGCGAACCCCTCCATGTAGTCGGACTCGCCCGATGCAACGTAGCGATCCGCGGCGGCGTCGATGATGGTTTGCACCTGATCCTGGCTCTTCTTGATTTCGCTGCCCGTGAAGAGCTGGCTCACCAGCGACCGGTACTTCGTATGCTCAGGTTCATCCAGGGTGAGCATTGTGGGCGGGATGGCAATCATTTCCTGCTCGATGGCCACCAGTTTCTCTTTGACCGCTTCGGGCGCTGCCTGCAGGACCACTTCACGCCCGGCGTTCAGGAAACCGTCGTATTTACTGGAGTAGGTTGTCGTGTCCTTGATGGCCTCCCGCACGAGGTCGTAGCGCGTGACGACGTGCAGATTGAGCTCTTTGGCGTGGAATACCGGCGCTTCATCACGCAGTCGCGCGTAGGCCTCGTAGGGATTGATGAGAGTGTCAATGGCAAAAATTTGCACGTCATCCAGAGATGCAGTGTTCACGCTGAGTCCTCCGTAGCAATACCGCATTATTGCGAAAAATTGGAACGTGGTCCAATTTGCAGGCCTTCGCCTTTTGACGCTGGTTTTACGTCGGTTTTACTTCCCCATAGCGGAGCTGGTCTAGTATTCTGCCCCGGATCTTACGGAGATCTATCAACAACAATGAGCTATGGAGGCACACATGACCAGTCTTACCACGATTGAGGGGATCGGGCCGGTATTCGAAGAGAAGCTGAACGCCGCGGGCATTACCAGCTGTGAAGAGCTGCTGACGCGGGGCGCAACGAAGCAGGGGCGGGAAGACATTGTGAACGCGTCCGGCATCGATGCATCACGGATACTGCGCTTCGTCAATCACGCGGATCTCTGCCGTATCAAAGGCGTTGGCGGTGAGTATTCGGAGCTGCTCGAGGCTGCCGGAGTGGATTCCGTACCGGAGCTCGCTCAGCGGAATGCTGCAAACCTCGCCGCAAAAATGGCTGAAGTGAATGAAGCCAAGAGTCTCGTTCGGCAAGTGCCGTCTGAAACCAGCGTTGCCGGCTGGGTCGAAGAGGCGAAAAGCCTGCCGCGGGTGGTCACTCACTGACGATAACTCCAGAGTTGCCTCGGCCGGCTTAGCTGTTCTATCAGGAAGCGGTCGGGGCCGCTTCATCTTCTTCTGTATCGTTTTCCTCTGCGTCGTTGTCGGAGCTCGCGAGTTCCAGCAGCGTGAGTAGGATCCTCCGAAACGCCTCCGGGGACAGCATCTCGTTGTCGTCGCCAACTTCCAAACCGTCGATCCCGGCCAACTGGTCCACCTTGATCTGGCCGCCTTGCAACATTTCGTGAACAACGTGATCGTAGTTGTTTTCCTGCTGATCTGAAAACGAGTCCCGCCTCAGCTCTGCGGCGATGGCTCGCAGCTCACCAATGTCACGCTTGTTCAGCGCGTTGGTCATGGCGGCCAGTTCCACCAGATCGGAGCCGAGCACGGCGTTGACATGGTGCATGTAGCCCTTCAGCAGTTTGCGGTAGCCCATTGCTCTCAGGTCGCAGCCGTAATTGAGTGCAGGAAAGCTAACCACGGTATTTGACATTTTCGTGACAGGTCTATTCACGGATATAGCCCACGCCCGGTAGTTGAGTTTGCGTAGTCATGTGTCCGTAACGCTGTCACCTAAATGTCACATAACCGCAATATTTCATTCATACCCCGGTTCTAGAGTGCGCGCCAAATCAGACCAACTGGGGGAAATCCGTGGACATCTCAAACGTAGCCAAGGTGCTGGTGCTGGCTGCCGTGGCAGCGCTCGTTGCAGGCTGTGGTGGTAGCTCGAGTAACGCATCACCGGGATCCGTTGTCGTTGAAGTACCGGTGACCGATCCGGGCGGTGGCGGCGGCGGTGGTGGCGGCGGAACGCCTCCTCCTTCCGGCGGCGCTCCTGTTGCCAGCGTCATCCCTGCTGCGCTCAACACGGTAATTTCCGATTCCGGGACGACAGCTCCTGCAGCGTTCGACAACAAGCCAATTTTCAACATCGACGTTTCCGCGTTGACCAATGGCCAGCTTGATCCGGCTGGTCTGGTGATTGGCAACGACAGCATTTTCCAGGTCAGCGGCGGTGCATTGCGCATCACGCCGCCAGCGGGGACGCCGGCTCCAGCTTCGGGTGACGGCAAAGATGTCGAGCTGGATGACGGCTCCGGGACTGCCAGCGCGTCGCAGCTACCGGAGTGCCAGTGGGAGATTGCCCCGGGTGCGATCATCGTCGGCGAAACGGCGGAAGACTTCATTGTCATCGAGCAGGATTGCGCAATCATCGCGGATGGCACGGATCCGGACTCAGATACAGGCTTCCAGCCGATCGTGTTCACGGCGCTGGCTGAGATCAACGGCACGGCAGAAGACGATGACCGTGGTCTCTGGGGCGGTCTGGTGATCAACGGCACCGCGCCGATCAACGACTGTCCGGAAGGGGTCGAAGGTGGTACCGCGGAATGTGTCAAGGAAGGCGAAGCCAACTCCGGCACCTTCGGTGGCGCGGATGCGAACGATCACTCGGGTATTCTGAGGTACGTCAGCGTTCGCTACGCAGGCTCTTTCGTCGACACGGAGAACCAGCTGAACGGTATTGCGTTCCAAGGTGTGGGTGACGAAACCGAAATCGAGTACGTTCAGGTTCACAACAACCTGGACGACGGTATTGAATTTTTTGGCGGCACTGCCAACGCCAGGTACGTGGTGTTGACCGGCAACGCTGACGACTCTCTCGACTGGACCGACGGCTGGAACGGCAGCATCCAGTATCTCTATATCGAGCAGACCAATTCAGCCGACCACGCCATCGAAGCGGACAATCGCGAAGGTGACGAGGATCTGCTGCCCCGCTCCGATCCGAAGATTGCCAACATGACGGTTCTCGGCAAGAGCGACGAGCGCGCGCTGCGCATCCGCCGTGGTACGGGCCTTACGCTTTCCAACAGCTTTGTCGACGGCTCTGACAGCTGCGTGCGCGTTGACGGCCGCTCGCGCGACTTTCTGGGCGGCGGCACGCTGGAGACTGATGGCGACGTCATCTTCCAGGGTGTGAGCCTGGCCTGTGCCAACACGACCGACACCGACGATGACGGCGCGGTTGCGACGTACCTCGCAGGTGCAACCAATGTCTCTACTACCGGCGACAGCGTTGATCCCGTTGTCATCGGCGATTCGTTCTTCGAGGACACAGACTACATCGGTGCTTTCGGCGCGACGGATTGGACCGAAGGCTGGACCCTTGGCGGTTCTGTCAGCGCACCGACTCAGCCGGACTTCGGCTGCCCCGCGGGTACGACCGCAAGTGCCGAAGTCATCGACGGCCAGCGCGTTTGTCAGCTCTCGGGTACGATAACCTCCGACCTCCTGCTGACGGCGAACAATCTGTATCAGCTGATTGGTAAGGTTCAGATCGGGGATGACAACTCCAACTCCGCGGTTCTGACCTTGCAGGCGGGAGCAACGGTATTCGGTACTTCACCAGATACGTTCCTGCAGATCTCCCGCGGCTCGCAGATTATCGCCAACGGCACGCGTACCGCGCCGGTGGTGTTCACGGCGGACGAGGACGTTCGTGGTCTAGTCAACGTCGACACCGATCGCGGACTCTGGGGTGGCCTGGTCATCAACGGCAACGCGCCGATCAACGACTGTCCAGAAGGACAAACGGGCGGCACCGCAGGCTGTACCAAGGAAGGTGAGGCCAACTCAGGCACCTTTGGCGGGAGCCAGCCTGAAGACAGCAGCGGGGTACTGAACTACGTTTCCGTACGATACGCCGGCTCGTTCGTCGATACTGAAAACCAGCTGAACGGTATTGCCTTCCAGGGTGTAGGCAGCGGCACCGAGGTCGACTTTGTACAGGTTCACAACAACCTGGACGACGGCATAGAGTTCTTCGGCGGTACGGTCAACGCTTCTCACATCGTGTTGACCGGCAATGCTGACGACTCTCTCGACTGGACCGATGGTTGGAGCGGTAGCGTTCAGTACCTGATCATCGATCAATCAGACGATTCTGCGGACAACGGTATCGAAGCGGACAACCGCGAAGGTGACGAAACCGCGGAGCCGCGCGCTCTACCGAGCATCGCAAACATGACCCTGACCGGTATCGCGGGTGAGCGTGGCGTGTACCTCCGCCGCGGCACGGGCCTCGAGCTGTACAACTCCATCGTGCAGGGCAGTGACAACTGTCTGCGTGTAGCCGGTGATTCGCTCAATCAGCTGGGTACCGGTATCCAGTTCGGAGGTGTCACCTTCGATTGTGCGACGGTCATCGAAGGCGACGATGTGCCTGCGATTCAGGCAGAGCTAGACGCCAGCGAGAACGTTGCTGAAGACGGCACGCTCGTCGTGCCGGTGGACCTTTCGGCTAACGAATTCTTCGACGACGCGCCATTTGTCGGCGCTATCCAGAGCGAGGCGGACGACTGGACCCTCGGCTGGACGATCGGCATGCCGAGCGCTTCGGCGGACTTCCCCTGCCCGGCAGGCACGACTGAGGTCACCTCTCTCGATGGCACCACGCGAACCTGTTCGCTGGCCGGTACTTACACCGCGGATCTGGCGCTGGCGCGTAACAACATCTACGTGCTCGATGGCCGGGTAGCTATTGGTGGCGACAACGTTGATCCGGCGTCTTTGAGCATCGAGTCCGGCACCCGCATCGTCGGTGACGATCCGGAGGATTTCATCCTGATATCCCGCGGTTCGCAGATCTGGGCGAATGGCACGCAGAACGCGCCGATCACGTTCACCGCGTCCGACGACATTCTGGGCAACATTGCCGACCCGGCCACAACGCGCGGTCTCTGGGGTGGTCTCGTGATCAACGGCAACGCCCCAATTAACGACTGTCCGGAAGGAGAAACGGGTGGCACGGCAGCTTGTATCAAAGAAGGTGAAGCCAACTCCGGTACCTTCGGCGGCGACCAGCCGAACGACAACAGTGGCCGCCTGCGCTACGTGGTGGTCAAGTTTGCCGGTTCGTTTGTCGACACGGAGAACCAGCTGAACGGTATCGCCTTCCAGGGTGTCGGTGACGCCACCGAGGTCGACTTCATCGAAGTCTTCAACAACCTGGACGACGGCATCGAGTTCTTCGGCGGTACGGTCAACGCCTCTCACGTGGTGTTGGTAGGTAACGCGGATGACTCCCTCGACTGGACCGACGGCTGGACCGGTGTAATGCAGTTTGTGCACATTCAGCAGAGCGCTGACTCTGCAGACAACGGCATCGAAGCGGATAACCGCGAAGGTGACGAGCTGCTTACGCCGGTTTCGGAGCCCACCATCGCAAACAAGTCGATCCTGGGCGTGTCAGGGGAGCGCGGCGTGTACCTGCGCCGTGGTACGGGCCTGCAGCTCTGGAACTCCGAGGTGTCCGGCAGCGACAACTGTCTGCGGATTGCAGGGGAGTCCTTGAATCTCCTCGGTACCGGCATCACCTTCCAGGGCGTGACGCTCGACTGCACCACGGCAATTGAAGGCGACGACGTGCCGGCGATCCAGACGTTCATCGACGGGTCAACCAATGTCACCACCGACGGCTCTGCCGCGGTGCCGGTCACGTTGCCCGACTCGCCGCTCCTCGATGCGGACGGTAGTGACGTTGTCGGCTCCAACGTCGACGACTGGGGTGACGACTGGACGGTTGGCTTAGATTGATCCAGGCACCTTTCCAAAACGCCGGGCAGCTTACGGAAGAGTTGCCTGGCGTTGCCGCACAACACAGGTTTACCTATGAACAGTAAAACAATTTTTGCGCTTTCTGCAGCGCTGCTGGTCGCCGCTGCCGATAGCGCGGCACAGGAGGCGGTAGCGACTGCCGGGCCGATCGAAGAGGTGGTTGTGCTCGGTCGCTACATTCCGGACGAAAAGCGCACAACTTCCGAGATCTCCAACGTGCTCGACGAAGAAGCGCTGGGCCTGCTGGCAGATTCCAGCGTGGGTGATGCATTGTCACGCGTCACGGGTTTGAGTCTCGTGGGTGGGAAATACGTCTACGTGCGCGGGCTGGGTGAGCGCTATTCATCCACTCTCCTGGACGGTTCCCGCATTTCCTCGCCGGTGCCGTTTCAGAAAACCGTGCCTCTCGACATCGTCCCCAAGAGCATCGTGCGTAATCTGCTCGTGCAGAAGACTTTCTCCGCGCAGTATCCGGGCGACTTCAGCGGCGGTGTGGTTGATATCCGCACGCGCGCAACGCCGGAGACGAATTACCTCGACTTTTCCCTCAGCGTGGGCGGTAACAGCGAGACGACGTTCGGCGAAGGTCTAGATTACAAAGGTGGTGACGACGACAACTGGGGCTACGATGACGGTACCCGTCATCAGCCGGACAATATCCGCCCGCTGCCGAGCGAAGAATTCGAAAACGTCGGCTTTCCCGACGACCGTGCGCTGGGCGCCAGCTTCTACAATTTCTGGGACGTGCGTGAGCGTGATCTCGGCCCGAACTTCAGCGGTGACGCTGAAGGTGGGATGCGTATCGATTTCGACAACGGCATGGCGCTCGGCATTCTCGCAGCGGGGAAATACGACAACGACTGGAACAACCGCGAGAACGATTTCAATCGCTACGAGTTCACCGGTGTCAACGGCGGCAGCACCCAGACGGTGCAGTACGAGCAGAACACTACCCGGCGTACCATCAACATGAGCGGCTTTGCCAACGTTGGTCTCGAGATCAACAACGACAACACGCTCACGTTTACGCACGTCATTCTGCGCCAGACGGACGATGAAGCGCAGCAGTTTAGAGGACTTTCCAGTGAGGACGACATCTCTGGTAACGGCGGCACACCGGTGGAGAGCTATCGTTTTCAGTGGACGGAAAACGAAATTCGGTCTACGAGCCTCAAGGGTGAGCACTACTTCAACATCGGCGACAGCATCAACGGCGCGCTATTCAACTGGCGCTTCGTTGACGGTTCGGGTCTGCGTGAGTCGCCGGATACACGCACCTATACCTACGCCGTCAACAGCGATGGACTCGATGAGCTGGTGGGTTCCAACAGGCAGGCTGCCGGTGACCTTCGGGAAGTTTTTCAGGCACCGGACCGCCAGTGGGCAAAGCTCATTGACGACATCGAAGAGTACGGCGCGGACATGGAGCTGCCTTTTGCGATTGGTGATGCGGACGTCACGATCAAGTTTGGCTGGTCGGAATACGAACGCTCCCGTGAAACGGAAGACCGTCTCTTCCGTTTCGACCTGACGTCATCCGCGCCGGACTTTATTGGCTTGCAGACGCCGAGCCAGCTCTTCAGCCTGGATAACTGGGGCGCCGGTTACCTGGACGTGCGGGACTTTTCCGCTGCGGCCGCGAACGCGGCAGGCATCTTCCCGTTTGCTGAATCGGCTGAAGAGGTGACCGCCTACTACGTGGCCTTCGACGCGCAGGTGACACCGCGTATCCGGATTCAAGCGGGTGTGCGTGAAGAGGACACCACGCTCTCGGCTGATGCCTGGGGTGGCAACACTGAGCCCGGCACCACAAACGCAGTGTCTCAGGACTACACCGACACCCTGCCGTCGGGCTCGATCACCTTCGAGTTCGTCAACGACATGCAGGTACGTGTGGCGTACTCGGAGACGGTCAACCGTCCGAGCCTTCTGGAGATCACGGGAAGCACCATCCGTAACCCGGAAGACTCCAACTTCTATCGTGGCAACGTATTCCTCGAACCGGCTGAGCTCGAAAGTCTGGACCTGCGGTGGGAGTGGTACTTCGGTGATGCGGACAGCCTGAGCGTGGGCGCCTTCCAGAAGGAGTTCGACAATCCCATCGAGATTGGCAAGGTGCAGGCGCAGAACGACATCTTCACCTGGTTCAATGCAGAGGAAGCGGAGCTCGATGGGTTCGAGGTCGAACTGCGCAAGGATTTGTTCCTCGGCGAGTGGTTCGGCTGGGGTGATGACTGGAACTACTTCACCTTGAATGCCAATGTGTCGTTCATCGATTCCGAAGTGACCCTCCTGGGTAGCGGTGAAACGGCTTCCAACGTGCCGCTCACCGGCGGTCGGCAGATTGCCAGGCTCTTCGAGAACGAGCGAGAGCTTACGGGCCAGTCGGACATTCTGGGAAACCTGATTCTCAGCTACTCGAACTACGATCGCGGCATTGAAGGCTCTCTCGCCTATAACTGGACCGGCGAGCGGGTGATCCTGGTTGGCGCAGAGAACGCGCCCGACATCATCGAAGAATCGCGCGGCAAGCTGGATCTCCTGTTGAAGTACATGTTCCGCATGTGGGAAACCGAGATGGAGCTCGAGTTCAAGGTGCAGAACCTCACCGATTCGAAGGTCGAGTGGACGCAGGGTGGATTGCCTTACGAGGAGTACCTACCCGGTGTCGGCTACAGCCTTGGACTCAAGGTCAGCCTCGAATAGACAAGGGCCAGATTGTGGTGCGGCGGTAAACGTCACATGAGTGTCACATTCGAACTCTATAGTGCGTCCCATCATGAAGCTGAAACTTGTCATTGCACTGAGTGCGCTTGCGTTGAGCGGCTGCGCTGCACAGCCTGAGACGTTTGCCTGGTACCACCCCGCCGGCGGCGAATACCTCTTTGCTTACGACAGCAATGAATGCAGCGACGCCGTCACCCGGCAGGGTGGTGAGCTCGGCACCGCTATTGATGGGCCCTTCTTTCAGTGCATGCACGCTCGCGGCTACTACCTGGTCGACGGCGAACGCATCGTCCAGGCACCCCCGGCTGAAGCGATTGCGCTCGAGCAGCAGGTCTCTCAGCAGTAGCTGATCCGTCCGGATCGTAAAAACCGGCTCGTTTGATTTTTTTCCGGCTTTGCTGGAGGATTCCCCGCCTCAGAAAAAAAGCAGGGGAGATGAGATGGCAAAGTCCACGATAGCGTTCGTGGGATTGGTTGCGGTGCTCGCATCAATGTCACCGGTCGTGCCACTCCAAGCGGATGAAATGGTGCTCGAGGAGGTGGTGGTGACCGCCACTCGACGTACCGAAACCGACGTGCAGACCACACCCGTTGCGGTTTCAGCCATCAGCTCGGAAGAGTTCGACAAGCTGCATGCCCAGGATATTGGTGAGGTGGCACTGTACGTACCGAACTTCTCAGCGGCGACGGTCACCGGCTTCAACGCCGCGTCGTTTGCCATGCGCGGTGCCGCAGAAACGGACATCATCGTCTACTTCGATCCCAAGGTTGGCGTGATTGTCGACGACTTCGTCGTACCGCACGTGCAGACGCAGCTGCTCGAACCCTACGACATCGAAGCCATCGAAGTCCTGCGCGGACCCCAGGGAACGCTCTTTGGTAAGAACACCACGGCCGGTGCGGTTGTCGTGCGCACCAAGCGTCCGGATCTCGAAGCGGCGAGCTTCGATGCGAGCTTCTCTGCTGCAACCTTCAACGATCAGAAAGCCAACATTGCGTTCAACGTGCCGCTCGGCGAGAGAGCGGCGTTCCGTCTGGCCACCCTCTATCAGAAAAGTGACGGGTACTATGAAAACGGCAAGGTCGACAACCCGATTGACGCCTTCGGTGCCGGTATCGGTGATGCGGGTCTGGCCGACGGCTCGCCGGTTCGCGGCACGGGCAACAACGTCGGTGGTAAAGACGTGTTCTCCGGGCGTGCCAAGTTCCTGGTCGAGGCTACCGAGCGGCTGACGATCCTCGCGCAGGCGGAGTACGTGCGCGACCGCAGCGATCCGGTGCCTGTAGTCAACGACACACCCGCGGCCGCCGGTCAGCTGGCAACGCTGTTCGGCTTTCCCGGTGTGACGCGTGGTGATCCGATCGACCAGGCGGGCATACACAATAGCAACATCGTCAATCTCAACGATGAGCAGGAAGTGGATATTCTTGGTGGCTATCTCAATCTCGAATATGCGTTCGACAACCACACGCTCTACGGCGTGGCCGGCTTCCGCACCCAGGATTCGCGCCTGCCGAACGAATATCTGGGCACCGCCTACGAGAGCTTCTTCGCGGCGACGCGCGACGACGATCGCGAGACCGTGCAGCTGGAGGCGCGCCTGGCCTCGGAGCTCGACGGTAACGTGAACTACGTGGTGGGCGGTTTCTATCAGCGCAACGATGTCGAATTCTGCGTGCTGCAACAGCTTGGCCTTCTCGAGTTCTTCGGCTCGGCCGTGCCGGGGGTACTGGACAATCAGAATCCGCTGCTCCTGTGCAACCGCCAGGATGCCACCGCCACCGCGCTGTTCGCGGACGTCACGATTGATCTGACGGAGAAATTCACGCTGGGCATCGGCGCCCGCTACACGCAGGAAGAAAAGGACTACACGGCGCGCGAGGGGCTGCCCGTGTCGGTGATCTTCCCCGGTGGGTATACCGGCGAGCCGCTGGATGGCCAGGACTTTGACCTCGCCTCATTTGCCGTTCAGAGCGATGACGAAGACTGGTCGGAACCCACCTGGCGGGTCACTGGCTCCTATCAGTTCAACGAAGACATCTACGGTTACGTGACCATTTCGCGTGGCTTCAAGAGCGGTGGTTACAACGACCAGGCAGGCTCGGGCGGCTTTGCCAACTTCCCGCTGCAGTCTTACGACCCCGAGTTTGCCAACAACGTCGAGGTGGGCGTCAAAACCAACCTGGCGGACGATCGTGTGCGCTTCAACGTGACCTACTTCCAGGTTGAATACGAAGACTTCCAGCGCAGCACGGTGGTGTCGGTACCGGGCACCGCGTTCCAGGAAACCCGCACGTTCAACGCGGCGGAAGTGACCTCACAGGGACTCGAAGTCGAGTTGACCGCGCTCCTTGCGGAAAACCTGACGCTCAGAGCCAACGTCGGCTGGCTCGATTCGGAGTACGACAAGTTTGTCCTCGATCGTAACCTCGACGGCATTCCGGAAGACTTCTCCGGCCGCGACGTGGTGCGGTCACCAGAGGTCACAGGCGGCCTCGATCTGACCTATGAGCAGGACCTCGGGGATAACGGTCGCATCGCCTACAACGTGAACTATCTGTACGAAGACGAGAACACGTACTACTACAACGACGACATTGGCCGCCAGTTCGACACGCTGCTCGAGGAACGCAATATTCTGGGTGCGAGCATCACGTGGACGAGCGCGGATGATCAGTACTACGTATCCGCTTTCGGCAAGAACATGACAGATGATCGCTACAAGACCGCTTCCCAGGCGGTGGGCGTTTTGTGGACGTTCTCCAACTACGGTCCGCCGGAGGTCTACGGCGTGCAGATAGGCGTCAGGCTCTAGCGTGACGGTTCCGTCAGCCCGGGCGCTACCAGCGGCTCTGGGCTGACATACCGCCGTCAACGACGAGGTTGGCACCAGTTATCCAACGGGCTGCGGGGCTCAGTAGAAACAGCACCGCGTCCGCCACCTCCATGGCATCGCCCAGGCGTCCGAGGGGTGCCTTCTCGCGCCAGCGTGCAACGCCTTCCGGCCAGCCGCTGTCTATGCCGTCGCGATGGATCAGACCCGGTGCAACGCTGTTGACGCGAATGTTCTGTGCCCCGAACTCGAGCGCCATGGTGCGGGTCAGCATGTTGAGCCCGGCTTTGCTGACCGCATAGTGGCCGTGTCCGGGCGCCGGGTCGGCGCCTTCGATCGACGAAATCATCACGAACGAGCCGCCCGCCGACATCCGCGCGGCACAGCCCTTCGATAGGCTGAACACGCTCGTGAGGTTCGTTTGCAACATGTTCTGCCACGCCTCTTCCGGCATGTCTGCCAGCGCGGCTATGCGCTGGTCCGCAGCGTTGTGCACCACCGCCGTGGGGATGAACTCAGCCGCGTCGAGCCGCTCGAGAAGATGCGCGCTCCCGGTAGCGCTCTCGAGGTCTGCCTGGAGCAGCAGCGGTTCGGCAGTGAAGGCCGAGGCGTCGGGTTGGTTGTTGCGGTAGTGCAAGGCCAGCTCTGCGCCAGCTTCGGCGAGCCGTAGCGCAATTTGCTGGCCAATGCCGCTCCCGGCGCCGGTGACAAGGATGCGTTGGCCGCTCAGGTTCAATAGATCGCTGACGGGAGGAATGTCTGTCAAAGTGACTCTCCGGTTGTTCACGGCTACTTTGCCGGGAAAAGCGTCCGGAAGCGATAATGGTTACGCCGATTGCGGTATGCCCGGGAGACAGTACACTGCGGCGAAGCGTTGGGATCGACTAACATGAGCGAAAACGAGCGTGGCCTGGTGGAGGCCGCGGCAGGCGCGCCGTTCTATACCGAGGAGCGCTGCTACATCACTGAGCTGCTGAATACGCCGCGCTGCGCGGAGGTGTCGCTGGCACACTGCCGGGTTGTGGCGGGCGAGACGACCCAGCTGCATAGCCTCGAAGTTGCCGAGCGCTACGTTGTGCAGTCGGGCAGCGGCCTCATGCAGCTCGATGATGAGCCCGGTTTCGAGATAAAGCCCGGTGACTGCGTGCTGATCCCGCCCGGCTGTGCGCAGCGGGTCAAAAACACGGGCAGCGATGATCTCGAGTTTCTCTGCGTCTGCACGCCCCGATTCGAGCCTCGACACTATGAGAATCTCGAACGACCGGATACCCCGGCCTTATGAACCTTGCGCTTGATCTCGTCCGCGTAGCCGGCGGCATTGGCGTCATTCTGTTTCTCTGCTGGCTCATGTCGAGTAACCGCCAGGCCGTCTCCTGGCGTACGGTGGGCGCCGGGCTTGCGCTTCAGTTTCTGCTTGCAGTCGCTGTGCTCTGGTTCACTCCAGGGCAGACCATGCTCAAAGGTTTGAGCGACGGTGTGACCAGCGTTGTGCAGTCTTCTGCGGCGGGCGCTGAGTTTGTTTTTGGCACCGGATATGAAGAGCATTTCATTGCCTTCAGCATTCCGGCGACAATCATCTTCTTTTCCCTGTTGATGTCCTTGTTGTACCACTACGGCGTGGTGCAATGGGTGGTACGGATCATGGCAGCCGGCGTGCGGCGCGTCATGCCGGTTTCGGGAGCGGAGTCGCTGGTTGCGTGTGCAAACGTGTTTGTCGGCAACACGGAATCACCGCTGCTGGTCAAACCCTATATCGCGGGTATGACGCAGTCGGAAATCATGGCCATGATGACGGCCGGCATGGCGACCATCAGCGGCGGTATGCTCGCCGTATACGTCGGCATTGGCGCCGATCCGGGGTATCTCGTGACGGCGTCGCTGATGGCGGCGCCCGGCGCGCTCGTCGTCGCCAAAATCATGCTGCCGGAATCTGAGGCGCCTGCGACGATGAGCGGCCAGGTGAGCGAGCTGAAGTCGACCGAGGTCAACGTTTTTCAGGCGATGACCAAAGGCGCGTCGGATGGCCTGCTGCTGGCAGCGAACGTGATCGCCATGCTCATTGCCTTTGTTGCGCTCGTTGCGCTCATCAACATGATTCTGGGATTCCTGCCGGCAGTTGGTGGCGAGGCGTTGACGTTGCAGCGCATCTTCGGCTGGCTCTTCTTTCCTTTTGCAGTGTTGATCGGCGCAGACCTGGCTGATGCCGCGGCCATCGGCAACCTGCTGGGCACCAAAATCTTCATGACCGAGTTTCTGGCTTATCTGCAGCTGCAGGAGCTGGGGGACACCGTGTCCGAACGCTCCCGCGCCGTGGCGACCTTTGCGCTCTGCGGGTTTTCGAGTTTCGTCTCGATTGGCGTGCAGGTCGGCGGGATCAGCTCGATCGTACCGGAACGCCGCGACGACATTGCACGCTGCGGTCTGCGCTGCATGGTGGGTGGCACGCTGGTTACGCTGATCAGCGCGACCATTGCGAGCCTCTTCGTCTAGCAGGCAATAGCAACAAGCATCGCTCTCACGAACGATGCACGGCGTCTCGCGTCAGCCGTCCAGCTTGGGCAGGGCGGCGCGAATGGCCGCGGCGTTTTCCTGGATGGTGCCTTTCTCCAGCTCTTCGAGCATGACGTGGAGAATGCCTTCGAGACGGGCTACGTGGCTCTCGAGCGATTCGATGTGGGCTGCAACTTCAGGATCCATGATGACCTCCCTAAACACTCCCATACAATATCAAGGCGCCGAACGCCGCGCCAAGCACACCCCAGACGCGGATGACGCTGACCGGGGCGTGGCTGAACCAGTCGACGAGCGCAATAAAACGCTGGTGACCGATGATGGGCAGCGATGCCGCGGCAACCAGGCTGAGCGCGCCAATCACCAGAAACAAGGTGGGAAAGCGGCTGGCGTCCGCGGCAATGATAAACGCCGCCCCGGCAACGAGGCGTACGCTTACCGCAATCCACATGCCGCGCCTGCTTTCGATGACGTTGGCGGCGAAGTTGAGCAGCGTCGGTGGGCTTGCGATTGCCGTGACGCACATCCCGATGATGGTCACCGCAAAGATCACGAGGAGGGCGAGCGCGGCGTCAACCAAGAGGGTGCACCCCGTCGTTCATTGGTAAACCCTCATCGTCAGTAAACTTCAAGGAGGCACCTTGCGGTGGGTTTTGCCGTGCCGTTGTGATTTTTCAGGTAGCCCTCGGCGAGATCCTGCTCGACGAGCGCTTTGAAAAGGCCTCGTTCCATGCCTTCGATACCGCAAACGTAGATCAGCGTGCCTGGGTCTGCGAGGAGCGGGCAGAAGTAATCCATGTTCCGCGTGATGAGATCGCTGACGTAAACGGCGTCGCCCTCGCGGCTGAGCGCGGTGTGGTAGTTGAAGTTCGGGTACTCGTCAGCGAGCTCGACGAACAGGGGATCGTACAGAAGATCGGTGGCGTAGGGTGCGCCCATGACCAGATCGATACGCGCACCGCTGGGCCCTGACGGGCGCATCAGAAGCTCCATGATCATGCCGCGGAACGGTGCAATGCCCGTGCCCGTGGCAATGAAAAGGTAGTTGTGTATGTCGGGATCGTGGGGCAGCAGGAAGCGCTTACCCTGCGGACCGGTCAACGCCACGGGGTCGCCCGCTTTGAGATCACACAGGTAGTTGCTGCAAACGCCCAGGAAGAGCGAGTGATCGGCGGGGTCGTCAGCATCGCTCTGCGGCACAAACTCGTCGATGACACGCTTTGGCGTGGTCGACAGCACCTGCGCCTCGCCATCCTCTCCCCAGCTGGGGCAGGCGATCGAATACAGCCTGACCTTGTGCGGCCGTCCGGCATCGTCGACGCCGGGAGCGAGCACACCGAAACTCTGGCCGGCACGGAAATTGCCGGCAAGCGGCGTATCGCTCACGTCAATGACGGTATGTTTGATGAAGCTGGCTGACTTGCCCTTGAGACACAGTTCGTTGGAAATCCCCCGCCCCACGACCGGGGCCTTGGGTCTGACGAGGCCCATCTGCACAGCTGGAAATGTCGGCGAGTCAGGCATGTTGCCACTCCCCGTGCACGTCGTATTACGTTACCCAAAGATACGGCGCATGTAAAAGACGGGCGGTTGCCGGGCGCCGGATTACAGCAGTTTGCGAACCAGAGAGATGAGCCCTGATAGCACTACCGACACCACAATCATCGATGCCAGCGGGAAGTAGAACTGAAAGCCTTCCCGCTTGATGTGGAAGTCGCCGGGTAAATTGCCGAACCAGCTGAAGAGGCCGGTTTTTGCCACGATGCCAATGACCAGAAGGCATAGTCCCAGAAAGATCAGCCAGTTGCCGATGGATCCCTGCATGCCACGAGCTCCGAGCGCGACGCGCTGTTACCTGGCTGCGATCATAGCGTGGGGCCTCATTACCAGGAAGCGCTGGCTGGTTCGCCTTTGATGGGTCCGGCGAGATCGTCGGTCACCCAGCCGCCGTAGAAGCCGCCCGGTTGCGACCGCGCCTGCTCACCATCGACGCGGCACTCGAGGCGGCCGGGATAGAAGCTCACCCAGAGATAGAGATCGAGGAAGGCGGGAAACATCCGCGCGTAACGCCAACCCGCGTCTGCGACACCTTCGACTGAACAGCTTTGAGCCACGCCTTTCCACTCACACACCGAGTTCATCTCACCCCAGCTGAGCTCGGCAACCACGTCTTCGGGCGGGAAGTAGTAGGTGGGCGCACCGGCGGTTTCCAGCACCCGCACGCCGCGACGGGTTTCTGCAATCAGCGTCTCGCCAAGGTAGACCGTCAGCTGTTGGGCGCACGGCAGCATCGCCGGCGGTCGAGGAAAATCCCACACCGACACCTGGTTCGGTCCTGGTGAGTCGGCAAAATCCGGACGGGAGGTGCCGTTGAACTGCCAGCGGCGGCGCGCTTCGAGAATGTGCTCCGGCTCGGGCAGGACCGGGATGCGATCGATGTCGGGTTTGTCAGTCATGGCGTTAGATTGACAGAGATTGCACCGTCCGCCCAGTCATGGTTTGCTCTCCTGCCTGGGAGGAACAGAGATGCAGAAACTCATCGCGGCATTGCCTGCGGAATCCGAGCTCGAAGGGATGCTTGCGCATCGGCCCGAGCTGCAGGTGCGTTACCGGGCGTTCATGCAGAGCGTGCGCGGGGACGGTAACCTGCCGCCACGCCTGCTCGAGCTCTGCCGCGTGCGGGTTGCCCAGATTCACGATTGTGCTGCTGAGCTTGCGCTCAGCGATGCGGCGGCACCGCTGACTGCGGCGGAGATAGATCAGCTTGCAGCCGGCCGGCTCGGCGACTTCAGCGATGCAGAGCAGGCGGCGCTTGCCATTGCCGAGTTGTTGCCCTACGCCCACCACCAGCTCGATGATGCGGCGGTCAAGCGGGCTGATGAGCTGCTCGGTCACGCCGGCTGCGTGGCTCTGCTGACGGCGCTTGCGTTTTTCGACGTGAACTGCCGTCTGAAGCTGACGCTCGGCGTCGAAGCCACAGCGCAATCGCTCTCAACAGATCACCTCGTTTAACGACTGGCCCGGGAGATGTCCTGATGTCTACTGAACCTAGAATCCCTTCGGCCGTGCCCGGACAGGCGGAAGATTTCGCCACGGTCACCGCGCATACGCCGGAGACGATCACGCGGTTTTTTGATCTCTACGCCGAGTTCTGGCAACGCGGTGTGGTACCGCCGGAGCTCAAAGAGCTGACGCGCCTGCGCAACGCGCGCATCACGGATTGTGGTTACTGAAAAAACGTGCGTTTCGATTCTGCCCGTGTGGCAGGACTGGATGAGGACAAAGCCGCGCTCGTGACGGACGGCTACGAGGCGCGACTAGCCGCGACGGAGGTGGACGCCTTGCGGCTGACCGACGAGATCATCGGTGTTCCCGGGCGCCTCGGCGATGACGACATCGCGCGGCTCCGCGCACGCTTCAGCCCGGCGGAGCTGGTTGAGCTCAGCCTTGGCGTTGGTCTCTTTCTGGGTATGTCGAAGGTGCTGATTACGCTCGGTCTCGAGCCGCAGGACATGCCGGTGACGGTTATTCCGACGCCGGGGAGTTGATGTACGACCCGGGTCAACCATATCCCTCTCAGCGCTCACCCGTAGCGGCGTCCAACGTCGTTGCTACGTCTCAGCCGTTGGCGACGCAGGCGGGTATTGCTGCACTGCAACGGGGCGGCAACGCCGTGGATGCAGCACTTGCCGCCGCCATTACGCTGACGGTGGTCGAACCCAACAACAACGGGGTGGGCAGTGACGCGTTCTGTCTGCTGTGGGATGGCGACGCGCTCGTTGGTCTGAATGCCTCCGGCCGCTCGCCGCGGGGATGGGACCTCGAGCGCTTTGCCGGCCGCCAGCAGATGCCAAGCAAAGGCTGGGATGCGGTCACCGTACCGGGTGCGGTCAGCGCCTGGACGGCGCTGTCTCAACGCTACGGCAAACTGCCGTTCACCGACCTGTTCGAATCTGCTGTGCATTACGCGCGCGAAGGGTTCCAGGTGGGTCCGAAATCCGCGTTTTACTGGCAGGCTCTGGCGGCGTATTACGCTGAGTTCGATGAGTTTGCGCGGCACTTCCTGCCGGCGCCGCAAGCGGGGGATCGGGTGCTCCGTCCGGAGCTGGCGGCGACGCTCGAGCGCATTGCCGCGAGCGACGGACTGGACTTCTACAGTGGCGAGCTTGCGCAGCGGATTGATGCCGCAGCCCGCGAGGCGGGTGGTGCGCTGCGCTTCGAAGATCTCAGAGATCATGAGCCGGAGTGGGTGACTCCCGTCGCGCAGGACTACCACAACGTCTGCCTGCACGAGATACCGCCGAACGGGCAGGGACTTGCCGCACAAATTGCGCTTGGCATCCTCGCGCATCTGGAAACCGCGCCGGTGGACTCTACAGAATGGCTGCACCAGCAGATTGAAGCCATGAAAATTGCGGTGCGTGCGGCGCAGGATCACATTGCGGACGCGGGTGCCATGCAGACGTCGATAGAAGCGCTGCTGGATGCCGAATCTCTGGCCCGGGCAGCGGCGGCTATCGGCGACAGCGCCAGCACGGCGGCACCGGTTGCCTTGCCGACGAGTCCGGATACCGTCTATCTCTGCGCCGCGGATGCTTCCGGCATGATGATTTCGTACATCCAGTCGAACTATTTTGCGTTTGGCTCGGGCGTGGTGATTCCGGGTACCGGCATTGCCATGCAGAACCGCGGCAGCGGATTTGTCCTGGAGCCGGGACATCCCAACTGCGTGGCGCCCGGGAAGCGGCCGTTCCATACCATCATCCCCGGCTTCGTCACGGCTGACGGCGCCCCCCTTCTGAGCTTTGGTGTGATGGGCGGGCACATGCAGCATCAGGGTCACGTGCAGATGGTCACCCGCATGTTCGATCACGGACAGAACCCGCAGACGGCAAGTGATGCACCCCGCTGGCACGTCTACCCGGATTTCAGCGTGGCGTTGGAACGCGGATTCGACTCGGAAGTTGTCGATGCGCTACGGGCGCGCGGCCACGACGTCAAAACCGACGCGCCGGAAAGCACCTTCGGTGGCGCGCAGCTCATCCTGAAAACGGCAGAGGGCTACGTTGCGGGCTCTGATCACCGTAAAGAGGGGCATGCGGCCGGTTTTTGAGCTTTGCAACTGAACGGAGAGCACCCATGGCAATCAAGAATGTCTTCGAAGAAACCAGCGCGCTGAAAGCGCGCATTGAAAACCTGAGCGTTGATGACCTCCAAGCTGAGATGGCCGCTGGCGCAGATCCTTTGCTGGTGGATCTCAGGGAGATTCAGGAAGTGGTCGACCTCGGCACCATCCCCGGCGCGAAACACGTGCCGCGCGGGATGCTCGAATTCTGGGCGGATCCCGCAAGTCCCTACTACCGGGATTACTTCACCGAAGAGCGTCGCATCGTGGTCTTCTGCGCTGGTGGCGGGCGGTCTGTGTATGCAACGCTTGCGCTCGAGGACATGGGTTTCAAAAATGTGGCGCACCTGGAAGCGGGCTTCAACGGCTGGAAGAAAGCGGGCGGAGAGGTAGAGGACGTTGCCGCCACCAGCCGGTGGGTGCGCCGGGAAAAGCCACAAGCCTGACATCACAACTACGCACGAGGAGGGGTAAACGCTATGGACTTTGACATGATGGTCGGGGGGCTCACGTGGAAGGACAGCGCGGCGTTGGCGGGCCGGCTCCAGGAAGCGGGCTTCTCGGGCATGCTCTTTACCGAAACCGGCACGACACCGTGGATGTCCATCGCGGCCGCCGCAATGGCGGCGCCCAAGCTCGAATTCTCGACCGGCATTGCCGTTGCCTTTCCGCGCAGCCCCATGATCTCGGCCCAGATTGCCTGGGAGCTTGCCGCCAATACAGGTGGTCGCTTCCGCCTGGGGCTCGGCAGTCAGGTCAAAGGTCATGTCGTGCGGCGGTACAGCTCAACCTTCGACAAGCCTGCGCCGCAGATGCGGGACTATGTGGGCGCGGTGCAGGCGTGCCTGCGGGCGTTCCGTGGTGAAGAAAAGCTCCACCACGAGGGCCCCTACTACAACCTCAGCTACCTGCCTGCTCAGTGGGCACCGATGCGCCACGACTACGAAGACGTGAAGCTCGACATCTCGGCAGTGGGTCCGCACATGTGCCGTCTCGCCGGTGAGCTCTGTGACGGCATCCACGTGCACCCCATGCATTCGATGCATTACATTGCCAACCGGCTGCAGCCGGCGGTTGCCGAAGGGGCGGCCAAAGCGGGTCGGGACGCCGCTGAAATTGATCTCATCGTACCCGTATTCGCGGTGCCGGGAGACAGCCCCGAGGCCCGCGAAAAACTCCTGCAGCGCGCGAGGACGCAGATTGCGTTTTACGGCTCCACACCGAACTACGCGTTTCAGTTCGACGATCTGGGCTTTGCCGGGACCACAGCGCGCCTTGGCGAGTTGATGAAAGCGGGTGACATGGCCGGCATGGCGGAGACGATTTCGGAGGAGATGCTCGAGCACTTTGCGGTCATTGCCACGTGGGATGATCTCGCGGACAAGCTCCGTGATCGCTATCACGGCGTGGCCAGCCGGCTCGTCATGTACCTGACCGCCGACGATATCCGGCGCGCACCCGAAAACCTGGCGCGCTGGGGAGAAATTGCGCAAGCTGTGCGAGCCGCCTGATGCGGCAGCAGAAAAGCCTGCGCCGATCACCACTCACATACAATAAGGAGACACCCGTGAGATTCATCATTGCAGCCCTCGTTTTGCTTGCAGCGCCCGTATGGGCAGACGACGTGACCGATGCCATTGACCAGGCGAGAGACCTCTACGATGACGGACAAACCCAGGCAGCCATTACGCAGCTCGAGTTTGCCGCGCAGCTCATCAGGCAGGCCCGCGGCACTGGCCTGCAGGCATTCCTGCCGGATGCGCTCGATGATTGGACGGCGGAAGCACCGCAGTCGCAATCCGCCGGGGCAGCCATGTTCGGGGGTGGCACCACGGTGTCGCGCAGCTACACGAAAGGCGGTAACAACGTCGAAATTTCCATCATTACCGATTCCCCGCTGCTGCAGTCGATGATGATGATGTTCTCCAACCCCGCGATGCTTGCCGCCCAGGGGGGGCAGCTGCAGATGATCCAGGGCCAGCAGGCGGTCCTGCAGGCCAACAACGGCGGGGTCATGATGGTGCTCAACAACACCTATCTGATTCAGGTGCAGGGCAACGCGACGGATGCCGATTATCTGGCGTATGCCAACGCCATCGACATTGCCGGTCTGCTCGCGTTTTAGCGCCGTCACTGGTGTCGTAATTTGCATTAGGTTGTAAGTTTTAAGGAGATTTTTGATAATTTAGCTGACTGTTCCGAGTTTCGTGGTTAGAATTCGCAAATTACGTCAATATGGAACAGAGCTATGGAACTCCCGGCAACGCTGCTGACGAATCGGGATGACGCACCCTACTGGGATACCCAGGCGGTGCACGAGGTGGTACAGACGGAGGGCAAAACCCTCCGTTCCACCGAACGGGCGCTCGAAAAAGCGAGCTGGCTGCCGGAGGCGCTCACGCTGGCAGACCTGCGTGACGAGGAGGGCCGCCCCCTCATCAGCCTGGTTGCGGCTAACCTCGAAGCGCAAAGCAAGCGCAAGCGCGTCACCAATCTATACGTACAGTCGAACACGCTCGATGACGGTCGGGTACTGCTGATGGCCAACGACGGCCGTGGCGGGCGCCGCTGGCTGTTTCTCGAGGCGCTGAATCTCGAGACCCTGGCGGCAGGCGTTGATGGGCTCTGCGGCGACAAAGATGCATTGCTGTGGCCGCACGGTGAGATCACTGCGCTCTTTCGGAGCTGGCAGCTGGATGACAACGAAATCGTCAAGATGCTGCCATCCGGCACCAAGGTGACGCTCGCGCTGCCGGCATATCGCGCGACGCTGACCCTTGCCGCTTATCCTGACAGTCCGCCGCATCCGGGTGAGATCACACACCTCGATCGCCTCGAGGCCGAAGCCATTCATATCATGCGCGAGGTGGTTGCCCAGGCGGAAAATCCGGTCATGCTCTACAGCGTCGGTAAAGACAGTTCCGTGATGCTGCATCTGGCACGCAAAGCGTTCTATCCGAGCCCGCCGCCGTTTCCGCTCATGCACATCGACACACGCTGGAAGTTCCAGGCGATGTACGAGTTCCGCGATCAGATGGCCAGGGAGATCGGCATGGAGCTGATCGTGCATATCAATCCGGAGGGGGTCGAGAAAGACATGAATCCCTTCGATCACGGCAGCGCGCTGCATACCGACGTCATGAAAACTCAAGGCTTGAAGCAGGCGCTCGACAAGCACGGTTTCGACGTGGCCTTTGGCGGCGCACGTCGCGACGAAGAAAAGAGCCGCGCCAAGGAGCGCGTGTTCTCGTTTCGTAACGAAGCGCACCGCTGGGATCCCAAGAATCAGCGCCCGGAACTGTGGAATCTCTACAACGGCTACAAGAATCCCGGCGAGAGCATACGCGTATTCCCGCTCTCCAACTGGACCGAACTCGATATCTGGCAGTACATCTACCGCGAGCACATTCCGATCGTGCCGCTCTACTTCGCCGCGGAGCGTGCGGTGGTGGAACGTGACGGCATGCTGATGATGGTTGATGACGATCGCATGCGCATGCTGCCCGATGAGGAGATCCAGATCCGTCGTGTACGTTTCCGTACCCTGGGTTGTTATCCGTTGACGGGTGCCATCGATTCAAGCGCTGACAACCTGTCTTCCATTGTGCTCGAGCTTCTGCAGAGCCGTACGAGCGAAAGGCAGGGACGGGCGATCGACACGGACAGCGCCGGATCCATGGAGAAGAAGAAGCAGGAGGGCTATTTCTAATGAGTGAAGCAGCACTGAGCCTCGCGGAGCTCGAATCCCGCGTCCAGACCTACATCGACACGCAGGCCAATCTCGACCTTCTGCGGTTCATCACCTGTGGCAGCGTCGACGACGGGAAAAGCACGCTGATTGGACGCATGCTCTACGAAGCGCAGCTGGTCTTCGAGGATCAGGTGGCGTCGTTGCAGCAGGATTCCAAACGGCAGGGCACCCAGGGAGGAGACATCGACTTTGCGCTTCTCGTCGACGGGCTCGCCGCGGAACGGGAACAGGGCATCACCATTGATGTTGCCTATCGCTTTTTCAGCACAGATCACCGGAAGTTCATCGTCGCGGACACCCCCGGGCACGAGCAGTACACGCGCAACATGGTAACGGGCGCTTCCACGGCGGACGTGGCGGTGATCCTGGTTGATGCGGTGAACGGTCTCCTCACGCAGACCCGGCGCCACTCATTCATTACCTCCCTGCTTGGCATCAAGCACGTCGTGCTTGCCGTCAACAAGATGGACCTCGTCGACTATGACAAAGCCGTCTTCGACGAAATTGTGCGCGACTATGGCGTCTTTGCCGAGCAGCTCAGCTTTGAAACGATCACCCCCATACCCTTGTCGGCGTTGAAAGGCGACAACGTGATCGATCGATCCGCGCATACCTCGTGGTACCAGGGGCCGACGCTGCTCGGCTATCTGGAGACGGTGAATATTCACGGCCACGATGACGAGGCGTCGTTCCGCTTTCCGGTGCAATGGGTGAACCGCCCGAACGCGGACTTCCGCGGCTTCGCCGGTACCGTGGTTGCAGGCTCGGTCAGTCGCGGAGAGGAAGTTCGCATCCTGCCCTCCGGAGAGGTTGCCCGCGTCAAAGACATCGTCCTCTATCACGACAATCTCGACGCCGCGCATGCCGATCAGGCGGTCACGCTGACGCTCGATCGGGAAGTGGATGCGTCGCGCGGCGATGTCATCGTGGCTGCCGACGCGCCTTGTGAGGTGTCTGATCAGTTCGACGCGTCGCTCGTCTGGATGGATCAGGAAGAGGGTTACATCGGCCGCAGCTACTGGTTGATGATGGGGACGACGCGCATCAACGCCACCATTTCCGACATCAAGTTCAAGTACAACATCAACACGCTGGATCAGCTCTCAGCCCGCGGCTTCGAGCTGAACGACATTGGTCGCATAACGCTCAGTTTCGACCGGCCCGTGCCGTTCGAAAGCTATCAGGATTGCAAGGGCCTCGGCTCGTTTGTCCTGGTCGACAGATATACGCATCACACCGTTGGCGCCGGCATGATCAACTACGCGCTACGCCGCGCCAAGAACATTCACCGTCACTCGCATGAGGTGGACAAAGCGGCACGTGAGCGTCTGAACGGACACAAAGGTAAAGTGCTGTGGATGACCGGGTTGAGCGGTTCCGGCAAGTCGAGCGTTGCCAACGCGGTGGAGCTTGCGTTGCACAACCGCGGCGTGCACACGTTCATCCTCGACGGTGACAACGTGCGCCACGGACTCAACAAAGACCTTGGCTTCACGGACGCCGACCGGGTGGAAAACATCCGTCGAACGGCTGAGGTTGCGAAGCTCATGGTTGATGCCGGACTTGTGGTCATCACGGCGTTCATATCCCCGTTCCGCTCGGAGCGTGATATGGCCCGGGCGCTTTTCGCGGAGGATGAGTTCGTCGAGATTTTCCTCGACGTCCCCCTGGACGTTGCCGAGGAACGCGATCCCAAGGGTTTGTACAAGAAGGCCCGCCGCGGTGAGCTTCCGCACTTCACGGGCATCGACTCGCCCTACGAAGCGCCGGAGACGGCTGAACTGCGTTTGCCCACGGCGGAGCTCAGCATCGAAGAGTGCGTGGCGAAGGTACTCGAACATGTCTGATGCGTCGACAAATGCGCGTGACTCCCACATCCGCAGTCTGGCAAAGGCGTTTTCCTGGCGTATCGTCGCGACGCTGACGACCTCGATCATTGCCTGGATCGTCACGGGTCAGCTGGATACCGCGGTGGTCATCGGCAGCATCGAATTTGTGATCAAGTTTCTGATCTACTATCTGCACGAACGCGCCTGGCAGCTGGTGCCGCAGCGCGGCTCGTAGCTGGGGTGATTTGACAGGAGGGGGCAATGGCAGCAACAACCGATGATGCGCTGGATCTCGTCGCCATGGACGCGCTGACGCGCGTCCATCACGCCTGGTTTCTCGGCTTGCAGCTCATGGTGTCTACCCGTCTCGGCCGTGAGGTCATGGGCCAGTGGATGTTCCGGCTGTTCCGCCGCCAGCATGAGGAGAAGTTCCTGGCGAGCTTCTCGAAGCTGGGTCTGGACGATCTGCCGCACGCCGTTGCCTGCGCGAAGTACCACGTTCTCTCCAACGGTGTGGGTGGCGTGCCGGTCGAGTACATGTACGAGAGTGACAGCAAAGCCTGGGTGCGCTTCCGTTATCCGCGCTGGATGTACCACGGCCCGACGATCTGCGGCGTGACCGAAGAAGTCAGCCGGGGTTTCCTGGAAGGCTGGTACGGGCACAACGGCGTTTCACTCGGCAATCCGCGGCTGGGTTATGTCTGCGTGTCTGAGGACATGACGGGCGAGTTCGGACTTTGCGGTTACTTCAAAGAATACGACCACGACCTTGCGCCGGAAGAGCGCCTGCAGTTTGCCAAGGGCGAACCGCCGCCGCCGTATGATCCCGCGGCACAGCCTCAACCACCGGCTGAAGCTTGGAATGCCGCACGCCTGGCCAAAGCCAATCGGAATTATGCGCTCGAGTACCTGCGCAACGGTCTGGCGGAGCTTGCGGGGGTCGTCGGCACTGAAGAGACTGAGCAGCTTGCCGGTCTCGCCGCGCGGCTGATCGGGCTGCAGTACTACGCGGAGACGGCGTCGCTCCTGGAGATAGAAGACAGCGGCGTGGCCTCCGCGGTCGAATATCTCGCGCGCCTCTTTCGGGCTTGTGGGGACGAGGTCGTCTGCACCGACGAAGGTGAGCATGCCGCGCTGGTGCAGAGCGGGCTGCGGGTGGTGCGCGGTCTCGACGCTGCCGAGCGTACGCTCTTTCTGGCCTGCTGGCGGGAACTCTGGGTGGGCGCGATGGCATCGCGACGCACGCGGCTGGATCTGACTGTGGCATCGGCCGGCGAAGGTTTGCGCTGGAATTTGTCCATAAAATAGACAAACGGCTCGCGTCCATCGGCAAAGTTTGAGGGATTTAACACCTCTGCAAAATTCCCCTTGCTACTATCCGTGAACACTTTCGCGGTGATTCCATGATGGCGATCAAACGCGCGCTGGTAGTCGACGATTCCCGCTCTGCACGGGTGTCGCTGAAGCTGCTTCTGGAAGAGCACGATTTGCAAGTTGACCTTGCCGAGTCCGGCGAGGATGCGCTCGAATTTCTGAAAAAAGAAGACGTGGACGTGATCTTCATGGATCACACCATGCCCGGCATGGACGGTCTGGAAGCTGTGGCCGCAATCAAAGCGAATCCGCGCACGGCCACCATTCCGGTGATGATGTACACCACTCGGGAAGGTGAGGTATACGTCGGCCAGGCCCGCGCGCTGGGCGCCGTAGGCGTCATGCCCAAGAACGTCCAGAAGCACCAGCTTTTCGAAATGCTGGTGAAGCTGGGACTCGTGCACGATCGTCGCGCGGACACCGAGCGCGAACCCTCGTTGCATGAGGTGGTCGACGAGATCGATCGGGAGCTCGACGATCAGGCCATGGGGATATCGCTGCAGGCTGTGGTCCGACGCATTCTGGAAGACCAGCACCTGACACTGCGTTCCGACATTCTTCGACAGCAGAAAGTCTTTGCCAAAGAGGTCGCGCACGAGGTGTTGAAAGAACACATCACCATGGAAGCGCGCGAGCTGCCGGATGCGGAACTGGACGCTGACCCCGCGCAGCAGGCGCCGCGCACCTCGCGGCTGGCGCTTGCGGCCCTGGTCGTCTTTGCATCCGTAACCGGTTTCCTGGCCTGGCAGTTCAAAACCGAGCGTGATGCCGCCATTGCGCAACTCGTGGCTGTCGAGAGCGCGCGGGCGGATGAAATGGCTCGCGAAACTGCAACGCTGACCGCCCAGCTCGAAGCCGCGCAGAATGCGGGTGAGGCGTTGAGTGAGCAGGCGCTGGCTGCGTTCGAGTGGTCCGTGAACGCTGACAACGGGACGTCCATGTACGAAGATGCTTTCAGCGGCGCGCTGGCGGCCAAGATACGTCAGCTGCTGCCGCTGCTCGAGGAGGTGGGCTTTCGAGGTGAAATTCGCCTGGTCAGTCACCTCGGACGGTTCTGCCTGAATACGGACGATACGGGCACGTATCAATTGGCGGCTGAGCAGCTGCCCGTTGCTGATTGTTCGTACACCGGGCACGTCCTGGAGGATTCAACCTACGTCAGCGATCGTCTTTCGGTAGAGTTCTCGGAGCTCGTCCGCGAGGCTGAAAGCTCGGACATTCGCTTCACGCTCGAAGCGCTCGATGCCGCTGACTCGGAGCTTGTAGTCGGCTACCCCGGCGCTGGTGCGCTTGCGGCCGAGTGGAACGAGGCTGCCAGGATCAACAACCGCGTCGAGATTTCCCTCAGCCCGGATCTAGCCCTGGCCCAGAACTAGCGATCCCGGAAAATGCAGGCTGGGATCTAATCGTTGCCCAGTATCAGCCCGGAGAGGCCGCGGCTCGAGAGGATTTCGATCCAGTAGCCGTCCGGGTCGCGAATGAACGCAAGCCCTTTCATGTTGCCGTAATCCGGCCGTTTGACGAATTCCACGTCCATTGACTCGAAGCGTTCGCAGGCGGCGTACACATCGGGCACTGAGATGCCGATATGACCAAATCCGCGCGGTTCGTCGTTCCCGTTGTGATGCTTGAAGTTGGCATCGGTCTCCGTACCGTGGTTGTGCGTCAGCTCGAGCAGTGCCGGCTGATCGAAGAGCCATTGCGCCCGTGCGCGCGGATCCTCCGGCACCGGTTCCGTCGGATAACCCATGAAATACAGTGAAAACGCCATTGCGTCGAAGTCAAAACGCTCGATCAGCGTCATGCCGAGCACGTCACGGTAAAACGCCACGGAGCGCTCCGGGTCTTTGATGCGGAGCATCGTCTGATTGAGTACAAAATCCTGAGTGGCGCTGGTCATGTCGGTCTCCTTGCGAACCCACGTAGTGTCTCACAATGGGCCACGTTACACTGCGCGATTCGAATAACGAGAAAAAGGCGGGGGCGTGGGGTTTCAACCTTTCGATCTTGAGGGCAGGGTGGTCCTGATCACCGGCGGCAACGGCGGCATTGGCCTGGGAATGGCAAAAGGCCTGGCTGAGGCAGGGGCGGAGGTCTGTATCTGGGGCACCAACGCGGCCAAGAACGAGAGGGCGCTTGCCGAGCTCGAGACCATCGGTCCACGGATTACCGCGCAGGTTTGTGACGTCGCCGATGAGGCGGCGGTGCAGGACAGCTTTGCTCAGACGCTCAGCACGCATGGGCGTGTGGACGGATGTTTCGCAAACGCCGGAATCGGCGGTCGCGGCACGGCGTTCGACGACATGACGCGGGAAGAGTGGGATCGCATCATCAGCGTCAACCAGAGCGGCGTGTTTTATACCTTTCGTGCCGCTGCCCGCCACATGCGTGAGCGCGCGGAAGCGGGTGATGCCTTCGGACGCCTGGTCGGCACTGCAAGCCTCGCTGCAATCTCCGGACAGGCACGGGGTGAGCACTACGCGGCAACCAAGGGCGGGCTCGTGTCCATGATCAAAGCGCTCGCCGTGGAATACGCCAGATACAACGTCACCGCCCATACGATACTGCCCGGCTGGATAGAGACGGATATGACGGACGGTGCGTTTGCCAACCCGAAATTCGTGGAAAATGTCTCGAAGCGAATCCCCGTGCGACGTTGGGGCCAACCTGAGGACTTTACTGCAATTGCGATCTACATCATGAGCGAGGCCAGCAGCTACCATTCTGCGGAAACCTTCCTGATAGACGGGGGTTACTATGCGTTCTGAGCGTATTCTTGTGCTGGTGTTGGGTGGTTTGTTTCTTTCAGCTGCGGTTGCGCAGGAGGCGTCCCTCCCGCCACCGGACGCCGCCGAAGCCCTGTCCGGCGCTTACAAGGCGCCGCGCGGTCCGGCCGGTAAGCCGGATTTGAACGGATTCTGGCAGGTGATGAATCGCGCGAACATCAACATAGAGCCGCAGGCTGCGCGAGCCGCGGTCGCAATGGTAGAAGGCAACCTCGGACCGGTCCCGGCGCCGGAGGTCGTCAAGCTGGGCGCCGTAGGTGCGGTACCTGCTACGCTCGGGGTTGTGGTTGGCGGCGCGCTTCCCTACAAAGAAGAGGCGCGCAAGCTGCAGCAGGAAAACCAGGCTGATTGGATCAACCGGGATCCGGAGATCAGCTGTTATCTGCCGGGCGTTCCCCGCGCCAACTACATGCCGTTTCCTTTTCAGATTGTGCATTCCGAAAGCGCCGTGTTCTTCAACTACGAGTACGCCGGGGCGGCACGCAACATCTACCTGGAAGACCCCGGAGAAGCGCCCGTTGACTCCTGGATGGGGCAATCCTACGGCTACTGGGAAGGAGATACGTTCGTGGTAGAAGTCACGGGGCAGCTGGACCGTACCTGGTTCGATCGCGCGGGCAATCACCACAGTGCCTACATGACGGTCACAGAGCGCTACACGCCGACAAGCGACTATACCATGCGCTATGACGTGCTCATCGACGACCCCGTGACGTTTACCGAGCCGTGGGAGATGTCGATGACGCTTTATCGCCGGGTCGGGCAGGATGCGCAGATACAGCAGTTCAAGTGCATCGAGTTCGTCGAGGAGATGATGTACGGGCATCTGCGCAAGAGCGACGATGACTAGCAGTTAAACCCGCCAACGAAGGTGACGCTCCCTGGAAGGTAAAACACTCACGGCTGACGGTCCGCCCACTCCGCCGAGCAGGCATGGCCGCTAGAGCGCCCTGGACCGCCTGGGCGGTGCTGGCGTTGCTCATGCTGGCGTCGATCGTCAGCTTCGTCGACCGCCAGGTGGTGGCCATCGTGGTCGAGCCGATGAAGGTGGACCTTGCCATCAGCGATAGCCAGGTCGGCTGGCTGTATGGCGTGTTCGCCGTGTTTTATGCCCTTGCCGCCTGGCCCATTGCTCTCATGGCAGACAGCAAGTCGCGCAAGCACATCATCGCCATCGGCATTTTCTTCTGGTCGGTGATGACCATTGCGTGCGGGCTGTCGCGCCACTTCTGGCAGGTGTTTCTTGCGAGGATCGGCGTGGGCATCGGCGAGGCTTCGCTGGGCCCGGCAACCGTTTCGATGACCGGAGATCTGTTTCCCCGCGAACAGATTCCGCTGGCACTCTCCGTTTTCCAGACTGCGGCCGTCATGGGCTCGGGCATTGCCTTCATCATCGGCGGCGTTGTGCTGGAGCTTGTGCAGGGGGCGGAGCCGCTGGTGCTGCCGGTGGTCGGAGAACTGAAACCCTGGCAGCAGACCTTCGTCTATGTCGGCCTGCCGGGCCTCCTGCTTGCGTTTGTGTTCCTGCTCCTGAAGGAGCCGGCGCGGTTGCAGCCGCCTGCCTCACGCCGGGCGTCCATGCGCGTGTTGCAGGGCTTCTATCGGCAGAACCTCCCGGCGGTGGCTTTTCATCATCTGGGTTTCCTGAGTCTTGCGCTTCTCGGCTATGCGTTTGTCTTCTGGAGTGTTTCGTATTTCACGCGCGTACATGGCGTTGATGCGGCAGAGGCTGCGCAGCGCTTCGGCTGGATTTTCCTGCTCACCGGCCCCATCGGCCCGGTTGCAGCTGCGATGTTTGCGCGGAAACTTAGCGATCGGGGACGGCGTGACGCCAATATCATCGCTGGTATGGCTGCCGGATGCCTGGCGGTGCCTGCGATTGTGCTCATCCAGTTTGCGCCGAGCGCCGCATGGGCCTATGCGCTCTACGTCCCGGCAATGATCTTCGTCAACGCACCTTTCGGCATTGCCAACGGCTCTCTGCCAGTCATTGCGCCTTCGGTGATACACGCGCAGGTTGCAGCGATATACCTGTTCGTCGTATCCATCGGTAATCTGCTCGGCCCGCCGATCGCCGGCTACTTCAACGAGGTTGTGTTTCCGGAAGCGGATGGCGTGCGCTATTCGATCATCAGCCTGACGCTGGCCTTTGGCGTATTTGGCGTGCTCATGCTCCAGTTGGCACGCCGTCCCTACGCCGCGGCACTCGATCGCATGGAGGCTGAGACGGCATGAGGGCCTTGGCCGGCATTGTCCTTCTCTGTGTGTCTGCGGGATGTTCCGAGTCGGCCTCCAACACGTTTGCCATTGCGACGGGCGGCCCCGCAGGACTCTATTACCCGTTTGGTGGAGGCATGGCGTCGATCTGGTCGCGAGAGCTCGCGCATGTGAACGTGAAAGCTGAGGTGACGGGCGGCTCGGTCACGAACGTCATCCAGGTCGCGCGCGGAGAAAGCGAGTTTGGCATTGCCATGGCAGACGTGGTCACGGCAGCCTATCAGGGTGAGGGACGTTTCCCTGAGCCACTGCCGCTCAGGGTTCTCCTGAACGCCTACCCCAACATCGTCCACATACTGACGCTCGAAGATACCGGCGTGCGGGCCGTCGAAGATCTCCGTGGCCGGCGCGTCTCGCTCGGCGCGGCCGGTTCCGGCACGGCGGTGGCGGCGGAAAACGTGTTGCGAGGACTTGGGGTTGAGCTCGATGAGGTGGCAACGGCCTATCTCAACTTCGGCGAAACCACGTCGGCACTCAAGGACGGCACCATCGACGCCGGGTTTGTCGTTGGCGGCCTGGGGCTGGCCGCGGTGACGGAGCTTGCGGTCACGCGGGACCTGTACCTCGTGCCCCTGAGCGCAGCTGAGCTCAGCCAGCTTGGGGCCGCTTACCCCGCATATGCCGCATACGAGATTCCTGGAGGGACTTACAGCGGCGTGGACGAGCCTGTGAGCGCGCTTGGTATCTGGAGCGCGGTTGTCGTTCATGAAAACATGCTGGAGTTGCTGGCATACGAGCTTGTTTGCACGCTCTTTGCAAACAGCGATGAGCTGATGGAAGTATCTCCTGTCGCACGGGACATGCGGGTCGAGAATCTCGACAAGGTGGCCGCCGTGCCATTGCATCCGGGTACCGTGCGCTATGCAGACGAGGCGCAGAACGCCACGCCAACATGTGAAGGTGGTCATCGGTGAGCGAAGTGAAGCCTGATGTGCCATATGGCGGTCTAGTCATGCTGCTGGGTGTTGCGCTGTCCATATTCCAACTCTGGCAGCCACTCGTCGGATTTCTACCGCCTGGGGTGGTGCCGTTTGAAGCGGTTCTGGGTCTGCAACCCGCCACGTATCTGCGTCCGACCCATCTCGCCTGGATCCTGTGTCTCGGCTACCTGATCTATCCGCTGGGGCAGGGTAGAGCCCTGCGGGCTCTCGATCTGGTTGTCATCGGGTTGGTTGTGATTGCCGCGTGGCGCGTGCTCGCATTCGACTATCAGGGATTGGATCATCTGCTTTATGGCCTTGAGCCCGTCGACTTTGTTGCGGGTCTCGTTCTGCTCGTTGCCACCCTCGAGCTTGCGCGCCGCGCGGTGGGACCGGTCATGATGATCATTGGCCTGGTCTTCCTCCTATATGGCGCTTTCGGTAACTATCTGCCGGACGTGCTGGCGACGCGTGGCTTCAGCTTCGAGCGGATCGTGCGCTTTCAGGTGTATACCCAGGCGGGGCTTTTGGGTGCCCCTATTGGCATCGCCGCCGGTGCCGTTTTCATGTTTGTGCTCTTCGGCGCCTTCCTGCAGGTCACCGGCGCTGGAAAATTCCTCATCGATCTGTCGTTTGCCGCGGCGGGCCGGTTTCGCGGCGGCCCTGCCAAAGCGAGCGTGCTGGCGTCCGCAGCCATGGGATCGATATCGGGCAGCGCCATCGCGAACACCGTGACCACGGGCTCGCTGACCATTCCGATGATGAAGCAGCTCGGCTACAAGCCCGAGGAGGCTGCCGGTATCGAAGCGGCGGCGAGCACAGGCGGTCAGATCATGCCGCCCATCATGGGGGCCGGCGCGTTTGTCATGGCCGAGTTCACCAAGACCGCCTACGGTGACATCGTATGGATGAGTCTCGTTCCGGCGCTCCTGTACTTCACCTCGGTACTGCTATACGTCCACATCATGGCCGCCAAGGCAGGGTTTACCGGAATGCGGGACACCGCGGCCGTATGGCGGGTGGTGCGTGAAGGCGCGCAGTTTCTTTTGCCGCTCGTACTGATAACGCTGCTGTTACTACAAAACTACTCACCGGTCCTGGTTGGCGTGGCGGGGTGCGCAGCAGTCGTCGCCGCGAGCCTGATTCGCAAACATACCCGAGTATCGTTTCGCGACATCGCCGATGCCCTCTACACTGGCGCACGCCTGGCGGTGCCGATTTCCATTGCCTGCGCGGTTGCCGGGATTGTCGTCGGCACAATAGGCCAGACCGGCGTTGGCCTGCAGTTCACTGAGAGCGTTGTTGGATTGAGTGACGGCAGGCTCTGGCTTGCCCTCGTGCTCGTGGCCGTTGCTGCGCTGGTCCTGGGCATGGGCTTGCCCGCAACGGCTGCCTACATCGTGCTTGCGGTGATGACCGGACCCGCGTTGCAGGAACTTGGTCTTGCGCTCATCACGGCTCACATGATCATCTTCTGGTTGTCGCAGACTTCCAACGTCACCCCACCGATTGCGCTGGCTGCTTTTGCTGGAGCAGGTGTGGCTGGTGCTCGACCGATGAGTGCCGCCGTTGAAGCCTTCAAGCTCGCGAACGGCCTGTTTGTCATCCCGCTGATGATGGCGTACTCGACGTTGTTGCTGGCGGGAGAAAACGGCTGGGGGGACGTGCTGGAGGCCGCGGGCATCACGCTTGCCTTGATTCTCATGATTGCAATGACGGTTGAACGGTATCTTTTCACCGCTATGCCCAAAGCCTGGCTACCCGTCTGCGTAATCAGCGTGATTCTTCTACTAGTCCCTTTCGGGCCGGTTCGCTGGGGTGGCGTCCTGCTGGCGCTTGTTGTGCTGGCGTTCAATTTTCAGGCTTCGCGGCGGGCGTCTATCCAGCCGGAATAACCCGCACCTGCGCGCATGCGATTGTGTGTGTCAGCCAATCACCGTTAATATGACCGAGTCCCGTTCGTTTTTTTCACGGTAGCCGCACATGGCTGACATTTTCGTTTCCTACGCAAGACAAAACGCCACACAGGCCCGCGAAATACAAGGGGAACTGGAGCAGGTCGGTTATTCCGTGTGGATGGATGACGAGCTCCCGGTCCATCGTGCGTATGCCGAGGTCATCGAGGAACAGATACGGGAAGTTGCCGCAGTTCTGGTCATCTGGTCTGAAGATGCGCTCAAGTCCAAGTGGGTGAGGGCCGAAGCAGAGCTCGGGTTGGGGCATGACAAGCTGGTCCAAGTGAGCCTGGACGGTACCTTGCCGCCGATTCCCTTCAACCAGATGGAGTGCGCCATGCTGACCGATGGCGCGCTTACAACACAGTCCCCCGGCTGGCAGAAATTGATGGATGGGCTGGAGGCCATTCGTCACTCGGAACGTGTGTCATCCGGTCCGAGACTAAGGCAAATCACCGTCATGTCTTGTCGCATCGATGTGGATCCCGACGTTGCCAGAGATCCAGAAACGATGCATAGCCTCATCCCCCGTACCCGGGATCGGGTCAGCGAAATCGTCGAGGCGCACAACGGCTACCTGGCCAGCCGGATTGGCCAGAACATCGTCGCCTATTTTGGCTACCCGAGCGGCCTCGAATTTGCTGCCGGCAATGCCGTGCAGGCGGGATTGACCATCGCGGATACAGTGCGGGGGCATACGGGCGATCTGCAGGTGGCTTTCCGTATCGGCGTCCACACCGGTTCGGCTGTCATCAGTCCGGATACGAATGAGGTGGTGGGAGATCTACCGGACGTTGCGACGAGTTTGCAAGCGGCAGCGGCGCCAAACAGCGTTTGTGTATCGGAGCCAGTGCGGAACCTTCTGGCGGGTGCGGTGGAGACCGTACCTCTCGCGGAAGCTTTCCGTGACGAATCGCAGCGCGCCTATCGCGTCGTGCCGACAACGCGGGGCACCATCAGCGATCGCTTCGGTCAGAGTGATGCGTCGAGATTTGTGGGACGCCAGGAAGAGCTGCAAATGCTGCTTGGACGTTGGTCGAAGGTGCGTGAGGGCATGGGCCAGGTGGTTGTTCTTCTGGGGGAGCCCGGCATTGGCAAGAGCAGGCTGATCCGCGAGTTTCGTTCGGCCATTCAGGCAGACAACCACGTTTGGGTCCAGGCAGGCGGCGACCCGCTGCACGTCAGTTCCCCGTTTTTTGCTGCTCAACAGCTGGTCGCGAACAGGGAAGATTCGAGTCCACGATGGATGGCGGAGGGCATGGGTGAGCTACGGCGGGCTTTGGAAGAGGCCGGGTCGGACCTGTCTCACGAGACCCTCGGCCTCGATGGTAGGCGTGACCAGCGCAGCCCCAAGGAAAAACGCGACAGGGTGCTGAATGCATCATTGGATTGGGTCTTCAGCACGCCAGCCGATACGCCTTTGTTGCTGGTCATCGAAGATCTGCACTGGCTGGATCCATCAACCACAGAACTGATCCAGCTGGTTGCGGAGCAGGGCGCTACGGTACCTGTGTTCCTCGTCTGTACCACGCGCGCGGAGGGACGACCCACCTGGCCTTCTCGCCATCACCACCTGCAGATCAACATGGACAGGCTCAGCGAAAGCGAAACGCTCGATCTGATCGGCAGCTGCGGTGGCAGCGACGCGCTCGAACAGACCGTGATGACTGCCATTGTCGATCGGGCCGGTGGCGTGCCGCTCTTCGTGGAGGAGCTGACCCGGCTGTTGATCGAGCGTGGAGAAGCCGTGCAGAGCGATATACCGTTCACGTTGCAGGACTCTCTGCAGGCGCGATTGGACAGTCTCGGGCCGGTAGCGTCCCAGCTTGCACAGCTGGGTGCGGTGGTCGGCAAGCGTTTTTCCTACGAGCTGATCCACGCACTATCGAATATGCGCGAAGCTGCAGTACGCTCAGGATTGGTTGCGTTGGCAGACGCGGATCTGCTGCAGGTGCGAGGCAGAATCCCCGACATCGAATATGAGTTCAAGCACGCGCTCATCAAAGATGTTGCCTATAACTCGTTTCTGACAGAGCAACGTAAAGACATCCACGCGCGGGTCGCGGAGTGGCTGATTGCGAAAGATCCCCTGCTGGAAGCTGAACATCCGGATGTCCTCGCCGTGCACTGGGCCGGTGCGCAACAACACGACAAGGCTGTCACAGCATGGAAGCAGGCTGCCCGGCTTGCCGTCGTGCGGCATGCATACCAGGAAGCCGAACAAAACTACCGCGCCGCCTTGCAGCATGTTGAAAAGCTGGACGACTCCTCGGAGCGCGATGCGATGAAACTCAGACTGCAAAACGCGCTCGTGGCAGCCATGCAGATTACACATGGCTATTCAGCCGACGTGACACAGGCGGCGACGCGCGCTTCCAGTCAACTGGCTGAGGTCGGAGATGACCGGGCCGCACAGTACAAGCATCTGCATGAAGCGTGGGCGGCAGCCTCGAGCGCCGGGGAGTACTTGATTTCCAAAGGCGTAGCCGAGCGGCTGCTGTCTCTGGCGCAGCTGATAGGACGGCCACGGGAGTTGGCTGGGGCTTACATGGCGCTTGTGACGACGCTGTTTCGAACCGGAGACCTCGCCGGCGCCGAGAGAGCATTCAGTGAGGCCAAGCCTTTCTTTGCCGCCCCTGAGTTTGCGCGTCTCGGCGGGGCGATCGCCCAGTCTTATGGCAACGCGGCAATAAATGCGCTGATCATGGGCCTGGAAGTGGAAACTCTCGAACGACTGAACGTCATCAGTCAGCGTGCGGATACCAGTGAAAATCCCTATGACGCTGCCTTTTTGCTGCATATGTCTGGCCGAGTGCATCTCATGCTTGCCAACCGCGAGGAAGCCCAGGCGCGCGCGTTACGATGTATCGAAATTTCAACAGAACAGGGCTACCCGCAATTCGCAGCCACGGGCAGCGTGGTTCTGGGTCGTGCCAAGGCTGAGCTCGGCAAGCTCGATGAGGGACTGACGCTCATCCAGGATGGTCTGGAGCAGCTTCGCAAGACGGGCAATCGCGCCGCGCTGACGCACTATATGAATTGGCTTGCACAAACCCACGAAGAGCGAGGCGAGTTGCCTGACGCTTTGTCATGCATCGACCAGGCGCTGACCGTCAACCCGAACGAGATTTGTTATCGCCCGGAGAGCTTTAGTATCAAAGCCGAAATCAGCATGAAAATGGACGACCTTGCAGCTGCCCGTGACAACGTCCAAGCGGCCATCGTCCTGGCCGATCAGATCGGGGCTGCGCGGTATCTCGAGGAAGCCCGCAAACTCGAGTTGCGTCTGACAAACTAATTCACGCGGTTCATGCGATCTTGTTTGCTTCGCCGCTCACAACTTCATCTGCTTTTGATTGTGTTGTCTCGTTGAACGCTCCGGTGGAGATCAGCCAGATTCCCTTTCCTTTGCTCGCTTTGTTCGGCACAGCGCTGAAAGTACCGCGTAGTACCTGTCTCGGATTTCCGCTGGCGTCCTTGTCGACGGATACGAATTTGATATCCGCTTCGAGATCATCCGCGCCGAATCCGTCTTTGCGTGGTCCGAAAGTGCCGGTTAGCGTAAATCGGCTCACGGTCAAATACGAATTACCGTCTAACAAGGTGTTGGTAGAGGTGTGAAAGCCGGTAATTTTCCCCTGCGCGTCTATGTCCATGACTCCGACACCAACAAGATGGAACTGGTTGCCGAGCTGCATGGCGACGCCATTGAAACGATAGGCATATTTTCCGCTGTACATACTTCCGTCTCCCTTGGGTTGTTTTGTCAGTTGTCAAGTAACCTTAATTCCTAGATACTTTGGCTGCAAACGGAATTCGCTTGCACAAGACGCCATGAAGGCGAAAAGAGCAACTAAACAAAGGAGCGAACATGGCTAGCCGGAACTTTGGTAAAAGCCTGGCCCATAGGGGCGGCCCCATCATCATGTGTGATGACCCGGATCCTCACCTGACAGATGTGCAACTGGCGGCGCTGCATGAATGCAAGCACGAGATTCTCGCATCCATTTTTCGTCTTTATCAGACGGTGCCGCAGCCGATTGCAGACAAGATTCTGAGCAAATACATCAAGCTGCCAGTGGACGATTGACCGCAGAGTTGATCACGCCGGCGGCGCCAGCTGTGCGCGGCTAGCCCGGCTATGGCTGCAGGTCGTAGTAGTCGGGTAGCTCGCTGCGCTCGATCGGCGTCAGCGTTGTCATCGGATCTTCGCCGAAGTAGATGTCTTCGCCGACCAGTTTGGCATCGGGGTCAGCCGGCCATACGGTGATGAGCTGCGCATCGGAGAGCCAGAGCTCGTGGCTCTCCACAGGCTGTCCGTTGACCTCGGTGACGCCCATCATCTGCAGCGCAGCCGCCGGGTAGACCTGACGCACCTGACCCTCGGTGATGACACCACCGTCGTCGACGATGATCCGATCGAGTACCACCTGAAACTGCTGGCCGCCGGTGGTGAACATGTTCGAGTAGAAACCCGCCACCGCTTCGTAGCCTTCGAGGACCATGTTCTCCGGTCCCACCCGCCAGAAATGGTAGACGGGCTGTGCCGTCAACGTGGCCATGAGCGGCTCGAGGCGGCCGTTGATTTCCGCCTCCATGTGGTTGGCCACCTCTTCCAGAAGTTTCTTGTGGCGCGGGTTCTCGGTCTCGGCCGCGCGTTCGCGAAGTTTGAGCCAGCTCGAGTGTGGATCGAATCGGGTCATTGTCTCAGCTCATGGTCGATGCAGACGAACCGAGTGTCTCACGGTTGGCGAGCCATTGCTCGTGATGCACGAACGTCTCGTCGTCCCAGAAGCCCCAGTCCTGGCACTTGGGTCCGGTGATGAGAAATGTCCAGACGGGACCGGGATCACGCAGCTGCACGATGTGTTGGTGTCGGGCTGACCGGAAGTGCGGTCGGAAACGTTTGACAACCCGCGCATCCTCGGCGGGTGTGCGCTCCACGTAGCTTTTCAACGGCAGCGTCACGAACCACCAGGGGTGATCGTGGAACGCGCGATCGTCGTCGCCTTTGTGAAACTTGTGCAGGCGCAGCGTGAAGCCGCACCAGAGGATCCAGCGCTCGAGGTAAGGCTCACCGTCGTCGAGTACCAGATCGTGAGTCACGCCGAAGCGGTGGCCGCGAAGGGTCGCGACCTTCTCGAAAAAAGCCACTTAGCAGAACACGTTGGGCGTGAAATACCCGTGGAACTGGTGCGGCACGTGGTGCTTGAGCGGCAGCCGGCAGACCAACTCGGTGACGTTGTCCGCCCGGTACACCTGCAGCTCGGACCTGTGCTGGAAGCCGTCGTAGACCACCTCGAGCAGGTAGCCGTCGTCTTCGCGAGTGGCGCCCGCGGCGGGTGCGAAGAGCGGCTCGGAGCCATAGTAGCCCGGCGGCAGCGTCACCAGCGTTGCCTGACCGTCCTCCTCGAGGCGCTGAAAGCCGTTGAAAAAGCCGTTTGCGCCGTTGTCAACGGAGCAGGCCGTGTAGGTGACTTTGTTGGGTGAGCCGACCAGGTTCATGTTGAACGTCGGGAACTCACACTCGGTTTCGCACATGTCGGTGGTCGTCATGCTGCCGTCCGCCGCGTTGAGAACATAACGTTTGAAGAACCCGCCGTTGAACCGGCTGTTCGGATTGAAAATGTCCTCCAGAGTCGCGTTGGCCTCGAAGCCCGACTGATAGCAGCCGTCGACGACAATCTCGTCACCCCGTTCGTATGCGTTGCCGAAATGCACGATTGCACCGTGGCCGGTTTCGAACGTCTGCTTGAGCTCCAGCGTGTCGAGATCGACGACAAGCACCCGCATCGGGATGTTTGGATCGTAGCCGACGACGTCCGAGATCGTTTTGCGCCCGAGCATCACGCTGCCCATGCCGCTGAAGACGATCGAGCCGACGAAAAAGATGGCGTAGTGCTCGGTAATCACGAAGTCGTGACAGAACGGAAAGTGGTCGAGCGGCACCTGCGCTTTCTTGTAGAGGCTGCCCTGGGGATTGATGCGGTAAATGTTCACGCAGGGTTGCGGGCCCTTGAGCGTCATTCCGGAAATGCCGGCGCCAAAGTTGATGTAGTCGCCGGTCTTCGGGTGGACGCGCCCGTGAGCGCTGAATACCTGACTGCGGGCAAGCTCCCCTTCGTAGTCGAACTCGCCGACCGTGGTGAGATCAGACGGCTCCAGCTTCCAGGGATGCCCGCCCTCGTTCAGCGCAAGGAGGTGACCGCCGTGAAAGATGGTGTTCGTGTTGGCGGGGTTCGCCGGTGACTTGCCGAGGTTGGCAAAAAAGCCGCCTGGGATCTGCGTGCCGAAGCCGCGGTACTTGATGTTCTGGGCTTCGGTTTCTTCCACATATTTGGGCGTACGGACGTATGCGTTCTTGAAGTGCGCTTTGCCGTCACGGAACGTGTACGCGCACAACATCCCGTCGCCGTCGAACCAGTGGCCGTACTTGGTCTCGCCGATGCGCTGTCGGCCCGGGCCGTTGCGAAAGAAGGTGCCGGTCAGGTCTGCGGGAATCTCACCTTCGTAGTCGTCGATCCAGTAGCTGTACTCTTCGTCCAGATTCTCCAGACCGCCGTGATGGCTCGGCGGCTCGTTCTGACCCAGTGCTCTTTCTGCCATTGCTTACTGCCCTCTCCACATAATCTTGCTCTCAGGCCGGATAACCGATCCAGTCACCGCTCATGTCCACCGGTCCGCGATACATGGCGTTGAAACGGCGCACGCTGAACTTCCAGGCGTCGTTCTCGCGAATCAATTCGTCATTATAAACCCCGGCCACGCGAAACGTATTCCCTTCCGCGTCTTTGATGTTCTCCTGCACGTAGAACCGTGCGGTGGCGGTATTGCCGTCGACGTTGATGATGCCGGGCTGGACCCAGTGCAGCACGTTGGGATAACCCGCCATGACAGCGCTCCAGAAAGCTTTGAGGTTGTCGCGGCCGGTGACCGGATCCATGTCTGCCGACAGGATCCAGGTGCCGTTCTCGGCGAACGTGTCACCCCAGATGTCGGCATTGCGCTGCATTACGCCGTCAGCGTAAATCTGCGCCAGCTGCTGGATCTCGAGAGTATCGTCGTTCATTCGGGCTCCTGTGTTTTCGATCAGGCGGGTGTCTCGGCGAGCGCGTACGGTGCAGCCTCTTCCACCTGGCAATAAAGGCTCTTGAAGAGCCACTCGCCGTCGACCCGTGCGTAGGCTTCCCTGTACCAGCCGATGATGCGCGAGTAGTGCAACGAGCCGTCTGGATAGATTCCGGTATAGAGCATGATGAGGCGCCACTCGCCCGTTGCCGTATCGCCGTTCACCTCGATGATGGGGTTGATGGCGTTGTGCGCGGAGTTCCTGATCGTTCCGCTGGTGCCTACCGCACCCAGCATCTCCTTGATGGCTTCGCGCCCTTCCGCTTTGCCCATGGTGCTCGCTTCCCAGGTGGCATCTTCGGCGAACAGCGGGCCCAGGCGTTCCGGGTTGTGGTCGTCGTCGCAGGCCTGGCAGTAGCGTGCTTTCAGTTTTTTGATGGCCTCGACGTCTTCGAGGATCCTGAGCCTTGCGGCAATATCATCGCTCATGGCGGCGGAGCTTAGCAAAAAACCGCTGGCCACGGTCTTCCGTTGATTCGAGCGCGGGGAGAGCGTTAACCTCCGTGCTCAATTTGCGGGAGAGTGGATGGTGACACGGGAAATCAACTTCGGCCTCTGGTACGACTTTCGTAATCCCCAGGGTGACAACTTCGAATCGCTGTACGCGGCATCGCTCGAGCAGATCGCCTGGGCGGAGGGGCTTGGCTTCGATTCGGTGTGGCTCACCGAGCATCATTTTGTCGAAGACGGCTACACCCCGTCGCCGCTGGTGCTCGCCGCTGCCATTGGTCAGCGTACGAGCCGTATGCGGATCGGCACGAACCTGATGCTGCTGCCGCTGGCCGATCCGGTACGCCTTGCCGAAGACGCTGCGGCCGTGTCGCTCCTGACCGGCGGGCGCTTCGATCTCGGCGTTGGACTGGGTTACCGGCAGCTCGAGTTCGACTACTTCGGACGCAATCTCAAAAACCGTCCGAGCTTGATGGAGGAGGGAGTTGCCATCCTGCGTCAGGCCTGGTCGGGCGAGCCGATAGAGCACCAGGGCAAACGCTTCAACCTATCCGGGCTGGGCGTGGCGCCGGCGCCGGTGCATGCGCCGCGGATTCTCATGGGGGGCATGGCGGAACCGGCGATCGAACGCGCGGCGCGGATTGGTGACGGCTTCCTCTCCACGGGCGGCATTGGCCATGACGTCTACGTCGACGCTCTGGCAAAGGTCGGCAAACCCCGGGAGGAAGGCGCAATCTTTGCGGGTCACTGGGGGATCATCGCAGACGATCCTGAGCGCGAAGCGGCGAACGTCGGAGAGTACGCGCTCTACCAGACCAACCAGTACGTTTCCTGGGGCGCGTTTGGTCCGCCGGACGAAGTGCCGCTCTTTCCAGACGCGGAGTCGGCGCTGCGCGACGGGCTCTACGAGCTTCACGATGGTCCGGGCGCCGTGGCAGCGTTGACTGACATGTTGACTGCCTACCCCGAAATCAAAGACGTACACTTCTGGGCGCAGTTCCCCGGCGAGTCCATTGAAAGCGGCAGTAAGCGTATGGCCTACATCGCTGAAAACGTGCTGCCGGCCGTGCGTAGCAACCTGAGCTGAGCTGAGCCGAGCCGAGAAGAGAAGAGAAGAGAAGAGAAGAGAAGGGAGGAGAGGATATGTCTGCCAGAGAAGAAATTGCCGAGCTGCTGAGCCGCTCCGCGTTTGCCCTCGATCAGAAGGATCTTGCCACGTTGGAGGCGGGATTCCACGCGGACGCCACCTTCACGCTGGTCATCGACGGGGTGGATGAGCCGTCGGTGTTTGAGGGCCGTGAGGCCATCATGGGCCTGATGAAAGGTGCGCTCGATGCGCAGACAGACGTGCGTAAGCATGTCATAAGCAACGTCTGGCATGAGAGCGAAGGCGCGGATGAGGCTGTGGTTGTCTCCTACCTCACGCTGATGGCAACGGAGAACGGTGCAACCGAGCTCATCACAACCGGCATCTACCGGGACCGGGTGGTTCTGGCCGATGCAGGCTGGCTGGTGGCCGACCGGCACCTGACGCTCGATCGCCCGTATTAGCCCCGAATACGGCTAGACGCTCAAGATCGCCGCCTGGGCCGGATTGACGCGATCCGCCAGTAGGTCGAGGTAGTACTTCTCGACGTCTCCCGTCCCGTGCAGGGCAGCAATCTCTATCCAGTCGCCGGCCTTGTCGACAAATCCGGCCCACGCCTCGCCGAAGCGTCTCTGCAGCTCCGCCGGACCGAGCTCCTTGCTGCGGGCTTCGATGTGCGCTGGAGCAAAGAAGAGCTCAGGCTTCGGACCGGCCATGTCTGCAGCACCCGCCCGCGCATCCCAGTGGGTTGCACCGACGAGGCAGGAGTATTTCAGCTGATCAGCAAGGTGATTGTGCACCGCCGCCAACGCTGCACCGTTGCCGGCCATGTCGATGATCATGCTGGCTCGGCTGGCGTCGAGGTTTGTAACGTCGTCGTAGGTCACCACCTCGTGGTAGCAGCCGAGCGACTCCACGAAGGCGACGTTCTTGGATGAAGTCAGGCCCACGACGCGAACCTCGCCGGCGGCGTGCAGAAGATAGGCAAGTCCCAGCGACGTTTTGCTCGAGGCGCTGGTCAGAATGATGTCACCCGCGCCGAAGTTGTCGTTGTTTGCTGCAAAGTCGGCCAGCATGAAAGAAGTCATGTAGAGCGGGCGGTACACCATCTCCGCAGCATCAGCGCGTTCGTCTTCGGTGCCTGCCCGGCTGTACTGGTTGTAGACCTTTGCCAGCGCCTGGCGGTGCGGTGCGACATCCACCATACCTTGACTCGTGACCTCAGCCTGTATGGCAAGGTGGCTGCCGACGGGAAAGTAGCCGTAGAACCGCTCGCCAACGCCGACTTCCGGATGAGTTGAGTCGATCACGGTGCCGAAGCCCCACACCGGCACGCGTCCCCATCCCGCTTCGGTCGGGAAAAACTGCCAGTACTGCATGCTCTCGCCGGCCACGGCGTAGGTGATGTTGTTTGCGGTCAGTGCAAACTTGTCGATCCTGAGCACGACGTTGGTATCCGACCCGGCTGCGGGGACTTCGCTCTCCTGCCAGCGGACGTCCGCCAGATCGTTTTTGTTGACCAGGAGCTGCTGCTGCATGTTGTTCTCTGCGTATGCGGTGGAAGAGCCCGGCACTATACGTGTCTGACCCGCGTTAGACCACGGCCGGGAAAACCGGCAGAATCGACGGTTTTATGCGCAGTGATATTCAAGGGGAAACAGGGGAAGACTATGTATGACTACCTGATCAAGAACGCACGGATCGTCGACGGCACGGGAGCCGCACCCGTCGAGGGTGACGTCGCCATCGCCGACGGCGTCATCGCGGCCGTGGGTGAAACTGACGGCGGCGCGAAAGAAACCATCAACGCCGACGGTGCTTATCTGACGCCGGGCTGGGTTGACGTGCATACGCACTACGATGGTCAGGTGAGCTGGGACGATACGATGGATCCGTCCTTCTCCCACGGCGTCACCAGCGTTGTCATGGGTAACTGCGGAGTTGGCTTTGCGCCCTGTCCGCCGGGTGGCGAGCAGCGCATGATCGAGCTCATGGAAGGTGTAGAGGACATTCCGGGCACCGCACTCTACGAGGGCATCGAGTGGGGTAAGTGGGAGTCGTTTCCCGAGTACATCGACTATCTGGGTACCCGCGAGTACACCATGGACGTTGGTACGCAGATACCGCACTCCGCACTCAGAAACTATGTCATGGGTGAGCGGGCGTTGACCCATGAAGACGCTACCGCTGACGATCTGGCGACGATGTGTCAGCTCGTCAGGGAAGGTCTGCAGGCTGGCGCGCTCGGCTTTTCCACCAGCCGCACGATTGGACATCGGGCAGTTACCGGTGAGCCCATACCCGGGACTTTTGCCGAGAAGGCAGAGCTCATGGCGATCGCCGAAGCGATGCGTGACGTCGGCAGAGGCGTGTTCCAGGCCGTGCCTGCTGGCGTGGTCGGCGACATTGCCGGGCCTGAAAAGTGGACCACCGAGCAGGAGGTGGAGCTTTTCAGTGAAATCGCCCGGGCCAGCGGCCGTCAGTGCACGTTCACGCTGGCGCAAAACGGCAATCGCCCTGACCAGTGGAAGAATTGCCTCGACATTGTGGAACGTGCCAACGCGGAGGGTGTGCACATCACGCCGCAGATTGCCACACGACCCATTGGATTCGTGACAAGCCTCGACGCGTACCACATGTTCCAGCGCCGCGAGACTTACCTCAAGCTGGCCGACCTGCCGCTTGCCGAACGCGTGCGAGAAATGCAGAAGCCTGAAGTAAAAGCGGCGATTCTCGCCGACAAGGACGTCGCCCCCGATCAGCCGGGTACCATGGCCAATATCTACGGTCTCCTGGCCATGGCGGCACCGGCCATGTTCCCGATCACGATGCCCATTGACTACGAACCGGATGCCAGCGGCAACATCGGTGCCCTCGCTGCGGCAAAAGGTGAAGAAGTGCCTTCGTTCATGTACGACTTCCTGCTCGATAACGGCGGTCAGAACTTTGCCATCCTGCTTGGCGCCAATTTCGTCGACGGTACCTTCTCGGTGATGGAAGACATGATTACGCATCCGAACACGACCATCGGTCTGTCCGACGCGGGCGCGCACGTCAACCTGATCTTCGACGCGGTGGGTCCAACGTACCAGCTGACTCACTGGGTGCGTGATCGCAGCCGCGGCAGACGTCTGCCGATTGAGCTCCTCGTTCACAAACAGACGCTGTCCAACGCGGACCTCTTTGGCATGCACGACCGTGGCAGCATTACAGTTGGCAAACGTGCGGACATCAACGTCTTTGATCTCGAGCGTCTGAGCCTTGGCAAGCTTGCGGTGCATGCTGATCTGCCTGCGGGCGGGAAGCGCATTCTGCAGGGCGCGTCGGGTTACCTCGCAACGTTCGTTGCCGGTGTGAAAACGCGTGAAAACGACCAGGATACGGGTGCACGCCCGGGACGAGTGATACGAGTCTGATCGGTCTCCAGGGGGGAGAGGGGATGCGTATTGGATTTGGTTCCAAGCTCGCCTATGGGGTGGGCAGTATGCCGTATGCGGCCAAAGATGCCGCGTTCGGCACCTTTGTACTTTTTTACTACACCCAGGTACTGGAGCTGTCGGGTTCTCTGACCGGGCTTGCGATCTTCCTCTCCGTGCTCTGGGACGCGGTTTCCGATCCGCTGGTCGGGTCATGGTCCGATCGGTTGCGCTCGCGGTGGGGCCGGCGCCATCCTGCCATGATTCTCGGCCTTCTGCCGCTGGCCTTGTCGTTTGTGCTCTTGTTTGCGCCGCCGGAAACAGTGCGGGGTACGCAGGTGCCGCTATTCGGCTGGCTGCTGGTGTGTGTGCTCATGATGCGCACGTTCCTGACGGTGTTTTACATCCCGCAGAACGCCATGGGGGCGGAGCTTACCGACGACTACCACGAACGCTCGTCCATCGTAAATTTCCGCACAAACCTCGGCTGGATGGGTGGCGTCATCCTTCCTGCGATCTGCCTTGCGCTGCTGTTCGGCGAGGTAGGCGGCGTCGATGGACGGATGATCGATGCCAACTATTTCACGTACGGCTGGGCATCGTTTGGCGTGGTCATGGTTGCAGGAGCCATTTGCATCGCCGGTTCCTGGCGCTTCATCCCACGCCTGAAACAGGTGGCCGAGCGCAGCGTCGAATCGCCCGGCTTCCTCGGCATGGTGCGCGATACCGTCGCGACGCTGCGCAACCTGAACTTCCGCCGCATTTTCATCTTCGAAATAGCCGTTGGCGGCGTCTCGGGAATTCTCGGCGCACTGCAGATGATCACCTGGACTTACTTCTGGGAGCTATCGGTCACGCAGATATCGTTTCTGGCGGTGGCCTCGCTGACCGCGGTTGCCGTGACATTTCCGGGAATGCGCTTCTTGAGTCAACGGTGGGAAAAGCAGACGCTCTTGAAGTTTGCGGTCGCCGGTCTGGTCTTCAACTCCCTGTGGTTTGTGCCCGGGCGATTGCTCGACGTTCTGCCAGACAACGGCACCGTAATGCTCTATGCGCTCGTCTGGATACAGACGCTGTTCAACACCGGGCTGACGATTCTGCGCACGGTCAATCTGCATTCCATCATGGCGGACATAGCCGATGAGCATGAGCTCGATACCGGCCGGCGCCAGGAAGGTGTGTTCTTTGCCGCTTCCACGTTTGCGCTCAAGTTTGTCATGGGCTTCGGCTACATGATCGGCGGCCCGCTGCTCGACATTGTCGGCCTCTCCGGCGGTGTCGCACCGGGAGAAGCCTCGGCGTCGGCGCTGTTCGGTATTGGTCTTGTAATTGGTCCTGCCGTAGTACTGCTGCTCTTGATACCGTGGTGGATGGCCGCACGGATCGACGTCAGCCGGGAGAAGCTGGACGCGGTGCAGTCGTCTCTGCAAGACCAGGGACGCTTGGAGGGTGAAGGCGCTTCTGCCGGTTAGTCGGCGGCCTCGGGCGTCGCCAGTACCAGCAGCAGATTGCCCGGCATGTGGTTGTAGATTCCATAACCTGAGCTCAACACCAGCTTCCCGTCGTGAGCGACGGGACCTGCCGCGCCGCCGAAGGATCCGCCGCGGGTGGTCTCGCCGCTATTGGCCTTGAATGCTTCGGTGCTGTCGAGGCGCCAGATGACCTCACCCGTCGCCCCGTCGTAGGCGCGCACAATCCCGTCCATCGCTCCGGCCACGATCACATCGCCCACGACGGTCGGCACCTGGGATATGCCGGGGTGACAGAAGTTGCGGCCGTTGCATTCATCCTCGTGTAACGTCGACCAGAGGATTTCCCCGGTGTTCACATCCAGTGCGTGCATGCCGGGTCGATCGGGGCGGTCATAGGTTCGACCATCCGCCATGTCGCTCACCGGCACGTAGACACGTCCGTGAGCCGCGGCGATGCCGAAGTGGATGCCGCCCTGGATGCCACCGCGCCCCACCTGTGTCTGCCAGACCACCGTGCCGTCGTCAGGATCGAGCGCGTGCACGAACCCTGATTTCTGACCTGCAATCAAGAGGTCTCCCTCAGCGGCAGGCGCCAGCAGGCTTGCGCCGCCAAAATCGTAGTCCGGACCGTCTTCGTCCGGACAGTTCTGCGGGGTGCTCGTACCGCACGCGACGTTCCAGGCGTCGTTGGCCGTCGCCTGGAACACCCAGTTGACCTTGCCGGTATCCATATCGATGGCAAAAAGAGCATCGCTCGTTGTGGTTGCCGGGGAGGACATGTTCTCGCCCGTGCCGAAGTAGAGCTGGCGGCGTTCGAGATCCAGGCTCGGGGTGTTCCACACCACGGCCCCCGACGGGCCAATCACGTCCGTGCCGGCGCTGGTCTGCTTCTGCACTCGGGGTTCTTCCTCGATTGTATACGTTCGCCAGATTTCCTCACCGCTGCCCGCGTCGAGCGCCAGCACGGAGCCGCGAAAGGTGCAGCACGCGTACTCCGGATCGATTGCAAGGCTGACTTCCAGGGATGAGATCGGCACGTAGAGCGTCTTGTCTTGGAGAACCGGCGCCGCGGTGATCGTGGCGTTCGGGTGATCGTCCGCGCGCATTCGCCAGTGCGGTGCACCGCTACGCGCGTCGAGACCGTACACGTTGCCGAGCACGTCGCCGAAGTAGACGCTCGGCGCGGGATCCGCCTGTCCCCAGGGGCTCACGACAATTCCCGTGCGCACCTCGCCAGCCGCCTGGAAAGACCACACCTGACAGCCTGTGTCCTGGTCCAGCGCGTAGACGATGCCGTTGTGGGAGCCGACGAACATCAGTCCGCCGGCAAACGCGGGCTGGGAGCGCACGCGATTTGCTCCTGGAAAGCTCACCGCCCAGAGCGGTTCGAGTTTATTGAAGTCGTCCCGGTCCAGCCCGGCAGCTGCGCCGTCGATATAACGCTGATTCTCCGGCTGTACACCCCAGTTGCCGGCAACAGCCGGTATCAGAGCGTCGAAAGCGACGTCGTCGCCGCATGATGGTATGTCGGCAAGCTCCGCGCCCAGCGGCTGGCCGGAGAGGTATTCGGCCACCTCAATCCGTTCCGCCGGACTCAAGACCGCCGCTTCGGCCTGCATGACACCGTCTGTCAGGGTCTTGAGAATTGCTTCAGGTGTCATCAGCCCGATCATGTCTTTGTGTGGCGCTTTTTTGACCGCGCCGCCGTGGCAGCTGGCGCAGGCGCGTTCGTAGTGTTGTTTTCCGGGGAGGCTCTCCCGGGCGCGCTGAGCGTCCTGGATGGCCTGGATGCTGTTGGGATCAACTTCTTCGGCGGCCGCGGTCTCGACGGCGACCTCCTCCTGGGGCTGCGGTTCGCCACAGCCCAGCAGCGCGCAACAACCCAGTGCAACGATAAACGTCCTCATGTCTCTCCCATTGTGGTCAGCTCAACGTCGGGTATCCTAGCAACATATCTGGGCTGCGGGGGAGGGTATGGACAGCAGCTGGCTTTATCTGGCACTCGGTGCCGGGTGCTTGTGGCACGGTCTGCAGATCGTGTGGGTCGCACCGAAACCATCACAATTCGTCAATGACAAACCGGTGCTCGAGAAAGGCAGCGCGGCCGCGTTTCAACGTTTCTGGCTGGACCAGTATGCCTGGATCGGCATCAGTCTGGCGGCGCTCGGGCTTTTGCTTGTGGCAGGAGGTTTGTTATGAGCATTCCGGTGACGCTGGTGTATGCCGGCTGCATGGCGCTCCTCAGCGTTCTGCTCGCAAACTATGTCCTCTACGCGAGGCTCCGCGGACCGGCGCTGCCCGAGTGGCAGGCCCCCGCAGCGGAGCGGGTGCAGGCCAATTTCGTCGAGAACGTACCCCTGGCGCTGGTGCTGCTGTATCTGGTTGAGGTGGCCGGCGCCGGAGCGGCATTCGTGCACATCTGCGGTGGCTCGTTGGTTGTGCTCAGAGTGCTGCACGCCTGGGGTCTCGCCCGCAACGAAGGCGCAAACTACCCGCGCCTCATCGGCGCGCAGGGCACTTTCGTTCTGCTGTCCGTGCTGGGTATGGCTGCGATCGTGCTGGGTCTGCAATGAAAGCAGGCTGGATCTGGTGTTTGCTGGTGTTCAGCGCGAACGTGCTGGCAGATACCTGTGCCCCCGGTGACAAGCAGATTTTCTGGGGTGACCTGCACGTGCACACGAGCTTTTCGATGGACGCGTTCGTATGGAACAACCAGGCGAGCCCCGAAGAGGCCTACGCGTTCGCCCGTGGTGAGGCGCAGGCGACGGCAGCGGGACCCGTGCGCCTGGCCCGGCCGCTGGATTTCGCGGCAGTGACGGATCATGCAGAGTACTTCGGAGCGATGCAGCAGTGCCACGGCTGGGCGCTGGATACGCCGTTCTGCCGCGCGCTGGTTGCGGCCGCAGCCGAGGATTCGCCGCGCGGATTCTCTGAGCTCTTTCTACCGGCGCTGCTTGCCGGTGATCGGCGCTGTCAGGGCAACGCGGCTGCCTGTGACGTCGCCGAGCGCAGCGCCTGGCAGCGCATGATCGATGCGGCCAACGGTGCCAATGAGCCGTGTCGATTCACCGCGTTTGTCGCCAACGAATGGACCGCAAGTCCGGAGAATCTGCACTGGCATCGCAACCTGATCTACGCGTCGGACGTGGTTCCCGAGCGCGCCGTCAACGCGTTCGACGAGCCCACCCAGGAGGCCATGTGGCAGGCGCTGGAGGCGCGCTGCGTAGAAGCGGAAGGCTGCAGGGTGCTGGCAATCCCACACAACGGCAACATCGGCATGGGTGGTGCGTTCAACGTCGAAGGCCACGATCAGGCGATGCTCAGCCTGCGAGCACGCTTTGAGAAGCTGGTCGAGATTCACCAGCACAAAGGCAACAGCGAGTGTTTTCCCGGTTCGAGCCTGAGTGATGAAGCCTGTCGTTTCGAGAGCATGCTGCCCATCCCGCTCCTGCGCGCGCTGGCTGTCGTGCCTCGCGAGCTGACCGCAGAGGAACATGCCGAGATTTCACGCGGTTACGTTCGCGACACCCTTGCGCGCGGGCTCGAATTGGTGGGTGATGCGGGTGTCAATCCATTCCGCTATGGATTTGTCGGTGCCACCGACACGCACTCAGGCCGGCCGGGCGATGTGGCGGAGGAAGGCTGGCAGGGAGCCATCGGCACGTATGATGCCAACCCCGAGCGGCGTGCCACGTACGTGCACTACAACCCGGGCGGTTTGACCGCCGTCTGGGCACGGCAGAACACACGCACGGCTATTTTCGAGGCGCTGGCGCGCCGCGAAGTTTATGCAACGTCCGGGCCGCGGATCGGTCTGCGCTTTGGTGTCTCCGCGCAGGGCTGTGACGGGGAAAACGAGAGCGTGGTCATGGGGGGGACCTACCGCGGCGATTCGTCGCCAACGCTGGTTGTGCGGGCGCAGCAGGACAGCGTGCCGCTCGCGCGGGTGGACATCATCAGGTTGACGTGGCGTAACGGAGAGATAGAGCAACACCTGCAGCAGTTCGCCAGTGATGGTCAGGCTGACCGCTGCGTCGCCTGGTCTGACGACGAATATGACGCCACGCTGCCGACCCTGTGGTATGCGCGGGTCCTGCAGCAGCCGACCCTGCGCTGGGACGGCCGCAAAGAGATTCAGGAGCGCGCCTGGTCATCGCCCATCTGGTCGCGTGCTGCGATTGAGTAACAAACGTCTGGAGGAAACAAAGTGGATCGATTTCAGGGGAAACGCGCCATCGTTACCGGTGCCGGATCGGGATTCGGGGAAGCCATCGCAAAACGGCTGGCTGCTGAAGGCGGGCGGTTGCTGGCGGCGGATATCAACGTCGAGGGTGCCGAGCGGGTGGCCGCGGAAATCGCCGCCGCGGGCGGCGAATGCCACGTTGTCGAGTGCAACGTGGCTGAGGAAACCCAGGTGGAAACCATGATTGCCACTGCCATGGAAAGCCTCGGCGGAATCGACGTGCTGGTCAACAACGCCGGCTACTCCCACCATCAAAAACTCATGTGGAAAATCACGGTGGAGGATTTTGACGCTGTCTTCGCCGTGAATGCGCGGGGCGTTTTTCTCGGCTGTAAACATGCCATTCCGCACATGATTGAAGGGGGCGGCGGAGCCATCGTCAACATTGCATCGGTCGGCGCCATTGCACCGCGCCCCGGAGTGACGCCATACAACGCCACCAAAGGTGCCGTCCTGACCATGACCAAGGGTCTTGCCATGGAAGTTGCCAGGCATAACATACGCGTGAACGCGGTGAATCCGGTCGCCGCTGATACCGGTTTCATGAAAGGGGCGATGGGCGTCGACAGTCTCGACGAAGAGGCGACCGCTCGTCTGGTGGCTACCATACCCCGCGGGCGGCTGACCCAACCCGGGGACGTGGCAGCGGCGGTGGCGTACCTCGCGTCGGAAGACGGCGACTTTCTGACCGGCACGCACATCAACGTCGACGGGGGTCGTAGCGTCTGAACGGGCCTCCCACTGGCTGGGGGTTCGTGGTAGATTCGATGCAGATTCTGGCATTTCAAAACCTATTCGTGATTCAGGAGGACAGGGATGGCTGAAGCCGTTGATTACAAGCAGATTGGAACGCGTCCGGTCCGTCCGGACGGTGTGGACAAGGTCACGGGGCGCGCCCGTTTTGGTGCGGATCTGATTCTGCCCAACATGGTGCATGGCCGCGTACTGCGCAGCCCCCATGCCCACGCGCGGATCAAGCGCATTGATCTTTCGCCGGCCCTCGAGATGGAAGGCGTGGTTGCCGCGATATCCGGTGCCGACTTCCCGGATATCGAAGGGGGTGAGGTTGGCGGCGAAGGCGGCGGTACGCTCGGTGATGTTGCAAAAAACATCATGGCCCGCGACAAGGTCGTCTATCACGGCCATGCGGTAGCCGCGGTGGCCGCAACCAGTCCGGCGCTTGCCAACGCGGCGCTCGAAGCGATCGAGGTGGAATACGAACCGCTGCCGCCCGTGCTCGACGTGCTCGCTGCCATGGAAGACGACGCGGTGCTCGTTAACGAAAACAACTTCACCCAGGGCGTGGAAAATGCGGATAAGCCGTCCAACGTAGCGGCGGTTGGCAAGCTCGCGCGGGGTGATCTTGACGAAGGATTTGCCGCCGCGGATCTTGTGATCGAGCGGGAATACCAGGTCCCCATGGCCCATCAGGGTTATATCGAACCGCATGCCTGTGTGGCCAGCATCGACGAAACGGGCCGCGGTTCTGTCTGGTGCTGCACCCAGGGTCACTTCGAGTTCCGGGCCAACACAGCCAAGATCCTCAACAAGGACATTGCCGATTTGAAGTTCATTGCCAGCGAAATTGGCGGCGGCTTTGGCGGCAAAACGGTGGTTTACCTCGAACCGCTCGCGGTGATGCTCTCAGAAAAGTGCGGGCACCCGGTCAAAATGACCATGACGCGTGAAGAGGTGTTCCGCGCAACCGGCCCCACCTCGGGCACCGTTGCAAGGGTCAAGCTCGGCGTGAAAAACGACGGCACCATCACCGCGGCTGATGCGTGGGTTGCCTTTGAGGCTGGTGCCTTTGCAGGGGCGCCGACGATGCCGGGAATGATGGCCATTTACGCGCCCTACGACATCGAGAATTTCTCCGTCGAGGTCTTTGACGTGCTGGTGAACAAGCCCAAGGTTGCAGCCTATCGCGCACCGGGCGCGCCGCAGACGATGCACGCTTTCGAATGCGCGCTCGACGAGGCGGCAATTGCTCTCGACATGGATCCGCTCGATCTGCGCATGATCAATGCCGCGGAGGAAGGCACCCAGGCACCGTACGGGCCGAAGTTTCCGCCCATCGGCTTCAAAGCCTGCCTGGAGGCAGCCAAAGCGCACCCCAACTACACGAAGCCGGTGCCCGAAGGGGCGGGCCGCGGTGTTTCCGCGGGTTTCTGGTTCAACATCGGGATGCAGTCGAGCGCGGAGATCAACATCAACGAAAACGGCACGGTGATGGTCATCGAAGGCAGCCCCGACATCGGCGGGTCGCGCGCGTCGATGTGTCTGATGGCGGCGGAAACGCTGGGCGTCGAATACGACAAAGTCCGCGCCCAGGTGGGCGATACGGAAAGCACGGGCTTCTGCAACGTGACGGGCGGTTCGCGCACGACCTTTGCGACGGGACTCGCCGTCACCCAGGCGTGTGAAGACGTAATCGCCGAGTGCAAGAAGCGCGCAGCCATGAGCTGGGGCGTGGACGAAGACCAGGTCGAGTGGCAGGACGGCAGCGCCGTGCCCGGACCGGGCGTCAACGCCGACGTCAATCCGATGAGTCTTGCTGACCTAGCAGGCAGCGCCGCCAAAACCGGCGGGCCCATCCAGGGCCGCGCGTCCGTGAACGCCCAGGGCGCGGGCGCGAGCTTTTCGGTCAACTTTACCGACATTGCCGTGGACCATGACACCGGTAAGACCGACGTGTTGAGCTTTACCGCGATTCAAGACGCCGGTACCGCCATTCATCCGGCGTACGTCGAAGGGCAGATGCAGGGTGGCGCGGTCCAGGGTCTCGGCTGGGCGCTCAACGAGGAATACGTCTATGACGACAACGGCGTCATGGAGAACGCCGGCTTTCTCGACTACCGGATTCCGGTGGCGTCCGATCTGCCGATGATCGACACCGAGATCATTGAAGTGCCGAATCCCAGTCACCCTTACGGCGTGCGCGGCGTGGGCGAAACGCCGATTGTTGCGCCGCTGGCAGCGGTGTCGAATGCGGTTTCCCGCGCTGTGGGTAAGCGCCTGTGCGATCTGCCTCTGTCACCGCCAAACGTCCTGGCGGCGCTGGACGACTGATGAGAGACCGATGAGAGACGGAGGGCGCAAGCCCTCCGCGCCATCGAGTAGAATTTGAGCATGGTGAGGGAGTGCGGGTAGCGTGGCCAGCGTCGTTTTTCCCGACAGTTTCCTGGAACATACCGGCGGAACGAGAGAATTCGATACCGCCGCGGCGTGTTATCGCGACCTGCTCACCGAGTTGAAGGCGCGCTGGCCCGACCTGACGGAGATCCTCGATCGCAGCGCCGTGGCCATCGATGGACAGATCTATCAGGATGCATTCCTGGAAGAGATCCAGCCGCACAGCGAAGTGTTTTTCATGGCTCGAATTGAGGGTGGTTGAGAACGTCTGAAGGGGGAGGGCGCGTCATGTCAGCAGCACCTGTTGCGGACAAAGACCGTATCGAATCGCTGGATGTGCTGAGGGGTTTTGCGCTCCTCGGCATTCTGCTGATGAACATCATCGGCTTCGGCCTGCCGTCGACGGCCTACAACAACCCGGGATCCTGGATGCCGGGTGCAGCGGACGTTTTTGTCTGGGGCGGCATCGACATCCTCGCCGAGGGCGCCATGCGCTGCCTCTTTTCCATTCTCTTTGGTGCAGGCGTTGTCCTCTTCACTACGGGCGCGGCGGGCAAGAGCGGCAGTCTCCACTACAAGCGTAATTTCTGGCTGCTCCTCTTCGGCCTTTTCGACGCGTACATCCTCTTGTGGAACGGGGACATACTCGTCAACTATGCCCTGGCGGGTGCGCTCCTCTATCTGGTTCGCAATGCGGCACCCGGCAGGCTGCTGGCCATGGCCGTGGTGCTCATTGTGCTCATGTCGATGATGTACGGCGGTACCCAGTTTGGGATGGGCCTGGCGCGCGAGGCGGCGACGGTTGTGGCTGCTGCAGAAGATCCGGAGACGCTCGACGAAAGCGTTCGTCAGGGTGCTGCGCAGTGGGAATCGTTTGCCGGTGACTTTGAGCTCTCCGAAGAAGCGCTGGCGGCGGAGTATGACGCCAGACGTGGCAGCTACTCGAGTGCCTTTCAGTGGAACGTCGGGGCAACCAACAATATGTTGCTGTTCGTGCTGCCCCTCATTCTCTTCTGGGACGCGCTGGCGATGATGCTGCTTGGCATGGCGCTCTACAAATACGGCGTGCTGCAGGGAGAGCGAAGCACGGGATTTTACTGGCGCCTGGCGATTGGCGGTTTTGCGGTTGGACTGGTGACCAATAGCTTTGAGGTCTACCGCGCGGTCAGCCACAATTTTGCGCTACTGGAATCGTTTGCGTACGCCCAGCCGACCTACCACGTTGGCAGGCTTGGTATGGCCATGGGTTACCTGGGCGTCATCCTGTTGCTCGTGCACAAAGGTGCCTGGGCGGCGCTGCGCCGACGTCTGGCAGCGGTAGGTCGAATGGCGCTGACAAACTACCTCATGCACTCGCTCATCTGCATGCTCATCTTCACCGGTGCAGGATTTGCACTCCTCGGTGAGCTCACCAGGGCTGAGCTCTATCTCGTGGTTGTGGCCATCTGGATCCTGCAGCTCGTGCTGAGTCCCTGGTGGCTTGCGCGTTACCGGTTCGGACCGTTGGAGTGGCTGTGGCGCGGGCTCACGTATGGACGCTGGCCCGCCTTGTCTCACGCTGCCTGATGAATCACCACGTGGGCGCGGCGAGGGTGAGCGCGTGGGCACGCACATCCTCCGGCCAGCCCGCCGTCTGTGCTTCGAAGCCCGGCTCGTCACCCGCATAAAGCGCCCGCATGGCTTCCTCGAATCCTGGCGCGTCACCGGCCAATGCCGTGGTGAACCGGTACACCGCGTCGCGTGCGCCGCGACGTTCAGCTTCCGGGTTTTTGGCGGCGTTGTCGACGAGCTTGCGCAGCGTCACCGAGGCGCCGCCGGGCTGATCGGCAAGCCACTGCCACTGGCGCGGCAGCAGAGTCACCTCTTTGCTCACCACGCCCAGCTTGGGCCGACCCCGTCCGCGCTTTGCGGGGGCGGGATAGTGCGCTTCGATCCACGCGCGGACGTCGTCTTCGCTGCCGTGCAGATGCACGTCGATCTGTCGACCGCTGGCCGCATCGAAAACCATCGGCAAGCCGGCAGATGCGGTCGTGCTGTGGGCGCGCACCGCAAGGGCCACGTCCTCTAATGATCCACGGGCGATGAGGCGTTCACCGTCGAACGCAAGGAAGGGGTCGGTCATGTTGATTCCAGCGTAAATTTTTCTAATTATATCCGGATTAAAAACAAATAAAACCCGTATAATAATAATTTGATCACGCTATTTTGGCAGGAACCCGATCAGACTCAGCTTGTGCGTGTGAGGGTCGCCGTGGGTGAAGACGCGACCTGCGCTGGTTGCGGCCACGAGGACGGCCTGGCGATCTCCGGCCAGGTTGACCACTTCGGTGCACGCCAGCGCGCGGGCTTGGGCATGCTCGAGAAACAACACGCCCAGCGTTCTGAGGTGTGCGGGTTCGAGGCTCACACCGGCAATCCAGCGGTCCCGGCACACCGCAACGAAGCTGCGAAAATACCGCGGCCGCCTGAGATCGCGTTCGGAGATGTCGAGCTCGCCCGCCTCGACGATTCCCGGGCCTGCCTGTATGGCGCTGTGGAAAAGGCCGCGCTGGTAGTCCTTGCGATGGACCACGCCAATGCCGTCGTCGTTGATGCCGAGGATCCGTGTATATCCGTGTACCTGGACGGGATTGAGGACCGTGCCCTCATGCTGCAGCAGACCAACCGGAGCGAGGCTGTGTGCCTCAGTGACAAAGCCGCTGCCAATGACCAGAGTGGCACTGTTTTCCTGCAAGGCGGTGAGCGCAGATATGCCGTTCCCGGGGCTGGTGAGGAGCACCGGTTCAAAATGGTCTGGGTCTATTTCAAAAACGAGCAGGCGATCGGGGCCGGCGCCGACCACCGTCGAGCTCAATCCCTCTGGCGTTTCATCGGTGAGCGTCTCGTGCCAGTTGGCCGTAAGCGTTGTCGCGGGCAGAAATCCCGCGGGAAGCGCCGTTGCGGGTCCGTTCGGCGTCGGCGCCTGTTCGCAGCCCACCGCCATCGACACACCCAGGAGACAAGCAATCGAGCGCAACAGCCTGCCTGTCATCGGGCGCCATTCTCCGCCTGTTCTTCCTCCAGCCGGTGCTCGAGGGCGGCCATCATGGCCTCGTATTCCGGCTCGGCCCAGCGCCGGTGGTTGCCGTTGGCGTACGCCCTGGCGTTTTCGAGATAAGCGTGCGCGTTGAGCCTGTTGGCAACGTAGTTGCTGCGCCTGGCGACGACTTTACCGGGCACGCCCGCAACCACCGAATCAGGCGGAATCTCCTCCCCTTCACGCACGATGGCGTGCCCTGCGATGATGCTGTTTGCACCGATCGTTGCGCCATCCATGACCGTGGCATTGATGCCGATGAGGCAGTTGTCCCCGATCACGGCGCCATGCACCGTGGCGTGATGGGTAATGGAGCAGAACGCGCCGATGATGCTCGGTGCGCCACCGATGTGAATCATCGCAAAGTCCTGCACGTTGGTGTTGGCGCCAATCTGGATGAAATGCGATTCAGCCCGCAGCACCGCGTTCGGCCACAAGCTGACGCCATCGGCGAATCGTACATCGCCGTAAACCTGGGCGCCTGGCGCTAGCCACACGGGCACGGACATCACTGCTCTCAACAAAACACGTTGCGCCAAGCCTAGCAGAACTCCTCGAGCGTGGTCGAAGTTGCGTTTTCAGCGTGCGGGTGTCCCGGCAAGCTGCTCGCTATGCGCGCGCGTCGTCGCTACGGCGCCTGCCTGCCAACCCGGACCCCGAACGACCCGGCCTGGCAGGCGTCCGGTATGTTCGCCATGTTCCAGAACGGCTTCGCCGTTCACGAGGATGTGTACCATGCCTTCGCTGTAGCGGTGTGGGTTCGCGTAGGTCGCGTGATCGCGTACGCGCGCCGGGTCGAACACCGCGAGATCCGCGTAAAAACCCGGTTTGATGCTGCCGCGGTTTTTGATGCGCAGATTTTCCGCAGGCAGGGCGGTGAGCCTGCGGACCGCATCTGCCATGTCGATCCGTTGCCGGTCGCGTGCATACCTGCCGAGCACGCGGGCGAAGTTGCCGTAGGCGCGCGGGTGTGTGCTGCGGTTCAGAAACACACCCTCCGCGGCCATCGATGCCGCGTCCGAGCCGAAGCTCACCCAGGGCAGGGCAATGGTGGCCGCCACGTTCTCTTCGCTCATGAGAAAGTAAACCACCTGCACACGCGATCCGTCGGCAACAACGAGATCCATGGCAACTTCGTGCGCAGGCTTGTCTCGTTCAGCGGCTACGGCGGCGAGCGTGCGTCCGGTGAGGTGGCGCAGCTCCGGATTGCGGAACCCGACCAGCAGGGTGTTCTCCGCGCCGGCGGCGAGCAGCAGGTTTTCCCAGGCGTCCGTGGGCGTTGTCATTTCTGCTGCGATCCGCGCGCGCATCTCTGGATCTTCGAGGCGCTCAGCCCAGGCCGCGTAGCCTCCTTCCTGGGCCCAGGGAGGCATGGCGGCATCAAGACCCGTTGAGCCGGCCGTGTAGGTGTACATGTTTGCGGTGATGCTGAGGCCGCTGGCGCGGGCCGCTTCGATACGCGCGACTACCGCGGGAAACTTGTCCCAATTCTGCCGGCCGGCCACCTTGAGGTGATATACCTCCGCGCGGGCCTTACTGCGCCTGGCTATTTCGATCAGCTCATCGAGAGCTTCGAGGAGACGATTGCCTTCGCTGCGCAGGTGCGAAATGTAGAGCCCGTCATACTGAGCCACCACCTCCATCAGCGCTACGAGTTCGTCCGTGTCCGCATAAAAACCCGGCGCGTAGATGAGCGAAGAGCCCAATCCCACCGCGCCTTCCCGCATCGCTTCATGGACCAGCGCGCGCATGGCGTCGAGCTCGTCCGGATTCGGCGCGCGATTTTCAAAACCAAGCACGTGAGCGCGAACCGTCGTCGCGCCGACGAACGAGGCGACGTTGGGGGCCACACCCCTGGCTTCGAGATGTTCCAGGTACTCACCGAGCGTTCGCCAGGGGATATCAAATCTGGCTTCTCCCTGGCGGTCGAGCAGGCGCTGTCGCAGCGCATCGTTCAGCGGGCCCATTGACGAGCCTTCGCCGAAGACTTCGAGAGTTACCCCCTGGCGAATGTCACCCTGACTTCGGCCATCGATCAGGAGAGACTCGTTAGCCCAGCTCAGCATGTTGATGAAACCGGGCGCAACGCTCAAACCCCGCACGTCGAGCACGCGGGAGCCCGTCAGCGTGCCGGATGGTCCAATGCTCTCGATGCGATCGCCATTGATGCTGATGTCGCCGACGTAGGCGGGGCTGCCGCTGCCGTCATAGATCAGACCACCGCGCAGGACCAGGTCGGCGCCGTGCGTTGACGCGCCTGCGCAAAGCAGCAGGAGGCAGCTGGTTCGGGAGAAAAGACGATGCACCATGATGACCTACGAAGTGAGTTTCGATGGAAGGCGTTTAGGTTCCTTGTTGACGAGCACAACACCGGCGCTGACCAGGGCAATCGCAATGATGAAAGTCAACGTCAGCGGGTCGTCGAATATGAGCCACCCGAAGAACACCCCGAATATGGGGGTCAGAAGACCGAACGAGGCCATGTTGGAGACCGGGTAGATGGACAGTATCCAGAACCAGATGAGAAACCCGACCGCGACGACCACAACCACCTGTGCGGCAAATATGAGGCTGATCAGCGGCGTGATCTCGCGTACGAGATCGCCGAATAACGGGCTGATGAGCAGCAACACAATGCTCGACACAACGAGTTGATACAGCAGGTTCATCTCAGCCGAGCACATGGCCAGACGAGTGCGGGTGACAAGCGCAATCCCCGCCCAGAACATGCCGCCGACCAGTGCCATGAGATCGCCGATCCATGCATCTTCCCCGGCGGCGCCGAGATCACCCGAGAGCCCCATGGCAACGCCGCCGACGGCGATGACGAGGCCCAGGACCTTGTTGCGGTGCAGCTGTTCGCCGGGTACCAGAAAATGCGCGCCGAGGGCCACCCAGACGGGCATGGTGTAGAAAAACAGCGACACCCGGGCGACGGTGGTGTAGTCGAGCGCAAGAAAGAGCAGGCAGAACTCGGCCGAAAACAAGAGGCCGTTGACGATACCGAACGGCAGGCTGCCGTCGCTCACGGAAAGCGTGCGGCGCATGATCAGCGCGAAACCGAGCACCAGCGGTAGTGCAAAGAGGGATCGCAGCCCCGACTGGAATACCGGGGCCAGGCCCTCGTTGACGACTTTTACCATCGCCTGATTCAGACCAAGCACTACGCTGAAACCAATCAGCCAGCTGGCGCCTACAGCATCGATGTGGGACTTGCGGACGGTCACTGACCGGCAAGACGCCGCATTTCGGCGGCGAGCTCCGCGGCGAGAGGCACCTCTTCTTCGGCCGCGGCGGTACACACTTTGAAGTTCATGATGCTGGCACCGGCTTCCACGTATGGATACAGCTGCTCGGCAACTTCCCGCGGTGTGCCGAACGGGGTGTATCGCTCGAACTGCGCAAAAGGTACGTGATAGAACGCTTCCATACCCGTGGCCACAGCTTCCCGGGCGCGAGCGGGATCAGCCGTATCGAGGCCAAGCCACGGCTGATAACCATGCATCCACCTCGTGTCCCCACGATCGCAGCGATCCGCCTCCGCAGCGATGATCTCCACCGCCTCGCGGTAGCGGCGGGTGGAGCACCACACGCCAATCCAGCCGTCGCCGAAGCGTCCGCAGCGGGCCAGCGCAGCGTTGGAACGACCGCCCACGATGATGGGGATACGTGCGTTCTGACGGGGGCGGATGCGCGCTTCGCGGAGCTGGAAGTGCTCACCCTCGTAGTCCAGGGTCTCACCGTCGAGCAGACGTCTGATGATGTCCAGACTCTCGTTGGCACGGGCGCCGCGCGTGCGCGGATCGACGCCGCAGACCTCCGTCTCGTGCCGGTCTTCACCTCCCACGCCGATGCCGAACAGCATGCGGCCGGGGGCGATTCTGTCCATCGTTGCCAGCTGCCGGGCAATGGGCAGCGGGTGGCGCAGCGGCAGCAGGTAGATGCTGATCATCACGCCGAGGTCGGCGTGGAGCTGGGACAGGGCTGCGACCTCGACGAAACCGTCTGCGCCTGAGCCATTGCGGAACGAAACATGATCGGCAACGTAGATGTGATCGATGCCCGCCGCTGCGAGCGTTTCGAGGGTTTGTTGTTTGTCGACGAGATCCGACACCCAGAAATTCGACGGTGCAGTCAGCCCGAATTTGAGCAAGTCTCCTCCCACTCCCTTGATCGAGGTGTGATCATAAACAATTGCCTGGTATTGTGCTGAGCCGCCGGAGAAACCACGTGAAGCGACCCAATCGAATCAAGCCTCATGCCATAGAGCGCAACACCGCACGCCGTTCGAGCTGGCTGCGCCTGACTCGCACGCTGGCGCTTGGCACCATTGCGACGGTGGCGGCGATCGTGTGGCTGGGTGATCAGTACGGCATCGAACGCGAGGTGATCCTCGAATTCCTGGGCACAAGCGCGCTCTTTGTGCTGATGCTAGTCGTTGCCGGGCTGCTGGGCACTGTGCTCCTCATGGGGCTGCGCAAGCTTCTACGTAAACCCTGAAAACCGAAGCTCAGTTGAGGTCGCTGAAGAAGCGTTCGCCGCGAGGCAGATAGTAGTTTTCGTAGTCGAGCGAAAACGCGATCGAGTTCGCTTTGCCGAGAATGGTGTCCCGGTGAACGAAGCCGATTTCGCGCGAATCTTTGCTGTTGTCGCGGTTGTCTCCCATCACCCAGTAGTGATCTTCGGGTACCTCAATGGGCCCGAACGTGGCTTTGATCCCAGGGTGGCGCCAGCGGCCCAGCATGACCGTCCGTGACGTGCCCAGCAGGGACTCCTGCATGACCTCGTTGTTGTAGAGGGCTGGGGCGACCGCGGGCGGCAGGTCCGCAGGCTGTATCGGGGCGTAGTCCGCCAGCTCGCCGTTGATCACCAGGCGGTTGTCGATCATCTCTATTCTGTCGCCGGGGATCGCGATGACCCTTTTGACGAGGAGTTTGCCGGTCTCCGGCGCTTCGAAAGTGATGATGTCGGAGCGCACCGGATCAGCCCAGCGTGCAACACGCTCGAGGGTAAACGGGATGCGCAGATCATAGGCGAGCTTGTCCACGACGATGCGGTCGCCGATCAGGATGGATGGAATCATCGAGCTCGTTGGCACCTGATTCCAGTCGGCAATGGCGGAGCGAAACAGCAGCATGACGACAATGAACAACATGAAACCGCGCCATTCGCGCCACACGCGACGCGTCTTGCCTGGTCGCTCGGTGGATGTCGATGTCACGACCGACGGCTCACTCATTTCTGTTCGGCTGCCTCTAGCGCGGCGAGCTGCTCCGGCGATGCGGGCAGCTGGTGATTGGCCTTCCAGTCGTCATACGTCATGCCGTAGACGTGCTGCTGTGCTGCGGGCAGGTCCATGTCGACACCGGCATCCTCAGCGGCCGTGCGGTACCACTTGGACAGGCAGTTGCGGCAGAAGCCGGCGAGTATCATCAGGTCGATGTTCTGCACGTCCTTACGTTCGTCGAGGTGGGCGAGCAGGCGTCTGAACGCCGCGGCCTCAATTTCGGTTTGTTTGGTCCGGTCTAGCGCTTCGCTCACTGTTGTCTCCTTGGTATTGCATCCGCCTGCATCCGCTTTCGATCCGTGCCTTTCACGCGGCGTTTCGGGTGAACACCCAGTCGTCGCCGTCCGAAAGCTGGTCGTTGTACGTGTAGCCGTCGTAGTCGAACGCCTGCAGGGCTTTCAACGTGCTCACTCGCTCGTCAATCATGTAGCGGGTCATCAGGCCTCTGGCGCGCTTGGCGAAAAACGAGAGGAACCTGAATTTGCCGTTCTTCCATTCGCGAAAGTGCACGTTGATGATGCGTGCGTCAATGGATTCCGGCTGCAGCACGTTGAAGTACTCGTTCGATGCCAGATTGATCAGCACCTTCTGCTTCTGCTCCGCGATCGCTTCGTTCAGTGCGTCCGTCACCTTGTCGTCCCAGAAATCGTAGAGCGATTTGCCGCGGCCGGTGCAGAGCTTGGTGCCCATTTCCAGACGGTAGGGCCGGATCAGGTCCAGCGGTTTCAGAATGCCGTGCAGACCGCTGAGAATGCGCACGTGCTTCTGCGCCCAGGTGAAGTCCCGCTCGGACATCGTCTGTGCCTCCAGGCCCAGATAGACGTCGCCTTTGAAGGCGAGCACGGCCGGTCGCGAGCTGGTTTTGTCGAAGCTGGGCTGCCACTCCGCATAGCGGCGATGGTTCAGTTCAGCCAGATTGTCGCTGATGCCCATCAGGCGTGAGATTGCTGGCGGCGCGAGCGTGCGCAGGGTGTCGATGAGCTCTGCAGAATCATCGACGAAGTCCGGCTGTGAAGACTTCCGTGTGGCAAGCGGCGTTTCATAATCCAGGGTTTTGGCCGGTGAAATGATGGCGAGCATGTACTGCGTATACCTTCGTTTGGGTCAACTAGCTAGTTTACCGCATCCCAGGTAACGTACACCATGATCGATGGTCCGACCGGATAGGAAATGTTGAACGTTGTCGCGCGCAGTCACCGAGGACTGGTCCGCCTCAACAACGAAGATTTTGTTCATGCAGACGCGCAAAGCCGCTTTGCGATTCTCGCTGACGGCATGGGTGGTCTGATGGCCGGAGAAATTGCGAGCGAAGTTGCCGTTGTCACTGCGCGCAGACACCTCGAAGCAGACGCACCCAGAGACAGTACCCAGGCGCTGTCGGCCATCGTCAACCTGTCGCACAACGCGGTGCTGGCGGAAGCCCGGGAGCTCAACTACACGGGTAAAATGGGCACCACGCTGGTGGTGTGGGCGCAGAACGGTGAGGGTCGTTCCTATTTCGGTCACGTTGGTGACTCCCGCCTTTATACCTATAGCGCAGGTAAGCTCGAGCAGGTGACGCGGGATCACACGGTTGCCCAGCGCTTGATTGACGCGGGTGAAATCGACCCGGACAAAGAGCACGAAGCACCGCACCGTCACGTGCTGACCCAGGCGCTGGGCCTGCCGGGGGTTTTCCAGCCGCAGGTTGGTGAGGTGCCCGGCTGCGAGCGCTTGCTGCTCTGCTCGGATGGCCTGTCGGATCTCGTCAGGCGCGAGCAGCTCGAGGCGTTGATGGCAACCCCCGGGCTCGAGCTGTGCGCCGACTACCTGCTGAAGGCGGCAATGGACGCAGGTGGCAGCGATAACGTCAGCGTGGTGCTGGTGGAGTTCGATGCTTTGCGATCGTGATGACCGCTACTATAATCTCCCGCCCGCCGTCAGCCTGAGCAAGCCACCATGAACCGCGCCGAGCGTATTGAACACGCCCTGACCAACGAATTTGACCTCGCGCACCTCGAAGTGCTCGATGAGAGCGGCAACCACAGCGTCCCGGACGGTGCTGAAAGCCACTTCAAGGTGGTCACGGTGTCCTCGGCTTTCGACGGCGTTTCACGGATCCAGCGGCATCGGCTCATCAATGCCGCGCTGGCCGGTGAGTTCGACGGCGGCATGCATGCGCTGGCCATCCACGCGTACACCGCCGATGAGTGGCAGGCGCGCTTCGGTGAAGCCCCGCTCAGCCCGCCGTGTGCCGGCGGCAGCAAAGCGGACGCTTAGCCGCGCGAGTGGTATCGGGAGTATCGTGATGCGTCGCGTTTTGACGTTCTACAAATTCCAGCAGCTGGCTGATCCAGAAACCCTGCAGGCGACATTGCTGCGTGCCGGGCACGGTCTCGACATCAAAGGCACCATTCTGCTCGCCGCTGAAGGGATCAACGGCACGCTTGTCGGCAGCGAGGCGGCGCTCAGGGACATGCAGCAGCACCTGGACGGCACCTTTCCGGACCTGCCTTACAAGTGGTCTGATCTCGATGAGGGCAACCCGGGGTTTTACCGCTTCAAGGTGAAAATCAAACCGGAAATCGTCACGCTCGGTGTGGGCGTGATCAACACGGAGCAGGGCGGTGAGCACGTCGATCCGTCGCGCTGGAACGAGCTCCTCGACGATCCTGAGGTGCTTGTCATCGACACCCGCAACACCTACGAGATCGACATCGGCACGTTTCCGTCAGCCATCTCACCGGCGACTACCAACTTCCGCGAGTTTCCCGGCTGGGTCGAGTCAGCGCTCGATCCTGCCGAGCACCCACGTGTCGCCATGTTCTGCACCGGCGGGATACGCTGCGAGAAAGCCTCCGCTTACCTCTTAGCGCAGGGATTCGATGAAGTTTACCAGCTGGACGGTGGGGTTCTTTCTTATCTCGAACACGTTGCGTCCGATGAGAACCGGTGGCAGGGCGAGTGTTTTGTCTTCGACCAGCGGGTGTCGGTCAACGCCGAGCTCCAGGAGGGGGTCTACCAGCAGTGTTTTGCGTGCCGCCATCCGTTGTCCCAGGCAGAACTCGACAGTCCGCAATTTGAACAGGGTGTCAGCTGTCCGCACTGTTTCGATCCCGCGGACGAAGATCGCCTGACGGCTTTGCGCGAACGGCAGCGTCAGGTGGAGCTGGCTGCAGCCCGCGGCACGTCGCACGTTGGCGCAACGCAGGGCGAGTGACGCCTCAGGATTCTGTTTCAGCCACCAGAATCGGCTCCAGATGCTGCCAGACCGCAGCTTTCATCTGCGGCTGGGCCGCGGCAGTCGGGTGGATGCCGTCGTCCTGCATCATGCCTTCCTCCAGCGCCACGTCTTCCAGGAAAAACGGCACCAGCAGGGTTTCCGTGGCTGCAGCAACCTCGCCGAACACGTTGTCGAAGGCGCTCGCGTAGCGCGGACCGTAGTTGGGTGGTATGCGCATGGCCATCATAATGGGAATGGCGCCTGCCGCTCTCACCTCATCCACCATCGTTTGCAGGTTGCTGCGTATGCGACTGATGGGATACCCGCGCAGCCCGTCGTTGCCGCCGAGTTCAATGATCACGATGCTGGGCGTATGCTCTTCCAGGAGGCCTTTGAGTCTCGCCAGGCCGCCGCCGGTCGTTTCCCCGGAGATGCTGGCGTTGACGGTGTACCAGGGTTCTTCACGCTGCGCTAACGTCTCATCGAGAAGATGAACCCAGCCCTCGTCCCGTTGAATACCGTATCCCGCGCTGATACTGTCCCCGAGGACGACGATGGCCTGGCCTTCCGCCCGGTAGGAGGCTTCCTGCAGCGGATTGGCCGATTCGCGTAGTGAATCGGCGGCAACCACCTGAGCCAGGCCCGAGGTAGTTGCAAATAACGCGATCAGGACACCCTTGGCGGCTTTCACGGTGGGAAAGCGGACAGAGCAGCGCTGGAGAAATTGGTAGAAATTCATGAGTCGCACAGTTGTTAGAGCCCAAAATATCGAAAAAGTTGTCGATACTGCTGCAGGTGATCTGGTTATCTTGGATGGCATTGATCTCGAAATCAACGAAGGTGAATCGGTGGCGATTGTCGGCGCCTCGGGCTCGGGTAAAACCACGTTGCTCGGAATTCTCGCCGGCCTCGATTCAGCCACCGGCGGCAGCGTTGCGATTCTGGATTACGAGCTCACAGAGCTCGACGAAGAGGCGCGCGCGCTGGTACGCGGTGAGCACGTTGGTTTCGTTTTTCAATCGTTCCAGCTGCTCGCCTCGCTGACCGCGCTCGAAAACGTCATGCTGCCGGCGGAGCTGCGCGGAGAGAGTCTTGCTCAGGCGCAGGCGGTATCGCTCCTGGATAAAGTTGGCCTCGGCGACCGGACCGGACACTATCCGCGTCAGCTTTCGGGCGGTGAGCAGCAGCGCGTGGCCATTGCCCGGGCGTTTGCATCCAACCCGACGCTGCTCTTTGCCGACGAGCCGACGGGAAATCTGGATACGGCCACCGGGGAGCGCATCATCGATCTCCTCTTTGAGCTCAACCAGGAATTTGGCACCACGCTCATCATGGTGACCCACGATGCGCGTCTGGCCGACCGCTGCGATCGCACGGTTGCCATCGAGGCGGGTCGTATCAAAACTGCGGTGCAAGCCTGATGAACTTCGCGCTGGTACGTCGCATGGCCATGCGGGACGTGCGCTCGGGTGAAATGGGCCTGCTGCTGGCGGCTCTGGTTGTCGCCGTAGGCACCGTGACGTCCATCAGCCTCTTTGTCGACCGCCTGCACCAGGCGCTCCTGGACGAGTCGGCAAATTTTCTGGCCGCCGACCGGCAGATATCGAGCTCGCGCCCGATTCCCGACGAGTTCCGCGTCAAGGCGCAGGTCCGGGGGCTGGAGCTTGCCGAGACCATGGTGTTTCCGTCCATGGTGTTCGCCGGCGACGATAATCAGCTCGTTAGCGTCAAGGCGGTGGGCGGCTCGTACCCGCTGCGCGGTAAGCTCATCGTGTCTGACGCGCCGTTTGAGCGCGGCTTCCCGCTGGAAGAAACCCCGGGCCCGGGCCAGGTGTGGCTCGACTCGCGCCTCTTTCCGGCGCTGGGCGTGGCGCTTGGTGATGTGATCGAAGTGGGTCTCGCTGAGCTCACGATCTCCCGGGTGCTGGTCTCGGAACCGGATCGCGGCGGATCGTTTTTCGACCTGGGTCCGCGCCTCTTGATGAACATCGAAGACGTCCCGGCGACCGAAGTGGTGCAGCCCGGCAGCCGTATCTCGTATCGATTGCTCCTGCGCGGACCTGACGACGAGCTCAACGCGCTCAAGGACGAGCTGCCGCTCGAGCCGAACTACCGCTGGGTCAGCATTCGCGAAAGCAGCCCGCGGATTGGCTCGGCGCTGGATCGGGCAGAGAGTTTCCTCCTCCTCGGAGGGCTTCTTGGCGTGCTGCTGGCCGGCATTGCCGTGGCCTTGAGCGCCCATCGATATGCCGCGCGACACTATGATCACGTTGGCGTGCTGAAAACCCTGGGTGCCACGCCAAAGCAAATCCTGTTCGGGTTTCTGAGCATCCTGCTGCTGGTAGGTGCGGTGGCGATTGCAGGCGGGCTTGCCGCGGGCGGCGTGCTCCACGTCATCATCGTGCAGCTTTTGTCCGCGCTCATCCCGGTGGAGCTGCCTGCTGCGGGGCTGCGGCCTTTTGCGCTGGGCACGGCCACGGGCCTCATCTGCGCGGTCTCGTTTGCGATGCCGGCCTTCATGCATTTGAAAGACGTCTCTCCCATGCGCGTGATTCGTCGTGATCTCGGCGTGCCGCCCGCGTCGCAGGTGCTTTCGTACGGCGCTGCCATTGGTGGCAGCATCCTGCTCCTCATCTGGTACAGCGGCAGCCTCTTTCTCACGTTCTGGACCATCGTCGGCGCCGTGGCGGTGATTCTGGTGTTCGGCAGTCTCTCCTACGCGCTCCTGAAAAGCGGACGCGTGGTGGGCATGCAGGCGCGCAGCGGCTGGCGCCTGGCGCTGTCGGGTTTGCAGCGACGCAGCCGCGAGAACACGGCGCAGATTCTCATTTTCGGATTGGCGATCATGTTGCTTCTGGTGCTGGTGCTGTTGCGCACGGCGCTGGTCACGGAGTGGCGTGCACAGGTGCCGGAAGAAGCGGCCAATCACTTTGTCATGAACATAGCCACCGAAGAAGTCGACTCGGTACAGCAGCTGATCGAGGAGGGTGCCACCGCCGGTGACTTCCTTTACCCGATGATTCGCGGCCGGGTGGTTGCAGTAAACGGTGAAGACGCGAAAACCTATCAGGAAAGACTGCCGCTCGAGCCGGACGGCGACCGGCCGCGTGTCACCTCAGAACGCAATCTCACCTGGACGGTGGAGAAGCCGGACAACAACGAAATCATCGACGGTGCCTGGTGGGGACCCGATACGGGTATGGCCGAGGTGTCGCTCGAAAGCGAATACGCGGAAGAGCGGAATCTGGAGGTTGGGGATCAGCTGACCTTCGATATTGGCGGCCAGCAGTTCGACGCGGAGGTAACGAGCATCCGCAGCCTCGAGTGGGAGAGCATGAGCCCGAATTTCTTCATCATCCTGTCGCCGGGCGCGCTCGAGAACTTCCCCGCCACCTATATGACCAGCTTCTATCTGGAGCGGGAAAACAAAGCCTTTCTGAACACGCTCCTGAGCGCCCATCCGACCATCACCGTCATTGAGATCGACGCGCTCATCGAGCAGGTCAAAAGCATCGTGGACCGGGTGACGCAGGCGGTTGAGCTGGTACTTGGCCTCGTGCTTGCCAGCGGCTGTCTGGTGCTGGTGGCGAGCATACAGGCGAGCCGTGACGCGCGGATGGCAGAGCATGCCCTGGTACGCACGCTTGGCGGCACGCGACGCCTCATCGGCGGCTCGCTGACGGCAGAGTTTGCCGTCCTCGGCACGTTTGCGGGTGTGGTTGCCGTGTTCGGCGCTGAGCTGACGGTCGCAATTTTGCAGAGTCAGGTCTTCGAACTCGACATGCAGCTGCATCCCTGGGTGTGGCCGGTTGGTCCGGCTGTGGGTGCGCTCATCATCGTCACGGTAGGGCTTCTCGGCAGTCGCAGCCTGGTCAACTCACCCCCCATGATGGTGCTGCGCGGACTCAACTGAAGCACGGCTGCGGCCGCGTCGGGCGGGCGAATTGACTCGCCATTGTCGACGTACGTCAGAACTTTGACGGCGTCCCGTGATGCCTCACCCAAATATGGCGACCGCGGCGATTTAGCGTTGCAGACGGCGTTGGACCGTCTAGCGTTAAGTTATAGCTGTAACTGTTTACGCCTTTGAACCACGCTGCAGAAATCCATGTACCCACGGTGAAGCTGAGCTTCGGCCAATGGCAGGTCTGGGCCGTTCTCGCCTGTGCGGTGCTCTGCGGTTCCCTGTCAGTGAACCTGCACTATCTCGGCAAGGATCAGCACGCGGTTGATCTCTTGATTGGCGAGCTGACGCGCCTCGAGCGGGATGGCAGCGCTGCCGATTGGCAGCACCCGGGCCGCTGGCTGGTGGAGATGCATCAGCTCATGCCAGAGATCGAGCGGCATGCCCGACGTTCCGCGGCGCGCCTGAACGATCCCCTGAACGATCTCACCCAGAAGCTCACGAGAGGTGGAGCGGCGGGTCCCGCCGAACAGCTCGAAGTGCGCCAGCATCTTGCCATGACCCTGGCGGAGCTGCGCAGCGCTTCGCTGCGCATTGGCGCTGCGCAGAGTCAATACACGCACTTCTATTACCTCAGCGTCATCGGCTTTGTCATTGCCGTTGCGGCGCTGCTCATGCGGCAACGCAACCTGCGCGCCTTCTCACCGCTCCAGCAGCTCCTCGCAGACCGGCTGTTGTTTGCCCACGCGCCGGTAGCGCTGTCGGTCAGCGATGCGCAGGATCGCCTGCTGCGGGCAAACTCCGCTTTCGAGAAGGTGACCGGCTTTGAGTCGGATGAATTGCAGGGCCGTGTTGCGGTTTGTGAAGATTCCGCGGAAGAGGCGGCAGTTGCTCAGAATATGCGCGCGGCGCTGGCTGAGGAGGGATTCTGGACCGGCGAATACCGTCTGCGCCGGAAGGACGGCAGCGTCAACGTCGAAAAAGTCATGCGTATGGCGGTAGGCGAAGATACGGATGCGCCGGAAGGTTATCTCACGATCGCAATGGAACCTGTCGTCTCGGACGAAGAGCAGCGGTTGATGCTCTGGCAGGCGCATCACGACAATCTCACCAAGCTGCCGAACGCGAACCTGCTCCACGAGCGGCTGGCCCGTGCCGCGCAGCAGGAGAAACGTGGTGCCGTGATCAGCATTGACCTCGACGGGTTCAAACACGTCAACGACTCGGTGGGGCACGCAAACGCGGATCGCATTCTAACGGACGCGGCGCTGCGGATCGCCATGAGTGCGCGGGAAACCGATACGGTAGCGCGCATGGGCAGCGATCATTTTGTGATCATGCTTCCGGAAATCGAGGAAGTGGCGGAGGTGGAACGGGTGACCCGCAGTGCCATCGAAGCCTTCAGCGCGCCATTTTTCGTTGCGGAGCAGGAGCTCTTCATCGGCGTGAGCGCGGGCGTCACGATTTTTCCTGACGATGGCCGGGACAAAGGTGAGCTCTTGCAGAAAGCCGACGCGGCGCGCCTCCTGGCCAAGGCTCGCGGCGGCAATCAGGCCATGTTCTTCGAGGAGCAGATGAACACTGTCGCGGCACGGCGGTTCGAGATTGAATCGCGTCTGCGCAAAGCCATTGCCGCGGGCGAGCTCGAGCTTCATTACCAGCCGATCATTGATATCTCTCATGATTCGGTTTACGGCGCCGAAGCGTTGCTGCGCTGGCAGAACCCCGATCTCGGTTTCGTGTCGCCGGGCGAGTTCATCCCCGTTGCGGAAGACAGCGGTTTGATCGTCGAGATTGGACGCTGGGTGGTAGAAGAGGTGCAACAACAGCTCGATGCCTGGGGCGAGGTGATGCCGGATCTCAAGGTGTCGCTCAACGTCAGCGCCCGCCAGTTCGCCAACGCCGATCAAGCGGAGGAACTTCTCGACGTCCTGGGCTGCACGCGCACGGACCAGATCACCGTTGAGCTCACCGAAAGCGCGGTTGTCGACGATGCGCCGGGCGGCGTTGCGTTTCTGCAGGGTCTCAGAGCGCTCGGGCTCAAAATTGCGCTCGACGACTTCGGTACCGGTTATTCGTCGGTGGGTTATCTCAAAGACTATGAGTTCGACGTGCTGAAAGTGGACAAGAGTTTCATTGATGGTATCGATGGCGTGCGTGATCTCGGGCTCGTGGCATCCATCGTTGCCATGGGTCGTATTCTCGGTATGCGCGTCGTTGCCGAAGGCGTCGAGGAGCAGGGCCAGGTTGAGCGTTTGAAGCGTATTGGTTGCGACTTCGTCCAGGGCTACTACTATTCCAGACCGCTGCCCGCCGCAGATTTTGCCGCTTTTGTCGCGGCGCAGCGTGATGCAGATGAGGATGCGTCCCGGCAGGAGTCGGCCTGACCGCAATTTTGCCGGGTGCGGGTCTTGCCAGCGGGCGCCGGTGACGGTAAAACAGCGCGCCTGCCCGTCAATAGAGATTTCAACCGTGCTGCAATCCTCCAGCGATCCTCGCCGATCTCAGTACGAAAAGAACAAATGCCACAAGAAGCTCAGGCGTCTGGTGGGTCAGGCCATACACGACTTTGCGATGATCGAAGACGGCGACAAGGTCATGGTCTGCCTGTCCGGTGGCAAGGACTCCTACACGCTCCTGGATATCCTGCTGAATCTCAAGCAGCACGCCCCGATCACGTTCGAGCTGGTGGCAGTTAATCTGGATCAGAAGCAGCCGGGTTTCCCGGAAGACGTTCTGCCCCGCTATCTCGAGGCGCTCGAGGTGCCTCATACGATTCTCGAGGAAGATACCTACAGCGTCGTGCAGGCGCTGACGCCGGAAGGCAAAACCACCTGTCCGGTCTGTTCACGCCTCAGGCGCGGCATCCTTTACGGTCACGCGCAGCGAATCGGCGCGACCAAAATTGCACTCGGGCACCATCTCGACGATGTGGTGGAAACGTTGTTCCTGAACATGTTTTACGGCGGGAGGATGAAAGCCATGCCCGCCAAGCTCAAAAGCGATGATGGCCGCAACGTGGTGATCCGCCCGCTCTTCTACTGCCGCGAAAAGCTCATCAGCCAGTGGTCAGCGCTTGCCGAACATCCGATCATTCCGTGCAATCTGTGCGGCTCGCAGGAGAATCTGCAGCGTCAGGCGATCAAGGGCATGTTGCAGAGCTGGGACGAAAGCCACCCCGGGCGGGTCGAGAACATCGCACGGAGTCTCGGTCACCTGACGCCGTCCCATCTGGCGGACCATCGCTTCTTCGATTTCGGTGCGCTGGCGGCGCAGTTGGACGACGGTCGTATTGCCGCGGTGGAAGTGTTCGATCCGGACTAACGGGCCATCTCGGGCTAGCCGTCGAAATCGGACGCGCGGAAGCGGATCTCGCGGCTGGCCAGCGCTTCAGCAGACTCCAGCACTTCCTGGAGGGCAATCTCGAAGCTCTGTGCCAGGCCGAAGAGGTTACCTGTCTCGCCCTTGGCGATTGCCAGCTCCAGCGCCTTCGCCGCTTCCTGCAGTCTCGTCGCACCGAAGCTGCCGGCAACGCCGTGCAGGTTATGGGCGAGACGCTCGGCGTCTTCGTAGCTCTTGTCGTTGATCTGTGCGCGGATCTTCGGGCCGGCATCGCCATAGTAGCGGCCAAAATCGCCCATGAGCTTGGTCATGAGGGCAACGTTGCCATTGTGGTTTTTGATGGCAAGACCCAGATCGATACCCGCCACCCGCTGCAGCTTGAATTGCTCGGCATCGAATGCCTCGTCCTCGGCATCCGCTGTGTCCGGTGCGGGCTCGTCGGTTGCGCGACGCCGGCTCTGCAGCTCGGAGAGCGGCAGGAACTCTTCCAACGCGCCGAGCAGGCGGTCGAAGTCGATGGGTTTGGTGACGTAGGCGTCACAGCCGGCTTGCATGGCCGCTTCCTTACGTTCGGTCAGCGCGTCTGCGGAAACTGCAATGATTGGCAGCGTAAACCCCTGTTCTCGCAGCGTTGCCGTGGCCTCCAGACCGTCGGTCTGCGGCATGTGGATGTCCATGAGAATGGCATCGTACTCGTTATCCACGGCGGCGGTGATGGCATGGCGTCCGGTCTCGGCAATATCCACCCTGGCGCCTGCGCGCTGCAGGAATTCGAGCGCAAGCTGCTGGTTGATCGGGTTGTCTTCAGCCACGAGGATGTGCTTGCCGTGGAGCACTGAGGCGGCGCTGGCGCGTGCCTTGGCGGCTCCGTCACCGGCGGGTTCCTGCTCCGTCGGAAGGTTACAGGTGATCGTGAAGTCGAACTGGCTGCCGACGCCGACGGTGGAGGTTGCACGAATGGCGCCGCCCATCACCTCGACGAGGCGCTTACAGATCGTCAAACCCAGTCCGGTGCCGCCATAGCGCCGCGTGGTAGAGGATTCGGCCTGCTCGAATGAGTCGAAAAGTCTGTCGACCTCCTCCGGGGAGATGCCAATCCCGGTATCGCGCACCGAGAATTGCAGCACCAGCTGGTCCTGGTGGTGACCAATGACCTCGGCGCTCAGCGTGATCTCGCCTTCCTCGGTAAATTTGACGGCATTGCCGATGAGATTGACCAGCACCTGCTGAAGGCGCAGCGAATCGCCTAGCAGTCGACCCGCCTCCGGATACGCCGCGTGTGTAGCGCTCAGGTCTTCGACGGTAAAAGTCAAACCTTTGCGCCGCATGTCGGTACGGAAGAGGCGTTCCACATCGCTGAGGACCTCCTGCAGGTGGAACGGACGCTCTTCGAGCGTCAGCTTGCCTGCTTCGATCTTGGAGAAGTCGAGCACGTCGCTCACGAGGGTCAGCAGGTTCTCGCCGGCGTTGCGAATCGAGGTCAGGAACTCGTGCTGCTTGCGGTCGAGGTTGGTGTCCAGAGCCAGCTTCGAGAAGCCGACTATGGCGTTCATCGGCGTACGTATTTCATGGCTCATGTTGGCGAGAAATTCGCTCTTCGCGACGCTCGCCGCCTCCGCAATCTGGCGCTGTTTGTCCGCTTGTTCACGCTCCATGCGTTCGGAGATGTCGAACAGTGAACCGTCAATGTAGTCGCCGAGCTCCGCATCCCGCGTGATCCGCGCGGTCAGCGCCATCCAGAATACCCGGCCCGTGCGGGTCATACCCTGCGCCTCGAAGCCGGTCACCTGGTTCTTGTCTTCGAGCTCCGACAGGAATCGCTGCGCCTGCTCGGTCTTGAGAAACACGCGGTGAATGAGATCTCTATACTCGCTCAGAAGATCCTGGGTTTTCTCGAACTCGAGGATCTTGGCAAGCGTCGGGTTGGCGCTCAGCAGCTGGCCTTCACCGTTGATTCTGAACAACCCCTCAATGGCGCTGTCGTACAGGGTCCGGTACTCGTCGCGCGCGTTCTGCAGGTCTGCATAGAGGCGCGCGTTTTCGATGCTGATTGCGGCCTGTGAAGCGAGCAGGGCCAGTACTTCAACGCGCTGGGCGGTGAACACACCTGTCAACCAGCGGTGTTCAACGTAGAGGACGCCGGTCACTTCGCCGCGATGGATGATGGGCAGACAGAGTACCGAGAGCGGCTGCATGCGCTTGATATACGGATCCTGGGTGAACACGTCCTCCTGGGTTGCATCACTCAAGACCAGAGATTTGTTCGTGCGAGTCACAAATTGCACCACGGAAACCGGCACGTCCTGGCTGACTTCGAGGGGTTCCGGCGGGGTCACGCGACGGGTTGCGCCACCATCGACGCCGGCGATGGCCTCGACCTGGAGGCGGCCTTCGGTGCGCAGCAGCATACAGGCTTTCTGTGCGCCGGCATGCTCGAGCGCAAGGCGCAGGAGTTTGGTGAGTACCCGGTCCAGGACAATTTCGCTGGAAATGGTCTGTGCCGCGCGGAGTACCGTTGTGGTGTCGAGCACCCGATCGTTGAATTCCGAGCTTTCCACGCTGTTCTGGTGGGTTTGAAAGTCGCGCAGCGTGAGATCGGCTAGATCGGTCATCGACAGCGCGCTCGAACCGCCGCGGCTGAGATCCGCGCTTGCCAGGCCCGGCAGCTCACGCTCGAGCTGGTTGGCCTTGGCGACGGCGCCCCAGCGTAGATAACTCTGATGCGCGTTCTTGGCAAAAAGCTTGGCGAAGTCCGCGCGGCCGCGCGTTTCGCAGGCTCTTGCCGCGAGTTCGTATGCCAGCGCTTCGTCGTTGGCAAAGCCGAGGCGCCGCGCGCTCTCTGCTGCCCGTTCCCAATGCTCCAGCGCGCCGTTCATGTCGTCGTTGGTGCGTGCCAGTTCCGCTTCCAGAATGTGGACCTTCGGTTCCGCGAAGACCGCGCCTTCAGAGGCTGCGTGGCGTAACGTGCGCAAGGCTTGGAGCAGTTGATCCTTGTTTTCTCCGTCGTTACGAACCGAAACCAACCCGCAGCACAACGCGTAGAGCGTGAAGAGCGGTGAGGTCCGTAGTACTGGGGCAAAGCGGTCGGCGAGCTTGACCACGCTCTGCGCGCCGCTGAAGTCGTTGAAGAGGACCGCATAGTAAAGGCGTAACGTGTACACACACGCCTGGGCAATGTGATCTTCGCCGGCCGTGATGGTGCGCGCATTTTCGTGTACCTGGCTGTCCTCGATGGGTTGGGCCAGGAGCGAGGAGACGATTTGCAGCACGAAGTACTGAATGTTGACTCCGGTGATGTGGCCGTGGCGGTCGACGTATTCAATCTGCTCGGCGATGGCTCGCTTCATCGAGCCGAGCTCCAGCCCGCGCAGGAGCCCGTTGGTGGCGTAGAACGCGCCGGCTGATGCGGCAAACTCGAAGTCCTGCAAGGCCATCGCGCGTGAAGACGTGTCGAGGAGGCTTCTCACGGTCTGGTCGAAATTGCCGAACCAGGGATCAATCAGCCCGCTGACCGTAATCAGTGCACGCACGGAGAAAGCGTCCGTCGGGAACTGCTCGGCAATGACCCTGGCGTGACGGGCAAGCTGCTGTGCGCGCTGGGGCAGTTCAGCGCGCAGAGCACCGACCGCGGCGGATGCGTAGGCGAACGCAATTTCGCCGCTAAAGCCTGCGCTGTGAGCCCGTTGAATGAACTGCAGGCTGAGCGGTGGCGGATTCAATTCCCCCATATGAAACTGCGCGTGTGCCAGATAACCCGACATCTTTGCCGCTTGACGGAACTGGATGTCGTGCGCCACCGGTAGCGGTTTGGGCAGCGGCGTAACCGGCAAAACGCGCGACAGGAGACCGGTGCTCTCGAGGCTGCGCAGCACGGCGCCGTGCAGTTTGCCCGGTGGCGCGGGCAGTTTGACGTCGAGATCCGCCAGGTGTGCGGTTGCCAGCTGACATACTGAAGACAGCTTGTTCTGCACCATCGACGCGCGGATCTGCGTCTCCGTAAGGGTTTTGCCCCCCGGCAGCGCGTGCTCAACGCGCTCGAGCTGCTCAAAGTCGCCGCATAGAAAAGCCGCCAGTGCGGCACACTCGGCCAGCTCCAGGAAAAGCGCAGAACCGTCCTGATCGTGCAGCAGAGAAAGCCCGCTGCGGCCGTGTTTGAACGCCAGCTGGAAGTTGCTTTGCTTGAGGCCTTCCCGTGCCGCCAGGAGATTCTGGTGGGCAACCTCCTGGCGCAGGGTTTCGGTGGTTTCCAGGGGATTGGTGGCGGCGTTCAGGTGATGGGCAATTTCCATTGCCAGCGGCGCGTCACCGTCGCGACGCCGCCACCCGGAGGTGCCGACCTGCCGCAAGGCGCCGGCGACCGCAAGGTGCAGTCGGTTCTTCAAGTCCAACGGCGTGCGTTCATAGAGAATCGCGCGAATGCGTGGATGGGAGAACTGGTATTCACCCTCACCGCTCATGCCGATGATGCCTTGCGTGATGGCGGGTCGCAGGAGCTTTGCTAGATCCGACGCCGGTTTCTCGAGGATCGCTTCGAGGAGATCAATTTCGAAAGTTTCACCGACGCAGGCGCCGGCGCACAACGGCTCGCGGGATTCCCCCGGCAGCGCATCGAGGAGACCCGAGATGCGCTCGTTCGAGTTGCTGTTGAAGAAGTAGCGACGTGCCTGTTCGATATCCCAGGCCCATTCACCCTGCTGGCGATCGTAGAAAATGTGCCCGGCCTGGTGTAGCTCGTATATCAGCTCGTGCACGTATTCGGGGACGCCGTCAGTCTTCGTTTGTACCTCGGACGCAAGCTCCCGCACGCGCGCCTCGCTGTGGCTGAGCATGTCAGAGAGCATCTCGCGGATGTCGGCCTTGTCCAGGAGATGCATGGGGAGGTAGCTGGTTTTGGTGGCGACACGCGCGTCCTTGAAGAGGGTGTCGTTGTCCTCTTCCCAGGTGAAGACCGTCAGAATGCTGCGATGGTCGAGGCACTCATCCATGAGCGCGCTGATGCACTCGGGTGGCGGTGCGTGGGCGTTCTCGACAATGAGCACGAGCGTGAGTGGGCGAATGGCGTCCAGTACTTCGCTGATGCCTTTGCCGGGCAGCCCCGCGCTCTGAGTCGTCGGTTCGATGATGTCAGCCAGCTCGGGCAGATGGCGGGCCAGCGCGGTGAGGTGGGCTGACGGGCGTCTGGTCAGCTTGGCGAGTATCGCGGAGCTTGCTTCTTCCGTCATCGAAAGGACATGGCGTACGACGGGCCGCATGAGCTCAATCAGCAGCGTGTCTGTGTCGTGTAGATCCACGGCCGTGCAGTTGACGGTTGCAGTCAGTGCGTTCAGTTCACGTGCTTGTTGTAGAACGATGTCGCACAGCGCCGATTTACCCATACCCGGGCCGCCGCTGATGTTGACGAACAGCGTCTCCCCCTGTTTGGTCCGTTCCAGCTGATCGGCAATCGTCTGCTGGGACGCGCCACGCCCGTAGAGTTTTTTCGGAAATGCCAGCTGTTCCTTGCTGTCTGTACGTCCGAGTTTGAACGGCACGACGTTGTTGAGCTGAGCTGCTTTGTGCAGATCGTCGTAAACCCCGGATGCGCTTTGATAGCGGTCCTCCGGCTGTTTAGCGAGGAGCTTTGCCACCAGCTCGGCGAGCCATGCAGGCACGGTGTTGGAGACGTCCGAGAGGAGCGGTGGCGTGCTGGCAATATGAGCGTGTATCAGCTCGAGCGCGTCTTTTTGATCGTAGGGGGGGCGTCCGGCAAAGAGCTCAAAAAGGGTGGCTCCCAGCGAATACAGATCGGTTCGATAGTCTACGACCCGATTGACCCGGCCGGTCTGCTCGGGAGAGATGTAAGGCAACGTTCCGGTCAACGTAGTGACCTGTTCGCTGTTTGGATAGGCGTGCGGGGAAAGCGTTGCCAGACCAAAATCAATGAGCTTGATGGTCAAGTGATTATCGGTCGGGTCGGTGAGAACGATGACGTTGGATGGATTCAGGTCGCGATGAATGACGCCCTCGTCGTGAATCGACTGGAGCGCCAGCGCAAGCTCCTGCGCAATGCCAAGGCGTTCCTCGAAGTTGAGCTCACCCCGCGCCAGCACCTCTCGCAATGACCGGCCGCCGTCGTCCTCGAAGATGATCCGGTGATTGACGTCATCGAATGCCAGCGCCTGACAGACGTAAGGGCTCGTGAGTGACTGATTGAGATCGAACTCGCGATGGTAGCGGGCGATGCTGCCGGGATTGATGGCATCCGGTTGCAGCGTTTTGGTGATGACAGAGCGCGACTCCCAGGTGCCGCGTGCTACCAGGGTCGACTTACTTTCATAGATCGCTTGATCCACCCCCGATCAGCCCTCGCTCGTTGAAACGGCACGCCGAACGGCGGGCTCAGGCCACTTCTGGCGTGAACAGATACCCGGTGCCGTGAATGGTGGCAATGATCTTGGCATTCGCCGCCCGCTCGCCGAGCTTCTTGCGTAACTGCCCGACCAGCACATCGATATAGCGGTCATCTGGAAACCACTCGCGATTCCTGATGCGGTTCATCAGCTGGTCACGGTTCATGACCTCACCGGCCTGCTCCATGAAGGCCAGCAGCAGCTGATACTCACCAGCGGATAGCTGGACCGGAGAACCTTCTGGTGAGGTGAGCTCGCGTTTGTTCAAATCCAGCGACCAGCCCTCGAACGTGCGCATGTGATTGCGCTTGCGCTGCTTCTGCTGGATCTGCACGCGGCGTATCAGATTGCGTGCGCGGGACAGCAGCTCGCGCGGGTCGAAGGGTTTGGTGACGTAGTCGTCAGCGCCGCTTTCGAGTCCCAGAATGCGGTCAATCTGTTCCTGCTTGCTGGTGACGAGAATGATGCCGATGTCGGAGTTGGCGCGGATCTCCCGCGTCAGCGTCAGGCCATCCTTGCCGGGCAGCTTGATGTCGAGCAGCACGAGCACAACGTCAGTGTCATCGATGATTTTCTGCACCTCGTCACCGGTACCCGTAGAGGAGACGCGGAAGCCTTCATCTTCGAAATAGGCGACCAGTTGCTCGCGGGTTATTGGTTCGTCTTCGACGACGAGGATGTGATCCTGATCACTCATGGTTCCCAGTCCTATTGGAACAGTTGCAGACATACGTGTACGTAGATAAGTAACGCATTTAGACGTTGAAAACTCAAGCTGACGGGCCGTAAGGTGCGCAGTTGATCACGAAATCCCGCCTCTGCAGGCTGCATTCCGTAAGGAAACAAGACATGTTGATCATCCCGGTTGACGATCTCTCCGAGGACGCGCTGCTCGGCGTCATCGACGCGTTCGTGCTGCGCGAAGGGACCGACTACGGGCATCGGGACATCTCGCTCGACGAGAAGCGCAGACGGGTCAGGGCCATGCTCGAGCAAGGCACCGCCCGCATCGTCTACTACCCGGAAAACGAGTTCATCGACATCGAACTCACCGCCTGAACCACCGTTCGGAACCTGCGGTTCCGGCGTCAGCTTCCCGGCGTCTGGCTCCCCCACACCCCCAGCCATGACCGCACGTCAATGAAATGACACCGTTCAGCCCGGTGCGCGTCCCGCGCGCCGTGCTTTGTGATCCGCCTCACAGATTGCCCCTCGCGCCTTAAGTCCAATGGGCTGACTCACTGCTATCGGCGCCGTACCGCCGTTTTTTTGACGATATGACCCAGTTAACGGAAAGACCGGCGCCGAAACGTAAGTATCTGATTTCTCAAAGGACAGAAGGACTGAGGCCAGTGACTGCCGTTTCCAATTGCTCGATGCGACGCCTGCCGGTTGTCGTGTTATCCGCTGTTTCGCTGTTTTTTTCTGGCGCTTCGGACGTACTCGCCATCGGTACCGATGCCGGCGTCAATATTCAGAACACTGCCACCGCGACGTTCGATATCAACGGCACCCCGCAGACGCCGGTTTCTTCCAACACCGTACAGACCATTGTCGATGAGTTGATCGATGTCGTGGTTGTCGACGACACCGGCGGCCCGGTTGCGGTGTCCGCTGGCGAGACGGGTGCCGTACTGCAGTTCACCATCACGAACAACGGCAATGGCGATGAGGTCTTCCGGCTCATCGCTGACGAAACCGTGGCGGAAGGCGGCTTCGACCCGATCCTCAACCAGCTTTACATCGAAAGCAACGGCCTGCCGGGATTGCAGATCGGTGGCGATACGGCCTACGTGTCGGGCATTGCGGATCCCACGTTGCTCGAGGACGAAAGCCTTGTGCTCTACGTCGTTTCCGACATCCCCGGCGGTCTCGGCTCCGGCGATGATGGCGACGTTGCCGTACGCGCGGTTGCCGAGACCATCATTACCGGCACGGGTGGCATCGACGATCCCGATGATGCGGGCTGGCCGGCCCCGGGTGTCAGCTACGCCGGAGCCGGTGATGGCGGCGGCGACGCCGTGGTGGGCACCTCGCACGACGTGACCAATCTCCTGATGCGCACGACCGGCCGCTACGAAGTCAGCGATGCCGTCGTCACGATTGCCAAATCCGCGATCACGATCGTGGACCCGTTCGGCGGCACCACGCTGGTACCGGGAACCGTCATTACTTATCAGCTGGACGTTTCAGTCACCGGCAGCGGCACGGCTGAAAGCCTTGTCGTCAGCGATGTCATCCCTGCGGATCTCGAATACCAGGCGGGCACGCTGCAGATCGATGGTGTTGCCGAGGACGACGACTTTGCCCCCTCTGGAACGGACAACTCGGGATTCAACGCCGGCACCACCAGCATTGTGGTGGACCGCGGCGACGTGGTCGGCGGAGCGCCGACCGTTGTCATCACTTTTGAAGCTGCCATCCGCTGACCGTGTGTCATGCGGCTGGCCCATTAGGAGAAACGCTCGCTACGAGCAATTGACAGGAGGTAACTATGACGCTGTTGAACACGGATATGAAATTGCGTTGTTTTGTTAACCGAATACAGGACCTTCGCGTGTCGAAGGGTCTGTTGTGGCACCGGACCGTGCGTCCGCTGACCATCTTGCTGACTGCGCTCTCAGCCTTTGCAGCGAACGCTGCCGAGGCTCAGGTGCGGTTGGAAAATACGATCAAGAAGGTAGAAACCTTCGTCAACGAAGCCGGTGAGGTGGAACGCCGCCTGGTCGATGCAAACAGCGTCGTGCCCGGGGATGAACTCCAGTACACCGTGCGCTTCACCAACGAGGGAACGCTGCCCGTTGATGCCGGGACCATTGTCATTACCGACTCTATTCCGGCGCATACGGAGTACCTGGACGGCACCGCATTCGGTTCCGGCACCGAGGTGCAGTTTTCCATCGATGGCGAGTCGTTTGGCCGACCCACGGATCTGAATATGGTCAAGGAAGGTGTTGAGGTGCTTGCCTCGGCCCGTGACTACCGTTCGATCCGATGGACCTTTGCTCCGGCGCTCGAGCCGGGTGAGACAGGCCACGTCTCTTTCAATGTTCGCTTGAAATGATCTTTCGCACGCCGGTTGTTCGGGCGGGGCTCAGTCTCCGCCTTTTGCGCATGTGCATCCGCCCTGTGGCGGACGCGCCCGTGAGTGCAGCCGAGGTGAAAGAGCAGGACGAGTCGCGGGGGAAATCGGTTTTATTAACTTAAGGATAGAAGTAATGCAGTACTTGAAACGATTAAGTCAGGTAGTGCTCGCGGTTGGCGGACTGAGTTGCGGTTTGCTGGCGTGGGCAGACGGCACTGACTCCGGAACCACGGTTACCAATGGCGTAACCATGGACTTTACCGTTGCCGCGGTGCCTCAAACCGCAACAACCAACGTCAGCTTTGTGGTCGACCGCAAGCTGCGTCTGGACGTTGGCACCAACCAGTCTGACTGGGTCAACGCCGTTGCGGGGCAGGCAAGCACAACGGGTGCCTCCATTCAATTTCTCGTCGAGAACAACTCCAACGACAGCGTTGACGTTGTAATCGCGTTGATTGACCAATCCAACATCGACGTCACGGGTTTCCCTTCCAGCGCAGGTCCTGCGCCGATCGTGCCGACGGGTCTGACCATCTGGGAAGACACCAACGGTGACGGGGTGCTGGACGGTGGTGAAACCGTCCTGGGCGCTGCGGCAGGCGACTTTGCCCTGACCGGCACGCTCCTGGAAGACGAAATTCGTACCATTTCCGTCAGCATCGACGTTGCCGGCGCCGCCACGGCCGATCTGTATCAGACCTATGGTCTGGTTGCAGCCGTAGCGAGTGCGGGAACCGCGATCGCGAACGACGACAGCAGCAACGAAAGCCCCGGCGTTGCGGACGTACCGGCAGTAGCCGACGATCCGCTCACCGTGCAGGTCGTGTTTGCTGACGACGGCAGCGCGAACGCCGAAGACCAGGGTTACGACTTCCTCGCAGGCGCGCCTGCGCCCACGGGTCTGCCGGACGCTCTGACAGACGGTCAGGCGGCCAACGCAGCCGGCTTCCGCACCATTGGTGTGCTGGGTATTGCCAAATACGTCGAGGTCATCTACGACCCGATCTCCGGCAACCACTACACCGGTGTGGGTAACGGCACAACGGGCACGGAGCCCAAGGCCATTCCGGGCGCGATCATCATGTACGTGATTGGTGTTTCCAATCAGTCGTCGCTTGCTGCCACTGGCGTTGCCATCAGTGACAACGTTCCCGGCGGTCAGCCTGGCGATCCGCTGTTGCTCGGAAACTCGGCTGCCGTGGCCGGCGTTGCAGTCCCTGCCAGCGTGGATATCGACATTGACGGTTCTATTGTGACCTTCGATCTCGACACCTCTGGTACGGGTATTGCCGTGGATTCGCAGGTGCATGTCCGCGAATGCAGCACAACGTCGACCGATCCGCTCGACAGCCAGGTTCCGTTCGGTGCAGATCCCGCAGAGGTGAACGCGATTGGCATGGGCGCGAGCTGTGACTCGGGCTCTACCGGCTACATCGTGTACTTCACGACGGTTGACGACGCCGCGTCCTAAACCGCCAGCCGATAGGAACCGCGACAAATAATGCCCAGGACGGCATTTTCAAGCGAACACGGAAGGCAGGATCAACTCAGGTTGATCCTGCTTTCTGCGTTTCTGCGCGGCTGTCTGAAGCTCTGCGGAGCGGGCTTGCTGTGGCTCATGCTCCTGGCTCCGGTTCCTGCGCTGGCCATTCCTCCCAATACGCCCATCACCAACACGGCAACCGTCGACTTCGATGTTGCCGGAGTGGGTTATGCGGTTTCCGACAGTGAAACCGTCATTACCGATCCCAATGCGGGCAACAGCCCGCCGTACGGATTGCAGGTTGACCCGCCGAGTATCGATGAAAACGACGACGGCGGCACCGTGGGTCTCATCACGGTGAACGACCCTGATCCGACGGACACGCACACGTTTGTCGTGTCGGATCCCAGATTCACAGTCAGCGGTAACACGCTGCAGCTTCTTCCGGGCAACAGCCTGAATTTCGAGGCGGAAGCGAGCGTTACGCTGACCGTAACCGCAACGGATCCCGCCGGAGACAGCTTCGTGCAAACGCTGACGATTTCCGTCAACGATCTGAACGAAGCGCCAACCGACATCACGCTCAGCAATCAAACCGCCGTTGCCGGACAACCGGGCGCCATCGTCGGTGATCTTGCAGCGGTAGACGAAGACGACGGCGATACGCACACCTTTGCCGTCGACGACGCCCGTTTCGAAGTGGTCAACGGTCAGCTCAAGCTGGTCGATACCGAAAGCCTGGCGCTCGGCGAAACTGTGACGTTACTTGTTACAGCCACCGATTCCGGAGGCTTGAGCTACAGCGAAAGCTTCACCCTGACGGCAACTCCACCCGGCGGTGGTAGCGGTGTCAACTCGAGTGTGAGCGTGTATCAGTTTGCCCCGGGTGTCCCTGGTGCACAGACGTTCGACGTCGGGATTGCGCAATGCGATTCGGGTTCGGGCTTCGCCGATCTGCCCGCACCGCAGTCTGTTTTCGGCGACAGTATCGCCGTACCCGGCGATCTGGAACTGGCGGCAACAAATATCCTGAAATCCGGTGACTCGCTCTTCGTGCAGGTTGTTGATCCGGATGCCAACATGGATCCGGCAGTGCGCGAGCGTCTGCTTGTGACGATCGCTACGCTGGCTCTCGATACCGAGGTGATATCCATTCTCGAAACTGACGTCGACTCCGGTGTGTTCGTTGGTTTCATCCAGACCGTCAACGGGCCTGCCCTGCCGGGCAACTGCAGCATCGAAGTTGATGGTCCGGAGCGACTGACTGTCAGCTATACCGATGCCAGTGACGCGCTCGATGTCGCGACGCTGAACGTGCTGGTCGACCCGTTTGGTCTCGTTTTCGACAGCGCAACCGGTAACCCCATTAACGGCGCGCTGGTGACAATCATCGACACGGCCACCGGCAGTCCAGCTACCGTCTTCGACGATGACGGCGTGAGCCCGTATCCGTCGAGCGTCGACAGCGGCGACGCGGCATTCGGCTTTACGCCGGGTCAATACCGGTTTCCCTTTGTTGCGTCCGGTGACTACGAGCTGCGCGTGACGCCGCCCAACCGGTTCGCTTTTCCATCGGCTGCGCCCGATACGGACCTGCAGATGTTGGCCGGGGCGCCCTATGCGCTGAGTCCCGGTTCACGGGGTATGCCCTTCAACGTTCCGGTAGGACCTGCCGTGCGAGTAGACATACCGCTCGATCTGCTGCCCGTCACACCCACGCCCTCGGTGCTGGATCTGTTCAGCGTGCAGGTGGGTCCAGCGGCGTCGGAATCGGTGTACGTCGCTCCCGCCCAGTGTTCTGATGGCAGTACATACCTTGCGAGCGGCGATCCCGTCACGCTGGCTGCCGGCGGATTGAGCGTGCCAGGCAGCTACGAGTTGACGGCGGGCAGCCGCTTTGTGCGCGGCGATGCGGTATTCATTCGCGTCGTCGACCCAGATCAGGACCTGGATCCGTTTGCGCCGGATACGCTCGACGTTACGATCAGCGTGCCGCTCGGCGACAGCGAGCAGGTACGTCTTACGGAAACCAACGACTCGACCGGCGTTTTTACCGGTTACGTGCAGACCAGCGCGAGTGGATCTTTCAGCGCGTTCAACTGTCAGCTCGAAGCAGATCCCAACAGCGCGTTCGACGTCAGCTACGTCGACCCCGACGACGCCTCCGATGCCAGCGCCGTGCAGGCGCTCCTCGATCCCGGCTTTACGATGTTTTCGAGCGCGGACGGCAGTCTGGTCTCGGATGCCACCGTGACGATTGTCGACGCCGCAACAGGCCTGCCGGCGGTGGGGAGCGTTTTCAGCGTCGATGGCGTCACGCCTTTTCCGGAGACAGTTGTGGTTGGTGGCTCGGTCACGGACGGCGCTGGACAGATCTTCGATTTTGCCCCGGGCACGTTCCTGTTTCCGGTGGTAGCGCCGGGTAATTACCGGCTCGAAGTCGTGAATCCACCATCGCATACGTTTGCGTCCGTGATCGACGATGCGACGCTCAACATGCTGCCCACGGGTCCCTATACGCTGTCGCCTGGATCGCGAGGTGGTGACTTTACGGTGGTAGCCGGTGCACCGTTTGCCTTCGATGTGCCGGTCGATCCCATCAGCGCGGAGATATTTGTCAGCAAGCAGGCGAGCAAAGACGTCGCGACGGTTGGTGAATTCGTGCAGTACCAGATTCAGGTACGCAACGGCGATGCCAGCGGCACCGTCACCCGGGTGACGCTCGATGACCAGTTGCCCATGGGGTTCCGCTATGCAGACGGCTCGCTCCGTATCGGATCCAACCGTGAAGTCCCCCGCATCGGAGAAAACGGTCGGCGTATGCAGGTGGATCTGCCTGATCTTGGCCCGGGCGAGGAGGTCGAAGTCCGCTACGTGGCTGAAATTACTTCAGGCGCGAGAGTGGGGCAGGCACGCAATCAGGCAACCGTCACGGGTGTCGGTGTCGGCAGTGCCAACGTGGCCTTTGCCGATGTCACCGTGCGCGAGGATCTCCTGCGCAGCAAAGCCATCCTGGTAGGCCAGGTGCACGCCAACGGTTGCGATGAACCAGCCACGGGCATGCAGGACGTGCGCGTCTGGCTCGAGGACGGCACCTTCGTCGTCACGGACAAGGATGGCAAGTTCCACATAGAAGGCATTGAGCCGGGTACGCACGTCGTGCAGCTTGATCTCGCTTCGGTGCCGTCGAGCCACGAGCCGATTCTCTGCGACGACAACACGCGTTTTGCCGGATCGGCGCACTCCCAGTTCATCGACGTGCAGGCCGGCACGCTGTGGCGTGCTGATTTCCACCTTGCCCGCAAACCCAACCAGGAGAGCGAAGTGGTTACCCGTCTCGATGCGGAAGCGCTCGATGGGATCGTCCACTACGTCTACAGGGTGAAAGGTGGCGCCGTGCCGCTCGAGAACGTTCGCGCGACCCTCATGCTGGACGATCAGCTCGCTTTCATCGGCGGCAGCGCGCGCGTCAACGGACAGAAGGTTGCGGATCCGGGCGGCATCGAAATGAGCGCGCCGACGTTCAAGCTGCCCGATACCCAGGAAGCGTTCGAACATCGGATCGAGTTCGACGCGTTCGTCAAGAACCCGAAAGGTCTGATCGAATCCAAAGCTGTGGTGCAGTTTGTCAGCGACGCGGGTCGGCACCGCAGCGAGGTCAACGTCAACGAGCTCAGCCTCAACTGGCCGTCATCGCTCGTGATCGTAGCCGAGTCCGTAAGCTCCAACCGGGCGGCGCTCGAAAACGCCCGGCAAAGTAACGCCCGACGTCTGCCGGCGCGCAGGGTCGAGGGTGTGGTCCAACCGAAAACGAGCGGCGTTGCCATTCAGGGTGAGGTTCACGAGCCGAGTCGCGGCAGCAACCGTACGCGCAGCAACGTGGCCAAAACTGAGGTCAGCATCGTCGCACCTGACGTCGACAATCGGCCCTATCAGCTGCCGAAAATCGATCGCGGTGAAGCGCCGCCTTTCGATCTCGCCTGGCTGACGGGCCACCAGGAAGCTCGCGGCATTGTCTGGCCACCGGAACGCTACAACCCGAGCATGCCTGCCGTTGAGGTTGCGGTGGTGCACGGCCAGACCGAGAAGCCGGTGCTGATGGTGGACGGGCAGCTCGTCAATCCCATCACGTACGAAGGCACAATCACGCACCATGAGGCGTCGTTGAGCATGACCCGGTGGGACAACGTGTCGATATCCGAGACTGACAGCGTGATTGAAGCGCACATTCTCGATGCAGACGGGAAAACCCTCGCGCGCTATGAACGTCCCGTTCACTTCAGTGGTGCGCCCGCCCGCGCCGAGCTCGTGCCGACGGAATCGTATCTGACGGCAGACGGCCTGTATCCGCCGCTCCTGGCGGTGCGCCTCTACGACCGCAGCGGCTACCCGCTGCGGGCAGGGACCACGGGAGAATTCCGCGTGAGCGCACCCTATCTGCCGCTCGACAAGGCCAAGCATCTCGAGAGCGTCGACAATGAGGTCAACAACATCCGCTACCAGGTTCTGCGCGACGGCATCGCCTATATCCAGTTGGAGCCAACGACGGTAACGGGTGAGGTGGAGCTCAGCTTCGAGTTCGATCAGGTGCGTAGCGATGTCGTGCGGGCGCGACTGAACCCGGGTACCCGGGATTGGATCATGGTGGGTCTGGTTGAGGGCTCGTACGCGCACAACAGCCTTTCCGGCAACATGACGAGCCTCGGTGCGTTGAACCTCGAAGACGAGTCCTTGAGCGATGGGCGCGTGGCGTTTTACGCCAAAGGGATGGTCAAAGGTGACTGGCTGCTGACGGCCGCATACGACACCGACAAGCGCTTCGAGCGCAGGCTCCGTGAACAGATTGACCCGAACCAGTTCTACACCCTCTACGGAGACGGAACCGAGCAGCTCTACGATGCTGAAAGTCAGCGCAAGCTCTATCTGAAGGTAGAGAAAGAGCGATTTGTTGGCCTCTTCGGCGACTTTGATACCGATTTCGAGCGTTCCGAGCTCGCCCGCTACGACCGGCGCATGAACGGCGTACGGACCGGCTATTTTGGCGAGCGCGTCGAGATCAACGCGTTCGCCAGCGAGACCGACCAGGCGTTCATCCGCGATGAGCTGCGTGGCGACGGCACCTCGGGCGTGTATCGCCTTTCCAGCCGCAACATTGTGATCAACAGCGAGGCGATCAGGCTGGTAACCCGGGATCGCTTCTCGACCGACGTCATCATCGAGGAAGTGGCGCTGACCCGTTACCTCGATTACACGATCGACTACGGGCGGGGAACGGTCATCTTCAAGCAGCCAATCTTCAGCCAGGACGCAGGCTTCAATCCCATCTTCATCGAAGCGGAGTATGAAGTTGCGGACGAAGGGGCTGACGAGGAGATTGTCGCCGGTACCCGCATGGCTTACCGGCTGGACGAGAACGAGAGTGAAATTGCGCTGACCTACGTCAATGACGGCACGGAAGGACAGGGTGGCGATCTCATGGCCGCGGATCTGACCTGGCAGTTCAATCCGGAGCAGAAGCTCACGGTGGAAGCGGCGCAAACCGACACGGACGCGCTTGGCGCCGCGGATGCCTACCTGGTTGAGCTCGAGCACGCCGGTGAGAAGATTGCCGGACGCCTTTACTATCGCGAGCAGGAGCAGGCATTCGGTCTCGGCTATCAATCGACGCTCGAGGCGGACACCAGAAAGTTCGGGGTGGAAGGTGAGTATCGCGTGAACGAGCAGGTGCTGCTGCGCACGCAGACTTTCCAGCAGTCGCTCCTCTCGCAGGATGCGGATCGCTTCCTTGCCAACGTCGAAGGCGAGTGGCGTCGAGGTGATACGAAATTCAGGGGCGGGCTGCAGACCGTCAGTGAAGAGACGGCAAGCGGTGAATCCCGGGACGGGTCCCAGGTACTCATGGGCGTGACGCAGACGCTTCTGCGCAACAAGCTCATGCTCCGCGGTGATGCGGAGATCGACGTTGGCAGCTCTGGAGAGAACACGGACTATCCTTCGCGCGGCATTCTCGGCGCGGAATACGAGGTGATGAACGGTGTGCATCTCATCGGTGAGCAGGAGCTGACGTGGGGTGATGCCCGGGATACTCAGGACACACGGTTCGGCGTGCGAGCGCGCCCCTGGACCGGCGCGGATGTGACCAGTCTCATTGGTCGTGATCAGGGTGAGAACGGTGAGCGCCTCTTTGCCACCACCGGGCTCCTGCAGCAGTGGCGCATCAACGAGCGGTGGATGGCGGACTTCGGTTTCGACCGGGTGCAGACGCTCAGCGACAGCCGGTCGACGGATACGCCCGATGAGCTTCTTTTCAACCCGATCGTACCGCCGGCCTCGGGCAGCTTCGACGATGACTTCACCGCGTTCTTCACGGGCTTCAGCTATCGTCACGATCACTGGGACGTTTCATCCCGGGTCGAGTGGCACGAAGGTGACGATGCCGACAAGCTGAATTTCCTGGTGGGCGCCAATCGGCAGCTGGCGGATGGCAAGGTGGTGGCGCTGAGCCTTGCGAGCCTGAGCGAAGACCTGACCAGCGGTGCACGGAACGATCAGACCGATCTCCGGGTGGGCTTTGCGTACCGTCCGACCGGTAGCGCCTGGTCGATTTTGAACCGCACCGATCTCATTCTCGAGACGCGGGACAATAACAGTTTCGACACGCGCACAAACAAGTTGGTCAACAACTTCAACGCCAATTTCAAGCCGCACGGCAGCGTGCATCAGGTATCCCTGCAGCTTGGCCTGAAATACGTCGTCGATACCATCGACGATCGCGAGTACGACAGCACCACCATGCTGTCGGGGATCGAGTATCGCTACGACCTGCACCCGCGCTGGGATCTCGGCGTGCACACGAGCGCGCTGACGAGCTTTGGCGCGGACACGATGCAGTACTCCTACGGCGTCTCGGTGGGTCACAATCTCTTCGAAAACGCGTGGATCAGCCTCGGTTACAACGCGGACGGCTTCGTCGACGACGACTTCGTCGCAGCGGAGTACACCGCCAAAGGGCCTTACCTCAAGATCCGCATGAAGTTCGACCAGGCCCTCGCCAACCGGTTTCTGGAATTTGCGGGTTGGAGCAACCGCCGACCGCAGGGTTTTGCCAACAGCCACTGAACGGCTCCCTTTGCCGTCTTTATCTTCTTTTTCGCTTTTGTTGACCGCTCCTCGCCATGCGCCTTTTACCGGCACCTTTTGGTAGTATACGCGCGCCTCGCGGGTGGCTCAGGCCGCCGCATCCGACCAACGTTATGGATTGAGTTTCTCGAGAGTGATGACGATCAAACGAATCTGCTGCGCGATCACCGTTGCGGCAGCTGCACTGGTGAACCCTTCTCTCAGCGCCGCTGAGGGTGAGGAAGCGGAGCGCATTGATGAAGTGCGCGTGGTGGCAACCCGTCTGGAGCAGACGCTCAAGGACGTACCCGCCGCGATCAGCGTCGTCGGACAGCAGGATATTCAGCGCGGCCGGCAGCTGCTTGGTCTCGACGAGGCGCTCAATCGGGTACCGGGGGTCTTTGCACAGAACCGCTACAACTTCGCTCAGGATCTGCGGCTGGCCATTCGCGGGTTTGGTGCCCGTGCAAATTTCGGCATACGCGGCTTGAAGATCTACCAGGATGGCATCCCGGCGACCACGGCGGACGGTCAGAGCGGCGTTGATGACATCGACATGAGCTCGCTGCAGCGTATTGAGGTGCTGCGGGGTCCGTCGGCAGCGCTATATGGCGCCGCCTCGGGAGGTGTGGTCAATCTGATCACGGAGGACGGCGGTGAGGTGCCTTTTGTGCAGAGCGGCGTGGTCGTCGGTGAGGACGGCCAGCGCACGTATCGCGTCAAAACCGGAGGCCAGAGCGGTGCACTCAACTATCTGCTGAGCCTTTCGGATCTGACGTTTGACGGCTACCGGGACAACGCGCGTGTGGAAGCCACCCAGTTCAACAGCAAGTTTCGCTATGACTTTGCCGACCGCGGCGATCTCACCGTGGTCGTCAACGCGGTTGATTCGCCGCGCGCGGACGATGCCGGCGCGATCACCGCCGCGCAGGTTGACGCAGACCCGACGCAGGCGCAGCCCCGTAACTTGAGCTCCAACGCCGGCGAAGCCGTCGAACAGCAGAAGCTCGGCTGGGTGTATCGGCGCGAGATCGGGGAAGACAGCCTGCTCACCGTGCGCAACTATTATGTGTGGCGTGATTTCGAAGCGTTTCTGCCGATCGGTACGCACATCCCTTTCGTTGCCGATGACGGTGTCGTGGAGTTCGATCGTTTTTTCTACGGGGGCGGGGTGCAACTCGACTTCGGCAATGCGCTTTTCGGTCGGCCCGGGCGCACGACCGTGGGACTTGATGTCGACGTCCAGAGTGACGACCGGCAGCGTTATCTCAACAACGCCGGCGTCAGGGGCGCGTTGTCTTTCGATCAAGAGGAAGAGGCGCACAACGTTGGTCTCTTTCTGCGCCATGAGCTCGAGCTCAGCGAGGCGGTGACGATCGTTGCCGGTCTTCGCTACGATGAGGTTGAGCTCGAGGTGGATGATGCGTTCATCGCCAACGGCGACCAGTCGGACACGCTCGATTTCGATGAAGTGAGCCCGATGCTGGGCGTGGTGGTCGACGTCACTGATCGTCTGGCAGTCTATGCCAACTACGGCACCAGCTTCGAGACCCCCACCTTCACGGAGCTTGCAAATCCGGCGCGGAATTTGAGCGTGAGCCTGGGTGGGTTCGACAACGTCGAGGCGCAGACTGCAAGCAGTTTCGAAGTTGGACTGCGCGGTTCTCCAGTTGATTCCGTCTACATCGACGCGGCGGTGTTCAGCATGGACGTCGACGACGAAATCACCAGCGTTGCCAACATCGGCAACCGCGCGTTTTTTCAGAACGCCGATACCGAACGGAACGGCGTGGAGCTGAGTCTGGTTGCCGAGCCGGCCGAAGGTCTGCGCGTGTCGCTGGCGTACGCCTACACCGATTTCGAATTCGACGATTTTGCCAGCAACCCGACGCTTGATGGCAACGCACTGCCGGGTCTGCCGGAGCAGCAGCTTTTTGCCGAGGTTGCCTACGATCACAGTTCCGGATTTTATGTCGTCGGCGATGTGCTCTACGTCGATGAGATTTACGCAGACAACGCAAATACTGTCGAGAACGATGCGAGCACGGTGGCCAACCTGCGCGCAGGCTGGGCGAACGAGATGGGTCGCTGGCGCGTGGCGCCATTCGTGGGCATCAACAACGTCTTCGACGAGACCTACAACGCCAACGTGCGCATCAACGGATTTGGCGGACGTTTGTTCGAGCCAGGCCCGGAACGCCACTTTTATGGGGGTCTGACCGTTGACTATGCCTGGCAATAGGCAGTCAGCTTGACCGCTCGCCTGATCGGAGGAGAGAGATATCGATGAAACCGGTTGCCAAACCCCTGCCTTTGGAGAAGGTGGATATAGAAATTGGCCCCCGGGGAAGCATGGAGCTGCTGTCCCAGCGCGAAGTTTCTGCGCTGAGTGACGGGCGTCACCCGGAAGCGTTGCAGGAGCTGTGGCGCCGCTGCGCGCTGGCGGTGCTCAACACCGGCAACGAAACGGACGATGCTGCGGCTATCTTCGATGCCTACTCGGATTTCTCCGTGGAAGTGGTCAAACGAACTCGCGGGCTCATGCTCAACATCAAAAACGCACCGGCAACGGCGCTGGTTGAAGGGCGCATGGTCGAGGGGATCCGCCAGCACCTCTTCGCCGTGCTGCGTGACGTCATCTATATCGGCACCGAAATCAGCGATCCGAGCATGTACGATCTGGAAACGAGCGGCGGCATCACGGATGCGGTGTTCCAGATACTCAAGCACGCACGCGTCATGGAACCCGGCGTGCGGCCCAACCTGGTGGTCTGCTGGGGCGGGCATTCCATCAGCCGTGACGAGTACGAATACACCAAGGAAGTCGGCTACCACCTGGGGCTCAGACGCCTCGACATCTGCACGGGCTGTGGTCCGGGTGCCATGAAGGGTCCAATGAAAGGCGCGGCTGTGGGACACGCCAAGCAGCGCGCGGAAGGCGCCCGGTTCGTCGGCTTGTCGGAACCGGGTATCATCGCCGCGGAGCCCCCTAATCCCATGGTCAATCATCTGGTGGTGCTGCCGGATATCGAAAAGCGTCTCGAAGCGTTCGTCCGCCTCGGTCACGGCATCATCGTCTTTCCCGGCGGGGCGGGTACTGCGGAAGAGATCCTCTATCTCATGGGCATCCTGCTCGATCCAGCCAACGCGGATTTGCACCTGCCGGTTGTCTTCACAGGACCGGCTGATGCGGCGGAGTACTTCGCCGAAATGGATCGCTTCCTGCGTTTGCTTTTCGGGGACGCCGTAGAAGGCAAATACGAAGTCATCATCGACGATTCCGAAGCCGTCGGCGCATTCATGAGCAGGGAGATCAAGAACGTGCGGCGTGCCCGGCAGAAAACCGGTGATGCGTACTACTTCAACTGGCTCATGAAAATCCCCGAACCGCATCAGAAACCTTTCGACGTTACGCATGACAGCGTCGCTGATCTGCACCTCGTCCGTGATCAGCCCGCAGCGGATCTGGCGGTGGCGGTGCGGCAGGCGTTCTCCGCGATTGTCACCGGTAACGTCAAAGACCAGGGGATACGGGCAATCAAGCGGCACGGACCGTTCCAGCTGCGTGCTGATGCCGAGCTCACAGACGCGTTGGATCGGCTGCTGCGAAGCTTTGCGACATCGGGACGTATGCGTCTGCACGGCGAGTACGAACCCTGCTACAAGGTGGTTGCCTCCGCAGCCGGGTGAATGGCGGGGTAGGCCGGTGCTGACGCTTGTAGAGCTGGCGTGCAAACGCGATGAACGGACGCTTTTTGCTCCGCTCTCGGAAACGGTGACGCCTGGTGAATGTGTTGCGCTGGCCGGGTCCAACGGCTCGGGCAAGACCACGTTGCTGCGTACGCTTGCCGGTATTCACAGTCAGTTCGAAGGCAGTTTCCAGTGTGAGCCTTTTCTCTACCAGGGACACCGGATCGCGTTGGATGAATTGTTGAATCCGCTCGAAAACCTGCACTGGTTCGGCGCCCTCGACGGCCGCACCGTCTCCGACGATGCGCTGCGCGACGCGCTGGCCCGAGTAGACATGCTGCCGTACGCGCTCACTCCGTGTGGGCGCATGTCGCAGGGGCAGCAGCGGCGTATCACCATGGCGCGATGGCTGCTGTCGGCACGCAAGCTCTGGTTCCTCGATGAGCCTCTGACCGCGCTCGACCGCCAGGGACAGGTGGTTCTCAACGACATCATTGCATCACATATCGACGCGGGTGGTGCCGTCTTCTGCGCAACTCACGCCTCCCTCGACGTTGCCGCGCGTGAGATAACACTTGCTCCGCTGACCGAGGCACCGTGATGGGCGGTCTGCTGCGACGTGAATGGCAGGTTCTTGCGCGTAACCGTGCCCAGGTAATCAACCCGCTCGCCTTTTTGTTCCTTGCGGTGATGCTGTTTGCCGTGGGCGGACCGCTCGAGGATAATACGCGCGCGCAATATGGTGGTGCGGTGCTCTGGCTGATTGTCCTGCTCACCAACATGCTGTCGCTGGATGCGCTGTTCCGTCGCGACTACGACAACGGCGTGCTGGAGCAGGTGGTGTGCGGCGCTGACGTACCGTTCCTGGTCATCCTCCTGCGGATTGGCATGCAGTGGCTGAGCACCGGGGCGCTGGTGACCCTGTTGGCGCCGTTCCTGTGCCTGCTCCTCGGTCTGCCGGGTCACGTGACGGCAACCGCGATGCTCGCCCTGGCGCTGGGCTCGCCGGCAATCAGCCTCCTGGGCGCAGTGGGCGCCGCGCTGACTGTGGGTTTCTCCCGGGGCGGTATTCTGCTGGGTTTGCTGGTGCTGCCGCTGCTCCTGCCGGTGCTGATTTTCGGCACCAGTGCCATCAATCAGGAGGTCGCCGGGATCACGAACAATGCACAGTTGTATTGGCTCGGTTTCATTAGCATGGTGGCGCTGACGATTGGACCTTTTGCGACGACCGCGGGTCTAAGAATCAGCCTGCAAATGCAGTAAATATACTTGCAGACTAGTCGAGAGAAATCGTCGAACAATGTCTTTCACATCCAGCATAAAGACGCTGTGGCATAAGCTCGGTTCACCGCGCTGGTTTTATCAGATGTCGGGACCCTGGGTTATTGGCTTTGGCATCGCCGCGCTGGTTCTGCTCGGCGTCGGCGCCGTATGGGCGCTCGGTTTTGCCCCCCCGGACTATCAGCAGGGCAACAGCTTCCGCATCATGTACGTGCACGTTCCCGCAGCGATGGTGGCGCAGAGCATCTATATGAGCATGGGTGTGGCGGGTCTGGTGCTTTTCGTCTGGCGCATGAAGCTCGCGGATGTGGCCATTGCCGCCTGTCTGCCACTCGGCATGGTGTTGACGGCGCTTGCACTGTTCAGCGGCGGCGTCTGGGGCAAGCCTACCTGGGGCACCTGGTGGGAGTGGGATGGACGGACGGTGTCGACCCTGGTGCTCTTGTTCCTGTTCATTGGCATCTATGCGCTGCGTGAGGCCATTGAGGATGCCGGTCTCAAAGCCAGAGCCAGCGCGCTCGTTGCCATGATTGGCACCATCAACATCCCGATCATCAAATATTCAGTGGAATGGTGGCACACCCTGCATCAGCCTGCCTCGTTTACGCTGACCGAAAAGCCGGCGATGCCGCCGGAGATGTATCTGCCGCTCCTGGTCATGGTGCTCGGCATGTACGCGTTTGCCGGGCACAACATCATCAGCCGCATGCGCAACCAGATTCTCGTGCGCGAAAGCCGCACCCATTGGGTGCGCGAAGCGATGGCGACGGGAGGGTGATGGTGCAGTTCGAGAGCTGGGCATCTTTCTTTGCAATGGGCGGCCACGGGCTTTACGTCTGGCTTGCCTACGGGGCCACGTTTCTCGTCCTTGCCATCAGCTACCTTTCGGTGCGCGGCGCGCGCAAACGGCTGCAACAGGAGCTCAGCTGGCTGTCCGGTGAGGGCGGCGGAGCCACTCAAGAGGAAGAAACGAAGTTATGAATCCAGTCAGAAAACGGCGCCTCTACCTTGCCCTGTTTTTACTGCTTGCAGTGTCGGGCACCACCGCTGCGCTGATGGTTGCGCTCGAACAGAACATCAACATGTTCTTCCCACCGGCGGACGTGGTCGCCGGCGTTGCGCCGACCGAAACGCCGATTCGTGCCGGGGGCATGGTCCTCGAGGGTTCCGTCGTGCGCGACCCTGGCAGCCTCGGTGTCGAGTTTGTGCTGACGGATCGGGCCGGGGCAGAGTTCACGGTGGCGTTTGAGGGCATCCTGCCGGATCTTTTCCGTGAAGGTCAGGGCATCATCGTCCAGGGTGAGCTCAAGGAAGACGGCCTCTTTGCCGCGCGGGAAGTGCTCGCCAAGCACGACGAAAACTACATGCCACCGGAACTCATGGACATTGCCGGTCACCAGAATCAGGGAGCCGACTCTTGAACATGCTCCCCGAATTCGGGCAGATCAGTCTTGCCTGTGCCGCTTGCCTGGCGCTGGCGGCTGCGGTGACCGGACTCGGCGGCAATGGCGCGCGCGGCGAGCTTCTGCGTCGCTCAACCGTGTCCATGGTGGTGGGTCAATTCGTGTTTTCAACCGTCGCCTTTGCCATCCTCGTCACCGCCTTCGTCAATGACGATTTCAGCGTCGAATACGTTGCCAACAATTCCAACTCGCTGCTGCCCTGGTACTACAAAATCAGCGCGGCCTGGGGTGGGCATGAAGGCAGCTTTCTGCTCTGGATTGTCATCATGACCCTGTGGATGGTGGCGGTTGTGGTGCGACGCCAGAACTATCCACAACGGTTCGCCAATCGCGTGCTCGGCATTTTGAGTCTGCTCAATCTCGGTTTTCTGAGCTTTGCGTTTTTCACCTCCAACCCCTTCACCCGGCTGATCCCGATGACGCCTGCCGACGGTGCTGATCTCAATCCGCTGCTGCAGGATTTCGGGCTCATCGTTCATCCGCCGCTGCTCTACGTAGGCTACGTTGGCCTTGCGGTGCCGTTTGCGTTTGCCGTGGCAGCGCTCCTGGAAAACCGCCTCGACGCCGCCTGGTCGCGCTGGTCTAGACCCTGGACGAACGTCGCCTGGGCGGCGCTGACGCTGGGGATTGCGCTTGGCAGCTGGTGGGCCTACTACGAGCTCGGCTGGGGCGGCTGGTGGTTCTGGGATCCCGTGGAGAATGCCAGCTTCATGCCGTGGCTCGCGGCGACTGCGCTCATTCATTCCCTGGCCGTTACCGAGAAACGCGGGACGTTCAAGAGCTGGACCCTGCTCCTGGCCATCGCCGCGTTTTCGCTGTCGCTGCTCGGCGCGTTCATCGTGCGCTCCGGGGTGCTGACTTCGGTGCACGCCTTTGCCGTGGATCCTGAACGTGGCAGTTACATTCTGGCTTTCCTGGCGCTGGTGGTCGGCGGCTCCCTGACGCTCTACGCCCTGCGCGGCGGTGGCGTGCGCGCCGCCGTTGGCTACCAACTTATGAGCCGTGAGTTTTTCATGTTGATCAACAACGTGATTCTCGTCGTCTCTCTGGCGGTGGTGCTCTGGGGTACGCTTGCCCCCATCGGCTATGAGGTCCTCACCGGCAGCCGCATCTCCATCGGCGTACCGTTTTTCAATATGTTTTTCGTGCCGTTGATGCTGGCACTGGCGGCTGCGGTGTCACTGGTACCCGTGCTCAACTGGAAGCGGACCCGCTGGGCTGCCATCAAACCCGCGTTTGCCTATGCGTTACCGCTGGCCGTTGTCGGCGGTGGTCTGACCCTCTATTTTACCGAGCCGCGCCTGGTCATGGTGGCGCTTGCGCTGATGCTGGCCGCGTGGATTGTGGTCACGCATGCCAACGATATCTGGAAGCGCGTGCGCGCGCGTTCGAGCATGCCGCTGAGCTATGCGGGGATGACCATTGCCCACCTGGGTTTTGCCATGTCGGTCATCGGAGTTGCCGTCACCTCGACTCAGTCGATCGAGGCCGATCGCCGCATGGCGCCGGGTGATCAGACGGAGCTCGGCACTGCGGCGGTCCAGTTTGTGGGCATGCAGCAGGTCCGGGGTCCGAATTACGTGGCCGATCAGGGTAATTTCATCGTCACCCCGGCAGGCGGCAGCCCGTACTCGCTGAAGCCCGAGAAACGGCGCTATCTCGCACGCGGCAGCATCATGACCGAAGCGGCGATCAATCCCGGATTCATGTCTGATACCTATATTTCTCTCGGTGAGCCGCTTGGCGACGGCGCGTGGGCCGTGCGTCTGCATTTCAAGCCGCTGGTGCGGTGGGTCTGGCTCGGCTGCCTGCTCATGGCGCTGGGTGGGGTCATGGCGGTGGCCGACAAGCGCTATCGGCGTCTGCGCGCCCGTCAGGACGCCCAGGTGCGTGAGGTGCATGAAAGTGCGGCAGGGCAGGTGAGCACATGAGCCGGCTGAGTCTGTTCGTCCCGCTCGGGGTGTTTGTGCTCATCCTGGTGGTCGGCTGGTTCGGCTTCTCGCTGGACGACCGACGGCAGATGCCATCGGCGCTGATCGACAAACCGTTCCCGGAGTTTGCAGCGCCGTCGCTCTACGACCAGGCACGCACGGTGACCCGGGCAGACATCCTCGGCCGGCCGACGCTGGTCAACGTCTGGGCGACGTGGTGCACCACCTGTAAGGCTGAGCACGCTGAGCTCATGCGCATTGCCGAGCGCACCGATGTGCAGCTCGTCGGCGTCAACTACAAAGACGATGTGGCCAAAGCACAGCGCTGGCTGGCGGACTTCGGCGATCCCTACGACATGGTGGTCGTAGACCCCGACGGCGTGCTCGGCGTGGAGCTGGGTGTCACCGGCGCGCCTGAAACGTTTCTGCTCGACGGGGAAGGAAAGATTCTCTACAAGCGCGTGGCGGACGTGAACCGCCGCATCTGGCGGGATGAGCTTGCCCCGCGTCTGGCGCGCCTCGGCATTGTCGAGAAAGATCTGCCCGAGCAGGGCGGCCGATGACAAAAACGCTGCCCGTCCTCATGTTGATCGTCTGCACCGCTGCCCCGGCCTGGGGTGCCACGCCGGTGGATGTCTACCGCTTTGATACCCCGGAGCAGGAAACTCGGTACAAAGCGCTCATCGAGGAGTTTCGCTGTCCCAAATGCCTGAACACCAATCTCGCCGGCAGCGATGCGCCGATAGCGCAGGACATGCGCCGCACGGTTCACGATCTCGTCGTCGGGGAGGGATTGAGTGATCAAGAGGTGCGCGACTATCTGCGCGAGCGCTACGGCGATTTTGTGCTCTACGATCCCCCCTTCGAGCCCCGCACCTATGCCATCTGGCTGGTGCCGATCGGGCTTGCGCTGCTCGGGATGGTTGCCATCTTTTTACTGGTCTCCCGAGCCCGTCAGCCAGCAGGACACCCTCTGGATTCGGCGGATCGCCAGCGTATCGAAGCGCTGCTGCAAGACGATTAGCAGGTTCTGAAGGCGGTGCTTTACTTTGTCGTCAGTCTGTTTGCGCTTGCAGCACTTGCGTTTGCCGCCTGGCCACTCATCCGCCGTGGCCGTGACCGCGAAAGTCTCGGCTACGATGAAGCCATCAAGCAGCTCTATCGGCAGCGCGCCGCAGAGCTCGAGGTGGAAGCGCCGGATGCGGCCTTGCGCGAAGAGCTCACGTCCGACATGGGTGCGGTGCTGTTGACAGAGGCCCAGGCGGATCAGGAAACCCTCCCGGCCGCGGTGCAACCGGGGAGGCCGGTGCTGCTGCTTGCGGTTGCGGCGATGGTACCGATCCTCGCCGTGGTGTTGTATTTCACCGTGGCCGACCCCGGCGTTACCCGGATCAGCGGCGCCGAAGCGGTCATGACCCTGAATGCTCAGGAAGATCGCGCGGCCCTCGAAAGCTGGCGAGACCGGCTGAGCGCACGCGTGGAAGCCGAGCCTGCAGACAGCAAAAGCTGGTATCTCCTCGGACACGGTCTCCTGAAGCTCGGTTCGTACGCCGAGTCGGCCGAAGCGTTCGCCACAACCTCTGCGCTGGTCGGCGACGACATGAACGTCAAGATTTACTGGCTGCAGGCACGCTATCTTGCCGCGCGCGGTGTGATGGACGACGTCAGTCGGGGACTCGCCAACGAGCTCCTTGCCGCCAACCCCAATCTGAGTCCGGTGCTCGAGCTGCTGGCGCTCGATGCGTTTCAGGCCGGCGATGGTCCCACCGCAATCAGCTATTTGAATCGCGCCATAACGGGTACGGAAGACACCTTGCAGCAGGCGTCGTTTGCGCAGGCCATCCGGCAGGTGCGGAGCGCGCTGACCGACCCACCGCCCGGCGTCGACGTTGCGATCTCGGCTGAGACCGGCGTGCCGCAGACGGCGAGCGTGTTCGTGATTGCACGACCGGTAGGGGGCGGTATGCCTTATGCCGTCGTCAAGCGGCCGGCGGTGCTGCTGCCGTTCGAGGTGAGGCTTGATGATCTCGTCAGCATGAGTCCGGATCGCGGGTTGAGTCAGGCTGAGCGTTACGAAGTACTCGTCAGGCTGTCCATGAGCGGTTCGGCGATGGCGCAGGACGGCGACTGGCAGTGGCAGTCTGCGCCGCTGACGCGGGATACGGCGTCACGCCTTGACGCTACGCTCACACCACCCTGATTACCGTGAACTAATCAGTTCAATGAGGGTCGAAAACTATGTCTTCGGCAGAATGGCGTATTGGCGATATGGTGTTTAAACCATCATCGAATATCACGGAACAGATAGCGGATCACCTGGCAGACCAGATCATTCTCGGTAACCTCGCCGGGGGAACCCGTATCCAGGAATTAAAGATTGCCAACCAACTGGAGGTGTCGCGCGGCTCTGTGCGCGAGGCGCTCCTGATCCTCGAACGCAGACATCTCATCGAGATTGTGCCGCGCAAAGGTGCCGTCGTGAACGAGATGGTCGCCGATGAGGTGCTCGAGTTGGTGGACGTGCTGCGCGGCATCGAACACCGCTGGTTCCACGGACTCCTGACCGACGAATCGTCGCGGGAACACCTGCGCGATGCGGAGATGGCGGTGAGCGCCATGGAGCAGGGTGCCAAAGCACAGGATGCCGACGCGGTCATCCATGCGCGCATGGCGTTTTTTGAAGCGCTGCTGGAGTCTGCCAACCGCTACATTAAGGCGCTGTTCGAATGTCTGCACCCGACGAGCCACCGCCTCATGCGCCGTCTTCTCGTCGAAGAGGAAGTGGATCTGCACGACATCGCGCGTTTCTACCGGGCGCTTTACGTTGCGCTCGATTCGAAGGATGCGGAACGGCTCGATGAGTTATTGAAAGCATTTCACAAACGGCTTGTTAGCCTGGTGGAGCGTACCTACGACGCGCGCAGTCGTGACCTGCTCGAACGCCGCGCACCGCGTCTGGGCGCGACTGCCTGACAAACGTCCGCTTTCTGTTTAAGCAATAAAAAAGCAGGGTTTCCCGCGCTTTTTTATTCTGTTTTTTGCAGAAAGGGATACCTAAGCCTCGCACGATCCAGTAAACTTGCAGCTTCACGAAATGGGGTAACGTTCGTTTGGACTTAATCCTGGTTCGTTGAGGGGTGGGTGCGTTGCACCTGTCGTCACGGCAGGTAAACGGCAGCGCGGAGTCGTAGCACTGAGAGACCTGGTTTGGAGCGTGTGAAAATGCGCCTTTAAATCAAGTTGCAAATCAGCGTCTTACAGCTCTTTCTTCACAGACCTCAATAGACCTGAGCTGGCGGTTCAAATGACACAAAGATGCGACTTAAGCATATCAAGCTTGCTGGTTTTAAATCGTTTGTCGACCCGACGACGGTTACCCTCCCCGGCAATCGTTGCGCCGTAGTTGGCCCCAACGGTTGCGGCAAATCCAACATCATCGACGCAGTCCGCTGGGTCATGGGCGAAAGCTCTGCCAAGCAGCTGCGCGGCGAAAATCTCACCGATGTCATCTTCAACGGCTCCAACACGCGTAAGCCGACCGCGGTCGCAAGCATTGAGCTCACCTTCGACAATTCCGACGGGCGCATTGGTGGCGAGTATGCCGCGTACGCTGACATTGCCATCCGCCGGCAGGTGACCCGGGACGGCCAGTCGAATTACTACCTGAACGGCAACAAGTGCCGACGCCGCGACATCCAGGACATCTTCCTGGGCACCGGGTTCGGTCCGCGCAGCTATTCCATCATCGAGCAGGGCATGATCTCGCAGCTGGTCGAAGCTAAGCCCGAGGAGCTGCGGGTCTATCTGGAAGAGGCGGCGGGCATCTCGAAGTACAAGGAACGCCGCCGCGAGACGGAAAATCGCATCAAGCACACCCGGGAAAATCTCGAACGTATCAACGACATACGCGAGGAACTTGGCAGACAACTCGATCGTCTGCAGCGCCAGGCGCAGGCGGCGGAGAAATATCGGGAGCTGCGCGCGGAGGAGAGCCTCGTCACGGCCCAGCTTTACGCGCTGCGCCACGGCGCGCTGCACGCGGAGCTTGCCAGCCGCGAAGAACGCATCCGTGAGCTCGAGATCGAGCTCGAGAAAACCCTTGCCGCCCAGCGTCAGCTCGAAGCGGACATCGAAAAGAGCCGCGCTGAGCATGCGAGCAGCACCGATACCTTCAACGAGGTGCAGGGTCAGTACTATCAGCTCGGTGCCGACATTGCGCGGATCGAGGAAGCCATTCAGTTCAACCAGGCCCGGGTCAAGCAGCTGGAGCTCGACCTGCAGGGTGTGGCGCAGCGGCGCGTCGAAACCGACCGTCAGCTTGCCATGGACGAAACGCAGATCAGCGGATTGCAGGAGCGCATCAACGAGCTGGTACCGAAAGTGGATGTGCTCGCCCGCGAAGATGCGCGCTGTCAGGACGCGCTGGCTGAAGTGGAAGCGAAGCTCAGAGACTGGCAGGTGCGCTGGGACGAATTCAACGCACAGGCGGCGCACAACGATCGCGAGGCGGAAGTCCAGGCATCACGCATCGAGCACCTCGAACAGCTGCTGGTGCGGCTGCGCGGTCGGCGCAACGAACTCAATCAGCGCCAGGCGCAGCACGTCGACGATTCCGAAGGCGCCGATGTCGATCAGCTGGCTGAAGAAATTACCGGGCTCGAGCGCGAGTCGCGACTGCTGGACATGCGCATCGACGAATGTCTGAAAGAGCTTGGCAGCGCGCGTGAGGACGTGCTGGTTCGCGAGCGCGTGTTGGAAGAGGCCCGCACCGAGGTGCAGAACCTGCGGCACGAGCTTGCCGCGCTGCAGGCGCAGCAGGATGCGGCCCTCGGTCAGAACGTGCAGGAGGCGGAAGCCTGGATTCAGGCCCACGAGCTGGGTGCAAGCCCGCGCCTCGGGGAACATCTCGCCGTCGTGCCGGGCTGGGAGCGCGCGGTGGAAACCGTGCTGGGTCATTTCCTGAGCGCGCTGCGCGTCGAGAACCTCGATGACTTCGCCGCGTCTCTCGCGGAGCTTCCCGATGGCGATCTTGCCCTCGTCGAGAATGCCGGCAGCGCCGGACAGGATGCAGGGAATGCCGCGCTCGAGCTGCCGAGCCTCAACTCGCTCGTGCGCGCGGATGCGCTCAACGCGGTTTCGCTCCTCCACGGGGTGTTCGCTGCGGAGTCCACCCCGGTGGCGCTGGCGCGACGTCGCTATCTGAGATCCGGACAGAGCATCATCACCCGCGAAGGGTTCTGGGTTGGCCCCGACTGGGTGCGCGTCTTGCACGATCATGATCATGAGGCCGGTGTGATAGCGCGCGGGCAGATGCTCGAGACGCTGGGCGTGCGTGTCGAAGAGGCCGAGCGTACGCTGGGCGAGCTGCAGAATCACGTGCAGGAGGGGCGCGCACGGGTCGAACGCCTGGAAGCCCAGCGCGAGGAGCTCCAGCGCACCGTCAACGAGCTGAATCAAAATCTGGGTCAGCGTCGCACAGACCACGGGGTCACCCGCGTCAAGCTCGAAGAAGCCGGCGCTCGCCGCGAGCAGCTGGCGCAGGAGCTTGCCGAAATCGAAGAGCAGCTCGGGCAGGAAGAGAAACGGCTGGGTACGGCGCGGCAGGCGCTGCGCGATGCCGAGCAGAGCCGCGAAGGACAGGACGGCGTGCGCGAAGCGCTATCGGCGGAACGCGGTGAGATGGATGCAGCCCTCGCTGAGGTTCGCGAAACGGCGCGCTTGAGCCGCGATCAGTACTATGCGCTCAACGTCGAAAAAGAAGGACTACAGTCCCGCCTTGCCGCGAGTGAAACGGCCAGGGAACGCCTCGTTGCTCAGCAGGTCGAGCTTGCCGAGCAGCACGAGAAGCTCAGCTCCGGCATCGCCACGAGCAACATGCCATTGCCGAATCTGCAGCAGGATCTGGAAAAGAAGCTCACGGATCGCGTCGCCGTCGAAGCCCGTTTGAGCGAGATCCGCGAAAATCTGGAGGCGCGCGAGCAGACCACCCGGAAACTCGAAACCGAAAAGCACGAGACGGAGAAGCGGGCAGCTCAGGTGCGCGAGGTGCTGGAGGGTGAGCGCGTCGAGCGCCAGGGTCTGAGCGTGCAGGAATCGAACCTTCTCGAGCAGCTTGAGAACACGGGCCACGCGCTCGAAAAAGTGCTGGCCGAGATGCCTGAAGAGGCGGCGGAAGCGGCCTGGAGTGAAAATCTCGAACGCCTCGGGCGCCGCATACAGCGGCTCGGAGCGATCAACCTCGCGGCAATCGAAGAATATGAACAGGAGTCTGAGCGCAAGATTTATCTGGACGCGCAGGCCGAAGATCTGGAGCAGGCGTTGGAAACCCTGCTCGAAGCCATCCGCAAAATAGACAAAGAAACGCGGACTCGCTTCAAGAGCACGTTCGAAGCGGTGAACAGTCGTCTGGGCGAACTGTTCCCGAAGGTATTTGGCGGAGGACACGCCTATTTAGAACTAACCGGGGAGGACCTACTCGATACCGGCGTCTCGCTCATGGCGAGACCGCCCGGTAAGCGCAATGCCAGCGTGCATTTGTTGTCCGGCGGTGAGAAAGCCATGACGGCTGTTGCTCTCATCTTCGCGATTTTCCACCTGAATCCCAGTCCCGTGTGTCTGTTGGATGAGGTGGATGCGCCGCTCGACGACGTTAATGTATCGCGCTTTGCGGCGCTCATCGAAGAAATGTCAGCTGACGTGCAGTTCCTTGTGATAACACACAACAAGATCACGATGGAGATGGCCGACTACCTGATGGGCGTCACGATGCAGGAGCCCGGCGTTTCACGCCTCGTTTCTGTAGACGTGGACGAGGCTGCAGCCATGGCGATTTGACGCACGGGCGCAGACAGGTTGATTTCAGCGGTTGCCCCGCAGGGCGACCAAGGAGCCTAGGTTGGACATTAAAGATTTTATCCTCATAGGTGGCGGGATCCTGATCGCGATGGTGGTCGGGCATGGATTCTGGATTGCCTGGCGCGCCAAGCGTGAGCCCCTCAGGATGGACATCGTGCCGGACCTGATCCCGGATGACATCGATGAGATCGAGCGCCTGCGTGGCGAGCTGCCAAACGGCGGCGCCCGGGTCGTGAATCGCCGCAAAGAGCAGCCGGCGCAGGAAAACCTCGAATTCAACGATCCGTCGCCGACGCTGATGGACCCGGTTGCCGAAGCGGCCCGGACACCTCAGCCCGAACAGAAGCCCCGGCCGCGCGTTCACCAGGCGCCGCCCCGCAAACCCGTCGATATTTCAACTGCGGACGATGTCCCGTCGAGCGCACAGGCTTCCGTCAAGGATGTGGACATGGGCGATGACCTCCTCGTCACCGCACCCAGGAGTCGCAAAGGACGGGAAACTGCACCCCAGCAGAGTGACACGAACGTACAGGCGACGCCCGTGGAAGAGCTTCTGGTCATCAATATTCTCGCTCCCCGGGGTGAACTGTTCGAAGGCGAGGGGTTGATCAACGCCCTGCGCGCTCAGGGGCTGCGTTACGGAGACATGAACATCTTCCACCGCATCGACCCCGCCACCAAGGCGAAGCTCTACAGCGTTGCCAACGCCGTGGAGCCCGGCACGTTCGACCTCGCCGATCTGGAGTCCATGCGCTCACCGGGTATGTCGTTCTTCATGCAGCTTCCCGGGCCGGAAGACGCCAGTGGCGCGTTCGAAGACATGTTGAATGCTTCGCGTCAGGTAGCCGTTGCCCTGGGTGGAGAGCTGCGAGACGAAGCGCTGAGCGCACTGTCCGGTCAGGCGACTGAGCACATGCGTCAGCGCATTGCTGACTTCGCGCGGCGCAGGTTGTCGAAACGAGCCTGAAATGGTGGCAGATGAAGCAGCGCAGCGGCTGGCTGAGCTGCGCAGGGCGCTGAACTATCACCTGCACCGCTATCACGTGCTGGACGCTCCCGAGATTGCCGATGCGGAATACGACCGCCTGTTCGATGAGCTCGTAGCCCTCGAAGCGGAACACCCCGATCTCGTTACCGTCGATTCGCCGAGTCAGCGCGTCGGTGGAGCGCCCTCCGATCAGTTCGACAAAGTCACCCACGAAGTGGCAATGCTGTCTCTCGACAAGTGCACGTCGGCAGAGGAGCTGAGCGACTGGATTGCGCGCTGTGAAGGACGTTTGACCGACCCCGGCGCGATGAGCTTTACCTGTGAGCCGAAAATCGACGGGGTGGCCGTTGCGCTCGTCTACGAGCAGGGTGTGCTGGCGATGGCTGCAACGCGCGGTGACGGTCAGACGGGCGAAGACATCACCAGCAACGTGCGTACGATCAAGTCCGTACCGCTGAAGCTCGAAGCTGACAACCTGCCTCCGCGTTTCGAAGTGCGCGGTGAGGTCTATATCCCCACTCAAGACTTTCACGAGTTCAACGAACGCGCTGTCGCAAGCGGCGAGAAACCGATGATCAATCCGCGTAACGGCGCCGCCGGGAGCCTGCGTCAGCTGGATTCAAGGATCACCGCGTCGAGACCGTTGACGATGTTCTGCTACAGCCTCGGCTGGGTAGATGGCGGCTGGCAGCCGGAAACCCACTCGCAGGTAATCGAACAATTCCGTCAGTGGGGCCTGCGCGTCAACGACCGTCTCGAAGAGGTAGCTGATCTCACAGCGTGCATGGCCTATGTCGAGGCGTTGCAGGAGGCGCGCCCCTCGCTCGGCTATGACATCGACGGGGTTGTCATCAAGGTCAATCAGCTGGCGTTGCAGAGTGAGCTCGGCAACGTGACGAGAAAGCCCAGATGGGCCATCGCCTTCAAATACCCTGCGGAAGAGGCGACCACGCAGGTCGAAAACGTCGAGTTTCAGGTGGGACGCACCGGCTCCATCACGCCGGTGGCCCGCCTCGAGCCGGTGTTTGTGGGTGGCGTGACGGTATCCAACGCAACGCTGCACAACATGGACGAGATTGCGCGGCTTGGTCTGCACATTGGTGACCGGGTGATGATCCGCCGTGCTGGTGATGTGATTCCACAGGTCGTCTCGGTCATCGAATCGAAACGGCCGGAAGATGCCCAGCCGATTGCGCTTCCTTCGGCGTGTCCGTCGTGCGGTAGTCCGATCGTACAGCCCGAGGACGAGGCCGTGGCGCGATGCAGCGCATCGCACAACGTCTGTCCGGCGCAGCGCAAAGAGGGTTTGAAGCACTTTGCCTCACGCCTGGCTATGGACATCGACGGGCTGGGCGACAAGCTCGTGGAACAGATGGTCGACGAAGCGCTCATCACTCACGCCGGAGACCTCTACCGGCTGTCCGTGGAGCAGGTGGCCGCCCTCGAGCGTATGGGTGAGAAGTCCGCGCAGAACCTCATCGACGCGCTTGAGCGCAGCAAAGCAACGACGCTGGCAAAGTTCATCTATGCGCTCGGCATTCGCGAAGTGGGTGAGGCGACCGCGGCGAATCTGGCCAGACACTTCGGCGATCTGGAGCAGCTGATGGCGGCGGATACCGACAGCCTCGAGCAGGTGGACGACGTGGGACCCATCGTGGCCGGCAAGATTGCTGATTTTTTTGCGGATGCAGACAATCGGCGCGTGGTCGAAGATCTGGTCGCGCAGGGTGTGGACTGGCCGCAGCCCGAGAAGAAACGTGACGACAATCTGCTCACCGGGCAGACCTGGGTGCTTACCGGGACGTTGGAACGAATGACACGAAATGATGCCAAAGCTATGTTGGTGGCGCTTGGTGCCAAGGTCTCAGGATCGGTTTCTGCCAAGACCCATCAGGTGGTGGCGGGGCCGGGTGCGGGTAGCAAGCTGGCAAAAGCCACCGAACTGGACATACCGGTAATGGACGAAGAGGCGTTTATCGCTTTTCTTGAAGAACATGGCGTGGACACACTCTGAATTGAGGCCCGGACTCCGCTGGTGGAGCCGTACGCTCAGTATTGCAGCCTGCCTTACGGCAACGGTTGCCCTCGGCAGCTGCGCGGCGAATCCGCCGAAGCAGCCGGAAAACGTCTGTGAAGTGTTCGATGAAAAACGCGGCTGGTACAAGGCGGCGCGCAAAGCGAAGAAGAAGTGGGGGATGCCGGTTCATGTTGGCATGGCGTTCGTGCACCGTGAGTCACACTACGTTGCCGATGCAAAACCGCCGCGCAAACGCATCCTCGGCCTAATCCCGTGGCGCCGCCTGTCGTCTGCCTACGGTTACGCCCAGGCAACGGACGAAGCCTGGCAGGACTACGAGGCGCAAACCGATCGCTGGTTTACCGACCGCGATAACTTCAGCGACGCCATGGACTTCATCGGCTGGTACAACCACCGCTCGCACAAACGACTGGGCATTGCCAAAAGCGATCCGTATCACCTGTATCTCGCGTATTACTCGGGTCATGGCGGATACGCCCGTGGCGTCTGGAAGAACTCGCCCACCGTGCAGGGTTATGCGCGCAAGGTGCAGAATCAGGCATCCCGCTACGCGCAGCAGCTCAAGCGCTGCGGCAAAGCCTGACGCTCGGCACATAGCTTTTTACCGATTGGATCCTGCAGTCAGAGCACGGTCTTCATTTTCCGAACCAGTGCCTTCACGTCGAAGAGCGGCAGCTTCGCTTTGGCCGCATCCAGCTCAGGCCGGGATCGCATTGCAGGCCCGTCGTAGCCTGGCTCGAAGAGGCGATGCGGATCGTCACCGTTGAAAAAACCCAGATACGGACCGCCGTAGTCATATCCGATCAGGCGGCGCAATTCCTCGGAGAATTCTGCCGCTACCTCCGGGGGGTGAGCGAGATACTGGTTTTCCTCCTGGCGCAGCCAGCCCAGACTGTACTGCAACGCAAGGCCCGTCCGGTCGCGGTTGCTGTTGTTTGCGCCGCCCCCGTGTATCGTGCCGCCGAGGTAGATCAGCACCGATCCCAGGGGCATCTCGGCATTTACGATTTCGTCGTGTTCAGCCTGCCGTGCGTCGGCCCAGAGGTGACTGCCGGGGACAACTTGTGTGCCGCCGTTGGCGGCATCAAAATCCGACAGCGCCCACATCGTGGGCATCAAGGTGGTCATGCCCAGGTGCGACAGCGGGTAGAGGTCGCCGTCACGGTGGAGCGGCTGTGCTTCAGCGCCGGGTTCGAGATGCATCACGCCGGAGAAGTTCAGCTGAAAGTTGGCCGCGAACCTCAGCAGCGTGCTCTCGGCAAGGGCAAGAACCGTTGGATGGGTCACGAGATCCCGGGCAGCAACCGATTTCTTCAGAACGCCGCCCAGCCGCTTTGTCCTGGCCCCGAGAAACTCGTCGTGGCCGAAGGGTGCATCGCCAATGTGCGGATCGAGGTCACTGCGGGCCCGGCGAGCGAGTTCGACCGCAAGTTCTTCAATGATCAGATAGCCGTGCTCCAGCAGCCGGTCGTGTATGTCTTCATGCGCAAGATCCGGGCTGACAATGTTCAGACTCGCGGGTGAGTTGCTGTGACCGTGCTGAGTTGTCATGAGCGCATCCGGCAGTGAGTGCGCGTCAGTCTGCGCCTTTCGCCCTGACTCTGCAAAGACGCCGCAAACCCTTGGGGTTGCCGCCGCAGCGTTCAACCCGTCGAGGCAAGTGGGTCGCTTGGCGTGCGGGTAGCTGACCGGGTGTGCCTGATCCAGAGCTCAGCACCGAGCGCATGCAGGACAAAGGCGATGGTGAAGGACACGATGGAGTAGAGCTCTGCTTCCGCCCGCGTTGGCCCGCCGATGGCGACGAGTATCGGTATGAAGATCAGTCTCATCGTCACGATGCTGAGGCCAATTGAGAAGGCGCGCATCATCCACTCGCGGTGCTCGGCGAAGCGCCGCGACCGGGCGGTTTGCACCCCCCTCACGATGGCAAAGAGAAAGAACACGGCAAAGCCGCTGACGATGATCTGTTCCGCGAGTCCCGAATAGGGGAACACGAGCGAGATGAAGAGCGCAGCCGCGCCCAGGATCAGTCCCACGGTGGCCAGTAGTCGCCCACTCCAGCGATGGTAGCTGCGATAACGATCACGTATGGGACTCAGGAACTGCAGCGGCGCGAGCGCGAGATAGAGGAGTCCCGGAACGACGTGCAGGTTGGTAACAACCGGGTACTCAGCAAAACCTTCGTTGGCGCCGCCTCTGATCATGAACGTCACGGTAAAGACGACACCTAACAGGGACAGCACACCCACCAGGGACGTCATTGTCGTTTCGAGTTTCGTCATTCTGGCTCCCCTCCTGCGTGAGACATCCTCTCTGTAATCATGGTCGATTGCCATCGACCACAGAGAGTCTGCAATAACCGAGCCACTCGTAAAGACAAGCTAAATCAATGGGTTACCCGTGTTCGTTTGGTGTTTGCAGTGAGCGGAAACACCAACAACTGGCGAAGTCGGCCAGCTCACCTTCAACCGCCGAACGTCTCCCAGTGCACCATGGTGTCGATGGGGCGCCGCGAAATGGGTCCGTGCCCGCCAAGCACCGGGTAACCGAGGGGCACGTGCGCCGCGGTGTGCCATGTTTCGGGAATGTCGAGGAGCGCTTTGACGGCAGGTTCCTCCATGCACAGGAGCGTCGTCAGCACGCAGCCGAGTCCCTCGTTCCTGGCCGCAAGCAGGAGATTCTGCACGGCGGGATAGATCGAGCCGCCGCCAACCACGCTCGGGCGGGGCTGTTCGGCATCGGTGATCGTGATGTGTGACGGATTGAAGCAGAAGACGCAGATGACCGGCACTTCGTGCAGGTGCGTGGCGAGATAGGTTCCGGCCGCCAGCGCTTTGCGCGAGCTTTCTGCCTGGGCGGGCGGCATGTTGGCCATGTGGGCTTCATAGCCCGGGATGTAGCCCTCCCAATGCGGACGGTAGAGATCTTCCAGCGCCTGTTTGCGCGCCGGATCGCGCACGACCACAATGCGCCACGACTGGTGGTTGCCTCCGGTCGGGGCCCACGTCGCGGCGGTGAGCACACGCTCGAGCACGTCGTCCGGAATGGGATCGGGCTTCAACCGACGCACGGCCCGCAGCGTCGACATGGCGTCATAAAGTTCCATGATGGTATCCAGCTAGTAGGTAACGCCCATACCCGCACGCACGTCGTTGTTGACGCCGTATTGGGGGATGGGATAGCGCAGACCGTTTTTCGACAGCGCATCGAGGCCCTGAATCACCTTGGGCAGGAAGTGCGGCGGTATGGCCATCAGCAGCTCATCCTCCATCACCCCGCCGTAGCGCCGCTCTGCAAAGCATGGAATCGACAGGCTCGGTTCGCCCGTTGCCAGCGCCCGCCCCCAGGAGTCGGCGCAGGCAGACTCGCCGACGCAACCCCACTCGAGTTTCTGATAACCCGTCCACTGCAGGCCGTTGATGAAGATGATCATCTGCGCGGGCGTGGCGTAGATCAGACAGATGTCGGGCGGATTGAGGCGGCCGCTTGCGAGCGGGCTGACCGCCATGGCCTCGTACTGGCCGTGGGGCACAACGTCCATGGCTGCCTGATGGGCGGCGGCGTCCTCCTGGGTGGCATACCACACGCCGGTCATCCGGTCGCCGGACAGCCACTCGTCGCTCCTCGGGTGCAGGCCAATGACGGTACTGCACTGTGCCCCGACGAGGTCGTCTGCCGTGATCCCCACCGTCCAGCCGTTCCGAGACGCCTGGCCGACTATCTGGTCGGTCGTGTGCACGTCTTGCGGGCGTCGGATGCGGGGTATCGCTTCCATCTCGGCTTTGTCTGCAAACAGTTTCATCCCGATGGGTGTCGTGCGCAGGCGCAGGTATTGATTGAGGCCGGCAACAATCTCAGCGCCGTCGAATTGGCTGAGATCGGTGGCGATGACGTCAGACATAGTGTTTCTCCAGAAAAGTTCGACAAGTTTCCGCGAGGCGGTCCGGTTCGTCGTAGTGCACCATATGCCCCGAGCCGTCGAACCAGTGATGCTCATGATTGGCGAAGGCGCCGGCGCGAGCTTCCATTTCACCCTCCGCAAAGTGCCCCGAGAATTGGGCAGCCGGCATTTCTCGACCCCAATACTCATGCGACAGCGTGCCGCTGATGATGCACGTTGGGGCTTTCACCTGGCGCCAGAACGTTTCGTTCCACGCTCGGGATGTGCCGACAAAAACGCTGCTTGCGCGTGGATCGAACGCCCAGCACCAACCGGCTTCTGTGTGGCGCACCAGGTGCGGAGCGAGCCCCGCAGCGGCATCTGCGCTGAGACGCGGATTATTACGTCTGAGGCGCGCGATCACGTCATCGATGTCTTCAATGGGTCGACCGCGGCCGTGACCGGGCGCAAGCCGGTGCAGCAGCATCTCACGGAAGGCCGCGACTTCGAGCTCCGCGTCATCTTCGTGCGGTCGATGCGGCGGACCCAGGCCTTCCACGAGGATGAGGGCCGGGACCCGTTCGGGAAACATGGCCGCAAACTTGGTGGTGATGTGGCCGCCGAGGCTGTGTCCGAAGAGCGCGGCGCCGGTTGGGGCAAAGCGCTCGTACACCGCATGCAGATCCATCACGAAGTTCGCCAGCGCATAGGCATTGGCTGACGGATGGTCGCTGTCTCCGTGACCGCGCAGCTCTGGCAGCAGGATACGCAGCCGCGACCCGCCTGCGATCAGCTCCCGGGCCATCGGCAGGAGTGCGTGTGCGCTGTCGCGCAGACCGTGGACCATGATGAACGCAGGATCGTGAGCCTCGCCAACCTCCAGCACGCTGATGTCGAGGTCGTGGCTGGCGATGCGATGCTGCGTGATCGTTTCAGACGGAGACACGCTTGAACTCAGGCGGCCGCTTCTCGATGAACGAGCGTACACCCTCGCGGAAGTCCTCCCGCTCGAGACTTTGCGCCATCCAATCGTTCGTTTCCTGCATGGCTTCACCCAGCGGCATGTTGAGGTGACGATGGACCTGCGCCTTGATGACTTTGAGTGAGGTTGGGCTGCAGTTGGCGGCCAGATCCTCGATGTAGGAGATGGCGGCGTCGAGGGACTCTCCGGTTTCGACCAGGCGCTCGGCAAGGCCCAGCGCTTTGGCCTCTGCGCCGTCGAACTTGCGTGCGCTCCACAGCAGATCCAGGGCGTTGCCGCTGCCAATGAGGCGCGGCAGGGTCCAGCTGATGCTGTGCTCGGCAATCAGTCCGCGCTGGGCAAAGGCCGTGCTGAACTTCGCCTGGCGTTCGACAAAGCGCATGTCGGCGAGGAGGGCTACCGCCAGGCCCAGACCCGCGCAGGCGCCGTTGATGGCGGCAATGATGGGTTTGCGCACCGCTTGCAGGTACGTGTACGTGATTTGAAAGTTCTCTCCCAGCGCCGGGTCGCCGGGCGATGCACGCAGGGCGCTCAAATCTTCAGCCTCGCCAGACCCGGAACTCAGGTTGTCCAGAGCGCCCATGTCCATACCTGGACAGAAACCCCGTCCCGCTCCGGTCAGCACGATGCCGACGACGTTTTCGTCCGTCTCCGCTGCCGCCAGTGCGTGGCGGATCTCTGCCAGCATTCGCGTCGTGAACGCGTTCAGCGCGTCGGGCCGATTGAGGGTAATGATGGCTACGGGATCTTTGACCGTGTAGATGATGTCCTGGTACTCGACGGTGCTCATGGCGCTCTCCCCTTGAATCTCGAAAGCCTGCAGCGTACCGGGTATGCCGGTTCGGTACCAGATCCGAGGCGGCACACATCAGTGCGCGAAAGCCTTATCATCAGCGTTTCGATATTGCAGGAAGATCAATTGGTCAGAGGGCTGGGAATACTGACCGGCATGCTCGTGCTGGTGGCGGTACTGGTCGGTGGGGCAACGTTGTGGATGGGACCGGGGCTGGCAAACCTTGCGTTCATCGATCCCAATCGGGAGGCATCCTATACGCTGGTGGATTTTGTGCGGCTGGAACCCGCGGGCGCGCTCGAGGCGCGTTATCACCAGCCGCTCGCGGGCCTCCTGGCCAGCGAAGGCGCACGGCTGGCATCCCGCTACCGGCAGGTTTATCTCCTCGAAGGCCGCCGCGCCGACGAATGGCAGCAGCTGTCGCTGGTGCGCCTGCCGCGCGCTCAGGACCTGGCGCAGATCATGACGTCCGGCCCGTATCGCCTCATCAACCGCAGCGTCACGGACATCGCAACGCTGAAGCTCGGCAGCTACGAGCCGGCGGCCGATCAGTGGCGCCGCGGTCTGGTCGTGTGGCGCGCGTCGTCAGCCACGGACCCGTTCGTGATGGTCCGAGAACAGCTCGCGGCAACACAGGGGCGCATCGTCTGGGACAGCCAGGTTGAAGTGTTTGAAGGTGACAGCCGTTGGAACAGAGTGCTCATTGCCGATTTTATCGACATGCAGACTGCGCTCGCCTGGCTGCGTTCCCGGGAGATGGAGACGGAACGGGCCATTCTCAACGGTAACGTCGCGGACCTCAGCCTTGCGGTTTACGAAAGCCTCTCGCGTCAATAACAAAGCTTCCGACGCCAGAGGCGGGTTGATCAGATGTTCTGCGTGGCGCGGTTGAATTCGAAAAACTGCACGTGCCTGAACTCGTCGAATTCCCCAAGATTGGGGTACGTCAGGGCGTCAGCCCGGTGTGTGGTCCGGAAAGCGGGATCCTCGACGCTCGTGACGCGGGAGTCGGCAATGACGAGTCGCTCGGCGAGCGGTTTGGCGCGTTCTATCAAAGCAAAGTTGCTGCGGTCGTAAAGCACGTCGGCCATGAAAAGCACGTCCAGGTCGCTCGGCAGATCGCTGACGTCCGCGCAAAATTCGATGTCCACGCCGTTCAGCGCGGCGTTGACACGACTGGCATACAGGGCATCAGCGTCGTTGTCACAGGCGATCACCCGGCTCGCCCCGGCCCGTTTTGCCGCGATGGCAACCACCCCGGAACCCGCGCCGAGATCGGCGACGGCCTTGCCGCTGACGGCTTCGGGCCGCGCGTCCAGCCACTGTGCAACGGCGAGACCACTGCCCCAGCAGAATGCCCAGTAGGCGGGCTCAGCAATCACCGCGTGCATGATCTCTCCAGGCAGCGGACCCGTGGGAAAGTCGGCGTTGATGAGGCCAAGTTCGAGTCGTGGCAGCCCGGGCAGCTTGACCACCTCGATGCGGCCCATGGGCAGGGTGCGGTGCAGACGAGCCTGCAGCTCGACGAGGGTCGGGTGCAACATCCTATGCGGACAATCTATTTGACTAAGCGAAAGGTCTGTTGGTGGTTTCTGAGCTGGCGCTGGCTTAGAGCGCCTGGCTTTGCCGGCGGACCCACAAGAGCCCGATGACGCCTAGAGTGAGGACCACCATGAATGAGAAGTCAAGGGAGTCCGCGCTGGTACTGCTCTTCTCCAACGCGGACGCCCCATAGGTGGACTCCTGTGACGTTGCGGTGATGACAACGTCATTAGGAATGGTACTTGCCTCTGCAATCCCGGCTTCTGCGGCACATACGCGTGTGCACAGCAAAATGCAAAGTAAGGCTATTAGTAACGGAGTTCGTCTCACGTCGGGATCGCTTCAATAAGTACTGCGGAGAATTTTAGAGAAGCGCGTCACAAGGTACTGCGCTGCCCATGTATCGCGCATGTAAGAAAATCGTAATTCTGCGACCTGGTCCCGGGGCAGCGTTCTCCCCTCGACATATCGCCTTTACTCTGGTTCCATAAACGGTTTGACCCAACGCGATTCACGCCGCTCGAGCGGCTGAGCTTCGTCGCCGGAAAGACCAATAACGAGACCGTAAGGAGTAGGGGGCGCTCGATGCCGATGATCCTCAACGAAGAGCAGAACATGCTCAAAGACAGTGCAAAAGATTTTTGCACGAACAACGCACCCATTGCCCAGCTGCGCAGTCTACGCGACAGCGAAAATGCAGAAGGCTTTGACCGCGACACCTGGAACGCCATGGTGGAGCTTGGCTGGGCGGCCATTCCGTGGGCGGAAGAACACGGTGGCCTGGCGTTTGGTTACAAGGGTCTTGGCGTCGTTACGGAAGAAACCGGGCGTACCCTGACCGCCAGTCCGCTTTTCAGCAGCGCCTGGGTGGGCGGCACCGTCGTCAATCTGGGCGGAAGTGATGCGCAGAAAGCGGAGATGCTGGCAAAAGTTGCGACCGGTGAGCTGCTGCTTGCGCTCGCGCTCGAGGAAGGCCACCGTCACGCGCCTTACAATATTGCCACCAGCGCTGAATCCGCCGGAGATGGCTACACGCTGAACGGCAAGAAGACGTTTGTGCTCGACGGGCACGTGGCGGATCAGCTGATCGTCGCTGCGCGCACGAGCGGTGATCAGGGTGCCCGGGACGGCATCACGCTCTTTCTGGTAGATCGCAACGCCGATGGCGTCAACGTCACCCGCACGCAAATGGTGGATTCGCGCAACGCCGCCAATATTGAGCTCAGCGGCGTCAGCGTCGGGGCGGATGCCGTTGTCGGCAGCGTCGACGGTGGCGCTGACATTCTCGATCCGGCGCTCGATATCGCCCGGATTGGCCTTTCTGCGGAGATGCTCGGCAGCCTGCAGGAGTGTTTCGAGCGCACGGTCGAATACCTCAAGGAACGCAAGCAGTTCGGAGTTGCTATCGGCAGCTTCCAGGCGTTGAAGCACCGCGCAGCCAACATGTTCTGCGAAATTGAGCTTTCCAAGAGCTGTGTGCTCGAAGCGCTGACGGCGCTGGACGAAGGCCGCGATGCAGCTGAAGTAGCCAAGCTTGCCAGCTTGACCAAGGCCAAGGTCGGTGAGACGTTCAATCTCGTATCCCGGGAAGGCATTCAGATGCACGGCGGCATCGGTATGACCGACGAATTCGACATTGGCTTCTTCATCAAGCGTGCCGCCGTCACCGAGCAGACGTTTGGAGACGTCAATTTCCACCGCAACCGCTACGGTGAGCTGGAAGGCTATTGATACGCGCTACGCGCGAGACTGGAAAAGCTGCCGCAGGGCAGCTTTTTTTTGCCTGACGGAAAGTGCGCCGGAGCCTAGCGCCCGGTGATACCAATCCGGTGACCGACCTGAGCCGGCACTGCCAACCCTCCGTGAGCGGCGTGCAGCGCCTCGATAGCAGCCTGCGCGGCGTCGGGGAAAGGGGCCGAGCGTCGGCTCCGCATGTCCACGTGCATGGCGAGCTGTTCCGAGGTTGCGGCCAGGTACCCCTCTTTGCGGTGATAGAGCTCCTCAAAGAAGTGCAGACGCTTGTGATCGAAGTCGAGCAGGCGGAAGTGCACTTCCACCTCGTCGCCGAGCGCGAGCTCGTTCAGGTAGTGCACGTGGACTTCGAGCGTGAAGCAGGAACCGGCGCCGCTGCGCGTATAGGCCTCACCAATGCCGAGATGATCGTAAACGTGGTCGACGCCGTGGTCGAAAAGCACGTTGTAGAACGCCATGTTCAGGTGGCCGTTATAGTCGATCCAGTCTTCGATGACGGTCTCGGGCGGGCACACGGCGGGTGTTCCCAGTGGATGCGTAGCTGCGCTCATGAGCCCTGTGGACCTCTTGATCGTGGACGAAGCGCGAGTGTGCCGCTGCCGGTAATCTGGCGTCAAATCGAGTAAGCTTGGCCCGTTGGGGACAATACTTGAGGGTGTCTATGAACGGTGGCGAGTCGCTGATCCGGGGTCTGGTCAGCGCCGGGGTGAACGTGTGTTTTGCCAACCCGGGAACGTCGGAAATGCACATGGTGCAGGCAATCGATGGCGTCAATGACATGCGTGCCATCCTCTGCCTTTTCGAAGGGGTCTGTACCGGTGCGGCGGACGGCTACGCGCGCATGAAAGAAACCCCGGCCTGCACGCTCCTCCATCTCGGTGCGGGGCTCGGCAACGGTATTGCCAATCTGCACAACGCGCGGCGCGCGGCAACGCCACTCATCAACATCATCGGAGATCATGCAGGCTACCACCTGCCGTACGATGCACCGCTGACATCCAACATCGAGGACATCGCGCGTGGTGTGTCCGCGTGGATCCGCAGCGCCGGCACGGCGGAAGGCCTGGGTCAGGATGCCCGCGACGCGGCTGCCGCCGCCCTGTCAGCCAATCCCGACAGCCTCGGCAACATTGCCACGCTGATTGTGCCCGCGGACTGCGCCTGGGGTAACGGACATGCAACCCACGGACCGAGGCTCACCCGCGAGTTTGCCGAGGTGACCAACGATGGTGTCATCGAAGCGGTGGATGCGTTGGGCAATGGCGGCGCGGACGCGATGCTTCTCCTCGATGGCGCGGGATTGAGCGCGGAAGGCGTGCAGCAGGCGGGCCGCATCGCCAGGAAGACGGGTTGCAAAGTGTTCTCGACAACCTTCCCGGCGCGCGTCGAAGCAGGCCCCGGACTCTTCCCGGTCGAGCGGATGCCGTATTTTCCGGAGCAGGTCCTTGCGGTCATGGAACCGGTCAAGAAACTCGTGCTCGCAGGCGCCAAGGCGCCGGTAAGCTTTTTTGCGTATCCCGAGACGCCGAGCAGCCTGGTTGCCGAAGGTACGGACGTGGCCACGCTTGCGCACCGCAATGAGAACGTGGTGGCGGCGCTCAAACGTGTGGCTGATGCGCTGGATGCGCCGGAGTTTCCCGAGACGGTACCGCACGGTAACCGACCCGCGCTACCGGCGGGTGAACTCACCACGGGCGGGGTGGCCCAGGCGCTGGCAGCGCTCATTCCCGATCAATCGATCATCACGGTCGATTCTGGGGGCGGGGGTGCTGCCTATCCCGCGCTGCAGAAAGCGGTGCGTCACAGCTGGCTGAATCTCACCGGTGGCAGCATCGGGCAGGGCGGTCCTGCAGCGGTGGGAGCTGCCGTTGCCTGTCCGGACCGGCCGGTTTTTGCCCTCCTTGGCGATGGCGGTGCGGGGTATACTATTCAGTATCTCTGGACCGCGGCGAGAGAGCGCCTGAACATCGTGACGGTCATATTCTCGAATCGCAGCTACAACATTCTGGACGTCGAATACCGCCGCCTGGGGGTCAACACGGTCGGCGAGAAAGCGGCGAGTCTTTTTGACCTTTCGGATCCTGACATCGACTGGGTGAAGCTTGCTGGCGGCTACGGCGTGCCGGGGCGTAAAACCGCCAGCGCAGAAGATTTTGTTGCGGCGCTGGAGGAAGGTATGGGCACTGAAGGCCCTTATCTCATCGAAGCGGAAGTCACCGGGCGGCAGTAATGGTCTGGGTGCACCTCTATCGGTTCCTCAGCGTTGGTGCCATTGGCTTTGCCATCGACGCGGGTGTGCTCTGGTTTCTCGTTTATGTGCTGGATGTGGGCGCCATCCCGGCGCGCGTGGTGTCTTTTGTGATCACCATCAGCGTCACGTTTGTGCTGAACGCCAGATACACCTTCGGCGTATCGGTGCGCGGATCGAGCAAGAGCCGCTACATTGCCGTCCAGCTCGTGGGGGCGGCGATCAATTTTGTCAGCTACACGGTGCTCGTGCTCACTGGCCCTCTCGCCGGGCGTCCCCTCTTTGCGCTTATCATTGGTTCCGCGCTGGCTTCTACTCACAATTTCCTGATGATGCGGCGCTTTGTTTTCAATCAGCGCACGCAGCCGGCCGCGCTGGATGATGCGGCTGAAGAAACCAAGGACGCTACAGACACTCACCCTGCAGTGAATCAACCCACCGGTTGAGGAGACTGAGCCCCTCCTCGTGAACGAGGGTGCGGCCGAGCTCGGGCATCATGGTTGCCGGGTCGGAGGTGCTCATGCGGAAGGTCAGGATCGAGCGGTCGGCTGCACCCGGCACGATGCTGTAAAGGAACCCGCCCGAACCACGGCCTGCTGCGATAGGCGCCTTGCAGACGCCAAGCGCCCCGGGTTCGTGAACCTGGTAGTCGAGCAGGAGCCCCGACGTATCGGCAGCGCCCTGGGGGTTGTGACAGTGGCCGCAGTTGATGTCGAGGTAGGAACGGGCCCGATGTTCCAGGCTCGCTTCGGCATTTCCCCATAGCGCGTTGGCAGAAATGTCGGCCAGGGCGGGTGCCCCTGTCAGCTGGCCGCGCGCCTCCCACAAAGTGATCTGATTCTCACCCGTTACCGGGTGTGCGCGATGCAGGTGACGGGCTTTGATACCGACCGGTTGAATGGCGCCGCTCGTATGGTTGGTGGCGTGACAGCTTGCGCACTCGTTTTTACTCGGCACCAGATAGTTGAGATCCCCGGTTGTCGTTGGCAGCGTCATGAGGTCGCCGGTGATGCTCAAATAGGCATCGTCTCCTCTCCAGACGTAAGGCAGCGCGTCCCAGCCCTCCGCCTGGCGTACCAGGAGGCGCGTCTCGATGACTTCCGTTTTCCCGAGCGTGGCCGGATTGCCATCCCAGCTCGCATCCAGCAGGGCACGGCCCTTGTCGTCGACCGCATACATGAACGTTTTGGAGACGATGCTGCCAACGGGAAACTCGAACGCCTCATAGTCCACGTAGCTCGCCCGGGAATCGGGCGGGATGTAGATGGTGCGCAGCTTCAGCGCATAGTCGGTAAAAAGCGCGGTGTTGAGGTCGTAAACGAAGCTTTGCGGTGCAAGCTCGAGCGCGCCGTCTTCCTTCCAGACGATACCCCACGCGGACAGCCGTTCGGGATAGGCGTCAGCCGCAAACGTGCCAACCGCTGGCGAGCCGCCGCACCCGGTCAGCAGCAGGAGTGCGGCCAGCGCGAAGCGCCTCACTCGGCGCCGGCGGCCTCGAGCTCAATCGCCGCGAGCTTGGGAACGTCACAGTCGTGGGTGGCCATGTCGACGCTGGGGTTGGCAAATCCGTTGCCGGTGTTGAGAAGCTCCGCTTCGCCATTCTGAACGCAGATGACGTTCAGCTCCACCGGCTTCTCCGGGCTGACAATGCCGTCCCAGATGATGTCGGGGAAGGCGCCTTCGGGGCCGTACACGGCGTCGCGTACCTGTACCAGATAGTCTGAGCCGGGCGCGTTACCGCCGCCGCTGAAGGTGTTGTCGTAGATGTAAATCTCTTCGGGGTAAGGGTCGAAGCTTTCCGCAAGTTCCCGCTGCCCGGCGTAGTTGGCGCTGAAGTAGCTCGAGATCAATACGTTTGCCGTCTCGTTATCGGAAACTTCGTTCGCGAAGATCTCTACGCGATCGTTGGAATTGATGATGATGCCGGATCCTTTCGGCACCCCCGAGACGGCGGTACCCGGGGCGGCGAAGTTTTCGGTGTTATTGGCGATGACCTTGTTGTTGTAGACCCGCGTGCTGTGTCCGCGCTGCGGAATCTGCGGCATGTTGAAAACCAGAATGCCGCCGGTGTTGTTTTCGGCGAGGTTCTCGTAGACGTCGGCACCGATGGTGTTTTCGATTTCGATGCCGGCAACGTTGTCCCGTGCTTCGTTGTTGCGAACGATCACGTCCCTGGACTGCCCCACATAGATGCCGGCATCGGATGCGGCAATGGCGATGGAGCCTTCTACCAGCACGTTGGTGGTCTGTACAGGGTAAATACCGTACGCGCCGTTGTTGACGTCGGGGCCGTTGGTCCATTCGGTGCGCACTCGGCGGATGACGATGTTGTTGCCTTCGTTGACCTTGAGGGCATCGCCGACGGTATCTTCGATGGCGAGGTCTTCAATGAGAAAGTCGGAGCCGGAGACGCTCAAACCTTCCGCGCCGGCAATCTGACCGGCAAAGCTCAGGACCGACTTGTCCATACCCTGGCCGCGGATGGTCACACCGTCGGACTTCAGCACCAGGCTGCGTTTGAATTCGTAGCGCCCTTCGGGGATATCGATGACGTCGCCCGGCTTGGCCGTCTCGAGCGCGGTTCTGAGCGTGGTGGTGAAGTCTTCTGCCGGTGCTGATTCGCTCGATGCTGCGGGCGGTGTCTGCTCGGAACAGCCTGCGACGGCGAGCAGCGCAATACAGATGGCGTATGGGCGAATGGTCATGAAGTCTCCTGACGTTCGAGGGGCTGAGGCAGCAAAGTTACAGCAGCAAAAGCGTACGGTCTATGGTCCAGAAGGCGGCCATGGCGCCCATGGCGTAGGCGCCGATCCGCGCCGTCTGAGTGAGGGTCGTGAACTTTGCTCCCAGCCGCAGGAGCACGAGCACCACGGCAATGATCGCAATCTGGCCGAGCTCAATCCCCACGTTGAAGAGCAGCAGAGACAGCCAGAGGGAGTCTTCCGGCAGTCCAATGTCGCTGAGCGCGCCGGCAAACCCGAGGCCGTGCAGGAGGCCAAACACAAACGCCATGATCCACGGCGAGCCGAGCGTGAGCCGGGACCGCTTCTCTTCGCCCTGGGCAAGCTCCCGGGCCAGGAAGAGTATCGATAGCGCGATGACGGCTTCCACCGGTCCCTGCTCGAGCTGCACGAGCTGCAGCACGGACAGCGCCAGAGTGATGCTGTGCGCCACCGTAAACGCGGTGATGGTTTTCAGGAGCATCCATGGGTCGCGGATGAAGAGCACAAGGCCAATGACAAAAAGGACGTGATCGATGCCGAACACGAGGTGCTCTATGCCGATGATCAGGTAGCTGAGCGCCGGCGCCGTATCGGACGAGAGATCGAGGGTCGGGTCTTCCGGACGCAGGAGGTAGTTGCGACTCGCCCCGTCCGCATCGTCGACTTGCACCAGCACGTCGGTCAGGGTCAGGGATAGACCGCTGATGTGTATCGTTGCCTGACTGAGGTCACAGTCGGTCAGCCACCGGTGCAGAAGGGCGCTTGCGGTAACCTCAGGCGGCGCTGCGTCCTGGAGCTCACAGCCTTTGGGGAATACGGGATCAATCGGCAGGCGTCCGTTCTGCACGATGGGCTGTTTCCACAGCACTTCAAACAGGGTGTCGCCATCGATCTGGTGTTCGATGATGTGCAGGAAAGCGGGGCGCACCTCGTGTCCCCAGGCCGTGGCGCCGGACATCAAGAAGAGCGCCAGTACAATCCGCAGCAGGTGCGTTCTCATGAAGGACTGGGATAGCGGATGTCGTAGCGTGCCCTCAGGTCCGCGTAGTAGCGTTCGTTCGCCGCTCTACGGGCAGCCTGCTGCGCATCTACCCGCACCCGCTCGCGCACGGTTTCGAACGGCTCGGTGGTCGCTGCTGTCACCTGGCTCAGGCGCACCGTGTGCCAGCCGTATGCCGATCGCAGCGGTCCCTGCCATGTATCAGCGGCTTCGAGTTGTGTCAGCGCTGCCGCGAAATCGCGACCGAAGAGATCACCAATCTCCCGTTCGGAGCGCAGCGCATAGTCGCGCTGCAGCATGAAGGGATCACCCTCGATGCTCGCATCGGTCAGCGCAGCGGTTGCGTCCTCCATGGCCGTTGCCCTGCGGTCTACGGAAAAATAGCGATGGGTGAAGCTGAAGCGCTGCGGCAGGCGATATGTGTCAATGTGCTCGTCATAGAAGGCGCGCAGGGCTGCATCGTCCTGCGGGACCACAGTGGCGATGTCTTCCGTCAAAAAAGTCAGCTTCTGCACCATCCGGCGTCGGACAATGGTGTCGTTGGCGTCCAGGCCCAGGCGCTGTGCTTCGCGATAGTAAATCTCTTCCTTGATGAACTGTTCCATGAGCCCCGCGAGCTCCTGCTCGTTGGGTGGCCGGCGCATCTGCATGCTCCACTGATCGTTCAGCCGCTGGATGTCCTGCTCGCGGACGTCGATGGTATAGGGGATGTCCTCTTCCCCGAACCACTCGGCCACGCCGAAGATGGCGATGCCGGCAATGAGAAAAACGACGAGCGGGTCGCGTAGCCAACTCATCAGTTCATCTCGAAGCCGCCGGCCACGGCAAGCGATACGCCGCTGACGTTTGGCGCGCTGACAAGATAAAGAACGGCGTCTCCCATGTCCTCGGCCGTCTGCGGACGGCCGAGTGGGATGGTGGTCTGCATGGCCGCGGTGAATTCTTCTTCGCGCTGCTCGGTAGAGGTGGCGTTCGAGGGCAGCAGGTGGTCGAGCCACATGGCCGTGCCCACCATGCCGGGGCAGATAGCGTTGACGCGGATGTTTTCAGGAGCAAGCTCCGCAGCCAGCGACTGGGTGATGCCAATGGCGGCAAACTTGGAGCCGCAGTACGCGGACATATTGGGGTAACCCTTTTTACCTGCAATCGATGCCGTGTTGACGATGCAGGGGTTCGTCCCCTCACGCAGTGCCGGAAGCGCGGCACGGGTCATGAGAAAGAGGCCTTTGCTGTTGACGGCGAATATTCTGTCCCAGGCGTCTTCGTCGAAATGCTCGACGGGACCGCTGTCCACGACGCCCGCGTTATTGATGAGAATGTCGAGGCTGCCGAACGCGTCCAGCGTTTCCCGCACGGCCGCCGCGCAGGCGTCCGCGTTGGTCACGTCGAGCGCGGTTGCCCGGATGTTGTCACCCTGGGCGAGCGTGCGTTCGAGATCTGCGGCATCTGCCAGTTGATAACGCCAGGATTCATCGCCGTCGTTGCCGACGCCAATGTCACCAATCATCACGCTGGCACCGGCTTTGGCGAGCGTGCCCGCAATGCCCGCACCGATGCCCCGCGCGCCGCCGGTGACGAGCGCGGTTTTGCCTGCTATGGACAGTGTCATATTCCCCCTCTCCCGCTGCTCGATTGCAGCGAGCCCCTCTACTTGTGTGGCAGCTATGCGCCCTTTGTGTGTATCCGCCGTAGTCAGGCGGCAAACTTCTCCAGATGGTAATCAGAATTACCAAATTGCGCATCTATGACCAGGAGGCGTTTGAAAAAGTGTCCAATCCTGAGCTCTTCGGTCACACCCATGCCGCCGTGTGACTGCACAGCATTCTCGCCGATCATGACGCCTGCTTTGCCGACGTAGTGTTTGAGGGCGTGCACCGTACGCATGGCCTCGGTGCCGCCCTGCACGGCCTCCAGCGTCGCACGATAGAGCAGAGACTTGCACTGTTCGTACTCCATGAACATGTCCACCATGCGGTGCTGCAACACTTGAAAGTCGGACAGCGGGTGGTCGAACTGCTCGCGCTCCGAGATGTACTCGACGGTATCTTTGTAGAGCATTTCCATCGCGCCGACCGCTTCCGCGCTGACGGCCAGAATGCCGTCCATGGCAACGGCTTCGAGGATGGCGTAACCCTGGTCGAGCTCGCCAATCAGACGATCCGCAGGCACGGCAACGTCGGTCAGCTTCACCTCAGCCGACTGCAGTCCGTCGACCGTGGGGAAGCCTGTCACTTGGACACCGTCCGCGCTAGCGTCGACGACAAAAAGACTGATACCGCCGCGGTCGGTTTGACCACCGCTCGTGCGCGCGCTGACGATGATCTGATCGGCGGTTGCGGCGCTCTGCACCATGCACTTGGTCCCGTTGATGACAAAATCGCTGCCGTCGACTTTCGCGTGGGTGACAACGTCGTCGAGGTCGAACCGTGACTGCTCTTCCGCGTAAGCCAGCGCCAGCTGCCGGCTGCCGTCGATGATGCCGGGCATGAGCTCCGCGCGCAGCGCCTCGCTGCCGCCGAGGCCAAGCGCTCGTGCACCCAGCACAATGCTGGCGAAAAAGGGTTCCAGCACCAGGCCTTTGCCGAACTGCTCCATCACGAGCATGGTGTCGATCTGATTGCCGCCGAAACCGCCGTCCGCCTCATTGACGGTAAGACCAAGCCAGCCGAGCTCAGCCATGGTCGACCAGTGCTCGGCACTGAAACCGGTTTTACCGGCAACGAGTTTCTGCCGCTCTTCCAGGGCGTAGTTGTCCTGCACGAACTTGGCGACGCTGTCCTGGATGAGCTGCTGTTCTTCACTGAGTTCAAAATTCATATCAACTTCCCGACTTTTTGATGCCCAGCACGTTCTTGGCAATGACGTCTTTCTGTACTTCGCTGGCGCCGCCGTAGATGGTGTACGCGCGGCTGGCGAGGTACCCCGACATGCCGGCGCGGGCAAACCCCGGTCCCACCGGCAGCGCGCCCCAGGCGGAGGAGAAAAGGCCGCCGGCTTCAACGGTCAGCTTCTGGATACGCTGCTGAATCTCGGTGCCTTTGAGCTTCAGGATCGAAGACTCGGGGCCTGGATCGGAACCCGCCGCGGCGCTCGCGAGCGACCGGAGCTCGGTGAACTCGGAGGCAAGCAGGTCCACTTCGAGCTCGGCAACTTTGGTGCGGAAGCTCGGCTCGTCGAGGAGCGTGCCGTTGCCGCGTTTGACGCTGCGAGCCTGCTCCTTGAGCTTTTCCAACGCCACCAGCGACTTGGAAATACCGGCAAGACCGGTGCGCTCGTGCTGCAGCAGGCCCTTGGCGTAGGTCCAGCCTTTGTTTTCTTCGCCAACCCGGTTTTCCACCGGTACTTTGACGTCGGTGAAATGCACCATGTTGACGCTGTGCGAGCCGCCGAGCGTGATGATGGGTTTCACCTCCACACCTTCCTGCTTCATCGGGAAGAGCAGAAACGTGATGCCTTCCTGCTTGATGCCGCTGTCGTCGGTCCGGGTGAGACAGAAAATCCAGTCGGCGATGTGCGCGAGCGTCGTCCAGATTTTGGTGCCGTTGACCGTGTAATGGGTGCCATCGTCCGCGAGGACTGCCTTGGTTTTGAGGTTGGCAAGATCGGAGCCCGCGCCCGGCTCGGAGTATCCCTGACACCAGTTCACTTTGCGGTCGCGGATGTCGGGCAGAAAGCGGTCCTGCTGTTCTTTGTTGCCATAGTTCATGAGTACCGGCGCCAGCATGGAAAGGCCAAAGGGCAGGTCCCACGGTATATTGGCGGCAGCGGTCTCTTTCTCCCAGATGTAGTGCTGGGTCGGGGTCCAGCCCGGCCCGCCAAACTCGACAGGCCACTTGGGGATGTCCCAGCCGCCTTTCTCGCGCGCGAGCTTGAACCATTTCATGCGCCACGCGTTGTAGTCCTCTCCATGCGCGTAGGCGTTGTCGGTCAGAAACGCCTGCACTTCTTCCTGAAACTGCAGATCTTCAGGACTCAGATCGATATCCACGATATGTCTCATCTCATCGTTTTGACGGCGCGGGAGCTTAAAGCTTTCCTGCGGTGAAGTTAAGGCGCTGAATCACATCAGATGTAAGACAAATAGCGGGGTCAGAGCAAAGTGCCAGAGCACTGCGCTGGCACTTTACTCTGACCCCGTGGCTTTCTACTCTGTCGGACGATTTTCAGGGGGATATTGGAGACCCGTTCATGAGCTACGAAACACTGCTTTACGACGTCGCCGACGGCGTTGCCACCATTACCTTCAACCGGCCGGATGCGGCCAATGCCATGTCGCCGCTGTGCGCGCGGGAAATCAATCTGGTGTCCCTGGAAGTTGAGGCTGATCCGGACGTCCGCGCCGTGGTGATCACCGGCAACGGTAAGATGTTCTGCGCCGGTGGGGACCTGGGTGCATTTCATGCGGCCGGCGCAAACGCCCGCACGCTGATGCTGGAGATGACAGGCGACCTGCACGTTGGCATCTCACGCCTGACGCGCAACGACGCGCCGGTTATCGGGGCGATCAACGGCACCGCCGCCGGCGCCGGTTTTTCAATGGTCATGCTCTGCGACCTGGCAATCTCCGCCGCGAGCGCGGTCTATACCATGGCATATACCAACGCCGGTCTGTCACCGGATGGCAGCTCCACGTACTTCATGCCGCGCAAGATCGGCGATCGACGCGCTCGTGAGCTGATGTTGACCAACCGTGTGCTGCAAGCTGAGGAAGCCCTCGACTGGGGTATTGTCAATCAGGTGGTACCGGATGATCAGCTCATGGATGAAACCATGAAGCTCGCCCGCAAGATTGCGAACGGTCCGACGCTGGCGTTCGGCCAGGTCAAGGCACTCCTCAACTCGAGCTTCGACCAGAGCCTCGAGACCCAGATGGAGCTCGAAGCGCGCGCCATATCCGGCCTGGTCGGCTCGGCGGACGGTCAGGAAGGCCTGGAGGCGTTCCTCAACAAACGCAAGCCTGAATTCAAAGGGGTATGACATGAACGCTGCGGAACACCCCAAAAAAACGATTGAGGTACTGGGCAAACGCATGAGTTACGTGGAAATGGGGGAGGGTAATCCCATCGTTTTCCAGCATGGCAACCCGACCTCTTCCTACCTCTGGCGCAACATCATGCCCGCCGTCAAACACCTGGGCCGCTGCATTGCGCTCGATCTGATTGGCATGGGCGATTCGGAAAAGCTCGACGATTCGGGGCCGGAGCGCTACACCTTCGCGGAACATTATCAATACTTCGATGCCGCCATGGCTGAGCTTGGCATTACGGAGAACGTCACTCTGGTCATTCACGACTGGGGCTCTGCTCTGGGTTTCCACTGGGCCAATCAGCATCGCAACGCCGTCGCTGGCATCTGCTACATGGAAGCGATCGTCTGTCCGATGCCAACCTGGGACGACTTCCCAGAGGCCGCCCGCGGCGTGTTTCAAGGCTTCCGTTCCCCGGCCGGCGAGGCCATGGTGCTCGAGAACAACGTCTTCGTCGAAAACGTCTTGCCGGGCTCGATACTGCGTGACATGACCGACGAGGAGATGGCGGTTTACCGCCGTCCTTTTACCGACCCGGGTGAGGGCCGGCGTCCCACGCTCACCTGGCCGAGACAGATCCCCATTGCCGGTGAGCCGCCTGAAGTGGTCGAGATTGCGGAAGCTTATGCAAGCTGGCTCGATGGCAGTGACATCAAGAAGCTCTTCATCAACGCGGAACCCGGCGCCATCCTCATTGGCGCTCAGCGGGAACGCTGCCGGGCCTGGCCGAATCAGACGGAGGTGACCGTCGCTGGATCACATTTCATTCAGGAAGACAGCCCGGACGAGATTGCCGCTGCCATCGTCGACTGGATGGGGCAGGCGGGCTAGGGGTCAGCCGCTGGCCGGGCGAGCTGCAGTCCGGCCACAATGACGGCAAGTCCGGCAACGGCGCCCCAGCCGATGGCTTCGCCAAGCACCAGGTAGATGATGATCAGCGACAGGAACGGCGAAAGAAAAATGAGCTGCCCGATGCGGGCAGCGTTTGCCGTGCGTCGCAGAGCCTGCTGCCAGAGCACAAAGGTCACGCCCATCTCGATCAGCCCCACCCAGGCCCCGTAAAACAAGTTTTCGGACGACAGCGTCGGCCAACCGGGACCCAGCCAGCACACGAGCCCGACAAACGGCGTGCCGATGCTGAAACTCCAGAACATGATGGCGGCAGCGGGGCTTTTGCAGCGGGTATTGAGCAACCAGTACGCCGCCCAGAGCACCGTGCTCGACAGAGCCAGGATGACGCCGAGCACGTCCCAGCCGCCACCCCCGTGCTCAGCCGTCAACAGCAGCAGCACCACACCGGCGTAGGAGACGAGGATGCCTGCCAGTGATCTACCGCTCAGCTTCTGCCCCAGGATTGGCACCGCCAGAAGCGCAAGCGTAATTGCCCAAGTGTAGTTTAGAGGCTGCGCGATATGCGCGGGCAGGCGGTCGTAGGCGCCGAAGAGGATGAGGTAGTAAACGAGCGGATTGATGAGACCGAGTGCAACTGCCAGCCACTTGTCTCCGGCGACCAGACGCAGCGAACCCGTTGCCAGAACGTAGACAAGAAAGACCACCCAGGAAAACAGGCTGCCGAGCCAGAGCAGCTGTTCCACCGCGAGAACCTGCAGGCCGAGCTTGAACCCGGTTGCCACCGTCGACCAGAGCAGCACGGCGGCAAGGCCGCAGAGCAGCGCAACCCTTTCGTCGCCTTGTTGTTGAGCCGGGGCTTCCATGCCCGGACTATAACGACTAGATTGGCGTGTCGTCACAAATTACGGTCTCTGCCATGCAGTGCAACGACGCGTTGCTTCAGACCATCAGCGCCAACATCAGCGAATTCGAAGTGCGCCCCGCGGCTGATCCGGGGCTGCGCAGGGCCGCCGTTGCGATCACCGTGACGGACGTCGGTTTCGGCCCTGACCTCCCTGGATTCGAAACCCCGGCGCAGTGGCTCTCCGATGCTGCGCTGCTCCTGACCCGCCGTTCCGCCAGGCTGCGTAATCATCCGGGGCAATGGGCGTTTCCGGGCGGTCGTGTCGACGAAGGTGAAACGCTCGTCCAAACGGCGCTGCGCGAAATGCACGAAGAAGTTGGTGTGGATCTCGGGGAAGATGCCGTGCTGGGTGTGCTCGATGATTTTGTCACCCGCTCCGGTTTTGCAATGACGCCGGTGATCGTCTGGGGAGGTGCAGGCCTCGATGCCATTCCCAACCCCGATGAAGTCGAGAGCGTGCACCGCATTCCCCTCAGCGAATTCATGCGTGGCGATGCGCCTCTGCTCGACGAAACGCATACCAGCGAACATCCGATCCTGCGTATGCCCGTCGGCGATGACTACATCGCGGCGCCAACGGCGGCGCTCATCTATCAGTTCAGGGAAGTGTGTCTGCAGGGACGCCACACCCGGGTGGCGCACTATGAACAGCCCGAGTTTGCCTGGAAGTAGCTACTCCGACTCTTCGCTGCCCATGGATTCGGCGGCAGCAACGTCCATGCCGTCAGCATTGGAATGGAAGTGTTCCTGATCGCTGGCTTCCTCGATCTGCGCTTCGGTTGCCAGATGGAAAGTGGCGAAGCCCGGCATCACAAACTGATTCAGCGCCATGCCGATGACGCGACCGGGGTAGGGCGCTTCGATCGGCACCTGTTCGTTCGAAATGGGATCGGTAACGGTGCCGAGGAGTTCGCCGGCTTTGACGCGGCGTCCGAGTTTGACTTCGGTAAGCAGGATACCGCCCTGATCGGCACGCACCCAGGCGGAGCTGTAGTAGGTGGGTTCCGGATTACCCCACAGGCTGCGCTTGTCGTACATGTGCATGGTGTCGAGGAGCGTAAAGAGCGCTTTGACCGTATGCTCAACGGCGTCCTCCTGCAGTCGTAGCGGTTCACCGGCTTCCAGCGTCACCGCCGGGATACCCGCGTCCGCCGCCGAGCGCCGGAGCGTCCCGTGGCCACCGGAGCTGTGCAGGATGACGGTAGCGCCGAAACCTTTGGTCAGTGCCAGCACGTCGGCGTTGTGCAGGTCAGCGCGCAGCTGCGGCAGGTTGGTGCGGTGGAAAGAGCCGGTATGCAGGTCAACCAGCCCGTCGCAGTGGACGATCACGTCGTTGAAGAAGCTGTAAGCCATCCGTGAGGCAACGCTGCCCCGTGGATTGCCCGGGAAAAAGCGATTCAGGTCACGGCGATCCGACAGATAGCGCGAGTGGCGCTGGAATCCCTGCAGGTTGACGATGGGTACGCCAATGACCGTGCCGGAGAGCTTGTCCGGTTTCAGCGAATACATCAGGCGGCGGACCGCCTCGATGCCGTTCAGCTCGTCGCCGTGGACCGCTGCGGTGACGCACAGCGTTGGACCGTCTTCAATTCCGTTGGCAACCAGGACCGGCGTCGGAATGCTGGCGCCGTGCAGCGATTCACCGGCAGACCAGGTGGTCTGAATGAGCTTACCCGGAGGCAGTTCGGCAGCGAGGAGTTCCCCCACCTGCTGACCGACAACTTCCGCGGGACCGGCGGGCGGCAGCACTGAGGTCGCCACAGATCGTTCCACCACCTCAACTTCCGCAGGTTCCGCGGGCGTCTCTTCCAGCGTGGTTGCGGCGAGCGGCTCGGTTTCAAACTGCGGCTCGAGCACCGGCGCGGCGATGTCGATACCGAGGTCAATGTCGGGCGCCTCGACTGGCTGTAGATTGTGCCAATCGGCGTTGCGATCGACGCTGATGATGAAGGGCGGGCGGTGCGCGGTCAGGTTCAGCATCTCAGCTGTGGGCGTGGCCTTGGGCGGCACGGCAGTTGTTTCGGTGCCTTGTTGACACCCATACAAAGCTGCCAGGCCCAGAATGCCTGCAGCGGTGAATGCTGTGGTTATTGTCCGCAAGTCCATTGTGACGAATTGAGCGCCCTGCCAATCCCCAATCATAGTCCAGCCGCGATGCCCTGACGTTGTCCTGTGTCCTGCTTTGACAACGCAACTGGTGATTTATTTGTGCCGTGGCGCACGATATTAAGGATTTGTTGGCCGGTTGGCCACTAAAATTGCTTTATTTTCAGTGGTATACAAATGATATACGCCAATACTTCTGAGATTCTGTGGATAACACTTGTCCGACGCGCGCGACGTTGACCGAACGCGGGCCAATCTCCACAATCGGCGGCTTGCAAAACGGACATTGAGCCAACCCAACAGGAGGAAGATACATGGCCATCGAAGAAGGACAAAAACTACCCGAAGCCACATTGCACATGATGCAGGAAGGACGCCCGGCAGCGGTTACTACAGACGATCTGTTTGCCGGTAAGAAGGTTGTTCTCTTTGCCGTACCAGGCGCGTTTACACCGACATGTTCCCAGGCGCACCTGCCGGGCTATGTGGTCAACGCTGATGCCATCAAAGCAAAAGGCGTGGACAGCATTGTTTGTCTGTCGGTCAACGATGCGTTTGTCATGGACGCGTGGGGCCAGAACGCCAACGCGGAGGAGCTGCTGATGGTCGGCGACGGTAACGGTGATTTCACCTCGGCGCTCGGCCTTGAAATGGACGGCAGCGGCTTTGGGCTCGGTACCCGCTCGCAGCGCTACGCGATGATTGTCGACGACGGCACCGTCACCAAGCTTGCCGTGGAAGATCCCGGCCAGTTCGAAGTGAGCGCGGCCGAAGCGATCCTCGAAGCGCTTTAGACATCCGCCGGGCCGGCTGCTGCCGGCCACCTGATCGTGACACGCCTGTATCTCGGCCTGGGACTGTTTGTCGTCCTGTACGGGTTTTTCCTGCTCGTCGGCACGATGTCCGGGCCGGCGGGATACGTGTCACCGTCGCGTTACGGCGACATGACGCTCCTCTATGCCCTGGTACCCGCTTACTTTCTGGGCATCAGCGGTCTGGTCGATGCGCGCCGTGCGGAAGCGGTGCAGGCGCTTGTGAGGCTGGGAGCGGAAGCAGCCGACCCGGAACTGCTGATACCGAAGAGGCCCTGGCTGTGGCCGGTCATGCTCGGCGTTGCCGGGGCCGTGTTCGGACTCTTCGACTACCCGTGGTGGCAGGTGTCGGATGAGCAGCGGGTGATGGTCGTGGCGCTGGGTATCGGCAACGGCGTTGTGTGGCTTGCGGTAGGTTGGTTTCTCGGCCTTGCCATCACGAACGCGCGTTACCTGAGCCGCCTCGGCGCGCGCATAGATTTGAACCTGTTTGATCTGACGCCTCTAAAGCCGGTCGCGGGAGTTGCGAGTCTCAACGTCTTCGTGACCATGGGGGCGTTGGCGCTCATGCCGATACAGAGCCTGAGCACGCCGTTTCACATCGAGTTTTACATCAACGGTTTTGTGGTCGGGATTCCCGCTGCCATTGCCCTCTTTATCCTGCCGCAATGGGGGGTGCGCCGCGCGATGAGACGGATCAAAGAGCGGTATGGCGAGAACGTGAAGGAACGAATTGCGGCGCTTGGCAGCAGCGATCCCATGGCGTTGGAAACGCTGCTGGCCCACCGGGACAGGATTGCAGCCACGCGGGAGTGGCCGGTAGATCACCGGGTGTTCTCACGAGCCATGCTGTATCTCGTTGTCCCGCCGCTGGCCTGGGTAGGTGCCGCCATTGTCGAACGCGGCGTGGATCAATTGTTTTGAGGGAGAGCTATGGATTTACAGGACAAAGTGGCACTGGTGACCGGTGCCAGCGGCGACATTGGCAGCGCCATTGCCAAAGCGCTGGCGGCGGAAGGTTGCCAGGTTGTTGTGACCTACGTTGGTGCCGCGGAAGCTGCTGACGCAACCGTCGACGCGATTTCCCGAGCCGGCGGCCGCGCAGTCAAACAGCAGCTCGATCAGCGTGACCCCGATGCCATCGAGGCCGCTATCGATGCGGTCGCGCAGCTGCACGGGCGTCTCGATGTGCTGGTGAACAACGCCGCCTGGAACATCGGCATCCCGTTCCCGCAGCTCGAAGAGCTGACGCCGGAGATCTGGGACCGGGTGCTCGAAACGAATCTCCGCGCTCCGTTTCTGCTCGCCCGCGCGGCGTCCGATCTCCTGAAGGCAGATGGCGGGGGGCACATCGTCAATATCTCTTCCGCCGGTGGCATCAGCCCCGGCAGCTCGAGCATTGCCTATTCCTCCAGCAAAGCAGGTCTCAACCATCTGACCCGATGCCTGGCGGTTGCCATGGCCCCGGAAGTACAGGTCAACTGCGTGGCGCCGGGGCTGGTTGAGGAAACCCGCATGGCCAGGCGTCTGCCGGAGCAGGTTGCGGCGGGAGCGCGGGCGCAGGCGGTGCTGGGTAAGGTTGGCCAGGCCGAGGACATTGCCGGGCAGGTACTCACCTTCGTACGCTCCACGTCCATCAGCGGCCAGATCATGGTGGTTGACGGCGGCATGCCGGGCGCAATGCGCTGATGAACGTCTGCGTATTTGCCGGATCCAGCAGCGGCGCGCGAGCAAGTTATCGCGAAGCCGCCACGGCTCTCGGTACGGCCATTGCCGGCCGTGGCATGGGTCTGGTCTACGGTGGCGCCTCGGTGGGTCTCATGGGCGCGGCAGCAGACGCAGCGCTGGCTGCTGGTGGTCGCGTTGTTGGCGTACTGCCGAGCTGGCTCGATCGGCGCGAGATTGCGCACACCGGCCTTACGGAGCTGCGGGTTGTCAGCTCCATGCACGAGCGTAAGGCGCTGATGGCTGACATGGCGGACATGTTTGCGGTCCTGCCGGGTGGCATCGGCAGCCTCGAGGAGTGCTTCGAAGTGTGGACCTGGACGCAGCTCGGGATACACAAAAAGCCGATCGGGCTCCTCAACGTCGAGGGATACTACGATGCGCTCGAGACGTTTCTCGATCAGGTGGTGACGGAGTCTTTCCTGCGCGCGGAGCATCGTGGACTTTTGTGCAGCGCACCGGCGGCAGACGAGCTGCTCGATCTCCTCAGCGCGGCAGAGCTGCCGGATCTGGAGAAGTGGCTGGACGATGTACGCTAGTCGGCGAGCGTGTTTACCGCGGTCACGCCTTCCTGTTTGTTATGACAGGTTTGCCAACAGCTTGTCCCGGACCTTGCCGATGGGGCGGATCAGGCATTCCTGTGCTGCCGTAGCGACGAGCTCCCCGCTGCGGGTAAAAAAGTGGCCGCGCACGAATCCCCGTGCATTGTTCGCATTGGGGGACTCCTTTGCGAAAAGCAGCCATTCGTCCGCGCGAAAGGGCCGGTGAAACCACAGGCTGTGGTCCAGGCTTGCACCCCGCACCGATTCGCGGATGGCGTTGCGGCCGTGGGGCAGCATGGACGTCGACATGAAGTCGAGGTCCGACATGTACGCCAGGAGCGCAATGTGTACCTCCGGATCGTCCGGTAGCGGGTCGCGGGCGCGCAGCCAGGTGTGCTTGAACGGTGGGTGCTCGGCGGTGTCCGTCATCAGGATGCGTTCCACCTGACGGGAATCGATGGCCTCGAAACGAAAGCTGAAGCGCGCGATGTCGGGCATTTCCCGTGCCAGCGCCTGATAGGCCTCCAGGTCACCGCGCAGGGATTCTGGCGGCGGCACGTCAGGCATGGGTTGAGAGTGGGTCATGCCTTCTTCGGCTTTCTGCCAGGAGCAGGACAGGCTGAAAATGGCTCTGCCGTGCTGGATGGCGGCCACCCTGCGGGTGCTGAAGGAGCGGCCGTCGCGGATACGGTCCACCTCGTAGAGGATCGGCACTTTCCAGTCACCGGCGCGCAGGAAGTACGCGTGCATCGAATGCAGCTGATGCGGCGCCTCAACTGTCCGGTAAGCCGACGCGAGCGCCTGCGCCAGCACCTGACCGCCGAACACGTGCTCGGTGTTGTGATTCTGTCCACGGTAGAGATTGCGTTCAATCTGCTCGACGTTCAGAAGGTCGAGGATTTCTTTCAAGACGGGATTCAAGGTTCCTCAGAGTCTGCGGCTGCGCCATATCCAGAGAAGCGCCAAGCATACACCGCCCGCAGGCATGAAGTGGAGCGAGAAACGCCGGCCATGAGCAGCGTCACGTGGCGGGTCGATTTTGGCACAATGGGTGCGTCACGAGCGAAGCAAGGCGGGAGGGTTCAGTGCAGATTGTCAGGGTTTACACGGGAGACGATGGGGAGAGTCACTTCGAAGATCTCGATATCGAACTCGAGGAGCAGGGTATGGCGGGTGCCATCTCCGCGCTCTGGCCGGCCAAGGGCGTCATGTTCCGCACGGTCAGCGGCGACTACGATCTCGATTTCCATACCGCGCCGCGGCGCCAACTCGTGGTAAATTTGCACGGATCAGTGGAAATTGAAGTCGGCGACGGCAGCGTGCGGCGTCTGGACGGCGGCGACATCCTGCTGGCGGAAGACACGACCGGTCGCGGACACAAGAGCCGCAACGTCGATGGGCAGCCGCGCAGCTGCCTGTTCATTCCACTCGCCGATGATTGAGAGGTTTGCTGCTGCAACACGCCCGGGCGTGTTGCAGCGCCGAGAAAGGAGAAATTGATATGGCCCTGGAAGTTCATCAGTTCCCATGCCTGAACGACAACTATGGTTATCTCATTCACGAACCGGTCACCGGACAGACGGCAACCATCGACACGCCGGAGGTCGAGCCCATCAACGCGGCCCTCGCGCAGAAAGGCTGGCGTCTGACGCACATACTGAATACGCACCATCACTTTGACCACGCCGGTGGCAACGAGGCACTCAAGAAGGAGTGGGGCTGCACGGTCGTCGGGGCGGCGAACGACGCTGCGCGCATTCCCGGAATTGACGAGCGGGTGAGCGATGGCGAAATCCTTGCGTTCGGCAACACCGAAGCGCGGGTGTTCGAGGTGCCGGGACATACAACCGGGCATATTGCGTTCTACTTCGCCGACGAGGGTATGGCGTTTGTCGGGGACACCATGTTTGCGCTCGGCTGCGGGCGGCTTTTTGAGGGCACCCCCCAGCAGATGTGGGACAGTCTGGAGAAACTGATGGCGCTGCCTGACGAAACGGTCGTGTATTGCGCGCACGAATACACCCAGGCGAACGCCGCTTTCGCTCTATCCGTTGAGCCGGACAATGCGGCGCTCGTCGAGCGGGCAAAAGAGATTGACGAGAAGCGAAGCCGGGGTGAGCCGACAGTGCCGACGACTATTGGACTCGAGCGGGCCACCAATCCGTTTGTGCGCGCGGGTAGCGAAGACCTGCAGCGCACTGTCGACATGCTCGGGGCCAACCTGGTTGACGTATTTGCCGAAACGCGCCGCCGCAAAGACAATTTCTGACGCTTAGCTCGAAGTGGCCGAGATCGAACAGCCGCGCGGCGTCCGCCGCGCCGGGGCCGCCTACGCCGTGGCGGCCTATACCTTCTGGGGGTTCGCCCCTGCCTACTTCGTCTGGATCAAGTTTGCCGCGCCGCTCGAGGTTGTTGCGCACCGTATCGTCTGGTCGCTGCCCCTGCTGGCGCTCCTGATCACGGCGGCGCGCCAGTGGGGCGGCTTACGTCTGCTGTCGGCCGCAGATTATCTCCGTCTTTTTATATGCGCAGTTCTGTTGAGCGCGAACTGGTTGACGTTCGTATACGCGATTCACACGGAGCGAATTGTCGAAACTGCGCTCGGTTACTACATAAACCCGCTGGTCAGTATTGTGCTCGGCTGGCTCGTGCTCGGTGAAAGCATGCGCGTACTGCAGTGGCTGGCGGCAGGGGTCGCCGCGCTGGCAGTAAGTTTTGAGGTGCTGATGCTCGGAGAAGTTCCGTGGCTTGGTTTGTTGCTCGCGTTCTCTTTTGGTTTCTACGGACTTCTGCGTAAACAGCTTGGCGTTGCCTCCAGTCTGGGGCTTGGCGTCGAAACCGTGATGCTGGCGCCGGTGGCTCTGGCCTTCATTGTCTTCTGGGAAACCCGCGCGGGCAGCGGGGGACATGATGTGCCGGACTATCTGCTGCTGGCCCTCGGTGGTGTCGTCACCATCACACCGCTCCTCTGGTTCGCGGCAGCCGCGGTCCGTCTGCCGCTGACCGTGCTCGGCTTCTTTCAATACATTGCGCCGTCGCTGTCGCTGCTTCTGGCGGTGGTTGTGTATGGTGAGCCGGTAGCGTTCAGTCGCTGGGTGTGCTTCGGATTGATCTGGCTGGCACTCGCCATCTTCACGATGGAAAGCGTTGTTCACAGCCGACGGGCGCGGGCCTGAACGTTATGACGCCTCCGCGGCGACCTCGTCGGCGGCCATCATCGCACGCTGCAGCGAGCCGAGTGGGCGGATCCACGGTGCGTGTAGATTGAACGGCGGCGGTAGATCCGTGACCGCCTCTTCCGCAATGGCGCGGGTTTCATAAATACCGAGCAGAAGAATGTAGAAGAGCTGCTCGCCGTTCCAGATGCGCGCGGCTGACATACCCCGCATCTTGTGACGTGCAACGTATTCCTCGAGCGCTTCGGGACTCGACAGCGCCACCAGCTGGACGGCCCAGAAATCTTGGGGGAGGTCGAGAATCGACACCGGTCTGTCGGGCTTGTAGGACAGCCTGACATGTTTCGGTATGTCCGCGTCGCCTTCCCGGGGAAGTTCGTCGGGTACCAGCGCGGGCGTTTCCACAGGCGTTTCTGTGGATGGTTCAACGGGTGCCGAGACGACAGGTTCCGGTCGCTCCGGGAGGGGCGGCGGGGGCGGCTCAGGCTGCGGCGGTTTACGCGTTGGCTGCGGATTTTCGGCCAGCGCTTCACTTTGCACGCACTCCCATCGTTCTGCGTCTGCGCCCGTCTGGCAGAACCAGGGTTCGCCCGCAGAAGGCGCTGCGTCATTGCTATCTGGTGTGCTCGTTGCGCTGCTCGAGCAGCCCGCCACGGCTGCCAACAGGACGCTGAAAACGGCGATTCGCATGGGGCCGGTACTTTGCCTGAAAGGTCATGAAAGTGTAAAGCTGCCCCCTGACAATGCCTTGCGTACGACAGGGAAATAACATATTTTCCGCCACGCGTTCACAAAGCCCACATCTCATCGGGGTTTGGGAAGGACGCGGCAGTATCCGTTCAAGTGGTAACTAACAAAGGGCGCCAATGATCGCGACACTCTCAGAATTTGACCGTGTACCACGTATCCTGCGCCTGAATCTCGCAGGACAGCCGGTTGACTGGGTCAGCTGGCAGGACGCGGTGTGTCTCTACGCAAGAGAAATTGTCGTGTGGACTATCGGCGATCCGGTGCTGCGGATACGTGGTGGCCATTGCCGCGCCGACAGCTCTACCAGCCTGGTCGACATTCACAGCATCATCGCCTGCGACGGACGCGTGTATGCCAAAGATCAGAGCATCCCGCCGCTGACGAATCATGCCCTCTTCGGGCGTGATCGCAATACCTGCCTCTATTGCGGTAAGCACTTTGCTGATGGCGAGTTGACCAGAGATCACGTGGTACCGGTATCCCGCGGCGGTAAAGACGTCTGGGACAACGTGGTTGCGGCATGCAAGCGGTGCAATCATTTCAAAGGCAGTCGGCTGCTCGAAGATTGCAGCATGGAACTGCTTGCGCTGCCTTACGTGCCGAACTTTGCAGAGTATCTGGCGCTCATCAACTCAGGGCGGATCCTCGGCGATCAGATGGACTTCCTGCGCAAAAGCTTCGGCGCACACAGTCGCCTCTTACACTGAATCAGCTTCAGCTTTCGTATTCTACCGCCGCGGCGGCGAGCACCTCAGCGACGCAGCTCGTTAAACGGCGCGCCGTGTCGATGTGCAGAAATTCGTTCGGGCCATGGGCGTTGGACTTTGGACCAAGCACGCCGGTCACAAAAAATTGTGTCTCCGGATAGGCATCACCCAACATTTTCATGAACGGAATGGTGCCGCCAATACCCGCGTGCATGACCGGTTTGCCGAAGTAGTCGTTCGAGGCACGGGCCAGCGCGTCTGCCAGCCATGACTCCTCCTCAGGGGCCGACCACCCGGTTTGCGGTGACTCCAGCTCAAACTCGACCCGCGCGCCGTGCGGCGGATCGTCTTCGAGGGTTTCTTTGATCGATCTGGCCGCCTCTTCGGCGATGATGTCCGGTGGCAGCCGGAACACCAGCTTGACCGCGGTTCCCGGTCGCAGCGTATTGCCGGCGTTTGCAATTGCAGGTGCGCCATCAACGCCAACGGTGGCAAGGCTCGGGTGCCAGGTGTTGCGCAATACGAGGTCGGGCAGGTCCGGATCTTCGGGATGGGCACCGTCAACCCAGGGAAAGCGGTCGATGATGCCCTCGCCGAGCACGTCGGCGACCTCCTGTGCGGCCAGTCGAATGTGGCGCGGAATGTCACCGTACAAGCTGTGGTGCAGGTCGCCGGTGGCGCTATTCTCCACGCGTTCGAGCAGCCGTCTCACGATCCGGAATGACGACGGTACAATCCCGCCGGCGGCGCCGCTGTGCTGGCCCTCGCTCAAGATCTCCACCTTGAGCACGCCGGGCAGCATCCCGCGCAGCGAAGTGGTCACCCAGAGCTGCTCGTAGTTGCCACACTCGGCGTCGAGGCAGATGACAAGTCTCGTGTTGCCGATGCGTTCCCGCAGGTGTTCTACGTAAACCGGCAGGTCAAAGCTGCCGCTTTCCTCACAGCCTTCGATCAGAATGACGCAGCGCGGATGTGGGATGCCCTGCTGCTGGAGTGCTTCGATTGCCGTCAGGCTGCCGAAGAGCGCGTAGCCGTCGTCCGCACCGCCCCGGCCGTACAGCTTGCCATCGCGCTCGACGGGTATCCACGGTCCAAGGCCGTCTTCCCAGCCGTCGAATTCGGGCTGCTTGTCATAGTGGCCGTAGAGGAGCACCGTCGGTGCGTCTGGGTCGTCCGTGCCGCTGGTGGCGGCAACTTCGGCGAAGAGGACGGGCGTGCGCCCCGGCAGCGTGACAATCTCCTGGCTGAAACCTTTGAGCGGACTTGCCGCTGCCCACTCACTCAAGAGCTCCACGGCCATCTGCATGTGGCCAGCCGTTTCCCAATCCGGATCGAACGCGGGTGATTTGTTGGGGATGCGGATGTAGTCCTTCAGCGCCGGTACGATGCTTTCCGACCAGCGCTGGTCGACATACGCCTGGATCTCGTTTGCTTCAGGCATCAGCGGAACCCTCTTATGCAGTCGTAGTTATACAACCAGTCAACGCGCTGCATGGCAATCTCCGGCAGAAAGCGCGCGGCCACCGCAATGTTTACGTTGCGCAGGGCACGTGCCCACGCGCCGGAACGGTCGTATAGCGCAACTGCGGCAGCAGCCTGCCGTGCTACCCGGTTGAGGCGTGCGCGACGGTAGCGCTCGTACTCGGCAAAACCGTCGGCGAAGTCCTCTTCGTAGTTCTCCAGCATGCGGCTCAAGACCCAGGCATCTTCGAGACCCAAGTGATTGGCCTCGCGTCGGTAGGGATGTCCCTCGAAGCAGGCCGCACCGGCGTAAGCGCAGGCACCCGCATACCAATGCTCACGCACCGTTGGCGCTTCGTTTGCGACAAAATGATGGACGGGCTCCGCAGCAACTGACGCCGGCGTCAGGCTCGCGTGCCAGGGGTAGCTGTCCGGAGTGGCGTCGCGAGGCAGGCTGAATATGACGTGCGACAGGCTTCTGGTGCTGAACTGCCACGCGTGAGCCCCCGTGCCCAACCAGGTTACGTTGGCGTGCGCTGGCTGATCATGCTCTATACTCGCATGCCAGAGGGTATGCGTTGTCTCGCGGTCGGTTGGGGTCGGCGCCGTTTCCACGCTGACGGTTACCTGGCCGTGAGTCTGGGCCGGCAGCGCGCCAGGATCGAGCACCTCGTGCAATGAATTGTTGTCGATGTTGATGTGCGGCGCGCTGTAGCGATCGTGAATGAACCGACCGAGCGGCAGCTCCGCGAGGAGGAAACCGGACGTTGCGATTCGTACCTGTTCTCGATCTGGGACGTGCCCATGCTCGAGCAGGGCTTCACCGCGTCCGAGCGCGTTGACGACCCGCGTGAGATTGGCTGCGAGCGTTGCGGCGGGCGGCTGGTACTCTGGCTCGTCCCGGCCGCTCCAGCTCAGGTCGTTGAACCCGGCAACGCGGCAGGCCAGCAGCGTCGCGCGTGCGGTGATGCCGCCACCCGCCACGTTGATGGCGTACATCAGGCGCGGCGCCAGCGGGTGCCGTCGCGCGTGTCCTCGAGCTCAATACCGGCAGCGGTAAGCTGGTCGCGAATCTCGTCTGCCCGGGCGAAGTTTCCATTCGTACGCGCTTCGTTGCGCTCGTTGATCAATGCGTCGATTTCGTCGTTTCCGAGCGCATTAGAACCGCCGGTGGTGAAGTGCGCCTCCGCGTTTTCGTTCAACAAGCCCAGGAGCCAGCCGCCAGCCAGGAGCGCGCGCCGCGCGTCCTCGCGCTCGGCGTCGCTGACGGCCTTCTGCAGCGTGGCCGCGAGCTCGTGCATCGCCGCCAGAGCCAGCGGCGTGTTCAGATCGTCGCAGAGCGCCTCCACGACAGACGGTGGGAACGCGTCGAGGGTCGCCTGTGAGAAGTCCGCCGCCGTTTCGTCTCCGGGATGGTCGCGTAATGCCTGATATAGAGTGTCGAGGCTCGCTTCCGCCTCGCCGATGAGATCCTCCGACCAGGCCAGTTGCGAACGGTACTGGCCGCGCAGCAGCGCGTAACGGAGCGCTTCGCCGGAATGGTGTTCAGCCAGCTCATGAATTGTGAGCACGTTGCCGACTGACTTGGACATCTTCTCCGCGCCCATGGTCAGCATGCCGTTGTGCAGCCAGTAGCGAACGTACTCCGGCGTCTGGTTTGCGCAACGGCTCTGCGCCGCTTCGTTCTCGTGGTGTGGAAAAGTCAGATCTGAGCCGCCGCCATGGATGTCGATGCTGCGACCGAGATGCTTGCGGATCATGGCGGAGCACTCGATGTGCCAGCCCGGTCGGCCGACACCCCAGGGGCTTTCCCAGCCGGGCTGCTCCGGCGTGGACGGCTTCCAGAGCACAAAGTCTTTGGGATCCTTTTTGTAAGGTGCCACTTCAACGCGGGCGCCGTCGAGCATGTCCTCGAGACTGCGCCGGGAGAGACTGCCGTATTCCGGGTCGGACGGCACGTTGAACAGCACATGTCCCTCGTTGGCGTACGCGTGCCCGGTTTCGATCAGCTCGTCGATCATGGTGATGATCTCGGCGATGTGATGCGTTGCCCGAGGCGTTACGTCCGGCTTGATGACGCCAAGCGTCAACATGTCGTTCTCGTAGGCTTCCGTGAAGCGGTCGGCAAGCGCCTGAATCGGTTCCCCGTTCTCGAGGGCCGCAGCGTTGATCTTATCGTCGATATCGGTGACGTTGCGCGCGTAGTGCACCTCCGGGTATATGAGGCGCAGCAGCCGTGTAAGCACGTCGAAAACGACGGCGGGGCGACCGTTGCCGATGTGGACGTAGTTGTACACCGTCGGTCCACACACGTAGACCGTTACCCGGTTGGGGTCCAACGGCGTGAACAGCTCCTTGCGTCCACTCAGCGTGTTATGGAAGTACAGCTCCGGCATGGTGAGATCGGCTCGTGTCGGGGCGCGAAAGTATAGGGCAGGCGGCACGAGATGCCCACCGGCCGGGTGTCCTCACATGAACGTACCGACTTTCTGGAGATTGCCGTTCAGGCGCTCGCGGCATCCTGTCACTGAGCTACCTCCGGCGTCTGGCTGACGACAACTTCGTCACCGTCCACGGCAAGATAGAAGCAGGTGGGTCTGTTGGTGTGGCACGCGGGTCCCTCCTGCTCGACCGTCAGCAGTAACGCGTCGCCGTCGCAGTCGAAATGCATCGCCTTGACGGTCTGAGTGTGTCCGGAGGTTTCACCCTTGCGCCAGTAGGTCTGGCGGCTGCGGGAGAAGTAGACTGCCTGACCCTCGGCGAGGGTGCGTTCGATCGCCGTGCGGTCCATGTAGCCAAGCATGAGTACCTCGCGGCTGGTTGCATCCTGGGCAATGGCGGCAATCAGGCCCTGCTCGTTGTAAGGCAGCACGTCGAGGAGATCGTCCAGGGCCATTCGGGTGCCCGTTGCCGCGTTCTCCAGTGTCTTAAGCAGTGCCATAAGCCTTTTCCAGGTAGTCGTATACCGCCCGCAGCGCCATGGCTTCGCCACCCTCGGGGCGCGCGGGCCGGTTACGGGTGTTGAATGCCATGATGTCGAAGTGCACCCAGCTCGTATCGGTGATGAAACGCTGCAGAAAAAGTGCCGCGGTCACGGCGCCGGCGTAAGGAGACGCGGCTGAGTTCACGACGTCTGCGACTTTCGAGTCGATCATGTGGTTGTAGTCGTCGTGCAGCGGCATGCGCCAGACCGCGTCGTCAGCATGTGCCGCTGATTCCGCGAGCGATGCTGCCAGCGCGTCGTCGTTGCAGAACATGGCGGCAATCTCCGCTCCCACTGCGGAGCGGGCTGAGCCGGTCAGCGTGGCATAGTCGAATATCACGTCGGGGTTGTCCTCGCAGGCGATGGAGAGTGCATCGCACAACAGGAGCCGGCCTTCGGCATCGGTATTATCGATCTCGACCGTCAGCCCCTTGTGCGTGTGCAGAACATCACCGGGGCGAAAAGCGTTGCCACTGATGGCGTTCTCCGCCGCCGGTACCAGCAGACGCAGGCGTACCGGTAGCTGGCGGGCCATGATGAGGTAGGCTAGTCCAATGACCGTCGCCGCGCCGCCCATGTCTTTTTTCATCAGCCGCATGCCGGATGCCGGTTTGATGTCGAGACCGCCGCTGTCGAAAGTGACGCCTTTGCCGACGAGGGTGACCTTGGGGTGGTTTTCGTCACCCCATACCAGATCAATGAGACGTGGCGCGTCGTCAGCGGCGCGGCCAACCGCGTGAATGGCGCCGCAATTGAGATCCAGGAGCGCGTCTCCTTCAACGACGTTGCAGCTCGCGTCGAACGTGTCGGCAAGCGCGAGCACTTCCGCTGCCAGGTGAGACGGCGCCATGTCCTGCGCCGCGGTGTTGATCAGATCGCGGGTCAGCGCAACTGCGAGCGTTGTGTTGACTATCTTGTCTGCGTCAGCGTCGGCCGGAATTACGAGTCTGGCGGGTGTCCGTTTAGCGTCTCGGTAGCGCAGGAACTGATATCCGCCGAGCCCCCAGCCGAGCAGCTGGAGATCGGAAACCGGGGTTGTCACCGCATAGTCACCTTCAGGCAGGCTCATCGGCAGCCCGCCGAGGCTGGCCAGGTTGTCCTCGCCGTCCCAACCGCACACGACCCGCGCGTCTGCGCCGTCTTCCAGCCAGGCGAACTGGCCTCGCCTGGCGTTGAATCCCTGCCGGTCGAGCCAGGTACGCTGTGCGTCGCTCAAGCCTTCGAGGTAAGTATCGAAGTCCTCTGTTTTTACCAACTCGATGGGGGTAGGGTTGTCTGACGCGGCAACGTAGCAGGTTGCGGCGATGTCATCAGGGTCCATAGGCTCGTTCATTCGTTTTGTTGTTAAAAGATTTTCAAAGTCGAGGTAGTGTAGTGCTAACCACCAGGTCCGTCGATTGGCGCCGTAGTGCGCCGGGCATCGTCACAGCGTGTCTCGCAGCTCTTGCTTTATTTGTGTCCGGACAGAGCGTCTGGGCAGCCAACAAACCCATTCTGCATGGTAAACACTGGATTGCGATCACCGGTAAACCGCTCGGGGCAACCGCCGGGGCGCGGATTTTCCATGCGGGTGGGAACGCGGTGGACGCCGCCTGCGCCATGCTCGCGGCAACGTCGACCATGTTCGACGTGCTGAGCTGGGGCGGGGAGACCCAGGCGCTCATATACCATCCCGGCGAGAAGCGGGTCATTGGCATCAACGCGCTCGGCGTTGCGCCGAGCGGTGCCACGCCCGAGTTCTTCAGCGAACAGGGCATGGCCCAGCCGCCGGAGTATGGGCCGCTGGCCGCGGTCACGCCGGGCACCCCCGGTGGCCTGATGGTCATGCTCGCCGAATATGGCTCGATGAGTCTTGCCGAGGTGCTCGCACCGGCGCTCGAGATGGCCGAGGGCTACCCGATGGAGGCGCAGACTGCTAACTCGATTGAGCGCATGAAGGAGACGATTCGCCAGTGGCCGGCGTCACGAGACTTGTTTCTCGTGCACGAGGGCGAAGCTCGGGAAGCCCCGCACCCGGGCGAGATCTTTCGCCAGCCGGACCTGCACCGCACGCTCATGAAGCTGGTGGAGACGGAGCGCGAAGCGCTGGCTGCCGGGCTGACCCGCAAAGCCGCCATTTACGAAGCGTACAAGCGGTTCTACGAGGGTGATATTGCCGCTGACTTCGTTGCCGGCGCCCGGGCACTGGGTGGCCTGCACACTCGTGAAGACCTTGCGCAGTGGAAAGTGCACATCGAAGAACCGGTGAGCACGTCGTACAAAGGTATCGATGTCTACAAGCTCACCTCGTGGGTGCAGGGTCCGGTCATGTTGCAGGCGCTCAACCTGGCAGAGCGCGTCGACCTTGCGTCCATGGGGTTCAACAGCGCGCGCTACATTCACCATGTCTATCAGATCATGAATCTGAGCTTTGCGGATCGGGATTTTTACTACGGCGATCCCTATTTTCCTCCGGAAGAGCCCATGATGGGGCTGCTTTCCAAAAAGTACGCCGCTGAAAGGCTCAAAGGCATGGACCGGGAAAGCAACGACCCCGGAGTCAAACCGGGAGATCCGTATCGGTTTCAACGCGGCAGCAACCCGTACCTCGAATACCTCGAGCAGTGGACCAACACGCCGCGCCCCGATGCCGGCGTCATGCCACCCTGGCAGCAGGCGTCATTCGATCCAGGTGATCACGAACGCCAATTCCTTGCGGGCACCACGTCGATCCAGGCTGCAGACAAGGAGGGCTGGGTGGTGTCGGTCACCCCCTCGGGCGGTTGGATACCTGCCGCCATTGCCGGCAACACCGGTATCGGTATGAGCCAGCGGATGCAGAGTTTTGTGCTCGATCCCGCGCAGAATCCGTACAACGTGGTCACTCCGGGCAAACGTCCGCGGGCGACGCTCACGCCGGGCATGGCGTTGAAGGACGGCAAACCTTACCTCTCGTTTGCCGTGCAAGGCGGCGACATCCAGGATCAGGTGCTGCTGCAATTCTTCCTGGGTGTGGTTGAATTCGGGATGAATGTGCAGGAGGCGGTCGAAGCACCGTACTTCTGGAGCTATCAGATGCGCAACAGCTTCGGGGATCATCGTGCGGAGCCAGGCAAGATCCTGCTGAACGAACAGACGCCAGCCTGGGTTCGCAAAGAACTCGAAGGCATGGGTTATGTGCCAATCTATCGCGACAAGTCCTCGGGTCCGATCAACGCCATCGAATTCGATCACGAGCAGGGCACGTTCAAAGGCGGGGCGAGCGATTTCGGGGAGGACTATGGCCTGGCGTGGTAGCCGCGTCACCTCTCCGTGAGCGAAGCGTTCAGCACCGGTCGTAGCGTCGCGTACGGGACGCTCGTTACCGTCGTCTTTTTTGTCATCCTGGAGGTGGTTGCGCATTTCTGGGAATACGCGGACGTCGAGGCGGAAATGGCGCGCAAGGTCACCGGCGCGCAGGAACCGGACAGCTACCGGGTGTTTCTCTTTGGCGGATCCACCGTCGAAGGGGTACACGTGCCGGAGTACGGCTTTGCGCAGCAGCTCGAGTTCTGGCTGCGACGTCTGCATCCCGAAAAACGGCTCGAAATTTACAACTTCGGACGGGCCGGACGGAACTCGAGTTACGTGCGTCGCAAAGTCGAGACCACCGTTGGCCACGACCCCGACTTGATGATCGTCCTGAGCGGTCACAACGAATTCCTCTCCCGCCACGTCGAGATGTCGACGAACCGGCTGTTATCGCGCTTTGCCCTGACACGGTCGGTGATGCGTAAGCTCGAACGCTGGCGCTCGGCGGGGCAGGACAGCGTGTCCAATGAGCGCTACGAACCCTACGACCGCAGTGCGCCACTGTTTGCTGCGAAGCTCGACGCTTATGCCCGCAACATGCGCTACGTGGCGGAGCTGGCGCGGGCGGAAGGGGTGCCGCTTCTGCTCCTGACCGCACCGGCGAACGTTGCGGACTGGCCGCCGGTGCATCGCCGCTCCCGTGCGGCCACGGACGCTGCGACACGCTGGTTTGAAAACGCACGCAACGCGCTTGCGGATGGCCGTCTGCATGAGGTGGCTGCGGATATCGAAACCCGGACGTCTGAAACGGCCCTGGATTCTCATCTGGCGTTTCTCACCGGACGCCTCAGCGCGGTTCGTGGGGATACCGACGGTGCCTATCGAGCCCTGCAGCAGGCGCGCGAATGGGATCCGCTGCCCTGGCGCGTGCTCAGCAACATGAACGCTGAGGTGCGAGCCATTGCGGCCCAGCCTGGCGTTCACCTGGTCGACGTGGAACAGCGGTTTGAAGCGTTCAGTGGAGGTCTGGTTGGCCGCGATCTCGTGAGTGACAACTGTCATCCGGCGCCGCTCGGCAGCGCGTTGATTGTCAGTGAGCTCCTGCGGATCATGGCCGAGGCGGGGCTGTTCGTCGAAAAGATGCCGCCGACGGCTGAAGCGCAAGCGCTGCTGGATCTTTACCTCCAGCAGTTCGATGCGCCGACAGAGAAACGATTGAAGGTGCAGTACCTCCTCGCCAACGCCCTCTATGCGATGAAGCCGCCGTTTTTCAACGATCCGACGGCGCGGGAATTCCTCTACGCGGCGCGGGATCTCGAACCTCGCAACTGGCAGGTCTGGGCAAACCTGGCGTCAGTGTCGCTCTTCGCAGGTGATGTGGAGCGCGGCCGTGCCGAGCTTGCCAGAGCCTCTGAGCTTCGCGGTGAGCGGGTTGTGGCAACGAGCCCCGGCGTGCCCTTTCTTGGTGCGGCGCTGGCGTTCAGCGGTATCGCAGTGAGTGGCGACGACGCGGTTCCCGGGGGCGCTGAATAGGCCCGGGTAACGGTCAGATCTGCTTGACGGGAATGGACTCGAGACCGAGGTTGTTCTGATCGAAGACACGATCGGCACGATAGCTCGATCGGACCAGCGGACCCGAGGCCACTTCCATGAAACCCATCTCGAGGCCCCACTCGCGATACTCGGCGAAACGCTCGGGCGTCACCCAGCGGTCAATCGGCAGGTGATTGGCGGTGGGCCGCAGATACTGCCCGAGCGTGAGGAGATCTACACCGTGGTTGCGAAGGTCCACCATCGTCTGACGGATTTCCTCGTCGGTTTCGCCGATTCCGACCATGATGCTCGATTTGGTCAAGACGTCCGGATTGATCGTTTTGGCGGCTCGCAGCACGTCCAACGTCTGCTGATAACCCGCCCGGATGTCGCGCACCGTGTGCGTGAGACGCTCGACGGTTTCCACGTTCTGGGCAAAAACGTCGAGTCCCGAGTTGACGACCGCGGCTACCGCCGCCTCGCTGCCGGCAAAGTCCGGCGTCAGGGCCTCAACCCGGGTGTTGGGATTTGTGGCCTTGATGGCGCGCACGCAGGCTGCGTAGTGGGCGGCGCCGCCGTCAGACAGGTCGTCGCGATCCACGGAAGTGAGGACCACGTAGCGTAGATCCATCAGCTCGACGGATCGGGCCGCGTTGGCAGGCTCGTTTGGATCGAGCCAGCCTTTCGGGTTGCCCGTATCCACCGCGCAGAATTTGCACGCGCGCGTGCACACGCTGCCCATCAGCATGATCGTGGCAGTGCCGTGACTCCAGCACTCTCCCATGTTGGGACAGTGAGACTCTTCGCAGACGGTGGCCAGCTGATGTTCGTGCACGGTTTTCTGCACGGCTTTGAACTTCTCGCCGCCGCCAACTCTTACCCTGAGCCACGGCGGCTTGCGGCCGGTTGGCGTTGCGGCGTGATCACTCGCTTTGACACCGTCCTTGATGGCCACCACGCCGTGTCGTGTGGTGAATTTCTGCCCGCTGATTTCCTTGGATGAGCCCATGCGGGAAGTTTATCACGGCTCGGTGAAAGCGCTGTCGTCCTGAAACTGCAGGCTGTGCAGCGTTGCGTACAGGCCGCCCGCGGCCAGGAGCTCTTCATGGCTGCCGAGCTCTTCGATGCGGCCGTGATTGAGAACGAGCACGCGATCGGCTTCTTGTATCGTCTGCAGGCGATGGGCAATCAGGATGGAGGTGCGGCCGGCGGTCAGGCGGCGCAGCGCATCCTGGATCAGAAGCTCCGTTTCGGTATCGATGTTGGCGGTTGCCTCGTCGAGAACCAGGATTTCCGGATCGGCAGCCAGGACTCTGGCAAACGCCAGGAGCTGCCGCTGGCCCTGCGAAAGGTTCTGACCGCGCTCGGTCAGCGGCGTTTCGTAGCCGTCGGGTAGCGACGCAATGAAATCGTGGGCGTTGACGGTCCTGGCCGCGGCGATCGCGCGCTCCATGGTGATCTCCGGATTCCCGAGCGCAATGTTGTCGTAGATGCTGCCGGAGAAGATGTGAAAATCCTGCAGCACAACCCCCACCCGGCGGCGGAGATCGCGGCTGTGAATGTGGTTCAGATCGACGCCGTCGAGATAGATCTGACCATCGTCGAAATCGTAAAAACGGCCCAGCAGCCGGATGAGCGTGCTTTTGCCGGAGCCCGTGGGGCCGACGATTGCGAGCTTCTCTCCCGGCTGGATGGTGAAGGTGACGCCGTGCAGGACCGGTGGGCCCACGTCGTAGGCGAAATACACGTCGTTGAATTTGACTTCGCCTTCGAGCCGTCGTGGCAGCGCGACCGGCTGTTCGGGTTCGTGGATTTTCTCGTCCCAGTCGATGGCCTGGAAGATCCGTTCACCGCTCGCCATCGCGCGGAAGAGAATGTTCGTTTGCTCGCCGAGAACGACAACCGGATGAAACAGCATGCCGATGAACTGAGTGAAGAGCACAACTTCCCCCAGCGTCATGTCGAGCGTGGCTACCTGGCTTGCGCCGTACCAGAGGATCACGCCGATCGCGACATGCGCCAGGCTGTCGTTGAACGCGCCGTAGAGCGTCTCCACCCGGGCGGAGCGCAGCTCGTAGTCGCGGTTCTCTTCGTTGATGTCCGTGTAGCGTTTGAGGTTGTAGTCCTGCCGGTCGGAAAGCTGGACCACCTGCAGACCGGCCAGGTTTTCCTGCATGTTCTGGTTCAGCGCTGAAAGCGTCTGGCGCACCTTGCGGAAGAGCTCACGCGTGAGCCGGCGGAAGTAATACGTCACGAGGCCCAGGATCGGCAGCGCCAGGAGGAGCATCAGCGTCAGCTGTACGTCGATGGCGAGCATGACGGTCAACGCAACGAAGAACGGGACAAACTCGCCAATCAACGTGCCAAGGCCGCGCAGCAGTTCGTACAGTGCCTCGACGTCGTTTGTGACCCGCGTCATCACGCGCCCGACCGCAACGCGATCGTAGAACGACGAGGGCCGGGTTTCGAGATGCACGAAGAGGTCCCGGCGCAGATCGCGCAGGCCGTTGATGACCGCGCCGATGAGGGTCATGCGATGGGCGTGTCCGGTAAACGCCCAGGCAATTTGAATGACGCCGTACATGAGGCATGCCACGATCAGCGGGTGCAGCCCACTCCCATCGGCGAGCCAGGAATTGAGCTCAATGAGGCCGAAGTCCGGCGTGTCGGCATCCGATTCGCCGCGGATGATGTGATCGATCGCCACCAGCGAGATGATGATCGGCATCAGTATCTGCAAGGTGGACGTGATGAGCACGAGAATGCTCGACACGGTCAGCGACCAACGGTACGGCTTCAGCCAGCGCATCAGCCGGCCGAGCAGGTGCACGTTGAGCACGGCACCCGAGATGTCCGCTTCGAACATGGAGTAGTCGCGTTTTGGTGCCGACTCCGCCATCAGCTGACCCTCGCGGCTTCGAAGTTCTCGTCCTCGGCGCCTTCGCGCTGTACCCGCTCGAGTTCCGCGTAGTAACCGCCCGCTGCGATGAGGGATTCGTGCGTGCCGATCTCCATGATGCGACCGGCTTCAAGCACGATGATGCGGTCGGCGTGGCGCGCCGTGCTCACTCGGTGGGATACGAGCAGAGTAGTTTGCTCGCGACGCAGGCGTTTGAGCTCGGACAGAATGTGCTCTTCCGTTTCGGTATCCACTGCCGAAAAGCAGTCGTCGAGGATCAGTACGGGGGCATGGCGGATGAAGCCGCGGGCAAGGGTAGCACGCTGTTTCTGGCCGCCTGAGAGCGTCACCCCGCGTTCGCCCACCAGCGTCTCGAGCTTGTCGGGAAAGTCTTCGATGGTGTTCTTGAGGTCCGCCGAAGTAGCGGCGCTCCAGATGGCTTCGAGCGCCCGGTTCGGATCGTCGTAGGTGAGGTTGTCCTTGAGCGGCTCGCCGAAGAGGAACGGATCCTGCGGCACCATGGCGATCTGCGAGCGAATCTGCGCCAGCGGGAAGCTGCGCACGTCGTGACCGTCGATGAAGATCGTATCCGGGTCAGGGTCGATGAGACGCACAATCTGTTTCAAGAGCGTCGTCTTGCCGGTACCCACGCGTCCCATGATGGCGATCGTCTCACCCCGCTCGACGTGCAGGTTGATGTCATCGAGCACGGCGGTGGTGGTGCCGGGGTAGGTGTAGCTCAAGCCCGCGATGCGGATGTCACCCATGATGGTTGCAGGGGTCGCGCCGCTCGGCACATCCGCGATTTCCGGTTCGAGATCCATGACCTCGAAAAGGCGATCGCTGGCGACTGCCGCGCGTTGGAACAGATTGACAATGAAGCCGGCCACGCGAAACGGCTGTACAACCATGTTGACCAGCATGAAAAACGCGACGAAGTCTCCCACCGGCATGGTGCCGTTCAGTACCTGATAGCCGCCAACCCCCAGAATGGTCAGCGAACAGACCGCCGCGAGGCTCGGCATCCAGGCAGCCATGGCCGAGTTGATGCGACCCTGCTCGTAAAACGCGTTTGCGTAAGCCTGATTGGTACGCTGGAAACGGCGGATCTCGTTCTCCTCCTGCACCATCGCCTGGATGGTGCGGATCCCCGACAGGTTCTCCTGCACGTGCGCGCCCAGATCGCTCAAACGTTCCTGCACGTCGCGCGAGGCGATGCCCATCTGCCGCGAAGAACGTTGCGCGTACCAGAAGACAAACGGCATTGGCGGCAGCAGGAGCAACGTCAGGAGCGGTGAGTAGTAGAGCATCGCTGCGTAGCCGAAGACGGTGGCGTAAACGAGGATGACCAGGAGTATGGTCCCCATGGCGATCAGGCGCTGGATGAGCGCAATGTCCGCGACGGCGCGCGTCATCATGTCGCCGATGGTGTGTTTTGCAAAGAATTCGCCACCCTGGTCCTGCAGGCACGCGTAGAGCGACTGGCGCAGGTCGTACGCAACATAGAGCCCCACGCGGCGGACCGCGAAGCGGGCAAAAGTCACGACCAGATATCGTGCGGTCACGGCGCCGATGATGCCGAGGACGGGCCACAGGATGTCGTAGTTTCCCTCGGTCATGCGGTTGATCGACTCGGCGGTCAGGATCGGCACCATGACCTCGAAAAACCGTGCCACCCCGAACGCCGCAATGCCCGCGAACCAGCGGACGCGATAAGGGTGGATGAAGTGGCGTAGCCGCCACAGAGATTTGAGCATCAGAAACTGGCGTTGTTGGGCACGCGTGGAAATGGAATGGCGTCGCGGATGTTTTCCATGCCGGTGAGATAAAGCACGAGACGTTCGAAACCAAGGCCGAAGCCTGCATGGGGTACCGTGCCGTAGCGTCGCAGGTCGCGATACCACCAGAGCTCCTCTTTGAGGTGCTCGTCGATGCGTCGGTCGAGCACGTCCAGACGTTCCTCACGCTGGCTGCCGCCGATGATTTCGCCCACCCCCGGCACGAGCACGTCCATCGCCGCGACGGTCTTCTCATCGTCGTTCAGACGCATGTAGAACGCTTTGATCTCCTGCGGATAGTCGGTGACGACAACGGGACCGCCAACCACCTCTTCGGTAATGAAGCGCTCGTGCTCGGACTGCAGGTCCAGACCCCACTCGACGGGAAACTCGAATGCCTTCTGTGCACCGGACAGCACGTTGACGGCTTCGGTGTACGTCATGACCTCAAACGGTTTTTCAACCACCTGGTCCAGGCGTTGGAGCACCCCTTCGTCGATGCGCTCGGCAAAAAACTGCATGTCGTCGTCACAGCGCTCGCGCACGTTGTTGATGACGGATTTGAGAAACGCTTCGGCAAGCGCCGCGTTGGCGGCAAGGTCGGCAAACGCCACTTCGGGCTCAATCATCCAGAATTCGGCCAGGTGACGGCTCGTGTTGGAGTTTTCCGCGCGGAACGTGGGCCCGAAGGTGTACACCCTGGACAGCGCACAGGCGTAGCTCTCGACGTTCAGCTGGCCGGACACGGTGAGAAACGTCTCGGTGCCGAAGAAGTCTTCTTCGTAGCTGCCGGGTTGGTTCAGCTGATCGAGCGTGGAGACGCGGAATAGCTCCCCCGCGCCTTCGCAGTCGCTGGCGGTGATGATGGGCGTATTGACCCAGAAGAATCCCGCTTCGTCGAAGTAGCGGTGCACCGCCTGAGCAATGGCGTGACGGACCCGCGCAATGGCGCCGAACGTATTGGTGCGCGGGCGCAGATGCGCCTGCGTGCGCAGGTATTCGAACGTGTGGCGTTTCTTGCTGATCGGGTAGGACTCGGGGTCGTCTACCCAGCCAATGACCTCCACCTCTGCAGCCTGAATTTCCCGGTCCTGGCCTTTACCCTGAGACTCGACGAGTTCACCGCGCACGATCACGGAACAGCCTGTGGCGAGTTCCGCGATCTCGGCGTCGTAGTTTGGCAGGGCTCCGTCTGCCACGGCCTGGATGGTGTCGAAACTCGATCCGTCGTGCAGGTGAATAAAAGAAAAACCGCCTTTGGACGTGCGGCGGGAGCGCACCCAACCGCGGACTTCAACGGCGCTGCCTGCCGCCACGTCGTGATTCAGGAGGCTCTGGATCGGGGAGATTTCATAGTCGGACATGTTATACGAAGTGTTGAGACGCTAACGTCGCATGATAATTCAAACTGCGTGAAGATGCGTTCAATTGCCTTTCCCGGGACGGCGCGGGGAACTAATCTGCACGCTCGGCGACTATTGTTGCAGCGACGTCACTTTCTTCGACGCGGCAGAACAGGAGATGTATACATGCGACTGGAATTCATTGTCGGCGGTATTGTCGTTGCGTTGTTGATCATCGCAGCCCTCACTTTCTGGCCGGCGGCCGAGGAAACGCCTGATCCAGCCGATGCGCCGGCCACGGAAGAAGTCGACGTGCCGGACCCGGTGCCGCCCGCGGAACTGCCTGCGGCCGAGGAGACCGAGCCTGAAGGGCTGTCGGATGCACCGGCCGCGAATGTCGAGGCAGCCGAGCCTGCGGAAGTCCTTCCCGCCCTGGCCATGAGCGATGACTGGGTGCGCGAAGCGGTAGGCACCTGGCCGGTGCCGGAGCGTTTGCTCGAGCGCGAAGCGTTGCTTGCGCGGCTGGTTGTCGTGCTCGTCAACGCCAGTGAAGGCGGTGTGCCGCATCGTGAAGTGGCGTCCCTGGTGCCGGCTCAGAGCTTCCGAGCGAGGGAGTATGATGACGACCGCTACGTGCTCGACCCGGCATCCTATCGACGATATGACGGGTACATGGACGCGCTCGAAGCGGTCCCGCCGGAGGCCCTGGCCGGCTTCATGCGCCGCGCAGAGCCACTCCTCGTCGCCGCGCTCACCCAGCTTGGTGACGAGCGCAAACCCGAAGTGCTGGTCCGTAGCGCGCTCGCGCGCATCGATGCGCTGCCCGAGCTGCCGTCGCGCATAGAGCTGTTGCGCCCCGAGGTGATGTATCTTTACGCGGATCCGGCGCTTGAAAGCCTGCCCGCGTTCGAGAAGCAGGTGCTCCGCATCGGGCCCGAAAATCTATCGAGATTAGAGCGCTATCTTATTGATTTTTCTCGCCATTATTTCTAGTCGAAACCTCAACTTCACGTAAAGTCTGAAGATCGGTTGAGGCTTTGAACGGGCTATTGGCCTCGACGTAGGCGATGTCCTGGGAGACGTAGCTGCGTTCGTCGTCGACGAAGCGCGCGACCGCGTCACGGAAGTTTGGGTCGGCAATCCAGTGCGCGCTGTAGGTGGCCTCCGGCAGGTAACCCCTGGCTACCTTGTGCGCCCCCTGAGCGCCGGCTTCGACTTTTTTCAGTCCGTGGGTGATGGCGAATTCAATCGCCTGGTAATAGCACACTTCGAAATGCAGGAAACGATGATCCTCGATGCAGCCCCAGTTTCGGCCGAAGAGGGTGTCACCGCCGATGAAGTTGATCGCTCCGGCAATGTAGTGGCCGTCACGCTTGGCCATGATGAGCAGCACATCCTCGGCCATGACCGTGCCGATCAGGGAGAAAAATTCCCGCGTGAGGTAGGGTGAGCCCCATTTGCGCGAGCCGGTGTCCATGTAGAAGCGGTAAAACGCATCCCAGTGTGCCTCGCTCAGATCAGCGCCGGTGATCCACTCGATGCTGATGTCATTAGCGAGGGCGTCGCGTCGCTCGCGGCGGATGTTCTTGCGTTTCTTCGATGCCAGATCCTCCAGAAAGGCGTCAAAGCTCTCGTAGCCGCCGTTGTGCCAGTGAAACTGCTGATCCATACGCTGGAGGAAGCCCACGTCGTGAGCGCTTTGCCACTGCTGCTCGGGCATGAAGGTGATGTGGATGGACGAGACTTTGATCTGCTGCGCAATCTGCATGCAGGCGCCCAGCAGGAGCTTTTCGTGCTCGACGTTGGCTGCGTCGACGGTGAGGAGCCGCGGTCCCGTGGCCGGAGTAAACGGCACGCTGATCTGCAGCTTGGGATAGTAGTCACCGCCCGCACGATGCCAGGCGTCAGCCCAGCCGTAGTCGAAGACGTACTCACCCTGGGAATGATTCTTCAGGTACATCGGCACCGCGCCGATCAAATTGCCCTGGTCTTCGACCACAATGTGAAAGGGCTGCCAGCCCGTCTGTGCGGACACGCTGCCGCTTTCTTCCAGGGCGTGCAGGAATTTGTGTGTCAGAAACGGGTTGTAGGTGCGTGCCGCGTTGCAGCGATCCCAGACGGCAGCATCGACTTCGCCCATGTTGTGCAGAATTCTGGCGGTGGTGGCTGCTTTGTCTTCGCTCAACGGTGTTTCCTGATAGTGAAGCCTGATTGTAGAGAGGCAAGTCGGCTGCCGCCAATCGGCGTCAGAACATGCCGAGCTCGATGCCGGCAGCCAGGGTCATGCCGAGCTCCAGGCAGCGCGCCAGCGTCTCCTCGTCCACCTCTCCCTGACAGATGATCGGCTCCTGTGCTTTCACGAACGGATAGCCGTTGGCGATACGCTCGATGGCGCGCAGCGCGCCCGAGCCATCGTTACCTGCGCTGATCAGCACCGCATAGGGGAGCGGCTTCAGCTTGCCTTCCACCTCATAGAAGGTGCGGTCGAGAAAGTCCTTCAAAGCGCCGGACATGTAGCCGAAGTTTTCCGGCGTACCGAGCAGCAGCCCGTCCGCCCAGAGCAAATCGTCCGGCCCGGCGTCACGAGCTTCGAGATAACGTACGTCGACCCCGGTGATGTCTTCGTGAAGAGCTCCGGTGCGTGCCGCTTCCGCCATGCGGCGGGTGTTGCCGGTCTTGCTGTGGTAGACGATGAGCAGATGCTTCACAGTAAGTCTTTAGAACTTGCGGCGCTCGAGTATACTCGCCGCCCGCACAGGCGGCAGCACAACCCGTCCGCAGGAGGCGTCGCTGGAGGAGATCATGAGCATCACACTTAAAGATGTAAAAGCAGCGCGTGAGCGCCTGGCCGGGCAGCTCGTGTTGACGCCCTGCGAGCAGTCGCAGACCCTCTCGGCGCAGCTCGGCTGCGAGCTGTTCATCAAGTTCGAGAATCAGCAGTTCACCGCCTCTTTCAAAGAGCGCGGCGCCCTGAACAGCCTGCTCAAACAGGCTGAGCTCGTGAGCCAGGGGGTGGTGGCGATGTCTGCCGGTAACCACGCGCAGGCGCTGGCTTATCACGGCACGCGACTGGGGATTCCAACCACCATCGTCATGCCGCGGATCACGCCGAACGCGAAAGTCGAGGCGACGCGCTTGCTCGGCGCCGAGGTGATTCTGCATGGCAGCCAGTTCGATGAAACGCTGCAGTTCACGAAGTCGCTGGCGCAGGAGAAGGGTCTCTTTCTCGTGCACCCTTTCGATGCCGTTGACGTAATCGAAGGGCAGGGCACCGTTGCCCTCGAAATTCTCGAGCAGGTGAGCGATCTCGACGCGGTGGTGGTGCCGATCGGCGGTGGCGGTTTGATCAGCGGCATCGCCTCCGTCGTCAAAGCGCTGAGTCCGCAAACCCAGGTCATCGGCGTGCAGATGGAGCGATTTCGCGGCGCACATGCGATGTACCACGAAACCGGCGAGGAGGCGGTGACCCACGGCTCGACGGTTGCGGAGGGCATTGCGGTCAAGGCACCGGGAGAGATTACCGCCCGGCTCATCAAGCAGCTGGTGGACGATGTGGTGCTGGTGAGCGAAACGGAAGTTGAGCAGGCGATATTTGATCTCCTGGAGATCGAGAAAACCGTTGCGGAAGGTGCCGGTGCGGCCGGACTTGCGCTGGTGCGGAAAGAAAAGGCGCGCTTTGCGGGCAAGCGGGTTGCCATGGTCCTCTGCGGCGGCAATATCGACATGATGATCTTGAGCTCCGTGCTGCAGCGGGGCCTCGTGCGCTCCAACCGCCTGGTGCGCCTGCAGGTGGAAATCCCCGACACGCCGGGTGCGCTCGCAAACCTCACCACGCTGCTCGGGGATCTCGACAGCAACATCATGGACATCTATCACCAGCGCGCGTTTGGTGGCTCGTCTGTACGCGCCACGCTGGTGGAGCTGGTATTGCAGATGCGCGGTGAGGAGCAGCAGGACAACGTCACCCAGGCCCTGGAAGCCCGGGGATACGACGTCCGTCTGGTGGGTTAACCCCTGATTGTCTGAGCGAGCTCGGCGTACTTGTCGAGCAGCGGCAGCACTTTGTCCTCGGCCGCCGGTGGCAGCGTGAAAATGAGGTGGTCGAAACCCTGCTCGATGCGACCCTTGAGCTGGTCGATGTCTCCCGGCGCGCCGAAGAGCGCCATGTCCAGATCTTCGATCGTGCGGTCCTTCGCCGCGAGCGCTTCGCGCATGCGCTCGAGATTGCCTGAGCCGAGACCGCCGATGGGCATCCAGCCTTCAGCGTATTCGGCAACGCGATCGAAAACCCACTTCGAATTGGCGCCGATCCATACCGGCGGCCCGCCTGCCTGCACGGGTTTTGGATACGACCAGATTGGATCGAAGTCGACGTGCTCGCCGTGGAACTCGGGCTCGTCTTCGCGCCAGATCTTTTTCATAGCGAGCACTTTCTCGCGCACGACCGCCCAGCGCTGCGGGAAGTTTGCGCCGTGGTTTTCCATTTCTTCCCGGTTCCAGCCGGCGCCGATGCCAAGCACAAAGCGACCCTCGGAGATCATGTCGAGGGAGGCGCATTCTTTGGCGAGCGTAATCGGATCGCGCTCGATGACGAGGCAGATGCCCGTGCCGAGACGGATGCGATTGGTGACGGCTGCTGCCGCGCCGAGCGCCACGAACGGATCATGGGTGTGCCAGTACATCTCCGGGAGATCACCACCCCCCGGGAAAGGCGTGTCGCGTGAGACGGGGATGTGGGTGTGTTCCGGAAAGAAGAGGCTGTCGAGCCCGCGCTCTTCGACCGCCTGGGCCAACGCCACGGGCTGGATCGAGTAGTCCGTGGGGAACATGGTGACGCCGAATTCCTGGGTGTCGCGGAATGCCATAACTAACCTCTCTGTTTGTCGTGTGTTTGTGCTTACAGGTCTTCAAAATTGCCGTGACGGCCCTTGCCGTCGGCGAATCGTGCGGCACCTTCGCGCGTCTCTCCGGAACGGATGACCTCCAGACCGAGCTCGGTTTCCAGCAGCAGCGCTGCCGGTATGTCTTTGTCCCACTGCTGGTAAGCGGACATGCGGTCATTGCGCATGCAGAGCTGTGGGAACCGGCAGAGCTGCTCCGCCAGCTCGAGCGCGCCGTCCAGTGCCCCGCCGGGTGGCGTCAGCCGGTTGGCGAGCCCCATCATCCGCGCCTCAGCGCCGCTCACACCGCGGCCGGTGAGAATCAGATCCATGGCATGAGACATGCCGAGCAGGCGTGACAGGCGAACCGTGCCGCCATCGACGAGGGGGACGCCCCAGCGTCTGCAGTACACGCCGAAAACCGCGTCTTCGGCAGCGACGCGAAGGTCACACCAGACGGCAAGCTCCAGTCCGCCCGCTACCGCGTGACCTTCAACCGCAGCAATGACCGGCTTCGAAAGGAGCATGCGCGATGGGCCCATGGGTCCGTCACCGGTGCTGCTGATTCGATTGCCGTCACCGGTAGCAACCGCTTTGAGATCCGCCCCCGCGCAGAAGGTGCCATCCGCGCCGGTCAGGATGGCCACGCGGCTCTCCTCATCGGCATCGAACGTGCGAAACGCCGCTGCCAGTGCTTCTGCGGTTGGCCCGTTGACCGCATTGCGCGCCTGGGGTCGATTGATGGTGACGATGGTCACCTGTCCATGCTGGCTGACGTCAACGCTCACCGTTCTCTCCCCATCTCTTTTTCTGGTTTAGCGGCCGGCAGTATATTACTTTGTCGATGAAGCGAAACATGGGAGGGGAGTATGCGACTGGATCAGCCAAGAATTGCCGCGTTGGAACAGGACGAGTGGAGTGAAGCGGCACAAGACATCATGCAGCCGTTTGTTAACCAGGGCCGTATCTTCAACATCTTCAAGACTTTGACCAATCATCCGGATCTCGCGAAGCGTTGGATGGTGTTCGCTAACCACATTCTCGGTAAGTCGACGCTCAGCGCACGCGATCGTGAGCTCGTGATTCTGCGCATCGGCTATCTTTGCCAGGCAGGTTATGAGTGGGGTCAGCACGTGCTGATAGCGCGAGAAGCCGGTATGTCCGACGAAGAGATCCGCTCCTGCAAAACAGGCCCGGATACGCAAGGATTGAGTGAGCTCGATCGCCTCCTGCTCACGGCAACCGACGAGCTGCACGCCGATGCGCATGTCAGCGATGCGACGTGGGCAGGCTTGTCGGAACACTATGATACGCAGCAGATGATGGATCTGGTGTTCACCATCGGGCAGTACAATCTCGTATCGATGGCGCTCAACAGCTTTGGAGTACAGCCGGATGAGGGTCTGCCCGGATGGGACGTCTAGATAACAAGGTTTCGGTTGTTGTTGGCGGCGGCCAGACACCGGGGAGCACCATAGGCAATGGACGCGCCACGGCGCTGCGATTTGCGCAGGAGGGGGCTGAAGTTGTCGTGCTCGACAAGCGCCTCGATTCCGCTCAGGAAACCGTGGACATGATTGCTGCGGAAGGCGGCGTGGGGCGTGCAAAGGCCCTCGATGTGACCGACGAGGCACAATGCCGCGACGTGGTAGCCGCTGTCATTGCGGAATCCGGGCGTATCGACGTGCTGCACAACAACGTGGGTATCGGCACGGGTGACGCCAGCCCCGGTAAAATCGACAGCCACGTCTGGGATGCCATCTTCGATACGAACGCAAAATCGGTCATGTTCATGTGCAAAGCGGTTCTGCCCCATATGCGGGAAGCAGGCGGGGGCGTGATCACAACCATATCGTCCGTCGCGGCCATTGCCGCCGCCACCAACATCACCGCTTACAAGGCGTCAAAAGCAGCGCTCAACGCCTACACCCAGGCGTTGGCCATGAGCAACGCCAGGTACGGCATACGGGCCAACGTGATCATGCCGGGGCTCATGGAAACGCCGATGGCCATCGAGGGATTTGTAGCTGCCGGGCAGGATCGTGAGGCGCTGATCGCACGGCGCAATGCCGCCGTGCCGCTGGGTGGCAAGATGGGGAGCGGCTGGGACATTGCCAATGCGGCTCTGTTTCTGGCCTCTGACGAAGCGCGTTTCATCACCGGTGTGCTGCTGCCGGTCGATGGCGGACAGTCGGCCAAAGTGGGTTGAGTGGGCGCAAAATCAGCTGACGAGCACAATCTAACGCGCGTGGGATTGCTTGTTAAACCATTTGTTGGATTGTTTGATCAGTAACCCCGGGATGTTGTCGGACAAAATTGATTTTCCCACTGGCTGCGGGATCGACGTTTTATAAAAAAATGGGATAAAACACCGTTTTTTCAGGACTTTTCGCTATGTAAAAATTACCAGAATCCCCAGATAACAATGTTTTTACAGGTTTTATGTCACTTTGTGTAACATTCGGGTTGACTCGCTGGCAGGGTTTGAAAAGAATTGGTGCGTGCATAAGGACATGCGTGATTTGCAGGAACGCCCGTATACAGCCTTCTCCGGTTGACGGGCGGCAAGAAGGCTTGCAAAGGCCAAATTGCAAAATAGAAGAACAACAAAAGCGCAGATGCGCCCTGCTGAACCTCTCAGAATGGAAGCTAAGTTGTCGTTGGAGTCGCTGACGTTCTGGAGTAGTGACTCTTGAAATGCCGATGTGGCGTCGCAATCTAAATTGAGACATCGCGTCGATGAGAGTGCCAGTCCTGCGGTTGCAGCTGTGTCTACACTTCAGATACAGCCGATTCGCAGGAGCGGTGCGGGACGCGGGAATGATCAGCTGCGCGGCAGCGGTCATTGCACAAAGGAGGAACGAGACAGATGCGAATGATCAGTGCAATTATCGGCTGTATCCTGTTGGCTTTTGCGGTCCTGCACGCGTTCCTCCCCTATAGCTCCTCCTTTATTTATATCTATGGCGCCGGCGCGCTGCTGGCTTTCATCACCGTCAAACCCGGCCGTCTGGGGATCAACACCGCAAGGTTCTTTGCGCTTTGTACAACCGCGGTGATGTTTTTCTACTTCGCCGGCTTTTTCAAAATGGCGCCGTACTTCACGGAAACCTGGTACAAGACCGGTGCCGCCCTGGAAGGTGTGGGCATGCTCCTGTCCGCGTTTCTGATGATCCCGATTCTGTCCTGCTACAGCTGCCTGCTGAAAGCTGAAGGCTGTGAACACTTCAAGCAGAGCAAGCGCCCTGCCTTTTTCCGCGTTCCGGAAGACATTCAACAGAACCCCTGATTGGCCGTTACTTCCCGGCCTGGCCGTTTGGGCTGTCAACCGATAGCCGCCTGACTCGTTCTTATTCCTACACCTTGATGTAGGAACAGAACCATGTACCAACCAAGCAGCCCCCTGCCGCTACCGCGGCGCGCTCGTGTTGTTGCGCAAAAGCGCGGCTGGCACGGTTTCAAAGATCTCGTTTGCGCCTTCAGCCTGCTCGCGCTTGTGCTCCTGGCACACGGTTGCGGGGGAGGCGGCGGCAGCTCTGCATCCGCGCCCGCGGCCGATGCGCCGCCCGAACTCGGTGAGCTCTTCATTGGGATCACGGATGCGGAGGGAGATTTCCTGCGCTATGCGGTGGATGTAGAAGCGCTGACGCTCGAGCGCGCCAACGGCGACGTCGTCGAAGCCCTGCCGCTGACCACGCGTATCGATTTCACCGAGCTCACCGAAGTCACAGAATTCCTGAGCATTGCGACCGTGCCGGCTGGCGTTTACGAAAGCGTCACGCTGTCCATGGATTTTGGCGATGCTGACATCGTCGCGCAGGACGCAAACGGCGATGCGGTTGCCCTCGTTGCCCGCGATACAACGGGCGCGCCGCTGGGATTGACCAACGTGACGCTGAACTTGAGCAGCGGTGACGTCGTGCGGGTGCGTGTCGGTATTCCCGCTGCCTTCAGTCTCGACTTCGACCTTGACGCATCCAACGAGATTGATCTTGCGAATGCCGAAGTGATTGTTGAGCCCTTTCTGCTGGCCACACCGGAGTTGGAGGAAGATCGTGAGCACCGGGTGCGCGGTGTGCTCGAAGCGGTGGATACCGATGCGTCTACCTTCGACCTTGCCGTTCGGCCTTTCCGTCATCGCACGGGACAGTTTGGCGAGTTCACCGTCAGCGTCGACGATGCCACCCGTTACGAGGTTGATGGCGTTGGGTTCACGGGCGCAGCCGGACTTGAAGCCATGAGCCAATTGGATGCTCGTGCACCGGTGGTTGCCAACGGCGCCGTTGACGGCGTCGGCCTGCAGGCTGAGGTTGTTCTGGCTGGTTCCTCAGTGCCGTGGAGCGATGCGGATGTGGTCAAAGGCGTTGTTGCGGCACGCGCTGGCGATGAGCTGATCGTGCGCGGCGCGCGGATAGAGTTCAGCGACGGCACTGAAGCCTTTCGCGGTTCGTTTACCGTCAATCTATCCGACACTACCGGCGTATCTGCCCCAGGGGTCGATAACACTCTCCTGTCCAAAGACAGCATCTCCGTAGGACAGCGCCTTGTCGCCTGGGGTGAATTTGTCGACGACGAAACGCTAGATGCCGCGCGTGTACGCATGCACATGAACCAGCTGACGGCAGAGGTTGTGGAGGCGGAACCGCTGGCGGTCAGCCTTTTCTACCTCAATGGCCGTCGCCCGGCGGCGTACGATTTCTCCGGTACGGGCGTTACCCCGGCTGATGACGCTGATCCCGCTTTCTACGAAATCGACACGGCCACGTTGCCGGGTGCGACGATAGAAGGCGGCGACCTGGTCCGCGTGCGTGGCCTCGTCAACGAGTTTGGTGCAGCTCCTGCCGACTTCAACGCCCGCACGGTCATCGATGTCGACACGGATATGCGCGGTGCGCTGCTGAAGATCAGCTGGGAATCGGGTACCAGCACGCCGTTCACGAACTTGTCCAGCGAACGGGTTGACGTTGATCTCACCGAAGCGCGCAAACTGTTGGCAGTACGCGGCGTGCCGCGGGACTTCATCGAGCTGATGGACGAGGTAGGCCTCGTTGCCCCTGCCTCGGGTATGGGTGTCTACGCGGTCAAAGTCCGGGGTGCGGGTGAAGTGCACGTTTACCGCTCGTTTGCGGACCTGACGACAGAGCTCATGGCGCAGCTCGATGCCGGTCGCCTGTTGCATCGCATCAGCGCGCAGGGTCGGTACAATGTCGGCTCGGCCGAATTGACCACTGGACGCGCTGGCTTTGTTTTCAGCTCCACGGACGAGTAACTGCATTCGTGTACTTTCCCATTCGAGTGGGCACCAGAGCGTGCCCACTCTTGCATGGGGTTCTTGAAGATGGGTACACAGGCGGAGCTCAACGAGTTTCTGACAAGCGTCGAGAAGAGAGCATATTCGATGGCAATGATGGCAGTTAAGAATCAGGATGACGCGCTCGACATCGTGCAGGACGTCATGATGATCCTTGCAAAGAAATACGCCGGGAAACCTGCTGGCGAGTGGCGGCCGCTGTTTTACCGCATCCTGCGCAACCGCATTACGGATTTCCATCGAGGAACGAGCGTAAGGCGTAGACTCTTCGGCTGGCTATCACCCAACAGTGAACAACCTGACGAAAATCCGCTCGAACAGGTGCCTGGTCTGGAGCACCTGAATCCCGACCGTCAGGTCGAAATGGACGGCGCGCGTGACAAAATAGCGAACGCCGTGAGCCAGCTGCCGGAACGACAGCAGCAGGCTTTCATGCTGAGAGCCTGGGAAGGCTTTGATGTCAAAGCAACCGCCCGAGCCATGGGCTGTGGCGAAGGCAGCGTCAAAACCCACTACTCCCGAGCGGTGCATGCGCTGCGTAGCGCCCTGGAGGACTATCATGACTGAGCAGAACGAAACCGATGATGCCTATGCCGAGCGTCTGGCCCGGACGCTGCGTGACGGTGAACAAGACTTACCGCCGGACGTCATCGAGCGTCTGACAGCCGCCCGCCGCGCGGCCGTAGATGCCGCGGATGAGCCGGTGAAGCTGGTGTGGCCGCGCTATGCCGGTGCAGGGGCGCTGGCCACCGCCGCGGTCGTTGTTGTGCTCATGACGCAGCCCGAGGTGACACCGCTGCCGCCGCTCGATGCCGTCGAGCTTGCTGCGGCGCAGGATGCTGAGCTCCTCGAGGACCTGGAATTTGCCGCGTGGATGATTGCAATGGAAGAAGCGGATGAGCCGTCGAACTCGGGTTAGCTGGATCATGTTGTTGATTGGAACGAGCATATCGAGCATTCAAGCCGCACCACCGGCCACGGAGCTGACGCTGTTCGATTTTCTGGGTGCCATGGTGGAAGACGAGGACGGCTGGGTGGACCCGCTGGATCTGCTGGACGAACCGGTGATTCAGGGGCTCGACAAAAACGCTGGTAACGCTGGCGAAGAGGCGGCGGCGTCGACAACTAACACTCAGGCGCCGGATACGCCGCCTGTGAATGAAGAGGAGATGCAGCCATGAAGTATGCGAAGCTCCACAACCTGCTGCGCATTCTGCTGGTCACGGGATCGCTGCTGACGAGCCTCTCCGCCGCTGCGCTCGAGTGGTCTGATCTCGACGACACTCAGCGCAAAGTCCTGGCGCCATACGAAGAAGACTGGTCTTCGTTCGACGAAGCGCGCCAGGAGCAGCTGAGCCGCGGTGCCGCACGCTGGTTGAGCATGGATGAAGATGCGCAAGCTCAGGCCGTAGAGCGATTCGAGCGCTGGCAGCAGCTGAGTCCCGATAAGCGCGCCGAGCTCATGCAACGATGGCGAACGTTCCGCGACCTCACGCCGCAGCAGCAACGTCGTCTGCGAGAGGGCATGCGGCGGTTCAGGCAGTTGCCCGCCGAGCAGCGCCAGCACCCCAGGCGCCAGTTCCGCAACATGAATGCCCAGGAGCGGGCGCGCGCCCTGCAGCGTATGCAGCGCCGGGCTGAACGGCTGCGTCGCGCCCAACCCGATCGTGTGCCCCGTCCCTGATGGTGAGCGCCGCTGTGCGCCAAGAGGGACAACGGACTGTTATCTTATGTGAACCAGTTCGCACCGCCCGAAGCCTTCATTTGCGGGCAACGGCGATCTTATGTGACTCGTCGCAGCGCAACGCGTGGCACATCGGAAATAGTATGGAGAAGCGTGAGTCGAACGAAGACGGAGAAGATGCCGATCAAAAAGCTGCTGCTATCGATGGCAAAACCCGGGATTGTCCTTGTGCTGGGCGTGCTGTCCGGCTGCGCGACGACGCCAACGGAGATCGTCGACAAGTCGGCCACTCGCGCCGACCCGCCGGCCCGCGCGACGGCACCGGTGGTCGCGGCTCAACAGCGCTGCCTGGCCCTCGCAATGTACTGGGAAGCTCGAGGTGAGGGCCGCCACGGGATGGTGGCGGTTGGCTCCGTCGTTTTGAATCGTGTGGCGGATCGTCGTTTTCCGAACACCGCATGCGACGTCGTCTTTCAAGGCGGCGAAACGCCGCCATGCCAGTTTTCCTGGTGGTGCGACGGGAAGAGCGATCGGCCTACGCACCAGGGGCTCTGGCGTACTTCGCTGACGCTGGCCAATGAACTCTTGACGGATCCGCCCGGGGACCCGACTCAGGGTGCGCTGTTTTTCCACAGCACCTCAATCAAACCGCCCTGGAAGCGCACCAGAGTCGCGCATATCGGCAATCACGTCTTTTACCGCTAGCCGCCGTTCGGCAGGCTGTCGCGGATTGCTCGTATGAAGGGATCGCGATTGGCCAGCTTGTTTGCGGCGTAAGCTTCTCCGGGTAGCTCCGCCAGGCGCTGCGCCTCTTCGAGAGCGGAGCTTGTGAGCGACTCTGCATCGACGAGCCTGTCCAGGAAGCCTGCATCGCAGGCGTCTTCCGGTCCGAGCAGGTCGCCCTGGACGACGCAGCGGGTCTGCCAGCGCCGGGACAAACGCGCCGCTGCCAGCTGCAGGCCGAAAACGGGTAGCGACATGCCGATGGCCGTCTCGTTGAGCCCAATCTTGAAACTGCCGCGACAGCCAATGCGGGTGTCGGACGCCAGCATGGTGAATGCTCCGGCGGCTACCGCATGTCCGGTACAAGCTGCTACCACCGGCTGCGGGTGGGTAAATATTCTGAGCAGCATCTCCGCACCCTTGTTGACGAGTGCCGTGGTGGCGTCGGGTCCTTTCTGAAACTCTTTGAGATCAAAGCCGCCGGAAAAGACACCCTCGCGGCCGACCAGGAGCACCGCCTGCGCCTCGGACTGGGCTCGGTCGAGACCTTCGTTGACCGCGTCGATGAAAGCGTGGCCCACCGCGTTGGCTTTGCCGTCGTCCAGACTGAGGACAGCAACCTGGTCGGTGACTGTGAATTCGAGCACGGGCGTTCTCTCCTTTGAAAAAGAACTAGGCTACCACGATGCCTGAGGACGCCAACTGTCGGATCGTGTACATTGCTGGCTCAAATTTCGGGAAGGGGGATGCCCATGCTGACACTACATTTTGCGCCCAACAGCCGCGCAAGCCGGATCTACTGGCTCCTGCGCGAACTCGACCTGCCGTTTGAGCTCAATCGTATGGATTTCAATCCCAAAGATCTGAAGTCCGACGAGCACCGTGCCCGGCATCCGCTGGGCCGGGTGCCTGTGCTCGATGACGACGATGTGCGGATCTTCGAATCAGGCGCCATTGTCGAATACGTGCTGGCAAAGTATGGCAACGGACGCCTGAAGCCGGACGTCGACTCACCGGAGTTTCCGAACTATCTGCAGTGGTTTCACTACTGCGAGGGCATGGTCATGCCGCCCATCAACACCATAGTCGTCCAGACCATACTGCTGCCGCCGGATCGCCGTGACGAAACTGCCCTGGGACAGGCGCAGCGGCTGCTCGGCAAAGCGCTGGGCCCTGTCAATGACGCCCTCGAGGGCAGGGAATATCTGGCCGGAGAGTTTTCGGCTGCGGACGTCATGCTCGGCCACTCCTGCATCATGAGCGGCAGGCTTGGCGCCGTGACGGACGACATGCCGCACCTCAAGGCCTACATTGAACGGCTGCAGGCGCGGCCGGCGTGTCAGGAGGCGTTTGCCGCCTGACCGCCTCAGGGTCCGAGCGACCTGCTGGTAGACGGCCGGTCGAATGCGCCCTGCCGAAACTGAGATGCTGCGATGTCCATTGCGTTCACGGGTTGGGAATGTGTGCCCTCGTGCACGCAGACCCGCTCGAGGATGCGCCACTCGTCCTCGCGTTTTTCGTACACGTCCAGGTAGCGTCCATGCCAGGTGTCGAGCACGTCCGCGGCGGCTTGAAACAGGTACGTGACGTTGTAGATCTCACCCCGGGCTCGGCGGCCGCCCGTCTCGATCTCGATGCTGTGGTTGAAGATACAGTGGCTCGTCGAGCGCCACTTGAGATGGGCGATCATGCAGTGTTCTGCAAATTCGTGCGCGTTGCCTTTGAACGCACCATGGTCGTCGGTCGCGTCCGGCCAGTAGGCGGACTTCATGAGCGCTTCGTCCAGCCGGTCGACACCTCGACAATAACGCCGCGCGCACTCGCGTATGGCTTCCAGATCTCCCAGCTGGCCGGTGGTGTAGGTCATGACCCATCGCCCGCCTGTTCGCGTCCGTAAATCCCGGTAGTCGTCTGCACGCGTTCCGTATACGCCTTCAGAGAGGGGAAATCGTTGGCAACGTGGGTTATCCAGGTGGGCGGCTGCTGGTCGTAGATTCCGGCCATCAGACCGGCAATCGTGAAGTCGAAGATATTTGGCGTGGCGCCAAAGAGAAACCCTTCTTCCGGCACGGCATCGTTGAGCGCCTGGAGATCTCTGCGGGCAAAATCTTCTTGTTCCTTCAGAGTGTGGCGACCCAGCCCATGCAGGTTGTATGTCTGCTGGACCCGGCGCTGTGCCAATTTAGCGACCAGCGGGCGCACGAGCGCCGGTGCAATGTGGAAAAAGCCGTCCACGACGTTTTTGAACCACGCGTCGTCGAGCCAGCGGCTGGCGACCATGATCCAGTAGAGGTGGTCCTCCGACAGGCGGGTCAGCGCTGTGCCCTGGGCGCGCTCAGCCGCCGTCAGACCGGCGTAGACTTTGCCTTGAGTGAGTTCGTCCAGGTATTCGACGATGAGCTCCGAGTCGGGCAGCTTCTGTCCGTCGACGATGAGGTAGGGCAGCTTGCCCTTGGGCGCTTTGCGCGGGTCGGGTTCCTCCTCGAGCTGGTAGGGAATGTCCAGCGTTTCGAGCAGCATTTCAATTTTCAGGCAGAACGGGCTTACGTTGCGTAAGCCGAATGCCCCGCCGAGCGTAACGAGCGTCAGGTCAGGTGTGGCCACGTGATTTCCTCAGTGATTCGTCTTGTTTCCTATCTGCCGGTGCGGGCCGTAAACTAGATGGATGCACGTGCTCTTTTTACACGGACCCGCGGCAGTGGGGAAGCATACGATCGGTAGTCTCTTGAGCCCGCTGGTTGATATGCCGCTGTTCCACAATCACCTGGTGGTGGACGTTGTGCGGACTTTGTTCGACTTCGGTTCGGTGCCATTCGTGAAGCTGCGCGAAGAGCTCTGGCTTGCCACATTCAACGCGGCGGCGCAGGCCGGCCAGTCGTTCATCTTCACCTTCAATCCGGAACGGACGGTCGAGCCGGAACTGATCGAGCGGTTGCAGGCGGCTGTCGAAGATCATGGCGGTCGTGTGCATTATGTGGCGCTCACCTGCAGCGACGAGACGGTGCTGCACCGCCTGGACAGCCCGAGCCGTGCGCAGTTCGGCAAGCTACGCGATAGAGCCGTCTACGAATCTTTCAAAGCGGATGGCGGTTTTGATTTTCCGGCGTTGCCGGAAGCCCTGGTTGAGGTCGACACCGATGTTGCCTCACCCGCGGAAGCTGCTCGCATGATTGCCGAGGCGTTTGCAGGCGCCAGCTCCTGAACCAACCTGGGATACTCCGATGGCCAACTGGTATGAGAAATACGTGTTACCCAAGCTGATCGACGCGGCCTGCAGTCAGCCGCCGATGACGGCGCTGCGCGCCCGCTATGTCAGCCAGGCCGAAGGTGAGGTGCTGGAAATTGGCATCGGCAGCGGTCTCAATCTTGCCCATTACGGCGACGCTGTGAAGTCGGTGACAGGCGTTGATCCTGCGGCAGAGCTGACCGAAAAGGCGCAGGAGCGAGCCGAGGCCATCAAGGCGGACGTAAGCGTATTGGGCATTTCGGGTGAGGAGCTGCCGATAGAGAATAATCAGTTCGACACCGTCGTCTGCACGTGGACGATGTGCAGCATTCCCAATCCATATCGGGCGGTTGAAGAAATGCGCAGGGTGCTGAAACCCGGCGGAAAGCTCATCTTCGTTGAGCATGGCCGGTCTGATGACCCGAAGATTGCCAGGTGGCAGCGTCGCATCGAACCGGTCTGGAAGGTCATTGGTGGGGGCTGTCACCTGACGCGGCGTGCGGATGAGCTGGTTGAGGGGGCGGGCTTCCGTCTGACCAGCTGGGAGTCTGGCTATGAGCCGGGTCCGAAAGTGGCCGCTTTCATGATGCACGGGATTGCGGCCAAAGCCTGATCTCCATCCTGATATCCGTTTGGGGCCTACGGGGATATCCGCATGGCAGTCTTCGGGGATTCCGGATAGTATCCGCGCAACTTGTTTGCCTGGAGGCAATTGCTCCGCAGATGGCTGAAGCGACACAGAACGTGCCCCGCGCACGTCCGCAGGTCTGGAGCGTCATCATTGGGATGACGGTGTTCCATCTGGCCTGCCTCGGCGCCTTTTATACCGGCGTCAGCACCGCGGCGATTGTTGCCGCGATCTTCATGTACGTGTTTCGCGGCATAGGCGTCACTGCGGGATTCCACCGCCTCCTGGCACACCGGTCCTTCAAGACGAACCGGGTGGTACAGTTCATTCTGGCCCTCATGGGCAGCCTTGCGGTGCAGGGCGGACCCCTCTGGTGGGTGGCACATCACCGGCACCATCACGCGGCCACGGAGACTGAAGAGGACATTCACTCGCCGGTGACTCACGGCATGTGGCAGGCCCACATGGGTTGGATGATGACCGATGCGGCTTTCAACGAAAAAGGCACCAACTCCCGCGACCTTCACAAGTTCCCAGAGATCAAATTCCTGCAGCGTTACTACGTCTGGCTGGTGATCGCCCAACCGCTGATTCTTTACGGTGTTGGTGAGTGGCTGGGAGCGGCCTACAACACGTCGGGACTGCAGCTGGTCGTCTGGGGCTTTTTCATCAGCACGGTCTTTACCTGGCACGTGACGTTCTGCGTGAACTCCGTCTGCCATCGCTGGGGCGCGCAGCCCTACGACGCTGACGACGCCAGCACCAACAACGTGTTCATCGGCTATCTCGGATTTGGCGAGGGCTGGCATAACAATCATCACAAGTTCCCAAGCTCCGCCCGTCACGGTCTGGAGTGGTGGCAGCTCGACCTGACCTGGTGGCTCGTGCGGCTGATGATGCTGGTGGGCCTCGCGTCGGAGCCGAAGATCCCGAAGCAATTTCGCAAGGACGGCGACGCCGCGGCGGGGGCCTGATTACGGTTCATGACCAACCACGTCAGCGACAAAGTCATTGTCATCACGGGCGCGGCAAGTGGCTTCGGGCAGCTCGTCAGCCAGAAAACTGCCGCGCTCGGCGCTAAAGTCGTCTGCGCGGACATCAACGCGGATGCGCTGGAGGCGGTAGTCGCTGAGATCGGTGAGGCGGCAATCGCAGTGCCAACCGACGTGACCGATTTGACGGCGATGCAAGCGCTCGCGCAAGCTGCCGTAGAGGCTCACGGCCGCATCGACGTGATGGTCAACAACGCCGGTATCATGCCGCTTGCTTTCTACGCGGATCACGAGGCCGCGGCGGCAGCCTGGGACAAGTGCATCGACATCAATATCAAAGGCGTTCTGCACGGCATCACCGCAGTCCACGATCAGATGCTGGAACAAGGTCGCGGACACGTGATCAACCTGTCTTCCATATACGGCAACTTTCCAGTGGTGGGCGCGGCGGTTTACGGTGCCACGAAGGCCGCTGTGAACTTTCTTTCGGAGTCGCTGCGCATGGAATCGCAGGGCAAGATCAAGGTGACCACCATCAGGCCGACTGGCGTTCCTGCGACCGGTCTGTCAGGCGCGGTTGTCAATCCGGAGGCCGTTGTGGGTATTCTCGGCCACCATGCGGCGAGTTACGGTCAACTCATGCAGGCGGGTCTCGCTGGCGAGCTCCCCGCCGAGTACACAGATGCCGGCCACATCGAATACTATGCCCTCGACCCTGAGCATCTAGCGGAGCAGATTGTGTACGCAATCAATCAGCCCTGGGGAGTCTCGATCGGTGACATCACGGTGCGCGCGTCCGGAGACGGATACATTCTTTGAATCAGGGGCATCCTGATGTTACATAGAATCCCCCGTCCAGAGCTTCAGCCTTACGTCAAATCCATGTGGGCCAGTGCCCGCCCGGTGGGTACGTGTGGCGGTCAAGAGTTGACGCTGCCAAACGAAAACGCCTGTATTGTGGTGCGCCTGGACGGCAGCTCTCTGGACCTCGTTCAAGACGACGGCACGGTACGTTCGGTTGGACAGGCTGTGATCGAGGGGGTGCAAACGCGCGCGTTTGTGAAACAGCGTAATTGTTCCAGCGCGGTTGGGGCCGTTCTGATGCCGGGCGCTCTGCCATCCCTCGCTCGTGCCAATGCCACCGATTTTACCAGCGCTCACGCGCCGCTGGATGATGTCGTTGATACCCGGGGGCTCATCGAGACGCTGACGCAGGAAGCGGATCTGGAGCGTCGGCTGCGCATCTTTGAAGCGTTTCTGCTGACGCTCGTGTCGCCGCAAATTGTTGCTCATCCGGTAGTTCTCGGCGCGCTGCGACGGTTGAACCATGAGGTTCGAATCCGCGACATTGTCGAAGCCGCAGGCATGAGCCACCGTCACTTCAATCACCTGTTCACGCTGAGCGTCGGGGTATCCCCGAAGTACTACCAGCGGCTTTTGCGAATGCACAGGGGGCTATCGAGGCTGGCGCGCGAGGGAGACGCAACGTGGTCTGACCTGGCGCTCAGTTCTGGATATGCCGACCAGCCGCATTTCAATCGCGAATTCAAGGCGCTCACCGGGCTGACGCCTTCTACCTACGCCCGCAGCGCTCGCAGGGGGCCGTTGCACGTCATTTGCTGAGGTCCGCTGAGGTCAATTTTTTTCAAGACGAGCGTGCAACTCTGGGTGATCATTCGCAGGTCACACGAAAACGGGAGCGTCTTTTGAAAATCCACGAACTCATCGTATACCTGCGCGCAACGGACGCTGCCCAGGCAATCCAATTCTACGAGGCGGCGTTTGGTGCGAAAGAACGGTACCGACTGGTGGAGCCGAGTGGTCGAATTGGGCACGCGGAGCTGGAGATCGGCGAGGCGGAGTTTTATATCTCGGATGAGTTTCCGGAAATGGACGTCTGCGCGCCGGATCCGGCAAACCCCGGCACTTTCGTCATCCATCTCCACGTCGACAACGCGGATGAATGCATCGAATCAGCGGTGGCGGCTGGCGCCAGTGTCGTTCGCGAGCCGCAGGATCAGTTTTATGGCGAGCGTTCCGGCACGATCCGGGATCCGTTCGGCTACGACTGGTTGATCGGACATTCCACGGAAGATGTATCTCAGGAAGAAATGCAGCGGCGCTATACGGCCCTCTTCGACTGATATCACGTGAATCGACGTCAGCGGTTCGGTCCGCGGTTCATTGGATAAGGCTGCCACCGCTCCAGGGCGACCTTGGGCAGCACCGTCGGATTGACGCAGCTCATCGGCCAGCGTCCGCGTAGCACCAGCGCAACTTCCCGACCGACGCGACGTCTGGTTTCGGGGCGCATGCGGGTGGTTGCGGAGGCAACGTGTGGCGTGATGACCACGTTTTCCATGCTGAACAATGGGTTGTCGAGCTCCGGCGGTTCCTGCTCCAGTACGTCGAGGCCCGCGCCGGCAATCTGCCGCTCCTGAAGCGCCGAGATCAGCGCAGCTTCGTCGATGATGGGGCCACGGGCCGTGTTCACGATGACGGCGGTTTCTTTCATCTGAGCAAACGCATCGCTCGAGAAGGCGTGGTCGGTTTCTTCGTTGTGCGGGGCGTGCACGGAGATGTAGTCGCTGCGCTCGAGGAGCTCTGGAAAGCTCACCGGTTCAACGCCCGCGCCGGTGATCTCGAGCTCGCTGACATACGGATCATAGGCGATGACGTGCATACCAAAAGCTTTGGCCCGCCGTGCCATGCAGTGGGCAACGTTGCCGAATGCGAAAAGGCCAAGCGTTTGGCCGAGCAGGCGTGGGATTTTCGAAAGAATCGGCCGGGCCTGATACCAGTCGCCTTCTCTGGCCATGCGCACCATGGTGGGCGTCCGCCGGGCCAGATCGAGCAAAAGCCCCATCGCATGGTCGGCAACCTCCTCGATGAACACGTCCGGCACGTTTGTGACAACTAGACCGGCCGCGGTGGCAGCTTCGATGTCGACCATGTCTACGCCCACGCTGCCAACGCCTATCACCACGCACTTGTCCAGGTTGTCGATGACCGCTTTGTCGATCCGCAGTCCCCACGAAGTGATGATGGCGTCCATATCCCGTACGCCTTCGGCAAACTCCGCCGGTGTGTCGGCGCGTATGTCTATGATGTCCGCGATGGGGGCGAGCGCCTCGAGCTCGAGTGAATATCGTTCTTCGACGGTCTGATTGCGCGCCTGCTTCGGCAGCTGAATGCCAACTCTCTTCTTCGCCATGATCCTCCCCTGCTTGCGCCCGCAGTGTAAGAAAAAAGGCAGGGCACGGCGAGAGGTGCGCTTTGGTTGCTCGCCCCTGGTTGGTAGAGTAGCGGCGGGGAGGCCCGTCAATGGATCGTGTTCTCGAAATCGGTGGATTTGCCGCGGGTTACTGCGGACGGCAGTTCGTGCGCCAGGGCGCGGACGTGGTGCGCGTGGATGGGCACGAAACCTGGCCGGGTTGGAGCAGCACTGCGGCAAGCGACGCGTTCCTCCACGCAGGCAAGCGTCGGGTAGCAGACCTCGCCGACGAAACGCTTGCTGAGCTTGCCGGACGTGCCGACGTGGTCGTCTGTGAAGCAGCGATTGCTGATGCGCTTGCCCAGCTCGGATTTGATGCCTGGACCACATCCGTCAAGATTGCGATCACGCCCTTCGGTCTGACCGGGCCAAAACGCAACTGGCAGGCCACGCCTCATACGCTTCTTGCCATGGGTGGCTACACCTATCTGATTGGTGACGAAGGCCGCGCCCCGCTCTCCCTGCCCGGACACTATGTCGAGTATCAATCCGGGGCGCTGGCGCACGCCGCCGCTAATGCCTGCCTGCTCGCGGAACGTGCGGACAGCGTCGACATCAGCATGCTCGAAACGGTGATGTCACTTTCACAGTTCACCACCGTGCGCTGGCACTGTGCCGGTGAGATTCGCGGCCGCCACGGCAGCGATTTCTGGTTTGTCGTGCCGAGCGAGCTCTTCCGCTGCGCAGACGGATGGGCATATGTGAACATCGTTCCCTCCTTCTGGGATGCGTTTACCGTGTTCCTCGACAAACCTGAACTGCTGGTGGACGAACGTTTCACAACGAACGATTTGCGCATGCTCAATCGTGATGCGTTGCACGCCCTGACGGCTGACGTCCTGGCGGGGCTCTCGAAAGCAGAACTCCTTGACCGTGCGGAAAGCTGTCGGATTCCCCTCGGCGTTGTCTTGACGCTCGATGAGGTTCTCGACGATCCGCATCTCAACGCGCGCCAGAGCTGGGAGACCGTGCAGATGATTGACGGTCGTCTGATCAAAGTGCCCCGGCAGCCGGCTCGCCCGCCTCAGTCCCCGGCGCCAGAGCCGTTAGTCATGGGCTGCACTGAGGACGACTCGGGATGGTAAGCGGGCCGCTTGCCGGCGTTCGCATACTCGATCTGACCCACGTCTGGGCGGGGCCGCTGGCGGTGCGTATGCTGGCGGATCTCGGTGCCGAAGCAGTCATGGTGGAGGCGCCATACGGGCGAGGTCCCAGATTTTACCCGGCCGAACCGATCGGCGGCTGGATGGGCGGCGCGCCGGGGGAGGAGCCCTGGAACGTCAACGCGCTTTTCACCAAGCTGCATCGCAACCGCAAAAGCCTTTGTCTGGATCTGAAGACGGAGGCAGGCAGAGAGACATTCCTGGCGCTGGTCGCGGTAGCTGACGTTGTCATAGAGAATTTCTCCGCGCGAGCAATGCCGGGCATGGGGCTGGATTTTGCAACGCTTTGTGAAGCGAATCCGCGCATCGTTTACGTGTCGATGCCGGGCTACGGCGCCCACGGCCCTTACAAAGATCGGGTCGCGTTTGGCCCCGTCATCGAGCCCATGTGCGGTTTCACGAACATGTTGGGCTACGACGCGAATTCTCCGCGCAACTCCGCCATCGCGCTCATGGATCCCTTTGCGGCGACGCATGCCGTTGGCGCGGTTTGCGCCGCGCTGCGCGAGAGGAATGAGACGGATTCGAGCGTGCGCATAGAGATTTCTCTGCATGACGGGGGCGTGACGCTGTGTGGCCCCTGGCTGGTAGAGCAGCAGCTTGGGGGTGAAGTGGCCTGTCATGGCAATGACCATCCGGGCATGGCGCCGCATGGCGTGTTTGCCTGCCTGGGCGAGGATGAGTGGCTGGCACTGGGTTGTTATGACGAGACACAGCGTCGGTCTCTGGCGCAGATCATCGGCAATTCGGCTTCCGCGGAGGCCATTGCGGCGTGGTGCAGGCAGCGGCGCAAGGAAGAAGCGGCAGCGCTGCTGCAGGCGGCGGGTGTCCCGGCGGGTCCGGTCAACACGACGCCCGACATGCTCGCGGACCCGCAGGTTCAGGCGCGCGGCTTTTTCGTCAGCTACGAGAGATACGATGTGCCCATGCCGGGAAATCCCATCACGATGTCGGAGCTCGACAGCGCCGAGTGGCGGCCGTGCCCGCGGCTCGGGGAGGACAACGCCGCAGTCCTCGAAGACTGGTTGAGCTACGACACGGCGCGTATCGAGTCGCTGCAATCCCGGGGAGTGATTGCCGACAAGCCGCCCGGCTGACCGGCCGGGTCAGGCGTACGGCATGCCCTGAGTTTCGACGTACAGGCTGTACACCGATTGGGAAGCCGTAATGAAGAGCCGGTTTCTCTTCACCCCTCCGAAGCAGAGGTTCGACGCGCCTTCTGGAAGGTAGATGGCGCCGATTTTGTCTCCATCCGGAGCATATACCCAGACGCCATCCTGCTCGGGGCCACCCCAGCCGGCGGCTGCCCAGACGTTGCCGTCTATGTCTACGCGAAAGCCGTCCGGACTTGCCGTAGCAAGATCACAGAACTGACGGGCGTTCGTCAGCTGCGTGTCGTCGACGACGTCAAACGCATGGATGGCTCGGGGATGCCCGCGCACGTGGGACGCGCCGGTATCGGCAATGTAAAGCACGCTGAAGTCCGGTGAGAAAGCGAGCCCGTTGGGTTTTTCCAGCGTCTCGTCGACAACCGTCGCGGCGCCCGTCTCGGGGTCGAGCCGGTACGTACGCGTTGGCAGCTCAAAAGGTGCTTTGTGGCCTTCGTAGTTCCAGTGGATGCCGTAGCCTGGATCGGTAAACCAGATACCCCCGTCGGGGTGCACAACGACGTCGTTGGGGGCGTTCAGCCGATTGCCTTCGAAGCCGTCGATCAGCACGGTCACGGTGCCGTCGATTTCGGTGCGCGTCACGCGGCGGGTACCGTGCTCGCAGGTGATCAGCCGGCCCTGCCGGTCGCGGGTGTTGCCGTTTGCGTTCGACGCGGGGTGTCTGTAGATCGACACCGCCTCGGTCTCCTCATGCCACTGCAGCATGCGGTCATTGGGGATGTCACTCCAGATCAGCGTGCGTGCGTCACCGAACCAAACGGGCCCTTCGGTCCAGCGACCACCCGTCCACAAACGTTCGATGGCGGCGCTGCCGAGAATGTACTGTTGAAAGCGCGAATCGATGATCTCGATCGCGGGCTCGGGGTAACGGACGGGCTGGTCCCAGCTTCTATCCAACAAGCGATCCATAAACGTGCTCGTGTGTTTCTTGTCATTATGACGCGCGTTGGATGAAAAGGGAGTAGGGGTGTTGGCTCAGACCACGCCGTAGGCGATCATGGCGTCCGCCACCTTGATGAACCCCGCAATGTTTGCGCCTTTGACGTAGTCGACGTAACCCTCTTTGGTCTGTCCGTACTCCGCACAGCGCTCGTGGATGTCACCCATGATGTTACGCAGGAGCGCCTGCAATTCTTCTTCTTTCCAGGTAATGCGCGCGCTGTTCTGGCTCATCTCCAGACCCGAGATGGCAACGCCACCCGCGTTCGCAGCCTTGCTTGGCGCGAAAAGCACTCTGGCTTTGGTGAAGTCGTGAATACCTTCCTGTTCGGTCGGCATGTTGGCGCCTTCGGAGACCGCCATGCAGCCGTTGGCAATCAGCGTCTGCGCCTCTTTCTGGCTGATTTCATTCTGCGTCGCGCAGGGCAGTGCCACGTCCGCCTTGACACCCCAGGGCCGCTTGCCGGCGTGAAACTCACACCCCCACTCATTGGCGTATTCTTCGATCCGGCCGCGGCGATTGTTCTTGAGGTCCATCAGATAGGCCAGGCGCTCATCGTCGATGCCGTGAGGGTCGTAGATGAAGCCGCTCGAGTCGGACGCGGTAACTGCCTTGCCGCCGAGTTGGTTGACCTTCTCGATTGCATAAGTGGCCACGTTGCCTGAACCGGAGACCAGGCACGATTTGCCCTCAACGTCGTGGCCGGCTTTTTTCAACATATCCTGCAGCATGTAGACCGTGCCGTAACCGGTGGCTTCTGTCCGTATCGGACTGCCGCCGTATTCACGGCCCTTGCCGGTCAGCGTGCCGGTAAACTTGTTTGTCAGTCGCTTCCACTGACCGAAGAGGTAGCCGATTTCACGTGCGCCAACGCCGATGTCGCCGGCCGGGACGTCGGTGTCCTCGCCGACGTGGCGGTGGAGTTCCGTCATGAACGATTGACAGAAGCGCATGATCTCGTTGTTGGATTTACCTTTGGGATTGAAGTCCGCGCCGCCTTTGCCGCCGCCCATGGGCAGACCGGTCAGGCTGTTCTTGAAGGTCTGCTCGAAAGCGAGAAATTTCAAAATGCTCTGGTTGACCGAGGGGTGGAAACGCAGGCCCCCTTTGTAAGGTCCAATCGAGTTGTTGTTCTGCACACGGTAGCCGCGGTTGACGCGTATGTTGCCGTTGTCGTCCTCCCAGCAGACGCGGAAGCTGATGATGCGGTCCGGTTCGGCGATGCGTCGCAGGATCTGCTGCTCGTGGTAGATTTCCTTGTCGGCGATGAAATCGAAAACGTTGGCTGCTACTTCGTAAACAGCCTGGTGAAATTCCGTTTCACCGGGATTGCGGCGCCTCAGGCCGTTCATGAACTCTTCGAGGTTGACGTGATCCGAAACTGCCATTGCTGTTTTTCCCTGATCGAGGACGTGATTCCGTAAACTGAATCATAGGTCAGGATTTGGCGAGTGCCAGCCTGTTGGGTTGAGGATTGCAAAGTTTGTTTGCAAATGGAGTCGTGTATTGATGACGGAACGGATCGTGATCACAAACGCCGACACCGAAGTAGAGTTGCTGCCGGATCGGGGTGGTGCCATCTCACGCTACACAACCCGCGCGGGTGGGCGAATGCATGGCTGGTTTGCACCTATGCCTGATGGCGTTGCGTGCTTTCCCATGGTGCCGTTCTGCAGCCGCATCGCGGATGCAAGCTTCCACTTCGAAGGGCGGCGCGTGAATTTGACGCGGAACAATCCTCCGGAACCCCATGCCATTCACGGCCACGGTTTTCAGCGCGCCTGGGAAGTTCTCGAAGTAGCCCACGGTCGCGCCGTGCTGGGCTTTTCTCACGCGGTTGCCGCCTGGCCTTGGCAGTACTCAGCCGTGATGAGCGTGGAGCTGGATGGGATGGATCTCTGCGTTACGCTCACCATAACCAATCTCGAACAGTATGCGATGCCATACGGCCTGGGTTTGCACCCCTACCTGCCGCTGACGGAAACGACGTTCGTGTCCGCAGCGGTCGGTGGGATATGGGCGCTGGACGAGGAGCTGATAGGGCAAGGCAGGGTAGCACTCAATGTGGATGACGATCCTGCGTCAGGGCTGCAGCCGTCCAGCGGGAGCCTCGATGTGGCGTATTCGGGATGGTCTGGTACGGCCGAGGTGGTCTGGCCGGAGGAGGGTGCATCGCTCATTCTGACCGCATCTACCGCTGACACGCTTGTTCTCTATTCACCGCCCGGCGCCAACTTCGTGTGCGTGGAGCCGCTGTCTAACTCTCCCAACGGATTCAATCTTCCGGACGACGAGCCGGGTAATTTCCGCGTTCTGGCGCCTGGTGCAAGCGTGGCGGAAAGCTGGAGGTTCGAACCGCGAATAGCCAATCGCTCGTGACATGCGCGCGCAGCGCAACACAACCATGTTGCCGAACTGCGCTGAGATCATATACTGCCAGGCATCAAGGAGCTGATAGAGAGAGGGGTATGTACCAACGACCTGAATCACCACTATCCATAGGCGGTGTGTTGGACGACGGATTTCAGCTGGCGAGAGCGTGTTTTCCTGTTGTATTTCCTGTTGCTCTCGTCGGCGCCATCATCGGCCAGATTCCCAACACGATGATTTCGGATACGCAAACCGAGCTACCCGGCGCCGGTTTCTGGCTTGCGCTGCTGCTGAGCTTCGTCGTCTCCATATTTGTCTTCATAGCGATGGTGCGCATGGTCTCAACGATATCCGAAGGCCGCGAGATGACCGCGGGAGAGGCGCTCGGCGGTGCCGCGGGTTATCTCCTGGCCACGATCGTCTGCGGCATCATGTATGGCCTCATTTTCATGCTCGGCCTGGTGCTTCTTATCGTCCCGGGTGTGCTCTTCGGCCTGAGCCTTGCTTTTGCACCGTACCTCGTGATCACCGACGACGCGGGGCCGATGGAGGCCCTGGGGCGCAGTCACCGGCTGGTCTGGGGTAATTGGTGGCGGACGGCCGCGGTGGCTTCGGTCGTCTTGTTCATTGCCATTGTGCTTTACGTGCTGGTGATTGTTGTGATGGGAGCATCGCTCATATTTGCGGACGAAGGCAGCGCCGTCGTGCGGATTGTCGAGTTTGTTCTCACGGCCGCTGTCACCGCCGTGCTTTCGCCGGTGATGTACTCCTTTTTCATCTCCATTCTCAACGACCTCAAGCTGCGTAGCGAAGGCGAAGATCTGGCAGCGCGTATCGGGGCGATCGGCAACGAGTGAGAAGTGCCGTTCGCCTTATCGCGAGGATAGTTCTTCCCTTACTCCTGCTGTCAGTGCCCGGGCCCCTGTCGGCAGCTGATTCCGATTGGCGAGGTCAGATTGCTGCCTGCGCCGCCGAGTTCGAGGCGCAAATCGAGCAAATGCAGGAATCCACGGAGCCCGGGGAAGCGCCGTACCTCGACGTGTCGGTGCTCGAAGCCATTTGTCCCGGACTAGCCGTCAGTCTCGAGGAGCATCCCTGGCGCAGCCTGCTCGAGCGGTCCCCGGGTAACTGGACCGTCGGTGACGCCCAGGGGTTGCTGGGTGTACAAGAGGCGTACGAGGAACTCAACGCGGTGACCTCGCTACGTCCCGAAAACGTCGACGCGATCCTCGCCGATCTACCCTTATTTGAGGAAGACAAGCTAACCCTATGGGACCGGCTGATGAGCTGGCTGAGTGAGAAGTTAGGCGATGAGGAGGGTGGTTTACCCGATTGGTGGCCTGACGTGAACGTTGCCAGCTGGGTTTTCGACTGGATTCTCTACGTCTGCATCGCACTGGTCGTGCTGCTGGCCGTGGGCGTAGTCGTCAACGAAGTAATCCAGCATCGGAAAGGTCGGCGCCGGGCGGCTGATCCCGCCGCCTGGCAGACCTTCGATTATGGCGCTGAAACCGGTCTTACGTTTGCCGACGTTCAGCGCGCGCCGCTCTGGGAGCAGCCGGGTATGCTCCTGGAGCTTCTGGTGCGCGCGCTACAGAAGCAGGATCGCCAGCGTCATCCGTTCTTGTTCAGACCGGGAATGACGCCGCGTAAAATCGTTGCGGTCACCCGGAATCTGCCGCAGACCGAAGTCATCGGTGAGCTGGCGGCTGCTGCCGAGCGCGCTACCTACGGCGGCTGGAAGCCGGAACCCGACGACATGGAAACGCTGCGTCAGCATGGTGAGGCAGCGTTGCACGATATCGAGAAAGGCGCGTGAACGATCGGCTGGTTACCCTGCTCGGCGCGTTGGGGGCACTCGCGTTATTCATTGCGCTTGTCATGCCGCCTGGCGCTGAACCGGACATTTCCCGACCGGTATCTCCAGCGACCGGCGCCAACGGCTATCGGGGACTGGAACTCTGGATGGCCGATAGCGGTGTGGTCAGTCATTCGCTGAAACGGCGGCTGACGGAGATTGACAGCCTGGGTTTCCCCGCGACTGGAAATCTTCTCATCACGACCATGCCGCATGAGCAGGCGATGCGCAGCGACGAGGTGCAGATGCTGAAACGCTGGGTGGCAGAGGGGAATACGCTCCTGGTCATGGCTGCTCTGGACGATACGCCCGACTGGACGCTCAGCACCGAGTCAGACAACTTCCTCGCCGGCCTCGAACGGTTGACGGGCATGTCGTTCACGGCACTCCTTGACGACGATGATGAAGTGCTCGTAGTTGGCGACTTTTTGAACGAATCGGCCATGAACTTCGTTGCCGATCCGGTGCATCCTATGATGAGCGGTGTGACCAGACTGCAGGGAGTAACAGATGCACCAACGTCTATCTGGCAGCCCGATTTTTCTCTGCAGTTTTACCTCACGCTGGTTGCCGAGGAAGAGACGGGAACGGCTGCGCTCTGGGAAATCCCCTGGCAGGACGGCCGCATGATTGTCAGTGCCAGCGCCAGCCTGTTTACCAATCGTGCCCTCGGCGAGGCGGATAACGCGCAGCTTTTTGCCAACATTGTGGCTTTCCATCTCGCTCCCGGAGGCGTTGTCATTTTTGACGACATGCACCAGGGCCTCAGCGAGCTCTACGATCCGGAGGCGTTTTTCAGCGACGCCCGCCTCGGGGCCTCGGTGCTCTTTGTGCTGGCGTTCTGGCTCGTCTACGTCGTCGGTACCAGCGGGCGCCTGGTGCTGCCCCGCTCCCGTCAGCAGATGCCGCGGCAAAGTGACCTGGTGCGTGCAATCGGCGGCTTCATGGCACGCAAACTATCGCGCAGCTCTGCGGGGCGCATGATGATCGAAGGCTGGCTGGCTGAGTTGCATACGAGCGGGAGAATCAGCGCCACTAACCAGACGGCCTGGCAGGAGCTTGCAGCGATGCCGCTGGTCGACCGGGAGGTGCTGGCAGCGGTCAACGCCGCGCACGCACAGCTCGGCGAAGGGCGCAAAGTGGACCTTGCGGAGCTACACAACCATTTACAGACATTGAGAAGGACTCTGGCATGAGCAATGACGCAGTCGCTCTGGAGATGCACCTCCGCGAGCAGGTAGGGCGCTGGCTTACGGGCATGGAGACGATCGTGCACGGGCTTGCCATTGCCCATATAGGACGCGGCCATGTTCTCCTGGAGGGTGCTCCGGGGCTCGGCAAAACGAGGCTCAGCAAAGCTTTCGCGGGCGTTGTGGGCGGCAGCTTCAAACGCATTCAAGGCACGGCGGATCTCATGCCGAGTGATATGACCGGCGTGCATGTTTTTCAGGCCGGTTCGGGCACATTCGAATTTCAGCCCGGACCGCTTTTTGCCGATGTGGTGCTGGTGGACGAGATCAACCGCGCGGGTCCGAAAACCCAGTCGGCGCTGCTGGAGGCCATGGAGGAACGCCAGGTATCCATCGATCGGGAGACCTTTGCCCTTGCCGAAGAGTTTCTCGTCATTGCCACTCAGAATCCCCGAGAGTTCGAAGGCACTTTCCCACTGCCTGAATCCCAGTTGGACAGGTTTGCCTTGTGCCTGCAGGTGCCCTACCTCCCTCGAGCCGAAGAGCTCGCGGTGCTCAGGGAGCTGGGTGCCTCCGCCGTGGCGCAGGAAGGTGAGGCCTTGCAGGCTTTTCCCGAAGGCCTCGTGAGCGCGGCCCGTCAGGATGTCGAGCAGGTGCACATGTCGGAAGAGTTGCTCGGCTACGTGCTGGACCTCGCAGCGGCAACACGAGACAGCGCGTCTGTTTCAATTGGTCTGTCCATACGCGGCGCTTTGACGCTGGCGCGATGCGCGCGCACCGAAGCGGCGCTGCGGGGCGCTGATTTTGTCATCCCAGACGACGTGCAAGCGGTGGCTTCCTGGGTGCTTGCCCACCGCCTGGTGCTGACGGCTGAAGCCGCCATCGAAGGCGTGACGGCCACCGATCTGGTGGCGCGTTTGCTCGACGACGTGGCGGTGCCGAAATAGCGTGAATCTGACTGCCCGAACCTATGTTGTCCTCGCAGTTGTCTGCATTGCCGGCGTTGCCGAGCAGTGGGCGGGCGGTGAAGTCGGGTGGTGGCGCTACGGGATTGCCCTGTTGCTCCTTGGTCTTGCCTACGAATGGACGCAAGTTCGATTGGCAACGGTAAACGCGCGTCTGTCGGAGCAACGTCCGCTGCAGCTCGGCCGGCTTGCAGAGGTAGAAGTCGAATTTCTGAACTCCGGCAGCCGCGCGGTAATGATGCAATACGTGCTCGACCTGCCGCTCGCCGTTGATACGCAGCGCGACGTCGGGATGGTTGAGGTGCAGCCCAACCGCGTCAGCCGGATCACGCAGCAGGTGCGAGCGCTTGAGCTGGGCGAACATCAGTGGAACGAGCTCGCCGCGCGACTGCGTGGCAGCCTGGGCCTCGGCTGGTGGCAGGCAAGCGTGCCGCTGTCGTCGGTGCTCCGCGTCACGCCCGACGGCAGCGGACGTCGCGATCGGGTGCTCGGCGAGCAGATCAGTGGATCACAAGCGTCGAGACCGGGGGCGGGACAAGAGCTGCACCACCTGCGCGATTACGAGCGCGGTGATCCTTTACACACCATCGACTGGAAAGCCTCGGCACGTTCGCAGCAGCTCATTACCAGGGTATTCGCCGAGGACCAGCACCTCGAAATTGTGCTGGTCCTCGACATCGGACGCACCAGTCGAACCGAGGTCGACGGCCTGAGTCAGTTTGGTCACTACGTCAATCTTACCGCCCGGTTTGCCGAGCATGCCGTTGCTCAGGGTGACGAAATTGGTCTCGTTGCGGTTGCCGACAACGTCGCTTGCAGTCTGGCACCCGCGGGCGGCGCCGGGGCGGTGCGGAACGTTCGCAAACAGCTCGAGCGGTTGCAGACGGTGCCGGTGGAAACGGATCTGGTTGGTGCGGCCCTGCACGTTCACAAGCTGGTGCAACGGCGTGCGCTCGTCATTCTGCTGACGGACCTCTACGGGCAGAGCATCGAAGGGAGCTTCGGTGACGCCTTGAAGCTCTGGCGGCAGAAACACCTTGCGGTGGTAGTGGGTCTGATTGGTGCGGACGTAACCGCGCTGGCGCAACAGCCCGCGGCCGAAGCCAGAGACGTTTTTGTCAGCCTGGCGAGTCGGGAGTACGGTGAGACGCTGGAGCACAACGCTTCTGCTGCGCAACGGATGGGGGCTCACGCTGTCGTCTGCCGCCCCGGTGTGCTGGAAGCGCGGGTGTTCTCCGCGTACCGGCTGCTCAAAACGCAGCGTCGCGTCTAAGTCTCCGCCGGAGATTTGCGCAGGAGGCGCCAGCCGCCGAGTGCCAGGACAAATACCACCCAGTAACTGATGCCCACCGCAACACGGACCGTGAAATCGAAGCGTGGATCGGGAGAGATGTAGCCCTCGATGATGCCGGCGCCGAACAGGAAGATGACGCACAGGAGCATCAGCTTGCTGCCGCGCTGCACCGCCCTCTGAAAGGACCGCGTGCGCGTCAGCTGCCCGGGTCGCGCCAACGCTTCGCCGATGGAGAAACCCACGGCGCCGGCGATGGCAATGACGCTGAGCTCAACGCAGCCGTGAGCGAAAACGAATTCGAGCAGCCGCTGGGCCATGTCGTGCTGAGCGGTGAACGCAAAAACACCGCCGAGCATCATGCCGTTGAGGCCGATGATGTAAATCGTGCCGAGACCATACAACACGCCCAGAGACATGGCCGTCAGGGCGACCATGATGTTGTTCGTGAGAATCTGCACGGAGAGCACCGACGACGGCACGACGTTGAGAAGATTGTCGGTCCAGAGTTCACCGGACTGGACCGTGCGGATCATTGCCTCGGATGCGAAAAGCGCGGACAGCTCCGGATAGGTAGATACCAGCCACCAGCCGGCAAGCGCCGCCAGAATGAAGCCCAGCGAAACGCTGAATATCTGCCAGCGCAGCTCATGGACAACCGCCGGTATGTCTTCGCCGAAAAGTTTCAAAGCGTCACGATACGTCGACCCGGGCGCGCGGAAGAGCGCTCGGTGCAGGCCGGCATACAGCGCTTCCAGATGGCGGGTTACCCGGCTTGTCGGCGCGTGTCGCCGTGCGACCGCGAGATCGCGGGCAAGCTCCGGGTAGTGCTGGAGGGTCTCCTTCAGCACGTCCTCGGAGATGGGTTTGCCGTCTTCGAGCTGCGGCAGTAGCGCCGCCACGTCCTGCCAGTGAGCCGCTCGCTGCTGCAATCGTTTTTCCTGCGGGTGGGACATGCTCAACGCTTGATCAGACGTTCCAGCGCCATCTTGTAGCGGCTGGCGGGAACGGTCTCGTCGGGCCTGAGTTGGCTTAGCAGGCTGCCGGCCAGTGCCTGGCGTTTTTCCACGTCCAGGTTCTCCCAGCGTTCCAGGAGCTCGTAGATGAGCTCGGTTTTCTCCAAACCGAATTCTTCAACCGCCTTTGGGTTCAAGGTTGGCGCATGGCGGGTTGCAGCTTGGGCGTCGCTGTCGTAGACGAGGATGGTGCCGGCGGCGATGTCGCCGATGCGCACGGATTGTCGCGTGAGAACGGTTGTCACGAGACCTACGACGTAGGCCACCGGCAGGCTGTCGATGAGACGCAGAACGTTGCGGATCAGGATTGCAAAAACACCCGGAGTCTGCGCGTCCTGCGTGACGATGCGCACGCCTGCAATGCGCTTACCCGGGGTGCGGCCGCGCATCAGAATCTCGAGGACCGGATGGTATAGCCCGTAGATCAGGCCCGTTGGAAAAATGACGATCAGGGAGTAGTTGCCAAATCCTGCATCATCGGGGTCGATGAACTCGAGCGAACCCACGTAGGCGAAGCTAGCGATGATGAACCAGGCCAATGCCAGCAATACGCGGACGTGCCAGTCGACGACAAAGGCGTAGCTGCGCGCGCCCGGCCCTGCAACCTTGACCTGGAGGTCAACGCCGGTGGCGCTCGCAATTTCGAGTTGGTCCTGCATGACGAAAGTGTAGTGTGTTTCCCGGCTGGGGTTAACTCGTCAGACAACCAGCTGGCGAGCGCGGTCTACAGCTTTGCGGCAAGGTCGACGAGTCCGTCTACGTTCTTCCGATTGTAATCTTCGTCGCCAACTTGCAGCAGAGGAACCAGCCGGTCGACGCCCAGACCGGCGAATGCGCGAGCAGCGTCCAGCGAACTGTCACCCGGCATCATCACAATCTCGAAGTCGTCGCGACTGCGGCCGGCGCCCTGCAGCGCGGCGTCGAGGCCCTTGAGGAGCGGTTCGCTGGTTGACGGCGTGAGGCCGAAGCCCAGCCAACCCTGACCGTACTTTGCCGCACGGACTAGAGCTGCGCGACTGTAGCCGCCAACGATCAGGGGCACGTGCGGTGTTTGCGCCGGTTTCGGATCAAAGCGCGCTCCCTCGACGGTGTAGTGCTCTCCCGCATGGTTCGTAACCGGCTCAGTCCAGAGCTTGATCATGAGATCCAGCGCCTCGTCGCAGCGCGCCCCGCGGTTGTGCCAGTCGTAGCCGCAGGCCTCCACTTCTTCCTTGCACCAGCCGACGCCAACGCCGAGATCGATCCTGCCGCCGCTCAGCCAGTCGAGCGTGGCAAATTCTTTGGCGGTATAAACAGGATTGCGCTGAGGTACGAGGGAGATGCCGGTACCAAAACGCAAATTGCTGGTCTGCCCGGCCAGATAGGCGATGGTGGCCGCCTGGTCCGGGACGCCGTTACCTTCCGGGACCGGCAGGCGGCCGTCGGGGGAGCCGGGGTAGGGGAACTCCATCTCGTCGAAGAGAAGCACGTGCTCGCCGAACCACAGGGAATCGAGGCCAGCGCCGTCCATGGTCCTGGCTAGATTACCAATTGCAGCGGGAGCTGCCATCGGTGCAAAAAAGGAAGCGAATCCGCCGATTTTCATTGAATCATCCGTCGTGCGAGAAGGGCTGAGCTTAACGGCAGGTTGATTGACTTGCCAAGGTGCCTGGCATGGTTGCGATGTGTACCATGTGGCATCAAATGGGAGGATACGCCGTCCGCGCGGGCGGCGTAGCATTGGGGCATTGGGGCATTGGGGCAGTGGGGCAGTGGGGCAGTGGGGCAGCGAGAGATGCAAATGAAAGTAATTCCTTCAGGAGAGGCGTGTGGGGCAAGCATCACGGGCGTGGATTTGTCCAAGCCAGTGGATCCGGACGTCGTCAACGCCATTCGCAGGGCGTGGCTCAGCCATCACGTGCTGGCATTTCCCGACCAGACGCTGACGGATCCGGATCTCGTACGCGTCGCCAACACCTTCGGCGCGCTCGGCGATGACCCCTATTTCGAATCGATCACCCCGGAAAATCCGGTGGTTGCGTTGACGCGTCGCGCTGACGAAGAGGCACCGGTGTTTGCCGAGTCGTGGCACAGCGACTGGAGCTTCAAGGCAAGCCCGCCGATCGGCACCTGCCTCTACAGCATAACCGTACCGCCGGTAGGCGGAGACACCAGCTTCAGCAATCAACAGAAGGCTCTGGCCGATATGCCGGATGATCTGCGCGACCGTCTCGAGGGTAAAGTTGCGTTGCATAACGCCGCGGCTGCCTACGCGCCCGACGGGATGTATGGCGAAGGCGACGGCTCGGATCGCAGCATGAAAATCCTCTATTCCGAAAACGCGCGCGAGATCGAGAAACATCCCATCATCATCGTGCACCCGGAAAGTGGCAACGAGACGCTCTTCGGCACCGTCGGCTACATTGTGGGTTTCGAAGGGATGGCAAAAGAAGAGTCGGACGCGCTCCTGATGGACCTGTGGACGTGGCAGACGCGTCCGGAGTTCCAGTACACGCACAAGTGGCAGGCCAACATGCTCGTCATGTGGGACAACCGTTCGGTGCTGCATCGCGCAAACGGTGGCTACGACGGCTACGATCGCGAGCTGCACCGCGTTACCGTTGCGGCCCGGCCGGATCTGTTTCTGGAGCCTGCGCTCGCGTCTTGAACGGGTGCTGCAATCCACCGTCAAACTGAGAGGGGGAACTCATGAATAAAGCTTGGTCCGTGCCTGCGTGTCTCGTGTGCTTGATTGGCTGCACCAGCCCAACGAGCGCGCCGGTGGTCGAATCCCAGCGCGCAGCGCTTGACGTTGCGGCCGTGCACGATCGTGCGTTAGTGCTGGATGCACACGCGGACATCGAGTTGCCGGACAAACCCTCGCGCTACGCGGATGCTGACGGTCGCTCGAAAGTTGCGCCGGACAAAATGCGCGCGGGCGGTGTTGATGCGGTGGTGATGTCCATTGCCGTGGGTCCCGGGCCTCGCGATGAGGCAGGTTATGCGGCAGCGCGGTCGGTGGCGGCGGCAGAGCTTGCCGCCGTGCAGGCGCTCGCTGCTGAACCGGGCGTGGCCTTGGTGCGCACGGGGGACGAACTGGTTGCGGCGCATGAGCGGGGTGATCGCGCCCTCATTCTCGGATTCCAGAACGCACTCATTCTGGGTACGGAAGTTGAGACCCTGGACACCTTCTTCGCGGACGGGGTGCGTGTGTTTGCCTTGACGCATATGGGGCACAACGACTTCGCCGACTCATCCCGGCCGATCTTCATCAGCGATCTCGGCCGGCACGAGGTGACGGAGGAGCACGGCGGTCTGTCGGCGCTCGGTGAGGCGGCCGTGCGTCGTATCAACGCGCTCGGTGGCATTGTCGACGTATCGCAGCTGTCCAAGTCGGCGGTTCTCGAAGTGCTCGAGATCTCGACGGCGCCTGTGATTGCCAGCCATTCCAACGTCAGGACGTTATCCAACGTGAGTCGCAATCTCAGCGATGAAGAGATTGACGGTATTGCGGCAGGCGGCGGCGTGATTCACGTGGCGCCGTTTCGTGGCTATCTCTTTGATTCTTCAGATCCGCAGCTCGATGCGGACATCCGGGCGGCGCGGCGCGCCGCGGGCGTCAAGGAAGACTATCTCTACCCGTTCGAGCTCTACTGGGAAATGGACGACCCTGAGGTGCAGGCGACGTTCCTCAGTACGGTGAGCAATCTCCTGGGGCCCGGCAGCCTGGAGGACATGCTGCGTCACATCGACTACCTGGTCGAGCGGGTCGGCATGGATCACGTCGGCATTGGCACCGATTTCAATCACGGCAGCGGTATTGCCGGCTTCGACGACGCGAGCGAAGCGATGAACGTCACGGCGGCCCTCTTGGAGCGGGGTTACAGCCCTGCCGAGATTGGCCAGATCTGGGGCGGCAATTTCCTGCGGGTGCTGCGGGAGACGGAGCGGCGCGCCGAAAAAAGTATGTAGTAATACTCCATACTATGCATTATGCTTCGCGGACAGGGGTAAACGGGAGAAAACCATGAGCGAAGCACTGGCAACGGCACCACAATATCAGCGCAACCCGGCGGACGTTCCGCTCGAGGAAATTGACGTCTCGGATCCGCAGATCTTTGAGCACGACACGCTCTGGGGTTTCTTCGAGCGGCTGCGCCGGGAATCGCCGGTGCACTACACCAACAGCAGGGACTTTGGCCCTTTCTGGTCGGTCACCCGTTTCGACGACATCCAGTACGTCGACAAGCACCACGAAATCTTCTCTTCGGAGCCGACGGTTGTGCTCGGCGATCAGCCGGAAGACTTTGCGTTCGTAAACTTCATCCAGAGCGATCCGCCGATCCACGATGAGCAGAGGAAAGCCGTGCAGAACGTGGTCGCACCGCGTAACCTCGCTGAGCTCGAACCCATCATCCGGCAGCGGGTGCAGACGATTCTCGACGGACTGCCGGTCGGTGAAACGTTCAACTGGGTGGACCGGGTTTCCATTGAGCTCACGACGCAGATGCTGGCGACGCTCTTCGACTTTCCGTTCGAAGACCGGCGCCTGCTGACGCACTGGTCGGACGTGGCCATTGCCACGCCGGAACTGACCGGCTCCGATGCCGTCACTGAGGAATATCGGCGCGAAGAAATGGGTAAGTGTCTGGAGTACTTCACGCGCCTGTGGCGGGAGCGCGAAAACCAGCCGCTCAAATTCGATCTGGTGTCCATGCTCGCGCACGGCGAGAGCACCAAGGGCATGATCAATCGGCCGATGGAGTTCATTGGCAATCTGATGCTCCTGATCATCGGCGGCAACGACACGACACGAAATTCGATTTCCGGTGGCGTGGTGGCGCTCAATCAGAATCCGAATGAATATCAGAAGCTGCGTGACAATCCTGAGCTCATCCCGAACATGGTCTCCGAGATCATTCGCTGGCAAACGCCGCTCTCGCACATGCGTCGTACGGCCAAGGTCGATACCGAGCTTGGCGGACAACAGATCAAGAAGGGTGAGAAAGTAGTGATGTGGTACATCTCCGGCAATCGCGATGGTGACTCCATCGATCGCCCCGACGAGTTCATCATCGATCGCGCCAACGCCAGGCACCATCTGTCCTTCGGTTTCGGCATTCACCGCTGCATGGGTAACCGGCTGGCGGAGATGCAGCTGCGTATCGTCTGGGAAGAGATCCTTGCGCGTTTTCACACGGTGGAGGTTGTCGGTGAACCGGTGCGGGTGCGGTCGAATTTCGTGCGCGGCTATTCCGAGCTGCCGGTACGCGTGCACCCCCGCTAGCGGACTTCTCGTGAGCGTCAGCCTCAAAATGAAAGATCTCGAGGCCGAGACCGGGGTCAGCCGCGAGGCGATTCACTTCTATCTGCGTGAAGGGTTGCTGCCTGAGCCGGAAAAACCCAAACGCAACGTAGCCTACTATTCTGATGAGCACGTGGTGCGGATCCGCGCCATCAAGCGCCTGCAGCAGGACCGTGCGTTGTCTCTGGATGCCATAAAACGGCTGCTGGATCGTTTCGACTACGAAAGCATGGCCGCGGGCGACAATCTGGCGCAGTTCGAGCTCTCGGTTCAATCGCTTGTCAACGGCGACCTGCCGTCGGCGGATGAACCGCTTGAGGACGTTGCTGAGCGCACCGGTATGAGCATCGCCGCGCTCGAAGCGTTGGATCAGCAGGACGTGATCCACATTCTCGGCGAGGGGCAGAACCGAAGACTGGACTTCCGTGACGCCGGCATTGTCAGCGCGTGGGCACAGGTGCTGATGCTCGGCTTCGGCAATCATGATGCTTATGACGCCGGATATGTGGCGCGGTTCGCGAGCGCGCTCGAGAAGATTGCCGTGCAGGAAGTGGAGACGTTCCTCGAACATTTCGGTGATCTGCCGACGGAGGAGGCGAGTGAGATGGCGGCACAAGGCATCAACGCGATGAACGAGCTCGTCGGCCGGCTTCGCACGCAGGCGCTCATGCGCGAGCTGCGTGCCCGCGCTGCTGACCCCGCCACCTGACTACCGGCGGGCTGACCGCCAATTGTCGGGCTAAGTCACATTCGGTGTGGTTTCGCACGGGGTCTCTACTTAATATCGAATCCCATGCGCGGTATCTGCACTCTGATTGTTGGTCTGCTCCTGACGCCTGCCGTAACGGCGGCAACGGACTGTCTTGCGGGTCACGGACTGAGTGATGCCGAGCTCGAGACGCTGCACTTCACCCGTTACCGGCGCGCTCATCCGGAGCATGGTCTAACCGCAACTCACGTTCTGGGTGAGGTGCGGTACTACCGCCAGAACGTGTTCCCGGAGCGAGAGCACTGGCTTGCAAGGCAGGCCAACCGTTTCAATACGTTAACACGAGAGTCCACGCTGCGTTACGCATTCCCGGTGGAGTCAGGATCGGTGGTTGACGAGACGTTGCGCGCAGAAGCGGAGCGGCTGTACCGGGACAAACCTTTTCTCTACGACGCGCTCGTGCTGGTGCGCAGAATTTGTGATGACCGCGTTGACCTCGACGTGGTCGTCCGTGATGTCTGGACGCTGACGCCGGGATTCAGCGTCAGCCGTTCGGGCGGTGACAACGAGACCAGCGTGTCGCTCTCCGACGTCAACGTGCTCGGCAAAGGAAAGAGCGTCAGCGTCGCCTATTTCGACGATCGAGACCGCGCGGGTGCGTTCCTCGAATACGTTGATCCCAATCTCTGGGGGTCGCGTTGGACGGGTGCCCTCCTGGCGGCGGACAACGACGATGGCGATCGCTATGGATTGACGATAGAGCGTCCCTTCTATGCGCTGGATACGCAGTATGCGCTCGGCCTGTCCGGCGAGCATTTCACGCGTGAGCAGGATCTCGAATTTCTGGGGGACGACCTTTTTGAGCTCGACGCAGAAAGCAACGCTTTCAGCCTGTATGCAGCGCGGTCGGACGGACGGCAGGAAGGTTGGATCAACCGCTACTATCTCGGCTACCGGTTCGTAGAGGAGTCGTTCGAGTTTCCGGCCGATTTTCCCGGACCTCTGGAAACTGAGCGCCGGTTTTCTTATCCGTTCATTGCCTGGCAGTCCATCCAGGATCAGTTCACCCAGGGCTCCGACGTCGAACGGGTAGGCATCACGGAGGACCTCAAGCTAGGCTGGTCGAGCTACGCGGAGCTCGGCTGGTCCACCGACCGGCTCGGTGGCGAAGGCGACTTTCTGCTGCTGCGCGGCAGCGCCGCCTACCGGCGATTTGTCGACGACGGGCAGCTGCTGTCGCTCAGCGTAGGGGCAAGCGGACGCTATGACCTCGATCGGCGGGCCAGTGAAGACGTGCAGCTCGATTTGCAGATTTCCTATCTCTGGCAGCAGGGTGAGAAGTGGCGATTCTTCACGAGCGGGCGGTATAACCACACGCGCAATCTGCCGCTCGATAAACAGCTGACGCTCGGTGGCGACAGCGGCCTGCGGGGTTATCCAACCCGCTATCAGCCAGGCGACCGCAGCTTCCTGGTCACGATAGAGCAGCGTTACCACTCCGGTGCGTACCCCTTTGGCTTGTTCCGGGTGGGGTATGCGGCGTTCGTCGACGTCGGCCGTGCGTGGTTTGACGACCCGGCACCGGACTGGGTGCCGACACGGGAAGGAGATCACTTCGGCACCCTCGCCAACGTTGGCCTGGGGCTCCGCCTGGAATCGGTGCGCACTCGTCGTGACCGGGTGTTCCACATTGACGTGTCGCGGCCGCTGGTTGATGGCCCCGACGTAGACGACTGGGAGATTACGCTGAGCGGCAAGCAGCGCTTCTAGCGCCCCGGACTTTTTTCGAGCGTATAGCTGAGGCGAAAACCCGTCTGGCGCCACAGCAGCCAGGTCACCAGTGGGAACGCGGACAGCGCCGTGGCGCAGTTCCACTCGGATATATTCTGCAGGAAGTCGTCGTCTTCGAAGAAGTTTGCCGCGGTGGCAAACACCAGCCCGGTCACGAGCATGAAAATGGCGAGACCGAACTTCCATTTGACGAGAATGGAATCCACGCCGCTATCGATGAGGCGCTTGGCAAGTAACAGCTGTGCGAGATAGGTGAAACCAAAATAGACGACCGTGCCGTAGCGGCGCATCGTCCGGTAGGCGTCCCCGTCGCTGCCGAGGAAGGTGACGTAGAGGACGAGAAAAGCGGTGCCAATCATGCCCAGCCAGAAGATGGCAGTATCCAAACGCGCGGGTGCGTTGATCAGCGCCAACCAGCGCCGGCACAGCACCCAGTAGATGAAGGTAAAACCCGCGGCCGGCAACATCGTGGCCTTGAAGACGAAAAATCCCCAGCCGTGGCGGCCGCTCGCGCTGATGCTGTCGCAACCGGTGAGATGCGGCACGCACCAGTCGACATACCCACTCGCGGCGGACAGCAGATAGGCAGAGATGGATCCCGTCCAGGCCAGGATCCAGGCGGCAATGGCGACGTTGCGGATATCGAGCATGCCGACAGTGTACCGAGACCGGCTCGGGAGATTCAGCGGAAGATCCGATAGACCCCGTTGGCTTTTGCGATGGGTTCGTCGCCGTGACGAAGCTCAGCGCTCGCGAACGCCATGGAACCGCCGGCATGCTGCACCAACGCTGTGGCCTCGATCCAGTCGCCGACGCTGGCGGTACCCATGTAATCCGTCGTCAGGCTCACGGTGACCATAGGGATCGGAGCCTCGAGCTCGTCCAGCGCTTTGCCGTCTGCTTTAGCGATCTGCAGGCCGACGTTGTGGCCGAGCGTGACGTCAAAAATGGCGCACACCATCGCCCCGTGCAGTCTGCCGGAACGATTGCAGTGTTTTTCCGCCAGGCGCAGCCCCATCACAATCTGGTCGTCCCGTAGCGTTACGAAGTACGGTCCAACCTGATTGTTGAACGGGCTTGTGCTGTTCAGCGGCTGAAAGCCTGGGGGGATGTCCGGCATGGCGGGTTGAGCCCGGCGGCGAACCGCCGGGCTGTCGTTCCTCAGGCTTCCAACTGCAGCGGCAGCGAGCGCAGCCGTTGCCCGGTTGCGCGGTAGACCGCATTGGCGACTGCCGGGGCAATGGGCGGCAGACCCGGCTCGCCGACGCCGGTGGGTGCCGTGCCGCTGTCCACGATGATGACTTCGACCTCGGGTGCTTCGTCCATCCGCAGAATCGGGTAGTCGTGGAAATTGCTTTCCTTGACGGCACCCTTTTCGAGCTGGATCTGACCTTTCAGCGCTGCCGTGAGGCCGAACATCACGCCACCTTCCATCTGCGCCCGGACGACGTCGGGCGTGACCGCAATGCCGCAGTCGACGACGCAGGTGACCTTGTGCACGCGGATGTTGCCACCTTCAACCGAGACTTCGGCAATCTCCGCGACGTCGGTGGCAAACGAGTTGTGCGCAGCGAAACCGAGATGCCGGCCGGGCGCCGGCTGCATCTTCGCCATGTGCTCGCCGGCCACTTTGATCACGTTGTGGAGACGCGGGTTACCTGTGGTGTTTCTGAGACGAAACGCCACCGGGTCCTCATCCGCCTCTGCCGCCAGCTCGTCGATCATCGACTCCGTGGCGAAGGCGGTGTATGAGTGACCAACCGCCCGCCAGAACGTCAGAGGGAACCCATGATCGACCGTCACGTGGGTGACCGCGCGGTTCGCCAGGTCGTAGTCCTCATACAGACCTTCGATGCTCGAATGGTCGACAAACCAGCTCGAGAAGAGGTCATGCGACAGTCCCACAGCCCAGTTGATCATGCCCTGGGGCATGTTCGGCAGCAGGGCCGGCACCATGTTCTTCAGCGTCTCCGGCGTGATGTTGCCGCCGGCACGCCTGGCATCCCAGGCGGTAATTTCGCCATCCGCGTTGATGCCTGCCTTGATCCGCATGAGCGACGCGGGACGGTAGACGCCATGGCGCATGTCGTCCTCGCGTGACCACAACAGGTGGATGGGCTTGTCAACGGCGCTTGCGATCTCGGCAATCTCCATAATGTGGGTCAGCGTGCCGCGTCGCCCGAAACCCCCGCCGAGATAGGTGGAGTGAATGCGAATCTTGTCCGCGGAGATGCCGGTCACTCGTTCGATGAGCCCCTGCGCGCCGATGGGTCCCTGGGTGCCTGACCAGAGGTCTGCTTCGCCGTTCTCGAGCCTCAGCACGGCGCTCATGGGCTCTAGCGGAGCATGGGCCAGGTACGGCGCCCAGTAGTCGGACTCGACGACGCGGTCCGCCGCGGCGAAGCCCGTTTCGAGATCACCCTGTTCCGCTTCGACAGCACCGTCTTCACCGTCGAGCGCAGCTTCGTAATCAGCGCGCACCGTCGCCGAATCGACGCGCGCAAGCGGCACGTCTTCCCAGACGGGTTTGAGCTGGGCCGCTGCCGTTTTTGCCTGCCAGTACTTGTCGGCGACAACGGCCAGCCCTGACGAGATTTCCAGGACATGGCTGACGCCGGGCATGCGGGCGGCCGGCGCTTTGTCGACGGAGACGAGTTTTGCACCGGCGACAGGAGAGCGCACCACAACGGCGTGCACCATACCCGGGACGTCAGCGTCGACGCCGAAATCGGCCGTTCCCGTCGACTTTGCAATGGCATCCAGGCGCGGCTGGGTTTTACCGATGTAGCGAAAGTCTGCGTCAGCCTTGAGCGGGGCAGCCTCGGGAACCGTGAGCCCGGCCGCGGTGGCCACAAACTTGCCGTACGGATGACGCTCACCGTTGACCACAACATGGCCGTCTTCGGTTTGAATGGCGTCGACCGCGACGCCGAGATCCTGTGCTGCGGCCTGGACCAGCACCGCGCGTGTATTGGCGGCGGCCTGGCGTAGGGGCAGATAGTGGGCTTTCATGGAGTTGCTGCCACCAGTGGCCTGCACACCCATATCCGGGTTGTTGTAATCCGAGTGCACGCCCGCGAACACGATGTCGAGGCTGTGGGGATCGACGTCCAACTCTTCCGCCACCAGCGTGCCGAGGCCGGTCGTCACCCCCTGGCCCATCTCATCCCGGGGACAGTAGAAGGAGACGACGTTGTCGGGGGTTATCTGCAGAAACGCGTTCGGCAGGTAACCGCTGCCTTCGATGGGAAGCGGTGCGCTGGAGCAGCCGCTCAAGGAAAAGCCGACAACCAGGCCGCCGCCGGCAACGGCGCTCGTGCGCAGAAAGTTTCGGCGGGAAACGTTGATAGTGCTCATGCGTTCGTCTCCTCTGCTCTGTTCAACGCTTTGGCCTTCACCTCATAAGCCAGCTGATCGGCGCTGACCGACAGAATGGCTTTCTTGATGCGCGGATAGCAGCCGCATCGGCAGATGTTCCCGGCCATGGCCGCGTCCACGTCGGCTTCGCTGGGGTTGGGATTGTTTTCGAGCAGCGCCGCGGCGGACATGATCTGTCCGGACTGGCAGTAGCCGCACTGGGGCACGCTGTGTTCGTGCCAGGCGGCCTGCAGGGGGTGGAGATCTTCCGGAGTCCCCAGCCCTTCAATTGTGGTAACCGCTTTGTCAGCAACGGCGCCGACCGGCGTCACGCAGGTGCGAATGGCACTGCCGTCCAGGTGCATGGTGCAGGCCCCGCAGAGTCCAGCACCGCAGCCGAACTTCGAGCCTTTGAGCTTGAACGTATCACGGACCACCCAGAGCAGCGGTGTGCTCGGGTCGTCGTCCGTGGTGACCTCGCGGCCGTTTAACGTGAATGTGATCATGATTGCCTCTTCAGCTGGATAATCATTGACCGGCGCGGATACTGCGTACGATCCGTCCGGCGTTGGTCAGAAAAGTGGTGCGGGCATCAAACGAGTTGATGAAGTCGCGCACGTCGTCCGGGAGGTCTTCGTCCTCGAGCGGCGGGCCCTGATCCGATTGCGACGTGCCCATCAGCAACGGCGCAAGCGCGCGGATTGCATCAAATGCCTGGTCCTGAGTCACCCCCAGCGCCTCTGCCGACAGCCGCGCGAGGCGGCCAAGGCGGTTGCGCATGCCCCGCTTGGAGGCGATCAGCGCATCCATGGAAACGTTGTGCTCTATGATGGCGTTCAGGCGCAGCATCAACGGGATCAACGTGGGATCGGCATGGGCGGACGAAAAAAACGTCTGACAGAATGCCGCGTCGTCCATGCCAGGTGTCAGCGCGCCTTCCATGGTGGTGGCCCAGTGTTCGATCTGTGTTTCGCACAGGGCCAGAAACACTTCTTCACGGGTGTGGAAGTAGAGATACAGCGTGCCCTTGGCCAGGCCAACACTCTTCGCGAGGCTTGCCATCGTGAACGCCTCGAACCCGACGTCACGCAGGTGCGCATCGGCGGCGTCGAGGATCGACTGGCGGCGCTCGAGCTTCTGATCGACGGAGCGGGCGCGGGAAGTGGCGCGTGGCATAAGGACTTGTTATAAGTGACTGGCGGTCAGCAATATAAGTGACCATCGGTCAGTTGGCAAGCGTGACGTGTGATTGTTCGGTAGTGATTGTTCGGTGATTGGGAGGGTGCCACGTGAAGGTATTGAAGTGGGTGGGTATCGTGCTGGTTGCCCTGTTGCTGCTCGCATTCGGCTACCGGGCGGCAACCGTGGGCGACCGCAACGCGGCGATCGCGGCAGATATCCGCGAGAATCCGGACGGTGAGCGCGCCCGCCGCGCGATGCTGATTTATCTCGAGGACGGACGCATGTATCCGGTGAATTACCTCATGGAAGACAACCTCGTGTTCATGGGCATCGACGGTCTCTGGTGGCGGGCGTTCGAAGACGAAGGCGCGCCGGTATCCATGCTGATTCGCGGCCGCGAGTACACCGGTCATGCCCGCGTCATTCTCGACGACCCGGCCTACACAGAGGACGTATTCAGCCGTCTTCGGCCCACGGTGCCCGAGTGGTTGCCCGATTGGCTGAACGGCAAACTGGTGGAAATTGAGCTGGACGCAGACGCAGCGGATGCCGGGTAGGGGATAGCTGCAGGTGGGGGGTGAAGTGACGGACGCGCTATTGTTCGAAGGGCTCAAGGTGCTCGACGTGGGATCCTGGATTGCAGCGCCGACTACGGCAGCCATTCTCGCCGACCTCGGCGCGGATGTGATCAAAGTGGAGCAACCAGGCGTTGGTGACGGTTACCGTCAGTACTACGATCTGCCGCCCAGCCCGAATTCGGACATCAACTACACCTGGGCGCTGGACAACCGGAACAAACGCGGCATCACGCTGAACCTGAAGTCGGACGCCGGCCGGGAGATTCTGTTGCGTCTTGTGCGTGAGAGCGACGTATACATTACCAACCAGCCGCTTCCGCTGCGGCGCGAGATTGGTCTGACGTACGAAGACCTCGCGCCCCTGAACGAGCGTCTCATTTATGCATCGCTGACGGCATATGGCGAAGAAGGGCCCGAGCGCGACAAGGAAGGATTTGATCTCGTCGCCTACTGGTCGCGTTCCGGGTTGATGAACCAGATGCGCCACAAGGGCGTGGAGCCGTTCCAGGCGATGGCAGGGATGGGTGACCATCCGACCGGCGTTGCGCTTTATGCCAGCATCGTGACCGCCCTCCTGCGGCGAGAGCGCACGGGCAAAGGCGGGAAGGCGCATACGTCGTTGCTTGCCAACGGGCTCTGGTCTTCGTCCTGTTTTGCACAGTCTGCGTGGGCAGACGGAGACTTTTCCGAGATTCCGGGCCAGCGCCTGACGACGGCGCTGTACCAGGCTGCGGATGGCCGCTGGATCCAGTTCTCGATGGTCCGCAAGGTCGAAGACTTCGACAAGCTGGTGATCGGTCTCGGCAAGCCGGAATGGCTGGCGGACGAGCGTTTCGTGACGCCGGAACTGCGCATAGAGCACGCCGAGATCCTGACCGGATTGATCCGCGAAGTGATCGCCACGCGCAGCTCAGGGGAATGGATGGACGCCCTGCAGGCTGAAGGGGTTCCGGTGGCGCTCGTCGCCGAATTTCAAGATCTTCCGAACGATCCACAAGTGCTGCTCAACGAGATGGCCACCGAGCCGGCAGAAGACATTGGCATGGCCCGCATGGTCCGCGATCCCATCAACGTCGACGGCGTTGCCAGGGTGGGTGCCAGGTCGGCGCCGCAGCTGGGTGAGCACACCGACGCCGTGCTGAGGGAGCTTGGGCTTTCTGACGAACACATTCTGAAGCTGCACGAGGACGGCGTAGTGTGATCCTCCGAGGCGCGGCCGGGATAGCGCTGCCGCCAGCCGTCCGCGTCGAGTTGAATCAGGCCATGGGCTGAGCGTCAATTCGTAAAATTCGTTGTATAACAACCGCTGGTTTCGCCTTATCCAGCCAGGGCGAGATGCTATTCTCCACGCCCCAAAACGAGAAATGTTACTACGCGTAACAATATTTGTACTCAAAAGTGGAGAGAAGTAACAGTGGATAGTCAGTCACAACGGTTGTTCCAGCAATCGACTGTGCTCGGGGTCTTGAGCCTCGTCATAGCGGCGCTCGTGGCGCCGACGACCGCGCAGGCGGCGATCGAAGAAATTGTCGTCACCGCGCAGAAGCGCGCTGAGAGTGTTCAGGACGTGCCGATCAGCGTATCGGCGTTCGACAACTCGGCGCTCGAAGCACGCCAGATCGATACCTTCAGCGATCTGCAGTTCAACGTGCCGAACGTGTCCTATTCGAAGGGCAATTTCTCCGGCAACAACTTCCAGATCCGCGGCATCGGTACGCTGCTCACAGCGACGAGCTCCGACTCTGGCGTGGGCATGCATGTCAACGACGTGTACATCAACTCGCCGCGTATTTTCGAGACGGAATACTACGACGTCGAGCAGCTCGAAGTGTTGCGCGGTCCGCAGGGTACACTCTTCGGCCGCAACGCCACCGGCGGCGCCGTCAATCTCAAAACCCGTCGGCCGGACATGGACGAGTTGTACGGTGACGTGGAGCTGCAATACGGCGACTACGATCATGGCAAGATCAAAGGGGCAGTGAACATTCCCATCGCGGACGGCATTGCCGGACGCATCGCAGGAATCTGGGTGCAGCGCGAAGGTTATACCGACAATCTGCTCACCGGAGACGACATCGACGATCGCGATCAGTGGTCGCTGCGTGGGTCCCTGCGCTTTGAGCTCGGTGACAACACCACGCTCGATCTCATCGGCTATACCTTCGAAGAGGACAGCACCCGTACCCGCTCGCAGAAGCAGTTCTGCAACCAGGACCCGAGCGCCATTCTGGGCTGTACGCCGGATGGTCTGGGTACGGAGCCGATCAACGCCTTTGCCACCGCGGGTAACGCGCTCTCATCGACGCTCCTGCTTGGACCGCTTGGCGTTTTCGACTTCTTTAATCAGAACCTCGATCCCACCACGAATCCGGGCAACCTGCGCGACGTCCGTCTGCAGTACGAGCCGGAATACGAGGCAGAAGAAGATTTTTATATGGCGGAGCTCGTGAGCGATATCTCGGATACGCTGACGATCACCGCAATCGCTGCGTACCAGGATACCGAGGTCACGTCGCGCCAGGACTATAACGGCACGGCTTCGGATACGGGGGCGGCGGTCATACCCGCAGGCTTCTGCGCCACGGTGCCCGCAGCGTGCGCATACTTCGGTACAACTGACGGCGGCGGCATCCCGGTCTCCACGGTGCTCGATCCCAACGCGTCACTCGGCGCCATCGCCGGTGGCAGTGAGTTTGTGCTCGACACGCGGGGTGCCGGCCGCGACCTTTCGCTGGCCGAATCAGAGCAGTACAGCGGTGAGCTTCGTCTCGCGAGTGCCTTCAATGGACCTTTGAACTTCCTGGTGGCGGCGTACTACCTCGACTTCGAAACCGAGACGGACTACTTCGTGCAGGCGCCGGGTCTCGACTACGGCGCCGTGGCGCTGGCCCTCGATCCGGCTTTCATCGGCAATCCGGATCAGTTCCTGGGTCTGGCACCCGGGTACTTCAACTCCGAGACGGACGCGTTCGAGCTCGAAAGCACCGGCATTTTCGGTGAGCTGTACTACGAAGCGACGGACACGTTGAAGTTCACGCTGGGCCTGCGCTGGACGCGTGACGAGAAGTTCGTACGCGACCGTCAGGTATTCCTGAACGTCCCGGTGCTGGTTGACGTGCCGAGCAACACGACGACGTTTGTCGGCTCTGACGGCTCTTTCACGCCGGTGACGAATATTAGCGAGCTCATTACCGCAGCGGCGGGCGTCGGGGACTACGATGCGGATCCCAACATTCCGGGCGGTCAGGTATACCGAGAGGACGACATCGCCTTCGAGGAAATCACCGGCCGCTTCGTGATTGACTGGGTTCCGACCGTCGACTTCACCGACGAGACGCTGGTCTATTTCTCATATTCGCGCGGCTACAAGAGCGGTGGTATCAACCCGCCGATCGACACGACTCTCTTCCCGAACACGCCCACGTCGTTCGACCCGGAAGAGATTGATGCGTATGAGATTGGCACCAAGAACACGTTCTGGGACCGAACCATGCAGGCCAACTTCAGCCTCTTCTACTACGACTACGGTGATTTGCAGATCGGCAAGATCATCAATCGCACGTCGTTGAACGAGAATACGGACGCCGACATTTTCGGTGCGGAGCTCGAGCTTCTGTACGCGCCGAACGAAAACTGGCAGTTCAACGCACAGGTTTCCTACCTCGACACCGAGCTGGGTGATACCGAAACGATCGACCCGCGCGATCCGACACAGGGTCGACAGGACGTGACGCTGCTGAAGGACTTCGTCGATGCGAGCAACTGCGTTGTCGAGCACAACGGTCTGGGACCGCTTTCCGACAACGCGGCGTTTGTCGCCGCGGTGCAGGGCGCTGGCGCACCGTATCTGCCGACCGGTCGTGATCTCGGTGGCTTCGGTGGCGTGCCGGGAGCGGTCATTCCGACCACGCCGAACGTCAGCGACTCCGCGTTTACGGCATGTGCGGCTGCGGCAGCGATTGCGCCGCTCTTCGGCTACACGTACCTCGACAGCGTTGGCACCAATCTGGACGGTAACCAGCTCCTCAACGCGCCGGAGCTGACCTTCAGCGCGGGTGCAGAGTATACGCACTTCTTCGATGGCGGCCTGTCCGCCACCGCGCGCCTCGATTACTACTGGCAGGACGAGTTTTACTCGACGACGTTCAACCGTCGTCAGGATCTCATCGATTCCTGGGACGTGTGGAACGCACAGGTCACCCTGTACGGTAAGGATCAGCAGTGGTACGCGCGCTTTTTCGTGCAGAACATCGAAGATGACGACGAGATTGTCGGCACGTATCAGACGGATCCGTCTTCTGGCCTCTTTACCAACGCGTTCTTCATCGAACCGCGGTTGTACGGCCTGACGGTTGGCATCAGCCTGGACTGACTGACCCACTCTGAAGAAGGCCCCGCATTGCGGGGCCTTTTTCTTTCAGGAAACCGCGACAGCGGCTCTCAATATCGCGTGTAGTAACACGTCAGCACCGTCAGCCGCCTGCTGTGCGCTGATGTTTTCCGCTTCGTTGTGGCTGAGCCCCTCATCGCAGGGCACAAAGATCATCGACGTGGGTGCCACTGCCGCCACGTTACAGGCATCGTGCCCCGCGCCGGAGACCATCTCGATGGCGTTGCAGCCGAGCGTCTGCGTGGCCTCGCGTACCTAGCTGACGCAACCTTCGTCGAAACTCACGCCGGGGGCTTCCCACACACGCTGTGCGCCCGACGTGTTCCCGAATTTCGTGGCTGTCTCGGCAATGGCCGCTTCTACCAAGCTCTGCATATCCGCATACGCCTCACCGTCGGGGTGGCGAAGATCGAGCGTGAGCTCAACCTTACCCGGAACGGTATTTGGCGAACCCGGCGAGGCGTGTATGTAGCCAAACGTCATCCGTCCCTGAGGTGCGTGCCGTTCGGCGATGGCATAACCCTCGTTGATGAACTCTGCCGCGGAACGCATGGGATCCCTGCGCAGCGACATGGGTGAGGGGCCGGCATGAGTTTCCTGACCGCGAAACTGGATCCGGTAACGGCACATGTGCTGGACCCCGGTGACGATCCCAATGGGCACGCCTTCGTTCTCCAGAATCGGGCCTTGTTCAATGTGCAGCTCGAACGCGGCTTTGACGTTGTGATTGAACGGCGCGCTGCCGGCAAGCTGGAGGCGTTCCAGTTCATCGCCGACGCTCACCCCGCCGAGGTCGGTGAGCGCGCGGGCGTCAGTCAGGCTGAGGCTGCCCTGCCAGACTGCGGAACCCATCATGGCGCAGTCGAAGCGGCTGCCTTCCTCATTCGTCCAGACGACCACATCGATCGGGTGTTCGGTGTCTATGTGGTGGTCATTGAGGGTCTCGATGACTTCGAGTGCGGCAAGAACGCCGTACACGCCGTCGAACTTACCCCCGGTCGGCTGCGTGTCGAGGTGGCTGCCGCTCATGACGGGCGCCAGCGAGCTTTTGGTGCCGGCGCGGCGGGCGAACACGTTGCCGATGGCGTCGCGACGTATCTCACAGCCTGCCGCGTGACACCATGACTCGAAGAGCGTGCGTCCCGCGCTGTCCTCATCGCTGAGCGCCTGGCGATTGCAGCCGCCGGCTGAGGTTGCGCCGATCTGGGCCATGTCGGTCAGACGCTGCCACAGCCGTTCCTGGTTGATTGTAAGCATGATTGCAACCCCTGCGGGACTTATCCGGATTGCTGCCAGTACTGATCTTTCAACACGCGTTTGTACAGTTTGCCGGTTGGCAGGCGCGGCATTTCATCAATGAAGTCGAAGCTTCTCGGTACTTTATAGCCGGCGAGCTTCTCCCGTGCCCATGCCTGCAGATCATCCGCCAGGCTTTCCTGGTCAACGGTTTTGTCGGCCGGCTCGATCACCGCTTTGACCTCCTCGCCGAACTCGGCGTTGGGGACACCGAACACCGCCACGTCGCTGACTGCCGGATGCAGGATGAGAGCGTCCTCGATTTCCTGGGGATAAATGTTGACGCCGCCTGAGATGATCATGAACGCCTTGCGGTCGGTCAGAAACAGGTAGCCGTCTTCGTCGAGATAACCCACGTCGCCGAGCGTGGTCCAGTTCTGGTTCTCCGGATGGGTTGCAGACCCGGTTTTGTCCGGGGCATTGTGATATTCGAAACTGCGCGTCGCCTGCTCGAAATAGATGGTGCCTGCCTGCCCTGCGGGAAGCTCCTCGCCGGCCTCGTCACAGATGCGGATGATTGTGGCGCCAGCGGGCCGGCCTACCGATCCGGGTTTGGCCAGCCACTCCTGTGGCGTAATGAGCGTTGAACCGTTGCGCTCGGTGCCGGCGTAGTACTCCCAGAGGATGGGCCCCCACCAGTCCATCATCTGCTGCTTGATCTGCACAGGACAGGGCGCTGCGGCGTGGATGGCCACCTGGTGGCTGGACAGATCGAATCTCCTTCGCTCTTCTTCAGCGAGTTTCAACATGCGTACGAACATGGTCGGCACCCACTGGGAGTGGGTGATCTTGTGCGCTTCTATTGCAGCCAGCGCGCCGGTCTCGTCAAACTTCTCCATCATGTAGACGGTGCCGCCGAGAGCGAGGGTGCGCATGCAGAAACCGAACGGCGCAGCATGGTAGAGCGGCGCGGGCGAGAGATAGCGCGTATGCGCGTCGATGCCGTATGCGTTGCCGCGCTCGACGCCGGGGATGCCTTCGCTGATGGGTTTGCCGGTCAACGGCCGCTTGATGCCTTTCGGTCGGCCGGTGGTGCCTGAGCTGTAGAGCATGGAGTCACCCTGCCGTTCGTCGGCGATGGGCTCTGTCGGCATGTCTGCCAATGCCGCCTCGTAGTCTTCGTAGCCGGCTACCTCCCCTGCCAGGCAATACCGATGCGGACAGCTTTCTATGAACGCGGGCAGCTCTGCCGTGACGGGGATGTCGGCGCTTGCGAAGAGCACCTGGCTGTTCGAGTCGGTCACAATGTAGGCCGCTTCGTCTGCCGTCAGATAACGGTTGATGCAGGTCAGGTACATGCCTGAGCGCAGCACGCCCCAGGCGATGACAAAAAACTCCAGGCGGTTGTCCATGAACATCGCCACGTTGTCCCCCTGTGACAGACCGTCAGCCGCCAGACGCTGCGCCACCTGGTTGGAGCGTTGATTGAGCTCCGCCCAGGTCAGCTGCGCACCGGTGACGGTGTTGACGACCGCGGCTGTCACAGGCTTCTCCGCCGCCCAGTGTCCCGGATACATGTCTTCTCCCCTCGTCTGACATGTCCTGTATACCTGGCGCGGTGCCCGGAGGAAAGGTCATGAATGCTAGGATGGTTGTGTTGAACAGGGTATGGGGGGAATCGTGAGCCGATACGAGGCGATGATCGTGGCCGCGCAACCGGAAGCGGCTGAAGCCGGCGCAAGGGTACTCATGCGCGGTGGTAACGCGGTGGATGCGGCAATGACCGCCGCGCTGGTGCAGGGTGTGGTCGACCCGCAGATGACCGGAATTGCCGGCTTCGGCAACTGCCAGATTTTCATGCCGGGCCGGGGTATTCATACCTGCATCGACTTTCACGGCAAAACGCCGCTGGCCGCAACGCCGGACATGTGGGAAGACCGGCTGGAGGCGGAAACGCGGGATGGTTTCGGTTTTGTGCTCGAAGGAAACGTCAACGACGTCGGCTATCAGGCGGTGACCACGCCAGGCAGTCTCATGGCCTACGGCGAAGCGGTGTCCGAGTTTGGTACGTTCGAGTGGGCTGACATCTGCGCGCCCGCCATTCGCTGGGCGCAAGAGGGCTTTCCCATCCGTCCGCAGGTGCACTCGTGGTGGACCTCGGGTGCCACTCTCGGCCGGGTCGACGTCACCGAGCGGCTTGGTCTCACGGCATCGGGCAGAAGCCTGTATTTCCGGGACGACGGTTCGCTCAAACAGATGGGTGATCGAATGCGTAACCCGGACCTGGCGGCCACGCTGACGCGAATTGCCGAGCACGGGCACGAGGTTTTCTATCGCGGTGAGATTGCCCGGGAGATAGCTTCCGACATGGCCGCCAACGGCGGGCTGCTCACGCTGGAAGACCTGCAGGCATATCAAACGACGCGCACCGACCCGCTGTGGGGAGACTATCGGGGTCTGCGGGTTGCCACCAACCATCCTCCCGGCGGCGGCATCATGCTGCTCGAGATGCTGAACATTCTGGAACACTTCGATCTTGGCGCGCTCGGTCACAATTCCACGGAATATCTGCGCATCGTTTGCGAAGCCATGCGGGCGGCAACGGCCGACAAAGAGCTGCACGTAGGTGATCCGAACTTCATCGACGTGCCGATAGAGCATCTGATCGGTAAGACGCACGCGGCAGAAGTGGCGGCGCGTATCAAAAGCGGCGAAAGGATTCGGGTAGAGCGGTTTACGCCGGAATCGAAGGATACGACGCACGTGGCGGTGGTGGATCGCGACGGCAACTGCGTATCCATGACGCATTCGCTTGGCATGCCGTCGGGTGCCATCACACCGGGCCTCGGCTTCATGTACAACGGCTGCATGGGCGTGTTCGATCCGCGCCCGGGTCGCGCGGGTTCGATCGCGCCGGGCAAGAGCCGTTTCAGCTCCCTGTGCCCGACCATGGTCTTCGACGGTAGCCAACCGCGGATTGTGCTGGGTGCGCCGGGTGGTACGCAGATTGCCATGGGTGTGCTGCAGACCCTGCTCAACATGAT
>JANQPF010000013.1 GCA_028285415.1 Pseudomonadales bacterium
GTCAGGCAGAGCAGAATACGGCCCGAATCCGGCCCGAACAGCGACGCCAACAGCGCCCCGAACGGCAGGCGCGCATGCCTGAAGCCCGTGTGTCCCGACCCCAGGAGCAGCGCGCACGCCCGGAGCGGCGCCAGCGTACGGAGCCACTGGCGGATCGACGCCAGGCGATAGCACAAAGACAACGCCAGGCACAGGCCAGACAACAGCGGGAGACGCGCAACGTCCGTCCGCAGCGTCAGGCGCAGCAGCGCATCGGCCAGCAGCAGAGACAGGCGCAAAGGCGCAATGTGCAACCGCAGCAACGGGCGCAACGTCTTCCGCAACAACGACAGCAGCGCCAACAAAGACCGCAACGGCAGCAGCCACGCGAAGCGCGTCGTCAGCAGTCAAACGCAAGACCGGCCAGACAGCAGGCACAACGCGCACCCCAGGCACGGCGCAACGAGCGCAGCGCCGGCCAGAATCAGCGTTCACAACGCGCCGCCATGGGTCGTCGCAGCGAAAACGTCAGACGCTTTTAAGACCTGGCGGCGCCAACCACGCCGCGCCACTCCGGCGCGGATCGCTCGATGAGCCAGACGACGGCAACCATGGCGCTGCCGGCCAGGGGGCACCAGTAGAAAAACGCGACGCCCTGAGCGCCCAGCCACAAGACGAGCGCAAACGAAACGACCGCGCCGATGAGAACGCTCGGCCAGCGGCCGATGCCGAAGCGCGCCAGCACAATGCAGCCAAAGATGGCTGCGTAGACGTAGTTCGGCAGCTTGAAGGTTAGATCGAGCAGACCTTCGCCGGCAAAACGGCTGAAGAACATCGCCACGCCGAAGAAAACAAAGCCCCACGCGACCATCAGCCACCTCGATACCTGCACGTAGTGACGCTCCGAGCGCGCCCGTGCAATGAAGCGCGCGTAGATGTGCGAGACGCTGAGATCCGAACTTTCCGCCAGCGCGGAATCGAGCGTTGATATGGCGGCGGCAAAAATGGCTGCGATGAAAAGTCCCGAGAGACCGAGGGGGATCTCGGTCATGATGAAGTGCGGAAATATCCGGTCCGGGGATCCTTCGAGCTGCGCCTGCACTTGCTCAGGCAGTGAGTGTTCCCCGTAGAACACGACCAGGCCAAGTCCCAGGGCGAGAATGACCAGATGCATCACATAGAATAGCGCGGCGTAGCCGTAAGCCTTCTGCGCGTCATGCGCACTGCGACATGCGCGCACACGTTGCCACGTTCCCTGGGTACTGCCCTGCGCAATATTGAGCGCAATACCACCGATCACCCCAGCCCAGATGGTATAGCGTTTCTCCACGTCTGTTGAGAAATCGAACAGGACGAGTTTGGCCTGCGCGTCGAGATACACGAGCGCTTCACCCAGACTCTGCTCTACCGACAACGCAATCAGGACGAGTGCGAATACGGCACCCAGACCGAACAGCACAAAGAGCAGGAAGTCCGTCCATATGACCGTTTTGATACCGGCAAGCGCGCTCCACAGGACGCTGATGGCCACGACAAAGAGCGCGCACCCCGGCAGACCCCAGCCACTGATGACGTCCAGCACGAGGCTTGCAGTCAAGAGCTTCACGCCCGAGTTGATGATCGTCAGAAGCAGGCCCAGATACATTGAGATCTCCCCGGTGGGTCGATCGATCCGCGCGCCGACGTATTCGTACGCCGTTGCCACCCCCTGCGACTCGTAAAACGGCCTGGCCAGAAGCCAGGCGACCGCCACTTTGCCGAGTGCAAGGCCAAGCACAACCTGGATGTAGGTAAGATCACCACCCGGGGCGAACACGGCCGCGGGGACGGATACAAACGTGACCGCGCTGACGAGCGTCGCCAGAATGCTGGCTGACACCGCCCACCATGGCAGCGAACCGTCCGCTTGAAAGAACGACTGGCGGCTTGCAATGCTGCCGCTCAACTGATGTCCGAGCCACGTCACGCCGAGCATGACGACGGCAACGACAACGACGTCTACTGGATGAATGACGCGCTCGCTATTCCTGGTTCGGCATCAAGACCGGCACAAATTTGCGCTCCGCAATCTGCCAACCGGCGTCTGTTTTGACGAACACGTCGTGGTATTCGCCAACGGCAGCCGGTGCATCGAGCGGCCGCGGTCCTTCGCCCGGCGGTGCCGTGTAGACCGTCACGTAGCTCACGCCCGTCGCGCGCGTTTCACTTTCGGGAAAAATCCGGATGGTGGACATGAGGTGCCGGAAGAGCGGACCATCAGCGCCGGCGACGATACGCTCGTAGATGGCCTGACGGCCGCGCCAGGTCTGGCCCAGAACCGAGAGCTCCGCATCTTCGGTGAAGAGATTCGCAACCCCTCGTGCGTCGGGCCGGTCACGGTAAAACGCATAGTCGAGCACCAGATCACGACATGCCTGGCGTGCATCCGCCTGCGCAACGGCGGGCGCAAGTGCCATGAGTGCTGCCATGAGCAGCGCCGCCGTGGACGATTGGAGCCGGTTCACAGCCGCACCACACGGGTACCGACGTTGCCGCCTGCCAGGAGGTCAACAAACCCTTCAGGCGCTGCCGCCAATCCCTGCACCTCGTCGGTGAGCGACTTGAGCTCACCGCTTTCCAGCCAGCCATGCAGCGCTTCGCGCGCCCGGGCGTACTGCTCGGCGAAGTCGAACAGCAGGAAACCCCGCATGGTGAGCCGCTTGTTGACCAGCAATCCGGGCACACCCTTCGGACCTGGCTCGGGCCGGTCGGTATCGTACTGGGACACAACGCCACAGCAGGCGATACGTCCGTAGAGGTTCATGCGAAAGAGCGCCGCCCCCAGAATCATCCCACCGGTGTTATCGAAGTAAACGTCCACGCCGTCAGGCGTCGCCGCCTTGAGATTCTGGCGGAAGCCGTCGTCGTGATAGTTGACCGCAGCATCGAAGCCGAGGTCAGACTGGAGCATGGCGCATTTGGCATCGCTGCCGCACACGCCCACGACGTGATTACCCTTGATGCGGGCAATCTGCCCGACAATGTGGCCAACGGAACCCGCCGCGGCGGAGACCATCACGGTTTCGCCGGGCTGCGGCCGGCCCACTTCGAGAAGGCCAAAATAGGCCGTCAAGCCGTTTACGCCGAGCGGTCCAAGATAGTGAACGGGGTCGTGCCCTTCTGGAATGACGGTCACGACGCCTGCCTGCTGCACCGAAAATGCCTGCCAGCCAGTCGGCGCAAGCACGTTTGCGCCAACCGGTACACTTGCCACGTTGCTTGCCACAACTTCACCCACGCCGGTACCGTTCATGACAATTCCCGTTTGCGGTGCGCCGGCGTAGCTTGCGCTGCCCTGCAGGCCCGCACGCGTACCCGCAGTGATGGCAAACGCGGTCGTCTTGACCAGCACCTCGTCGGCACCCGGTTCGGGCATGGGTGCGCTCGCGAGCTTATAGTGGCTCGCTTCCAGCTTGCCTTGCGGCAAGCTGTCGATCAGTACCTGTTGATTCTCGCTCATGGTCTTTCTTCCCTTCTTCAGGCCCGCGCGCTGACGATCCAGGCGGCGGCGCCGAGGTTGATACCGTTGTCGCTGATGTGGGGCGCCAGCGCTTCACGCGCGGCGGCAAGCGCTGCGTCCCGCTCATCTCCGTCGAGTTCTGCCAGGGCGCGCGCTGCCGGGCCGATCTCACTCTGCGCCGCCATGGCGTCATCGAGCGTATCGCCAATGTGCAGCTCAGCGCGCGTGTCGACAATCTCTACATCGGAGAACCCGGCAGCGCCGAGGATGTCACGGATGTAGGCGTCACGGGCAAAAGCAAAGGGACCCGGTGCCTGCGGGTCTACCGGCGCTTCCGGCTCTGGCAGGTACGGCTGGATTGCGCGACCCGCCACCGCCATCCAGGGGTTTTCGCGGGGCGCCTGCCAGCACATGAAAACCAGCCGCCCCCCAGGCACAAGCGCGGAACGAATGTTGGCAAACGCAGCATGAGGATCGGCGAAGAACATGACGCCGAAGCGGGAGAACACCAGCTGGTGATCCGGCGTGTAGCTTTGCGTCGCCGCATCTCCCTCGGAGAACGCCACGTTGTCCAGCCCCGCCGAGCGCTCGCGTGCTCGCGCGAGCATCGGCGCTGAGATATCAACGCCCCAGACGTGCGCACCACGCTCGGCAAACGCGATAGACGTCGCCCCACAGCCGCAGCCGATGTCGACCACGCGTTCACCGGCCTGCACGGCAGCGGCGGCTACCGCCTGCGCAGACAAAGGCGCCAACATGGCATCTACCCGCTCCTGTGCGGTGACCCAGGTTTCACCGGCTTTGCCGTTCCAATATTCGATTTGTTCTTCGTTACCGCTCACCCGACCTCCGCAAGACCTTTTCTGTACCAATTGAGATATGTGCCCATTCGCGCGGCAAAAACGTCCGTCGCGCTCAGCTCGAGCATGTGGCCGAACGCGCGCGGATACTGCTCGAGACCGTCGGCACTGATGAGCGGCAATCCCGCAGCCTCCAGCGCCTCAACGTAGTGCCCCTCCCGCAGAAACTGCGCAAAATCACAGACAAACGATATATCTGCGATCGACAGCTTGTCACCTGCAACGAAGCGCGTGTGCGCCAGCGCGCTTTCGACACCCGTCAGGTAAAACTCGTACGCTGCCGCCATGCGTTGATGGTTGTGCGCCTCCGGCTCGTCCATGCCCAGCAGATAGACCTGGGCCTCACGGGCGAACACCAGACCGGCATCCAGAAAACCATCAATGCGCGACGCCTCGTACGCGTCCGCGCCATAGAGCCCGGTGTCTTCACCGGCACAGCGCGCCGCGGCACGCAGAATGCTGTTGGATTCGAAGATGCCAACTTCTCCACCGGGGCTGAACGCCGCCGGCACCGTCCCGAACGGCTGCGTGCGCAGGAACGCATCCGTCTTGTAGAGCGTGCCGCTGAAGCCGCGCTTGCCGGTACGCGCATAGGGACTGGTCGGCACCCGCTCATCATCAGGCAGGGGGCGCGCGTCATAGTCCCAGAGCCAGGTGCCGAGACCGGCCGGTTTGTCGCCAACCACCTCAATCTCAACGCCGCCGATATCAGCAGCAATCAGCGCTTTCCACACGCGCGGATTCGGCAGATACGAAAATATCCGCAGTACCGGCTGTGCCATGCTCATCCTCCCCATGCAGATGTGAACCGCCAAGAGTACACTGAGCGCTTTCGGGGGAGAACATCAATGCGAATCCTGGGCCTTGTCGGCTGTCTCTTGTGTGCAACGCTTGTCTCAGGCGGCTGTGGGCCGTCCGCCACCGGCATCGTTGCCACCGCCAACGGCCCGATTCAGGGCATCTCGCAGGACGGCGTCAATATATTCCGCGGCATCCCCTACGCGGCACCCCCGGTTGGAGATCTGCGCTGGCGCGCACCCCAGCCGGCTGCAACCTGGAAAGCGCCGCTGCAGGCCACCGAGTTCGGCGCGATGTGCTGGCAGGATCTGTCCGCCGGTGACGCCGTGTTTCTGACCACCCTCACCGAAGGCGCGGGTATGGGCGGGTTTACCCGATGGCTGCTCAACACCCTGGTGAGCCTCGGATCTGCCGAAGTATCCGAGGATTGTCTGACGCTCAACATTGTTGCCCCCGTCGATCCAGAGGGTCCTCTGCCGGTCCTCTTCTGGATACACGGCGGCGGACATCAGTTCGGCTCCGGCGGCGTCATGTACGAATCGCCACAGCTGGCGGCCCGGGGTGCGGTTGTCGTCACCATCAACTATCGCCTCGGTTTATACGGCTTCCTTGCACATCCGGATCTGGCCGCCGAGGATCCCAAAGGCTCGAGCGGCAACTACGGCATGCTCGACCAGATTGCCGCCCTCGAATGGGTGCGGGACAACATCGCCGCTTTTGGCGGCGATCCGGACAACGTGACCATCTTCGGGGAGTCTGCGGGCGGTCATTCCGTCGGCCAGCTGATGGCAAGCCCGCTGAGCCAGCAGCTCTTTCACCGCGCCATTGCCCAGAGCGGCACCGGCTTCTATCAGTTTCAGGCCACCGACGCCGCCTATGAGCGCCTGAGCGGCTTCGATGCCGGTCGCCGGGTAGCGGCCATGGCCGGCGTCAGCGGCGCGAACGAGATTGCGGCGCTGCGCAAGATGAGCGTCGAAGCGCTCCGTGACATTGCGTTCGATCCGGACATCAGCGCGACGCTCCACCCGCAGATCGACGGCCACGTGCTGCCGGTATCCACCGCGCAGACCTTCCATGAGGGCCGTCAGGCTGCGGTGCCGCTGATTGTGGGCTCAAACGCGGATGAAGGGTCGGTGCTCTACCATATGGGCTTGAATCCCATCGACGGCGGTCCGCAGCGCCAACCGCAAACCGTACCGGAGTGGGATACGCTCCTGGCTGAGGCGTTTGGTGAGGACGCTGCGAACGTGGCGCTCGCTTATACGGTGGATACCGATGCAGACGTCGTGAAAGCGGCTGAGCAGCTGATGGGAGATACCTGGTTCGGCCGCCACGCTTTCTACATGGCCGAGATGCACGTCGCCGCCGGACATCCGGCATATCTCTACATGTACGAACGCCGACCACCGGCGGAGAATGAGACCATCGGTGCTTCCCACGCCCTCGAAATCAGCCACGTGTTCGGCGGTTTCATCCCGTTCTGGCCAAGCGATGCCCGGGATGACGAGCTTACCCGGGAAATGCAGTCTTACTGGGTGACGTTCGCAGCCGACGGCAATCCGAACGCAGACGAACTGCCTGCCTGGCGTCAGTTTGCGGATCTCGAACCTTTCGAGATGGCCTTCGGCCACGACGTGACCGGGGAAAGACGGGTGGCCCGGGAGGATCGCTACCGTGCGATGGCCGGGCAGTTCGAAGCGCGTCTGACGAACGCCACTCTTGCTCCCGTCGGCGGGCGCTGATCAGCCGAGGCGCGCGGCCAGGAGATCGAGAAACGCGGGCTTGTCGTCCCAGCCCGTGGCGCAGCGCACGAGAGCGCCGCGCTCGTCGATGAGCGTCTTGCCGTCCGCGGTGACGTAGACTGGCAACTCTTCCATGACGAGGTGCTCTTCGCTGAACGCGAGATACACTGCCACGCAGTCAAACAGCACCGAGGAGCGCCGCGCGGGATCCATCTGCGCAATGCCCGGCCAGTCCTGTACCTCGTCGAACCAGCCGAAGTGGTTGGCGATGACGGCCTGAGACAGCGGATTCTCGCTCGCCGCGACGCGCTCGAAACGTTCATCTTCCAGCCACACCGTGCCGCAGCTGTCGAGCGGCGTGATGGTCTTCGGCCAGCCTGCCCGGAACGCGGCCTGGCAAGCGAGCGCATGTTGCTTGACGTTGAATTCGCGCATCGGCTTTGGCGCACCCAGATAACCCTGACGCAGGCTGCCGTGCATGCCCACGAACCGCGCACGCTCGACGATTTCCGGTTGCCGCGCGAGCGCCGCGGCCACGTTCGGCAGCGGCCCGATGCAGAGCACCGTCATCGGCTCGGGGCTTGTCATGATGGCGTCGCAGAGCGCACCCACCCCGTCGCGCAGCACCATGCCCCGGTACCCGTCCAGGCTGAAGTCGCCAAGCCAGGCCGCATGGGTCTGCGGCGACGCGTCCAGCGGAATGCCAACGCCGATGGGAATGTCCTCACGACCGGCAACTTCCAGGAGTCTCGCCACGAGCCGTGCGCGGTAGGCGGTATCACCGGTAGCCGTGGTCACCAGGCGGATGTCGAGCTCAGGGCATTGCAGCGCAAACGCCAGCGCCCAGACGTCGTCCACATCGAGACCAATGTCAGTATCGATGATGACCGGAATGCGGGCAGACGGGCTGGTCACCAGCGCACCTGCATACGTTTCTCATGGAGCGCCCGAATGTAGCTCGGGCCAATGCCGCAACAGCCGCCGATCATGGTTGCCCCCAGGTCGTGCCATTGCTCAGCGAAGCTCACGTAGTCTGCGACATCGAGTTCACGGACACCGGTCGGGACCTCGTTGTCCAGCGTCCAGCCTTCCGGGATCATCAGGAGGTTGGGGTAAGTCCCGATCGGCACGTCCACGAGAGCGCTCAGCGATTTGATGGCGGGTGTGATCGCTTCCGGCGTCGAGCAGTTGAAGAGATAGGCATCTACGCCAAGCCCGCGCATTGCTGCGACCGCTTCGGCCACGGATTCGCCGCTGCGCAGGCCGCCGCCGGGCGTCTCGGACAGTGTACATGATACCCAGACGGGCTTGTCGTGGCCGACAACCTCGCGCACCGCGGATACCGCATTGAGCGACTCCCGGGTGGAGGACATGGTCTCGCAGAGATAGACGTCCACGTACGGCAGCAGCGTCGCGGTCAAATTGCCATACACCGCTCTGGCTTCCTCATCCGGCGGCACCAGGTCCGGGCGGTAGCTTTCATCCAGCGGCGGCAACGAGCCTGCAACGAGTACCTTGCGCGATGCACGATCTGCCACGCGCCGCACAATCTGACCGGCCAGGTCGGCAAGTTCCAGGTAGCGGTTCTCGAGCCCACTTTTGGCAAGATAGCTCGGCACCGTGGAATACGTGTTCGTGATCAACACGTCTGCACCGGCCTCTACATAATCCTCATGGACGGAGGCGACCAGGTCCGGATCGTCGATCAGCGCCTGGGCAGACCAGAGCCCGCCGCGCCTGGCGCTGCGCCGCTGCAGCTCTGCCCCCATGCCGCCGTCGAGAAGTAAAAAATGGCTCATCAATCCAACTTTTTGTCCGCTCGCTGCGTCTGACAAAACTACCGCAGCCCGGTGGTTTTTCAATCGAAAATCACTAAGATGCGCCCACCTGAAAAGGTCAACATTGGAGAGTCAACAATCATGAAAAAAATAGCCCTGCTCATCCTCACTGCCATCATCGCCCCTGGCGTGCACGCAGACGAGGACATCATCGAGGAGGTTGTGGTCACCGCGACGAAGCGCGCCGCATCCCCTCAGCAAATCCCATTTTCCCTCAACGTACAAACCGAACGGGACATCCAGCGTGCCGGCGCCAGCAACATTGAAGAGCTGTCGCGCAACATCGCGGGCCTCACGGTACAAAACCTCGGACCCGGCCAGAGCCAGGTTGCCATTCGCGGCGTATCTGCCGGTCAGATCGTGCGTGACCAGCCCGGCGTCAAAGAACAGGTTGGCGTGTACCTCGACGAATCCGTCATCTCGCTGTCGCTCTTCACGCCGGACTTCGATCTCTACGATCTGAACCGGGTGGAGACGCTGCGTGGTCCGCAGGGAACGCTGTTCGGCTCCGGTTCCGTGGGTGGCACCATCCGCTACATCACCAACCAGCCCAACCTGGACGAAACTGAAGGTTCCGTGGAGCTCGACCTCAACACCGTCACCGACGGTGATCTGGGTGGGTCTGCAAAAGGCATGATCAACCTGCCCCTCGGTGACGCAGCGGCACTGCGTCTGGTCGGCTACACCAACCAGTATGCCGGTTTCATCGATGCCATCACTGACGGGCGCAAGCGCAGCGATGTCAACGAAGGCACCAACAACGGTTTTCGTGCCGCACTTCGTTTCGAGCCGACCGACACGATCGCCATCACACCGCGGGTGATTTACCAGGAGATCGAAACGGACGGCTTCAACCGTCAGGAAGTGTTCAACCTCTATGCGAATCCGTTCACCACGACGCGTCCCGCCATTCAGCTGGACGAGCGCGAGCAGTTCCTGCGCCTGTCAGAAGCGTTCGAAGACGAGACGCTGCTTGCAGATCTCACCTTCGAGGCCAGCTTCGAGCACTTCGACCTGACCTCAGTGACGAGCTACACCGAGCGCGACATTCTCGTCAGCCGCGATGCCAGCGCGCTGACCGGCAGCGTCTCGGTGGACCTCGGCTTTCCGGAGTCCGCAGTGCTGATTCCCTCCAATCTGCGCGACACCACCGACGTCGAGCAGATCACACAGGAGATCCGCATCAGCTCTACCGGTGACGGCAGCTTCGACTGGCTGTTTGGCGTCTTCTGGTCCGATACCGAGCGCGAATACGCCCAGCGCCTGCCCACGCCCGGCTATGACGCCGTCACCGACTCGGTGCTCGGCGCAGGCACCGCTGCCGGCGTTGCGAACGGCTACGGTGCCGACTCGCCGTTCAATTCCGACCTGCCCTACGACATCGAGCAGCTGGCGGTATTCGGTGAAGTCTCCTTTGACCTGTCCGAAGCGCTGCGCCTCACAGTCGGCGGCCGCTGGTACGATTTCGAAGAAGAACGCACCATCACCACGGGCGGTCTCTTTGCCGCCGGTGACTCAGGCGTGGTCGACAAGACCGATTCCGACGGCTTCAACCCGCGCGTGCTGGCAAGCTACGACATCTCCGAGAACGTCACCTTGAACGCACAGGCGGCGCAGGGCTTCCGCCTCGGCGGCGTCAACGACCCGCTCAACACGGCTCTATGTACGCCCGGTGACCTCTCCACCTTCGGCAGCTTCCAGTCTTACGACGATGAGACCATGTGGAACTACGAGGTTGGCATCAAGGCTGAGTTCGACAACGGCGTTTCGTTGCAGGTTGCGGCATTCCACGCTGACATCGAAGACCTGCAGGTCACGCTGGATGCGGGCTCGTGCTCTTCGCGTATCTCGTTCAACGTGGAAGATGCACACTCCACCGGCTTCGAGTTCGAGCTGACCGCTCGTCCCGCGGAGGGTCTGGAGCTCGGCATCGCCGGCAGCATCGTGGAATCCGAGTTCGACAGCACGGTTGAAGCAGACGCCGGTGGCGTGCTCGGCGGCGTCGAAGACGGCAACCGCCTGGCATCCGTGCCTGAATTCCAGATGTCCGGCAACGCCACCTACACCGTCCCCACGGAAATGTTCTCAGGCGCGGACTTCTTCGTGCAGGCAACCGTGCAGCACGTTGGTGACCGGATCACCCAGCCGAGCGACCAGGTTGCCGGTGCGGGCGTCTTCGTCAGCGGCCTGCCGTTTGCAGGTGCTACCGGCACCGAAGAAACGCGGCTCGATCTGGAGCTCGACCCTTATACTCTGGTGAATCTGAACGCAGGTTTTGCCAAGGAGAACTGGGAAGCGGTCCTGTACGTCAACAACGTGACGGATGAAAACGCGGACCTGTCGTTCGACCGCGAGCGCGGTGGCCGCGCACGCCTTGGTTTCCGCACCAACATGCCGCGGACCGTGGGTCTGACCTATCGCCGATTCTTCTGAAGCAACGGCCAGGTAGACCACAATAAAAACGGGGAGCTGATGCTCCCCGTTTTCTTTTCAGCCCGTCTTACTCAGGCAGGACTTCCGACGTTCTAGAACTTGCCGCGCTTCGGCTTCTTCCACCGGTCCGCATAGTCGATGCTCGGCGGCGCAGCGGTAGAAATTACCTTGTCGCCGCGTTTGACCGATCCGTTCATCGACACCGTGTTCGCGATGCTGAATTTCTCCTGCGCGTTGGAGACGCGGACGGTGCCTACCTCCGTGTCCTGGCTGCCGAGGCTGATGCCGGTATCCGGATCGATCAGCTCTTCGCCTTTCGACATCACGCGGAGCACATCACCGTTCGACACAGAGCTGTTGCCAATGTTGACCCAGACCTGACCGCCTTCGGACTTGATCACCGAACCCGTGGCGGGTGCCGCGCCAATCTGTTTGACGAGCTCATAGACCCCTTTGTTGATGCCGGCAATCACCGCCTGGCCAATGGGCGTTTTCGAATAGTTGGAAAAGAATCCACCGGCGGCAACGCTGCTGCCGAAGCCAACGCCACCCACGGTCAGCCCCGATTCCTTGATCACGGACTCGATCTGCTTGGTGTACAACACTTCCGAGGTCTCGGCGTCAATGAGGCGGAAGTTCAGTCCAACCCGGCCTTTGCTGTTCTTGACCCCAAGCCCGCCGAGGACCGGAACACGGTTGCCAACCAGCGCGCCGATACCACCGCCGCCTGAGTTGCCGGAGGTATTTGCTTCGTAGTCGGTCACCACCACCTGCACGAGGTGCTGCGCGCCGAGCACGTTACCGGTTCTTGCGCCGGAGGGCTTGGCAACCCGGCCCGACGTCGCGAGGTCCTGCTCCTGCAGCACCGCACCGAGCGCCTGGCGTTCGATGAGACGGAAGCGGCCGGTCTGATTCATGACGTCGGTGACAATCGCTTCGATGCCGTTGACCGGGACCTGATTGGCGTGGTCATAGCTCCACGAATAGCTTTGTCCGTTGGGACCCGTCATGGAGAACGAATTGGACGAGCTGTTGTTGTCCACCTCGAGGACAGCCACCCGCGCGCGGGCGCCGTCGTAGTTCCCCCACTTCACGTTGAGCAGGTACTTGGAATCAATTTTGTCGATCCGCTCGGGCAGCGGAATCTCGGATTGCTCTCCTACCGCGTAGGCGAGGTAGTCCGCCTGCGCGAGGCTGGCTGCCGTCACCAGTACCGTGAATAGAGAGAGTTGGAAATGTCGGCTTATCCCCCTGAACATGCTGAAAAACTCCTTTTCATTGTCTGACACAATTTAAGCAGATCCGGGCTATCTGCAGCTAGTCAATAAAGCGCAGGCCGCGCACCAAACCCGCCATCTCCTGTGAAATTATTTTGTGCAACCATGTCCCTCTGTAAAAGACAGATTGCAAAAGACAGACCGCAAAAGTCGGCGCTACTCGCCGCGAAGCGCCGTCGTAATCGGCAGGCGCGCAGCGCGTAGCGCTGGAAACAGACCGCCAATGAGGCCCAGCGCGAGCGCCCAGGTGAGGCCCATCTGCAGGAGATCGCCGGTCACCGCAAAATCGAACGCCACCTGGGAAAAAGACGCGTTGTTGAGCGTCGACGCGGTATAGCCGTCAAAAGCAAGCCACACCAGACCGCCCCCAAGAAGTCCGCCCAGCAGCGCCAGCGCCATGGCTTCAATCATGACGCTCACCACCACCGGCAGACTGCTGAAGCCGAGCGCACGCAGCGTGGCAATCTCGACGGTCCGGGAACTGACCGCCGAGTACATTGTGTTCAGCGCGGCAAATACCGCGCCAATGGCCATGATGATGCCAACCGCCACCCCAAAATCGTTGATCAACGTGGCGCGGTCCCTCGACTGCTCGGCGTAGTGTTCCCGCTCTGTCCGCACCATCAGGTCGAACCGCGGATCTTCGCGCAGGCGTTTGTTGAGCTTCAGCGCGGCTTCCGGCGAGACGAGCTGCACACGCATCGTGTTGCTGGTCCCGCCGCGCCGAAACGCAGACTGGACGTTGGCGAGATCCGCCCAGATTTCCGATTCGGTCACGCTGCCGCCAGCAACAAAGTGGCCCACCACCTGCCAGGACTGATCACGCACCTTGAGCGTCTCGCCAACGCCAAGCCCCTTGAACTGCGAAGCTGCTTTGACGCCAACGATGATTTCAGCCCGACCCGGTTCGAACCGCCGCCCTTCGATGATTTTCACTTCCGGACGTATGTCGAAGCTCGGCGGTTCGACCCCGCGCACAACCACGTTGGCGGGCACGTCGGTACCAATCTTCTCGATAGCCGCAACCACGTAGGTTTCACCACTCGCGGTCGCAACCTCTTCCATCGCCCGGATCGTGGCCCGCTGTCCGGCGCTCATGGCACCGTTCATTTCCGACGTCGACCCTTCCCGCATGATGAGCGCACGATCAGCTTTGCCGGTCGAATTGAGCGCGGCTGAAAAGCCGGTGGCCATCGACAGGAGACCGACCAGCACGGCGACAACCCCGCCAATCCCGACGACAATGACTGAAGACGAGCCGAGCCGGCTCGACAGGTTCTGCAGGTTCATCAGGGTGATTTCGCGTATTTGAGCAAACACGGTTACTGCCTGCGTAGCGCATCGACAATGGCCAGGCGCTTTGCGGTGATGGCAGGCAGCGCGCCGATGACAAGGCCGATGACGAGGCTCAAACCAACACCCGTGAGCGCCGCCTGCGGTGCAATCTCAAAACTGCCGAGCACTTCCTCGAGGCTCACCGATAATCCCGGCCCCAGCAGAAAAGCCATGCCCACGCCGATGGCGCCGCCAACCAGACAGAGCAGTACCGCCTCGCCGAGCACCAGCAGCGACACGGTCATATCGGTAAAACCCAGCGTTTTCAAAACCGCAAGCTCGGGTATCCGCTCCCTGAGCGCCTGGGTCATGGTGTTTCCGGTCAGGAGCACAATGGTGAAAAACACTGCCGACATGATCATCGTCGTGATGAACCCCATGTCGCCGAGCTGACGCGCGAACTCACGGTTGCTCTCATCTTCGGTGGTCGTGCGGGTGGGATCCGAGGAGTTTTCGAACAGCGCGTCGATTTCCTGAGCAATTTCGTCCGCGCGGTCCGGCTCACTCACCCGCACCGTCCACTGGCTGACCGAATCGCCGCCGAATGCGACCGACTCGCGAAAGCGTTCATAGTGAAAGAGCATCACCGGGAAGCTCGATGACCTGCCGTTGTCCGAATAGGTACCGACAATCTCGAACTCGAACGTGCGGCTGCCATCCTCTTTCTTGCTATAGATCTGACTGATGAGCGGCACCACGTCGCCGACCTGCCAGCCGAAGCGGTCGACGAGGCCGATGTCGATCACGGCGCTGCCTCGCTCCCGGGCAAATCGTTGCAACGCATCAGCCGGCTCGAGCATGAGCTCGGAGTAGACCTCGAAGTACTCCAGCGGCATGACCGGAAACTGCGCAAAAAAGCTCTTTCCGTCCTGGTACATACCGCCAAACCAGGTGGTATGGGTGATCGCCTCGACGCCCTCGACGGCCATGATCTGCTGCTTCTGGCTGTAGGGCAGGTTGTCGATCTGCGAGTACTTGGCGCCGACGACGATGCGGTCGTTGCCGGCAATCTGCGGTCCGACAGCAAACGCATCGGCAATAGACTGCAGCAGCATGAAGAGGAGAAACGCCACCATGACCGACAAGAGCGTCAGCGTCGTACGGGTGCGTTTGCGAAAGAGGTTAGCCCACATCAGGCTGAAGAGGCTCACACTTCTACTCCAGCGTCCGTCACGAGCTTGCCTTTGTCCATGTGCAGCACGTGCCGCGCGCGCTCCGCGGCGAGCGGATCGTGCGTCACCATGATGATCGTCTTGCCGTACTCCTGGTTGAGCGTCTGCAGAAGCCCGAGGATTTCATCCGCCGTTTCCCGGTCGAGATCTCCAGTCGGTTCATCGCAGACCAGGAGGCTTGGGTCCGCAACCAGCGCGCGGGCAATCGCAACGCGCTGCTGCTGCCCGCCTGAAAGCTCCGACGGCTTGTGTTTGGCGCGATCCGCGAGACCAACAATCTCGAGCGCGGTCCCGGCGTTCTTTGCACGCTGCTTGCGCGAAAGTTTCGTCAGAAGCAGCGGCAGCTCGACGTTGCGCTGGGCATTCAGTACCGGCAGCAGGTTGTAGAACTGGAAGATGAAACCCACGTGCTCCGAGCGCCACTTCGCAAGCTCGCGGCCGTTCATGTCGTTGAGATCGACGCCGCCAACTTCAATTTCCCCACCCGTGGGATGATCCAGCCCGCCGATGAGATTGAGCAGCGTCGTTTTGCCCGACCCTGATGGACCCATCAGCGCAACGAAGTCTCCTTCCTCGATTTCCAGATTGATCCCTGTCAGCACCGGCACAACTTCTTTGCCCTTCGTGTACTGCTTTTCCAGGTTGCGACACGTTACCGCTGCGCTCATCAGCGTTCTCCCTGTATCTGATCGTTAGTTGAGTGTGGTGACCGCCTGACCGTCAGCAAGCGTGTCCAGCACTTCCGCGGACAGCTGCGCGACGACAAGCTCACCGCCGGAAAGCCCCGTCAGCACGCGCACCCGCGCGCCATCACGCCCGCCTACCCGGACGGCGCGACGGTTCACGGCATCGTCTTCCACCACGTAGACAAAAGCGCCTTCCGCATCCTCAGCAACCGCCGCCCCCGGCACCAGCACGCCCGGCTCGGGCTCAGCGGCTGCGGACGTTTCTTCTTCCTGCATGAAAGCCACCCGTACACCCATGTCGGGCAGCACGCGGCCATCGCGCTCCAGCAGACCGACACGCACGCGCACGGTCGCTTTGTTCCGATCCGCTGCGGGGATGATGGCAATGACGCGAGCTGGATAGGCATCGTCGGGATAGGCGTTCAGCACCACCTGCACCGGCTGTTCCGGATAAACCCGATTGATGTAGGACTCGTTGACGTCCACCTCGATCTCGAGGGACGCCATGTCGACGATGGTGCAGATGCCGGTGCGGGTAAATCCGCCCCCAGCGGAGATGGGTGAGATCATCTCGCCGGGCTGCGCCGCCTTGGCAATGACAACCCCGGCAAACGGCGCGCGTATCTGCATGTCATCGAGGAGCTGCTTCTGCACGGCCATGCTGCGCTCAGCCACCGCAATGTCGCGACGGGCACGCTCCAGGCGGGCAATCAAACCCTCCACCGAAAGCGCGTCGCGATCGAGGTCGGCCTGACTGGCAAGATTTCTGGTCGCAAGACCCTGCGTGCGCTCGAGATCGAGTTCCGCCTGCTTGAGATTGACCTCGAGCTCAGCGAGGCTGGCATCGGCCGATGCCAGCTGCGATCTGGCAAGCTCGTACTGCGCGCGCGGGATGGAATCGTCCAGCCGGGCCAGGAGCTGTCCTTCGGCGACGACAACGCCTTCTTCGATCAGTACCTCAATGACTTTGCCGGTGGTCTTGGCGCTGACGGTTGCCTGACGGCGGGCGACGACGTAACCCGTGGCATCGAGCACGCTGTCGCTGGGGGCGCTGACGCTGCTCCCCTGAGCCACCGCGGTCCTGACCGGCACGGGTGCTTCCGCGGAAGGCAGGTCGAAGGCCCACAAGGCAAATCCGACGCCGCCAGCGAGGGCAATGGTCACAAACCACTTGAGCGGTCGGCCTTCGCTCGATGCGGGCGCATCGCGATCGAGCTTCAATTCCTCCAGAAGCGCTTTCTTGTCCTGCTCTGCCATGTGGCAACAACTCCTGAGTCACTCTCCCCGGACTCCCCGGACTCCCCGGACGCTCTTCCCGGACTTCCCCCGATGTCCGGCAGGCCAGTCTAGCAGGGCACCGGACGTTCGTCTCATACGACGACGAAGCGGTAACGTGCGCGCTAGAATGGTCATTCGAGGACTTCAAACGGAGAGGCTATGAGCCTGCGACGCTACGTCACGGAAATGGGCATGGGGGTGGACGTCCACGGTGGGGACTATACGAAGGCTGCGCAGCGGGCGGTCGCTGACGCCATCCGACACTCCAGCCTGAATTTCTTTCAAGCGTTGGATCTGCGTCCCAGCGACATGCAGATCACCGTGAAGATTGGTGCGGGTGATCCCGAAGCCGTGAACGTCGAGGCCGTCGCCGGTGAGCTGCCCTACGGCACGGTGCGGGTGGAGGCCGAACGCGGCGGCCTGGACGTGCCGAGCGAGAACGGTGAAGACCTCATGGTGATCGTCAACGCCGCGGTGCTGGTGTCTCTGCCGGCACGCTAGCCAAACACTGGCCGCTCGCCAGCACCGCTCATGCGCCGCGCTGGATCAGATGCGCAAGCCGCGTCGCACATGCCTCCAGATGCTCGAGGTGTGCGGCTTCGTCGACCATCTTGAGCTGCCCTTCCAGGCGCAGATGCGCATAGCCGTGAATGTGGCACCAGCCGAGCAGGATATCCGCTACGAGCGCGGCCGATTTTTCCCGGCTCATCTCGTGCGGTGTAAGCTCCGCTTCGCCGCGCTGGCGCAGGATGACGTTGGTGAGCTCAGTGAACGTTGCGAGCAGCGCATCCGGCGGGCAGCCCATGTCGAACGGGATGAGGTCCGAACGGAACATGATGCGAAAGTGCTCGGGCCAGGTCTGCGCAAACTCCACGTAGGCTTTGGCGGTGGCGAACATCTCGGCATCGAGATCGCCCGCGACGGCCGCAAGCTCGGCCTGGAGCGTTGCGGCCAGGCGTGCAAAACCCCGCTCGGCCACCGCGCCGAGCAAACCACGCACGTCGTTGAAATGGTGTTTCGGCGCAGCGTGAGAGACACCGGCAATGCGGGCGCAGGCGCGCAGCGTAAAACCCTGCAGCCCTTCTGATTGCAACAGCTCGTCCGCCGCATCCAGTAACGCGTTACGCAGATCACCATGGTGGTAGCCGGGCCGGGTGCTCATTTCACACCTCATTGATCACACACGCGTCATTGTACCCATCTTTACACCGTAAACTTATCTTGACACTGGAAATATACAGCGATACCTTGCAGATCTTTCCAACGTAAAGATTGTCTGGAGCCGCCATGAATCCCGAAACCATCTTCAGCTTGTGCGGGGCGCTGGCCATGGCCGGATGGCTGGGCCTGGCGCTGCTGCCCCGCTGGCACATCACCAGGGACTGGCTGGCGCCGGTGGTCGTGCCGCTGCTCATCGGCGTCGTATATGCCACGCTCATGCTGACTTACATCGATCGGGCACCTGCGGACGGTGGCTTCGGATCCCTTGCCGCGGTTGCCGCGCTCTTCACGGTGCCTGAACTGTTGCTTGCCGGGTGGATTCACTACCTCGCTTTCGATCTCTTCGTGGGCGCCTGGATCGTCAGCGACGCGCAGCGGAGCGGTGTGCCACATCTCCTGATTATGCCGTCGCTGCTGGCAACGTTCATGGCCGGGCCCGCAGGGTTGTTGCTCTACTGGATCTGCAAACTCATCTGGGGCCAGTTCGCCCCCAGAACGACGGAGGTCTCATCATGAGTACCATTCTGGAATCGACGCCTCACAGCGCGGGCTTTCGCTTGGCACAGCTGGCTCGGGACGTTCAGCCCGTCTGGTACTACCTGGTGATCGGTAACCTGGCGTTGATGGCATTCTGCATCGCCGCAGCCGGCATCGACCCGCGCCTCCTGCATGGCGTCTCAGTGTGGACCAAGCCCGCCAAGTTTGCGCTGTCCCTGGCGGTCTATTTCGCCACGCTCATGTGCTTCGTGCGCTATCTACCACATGGCTACCTGAAGACCCTGGGTGGACGGCTGCTGGTTCAGGTCACCGCCTGGTGCGCGGTGCTCGAGATGTTATACATCACGGCGCAGGCTGCCCTGGGTGAGGCATCTCACTTCAATACCGGCACGCCTTTTCACGCACTGATGTATTCCCTCATGGGCCTGGGTGCAACGCTCCTGGTTCTGGCACTCGCCTGGATGGGCTGGGTCATCGGTCGGGCCAACCGCCTCGACAATCACCTGGTGCTGGCGGTGGTTGTCGGGTTGTTCCTGACGTTTGTACTCGGCGGTGGTTTTGGCGGCTACCTCGGAAGCATGTCGCAGCACTGGGTTGGCGGCGTTGCGTCCGACGCCAACGGCATTGTGCTCTTCAACTGGGCCCGGGATGGCGGTGATCTCAGAGTTGCGCATTTCTGGGGTATGCACGCCATGCAGTTCATACCGCTTCTCGCACTTTGCCTGCCGGCACAGCTATCGAACGCCTGGAAACTTGCCGGCGTCATGGCCGGTTCCGCCGCCTACGCGGCGTTCGCCACCTTCACTTTCTACCAGGCGCTGGAGGGGCTGCCCTTCATCAGCTGACCCACCGCTCCGTTGAGCGAGTTGTCAGAGCACCGCACGGCATGTTGATTCCCCAGTACAAGAGGCGGATACTGGCTGCAAGACTGCAGTGCTTGCAGAACGAGGGGGAGCAGCCACGTGGAAAACCTTGTCATCGGATACGTCAACATCTTTGTTTCCAAGTTCGACACAGCGGTTGCGTTCTACCGTGACACCCTGGGCCTCACGCCGCAAACGGTGGATCCAGATTTTGGCTACGCCTCATTCCAGGCTGGCAATATAAGCTTTGCACTCGCGAAGGCTGACGATCTTGCACTCATTGGACGCCACACCGGCGTAGGCTTCATCGTCGAAGACATCAACGCGGCCCACGAGACGCTGGTCGAACGCGGCGTCGAATTCGAAATGCCGCCAACGCGGCAGCCCTGGGGCGGGATTCTGGCCCTCTTCAAAGATCCGGACGGGAACGTCTTCTATCTCGACCCGGGACATTCTGCGATGTAACCGGGATCGCAGGCACCGGCAACACACAGGGAGGAGTCATGCCAAAACAACCCAAGGTCACCGCACTGCCTGGCGCGCGTCGCACGGCGCCCGATGTCGTCAGCAGGAACCTGGTCAACAACACCGAGCTGACGCTCATGATGCCGGTCAAACCCGGTTTCATCCCAACCCGCGACACGGTGACCTACGCCACCCGCGCGCGCCTGACGATGGAAGCGTTCCATGGGTTCCGCCAGATTGCGCGCGAGGCTTCGATGCAACATCCCTTCTCGGATGTCGTAGAGCGTATTGCGACGATCCAATCGTATCGACTGTCGCTATTGGAAAACGATACGAAGCTGCTCCTGGCGGTGTCCTTCGATCAGCCATGGGAGCCGTACATCCGGCGCATCTGGCGGGATACGGGCCCGTTTCTCGACGCCATCATCTGCAACTGTGTCGACTACGACCAGTACGCAAGTCCCAACGGTTTCGAGGCATTTTCCCGCTGGGTGCGGAAAACCCAGGTGCCTGCCGACTTTTTCTACATTGCCGACAACCTGACGGTCGACGATCGCAACTATCTCGATCTCATGGAGCAACGCCAGCGTGAGGGTCTTGCCAGCAACCGCGAGCTCGACATCGCGCGCATGCGCCTGCCCGACCTGGAAGACAAAGCAGAGGCCGAGCGCAATCGAGACCTGCCGGAAGCCATCGCCATGGGCCTACGAGCGCTGGGCGTACTTTATCGTCTCAACGATCTCTTCCCGAACGTCGAAGGCAGCAAAGACCACGAGTATTTCCACCATGCAACGCGCCGGCTCCTGCATGGTTTCGACTCGCAGCTGGTGCAGGGCCGCCAGCGCGAGGTGCTGTTCCGAGCCGAACTCGCCTGGTTCGAGCAGGAGATCAAACCGCCGCGGAAACCGAGAATCCGCAAGCGACCTGGAGCCGGGGTCATCCAGGGGGGCATCCTGGAACCCTACCGCGAAGTGTCCCACGGTGTGCTGCTGCTCATGCGGATTCGCAACCTCAGCGATGCCTGTCGCTTCATTGCCGAGCTGCCCGTCACCGCCGCCGGGCGCGAACCGGACAAACGCGCCCCGCGTTACAACATCGGTTTTACCTACAACGGTCTGGTACAGCTGCAGGCGGACCCGGCGGATCTTGCGGACCTGCCGCAGGAGTTCAAGGAAGGCATGGCGGCACGCGCCGGCATGCTCGGTGACGTACGCACCAACCATCCCGACAACTGGAACCTGCCGGACCGGCTTGGTGAGCGCGCCGACAACGTCGCCAAGGTTGAGATGTCGAGCGTCGACTTCGTGATACAGATCCGCTGCTCGCGCCGGGGTTCAGATTACGTCGGCGAATGGGGACCGGGGCACCCGCTCTACGCGACCGTGCAGCAGCTTGCACGCGATACCGGATGGTCCGGCGTGCAACTGCTTGCCATTCAAGCGATGGGCCATCAGCGCGACACGTTGAAGCGCACCGAGCACAAGATCCGCGAGCACTTCGGCTTCATCGACGGCATCAGCCAGCCCGACATCAAGGAAAACCCGGATCTCGAGAGCGACACCTGGAACAACGACGGCGCCGTCGGCGACGTGCTGCTCGGCCACGGCAACAGCTACGGCGACCCCGCCTATCCCGAGAACGCACGCGGCGGATTCCTCGACAACGGTTCTTTCCTCGTCATTCGCAAACTGAAGCAGGACGTTGCGGCGCTGAACAAACGCCTCCCCGGAGACCGCGCACAGCGGCGGCAGCGCCTCGCGAAAATGATGGGACGCCATCAGGACGGGCGGCCGCTGGTGCGTCATCGAAACGGTGACTACAACAACTTCGATTTTGACAAAGATCAGAACGGGGACAAGTGCCCCATCCACTCGCACGTTCGCCGCATGAATCCTCGCGAGTTCAAGCCGGTGATCGGCGAAGATCGCGGTGGTCGGATTCGCGTGCCGCGCATCGTGCGCCGGGGAATGTCGTACGGTGAAACCGTCACCGACGACAATTTGGACGCCGATCGCGGCCTGGTGTTCATGGCTTACAACGCGAGCCTTGCGGAGCAGTTTGAGGTGCTCCAGCGCTGGCTCAGCGGCGGCAACTCCAGCGGGGGGTACAGCGGCCAGGCAGATCCGTTCATGGGGGTGCCCGAGTACGGTAAAAAGAGCACGTTCCGCTACGTGGATGGCGGCAAGCTGATCCATCAGCACATGCAGGACGAGAAAGACCCGCAACCCATCGTCAAGCTCGAGTGGGGTTTGTACCTTTTTGTCCCTTCGATGCGCACGCTCAAAAGCCTGACGAATCCCGTCGGCCGACCGAGTCTGGTCGAGCGAGGAGAGGCCATCATCAAAGATCTCGAGCGCCTGGCAGCGGAGCAGGCGCTCGGCTTCCCGCGCAAAGACCATGAGGTCTGCGTCTACCAGCGTTGGAAAGCCGTTCTCGAGGACGTGCAGCCTTCTCGCGAGGAAGATCTGGACGCCGTATGGGCGGCGGTGCGCGCGAAACACGGAGGCGTTCTGCGAACACCTTACGGCGTGCTGGTCGGCAGCGAGCGCCTGGTGCGCGAGGTATTTGCAGACGACGGCCGCAGGTTCTCCGTGCGCAAATACTGGTGGCGACTGCGCAAATCGTTTGGCGACATCTACCTCAGCATGGATCCACGCCCGAAGGCATTTCCCGGCAAAGATCCGTCTCAGCCGCCCAGGCAGCAGCCGTACCACAAGCAGGTCAAATACGGCGACTATCAACGGCGCGGCGAGGAGGTCAACGCGCTCCTTCACAGCTTCGGTGAGGCGTGGGCGTTCGACCCGGCATACCGCTATACGAGCGAAAAGTTTGGACCGGAATTTCCAGTCGGGGTGCAGGGCAACCTGCGCGTCCGGGACCTCGTGCACGTGGTTCTCGGCGAGCTTTCACGCGACTGGTTCGGCATACCGAATTCGAGGGAGATTCACGTTGGCGGCGAACCCACGGTCGATCGCCCGGACACCCTCCACTGTCCCTATCACTTCATCTCATCGTCCCGTTATGCGTTTTCACCCAATCCAGGTCCGGCGGCCGTAGACGAAGGTAAGGACCACGGATCGCGGCTGCAGGCGGCGACGCTGAAGTGGGTTCGACGGATCAAAGCTGATCCCAAGAAAAACCCCACTCCGATCGGCGGTGAGCTCTTCAGAATCATGGGTGACAAGCCGACACAGCTGGCAAGCGAGCTGATCGGAGCGATGCACGGTTTCCTGCCGTCTACGCTCGGCAACCTGTTGAAGGCCATCGACATGTGGTCTAACGACGGTAACCTGTGGCGAATTCAGGAAGACTACTTGAACGACGGCGGCGTTGATCCCCTGACGCGCGCCAACTCCGCCATTCGTGATCCGCTGCTGCGCGCGCTGCAATACCGGCCGGTACCCGATCAGCTGCACCGCATCGTGGTAGACCGTCACGTACAGCTCGGGCGCGAAGCGCTCGAACCCGGTGATACCGTCGTGATCGGCATCGGCTCGGCGTCAGCGGAGCTTCTCGAGAAAGGCCGCGCGGACGCAACGTGGGTGTTCGGGGGGGACTACTACGGTAAAAACGCCGGGACCCACGGGTGTCCGGGGCAGAAGATTGCGATGGGTGTCATGCTGGGAATCACCGCGGCGCTCCTCGACGCCGGACAGCTGCGGGCGGAGGCGCCGCCGTTGATCCTGACGCTCATGTCCCGCGCGGAGGAGGTTGATCAGGAGGTGTGAACGCCGTTGCCGGTTCTCGACAGGCCCAGACGTTGAAACGCCGCGGCCGCGCGCTCTGCGCGGACCGCAGCTTCCGCGCTATCACCTACCGCTGCGGCAAGCTCAGCGCCACACTCATCGTTCAAAGCAGCCTCGCGCAACGAGCTCCGCTGCAGGGCCGACTTCTCTGCCCGGGCCAGATAGTGCCCGGGCGGGTGCGTCCAGCCTTCCGCGGCTGAGGTCCTGGCGGCAGCGCGCGCGGCAATGGCAATACCAAAACCATCTCCCTGTCGCGCTCGGCGAAACGCGCGGGCAACATATTTACGCACGTCTTGCTCGCGGCCAAGCGCCGCGCATCCCTCCGCCAGCCACCCGTAGTTGAGCGACAGGAACTGACCCTGCCCCGAGTTTTCGAGCCAGGCCGTCGTTTCGATGAGCGCATCGACGTGCCGCGCATCACCAGACTGGCGCCATCGCGCATAGGCGATGACCACGCTGCCCATGCCGAAGAGATAGAAGTTAGTGAACCGTTCCGACAGGGTCCGGACCCGTTCCGCAGTCTCGATCGCCGTGCCCCAGTCCTCCCGCCAGAGCGCAACCCCCGCAATCTTCGCTTCGACGTTGATCGAGGTGGGATTGTTGTGCCACTGCGAGAGGTAACGTTTAGCCAGGGTGAACTGCTCGTCCGCGCCCGCGAAATCACCCTGATCGCCGAGCACCATCCCCAGGCAGCCGAGCGTATAAGCCATCGCCAGCGATTCGCTGCTCGCAGGCTTGACCGAACCGTGTTTGCGCAACACTTTCTGCAAGAGCGCAATGGCAGCCACGTGATCGCAACTCGATGCCGTTGCCTGGCCGAGCGTTCTATCCGTCTCATCAACCAGCCGCGTGTGGCCACACTCCTGCGCGAGCGTGCGGGCTCGATAGTAGTAACGCAGCGCCTCACGGGGTAACCCGAGGCCATACTTCACCGTACCGAGCCAGTAGTTCACGTTGGCCTGGCCTTTCAGGTCGTGGCGCTCCTCGGCCAGGGTCATCATGCGGTGCAGCAGCGGCAGCTCTTCGTCGCTGGGATCGAGAATCGCGGCAATATTGAGACGCCGCGCGAGACTCATGATGTGACGGTAGTTGCCGGTGGAAACCTCCGCCGAATCCAGAAGCTCAATGGCAAGCCGAAACTGCGAACGCGCAAGGGCAAGCGCCGGCGCAGCCAGCGCGCGGTTGCCCGCCAGCTCGGCAAAGTGCACGGCCTCATTGCGCATGCCTGCTCCGGCAAAGTGGTACGCGAGCGCTTCGAGGTATTTACTTTCTCCCTCGCCTGAGTCGATGAGCGCCTGAGCAATGGTGCGGTGCAGGCGGCGCTTTTCGCGCAAGCCAATCAAGTCGTAGACAATTTCCCGGGTCAGCCCATGCTTGAAATGCCATTCCTCCTGCTGGCCGGGAAAGAGCAGGTCCAGCACCATCAATCCAGCCAGCGCCTCGACCCCCTCGAACTCGGCAACCTTCTGTAGTAACCATAGCGGCGCGGAGCTGCCGAAAACCGCGGCAACTTCGACAATCTGTCTGGCCATCGGATCAAGCTGCAGACAGCGTGATTGGACCAGGCTGTACAGCCATTGAGGCGCGTGCTCTACCGGGCTGGGGGCATGATCCAGACGATCCACGGACGAGGCCTGGCAAAGCTCTTCGAGGTACAGCGGATTGCCGCCGGCAAGCCCACAGATTTTGCCGCGAACAAACGGGTCCACGCTCGGCAGCAGCATCTGTATCGCTTCGTCCACTTCAACGTCGCTCAGCCCATCGAGCGGAATGATCTCCGCCTCGGCGAGCATGCTGGACTCCTGTTCATCCAGATCGCGGCGGGCGAGCAGAATCATGATCGGCAGCTCTATCCGCGGCACCAGCTCGGCAATGAGGCGTTTCGACGCTTCGTCGGCCCACTGCCAGTCATCGAGAAAAAGTACCAGCGGAGCCTGGCGGGCCAACGTCTCCATGCGTTTGAGCAGCATGCCACTCAACGCTGCCTGATCGTCGAAGCCTTCGACAGTCTCAGCACCCTGGTCACCCGTGAGTAAGTCCGGATGGTTGCTCAGCAGGTTGTGAAACGCGCCGAGCGGTCGAGCAATATGTTCCGCTTCGCAGTAGCCGCTGAGCACCATGACCTCGGCCATCGCGGGCTGATGCAGGAAGTGTTCTACCAGGCGCGACTTCCCCACGCCCGGGGAACCCACAAGGTAAACCGTCACCGACACGCCTGAACGGACTGCCGCCCAACGCTGCTCGAGCAGCGCAAGTTCCGTATCCCGGCCGACAAAACTCAGACGGCTGCGCTTGCGCCGCGCCTGGTAGCGGTTGGCAACGGGATTCGCGCCGGACACCGGATAAGCGGGCACGCGCCCGGCAAAGCCCCTGAGTTCGAGACGGCGAATGGGACCGCAATCGAAGTACGCTTCCGATCCGCGAAGACTCTCGGCACAAACGAGAATCTCGTCTTCTGCCGCCGCCGCAGAGAGCCGCTGACAGAGGTTGGTGACTTCACCACTCAGCTGGTAGCTGCCGCCGTAAACGTCGCCCTCCTGCACGAACACGAGCCCGGCGTGGACGCCGCTGTGCAGACGTAGCCGTAGTCGCGATAACTCGGGTGTGTCGAACTGGAGGGAGCGCACCGCTGCGTGCAGATCAAGCGCCGCGTTGACGGCAAGACGGACGTCCTCTTCTCCCGCATTGGGAAAGCCGAACATGGAAAGCTGGCCGTCGCCGTGGACCTGCAGAAGCGTACCGCCGTGACGTGGGATGATCTCACGGCACAGCCGCCGGAGCTCCGCTAACAGCTCCGCGTATATTTCCGCTTCGAGATTCGCCGCGTACGCACTGGAATCAGACAGATCGGCATAAAACACCGCCACGTACCGCCGCTGTCGCGACACCTCTGACGGAACTGACGTTCCACCGCTTTCCACAGGCTCCCAACCCTTCCTCCTGGGTCGTACAGCTTACGGAACTCCGCGCGCAAAAGCACTCCTCGAAGACCAGGCGCTATGGCCATGAGTCCGTATCTGGAGCTGACTTCAGCTGCGCTTTTCGCTCTTGCGGGCGTCCACCGCCGAGGCGAGGTCGGCAATGCGGCGCATGACGGTCGGGCGCAAGGACGCGGCACCGTGTGGCGCGCTGATGAGGAAACGCTGATACGCGCGCATGGCATCTTCCAGGCGTCCCAGGCGTTCGAGCGAGTACGCGCGGTTCAGGTGCACCGCTGCCGCTTCCGCATCAATCTGCTCGGCAACCGCAATGTACTGCAACGCGCCGATGTGGTTGTCGAGTTCCTGTTCGAGGACCGCAAGCTGTACCCAGATGTCGGCCACGGCCGAGTTTTTGGCGACGGCGGTATCCAGCATACGCCGGGCCTGGCCATGATTACCGATGGAGAGATACGCGGTGCCTGCCCAGAACCACGGCTGCCAGTCCGGATGCTCCCGCTCTGCAAGAGGCTTCAGTAGCGGCGCAAGGGTCACGAGCGCTGCGCTCGAGGCATCGTCCAGAATATGCAGCCGCGCAAGCGTTAGACGGGCTTCACGATGCAGCGGAAACTCGTCGACGTAGGACTCGAGCTCGGCACGCATCACGGCAACGTCGTGGGTGGCCAGCAGATTATCGCGCAGCTGATCAAACGCGCGCTCAGCCGCGGCGCTGAGCGTGCCGACCGGCACCCGGCCGACGCTGGGTTCATGCGTGCGGACGACCTCCGCACGGCGTGGATGACCGATGATCTTGGCTTCATCCGCCTTCGCCTGTGGCGCGGACTCGATGCCCTCAAAGAGCGTCTGCAGCGCTTCACGCGCCGCCGCCGCATGCGCTTCGGATTGCGCGAGGTCTTCCTGATCAGCGGCAACCAGATCAGCCACCTCGGTGTCGGCAACCGACGCCGTACACATCAGCACGAGCAATAAGACGGACAGTTTACGCATGACGTTATCCCTCAGCCGCAACGATTGTCGGCGTCAATACCATGATGAGCTCCCTTCGAACCTTGTTCTCGTAGCGTCCACCGAACGCTCGACTCAGCGGACCCAGGCGGCTCAGTCCCGGCAGGCCGCGTTCGGTGTAACTGTCCTGGGTCTGAATCAACCCCCCGAGCACAACGGTGTCGCCGCTCCTGGCACGCACGATGGAAGACACCTGCGCAACGTCGAGGTTGGGTGCTGAACTCTGAATGACACCCCCCGGACCTTCGACGACGCTGACGCTCGACACCCTTGTGACCACCGGCGATATGTCCATCATCACCCAGCCGTGCTCGCCAATCTGCGGCGTGAGCGACAGCACCACGCCCTCCGTCACAACCTGAGGAATGTCGGTGGCGGTGGTGATCGATCCGGCGGACGTGGAGTCGGTGGACTGCTCGCGGCGGAAAAACGTTCGATCCGTTCCCACTTTGATGAGCGAGGTCTGGTTGTTCAACGTCCGCACGTGGGGCTGCGAGACGATCTCGACGTCACCCTGTTCCTCCAGGGCTTCGACCACCGCCGCGATTCTGACGTTGCCGTCGTTTTTGAGATTGAAGGCATCGAGACTGAGCACGGACGTCAACGGCGCAAGGCCACCGGCCGGGGAGCGAACGATGCCGTCCGTCGTGAACTCGACGTTCGTTCCCGAGTCGAGGGCGGCGCCGACACGGGCCCAGTTGACCCCAAGCGCCGAGGAGTCGTCCAGAACCACTTCCAGAATCCGCACCTCAATATCCACCTGCCGGTGGATGGCGCGGTTGATGTGGTTGACAAACTCCTGCACGGCCTCGACGTAGGCGTGCTGGTCCGTTACCTGAACGGTACCGGACAGCCGATTCACGACCATCCTACCGCCGTCACTCAGGAGCGCTTCGAGCTGCTCTTCGAGCTCTGCCCAGAATTTGATTTCATCTTCCTGCTCTATCACGATGGAGCCGGACTCTTCACCCTCACCGCCGTCTCCACCGCCGGAACCGCTGCCGCCGGTATCCGAACTCGAGGACACCGTGGCGGTGGACGTCCCGGTTCCAGAACGCACCAGCCTCAGGTAATCGACGGTGAACTGTCTTGTTTCGGTAGAACGGACACGAATCACACCGTCTTTGATTTCCCAGTAGTAGTCGAGACTTGCCAGCATCAGTGAAAGGGCGCGATCGAGACTCATGTCCCGGAACTCGACGTCCAGCACGCCGGTGACGTCCTCGTCCGCCACGATGTTGAGATCATAAGCTCTGGCAAACAGGCGCAGACCGTCTCTGACCGCCATGTTGTTGATGACAAAGCTGTAGAGCTCCTCCGCTTCGGGTTCTGCTTCGAGGGATTCGGGTTGCGGAAACGCCATGCGCTCGCGGGCGGACAGCTGAAACGGCTCGAGCGCTGCCGGCGGCCAGGAGTCCGGCGAATGATAGCGTGGGAAATCACGCTCCTCGTCGGGTGCCTTGAACTGCATCTGCGCACAGCCGGTGCTCAACACCATCAGCGCCAGAATTGCCGCGCGCAGAAGCGGCGTCATGCTGCGCGGGTTGGTCGATCCCTGACCGGAAACTCTGCTCATGCTTCAGGCTCCAACCTGTATTCTTTTACGCCGCGCCTGAGCACTACGTGCTGCGCGCCGATTTCTACGACCTCGTATCTGTCGACGACGTCGCCCACGCGCACGAGGCGCTCGTCAATGACCGCCGCCTCCACGCCGGCGCCGACAAATAGCGCGCCCACCACCGGTAACGTTTCCGGCTCGGGCGCGCTTTCGCTGATGAGGCTGCCGCTGAACGGGTCGCGCTCCACGTCGTAGAGCCAGCCAATGCTCTCCCGACCTTCGATACTCGTTTCTGTTAGACCCACAACATTGGCGACGCTCGCAACGTCCGCATCAACGGTGTTACCAAAAAGATCCAGGGGCGGCACATCCGCAACGGTTACGGGATCATCGGATATCAGCGGCAGGACCAGCGATATGCCCAGATAAACCGCCGCAAAAATGCCGAGCGCCGCGACGATCCATGGATTGTTCAGTAGATTTCTCATTCCATTGTTTCCTGGGCAGTGGCAGCCGCTGACTGCAGCAGCGTCAAATCGACGAAGCCGTAGCGGTCACGCACCCAAACCTGAGCATCGACGCTCAGGCTCAGCAGCTGTTCGCCGTCGCCGCGCGCCTGCGTCGATACCACGTCGATGTGCCAATGATCACGCAGCACCCTGCCGATCAGCTGCATGGCATTCATAAAGAGACTATCGGCAGTCTCAGCGGTAGCTTTAAATTCCAGCACCACCGGCACTTCCAGCACGTCCGGGACCGGGGACAAATGCGGTGCACGCGCCTTGTACGAAAACGTCAGACCGTAGCTGCCTGCAACCCTGGCGAGGCCCTCCGCCCAGGCAGCAAGCTCCGGAAATCCCTGGAACACGCGATCGTTTTCGGCTTCGATCGCGCGGCTCAAACTGTCCAGGTCGATCATCACCAGATCCGCCTCCAGCTTGGCAAGCTGGGTGTCGAGCGAATATTGCGTTGAGCGGAGCTCAACGAGCTCATGCAGGATTGACATGCGCTGCAGGTTCCAGGCAATCAGAAAACAACACGCTATGACCAGGCACATCGTGCCCGCGATCCTTTGCGGGGTGCGGAACCAGGCATCCACCATCATCTGCACATAGCGCTTGAGACCGGTGTGCGCCTCGATGGTCTCCTCTTTCTCATCCGTCCCGCTTTCGAGATCGGGCAGCTCGATATCGAGGCTCACAGCATTTCTCCCGCAATCTGGAAGCCAAGCCGACCCGAATCACTCAGCTTGCCCTGCTCGAACTGTTCCATCCACGTTTCCGTGAAACTCTGCCGGACAGCGACGCGCCAGGGCGGCTGCTCCAGGTCCTGCTCGAAACGCGCAAGGATGCGCGCACCACGACGCATGTCGCCGGCAACGGTGCCGCTCAGCGCAACCCGCCAGGCGCCGCCGCTGCGTTGGATTTCTACTTCGGTAAGGGTGACCTCGGACGGTGTCAGCCGACTCAGATGCACCATCATCAGCGAAGGAAGATTGTGGCTGGTTGCGCGTAAACGGTTGAGATGATCCTGCTTGCTCTTCCCCGCCGACACCTTTTGCTCCACCTCGGCAATGAGCGTACGAACCTGATCGGAGCGCTGTTCGATGGATCGCATCTGATCTGCACGATGGGCGACCAGCCCGCCGGTGAAGAGCGTCAAGAACCCTGCGACGGCAATTACGGCGGCGGTTGACCACGCGCCAACGCGCCGGAAAACCTCGCCGGTCATGTTCTTCTGCGCAAAAACTGATATGAAGTTGGCGGACAATTTACCGGACAGGCGCGTCGCCCATTGCGCCCAGAAGTATGGGTCTTCCGCCTCGTCGTCGAAATACACCGGCATTTCCACGCCGGCTTCGAGCTCGGCGGCAAACTGCGGCGCAAGGTGCCCCATCATCCAAGCGGTATCGACGCCGCGGCCGAGCTGCTGACGGGTGTAGCGCACGGTGCGGTTGATGTCCTGCACCAATCGTTCCACCGTTTCTGACGAGAGGCCGTAGTTCAGCTCGCGGACAAAGAGAGCCTCACCGTCGCCGAGCGCCAGGATGATCTCGGTCCGCTCGTTGAAGCATGCAACGACGACAATCAGCTGGTCATGAGCAATGTCCCTGGTAGGCAGGTAGTCCGACACAATTTCCGTCAGCGGCACATAGTTTTTTGGCGCGAGGCCAACGGCCGTGCACGCTGCTGTCGTAGATTTCACCAACCGCTTGGGGAGGAGATGCAGAAGCACGCCTTCCTTGCCGTCCCGATGGGATACCTTGTGGTAGCACCAGGCGGCGTCTTCTTCGAACGACTTGTCTTGCTCCACACGACGCTGCAAGTACTTTTCGAGGTCGCGCCGCTTCATGGAGGGCACTTCCAGATAGTCGTGTGTGTGCAGATCGTGCTCGTGCACGACCGTCACGTCACCTTTGATGCTGAGGTCAACGTGGTTCGACGCGGCATCCAGCGCACGCACCAGCTGGGCATGCGTCTCGACCCGTTCCGGCGCTTCCCACTGCGCGGCTATGTTGCCTTTGTGCAGGCGAGCGATGCGGAATTCGCCGTAGAGCCAGGATATGGAGTAACTGGTGCGTGCCATGCTAGTCCACCCAGGCCCAGGTGAATCCGTCCGTCTGATAACGCCAGGAGGCGTCGTCATTGACAATCTGCCGCACGAGCAGGCCTGCTCCCGGATACGGGGCCGCATTCAGGTCAAGGCGGGTACCCGCCAGCACAAATACCGTTCGCGAACCGTCAACGCCGCCGGACGCCGCTGCTATGGAGCCTTCAGCGCCACCCTCCAGTGCGAAGCCGGCCTGGGAATTGTTGGCGTTGCTCAACACCGCGCGTACGAACAACGGCGCCAGGTTGATCCGCTCGATCTGGAGCGTGTCGCTTTCGACCAGAAGCGCGTCCGCCGTCTGATCCCAGACGTCGCTGAAACGGGTGTTCGTGTTCAAGGTAGCCGTCACGCTGCCGTCCAGGTTCGACACGAGCATGAGGCGCGGGGAATTCGGCATCGCGGCCAGTCCCTGCGTCTGGGTATACCCTGACCACGACTGATTCGAAGTCGAGAAAAACATCGGATCCGCGTATAGCCGCCGGTTGAAGTTCTTCTCGTTCACCAGCACCCGCTGCGGAGACAGCGATGCGTAGTCCGCAATTGCCACCGGCCAGTCGGTGTTGGCTAACGTTGGGATTTCCTGGTTACGCTTGATGTAGCCCTGCAATGAGCCGGCGATTGCGGCAAGGCTCTGCTGCTCGGCATCCTGATACGCCTCCTCCAGCATCTGAAAGACGGACGGTGCCAGCGCGCCGGCAAGGATGGCCATCACCGACAAGACGCCAATCATCTCCAGCAGTGAAAATCCCAGTGATCGTGGCTTCATCCGCGAATCCCCGACATGAGACTGAAGAGCGGCATGAATATCGACGCGGCCACCATGCCAACTATGCCCAGGAGCGTCAGAATGATGAGAGGTTCGAGAATGCCAAACAGGCGTTTGATGCGGCGCGGAATCTCGTTGTCCATGCGCTGGGAGATCTTTTCCAGACAGCTGTCGAGCTTGCCGGTCTCTTCACCAACGACAATCATGCGCATGACAATTGGGCTCACGACGTCATGCTCCGCCAGGGCCTGAGACATGCGGCGACCTTCCGTGACCGCAAGCTCAGCATCCATCAACGCGTGATTCATGACACGGTTGTTGACCACACCAGAAACAAGGCCAATGGCTTCGACGATCGGCACGCCGGCTTTCAGCATCAACGCCATGTTGTGCGCAAACCGTGACAGCACCAGCAATTGATTGACCGGACCAAATACCGGCATACGCAGCTTTGCCGTGTCGAGCGCTGTGGCGAGCTCCGGCCAACGCGGTGGCGCGTACTTCAAAAACAAAAACAATCCAGCGCACACCAGAAGTACTGCCCACCAGTAGCCGTTGCAGAACTCGCCGATGGCCACGACCACCTTGGTAATGGTCGGCAGCTCAATGTTGAGGCTGTCGAAAATTACCGAAAACTGCGGCACCACAAAGCTGAACATGAGGAAAACCAGGCCAAAGACGGCAACGGCAATCATCGACGGGTACATGGTTGCCTGCTTGACGTCACCCATCAGCGCGTCGAGCCACTCCAGGTGGTCGCTGATGTCGGCGCAGGCGGCGACCAGCTCACCGCTGTGCTCACCCGCGCGTACCAGATTGCAGATCTCCGCAGAGAATACTTCCGGATGAGCGGACATCGCATCGAAGAAGCTCACCCCGCTTTCAATATTGAGCTGCACGTCCTCGAGCACCCGGCGAAAACCCTCCTGCTCGGTTTCCTTGACGATGACATTCAAACTTTCGCTGATGTCGACACCGGCACCAATCAGCGTCGCCAGGCCGTTGAAGAAGTCCACCAGATCCTTGCGCGTCACCTTGACCTTGAGGTCAGCCTGTTTTTTTCCGCTATGCGGCTTTGCTTCGATCAGCCACAGTCCCAGACCCGCCATCCGGCGCTCGAGCACGGCTTCGGAATCCGCCACGAGAATGCCCGTGGTGATCTGACTGTCCTTGTCTACTGCACGATAGGCGTACTGCGGCATGGTACTACCCCAACCGCTTGAGCAGATTCGTATGGAACGACCGTCCGGTCACGGCTACCTCAGCACCCGTAACACTTCTGCGACCGTTGTCAGGCCCTGATGCGCTTTGGCAATGCCATCTTCCAGCATGGTGGTCATCCCGCCCGCACGCGCGAGCTCGAGCATCTGCGATTCCCCCCCACCGTCCAGCATTGCATCGTGGAAGGACGCATCGGTCAGCAGCACCTCATAGACGGCGATACGGCCGCTGAAACCCGTCCCATTGCAGTAATCACAACCAACCGCCTCCCAATGGGTCGACGATGCAGCGCCAAGAGCAGCAAGCTCTCCGGCAAGCAGCGGATTCGTGCCGGGTTGTTCCCGCCGGCATTCCATGCAGAGTTTGCGGAGTAGCCTCTGGCCGACGATTCCCACCAGCGCCGAAGGCAGCAGATATCGGTCAATGCCCATGTCCACCAGGCGTGGGATGACACCAACGGCGCTGTTCGTATGCAGCGTCGAAAACACCAGGTGCCCGGTCATGGCGGCGCGCGTGGCTAGCTCCGCCGTCTCCGCGTCGCGAATCTCCCCGACCAGGATGACGTCCGGATCCTGCCGCAGGAGCGCTCTCAAACCCGCCGCAAAGCTCATTCCGATTTCCGAATTGACCTGCGTCTGGCGCACCAGCGGCAGGGTGTATTCGATCGGATCTTCGAGGGTGAAGACGCTGCGTGCTTCGCGATCGATGGTGCCAAGGGCGGTGTAGAGCGTTGTCGTCTTGCCGCTGCCCGTGGGTCCGGTGACGAGCACCATCCCATAGGGCTGGCTGATGGCCTGCTCAATCCGGGTAAGGTCACTCGGCGAGAATCCAAGATCCGCCAGCGACAGCTGCACCGCACCGCCGTCGAGCACGCGCATGACAATGCTCTCGCCGTGATTGGTCGGCAGCGTCGAGACGCGCAGGTCAATGTATCCGCTGCCGAACGTGAAGCGGATGCGCCCATCCTGGGGTACCCGCTTTTCGGTAATGTCGAGGTTCGCCATGAGCTTCAGACGCGCGAGCACCGCCGACTGTATGGCTTTCGGGACGATAATCTCCTCACGCAGAATGCCATCAACCCGCAGGCGGACGCGCATGTTGCGCTCTTCCGGCTGCAGGTGCACGTCGGTTGCACGCTGCTTGATGGCCGTGGCGAGAATCTGATCAACCAACCGCACCATGGGCGAGCCTTCGTCGTCCGCCGTGGTGACTTCGAGGGAATCGCCTGACAGTACCTGCTCAATGGTTTCGTTGATGCTCGACGATCGCGCGTAGTTGCGCTCAATCGCCTCCAGCACATGAGACTCCGGCGCGGTGACCACCTTGATGGTGTATTTGGTCTCACGCTCGACCGCATCCTGCGCCACGATGTCGAGCGCATCGGCAAAGACGACGGTGAGCACGCCGCCTTCGAGCACAAAAGGAATGAGCTTGTGGGTGCGTGCGGTATCGTATGAGACAAGGCCAAGCAGGTCGGGGGCAATCTCGATGTCGCGCACCGTGACCATCTCGACATCGTGTTCCTGCGCCAGCGTCGCGGTGATGTCTTCGGTCGTGACGAAGCCCAGCTCCACGAGCGTCTCCCCGAGGTAGCCGCCGCCGCGTTTCTGCTCGCGCAGCGCCAGATCCAGCTGCGGCTCGGTGACGAGACCCGCTTCCAGGAGTCTTTGTCCGAGAGGTTTACTGACCTTGGGCTGTGCCGATCCCTGGCTGTGCCGCGATTGTGTCATGGAGGTGCATTACACCCGTGCCAGGCACATCACCAGTATCGAGGCGTGGGTGCCGGCATAGCGCTTGACGCGACCGGCTTTTTTCCAGTCGCCGTCACCGCTGGTCACGGCGCCATCTTTGTCAAGCATCTGACTGATACTCTGAGCCATGTCATCGGCGACGCCGTCAACACGGTACGCGATGAATCTGCCATCCTGATTACCATCACCGTCAAGGTCACAGGCGTAGTTGGCATCGGCGGTCACGAGCACGTCGAGATAGCCGCCGGGCGTAATTGGATTGGAAAGCTCCGCCTCAATGTACGGACCGTTCCAACCGGCAATGGGATTGCCGCCCGAGTCGGAATTGCGCATCAGCTGGCGCAAATGGTCTTCCGAACGCGACGGGATGTGGCGTGGCCAGGTCCCCGTGTCCTTGTAGTAGCGCGCTACCGCAGCCTTGAGATCGTTCGATTCCTGTACCAGCGACGACACCTTGGCGTCCTGAATGGCCTGGAATATCTGCGGCGTCGCGACGGCAGCGATAATGGCAATCACAGCCAGCACGCCAATCACTTCCATGAGCGTGAACCCTGAGTTCTTTCCTTGCATGACACAACCTTGTATCTATTTCATTGTCACCGACAAAAGCACCTGGCTTTTGCCTCAACCCTGCTTAAAGCATAGACCAGCATCTGCGGTGTAAAGCGGTGGCGACAAAAAAGTGCCGAACTAGCGCCGAACAGGTCACAAAACTGCGCCCGCAGTCAGAAAAACGGCGCTTCTGATCGCACAGGAAGCAAGCTGCAATGAAAGAGTTGCAAAAGAGGAAATGCCCTTCGGGCGGGCTTTCCAGGGATTCAGACGGACATCAATCCGGAGAGGAAACCATCAATGTCGAGCTCGCCATCCAGGAGACCACACACGGTGTCGACAAACGGTGCTGCAAGACCCGCACCGGCAAACAATCCCTGAAACATCCGGGCTGCGCGCACGCCCTCGCTGACCATGACCATCTCGCCTTCGGCCTCCGCAAGGCTCTGTCCCCGGCCGAGACGCTCGCCCATCTCCCGGTTGCGGCCGTGGGGCGACGTTGCGGTCACGAAGAGATCGCCAATGCCTGCCGCGCTGAGCGCAGTATCCGGTGCAGCACCAAGCTCCGGCAGAAGCCGCACGGCTTCCCGATAACCCGCTGTGAACACGGCCGCCTTGAGGTTGTCACCACCACGGCCGTCTTCCTTGAGACCGTCGACGACACCACAGGCAAGCGCAATGACGTTTTTGAATGCGCCCCAGTATTCCGCGCCGAGCGGATCGCTGGCCGCTGCAAGCGTGAGCGTTCTGGTCGTGAGCAACGATGCCATACGGGCGGCAAGCTCAGCGTTAGCACTTGCCACCAGCGCCGTTGTATAGACACCGCGAGCAAGCTCCGGCGCAATGGTCGGACCCATCATGACGCACAGGGAGACATCCAGGTTCGCCGCCGCGAGCTGCTCTTCGATGACATCGGAGATCAGCTGATCGCCGGGGGCAAGGCCTTTGGCCAGATCAAGCAGAATCTGACCGTTCTCGAGATGTGGCACGAGATCGTCAACGACGCTCAACACAACGCCAGAGGGTAGCGCGAGCACGACAATGTCCGCGCCTTTGACCGACGCGGCAATGTCCATTGATGCCTGCAACCCTTCGAGCACCACTCCGGGCAGGTACTTTTCGTTGATGCTCGACGACTCGAGGCTTGCATACACCTCTTCCTCGACGGTCCACCCTCGAACCTCGTGTCCCGCTTCGAGCCAGTTGCGCGCGAGCGCCGTTCCGAAGTTGCCCAGTCCCAGCACTGCAATGTCGGTCATGCCGCTTCTCCGCGTTAGTTGTCCAATTCTTCCAGCTTGATCAGCAGGCGCACCAGATCCGCCAGAGAGCGGGAGCCGGTTTTCTGCATGACGTTGCTGCGGTGGATCTCTACCGTTCGTTCGCTGATACCAAGCTCGATGGCGATCACCTTGTTGGCCTGCCCACTTGCCACGCGTTTGAACACTTCCTGTTCGCGCGGTGTGAGATCTGCCACCCGTTCGCGGTAGCTCTCCAGATCCGCCGCTTCACCGCGATGTTGCGCATCGAGTGACAGCGCTTCCTGTACGCGATCCAGCAGCTCCTGGTCGCGAAAAGGTTTACGCAGGAAGTCCACCGCACCGCGCCGCATCGCCTCGACCGCCATGGGGATGTCGCCGTGGCCGGTGATGAACACAATGGGGATGTCGATTTCCATCGAGACGAGCTTTTCCTGCAGCTCGAGTCCGCTCATGCCCGGCATGCGGATATCCAGCACCAGGCAATTCACTTCCTCCGGGTTCACCTCGTCGAGAAACGACTGCGCGTCCGGGTAGGCGACATAGGGGATGTCCACGGTTTCGAGCAGCATGCCGATCGAATCGCGCACCGCCTCGTCGTCATCGACGATGTACACCTTTTCCGCGTTACTCATTCTCATCTCCAACGGGCAGTACAAAGAAAAACGTACAGCCGTGATTATCGTTATTCTCGAAGTTCAAGTCTCCGCCATGCTCGCGCATAATGGAACGACAGATCGACAAACCCATTCCCATGCCCTCCTGTTTGGTCGTGTGAAAGGGACTGAAAATCATGGGTTCGTTTGTCTCGTCGACGCCAGACCCGCTGTCAGTGACAGAAACCCGCACACGTGCGTCCACCTGCTCAGCCCGCGTTCGTACAAGAACCTCAGTACCATGCGCGCAGTCAATCTCCTGCATGGCATCGATGGCGTTTCTGATCAGGTTGAGCGCCACCTGCTGGATCTGCACCGGGTCACAATAGACTACGGGTAAGTCTTCCTGCAGGTCGAAGGTCAACTCGACGCTGTGCAGACGCGCGTCGGGGGCGGCCAGATGGACGAGGTCCCGCATCAGCTCGTTGAGATCAACGAGCTCCTTCTGGCTACCTTCATGCCGCACGAAGCGCTGTATGCGCTCGATGACCGCGCCCGCACGCAGGGACTGCTCATTCAACTTACGCAGCCCGTCGCGGACGCGATCGAGATCGCAGTCCTCTTTCTGCAGGAGCTTCTGGCAGGCCTGTGCATACGCCGCAATGGCGGTAAGCGGCTGATTGATCTCATGGGCAATGCTCGCCGTCATCTCCCCCATCGTGCTCAAGCGGCCGACTCTGGCAAGGCGTTCGCGCTGCTCTAGCAGCGTTTCCTGATTGGCCTTGGTTTCCGAAAGATCGCGGATGATACCGGCGAAATAGCTGCCACGTTCGGTTTTGATTTCACTCACTGCCAGATAGATCGGGAACAGCGTGCCGTCCTTTTTGAGCGCGCTGAGCTCGCGGCCGATGCCGATGATGTGCGCCTGACCGGTCGTGAGGAAACTGTCTACGTACCGCTGATGGCGGCTGCGGTGAGGTTCCGGCATGAGCACCTCGACCGGCTGCCCCAGAAGCTCGCTGGGGGGATAACCAAACAGTACTTCCGTCGCCCGGTTGACGGACTGGATGACACCCTCTGCGTCGATCGTAACAATGGCATCCACCACGGAATCCAGGACTTCGATGGCGTTGTCTGCAAGCCACTGCTGGTCGGTTCCTACCACTCCATCTCTCCGCAACGCACCACAGGTGTGCCGTCAGAGTGCATTAAGGCCTCCATCGATGAGAAATTCACTGCCCGAAGAGTAAGAGCTTTCATCGCTGGCAAGAAACAACGCCATGCGGGCCACTTCGTCGGCTTGCGCGCTACGCCCGAGCGGGGTGCGCTTGATGAGCTTGTCGTTGTCGCCACCAAGTTGTTCCGCCATTGGCGTTTCGATGAGCCCTGGATGAATCGAATTCACGCGTACGCCCTTACGCGCAAGCTCCACTGCCGCGGCCTTGGTCATGCCGCGCACCGCCCATTTTGACGCGCCGTACGCCAGCGCTCCGGCAGCCGCCCGCATGCCCGCCAGCGAGGAGACGTTGATGATCGAACCATTGCCACTTTTTATCAGCAACGGTGCAAACGTGCGCATGCCGAGGAACACGCCGGTGCAGTTGATGTCCATGACCTCCTGGAATTCTTCCAGCGGGGTGTCGACCAACCTGTTGCGACGAAAGATCCCGGCATTGTTGAGCAACACGTCCAAACGCCCGTGCGCACCTTCTACAGCCGCTGCCAGCGACTGCCAGCCGTCTTCGTCGCGGACATCCAGGTGCTGGTAGCTTGCGCCAATCTCGTCCGCAAGCCCCTGACCTTCCTCGTCAAGCACATCGGTCAGCCACACGCGGGCGCCTTCGCGGGCAAAGAGCCGAGCTTCCGCCGCTCCCTGGCCTCTGGCCGCACCGGTAATCACACACACCTTGTCATCGAGCCTGCCCATGACACACCTCCGCGTTCTTCAGTTCTTGCTTCCGGACTCAGATATCCCGGAGCTTGTAAGCCAGCTCCGTGAGCCACGTTGCAGGATCAGGAGCCTGCTCGGGGTCGGTCAAGTACGATTCCAGCCTGGCCGCCCAGACGTTCTCGTGGACGTCAAATTCGAGCCCCTGGTCGCTCACCCAGGTCTGCAGCGTCGCGTTGCTTTCCGGCAAGGCGTCGAACGGCCCCTCGTGGACGGCTACAGCGTACCTTCCACCTGGCAGAACCCCGTTCACGACTCGGCCCGAGCCGGGTATCTCAGCGGTGCAGGGAATGCCCACCTCGAGCTTGCACACGCCTTCCATGTCGATTTTCACGTAGCGAATGAACGGTGCACCCGCCACGTCCGCCGGGCACTGCGAGAGATAGCCTGCAACTTCCGGCCACAGCTCAGGCAACACCGCGCCGAGCTCATCGAGGCGAATTTCCGCCGCGATCGCAGCATAAGGCTGCGCCTGGCGCTCCTGTATTTCCGGCAATGCTGCCATACTCCCCTCCAGAGCGCAGCTTACGCCATCTGATGGCAGCGTTCACCATATTGCGGAGCGGCAGGAGGGGATGCCGGAGCAGGCAACAACGCCCAGCTGCTAGTTCGCTATCGCCTCGGAATAGCTGCGCATGGGTCCGACATAGTGCGCCGCAGGCCGATAGATGCGGTTGTCCTCTCGACTCTCGAGAAAGTGAGCGACGTAGCCAAACGCGCGGGCCATTGCAAAGCCCGAGGTGAAAAAATGATTGGGCAACCCCAGGACCCGGTAGACGAGGCCTTTGTAGAACTCGACGTTCGCATGCAGGGGTTTGCCGCGGACCTGCATCTGCTCGCTGAACCGCTCGTCGATCGCCCGCAGAACGCCGAAGGTTCGTTCGTGCTCCGTACCCGCGCTCAACCGTTCAGCCCAGTCCTGCAGGTAGTGCGCACGAGGATCGCGGACGCGATACTCACGGTGCCCCATGCCGGGGATTTTGCCGTTTTCAGCCAGCGTTTGATCGACATAGGCCTGCGCCGCTTTGACCGAACCGAGCGTATCGGCAATGTTGAGAACGGCTTCGTCCGCGCCACCATGCAGCGACCCGGACAACGCAGCGATGCCTGACGCAATGGCCGCCTCAACCGGCGCAAGCGTGGAGGCGACAACGCGGGCGGCAAACGTGCCGGCATTGAAGCTGTGCTCGAGCTGCAGGATCTGCGCGACGTTGAACGCCTCAACGTGCCGTGCATCCGGCCCCGCTTCGGTAGTGCGTTCGGTAGAGGGGCCGATAGCGGCCAGAAAACGGGTGGCGTAATCGCTGTCAGGATCGAGTTCGACAGCGCGCCGCTGGAGATGGGTCGCCACCACGGCAGGCAGCTTCGCCGCCACGTGAATGCCCTGATCCCCTTCATCAAAACCAAGCGGTTCAGCACGGGACAGCAGCGGCACCACACCCTCGAGCAGCTGCATGGGATGGAGCCCCGCATCCGCGCTCAACACCAGCGCGGTTTCTGCGGCCGTGAGATTGGCCGACTGTGCCAGCACCGTTTCCAGCGACGTGCCGGGATGACCGGAGACCACCAGCGCGGCGACCTCGGCAAAGGGTCGCGTCACCAGATCCGCGATGTCATAGCCCCGGTAGCTCAACCGTCCGTCCGCTGACACATCGGATATTTCGGTGTTTTCGACGACCACGCCGGCCAGTCCTTTCGCAACATCAGGCATATCTTTCTCCATTACCAACCTTCTACAGTGGGCTTCAGATTACCGCCCGAGCGCCGGCAAGCCAGGCTGCCTGGCTTCTATCACTATCCAAGCAGCTTATATTTGCCGCCTTTTTGATCCATATCCGATCGTTTCATAAGTAAAACTGATAGTAACGCCTTACAATTTGACTTATGGTGGACGCTGTCATTCGCGCAACTTATACGCTGTCATGCAGATCGAACGCCACGAAGCACGGGTTCTCGATGCCGTGATCGAGGCGGGTGGCTTCAGCCGCGCCGCCGAACGCCTGAGCTTGTCCCAGTCTGCGGTGAGCCAGGCAATTGCAAACCTCGAGCACAAGCTGGGTACCCAGCTCATTGTCCGCGGTCGGCGCCCGGAGCTGACGGAAGCGGGTCGGCGCCTGCACGCCTTCGCACGCATGCTGCAGACGGAAGAACACGAGGCGCTCCAGGACATCGAACTCATCCGCACCGGCGCGTTGACGACGCTGAGCCTCGCCACCAACTCGATGGTCAACCGCTATTTCGCACGCACGCTCCTGCTGCGCTTCTGTGAGCAGAATCCGCTCACCCGCCTGAAGCTCGACGTGGTCCCCAGCAAAGAGATCATCTACGGTGTCGACGAAGGCCGCTGGGAGCTTGGTTTTGGCCCCTTTCAGTCATCCATGCCGCAGCACTTCGAAACGCGCGTCTACTTCAACGAGCAGCGGTTGCTCGCGGTGCATGAAAACCACCCTCAATTCGAAAAACTCATGACCGATCCCGCCGCGGTTCTCGCCGAGGTGACCCTCTTGACCTCCTATCTCGATGAAGTCACAAAGCGTTCAGAGGCGAAGCGCTTAAGTGACCAGTTTGCCGCTGTCTGGGAGGTCAGCAATCTTGATCTGCGCCTGGCGCTCGCTGCCGCGGGAAAGGGCGTGACGTACCTGTCCAATCGGCTGCTGGAGGATTCGCCCGGTATGCGGGCAGTGACGGGTCTGCCGGAGGCCAGCATTCCGCGCGAGGTGGGGATCTATTTCAACCGCCACGACCCGTTATCGACCGGCGCGCGACACTTCCTCGCGATCTGCGATCGTCAATTCGCATCCGCATCCGCCGTCGAATCCCCGGAGCGTGGCGACGCGCCTTAGTTATGGCTTAGTCTACGGGCTGGAAACGGAGAGCCAGCTCCAACATGCCGCAGCGTGACATCAATTGCCGCTCGTTCAGCGTGTACCTGAAATTGATGCGCGAACGCGGCATCGCGGTCGATGGCATCTGCGACGGCCTCAACATCACCCTCGAAGAGGCACTCGATCCCGGGACCTGGCTGGATTGGCCAACCGCATGCGTTTTCATGCAGCGCCTCGAAGATCATATTGGCGGACCTCTTGCCGTTGCCGATTTCTCGTACGACGCTACTGCCGAATTGAACGCTTCGTTCTACGCGCCGCTCTTCCGTCTGGTTGTTACTCCCTATCAGCTTTATCGTCTGGCCGTAAAGGTTGTAGCTCCAGGCAACTGTCCATACCACAACGCACAGATCGTACGAGAGGATGAGCAGACGTTGCACGTCGTGTTATCGATCCCCGATACCGGTCCGGGCAGCGAAACATTTTTCCGCACCGCAGACGGTTTCTTCCGTGCGCTGCCAACAATTCTCAATCTGGAACCCGCTGGTGTAACATCAACCATCAGCCCGCATCGCGGTGAGTACAAGATCAAAGTGGGCCAGCACCTTTCTATGTGGACCAGAATAAGACGCATGCTGTCGCCCCGTTCACGCGCAGCTGCGATCGAAGAGCTAGAGTCCCAGCAGCGTCAGCTCAGTGAAAACAACCGCGAGCTGCAACGCGCCTACGACGAAATCAAGGCGCGCGAGCAACGGCTGACAGAAGAGCTCGATGATCGCGCGCGAATGCAGGAGGCTTACGAGCTGCAGGAAGAGCAGCTGCGCCAATCGCAAAAAATGGAGGCTATGGGCAAGCTCTCCGGGGGCATGGCCCACGACTTCAACAATCACCTCACCGTGATACTTCTGTACGCCGAGGCGACCCTTGAGGCTACGGACCTCGACAGCGCCAAACACTACGCGGACAAAATACGCGATGCCGCGCTGACCTCGGCGAGCCTGACCAAGCAGCTGCTGGCTTTTGCACGCAAACAGATGCTGAAGCCCAAGGTGCTGAACCTCAACGATCTCGTTGCCAAAACGGACGACATGCTGCGCCGCACGCTCGGGGAACGGGTTGATCTCGATTTTGTCCGCGGCGCCGGCCTCGGCAAAGTTCGGGTCGACCCTGCGCAGCTGGAACAGGCTCTGGTCAACCTCGTCATCAACGCGCGCGACGCCATTGGTGACGGAACGGGTTATCTCACGGTCGAGACCGCGAACGTGTATCTCGATCGGAGCTACGCGGAGACACACGGCGACGTCCAGCCGGGTCGGTATGTGATGCTGGCCATTTCGGACGACGGTCCCGGCATACCCGAAGATGAAATGAAGCTGGTATTCGAGCCTTTCTTCACAACCAAGGAAACGGGCACGGGCCTGGGTCTCTCGATGGTGCAGGGATTTGTTTCTCAGTCCGGCGGGTTGATCAACGTCTATTCAGAACCCGGCGTTGGCACTTCTTTCAAGATTTATCTGCCCCGGGTCGATCAGGAGCACCCGCCGGACGGATGGGACGAGGCGCCCGTCACCGATAGCGTGCGCGGTTCCGAGTCCATTCTCGTCATAGAAGACGAAGAGCTGCTCTGTGACCTCGTCACACAGATGCTCACCCACCATGGTTACAAGGTGATGTCCGCAAAAGACGGCATGGAGGCGGTGCGCATCGCTGAGGGCAAACACCTGGACCTCGTGCTTACCGACGTTGTGATGCCCGGCATGAACGGACCCGAAGTTGCCGCGAAATTGCGGGAATCGCACCCGGACATGGTTACGGTGTACATGTCCGGCTATACGGAAAATGCCATCGTCCATCGAGGAGAGCTCGACGCCGGGGTCGTTCTGATCGAAAAGCCGTTCACAACAAGAGAACTGCTCAGCGTGGTGCGCAAAACTCTGAGCCGCCACAACGCCTGAATCATGGCCGCAAGCTATGAGATCAAGCAGCGATTTTTCATCTTGCGTCTGGAGGACAGCTACACGATGGACGACATCCTGAACGCCTGCGAGCAGGCGTTCCGAGATCCGGACTTTCCCGACGATGCGCTTGCGATCATGGACGTACGTCACTCGACGGTTCTCAAAGAGCGACGCCCGGAAGATCTGCGTTTCATGGCAGGCAAGCTCGCGGCGCTTTCGAGTCGCTTCGGTTCGCGCCTGGCGCTCGCAGCAGGCAACCAGCTGTACTACGGCATGATGCGTATGGCCGAGGTTTTCAGCGAAAGCAGCGGCATGACCGCCAGAGCCTTCATCACGATCGAAGAAGCAGAGGCCTGGCTCCTGACGTCGGACCGGCGCGTTCGGTAGCGACGCTGGAATAGTCCTATTTGAACTTTACCAACAGGGGTATGCGTTTCCCCGGCGATTCGTCCATGAGCCTCGAGTAGGTGCGTCCGTCCCAGCGATAGTCCACACGGTAGCCACGGATTTTACTGGTTGAACGGTGCAGGCAATCGCGCCGCAAATCCCATGCCAGAAGTTCAGCAATCTCGAGCGTTTCAGGTCTGTTTATCGGGCAATCCGGCGACGGCGCCACGTTGTGCTGCTCAACGACCGGTTCGACGTTCACGACGTCACCCCAGACGATTCGCTCCACGACCTCAGCATGACCCGCCGCAGGCAGCAGGAGCAGCAGTACCAATGGCAGGCGGATCACAGCGACCAGCCCATGTTGGCCAGCACAATCTGGTCCTGCACGGTCAGTCCATTCTGACCAACCGCAAGCACAACGGCGGATCCACGCGCAGGCCGCTTGACCCGCTGCACGCTCACGGTGGCACCTTGCAGGCGCTCGCCCAGCGTTTTGGCTAGGTGCTGCGCCCGGGTGTGTGAATCAAAGGTGACGAGCGTACGTTCCGCGGCGGGTTCCAGCCTGGCAGGCAGCATGCCGTCGACAATACGGCGCTGATGCGTCAGCACCTTCTCGGCGTAGGCAATTGCCCCGGCAGGCAGCTCGGTGCTCGCCTTGATGCGCGTTGGCCCATAGTTGTAAGCGGCAAGCGCTCGACGTACGCCGTCAAAGTCGTCGAGTAGCTCGCGCAAGTACTTCGCACCCAGGGAGATGTTGAGGCACGGATTATAGAGTTCCGCAACGCGCTGCACCCCAAGATGCCGAGCCGTGCCCGGCCATTGAATCTGCATGATGCCGTGGGCATCAGCGTGTGAGCGTGCATCCGCTTGCCAGTTGCTCTCCGTCGCCGCAACGGCAAGCAGCAGCTCCATTGGAACCTTGTGCATCTGCGCCGCCACTTCGAAGCAGCCCTGATACGGATAAGCCCGCGACGGCAGCGCCAGCGCGTCCGCAGCCAGGAACAGCAGAATCACCGCAACACACCCTTTCATGTCTGGGGTATCCCGGTCACGTCGGCAATCTGTTCGCGCATCGCGCTCAGGTCCGCCTCTCCGGCGTACACGAACGTCACCGCGTACTGCCCGGGACCGCGTTTTTCGACCGCAAACGGCCGCCCTGTCTCGCGGCTCAGCCTGCGCGCAAACCCGTTTGCAGAGGCTTCGCTGTGAAACGGCCCCCAGGCCGTGGCAGCCTGCTGCTGCATTTGCGGTACTTCCTCGGGATACGAATCCGCTCCGGAGACGGTCTCGTTGTCCGCCATGACAATCGAAGAATGCGCTGACTCCGGCTGCGGATCCTCTGGTTCCGCTACCACTTCCAGCTCAGACACCTTCGCCGCAGGCACTTCCGGCTCAGGCACCTTCGCCGCAGGCACTTCCGGCTCGGGCACCTCCGACACAGGCCCCTCCTCAGACAGGAATTCAACCGGGTCCAGCGATTCGATCTCGTCGGCCACGCTGGCTAAATCCGGAATGTCCGTTTCAACGAGCCTGTCCGACAGTCGCGCCGTGGTGTGAACCAGCTTGCCGACCAGATGATCCGCCGGGGCGTCGAACGCCGCGGCGACAAACAAAGTTGCCAAAGCACCGGCAACCAGACCAAATATGAATCGCATTTCTACAACCTCCTGAATCCCGCAGACGACTCTGCCGTCGTCAGATGCATAGCACGCCACTGCAGCCGAGGCTGCAGGCGCTCCATTGCAGCCAGCAAACCGGCGGGATTTGCCGGACGGCGCGTGCTGCAGGCTGAACTGGATCTACGCACCAGCCGCTCCAACTCCCGTATGACCTCACGGTCGCGGCTGGCTATGACATAAAATCCCGTACGGGTATCCGTGCCCGCTGCGACCTGCACACGAAACTGGAGCTCACCGGCCACGCGCCGCTCCTGGCGGGCGGTGCACGACGTTGCGGAGAGCGCTGCTGCATGTGTGCGAAACACCAGCACGTAGGCATCGTCATGAAGCGTGAAACCCACCTGCGCACAGCGGTCGCGGCTTTCCGCACAGCGCTCCAAAGTGTGAAAATCACTCAACAAATCGGCCGACGCGACTACAGGTACTGCCGTCACCTTCGCGGAACGCGCTCGGCGACTCTGCGGCACGGAGACGGTTACCTGCGCAACACGTTGCGCCGCCGCCGGGTCATCTACGGCCGCAAGGGCCAACACCACCTGGGTTGGCATCGGCGGCGCATCTGACAGCAACACGCGCAGCTGCCAGTTGCTGTTGTCTGTCTGTTCGGCGAGCACCATGCCGGGCTGCGCAACGAGGCGCTGCTCGAGTTCCCTGGCAAGTAGCTGAAGCTCCGGGCGTTCGGGAAGCGCCAAGGTCACTGTGCCGTCGACGCCTTGCGGTAGATTGCAGCGCATCTGCTGGAGCAGGCGTTCGACGACCAGCTGACGATTCTCCAGCGGCAGCGGCCGGCTCGACGAGCCCGCCGCCGAATGGCTCACCGTCTGCTTGAGCGCGGCGCGCTGCGCGGTGCTCAACCGGCCACGCCAGTTGTAACTGACGCCCGCCACCCAGATGCCCTCGGTCACGTCCATGACCGCGAGGTTGACTTCGTGATAGCGGCTCCCGGTGGCACGGATGTTGATGCCCACCAGATAAGTTTCACGCCGACCCACGCGCTGGCAGCTCGGGGTCAGATTACCAACCACATCGTTGGATCCCTGCTTGAGGATGCGATGCGTCAGCGCCCTGCGAATGTCCGCCGTCAGCTCGTTGTCGATCGTGGTTGGACGCCCGTCCACAACGCCGACAAACCGGATCCGCTCACCCTTGAACCTGGGGTGCTTTGCAAGCACCTCGGCGAGCTGCGGCGCCGCGCGGTCTCGCAGCCAGCCATCCAGAGACAGCGTCGATGCCGCCAACGCAGGCAGCGCCGTAACCATCAGCACGCACACGCTAGCGAGCCGCAACATGTCGAACCTCTTCAAACCGGTTGATCAGGAGTTCACCGTTGTCGACGGTTGCCACCAGATCCTGGATCTGACGCTGTACCCGCGACGGCAGTCCAACCGCCCACTTGGTCGGGGCGGGTCCATCCACGCGGGCCAGGGCGCTGCGCATCTGCGACGGGATGGTGCCGGGATCCAGCTCATAGACCTGCTGCGGGGGTGGTGCCGGGGCAAACTGATAATCCGGCGCCAGGGTAAGAAAGCGGTTGTCATCGAAGGCGTAGACCGCCACCTTGCCCCGAGCAACCAGGCGCAGGAAGTCGGCTTCCGACGCAAACCGCAGCGTCAGCCCTTCTTCTGCTTCCGCTTCCGCAACCGGTTCAGCCTTCGGTTCCGGTGCTGGCGTGGGCGGCGGCTCGACTGCAGCGACCACCTCTAACGTCTCTTCCTCTGCGACCTGTTCCTCTGCACCCTGTTCCTCTGCAACCTCTTCCTCTACAGCATCAACCTCCGGCGGCACTTCGATCTCTGGCTGCGGTGCAGCGCGTCTGGTTTCTACAACCTCCGGGAATACCGGATCGCGATGGATGACGAACACGCGCTCTTCGGGCTCGGCAATCTCCGCCGAGGGACGAGGCGCCGGTTCCGGAGGCAGCGGCGCGGGCAACGGCTCGGGTGGCTCCGGATCCGGTCTTGCCTCCGCCACAACGGGCGCCGGCGTCGATTCGCTGACCGTGTCCGCTGGCGCAGGCGGTGCTTCGACATTGCGCACCATGGCGAGAATGGCAATGAGACAGAACGCGACGATGGCCATGAAGCGCATGACGTCGGTCTGCAGACTCGCCTCATCAACCTGTGTGTGGTGGCGCCGTCTCATGCCGTACGCTCGCTCAGATCAACCACGGTCGATGGGCCAAGACGATCCAGGTGCGCTTCAATCCGTTCAGCAGCCTCGAGCAGCGCTACCATTTCTTGACGGTCCAGCGCTTCGTAGTAGTTCTGCAGGGCCGCGCCCGCAAAGATGGTTTTCGACAGACGCATCAGGTAACCCCCGACGGCTCCGACAATTGTCGTCGTGAGCGCCAGCAGAATGCCGCCGTCCACCAGCTTGCGGAGCACGTTTCCGGCGCTGTCCTCCAGCGCGGAGGTCGGGTCTCCAAGCGCCGCCTGCAACGCGCTGCGCATGCCTACGGCAGTCCAGATCACCCCGATGCCGATGAATACCTGTATCCAGACATCCAGCATCTGATCGAGTGCGGCTATGTCACGCGAACGTGCTGCCGAACTCACGGGCTCCTCCAGAATACGCACGAGATGGCGCAGCTTCAGGCTGAAAAGCACCAGCACGATGACAAAAAGCCAGACGGAGTGCCCTAGATTGATACTGACCCAGGTTGCCCAGCCCATGTCCTCGGCGCCCGCCGGGGGTGCTTGCTGGGTAAAGAGAGCCACCAGCACAATGGCAGCGCCGGTGGCGAACCCCCAGCCGAAACCCCAGGTGACGCGACTAGCGCTGTTCACCAGCCGCGCAGGCACGACACGTCGCCTCGAGCACCAGCTGGGCCTCCTTCAGAAGGTGGTCAGCACGGTAGTAGCTGGTTTTGTCGTCGCTGGCCTGCAAGAGACCCACCTGCTTGTCGCGCAGCTCGTTCTGCATGTTGGCCATTACCTGGCCCTGCACCGGGCAGGTCTGCGCGCAGGTGTTGTAGTCACCCGTAAGCGAGACGAATTTGACGTTGAAGTAGCGGTTGTAATACTCGCGCGCCTGACGCGTGCTGATCACACCCGTTTCGTTGGCTCGCATCAGGAAGTCGCTGAAGAGCACTTTGTTTTCGCTGCTCGGATTGGCCTCGGCCGTAGCCAGGAGCTCAGCAAAGTAGCGATCAAAATGGTATTCACACCCGGTACCGAGGCGCGCCTCGACGTCATGGATGGCGTTTTCGAGTCCCGGGCTCAACCCGGCAGAACAATGACTGGCCACCGGCGTGGTGGTGCAGGCGGCAGCGGCAATGACCGCCAGAGCCGCAAAACTGATCTTTGCAAACATGTCTTATCTCCACTTGCTCGTTACATTTCCAGAGGGCTGACAAAATCGGTTTGGCCAATGGCATAGGGCGGTGCGGCAATCGGCGCTTCGTTGACCGCCTCACCAAACAGAATCTCTTTCACGCCACCAACCACCGCGGCCATTTCCGGAGTGATCATGCCGAACGACTGATTGAGCTGTTCCATCAGAGCCGCGCGGCTGATTTCTTCCTGGGTCGCGGCAATCAGCTGGGCGGCTTCCTCCATGTCGAGGTAGATGTCCGCAGCAACGACGGCCAGCGATTGACCGGGACCGTTGCGATGCGCAGCAACCAGGTCGTAGTACTGTTTGAACCGATCCGACAACCGCACGCCCGAACGACCTCTGAGCGCCGGTCTCTTGGTGCTGCTTGTGGCGGTAGGTTTCCCGAGCAGCTGATCCTGCAGCGAGGTTGGCGTTGTGCGCTGACCCAGCTCCTGCCGCAGACGCTTTTCCAGGCTGCCGCGCGTGCTCTGAACGGCACGCTCCATCTGCGGCAGGCCGTCGGACATTGCGTTCAGCATCTCGAGGTACGTTGCACCCAGCTGCTTGGCGATGCGCGCGCAGCCCTGGTCGCCGTCGGCGCCCTGGCACAGGCTCTCTTCATAAAGCTGTTGCTGCATATCGAGACGGTGGATGATTTCCTGAAGATTGTTCTCCATCTCCTCTGCGACCGCGCTGGTTTCACGGATGTCTTCCAGCACGGTCGTCGGAAACAGACGGACAACCGGCCCGGTTTGGGACGCTTGGGCTGCAGCAGCGAGCATCAGCGTCCCAACTAGGGATACGAGTACAAAGGGTTTCATGGGCTTCCTCCATTCGTGGATGATCAGCGTAGGATGGCTTGTCTGAACGTGTCCTGAATCAGGCACCGGTATCGATGTGCGTCGCCTAGTCATCGAAGGGCGCCACTTCTACCTGCAACGGTACGCGGTTGCCGGGGTGATCCGAGGTGCGACGATGAAAGATCTCGCCGTTGTAGCGCAACGTCACGTCATACCCGGTGATCTGCTCATCCACGCGACTTTCGTACGTGGTGCGGCAGCGTCGGATGCGCCGCGTGCTCGGGGTTTCGTAGCGCTCGTAGTAACGACGCCGCACCGGCGCATACTCCCAGGCGCAGCGTTTTACGGGCGTTCGTTCCACCTGACGAGATACGATAGGCGCTGCTTTGACGACCTGCGCAAACCCGACGTAAGACGACGTCGAGGCGGGAAGTTCCTCCAACGCTCCGGAGCCGACGTCGCCAGCAGCGGACTGAGCCGCAAACATCAGCACGCCGGCGAGATATGAGCCACCGGTTCGCATGGGTATCCTTGGCTACGGACAGTCTCGTCATGCTAGATCGGGAAAGTTAAACGCCAGCTGAACGGCGACAGACAACCGAACGAATCTAGGCAGATTCACCTATGCTGTGCCGATCCTGTACACACTAAAGTGATTCCATGCAGGCCCAACCCGACAATCCGCGCGGACTGAACACCACGCTATTCGGCATCGGCGCCGCGGTGTGGATCATCTGCGCAATCAAACCCTGGGACTACGAGGCATGGATGCTGGAGCAGCTGGCGAGCGTCGCTGCTCTGCTGGTGCTGGCGTGGTGCTGGCGCCGCGGCATTCGGTTCTCCACGGGCTCGAAAATCTGCATCACGCTCATGTTTGTCGCCCACACCATCGGCACCCATTTCACGTACTCCGAAACGCCGTACGATGCATTCACCCGGGAATGGCTGGGCTTTTCGGTCAACGAGCTGTTCGGCTGGGACCGCAACAACTATGATCGCCTGGTGCATCTGCTATACGGCATCCTGCTGGCGCTACCGGTGGCAGAGGCGTTGCAACAGCGCATGGGATTGAACCGCTTGCGCGCTTACTTTTTTGGTACCCACCTGATCATCTCGACGTCGGCGATCTACGAACTCGTGGAATGGGTCGCCGCACTCATATTCGGCGCGGATCTAGGCAACCATTACCTGGGTTCCCAGGGTGATATCTGGGACGCACAGGCAGACATTGCACTGGCCATCGCCGGCTGTCTGGGCGTGTATCTGCTGGCAGCGCTCAGCGTGCCGGCCCGGCAATTTCAGTCCATGCGCTCCATGAAGTAGCAGAGGCAGTCCTGCTGCACGACGGCATGGTCGGTGGTGAACATGGCGGGGATGACCGGCTGTCGCAAAGTGACAATGCCGTGAGTCTCTTCGAAGTATTGGTGAGTGACGTCATTGTGTTCTGCATCGAGTACCGTGAGCACGCTGGCCAGCGGCGCCCGCACTGCCGCAAACTCGGTACCCGCCGGCAGCGGATGAAAATTCACCGCTTCCATGCCACTCGTCAGGATCAAATCTTCCGATGCCTCCATACCCTGCGGCACGTCATCGACGAAGTCGAATACCACGCCGTCCGGGATGTGCACTCTGCCGAGCGAGCGATGCAGTTTAATCGCCTCCCGCGGCGTCTCAGGCACAACTTCCAGGTCCAGACAATCCGCAACGAACTTGGCAGCGCGCATGTCGCTCTGCCTGTCGTTGACCGGCCCAACTTCAACCGTCACCGCGGGACAGAGGTTGTGCAGCGCACGAGTCAGCACGGTATCCGGCTCTTCGACGTACACCGCCTGATCCGAGAATAGATAGCCGAGCCCCAGATTGTGCGGCTCAACTTTCGTGAGCACGCTGTAGTGCGGATTGCGCCCCGTATTGTTGTGTAGATCGATGGCTGCAAAGAGCGGCACCGTCCTAAGTTCGGCAAGAAGCACCGTAACCATGTCCACCGTCTCGCCATCGTCACCGTTCCAGATACGGTTGTAGTCGTGCTGGCCTGCCAGCGTCCGCACGCCTTCAGCAGCCGCGGCCACGTTACCGATGAAAAGCCAGACGTTACGCTTGAGACGATCGCGTAGTACCTCGCACACCGCATGCCAGCCGCTGGTTTCGTTACCGTGCAGCAACACTGAGATGAACAAAACCTCGGGAGCGGCGCCTTCGAGCTTGATGAGCGTAGGCCCGCCCAGCAGCTTCTCGAGGTCGGAGGCAGACGTGTCGAACAGGCCCGGCGGCGGGGCCTCCAGGATATTGAGGGCTGACACTAAATCACCCAGGTATGCACGGGTTGATTGGTATCCTGCAATGCGCGATAGGCTTGGACGAGATCACCCAGCGTGGCGTCATTGAAGCTCATCCACCGCCGCTGCCAGGCGGCGCCGTTCTGGGCGTTGTCGGCGCGCGCCGCGATGATTTCCATGTACTCGTCGATTTCGTCCTTCGGTATGTCCAGACTCTCCAGCCCCAAACGAGCCAGCGGCACGAGCTCTTCTACGATGAGTTTACGCATCGAAACTTCCCGCACGCCGCCGTTGTCGTCGAACCAGCAAACGTGGGCATTCAACCCATATCGGGCGGCGTTGTAGAAATTGTCACGGGTGTCGTTGAAGCTGAACCGCAGCTCCGGCGCCTGCGGCATCGCACCGAATCCGCGCACGAGCCCATAGTAAAACGCTGCATTGGCAACGCAATCGCGCAGCGTCGGACCGGCGCTTGCAACGCGCTGCTCGATGCGCAGATGCACCTGACCGTCGAAGTCAAAGCCAATCAGCGGTCGCACCCAGCGCCACATCGTGCCGTTCTGAAAACGGAGGTGGTTGAACCGGCTTGGCGGTGCGTCCTGCACCATCGGAATGAGAATCAGATGTTCTGTGCGGTTCTCCTCGAAGATCTCGAAGAGCGAAGCATGCACGTAGTCAGAGCCGAACGTCACGCGGGGTTTGTTACGCTCACCAACGTCGACGCTCTGTTCAAAAAGCGGTATGCGTGACTCATCCCAGAGCGTGTGGCCAAAGAGGAACGGCGAGTTGGCGCCGACCGCGACCAGCGGTGCCGCCGCGAGGAGCGACGCGTTGAAATCCCGCACCGCCTGTGAAGGCCGGCACTGCAGGTGAATCTGGAACGAAGTGGCGGCCGCCTCCAGCATGACGTCGTGATGGCGCAGGGAAAGCGGCTCATCACCTTCAATTTCGATCGCTAGTTTCTGACCGTCTCTGAGCGCCATGACCCGATCGTTCAGGGATTTGTAGCGCACCATGGCTGACATGTTGTCGTCTACAAACAGATCTTCGTGCGCGGTCGGCAGCGTGCCGATGGTGACCACCCCGCACCCCAGCGCATCCGCGGTCTGCCGGCAGCGACCCCAGGTGGCCGTCAGCTCGTCGTGCAGACGCGAGAACACCTTGCCGGTCAGCGCGCAGGGGCTGCCGTTCAGCTCAATGTTGAACTTGGCGAGCTCCGGCACCACAAGCGGGCTCGCCAGGGCTTCCAGAAACCGCTCATTTTCCGCCAGGGGCTCACCTTTGGCATCAACCAGCCACGCTTCGAGCTCAAAACCGGCAACGTCGCCACGCGGCGAAAACTCACCGCGATCGAACACGTCCTTCAAGAGCGCAGTTTCTGCATCGAGCAGCTCACGGAAGCGGCTGAAATCTTCAGCATCAAAGTATCGGTGTGAGACCTCGGAACCCATGGTGCACCTTCGAACCCTTACGCTGAGAGCATACTGACCGGAGAAGCAGAAGCGAAACTTTTATATTCAGGGAAAACCCGTATAGGAATGCGAAGCGCCTCGATGGATGGTCGGCGCTATACACTCGAGGCAACACATGGACGCAGAAACCGCTCGCCGCCAGCTGCCCGGGGCGCTCACCAACCCGGCGGCGTATCCCCACGAATGCCGCGAAGTGCGCCTGATCGAAACGCACATGTCCTGGCTTTTTCTGACCGGCGAGTTCGCCTACAAAGTAAAGAAGCCGATTCACTTCGACTTCGTCAATTTCAGCAGCGTGGCGCTGCGCCGCCACTTCTGCGAGGAAGAGCTGCGCCTGAACCGTCGCTTCGCGCCGGATCTGTATCTCGGCATCGCAACTATCGTCGCGGCTGACGGCAGGCTGGTCGTCACAGACGATCCTGATCACCCTGACGCCGTGGAATGGGCGGTTCGCATGCGTCAGTTCGATCCCGACGCGCAGGCTGACAAGCTGCTCGACGACAATCTCCTGACAACGGATGAGTTGCGACGCTTCGGCGCCAGCATCGCCAGCCAGCACCGGGATATCACCCCGCACCCGGGCGCCTACGATGCGGCAGGCCCCATGCGGGATAATTTCACTACCCTTTGCGCACTCCCCTGCAGTCATCCCTACGAGGAAACGTTGGTTGCGCTACGCGAACATCTGGAAAGGGAAATCGCGCGTCTAGAGCCAGAGCTCGAGCGCCGCCAGCATGACCACCACGTCAAGGAGTGCCACGGTGACCTGCACCTGTCGAACATGGTGCGGCTCGAGAGCGGCTTGTGTGCGTTTGATTGTCTCGAATTCGACGCGGAACTGCGCAACATCGACGTCATGTGCGACGCCGGATTTCTCCTGATGGACTGCCTGGTGCGCGGGCGGGGGGATCTCGGCTACGCCTTCATCGACGGCTACCTGAACGTCAGCGGTGACTACGCGGGCGCGGCTCTGCTGCCGGTATTCGCAGACTATCGCTCCATGGTCCGGGCAAAGGTTGCCGGCCTGCGGCTGGATCAGGCACCGCAGGACCCGGAAGCCGCCGCCAAGCTCAAACGCCACCTCGAATGGAGCGCAGGACGCATGGCGCGTCCGCCCGGACGCCTCCTCATCATGTGCGGCGTCTCCGGGACCGGAAAGTCACACTGGGCGGAACAGCTGGTCACGGCGCTTCCCGCCATCCGCATTCGTTCAGACGTGCTGCGCAAAGTTCAAGCCGGCATGCAGGTTGCAGAGACGAGTGGCGCCGACATTGGCGCGGGGATCTACAGCGATGACAAGTCCGCCGATCTGTACGTGGAGATGGCCGCGATGGCGCAGGCGCTCCTGGCGTGCGGCGAGCACGTCATCATCGATGCAGCATGCCTGCAAGCTGCGAAGCGGCAACGCTTGTACGCCGCAGCCGAGGCGGTGAAGGCAGAGTGCACGCTATTGCACCTCACCGGCGAACCAGATCTTCTCCACGCTCGTATCGCTGGACGCAATGCCGCTGGCAACGACCCTTCAGAGGCGGACGGAAAGGTCCTGGACTGGCAGCTCGAGTGGGCTGAGCCGCCGGGAGATGACGAGCCGTCGATCAGTGTCGATGCATCAAACCTGACGCTCCCGGATCTGCTTGATCTACTCCCGACATGAGCGTCTGGCCTCGTTCGGCAGCGCGCAGGAGTGCCGCCTGAACGTCCGATGCGGACCGGCTTGGCGACAACGTCTTTTGCGTGGTCGCTTCCAGGCCATCTATCTCAGGCAAGTTGGTGCGCAACCGCCCCGGGTGTGAAGTGGCAATCGTTTTGACGGCGTGGGCGGGCGCGTTGCACGCCCGCCCTCCCGATGGATCAGCCCTCCTCTGCAGATCGTCGACGCAACCGGTCGTAGACCGAGCCCGCGATGATCACGGAAACGCCCATCAACGCCAGCGTCAACCAGTTGGTGAAATCGATCAGACCCGCCAGATCGATGGTTGCCGGCAGCATGCCGAGAGTTACGGTGACCGCGCCCGCCGCTACGATGCCGCGTATCTGCTGGCGGTAGCCGCCAAGCGCAACCAGGAGGCCAACGAGCACACAGGCGACGCCACCGTCACCGAAGTGGAGCAACAGATTCGCTACCGTGAAGCTCACGGCCCAGTACGCGCCAACATAGGCGAAGCGTTCACGCGCTGCAGGATGTTGCAGACCCATGCTCCAGATGAGACCACCGACGGTGGCGCTGAAGATCGGCAGGAGCGCAACCTCGGCGACATATCCGTCGGCAAGCAGGGTGCCCGCAACACCGATGACCAGCGCCAGACTCACGCTGACAACGCCGTTGACCGTCTGCCAAACCGACTTCTCCGGCAGCAGATGGACCACATAGCGGCTGGCAAAGAACGCGATGCTGCTCAGGATGAGCGTCAAAAACTCGTCAGCCTGGTACAACCACAGCAGGCGCCCCAGCATGACGAGCGCCGGCGCAAAGAGACCGAGCACCGCCACGCGACCCTCGAGCGTCTTGAGCGCCACGTCACCGAACCGACGGCGCAGATACAGCGCCGGCAGCACCGCCGCAGCAGCGATGACGAGGCCCACTGCCAGAGACTCGCGGAAAGGCAGAAGCAACAGCGCGCTCACGGCGGCAAAAACGCCGAGCATGGTGGTCGCGTGCGGCCGCGCCAGAACCTTGAAGGCGAACCAGGCGACCGGGAGCAGCACAAGAAAGAGGCTCGCGCCCATGACGCCCAGCAGCAGTAGCGAACCCGCAACGGGTTCGCCGTTGACCAGCGAGTGTATGAGTCCACCCAGGGTAGTCATGTTGGCAACCACCGATATGAGACCAAGGCCGAGAAAAGCGCGAGCGCTTTTTGCGTCCTTGTAGACGTAGCCCATGATGGCGCCCGCAAGCGCCAGGATCACGGTGCCGCCCAGCATGGCAAAGTAGCGGCTGAGATCGTTCCAGGCGTGCCAGCCCTCCAGGAGGTGCGCACACATGGCAGCAACGACGAGCAGCGCACCCACGGTGCGCATGAGTCCCGCCAGCGAGAACTTGTTTGTGAAGGTATCGAGTTGCATATCAGCTCTCCTCATCGATATTGCGGCCGAGCAGATCGTCCAAGTCCGCCCGCAACGTTGCGCTGTCTTCCTCACCGCGAAACGCGTCATCGAGCGAATCGCTCGTGCTGAGCGCAGGCGTTGCGTACTCGGTTTCGAGAATGCGCATCTCCCAGCGTTCCAGGACGTCGTCGACCGCACACGAAGAATCCGCTTCCAGCTTGTTGAGCGCGCGTTCTGCCTGCGCCGCCGAATGGCGAGTGCGCAAGAGATTGCGCTGACCATCCAGCTCAGCCAGCTTCTCGTCGATGCGCTCGACGGTTTTGACGAGATCGCGTTCACGCGCTTCGTGGTCAGCCAGCGCGGCAGCCGTTTCCTCACGCAAAACGCGCTCACGATTGCGACGGCTGATGCACTCGAGCGCTTTCGCTTCGTCGCTATCCGCGACTTTGCGCGCACGGGTTTCCCACACGCTGATCATGCGCTCGTGCTCGGTAAGCTTCTCAGCGAGGCGCTTGCCGTCGCGCTGCACGCGCGTGAGGCGAACCTTGGCCTTGGCGGCTGCGGCACGCGTCTGCTTGAGCGCCACCTCGACGATGGCATCATGGTTTTCCAGCTGCGTTGCCGCCTGCTCGATCGAGCCGGAGACAGTCGCAGTGATACGGCGAAAGATATTCATCGGACAGAACCTCTGTTGTTGAAGGTCCGTCCAGAATAGGGTTAAGTATCGTATTTAGCTAAAATAGTGCAAAAAGACGCAATCAATTACGCTTTTAGTATAAATATACGATCCTTTGCGCAGATCTCAAAGCGCAGACAGGATTTTCCAACCGCGGGTGCTCACGTAGACTGCCCGCTTTGAACCGGGAGCCGCTCATGGACTTTGCCACTCACGAGGCTGTGACACGCCTGCGCTACACCTACGCGGTCAGCATCGATACCCGGGACTGGCCGCTGCATCGCAGTATTTATACCGACGAGATCACTATGGATTTCACGTCCTACTCCGGCGGCTCCGGCGCGACGGCAATGCCGGCGGATACGTGGGTGGCCGGCCTGAAACCTCTGTTCACAGGCCTGAGCGCAACACAGCACGTCATGACCAATCCGCTGGTCACCGTCAACGGGCAGCGCGCCACGCAGCGCATGTATATGAAGGCAGAGCACTTTCTGATCGAAGACGGCCACCAGGGAGAATTTGCCATTGGCGGTTATTACGACGATGCGCTCGTGCAGACCGATGACGGCTGGCGGATCACCGGCGTGACGCTGACGGTGCTATGGCGCCGCGGTGATCCGACCATCATGGAACGCGCCCGGATTCTCGGTGAGACGGCGCTTGGTACCTAATCCGGATCGAGCTCCACCTGCACCAGTACCCCGCCCATCCACTGCGGCAGCCAGGTGGGGAACAGCGGTCGCAGCTCGCGAAACACACGGCGGCGCAGCGCCTTGTCATCGCGGACGGCACGCGCCGTCCCGCTGACGGTCGCCCCGCGCAGCGTCAGTGACACCGGCGTGGGCTGTTCCAGTGCGCGCCACCAGCGACCGTCCGCACCCAGATAGACCACGTTTTCCTCCTGCAGGTAATTCACCGGCAGTCGGCGCCCATCCGGTAAATTGAGCACCAGCGTGTTCTGCGCGCGGTGCGCGTCCGGCTCGGTTTCAATCTGGCGAATCACATCAGGATTACGCACGGCACATGCGGGCAGCATGCAGACGACAAACAGGGTGACAGCAATATTTCGAGTCATGGCAATAACCTGAACACATTGAGATCCAGTGAGGCCGCTGACTGGCGGGCGACCATCTGTGACATCCAGGCAAACGCGCGGTCGTTCGTGACGTCCAGGGTGCCCGCCACAACAGCGACGTAAACCCAGTTGTACAGCGTTGCGAGCTCATAGTCCTGCCAGGCCTCAGCTGCTGAATAGTCAGGCACACCGCTGGCAGCAAGCCCCGCCGCGTAGCGCTCGATCAATTCACGTTCCGCGTCGCGCCGCACTTCCGTGCGAGTGCTTTGGCCGAGCAACAAGGCTACATCAACTGCTCCCTTACCAAGCAAGGGGCCTTGCCAGTCGATGATGGCCACCGGCGCCTGCCCGTCCCGCGTTGCAAAAAACACGTTCTCCATACGGAAATCACCGTGCAGGAGCGTTATCGGCGCGGTGTCCATCGCCGCCTGCAGCTCGCGCACGGCGGCCACGAACGCATCCCCCTGTGCGGCAATTCCCGGATCGATGTAATCCTTGAAGATTTCGCACATGTTCGGCCAGCCCACTTCCGCCAGAGCCGCCATGTTGTCCGCATGGTAACTGTCGGCAATGTGCGGCACCCACTCGAGCGCGCCCACGTCGCTCCAGAACGACGCGTGCAGCTTCGCGAGCTCGTCGAGCGCCGCCGCCGTATCGGCAAGGTCGGCCCCGAGCGCCTGATCACCAACACGATAGGCCGACAGGTCCGCCATGAGGATGACAAAGTTGTCCCCGTCCATTTCAGTCAGGTAGATATGGGGAGTGTGTGCGCTCGTCAACGGGTCCAGCTCGGCAAAGTAGCGCACTTCCCGCTCGTACACTTTGTACGACATGGCGATCTCACGATTGTTTTCGTTCTGCGAGGGATACTTCGCCACATAGGAGCCAGGCAGGTCGCTTCCGGGATCCGAATAAGTCACCACCAGCCGCACGAGCTCACTCATCATGCCGGTGCCGTCGCCAATCTGTTCGCGGCGCAGGTCAGTCACCGACGTATCCGCGTCGAGCACGCGTTGCGCACGGAGCACCTCGGTGAGCCAGGCAGCAGTCAGTCCATCGGGCATACGCGGAAGCTTCATCGTGGCATTCCATGGATTCGAAGCCATCATTATGGGCAACGGCCCGGCTGCCTTGAAGTCCCTGCGGACACAGGCCCACAATAGCTGATGCGCGCCCTTCTCCCCTGGCAGCTGAAGTTGCTGGCCAAACTCCTGCTGACACGCCTGCGGCTTCCTTATCGGTTGCTGGCATCGCTCGGCATGTTCCGTCACGGCGACATGGAGGACGTCGACTACGCGCTGGGTGTTTTCCGCAAGCACCTCAAACAGGCGGGTCTGAACGATGTGGAGGGTAAAGTGTGCCTCGAGCTCGGACCCGGCGATGCGTTGACCTCCGCCCTCGTTACCCACGCTTATGGCGCGAAACGGTGTTACCTCGTCGATGCCGGCCCTTTTGCCAACACCAGAATTCACGCGTACCAGGCACAGAGCCGGCAGCTCGAAAGTCAGGGCATGAGCGCGCCGGATTTGTCCGATTGCAACACCATCGAAGCCTTCCTCTCTGCCGCAAACAGCACTTACCTGACGGCCGGGCTCGACTCCCTGGAGCGCCTGCCCGATGACAGCGTCGACTTCATCTGGTCACACGCGGTCCTCGAGCATGTGCGTCTGCACGAATTCGACGCTACCCTCCGCGAGCTGCATCGTATCCTCAAACCTGGCGGCGTCATGTCTCACCGGGTCGATCTGCAGGATCATCTGGCGGCATCGCTCAACAACCTGCGATTCCGCCGAAGCACCTGGGAGCAGGAGTGGATGGCGCGCTCCGGTTTTTACACCAACCGCATTCGTTTCTCCGACATGCTCGGGCGTTTCGCACGCACGGGCCTGGAGTTGCAGGTCGACAACGTCCATCGCTGGGACGCGCTACCCGTACCACGGCGGGTTCTGGACCCGGAGTTTGCGACGCTCGACGATGAGGAGCTCTCCGTTCGGGCATTCGACGCGGTGCTGCGATGAAAGAGCACCAGCCGAAGCGTCACAACATCGAACGTTGCGGCCGCGCCCACACGTTGAGCCCGCTCATCCCGTGCCCGCGTCACCCGGCAGCTGCACGACTACCCCGGCGGCAAAGCTCTCTTTGAAATGCTGGCGGCAGAGCGAGACGTAGCGTTCGTTTCCGCCAATCTCCACCTGCGACCCTTCTGTGATGGCGGAACCGTCCTCACGCGCGCGGATGACCATGGTGGCTTTGCTGCCGCAGTGGCAGATGGCCTTGATCTCTTTGATGTTGTCTGCCCACGCCAGCAGGTACTGACTGCCTTCGAAAGGTTCGCCGCGAAAGTCCGTGCGCAGGCCATACGTCAACACCGGCACATTCAATCGGTCACAGACTTCGCCGAGCTCGTGCACCTGCTGGCGGGTCAGAAACTGAGCCTCGTCGATCAGCACGCAATGCAGCGTCTGCGCGCCATGTCGCCCGTTCACGAGCCCGAAGAGATCGTCGCTCGGCCGGAAGGTCTCAGCCTCGGCTTGAATACCAATGCGGGACGTCACCTGTCCAACTCGATAGCGATCATCCAGCGCCGGGGTCAGGATCAGGGTGCGCATACCACGCTCCTGATAGTTGTAGCTCGACTGGAGTAGCGCGGTCGACTTACCGGCGTTCATGGAAGAGTAGTAGAAGTAGAGTTTGGCCACGTTGCGATCGTTCGAATGATGGGGCTCGTAAGCGCCACGAGATTCTCACAATCTTCCGGTGAGCGCTATGACTTACGCGACCTGCGGCCGAATTATTACAAACTACAGCGTGAGCACCACCAGCGCGACCGCAAGCGCAACGATCAGAGCCGCCACGGCCGCCGCGACACGTGACATGTGCAGGAGAACGCGCTCCCGCCGCTCGCCGGCGTCAGCCTCGAGATCCTGCGCGAGCGCAAGGAGCTCCGTATAGAGACGCGCCCTCACGCTGGCGCGATCGTTGCGGTCTTTGATCTCGGCCGCCTGGGAGGATGCGAACTTCTTGATGAGCGCTCGTATCTCGGTGGCAAACTGTTGACGGTGCCGTGCCCGCGTTTCCCGTCGCCAGCTCAGGCTCGAGGTGTGACGCACCAGCGTCCGCAGACGCGCCTGCAGGGCTTCGAGCGCCACCAGGTCAGCCTCAGCACCTTCGCCAGCGCGCTTTTCACCCGCAGCGCTACCCACGGGTACGGCCATGTCGATGTGTTGTATTGCCATGAAAATGCTCTCCAGATCCGATCATCGGCTCAGGTTGCTCCCGTTTCCGTGAACCACGTCGCAGCTGGCGCGCGTCGGGCGAATCATCAACACGAGCCGATGAATGGTGTCGGTAATACCGACTGGTCCACCTCCCCCTTTCGCCTACAATGCCGCCGCATTTTGAGGAGATTAAACATGGCGGAAGAACAGAAGAACGCAGAACTCACCCTGGGCGAGAAGATCAACCAGCTCATTCACGACCCCTTCGGCTCGGTCATTGCCGCCGTTGTGCTCTGCTCCGCGGCCACCGCAATGGTGTTCGTCGGTATCAATGCCATCGGCACGGTCGTCTAGCCAGCACACCCCCGCCGCCTGCCTTCCGCGCAGGCGGCCAGCGCTCCTTTCAGCACCATCTATTGAGCTCATCCTGCGGCCACGCTAGGCTGCCCGTTAAGAAATGACGGGAGCTAATGAGGGGAGCTAATGAGCGAAGCAAAAGTCGTCAAAACCGTAAACGCACCCGCCGCAGCCGTGTGGGCGCATCTCAGCAACTTCGCGGGCATCAAAGTCGGAGGTCCCGTGGAATCCGTCAGCTACGAAGGTGAGGGTGTGGGCATGGTCCGTACCATCGGCATGGGCGGTGGCCTCGTCATCGAACGCCTCGACGTGCACGACACCGAAGCTCGCACCTTCACGTACTCGATTATCAACGACGACTGCCCCCTGCCCTTCAGCGACTATTCGGCCACGGTGAGCATCGCGGACAACGGTGACGGCACAAGCACCGTCGACTGGACCGGCACGTTCGAACCCAGGGGTGTGCCTGAAGCAGACGCGATCAATGTCGCCACCGGGATCTACGCAGGCGGCATCAAGGGCGCGCAGATTGCGCTGGAATAACGTCCGAAGACGGGTGCCGCCGTTTCCAGGATAGCCCAGGAGCAACGTCCCGGCGTGGCTGGCAGTAGACCAACACAGCAAACTGCCGGGCGCATGCCGGGCAGCGCTTCCCGCCCGCCGTAAACGTGACCGAACTGTCTTCCATACTCCTGAAGGAAATGGCCAAAGGCACGCTCACCCGACTGCCCGGCTGGCAGCGTCTGCGGCGCAAGCGCGGCGGCGAAGAGTCTGCCTCAGCAACGTACTGTTATGCGGTCTGGCTGAAACATCTCACCCTGCTCCACGCTGGCGGTGCACAGGCCATCCCCGAGAGCCTCGGGGAGCTCGGTCCGGGACATTCGTTGGGCGTGGGTCTCGCCGCGATGCTGAGCGGGGTGAACCACTACGTTGCGCTGGATAGCCTGCCTTACGCCACGAGCGCGCGCGACCTGGCGGTGTTCGAGGAACTGGTGGTGCTCTTCCGTGAGCGAACGGGCCGGCCGAAAAAAGGCTGGCCGGACTTTGACGAGCATCTGGATGAGCGGCTTTTCCCCTCTTCAGTGCTGAGCGACGCGGTTCTGGAGCGCACGCTGGCGCCCGACCGGCTCGACGCCATCAGACGCGTCATCGCTGGGGAGACCGTGCCAGGCTTGTCGATGCGCTATTGCGCGCCGTGGGACGACGCGGTGGAAGACAACTCGGTGGACGTGATTGTGTCGCACTCTGTGCTGGAACACGTCGACGATCTGCAAACGACCTATGCGGCGCTCTATCGATGGCTACGACCCGGCGGCCTGATGAGTCACCAGATTGATCTGACGTCGCACGCCACCAGCCGCTCGTGGGATGGCTACCGCTCCTATCCGGAATGGCTATGGTGGGTCGTGCGTGGAAAAAGACCCTACCTAATCAACCGCGCGCCGCCCTCAGAGCACCTGCGCATCATGGCAATGAATGACTTCAAGATCGCCTGCAATCTACAGCGACGAGCAGACACCGCGCTGCCTGCCACGCGCCTGGCGAAGCGCTGGCACGGGCTGAGCGACAGTGATCGCTATTGCGACAGCACCTTCATACAGGCACAAAAATCGGTTGAATGAACTGCCGGCCCACCGGCTAAGCCGTCAACGGCCAAATTTGAGCCAATCGTCGTCGACGGTCCAGGACACCCGCAAATTCCAGTGCTGCCCATCGTTGAAGCGTTCGAGCGTGGATGCACCATGGAGGTCGTTGTAGCCGAGACGCACGTCGACGGCACGAAAGGCGCGGGACAAGCCGACGTTACTGTAGGCGTAGCGTTCACCCACGACATCAGCAGTGAAGTGTTCACCACGCGTGACGTCCAGTATCAATCCCAGCGGCAGCGGATGCCGATAGGTGAGTTCCGCAACCTGGCTCTCTGCATTCTGCCCGAGCCAGTCGCGGCCATGTCCCAGCAGTACCGTCCACCGATCCATCACATGCAGCGCCAGCTGGAGTTCCGACCAGTCGTAAGCGCCCCTCGGCGTGTCGCGATCGAATCGGTAGCGCACCAGACTGATGTCCGTTGCCAGATGCTGGCCCCACCGTTTCTGCCAGCCGGCGAACAGATCCGTCTGCAATGAGCGCTCGTCCTGCGGGTAGGAAACCCGGGCAGTCCAGACGCCCGCGTAAAATCCGTTGTCCATCTGATAGTCGAGCAGCGCATGCCAGGCAATCCCATCGTGGGTCTGCAGGAGACCGCGGTAGAAGTGATTGTTGCCTGTGCCAATGCGCAGTCCCGGATCCGCCCACGCCGCGAAGCACCCAAGCGTGCCCACCAGGGCTAGCGTCAGCCTCAGCGAGCCGGACACAGCTTGCTGACCTCTATACCTTCGAGCACCGGCGGCTCCACCGTGCAGTCCGCCGCCTCCAGCCAGTCGAGCGCGGCCCGGGTGCTCGCCGGATTGTTGACGGCACGAATGACCGCTGCCATGCCGGACAAACCGGCCGCAGCCATAGACGAGCCGCTGAACACCCGGTAGCCGCCGCCGGCCTGTGTGCTCAGTTGCTCACCCTGGGCAAACCAGAACGGATTGTCCTCCCGCGCCGCCACAACGCCGTCAAGGTTGGCGGGGAAGTTCAAACTGCTCGGGCTGTTATCTGCCGCGATCACGACATGCCCGCGGTCCATGGCGCGTTTGATCAAGCTTTCGAGGAGTGGGTCGTCCGGCCCTGCGAGGCTGATGTTGAATATCTCGACATCGTCTTCGAGCGCCTCGCTGAGGGCCTTGGCAAGCGACAGCGACGTGCAGAGCGTTTCGTTGCCGCGTTCTGCACAAGCTGCAAACACCTGAATATCCGCAGCGGGTGCGAGGCCGACCAGACCTTCCCCGTTCCCCGAGGCGGCACCAATGATCCCGGCAACTGCGGTCCCATGAAGCCGGGCCGCGGTGCTATCGGATTCGAGAAATTCGATCTGACGCCGGATCTGCCCGGACAGATCCGGGTGGCCAACGTCCACTCCGCTATCGATGATCGCAACCCGCGCGCGCTCGCCGCGCGACACCGCGTGCACCTCCTGCAAGGCATGTTGGTAGCGGCCGTATTGCAAGGCAAATAGCGGATCGTCATACGCGGGCGCGGTGCGCGTCATCCCGGCAAAGCGATGATTCGGCTGCACGAGCTCTATGCGTGGGTCGGCCTGCAGCCTCGAGGTCAGCTGCGCCGCCGTTTCGTTCGAATCCGTCGCATAAGCCACACAGTAGACACCCAACGCCTCGATTGGCCAGGCTTCTATTTCAACCAGACCATGGTCGCGAGCAAACGCGTTCATGACTTTTCTGGCATGCAGCGTGACCGACCAGGTATGAGCGGCGCGGTAGGCATGCTGAGATCCGCCCGGCAGCGGGTCCCGAAACTGTCCCGCCTTGAACGTCACGAGCACATCCGCCCCCAGCTCCGTGCGGTTCCCGCCTTCATGCAACGCGCAGCCGCCCGAGACGAGCAGCAGCGCGGCGACGAACCAGCCTCTCACCGCTCCCACTCCGCCCACGCTATGGACGGATGCGCGCGCAACCGCTGCACATAGCGATCGGGTTCGGCAACCGGTTCGAGCGCAATCCGATACACGCCACGCGGTGACGGGTTCCCGAGCAGTTCCGCGCCGGTGTCCATGAGCAGCATGCGAATATCTCTTTCGGGGGTCTCCGGATGGAACATCACCTGGACAACCAGCGCGTCCGAGCTCACTGCGGGTGCGGTGAGGCCACGATACATTACCGCTTCCTCCCGCGGAGCGAGCCAAGCCACCCCGGCTGCGACAACCAGCACGCCGGCGGCCATGGCGAGAGCGGCGCGCGTAAAAGACTGCCGGCCCGGACGAGGCATCGCGTGACGCAGGCGCTGATAGTTTTCGTCACGGTCGGCAAGCAGCCGCCGGAGCGATGGATCAACCGTGCTTTGCATCTCGCGCATTTGCGCCTGGGTCTGCGCCAGCTCCGCCGCGCAGACGGCACAGCCGGCAAGATGCCGGTGATAGGCGGCCATATCCGCCTCGTTCAGCGTGCCGTTGGCATACCAGGGTAACAGCGCGCACAAATCTCGATCGACAGCTTCCACTCAGGCCTCCAGCATCGCGCGCAGGCGCTTGCGCGCGTGAAACATACGGGTTTTCACAGTGTTCTCCCGGCACTTCAAGATGGCGCCAATTTCGCGGTAGGAGTAGCCGAACTCGTAGGTCAGCACGACCACCGCTTTTTGTGCCGGCGGCAGACTGGCAATTGCCGACTGCAGCTCGCCCTGGGACTCCACCGCACTCGTCACCGAGTCGACCAAGGGTACCGGTCGTTCCCGACGCAGCGCTTTGAGCATCTTCTTGTAGGCAATGCCCATGATCCAGGTCGATGGGCTCGACGCGCCGCGGAAGGAGCCGGCGCTCTGCCAGACCACAAGAAAAACGTCATTGATGACCTCCTCCACCAGCCCGCGATCACGCGTCAGGCGTAGCAAAAAACGCCCGAGGCGCGGATAGAAAGACGTATACAGGGCTTCCAACGCCTGTTCATCCGCCCGCGCGACGCGTTCGAGCAGCTCGCGTTCCGTCACATCTGACTCACTAACACCTACCTTCCCTTATGTGTGAGTTCCTCGAAACGGGCAAAAAGTTCAATCGAAAAAATATTTTTCGGCGCGTGAACCTTTACGGCCCCAGCGGAGAACTCACCGGGAAAACCACCTGAAAAAGGAGTTCGCGATGAACAAGGCAATTCAGCCCTTCGCCCTGCTCGTTCTGCTGGTCCTGGGGTCAGCCTGTTCCGACAGTAACAGTAACCGCCGGGCAACGCCGGCACCGCCGCCTCCGAACACACAAACCCTTAACGTCGATCTGGCGTCAGTGGAGGTTATCGGCGGCGGTGCCGCCAGTGGCTCAGCGTCAGCAAGCTTCGTCTTGAATCTGGATGACCAGAGTATTACCGGCACGGTAACGCTGACGGGCATCGATGCCACTGCGGTACAGCTCGTGCAGGGCTTTGCCGGTGAGACCGGCGCGGTGGTCATCGATCTCGACGAAGACTCCGCGACGCAATGGTCGATACCGGACAGCACCGTATTGAGCGCAGCGGACGTCGACGCGCTCAACGCCGGCGGTCTGCACATTACGGTGAAAAATACGGCCTTTCCTGATGGCGCGCTACGCGGCCAGATCCTCGTCGGCAACATTGAGCTCTACTTTGCCGTGCTTTCAGGTGAACAGCAGGTACCACCGCTCACCACGACCGCGAGCGCTGTCGCCGCGATTACCCTCGACCCGGCCAGCGGCGCGATTGTCGTGCATTTGAACTCGAGCGGCGCGGACGACGCCGTCGCGGCGCACGTCCACGAAGCGCTGGCCGGGTTGAACGGACCGGTTCTCATCGAACTCGCTCCGGACCCCAACGACCCGGCGCACTGGTTCGCCGAAGATGACAGCCTGGACGGCGACGGCCTCGACGCATTCAACGAAGGCGCGCTCTATCTGAACCTGCACACGCCGGCAAATCCCGGTGGCGAAGTGCGGGGCCAGATTGTCCCGCCGGGGATTGAGGTGGTCTTCACCGCGCTGGCTGCAGGCGACGTTGTACCTCCGTCATCAGCAACCGCCAGCGGCGTCGCCGCATCGACGTTAGCAAGCGCCACCATGACCATGACGACGAACGTCAATCTGGTTGGTCTGGACGATGCCGATGCCGTAGCAATCCGCCAGGCGCCCGTAGGCCAGAACGGACCGGACGTGTTCAACCTCAGTCAGAATCCAAACGAGCTGTCACAGTGGCAGCTCGACACGCAGACGCTCGACGACAACACTTATGCCGCCCTCAACAACCGCGGGCTTTATGTCGAAGCCACGGCGCCGGGTTTCCCCGATGGTGCGGTACGCGGTCAGATTGAGCCCGAAGAATCCATGACCGGGCCGGGCGACGCCTTTGTTGTCGTCAGCACAAGCCCCGCTAACGGCGCTACCGTCAGCGCTCTGCCCGGGCAAATTGACATCACTCTGAATCGCGCCCCGGCAGACGGCGCCGTTGATGCCGCACAGTTTGCTGTGACGGCAAGCGGCGGCGATGGCAGCTTCAACGATGGCAACGAGCTGAACGTGAACATCGCGAGCGTCTCCAACACCAGCGAAGTCATCGCGCTGGACCTCACGGGCGCTAACGGTGGTGAAGACACTTACCGGATCAGCCTGGACCCCGAGGCAGGGCCAACGTTGACCGACGGAACAGGCCTCATCCTGGACGGCGACGAAGACGGCAATCCTGGCGGCACGTTTGCCAGCACGTTTGAAGTCGCAGCGGGGAACGCAACGCCCACTTTGACAGAGATCCAGACAAACACGTTCACACCCAGCTGTGCCGTCTCCGGCTGCCATGCCGGGGCAAGCCCCGCACAGGGCATGGATCTCTCGGCCGGCAACGCGTTCAGCAACATTGTCGGCGTGCCGAGCAACCAGGTTCCGAACTTGAATCGAATCGAACCGTTCGACGCCAACGCCAGCTACCTGGTCGACAAAATTGAAGGTAACGGTCAGGGCAGTCGTATGCCGCTTGGCGGATCCGCGCTTCCCAATGAGGAAATTCAGGCGATACGAGACTGGGTCGACGCCGGCGCTGAGGACAACTAAGTCATGAAACGAGCAATGCTGCTTTCGCTGCTTGGTCTGACAGCACACTGCACGACCGTTCTCGCCGAGCCGTATTTTGCAGTCCGAGACGGCCTCGCTTGCGCAAGCTGCCACGTCAATCCAACCGGTGGCGGTCTGCGTAACGCCTTCGGCAATGTATACGCCCAGCAACAGCTGCCCGCAAACCCGGAGACATCGAGTCCTTGGACGGGTACGTTGGCCGAGCGGTTTGCGCTCGGCGGGAATCTTCGCGCAGCCGGTTCACAAACGGATCTGGATGACCGCGACGACAGCCTCGATTTTGGCGTCGAGCGGGCGACGCTCTATGCCGCGGCAACCCTGAACGAGCACGTCTCACTCTACGTCGACCAGCAGGTGGCGCCAGGTGGATCTCTCAATCGTGAAGCCTGGCTCAAGTTCACACGAGACGACTGGTACGTCAAAGCCGGCCGCATGTTCCTGCCATACGGATGGCGGCTCGAGGACAACACCGCTCTGGTACGACAGACGACCGGTACCAGCATGCTGCAAGGGGACGACGGCGTCGAGTTCGGCTACGCAAGCGGCCGCCTCAGCGCGCAGCTTGCAGTCACAAACGGCGCCGGTGGCGGACCCGAGCAGGACGATGGCAAGCAGGTCGTGTTGTCCGCACTCTGGATGCACGGTTCATGGCAGGCGGGCTTGAGCGCGCTCGACAACAACACCGACGGTATCGACCGCACCGCGTACGGTCTTTTTGGCGGGGTCAGGACCGGTCCGGTCGCATGGCTTGCCGAGTACAACCATATCGACAGCAGCGGCGCGCCGGCTGGAGACATCGATCAACAGGTTGCGCTGCTCGAGGCCAACTGGCTCGTGCGCAGCGGTCACAACCTGAAGTTGACCCTGGAGCACCTCGCCTTCGACGAGGACCTCGACGATCAGTCCAGGGTCAGCCTGGTGTACGAATACTTTCCGTGGCCGTTCGCGCAGATTCGCGCCGGGATAAGGAAACGCGACGACGATTCTGACAATCCCGTCACCAACAGCGAAACGGTGTTTCTGGAGCTGCACGGTTACTTCTGAGGGATCGCCTCCCAACCCGCGGCTGCCCTGACGACAGGCAGCCGCTTTGCGCCGGAATCCGGACGGCCCCGGATTCCGGCGCCTTTGTCGAGTTCAGGAAGCTTCGGCGGCTCAGCATTCAGCCGCGTTCGCCTTGATCCACGTCACCAGAGGTTCGAACCACGCATCCAGCGGGCGATAGAAGGCACCATGTTCCAGGCCGGTTGCCAGGGGTATCTCACAGGTCTTTGCCGGGCTTCTTGCGAATAGCTCTGCGCAAGATCCCGCCGCATCGCTCGTTTCGTACTGGGACAAGATAGTGCCGTGAACCCGCACGTCTTCGTAGCGCGCCAACCAACTTCCACACACAGCCTGAAAGACAAATCTCAATCGCTCATCCGCAAGCTGCTGAGACACCAGAATGGCAATCTGCGCTCCCTTGGAAAACCCGATCACAACGATGTCGTTCGGTGCGGTTCCCTTCTCAATCAGAGATCGAATCAGTTCGGCGGTAGCTGCCGCGTATTCCACTCTGTCCGTGTCTGGCGGACGTACCTCGCTGAGAACCGTGTGTCCGCTTTCCCTGAGTTTGGACACGATACTTCCGTACTCGTATGTCCCGTATCGCGGGTGAACGGCGTTATCTCCCTTGTCCTCGACGATCTTTCCATGCAGATAGATCACCGTGGCTGCATCTGAACTGATGGACCAACATAGGAGCACGAACGTGAGGATCAAGCGCATGCCTGGGAGCTTGGACCAGCCGCACTCTTGCCGCAACTCCCGCAACCCGGCAAGTACCCAATCCTGGGAACCGATGATTTACCATCCATTCAACAAATTCGGCGTTACCAGCTATGGATGACCATTTGACCGACGTGCTGGCGTTTTACGATCTCGGGGAACTGCTGAAGTATCGCAGAGCCGGAGGCTTTGCGAACGAAAACTACTTTGTCACGACGAGTACAGGAAAGTACGTCATTAAGTTCCTGAGGGAACACACCGCTTCACACGTGGACTCGGAACTCACTTATCTTCAACGGCTCAGCCAAAATCATTTCCCGGCGGTCGCTTACATCGCAACCAGCCACGGCGACCGTGTCTACGAAAAAGGCGATGCCGCCGCAGTTGCCATGCACAGGATCGAAGGAGCAGCGCCAGAGCGGTCTCATACGACAACCGCAGCCATGGGCGTTGCTCTGGCGCAGCTGCACGCCGTTCCGATCAGCGGGCTCAGCCCTCGCGTCAGTTTCCTCGATGCGTCGTTCGTCGATGGGGCACTCAATGAGCTGGACGGCCTGGTTCCAGCCGGGGACCTGCAACCTTACATAGATGCATCACGCCAACTGGCAGATTTCCGGTCCTCACTGCCCAGCAAAACGCGAAGCATCATCCACTGTGATTTCACACCCAACAACTGCCTGTTCCAACAAGATCGACTCGTCGCCGTCATCGATTGGGAGGAAGTCACGATCGGCTACCCGCTGTTGGATCTGGCCAATGCGGTTCTTTCCACCTGTTTTGTCGATGCACAATTCGACAAGAAGATGTTCGACGCGCTGGCAGACGCATACCGTGAGGAGAGCGGCATCAGCGAGTCTTCGCCAGGCGATCTCGAGCAGGCTCTCAGGTGGGCTGGACTGACGTTCTCGCTCTGGGTCTACCGGCATTGGGGAGTTCGTTCAAAAGACCCGTTCATCCTGAGCAACAGGCGCTTGTACTGGCGCTACGGCCTCGAAAACCTCGAGCTGGATTTCTAACCAGACGTTCTATTCGAGCGTCTGGTTCAATCGATATCCGAGACCGTGAACCGTTTCGATGAAAGGCACACCGTCCAGGCTCGATAGCTTCTTCCTCAACCTGCTTATGTAGACGTCTACGACATTGGTTTGCGGATCTTTGTCGATACCCCAGATGTTATTGAGTATCCGCTCGCGACTTAGAATCCGCTCCGGATCCGACATCAAGAGTTCAAGCACGGCCAACTCCTTAGCCGTGCACTCAACCGGATCGTTCCTCAACGTTACCGCCATCGCGCGCAAGTCGAAGACGACCTCCCCAGCTCGCAATACGTGATCGACGTCGGTCTGCGTCTGGGCACGACGCCCTACCGCCTCGATGCGCGCCAGCAGCTCGTCGAGGTCGAACGGCTTGGTAATGTAGTCATCCGCGCCCATCCGCAGACCGCGCACGGTGTCTTCAGCCGTGTCCAAAGCGGTCAACATGATCACGGACACGTTTACCCGGCGCATTCGCAACGCCTGACAGACTTCCAATCCCGACATACCGGGCAGCATGAGATCAAGCAGGACGAGGTTAAAATCGCCATTCTCAGCGAGCTCCAATCCGGCGAGGCCATCGCTGGCTGTGGTCGTGATGTGTCCTTCGGACTTCAGCGCTCGCTGCAGAAAATCGGAGATTCTTGCATCGTCTTCGACAATCAACACCCGCACGCGATTGCCCCGACTTTAATCATGAACCGGTAGACGCACGAGAGCGGTCATCCCGTCCGCTTCTCGCTTCAGTTCGATGGAACCTTCGTGAGCTTCGACAATGGCTTTGGCAACCGGCAAGCCCAATCCACTCCCTTCGGTTCTGTCGGAGGTTTCATCACCCCGGTAGAACCTATCGAATACCTTCGGCAGGTCCCCTTCGCTCAGCACCGCGCCACGATCGCGCACCTCAAAAACCGCATGACTGCCTTGGCGTGCGAGCTTGATCGACAACTCCTGCCGGGTGTCTGAATACCGGATCGCGTTGTCTATCAGAATGGCGAACACCTGCCGCAGACGACCTGAGTCGCCTCTCGTAAACGTGCACTGCCGAGGCAGATCCTGCGTCATTGCCAACTCCTTCTTTGACAGCGCGCTTCTGAAATCCGCGCACACGTCTCTGATCAGTTCCAGCAGCTCAACCGATTTGTGTTCCATCAGAAGATTGCCTTCCTCCGCGCGGGCGATGAGGAGCAGGTCTTTGACGAGACGGTTCGTATGAATCGCCTGATCTCGAACTCGAGTGAGCGCCTCACAATACTCTTCAGAACTTTTGTCAGAACCGCGCATCACCATCTCCGCTTCACCCTGAATGAGCGTGAGCGGCGTGCGGAGCTCATGACTGATGTCCGCTAGAAATCTACGCCGTGCAGCATCCGCATTACGAAGCTGGCCCAACGTGTGAGACAGTTCCTGCGTGCGTTCTGCAACCTGACGCTCCAGCGACGCTTGCGATTGACGGGCTTCGGTCCTGCGCGCGGACAGCTCCGCCGCCATGCGATTGAACGCATCAGCGAGGCGGCTGAACTCCAGATCCGGCAAGTCCACCAGCCGATGTTCCAGGTCACCTGAGGTGAACGCTTCTGCCGCGTCCTGCAGCTTCGAGAGAGACATCCGCAAACTCCGTGAAATCACGACAGCCGCCAACGTGCCCAACACCAGTGTGATCAAAATGGCGGTCGGGAGAAAGCGGCCGATGAACTCGCTCAGGGCAATGGCGTCAGCTTGTGTGGACTCGACGATGACACGCTCGATGGCAATGGCCTCGTCTATCAGACGATTGAAGCGGCCCGCTACTTCCTGGCTTTGCAGTTTGGCCAGCTCTTCCTGAGCCGCCTGCAGGTCGCCCGCCTCCACCCCCTGGCGAATCGTCGCCCCACCCTGGATGATGCGTTCAACAATCGACTCTATCTGGGAAAGGCGCTCCAGTTTTTCCGCAAAGTCAGGCTGCCCATCTAAGGCGTTTTCCACCTCGAGATTACGTTGGGTCTCGGTCAGCGCAGCCCAGAGAAGCTTCTCGTTCGCCAACCGCTCTTCGACATCTCCCACGTAACGAGTGGCGACAATCTGGCCAACCGCGTTCAGCTTCCTGTACGTGTGGTCTGAAATTGCCTGGAAGCTGGACAATACCTTGTTGGCATTGACGCTGCGTTGGAGATGGTACTGGTATTGCTCCGTGCTGACGTACAGCGATATCGCCAGCGCGGCAATCGTCAAAACAAGTACGCCCGCGCCGGAGATGAGCTTAATACCAAAGCTGGGAAGTATTCGTTTTAAGCTCATCACCATGCGTGCAATCTGCCTGTCTCGACGATGCTATAAGGTACCGCCCCCGGCCACCACAGGTTTCAGAAGCGCCAGCCAAACGTCAGCTGATAGACGAACGGATCAATCTCGACATCCGTTGTGAGGCGATTGGCGGGAAATCTGAAATCTGCATCCGTATCAATGTCGATCCACCAGATGCTGGCATTAATGAACGCTTTGTCGTTCAACATGTAATCCATACCCACCTGCGCACTCAGCCCCCATGACGGGTCCAGCTCCAAAGAGCCGTTGCCGAGCACGCCTTCCAATTGACTGTCCACATCTTCTTCGAAAAACAGCGTGTAGTTGATGCCCGCTCCGACATACGGCTGAAAGCGACTGGCACTGTCATTGATGTAGTAGAGCAACGATACCGTCGGCGGGAGATGTTTCGTTTCCCCGGCATCTACTTCGCCGAGGCCCAGGTCGCCCGTTTCCGCGGAAATGTCGTGCTTGAACGGCGTCGATGCCAGCACCTCCACAGCAATCCGATCGGTCAACATGTAAGCAAACGTCAAGCCAAGCTGCGTATTATCATCCACGTCGGCCTCGGAGGAACCTACCGCAACCCCATCGAGGACCAACGCGGAACTGCTGGCATCGGGATCGACGTTCGCGAGCCCCGCCCGCACCAGCAAAGAACCCTGCTCATGCGCAAACGCATTCGAAGCGAACAGAGCCGCCAGAACAAAAATAGAAACTGAATACTTAGCCACCTTTATTACCTCTTCAAAATTTGTATTACTTCAAAACCACTAGATCCGATATTTGAGGTGCAGCCTGAAGGTGTGATCCGAGGCCGAATCGGAAAGCCCGGCGTGATAGCTCGCCTCTGCCTTCACATCAAAAAGGGAGAACTTCACGATGGGCCCGAGCGTATGCTCCTGCTCATCAAAACTTCCGACATCCGCGGTTGTGTTCAAGTCGTTGAACATCTCGAGACCCACTCGCACGCCGTTGTTCAGCTTGTAGCTGGCCTGCCATCGGGTTTCCAACAACAACCCGGCTTCAGCGCCGGAGTCAAACTGCTTTCCTGTCAGCACGTTCGAACGGAGTTGCCAGTTCGGCGTCACATCAACTTTGCCCGTCCATGCAACGCGCACTCTCGAGGGGAGGTCATCCCCTTCTGCAAGCTGCAGCTCGAAGCGCAACGCGCTGTCAAATCCTGCCGCTTCGTCCTCGTGCAGCTGATGCTGCAGCTCGAGCCGTGCATAGCGAAACTCCAACCCGCTTTCCTTGTCACTCTGCTGAGCAATCAAGCGCCATCGCGTCTGGTCATTGAGCGAATGCTGATAGTGGAGTCGATGAGCGAACGTGTCCGGATCCCGGTCTTCGCCGGGTTCAAAACTGGAGCGATATTCCCAGGAGCGGTCACGCTCGCTGACGTCAGGGCTGAAAACGCTACTGGTGTTCGCCAGCGCGTGCTGAGAGGTCAAAGTCAGGACAAGCGCAGCCATCACGACGACGGGAGAACATCGAGTCACAGGTTTTCCTCAAGTGAGAGAAAAGCGCTACCCGTCACGGGTAGCGCTTCATCGAATCAGGATGATTCAGTCGCGCTGCTAGTTCACAGCGTAAGGCACGGATGAGTGATGCAGGTTGATCTTCAGATCACCGTTCTCATCTTTGACGTAACCGAAGCTGTATTCCACCTTGGTTTCGTTGCCTTTGGTGTCCGTGAAATAGTAGTTGCCCATCGCCAACGCGGTGTCACCGTCAATCACGATGCCTTCGTTTTCCCATCGCACATCCGTGTAGGGTGCCAGCGCAAAGCCGTTGTCTTCCGCCATGTCCTGGCCGATGAAGTACGACAGCGCTTCTTTCTTGGTACCTCTGAACTGGTCCACGGAAGCCAGGGTTGGCTTGAAGAGCACCGTACCTTCATCGAAGCCGTAGAACTGATCAATGTGCTTGATCGCGGCTTCTTTGGGGTTTTCGGCCTTGCCGATCTTGACGATGCCGTTACCCCATGCGGCCTGAGCCGCTTCCACGTCCTGGGTGCTGATGTCGCTCGCGTAAGCCGCCGTGAAGGGCATTGCAACGAGTGACAGGAGAACTGCTGATTTTTTCATGTAGAACCTCTTTTCCAAAAGTTGACCGTTTTCTCCCCCTCCAGGTTGGCTGGAAGAAGAGCGTAATCCTTGCTCGAACGAGATTCGTTACTCTCTTTCGAATGCGGGCCATCTTAGGAAAGCGGTCGTTGCATGAATTTAAAAAAACATGAACAGAACCTAAAATTTGGATTAACTCGTTGTGCTTCGAAGACGAGCGGCACCTGCTCTAAGTCGCTTGTTCTGGTGCCGTTGTCTCGCTGTCTTTGACCCAGGGCGCTTTCTGCATGAACTCGATTATGAGTGCCGCGAGCTTTTCCGGTTGATCCCAGCAGACGAGCGTTTTGCAATTGCTTATCCAGATCAGCTCGGCTGTGGGCACCTCGTCAACGAACCGCTCTGCCAGCGCCGGCTTGAACGCCCGGTCATCTTCACCCCATGCCACCAATATCGGTATGTTGGTCTCTCGCAAGGCACGCGCTGCACGATTCGTCACCTCGGCGCCAAAACCCGACAGCACTTTTTGCGCATCCACCCTGATTCGGGCATCCGCAAGCAGTGCATCAGCCCATCGATCGATCTTCACGGCATCGACCACGTTCGTGAGTCTGCCGAACACAAACGGCAGTCCCCAGAACGCACGGATCTTCAACGCGTGCCCTGCCAGTTTCATCCCACCTGGTATGTGAGGTAGCAAGTTGAAGTAAGAAAAGAGCTTGGGTGGGAAGTCGTCATACATGTCGCAGTTGGTGAGGACCACGCCGGCAACAACCTCAGGATGATTCGCAGCCAACACCTGACTGATGGCACCGCCGCTGTCGTTGCCGACAATCGTTACTCGATCGAGCTGCAGCGCTTTGATCAGATCAACGACAGCGCGGGCGAGACCATCCACCGACAAGTCTGCGTCACTGCGGGCAGGTAGCCGGTGTGCGCCCATCGGCAGCGTAGGAAAAATACATCGGTATCGATCACTGAGCAGTGCGGGCATTTTGTCCCAGTGTGAAGCTTCCGCCAGCACCAGATGTAAAAAGACGAGCGCTGGACCCTCACCGACGTCCCGATACTCGATGTCACCCAGGTGCGTGGCGGCAGTTTGCGCTTCCGGCCAGCTCATGCGTTCGCTCTCTCGGACCCGAGCAGCATCACAGGCAAATTCCCATTTGTGCTGAAGCTGAGATAGAGAAGGTAGATGGTGAGAAACGGCGCTCCGAAGAAAAACGCCAGCGTACCCAACGCGAGACCCGAAGCAGAAAACTGGTTCCGCCAGGCCGTCCAGACTGCTGACATCGTGAGGAACCCCAAAAAGTCCACGTTGAACTGCCCGGCCCAGCCCATCTCCCGGATGTCACCGAAGAAATACGGGAATAGATTGATGCCATGCGCCAACACCACCGGGATGGTGTAGAGCGTGACTGCAACCAGAATCACGGCGAGAAGGATGCGCAGACCGTTCACGGCGTGCCTCCCATGAGTTCTGCCATCGCCGTTTGAATGGTCTGGACATCAAAGTACTCGCGCCAATAAGAGATCTTCCCATCTTCAATTTCCATCACGGCGGTTACCGGCAGCTCAAACCAGCCTTGCGCAACACGATGCCGATCCAGACGCTGGACAAAAACGACGTTACCCTCTGCCGCCGTACGCTCGATAATGAACTCGTTTTCCTCAATGGGTGCGAAGAGAGGTTCCAACACCTCTCTTACGCCACCGTGTCCGTGAACGGTCGTTCCCGGACTGTTCACGTATTCCACGTCCTCGGCGACATGGTCGAGGCCGGTCTCAAAATCCATGCTTTCCATCGCTTTGAGAAACGCAAGGGCTACCTGTGTGGGTGAGTCTTGGCTCATCGCATCCTCCGGGAGATAACTCATCAGAACCAGGGCCAGGGTGAGCAACGTTTTTCGCATCTGATACCCGCTCTATACTTAGCACTTGATACGTAGCACTTGCTACATTGAACGTAGCGTACGCTACACACTACAATGGGTCAATACCTTTCAGGAATACCAGTGAGCCCGGATACCCTCGCCACTCAGATCAAACGCGAAGAGATTGTTCAGCGTGTCGCGAACCACCTCGTGGCCAGAGGATTCGAGGACAGCGGAGTCCGCGCGCTGGCCGCCAGCGCCGGCATCAGCGACCGGATGCTCATGTACTACTTCGAAACGAAGGAAGAGCTGATTGCCCAGGCGCTTCTGCTGCTTGCGGAAGGGATGGCCGCCTCACTTGACGAGCTGGTCCCGCAATCCCGCGCCTCTGCGTCGCAAATCGTTGCGGCACTCACAGACAACAACGAGCAGAGCGATCTTCAGCGCGGGGTTTTGATGCTCTGGTTCGAAATCATCGGTCTGGCCATTCGTGGCGGTGATCCTTACCGCGCCACGGCCAATCAGATTCTGGAAAACTATGAGCAGTGGATTGCCGGCAAGCTGCCACCAAATCAGCGGCACCGGGCGCGGGAGATACTCGCGCAGATAGAAGGGCAGCTTTTGCTGAACCTCCTCACCATGGGCAAGTAGATTTAGCTTGGGCCGATACTTCCGTGTGGGCAATAACCCCTAGACCTGCACCGCCATTTCCACTTCCAACATCAAGTCTGAGGCCGCTAACGCTGAAACGCCTATCCCGGTCAGGCTGGGTTGGGAGCCGTTGAGGAATTCGAGCAGTATCGGAAAGGACTCGGACATTTTTTCTTCATCAAGGTCCACAACATAGATGCGTAGCCACACAATATCCTCGGTACCCGCATTGAGCGCCTCGAGAGCACCCGCCAGGTTGGCTACGACCCATCTCGTTTGTTCGGCGATGTTGTCAGGTGCCGGCTCTCCATTGCCTCTGGATGCTACCTGGCCTGAAACGTAGGCAATCCGCCCTGACTCGACTACGGAAATCTGTGAATAGCCTATCGACGTGGAATCAGGCAGTACCTCTGGATTGACGCGACTGATCACCGTGAAAACCTCCTCTTGTTTGAGATTCACCCTAGCACACTGAACGTCACAGCTTTGGAGGGTAGCCCGCGGCCCAGGCGCAAAACACGCTCATGCGTAATGCGTCAGGCACGCGCGCAACATCACCGCAACGAGCTCGGCTTGCGCTGCAATGTAGTCTTCCGAAAACACGTCAACCTGGTGCACTTCGGCAATGACTTCATCGTCAATGAACGGAAAGTTGATCGCGCCGAAAATGGTTGGGATGACATGGGCCGCAAACTGACGAGGCGCACGCGAGAAAACCGTCTCGACCGTCGCAACCAGCATCTTCTGCAACGGCTGCAGGTAATTCTGTTTCAACCACTGAGCTCGCTCTCCACCCTGACGGGTTTCATCTACCGCAATTCTGACCAGCCATGGGTTGTCCGCAGAAAACCTGACGATGGAACGCGCGAACTCGTCAGCCGCAGCCTGCGGCTCTCGAGCACTGAATTCAGTCGTGAACTGGACCGCCTCAGCTTTCAGCCCCTCAAAGGCTTCCGCAAGCGACTCTTTCCATAACGCCTCTTTTGAGGCGAAGTGATAATGCACCAGGGGTTTGGCAACCCCCGCGGACCGTGCAATCGCCTCGATACTAGCGCCCTTGAATCCGCACCGAGCAAACTCTTTCAGCGCTGCCGTCCGGATGGCCAATCTGCCGTCTTCTCTATCCAGCTTTGGACGACCGGGCTTGCGCTTTACAGCGATAGATTTGCTCACGATGCCGCTTGACTCATTTATTAGAATGGATAGTATAATATTTATTATGTCGAGCAGTCTAATAAATTTCTCTGAATCGAGGACCTGACAATGAAACTCACGCCCGACCAGGTCACAACCAAAGAGGTCACCGAGTGGCAAGGTGTCCACCTGCTCCACTACCACATGTCTTCCTGTTCCCAGAAAGTAAGGATCCTGCTTGGAGAGCTTGGGGTCGATTTCGAATCGCATCACGTTGATCTGCGTCAAAACCAGCAAAAGTCGGACTGGTATGTAGGCATCAACCCGAATGGTGTCGTGCCGACGCTGGTTCACAACGGCGACGTGCACATCGAAAGCAACGACATCATTGCGTACTTGAACCAACAATTCGCCACACCCGATACGTCACTGCTGCCTTCGAACGCCGAGGATGAGGAAGCGTTGCAAGAACTGCTCGACTTGGAGGATCAACTGCACGCTGACTTGCGGGCGGTAACTTTCACTTACATCGCACCGGCAATTCACGAGGATCCAGAAGCTGACGACAACCTGGGGTATATCGGACGATTTCACGATGCCTTTACACGCCTCAATCAGCGACTGGCGGAACGCACTTATCTACTTGGCGACAAGTTGACCCTACCGGACGTTGCTTGGTTCATTACGCTGCATCGCCTTGCGCTGGCCGGCTACCCGCTGGAGGAACACGCTCATCTTGAACGCTACTACCGGCACTTATCCCAGCGACCTGCATTCAAAGCGCAGATCGCGGCGGGTCCGTTGCCGCTGCGGCTAGCCGGTTTCGTGTATCGCACCTGTCTTCGACTCAAGCGCTCCCTCGCGCGCGACTTTGCGCGCTGGCGGCAAGGCGCTGAGCCCAGTCCAGAGGCAAGTCGGGGGTGATTCAGTCATTCAATCAGGCATGGAGGGTCGGTGACTAATCCACGCAGCAAAGCCAGTCTGCTTATCGGGGTCATCTTTATTGGCGTTGGACTTGCCGTGTTCGGCATACGTCTCATCCACGCCGGTCCATACGCGATGCCACACGGCGCGGCGCTCTTTGGTGGTATCGGTGCAATTGTGCTTGGCGGAATTTTGCTTGGGGTCGGAAGATTTCGACCATTCGGGTGGATTGCCGTCGCCGTCAGTCCCCTGGCACTGTTCCCAGCCCTCTACTCCATCATGGGTGAATCCGAAGAGGTGATCTCCCTGTACGCCAGAGATTCGCAAGAGAACGTCGTTGATCTCCGACTGTGGATTGTCGATCGTCCCGACGGCGCGTGGGTGGGCATGGCTCGCGAGAAGGCGTTGGCCCACGGCTTGGACGGTCAGACGCTCAGCATGCTACGCGCCGGCGAACTGGTTTGCGTCGTGCCGCGGTTACATGACGATCGCGATACCGCAGCTGCGGTACACGCGATGAAAGTCGAGAAATACGCGGTAGCGCAGATTTTTGGTTCGATCGGCCTGTATCCAACGGAGGCAACCGCCGCTACCGTTGCACTGCACCTCGAACCTTGCCCAACGTCTTGAGGTTTCCGTCTATTGCAGCGCCTTGAGCGCGTTGATCCGATCTTCCAAGGGCGGATGGGACGTGAACAACGCCTTCAACCCTTGCCGGGTACCGGCACTGATACCAAATGCCGCCATGGAATCCGGCATCTGGTCCGGCTGATCTGAATGACGCTGCAACCGCTGTAACGCCGCGATCATATTGCCGCGACCGGCAAGCTCCGCACCCGCCTCGTCTGCACGGAACTCACGCCGACGGGAAAACCACATCACAATCATGGTCGCGAGTATCCCGAGGACAATCTCTGCCACTATCGACGTCAGGTAGTAGCCGATGCCAAGCCCGCGCTCGTTGCGCAGCACAACTCGGTCGACAAAGAAGCCAATCAGACGCGCAAGGAACATGACAAACGTATTCACCACACCTTGAATCAGGGTCAGCGTAATCATGTCGCCGTTTGCCACGTGGCCGACTTCATGTCCCAAGACCGCTTCTACCTCACCCTGGTTCATGTTGCGCAGAAGACCCGTGCTTACGGCAACCAGCGCGTTGTTTCGGTTTGCTCCCGTAGCAAAGGCGTTGGGTTGAGGGGAATCGAATATGGCCACTTCCGGCATGCCAATGCCTGCTTGCTCAGCCTGTCTGGCAACCGTATCGACAAGCCAACGTTCCGTGCTGTCGCGCGGATCGGTGATCACCACAGCCCCGGTGCTGCGCTTGGCCATCCACTTAGATATGAAGAGGGAGATGAACGCGCCGCCAAACCCGAAAAGCGCACAAAATACGAGCAACGCGTTGACATCCAGATCCACCCCGTTGTTGAGCAGAATCGACTCGAAGCCGAGCAAACGAAACGTCAAACTCGCCAGTATGAGGACGGCAAAGTTGGTCATGAGGAATAGGGCAATTCGCATAGCGCGTTTCCTGTCTGTGAATTTTTTGGGTTTAGCGACAATCCCCTACAGTGGGGCTAAACCCGGCATTTTCCAATCTACATAGCCGAGCGAAACCATCGGTAAAACCGAATGAAGTCGGGGGTCCCGCCCTGGCAACCGCAGACCTCAGGAAGGACCGGCTGATGCAGTCCAGAAGTTGCTTGCCCGTTCTCGCGTTCTTAATCCGGCCAATGCCAGCTCGGCTTATCGAGCATTCCCTGCCCTTGGACTTCGGTTTGTCCTAGTTCCTTTTCGAGCTGAATCTCGTTGCAGTCTTCGCCCTCTGCAAGCGCGTGCACCAGACGAGACGCGTGCGTGACGACCCAAATCTGACTGTGCTCAGACGCCCTGAGGATGAGGCGGCCCAAAGCCGGGAGGAGATCGGGATGCAAGCTCGTTTCCGGCTCGTTGAGCACCATCAACGGTGGCGGCCGCGGCGTCATCAACGCTGCAATCCACAACAGGTATCGCAGTGTTCCATCTGAGAGTTCTGACCCTGTTAAACCGCGGAGCAACCCTTCCTGATGAAACGTCAACGCAAATCGATTGTCCTCGCGAACCCCGATTTCAACGTGAGCTCCTGGAAAAGCGTCCGCGACGACCTCGTCCAATGCTCCTCTGTCGCCAATCTCTCGAATGGTCTGCCATGCTGCAGCGAGCGCCTGTCCATCATGATCGAGCACAGGCGTCCGCGTGCCCAGCTGAGGTTGTCGCGATGGCGCATCGCTATCGGTTCTGAGGTGATCGTAAAATCGCCAAGACCGTATCTCTTCCCTGAGTCTCACAATTTCCGGCGCTTTTTCAGGATCGCTACTATGCGTCAACATGCTTTCGAAGTTAGGCACGTGCTGCGCGATGACCTCCCAGCTTCGCGCAACTCTGGTTTTGACGACCGGGCCCTCTCGGTCTACCAGCGCACTGGCAGGACGATAGCTGGGACCCGACCAGATTGTTTCCCGCTTTATCTCCGGGTCCAACGAGAATGCCGAGGGCTCGGGATCAGCCGGGTCGGGCGGTGGCGGCAATCCAAGAGATACGGCATAGCCGAAGTCATCACCCGAAAATCCAAGTCGCAGCCGCTTTGGTCCGCTGCGATGGGTGCCTTGTACCGCGACCTCACCTTTCTTCATGCGATCCGAAACACTCGCTGGGCCCGCCCAGAACGTAGACTGCAGACCGCCCTCGCGAGCCAGCGCGTTGACTACGCCACCACTGGACGTTTCTGCGAGCAAGCGTAGCGCTCGATAGAGGTTTGATTTGCCGCTGCCATTCGGCCCGGTGATTACGTTGAGCGATGTGAGTGGTACGACGAGATCTAATACCGACCGGTAGTTACCTATGGCGAGAGTGTGCAACACGCTTGTTCTGTTCCCTTAGTCCCTGGGTCCGATCAACTACTCATCATACCGAGATCAACAAGCTTGCTCTCCCGAAATGGTGCAGAACCGTGCAGCAAACCACCAAAAACGTGATGCAGGTATGCTAGTTTCGCGACTCCTCAGAACACCAGACAGCTGATATGCAGGATGCACCGGAGACCGATGCTCGCTTCGAGATCACAATCTACAACGATAGCGCTACGCCGTTCGCTTTCGTTGTTGACCTCATCTCCCGTGTGTTCGCATTACCCAGGTACGAGGCGGAGGCCCTGGCTCAAAGGATCAACAAATCCGGCAAATGGGCATTCGGCCCTTATCCCGAAACGATAGCGAAGGCGATACATACTGAATTGGAAACGTCTATCGAAGAGAACGAGCACAAGCTACTCGTAGATTGCCGGGACTACACAAGTCCTGATGAGCAGGGACCAAAGCAGTGCTCTTTCTGCGGCAAAGTAAGCAACGCGGTAGAGCACCTCTTCGCCGGAGACAAAGCAAACATCTGTGACGAATGCACCGTTCGCAGCGCGGGACACCTGCAGGATCTACTACCCACCTCCAAGCATCGCTACACGTTTCAGCTTCTTGATTGGCACTTCGGCGATGTCTCACCGGACAGCTTTGTAAAAACCAGCCGCACTTATCCCGGCAGGGTTCGCGCAGACTTGCAGACAGCGATTGAGAAGTTGTTTTCGGCAAAGGCGATCCGTGCTTTGGGCGTCAAGCAGCAGTACGGACATGAACATATTGACCTGACGACCGTATGGACAAAAGGGCGCAACGCTCACGGTATCGCGCCGCTGTCTTTCGAAGAAATAGACATCGGCGAGGCCGCGCCAAAACAATGTCAAATCAACGGCCTGTGGCTCCTTGAAGAGGACAATGCTCGCTACGCCGCGGTTCTATCGCGCGAAAACGATTACACCGGTGGTTTCAAGATCTTTCTGGAAATCGGCGGACCGCAGGGTGAACAAACGGCAGCCATCTGTCGACGTATCTTCGACTCAATCGAAGAACACATCCGCGAGGCAAAGTCCTATCGGGGCAAAGTCTTGTCCCTGGAGCAATCCCCGCGTTATGGAGGCAGTTCTACGGGGATCACCGTCCACCGAATCGAATCCGTGGATAGGGACCAGGTCATCCTTCCGGAACTTTCGCTCAAGGAACTGGACAGATCGATCATTCGCTTCTGCGAACAACGAGATCAACTTCGTGAATTAGGACTACGGACCAAACGCGGCGTGTTGTTCTACGGACCGCCCGGGACCGGGAAAACCCATACGATTCGGTACCTGGCATCGCAGTTGCCCGGACACACGACGTTTCTCGTCACCGCGGAACAAATTGGCCTGCTACCAGAGTACTTCTCGCTAGCCCGCTTACTACAGCCCGTAATCTTCGTTATCGAAGATGCCGACCTGCTCGCTAAGTCCCGCGAGCGCATGCATGGACCGGCGGATGAAATCCTTCTCAATCAACTTCTGAACGAAATGGACGGTCTGAAAGAGGATGCGGACATACTCTTCATTCTCTCGACCAACAAACCGGAAGTTCTGGAGGAAGCGCTCATAGCACGGCCAGGTCGCATCGATCAGCTCATAGAGTTCCCCAGGCCCGACGACGGTTGCCGTCGTCGACTGATGACCTTGTATGGCGGAAGCCTGGTCATTCCGAATGATCTGACTGATGACATCGTTTCGCGCACAGAAGGTGTGAGCGCGTCTTTCATCAAAGAACTGATGAGACGTCTTGCTCAGTATTCGATAGAACGAGAGGCAAAAGGGACGGTTGAGCAAGACGACGTTCAACAGGCACTGGAAGAGATGCTCTCCCAGGCCAGCGTCCTCAATCTTGCAGTCCTAGGCGGCAATCAGGATGACCCATAGAAACCAGAGGGCGAGCTTCGTGAACCACATCACCAAACCCGACCTGTTCAAGCGGCACTCTGGCCGGATGAACACCTCTATGTCGCTGCCAGCCTTCGTTCTAAGCCTGTGGATTGTGATGGCCGCTCTAACGGCGCATGCCGCAGACGAACGTAGCGGACAGCAAGTAGAACAGGACGTTTGGCTCGATCAGTTGTTGGAGAACGTAACCGTCGACTACGGCAAGTTTCGTCCACTAACCGACGACAGTGCTACGAGCGTTGTCGACCGCTATGGCATCGAAGCGGACGCGGTGTTTCTGCATGAAGATTGGAAATCCACCCACGGCTTCGGACCGGCTGCCTTTGTGAAGGTGGTATCCGGTGCTGAGATGGGGCATTGGCATCGATTGGAAGAGGCGCTAGCTGGCGGAGCGCCACGCAAACAGGGCAATTTGTCACCGGCGCTACGACGTGCGCTGGCCGATGTCGTGAGCGATCCATCGTCCGATGTAGAGTTTGACGCCAACCTGCGCATCGTCTCATGGCGCAGTACATGGCGGGATGGTGACGACCTTTATCACCGGCTGAATACCCTTCAATGGAGCGCAGACGATCAGAGCGTCACCCAGACGGTGATGTTGGTGGCCGATGCTGACTTTGCTCAGACCAGCGGGGACATGGCGCGTTTTTTCGAGACCATGGTCGTGCTGATGCAATAACAGCTGGCTGGCTACCGAACTGGCTAAAACTTGCCCAGCCGAGCCATCAACGCGTCATAGTCTTGGAAGCTTGGTACGAATGGTAGCTAGGGGGAGACTTGAACTCCCGACCTCAGGATTATGAACCGCCTTTTTCGACTTTGAAGTCGTTTTAAGCAGCCTGAAGGAGCCTCGTAAAGCCCTGTTTTTATTGACATTTACTACGAGGGCGTTTTAGATCCCCTTAACGTGTTTGTTCTAGACCGTCTACATAGTGTCTACAAAAGTGCACCATCCTGGGGTCAGGATTACCAAAAGCAGCCTCGCCAAAATAGCTCCGCCCACAAACGGACAGTGCTTCGTGAGGGATACGGAATTGCGCGGATTTGGGGTGCGCATCACCGCCAGTGGCCTCAAATCCTTCATTCTCGAAAAGCGCGTGAACGGACGTGTCAGACGCATGACGCTCGGACGTGAAGGTGAACTCACCGTTGCCCAAGCCCGCAATCGCGCCCAACAGCTGCTCGGTCAGATTGCCCTAGGCGACGATGCCGTGCAGAAACGCCGCCGAGAACGCGCGCGGCAAGTCACCCTCGACGAGGTCTACACCGAATTCCTCAGGGTGCGCAGCCAACTGAGCGATGGTTAAAAACCATATTCCACTGATGACCGATCGGGACAAAGCGATCATCGGCTACCTAATTCATCACAATCAGAAGACATTCCAAACTTCATCAGACGGAGGTTACGCAGCACCTTTGATCGGCAAAGGAATTATCCGAGTGTGCGCCGTTCGCGGCCAGCAGGTAGACATGTCCTGGGTACCATTTGCAGTTACGGACGAAGCGTGGAGTATCTTTAAAGAATCGCGTGAACTCTTCCCTTACCAGCCACCTCCAGCGGGAAAGACCGAAGTACACCCTTGGGCAATATCTTGGATGGTACGATAGGCTTGATCATCCATTTGACACCTAACGAACCGCTAATTCGGACGGACTATCCGTCATACTGTTAGTAGTTCGCTAAGCTCGGTGTCAGACGTTACGCGAAGGTAAGTCCATGAGTGACGATGAAGAAAAGAAATACCGTCCACCAACCTCAAACAAAGCTGATGTAGCACATGCAGTTGCTCGAGCTGGGCTCGGGGTTATTCCAATTGCCGGGACCGCTTCAATCGAACTCTTAAGTGCGATAGTCACACCCTCTATCGAAAAGCGTCGAGATCAGTGGATGCAAGAAATAGGTGAAGGTCTTAGGCAATTGGAACGCGACGTAGGGGTAGTGTTAGAAAACCTTCAGGAGCATGAAGCGTTCATAGATCTTGCGCTCGAAGCATCGCAGATAGCTATTAGAACCAGCAACCGAGAAAAGCGTGAAGCGCTGCGCAACGCTGTGTTGAATACAGCCCTCCCGGAAGCCCCAGAAGAGTCAATGCAGAAAATGCTCCTGACATTTGTCGATACACTGAGCGCGGTGCACCTTAAACTTTTAGTTTTGTTCAACGATCCTCAGGGATTCGTCAATGCTCACCAATCGAATTTCGGGAATATCTCAATGGGCGCAGCTAGTCACCTAGTGGAAGCTGCTTATCCTGAGTTGCGCGGTGAGCGCCACATCTACGATCCAGTCTGGAAGGACCTCTATTCCCGCGCTCTGGTCAACACGGAATCTCTGCATATGATGATGACTGGGATGGGAATTTTGGAAAGGCGCACAACGGCAATCGGAGAAATGCTGGTCGAATTTATAAGGAGTCCGTTGCCAAGTGACGCTTAACAATGGCGCACGCCGCGTAGTCAAACCTTTGGAGCGAAGTGACTTTTACGCCAGTGGTTCAACGTCGCGTTAGGGTGCAGTAATGGACCTCACGCTATTCTACAGAGGACCGCTGGTAGCGAACGGAAAGCCCGACGACAAGCATCTGATTCGATCCTACCTGCATCCGCAACTAAAGGAGCTATGGGAGCACGAGCCGCTTTCAAGAATGAAGGAGCTTCTGGATCCAGATAGAAAGCCAGAAAATCCGCCCGGGGGGAACAGCCTCATATTCGAATCTGGAGGTCACTCTTTTGCTTGCCTAGTCAGTAAAAGGCTTCACACCACAGCAAGCTTGGACATTACCTTGCTTAGGCCCGAAAAGATCGGAAACATCCTCACGCAATCAGGTGATCTCGATAACAGACTCAAAACCCTCTTGGACGCATTGTCGATGCCAAGGCATGAAAATCAGATTTCCAAGGCTTGGCAACCCTCGGCCGAGGAAATCCCTTTTTACTGTCTGCTTGAAGACGATGGCCTCGTCACCCGGGTCAACATCGATTCGCGTCGATGGCTGAATCCCAGCGCGCGCAGCGATTCTGAAGTAGTTCTCCTAATCCATGTTCGGACAACCACTCATCGAAAGACATACGAGAACTTCGACTTCTAGAGTCCCAGCCATAAATCGAAGCTGATGTACGAACTCGAGCCTAGTCTGCCATCATGCGGAAGCGGTAGGTCAATCGCGAAGCGGAACCAGAAGGGTTTTCGACCACTCTGAAACTGACATTAGCTACCTTTCGTGTAAACAGGGAACGTAAATCCAACGCAATCCGCAATTAGCTCGCTAATCAAATCGTTGTCGTACTCAATACCGAAAACACCTGTGTGTGTTTTATCGTCGTCTTCAGGAATATGCTGAAATCGCAGCGAAGCATCGACCGTCGCTTTCACGTAACTCGTTGTCTGTCCCACTTGAAAAAGAGCGAAGGCGGAGGTCTTGCCGGGTGTGAAGTCCTTCTCTTCAATGTAAATACGGGAGAGTTCCGCCAGCTGCTTCTCGAAGGATTCTTGATCGGTAAGGTTCGGGCAACTGACTGACAGATATTCTTCCAATGTTCCGTCGCCATCCATTCTGAGCATAAAAGCCGAGCCTGTTACTTCACCTTGATCGATCTTGGATGCTGGAACGTATCGAGCGCAATAGAAGGAATCTTCTATCGCTCGCGTGCTGTCGCTAGAGTTCGTCAATACCCAAATCCTGAAAGAACGTATCTACTGTCGATGAACCAGAAGATCGGTTGATACGAGTTCTGTGTGCTACGTTTGGTCGCATTAACACAAACTTCAGATCTATTGGGTTTAGGAATTCAACAACGGCGCGGTCATTAAACCTTTTTTTCCATTCTGCCCTTAGATTGCCTTCGTACGTTAAAACCAACCTTGGGCGGCGCTTGATCCGAGTCCTATTCGTGTAGATGAATCTGAAGAATCCTTTTAAGGAATTCGAATTCGGGGCATTTTGGCCTGGCCCCTCTTCTGCCGCGAGTTGCCGCAGCTCTTCCACCCTCTCAATCATAGGCTCAACGAAACTGTGCGGTTTGCTCTTCCGCAACAACGTCAAGTAGAAGTCGACAGAGAAATCACCTCGATCTTCGAGGCTCGTGTTCGCGTCATCTCTCTCGGTCTGGGCACCTTCGCTTTCTGACGGATTCGTGAACGTCTGAACGTCGAACTGGGTAACGCCGTGCCAACCTGACTGAAAAGACTCGAACGAATCTTCAACTTCCGAGTAAAAGCCCGTGCGATAAAAGTCGATTCCAAACGGAGTTTTAACTGGGGAGGTTGTGTTTGAGGATTCATCAAACTCTTCGGTATCGAACAGAGGTTCAGCCACGAATAAATCCTGCAGCTTGTTCAACGAATTGACCAAAATCACTAAGGTCTTTTCGATAGTCCTGTAGCACTCTTATCGCCTCTTCATATGTATCTATGTCGTGGTGGTAGTTTGAACCTATCAATACGGCGTCTTTTTCAAACACCGCCCCAGTCTCATCAACAAATTTACCCTTTCCTGATGAAATCTCGATATTTCGAGTGTGACCAACTCGCTTATAGGTCATCTTCGTCTGGACTGTACCTAACCCATCGGTCCACGGCCCCGATCCTCCAAAACACTCTATCAGGCGCGAATGCGCATTCTCACAGTCAAACAGCATTTTGAGGTTATTGCCGATCGCGGTGTACGGTACATGCCGCAACGTGTCCGCATACCTAACAGCAATTCGGTTCGCGTTGTCTATTTGCGCTTGCGTAACCTTCCCCGCAAGTGGGACACAGTTAACAGATAGCTTGTTCGTCTCCAAAACGATCTTCGTTCCGTTTTGGTACTCAAGTGTCGAGACGGGCGGCGTAATTATCGCTGGCGCGGCAAGTTTCCAATCTGCCTCCTCACCCGGCAATATTTCATTCCTAAACAACCAATCATGATTGAGAATCGAAGGGTTATGAGCGTTCGCCGCTATGACGAACGAGGCTTGGGACAAGGTAGCAGTCATCAATTAGCCAGAGAATCGTGTCGACTAATTTTAGCATCAATCTGTGCAGATTCGTTGAGCCGGAAGCCCAACACGCTGGCTCTCCCGCGCTACCAAGTAGGTGCGAATTCAGACCGGTGGTGGATAACCCGCAAGGCGTCTACATAGTGTCTACACGAGGTAGACCACACACAAGGCCAGTTCATCAACTTTTTGATTTAACTGGTAGCTAGGGGGAGACTTGAACTCCCGACCTCAGGATTATGAATCCTGCGCTCTAACCAGCTGAGCTACCTAGCCACAAAGAATCCGCAGCGGACTGCGAGGGAGGCGCATTTTCCTCACAGTCATTTCTCATGTCAATGCGCCTGCAATCCCCGCTCAACGGCGATTTGAACGAATCACGGGTAGCACGTTACTCATGGGTATCCAAACTCGATCAAGGATCCTCCGATGAAAACGATTTCGATCATCGCAGTGCTGGCTATCAGTCTGCTGGTGCAGGCTGTCCACGCCTCCGGCTGGAGCAATGTTGCCATCAATGGCCAGCGCCTGACCGTCGCACAGCTCCAGCAGCTCGAAATTGCGATCGGCTCGCAGATTGCGCCCGGCGCTTACCTCGTGGATGCGCAAGGCTGCTGGGCCAATCTCAGCACGGGCGAAGTGGGCTGTCTTGGCTCGGTTGATACCCACTCTCGGTACGGCAGCGGTGAGCGCACCAGCGACGGCAGCTGGAATCACTACAGCAATTCAGCCGGCATGGGCGTCGGCGGCACCAGCGACGGCTGCATCTATACCACCACCGGCTGGTCCAACTGCTGAGACATGAGTCGTCGACGGTTCGCTCAGGAGCGTGGACCGTCGACCAGGCCGAGGCGCATGGCTTCGAACACCGCCTCGCTGCGCGAATGCACCGACAGCTTCTGGTACAGCCTGCGCGTGTAAGAGCTGACGGTGCTGACCTTCACTTCGAGAAGCTCCGCAATGTCCTGATAGCTGTAGCCTTTGGCGGCAAGCTGCAGCACTTCCAGCTCGCGCTCGCTCAACAACGTCACTTCCGGGGGGCGGGCTGGGGCCGAATCGCCACCCTCTTTCTCTTTGCCGGGTACTGCGGGACGTAAGCGCTTGATGAGATAACGGGCGATGGGTGCTGAGATGGGCGCGCCACCCGCCAGCAGCTGCTGCAGGCAGGCTTCAATCTGTAAACTCGTGTCCGACTTCAGCAGATATCCCTGAGCGCCGGCCTCAATGGCCCGGATGACGCTGCGCTCGTCGCCGAACACCGAAATCACGAGTATCGGCAGATCCGGGTGGCGCTCGCTTTGCGCCGTAATGATATCGAGACCCGTTCCATCCGGCAGGCCCAGATCCACCAGCAGCAAGTCCGGCGCATCGGCCGCGAGCGCTTTCTGCGCCTCGGCGACGCTTCCGCACGCAGCCAGCACCTTGAACTGCGCGAGCGTTTCGAGCTTGTCCGCAAGCTGCGCCCGGGTATTCGGGTCATCTTCCACAATGACAACGCCGTATTCTTCCGACATCACCCCTCCGTCCTCTCCGCATTTTGCGCTTCCGTCTTTCTATCCAGCCACAACGTGACGCGCGTTCCCCCGTCAGTCCCGGTCTCGATGGCAAGCTCACCGCCAAGCTGACGCGCCCGGTCACGCATGTTCTGCAATCCCCTGCCGCCCTCACCCTCCGTCAAGCTGGCGAAGCCACACCCATCGTCGGCAATGGCAACGAAGCGACGATCCATCTCGACGCCCGTGGAAAGCGTTATCGTCTGCGCACCGGCATGTTTGACGACGTTGGTCAGCGATTCTTGAACGATGCGCAATACGTGCCCTGCAACGTCCGGCGCAAGGTCCGTCGTTCCTGGCACATCCTCGACGCGCCAGCGGAACTTCAATCCCTGGCGGGTAAGACGCGGCTCGACGCGCTCGCGAACGAGCGCAAGAATTTCTAACAAATCGGTTTCGTCGCGATCCAGGGAATGAACCATCATGCGCATGTCATCGAGACTGTCTCTAAGTGCCGCTTCGAGCTCTTCGGCATCAAAACGGCGGCTTTCGACGAGCGCCAGGGTCGAGACGAGCTGGTTACCGAGACCGTCGTGCATGTCCCGCACCATGCGTTCACGCTCGTTGAGCACCGCCTCGCGTCGCTCCGCTTCGGCAATCCTCGAATAATTGGCCTGCAGCTCCGCATGTTTCTCCGCCACGCGATCTTCCAGTTCCTCGTTCAGCGTCAGCACCGTCTGCAAGTGCATCCGCGCGCGTGAAATCAACACCATCATCAGCGCAAACGCATAGAGCGGCGGGTTGAACACGCTGAGCACCTGGTCGGCGAAGTAATCACCTCCACGTACGACCCCGGTGATGTCGTGCACGATGATCAACGGGACCGCGCTCAGCGCGGCAATGATGAGCCAGCGGCGCGGCGGGCCTGCGGCAAGCTGCAGCACGCGCACGAAGAGCCACAAGCCAAGCGAATAGGTGAACGGCGTCCACAGCACCGCAACCTGGTAGACACGCACCTGCGGTACCAGTAACAGCGCGAGGGCATAGAACGCCGTGATCCACATCACTACGGTCTCGAACCGGCCACGCCGTTCCGCAATGTCGTTCAATGCAAACAGGAAAAAAACGAACGAGAGATGGAACATTAGAGGTCGCAGACGATCGGTGACCAGCGCCATCATCTCGGGAAACGAAACGTACAGCCCAAGCACGGACCATGAGGCCGCCACCAGCCCGGCAGTCAGATACTGCACGCCGCGTGCGGAAGGATCGCGACGATAGGTTGCCAGAAAAATGAGCGCTGAGACGACGCTGAAGCCACCAAGGACAAGCGGCAGATAAACCAGCGTCAACTTCTTCCGCGCGAACGTTTTTCTGAGCTCTGCTTCAGGGCCTATGACAGGTCCACGCACGAAGTTGATGGTTGCCGCGGTCCCCGTAAACCGCATGAGTACGGTGTGCTCGCCCGCGGTCGACAGGCTGCGTGGCACGGTCATCATCAGCGGGCCGGAAACGATGGGGACACCCGTTCCGGTAAGCGGCACCGACCCGCCCAGATATTCATCATCCCAGTACACTTCGAGCAGGCCGGAGGTGTTGGGCACCATCAACGCGAGCGGTGTGCCCTCGCGGCCGAAGTGCGACGGAATCTCTACCCGCAGCTGGTACCAGCCTGCCGTCGCCTGCAGTCGACGTTCCAGCCGCCAGTAATCCGGAAAGCCAACCGTCGCGGCGTCCGTAAAGTCCGGCGCGCGCACAGACTCACCCAGCCACAACCTGGCTTCGCCCGGCACGATCGGCGAAGCCGGTTGCGCCGCCAACGGCAGCGAGCACAGGGTCAAAACGGCGACGAGCAGCGGACGCAACCCGATCACCGCCTGGCCCGGGCATCAGAGCCGGTACTTTGCTTCGAATACAACGCCTTCGTTTTCAGCATCGATGTCATCGTTCTCTTCGCTGAAATAGCTCAGTGACAGAGAGATCTTATCGGTGGGGAAATAGTTGGTCCAAAGGTTCCAGGCATCGGTATCTCCGCTGGCGTCGCGTTTCGCCAGCCGATAGTCGGCGCCGACGCCGAAGGCTTCGTTGAAGAACCAGGAAAACTCTGCCTCGATGTCCGATCCGTCATCGTCGCCGATCGCGACGTCACCCTGCACATCACCGTAGAGGAGCTTGGCCTGCCACGTCATGCCGCTCTCCAGCTGCTGGACGTGGGTGACGTCTACCGCCCACCGTTCGTAGTCGACGCTGTCGACGTCTTCATTGTCGTAGCCGAGGCGGACCTGCGTGTACTGTGCCACGTAGTAGCCAAGGGCTGCGCGATACAAGTCGACGTCTTCATCAGCCCCGCCGCTGTCGACCTCCGACTGCCCGAACGCACCCTCGAGCACCCAGTTGTTGACGACAATCCGCGTGAACGCTTCCCAGGACTCCGTTTCGACGTCGCTGTCATCGGTTTCCACTTCGCTGTAGCGCCCGCCAACGCTGGACGCGCGATCCATGAACGGCGCCAGCCGCCGCGGCCCGTGCGAGGTGTCGACCGGGGCAAAGAACACCTCGCCGCCTACCTGCCAGCCGCTGTAGTCGTCGTCCGCGGATGTCGAGGTGACGGGCGGGGGTTCAATCGGCGGGGTCTCGGTGGGCTCGCCAACCGGAGGGGGTGTATACCCCGGCGTGCTGCTGCCTGACACCGATATGTCTCCGGCCAGGTAACCAAAACTCAACTCACTCCGATACTCGGCGCCCCAGGCCGCATGTGCGGCGAGACTCAGTGCTAAAACCATCAATCTGCGCATGGCGCTTTCTCCTTGCTCAATAGCGTGACTTCACTGCCGGCCAATCAAAGCAGCCGCTGACGGCGGCGCATCGTCGAGCGTTTTCTGCAGCGCCCGCCGGGCGTAGTGCATGCGCGTGCGCACCGTGGCTGGAGGACAACCCACAATCTCAGCAATCTCCTGATAGGAGCATTCGTGAAAGAACGTCAGCTCGAGCACATCTCGATGCTCCGCGCTGAGCCGCCGGAGCGACTCAAGCAAGAGCTTTCGCAAACGCGCGCGTTCCTCATCGCTGCGCAGCGCTTCGATCTCATGGTTGTCATCTTCAAGCCACTCGCCCTGTTCCGGCATATAGCTCAGCCACTGCTTGCCGCGCATAGCGTTGAACGCTTTGTTTCTCGCAATGCCGAGCATCCAGGTCGTGACCTTCGCTTCACCGCGAAAAGATCGCGCACAGCGCCATATCTCCAGCGCTACGTCGTTGGCCGTTTCCTCTGCAAGCGCCGGGTCCTGGGTCAGCCGTAGCAGGTAGCGATAGATCCGCTCTCCATGACGGTCGAGAAACCGTTCGAGAGCCTGCTGATCATTCGCTGCCATTCGCTTCACGAGATCGATGTCCGTATCTGCCTCAGCGGCGACGCCCATGCTGACCACTCCCGGTGATTGCGCGACAGAGCTTACGCGGCGTCGCTTGCAGGGTTTGCCACCTGAATTGCGTACACGGGTGAACAGATTCACGGCGAGACGCCACATATCAACAGACGCCACCCCGGCACCCACTCAACCCCTCAAAGGAGACCTTCCATGACTTTCAAACCCTTCTTACGAAACGCCCTGGCTGGCATGCTGCTGATGGCGCTCGTCAGCCCCATGGCCGTCCATGCCGCCCCGTGCGAGCTGGAGCGAAACGAGCACGGCATGTGGATCAGCAACTGCTCGATCAAAGATCTCTTCGGTGAAATCATCGAAGTTGAGCTCATCCCGACGCCGATATGGATCGGACTGCCGGATCTGTATGCAGATGACGGCGACTACTACGTCAACGGCACTGTGGTAGAAGTTGAGGTGCGCACCGGCAACAGCGGCCCGATGAACGCACGAGATTTCGACGTCACGGCGCAGATCGACATCAAATACCCGAACGGTACGGTCTACAGCTCCGCAACCGTCACCGGACGAGTGCCCGGAGTGGCTTCCGGTCAGCGCGTTCGCACCGTGCTCGGCACGGTGACGGTTCCCGACCGCGTCTCCGACTGGGACGTGCACACGACGTTCTATGTGGATTCCGCCGGGATGTCAGGCGGCGGCGAGATCTGGGAGCTCGACGAGACCAACAACGTCTTCGATGACGGCATATGTCGGGTGTACGGCAAGGATCCTGATGTGACCGTTGGCCCCTGCCAGTAGCTTCCGTGGGTGGTCCACCCGGACCACCCTCATCCCTCCACTGTTTCCGCCCTTCTGTCAGCTACCTGACCGATATAACCAAACAGATCAGTTAAGCTTGCACTTTCCTTACTTTTGTTCGGTTGAAAGGGCTCTGACGACTGCGCAATATAGGAAATTGGGGGTATGACGCGCATACGCGCGCAAGCCAGAAAAGAACGAACGACACACGATTGTGCGACCAGCGGGGGCTTCGCTTACGCCTTGCCTTGCGGCCCATCGACGCCGCAAAGACAACGTAAAAAAAGTTCATGAATCTTTGAACCGATTCCCGCCAGCCTGTTACTCAATGTACGAACGGGCAATTCGAGGTGGCCAGCGACGATGTCGTCAGCACAGTTGAGCGTTATGTCGGCACAAGTACCAGCCGGACAAGAGGATCGCGCGACTTCAGAGGATGTCGAGCATGTCCTCGTTGCACGCATCGCTCAGGGTGACAAGCAGGCCTTCGAATTGCTGTTCAAACACTACGGCGAGCGGGTTTTCCGCTACGCATTCCGCTTGATCAGCAACGCATCGAAAGCAGAAGAGGTCACCAACGACGTCATGCTCGAAGTCTGGAAAAACGCCGCCAAGTTCGAAGGTCGCTCGAAGGTGAGCACCTGGATACTGGGCATCACCCGGCACGTAGCGCTCAACGCCGTGCGCCGCAAAGAATTCAACACGATCGACGTCGAACACGCCCCGGAAATTGCAGACCCGAACGAGAGCGTGGCGGAGGTCGACCGGGACCGCACGACGCTGAAAGCGGCGTTGCGGAGCGCGCTGGGCCAATTATCCACCGAACACCGGGACGTCGTGGAGCTGACCTTCTTCCACGGCTGCTCCTACCAGGAGATTGCCGCGATCGTGCAGTGTCCGGAAAACACCGTGAAAACCAGGATGTTTCACGCGAAGAAGCAGTTGCAGGGATTGCTCGTCGAAGCTGGCATTGACCCCGCCAGCGTGGAGATGGCGTCATGAACAGACAAGAAGCAGAAGAGCTGTTGCCCTGGTTTGTTGCCGGTAGCTTGAACGCGGACGAAACCCGCGCGGTGCAGGCGTTCATCGACAGCGGAGAAATCAGTGCCGCTGAGCTGAACGAAGTGTCGCTCTTTGCCGAAACGATCAACGAGCAGTCGGCGCACGAGCCCGAATACAATCCCGCCATTCTCGACAACGCCATGGCAAAACTCGACGCGGTGGTACAGGAAGCGTCCGATGAGCCACTCATCGTGCGCGAGCCAATCGCTGAACCCGGGCTTCTCGAACGGATCAGCACGTTCTTCAAATGGGACGACACGCCGCGCATGGCCAAGCTTGCCATCGGCGCCCAGTTTGCCGCGGTGCTGGCCATGGTCGTGTTCGTGACCGCATCCGACAACGGCGGTTCGTTCTTCCCCCGCGGGGCAGCAACGTACGAAACGGTATCCGGCACGGCCGCAGTCACAACGGCAGATTTGACGATCGCGTTTGCTGCGGACACAACGCTCGAGGAAGTGACGGCACTCCTCGCCACAGTGGACGGTCGCATCGTCGACGGCCCCAACAGTCTTGGCATGTACAACATTGCGCTGCCGGAAGATGCAGACGTCACGGCGCTCCAGACTGAGCTCAGTGCAAGCGCGCTGACCACGTTCGTGCAGCCGGTGCAGCCATGATTCGTCTCACCGCGAGCCTCACCCTGCCGCTGTGTCTGTGCGTCGCCGCGCTGACACACGCGGCCAGCCCGCCGAACGACCCGCACTATCAGGCACAGGGCTCCTGGGGCCAGGCGTTCGACGATCAGTGGGCACTGAAGTCACAGCGGGTGTACGCCGACATTGCGCCCGCCGACCCCCAGGCCGAGGTGATCGTCGCCGTCATTGATACCGGCCTCGACTACACGCACGAGGATCTCGCCAGTGAGAAGATCTGGCGCAACGCGGCCGAAACGAAAAACGGACGCGACGATGACGGCAATGGCTACGTTGACGATCTCATCGGCTGGAATTTCGTCGATCACTCCAATAACCCGTGGGACTTGAGCGGACACGGCACGCATATCGCCGGCGTCGTTGCCGCCTGCACGAACAATGGCATTGGCATCGCGGGCGCCAGCCCCACAGCCACGATCATGCCGCTGAAGGTGGCCAACTTCGTCGGCCAGGCACAGAGCGCCAACGTCGCCGCGGCCATCCACTACGCCGTGGATCACGGCGCTCGGATCATCAACCTGAGTCTCGGCAGCGAGCTCGTCACGGATCTCGAGCGGCGTGCGGCGGAATATGCGCGGGAGCGCGACGTCTTGATTGTCGTCTCCGCCGGCAACCGGGGCCTTTCCGCAGAACAGCAGGGTTATCCAACGCTGCCCGGCGTGCTCGTCGTGGGCGCAAGCGATGTGGCCGGCGCGCGCGCCGGATTCTCGAACTTCGGCGGCAACCTGGCACTGCTGGCCCCGGGTGTAGACGTGTTGTCCCTGCGCGCGCGGGATACCGATTTCATCGCCTTGTCCGATCCACTCGATTATCCGGGCGAAGCCGCCGTTGTTGGCGAAGACGCCCGCTACTACCGCGCATCCGGCACGTCTTTCTCTGCCGCCATCACCACCGGCATTGCATCACGCCTGCTGGCGGCGCAGCCGCGGATGTCCAGCAGCGAGCTCAAACAGCGACTGATTCAGGGGGCCATCGATGTCGAACCCCCCGGGGTAGACCAGCTCTCCGGCTACGGTCAGCTGGACTACATCGCGAGTCTCGGCGTGGATCCCGGGCAGGCGATTGATGCGCGGCTTGCCAGCGCCGCGCTCGAGCTCGATGACGCGAGCCTCTATGTCACCCTGACCGGCACCGCCGCCGCGGCATCGTTTACCGGGGCAGAGTTACAAGTCCGCGCCGCTGCAGGATCGATACCCGTCCCGGCAGAACCTGAGGACGGTAAAAAGCGTAAGAAGAAAAAGAAGAAACGCTCGAAGAAAGACGAACCACCGCCACCCGATCCTTATGCGTGGCAGACCATTGCCACGATGAGCGAGCCGGTACAGGGGGGCTCGCTGGGTCGATACGGTGTGACCGAGCTCACCAGCACGGCGGGAGGTTCCACACAGTGGGAACTGCGGCTGGTGGTCACCAACCAGAATGGTGCCACCCGTGAGGCGCAGATGAGCCTGGCGCTGCCGGCGCCGGAGCTGCCCGCGGAACCGGAGGTGGCACAGGATGAATAGACACGCCTTTCTTTTCGGCTGCCTCACGCTGCCCTTCCTGCTGGGCGCGACCACCGAGCCCGTCAACTCCGACGACGAGACGGCGCTCCTTGCACCTGTCACCGATGCGACGGTTGAAACCGCGGCCCTGGATGCGCCGGTACCCGTCTCGCGCATGGAGCCGGTCACAATCAATCTGCCGGATCCAACGCGCAACGTGCTGCTCACGAGCACAACCGAAGTGCAGTCCTGGCTCGAGCAGAACCAGATCATCAACGCTCGCGTGCTGCGCCAGGGTCGCCAAAACCTCGTGCAGTTCAACATGTCCGAGTCCCAGTGGCAGCAGCGCGAAGCGTCCATCTGTGGACAGAGCGGCGTTGCCGCCTGTGAAACGAGTGTCTGCCAGGGCATCCAGGCCAGCGACAGCGGCAATGCCAAAGCGCGCATCATGCGCAAGGCACCCGAAGTCGAAACCGCCGAGGCGGCGGGCGGCGAAGGCGGCATGTGTCGGAACGTTGACCCCATTCCCCCGCTCGCCAGCGAAGCCGGCCCCGGCGTGGCCCTCGACCTTGATCTCCGTGGATTGAGCGACAACGGCGCGGACAGCACCCGGGCAGAGACCGCGGACACCCAGGCGGTCGCATCCCCGGAAAAGGAAGTCGCCGAGGCTCCGCCGGAACCGACGACAGCCGAATCGGCAGAGGTGTCCGCAACGCCCGAGGAGGCGTTTGACCCCTATGCCCCTGCAGAACCGACCCACAACGCCGCCGATTTTGCGCTCAACGTCCTGGCCAGCAGCGCCGACAGCATCACCCTGGAAGCGTCCAACCTGCCCGCGGACACCACCGGCTACGAGGTTCTCGTCGGCGAAGGCTGTCGCACCACCACCGTACCGCTATCGAGCGTGGCGCCCGCGCACATTCCAAGCCTGGTTGTCGCAATCGTCTCCGGCAACGCGAGCCAGATCGGCAGCAACTACGGCCTTTCCATCATCAGCGAAAGTCAGCTCACAAGCACCGGCGATACCATTGCAGTCTACTTCGGCGTGCAGCCCATCGTGCAGACGCTGGCGGCCCTGGCGCTGGATCCGGCCGTATCGGCGGTCAGCCGCGAGCACGTCTTCGAGACCACCGCCGGTCCGGTCTATTCGGATCCGATGGCGCAGTTCAATTACGGTCCGGGTCAGACGGGCGCGCTGGCGCTGCACCCGGCTTCCGACGGGGCCGGACAGACCATTGCCGTCATCGACACCGGCGTCGCCGTGGATCACCCGGACCTGAAAGATCCGGACCAGCCGGATCGCATCGAAGCGCTGGATCTGACAGGAAAAGGTTGGAGCAGTGACGCTCACGGCACTGCAGTTACCGGCATCATCGCCGCCGCGGCCGACAACGCGCTCGGCACCTACGGCGTCGCCCCGGCCGCAAAAATCCTAGCGCTCAAAGCCTGTCAGCCCAACGAAGAAAACGGCTTGGCCGCGCGCTGCTGGACCAGCACGCTGGTGAAAGCGCTGGACGCTGCGATTGCCCGCGACGCGCAGATCATCAACATGAGTCTCGCCGGGCCACCTGACGATCTCGTGGCTAAATACGTCGCCCTGGCCGTTTCGCAGAATCGGCTGATCATCGCCGGCGCAGGCAACGGCGGCGCCGAAGCGGGCGCGGCTTACCCCGCGGCTCTGCCCGGCGTGCTCGCCGTAACCGCCGTCGATCAATTCAACGCGCCTTACCAGCAGGCGAACCAGGGTGAGTACGTGGACCTCGCAGCGCCAGGCGTCGACATCCTCACCCTGGCACCGGATGGCACCTTTCCGTTGTCTTCGGGCACTTCATGGGCAGCCGCCCACGTCAGCGGCATCGCCGCGCTGATCAGGCCGCTCATGCCGCTGTCGAACGCCAGTGACATTGCCCTTGTGCTCAGCAGTCAGGCTCGCGATCTCGGCACCGCGGACAAAGATCCACAGTTCGGCAACGGCATCGTCGATGCGTGTGCCACCGCCGCGGCCGCAAGCGCCGATGCCATCACCTGCACCCCAACCGGGGAGGAGACCCGTCATGTACCGCGTTAGCGCGCTCGTCTTTCTGGGATTGATTCTCGCACCGCTCGGCGGTCACGCCGGCGGCGGCTACATCCCGCCGAGCGACAAAGGCGATTTCCAGTATTCCAGCCCGTCCGCCTACCCACAGATTGATCTCGATCTCGGTCCCATCCAGCGGGAGGTTGCTACCGCGGCGGCCACGCGCTGCGGCACGCCGCTGGCAGCTTCACCACTGGACCTCGGCAATGCCGAGAGCTTCATGGGCAAAATGGTGGGCAAGGCCGCTAACGCTGCAATCGGTCAGCTGGTCGGCGGACTGCTCGGCGGCGGCGGGGGTAGCAAGAAGAAGCCGAAGATGGCAAAAGACCCCATCAAGAAAAAGTACAAGCAGAAAATTGAGCATCCCGACGGGGACGCGCGACTGCGCATCGGTGGGCAGAAGTACGCTGACGGCTTTCTCATCAGCGCCCGGGTCGACAAAGCGAAAGGCAAAGGCACGTTTCACACCATGTTCCTTGAGCAACCCGACTGCTCGCGCATCTGGCCCGAACAATACCTGCAGTATGGCCTGTGGGGCAGCTGGAGCCTGTCCGTATCGGTGACTACCACCCGCTCCACGTATCGCGACGGCCAGCTGGTCGACCGCTCGACGTCGCAATCCGGCTGGTCCCGCTCCGGCGACTTCGACTTCAACCGTGGCTTCTCGCTGTGGGACCAGCTGCCCGGTGAAACCCAGCGGCTCGTACTCGATGCGGACGAGGCTTATCTCACGCAGCTGAGGCGCCAGATCGACGTGCCGGCCTGGCAGCAGATGGGCTATGCCAAACCCGCGGAAGGCATTCGCGCCGCCGGAGGCGTTTTCCGTCTCGACCCTGCTGAACTCTCACCGGATACCCTGGCAGTGGTGCACATCACGAATGTGGACAACGGGCGCTACCGTACCATCGGTTTCCCCATGCGCATGACCAATCAGGGCGACGGACTGGTGTCATTCGACCTGCATCCGGATTTTTCCCTGCCCGGCGATTGAGACCGCTCGCTCGGCTACCCCGCTTCGGGGATCACATCTGCCCGACGTAGCAGGCGACCCCGTCGCCGGATGACGCCTGCTCTATCCAGGGCAGCCCGCGTGGTGCAAATTTTTTTCACTTTTTTTGAACCCCCCGACAAACCCCCGTTACTCAATCGATAAGGCAGCCATGTAGTCGCCGAAACTCAACACCTCGTAACGGAGATCGTAATGAAAAAATTTGCCCCCACTCTGATTGTTGCCGGATTGTTCGCAGCTGGCGCCGTCCACGCCGATAGCCCCTACGCATCATGGGACGCTTCTCGTACCACGGACGTTGTCATCGAAGATTCGTTCAACCGCAGCACCTCTTCCGAGTACACCTCACAGTACAGCGAAGACAACGACGTTGCCGTCGACGTTCGCACCTCTGAGGACAACGACGTCAGCTCCTGGTACAGCTCCGAGGACAACGATTCTTCCAGCTGGTACTCACACGTTGAAGACAACGACACGCACACCGAAGACAACGACATCACGGAAGACAACGACTACACCAGCACCATCGACTTCCAGATTGCCACGCCTACCCTGACCCAGCACAAATATCAGGACCAGCAGGCCGGTCATCAGGCAGGTCAAACGGTTGTTGGCGCCGCTCGCGGACACGAAGTTGGCGTTTCCGGCGGACCGACGGTCGTCAGCGCAGGCAACGACGAGCAGGTCTTCTACGGCCCGGCAATGGTGAACAACAACACCAACCAGCTCCCGCAGAACAACCTCTTCGTCCAGGGCAGCAACGGCGCACCGATCAGCCAGTCCAACACCTTCGCAGGTCGTGACATGGGTCCGAAGGGTGTGTTCGCACCGGTAGGCAACACGTCTGCCACGGTCTTCGGCGACACGCTGCAGAGCTCTGCCGGTCAGCTTGGCCAGTCTGGCGACTCGAGCAACTCGATTGCCGACCAGATGAACTCAGGCGTCAGCAAGTAAGCCAGCTCCACCAACCTGAACAGGGGGCCTCGCGCCCCCTTCTCTTTGAGGACAAAACAATGCGCCGACCCAATACCCTACTCCTCCTCGTTTCCCTGGCCGTGCTGGCCATCAGCTCCGGCGGCGTTAGCGCCCAGACTGGCCCCCAGGCTCAAGCCGCAGGACCAAGCAAAGAGCAGATCCTGCTGCAGCGCGTATACGAGATGCGCATGCGCTTCGAACAGGAGCGAGCACAGCGCGACGCAGAAGCACGCGCCAACGTCCGCTTACAGACCCAGGGTGGTCTCGCGGGGCGCGCGGACAGCCCCACCGTATCGGGTCTGCGACAACAGACGAACCAGCAGCTTGCACGCTTCGAATCGAGCTTCCGCTGCCTGGACGTCGACGTGGAGGCCAACAGCGGCAACACCGTTGTCATCTGCGGTGACAACTCCGGCGACATCAACGGCACCAACGTCTCCGCACAGCGCGACATCGTCACCGTACAGGGAGGCCGCCCGTGAAACGTTTCCTGATGATCCTCTTGATCGCGGGTTTTGCCGCCTCCAGCGCCAACGCCACACCCCCGTTCGGCCACTATCTCCACGGTTTTCTGCTGCTGCCCGAGCAGCGCTACGACCCCGCGGTGCAGCGCTATCTGGCGGAGCAATCGCTCAGGGCGCTGCCGCTCTACGACGGCCAGCTCTACTACGTTCACCCGGTCAGCAACGTCGGCACCTACAACGAGCAGATGCAGATCCGCTACCTGGAATCGATGTTGAGGGACAAGGTGAAAGACGATGAACCTGTCAGCGACTGACCGTGACCTACGTCTGACCACCGCAAAATACACAAGGACCTGAGATCATGACACGCTCCCGACTGATACTTCTCGTTTGCATGGGCCTGTTGCTGACCGCAGCCGTCGGCGTCGCAGAAGCAAAGAGCAAGAAGGACAAACCCATGAAAGCGGCCGCGCTGGAGCAGGCACTCGACAACATGCAGTGCTCCGGCCTGAAGCCCCGCGTCGCCATCTACGGGTTTTACGCGACCGGCAAGATGGCCGCATTCGAGGGCTATAACGTCGGTGACGGCCTGGCCGCCCAGCTTGCGACGGAGCTGACCCGCACCAACTGTTTCATCGTTCTGGACCGGACCGGCCTTTCCAACCTCCTGCGCGAGCAGGAACTCGGCCTCGCGGGCGTCGTCGGCCGCGAAACCGCGCCGGGCGCGGGACGGATCGTCGGGGCGGAAGTCATCATTAAAGGTACCGTGACCGAGTTCGATCCGAACAAGAAAGGCGGCGGCTTGACCCTCGGCATGGGCCTGCCCAACACGCCGCTCGGCATCCGGCTCGGACGCAACGGCAGCAAGGCGCACGTAGGTCTCGACATCTCCATCATCGATGCGACGACGGGGCACACCAAGTCTTCCCACCGCGTCATCGCGGACTCCAAAACCGGCGGCTGGACAATTGGCCTCGACTACAAGCGCGCCAGCCTCGGTGGCGACACGTTCGCCAAGTCGCCTCTCGGCGTTGCCTCACGCAACGCGCTCGGCCAGGCGGTACTGAAAATCGCCGAGGATCTGCAGCAATCCGTCGAGCGGCGCTTTCAGGTCGCCGGTACCGATGCCGGAGAGGTTTTCCTGAACGCGGATCGCGCTTCCGGCGTACGCGAAGGTGATCTCTTGAAAGTGTCCACGGTAGTGCGCCGTCTGGTGGATCCGGCCACGGGACTCTTGCTCGACACCGTCGAGCGCGAGGTGGGCAAGGTGCGGGTGATCGAAGTCAACGAGCGCTACGCCCGGGCTGAGATCATCGACGGCGACAAGGTGCGCCGCGGCGACTTTGTCCACCTTTGAAAACTGGCGGGTGCAATAAGAAAGGGGTGCCAACGGCACCCCTTTATTATCAGTAAGCGAAAGTCGCTTAGAACTCGACGCGTACGCCAGCCTGCCAGCTGGTGACGTCATCACCAAACTCGACACCGGCGCCCAGCGCAAAGTTCTCCGTGAAGTAGTAGCGACCGCCAAAGGCAAATGACGTGTCGTCACCGCCGTCATCGAGATCAACGTAGTTCACGCCACCTTCGAGCTCAATGTTGTCGGTCACTTTACCGCGCAGACCAACGCCCGCGCCGTAGCCGTCGTCTTCAATATCACCAAACGGAGTATCTACCTCCGCATCGATGTAGCTCAGCGACGCGACGAAATCGAGCTTGTCGGTAATCGGGGCATGACCGCCGATACCAACCGCCCACTGATCGAGATCGACGCTGAAGTCGAACTCCTGGGTCCCGTACCCTGCGGTCAGGAAGAAGTTCTCACCCAGCTCGACGGAGCCGTTCAGCAACAGGCCGTCACCGTCGACGTCGAGACCATCGTCAATCTCCGTGTCCACGTAAGCCGCTTCGATGTAGTTGTAGCTCATGCCGTCGTCGGCCAGAGCCGGGGCTGCCATGCCGGCGCCCAGGGCAAAAAGACCAAAACCCATACTAATAAAACGATACTTCTTTGGTTTCATTCGTACTCTCCTGTTCATTTCTCCAATGAGGTATTGCCGGTCACCGATGCCTTTTGACGACCTTGGGTGACACGACACGGTGGGCATCATGCTGCCGCCAACCTGAACGAAAGCTTAAGGCGCGTCTTTTCAGTCTGGAATTTCTGCGCCAGTCCACACTTCCGCAACTTCGTTGCCCTAACTCTGACCAGTACCTTGTCGCCAACGCTCGACGATGGATAATCGATATCGGCAAACGAAGGAAAAGATATGAGCTCGAGGCTATTCACGTTGTTGACAGTTCTCCTGACGGGAGGATGCGCAGCGTCAAACGTTCAGATTCTGCAGGAACTGACTGACGAGTCGGTTATACCGCCCGGTCACGGCATGGTAGTTCTACAGGTTGCCGACACCACGCCGACAGGCCGCGTCTATCAGATCAACCAGGTGACGTTTGCGGCCCAGGATGTCAACGTCACCGAAGCCAAGTTACCCAGGGTTCAAGCAACCGAAGGCTATGCCAGCAGCACATCCCTCTTCGTTGCAACGCTTCCGGCCAACGACTACGCAATCACCTCGCTGCGCAGCTTCCATCGAGTCGGTGACGCCTATTTCTCACGCTTCTATCCCGGTGACATCGAACTCGGCACGTTTACCGTCGCCGCGGGCGAAGTGACGGACCTCGGTACCATTGCGGTCTACATTGACCGCAGCGCAGAGGACTACCTGTATGCTTCCGCGCGAGTCGGTGTGAACGAGCACGGTCAGAGTTGGGTGCGCGATAATCTGCCGTCTCTGGCAACGGCTGTCACCAACATGGATGCCCCGTCGAGCTGGCACGAAGACGGTAACGACTTCGAGCGTGACAACGACTACCGTCGCGCAGCCAATCGTCAGCTGGTTTTCGGCCTTCCTCACGTCAAGCCTGATACCGGCGGTCTCGTCTATCCCGGCAGACTCGGTATGATTCTGCGCCGCGACGGTCCCGGAGCGTGGGCGCTGGAAGGATTCGAAGAGGACGTCGAGTTGTCCATGCTGTCCGAGTTGGCAGGAGACACCGTCATCATCACCGAATTCAACGACATCTATCGCCGCACCGGCGCCGATGACGATTGGCAGGCTGTACCCCCCATACCCACAGAGGACAGAGTTACCTACATCAATAGTCATCCGGATCTGGGCATCTACGCCGTGTCGCAGAGCGCCAACGGCGTCGCCATATGGACCACCACAAACTTTGGCGGTACGTGGTCTCAGCGGAACTCGCTGGAGCCCGAGCTCGGTTTCTTCGCATCACTCGACAAGAATCTGCTCGGCCTGGACCAGAGTATAAAAGGCGCAACCTACCTGGCGAGCGAGACCGCTCTGTTTCTAGTGCTGCGCAATTCACTGTATCGCTACGACCTTGCGGCAAACACGTTTACCGATCTCAAGACTTCAAACGTCGACTCACTGCAATCTCGCAATGCGGTTCTCACCGTATCGAGCGCCGGGCTTTTTTCAAGCAATCGGGTGTCTTTCGACGACGGTCAATCCTGGACGTCGTACACGGGTCCACTCGATCCCGAATACACACCGGAGCAGATCGAAGACCTGAACAAGAATCCTCACAAACGCAAGAGAACGCGCCGCCTGAAGCTGATCGGTCACCCTATCTTTCTCAACGAAAACGTCGGGTTCGGCGTGCACGCAGCGCGCCGCAACGGCGACGCATTTCTCGTGCGCACGGAGGACGGTGCCGAGAACTGGAAACGCGTTGATGCGCCTTTGCCGGAAGGGTGTCTCGACCTCGAGCTTGCCAATGCGTCCGAGCTTCTCTTGCAGTGTTTCCTATCCGGCGAGTTCTATCGTTCAACGAACGAAGGCATGACCTGGGAAATCGACCGGGAGGTATCAGACACTTGATGCGTCTGGCCATCAGCCTGGTTGCAGTCCTTCAGGTCCTGCCGGTAGCCGCCGAAAATCCTGTGAGCTGGTACAACGACTTTGCCTCGGTTGCCGACACGTTAAAAAGCAACGAAGCACTGTTTCTCCTGGATACGCTCACCGAGCGCGAGGGTGTCAGCTGGCATTTGACCGACAAAACGGTGTCCCCGTTAAAGCCACCGATGGGACGTCAGCTGCGTCTGGTGAAGCTCAGGGTCGGCAAGTACGCGTGGGGTAGCGTGGAAGTACCCTACTTCGATCTCCCGTATCGGCTTTCCCTGGCTGATCAGAAACGCTGGCAGTTTACCGTCGCACGCGACCGGCTCAACTACCTGGGCATGCAATTCGTTGGCGAAACCAGAGCAACGAGCTCCATAGACGTGCGCCTGATCAACCGAACGGCGGAAGTGCGGGCGCTGCTGCTGGAGAATCATCCGGAACTCCTTAACCGATTCGAGCTCACTTACAACGGTTACTACCCGGACGATTTCCTGCGCTTTGTCAGCGAGGCGCAGTGATGAGGCAAGTTTTCCAAGCTCTCATACCGGTTCTGCTACTGACCTGCGCCGCCCCAATCGCAGTAGCTGCAGATGCCACGTTCTTCAGCGATGAACGGCTGAGCGGCTTTCGTCTGAGCCCGGACGGCAATCAGCTTGCTTTCGTCGTCGACGTGGAGGGCGGTGAAGAAGTGCGGTCCATTGACCTGCAGACAGGCGCTGAAGCGGTGCTATTCGCAACGCCCCTGGTTGGCTCCGAAAACGTCACAATCTCCGCCATTTCCTGGATCGACGGCACACACATTCTGGCAAACGTATACGCGCTGACCGAGGGGGTCGCGCGGCTTTCCGATACGCGCAATCGACATCACAAATTGATCCTCAACACGGCCGACCGGTCTGTGCGCTTCATCCAGACATCAGGACGCGTCATCAGCACCCTGCCTCTCGAACCGGACAAGCTCTTGATGTCCGTTATGGCATCGACGTCATACGTTTACAAGATTGATGTCACCAAACTCACGGTCTGGGGCCAGAAGCTCAAGAAGACGGCAAAAGTCGACGGTGGCCAGTTTTCTCGCGCAAACCGCATTGCAGAGATAGACGGCTTTGCATTCAACTGGCTTGCGGATGGCAACGGCAGCATCCGCGCGGTCATGCACTGGTCACAGGATGAAGGTGTGCAGCTTTCTACCCGCGATGACATGTCGAGTATCTGGGAGGTCCAGGCAAGCTGGCGTGAAAAGAACAACCGGAAAAAGCGCAGTCGACAGGCTTTGATTGCGGCGGACCTCGAAGCCACCGAGTACCGCTTACTGTCTCTGGTGCCCAACAGTTCCGACTTTCTCGTGCTCAGCAAAGGCGAAGGCGGGCGCCAGGCGTTGCTGCAACTCAGTCTGGCAAAGGGCACCACCGAGACGATCTACGAGCATCCACAGGCGGAGATCCTTGGCGTCAACTTCCACAGGACGAGCGGTCAGCTCCTGTCCGCCCACTACTTCGACAGCGGTTACATTGGCCAGCACTACTTTCAGGAAGGACCGTCCCAGGTGGCGCAGTTGGCGGCGGCCGAGTATCCCCGACATCGAACATTGGTGGTCGGGATGGACAACGAGCAGCAGCGCTACGCGGTACTCGTCTACGCCAACAACGACCCGGGTAAGCTGATCGTCTACGATCTGCCGAACAGACTTGCGCTGCACACGCAGAGCCTCGCTCCCGCGCTGGACGGCCTGAAGCTTGCGCCGAGCACAAGCGGCAAGGTGGATGTGGAGGGAACGCCTGTCGAGTACTTTCTGACACGACACGAAAGCGCGGACCCAATGCCGCTCATCGTCTACCCCCACGGCGGCCCGTTCGGCGTCGTCGACGACCGGCAATACGATCCCGCCGTGCAGTATCTGGCAGCCCACGACTTCGCCGTGCTGCAGATCAACTACCGCGGCTCCGGCGGCTACGGCAGCGAGTTTCTCGAGGCAGGCAAAGGCGAATACGGGGACATGATGCTCGCCGACATCGAGGCCGCGGTAAGCGCAGCGATTACCGGCGGCGGCATCGACGCGGAGCGAATGTGCCTGCTCGGCGACAGCTACGGCGGCTACGCCGCAATCATGCTGGCGCTCAGAAATCCCGAGCGCTTCCGCTGCGCCGCAACGTTTGCGGGCGTGTACGATCTCGGCCTCTTTCTGGGACGCCTGGAAGATGCCTCACGCAAGGCTGTCGTTGAACTTTTCATCGGCAATACAGATGAAGCAACGCTACGGGAGAACTACGATCGTCTCAAAGCCCTGTCTCCCCTTTACCAGCTGGAGTCGCTCGCAATCCCCGTCATGATCACTCACGGCAACGATGACAGACAGGTCGATATCGAGCACGCGTTACGCATGGAAACCAGGCTTAAGCAACTCGAAAAGCCATTTACAGTGCAGTACTACCCCGACATCGGGCACGGCTTCGACTCGCCGGAAACGTATTTCCACCACATGCGCGCGGTTACGAACTTTATTACCGAGCACACTGCCAACTAGACCCCAACCACACCAATAGTGGGGCTCGTTAGTAGTGCTCGTTGCCTCGCTTACCATTGTAGCGTGATGCTGCGCGCAACTGCGTTTTCGCAGGAACCTGGATTAAACTGCGAAAAAATCCCGGAGCAATCAATGATCACCGTTCTCGGCAGACGCAACTCCGCCAACGTACAGAAGGTCATGTGGACGCTGGGGGAGCTCGACGTTCCCTACCGGCGTGAGGACGTGGGCGGTTCGTTTGGCTACCCGGACGACTATCCCAATCCCAACCCGGTCGTGCCGACGATCGTGGACGATGGCATCACGGTGTGGGAGTCAGGCGCCTGTGTCCGCCATCTGGCGCGTACCTACGGCCGCGGCACGCTCTGGCCTGACGATCCCGCCACACTCGCCACTGCCGACATGTGGATGGAGTGGCATCGCAGCGACATCAGCGCGGCGTTTTTTCCGCTCTTCATGACCAAAGTTCGCGGCCTCGAAACCACGCCGGAAAAGCTGGCACAGCTGACCGCAAGCTGCAGCCGCATCTTCGGCCAGCTGGATCAACAGCTGGCTGACCGGGCATACATCTGTGGAGATACGCTGACCATCGCGGACATCGTCAACGGGGCCATCATGTTCCGTTACATGACGTTGCCCGTCGAGCGTGCGGCGCTGCCGCACCTCGAGGCTTGGTATGCGCGCCTGACAGAGCGCCCGGCGTATCGGAAGCACGTCATGATCGAGTACGGGAGTAATCTCGAGGAGTGGAACGCCCACGAAGCGGCTAATGCCGAAATCCAGTAGCCTCGGCAACGTCAAACGCGTGCTCTGTCTTGTCGCAACCGCCGGCGGCACCGCCAGCCTGCACGCGAACGCCGCGTCCGGTTCATGGGTGTGGCTCTTCGACGGCGCAGATCTCAACGCCTGGCGTAACTACCAGGCCGCCGAACCGTCAGCCGGCTGGCAGATTGTCGACGGCAACCTCACACGGGTCGGCAGCGCCGGGGATCTCATCACACGCGAGACGTATGCAGACTTTGAGCTCGAGCTCGAATGGCGCGTGGCACCCGGTGGCAACAGCGGCATCTTCTTTCACGCGGACGAAACCCAGCCACGCATCTATCTGACCGCGCCGGAGCTGCAGATTCTCGATGACGCGGGCCACCGCGACGGCAACGATCCGCTGACGTCGGCGGGCAGCAACTACGCGCTCCATCCCGTGCCCCGAGGCATCGTCAAATCCGCAGGCGAATGGAACCACGTGCGGCTGCGCGTCGATGGCGACGTTGTGACGCACTGGCTGAACGACGTCAAGGTGGTCGAGTACGAGCTTGGCAGCGCAGACTGGCGGCAACGCGTAGCGGCCAGCAAATTCGCCGACTGGCCTCGCTACGGCAGTCTCCGAGAAGGCCACATTGGCCTGCAGGATCATGGTGACGAAGTTGCTTTCCGGCACATCAGAATCCGCCGTCTGAGCCCGGTCGCCGCGCAGCAGTAACCGCGCGTCGCGACCTCGGATATCCCTTAGTTCGTCGGCATCGGCAGCCATGCTATCAAGGTCGTATCGGCTACCGGGAAAACGACTATGGCACCATTTCAGACACCACTACGGACGCTGAGCTCAACCCTGACCCGGCTGCTCTTCACCCTCAGCATCGTTTGCTGCACCCAGGCGTGTGCGAATGCTGGTGAAGTGACATCAAGCGCAGCCTCCGACGCCTCGGCCAACACCGGTGAATACGTTTTCACCAAGCACTGCGCAACCTGTCACGGCGAGTCCGGCGCGGGGATTGAGCCCTGGTACCCTTCTCTCCAGCGCCTCGCCGCCATGCGAGAACCCTCCGACATGGTCGAAACCGTCATTACCGGGAGATTTCGACGCGCTGGTGAAATGAACGGTCATACGATCCCCATCATGCCTGCCTGGGGGCAGCTCAGTGACGTCGAGGTCGCGGCGATCGTGAACTACATTCAGCAGAACTGGGGCAGCATGCCAAAGCCGGTGACAGCCGAAGACGTGGCCGCCATTCGAACCACACTCTGGGAAATCGACTGAGGGGTAGCGGGTCAGGGCTCGAGTTCGGATCGAGCCCCGTCTCTCCAGGTGTCAGCCTTCGAAATCGTCGGCCGTTGGTGACAGTTCTCCGAATTCGCCGCCGGTCGGCAAGTTGGGCTTGAACTGAATGTGACAGCCCTCGCAGATCTCCACCAGGTCGTCACCGACGAGGGCAATGGCTTCGAGATCCCTGCTTCTCACCGCACGAACCGCACTTTCGCCAACCATGCGCATGTCGTTCGACCAGCGCTGCCAGTCCTCGCTGCCCGCCCAGGCGTCATCGAGGGGACCCGTTCCAGGCACGCCAAGGAGCGCACCCGCAAGCTCGAGTTGAACAGCGCGGCGCTCGAGTTCGCGCCATTCCGCGTCGGTTTCGGGATTCCGCCATGCCGCCACCCAGATCGGATCAGCCGCATGATTGACCATCGCCACCATGACCGCATTCAAGCTTACCGGGAGTCGCAAGACACCGGCATCGCCTGCCGGTGTGCTCTCGGCAGCCGGGGCCGGCTGCGCTGCTGCGGAAGTTTCCGTAGGCTCCGCACCACCACAGGCGCTGAGAGCCGCGCAGACCCCCGCAATGACTGCGCCTCGATGCACGAGGTGCCGCATGACATTCTGCATTTCTGATCTCCCCTGGTTACGTGTTGCTCAGCCTTCCATGACGTTGGCGCACTCGATACAGAGCCGCGCCGCAGGCAGCGCTTCGAGGCGCTCAGCCGCAATCGGCTCGCCGCATTCCGTGCACTGTCCATAGGTGCCGGCATCAAGACGAGCCAGCGCGTCGTCGACGGCCCGCAGCTGCTCGTAGAGCTCATCCTCGAGTGCCACCATCGTTTCGTCGTTCTCCAGCTCAACCGCCTGCTCAGCAAAATCCTGAGGCAGGGGTTCTTCGCGATGGCTGACATGGCGCGCAAGTTTTTCACGGCGCACGTTGATGCTGGCCTGGTATTCCTCGAGACGGGCTCGTGCTTGTTCGGCATTCATAGTGCGGATCTTCAAAACGAGTTGTTATTTCAGCTTAGAGGGCACCGATATCGCCAGGTATCAGGGGAAGTTGCATAGGCGCTGCGGGAACTACGTAATGAAAGCCGTATCGGCCGTCCCAATGATCAGTGCTGAGGGGGTGGCATCCAGTGCCACTCAGCAGCGGTTTAGACACACTTTCAACAGGGACCAGGAGCCATCATGAGTTCATTGATCAAACCCACCGATGTATTCGACGATTTCTACCGTCCTTTCGGCAGCCTCTTAGCGCAAGGATTTCCATCTCGTCTGCTTGCGGACAGCGACGTCTGGATGCCGGCGGCTGACGTTCGCCGGGACGGCGACGGCTATGTCATCGATATGGAAGTACCGGGATTCAAGCCGGATCAGATCAACGTGGAAGCCCACGACAACGTGCTGACCATCGAAGGTGAGCGCAGTGACGAAAGCGAAGAGAAGCAGGAAGACACCGGCTACATCCGCCGCGAACGCCGTTACGGCAAGTTCACGCGGCGCTTCACGCTTCCCGCAGGGGTGGACGCTGAGGCCATTGGTGCCCAGGTCACCGACGGTGTGCTGCACGTCAGCATTCCCAGCGCCACGGCAAACGGGCCCCAGAAGATCACGGTGGAGTAACCCATGGCATCACAAGTTCCAACCAACGACAACGGCAACGCCTGGCAGTGGCTGGTGAACGGGTGGCATGCGCTGCGGGACAAGGCCGTCAGCGCCATGACCTACTTCACACCCGAGCGGGAGCAGGAACAAACCGCACAACGTTGGGGTGTTCTGGCTACGGACGTGTCCGAGCAGAAATCGAGCGTTCACGTGGAGCTGGAGCTCCCCGGCATGGACAAGGCTGATCTCAGTGTCGAAGTGCTGGATAACGCGCTCGTGGTTACCGGCGAGAAGCGCACCAGCGCCACGCGGCAGGAGGGCTCCCTTGTGGTCACCGAGCGAGCGTATGGCAGCTTCAAGCGGGTTGTCCCGTTGCCCTGCAACGTCGAAAGCGAAGGCACAACGGCCAGATACCAGGACGGGGTTTTGAGCGTGACCATGCCCAAGGATCGCCGTCAGCAGCCGCGCACGATCAAGATAGAGCGCGGGTAACCACAGCCCGCCCCATCATCTCCACAACCCGCCCCACCACCCCGGGGCGGGCAAATGCGTCGAGCATCCTCCGGGATGCCGACGCTTTTTTTAGTCGACGCTATGTTCCGTTGTCAGGGAGGCAGGCAGTTAGCTGCTGACGTGGTCGTAGAGACTGTCATAGCGCCCCTGGCGCAGCTTGAACATGGGGTCTTCCTGACGAGCCAGTTCCTCCGCAATCTCACGCCAGTCAGCTTCCTCCAGCAGGCGCTGTGCGAGCGGAAACAAGTGCACCTGCTCGTTGCGCATGTGCGAACGCTGCATGTCCAGATACCGCTCGCAGTGTTCAACAACCACGTCAATTGGCACCACAATGTCGTTGAGAATACGGTCGATATCCGCGGCGAGCCTTGAGGTTGCGCCGATGATCTCGGCGTGCTGGGAGAGATTGAAGTGCACGAGTTCGCGTTCGGCCGGGGTCAGCCCCTTGTCCAGCACCTTATCGAACATCCGATCTTCCAACGGATGATGCACGGCGTCCGGATACTCACTCACGTAAGCCAGCACCTCAGCCAGGAGCGACCAGTCCACCTCCTCATCATCGTCATTGCGCCTGGCAAGCTGCGCCTCCAGCACGCGCATGACTTTGGCTAGATGGTGGTGGTCCTCCTCGAGCCGGCTCAGCACCAGCGCTTCGTCATTTCCTGATTGGTGTTCCCCGTCCTCGCCTGCCATCAGGCCGGCGCCCCTAGGAAGGCTACCAGCGCGCTGTGCTCCGTAATGGGTTTCGCCCAGACAAAGTCGATGCCGAGCTTGTGCGCTAGTGCTGTCTGCTCACCGCTGGGACGACTCAACACCAGTGCAAACGGCGCACGGTGACCACGCCGGCAGAGCTCCTGATAAATATGTACGCCGCTGCTGTCAGGCAGCTGCGCCTCACAGATCACGCACTTGGTGGTCAACCGTTGATCAACCTGACGCAGGAAGGCAGCGCCGGTGGCGAACGCGATGACGTCGTGGCCACTGGATTGGCAGAGGTAGGTCAGGCCGTCGCGCACGGCAGGGTCGCCGTCTACAACGCACACCAGAGGTTGCTCGTGCTGCTTGTTGAGAACCGTTTTCATTGGCGAAGCGTAGCGCCGCATTTCCTTGGCGCCCAATGCGGGAATCTACTTAGAGCCATCGTTCTGCTCGCTGAGCTGCGGCGCCAGGCGCATATAGGCGATCCCCGGGGCCAGCGCCCAGCACCAGGCAAGCTCCGTGACTTCGTCGTATTCCGAATCGTATCTTGCCGCCGTGTCGAGAAGCGCCCGCATCCACGCGTCGAAGAGATCGGGGGCGAGGCCAAGCTGATGATGCAACATCGCCAGACGCTCCATCTCCGGTGTCGGCGCATCGACGACGTAAAAAGACACGAGCTGAAACACCGATTTCTTGAGCATCTGCACCTGACGCACCACGTTGGTGGCGGTAAACATGTCTGCAATGCCCGGTTCCTCAAGGAATCGGTTGTAAAAAGCGGTGAAGAATTCATCCGCCCGCTCATCCATCCCCACGTCCTGCCCGAAGATGCGCGCGTAACTCGCCTCGAATCGAGGATTGGGTAGCGCCATGCCGGCATCCCCTGCCCTGTGTGGCGACTTATGAAAGCGCTCCGGCGCCCTTCTGCGCCATAGGGGAATTCCCTCATCCGCCACCAGCTATTTACGCATAGGCCCGCGCGCAGGGACTCTCTAAGGTTGGATCACCACTCCTCAAGCTGGATAGGCGACATGACCTACAACAAGATTCTCGTAGCAGTTGATCTGACCGACGAAGCAGAAGAAGTCATGGCTGCGGCCCGCAACGTGGCCGACGCCCAGACCAGTGCGGAAGTCGACGCGGTATGCGTCGTGCGACCCCTGGCGCGCACCTACGGCGGACTCGACATGGCTAATGTCGTGGCGGGCGTGCCTTTCGAGGAAGAAATGCGTCAGCAGGCCGAAGAGAAGCTGCGTGCCCTGGGCTCAGAGTTCAAGATCAACGACGTCTACGTACGTCTGGGCACACCTGCCTACGAAATTCGCGAGCTCGCCGAGGAAATTGCCGCTGACCTGATTGTGATCGGGACCCACGGCCGACACGGCATCGGACTTCTGCTCGGTTCTACGGCAAACGCCGTGCTGCACGGTGTGGGCTGCGACGTCCTCGTCGTGAAAATCCATCCCCAGGAGAGCTGATCTCCTATCGGGAAGTACTAATGGTGCGGGGGGCCAGCGCCCCCTAGCATCCCCCAAAAAACAGGCAACAAGGAAAGATAGTGACGTCGGTCGAAGAATCCAGCTACGACCTGGGAGTCGTACGTTTTTTTGCAATCGCCACTGTCGTCTGGGGGCTGGTAGGGATGGGCGTAGGCCTCCTGCTGGCGGCCCAACTGGCATGGCCCGCTCTCAACTTTGATATACCCTGGCTCAGTTACGGCCGCTTGCGACCGCTCCATACCAACGCGGTGATTTTTGCGTTTGGCGGCTGCGCGCTGATGGCCAGCGCGTTTTACGTCGTCCAGCGCACCTGTCGCACACCGTTGATATCCAGAGGGCTCGCCTGGTTCGTGTTCTGGGGCTGGCAGCTCGTCATCCTGAGCGCTGCCATCACGTTGCCGCTGGGCATCACCAGCAGCAAGGAGTACGCGGAGCTCGAATGGCCCATCGACATTCTGATTGCGGTGGTGTGGGTGGCATTCGGAATCGTGTTTTTCGGCACCATCGCCAAACGCAAGGTTGAGCACATTTACGTCGCCAACTGGTTTTTCGGTGCGCTCATCATCGGCGTTGCCATTCTGCACATCTTCAACAGTCTCGCCCTGCCGGTGAGTCTGACTAAAAGCTACTCCGCCTACGCCGGGTCGATGGACGCCATGATGCAGTGGTGGTACGGGCACAATGCCGTGGGCTTTTTCCTGACCGCCGGGTTCCTCGGCATCATGTACTACTTCGTACCCAAACAAGCGGGGCGGCCGGTCTATTCTTATCGCCTTTCCATCGTGCACTTCTGGGCACTCATCGCAATTTACGTGTGGGCCGGACCGCACCATCTGCACTACACCTCGCTGCCCGACTGGGCGCAGAGCCTTGGCATGGTCATGTCCCTCGTGCTGCTGGCACCTTCCTGGGGCGGTATGATCAACGGCATCATGACCCTCTCCGGGGCGTGGGAAAAACTACGCACGGATCCGATCATCAAGTTTCTGATCGTCTCCATCTCCTTCTACGGCATGTCGACCTTCGAAGGTCCGATGATGTCGATCAAGACCATCAACGCGCTGTCGCACAATACCGACTGGACCGTGGGCCACGTGCACTCCGGCGCGCTCGGCTGGGTTGCCATGGTGAGCATGGGCGCGCTGTACCACCTCATTCCGATTCTCTTCGGCAGAAAGCCGGGCGAGATGTACAGCGTCAAGCTCATCAACCTGCACTTCTGGCTTGCCACACTCGGCACCGTCATCTACATCGCCTCGATGTGGGTGAACGGCCTCCTGCAGGGCCTGATGTGGCGTGCCACGAGCATCGACGGCACGCTGACGTACAGCTTCGCCGAAGCGGTTGAGGCGAGCTATCCCGGTTACTACGCCCGCTTCATTGGCGGCGCCATTTTCTTCATCGGCATGTGCGTGATGGCCTTCAACGTGTACCAGACGACGCAGGGCAAAACGCGCAGCGAGGCAGCCGCTCCGGCAACGCCGCTCATGAAGCCGACCGCAGCAGAAGGAGCATCCGCATGAGCCACGAGAAAATCGAAACCCGGGTGGGCGTGCTGATCGGACTGATTCTCTTTGCGGTCAGCATTGGCGGCGTCGTCGAGATCTTTCCGCTGCTTTTCGACTCCGGCACAAAACCGATTGCGAACCTGCGGCCTTACGACGCGCTCTCTCTCGAAGGTCGCGACATCTACATTCGCGAAGGGTGTGTCGGCTGCCACACGCAGATGGTGCGCACGCTGCGCTCGGAGTCACAGCGCTACGGCCACTACTCCGTCGCCGGCGAAGACCTTTACGAGCGTCCGTTCCTGTGGGGATCAAAGCGCACCGGGCCGGACCTCGCGCGCGTCGGCGGTCGCTACAGCGACGATTGGCATCGCGCGCACCTGGCAGACCCACGCAGCGTCGTGCCGGTGTCCAACATGCCGGCTTATCCCTGGCTCTTCGAGAACACCCTGACCGGTGAGGACACCGCCACCAAGATGGAAACCCTACGTACCCTTGGCGTGCCCTATAGCGACGCGGAGATTGCGGGCGCGCAGGCTGCAGTTGCAGGCCGTACGGAAGCCGAGGCGCTCATTGCCTACCTGCAGACCCTGGGTCTCGACATGCGCAACTACAGCGCGGAAGCAGAGGCGGAAGCAGCGCCTGCGGCGAGTTCAGCGGGAGGGCAGTAATGGACATCGACATACGCATCATTTCGCTGGTTTTCGTAGTGGTGAGCTTTGCCGTTCTCTTCACCTGGGTGTTTCTGCCCAAGAACCGCGACCGCCTGGAAGCACAGGGCCGCATGGCCATAGAAGACGAAGGAGATAATCGATGAGCGCGGGTTGGCACTGGTTTGTCATCTTAGGCACCATCCTGAGCCTCGCAGCAATGGGATGGCTGCTCGTATCCAATCGCACCACGTCCGGCGAAGAAACCACCGGACACGAATGGGACGGTATCCAGGAGCTCGACAACCCCCTGCCCATGTGGTGGGTAGGCATGTTTGTCGTCTCCATCGTCTTTACGCTGATCTACCTCGCCTACTATCCCGGTCTCGGCAACTTCGACGGCGCAGGTGCCTGGAGTTCAGAGGACCAGCACCAGGCGGAAGTCGACGCACACGAGGCGCGCTTCGCGCCCCTCTACGCTGAGCTCGGCGCCATCGACAGCGACGCGCTGATGGGCGATCGGCGTGCGATGCAGGTTGGCCGGCGGCTTTTCATCAACCACTGCTCTACCTGTCACGGCGTCAATGCCAACGGCTCTTTCGGTTTCCCGAACCTGACCGATGAGGAGTGGATCTGGGGCGGTGACTACAACGCGATCAGAACCACGCTGGTGCAGGGTCGCGTTGCGCAGATGCCGGCATGGGGACCAGCGCTGGGTGAAGAAGGCGTGACCAACGTCGCCAACTACGTGCGCAAGCTTGCGGGCCTCGACCACGATGCTGAAGCCGCCGCGGCCGGAATGCAGTCATACAACACCATCTGCATCGCCTGCCACACGCCGGAAGGCAAAGGCAATCCGCTGCTCGGCTCCCCGGATCTGGACAACGACATCTGGCTCTACGGGAGCAGCGTCGAAGAGATCTCGTTCACCATCACGCATGGCCGTCAGGGCAACATGCCCGCTCAGGCGGACATCCTGACCGATGACAAGATCCACATCCTCACGAGCTATGTGCGGAGCCTCAGCCAGTGAACGGACCGGCCGAAGAGCCAATTCGCCTCGAGGGCTTCGGCCCGAAGGACCTGTATGAAAAGCGGGAGAAGATTTTCACCCGTTACGTGGGCGGGTTCTTTCAGAAGCTGAGGTTCTATACGGGATGGCCGCTGCTTGTCGGCTACTTCCTCGTACCCTGGCTCATGTGGGGGGATCGTCAGGCGGTGCTGTTCGATCTGCCGGCGCGTCAGTTCCACCTGCTGGGCCTGACCATCTGGCCCCAGGATCTGTGGCTCCTCGGCTGGCTATTGATGATTGCAGCGTTTGGCCTCTTCACGGTCACCACGATGGTCGGTCGGCTGTGGTGCGGATTCACCTGCCCGCAGACCGTCTGGACGGCGGTGTTCATGTGGGCCGAGCAGATCACCGAAGGCGAGCGTCACCAGCGGATCCGCCTCGACAAAGCTCCCTGGAACTTCGACAAGATCCGCCGCCGCACGGCCAAGCACGTGCTGTGGCTCGGCTTCGCCGGTCTCACCGGTCTCACGTTCGTCGGCTACTTCACGCCCATCCGCGAGCTGACTGTCTCGTTGGCCAGCTTCGAAGTCAGCGGCTGGGCACTCTTCTGGACGTTCTTCTTTACCGCCGCCACCTACGTCAACGCCGGCTGGATGCGCGAGCAGGTCTGCAAATACATGTGCCCCTACGCGCGCTTTCAATCGGCAATGATCGACAAAGATACGCTGATCGTCTCGTACGATGCGGCGCGCGGAGAACAGCGCGGTTCACGCAAGCGCAACGCGGACAAAGGAGAGCTCGGCGACTGCATCGACTGTCAGCTGTGTGTGCAGGTCTGCCCCACCGGCATCGACATCCGCGACGGCCTGCAATATGAGTGCATCGAGTGCGCCCACTGCATCGACGCGTGCGCCCAGGTCATGGACAAAATGGGCTATGAACCGGGACTCATCCGCTACACCACCGAGCGCGCTCTGGAAGGTGGGCCAACGCGGATCCTGCGCGGTCGCAGCATCGGCTACGCGCTGGTGTGCGTGGTACTGATCGGCGCGTTTACGTTCGCGCTTTTCAACCGACATTCGTTTGCTTTCGACGTGCTGCGTGAACGCGGCCAGCTTTATACCACCAGCTCGACCGGTGCCGTTCAGAACGACTACCAGCTGAAGATCATGAACAAATCCCAGACCCCCGCGGCTTTTGCAGTCTCGCTCGTCAACCCCGGGCACATCAAAATGACTTCCGCGACGACCATTGGCATCGCCGCGGGCGACATCGAAAACCTGTCGTTGCAACTCGTGAGCGAGAGCGCGGCACCCGGCAGCACACCCGTTGAGCTCAAGGTTTGCCGCGAGACCGAATGTGTCGTCGAAACGACGACGTTCTTCGCACCGGGAGCGGCGCGATGAGCAGGCGCAAAGACAGAAACCCCATGCTTGCGCTCGTCATCGGCATTCCGCTCGCGAGCGTGGTTTTCGGCGCCCTGATGTTCTACTTCGCCCTGACCTCAACCGACAGCAGCATTCTGGTTGAAGACGCACCCATGTCGAAGACGAGCTGGCGCGCCGCTGAGGAACCGGCGCGATGACCGTCACGACAATCAACGTCGCCGACATGCACTGCGCTGCCTGCACCAACAAGATCAGCGCGGCCCTCGAGCAGCTCGGTACCGTTTCCCAGCTGCAGTTCAATCCGGTGCGCCGGCAGGTATTCGTCACTCATGACGCCAGTCTCGCGGCGAGCCAGCTCCTGGAACGGATAGAAGACATCGGTTTCACACCCCGTCTGGAAGGCGACAGCCGAGTAGATACCACCGCCAACCGCGCCATGCTGAAGCGCCTGGGCGTTGCCGGCCTCGCGATGATGCAGGTCATGATGGTGCAGATTGCGCTGTATGCCGGTGCGTTTCAGGGCATCGAAGAAGGCATTCGTCGCCTTCTCGAGTTTACCGCGCTCCTCTTCTGCATCCCCGTGGTGACCTACTCCGCCGTGCCGTTTTTCGTCAACGCCCTGAAGTTCAAGCGCCAGGGTTTGAACATGGACACGCCCATCGCGCTGGCCATTGCCATTGCGTTCTCCATCAGCCTGACAAGCACATTCACGGGAAGCGGCGAGGTGTATTACGACTCCGTGGTGATGTTTACCTTTCTGATGCTCGGTGCACGCTATCTCGAGCAGCGCATGCGTCACCATCTGCAGGTTGAAGATGCCCTGCTCTCCGCGCTTCCGGTTCGTACCCTCGTCGTACGCAACAACAAGCACGAAGAAATCCCGGTTTCGGAACTGCGCCTTGGCGACGAGCTCTGGATAGCGGAAGGTGCGCGTTTGCCGGCAGATGGGCAGCTCCTGTCCAAATCGGCGATGCTGGAGGAAGCCTGGCTTACCGGCGAGGACAAGTGGCGCCATCACGAAAGGGGGGCTCAACTCTATGCCGGCACGCTGAACACGGGGCCGGCGTTTGCCATGGCCGTCACCGCCCTCGCGGCGGATTCCCGAGCCGCTGAGATCGACAAACTGGCCAACACCGCGATGGCGCACAAGCACAAGCTGGCCCGCCTGGCTGACGCGGTAGCCCGGGTTTTCATTCCAACTATTCTCGTGCTTGCAACGGCCACCTATCTGATCTGGCAGCTGTTCGATCCCGCTCAGGCGCTCACCGCGGCGCTCGCCGTGCTGGTTGTCAGCTGTCCCTGTGCGCTGTCACTGGCAACGCCGACGGCGTTGACTGCGGCGCTGACCCGCCTACGCCAAGCCGGCGTGCTGGTCAAAGTCACGCAGTCGCTCGAGAGCGTTACCCATATCAGCGACGTGTACTTCGACAAGACCGGCACCCTGACTGACCCCCGCCCGCAGCTGACGCGTATTGCACCGCAGCCCGGATTTTCACGTGAGCAATGTCTGGAGACCGCCGCGGCCCTGCAGATGCACTCGAGCCACCCGCTGGCACGGGCTTTCCACAGGCCGACGCGGTACGTTGCCGAAAACGTCGAGGTGCAGACCGGAGCCGGTATCAGCGGCACGATCAACGGCAACTCCGCACGCATCGGATCGGCTTCGTTCTGCGGCTTCGAACCCGACTCGAGTGAATACACCCAAGACAAAACGGTATTTCTCAGCATCAACGCGCAGCCTGCTGCCGTATTCCACCTGAGCCACGATCTGCGCAGCGACGCATCGGCAACGATGACGGCCCTCAAGCAGCAGGGTCTGGCAGTGCACATGGTGTCCGGCGACAACGACGAGAACTGCGCGAACGTTGCCGAACGCCTGCGCATCGATTATCAGGCGGCGACCACGCCTGAAGGCAAACCAGCGGCACTCAAAGCAGCCGGCAGCGGTGCGCTCTACGTCGGCGACGGCATCAACGATCTTCCCGCCCTCGCAAGCGCCGACATTTCCGCGGCCACGCTGGAGACGGCGGACCTGGTCAAATCAAAAGCAGACGTCATTCTGCTCAGCAAACGCCTGAGCACGCTGGTCGATCTTTTCAACGTCGGCCATCGCACTCGCCGGATCATGTACGAGAATCTCGGTTGGGCACTGGCCTACAACGTGATTGCAATCCCGCTGGCAGCGCTCGGCTACGTACCCCCCTGGGGTGCAGCTCTTGGTATGTCGCTGAGCTCGCTCATTGTCATGGCCAATGCGGGACGGCTTCTGAAGACACCAATCGGAGCGCGGACATGAACATATTGATGCTGCTGATCCCCCTGTCGATTGTGCTGCTGAGCGTCGCGGCGTGGGCATTCATCTGGGCGGTCAATCACCGTCAGTTCGAAAATCTGGATAAACAAGCGGTGGACATTCTCGCCGAAGAATCGAAGGAGTAAGACTCGTGAGTACAATACTAAATGGCTTCCTGCTGATGTTTACCCCGCAAAAAGCCTGGCAGAACATCGCGGACGATAATCCCGGTGCGGCGAAGGTGCTGCTGACCCACACCATTCCGTTTGCGGTCATTCCGGCGCTGTGCTGGTACATCGGTGTCACCCAGTACGGCTGGGACGTCGCCGGAGAGACGATGCGTTTGACGCCGGAAAGCGCGTTGCCGATGTGCATCATGTTCTTCCTGGCCTGCGTTGGCGGCGTGGTGTTCCTGGCCCTCATGGTGCAGTGGATGTCCGAAACGTATGGCGACAAAGCCAACTTCTCGCAGGCAGCCACGCTCATTTCGTATACGGCCACTCCCTTCTTCGTAGCGGGTCTGCTTGGCCTCTATCCCGTGCTCTGGCTGGATATCACGCTCGGCGTGGCGGTTGCCTGTTACTGCATTTATTTGCTCTACGCCGGCGTGGCGCCCGTCATGCACGTCGTGCAGGAACGCGGTTTTCTGTACGCCAGCGCCGTGTTCGCGGTAGCGCTCGTCTCGTTCGTGGGATTGCTCACGGTTACCGTTTTGCTATGGGACTTCGGCCCCGCACCGGAATACACTTACTGATCGAAAACATCAGGTAAGAAGGGTGCGCGCATGACTGATTCAGGCTGGCAGGTGTTCGACGTTGCGAAGTTGGCGGCGGCGGACGCCAGCGCGCCCGTAAGCTACCAGGAATTCCTCCGCGTGCCTTCCATGCACTGTGGCGTTTATCGCCTCTCGAAAGGTTCCTCCGACATGCAGACTCCGCACGACGAGGACGAGGTGTACTACGTGGTGGAAGGCAAAGCGCAGCTGAAAGTTGCCGGGGAAACCCGCGACGTGGGTCCGGGCTCAGTCATGTACGTCCGCGCCAGCGAGGAGCACGCGTTCTTCGAGATACAGGAAGACATGGTGCTGCTGGTGTTCTTTGCAACCGGACGCACGGACGGCTGACGCCATCACTGACTGCTTTCTTTCAGCTCCACCAGCTTGAAAACCCAGGTGTCCACCGGGACGCCGTGCAGGATACTGGCCGCTTTTGATCCCAACACCCGCTGCCACCCGGCCCGTCCATGAGAGCCGAGCATGCACGCATCGTAGCCGCCTTCGTCGAGGAGCGCGTGCACCTCATGCGCAACCCGGCCATAGCGGACGTGGAGCCGCGTTTCATCAATGCCGAAGGGGGCGCATAGCTCAATCAGGCGGCGTCGGGCATCAGCCATCGTCTGCTCGTAACGCTGCTGATACATCTCACCGCTCATGGTGGGATCAATGCTATAAGCCACCGATGTCGGATCGACAACGTGCACCACTTCCAACTGATCACCCTCACCGCAGACCGCCTGAGCACGCTCAAGCACAGCCGTGGCCGGTTGGTCCAGGAGTTCAATTGCAGCGAGGTATTTCATGGTATCTCCGGAGCGCTGTAGCGCCTGAGCAAGCCTAAGGGCTTGGACCCGGCGGTTCACTAAGTATTTTCCTTAAGCCCGACCAGCGGCACTGCGGGTATTGCGGATATTCGACGCGGTTGAGGATGTTAGGGTGCGCCAAACACAACCAGGGCGGGTATTTTGAGCCAACCCGTTGCTCTCGACCGAAGCCTCACGCTGACGCAGATGGTGCTGTACGGTCTCGGTACCACCGTTGGTGCCGGCATTTATGCGTTGATCGGAGAAATTGCCAACGTTGCTGGGACGCTCGCACCCTGGTCGTTCCTGCTGGCGGCGTTGCTGGCTGGATTCACCGCGTTGTCGTTCGCCCAGCTATCGTCCCGCTTTCCGCGCGCTGCCGGGGCAGCGCTGTACGTTGAGCGCGGTCTCGACTCGGCGCGCCTTGCACGTCTCGTCGGTTTCCTTGTCATCTTCGCCGGCGCCGTCTCTTCCGCGGCGCTCCTGAACGGTTTCGTCGGCTATCTCCACGCTTTCCTCGAAGTCCCGCGAGGCGCCGTCATTAGCGGTGCGGGGATACTGATTATCGGCATTGCCGCCTGGGGTATCGCCGAGTCAGTGTGGATCGCCGGTGTCATCAGCATCGTGGAAGTGCTGGGTTTACTCTGGATCACGGGCCTGGCCGGCACCGAAATTACGCCCGCGAGCCTGAACCTGGCTCTCTATGTCCCGGATCTATCCCTCGCCGCCTGGTCCGGCATCGTTGCCGGTGGCGTGCTGTCCTTTTACGCGTACATCGGCTTCGAAGACATGGTGGAAGTTGCCGAGGAAGTTGAGGACGTTTCACATACGCTGCCACGCGCGATCCTTCTGACGCTGGGATTGTCCACTCTGATCTACGTGCTTCTGGTGAGCACGACAATCATGGCCGTCGGTCCCGCGCTTCTGGCGGATTCGGCGGCACCCCTGGCCGATGTCTATCGCCACCTCACCGGCAGCGACCCCTGGATCATCTCGTTGATAGGCCTCTTTGCCATCATCAACGGCGCCCTCATCCAGGTCATCATGGCAAGCCGGGTCATCTACGGGCTTGCATCGCGCGAGCAGCTGCCGGGAGTGCTGGCGCACGTGAACGGCATGACGCAAACGCCGCTGCGCGCGACGCTGGTCGCCGGCGCAATTGTCCTGCTCCTGGCACTGGCGGGCAATCTGGCGCTCCTCGCGGAACTCACGGCTGTCATCATGTTGACCGTGTTTGCGCTGGTGAACTTCTCTCTCTGCCGCCTGGTCTGGAGAACCGAACGGCTGAAGGCAGTCATCGCTGGGATTGGCGGCACGGTGTGCTGCGCTTTTGCCGTACGCTCGGCCGTGCTCTGGGCGGCCGTTTGATGCCACTGTTAAAACGCCTGTACCTGGCACTGCTGCGCCATCCGCTGGCCGCGGTTTTGACGCTGCTGCTCGTCGTGGCCGTTGCCGCCTGGTTCGGCCGGGCTCTGAGCTTCGACGCAAGCTCGGAAACTCTGGTTGTCGAAGGTGATCCGGAGTTTCAGGAGTACCTCGAGGTTGCCGCGGTTTTCCCAAGCGACGATTACCTCTTCATTACGGTTGAGCCCGACACGGCACTCTTCAGCACCGAGACACTCGACCTCATCGGCGCCATCGAAACCGATCTGGCCGACCTCGATGGCGTGACGGGCACCCTGAGCCTGCGTTCCGTGCCGCTACTGGGTGGTGAGGCGATTACCACGCTGGCAGATGATCCCGGACTGCTGGCCGAGGCGAAGGCGTATTTCGCCTCCAGCATGCTCTTCACCCGCCAACTCGTTGCCGAGTCCGGAGACGCCGCGGCCATCCAGGTCACTCTCAAATCTCTGGGTGAAGGGCATTCACAAGCGGACCGACGATTTCTCATCGAACAGATACGCGAGGTTCGCGGGCGTTATGTTGACGGCGCCAGGCTACACATCGCCGGCGTGCCCCTGATTGCGCACGACATGATGGTTTACCTGCGCGCGGACGTGATGAACTTCGGCATTGCCGCCGCGCTCGTGATCTGTCTGGCGCTCTTTCTCTTTTTCCGCCGTCTGCGCTGGCTGGCGCTATGCGCGAGCAACGCGACCCTTTCCGTCATCCTGGTTATTGGTGTCCTCGGCGCGCTCGACACCCCGATCAGCGTCGTAAGCGGCAACTTCATCTCTCTCCTTGCCATCATCAGCATCTCGCTGACCATCCATCTGGTCGTACGCTTTCGCGAGCTGATCCGCACGAGCCCCGATCAGCCGCACGCGGAACGCGTGGCGGAAACCATGCTGTCCAAATTTGCGCCCTGCGCGTACACCGCCGTGACGACAATTGTGGCGTTCACGAGCCTCCTGACGTCGGGTATCCCACCGGTGGAGGACTTTGGCTGGATGATGGCCGTTGGGGTGCTGTGCGCGTTTGTGGTCACCTACGTCTTTTTCCCAACCGTGTTATTGATGCTGGGGCCGCGGCCGCCGAGCAAGACGGTATTCAAGCCCATGCGACTCTCCATCGCGCTGGGGAATCTCGCGGTAAACCGGGTGGGATGGGTAACCGGCGGCGCGCTGATTGTGCTCATGGCCACCGGCGTGGGGCTCGCGAGGCTCAACCTCGACAGCCAGTTCAGCCAGTACTTCAAAGCAGACAGCGACATCCGCCAGGGATTGGAATACGTCGACGCCAATTTTGGTGGCGTGCTGCCGCTCGACGTCATCGTGCAGCTGGAGCCGTTCGTCCAGGAAGCGCTCGATGAAGACGACGACTTTTTCGTGGAGGAGGAGGCCAACTATCCGCAAAGCGCCTGGTTTACCTCAGACAAGGTACGCGATATTGAAAAGCTGACCCACTACCTGCGCGGTCGTGACGACGTCGGGAGCGCCACTTCCCTTGCTGATCTCGCCCGACTTGCCGAGGCGACCAATCGCGGACAACCGCTGGACGACGTGCAGCTGGCGCTCCTGGTGACGCTGCTGGATGAGGGGCGCGCAAGCCTGGTTGCGCCGTATGCCAATCCGGATACCGGTGAGCTGCGGATCAGCGTGCGCATGCGGGAAGCAACCGCCACGGCAGACTATCCGCAGGTCGTCGCTGACATCGAACGCTTTGCCACGGAAGAACTCGGCTGGCAGGTGGACCGCATAGGCACCACGGGCATGTTCATCCTGTTCGGACAGTCCATCCGTCAGCTTTACGAATCCCAGCGCGATACGCTGATCTACGTGGTCGTGGCCACGCTTCTCATGTTCGTCGTGCTACTGAGGTCGCTGACCTTCGGGGTTGTCGGTCTTGCAGTCAACGTACTGGCAGCCGCCTGTGTGCTTGCCTTCATGGGCTTTGTCGGCATACCCATGGATATGATGACCATCACCATCGCCGCCATCACCATCGGTATCGGCGTGGACGACGCGTTCCACTACCTGCATCGCTATCGAGAGGAACGCAACAAGGGAAGAAACGCCCATGAGGCCATCGCCGCGGTGCATCGCAGCATAGGGCGCGCCATCTACTTCACCAGCGTGACGGTGGTGGCCGGCTTTTCGCTGCTGGTGCTATCGAATTTTGTGCCGACGGTCTACTTCGGCCTCTTGACGGCGCTGGCAATGATCATCGCGCTGGTGGCGAATCTGCTTCTGCTGCCGAGTCTGCTGCTGGCTGTCGAGCGGTTCAAGCCAGGCTGACCCGAAGAAACAAGCGCTATAGCTTGTGTTTCCGATACGCTTCACCAATCCAGAGCTGAGGTTGTGACGGTTCGTACTCTTCACTCAGTTCTCGCTGCGTTACAGCTTCCAGAGCAATCTGAAACGCCTCCTCGAGGTTACGATTCGCCTGAATGCCCTGCTGCAACAGCGCCTCGCCGAAGTAGGTGAGCTCAGCGTCATCGCTACAGCCAAACGAGGTGTTGTCAGCGCTTGCCGAGGTCATGATCAAACTGTGCGGATCCTTGAGGGATTCAATCAGGCTCCCGGAGAAACACGCTGACAAGATCAGCGCCCGCCACTTGATACCCGCACGATCGAGACTCTCTTTCAGGAAGCGGCCGTCAATATTGCGCAGGGATACACCCGGGTAGGTGACACTCAACTCCCCGTCCCTGGATCCATGGCTGGTGACATACAGGAACAACACGTCTTCTTCATTCATCCTGTCAGCAATTGCACCAAACACGCCGTCCAGATTCGTACGAATGGCAAGTGGCAACTCAGAATGCGTTTTCGGATTGTTGGAAAGGAGTGCAACCGCTGATACGTGCGGCGTCAACAAGCCGCTACGCTTGCGGAGCAGCTCGATTTCGTTGAAGAAAACGTCCTGTCCACCGTAAGGTGCCGCGCCGACGATGTACCAATCTTCACGATCAGGTACGCCCGCCGCCACGCGATCGAGCGTGCGCGCTACGTGTTCGTTCTGGGCAAAAAATACACTCTCTACGTCAGGCAGGGACAGTCCACTGGGGATCAGGGATGAGGCGTTTTCTCCGGCGAAAAAACCATTCTGCCAGCGGCCGTTGACCTCCGTCGGCTCTTCCCCGCGATAGAGCGTACCTTCCCCATCGTACCGGCCGTAAGAAAAGCCGCCGCTGTATCGTTCTCCATCCGATTTCCACAGTTCCCCCTGCCCATCGAATCGTCCGTAGGAGAACTCTCCAACGTACCGGGTGCCGTCGGCATACGTAAATTCGCCCCGTCCATGCGGTTCCCAATACTCGACCTCGCCTTCGTAGCGATCGCCGGATGCATAGTCGATGACCCCCTCGCCATGAAACGAGCCGTTGTCGAAGCTACCCGAATAACGAGTTCCGTCCACCGTCACGAACTCACCTGCGCCGTGGAACAGCCAGTTATCCAGCCCGCCTTCGTAGCGGGATTCACCCGCGAGCTCCACGACGAACGCACCCGTCGGCTGGCCATAGTCGAACTCGCCCTGGTATCGATCTCCCTGGGCAGACTCGTACACGCCCGCTCCATGAGGCTGCCATGCGGACATCTGACCTTCATAGCGGTCGCCGTGAACGTACTCGATGACCCCGGTACCGTTCGCACCCTCCTGAAACGTGCCATGCACCTTCGTACCATGGTGAAACGCCGCTTCAGCATGGCCATGCAGCAGTCCTTTCTCAAATTCTCCCGCAACGCGATCCCCGCTGGGGGAGACAATCTCACCTTCACCGTGGAACAGGCCATCCACCAGCGGTCCGTCATAGACCGATCCATCCGGGAGAAGGACGGAGTCTATGTCGCCTTGGGCAACGGCGGAAACAGAAAACAGGCAGGCGAGCGGGAGCAAAAGTCGGCGAGCAAACACATCATCATCCATGAAAGTTCACGGACGAAAGTATGCCGGTCAAATATGCGAAATCACATCAAGATCAGGTGCAAATTCTTCGCAATGTGCGGGAGTTATCACTCCAACGGTTCAATTGAGGGTCAAGACATTGCCTTTGTGTAAGTGCCCATATCAAAGTAGTCGCGCCACACCTGGATTTTTCCGTCGCGCATCTCGAACACGCCGACGCATGGGAGATCCACGTCTCCCTGGGTCGTTCTGGTGCGGTCCAGCCGCTCGCAGAACACCACATCGCCATGCTCGGCCATATTGAGGATATCCCAGGTTGTTTCCGTCCAGGTCGAGAGGAAAGCTTCAATAAAGCCTTTGACCTGTTCGCGGCCCGTCACCGGGTTGGCAGGCATGTTGTAGTACGTGCCATCTTCGGTGAAGTATTCCGCAAGCTGGGCGGCATCCATGGCGCTCCAGTTCCCGACAAACTCCCGCACAATGTCCAGATTCTTCGACATGGTTCCTCCCGTGGTCTTCTACAATATTTTACGGCGGGAAAGATTCGAACAGCGCGGGCACGGCCTCCGCGACCACCACCTCCGCATCGTCCCGATCTTTCGGGTACAGCGTACGCTCCACCCAGCCGCGCCAGATGGGTTCGCCTTCAAAGTAGACATCCGCGGCCAGGAAACCAATGGTGCGCATATCCATCCGCGTCGTGGATCCGGGATCTATCCGCTCCCAGCAGTCTGCGTCCACACACGGCGATTCATTGATGGTCATCGACATGAGCTCGCGTCGGGTACGCAGAGTCAGCGCTACTTCGAAGTCAGCGCCTTCGTTCTCAACGTAGGCGAATCCTTTACGGCCGAGCTCCGCCGCCACCGCATCAGTCAATCCCCGGGCAACGATGGGGCTGATGTATCCGGTCCGATCGTCCAGATCCAATGCCTGGTCGCTGCGCCAGGTAAACGTGGATTGCTCATCCAGAAAGCCCGGCGCAACCACACACTGGTTTCCGGTCTGCATCTGTGTCGCACACGCACTCAAAAACAGCGCGCAGAGTAGGCCTGCAATGACCCGCATATTCGACTCCTGGCAATCGGTGATACTGATCAGTGAAGCAGATCAAATGCACCGGTTTTATGCGCAATTCTACGTAGCCTTGAGCCGTGCATCCCCTATTTTGCGGGGATCTCAGTTTGCTATGTTGGCGACCACGAACAAACCAGCGGGGTTCGTTATGTTTCTTTGCAGATTGACTCGGGGCGCGATTGTCGGGCTCGGCATATTGGGTATGACCGCATGCGATACAAATGAGTTTGTTCTGCCACCGGGCGACGCAGGAGCCGGCCAGGCCTCGTTCGTCGAGCTTGGCTGCAACAACTGTCACTCCGTGACTGACAAAGTCGAACACATGCCGCTCGGTGACAATCCCATACACGTCGAACTCGGGGGTACCGTAACGCGGGTGAAAACCTACGCCGATCTCGTGACCTCAATCATCAACCCTTCCCACAAACTGTCGAGAGGCGCTAACGCCATGACGGTGACTGAGGAAGGCGAGTCGAAAATGCCTGTCTACAACGACGTCATGACAGTGCAGCAGCTGGTGGATCTGACGACGTTTCTCGAGCAGACCTACCAGATCTGGGTACCGCCGCACAACGTCTACTACTATCCCTGACGGTCCGCGATCAGAATTCCGGGGACGTGCTCAGGGATGCACCGCCAGCACGTCGGTGACGGCTTTGGTGAGTATCCGCTCAGCGGAGTTACCAACGCCAACCTTCTGTTTGACTCGATGTGAATAGGAACCGAGCACCAGCAGGTCTGCTTTCAGCTTGCGCGCGGTTTGTGCAACCACTTTGCCGACCTTGCCGACCGGCAGGTGGATGCGGGACTTCGGAATGTCGTACGGCTTCAGGAGGCGATTCAGCTCAGGCGTCACGCGCTCGACAATCTTCTTTTTGGACACCGTCTCGTTGAGGACGTCCAGGTCCCGCAATACCTGAGATATCTCCACTGCGAATACCACGTGTACCTCTGCCTCGTGCAGTTTCGCGAAGACGTGCGCGGCGTCGAGCACTTTGCAGTTCAGGTGCCGGTGCTTGGTATCGTTGTGGCGCAAGTCGATCGCCGCCACGATCTTACCCGAGCGCCGCTTTTTTCCCGACGTAAAGAGGAGCGGCGCCTGGCAGGTTTCGAGCAGCGTCCAGTCCGTCGGGGTGTGCATGAGGGATTTGGTCTTGTTGACCGTCTTCACGATCAGGTCCACGGGCCGCTCGGCGACTTCGTCCGTCACCCAATCGCCGATGTCGTGTTCCCAGACAACTCGCTGGCGCACCTTACCTTCGTCACCGACAACCCCGCCGAGCCATTCTTTGCGTTCCTCGACGAGCGTGTGTCTGAGTTTCTTCCGCGCGGGTGCGTCCAGCACCGCCTGGTTTTCACACATGGCGTTCCAGCAAAAAGACACCGCGTCAACCCGCGCATTGGTCAGACCCTTGAGCTCCAGGGTCCGACGCCAGGCCAGCTGTTCGTGCTTCGGCTTGTCCAGAATGGTCAGGATCTTGGCGTTGTGCGTCAGATTCATCGTACGTGATTCCCAGTTTTCCCTTCACCGTACCGTTCAGGCTAGCAGATCTCTATGCGGGATTTTCCTGATCGCGGAAATTACCTACCGCGCGCGGCCCGTTTCAGGCCGCCAGCACAATTTCCTCAGCGGCGAGAAACAACACGACGCTGTCCGGTTCGACGAAGTTCTTCGCGTCGTTCGATTGATCTTCGGTCATCTGCCTCGACGCCATGGCGGCTCGCGCGGCGGCAACATCCGGCCAGTGCAGCTCCGTGATGCCGTCGTACGGCGGACGGCCCCGCGCGTATGTTTCCTCTAGCGGATGGCACTGCAGATAATAGACGGCCTGTTCGGTCAAGGCCGCAATAGGGCCGTGGTTCAACCACCAGTAACGCTGAAAAGCGTCAACGGTTAGATCGGACCGTCGCAGAAAGGGGAAGACGCCCTTGATCAGGCCGCCGTCGTGATGCTCAGGCAGCCGCAGGACCGTACGCGCGAGGCCCGTGACGATTGGGCCCACGCGGACGCCGTCAGCAAGCAGCGGCGACAAAGACTGAGCCTGTGCGGTGCTCGCAAGCGCATCTTGAGTCCGGGCAAACCAGAGCTCGGCAACGCCCGCGTAGGCGGCCGGGTCGTCCGTTACCTGATCACCCAGGCTGCGCGTCTGCGTATAGCCGGCCAGCGTCGGTACCTGAGCCTCTATGGCTTCAAGCGCGGCGTTCCCGCTCAGGCGGAAAGGATCCGTGCCTGCCGGTCCTTCGAGAAAAAAGTATGTCTTGAACACCGCCTGCCTCCCTCACGTCAATAAATTGTCAGTGCAGCCTTTCTTGCGGTCAACAATTCAAGTTGGACCCGGCTGCGCCGATAACCTTTGTGTAGCTACGCGCAATGGAAGGCTAATGGCTCAGATACCAGATAATCCGAGATTTCAGCTGGGGTATTCAGATACGTTCCGAATCCTCTGGCCGTACGTCAAACGCAACTTCATGAACCAGGTAAACGGTATCTGGTTCATTGTTGTTTACCTCATCGTTTTTCAGCTGCTGATCCTGCAGCTGCCTATCGCCTATGCCGGGATGATTGCCTTCGGCATCTTCATTGTCGCCGTAGGCCTGATGTTCTTCATGGAAGGACTGCGCTTGGGACTCATGCCCCTCGGTGAAGAGATCGGCAGCGTGTTGCCGAAAAACAGCAGAATGCCGGTCATTCTCGTGTTTGCTTTTTTACTCGGTGCGGGCGCCACGTTCGCAGAACCCGCAATTGCAGTGCTGAAGACCGCCGGAGCCGGCGTCAAACCGCACGAAGCGCCCCTCCTTTACAGCCTGCTGAACGATTTCTCCGGGCAGCTGGTCACCGCTGTCGGGGTTGGCGTCGGTTTTGCGGTGATGCTCGGGGTGCTGCGCTTCTTTTTCGGCTGGCCGCTGAAATACCTGGCCATGCCAGCCGTCGGCGCACTGCTGGGGCTGTCGTTCTACTTCAGTCAGGTCCCCGTGCTCGCCGACGTGCTGGGCCTCGCCTGGGACTGTGGCGCCGTCACCACCGGCCCGGTTACCGTGCCGCTGGTTCTGGCTCTGGGTATCGGCGTCTGCCGCGTCGTCAGCGGAGACTCAGGCAGCGGAGGCAATTCGGGATTCGGCATCGTCACGCTGGCATCCCTCTTTCCGATCGTCGCCGTGCTGCTGCTGGCTCTGTTTCACCACGGCGCAGAAGACTACTGGGGTGCGAAGAACTACGCCGGGGACATGCAGACCGACGTTGCTGAAGTGCAGAGCGCAAGCGAGACGATCACCCTGGAGAAAACCCTCGAACCCATTACCGAGGCTGAATTCAACGCGTACGTCACGTCCGGCCAGCTGCCCGAGGGCTACGAGCTTGCCATGCACGACGGCACCGCGCGCCTGGTAAACGGCAAGATTGAGGTCATGAATCCGGAGATGGTCATCACCAAGCCTTACCGCAGGGACTTCACCTTCACCGGGGAGAAAAACTGGGACGACACAACCTCGTTTTCCACAGCCATGGAAACTGCGCTCATGGACGCGCTGCGCGCCATCATCCCGCTGTGCCTCTTCCTCTACGTTGTGCTGCGCCTGGTGCTCCGCCAGCGCATGAACGCGCAGAACGACGTTGGTATTGGTGTCATTTTCGCATTTGCCGGGATGACGCTGTTTGGCCTCGGCATTGCGCTCGGTCTCACCCCGCTGGGTGGCCAGCTTGGCAGCAACGTGCCGGTGGCTTTCGCAGAGATCATCCCCTGGGGACTGGATCACGTCGAAGGTCCGCTCTATGTCGACTACGGCAAAATCGTGGCAATCGGCTTCGCGTTCTTCCTGGGTTACGGCGCAACGCTGGCAGAGCCTGCCCTGAACGCCCTGGGTGATACCGTCGAGCGGATCACCGTGGGCGCTTTCCGTAAGAAGCTCCTGATGCAGAGCGTCGCCATCGGCGTGGCCCTCGGCATCGCCGCCGGCATCGTGAAGATGGCCTACAACCTGCCGCTCTTCTGGATGCTGGCACCACCCTACCTGCTGGTGCTCGTGCTGACCTGGTTCTCTGACCACGACTTCGTCAACTTCAGCTGGGACAGCGCCGGTGTGACCACCGGACCCATCACCGTGCCGCTCGTTCTTGCGATGGGCCTCGGTGTCGGCGCCAACATTCCCGGCGTCTCGGACGGCTTCGGGATCCTGGCGCTCGCGTCGGTTGGACCCATTCTCACGGTGCTGAGCGTTGGCCTCTACACCCAGCGCAAACAGCGCACGGTGTCTAAGGTTGGCGAAGACACCGTCGATGGACTCATGCAAGCGGAGGTGAACTGATGTTTACTCAAGATCATGCCGTATCCATGGTAACCGCGGTCCTGCCGACACCCAGCGTTGCGCCGGTATCGGCAGCGGTGCTCCACGAACCCGGCAGCAGCGCGCTCGTCTGGCAGGCCCGCGGCACGCTCCTGCACGATCACTGGTGGAGACGCTGGCTGCCGCCGATCAGCCCGGCAAAAACCATGATGCACCTGCTCGTACCCAATAGCGAAGTCCCGCGCCTGGTCAGCACCATCGTGGAACACGGCAGGCTCCATCAGCAGGCGACGGGCGCGGTGTTTTCCACGCCGTGCGAACACGCCTATTTCGGGACGCACTTCCACGCCTGGCCGGAGCGCGAAGGTGCCGGCGTTGTGCAATCGAGCCACAACCTCACCGAAAATCTCAACATCATCTACTGCATTGTCGGCCACCAGCTGTCCGATCGCGTGAGCAAAGCCGCCATCAACGCCGGTGCCCACGGACCCATCGTCTATTACAGCGAAGGCCGTGGTCTGCGCGACCGGTTGGGCTGGCTGCGCATCACCAAGGAGCACGAAAAAGAAGTACTGATGGTGATTGCGGACGAGAGTGACGCCGACGAGGTATTCGACGCGATGGCCAAGGCCGGCGAGCTGCACCTGCCGGGCAGAGGTTTCATGTACCGCATGATCATCGACCGTGGCATGTTTCACCTCCCCTCACGGGTTTCGCACCATCACTACGAAGCCAACATGCAGCAGATCATCAACGCCATTGATCACCTGAGCGGACATACCCACTGGCGCGACCAGGCGGTGTTCAACGTCGGGGGAGAAGGACGCGGTGTTGGCCTGGAAGAGCTGGCCAGTGAACGCCGGGAGCTGCAGGACCAGGTCTGTCTGTCAGCAATTGCCACGCGCGATCAGTGCCCGGCAGTCATGGACATGCTGCTCGACGCCGGTGCGCCCGGTCTGAACGTCACTTACGCACGCTTTGCCGCGCACGAGGAAAGCACGGGGATGGCCGGCGCGCGTCTCAACGAGGAATACGGGATGCTGCGATGTATCACCGACAAGTCCGTGGCTGCTGAGATCTGCTCGCTGGTAGAGCGTGACGCCGAGCATAAGGGTCTGACCGACCTTGGGATCTTTACCAACGATGTGCCAAGCGTAGCCACCTACGTTCCCGGCAAGAAGGATTACCGCCGCCAACCGCTGGCGGAGGCGTCGTAGTCCACAAGCCTTGCGCGGCGCCAGCCGCGCAAGGCATTAACTAGATACAACCCTTCGATACGCTCCAGCTCCGAGATTGCCAGAGAGCGCTCCTGGACTTCGCCCGCGGCCACGAGCTGGCCGCGCAACGTACCCGGCAGGAGACCGTCGCTGACCGGCGGCGTAAACCGCTCACCCTGCATTTCGTAGACCACGTTGGCTATCGCCGACTCCGTGATCAGACCGTGCTCGTTGAAGAGCAACGCCTCACAGGTGGCCGGGACTTCCGCCGCGGCCTGTTCATAGACTTGTCTGTGTGTTGTCTTGTGATAAAGCAACATGTCGCTCACCGACACCGCGGTCGCAGCCAACGCCACCGGTTGCCACGGTCCGTCCGTCGGCAAGATCTCAACGGTCACCCCCACCGACCCTTGGGCATCGAGGGTCAAACGCAGACGGTGAGCGCCTGAATCCAGTTGTGCGGTGGCAGCCTCAATCGTCTCGATGACGCGAGGGTGATCCAGGTGGAAACCAAATAGCTCCGCGCTGCGGGTGAGTCTTGCCAGATGAGCGTCCAGCAGCGCCACCCGACCGGCTTCGACGCGCATGGTTTCAAGCAGCTCAAAAGCCGGAAGCGGTTCGAGGATCTTCGCCTTGTCGCGTCTCTCCTCGAGCTCCGCGTCCACGTTCGAATCCCAGACGATACCGCCGCCGACACCGTACTCGGCGACATGGCTCTCGCGATCCACCCAGGCCGTGCGGATTGCCACGTTGAACCGGTAACGGCGCTTAGGTGCAAGAACGCCAATGGTACCGCTGTAGAGCTCCCGCGCTCCCGGCTCCAGGTCGCGGATGAACTGCATGCTCGCGTGCTTGGGCGCGCCGGTGATCGAGGCGGCAGGAAAGAGCGCGGCAAAGAGGCTCGCCAGATCCGTGGTCGTCTGCGCGGTCACGGTTGAGGTCATCTGCCACACCCGGGGGTGGGCGGAAACCGAGAAAAGCTCCGGCACCTTGACGCTGCCCGGCTCCGCGACGCGGCCAAGATCGTTACGAACCATGTCGGTGATCATCAGATTCTCCGCCCGGTCCTTCCGCGACGCGCCGAGCTGGTCGCCCGCCGCCCGGTCCTCCTCGAGCGTCGCGCCACGCGGCGAGGTTCCTTTCATCGGCATAGTCGTGAGATTTGCGCCAGAAAGCGCAAAGAAGAGCTCCGGAGAAGCTGAAACCACCGCAAAATCCGGGTGCTCGAGATAAGCGCCGTGCCGCGCTCCAGCACAGATTGCGTCAAAGAGGGCATGAGGATCGTGGCAGCGCGCCTGTAAACGGGTCGTGTAATTGACCTGATAAACGTCGCCCGCGCCGATGGCTGCCTTCAGCGTGGCATACCCCGATCGGTACTGCGCCTCGCTTTCGGTGTCCTGCCAGAGGATACCCTTGCCGTTGCCAGTGGGCGGCGGTGTCTCTTCCCGCCTGCGATACAGCGTGAAAGCAACCAGCGGCAGCCTGCCCGGTTCATGCGCGGCGAAAGTGTCGTCAAAGGCCCGAGCTGCCTCGTACGTCACAAAGCCCACGGCGTAGAGTCCGTGCGCTTCGACGGCGGACTCCACCGCAGTCAGAGTCCGGGCAACGGCTTCGAGATCACGACAGGCATGCACCGCCACCGGCTCGGCATAGACATGCCAGGCGCGCGCATCGGGATCGTGAACTATGGCTTGAGTAAAGGGCTTGAACATCAGCGCGCGGCATTATCCGCGCGCCTCAGTCCCCCGACAAGTCAGTTGTGTCCTACCGGAATCAGGGTCGCGGCATGATCGCCGGATCACCCGGCCGATAAAGCTCATGCGCGCGCTTCCAGCCGGCAAACGCCGACAGGATATGGGGCGGATCGTCATGCAGCTCTGTGAATCCGCCGCTGGTGGCGCGCGTGTCGATGTAGCAGGCATCGACGTTGTCCGCGTGCAGCTCACACGCGAGCTCAAAACCCATGTCCATGATTCGGGCTTTTTCTTCTTCGTAGTTGTTGACGAGAATGCCCACGTGATGGAAACCCTCTTCACCCGCGGCATACATGTCACGATAGATCGACGGTGTATCGTCGTGCTGCTGAATAAACTGGATCATCATGTCACCGAGGTAGCCGAAGGCGTAGCTGACGTCCGCCTCCTGGTCCGTACCGCGATACATGAACGTGTCCGTCTTGTGGTGATGCGTGACGACAAACGGCCCCGCTCGATACAGGCGATTCCACTTCTCACAGGCTTCTTCGACGTCGTTGACCAGATAAGCGTGCTGAAAGAGATCATAGCGCTCCAACATGGGCATCGCGTTTCCTCCCCTCTCTGTCTCTCGGAAAAGTTGAACCAAGGTACAGAAATTACCCACCGCTGCCAAGCATCCGAATTCATTGCGCGCTACACTCGGCGCGCGTAAGGGGGGAACGAGAATGAAAAAATACCTGATGCTGGCGCTGATCTCGGCGCTGAATCTCCACGCTCAGGCTGAAGACGCCGAGCTTGCCGAGCACGCAGAGTACGCGCGCTTCGAGGCTTACCTGGACGGTCTGGTGGCCGCACAGTTCAACGACTACAAGCTCGCCGGGATGACGTTTGTCATGGTGAAGGATGGCGACATACGCCTGAGTAAAGGCTACGGCTACGCTCACCTCGACAATCTCACGCCCGTTGACCCGGCAACCCACCTGTTCCGGCCGGGGTCGGTGTCGAAGCTTTTTACCTGGACCGCCGTCATGCAGCTGGTTGAGCAGGGCAAGCTGGACCTCAAGGCAGACGTCAGCCAGTACGTGGACCAGTTCGACATCCCCAACGAATTCGATACGCCGCTCACCATGGAAAACCTCATGACCCATACCCCGGGTCTCGAAGACGGTGCGGCGGGTTACCTCTTTGCCGACGAGGAGAGCGACCTGCGACCGCTCGCCGAGGTGCTCGAAACCTACACCCCCACGCAGGTTGCGAGACCCGGCGAGTATTCGAGCTACTCCAACTGGTCTACCGCGCTGGCGGGACTCATCGTTGCCAACATCTCCGGCCAGAGCTTCGAGAGCTACGTCGACGAACACATATTTCAGCCACTCGGTATGAACTACGCCACGTTCGATGAGCCGCTGCCCGAGGGCCTCGCCCGGCACATGAGCACCGGCTATGTCGAGGAGCGCGGCGCGCTCGAAGACTTCGGTTTCGAGTTCATCAAAAATTTTGGTCCCGCCGGCGCGCTGTCTGCCAGCGGTACAGATCTGGCGCCGTTCATGATTGCGCACTTGAACGGCGGCAGCTACGGCAGCGTCCAGCTGCTCCAGCCGGATACCGTGGCGCTGATGCACTCCAACCTCTACGGCCATCCGGGCGTCGAAAACTGGGCCCACGGTTTCTACGAATATAAGCGCAACGGCAATCGCTTCATCACCCACGGCGGCGATACCATCGCCTTCCATTCCCAGCTGGTGTTGGACCCGGATGAACGCTTCGGCTTCTATCTATCTTTCAACGCCGGTGACGGCGCCCGCGCGCGCGGGGCCATCGTTGACGGCATCATCGACTACTTCTATCAACCGGCGCCGCCGGACTACAGCCCGCAGGCTCCAGAGGACAGCGCCGAGCGAGTTGCAAACGTGGCCGGTGCCTACCGGGTCACCAGGCGTTCTTTCACGAAGCTCGAAGGTGTGCTCGGCCTGGCCGGCGATCTCACGGTCCAGCCGGGAGAAGACGGCACGATCATCGTGCCCGGTCCTCAGCAGACCATTCGCTTCGTGGAAGTTGAGCCCTACGTGTTTCAGCAGGTGGGTGGTCAGAGCCGGCTGGCCTTCGACACCGACGACGCCGGTAACGTCACGCTGGCCCATCTGGGTGTGTTCTCGGGGCAGAAACTCTCGTTTCTTGCGCAGGCATCCACGCATCAGCTGGTCATCGTTCTGGCGCTGTTGTCGGCCCTGTTTGTCGTCATCAACGGCGTGCGCACGCGCGGACAGACGTCCGCAGGAGCGGCGCGCACCGGTCGGCGCCTCCTGATCGCGGCAAGCAGCCTGCTGCTCGTTTTTGTCATCGGGCTGGGCGCCGTGCTGAGCGGGCTGGACATGAACCGGGCGGTGTTCGACTTCCCGCCTGCCGGCGTTGGCCCCGTCCTGCTGCTGCCGCTCCTCTTCGTGCTGTGCACCGCAGGTGCAATCGGCTATCTTGTGCCGGTGTGGCGGGCAGCGGAATGCGGCACCTGGGCGCGCATCCGCTACACCTGGGTCACCCTGATTTTCATCGCGCTCGGCGCGGTGATGTACTACTGGAATCTTCTGGGCTGGAACTACTACTAGGGTACCGGTCCTTCTGGAACGTGAGTGCGCATAGCAACCTGGAACATCAACGGGCTGCGAGCCCGGCTCGACTTCATGAAAATCTGGCTCGAGTCACGCCAGCCCGACGTGGTTGGCCTGCAGGAGCTGAAAACGCCAACCGACGAGTTTCCTCACGAGTTCTTCAACGAGCTCGGTTTCACGGCGCTCGTGCACGGCCAGAAAAGCTGGAACGGCGTGGCAATCCTGACCCGGCGGGAGGCTGAGCTCAAGCAGGCCGGGCTTCCCGGCGAAGACGACTGGGGTGCCCGGCTGATCACCGCAGAGATCGACGGTGGTCTCGAGTTCACCACCGTCTACTGCCCGAACGGAAAGTCGGTGGCCCACGACGACTATCCAGGCAAACTGACCTGGTACGACAGCCTGGCCGAGCACTGGCAGGCCGGCGCGCATCCGAACCGGGTGCTTTGCGGCGACTTCAACATCGTGCCAAGTGACCTCGACAGCTGGCGTGGAGCCGCCGCCGAAGGTGATATCTTTCACACCAGCGAGGAGCGCACGCGGCTGGCAAAGCTCATGGACGATGGGCTCACGGACTTATACCGGCATCTGCACCCTGACGAGCAGGCCTTCTCCTGGTGGGATTACCGGGGCGGCGCTTTTCACCGCAAGCAGGGCCTCAGGATCGATTTTCTGCTCGGCACGGACGCTGCGGTTGCGGCCACGGAGGCGGTGACCATCGACCGGGACTTCCGCAAAAAGCAGGACGGACTCACCGCCTCGGATCACGCGCCGGTGTACGCCGATCTTGCCCTTTAGCCGGGGCTTTTCGGCAAAATATTCTTAAGCTTTGCTACATTCAGTGGTAGAGTACGCGCTCACGATTTTGGGCCGCAAATATTTTCCTTATTTTTCAATAAGTTACGTATGCGCCGGCGCTACCAAAACCACCATTTTTGAGAAAACTGATGACTGATTTATCGCGCTATCGAAACATCGGCATTTTTGCCCACGTGGATGCGGGCAAAACGACGACCACCGAACGTATCCTCAAGCTCACCGGCAAGATCCACAAGATCGGTGAAGTACACGATGGGGCGGCGACCACCGACTTCATGGAGCAGGAACAGGAACGCGGTATCACCATTCAGTCCGCAGCCACCTCCTGTGAGTGGGCTGACCACCGTCTGAACATCATCGACACTCCCGGCCACGTCGACTTCACCATCGAGGTCTACCGTTCGCTGAAGGTGCTCGACGGCGGCGTGGGCGTTTTCTGTGGTTCAGGTGGCGTAGAGCCTCAGTCCGAAACCAACTGGCGTTACGCCAACGAGTCAGAAGTTGCGCGCCTCATTTTCGTCAACAAACTCGATCGCCTAGGCGCCAATTTCTATCGCGTCGTCGAGCAAATCAAAGACGTGCTCGGTGCCGTGCCGCTGGTCATGACGCTGCCAATCGGCGAAGAAGACAATTTTGTGGGCGTCGTCGACGTCCTGACGCGCAAAGCCTGGGTCTGGGACGATTCCGGCCTGCCGGAAAACTACGAAGTCCAGGATGTCCCGGCCGACATGGTCGATAAAGTCGAGGAATACCGCGAAGCGCTGATCGAAACTGCCGTCGAGCAGGACGACGATCTGATGGAAGCTTATCTCGAAGGTGAAGAGCCGTCCGAAGAAGACATCAAGCGCTGCATCCGCAAAGGGACGATTGCGCTCGACTTTTTCCCGACGTTCTGCGGCTCGGCGTTCAAGAACAAAGGCATTCAGATTGTGCTGAACGCCGTCGTCGACTATCTGCCGAATCCGACTGAAGTTGATGCGCAGCCGGAAGTTGATCTCGAAGGCAACGAAACCGGCGAACACGCGAAGGTTGATCCGGAATACCCGCTGCGTGCGCTGGCGTTCAAAATCATGGACGACCGCTATGGCGCCCTGACCTTCACCCGTATCTACTCGGGACGGCTCAACAAGGGTGACAACGTGCTGAACACGTACACCGGAAAAACCGAGCGCATTGGCCGCATTGTCGAGATGCACGCCGATTCGCGCGAAGAGCTGGACACCGCGCAGGCCGGCGACATTGTCGCGCTCCTGGGCATGAAGAACACTCAGACCGGACACACCCTGTGCGATCCGAACAACCCGGCCACGCTCGAGCCGATGGTATTCCCGGACCCGGTGATTTCAGTGGCCATTGCGCCGCGTGACAAAGCGGGTGCCGAAAAGATGGGCATTGCGCTGTCGAAAATGATCCAGGAAGACCCGTCTTTTTACGTCGAAACGGACGAAGAATCCGGTGAGACCATAATGAAAGGCATGGGTGAGCTGCATCTCGATATCAAAGTCGACATTCTCAAGCGCACACACGGCATTGACGTCGACGTCGGCAAGCCTCAGGTGGCATACCGCGAGACGATCACGCAGCGCGTCGAAGACAGTTACACCCACAAGAAACAGACGGGTGGCGCTGGTCAGTTCGCGAAGATCGACTACATCATCGAACCGGGTGAAACCGGCAGCGGCTACGAATTCGAGTCCGTCGTCACCGGTGGTAACGTCCCGCGTGAATTCTGGCCCGCCGTGCAGAAAGCGTTCGGTGTTTCCATGGAGGAAGGCACGCTGGCTGGATATCCGCTGCTCGACGTCAAAGTGACGCTGACAGACGGTGGCTACCACCCGGTGGACTCCTCGGCCATTGCCTACGAGCTGGCCGCCAAAGCCGCCTACCGGCAGACCATTCCGAAGGCTTCACCGCAGCTACTGGAGCCTGTCATGAAGGTCGACGTCTTCACGCCTGACGATCACGTCGGCGACGTCATCGGCGACCTGAACCGCCGCCGCGGCATGATCAAGTCTCAGGAAGCGGGCGCTACGGGCGTACGCGTCAAAGCAGACTGCCCGCTGGGCGAGATGTTCGGCTACATCGGCGATCTGCGCACGATGACTTCCGGTCGCGGCCAGTTCTCAATGGAGTTTTCCCACTATGCACCGTGTCCGGCCAACGTGTCCGAAGCGGTCATCGCGGAAGCCAAGGAACGCAAAGCCGCCAAGGCTTGAGGCCAAAGCGCCAGTGGCATTCGCTGCCGGCGCACATCCTCATCCTTCCCCTAGTCCTCTTCTGACTGCCCTGTCTGGCGCATCCGCGCATCCAGCGCGGCAGCTTTTTCTTCGACCAGAGCGGTCATGGAATCGCGAAACGCCTGCAGTCGTGTCTTCAGCGCAGCATCGCTCAAGCTGAGAATCTGCGCGGCCAGGATGCCCGCGTTCCGGGCGTTGTCGATGGCTACCGTTGCAACGGGAATACCGGCTGGCATCTGCACAATCGACAGGAGCGCATCCTGCCCTTCCATTTTGGTGGCGCTGATCGGGACACCAATCACCGGGAGCGTCGTGAGCGACGCCACCATTCCCGGAAGATGCGCTGCCCCACCTGCACCGGCGATGATCACGCCAAAGCCGTTATTCTCTGCCGTCGCGGCAAACTCGTACATGCGGTGAGGCGTGCGGTGGGCGCTGACAATTGCCAGCTGATTGGCGACGCCGAGCTCTTCCAGCACCTGCCCTGCCTGCTCCATGACGGGAAGGTCTGAGTCACTGCCCATGATGATGCCGACGGAAAGACTCAAGCCACGTGCTCCCGTTTTCTCCAGTCAGAGAGGGCCGTTTCCGCAAGATGTAGCGCTTCGTCCCGGGAATTGGCAACGCTCGTTATGTGGCCCATCTTCCGAAAGCGGGCACCGCCCGGCTTACCGTACCAATGGAACACCGTGTCCGGCCCGCTCGTCCAGCTGCCTGCCGCCGGGCAGCTGTCCGTTTCGGCGGCCGCTTCGTTCAATACGTTCAGCATCACGGCAGCGGGGCTGCGCTGTACCACACTGCCCAGGGTCATTCCTGCAATCGCGCGCAGATGCTGTTCGTATTGCGACGTCTCGTGCGCTTCGATCGTCAGGTGCCCGGTATTGTGCACGCGCGGAGAAATCTCATTGACGAGCAACGTGCCATCCATTTCCAGAAAAAACTCGATGGCAAACAACCCCACGCCGTCCATCTTCTCGATGATGCGCTTACCCAGCCGCTGCGCCCGTTCGGCAGCCTCCGCATCCAGGTCTGCCGGTGAGCTCGCTTCTCGCAGCACATGGCCTGTCTCCTCGAACAGCATTTCGACGACCGGATAGACCGCTGCCTCGCCGGCTGCGGTACGTGCTACGAGCACGGCCAGCTCGCGCTTGTTGGCAACGTAGCGCTCCGCGATGGCATCGCCGCGCCACAGCGATTCGTCGCTCGCCGCCGAATCCACCAGCTGCACCCCCTTACCGTCATAGCCCCCACGCCGCGCTTTCTGAATGAACGGCGAGCCCAGAAGCTCGCGCAGAGAGGTCACGGTTACCTCTGTATCGCAGTCGACAAAAGGCGCCGTCGGAAACCCGTGTGTAGCAAGCCAGTGTTTCTGGGTGTACTTGTCCTGAATCATGCGGAGCGTATCGACGCTCGGTGCAACGCGGACGCCCGCGTTCGCCTCCTCGAGGATCTGCAATGCACCCGGCGGTACCGACTCCGTATCAAAGGTAATGACGTCACAGTTCGCAACCAGCCACTCAGCCGCTTGCGCGTCTTCAGGCTCAGCAATCAGATGATGGTCCGCGTATTCAATGGCCATGGAAGTCGGCGTAAAACACACGACATACGTCTCGATGTCGAGAGTCGCGGCAGCCTGGCATAAATAGGCACCGAGCTGGCCCCCGCCAAAAACACCAATGCGCATACCCATTTCTGATACCTGCTGACCAAAGCGATACCGTACCGTCTCATCGGCCTACAACCAATCACTTCTGGAGAATCGATTGTTCGTAAAAATCGATGAGTCGATGCGGAAAGGTACATGATAACGAACTCAACGCAGCCATGGCCATCAGCACCCGACAACCGCTGAGCCCGACGTTGAAGCTGACCGGTGAATCCGGCGGTAGAGACTTTGAGTATTGCCGGGATGTGCCCTAGTCTAATCCCACGTCATCCCTGGAGACAGCCATGAGACCACTGATCATCGTGACCGCCTGTCTTCTGTGCGCCAGCTGTTGCCTGTTCCCCGAGCCAACCTGTCCTCGGAACGTGGTGATCAGCGGCTACTGGCCGAACACCAACGAGATGCTGCGCCCGTGGAGCCAGAATGCCGCGCAGAATCCCGGCGGCTGGGAAGGACAGAACTGGAATGGTCACGGCTTTGACGTTTACGCCTTCTTCCCCGAGTTTCCTCCGGACGGCAACCCCATGAACGACCCTTTCGGATCTGACGGGTGGGTTGGATCCGGAGATCTCAAGGTGGACTATCAGGACACATCCGCAGACTTCTGGCGCCTCATGGACACGTACCAGCCACACATCGTCGTGACCACCAGCCGCGGCGGCAGCATCGGCTGGGAGGTGGAAGCGGTGGAAGGTGGCCACGATGGCGGTTCTGGAAACCCCGCTGACGATTGGAACTCGGACCAGCACGGGAGCATCGGTCAGCCTACTCAGGCCAGCGTCGATGCCCGTAGCTGGACGGCCATCTCAACCTACCGCGCCGGAACCCGCCTTTCGAGCCAGCTGCCCATGGCGGAGATTGTCACTGCTACCCAGGCGCTTGGTCTCGAGAGCGTCCAGATTGACACCAACGGCACGAGCGGCAACTACCTGTCGGGCTTCATGGGACTGCACGGGCTCTACTACAACCAGATTGCCAGTCACAACGTTGCCGCCGGACACATACACGTGGGCATCAGCGTGTCGGCTGCGAACGCAGAAACGTTGATGCGCACCACCCTGGATACGATCCTGAGCGCCATCGATCCGAGCAGCCTGAGCTGCCCTCGATAACATGCAGCTGGAAACAGATCGTCTCAAGATACGCTCTTTCACCACCGCGGACATCGAGGCGTTCGCCGCCATCGTCGCTGACGAGGCGGTAATGCGCTACCTGGGAGGCTCCATGACGTATGCCGACACCGAGCACTACGTCACCCGCGCAATAGACACCGAGCGCGATGCGGGTTTTTCGCGTTATGCGGTTGAGCTCAAGCGCAACGGCGAGTTGGTGGGTATGTGCGGTTTTGCGCCGGTTGAGGACTACATCGATCTGGGGTACCGGTTCGACCAGCGCCATTGGGGTCTGGGTTTCGCAACGGAAGCAGCCCGGGCCGTCGTCGAGGACGGCTTTGCGCATCATGGGTTCACGGAGATTGTTGGCATGGCGCACCCGGAGAACTCGGGTTCGATCGGGGTTCTGAAAAAGCTGGATTTCACATTCGAGAGGGACCAGCAGACGCCTCGCGGCATGCCCGCAAAACGGTTCCTGCTGAAGCGCAGCACCCTGCGTCAGGCATAACCCCACTGACACCACGCTGTCAGTAGCCCCACGCTACGATGAGCACCGAACAACGAGGGCCAGATTTGATGATCAAACACTACTACCACCCGATGAGCCGGGCCGTGACGACCGATTGGATGCTGAAGGAACTTGGCGCTGAACACGAACAGATCGAAATAGACTACATGTCGGGTGAAAACGCCCAGCCTGCTTACAGGGCTGTAAACCCCATGGGGAAAATCCCGGCCCTGGTCGATGGTGACGTTGTCGTCACCGAAGCGGCGGCAATCTGTGCGTATCTTGCCGACCGTTTTCCCGAAAAGCAGATGGCACCTCCAGCCGACAGCGTCGAGCGCGGTCGCTACTATCGCTATCTGTTTTTTCCCGGCACCACGCTGGAGCCGATGTTCAGTCTGCAAAACGTGGACCTGGGCGAGCTGACGCCGCAGTCTGCCGGCTGGGGCGACCTGGAAAGATGCCTCGCAACCGTCGAGGACATGACCCCAGAGCGGGACTGGGCGATGGGCGATCAATTTACCGCCGCAGACGTTGTGTTTGGAGGCACCCTCGACTTTGCCGTGCAGTTCGGCTGGCTGCCGGACGCCTCGGCGAAAGTCACCGCCTACGTGAAGCGCATCAAGGCGCGCCCCGCCTATCGAAGCAGCCATGACGAGTCATGGCATCAGATTCCAGGAGGCTGACGGTTAGACGTTGAATCGGAAGTGCACCACGTCGCCGTCCGCCATCTCGTACTCTTTGCCTTCCAGGCGCCAGCGGCCGGCGTCTTTTGCACCCTGCTCGCCTTTGTTTGCGACGAAGTCATCAAAGCTCACGACTTCCGCGCGAATGAAACCTTTCTCGAAGTCGGTGTGGATGACACCCGCCGCCTGCGGCGCTCTTGCGCCAACGGGAATCGTCCAGGCGCGCACTTCCTTCGGACCGGCCGTGAAGTATTGATGCAAACCTAACAATTTATATCCGGCGCGTATCACCCGATTGAGGCCCGGCTCTTCGAGACCCAGCTCAGCGAGAAACTCGCTTCGCTCGTCGTCCTCGAGCTCTGCGACCTCCGCCTCGATCTGGTTACTGACGACAACGACCTCGGCATTGTCCTCAGCGGCGATGGCGCGCACTTCGTCCACGAGCGGATTGTCTTCGAAACCATCTTCAGCGACGTTGGCAATGTAGAGCACCGGTTTTGCCGTGATGAAGTGGAACTCACGGATCTCAGCGCGCTCTTCTTTGCTGAGATCCGCGGACCGAACGGGCAGGCCCGCTTCCAGCTTTTCTTTGACCTTGTCCAGAATCGTGAGCAGCGCTTTGGCCGCTTTGTCTCCGCTGCCAGCCGTGCGGCGATTGCGCTCGTAGACCCGCTCCAGCGTATCGAGATCCGCGAGAGCAAGCTCGGTGTTGATGATTTCTATGTCGTCCCGGGGGGAAACCTTTCCGGATACGTGCACAACGTTGTCGTCCGCGAAGCAGCGAACGACATGGGCAATGGCATCCGTCTCCCTGATGTGGGCGAGGAACTGGTTGCCGAGACCTTCACCTTTCGATGCGCCCGCCACCAGACCGGCAATGTCGACGAACTCCATGGTTGCCGGGATGACCTTCTCGGGACTGACCAGCTGGGCCAGCTGATCGAGCCGCGGATCCGGCACCGGCACAACGCCCGTGTTGGGATCGATCGTGCAGAACGGGAAGTTCTCCGCATCAATTCCTGCCTTGGTCAGCGCGTTGAAAAGCGTCGACTTGCCCACGTTGGGCATGCCGACAATGCCGCATTTGAATCCCATCAGGTTCCTCCAGCATGTATGGCGTTCATCGCCGCCTGCCAGCGGCCATGCACAACATCCGCGAGCACCGCTTCGGGAAAATCCGTTGCGCGCTCGACTTCTATTCGTTCGTCCGCAGGCATCGTGTGCTGGGTGAGAAACGCCGTCACACGACCCCGGTCATTGGGATGGCCCACACCAATGCGCATGCGGTAAAAACCGCCGTTGTTGCCGCAGCCGCTGCGCACGCTTTTGATGCCGTTGTGTCCGTTGTCACCGCCGCCGGCCTTCAGGCGTACGACACCGGGATCAAAAGCCATCTCATCGTAGACGATCAGCATTTCCTCGACGGTAATCTTGTAGAACCGGCAGACCGCGCCGACAGATTCACCACTCAAATTCATGTAGGTCGAGGGCACCAGCAGACGCAGGTCGACGCCAAGCAGGTCACCCCGGCCCAATTCTCCTTTGAACTTGGTATCCGCTGCCAGGCTGATGCCGAAACGACGCGCAAGCGAGCGAACCCATACGGCCCCAACGTTGTGCCGGGTAGCCTCGTATTGCGGGCCCGGATTGCCCAGGCCCACGATGAGTTTGAGCGGGATCATGCCAATCAGCAGCTGATGAACGGCGCAACCAGAGATTGCGCCGGCTTTTCTCCGATAGCGCTATTCGTCACCGTCAGCAGCGTCGTCGCCATCCTCGGCAGGCGCTTCGCCTTCCGCTTCGGCTTCGGCTTCATCCGCCGCTGCAGCTTCTTCTTCCTCTTCAGCGGCACCACCACGACGAATCGCAACACCCACAACCGGAATGTCATGGTCTTCGCCATACGTCAGCGCGACGATGGTCACACCTTCAGGCGTATTGAGATCGCTCAGGTGCAGAGACGTGCCCAGTTCGACATTCTCCATGTCGATCTCGATGTATTCGGGCAGATCCGCCGGGAGGCAGCTGATTTCCACTTCGGTGAGGTTGTGGGTGATGCTGCCGCCGCCGATCTTCACACCAACGCATTGCTCTTCGTTGATGAAGTGCAGCGGCACGCTGACGTTGATGGCTTTGTTCGCGCTGACCCGCTGGAAATCGATATGCAGCACTTTGCCGCTGGCGGGGTTGCGCTGTAGATCGCGCACTACCGCCTGCTGCGGCTTACCTTCGACGATCACGTCGAGGATCTGCGAATAGAACGCTTCCAGTTGCATCGCCTTCGACAGCTCGTTTACGGCAAGCGTCAGGTTCTGCGGATCGTTCTCAGCGCCATAAATAATGGCGGGTACCTTTTCACCCATACGACGCAGGCGGCGGCTCGCACCTTTCCCCACGTCTGTACGGAGTTCGGCAGTCAGGGAAATCTTATCTGACATATTCCTTCTCCTTGTTTAACCATTCACTGCGTTTGCGACCAACGCGGCGAACACTCAGTCCCTGGCGCCCGTGCCTATCGGAACATGGCGCTCAAAGACTCCTCATTGCTCACCCGCCGAATGGATTCGGCAAGCAGGCGATCCAGACTCAGCTGGGTGACTTTGCCACACCCCTGAGCTTCTTCGGTGAGCGGAATCGTGTCCGTCACCACAATTTCGTCGAGCTCCGATGCGGCTATCCGTTCGATAGCGGGACCGGAAAACACCGGGTGGGTCACGTAAGACACCACCTTCAACGCACCTTCTTCCTTCAGTGCCTGCGCCGCGGTGCACAGCGTCCCGGCAGTATCGACGATGTCGTCGACCAGGATGCAGGTTTTACCCGCAACGTCACCGATCACGTTCATCACCCGTGAGTCGTTGGCAACCGGGCGACGCTTGTCGATGATGGCCAGGTCCAGGTCGTTCAACTGCTTGGCAATCGCCCGCGCCCTGACCACGCCACCCACGTCCGGAGAAACCACCATGGGTTTCTCGTATTGCTGCTCGACGATGTGATCGACCAGCACCGGTGAACCATAGACGTTGTCCACCGCAATGTTGAAAAAGCCCTGGATCTGATCCGCGTGCAGATCCACCGTGAGGATACGGTCGACGCCAACGACGCTGATCATATCCGCCACGACCTTCGCGCTGATGGCCACGCGGGCCGATCTCGGCCGCCGATCCTGTCGCGCGTACCCGAAGTACGGAATCACCGCCGTGACCCGGGTGGCCGAACCGCGCTTGATGGCGTCGGCCATGATCAACAGCTCCATCAGGCTGTCGTTGGTTGGCGCGCAGGTCGACTGCAGCAGAAAGACGTCCTGGCCGCGCACGTTCTCGTGAATCTCGACCATGACTTCGCCGTCGCTGAAGCGGCCCACGTCCGCCCGGCCCAGACGAACGCGCAGCTGATCTGCCACGCGTTCCGACAGCGCGGGATTCGCGCCGCCGCTAAACAGCATCAAATTTGCCAATTCACTTTCCCTTTGATGGGCTCAACTTTCTGGATCAGTGCGCGCAAATCCGTGCATGTATGGCTGGGGTGGCAGGATTCGAACCTGCGCATGCCGGGATCAAAACCCGGTGCCTTACCGCTTGGCGACACCCCATCTGTTCCTTTCTTTCCGCCGGCTTTCCGCCGGTCTTTCCACCGGGCCACCGGGTGGCAATCCGCAACAACTGCGTCCCTGATCGCCGAGACCCCGCGAAAATGAGCGCGCTATTGTGCTGATCGAGGTCCGCTCTGTCAATCGGATCAGCGTTTGGAATCAATGAGTTGGAGGTGCTCGAGGCCGTCGTCAGGGGCCCTCGAAAGCGGCGTTCTCGAGGTAGTCCCGCACGACCACGGTGACGCGTTTGCCATCGTTTTCGGCCACCACGCGCCCGGGCGTCAAGCCATCCGTGCTGCGTTCGTAGCCAGACAGCTTGACCTGCCAATCCAACTGCACAAACTCAGTGTAGCGGCCCTCAGTATCGCGTACGGGATCGGCAAAACTGAGCTCGCGATGGGGCGTGCCGCGAATCCAAGCCGGCAGCACCGCCACGGGGACTGACCAGCCGAGGCTCGCGTGCATGACCTCCTCGGGTGAGCCTTGTGCGAGTAACTCACCGCCCTGCAGCACCGACATGCTGAGACTGTCGCCCTGCAGCCGCGTGCGTCCCTGTCCGAGCGGGCCCCATACCTCGATGTCATAGGTATCGAGGCTCTGCTGCCAGGCAAACCGCGCGCTATAGCCGGTTTCGCCGTCACGAACGCCGAATTTACCCGCAACGCGGAAGTCCACCCCCGGATTCAACGGCAGCGGCTTGGACGCGCACCCCGAAGCCAGCAACGCCGCAAAAATAGCCTTTAAAATTAGAGACTTAAGCACGCCGTAAAAGCGCCAATCTGCTATCATGCACGCTGACCGGAAATCTACATCACGCAATGAGCATATTGGCATATGGCTTGAACTATCGCACGGCTTCGATGGAGCTGCGCGAGCGCATTGCCTTCCCGGAAGACGATGTCACGGATGCGCTGCGCCAGGTCAAACGCGATGTAGACGGGGTGACCGAAGCGGCCATCATCTCGACCTGTAACCGCACGGAGCTCTACTGCGCGCTGCATCCAGATGCCGAACCCGAGCTCACCCGCTGGCTTGCGCAGTACCGCCCGGTATCGCACCACGAGCTCAACGACAGCACCTACAAACACTGGGACCAGGAAGCTGCCCGACACCAGATTCGCGTGGCCGCGGGTCTGGATTCACAGGTGCTCGGCGAGCCGCAGATCATGGGTCAGGTCAAAAGCGCCTATGAAATCGCGCGTCAGACCGGCACGCTCGGACCCGAGCTCAATCTGCTCTCGCAGATCATTCTGCGTGCCGCCAAGGAAGTACGCACCCAGACCGAAATCGGACGTAATCCCGTATCCGTTGCGTACGCGGCCGTCTCCCTGGCACAACAGATCTTCACCGACCTCAAGAGCAAGCGGGCGCTGCTGCTCGGCGCTGGTGAGACCATTGGACTCGTAGCGGACCACTTGCACAGTCAAGGCATCGGCAAGATGGCCATCGCCAACCGGACGCTCGCGAATGCCGAAATTCTGGCGGCTAAGTACGAAGCACAGGCCATGCAGCTCACCGACGTGGCCGAGCGTCTGCCCGAGTTCGACATTGTCATTGCATCCACCGGAAGCTCGCTGCCCATCGTCGGCAAAGGCGCGGTCGAAGCGGCCATCAAAGCACGGCGACGCCGGCCTATCTTCATGGTGGACATTGCCGTACCGCGGGACATCGAGCCCGAAGTGGACGAGCTGCCGGACGTTTATCTCTACTCCATCGACGATCTGTCGCAGATCATCGAAGGCAACATCGAGCAGCGCCGCGAGGCAGCCGCCACGGCCGAAACCTATGTGCACGAGGGAGCGCGGCTTTTTCTGCGCGAGAGCCGTGTGCAGAAGCATCGCGACCTTCTCAAGAACTTCCGCGAGCAGGCCAAGGACATTCAGGCACAGGAACTCGAGCGAGCCCGCAAAGACCTGGCCGGCGGAACCGATCCCCAGCGCGTGCTCGAACGCCTGAGCAACAGCTTGACAAACAAGCTAATACACACGCCGACAATGGCGATTCGGGACGCGAGCGCTGACGGCCGCACCGACCTCCTGGATTACCTGGCAACGCTGTTTGCCCCCGAGACGAAAACCGACGACAACAACCCAGACGACGGTCACTAACCATGCCGCTCACCGAATCCATGGTCAGCAAGCTGGCCGGTCTGAACGATCGCTTTGAAGAAGTCTCGGCGCTGCTCTCGGACCCCGAAGTCATGAGCGATCGTGAAAAGTTCACCAGTTTGTCGCGGGAGTTTTCGGAACTCGAGCCGGTGGTGCTGTGCTACCGCAAGGTCGAGAAACTCGAAGCGGACCTGACAGACAGCCGCGCGCTCCTGGAAGAGGACGACGCGGAGATGCGGGCGCTGGCGGAAGAAGACATCGCGGAAACGCTGGGTGAGCTCGAGGGGTTAGAGGCTGAGTTGCAGAAACTTCTGCTGCCGAGAGATCCCAACGACCACTCCAACGTCTATCTGGAAATACGCGCGGGCACGGGCGGCGACGAAGCGGCCATATTTTCCGGCGACCTTTTCCGCATGTACAGCAAGTACGCCGAGTCGAAAGGCTGGCGCGTGGAAGTACTGAACGAAAGACCGGGAGAGCACGGCGGCTTCAAGGAAATCATCTCCCGCATCGACGGCAGCGACGTTTACAGCCAGCTCAAATTCGAGTCCGGAGCGCACCGCGTACAGCGTGTGCCTGAAACGGAGTCTCAGGGACGCATCCACACTTCCGCCTGCACGGTTGCCATCATGCCCGAGGTGGACGAAATCGATTCCATCGAGATCGACAAAAAGGATATCCGCGAAGATACGTTCCGAGCCTCAGGCGCCGGAGGACAGCACGTCAACAAGACCGACAGCGCCATCCGCCTCACCCATCTGCCAACCGGCACCGTCGTAGAATGTCAGGACGAACGTTCACAGCATAAAAATCGCGCCCGGGCCATGTCGCTCCTGCAGGCGAAACTCCTGGACGCCGCGCGCAGCGCTCAGGAGAGCGAGCAGGCTGAGAATCGTCGCCAGCTCGTCGGCTCAGGCGATCGCTCCGAGCGCATTCGGACTTACAACTTTCCTCAGGGTCGCGTGACGGACCATCGCATCAACCTCACGCTGTACAAACTTGACGAGGTTATCGAAGGTGCATTGGACAACGTCGTCGAACCGCTGATACAGGAACATCAGGCAGACCTTCTCAAAGAACTCGGTGCTGAAGCATGACCACCCTGGCGGGCTGGCTTGAGTCGGTCGCTGATCTGCCGCGCCTGGAGCGCGAGCTCCTGCTTGGCGCAACGCTCAATCTATCACGCGCGCAGATCATCGCGTTTCCGGAGACGCGGATACCCGACGAGCGGGCGGTGGCGCTCGCTGATGGCGCCACGGCGCTGCGCAACGGCACCCCGATCGCCTACCTCCTCGGCGAGTGGGAATTCTGGGGGTTGCCTTTCACGGTCAGCCCCGCCGTGTTGATTCCACGCCCGGAAACTGAACTCCTGGTGGAACTGGCCCTGGAAGCGGCACCCATCGACGCCGCGGTTCTCGAGCTGGGCACCGGCAGCGGAGCCATTGCGGTGGCGCTTGCCAGCGAGCGTCCCGACTTCACAGTGACCGCTCTGGACGCATCCCCGGGCGCACTCGAAGTTGCCCGTCACAACGGACTGCGCCATCAGGCGGACGTACGCTGGCTCGAGAGCCACTGGTATGACAACCTGCCGGCAGGCGAACGCTACGACGTCATCGTCGCAAATCCCCCTTACATTGCAGCCAACGATCCGCATCTACCGGCATTGGCCGCAGAGCCTGCAAGCGCGCTGGTTGCCGGTGAGGATGGCCTCGACGATATCCGCCACATCGCTGCAAACGCCGCGAGCCGGCTGCATCCGCGCGGCTGTCTCATCGTCGAGCACGGTTACGACCAGGCTCAGCGCGTGCGCAAAATTTTCGCCGGCGCGGGGTTGGAGCACGTTCGCTCTCACAGGGATCTGGCCGGTATCGAACGGGCGACCATGGGCCATCGGTGATGGAAGACGAAGAGCTCCTGCGCTACTCGCGTCAAATCATGCTGCCGGATGTGGACGTGGCCGGCCAGGAAACGCTTGGCGGTGCGCATGTGCTCATCGTGGGCGTTGGCGGCCTGGGCTCACCTGCGGCCCTTTATCTGGCCGCCGCCGGAGTGGGACGCTTGACCCTGTGTGATGATGACACCGTCGATCTGTCCAATCTGCAACGGCAGGTGGCGCACGGCACCGCGGACATCGGCACCAACAAAGCGATATCCGCCGCCGCTTCCCTGCGTGAAATCAATCCGCATACCCGGGTTGAGACGGTAGAAACCCGCCTCGATGCCGCGGCGCTGGCAACGTTGCTGCAAACCGTCGACCTGGTGCTCGACTGCACCGACAATTTCAACGCCCGCTACGACATCAACGATACCTGCTGGGCAGCCGGCGTGCCGGTGGTGTCGGGAGCTGCGATCCGCTGGGAGGGCCAGGTTGCCGTGTTTGATCCACGCGAGCCCGATGCACCCTGCTATCGATGCCTGTATGCCGAAGGCAACGATCAGGCGCTCAACTGTGCAGAAAACGGCGTCATTGCACCGCTGGTTGGGATCATCGGCACCTGCCAGGCGCTGGAGGCGCTAAAACTCCTGCTCGGTACCGGCGAGTCGCTGGCCGGGCGAGTCATTTACTTCGACGGTAAGTACGCGGAATGGCGCAGCCTCAAACTGCAGCGGCGTCCCGACTGTCCGATCTGTGGCGGTTGAGCTGGTAGTACTCGAGCAGTTCCTCGAGGAGTTCCCGCCTGACCTTTTCGATGTCCACTTCCGCAAACTGGGACATGTCGGTCACTTCTACTCCGAAAAGACCGCAGGGGTTGATTCGCGAAAAGGGTTCGAGGTCCATGTCGACGTTCAGGCTGAGCCCGTGATAAGAGCACCCGCGCCTGACGCGCAACCCCAGTGAGCCAATTTTGTTCCCGTCGACATATACGCCGGGCGCATCCGCCCGAGGTTTTCCAGGAATGCCATATCGGGCCACCGTATTTGCCATCGCAACTTCGATGCCGGTGACAAGATCTCGAACACCAAGCTTCATGCGGCGGAGATCAAACAGGAGGTAGCCCGTGATCTGCCCGGGGCCGTGATACGTAACCTGTCCACCCCGATCGGATTGCACCACCGGAATGTCGCCGGGAGCAAGAAGGTGCTCCGCTTTGCCCGCCTGCCCCTGGGTGAACACGGGATCGTGCTCTGTGAACCAGATTTCATCAACGGTATCGGCATTCCGTTCGGCGGTGAACGCCTGCATTTTCTCGAACACCGGCGTATAGCTCGTGCGCCCCAGATCTCGAATGATGACGGAGCGCCTCACAAGACCATTCTCACGCTGCCCAGCGACATGAGGTCCTGGTGCAGCGCTTTCAGCTGCGCCTCACCCGTGGCAACAATTCGCACGCGAACCGACTGATAGTTGCCGTTGCGGCTTTCACGGGTGTTCACCTGATCCGGCGTGACTTCCGGCGCGTGCCGACGCACAACCTCCAGAATCTCTACGACGCTGTCCGCGGTCGTATCCCCGATGATTTTGATCGGGTAGTCGCAGGGGAATTCAATCTGCGGCGCGTCCACCTTTCACTCACCGCTGAAGAGTGAGGCGAAGAAGAGTGTCAGAAAGTCGCCCATACGGCTGAAAATACCAGCTTCGGGGGCATCTTCCAGCGCAATGAGCGGCGCAGAGTAAATAATCTCGTCGTTCAGCCGCAGCTTGAGCTCGCCGACCTCGTCGCCTTTGCTCAGTGGCGCTTCGAGCACCTTCGGCACAACCATCTCCGCCTGTATGTCGTTGTAGTAGCCACGCGGGAAGGTCACGGTAACGTCTTCTGCCACACCAAGACTGAGGGTTTCCGCCTCTCCGTAGAAGATCTCCTGCTCTTTCAGCATGACCTCAGCCGCATAGAGCGACTGAGTTTCGTAGTAGCGGAAGCCATAGGACAACAGCTTCTGGCTTTCGCGCATGCGTGCCTCGTCGCTGTCCGTCCCCATGACCACAGAGATGAGACGCATGCCCTGACGGACGGCCGACGCCACCAGACAGTAACCGGCGTCGCTGGTATAGCCGGTCTTCACACCGTCGACCGTGCGATCGCGCCACAGGAGCTTATTGCGGTTGGGCTGCTCTATGTCGTTGTAGGTGTAAGAGCGATCGGAATAAACGGCATACTGGTCAGGGAACCGCGCAATCAGATCACGCGTCAGGAGCGCCAGATCCCAGGCTGAGGAATAGTGTTCCGAGTCCGGCAGTCCCGTGGAATTCATGAAGTGCGTGTTGGTCATGCCCAGCACGGCCGCCTGCTGGTTCATCATGTTGGCGAATGCCGCTTCGCTACCGCCCATGTGTTCAGCCAGCGCCACGCTCGCGTCATTACCCGACTGTATGATGATGCCTTTGAGCAAGTCCCCAACCTGCACCTTGCGCCCTTCGCGGATGAACATTTTCGAACCACCCGTTCGCCAGGCGTTTACGCTGACCAGCACCTCATCCGCTTCGGTCATCCTGCCGGCATCAATCTCCTGCTCGGCAAGGTAGGCGGTCATGATCTTGGTGAGACTGGCTGGCGGGTTGCGCTCATGCGCATTGTGTTCGACGAGCACTTTCTGCGAGGCGGCATCAATGAGGAGATAGGAGGAGGCCGCCACCTCCGGCGCCGGCGGGATGATCGGCGCCGCCGCCCGCACTGGAGCCGCGGCGACGAGCAGGGAACAGCAGAACGCCGCCGCAAACATGCCGGCAGCAAAATTTCGATTTGCGGCTTTCCGCTGGGGACGCTCTACCATGAACAGCGCGTTCCTTAAGACATAAAAGGGCAATCTTAACATTCTGAACTCGGGGCTCCCTAGCGGGGCGAAGTGGGGATCAAATGCGGTTTACCGTAGTCCGCGGCCTGCAGCAGCGTCTGCACTCTTTCGAGATCTTCGCCTGCCGCCACGGGACCGAGGCGCACGCGGTAAAAGTTGTCTGTCGGAACCTTAACGACCACGCCACGGAATCCGGTCAACTCCTGCAGTTCACGCTGGAGGCGGTCCGCCCGTTCGAGTTCGCTGAACGCCCCCGCCTGCACCATGTACAGCTGAGGCGCGACCCGCTCGGGCTCCAGCACCTCAACGCGCACCCGACTCGTCCCCTGGTTGTGAAAGCCGAGTTTCACGGCAGCGGCGTAGGAGAGATCGATGATACGGTCGCTCACGAACGGGCCACGATCGTTGACTTTGACGACGGTACTTTTGCCGTTACTGAGGTTCGTGACTTTCACATAGGTCGGCAGCGGCAGATGACGATGCGCTGCGGTCAGCTTGTAGATGTCGAACGGTTCGCCGCTGGACGTGTCGCGGCCGTGGAACTTGGTTCCGTACCAGGAAGCAATCCCCTCCTGATAAAACCCCTTGGCACTGTCCATTACCCGGTATGACTTGCCGAAGACCGTGTATACCGGGCCGTTACCCCGCTTGCTGCGCGGCTCATCCTGCACCTTCGGGTCCGGAATGCGTTCGAGGCGGGCAATCAGGTCACCCGACAGACGGGGCGCTGCGTCGACGGGACCCGGACTCCGCTTGACCGGGCTCTGATAGGCACAAGCCGTAGTTAAAAGAACAGGCAGCAGAATCAGGATCCGCATGAGCATCCTCAGCGTCCCACCACGGCGGCACCGCGGCGCGCCTTGATCGCCTGACTCAGCTCGTAGACCGCAAGCGCATAGAGGTGACTGTGGTTGTAGCGGGTGATGACGTAAAAGTCGTGCAGCGCCAGCCAGTATTCGATCCCGTCGCTACCCTCCAGCTTGAAGAGCGCAGCTTTCCGTTCGGCATCCAGTTCAGGAACCGCCACACCGCGCGCGCGGACATCTGCAACGCTATGCCGAAGTTTCAAGCCTTGGTTGACAAGATCATCCACGGCCTCATCCGATACCTCCAGGCGCACCGCAACAACGCCATCGCCGCGCCACTGATGGCGGGCAAAGTAGTTGGCAACGCTGCCTATGGCGTCATCAGCGTTGGCCCATATGTCGCGGAGACCATCGCCGTCGAAATCCACAGCGTAGTGCCTGTAGCTCGATGGTATGAACTGCCCGTAGCCCATGGCTCCGGCGTAGGAGCCGTAGAGGTCTGTGGGGTTTTTACCCTCTTCCCGGGCAAGCAGCAGAAATTCGGTCAATTCTTTGCGGAAAAACTTGGCCCGGGGTTCATAGTCGAACCCGAGCGTCGTCAGCGCGTCGAGCACCCGAAATCCACCCGTGATGTCTCCGTAGCGGGTTTCTATCCCGATGACGGCAACCACGTATTCGGGCGCCACGCCGTAGTGCTCGGCGGCAGCGGCAAGCGTCGCTTCGTGCTCCGCCCAGAAATCCACACCCCGAGCGATACGGTCGTCGTCCACCAGATGGGATTTGTAGCGGCCCCAGGTCCAGACCTTCTCCGCCGGGCGGGATATTCGATCGATGATGTCCTGGCGTTGCTGCACGCCGGCAAACAGGGTTTCGAGCGCCTGCGCGTCGAAACCGTGCTCGGCGACGAGCGTTTGAATGTATTGCGCAACGTCGGCGCGGTCTCCGTAGGGTGTGGGATGCTCAGCTCCCGCTCCCGAGCAGGCCGCCAGCGCCGCTATCCACACCATCCGCCTGCAGGCGACTGCAATCGTTCGTCTCAAAGTATCAACCAACGCTCGTAACTTCCTCTACTGCTCTCCGGTCAACTACCAGGCCTTGTGCGTGCGTATGGCCATGACAATACCAAATCCGGCCATCAACGTAATCGCTGACGTGCCGCCATAGCTGACCAGGGGCAGTGGCACACCCACCACCGGCAGAAGGCCGCTCACCATGGCAATGTTGACGAATACATAGACAAAAAACGTGAGAATTAGTGCACCAGAAAGGAGCCTGCCGAAGCTGCTCTCGGAGCTTGCCGCAAGGATGAGGCCGCGCAGGATCAGCAGCAGATACAGGATCACCAGCACGAGAAACCCGAGCAGGCCAAGCTCCTCGCCGACAACCGCAATGATGAAGTCTGTCCGCGCTTCCGGCAGAAAATCGAGGTGGCTCTGGGTACCTTGCAACAGTCCCTTACCCCAGACCCCGCCAGATCCTATGGCCGTCGTCGACTGTATGATGTTCCAGCCAGCCCCCAGGGGGTCGCTCTCGGGGTCGAACAACGTCAGGATGCGCTGACGCTGGTACTCCTGCAGCGTATACCAGAGCCCGGGCGCGGCGGCCGCGGCGGCAACCGAGGCGTAGGCAACCCAACGCCAGGGCAATCCGGCCAGCAACACGACCGCCAGCCCCGCACCGGCGACCAGAATACCCGTGCCCAGGTCTGGTTGCGCAATGATGCAGCCGGCGGGTATCGCGACAATGGCAAGCGCCACGCACACATCCTTGAACGAGGGTGGTAGCGGACGGTCGTGGAAATACCACGCCACCGCCATGGGCACCGCAATCTTCATGAGCTCAGAAGGCTGAAACCGGATAATCCCCGGAATGTCCAGCCAGCGCTGTGACCCTTTGACCTTCACACCGAAGAGCAGCACCAGAATGAGGAGCACAACGCCGGCAACATAGACAATTGGCGCCCAGCGGGCATAAAAGTGCGGCGGTAGCTGTGCGGCCACCACGAGCGCAACAAAGGCCAGTCCCAGACGCAGGAGCTGCGCGCGAAACAGTGTCTCGCTGCCATCCACCGCGCTGTACAAAACACCGAGGCCGTACAGTAAGACCAGCAGAATGAGCGCCAGCATCAAAGGGTCGATATGCACGCTCTGCAACCAGCTGCCGCGATCGCGTTCGTGCTCCGGCAGGCTGCGTATGAAATCTCTTGCCACGCGTACTTCCCGATCGCCTAGTTACGGCTGGCCAGCTGCGGCAGCAGATACGCATCGGTGACCTGCCGCGCGATGGGTGCCGCCACGGAGCTGCCGCCGCCGCCGTTTTCCACCAGCACCGACAGCGCAATGACCGGCTCGTCCGCCGGTGCAAAGGCAATGAACCAGGCGTGTTTGCGGTTGAACTCCTCGAGCTCCTCCTCGTTGTATTCCTCACCCTGGCGAATTTCGACCACCTGAGCGGTGCCCGACTTGCCTGCCATGCGGTATGGGATGTCGCGGCCTATGTAGGCCCAGGCGGTGCCGTTCTGACGGAACCCCTGATTGCCACGGTGGACCACGTCTTCCATTGCATCCACCATGTTCTCCCAGTCTTCCGGCGTGGGTCCCGCAACCGCCGCCAGCGGCTGCGGCGGGTCTACTTCCGGCAGCGGCGCGTCGCTCGACAGGAGCATGCGCGGGCGCACCACCTCACCGCGATTGGCGAGCGTTGCCGCCACCACCGCCATCTGCATCGGCGTCACCAGGAGATCCCCCTGCCCGATGCCCATGTTGACCGAATCTCCCGGATACCAGATTTCACCCTTGTAACCCTGTTTCCAGATGGGATCCGGCAGGAGTCCCGCGCTGGCGCCGGCAATGTCGACGCCAAGCTCGCTGCCAAAGCCGAACTGCGCCGCAAACCCGACGAGAGACTCCACCGGCATACGCGTTGCCAGATCGTAGAAAAAGACGTTGGAGGAGCGGTATATGGCGCGGCGCAGATCCACCGTACCCTGACCGCCCGCGTTGTTGCGTGTCCACGCCCAGTCCCGGTAGATCCGTTCCTGTCCGGGCAGCTGGAAGTAGCCAATGTCCTCGATGGTCTCGTCCCAGGACATCACATCGTTGACCAGCCCCGCCAGACCCACCACCGGCTTGAACGTCGACCCCGGCGCGTACTGTCCGTTGATCGCCCTGTTGAAGAGCGGTTTGTATATCGAGTGGCTGAGCTCCCCGAACTGGGCGCTCGACATGCCCGTAATGAAAAGGTTCGGGTCGTAGCCCGGGTTACTGACGAGTGCCAACACACCGCCCGAGCGCGGGTCGAGCGCAACGATGGCGCCTCGCCGTTCACCCAGGGCGGCCGTTGCCGCAATCTGCAGCCGGCCATCCAGATAAAGGCTGATGTTCTGTCCGGCAATCGGTGGCTTGATGTCGAGCACCTGACGGATGCGCCCGTGGGCATCGGTTTCCACCTGCTGATAACCCACTTCACCGTGCAGCGAACGCTCGTAGTAGCGCTCCACGCCACGCTTGCCGACAAAACGGGTTGCACTGTAGGTGACGCTGTCGAGTGAGCGCAGGTCATCCTCGTTGATCCGCCGTACCGAACCCACCGCGTGCGCAAAAAGACTGCCATAGGGGTAGTTGCGCACCAACTCGTTGACGACCTCCACACCCGCAAACTTGTGACGATTCACCGCGAGCAGCGCTATTTCTTCTTCGGTAAGGGAACTGCGTAACGTCACCGGCTCGAACGGACGACGCTTTTCGGCCAGCCGCTTCTCAAACTCGCTGATGTCGGCCGGCGTAATGCTGACGAGCTGACTCAACTGTTCGATCGTCGAACCAATGGTATCTATTCGCTCGGTTACCAGCGCCAGACTCGATGAGTCCCGGTTGTCCGCGAGCAGCTCACCCTGCCGGTCGAAAATCAGCCCGCGCGGCGGTGCCAGGGGCTGCACCTGGATACGGTTCTGATCGGAGCGGGTCTGGTAGGTTTCGAACTCCCAGATCTGCAGCTGCACGAAGCGCACGACCAAGAGCAGCAGCAGGACCGTCATGATCACGAAGAGCGTCATCGCGCGCCCGACAAACATCTGTTTTTCGCGCGCAGGATCTTTTATCGACGAAACAACCACGTTGCTACATATCGCCTAGTTCAATGCTCTGAAGGATACGTTCATTCGGAAATCCTCGTCCGAACTCCAATCACGAATATCAGTCCCGGTGGTACGGATGTCCGGCGCTGATCGACCAGGCCCGATACAGCGCCTCGGCAACGATGACCCTGACCAGATAGTGGGGAAAGGTCAGCGCTGAGAGAGACAGCGTTTCATCCGCTCGCTGAATTATAGCCGGTGCAAGACCGTCGGCACCGCCCACGCAGACGACCACATCGCGCCCCTGCATGCGCCAATTATCCATTTTCCGGGCCAGCTGTTCACTACTCACGACACGTCCGCCTTCATCCAGCGCCACCACCCAGTCCGTGGGACGTATTTGCGCAAGCATCTTGTCGCCTTCTCGGGAAACATAGCGGGCGGCATCTCCCTGATGCCTGGGCGCGGGAATTTCAATGAGTTGCAGGGCGGTTTCGCGAGGCATGCGGCGGGCGTACTCCTCGTAGCCCGAGCGCACCCACCCCGGGGCTTTGCTCCCCACCGAGACGAGCTTGATTTTCACGACATCGACTGACTACAGCGTGGATTCGGTATCCGCCGGCAGCTCCGACCACAGACGCTCGAGTTCGTAAAATGCCCTGGCTTCCTTCTGCATGACGTGCACCACAACATCACCCAGATCCAGCAGCACCCATTCGTAAGTTTCACGACCTTCGACACCGGCTGCGGGGCATCCGCAATCCTTGGCGGTCGCAATGACCTGATCGACGAGCGCTTTGACATGCCGGTTGGAGGTGCCGCTGACGAGCACCATGAAATCTGTGATGGGGGTGAGCTTGGTGACATCCAGTGCAATGATGTTCTGCCCTTTGAGATCGTCGAGAGCCGCGACGATGTGATCACGCAACGACGTTGCGGACTGCTCATTTGAAGAGACGGTGGTTTCGGTCAAATAGGATCCTCCTCGCTTTGATAGAGCCTATGGCGCGTAATATAGGTGCAAACGTCCGCTGCAAGCAAATGTTCCACCGGCTGACCCGCCGCAATCCGCCGCCGTATCTCGCTGGCTGAGATCTCCAGCATCGGCAGCTCCAGGCGCACAATCTGGCCGAGACTATCCCGCCGCAACGTGTCACATTCATGACGCTCACAGAGCGCGCGCACCTCAGCCGGCTCGTCGCGGCGATCTCCCGGCCGGTCGACGACGATGAGGTTGCAGTGCTCGAGGAGGTCCTGCCAGCGATGCCAGATCGGCAGGGTGGCAAACGCGTCCTGGCCGAGAATCCAGCACGGCAGCGCATCCGGGTTGGCTTCACGCACCGATTCGAGCGTGGTGACGGTATAAGATTCTCCGGCTCGCCGTATTTCCATGTCGTCCGGAACGAGCGCCTCGTGCTCTGCGCAGGCGAGCTCGAGCATTGCCCAGCGGGTTTCGGTGTCGCTCATGGGCAGACCACGATGACCCGGCCGCGCTGCCAGCACCATGCGCACTTCGGATAAGGCCAGCGCTCCAACTACCGCCAGCGCCGCATGCGTGTGGCCCAGATGGACCGGATCAAAGGTACCGCCGTAGTATCCGACGAGCATGCGTAAACGGGTGAATCAGCGGTGGCGGAGATGGCCGTTGCCGTAGACGACGTATTTCTGCGACGTCAGGCCTTCGATGCCCACCGGCCCACGAGCATGAATCTTGTCGGTGGAAATCCCCACCTCAGCGCCGAGACCAAACTCGAAGCCGTCGGCAAACTGCGTCGACGTATTGACCATGACAGACGCGGAATCAACCTCGGTAATGAAGCGCCGGGCACGTTGGAAGTCGCTTGTCACAATGGTATCGGTGTGCTGGGAGCTGTACTTGTTGATGTGTGTAATGGCCGCGCTCACGTCGTCGACAACCCTCACCGCCAGCGTCGGTCCCAGGTACTCGGCGTACCAGTCGGACTCGGTAGCCGCATCGATACCCGGCAACACGGCGCGGGTGGCGTCACAACCACGCAGCGCAACGCCGGCTTGGCCGTAGCGGTCCGCAAGATCGGGCAGCAGATCTGCCGCAATCTTCTCGTGAACGAGAAGCGTCTCGAGCGCATTGCACACCGCGTACTTCTCAACTTTGGAATTGAAAGCGATGTTGGCACCCATCTCGAGATCAGCCGCCTCGTCCACATAGACGTGACAGACCCCGTCGAGGTGTTTGATCACCGGGATCATCGAGTCCTGCATGATGCGCTCGATCAGACCCTTGCCGCCGCGAGGCACAATGACGTCGATGTACTCATGCAGCTTCAAGAGCTCACCCACCGCAGCGCGGTCGGTGGTGTTGAGGAGCTGCACCGCCGCCTCGGGTAGCCCGGCTTTGCCGAGCCCCGCTGTAACACAGGCACCGATCGCCTGATTCGATGCAAACGCTTCGGAGCCGCCCCGCAGAATGCAGGCGTTGCCGGACTTCAATGCCAGGCTGGCCGCGTCCACGGTGACGTTGGGGCGGGACTCGTAAATCATGGCAATCACACCCAGCGGCACACGCATCTTGCCAACCTGGATGCCTGAGGGTTGATAGCTGAGATCGGTCACTTCGCCAATCGGATCACGGAGACTGTCGACCTGCAGGATACCTTCGATCATCCGGTCGATGCCGCGGTCGTCGAGCAACAGGCGATCGATCAGCGGCTGGTCGATCCCGCGGGATTCCGCGTTGCCCATGTCCTCGGCGTTGGCCGCTTTGATGGACTCCCGCGCCTCGTCGGTCGCCGCCGCGATGGCTTTCAAGGCATCCGACTTGACCTGGGTGCTGGCAGCAGCCACCACGCGCGACGCCTGCCGCGCGGCTTTGCCAAGCCCGGTAATGTAGGTTGTCAGATCAGCACTCATGAGGCGCAGTATACGCTAAATTCAGGCCGGCCAACCCGGGCGGCTACTCCTGAAACTTGCTGACGATGCGGGAGAGCTCCGTCAGACGCTCTTTCGGCCAGCGCATCTGCAGGAGCGCCTGTTTGATCTCGGGCTCAATGGGTAAGAGCTCCGCCAGGCGAAAGCTCACTGATCGCGCTTCGTTGAAATCCACGCTGAGGTTCAGCCGCTGCACGAGCGGGTGGTTGGTGAGCTCCTTCAGCACATCCACCAGCCGGTCGTGTTCGGGAAGAAGCTCGCCAGCGCCCTCTTCAGGCAGAAACTCGACCTCACCCAGCAGCAGATGGTCAGCCTGCTCGCGCGTTGCACGTACGCGGAATTTGCGCCGGCCTTCGGCCACGATGCCAAGCAGGCCATTGTCCGCCTGGTTGAAGTCTACAATGTGCGCTTCGGTACCCACGCCAAAGCAGTCCGGCTGACTGGCATTTGCCTCCAGACGCGCCTCCGCACCGCTGCGGATGAGCACCACGCCGAAACCGGTCTGCTCGCGCATACAACGCCCGACCATGTCCACATAGCGCGGTTCGAAGATGCGCAGCGGCAGCACGCCGCCGGGAAAAAGCACCGAGCGCAGGGGAAACAGCGGAATTTCGACAACGGAATCAGCCATGGCAACAGGCTAACCGATAGGCGCCTTTTTGTCCGCCCACGGCTGCGCTTCTTCCAACTCGTAGGCGAGCTCCAAGAGCGTTCGTTCTTCACCGTACTTCGCCATGAACATACTGCCAATCGGCAGTCCATCCGCACTCCAGGAGAGGGGGAGCGAAATGGCGGGCGTACCCATCGCGTTAGCCAGAGGCGTGTAGGCGACATAGTCGAAGGTGCGCGCTTTGAGCACCTCCGGGTCTACCGTCGGACCCTGCTCACCGATGCGCGGCGCTGTCGAAGACAGCACCGGCGTCAGCCAGGCGTCATAGCCCGACATGAATTCGGTCACCGTCTCGTTGACCGCGCTGAATACGCGCTGGACGTTGGCGAGGCTTTCCTCACCCCGGGTCGCAAAGTGATCCGCGAGGTACAGCGTCCAGGGCTCGAGCAGGTTTCCGAGCTCACTTTCCGGCACGCCGGCAGCAAGCAGATTGTTACGGATTCCCCACGCGCCCTGCGACCACAGGTCCAGAAACGCGTCTTCAAAAGCTTTCCCGTCGTATGCGGGCGCCGCTTCTACAACCTCGTGGCCGAGGCTCTGACAGAGCTCGGCAACCTGACGCTGGGCAGCCGCCACATTCTCATCGGGTTCGGTGCCTTTTGCCGACGTGGTCGAGAAAGCAATCCGCAGCTTCTTACGCGAGGGGATGCCCACGTAGCCGACTTCACCAAGGCCAACCCCGCCACCACCGCCTTCACCCGCTGCCAGCAACAGCGCGTTGTCGCGCACCGTACGACTCACCGCATGGCGCACCGATATCTGCGTGAGTTCCGTATCTGCCTGCTCTCCGACCATGCGCCCGCGGCTGGTTTTCAGACCAACCAGGCCGCAACACGATGCGGGAATACGAATTGAGCCGCCGCCGTCGCTCGCCTGCGCTGCGGGCACAATACCGGCGGCTACCGCCGCGGCCGCCCCGCCGCTGCTGCCGCCGCTCGAATGATCCGTGTTCCAGGGATTGCGGCACGGACCCAGCGCCAGCGATTCGGTGGTACCGATCAGGCCGAACTCCGGCGTGTTGGACTTGCCGATGATGTTGACCCCGGCAAATCTGAGGGCCTGCACCAGCGGTGCATCCGCCTCGGCCACGTTGTCCAGGAACGCGCGGCTGCCATAGCTGGTGCGCACACCGCCGACGTCCGTGAGATCCTTGATCAGATAAGGCACACCTTTCAACAGCCCTTCGGCGCTGGCGTTTGCCGCCTGTTCGCGTGCGGCGTCGTACATCGGCGTGACGATGGCGTTAATTTTGTCGTTGACGGCCTCGGCCCGATCGATCGCCGCGTTGACCAGCTCCAGCGCGCTGACCTCACCGCGAGAGAGCATCATCGCCTGACCCAACGCATCTGCATCCGCCGGGTTCGTGACCACAGGCGCTGATGACTCCGGCGCGTCGCAACCCGTCAGCGCCAGCACCGCTGCACCCTGTGCGCTACGCGACAGGAACGTACGGCGGCTGACGCCATAACTTGCGGTTGTTCTTTTGTTTATCGGCACAGTTCTTCCCCTCTAATCCGGCTGACCGCCCATGTATACTCGCCCCACGATACGCCGTCAGACACAGGTACCTCCATGCTAGAAGGTTTCGACTCACGCGCTTTCTCTGCGCCGATCGGCACAGGTGATGCCGTGACCCACGACGTATACAGCAAAGGGGACGCATCCCGATGCGTGGTCATCATACAGGAACTGCCGGGTATCGGACCCGAGACCATCAGCCTTGCCAACACCTTCGTCGAGCGGGGTTTTCGCGCCGTGCTCCCGCATCTCTTTGGCCCGCTGGGACGCGTTTCCATGCTTGGCAACACGGCGCGGGTCTTCTGCATGCGCAAAGAGTTCAAGCTCTTCAGCGCGAACGAGTCCAGCCCGGTTGTCGACTGGCTGAAGGCGCTGTGCCAGGACCTGCGCGCAGCCCACGGCGCTGAGGCCGTGGGGGTTATCGGCATGTGTCTGACCGGCAACTTCGCCATCTCGCTGATGGCCGACGACAGCGTGCTGGCCGGCGTAGCGTCACAGCCGTCCATGCCGCTCTTCAAGCAGGACGCTTTGCACATGACCGACGCTGAAGCGGACGCAGCACGTGCTCGTCTGGACGAGCACGGACCGATGATGGCGCTGCGGTTCACTGAAGACCCGCTTTGCACGGGGCGTAAGTTCAAAGCCATCAGCGAGCGTTTCAACGACGACAAGGAGCGCGTCCGCTTGGTTGAGCTGCCGGGCAAGGGACATTCCGTGCTGACGCTGGACCTCATTCAGGGCGGAGAACCGGCGGCGCAGGCGCTCGAAGACGTGCTCGCTTACTTCACGGACAAGCTCGGGGCCGATCCGGCATAAACCGTTGATGGACTGGCTGCAGATCATCGTCCTGAGTCTCATCCAGGGCATCACCGAATTCCTGCCCATCTCGAGCTCCGCGCATCTCGTGCTGCCGAGCCTGCTGACCGAATGGCCCGATCAGGGCCTGGCGTTCGACGTCGGTGTGCACTTCGGAACGCTCGTGGCGGTCATCATCTACTTCCGGGTTGAGCTCACGCGTATGGCAGGCGCCGTCATCAGCCTGCCCCGACAGCGCACGATGACGCCTGACCTCGACCTCGTGCTGAAGCTCGGCATCGCGACGCTGCCCGTCGCCATCGTGGGCTTCATCGGCAAAGACTTCGTCGAAAACAACCTGCGCACCCTTCCGGTCATTGCCTTCGCAACCATCGGTTTCGGCCTGCTGCTGTGGTATGCCGACCGCCGCCCCGGAGACGGGGAGCGGGTCGGCTGGAATCAGGCAGGGCTGATTGGTCTGGCGCAGGTGCTGGCACTCGTCCCCGGCACCTCGCGATCCGGCATCACCATCACCGCTGCACTGCTGGCCGGTTTGAGCCGCACCACCGCGGCCAGATTCTCCTTTCTGCTCGCCATTCCTACGATTGCGGGCGCCCAGCTTCTGCTGACGCTGGATCTAGCGGCGCAACCCGAAGATCGCGTGTTTGCACACTTGTTGTCGGGTGCAATCCTGTCCGGAGCGTCGGCTTATCTCTGCATCCACTATTTCATCGCGCTGGTAGAACGCACCGGCATGCTGCCGTACGTCATTTATCGGCTGGTGCTCGGCGCGATCCTGCTGAGCCTGCTTTACGTCTTCTGAGGATTGGCGATAAACGACTGCAGCGTGCGGCGCTGTAGACCATCTGGCGCAAAGTTCTCCGGCATGAGCCAGGCGTCATAGGCTGAGCGCAGCGCCGGCCATTCTTCGTCGATGATGCTGTACCAGGCGGTATCGCGGGTCCGGCCGCGGTTGATCACGGCACGGCGGAACTGTCCCTCGAAGGTGAACCCGAAACGCGCGGCGGCTCGGCGCGACGGGGCGTTCAGGGCATCGCACTTCCATTCGTAGCGACGGTAGCCCAGCGCTTCGAACGCATGTCGAGCAAACAGGTAATTGGCTTCCGTCGTCACCGGCGAACGGGCAATGGCGGGACCCCAGTAGATGTTGCCAATCTCGATGCTGCGGTGCGCGGGTGTAATCCGCATGAACGCCTGGCGCCCACCCACCTGTCCCGTGCGCAGGTCAATGACCGCATAGAAGACGTCGCCGCCGTCAGCGGCCCGTTCCAGCCAGCGGTCGAAATCAGACCGGGATGCCGGCGGCAGGTCGGGCAGATAGCGGAAACGCTCAGCGGCATCGGGCGGGGTCGACGCCGCGTACAATCCGTCGCCGTGCAGCACCGCATCGAGCGGCTCAAGACGACAGAACCGGCCCGTCAGCGTGGCGTCTCCGGGCGGCGTCGCTGCGCCCCCCGTGACTTCGGGACCTATCGGCAGGCCGGTTGCGGGATCACGCTCCTGCGGGACATCAAACGGCAGCTCCGTCATGTCACGCGGAACGTCAGCATGACTAGAATGGGATGTCGTCTTCGAAGTCGGTGTCGTCAGACAGCGTGGGCGCGTTGTCCGACATGGCCGGTGGCTGATTCGATTCGAAGCCGGAGGGTGCACCCTGGGGCTGCCCCATGCCACCACCGCCGCCGCGGCTGTCGAGCATCTGCAGCTCGCGCGCCATGATTTCCGTGCGGTACTTCTTGACCCCGTCCTGTTCCCAGCTTGTGGTGCGCAGGCTCCCTTCGATATAGACCTTTGAGCCTTTGCGCAGATATTCCCCGGCAATCTCTGCCAGGCGCGCAAAACACACGACGTTGTGCCACTCCGTACGTTCCTGCTGCTCGCCGCTGCTGCGGTCGCGCCAGGATTCTGAAGTGGCCACACTGAAATTCGTCACCGCGCTGCCGCTCTGCGCGTAACGTGTCTCCGGATCGCGCCCCAGATTGCCGATCAGGATGACCTTGTTGATTCCCCGAGCCATAGTCCTACTCTGATACTTATTATGTCCGGCAAGTGTAATTCATCTTAAGAACCACCCAAAGAAAAATCGCCGGAGCCGGTGTGAGCGGACACCTTTCCCGATACCGGCAACGCGCCAGCGTCGCCGCCCGCACACGCTCGCAACCGCCCGATGTCGGTAGGCTGTCAGTAATGTTTGCGACAAATTCGTTTCAGAGCCTACCCACGCTTGCCCGTAAAACCCGATCGCGCCAAACTCTCCTGTTCACTTTCCTAGAGACACACGTTGGACACGATCTCCGTTCGCGGCGCCCGCACCCACAACCTGCGCGACATCAACCTCGAAATTCCACGGGACCAGCTGGTCATCGTGACCGGCCTCTCCGGTTCGGGTAAATCGTCCCTGGCCTTCGATACGCTCTACGCCGAAGGGCAGCGGCGCTACGTCGAGTCGCTGTCCGCCTACGCGCGCCAGTTCCTGTCGATGATGGAGAAACCCGACGTCGACCACATCGAGGGACTCTCGCCGGCGATCTCCATCGAGCAGAAATCGACCTCGCACAATCCGCGCTCGACCGTCGGCACGATCACCGAGATCTACGACTACCTGAGGCTTCTGTTCGCCCGCGTGGGAGAACCGCGCTGCCCGGATCATGACCTGCCGCTGGCGGCACAAACGGTCAGTCAGATGGTTGATCAGGTCATGGCGCAGGAAGAGGGAGAGCGCATCATGGTGCTGGCGCCGGTCATCAACGAACGTAAGGGTGAGCACCTCCACGTTTTTCAGGAGCTGCGCAGCAACGGTTTCGTACGCGCCCGCGTCGACGGCATTGTGGTCGATCTCGACGCCACGCCGGATCTCGACAAGAACAAAAAGCACACGATCGAAGCGGTTGTGGATCGCCTGCGCATCCGTGACGACATCCAGCAGCGCCTTGCAGAGAGTTTCGAGACCGCGCTGCAGCTCACCGACGGCGTAGCGCTGGTGCAGAGCATGGACGACGAAAGCGCCGAGCCGCTGGTATTTTCCGCACGCTTTGCGTGCCCGACGTGTGGTTATTCGATCCCCGAGCTCGAGCCACGCATGTTCTCATTCAACAATCCGGCCGGCGCCTGTGAGGCCTGCGACGGGCTGGGCGTGACCAACTTCTTTGATCCGGAGCTGGTCGTCGCCGACACCGAACTCACGCTCGCCGAAGGCGCCATCCGCGGCTGGGACCGGCGCAACGTCTACTACTTTCACATGTTGAGCTCGCTCGCGGCGCACTACGGCTTCGACGTTGAGGTACCGTTCAAAAAGCTCGCGAAAAAGCACCAGCAGGCGATTCTCTATGGGAGCGGCCAGACGCGCATCGACTTCAGCTACGCCAATGACCGCGGTGACGTCATCCGCCGGCGCCATCGATTCGAGGGCGTCATTCCCAACATGGAGCGACGCTACCACGAAACCGACAGCAACATGGTGCGCGAGAACCTGCAGAAGTTTCTACGGGTGGCTGACTGTCCCAGCTGCCACGGCACGCGCCTGAGAAAGGAGTCGCGCCACGTTTTCATCGGCGCGACCAACCTGCCCGAGATAACCCATGGGTCGGTGGAGGCCACGCTCGACCGTTTCAAGAAGCTGAAGCTCAAAGGTCAGCGCGCCACCATCGCCGACAAGATCCTCAAGGAGATCATGGCTCGGCTGCAGTTCCTGGTGGACGTCGGCCTCAACTACCTGACGCTCGACCGGAGCGCGGAGACGCTGTCCGGCGGCGAGGCACAGCGAATCCGCCTCGCCAGTCAAATCGGCGCCGGGCTCGTGGGCGTGATGTACATCCTGGACGAACCGTCCATTGGCCTGCACCAGCGCGATAACGAGCGGCTGCTGCGTACCCTCGAGCACCTGCGCGATCTCGGCAACACGGTGCTCGTGGTCGAGCACGACGAGGAGGCGATACGCGCTGCGGACTACCTCATCGACATCGGTCCGGGTGCGGGTGTGCACGGCGGCAAGATTGTGGCGTCCGGGGCACTCAAAGACATCATCAGCACCAAAAGCTCGATTACCGGACAGTACCTGTCAGGTAAAAAGACGATTGCCGTGCCAGCGGAGCGCACACCGGTTGACGCCGACAAGATGCTCACCCTGGCGGGTGCCGCCGGTAACAATCTGCAGGATGTCACCATCAGTATCCCCTGCGGACTGCTGACCTGCGTGACCGGCGTTTCGGGATCCGGGAAGTCCACGCTCATCAACCACACGCTGTACCCGATTACGGCCACCGCGCTCAACAAAGCGACCACGGTCAAACCCGCGGCCTATGACACCATCGACGGCCTCGAGCATCTGGACAAGGTCGTCGACATCGACCAGTCGCCGATCGGTCGCACGCCGCGCTCCAACCCGGCCACCTATACCGGCCTCTTTACGCCCATTCGGGAGCTCTTTGCGCAGGTGCAGGAAGCCCGGGCCCGCGGTTACAAACCCGGCCGCTTCAGCTTCAACGTCAAGGGCGGGCGCTGCGAAGCCTGCCAGGGTGACGGCGTGATCAAGGTGGAGATGCACTTCCTGCCGGACATATACGTACCCTGTGACGTCTGCAAAGGTAAACGCTACAACCGCGAAACCCTCGACATCCGCTACAAGGGCAAGAACATCCACGAGGTGCTGGACATGACCGTGGAGGAAGCCCGCGAGTTCTTCGACGCGGTGCCGATGCTCGCGCGCAAGCTGCAGACGCTGATGGACGTGGGGCTTTCCTATATTCGTCTGGGGCAGTCGGCGACGACGCTGTCCGGCGGCGAGGCCCAGCGGGTCAAGCTGTCGCGGGAGCTCTCCAAGCGTGACACCGGCAGCACGCTGTACATCCTCGATGAGCCGACCACCGGCCTGCATTTTCACGACATTGCGCAACTGCTGGACGTCCTGCACCGATTACGTGACGACGGCAATACCGTTGTCGTGATCGAGCACAACCTCGATGTCATCAAAACCGCGGACTGGATTGTCGACCTGGGACCGGAAGGCGGTTCAGGCGGCGGCACGATTGTCGCCACCGGCACGCCCGAGCAGGTGGCCAAGGTGAAGAAGTCGCATACGGGGCGGTTTTTGAAGCAGGCGCTCGCCTGAAGCGTCAGGCGTTCAGCTTGCGGTAGAGCACAAAGCTGTAAACAATCGCGCCCACCGCAACAGTAACAACTGCACCAACACTGATACCAAGCGCATAAGGCTGTGCTAGTGCCAGACCGGCAACAACCGTCAGCAGCCCGACGAGCATGAACGCCCAGCCGGTAACGCGGTGGGTGCGCGACCAGACTTCCGGATCCGCCAGGGTCCAGGGCGTACGGATGCCGAAGAAGAAGTTCGGCTGTGTCTTGTTCATGTAGTTGCCAATGATGGCAAAGAGCACGCCGAGACCGACGACAATCCACGTCGTAAGGTTCAGGCTTCTGCCAAGCGACAGCCAGAGCACCGCGGCGTGCACCAGCATCATGAACGCAATCGACGCCGTCATGACCTTGAGATAAGCATCCATGAAACGGTCCATGCGAAAGCCTTTGGGGCTGATCACCGGCAGCAGGCGCAGCAAAGCGTGCACGCCGAGTCCCGCGAGCGGCATGAGAAACGCGCCCCAGGGCTGCGGGGTAAAGCCATCCGCCACGCCCTCTGCGTTCCAGTGGGTGGGCATCGGATCCGGCAGCTGCCCGTAGAGCACTGCGCTTGCCAGCGCACCGATGCCAACGAATCCAAGACAGAGGTAATCGAACTTGTTCACTTTTCAGCTCCCAGCTCCTGACCATTCGGAGCAGCAAAAACGTCCAGCACAAACCGGGCGGTATCTTCGAGGACACTAGTATTCAAGGTGTAGACGATGCTCTGTCCTTCACGATGACTGCGGACCAGCTCAGCCTGCTTCAAGAGGCTGAAGTGATGAGACAGCGACGGTTTCGACATATCGAACCGTTTCGCAATGTCCCCGGCAGACATCGAGCCGTCCGCCAGCAGCCGCAGTATTTCGCGACGAGTCGGGTCGGCCAGCGCTTTGAAGGTGTCCTGATTCGACATTTCGATATTTAGACAAATATCTAATTAAATTGCAAGTCCGGAGACCGAGAGCAATTAGAAAAGAATGAGCCGCTAGCCCGGCAGGCAGTGGCTGAGGGCGTTGACGCAGAGAGTGACGTTTTCCCGGCGTGCTGCGTAGCCCATGAGGCCAATGCGCCAGAACTTGCCGGCATAAACGCCGAGGCCGGCGCCAATCTCGAGGTTGAAATCGGCGAGGAGCTGTTTACGCACGGCACCTTCGTCGACACCCGTGGGCGCCTGGACCACATTCAGCTGTGGCAGACGGAAGCGTGCGTCCACCGCCATGGTGAGACCCAGATCTTCCAGGCCCGCAACCAGGAGCTCGTGCATGTCGCGGTGACGCTGCCACGAGTGTTCGAGACCTTCTTCGTGCAGCATGAGGAGCGCTTCGTGCAGGCCGTAAAGGGCATTGACCGGCGCGGTGTGGTGATAGGTGCGCGCGCCTTCGCCTTCCCAGTAGGCCATGAGGAGCGACAGGTCGAGAAACCAGCTCTGCACCGGCGTGTTGCGCGCCTTGACCCGATCGGCTGCGGCCTCGCTGTAGGTGATGAGACTGATGCCCGGCGGGCAGGACAAGCACTTCTGGCTACCCGAGTAGCAGACGTCGATCTGCCAATCGTCAACGCGAAGCTCAACCCCGCCGAGGCCCGTGACCGAATCGACGATGGTCAGGCAGCCTGCCTCTTTGGCAATCGCGCAGAGCGCCTGTGCATCCGAGCACACGCCCGTAGACGTTTCCGCGTGTACGAAAGCAACAATTTTTGCGTCGGGATTGGCGGCCAGCGCTGCGCGGAGCTTCTCGGGGTCTACCTGCTGGCCCCAGTTGTCCTCGACCGTCACCAGCTCGCCGCCCATGCGCTTGACGTTTTCCGCCATGCGCATGCCGAACACGCCATTGATACAGACGATGACTTTGTCACCCGGCTCGAGCAGGTTCGCAAACGCCGCTTCCATCGCCGCGGAACCGGGTGCGGAGACGGGCAAGGTCAGCGCATTGGACGTCTGAAACGCGTCACGCAGCAGCGCCTTGATGTCGTCCATCAGGGTGATGAAGTTGGGGTCGAGGTGCCCGATCGTGGGCTGCGCCATGGCGGCCAGCACCCGTGGATGCACGTCCGACGGGCCAGGGCCCATCAGCGTGCGCGGTGTCGGTACGAACCGGGTGTGGGAGCCCACTAGGACTTGTCTTTGTCGGCTTCTGCCGTCGTCTCTTCCGCTTCAGTCTCTGCAGCCGCTTCGGCAGTCTCTTCTTCGATCACTTCCGCGTCTTCGATTTCTTCGGAAGAATCCGCTGCCGTTTCCTCTGCGCCTTCGTAATCTTCATCGTCGTAATCGAAGTCGATGGGACGGTCGACCAGCTCGATGAAGGCCATCGGCGCAGCGTCACCAGCGCGGTAGCCGCACTTCAGAATGCGGGTGTAGCCACCCGGACGGGTTTCGTAGCGCGGTCCCAGCTCGCTGAAGAGTTTGCCAACGGCCGCTTTGTTGCGGGTGCGGGAGAACGCGAGGCGACGGTTGGCCACGGAGTCCTCTTTCGCCAGCGTAATCAGCGGCTCGGCAATACGACGCAGCTCCTTGGCTTTCGGCAAGGTCGTCTTGATCACCTCATGCTCGATCAGCGACGCCGCCATGTTGCGGAACATGGCCTGGCGGTGCGACGAGTTACGGTTCAGTTGTCTACCACTCTTACGATGACGCATTTCTATTTCCTAACTAATGCTTCAACTACTATCTTCGTTGCCTCACGGCATTCACTGCTCTTCCGCAGTCCAGCTCAACCTCGATGGTCGAGAGAGAATTACGCAGTAATTCTCGCAGGAAGAGTCGCTACGCGACTCTTCCACCTTGCAGGTTTGCCGGCGGCCAGTTTTCGAGGCGCATGCCCAGGGACAGACCACGTGATGCCAGCACGTCTTTGATTTCGGTCAGCGACTTCTTGCCGAGGTTCGGCGTCTTGAGAAGCTCCACTTCGGTGCGCTGGATGAGATCGCCAATGTAGTAAATGTTCTCAGCCTTCAGGCAGTTCGCGGAGCGCACCGTCAGCTCGAGATCATCTACCGGACGGATCAGGATCGGGTCGATCTCGTCCTCTTTCTCTTCAACGACCTGTTCGCCTTCGCTTTCGAAGTCGACAAATACCGCCAGCTGGTGCTGCAGTATGGTTGCCGCGCGGCGAATCGCTTCTTCCGGATCGATGGTGCCGTTGGTTTCCAGGTCCAGGATCAGCTTGTCGAGGTCGGTGCGCTGCTCAACACGCGTGCTTTCCACGCTGTACGCGACGCGCTTCATCGGGCTGTAAGAGGCATCGAGACGCAGCACGCCAATCGGGCGGCTGTCTTCTTCGTCGCTGATGGAGTCGACCGGCACGTAGCCGCGGCCGCGGGTCACCCGCGCTTCGATGCGGATGGCACCGTTGTCGTTCAGCGAGCACACCACGTGGTCCGGATTGGCAATTTCCACATCCTGAGTGAGCTGGAAGTCGCCGGCAGTCACCTGGCCACCACCCTCTTTGGAGAGGCTGATGATGGCTTCGTCCTGATTGTGCAGGATGACCGCAATCCCTTTGAGGTTCAGCAGGATGTCGATGACGTCTTCCTGCACACCCTCGAGGGTGCTGTACTCGTGCAGCACGCCGTCGATCTGGACTTCCGTGATGGCGCACCCCGGCATGGACGACAGAAGAATTCTTCTGAGCGTATTGCCAAGGGTGTGACCAAACCCGCGCTCCAGCGGCTCCAGCGTCACCTTAGCCCGGGTCGGGCTGGCGGACTGGATGTCGATATTCCGCGGGGTCAGAAACTCATTCGCCAACTGTGACATATATTTTGTCTCCTAGATGCGCTCGCGCGCTCTGCGTAACTTCTCTGAAGTAAACTCTTACTGCTTGGAACGGGCTTACTTCGAGTAAAGCTCTACAATGAGGTTTTCGTTGATTTCCGTCGGGAGCTCTTCCCGGTCGGGCAGACGCTTGAAAACCCCTTCATATTTCTCTGCATTGACGTCCACCCACTCAACCGGCGCACGCTGGCTGGCAAGCTGCAGCGCGGCTGAGATGCGCAGCTGACCGCGGGCTTTCTCCGCCACGGCCACGGTGTCGTCGGGCTTGACCTGATAAGAGGCGATGTTGACAAGGTTGCCGTTCACGACGATGGCCTTGTGGGACACCAGCTGACGTGACTCCGCACGTGTGGCACCAAAGCCCATGCGGTAGACCACGTTATCGAGGCGGCTCTCGAGGAGCTTCAGCAGGTTTTCACCCGTGGCACCCTTCTGACGGTCAGCCTTCTTGTAGTAGTTGCGGAACTGCTTCTCGAGCACGCCGTAGATACGACGGACCTTCTGCTTCTCACGCAGCTGCACCGCGTAGTCGGACAGGCGGCCACGGCGCACGCCATGCTGACCGGGCGCGTGATCGATCTTGCATTTCGAGTCGATCGGACGCACACCGCTCTTCAAGAACAGATCCGTGCCTTCGCGTCGGCTCAGCTTGAGTTTTGGTCCTAGGTACCGGGCCATAACTTACCTCTTCGTTTCCTTCTCCGCTTAAACGCGGCGTCTCTTCGGCGGACGGCAGCCGTTGTGCGGGATTGGCGTCACATCGGCAATGCTGTTGATTTTCAAACCTGCGGCATTCAGCGCGCGTACGGCAGACTCACGTCCCGGGCCGGGGCCCTTCACGTAGACGTCGACGCTTTTCATGCCAAATTCCAGCGCGGTATTGCTGGCACGCTCGGCCGCAACCTGCGCGGCAAACGGCGTGCTTTTGCGCGAGCCGCGAAAGCCCGATCCACCAGCCGTCGCCCAGCAGAGCGTGTTGCCCTGACGATCACTGATGGAAATGATGGTGTTGTTGAATGAGGCGTGGATATGCGCCACACCGTCGATCACTACTCGTTTGGCTTTCTTACGTTCTGCCATGGGTATTTCCTGCTCTTAATCTCTTACTTGCGGATCGGACGGCGCGGCCCTTTGCGCGTGCGCGCGTTGGTCCGGGTGCGCTGACCGTGTACCGGCAGATGGCGTCGATGGCGCATGCCGCGGTAGCAGCCGAGGTCCATCAGACGCTTGACGTTCATGGAGGTTTCCCGACGCAGGTCACCCTCGACCGAGAGCTTCGCAATCTCGCTGCGAATGGCGTCCAACGACGCCTCGTCGAGCTCACCGACCTTGTGTGACGGGTCGACGCCCGCTTCAGCACAAATTTTCTTTGCGGTGGTGCGGCCAATCCCGTAGATGTAGGTCAGCGAGATGCCCGCGTGCTTGTTGTCGGGAATGTTGATTCCGGCAATACGTGCCATTCTATACGCTCCGTTTCGTTCCTAGCCTTGACGCTGCTTGTGCCGAGGCTCAGCGCTGCAGATCACCCGCACAACGCCTTTGCGTTTGATCACTTTGCAGTTCCTGCAGATTTTCTTAACCGATGCTCTGACTTTCATAACAAGTTTCCTGTTCGACGCGTCGCGTTAGCCGCCGCGCCGTCTTCCGTAACCCTGTAAGTTGGACTTTTCCATCAGCTTGGCGTACTGACTGGACATCAGGTGTGACTGCACCTGTGACATGAAGTCCATGGCAACCACCACCACAATCAGGAGCGCAGTGCCGCCCAGCTGGAAGGTGATATCGAACGCCACGATCATGAATTCCGGCAGCAGGCACACGAGCGTCACGTACAAAGCGCCAAAAACCGTGAGGCGCGTGATGACATCGTCGATATAGCGCGCGGTCTGCTGTCCCGGCCGAATACCCGGCACGTACGCGCCCTGCCGCTTCAAGTTGTCAGCCACGTCCTTCGGATCGAACATGATCGCGGTGTAGAAGAAGCTGAAGAAGATGATGCCTGCGGCAAAGAGCATGATGTAAAGCGGCTGCCCGGGGCTCAGCACCAGGGATACCTCCTGCAGCCAGCCCATGCCCGGATTGGTGCCGAACCAGCTGGCCATTGAAGCCGGTGCAAGCAGCAGGCTCGACGCAAAGATCGCCGGAATGACACCCGCCATGTTGATCTTGAGCGGCAGATGGCTCGACTGTGCCTGATACACCCTTCTGCCCTGCTGGCGCTTGGCGTAGTTGACCGTAATGCGCCGTTGGCCGCGCTCCACCCGTACGATGAACCAGATGACGCCAATGGCAATCGCTGTCATGAAAAGAAGCGCAATGATGTTGATCTGATCCTGGCGGGCGGCCTCGAACACCTGGCCGAGGGCGGCTGGGAATCCAGAGACGATGCCGGCAAAAATCAGCAGCGAGATGCCGTTGCCGACCCCACGCTCGGTAATCTGCTCACCCAGCCACATCATGAAGATGGAGCCGGTGATCAGCGTCAGCGACGCGACAAAGTAGAAGGTGAATCCTGTGTCGAACGCGAGCCCCTGGTTGGCCAGCGTCACCGTGAGCGACACACCCTGGATGGTGGCAATACCCAGCGTCAGGTAGCGCGTCACCTTGGTGATCCGGCGACGGCCGGCGTCACCCTCTTTGCGCCACTGCTGGAACTGCGGGTACATCATGGTCAGGAGGTTCATGATGATGCTGGCGGTGATGTAGGGAATTACGCCGAGCGCAAGGATACTCATCCGCTCCCAGGCGCCGCCCGAGAACATGTTGAAGAGCTCGAGGATGCCGCCCTGGTTCTGGTTAAAGAGCGCCTGCAGCTGACTGGGGTCGATGCCCGGCACAGGGATGTGCGTGCCGATGCGATAGACGAGCAGCGCAAATAAGACGAACAGCAGCCGGGTGCGGAGCTCAGCAATGCCCGCCTGGTTACCCGCCAGCTGTTGTGCCATTTCCTGTTGCGTACGAGACATGATTGTCGTCTAGCTGCCTGTTCTACTCAGTCGTTACTCGGCGATGGAGCCACCGGCCGCCTCAATGGCAGCTCTGGCACCCTTCGTCACTTTGATGTCCGCGCCTTTGACGTTGACCGCACGGGCTACGTCGCCGCTCAGCATGATGCGTGCGCGGCGCATGTCGCGGCGCACGACGTTGGCAGCCTTGAGGCTGTCCAGCGTCACTTCGTCACCGTCCACCTGGCCAAGCTCGCTGGTGCGAACTTCCGCCGTGGTCAACCCCACGCGCGAGCGGAAACCGAATTTCGGTATGCGCATCTGCAGCGGGAGCTGTCCGCCTTCGAAACCGGGGCGCACGCCGCCACCGGAACGCGCTTTCTGGCCCTTCTGGCCACGCGCGGCGGTTTTTCCCCAGCCTGAACCCGGGCCGCGTCCGACGCGGCGCTTGGCCCGCTTACTGCCGGGGCCGGGTGAAATTTCGTTCAGTCGCATTACGCTTCTCCTTCGACCCGCACCATGTAACTGATGCGATTGATCATGCCGCGCACGGAAGGCGTATCTTCCACTTCCACGGTGTGACCAATGCGGCGCAGGCCCAGACCGGCTACGCACGCTTTGTGTTTCTTCAGACGCCCAATGGGGCTTTTGGTCAGCGTTACTTTCAGCATCTTGTCACTCATGATCCTGGCCTAACTTCTTATGCCACTCTTTCCGTTGCGACGTCGTCTACGCGACGATGTCCTCCACGGGCTTGCCGCGCTTCTCGGCAACCTGCTGCGGCGACTTCATGTCACGCAGCGCTTTGAACGTCGCGTTAATCACGTTCACGGGGTTGGTCGAGCCATAACACTTCGCCAGAACGTTCTGCACGCCGGCCGCTTCGAGAAGCGCACGCATCGTGCCACCCGCAATCACGCCGGTACCTTCGGAAGCCGGCTGCATGTAAACCTTCGAGGCACCGTGACGCGCGGTCAGCGGGTACCACAGCGTCGTACCGTTGAGCTCAACGTCGACCATGTTGCGGCGCGCCGCTTCCATGGCTTTCTGAATCGCCAGAGGCACTTCGCGCGCTTTACCGCGGCCGAAGCCCACGCGTCCGTTGCCGTCACCGACAACCGTCAGGGCGGTAAATCCAAAGATGCGGCCACCTTTGACCACTTTGGCGACGCGGTTGACCTGGACCAGCTTCTCGACCAGTCCTTCTTCGCGAACTTCTTCCGTATATGCCATGTGTACCTACTCTAAAATTCCAGGCCGCCTTCGCGGGCTGCATCTGCCAGCGCCTTAACGCGCCCGTGGTATTTGTATCCCGACCGATCGAAAGCGACCTTGCTGACGCCCGCCTCTTTGGCGCGATCGGCAACGAGTGCACCAACCTTGGCGGCGGCGTCGACGTTGCCCGTGGCGCCGTCACGCAGATCCTTTTCCAGCGTGGAAGCCTGGGCCAGCACCGTGCTGCCATCCGGAGAGATCACCTGGGCGTAGATGTGGCGCGGCGTGCGATTGACGCTCAGGCGCGTGACACCCTGCTCCCGCATGGTCATGCGTCCGCGTCTGGCGCGGCGATGTCTGGTTGCTTTCTTAACGTTCATCGTTCGTTTCTCTTCAATTACTTCTTCTTGGCTTCTTTACGGCGTACATACTCGCCCTGATATCGCACGCCTTTGCCTTTATAAGGCTCCGGCGGGCGGAAGCCGCGAATCTCGGCACATACCTGGCCGACTTTCTGTTTGTCGATACCGGTGATGACAATTTCCGTCTGGCTCGGCGTCTGCGCTTCGATGCCTTCCGGCAGCTCGTACTCAACCGGGTGCGAAAACCCCAGCTGTAGCGTCAGCTTCTTGCCTTGAGCCTGGGCGCGGTAACCAACACCCTGGAGCTCCAGGCGGCGTTCAAAGCCCGCTGAGACACCCGTCACCATGTTCTGCACGACGGCGCGCATGGTGCCTGCCATGGCGCGCGCTTCACGCTGACCGCCCCTGGCGGCAAACTTGAGCGCACCCTCTTCCTGCTCGACGCTGACGTCGGCATGAACGTCAAACGCCATTTCACCTTTGGCGCCTTTGACCGAGAGCGCCTGGCCGCTGAGCTTGACCTCAACGCCTGACGGCAGTTCGATCGGACTATTCCCAACTCGAGACATCGTCTACTCCTAAAAGACCGTGCAGAGCACTTCGCCGCCAACGCCGGCCGCGCGCGCTTTCTTGTCGGTCATCACGCCTTTGTTGGTACTGACAACGGCAATACCCAGACCACCACGCACCTGAGGCAGATCTCCACACTCTTTGTAAATACGCAGACCGGGGCGGCTGATCCGCTTGATCTCCTCGATCACGCCGGTGCCGTTGTGATATCGCAGGTCGATGTGGAGCATCGACTTCGGCGCATTATCACCCTCGAAACCGTTGATGAAGCCTTCGTCCAGCAGCACTTTGAGGATGCTGCGCTTGATCTTGGAATTCGGGATATCCACGCTCTCGTGACCTGCCATCTGCGCATTGCGGATGCGCGTCAGGAGATCCGAGATGGGGTCTTGCATCGTCATTCTTAACCTACCTTCTTACCAGCTTGCCTTGACAAGTCCTGGCACGTCGCCACGCATGGCTGCTTCGCGCAGCTTGTTGCGGGCCAGACCAAACTTTCTATACACCGCGTGCGGGCGGCCGGTGAGGCCACAGCGACGCTGCTCGCGAACGGGGCTTGCGTTGCGGGGGAGCTTCTGCAGCTTCAGCTGCGCTTCCCAGCGCTCGTCATCGGACAAGTTGCGGTTGCCGATGATGGCCTTCAGCTCTGCACGCTTCTTTGCGTACTTGGCGCGAGTTTTGGCGCGCTTCTTTTCCCGCTCGATCATCGATGTCTTAGCCATAACGAATACTCCTAACCGCGGAACGGGAATTTGAATGCCTTCAGCAGCGCCAACGCGTGTTCGTTGTTCGTTGCTGAGGTCGTTACACAGATGTCGAGGCCCCGGATTTTGTCGATCTTGTCGTAGTCGATCTCCGGGAATACGATCTGCTCGGTGATGCCCATGCTGAAGTTACCGCGGCCATCGAAAGACTTCGGGTTCAAACCGCGAAAGTCGCGAATCCGCGGGATGGCAACGCCCACCAGACGCTCAATGAAGTCGAACATACGGCTCTGGCGAAGAGTCACTTTACAGCCGATCGGCCAGCCCTCACGAATTTTGAATCCGGCCTCGGACTTCCGGGCGTTACACACGACCGGACGCTGACCGGCAATGGCCGTCATGTCGGCAACGGCCGCTTCCATGACTTTACGATCCGCGACGGCATCGCCAACGCCCATGTTGAGCGTTACTTTTTCGATACGCGGCACAGCCATGACGTTGGCGAGGCCAAGCTCCGCCTGCAGCTGCGGACGGATCTCTTTGATATAGGTTTGGTACAAATTCGACACGGTTAGTCCTCGATCGGCTTACCAGTAGATTTGAAGACGCGGATTTTCTTGCCGTCTTCAATCTTGAATCCAACTTTGTCAGCGCGGCTTTCCTCGTGATTCCAGATCGCCACGTTCGACACCTGTATGGGCGCTTCTTTGTCGACGATGCCGCCGCGCTCGCCAATGTTCGGATTGGCGCGGGTATGCTTTTTAACCATGTTGACGCCGCCAACCAGCAGGCGCCCGTCCTTCATGACGCGCAGCACGTCACCCCGGCGACCTTTGTCACGGCCGGAAATCACTACAACTTCGTCGTCTTTCTTTATTTTCAACATGTGTTGTGTCTCTTATCGTCCTCGTCGCCTGCGCGCCTAGATCACTTCCGGCGCCAGCGAGACGATGCGCATGAAATTCTCGCTTCTGAGCTCGCGGGTCACCGGTCCGAAGATCCGCGTGCCCACAGGCTGGTTCTGCGGGTTCAGTAGAACCGCGGCGTTCTGATCGAACTTGATCAGCGAGCCGTCCGCGCGACGCACGCCTTTGCGCGTGCGCACGACAACGGCGTTCATGACCTGGCCCTTGCGTACGCGGCCGCGGGGAATGGCTTCTTTGACCGTCACCTTGATGATGTCGCCAATGCCTGCGTAGCGGCGCTTGGAGCCACCCAGCACCTTGATGCACTGCACCTTACGAGCGCCGCTGTTGTCAGCGATGTCCAACATGGTCTCTGTCTGAATCATGGCTCGTTAGACTCCGCCTGCACGCTCATCGATGCTCTTGAGCATCCACGTTTTGGTTTTCGACAAAGGCCGACACTCGACCACGGTCACCGTGTCGCCAACCTGACAGCTGTTCTCTTCGTCGTGCGCGTGAACCTTGCTCGACTTGCGCACGAACTTGCCGTAGACCGGGTGCTTGACGCGGCGCTCGATGCGAACGGTGACCGTCTTGTCCATGCTGTCGCTGACGACAACGCCGGAAACCGTGCGCGGGTTGCTTGCCTTTTCCAGGCCTGCTTCAGCCATCCGCCTTCTCCTTCATGATCGTTTTCACCCGGGCAATGTCGCGACGCGTTTCTTTCATCATGTGCGTCTGGCCCATCTGACCGCTGGCAAACTGCATGCGGTTCGAAAACTCTTCTTTACGCAGACGCAGCAGCTCGTCGTTGAGCTCGTCCAGCGACTTTTCTCTCAGTTCCTGCGCTTTCATCGGACATGGTCCCGCTTTAGTTGATTCAGTGACCCACTCATCTACATCGCCGTCCGTTTTACAAATACCGTTTTGAAAGGCAGCTTGGCCGCGGCGAGCGCAAACGCTTCGCGCGCGATCTCCTCCGGCACACCTTCCATCTCATACATCACGCGACCCGGCTTGATCTGCGCCACCCAGTATTCGACGCTGCCTTTACCTTTACCCTGGCGAACTTCCAGCGGCTTTTTGGTGATCGGCTTGTCCGGGAAGACGCGAATCCAGATCTTGCCGCCGCGCTTGACGTGACGGGTCATGGCACGACGGCCGGCTTCGATCTGGCGCGCGGTCATGCGACCCCGCCCGACGGCCTTCAGGCCATACTCGCCAAAGCTGACTTTGCCGCCGCGTTCTGCCAGACCGCGATTGCGGCCTTTGTGCATCTTGCGAAATTTGGTTCTTTTCGGCTGTAACATCTACTTTCTCGTTTACTGACCGTCAGGCCTGCTGGGCAGCTTCTTCGGTCTGCCCACCAATCACTTCACCTTTGAATATCCAGACCTTGATGCCGAGGATGCCGTAGGTGGTCAGCGCCTCAGCGGTGGCGTAGTCAATGTCTGCACGAAGCGTATGCAGCGGCACACGGCCCTCGTGATAAACCTCGGAGCGGGCAATTTCCGCACCACCCAGACGACCGGCAACGCGTACCTTGATGCCTTCCGCGCCCAGGCGCATGGCGTTCTGAATCACGCGGCGCATCGCGCGGCGAAACTGCACGCGGCGCTCGAGCTGCTGCGCCACGTTCTGCGCAACCAGCTGGGCATCGAGCTCCGGCTTCCTGATTTCTTCGATGTTCACGTGGACCGGCATGCCCATGCGCTTGGTCAGCTCCGCACGCAGGCGTTCCACATCTTCACCCTTCTTACCAATCACGATGCCGGGCCGGGCGGTGTGAATGGTGACGCGGGCGGTCTGTGCGGGACGCTCGATGTCGATACGGCTGACAGACGCATCCGCCAGACGCTTACGGAGATAATCGCGAACCTCCAGATCATTCAAGAGATATCCGGAGTAACTTTTCTTATCGGCGTACCAAACGGACGTGTGGTCCTTGACGATGCCAAGGCGGATGCCGGTCGGATGTACTTTCTGGCCCATACTTATCTCTACTCGCTTATACGTCGGATACAGTCACGGTGATGTGGCTGGTCCGCTTTAAAATTCTGTCTGCGCGGCCTTTGGCGCGAGGACGAATGCGTTTCATCGTCAGGCCTTCGTCTACATAAATCTCGGAGACCTTCAGCTCATCGATGTCCGCGCCTTCATTGTTCTCTGCATTGGCAATGGCTGATTCGACCACCTTGCGCACCAGCACCGCGCCTTTCTTGGTGCTGAAGTTCAGAATGTCGAGGGCATCAGCCACGGGCTTGCCGCGGACCTGGTCCGCTACGAGCCGCGCTTTCTGCGCTGAGATTCTCAGCCGTCTTGATTTGGCACTGACTTCCATCGTCTCTTCCTGTCTCTTCTCTAGCGCTGTTAGCGCTTCGCTTTCTTGTCCGCCGCGTGGCCGCGGTAGGTGCGCGTCGGCGCGAATTCACCCAGCTTGTGCCCCACCATGTCTTCGTTGATGAGCACGGGCACGTGCTGCCGTCCGTTGTGGATGGCAATCGTGAGGCCAACCATCTCCGGCACGATCATGGAGCGACGCGACCAGGTTTTGATCGGACGGCGTTCGTTGTTGGCCGCAGCCACTTCCACCTTCTTCATCAGGTGGGTATCAACAAACGGGCCTTTGTATAGCGATCTTGGCACTTCAATTACTCCTAGCGCTTACCGCGACGACGCACGATGAGCTTGTCGGTACGCTTGTTTTTGCGGGTCTTGTAGCCCTTGGTTGGCATACCCCACGGGGAGACCGGATGACGGCCGCCGGAGGTTTTGCCTTCACCACCGCCGTGGGGGTGGTCTACCGGGTTCATGGCGACGCCGCGAACCGTCGGCCGGCGTCCGCGCCAGCGCGTGGCACCCGCTTTACCGAGGGAGCGCAGGTTGTGCTCGCTGTTGCCCACCTCACCCAGAGTGGCACGGCATTCAGCCAGCACCCGGCGCATCTCACCGGAACGCATGCGCAGCGTGGCGTAACCACCTTCGCGCGCCACCAGCTGGCAGGAGCCGCCGGCGCTGCGCACCATTTGCGCGCCTTTGCCGGGTTTCAGCTCCACACAGTGGATGACCGAACCCACCGGGATGTTACGCAGGGACATGGCGTTGCCCGAACGGATCGGCGCGGTGCCACCGCTCATGAGCTCGTCACCTGCCTGCACGCCGCGCGGGGCGATGATGTAACGGCGCTCACCGTCCTTGTACTTCAGAAGCGCAATGTTGGCCGTGCGGTTCGGGTCGTACTCGAGCCGTTCCACAACCGCGGGAATGCCATCTTTGTTGCGCTTCCAGTCGATGATCCGGTAGTGCTGCTTGTGTCCGCCACCGCGGTGCCGCGAGGTGATGCGACCCGCATTGTTGCGTCCACCGGTTTTGCTCTGGCGTGCGAGCAGCGGCTTGTACGGAGCACCCTTGTGCAGCGACTTGTCGACGACCTTGACGACAAAGCGGCGGCCCGGTGAAGTTGGTTTTGCTTTAACAACTGCCATCTTCTATTCCCTAACTAGTCCGCCATCATGTAGTCGAGTTCCTGGCCCTCGGCTACGGTGATGTAGGCTTTCTTCCAATTCTTCTTGCGCGACATGCCGCGCATGTTGCGCTTCACCTTGCCTTTGACGTTGGCCGTGGTGACTTTCTGCACCGTCACGTTGAACAGCGTCTCGACCGCTTCGCGGATTTCCGCTTTCGTGGCATCGGTTGCCACTTTGAAGGCGTACTGATTGGCCTTCTCACCAAGAATCGAGACTTTTTCGGTGAAGTGCGGCTCGCGCAGCACCGTGTAAATACGTTCCGGGTTCATGCGAGCGCCTCCTCGAGCTGCTTGAGCGCGCCAACGGTGACGAGCACCTTGTCATGCGCAATGAGGCTCACCGGATCCACACCCTGTACGTCGCGCACGTCCACCCCTTTCAGGTTGCGTGAAGCGAGGTAGAGATTCTGATCGACTTCTTCCGTGACGATGAGGACGCTGGCGAGGTCGAGAGATTTGAGCTGGGAGAGGAGAGATTTGGTCTTGGGGGCGTCGACGCTGAAGGATTCGACGGCTACCAGGCGGTCCTGGCGAATGAGCTCGGAGACGATACAACGCAGCGCACCGCGGTACATCTTGCGGTTTACCTTGCGCGAATGGTCCTGCGGTTTCGCCGCAAACGTCACGCCGCCGCTGCGCCAGATCGGCGAGCGAATGGTGCCCGAACGCGCACGGCCCGTGCCCTTCTGCCGCCAGGGTTTGCGGCCACCGCCGCGTACCTCTGAGCGGGTCTTCTGCGCACGGCTACCCTGGCGCGCGCCCGCCATGTGGGCGACCACCACCTGGTGGACCAGTGCTTCGTTGAACTCGCGTCCGAAAGCGGCGTCAGAAATTTCGACGCTGCCTCCATCAGCAGCCAGATTGAGATTCATCAACTATCTCCCTCTTTCCTGGCTTTCACAGACGGGCGGATGTAGACATCGCCGCCTGCAGGGCCCGGAACGGCACCCTTGACCAGTAGCAGGTTTTTCTCGGCGTCCACGCGGACCACCTCGAGGTTTTGCGTCGTGACCTTGGCTGCGCCCATGTGGCCCGACATTTTTTTACCTTTGAATACGCGGCCCGGGGTCTGGCATTGACCGATGGATCCTGGCGCACGGTGTGAAATCGAGTTGCCGTGGGTGTTGTCCTGACCACGGAAGTTCCAGCGCTTGATGGTGCCCGCGTAGCCTTTACCTTTGGAGACGCCGCGCACGTCGACTTTCTGGCCGGCTTCAAACTGCTCCACGGTGAGCTCACCGCCGACGGCCAGCTCGTCGAGCTCGTCCGTGCGGAACTCCCACAGACCACGGCCCGCGCCGGTGTTGGCCTTGGCAAAGTGACCCGCTGCGGGTTTCGATACCCGGTTCTGCTTGACCTCACCGGTCGTCACCTGCACGGCGCTGTAGCCGTCGCTGTCGCCGGTTTTGATCTGCGTGATGCGGTTCGGCTCCACTTCGATGACCGTCACCGGGACGGATGCGCCGTCCTCGCCGAAGACACGCGTCATGCCTGATTTTCTGCCTACCAATCCAATTGCCATTGGTCTTTTCCTATAGCCTCTACTGCCGGCAGGTGCGCTGTCTTTGCAGCTCACAATGCGCAAAAAGCCCACGCCTTTCTCCCCTTGCGGGGTGGGAAAAGCTGGACTCAAGGCTTTGTGCCTACCAGTGGCCCCCTATCGGAGCCTTTTTCTTCCCCTACTCTTTCGGCAGCTGCTGCTGGGAAATTTCGGCTTTACTAATAAAAAGCGCCGGTCGCCTTGCGGCTCAACCAGCGCTTCACTAATTCAGACTGATCTGAACTTCCACACCTGCCGCGAGGTCGAGTTTCATCAACGCATCAACGGTCTTCTCGGTGGGCTCTACAATATCCAGCAGTCGCTTGTGGGTTCGGATCTCGTACTGATCCCGAGCGTCTTTGTTGACGTGGGGCGAAATGAGTACGGTGAAACGCTCTTTACGCGTGGGCAAAGGAATCGGTCCTTTGACCTGAGCGCCGGTGCGCTTGGCGGTATCCACAATTTCCTGCGTGGACACGTCGATGAGACGATGATCGAAAGCCTTGAGGCGTATTCGAATGCGCTGGTTCTGCACCTAGTACTCCAGTTCCAAACCTGTTCTACAGACGCCTGCCCCGTATCTCACGGAGGGCAGACAAGCTACTGCTGTTAAAGAGCTGTCCCGTTTCGAGAGTTAAAAGAAGCCTCTCCAACCGCATCCCCTCTATTGAGGTTCGCTAGGATCAGTTACTGCTGTTTTGCGGTCTCGAGGACCACGCTCTCCAACGAAACGTCCCGCTTTCAAACCGTAATACGCTCCGGACATTACTGCGCGCCCGGTAGCACCCGTGAAAGCGGGAGGCGAACTATACATATGGCTCAGACCATGTGCAACACCCTGGGGGCGTAGTTATTCGCGGGGTTCAGCGCTTGCCGATTTGATCGCTCAGGCTCGGCGGCACTTCCGCGTAATCACTGAATTCCATGGTGTAGGTGGCGCGACCCTGGGTAGAGGAACGCAGGTCCGTCGAATAACCAAACATTTCCGACAGCGGCACGTCTGCGCGCACCACCTTCCCTGCCGGATTCTCATCCATACCCGAAATCATGCCGCGGCGGCGGTTGAGATCCCCGACGACGTCACCCATGTAGTCTTCGGGCGTGACCACCTCAACCTTCATGATGGGCTCCAGCAACACCGCGTTGGCGTTCATTGCGCCTTCGCGCATGGCCATGGAGCCGGCAATCTTGAACGCCATCTCGGAGGAGTCGACGTCGTGGAACGAGCCGTCGTAAAGGGTCGCCTTGACGCCGATGAGGGGATAGCCGGCAACGACGCCGTTCTGCATCTGCTCCTGAATGCCCTTGTTCACGGCCGGTATGTATTCTTTGGGCACCACGCCGCCGGTGATTTCGTCGACGAATTCGTAAGCGTAGTTGCCTTCTTCGTCGGTGTGCGGCTCGAGCTTGACCCAGACGTGACCATACTGGCCGCGCCCGCCGGTCTGGCGTACGAATTTCGCTTCCTGCTCCACCACCTCGCGTATCGTCTCGCGGTAGGCCACCTGGGGTTTGCCGATGTTGGCCTCGACCGAAAACTCGCGCTTCATGCGGTCGACGATGATGTCGAGGTGCAACTCGCCCATGCCGGAGATGATGACCTGGCCGGTTTCCTCATCCGTTTCCACACGAAAGGATGGGTCTTCCTGGGCCAGCTTCGAAAGCGCAACGCCCATCTTCTCCTGATCGGCGACGGACCTCGGCTCCACAGCAACGGAGATCACCGGCTCGGGAAACTCCATCCGCTCGAGGGTGATGGGTTTGTGCTGCGCGCAGAGTGTCTCTCCCGTGGTCACGTCTTTCAGGCCAATTGCCGCCGCAATATCGCCGGCGCGGACTTCTTTGATCTCGTTTCGATTGTTTGAATGCATCTGCACCATCCGACCGATGCGCTCTTTGCGGCCTTTGACCGGATTGAACACCTGATCGCCGGTGTTGAGGACGCCGGAATAGACACGGAAAAAGGTCAGCGTGCCGACAAAGGGATCCGTGGCAATCTTGAACGCCAGCGCCGCGAACGGTGCTTCGTCGTCCGCCTCGCGGGTATCGACGCTGTCGTCGGCAAGCGTGCCTTCGATGGCTTTGACTTCAGTCGGCGCCGGCAGGTACTCGATCACTGAGTCGAGCATCGCCTGTACGCCTTTGTTCTTGAACGCAGAGCCACAGAGCGCCGGTACAATCTCATTCGCCAGCGTGCGGATGCGGATGCCCTGCTTGATCTGCTCAGGCGTCAGCTCTCCTTCTTCGAGGTAGGCATCCATGAGCTCTTCGTTGGCTTCCGCGGCAGCTTCGACCATGTGCTCGCGCCACTCTTCGGCCAGCGACTGCATGTCTGCCGGAATATCCTCTTCTTCGTAGGTCAGACCCTGGTCCGCCTCATTCCAGATGATGGCTTTCATCTTGATGAGATCGATCACTCCGCGGAAATGCTCTTCGGCACCCAGCGACAGCTGCATGGGTACCGGTACAGAGCCGAGACGATCACGGATCTCCTCGATCACCCGCAAAAAATCGGCGCCCTGCCGGTCCATCTTGTTGACGAACACCATCCGCGGCACATGGTACTTGTTGGCTTGCCGCCAGACGGTTTCAGACTGCGGTTCAACGCCGGAGACCGCGTCGAACACCACCACGGCACCATCGAGAACGCGCAGGCTACGCTCGACCTCGATGGTGAAGTCCACGTGGCCGGGCGTGTCGATGATGTTGATACGGTGCTCATCGAACTGCTGGTTCATGCCGCGCCAGAAGCACGTGGTTGCAGCCGATGTGATCGTGATGCCGCGCTCCTGCTCCTGCTCCATCCAGTCCATCGTCGCCGCACCGTCGTGCACCTCACCGATCTTGTGCGACAGCCCGGTATAGAAGAGCACACGCTCGGTGGTTGTCGTCTTGCCCGCATCCACGTGGGCGACGATGCCGATGTTTCGATAACGGGTAATGGGGGTCGTGCGGGCCATGCGAACCTCGGACTGGCGGAACCGGTTTATTAGAAAGCGATGCTTTGTATCAGAACTGGCCGCAAAGCGCGACAGGCAACGGCATCAGAACTGGAGAGATGAGCGAGGGTTAGGAGATGGCTGAGAGCAATCATGCGCTCCCAGCCAACCTCGCAAGCTGAAAGACTAGTAGCGGTAGTGTGCGAAAGCCTTGTTCGCGTCCGCCATGCGGTGGGTGTCTTCCTTTTTCTTTACAGCCGCGCCACGGCCTTCGTTGGCGTCCATCAGCTCACCAGCCAGGCGAGCAGCCATTGATTTCTCACTGCGGGCACGCGCGCTCTCTACGAGCCAGCGCATGGCAAGGGCAGTACGACGGGAAGCACGCACTTCAACCGGTACCTGATAGGTCGCACCACCCACACGGCGGGACTTCACCTCGACCAGCGGCGCAATGGCTTCCAGCGCGTTTTCGAACATCTCAACCGGATCGGCGCTCGCGTCGCGTTCCTGAATACGGTCGAACGCGCCGTAGACAATGCGCTCGGCAACGGCTTTCTTACCGCTGACCATCACGTGGTTGATGAACTTGGCAACCGTCTGGTTGTGGAATTTGGGATCGGGAAGAATTTCCCGCTTGGCGACAACACGACGTCGTGGCATTGGTTTCTCCTGGCTTCAGAATACTGTCCGAACATCAGGCCGGACTCTTACTCAGAGAGCTATCGTTTCAGTGATTTATTTGGGTTTCTTGGTGCCGTACTTCGAGCGACCCTGCTTACGGTCGGCAACGCCGGACGTGTCCAGCACGCCGCGTACCGTGTGGTAGCGCACTCCGGGCAGGTCTTTGACACGACCGCCGCGAATGAGGACCACGGAGTGTTCCTGCAGGTTATGGCCTTCACCGCCGATGTAGGACGTTACTTCGTAACCATTGGTCAGACGTACACGACAGACCTTGCGCAGCGCCGAGTTCGGCTTCTTCGGCGTGGTCGTATACACACGGGTGCAGACACCACGACGCTGAGGACAACCCTGCAGTGCCGGTACGATGTTCTTGTCTACTTTGCGCTTGCGCGGCTTACGCACAAGCTGGCTGATTGTTGCCATAAACTCTTAAACCTCTAATTCTTTCCCATGCTTCAGGGGAGGCCTGAAATCAGGGCGGCAAATTCTATTCGCACGCCCCGACATACTCAAGCCCCAATTCCGTGGCGTTACTCCTCGGAATCGCTCTGCGCGGACAGCGCTTCGGTGAGCGCCTGCTCCACCTCGTCCGCGGACGGACCCTGGGCGCCGAGGATTTCCTCTTCGCGGCGCTTCTTGCGATCCTTGTGATAGGTAAGACCCGTTCCCGCGGGAATCAGGCGACCCACCACCACGTTTTCCTTTAGACCGCGCAGGAAGTCCTGCTTGCCGGTGACTGCCGCTTCGGTCAGTACCCGGGTGGTCTCCTGGAACGATGCCGCGGAGATGAACGACTCCGTCGCAAGCGACGCTTTGGTGATGCCCAGTAGAATGCGCTGGAACCCTGCGGGTTCTTTGCCTTCCTCCGAGAGCGCCTCGTTGACCGCACGGATCTGCGTGTATTCCATCTGCTCGCCGCGGATGAGCTCAGACTCGCCGGAGCTCGTCACCTCAACCTTGCGCAGCATCTGACGCACAATGACTTCGATGTGCTTGTCGTTGATGGTCACACCCTGGAGGCGATAGACCTCCTGGATCTCGTTGACGATGTAGGCCGCCAGCGCCTCTACACCCTGCAGGCGCAGAATGTCGTGCGCGGAGAGCGGACCGTCACAGACGGTTTCACCCTTCTCTACCTGCTCGCCGTCGAAGACGCCAATCGTGCGCCACTTCGGAATGAGCGTCTCGACCGGATCGCTGTCCGGCGGTGTGATGACCAGACGGCGCTTACCCTTGGTTTCCTTACCGAAGCTGACGGTACCCGTCGCTTCCGCGAGGATCGCCGGCTCTTTTGGCTTGCGTGCCTCGAAAAGGTCGGCAACCCGCGGCAGACCACCGGTGATGTCACGGGTTTTGGAGCCTTCCTGCGGGATCCGGGCAATGATGTCGCCCACACCGATGTGCGCGTTGTCCTCGAGATTGAGGATCGCGTTACTCGGCATGTAGTAGTTCGCCGGGACGTCGGTGCCAGCCAGATTCACCTGGTTGCCTTTGCCGTCGGTCAGCCGTACCGCAGGACGCAGGTCCTTGGCGGCGCTGGGGCGATCTTTCGGATCGAGGACGCTGATGTTGGTGAGACCCGTCAGCTCGTCCGTCTGACGATTGACCGACAGGCCTTCTTCCATCTCGTGGAATTCGACGGTACCTGCCACTTCCGCAACGATCGGGTGCGTGTGGGGGTCCCACTGCGCAATCACCTGACCGGCTTCGACGGTATCGTCCTCGGTCACGGAAATGACCGCGCCGTAAGGCAGCTTGTACCGCTCACGCTCGCGACCGTGCTCCGCGTCGGCTACCGCAATCTCACCCGAGCGGGAAACCGCCACCAGTTCGCCGGACTCGCGCTCAACCGTTTTCAGGTTGTGCAGACGGATGGTGCCGCCGTGCTTGACCTGGATGTTGTCGATGGCGGTCGCGCGGGACGCCGCACCACCAATGTGGAACGTACGCATCGTGAGCTGCGTGCCGGGTTCGCCGATGGACTGCGCGGCAATCACACCGACACTTTCGCCGACGTTCACTTCGTGCCCACGCGCAAGATCACGACCGTAACACTTGGCGCAAACGCCGTACGATGTCTCACACGTGATTGCACTGCGCACCCACATTTCGTCGATACCCAGCTCTTCGAGGCGGTCAATCCAGGCCTCGTCGATCATGGTGCCAACGGGGATGAGGACGGTTTTGCCGTCGCTGTCCAGAACGTCCTGCGCAACGACCCGGCCGAGCACCCGGTCACCCAGGGGCTCAACGACGTCACCACCTTCGATGATGGCCATCGTATGCAGTCCCGCTTCGGTGCCGCAGTCGACGTCGGTAATCACGACGTCCTGCGCCACGTCCACGAGACGCCGCGTCAGATAACCTGAGTTGGCGGTCTTGAGCGCCGTATCTGCGAGGCCTTTACGAGCGCCGTGCGTCGAAATGAAGTACTCGTTTACGGTCAGGCCTTCGCGGAAGTTTGCCGTGATTGCGTTTTCGATGATCGAGCCATCGGGACGGGTCATGAGACCCCGCATACCGGCAAGCTGACGAATCTGCGCGGGTGAACCCCGAGCGCCGGAATCGGCGTAGATGTAGACCGAGTTGAACGAATCCTGCTGTGCGTCTTCACCTTCGCGGTTCTTCACGTTCTCCGTGGAGATACCTTCCATCATCGAACGGGCAACCAGATCGTTGGCGCGTGACCAGATGTCGACAACCTTGTTGTACTTCTCACCCTGGGTCACGAGACCGGAAGCATACTGGCTCTCGATCTCGGCAACTTCCGCTTCGGCTTCACCGATGATCGTCGTCTTGTCTTCCGGAATGACGAAGTCGTCCACACCGATGGATGCGCCGGATGCCGTTGAGTGGGCAAAACCGGTGTACATCAGCTGGTCAGCGAAGATGACGGTTTCCTTCAGACCGCAGCGGCGGTAGCAGTCGTTGATCAGGTTGGAGATCGACTTCTTATCCATGGCCTTGTTGACCATGCTGTAAGGCAGCGTCTTCGGCACAATATCGTAGAGGAGCGCGCGGCCAACCGTCGTCTCATAGAGACTACGCGTCACCTGCAGCTTGCCATCTTCGCCGACGACGTGCTCTTCGATGCGCGCCTTGATCTTGGCGTGGAGCTCCACCTGTCCGGCGTGATAAGCGCGATGCACTTCCTCCGCATCGGCAAACACGGCACCTTCACCCTGAACGTTGATCTTCTCGCGGGTCATGTAATAGATGCCGAGAACAACGTCCTGCGACGGCACGATGATCGGCTCACCGCTCGCCGGAGAGAGGATGTTGTTGGTAGACATCATGAGCGCGCGGGATTCGAGCTGCGCTTCCAGAGTCAGCGGTACGTGGACCGCCATCTGGTCACCGTCGAAGTCCGCGTTGTATGCGGTACAGACGAGCGGGTGCAGCTGAATGGCTTTACCTTCGATGAGTACCGGCTCGAATGCCTGAATACCCAGACGGTGCAGCGTCGGCGCCCGGTTGAGAAGCACCGGATGCTCGCGAATCACCTCAGCCAGGATATCCCACACCTCAGCGGTTTCCCGCTCGACCATCTTCTTGGCCGCTTTGATGGTGGTTGCCAGCTGACGCTCTTCGAGTTTGCCGAAAATGAACGGCTTGAAGAGCTCGAGCGCCATCTTCTTGGGCAGACCACACTGGTGCAGCTTGAGCGTCGGACCTACGACGATCACGGAGCGACCGGAGTAGTCGACGCGCTTACCGAGCAGGTTCTGACGGAAGCGGCCCTGCTTACCTTTGATCATGTCGGCCAGCGACTTCAGCGGGCGCTTGTTGGAGCCGGTGATTGCGCGGCCGCGGCGACCGTTGTCCAGAAGCGCGTCTACAGATTCCTGCAGCATGCGCTTTTCGTTGCGGACGATGATATCCGGCGCGGACAGGTCCAGCAGACGCTTCAGGCGGTTGTTGCGGTTGATGACGCGACGATACAGATCGTTCAGATCCGACGTTGCGAAGCGGCCGCCGTCGAGCGGCACGAGCGGACGCAGATCCGGCGGCAGCACCGGCAGGACCGTCATCACCATCCACTCCGGCTTGTTGCCGGACTTGACGAACGCTTCCATGAGCTTCAGGCGCTTGGAAAACTTCTTGATCTTGGTTTCTGAGTTCGTGGCCGGAATCTCTTCTCTGAGATGCGCAATCTCAGCGTCGAGATCGAGCGCCATCAGGAGTTCCTGAATGGCTTCCGCACCCATGCGGGCGTCGAACTCGTCGCCGTACTCCTCGAGCTTCGAATAGTATTCTTCGTCCGTGAGCAGCTGACCGGTCTCGAGATCGGTGAGACCCGGGTCGATGACAACAAACGACTCGAAGTAGAGTACCCGCTCGATGTCCCTCAGCGTCATGTCCAGCAGGAGGCCAATGCGCGACGGCAGCGACTTCAGGAACCAGATGTGCGCCGTCGGGCAGGCAAGCTCGATGTGACCCATGCGCTCGCGGCGCACCTTGGTCAGCGTCACCTCGACACCACACTTCTCACAAATCACACCACGGTGCTTCAGGCGCTTGTACTTGCCGCACAGGCACTCATAGTCTTTTACCGGGCCGAAGATGCGGGCACAGAAGAGACCGTCGCGCTCGGGCTTGAACGTCCGGTAGTTGATCGTTTCCGGCTTTTTGACTTCACCGAACGACCAGGAACGGATCATCTCCGGCGAAGCGAGGCCAATACGCAGGGCATCAAACTCGTCAACGCTGCCCTGGGCTTTCAACAGGTTAAGTAAGTCTTTCAAAGTCTTTCTCCTTTACCAGGGCTTGAGTTATTCCGTTTCCAATTCAATGTTGATGCCAAGAGAGCGTATCTCTTTGACCAACACGTTGAACGATTCCGGCATTCCGGGTTCCATCTGATAGTTCCCGTCCACGATATTCTTGTACATCTTCGTACGGCCGGTGACGTCATCAGATTTGACGGTGAGCATTTCCTGCAGGGTATAGGCCGCGCCGTACGCTTCCAACGCCCAGACTTCCATCTCACCGAAACGCTGACCACCAAACTGTGCCTTACCACCCAGCGGCTGCTGCGTGACGAGGCTGTAAGAGCCGGTGGAGCGGGCATGCATCTTGTCGTCCACGAGGTGGTTCAACTTGAGCATGTACATGTAACCAACCGTGGTGGGGCGATCGAAGGCATCCCCGGTACGGCCGTCGTAGAGCTGCGCCTGACCCGAGGTCGGGAGGCCCGCAAGCTCGAGCAAGCCCTTGATTTCGTCTTCGGAGGCGCCGTCGAAGGCCGGCGTTGCCATCGGCACGCCCGCGCGCAGGTTGCTGGCGAGCTCCATGACCTCCGCCTCTTTGAGGGATTTCAGGTCGACGTTCGAGTCGCCGATCTGGTTGTAAACCTCATCGAGGAACTTGCGGATATCCGCCGCCTTCTTCTGCTCTTCGAGCATCTCGTTGATGCGCTCGCCTACGCCGCGAGCGGCCCAGCCGAGGTGCGTCTCGAGCACCTGCCCGACATTCATCCGGGAAGGTACACCGAGCGGATTCAGAACAATGTCGACCGGCTCGCCATGCTCATCGAACGGCATGTCCTCGACAGGCATGATCACGGAGATCACACCCTTGTTACCGTGACGACCTGCCATCTTGTCGCCCGGCTGAATGCGGCGTTTGATGGCAAGGTACACCTTGACGATTTTGAGGACACCCGGCGCCAGGTCGTCGCCGCTCTCGAGCTTGGCGCGCTTGTCCGCATAAACGGCGTCGAGCGCCTCTTTGCGGGCCTTCAGCTGCGCTTCGGCTTTCTCGAGCTGCGCGTTCAGGCTGTCGTCCTGCATGCGAATCTTGAACCAGTCGTCGAGTCCCAGACCGTCGAGGTATTCCTCGTTGATGGTCAGGCCTTTACTCTGGCCCGGCGCGCTGGCGGCTTTTTGACCCATCAGCGCACGGCTCAGGCGCTCGTAAGTGGCCGCCTCGACAATGCGGTACTCGTCGTCCAGGTCCTTGCGGATCTGCGCGAGCTGGGCACGCTCGATGTCCTTCGCACGCTGATCTTTTTCCACGCCGTCACGAGTGAATACCTGCACGTCGATGACGGTACCTTTGACGCTCGTCGGCACGCGCTGGGACGTGTCTTTTACGTCTGACGCTTTCTCACCGAAGATGGCGCGCAGGAGCTTCTCTTCCGGCGTCAGCTGGGTTTCACCTTTCGGGGTCACCTTGCCGACGAGGATGTCACCGGCGCTCACTTCGGCACCAATGTAAACGATGCCGGATTCGTCGAGCTTGGAGAGCGCACCTTCACCGACGTTCGGAATGTCGCAGGTGATCTCTTCCGGCCCGAGCTTCGTATCGCGGGCGATACAGGTCAGCTCCTGAATGTGGATGGAGGTGAAACGATCTTCCTGTACCACACGCTCGGAGACGAGGATGGAGTCCTCGTAGTTGTAGCCGTTCCAGGGCATGAACGCGATGCGCATGTTCTGTCCGAGAGCCAGCTCACCCATGTCGATGGACGGACCGTCCGCCAGCGTGTCACCGCGGGCAATCTGGTCACCCGGCTTCACCAGCGGCCGCTGGTTGATACAGGTGTTCTGATTCGAGCGCGTGAACTTGGTGAGGTTGTAGATATCCACACCCGCTTCGCCGGCTTCGGTCTCTTCGTCGGAGACGCGGACCACAATCCGGCCGGCGTCGACGCTGTCGACCACACCGCCACGATTGGCGATTACACAGACGCCCGAGTCGCGTGCAACGTCGCGCTCCATGCCGGTGCCGACCAGCGGCTTCTCGGCGCGCAGCGTCGGCACGGCCTGGCGCTGCATGTTGGAGCCCATGAGCGCGCGGTTGGCGTCGTCATGCTCGAGGAACGGGATCAGAGAAGCCGCCACCGAAACCACCTGCTTCGGCGAGACGTCCATGTAGTTCACGTTCTCAGGGGCAGTCTTGGTGAATTCGTTCTGATGACGAACGTCCACCAGTTCGGTATCGAATTTGCCTTTACTGTCGATCGGGGCGCTGGCCTGCGCGATGACGTAGTTGGCTTCGTCGATGGCGGACAAGTATTCGATCTCATCCGTCACTTTGCCGTCTTTGACTTTCCGATACGGACTTTCCAGGAAGCCGTAATCGTTGGTGCGCGCATACGTTGCCAGGCTGTTGATGAGACCGATGTTCGGACCTTCCGGCGTCTCGATCGGACAGACCCGGCCGTAGTGCGTCGGGTGCACGTCGCGCACTTCGAAGCCCGCGCGCTCACGCGTCAGACCACCCGGGCCAAGCGCCGATACGCGCCGCTTGTGCGTCACTTCCGACAGCGGGTTGTTCTGATCCATGAACTGCGACAGCTGGGAGGAGCCGAAGAACTCTTTGATCGCAGCAGCAACGGGCTTGGCGTTGATCATGTCCTGCGGCATGAGGCCTTCTGACTCGGCCAGGCTGAGACGCTCCTTGACGGCGCGCTCAACGCGAATGAGACCGACGCGGAACTGGTTTTCCGCCATCTCCCCAACGGAGCGCACGCGACGGTTGCCCAGGTGGTCGATGTCATCGACCGAACCTTTACCGTTGCGGATGTCGATGAGCGTTGCCAGGACATCGACAATGTCTTCGCGCGCGAGGATCCCCTCGCCTTCGATGGCTTCGCGGCCCAGGCGACGGTTGAACTTCATCCGGCCTACGGCTGAGAGATCGTAGCGTTCGGTCGAGAAAAAGAGGTTGTTGAACAGGTTCTCTGCCGCCTCTTTGGTCGGCGGCTCGCCCGGGCGCATCATGCGGTAGATTTCGACCAGCGCCTCGAGCTTCGTGCGGGTCGGATCGATACGCAGCGTATCGGAGACAAACGGACCGCAGTCGAGATCGTTGGTGTAGATCGTGTCGAACTCTTTGACGCCGAGCTCGAAGAGCTTCTCGAGCACCTCTTCGGTGATGACGGTGTTACACGGCACGGCGACTTCGCCGGCCTCGTCCACCAGGTCTTTGGCAGTTACGCGATCCAGAAGATATTCGCGCGGCACGCTCATCGATTTCAGGCCACTCTCTTCGAGCTGGCGGACGTGACGTGCGGTGACGCGACGGCCAACCTCGACAATGACGTCGCCTTTCTTGTCCGTGATGTCAAACGTGGCGACGTCGCCGCGCAGACGCTCCGGAATGAGCTCAACCGATACGTCTTCGCCTTTGATGTAGAACTTGTTGGTATCGAAAAAGGTTTCGAGAATTTCTTCGCTCGTGTATTCGAGCGCGCGCAGAATGATCGTCGCTGGGAGCTTGCGACGACGGTCGATGCGCACGAACACACAATCTTTCGGATCAAACTCGAAGTCGAGCCATGAGCCACGGTAGGGAATGACTCGCGCGTTGTAGAGGAGTTTCCCTGATGAATGGGTCTTGCCGCGATCGTGGTCGAAGAACACGCCCGGAGAGCGGTGCAGCTGAGAAACCACAACCCGCTCGGTACCGTTGATGACGAAGGTACCGTTGTCGGTCATGAGCGGAATCTCGCCCATGTAGACTTCCTGCTCTTTGACGTCTTTTACGGCTTTGTTGGAAGATTCTTTGTCGTAAATGATCAGTCGAACTTTGACACGCAGCGGCGCGGCATACGTGATGCTGCGCAGCACACACTCCTTGACGTCGAATGCCGGCTCACCCAGCCGGTAATCCACGTATTCCAGTGCCGCGCTACCAGAGTAACTGACAATCGGAAACACGGAGCGAAAAGCGGCGTGCAGACCCGACTCGTCCCGGTCATCGGTGTCTCTGTCCACCTGCAGGAACTTGTTGTACGAGTCCACCTGAATTGCCAGCAGATACGGCAACTCCATCGACTCGGACAACTTGCCGAAGTCCTTACGAATACGCTTTTTCTCAGTAAAGCTATACGCCATGCGAATCTCCCACGCTAATTAAGCGATGCATTTGCGAAACGGAGGTTGAGTCCATCCCTGCCGAACTTTCGGCGGCCCAACCACAAAAGGCCGGCGCCCCGAACGATCCGTCCGGGGCCCAGCCGATGTTTGGCTACGGTCGTGCCCAAGTAGGTTACTTGAGCTCGACAGATGCGCCAGCTTCTTCCAGCTGTTTCTTGAAGTCTTCAGCTTCATCCTTGGTGGCACCTTCTTTGATCGGTGAAGGTGCTTCGTCAACGAGCGCCTTGGCTTCTTTCAGGCCAAGACCCGTGATGGCGCGAACCGCCTTAATCACGTTGACTTTCTTGTCGCCAGCAGCGGAAAGAACGACGTCAAACTCGTCTTTCTCTTCAGCTGCAGCGCCACCGGCGTCACCACCGGCTGCTGCCGGGGCAGCGGCAACGGCTGCTGCTGCAGATACGCCGAATTTCTCTTCCATAGCCTGGACGAGCTCAACTACTTCCATGACGCTCATCTCTGCGATGGCGTTCAACAAATCGTCTTTGGACAATGCCATTGTTTAGTCTCCTGTAACTTAAAGGACCAGCCTGAAGCTAGCCTTGTGCCTCTTTCTGATCTCTGATGGCAGCAACCGTACGTACCAGCTTGCCAGGCACCTCGTTGAGGGTGCGGGCGAGCTTGACGACCGGGGCCTGCATGACAGCCATGAGCATGGCGCGCGCTTCGTCCAGCGTGGGCAGCTTGGCGACGCGGTCAATCTGACCTGCGTCGATGAGCTCACCCCCGATGGAGAGGGCTCTCACCTCCAAAGCGTCGTGCTCTTTGGCGTAGTCTTTGACCAACCGCGCGGCGGAGCCGGGATCTTCCTGAGAGAATGCAATCAGGGTGGGACCTACAAAGGTCTCATCCAGGCATTCGTAGTCAGTACCTTCCACGGCGCGCTTCGCCAACGTGTTCCGGACCACGCGCAGATAAACACCGGACTCCCGCGCCTTCGCGCGCATTTCGGTCATTTCTGCCACGGTCAGACCACGATAGTCTGCAACCACTGCCGACAAAGCAGATGCGGCAGCCTCGTTCACTTCAGCAACAATCTGCTGCTTTTGCTCGAGCTTTAATGCCACTTGCTTCTCCTTCGATAGACACCCGAAGGTGTCTGGCTAACTTGTTTGAGCGCCGGTCGAAACCGGATCTCATGGGTGACTCGGCCTCAGCTGAGTCACGACGTAGCCCGTAGTTACTTCGAAGACTTGCCTTGAACACCGGTTCAAGACACTACGTTTCACTTAGAGCTCGCCGTCTACGCCAGGTAGCTTTCGCTGTTTAAATGTCTTGGTCGCGAGTTTTCGGCGAAGCCGGAAACTCGATAAGTGCTCGCCTCAAGGCGAGCACGACCGCGACATCCTAGAGCGGTCTTTGACGACCCCGGCCCGACTACAAAACGGACCGAGCTCCTTCAAATTCTGTTAAACCTCTAACGACGCCTGGTCGATGGCCACACCCGGGCCCATCGTCGTGGACAGCGTCACTTTCTTCAGATAAACGCCCTTGGCGGACGCCGGCTTCGCCTTCTTGAGATCGGCGAGGAGCGCCTCGACGTTCTCTTTGATGGCATTCGGCTCAAAGCCGACCTGCCCGACGCTGCCGTGGATGATGCCGGCCTTGTCGGTGCGGAACTGCACCTGACCCGCCTTGGCATTCTTGACGGCCTCTTCGACATCCTGCGTCACCGTACCCGTCTTCGGATTCGGCATCAGACCGCGCGGACCGAGCACCTTGCCCAGCTGACCGACAATGCGCATGGCATCCGGCGTTGCGATGACCACGTCAAAGTCCAGGTTGCCGCCTTTGATCTCTTCGCCGAGATCTTCGAAGCCAACCTTGTCGGCTCCGGCGGCAGTCGCTTTGTCAGCGTTCTCACCCTGCGCGAACACCGCGACGCGGACTGCCTTGCCGCTGCCGTGCGGCAGCGTGGTGGCACCACGAACGTTCTGATCCGACTTACGCGGATCGACGCCGAGGTTGATGGAGACGTCAAACGACTCCTTGAATTTGGTTTTGGACAGGTCGTTCAGAAGCGTCACGGCTTCGTCGATGGCGTATGCCTTTTCCGGATCGACTTTCTCGGCGATGGCGCGCATGCGTTTGGTCATCTTGGTCATTCTACGCCCTCCACGTCGATGCCGGAGCTGCGTGCGGTACCCGCGATGGTGCGCACGGCGGCGTCCATGTCGGCAGCCGTCAGGTCAGGCATTTTGATCTGCGCAATCTCTTCGAGCTGCGCCCGGTTCACCTTGGCCACCTTGACGGTATTCGGCGTACCGCTGCCCTTGGCGATCTTCGCGGCCTTGCGCAGGAGCACTGCAGCCGGCGGCGTTTTGGTGATGAAGGTAAAGCTGCGATCAGCGTATACCGTAATGACCACCGGGATCGGCAGACCCTGTTCCATGGACTGCGTCTGCGCGTTGAACGCTTTGCAGAAGTCCATGATGTTGACGCCGTGCTGACCCAGCGCGGGACCAACCGGCGGGCTGGGATTGGCCTGACCTGCAGGGACCTGCAGCTTGATATAGGCCTCGACTTTCTTAGCCATGTCTTACTCCTTCGGGTCCAGACGCGCGGCGATTCGAGATCGCCATACGCTCCCCGTTTGTTACGTCTGCAGGTCTGAGGTTGGGCCTTAGACTTGCACTAAATTCTCGCCATCGCCGGTTTGGCTATGAAGCCAAACCTTACGGAGATTTTTGCCTGCGGCAAAAACTCCCCGCTTAGCAAGGCTGGATTGGCCTACAGGCCAAGCCAGCTGAAACTTCTATCCTTTTTCAACCTGGCCAAAGTCCAACTCCACGGGCGTTGAACGGCCAAAAATTGTGACCGCCACCTGCAGGCGGTTTTTCTCGTAGTTGACTTCCTCAACCACGCCGTTGAAATCGTTGAAGGGTCCATCTATGACCCTGACGATCTCACCCGGTTCAAATACGGTCTTCGGCGTCGCCTTCTCACTGCCTGCCGCCACGCGATCGAGAATGGCCGCCGCCTCGCGATCGGTCAGCGGCGCCGGCTGATCGGCCTTGCCACCGATAAAGCCCATGACCCGCGGCGTCTCTTTGACGAGGTGCCACGTATCATCGTTGAGCTCCATTTCCACCAGCACGTAGCCGGGGAAGAACTTGCGCTCGCTGCGGCGCTTCTGGCCGGCACGCATTTCCACCACTTCTTCGGTGGGAACGAGGATGTCCCCGAAAAACTCACCGAAGTTCGACAGCTCCACCCGCTCTTTGAGCGCGCGGGCGACGTTCTTTTCGAACCCGGAATAGGCGTGCACCACGTACCATCGTTTCGACATCTAACGCACCCCTAGCCAATCACCGAGCTGACGCCCCAGCTCAGCAATGAATCCAAGCCCCACAGGATCAGCGCAAAAATGACCACCAGCACCAGCACCACCAGCGTTGTCTGCGTGGTTTCCTGATTCGTTGGCCAGACGACGCGCCGTATTTCAGAACGGGACTCTTTCAAGAGGTTCCAGGTCGACCGGCCGCGCTCAGTCTGCACTGCAACCAATACGGCAACCACCGCACCAGCAAGCAGCGCAATCACTCTGATCAGCAGCGACTCGTCCTGGTAATACCAGTTACCGTATACGCCGCCCGCGAGGAGCGCCGCGACGACGAGCCACTTCAGCCAATCCAGCGTACTTCCGGCTGTCGTTTCTGTATTCGTGCTCAATCCATTATCCCGTATCAAATTCCTTCACCGTCGCCTCGCGACCGGAGAGGATGGCAGGCCAGGAGGGAATCGAACCCCCAACCTGCGGTTTTGGAGACCGCTGCTCTGCCAATTGAGCTACTGGCCTACAATTTGACTTTGATGGGATCGCAATGCCGCAACAAAGTGCAAACTGTTTGCGAGTTTCGCTAACGCGACACTCTCTCACTAAGCAAGAATCATCTTGCTACCTCAGGAGTTTTGCCGTGAGGCAAAACTCCCAGGCGCTCGACCCTCAAGGGTCGAGAACGTTATCGAACTTATTCGATTACCTTGGTGACAACACCGGCGCCAACCGTGCGGCCGCCTTCGCGGATCGCAAAGCGCAGGCCTTCGTCCATGGCGATCGGGCAGATGAGCTCTACCACCATGTTGATGTTGTCGCCCGGCATGACCATTTCCACGTCAGCCGGCAGCTCGACAGAGCCGGTCACGTCAGTCGTACGGAAGTAGAACTGCGGACGGTAGCCTTTGAAGAAAGGCGTGTGGCGACCACCTTCGTCCTTGCTGAGTACGTAGACTTCAGCTTCGAACTTGGTGTGCGGCGTAATGGCACCGGGCTTGGACAGTACCTGTCCACGCTCTACCTCTTCACGCTTGGTGCCACGCAGCAGCACGCCCACGTTCTCACCGGCTCGACCTTCGTCGAGCAGCTTACGGAACATTTCCACACCCGTGCAGGTGGTGGTCTGGGTGTCCTTGATGCCGACGATTTCGATCTCGTCACCAACGGTGACGATACCGCGCTCGACACGACCGGTTACTACCGTACCGCGACCGGAGATGGAGAACACGTCTTCGATCGGCATCAGGAACGGCTGATCTACCGCACGCTCCGGCTCCGGAATGTATTCATCCAGCGTTTCAACCAGCTCTTTCACCTTGGCAGCGTGGTCGGCGTCGCCTTCCAGCGCCTTCAGCGCGCTGCCGATGATGATGGGCGTGTCGTCACCCGGGAATTCGTACTGGTCGAGCAGCTCACGAACTTCCATTTCGACCAGCTCGAGCAGCTCTTCGTCGTCGACCATGTCGGCTTTGTTCATGAAGACAACAATCTTCGGCACGCCAACCTGGCGAGACAGCAGGATGTGCTCGCGAGTCTGCGGCATCGGGCCGTCCGCGGCGGACACAACCAGGATGGCGCCGTCCATCTGAGCCGCGCCCGTGATCATGTTTTTCACGTAGTCGGCGTGACCGGGGCAGTCAACGTGCGCGTAGTGACGCGCTTCGCTCTCGTATTCGACGTGTGAGGTGGCGATGGTGATACCACGCTCACGCTCTTCCGGCGCATTGTCTATCTGGTCAAACGCTTTCAGCTCGCCGCCGAATGCTTCCGCGCATACCTTTGTCAACGCTGCTGTCAACGTGGTTTTGCCGTGGTCTACGTGTCCGATCGTCCCCACGTTTACGTGCGGTTTGGTTCTTTCGAATTTCTCTTTGGCCATTATTTACCCTCAAACATGCCCAGATAGTTTTTAATGTTGAGTAGGGCGAACCTACTTGCCTCTATATATGCAGCGTGTTGCCACCCTGCGGTTAAGTAAAGCTGCCCTACAAAAGACTCAGCTTCACAAATATGGTGCTCACAATCGGATTTGAACCGATGACCTCTTCCTTACCAAGGAAGTGCTCTACCTACTGAGCTATGTGAGCGCGTCGGCTCGCCTTCAGGCGAGCCTTACCGAGTTTTTGGCTTTGCCAGAAACTCGCGATTCAGTTTCCTGCAAGACGCTCTAGTCCTGCGATCACATTCTTCAGCTACAAATCCTGCCAAGCTCACTAGGAGCCTAGCTTTTGAGGCGATTTTCACCTCTCGTGTCGTCTCGGCCTGAAGGCCAAGACGACTTGGAGCGGGTAGCGGGAATCGAACCCGCATCATCAGCTTGGAAGGCTGAGGTTCTACCGTTGAACTATACCCGCGCCTTTTTTCGCAAAACGTCCGCATGCGCGTTTCCGCCAGCGTCCAACTGCGCAAAGCCTTCCGGCCAAATCGCTCCTTCCATCCGAAAAAGGATGGTGGTGGGGGAAGGATTCGAACCTTCGAAGGCTTAGCCGTCAGATTTACAGTCTGATCCCTTTGACCACTCGGGAACCCCACCAGCTATTTATGTCGCTCCTGTACTCAATCGCCCGATTCGACAATTTTTTTGAGCACAAAAGCACCATAGAGCTGGCCTTTCTCGTCAGCTCTATGGTGCCTTGCGCACACCGGTCCGAAGACCGTCCATTTCAGCCTGGCCAGGGCGTCGCGATTGCCTTTGAAGGCGCATCACAGCGGCGTTTACACGCCATGCTTCGAAAACTCACATGTACTGGTGCCGCCACAAGGAGTCGAACCCTGGACCTTCTCATTACAAGTGAGCTGCTCTACCAGCTGAGCTATGGCGGCTAAAATGGGAGCGGGATTTTATAGAAACTACC
>JANQPF010000024.1 GCA_028285415.1 Pseudomonadales bacterium
GCGTTATCACGGTGAGCGGGCTCTGGCTTTCCTGGGCAACAAGTACGTTCACGGCAAAGGCTGGACCAAGAAGTTCCGCACGGTCAAGACCTACTCTCGCAAGCAGATCGTCAGCGAGTTCTACAAAGTCTACGTTTGCTAAGACGTGTAGATCAGCCGCAGGGACCGCGGCTAACGAAAACGGGGAGCTTCGGCTCCCCGTTTTTTTGCCAATTTCAGCAGCGAGAAGGTGGATGAGGGATCAGGCCGTCAGCTGGGTCGAGACCAACTGGTAGTACATTCCCCCACGATCTATGAGCTCGTCATGCGCGCCCTGCTCGACAATGGCACCGTCGTACAGCACGACAATTTTGTCAGCGTTCATGATAGTGCTGAGGCGGTGCGCAATGATGATGGCCGTTCTGCCTTCGAGCATTTCGTTCATGTTGTCGAGGATGTTCGATTCCGATTGACTGTCGAGCGCAGAAGTCGCCTCGTCCAGAATCAACACCTTGGGATTGCGGTAGAGCGCCCGCGCGATGCACAGGCGCTGCATCTGCCCGCCGGACAATCCGGTGCCCCGCTCACCGAGCATCTGCTCATAGCCAAGTGGCAGCTGGGAAATGAAGCCGTGCGCATCGGCAAGCTTTGCCACTTCCATGACCCGGTTCTTGTTCAGGTCTTCCTCTCCGACGGCAACGTTCTCGGCGACCGTGCCGGAGAAAAGTAGATTGCTCTGCATGACGTAACCGAGCTGCGAACGGTAGTACTCCTGATCAACCACCTCCATGTCGTAGTCGTCGACATAAATGCTGCCTTCCACCGGCGGGTAGAAGCCGGCAATGAGCTTGGCGAGCGTCGTTTTCCCTGAACCGCTTTGACCGACGATGGCCACCACTTCGCCTTGTTTGATCTCGAGGTTGATTCCTTCGAGCACGTAGGCGCTCTCCGCGCCGTAGCGAAAGTAAACGTCCTGCAGCCGATAATTACCCTGCAGGTCCGGCAGTACAATTCGCGAGTCCAGCTCATCAGCCCGCTGCTCCGCTTCGATGTCGAGAACATCGCCCAGGCGTTCCATAGCGACGCTGGTTTCCTGTATCTCATCCCACAAACCAATGAGCCCCATGATCGGCGACAGCGCCGAGCCCATGAGCATGTTGAAGGCAATGAGCTGACCGATGGTGAGTTCCTGGGAGAGCACCATGTTCGCGCCGAGCCAGAGAATGGTGATGGTAATGCCGGCATTCAGGAGCTGACTGACAAACCCGACCAGCAGATCGAAACGTCCGGATCGATACTGCACCTGCAGGGCATGGACATAACGCTTTTCCCACCGATTGCGCATCGCCCGCTCGATGTTCATTGCTTTGACGGTCTCAGCGCCCGTAATCGTTTCCATGAGTACCGCTTCGGCGTCCGTCGATGCTTCAAACTCGGCACGCGCATAAGCTTTCAGGCGCGGCGTCACCGCAAGCGTGAGCAGCGCCATGGGTATGATGAGAGCAATCAGTACACCTGTGAGCGTTACGCTGTACATGAAGAGCACCGCAAAGTAGATGAACACCATCAGTACGTTCAGGAGGGTGCTGATCGTGGATTCCGTGAGAAATCCGCGCACCGTCTGGTTTTCCTGAAAGCGGGCGAAAATGTCGCCGGTGCGTCGACTGTCGAAAAAGCTGAGCGGCAGCGACAACGTATGCCGGAAAAACTGCGAAATCATCGAGAAGTCGAGATTCCGCACGAGATAGTTGGACAGCATGCCACGCATCAGCGTCGTGAGATTCGAAAAAACCTGCACAATCACAAAACCGATGATCAGCGTTGTCAGCAGATCAACACTGGCATTGACCACCACGCGATCGAGGATGTTCTGAACGATAATGGGCGGCGCCACCCCCAGAATCTCTACCACCAGGGTGGCAAGAATGATGTAGCCGAGCACGCCGCGAAACGGCTCGAGATACTTGGCAAAACGAACCCACGGACTTGCACCGGCGGCAATCGACAGCAACTCTGAGCTCGCGGTGAAGTTGAGAACCTTGCCGGTCCAACCCTTCTCGAAATCCGCCCGGCTCATTTTCGAATACCCGCGGCCTGGGTCAGCGACCCAGACGTGACTCTTGGAGACGCCGTACACAACGATGTAGTGGTAACCTTCCCAATGGGCGATGAACGGCAGCTCGAACCCCAGCATGGATTCGTACTGACAATCCAGACCACGGACCGTGAAGCCGAGCGCCTCACCGGCGGTTGCCAGGCTGTCCATCGTGGCGCCGTCCACCGTGACGTTCGCCATTTCTCTGAGCTTGCCGAGCGTAGCGTTCACGCCATAGTGCTTGCAGATCATGGCAAGGCACGCAGCCCCGCAGTCCATTTCCTCCGCCTGCTCGATCAGCTGAAATCGCGTCAGCACCTTCTCCCCGAGCTTGGACTTGCTGGTGAAGTCGATAATTGGCGAGCTGCCGCGCTGGACCACCAGCTGCTGTTGCCGCTCCACCTCACGCTCATCCTTTTCGATGCGATCTTCGAGGAGGCTCTCAACCGAACTGTTGCGCGCTACGAGCGCCTTGACGGTCTCTTCCGGAATGATGAGAACCACCGTCGTTTTCTGCGCCGTCACGGTGGCAAATTGATCCCCGCCTTTGAGCGCCGCACTTTCGCCGAAAAGCTCACCATCTTTGCGCCCGCCGAGGTTGATGTCCGTGCCCCCTTCGGTGCGGACGACGTTGACCACACCCTGGCGCACGACATAGAGGCGACGGTCGGCTCGTGAACCCTGTTCCAGAATCGTCGCACCAGCCTCGACACGCTTTGCACCTACGCTGCTGACCAGATCTCGCAATTCGTCCTGATCAACCTTGCCTTTCAGATTGAACAGGCGATTTACCACACCGCCCGCCGCGCGAATGGCAACGTAGCTGGTGATATAACCCGCAGCGTTCTGATTAGAAGACGTCAGCCGACGCAGCGCCTCCAACGGGATGAACAGAACTTCCGTCTTCGAAGACGCACGCGCGCTGAGTTCGTGCGGTTCTTCTCGCAGCGCGCCGATTTCACCGATCACATCGCCCGCTTTGCGTACGCCCATGCTGGTTTCCTTGCCACCATCCGTGGCAAAAGTGCGTACCGAGCCCGAGCGGACAATCAACGGACCCGTGCACGGCTCGCCGGCTTGACAAATGTTGTCGCCGAACTCGTACCACTGACCAGTCATCTGGCCTGCCAGCGATTCGAGTTCTTCACGGGAAAACGGCGCGAGCATGTCTACAGAAGCAAGAAAGTCGACCAGCTCGGCATCCGTTTCCAGCGAAGGGTCACTCATAGTTGTGTCCTGTTGTTAGTGCTTTTCGTCTCTAACCCGGCGTCGCATCGCGGATCGTATCGAGGGCAATGTCCGCAATGCGGCGCTGCTCCACGACAATCTCGGCGACCGCAACCATGCCGTAGCGGATAGGTATCCCGTCAAAATTGTCTTTGTCGAGACCCACTCTAGCTTTGTAGGTGGTCTGTTTCGTATCCCGGTTGTAGTACGCCACTTCAGCGATGTACTCGAGTTGGCCTTCGACGAATCCGTAGCGCTGATACTCGAATGTCTCGAACTTCATGCGTACCGGCATGCCAACCTTGAGCCCCTTGGCGTTACGCTGGTTGATCTCAATCTGCAGAATCTTTCGTGCGTTATCTGGTGACAAAGCAGCAAACGGACGTTTGTCATCGACCTGCGCGCCCAGCTGGTTCTGTCCAATCTGCACGACAACCCCGTCTTCGGGCGCACGCAGCCGCAGATTCTGGTTTTCGTCCAGATCTTCGAAGTTCACGCGGTTGGCAACTTCCAGGTTCTGCCGGGCTAGCACGAGGGCGTCCTGGGCTTTACTTTCGAGATCACTGATCTGCAGCTCGAAATCACCAATGTTCTTTTCGATGCCCATGATGGTCTCGCGCTCTTTTTGAATCGACTCCCTGACCTTGTCGTACGCTTCTCCCAGTTTGTTTTCGAATCCACCCAGCTCATAAACGGCAATCTCGACGTCGTTCTTCTTTTCCGCCCATTCACTTTCCTTCTGGTTCAATTGATCCTGAGAAACCCCGCCACCATCGGGACGCCTGAAGAGCCGCAGATGCTGGTCATAAGCGGCTTTGGCCGTTCGTTCCTGCTGACGCGCTTTGTCGAGCTTGGCTTGAGCTTCCAGCAATTTCAGACGCTGAGCCTGACTGACCTTTTCGATACCCTGAGCTTCGAGCCTCTCGAGCTTGTTGCGGGCCGCCGCCAAACGCTCCTGGTCAACCTCGATACTCTTTTCCAATTGCTGGCGTTTTTGCGGCGTCTCCGCAATCGTGCGCTCCGCTCTGCGCACCTGTTCTTCCGCCTGCGCTTTGCGCCCTGCAAACTGAATCGCCTGCAGCGAATAGAGTTTGCCAAGCACGTCGCCTTTGCGGACCGGCACCCCCTCATCGACGAAGATCTCCACCAGCTCGCCTTTGACTGGACTGTAGATCTGTTTCTGTTGCCCTTCAGGAATCACCGTGCCTTTTGCGGAGACGATCTTGGGTGACTTGCCGTAAAACGACCAGGCAACCGCAGTCACCAGCAACGCAGCCAGAATGACGATGACTGCGCGCATCATGCGCGACGGTTGACTGAGCATCATGGCTAATCCATCTGCGGACATGTCGTCATCGAGACGATCGAGGCCACCGCGGTGGCGATGATAAGTCGGACTCATGTTTCATCCTCCTGTAGTTCAGGTAAGGCCGCTCTCTTTTCGGCCAATGTTGCGGGCGGAAGCACCGCGCTTAAATCGCTGAGCCAGCGGTGCTGACGTGCGGCTTCCGAACGCACGTCTTCCGCAATTCGGGTTTGCGAATCGGTAAGGCGGGTGGCGGTTGCTTCCGCGAGGACCAGGGCGCGCATCACCAGCGCGTATGCGTCACGGAGACGCTCAGCCTGCCTGGCGTAGCTTCTGCTCACATTAGATTCGACGCGCATGATGCCGGAGATGCCGCCATCGTCTCGATAGCTATCCCAGAATGCGGTTGCGCGCTCGAATTGCGCGGCCACCTCGCCACCAATCTCGGCCGAATACCCCGCCAGAGGTTCAGCGAGCGCTTCGCTGTAGTACGCGTCTTCCGCGGTCAACCCGGCGGCAAACTCAAGGAGCGCCAGTTTGTAATCCGCGCTCCCATCCATGGCCCTTAGATTCGCGTAGTCCGCCGCAACCTGCTGTTGCCGTGCCACCTCGTCCGCAGCAACTTCCGCCCAGATGCCGTCGGTGATCTCACCAAGCCGGGTGATGGATTGCTCCGCATCTCCCGCCCGCCAGGCGGCAGCTGCTGCCTGATAGGTCGCAACGACGCTTTCCCGCGGCCCGAACCGTTCGTACCAGGCTTCCAGTCCACGCCTGACAACCGGCACCTGCACGTCGAGCGCAGCGTAACGTGCCGACACCGCCATGAGATCTCGCGCTTCATACGCTGCAACAACTGCCTCGAATTGATCGAGGCCACTGAGGAGCGCGGCGGTGCCCAGTACCTGCGTGTACTGCTGGCGGAACGCTTCGGCTTCGGCACGCGCTTCACCCACTGCACCGGTCTCCAGTTTCCGGTAGAGGCTCTCCTTGGCAGCGCTGAGCGCTTTGCCATACACAGAGTCGGTTTCCCGCAGGGCGCGCAAATCGGACATCGCCTGGGTCTGGATCTGACGAAAGTCCGGCGAGTATTCTGCCATCTGCACCATTACGCGGCTGTAGACGGCTTCATTCGCAGACCAGGCAGCCACCACCTCGCCCACGTCCTGATCATCTGCCTGAAACCAGGATGCCGCGACGTCACTGTTGTGGTTGCGATAACGTGTTGTGCGCGTAATCCACTCAAGCACCCCGACAATATCCTTGGTGCCAGGCAACACGGCGAACCGGCCTGCAGCCTGGGTCAATTGCGCCTGTGCGCCCGAGAAATTGCCCGCTTCAAGCTCGGGTTTCCAGGTGTCTATCAGTCCCCGGATCAAAGCCTGCTCACCCAGCCGCTCGACTTCACGGTTCGTCGAGCCGGTAGCAAGCTGATCGGCCGCGTCCTGGGCGCAGGTGAGATACTGTCCGCTCTCGAGACACGCTCTGAGCCCGCGCTCAGCAGACTCGCTCCAGTACACATATCCCCACACGCCGGCGACCAACCCAACAGCCGCTGCAATACTCCACAGAACTCTGGCGCTGATGGCAGAGCGTCCGCCGAGCGCCTGGCCGAACGCCGCGGCCTTGTTTCTAGGTCCTTCGTTGATCCGGGGTGCGGCTTCCTGGACATCGTCCTCTTCCTCCTTTTCATAGAGGAGCTTCAGGAATGAGTCACCCGATCCCACAATGCGGGTACCCAGGAGATCGCTCGTGTCCGCCGATACCGGCGCGGCCGGCCGTTCCTCAGGCGTTGCCGCCACGGCACTCGAGGCCGGGCCATGTTCAGGCGGCGCTTCCGCCTCTTCCGCGGCTGCCACTTCCTCCGACGCCGGCAGCTCGGCGGCTAGAGATGCTAACCCCGCACTGCTGTCCGGCGCCGGATCATCGGGCTCAGTCTCGACCACCTCTGCCGGCGGCACTTCAGCCTCGACAGCGTTCGGCGCAGACGCCTGCGGTTCTGCCTTCCGCCCTGGCGCTTCATCGGGTTGCGTTGCAACCCGTGCGGGTTCCGGTTGCCGATCCGGTTCGGGTTCGGACGCGATGGGCTGATCGTCTGCGGCAGTGACCCCCGACGCGGATTGAGTGGCTGGTGGTGCCACGATTGTGCGTCCGTCGTCGACCTCGTCGACAAAAACGGTGAATTCGACGCCGCTGCCTAACGACAGGACGTCACCGCCGTTCAGCTGCATGACCCGTTCATCCAGGCGACGTCCATTGACGAAGCTGCCGTTGGCGCTCTCGAGATCTTCGATGAACGGTACACCGCGTTTGAGCATGATGACCGCGTGCTTGCGCGAGATTTGTCCTACCTCCTGGGCATCCCCAGCTTCGAACGCCGGATCGTTGCGAGTGATGAGAAACGGGAATCCCTTGACGATGATCGGCAGAATGCCTTCGGGTTTCGACGGCACGAGCCGCAACTCCACCGGCGGGGCCATGGCAACCACGGTGCGGTCATCTGCGATGTCCCGCTCGACTTTGACCTTGAACCGGAATTCACCGGCAAAGTTCAGCTCGTCACCATCGGCAAGCTGAGCTGCCTGGTTGTTCAGCAGCACGTGATTGTGCAGCGTGCCGTTGGTGCTGCCGAGGTCCGCAACGTACGGCATGCCGTCCTCGAAAAAGAGCCGCGCGTGACGGCGCGATAGTCGTTCCGCTTTCTCGACCGGCTGCGAGTCGAACGGCGTTTCCCGCCTGCCCACGGAAAACACGTCGTCTTCGATCACGATGGGCTCAACCGACGGGTCGTCGATGAGCGTCAAAACGATCTTCATAAGCTCCCCACTCTAACTACGAGCTGTGTAATTTCTTCTGTTTCTGTCCTTCAGGAATCGGTCGCTAGCGGGAAACGACGTCTGCCGGCGTTTCCGCCGGCCAGCCGCCACCCAGGGCTTTGTAGAGCTCCACCGTCTCAGTCAGAATTTGTCCGTACCCATCCATGACACCTTGCTGAGCGCTCAAGAGCTCCCGCTCGGTATCAAACAGTTCCAGCTGTGAAACCAGTCCCTCGGCGAGGCGCGCGCGGCGAACGTTGCGCACCGTTTCTAATTGCATCACCTGATCTTCGAGTACCGCCACCTGCTCCTGGCGCGCGTTCAGATTGTTGAGACGCACTTCCACTTCCTGCACAGCATTGAGTACCGCTCTTCGGTACGTTTCCGTAGCAATCTTGCGCGACACTTCCGCACCGCGAATCTCCCGCCGCACGTTGCGATCAAACATACCCTGCCCATTCAGCGTGAATGCAAACTTCCAACTGTCCAGAAACTGCGACATGACTGATGCCCCGGTGGCCGCGCTGAAGTCGAGCTTCAACGTCGGCAGGCGCTTCAGACGCGCCACGCCCACCAGGTGATGGGCCGCGAGCAGGTCGTACTCCGCCCGGAGCACGTCCGGTCGCCGGGCGAGCATGTCCGCCGGTAAAACCTGCGGTGCAGGAATCCGCTGGATGTTTTTCAACACCAGTGCCGGCTCCACGCTCAGGGCACCCGCGGGCTGTCCCAGCAGCGTGGCAAGCTCGAGTTCAGCCTGGCGCCGCGCACGGTTCTGCTCGACGAGCTGGCCCTGGATGCGATTGATCTCCGCCTGCTGCGAACGAATGGTGGTGTCCGCCACCATGCCTTCTTCAAACTGGGCTTTGTAGATTTCCAGCAACTGCTCACCGTAGCGCTGCGACGCTTTCTGGTTGTCAATCTGCTGATCGAACTGACGGATCAGGAAGTATTTGTTGGCAACCGCGCCGACGAGGGTCAGATAGCCGCCACGCCAGTCCATTTCACTGGCTTTGTAATTGGCCTGGGCCGCGTCACGCTGCTTACGGAGCTTACCCCAGAGGTCAATCTCCCAGGCGCCATTCAATCCCAGTGCTTCGCTGTCGTCGATCTTGCTTTCGTTACCACCCTGAAACTCACGACCCATCGTGCGAGAAGGCGACAACGTGACGTTGGGCAGGAGGTCACCTTTGGCGTTGCGCACCGCAAGGCCAGACTGCTCCATGCGCAGCGCAAGAATGCGCAAATCCAGCCCGTCGGCGATGGCCTGGTCCACCAGACCGTCGAGCTTGGTGTCACCGAATCCGCGCCACCATTCGGGTTGGATCACTTCACTGGTGGTCACTTCGCGCCCTTCGAGGGCGGACCAGTTTGGTTTTTCGGGCACCTCGGGGCGCTGGTATTCAGGTCCGGCAAGCCCGCTGCAACCGCTGATCAGCCAGATCGAGATGCAGGCGAAGAGCCCTGGTAATGTGTAACTGGAAGATATTCTGTGTGACATGCCTTCTCCCTAATCGGCAAACTCTTCGGGAGAACGTCCCTACGCGGCGACGCCCCCAGATGCGCCTACCGTCAGCCTCCCATGACAGAGGAGAATAGGCACGATCGTTGATGAATGGAAGCCGTTCTCAAACGAACAGCTCGGGGAAGGTAACTTCCCCGAGCCTCTTGCTTCCGCAGCGTTCCAGCGAATGTCTTAGCAAACGTAGACTTTGTAGAACTCGCTGACGATCTGCTTACGAGAGTAGGTCTTGACCGTGCGGAACTTCTTGGTCCAGCCTTTGCCGTGAACGTACTTGTTGCCCAGGAAAGCCAGAGCCCGCTCACCGTGATAACGC
>JANQPF010000005.1 GCA_028285415.1 Pseudomonadales bacterium
GGGCATTCCTCGGTGATGGTGAGTGCGACGAACCAGAATCGTTGGGGGCGCTTTCCCTCGCCGGGCGGGAGCGGCTCGACAACCTCATCTTCGTGGTCAACTGCAATCTGCAGCGCCTGGACGGGCCGGTACGCGGCAACGGCAAGATCATTCAGGAGCTGGAAGGCTATTTCCGCGGCGCCGGTTGGAACGTCATCAAGGTGATCTGGGGGCGCCTATGGGATCCGCTCTTCGCCCGCGACGATCGCGGCCTGATGCAGCAGGTCATGAACGAAACGGTCGACGGCGAATACCAGAACTTCAAAGCCAAAGACGGCGCGTATGTGCGTGACAGATTCTTCGGTCGTCATGAAGAACTGCTCGAGATGGTGGAAAACCTCTCGGATGAGGACATCTACCGGCTCAATCGTGGCGGACACGACCCGTACAAGGTGTATGCGGCCTATCACGCGGCGGTGCATCACAAGGGTGAGCCCACCGTCATCCTCGCCAAAACCATCAAAGGTTACGGCATGGGTGATGCCGGTGAGGCGGAAAACGACACCCATCAGGTCAAGAAGCTCAACCTCGATGAGCTGAAGCACTTCCGCGATCGCTTCGACGTGCCGTTGTCCGACAAGGAGCTGGAAGCCATACCTTACTTCCGCCCTGCGGAAGATTCGCCGGAAATGGTCTACTTCCGGGACAAGCGTGCGGCACTTGGTGGATCCATCCCGCAGCGCATCATCGACGAGACCCGCCTCGAGGTGCCGGACCTGCAGACGTTTGAAGCCCAGCTCAAAGGCAGCGGTGAGCGTTCGATCAGCACGACCATGGCGTTCGTGCGGATTCTGGCGACCCTCGTTCGCGACAAGAAGGTGGGCAAACGCGTGGTGCCGATTGTTCCCGACGAGGCGCGCACCTTCGGCATGGAAGGGATGTTCCGCCAGCTCGGGATCTACTCCTCGGTGGGCCAGCTCTATGAGCCGGAGGACGCAGATGAGCTGAACTCGTATCGCGAATCCCAGGACGGTCAGGTCATGGAGGAGGGTATCAACGAAGCGGGTGCCTTTGCCGCGTGGCTTTCAGCCGCCACCAGTCATGCTACGCACCGCTACACGCTGATGCCCTTCTATATCTACTACTCGATGTTCGGCTTCCAGCGCATTGGCGATCTGGCCTGGGCGGCGGGTGATCTGCAGGCGCGTGGCTTTCTGCTTGGCGGCACGGCCGGTCGCACCACGCTCAACGGCGAAGGTCTGCAGCACCAGGACGGACACAGCCACCTGCTGGCGTCCACCATTCCGAACTGCATCAGCTATGACCCGTGCTACAGCTATGAGCTTGCGGTCATTATCCAGGATGGTCTGCGGCGCATGTACGTCGAGCAGGAACCCGTGTACTACTACGTCACGGTCATGAACGAGAACTATCAGCATCCGTCCATGCCGGAAGGCGCGGAGGCTGACATTTTGAAAGGCATGTATCGCCTGCGCACGCTCGGCGATGACGCGGCCAAGCGCGTGCGGCTCCTCGGTGCCGGCACCATCCTGCGGGAGGTGGAGGCGGCGGCGGAAACGCTCCACGAAACCTATGGCGTCAGCGTAGAGATCTGGTCGGTCACGAGCTTTACGGAGCTCACCAGGAACTACCAGGACGTCGAACGCTGGAATCTGTTGAATCCCGCTGAGGCGCCGCGCACGAGTCACGTGGCCGAGTGCCTCTCCGGTGAGACGCCGGTCGTTGCCGCTTCGGACTATGTCAAAGCCATCCCGGAACAGCTGCGCGGTGCCATCGATGCGCCCTACCACGTGCTCGGCACGGACGGCTTCGGCCGCAGCGACACGCGTGAGAAGCTGCGTGAGTTTTTTGAGGTCGACCGTAACTTCGTCACGCTGGCGGCACTTGCGAAGCTCGCTGAGGCACAGATCATTCCCAGCAAAACGGTTGCCGAGGCGATCGATCAGTTGGGCATCGACACCGGCAAAGCCAATCCCCGCATCAGTTAGAAGATCTGCATGGACATAACCATTCCAAATCTGGGCGACATTGATGAGGTAGAAGTCATCGAGCTCTGCGTTGCCGTCGGGGATAGCGTCGACGCAGAAGATGCGGTCATTGTCATCGAGTCCGACAAAGCGTCGATGGAAATCCCGGCGCCCGCAGCCGGAGTGATCGAGACATTCAAAGTAGCGATTGGCGATCAGGTACGCGAAGGCGACGTCATTGCGGTGCTTGCCGCAGCCCAAGGTGAGGCGCCGGTCGAAGCGCCGGCGGAGGCCGAAGCGCCGGAGCCCGAACCCGAAGCGGCTCCCGCCGCACCGGTCGAGGCTCAACCTGCGGGAACGCAGACCAGCGAGGTAGAGGTCCTCGTACCTGACATTGGCGACGCCACCGGCGTGATTGTGATTGAGATCGCCATCAAAGAAGGCGATGAAGTTGCCGTGGACGATTTGTTGGTGGTCCTCGAATCCGACAAAGCGTCCATGGAGATTGCCGCCGAACAGGCCGGGCGTATCACCAAGGTTGCGGTCAGCGTCGATCAGGAAGTCGAGCAGGGCACGCACATTGCCACGCTGCTGGTTGAAGGGCGTGCAAGCCCCGAGCCTGCGGCCGACACGAGTAACACCGAGCCGGCGCCGCCCGCGCCAGAACAGACGCCCGCGCCAGAACCGATACCCGCGCCTGCAGCCACGGCACCCACCGCGCAGACGGATGCCGAGCCGATCGTCCCGAAAGGCGCAAAAGTCTACGCGGGACCGGCCGTGCGTCGTCTGGCACGCGAGCTTGGCGTCGATCTGACCCAGGTGACGGGCACCGGAAATCGCAATCGCATCACCAAGGATGATGTCAAAGCGCACGTGAAGACACGTCTCACCGAGCCGGCCGCTGCAGGCGGTGGCTTGCCTCAGGTGGCTACCGTAGACTTTGCAAAGTTCGGTGAGATTGAGGTGGTGGAGCTTTCGCGCATTCGTCAACGCGGCGCGGACAATCTGCATCGCAGCTGGGTGAATCTGCCGCACGTGACGCAGCACGATGAAGCGGACGTCACCGATCTCGAAGCGTTCCGCAAATCCCTCAAACAGGAAGCCGAACGCAAAGGTGTCAAGGTGACGCCCTTGAGCTTTCTCATCAAAGCCTGTTGCGCCGCCTTATCCGAGTTTCCGGAAATGAACGCTTCGCTGCATCCTGACGGCAAACAGCTGGTATTGAAAAAGTACATCAACATCGGCATGGCGGTAGATACGCCCGAAGGCCTGATGGTGCCGGTCATCAAGGCGGCAAACCGCAAGAGTATCTGGGAGCTTTCCGCCGAGGTCAGCGATCTTTCGGCAAAAGCCCGGGACAAAAAGCTCGGCATAGACGATCTGCAGGGCGGCACCTTCAGCATTTCCAGCCTCGGCGCGCTTGGCGGCACGGGGTTCACCCCCATCGTCAACGCACCGGAGGTGGCCATCCTCGGTGTTGCGAAGATGCAGACCAAGCCGCTCTGGGACGGTGCCGAGTTTCAGCCGCGTCAGGTGCTGCCGCTGTCGCTGTCGTACGATCACCGGGTAATCAACGGCGCCGACGGCGGCCGATTCATGGTGTATCTGACGGGCCTGCTCAGCGATCTGCGCCGCCTGGCGCTCGAATGAGGCGGTCTAGCGCTCAGGCCCCTGCCACTGCTGCTCTTCGCCCTGGCTCAGGGCACGAGCCAGCACGAAGAAGTAATCGCTCAGACGATTGAGATAACGCGCGGCATTGCCGAAGCTCTCCGCGGGATCGTCCAGCCCGGCGATGAAACCCCACAGCTCACTCTCGGCGCGACGGCATACGGCGCGGCACACGTGGCTCTGCGCGGCTGCGGTACCGCCTCGCGGCAGCACAAATTCGGTCAGGGGCGGGAGCGCTGAGTTGAGGGTGTCCGTCCATGCTTCGAGATTGGCGTGCTCGGGTGCATCGTACGACCCCTCCATGGCGAACACGGCGCCCATGTCGAAGAGTGCCTGTTGGATGGCTCTGAGGTTTTGCTGCGTCTGGTCTTCGACGAGCGCTTCGAGTACACCAATGTGGCTGTTGAGCTCGTCAATGCTCCCCATGACCCGGACGACCGGTTCGTGTTTGCCGATGGTGCGTCCGGTGGCGAGCTTGGTGTTACCGGCATCGCCGGCGCGCGTCGTGACTTTGGTGATTCGGCGCTTGTTCTTTTCCTGGCTCAAGGCAGCTCGCGTCTTCTCAAAGCGCTTCGGCCGTCAGGCCCGGTTCGAATGCGCGCACGGTGATGATGCCCGTTTCGAACGACTTGTCGAGGCCGGCGTAGGCGAAGTCCATGAATGCTTTGGCGCGAGGGTGTCCGGTGGCGGAGCTCGCGGCGCTGATGCTGACTCCGACCACAACCGGTATGTAACCTTCGGCGGTCTTGAAGCTGTGCATGTAGAGGCTGTCAAAGATGCGCCGGAAGCTCTGCGAGGTGCAGTTTTCCAGCGATGGCTGCAACGTGGTGACGGCGAAGATGTTCGCCTCCGGGCGGGTCACGACGTCGAGCGGTCGCACCAGCTGGCGGATTTTTGCACTGATGCCGGACATCAGCTCGTCGATGCTGCTCTGGTCGTACTGGTTCTCGATGACGTCGAGATTGTTGATGCCGACGAGCAGCACGCAGGCGGCGCCGCCGCGGGATTCCGATTCGCGCAGGGTTGCGTCGACGCGGTCGAGCGTGAACTTCAGGTTGCCGAGGCCGGTGACCGGGTCGACGAGATCGGTGGTCTGCAGATCCGAAACCTGCCGCTTCAGATCGCGGTTGCTTTTGATGAGCTGATTCAGCCGTATGGCAATCCGGTCCGCGGCAACCACGCGCGGCAGGAGCTGCGTGCGTAGATGGGCCTTGTTCATGAAGTCGTCGACGCCGACGTCGAAGGCCTGATTGAGGGCTTCGAAATCGTCACGCGCCGTCATCAGCATCACGTAGGTGAAGTGGTTGGTCTCTTCATCGAGCTTCTTGACCCGTCGCGCGAGTTCCAGACCGTCCATCGCGGGCATCAGCCAATCGGCGATGATGATCTGCGCGGGTCGCTTCTCGATGGATCGCAACGCTTCCAGCGGATTGTTCGTAAAGCGCACGTTGGTAAACCCGCCATTGCGCAACACCTTGGCAATGATGGCGCTCGAAAACTTGGCGTCATCAACCACCAGAATGGGAATGTCGGAATCGGACATAACGTGTGCGGGTTGCGCGATTGAGTCAGCCACTTTATCTGCCAGACCCACATTCATTCAAGGAACCAATCAGCAATAACTTGCTGCCGGAATGTAAGTAGAATAGCGCCCGAACAGTAGCTCGAGGAGTCGGCATGCCGTCATTCGACATTATCTCCGAAGTGGACCAGCAGGAAGTGCGCAACGCCGTGGACCAGGCTGTCAGAGAATTACGCAATAGATTTGACTTTCGTGGCGTCGACGCCAGCATCAGCCTGGAAGACAGTGTCGTCCTGATCGAGGCGCCGGAGGAGTTTCAGATCAAACAGCTCGAAGACATTCTGCGCGACAAGCTGACGAGTCGCGAAGTCGACGTACGGTACCTGGAGCCGGGTGCGGTGGAAGGTGCGGGTAAAGTCAAACGCAAGCGCTACACGATGCGCCAGGGCATTGACCGGGATACCGCAAAGAAAATTACCAAAATGACAAAAGACTCGAAGATCAAGGTCCAGGCACAGGTCAACGGCGAGAAGGTGCGGGTGACGGGCAAGAAGCGCGACGATCTGCAGGCGGTCATGGCGCTCGTCAAGGAAGCGGATCTGTCGACGCCGCTGCAGTTCAACAACTTTCGCGACTGACACTTGGCCGAAACCGGCAGCACCGTACCCGCCGAGACGACGCTCAGGAAATGGCGTGATGCGCTGCTTGCGCTCAAACATCCGCGTGTCGTCACCATGCTCTTCCTCGGATTTGCCGCCGGGCTACCGCTGCTCCTGATCTTCGGCTCGCTCTCACTGTGGCTGCGCGAAGCGGGTATCGAGCGCGCTGCGGTCACGTTTTTCAGCTGGGCCGCGCTCGGATATTCGTTCAAGTTCGTCTGGGCACCGCTCGTTGATCGGCTGCCGCTGCCTTTTCTCACCGGGCGGCTCGGCCGCCGGCGCGCCTGGATGGTTGTCGCGCAGCTTGGGGTCATCTCTGCCATAGCCTGGATGGCGCTGACCGACCCGTCGACCGGGACCGCGGCGGTGACGAGCATGGCGCTGGGCGCGGTGATGCTCGGATTCTCGTCGGCCACTCAGGATATTGTCATCGACGCCTACCGCATTGAATCCGCCGATCGGGATCTGCAGGCCATGATGTCGGCAAGCTACGTGGCCGGCTATCGCATCGGCATGCTGGCCGCGGGCGCAGGCGCGCTGTTCCTCGCCGGGGCGCTCGGCTCGGAGCTCGGTTCATACAGCTACGATGCATGGCGTCTGACGTATCTCGGGATGGCGCTTCTCATGGGCATCGGCGTCATCACCACGCTGGTGATCCGCGAGCCGGAAGCCAATCAGGCGAGCACCTATACCCATACCGTTCAGGACTATCTGGGATTCTTGTTCGTGTTCCTGTGCTGCGTCGGTGCGTTTGTCACATCATTTGTGATGACCGGCGATCTGGCAGGTCAGGCGCGCACCGGTCTGGCTGGTTTTCTGGGTAACGCCGCGTTTGCCGGTGTGCTCGTGGAAGCGATACGCCTCACTGTTGCACTTGCCCTTGCCGCTCTCGCCGCGCGGGGTCTCGTCGCTTCACCGCTCGTCAATCGGGACATGATCGTCACAACCTACGTGGATCCGGTGCGCGAGTTTCTCACCCGCTTCAGCCTGAAGCTTGCGCTTTTGTTGCTGCTCCTCGTCGGGGTGTACCGGATCTCGGACATTGTGCTTGGTGTCATCGCCAACGTGTTCTATCAGGATCTCGGTTTCACCAAGGCTGAGATTGCCGGGGTCGTCAAAACTTTCGGCTTGTTCATGACCATTTTCGGCGGATTCCTCGGCGGCGTGCTGGCCGTGAGATTTGGCGTCATGCGGGTGCTCTTTGTCGGCGCGCTGTTAACCGTGCTCACGAACCTGCTGTTTATCTGGCTTGCCCTGGTTGGCAATGACATCACGGTGCTTTATGTCGTGATCTCCGCCGATAACCTGACGGCGGGGCTCGCCAGCGCCGCGTTCATTGCGTATCTCTCGGCGCTCACGAATATCAAATTCACGGCGGTCCAGTACGCCATCTTCAGCTCGCTGATGACGTTGATCCCGAAAGTGCTCGGCGGTTATTCCGGGACGGTGGTGGATGCGCTCGGCTACGTAAACTTTTTCATCATTGCGGCAGCGCTAGGTTTGCCCGTTCTGCTGCTGGTCTGGTTCGCGGGGCGCTACTTTACGGTGGAGGAGGCTGAGCCCGAGCCCGCGTGACTCGCCTCAGTCGCGACCCGCCTCAGTCGCGACCCGCCTCCCAGCGATGCGCCGACGCAATGCGCTCGCCGATGAACGTCACGTCCTCCTTTTTCAGCAAGCGTCTCTGCCGGGCTTCGCCACCGCCACGCTGGGAGATCCTGAGGCTTGCGTTGACGACGCGATGCCACGGCAGCTTCGTGCCCCGCGGCAGATTACGCAGGGTTCTACCGACGAAACGGGCGTGGCTCGGCAGGCCGATCAGGCCCGCGATCTGGCCGTACGTGGCCACTTTGCCCTTCGGGATCATCGCCACAACCTGCCAGACACGGCTGCGGGCATCGTCATCAGCCGCTTGATTATTGGGCTGAGTGGCCCCAGATTGAGTGGTACGTTGAACCTTCTGGCGCGCCATGCCCTGGCTTCTGGTTTTCTTTCTCACGCCCATTGCCGAAATGTACCTGCTGATTGAGGTGGCTGGCTACATTGATGCCTGGCCAACGATTGGCCTGGTGATGCTCACTGCGGTCATTGGCGTTGCGCTCCTGAAACGACAGGGTCTGGCAACCCTCACCCGGGGCATGGGCCGCATGGAGCGCGGTGAAGTGCCAGCCCGGGAAATGGCGGAGGGCATTCTGCTCGCGATCGCCGGCGCGCTGCTCCTGACGCCAGGGTTTATCACGGACACCGTGGGTTTTCTCCTCCTGTTCCCGCCGACCCGCTTGATGATTGCCGTGCAGCTGCTGAAACGCGTCCAGGTGCACGCCGCCGCGGGTATGACGGGACAGCCCGGGTCTGCACCACCCGCCAATGACGGCCCGGTGACCATCGAAGGAGATTTCGAGCGGAAGCGGGACTGACCGGTCGATCACGCGTCGCGGTGCCGCCTGCCGCCCCCAGCCTTCCTGCTCGCAGCACGCTCGGCACCTGCAGCGGTGGGTGTTAAACGCCCCGCAAATTTTCGCATTTAGCGCTTGAATCTCTAAAAACCGGCCATATCATATCGCCCTCTTCGTTAGCACTCTCACCCAAAGAGTGCTAATCGGGACGTTGATGGCCCATGCGGGCCGTGAATCCAGGACTTGGAGTTAATGGGAGACCACATTCAATGAACATTCGACCTCTACACGATCGTGTTGTCGTGCGCCGGTTGGACGAGGAAACCACCAGCGCTGGTGGCATCGTTTTGCCTGATTCGGCGACGGAAAAGCCGTCGCAGGGTGAAATTCTCGCGGTAGGCTCAGGCAAAATCACCGACACCGGTGACGTACGCGCGCTCGACGTCAAAGTCGGCGACAAGGTGATTTTCGGCCAGTACGCCGGCAGCACCGTGAAAATCGATGGCGAAGAGCTGTTGATCCTGAGCGAAAGCGAAATTTTTGGGGTTCTGGAAGGCTAGTCCTCCAGCACGACCAACGAACTTAAGGAAATAAGCGAATGGCCGCTAAAGACGTAAGATTTGGTGATGACGCGCGCAGTCAGATGCTGGACGGGGTAAACACCCTGGCCAACGCCGTGAAAGTCACCCTCGGCCCGAAAGGCCGCAACGTGGTTCTGGACAAGAGCTTCGGAGCCCCCACCGTAACCAAAGACGGCGTATCCGTTGCCAAAGAGATCGAGCTCGAGAACAAGTTCGAGAACATGGGTGCGCAGATGGTGAAAGAAGTTGCCAGCCAGACCTCCGACGAAGCGGGTGACGGCACCACCACGGCAACGGTTCTCGCGCAGTCCGTCCTGCAGGAAGGTCTGAAGTCGGTTGCCGCCGGTATGAATCCGATGGACCTGAAGCGTGGCATCGACAAAGCCGTTGCCGCTGCCGTCGAAGCCATCTCCGGCATGGCTACCCCCTGTGAGGACAGCAAGTCCATCGCGCAGGTAGGTACCATCTCTGCCAACAGCGACACCGCGGTCGGTGAGATCATTGCCGAAGCGATGGACAAAGTCGGTAAAGAAGGTGTCATCACGGTTGAGGAAGGCTCAGGTCTCGAGAACGAACTCGACGTCGTGGAAGGCATGCAGTTCGACCGCGGTTACCTTTCTCCGTATTTCATCAACAATCAGGACTCCATGTCCGCAGACCAGGAAGATCCGTTCATCCTGCTGTGCGACAAGAAGATCTCCAACATCCGCGATCTGCTCCCCGTCCTCGAGAACGTTGCCAAAGCCGGCAAGCCGCTCATCGTCATCGCTGAAGACATCGAAGGCGAAGCGCTGGCAACCCTGGTTGTCAACAACATGCGCGGCATCGTGAAGGTTTCCGCCGCCAAGGCACCGGGCTTCGGCGATCGCCGTAAAGCCATGCTGCAGGATATTGCGATCCTCACCGGCGGTACGGTCATTTCTGAAGAAGTGGGCCTGACGCTCGAAGGCGCAACCCTGGATGACCTGGGTACCGCGAAGCGCGTTTCCAGCACCAAGGAAAACACCACGATTGTCGACGGTGCAGGCGATCGCGCCGACATCGAAGCGCGCATCAAGCAGATCCGTCAGGAAATCGAAGACACGTCTTCCGACTACGACCGCGAGAAGCTGCAGGAGCGTCTGGCGAAGCTGGCCGGCGGCGTTGCCGTCATCAAGGTTGGTGCCCCGACCGAAGTGGAAATGAAAGAGAAGAAGGCTCGCGTCGAAGACGCGCTGCACTCTACTCGCGCAGCCGTTGAAGAAGGTGTGGTACCCGGCGGTGGTGTCACCCTCGTTCGCGCCATCTCTGCGGTAGAAGGCGTACAGGGCGACAACGAAGACCAGAACGTCGGCATCGCAATTGCGACGCGCGCGATGAGTTCACCCCTGCGTCAGATTGCGGTCAACGCCGGCGACGAAGGCGCCGTTGTCCTCGACAAAGTTGCCGCTCTCGAAGGCAACCAGGGCTACAACGCTGCGACCGGCGAGTACGGTGACATGCTGGAGATGGGTATTCTCGATCCGGCCAAAGTCACCCGCACCGCGCTGCAGGCAGCCGCTTCCGTGGCGGGTCTCATGATCACCACCGAGGCGATGGTCAGCGATATGCCGGAAGAAGCCGGCGCTGGCGGTGGCATGCCGGGCGGTATGCCGGACATGGGTGGTATGGGCGGTATGATGTAAACCGCGCATGACCCAGGCTTGAGAAAACCCGGCTCTATGCCGGGTTTTTTCTGTCCGGTGATCTTTTGTTTCGTTCGACGTTGTTGTCCGATTGCTGATGTCGACATACTCGCATCTCCCATTCCCTCGCCTTTCCTCGCCGCCGGTATGCGGCTCGGGCTCGGTCACCGCGGACGCATGCGTCCGCGCATGCGCTGCGCCCCGATATGGGTGGCATGGGCGGTATGATGTAATCGGTGCTCGCCCAAACAGATAAACCCGGCCTTCGCCGGGTTTATCTGTTTTGGTGCACGCCTTCCCTGGCATGCAAACCGGAAACACTCGGACATCGATGACGATGTCCGAGTGTGATAGCGGGCGGTTATTCCCAGATGGAGTTGATGAAGCTCTGATGGGAGTCCGTGGGGTTGGCGTAGGGCACATAGGTGCTGCTGGAACCGCTGTCGTAGCCCGTGGAGCCGCTGTTCCACGAAGGCTGTACCGGCGTCAGCTCGTAGTAGTCGAGGCTGGGCTCGAGGTAGCCGTTTTCGCTGTAGATGACGTTGCCGTAGGCATCGACCTGCGAGTCGTAGGCGTACGGGTTCGTATAGTGGATGTTGCCCCACTGGTCCTGCATCTGCAGTCCGTAGGGGTCGATCACGCCCCAGTTGTTGTAGTCCTGCGCGAACGCAGAACCGGCAGTGCAGAGCAAAATGGTGACAGTTGCGATTTTCTTGATGATGGTTTTCATGGCGTATCTCCTCAGTCTGTTGGTGGTTGCCCGCGCTACCTCATTGGGCTTCAATCACTAAGGCGTCAAGCCGGGCGAAAGTGGATCAAAAAAATTTCGCACTTGTCCGCATGCCCCAATGCGCGGTCTGGGATGGGTGGTACGCTCGCCGTCCTTTCGCTATATTCTCGCCGTCCAAATAACAAATAGCCGGGATTGGGGGCGTCATGGAATTTATCGATTACCTGTCACGTTGGGTGCATATGCTGGCCGGCGTGGCGTGGATAGGATTGCTGTACTACTTCAACTTCGTGCAAACGGAGTATTTCAAGGAAGCGGATGGAGATGCGCGCGTTGATGCCTTCTCCAAACTGGTTCCCCGGGCGTTGTGGTGGTTTCGCTGGGCCGCGATGCTGACCTTCCTCACCGGTGTGGTGATGCTGGGAATTCGAGGCGCGAACGTCACCGCCGACATCACCGTTGGGGCGGTGCTCGGCACGCTGATGTTCTTGAACGTGTGGCTGATCATCTGGCCGAATCAGCGGATTGTCATTGCCTCCAACCAGGCGGTCGCCGGGGGCGGCGAAGCGGATCCGGCAGCCGCGGGCGCAGCGCCCAAGGCAGCGCTCGCTTCCCGGACCAACACGCTCTTCTCAATCCCGATGCTCTATCTGATGGGCTCCGGAATTCACTTTCCGGCGCCGGGTGGCAACATGCTGAGCGCCAACACCCTGCCGGTGATCATTGCGCTGGTGATTGTCGGGGTGCTCGAGCTCAATGCCATCTTTGGCAAGCAGGGTCCGATGACCACAGTCAAAGGGGTGATCTCCTGCGGTGTCGGCCTCACCGTGATTCTGGCAGGCCTGCTCTGGTTCATGTAGCGACCTGACTGTCGACAAAAGGCCTGCGTTTTGCAGGCCTTTTTTTTTGTCGCGCCGATTCTATACTTGCGCACGTTGTTTTCTTGCCGCTTGTAAGGAGTGACCATGAGCGATCGTCGCAGCCCAGACTTGTCCACCGACAGTGGTGACAGCTACCGTCGGAGCGGAGGTAGTCGTCGCGGCGCTGCCGCCAGCGGTGGCGGCGGTGGCGGTGGTGGTGTTGGGCGTCAGCTCGGTACTAACCTCTTGATTGCTGTCCTCATCGGCGGCCTGGTGCTGTCCGGCTGGTTCATCGCCAATCAACAGCAGATGCTGACGGAGGAGCAGTCCAAGCTTGCCGACGCGGGCCAGCGTCTCAACAACCTGGAATCCCGACTCATGGCAACCGATTCCGCGTTGTCGCAGGGAGGTGAAGATACGCAGCAGCAGATTGGCCTCTGGGAATCGGAGATTCGCAAGCTCTGGGCGGTGTCCAACGAACGCAACAAGAAGTGGATTCAGGACAACCAGAAAGCGGTCGAAGGGATCCGGGGCACGCTCAACGGCATTGAAGCCTCCAACCGCGACATGAACGCGGCGGTCGGCCGGCACGAATCGGCGTTTGCGCAGCAGCAGGCCATGATCGACCAGCTGGCCAGTCTGGAAATGCAGATGCAGCAGATTGTGCGTGGTCAGCGCGATCTGGTGGACAAGGTCAACGCAGCCAATCAGGCGGTCGCCAGCCTGCGCGCCAACGTTTCTGACAAGGTGGATGACAATGCGGAGGCCATCCAGGCCATCGACGCCTATCGTGTGGCGGTGAACTCCCGCCTGGCGGAAATCGAACGGCGGCTCGGTATGCTGGGCGGTACCCCCGGCGGATAGGTGTCCCGCCTGCCTTGGAGGCCCGTTCGTCGCCCTCCAGGTCATTGAAAACTAGCGAGTTTTCTACGCAAATGTGAACCCGTTCCGCGGCCGGGCATGATCTGGAGTCATACTTCCGTCTCATTCGGCACGCGGACTGTAGATGGGTAGCCATCCTCCGATACTGATTACGGCAGCAACGGAAGAGACGTTGGCGCTTCAGGCGCGACAGCGTGGCTGGCGCGTGACCGAAACCGTTCCCGCCGACACGCTCGATGCCATGCTGGTAGGGCTTGTGTACGCGCCGGTGTTTGACGACGTCGCGGCGCTGCGGCGGCAGTATCCGCATGCGGTGCTGATTGATGCCGTGGCGGAGGGTAGCGCCGCTGACTTCAGCCTGCACGACGGCGTGCGGGTGCGCCAGGTGCCGCAGCTCCTCGCCTTTGCCGAAAGCTTTCTCAGCCGCAGCGCCAAAGTCACAGAACTCGTTAAAGACGTTGGTCTACGCCGGCGGCGCATGCATCAGCTGAACGAGATTTCCATGGCGTTGACCGGCCGCATGTCGCAGCAGGAACTCCTGCAGACGATCCTCTCCGAAGCACGCCGCATCGCCAGCTGTGAGGCAGGGTCGCTGTTCCTGGTCGAGCAGGGCAGTGATGAGACCCACGCGCTGGTCTTCAAGCTCGCACAGAACGATGTCGTCGAGTTTCCCTTCGTGGAAACCAAGCTTGCCCTCACCCGCGAGTCCATTGCGGGTTACGTGGCGCTCACCGGCGATGAGCTGAATATCCGCGACGTCTACACGTTGTCCGCTGACCTGCCCTATCGCTTCAACCGATCGTTCGACGATCGCAACGGTTACCGAACCCGGTCCGTCCTCACGATCGCCATGCGCGACCACCGCGACGAGGTGGTTGGCGTGCTGCAGTTCATCAACCGGGTGAATCCGGACAGTGGGCTCATTGAAGACTTCGGTGAAGAAAACGCCGAGGTGCTGCGCGCCATTGCGAGTCAGGCGGCGGTTTCCATTCAGAAAAACGCGCTGATCGAGAACATCAACGAGCTTTTCGAGAGCTTCGTACAGGCGAGCGTGAAAACCATCGAACAACGCGATCCCGCCACCAGCGGACACTCCGGACGGGTCGCCGAGACGACGGTTGCGCTCCTCGAAGCGTTGCCTTCGAGTGGGCTGCCGGCCTTCCGCAATCTCGAGCTTTCTGCCGAGCATATACGCGAAGTGCGCTATGCAGCACTGCTGCACGATTTCGGCAAAATTGGCGTGCCCGAGAACGTGCTCGTCAAATCACACAAGCTTTCTGCCGACCGCCTGGAGATCATCCACTATCGCATCGAGCTGCAGAAAGAACGGCTGCGGCGGCGTGCGTTGGAGCAGGAGCTCGATCTTCTGCATCACACTCGCCTTGATCAGGACGTGGCGCGACGCCGCGTGCACCGTCAGCTCGAGAAACAGCTCTCCATGCTGGATGACTATTACGACTGGATCCAACGCGCCAACCAGCCCAACGTGCTCGACAAAGGCGAGTTTGGACATCTTGCGGACATTCGTAACTATCGGTTCGAAGAGTTCGACGGCACGATCGGCGGCGTCATCAACGATGCGGATCTCCTTGCGCTGTCGGTCCGCAGGGGCAGCCTGACCCCGGACGAGCGGCGCCAGATACAGGACCACGTCGTGTTTACCCAGGAGTTTCTAGCGGTGCTGCCCTGGCCGCCGGAGCTTGCTTCGGTGCCCGAGATTGCCGGTGCACATCATGAGCGCATCGACGGCAGCGGCTACCCCCGCGGTCTGGTCGGGGAGCAGATCCCGCTGGCCAGCCGGGTGATGGCCGTGTGCGATGTGTATGACGCGTTGACCGCCATGGATCGCCCCTACAAGCCGGCCATGAGCATGGATGCTGCGTTTGCCATCCTGCATGAAGAGGCGGAGCGCGGCCTGCTCGATCGCGACATGGTGGAAGTCTTTCTGAAAAGCGGCACCTACAAGCTGCCGGAAGCCGTCTGACCCGGCTACTCCGAGTCCCACTGCTCGAGTACGGAAACTTCAATCTGCCGACGCTGACCGCGCCGGTTCTCCTCGAAGACGACCCCAACCTCGGTGATGGCAATGACCTTGAGGCCCTGGAATGAGTCACCGGCGGTGAGCCGCTGGCCGTTGACCACAATCGCGCACAGTCTCGGATCGTCCGTGTAGATGTGAGTCGAGTAGCTGAATCCGTCGTAGAGAATGCGCTCGGATGCCGGAAGGTCCCTTAACGCGATGGGCGGTGCTGCCGCGGGTGCTGGTTGCTGCTCGCGGGTCTCGGGCGCGGGGGTCGGTCGTGCTGGAGAGGGTGCCGGTGCGCTGTCTGCAGGTACCCTCTGCGCTGCGGTCTGCGGTTCCGTGGCTGTGGCCGCGGCGGGCGTCGGATTAGTCGCCGTTTCCGCGGGCGCCGATGTCTCGGTTGCGGGAATGGGCTGAAGGGTCTCGTTCGTGGGCCCTGTTGCCACCTGCTGCTCGTCCTCTGTCGCGCTCAAGTAGATCCACGCGACAAGACCCAGATTGATGAGGATGACCATCACCAATCCTGCGGCCAGCCAGGTTGGCACGCCGCGTCGCGGCGGCTGCAGGCTGACGCCGGTCTGCGTTTCTTCGATCTGATTCTTTTTCAGCGCGTCTAAGATGTACGACATGAGTCAGGTCCGCAGCTTCGGCGCTGGTAAATCCAATCGGTCGCTCAGCCGTATCCACGTCAGCGGGCCGACGATCCCGTCAGCCAGCAATCCTTCCGTCATCTGGAACTCGACGACGGCATCCCGCAGATCGGGCCCGAAGCTGCTGGAAGGCGCGCCGAGGTTGGCGTTCGGCACGAGCTCCTGGAGGCGTTCGTGTAGCCAGCGCACGGAGGGGTGGTTGTCGCCTTCGCGGAGGCTCCCGTTGTAGTCCGGCGGCGTCTGCCACAGCATGACGTATGCGCCAAACCAGCTGTCGCGCAGATCCCGCGGCGTAATGCGTTCGGTTCGCTCGCCGATACGCAGATCATAGTATGTGCCGTCAAAGCTCAGCAGCGCGCCGTAGTAAGGCCCGGCCTGCTCGTTGTCCCACAGCTCGATGATCACGGGGGTGTTGAGTGCGTTGACCTCGCTCCACCCGCCACGCCGGCTCAGGCATTGCAGGCCAACCGATGGCGCGAAGTCACAGGGTATCTGCGCGCCCTGGGCGTCGAAGCTGCTGCCCCAGGCGTCGAAGACGGCCTGGTAAGCCAGTCTTCGGACGGCGTAGGTGGGGCCGGCAGGTCGTGACAGATCTGCCGGTGGCGGAACCTCACCCCGGGACGCCGGTGGCGTACCTTCACTATCCGACCGTCCCGCGGTCTGCTGTATCGGCGGGACGTCGGCGTCCCTGTCGCTACTCGATTGGGGTGATGCATCGAGGGACGGGGAAGGTGATCGGGAAGGGAAGCTGGCACGCGGCTCTTCCATGGTGACGCTCGCCTGTGCCGGCACGGGATCGGCGGAATCGCGCGAGAAATACGCCCAGATCATTGCAGCCAGTGCCACCACGACGATGGTGCCGGCTGCGCCCAGATAGCGCAGCCTGTTGCGGCGGGCGCTGCCGAAAATTTCCCTGGCGGCGTTGCGCACGAGCGCGGGTGATACTTGATAGCGATTCTCGACGTAGGCGCCGAGCATGGCGCGATCCGCAATGACGTTGAGCAGACGCGGCGTCCCTTTGGACAGCCGGTACAGCGCCCTCACGGCGCCTGTCGTGAAGATGCCGGGATTGCCGCCCGCTCGCGCCAGCCGGTGGGCGATGTAATCACCGACCTCGTTTCTACTCAGGGGCTGCAGGTGATAGCGGGCGGTGATGCGCTGGGCCAGCTGGCGCAGCTCCGTGCGGTCCAGCATGTCGGCAAGCTCCGGCTGGCCGAGGAGAATGATCCGCAGCAGTTTCTTGTCGTTGGTTTCGAGATTGGTCAGCAGACGGATCTGCTCGAGCACGGCCGGTGATAGGTTCTGTGCTTCGTCGATGATCACAACCGTGCTGCGCCCGGCCTGATGGGTTTTGAGGAGATGCTTGTTGAGAACGTCGATGTACTGCTTGACGGTCTGTAGTTCGCCGCGGGGATACAGGACACCCAGCTCGTCGCAGAGTGATTCGAGAAGCTCGCGTACGGTCAGTCTCGGATTGAGAATGAACGCGACGTCGAGGTCCGGCGGCGTACGATCGAGAAGATTGCGCAGGAGCGTGGTTTTACCCGTGCCAACCTCGCCGGTAATCAGCACGAAGCCGCCGTGCTGAAAACCGTACATCAGATGGGCTAACGCTTCGTTGTGCGCGTCGCTCAGAAACAGGAAGCTGGGGTCCGGCGCAATCGAAAACGGTTCTTGGTTGAGGCCGAAGTGTTCCTGGTACATGGCGGGCGGCTCTGACGCGGATCAGGCAGCCTGCCGTTCGGCAAGCCGCTCTTTGGTCTGGCTGATACGGTTGTCCTTGTCTGCCCACAGCGTTCTCACCCACTGGGCAAGCTCAGCGCGTCGTTCGTTTTCATCCGACGCAAGCACATGTGACGGTATATCGTGCGGCTGCACTTCAAACTCCACCTGACCACATTTGCCTTGCAGGAATTCCCAGAATGTCGGCACGCCGCCGGGATAGACGATGGTCACGTCGAGCAGTTTGTGGAGATACTCGTCCATGTCCTCCAGCACGTAGCCCAGGCCACCTATTTTGGGCCTCAGCAGGTGCTGGTATTCGCTTCGTTGGCGCTCATGTTTTTCCGGAGTATTTCGCGTGCCCTCCACAAAATTCAGAATTGTGGTCGGGTGGTTTTGAAAACCGTCACACGCTGCCTTGACGTTGTCCCTGTCGGCGTTGCGCAGCTCCGGATTGGCCTTGATTTGCGCTTTCGTCACGCGCTTTACATAGGGAAAGCCGAGAATTTTCATTGCCAGGCCGATGCCGGGCACCCAGATCAACTGCTCCTTGGTAAAAAACTTGAGTGGCGGGATCACACCGTAGAGATACGACTGCAGGATCAGAATGTCTGTCCAGCTCTGGTGATTCGAGATCACCAGATACCACTTTTCCGGAGACATCGTTTCTTCCTCACGCCAGTCCACGTTGACGCGAGTCAGACCCAGGCGTTCGATCATGTGGCGGTTGCTGTTGGTCCACCAGAGAATGATTTTGTCCATCTTCTGCTTGTGTCTTCTGAGCGCCTCGTCGCGCTTCCACAGCAGCTGGATGGTCCACCACGTGAGCGGGATATAGACAACAAACGTTGCAATGGCGATGGAGGTAATGGCGAGAACGCCGCGAAGGAAATTCATGATCGGTCGTATCGTAAGCTTGGGCTGGCTTTGACGTGGGGCGTATGGTGGCACCACCACAGGCACTGGGCAACCTGCTAGGATGTTGACTCGCCGATTGGGCTTCTCCGTGACAGGCGCTTCGTGAAACTGAGACATTTGTGGTATCTGCTGCTTCTGCCGGGCCTGTCTGGCTGCGAAACCCTGGGATTTTATCAGCAGGCCATCTGGGGCCAGTGGCAGATCATGCGCGAGCGGGTGCCGCTGGACGAAGTGCTGGCCGACAGCGCCACGGATGTCGGCACGCGCGACCAACTTCAGGTGGCAACCGACCTGCTCGACTTTGCCGAAGTTGAGTTGCGCCTGCCCGTGGCCGAACGGTATCGCAGTTTTGTGCAGCTCGATCGAGACTATGTCGTCTGGAACGTGTTTGCCGCAGAACCTTTCAATCTCGACGCCGGGTACTGGTGTTATCCGATAGTGGGCTGTGCCCCGTACCGGGGGTATTTTGACGAGGTGCGTGCGCAGCGCGCGGCCGAGCGTCTCGAGCGACGCGATATGGAAACCTATCTCGGCGGGGTACCGGCGTACTCGACGCTCGGCTGGTTCGACGACCCTCTCCTCAGCACGTTTGTGCATTGGCCCGAAGCCGACCTTGCGAGCCTGCTATTTCACGAGCTTGCCCATGGCCGCGTCTGGGCGGCGCACGACACCGCTTTTAACGAAAGCTTCGCAAGCTTCGTCGGCGAGGAGGGGGCACGCCAGTGGTTTGCGCGCACCGACCGCCTGGACGAGTGGCTGGCGTGGCGCCAGCGGCAAAAGGCCTGGCACGCTTTCCGCGCTTTCGTCGTGCAGGCCAAGTCGATGCTGGAGGAGGTGTACGCACAACCGGTTGGCGATGCGGTGATGGCCGAAATGAAGGCCGATGCATATCGTTCCATTCAAGCCTGCTATGCCGCCAATCGGGAACTGCTGGGTGCGGGCCGATACGATGAGCTCATGGCCGAGCGGTTCAACAACGCCTTCCTCGTCTCCGTGGGCACGTATGCTGACTGGCTGCCGGCGTTTGCCGTCCTGTTCCGAGAGGTGGAAGGCGACTGGGGACTGTTTTACGAGGCGGTCGACAATCTGGCCGGTCGGTCTCTGGAAGCGCGTACCGTCGAGCTCGAAAGCTTAAGTCAGCAGCGCAAAAGTCAGGAGGCTGATGACAGCGCCGCCGATCAGATTGACTGCAAATCCTTCGCGAGCCATGGTCTGGACGCTGAACCTGCCCGTTGAGAAGGTGATGACGTTCGGCGGCGTCGCCACCGGCAGCATGAATGCACACGAGGCACTGAGCGCCGCAGGTATCATGAAGAGTTTGGGGTCAGTGCCGGCGCCGATGGCTGCAGCGGCGAGAATCGGCATCAGGAGCGTTGTGGTTGCAGTATTGCTGGTGACCTCGGTCAAGAAGGTCACGCTCAAGCAGATGATGGCGATTGTCATGAGCAGGGGCAGCGTGGATAGGTCCTGCAGATAAGCGCCGATGGTTTCGCTCAGCCCCGAGGACATGAATGCTGTGGCTATGGCGATTCCCGCGCCGAAGAGGATCAGCATGCCCCAGGGAATGCGGTTGGCCGTATCCCAGTCCAGGAGTTTGCCGCCTTCCCCGTTTGGCACCAGAAACAACGCGATGACCCCCAGGAAGGCGACGATCGCGTCGTTCGAGTAAGGCAGGCCCAGCCAATCGGTCCAGCCACCAAAAGGCGCCGATCGTGTGATCCATGCCAGCGCGGTCAGAGCAAACACGATGAAAACGCGTCGCTCCGGAGTCCGCCAGCTTCCCACTTCGGGTAGATCCACGTTGCCCTGGTAGCGCAGCCGCCGGGTGACCCAGAGACCGGCCAGCGGCAAGAGCACAATGACAACCGGCAGCGCCCAGGCCATCCACTGTGGAAACGAAATGGCCTCGCCCACGGTTTCCTGATAGACGCCCATGAACACGATGTTCGGAGGTGTGCCTATCGGCGTGCCCATACCGCCGATGCTGGCGCCATAGGCAATGCCGAGAAGCAGCGGCGTACTCAGGTTTTCGTCTTTGCTCGAATCGAGCACCGCGATGGCAACGGGCAGCAGCATCAGGACCGTAGCGGTATTGGAGATCCACATGCTCAAAACCGCGCTGGCTACCATGAAGCCAAACACCAGCCGGCGCGAGCTGTGACCGCCGAAACCACGCACCATGGCCAGTGCCACGCGCCGGTGTGCGCCGCTGCGTTCCAGCGCCGTGGCGAGAAGGAATCCACCCAGCAACAGCAGCACGAGCGGATGACCGTATGCGGCGCCAACCTCACGCGGGCCGAGCACGCCGAATAAAGGCAGGAGAGCAAGTGGCAGGAGCGAGGTGGCCGGAATGGGTATGGGTTCGAAGATCCACCAGACCACCGTCCAGGCCGTGATGCCGAGAGTGATACAGGCGGCGATGCTGCCGCCGCCGGAAAACCACATGAGCCCGCCCGCGAGAAATGCGACAATGGGACCGAGGGGGAGAGCGAGTTTCTTGAAATCGGGATGCGGTGGCTGTGGCGGCCCCATAAGTGTCCATTGGATGGGTTGGGGCGAGAGTAACCGACATGGCAGACAGTTTCTATTGGTACGACCTGGAGACCTCAGGCACGGAGCCCAAGTGGGACAGGATCGTGCAATTTGCCGGCTTGCGCACGGATGCCGACCTCAATCCGCTGGAAGATGAGTTCTGCACCTACGTGCAACTCGCCGATGACGTGCTACCCAATCCTGATGCAAGCCTCGTGACAGGCATCACCCCGCAGCTCACGGCCGAACGTGGTATCGCGGAAACCGCTGCGCTCAACAGAATCAATGAGATTTTCAGCACGCCGGGCACCTGTGTGGTCGGCTACAACAGTCTTCGTTTCGACGATGAATTCATCCGTTACGGTTTTTATCGCAACCTGCTGGATCCATACGCGCGTGAATGGAAACAAGGAAACTCACGTTGGGACCTGATCGATCTGGTCCGTGCCACCGGAGCGCTGCGTCGTGACGGTATCAACTGGCCGGAGGACGAAGAAGGTCTGCCCGTGTACAAGCTTGAAGAGCTGACGAAGGCTAACGGCATCGCGCACGGGCACGCCCACGATGCAATGTCCGACGTACACGCCACAGTAGGCTTTGCGCGACTGATCAAGCAGCATCAGCCCAAGCTCTTCGAGTATTACTTCAATCTGCGGCACAAGAAGAAAGTGCGCCAGATGCTTGAGCCGTTTGGCGGCAGAATCTGCGTGCACGTCTCGGGCATGTATCCGCGGCATCGTTATGGCGTTGCGCCCATTGTTTCCGTCGCTCGGCACCCCTCCAACGGAAATTCGATCATCGTGGCCGACCTTGCGGAGGACGTCACGCCGCTCGTCGACTGGCCGGTAGAGCGCATTGCGGAGCGTCTGTTCACACCCGGCGCGGAGGACCGGCCGGGGCTCAAGGAGATACGCATCAACCGTTGCCCCTTTGTGGCGCCGGTTGAGGTGCTCAACGAGGAAAACGTATCGCGCTGCGGTCTGGACATGCGCGCCGTCAAAGAGCGCGCGCGTAAGCTTCGTCAGCCGGGCATTGCGGAGAAAATTGCTCGCGTTTATCAGCAGCCTAAGCCTTCGCCCAGCGCCGACCCGGATGCCGCGCTGTACGACGGTTTTCTACAGGACGAGGATCGCTCACGCTGTTCCCACCTGCATGAGGAGCTGACAAAGGGGCGATGGCGTGACCTCGATTTCGACGATGGGCGCCTGCGCACCCTGGCGGCGCGGATGAAGGCCCGCAGCTTTCCGGCGATGCTCGATGGTCATGAGGAAGCAGACTGGCGACAGTTCGTGACATCCAAGCTCACGGGAGATGGAGACTGGTTGAATCTCGTGGGCTTTGAAAGCCGCCTGGACGAGCTGCTGCTCGAGCCCGGCGTGACTGCGGAAAAACAGGCCGTGCTGCAACGTCTTGCCGAACATGCCGGGGATCTGCGGACCCGCTATCAATTGTGATGAGGACCGCGTGACCGCCTGCGTCGAATTCGACCGCGTTGCCAAGCGGTTTGGCAACCTCGAGGTATTCCAGGATGTATCGGTCAGCTGTCCCGAGGGCGCGACGACCGCCATTGTCGGAGCCAGCGGCAGCGGTAAGAGCACGTTGCTGCAGCTGGTCAACGCGGTGCTACAACCTGATGCCGGCACCGTGCGCGTGTTTGGTGAGCCCGTACCGGATCGTGACGTCGAGAAATTCCGCCGGGGTATCGGATATGCCGTGCAGGGCGCAGGACTCTTCCCGCATCTGTCGGCGTTCGAAAACGTCACGCTGGTGGCGCGTCTCGAAGGCTGGGAACTGGCAGCCAGGCGCGAACGGTTTGCCGAGCTTCTCGCGGAAATGGAGCTGCCGGCTGATGTCGCGGAGCGACTGCCGCGTGAGCTTTCCGGGGGCCAGCAGCAGCGGATAGGGCTCTGTCGTGCGTTGATGCTGCGTCCGCAGCTGCTTCTGCTGGACGAGCCTTTCTCCGCCGTTGATCCCATTACCCGTGTGGAGATTTACGAACGTTTCCTCGAGGTCAAGGTGTCTCAAGGTGTCAGCAGCCTGCTGGTGACGCACGATTTGAGAGAGGCGCGCAAGCTCGCGGAGTATCTCGTGATACTGCACGACGGCTACGTGCAGCAGCAGGGTGCGACCAGCGATGTCCTGTCCTCACCCGCCAATGATTACGTGCGAACACTTGTCGAGAGTCAGCTGTCGTGACTCGCGCACTGATATCCGGTTTGACGGTCGCGGCGTTTCTGTTATCCACGTCGCTCGCCAGCGCCGACGTCATCCGCGTCGGTAGCAAAAATTTTAACGAAAGCTACGTGCTCGGTGAGCTCGTGGCCCAGACCCTCGAGAGCCGCGGATTCGAAGTCGAACGTAAGCTCGGTCTCGGTGGCACCCTCATTTGTTTTGAAGCGTTGCGCAACGGCGAAATTGACGTTTACGTCGAATACACCGGAACGCTGAGCCAGGCGATATTGAATCTCGATGGTCGCCCCGACGTCGATGAATTGAACGCGCAGCTCGAGCACGACAATCTGCGCATGCTCGCGCCGTTTGGCTTCAACAATACCTACGCCATTGCCGTGCGCGAAGATGTTGCGGCCGAACGCGGGCTGGTGACAATCGGCGATCTGGCGTCCGCATCCGATCTGGAGCTGGTCTTCAGCCACGAGTTTCTGGAACGTGCGGATGGCTGGCCGGGGCTCAGTCGGACGTATGGACTCACAGCCATACCGCGAGGGATCGAGCACGGCTTGGCGTATCAAGCGATCAGCGAGGGGGCCATTGGCGTTACCGATGCCTATAGCACGGACGGGGAGCTCATCCGATACGCGCTGCGCGTGCTTGAGGACGACAGGAACTACTTCCCGGGATATCTGGCAGCGCCGCTCGTCCGGCAGTCGTTACCGCCCGAGGCCACGCGCGCGTTGGCGCGCCTTGCAGGGACCATCGACGACGGGAAGATGCAGGCGTTGAATGCGGCTGTCGTATTCGAACAGCGTAGCTTCTCCGACGTCGCCTCTGGCTTTCTGCGTGAGCAGGGCATAGACGTGACGCATGAGGAAGCGTCGGTATGGGAGGACATGGCGCGTGACACGCTGCGTCACCTGCAGCTGACGGCCATGGCCCTCGGCTTGGCAATTGTGTTGGGTCTGGGGGTCAGCCTGGTGGTTTATCGCTGGAAGCGGATCGCCGGCGCGATCATCTACACCGCGGGCCTGATGCAGACGATACCCTCCATCGCGCTGCTGGCGCTGATGATCCCGCTTTTTGGCATTGGCATGCTCCCTGCCGTCGTGGCGCTGTTCCTGTATTCGCTTCTGCCAATTCTGCGCAATGCCATAACCGCGCTCACCCATGTGGATCCACAGCTCATCAAGGTCTCCACAGCGCTTGGCCTCGATCAGACTGAACAGCTGCGCTACGTGCTGGTGCCGCTATCGCTGCCGGCTATTTTTGCCGGTATTCGCACCGCCGCGGTCATCAGTATCGGCACGGCAACGCTTGCGGCGTTCATCGGCGCGGGCGGTCTGGGTGATCCTATCGTTGAAGGACTGTCGCTGAACCGCACGGATCTCATCATGCAGGGAGCGCTGCCGGCAGCGGCGCTCGCGATTGTTACCGAGCTCGTGTTTGAAGTCATCGAGGCGCGGATCTCGCGTCGCCGTTAGCGCTGCATTCAGACCACCGGCCGCCGCTGTTGCAGGAATTTGTTGAAGCTCGACTGAGCGGGATCGAAATCGATGTCCATGGGCGGTGCTTCGTCGATGCCGACCAGCCAGACCACGTTCCCCGTCACACGCTCTGCGGGCAGGACGTTTTCCTTCCAGGGGTAGGGCTCGTGTCCAAGGTAGTCCTCGGGATGCTCATAACCCTGCAGTAGCAATGAACCGGACACGAGGTTGGCCTGGATGTCCGGCGGTGCATCGTGAGCGCGCGCAATTGCAATGTGGGCAGCTTGCTCCTCCGGGCTCACCACAACCAGGCGGACGAGGCTGCCGTCAGCGCGCAGCATCAGATAACCCCATGGATCCCGCGTCAGATAGTATTCGACGATCCGTTGCTCTGCGACGATCCGTCCGAATCGGTCTGCAAACGCCGGCTCGGTCATGAAGCGTGGAGGGTCGAGCGCAAGGATGTCGTTCAACCTGGCGCTGAATTGAGAGAAGTAGGCGTTTTTCAGACTTTCCAGATGCGGCATCAGCCCCGGCCGGGTGCTGAGCGCACTTTTCGGAATGTAGCGGTCGATGAGACCCGCGTTGAAGGCAGCCACCGCCGTTTTTTCATCGGCAACGCCGGTCAGAAGCGCTATCTGTACGTCCCGGTCCCGCACCTCGGCGCAGAACTCGAGCCCGTCCATGGTTGGCATGGCGTAGTCGACCAGAAGGACCGACAGGCGCTGAAACCTCGATATCTGTTTGATCTCCTGCTCCAGAGCACCCATGTTGAACTCCACCACGGGCTCGCGTGACGAGATGTCCATGCTGAAGCAGCGCTCCGCCAGTGGCGGCAGCGGCTGCGGTTGATTCACTTCCTCCAGCGCCTCTTCCGGGGTCAGGAAACTGATGTAAGGCAGGTCATCCGGCATGTCGATGCTGAGGCTGCGCAGAAACGAGTGATTGTCGTCGACAAAGCAGACTGTCGTCGGGTGATAGTAAGCGGGTAGCGCTGTGTTCATGGGGTTCTCAGATCAAGAGTTCCAGCAGCGCGTGGCGTTTGGCCGTCGGCAGGCGCCGGAACGCACGCACGAGTTGCTCTTCCTCGGTGGATACCGCGCGGCCGAAAAAAGATTCCATGGCCGGTTGCAGCTCCTCGGTTGGCCCCTCCAGAGGCAGACCGCTGAAGGATTGCTCCAGCCGCGCTACAATTTCCGAGTTCATACTGCGCCGATAGTACTTGGCGGCTTCGGCGATCTGATTGCGCAAGCTGAGCGGCAGGCGGACCACAAATTTGTAGGGTTTTTCTTTTAGATCCATGAGCGTAGGCCGGCTTGTCCCCTTGTTGCGACCCTAACCCCGTTTCGGGGCACGGGCAATAATGGCAAAGTGATATCAAACTCCTCCCACGCTTCACGGCGGGAACAGCAAAAGGACGAAGGTTTGGCAGACATGCAGCCGCTGGTACGCGGAAACATCCGACTCGCAGCAACGGTGATGCTGGTACGCGACGGGACGGCAGGACTCGAAGTCTACATGGTCAAACGTCCGGGGCGCGGTGATTTTCCAGACCTGCACGTCTTTCCCGGCGGCAAGGTCGATGCTGAAGACTGGGCCCCCGAGCTTTGCGTAGGCTTTGATGACGACCATGCCAGCGGGCAGCTGGGCATCGAAGCTGGCGGGCTCAGGTACTGGGTGGCGGTCGCGCGTGAGTGCTTCGAAGAATGCGGCGTTCTGATTGCGTATCACGACGGGCAGCCGCTCGAGTTTTCCGCCAGCGATGAGCGGCATCGGTTCGAGGAGTATCGGCGTGAGCTGCTTGACGACGAGATCACCTTTGCTGAGCTCTGCCGGCGTGAGCAGCTCAGCGTCGCCTGGGATCGTCTGGCCTATTTCAGTCACTGGCTGACGCCCGAGGTAGCACCGCGCCGATTCGACACGCGATTTTTCGTCGCCGCCATGCCCGAGGATCAACATACGCTCGCACATACGTCGGAGACTGCCGACGACGACTGGGAGGTTGCGTCTAACGCGCTTGCCAGACACGCCGACGGACAGTGGCAGATGATTGATCCTACGTTGCGATCGCTGGAAACCCTGTCGCAATACGACAGCGTGTCTGCGCTCCTCGCGGGTGTTGGCAAGGGTAATCATCTGATGCCGCTTACCCCTGAGCTGATGGCGCAGGGTATGCAGCCTCTGCGTTAGTCGAAGCCGGTGGAAGCAACCCTCGAAGTCCGGGGTCTCTGTAAACACTACGCCGATGGCGACCGCCTGGTTGAGGTGCTGAACCATGTCTCGCTCGATCTGGCTGGCGGCCGGTCGCTGGCGGTCACGGGCCCGAGCGGTTCCGGTAAATCGACGCTCCTGAACATCCTGGCGGGCATACTTGCTGCCGATGCGGGGATGGTCGTGCTGCGCACCGGGGAAGCGACGGTGGATCTGGCGACGCTCAACGATGCGGAACGTACGCGCTTGCGCCGGCGTCACATCGGCTACGTGTACCAGTTCTTCAACCTTGTTCCCACGCTGACCGTGTGGGAGAACACGGTGTTACCGGCACGGCTCAACAAGCGATTGGATCTGGATGCCAGGGCCGGCGAGCTTCTTGATCAGTTTGCACTCTCCGCACGCAGGGACACGTTCCCGGAGGTTCTGTCAGGCGGTGAGCAACAGCGCGTCGCCGTGGCGCGCGCGCTGGTTCTGCAGCCCCCGCTGCTGCTTGCCGATGAACCGACCGGCAATCTGGATGCAACAAACTCGAAGCACGTGGCTGATCTCCTGTTCAGCGCAGCCAGAGAGCAGAACGTGGCGCTTGTCATCGCAACCCATAGCGAAGAGATAGCGGCACGGGCGGATCAGCGGCTGCATCTGAACGTGGATACGCCACCACTCACATGATTGCGCGTGCGCTCCTGCGATTCCTCCAGCGTACGCCGCTGTCGACCTTGATGGCTGTGCTGGGCGTGGCGCTTGGCGTGACTTCGATTGTCAGTGTCCACCTGATCAGCGCAACTGTGGCGGAACGCCTCGACGAGCTGATCCCGCGTCAGCTGGCCGGTTTCACCCATTTCCTGCACCGGGCCGACCTGCAGGCTGACAACTATTTCGATTTACGTCGTCGCTGGCGTAGCGGTGCGCTGCCGGACGTCGAAGGTTTGAGCCCGTTGATCGATGAGAGTCTCCTTGTCGACACCCGGCAGGTCCGCGCCATCGGCGTTGATCTCTTCAGCGCTGATATCGGAGTGGTAGAGGGTGCAGGCTCTGCAGCGGCAGAGGAATGGCGCTGGGACGGCGTCTGGGTGGATGAGAGCCTCGTGGACGTCGTGCGATTGCCCGTGAACGGCATCATAGCCGCGCCGCCGGGCACGTTAGTTGGCGACATTGGCGTCGTGCAGGATCTGCTTGGCTGGCCGTCGTCACGGATCTCCTACGTTGGCGCAAGATTCGTCAGTCCGTGGGATGACCTCCGCAGTCTGGGTGAAGCGCTGTTACCGGGGCTCGATGCTGGACTCCCCGAAGTGACGCCGGCCCTGTCGGAAGCGGGGTGGCAGATTGTCAGCCTTGCCCGCCAGCACCCTGCCAGTCAGTTCGGCAAATCGGTGCTCTTCAACATCAGCGCGCTGGGTGCGCTTGCTCTGCTCGTTGCCTGGTTTCTCATGTACCAGGTAGCGGTGTCCTGGCTCCGACGACTCTGGCCGGTGTTCGAACGTCTGCACGTGCTGGGGGTTTCATGGCGCGAGCTCGGCGGCTATTTTGCTGCTGCGATGCTTGTCCTTGGCGTTGTTGCGGGTGGGCTGGGGCTTGCTGCCGGCTACCTCCTTGCAGTTCAGTTATACGGCATTGCGATTCCCCAGGCGGAGCCTGAGTTCAGCCTGGACGCCTGGGTCGTGCTGAAAGCGGCAGGCAGCTCGGTTGCCGTTTGCCTCCTGGGCGGCGCCGTGGCGTTCAATCGTGCGCGCCACGGGATTCCTGCCGAGCGCCGGCTGCATGCTGCCCTGATCTTACCTCTGGCCGCGCTTGCAGGCGTGGCGTTTGATAGCAGCGGTCTCATTGGGGGGTTTTTCTCGATAGCCGTCTTGAGTGTTTTGACTGCGCTTGCCGTTGTACCTCTCCTCAACCGGCTGCGACTGCACAGCCAGAGGCTGGCCGGACCGCTGCTCGTCCGGCTCAGCCTGCGGGAACTCTTCTGGTATCCAAGAGAGTTTTCGATAGCGCTTGCCGGTTTGTCACTGGCAGTGGCTACGGCCATCGGTGTGGGCCTCATGATCGACAGCTTCCGCGCGGATTTCAGCCGTATGCTGGATCGGCGGCTCACCTACGACGTGGTCGTTCGCGGGGGCGATGAGCTAGCCGGCATTGCATCGGAATTGGCGGCCACGCCGGATGTTTCCCGGTTGCAGCGTTATCAAACGGTGGCATTGCGCATCGAAGGCGCGCCGTTCGAGCTTATCGTCACAAAGGTCGATGCGTTCGAGGCGGCACGCTATGGGCTCTCGACACCGCTTGCTCCTGACGCTGCGCTTCTGAGCGAGCAGGGGGCGCGGACGCTGGGGCGCGGTCCGGGTGACACGCTGGAGGTCGACGGTCGCGAGCTGCGCGTTGCCGGTGTGTTCTCGAGCTTTGGCGATCTCGTCCCACGCGTCATCGTTGATAGGGGCAGCGGTTTGACGGGTCGCCTCGAGTCTCTCAGCATCAATGCAGACGATCCCGCCCGAGTTCTTGGTGCGATACGCAGCCTGTCGTCCGCCGCGGAAGTTGAGCTGCAGGCGGACTTGCGTCGTATTGCGCTCGATACGTTCGATCAGACCTTTGCGATCACGGCGGTGCTCATCACCATCGCCATGGTGGTCGCCGGGATCGGTGTATACGTTGCGGTCACCACGCTGCGGCTCAACCGGCGCAGCAGCACCCGGCTCTTGCATGGCCTTGGCATCGTGCGGGGGGAAAGCGCCCTCATGGATCTCTCTCTGGGTCTGGGCCTGGGGGCCATGGCGGTGGTGCTGGCGTTACCGCTCGGTCTGGCATTCGGCTGGATTCTCTGCGAAGTGATCAACCCGCGGGCTTTCGGATGGACCGTGGCGCTAGCGCTATCGGCAGATGCGCTGGCTACGCCGGCTTTCTGGGGGCTCGTGGCCGCGGCCGTGGCGGGTGTGCTGCGCTTTGGCCGCGACGAGGAGGGCACACATGTGGCGCGTACTTAGCGTTGCTCTGTCGGTGCTCCTGCTGCTCGCGTGTGAAGACGCGTCGGAGGAAGCGCCGGATTTTGGTGCTGGTCTCCGGGTCAATACCGTGCTGGGCGCAGCGGAAGGTGACTATGCTGTGGCCAATGCGCCCCGCCGGTTTGTTTTCCCGGCAGACCATGGCGCGCATCCGCGCTACCGCAGCGAGTGGTGGTACGTCACGGCTGTGCTTGAAGACGAGTCCGGCGCCGAGTATGGCGCGCAATTCACGCTTTTTCGTCAGGCACTGCAGCCGCGACCGACGGGTGAAGGGCCGTGGCATACTGCTCAGGCCTATCTTGCGCATCTTGCGGTAACCGACGTCGAGGCAGGTCGACACGAGCATGCAACGCGTTTTGCCCGGGGGCATCCTGCCCAGGCAGGCGTGGCGGTGGAACCCTTTCGAGCCTGGATAGAAGACTGGCAGCTGGCTGAAGAGGTAACCGATCCGTGGACGGTGCGTCTCGTGGCCGGGGATGACCAGCTCGGAACTGTACTCACGTTTGAGCAGACTCAGCCGCTGGTCCTGCAGGGTGACGCCGGGCTGTCTCACAAAGGGCCGGGATCCGCGAGTTATTACTATTCCATGCCCCGTTTGCGGACGCGGGGTACGCTGCGAATCGGCGATCGCGAGGTGACGGTCAGCGGTCTTGCCTGGCTGGATCGGGAATGGAGCACCTCCGTGCTGGGCGAGCACCTTGCGGGTTGGAACTGGTTTGCACTGCAACTGGATGACGGTCGCAGCCTGATGGCGTTCAGCTTGACGCGCAATGATGGGAAACCCGATCCGTTCGATCACGGGTTGTACCTCACAAGCGCGGCGGAGCAGCAGGAGCATCTGTCGGCTGAGACGTATACGCTCACGCCGGAACGTTTCTGGCGAGCGCCTGACGGCGCGCGCTGGCCGGTGCGCTGGTTGCTGACGTTCAGCGAGGCTGCGCCGGTGGCGCTCGCGGGGCAGACGTGGCGGATCGAGGCGCTTCTCGACGATCAGCTGATGGACGTGGGCCTCGTTTACTGGGAAGGCCTGGTGGGCGTACAGGACGCGGCCGGGAAGCGGCTCGGCCGGGGCTACATGGAATTGACCGGCTATCTGGGAGATGACAATGAGCGATGACGAACTCGAGTGGGAAAAGCTGAGTTCCAGCTACGACCCGGACGCGGGACTGATCCTTTTTGACAAGCGCATCGACCGGATGCGCAATCCGCGCAACGACCAGGAGTTCGATCGCCTGGTGCTCGAGTCGGTCGATTGGGTCAACATGGTGGCACTGGATGCCGAGCGGCGTTGCGTGATGATTCGCCAATACCGCTTCGGCGTGGGTTACACCACGCTTGAAACGCCGGGGGGCATGGTTGATCCCGGGGAGGACTCGGGTACGGCGGCTGCGCGCGAGCTCCTCGAGGAAACGGGCTACGCGTCGGAGCGATGGACCTACCTTGGCGCGGTTGAGCCCAATCCGGCTTTCCACAATCATCTTTGTCATCACTGGCTGGCGGAAGACGCCTACGTGGCCCAACCTCAGGCGCTTGGCGAAGGCGAGTTGATCCGGGTAGAGCTCATGAGTGAAGCCGAGGTACGTGCTGCCGTGCAGGATGGTGAGTTGAAACATGCTCTTGCGCTGTCTGCCCTTGCCCGGGTTTACGCGCTCTGGCCGCGCCCTTTCCGGCATCCGGCGCCATAGGCGCCAGCCACGGGATCTGGGTCACACTCTGCAACGAGTGTTGCAACGGGTCCTCGATTGTTTGATTTTCGATACAATTCGGACCTTTACGCCATGCGGCAATCTTGTTCCAATTGCGCATCAGAACAAGAACAGAGAGAGAGGACGGGGAGCGGCACACTCGAAGAGGAGCTTCGGGGCATGACCGGGTCTGCGGACGACGTACCTTCGTCAGCGCAATTCTGCAGAGTTTGGTGAGCCGTATCGAAAAAGTGTCGATGAAACATGTCGATGAGTGACAATTCGAGCCCACGAGAATCCTTTGCGAAGTTGATGAATCGGCCAACCGCCGAATTGCATCAAGCGCGCATTCTGCTGGTCGATGACAAGCAGGAACTGCTGACCTCGCTCCATCATTTAGTCACCCTTTATGGCTACGAAGCCGATCAGGCTCTGGGTGGCGAGGCTGCGATGAATGCGCTGCAGAACGACACGTATGACGTTGTGCTGCTGGACCTCATCATGCCGGGCGTCAGCGGTCATGACATTCTCGACTACGCGGCGCGGGAAAAGCTCAAGTGCAAAATTGTCGTCGTCAGCGGTGATTCGAGCTTCAGCGGCGTCAAGCATGCCCTGCACTGCGGTGCCTTCGATTTCGTGAAGAAGCCTTACGAGGCGGCGGAGCTCATCGCGACCATGGAGACGGCCTTGCGTCAGGTACGCCTCGAAGTTGAGCATGAGGTGATGGAAGGTCAGCTCAAAGAGTCCGAAGAGCTGCATCGTTTCATCGTCAACAGCTCACCGGATCTGGTGTACATGCTCGATCGCAATGGCTGTTTCACGTTCCTCAACGATCGCATCGAAAGCATGCTCGGCTTCACGAAGCGTGAGCTGATCGGCAAACATTATTCTGAACTCGTCGATGAAGACGACATGCAGGCGGCACACAATCTCTTCAACGAGCGGCGCACCGGCGAACGCGCGGTCAAAAACGTCGAGATTCGCCTGAAGAGCAAGCGTCAGGACCGACGCATGGGCGTGAATCGCCATCAGACGGTCTGGTCTGAACTCACCGCCATGGGTATTTATGCCAACGACAAAGAGCGTACTCGACAAAACTTTGCGGGTACCTACGGCACGGCTCGGGACATCTCCGAGCGCAAGCAGGCACAGGAGGTCATCAACTTCCAGGCGTATCACGATCTCCTCACGCACCTGCCCAATCGAGCCCTCCTTAAAGACCGTTTGAACCTGGCGATCACCCACGCGCGACGGAATAAGCGCAAGCTCGCGGCGATGTTCCTCGATCTTGATCGCTTCAAACTGGTTAACGACACGCTGGGCCACAGCATGGGCGACCGCCTCCTGAAGGCGGTGGCCAATCGGTTGCAGAGCTGTCTGCGCAAAGGCGACACGCTGTCCCGGTTTGGCGGCGACGAGTTCACGCTATTGCTGCCGGAGGTTCGCACGCGCGATGACGTGGTTGTCATTGCAGAGAAAATCTTGGACCGACTGAACGAACCGTTTGTCATAGACGGCCACGAGCTTTTTGTTGGCGCCAGCATCGGCATTGCCATGTACCCGGAGGCAGGTGACAGCGGCGAATCGTTGATCCAGAACGCCGACATTGCGATGTATCACGTCAAAGGCAGGGGTAAGAACGGCTATCAGTTCTTCTCGGATGAGATGAATCATCAGTTTTCCACGCGCCTCAACATGGAGCGTGAGCTACGGAACGGTCTCATCCAGGGTGAATTCGAAGTGCACTACCAGCCACAGGTGGCGCTGGCGACGGGTGCAATCAACGGCGTCGAAGCGCTGGTTCGCTGGCGTCACGGCAGTCGCGGTCTCATTGAGCCGCGTGAATTTCTGCCGCTCGCCGAGGAGACGGGTCTTATCCTGCAGATCGACGAATTCGTGCAACAGCAGGCGTTCCACGACGTTGCCGCCTGGCAGCGGGCCGGGTACGGGGATATTGGCCTGTCGGTCAATCTCACGGCGCAGCAGCTCGAGCAGGACGGCTTCGTGGAGCGCTTTACCGCCTCGCTCACCGCATCCGGGCTCAATCCCGAGTTTGTGAAGCTCGAGATCACCGAAAACACCTTGATGCAGGACATGGAAATCATCATTCCAAAGCTGAAGGCCGTCCGCAAACTGGGCGCCCGCATTGCGGTCGACGATTTCGGCACCGGATATTCGTCGCTGTCTTACCTGCATCAGTTTCCGATCAACACCCTCAAGATCGACCGGTCTTTTGTCGGGGACATACGCGCGGAGCAGGGTGACGCCAGCATCATCAACGCCATTGTCGCCATGGCCCGAGGCCTGCAGCTCGACCTCGTGGCGGAAGGCGTAGAAAACCGTACTCAGCTCAAGTATCTGCAGGCGCAGGGTTGTGAAGAGGTGCAGGGTTATATCTTTTCGCCCGCGGTGCCTGCCAGCGAGCTCGTCTCGCTGCTCGAAAACAACGCCTTCCCCGGCGTTCTCGAGGGCCATACGGCGGTTGCCACTGCTTAGGAACGAGCGCCCCTGAGCGTCACGATCGTGGCGTCTGAAGCCCCTTTTACCGTATAGTTCGCGGTTCCTTTTTACCGCATGACTCAGAGCCCGGCATGAAAGGCTTCACTTCCAGAATTGTGCATCAGGACCGGACGGCGGACATTGAACATGGCTCGGTGCACAAGCCCGTGCATACGTCCGTGGCCTTTGGCTACGAGGACGCGCGGGATCTTGCCGCCGTCTTTCAAGGCACAAGCGCCGGTTATACCTATGGTCGTCAGGTCAATCCGACTGTGGATGCGCTTGAAGCCAAGATCACCGTGATGGAGCAGGGGCTCAAGACCATCTGCTTCAGTACCGGCATGGCCGCCATTGGCACGGCCTTTTTTGCGCTGCTGCGCCCGGGCGACCACGTCGTTTCGAGCGCATATCTCTTCGGCAATACCAATAGCCTCTTCAACACGTTCGATACTCAGGGCATCAGCGTGACGTTTGTCGATGCCACCGACATCGACGCGGTCACGGCCGCGGTGACGCCGCAGACGAAACTCGTCTTTGTCGAAACGATTGCCAATCCGCGTACCCAGGTGACGGCGCTCAAAGAGATTGGCGCGCTCTGTGCTGATCGTGGTCTCGTGTATGTTGTCGACAACACGATGACGTCACCCTTCCTCTTTCAACCGACAACGGTAGGCGCAAGCCTCGTGGTCAACAGCCTCACCAAATACATTGCCGGTCACGGCAACGCGCTTGGTGGCGCGATCACCGAAATGGGGCACTTCGATTGGTCCACGTTCCCGAATATTTACGATACCTACCAGAAGGGTGATCCGCAGCTCTGGGGGATCACACAGATTCGTAAGAAAGGACTCAGGGACTTCGGCGCAGCCCTCGCCCCCGAGTCGGCGCACCACATTGCCATCGGTGCGGAAACGCTGGCGCTCAGACAAACCCGGCAGTGCGAAACGGCGCAGACCCTGTGCGAGTATTTGAACGATCACGCCAAGGTTGAGCGGGTCTACTATCCCGGGCTTGCCGATCACGCTGAGCATGCCCGCGCAGCGGAACTCTTTCGCTTCCCGGGCGCGCTGTTCAGTTTCGAGCTGACGCCCGATCTCGACATCTGGGAGTTTCTCAATCGCTTCGAGCTGATCATCAACTCGACCAACCTCGGAGATAACCGCACGCTGGCCATTCCCGTAGCGCACACGATCTATCACGAGATGGGCGCAGAGCGGCGCGCGAGCATGGGTATTGCGGATTCGCTCATTCGCATATCGGTTGGTATCGAAGACGTGGACGATCTCATCGATGATTTTGAGCGGGCGTTTGGTTGAGCCGATTGCAGGGGGGCACATATGGGTAGACTCGATGGAAAGGTTGCTGTCATCACGGGCGGCGCCGGCGGCATAGGTCGGGCAGCAGGCGAACGTTTCGTCGCGGAAGGCGCGGACGTGCTCCTGGTGGATCTCGACGAGGCAGCGCTGGCGGAAGCGTGTGCCGAGATCGGCAGCAACAAGGTGAGCTATTTCGTTGGCGATGTCACGCGAGCGGAAGACAATCAGGCGATGATCGATACCGCTACGGAACGTTACGGTGGCGTTGATGCGTTTCTGGCCAACGCGGGCATCGAGGGTGATGTCGCATCCATCCTCGACTATGACGAGACCCGCTTCGACCAGGTCATGGCGGTCAATGTAAAAGGACCGTTTCTTGGCCTGAAGGCGGCCATACCGGCGCTCACCGAGCGCGGCGGCGGCAGCGTCATCATCACGTCGAGCGTTGCGGGCATCCGTGGCGCACCGGGTGTTGCGCCCTATGTCACCAGCAAGCATGCCGTCATTGGCCTCATGAAGTCGGCCGCCAAAGAGGCTGCGGCCGCAAACATCCGGGTCAACACGGTGAATCCCTCTCCGGTTGAGACGCGCATGATGCGCAGCCTGGAGGAGGGGATGGCGCCGGGGGCGGCGGATCAGGCCAAGGCCATGATGGAGGCCAATATCCCGATGGGACGCTACGCAGAGCCCGAGGACATTGCCAACATCATGCTGTTTCTGGCCAGCGACGATGCCAGCTTCATCACGGGCTCGGTTTACCTGGCGGACGGTGGCAGTGTCGCTTAACGAGACGAAGCGCATTCATGACTGAGGCGGTGCTTTCCACGGATCTGGCGCTGCCCAACAAGCGCTCGGGCAAAGTGCGGGACCTCTACGACGTCGAGCTGCCAGGCGGCGAAGAAGCACTCCTGATTGTTGCTACGGACCGCATCAGCGCGTTCGACGTGGTTCTTTCCAACGGTCTCCCCGGCAAAGGCGTGGTCCTCACGCAGATCTCCAGATTCTGGTTCGATCACTTCGGCGATAGCGTGAGCCATCATCTGCTCAGCACCGACGTCAAGGATGTACCCGGACTGACGCCCGAGCAGCAGGGGGCTCTCGAGGGCCGCATCATGCTGTGCCGGAAAACGGAGGTTGTACCCATCGAGTGCGTGGCGCGGGGATACATCACCGGCAGCGGCTGGAAAGACTATCAGGAGTCCGGAGCGGTCTGCGGGATTGAGCTGCCTGAGGGTTTGCGCAACAGCGACAAGCTGGCTGAGCCGCTCTTCACCCCGGCAACCAAGGCCGAAAGCGGCCACGATGAGAACATCAGCTTTGCTGAGGGGGCGGCTGTCGTCGGCGAGGATCTGATGCGCTGGTTGGGCGAGATGACCCTGAGCCTGTATGCCCGTGCCCGGGACTACGCCGCGGAACGCGGCATCATTCTCGCGGATACCAAGTTCGAATTTGGTCTCGTGGCGGACGCTGACGTGCCGCTGCTCATCGATGAAATCTTCACGCCGGACAGCTCCCGCTTCTGGCCTGCCGACGATTGGGAGCCGGGTCGCGAGCAGCAAAGCTTCGACAAACAGATCGTGCGCAACTATCTCGAGACCGTGGTCAGCGCAGGTGACTGGGACAAAACGCCGCCCGGCCCTGAGCTTCCGCAGGAGGTGGTGGAAAAGAGCATTGCGCGTTACCTGGAAGCCTACGAACGGCTTACCGGCACCACGTTGACGCTCTGATGCCTGATGGAACCATGGATTGGGATGTGTACAAGGCGCTTTGCGACCGTCCCGACCATTGGACAAGGTGGATGCTCGAGCAGTGTATCGACCTCTTCGAACAGCTCGAACGGGCTGAGCTGAGCGCGTTGCTGAAAGACGCGGCAGCGTCTGAACCTCTGCAGACGCCTGCTGACCATACGGGCCCGCCGGCTTCCCAGGTGCTGCACGTCGATCTCGACAGGGAGGTTCGCGAAGCCATGCTGTCGGCCATTCAAGATGCTCACGCACGTGGGATGACAACGCGACAGACGGAACGCCGAGGTCTCGGCGGCTTTGTGGAAGCCTGGCGGGAATACGCCGCGTACGAGCCGGAACGTTGAACACAGTCCTCATCTGCAATCGCGGCGCCATTGCCCGCCGCGTGGTTCGAGCGTGCCGTGCGCTGGGCAAGCGCAGCGTCGTGGTCTTCTCCGAAGCGGACGCCGGAGCGCCCTACCTCGAGGAGGCTGACGAGGCGTTTGGATTGTCCGGGTCGCAGCCCCTTGATACCTATCTCAATCAGGATGCCTTACTGGAGATAGCCCGTCAGTGTGGCGCGGACGCCGTGCATCCGGGTTATGGATTTCTCGCTGAAAACGCAGCGTTTGCAGAGCGCGTGATTGCAGCCGGGTTGACGTTCATTGGTCCTGACCCCCGCTGGCTCGCGGACATGGGGGACAAGGTTGCCGCTCGCCGATTCATGCAGGAGAAGGGGTTCCCGGTATTTGCCGGTAGTGATCTTCTGACTGACGACGCCAGTGCGGTCGCCGCAGCGGCGGCGATTGGTTACCCGGTCCTCGTCAAACCCAGCGGCGGGGGAGGTGGCATGGGCATGCAGGCCGTGCCGGACGAGGCGGCGCTCGTTGCCGCCGTCAAGCGGGCGCAGGCGGTGAGCGCAAGCGCCTTCGGCAGCGACGGTGTTTACCTGGAAAGGCTGCTCGAGCGTCCGCGGCACATCGAATTTCAGATTGCCGCAGACGGTCAGGGCGGTGCTGTACACGTCTACGAGCGCGAGTGTTCCGTGCAGCGGCGCAATCAGAAGCTCATCGAAGAATGTCCCGCGCCGGGCGTTGATCCCAATCTGGTGAACGAAACCGCAGAACTGGCTGCCCGGGTTTGCGGCGCCATCGGCTATGACAACGTCGGTACGCTGGAAACTCTGTTTACGGCAGACGGTGAGGTCGGGTTCCTGGAGATGAACACGCGCATACAGGTTGAGCATGGCGTGACAGAGATGGTGACGGGTTGCGATCTCGTGCAGCTGCAGATATCGCTGGCAGAAGGCGGCACTTTGCCGCAGATACCCGTGCGCGACGGTTTTGCGATCGAAGCGCGGTTGTACGCGGAGGATCCGCAGACGCTCATGCCCTCAACGGGCCGGCTTGCGCACTTCCAATGGCCGCGGCTGCACGGCGTTCGGGTCGAGAGCGGCTATCAGGCGGGGCAGAATGTCACGCCCTACTACGACGCGCTGCTCGCCAAGATCATTGCGCACGGGGAAACCCGGGAGATGGCGATTGGCCGTCTTCTGGTGGCGCTTAGAGCGTTTGAGGTCAGCGGCGTGACGACGAACGCACCACTCCTGATGAAGGTGCTCCAGGATCAGGATTTTTTGCAGGGCCGCGTGGATACGTCGATTGTCCCGCGGATACTGAACGGTTAGGCAGAGGAGGATCAGCAATTGGCGAGACACGAAGTAGAGAGTGAGGTGACGGGTAACGTCTGGAAGGTGTTGCTCGAAGTCGGCGCCGCTGTCGAAGAAGGTGATGTCATCATGATTCTGGAGTCCATGAAAATGGAAATCCCCGTGGAGGCACCGGCCGGCGGCACGGTTGCTGAGATCTGCGTGGCGCCCGAAGACCAGGTCGAAGAAGACCAGCTCCTCGCCGTGGTCGAAGACTGACCTGGACTCGGCGGCTTCTCGCTAGATACGCCATACGGGCAGGCGCACGGTGAAGGTTGTGCCCTCGCCCCAGACGCTGTCGACGTCAATTGTGCCGTCGTGGCGATCAATGACTGTCTTGACGAAACGCAGGCCAAGGCCCGCTCCCCGGTGCTCTGCCAGCTGGGGTGCAGCTGAGCGGAAAAACGGCGCAAAAATGTGTTGGATTTCGTCTTCGGGAATACCGTATCCCTGATCGCGAACTGTCACGATCGCGCCGGTCTCGTCCCGCGTGAGCGTCATGACAACCTCCGTGCCGGCATCGCTGTACTTGATGGCGTTGCCGAGGAGGTTGATGAACGCGCGCTCCAGGAGCTCGCCGTTGCCGTTTACCCAGACGCCTTCCTCGGCGGATGTGGGGTCGAGTCTGGCATCGACACGACAGACAATGTTCTTATCCCGGGCCAGAAAAAAGACCTGCTCGACGGCGTTGTGCAGGACCTGCTCGAGCTCCATGTCGTACTTTTCGAATCCGCTCTGCAGCTGCAGGCGCGAGAGCTGCAGAAACTGTTCGGACGTCGACAAACCTTTCTGGGTGTAGCGACTGATCTCAGTCAGCAGCGGGTGGTCCTCCGGTGCGCCGCGGATCAATGCCAGAACGGAAAGCAGCGGTGAGCGGATGTCGTGCGAAAGAATCGCCAGGGCCTCTTCCCGTTGCGCCTGCGCTTCACGGATGGCGGAGAGATCGGCAAGCGTGACCACCCACAACGGCGCATAGGTGTCGCTTGCCTGCAGCAACGGCTCGATCCCCACGAACACGGGCAACTGTTCCTCGTTGTGACCCTCGAAGTAGGTGGGTTCATGGTTGAACACGGCCCGTCTGGCAATGTCTATCCAGGTCTGCCCCAGCGGCGGCTGGATTGTCTCCAGCGCGTCAAGGGCGGCGTTCGTCTCCATCTGTGAGAGGTTGAGTAACTTGTCAGCGGCGGCGTTGGCAAAGCGCACCTCACCAAACGCGGAGACGATGAGCGCGCCGTTCGACATGTGACTCAGGCCCGCAAGGCCCATCGCGCGGCCTTCGCGCACCTCCTGTGCGGCGAGCTCTAGTCTCCTGATCTGGGCGGCCAGGATTTCGCCGGGGAGTCCGGGACTGTACTCCGGGACGTGGAAGTACGCCTCTTCTGCGGCGCGTAACAGCGCTGCCTCCCTGGTCTGGAGTGGTTCGCCGCGGCTGCAGCGCAGGCTCAAGGTGCCGTCGTCACCCGTGTCCAGCGTAACGGACGCGCCGAGCAGCGTTTCCAGCTGATCCATGACGGCGCTGCGCCTGTTGGTCGAGTGTTGTGAAACGTTGCTCCACTCTCGGCTCTCGGCGTCGATGCGTGCAAGCTCGCGTTGAATGAATGACCAGGCGATCTCGTGGCGCCGCCAGCTCCATAGCGGGTAGAGGAGCGCAACGGCGGCGGTGGCGTTGGTGAGCGGCAGATACAGCCAGAAAGTGGAGAGCGCGACCACCGACAGGAACAGCGGCAGCGCCGCGAGGCCGAAGGTCACCGCCAGCATCTGCTTGGGCCTGAGCCGTGGCAGAAGAATGGTACAGGCGCCGACAACCATCATCGCCAGGAGCACGTTCAGCCATGTCGGGGCCGGGCGGATCAAGGTGCCTGCCAGGATTGCGCTCAGCAGATTGGCGTTGAATTCCACGCCGGACATCGGGCCCACGTCTCCGCTCGTTGGGCTCGTGACCCAGTCGCCGGTACCCGTAGCGGTGAGGCCAGCCAGGACGATCCTGCCGCCGAGCGCGCTGTCCAGCAGCTCGAAGTCAGCGGCTTCCGTCAGCAGCGTTTCGGCTGATACCTGCGGATAGGTCCCCGGCGGGCCGGCGAATGGCAGGCGGGCGAAATCGCACTTGACCACGTTGAGCCCGGCCGGGGCTTCAGACAGGCAAGCGTTCTCAGCTTTTCGATTGGCGACCGCCCCTGCTATCTCCTGCATGAGATGAGGCCAGCTCGCGGTGCCCACACCCTGGTACAGATAGGTACCCCGGACAATGGCGTCCTCGTCCAGCTCTACGTGGACGTGTCCAAGCTTGTCTGTGACGTCAATGAGATCGCTGAACGGCAGCACCTCAATGTGCTGTCGACCCTGGCCGAGCGTATCGATCATCATAGGTAACGCGAGCTCGTCGACCTCGGACGCCGCCTGCACCAACGAACTGTCGTCGTCGGTGGTTCCGGCGTAGATGATGTCCAGTGCCACGACGCTGGGGCGATGCGCATTTATCCGGCGCAGGAGGTCTGCCTGCAGGCTGCGTGGCCACGGCCAGGGACCGAACGCGTACAGGCTCGCGTCGTCGATCGCAACGATGACGATGTCCTCCTGCATCGGTGCGGAGATCAAGGCAATCTGCAGGTCATACAGGACGCCATCCAGCGACTCAAACCAGCGCTGGTGGTATGACAAAAGAACGAAAGCGCACGCGAAAACCAGGAGCACGGTCGACTCCAGGCGAAAGCGCCGTTGCGGGTTGGACTGCCCTGCTACAGCACGATGAGAGGTATGAGGAGACTCATCCACCAGGGCCGTTTGAATACCTGTATGGGATGTACCAGCGCTTCACTTTGCAGCGAGTTCTGCACCGACGCAAGGCGCATCTCGTAGTCGCCGTAGCTGTCGACGTCAATTTCCGCGTTATTGCCGGTCACGGTCTTCTCGAAGACTGCGCTGCCGTCGATGCGGGAGACGCGCAGCACGTAGGTCTGTTCTTCCTCGCCCTGCCAGCTGAAGAAAAGGCGTTTGTCCCGACGCTTGATGCGCAGATCTTCAGGTGAGGGAGGTAGCAGGGTAAAGGCGCCCGGGTCTGACGGGGCGGAGTCCGTCGCCTGCACCTGCCAACGGTATGCACCTGCGGGCAGACGCGCCTGGTAGTCCGTCCCGTCGGTTTCGAAACGGTGCGCATCGGCAAGATGGTCGGCTTCGAGCGTCAGCACAAACGCAGTCTCAGGATCGGAGTATTGCCAGGCGAATCGAACGTCACCGGCGAGGCTTTGTCTCACCGCCGTCAGCTGGGGTGCCCTGGCGCGAACGTTGAGTACGCGACTCGCGTCATAGCCTTCGATGGCGTTGGCTGACACACCACGCACGCTGAGGCGGTACTGCCCGGGTCGCACAGCGACCGCCGTGCTGGGCTCGCTCGTAACCAGCTGTGAAACGGCAATCTCCGGCTGGGTGACGGCGGCCCACGTGATCACGTAACGTGCCGCACCGGCAACGGCCTGCCAGCGTATGTCAGCCCGTTCAGCTGTCTCCGTTGCCTGCTCGAGCCATTGCGGTGCCTCCAGAAGCTGTTCTTTGACGACAACGCCGCTACCCGCCGCAACGCCGAAGCCCGCAGGCAGATCGGTGTTCTGATCCGGGCGCAGGAACGCGACCAGGCCTTCCAGGGTTTCGCTGTTGGATTGGCCTGCTTCTTCGCTATGCGCCACGCGGAACTCGGTGCCGCGCACGGCCGCAATTCCCTGCGGCGTCTGTATGCGGAAACGGTCTCCTCGGTTCTGAGGTTGAACCCGGGCATCCCCGCGTCCGTAAGCAAATCGGAGATGGGTGTCGACCATACCGGCAGGACCGAAAGCCGTAAGCTTGTTGAACAGCACGCGGGAGTCAGGCTGAACCGAAAGCTGGGAGCCGTCGGCAAACGCCACCAACGCTGCCCCCTCACCGGTAATGATGCTGTAACCCATCAGCAGCTCGTCGCCGCTTCTTGCAGGCACTTCAGGATCTTGCGGTGCGGCGCCTTGTTTGATGCGCGCATCCCCGGAGACCTGCACGACGCTTGCCGTAGCCGGGGCGAACACCAGCCATGCGGTAGGGATGGCGATACGCTGTCCGGCGCGAACGGCTGAAACGTTGGCGAGTCCGTTGTGATCTGCGATTGCCCCGGCCAGGCTTGCGCTACCGCAGTAGTCGCGGGCGATGCTCCAGAGCTCATCGCCCGGGCGCAACGTGTATTCCCAATCATCCGCAGCCGCGTTGCACGCAAACGCGAGACTCAGAGCGAGTAAAACGCAGTACCGGGTCATAGCTCTTCGAGACGATAACCGTGCTGATAGATCGTTTTGATGCGGAATCCCTTTTCAGGCGTGATTGCCAGGCGTTTGCGGATGCGGCTCACATGCACATCCACGGTGCGTGTGTTGAGGCCGCTGACGCCCCAGACGTCGCGCAGCAGCTGTTCGCGTGACAGCAGCCTGCCTTTGTGCCGGAACATATACCAAGCGAGATCGAAGTCTTTTGCCGTCAGGTCGCACGGCTCGCCGTCCAGCAGCACGTCCTGGCTCTGCGGTTTGAACGTGTACGGCCCGATATCGAAATCGAGCTCCTGGTTGGCCAAGCGCCGTCCGAGCGCGTCGACGCGCGCCAGAAACTCTGCCTGGCTGATCTGCTTGACCATGTAGTCGTCAGCACCGTTTGCCAGCGCGTTGACGATGTCCGTTTCTGCTTCCCGCTGGGTAACAAAAAGCACGGGCACGTGCCAGCTCACTTTGCTGCGCACGTCACCCAGCACTTCAATACCCGTGCTGTCCGGAAGCTCCCAGTCGAGAATGAGCAGGTCGAAGCGGCCGTCCTCGAGCGCCACGCGGATGTCCTTGCCGCGTTCAAAATGACGAACTTCGTGACCCGCCTCTCGTAGCCATCCCAGCAGCATCTGTGCCTGTGCCGGGTCGTCTTCCAACATCCAGATGTTCATAGCTTCAGCATACCTTCATTGTATTGTCGGTCGAAAGCGCTCCACCCACGGAGCAATGGTAAAAACGCTAGCCTGCGCCAGCGCAGGCGAGATGCCGGCATCGAGGGCGACACGTTTTGCATCCACTGCGTGCACGAAGCTGCGACGATCCAGTCGCTCCAGTACTTGACTGAGGTTGCCGTTCACCGTCCCCAGCTGGGCAGAGATCTGATCGGCAACGGTGAGGATGTTGCCGGATGAAAGTCCCAGGCTGCACAGGTCCGCATGCAGCAGCGGGTGATGGCGGATCAGTTGGGCCAGGTTCATCGCTACTCCGTGGTCGTGAATGTCACTACCGTACCGTAAACGCGAGGGTGTTCGGGCTGGACGAGCGGACGAAAGGGCCGTTTTTGCAGGGGTTTTACAAATCCGGGGGCTTTCGACACACTCCTTGTCGGGACGGCCACGAACGGGATGAGTCGTGGACGCGTGGAGGGGAGAAACGTGAACAAACCAGTGCTGATTGCAGGCGCCGGCGTCGGCGGGCTTACCACCGCGCTGTATCTTCACGCCAGCGGCGTGCCGGTGCAGATCTACGAAAGCGTCGGTGAGATTCGGCCGTTGGGTGTCGGGATCAATCTGCTGCCTCACGCCATTGCCTGTCTCGACGAATTGGGCTTGACCGAAAGCCTGCTGGCGCTTGGCATCGAAACTCAGGAGCTGCGGTACTTCAATAAGTTTGGGCAGGAAGTCTGGCAGGAGCCGCGCGGGCGTGCTGCGGGGCTGCCGTATCCCCAGGTCTCGATTCATCGCGGCGACCTGCAGATGCTGCTATTGGCGGAAGTTGAGGCGCGCCTTGGAGCGGATGCGGTGCGCTGCAGCGCAACGGTCGAGAGCGTTGCATCGGACGATAACGGCGCCTCGCTCACCTTCACGGATGCGGACGGTGTCAGTCACGCCGTCGAAGGCGCCGGCGTTATCGGCGCTGACGGCATTCACTCGACCATTAGAGCGCAGTTTTACCCCGATGAGGGTATGCCCATCTGGAACGGCGCCATCCTCTGGCGCGGCCTGTCGTCGACGGAACAGTTCCTTTCCGGGCGCTCGATGTTCATGGCGGGTAACATGCACCAGAAGTTCGTGGCGTATCCCGTCAATCAGCAGGCATATCTCAGGGGGGAGTCGCTGACGAACTGGATTGCCGAGCTGCGCTACCCAGTTACGGCGCTGATGGAGCGTGAGGACTGGAACCGGTCCGGCAATTTCGATGAGTTCGAACCAGAATTCGCGAGTTGGGACTTCCCCTGGTTCAACGTGCCGGCGCTGCTCTCTCGTAGAGATCCTTGTTACGAGTTTCCCATGGTTGATCGCGATCCGGTGGAAGCATGGACGTTCGGCTGCGTCACGCTGCTCGGCGATGCCGCCCACCCCATGTATCCGATTGGATCGAACGGCGCGTCGCAGGCCATCCTCGATGCGCGCGCGCTGACGGCGGCAGTGGTCGAGGAAAGATCCGTGGCGGCGGCTTTCAAGCGTTACGAAACGGAGCGCCTGCCACCGACCGCCGCGATCGTCAGAGCCAACCGCGGCAATGGACCGGAGCAGGTGATGCAGCTGGCTGAGGAGCGAGCGCCTGACGGCTTCAACGACATTGAAGACGTTGTGCCGATGGCCGAACGACAGGCCATTGCGGATCGTTACAAACAGATTGCCGGATTCACCACGGCAGATCTCGAACGCGCCAGGCAGCGGGTCGAGAATGCCTGAGCGGGCGATCTGGGTGACGACGCCGGATCTCAGTGCTCTGAATGAGCTCCATCAGGGTACCGCGGTCTCTCGTCTTGGCATTGAAATGATCGAAGTCGGCGACGATTTTCTGGCCGGCCGAATGCCGGTTGATGAGCGCACGATGCAACCGTTCGGACTCCTGCACGGCGGGGCGTCGGCGCTCCTCCTGGAGACGCTCGCGAGCGCAGCCGCCAACCACTGCGTACCGGAGACTCACATGTGCGTGGGCATTGAAATCAACTGCAACCATCTGCACGGGGTGGGATCGGGCTGGGTGCGGGGTAGCGCCCGGGCGTTGCGCATCGGGCGCACGTCCATGGTCTGGGATCTCGAGGCGCGTGACGATGCCCGGCGGCTGGTTACGGCCGGTCGTCTGACCACAATGGTGGTCGCAAAACCGGCGTAAGATCGAATCCTACCGAGTGTGTTAGCATCCCGCGGCTTGAATAAAAAAACGGATCAGGGGGAAGCAATGGCCAGTGATCTGGTAACCATTGAGGTGGCTGACGGCGTTGCCGATGTGCGCCTCAACCGCCCGGAAAAGTACAACGCGCTCAGCGGCGACATGTTCAATGCCATCATCGAAGCAGGCCAGCAGCTTGCCACCGCCAAAGAAGTGCGCGCTGTCGTGCTTTCCGGGAACGGCCGCGGATTCTGTGCCGGTCTCGATATGGAAAGCTTTGCCGGCATGGCGGGGCGTGACGAAAGCGGCGGATCCGTTGACGGGCTCTTGAGCCGAGGGGACGGCCCGGAGAACCGGGCGCAGCGTCCAGCGTACGTCTGGAAGCGACTGCCAGTGCCGGTCATCTGTGCCATGCACGGCGTTGCCTACGGCGGCGGCGCGCAGATTGCGCTAGGTGCGGACATTCGTATTGCCGCTCCCGAAACAAAAATGTCCATCATGGAGATCAAGTGGGGTCTCATTCCGGACATGAGCCTCACCCAGACGCTGCGTGACCTGGTACCGCTCGATGTGGCCAAAGAGCTGACCTTTACGGGCCGCGTGCTGAGCGCTCAGCAGGCCCTGGAACTTGGTCTCATCACCCGGATTGCCGAAGATCCCATGGCGGCCGCGATGGACCTGGCACGCGAGATTGCCGGTAAATCTCCGGACGCGGTCCGTGCGGGGAAAGCGCTCCTGGAAACTGCCTGGCATGCCGATGAGCGTACCGGGCTCGAGCTCGAAGCCAGCATGCAGGCGGCGCTCATCGGACAGCCGAACCAGCGCGAGGCCATCATGGCGAATTTCGAGAAGCGTGCGCCGGACTTTGCGGATCCCGAATAACATGAGCTGGGATCCCGAAGTCAAGGAGCTCGAGCGGCGCCGTTACCTGGCCAAGCAGCAGGGCGGTAAAGAGGGAATCGCCAAGCAGCACGCCAGAGGCCGTCTGACGATACGCGAGCGGATCGACGAGGTGCTCGATCCGGGGACCTTCCGGGAACACGGCCAGGCAACAGCCAGCCCGGTTTATGACGATAACGATGAAATTGTCGAATACGTACCCGCCAACTATGTCGTTGGATTCGGCAAAATCGACAAACGTCGGGTAGTTGTCGGCGGTGAGGACTTCACGCTCAAAGGTGGCTCGCCGAACGCCGCGGGCTTGCGCAAAAGCGTCTACGCCGAGCATCTGGCCGTACAGTACAGAGTGCCACTGGTGCGCATGCTCGAGGGCGGTGGTGGCAGCGTCAAGGGCAGTGCCAAGAAGGGCGGTACCGTGGGTGAGCCCGTGTTCAGCGAGCCCCGGTTCAAGATCATTGCCGATGCGCTCGCGGCAGTGCCGGTGGTTTCTGGCGCCATGGGTGCGGTTGCGGGTTTTCCAGCAGGGCGCCTGGTTGCTTCGCACTTTTCGGTGATGACCAAACACACGGCGCAAATTCTCATTGGCGGACCGGCGTTGGTTGAACGCGCGCTTGGCGTGAAGATGAGCAAAGACGAGCTTGGCGGCGCCGCGGTGCATGCAACGAGCGGCATTGTTGACAATCTGGCGGACGACGAACACGACGCGTTTCGGCAGATGCGCCGTTTCTTGAGCTATCTTCCGGGCAGCGTGTGGGAACGCACGCCGCGCTATGCGTGCGATGATCCGGTGGATCGCATGGAGCAGGAACTTCTGACTGCAGTGCCGCGGGAGAGCAATACGCCGTTTGACATGCGCGCGATCGTCGAGATGGTGGTCGATCAGGACAGCGTTTTTGAGATTGGCGCGTCCTATGGCCCAAGCCAGATCTGTGGCTTTGCCTGCCTCGACGGCCAGCCGGTTGGGGTGCTTGCCAACGACTGCCGTTTCTACGCCGGCGCAATGACCGCGGAAGCGGCGCAGAAGTACCGACGTTTTGTGGAAATGTGCGATACGTTCCACGTGCCCATCATCAACTTCGTCGACCAGCCCGGATTCATGATTGGCCCGGAGTCCGAACGCAACGGCACCATTCGCTATGGCATGGCGGCGGTGGCCGCAGCCGCGCAATCGACCATTCCATGGGCGGTCATTCAGGTACACAAGGGCTTCGGGGTGGCCACCGCTGCGCACTATGCGCCGGGGAACTACGTGTTGGCATGGCCGTCGGTGGAATCAGGTGCGCTGCCGCTGGAGGGTGGCGTGGCTGTGGCGTTTCACCGCGAAATTGCCGCCGCCGAAGATCCGGATGCCAAACGCAAAGAATATGAAGACATTCTGCGTCAGGGTCGTTCGCCGTTTCCGCGCGCCGAGTCTTTTGCCGTCCACGAGCTGATTGATCCGCGCGAAACCCGGCCCATGCTTTGTGAATGGGTGGATTGGATTCAGCCACAACTCGATCAGCTGACGGGACCGGTCCATTTCGGCTTTCGGCCTTGAATCCGCACCATTAAAACAATTGGAGTAACCGACATGAGTATTTCCTTCGACGATCAAGTGGCCATTGTGACCGGCGCCGGTGGTGGTCTGGGCCGTTGTCATGCTCTGGAGCTGGCAAAGCGCGGCGCCAAGGTGGTGGTCAACGACCTTGGCGGCGCGGTTGACGGCTCGGGCGGTTCTTCTGAAGCAGCAGAGAGCGTTGTCGCGGAAATCAAGGCGGCGGGTGGTGAGGCTATTGCCAACGGCGGCTCCGTATCTGACCGCGCCGGAGCGCGCAGCATTGTGGAAGATGCGCTCAACGCCTGGGGGCGTGTCGACATCCTGATCAACAATGCCGGAATTCTGCGCGACAAGTCGTTCGCCAAGATGACGCTGGACGACTTTGAGCTCGTCATGGATGTCCATCTGATGGGCGCCGTCTATTGCACCCACGCCGTGTGGCCCATCATGCGTGAACAGAACTACGGACGTATTCTTATGACAACTTCGCCAACGGGGTTGTACGGCAACTTCGGGCAGACCAACTATGGCGCCGCGAAACTGGGGCAGGTTGGGTTCATGCACTCACTTAAAATTGAAGGTGCCAAGAACAACATTCACACGAACACCATTGCCCCTGTTGCCGCAACGCGCATGACGGAAGACCTCATTCCCGAAGCGGCGCAGGAGCAGCTTGGGCCGGAGCTGGTCACCCCCGCCGCAATTTTCCTCGTGAGTCAGGACGCACCGAACGGCATCATTCTACAGGCGCAGGGTGGTCAGTATTCGATGGCGTGCATCGTCGAGAACGAAGGCGTCAATCTCGGCGTTGATGCGGATGCCGATGACGTGGCAGCAAGCTACGAGCGGATCGCGGATCTGACGGGCGCTAAGCCGCGCAATATGCTGCAGCTGGGCGCGCTCTGAGGACACCCCGTGCGGGTGCCGTGCTGATGGCGGCACCTGCCTCGATGTCGAGCACCACGTAGTCTCGATCACTCGCGAAATGCGCCTCGAGCAGCAGGCTGACCAGATCGAGATCTTCACTGGGTACAAAACGTACGCGCTTTTCGGTAATCCCGATTTGCTCGTCGTAGCAGTGGTGGGTCAGGCGGGTGACAGCCAACCGGAACGATGCGTGGGCAAATAGATTCTCGTGCTGCTGATACTCGTTTTCAGGCACCCAGACACAGGGTTCGTGGGCGTTCACCGTCAAGCCGTGTTTTTGCGTGAGCAGGTAATTCCACAACCCGAATTCGGCGTGATCGACGAATCGTTCGCTGGCCTCACCACGGCCGTTGGTCACAACGCCGTGCATCAGCAATTGGCGCTGGCTGTCGGGTGACGACGTGTTAACCTGCATCTGAACCTCATGTGACGCTCGTTCACATGAAGTGTAGTAAAGCTCAGGAATTTGTCGTGCAGGAGTCGCTTTGGCCGCAGTAGTTTTGACGCTCATTCTGGCGTTCGTCATCGCAGGCGCGGTGTGGCTGATACTCGGCAGCCGTCTGCAGCTCAGCACCGATACGGATCAAAACGATCGGCTGAATTTTGCGCTCTACTACGTGGGTACGGTGCCGGTGAGCTTCGTACTCATATTTTTCGGCCTGGGCGGCTGACGCCGCGCACCGCTAGTTGTATGCGCGTACGAAACCCGAGTCCTCGTCGTCCTGGGCAAGCAGCCAGCCTGCGTCGTTGCCGATTGGCTCTGGTTCGGCAGGCTCAGGGGTTTCGCCATGAGGCTGGGGGGTTTGCACTTCGCTGCGTCTTGGATCATCCATTGTTTTCTTCCTAGAAAATGCCTAACAAGTACTTCCTGATCTCCAGGACCTGCCGGTTGGATGTCGGAAGGTCCGTAAGAGACCTTCCCAAAAAGAAGGTCTGCTATTTGCGCTTTGCCACCAGCACGCGCGCCGTCGCTGCGATGCTGAGCATCACGGCGTGAATGGCGATGTGCGGGTTCGTGTTATGCAAAACAGACCTCTTTTCGTGTTGTCCGCATCGATGCGGACGTCTGATGTTGCCCCGGTTCAGCCGAAGCAGCAGTCAATCGGCGCGGATAGTAGTGCCAAACTCACGGTTTAACAAGAGGATACGTCACAAATTTGGGGTAGGAGTAACATGCCTGGCCTGACACCAAGCGGGAGACGCTCATGCAGCTACCCATTGATCCTGACAGCGTAAAGGGCTTCCTGGACCCGGCGGAGGGTTCGCGACTCTACGAACTCGCCCTCAGTGCCAGCGCACTTGGACCGTGCCTCGAGATTGGCAGCTATTGCGGCAAATCGACGCTTTATCTGGGCAGCGGCGTGCGCGCCGGCGGCGGGCAGCTGTACGCGCTCGATCATCACCGTGGCTCGGAGGAGCATCAGCAGGGTGAGGAGTATCACGACGCTGAGCTGTACGACACTGAGCTCCGCTGTATGGAGACGCTGCCTGCGCTCAGGCGCACGCTGCACCGGGCTGATCTCGAAGACGTGGTCATACCCATTGTGGCGAGCAGCACAATTGCCGGCAGGTACTGGCAGACGCCGCTGAGCCTGGTGTTCATCGATGGCGGCCACAGCCTGGAAACCGCGATGACAGACTATCAGACGTGGGTTGGGCATATCTGCCGGGGTGGGTATCTGGCGATTCACGATATCTTCGATAACGAAAGCCTTGGCGGACAGGCGCCGCACGAAATCTACAGGCTCGCGCAGGCCTCAGGTCTCTTCGAGACGCTTCCCATGACCCGGACCCTTGGCGTGTTACGACGCTGTTAGCGGCGCGTGTGCCGTAAAGAGATGATGTCCGGGAGTGAGCCCGTACAAGGCGTCCGCCGCCAGTAGAATTGCGGCGGATGTCCAGGTTGGCCGTTCATCCGGCCAGTGGACATCGTCCTTGAAGACGTAGCCGGTCCACCAGCTGCCATCTTCGACCTGAAATCGCTGCAGGTCCTTGAAAAGCGCTCGTGCACGATCGCCGTGCCCGACGTTCAGGCAGGCCAGGATCAGCTCGCAGGTTTCCGCAACGGTGACCCACGGTTCTTCCACCACACAGCGACAACCGAGGCCCGCCTCGACGAATTCCGCCCAGCGACCGTCGAGTCGTTGGGTGGCGTGCTCGCCTTCATACACGCCGGTCAGCACGGGGTAAAACCAGTCCATCGAGAAGCGCGCTTTCGAAGGCCAGGTGCGATCGAAGAGGTGCGGCTTTTCGCGTATGGCCTCCCCGAGGCGAGCGCGTGCCGCGAGCCAGCGCGTTGGATCGGCACCAACGAGCCGCGCAATCTCCGCGCCGCACAGCAGGCTTTTGTAGATCGAGCTGCAGCCGGTGACCAGGGCATCCCTGCTGACACCCTTCTTCGAATCGAGCGCCCAGTAGATTTCGCCTTCTGCGGTTTGCAGGCCGGTCACGAACTCGAGCGCACGTTCGACCATCGGCCAGTGCTCGATCACCGTGGCGGCGTCACGTGTGATCAGATAGTAGTGCCAGAGCCCGGTTGCCGGATATGCCACGAAGTTCGTTTCCGCGCGGGTGGCGTCGGCAGCATGGGTATCTTCGTACGCCGCGTACCAAGCGCCGTCTGCCCGTTGCATGGCTGCCAGCCAGCCGAAGCCGCGCCGCGCCTCGTGGAAGTATCCGCCGATGGACAAACCCATGATGGCCTCGACGTGATCCCAGGGATCGACGATGCCACCGGCAAACCAGGGCAGCGCGCCAGACGGCAGCTGCAACTGGACAATGTAGCGGGCGGTGCTGGCGAGGCTGGCGGGATTGTGGGTCATAGCTCGTTCACGAAATACATGACAACGCTTTTGCCCATGATGGGATTGAAAATTCGATCGAGCAATCTCGTCAGCGGCGGTTGCTGCATCAGGTCCCAGACGAGAAAGCGGTGATAAACCTGCACGGGCTTCGCCGTTTCACCGCGCTCCCAGAGGAGACAGCGCAGCCACCAGTACGGCACGTGCAGGCTGTGCGCCCAGTGCCGACGGTAGCGCCGCATGTGCTGACGCTCGACGGCGTTTCTCAGCTCGCTCGCGGTAAAGATGCGCACGTGACCACCTTCCGCTTCGTGGTAAGCGTCTGACAGGCGCCAGCAGATCCACTCAGGAACGAAGCGCGGCACGCTGACGGCAAAGAGTCCGCCGGGTTTCAGCACTCTCTTGATCTCAGTCAGGAAAGACTGGTATTCGGGGATGTGTTCCAGCACTTCCGCGCAGATTACTTTGTCGAAGCTGTTGTCTTTGAACGGCAGGGCATGGCCGCTGCCGTGCACGAAGGTGCAGCTTTTTCCCTCGGGCACATCGTCGCCAACAAACGCCTCGAGGCGCTGACGCGCGGTGTTGAGATCCCGTTCGCTCAGGTCCAGGCCAATAACGTGCACGTCGGCACTCAGGTACGCGCTGATGGCGTGACGGCCTTCACCGCAGCCGAGGTCCAGCACGCGGTCTCCCGGCTGCAGGGGGAAGTCGTCAAAATTGATCGTCTCGAGGCTCATGCGGCGACGCGCGCCTTGATGAGATCATGGTAGTGTGCGGAAAGCGTTTGAGCGGTCTTCTGCCAGTCGAATTCCCGGGTCATGCGCACCCTGCCCGCGTTGCCAAGCGCGTGCCGTCTGGCCGGGTCACGCAGCAGCGCTGCTATCGCCTGGGCGAGCGCGGTTGGGTTGCTGTGGGGCACGACAATCCCGGCATCCCCCACCACCTCCGGTAACGCGCCGCCGTCGGTCGAGACGACCGGCACGCTGCAGGCCATGGCTTCCGCTGCTGGCAGTCCGAAGCCTTCGTATTCGGACGGAACCACCGCAAGCGTCGATTCCGCATAACGGGCGACGATTTCGGCTGTGCCGACGCCATGTAAAAACTCGATGTGGCCGCCGACGCCGAGGTCGTTGATCAGTTTCTCGGTGGCGCCTTCGGGTTTGGGTTTGCCGATGAAGGTCATCCTCAGTTCGGGAAACTCGGCGACCAACGTTTTCAACGCCGGGATGAGGTGCTGGGTACCTTTGAGCGGCTGGTCGGCGGACGCGGTAGTGATCAGTTTGCAGGGTGCGCGGCAGATGTCAGGTAGCGGTCGAAATTCGTCGCAGTCAACGCCGTTGTACACCACCTGGATGCGCGCGGGATCGACCTCGAAGTCCCGGGCAATATCGGCTTTGGCACGCTCGCTCACCGTGACGATGTGTGCCAGTCGCCGTGCAACCCGGGTCTGCATGCGCAGGAATAGATGCCAGCGCCGTATGAGAAGACGCATGTCCCACTCATCGGTATTGGCAAGCGCAATCTCGAGATCCTTGGTGATCGGATGATGGATGGTGGTGACCAGCGGCAGACCCAGCCGCGGCAGGCGAGCGACGCCCCAGCTCAGCGTCTGGTTGTCGTGCACGATGTCGTAGTCACCGGCGTGTGCGCGTAGATACTGATACACACGTCGTCCGAAGGTGTAGGGCTCCGGAAAACCGCCGCTCACCATGGAAGCCCACTCGAACGTATCGGTGAACGATTTCAGATGGCGGGGCCGTAGTGCGCGTGCGGGGGACGCTTCGTCGAAGAGGTTGAGCCCCGGCAGCTTGATGAGCTCAACGGACGGATCGAGCTCTGGGTAAGGCTCGCCGGAGATGACGTGCACACGGTGACCGAGCGCGGCCAGGGCGCGCGATACGTACTTGAGATACACCCCCTGCCCGCCGCTGAACGGGTTGCTGCGATAGCCGAGCAGGGCGATGCGCAGCGCACGGCCTTCTGGCGCCGCCGGGGTTTCCAGCGATGTTGCGGCGTGGGAGGGGTACAGCGTTGCCTGCCTTTTGTGTCATTCAGCAAAGGGAGGGCATTCTAAAGAGTGCAGCCAGACGGCGCCAGGCTGCGAGGCGGCGGGTTAACGGCGGTTCAGCACCGATTGTCGACAACCAGCTCCGGCGCGCGCAGCTTGGGATCGAGCTCCTGCTGCGACTGATTGATGTGCAGGTGGTGATAAAGATTTGCGATCCACTGATGTCCTTCCTGGGTGCGCTTCAGGTATTCGATCCCCGCGCCGATGTAGGGGTGCACGTGTGAGTAGAAGAACTCCGGAAAGCCTTCGCGCAGACCGCCTGCGTTGGCGAAGCCGAGCCGGGCCGCTTCACCCGTCTCGACGAATTCTGCAAAAAGACGCGACAGCTTCTGCAGGTATTGCGGATCCGCCATCTGACCAATCAGGTCGGCGGCGCGCACCAGGGCGGCCAGGCTGTCGGTTTCCTGGTAGCGAATTGCGCTGGGGACAGGGAAGCGGGTCATTTCGATGCACTTGCTGACTGCCACCGTATCGATGGCCGGGTCGTTGGCAAAACGGTTGGTGACGAACATGATTCCACGCGTCACGTGATATGGCGTCATGTAGGCGTCGGTCGATCCGGGAGGCGGGATGACACGCGCATCAGTCTCATCGGCCAGGCAGCTCTCCACGGTATCCTCGGGCAGGAGGTTCTTCAGATAGCCGACGTCGTGAAACAGCATAGCGACGACGGCCTGCAGCCAGTCGTGCGGCGTCAGATCACCGCGTGCCAGCTGCCTGCCCTGCAAAATGGTCTGGCCGACGTCGGTAACCAACATCGTGTGCTGCACGTCGTGGTACGGGCAGTCACAGTTCAGCAGCGCCTCCATGGCGGTGCGTGCGGCCTGCTCCAGTGACTGGGTCTGCTGGGTTTCCGGCTCGGGAAACAGGCGCAGAAATTCGCTGACGGTGTGCGCCACAAATGCGTCGATCAGCTTGGTATTGGGGTTGAACATAATTAGCGGCAGTGTAAGACACCGGTGTGGCGCCCATCGTGCACTGGTCCTCAAATCGATCGTAGACGTGACACGATTTCTATAAATGAATACTATGCAAGTTGAGATCTCTAAAAGTGAGTGCGATTCATGTCACATATTGAGTTGCGCCATCTCCGTACGCTGGTGGCGCTGCGCGACACGGGCAGTCTGGTGGAAGCTGCGGATCGGGTTTTCCTGACGCAGTCCGCGCTCTCACATCAGATCAAAGAGCTCGAATCTCGCATCGGCTGCACGCTGTTCGTGCGCAAAACCCGACCGGTGCGGTTCACGAGCGCGGGCACGCGCTTGTTGAAGCTGGCCGACGAGGTGCTGCCGCGCGTGCATAGCACGGAGCTGGATTTGCAGCGCCTGGCCGGCGGCGAGTCCGGGCGTATTTTCATGGCCATCGAATGCCACAGCTGCTTCGAGTGGCTGCTGCCAGCCATAGATACCTACCGCGACCAGTGGCCCGACGTGGAGCTCGACATTGCCAGCGGCTTCCACTTCGCGCCGTTGCCAGCGCTTGCTCGTGGCGACCTGGACCTGGTCATCACGGCGGACCCGGTGGAAGAGCTGGGTGTGCACTACTTTCCCCTTTTCAGCTACGAGGCACAGCTGGCGATGTGCAAAGATCACGTGCTCGTAGCGCGTGAGTGGCTGGAGCCGATGGACCTCAGTCAGGAGGTGCTGATCAGCTACCCGGTGGATCGTTCGCGTCTGGATCTCTTCACGAGTTTCCTTGATCCGGCCGGCGTCGAGCCCAAGCGGGTGCGCCATGCTGAGCTGACGACCATGATCGTGCAGCTTGTCGCCAGCGGCCGCGGCGTGGCGTGCCTGCCCAACTGGGCCCTGCACGAATACTCGGAGAAAGATTACCTGGCTGTGCGTTCTCTGGGTGAGGAAGGGGTCTGGCCCACGCTGTATGCGGCCGTCCGCAAGGACCAGGCAACGGCGCCGTTCATTGAAGGTTTTATCGAGGTGGCCAAAACCTCCTGCTTCGAAAACCTGGTGGGCATCGTCACCGCCGAGCTCGGTTGAGTTTCAGGGAATCAGCGTCCGCTGCTGCCACGCACCGTCCACCTGTTCGAAGCGCTGGCGGTCGTGCACGCCGTTGTCCTGGGTGAGATCCAGCCGTTCGATCTGCTTTGGCTCGAGCAGCAGCCCGCGCGCGTTGGGCGGCGCGCGCAGCGGTTCGTCGACGGCGAGCCTGCCGAATACTTCCAGCAGATGCTCGCGGGAATCTATGTGGCTGCTTTGCGGGTCGTGAAGCTCATACAGCCAGTCCATGCGCTTTGGCGCGTCGGGTCTGAGCGCCCAGCTTGCTGCCAGCGTCTCGGGCGACAGCGGCGCGGCAACGACGTCGAACCGGTATTGCAGCGACAAACTCGGCCAGTAGGTGCAGAACGCAAAACGCTCCTGGATATGCGGCCACTTGGGGCTCGAAGCGTTGACGAATACCGCAAGCTGACCTTCGATGTCCCTGAGCACCAGCGTGCGTACTTGCGGTTGACGGTCCGCGTCGACGTTGGCAACGGTGCACAGATGCGCCATCGGATCGTCCGCCGCGCGCGCTGCCTCGCGTTCGGTGCGAAACAAAGCCAGCGGATCGACGTTCATCAGCCTGCGTCGTCCGCCTGGACAATCTGTACCCAGCGTTCGGCGGAGATGAAACCACTGCCCCAACCCGGGTAAGCCTCGTCGATCTCAGCCGCGATCTCAGCGCTGGCCGCGCCCGCGGCCAGGCGCTCACGGATCAGCGCGCTCGAAGATTTGACGGCTGCGGTGGTTGCCGCCAGCTCATCCAGCGTCGACAGCGTGCCGTGGCCCGGAATGACCTGAATATCCGCCGGAACCAGACCGATGACCCGCTCGACGTTCGCCACGAAACCGTCGATGCTGCCGCCGGCTGCAACGTCCACGAAAGGAAAGCGTTCCTTGAAGAAATGATCGCCCATGTGGATGACGTTGGCCTGCTTGAACCACACCACGGAGTCCCCGTCCGTATGGCCATTCGGCAGGTGCAGCACAACGAGCGTATCGTCGTTGAAATGTACGGTGACGTCATCGTCATAGGTGACGAGCGGCAGGCCGCTGCGCGGGAAGTCTTCCTGGTCGAGCAGGCGCACCCGCACGTTGTCGTGAGAGATGATGGTGCCGGTATCGCCCATCTGCGGATTCGAGCCCGTGTGGTCGCCGTGGTAGTGGGTGTTGAGAATGAGCTTCGGCCGTTCGCCGCCAAGCGCGTCCAGCGCTGCGATGATCTTGTCGCCGAGTGGCGCAAACTGATCGTCGATGATCAGCGTGCCATCGGGCCCGACGGAGGCACCGATGTTGCCGCCGGCGCCCTCCAGCATGTGCACGGTACCCGACACGTGTTGGGCTTTGATTTCGACGTTGGCGAAACGGTCGGCAGGTCCTGCCATGGCTGTCGCTGCGGCGAGCAACCACAGCGCACAGATGATACGAATTGAGTTCGACATACTCCCTCCCTAAAAATTGATGTGTGTGCCGGTTTTCGTGTGATCGGACCACGCTTCCGGCGCGCTCTCCTGATGACGCTTCATGACTCTGTAGAGAAAACCATGGGCGCTGGCCGAGAGCGCATCCGTGATCAAGCTGTCGGTGTCTACCTCCGCGGCGCGGCGCATCATTCTCTCGAATGTGAAGATGAAGTTGTTGGTGTGTCGCGCGCGCACTTCCGTGGCGTAGAAGAGATCAAACTTCTCCTGCGGGTCGTCCAGGGACAAATGCAGCGTCAGCAGGCGCCGGGAAAACGCCTCACGATCCACGCCGCTGCTTTGCGCGGAGAAGAGCTCTGCGATTTCTTTGTCGGCGGATACGCCGGGATTGCCTTGACTGGAGATGTACAGGAGACCCGATATGGAACCGAGCTGGCCGCGAATCGAGTTGGCAACCTGGAGAAACGCCTCCTGTCGCGCGTGGATTTCGCTCGCGGCCAGGTTCTCTGACTGGATAACCGCCTGCTCAGCGCTTCTGCGGATCTCGATTGCCTGGGCGCGCAGCGCCTCGGTATTCTGCTCGAGCTCTTTCTGCTGCAGAAAGTAGCCGATGACAAGCCACAGGAAAGCCAGCGGCGCGGAGGCGCCTTCCAGGAAGTTGCCCAGGGTTTCCGGCGGCATGTTGCTGAAATTCACCCAGCCGACCGTGCTACTGATGTAAATAATACCCAGCAGAATCCACGTGCCGGTCAATCCCAGACCGAGCCAGATGCGCCAGTTCATATTCACGGTTTCGTGACCGTGGGCTAGAGGTTATTCCCCGCCGCTGTCATCGGTACTTTCGCCACGCCGGCGAATTTCCGCGATGTCCCGCTGAATTTCGCTCAGACGAAAGAGAATGTCCGGCAGCTGGTCGCTTATGCGCCACAGTAGGTAGGCTATGGCGAGTAAGACGATGATGGTAAACACTGATACTTCTCCTTGATCTCAAGTCTCGTATTCTAACAAGAAAAGCGCCGGTGCTCCGTTAGTCGAGCGAGCCGGTGATGGATTTGCGCTGACTGATTTCGATCCAGTTGCCGTCCGGATCGCGCACGAACGAGATATAGGCAACCTCCCCCAGACGCACCGGCGCCATCCCTTCAGTGCCGCCGGCGTCGAGGATCTGCTGATGGGTGCCCACGACGTCGAACACCTGTACGGTCAGGTAGCGGTAGCCGCGGGCCTGGCGTTCGAAAGGTGCAACCTTTCCGGGCTCGAACGACAGCAATGAAGCGCCTACCGCAACCTCGTTGTCGCCGAGCGCGGGCAAGCCGAGCACGTCGCGGTAAAACGCGAGCGTTTGTTCGACGCTGTTCGTGGTGATGTGCATGCGGAGGTTGTGCTTGCCGGCGCCGGAAGGTGTGAGTATTACCTCGTTGTCGTCCGGATCGAGTAGCTCCAGCGGTTCGTCGACGGCATCGCTGTAGACTTCCAGGCGCCTGAGTCCCGTCGGCTGTTCTGTGGGAAGTGCGGCGCGGGTGTGGTTGATTTTCAACACGCTGTCGCCGATGGCATGCCGGTGCTGGTGAACGCCGCCGCCCACCTTCAGGAGCTCCGCGAACGGCACGCCGGCTTGCTCCTGCCAGAAAGCCAACATAGCATCCAGCTGATTCGTGTACAGGCCAACGTCGACGGCAGGTTTAGCCAGTTGCATAACAGTCCCCCAGTTCTCACACGTGCACCTTACATCGGTTAGGCAGATGACGTCTTCAGCCAGCGAACTGCCAGATGACTTTCAGGACGCCGCAGCGTTTGTCGAAATGCTCACTGCCGTATACGGCGACGCGTCGGCGGCGGAAATCATGGTGTCCATGCGGGCGGATCGTGTGCTCAGCTATTGGCTGAACCCGCTGGTTGATGCGCCGTTCGAAGCGGTCGGCACCCCGCTCGACGGCATGCCGGAAATGCGATGCCTGCCGCGCGACTCTGAGTTCACCAGCACTGACGCTGCGAGCAGCGGCCGCGTCTACATACAGAACCCGTCGAGTCTGCTTGCGATTCGCGTACTTGATCCACAACCCGGAGAGGAAGTGCTGGATCTGGCTGCAGCGCCGGGGGGGAAAACCATTGCAATGGCGGTTGCCATGCGCAACGCCGGACGCATTGCCGCGGTTGAGCCGGTCAAAGGCCGTTTCCATCGGCTGCGTGCGAACGTCGAGCGCTGCGGGGTGAACATTGTTGCTTTTTATCAGCGTGACGGCCGCGGCGTCGGCCGTGCGGTGCCCGCGCGTTTCGACCGTGTGCTGCTGGATGCGCCCTGCAGCTCGCAGGCGCGTATGCGCTGGGATGATCCTTCAAGCTATCGACACTGGACCCGGCGTAAGGTCAGGGAAGCGAGCAGAAAACAGAAAAGCCTCGTGATGTCGGGTTATGCGGCGCTCAAACCCGGCGGGCGTATGGTTTACAGCACCTGCAGCTTTGCCCCGGAAGAAAACGAGCTCGTCATTGAACACCTGCTGAAGCGCACGGACGCCCGACTCCTGGAGATAGAGGCTTTACCCTGCAGAACCCTTCCAGGGCTGACCCGCTGGGGATCCCGGCCACTGCGGGAAACGTTGGCGCAGACCGTGCGCATCGTTCCCGATCAGGTCTGGGACGGCTTCTATCTGGCGAACATCGAAAAACCGGCCTAGAGCGTTTTGGGTGTGGTCAGCGACTCAAGCTCCGTGGCGCCGACGTTGAGATCCGCCCAGGCTCCGTCGTAGCGGAAAAGCGCGCAGCCGAACGTCACGAGGTTGTCGGTGATCCGACGCTGCCCGAGATCGTTGACCAGGTAGGTCAGCCCCGGATTGTGAGCGACGAGCGCCACCCGCTCGACGTCGTCCGGCGTCCCGCGCAGGCACGCCAGTGCCTGTTCGGGACCGGCCAGATACAGATCAACCGTTTCAACGACCACGGCGTCGGTTGCGGCTTCGATGAAGCCGGCGGTTGTCCGCGCGCGTAGCGCGGTGCTCGACCATATCCAGCTGGGTGCGTTCGGGTGCGCGGCAAACCAGGCCTGCATCGCGGTGCCGTCGCGCTCGCCGCGCGGGTTGAGCGGGCGATCGTGGTCGCGCTGGCCGATGGCGCCTTCAGCCGACTTGGCGTGCCGGACGATCCAGACGAAACGCTCGCTCACGACGGTTCCCGTTAATCCCAGAGGTCGAAAAATTCCTGGATGGCCTGCATCTGACCGCCACTGACCGCAGACGGCACGATGATGGGCGTCTTGATGCCGCTGTCAAACCAGGCTTCGATGCCGTCCCTGACTTCCGCCGGGCTGCCGAAGAGGGTGGTGTCGGCCAGCCACCGTTCGGACAGGCATTCCGGCACGCGATCGAGATCGTTTGCGGCAATGGCGTCTTCCACCCCCTGCATTTCTTCCTCGTAGCCGGCTTCTTTCCAGTAGTTGCGATAGTTCGGCAGAAACGCGTAGCCGGTCAGCGTTTTGCGGTTTACCGCCATGGCTGCCTCGCGATCTTCGCTGATACACGTCGGGATCATGTTGCCGATATGAAACTCGTCGTTGCTGCGGGCCTCTTCGGACAGCACGCTCAAAGATGCGCCCATGTGCGAGCGAGCGCCGTTGGCGAACACCATGCCGTCGCCGATCTCCTCGGCCAGCGCGATCATCTTGTTGCGCAGCGTCGCAAGCACAATGGGTGGGAGATCGCCAACCCGCGGCACCGCCTTGAGATCGGCCACAAACTGACGCATGTCGGCGAGCGGTTTGCCCTGGGTAATGCCAAGCCGGGTCATTGCGGGTTCGTGGCTGACGCCGACGCCGAAGCTGAATCGTCCGTTCGATACCTCGTGGACGAACGCCGCGGTCTGCGCGAAATCCGACACGTTTCTCGTATAGATCGGCGTGATCGAGGTGCCGAGTTTCACCTCGGAGGTGGCCATGGCAATGGCGGTGCAAAGCGACAGGCTGTCGCCGAGGCTGGGTCCATAGATACCGGGAAAGCCGCGGCGTTCGATTTCCTGCGCCACTTCGATGGTCTTCAGGCGGCGTCCCGGCACGGCGGCCAGGCTGACAGCGGGAAGCTGCGTCATATTCCTCTCCAGAATGCTCACATAGATCAGCAAGATTATTGAAGGTGGCGGCAAATGACCACCGCACGCTCAGACTTTGACAGCTAGAACCATCGATGACGGGCGGTATGGCGGCTGGTTGCGCGCTCGCGCGCCGCTATGAAGTCTTGCCTGGCAAATGCCTTGATGAGTGCAAGGCCCGCCACAAAGCCGCCGATGTGCGCCCAGAAGGCAACGCCGCCGCCGGACTGACCGAGCGAGAAAACGCCGGATAGAAGCTGCAGCAGGAACCAGTAGCCGAGCATCAACACCGCGGGCACGGAGATGGTGGTGACGTAGATGACAAGGATGATCAGGAGATGCACCCGGGCGCGCGGGAAGAGCAGCGCGTAGGCCCCCATTACCCCGCCGATGGCGCCGGATGCACCGACCATGGGCACCGTGCTGGCTGGGTCGGCTGCAATCTGCGCGCCGGCGGCGGCGAGCCCGCAAAGAAGATAGAAAGCGAAAAACCGCCCCGGGCCCATCACATCCTCGACGTTGTCACCAAACACCCACAAAAAAAGCATGTTGCCCAGGATGTGGAGCCAGCCGCCGTGCATGAACATCGAGCTGAAGAGCGAGCTGACCTCGCCGTCGCCGTTGATCTGGCAGACGAGGCCGTCACCGACCGGGAAGCGCGTACCCGGCGCTGCCGTGCTGAGGAGATCGCCCGGAATAAGTCCGTAGAGACAGAGACTTTCCGCCATCGGTCCCGGCGCGCCGAAGCCCTGGACCACGCCCCACACTACGGCGTTCATGCCAATCAGCACGTAGGTCGCGATCGGCGCTCGCAACGTGGGATTTTCGTCTCGTATCGGGATCATGAAGCATTAGTCGCGGCCGCGGAGAAATAGTTCGGCGGGTCTTGCTCAGCGGGGCGGCAGCTCTTCGAGATTCTCCCAGTCTGTCCAGCGCCGGCGCCCGTTCGATTTGATGAGCGTGCGACGAATATCGGGATAGTGGACCAGATCGTTTGCCTGGCGCTCACCCCCCATCAGGTAAACCAGATCCTCCGCGTGGGGGTTACGCAGCGAATGCGCCGGTGACGGTGCGGGAAAGCCGAGAAAGTCTCCTGGCCCGACGGCGATCTCCTCATCCCCGATGCGGGCAATGCCACGTCCGGAGACGATGTAGATAAACTCTTCGTCGGCGTCGTGATAGTGGTGCGTCGTCGAATCCCGGTCGGTCTCGATGCGCACGAGGTGAATGCCGATCCGCGTCATGCCTGCCGGATCGCTCAGGGTGCGTGTGTGGCGAATGGCGTTATCGTTGAACTGATGCTGCACCACTTTTTCCGGCATGGCTGCAATGGCGTCTCGTGACAGGAGGTGTTCGGAAGTAGGCACGGCGTTCTCCGATTGTTGTCAGGTCAGCACCTGGCTCAGATTGTCGATCAGCGCATCGTTCTGCTCGGCGGTGCCAACGGTGATACGCAGTTTGTCGGTCAGCATCGGCGCATCGAAATAGCGCACCAGAATGCCGGCAGCTTTGAGATGTGCGTGCAGCGAGGCTGCGGTGGATCCCGACGTTTCCGGCACGTTCACCAGGATGAAGTTGGCTTCGCTTGGCGGACTGGACAGACCAAGCTGACCGAGCGCGTTGGCCAGGCGTGTGCGCTCGCTGCGCACCTCCGCCCAGCCTTGCTGCGCGTAGGCGAGATCTTCAAAAGCGGCAAGACCAACCGCCTGGCTGATGTGGTCGATGTTGTAGCTGTCGCGGGTTTTGCTGACGATGGGGTCGATGAGGCTTTCGGGCCCAAGGAGATAGCCAAGGCGCATACCCGCCAGGCTGTAGCCTTTGCTGAACGTGCGCAGGATCAGCACGTTGTCGCGTCTGAGCAGCGGCATGCTGTCGTAGCTGCGTTCCGGCGTGACAAAATCGACGTACGCCTCATCAACCAGGAGCACGCCGTTGAGGTCTGCGGCAATGGCTTCGAGCCTCTCTTGATCGAGCAGGATCCCCGTTGGGGCATGTGGATTTACCAGGCAGGTGAGCTCTGCTCCTCCTGCGTTCAGACTCGCGGCTAAATTCTCAGGCAGGGACCAGTCGTCGTTCAATTTGACTTCGACCACGCGGGCGCCATGAACGTTGGCCAGCACCGGATACAGCGAATAGCTCGGCGTTGCCATCCCCAGGGCACCGCCGCTGTCGACGAACGTGCTGAGCGCCAGGCGTAGCGCCTCGTCGCCGCCGTTGGTGACGACAACGTTGTTGCGCGCGATTCCATGTCGTTCCGCAATCGCGTCGCGTAGCTTGTCTGCCGTGGGCTGCGGATACGTGCGCAATGCGCTGACGTCGATGTTGTCCAGCGCCGCCTGCGCCCGGGACGAGACGGGATATGGATTCTCGTTGGTGTTGAGCTTGATGGTGCGGCCGTCCTGAGGTTGCTCCCCCCAGGTATAACCCTGCATGGCGCGGACGTTGGGCCGCTCGTAGTTACTCACCGGAGATGACGCCGGCGCTCTCGTCAGGGCTGCCGTCAGGTTCGGGTTCGAGGCGTTCAGGTAGCGCGTCTGCCGGACCGAGCAGATGCGCCAGCCATTCCGTGCCGGGATTGGCTTCGAGCGCAATCTTTGCCGTCATGGTGAGCGGCACCGAAAGGAGCATCCCGACCGGTCCGAGGATCCAGCCCCAGAAGACCAGTGAAAGAAATACGACCAAGGTGGAAAGGCCCAGGCCACGGCCCATGAAGCGCGGTTCGATGCCGTTGCCCATGAATACGTTGATCGCGAAGAATCCAATGGCCACGCCAACGGCCGGGCCGGGGCCCAGCTGTATCAGCGCCAGCAGGATCGGTGGTATGGCCGCCAACAGTGAGCCAATGGTGGGTACATAGTTCAGCAGAAACGCCAGGAGTCCCCAGAGGATCGGAAAGTCGACGCCGAGGATCCACAGGAAGACGGACACCAGAATCCCGGTGACGATGCTCACGGTCGTCTTGATGGCGATGTAGCGATTGACGTTTTCCGCAAAACGGTAGAAGTAGGGCAGGTCCTTCTCGGGGTCCTGCAGAACGTCAGAAAGTTTGCGTGGAAAGCTCGCAGCTTCGGCCAGAATGAAGATGACCGTCAGGATGATGAGGAAGCTGTTGGACAGCACCCCACCCAGCCTCGCAAGCGTGGTGCCAGCCATTTCGAGCGCGGTGCTCGGCGAGAAGTTCTGCTGGATGGTCGCCGCTGGAATTTCCACGCCAATGCGATTGAGCCATGGCTGCAGCCAGGCGTTTGCATCGCTTTGCAGCGCAGCAAGGCGCTCCGTATAGAACGGCAGCTTTGCGGTAAACGCTGATGCGGACTGTGCAACGAGCGCGCCGAGAATGACCACCAGAATGACCATCGCAACCATGACGGCGGGTAGCGAAAACGCCGCGGGCATGCCGCGACGCTGCATCCAGAACATGGGCGTGGCGGCAATGGTTGCGATGAAGGCGGAGAGCAGGAACGGCACCATGAGATCCTGTGCGGCTTTCATGCCGGCGGCGATGACCACCAACGCCGCCAGGATCAGAATGCCGCTGCCGCGGATTCGAATGGACTCGGACATCTGGAGAGCCTACTCGAAGGGTTGCCGGTTGGCGAGACTGGGAATCTCACGCCGCACCCGCTCAACTTCGCCCGGGTCTATCTCGGCGATGGCGTAGCCGTCTCCCGCGTCGATTTCCGCGACGATGCGTCCCCATGGATCGACTATGAGCGAATGTCCGTAGGAGGCGCGGTGTTTGCTGTGCTGACCGTGCTGCGCAGGGGCAATCACGTAACACTGGGTTTCGATGGCGCGCGCTTTGAGAAGCGTATGCCAATGCATGGCGCCGGTGGTGGCAGTAAACGCTGACGGTACCGACACCGCGACCGCGCCGAGATCGGCGAGGCGTTGGTAAAGTTGCGGAAAGCGCACGTCGTAGCAGACGGTGAGGCCGAGCGTGCCGAAGCGGGTATCGGTGGTGACTGCGCGGTTGCCGGGTGCGGTTTGCTTCGATTCCTGCAGTCGCGGCCCGTCGGCGATGTCGACGTCGAAGAGATGTATCTTGCGATACATTGCGCGTACCTCGCCGTCCGCGCCGAGATAAACGCTGGTGTTGTAGCAACGTTCCGGATCTTCGGGAATGGCCTCGTGAAAACCGCCGAGAAGAAGCTCGCAGTCGAGCTCGCGTGCGAGCGCCTGACACCGAGCGAGTATGGGTCCGCCGGCCGGAAGCTGCTCCAGCATTTCTTTTTTAACTTCGTGGCGGCCGAGATAGGCGAACGCTTCCGCCCAGAAAATGACAGTTGCCCCCTCCGCGGCAGCCTGACGGCTGAGGGTGCTCAGCACCTGCAGATTTGCGTCGACGTCAGTGCCGGCGCAGTGCTGCACGACGGCGACCCGTGTCGGTTGCGCCATGACGAATGATCAAACGGCTAAGAGAGCTCGAATCTTAGCCAGTAACTGTTCCGAATTCAGTGGTTTTTCGAAAATCCCTGCAAGGCTCGCCGTGGCGAGCGCCTCAGGATCCAGGTTGTTGGCGTTGCCGGTGGTGAGAATGACGGGCAGGTCCGGGCGCAGCGCGTGAATGTCTTCGGCGAGCTCAAGACCCGTGCCCTGGGGCATGAGGTGATCGGTGATGACGAGATCGAAGCTCTCCGGATTGGCTACGAAGGTCTCGAGCGCCTCGGTAGGCATCGCCGCCGAGACGGTTTCGAACTCGTCCGGGTCGAGCAGAGATTCCAGATACATGGCGACCGAAGGGTCGTCCTCTATGAGAAGAATACGCTTGCCGGTCGTCTGGACGCCGAGTTTTGCCGCCTCAGGCGGGAAGTAGACGACAAACCGGGCACCGCCCTCAGCGCGGTTCGCGGCGTGCACGTGCCCGCCATGCTCGTGAACGATGCCGTGAACGACGGAGAGACCGAGACCAATACCCTGGCCGACCGCTTTGCTGGTTTGAAACGGCGTGAAGATGTTTTCCGCGGTGCCGCTGATACCCGAGCCGCTGTCTTCGACTTTGATCGCGATGTATTCACCCGAAAAGCGGGACAGGCAGGAACTGCAGCGCAATTGATCGGCCGTGGTCATTTCCAGGTGGATGTCGATTTGACCGCGGTTGTGCATCGCTTCGGCCGCATTGATGCAGAGGTTCACCAGGACCTGCTGCAGCTGCTCAGGGTCGATGTGCAGATGGATCGTCTGCTCCGGCAGGTGCGTGTTGATGCCCACCGTCGCCGGCAGGCTGCCGCGCAAGAGGTCCTGGGCCTGGCGCAGCGTGTCGCCGAGGTTGAGCTCTTTGGGCTCGGAGGGTGAGCTGCGGCTGTAGACGAGAAGCTGCTTGACCAGGTTCGCGCCCCGCTCGCCGGAATGCTGGATTTCCTCGAGGTAGCGGATCAGCTTGGTGCGGTCGTCGAGGCTCGATTTGTCCCGCGCCAGCTCCGCGAAACCGAGGATGCTCGCGAGGATGTTGTTGAAGTCGTGGGCGAAGCCACCGGCAAGCTGGCCGATGGTTTTGAGCTTCTGCGCCTGCTGCAGCGACTTCTGCAGCTGACGGTGTTCTTCAGCGAGGGTCTTGGCGGCGCGTAGCTCTTTGTTGCGTCTGGATACTTCCTGGAGGCGCTGGTGCGCTTCGAAGCGGGCATCCTCCGAGTCTTTGAGCTGACGCACCAGCGCGGCAGAAAGTATCGCCAGCTCCGCCATAGAGCCGAGGTGTACCGAATGCTGCAGCACGATGGAGGGTTCGAAAACTGCAAAGAGCATCCCGAGATGGGCCAGACCGCCTGCGGCAATCATGCTGTTGGCGGTTAGAAAGATGACGCCGTTGGTGTGACCCTTCTGAGCCGCATATGCACCAATGTAGAGGAGCGCGACGAATGTAACTGTGCTGATTCCGCTCTGGACGAGATAGGCAAGCGGTCCCGGGGCAGCAAGCGTTAGACACGCGCTGAGAAAGATGGCTGCCTGCAGGATTCTGCGGCCCTGGACGAGTCGATTCGTATCCGCCAGGTTGAGGAAACTGTGTGCAAACTCGAGCAGGAGTATGAGGGCGAGACTCCAGCCAACCGCCAGCATGACGTTGTTGAGCGCGGGCGTTTCCGGCCAGAGAAAGAGCGCTCCGGTGCCGTCGGCGGTCGTGAGAAACACCGTGAGACTGGCGGCATAAAGAGAGTAGTAGAGATAAGCCCGGACTCGTGTGCCGGCAAACATTGCAAGGTTGTACAGAACCATGATCAGCACAATGCCGTAGTACAGACCGTGGAAGATGTTCAGTCGGGCGTTGAATTCCGAGAATTCCACCGCGCTGAGAAGCTGCACCGGGAAGTAGGTTGCCGCACGGCCGTCGTGGTAGACGTAGATCTGCGCCACGTCAGGATTGATGGGGAACGCGAACACTGAGCTGACAATCGGGCGCTCCGAGAGCGGGCGCGACGTTCCCGAGGGATACGTGGTGATCTCACCTGCGCCGTCGACGAGGTGGACGTCGATGTGGATCAGCCAAGGGTTGTCGATGGTGAAAAAGGTTGCTGCGTCCTGCGGCGGGATGTCGTAGCGCAGCCAGTGCGCCTGCCCATCGAAGGCGAAGGTTGCGGTGCCCGGCGCGGTACGCCAGCTATTGCTGGACAGCGCCTCTTCGATGTCATCGCTCGTCGCAGGTAGGTAGGCGTAGCCCTCGAGCGCATGGGCAGCCACGCTGAGCCCCAGGTTCAGCAGCACGACGATGGTGACGACTACGCGTTTCAATCCTTCTCCCGGGACGCTCAGGCTCGGTACTACGGTTCAGGCTGACACTGAGACAGGCGCTTGTGCGGCTTGTTCCGCGCGATCGCAAGCGGCTGGCGTGAGGCCCGGGCTTTTTGAACCGTCGGTTGCAATCTCCCGCCTGAGAGCAGGTGAAGCGACCCGATACCGGCGTCTGTTATTCTTTTGCGGACAGTTCTATGTCCGGCATCGAGCAGTCTACCTTTATACCCAGGTACTGCTCAATGGGAGGCAGATTGAAGGCGTCGTCCTCGGAGACGAAGCTGATGCTGACGCCGCTGGCGCCAGCGCGTCCGGTGCGGCCGATACGATGAACGTAGTCCTCGGGGTCTTCGGGTAGCTCGTAGTTGATCACGTGACTCACGCCGTCGACGTGGATGCCACGACCGGCAACGTCCGTGGCGACGAGATATTTGAGATCGCCGTCCTTGAAGCGGTTGAGCGTTGCCAGGCGCTTGCGCTGTGGAATGTCTCCGGCCAACGCCTCGCAGGGCACGTTGTGGTCGCGCAGATATTTCATCAGGCGATGAGTTTGATCCCGACGGTTGGCGAAGATGATCGCCCGTTCCGTGTCTTCATGCAGGCACAGCGAACGCAGCGCCTGGTCTTTCTCGTCGCGCCCGATCATCCAGAATTTCTGCTCCACCGTGTCGGTGGCTACATGCTCAGGCTCGATGACTATGTGCTCGGCGTCGATGGTCCAGGACTGTGCCAGGCGCATGACGTCGTCGTTGAAGGTGGCGGAGAAAAACAGCGTCTGCCGCTGGCGTTTGTGCGGCGTCTGGAACACGATGCGGCGCACGTCCGGAATGAAGCCCATGTCGAGCATGCGGTCGGCTTCGTCGATGACAAGCACTTCTACGCTCTTCAAAGAAACGATGTTGCGGTCGAGAAAGTCGATCAGCCGGCCGGGGGTTGCGACAAGGAGATCAACTGGCTTCTTGTTGAGCTTGTCGATCTGTTTCTGGAAGTCCATCCCGCCGACAACGCAGACGGTGCGCTCCGGCATGTACTTGCTCAGGGACTTGGCGTCGCCTTCAATCTGCAACGCAAGCTCCCGGGTGGGAGCAAGAATCAGCGCCCGCGGACAGCCTGGCCTGGGCGCGTCCTGCAGCGGCTCTTCCCAGAAGCGGGTCAGCGCAGCAATTAAAAACGCGGCGGTTTTGCCGGTACCCGTCTGCGCCTGGCCGGTGACGTCGTAGTCGGACAGGGCAAACGGCAGCGCCTTGGATTGTATGGGGGTGCAGTATTCGTAGCCGAGCTCCGCAATGGCCCGCATCAGCGGGTCCGGCAGAGCAAAGTCGTGGAAGCGGTCCTTGTCGGGAACTTCCGGAACGGCGAAATCCTCTAACTTCCAATCCGACATCAGGTTGTACGTTTCCTCGGCGCGATACTTGTTAAACGTCGTTTTTGCGCCTCTGGCGCGGGCAAACGACCACGCATCATACCTGTCCGGAAAGGATTTGTCTGACTGAGGCGAGCTTCACGCATAGCGTGAGTACCTGCATGGCGGTCTCCAGCTCGTCGAGTTCGGCAAAAGTCGGAGCAATGCGAACGTTGCGGTCGACAGGATCTTTGCCGTAAGGGTAAGTAGCGCCGGCGGGCGTCAGGGTGAGACCAACGTCCGCCGCCATGTCGACAACCTGAGCGGCAAGGCCAGGACGCAGATCGAGCGAGACGAAATAGCCGCCCTGAGGCCTCGTCCAATCGGCAATGCCGAGATTGCCCAGCTCAGCGCTCAGGACGTTCTCGACGAGATCAAACTTGGGTCGCAGGATTTCCGCATGCTGGGCCATGTGTTCCCGGAGACGGCCTTTCAGAAATCGCGAATGGCGCAGCTGATTCACTTTGTCCGGGCCAATCATCATGAAGCTGAGGCGCTGCTGGAGGGCATTCAGAACGTCCTCGCCCGATGACACGAACGCCACGCCGCCGCCGGCGAAAGTGATTTTCGACGTCGAAGCGAACTGTACGATGTGATTGCTCGTGCCCGCGGCACGTGCAGCCTCGTGTAAAGACGCAAGTTGCGGTGGCGGCGTGACAAGGTCGTGCACGGCGTAGGCGTTATCCCACAACACGACAAAATCGTCGGCAGCGGCTTCGCGTGGCAGCTCGGCCAGCGCCGCCACCGTGGCGTCGTCGTAGACGCAACCGGTGGGGTTGGAGTACTTGGGCACGCACCAGATACCTTTGATGCCGGCGTCATCTTTCACCAGCGCGCGTGCCTGCTCGACGTCAGGCCCGTTTGCACCCATGTCGACGTTTACCATGCCGATGCCCAGCGCTTCGGTCAGCGCGAAGTGGCGGTCGTAGCCCGGCACGGGGGCCAGCACTTTCGGTTCGGGGTGAGCCGACCAGCGTCGTGCGTCACCCCAGAGGCCGTGCTGCAGCGCAGTGGATACGGTCAGGTGCATGAGGAAGAGGCTTGAGTTGCCGCCCGCAATGATTGCGTCCGCCGGCGCGCCCATGAGCTCGGAGCCGAGCTCGCGGGCGTCGGCGATGCCGCGAATTTCGCCGTAGTTACGCGTGTCGGTGCCATCGGCAGTGCGATAGTTACCGTTGATCGTTTCCTCGAGACCTTCGCTGAGGGCAAGCTGTTCGGCACCGGGCTTCCCACGGCTCAGGTTGAGCGAGAGTTTGTTGCCGGCAACGTATGAGTACTCCTGGGCAAGGCTGGTTTCGAGCGCCTGCAGATCCTCCGCCGACAAACTGGCAAGATCGTTCATAAGCTCGTCTCCTCGGATACGCCGAGCATCAGGTTCAGGTTCTGTACTGCAGCGCCCGCGGCACCTTTGCCCAGGTTGTCGTAGCGGGCAATCAGGCGTAGCTGCTCATCGTTACCCAGAACCATCAGCTCGAGTCGATTGCTGTCGTTGCAAGCCGTCGCGTTCAGATAGCCGTTTTCCGCGCCGTCCTCACCGTATGGCAACACCGTCACGAACGGCTCGCCTGCGTAGCGCTCCTGCAGAACGCGGTGCACCTCGAGCGGTGTGGCGTTACCGACCTCGCGCGCGAACAACGGTACTTCCACGAGCATGCCTTTGTAGTAGTGGGCAACCGTCGGCGTAAAGATCGGCGCCAGGGCGGTACCGCTGTAGTGCTGCATCTCCGGCACGTGCTTGTGCGTCAAAGTCAGACCGTATGCCTGCACGGAGAGACGATCCGCCTCTGCCGCGTCGTATGCCCGGCGTGCTTCGATCATCTGACGGCCGCCGCCTGAGTAGCCTGAAATTGCGTTGCAGCGCAAAGGCTTCTCAGCGTCGAGGAGCCCTGCGTCGATCAAAGGCCGGACAAACAGGATGAACCCCTGCGGATAGCAGCCGGGATTGCTGACGCATTCGGCAGCTGCAATTTCCGCCCGCGCCCCTTGGTTCAGCTCCGGCAGGCCATACGCCCAGCCTTCTGCGGTGCGATAGGCGGTGCTGGCGTCGAGAATTCGGGTTTTGCCTTCCGCGAGTGCCACGGCTTCGCGCGCCGCATCGTCCGGCAGACAGAGAATCGCAACGTCGGCGCTGTGCAGAAACGCCCGGCGCGCCTCGGTGTCTTTGCGCTCCTCCGCCTGTATCTCGAGCAGTTCGAGATCGTCACGCGCGCGCAATCGTTCCGCCAGCTCGAGACCGGTGGTGCCTGCCTGTCCGTCTATGAATACTCTGGCCATCGCTCGTGGCTGAATTGCAAAGGGCGCGAAATTCTAAGGGGTAAGGGCGTTCAAGTTAACTGCTAATTACCCTTAGTTTCCAGGCTCCTCATGTTCCAGCGCCAGAACGCTTTGAGTCCGAGCCAGCCGAGCCACAAGGCGGCCACCGGCAGCAGTATGGTTTGCAGCAGAAACACCACGATGAGATTGATCATCTCCTCGACGCTGTTTTCTACCTGCGTTTCCACCGCCTCGAGCTGTGCCTCCAGATCGAGCTGCTGTCGCGAGCTGTCGATGAGGTTACCGAGCTTGTCGAGCAGGTCGGTCTCTTGCGCCTGCATGGGATCGGCCTGGTCGGATTCGTGCTGCATCGCCTCGATGTTGTGCGAAGTCTGGCTGAGGGCAGCCATTGCTTCATCCTGCCGCTCAGCAAGAAAGGCCGCATCGATCCAGTATGTGGCGAGTAGGACCAGTGCGAGCAGGAAACGGACGCAGATGACGGCGCCGATCCAGCGCGCGGCGCGCTGTGTACCGGGTGTTGCAGGGGCGCGCCAGAGCATGACGAGGTAGGCGAGAATGGCGGCGGTCATGACGCCCGACAACCAGGTCGATGCGAGCATGTCGCCGAGGGTCATCTGTAACCCGAGGGATACGCTTGCCGCGAGCGCCAGCCAGGCGAAACGCTCCACCAGATCGTTGAGAGGATCGAGGACCTCGCCGATGGTGAGGGTCACGCCGACGCCGACCGGCTGGAGGGCAATTTCTGTTCCCTGAGCAACCGAGATGACCCCGTTGAAGGCGCGCGCCATTGCCGCTGCGGTCAGCGCGCGTTTGAAGTTGGTGAGCGTTGCCGCCTGGGCGGCGTCATCGAGATACCGGCTCCAGGACAGCGCTATCAGTGCCAGCAGCAGGAGGCTGACGAGCCAGCGTGTGGCAGATGAATTGAGCTGCGGTCCGGTCTGCGCTGGCAAGTGTTGATCACGCCCGCGCGGGTGCAATCACGCAACCCGGTTGGCGGGCGTCCTTTTGGTGGCAATGAACAGCGATTCTAGCTTTTCCATCACTACGTTGGTCAAGTTGCTGCGGTCGAGATTCGACATGTTGTCGATGAGCGCCGGGTTGACACGGTGCAGGTGCAGCACCGGCCAGGATTGCTCGAGCTCGCGCAGGTCGCCTTTGGCCAGTACCGGCAGAAACGGATCGTCTTCTGAACGGGCTTTCATGATCGCGCGCATACCGGCTTCGAAAGGCACCTGGCGGGGTCCGAGATTCCGCTCGTTCTCATCGACGTTGGCGAGAAACAGACCGGTTTTGCCGATCAGTTCGCCGGGAATGATGTTGAGTCCGGTTGCCGTTACCGAGGAGCGGTTGACGCGAAAGAACGTGTCGTGAAACGCACCCGAGTCGGGCAGGATCACAAGCTTGCGGTCCCAGTCCTCGGGAAAGAACATGTTGTACGTGCTGTAAATCTGTTCCACGGTCGGGGAGTAGACACACAGGGTGGTTTCGAACTGCATGACGAAATCCATTGCGCGCTCGGCCTGACTGAAATCGTCAAGATCCCACGCTAAATCGTCGTTTGCCGGTAGCTCGGTAGCCATGACCAAATCCTTTTGTTACCACCCGAATTCTACGCGTCGAGTCCTGCAGAAGGGATGGTTTTCCCGGTGTCTTGTGACGCAGGTCTCGGTTTCAATCGCAAAATCCGATGGCTTGCTGTTGATCCTGGGCTAGCGTCGCCAAACTGGTGAGGAGTGGCTGATCCGGCCAGAAACGCCGGCTTTCGTGGACGAATCGCAACGTACGCCGGGCATCGAACCAATCGTCGAGCGCTTTCTGTCTTTGCGGCTTTTTGGGGTACTTTGCATGGGCAACGCCACGCATGCGTGCGAAGCCGAGCGTGGTTAGGATTGCTTCGACCCGGGGCGCAAACGCGTGACCGGGATCGCTCGCAAACGCCCGCAGAGACTCGAGCGCCTCGCCGAGGAGCGCGAACGCCCGCGGATGGTAACTTGTAAACGTTGCGCCGCTCGGTTCGCTTTCGAGCAGCTTTTCGATATCCGCCAGCGCAGGTCCGGTGCCGAACGGCACACGGTGCGAGCGACGCGCGGCGAGCGTGACCGTCACCTCCGGTGTGAAGCTCACTCCGGCGACTTTTTGCACCTTGTTCAGTAGATAGAAGTCTTCCGCGGCGTCCCGTCTGGGATAGCCGCGGACCGCAGCGTAGGCATCCGCCCGAATGGCGATGGTGCTGCCGAGGGTGGGGAAGGCATAGCGCGAGCCCAAGCGGGCAAGGCTCGTGTGGTAGTACGCCATGTGCCAATCGTAGAGCTCCGCCGCACGCGCCAGCTGCCGTTCGTTGGTGACGTGCCGGTGATCGAATACCAGCGCCCCTGCGTCGTAGTGCTCGAGATCATGGTCGAAGTAGTCCGCCGGCAGCTCCGCGTCTGCGTCTGTTTGATAGAGCCACCCCGATGCGAGGCTGCCCTCCTGCCAGAGGCGGCAGGCCAGGTCGGAGCCGATTTTGCGCGCAAGCCCGACCCCCTGCTTGGCGGGTAACGTGTTGCCGGGAGTGGCGCAATCGATGATGAGCGCGTGGCTTTTCCGGGTCACGGCGTGGTCCAGGAGCTCGAGGGTGCGCCGCAGGCATTGGTCAGGCGCGCCGTTCGGTGCGTTGATGACTGCAATCAGGAGTGCGTCAGCGCGTGTCGCGGCGGCGTGCAGGCGCTCGAATGCGGCGACGGGTTCGTCGTAGAACGGCACGATCAACGCGGCGCGATAGCGGTTGTCGCGGGGCACGGACCTCTCGCGCGCAACGGGTTCAGCGTAGCGCGATAGATATTGATCCATGCCGGCCACTAGTGGAGCGCGGCACGTATCGGGAGCTCAGCGATGAGTGACGCTTCCGCCTTGGCAAGCTCATGCAGGCGCGGCCACACCTCCGCGGCGTTGCAGTGCGCAAGCGCAAGCTCGACGAAAAGCGTCCAGTGTCGCGCCTCGCTTGCGGCGATGGACGCATAGAATTTCTGCAGCGCCAGGTCGTCAACCTGGTCAGCCACCAGCGCAAACCGTTCGGCACCACGACGTTCGACGACGGCGCCAACCAACAGGCGGTCCAGAAGAAAGTTTTCCGGCCCGCGTCGCACCATCTTGTTCAGCGTGTTGACGTAGGGATCTTTCACGTCTGGTGCGGGCGTCACCTTCCGTGCCAGCATGATGCGGATGACTTCGCGGTAGTGACTCAGCTCCTCCACGGCAAGATCCGCCATGGCGCTCACGAGTTCGGGCTGATCGGGATAGTGGGCGGCAACGTTGAGCGCCATGCCGGAGGCTTTCTTTTCAGCGGATGCGTGATCCGCGAGAAAAGTGTCGAAGTCCGCCAGCACGCACTGGATCCAGGCTGGCGTCGAAGGACAGAGCTCAGGTGCTAGCGATAGATCGAGTTCAGCCACTGCGCAATGTCGGCAATTTCCTGCGGACAGACCTGATGACCCATCGCGTATTCGTGCCACTCAACCGAATAGTTCAGCGCAAGCAGCGCTTCTCGTGAAGTAATTGCCCGGGTGATGGGGATCATCGGGTCGGACAGGCCGTGGGCCATGAATATCGACGTTTCGACGTTGGCGAAGTCGACACGTTCCGCGAGATGCTCGTGATCGTGCAGATAGGTCGACAACGCCATGATGCCGCGCAGCTTTTTCGGGAAGCTGAGGCCCAGCTGCATGGCAATCACGCCGCCCTGGGAGAATCCGGCCAGCGTGATGTTTGCCGCGTCCACGCCGTTGTCGACCTCGCGATCGACCAGCGCGGCAATCTGCCCGGCAGAGACGTCAATGTCCTCGGCACCGGCCAGCGGCGCACCGGGATCGATGTCGTACCACGCGCGCATTTCCATGCCCCCGTTGATGGTCACCGGACGTACGGGTGCGTTGGGGAAGACAAAGCGTAGCGGTTGGTCGAGAGCCAGCATCGGCACAATGGGCTCAAAGTCCGTCGCATCGGCACCGAGGCCGTGCATCCAGATGACGGTCCCTGCAGGATTCTCGCCGGTGGCGGTTTCAATGCATTCCAGGAGTTCGCTCATAGCGTCCGCGAAGTTTCGAGTGATGGCGAGACCTTACGCAAATCCGGTGTGACCTCGCAAGTTAGGCGCCGCGCGGACATAATGCGCCCATGGACGATGGACTCGATAGAGGCGGCAGCAAAGATCTCCGGCGACTCACGCCGGCGCTGCGTTTTCTGCTGCCGTATAAAAAAGCCGTGGCGTTCGCCAGCATTGCACTGGTGATCACGGCTGCGGCAACGCTTTCACTCGGCCAGGGTATCCGGCTTGTGATCGATGACGGCTTTGCCAGCGGACAGGCAGACGTGCTCGTCGAGTCACTGACGTTGTTTGCCGGGTTTGTCGTGCTGCTCACCGTCGGCACGTTCGTGCGTTTCTACTTCGTCTCCTGGGTGGGTGAAAGGGTCAGCGCGGATATCCGCCAGGCGGTATTTAGCCACCTCATACACATCCATCCGGGATTCTTCGAGACCAACGCACCAAGCGAGATACAGTCCCGTATCACAACCGATACGACCCTCCTGCAGACGGTGATCGGCTCGTCCGTCTCGATAGCGCTCAGAAACATACTCATGTTTTTCGGCGGGGTGGTGCTCCTTTTCATCACGAACGCCAAGCTTTCACTGATTGTGCTTGCCAGCGTGCCGTTCGTCGTTGCGCCGATCATTCTGTTCGGACGCCGTGTTCGAAGGCTCTCGCGCACCAGCCAGGATCGCCTGGCTGACGTCGGCAGCTATGCGGGAGAGTCCCTCCGGCACATCAAGATTGTGCAGGCTTTCAATCATCAACAAGCAGACGAACACGCGTTTGACGTGCGCGTTGATCAAGCTTTTGCAGTTTCCGTGCAACGGATTCGTCAACGCGCGCTGCTGACCGCCGTGGTCATGCTGCTGGTGTTTGGTGCGGTAGCTACCATGCTCTGGGTTGGCGGACAGGATGTGCTGTCCGGAAACATCAGTGCCGGTGAGCTTGCAGCTTTCATCTTCTACGCCTTCATCGTTGCTGGCTCCGTTGGCGCCATCAGTGAGGTGCTCGGCGATCTGCAGCGGGCGGCAGGTGCCACGGAACGGCTGGTTGAGCTTCTGGAATCGCCCAGCGAGCTGCCGGAAGCCGCAGCCGCGCAGACGCTGCAGGACGCCGACGTGCCTCTGGCGTTCCGGGAGGTGCGGTTTGCGTATCCGACAAGAGCGGAAGTCGAAGTGGTGCGGGGCGTCAACTTCGACATTCAGCCGGGTGAGATGGTGGCGCTGGTTGGTCCTTCGGGTGCCGGTAAAAGCACGCTCTTCGACCTTGCCCAGCGTTTTTATGATCCAACGGCCGGCGTCATCACCATGGCGGGACGGGATCTGCGCGACCTCAGTCTCGCCAGCGTGCGCGGTGCGGTCGGCTTCGTGCCGCAGGATCCGGTGCTCTTTTCAGGCACGCTACGGGACAACCTGTTGTACGCGCAGGCGGAAGCCTCGGACGAGACTGTTTACGATGCGCTGCGGCTCGCCCACGCGGCGAACTTCGTAGAACAGCTGCCCGCCGGCCTCGATACGCGCGTTGGTGAAGACGGCGTCGGGCTGTCCGGCGGACAGCGCCAGCGTCTGGCCATTGCCCGCGCGCTCATTTCCAAACCCGCGATTCTGCTCCTCGACGAAGCCACCAGCGCGCTCGATGCGGAAAGCGAAAATCACATCCGTCTGTCCATAGAGGGCTTGAAAGGCCGCATGACCATCATGGTCATTGCGCATCGGCTGAGCACCGTGCGTCAGGCAGACCGGATTCTGGTGCTCGACGGCGGACGTCTCGTCGACAGCGGCACGCATGATGAGCTGCTGGCGAGCTCCGATCTGTACGCGCGGTTTGCCGAGATGCAGTTTGCAGCCTAGGCGTTTTCTTCGACGTCGAATAAACCCATCTGTGTATCGTCTTCAGGCGGCGCCAGCTGCACGCCGAGCCCGAGGAGCCGCACCGGTTTCCCGGCACGCTGCCAGGCGCTCTCCAGAAGCGCAACGTACGCCTCGTACGTCGTGTCGATACCGGCGCTCGCAATGGTGGTGGTCTCAAAGCCTGTGAAACGCACTTTTACCGTCCGACCGCTGATCCGATCTTCGCACTGAGCGCGGCCAATTCGCGCCTGCAGCTCCTCGTGCAGAGGCTCGAGCGCCGAGATGCAGGCATCGATGTCGGGCAGATCGGAGGCATAGGTGCGTTCCGCGCTCAGTGATTTACGTTGCCGTTCGCGCCGGACCGGACGCTCGTCCACGCCGCGACAGAGCTCGTACAGGCGGGTGCCGAATTTGCCGAACCGTCGACTCAGCTCGGTGATCGGCTGCTGCTGCAGATCGTGACAGGTGTGGATGCCGAGATCCTGCATGCGTTTGGCCGTCACGGAGCCAACGCCGAAAATCTTGTTGACCGGCAGACTGTGCATGAACGCCTCAACGTCATTCGGCGCAATCGTGAATTGACCGTCGGGTTTGTTCCAATCCGAGGCGATCTTCGCGAGGAACTTGTTGGGCGCAATACCCGCGGATACCGTGATGCCCACTTCCTCGCGCACCCGCGTGCGGATTTCTCCGGCGATGCGGGTAGCGCTGCCCTGGTGCCTGTCGCTGGCCGTGACGTCGAGAAACGCCTCGTCCAGAGAGAGCGGCTCAACCAGATCGGTGTACTCGTGAAAGATAGCCTGCACCCGGGCAGACTCTGCTTTGTATTTGGCCATGTCCGTGGCAACGATCACAAGGTCCGGGCAGGCGCGCAGCGCCTGGCTCATCGGCATTGCGGAGTGCACGCCGTATTCGCGCGCGGCGTAGTTACAGGTGGCGACAACCCCGCGTTGCTCAGGGCGGGCGCCAACCGCCAGCGGCACGTTCCGTAGCTCCGGGTTGTCGCGCATCTCGACGGAGGCGTAAAAACTGTCACAGTCGCAGTGAATGATCTTGCGCATGTTCGGCATTATATTTTTTTTTGTAATCGCGCTGACAGAAATGGTCATAGCGAAGAATTATGGTTTAGAATTCCCGGCCAACATTGATGTTAGTAGTCAGTGACATCGGAAACACCGTAAATCGCTGCCAGCGGCTGAATAATAACGGTGACGTCGGGGGGGAGCTTCATGGGACCATTGGCTGGTTTCAAAATCATCGAATTGGCGGGCATCGGTCCGGGTCCGTTTTGCGGCATGATGCTGTCGGATATGGGGGCCGAGGTGATTCGTGTCGAGCGCCTGAGCGGCGCCACGAATGCGCCCAAAGACGTGCTGGCCCGCAATCGCAAATCCGTGGCTCTCGATCTCAAACAGCCCGCCGGCGTCGAAGCCGTGCTCAAGCTGGTCGAGTCTGCTGATGCGCTCTTCGAAGGTTTCCGCCCGGGTGTCACCGAACGTCTCGGCCTTGGTCCCGAAGACTGCCTGGCGCGAAATCCGAAGCTCGTCTACGGACGTATGACCGGCTGGGGCCAGGACGGTCCCATGGCGCAGGCGGCGGGACACGATATCAACTACATCGGACTTGCCGGTGCGCTGCATGCCATCGGCAGGCGTGGTGAGGGACCGGTGCCACCGCTGAATCTAGTTGGTGACTTTGGCGGCGGCGGTATGCTCCTCGCTTACGGGCTCGTGTGTGGCCTTCTGGAGGCACAGCGTTCGGGCCATGGCCAGGTGGTGGATGCTGCCATGGTCGACGGTGCTGCAGCGCTCATGGCCATGTTCTTCTCGTTTGCCGCTTCCGGCGGTTTTTCCGACCAACGCGGCACCAACATGCTCGACGGCGGTGCCCACTTTTACGACACCTACGAAACCAAAGACGGTAAACATATTTGTATCGGGTCCATCGAACCGCAGTTCTATGCCCTTCTCATGGAGAAGGCCGAGCTGGACCCGGCAAAATACGGCAATCAAATGGACCCATCGCTCTGGCCGGAGCTCAAGGCTGATCTGCAGCAGGTTTTTCTTGGGAAAACTCAGAGTGAATGGTGCGACATCATGGAAGGTACAGACGTGTGTTTTGCGCCGGTGCTCAGCATTTTTGAAGCGCCGGATCACCCGCACAACATGGCAAGAAATTCCTTCCTAGAGATTGACGGTGTGATGCAACAGGCACCAGCGCCGCGTTTTTCTAGGACGCAACCCGAGATTTCACACGGCGCTAGGATTCCCGGAGAGGATACGCTGGCCGTTCTCAAGGACTACGGCTTTAGCTCCGATGAAATAGATGGACTGCGTGCAGACGGCGTGATTGCCGGCTGAAAAAACCAGCCATCTTCAGCTTGTTAGAAAGATAAAAAGAAGGATCACACATGAGTGTTGAACTGTTAGATAATCCTCGGTTCTTTGGCTTTCGCGTACGCCGTCAGATCGAAGGGAAAACGTACCAGGAGTACTTTTCTCTCAAGGCGAACGGCAAACGTCTGCGCGGCGCCAACCGGGCGGCGGTCAAAGACGTAGCCGAAAAACGCGATACGGAACTTGCTGTCCTGCAGCGACGCAGCAAAGATAAAGCGGACAAGGAAATCCAGTTTGATGACAGCGGCCAGGTTAAAGGTATCCTGTGCCGGTTGAAAAAGGAAAAAAGCGGCACGATGACGCCTGTCTTTCAGGTGGGCATCATGTCCCGGGTCAGTAACAAAATCGTCAATACGACGGTTTCTCTGAACAAACACGGTATTCCCGGCGCATGGGAAAAAGCGGTAGATTTCTACTGTCAGCACAAGCAGATCAGCAAGCGAACGAAAATCTACAAAGATCTGCAGGGTATGTGTCCCACAAAGGCGCAGGTAAAAAAGTACCTCAAGCAGGCGCAGAGGTAGAGCCGATCTGCATGTCCCTGCTTGGCTGACCGGCAAGGCCGACTAGGGAGCAATATGGGATATGCAGAAACATACCAGCGTGCGCTGACCGATCCCGAAGGGTTCTGGGCGGAGCAGGCGCGCGAGGTGCCCTGGTTCGAGGCGCCCGCCACCGTTCTGGATCAGGACGACAACGGCGCATGGCGCTGGTTTCGCGGCGGCAGGATGAACACCTGCCACGTGGCGCTGGATCAGCACGTGGCCGCAGGACGCGGAGAAACCACGGCGCTCATTTACGACTCCCCCGCCACCGGCCAGGTGCAGCGCTACTCCTATCAGGAGCTTCTCGACTGGACCGCGCAGGTTGCCGGAGGGCTGCAGGCGCTCGGCGTGGCGCGTGGCGACCGGGTTGTCATCTACATGCCGATGATTCCTGAAACCGTCGTGGCCATGCTCGCGTGCGCGCGTCTTGGTGCAGTGCATTCGGTGGTGTTTGGCGGTTTTGCGGCGCCGGAGCTTGCCATGCGTATCGACGACGCAACACCCAAGGTTGTGGTTTCGGCGTCGTGCGGTATCGAATTTGATCGCATCATCCCTTACAAGCCGCTCCTCGACGAAGCCATTCGTCTGGCAGAGCACAAACCCGACCGCTGCGTCGTGGTGCAGCGTCCGCAGGAGACGGCAGAACTCAACGCACCCCGGGATATCGACTGGCAGGCGTTTGTAGCGGATGCCGAGCCGGTGGACTGCACGCCCGTTGACGCGACCGACCCGCTCTACATCCTCTATACCTCGGGCACGACGGGAAAACCCAAAGGTGTCGTGCGAGATAACGGTGGACACGCCGTTGCGTTGAACTACAGCATGAGCGCCATCTACGGCGTCGACGCGGGTGATGTGTACTGGGCGGCGTCCGACGTCGGTTGGGTGGTCGGTCACTCTTACATTGTCTACGGACCGCTGTTCAAAGGGTGCACAACCATCCTCTACGAAGGCAAGCCCGTGCGCACGCCGGATGCCGGCGCGTTCTGGCGCGTCATAGCCGACCACCGCGTCAAAAGCTTTTTCGTCGCGCCGACGGCGTTTCGTGCCATCAAAAAGGAAGATCCCGATTGTGCGCTGAAGGCGCAGTACGACATCTCCTGTCTCGAGTACCAGTTTGTTGCCGGCGAGCGGCTCGACCCGCCGACTTACCACTGGCTGCAGGAACACCTGAACGGCGTGCCGATCATCGATCACTGGTGGCAGACGGAAACGGGCTGGTCCATTTGCGCCAATATGGCAGGCGTTGAGCTGGTAGAAACGAAAGCGGGCTCGCCGACCTTGCCCGTCCCCGGCTACGACCTCAGGATTCTCGACGAGGCGGGCGGTGAGCTTGGTCCCGGCGAGGAAGGCGCCATTGTCGTCAAAGCGCCGCTGCCGCCCGGTTCGTTCCCGACAATCTGGGATGATCATGCCCGTTACGACGAGAGCTATTGGAGTCAGTACCCCGGTTTTTACCTGACGGGAGATGGCGGCTATCGTGACGAGGATGGCTACGTGTACGTGATGGGCCGGATTGACGACGTCATCAACGTCGCCGGGCACCGACTTTCGACGGGGCAGATCGAGGAAGTGGTGGCTGATCACCCAGCCGTTGCCGAATGCGCCGTCATTGGCATCAATGACGCGGACAAAGGGCAGGTTCCCATGGGGCTTGTGCTGCTGAAGGACGGCGTCAACATCGAAGCGGACGCTTTGCAGGCGGAGCTCGTACAGATGGTTCGCGACGGGGTGGGCGCCATAGCGAACTTCAAGCGCGCGATTGTCGTGACACGGTTACCAAAAACCCGCTCCGGCAAAATCCTCCGCCAGGTCATGCGCAAAATGGTCGACGGAGAAGCCTATACTGTACCCTCAACCATCGACGACGTGGCCATCATCGACGAGCTGGAGGCAACGTTGGTGGAAACCGGCGTGATGAGCGGCTGATGGCCGGTCTTCGCTGACAAGGGCGCGAAGAGGACTAACGAGTGATCATCGTTCACGGCACCATACCTATCAAACCCGACTGTCGTGAGCAGGCGCTCAAGCTTGCGCGGCTCATGGCGGAAGCCACCCGCTCGGAGATCGGCTGCATCTCTTACGAGTTCTATGTGGGGCTGTCGGATCCCAACACGCTCATGCTGTTCCAGGAGTGGGAGAGCATGGAAGCCCTCATGGGCCACTTCCAGACCGAGCACATGGATGACTTTTTGAAGGAACTGCCGGATATTGTCAGCGGTGAAATCACTACCAAGCGGTATGCCGTGCAGAGCGTCGACGAAGACGAAGCGGCGCCCGAAGAATCACCTCCCATCATCCACTGAGCGGTAATCCAGTGAGCGCCACCGTCGACAACGTCTTCAACTTCGTGCAGCTGACTCCGCGCATTGGCACGGCGGGGCAGCCAACCGCTGAGCAGTTTGCCGATATCGCTGCCGCAGGTTTTCAGGCGGTCATCAACCTCGCCATGCCTGATTCCGACAACGCGCTGGCCGACGAAGGTTCGCTCGTCTCCTCGCAGGGGATGAGCTATGTGCATCTGCCGGTAGACTTTACCGCGCCGACGCCGGAACACGTGCGCCGCTTCGCCGGCGTCATGGAGAGTTTCAAGGACGTTCCGGTGTTCGTGCATTGCGCAATGAACCTTCGGGTTTCGGCGTTCATGTACCTGTACCTGCGCTATTGTGAGGGGGTATCGGACGACGACGCCCGTTCGCCGATTCTGGCTAAATGGGATCCACGCATGGACGACGTCTGGCGTGCTTTTCTCGCGCTCCAGCGCGAGGAGATCTGGGACGCGGACTAGCCGTCCGGCTTGTGAGCTTCCTGCTCGCGCAGCTGGCGCACCATCCAGGCGGTCACCCCGCACAAACCCAGCGCAAAACAGATTTCGAAAGCACCCAGCAGCTGCGTGGGTGGATCGAATACGATGAGCACGCCGTGTATGAAGTAGAGCAGGCTGACCATACACAGCATGAACGCGCTGCGGATCTCCAGGCGCAGGAGCCCTGGCAGCGTCAACAGCAGAGGCAGGATCTGCAGCGCAAACCAGACGAGATTGACCGTGTCGTCAGCCAGGGGCTGCAGGAAGATCTGTCGCAGGCCGGTCAGCGCAACAATCGATCCCACCAATACCAGCGCCAGGAACAGAAAGCCTTTCATGTGTTGAGTCTCAGCGTCAGCTCTGCCAGGCGTTGACCGGCGGCGATAGCCAGCTCCGCTTCGTGCACCGACAGGTTGGCGCCTTCCGCGGCAAAGTGGCTCACACCATAAGGCGTGCCGCCGGTGCGCGTCGCCTCCAGCCCGGGCTCGGCATAAGGCAAACCCTGAATCAGCATCCCATGATGCAGGAGCGGCAGCATCATGCTGAGCAGCGTGCTCTCCTGGCCCCCGTGCAGAGAGTTCGAGCTCGTAAACACGCAGGCCGGTTTGCCGACCAGCGTGCGGTTCATCCAGAGATCCGCGGTGCCGTCGAGAAAGTGTTTCAACGGTGCGGCCATGTTGCCGAAACGCGTGGGGCTGCCGAGGGCAAGACCGGCGCAGTCGGCAAGCTCGGCTTTTTCGCAGTAAACGGCACCGTCTTCCGGTATCACCGGTGCGGTGCGCTCGGCGGCGCTGTCCACAGGCGGCACGGTGCGGACCCTGACGTCAACGCCGCGAACCTTGTCGACGCCGCGGGCAATTTGTGTCGCCAGATTCTGCGTGCCACCGGTGCGACTGTAGTAGAGCACCAGGATGTACGGTTGGCTCATCTCAGACGAGTGCCAGCGCGTTTTCCGGCGGCCGACCGATCACGGCACGCTCGCCCTGCACGACAATCGGCCGTTCTATGAGAATGGGATTTGCCTGCATCGCGGCAATCAGGTCCGCGTTGCTCAGCGCCGGATCGTCGAGATTGAGTTCAGCGTAAACGCTTTCTTTCGTCCGCATGAGCTCTCGGGGTGAGCATCCGAGCATCTCGAGCAGCCGCTCGAGCGTTGCCGCGTCCGGTGGTTCTTTCAGGTACTCGACGATCGTCGGGCTGATGCCGTTGTCCTCGAGCAACGCCAGCGTCTGACGCGATTTTGAGCAGCGCGGATTGTGATAAATGGTCGTCGCGGTCGACATGCTTTTATACCCTTGGTTTGATAGTTTGAGCCGAGGCCGGTCAGGCGTGCGCGCCTGCAGGTGAACTTATTCAGTCAAAGATCGAGAGGATTCAGCTGACAGTTCGATACGACACGACGCTCGGGATGCGAGATTATACGGTGCCGCTGCGGGGATGCCATGGCGTATGAGCTGGCCAATCTGGGCGCAAGCTGGGCGTCTGTCTGGGCGACGCTGAGGTGGCATGGCCAGCAGATGTGGCAGCAGTTTCTCGACCACGACTGCCTGGCCGCTGCGGGTGCGCTGACCTACACGACGCTCTTTGCCGTAGTGCCGCTGATGACGGTGACCTACACGTTCTTTTCGATTCTGCCCGAGTACGCGCACCTGGGAGAACAGGTGCAGGGATTCGTTTTCCAGAACTTCGTGCCGGGCTCGTCCGATGTCGTGCAGGAAAAGCTTGCCGAGTTTGCCGATCGCGCGCGCAATCTCACGAGCGTCGGGTTCATTTTTCTGTTTGTCACCGCGTTTCTCATGCTGGTGACGATAGAAAAGTCCTTCAACACCATCTGGCACGTGGCTGAGCCGCGGCGTGGATTGCAGCGTTTTCTGCTCTACTGGGGCGTGTTGTCGCTGGGACCAGCGGCTGTGGTGGTCGGCATGTTGTCGAGCATCTACGTGCTGAGCCTGCCGCTGGTTTCCGACCTCGACGCGTTTGGCATCGGCAAAATACTGCTGGGCTATCTGCCGGTCATCCTGAGCCTCGGTGGCTTTACCGTGCTCTACTACGCCGTGCCCAACTGCCACGTGCCCTTTGCCCATGCGCTCCTTGGCGGCTTTGTCACCATGCTGGTTTTTCAGGCCGCGTTCTTCGCGTTTGCACAGATCTCCAGAGGGTTCTCCTATGATGCGATCTACGGCACGTTTGCCGCGGTGCCGGTGTTTCTCATCTGGCTCTACCTGGTCTGGGTGATTGTGCTCTGCGGCGCCATTTTCGTGCGCTCCTTGTCCCTGTCGCGCGAACCGGAGGAAAATCGCGAGCCGCTCGTGATCAAAGCGGCGCGCGTGCTACGCCTTCTGCACGATGCGCACCTGCAGGGAGAGTCGGTCAGGGACGTCGACATCAACAGCACCGTGACGCTCGATCAGCAGGAGCACGACCGTGTGTTTGGCGTGTTCAGCCGCCTGAAGCTCTTAAGCCAGACGGAAGATGAGCGCTGGATGTTGGGTCGCAGCCTCAAAGCCGTTACTTTATGGGACCTTTATCAGGAGCTGCCGGACGGGTTGGAACTCGGACGGTTGCAGGAGATCAAAGACATGCCACAGATCGTGGAGCCGCTGATTGCGATTACCCAGTTCGGCTCCAACGAGATGTCCGTCAGTCTGGATACGGTATTTACGACATGAAAAAAACGATTGCCACGCTCGTTGTGGCCTGCGCCATCGCCGGCTGTTCGCCCGAGCCGCAGGTACAGTTTGCGGATGGCTCGCAGACGCAGCTCTCCCATTGGGACGATCGCTGGCTCGTCATCAACTACTGGGCCGAGTGGTGTGCGCCCTGTCGCCATGAGATTCCCGAGCTGAACGAGCTGCACGAGGAGCGGGTGGGCAACGGGCTTGTGGTCCTCGGCGTCAACTACGACGGCCTGGCTCAGCCAAAGCTCGGAGAAGTCATCGACCGCATGGACATCCAGTTTCCGGTGCTCGTGCACGATCCACAGGTTCAGTACGGCTACGAGCGGCCGCAAACGCTGCCAATGACGGTCATCATCAATCCCGCCCGCGAGGTGCATGACGTCCTGATGGGGCCGCAGACGGCAACGAGCATCAAGGCGGCGTTGATGTGATATTCAGCGAACAATCCCCCGTCACGTTTGCCGACGAATTGCCGGATGCCGTTGACGTGGTCGTCATCGGCGGCGGGGTGATTGGAATCTCTACTGCCTGGTATCTCGTGCAGAGCGGTGCGTCGGTCCTCGTCTGCGACAAAGGCCGGGTCGCGGGTGAGCAGTCCTCTCGTAACTGGGGCTGGATTCGTCAACAGGCGCGAGATCCGGCGGAACTGCCCATTGTCATCGACAGCATCAACCAGTGGGAGCGACTGTCGCGCGAACTCGATGAGGACATCGGCTTCACCCGCCGCGGCGTGCTGTATGCCGCGGCAAGTGACGATGAGCTTGCCGCACATGAGAAGTGGCTGGATACGGCTGCTCAGCACCAGCTGGATACGCACATGCTCTCCGGCGCGCAGGTCGATGAGCTTATCAAGGACAAGCCGGGACAGTGGCGCGGCGGCATGTATACGCCGAGCGATGGTCGCGCTGAACCCTTCAAAGCGGTACCGGCGCTGGCACGCGCGGTTCGCCGCCGCGGTGGGCGCATTCGTGAGTCCTGCGCCGTACGTTCGCTGGATATGCAGGGTGGTCTGACCGCAGGTGTCGTGACGGAGCTCGGCTATGTCAAAACGCAGGCGGTAGTCTGCGCGGGCGGTGCCTGGTCTACGCTCTTTCTTGCGAATCTGGGTGTGACGCTGCCGCAGCTCACGGTGCGGGCGACGGTGGCGCGCACGGCGGTTGCGCCGGATGTCTATGGCGGCAACGCCGCGCTCGGCGAAGTAGCCATCCGGCGGCGCCAGGATGGTGGCTATACGGTCGCGTCCAGCTCAACCAACGAACATTTCATCGGCGCCGACAGCTTCCGCTTCTTTACGAAGTTCCTCCCGGCACTGTCCGCCAGCGTGCGCTTCATTCGGCTGCGCTTTGGCGACGGTCTGGTGGAACGGATGCTGCCCACGAGACGCTGGCGCGACGATGAAATCACCCCGTTCGAGGAACGCCGGGTTCTCAATCCCGCACCGTCGCCGCGCGCGGTGGCGGCGATGCGCAAAGGTCTGGCCCGGCGCGTCCCGCAGCTGGCGGACATTCCGTTTGCCGAATCCTGGGCAGGGATGATTGATGTCACCCCTGACGTCGTGCCGGTGATGGATGAGGTGGCGGACGTGTCCGGATTGTTTCTTGCGACTGGATTCAGTGGTCACGGCTTCGGCATTGGTCCCGGCGCGGGAAGGGTGATGGCCGACCTGGTGCTGGGTAAGCCGGCGGTGCACGATCTCTCCCGTTTCCGGTTCTCGCGTTTTGCAGACGGGAGCCCTATGCTGCCCGGGCCCGGTTTGTAGACAGCACAATAAGAACAAGGAGTCCCGAATGAGACGATTCGTCGCGCTTCTCTCAGTCATGTTGGTCAGCGTCACGCTCGCCACGCCCGTCACCGCAGCCCGCGAACCGCTGACGGACCATCCCCTCGTATCGCCGTATGAAGGATCGGAGATCCGGCGTAAGAAGGTCATTGAGTTCGACGAGTACAACGCCTTCACCGGCATGGATGATGCGGGCAAGCAACCAACCGGCATTGCGCTCGAAGGCAAAATTACCAAGGTTTTCTACAACAAGCCGAAGGAGCGTTCGATTCTCGAGGTCTTCCGCAACTATGAAGCCGCGGTTGTGCAATCGGGTGCCGAGATCCTCTATACCTGCAACCAGGAGAAAAAAGAGTGCGTGGAACGCTACGCCGGTCCGACGTTGCAGAAGTACTCGGACATCCACGCCATCTCCAATCTCGCAGGGCGCTACCTGCTTGCGCGCATCCGTCAGGAAGAACAGACGGCGTACGTGGCGATTGCCGTCGGCCAGAGCTTCACCGACATCCACGTCATCGAAGTGAGGGTGATGGAAACCGGCAAGGTGACGCTGGACGCGTCGGCATTGGGTAAGGGTCTGGACACCAACGGATTTGTCGTCGTCGAAGGAATCTATTTCGATACCGATGAAGCCGTGGTCAAAGACACCTCGGAGCCTGCGCTCATCGAAGTCGCCCGGCTGCTGGGAGCGCGGCCTGATCTCAACGTGTACGTGGTCGGCCACACCGACATGCAGGGCAGCTTCGAGCACAATCGCGTGCTCTCCGCGCGTCGCGCACAGGCGGTGGTTGAGGTGCTGGTAACCCTCCACGATATTGCGCGGGAACGTCTGGCGGGTCATGGGGTCGGTCCGCTTGCGCCCAAGGCGAGCAACGCAACCGAAGGCGGTAGAGCGCAGAACCGTCGTGTGGTGCTGGTGGCACGTAAATAGAGTCAACCACACGCTAACATCATAACTATGGCGTAGGTCAAAGAACGCCTTCCGAGGGATTGGTATAACTTTCCTGGTGAACTCTCAGGGATTGTAGCTATGGTTCGAGTTGTCGCGATTTCTCTGTTTCTCTTTGCGCTTGTGTCCCCGATCGAAACGGGGGACGCTGCTGAGACCAGCGCTGGCGGACCGGGAGAGGCTTCGGCTCAGGATACGACCCCTCGTCCTGAGACAGATGCAGAACGCGCCGCCAGGCTTGCGGCCCAGACGAAACACGCCCGCCCCTTACCACCTCCGGAGCACTGGTCGGAGGGAAGGCCAGGTCCGGTAAAACTCGCTAACGGTGAGAAGGTCGGCGATCGGTCAGGGTATATGGGCGTTGCCTCCAACTACTACAGAAATGAGCTCTTGCCGGCTCCGATCTCGCCCTGGCATGCGGAAGAATCCGGGAGGTACCGTGAGCTGGCGTTGAGTATGCGGGGACAGATCCTATTGTTGCCGCCGCAGTTGCACGCGCGTGGTCTACCGAGATCCATCCGCTATCTCTTCGGCGCTGAACTCGAACGGCGCGCACTGAAGAGTCGCATGAGACTTGTGAGCAACCAGCATGTGCTCGCCAATGCTTTTCCGTCTAGCCGCCACATCGAGTTTACCGAAGCGACACGTCTGGCGGACGATGCAGGAGCCAGCACGATTATCGAGCCGTTTGTAGGGTTTGCGGTGTTCGAGGAAAAGTCGACGAAGTTGGCATTGATCGTTAGAGAGTACCAACGGCACGACGGGCAGTGGCGGTTGCTCCGCGAAACTCAGCCGGTGTTGGCGGAGTTCAGTTCGGATCTGCCGTTGGATGTTGCATTCGACGTTGCCTTGGGGCGCCTTTCCGAGTCACTGCCGTGGTTGGGTGCGTCTCGTGAACTCACTGGGATCGAAAGCGGCACGCCACCTAGTCTCAAGTTGCGGATAGACTCGCCAAGTGCGCTGGAGCAGGCGGTTCTGCTGCAGATCTTTGGCGCATTGACACCCGAGACGATGAGCAAGCAAAGGCAGACGTTCTTTGCACGGTCGCTTCATGTTCTGAAATCCATAAGTGACAACGCAGATGGGACGGAGGCACTTGTTGCACGCGCGTACGCCGAATTAGGTATGGCGAGCTACGCGCATGAGCTTGTCGGAGACTCCCGAAATGAATCGTCGGCGTGCTTGTACCAGTTTCTGAAATTCAACGTCTCTGCTGTTTTGGAATGTAGCGGCAGGCAGAAGAGCGACGCTAGCCGGCTCCTACTGGCCCTGGATGCGTTTAGATTGGCAAATGATTTTGAACTGCCGCTAGTTGAGTATGAACGCGTGGTGTGGGCTGCTGTCGAAGATGTGGATGTGTGGCAACCGTACGTGCAGCTTTATCTCGATAGCTTCGATCGGTGGAAGAGTGCCGACAACCGTCTGATCAAATCGCAGCTCGATGCAAAGTACCCGATAGAGGGGTTTTCGCTGGATGCCATCGAGACCACTGCTCTGCTGGATCGTGACAAGGCTTCCGAATTACTGGAGGTGGCACCAATAGAGCACTATCGACAGCTCCTCGAAAGTCATAGCTTGGAACTCTACCAACAGTTTCCAGAGCCATTGAAAAAAACAGATGAGCTGGAACTTTTACTGGCCTATTTCATAGATGGCGTATTGCGCACCGGCTACAAGCTCGGTCAAGTTCAGGCCATTGCGGGTCAGGCAGCAGCTTATAGTCAGCGTGTAGGTGTCGTCATGAGCGGACATCCTGTCGCCGAGTACTTGCTCGCGTTGTCACACCATCTGAATATGGATCGAGCGACGGACCGTCTGCGCGCTCACCATCGAGAACAGGCATTTGAACACGCCTACCGGGCAATCTGGTGGGAAGAAGAGAATAGCCTCGTTGCAAAACGTGCTGAGGCGATTCTCGAGAAGGGGGTTGATCAGCGTATTGTGCGACCAGAGTACTGGCAAAACGATTTCCCGGTGACACTCGACTGGCGAGTCATAGCCAGAAACGGGCGGCTTTCCCAACGGATCAAGTGGTTCGGAAACTACCGTTCGATATTGAAGAAACACATCCGGAACAAAGAGCCGGTTGGTGAAGAACTGCGAGGCTGGTTTACCGGCCATCCAGGTCGGGACATGCTCTTGATGCAGGCTGACCAGGCAGCGGCTGCCTCGACCGATTTAGTGCAGCTTGCTGAGCGGCAAGTGGCTGCGAACCCGCAAGCCTTCGAACCCTATCGCGCACTCTTTGATGTTCACGTGAAGCTTGGTGATCTCGACACGGCGACGGACGCGCTGATGAGTTATCCGGCGTTCGTAAACATCTCTACGCACCAGCCTGTGGTTCAGTCGAACCGCGCGGCTTTTGCAGGCATCGACTTGCAATGGAGTGGTCGAAGCGACCTGGCCAAAAAGCTGTTCGAGGTGTCAGCGCGATATGGATCGGGTTCGGCAGTTAACTTGATTGCTGAGATGCGGCTGGCGCAGCTTGACGGTGATCTGATGAAGATGGCGCAGATTGCCCGTTATCGAGTTGATCGATATGCAGACCCGGGCGCCATTCGACACTATCTCGGGGCGCTTCTACTGATGGGCGGCGCACAGGAAGTGCTCAAGTCCGTTGATGTCATCCTTCCAAGTCAGGAAGACATGCGTCCGTGGATGGCGGCTCTGGCGGCGCAGCGTTCGTTGGGTTGGCGGGCGTCACAGACTGCAGACTGGTTGGTCGGGGATCATCTGGCTGGTGTGAGCAAGCCGAATTTCGCGCACCTGATCTATTATCTCCGCAGTGTGACGACAGATCGGGCGCCTGAGGAAGTAGACATCGACATTATCCGCAGGTTTCAACCGCCAATGGCGTATACGGAGGAAGGCCACCCTTTCAGCGAACGGCATCTGGAAATGCTCACTCAAGAGAAGGTCACTTTCAAAGTGGGTCAATCGCTGGAGGTACCTCACCCTTACGATAGCTCGAAAAAGGTGACCGCGAAGGTCTATCAGTCGCATGCCGAGATTCACATTCTTGTTGACCAGCACTTGAAGCGGGGTCATTTCGATGCTGCCTACAAAGTCCTGCAGCAGACAAATCCAGCACGACCTTTGATGCACTCGCATCTTGATTTGGTAAATCAATATGTGTGGGCTTACTACCGTGTCGGTGAAGCCGAGGCCGTTCGCAAAGCCTTGGCGGAAGTACCGGAGAACAGCTGGAAGGACTCTCACGAGCTCGCTGCTGCGCTTCTGGCCGGTCTCGAAGGCGATGTAACCAAAGCCGTTCGGCATCTGAAAGTAGCGATGGCGACGACGACCGGATCAGGAAGAATGTTCGTGCTCCGCCCATATCGTCTGGCTCAAACTCTAGACATTCTGTGGGAGGAAACGCAGCGAGATGAGTATCGGCAACTGGCACTCGAGTGGGCCAGAAACTCGCAGTACGTGGAGTTTTACCTGGGCTGGCCTTATGCGTTGTCTGCGAAGATGACTGAAGACCAAAACGAACGTCTCGATGCTGCAACGAAAGCCATGTTTCTCGATCCGCAATCCTTCTGGCTCAATGAGCTACCAGAAGAGGTACTGAGTGAGGCAGAGGCTCAACTTGCTCGTGAAAATCCTTTCATGCATAAACCAGATGACGTAAGCAATCCCAACTCGCTGAGCGGTTGAGGGTGGGAGCCCGCAAGCACCGGTCGACGCCGGGATTAACGTACAAGCTCCCGCAGCAGCGCACGCGTTGACTCACGCTCAGTCTGGCTCGTCGTGAACTCCGACGCGGCAAAGTCGGTGACACCGGCTGCCGCCATGCGGTTGATGCCCTCCCGAACGGTATCGGCATCGCCGACAATAGCCACGTCCGCCGGACCGTCTACCCCTTCGCGGTCCAGCATTGCCCGGTAAGACGGGAGCTCGCCGTACATCTTGAGATTTTCTGCGATGAGATTGCGTACGTGATCCGGCTGGTCAGTGACGCAGACCGGCAGCGTGGCAATGACGCGAGGTGCAGGACGACCAGCCTCGTCTGCCGCTGCCGAGAGTGTCGGCACAATGTGTTCTTCGATGGTTCTGGGACCCACCCATGCGAGGGTGGTGCCATCGGCAAGACGGCCGGTGACTTTGAGCGCCTGAGGTCCGAGGGCGGCGACGACAACCTCCACTGGAGCCTCCGGCGCACGGAAAATCTGCGCGCGTGTCTGCAGGGTTTCGCCGGCGTAGTCGACCCGACCTTCGCGCAGGAGCGGCATCAGGATTTCGAGATACTCGCGCAGGTGACGTATTGGCTTGTCGAAGCGGATACCAAGCTCCGCCATCATGACCTCATGCGACAAACCGATACCCAGCGTCAATCGATGTCCAATCGCCGTGGACGTGGTCAGCGTCTGGGCGGCCAGCACGAGCGGATGCCGGGGCATTGTGGGGATGATGGCTGTGCCGAGCTCTATGCCCTCCACCTGCTGCCCGACCAGGGCCAGCACGGTCAATGCATCGAATCCGCCGGTTGGATGCTCAGCCAGCCAGTAGCTCGCGAATCCCTGGTTTTGAGCTCGCCTGGCGTCCTCTGTGATGGCGTCGATTGAGGCCCGCGCCACGAGACCGGTGCCGTTGATGCCAATTTTCATGCTTCATTGTTCCTCATTCGGGTTTGCTGGCTTGTGGATCGGGTGGTGGTTGCGCCACGGGCGTTGCGCTGCGCCACGGTGCGGTGTGCACGGTGATCGATGACGGGCTGGTCGGACCGTGATAGACGTTCCAAGTGGGTGGCGTTTCCGTCGCGGGGACCGGCGCAAACGAAGCGGCATCGGCGCCTGCGATGCTGAGCCGCAGCTGATGCCCGCGCCGTATCAGCGCGGATGTCGCAAAGAGCGTCGTTGAGAAGCTGAAGAGCTGTCCCTGGGGCAGCGGCTCGGCGTCAGCCTGCAGAAACGAATGGGTCGGACCGAACATGGGGTACGGCGGTGTGTTGGTGGTTGCGCGGTGCTGCAGGTTGAGCACGCCTTCGGTCAGGTAGCGAATGGTGCCATCGGGGGCAACGTCCTCGAGATAGCTGTGTAACGCGCCAGCCGTTCGATCGCTGGTCATCCAGAGGTCGAGCACAATGCTGCCGGTCAGCTCGGTGTCTTCCGTAAACGGTTCGCTCGTGTAGTGCAGCACGCGTTCGCCCATTGCGTTGCGCTGATTGTAGATGACGTCGCCGCCGCCCATCTGCGTTGCCCAGCGGGACGTTGTGGCAGTTGCAGCCTCCGGATCCACCGTAAAGCGCTCGAAACCCCGGTTGCCGGGCATGTCGCTGGAGAGTTTTCGTCCGCTGCCGAGGTAAAGCTTGCGCGCGGTCAGGTGTGTCGGCGGCCAGACGGTCGTGCTGTGGAAGCTGTCAGCGCCGTTGACGTAGTAGTTGAGGATGCTCTGCCCGGGTGCACCCGCCGCTCGGTCGCTGCGGTAGCGCTCGAAGAAGGCGAGCACTTTCTCGAGCTGTTCGGTCCCGGTCCACGCGGAAGGTGCGTCAGCCGGTTTGAATGGATCGGTGTCGTGCCCGCCACCGTGACTGAACGCGCCAACCCAGACTTCCTGGACGTTCTCGAACGTCGCAAACCGCGCGAGTGCGCCGTTTGTGGTTGCGGCGTCAAACCAGCCGGTGACGACGAACATCGGAACGCCGGATGCCTCGATTCTGCTTTTCATGCCGAAAGGCAGATTCTCACTCGGAGTGACCTCGGTTCTGCCCCAGGCGCTGTCACGATATGTCAGAGTCTGCACCATGGCTGCGACGTTGGGGCTGTTGTGAGATTGCACCGCGCTCTCCAGGAAGTCGGCTTCGCCGTCCACGGGTTTGACGCCGCTGACAAGCAGCTCCGGCAGCCGGCAATCGCCGGGTGATGCTTCTGGATTGCCCGCCAGCATCACGCCGCAGAAATCGTTCTGATCCATGGCTGCAACCAGCGCGCTCCAGATTTCGATGAAGGCAGGTTGGTACACCCCGCCCGGGGTTGCCAGCTGCATCTGGGCGTCGAAGTCGGAGTAGAGCGGCGCCACTGCCTTCAGGGCGGGGTGATTCGTGGCAGTCATGAGCTCGGCTGAGGTGCCCGAGTATGAGACGCCTACGGCAAACACATCGCCGGAGGACCAGGGCTGCTGCGTCACCCATTCGATGACGTGACGATAGTCATCGGTCTCCTCGAGAGAGTATTCGGTGGTGTGCACGCCGCTCGACGCGCCCGTGCCGCGTACGTCGATGGTCATCATCGCGTAGCCACGGTCCGGGAAGAACGCGTTGTAGCCGCTTGGCGAAACTCCCGGCAGATCAGCGCCGAACATCGCTGCTACGCGACCCATCAGCGTGAGACCGGTGTCGCGCCAGTAGCGTGTGCCTTCAATGACGGTGGGAACCCGCGCGTCGGCTTCGATGTCCAGCGGCAGCCAGATGTCCGCCGCAATGCGGGCACCGTCCGGCATATCGATGTAGACCGACGTATTACGTTTGAAACCCGCAGGCGTCAGAGCGTCACCAGGCATGTCCCACAGGCTGGCGGCAATGAGCGTGGCGGTGATCAAGAGCACCGCGGCTGCGGCGGCAATTCCGAGGAGACGCATCATGGGCGTACCCTAATGACGCAAGTCGATCGGCGCAACGATGCGGCGTGGATCAGCGATAGCGGCAGGCGCGCAAGCCGTAGTTCTGACAGCTTGCCTGGTAGAGGGGCAGCTCGTCGCTCGACTTGTTGCGCCAGGTTTTGCGCCAGGCACCGATGACTTTTTCCGGATATTTGAGACGCCCGCGGCTGCCGTTGTAGCGGGCGAGCGCGTCCACAAGATCCTCTTTCGCAACGTCGATGTAGTGCGCGAGGATCACGGTGCCGTAGCGAATGTTCGTCTCGACGTCGGTCAGGTTGTCCTGCGGTCGGCCAATCTCGAGCCGCCAGAACGGCATGACCTGCATCAGGCCCTGCGCGCCGACCCTGGAGATGGCGTAGCGGTCGAAGTGGCTCTCGATCTGCATGACGGCAAGTACCAGGTCCGGGTCGAGCGACTGCCGTGCGGCTTCGCGATAGACGAGTTGCAGCAGCGTAAGGCGTTCGTTCTGGCGGCTCAGATAGCGTTGCAGGCGCTGGTCGGATACCCGCAGCCAGACCTGGGCATCGAACACGTCCATGTCGTCATGGTTTTCTGCCATGTTGAGGGCCAGGCGCTCGCGCAACAGAGGATCCACTTCAACCTGCCTGGCAGCCGCACCGGCGGCGCACGTCAGCAGAAGGAGTAGAACCAGGGTGCGGCACAGCATGATTCAGCCTGCGATCCGATCCAGAACCGTGTCGATGGCCACCTCGGTGGCCTCGCCGTCCGCGGCGCGGGACTTGAACTCGACCACGCCGTTTTTCAAACCACGATCGCCGATCACAATCCGGTGCGGCAGGCCAATGAGATCAGCTTCTGCAAATTTGACGCCGGGTCGTTCGTTGCGATCGTCGAACAGCACTTCGATACCGCGCTGTTGGCATTCTTCGTACAGGTTGTCAGCGGCTGTCTTTACCGCGTCGGACTTCTGGTAGTTCAGTGCCAGCAGGTGCACGGCATACGGCGCTAGCGGCGCTGGCCAGCAGATACCGTTGTCGTCGTGATTCTGCTCGATCACCGCGGCGACGAGGCGGGTGACGCCCATGCCGTAGCAGCCCATGATGGGTGTCGAGCTGCGGCCGTCCTGGTCCAACACGTTTGCGTCCATGGCAGAACTGTAAACCGTGCCGAGCTGAAAAATGTGACCCACTTCAATTCCTCTCAAGAATTTCAGCGTGCCCTGGCCGTCTGGAGCCGGATCCCCTTCTACCACGTTCCGCGCGTCGACAATCTGACCGTCATCGAGCGGACAGTCCACGTTCCAGTTGACGCCGGTGAAGTGTTTGCCCTCCTCGTTCGCCCCGCAGACAAAGTCAGCGAGAACCGCTGCTTCACGATCGACCAGGCAGGGGATGCGACAGTTGACGGGGCCGAGAGAGCCGGGTTTGACGCCGGTGGCCGCTTCAATATCCGCGTCGCTGGCAAACTGCAGCGGTGCGAGCACGCCGGGAAGCTTCTCTGCTTTGATTTCGTTCAGCTCGTGATCGCCGCGCAAGATGATGGCCACTGGCCCTTCCTCGCCCTGAACCACCAGCGTTTTGATGGTGCTCGTGGCGTCAATTCCCAGAAGCTCGCAGACGGCGGCGATGGTTTTTTGCTCGGGCGTGTCGACCGTAGCCAGCGTTGCCCCGGGTTCCGGGCGCGAGCCGGGTAAGGCAGCCTCGGCTTTTTCGAGGTTGGCGGCGTAATCGCCGTCGCTTGCGTAGACGATGGTGTCTTCACCGGACGCGGCCAGCACGTGGAACTCGTGTGAGTTGGCACCGCCGATATTACCCGTGTCGGCGTCCACCGCCCGGTAGTCGAGCCCCATGCGCTCGAGAATGGCCGAGTAGCAGTTGTGCATCGCCTGATACGTTTCGTCGAATGACGCCTGATCGATGTGAAACGAATAGGCGTCTTTCATGGTGAACTCACGCGCACGCATGACGCCGAAGCGCGGGCGGCGCTCGTCACGAAACTTGGTCTGAATCTGGTAGTAGTTGACCGGCAGCTCTTTGTAGCTCTGGATCTCGCGGCGGAAGATGTCGGTGATGACTTCCTCATGCGTGGGCCCCAGACAGAAGTCGCGTTCGTGACGGTCCTGCATGCGCAACAGCTCCGGCCCCATCTTGTCCCAGCGGCCGGAGTCCTGCCAGAGCTCAGCCGGTTGCACGACAGGCATCATGACTTCCTGAGCGCCGGTTGCGTCCATCTCCTCGCGGATGATCGCCTCGACTCTGCGCAGCACTCGCAGGCCCAGCGGCAGCCACGTATACAAACCGCTGGCGAGTTGTCTGATGAGCCCCGCGCGCAGCATCAGCTTGTGACTGATCACGTCCGCGTCGGCGGGATCTTCTTTCATGGTGGGAATGAGATACTTCGATTGCCGCATTGGGTTAACGATCCATAACAAACATGCACAAAAAAGGGCCGGTTGGTTTCCCAAACGGCCCTTCTATTTTAGCTCAGTCGATCTTAGTTGATCATGTCCTTCAGCTTCTTCAGAGCCGTCACACGCACGCGCGTGGTTGCCGGCTTGGCCGGAATGACGATCTCTTCACCGGTAGCCGGGTTGCGGCCCATGCGCTTCTTGGTCGCAGGACGCTTGGCGGCTTTGATCTTCAGGAGACCCGGCAGCGTGAATTCGCCAACGGCGCGCTTACGGATGTGACGCTCGATGACAGATTCGAGCTCATCCAGCACGGCGCCAACCTGGGCGCGGCTGAGATCGGTGTTACCCGCAATTTCATTGAGAATGGCCGTTTTGGTCATCTTCTTGGAGATGCCGGGCTTCTTCTTCGGCGCAGCTGCTTTCTTCGCTGCCGGGCGGCGCTTAGCAGCTGCTTTTTTCTTAGCCGGAGCCTTCTTCTTTGCTGCAGGGCGTTTCTTGGCCGGAGCTTTCTTCTTAGCGGGGGCTTTCTTACGAGTTGCCATTAACTAGTCCTTTTTCATCGGTTATAAACAGCGCAATTCCACGCTCCCTGACCGCTGGCTTAGACCGGCTGGCGTAAGCCCTGCTGGTTCAAGAGGGGTTTCGCAACGTCTCTCAAACTCCATCTCCCCCACACTTTGCCCTTCAACATTCTGGAATTCCTAGGAATTCTTTTTCGTTCCATCCGCCAGTTCTAACAAGTTAAAAGACGGAAATACGGGAACTCGGAAAAGTGAAGAAGATGCGAAAACGCAGGTTTTTCTCTACTTTTTCCTTGCGCAATATTCGAGTGACTCTGCTTTGGGTTCGATTGACTCAGAACATCGGTATCTGATGCCCGCGCTTTATAGCTCATCGCCAACCGCGGGGCAACAAAAAGTGTACAAAATCACTGTATTTTTATTGGTTTTTTTACGATCATGCGCCGCTCGAAAATTCCTCGATACACAAAACAGTTTGTAGACAGATGCCAATCTATGAATATCGATGTGACAACTGCGGTCACGAACTCGAAGCGTTTCAGAAGCTGAGCGAAGAACCGTTACGAAAATGCCCAGAATGTCAGACAGAGAGTCTCGTCAAGAAGATCTCTGCGGCCGGATTCCGCCTGAAAGGCGGCGGATGGTATGAAACCGACTTCAAGTCCGGCAAAAAGAAGAACGTTTCCAGCTCGGAAAGCAGCTCAGACAGTTCAGGCGGCTCTGATTCGAAAAGCAGCGGTGGCTCCTCTTCGAGCGGCGAAGCCAGCAAAGCATCGGGGTCCTCGAGCGACTAAACTCCCTCTGGCCGGGTAACGCCGGTGCAGACAACGAACGGAACGAACAGGTAAACGCTATGCGCAGCCACTATTGCGGCGAAATCACCGCATCGAACATCGATGCAGAAGTGGAAGTATGCGGCTGGGTCCACCGCCGCCGCGATCACGGCGGCGTCATCTTTCTCGACATTCGTGACCGCACCGGAATAGTGCAGGTTGTGTACGACCCGGACACAGAAGAAAGCTTCGCCACGGCCGACAGGGTGCGTAACGAATACGTTCTGCGGGCGGTGGGTCGCGTTCGCGCGCGTCCGGAAGGCACGGTTAATCCGGATATGGCGACAGGTGAGATCGAAGTCCTGGGGCGTGATCTGACGATTCTGAATGCTGCTGCAACACCGCCGTTCCAACTCGATGAGTATTCGGAAGCTGGTGAAGACGTGCGCCTGCGCTACCGCTATATGGATCTGCGCCGTCCGGAAATGCAGCAAAAACTCGAGATGCGCGCACGCGTTGCCAGTCAGGTGAGAAGTTACCTCGAGGAGAACGGCTATTGGGAAGTAGAAACGCCTACGCTGTCCCGGGCGACCCCGGAAGGCGCGCGGGATTACCTCGTGCCGAGCCGTACCCACGCGGGACAGTTCTTTGCGCTGCCGCAGTCGCCGCAGGTCTACAAACAGCTGCTCATGATGTCGGGCATGGACAAGTACTATCAGATTGCCCGTTGCTATCGCGACGAGGACCTGCGCGCCGACCGGCAGCCGGAGTTCACACAGATCGATATCGAAGCATCCTTCATATCTCAGGAAGAGGTGATGCGCCTGACCGAAGGTATGCTGCGTCAGCTCTTCAGCAGCTGCCTCGACGTTGAGCTGCCGGACTTTCCAGTGCTCGCCTATGTCGACGCCATGCGCGACTATGGCAGCGACCGTCCGGATCTGCGCAATCCGCTGAAGCTCGTCGACATTGCCGATCTGATGCAGGCTGTCGAATTCAAAGTGTTTAACGGCCCCGCTAACGACCCCAAGGGTCGCGTTGTCGCCCTGCGCGCACCAGGTGGCGCGGAGCTGCCGCGACGCGTGATCGATGATTACACGGAGTTTGTCGGCCGCTACGGTGCAAAAGGCCTTGCCTACATCAAGATCAACGATCTTGCCGCCGGTGTCGACGGCCTGCAGTCACCGATTCTCAAGTTTCTGCCTGATGACGTGACGCTCAAAGTGCTTGAGCGCGTTGGTGCAGAGACGGGCGACGTCGTTTTCTTCGGTGCGGACCGGGCGGGCGTGGTGAACGATTCGATGGGCGCGCTGCGCAATGAGCTCGGCGCAGCACTCGGGCTCACGCAAGCCGGTTGGGCGCCTTGTTGGGTGGTCGACTGGCCGATGTTTGCCGAAAACAAAGACGGCACCCTCGGTGCGGAACACCATCCGTTTACGCAGCCGACCTGTACACCCGAGGAGCTGCTCGCCGAACCGCTCGAGGCGCGCGCTGCCGCCTACGACGTCGTGCTGAATGGTCTGGAGCTTGGCGGCGGCAGTCTTCGTATCCACGATCAGAAGATGCAGGCAGCGGTATTCGAGGCGCTCATGATGGGACAGGAAGCGCAGAGCAAGTTCGGTTTCCTGCTCGATGCGCTGCAGTACGGGTGTCCGCCTCATGGCGGGATTGCGCTCGGCTTCGACCGCCTCGTCATGCTGATGACGGACAGCCAGTCGATTCGCGAGGTCATCGCGTTTCCGAAGACTCAGACCGCGGCATGCCTCATGATGTCCGCGCCCAGCGAGGTGGACGAGCACCAGCTGCGTGAGCTGCATATTCGTACGCGCAAACCTGCGGGAGACTGACATATGGCCGGCCACAGTAAATGGGCGAACATCAAGCACAAGAAGGCGGCGACCGACAAAAAGCGCGGTAAGGTCTTCACCAAACTCATACGCGAGATTACGGTAGCGGCACGCCTGGGTGGCGGGGACGTTGCAGACAACCCGCGCCTCAGAGCTGCCGTGGACAAAGCGCTTTCGGCGAACATGCCTAAAGACACCATCGAGCGTGCGGTGCAGCGCGGCGCGGGGGGTGGTGAAGGCGGTGACGTCGAAGAGCTCGTGTATGAAGGTTATGGCTCCGGTGGCGTCGCCATTCTGGTCGAGGCTATGACCGATAACCGCAACCGGACCGTTGCCGAAGTGCGTCATGCGTTCAGTAAGTACGGCGGCAATCTCGGCACGGATGGCTCCGTGGCATATCTCTTCACCAAGCAGGGCATCATCAGCTATGCCCCCGGTGCGGATGAAGAAGAGGTCATGGAGGCAGCGCTCGAAGCCGGCGCTGACGACATAGAGGCTGAAGAAGATGGTGCGCTGTCCGTGACCACATCCTGGGAGTCGTTGAGTGACGTGGTGGCGGCCCTCACTGCAGCCGACTTCCCGCCGGATCACTCCGAAGTCACGATGGTGGCGTCAACGACTACCGAATGCGACGACGAGCTGGCACAGAAGGTGTTGCGCTTGATCGATGCGCTCGAAGAGCTGGACGATGTGCAGGAGGTCTACAGTAACGGTGATTTCCCAGCCAGCGCCTACGAATAACGCCCCGCATGAATGAGCGACGACGCATCCTTGGTATCGACCCGGGATCGCGCCTGACGGGTTACGGTGTCATTGCCGTGCACGGCGGCAAACTGATCTACACCGCGAGTGGTTGCATTCGCACCGGCAGCGGCACCATGCCCGCGCGGCTCGGTGAAATCTATCGCGCGGTCGGCGAGTTGATTGAGCAATACGAACCGGACGAGTTCGCCATCGAGAGCGTTTTTCTTGCGAGAAACCCGCAATCGGCGCTGAAGCTCGGTCAGGCCAGAGGCGTGGCCATTGCCGCCGCCGTCGCGGCGGAGCTGCCCGTTCACGAATACGCCGCGCGCGAGGTAAAGCAGGCCGTTGTCGGCACGGGCCGCGCCAGCAAGGCGCAGGTACAGCATATGGTGCAGGCATTGCTCGATTTGTCCGGAACACCGCAGGCGGATGCCGCGGATGCCCTTGCCATTGCCGTTTGCCACGTCAATACTGCGCTCGGTGTTTCGCATAGGGTTGGTCGTTGATCGGCAGGCTGACAGGCAAACTCCTCGAACTCGAGGGTGGCAGCGTTCTGGTAGATGTGGCGGGAGTCGCCTACGAAGTTGAAGTGTCAGCGGGCGTTCTGCAGACACTGCCGAGGGTCGGCGAAGAATTGCGCCTGCACACCCACTTTGTCGTGCGCGAGGATGCGCAGCTTTTGTACGGCTTCTCCAGCAAGCGCGAACGCGAGCTTTTCCGCGCCTTCATCAAAATCAGCGGCGTAGGCCCGAAGCTCGGGCTGGCGCTCATCTCTGCACTCGACCCGCAGGCATTGAACGCCGCGGTACGCAACAACGACGTTTCCATGCTCACCAAGGTGCCGGGCGTTGGTAAGAAAACTGCCGAGCGTCTCATGGTGGAGCTGAAGAACCGGATGGACAGCCTGACGGAAAGCGGCGCGGTTCCCATCAACGTGGTGAGCGTGGACGGTGCCGATGCCGGTATTGCCGTGGAAGCTGAAGATGCCCTCATTGCGCTCGGCTACCGCCCGGCGGAGGCGAATCGCGCCGTCAATCGGGCGCTGGCCGATACGGACGGCACGCCTACGGCAGAGGCCCTGGTGCGTCTGGCGCTGCGCAGCTTTGCGAAATCGGGTGTGTCATGAGTATTGAGCCGGACCGCTTGATATCCGCAAAAAGCGAACCCGGTGAGACGCGCTACGACCATGCGCTCAGACCGGTCAGCCTCGGTGAGTACGTCGGCCAGGCGGCGGTCAAAGAGCAGCTCGACATCTTCATTCGTGCCGCGCGCGGACGCCTCGAGGCGCTCGACCACACGCTCGTCTTCGGGCCACCCGGCCTCGGCAAGACGACGCTTGCCAACATCATTGCCCGGGAGATGGGCGTTGCCATCAAGTCGACTTCCGGCCCCGTGCTCGAAAAACCCGGCGACCTTGCGGCCATGCTCACCAATCTCGAAGAGGGTGACGTGCTCTTCGTCGACGAAATCCACCGGCTGAGCCCGGTCGTGGAAGAAATCCTGTATCCGGCCATGGAGGACTTTCAGCTCGATATCCTCATCGGCGAAGGCCCGGCGGCACGTTCGCTCAAGCTCGATCTGCCGCAGTTTACGTTGGTAGGCGCAACCACCCGCGCAGGTTTATTGACGAGCCCGCTGCGCGACCGCTTCGGCATCGTGCAACGATTGGAGTTCTATACGGTCGAAGAGCTGACGGAGATTGTCTCCCGCTCGGCGCAGAAGCTTGAGCTCGAGGCGGATCGCGCCGGTGCGGCCGAAGTGGCACGACGCAGCCGCGGGACGCCGCGCATAGCAAATCGGCTGTTGCGCCGCGTGCGCGACTTTGCCGAAGTCAAAGCGGACGGGGTGGTCACCGCGGCGGTGGCGGACGAGGCGCTCAATCTTCTCAAAGTAGACAAGGAAGGGTTTGACGTGATGGACCGACGCCTGCTGTCGGCGGTGCTCGAGAAGTTCGACGGTGGTCCGGTTGGCCTGGATGCGCTGGCGGCCACACTCAGTGAGGAAAAAGACACCATCGAAGACGTGATTGAGCCCTATTTGATCCAGCAGGGGTATATCATGCGCACGCCCCGCGGGCGTGTGGCCACCCAGAAGTGTTATCTGCACTTCGGGCTGACACCGCCTGATGCCCAGCCGGGTGGACAGGCGCCGCTGAATCTGGAATAAATCCGCCGCGGCCGGCAGACCGGCCAGCGTGGCGCCGCCAGCGAGTAAAAGTGACGCTAACCGACAGAGGAGTGTCTGTTGCCTGAACAGCTTTCGATTTTCGAGTTGATTGCCAACGCCAGTCTCCTGGTGCAGTTGGTGATGGCGCTGCTGGTGCTGGCGTCGGTGGTCTCGTGGATGATGATTTTTCAGCGCTGGTTTTTCCTGCGCCGTTCACTCGCCGAGGTGGATGCCTTTGAAGATCATTTCTGGTCAGGCATAGATCTCAGAAAATTCTACGGTGAGCTCGAAGGCGACGAGGGCCTCAACGGGATTGAGAACGTGTTTGTCAGCGGCTTTCGCGAGTTCACCCGTCTCTCTGACCAGGGTGGCGCCGACGCCGACGCGATCATGCAGGGCGTGCAGCGTGCGATGCGCGTGGCGTTGACCCGGGAAGAGGCGCGGCTGGAAACCCACCTGCCGTTTCTCGCAACCGTTGGCTCGACGAGTCCGTACGTGGGGCTCTTCGGTACGGTCTGGGGGATCATGAATTCGTTTCGTTCGCTCGCGAACATGAGTCAGGCCACGCTTGCTTCGGTCGCGCCCGGTATTTCTGAGGCGCTGGTGGCCACCGCTATGGGCCTTTTTGCTGCAATTCCGGCAGTCATTGGCTACAACCGCTTCTCCGCGCGCGTAGAGGGGTTGATGAAGCGTTACGAAGCGTTCTCCGATGAGCTCACCACCATTCTGCACCGCGCCGCGCACTCGAAGGCGGCTGAGGACTGAGTATGGCGCAGCGTCGTAAACCCATGTCTGAAATCAACGTGGTGCCTTACATCGACGTGATGCTGGTTCTGCTCGTCATCTTCATGGCCACGGCGCCGCTGCTGACGCAGGGTGTAGTCGTCGATCTGCCGCAGGCGCCGTCGGAACCGATCGAAGATACGCAGGACGACCCGCTGGTGGTGTCGATGCGCGCGGACGGCGCAATCTTCATGAATCTCGGGATGCAGGATGCTGACGATGAAGGCACCCGGGTGACGGTATTCTCGCTCGAGGAGCAGGCGGGGAAAATCATAAGAGCACGCACGGAAGTGCCGGTATACATCAAGGCGGACCATGCCCTCGACTATGGTGAGGTAGTCAAGGTAATGACGGTTCTACAGAAAGCGGGGGCAGAAAGCGTGGGGTTGATTACCGACCCTCCGGTATTGGAAAGCTGACGTGTATTTGCTGCGCGAATACACATTCCCGCTGCTGCTCGCCGTGACGCTGCATGGGGCTGCCGTCTTTGCCCTTTACAGCGGCTGGAATCCCGAGCAGACGCGGGAAAACATCATCCAGCCCCGTGCGGTGGTGGCCAATCTCCTGGTTCTCGAGCCGAAAGCTCAGGCCAAGCCCAAGCCGCCACCGCCAAAACCTGCGGTGCAGCAGCAGCCAAAGCCGGCACCAGCGCCGGCAAAACCCAAACCCGATCCACAAATTGCCGAACGCAAGCGTGCCGAGGAGGCTGCAAAGCGTGCGGCAGAGGAAGCCCAGCGGGAAAAGGCCCGCAAAGAGGCTGAACGTCAGGAGCGCCTCGCGCGGCTGAGCGAGCTGGCGCAGACGTCCCTCGATGAGGCGATCGCACAGGAAGACGCGGCGCTGCAGGCGGGCACGGAAGAGATGGTGGCGCAATCATACCGGCTGGGTATTTATGAGCTCGTGCGGCAGAACTGGTCGCGTCCGCCGAGCGCCCGCAACGGCATGTCGGCGAAGCTCCTGGTAGAGCTCATCCCCACCGGCGAGCTGGTTGCCGTGAGTATCGTCGAAAGCTCCGGAAATGCGGCCTTTGATCGCTCTGCGGAGCAGGCCGTGCGTCAGGCGCGGCGTTTTGAGGTGCCGGAAGACAACGGCGTGTTCGAGCGTCACTTCCGTCAGTTTTATTTCTTGTTTCAACCGGAAGATCTACTCCGATAGTGAGAATGGATAACCTATGCAGAAGTTAATGTTGTTGGTGGTGGCTTGGTTTGTGAGCAGCGCGGCGTTCGCCGCCGGCTCGCTGGACACGATCATCATCGATCGCGGTGTGGATGAGCCGATCCGCATCGCCGTTGTGCCGTTCAAAACCGATCCGAGTCTCGTGTCAGAAGCCAACCAGGCTGACATCATCGGCTTTGATCTCGCGCGCAGCGGCCAGTTTGATCCGCTGGGTGCGGAAAACATGCTGTCGTACCCCAACAATCGGCAGATGGTCTTCTTTCGCGACTGGCGTATTCTGAAGGCGCAGTATCTGGTCATCGGCAATGCCAGACTCACGGCCGACGGCCGCGTTGGGATCGACTTCGAGCTTTACGACGTTCCCGGCGAACGGCAGATGATCACTCAGCGTTACACCGTCGCGCGCGGCCAGTGGCGCGATGTGGCGCACCGCATCGCCGATACCGTTTATGAGGAAATTACCGGCATACGCGGGGCGTTTTCGACCAAGATCATGTACGTGCTGGCGCAGAACGCCGGCGCGCCCAATGCGGTATACCGCCTGGAGATTGCGGACTCCGACGGCGAACGATCACGCACGCTCTTCCGCTCCAACGAACCCATCATGTCGGCGAACTGGTCGCCGGATGGCAAGCGGGTGGTATACGTCACTTTCGAAACCGGACGGCCGAGCATTGTGATCCAGGACGTGAACGGTTCATACCGCGAGCGTCTCACGAACTTCCGCGGTATCAACAGCGCGCCGGTCTTCTCACCAGACGGCAGGCAACTTGCCATGGTGCTGTCCAAAGACGGAGATCCGGAGATCTTCATGATGGACCTTGCCAGCCGCAGCCTCAGGCAGATTACACGGCATCACGCCATCGATACCGAGCCGAGCTTTACACCCGACGGCCGCGGCATCATCTTCACCTCGGATCGCGGTGGGCGACCGCAAATCTATCAGCTCGAGCTCGAGACCAATTTTATCGAGCGTTTGACGTTCAACGGCGACTATAATGCGCGCGCTCGCCTCCTGCCCGACGGCAAGCACCTGGTTTTCGTCCATCGCACAAACGGTGTTTTCCATATTGCATGGCAGGACTTAGAACGAGACAATTTGCAGGTGTTGACGCAGACAGCGCTGGACGAGTCGCCGTCGTTGGCGCCAAACGGCACAATGCTGATATACGCCACCCAGGATCAGGGGCGGGGTATACTGGCAGTGGTTTCTATAGACGGCAGCGTCAAGTACAGACTGCCGTCATCGTCGGGGGATGTAAGGGAGCCCGCCTGGTCACCCTTTCTGGATGGTTGAGAAACCTGATGGAAAGCTGCTGACAGGGCAGGAGTATAGGACTGCGCTTGACGGGTCAGCGTCGGGAAACCGATGCGTGGCCAGTGTGTGACATATAACAAGACGTTGAACAAACGCGAAGTAAAATAACTGCGACGCTCTTTGAACTCGCTGCACACCGCAAACGAGGAGAGCAACTGAGGAGATATTGATGCAGATGCAAAAACCCCGCTTCCTTGGCTTTCTGAGCCTGATGCTGGCCGTATTCGTGATCGCCGGTTGTACCAGCTCTGGTTCATCCGATCCGGTGCCGGAACCCGAGCCGCCGGCAGAGCCGGAAGTGCAGCCCATGCCGGAGCCGGAACCCGAGCCGGAACTTTCTGATTTCGACAGCTCAGGCAATCCGATTGATGCGAGCGGCCGTGCCATCTCTCGTACCTTCTATTTCGATTACGACAAATCCGTGCTGAAGCCGGATGACCTGGCGTCTCTCGAGCTCCATGCACAGATCCTGCGCCGTAATCCGGACCGCAGCGTTGTGATGGAAGGTCACTGCGACGAGCGGGGTACACGTGAGTACAACCTGGCGCTTGGTGAGCGTCGCGCAGACTCCGTGCGCAGTTTCCTGTTGTCCGCTGGCGTTTCCAGCCGGCAGATTGAAACGGTCAGTTACGGCGAAGAACAGCCGGCTGATCCGGGTCACACCGAGGCCTCGTGGGCGCGCAATCGCCGCGCGGTCATGGTGTATCGTTAACCGCATTTGTTAAGGCGGGCCTCGTGCCCGCCCGCATATCATGTTGAGACGATCTCTTGCTATCTGCGCGGCTCTCGCCGCGCAGTTTTTATTAGCCACAACGGTGTCCGCTGCGGTACCCATCGAGGAATCGGTGGAAGAAACGCGCAACGGTGCCGCGGTGGAACCCAGAGTCCCGCAGGCTGAGCGCCAGCGCAGCCTCGACATTCCGCCGACAATCGAGCCGACAATGAACACGGACTTTCAGACGGCATCAGCTGAACAGCCGACATCGAGAGCAGCGACGCCATCGGCCGCAGCTGCGGGTGACGGACAGCTCAGTCAGCTCTTCTACCAGCTGCAGGTACTCCAGCAGGAGCTGCAGGATCTACGTGGACAGGTGGAGGAGCAGACTTATCTCGTCAATCGCCTGCAGCGTGACCAGAAAGAGCAGTATCTCGATCTGGATCGACGGCTTGTGGCGTTGACGGAAAACCGGCCTGCTCCGGGTCCGACCACAACGACACCTTCGGCGTCGGCACCCGTGACCACAAGCGGTGGTTTGAGTGAGCGCGATGCGTATACCCAGGCTTTTCAGGCCATGCGCGACCGCAACTTCGACGTGTCGATGCAGGGTTTTCAGTCCCTGATCGAGCAGTATCCGAACGGACAATTCACGGCGAACGCCTACTACTGGATGGGTGAGCTGTTCCTGGTTGCGCAGACCAACCCTGAGCAGGCGCGACAATCGTTCATGCAGGTGGTGAGATTGTATCCGGACCACCAGAAAGCGCCGGATGCGATGTACAAGCTCGGCGTGGTCTACCACAACCTCGGCGATGTCGACAGCGCAAGGACGTACCTTGCCAGGGTCCAGAGCGAACACCCGAGCTCGTCAGCTGCAGGTCTTGCCGCGAAATACGCAGCGGAGCTCGAGTAATTTGCCCGCTGCGGCGGAAGTTTCTCTAAGAATCACAGAAATTTTTCTCTCCCTGCAGGGTGAGGCCAGCACGGTAGGGCGGCCAACGGTGTTCGTGCGCCTGACCGGCTGTCCCCTGCGCTGCGTTTACTGTGACAGTGAGTACGCCTTCAGCGGCGGCAGCCAGATGGGCATTCCCGATATTGTGGCAGAGGTGAGCGCCTACGGCGTGCCGCTTGTCACCGTGACGGGCGGTGAGCCGCTTGCGCAACCCGAGGTGCATGGGCTCATGCGCATGCTCTGCGATGCAGGGCTGTCAGTGTCGCTGGAAACGAGCGGCGCGCTGGACGTTGCCGGCGTGGACGACAGGGTGGTCAGGGTGGTCGATTTCAAAACGCCGGATTCCGGTGAAATGCATCGCAATCTCTGGGAAAACGCAGGCGTATTGACCCGTAGAGACCAGGTCAAGTTTGTCGTCTGCAGCCGCGCCGACTACGACTGGGCGCGGATGAAGGCAGATGAGCTCAATCTCTACGAGCGCGTTGCAGACGTGCTCTACTCGCCCAGCTACGGGCAGCTTGCGCCGGCGGATCTTGCCGACTGGATGATTGCCGACCGGGTGCCGGGACGCATGCAGGTGCAGCTGCACAAGCTTCTCTGGGGGGACGAGCCCGGACGATGAGCGATAAACCCAAGGCAGTGGTGCTGCTGTCAGGCGGCCTCGACTCAGCCACGGTGATTGCCATGGCCCGGGCGGAGGGATTCGAGTGTTATGCGCTGTCTTTCGACTACAGCCAGCGTTCGAGTTCGGAGCTGGCGGCTGCCGCTCGCGTGGCAACCAACGAACAAGCAGCCCAACATAGAATTGTCGACATTAATCTGCGCCAGTTCGGCGGCTCAGCGCTGACGGACGACACCATCGACGTGCCGACGGACGAAACGGCGGGTATACCCGTCACTTACGTTCCGGCACGCAACACGGTGTTTCTGTCCCTGGGGCTCGCCTGGGCTGAGGTGCTCGATGCAACGGACATTTTCATTGGTGTCAATGCGGTCGACTATTCCGGGTATCCGGACTGCCGCCCGGAGTTTATCCGCGCCTATGAGGACATGGCCAATCTGGCCACTCGGGTCGGCGTCGAAGGCGCGAAGCTGACTATCCACACGCCCCTCATTGATCTGACAAAGGCGGAGATCATTCGCCGCGGGACGGCGCTTGGCGTCGACTATGGGGCTACCGTTTCCTGCTATCAGGCGGACGCGGAAGGACGCGCGTGTGGTATCTGCGATAGCTGCAGAATCCGCCGTGACGGGTTTGCCGCCGCCGGCGTGGTTGATCCCACCCGCTACCAATGACCGCTCCTTCGCTGCGCTATCGCGGGGTCATGTTCGACCTTGGCGGCACGCTGTTCGACGACCTCCCCGCCTATCGTGTCGGTGCGGTGCAGCGCAAGGTGCTCACCGAAGCGGGCATCCGAACGGAGGGGCTGGATGCGCTGGAGTCGACGTTTCGGCAGGCGCGCCGTGACGTGGAAGCGGAGCTGCGCCGCCAGCCCGGCTATCTTCATCGTGATCTCGTCACCCGTCACTTTCTTGCCGGCGTTGAGCGGCTGGGTTTGATGGAGCGCCTTGCCGACCCAGCTGCGTGGGCCACCCGGTATGCTGATCTCATGCGCAGCGTCGTCACCAGCGAACTGCGCCTCAAGCGGGGCTGTCACGAAGTGCTCGCGGCGTTGGCGGACAGCGGCTGCGATCTCACGGTCGTGTCGAATAACGATGAAGGATACCTGCAGGCGCTGATACACAAGTGGGGTTTGCACCGGCGCTTGCGCTGCTGGCTGACCTCCGACCGAGCGGGGCTGTGTAAGCCGGAGCCGGGGATCTTTGCCATGGGACTGGGTGACTCGGACCTGTCGCTCTCTGAAGTCCTCTATGTCGGTGACACCATTGCGGACGACGTTGCGGGTGCCCGCGCGGCGGGGATGGACGTTGCGCTTCTGGGCAGTGGGCAGGTGGCCGGTGACCACGGCGCCACTTACCGTATATCCGTGCTGGAAGAGCTCGTGAACATCGTGACCGATTGAGCGGCATGGACCAGCTCACCGAGCGTCGACTCAAAACGTTCCCGGCCACCTGGTTGCCAGCCCAGCCGCCTCAATCCCGGGCAGGTCATTTGATTGCGCGGCGGTTCTCCCGCGGCGGGAAGAGGGGCGTCAGAGTCCGTCAGCCCGGCAAGACCGAGCGCAATCTCACGAGTGCTCACCGTCAGGTCGCTGCAGTTGAATGACCTGCCGCTGACATCGACCTCCGCTGCCGTCAGCAATCGGTATACGGCATCTGCAACGTCCAGCCCATGCACCTCCGTAGCGCTCCGGACATCGACAATCGCGTTGCCGGCGAGCGCTGCTCTTGCGTAGGCAAACCACTTCGAACGCTCCGGCGGATCGATCATCCCGTATATCCCCGTGGGTCTCAGACACGCCACGGTGAAGTTGTCCCGGGGTGTCGAGTAGCGCTGTGCCAGCGTTTCAGTTGCCACCTTGAGTGCGCCATAGTGCGTGTCCGGTGACGTCGGGGTGCTGTCTGCAACCTTCTCTGGCGCATCAGCGGCGCTACCGAATACGGCGCGACTGGAAAGCAGAATCACGCGTCGGATGCCGGACTGTCGCGCCGACTCGAGCGCGTTCAAGGTGCCACCGAGGTTGGTTCGCCAGAAGTCACCGGGGTTGTCGCCCTCGCCGCCCCGGTAGCGGCCTGGCACGTGTGCAAAGGCACAGTGCACCAGCGCGTCTGCGTGAGCGCACAGCGTCCGCAGACTCTCCCCGTCCGTCATGCTGCCGAGGTGCCAATTCACAGCATCGCCTCCAGATTGCGCAATCGCCGGCTCGCGCGTCAGACCATGCACCTCGACGTCTTGCGCTTGCAGAAAGCGGCGGACGAATTGACCGACGATGCCGTTGGCGCCCGTCAGGGCAACCGCGCGCGGAGCTTCAGCCAAGATCGGGGATGGCGCCATGGTCGTAGACCGTCTGCCAGAGTTCGATCAGCGGTTGCAGCTTTGCGCGCTTGGGGTGATCGGGCTGCCAGGGCTTCTCATACTGGAAATGGATCACCCTGATGGACGCCCAGTCCCACAACTGCGGCAGGTTGAAGTACAGGTACTGCAGCGCGTTGTAGGTGTACGGCAGCCCATGCCAATCCCGAAAATAATCCTGCAGAAAAGTCTGGTCGGTGCGAGGCCAGTAGGCCTCGGGCGCGTCCAGCCGCGCGACCATGTCCGCGTAGGTGTCGCGAGAGGGCGCCGCAACGAACACGCCGGAGTTCAGGCGATGCATGTCATCCAGGCTTTCGTACAGGTTCGGGGCCCCGCTGAACTCGGGATAGCCGAAGAGTTTGTCGATGTTTTTGATGACGAGCGTGTCAGCGTCGAGGAACACGACGCGTCTGTAGTCCGTCAGCTCCCAGAGGCGCAGCTTACAGAAGTTGTCCAGCGGGTCGTGAAATGCCGGTTTTTCGCCTTTGGTGAAAGGCGACTGTGCGTGCTGCGCCTGACGATTGTGACGGCTGCGGAATTCGCCGGACAAATCGGGCTGCGCTACGGGCAGCATCTTGCATCCCGCCTCGCGAAGCCTCTCCACATCTGCTTCCGGTACGCCGGAGGTGGCCAGCACCAAGAGCGGATACTCGGCGCCGACGGCCGTCAGCGAGCGGGCCAGCGCCGTGGCGCCAATCGCATAGTCCGTGTTGGTGACCAGGGTAACGTAGGCGTACATGAGGACGCGTGAGCGACGCTCAGTCCATGGATACCGATTTGTCGGGCGTCTCGGACAGATCAACTTCGACCACGCGGTTCATGCCTGCCGCCCGCTCCCGGTTCCACGGACTGTTGCATGGAATGCGACCTGGATCGATGCGGTGCTTGTACCTGCGTGCAACGTCGAGCAGCTCGTCCATCAGCCCTTCACGCAGCGTGATGGGGTTCAGGCCAAGATCCAGAAACTGATCGTTCTTGACCACAAGGTCGTTCTCGTCGGCTTCGTTGCGTGGATTGGGCAGGTAGCTCACAGGCACGTCGGTCATTTCGCTGATCATCTCGGCGAGATCGCGAATGCGGTGGGTCTCTGTCATCTGATTGTATATTTTGGTCCGCTCACCCGCGCTCGGCGGATTCTGCAGAGCTAGCTCGAGACATCTGACGGAATCCTGGATGTGGATAAAGGCGCGGGTTTGACCGCCGGTACCATGGACCGTCAGCGGATAACCGATGGCCGCCTGTATCAGAAAGCGGTTGAGCACCGTGCCGTAGTCACCGTCGTAGTCGAAGCGGTTGATGAGCTGGTCGTGGCGCCGAGTTTGATCGGTATGGGTACCCCAGACGATACCCTGATGCAGATCCGTGATCCGCAGGCCGTCGTTTCTGGCGTAGAACTGGAACAGCAGCTGATCCAGGCACTTGGTCATGTGGTAAATGCTGCCCGGGTTTGCCGGGTAGAGGATTTCCTGCTCTGCGCTGCTGCCGTCTTCGAGGGTCACGTCCACGGACAGGTACCCTTCAGGGATAGCTGCACCGACCGTTGAGTATCCGTAAACACCCATGGTGCCCATGTGTAATAAGTGGGCGTCGATATCCGTCTCAACCAGGGCATTCAGCAGGTTTTGCGTCGCGTTGACGTTGTTGTTGACCGTGTAGTTTTTGTGCCGGTCCGACTTCATCGAATAGGGCGCAGCTCGCTGTTGCGCAAAGTGGAGCACGGCATCCGGACGCCAATTGGTGAGAAACGCCTTGAGTCGTTCATACTCGTCGGCAACGTTGATGAGCTCGAAGCCGAGAGAAGCGCCGGATACGTCCCGCCAGATGCGGATCCTTTCCTGGATGGAATCCATTGGCGTCAGCGACTGCACGCCGAGTTCCGTGTCTATCCAGCGGCGCGAGAGATTGTCGACTATGGTGATTTCGTGACCGAGGGCTGAAAGGTGGAGCGTGGCGGGCCAACCGATGAAACCATCGCCGCCAAGGATTGCGATACGCAAATGAATGCCTCTCTATAATTGTGTCATTGAGGGTCTGAGGGCGGCTAGACTAGCAGGGGGGCGGTTAAAAACAACTCAGGGTCAACCCGTATTCCGGGTGCCGGTCGCGCAGACGGGTGGGTTCACTTTTCGACGCTTTGAATGTAAAGTTCGCGCCTCGATTTTGGGGTCGTTAGCTCAGCTGGTAGAGCACCGGGCTTTTAACCCGTTGGTCCTGGGTTCGAATCCCAGACGACCCACCATGATCTCGCGCGTAGCGCGAGCTCTGTCGAGTTTTGCGCTTTGCGCAAAACATCGCTCAGCTCGATGGGCGGACCCCGGGCTCGAAGGAAGGGTTTCCCGGGGCCCACCAAACTGCAGTTTGTCCTGTCCTGCTTCAGACAGTCGACCGTATAAGTCTTCTAATGATGCAACTCGCCCAGGCCATTCTAGATACGTTGGAACGCTGTGGTGTCGATACCGTTTTTGGTATTCCCGGCAATCACAACGTTGAGCTCTATCGATACTTACCCGAAAGCAATATTCGGCACGTGACGGCGCGTCACGAGCAGGGTGCCGGCTTCATGGCGGATGGTTATGCCAGAGCCACGGGGCGTCCGGGTGTTTGTTTTGTCATCAGCGGGCCGGGGGTCACGAACGTGGCTACCGCGATGGCGCAGGCGCTCGGCGATTCGGTGCCGATGCTGGTCATTGCAACCGTTGGGGACCAGGCGGAGGCAGAAGGTCGTCTCCACGAATTGCCGGATCAACTCGCCCTCGCTCGCCAGGTTGCGGTAGAGGCGTCGCAGCCGGCGTCGCCGCAGGACGCGGCCGGTTGCATCGCCCGGTTCCTCTTGAACCCGGAGCGCCCCGGACCGCACTACGTGCAGATTCCCCTGTCCTGGTGGCGTGCAGGCGTTTCTCAGGAAGCGCTGCCCGACGTTGCGGGGGCCGTCCCGGGCAGGGAAGAGTTGGATCGAGCGGCAGCCATGATTGAAGAGGCGGTGCGTCCGTTGCTGCTCGTGGGTGGTGGCTGTCAGGACGCAGCGGACGAGGTGCGGACCCTGGCCGAAAGCCTGGCTGCGCCGGTGATCAATACGGTGAACGCCAAAGGCGTTCTGTCGCCGGTGCACCATCTTGCGGTTGGCGGGTCACCGTCGCTCGAACCCGTGCGAAGCTTGATTGAGCGCGCAGATCTTCTCATTGCGGTTGGCACTGAGCTTGGCGAAACCGACTATGACCTGCTGATGGTCGGGGATATCGAGTGGCGCACGCCGATGATCCGTATCGACGTTGACGCAAACGCCGCGCAAAAGAACGTCAACCCGTCTGTTACGCTGGTGGGCGATGCGGCATCCACGCTCGATGCGCTGGGAGACACGCTCCCGGGAAATCCCCGCGCCGAGTGGACGGATGCTGGCGAGGTCCGTGCCGCTTGTGCTCGCGAGCCGCACATGCATCCGGCCTTTGCCGAGGTTTTTGCCGCCATCGACGAACTGCATCCGGGTGCGGTGATTGTCGGCGATTCCACGCGGCCCACGTACTACGCAACCTGGATGTGGGAACGGCCCGAGCCTCGCCGTTACTTTCATTCCGTTTCTGGCTACGGCACGTTGGGTTATGCCCTGCCGGCTGCCATTGGCGCCCAGCTTGGCGTTGCCGAACCCGTCATCGGCATCATTGGCGACGGCGGGCTGCTGTTTACCCTGGGAGAGCTGGCCGTGGCTGTCCACGAGAAGCTCTGCGTGCGTTTGATTGTCTGGGACAATTCGGGATATCAGGAAATTGCCCATAGCATGGCGGCACGGCAGATCGACACCGGCTCAACGCAGTACGATGCGCCGGACTTTGCCGCCCTGGCAGCCGGCTTCGGCGCCAGGTTTGCAGCACCCGGCAACGTCGATGAGTTCAAACAGGCGCTCGGCGAGCCGGTGGACGGTCCGCAGGTCATTGTCCTTGCTGAAGACCTTTTCGTTAACGGAGCATCTGGAGACTGGTATTGAGCCAACTACCTTTCAGTGAGTATTGCGCGCGCATGGAGGGTCCGGACGACGGTGTCTGGCGAATCCACTATGAAGCCATCGCGCGCCAGGAAGCCGGTGAGGACGTCATCCTCATGAGCGTGGGTGATCCTGATTTCGCAACGCCCGATGACATCATCGAAAAGCTGGTTGCGCAGATACGCTGTGGCAGGACCCACTACTCTCCTGCCGCCGGCGAACTCGAGCTCCGCCAGGCCATTGCGGACCTGGAAACCAGCGGTACCGGGCGCACCTTTGGCGCTGATGACTTTGTCATCCTGCCGGGTGCTACAGCCGCTGTTTACGCGACGCTTGCCTGCATCTGCAATCCGGGCGACGAGGTGGTGATTCCTGAGCCGATGTACATTGGCTACCAGGCGATGATCAGCGCGCTGGGCATCCACGTGCGGTCCGTGCCGCTGGATCTTGCCAACGGCGGTGCGCTGGAGGCTCAGGCTGTCCTGGATCTCGTGACGGACAGGACCAGGGCGGTATTGATCAACACGCCCGGTAATCCATTCGGCAACATTGTCCGTAAAGAAGTTTTGACTGAGCTTGCGGCAGCGCTTCTCGAGCGGGACGTCTGGCTGATCAGCGACGAGGTGTATTCCCTCTTCACCTACGATGAGCCTCATGTCTCGCTGCTCAAGGCGGCTGCGAGCCTGGACAACGTGGTTGTCATCGACGGCTTATCGAAGTCTCACGCCATGACCGGATGGAGGATCGGCTGGGTTTGCGGGCCGCCGTCGATGGTAGCAGCGCTCACCGCCTACTGCGGCACCGCGTTTTTTGGCTGCAGTCAATTCATCCAGGATGCCGCCGCTTACGCGCTGCAGCACAACGGACCACACGTGGACCGGATGTGCGAAGCGTATCGCGAACGACGGGATCTGGTGATCAACCGCCTCGACAAGCTCGACCAGCTCGGTTACGTGCGTCCCAAGGCAGGCATGTTCGTGATGATGGATGTGAGCCGGGTCTGCAACGACGGCGAAGTCTTCGCCCAGGGACTGCTCGACGAGCAGGACATGTCGGTGATTCCGGGCGCGGGCTTCGGGCCGTCAGCGGTGCCGTATGTGCGTCTCAGCCTGACCCACACGATGGATGTGCTCGACCGGGCAATGGACCGGATCGAAACCTACGTCAGCGGCTAGGCGCCGTTCACGAACTGCAGGACAGCATCGAGCAGCCCACCCGGGTGCGCGCCCACTCCGGGCGTTTCGCGGCGTATTCCTCGTGCTCGGGCTGCTCGTCGTAAGGCCGGCGCAGCACCTCCAGAAGCGTGTTGGTCAGGGTGTAGTCCCCCTTGGCGGCATCATCTATTGCCAGCTGCGCGATGTAGTTGCGCAGGACGTACTTCGGGTTGACGGCATTCATCGATGCCGATCTCGTCGCAGGATCGACCTGCTGCAGCTCGAGCACGGCCGCGTAGCGGCTCAGCCAGTTTTGGGCCTCGTTGTTCACCTTGACGCTCGGCCCTCCGTAGTATGCCTCGTGCAGCGCATCGGCATCCGGGCCGCCCTGGTCCACCATCGCGAGACTGCGGAAGAAAATGGTCATGTCGGTTTCCGCCAGGGTCAGGAGGTTCAGGAGGCCGTTCACGAGGTCGGCGTCGTAGGCCGCGAGTCCCAGCTTTGCGGCCATCATGTCCTGCCAGCCCGCTTCGTAGCTTTGTGCGTAGGTGGTCAGCGCTTCTTCAAGAGGCGCCGTGTCGTCGATCAACGGTACCAGCGCGTTGGCCAGCTGCATCAGATTCCACTGCCCGATGCCGGGTTGCTGCCCGTAGCGATAGCGGCGGTTGGTCGCGTCCGTGGTGTTCGGCGTCCAGTTTGGATCGAAATCTTCCAGCCATCCGTAGGGACCGTAGTCGATGGTCTCACCCAGAACGGACATGTTGTCCGTGTTCATGACGCCGTGTACAAAACCCACGCGCATCCACTCGACCATGAGCCTGGCGGTGCGCTGGCAGACTTCGTTGAACCAGGCGACGTAAACGTCGCGGTTGATGCCGGTTGTGGGAACCAGCTCGGCGAAATCGCGCGCGATGACGTAATCGGTGAATGCCTTGAGGAGATCAACTTCGTTGCGCGCCGTCAGCATCTGGAAGTGGCCAAAGCGCACGAAGGACGGGCTCATGCGACAAACGACCGCGCCGGGTTCCTCCTCCGGGTGGCCGTCATACAGCATGTCGCGCACCACACCTTCGCCGGTCACGATCAGGCTCAGGGCGCGGGTTGTGGGTACGCCCAGATGAAACATGGCTTCGCTGCACAAAAACTCGCGCAGGCTCGAGCGCAGCACCGCCAGACCGTCGGCCGTCCGGGAGTAGGGCGTCGGACCGGCACCTTTGAGCTGCAGCATCCAATGACCCTCGGCGGTTTCGACTTCGCCGAGGTTGATCGCGCGGCCGTCGCCCAGCTGCCCCGCCCAGTTGCCGAACTGATGACCGCCGTAGCAGGTTGCATGCGGATCCATCCCCTCGAGGGTCCGGTTACCCGCAAACACCTCTGCAAACTCCGGCGTTTCGCAGTCTTGAGGTTCGAGACCAATGAGGCCGGCCGCCTCTCTGGAGTACGCGACCAGCGCCGGGGCTGCAACGGTTGCCGGAGTTACCCGTGAGTAGAGCGCGTGTTGCACCTGGCGCCGATAGTTCTCCGTGACCGGATCGGCCGGCAGCGCGCTGGTGAATTGATTGTCGAATGTCAGCTGCATGGGTCTGGGTGACTGAGTGCGAATGCGCTAGATTACCCGAAGTTCAAGCAGCGAGGGCGAATTGTGCAACTCGAGCAGGCGGAATTTGCCAACGAGGCGTTCTATCTGGCGTTCGAAGGAAAAGACTTCGAAGCCATGTCCAACCTCTGGTCGAGCGAGCGCGAGGTTGTCTGCCTGCATCCCGGCTGGCCGGCGCTCGTCGGGCGCGACGCGGTGCTCGACAGCTGGCGCAACATCCTCGCCAATCCGCGGCAGGGTCAGGTGAGTTTCTATGGCGCAGTCTGCCAGCAGATTGCGGCCGACGCCGTCATGGTCGTCTGCTACGAGCAGGCGGGTGATGCGGTCATGGTTGCCACGAACGTCTTTGCCGCGGAAGACGATCGGCTGTGTCTCGTCTCACATCACGCCGGGTATTGTGCCAACCCTCCAGAACCGCCAGCCTGATGGGGAGCAGATCTGTATGACCATTGAAGTCGTCAATCACACCGACACGCCCGTGACGATTCGCAACTTTTCCAAACGCCGCTACGTGGACCCTGACATCATGGCGCGCGAGTGGGACGGCGTGTGGCGGAAAAACTGGCTGCTCGCCGGTCTTGTTGCCGATGTGCAAAAGCCGGGGGACTTCTTCGTATTCGACCTCGGGCGCGAGCAGATACTGGTTGCTTGTACCTCGGATGGTACCGTGCAGGGCTTTTACAACGTCTGTCAGCACCGCGGCAACCTGCTGGTGACGACAGAGCGCGGCCGCGCGGCGAACTTTCGCTGTGCGTATCACGCGTGGACGTACGACATTGACGGCAACCTGGACATCGTTCCCTACGAAGAGCGGTTTGCCGACGGTGTGCCCTGCGCGGAGCGAGCGCTCCGACCGGTCAACACGGCAGTATGGGGTGGTTTTGTGTTCGTCAATATGTCTGAAAGCCCGGAGCCGCTGGAAGACTTCCTGGGTCCGGTTGCGGGGATCCTGGATCCGTACCGCTTCGACCGCATGGTGCTCGTCGAGGACCAGACGGTCCACCTCGACTGCAACTGGAAAGCGGTCATCGACAACTTCAGTGAGCTCTACCACGTGGATTTTCTCCACCCGCAGCACAAGCGCATGGTCGACTGCTGCAACGATACCGTGCATCTGTTTGCCAGAGGCCACACGGGCCTTGCGGTGCCGGGTGCCACCGTCAATCCCCGTTTCCCCGTGCCCGAAGAGCCGACCGACATTCAAACCGCTCAGCTTTTGAGCCTGGATCTGGATCCGGCGGATTTTCGGGGTCGGGTGCTCGACGTGCGGGAAGCGGTGCAGGCGCGCAAGCGGGAAATCGGCGCGGCGCGAGGCTTCGACTACAGCGGCTTCGAGGACGAACAGCTGTCTGATGTGTGGCAGTACAATCTGTTTCCCAACGTGGTGCTGTCGTTTACCCCTGAGCACTGCTGGGTCATGCGCGTCCGTCCCCACCCGACGGACCCCGGCCGCTGCGAGTTCGACAAGCTGAGCCTTGTGATGTTCGCCGATCCCGACATGGCCTCATCCAGTCAGGAAATCCTCGGCCCGGGTCGCCACGCGGTCAGCGCCAGCGGCTTCGAACCCGAGGGCCATCAGCGCCCGGAGCGCGACGTCTTTTCCTACGCGGCCGTCATTGCGGGTGAGAAAACCATGACCGATACGATTGATCAGGACGTTGAGCTCCTGAGCGGCGTGCAGACAGGCATGACGTCCAGCGGCTTCGATACCACCTGGCTGAACGACGACGAGATGCGCATCCAGCACTTTCACAACGAGCTGGAGCGGCTGCTTGGGGAAATCGACTGACTGTCGTGATGACCTGGCAGGCCATCACGACAGGATCTGACGGTCAGGCAGGATCTGCTATTTTCAAGAGCTGCTTGCCGAGGTTCTGACCGGTGAAGAGTCTCGAGAGCGTATTCGGGATATTCTCAAAGCCTTCCTGAACGTCGACCTGGTACTTCAGCTGTCCGCTTTGAATCCAGCCGAGGAGCTCGGTGATCGCTTCTCCGGCGCGGTCCATGTAGTCGATGACAATGAATCCTTCCATGCGGGCCCGCATGATCACGAGGTTCATCAGATTCGTTGGTCCGGGGATGGGTGCCGTCGCGTTGTATCCCGAGATGCCGCCACAGAGTACAACGCGCGCGCGCATGTTGATGTGGTTCAGTGCAGCTTCCAGGATGTCGCCGCCGACGTTGTCGAAAAAGACGTCAACTTTGTTCGGGCACGTCTCGGCGATGCGCGCATCGACGTCTTCGTTCTTGTAGTCGATCACCTCATCGAAACCGGCCTCCGCTTTCAGCCAGGCGCACTTTTCCGGGCCACCGGCAATGCCGACGACATGGCAGCCTTTGAGCTTCGCAATCTGACCGGCCACCGATCCTGTGGCTCCGGCTGCGCCGGAGACGAGCACAGTCTCACCCGCTTTGGGCTCGCCGAGGTCGAGGAGGCCGAAGTAGGCCGTCAAACCGGTGACGCCAAGCACCGACAACATCATGTCGGGTGCAATGCCATCCGGGATCTTGTTCAGACCCATGACACCCTGACCCGGGGCTACGACGACGAAGTCCTGCCAGCCGCCCGTGGTCTGCACCATGTCACCTACCGCGAAGTCGGGATTGTTGGATGCCGTCACTTGACCGATCGATCCGGCGCGCATCGGCTCGCCGAGCTGAACCGGCGGCAGATAGCTTTCCCGGTCTTCCATCCAGCCGCGCTGGGTCGGGTCGAACGACAGGTACAGATTGCGCACGAGCACTTCACCCTCCCCGGGCTCGGGGATCGGGTTTTCGGCGTATTCGAAGTTTTCTTCGCCGACGAGACCGTGCGGTCGTTTGGCCAGCAGCCATTGGCGGTTGGTGTTCATGGTGTTCCTCCTGAAGTGATTGTCGGACAGCGTAAAGCGTGGCAGCTCGTCAGTGAAGAGCGCATCAACGCGGAGCGCGTCAGCAGGTGCCTGGCAGGCTATTGATACGTGGCGGCTGTGATGAACTGACCGAAAGTTTCGCACCAGACGATCGCCGCCGTATAGTCGGCAGGATTGATCGTTGCGGGCACGCTCACCATGAAGTTCTCGAATGTGCTGATCGGGGCCACTTCCACCATGCTCGACTTCAGGGCCTCAAAGCCGGCTTCCGTGTCGACGAACTCCGGCGAGAGGTACAGCCGATAGTCGGGCCCGGGCGCGAGATTGCCTTCGAAGGCAATGGTATCGGTGCCGACAAAGAGCGTCCCTTCGCCCCAGTGCAGCGCGTCGCTGTCGGTCAGATCGCGCTGGAAGGTGCCGCTGAACGCAGCGTCCGCCCCGGCGGCCTGCACCGCCTGTACGCTTGGGCTCTCCGGCGCGATGAGGATGGGCAGGAGGTAGATGCCGAGCGCCACACCGGCAACGAGGGCGCCGATATGGGTGGCGCTGAGAATCAGGTATTTCAATGATCGCTCCTCTTTTGGCCTTATCCGTCAGTTCACGAAGTAGCCGCTGACCCGCCATTCGCCGTCGTCGAGCATGGGCGTGACGGTCTCGATGGCGCTCGCTTTGTTGTCGAAAACCGTTTCGAACTGCAGAACGACGTACTCACCGTCCGGCGCGCCCGGCAGAGACGTGGCAAAGGTTGCGCTCTTCACGTCGCGCGATTGGACGTTGCCGAGCGGCGTTCGTACGCCGGAAACAGCGCCGCGCCACTGCTCGACGCCCACCTGACGTTTGAAAAGGGTTGCCGCGTTGTGCCAGGCATCGTCGTAACGGCCGAAATCGACGTCGGCAAGCCATGCTCTGGCTGCCTGCTCCGCTGCGGTCACGCGTTCGTCCGCAGGGGCCTGGCACGCGGCCAGGCACGCGAGCAGTCCGGTGGCGAGCAGCAAGTGCCGCGTGTTTTCGAATATTGCCATGGCCCTTAGAACATCGTGTTGTCGTTTAGTGCCGTGTCGGGGACCACCTGCAGCACGTCCCAGTGCTCGACGATTCTGCCTGCCGCATCGAAGCGGAAGATGTCGATACCGGCATAGCTGAGACCCCCGGGCCATTCCTGGTGGCAGTGCAGCACCACCAGGTCGTTTTCAGCCACCGTACGTATGAAGGTCACCTTCTTGCCGGGGTACTCCGCTGCCATGCGCTCGAAGTAGTCGATAAACGCCTCTTTGCCGTCAGCGACGTCAGGATTGTGCTGGACATAGACGTCTCCCGCGTAACGCTCGATGGCTTCGCGGGGGCGGCATGCATTGAACATCAGGTCGTAGAAAGCCCGGGCGTTCTCTTTGTTCGCTTCGAGGTGGCTCATGGGTGACGCTCCGGTGCCGAAAACGTCCGCAGTATAGCCCGCGCAGGGGCCTGCGAGCATGTTGCCGGCAAATGCGCTAGAGTTGGGCGTTCAATCTATTGGGAGAGGGTTGAATCATGGCAGAAGCGATCGACCTCACGCAGGCAGACCCTTACGCGGTACCACTTGATCAGATCGACGTCAGTCGTGCGGAACTCATGCAGAACGACGCCCACTGGGCTTACTTCGAACGGTTGCGCGCCGAAGATCCGGTGCACTACTGCCAAGACAGCATGTTCGGGCCGTACTGGTCGATTACCAAATTCAACGACATCATGGAAATTGAGAGAAACCACCAGGATTTCTCCTCCGATCCCGGCATTGTGCTCGCGGACCGGCCGGAGGACTTCCAGACGGTCAACTTCATTTCCATGGACCCACCCAAACACGACGTGCAGCGCAAAACCGTCCAGGGTGTGGTTGCGCCGCAGAACCTTGCCAAGCTCGAGGCCACCATTCGCAGCCGCGCCGCGGGTATTCTGGATTCGCTGCCGGTCGGCGAAACCTTCAACTGGGTTGATCTCGTATCGATTGAGCTCACCACCCAGATGCTGGCAACCATTTTCGATTTTCCGTTCGATGAACGACGCAAGCTGACGTTCTGGTCGGACATGGCCACTTCCGGCGAGCTGGCCGGCGGACCTACGCCTGAACCGGAACGGCGCGCGGCGCTCATGGAGTGTCTCGAGTACTTCACACGGCTGCGCGATGAGCGTGTCCAGGAAGACCTGAAACCCGATCTCCTCTCGATGCTCGCCCACGGTGAGGATACCCGCGACATGCCGCCGATGGAGTTTCTGGGCAACCTGATTCTGCTCATCGTTGGCGGCAACGACACGACGCGCAACTCCATCTCGGGCGGCGTGCTGATGCTGAACCGGAATCCTCGGGAGTACGAGAAGCTGCGCAACAACCTCGAGCTGATTCCCAACATGGTGTCGGAGATCATTCGCTACCAGACGCCCCTGGCCTACATGCGCCGCACGGCAACCCGGGATATCGAATTCCACGGCAAGCAGATCAAGAAGGGAGACAAGCTGGCCATGTGGTACGTCTCCGGCAACCGCGATGACGAGGTCATCGACCGCCCGGATGAGTTCATCATCGATCGACCCAACGCCCGCCACCATCTGTCTTTCGGCTTCGGCGTGCACCGTTGTATGGGCAACCGTCTTGCGGAAATGCAGCTCAGAGTGCTGTGGGAAGAGATCATGCAGCGATTCCGTTTCGTGGAGGTCGTCGGTGAGGTGGAACGCGTCCAGTCGAGCTTCGTGCGCGGCTATGCCACCATGCCGGTGAAGGTACATCCCTGGTAAACCGCGTGCCGGCGTCATGCCGGCACGCCTACGTCGACAATAGGACCTCGCGGTGCGCTGGTACTACGGCTGGAACGTCGTGGCCGCGACGATCGTTTTTCAGGCGCTGGTGTTTGGCACCGGAATCTACTGTTTCACCTTCTGGGTGGCGTATTGGACGACTGACTTCGACGTCGGCCGTAGCGACGTCATGCTCGTCTTCATTGGTCTGCAGATTGGCCTGGGCGCGTTTGCGCCGTTTGCCGGGCGAGCCATAGACCGCCATTCGGCACGACTTCTGATCAGCGTGGGTGCGGTGTGTTTCTCTCTGGCGCTGGTGCTGGCGGCCTTTGCCACCGCGCTGTGGCAGATCTGGGTGCTGTTTTTCACGCTGGCGGTGGCCGGGCTACTGCTGGCTGGGCCGTTGGCGAGCCAGACGCTGACGGCGCGCTGGTTCGATCGCCGGCGTGGTCTGGCGCTCGGTATCTCCACCACGGGTACATCGGTGGGTGGATTTGTCATGCCGATCATCATGACGGCGTTACAGGCCGAGTACGGCTGGCGTGATGCAAACACGATGGTTGCTGTCCTGATTGTCGTGGCAGTGGTGCCCGCGGCGTGGCTTCTCATCAAAGACTCCCCCGCGGCTGCGGGGATGCCGGGTGAAGGGGCCAAGGATGCGGCGGCTGACCTGCCGCCACCACTCGAGCATCCCGAAACGGTTGCCGGCATTCTCAAGCGTCGTGTGTTCTGGGGTATTGTCCTGTCCTTCACGCCGATCGCCGTGGCGTTTGGCGGTGCGCAACAGAACCTGGCGCCGTATACCGCCGACTATGGCATCAGCGCGGTCGACACCTCCTACCTGGTTTCCGTCATGGCGTTTGTCATGGTCATATCCAAGCTTTTCTTCGGCTCAATGGCGGATCGCTGGGATCACCGGGTTCTGCTGTGGCTCATGTGTGTGGCGCTCGGGGTGGCGTTTGCTCTGATGCTGACCGGGGTGAGCTATCCGCGCCTCCTGGTCGTCAGCGCCTTGCTCGGTGTATCGGCAGGCGGTTTCCTGCCGCTCATAGCGGCGGTGGTGAGCCAGCGTTTCGGGATCAGCTCTTTCGGACTTGTCATGGGCATGGTCGGGCCGTTTACGGCTGTTGCGGCCGTGGGTCCCTGGCTGGCCGGCTACGTGCGGGACAACTACGGCAGCTATGAGGGAGCGTGGGAGATTTTTGCCCTGCTCCTGATACCTGCCGCGCTCGCCGCGCTGTTGCTGAAAGAAAGGACAACGTCTGCGACCATTGGCGTGTCGGATACATCGAGACAATGAGGAGGTGGTCCATGCGTAGTGTTTACTGTGTGATGCTTGTCCTGACTGGCATTGCTACGCACGCCCAGACCGAGCGGAACCCTGATGCGCCGGCTGAGACCGCGCAGTTCGAGTTTCTGCTCGGTGATCACGACGTGACCCTGCATGCCTGGACGGGTTCGGGTTGGACGCCACCACGGCCGGTGAATGCCCGCTGGCGAGGATGGTACGGGCTCGACGGCCACGCGATCTACGACGAGTGGCAGGACCCCACGAGCGGTGCTGGGATCAACGTACGGGTGTACGACCCTGAGTCCGAAGTCTGGAAGATGATGTGGCTCAGCACCCCGGCACGGCAGGTGCAGGATCTGCGGGCTGAGCTGCGCGACGGCCGTCTGACCATGTGGCAGGTCCACCCACCGCGCGAGGGTTGGAAGGCGGAGTTCGAAATCCTGGACGCCTGCCGCTGGGCGCGGGTCAGTTACCTGCAGGATGCCGAAGATGAGTGGACGCCGCAGTTCCGTCTGGAGGCAACCCGGCGCAACTGCGCCTCCTGACCCGCGCGGCTCCGGATCTTCGGACAGCGGCAGGCACCCTGTCGCGCCCTGCAATTGATTTCTATAAGCTAGCCCGCATCAAAGCAACCTCCGGTCTGTACCCATGCGAACCACGCTCACTGCGTTCGTATTCCTGTTATTCGCCTGTGCGCAGGGGCCTGAAGACTCGCCTGAACCTGTGAAACGCGTCAAGGTTATTGAAGTTGGCAAAACTTCAGAAGGACAGCTGCGCCGTATTTCGGGACGGGTGGTCGCGGCAGACACCTCGAGGCTGAGCTTCGGCGTGGGCGGCACGCTGGCGCGCATCAACGTGGGACCGGGAGATCGGTTCGAAGCCGGCCAGGTGCTTGCGAGTCTGGACGCTGAACCGCTGCGAATTGCTGCTGAGCAAAGCCGCGCGCAGCTGACGAGCGCCAGGGCCAAACACCGGGAAGCAGAGCAGGGTCTCAAGCGGATCCGCGAGCTGCTCACAAGAGGCGTTGCATCTCAGGCTGATGTAGACGCTGCCCTCGCGGATTTCGAGAGCGCGCAGGGCAACGTCCGCGCCGAGCAGGCGAACGTTGAACGCAAAGAACGCGATCTTGGATTGGTCAACCTCATGGCGCCGTTCGATGGTCAGGTGACGGAACGCGGGGCTGAGGCGTTCGAGGAGGTGAGCGCAAGCCAGGCGGTTCTGACGGTGCAGAGCGAAGGTGCGCTCGAGGTTGAGGTGGGTATCCCCGAAACGCTGATTCGTTTCATCGACTATGGTCAGGCGGTGACGGTCAGTTTTCCCAGCGACGCCAGCGACGTTCCGGCCGTAGTGACCGAGATCGGTGCTCGGACGGAAACGGGTGCGGCTTACCCGGTTGCGGTCCGTCTTGCGGAAAGCGCAGACCTGCGCGCGGGCATGACCGCCAGCGTCACGTTCAACATTGGACTGGCCGAGCAGGAAGGACCGGTCTATCTCATTCCGCTGTCGGCGATCGCCATTGACGCCATCCCGAATCCGGCCGCCGGTGTCGAAGCGCCTGTCTACGTTGTCGCGGACGGTCAGCTCACGACGCGCATGGTTCGTATTGGCGATGTGCGCGATAACGAGCTGGAAGTATATGCCGGCCTCAATGCGGGCGATCTTGTCGTCAGCGCCGGTGTACCGTTCCTCTTCGACGGCATGCCGGTGGCCATCTGGAACGGTGATCTCGTGGATGGATAAGTTCGCACGGTTTGCGATCGAGCATGAACGGTTTACCGCGCTTGTGCTGTTGGCGATCCTGCTTGCCGGCTTCAGCGTCTATCTCACCCAGCCGCGGCAGGAGGATCCGCAGATCACCATCCGCTCGGCTCAGGTCATGGCGCAGTTTCCGGGATTGTCGCCGGAACGTGTCGAGGCGCTGATTACCAAACCCATCGAGAACGAGATCAAAGCCATATCGGAAATCGAAGAGATTTCCTCGATGTCCACCACGGGACTGGCGATTGTGATCCCCGAGGCGGCTATTCGGTACACGGAGATGGCACCGATATGGGCGAAGCTCAGAAACAAGATGGACGATCTTGCCCCGAGCCTGCCCGAGGGCACGCAGGGCCCTGTCGTCAACGACGACTACGGCCAGGTCTCGGTGGTGACAATGGCGCTGACGGGTGACGACTACTCGCTGCGCGAGCTCGAACAGGTGGCAGAGGACCTCGCTGACCGGCTCAATCTCCTCCCGCTCGTCGCCAAAGTCGAGCTCTACGGGGTCCAGGAAGAGCGCATCTGGCTCGAATTCGATCCTGCGTTTGTCGCGCAGTTTGGCGTTACCGCGGCAAACGTCGTCGGCGCGATGAACGCGCAGAACGTTGTCCTGCCGGGCGGCACCGTGAACGCAGATGGCGAACGCGTGGTCATCGAGCCTTCCGGTAACTTCGAAAGCGTGGCAGAGATCGAAAACCTGGCGATCGAGGCGAAGGACGGCACCATTCTTTATCTACAGGATCTCGCCACCGTACGCCGGGGTTATGTCGATCCACCCAACGCGCCGGCGTTTTACAACGGTAAACCCGCCATTGTGCTGGGCCTCGTCATGGTCGAATCATCCAACGTCGTGGCACTGGGTGAACAGGTGCGACAGAGCCTCGGTGAGATCACGCCGCTCCTGCCTGTCGGGATGAACCTCGACATTGCCATTTTTCAGCCGGATCTGGTGCACGAGTCGGTCTCGAGCGCAACCGAAAACCTGCTGCAAACCGTTGCGGTTGTGCTGGTGGTTGTGATGTGGTTCCTCGGCTGGAAAACCGGTCTCATTGTCGGCGCCATGGTGCCGCTCACGATGATGGTCACTTTGATCATCATGTCGGTGACCGGTATTGAGCTTCACCGCGTCTCCATAGCCGCGATCATCGTTGCTCTGGGTCTCCTTGTGGACAATGGCGTCGTGGTTGCCGAAGACATCCGTAAGCAGCTCGATGAAGGTGTCGATCGGTTGACCGCAGCGCTCGCCGCGCCCCGTATCCTGGCGATCCCGCTACTGACGAGCTCGCTGACGACTGTGGCCGCCTTCCTGCCGCTCGTTCTGATTGAAGACGGCAGCGGTGAGTTTTTACGCTCGCTTGGTCAGGTGCTCGCGTTTGCACTGCTCGGCAGCTGGCTCATATCCATCACGGTGACACCCGCGCTGTGTTACTGGTTTCTGAGTAGCGCGGCAGCTACGCCGGAGGATGGAGATAAGGCACCGGTCGGCGCGCTCGCCTTTTACGATGGTGCGCTCCGCTGGATGCTGGCCCACCGTCTCTTGTTTGTGCTCGTCATGGTGGGTCTCCTGGCAGGTGCAGTGGCACTCTTCGGCACGGTGAAGCAGCGCTCGCTGGGTCCGTCCGAACGCAATCAGTTTGCGGTGTATCTTGATCTACCGGCGGAGGCCCACGTCGATCAAACCATCGCGGCCGCGCGCAAACTTGCCGGATTTCTGAATGATCCCAGCCAGAACCCGGAGGTGACCGACCTCCTTGCGTACGTGGGAGCTGGTGGGCCGCGCTTCTTTCTCGCGTTGAGCCCGAACGACCCGCAGCCCAACAAGGCTTTTCTCGTGGTCAATACGGAGACGGCGGAGCAGCTCCCCGACGTCATGTCGCGGGTTGATCGCTTCTTCGTGAGTGATATGCCGAACGCAAGCGGACGCTCGGAAGTGCTGTTCCTTGGACCGGCAGCGCTGGGTACGGTGGAGCTTCGCATCATCGGATCTGACACCGCTGAGCTGCGTCGTCTGGCCGAAGCGCACAAGATGGCGTTCCGCTCCGTTCCCGGCGTACAGGCCGTTCGCGACGACTGGGAAAACTCCGTGCTGAAACTTCGTGTCGACATGGACCAGGACCGCGCGCGGCGCGCGGGTGTGACCACTGAGGACGTAGCGCGCACGCTCACCGCCCACTTCGATGGTTTGGGTGTTTCCAGCTACCGGGAAGACGATCGCTCCATTCCGATCATGGTGCGTGCCGAAGCCGATGCTCGAGGCAGTCTCGATCGCTTGCGCGCGGTGGAAGTCCGCTCTGCCTCGGGCGGCGCGGTACCTCTCATTCAAGTGGCTGATATCAACGGCGAAATCGAACCCAGCCGAATACGGCGAATCGATCAGGAACGTGCAATCACCGTCGCCGCGAAACACCCGGATCTGACGGCCATTGAGCTTTACGATGCCATCATTCCGGCATTGGCTGAGATCCAGCTTCCTCCGGGATACCGGGTTTCGCTCGAGGGTGAGATCAAAGGTGCTGCGGAGTCGAATACGAAGCTGCTTGGATTTGCCCCGCATGCGCTCTTCATTATCGTTGCGCTGCTGGTGCTGCAGTTCAACTCGTTCCGACGTCCGGCCATCATTCTGCTGACGATACCGCTGGTGCTGATCGGCGCCGTAGCAGCGCTGGCCGCCACGCAGGCGTTTTTTGATTTTACCGCCATGCTCGGCTTATTCAGTCTGGCGGGCATCATCATCAACAACGGTATTGTGCTGATCGACCGGGTGGATCAGAGCCGCGCGGCCGGTCTGGAGGTGGACGCTGCGGTCCGGGAAGCGGCGCTCGTGCGCGCCCGGCCGATCATCATGACCACCATCACGACGGTGGTCGGCTTGCTGCCACTGGCGCTCTTTGGCGGCGAGTTCTGGTTCGGCATGGCGGTGGTCATCATGGGCGGTTTAGCGGTAGGCACGCTGCTGACGCTGGGTTTTGTGCCGGTGCTCTATTCGCTGCTGTTCGCCAGGCGGGCCTGATACTGGCTTACAAACCCTCACTTTTCATCTGATCTCACTTGATCCAAATCAAATCCAGGCGTTTTGACTGCTTCAGGATGGTCGTGCCCGCCATTTTGAGGAGTCGACCATGGAGTTCAGTCTGTTCTATTTCGCCAATGACGAGGCTGAAGCTACAGATCCAAACAAGTACCGGCTGATCCTGGAATCCGCGCAGTGGGCCGACCGCAACGGCTTTGTCCGCGTCTGGACCCCGGAACGCCACTTTCACAGCTTTGGCGGCCTTTCACCCAATCCGTCGGTGCTCGCCTCGGCTCTGGCCGCTTGCACGGAACGAATACAGCTCTGCTCAGGCAGCGTCGTCCTGCCGCTGCACGACCCCATCAGGGTTGCTGAAGAGTGGGCGGTGGTCGACAACATATCCGGCGGCCGCGTGGGGCTGGGTCTTGCGAGCGGCTGGGTGCCGAACGACTTTGTCATCGATGGGCACCAGGCCGACTTTGCCTGCCGCAAGCAGGTGTTCGAAGACAAGATCCGGCTGCTGCAGCGGCTCTGGGCAGGTGAAAAGCACACGTTGATCAACCCGCATGGCGAGGAAGTCAGCGTGCAAACGATCCCGCGTCCGCTGCAACCCGAGGTGCCGATCTGGATCACCGCAGCTGCCAATCCGGAAACCTTCCGCCAGGCGGGAGAAATGGGTGTGAACTTGTTGACGCACCTGCTGGGACAGACAACGCAGGCGCTGGCCGAAAAGATAGCGGTCTATCGTGAAGCGTGGCGCGACGCGGGGCATCCTGGCAGCGGCACGATGACCGTCATGCTGCACACGCTCGTGGGCTCCAGTGATGAAGAGGTTCACGAGGTTGCCCGTGACCCGATGAAGCGTTACCTGGCCGGTTCTCTGAACCTCGCGCAGGAACATCTCGAGTCGGTGCCGTTTCTCAAGAGAGGTGGCGACATCGATCTCGAAAACGTCTCGGATGAGCTGGTTGATCAGGTGCTGGAGGCGTCGTTCGAGAAGTATTTCCACATGGGCAGCCTGCTTGGGTCGTATGAGAAGTGTCTCGACACCGTTGACGCGCTGACGGCGATTGACGTCGACGAGGTAGCCTGCCTGATCGACTTTGGTGTGGACACCGACACGGTGCTCGCCTCTCTCGAGAAGCTGAACGTCGTGCGCGTGTTGGCGAATGATCCTACGATCGATGAGCCTGAGCCGATGCAGGCACAACGAGTATGACCATGAATATGTGCTCATTTGAGAATACGAACCAGCTCGCAGCCAGGCTGAATGCCAAGTCTCGCGAAGGGTTTTACAACGTTTACGAGTCGTTCGACTGGCCGGAGACGCTGGCATCGGACTTTCTTGCAGTTCCCTTGGAATACACGACGCTCTACGGCACCGAGGTTTGGAGTGACCTGAGCGATGAGCAGAAGCGGAAGCTCACGATTACGGATACGGCGAATCTGTTTTCCAACACGCTTAACGGGGAACGACTGGTTGTAGGGGGGATGTCGCCGCAGCTCTACGGTAAGCACGCTCCCGCGGAGATTACGGAGTATCTCCATCACTTCCTCGACGAAGAAAACAAGCACATGATCATGTTCGGCATCTTCTGCCGGAAATACATTGGTCGCGTCTACCCTGAAAAGCGACTTTCGTTTGCGATAAAAGACTATGCGCCTGGGGAGGAGCTCCTGCGCTTCTACACGCAAATCATGGTGGTAGAGGCTTACGGGGATTTTTACAACGTTCGAGCCATGAACGACGACCAATGCGATCCGTTGGTTCGTGACATCAGTCGAGTGCATCATATCGACGAGGCACGCCACCTTTCCTTTGATCGTGCCTATATCACAGAGCTCGCAGCGCAGTATGTCCGGACCTGGGACGAGGCAACGCTCGCCGGATTTCGTTCCTGGCTGGCCGAGTACATGCGCGTCATGTGGGTGACGTTTTACAATCCGGTGGCGTACAAGGATGCGGGTATTCCCGATGCCTATGAAGCCGCAAGAACTGCCATGGCCAGCGAATACCAGACGCAGCTGCGAGAAAAGATCTCTGCGGGCGTCGTCAAGTTTTTCATGAAGTGTGGTCTCCTGGATGCGCAGCCGGTACTGTGACGCGGTGCCCTGCGCCTAGGGGATTTCCCCCATGGTCCGATGCGGACAATGGGTCACACTGCGCGGCATGAAAGCCCTATTTGCACCCGACATCATCGCCCGCTACAACGTCAACGGCGCGCGCTACACCTCTTACCCGACGGCCAACGTGTTTCACGATCTCGGCGCCGGACCTTACGAACAGGCGCTCGACGGTATCGCCGACGGCCGGCCTCTCTCGCTATACCTGCACGTGCCGTTCTGCGACACCATCTGCTACTACTGCGCGTGTAACAAAATCAACACCGGCAACAAGAAGCACGCTGAGGCTTACATCGATCGGCTGATTCGTGAAATGGTGATGCAGGCTGATCATCTCAGTGGTTCACATCCCGTGGAGCAGCTGCACTTTGGCGGCGGTACGCCGACGTTTCTCGACGACAATCAGTTCAGGCGGGTGTTTGCGGGGCTCCGCGAACACTTTGAGCTCATGAGCGACGAACGGCGGGATTACTCGATAGAGATAGACCCACGGGGTCTACCCGTCGAGCGGATTGCTACCCTGGCTGAGCTTGGTCTCAACCGCATGAGCGTAGGCGTGCAGGACTTCGATCCGGCAGTGCAGGAAGCGGTCAACCGGATACAGTCGGAGGCCGAAACCCTCGCGGTGGTGGATGCGGCGCGCGCCAACGGTTTCGGTTCGATCAACGTGGATCTCATCTACGGATTGCCGTTGCAGACGGCGGCAGGCTTCGAACGCAGTCTCGATCGGGTGCTGGCGCTGGCGCCGGACCGGATCTCCCTCTACAACTACGCGCATCTGCCGGAACGGTTCAAAACTCAGCGCCAGATCAAAGCGCAGGACCTTCCCTCACCGGAGACGAAGCTTGATCTCCTGGGCAAAGCCATCGAGCACTTCAACGTTGCCGGCTACGAATACGTCGGCATGGATCACTTCGCGAAGGCCACCGATCATCTGATTGCCGCCCAGCAGGACGGCAGCCTGCAGCGCAACTTCCAGGGCTACACGACCCACGGACAGTGTGAGCTCATTGCGCTCGGCGTGAGCTCGATCAGTAAAGTTGGGCGCGTCTATGCGCAGAACAGTAAAACTCTGGAGGCGTACTACGCGGCCATCGATGACGGACGGCTGGCGACGGAGCGCGGCTACGTGTTGACCCCGGACGACGAGGTGGTAGCCGATGCCATCCAGCGCATCATGTGCCACTTTCACGTTGATGTCAGCGATTTCAACAAGACGCATGGCGTGGACTTCTGGCAGCGGTTTGAATGCGCGTGGCCGGGTTTGAACGAGATGGCGGAAGAGGGGCTCATTGAGCTGTCCGAATCGAGTATTCGGATCACGCCAACCGGGCGCTTTCTCGTCCGCAACGTTTGTATGCTCTTTGATGCTCACTTACCTGCACAGTCCCAGGGTTTTTCCAAAACGGTGTAACCCCTTGCCCTCCAACCCCTGAAACGAGTAGTGTCGCGCTGCCTGAATCATCAGCGGTGCAACCAGGGAGGTTGAGCAACTGTGAAAACTTGGATTTTTTTAGGGTGCCTGCTCCTCGCCTTGCCGTTGCTTGCAGCGGAAGACAGTCTGCGAGCTGCGCTCAAGGAACAGGTCTTTGAAGAGGCGGAACAGGCGCTGGCTGAGGCCAACGACGCGTCCGCCAGCGTGCTGACCCCGGAAACCTACCGGCGAGCCGGAGAACTTTACAAGCGCGCAGATGACGCGTTTACGAGGGGTGCGGACGTCGACCGGGTGCGGAATATCCTCAGAGAGGCCACCGGCCTTTTCAGGGAGGCAGCAACTACCGCGGCCACAGTTGAGCAATTCGTGAACGCCGCGTTCCAGGCGCGTCGCGACGCGCTGCAAGCCGAGGCCCAGAATCGCTCACCGGAGATCTGGAACAAAGCTGAAGTTCAGTTTTACGAAGCCACGTCCCGGGCGGAAAAAGGTCGCGAATCCCGAGTCGGTCAATACGCTGAGAAAGCAGAAACGCTCTACCGCGATGCGGAGCTTGCTTCCATCGAAACGGTACTGTTCACCGAGATTGACGAAGAAATTGCCCTGGCGAAGGACCTCGATGCCGATGACTGGGCGCCAAAATCTTATCAATCGGCGATTGACCTTCTGGCCCAGGCGCGCCAGGTACTGGCTAGAAGCCGCTACGACACGGACCAGCCCAGAAACCTCGCCAAGCAGGCTAAACATCAGGCGCTGCATGCACAATATGTTTCCCGGTTGGCGGACGATATCGACGATAACGATCTGACGCTCGAGGACGTGCTCCTCGAATGGGAGTCCGTTCTGGAACCCCTCGGCGAGCAGCTCGATGTACCCATGTACTTCGACGATGGTCCCAGCGTTTCAGTCAACCTGCTTGATGTTGCGCTTCGGGAGAGAAATACGCGCCTCAATCAGCTTGCGCAGGACGCGAGCACGCTGCAGCAACGCGTGAAGCTGCTGCAGGAGGAATTGCTTCTTGCGCAGTCCGAGCTCGAAAATCGAGAGGCGGCGCAAGCGCGTCTGGACCGTCGCCTTGCCCAGCAGGAGGAGCGGGAACGCATGCTTCAGCTGATAGAACACCTGTTCAATGAGAACGAAGCTGAGGTTGTCCGTGCGGAGAACCGGCTGATCATACGCATGGTTGGACTTGGATTTGCGAGTGGCAGTGCCAAGGTGGAAACCCGTCACCACGCGATTCTTGCAAAACTCCAGGAAGCCATTGGAAGGTTTCCAGAGGCGCCGATTACCATCGAGGGGCACACTGACTCTTATGGTGCGGACACGGACAATCAACAGCTGTCCGTGCGCCGGGCGGAAGCGGTAGCGAGCTACCTTCGCAGTCAGGGGAGTGTTGGCACGTTACAACTCTCGGCGACCGGTTTTGGTGAAACACGCCCCATCGCCAACAACGAGACGGCGGATGGGCGCTGGAAGAACCGTCGTATAGACGTGGTCATTTATCCGTCCTGGTGGGCGAGCTGATTCGAAAGTGACCCGCAGGATCGAGCGAACAGCGCGTTGCAATCGATTGTCGGTGCTGACAAATGGCTGGCGCGGTGATGCATGATCAGCAGTGCGGGGGCTGACACCTCTGCCAGCTGAGGATGTTCGAGGATGGCCCCGAGCGTGCTGTGTAATACGAGTTGATCCGGCTGTGTGGCGCGTGAAACGACGGTAAACGGCGTGCTGGGGGGGCGACCCCGCTCAGTCAAGCCGGTCACAATGTCGCTCAAGACGGATAAACCCATGTAGATGGCTACCGTCTGACTGGGTTGCAGCAACAGATCCCAGTCGATGCATAACCGGCCTGATCGACGATGCGCGGTGATCAGCGTTATTGCCTGATTGTGATCCCGGTGGGTAAGCGGTATGCCTGTGATTGCGGCCGCGCCTTGTGCGGCGGTGATGCCGGGCACCACCTCCCAGGGAATGCCTGCGGCGTCCAGCGCGTCACACTCTTCTCCACCGCGGCCGAAGATGAATGGATCCCCGCCTTTGAGCCGCACTACTTTCAGGCCCAGCGCCGCTTTTTCCACGAGCACCTGGTTGATGGTGTCCTGAGACATGGCGTGCAGGTGCTTGCGTTTCCCGGCGTAGATGAGCTCACAGAATTCTGAAGGTATGGATAAGAGGGCTTTGTTGACGAGCCTGTCGTATACCACCACGTCAGCCTGGCTGAGGTAGCGGTGCCCCTTGATGGTCAGCAGTTCCGGGTCGCCGGGACCCGCACCGATCAGATAGACACTGCCGTCTCGTAAGGTCATACCACTGCAGCCAAATCGTCGGTTCTGAAACTTTCAACGAGCTGGGACAGCTCGTGGCGGCAGGAGCCGCAATTGGTCCCGCAAGACAGAGCATCGCCGAGTTCAGCGACGCTGCTGGCACCGGCTCTCAACCCACGGAGAATGGCCTGTTCAGTCACCTGGAAGCAGGTGCAGATGCAGCGGGAAGTGTCGAGGGTACCCGGAGGAACGCTGGACAATCGTTGCCAGTCTTCAGTCTCAACCTCCAGCTGAGCGGCGAGGTGCCGCCAGGTCGGTAGTTGGCTGTAACGATCCGATCCGAACAGCAGCCATTTTGGTTCATCCTCGGCTCTACCCAACGCGCGAAAACGATCGCTCCCCTGCATGGTGACGATGTCCGTCGCGTCCAGGAGCGATAACATGACTTCCAGATTGTCGGCTGCGACCTCGAAGCACATGGCATTCGGACCAGGAAGGCGCGACCAGAATTGAATGCCGGAACGTTCGAATTCTTCGCGCTCGACCGGTTCCAGAGTCACCAGTCTCATCCGCCAGCGTACGGTCACGGGCTTGCAGTCAACGGCAGCGTGTTTGCTCTCCGGTTGTCCCGAGATTGGATCGGTGGCCGATTCAACAAGCTGACACACGTTGGCGCGTCCGGAAAACTGATCGTTCCAGTGAATGGGGGCGAACAAAGATCCCGGTTTGACATCGGTTGTCACGTCTGCGATGAGACGAATTTGCCCCAGGGAGTTCTCTACTTGAACAACGTCGCCTTCGTTGATGTTGCGAGGAGCTGCGTCGTGCGGGTGGATTTGCAACGCGGGCACCCAGGCGTCCTGAAAGAGATCCGTAACAGCACCGGTTCTCGTCATGGTGTGCCATTGGTCGCGATAGCGCCCGGTGTTGAGGACCAGAGGAGTCGCTGCGGAGGTCTGCTGGAATGGCCTTTGGGGCGTCACGGCGACGAATCGTGCACGCCCGTCGGGCGTGGAGAAGCGGTTGTTGGCAAAAGGTCGCGTCTTTGGCCATTGCATTGGCACCATGCGGTCGTATTCGGTTGCAGCGAGGTTCACGAGGTGGCCCAGATCGAACGCGCGCTTACCGTTGTTTTCGAACGCGGAAAGACGCGCGTGCTCGTCGAAGATCTGTGCCGGAGTGGTGTAGTCGAACGCCTCCTCAAAACCCATCCTCGCCGCAACCTGGCATACGATCCACCAGTCGGACTTTGCCTCCCCTGGTGGCGCGATTAGACGCCGCTGCCTGGACAGACAACGCTCCGAATTGGTTACGGTGCCGTCTTTTTCTCCCCAACCCTGTGCGGGCAGGAGCACGTCCGCATAAGCGTTCGTGTCGGTTGCAGCGATGCAGTCTGAAACCACAACGGTTGGGCAGGCTGACAGCGCGTCGCGGATGGCATTGCTGTCCGGCAGGCTGACAGCCGGATTGGTACCCATGATCCAGATGGCTTTGATTGTCCCATCAGCAACGGCCGCAAACATGTCTACTGCTTTCAGACCAGGTTCGCTGGCCATGTTGGGCGCCTGCCAGAACCGGCCGACACGGTCGACATCGGTAGCGTTGAAATCCATATGGGCAGCGAGCTGGTTTGCCATCCCGCCGACTTCCCGGCCGCCCATGGCGTTCGGCTGGCCGGTGATGGAGAAAGGACCGCAGCCGCTTCGACCAATGCGTCCGGTTGCCAGATGACAGTTGATGATGGCGTTTGCTTTGTCCGTCCCCTGGGAGGACTGATTCACGCCTTGCGAGAAGACCGTAACCACCCGTTCGGTTTCGGCAAACCACTCGAAAAAGGTCATGAGATCCGGCTCTGAGAGGCCGGTCTGCACGCACGCGTTGACCACGTCAGTTTTTACGTGCTGGCGGGTTTTGTCCCAGCCGCAGCTATGCTCGGCGATGAACTCATGATCCACGCGTCCGCTATCAGCAAGGTAGGTGAGCAAAGCGTTGAAGAGCGCAACGTCGGAGCCCGGCTCGATAGCGAGGTGCAGGTCGGCAATCGCGCAGGTGGGCGTCACCTTGGGGTCGATGACAACAACCCGGGTGCCCTGGCGCTCTCGCGCTGCCGCCAGCCGTTGGTAGGCAACCGGATGTGCCCAGGCCATGTTTGATCCGCTCAGGATGACGAGTTCGGCAGTCTCGAGATCGGCGTATTCACACGGCACAACGTCCTCACCGAACGCGCGCTTGTGGGCGGCGACTGCAGATGCCATGCAAAGACGGGAATTGGTATCGACGTTGGCACCGCCGAGGAACCCTTTCATCAGCTTGTTGGCAACGTAGTAGTCTTCGGTGAGTAGCTGTCCGGACAGGTAAAAAGCAATCGATTCGGGGCCATGCTCATCGAGGGCATCCATGAACCTTTGTGCTACGAAGTCCAGAGCGGTATTCCAGTCGGTCTCCGCACCCGCTATCCGGGGCGTCAGCAGCCTGTCTTCCGTACCGGTGGTCGCAGCGAGATTGGTGCCCTTGATGCAGAGCTTGCCCTGGTTTGCGGGGTGAGCGCTGTCACCCTCAACGGCAATCAAGGCATCGTTCGAAACCCTTGCGCGGACGCCGCAGCCGACACCGCAATAAGGGCAGGTGGTTGCAATCCCCTCAGTCGTGGATGACAACCTGATCTCCCGCAATGGCAACCGGATACACCGGGAGCACAGTGTCCGGTTCCTCGAGACAACGTCCGTCGCGCAGGCTGAAGTGTTGCTTGTAGAGCGGGGAGGCAACAACCAGCGTTCCGGCACGGTCGCCCACAATGCCCCGCGAGATGACGTTTGCGCCACCGAGAGGGTCATAGTTCCCGACGCCGTACACGCAGGGCTCCTGATCCGGCAGGTAAAACAGCGCAATCTGCTCGCCGTTCCAGATCACGGCGGTTCCGGAGCCCGGTGTGAGGTCCGCAACTGAACAGAGAGGGGATGCTGTCACGGACTGTTCGCTCATACTTCCACGGCCAGGTTGATGAGTTCTTCTTCACGCGCGGGCCGCTTCTGCCCGCGCTCGCGAACGAAACGCACGCCGGGATCCGGCTCGTCCGAGTTCGCGAATGCGCGAAAGCGTTTCAGCTGCTCCGGATCCTCGATGGTCGTCTTCCACTCGCACTGGTACGTGCCGACGATACTGGCCATCTGTGCTTCGAGCTCAGCGCCAATGCCGAGGCTGTCGTCTATGACCACTTCCCGTGCATAGTCCAGCCCGCCTTCCAGGGACTCGAGCCAAACCGATGTGCGCTGCAGCCGATCGGCGGTACGAACGTAGAACATGAGGAAACGGTCGATGTAGCGAATCAGCGTGGCATCGTCCAGATCGGTGGCAAAGAGATCGGCGTGGCGCGGTCGCATGCCACCATTGCCGCCTACGTACAGGTTCCAGCCGCCTTCGGTAGCGATGACGCCCACGTCTTTGCTCTGAGCTTCGGCGCACTCACGCGTGCAGCCCGAAACGGCGAGTTTCAGCTTGTGCGGTGAACGCAAGCCCTTGTAGCGGTTCTCCAGCGTTAGCGCCATGCCCACCGAGTCCTGCACGCCGTAGCGGCACCAGGTGCTGCCGACGCAGGATTTCACGGTTCGCAGAGACTTCCCGTAAGCGTGTCCGGTTTCGAAACCGGCATCGACCAGCTCGCGCCAGATGAGCGGCAGCTCGTGGGCGTGTGCGCCAAAGAGATCAATGCGCTGACCGCCGGTAATTTTCGTATAAAGATCGTAGCGCTTGGCGACTTCCCCGATGGCGATCAGCTTGTCAGGCGTAATTTCACCGCCCGGGATGCGCGGCACAACCGAGTAGGTGCCGTTCTTCTGCATGTTCGCCAGCATGTGATCATTCGTGTCCTGCAGGCCCACATGCTGTGCGTCCAGCACGTAGTCGTTGTACAGGGATGCAAATATCGATGCGGCGGCCGGTTTACAGATGTCACAGCCGAGCCCCTGACCGTGCCTGGACAGGAGCGTCGGCATGTCGCGAATCTGCTCGACCTGACAGATGTGGAACAGTTCCTGGCGGGTGTGGGCGAAGTGCTCGCAGATGGATTTATCCACCGCGATGCCCTGTGCCTCGAGCTCCGTATCAAACACGGACTTGAGAAGCGCGGCACAGCCCCCGCAACCGGTGCTCGCCCGCGTGGTGGACTTGAGCTCACCCAGATCCACACACCCCTTTGCCACGGAAGCGACAATCTCCCCTTTCGTGACGTTGTGGCATGAACACACAGCGGCGCTGTCGGGTAGCAGATCGGCGCTCAAACCACCCCCTTCCGCCGCCGAGACGAGCAGTGACTCGGGTGCGTCCGGTAGCGGCAGATGGTTCAGATAGTGTTGGAGGATCTGATCGTACGGCTCCGTGTCGCCGACAAGGACGGCGCCGGTGATGAAACGGCCGTCCGCACTGACGTTCATGCGCCGATACACGTTGCGCACGGGATCGCGATAGGTGTAGGCCTGGCTGCTTTCGTCTGCGCCGTGGGCATCGCCGATGGAGCCGACCTCGACACCGAGGAGCTTCAGCTTGGTGCTCATGTCGGCTCCCGTGAAGCGCTCTGTACCGCTGGAGAGCGTAGCTACGGCTGTTTCAGCCATTCTATAGCCAGGGGCAACCAACCCGAAGATGCGGTTGTCGTATAGCGCACACTCACCGATGGCAAGCACGTCCGGATGGCTCGTGACGCATTGCTCATCGACGACAATCCCGCCACGTGGACCGACTTCCAGGTCAGCATCCCGCGCGAGTTGGTCCTGCGGACGAATACCTGCCGAAAAGACGACCAGATCGGTCTCGAGCGTACTGCCGTTGGCAAAGCGCAGGATGAGCCGGTTATCTTCTGCGGCAATCTCCTGTGTGGCCGTATCGGTATGGACGGTCACGTCGAGCGCTTCGATGTGCTCGCGCAGAACTGCACTGCCGGTTGTGTCAAGCTGTACGCCCATGAGTCCGGGAGCAAACTCCACCACGTGGGTGTCGAGTCCGAGGTTCTTGAGCGCGTTGGCACATTCGAGCCCGAGCAGACCTCCGCCAATCACCACTCCGGTGCTGGCGTTTTCGGCCGCTGATCGAATTGCGTCCAGATCTTCGATGGTCCGATAGACGAAACATCCTTTGAGAGTGTTTCCCGGTATCGGCGGCACGAAAGGGTAGGAACCGGTTGCCATGACGAGCTTGTCATACTGGAGGCGTGTGTTGTCTGCGAGTTCAATCTCATGCTGGCCTGTGTCCACAGACACAACGGCGGAACCCAGGCGTACCTCAATACCGAGACGCTTGTATTGCTCTTCGGTAGCAAGCGCCAGATCCGCAGGTGCTTTACCGGCGAAAAGCTCCGAAAGATGAACGCGGTCGTATGCGCAACGCGGCTCTTCACCGACTATGACAATATTCGCTTCGCTCCCCTCCGTCGCCAGGGTGGTGGCGAAATGATGGCCGACCATGCCGTTGCCGATGATTACTACGTTGTCTGTTTTGTCATTCACTGCCGCTCCTAATATCCAAATGCCAGCTGTTCGCGCGTGCTGCTGTCCGTAAACGAATTGATCTGCGCGGCGATCTTCGCAGCCCCATTGATTCGGCCGAAAAGGACCGCGCCAATCAGGGTGCTTCCCTGGAAGAAGAGTCGTCGGTAGATGCCGTGTGTTCGATCGCGGATGACCACATCTTCCGTTGCGCCCTCAGGGCGCGTCTGCCCGGCGCTGAAGAGCGCAAGGTGTTCGAGCTTGAGGTGCGTGCTCGGGACGAAATCAGGCATGCGTGCGTCGCCACCGCTCAGGTTCTCCGCCAGCACGTCGGCTTGCTGATTCACCAGTGCAACGAGTCCTGCTCGCTGTCCGGACATGTTGGCGCATTCGCCGATGGCGCAAACGCCAGGTATTTGGGTCTGCAGACGATCGTCGACGAGGATGCCGAGGTTGCATGGCACGCCGGCAGTCTGAGCGAGTTCAACTCGCGGCGTGGTGCCTGTCGCAAGCAGCAGGAGGTCGGTCTCCAGTGAGACTCCGTTGTCGAGCGTCACTGCGTTGATATGCTTGTCGCCTTCGACCGCGGCGATACTGGCCTCCAGCGAGAGCCCGATGCCACGAGCCCTCAGGTGATCGGCAAGAAGCTCAGCGCTCTGATCATCCAGCTGCCGGTGCATCAGCGCACTGCCCCGGTGCACGACGTGAACGTCGAGGCCCTGACGCGACAGCGCGTCTGCCGTTTCAAGACCGAGCAGCCCGCCACCCAGCACGACAGCTCGGCTGGCGCGGTGCATCTCGGAGCGCAGCTCGTCCGCGTTGGCGAGCGTTCGCAGCGGCATCACGCCGGGTAGATGAATACCTGGAATGGGAGGTATTGGAGCGGTTGATCCGGTAGCAAAGACCAGGTTCTCGAACTGAAGACGCTCGTGCCCGGCGACGGCCACGCGCCGCTGCAGGTCTATCGCATCGATTCTGGTTTCGGTCAGAGTAGTTAGATCAACGCTTTCAGGAGTCTGCATCTGGTGTCGTGTGCACGCGCCGGCCACGTAGTCCGGCAGCAACACGCGGTTGTAGCCGAGATCGGGTTCATCACCCGCGATGATCACGGATGCGTCGGGTTTCCTCGAGACCAGGCGTTGCGCCAACCTGGCCCCGGCCATACCGCCACCTACGATGAGAACCTCGCAGACCCTCATCAGGCAGCTTCTGACTGTGCCGCCACGTTCTCGTTCGGATTTTCTCCCGTGTCTGGCTTCTGGTGCGCGGCGTACAGGAAGTCCAATACCAGGCGGCGGCAGTGATTGAACTGGGCGTCCTCGGCGAGTGCCAGCCGCTCTCTCGGACGCGCCAGATTGACGTCGACAATCTGACCAACGCGTGCTGCCGGGCCGTTGGACATCATGACAATCCGGTCTGACAGGAGCACGGCTTCATCGACATCATGTGTAATCATGATGACGGTATTCCCGAGCTCACGGTGAATCTCCATGGTAGTGTCCTGCAGCTGTGCTCTCGTCAGCGCGTCGAGCGCGCCGAAGGGCTCGTCCATCAGCAGAAGCTTTGGCTGCATGGCGAGTGCTCGGGCGATACCAACGCGTTGCTTCATGCCGCCGGATATCTCGTGAGGCATCTTGCCGGCGGCGTGGCTCATGTTCACCAGAGCCAGGTTGTGTTCGATCCACTCGTGCATCTCGGCCTTCGACTTGGTTTTCTTGAAGACCGTTTTCACAGCGAGCGCGACGTTGCCGTACACGGTCAACCAGGGCATGAGCGCGTGATTCTGAAAGACCACCGCTCGATCGGGGCCCGGCTCCGTAATTTGCTTGTTGTCGAGAAAGACGCCTCCGGAAGTGACATCAAGAAGTCCTGCAACGATGTTGAGCACCGTCGATTTGCCGCAGCCCGAATGACCGATGAGGGAGATGAACTCACCCTCCGAGATTTTGAGATCCACTTCGCGCAGCGCCTCGAAAGAACCGCTGTCTGTATGGAAAGTTTTGCTGATCTGGCTGATGTCGAGAAAATGTGTCATGAGGTCTGCTCTGTTAACGTAAAACTGCGGACTTGTCCCAGCTCACCCGGCGTTGCAGGAGCAGCATGCAGCGGTCCAATGCAAAGCCAATCAGCCCGATGGTGACAACCGCCACCATGATGCGGGCCAGAGAGTTGGAAGAGCCGTTTTGGAATTCGTCCCAGATGAATTTTCCGAGCCCCGGGTTCTGCGCGAGCATCTCAGCGGCGATGAGCACCATCCAACCTGTTGCAAGCGACAATCGCAGCCCGGTGAAAATCATGGGTACCGACGAGGGCAGGACAATCTTGGCAACATGAGTCATTGGCGGGAGCTTGATGACCTTGCCAACGTTGACCAGATCGCGATCGATACCGGCAACGCCAACCGTCGTATTGATGACCGTTGGCCACAGGCAGCAGAGCGCGACGGTGAATGCGGAATTCAGAAAGGACTTCTCGAACATGGGGTCATCACTGACGTACAGTGCGGAGACCACCATGGTTACCAGCGGCAGCCAGGCAAGCGGCGACACCGGTTTGAACACCTGAATGATTGGATTGAATGCCTGATAGATCCGCTCGTTCAGCCCACAGGCAATCCCAAGAGGAATGGCGACGGCTGATGCCAGTACGAATCCGAACATGACGGTGTAAAGGCTCGTGAAAATCTGGTCGAGAAAGCTCGGTTTGCCCGTGTAGCTCCTCCACTTCACTTCTGCGTCCGGGTTCTTTGCGAGCTTTTCGGCGTTGCGCTTCTCCTGGCGCTCGTGGAACCGCTCAGCCTTCTCCCGTTGCTCTAGATGCTCTTCATAAAGCGAATTCGACTGTTCCCAGACCTGGGCAGGTCCGGGAAACTTGCCGAGCGACGTATCGATGTTGTTTGCTGTGATGTGCCAGATCAGGAGGAAAAACGCGATGCCTGCGGCAGGCACTACGCCGCGCGCGAACAGCATGGGTAAGCGGCGACCGGCGGCCTCCAGATTGATGCTGGCGAGGGTAATCACAGGACTTCGTCCTTAAGCCCAATCGGAAACTTCTCCAGGTAGGCGTTTGGCGAGCGGCCGTCGAAAGTAATGCCGTCGATGAACTCGGTCTGCGGAGGGCGATAACCGGTCTCGTTGTCAAAATCCGGAAAGTCCGCGGCGGTCATATGGCCCTCAGCGATCAGTTCCTTGGCAGCAATGACATATAAATCAGGGCGGTAAACCTGCTTCGCGACTGAGTCATACCAGGAGTCTTCTTTCGGTTCTGCGATCTGGCCCCAGCGGCGCATTTGTGAGAGATACCAGACGGCGTCCGAGTAGTACGGGTAAGTGGCGAAGTAGCGGAAGAAGACGTTGAAATCGGGGACGTCGCGCTTGTCACCTTTCTCGTATTCGAACGTGCCGGTCATCGAGTTGGCGATGACCTCGGCGTCCGCCCCGACGTATTCGCTGCGCGCGAGAATGTTCACAGCCTCCATACGGTTGGCATTGTCGTTTTCGTCCAGCCACTTGGCTGCGCGCAGGAGTGCCTTCACGACACGAATTGTGGTGTTTGGATATTTTTCGGTGAACTCCTTTGTCATGCCGAACACTTTTTCCGGATTGTCTTTCCAGATCTCGTAGTCGGTAATGACCGGAACGCCAATGCCTTTGAAGACCGCCTGCTGATTCCAGGGCTCACCCACGCAATAGCCATAGATGGTCCCGGCTTCCAGAGTTGCAGGCATTTGCGGTGGTGGCGTCACAGAAAGCAGTACGTCGGCGTCCAGCTGTCCGCTGATGTCGCCCTTGTGAGGGGCATAGAATCCGGGGTGGAGCCCGCCCGCTGCAAGCCAGTAGCGGAGTTCGTAGTTGTGCGTAGACACCGGGAAAACCATGCCCATGTTGAACGGCTTGCCTTCGGCCAGGTAGCTCTCCACCACCGGCTTGAGATAATCGGCTTTGATCGGGTGTTGCGGTCTGCCGTCAGCCTGCTTGGGAATGTTGGGCTTCATGGCTTCCCAGATGGCGTTGGAGACGGTGATGCCGTTGCCGTTCAGGTCCATTGAGAAGGGCGTGACAATGTGGGCCTTGGTGCCGAAGCCGATGGTGGCTGCCAGGGGTTGTCCCGCCAGCATGTGCGCGCCGTCCAGTTGTCCGTCGATGACGCCGTCTAGGAGCACCTTCCAGTTGGCCTGGGCTTCAATCGTCACGTACAGACCTTCGTCCTCGAAGTAGCCGTTCTCGTAAGCGATCGCGATGGGTGCCATGTCGGTCAGTTTGATGAAGCCGAACGTCAGCTCGTCCTTTTCGGGCTCTCCGATTTCTGCGAAGACATCTGCGCTGCCTAGAGTCAGGCTCAGAACGATGCTCGCGATGCCCATGGTAAAAACTGTCTTGATACTACTGCGCAAAATTGACTCCTGAGTTCCGAAGATTCCTGCTCCCAAAACGACAAACGCCTGTCGCTCGTAAGTCTCGACTTGCGAACGACAGGCGCCTTTGCCCGAATTGGTGAGTTGTAAGGGGCCGTTACGTAATCGGCGGGTCCCGCCTCTGGTAATACAAGAGGCGTGCCAGTTAAGGATTACAGCCGTTAAGCATTGAAAAAACAGGCGCTTACGGAGGTCCTTCGTGACCTCGCAGGCGCCGGCATGGCACGGGTTGTACTATTTTGGGGCGGCGGGGGATGCGAATGCCTTGAGATGGGGCAGCGTGGCATCGTAAAGATCGGGTCGGCACACCTGTTCAGCCAGCGTCTGAGTGTCTGCTACCGGTTTGCCCGTAAGCTCAGCGCATTCGTTGATGAGGCTGACAGTTTCTGCGAGCTGCGGACGGTTGACCTCGTCACCGTAGAAGAGGTGGAAGTTCGGTACCCCGGTGCTTGCGGACGTCGCGTGATCCCGCAGGCAGCCGGTGAGCGAAGGCAGGATTCGGGATGCGGGTATATTCAGATATTCCGGTGCCGCCAGCATTCTGGACGCGCTTGTTGCGTTCTCGCGGCAGGCGAGCCACGCGCATGCACGGAGCAGCGCAACGCGCAGCCTGAGATGAGTATTCGGATGCACGCGATGCCACTCTTCGCTGACGGCCAATACTTTCTCGGGCGCGCCCGACCATACATCGACGCCCATCGCAGCAATTCCGCCCAAACCGCCAATCACAGCAACGGTGTTCCAGGGTTCGCCGACACAATACCCATCGATCACCCCAGACCGCAGACTGTCCACCATCTGAACAGGGGGTACGACGATCAGGCGGATGTCCCGGTCGGGATCGATACCTGCGGTTCGCAGCCATCGGCGCAACAGCACGGTGTGGGTCGAGAAAGCGTGGACGGTGGCGAACGTGAAGGAAAGATTCCGCGTCTTCATGACCAGCGCCAGCGCTTCGGCAATTGACGCGCACTCGCCGCGATCGCGCAGTGACTGGCACTCGGCCCATAACGGCTGGCTCAGGGTAATTGCATTACCGTTCTTGGAAAGCACGAGGCCGGTGAGAATGGGTGCCCTGATCCCGCTGACGCCAAGCGTCGACATGGCGGGCAGCGGTGCGAGCATCTGTGCTGCATCCAGGTTGCCGGCTGCCAGCTTATCCCTGGCGTTCGCCCACGAAATCTCCTGGTGCAGGGATACGGACATGCCCATCTGGGTAAACAAGCCGAGCTCCTGCGCGACGATCAGAGGCGCGGCATCGGTCAGACGCAGGTAGCCGAGGTTGAGGTTCTCTTTCTCGGGGACGGGTAGTTCATGGTTTGTCTTGTCGTTCATGAGGTCACGCTTTTCTACGTTCGGAAGCAAGTACCTGACGGGCGATGTCCGCGAGGCGTACCCCGCAGTTCATTGCCTGGTGGCGCAGCTGTGAGTAGGCGTCGTCTTCGGAGAGATCAAGTGCGTCCATGAGGTAGTGTTTTGCCTTGTCGATGATCTGACGGTCATCCAGCTGCGAGCGGGTTTCGTCGAGTTTGTTTTTGAGCCCCTGGAAGCTCTGAAACTGTGCGATCGCAACTTGAATGATGGGTCTGACTTTTGCGGGGTCGATACTGCCGACCAGGTAGGTCGACACCCCGGCGTCGACGGCTCGTTTGATGTAATCGGGGTCCTGCTCTTCGCTGAACATGACCACCGGCGTAGGTTGATGCCGTGCGACGACAGATAAGCTCTCCAGAATGTCGCGTCCGGGCGATTCCATGTCGATGACAATGACATCTGGTTCGGCATCCGATATTGCCTTCAGCACGCGCATAGGCTCCGACAGGATGCCGCAGGTTTCGAACCCGAGGTCCGCCAAACACTGTTTAACCCACTCAGCGCGCTGCGGATCGTCGTCCACCAACATGATCCGCAGCGGCCGGGGTGTGTGATCCGACACTTCCGTACTGCTTAAACTTGTTGCTTGTGCCTGCGAGGCTGCAAGGAAGATGCCAGGTCAGAGGTTCACGATGACCGAGAACCAGAGTTTGCTCGTGTCGGTGGCGAAATCATCGGCGGAATAGTCCGCGTACTTCAGCTGCAGGTTCACCCCTTTTACCGGGCTGTAGTTTGCGACCAGGTTGATCTCGTCCCCGTAGTCGGTGCTGCCTTCGTCAGCGCTGAGGTCGTGGTAGGTGGCGGCAACTTTGACCGGACCAAGACTGCCTGCAAGGCCAAAATAGATGTCTTCGATGCCGTCGGCGGGTGTAACGAGGAACTTGTCAGCCCAGCCCTGGAATTTATGCAGCGTGGCGAGCGGTGTGCGAAAGGCAGCGTTGCCATCATCGCTGCCTAGAAGCTCGTAGCCCGCGTTCAGTGTGACAGGGCCTGCTTTGATGGCAGCCCCGGCAGCCAGAAAATCTGCGTCGTAGTCGAGAGGAGAATCGGCGTAGTCTGACTGTGTGGCATAGGTGGCGTTGAGTTTGGCGGGTCCGAATTCGCCCCGGTAGCTCAGACCGTAGGTAGCTGTCGAATTCGGCACGCCGTTGTCGTTGTCGAAATCCAGTAGATAAGTGAACGCTTCGAAAGTCTGCTTTTCTGCAGCTTCCAGGGACGCCGTCAGGAAGTGAGAATTACTGCGCCAGTCGGACGGCTGTGCGCCGTCGTTGGGGCCAAAGATGCGGTTCACGTTCCAGACGTAGCTGTAGTCGATTTTGATGGCTTCCGACGCCTTGATCTCGGCCCGCAGGGCGTCGAAAGTTTGTTCGTTCTGCCGCCAGCCGACGCCGCCTACGAAGCGCTGATCGCCAATCAGGATGCGCTGTCGGCCCGCGGTGGTAGTGAAGCCGTCGCCCGTGTATTTGATGTAAGCCTGATTGAGGTCGAATCCTTCGGGGTCTGCGACCACCGGGTAGGTCGTGCGCCCGTTTTCGGTCGAGTTGTAGTCTTCAGGTCCAATCAAGGCGACGTAGTCGGCTTCGACGCCGTATTGCCATGACCCCATCTCGGCGGATGTGAACGTCACGCGACCGCGCAGCGTGGAGGCCGTGGCCTCGTCGTCAATGCCGTTCTGGTCGACCTGTTCCAGCCGATAGCGCAGATTCAGTTTGACCTCACCTTCTGCCGTGCCGCGCCTTAGCTCTTCGAGCGCGGATGCCGCCATCGCGGTTTGACTGACAAGACTCATCACGCTTAGAACCGCCACTGCGATGTGTCGAACTCTCATGCTTTTCTCCAAATAAAAAAAACGCCCAACGCCTTGGAGGGCGTTGAGCGTCGTTGCTTCGCTTTGTATTGAGTTGTCGGGTTGCCTACGAACCCGTCGAAAGATTATTCAAAAAGCGGGCCAAGTCGCTCAGCGGCGTCTATTCAGTGGCTCGGACGTGTGGCTGCTCAGCGCTTGCACAAGAATCGTGCGCACCGGCGGCTCCGTGCCCGGAAATGTAACGTCCCCTAGTGATAATCAGCCAGATTGCGAAGCAGGTGCGCGGCACCGTTCGGATCGTTGATGACGGCGTCAGTACCGAATAGCCGCTCCTTCTGACCGCCGTAGAGCTCCCGGTTTCGACCCAGTGGTGCGAGCTCTTCCGCCCGCGCCCGCGCAACGTCGAGCAACGTGTCCGTACCTGCGGTCTGCTGCACGATGCCGGCGCTGAGCGCATCGGGTCCGGTCCAGCGGCGCGCCAGCTGTACGGTTTCGAAAAAGGCGTTCATCGGCAGCTTGTGACGAAAGAGCGCAAGCTCGGGCTTCGGGATGGCCATACCCAGCTGCATCTCGTTGGCGCAGATGAAACCGCGATCCTCGCGCATGATGCGCACGTCATGGCACAGCGCACTCATGAAACCGGCGCCGAATGCGTGGCCGTTGATCGCGGCGATGGTCGGCATGGGAAACGTGATGATGCGGCTCATGAGCTTCATGAACTCATCGCCGAATACACCGCGATCGCCGGCTTCGGGGTGTGCGTCCGGGTTCTGGACCCAGTCGAGGTCCAGGCCGTTCGAGTAAAACTTATCGCTCGCCGCCGTGGTGATGAGCGCGGCGGGCCCTTCCGTTGCCTCCGCTTCGTCCAGCGCCTTGGCAATTTCCCGCACGAACGTGGTGTTCCAGCGGTTCTCGCCCGCGTCCATCGTCAGCGTGAAGACGTCGCCGTCTTTCGTCAGATCAATCATTTTGTGTCCCGCCTGAAAAGCGAAATGCTATCACGAAGCCCCAGCGGCCAGGGTTTCGAGCTTCTCCCGTGTTGCATCGTCGGCCGGATAGAAGAGTTCGACGGAAAGTTCCTCCAGCGTCACGTCCGTCGCACCGCCAAAGTGCGCCAGCATGGTGAAGAGACGATACTCGTCCTCACCTTTTCGCATCACCATCTGCAGCGCCGGTGCGGGATTGCCCGACCAGACGGTGCGCCAGTCGTCAGGCGCCTTGGGGTGGCCCAGAATCTCTTCGATGAGCACCGGCAGATACTCGTCTTTTGGATTGGCCAGAAGCGCGCGACGGGCGCGGCTCAGAAAGCTCGCCACCAGGTCCTCCCAGTTGTCGATGAAAGGTGCAAAACCCGCCTCCGACAGGCACAGCCGCGCCATCTGAAACTCTTCCGGATTGCCCATCTCCGCAAGTGCGGCAAAGGGATCGACAAACTGACCGAAGAAGGTGAGCGCCGCGTTGTTGGCCATCACCATGTTCCAACGGCCATCGAGCACGAGCGCCGGATAAGGCTCGGCATGTTTCAGCGTCTGGTCGAGTGCGTCGCGGAAGACCCGGTGGGATTCGCCGTCAAGGTCCCCTTCGGCGAAGGCGGCGGTAAAACCGGCGCTTTGCAGGAGACTGTTCTGTTCGCGCAGTGGAATATCCAGGCTGTTGGCAAGCGCCAGCACCATCGGCCGGCTTGGATTGGCCCGCCCGGTCTCGAGGAAACTCACATGACGCTGCGAGACGCCAGCGCGGTGGGCCAGGTCCAGCTGGCTGATGTGCCGGTGCTGGCGCCACTGTTTGAGCATCGCAGCGAAAATGGGGGTGGCTTCGGCCATGGCTCCTTTCCTCCTGGGGACCTTCGTATGAAAGCGCGTTCGGCGCGTCTTTTCGATTACGTGTGAGGTAATTGCCAATACTACGCCTCTGCCATTACGGTAGCACTCGACTACGCGATGGAGAAGGAGAAGCAGGCAATGAAAACCGTCTACTTAATCTGGGCCATCATCGGTACCGTCATTCCGGTGATGTTTTTTCTCGGTGTGTTTCACGATGAGATGGTGGGTCTTGCGGGATTCATCCCGGCAATATTCGCGAACGGTCCTGCCGGCGGCTTTACCGCGGATCTTCTGATTACGTCGTTCGTGTTCTGGACCTACATGTTCACGACCAGAGAAGGACCGTCACCCTGGCCGTTTGTGGTGATGAATCTTTGCGTCGGGTTGTCGCTTGCGCTGCCGGCGTACCTCTATTGGCGCACGGCGCAGGCGTGAGTCACATGTTGGGAAGATCAAACTTGTTGCGCTCGCTGTGCGCGCGCAGGAGCTCCCAGATGGCGGCGTCGAGCGTGGCGTCGTGTTCCTCCGCCCAGGCGTGCACGTCAATGAGGTGCTCGAAAGCTTCCCCGTGCAAGGCCGTCACGGGGTCGAGATGGTAGGACGCTGGCGCCTTGGCAAGATATGTCTGACGCGCCTCGTGTCTGGGTACGTCAGCGCCCAGCTTGGCGAACAGGGCGTTGATCTCCTGCATGTCCTGCATGCGGTTGTCGACCGCGCGCTCGTAGTCCTGGGCCATCGTGAGCAGGAGTCCGGTGATGAGGCCGGCGTCCGCCTGCGTGAACTCGGTGTTGAGCGCAGGCATGAGGTCGGTCGCAATGCGCAGCGCCAGATCCGCAAGGGTTTTGCCGGGGGCAGGGATCACAGGAGTGCCTCCGCGTATTGATGCCGTGATTCTGGCGACAAGCGATCCAACAGGATTCGATTCTGCCGGTCGATCATCGGCCATCCAGCAATGGCTAGAATGGGCTCTTTTGTCGTGCCGTTGACGTAGTCCTCGGCGGACGAGATCCATATGGCAATGGCTTTGACGGAGGCAAAGATCTGCCACCAGCGGAACGCGTCGCGATCGACCGTCATGCCGCTCGCTTCTTCCCAGATGGCAAGGGCGTCAGCGCGTGGCAGCAGCCGTCCGGCATGGTGCAGATCGGGAGACCACAAGGGATCGAGGGACCAGGCCAGATCTTCCAGCGGATCGCCAATATGCGCCATTTCCCAGTCCAGCACGGCGAGAATCTCTCCTTCGTCGGAATACAGGTAATTGCCCGTGCGATAGTCGCCGTGGACGAGCGCCAGATGCGTTGGCGGGGGTGGCAGATGGCGCTCGAGCCAGCGCAGCGCCGCCTGGGCAATCGGCTGCGGATGCAGGGCGTCGCTGTTGATGACCTCTCGCCAGTATGTAAGCTCGTGCGCCGCGGCATGCTCCGGCACGTCCATGAAGTCGATGCCGAGCGCGTCGTAGCTGTATCGGGCCATGTTGCCCAGCAGCTGCCACTTACGTGTGCCGAGCTTTTTGAGATGTGGCTGCATATCGGGCTCGTCGAGTCCGCCGGGCGACGCCTGCCCGCCGGGCACCAGGGCCATGATGGAGAATGGCCGTTCCAGATCCCCTGGCGATTCTTCCAGCACAATCGGCTCGGGTACCGGCATTGCGCCGTGGTGGTGAATGGCCACGTAGGTGTTGTACTCGTGCGCCCGTTCCGTATCGATGAGACTGGACGGTGGGTCGCGCCGCAGAACCACGCCGAGCGGGTCGCCGTTGCGGTCGAGCTGGATGAGATAGGTTTCCCGGGACGCGCCCCCTGGAATCTGCGCAATGCCGCGGAGCTGGCAGTCTGCACCCCAGTGTTTGCCCAGGTAGCTGGCGGCCGAGCGGCCGATGTGTTCGAGATCCTGCACGCGCTCACACTAACCGGCGTATTCGCGTGGTGCAACGCGCAGGCCAGCCGCCCATTGTCGGATTGCATTGCGTCTGGCGTGCACATACATTGCCAGGTGACACGTGTTTCACATACGCCGCGCGCGCGGTGGTCTGGGGGAAGAATCATGAGTTTGAGTGAACTGAGCCGTTCGGTGGATGGCTACGTTGTGCTGGTGACGGGTGCTGCCAGCGGTATGGGGGAGGCAACGGCCAAGCTTTTTGCCAGCGAAGGTGCCAGAGTGGCGGCGGTAGACGTCAACGAAGAGGGCCTGCAGCGCGTCGTCAGCGACATCGAGGCTGCCGGCAAGCCGGTCAGAGGCTGGACGCTGGATCTCACCGATGCGGATGCGATCAAGCGGGTTACCGATGAAATTGCCGCGCATTTCGGCGGGCTCGACATGCTCATCAACAACGCCGGCATTTCCATCTTCTCGCCGATTGACGGGGAAGAATACGAACCCGCCTGGGACATGACCCTGAACGTGCTTCTCACCGCACACACCCGCACGATACGCGCCGCATTGCCTTATCTGCGTCAATCGAAAAACCCGCGCATCGTCAACATTGCTTCGACCGAAGGGCTGGGGGCAACCAAGTTCGGCAGTCCGTACACGGCGGCCAAGCACGGCGTGATTGGTCTCACACGCTCGCTGGCGGTGGAGCTCGGGCCCGAAGGCATTACTGTGAATTGCATCTGTCCTGGACCGATCCGTACCGGGATGACCGAAGCGATACCCGAAGACCAAAAACAAACCTACGCACACCGCCGTGTGGCGCTCAAGCGGTATGCGGAACCCGAGGAAGTTGCCCACGGCACGCTCAATTTCTGCCTGCCGGCGTCGGGATTCATGACCGGAGCGGCGTTGCCCGTGGATGGTGGCCTTACCATCAAGAACGCCTAGCCGCAGCACAAAGGCAGTAAAGTGAGCAGTACCTCCCGCGTCCCGTGGCGCACCGTCATCGCCTACGGCGCGCCGGCAACCGGGGCAGGCTACATGTATCTGCTCATGAGCCTGTACATGATGAAGTTCGCGACGGACATCCTGCTGATTGCGCCGGCCGTCATGGGCATCATCTACAGCGCATCGCGCATCTGGGACGCCGTTTCCGATCCGCTGGTGGGATATCTCAGTGACCGCACGACAACGCGCATGGGGCGCCGCCGGACCTGGATTCTCGCGAGCTTTGTCCCCATTGCCGCCACGTTTTACATGGTCTTTGCGCCGCCGGCGAGTCTGAGCAGCAGCGGGCTCATCGCATGGACAGCGGTTGCAGTCATCGGCTTTTATTCGGCGATGACGCTCTTCTTCGTGCCGCACCTGTCGCTCGGTGCGGAGCTGTCAGATGACTATCACGAGCGCAGCCGCATGTTTGGCGCCAGACATGCCGCGTACATCATCGGCTCCATTCTCTCGCTGGTCAGCCTCTATTTCCTGATCAACGCTGAGTTTGCCGAAGACGGCGACGTGCGGGGGCTTGCGCAGGAACTGGGGCTGCTGTCAGTGATTGTGATGTCCGGTCTCGTCATCTTTGCGGTTTTGCGCCTCAGAGAACGCCCGGAGTTTCAGGGTCGCGTGCAGGCAAGCCCGGTGCAGGCTTTTCGTGACGTGTGGGGTAACCCTCACGCCCGGCTCCTGCTGATTGTCACTTTCATCGAGCACGTCGGATCGTCCGCCATTGCTGCCCTGACGCTCTACGTGACGCACTACGTGGTGGGAGCGCCCACCTGGGCGCCGTTCATCATCTTCGCCTACATGTTGCCTTCGAGCGCGTCCGTGCCCATGTGGGTACCGCTGTCACGACGCTTCGGCAAAATCAAAGTCTGGATGGGCGGCATGATCCTGACCGGGCTCTCCTTCGGCGCCATGTTCCTGCTGCCGTTTTTCGACGATGTGACGACGCGCCTTGTGTGGATCATCGTGTGTGCATTCTTCGCAGGTCTTGCCAACGGTTGCGGGGGTACGATGGGCCCGTCCGTCCAGGGAGATGTCATCGACTACGATGAGCACCTGACGGGAGAACGGAAAGAGGGCGCCTACTTCGCCGCGTGGAATTTCGTACAGAAAGGGGCGCTTGGCCTCATGCTGCTGCTGACCGGTTTTGTACTGGAGTTTTCCGGCTTTGTGCCGAACGTGGAACAGACCATGACCGTCAAAATGGCGATGGTGACGCTGTACGGAATGTTTCCGCTCGTCTGCTATGCGATAGGGGCCTATCTCTTCAGCAAGTTCACGCTGGACGAAACGGCGCATGCCGAGATTCGTCGCTCCCTCGACGTCAAAAACGCCGGTAAAAGCTCCCAGGGAGCCAGCGCCTGACGGTGAACACTGCGCTCAGTGGCCGGTGAGCTGACGATTTTTCTCGCCCAGGAGTCTCCCCGCATACGCCTCAACCTGCTCCCAATCGGTGTATTCGTAGTCCCGCGACGGGTCGGTCTCCGTCCCCGCCTGCTTTGCGATGCGCTGCATGAGCCAGCGTATCGGTCGTGAGTATCTGGAGTACGTCAGGGCGCCTGCAATCATCTCACAGTCGTCGAAAGGAACCTTCAGTGCGGCGTCTATCTTGCTGCGGGATTCGCCAAGCCACGCTGCCTTCTGTTGCGGATCCGTTGCCGCCGCGCTCAGAAGAACCAGGAAGAAAGAGCGCGGTCGCTCGGCAATCTCCTCGGCATGGCGATTGATGAAACGCACAATCTCCTTCTCCAGGCCGCCCGCGTGCATGGAAGCGCCGAAGACGAGTAGATCGAAAGCGCTCAGATTACCGGCGAGCGTTTCGATGTCCGTGGCCGCATTGATCAACGTGACGTCCGCGCCTGCCCGCTCGAAGTGCTCACTGAGACGGTTGGCCACTTTTTCCGTCTGACCCTCCCGGGTGGCAAAGGCGATGAGTACCCTGGGCGACATGCCTGATCGCGTCAGCGCCCGACGAAATTACCCGGACGGCGTTCGGCAACCGCGCGCACGCCTTCCTTGTGATCTTCCGTGAGGCCGAGCATGTACTGTTCTGCGTTCTCGTGATCCGTTTGTGCTTTCACCGCAGCGGCCAGTCCCGTGCGCATCGTTGTCCGGACCGAACGCACGGCAAGCGGTGCGTTCTCGGCAATTTCCGCAGCCAGCTTGATCGCTTCGTCGCGCAGACTCTCCCTGTCGGTGAGGACGTCTGCGAGACCAATCCGGTACGCCTCTTCACCGCCGATGCGTCGACCGGTCAGAAAAAGCAGTTGCGCCTGCTGATGGCCAATGAGTCGCGGCAGCGTGTGGGTGAGACCGAAGCCCGGATGGAAGCCGAGCTTGACGAAGTTCGCCGTGAAGCGTGCTTCCGGACAAACCACCCGGAAATCCGGCATTACCGCAAGGCCAAACCCACCACCCACGGCGGCGCCCTGTATAGCACCGATCACCGGCAGCTTCGCCTCGAAAAGGCGGGTTGCCGCCGCGTACAGCGGGTTGGGCGCGTTGGGGTCGCGGTCTTCGCGGACGACGTTCTCCTCGCTTCTGGAAAAATCGTTGCCCGCGCAGAAGTGTTTGCCCTCGGAGCACAGCACAATCGCGCGCACGTCATCGCCGGCTTCCAGCTCGGTAAATGCGTCGGCAAGATTGTTGATCAGCTCTGCTGTAAAAAAGTTGTTGGGCCCGCGTTGGATTTCCACGACCGCAACTTTGTTATCGACGGTGATGCCGAGATCTTTGTATTGCATGCTCTCCCCCTCAACGTAAGCCCTTGATGTTTGACCAGGCGTGGTGATTTTGCAACGCTTGGGGCTGGTTGGAGGGAGCTAGAGCATGTTGAGGTGGCAGATTGGTGACGTGAAGGTCACCCAGATTGTGGAGCTGACGACCGCGTCTCTTGGGCCGCACCTATTGCCGCAGGCCACACCCGAAGTGCTCGGCGCCATCCCCTGGATGCACCCCTTCGTGGATGAGCACAATAAGCTGCTGCTATCCATTCACTCGCTAGTCGTCGAGAGCCAGGACCAGACGATCATGGTCGATACCTGCATCGGCAACGACAAGCCGCGCGCCTACCCGCGGTGGAACCTGATGCAGAATGACTTCCTCGACAGGTTTGCCGCGGCCGGCTTCGCCACTGACCAGATTGATACCGTGCTGTGCACACACATGCACGTCGATCACGTCGGCTGGAACACACGGCTCGTGGATGGCGCCTGGGTGCCGACCTTCGAGCGAGCCGACTACCTCTTTGCCGAAGACGAGTGGCATCACTGGCGGGAAGAAGAGCAGGAATACGGCCCGGTGATCGAGGACTCGGTGCAGCCGATTTTCGACGCCGGCAAGGCTGTGCTCGTCCAACCCGAACATCGGGTCACCGACGAGGTGTGGCTCGAGCCGACGCCGGGACATACCCCTGGCCACGTCAGTATCCACATCGCCTCGCAGGGCGAGGAAGCGGTCATTACCGGCGACATGATTCACCACCCCTGCCAGATCAGGCACCCGGACTGGTCCAGTCTTGCCGATTTCGACGCCCACATGGCCGCACATACCCGGGGTGCGTTCGTGGAGCGGTATGCAAACCGTCCGGTGCTCATCATCGGCACACACTTTGCCGGGCCAACCGCCGGGCGCATTGTTGCGGACGGCGAGACGTACCGGCTCGACTACTGAATTTACCGAAAATGACAACCACCATCGAAGCGCTTGTGCCCGAAAAAGTGGCGCAATACGACGCCCATTTCAGCCGCCACCGTGCGGAGTCGGGTCGCGGCGATTACCACTTCATGCCGTTTGAGCCAGACGATCCGGAGGGTCCTCGCGGGCTTGACCCGCGTATGCTGGAATTGCCGCTCGACGACGTTGGCTGGCAGCGCTGGTGGGTCGCCCGCCCGGCGGGTGAGGACAGGGTGATCGGCCACGTGGATCTCAAAGGGCAGCACCTCAAAGCTGCGCTCCACCGCTGCGAGCTTGGTATTGGCATCGAACGTGCCTGGCGAGGCCAGGGGCTCGGCCGCAGGCTCATGGCTGCGGCGATCGATTTTGCGCGGGACACGCCGTCCATCGAATGGGTGGACCTGCGGGTATTCGGCCACAATCTGAACGCACGGGCGCTCTATCAGGCGCTCGGTTTCGAGGAAATTGGCCTGGTGCGTGACCTCGTGCGGATCGAGGGTGAGTCGATCGACGACGTGATGATGACGTTGAACGTCAGCTGACGGGATCAGCCAAGGAGCGCCGCATCTCCCTGATTGAGGAGTTCCACGAACGGATCCGTGTCTGCATCCGTATGCCACTGGTATTCCGTAAACGCCGCCGCCTGCTGCGCGCGTTCAACACCGAACAACCGCTCGATGACCGCCAGCGACATGTCCGTACCGGCGGAAACACCGGATGAAGTGACGTATTGGCCGGCGTCCACCCACCGGGCGTTTTCCGCCCAATCGACGCGATCACTCTGCGCTACCGCCAGGTTGAAGAACATTTTGTTCGAGGTAGCACGCAACCCGTCGAGAAGACCCGCTTTGGCGAGCAGTGCCGAACCCGTGCACACGCTCATATTGACCTCAGCCTGAGGGCAACGCTCGCGCAGAAAGCCGAGGAGCTGCTCGTTTTCGAGCTCTGGAATGGTGCCAATACCGCCGGGCAGCAGCGTGAGGTCGAGCTCCGGCGCGTCGTTGAAGTTGAACTCCGCAAGCGTCTTGGGACCGGCCGATGACTTGACCGGCCCTTTCTCTTCGGCGATGACCACAATCTCGAGGTCAGCGCCCATTACACCGAACATCTCCAGCGGCCCGTAGGCGTCCAGCAGTTCGAAGTCGTTGTACAGAATTGCGCCCAGTCGCTTCATTTTCAGAGCCTCGTCTTGTCAATCCGGTGATGGCGCATGGTGCCGCAAACGGTTCTTCACGCCAACCGCTGGTTCTTCGCAGCCGTACTGTGTATGTTGACTTGTTAATAAATGCGTCAGAAGCGCGTCTGTGTTATCATGCCCGGCTTGCTTCCGCCCACCCAGTATTGAGATCGCTTTTTTTGGCCACACGTGACATTCGACAGGCGCTTTCGGTCCGCAACTTCATGTGGTTGTGGATCGGCAGCTTAGGCTCGTCGTTTGCCATGAACATGCAGATCATCGCGCGGGGCTGGCTGGTTTTCGAAATCACGGAATCGCCGATGGACCTGGCCTGGGTGACGATGTCATTCATGGTGCCGACGGTGCTCTTCTCGCTCTACGGCGGCGTGCTGGCCGACCGCATGAGAAAGAAGCGCGTCATTATCTACGCCCAGGCGCTCAACTGTCTGGCCACCGTGGCCATGGCCATAATCATCTTTTCCGGTACCGTGTCGTTCTGGGACTTCATCTGGTTCGGTTTCTTCAACGGCGCGGTGCTGGCGCTCTCCATGCCGGCGCGCCAGGCGTTTGTACCGGAGCTCATTCCTAACCATCTCCTGTTTGCCGCCATGGGCTTGAATACGACGGGTTGGAATCTGGCGCGTATCGTGGGCCCTGCGTTTGCGGGGCTCCTCATCGCTCTCATTGCGGGTGGTGACAAAACGTCGACGTTCGGTGTGGGCATTGTTTATATCGTCATTGCGTCGCTCTATTTCATCTCAGCCGTGACGATGCTCCTCATCGATCAGACCGGTAAGGTCAAGCAGGACGGGAAAGCGAGCGCGCTCAGCGATATGAAAGAGGGTCTCGCCTACGTGGTCCAGCACCCGCCGGTGTTTGGCCTCATCATTCTGTCGATCATCCCGTTTCTCTTCGGCATGCCGCTCAACACGCTCCTCCCGGCGTTCAACGAAGAAGTGATGGGCGGTGGCCCGGACGATCTCGGCTTCCTGGTCTCCGCCATGGGTCTCGGCGCCATCGTCGGATCGCTATTGATGGCTACGATGGGTGATCTCCGGAACAAAGCGGTATGGCTTTTAGTCACGTGTGTGGGTTGGGGCGCGGTAACATCCGCCTTCGGCATGTCACAGACCGCCTGGCTCGTCTTCGTGCTCATTGCCTTCATTGGCCTCATCAGCAGTTGGAACATGTCGCTCAATCGCGGGATGCTGCAGATGCAGGTGGACGACCAGATGCGCGGGCGCATCATGAGCATCGACATGATGTCTCACGGCCTCATGCCGTTGGGCGTCTTTCCCATCAGCTGGGTGGCGGAGAACTATGACGTCGGCACGGCGCTTGTCGTCAGCGGATCGGCGTTCATGGTGCTGACGCTCCTGTGTTACCTGTTCATCCCCTCTGTTCGTGTGACGGATCGGCTTCGGGAGAAACCTGCATGACGACAGATAACGGGCATAGCGGCGGCTGTCTGTGCGGCGCGGTGCGGTTCCGGGTCGAGCGCATTCATCTGACGGGCATCAACTGTTACTGCGAGATGTGTCGCAAGGCGCACGGCGGGGCGTTCTCGACCCACGTGCCGATGCGGCGCGACCAGTTTGTCCTGACCAGCGGCTCGCTGGCGGTCTTCAACTCATCAGCAGAGGGACGTCGTGAATACTGCCCTGACTGCGGTACGCACGTTCTGGTGCACGGGCAGACCGCGGACGGTTCCGTTGCGGTTCCGGCGGGCACGTTCGACGGTGATCCGCCCATTTCTCTGGTCAGCCACATTTTCGTTCGCGACAAAGTCGGCTGGTACGAGATTGCAGACGATCTGCCGCAGTTCGATGGATGGCCGCCGGGCGTGGTAAATACCCATCCTGCTTAGCCCAGGTCGGCAATCGCCTCTTCGCGGATCTGACGTTTGAGGATCTTGCCGGATGCGATGCGCGGCAGCGGATTGGTGCTGAAGCGCAGATAGCGGGGAATCTTGAATTTTGCGAGTCGCGCTTCGAGAAACTCGCGCAGGGCGGTCTCATCGAGCGTTTCTTCGGTATGCACCGTAGCGCCGACCTCCTCACCGAGGCGCTCGTCGGGGACGGCGTAGACCGAAACTTCGAGCACCAGGGGGTGTTCGAGGAGTGCCGCTTCCACCTCTCCACAGCCGATGTTCTCGCCGCCGCGAATGATGAGGTCCTTGATGCGATCGACTATATAGAGGTAACCGGCTTCGTCGATGTAGGCGACGTCGCCGGTATGCAACCAGCCGTCGGTGAAGGTCTCGGCATTGGCTTCCGGGCGGTTCCAGTAGCCCGGGATCACAGATACACCGCGAATGAGGAGCTCGCCGCGTTCATTGGCGCCCAGCTCGTTACCTTTCTCGTCGACAATCTTCAGGTCGACAACCGCGGAAGCCCGTCCCGAACTCGCCGGATGCGTGAGGTAGTCATCGCCGCCGATACCCGTGCCGATGGCGTTGGTTTCGGTCATGCCCCATCCGGTGTTGGGTTTGGCGGTCGTAAACGCGGCGTCGATGTCGCGTACCTGTTCCGGCGCGCGGGGTGCGCCTCCGCCCCCGACTGTCAAAAGCGTGCTGAGATCGCGATTGGACCGCCGCGCTGCGTGTACCAGATCGCCCGTCATCGCGGCGGGCGCCACGAAGGATGAGATCTGTTCGCGCTCGATGAGCTCAGCGGCCTCGTCCGCCTGCCATTTGTACATGCTGACCATTTTGCGCTGCGCCCGGTAGGACATCAGAAATACGGCATGTGAGCCTGTGGCGTGGAAGAGCGGCACGGCCAGAAGGGTGGCGGGTGGATAGGACAGCTCCGGCGGCGTGAGGTCATTCATCAGGAGGGTGCTCTGACCATCGAGCTCCCAGGAAAAGAGCGCGCTCAGGATGTTGCGATGGGTGGCAACCGCACCTTTAGGGAATCCGGTGGACCCGGAGGTATAGAAGATGGTGGCCGGGTCCTCAGGCAGCACGTCGACGTCCGGCATGGGGGTGTCTTCGGGATAGGTACTGATGACCTTACTGAACTCGATGCCGGGATGTTCAGCTGTAGCGGGTCGCACCGCGATGATGCTCACGCTCAGGTCCCCACACTGGCTCAGACGCTCGAGCCGTTCCTGGTCGGCGAGGATGACCTTTGCCCCGCAGTCTTCGAGGCCCATTTCGATCTCCTCCGCTTCCCACCACGCGTTCATGGCCACCGCTATGGCGCCGATGGAGGTTGCGGCGGTGAACCCGATGATCCACTCGGGGTAATTCCGCATGGAGATGGCCACCCGGTCGCCTTTGACGACGCCGTGGTCTGCCATGAGCGCCGCCGCCAGGCGGCTGGCCAGCTGGTACATCTGGGCAAACGTATAGCGCTCTTCTTCGTAAACGAAGCAGGTGGCATCGCTCACCGTTTCCGCAAAGAGCATCCGCAGCGAAGCGGGTGCATTCACGAAGGCGCGACAGGGGACGCCGTTGATGTCTAGGGATTCGAGTTCATAAGGCTCGCCTCTGGCCGTCAGCCGGGCCAGAGATTCCTGGCGAGTCATGGGCATCGTCTGGATCTCCTCGGTCGGAAGTCAGGTGAATTGGAAACCTTCGTAGCTGTTCGCGACAACTTGCTCACAGCGTTCCCGGTACCGCGGGTAGCCACCCACGTAAGGCATGAATATGCGCGGCTTACCGGGAATGTTGGCGCCGAGATACCACGAGTTGCAGCTGGGTGCCGTGTACATGGTGCCTTCCGCCACTTCGTTGACATGGGCCACCCATTCAGTCTCCGCGGCGGCAGTCGGTTCCATGGTCGCGAGACCGTTGTCGCGCAGATAAGTGATTGCATCACCGATCCAGTTCACGTGCTGCTCGATGGCCACCAGCATATTGCAGAGCACCGAAGGGCTCCCGGGTCCGGTTACCGTGAAAAGATTGGGAAAGCCCTGCATCTGCAGACCCAGGTAGGCGACGGGACCGTGCTCCCACTTTTCATTCAGGGTGTGGCCGCCTCGGCCGGAAACGTTGGCTTTCAGGAGTGCCCCCGTCATCGCATCGAAACCCGTGGCGTAGACGAGCACGTCGAGATCGTAGTGCTCGTCACCCACCTGCACGCCGGTGGGCGTGATCTCACGGATGGATTCCTGTTCCAGATCCACCAGGGTGACGTTGTCCCGGTTGAACGTGTCGTAGTAGTCGCGATCGAGAACCTGGCGTTTGCAGCCGATGCCGTAGTCTTTGGGGCAGAGGCTCTCCGCAGTCTCGGGGTCCTTCACCATGTAACGCACGGCGTTGCGGAAGAGCTCGTTGGCGATGTCGTTGGCCTCCGGGTCGGTGTAGACGTCACGGAAATTCAGAAGCTCGTTGAGCCCCCGCTCGATAACCCGTTGGCGCCGCTCTGCCGGAGACAGGTCCTTGATGTTGTTGTTGCCGCCGCGGAAGTTCGGCTGCCCGTCGGGCGGCACGTCTGCTATGGCGCCGGGATCGGTATCCGCGGCGGCGCGCTGGACGCTTTTGACCGGACGGAAGTTGGACACCCCGCCGGCGTTCGATTGCTGCATGTCGCGGATGGCGCGGTAGTTGTCCTTGAATTCCTGCTGCACCGCATCTCGCATGGCTTTGCGGTTGGCGGGCACGGTGTAAACCGGCGTACGCTGGAAGACATGGAGCGTCTCCGCCTGCCTGGCGAGCTCGGGAATCGCCTGCACACCGGAAGAGCCTGTGCCGATGATGCCAACGCGCTTACCGGTCAGATCGACGTCCTCGTGGGGCCAGAGACCCGTGTGCAATTCGAGACCGGCGAACGTGTCAGCGCCTGGGATGCCGGGTTTATTGGGGACCGAAAGACAGCCCGTGGCCATGACGCAGAACGGCGCGCGGTGGGTTTCGTTGTCGTCGGTTGTAATTTCCCAGCCCCGGGTTGCCTCATCCCAGGTCACCGAGATGACCCGCGTGTTGAAAGTGATGTGCTCACGTAGTTTGAATTTATCGGCGATGTGATTGGCGTAGCGCAGTATGTCGGGCTGTGCGGAGAAAACTTCCGGCCAGTCCCATTCCTGCTCGAGCTCCTCGGAGAAACCGAACGAGTATTCGAGGCTCGGTACGTCGCAACGCGCGCCGGGGTAACGGTTCCAGTACCACGTGCCGCCGACGTCGCTGCCGGCCTCGAACACCTGCACGTTCAAGCCGAGCTCGCGGAAACGGTGAATGGCGTACATGCCGGCAAAGCCGGCGCCAACGACGATGACGTCCACGGGCGGACTTTCCCGCATAGGGCTCCCCTTCTGACCTCGCAGCACGCAGTTTAACCCAAGCGCTGCCCATGCGTGCAGATCCGCCAAACGGATCCGCCCAACAGATGCTCGATGCTTCTTCCAGACGCCTTGTGTACCCTAAGGGATTCGTCCGTATAGAGGATTCAACCCATGCAGTGGGATCTGGTGATTCAGGGTGCCACGGTGTTCGACGGCTCCGGCAGTCCCGGCCGCGTGCTGGATGTGGCCGTGCGTGACGGCAGGGTTGCGGCGCTCGGGGAGAATCTGCCCACCGAATCCGCTGCGGCGACTGAAAACGCGAGCGGACGCTGGCTGACGCCGGGGCTTCTCGACATCCATACGCATGAGGATCTCGAAGTGGAGCTCGACCCCGGCCTTCCCGAGGTGGTGCGCCACGGTACCACCAGCGTTGTTGTCGGCAACTGCAGCATCGGTCTCGCGTTTGGTGCGCAGCGTACGAACGATCAGGACCCCATTGTCGACTGCTTCGCGCGAGTCGAGAACATTCCCAAGACGGTCCTGCGCAAAGCCGCCGACAAGGCCACCTGGGACAATCCACGAGACTACATGACACATCTCGATGAGCTGCCGCTGTCCGCCAGCATTGCACCGCTCATGCCGCACTCGATGCTGCGAATTGAGGTCATGGGGTTGAACGACAGCATCACGCGAGATCCGACGAAGGCGGAAATCGATCGGATGGCCGGCATTCTCGAAGAGAGCATGCAGGAGGGTTACATCGGCATGTCCACAGACGGCCTGCCGCTGCACTTCCTTGCCAATCAGCCCAACGTCCAGAAACGCATCCCGACGCAGTACGCGCCGTTCGAAGAGTACAAGACGCTCACCAACGTGCTGCGTAAGCACGATCGCGTCTGGCAGATGACGCCGGCAACGGATGACGGCAAGCTCACGGTGCAGCTTTTCATGCTTTCCAGCGGCCGTCTTTACGGCAAGCCCCTCAAGGTCACGGCACTGGCTGCGCTCGACACGGTCAACAACCGGCAGACGAGAACCCAGGCCCTCATGTTCGCAAACTTGTTGAACTCGAAAGCCATGGACGGCAATTTCCGCATGCAATGTCTCGCAGCGCCGTTCAAGATTTATTCCGAAGGCGTAGTGAGCCCGCTTGCCGAAGCCAATCCGCTGATGCGCCAACTCATCGAGACGGAGCTGGAAGACGCCGAGGCACGGCGGAAGATTCTCGAAAACCCTGAGTTCATCGACGCGTTTCGGGAAATGTGGGCAGCCGGTAAGTCCGGATTCAACGTCGGCCATCTGCGCCGCAAGCTGCGGATGGAAGGTGAATTCCTGACGCGCGACCTCAACGACATGGAGCTCTTCCGCGTGCCGGTTGCTGGCTGGGTGGGGCAGACGCTGGCATTTGCCTATCAGCGTTATCTCGCCTGGTTACAGAACGAAGCCATCGCAGACGACGAAGAGGAGCGGCGCGTGTTTGCGGCCATTGGCCGGGACATTCGCGACGACGCTGAGTTCTTCCTGGCGCTCCTGCACCACTACGACAGGGACCTGTACTGGTCGTATACCTCCGCGAACCGGAATCCGGACGTCGTGAAGCAGCTGCTGCTGCATCCCAAGCTGCTGCCCGGTTTCAACGACAGTGGCGCGCATGTGACGAATATGGCGTTCTTCGACGGCAACCTGCGCGCGCTGAAAATTGCACTCGACGACAGCGAGGCGACGTTCAGTCACATGGTTGGACGGCTCACGCGCGAACCCGCGGAATTCTTCGGGCTCGATGTGGGCACGCTCGAGGTGGGTGCCCGTGCGGACATGGCGCTCATCAACCCGGATGCGCTGCGTGCCTACGACGGCGAGACTTCCGTTGAATACGTCTACCGCGACATTTTCGATTGTCATCAGCTGGTGAACCGTTCGGAAGGCGTCGTCGACCGTGTCTATGTCGGCGGCCAGGCCGTCTGGCGTGAAGACGGATTCACGAGCGAACACGGCAACGCCCACCTGGGCCGGGCCCTGAAGGCGGGCGGCTGAAGCTTGGCTACCCGAATTGGTCTGATCTCAGACACCCACATTCCCGAAGCACGAGACAGTCTCTGGCCGCAGATTTACGACGCCTTTGCGGGGGTCGATATGATTTTCCACGCCGGTGATATCCATGAGCTTTATGTGCTTGACGAGCTGGAAACCATTGCGCCGGTCTGGGCCGCGCGCGGCAACGGTGAGGACGGCAGCGGCGGAAGGCCCGTTCAGCCGGAAGATCCGCGGGTGAAATATGCCTGGACGCTAGACATCGAAGGCCTCGTGGTCGGGCTGACGCACTATGTGCCCGTGCCGGAAAGACCACCCAACTTTACGATGGCGCACTGGCTCGAACGGTTTTTCCCGGACCGTCGTCCGGATGTGATTGTCTCGGGTGATACACACCGGGAGGCGATCGCCTGGGTGGACGGCATCTACTGTGTGAATCCCGGTTCACCAACCTATCCGCACAACTACGACACGCAACTTGGCACCATCGGTTTCCTCGACATCGACGACGGCGAAGCCGTGGGAAGCGTTTACCTGCTTGTCGAGAACGGCATCGAGCCGTTCGACTGGGATGCTACGCCCCCCTGGAAGTTGAGGCGCTAGGTCAGAAGGGCTTTCAGCTCGGCGAGTTCCTGCTGAGCTTCTTCCAGAATGGAAACGCTGACCGCAGCGGAGAGTCCGTAAGCGGACAGCTGGCTGAACGCCGGGGTCTCGTCGATGCGCGGCAGATCCGCAAAGCGTTTTGCTTTGATGAGCCCGTGCAGGTGCGCAACGATGAGAATGTCGGTGTAGTCGGCTTTGCCGTCGTGCTGGTAGTACCAGTTTTCCTGGTGAAGCGCGCCCGTCGAGAAATCTTCCAACCCCCATTGGGTCAGTATCTGAGCGCTCAGTTCCGGCACCATATTGGCGAGCACGGCGTCGAGAATCCCCGGGGCCTTCTCGAGCTCTGGAAACTGATCGGCCAGTTCCAGCACCGGCACCGCGCCGATTTCATGCAGTAGACCAAGCAGCAGGCCTTTGGCGTTGTCGAAATCGCGCGACAGGCGCGCAAGCACGGTTGCGTAGGCGCCCACTTCGACGGCATGTCGCCACATCGTGTTGAGCCGCGTACGAATCCAGGGCCGGCGTGCGGTAAAGAGCGACTTTGCCGCGAGGGTCATCACGAGTGTCCGCGTTTGCTGCAGCCCCAGGCGAATGATGGCGGCATTCAGCGTCTCGACGTTTTCAGCACCGCGGAAGAGGGCGCTGTTGGCAATCTTGAGAAGTCCCCCTGCAATGGCAGGATCCGCGCTGATGAGGCGTGCAAGGTCGCTGATCGCAAAGTCAGGATCCTGCATGGCTTGACTGATGCGGGCTGAGACACCGGGTAAGGCGGGGATCTGCAGCTCGCCGCTCTGTCTGAGGCGCATGACCTCCAGCGCAAACCGGTGGCTTTGCCAGGTACCGCCGCCCATCTCCGTGCCGCCGAGGAAACGGGCAGGCTTTGGCTTTTCTGCAATCCGCTTGAGGAAAGACTGCTCGAGACGCACGAGCTTGCTTTCGAGTCGCGGCAGCACGGTGTATCTGGCCGGGCGCAGATTGGCGACCGGGTAGCCGGCGTCTTCGTCGGCAGCGGTCAGGCTTCTGTCTTCCTGGCCGTCGCGGCGCAGCGTGACTTCGCCATCGATGAGAAACCAGGCGTATGGCGAGCTTTCCCCTTCGTTGAGAATGGGGTCAGCGGCAGAGGCGACGACCATGGCCGCGTGTACCTGCGCGTCTTTGAATGCCTCCGCGGGTGCGTCGCGGAAGTAGGCGTGGGATTGCAGCAGACGCTGCAGGGTTCCGGCGTGTACGGGCTGGTTCTGCATTGCAACTCTGATTCTTGTGTCCTGACGATGGGAGCCTCCGAATCGTTCCGAAAGCTCGGCTCTTTAAGTATAGGCAGGACGCTGCGCGCAGCAGGGATGTGAAATGTGATCGACCCCTCAGGGTGTGCACACCCTGAGGGGCGCGAATGCGCGCAAATCGGTTATTTCGATGGCGTTCGGTGTCGCCTCGTGAGCAGGTAGAACCAGAAAACGGCTTCGAAGACCATGCCAGCGATGATCAGCGCAGTGGCTGCGCTCTGCAAGCCAAGCGCATAGCATACGACGGCGGCAACGAAGCTCAGGACGAGGACCAGATGGCGTCGCATGGCGATATCAGCGGTCGTAACCATACCGTTCGCGGGGGCGGCTGATCGGCGCCAGCAGCATGTAGAAAACCCACGCGAACCAGGTGATGAAGATCACCGCCAGAACCCAGGCCAGTTTTTCGCGGCCGGTCGTTTTGTCGGAGGCGGCAATCAGAATGATGGGCAACAGCCACACGACTGCGCAGATGATGAAGGCCGTAAAGGCAAATAAGGCGCCCAGGACGTCCATAGGCTTATCTCGCTCCTTGGATGGTTAGTGCTCTACTTGGATAGTGCAAGGAGTGGGCCAACCGAAATATGGATGAAATCAAGGACTTAGCGAGAGATACATGCGCAAACCAGGGGGATTTCGCCATATCCTGGCGGAATTGACCACGACTCGTCCTGAATGTGCCGCTGAGCGTGGACTCAAGGCGCAGACGCGAGCAGGGTCAGGACATTGCCGTCGGGATCCCTGAAATGAGCCAGCACACCACCCCAGGGTTGTTCGGTCGGTGGGCTCGTGAAATCGACGCCGGCATCCCTCATGCGCGCGTATTCGCCATGAATGTCGTCTACTTCGATTGAGGTACCGACGAACCGGCCCACGAGCTCAGCTGCCTCCGGATCCTCAGGGTTGCACCTTTCCAGCCCGATATAGGCGGGTCCGAGCTTAAATTGTGCCCAGCCCATGTCATCGTTGCTGAACTCGAGCGGAAAGCCCACTGTGTCCCGATAGAAAGCCAATGCGCGTTGCCAGTCTGTCGTAAAGACCCGCACCGCATAGAGACGAAACCTGCTCACTTGGCCTCCGGCGATGTTTCCGGGGGCCGCGTCTGGGATGTGACGAACGTCAGCGGGACCTTGATGTTGAGCGGATTGGAGAAAGACCAGCGGCTTCCGGACATCTGCACCATCCCAACCCGCATCGCCTGCTGAATCTCTTTGTTGCGGGGGCGGGACGGTAGAAACACGCCGACGAAGTAGGCAAGGATCAGGGCGACGAACGCAAACTCGATCCAGCGGGGGAGATCCAACGCGATCGCCGCAAGCCAGCCCGCGAGAATGCCGTACATGAGCCAGCCGTACATGCTCTGGTACTGGTAGGTGACGTGCGTATCGGTGCGGCTGATTTCTTTGAAAATCTGCATGGCAAGCGCGTTAGAGCTGCGCGATGCGTCTTTTCAAGTCGTAGCCTTCGTCCACCACAATCGCCTCCAGGGCTTCGATGCGTGCCTGCAGTCGGAGCACGTGCTGGTGTTGCGTTTGGCCATCGCGTGCGGCGAGCTCCGCCAGCTGGTTTGCCGTATGCGACTTGTAAGCAAAGTACTGCTTCAGGAAAAGCGCCAGTAGAAAGGGGCTTGCGACGGCGAGTAATACCAGCGCCAGCTCGAGAATGCTCTGCATGATGTATTGCCTCTGTGATCTATCCAGTAGAGTCGAGACTATTCGAAAAACGGTTCTTGGACCAACCGGCCTGATAAACTGCCACGACTGGCGATGGGGGGGATTTTTCGATGACACATCACGGTATGCATCACCTGGGTCTGGCCACTCACGATATGGAGGCGACGCTCGATTTCTACGAGAACGTCTTGGGCTTTCCAACCAGAGTCTGCGATCTCATCAGCACGGAGGCGGGCGGCACAATACGCCACGCATTTCTCGACGTGGGCAACGGTGAGATGGTTGCCTTCATGGAATGTAACGACGTGCCCGGGATTGCGGCGGATTTTGATACCGGCCTGAACCGTGGTCTGGGTATTAAGGGTGGTGTCATTCATTTTGCCTTCAAAGCTCTGGACGAGGACGACCTGGTCGAGCGGCAGGCGGACCTGCGGGCCAAAGGGGTTGAGGTGTCCGACGTGGTCGACCACGGTTGGTGTAAGAGCATCTACTTCCGCGATCCCAATCATCTGCAGCTCGAGTACTGTGTCGTCACCCAGACGCTTGGAGAAGCGCATCTCGCGGATCGCAGCGATGCCGACTGGAACGCGTTAGCGCGGCGTTAGCGTCCGGCCAATCGAATCACGGGTCTGCCGACGAGAGATGCCAGCGGCGGTAAAACAGCAGACAAACGGCGCCAATGGCAGTGCCAAGAAACTCCCGAGCCGATTCGACATAGGGTTTTTCAGCAGACATCCCGCCGGTGAGCGAGGCGTAGTCGCCGGACCTCATGTAGTCGACGAAGCCGGGGAAGGAAAGCAACAAAGCGGCGCTCACCAATCCGACCACAATCCCGAACGGTACCGGCAGGCGCATGCCGAAGATTCGCGATGCGGGGACCACCGCGATGGCCAGGTACACGGTCAGCCACAGCAGCGGATCCGGATCGTTCATCTGGATTGCAGCCATAACGACAAAAAGTATGGCGACGCCACCGTTGCCAATCGATGCTATTACGCTTGTTCTCAACTGATCAGGCCAGTAGTCCGGGACGGTCAGCCGCGCCCGTCATTGCTCAGGCCGGGCGGTGGATGCCGCAGATCTTATGGCCGTCGGGATCCAGGAAGTAGCACAAGTGCATCAGGCCCATCGTGCCTTCACGGGGGCCGGGCGGGTCTTCCACGCTCGTCCCGCCGTTCGCCACCGCCGCGTCGTGCAGTTCTTGAACCTGTTCCGGCGAGTTGCAGACGAATCCGATGGTGGAACCGTTGGCAGTCGTTGGCGGCTGTCCGTTGATCGGCTCGCTGATGCTGAACGTCGATCCGTCGTGGATATAGAAAAGCCGTGTCTGGCCAGTATCGTTCACGTGCTCCATGGGCTCACCCGCTCCGAGCACGCCGAGAACGGCGTTGTAGAAGTTTTTAGTTTTCCCGATGTCGCTCGAGCCGATCATGACATGATTGATCATTACGTCCTCTCCGTCTGGCGTGTCAAAACAACGGTGCTCAGACTATCGGTTTCCCTGAGTTGGAGGCAACTCAAAATTGGCGCCATTCAGGGTTTCGGCTCGGGGCTTTCCGCGAGGGCTTTCAAACGGACGAGAAAGCGATCCCGCCACATCGCATCCGTTCTCCGGTGAAAGTCAGCGGACTCGCGCGTCGAGCGGAGGGGATTGTCCCCCTCCCCCTGCCAGGTGTAGCGTCTCGACATTGTCAACGCCATTTCGCACCCATCCGAAGTGTTGTGCAGCGTCATGACGCCAATTCCGGTTCCGAGCTCGCCCTCTAAAGTCATTGGCAGATTCACGATGGCGACCATCTCGTGGGGAACGACCCGGGTCACCTGGATCCTGAAATCTTGACCTGCGTATAGGCGCAGCACCTGACCTTCAGTGCCGGGTGTGCCGGCAACCGTGGACAGCTCAAAGTCGTACATCCACGACTTGAAGTCAATCAGGTGGGGCCAGACTGCTTCGCGGGGGGCGTCGATCTGAACCCGGTAGTGAGCGACGAAGTTGTAGGTGTCGCTCGAAGGCTCCGGGGTCAGAGCAGCACTGCGATGCCTTTCGTCTGCAGCGGCAATGGCGGCGGTCCAAACCAGGAGGACGGTGCAAACGAGCCGCGCAACCGCACAGGTTGACAAGGCGCGCGGTATTGAATCAGTCACCGTTGCGGGACAATGGGTCACCGTTCTCCCGTGAGCGGGACGAACACCACCGGCAGAACGTCGCGGGTGTGAACGTCACCGTCCTCATCTTTGATCAACAGCGTGAGCATCTGACCTCGATTCTGCTCACCAATGGGTAAAACCATCCGCCCGCCGGGTTTCAGCTGCTCGACCAGCTTGACCGGGATATCGGGTCCCGCAGCCGTGACCATGATGCCGTCGTACGGACCGGCTTCCGGCCAGCCGTGCCAGCCGTCACCCGTTCGGGTGTGCACGTTGGTGAAGCCGTGAGCCTGAAGCTTGGCCTGCGCCTCAGCGGCGAGCTCGGGAATGATTTCTACGGTATGCACCTGCGCGGCCAGCTTGCCGAGCACCGCAGCCTGATAGCCGGAGCCGGTACCAATCTCCAGCACCCGGTCGTCAGGGCCGACCTCCAGCAGGTGGGTCATCAGCGCGACGATAAAAGGTTGGGATATGGTCTGCCCGTAGCCAATAGACAACGGACGATTGAAGTAGGCGGCGGTCTGGCTTTGCGTTGGCACGTAGTCGACGCGCGGCACGCTGCGCATTGCCTCCATGACCCGGGGGTCTGGTGCACTGATCCCGGTGTAGTCTGCCGTATCTCTGAAGTCGGCCTCGATGGCCTCTAGCATGTATTCCATGGGACCGCGGGTCTCCGCAGTGGACACAATCTGGAGACTGAGCAGCGCACCGATGGCGCAAGTCCTGCCGGCTCTAAGAAGGAAGGTATTCATCTTGCGCGCCCCGAATCCCGGAGATGGGGAAAGATTACGGCAAGATGACACGGATTGGCACTGCACCATTTCCAACGCGCTGCTCGAGCCATCGGCACGCTATTGGTGCAGCCCGCCCCGAAAATGCCGGCCAAACCGGGGTAAATACTGGCACGCTCTTTGCTGAATAGATGGCGACGCCCCGGGCGGGCTTACGCAACAGGAATCAGTTCATGGAATTAGAGCTCATCGACTTCGAGAACGCAGAGACCATCGACATCGCGGTCTCCTGCAGCGCACTGTTTGATCAATACGATGATCCTGAGTACGCCGTGCAGGCAGACGATTACGAAAATCTCTACCCGAGCATCGCTTAACGCCGAGTACGTGTCGTCCCCCGGCAATTCTTTCCTCTCCCCTCTGTGCCGGGGGATGACGCTTCTTTCGAACCCTCAGCCGTGCAGGTACTGCACGCCATCCATCAGATACCAGATCAACCACACGGCGAGCGACAGCAGTACGCCGCCGACGGCTCTCATCTGCATGACGACCGCACCTCCCGAGCGCTGCCCGAGATAGATCCAGACGAGCATCCAGATTGTGATGCCCAGGGGTATCGACCAGTAGGGGAACGTCATCGGACGTGCGCCTCAGAGGACGTGTTTGATGACAAGATGACTTGCGGTGATGCCCACACCCGTGCCGACCCCGATAGCAAGCAACCCGGACACCTCCATCAGTAGCGCAACCCAGGTAAAGACGGAGGACAGCACAACCGGCACCACGAAATGCCCGACACCGATGCTGCCCCTGACCCGGGGAGAGTCGTGCCTGCGCTTGGTCGATGAGGCATGCTTTTCCTTGCTGATAAGCTCGTCAGCGAGTTGGTTCGCAGTTTCTCGGTCCATAGGCACGTCTCGAAAGCCTCCCGTGCATCGTTCGTCTCCGAGAACACATTCTGCCAGGCTTTATCTGCCGGATGTGGCGGTTTATCACACCTCGGGACTGACATGTCATTGGGTAGAATGTTGTCATGGAGATCGACGTAGGGCTCGTCAAAACGCTCGTTGGAACCCAGTTCCCGCAATGGGCCGGGCTGCCCATCTCGCCCGTGAAACTGAGCGGATGGGACAACCGCACGTTTCACCTCGGACCCGACATGTCGATTCGACTGCCGAGCGCGGAGGCGTACGCCGGAGCAGTCCACCGGGAACAGAAGTGGCTACCCGAGCTTGCATCGCAGCTGCCGTTGCCTATCCCGCAGCCGCTTGCGATGGGACAACCTGGCGAAGGTTATCCCTGGCATTGGTCGGTTTACCGCTGGCTTCCGGGTGAGATCGCGACCCGCGAAAGCGTGGCTGATCTGCAGACGCTGGCGGTCGATCTGGCGGGATTCTTACGCGCGCTGCAATCAATCGATCCGACCGGTGGACCCCGGCGCAGGTTGCGCGGCGGGAGCCTGGCGCTCTGGCGGTCACAGGCGGAAGAAGCGCTCGCGCTGCTTGCCGCCGCCGGATCGATAGACGCCGAAGCTGCGACGGACATCTGGAACACCGCCATTGAATCGCCCCTCAATGAATCGCCGGTCTGGTTTCACGGCGATGTTGCGGCTGGCAACCTGCTGGTGCAGGAAGGCAGATTGTCGGCGGTGATCGATTTTGGTGGGCTGGGCGTTGGCGATCCCGCCTGCGATGTGACGATTGCCTGGACCCTGCTCGATCCGCACGGTCGACGTGCATTTCGAGACGCGCTGGGTGTCAGTGACGCAGTCTGGAACAGGGGTCGGGGTTGGGCGCTGTGGAAGGCGATGATAGTGGTCGCAGGATTGATCGAGACGAACGCCATCGAAGCCGCCTCGTCGCAATATGCCATTGACCAGCTTCTTATCGACTACCGGGCTAGTGAGTAAATACGTCTGAGCGAACGCTGACCGAAGGCGAGGCTTGAAAATATCTACATTTGTAGATATCGTTCTCTACATCTGTAGATGAAGGCGGCGAAATGAGCTTGTCTGATTTTGAGGTTGATGTGATGAACGTGGTCTGGCGTTTTGGCGAATGCACGGCTCCGCAGGTTCACCGAGAGGTTGAAAAGCGCAAGCCGGTCACTTACTCGACGGTGAAGACCATCATCGATCGACTGGAAAAGAAGGGTGCCATTCAGCGGACAAGGACTGAAGGACGAACCATCTTTTTTAAACCCACCATTGCACCTTCGGAAGTACAGACCAATCTTGTGGACAAGCTCCTGGGGACAATATTTGCGGGCGATCGGAGACCGCTTTTCTCCCGCCTGCTGAGCGCTGAAGCGCTGACCCGGGACGATCTGGAGTTCCTTTCGAAGTTGATTGACAAACGGCGGGAGGAGTTCAGAGATGATTGAGTACACACTGAATGGTTTGCTCGTTGTCTGCATCGGGCTTGCCCTCCTCAGAACGCTTGATCCTGCGCGTGCCCGGGTGCGCCTCTACGTGTGTCTGGTTGCCATAGCGCTCGCGGTCATTCCCTGGTACTGGATGGGCAGCTGGTTACCTCAACCCTGGACCAGAAGTGTAGACAACCAACTGTTCCCGGCGCCCGCTGTGGAAGTTGCGATGCAGCCGATGCTTGATGCTTCCATCGCAGCAACCGACGCACCGGCATTGGTGTACTGGTTGGCAGGGGCGCTCACTCTCGTCGGGGTGCTCGCATTTGCGCGGATCGTCCACCAACAGTACATGCTCGTTCGATCCTGGCGGCGCATTGGCAAGCGAAGCGCCGAGCTGTCGGCGCATGCGGACAACATTCCAGTTTGGCTTGTGCCTCGTGAAAACCAGGCAGTGGCAACCTTGTTCGGCGCTCGTGAAATATTCATCGGGGAGCTGCTTGCGCGTCACCCGGACGTAGACGTCGCTCTGGCCCATGAGGTAGCGCACCATCGGCTCAGACACCCGCATTACGAATGGCTGATGACGCTGCTCCGTTGTGTGTTCTGGTGGCATCCTGTCGTCTGGTTTTATGTGGCTCGCGCGAGAAAGGAGATGGAGATCGAATGTGACGAACACTGCGTCAAGATGTTGGGTACGTCCGTCTATCGAACAAGCCTTGCGCGGCTTTTAATGGACGTTGAAGCCGCGCCTGTCGGTGCGGCTTTTGGCGGGCGCGGCAGTTTTAACGTTGAGCGATTACGACGGCTTTCCAGGACTACTGCCATGGGTTGGACGCGTAGGCTGGCTGCGCTTTTCTTATTCGGTGGTGGTGTGCTTGGCTTTGTTTTCGTGCATGCCGATGCGTCACCAAGCGCTGAGCAGCGTCACAAGGGGTGGAACGTTCGCTATGACAACGTGACCTTAACACAGGCGTTAGAGCAGATCGCGGAGATGGGTGGTGTCGATATCTACCTGGATCCACGGATACGCGACACCCCCTTCACGTTTGAAGCATCGGAGGTTACAAGCTGGCAGCCACTGATTGAAGGCGTTGTCAGCGAGTTTGACGACGTTGTCTGGGTACTGCGTGCGGGCGCCGTCTTTGTGGGTAGTCGCCAATCTGTCAACGACGATTCCTGGCTGGCGGAGGCGACTGTACTGCGCAGTCATGGCGTCGGCATCTTTGCAGAACAGATCAAAACACCAGATGCAGAAGCCGAGACACTCTTCATCGATATCAAGTTTGAGGAGCGCTTTGCCCAGGATGACTACAACACCAGTGAAATGGCGGTTTTAATCAGTCTGGATCAAGCTGCGGCGATTCGACAAGGGGACGTACACATGACGTTCGACGCATCGGGTGACGCTAACCTGCTCGATGTCGGGTTCTTTAGAGTGTTACCCGACAGCACGTTGAGCGAGGTAGGGCGCGGTTCCATGGGCATCGAGGACGGTGTGACACAGCATTTCACCTGGCCACGAGTTGACGACATTGGCTACCAGCTATGGCTGACTGTCGAAAAGCGTCAGCCGCAATAGGACGCAGCTCTTGAGGTGTTTAGCCGCTGTTGGTGCGCTACTGCTCTTGACCGGATGTGACGCGCATTCGGAAGAATCTGACAATGCCACAGCCCGACCGGCCCTCGAACGAGCGGCGGACGACCTGTCGCTGGCGATCGGCGAGGGACAATTCCCGGGACTGACATCGATGATGGTGTCCTACGCTGGGCAGCCGCTTGCTGAAGCTTATGGCGATGGTGTGTCCAGGCGTGATCGCCATGACATACGCTCGGCCACCAAGAGCATTACGGCGATTCTCATCGGACAACTCCTCGAAGACGGCCTCATTGCCGATGTACACACGCGTGTAGCCACGCTGTTGCCGGAACCTTTTGCTGAGCTCCCGCATGACGATCCCAGGCGATCGATCACCATCGAAGACCTCCTGACCATGCGCTCGGGTCTTGCCTGCGATGACTGGGTACCCGCCTCGGTGGGTCACGAAGACAAGATGTACGAGACCGACGACTGGACCGCCTTCCTCCTGAACCAGCCGCTCGCGCACGACATTGGTGAGCACTTCAGCTATTGCACTGGCGGTGTCATCCTGCTGGGTCGGGTGATTGAAGGCGTCACCGGGGAGACAGTCACCGAGTATGCGGACCGGAAGCTCTTCGGTCCGCTGGGGATGCAAAGCGCGGTATGGGCAACAACGCCCGAGGGCGGAACCGATACGGGCGGACACCTTGAGCTGACGGCGCGCGATTTCCATCAGATTGGCGTGCTCATCGCCAATGGCGGTACGTATGGAGAAAGAAGAATTCTCGATCAGCAGTGGCTACACGAGATGATCGGCGTTCAAACCGATGTCTACGAGCGTCGATCGCGCTACGGATACTTGTGGTGGATCGACGAACAGGCGATGGGGGACAAAACGGTTCGCTATGTCTACGCACATGGCAATGGAGGCAACTTCGTCTTCGTCGTGCCCGAATTCGGGTTAGTGGCGTCCTTCACGGGCACCAATTTCGGGAGCCGTCTCCAGTTTCAGCCCCTGGAGATTTTTCTCTCGACGCTGCTACCAGCGCTCATGGAGGAACGCCCCTAGACCCCGGCCAGGCCCAGTCCAGACCTGTTCGTTCGTGGGACAAGTACGGCGTTGTAGTTTCTCAACGGTTGAGGCATAAACCGCATTGGGGAAGGAGTAGTGCAAGTACTTCTCCAAAGGACCGTACAAGGAAAGTAGAACTCCAATGTGGTGGATGGCCGTCGACGCGTTTGTGGGCATTGCGTGTGCAGTTGTCGCGCTGTACGTGGCCCGCTTTCCACCGCCGGCACGAGTAGCAAAACCCACCTACGGATCCATCCTCCATGCGTTTCTTTTTGCCGCAGGGGATGCCGCCGCCCGCATCTGGGCTCAGAATGACGTTGCGGCCTGGCTTGCCACGTGCGTGCTTTATGTCGGACTGACGGGGCTCATTTATTTCTGGTGGGTGATGGCGCTGCGGATTGCCAGTCAGACCCTGTCGCAGAGGTATATTCGAACTCAGCACATTGAATGGTTCGTGGGCGCTGGGCAGCTTGCGTGGCTGGCCGTCATGTTCAGCAATCCCTGGCATGGTGCGTTTGTGGAACTCGATCCGCAGCGAAATATCTACCAGACGCTCTGGTACGGCTACTCGGGTTACCAGTACCTCCTTCTAGCCAGCATTCTGGTCCTGATGGCCCGCAGCGCTCGACGCGCCCACCACTGGGTCGATCGCAACCAGGCGACGATGGTGTTCATCGGCACCTGTATGCCGGTCCTTGGGAACGTGATTTATGTCGGCGCACCCGAGCCCCTGCCGTTTGACCCGACGCAGCTCGGTGTGGCGGGCTGTATTGCGATGAACATCTTTGCGATCTACCGCTTTCGGTTGCACGTGGGGTCGACGGTTTCGCTGGGGGATGCCATGGATTGGGACGCAACCCCCAGCTTGCTGACCGACAACGTGGGGCGTCTGGTCCATATCAATGACAACGGCCGTACGCTTCTGCCGGATCTCGAGCGGGGCAGCCTGGTGGCCGAAACGCTTGCCGAAGTGCTGGTGGACACCCGGACCGGCCGTCCGTTTGCGCCAGGGGCGTTCGAATACGACTTTGCGACGTCGCGCATTGGCCTGCAGGGTGTCCACCACATCCGCCTTGCAGGAACGGAACAACGCTTGCGCATGCGGGCGGTGCCGGTAGGCAATCAGCTGACGGCCACGGGCACGTTGATTCAGTTTCTGCTGGATGCGTCAGATCACCCGGAAGACGCGCTCGTCGCGCAACCGGAGCCTCAACTCGAGGTGGGCGTGACGATCGGCCAGATTGATGACGTCGACGGCGGAGCGGTACCAGCGACAGCCTGGCCCAGAATGGTGCCCAGTGGAGCAGGTAAACGCCCGCGGCTGAGCGAGCGTGATCGACCGAGTCCGGTGCGCCACATTGCCGGCGGTGTGGCGCACGAGTTCAACAACATGCTGACCAGTGTCATGGGGAACGCGGAGCTCGCGCGGTTACGCCTCGGCAGCGGTGATGAGAAGGTGCAGCGATCCCTCTCTGAGATCATCAACAGCTCCGAGCGCGGCGCGGAACTCGTCGCCAAGCTGCTGTTGTATACCGGTCAGACGACACCCACGTTGGAGACGCTCAACGTGTCTGACGTTGTGCTCGGGGTCATCGACGCCTGCCGTTCGATGCTCGAAGGCGTGTCGCTGCGAGTCCTCGTTCCTGACGCCGTGCCTGTCATCCGCGCGGATGCGGGCCAGGTGGAACAGGCGTTTACCGAGATCCTCAAAAACGCGGTGCAGGCGCTGGACTCGAAAGACGTTGCCGGTGACAAGCGGGTTTCGATCGAAACGGGTGAGCGGATGATTGGCCCGGAAGATCTCAAAACGATGCACAATGGCACCAACGTCGCGGCGGGAACGTTTGTCTATCTGCGCGTTTCCGACAACGGTGCGGGCATGTCTGATGCCGTGCGAAGCAGGGCGCTGCTGCCGTTTTTCAGCAAAGAGAGGTCTCACAGCGGTTTGAGCCTTGCTGCCGTGGACGGCATTGTGCGATTGCATGAGGGCGTCATCGAAATCGATAGCGTCGAGGGTCGCGGCACAGTGGTGACGCTCTACTTCCCGCCCGTCGCCGAGGCAATATCCCGGTCTAAGTGACCGCGGCCTCCGGAACACCCAGATGCAGCTGGCATGAAGCGAATCCTGACAGGCCTCGTGGCCGCCGGCCTCTTGATTGGCGGCGGCTGGTACCTGTACCGGCTTCTGCCTTTGCTGACTGCAGACAACGAAGGGGCACCGAAAGTTGTACTTCTGCATGGCTTAGGACGCTCGGCGTCGTCAATGCTGCTTCTGGAAAGCGCGTTAACCGGCGCGGGCTTCGATGTGTACAACATCGACTACGAATCAACCCGTTTCGACATCCCGGAGCTGGTGGGCAGCGTCGGGGCTCAGATTGCGGCGTGCTGCCTGGAGAGTGAGCAACCGGTTCACTTTGTCGGGCATTCGCTCGGCGGGCTGATTGCGCGGGCGTACCTGGCGGAACATCGACCGCACAATCTGGCCCGGGTGGTGCTCCTTGGTACCCCCAACAAAGGCAGCGAGCTGGCTGACCCGACCGTGATTACGCAGCTGCCCGACGCGCTGGTCGAGTTTGCAGGACCGGCGGCGAGAGCGTTGACCACCGGTGTGGAAGGTTTCCCGGCAAGTCTGCCGTTACCTGACTACGCCGTTGGCGTGATCGCAGGTACACGCAGCGTTGCGATGGCGGACGAGTACCTTCCCCTCCCGAACGATGGCCTGGTGAGCGTTGAAAGTGCGAAAATCGAGGGCATGAGCGACTACGTTTCGTTTGACGTCTCGCACTGGGAGCTTCGCACGGATGCCAGGGTGGCGAAGCAGGTCGTCGCCTATCTGAAACGCGGCACCTTTGAGCGGTGATGAGCGCACCGCATTACCTCAACGAGGTGGAGGAAGGCAGTGTGTAACGTGCGCGTGATCTGGTCCTTGCTGCTGTTCGCCGCGGCACCGGCATGGGCACACGATGGCGCCGTGTCCGTCCTGATCGAAAACGATTTTTTTACCGGCAGTGACAGCAACTACACGAATGGCATCGGCATTTCCTGGTCGAGCGACGACGTCGCACGTTACGATGCCGAGAGCGTCGTGCACCGGTGGGCATCGTTCTGGTCATTTCTTCCCGGGACTGCAGGTGCAAACTCCACGCACGTCTCCTGGACGCTTGCCCAGGAGATGCATACACCGGATGACATCACCAATCCCAACCCGTCTCCAGACGACACGCCCTACGCCGGGGTGCTGTATCTCGACAACGTGCTGTATTCCATCCATGACGACTGGGGCCAGGCGTGGCATCTGCGCGTTGGACTGGTCGGGCCTTCCTCGCATGCCGATTCTACCCAGCGCAGATTTCATAAATGGATTGGCGTCGACAAGCCGGAGGGATGGTCCACGCAAATGCCTGACGAGCCTATCGTCAACGTGGGTTACAGCATCAGCGGGACGATGGTGGAGAGCTCGTTCGGGCGGACCGGCTCCTGGCGTGTCATGCCTTTGTTGAGTGCTGAAGCCGGCAACTACACGACTGCGGTGGGCTTTGGTTTTCTGGCGGAGGTGGGTTGGAACGTGCCGACTTCGCTCCCATCCAGCTCGCTGAGAAACGGGCTCGATACCGCGAACGCGGTCGCCGCCGGACCACAGCGCGAGTGGTCCGTATCGTTCTATGCGGGCGTTGGCGGCTACGCGGTGGCTCACTACCTGCCGTTTGACGGTACCGTGTTCAAGAACAGCCGCTCGGTCGAGTCCGACTCTCTGGCCTCAATGGTCAGCGGCGGTCTCTCCATCAGAAAGGAGGCGTTTGTCGTGAGTCTTGGCGTCTCTTATCTGAACTCGTCGTTTCGCAACGTCCGCGATGGATTGGACTTTGGCACGCTGTCTGTTGTTTGGTATCCGTGATTTTCCGGGAGTAGCAGATGCAGGTCATTGGCGCAGGGATGTCCAGAACCGGGACGATGTCGACCCACGCCGCGCTGGAGCGACTGGGATTTCGGTGTTACCACATGACGGAAGTGGCTCGCGCGGGCGGGCATCTTGAGGCGTGGCACCGCTACCTGTCGGGCGCCGGGCCAATGGACTGGCCGATTCTGTTTCAAAACTATGAGGCGACCGTGGACACGCCCAGCTGCCTTTTTTACCGGGAGATCATGGCAGCGTTTCCCGACGCCAGGGTGGTGCTGACGCTCAGAGACCCGGATAAGTGGTATGACAGCCTGGTAACGCTTGCCTCGGCGCTTGAAGAGTTCCGCCCGATGGTGCTGGAATCGAGGCGGCTCGGTCAGTTCCTCACGATCACTGACGAGGTAGGACAGCGACTCACATCGGGAGATTTCTCACGCGAACACTGCATCAAGTTCAGGATGGCTGGGGACCGCTATGCGCGTTTCTTGAAAGACCCGTACCATTGGAACCGTTTCCCTATCTCAATGAAGGCCGAGCGACAATCCACGCGTTTGTGCGTGAGGCCCTTCTGTGACCGAAAGGTAGATCAACGCGTCGAATTCGGGTGGGTTCGAATCTTTGACGATGAAAAATTTCTCGAAGCTGACGCCCGCTATCCGGTAGCCATGAGGCAGCAGTTGGGCGTTGATGGATGCAACGAACCGCGTTTTCAACAGCGCACTTTCGAAGGGTTTTCTGAGCGCCGTTAATGCTGGATTGTGCAGGTTACCGGCAGATTCGAGCGCTTCCTGCAGCTCTCGGGGGTGGTGCATTTCCAGATGATGTCGCAGGTCCGCCTGGATGGTGTCTGATTGGAATTTGACCAGCCGCCGCATGACGATGGTCTCGAGGCGCCTGGATTCGTTTGCAATGACGCCGCCAAGGTCAGCTATGGGAGCGCCGCGGTTAGTGAGGATGAAGCTGTCCGGGCTTTCAAAGTGATCCTCGACTTCCCATGCCGAGGCCGAGGCACAGAACAGCAGAAACGGCAACAAGCCAGCAATCTTGCGGTGTCGTCTGCTCACGTTGCCCGACGTCCCCGCTTCAGCTGATTGGATTGACCAGAATGCTCCATTTGCTTCTCGGGGTTCGAAGGTTCTGCGGCATAGAAGATTCGGGCCGGTCGTCTTTCGGGATCAACTCCAGTCTGATAATGGGTTTGTTTGGATCGACGATCTCAATGTCTGTGATCGGTTCGGAAGCGGCCTTGCAGTCGACGCAGGCGGCGTTACTTTCCGAGCTCGCCGGTTCTGCAGCGGTTTCCTCGGCAAACGCAGCTCCAACCGGAATCAGCGCTAGCGACAGGAGTAGTAGGACCATCTTCATGGGCAGATCCTCTGGAAGTCACAAACCGAGCGTACACCAGAATACCCGGCGCTCCCAAGGTCTATCCCTCAATCACTCCGGGAATCGACTCAAGTGCTCGTGAATGATCTGCAGCTCTCCGTTGACCCTGACGACGACGCGAGTTCCCCGTCCCTTGATCGTAAAAGTCTGACCGTCAAACTGGCCTTCCCAGTTGTAGGTGTACGTGGCGGTTGCCGAGTTCTGGTCTGCTGACAATACGTCTATGTCAGTCAGGAAGTACTTCTCGTTCTTCACGTTGGCCGATCCGTTCCAGGTTTTCTGAAATGCCCGTCTGACCGCCGCGCGGCCTCTGAAGTCGCCGTCGTTGAACCGGAAGAACGCGTTTTCGTGAACGTGGTTTTCGAGCAGATCGAAATCTTTCTCCGCAGCGAGTTGCTCGAATCGATGGAGAAACTCACGTACTTCATCTTCGGTGATCATGTTACCTCCGGTACCGATGGCCAGTTGAGGCCATGCCAGCATGTAGAGAATGAGTCCTGCTCGAATAGCGTGAAACACCTGCATACCCAAACGCTCGTCAGGCCTCGAGGGGTGCCCGTTCGTCGGGCTCCGGGGTTTGGTCAAACTGCACGGCAGCCACCGTCGTCTGACCGAGGGTAAGTGCCTTGCAGATGCGATGGCCGCCATCCATCAGAGCGCCTTCTTCGTTGAGGATGACGGGATAGTTCAGATCAGCATCAACAATACGTTTCGTATGTCGGGCGATCTCTCTGAGCGAAGGCTCTCGAGATTCGAACCAGCAGTTCATTTCGACCTCGGGTATTGAGTCGATCTCTATGTCGAATACGGGAAGGTCTGCTGCCCGGGCCCAGAGATTCTGCGTATACCAGATGTGCCGTTCGTTCCCGATGATGCGCGTATGTCTTTCGGCCATGAAGGAGATCCTCAATCGGACAATCTCTTGATGAGATAGACGAAGGCCACGCTTGCGAGCAGATAGCCTAACAGAGTGTACCGGATGAGAAGGTGCTGAATTTCCGGATTGTTGTGCCCAAGTGCGTTGATCCCCACGAAAGCGCCGGCCACAAGGCTCAAAGCCACCCACGCGAGTCCAAACCAGACCAGCGTTGCCCGGCGGTATCTGCGCGTCGCAACGCGATAGATACAGAATGCGGTAGAAAAGGCGAAGGCCACTGCGGCGGTCATCAGTAGAGCCATTGGACCAACCTATTCTCGACACGGAACCGGATTCGACGGTAGCCACTGATCAGCCGGTTTCACCCTGCTCTCCGAGCACGTGGTCCAGCACCAGACGCAGAAAGTTCATCACTGAAATACCGAATAGAAACCAGATGCCTGTCAGGTGGAGTGCCCCCGATGGCTCATTGGGCCAGCCAATTGAATTTGACAGCGCAAACATGAGGGTGCCCAGGTTCAGTAAGTGCGCCGGTATGTTATAGAAGGTAGATGTTGTACCGGCGAGGAGTGCGCGATTCTTCACGACGTAGAGGGTGGCGGTCACCGAAACGATTAGAAAAATGATCCCACAGGTTCGCCACAAGGCTTCACCCTCCAGGTTCAGGCCAACCAACGCGAAGGGCAGCGCTGAGAGGAAGACGCAACATACGCTGGACGCGAGCATCAGCTTGATCAATATGGCACGCGATGCCAGGAAGCTGCCATCCGACCTGCTGAGTACGAAGAATACGCTGATGAATCCCGTAAACGTGATGGCAACTTCCGCCGTCGTCTCGAGAAAACTATGAATGTCCATCAGAGTGCCATCACCGCACCGACCTCCAGTCCGCTCGCTGAACCATCTACGCTGAGTTCGCTGCCTTGCGTGCGGGGAGCAGCATCGCTCATGAGCCGACCGCAGTTTCTCCGGGCTGCGCTGTGCTGTCGTCATCGTCCGGTACGGCTTCCTCAGGAAAGTAGTAAACCGCCCGTATGCGCGACCCCGAAAACTCATACACCGCCATCGACTGTTGGGCGTTTTGTCCGTTGCTACCCATCCAGCTCGCCACTTCGACGGCGCTCACTCGCTCACCGCTGGACATCAGGCTGCGGACTTCCGACCGACAGCTTGGGCATGAATTGAAGTATTCGCTCATAGCTTCGACAAAAGCCGCTTTGCCTTCGAGCTCAACCGTCAACGTACTCCCGTTCACTGACAGCCACCTGATGTCGTCCGCGACCAGCTCCGCCATTGCAGCTGGGTCGTGGGCGTTGAATGCAGCCAGAAACTGGCGCACAGCCTTGGTGTTCCGGTCTTCCTGGGAATTCTGCGCGACAGCAGCCAGCGCTGCGAACGCCAGCGCCGCGGTCAGGAAGACCCTCAAATTTCTCATGGTGTTCTCCATAGACAAACAACACATCAGTGTCGTATTGGCGGCCCGGCTTCGCTAGGCAGACTCTTCCAACGATTTTTCGACGATTCCTGCGGGATCGGGAATGCGGCCCAGCTGTTGCAGGGCAAGGAGCGTATCCAGTACACCCGTCTGGCGACAGACCTTGCCGTCCCGCACGTCCATGATGACAACCTCGTCGTACTTAACAGGTTTGCCGGTTGCCGGTACCGGCCCCCAATCTTTGACCTGACGCCCGGTAATCGTGAAATGGAGCACCACGTGGTGCTCATCCGCGATAACCCGATGTATCGTCTCCTTGAAATCTTCGAATGTATCGTGGGCAGAGTTGACGGCGTCGATGATCTGCTCTCTGCCTTCTCTCACGATGCGAGGCGAGTAATCGGAGACAAAGTCTTCCGTGTAATAGTCCGGGATCTTCTCGAACTTCTTGTCGTTCCAGATATCCCGGTTGATGGCCAGTCCAAGCTGGCGATTTGCTTCAGACATAGGGGTAGGTAACCTCAGAATCCTGCGTGTTGAGCTGCGTGCGTTTCTGGTTGAGCATCACCTCGGCACCTCAATGGTTCTGTCTCGGCCAGCGTAAACGAATGTCCGGGTGTTGTAATCTCTTCGCATCGCGTCGTGTTGATGCCGCACCTACTTTGGCTGCTGGTCTGATGGGTCACAGATCATCCCAGGAGATTCCATCGAAATTCGATTCTGCATAAGCAATTGCATCCCGCAACGTAGCGAAGTTGGGGATCATGTTCTTGAAAACGCCTGGATTTCCCGCAGCCTCATAGTGGATGGTGTACGTAGTGTTTTTTCGGTCGTCTCGTAAGTCCGACGGATCTTCGTAGTCGCCGGACCCGATAAATCTGGAGTCTTGAGTAATTCCGAGGCGGATTTGGGAAGCGCCCGCATAGAGACAGGTGCCGGTTCGCAAATACTTGCTATGGGATTCCATGCGGGAACCGTTTGGTAGGCGCGAGCGCCACCAGAGTTTCGGACTTCAGCACGCGCTTTCCTAGAGATCGGGTCGGACGGGAGGGATGTCACCCAACGGCCAGTCACCGCCGTACATTCTGCTCCAAAGTCCGGTTGGCCCGAACATGACGACGTTGACGCCATCCGCAAGCGTCTCACCCGACTCGAGGCCTTCAGATAGAAGCGACTTAAGCTCCTGGTGTGCGTCAAACTGATCTATGGATCGACTCATGCGGGTGAGGGTGATGTGGTAGGCATCGTCACCCGAACAGCTCAACGTCCAGCGCGTCACGGAGCCGCCGTTCTCGAGGAATTCCGGATCACCCATTGCCAGCCCGGGAGAAGCGCATTCTCCACCGCTGGCCTCCACCCATTCCATTGCCAGTGCTTGCGGGTCGCTCGAGTCGGAACAGCCGAACAGCAAGGCTGCGCCTGCCAGTGTGAAAGCGAGTGTTCTGCAGGTCACGTCTGAGTCCCCCGTCTCTGAAAAACGCACAGGAATACGTCGAGCGAATCCATTACGTCGTATCGTCTGGCATCCAAGGCTCACTCCAGCAGGATTGCCCAACAGTTTTGGACGGCGTGCAGCATGGCGATGGTCCAGTAGGCTGATCCATCTTTGATGAGCCGAAAGTAATATGCAACCGCGTAAACGATCGCGCTGGGCAACGTATAGACGCAATACCAGATACCGTTTGTTATGTGCAGCCCGGAAAAAACGATGGTCGACACCAGGATCGGGAACAGTGGGTTCGTTGTGAACAGCCGTGCAAGGTGAATGGGTCCGGTCTGGGCAAGAAGGGTCTCGACGAGGGGGGCAATGACAACGGCGGTCAAAACCAGGCTGGCAAACGACAAGCTCTCGAGCCCTGCCATGTTGTGATGGGCACCTGCGGTTGCGATCAGCAAAGAAGCGAAGCTGTACTGCAGGACGAACGTTGCCGTTCCGGTGATCACCGCGAACGGCACCCTGGGAAGCTCTAGCCAGCGCTTTATTTGGGAATACGTATCGATGACAGGTAATGCTGTGTGGACGTACGGTAATCCATCCGACGCTACGCGTGGATGCTCTCCAATTCTAGTTCTTGCTTCATCCCCACGTCAGGTCATCATGCGGCTATGGCAGGCGACGATTTGCCAAGTACGCCCCAGTGCCGCAAGCCAACCTGGCTGCAACGGGTCGAAAGGCTGAATTACAAACCATATTTGCAATCGGAGAGGAGGAACGATGGAAGAGATCAGCTGGTCCGAATTCGAGAAAGTTGAACTCCGCGTTGGTCGAGTCGTCAGCGCTGAATCGTTTCCCGAAGCAAGGAAACCCGCGTACATCCTCCACGTCGACTTCGGCGACGCTCTGGGCATCAAGAAGTCGAGCGCTCAGATAACGGACCTGTACGAGCTGGATGCCCTCGTGGGCAAACTTGTGGTCGCCGTCGTCAACTTCCCGAAGAAGCAGATAGGGCCTGTCATGTCCGAATGCCTCGTCACCGGCTTCCATAATGGGGAAGGTCACGTCTCGCTTTGTGTGCCTGACGGTGAGGTGCCTCTCGGCTCGAAATTGCTGTGATCGCAGCCTCGCCCGATACCTTGGTCGGTTTGATCGGCCGCTAGTTGCTACATGAGTCGGCTGCGCTGGTCCGTTTTCGCAAGATGAACAGTAAGCACGTGTTCGTATCGAAGTCGGTTGGTCGCCTGTCCGGGGGGTTGTCTGCGATGCAGAGGCTCGCAATTCCGTCGGAGAGTTTGTAGATGCCGAGAGACGCAATACCCACAATCTCTGGATCTCCAGGGGCTTCGACGGGTGTGTGATCAAACCGTTTTGGCGTTGTATCGGTTTGCGCGGTCCACGTCCCCGATTCGAACCAATTCCCTCCTGAAGTGATGGAGAAAGTCCCTTCAGCGTGGAAAGAGTAAACCGAAGCCCCATCTCCGCACAGACCCAGATCACCGGTAACGTCGATTCCGTTTTCGATGATTGAGATCAACTCCCAGTCACCGACGAGTTCCTGGTCGGCTGCGTCCATCGGATCGGTTGCCGTCGCGAGTGCGGGCACAAGAACGTTGAGTAGCAACGAGAGAGCGATGACCTTCGGTTTCATGGCCGGTAACACCGCTCCAATGGGTTGTCGCCGGTCACTGGTTGTCAACTCGAACCGTAGAGACCTCGCGGTTCAGTGCAGCGACGAAGTCCGGGACAATCTGGTGTACCCAGGCTGGCTCGCGATGCCGGATCATGAGCCAGAAGAGATTCTTGACGTCCCAGAAGGTTGCGTCCAGTAACCCAGGTTCATGCGGGTCTCGCTTGAAATGCCAATGTACGGAGTTGGGATATTTTTTCCGCGAGTAAGAACCGATGTGAGAAATGTATAGACCGACGGATTCGCAGGCGCGTTCTATGGCACGTTGCAAGTCGGAACTCGAGATGTCGCCTGGCAACGCGATGTAGTGATCGTCAGATTTTTTCTCGGGCATGGTTGAAACGCCTCGGGTGAACCGAAGCTGATATGTCACAGGAACTTTTGAATCTTGGCAAGCACGGTAGGTGACGTTTGGCGAAGCGCGTTGGACATCATCTGTCAGATTCCAGGTGCTTGCTCATGCTGATGCGATCTTCGGTATCGTAACCAATGCTCGCGTAGAAACCCGCGGCGGGATCGTTCTGCGCTCTGACCTGGAGATTCAGCTTGACGCATCCACGTTCAGTCAGCGCCCGCTCGGCTGCATCCATCAGGAGGCGACCGACACCCTGTCCCCGATAGTCGGGATGGGAAGCCACTTTATGAACCCAACCTCGAACGCCATCGTATCCGGCAATCGCGGTGCCGATCAGCCTGTTCGCATCCAGGCAGACAAAGAAGAGTTCAGGCTGAGTGGTGAGCTTCTGTCTGATGAGTGCGCGTGATTCGTTCCAGGGTGGCTCGTCTGGAAAAGTCAGTTCCCAGAGTGAAACGACGTCCCCTTCGTCTGAAGGTTCAAAGGGTCGAACTTGAAGCGAATTTTCCATGTCGTCTAGCTCCGTCAGCGCGGCCGGTCACGAAGTCCCTATGACCATCTCCGTCTGATCCCCGCATTGAGCGCTATTGATCCGCGGTGAAGAGCACATATCTCCCGTCCTCCGCCGCTCGCTGGTACAGCGCCCGCACGTCTTGAAACCAGGACCAGGTGTACTCCAGATCATCATCGTCCAGAACAGCGTCGTAGTCTCTGGCCGGTATCGCAAAATATCTACTGTGGAAATCGTTGTTGTCGATTGTCGTCAGGACGCTGGCGATCTCGGCAACCTGGGCGGGGGACTTCAGGCTCATGATGAAGTCGTTGCCGGAGTAGAGTTGCTCGCCACCTAGCACAGTGTGGTTCAGCGGATACTCGCCGCCGTCCCAAGTCAGATAGCCGTCAGAGAGGGTGCGATGCATCGCATCCCAGGACTTGTCTGACGCCGCGGCATGGTCCGTGTCGTAGAGTTCCTCTTCGACGTGCTCCAGTACGAAGTTCAATTTCTCTTGATCCGTCTGGAGCGAGCGCAGCTGCTCTACATGGTTCGCTTCGATTGCGAAATGAACGCCGAGGCAGCTCACGTACGATGACCCAAGTGCTCCAGCCGCTCGTCAGACAGCTGGTGGAGAGAACCTACCGCGCTAGCCCATGAAAAACGCATTGAGTTTGTTACCCTCGAGGTCTCTGAAATACCCGGCATAGAAACCGTCGCCTCGTGGTCCGGGTGCGCCTTCGTCTGCACCGCCGAGCTCTATGGCCTTGTTGTAGATGGCCTGTACTTCTTCTTCGGATTTGGCTCGTATCGCTACCATGACCCCGTTTCCAATGGTCGCCGCGTTTCCATCGTATGGCTTGGTCACTGCCAGGGCAGAATCGTCGAGTGACGTGCCCCAGAGTATGAACGTGCCCAAATCCATTATTCTGGAGGCGCCACAGACCGCAAACAGAGCATCGTAGAACTGCGCCGCTTCCTCCAAATTGTTTGCGCCAAGGGTTGTGTATCCAATCATCGTTTCTGCTCCCGTCTGGTGAGGAGTCGATCGGGTCCAGCTCCTCAGTTGCTGATCTCAACCTTCAGTCAACGACGTTTGTTTTGCAATGGCATCGCCTGGTTCCCTGGCGTTCGATGGGTTTCCCCTCAAACGACTCAGTCTCCGCGTTCGATCACCCCGATGACAGGACCAAACGCAACACCCTCATATTCTTTTGGAGAAAGGGAGGTCATGGTTTCGAGCACCAGAGCGGTGTATTCCTCGAATGCTGGAATCTGATGTTGCTCGAGCGTATCTCTCAATGCCGGGGCGTGCCGTTCCAGAATGAAGTTGGCTTTGACCCGGATTCGCCGTTCAAACGGCCATCGGGCTTTCAACCCTTCCTTTTTGAGCATGGACTTGATCTCGTTGATCGCGTCCAGCATCAATGGATCGAAAGAACCGACCTGGGCCTCAGTCAAACCGATGCTCTTGTAGGCTACGCGAATGTCGTCAGGTATGACCGCTTCGAGGTCCGTCTCAGCCACCGCGGTTCCGGTGAAGGCTAGTAGAACGGCGCACAAGAGAATCCGCCCGGTTTGACGCCTGACGCCGCGGTGAACGGTTGCGTCATGCCCGAAACCTGCACATCTGAATTCGATGGAGGGAATATCCAACACGTTGTTCAACTCTGCAGGATGGATGTCGAGATCATCCAGACCAAAGATTGTGAATTCTGCTACCGGAATATTGATGCCAGGGCGAGCCGGTGTCCATACGGTAGTGGCGTGTTTGAGGTTCGACGAAAGCTCAGCGTAGCTATTGCATCGGTAGATAGACAATCAAAGTTCCCGCAGCAGCAAACAGGAAAGTCAGTGCGAAGACTTTGTTGACCGTATTTCGCTGATACGTGTTGTCCATCAGGCAGACGTACATGCCAACGGCTGGGACCAGAATTGACAAAATGGTCGTTGGAATGGGTAGCCAGTTCAGTACGACGAAGCAAAGCGCTGCGCCGGCCTGCTTCAGCACTGGTATCTCATAGGCAAAGACCTTGCACGCAATGAAAACACCTGCGAAGGTGATTACACCAAGAACGAGTAGATCGATCAGCATCAGTTACTTACTTGCCTTGAACAATTCTGGTGGTTCGATTGACGAATAGTCACGCGTCGGTAGGATTAGGTTCAGCGGTTCGTCACGCGCCATTAAGCTCCCCTTCGAGATTTCTGTGCAATACCGTCACAACGGTCGCTTTGCCGTCGTTAGAGGTCGAAGAGATGGATGTGCCGTTGAATTCCCGGTACCAGTCGTTCGAACGCATTTGCGACATCATGGTGTTCCATTGCTGGTGTCCTTCGTATCCGAAAGCCTGTATCTCGCACAAACTTGATTTGCAGATGATGTGGTTGATTGAAAATGCTTCCACAAAATCGTGCGCCAGCAGGTATTCGGATATGAGCGATTCCATGGTTGGGGCCCAGTCCGGGTCGATTTCTTCAAGTTCCAGGTCTCGATGGAGCTCAGCCATGGTCCTTCGCGCCGAAGAGCGCTTGATTAACTCCTCGTGTTCGTGGCTCGTTGGCACGGGGACTGTCGATGTTCTTTGATCTGCCTGTGCGGGAAGGGGTGCGGTAGGCTCCGGTTGAGCAGGCTCGTCCGGTCCCGCTGTTATCGAACTGGCGTCTGCTGCAACAATCGCTGTGCGTTGGGGCATGGTCGGGCTCGATACGCTCTTCGTGGCAGAGGTTTGTGACGGATCGACTACATGGGTCTGGGAGGTTACTTCCGCTTCCGGAGTCGATACGTACCAGAAGAGTGATGCCGCTAAGGCGCCGATGATCACTCCGAGTGTAAATTTCATAGGCCTTACCTGGCTGAAGTAGACATCACGAACCCTGCTACTGCGTCGATCTGCGCACGCTAAGTGCCGCGTTCTGCGTCACTTTGGACAAGCTCATGTGAACCATCGCATGTGTATGAAAAAACCCAGCATAAAGCCACTCATGGCGATAATCATGTACCTCGTAATGTCTTTGTCAGCCTGCTTACGCGCCCGCCATTTGTCCATGAAGTCTTTGCCGTGCTGATGCTTTCGAGTAAGGAAAGGGCTGATGATGATGATAAATACGATCAGCCCGATTCGAGCCGAAAATTCTTCGTCCCATCGTCTGGCGTCGAGTGCGAAGTCGATTGCAAAAGCGGTGCAGATTCCGATTATGCCTACGCTGACGATCCAGTAGACGACGCGAATCAACGCTGAAGATTTCGCGTTGCATGAGTGAGGGGCGGCTGCAGGCAGTCCATCCTGGATTGCAAATTGTGCATCACTTGCCGAGAAAACACCTGGCTATTGCCTCGGGATTGCGTTGCACCCCCGCGGCATGAGAAATCATGGCGCACTTCAAGATCGCCGCTTGCGCTTGTGGCAGGAGCGGCTCCCCATATTCCGCTAAGAACGTTAAGTCGGCACATTGTGGTCGGTGTGCTTCCATATCGCTCTTGCACGTTTGGGCATCGACTGCGGTGCATTCAAGGTAGCGTGGGTTGGAGCAGAGGTATTCAGTGACTCTACTGAACTCGAAGTCCTGATCGAGGACTTCGGTGGACGCGTTGCCCGCGAATAAGAAAGCAAACACTAAAACAACCGAGCGCACCTGTATGGCGCTCACCACGCTGTCGGGCTTTGGGTTTGAAGCGCTCAATTTGTTGCGCCGTTGTAGCGCCCGGGTCACGAAAGATCGCTTCTTTTCTCTGTGGCGCCGTAGCTGGTTTCTTTGGCGGTTCTGCCGATGACATACAGAGGGCCCACCAACGGCAGGACCCACGCCAATATGAGCAGCAGCCCCTTACGCGCAAAGCTCAGAGTCGTTGATTCGACGATTCGGGACGTTGCGATTGCCGCGAGGACAAAGCCACAGAAGAGTACGAACGAGAACAGTACCCCAGACATTGATGCCGGCTCCCTACCCTGGGTGGGCTCTGATATTAACGCAACCTCGCTTTTTGTCGCAGTTGGTGGCTAGTAAGCGTCACTCTCCGGGCAATCGTGAGACGAAAAGCCCGGATTGTGTTGGCTGGTCCATGCGTCTTCGTGTAGGCATCAACCAGCACGTGATCCGTTGGGAACGTCTTTTTCCGGAACGGCGAGCACAGGCGTAATGCCATCCGCATAACCGATGTCGAACAGCATTCCCTCTGATAACACGCCAGCCATTTCTCTTGGTTCGAGGTTAACGACAACCAGAACCTGAAGACCCACAATCTCCTCAGGGTTTTCCCGCTCGTTCTTTATTCCGGCTACGATTGAGCGGGTTTGGCCTCCTAGATCGACGGTGAGCTTCATGAGCTTTCTCGATGACGGAATGTCGTCGACGGAAAGTATTTCGGCGACGCGAACGTCGAGTTTATTGATGTCTTCGAGAGTTATGTCTGGCTTAACGTCTTTGATGATTGGATTCCCTGCTGGTAGGTAAGCGTTTGTTCGTGGATTGTCGCGTGTGAAGTGTGGGTCGTCAGGTTTCATCGGATGAGCCAAACGCGAAAACCCACCTCGGATTGGGATGAATGCCGATGTACTTGAGCTCGGTATGAGTCAGGATGGCCAGGAATCCCACAGTGTTCACTCGATTGCGTCCCGCTATCGGCTTATTCTCGCCCCTGATCAAACCTCCAATGGAGTCTATGTACTTCCAGAATGCGATCAATTCCCGGGTTCTCTGGTTTTGCAGTGCTAATTCTTCGTCTGTGCGTGGGTTGCGGTAGGGGTCTGAGAATTGCTTTGGCTCGGGTACATAAAGCTGGACGGAGATCTCTATTCCTTTCGAGTCGTCAATCTCGTGAACGATGGTGGCGAGATGGGCAATGTCCTCAGGCACGATCAAACCATCGTCCTTGATGACTTGGTACGGGCGGGGTGTGACCGTGGTGCAGCCCAACAGCAACGGCACGAGCAACAAGCCAGCTGTGCTGTATCGGACGATTCTGTTTAGATCTTTCATGCCGGCTCCTGACTACGGACGTGCTTTGTTCGCCAGGTGCGAACCCCTAGTAGCAGCAGCGTGCGCCCGCGCAAGGCTGCCAGCCAACTTGCTGGCTCTCCATCATGGATCATTCGCAAGGTCCCAGATGGGACAGTCTAAACGTCTTACGCTCAGTCTGGTTTGCAAACGAGAAGAATACGCGGAAATCTTCTACCCAGCTGTTGTGAACGAAGTACTCAGCGGGGAGCACAGGGTTTGCGCTTGCACCGTAGTAGTAGAGCAAGCTCGTTCCAACGCTCGCGGTGTGGCCTTCGAAGTCGAGTCCTTCCACGAAAGGGACGTGATCCACTTTGAGGCGACAGACGCTGTCGTAGATATCATCCATAAGTGCTCGATTGTCGGTGCTTATGGATCTGACGGATTGGTATTGGATGCCGAAACCGCTATCGGTGGCACTCGTGAGGTCGAGTTCGATGACCGAGGCCTGGGCAAGTGCGCTACCGACAACGAATGTAATTGTGATGATGTTCATCTGGCACCTGTCACTGTGTTGTCAGCGCTACTTCGTTTTCCGCCACAATCTGCGAATTAGAAAGAAAAGCGGAATCAGTATGACAAGCCAGGGCAGGACATACGCAAATCCGGTAATCGCTTGAGCAATCCCTTGCGATAGATCCTCACCAAACTCGGACAACGCCCGTCCGATCGGCATGCCGAACGAGCTGTTTGGGTCGACCATCAGGTGAACGCTGAGAATCTGCAGGTCAATCTTTTCCCTGAGGTGCGCCTGCTCGCCGAGCGCTCGCTCTAATCTCGAAGTGACAGATGCGATTTCCGATGTCACACGAATCAATCCCTGGATATCGTTTTTAGACTGTTCTCTCAGACTTTCGAGATCGGCGAGGTACTGTCGCAGCATACCTATCTTGTCGGAGACGTCTTTCACGGGTTCGGCGAGATCCTCTACAGACGTCGATTTGTGATGAATGGTGCCGCCTTCAGCGGCAACCGAGATAAGGCGCTCGACGCCGGAAGGCGAGACTCTCATTCGGACTGATGCACTTGGGTAATCGGAGTGGTTGATGTCGGAAGACAGAACCGTGCAAGCCCATTCCGAGGCGTTGTTGCACTGATCGACCACTTTCACATGGGTGTCTTCGAGTTGATCAAGCGGAACTTCGATCCGTACGTTGTGTGTGTAAGCCAGATAGCCGCCTGAATCGGCCCCGGAAGCCGCATCTGCGAAGAGCATGGAGTTGGTTCCAGAAGGTTCACCTGCCGAACACGAAACACACAATGATGCAGCGAACAGGGCTGTGAATAGACGGGTCATAGTTCTCACCTTACGGGCATCAACTGAATCATCGCCCGGTAAACCAACGATGCGAACTTGGGATATTCAGCAACACGAGCCCGAGCACGTAGCAGCCCAACGGGGCGAATTGGTAAGGCTGCGTTCTCTGTACTTGGACGCTATTCGCGGTATTGGTTGCGTGTTCAACTTCGTTTTGAAGATACATCTCAGTCTGCCAGATGCTATAAGCCCAGATTGAGATGACCATCAGGATCAGGAGTGAAGCGAACCATCTGGCAACGTTGTCACGCATCCAGACACGATACAAAACAAAGAGACTTGGCAGGAATATCAGGATCGCAATGGGTTGTAAGTAGGACGTCGCAAGCGCTTGAACCACGGGTATGCAGATCAGAAGCAGCGCCGCGACGATGGCTATTGGTCTGGAGAATAATTCCATGACAAACGCATTGTCAGGAGTAGGCCCGTGAGTACATCACTATCGTCCACATGAATACAACTATCCAATTGAGGTCTGAGGCAATCACGGGGTTGATCCGATAGTAGATGTCGCTAACACTGCCTTGGAACGTATAACTTGCGACGCACAAGCCTTGGGTTCAACGGCGTGTCAGGTCTTACGTCGCAGGATGCGTTTGACGATAAGAACAGTCGTGCTGAATGCCACAAAAGGAATACCTATCCAGATCGCTTCGTTGGCGAGAATATTCAAACCACGCGCACTAAGAAAGCCATCAACGCTCAGAGGGGATGTTGCAATGGGGCGCCAGGGAAAGAAATAGCGGCTGTTCTCAAATGGTATGAAGAAGCCGACGCCTAGCCCCGCATCTGTGAAAGCATCCAGTACTCCGTGGGACATTGTGGAAAGGAAGCAGAGTGCAACAATGCCAATTCCTGGTTTGGAGCCAGAAGGTATGTTTCTGAACATGAGCGCTTTGACCAGAACCGCAGTAATCCCCGCGAACAGAATTGAATGCGTGAATCCTCGATGGCCAAGCGGATCACCGTATGCAATGCCGAACCTGAATCCGATCACGTCAAGGTCGGGAATGATAGGCAGGACGGCAAGTACAATGAGGAGCCTTCTCAGCGGTACGTCATGAGGTTTGAGGAGGACCAGAGCTGACCCAACAACGGCGTGAGTGATTACGGTCGGCATCTGGATCTCACGCCTGGTGTTGCGTTGGTTGCGTCAAGAGTCTGCGACGACCACGGGCAGGACAAAGTCAAATCTTGCGGATGCCACGGCTGAGACCCAGTGCGCCGATGATCATGGAGGTTGTTCCGAAGGCAGCATTTAGCACATCAACTGAAGTTTCGCGATCGATCAGCACGGTATCCACGAGAACAATAGAACCCACCAGTACGAAAGCACTCCCTGCAGCGAGCAAGAATTTTCGGTTGGCAGTCATCATGTCTGAAGCGTACATATCGTCATGCGATGAGACCAAACTATCTTCGATTAACCGGGTATCGTGCCGCCTGGCGCGTCAACTTCTCGTTAGACGGCACGTCGACTCAGATAATCCTACCTAAAAGTAGTCATCTCGCTGCGAGCCGTCGAAACGGCCAGATTTCATGCAACACGCTTTGAAATCTACGACCAGAACCACAGGGACAGGGGTCGTTGCGGCCCAGCTTTTCTGACAGGTACTTGGTGCCGTGTACCACTCTCACGCCACGTTTCACAGAAGTTTCCGACGGGAATCCTCTGCGGCGTTTGCTCATTGGCTCAAAAGGAAATGTCTTTGCTTCGCACGGTAACTCTCCTGCAATCTGGAGTCGTGAGGATTCTAAGTGAACGTATTCGAAATGCCACCTAAAGTCTGCTTCGACCGACGCGTCTAGTTAAACTCCTTGCATGGCCGAACCTCCGTCCCCTCCACAAGAAATTGTTACCGAGCGTCTAGTGCTGCGCTCAGCACGCGCAGGAGACGGTCCTGCTCTGCGAGAGGCAATTGGGGTCTCTCTCAAGGAATTTTTTCCATGGCTTCCCTTCTCTGCGCGGCTCAGCGACCTGGAGACGATGGAGCGTGTCTCGCAGATAGGCGAACGCGAGTTTCATGACGGTACATCGTTCGTTTGGCGCGTCTGGGCACCGCAAGGCCTTCTTGTAGGGTCGGTTGATTTACATTCGATCGACCACTCCGTCCCGAGCTGTGAGATAGGGTATTGGCTTCGCTCGGATCGTACCGGGTTGGGGTTCGCACGGGAGTTTGTTTCCGCAGCGATCCAAGTCGCGCACGATGTCCTCAAAGTTCAGCGTATTGAGGCACGATGTGATGTGCGTAACGTGCGCGCATGTGGGTTCGCAGAAAAACTAGGCTTCGAGTTTGAAGGCATCGCTCGCAATGAGTATCGAGACGCAGCTGGGGACCTGGGTAGCAGGAAAGTGTTTGCTCTAGTACGCGGTTGAGGGAACATGCTCAGTTAGCACGTCAGTCATGCTCTTCATGATCGTGAGGTGGACCATTGTCAGGCGTCATAGTGCCATGAATAGTCATGGGGAAGCTCTTTGGGCGCAAACAGGAAGTGTAAGACGAGGCGGGAGTTGGAATCGCGGAGCTTGGCCGAACCGTGGATTGTCGTCGGGCAGAGAACGATTGCGTCACCGGCCTCTGCCCCAACTGGGATAGCTGTCGAGTCTGCTGGTTCATCGTGCAGATGCGATCCGGGTTCGAACAAAATGTCGCCTTCAGGGGCATCGTCAAGATTTAGTCTAACGGCTACGCATTGATCGAGAATGTCCCTGGGTGGGCGGAAGCAGGTGAGCCCTTCTTTTGTACCTGCGCATGGCCAGGATCCCTCCCCTCTCAGAGGAAATACCATGTCGCGATGCATTTTTAGTGACCAGTTATGGTCTCTCGTTTTATTGAATAGAGTGCAAAGCACCGAGCGCTTCTTGGAGAGGAATGGCGAGAGCAGAATGTGATTTCTTAGATCCGCTGCCAGATCCCTGATGGAGGGCACGTCCAGCATCCTACGAGTACCAGAGGTTCCTAGATCAGGCAGTTCGTTCTTGATCTGACGACACTCCGATATGGAAAGAGCATGTTTTACAACGGTGCATCCTCTGCGCTCGAATTCGTAGAGATGATTCGGCATTACATCTGACACCATGTTGAGCGGCATCCAATATTTATTGCCTGCAGACTTAGCAGTGGAGTTCCTCTGATTCGGTTTAGAAGTATTGTAGCCGCTGGTCTTACTTGACTCTTCGTTCCGCGTAGCGTCCACCTAGATACTGGAAGCAGCCTACCAGCAACCCAACGGCAAGATTGGCGACGGGACCGCTAGCGAGACGAAATAGCGAACCGACAGAAAACACGATGAGTATCAGCAGGGTAAGTGGTAGACGATCCTGTCCTTTTGTGGTGTAGACAGTCATATAACCGGCTGCAAACGAGAAGAGCAGCCCAAGCGTGATGGCTCCGATATGTGGAATTGACAGTTGCGGTTGGAGTACTTGAGACACGGCTTCGGCAACGGTTTCCTGTGACTCTCCGGCGAGGATGAGGTAGAGGCCAGAAACCAGCATCGCTAGAACTTTTGTGGCAAACGCCCCGGCAAATTCGATCGAGATACCGACAAGCACTGCCTTGCCAACACCGCCATTTCGATTGGGTTCGTGATCTTTGATATCTGAATCTGGAAGGTCCCAGCTCATCTTGTGAATCCCCTCAACGTTGTGGACTGCGTTGAACGAAAGTGGTCGTTAGCACGTTAGTTTCAAGGGTGCCTTTGAGGTCACGTGGAATTACTCCTCTGATTGTTTGCTTGCTGACACTGCGAATGCTCGATTCGCACTAAGAAACTGCTGAGTTTTAGAATCAGCCTCTAACGTGCACTCCACCGTGTCATCCAAGGGGAGGTCTTCAGGCACAGAGTATCGCAGCAGCGCGAATCCATCGCCTCGCGCGCCGTAGAATGGATAACGGATTTTTTCGATGTGCTGGTCGAGGACTATTGCGTTGTGGGTTTCGCAGGTGATACGCACAGAAATCCGCTCGTCTCGGCCTTCAAAAGGGTAAGGTAGTTCCATTACCTCAATGTTGATCTTGTACTTACCGGCGTATGGGATGTTCATATCCCATCTCACAGAGGCGTTCTCTGAGAAATCTTCTGCGACTCGAGCGACAGGATCGTATAAATCTTTTTTGGGGAATAGGAACTGGGCAACCTTTCTTGGATCAGTACCCCATAAGCCTCTGTGTAGCTGTGTGTTGAAAGTCGGGAGCAGCAGCGCACCCAACAATAGGAAAATGAGCAGCAAGCTCAGTCGTTTTGCCAATCTATTCCCTCAAAACTTAGGGCATTCTACGGTTAGCGCCAGATACTATCGTAGTACCTTGCTTTGGTGTGGGATGGATAGTGCGTCAGCTTCACCTGCTCGTCAGGCGTCGACTGATTCTTCTTCCGGATCGTTCTCGCATTTACACAGCTTCTCAGCCTGCCATGTCTCGACGACGGACCAAGTTTCATACAGGTTGTAGAACCATACGCAGTTGCGACCCTCGGCAAGAAGTCGATCTGGTATGTGAAATGACTCTACCAACTCATTTCCAAGATAAATCTTTACCAGCGGATTGGAAGAAGAGAAAGGATACCGAGTGCTTCTGTCTGAGGCAGGTTTGACCACGGGACCGTCATCGACCTGAATCCGGTAGTCGAAGGGTCCCAATGAGCCCCTTTTGGAGCCGATGTCGCCCTTTTTCTCAGCTACCGGACTGAAGCAAATGGAATCCGCGTTAACCGAGTTACAAAGGATGCCTGTTAGTAGCGTCAAAACGACGAAGCCAACTCGTCCAATTCCGGGTGCTCGCTTGAGCGGTGAACGCAGAATGACATCAAGAACTGAGCGTACGAGGAAGCGCGTTTGGATTGAGTAAATCATCCTCAGTGATCAATAAGGATTTTGATCCAGGTAAATTACCAGTAAGAACGCTGCAAGCGCCCAGCCCATTGCCAGGATGTAAAGTACTTGAATCCGATGCCATGAAAAGCTCAGCGTCGGGTCTACCTTTTTGCGGCCGTACCAGAATCCCCATGTTCCAACGGAGGCTGAGATTATGGGGTGAAACAGTGAAAGATGATTCTCAACGGTATAAGCAAAAGCTATGAATGCCAACGGCGCAAAGCCTATCGCCAGAAAGGTTGGCCATCCGGCCTTGCGGTGCGGAGTAGACGCCTTTTCAGAGCCCTCCGTCACTGGTACGTCTGAATCATGGAAAGAAACTTCTCTCTGGAAGTGTTGAATCCGTTTTGCGAGCGTGAACTTAGAACGAATACGTAGAAGTACTCGTCGTCCTCTCCATAGGCGGATTGTTCCCAATTCCCCATATCAACCGGGACAAAGTAGTAAGAATCTAACTTCATACCATCGGCGGTAGCCAGTCGCCCGGCTTTCTCGGTTGTGTACCCCGCTTCTTCGAACGAGCGCAGCTTGTCCTCAACCAGCTGTGCGAAAGTCTGTTCGGGCACACGAGGTTTGTAGATCGCCTGGGCATACATGACAGTTTCAGCGTTCGAAAAGCTGAAGCCGTCTGGAGCTAGCGCGTTAAATCGATAGTAAAGGCTGTTGTTTCGATCATGATGCCAACCCTCGATGTCGGATATTTTTGGCCACCAGTAGAAGCAAAGCCCTGTTTCGCAGGAGACCGCAATCTTCTCGATTTCCCCGGAATAGACGGATTGCGCTAGCAGCAGAAGAACGATTGTACTGAGGGTGTTTCGCATGACGCTGCGTTCTAACGCTGGGGCTCACTCTCGCTTAACGGCGAGAGCAGCGCACTGGGGACAGACGCGAATTTCCTTTTCAATCTCAAAACCTTCGCCACCTGAATCGTTTCGGTAGATCTTACGATTCATACCGGGATGCTTTGGATCCAGAAGTTTATTTGCATTGGCCCTGAAAGGGTAAGTGCGTTTTCTGAGTTGGACGGTGATGAGGGTGGCAGGGACTTTTGGAAGGACTACAGAATTACAGAGTTCACATACATACACATTCTCCGGCTATGTCATTCCTCCAGGTAGCCGATCCCCTGGAGGTGTAGTTGAAGAGACCCGCAAGCGGGGCGCGCGATTCTAGACCCTTTGCGGGCTGGTGAGCAAGACGTCCAGCATGTGTTCACCGACTGCCGTTAGCCGGCGTACTCAGTGCGCGGGTGACATGATGTTGATTGCTACGATCATCGCAATCGTGATGACGGCGAAGAGCAAGGAAACAACATAGACCTCAACTTTTGGAATAGGGGGGTTCGGAAACCATACTAACCTGTAGGCGTAGAGGTAGCTCAAGCCTCCTAGCATCAGTACCCCGGGATAAGGATGCGGCGCGCCGAAATAGGGGATTAGAACGAGGGCAAAGCCCAGGAGCATCAATGAAATTTTCACCGGCCACGGGCGGGGCCCTGTCAACAGTATGAGCGGAAAGAGAAGGGACAGTTCCTGCGCGAAAGGCATTGGAATGTCCCTCAGCGGGTTTTTCTCCGGAAACCAACTGTCATAGACAAGCAGTACGACAAGAGTGAGTATTACTGCGCTTGTCCAAAGTTCCTTCTGGTTCTGCGACATAAACCCTGGTTGATACTGACTAGGCCGCTAACACAGAGTGTCGAGTTGTTTGCGTGGCCAGCATGGAAGAGACAGACGACCCATATTCCGACTATGGTAAGCAAACTTGCGAGTAGCGCGACACCGCCCATAAGACGCCTACCACTGTGTTGAGCTGCGTTCGTGAAGGCCGGTGCGAGTCAGTGTGCTCCTGTGAGACTCCGCTTCTTGATTCTAAATCCAAAACTCCCACCATCTCTTGTTTGCCCTTCTAGTCCGTTCCTCTGCACGATATCTCTTGATGTTTAGTGCAACCTCCCTGTCTCTTCGAAGCGCAAACTCTATCTCTCGCTCACGTTCTGAAATCTCTTCGGTGCTCAACTCATGGGTTTCGACGGGCAGCGATGGCAACAACTTGATATTCAGGTATATGCCTAACACAAGGAGTAGATAGGCGGTGTAGGGATGGATGTCTCGTAGAAAGTCTTTGTAGTGAATGAGCGCAAGCATATACACGCCAATCGGTACCAGGCGGATTAGAAATCTTGCTGAATGTGCCAGATATTGGTTCGTCGTTGTGACTGCTATTTGAGCGCCACAGTCTGGGCAAGGATATGCACCGTAAGACTGGTCGCGTATGTCGTGGATCGTATATACATGCGAACAGCTGGCGCATCTAAGTCTTGTTGGTTGTCCATAGTAGGCCATGTACGAATTTTGCCCCGAAGATTCGCGAATACCATGAACTATTCCCAAAACTTGGAGAATGATGGGTTTGGCCGCCAAACGCCGCGTTGCGCTGCGTGGGTTAAGACCGGCGCAAGTTTGCCCTGGTCAGGTGTCACTGGCCAGAAACTCTCCATTCCTCAGAAAGTACAACACCTGGTGAATCACATCGTCAGATCGCATGATGAGCGGATGGGTATGCGGCACAACCAGAAAATCTGTCATACCTTCGACCTTTGTACGTTCTACGCTGACTTTGCCGTCGTCTGGATCTGGAAGACTCAGGGAGAGAATAGGATTAAGCGTTTTATCTCCGGCGATAACGCCCACTGGATAGGTAACCGGGCCTAGACTCAGTGGCACACTCTCTGAATCAGTACCGAGTTGAGCGCCAGCAGGGCCGTTCAGCAAAGAATACCCGGGGACGTTCTTCCACTTGTCCACGACCTCGCTTCCCTGGTTGGGAGGCGCAAGCATGACCACACGTCCCAGTCGTGGGACTTCTGATTGTGAAAGATAGAAGCGAACCAGAATTCCGCCGAGGGAGTGGGTGACGAAATGAACCTGTGAGTATTGGTTCAACTCACATCGTTCTAATCCTCTCTCAACAGCCTTGACCGCCAGTTCTTCTATTGATTTAGAGCGTGAGGGATATCCGACATTCGAAACTGCGTAACCGGCGGAGTCTAGTGCATTTGCGATTGGCTCCATGGAAGATGCAGAGCGTGCAAGACCATGAAGCAGGACCACGCACTCGGAACCGTTGGTTGCGGTCGGGAGGGTTAGAAGGCTAACAAGTACGAGACATTGCACTGCCGACAAAGGGCGCATGTACGCTAACACTGTGTTAACCGGGTGACGTTGACCGGCGCGTTATTCATCTGGCTTGTCGTGTCGGTTCGTCACATCGGTTCCCTGCTTGATCGCAAGAGTTAACCGGTCCAAGTGTTTCAGGCCTTTACGAGGATCGGCCCCTCACACCAGAAAACTGGCCTCGCAACCCGACTCGAAGCATGCAATTCGACGGTGCGGAAAGATCTTTCGGCCTGTATCGATCCACACTGATAGTGCTCTTTCCGGATCGAATACACCGAGCGCTACCAGGTTTTCGACCTCGCCTCGTGTCGGGTCGGCGCCTTCACCGCCTCCCGTCCGATCGTAGACATCAGAACCGATTCGGATCTCAACGCCGGCATCGATGAGCAAGCGGAGGTTCCGTCTTTGTACATGCTTGAACTGAGTCAATGCAACATCAGGAAAACTGTATCGCTTTCCGATCACGTTGGCGTAGTGGGTCGTTGTGACGACTGCCACGCCCGATTCCGCGGCCGATCGAGCGTCGTGTTCCGTCAAGAGATGGTCGCCTACGTTCTCTTCTCTCCCCCATATGAAGCCTGGGAGATGGTTAATCTCATCAACCCCCGCTGCTACTCCCCGACGAAAATCCGCCGCGGATTCGACGTGGACGCTTACCTCCAAGCCTAGCTCATGAGACTCCTGCACTAAGAAAGGCAGTAAATCGGGATCCAATCCTTCCTGGAATCCATCGTCGAAACGCTCGCTATAAACGAGTGCAGTCTTGATGAAATCTGTTCCTCGGGACGCGAGCGCATAGACAGCCTTGGTGACGTCTGCTTCCGACGCGACCTCATGAAATGCGAGCCCGCGGAAATCCTCGTAGCCGGCACCTCCGTAAAGCAGTTCTGACAGGAATCCGACGTAAATACCAACTGGATGGCCACCGGGAGAGGTAATCATTCCGAGTGAAAATGATGCGTCTACTGTGTCGGCGCGTGCTAACAGATCTCGGATTGGCTCAATTTCAGGAGGATGTATGCCGGGGATTTTGGCGTAGAACACGGCGTTGGAGAGGTACTCTTGGTTGGCGTAGTCAAAGATCGGCCGCAAGATGTTGTGATTGTGTCCTTCACCGAAAGGGGCAATGACCAATGCACCCCCCAGATCTACGATGGATTCCGCGCTCACGCCCTCGAAGTTTTCAAAGCGATCTCCGCGTACATAGCGAGAACCGGTGAACTCAGACCGACCATCCCACCATGTTGCATTGCGATATTCGATCAATCCAGGTTCTGCAACCAAGGCCGGGGCAGCAGCGAGCGTCAGCAAAATGCCAATCGCTTGCCATGTGTGCATGACGCCTAACATTGCGTTGAGCGGCGGGTCCGCTCCAGCTGCGTGCCAGGTGCCACACTGGAACAGGCGACAGCGCTAGTTTCGATTATGTGTTGCACTAAAACTCGGAACTCACTCGAATTGGGAACTCGTTTAAGTCAGTTTCACGTCTGAGGCCCAGAGGAATACTGTGCCAACGCTCAATACAAAGAAGATCATGAAAACTTTGAAGTTCTTAGTAATCTCGCTACCCCTCAAAAAAACCGTGAAACGCGACCATCGCCACAATGAACGAAGTGAATGCTATCGAAGCCAGCTTCTCTCCTCCAAACCATAGTGCCGCATCTATCGCCAGTACGAGTCCAATCCCAAGGCCGCCAACAACTTCTCGCCTATTGGAAGGCATCATTTTGGTAGGTGTTTCCGAATGAACTCCGAGACAGTGGCTTCGTACAGCACATTGTCATAACTGTAGAGATCAACGTGACTCGCGCCCTCGAACCATGCGACGTTCTTTTCGCCCTGAAAAGCCCCGAGCAATCTGTCTGCATCCCTGACTGTGGTGTGCCGGTCCGCTGTACCATTGAGAATGAGAACGGGTGTCGAGACGAATCCCGCGCTTCGCATGGGAGACAGATCTCCAGCCGAGATCCCAAGTCGAGGCCCTAGCTGCCATGTGAGCAGCGGTGTCGCCAACGAAGCGTAGGGAAACCGAATGTCCAGGCGATTGCCAACCGCGGTTTCAATGTCCGGGAATACGGCTTCAAGGATTAGGCCTGACACTTCCAGAGGTGGGTCGGCCAACACCGCGGCTGCGCCGCCGAGCGAAACGCCAATCACGAAGATGGGTGTTTCCAAGCGGTTTCGAACGAGTCGAACTGCCGCTTGCACGTCCAACCTCTCTCGATACCCGAATGTAATGCGAGAGCCGTCACTCTCTCCATGCGCTTGCAGATCGAACGCGAACGCGTTCAAACCCAACCTCGAGGACAGATCCATGCGTCCCAGCATCGTGGCGCGGTTAGATCTGACACCGTGAACAGTGATGACAGTTCCTCTAGGTGTATTTGCACGCAGCAGCCAGCCGCGCAGTTCTCCATTCTCTGAACGGAACGACACATCTTCGAATCCTGGAGGTCTGGGTGTCGTGGCAGGCGCGGGAGCGATCAGCGCAGAACCAGCTAGATAGCTCAGCGTAGCGACGGTTCCGATCCCAACGAGCGCGAGCCCCAGCGCTAACTTTAAATATCTCAAGTAACGCCTAACGTTGCGATTGCTGGTCAGGGCCATTTGAGTACACCATGCCGACCCGGTGCAAGAGGCCTTCGGCTTGTTCTTGCTCCAGGATTGCTTGGACGTGGCGAGGAAGATGAGTTGGGCTGAGATCGACAAAACCAAGCTTTCGATAGAAGGGCGCGTTCCACCGAAGATCAGAAAAGGTAGTTAGCGTCACCCCGACAAACCTGCGTAGTGAAGATTCTTCAAGTACACGAATCGTCAGAGCTCGACCGATGCCTCGCTGTCCGAAGTCGGGATGCACGGATAGCTCATCCAGGTGAAGGTATGACGCTATTTCGGTAGACGTGCAAAAACCGACCACCTCGTTCGAAATCTCGGCCACGAACAGCAACTCCTTGCTGAGGGACTTCTCCAGGAGTTCTTTGGGATAGGTTGTTTCAGGATTTGGAATCCGTCCCGGCGGGAATAGCTTCGCTGCCGCTTTTTCGATCACCGGTAGGCAGGCTAGATCTCTGGATGTGGCGGTGCGGATTTGGATAGATTCGCTCACTGACGCCTGGCGCGTCAGCTCCAACTGCTGGTTGGGCATCATTCTGTATCCCTGACCGAACGTCTGCAATCAGCCAGCAATAGACGTCTCAGGGTAAACTCGTCGGATGGAGGTCGAGCGTTTATCAAGAACGGAATGGCGACGGCTCAAGCGCCTTCGTCTTGCCGCGCTGGAAGATGCGCCTGATGCATTCGGGACCACGATCGAGGTAGCAAGAGAGATGCCAGATGACGCTTGGCGCCAACAGACGGAGGATCTTCCGACCTTCGTTGCGACGCTTGATGGATCAGACGTTGGCATGGTGCGTGGCGCCACGGCGCCGTCGAAGTCGGACGCTTACCTCATATCGATGTGGGTTTCGCCGACCGTACGAGGCAGGCGAGTTGGGGAACAACTCATCAATGCCATGGTGGATTGGGCACGGGATGCGGGGTTCGATCGATTGCTGTTAGATGTGGCTGATGATAATGCGCCTGCCATCGCGCTCTACGAGCGGCTGGGTTTCCGGCCAACGGGCGAAACCAGCAGGTACCCGTCCCCACGCTCGCACATTACAGAGCATCGTCGAGCGCGCACGCTCTAGCCCCGGTGACGGCAGCTGAGCCCTCTGCAGATTGTGCCTTCTGCTACGTGTGACGATTGGATTGAAGGTATGTGGCGAGCGCATCAATGAAACCGGCTGGGTTATCCAAGGTGACGTGATGGCCTGCGTCGTCTACGGTGGTCACGGTTACCCCCGGATGTGCCGCGAACAGTTTGTTCCGAACTTCCGGAGTGATTCGATTGCTGTTGCCTCCGGCAATGACCAACGCCGGGATCTTCGCATCCCGTACCTTCCCCCAGTATGAGTACCCGTCAATGGGGTGACGTCGCGCATAAACGTTTCGATCGAATTTGTTGCGCCACTGGCCGTCTTCAAACTCACGGCACGAAGATGCCGCCATATGACGGGTCACTTCCGGTAAAGCTGACGTGGTCTCCGGGCGAATTCTGAACCCGGCGACATATGCCTCCCTGGAGTCAAAGCCTTTGCCTTTACCCGCTCCAATGACCCTCAATTCTGCAGCCCGCTCCTCGGACATGCGCATCATTGAATCGATGACGACCAGCGTACCCACTTCATCCGGGAATTCGGCTGCGGTAACTATGCCCACCATGCCGCCCATCGAGTGTCCTGCCAGCAATACTGGCCCGATGCCGAGCTTTCGGATGAAGCCACCAGCATCGTTCGCAAAGTCGGGGTAGTTGTACTCGTCCGGCGGGACCCAATCGCTGTCGCCGTGGCCCCGCAGGTCCAGTGAAAGTATTCGATAGTCATCAAGAAACGGTCCGACGACAAAATCGAACCAGTGAGCCTGAGCAGCGCCACCGTGAAGACACAGCATCTTCACGCGAGGATCTTCACCTGGCGGCTGGCTGGTGGCACCAAAATCCAGGTAGTGGAGCCGGAGGTTATCGACATTGACAAACTGGCTGACGCTTGGCGCTGGCTCGAGAGTCATGAGATGGCTTGGACCCGAATTGTTAATCAAAAAACTGAACTCAGCCTAAGCGGTGAAAAGTTGGAAGGCGTCTTTGGCCTGACGCCGCGTTGAACTCCTCTCCGACTAACCACTGGCAAAGTGCAGCAGGTATCTCACTTCATAGATTCCGGGACCCAGCCAATCTGGCTCATCCTGGCGTACCCCATCGTGTCTCATGTTGTGAGACTCATAGAAATCTCTTGCGATCGCATTCTTCTCCAGTGTCCAAAGAAGCATACCTTCATAGCTCTTGGACTGAAGCTGTGTTGTTGCTTCTTGGAAAAGGATGTGGCCGATGCCTTGCCCGACAACTCGTGGATCGAGATACAGGTGAGAGAGTTCCCCATAGTTATGTGGCGGGTTGGCCACATTCCGCGCGGGACACGTGAGGGTGAATCCAATTGTTGTGCGATTTTCGACATAGACAGTGATGTCGTATGAAGCTTCAGAGAACCATTCTTTCCATACAGGAAGCCGAGCCTCAGGCGTGATTTGTCCCAAGATGCGAGCAGGAATGATGTCTGAATACGCAAAGTGCCAAGCGTTCGCGTGAATCTCAGCGATCCTTGGTAAGTCTTCCTCTCTCGCCGGCCTGATCACGTTGATTACTCCGCCAGCCAACGCAAAACAGGCCTCATAGTATCTATGGGGTACTCGATGGCAAAGGAGCAGGTATGGAAGAACCAATCGTCAGGTTCAGGAGGTACATTTGGACTAAATGTGGCGGCGCCACAGATAATGAGTACCGGAATCACTAGAAGAGAAAACGATGCCACAAACAAAATCGAACTATTGATGTTTCGGTCTTTTCGAGATGAGTGATAAGCAAGTACCGCTAGTGCAACAGGCGCTATCCAGAACAGAGCAACGACGAGGATAAGTGTCATCTAGTTAACCTGCTGACCTATGGCGATCGGTTTCTCCGGATATGAAAGCTGAACGATAAGCTGTTGGAATTGTTTTTCTAAGTTTTCTATTTGCTCTGGAAAATTGCTCATGACGCCCGACACTGCGTTGAGCTGCGTGCGTTTCAACCGGCGCGAGTTTGTGCCCACGGTATGGAGGCAAATCCAAGACGTAGTACCCGCCTTTGGCGGAGGACGGTTAGCACGTCAGCGCCATCTGCTTGTTGGGCGTCAACTCTGCGTTCACTTTAGTCATGTGGAAGGTCCAGCTCCACCTGTACTTTGGATTGGCCGGATCCGCTCGCTGACAGTTCTCGCTGGATAAAGTCATAGATGATGTTCTCTGCTCGAAGGTTGTGACCTGCACCTTGAATCGAAGCACTTCGGGCAAGCCGGGCTTTCTGCTGGTTGCAATCGTAAAGCAAAACCTCTCCCTGCACCGATGCGAACTCTGCCTTTACTGGGCCAGTTGCGTGAACAGGGTTCCCGACTGCCCTGAGTATGCAGGGCTGATTGAGCTCGTTGTATTCGAGCCTGATGACGTCTGCTGCAAGTTCGTAGGGCCCTTGGTTCGCCAAGACGCTACCTGTCCAAGTTGAAACGTTGGCATTGATGTCCTGAACGACTTCATCGGACTTGATCGTGAGTACTCGAGATTCGTCCAATGAAATGGAGGATAAGACTACAAACCACAGATAAGCGGTTGGCATGGCGCTCAACACCGCGGTGAGCTGCGTGCGTTAAGATAGGCACGAGTTTGCGGTGAGCGAAACGAGCCAGATCCAATGCGTAGTACCCGCCTTCGGCGGGGGACGGTTAGCACGTCGGCGCCAACTGCTGGTCAGGCGTCATCTGGGTCATGCTTTTGCCCGTTATCTTTGGCGTTTGCGGTTTCTATTTCGAGCGGTTGAGCCCTGCAGGGAACGACCGCGTTTGGGGTCCTGCCCAACAATTCGGGGAGGCGATTTGGTCTAGGGACGTTGTCTTTGCGTAGCAGTTCCCAGTGGCCAAACGAAAACGGCGTAACGCGGAGCAGGTCGCAGAGGTGGGCGCCGATTCTTGCGACGAATCCGGGTATTGGTATGGCCAGGGCACGAGTCTTTGAATAGCGTAGCCTCAGTCCACGAATGTATTGTTCGAATCTGTACGAACGGACACCGCCGAGTTCAAAGATTCGAGATGTCTCGAGCTGCAAGTCTTCGGCGGATTCGAGACACAGGCAAGCAAGTGCTTCTCCGAGGTCGGCAACTGTGAGTGCAGCAATCTGTCCTTTTGCGTCCATGGGAGTTGCGAAGACAGGCAGTCGCGACACGCCGCGTAGCCATGCCGCACCGTATCCTCCTACGCCATCCAAAAGTGACGGTCTGACAATTATCCAGTTTCCTTGAGATTGCTCGATCGCTTTTTCGCCCTTGAGTTTGGTCGTAAGGAATCCACTCCGATCTTCGGGGTCCAATCCAAGGGCAGATACATGCACGAAACGAGTTGCGTGACCCTCGCATGCAGAGGAGATAGCTTTTGGGGCGAGGTGGTGTATTTGATCGTACGTCGCGGATTTCTGCGGCCTGAGAATCCCGACGCAATTCAGAATGACGTCGAATTCACGGACAATCTCCCTCCAATCGCGGGACGCAGTCATTTCCTCTAGACGGAACCCACGTTGGTCAGAGTTGGTTGACGGTGTTCGCGTACCGACGACAACCTTTGCAGGCTTGGGTGTTAGCGCCGCAACAGCATGACGACCTACAAACCCGGTTCCGCCAAGCACGAGAATCTTGGGCATCACGTCCAATGACGCCTAACGCTAAGTTAACCGGCAGCGGTACATTTAGCGCAGGTTTTGCTGGAGCGAAGCGGAATGCAAAACGCGTGACGAATAGGCAGTCCGATTCAACGGATCTTTGGGCGTTACCCTGGTGAAATGTCTACTCTTCGTTGGACAAAGCATTTGCAGAATTCTCATACTTTTGAAGTGCAGTACTCAGAGCCGCTGAGTGTTTGTGGGAATAGGTAAGGAACCAGATTGCCATAGTTAGAAGTATGAAGAACGCAAATCCAACGGCAATTGGTTCTCGTTGGTACAAGCCATACAAAGCGAACCCAACAGAAGGTAGAAGCCAGAATCCGTATTGCAGAATGTCTCCCACTGGGCTCGGGTTTGCATGAATCTGAACCGATACTGCCTGTTTTTCTTCCTTGGTCAGTGGTTTCAACTTTTCGATCCTGAGTATGAAATGCCCTGTCAGTATTGAATCATCTCGATGTGTCGCTCAACACCGCGTTGAACTGGGTGCGCTAAGACCGGCAAGAGTTGCAGTGAGCGGAGAGATCCGAATACAAATGGTGTGACGGTTAGCACGTCAGCTCCGAGAGCCTTCGTTTACGACGGGTATTGAGCTAAAGCAATCACTGAGTGGATTCAAGATCGCCATCTTCTGGCCTCGAGCTACGTCCCGACCATTGAGCGATTCACCTGCTGCTGTGGTTTATACGCAGCCGGACCGTTCTTAGCAGCGGGTTGTTCGGGTGAAGGAAACATTGGCTCGAACGGACTGGACCGATCATTTAACTCCCGTGCTTGCTCGACAATATTCTGTGGTACTGATGCTAGCCAGAATGAGCGCGGGTCGAGAAATAAAGCTTTTCTTGTCGCTTCGAGCCGCCCAGACGAGTCCTGGGACAATTTTGCTTCAAGAGAGTACGCCCACGCATATCCGTAGTGAAGAATCTGAGTCGATCGTGCCCATTCCAACGCCGCTTCCCGGTACCGCGAATCGTTGGTTTTCTCCCAAAGTATGTCCAGCGCCTTCGCAATAAGGTATGGACTGAACGCCCACCGGTCACCGGTTCCAAGGTGAAATCCTCTTGCACGATCAATATGCGTCAGGGCTTCGTCGTGATTGCCTTGGTAACCAGCAAGCAACGCGCTGGCCAATTCGTGAGGCATTAGCCAGTTGACTCGTCTCGCTTTGTCCAACATTTCTTCCAAAAGACTAGCATCGTTGTTTTCAACAAGAACCCATGCCGTAGGCAAGATGCTGTGCTCAGTACTGCCGTAAGCTAAAACGTCATCTCCTAACACCTGTCTGGCAGCATCGAAGCGTCCTTGTGCAATGGCATCATGAAGTTGAAGGTAAACTTCGATTTTGTCGGGCAGAGCCAGCAACTCGTATGGCTCTTCGAGCCCGGGCAATGACACCTTTACGATATCACCGGGTTTCGCCACCAACTCTGAGTTCGTCGCCTTGTTGTAGCTCGCTAAAGTCATTCGGCGCCCCTCAGCTTCCAACCAAATGGGCGCATGATGTCTAACGAACTCCCAGTCAATTTCCTCATGGCCACGATCGGTCGTAACGTGTCTTACATAGTGATTCAACTGGGCTCGGTTAGGCTTTGAGATCGCGCTGATGTTGTCTTGTTTCAGCCACTCAATGAGTTGTCGATTGTTCCAGTTTCTAGCGCGTTGGGAGATAAGTGCGCCGGCCCAAACCATCATATAACGATTGTTAGGGGCATAGTTTTCGAACAGCGTATCCACCGATACGTGATCTCCATAAACCGCCAAGGCATTGATGAAACCCGCAATTGCATCGACACCTCCATAGCGCTGCATGCTTTGTTGTTCCACCATGGCAGTGCAAGTGAGATTTCGCTGCAACTGGCACAGATGAGACAGACCTAGAAAGTACATTCCCGATCCCGTCCGGTACTCGGCATTAGCTTGCAGAAAGGGCTCTGCGAGATCGGGACGGCCAGCGCTCATGAAAGCCAACCCTACAGTGGTGGCATTGTTGTTGTGCTGGATAGCCTTGCCGTCCTGTTCGCGCGTCTGAAATGGAAGGTAGTTTGCATAGCTCTCAGCTGCCTTTTCGAATTGGGCAGTACGCATGTAGATTTCACCAAGATCTTTGTATCCGTGAAACAGATCTGGGAACTGCGAGGTCTGCTCCTTTGCCAACTTCTCGGCTTGAGCCCACTCTCCTTGCTTAATGAAACGCTTGATCAATATCTGGTTGCGCTCGGGATGGCCTACAAAAAAGTCTGCTAGATCATCAATTGGCGCGTTACGTTCTATGCGCCTGGTGAGTTCTACTTTGAATGGGCTGAAACTAAGATCGTGTTTATATCCAGAGTCAACTTGGGGGCGCAGGAACCATAGATTATCGGGGTACTCCTGCATCGACGGCCAGCGTAGCGACCACTCCGGACGGTTTAATCCGTCTGCATCGTGTCTGGCCTTGGTCGCGATGAAAGAGGCTCCCTGCTCCCAATGGGCGACGCGGAGGAAATGTTCAAGCGCTTGCTCATGATGAAAGTTCGAAGCATCACCCGAAGTTGATATGGCCGCTTTGTGTGCTAGTCCGCGCAAATAGGCCGCAACGGGATGCCCAAGTAGTTGAGCATCGATGTAATCTACAAACCTTGCTGCCCGGATCGGTAGCGCTTGAGTTTTGCTCAGCTTGACACCGCGGTGATAAACACGCTCCAAAGACTGAGCAAAGATTAACTTGAGTTTGTCTCCTGAGCTCACGCCTTGCCGCGATACGGGAAAAGCATGCTCAGCCTTGTTTTCCAGTATCTGTTTGAAGTGCCGGATGGGAGCGAGAAGCATCGTATCTGGACTACCTGTCCCGGCGGCTATGATTCGGTCAATTGATTCGACCGTATAGCCTGTTATTGGATAGTACTTGTCGAGCTCACTTTTGAGCCATCTTGCGTCTGCGGTTCCCCACCCGTCGTAAGATGCTACGAAGCCCCCTACGTAGGGGAGAAATCCCGAATTTGGATCGATGCTGTCGTAAACGTTTTCAACGTGCGGAGTGCGATCTAATCCGAACCAAACGGCAAGGCTGAATACATCCAGCAGCAGTAGTGCGCGTTCAGGACCAGACTCACCCATGGCGCATTCTTTCAGGGCCACGATATTCAATCGCGCGAAATGTTGGTAACAATGAGACGTTGGACTTGAATCGAGAACTTTACGAGCTGCGGCGATCAGCTCCAGATCGATAAATGCCCTCGCTATCAATCCATCGAGTCGGCCATCCACGTTTTCTAGTTGCCAAAGAAGTTGCAAAGAACGCGCGAAGAACTCTTTTCGCGTGTCGCTGAGTTCTACTGGTACCAAACTACCCAACATTTGCAGGTAATAGGCTTGTTGAAGTTTTGATGCCTGCGTGACCTGTTCTGGTGTCGGGGAAAATGGCAGCCAGTTTCGTTGCTCGATAGCAGCATGTGACACTGTTGGAGCGATGGGGAGTTCCAGTTCCAGGAAGTGGCTAATTTCAGGCAGCATCTGTCTGAACACATCAAACGGAGATCCTTCCAATTGCAGCGGTCGATGAAAGGGTTTGCTGACTTTACGAACCCACTTGCCGTCCACTAAAACGTGGTCTACCAAGCCGATAAAGACATCCATAGGGCGTCCTGCGTTAGGACCTACAATCGGTGCCGCTCGGAACCCTATGAAGCTTTCCACGATCCTTTCGGCACCCATATCTTCCGCTAATTGCACGGCGTACTTATGGTCAATAACACGCTTATCGGGAAACGCCTTCCGAAGCAGGAATGGATCATCGAACAATTGCTTGCCGCTGGGTCGAAAAACGTCGCTCAGCATGGATGCGAAAAGCGTTCTAGTTATAGGCGTGAATGCGATTCCGTGAACCTGCGGGGGGAGAACAAGAACGTCAACCTTATGGCTCGCGACGACCTTTCGGTATTGTTGAGATTCCCAGGCTTGCCATTTCGAATCCGGAACCGGGAGAGCTTCCTCGCGAACATAGTTGTTAGTGGTATACCCCTCGAGAGGCGGTAGAGTTTCGAGGCTATGGCCATACTGAAAATCTGTACGATCAATAATGCTCCATTCACTGGTTGCGTACGCAGAGCAAACGGTTTGAAGCAGGATTGCGACCAATATTACCTTCGTCGCCTGGCGAGAACCTTCCATGACACTTTTTCCATCTTCGACGTTGGGTGGGCATATTCCTGGAGCGTTTCACATCACAATACCATGTCGGTTTTGGATGGAGGGGAGCCAGATCACAACGCGGGAACTTGATTCGAAATCCGCTACCGTAAAAAGAACCAAAGACTGTAAACCAAGCTACTTCCGCCACTTCTTGTTGTATTTCGCTCTCCTAGGTAGCTCTGCGCATGAACCTGATCTTTGCGTGCTCCCTTAGCTCTGCTCCAATGGCGGAAGTGGCTATCGGCGGAGGCACGCGGGTACATGCGATTGCATCGATGGAGAACGAAACACCGATGCACAACCAGTAGATATAGGTCAATGACGCGTAACACTACGTTGAGCTGCGTGCTCTAAGACCGGCACGTATAGCGCGACCGGAGGGAGCGATATGCGAACGAAGTAACGGTTAGCACGTCAGCCCCAACGGGCTGTCAGGTGTCGCCGTGGGCCTCACACTTCGATATCGATTCGGCGGATGCTATTAGATGGGCCACTAATCTCTTCACGGCAGGATGCTGTTCTGGATATCGCTGGCACTGAACATTAATCCAACCAACGGTAGTCCGAAAGTCGTTGAAGCGAACATTGAGCAGGAAGTGATCTTCTTTCTCGCAGTCCGTTGTTTGTACATTGAAGTGTTGAGGGAGATTTTCTGGCAATTCTTGGATCAGTGATTTGGTCAAAGCCATAAGCTCGGTGTGTTTGGATGCGCAGCTGTGGCTTTTACCGTCCCAAGAGGTGGAGATCCCGTTGTCGCTATTGATGGTGATCGAAAGTGCGGGAGCGCCATTCATTTTTGTGAACTCCGCATGCCAGTGATCGTAGCCATGGGCGAGGTCGCTCATCGAAAGCAACACCAGAAATACCGGAGACGTTCTAGTGACGCCTAAAACCGCGTTGAGCTGCATGCGTAAAGACCGGCACGAGTCTGTGGCAAGTGAGGCGAGCTGAATGCAAGACGTAGTATCCGCCTTCGGCGGGGGGCGGTTAGCACGTCAGCGCGAGATGCTTGTTTGACGTCATATGCGTAGGCGTTGCTCAAGAGAAGAAACCCCAGCGATGTTCAATTGGGAGGCATTCCATGCATAACTCTTGACCATTGTGGCTTCCGCCATCCCAGATAACACTGTTGTAGTCAGATTCTAAATCGATCCAGAGAGAATCTCCGTCGAAACGTGCCGGATTCTTGTCTCGATTAATCATCAAGTTGTCGCAGCGGTTGCACTTCATCGCTGACATCTTTTAGAGCGGAATGAACCGGGTATCTGTCTCGATAGTTTTTAAGCCATACTTGTCCAGTATCGCGCTGATTTCGGCGTCTACCCTTTCAAGCGTTTCATCAAAGGCGCCTTCTTCGATCTCCTTGGAGGTAGTTTCGTAGTAGCTATAAAGGCGACGAATAGCGAACTGCTTCATTTTTTTGAATCCTGGATGTCCTAGCCCGTGACGCCTAACGCCGCGTGTGACCCGCGTGTGTTAAGGCCGGTACGAATTTGCGGTGAGCGAAGCGAGCCGAACGCATGACGTAGTGCCCGCCTTCGGCGGGGGACGGTTAGCACGTCAGCTCCAACTGCTTTTTGGGCGTCGACCGAACCAATTTACCTCTGGTGCTAAGCACGGGTGTAGACATTTAAGAGTTCCGTTTTCCGGTTCGATTCGCCAACATGGATGATAAGCAGATCCTCCAACTCTACCGAAGGATGATGAGCGCTGTGTTTGGCGAACTCAAACGTTTCGGCTAGTTCTTCTTTCTCATGCCAAGTAGTCATGATGAATGAATCTTCAGGGATATCTCCAAAGTTGTGTGCTTCCAAGTTGGCCAGGTCGACCGAGTCGTCCCAAGACGAGCAGTTGGTACCCCAAGCCATCATCTAGAGGCAGCCTGATCTAGCAAGCTCGCGAGAAAGTTCAGCTTGCCACTCCTCGTCAGTTCGCAGATCTAAAACCATCACTGCCTTGTATGGAGCTGTTCTCTCGATTCTCGGGATGGGTCTGCCTGGCGAAACCTGGAGATAGGATGGCATCCGACGCCTAACACCGCGTTGAGCTGCATGCGCAAAGACCGGCACGAGTTTTTGGTAAGTGAGGCGAACTGAATGAAAGACGTAGTACCCGCCTTCGGCACGTCAGCGTCAACTGCTTGTCAGGTGTCACGGGCTTCAGTCTATGTACTGCCATGAGTCTGCCCCGTCAAAACGTCTCACTGGAATCCCTGCTATGTCAGCGGGCTCACACATTCGACAATTTACAGCCATCCGATCGACATCGGAACTTAGGCTAGTCCAATGCGTAGTGCAGCCGCACTTTTTGCAAGTGTGTAGGGCTAGTGTTCGATCCCCGTGAACATAGGCAATCGTTGAGTTAGGCGGAGTGGTTATCTTCATCGAATTCATGGGGCCGTGTGCCCACAAGGCTCCAATTCTTCTACAGATTGAGCAATTGCAGTCCATCAAAGATTCAGGAAGCTTCGCGATCTCGAAAACAACCCGTCCACAATGACAGCTACCTTTCAGCACAGTTACCCTTAGTGGTGACGCCTAACACGTCAGCTGCAACTGCTTGTTAGGCGTCATTCTGTAGATCCCGGAGCCGGTTAACTGGGTCGAGATGCTCTTGGTGCCAAGGACTCAGGGGCCTGGATTCGCCGCAGTATACGTTTGTGTATCCGTCGTTTGTGAAGATCAGGTAGTAATGATCGAGCGTGATCGAGGCATTACTGCATACGCCTTCTTCCAGGATAATCCTCCGAGGAACGTCCGCTCCTCCCTTGAACTGCTCTACAACGTGGTAGTTAGCAATGATCCGGGTCCCCATAGGGTCGGGCCTGGCGTCTGAGACCTCAACTTCCTCAATTGTTCCAAGAAACGGATTTGTTCGTTTTCCGGTTCGCTCGACTTTGATGGCGTCGAACTTTACGAGCATCACGAATTCGTGTGACTTGAATGAAGTCGCTATCGGCGGAGGTATGCAGGTACATGCGAGTGCATCGATGGAGATCGAAACGCCGATGAACAACAGAAGATGTCGGATCATGACGGCGCGAGTTTGCGCCGATCGATCGAAGGCAAATGCAAGACGTAGTACCCGCCTTCGGCGGGAGACGATTAGCACGTCAGATCCAACGTATCGTTAGGCGTGAACAGGCGTAGTTTGGTCAACAATTTCACGAGCTAGGTGTTTAGTTGTTCGTATAGCAGCCAAGCTATCACGAGAATACAGAGTATCGCGGAGACAGCAGAGCGTGCGATGTAATATATCTCCCAACACCCGGCGTTGCGGGTTCGAAGGAATTTCCTATATTCGTAAAACGAAGTCCAACCAAAGAACACAGTTAGGGCGGCAAGTGTAGGTATGGGTAGATGCTCGAACAGTGCGTTGGAGAGCGCTTGATTCATCACGAGGCCGTCCAGGATGAAGAGCATAACGAGCAGGCTAAGAATGATGAATGTGGCGTGCTCCCTCAATTACCGTCTCACATTGCACGTGAAGGTCAAATCTTCATCCTTTCAAGAATCTTGGGACATTCCTTTTCAGCAGCGCCACCAACTTAGGATCCATGAATTTGTAGTTATCGGGGATACCCAATACTCCCACCGATTTCCCTTTGAGGAAGTTGCTGTAATCCCTGGTGAGCTTAATTTTGTGTTTCGTCTCCATAACCAGAATGTGATCAGCCCAAGTGAGCATGTCGCTTGAAAGAGGGGCGCTAGCTTCTTTGTCTAGGCCAGCACACATCGTCGTGTAGCCAGGCAATTCTGAGAAGACTTCTTCTGCCGTCGGGCTTCTCCAATTGGCTTTGCTGCAGATAAAGAGGATGTTTGGCACAGACGCTTGGGCTTGACGCCTAACGCCGCGTTGAGCTGCGTGCGTTAAGACCGGCACGAGGTTGCGCCGAGCGTAGGGAGGCAAATGCAAACGGAGTGACGGTTAGCACGTCGGCTCCAATTGCTCGTTAGGCGTCATTCTCAGCTCTCAAACTTTTGGATATGAAGAAGGACGCGCATGGCGCAACATTTCATGGACACAACTCCAGCGGGAGCTTTTAATTGGGCGGTCGGAGTCATCTTCGAGATAAACGCCCAATTTCATAGCTTCCGAGAGTTCAGCATCCTTTCCAATGTTCGGGTCATCGAGTGCATACAAGAACTGGTGAGCAAGATCGAATTGCGCATGTAGAATCAGGGTCGAGATATCGCTTGGAGAGATACCGGCGGCTCGCATCTTTTCGACGATTTTGAATTGCGTAGGGTCGCCGTAACGGGGGTTCCTTTCTAATCGGGCGCGTTTCCGCTCCATTCTTTCGTTTGTAAATGAGCTGTCATTTGGATTTTCGAAGCACCTCCAAATCTCATGAAGAAAAAGGTACTCATAGACGTCATTGGCTTTGAATGCCTTTCGTTCGCGAACCCAAGCTTCGATATCCGCGGCACCGAACTTTTTTAGGAGATGAAGAAACTCCTTTTTACTTCGAGGGAACTTCATCCTCTGCTCCTATTGTATTGTGCATGAGGTTACGATTTATCTATGACGCCTAACACTGCGTTAACTGGCTGCCGTTGACCGGCGCGAGTTTGCCACGAGCGTAGCGAGTGAACTGCAAACGAAGTGACGGGTAGGCAGTCCAGTTCAACGGTTCGTTAGGCGTCTTCCTGTTACCAACAAAGATGGTAAACATACAACTGTAAATCCCTCGCGTGCCTGCCCCATTGGCACCTATAGCCAAGCTGAAAGTGGAATTTGGCATCTTCGCTTGAAGTGTTATCGAGACGCCGCCTTACCTCTAAAAGATCAGCCCAGATATCGACGACATCGTCGGCCACTAGCAGTCGTTCAACTCAGCGGCGAGTCGAGGGTACATGTACCGGAGTTACCGGGACCCAGCCAGTCCCATCATTTGCCTTAGACCAGGTTTTTTTGCAGGTAATCCCGTCTCTAACGGTGAGGGTGTCATGGTCAAACGTTCCCGAATACACAGAAACGACTTCATCGTCCGAGAACATGATCCTTCGCGCGGCGTCGCTAGTTAGATCCTCTTCCAACAACCTATATAGTGCTTCGCCAACGATCCACGTACCGTATTGATGGGCGCCCGCAAGCACTATGATTCTCTTCCCCTGGATACTGAGACGAGCGAGTAGACCAATACATTCAACCGTGCCGGATGGTCGGTGATCCGGGTGAGATACTTTGTATTTATAAATCTCATCAGACTCTGGAGTTCTAAAGAAATCAACCTTCTCAGAGATCCTCATGTAGTCCCAATCTTCTCGTTCAGCGAACCAGGCAGGTAATTCCTCAGGGGGCGTACCCCCAGAAGACGCATCAAACACCGGCAACAGTTGGGCCAACACCAAGTTCGTGCGCGGTGAGCATAGGTAGACAACAGGGGAACCAGCACTTTGAACACTCTCAGGAGTAGGGACCTCGCCTCCGTCATCGTACACAAGATGTGGATCCAGCCGATTTTCCAGCAAACGAGAAAGCACGTTTACTATGTAAAAGTCTCCGCCGTTGACGAGAGGCAGGGGTTTTTTTGCGTCGCCTGGTACTACCGGGACCACATAAGGAACAGTGGTGTCCCGCGCGTTCATGTCTATTCCAAAAAAGGCAGCTATGCGATCACGACGGTTTCTCGCAGCATCAAGGCTTTGAGTGTACGCCTGCGTCCGAAGGGCAATACCATCCTGCCTGTATGCAATGAAAAACGAAAAAAGGATCCCCAAAGCAGCTAGAACCGCTGCTGCGACGGCTGACCACTTGGTGGTACCGTCGTACGATCCGTAGAGAAGCACACCTAAACACGTAACCAACACGAGGATTACCACGCCCGCAAATACAAAACGTTTCCGCACTCGCCTAAAGTCATCAGCTGCGGTCATTGCTGCTCCCCATTTACTTATACCCAAATGTTCCTCGTAGGGACCCAGATTCTCTTCAGGTTCCTTCACATCCGCAAGGCTAGGAGCGACTTAAAATGGCTGGTCTGGGTTGTGGGCTCAACCGGTCGAAAGCGGACGGATGGAAGGATCTTTTAAGGACGTCTAACACTGCGTTGAGCTGCGTGCGTTAAGACCGGCGCGAATTTGCCGCGACCGTAGGGAGCGAAATGCAAACGGAGAGACGGTTAGCACGTCAGCTCCAACTGCTTGTTAGGCGTCATCGTTGGCCTCTTTATTTACTCTACTCAGAATCGGCATGACGAAATCTGGACAGTAAGTCGGCGATTTTGCATAGGGATAAATACGTGAGAACCAAAGGTACTCCAAGAATCACCAGCCACCCAAACCAATGCACTTCGTTGGCTGGTGAGGCGCTGTATCCTAAGATTTCTTGTAGCCAAAGTACGGCTGACATAACCCCGGCGAAGCCAATAAGGTATAGAGGGATACCAATAACTAGAGTTACTAGACGGTTGAAGACTACGGTCAGGAAGCCTGACATGTTAGCTCCAACTGCTTGTTAGGCGTCACTAGGGAAATCCAGAGTGGTTGCTTCGGTCAGAATAAGTGACGGGTCATCTTCCCAGCCTTCGGCGCCGTCGATGTACAGTTCTAGACGGTTTCCATCAGGATCACGAAAGTACAGAGAATAAGAGACATTGTGATCTACAGGCATCACGTCTACGCCCTCTTTCTCAAGCTCAAGTTTTGCTTCATGAAGACTGTACAGATCGCCGGCAATCTTGAAAGCAAAGTGTTCTACTCCGATTCCGTCGAATCTCTTCTCTGCCTCTGAACCGACTTCCAGAACTGCGAAATTGTGGTGGCTGCCGAGCGTGAAGAAAATCATTCCCCATTCAGCTGACTCCGCGCTAATCGGTATTGCCAGGAGGTCGTGGTAGAAACGGCGTGATACCTCGAGGTCACTGACCTTTAGAACGATGTGTCCGAGCGACTCTATCTTCATGGAACAATCTCTCTGTGACGCCTAACACTGCGTTGAGCTGCGTGCGTTAAGACCGGCGCGAGTTTGCGGCGACCGTAGGGAGCGAAATGCAAACGTAGTGATGGTTAGCACGTCAGCTCCAACGGGTCGTTAGGCGTCATTTTGGACCCGCCTCAGAATGGCTCTTACATCGCGAGGATTTGCTCCTCTCGGATCAACCAATCGATTCTCCAGTTTCTTGCGAAGCGTGCCGGGGTCAAAAACGTTAAACATAGATGTCATAGTGAAGCGAACTGAAGGTTTAGATTGTGTGAGGTAAAGCTCAAGCGCCCAGTCTAGGTCAGATGACTCCAAGAGAGGCGCTATTGAATCAGAAATAGCTCCGGTTGCTCCCCAGCCCGCCTGACGCTGGCAGTGATAAGTGAGCAGGGACTTAAGACATACCTTTGATTCGGCATCGCCCCATTGGGCTAGGACTCGTGCAGAAAGTACGCGGAGTCCTTCCCTCTTTGTCGCAATAGCCTGCCTGACTTCATCGCGATGCTCTTCAGTGGCTTTTAGGGTGGCCAGTTCTTTCAATCGCTGCGACCACTCTTCGTTACTGCGCATGCTTGCCGATGACGCCTAACACCTATTCGACACCAAACTGTCGTGTATTTCTTCGACAAGTTTCCGAGCGATTCCTAGCAATCGAGTCACATAACACCTCTCACACTAGATTATGCGACAAGAATAGGCGTCATTGTGTCGTGTAACTCCGCATGGCTGTTACACCCTCTCCGCCGCTAATCTTTCGGCTGCCCCAGTATCCGCTCCGCAATAATGTTCTTCTGAATATTCGGCGTTCCTCCACCGATGACCACGTTCGGCCAGTTCAGCGCGGACTTCGACCAGGTGCCGCCGTCAATGGCTGCTTCGCCGCCGCTGAGCTGCAGGCCAGCCTCGCCGTTGAGCGCAACTGCAAAGTCGTCCATCTCGATCTCGAGGCTTGCGCGATGGAGCTTGTTGACCGAGGTTTCGGAGGTCAGGGGCTCGCCTTTGATCTGCTTGGTCAGGTAGCGCAGCCCGTTGTATTTCATGGCGGCAATTTTCATTTCGAAGCGCGCGATGGTGCGGCGCACGTCCGGGTCCTCGCTGGCGGGTTTGCCCTGCTTGCGCGTAGATCTGACGAGCTCTTTGAGGTTGTCGAGCTTCTCGAACATCTGCGTCACTTCGCCGATGCTGGAACGCTCGTTGGCCAGCGCAGAGACGGTGACGTTCCAGCCTTCGCCCTCATCGCCGAGGCGGTTGTCGATCGGTACGCGGACGTCGGTGAAAAAGATCTCGGCGAAGTGCTTGTCGCCGGCCATGTTTTCGATGGGCCGTACTTCCAGGCCCTCGCTGTCCATGGGGACGAGGAGGCAGGTGATGCCGTCGTGCTTGGATTCGACCTCGAAGTCGGTGCGTACGAGAAGGATGATCCACTGCGACCAGGGTGCGCCTGTGGTCCAGATCTTCTGACCGTTGACCACGTAGTGGTCACCGTCTTTGACGGCCTTGCACTGGATGGCGGCGAGGTCCGAACCGTGGTTCGGTTCGGAGTAGCCGGTGCACCAAGTGACCTTACTGTCGAGAATGTCGGGGATGAACTTCTGCTTCTGCGCCTCGGTGCCGTACTGCATGATACCGGGGCCCACCCAGGCGAGTCCCATGAATGAGGTTCCGAGGGGCGGGGCTTTGGCGAGCGCCATCTCTTCGCGCAGGATCGTCTGTTCGATCAAGCCGCCGTCGCTGCCGCCGAACTCCTTGGGCCAGCTGAAGCCCACCCAGCCTTTCTCGCGCACTTGCTCGAGCCAGGTTTTCAGAAAGTCTTTGGGCCGCTCCCCTTTTGGCGGCAGGTTATCTTTGAGGAAGCTACGGACTTCCTCGCGAAATGCCTGTTCTTCCGGGGTGTAGTCAAAGTCCATTACAGGCCTCCCAACGCCGCGACGCGGTCGAGATGATAGTCGGAGTCGCCGTACATGGGTCGCGCCCATTTCGAGCGTTTGAGATAGAGCTGCGCGTCGTACTCGGCGGTGAATCCGATCGCACCGTGCAGGCCCACGCCGTCAATGCCGATCTGGGCAAAGGCGTCTGACGCGTAGCCTTTGGCGAGCGATACCGCACGCGGCATTTCGTCGCGGGCGTCGTCCACGGTCCAGGCGGCGTAGTAGCAGAGGGATTTGAAGGACTCGACGTCGACGTACATTTCCGCCAGCCGGTGTTTGACGCCCTGGTACTGGCCGATGGGTTTGCCGAACTGAATGCGCTCTTTGGCGTAGCTGCTCGTGAGCTCGAGAATCGCGTCCGCAGCGCCGACCATCTCGGCCGTGGTTGCCATGGCGCCGCAGTCGGTCAGGTATTCGAGCTGCGCTTCGCTCATCGGGAACACGTACTCGCTCGGCATGGTGACGCCGTCGAGGCTGATGCTGCCCATGCCCTTGGTGGGATCCATCAGCGGCTGGGCGTTGACGGTGATCTGCTCCCTGGCCACGGTTGCCAGGCCGAGCCCGTCCGTGGTGCGCACGGCGAAGATGAAGTGGGTTGCGGCCAGCGCATCGTTGACAAACGGCTTCACGCCGCTGAGCGTGACGGTTTCGCCATCGATGGCCGCCGTGGCGGTGATAGCTCGGGGGTCGATCCAGTTGGGCTCGTCGTAAAGCGCCAGGGTGCAAACCGCGTCGCCGGCAACCATCATGGGCAGCCACTGCTCCAGTTTATCTTCCGTCGCGCATTCGAGGAGTGCCGCGCAGGCGAGAGCATGGGATGCCATTGGTAGCGGGCTCAACCCTTTGCCGAGCTCCTCCAGCACAACCGTCAGATCAATCCACTTGAGACCCAGCCCGCCGTACTGCTCCGGGACGGTCAGTCCCAGCCAGCCGAGCTCCGCCGCTTGCTTCCAGAGTGCGGCGTCCATCCGCGAATCGCTTTGGCTCAACTCGCGTACTTTGCCCATGGGACACGCTTCCTGCATGAAACGTGCAACCTGATCGCGGAGCAGATTCTGCTCTTCGCTGAACCCGAAGTTCATGACTCCCCCTTAGTGGTCTTCAGCTTGTCAGCCTGAAAGTGGCACTCGCCGGGCGCAGCCGACGGGTGCCGTGCACGTTGTCAGCCACGCATCGGGTTGATGGGCGGCCAGTTCTCTTTGCTGTTCTGGATGTGCTCGCCGATCTCTTCGACGCCCCAGATGCCTTCGGACAGATCGCGCTTGGCAATCGGCGTCACCTGCCAGGAGAGCAGGTTCACGCTGTTACCGCCGACCAGGAACTGACGGCCGGTGATGTCCTTCGCTTCGTCGGAGCAGAGGTAGACGATCGGTGGCGAGACCGCTTCCGGCGGGAAGTTGTCCTGGATGTCTTCCGGCAGGATGTCGGTGGTCATGCGTGAGGTGGCCGTCGGCACCAGCACGTTGACCGTGACGTTGTACTTCATGCCTTCGAGCCACAGGCAGCGCATGAAGCCGGCAATGCCTGCTTTGGCGGCACCGTAGTTCGACTGGCCGAAGTTGCCGAAGAGACCGGAGGTGGAGCTCGTCATGATGATGCGGCCGCCGGTACCCTGTTCCAGCATCTTGTCGTAGGCGACCTTCGTGGTGAGGTAGGTGCCTTTGAGGTGCACGTCGATGACGACATCCCACATCTGATCGTCCATGTTTTTGAACGACTTGTCGCGGAGGATGCCGGCGTTGGCGATGAGAATGTCGATTTTGCCGAAGTTGTCGATGCAGGCTTGTACCATGGCTTCCGCGTCTTCGCGGCTGGTCACCGAGCCGTAGTTGGCCACGGCCTGGCCGCCGGCTGCCTTGATCTCTTCCACGACGCTGTCCGCCATAGAGGTGCCGGCACCGGTACCGTCGCGGGCGCCGCCCAGGTCGTTGACGATGACGCTGGCGCCTTCCTGTGCAAGCAGCAACGCGTGTGAGCGTCCCAGTCCGCCGCCTGCGCCGGTTACCAGTGCTACTTTGCCGTCGAGCATACCCATAATGTGAAACTCCTATCGCGCAGTGTGATGTATTGCGCTCTCTGTTGATCGAATCGTGAGGTTGTCCCGCCGTATTGCGGCCAGGTCCACCATGTCGCTCCAGGCTTAAGATGGGCGCGCCGCGCTCGAGATGTTCCCCCTGTCCCGGCCAGCGGGTATCATTTTTGTGTCGCGACCGGAACCCATCATATTAACAGCTCCCGGCTCGCTGCGCGTTGTACTTATTCTTTGACCGTTTCCTTTAACGGTTTTCTATTTTCGTTCTTTGGGGGAGACCACGTGGACAAACTACTCGACTTCAGCGGCCGTACCGCAATTGTGACCGGCGGCAGTCGCGGTCTGGGTAAGGAGATGGCGCTCGGGCTCGCCGAACGCGGGGCCAACGTGGTCATTACGAGTCGCAAAGCCGATGCCTGCGCGGACGTGGCGGCGCAGATTGAGGGGATGGGCCGCGAAGCGCTCGCCTATGGCTGCCATGTGGGTCACTGGGACGAAATCGACGGGCTGGTAGATGCCGCGTATGGGCGTTTTGGCCGAGTCGATATTTTGATCAATAATGCCGGCATGTCGCCGCTGTATCCTAAACTGACGGATGTGACGGAGGATCTCTTCGATAAAGTGGTCGGCGTGAATCTCAAAGGACCGTTTCGCTTGATGGCGCTGGTTGGCGAACGGATGCAGGCAGATGGCGGTGGCAGCATCATCAACATCTCGAGCACCGCGTCGCTGAATCCATCGCCGACTTCGGAACCTTACGGTGCCGCCAAGTCGGGGTTGAACGCGCTGACGCGGTCGTTTGCATTCGCCTACGGTCCTACGGTCCGGGTGAATTGTATTGTGGCCGGGCCTTATCTCACGGACATCTCCAAAGCGTGGGACATGGAGGCGTTCGAGAAAAACGCCGAAGCCAACCTTGCGCTCGGGCGGGGCGGGCAACCCGAAGAGATTGTCGGGGCGGCGCTCTATCTTGCGAGCCCGACGAGTTCGTTTACGACGGGCACGACCATAAGGGTCGACGGTGGCACGGCCTAAGCCGAAGCCGGATAAAAGCCCCTCGAAAGAGGGCGGGGGCGCAGATGGATCGGCGCCGGACGATGCGTTGCGAGAGCAGCAAGGAATTAGGGAAAACATGGATGCAGATGCGGCCAGCGCTGGTGCAGGCGCAGGAATGGAAGAAGAGATCAACACGTCGCTCGACGAGGTGCTCGATCTCCTGGCCCAGGAGGTGGAGCGCCTGCAGGTGGCGCTCGAGTTCTATCGCCTCTCCGATCATCCGGACAAGGACAAGCTCATCCGCTGGCACGTGCAGCAGATCGACGCGCGTCAGGATCGGCTGGAAGACATCAAGGCGTTGATTCTGTCCCGCGGCGGGGACGCGGTGCACTAGCACCCTGGGTGATGGCCTGGCACACCGCCGGTCCCAGATCTTTCCCATACAGCAATTCCAGCGTGGCGAGGCCACCCGGGTTGGCCACGTTCACTTCCATGAGCGTCTCCCCCACCGTGTCGATGGCGGCAAAGCCGACGCCGAGGCGGCAGAGATCGGCGTGGATTTTCGCCACGCGTTGTGCAGCGGTGCCCGTGAGAGTCGTTGCGGCGGGTTCCGCCGCCAGCGCGAGATTGGCATGTAAACCGTCCTGCGGCAGGCGCAGGTAACTGCCGAGCACGCGCGCGCCGCAAACGAGGGTGCGGGTTTCACCGTGTTCAATTGCCGCAACGAACGCCTGCAGCATCCAGTAGCCGGGCGCCTCGGTCATGGCGGTCTGGATCTGCTCTGCCTCGGTCACGCGGTGCACGTTGCGGCCGAAGCTCCCCGCCAGCGGCTTCAACACGGCGTCGCCGTTGAACGTGGTTGCCAGGGCGTCGCAGAGTACTGCAGCGGATGCGGAAATCACGCTGGGCGCGGCATATTCAGGGTAAACGGACTTGCCGTGATGGCTGAGCCACACGTCGACCGGGGTGACGAGGCGCGGCTGCGGGACCTGCCGCAGCAGCGCCGCACGGTCCAGAAAACCGGCTCTGGGACCGAACCCGACGGGCCAGATGCGGTCAAAGGTAGTAGCGGGAAATGCGTCTAGAAATACCTCGCCGGTGCGCAGGTTGAGCGCGTCATGCGCAAACGCATCTACCCGCCAGCCCGCCTCGGCAAAGTAGCGGGGCAGACGCTCGTGATTGTCGTTCTGTTCCGATCCCGGGGTGATGAGAAACGCAATTTGACCCGTCATGGAGGCGCTTTTTCGAATTCGCAATTATTGAGTTTTATCACTACTATCCGTTCCCCCCGGCGGATTTGACCGTCATGAATCAAGCAAACGGGGGGTACCAAGCATGACTACTTCGACCCTACCAGACTATACCTTGCCCGCGGAATCCATCCCGCTCGTCGAGGCGCAGGAGCTGAGCGAGGCTGAGCGCGATGCGCTGAAAGCGCGTATCAGCGAACGTCTCGAAACGATGGGTGCCACGCTCGTGGCGCATTACTACGTCGATGGCGACATCCAGGATCTTGCTGAGGCGACGGGCGGCTACGTTTCAGATTCCCTGGAGATGGCGCGCTTCGGCCGTGATTGCCCGTCAGAAACGCTCATCGTCTCGGGCGTGCGCTTCATGGGCGAAACTTCGAAAATTCTCTCGCCGCATAAAACCGTGTACATGCCAACGCTGGAAGCGGAATGTTCCCTCGATCTCGGCTGCCCGCCGGATGAATTCGCCGCGTTCAAGGCCGCCCACGCCGATCGCACGGTGGTGGTCTATGCCAATACCTCCGCCCGGGTCAAAGCGCTGTCCGACTGGGTGGTGACCTCGAGCTGCGCGCTCGAGATTGTCAACCACCTGAAAGAGCGCGGCGAGAAGATCCTCTGGGCGCCGGACAAACATCTCGGTAAGTACATCCAGGATCAGACCGGTGCGGACATGCTGCTCTGGAGCGGTGCGTGCGTGGTGCATGAGGAGTTCAAGGCCAAGGCGCTCATCGATCTCAAGAAGGTCTTCCCGGATGCCGGCGTGCTCGTACACCCTGAATCGCCCGCTTCGGTCATCGAAATGGCGGATGTGGTGGGCTCAACCAGCGCCATCATTCGTGCTGCCTCGGAGCTGCCGCACGAGACGTTTATCGTCGCGACCGACCGCGGCATCTTCCACAAGCTGAGGCAGCTCAACCCCGACAAACGCTTTGTCGAGGCGCCCACCGCGGGTGACGGTGCCACCTGTCGCAGCTGCGCACATTGTCCGTGGATGGCCATGAACGAGCTGGGGGCGCTGGACCGGCTGCTGCACGACGAGGCGTATCGGGCAAAGAACGAGATTCATGTCGATCCGGCGCTCGGTGAACGCGCCAAGATGCCGCTCGACCGCATGCTCGACTTCCAGCAGCGTTATCTGAGGTAAGCGTCAGCTCTGCTGCATGCGGATGGCGGTGCGGATGTCCTGGATCCGCTGGGTGAGCTTCGCCTGTAGCTGCGGGTTGGTGCGTCTGACCAGCCGCTGCGCGTACTCCAGGTGCTGAATCGCCCGGTGGTAGGCGCCATGCAGGAAAAAGTAGTCCGCCCGTGCCAGATGCACGCCGGTGATGTTGCCGGCGAGCCCCGCCGTCTCCGCAAGCTCATACCACGCGTCCACGTTGTTCGGATTCACCTGCGTCTGCCGGGTCAGCACGGCCTCGGCCTCTTCGTGCCGACCTGACTGGTTGAGCGATTTGGCGTACAGCATCGCAAGCGGCGTATTGTCCGGGTTCAGAACCAGCTGGTGGCTTAGGAGCGCCCGGGCCTGCTCGTTCCTGTCCGCGTCGATCAGGAGCTCCGCGTAGGCCGCGTTGTAGAGGATGCTTTGTGCGTTCAGATTCAACAGGGTTTCGACGCGCTGCAGCGCTTCTTCGTGATCGCCGGTGCGGCTCAGTGACAGCGCCAGCCCATAGTTGGCCGGGGTGTTGTCAGGATCGGCTTTCAAGCGCTTGCGGTACTCGGTAATGCCCTGCGCGTGGTTCTTGCGGTAGTGAACCTCCGCCCGAGTGCGCATCAGCTGATAGTCGAGCGAATCTTTGTAGTCCCGCCGCGGGACGTCCAGCGCCTGGTTGCGGGCGTCTGCGATGCGGGTTTCCGACAGCGGGTGGGTGAGCAGAAATTCCGGCGGCTTGCGCGTGAAGCGATAGGCACGCTGCATGCGCTCGAACATTCGCGACATGGCGGCCGGATCGTGACCGGCGCGTACGAGCGTATTCATCCCGATGCGGTCTGCCTCGGTCTCCCGCTCGCGGCTGAAACGCAGCTGATTGGCCTGTGCCGCCGCCTGGGCGGTGGACATTGCGGCGATGGCCGCATCTCCGCCGCCGGCGGCGCCGATGATGAGCGCTGCAATCAGGGACGCGAGCGTCGGCAGGGTCTGATTGCGCTGTTCTTCGACACCGCGGGCGAAGTGGCGCTGGCTCAGGTGGGCTAGTTCGTGGGCCATCACGGCGGAATACTCGTGCACGTCTTCGGCGGCGAGCATCAGACCCAGGTTGATGCCGACGACGCCGCCGGGCGCGGCGAACGCGTTGATTTCAGGGTTGTCGACAACCACGACGCTCAAGATCGCCTCGCGCAGATCAGAGTGCTGCACCAGGCCCTGCAGCTGGTTCTCGACGTAGTACTTCAGCAGCGGGTCCTGGACTGTATCGAGTTGGGCGTTGAGCTGCTTCAGGAACGATTCGCCAATGCGCCGTTCGAGCTCCGGCGAAATGATGCGCGACGACGCATCACCGAGGCTCGGCAGCTGATTGCTGTTCGCCACGGAACCGGGCGTGCTGAAGAGCAGCGCGGCGCAGGCGGCGAACGTAACGAGGTGGCGTCGAAGCGTCATGGTCCGGATCATACGTGATTGTCTGGTTACTGTATCTTCCGTAAACAGGTATACGGTCGAACCCGCCGGATCCGTCGCCCGCGTGTTCTCCGCCTGTGTCATACTTTGGACCGCTATGGATGAAGAAGTTCGCGTGCTCGACGTCAAAGGGCTCAACTGCCCGATGCCGCTCTTGAAAGCCAAAAAAACGCTCAACGAAATGCAGGCCGGGGAACGGCTCAGGGTCTACGCCACCGATCCGGGATCCGTTCGCGATTTTGAGGTATTTGCCCGCCAGAGCGGCAATGAGCTCCTGGACAGCGGCGAAGAAGACGGCACCTACAGCTATCTCCTCAAGAAAAAAGCGTGAAATTTCTCAACGTCATCAGCGAATGGGCCAACGAGTACTTCTCGAACGAAGAAGCCATCTATCTGATTGTGCTCATTGTCGCCACGCTCGTGGCGTTCGCCTGGCTGGGGGGATACCTCGCGCCGGTGCTGACGGGCCTCGTTTTCGCCTTCCTTCTGCAGGGGCTCGTGAAATGGCTGGAGCGGTTGAAGATGCCGCGCGCGGGTGCGGTGTATCTGACGTTTCTGCTCTTTTTGGGTGTGATCCTCGCCTTTTTTCTGCTCGTTGTACCGCTTCTGTGGCAGCAGATGCAGGGACTCGTGGGGCTCCTGCCGACCGGGTTTGAACGTCTCCAGGAAGGGCTTGCCCAGCTGGCGGAACGATATCCGCAGTACGTCACGCAGGATCAGATCTCCGAATGGTTGGATCAGGGCGCGCGTGAGCTTGGTAATTTGAGCGCCACGGTGCTCGAGACCGCGTTTTCGCAGGTTTTTTCACTGCTTGGCCTGCTGATCTACCTTGTGCTGGTGCCGATCTCGGTGTTCTTTTTCCTGAAAGACAAAGACCAGCTGCTGGAATTTTTCGCAAGCCTGCTGCCGCGTGACCGTCCGCTCCTCGACTCGGTGGGTGCGGAAATGAACGAGCAGCTCGGTAACTACGTGCGCGGCAAAGCCATCGAGATCCTCATTGTCGGCGCCACGACGTTCGTCACGTTCACGATTCTTGGCCTCAACTACGCCGCACTCCTTGGCGTGGTGGTGGGCCTGAGCGTCCTCATCCCGTTTGTGGGTGCGGCGGTGGCAACGCTGCCGGTGTTCATTGTGGGGGTGATTCAGTTCGGCTGGTCGTGGGATCTCGGTGTCGTCATGATCGCCTACGCCATCATTCAGTTTCTCGACGGCAACGTGCTGGTGCCGCTACTCTTTTCCGAGGTAGTGGATCTGCACCCCATCACCATCATTGTGGCGGTACTCGCCTTTGGCGGTCTCTGGGGGGTGTGGGGCGTGTTTTTTGCCATCCCGCTGGCGACGTTGATCAAGGCCATCTACAAAGCCTGGCCCCGGCAAGCGGACGTTTCGGCGGCGGACAAAGCGCCGGAGGTGGCGTAGAGTTACCGCGCGTACCATCCGGGGGGAGAGACCGGCCATGGGCCTGCAAATTGGCATTCTCAACGTGCGCCGCAGCGCGTTCATCCGGGCAGCACCCGCCCGCGTCTGGCAGGAATTCACCACCGCCGAGCGCATCCGCGCGTGGCTGGGCCGCGGCCACGTGCTCGAGGACATCGAACCCGTGCCGGGCGGTAGCGTCAGGTTCAGCGTTGACATCGAAGGCGTCGTGCACCGCTTTGGCGGCACGGTCATCGACGTCAGCGAGGGCGCGGAAATGAGTTTTGCCATCAACTGGGACGATCCGGACATGGCCGGATCTGCAGATACCTTCTGGACGTTTCGCCTCACCGCCTGCTACGCAGGTACCCTGGCAGAGCTCTTCCATCACGGCTTCGAGCGCCTGGGTGAGGCGGCGGCTGACGAGTTCATCGACTACGAATGGGGCTGGGATGTGAAGCATCTTGCGGCTCTCAAGGACATCGTCGAGGGCTAAGCACGCTGCCACAGGCCGCACAGGCATCATTTCCAGCGCAGAATGCGACCTGCGTCCGGGAAATCCCGTGTCTTTTCTATACTTTTTTGAGAACCGAAGCATTGATCAAGGAAGATTATGCGAGACAGCTATTTTGCGGACGACATCGGCGCCATTGTCGATGCGCTTCAGCAGCGCGAAGCGAAAGAAAATCAGCTCGACACCATGCTTAAAGCCATCGAGTGTCAGCTGGTAGAACTCCTCGACGACGAGATTACGCCGGAACGCCAGTGGCGCCAGAACGTGGCCCTGCCGCTGGGGTCACTGGCCATGGTCATGCGCGACGTGGGCACGCCCACGCGTACGGTGGAAAGCCTGGCGACTGAGCTCTCAGCCTGACTAGCCAGCCTTCACTTCTTTCTTGCTGACCGACCGTTACTTGTTCCATCCCGTCAGCCTGCGTACCATTCCGCCTTTCTCTAACTTAAGAAGAAAGCCATGGCAGCAATCGGGGGGAGCATCGTTGCTCTCGTTACGCCTATGGCGGAGAACGGCGACGTCGACTGGGCCGCGCTGGACGGCCTGATCGAGTGGCATATCGCGTCCGGGACCCACGGCATTGTGCCTATGGGCACCACCGGCGAGTCCGCCACCCTGAACACAGACGAACACCTGGCGGTCATCAAACGCACGATCGACGTGGTTGCCGGACGCGTTCCGGTGATTGCCGGCACGGGCAGCAACGCGACCGAGGAAGCGATTCACCAGACTCAGGAAGCCCAGGCCGCTGGCGCGGATGCCTGCCTTCTCGTCACGCCCTACTACAACCGGCCCAGTCAGGCAGGTCTCATTGCCCACTACACCGCCATTGCGGACGCCACCGACATCCCGCTGGTGCTCTACAACGTGCCGCCGCGTACGGCGTGTGACATGCAGGCGGATACGGTGGGCGAGCTCGCCGGGAATCCAATGATCATCGGCATCAAGGAAGCCTGTGGCGACGCCAACCGGGTTGCTGAAATTCGTAGCCGTGTGGCAGACGATTTTATCGTGCTTTCCGGAGAAGATGCGCAGAACCTGCAGATGATGGACCTCGGCGCGCAGGGCTGCATCTCCGTGACCGCCAACGTCTGTCCGGCGGAGATGGCGCAGTTCTGTGAGCGCTATCTTGCGGGCGACCGCGACAGCGCGGCGGAGATTGACGCGCGGCTCCAGCCCATTCACGAGATTCTTTTTGTGGAGCCGTCCCCGACGCCGTCCAAGTGGGCGCTTGCGGAACTCGGTAAAATTCAGGGCGGTATCCGCCTGCCGCTGCTGCCGCTGACGGCTGCCCATCACGACGAGGTGCGCGCGCGCCTCAAAGCCGTTGGAGCATTGTCCTGATGCCGTTACGTTCGATAAGCATGCTTCTCGCCATCACGTGGCTCTCCGGCTGTGGCTGGTTCGACCGCGGTGACGGCGGACTCTTTTTCAATCCGAAAGACGACTATCTCGAGTCCGTGCAGCACAACGAGCTGGTTGTCCCGGAAGATCTGCGGACGCTCGAGAACACCGATCCGTTCCCGATACCGCCAACGCCGCCCGCGGCAAATCCCTCGTTCTATCCCCAACGTCCGCCGCTGCCGGATGCCATTTATGCCAACGACAACCGCGACGAAGTGCGCATTCAGCGTCTCGGCGAGCGTCGCTGGCTGGTGGTGCCGGAACCGCCGACAACGGTGTGGCCTAAGGTCAAGCAGTTCATGGCTGAAAACGGCGTGCCCGTCGAGTACGACGCTCCGTCCGACGGTCGTCTGAACACGGGCTGGCTGAAAATCGAAGCTACAGAATATCGGGACGTCATCCGCACGCTCCTGCGCGACGCCCGCGAGGCGAACACCTTTGCCCTCGGCCAGGACCGGTTCATGATCCGGGTGGAGCAGGGGCTCAGGCCGCTCTCAACCGAGATCCACGTCCGCCACGAGAATGACAGCGTGGCGCTGCCGCTGCGCAATGACATCGTCTCGCTGCAGAGCGTGTCGTCACATCTGGTGGATGCGGAAGAAGATCTCCTGAGCGAGGTGGGTGCCTACATTGCTGCCAAAGTCTCCGAGCAGACGGTGTCCAAGGTGGCGCTGCAGATCGGCAGCAGCAAGAAGTCGGAGCTCGGCCGCGACGCTGGCGGGTTCCCCGTGCTGCATCTGTATCTCGACTACGAACGCGCCTGGGCAACGCTCGGCCAGGCGCTCGAGAACGCTGAGGTGGAGATTCGCGATCTCGACCGCGATGCCGGGCGGTTCGACGTGAACATCCCGGAATCGGTATTCGGCGGGGAAGAGGGGGGCGGTTTCTTCTGCCGCCTGACGTTCTCCTGTGACAACCAGGAAGAGTACGATGTTCGTCTCAAAGTCCAGGGAGAAGAGAACGGCTACCGGGTCAGCGTCCTCGAGAGCGACTCGGACAAACCCGTCAACGCTGAGTTCGCGCAGCAGGTGCTGGTGCTGATCAGAGAATTCTCCGCCTGATGGGATTTGCGTCGCTTGGCAGCGGCTCCCGTGGGAATGGCACCGTTGTCGCGCTGGCCGACAAAGTGTTCCTCATCGACTGCGGCTTCAACCTCAAGCAGACCGAAAAACGCCTGGCACGGCTGGGCCTTTCCGGCGGCGATCTCGACGCGGTGCTGGTCACCCATGAGCATGCCGATCACATCGGCGGCGTAGAAGCGCTCTGCCACAAGTACTCCGTGCCGGTGTATGCCTCGTTCGGCACCCTCAAATATGATCTCGGTGGCGTCAGAAGCCACGCCTTCGATGGTGACGTGCCGTTCGAGATAGGCGGCGTTACCGTTAACCCGGTCTGCGTGCCGCACGACGCCCGCGAGCCGACGCAGTTCGTGTTGAGCGACGGTACCGAGACGGTGGGGGTTCTGTCTGATCTCGGCTGCGTGACCGCGCACGTGCTCGAGCAGTACAGCCGATGCAGCCTGCTTCTGATGGAAGCCAATCACGATCGGCGCATGCTGGCAGAAGGCAGCTATCCGCCGCGCTTGAAGAGGCGGGTGGGGGCGGACTACGGGCACCTGTCCAACGACCAGGCCCTGTCGCTGCTGAAAGAGATTGCCCACCCCGAGCTCAAGGTGGTGCTGGGGCATGTCAGCGAGCAGAACAACCACCCCAATGTCCTCGCCCGCACCTTCGACGGCATGCAGAGCGCGGTGCACGAGCTGCGTATCGCGAATCAGAACGAGGGGTTCGACTGGATCGGACGGCGCCCGCTGATTCGACAAATATCCTTTGGAGAGGTGTTGTAAGATACGCGCTCGATTTTTGGCGCTCACGGCGATATGGAAGCAACCTCGTTCACGATAACCCCTGAGAATTTTCAGACTGACGTCATAGAACGTTCCCAGAGCTTGCCGATTCTGGTGCTCTTCTGGGCGGACCAGGTGCCGGAGTCTGCGCAGTTCAAACAGGTTCTGGAAAACCTGGTGGGTCAGTACGGCGGCAAGGTTGCGCTGGGCGTCTCTGACGTGGCGCAGGACCAGACGCTGGCGCAGCACCTCAGGGTGCAGGGACTACCGAGCATTCGCGTGGTGCACAACGGTCAGATCGTCAATCAGCTCGACGGCCTGGCCGACGAGACGCAGCTGCGAAGCCTGCTCGATGCCTTGACCCAGTCGCCGACGGACATGCTCAAAACCCAGCTCGATCAGATCCTTGCCAGCGGCGACTTCGACACCGCGGTGGGCATGTTGCAGCAGGCGGTCAACGAAGAGCCCGGCAATCAGGGTTTTCGGGTGGAGCTTGCCGACGTGCTGGTACGCAAGGGTGATCTCGACAACGCGCGGACGGTGCTGGCGTCCATTCCCGAAGATACGCCGGAACGTGAACGCCCGCAGAATCGTCTCGAATTCGTTGAAGAAGCCGCGGGCTTTCCCGGTCTCGCTGAGCTCGAAGCGAGCGTCACCGCGACGCCGGACGATCTCGAGCTTAAATATCAGCTCGCCGTGCAGCAGATTGTTGGTGAACAGTTTGAGGCGGGACTGCAGACGGCCATGGACATCCTGCTCGCGGACCGCGGGTTTCGCGACGACATCGGGCGTCTGACGATGATCCGCGCCTTCGACATCCTCGGCAAAGGCAACGAGCTGGCGACGAAGTACCGTCGCAAGATGTTCAACTTCATGCACTGAGCGCAGCGTTCGCTCAAGTCTTCAGATCGAGTGCCAGCAACCCTCTGAACATGGCGCTGTCCTGCCAGCGGGGTGACTGCCCCGTGAGGCTGAGGTTCGGAAAGGCGTCGAAGAGCCGCGAAATGGCGATGCCCGCCTCGAGACGGGCGAGGTGAATACCCAGGCATAGGTGAATGCCGTGGCCGAAGCTCATGTGTCCCTCGCGCGGCCGGTAGATATCGAACGCGTCCGCGTTCTCGTAGATCCGCTCGTCACGATTCGCCGACGCAATGCTCAGGAGCACCAGCTGGTTTTCTTTGAACGTGTGCCCCTGGTACTCGAATTCCTCTTTCACGAGCCGCGGCGCAATCTGGACAGGTGGCTCGAGCCGCAGCGTTTCTTCGATGGCGCCTGCCATGAGCGTCTCGTCCGCAAGCGCGGCCTGTAGCTGTTCAGGATGATCGAGCAGGAGCCAAACCGCGCTGCCGATCAGGCGGGTGGTGGTTTCGTGACCGGCCACCAGCAGGAGCACGCTGGTCGAATAGAGCTCGTCGAGCGTCAGCTTGTCGCCGTCCTCCTCGGCGGCGATCAGTGCCGAAATGAAATCGTCGCCGGGTCGGCTTTTCTTGGCGGCGACGAGACCCGCCATGTATTCCCGCATGTCCGCATCCGCGTTGAGGCCCGCAACCAGAAGGTCGGGATCGCCGATCGCGGCAATGCCGAGCAGGTCTTCGCTCCACGCTTCGAAGCGGTGCCGGTCGCCGTCGGGCACGCCCAGCATCTCCGCAATCACTATGGCGGGCAGCGGCTTCGCAATTGTCTCGATGAGATCAAACGAGGGAGCGTTGCCGATCCCCGCAATCAGGCCATCGACAATGCCCTCGATGGTGGGCTTCAGCGAATCGATGTAACCGCGCAGAAATCCTCGGGCCATGAGCTTCCTGAGCCGCGTGTGATCGGGGGGATCCACCTGCTGCAGGCTCGGGTGGTCGAAGAAGGGGATGTCTTTGCGTCCCGAAACGGTTTCCAGGGTGGTGCGCAGAAACGGGTTGTTGCCGAAGTAGTTGGACAGCCGCGGCTCGCGGAAGAGCTCCGTTACTTCGGCATGGCGCGCAATCAGCCAGCCGCGGTTGGCGTACGAGCGATGCACCCCTGCGCGTTCGCGCAATGCCGCGTATTCGACGTACGGATTTTGATTGTCGATCCTGAACTTTGCCGCTGAACGGGCGATGAGGTAGTCGCCGATACGCAGGACCCAGGTGGAGGCGCGCAGGACGTAGTACATCGAGCGCAACAGGACCCGGCGCCAGAGTGCGTGTTTCTCAGGTGGTTTTGTGAGGGGTGCTTCGATGACCGATGACACGAGGCCTCCTTACCTCCGCCGATGCGTGCTTACCTCCGCCGATGCGCGCCGCGGTCCGCGCGCTGTCGGATTCATTGTGCGGGGTGTGCCTGGATTTGGCCAGATACCTGCGGGGTATCTTGTGACACACCGCACGCTATCTCCCAGGGTGGTTCCTTATTCTACTGTGCACCTGTATTCACTAGTTTGGGTTGCTGCGACATGGATGCGCCAGTGGTTCCTTCCCTGGTTCTCGAGATCGAGAATCGGGTAGCCGAGTTTGCTCCGTCGAGTGACGGGGAAGAGGGCGTACGTCCGGCCATGACCCTCGGCAAAGACACCGTCAACGACTTCGTCAGTGAGAATCCGTTCTCATCGCGAAGCCACGCCCGCATCGAATTCCAGCACAACGATTTTTTCCTCGTTGATCACAGTACCAACGGCTGTTACGTGCAGACCGAAGATGAGCAGGTCACGCACGTGCACCGGGGCCGCCTGCGTCTGTGGGGTGCGGGCTGGATCTCGCTCGGCTCGCCGTTGCACGTCGGTACGCCCATCCATTTCCGGCAGGGTGATTGATGGAGTGGTTTAGCGCTGCAGACACCCATCGTGGCAATCACCGGCCGCGCAATGAAGATGCCGTTTTCTGCTCGTCGGAGCGCAAACTCTGGGCGGTTGCGGACGGCATGGGCGGGCACAAAGCCGGTGAATACGCGAGCGAACAGATTGCGCAGGGCTTAACGGATCTCTCGCTGCCCGGTGAGCTTGCCGACTGCGTAGACGTCATCGAAGACTGTCTGCTCGAGGTGAACGATCATCTGCGCCATCACGCGCGCGCGAACTGTGACGGCAATACCGTTGGCAGCACCGTAGTGACGCTCGTCGCGCGTGACGATGCCGCGGTTGCCCTCTGGGCCGGTGACAGTCGCTTGTATCGACTGCGCGGACGCCATCTCACCCAGATCACCCGTGATCACAATCCGGTGTCCGACCTGCTCGACAGTGGCGGCGTCACCGAAGAAGAAGCCATGGCGGCCGACACCAACATCATCACGCGGGCGGTTGGGGGTCAGCGGGAGCTGCATCTTGACGTTGCCGTGTTCGACGTGCGCGAAGGCGATACGCTGCTGCTCTGCAGCGACGGGCTGTATCGGGAGCTCACCAATCACGACCTCTTCGACGCCTTGCAACAGGACGTCGACGAAGCCGTGAATACGCTGATGGCAGCCTGTCTCGGAGGCGAGGCACGAGACAACGTGTCAATTGTGGTCGCGCGGGCGGGATACGACCATGCCTGATCCCGCTGAAGAGAATCTCGACAAGGACAACCGCAACTCGCAGGAGACGAGCGGCGCGGACGCGACCGTCTTCCGCGATGAGACTGTCATGCGCGGGGACCTTAGCGTCAGCGCCAGTCTGACCGGTTCGAGCTGGCGCAGCGGCGAATTCACCGGCGCACCCGGCGGCGAAGCCGAGACGCCCAAAGTGCTGAAACAGCGTTTTGTGCTCGAGGAGCGTATTGGCACGGGTGGGATGGGCAGCGTCTTCCGCTCGAAAGACCTGCGCAAGGTCGAGGCGCGGGACAGTCAGCCGTTCATTGCCGTCAAGGTCTTGAACAATGACTTCCGTAATCATCCCGAGGCGTTCATCGCGCTAGAACGCGAGGCGTCCAAATCTCAGGGTCTCAGACACAAGAACATCGTTTCGATCTTCGACTTCGACAAGGACGGCGATGTGCCGTTCATCACGATGGAACTTCTCGAGGGCAGCGAGCTTGCTGATCTCTTGAAATCGTATCCCAACGGTTTGCCGGAAGACCTCGCCTGGACGGTCATCCAGGGCATGGTTGAAGGATTGTCCCACGCCCACGATGAGGGGGTGGTGCATGCCGACTTCAAACCCGGCAACGTGTTTGTCACCAACCGCCAGACCAAAATTCTCGACTTCGGCATCGCCCGCGCAATGCGTCTGAACAGCGGCGGCGAAGATACCGACTTCGACCCGTCGCGGCTGGCCGCGTTGACCCCGGCTTATGCCAGCCGGGAGATGCTGAACGGAGACAATCCGGAGCCGCGGGACGACCTCTTCTCGCTCGGCGTGGTCATCTACATGGTCCTCACGGGGCATCATCCGTATGGACGCACGCCCGCCAACGAGGCGGCAAAAGAGGGGCTCAAGCCCGAACGGATCAAGCAGCTGTCCCGGCGCCGCTGGCGCATGCTCGAACGCTGCCTGCAGTTCAATCGTCAGAACCGACCGGCGAACGCGCACGAAGTGCTCGAGGGGCTCTTCGGCAAAACCTCCTGGCAGATATGGAGCCTGGTGGCGACCGGGGTGCTGGTCACGGCAAGCGTACTTGCCATGCTGCACGACTCCGCTGACATCCAGGAGGTGAAGCTCGAGGTACGCCAGGAGACGCTGGTCGACGCGCAGCTGGCGCGCATTGCGGGCCTCTTGAGAGATCCGCAATTCGATCCGGCATGGGAGCGCCTGCTCTTCAGCGAAGTGCAGACGCTGCGTACGTTTTCGCCGGATCCAAAGATATTGAGCGCGGTGAACAACCGTATTGAAGAAGCCTACGCCGGCCGCATCAGGAATATCGAAACGCTGGAAGGTGCGTTCGCGCAGCTTGCGGCGAGCAGCAAATTCGGCGCTACGGCCCAGGCACGGGAGGTGCTGCACGAACGCGTTCTCGTGACGATGCATGATCTCTCGAATCAGCCGGTGGACGATGCGTGGCTGGCGCTTGCCGAACAGATGCTGACCTATGCGCAAGCGCACTTCCCGCGCTCCACGGCGCTGGCCGCCGCGCGCGTCGAGCTGGTTGCTCATCTCAATCTGGAGGTGCCGCGACTCATCAGCGCAGGTGAAGTTGATCTCGCACAGAACGCGTGGGCCGCGTTCGAGGAACAGGTCTTCGAGGAAGAGACCTGGCTCGATACCGACACCGCGATGCAAGGTGCGGTGGACAAGGCGCAGGCGGCGGAAGCAGCGGCCGTAGCGCAGGTGCGGTTTGCAGAGCTCGAAGAGGAGATGGCGGAGCTGCTCGACGTCAGCTGCCTGCGGCTGGACGTCGGCCTGCTCAAGAATCGGATGGACGTCATCCGTGCGGCACACCCGCAACATCATGCGACGCTCCTCAACAGGACGGGTGAGGCCGTTGGCCGGTGTGTGACGCGGCTGAGCGCCGTTGATCCGGATCGCGCCGCGACCTTGAACAACGAAGCGCGTAGACAGTTTGGTGCGCTGCCGCAGCTGGCGGCGACGAACGTCGACCCCTGCGCTCCGCACTACCTCGTCGGCAACGGCGGCGCCAGCGGACGTGGCAGCTTCTGTGTCGATCGCTTGAGCGAATTTGATCAGGGTCCGAAGCTGGTTGTCGTGCCGGGTACCGAAGCGTTTGCCAAATTTGCCGTATCCCGCACAGAAGTGTCGTGGCGTGAGTTCAACGCGTTCTGCGAAGCCACCGGGCAGTGTGAGCCCGGCGGCGATGAGCGGATGCCGGTTACGGGCGTGTCGGTGCAACTCGTCGAAGAATATGCCGCCTGGCTCTCCGAGCGTGCCGGATTTACCTATCGCCTGCCGACGGCTGAGGAATGGATTTACGTCGCGCGCGGCACGGACGATCCCAACCGTAACTGCCGGATAGAGCTCGGCGGTGTCAGCCGCGGTGACGGCCCCCTCGCGGCCGCGAGCGGTGCTGCCAATCCCTTCGGGCTCGTCAACGTGCTGGGCAACGTGCAGGAGATGGTCAGGAACGGGGAAAGTTATGATGCGCTCGGCGGCGCGTACAGCGATCCGTTCGAAGAGTGCAGCATCGACAGTCGGCGCGAAGCGAGACTCGCCGGTGATCGACGCACCGGTTTCCGTCTCGTGCGGGAGGTGTCGTGAGTCTGCTGCAGCTCAGTCCGGAAGCAAATCGGCTGCGCCGTATTGCCAAAGCCTGCGCGGCGGGTGAGCTGACGCGCCTGGAATACCGCGAGGCGCGACGCGCCATGATCGACAAATTCGTTTGCGGGCAGGAGCGCCATTCGGAAGACACGCAGCCGCGCTTCGACCTCGATATCACGCAGCGTCGACCGGCGGTGGCCATTGGCGACGACGAGCAGGCGGCCTCGCCGAACTGGATGTTGTGGACCGCCGTTGTGCTGCTGCTGGCGGCTCTGGCACTCCTGCCGATGACGGTGCTGGCGGCGGACATTCCGCCGGTTGCAGAGCGCGATCCGAACCCCGCAACGGCACCCCGTTACGACGTAGCCCAGGTGCGGGTGACCGGACTCGAAGAAGAGATTGACGAGGCGGAGGTTGCGACGTTCGTCGCTGCGAGGCTCAGCGAGCTGAAAGCGGAAAATGCCACGCTCGATCACGGCTTCAACGCGGCGGAGCTCGAAGAGGTTGCCCGTTATCTCGAGGCCATAGGACTACATGACGAAGACACGCGGCTGAACCTGCGTGACCTCGAAGACCTGCAGGCGCTTGTCGCCGCGCAGAAACGCCGCCGCGGCGTTTCGCTGGTGCAGCTGGAAGCCCTTGCCGGATTGCTGCAGACCTGGGTGCGCGAGCAGGGTTATCCCCTCGCTCGCGCATACGTGCCGGCGCAATCGGTGGATGGCACGGACGTGACGCTCGGCGTTTCTCTCGGGCGTATTTCTGCGATCACGGTGAGCGGTGAGCAGGGTGGCGCCATCGAAGAGCGGTTTGCCGAGCTCCTGGGCAGCGTGGTGAGCCGTGACGCGGTCGAAACCAGGCTCAATCTTTTCAACCGCACGCGCGGCATGCGCGCTCAGGCGGGGTTTGTGCCCGGCAGCGAAGTGGGTACGACCGAGATGGTGCTCGATCTGCAGCAGTATCAGCGGTTTGCGGGATTCATTCAGCTCGACAACCATGGCGTAGAGCCTCTCGGTGAAGAACGGGTGACCCTGCAAGGCCAGTGGAACAGCCCGCGCGGGGTTGGGGACGTGCTGTCAGCGAAAGCGTTCAGCAGCGTTGATCCGGCGGATCATCAGTATCTCGAGGTGGGATACCTGACGCCGATCATGAATGGCCGTTTCGAGTCGCACGCGACGCTGCGCTGGGCGGATCTTCGTCTCGACGAATATGACGTCGAAGGTGACGGTCTGCTGTTTGATGCGAAGCTTACCGATACTCGACAGTTCACCCGCACGAAGCGGCGGGAGTACAGCTATGGCGTTGGCCTGCACGATCTCGATTGGGATTTTGTCGATGGGCAGCGCGCCTGGTTTGTCCACGCCGGTGCCGACGGCCATCGGCTGTGGGATGCCGAGCGCGTTGCAGCTGAGGCCAGCCTCCAGGCGCTTGTCGGCGGCGTGGATGACGAACGGTTTGGTCAGGACGGCGAATTCTGGCGGGTGCGCGCGGCGCTTGACGCGTGGCGCCCGGTGTCTCTGCCGTGGATCGATACCAGAGCGAAGCTGACCCTGGGCGGACGCTGGCAGCTTGCCGACGATGCGCTGCCGCCGACGCTGCGCCTTGCCGGTACCGGACCGCAGACCAATCGAGGATTCGAGCATGGTGAGGCGCTCCTGGACCAGGGCGTGAATCTGCAGGCGACGTTGAGATTTGCCGCGCCCCGCGGTGACTGGTGGCTGTTCGTGGACGGCATCTACGGGGAGCGCAACGACACCGACGCCTGGACCCGACTGACGAGCGTTGGTCTCGGCTGGGAAGCGCAGCTCCTGGACGACGGACACGGAAGTCTCGTCACCCGCCTGACCGTCGGCTATCCGGTGGCGCACGAAAGCTCAGGAGGATTTGAGGATGACGGTACACAGATTTACTGGATGCTGCGCTATGCGCACTAGAACGACTGTCGCCGCTGTGAGGCTCGCCATCGCCGCGGGCGCCATCCTGTTTGGCAACATCGCAGCGGCGGCACCCGCGCCGCTCGAAGCGGAAGCTCAGGAAGCGCTGGACGCTGCGGAAGGCGGCTGGGTAGAGACCATCATCGCCGACAGTCGTGAGCTTCTGCCCTACGATGAGCAGATTTTTACGGACATTTCACCGATCCGGGATGCCGAGGATGCCATCAAACTGCCGGCGGATCAGGATCTGCCGGAATAGGAATTTCGACCGTTCTCCTTAACCTAACGGTTTTACTTTGTGGTGAGCGATGCACGCCTATGTGACAGAATTGTTGCACTCCACGGGCCGCATTGTGAGTAGACACTAACCTCCTCGACAAATCGTTTATACACAACGCCCGACAACCTCATCCCGGTCCGCCAATTGACTCGCAAATCTCATCTATTGCGTGATATCGATTCTCTAACCCATTGATTTAGTTTATTAAATTGGTATTTTTCGACTAACGTTCAGACTATGTCGCAGGGGTTGCATGTCGCCGCTGTCCGTGGCAGGTCAAAGTTATCCTCAAAGTTATCCACAAGCGATCCCGTTGTTGTTGATGTATAGATGCTTTTAAATGCCGGTCGGCTGAATTCAGGAGCGACGGACGGTGGCGAACGACGAAAAGGAAGTGCTCGAGCAGAAACTTGCGCAGTATCGGGAGAAAGGCGTCACCAAGGTCAAGCTCGGTCTCACCGACATCGACGGCGTGATCCGCGGCAAGTACGTGAATGTGGATAAGTTTGCGGGGCTGCTCGAAAAGCTCGGTGGATTCTGCGACTGCGTCTTCGGTTGGGACGTGGATGATCAGCTGTATGAGGCCGGCCAGTACACCGGCTGGCACACCGGTTTTCCGGATACGGGATACCGCCTCCTGGTCGATACCGAACGCTGGCTGCCCGACGAAAACTGCCCGTACTTCATCGGTGAGTTCGTGGAACTCGATGGTGGCGTGCATCCCCTGTGCCCGCGCACCCGCCTCGGCGTGGTGCTGGAGCGTTTTGCAGAGGCGGGGATGGCGGTCCGCAGCGGCTTCGAATACGAGTTCTTTGTCTTCTCGGAAACCGCTCACAGCGTGCGTGACAAAGGCTACAGGGACCTGCGCCCGGTAACGCCGGGCAATTTCGGCTATTCGGTGCTGCGCAATTCCGTGGCCTCGGATCTCTTCGGCGGTTTGATGGACTATGCGCGCGCCCTCGACTGCGATCTCGAAGGCCTGCACTGTGAGACCGGTCCCGGGGTATGGGAGGCGGCACTCAAGTCCAAAGTGGGTCTGGAGGCGGCGGATCGCGCGAATCTGTTCAAAACCTTCTCGAAGGTATACCTGCAGAAGCAGGATCTGATTGGCACCTTCATGGCCAAATGGTCGATGGACTATCCCGGTCAGAGCGGACACTTTCACTTCAGCATCGCAGATGCAGACAATCACAACCGCTTCTACGACGAGCGTGGCGACAGCACCATGTCGGACCGCCAGCGCCATGCCGTAGGCGGCCTGCAGCGTTATCTGCCGGAGCTCCTGGCGATGCTGGCGCCCACCATCAACAGCTACACGCGCCTGGTCAAAGGTGCCTGGGCGCCAACGGCGGCAACCTGGGGCGTGGAAAACCGTACCGCCGGTGTCCGCGTCATTCCCGGCAGTCCGACGAGCCAGCGGATCGAGTGCCGCGTCGGCGGTGCGGATGGTAACCCTTACCTCGTGGCGGCAGCCGTGCTCGCTGCTGCCTGGAAAGGTATGGAAGACGGCCTCGAGCCGACCGCGCCGGTCAGCGGCAACGCTTACGACATTCAGGACAGCCTGCCGCCGGAGCAGCAGTTTCCCACGAACCTGCGCGCCGCGGCCGCTCGCATGGCTGCATCGGAACTCGCCGTGGAGGCGTTCGGTCAGCCGTTCGTTGAGCACTTCGTCATGACACGGGAGTGGGAGTGCGCGGAGTACGAACGGAATCTCAACAGCTGGCAACTCGAACGTTACTTCGAGATCATCTGATCCATGAGCCTGCATATCGGCATTCTGCAGACCGACTCCGTGCTGCCCGAGTTCCGGGAGGAACATGGCGACTACCCGCTCATGTTCGAAAACCTGTTCGCGGCGGTTGATGAAGGGCTCGAGTTTACGACCTATGACGTGCAATCCGCGCTGCCGAAGGATACGGAATGTGACGCCTACGTGATCACCGGCAGTCGCCTCAGCGTCTACGACAACCTGCCGTGGATTGCGGCGCTGGCGGACTTTGTCCGGGCAGCGATGGCCGCCGACAGAAAGATCATCGGCATCTGTTTCGGTCATCAGCTCATGGCCCACTTCTTCGGCGGCAGCGTCAGCGCTCACGATGACGGCTGGGCCGTGGGGGTGCACACCAGCGAGGTCGTGACGCGTCAGCCCTGGATGCCGGACAGCGAAGCGTCATTTGCACTCCTGTCGAGTCACATGGACCAGGTGCAGGAACTGCCGAAGTCCGCGGAGGTCTACCTCAGCAACAGCTTCTGTCCCATTGCCGGATTCACCATGGGCAATCAGGTCATTACCGTGCAGAGCCATCCGGAATTTTCCGCGCCTTACGCGCGCGCGCTGCTCGAACGCCGGCGCGAGCTGCTTGGTGAATCCGTCTACCGGCGGGGCGTCGATAGTCTCGCTGAGGAAACCTCGGAAGATGCCATGGCCAGATGGCTGCTGGCATTTGCGGCAGCAGACCGTGGCTGACGAACCCCGTCGCTATGGCGAGTTCCGTCGTCGCGCGGAATCGATGGTCGAATCGCCGGGGCGGCTGCAGAGCCTGACGCGTCAGGCGGCCGGCAAGCTCACATCCGCGGGCGGCGGGAAGTTTCGTGAAATGCGCGATCAGCTGACGCTCGGCATTGCGCTCATCAAGGCCTGGCTCGCGGGTGACTACAGGGACGTCTCCAGGTCGACCATCGTTGCCGTGGCGGCGGCGCTGCTCTATTTTGTCGTGCCGCTGGACGTGGTGCCGGACTTTCTGTTCGGCTGGGGTTTCCTGGACGATGCGGCGGTGCTCGGCTATGTGTTCTCCCAGCTGCAGAGTGAGATTGAAGCCTTCAGGGCTTTCCAGGAGCGCGGCACGCTGGGGCAGGATGAGGACAAAGAGAGCGAAGCGCGCGAAGAAGACGGAGGTAATATCTGGTGAGGGACATTTCGTGAGACAGTTCGTCAAGAGAACCTGTCGTACGCTGCTGTTACTGGTTCTGGTGGCGGCAACGTCCGGCTGCAGCATCAAGCTCGCCTACAACAATCTGGACCGCTTCATCCGCTGGGGCGTCAGCGACTATGTCGAGCTCGATCGCGCTCAGAAAGACTATCTGCAGACTGAGATCCGCAAAGTGCTCTACTGGCATCGCACCACCCAGCTGCCCCTCTACAGTGACTACATGATGGGGTTGGCGGATCAGCTGAGCGATGGCGTCAGCGCGGCGCAGATCGAGGGGATTTTCGAGCAGTTTTTCGTCTGGGGTGATGCCATCGAAGACAAATCGCTCCCCATTGCCGTGCACATTCTCGCGAGCCTTTCCGAGGAGCAGGTGGCGGGGCTGCCTGAGAAGCTCGAGGCGAGCAACGTCGAAATTGAGGAAGCTGAAGTCGGCAAGCCGCTGGAGAAGGTGCAAGCTGAGTGGGCCAAAGAGTTCGAGGATACGCTGGAACGGTTTACCGGGCGTCTCGACGTCCGTCAGCGCAACTACATAGGCCGCCGCGCGCAGGCCTACGAGCCCGAGCGGGAACTCTGGGCGGCGTACCGGCGGCGCTGGCAGGCGGACTTCGTGGCGTTGCTCGAAGAGCGTCAGGCGCCGGACTTTGGTGAGCGCTTCGCGGCCCTGTCCAAAGCCCGGGAGGATTACTACGGACCCGAATACACCCGCGTGAGCGAAGCGAACATTGCGCTTGGCCGCGACGTGGCCGCCTACGTTCTGTCGAATCTGTCCGAGAAACAGGCTGAGCGTTTTCGCGACGCGCTCGTTGAGCTGGGTGAGGACTTTGCGGAGCTGGCCGCACAGGCTTGAGCCCGGTAGCCGCTACTCGGGGATGTCCTGCCAGAAGCGGACCACGTAGTTGTTCTCGATTTCGAAGTGATACACCGTGCGTGACTGATCCTCGAGCTCAACGGCAAAGAGCGGCAGCGCACGCACGCGCGTCGTGGATCGGGAGACGTTCTGATACTGCCAGACCGCAATCGCGTCGCTGGGGCGACGAACCGCGGACGGCTGCCCGAATTGGGCCACCAGCCAGTCCGTGGTGGTCTCACCCGGCGTAATCTGCTGCAGCGCACTCAGGTCGGGAATGTCGGCGTCCACGCGATCGCGTTCGGAGTGGTAGCTGACGCATCCGCCGAGGGCAAGGCAGCTCGTGATCAGTGCAGTGCGCATCCATGCGACTGTCGGCATGTCGTTTCTCCGCTGGACCGCCTCAGTCGGTGTAGACGGAACGGTCGTCCAAAAACAACCATGCAACGAGGTAGGCGGCAATCACGATCTTCGGGTAAAAAAGCCCGGCAACCACAACGCCCACTCGAACGAACGCCGGATCCAGCCGCCAGGCGTTGGCAAGCCCGGCACAGACGCCAAACACCCAGCCGTTTTCTTTGTCCAGCTGGATGCGACGTTTCAGGCGGTCGCGAAAGTCGTTCGACATGGTCGGCTCCTCGTTAGTATCGGCAGGTCAGCGGCGGGCTTGAGTCGGGTTATCCGCCGAGGTTAGCCGTGAGCTTGTCCAGCCATGGATAGTGTGCGGCCAGGCTCGACTCGAGCAGCGGTGATGCGCTCTGCGCCTGAGGCAGGCTCGCTTCCGCCCAGAGACCGAATGCGAGGAACACCACCACCAGAAGCGCAATCGCAAGCCAGGTTGCGCGGGGGTGGGAGATGCGTGACATGCGGATGTTCATTGCAGGCATGTGCTCGGCGTTCATCGGTTGGTCCTCGTTGTGCTGCGCTTTGGTGTCAGGTTGTGGCGCGCTGTGTTCTCGTGTGTTCATCTTGCTCTTCGCTGGCACCCGCTTCGGATGCCTCTATGTACGTTGTGCAATTCAATAGTCGTGCCAACTGCGTATATGGTTCTCTTTCCCGGCAGAATGGGGCTTTGCGCGGTGGGAGGCGGACCGTCGCGACGGACTGAGTGGTCAAATGCACCACATTGTGGCGGGCATGAGTCCTGCTGAGTGACCCATTGAACGGCTGGCCGCAGCCTGTGTAGCATGGGCGACTCTACTCTGGGGGAGTGATGAGATGGCGTTTCACTTTGCAACGGCCTGGGAACAGGTTGCGGATCAATTTCCACAGCGCATCGCGGCGATTGGCGACAAAGGTGAGCTCAGGTGGGCAGACTATGAAGACCGCGCGGCGCGAGTTGCCGCGCTCCTGGGTGCGCACGGCATCGGGGCAGACAGCAAAGCGGGGCTGTACCTGCACAACTCGAATGAGTATCTCGAGGCGCAGTTCGGAATCTTCAAGGTTGGCGGTTGCCCGATCAACGTGAACTACCGTTACACGGCGGATGAACTCGTCTATCTCCTCGACAATGCTGACGCTGAGGCCGTTTTCTTCCAGGCCTGCTACGCCATGCGTATCTGGGAGATCAAAGACAAGCTGCCCAAGGTCAAGCTCTTCGTACAGATCGACGACGGCACCGAGGCTTTGATGGACTTTGCCGTCGATTACGAACGCTCCATCCGCGACCACGCGCCCGCGCCGCGTGTAGCTCGCGATCCCGAAGGCGTTTACATGCTCTACACCGGCGGCACGACGGGTATGCCCAAAGGCGTGATGTACCCGGTGGGGATGTTTGCCTACTACTTCATCGGCATGGGAGCGGCCGGCCGCGAACTCACGCCGCCTGAGACGATGGCCGAATATGCCGACTTTCTTGCCGCCATCGAGGATCCGCCCGTAACGCTGGTGGGCTGCCCGCTGATGCACGGCACGGGCTGCTGGCTGGGCGCCATGCTGCCGATGCTGCTCGGCGGGACCGTGGTCACCACGTCACATCTTGGCCTCGATCCGGATCAGCTCTGGCGGCTGGCCGGTCAGCATCGCGTGACCGACATTGTCATCGTCGGTGATACCTTCGCCAAGCCGATGCTGGCGGCACTCGACGCAGCAGAAAAGCGCGGCAGCCCCTATGACTTGAGCTCGGTCAAACAGATGATGTCGAGTGGTGTGATGTGGAGCGCGGAAACCAAACAGGGGCTTCTGCGGCATCACGACATGATTCTCGCGGACATCATGGGCTCCACCGAAGGCGGTATGGGCAGCTCGATCACGACGCGGGAGGCATCGGTGGCAACCGCCAAGTTCGAAATGAACGACGGGGTGAAAGTCATCAGCGACGACGGGCGCATCGTGGTTGCGGGCTCGGGAGAAATCGGCAAGGTGGCAACCTCGGGTTTCGTGCCGCTCGGTTACTACAAAGATCCGGAGAAATCGGCCGCAACGTTCAAGGAGATAGACGGCGTTCGGTACAGCTTTCCCGGCGACTACGCGACGGTGGAGGCGGACGGCTCCATTACGCTGCTGGGTCGCGGCAGCGTCTGTATCAACACGGGCGGTGAAAAGGTTTTCCCGGAGGAAGTCGAAGAGGCGGTAAAACGCCACGAATCCGTCTACGACTGCCTCGTCGTGGGCGTGCCCGATGACCGCTTCGGCGAACGTGTCGTTGCCGTGACCTCCTTCCGCGAGGGACAGGAGGCTCCCGAAGGTGAGGTGATCGATTTCACGCGCGACCACCTGGCGGGCTACAAGCTGCCGAAACAGATTCTGGTCGTCGACACCGTGCGCCGCGCGCCGAACGGCAAAGCCGACTACAAGTGGGCGAAACAGGCGGCGCTGGATGCATTCACCGGCGGCTGAGCACGCGTTCAAGCGCCGTTGAGCGGGTTCAACCGGCGTCAAATTTCTGGCATTCGTCGCACTCCGGCTGGTTCGCAACCCTGTAACGGCCCTGCGGGGCACGGCAAACGCAGCCATACGGGCATTCTCCGCAATTTTACGGTTTGCAGGAGCCGGAAAGGTGGCACTTACCGAACTATTGGCTAGATTTAATGGAAGGCTGCTAACCGATTGCTCACAATGCCGTCACCGTTCGAAATACCGCTGGATGAATCCGTGCAAACGCTCAAACGCGTTCTGCCGCTGATGAGTCAGCAACGCATCCCCACCATTCCGCAAAACTACGCGGTCTGGTACGACTACGTCACCCGCACCAATGAGGATCTCTCCGAGGAGATTGAACGCCGCATCGAGGAAGGCCGGGACTTTGACCCGACGTCATGCCGCACGATTTACGAGAAGTACTTCATCTCCGAGCTGCAGACGGAAGTCGACGGGATCCAGGGCGCAGTTCGCGAAGCGGTCGAGTCGGTGCTCATGGAGCTCGACGGCCTGGGTGAAGACATCAATCACTTCTCCACGGTCCTCGACAGCTGCGGCGAATCGCTGCAACAGAATCCCACAAAAGAGGATCTCAACCGCCTGGTCGTCGAGTTGGTGCGGGAAACCGCGCGAACCAAGACGCGGAGCCAGGAAGTCGAAACCTCGTTGCACAACATGGCGGACGAGCTGACGGAGCTTCGCGCTCAGGTGGATCGTCTCAGCAAAGATTCGCGCACGGATGCGCTGACCATGGTCGCCAACCGCCGTGCCTTCGACGAAGCCCTGCAACGGCTGGCACGCGAAGCCACCGACGCGGGGACACCGCTATGCCTGATCCTGGCTGACATTGACCATTTCAAGGCGTTCAACGATACGCATGGCCACCTCATCGGTGACCGCGTTCTGCGTTTTGTTGCACAAGAGATGGAGCAGTGCGTGAAAGGCCGCGATTTGCTGGCGCGCTACGGTGGTGAAGAGTTTGCCGTGCTTCTGCCCGCAACGCCGCTGGATGGCGGCATGATGCTGGCAGAGAGCATCCGCGCCATCATCGAAGCGCAGCGGCTGAAAGGTGACAGTGGGGACGATCTGCGGGTCACCATTTCGCTGGGCCTCGCGCAGTATCAACCTGGCGAAGAGCTGGCGACGTTCATCGAACGGGCGGACGCCTGCCTTTATGCGTCGAAAGAGCGCGGCCGCAACCGCACAACCGGGGAAGCCCAGCTCGCCCAGCACTGACGTCTCGCGCTCGATCGTTTTCCAGTTAGAATGATCCCTCCATAGAGCAGGGGTCAGCAGTTGTTTGTTCTTTTCCGGCCGGGCAAAGACGTCTGGGCCTATGGCGTGGAACCTGCTCGGGTGCGCTACCGCCTGCGTCTGGCAAGATACCCTGCATTGGCCGAAACGCTTCGTGATTGGCTGAAGGACAAAGATCCGGAAGCGACCTTCCGGCTGCTGGACATTGGCGCCGGTTTCGGACGCACCTTTCTCTACATCCAGCACGAGGGTGTCGGCGATCGGTTTGAGATGAACGGCATCGACATCGACCCGGAGCGAAAATCGGACGTCTATGCCGGCAATCCATGGAACGTGCAGCCGGGCAACGCGGAGGACAACCTGCCTTTCGATGACAACAGTCTCGACGTGGTGATCTGCGAGCAGCTGCTGGAGCATCTCAACCACCCCGAAACGGTCATTAGAAACGTGCATCGCGTGCTCAGACCCGGCGGTCTTTTTGTTGTCGGCGTGCCGGTTTTTCCCGAACCGATCGCGAAGCTGCGCCGGTGGCAGGTAAAGCGATACGGTCTGCGTGGCTCTGAGCATATTCAGACCTACTCCCTGCGCTCCATCCGCAAGGATCTGGCGGCGCTCTACGATGAGCAGGAAGCCCGCGGCTTCCGCGTCATTTCGGGAGGGTTCCTGCGGCCGCTTGAGAACTACCTCTGGTGGTACCGTTTTAATCGGTGGCTTGGCAAATTCGTCCCTGGCCTCTGTATCGAAGTGCAGCTCATCGTTTCCCCGAAGCAGATGCCGCGGGCTGAAGGCGGACCGTGAACGAAGCGCGGGTGTCAACGGACGCAGCGGACGCGGACGAGCCGCTTACCACTCGTGAACGTATTTGTTACAGCGTTTTCAATGGCGCTGACTACCTGATCAAAAACGTGATCGGGAAGTACATGTTCTACTTCTACACAACGACGCTCGCGATCCCGCCGCTCTGGATCGCAATAGGCCAACCTCTGGTGAAGCTCCTCGATGTGGTCACCGACCCGCTGGTTGGCGAGTGGTCAGATCGCACAAAAAGCAAAATGGGGAAACGCCGGCCCTGGATACTCGTCGGCTCGATCACGCTCGGCATCGTCTTCCCGTTGAGCTGGATGCCCACGATTGTGATGTTTTGGGATCCGATGCCCACTCTCGTGAGCATCTTTGTTTATTTCCTGCTCTTCAAGCTCCTCTACTACGTCACGCACACGATGGCGGTGGTGCCGTACTACGCCCTGGGGGCTGAGCTTTCGCGGGACTACCAGGAACGCACGCGTATTGTCGGCTGGCGTCACTTCATCGGCGTGCCGATGACCGTGCTCGCGACGGTGCCATTTGTGCTCGCCACCAATCCGGAATATTTCCCGGACGAGATCACGGGCGTTGCCGTGGTGATGTGCGGGGTTGGGGTGATCATCATAGTCGCCGGGCTCGCAGCCACGTTCGGCACCCGCGAAAGAGCGAGCGTGGAACCCGGGCAGCCGCTGCCGCTCAAGCGCGCGTTAGGCATTACGCTCTCCAACCGTCCGTTCATGTTTCTGGTTGCCACCGTATTCTTTTACGGCATCGGCCAGTATTTCTCAGTCAGCTTCGCCGCCTATCTCATCACCTACATCATCTACGACGGCGACAAAGCGGGTTTTGCGACGCTCCTGATGTGGGCCACGGCGGGTGGTGCGCTGGTCAGCATGGCACTCAATCTGCTGATTCGCCGTCTGGGTGCCAATATCGAAAAAACGCGTCTCTTGAAGATCTTTCTGCTCTTGAGTCTCACCGTGCCGCTCACGGCGCTGATTGCCTTCCAACCCGGCGAACCCTACTGGTATTTCCTCTTTCACATGCTGGCCCTGCCTCTCGGGAACACGGCGATCGAAATCCTGCCGCTGTCCATCGTCGCCGACGTCTGCGATCTGGACGAGGTGAAAAGCGGGCGCCGGCGCGAAGGCGCGTTCGTGGGGGTTTACAACTCGGCGTTCAAAACCGGTTATCTCCTGGCGCCTACGCTCAGCATGGCGCTGCTCGCTTTTACCGGCTTCGACGGCGCGCTCACCGTCCAGTCGGAAGCCACCAAGGAGTTGCTGCGCATCTGCATGGTTGGCGGGTGCGCGGTGACGTTTGTGCTGGCGTTTGTGCTCAGCCTCGGGGTACGGCTGAGCCGGGCGCAGGTGGAGCAGGCGCAGGCGCAGGCCAGAGCGGCAGACTGAATGGTGGCTGCGGCGCCGGAATTTCCGCCCCTCATCTTCGGCAATATGGCGCGGCGTGTGCAAAGCCATCGTGAGCGTGTGACGATCGTGCACGCCGCGCTGGATGCTGGAATCCGTACTATCGATACCGCGCCGCTCTACGATTTCGGCGACGCGGAACGTCAGCTCGGTGAGGCGCTTGCGGGCGTGCCGCGCGATCGCGTGCAGATCTTCGGTAAGGTGGGCCTGCGCTGGGATGACGCGGCCCGCGGAGCCGTGCTATTCAGGCATGAAAATGGCGCGGTACGGTGCGACAGCCGGCCGGCGTCGCTGCGCTGGCAGGTTGAACAGAGCCTCGGCCGGCTCGGCACGGACTATCTCGATCTGGTGCAGATTCATCAGTTCGACGAGGCAACGCCGCTCGCCGATGCGCTCGGCGAGTTGGAACGCCTGCGCGAGGCAGGCATGGTGCGCGCGATCGGGATCTGCAACTTCCTGCCCGCGCAGATCAGCGAGGCGCTCGCCTGCACGCAGATTGCGAGCCTGCAGATGTCGTACAATCTGCTGGACCGCTTGGCCGATATCGATCACTGGCCGCGCTGCAGCGCGGGGGGCGTCGCAGCCCTTGGCTATTCACCGTTGGCCGGTGGTGAGTTGATCCGTGGTGACCTGCCCGCTGGGGCACGGCAGGAGTTCGTACGAATCGCGGAGCGTTCCGGCCTGTCGGTGAGCGGCGTGGTGCTGGGTTGGGTGATGTCGCAGCCACAGATAACCGCAGCCATTGCTGGCGCAAGCAGCGTAGATCAGGTTCAGGAACTGGCCGCGGCAAGTCCGCTGAGTCGAGAAGACGCGGCGTCTTTGGACCAGATGTTCAGGGCGGCGGCTGAGCGCCGCGCGGCGTGGGAACGTGGCTGGCGCCGACGGTTGAAGCGATGGCTTCACCGTCTGGGCCGGCGCTGATAGTTTCAGTGGAACTCGTGAAGCTCGACGATCGGTTGCAGATCCAGTTCGTGGTCTTTCACGACCTTCCAGTGCCACTTGCCGCGCCGCGCCTTGAACCACCAGGCTGACGCACGGCTGGTGAAGTACTTGGGCGTACGGTCGTATCTCGCAACGTACGCGCCATGCTCGCGGGTGGATTGTAAGGCGTAAACTGAACGCACAAGTGCCTCTAACTGTGATCTCTGCCCAGCAAAATTAGCAAATCGCGGTGCGCGCGATGTGGGGAAATGTTAACGACTTGTGAATCCCGCTGGGCGCGCGATTGATCGGCCGGAAACGTGCGTCAGGCGGCGCTTTCCTTGAGGGCGCGGCGTTCGGCGGCGCCGCCGACGCGGATGAAAAAGGGCCCGATGCAGGCGACTGCCATGAGGCCGGCGAGAATCATGAACGCGGTGTTGTAAGACCCGGTGGCGTCATAGATGAAACCGGCGAGGGGTGACGCGGCAAGCACAAACGGCAGCTCTACCCAGCGTAACACGCCGGTAGCCATGGCAAAGCTCAGACTGCCGACCGACGTGGATACCGCAAACGTCCTGAGCGGCGACATGCCGGAATACCCGAAGCCGTACAATCCTGCGGCTACGACCGCCAGCTCAAACGTGTTCGCCTGTGTGAACACGAGGAGCGCCACACCCTGACAGACCAGCGCAAGCCAGATGCTGACGCCCGCGCCCAGGAAGTCGGAGAGAAGCCCCACCACGGGTTTGCCCAGCGCCGCAAAGAGTGCGGTTACCGAGAGCACCAGGGCTGCGCTCTCCGTGCTGAGGCCAATATCGAGGAGGTGGCCGAAGAGGTGCAGCATGACCGCGCTGAAGACGCAGACCATGGAGCCGAAGATGAGGCCAATGGCCCAGAACGCGGGGCTTTTGAGGAGTTCCTGCCACGTCCACTCGCGCGAGTCGTGAGCAACCTCAACCTTGTCGGTTCCGAGCTTTGCAACGTAGCGCAGTCCGTCGCGGACCTCGCCAATTTCCTCGGGGCGATCGCGCAGAAAGAGGTACACCAGCGGCAGCAGCGTGACGGCGGTAGAGATGGCAAAGGCATAGTATCCGCTGCGCCACCCGTAGGCGTCGACCAGTGCCGTGACCAGGGGCGGCATCATGATGCCGGCGAGCGATGCGCCCATGACGGCGATGGCAATAGCGCGTCCGCGCCAGTGATCAAACCAGAAGATGACGCAGCGGTGCCAGGCCATCGTGCCCATGCAACTCATGCCAATGCCCATGCCGATCCCGACGGTCAGGTAGAACTGCCAGAGCGACTGCGACATGGCCAGGAAAACGTAAGACAGCGAGACGGTGGCGATGCCGACCATGATGACGAAGCGGGGCGAGTGAGCGTCGAGAAATTTGCCGAGTGCCGGTGAGATGATGGCGCCGATGACCGCCGCCCCGGAGAAGCCGAGTGAAATCTCCATGCGCCCGCCGTCAGACAGCGCCTCAGCCAGGGAGGGTAGAAAAACGCCGCGGGAGTAAGAGTAGAAACCGGTGCCGAGAAAACCCAGCAATCCGCAGATCGCGACAACCACCCATCCGTAGAAAAAACCGTCTGTGCGCCTGATGGCTGCCTCGATCGCCTGTCAAACGAGCATGGTACCACTTTGCCTGATGGCGCGTGATGAAGATTCACCAATACTATTGAAAAGATAAAAACAATCGATTTTATATATTTTCCTGTCGGTGCCATTGTTACCCCATCGGAACTCAGAGGAGACGGTCATGCAGATCGACATAGGTATCGCAGAACACGACAGGCAAACGGTGGCGGAAGGTCTGTCGCGTCTACTTGCGGACAGCTACACGCTGTATCTCAAGACGCACAACTATCACTGGAACGTCACGGGGCCGCAGTTTGCAACGCTGCACACGCTGTTCGAAACTCATTACACGGAGCTTGCCGCCGCGGTAGACCTCATTGCCGAGCGGATCCGCGCGCTGGGATTCGAGGCGCCGGGGTCGTACCGGGCGTTTCGCGAGCTCAGTCAGATCGAGGAAGAGGACGACTCTCCGTCCGCGCAGGACATGATCCGGCGGCTGGTGGTCGGTCAGGAAACCGTTGTACGCACCGCGCGGGAGATCTTTCCTGCGGTGGACGCCTGCCAGGATGAGCCCACGGCGGACCTCCTCACGCAGCGGATGCACATACACGAAAAGAACGCGTGGATGCTGCGCAGCCTCCTGGAGGACGGCTGAGTCCTCAGCCGGGCTGCAGTTCGAGACAGAACGTGGTTGGACCGTTGTCCGCGTTGAGGGTGATGTCACCTTCAACCTGGCGCAACAGAGCGCGGGCAATGGTGAGCCCCAGGCCCGTACCGCCGCGTTCCCGGGCGGTCGTGAAGAACGGCTCGAATATCTGCTCACGATTGCTTGGCGAGATGCCGGCGCCGTTGTCCTGTACATGGACTCTGAGCGTCCCGGCATCGACGCTCGGCCAGACCGAAATCTCAGTGGCTTCGTGCTGAAGCGCGTTTTCGAAGAGCGTTTCCAGCACGGCGCGAATGACTGCCTCGTCGCCGCGGCAGTGAACGTCCTCGAAGTTTCGCGGCAGCACGCGGAGATCGTGAAAGCTTTCGGCGACGGTGTGCACAACGGCCGCGAGATCCACTCGGGTGAGCTGTCCCTGGCGCAGTTCCGCCCGCGTCAGCTCCGTCAGACGCTCCGTCAGCCGTTGCAGCCGTTCGGCGTCCGCGGCAATGTTCTCGAAGAAGCGGACGCGTTGATTTTCATCCATGTTTGCGCCGTGATCCTCGAGCACTTCGATGGCCCCACGGATCGATGCAATGGGCGTTTTGAACTCGTGGGACACGTGCCGGGAAAAGTCCTGTAGATAGTTGGCGCGCTGCTCGAGCGTCATGGCCATGTTGGTGATGGCCTCCTGCAGGCGGGCTACTTCAGTCGTTCTGGGTTTGACCGACTCGGGACTCGACAGCGTTTCGCTGGCGCTGATCTCACCCGTGGTGATCAGCTCCGCCTGGTTGGCAAGGCGCGATATGGGCCGCGCAATCAGCCGGAAGGTCAAGATCGACATGATGAGCACAATCCCGACCAGCAGCAGAAAACCCTGCAGCAGCAGCCAGCGTTTGCCATAGAGCGCCTGAACAATGCTTGGCGGTGTACGTGACAGGAGGACGGCGCCGATCAGGCGCTCGTGCAGCACGATGGGGCTTGCGACAAATACGCGGATGCTGCTGTTGCGGCTGATGCTGTCCAGGGCGGTGACCTCGGTGATGTCGTCCTTGCGCCGTATGCGGCTGGTAGCGCGACCGTAAAGGGCCATGGCCACTTCTTCGCCATGTTCGATGGACTGCCCGACATCGTTGCCCGTGCTGGCAACAATCACGCCCCAGGGGTCGACAACTCTGATACCGGCAAGCGTCACGAGCTGTGCGTCCTTGAGGACGGGCTCCAGGCGCACGCCAACGCGCCCGGCAAACGGCTCGGCGTCCGGGCCAGGCATGCCGTCGGGAAACGGTTCCAAAGTCGGTGAGGACGCCAGATCCAGGGTGGGAGGCTGCGGTAGCCAGTCGCCGTTCCGCCAGGCCGGTGCGGTTGCGTCAAGGGGGCGACTCAGCGCGTCCCAGTTCTGCGTACCCTGTTCGAGCACGAGAGAACGGTAAAACGCGGCAATGAACGCGCCCTGGGCGATGAGTGCCGATTCCGTCTGTCGCACCAGCGCGCTCTCGTACAGGCGCATCAGTTGAATGCCCGCGACCGGCAGCAGTAGCACAACCAGATTGATGCCAATCAGCACGCTGCGCAGGGACAGGCGTGGAAAGCGTGGCATCAGCGTTGCAGCCGATAACCTATGCCGTGCACCGTGCGGATGCCCGGAGCGCCAACGGCGATGAGCTTGTCGCGCAGACGGCGTATGTGGCTGTCGATGGTCCGTTGGCTGACAATTCTACGCACGTCGTAGGCATGCTCCATGAGCGCGTCACGACTATATACCTTGTCGGGTCGCTGACACAGCGTGCGCAGGAGGTGAAACTCCGTCTGCGTCAGCTTGATGGGTTTGTCCTGCCAGGTGACCTCGTAGGTGTCCAGGTTGATGACGTAGCCGTCGACGCTCACGACTTTGTCGACGGTGCTTGCGCTGTCGAGGCGCCGCAGGTTGGCCTTGACCCGGGCAACCAGCTCGCGTGGGCTGAAGGGTTTGCCGATGTAGTCGTCGGCGCCCATTTCCAGGCCGAGGATCCGGTCGACCTCTTCGTCCCGGGAAGAAAGGATGAGTATCGGCACGGCACAGATGTCGCGCAGTGCCTTGCATACCGCGAGACCGTCCAGCTCCGGCATCAGCACGTCGAGCACAACGAGATCCGGGTTGTGCAGGCGGTGCTGTTCCAGCGCTTCGCGACCGTCGGCGGCGGTGATGGTGGCCATGCCCGCCTGTTCCAGGGCAAAGCAGACCACCTCGCGGATGTGTGGGTCGTCGTCGACGACGAGAACGTTGTGCATGGAGAAATTGTAACCAAGCGCGACGTGTTAAGTGTGGCACGGTAGCCAATTGCACAGAATTTGCACGCAAATGCGCGTCTGCGGCACGGCGGAGCGCGTAATTACGTACAACGGGTCGCCACACTGGCGGCATGATTCGAGCGCTACCGAACACCGCCCAGCTTACCGCGTACACACTGTGGTGCGCGGCGGCGCTGCTGGCGCTGAAACCTCTCCAATGGCTTGTCGGCACCTGGTATCAGGCGGGTTACGAAGGGATTGGCTGGTTTGCGTGCCTGGCGGTCCTGTTCCTCGCCGGAAGCTCTCTGCGCACGCCGCTGCAAACTGCGCGAGCGCAGTTGATGATGCCTACCTACGTGCTGCTGACCTTAACCGCCTTCTTGCGTCTGGCCTCACAGCTTCTCGACGTGGACGTCGTCGGTGCGCTGCTGCTGGCAGTGGACGTCTATGCGCTCGCCCGGTTGGCGCGGCTCGACGAGCGAGCCTTTGCCGTTTCGCCGCTGTGGCTGGCGGTACTCTTCTGTTTCAGCCTGCCGGTGGAGCCAATGGTGCAGCGCGTGATCGGATTCGATCTGCAGCAGATATCGGCTTTTCTCGCCTGCGGGCTGCTGACGCCGTTCTTTCAGGAGCTCGCGTGCGAAGGTATCAGGCTGCGGCTTGCCGACGTTGACGTGCTTGTCGACCTGCCGTGTTCCGGTGCTGAGATTGTTTCGATATCCGCGTTCGTATTCAGTCTCATCAACGCGGTGCGTCGGCCCGACCTGCAATGGGGTCTCTTGAGCTCGGCCGCATGCGTGCTCCTGGCGCTTACCGGTAACGGCTTGCGCATTGCCCTGCTTGCGATTGGCATCGCTTATGCAGACTCCCTCGGATTCAGCGTCATGGATCCGCTGCCGCACATGATGATTGGCCTTGGGGTTGTCGCTCTGACGAGCACCGCGCTCCTCGCAATCACCCGATTTTACCCAACACGAGACGCCTCTGCTCCCGCTGCAGATACCGCCCATCCTCCCTCGACGTTCGAGCGTCCGCTCCCAGGGTTGGTATTTGCACTCAGTCTCGTGTTGTTCGCGCTGCTGGTCGGCGCGATCCAGCCGCGCCCGGTGGATGCCTCCCCGACGCTTGCCGTCCCGGAGATGCCCTGGGTGGCGGCTGGTTTTTTGCGGGAAGCCGCGCCGCTGACGGATCAGGAGCGAACCTACTTCACCCGCTATGGCGGGGGCGCCGATCGTGCGGCGTACGGGCCTTATGGTCTGCTGCTCGTGAGCACGGCGTCTCCCCTGCGGCATCTGCACGATCCGCTGATCTGCCTGCGCGGCGCCGGGCTGGATGCGCATCTTCTGGGTACTGACCATGAGGCGGGTGAGACCGTTTACCGGGCGAGCGATGCAGCGCGCAGCTATCTTGTCCGCGTGGCTTATCGCTCTGCCGAAGGTGTGCAGGCCGCGAGCGTTGCCGAAGTCGTCTGGCACTGGCTGCGGCAGCCCGGGAGCACCTGGACGATGGTGCAGCAGGTCATTCCGGAAGATGCAGGACTTGATGCGGGCAGTACCGCCCGCTGGCAGGCGGCCGTGCGTCGCGCATTTAATTTGACTTGAGGAGAGCCGCATGAGCTTACGCGTGTTATGGACGGGATTGGTTGTCGTTTGTTCCCTCTGGGGAACGGTCCAGGCTGATCCGGTGGAGAAGATGGCTGGAGCCATCGAGGCATCGCTTGACGGGCGCAGCGTGGTGCTGGCTGCTCTCGAGAACCACTATGATGTCGCCATCAGCGGCGACGTCGTCCGTGTGAAGGTCAGGCAGACGTTTTCCAACCCGTACAGCAAACCCCTGCGAGCGCGGTACCTCTTCCCGCTCAATCGAGGCGCCGCGGTGCATGCGATGACCATGCGGGTCGGGGATGAGGTGGTTCAGGCGGAAATCCAGGAAAAACTCGAGGCGCAGCAGACTTTCGAAAAAGCGGCCAAGGCGGGTAAAGCTGCCTCCCTGCTCGAGCAGCACCGGCCCAACATGTTCACCCAGCGCATAGCCAACCTGATGCCGAACCTGCCCATCAGCATCGACATTGAGTACACCCATACTCTGCCGAAGGTTGATGATGCCTACGAGCTGGTGATTCCGATGGTCGTTGGCCCGCGTTTCCAGCCTGCCGGGGCGGGTGTCCCGCCGTCTTCGGACGGTGGCGCACCTGTAAACGGCACGGCGTCCGTCCATGAAAGCGGCTTTGGTCAGTGGATGCTCGAGCAGCTGCCGGCCTATCCGGGAACGGCAGGGGTTGATCTGCCCGAGCAGGTTGTCGGCGACCGCGTCAGTCTTTCGCTCGTGCTCGAGACGCCGGTGCCCCTCGACGCCGTCGTTTCGCCAACCCACACGCTATCCGTGCGTGAGGTTTCCTCGTCACGCCAGGAGATGTCTTTTGCTGCCGGTCAGGTGCAGGACAACAGGGATTTTGTCCTGCGCTTTTCCCTGGCTGCCGATGCGCCGACAGCGGGGCTCCTCACTCACTGGGAAACAGAGGAGGGCGGCTACTTCAGCCTTCTCATCGAGCCGCCTGCCGAGGTCTCTGCAGATCAGACGCTGCCGCGGGAGATGGTGTTTCTACTCGACTGCTCCGGATCCATGAGCGGTCTGCCGATGGATGCCTCGAAACGCTTCATGGTCGCGGCATTGGATACGCTGCGGCCCACGGATACGTTTCGCATCATCCGCTTCAGCGACAGCGCAACGGAGTTCTCGTCGCAGCCGCTGCAGGCAACCGCGGCTAACGTGGCGCGCGGCAAAAGTTATGCGCGAAGCCTCCATGGCAGCGGCGGGACGATGATGACCGAAGGCATTAATCAGGCGTTGAGCGTGCCTGCGCCGGCCGGCGTGGTCCGCAACGTGGTGTTCCTGACGGATGGATACATCGGCAATGAAGTGTCGGTTCTGTCCCTGGTGAAATCGAAGCTGGGTGATGCGCGGCTCTTTGCATTTGGCGTGGGCGCCGGAGTCAACCGCTATCTCATGGGCGAGCTCGGCAGGGTAGGACGCGGCTTTACGCGCTACTACGACCCGACGCGAGACGAAGAGACGGTGACAGCCGTGGCCGCGCAGCTTGCCGCTAGACTCGAATCCCCCGTTTTGACCGACGTTGCGATTGATTGGGGCGATCTTGCGGTCAGAGACGTGCTGCCCGCGACCCTGCCGGATCTTTATGCGGGTGACTCCATTCGTGTGACCGGTCGTTTCGCCCAACCGCAGTCTGGAGCCGTTACGGTCAGCGGCAATACGCCGAGGCACCGCGCGGAAATCCGCCGACAGGTTGAGCTTGCAGATGTCGGGCAGCGACCGGCGCTCAGACGAATCTGGGCGCGATCCGCAGTGGCCGAGCACATGCATGCTTTCATTACTCCCGAACCCCTGCGCGAAAACAAGGTAACCAACGCTTGGCTCAAAGAGGCGGTGACAAAGCTCGGGCTGCAGCATGAGATTGCCACCCGGTGGACGTCGTTTGTCGCCGTGTCGCGTAAGGTATACAACCAGGCCCCGGAAGATGCGCTCGATGCGGATGTGGCGTTGCCGAAGGTAGCTGGCGTGACCAAGGCGGCCTATGGGGCGCCCGCCATGACGGGCTTTGGCGCCCCGGAACCCGGGCTGTGGTTGAGCCTCCTCATCGCCCTCGCAACCCTCGGCTGGTGGCAGCGACGCGCCGTCACCGGCTGATGCCGGCTGCAGGACGCGAGGTGCCGGGCTGCTCGCATTGCGGCTACATCTGCGTCATGTCGATTCCGCCTGATTAGCGCTAAACTCGGGCCGTTTTACGAAACATTTGTTGTCTTATGCGGTGGTTGAGTTGGCTGGGCGTGGTTGCCGTGTGCGTGGTCGTCGCCGGCAGTCTGGGGTTTTACAAGTACACCGAAATACAAGCGGCCATCGAACGCGGCATGGCGTTCCCTGAACCTGCCGAAGCCGTTGAGATCTACGTGGTCGAAGAAGCGGCGCGCCAGCCGCGCATCGAAGTGACGGGCGAGGTTGTGGCGACCCGCTCGGCTTCGCTGCGCAACGAGCTCAAAGGTCGCATTGTCGACGTCGGGTTCGCGCCCGGCGCCCGCGTGGAAGCGGGGCAGGTGCTTCTGCGCCTCGATGTCTCCGAGGAAGAGGCGCAGCTCGCGGAGGCGCGGGCGGATCTGCAAATCACCCAGCTGGCCCTGCAGCGTGCTCAGCGCCTGGTCAGAAGCGGCGCCGGATCGGTCGAGGCGCGTGACCAGGCGCGCGCGCAATATGACGCTGCACAGGCGCGGGTGAACGCACTTGTGGCCCTCATCGACAAGAAAACGCTGCGCGCACCGTTTGCCGCCATTGCCAGCCTGCACGAGCTGGAGGTTGGCCAGCTCCTGGACGCGGGTACCGCCATCACGGAGCTTGTGGGCATTGCCGACAGCGTATGGATCGATTTTGCGCTGCCGCAGGACAACGCGGGAATAACCGTCGGCAGCCAGGTAGACATTCTGCTCGAGTCAGGCGGGGACGCGCTGGCGGCAACCGTGATGGCCAGAGATGCGGCGGTCAACGTTCGTTCGCGGAATTTGCGGCTGCGCGCGGAGCTTCCGGCCGATGCCGCCGAATTGCTGCCGGGGATGCTGGTCAGGGTGCTGGTGCCTCTGGCATCTTCCCAGGTAGCGACGGTGGTACCCGCAACCTCCGTGCGGCGCGATGCGCTTGGCACGAGCGTCTACGTCATCGAACCGGTCGAGGAAGACGGTCAGTCGCGGCATCGTGCCGTCAAGCGGCGCGTGGCGCTGTCTTCGGTTCGCGGCGCCGACCTTTCGGGCGATACGGTCATTGTCACCGAGGGGCTTGTACCGGGCGAAGAGATTGCGGCCATCGGCGCCTTCAAACTCAGAGACGGTGCGCTTGTGGTGCCCGGCGAAGCGGACCCGGACGCGGCGGACAGGCTGGTGGGACACTAAGTCATGGATATGGATCAACGGCTCCTACCCAAAACGGCGCGCATCCCCAGGGTGACGGATGTCTTTGTGCACCGTCCGGTGCTGGCGATCGTCATTTCCCTCCTGCTCGTGCTGATTGGCGTGCGGGCTGCAATCGAGTTACCGGTGCTGCAGTATCCGGAGATCGAAAGCTCCTCGTTGGAGATTTCAACGCCCTACATCGGCGCATCCGCCGAGACCGTGAAAGGATTTGTCACGGAACCGATAGAGCGGGCGGCCGCCTCCATCCCAGGCGTCGACTATGTCGATTCGGAAACGACGGCGGGTATGAGCCAGGTTCGTGCGTGGCTCAAGCTGAACGAAGACAGCACCGACGCGCTGGCTGAGCTGAACACGCGTCTCAGCCAGATCAAGTTCGAGTTACCGGCGGGCGCTGAAGACCCGGCGGTATCGGTGCGTCGCGCTGACCGGCCGCAAGCGGGCTGGTATCTGGATGTGCCGATCGCGGAGAACATGGACCGAGCGCTTGTGACGGACTACCTCGTCCGCCGGGTCAATCCGCAGTTTGCAGCCATCCCGGACGTCATGCAGGTGTCGCTGGAGGGCGGGCGCGAACCGGCCATGCGGATCTGGCTGGACCCTGATCGGATGGCGGTCTTCAACGTCAGCGCCCAGGACGTGACCACGGCGCTCACGCGCAACAACGTGATCGCCACGATCGGCACCAGTGAAAATCAGACGCGGCGTATCGATCTGATGGTGGATACGAACCTCTCCGACACGGAACAGTTCGAGCAGCTGGTCATACGGGAAGTGGACGGTGCGCTCATTCGCATTCGCGACGTTGCGCGCGTGGAGCTGGGAGCCATCGAATCAACCGGTACGGCGCGGATCAGCAACGAACCGGCGGTGTTCATTGCCATCTACCCGCTGCCCGGCGCCAACGAAATTGCCATTGCCGACGCCATGTACGAGGTACTGGACGAGGTGAATCGGGAGCTCCCGGACGGCATCGAGATCTCCATCGGCTACGACGTGACGGGCTACATGCGTGACGCGCTGCGGGAGATTTTTACAACGCTGGTAGAAACGGTGTTGCTCGTCGGCCTGGTGGTGCTCGCATTCATGGGATCCTGGCGCACCGCGCTCGTGCCTTTAGTGACGATCCCGATATCCCTGCTGGGTGCGGTGGCTGCAATCAGCATCATGGGCTTCTCGCTGAACCTGCTTACGGTGCTTGCGATTGTCCTGTCGGTGGGCCTTGTGGTCGATGACGCAATTGTTGTCGTGGAAAACGTTGCGCGTTACATGCGCGAAGGCATGAGCCGGTTCGAAGCGGCGCTTGCAAGCTCGCGTCAGCTTTTTGCGCCGATCATCGCCATGACGCTGACCCTCGCCACGGTGTACGCGCCCATTGGTTTTCTCTCCGGTCTGACCGGCGTTCTCTTCAAGGAATTTGCGTTTACGCTTGCCGTGGCGGTGCTGATATCGGGCTTCGTGGCGTTGACGCTGTCACCGGTCATGAGCGGATTCGTCAATCAGAGCCGCGGTGAGGAAGGCCGTTTGACGATCCTCGTCAACAACCTCTTTCTCTGGACGCAGAACCACTACCGGCGCGCGCTGGATACGCTCCTGGAGAACAATGGCAAGGTGCTGTTTGTCGCCGCGTTCATTGCGTTGCTTGCGCTGCCGTTTTTTCTCTTCTCGCAGAGTGAGCTTGCGCCACGGGAAGATCAGAGCGAGATCATGGCCATCGTAACCTCACCGCCCGAGGCGCCGCTCGACTATACGGAGCGCTACATGTACGAGGTGGTCAACGCGCTCGAGGAACTGCCGGGCGCGGTCGAGATGTGGCAGGTGGTATTTCCCGGCGGTGGGATGGGCGGCATGATGTTTGTCGATTTCGACGACCGTCCCATGTCCGTGCACGAAATGATGCCCATTGCCTTCGGCAAGCTGTCACAGATAGAAGGGGTGACGGTTTTCCCCGCCCTCGGCTCGGCGCTGCCGACAGCCGGGCGCATGGACATTGAGCTCGTGGTGATGTCGTCTGCCAGTACCGCCGACATGATGCCCGTGGCGCTCGAGCTGGTTGACGCTGCCATTGCGAGCGGCACATTCATGTTTGCCGACACGGATTTGAAAATTGACCTGCCTCAGGCGCGCTTCGAGCTCGATCGCGAGCGAATTGCGGATCTCGGCATGGACGTTGCCTCAGTCAGCCGCCAGCTGGCGGTTTTCCTGTCGGGAAACTTCGTCAACCGGTTCGATATGAACGGCAAGGCGTACCGCGTGATTCCCATGGTGGAGGACTACGATCGCGCGAACCCCGTGGCGCTGATGGACCTGAAGATCCGCACGCCTGCGGGTGACCTGGTGCCGCTGAGCGCAATCGCCCGACTGGAAGAAACGGTGGCGCCGCGTTCGCTAGGCAAGTTTCAGCAGAATAACGCGTTCCGCATCACCGGCGGCGTTCTGCCCGGGACCACCAAGGAACAGGCGCTGACCGCGCTCGAAAACGCGGCTGCCGAGATCCTGCCTGCGGGCTACAGCGTCGACTATGCGGGAGAATCCCGACAGCTGCGCCAGGAGGGCAACACGCTCATCGGCGTGCTGGGATTGTCCATGATCTTTGTCTTCCTGGCGCTGGCGGTGCAGTTCAACAGCTTCCGCGATCCGCTGGTCGTCTTGATCGGATCCGCGCCGCTGGCCATATCCGGGGCGCTGCTGTTCACCTTCCTCGGCTGGACCACCATCAACATCTACTCCCAGGTGGGATTCATCACGCTGGTGGGGCTCATCGCCAAGAACGCCATCCTCATCGTCGAGTTCGCGCGGCAGATGCAGCAGAAAGGGCTGTCCAAGCTCGAGGCGATCAAAGAGTCGGCAGCAACCCGTTTGCGCCCGGTGCTGATGACCACTGGCGCCACGGTGATGGGTCATTTCCCGCTGGTGCTGGTGTCCGGCGCCGGCGCGGAGGCCCGCAACAGCATCGGCATCATCCTGGTGGCCGGTATGCTCATTGGCACCGCGTTTACGCTCTTCATACTGCCGAGCGTGTATCTCTGGCTTGGCGGCACCCACGACGTCAAGGAAGGTGAGGCGATCGGCGCACAGGCGCTGCGCGATCCGGTTGAGGCGCCGGCCACAGCTGGTTGAGCAGACTGGTTGAGTAGACAAGGCGGGCGATGTCGTTTGTCGCTGTGGTTCTGTCCGTCATTCACCGTTACATTGACGGTGTGGGCTGACTCAGCGGAGGAACAAGATGCCGGAGTTCAAGTTGCCGGGACTGGTAGTGACCGGCCTGTGGGTTCTGTTAGCGTCCCAGGGTGCGTTGGCAACCCCGCCTAACATCATTTTTGTCCTGACGGACGATCAGCGCTACGACGAAGTCGGCTTCCTCAATCCCGTGCTCGAGACGCCAAGCATGGATGCGCTTGCTGCCCGGGGCGTGTATTTCAAAAACGCGTTTGTCACGACCGCGCTGTGTTCTCCCAGCCGCGCGAGCATTCTCACGGGGCAGATGATGCACAACCACGGCGTGATCGATAACAACCGGCCGCTACCGGAGGGGCTCGAGCTTTTCCCCAGCCGACTGCGGGCTGCGGGCTATCAGACGGCATTTGTCGGCAAGTGGCACATGGGGGGTGAGATCTCGGAGCCACGCCCGGAGTTCGATTTCTGGGTGAGCTTTCCCGGTCAGGGGACTTACTATCCAACCAACGCGTTCGGCCGAACCACCATGCTCACCGTCAACGACAAGGCGGTACCGCAGAAGGGGTATATCACGGACGAACTGACGGACTACGTGTTCGAGTTTCTCGAAAATCGGGATCCATCGAAGCCTTTCTTCGTCTATCTGTCTCACAAGGCGGTTCACGCCACATTCGAGCCCGCTGAGCGTCATGCGGATCAATACAGCGATGCTGCCATTCAGCTCGGCAAGGCGCCGCCCGCAGACGCGGACGTGCCGCTCTGGGTGAGGAATCAGCAAAACAGTTGGCACGGCGATGAGTTTCCCTATCACAGCGATCTGCCGCTGGCGGAGTTCAAGCGCCAATACCATCGTACGCTGAGCGCCGTTGACGACAGCCTTGGCAGATTGCAGGCGTGGGTGGAAGCCGCCGGCCTTGCTGATAACACCGTCATTGTGCTGATGGGCGACAACGGTTTTCTGTTTGGCGAGCACGGCCTCATCGACAAACGCAACGCCTACGAAGAATCGATGCGTGTGCCCCTGCTTGTTGCCGCGCCGGGACGGTACGCGTCCGGTCAGGTGGTGGAGGAGATCGTGGCTAACATCGACATCGCCCCGACGCTGCTGACGCTGGCTGGTACGGCGGCGCCTGATCACTATGACGGCATGAGCTTTGCGCACCTGCCCGTTGCCGTCGGGGAAGAATCTCCGGAAGGTCCTCCCTGGCGGAACTCGCTCACATACGAGTATTACTGGGAATACAACTACCCGCAGACGCCCACGGTGTTTGCACTGCGCGATGCGCGCTACAAGTACATTCAATACCACGGCGTGTGGGACACCGAGGAACTGTTCGATCTGCAGGCTGATCCGAAGGAAACCAACAATCTGATCGAAGATCCGGATCTCGTCGCAGTCAAAGTCGAGATGCGTCAACGGCTCTACGCGTCGCTGCAGAACAATGCCGGTGAGAACGTCATTCCCTATGCCGCCAAATACAACCAGGGTGCCGTCTTCCGCCATGCGGATCGCTCACCGGCAGCCGAGTTTCCTCACAAGTGGCTGCGCCGGGCCAGGGCGCCGGACCGCTGGGAGCACGTTCTGCCGGACGGCCCGCAGAAGCCTGCTCAGCTCAAAGTCATCGATCAGGTTTTGCGGGACCGCTGATCGGGAGCGGTGCTATATTGGCGTCGAAGACGCGATCGGGAGAGGATCAATGGAGCCCATCAAGTACGTTGACGCGCTGAACGAATACTACGGCGCCATGGGTCATCCGGCCTATCAGTGGACCATCAACGATGCGGCGCCGCTGCACCGCCTCGACAAGCCGGTCTCAGCCTGTACGGTCAGTCTCCTCACCTCCGGCGGCGTTTCTCAGTGCAGCATGCCGGCGTTCAACCCGGACGCGCGCAACGACCACCGCCTCGACGCAATCGGCGCCGCTGCCGATGCAGACGATTTCCAGATTCACGACAGCTACTACGACCACAGCGATGCGGATGCCGACATCAACTGCATCTTCCCGCTCGAGCGTCTGCGGGAGCTTGCTGCTGCGGGTGAGGTCGGCGCGGTGGCAGAACGCCTGTGGAGCGGGTTCATGGGCCGGATCTACAACCGCAGCAAGGTGCGCGACGAATCCGGGCCGGCCTTTGCCGAGGCACTCGAGGCCGACGGCGTGGACGTGCTGATTGCGGCGCCGAGCTGACCCCTCGACCACCAGACCGTGGGTCTGGTCTGCCGGTTGCTGGAAGCGCGAGGCATCGCCACCGTCTACGTTGCCACCGGGAGGGACCTTGCCGCGCTCGTCAAACCTCCGCGGTGTCTCTTCGTCAATCATCCCATGGGCAACAACTTCGGCGCCCGGGGTGACGCAGCCATGCAGACGGACATTCTGCGCGCCGCGCTTGGCATGCTGGAGAGCGCCGAGGCGGGTGGCGCGATGATGGACTATCCGACGACCTGGGAGACGCCTTTCGAGTTCAGGCCGGGCGGTAACCGCGACGTCAGCGCGGGCTGAACCGCCGGCTATCGAGCCAGTTGATAAACCCGACGCGCCGTGCCGCTGAACATCGCCGCCTGTTCCGCCTCATCGTAGCGCGCCGCAATCTTCTTCAAACCATTCCAGAGCACCCCGTAGCCGAGTGACAGGCGGTCGACCGGGAAGTTGCTCTCGAACATGCAGCGTTCCGGTCCGAAGCATTCGATGGCGTGGTGGTAGTACCGTGCCTGAGCGTCGACAAACTCGTCTGAAGTGGGTGGCAGATCCCGTTGATGCCAGCCGAAACCGTTGTCCGGCATTGCCAGGCCTCCGAGCTTCGCCACCACGTTGGGGCAGGCGGCAATGGCTTCGATGTCTTTCTGCCAGGCGTTGAAAATCTCCTCACGCTTGTCGGCGTACGGACCCACACCAAGCGGCGTGCCGAAGTGATCGAGCACCATGGTGGTGTCGGGCACGGCACGTGCCAGCTCGCAGAACGCGGCGTTCTGGTGGTGGTAGTGCCAGGTGTCGTAGCTGTAACCCCGCTCGCCCAGCCGCGCCACGCCCGCACGGAAGTCCGGGTCGGCATACAGACCTTCCGGAGCGCGCCCGGGAATGGTCAGTGATTCGGGGTGCGGGTCGCGTGCGCCGGCGTGTCGGATACCGCGGAAGAGGCTTTTACCGGCCGCTTGATGTGCGTCGAGCACTGCGTCGAGCTCTGGATGCCGCAGATCCGCTCGCGAAACGATCGCGGCAATGGTGGCCTGGGACGGATCCGCCGCTGACGCTTCGGCAAATGCGGCAACGTAGCGGGTTTCACCCACCGGTTGCAGATGCTCCGGTCCGTCGAGATCGTAAGCTGAGCCGCACTCCAGAAAGACGGTCTGCACCACGTTGTGGCCGGCACCGGTATCCGACCAGAGCTCAGCCAGCTCGTAGTTCCACTCTGAACGGGTCCAGAGGTGATGATGTGGATCGACAATTTCCCGATCCGGGTCGATGATGTCTTCGCTGACCTGGGCCAGCCAGGTATCGTGGTCGCTCATTTTTCTCTTCCCTCCCCAGGGATCTCCCAAGCCCAGCGTAGCGGGATTTTCGATTCCATGGAATGGCTGCAAAACGTGACCTATTTGACGTGCCGGACAGGTAAGGTGCGGCAAATTGTGAGCATGTCACGCAGTAACGCTGACGGATTTGTTATAACAACGTTTGATCAACGAATGATTCAAGCTTGTACATGGGACTGACAGCTTCTTTGCGCATCGCCGCGCTGACGATTTGCCTGGTGATGCCACCTTCCGCATTTGCTCAATTTGAAGAAGGCGATCTGCCGGGCGGCGCGCTGCGCGTGCGGAATCTGAGCCCGGTTGTGCAGTTGTATGGCATGCCGCGGATGAGCGGTGCGCGCATTGTGTATGACTACACGGAAGCGACATTCAATTTCGAGGCGGCCAACAACTTTCAGAGTGAACTCCGCGGAGGCACGTTTGCCTTCTTCGACGGCGAAACCTACGTGGGAAGCTATCGGTTCCGGGGTGGCTTCAACGAACGTTTCGAGTGGGGTGCGGAGGTACCTTACGTTGCCCACTCCGGCGGCAGCCTGGACGGTGTCGTGGATGAGTTTCATGAGCTCTTCGGGCTCCCCGACGGCGAACGTTCGCTGGCGTCTCGCGGTCGCCTGGACTACTTCCTTCGCTCGGGCCCCGAGGTCTATGCCGACTTCAGCAACAGCCGCCACGAGATTGGCGACGTGCGGGGGTTTCTCGGCTATCAGGTGTTTGCGGAAGAGATGCAGGCCCTGGCATTGCGTACCCAGATCAAGGTGCCAACGGGCAACGTTGCCGATCTTTCCGGCTCAGAGGGATGGGACTTTTCCGTTTGGGGAGAGTATGAGCGGGGTTTTGTGTTCAGCCAACGCACCATACGCCTGACGCTTGGCGGTGGTGTCAGCTACCTTGGGGAAGGTGAGCTCATACCCGACGCGCAGGAAGACTGGTTGTGGGTTGGCCACCTCGGTGTGCAGATTCCGCTCCACCCGCGGGTTGAGTTTCACGCGCAGATCGATGCGCATACGGACGTCCTGGATACCGGCAATCCGCTGGTCGCCGAGGGCGGCCTGCTCGGTACGCTCGGCGGCCGCATAGGCTTGACCAAACGCCTGTGGATGGACGTCGGACTCATTGAAGATCTCGAAAACGAGAGTGCTTCAGACGTTGTCTTTCAGGTGCTCTTCGGCGCTAAATTCTAAGGAGACTCGTTTACGTCGCGTCAGTCGAGCGGCGACAGGAGGTAGTGACCGTGACACGCGGCCACCGGCTTGTCGCGCGATTCCTGCCAGAGCTCAGCCCGCACGTTGGCAACGCGCCGCCCCTGGCGCGTGACGATCGCGCGTCCGAAGGTGGTCATGGCCCGCGCGGAGCGTAGATAGTCGAACGAGACGTCCACGGTTTTCGGCAGACGCTCGCAGGCGGTGTCGAACAGGAGCTGCAGCACGCAGGTCATTTCCAGCATCGCGCCCACCGCGCCGCCGTGAATGGCGGGCAGGTTCACGTTGCCAACCAGGTGGTCTGCAAAGGGCAAAATCGTCACGATCTCCCGACCTTGCTGCTCGACCTCCAGCCCCAGAAATTTGGCGTATGGAATATGCTCGAGGAGCGCCGTTAGATCCTGGCCGCGACCCTCGTCGCGCAGTTCCTGCAGAATTTTCATGACTTACCTTCGAACGGCGTGTTGCGCGTGCCCAGCATGAACGTGGCCGTGCAGGTGGCAATTGGATCGTCGGGGGAGTCGACAAACGCCACGGCCCGAACGAAGGCAACGTTCTGCGTACGTTTGAAACAGTGCGCCCGCGCGTGGACGTCGCGCCCTACCGGAGCCGGACCCATGTAGTCGATCCGCATGTCGAGCGTGGCGATGGCGGCCACCTCGCGCGGCATGTCTCGGGGCCGCGCAATCATACCGGCCGCGTTGTCCAGCAGAGCCGTGATGGCGCCGCCGTGGATGACACCCGTGTCAGGGTCACCGACGAGATGATCGGCGTAGCTGATGGCAATCTCGCAGTAATCGTCATCGTCGAAGATGTGTTTCATGCCGACGGCGCGGGAGTGAGGCACGTTGGCAAGATGTTCGGCAACGTTGTGTTCTGGTGTTTCTGGCATGTCCGGGCTGATCTCGATTGTCGTGCCGTCGTGCTAAACTCGCCGGCTCGCGTTGAATAATGAGTGAAGGGAGGATTCTACAATGGCGATGCAGCGTACGCCCTTGTTGATGCACACCATTCTGGACCGTGGCGCCAAGGTTGCTCCGAACGAAGAGATTGTCACGGCAACCGAAAACGGCGTGCGCCGTCAGACCTATAAAGAAACCCGCGACCGCGCGCATCAGCTTGCCCACGCTCTGGCCGAAGCGGGTATCGGTGTCGGCGATCGGGTGGGAACATTCATGTGGAACGGCTCCCGTCATCTCGAGGCGTATCACGCCTGTGCGGGTATGGGTGCAGTCCTGCATACCTTGAATCTGCGACTGTCCGATCGCGACCTCGAGTACATCATCGGTCACGCGCAGGACAAGATCATCATCGCAGATGCTGATGCGCTGCCGCTGCTGGAGGTTTTGAAAGACCGCATGCCGTCGGTGCAGAAGGTTGTCGTGGCGACCGAAGAAGGTTTCGAAGGATGGCAGACGGAGCTTCCAGCAGCGCAAGACTACGAAGATTTCGTAGCCGGCAAACCCACCAACTACGACTGGCCCGACATCGACGAGAATTCACCGTTGGGGCTCTGCTATACCTCGGGCACAACGGGTAACCCGAAAGGCGTGGAGTACGAGCATCGCTCGCAGTATCTGCACACCATGGCCCAGTGTATGACCGACGCCATGGCACTGTCGGCAACCGATACGGTGCTCGGAATTGTCCCGATGTTCCATGCGATGGGCTGGGGGATTCCCTGGTCGGCGTTGATGCTCGGCTGTAAGCAGGTCATGCCGCACCGATTCATGGATCCGACGCGCCTCCTGACACTCCTCGAATCGGAAGGGGTGACGCTTTCAGCAGGCGTCCCCACCATCTGGCAGGGTATCAAAGGGTTGTACGAGGCGAATCCCGATCAGTATGACCTTTCCAAGCTGTCGCGCCTGACGTGCGGCGGCAGCGCCCCGCCGCCGTCGCTCATTCGCTGGTACTGGGATACGTTCGGTGTGGAGATGATCCAGGGGTGGGGTATGACCGAAACGTCGCCGCTGGCCACCTTGTCGCGGCGCGTGATGAAGAAATCGCAGCTCAATCTCAACGAAGACGATCAGTTCGAGAACGTGGCGAAAGCGGGCCAGCTCATGCCGGGTCTCGAGCTCGACATCTTCGACGAGGCGTTCAACCGGCTCCCGCACGATGGTGAGACCGTCGGCGAAATTCTGATCCGCGGACCGTGGATCTGCTCCGAGTACTACAACAATCCGCAGCCGGAGAAGTTCCACGACGGTTGGTTGATTACCGGTGACGTCGGCAAAATCGACCCCGAGGAATATCTCATCATCAGCGACCGCTCGAAGGATCTGGTCAAGAGCGGGGGTGAGTGGATCTCGTCGGTGGATCTGGAAAACCACATTGTGGCGCTTGCAGGCGTTGCGCAGGCGTGCGTGGTGGCACATCCACATCCCAAGTGGGACGAGCGCCCGGTGGCGCTTGTTGTGCTCGACGCCGGCGCCGAGGTGACGCCTGAGCAGGTCATCGAGCACTGTGCAACGGCGTTTGCCAAGTGGCAGCTGCCGGACGACGTGCTGTACGTGGACGACATTCCGCTCACCTCCACCGGCAAGATGGATAAAAAAGTGGTCCGCGCAGACCTGGATGCGCAAGGCTATCAGCTGCCGGATCTGCGGTCGGAGTCTGCCGGTTAACACACTGAGGCACGGCGGGCTGGCGTGCCCGCCGGTTCACCCCTCGTGAGTCTTGCGCTCAAGTGGGTTGTCGGCGCAACCCTCGTGATGGCTGCGGCCATGGGTATCGGCCGTTTTGCGTACACACCCTTGTTGCCGCAGATGGCCACCGAATTCGGTTGGGATTTCACCTCCGCCGGCGACATCGCAAGCGCAAACTTTCTGGGCTACATGATCGGTGCGCTCCTGGCCCCGGCGCTCGCGCGTTCGCCGATGGTGCGGCTTTATCTTGCGCTCTCTCTGATGGCGAGCGTGGCGACCACCTATCTGGGCGCTGAGATTTCGGGGTACACCGCGTGGCTGGCGCTGCGGCTCCTGTCCGGCGTGGCGAGCGCATTCTGTCTGGTTCTGGTAACCACCCATCTCATGTACGTGCTGGCTCGCGAGCGGCGTGAGGCGCTTGGCAACGTCCATATCGCGGGTGTCGGGATTGGCATCATTGCCTGCATGGGAGCGGTGCTGCTTGCCGGTGAAAGCGCGGCACAGTGGGGGCGGCTTGGTGGTCTGGCAGCGGTCATGATGGCCGTGGCGTGGCTGCTCATGAACGATCGGCTCTGGCGGCCGGAACCGCCCGCGACAACCGAACACGAGGCAACGGGCAGCTTGAAAGCGATCTGGCGGTTGATCGCGGGCTATGGATTTTTCGGCTTCGGCTACGTTGTCGCTGCGACATTTGTCGTTGCGATGGCAGAGCGCCTGGGGACGTCGACCATGGACCCGCGGCTTGCCTGGCTTGCGGTTGGGATCGCCTTTGTGCCTTCTGTCTATCTCTGGCAGGCGTTGGCGAATCGGTGGGGCATCATCCGCACGCTGCGGATGGCTTATCTGGTTGAAGCGGTTGGCGTCGTTGCAGCGGGGATCGGCGAGAGTCTAGCCGTTTTCCTGTTTGCCTGCGTTCTCCTGGGTGGGACGTTCGGGGCAATCACGGCGCTCGGTCTGAGCGCGGCTCGGTTTGCCGCGCCGTACAACGTGGCGGGCGCCGTCAGCGCGATGACCGCTGCCTTTGCGCTGGGACAATGGCTTGGTCCGGCGATTGCCGGGCGGATGGCGGACTACTTCGGCGACTTTGTCATCGCCAGCCTCCTGGCTGGCGCCCTGCTGTTGATTTCAGCAGGGCTGATTGCCAGATACGACTACCCGCAGCGCGACGCTAACTGATGATGCGCCAGGTCAGCGGATACTGATAGTGCTCGCCGTTGTTGGCTTTGATGCCCGCAATGATCGTCAGGACCAGGGCTGCGATGCCGACGACAAAGATCAGGAACACGCCAATCAGCACGAACATCAGGATGAAGCAGACGATGGCCGCCAGCGTCACGGTGATCTGAAAGTTCAGTGCTTCTTTGCCCTGTTCGTCGACAAACGGCATTTCGTTCTTCTTGACCTGCCAGACAATCAGCGGGCCAATCAGATTGCCAAATGGAATGACAAAGCCAATGAGGGCAGACAAATGGGCAAACAGGGCCCAGGTACGCTCTTCGCTGCCCGGTTCATTGCCACCCGAGGATGGCTCCGGCTCCGGCGAGGGCGGTGGTGTTGTCGGTTCAGCCGGCTGTGCCTCAGGTTGGTTGTTTTGATCGTCGCTTTCGCTCATGTTCCTCTCTCCGTAGAAGCGCAATTGCGCCGGACTCCACTATCCCGCCAATAGCTCGGGAAAATCAAGCGCCGTTTGCAAAGCGATCAGGTGCAATGGCGGCCTCCGGTTGCGCACCTTGCAGCACAATATCAGCGACAAGCTGGCCAATGCCGGGTGAAGTTTGAATGCCGAAGCCGCCCTGTCCTGCAAGCCAGAAAAAGCCGTTGGCCTGCCGATCGAAGCCGACAACCGGACGCCGATCCGCGCTGAACGTACGCAACCCCGCCCACTGATGCATGACGCGCTCGGGCTCGTAGTCGGCTACCTGCACGAACCGGTCCAATGCCACCGCAACGTCGATGTCGACGGGGAACGCATCCATGGCGGCTGATGGCGTTTCGTCCTGAGGGCATACCATGAGTCCGGGGCTCTCGGGCTTGAAATAGAGGTCTTCGCTGACGGTGTGGACCAACGGCCAGTCACCCATGAGTTCCGGCGCAGGCACAATGGCGGCCGTTCGTCGCATGGGGGTCAGCGCGATGTTGCTGGCACCGGCCATCTGCGCCACCTCACCGGCCCAGGCACCGGCGGCATTGATGACGAGGTCTGCTTCGATCGACGCGTTTGCGGCGGTGAGCCGCCACCGGCCCTCGGTTTGATCGATGGCAGTGACTCTGAAATCGCTGTGCATGGTGCCGCCGTTCTCACGCAGACCTTTCTGAAAGCCGCTCAAAAGGCCGTGCACGTCGATGTTGTGCCAGGTCGGATCGTAAGCCGCGGCTTTGATCCAGTCTGACCTGAGCAACGGCACGAGCTCCAGCGTCTCTGCTGGACCAATCTCGACAAGCTCCGGACAGTCCGGCTGCCACGCGCGCAGATACCGCTGCAGCGCCTCGTCCTCGCCGGGCCCCGCAGCGGTGAGGCCGCCGCAGGGGGTCACCAGGTTGTGCTCGGTAAATCCGTCAGGCGGCGAGAAAAAGAACTCTTTGCCCGCGATGGTCAACGCCTGCACCTCCGGGTTCTCATAACCTTCGATGTACATGGCGGCTGAACGGCCGGAGCTGTGATAGGCAGGCTGTGTTTCCGCCTCCACAACCGTGACGTTTGCGCCCTGACTCAGAAAGTAGGCGGCGCTCAGACCGGCGGCGCCCGCGCCGATCACAACAATGTCTGCAGATTGCTCTGTCATTGATACACTTGCTGCCCTTGAAAGGGTGCGGTGGGGATATGTTCGAGGATAGAGGAAGACACGGGGAAATCACAACTGCGTGGCATTCTGTGCCACGCCATCATTCGGCCGATCCGTTTGCGTGTCCTTGTTGCGCGAATGTGTTCACCCATGTGCTCGAAGCGGCGGGCGTCGATCTGGCTGCGCACGGTGGGACGATAACGCGGCACCCTCCGCGCCCCGGGGGAACGTTCCTGCTCACCAATGCGCGCATCCAGACCATGAACCCGGAACAGCCGACCGCGCAGGCGATGTGGGTCGAGGACGGACGTATTGTCTGGATTGGCGAGCACGCGGATCTGCCGCCGGAGGCGGCGGACGGGCACGTAGTCGACGGCGAAGGCAGAGTTGTTCTGCCGGGGTTCATCGATCCGCACATGCACCTCGCACCGTTGGCCATGTTGCTCGACTTCGAGAACGTGGGCCCGTTTCGCTTCGACACCACTGCCGCGGCGATTGCACACCTGAAGGCGATTGCCGCCGAGCGACGGGACGGGGAATGGATTGTCGGGCGCCAGTATGACCCCTCGCTGCAGGCAGGCCCCGAGTACCTGACGGCTGATCTGCTGGATGAGGTGAGCTCAACTCAGCCGGTGTTCGTCTACAACGCATCGCTGCATCTGGCTTATTGCAACTCTGCGGCGCTTGCGCTTGCCGGAATCGACGCCGATACGCCCGATCCGCACAACGCGGAACTCGGCCGCTACGCCGACGGCAGCCCCAATGGCGTATTGAAAGCTGGCCCTGCCATGGCGCTGGTGGCGCGCCACAATCCGTATCTCAAGCAGCAAAACCTGGGCGAAGCCTGTCTCGGCGTTTTCGACCATGCGGCGAGCCTGGGACTGACCATGCTGTGTGATCAGGGCACGGGTCTCTTTCAAGGTGTCAAAGAGCTGGATCTTTATCGCGGTCTGCGCGACAGCAACCGCATGTCGGTGCGCTTTCGCTATTCGGTCAGTCAGGCCATTGCCGAGCGTTGGGACGAAGCGGGCGTGGGCTGGGGTAATGGCGACGAATGGCTGCGCCTGACCGGTTGGAAGATCGTCAGCGACGGTTCCAACCAGGGACGCACGGGGTTGCAGCGGGAGCCGTTTCTGAACTCCGATTCCGTGGGTCTGGCGTACATCGACGTCGACGAGCTGAACAGCGCTGTCCGCCAGCGCCTTGAAGACGGCTGGGCGGTATGTGTGCATGCCAACGGGGACGCAGCAATCGATCGGGTGCTCGATGCGTTCGAGCTGGCTCGGGATGCCGGTCTCGACCCGGGCGCTGCCCGTTGCCGCATTGAGCATTGCAGCATCCTTCACGATGAGCAGATCGAGCGTATGGACGATCTCGGCATCTCCCCCAGTTTCCTCATCGGTCACGTATACTACTGGGGCCAGGCGATGATTGACGATGTCTTCGGTCTGGAGAAAGCCAGCAAGCTGGATCGAACCGGTGCGTGCGAGACCCGCGGCATCCGGTGGACCATCCACTCGGACGACCCGGTTACGGAGATGAACCCGCTGCGATGTATCGAAAATGCGGTCACCCGCAGCATGTGGCGTTCTGATGACCTGCTTGCAGCTGACGAAGCCATCAGCGTCGAATCTGCTCTGCGTGCCATGACGATCGACGCTGCGTGGCAATGTCATTCGGATCACGAGACCGGCAGTCTGGAAAAGAACAAGTTCGCCGACTTCATTGTGCTCGATCGGGATCCGCTGACGGTCGCGCCAGACACGCTCAGCCGGATTGAGGTGCTGGAGACCTGGGTCAACGGCGAACAGGTATTTGCGGGATAAGCAAAATGAAACAACTGGTTCCGGGAACAATTCTGCTGGCAGCAACGCTTCTGGCAGCATCTCTTCTGGCAGCATGGCCGGCCTATGCCGAGAAACGCGATGCGCATGTCATCGACAAATTTCGCCAGCTTGGCACCGAGCTCAGAGATCCGAACGTGTATCGCACCGCGAGCGGCTCGCCGGGTCCGCAGTACTGGCAACAACGCGCGGACTACAACATCAAGGCGAGGCTGGACGAGAAGGCGCGACGCATCGAGGCGTCAGAGACGATCGTCTATACCAACGGTTCGCCCGATACGCTGCGCTTTCTCTGGGTGCAGCTCGACCAGAACCGTTTCCGCCGGGATTCGCTGCAACAGCGTTCGCAAACGGGCGCCAAGGCTGAAGACGGTATCAGCGATCAACTGAGCTATGGCGAGCTGAGAAAGCACCAGTCGCTCAAGGACAACGACTACGGTTTTGTTCTCAACAAGGTAGCCGATGGTCAGAGTAGAGACCTGCCGTATGTTGTCGTCGACACCATGATGCGCATCGATCTGCCTTCACCCCTGCGTCCGGGGGGCAAGCAGACCTTGCGCATCGACTGGGCGTTCAACATTACCGACGAGGCGGCGGTGGGGTCGCGCGGCGGCTACGAACATTTCGAGGAAAACGATACTTACATCTATTTCCTGGCGCAGTGGTTTCCGCGCATGGCGGCCTATACCGACTACACGAGCTGGCAGCATCATCAATTCCTGGGCCGTGGTGAATTTGCCCTGGAATTTGGCGACTACGACGTCGAGCTGACGGTACCTGCGGATCATGTGGTATCCGCCACCGGAGAGCTGACGAATCCGAGAGACGTGCTGAGCGCAGCCCAGCGGGAACGCCTCGACAGAGCGCGGAGCTCATCCAAGCCGGTTTACATCGTGACTCCGGACGAGGCGCTCGAAAACGAAAAGGCAGGTACGGACGACACCCGAACCTGGCGGTTCAGCGCGCAAAATGTTCGGGACTTTGCCTGGGCAAGCTCACGCAAGTTCGTCTGGGATGCAGCCATTCACAAGCAGGAGGGGACGCCCGGTGACGTGCTGGCCATGTCCTTTTTTCCCAACGAAGCGGGTCCGATCTGGTCGCAGTACTCCACGGAAGCGGTCATCCACACGATGGACGTCTACTCGCGCTTCTCGTTTCCCTACCCATATCCCACCGCGCAGAGTGTGAACACGTGGCTCGCCGGCGGGATGGAATATCCGATGATTACTTTCAACGGTTACCGTCCCGAGCCAATCGACGATGACGACAAAGACAGCCTGGTCGAAGATCTGCCGCCGTCGACCTACAAGCGCAGCACCAAGCATCGCTTGATTGGCGTCATCATCCACGAAATTGGCCATATCTACTTTCCGATGACGGTGAACTCTGACGAGCGTCAGTGGACCTGGATGGACGAGGGCATCAACAGCTTCCTCGAGCACCTGGCTGAGGTGGAGTGGGAGGAGAACTTCCACGACTACGCGGAAAAGGTTTCCATCCTCGACCGGATCGGGCCGTACATGATCAGCGAGAATCAGGTCCCGGTCATGAGTCAGTCCGATTCGATCCTGCAGTTCGGACCGAACGCCTACACCAAGCCGGCGGCCGCGCTCCTGGTGCTGCGCGAGACCGTCATGGGGCGTGAGCTCTTCGACTTTGCCTTCAAAGAGTACGCCAGACGTTGGCGGTTCAAGCGTCCCACGCCGGAAGATTTCTTCCGCACCATGGAGGATGCATCCGCGGTGGATCTCGACTGGTTCTGGCGCGGCTGGTTTTACACAACTGATCACGTTGACGTTGATCTCTCCAGCATCCGCGAGTACCGCGTTTCCTCGATGGACCCGCGGATCGAGAATGAAGCTCGACGCGAGCTGGATGCGCTCCTCACCAGGGAGCCGATCGAGCAGGCGCGCAATCGTGAAGAAGGCCGCAAGACGCGGCTGGACCGCGTCGAAGGTCTGGAAGACTTTTACAACGAGAACGACAAGTACACGGTGTCCAATCAGGCGCTCAAGAGCTACGTCGACTACCTCGAGGGTCTGGAGCCCTGGGAACGCAGGACGCTGGAGCGAGCAGTTGCCGATGCCGAGTACGTTTATTTCGTCGATTTCGAGAACAAAGGGGGACTCTTGTCTGCGCTGCCGCTGAAGCTCACCTTTGCGGATGGCAGCGAGGAGGACTACATGGTTCCGGCTGAAGTCTGGCGCCGCAACGGCGAGAAAGTGACCAAACTTTTCGTCTTTCCGAAACAGCTGTCCGCAATTGAGCTCGATCCGCATCATCAAACCGCGGACGTTGATCGGGCCAACAATTACTATCCACGGCGCATCCTTCCTTCGCGTCTCGAACTCTTCAAGTACGAGAACAAGGACCGCGATCTCATGCTCGAGATGCTGGAAGAGCTCAAGGACGACGATAAAGAAGTGCTCTCCGGCAAGCCGGTGCCGCTGACCCGGTAATGAAACGCTGTGTCATTCTGCTCGGCGCCTGCCTCCTCCTGGCCACCTCGCCGGGGATGGCACACCGCGCCCACTTCAGCCTGACGGACATGTGGTGGCGCGTGGATCGCAGCACTCTGGAAATCACACACTCGATCCATCTGGACGATGCCATGGTACTGCTGGCATCGCTCGGCGCGCCCGACGGCACGCTGGATGCTGCCGTGCAGGCGAAGCTCATGCACTATCTGGAGCGCACGTTCAGCCTTACCAGCGACGGCGACCCGCTCGAGCTCGAACCCGTAGGCGCGCAGATCGAAGGTGACTTTCTCTGGCTGTACCAGGAGCTCGAGCTGGCGAAACTTCCGGATCAGCTGCAGCTGTCCTGCCAGCTGATGCAGGACTTCTCGGCTGAGCAGGTCAACCAGGTGAATTTTCGCGTTGGCGACGAGGTGCGCACGTTGCGCCTGAACCGCGATCGCCACGCAGGACAGCTTTTCTAAACCACATTCAGAAGGAGGCCGCATGCCTTTCAAAAACAGAATCACGGATCTGCTCGGCGTTGAGGTGCCGCTGGTTCAGGCGCCCATGGGTTGGATCGCCCGCTCACCGCTTGCCAGCGCCGTTTCCAATGCCGGTGCGCTCGGCATCATCGAAACCTCGTCGGGTGAGCTTGATGCGGTGCGCGAAGAGATCATCAAGATGCGCGAGCTCACGGACAAACCCTTCGGTGTCAACATTGCGCAGGCATTCGTGCGCGATCCCAACATCGTCCAGTTTGTCATCGATCAAGGCGTCAAGTTCGTGACCACCTCCGCAGGCAATCCGGAGCGTTATACGTCCGAGCTCAAGGCGGCCGGGCTCACCGTATTCCACGTTGTGCCGAGCCTCGATGCGGCGCTCAAGGCAGTCGACGCAGGCGTTGATGGGCTCGTCGTCGAAGGCGGCGAGGGTGGTGGGTTCAAGAATCCACGCGATGTGTCCACGATGGTGCTACTGCCTCTGGTTCGCTCCAGGGTGGATGTGCCTATCATTGCCGCCGGTGGATTCGTCGACGGTGCCACCATGGCCGCAGCGTTTGCGCTTGGTGCTGAAGGTATCCAGATGGGCACGCGCATGGTGTCCGCCGCCGAGTCACCGGTGCACGAGAATTGGAAGAACGCCATTGTGGAGGCTAAAGAAACGGACACGGTGTTCTTGAACCGTGCGCATTCTCCGGCGCTGCGGGCGCTGCGCACGGAAAAGACGACGCGTCTCGAGTTCGAAACCGAAACCAACGCCATGACGGAATTTGGCAGCGCGCTCGATCTTTACTTCGGCGGTGACATGGAGGCAAGCATCGCGCTGACCGGGCAGGTTGCCGGCCGCATTGATGCCGTGCGCCCGGTGGCGGAAGTCATCGCCGAGGTGAAAGCCGAATTTTTCGCAACCGTTGGGCAGATGGCCGGGCAGTACCTGGACGGGTAAATGTGACCCGCGAACGCGGGTATGCGATAATTAGACTGGTAACGAGGGGTGTGCGGGTCGACGAGGAGAGCCGATATGCCCAGCAGTCGACGCTATTTCCTGATCCAATCAACCGCTGCAGTTGGCGCGCTCGGCGCCGCCGGTGCTGCTGTTCCCTTTGTCCAGGCCATGCTCCCGAGCGCCAGAGCGCGCGCTCAAGGTGCGCCTGTGAAAGTTGACGTATCCCGTCTGCGGGTGGATGAGCACCTGGTCGTCGAATGGCGCAGGCAGCCGCTTTACATCGTCCGCCGTTCACAGGCGACGCTTGCCGCCCTGAACTCGGAGACCGAGGGTCTGGTAGACCCGGATTCCGACCGGTCAGAACAGCCGCAATACGCAGCCAACGCGTATCGCTCCAGAACGCCCGAGTATCTGGTTCTGCAGGGAATCTGCACGCATCTGGGCTGCGCCCCGAAAGCGGTTCAAGCTGCCCGGGATGAGCATTTGCCGGCTGGCGGCTTCCTGTGCCCGTGCCATGACTCGAGGTTCGATTATGCCGGCCGCGTGCTGCGTGGCTATCCTGCGGGGCGTAACCTCAGCGTACCTCCGTACTACTTCGAGACGCCTGAGATCCTGGTTGTCGGGCTTGACGCGCCGCCTGAGGAACGCGCTTAGCTTGTCACCCTAAAGACAGTCATGCGCCTTTATAATGGCGCGTCCCGCAAGTCACGGAAGCACCAGTGGGTTTCATCGCAGAGCTCAGAAAACGCAACGTCCTCAAGGTAGGGGCCAGCTATCTGCTGGGCGCCTGGCTACTGATTGAGGCGTCATCGGTGGTCATGCCGCTCTTTGGCGTGCCCGAATCGGCGTTGCGTGTCCTGGTGATCGCCGCCGCGATTGGACTGCCGGTGGTGCTCGCGATTTCGTGGTCATACGAGTTCACGCCTGAAGGCGTGCGCAAAACGGAAGATCTGCCGCCCGGCTACTCCCCGCCGGGGCAACGCCTGAACTACGTGATTATCATCCTCCTCGTGCTGAGCGTTGCGGTGCTCCTGGTCCGTGAGGAGGGCGGCGGCCGCGATGTCGAGACGAGCGAGGTGCGTTCCATTGCCGTGCTGCCCTTTGCCAATCTGAGCGCCGAAGCGGAACCGCACGACTGGTTCTCAGCCGGACTTGCCGAGGACCTCGTGACGCTTCTTGCGAAGGTGCCGGAACTTTCCGTGGCGGCCAGGACGTCGACGTTTGCGGTGCTGGAAGACGGGCAGTCGAACGCCGATATTGCCCAGCGGCTGAACGTTCGCTACCTCCTGCTTGGCAGCGTGCGTCGGGACGAACGGCGCGTGCGGGTGACCGCAAGACTGGTTGAGCCGCTAACGGATTTCAGCCTCTGGTCGGAGGTATTTGATCTCGAGCTCGATGACATCTTCGACGTTCAGCATCAGATTGCGTCCGGTGTGGCTGCCTCGCTCGAGGCAACCCTGGTCAGCGTGCGCCCACGGGCAACGAGTCCGGAAGCGTATGCGCTTTTCCTGCAGGCCCGCCAGCTCGGCAATCAACATTCACCCGAGAGCATGGCCGCAGCCGTTGAGCGGTTCGAACGTGTCCTCGCGCTTGATCCGGAATACGTTCCTGCCATCGAGCAGCTGGCGGCCGTGTACATGAATCAGGCTGGCTTTCGCCTGCGCGATCGGGATATGGGATTTGAGCTTGCGCGGGCGGAGATTACCCGGGCTCTCGGCGTAGAGCCGGCACATGCGCCCAGCCTCGGGCGTCTTGCCTGGATTGCGATGGTCTATGACGGGGATCTGCAGGTTGCCGCCAATCGCTATCAGCGGGCGTTGCAGATCGAGCCCGGTAACTTCGGATTGATCAGCAACGCGGCGGTGCTGGCCGTCGCGATCGGACGGCTGGATCTTGCCGTCCGCTTGCTCGAGGAGAGTGCCCTGCGCGATCCGGTGAGCGCAATTGCGCATTCCAACCTGGGTAACGGTTACTACCTCAGCGGACGCCTCGATCCGGCTGAGCAGAGCATCAGGAACGCGCTGGAGCTGAGCCCATTGTATGCCGGTGGCAATTACCGGCTGGGACTTATTCTCATCCGCGCCGGCAAGGCGCAGGAAGCGTTGCCGGTATTGGAGCGCGAGCCAATTGCCATGGCGAGCCTGCACGGGCGGGTGCTGGCGCTGCAGGCCCTGGGACGCAATGACGAAGCGAGCGCGGCGCAGGCAGAGTTCTGTGATACGTGGGGCGAGGAGATGCCGGGTAACTGTGCGCAACTTCATGCGTTCGCCGGTGACGCCGACGCCGCGCTCGACTGGCTGGAAAAAGAGTCGAACAAGGGCGGCAGTGCTTCGTTCAACGAGCTGCAGTTCGACCCTTTCCTGCTCGACAGCCTTGACGGAGACCCTCGCTGGTCGGCGCTACTCGAACGTGTCGGGCGCGCGCCGGCCCAGCTGGCCGGGATTGAGTTTACGTTGCCGTCAGCGCTCGATAGCCCCCGCGAGTTCTAGCGTTGGTGCACTTCGGCAAGGCGGCTACCACTTGCCAATCAGGTCGACAAACCAGCCGTGGTTGTCGTATTCGGCGTCTTTCAAATCGTCGTTGAAATCCGTGAAGTTATAACCGATGCCAAGCTTCATATGTTCGCCGATGTGCCGGTACAGACCAATCAGTGAGCCGTGGCGCGTGCTCTCACCAAAGCGGTCGTGCAGGTAGCGGTACTCGATCAGACCGTCCCAACGGTGCGTGAGGTGATAGCGCGCCCGTAGCACGCCGAGGCCAACGCCGTAGTCTTCCCAGGGACCCATGTCCCTGCCCGCACGCAGACGGCCTTCTTTCAAGGCAACCTTGCCGCCCAGTTCCCAGCGCGCGTTGACGCGATACAAGGCTTCGGTAGACAGGATGTGGACGTCCTGGTCGGGTCGGTCGACGCTCTGACCGACGCTCACGAGGTCATAGAAGTAGCTGTACTTTGTCAGCACGTTCCAGCGGTCGCCGTTGACGGGCCGGTATGCATGTCCGAGATCGAATTCTACGAACCGCGCGTTGCGATTCCCGGATATCTCATCGTCCGTCCACGAAAGATTCAGCTGCCCGAGCCAGCGGCGATGATCGCTGTAGATGTAGGTTGCGCTGGTGCTCAGGAGATATTGACGGCTATCAACGAGCGCCCCTTCGTCAGCCCGGTATTCGAGCTTGCTTGCGAACTTCAGGCGATCCCGCTTGAGCGTTGCACCCAGGGAAGCGGCCATGCGCTCAAACGCGTTGGCGTCCGTGTCGTTCTCGGAGTACTGCAACAAGCTCGACAATACCCAGCCGGCATCGGTATCGAAATCCAGACCAAACGCGTGGTTCACACCACCGTAGCGGTCGTCTTTACCAAACTGTGACTCGGTGAAAACCCCCAGACGGTTACCCGCATCGCGCCGCTGCCCGATTGTCAGGAGCTCGCGCGCCCCATCCGTTCGGTCGGGATCCACCGTGTAGGAGCCGTAGAGTTCGTGACCCTCGGCCAGCTGGTAGCTGCCGGTGAAGCCATTGAGCGCGCCGCTGCCGACGCCGCCTTTGACGTTGAAGTCGAGACGGTCAGCCGGTGAGAAATCCAGTCCGCCCACCAACGCGCTGCCGCGATCGCCGTCGACCGCTTCCAGGCTCATTGCGGTGTGTGGACTCATCCGCGTGTTGACGCCTACGGTGACCAGGTCGTTGTCTTCATAGTCGCCTTCTTCATCCAGGCCTGTTTGCAGCGCTGCATAAAGCGTCTGGCGTTCGTTCAGTGCATACCCGAGACGCGCGCCGGCGAGGAGCCCTTCACCGTCACTTTGCAGGCCGGGCGAAAGGCTCTCACGCACGATATCTTCGTGCCGCACCTCACCACCGATGGTCAGGCGGTCGACCTTCACGTCGGCCTGCACGCGAGCTACCTTGGTGTGGTGTCTGCCGTCCTCCTCCAGATCCGTATAGGACGACGACAGCGCAATACCGTCGGCGGGTTGCCATTTCGCCTCGACGCCCTGGTCGGTGACTTCCAGCCCTTCTCGCAGACGGCCGTTGGAGAACTCGGCATCGCGGTTCTTGTGCCAGGCACGCACATCACCCTTCAAGGTGTCACTGACTTCGCCCAGATTGACGCGTGCTTCGATGCCAATCGCATCTCCGGACAACGTGTCGCCGTTACCCGAGCCGTTCTGATCGGTGAAGCTCAAGCCGCCGTCAGCGGAGCCGAATCCGGCGTCGTGCTGACGCGCATCGCTGCGCGCGACTTCGGCGCTGATATAGGTTCCCTTTCCGGCCTTCAGCGTGAGGTCGACACCCTGCAGATCGAAGTCGGTGCCGTCCCGTTCGTCGACGACTTTGCTGACCCCCACGCCAACGTGGTCGCCGAGCCAGGTCTGGGCGCGCCCGCCGTAGGTCATGTCCTCAGCGTCGAAGCCGGCTGGCACGTACTCGTAGTCCACCAGCAGGAACACGTCGTCTCCTTCGAGTGCGTCGGTGCGGATGATCGTACCGGCACGATCGTTTACCACCTGACTCAGAGGTCGGGAGAGGATGATGCGCCCCTGCAGAGGGTCAATTTCGTAGTCCCGCCCTGCAATGTATTCCTGGCGTTCGATCACCTGCTCCGTGTCGCGCTGACGAACCTCAACCCAGACTTTTTCGGAGCCCTGCACGATATCGGTGTGCTTGAGGTAGTACAGCGAACCACCGGTGGCTCGGAAGGTAACGTGCGCTGCTGCGCTCTGGGCTTCGGAGGCGAACACGTTCGCACGGGTGCGCGCGTCGCCATATCGCGTTTGAGCCTGGCTGGCATGGCTGCCTTTGGCTCCGTAAAGCGAACGGTTGTACTGCGCGAACTCCGTGTCGGTCAGGCCCGTATTGAAGTTACCCCACAGGAGCTGATTGCGGTCCCAGTCGAGCCGCAGATAGAACGCACCTTGCGAATCCACGTCGCTGACCGTGGTGGAGTCGTCACCGTACACGGCGTAGTAGCGGTTCGGATCCAGCTGGCGGAAAACACGGCGTGGGTCTTCACGTCGCAGGTTGTCGCTGAACTCGCTCAGCTCGTCCTCCGTGCTGTCGAGCTGTGCGGTGAGCAGGTATTTCCCTTTGATCTTGGCCTTTGCGTAGAACGCCAGCCGGCCGTCGACAAACACGGACTCGTCGAAATGATCATCGCCAGCCAGGCTTTCGAAGTCGCCACTCAGATCCTGCTGGCCGGCGGTGATGTTCGCGAGCGCAACGAAGAACGTATAGTTGTCGTCTACCTCGGTTTCCAGGGCCTGCTGCCATACGGGGGTGCCCGCACGTAGCCCGGAGACGTTGAAAACCTGCCTGCCTTCAGCCGCCTGAAACTCTGCCGCGAAGCGTCCCTGCCGGTCCAGCGGGATCGTTCGCTCGTTGACGATGACGGTGTCCACGTCCGCGAGCGCTGACCCGTTCACGCGTATGCGACTGCCGGCCACGGGGATCACCTGGCGGGCCAGGTTGTTCTGTCCCCAGATGCGGCCCGGGGTTTCGCGCACCACGTTGCCATAGTTGTCCGCCACGACGCGGAGACTGCGCGCGTGGGTCGCGTCTTCATGTCCGGCAGCGTCGTACGCGCGGATGACATAGACGAGGCTCTGCTCCGCTGCGAGGGGTTGGCTGAACTCCGGGATGCTGATGTTGTCCAGCGCTGAGCCCTGCCAGCTTGCGAGCGGTCTGACGAAGTCGGTATCCGCAGCGTCGTAGATATCGAGCTGGTAACGCTCCACGAAGGACGCATAGTTGGTGTAGCCGGAAAAATCGAGCGGATCCGTCAACGCGCCTGCGTCGTCTACCACCACATGTGTGTCGGCGACGACGTCGAGCCGAGGTTCGACGATGAGCGGGTCTTCTGTCAGCCACAGACGTCCACCCGCGGCAAGCGCCACGGGATCAACAGGCAGCGCGTCCTGCACCGGCGCTTTACTGACCTGCGAAATTTTTTCGACGTAGTCGTACTGTACGCGGATTTCAACGCGGCGGTTGAGCCGTCGACCGTAGACCGTCTCGTTGTCTGCTACCGGCTCGTCCGCGCCCCGCGCGCTGACCGCTATCGATTCAACCGGAAGGTCCAGAAGCTCCGCAAGGGTTTGTGCCACGTGGGTTGCGCGGGTCTGTGAGATAGCCAGATCCGCCGCACTATCGCCGGTTGGAACATCCGTATGCCCCACAACCTCGACCACCAGATTCTGCTCTTCACCAACGTCGCCAAGACGGTCAGCCAACACCTTTCGCTGATCGGCGGACATCACGTCTGCGCCTTCGGCAAAGTAAGCGGTAAGCGCGAGCACGTCGGTGGCGAAGGTGGGAAACTCGCCCACCTCAACCGCCTCATCGGTGACGAGCTCAGTTTTCTCGACGTCCTGGTCGAACAGGATTTCGATCTCAACACGCCGGTTGAGCGCCATGCCTGCGCGGCTTTCGTTGCTGGCGATGGGTCTGCGGTCGGCGTGCCCTTCGGTTTCGGACTTGATCTGACCGGATTCGTCGCTCGCGGCGCGCAATCGCTCGAGCTCCTCCACGACGAGGTCTTTCACCTGCCGGGCGCGTGCTTCGGAGAGGCCCTGATTGTCGCCGTATATGGCTGCCGCGCGGGGGCTCAGTGGTTCGTTATCCGTATGCCCGACAAATTTCAGACGCAGGTTTTTGTAGTCGCGGTATCGCTTGAGCGTGTCGTTGAGCTGCGCCGCGTACGTTGCCGGTATGTACGATTTCCCAGACTCGAAAGACACCGGCTGCACCAGACCGCGCAGCACGCGGGTTTCCGTGCGGATGTAGCGGGTGGGGGGCTGCAGCGGCGATGGCGCTGCCTGCTCTGGCAGCTTCACCGCAAAGTTGAGGCGCGACATGAGCGCCTGCGTGACGCGGATGACACGCGGATTCTCGCTGATGACTTCGGCGCCGTCGGGCAGGGTTGCCGTATCCAGTTTGAGTATGAAGTTGCGCCCGCGCTCGAACCTTGGCACGTCGATGTCCGCAATGTGGTAGCGGCCGGAACCGTCGGTTTCGATCAGCAAACCACCAACCGTAGCCAGGCGCACCCCGGCGATGCCCGGCTCGTCGTCGTCCTGCCAGCCATCCTCGTTCTTATCATGAAACACTTTGCCGACGATGGTGGTCTGTTCGAAGATCGGGTCCGCCACTATCTCGACCGCGGCCAGCGCGCGGTTGCCGATCTGAGTACCGTTCTGTATCGGCGTGACCGTGTTTACGTATTCCCCGCGGGTCACGCCCGTCGACACCCGGGCGTAGTAGCGCAGGCGTACGCGCTCTCCTCCGGCGAGCATGAATGGCCCGAGCTCAACCGGATCTATGCCTACGCTGCCAAGGGCTTCTTCGACGTCGTCCAGCGTGCCGAATTCGCCGTCGGCACCCGCACGAATGAGACGCTGACTGTCAGGCACCCATTGGAAACCAGCGGGCAGGTCGTCCACCAGCGTCAGCTCGTCCAGCGCGTTCGGCGTCAAATTGACAACCGTCACGTCGTAGGTCACCAGGTCCCCGATGACCGCCGTGGCTTGTGCAGCCGTTTTTGTCACGCTGACCAGCGAGAGCGTGGCGCCGGCTGCCGGCAGGTCCAGCGGAATGTGGTTGTGAACCACTGTCTGACCGTCGGCATCCACCGACCAGCGGGTGTAGTAAGTTGTGTCATCCATGCCCTGAGGCGGTGAATCTTGAGGCTGAATGACGCACGGTGGCTCGCCGTTGCCGTCGATGGGGCACGTCACCGTATCCAGTGTGCCTGCGGGTGGTATCAGGGCGGAAACGCCTGCAGCAAAGAGATCCGGGACGGCAACAATCTGTAAGACGTATTCCCTGGCTGCGTCAGGACAGGCCGCATTTGCGCCCGGATTGATGTCGAAACGGTAAGCTGCGTCGCTGCCGACGGTTTGACTTTGCTGACCGGGTAATAAGCAGGCGGACGGCAACAGTGTGCCATCGGCATCGGTCAGGGCGACGGTCACTCCTGGCACGAGTTCACGGTCCACCGCACCGTAAAACCGTCCTGACGGCGCGACCGGAAAGTCCACCACGGTGACGCCGTTAGCGATGAGCTCAGCGGCGCGTTCACCCCAAGTCACGTTGATTTCCGGGTGCCGGAATCTCACCGTGTAGTCGCCTGGTGCCCGGTCGAGAAATTGGTAGGTACCGTCGGCACCGGTGATCGCTACTGCAACGAGTTGTCCGTCAGCATCCAGAAGCTCAACCGTCCAGCCCGCCAAGCGCGGCTCGTCCTCGTCGAAGCGTTGGTTGGTGTTGAGATCGCTGAACACCGTGCCGATCAGGCCTGCCGGGAAATCCACCGGCGTGGGCGCATCTTCACCCGGGCCGCCGGGATCGCCATCACCGTCGGGGTCGGGGTCGTTGCCGGGCGCGGAAGGGTCCTCACCGGGATCGCCATCGGGACTCTCACCCGTGATGACGACCTGGTTGGCAAAAGGTCCGGTGCTGCCGTTCAGAGCAACCACGATTGTAAACGTGATGGTGCCGCGCTCGCCTGGCGCAAGTCCGTTCCCCGGAGCGAGCAGATTGGTGTCGGCCGCGCCGTCGAAGTTTGCGTTCGCTCCTGTGAGCGCGCCGGTTACCGCGGGTGCTGCCGACACGCTGACGACTGCCGGCTCAGGAAAAGCCGCGGGCAGATCTTCCGATACCTGGACGTTGTCGACGGTGACGTCACCGAGATTCTCGACGTTGAGGAGAAACGCCACGGAAAATCGGTTGGCATCGAGTGCCTGGATGCTGGCAACGCTTTTCGCAACGCCGAGCACCGCGTTGGCGCTCAGGCGCACCGGCGTCGGGTCGTCCTCACCCTCGTCGTCAGCGATCTGGTTGCCGTTGCTGTCAGGCTCCGTGCCGTCGTCAGAAAGATCCTGAGCAACCGGGGCACCGTCCTGACTGTCGGCGGTCGTGATCTCCGCCTGGTTGAAAAAGAGATCCTCGTCGTCAGCCAGAGTCACACGCAAGCTGAGTTCGAGCGTCGCGCGTTCGCCGGCGCGCAGCGTGTCGCTGCCCGACAGCAGGCGCGTTTCTGTGACACCGTCGTACGCGCCGTTCAGCGTCAGCACACCGCTGGTCACGCGGACATCGAGCACCTCAATCGTGGCGCGTGGAAACGCGGCCGCAAGATCGTCGGTGACCTGGACAAACGTGGCGTCGCGCTCGCGATCGAGGTTTTCGAGAACGAAGCCGAACGTCAGCTCAAAAGCCTGATTGCCGAGCGCGCGGCTCTCGAGGAGCGCTTTGGCACTGCCAATGGCGGTGCTGCCGTTGGCACCCCCAGTGACAATCGGTGTCGGCTCCGCTTCGTCGGGATTGCCATCGCCGTTCGGGTCGGGGTTCGTGCCGTCGGTAGACGTGTCGGTCACCTCGGTTCCATCCGGCGTCTCGCCGCCTGCCGTGGCCAGATTGAAGAACTCCGCCCCGGCGGGGTCCGGTGAGAACGTGATGAGTATGCTGACGGTAGCGCTGGCACCGGCAGCCAGGCTGCTTTGCTCTGCGTCCAGCAGGTTGGTGTCCGCCACGCCGTCGAAATCAGGGTTGGCTGCCAGACCTTCGCTCGTGGTCACAGGACCCGCCACGCTGAAGGGCGTTTCGCCGAAAACGGCCGCCAGATTGTCCGTCACCTGCACCTGACTGAGATCAACGTCGCCAAGGTTTACCAGCGTGAAGGTGAGCGTGGTAGCAAAGGTATCTGCTGCGGACGGCTCTACCGGGCTCGCAGATTTGGCCAGACCGAGCAGCGTGTCACCGGGGTCTGCAGGCAATTCGATGAGGGTCGGCACGTCATTGTTGCCGGGATTGCCGTCGCCGTCGGGATCGGGATCGTCACCCTCGGTGGACGTGTCGTCCCCGCCGCTGTCGTCCACGATGACCGCTGAATTGGTAAAGGTACGCGTTTCAGCCGGTCTGATTTCCAGGGCGAGCGTGACGCTGCCGCTTGCGCCGGCAGAGAGGACGTCCGCTCCGCTCAGGAGGTTCGTGTCGGCAACGCCGTCAAAACCGGGGTTCACCACGAAATCGGCACTCTCAACGGATGTGACAGCGAACGGCGTGTCACCGAACGTTGCGTCCAGACTGTCCGTCAACTGCACACCGGTTGCGTCCGCCGTACCCAGATTTGCGATCGTGAAGAGGAGCGTCACCGCGAAGACGTCGGCACCCAGGGTCTCCACTGAGCTCACCGACTTGGCTAGCCCCAGCAGCGGTGTCTGGGTGACGGGCGGCAGGGTGATTGGCGTCGGGTCATTTTCGTCCGCATCGGCCGGGAATCCGTTGCCGTTGGCATCAACCTCGGTGCCGTCGTCGGAGAGGTCCGAGGCAACCTCGGTGCCACTCGCGTCCGTTGCGCTCACCCGCGCTGAGTTCAGGAAGTCGCCGCTGACGCCGCTGATGTCGGCGGTGAGTAGAACCTGTGCTGCGCCAGCCGCCGGCAGCATTTCTTCTCCGGAGAGCAATTCGGTGTTGTCGGTCCCGTCGTAGAGCGCATTCGCCTGGGTGAGCGCGCCGCTGACCACCGGTGGTTCGATGACGGTGATCACCGCCGCCTCACCAAATGTCGTGCGCAGGTTGTCGTTCAGCTGTACGCCTGGCGCAGGCACGTCGCTCAAGTTCTCAATGGTAAACCGCAGCGTGATCCGGCTGCCTTCAGCGACGGGGACAAGGTCCTCCAGCAGCTTGGCAACGCCCACAATCGGTAGCGCTGGCGCCACGTCGACCGCGAACGGCGTCGGCTCGCTTTCGTCGGCCACCCCGTCACCGTTGGGGTCCGGGTCTTCGCCGTCGGTCGAACGATCGGTGAGCGGCTCACCCTGACGGGTGGACGCAACGACAAGCGCGCTGTTGGTAAATTCACGGCTTGCCTCGAGCGGACCAAATTCGACGGTGAAGGTCACTTCGGCCACAGCGCCCGCAGGCAAACTTCCGGCACGGGCAAGCACCTGATCCGCTGCGCCGTCGAAGGCGGGATTGGCGGTCAGGAGGTCAGAAGCTGCGGGTGGCGCTTGCACCACGTACGGGACGTCGCCAAAGGTTGCATTGAGGTCGTCGGAGATTGCCAGATCGCGAACAGCTACGTCGCCCAGGTTCTCAATGACGAGGCGGAACGTCACCGCGTAGCGGCCATCGGCCAGGGTGTCGACCGCCGATGCGGCTTTGGCGAGACCCACGGCAGGGGCAGTCGCATAGCGGATCGGCGTGGGTTCAGCCTCGTCGGGTCGACCGTCGCCATTCGGATCCGGGTTTGTGCCATTGGTCGAGAAATCTTCGACCGTGGTGCCGTCGGGGGCAAGAGCGCCGGCAAGGACCTGATTCAGGAGCTCGCCGGCATCATCCGCAGGCGCGAACACCAGGCGAAACGAGATCTGCGCGCTGGCATCGGCGTCGAGGGAGCTTGCCGGATCGAGGAGATTGGTGTCCGTCAGACCGTCGAATCCCGGATTGACCACCAGAGCGCCGGTTGCCGCCAGATCGGTCACGGCGATCAATTCGGCGGCGCCCAGTGTCGTCGCAAGGTCTTCGGTGACGCTCAGCCCCTGCAGGTTGGTTGCGCCGAGATTGACCAGCGTGATGGTCACCTCGCTCATGAACCCCCGCTCCGTTGCAACGGCGTCGGTGGCCGTTTTGGCGGCGCCCAGCTGTGCCGTCGGCTGCGGCTCGGGGACGATGATCGGCGTCGGGTCGTCTTCGCCGGGGTCGTCGGCGCGGCCGTTGCCGTTACTGTCGGGTTCCGTCCCGTCATCGGAAAGGTCGGTGACCGGTTCGCCGTTGCCAAGGCCGATCACCTCAGCTGAATTCAGGAATTCATACACGCCGTCCGGACGGAAGCTGACCGTAAACGACAGTCCGGCGCGTGCCCCGGGCAGCAGGAAATTGCGGCCGCGCAGGAGATTCGCGTCGCTGATGCCGTCATAGTCGGGATTCACGGTGAGTCCGCCGATGGCGGTTGGAGCCCGGGTCACGGTGACGTCGGTGGCGCCCATGAACGTCAGTTCCAGGTCGTCGCGAATCTGCAGGTTTGTGATCTTCACATCACCCAGGTTTTTTACGAGCAACTCAAAGGTTGCTTCAAATACGCCAGGCAGGGTCTCTTCCAGGCCGCTCAGCCGCTTGGCCAGGCCCAGGGCGGGATCTTGTGGCAAGGGCGGCAGAACAATGGGTGTCGGCTCGCTGTCGTCGGTCGGTTCGGGATTGTCGGCGGGCCGATTGCCGGGAGTGTCCGGGTCCGGATCAGCGCCGTTCTGCGACCCGTCAAAGGTGATTTTGCCGCTGTCGTTACCCCGGGCAACGGCCTTGGCTTTGTTGAAGAAAGGTCCCGGCTCACCGTTGGGATTAAACACGAGCGTGAAGCTGACAATCGCCTCGCCGCCGACCCGCAGCTGCTCTGTGCCGCTCAGGAGATTGGTCTCGAAGATACCGTCAAAGCGGGGATCGACTTCGCTCAGGTCGCCGGTCACCCGGAGGGACTCAATTGCCAGCACGTCAGCCGGGGCAATCAGCGCCTGGATGTCGTCGATAATCTGAACCTGTTTGAGAGGCTCGCCGCCGACGTTCTGAACGCGCAACTCTATGGTTGCAGAAAAGCTGCCGTCGCCGTTCGGCTGGGCCTCTCCGGCGCGTTTCGCCAGCGCAATTTGTGCCTGTCCAGCCGCGACGGGCGGCTGGTTGACCTGGCCGCCCGTGCCATTGGCCCACGCCGGCGTAACTCCGCCAAGCAGGAAAACGGGCAGCAGCACGAGCGCGGCCCGCATGAATTTTCTATGCAGCCTAAACAGGCACGACATAGGCCCCCCGATGTCGTTTGAATGTTGTCCATGAATGCAGGTGACGGCACCTGCGTAGAGCGCGCAGTACTTGGCAGCGCTGTGTGTAACCTAACGGACCGCTTGTGGTTTTAGATCTGCGGCTTGTGCAGTTTACAAGAAGGCGGGATCGAGTAAGCCACGGATTTGTAAAGAAAAGCTCAAATCGTCTCCGGATAGCAGGCCGGTCAGACCAACGTCCACGTCAGGCGCTCGCCGGCCATGAACGGCACGATGTCCTCGTCCAGGTAGGGAAAGCTCGTCGGCACCTGCCAGGCACGCCGCTCGAGGGTGAGGGTGCCGGTGTTGCGCGGCAGCCCGTAGAAGTCCGCACCGAAGTGGCTGGCAAACCCTTCCAGCCGCTCGAGCTGACCGGCCGCGTCGAATACTTCGGCGTAAAGCGCCATCGCGGCGGGTGCCGTAAAACTGCCCGCGCAGCCGCAGGCGGATTCTTTGTCCGATTTGCTGTGGGGGGCGCTATCGGTACCCAGGAAAAACTTGGGGTTGCCGGACGTTGCCGCGGCCACTAGCGCCTGGCGATGCGTTTCTCGTTTGAGCACCGGCAGGCAGTAGTTGTGTGGGCGGATGCCGCCGACCAGCATGTCGTTGCGGTTCAGCAACAGGTGGTGAGCGGTGATGGTCGCGCCGACGTGGTCGGGTGCTTCGCTGACAAACGCGGTGGCGTCGGCCGTTGTGATGTGCTCAAACACGACTTTGAGACCGGGAAAGCGGGCAAGCAGCGGCGTCAGCACCTCGTCGATGAATACGGCTTCGCGGTCGAAAATGTCGACGTGGTCGTGAGTGACCTCACCGTGAATGAGGAGCGGCATACCCTCGCGCTCCATGACCGCAAGGGTTTCGTTGCAGAGCTTGATGTCGGTGACGCCGGACTCCGAGTTGGTGGTGGCCCCGGCCGGATAGAGTTTCACGCCAAACACCTGTCCGCTCGCCTTTGCCAGACTGATCTCCTCCGGCGGGGTGTTGTCCGTGAGATAGAGCGTCATCAGCGGCTCGAAGTCTGTCTCTGCAGGCAGGGCTGCCAGAATGCGTTCCCGATACGCGATGGCGTGCTCGGTTGTGGTCACTGGCGGGGTCAGGTTCGGCATGATAATCGCCCGACGGAACTGTCGTGCGGTAAAAGGCACCACCTCGCGCAGCACGTCGCCGTCGCGTACGTGCAGATGCCAGTCATCGGGTGTGGTCAGGGTGATACGGTCCACGCTTGATCTTCGGTCCAGGTTGCAGCTCGGATGCCTAGTCTACCGTGCTGCGAGCCTACAGGCGGATTTTTACCTGCGCCTCGATCTCCACGGGTACCCCGAAGGGCAACTCCGCCATGCCGACGGCGGAACGGGTATGGGCGCCGACGTCGGGACCGAAGACCTCGAGAATGAGATCCGAGCAGCCGTTGATCACCGGAGGAATGGTGTTGAAACCGGGTGCGCAGTTGACCATGCCGAACACCTTCAGCCAGGCTTCGACGCGGTCCAGCGAGCCGACCGCCTGGCTGATGCTGGCAAAGAGCCCGAGCGCAACCTTACGGGCGGCCTCGTACGCTTCTTCGGGAGAGACGGCATCGCCAACTTTGCCCAGCGGCTTTGCCATGCTGCCGTCGGCGTTCGTGGGCACGTGGCCTGACAGATACAAGATCTGTCCATCCAGACGGGTCAGATCGAACGGCAGTTTTGCTGTCTGCATGGGTTCGGGCAAGGTCAGGCCCAATTCGGCAAATCGGTCATCGACGCTCATGTAGTCCCCCGGTTGGATGTTTTGATGAGTTTGTTGGGCGCTAGCGTAAGCCTGCGGAGGTGCAAATGTCGACTGGGTCACAGCGATTCCCGGACGCTCGTCTACACTGGTTGGAAGGGATGAATTTCGAAAACGGACGTTCGGTTCACCACACCGAAACAGCTTGGAATTTTCACCCTGATGAACAACAAAGTTGTCTTAGGCGCGTTGGCGGCGTGCCTGTTCACCACTCCTACACCACCCGTTCACGCAGACACCGTCCTCGGCCTTTACGCCGGCGCTGGTACCTGGCAGCAGGAATATGGTGGTGACATTACCTCCGGCCTGTCCGCAGTCAACGTCGAGGATGACCTCGGCATCGATGACGACAGCAACGCGGTGCTTTACGTGGCGCTCGAACACGGCCTGCCCGTATTGCCGAACATCCGCGCCCAGCACTTCTCCATGGATTCTCGGGGCAGCAACGTGCTCTCGCGTACCATTGAATTCAACGGTGATGTCTTCAGCATCTCGGACAACGTCGCGACGACCGTCGATCTGACTCAGTCTGATGCGGTCCTTTACTATGAGGTGCTGGACAACGTCGTGTCTCTGGATCTCGGCCTTGCGGTCAGTCTCATTGAAGGTCGTATCGAGGTCGCCAGCCTCGCGGACAGTGCGGAAGCCGAGTTCGATGAGGTTGTTCCCATGATCTATGCCAAGGCGCGGGCCGACCTGCCGCTGACGGGTTTCTGGGTGGGTATCGAAGGCCAGGGTCTCAGCTACGACGACAACAGTCTGCTCGAGCTCAACGCCCAGATTGCCTGGGAAAGCGAAATGGGTCTCGGCATCGAGGCGGGCTGGCGCAGCGTCGACATCGAGTTCGACTCGTTCGATGACGTCGATAGCGCCGAGATTGACATCAGCGGGCCTTACGCCGCAATCAACTACCACTTCTAGCGCTTCGCATCTCAAGCGCACCGACACGGCCTGGCAGCCGTGTCGTCGGCGATTTTGTGCATAATGACGGCATGGAATCACCGACGCCCAATCATGATCGGGTGATGCGCGCTCTCAAGAAAGCGCTGCCTGCGTCGTGCCTCATCACCGACGGTCCGGGACTGCGTCCGTACGAATGTGACGGATTGACCGCCATTCGTGAAGCGCCCTGGCTGGTTGCACTGCCGGAAACGGAAGCGCAGGTTGCGGCGGTGCTTGCCGTTTGCCGGGAACACGGCGTCTCCGTGGTCCCCCGCGGCGCAGGCACGGGACTCTCCGGAGGGGCACGGCCTCATGCTGATGGCGTGGTGCTCGGCTTGTCGAGAATGAATCGAATCCTCGAGATTGACCCGGCGAACGGCATTGCCCGGGTAGAGCCGGGTGTGCGCAACCTGGCAATTTCCGAGGCGGCCGCCGAGTTCGGTCTGTATTACGCACCCGACCCATCCTCGCAGATTGCCTGCAGCATCGGCGGCAACGTGGCGGAAAACTCCGGCGGCGTGCACTGCCTGAAGTACGGGCTGACCGTGCACAACGTGCTCGGCGCACGCGTGATGCTGATGAACGGTGAAGTGCTGGAGCTGGGTGGTCCCCTTTACGACACGCCGGGGCTCGACCTGCTGGCTGTGCTCTGCGGTTCGGAGGGCATGCTGGGGCTGGTTCTCGAAGTCACGGTAGCGCTTCTGCCGAAACCGCCGGAGGTGGCGGTCCTCCTTGCCGCGTTTGCTGACGTCGGTGCCGCCGGACAGGCGGTGGCGGACATCATCGGCGCAGGCATCATTCCCGCCGGCATGGAGATGATGGATCGGCTTGCGGTGCAGGCGGCCGAGGCTTTCGCCAAAGCAGGGTATCCGGAGGATGCAGCCGCGATTCTCCTGATCGAGTTAGACGGCAGCGAAACGGAGCTGGCCCGCCAGGGAGCGGTGGTGGAACGCCTCCTCAGTGAGGGAGGCGCCTACCAGATTGATGTGGCGCGCGATGCCGATGCTCAGGCGCGTTTGTGGAAAGGGCGCAAGTCGGCGTTTCCGGCGGTGGGACGCATCGCGCCGGACTACTACTGCATGGACGGCACGATACCGCGTCACCGTCTCGCGGAGGTGCTCACGGAAATCGACAGTCTGTCCGAGGAGTACGGCCTGCAGGTGGCGAACGTGTTTCATGCCGGTGACGGTAACCTGCACCCACTCATCCTCTTCGATGCCAACAAGCCCGGAGAACTCGAGCGCACCGAGGAGATGGGCGGCAGAATCCTCGAGCTCTGCGTTGCCGTGGGCGGTACGGTTACCGGCGAGCACGGTGTAGGAGTCGAGAAGCTCAATCAGATGTGCGTCCAGTTCAACGGTGCAGAGCTGTCGCAGTTCTTTCGCCTCAAAAGCGCCTGGGATCCGGATGAGCTGCTCAATCCCGGCAAAGGCATTCCGACGCTTACCCGCTGCGGCGAGCTTGGCGGTATGCACGTGCGCCACGGTGAGTTGCCGTTCCCGGATCTGGAGCGGTTCTAGTGAGCCAGGACAGCAGTGAACGGCTGACGGCGGCCGTTCGCGACGCAGTTGCCGACGGCAGGCGCTTGACGGTTGCCGGTGCCGGCAGCAAGCGCAACATCCTGCCAGGCACGTCGGGTGACATGTTAACGACCATGGAGCATGCCGGTATCGTTTCATACGATCCGGCGGAGCTTGTCATCACCGCGCGCGCGGGCACACCAATCAAAGCGCTGCAGGCGGAGCTTGCGCTGCACAACCAGCGGCTGGCATGTGACCCTCCGCAGTTCCTTGGCCAGGGTACGGTTGGGGGTATGGTGGCCGCGGGACTCTCAGGACCCGGGCGCCCCTGGACGGGCGCGGTACGTGATGCGGTGCTTGGTGTTGTCATGGTCAACGGGCTCGGCGAGCAGCTGACCTTTGGCGGCCAGGTCATGAAAAACGTCGCGGGCTACGACGTGTCGAGGTTGATGGCCGGTTCGTTTGGCGCCCTGGGCGTGCTCCTTGAAGTCAGTTTGCGCGTCGCGCCGGTGTGGGAAGACGACGTCACGATCGCGTTTGATCTCAGCGCTGCCAAAGCGCTCGATCGCTGCGCCGCCTGGCGTCAGCACTATCTGCCTTTGCAGGGTTCCTGGTGGCACGGAGGCAGATTTCACGTCCGTCTCGGCGGCAGCGCTGCGAGTGTCGCTGCCGCGATGCATCAGCTGGGCGGGGAGCGAGTGGACTTCCCCTGGGATCATGTACGCGATCACGCGCTCGATTTTTTCAAACCCCTCTCCGCGAGCGGGGATCACGGCGACAAGACGTTGTGGCGACTGGTTGTGCCACCCGCAGCGCCCATGGTGGAGGCGTATGACGACATGGCGGTCATGTGGGCGGGTGGTCTGCGCTGGTGGTGGCACGACGATGAAGAGGCGATCCAGACTCACGTCAAAGCCATGGGAGGCTGGGCCTGGGCCATGGAACGGGCGCCGCGGCTGCCTGCCGCGGAGCGGGCGCTGATGCGGCGTATCAAGGCATCGTTCGATCCTGCGGGCCTCTTTGGTTCCGCACTGCCGATTGAGGTCGATCATGCAGACTGATTTCACTCCGGAACAGCTTGGCGACAACCAGCTGAACAGAGCCAATGAGATTCTGCGCAGCTGTGTCCACTGCGGCTTCTGTAACGCCACGTGCCCGACCTATCAGGTGACAGGAGATGAGCTCGACGGTCCGCGTGGGCGGATCTATCTGATGCGTGATTTGCTGCAGAGCGGTGACAACGAGGAGCGCGCAACCCAGCATCTGGATCGCTGCCTGACGTGTCGGGCGTGCGAAACAACCTGCCCGTCAGGAGTTCAATACGGCGAACTTGCGGAGATTGCGCGCAACACGCTGGGCGAGCGGCGCAAAGGATACACGGGGTGGGTCCGGGATCTGCTCGCCTGGATGGTGCCGGAAGCAGGGCGTTTGCGTCGTATGGCGCGGCTGGGACGCTGGTTCCGCTGGATGATGCCGGCGCCGCTCGCAGCACAGGTGCCGAAGCGAATCGGTCGAGGGGTCAGCAACCGCGGTGAACACGAGCGCTGTGTGGTACTGCTGAACGGCTGCGCGCAGCAGGTAGTTACGCCGCAGACCAATGTTCACCTTGCAGAGCTGCTGGATCAGCATGGTATCGCGACCGTGGTGGCGGCAGAAGAAACCTGCTGCGGCGGGTTTGATCTGCACCTCGGTGACGAACAGAAGGCGCTCGAGCGAATACGGCGCAACGTCGATGCGCTGCTGCCTCTGGTCGGCCGCGCGGAAGCGATCGTCAGCACCGCGTCCGGCTGCGGTGTGACGCTCAAGGACTATGGCCGCCTCCTCGCGGACGATCCAACTTATGCCAGGCGTGCAGCCCGTATTGCCGCCAAGGTCAAAGATGTCAGCGAGTATCTTGACCAGGCAGACCTCAACCTGGAGGCGTCACAAGCAGGCAAACGAATTGCCTGGCACGCGCCCTGCACGCTCCAGCACGGTCAGCAGCTGCCGGACGGGGTGGCGTCGTTGCTGCGCGGCCTCGGGTACGAGCTGGTCTCGGTCTCGGATGCGCATCTCTGCTGCGGCGCCGCGGGGACCTACGCCGTTCTGCAGCACGACATGTCGCAAACGCTGCGCACGCGCAAGCTCGATGCGCTGACGGCCGATTCGCCGGACCTCATCGCAAGCGCCAACGTTGGCTGCCAGGCGCATCTTGCGGAGGCGACCCGGGTTCCGGTTGTGCACTGGATTGAACTCCTGAAGTGACATAACCTCCGGGGTCGGGGAAGAGGGAAAAAAGAAATGAACGCATCTGACGATGTCGTGCGCAGCCGCGACGTAGGGTTTTTGCTGTTCCTGACTTTGCTCAACGTCATGAACTTCGTGGATCGTCAGCTGCTCGGCAGCTTCGCCAACTGGATTGTTCCCGATCTCGGCCTCTCCAATACGGAGTTTGGACTCCTCACAGGGCTCGTCTTCATCGTCTTTTACTCCGTGATGGGTCTCTTCATGGGTGCCCTGGCTGACATGGTCAACCGTACCCGTCTCATCGCCGCGGGTCTGGCTCTCTGGAGTGCGCTGACCGCCTTGTCCGGGGCAGCGAAAGGATTTGCCAGCCTGGCCATTCCGCGCATGTTCATCGGCGTGGGCGAGTCGATCATGACGCCCACCGCCATGTCTCTCCTGGGTGATCGCTTTCCTTCGAAGTGGCTCGGACTCGCATCCGGTATCTATTACATGGGCGTGCCGATTGGCGTTGCCGCAAGTCTTTTCATTGTCGCTTATCTGGAGCCGGTGCTTGGTTGGCGTGGTTGTTTTTATGCGCTCGGCGCGTTCGGGGTATTGCTTGCGATTGTCATGCTCTTCATGAAGGAGACGCCGCGCAAACACGCTCGAGAAACCGCCGCGGCCGACGCACCGAAGCAGAGCTTCGGCACGATACTGCGCACGCTCTGGTCCGCGCTGAAAAGGTCGCCCGCTTTGACGATGACCATCGGTGGCGGCGTTGCGTTTCACTTCGTGCTGGGTGCGGCGACGTTCGACCAACTCTGGTATGTGCAGGAGCGCGGCTTTGATCGCACGGAAATTGCCGAGATGACCGCCTGGATCGGCATCTTCGGCGGCGTGCTGGGCAACCTTTTTGGCGGCGCGGGCGGCGACGTTTTCCTGCGCAAGACAGGTATGGGTAGGCCGTTGTTCCTGTTCTGGATCATGGTGGTGCTCGCGCCAATCAACGTCGCCTATCGTATCGTCGAACCCGACTCGATCTGGTTCTGGCTGGGTGTCTTCTTCGGCTATTTCCAGCTGGGGTGTTTTTACGGTCCCACGTTCTCCACCGTGCAGGAGCTTGTGCCGCCGCGTATCCGCGGCACCGTTGTGGCCTTCTACATTCTGTCTTTGAACTTCGTGGGTCTGGGAATTGGCATCACGGCCGGCGGCATTGTGATCGACATGATGAATGCTGACGGTGTCGCTGAGCCTTATACGTGGACACTGTTGACGTTTACGCTCCTGTCGCTGCTGGCTATTCCGCTGTTTTATCTCGCGGGGCGACGCTTCGATCGAGACCGTGAAGCGCTCTACGCCAGCGAAGCTGGCGCGCAGGCGGGCTGATACCCGTCAGGGGGCAATTTCGTCGAGTATCTGCTGACTGATCTTGTTGTTGTGGTCTTTTACCACCGTCTGTGAGCGAAAGAGCGCCATCAGCTCAACGACGAGAATGAACAAGATGATGACAATGCCAAGCGGCGGTAGCACGACCAGCGTGAGCAGACCCACGATCAGCATCACCAGGTTGAGAATGCCGCGCGCGTACTTGTCCAGATACATGTGGTGGATGCCCGTCAGGAAAAAGTAGTTCAAGCTGGCGTAGGTGTCGGGGTCCTTGAGTCTCTTCTTCAGCCGTTTGTGATAATCGAGGCGGATGGGATCGGGCAGGTCGCGCACTTGCCTGCGTATCTCTTCTTCCTCTGCTTCCACCGCTTCGTGGTTCAAGCGAATGGCGTCAAACATGTGAGTTCTCCTCCGCGGGTGTGTACGGATCTGCAATCTTCTTCTTGAGTCCCTGGTGAGTGCAGCGCCGAATGCGTTTCAACCCCAGGAGGCTGCCACGCCACGCGCCGCGGTCGATGACCGCCTGGCGCGTGTATTCTGAGCAGGTCGGCTCGAAGTTGCACTCCACCGCGAAGTAACGCCGGCCGCCGCCGCCGGCCTGGTAGCGTTCGATGAGACGTGCGATGAGGCGGCGTGGGGTCATCTATCTGCCAAGCGTGACCAGAACGGTTTCGCGCGTCCAGAAGAGCATGTAGCGTTTGTTTTCGATAGCTTGAAAGACGAGCTGCCAGCCGTCGGCCGCATGTTCGTTGAGTTCATTTTCCAGCTCTTTGACCGGCAGTCCGGATGAACCGAAGAGCAGTGTGCCGCAACCTCCTTCGGCAACAGCGACGACTTTGTATTCTCGATAAGCCATGAACACCCCTTGTTCGGTAATTGTGTCGGATTGTCCGTTGAAGCATTAGAGTATGCGCCCTTGCGGCATGCGGCAAACCGGTTGGAGCGAAGGCGGATTCATGGCTGATGTCATCTTTGAGACAGAACGATTGGTGGTGCGTCCCTGGACGTCCGCTGATCGGACTGCGATTCTGGATTTGTTGAGCGACCCGATCACCATGGCGCACTGGGAGCGGCCGCTCGACGAAGCCGGTGCGGACGTCTGGCTCGAGTGGGCGCTGGCAGACATGCAGCGCGTGGGCTACGCGCGCTGGTGCGTGCAGCAAATCTCCGACGGCCAGATTGTCGGCGACGTTGGCATCCGCCGGAAAGAGATGTTCGGTAAGATGGTCAACGATCTCGGTTACATCATCGATCACCGTTTCTGGCATCGAGGATTTGGCTACGAGGCGGCGGCCGGTGCGGTCGAATGGGCGCGTGCTAACGGTCTCGCTGACGTGGTTGCAAACATGGCGACGGACAACGTGGCCTCGGTAGCCATGGCCGAGAAACTCGGCATGATCCGCGAGCGGGAGTTCGCGAATCCGACGAACCGCAACAAGTCAACGTTCTGGTATCGGCTCGTTTTCCCGGATCAGCCTTCACCGGTGCGGTAGCGGCGGCGGATGGCGCTCGCTTCGGCGCTGCTGCCTTCAGCTTCGCGAATGTCCGCCAGCTGCAGCCAGGCAAGGCGCCCCAGCCGCTCGTTGCTGCCGGCGAGCGCAATGGCTTTGCGGGCATGCTGGTTTGCGGCCGCCAGGTTGCCGTTTTTGAGGTGCGCCGCGCTGAGCTCTATCCAGAGTTCCGCATTGCGCGGTTCGATCCGCACGGCGCGCTCGAGATAAGCCACGGCGTTGGCATGATTCCGAGCCGCGCTGGCAGACCTTGCCTCGGTCACGAGTGCAAGGGTTGCACTGCTCGTGTCGGTGCTTTCACGATCCACGCTGCTGCCCTCGGGATCTCTGGTATCCCGCTCGATGGGCGCCTGTCCTGACTCCTCGACGACCGGCGGTGGACCACCGGGGGATGCACAGGCGGTCAGCAGTAGCGCAAATCCGAGCGCGAGGCACAATCGAAGCATCTGTCGCTTCCCTCAAGTCGCGGGCGGTCGATGTTACGCAAGCTTCAGCCGCCAAACCAGCGGCGCACGCGATTGCCGAGGCGGTTCTTGATGCCACACCCGGGTTTGATGTCGAGGCGTTCCGTATCCGGCACGGGCACCGTGACGATATCTGCGCAGGAGGCCCGCGCTCTGAGCCCGGTTGTGAACTCGATGTCGACAAGCTGCTCGCTGGGTGGATGCACCAGAGGATCGATACCCCGAGTTGCCGTCATGGCGTTCCATATGCGCAGCGCGCCCGATGCCCCGGTGAGTCCGGTGATCTGATTGTCGTCACGTCCGATCCAGACGACTGAAACGGCGCTGTTGTCGAAACCCGCAAACCAGCTGTCGCGATTGTCGTTGGAGGTTCCTGTTTTGCCGGCAACTCCCTGACGGGCGTAGGGAGACGATCTGCCGGTTCCCTTGGCCATGACAATCTCGAGCGCACGATTGATGGTTGCTGCGTGACGGGCATCAATTGTCTGCTCCAGAGCAAACGGATGTTGTGAGATTGCGCGCCCGCTCTCGTCCAGCACCGCAATCACGGCCTTGGGCGGCGTGCGGAAGCCGCCGCTCGCAAAGTTGCCGTAGAGCTCCAGCGTTTTCAGCGGCGATAGCGACTCCGCGCCGAGGAGAAACGATGGGTAGGGGTTGTCAGGGTCATGACCGACAAGTGTGCGAAAACGCTGCTGGATGAGATCAAGGCCCACCTGCATCCCCACGTTCACGGTTGCCAGGTTCAGCGACTGCGCCAGGGCGCGCACCATGGGCATGTCACCGTGAAACTCGTCGTCGAAGTTCTTTGGCGTCCAAGGCTCCCCGAATTCCGGCTCGATCGTCACGGGCTCGTCATGCACGGTGCTGCCAAGGTGCAGGCCCGATTCGATGGCGCTCAGATAAACAACCGGCTTGATCAGAGAGCCTACCGGCCGGGAAGCGTTGAGTGCTCGATTGAAACCGTCAACGCGACCTTTGCGGCCGCCCACCAGCGCGTGGATTTCACCGGTCTGGCTGTCCGCGACGATGGCCGCCGCCTGCAGCGCACCGCCCTCGATGCGGCGGTCAGCCTCTATCTGTGCCAGCGTATCGCTGACCGCTTGCTGGGTCGCCTCCTGCACCGTGGGTTTGATGGTCGTGAAGATTCTGAGTCCTTGAGATTCCAGCGCCTCCGGGTCGTATAACGTGCGCAGCTCCTGACGCACGCGGTCCATGAAAGCGGGGTAGTAGGCGCCACCGCTCGTCGGGCTTGCCACCACGCCGAGCGGCTGTGCCAGACCCTGTTCCAGCTGGGCGGTGTCGATGAGCCCGTCGTTGTGGAAGGTGTTGAGGATGCGATCGCGGCGCTCGAGCGCGCGTTCGGGATGACGGAACGGGTTGTAGAAAGAGGGGCCGCGAATGATGGCGATGAGCGTGGCAATTTCGTCGGGGTCGAGCTCGCTCAGGTGCTTGTTGAAATAGAACTGGGCGCCGAGGCCAAAACCGTGGATCGCGCGCGCGCCGTTCTGGCCGAGAAAAATTTCGTTGACGTAGGCCGTCAGGAGATCCTCTTTGCTGAAGCGCCAGTCGAGGATGACCGCCATTGCGACCTCTTTGAGCTTACGCTCGATCGTACGGCTGTTGTCCAGAAAGTAGCTTTTGACCAGCTGCTGGGTGAGCGTGCTGCCGCCCTGGCGGCGTTCGCCGGAGCGCAGATTGACGAGGAACGCCCTGGCAATACCGCGCAGACTGAAACCGATGTGTTGATCGAAGTTGCGGTCTTCGATCGCTTTGAGGCCCGCCACGAGCAGGTGCGGCACTTCTTCGGGGGTGAGGACCACCCGGTCTTCGCCGTGAGACGGGAAGAAGCTGCCGATCAGTGCCGGATCGAGGCGAATGAGCGCAACGTCACCGGCTTCGCCGCTGATGCCCGCGATGTGTGCGTTACGGAAAGCGACGGTGATGCGCTGCGCGGAGCGACTACGCTCCATGAATTGGAAGCTGCGCAGGTAGATTTCGAGGTCCTCGCCGCGCCGTTTGAACGTCCCCGGCGTAGGGAGGTTGGCATGCTGCTGGTAACCGAGCCGCTCGAGCTCAATCTGTAGTCGGCGGCGATCGAGGCTCGCGCCTGCATGCAGTTCCAGCGGCTGCGCATACACCTGCGCCGGCACGCTCCAACGACGCCCTTCGAAGGTTTTGGTGATGGTCCGGTCGAGATAAACGAGATAGCCGAGCACACCCAGCGCGCCGAGGACCGAGGCGAGCGCGCCGAACTTTGCAATCCGCAGCCAGACGCTCGGGCGCTTGTTCTTTGTCGAGCGTCGTGTTGCAGCGCTTTTTGTCGCCGCGCGTTTTGATTTTGCTTTGCGTGCAGCCAAGGGGCGGAGCTCAGTGATCGGCGCCGCGTATTCTGGCAAAAATCGGCGCTCAATAAATGAAAAGAGAGTGAACTACTTTTGCAATTTTTTGCAATTTTTGCGCAGATGGACGGCCATTGAACGGAATGGCGCGCTGAATCAGGTCAGCGCGCGCGTCCGAGCCGCCTCGTATTCGGATTCGCTCAGCACACCTGCGTCCAGCAGGCGGCGCAGGCTCACGTCGTGCTCGTCGACCCGGCCGGACTGCTTTTTACCACCAAAGAGTCCACCCACTTTGCGGCCCACGGCGGCGATGCCGCGAAAGATCTTGGGCAGCAGCCAGATGACCAGACCGACAAAAGCCACGAACGCAACGAGGAACAGTACCGGATGGCTGAGAGCGGCCCAGAGACCCGCGAATACCGCAAGGTCTTCGACGATCGACGCACCCCAGTTCGAGAACGGTTCTGGGGAGGTGTTGATCATCACCCGCGAGCCGGCTTTGGTCGCGTGCGTGGCAGCTGTCACGGAGCCGCCGACCAGGCCTGCCGCCACCGCCATTGCGGGGGTCACGTCACCCACGGCGCCCGCGGCGAGCATGGCACCCGCGGGTATGCGGATGAAGGTATGGATGGCGTCCCAGCCGGTATCGACGCCGGGCGTTTTGTCGGCGAAGAATTCAACGCAATACATGAAGCCCGCTGCGAGAATGACCAACGGGTCCTGGACCACGCTGAGGGTCGGCGGCAGGTCGATATAGCCGCTGCTGCCGGCGAGGCCGAGCACGGCAACGGTGGCGTACAGGTTGATGCCGCTTGCCCATGCCACCCCCATGGTCAGGGCGATGACTTGTATAAGTGACTGATATTCTTCCATTTTTGCTCCAAAACGCCAGATGGCGGTGCCAGCTTAACGCGCGCCGGTTGAACGTAAACTGAATGTCGCTCGACAACGGTAGATGGTTTGGGCTTAAATGCGCCTCGACCTAAGGGGGGCCGCAAGGCTGAGACGCCCACATCATGGGTGGACCCTTTGAACCTGATCCGGTTAACACCGGCGTAGGGATAGGTGATCTCTTCACTCCTTGGTCGCAGATTTCGAGCGTCAGAGGAGCTTCAACAATGACTATACCCACCCAACGGACACTGGTGCTGTTGACCTGTGCGTGTCTTGCCGCGCCCGTTGCGGCCGTCGAAACGGCCGATCCAGGATACATCGAAGAGGTGATCGTCACCGCCGAGTTTCGCGACACGGGCGTCAGCAGTCTGCCCGCCAGCGTATCGGTCATTCGCCCCAATACCGGCGGGACGACGGTCACCCACCTCGAGGAGGTCCTGGCGCAGGCGCCGAACGTCAATTTTGCAAGCGGCGCTTCCCGCGGTCGCTTCATTCAGGTGCGCGGCATCGGTGAGCGTGGCCAGTTCTCCGAGCCGCTCAACTCGTCCGTGGGATTGATTGTCGACGGAGTGGACCTCAGCGGCGTGGGTACAGCGGCAACGCTCTTCGACGTGCAGCAGGTAGAAGTGCTGCGCGGGCCTCAGGGCACGCTCTATGGCGCTAACGCGCTTGCTGGTCTGATCAACGTGGTGACGCCTGATCCAACGACCACCCACACGGGTTCGCTGCGCTTCGATGCCGGTGATTACAGCGCGCTGGGATTCGGCGGTGTCTTGTCAGGTCCGGTGAGCGAGAGCGCCGGTTACCGAATCGCCGTGCAGCAGTATTCGGATGACGGCTTCATGGAAAACCGCTTTCTCGGCCGGGACGACACGGACAACCACGACGAGACCACCCTGCGCGGTAAGTTCGTCTGGCAGCAGGGCGAGCGCACGGAGTGGGCGCTGGTACTTGGACGCGTGGACGTCGACAACGGCTACGATGCGTTTTCGCTCGACAATGACCGCAATACGTTCTCCGATGAGCCCGGACAGGATAAACAGACGACGGACTACGGCGCGTTGAGCGTGAGTACCGATGCCGGTGAGCGAGCTGAGTTCGAAGCGTCTCTCACGTATGCCCGCAGCGACATTGACTACGGCTACGATGAAGACTGGACCTTCACCGGTTTTGATCCAATCGGTTATACGTCAACGGACCAGTACGAACGGGAGCGGGAAACCACAACCGCAGAGGCGCGATGGCTGTCGAAGCCAGGGCAGGGATTTGCTGCAGGCACCTGGGACTGGGTGTTTGGCCTCTACGCGCTGAAGCAGGATGTGGAATTGGACCGTAATTGGACTTTCAATTTTGGCCCATTTGCAAGCGACTTCGATTTTCAAAGATTGGCGGTCTATGGTGAGGTCAGTCGTCCGCTAGGTGACGTATGGCGACTGACGTTGGGTGCGCGGGCAGAACGCCACACCTCGAGCTATGACGACACCTTCGGCGTGTCGTTTGATCCGGACGACAATCTTTTCGGCGCGCGTGTGCGGTTGGAGCGCGAGCTGGCCGGCGGCGGGCTTCTGTACGGCGGCATCACGCAGGGTTACAAAGCAGGAGGTTTCAATCTTAATGGCACCCTCCCGGCAGATCTGCGGGAATATGACCCTGAAACCCTCTGGAACGTCGAGGTGGGTTACAAGGTGCGTTATCTCGACGACCGCCTGGGCCTGCGCACGGCCGTCTTCCGCATGCAGCGCGATGACATTCAGATATCCACGTCCACCGAGCGTGACCTTCCGAATAGTCCTTCAACCGAGTTCATCGTCTACACCGGCAACGCGGCCGAAGGTTTCAATCAGGGCGTCGAGATTGAGCTCGACTTTGCGGTGAACGAGCGCCTCGAGCTTTTCGCCAACATTGGCCTTCTTGATACGGAATACCAGGACTACATCGACAACAGCGGCCGCGATCTCGACGGGCGCGATCAGGCGCATGCCCCGAACTTTCAGTTTTTTGTGGGTGGTGAGCTCGCGCTGACTGAGCGCCTGCGTGCGCGGCTGGAACTCGAGGGCAAGGACGAGTACTACTTTTCAGCCAGTCATGACACCCGCTCTGATGCGTATGAGCTCGTGAACGCCAGCGTCACTTACTCGGGCGATCGCTGGGGGATGACCCTGTGGGCGCGCAACCTGACCGACGAAGACTATTTCGTGCGCGGGTTTTTCTTCGGTAACGACCCGCGGGACTTCTACACGGCGCGACCGTTCACGCAGCTGGGTGAGCCGCGTCAGGTTGGCGTCTCGGTGAGGGTCGACTTCTGAGTCAGGATGCTTCGGCGTCCGCCGCGCGTTCCTGGGCAACAAGCTCGTCCACGACGCGCAATGCACGGCGCTGACCGCCAACCGTCATGCGCACGAGGTACTTGCCGGCGACCACGAGGGACGGCGTGCTCGTGATGTTGAACTCGCGGGCTTCGCGATCCGCCTCACGCATCGCCTGGCGGACGTCGGGTGAGCTGAAACCTTCGATGAACGCTTCGCGGGTGATACCGCGCCCGTCGACGTAGTCCGCCACCATCTCTTTGGTGAGGAACTGCCGGCCCGTGTCGTGCAGCGCGCGGAAGATGCGGGTGTGGTTGTCCTCTAGCGCGCCGGTCTGCTCGAGCGTCAGATACGACTGCGCGAGGAGGGCGTAAATCGGGGAGAAGGTGGTGGGCTGGCGGCGGAAGACGACGTCCTCTTCCTGATCTTCGAGCCAGTCCTCCAGCAGCGGCTCGAAGTTCTTGCAGTGGATGCAGGCATAAGAAAAGAACTCCACCACTTCGATGGGCTCGCCCGCGCGGCGCACGCGCGGATTGTCGAGAACGATGTAGTCTTCGTTCTCGGCGACGTCTTTGTCGGCAAAGCCGGTGGTCACGTAGGTGCCGAAGCCAATCATGCCGATGGCAACCAGGGTGATGAAGCCAATGATGGTGTTGCGCGCCACAATTACTTTGGTGTCTTTCTTTCTAGCCATTCCTCTGCCGTGCCTGCCATTGCTCTGGGTGAATACGGGTGACCTGCCCCCCGTCTGGTGGGCATAAGTGTACCCATTTGACCTTGGGGTTCTACTGGCAGTAGGCTCGCCGGTTTTGCGTATGGCAGCACCAATGCCGGAAGAAACTTACCAGCTGTTCAAAACCGACCTCTGCGGATTCTGTTACCGGGTGCGCGCGTTTCTCGAGCAATACGGCATCGAGGTCCCGTTGCGCGACACCAACACCGACGCGGCAGCCTTTCGCGAGCTGCTCGAGAATACCGGTCGCACGACGGTACCGTGCCTGCGTATTCAGCGCGGAGATGAGGTGGAGTGGATGTTCGAGTCGATGGACATCATGCGCTATCTGGCGGCGAAGCACGGAATTGCATAGTCAGTGGTTACGCGGTCGCTCGTAACCATCCTTTTTCCCGGTCGATCCACGCGAGAGACCTGAACCCGGCGTCATGCAGCTCGCGCTCGATGTCGTCGAATTCGAGTACTTCGGTTTGAAACTCATGCGTCCACGATGCCCCGTCGATGGCGTACCGAATCTGCATTTCGACGAGAGTGCCGCTGATGTCGACGTGTTCGATAGTCGTGACCACGCCGTCTGACTCGTTCGACTGACCGTTGGTGATATCCAGCAGTTTTTGATCGTGCACCTGCAGGAAGAACGCGCCGCCCTCGTTCAGGTGCGCTCTCGAAACTCGCGCCAGCTGCAGGCGTGACGCCTTAATCGGCGTGTTGTAAATGTAGCTGGCGAGCAACACACAGTCGAACGTGCGGCTCAGCCCGAGACTCGCAATGTCGGCGCATCGTTGTTCCGCGCCCTCGGGAAGGCAATCCAGCATCTCCCTGGAATTGTCGACAGCACATACGCGTGCGCCAATCCGCAGCAGGCGCCGGGTCAATCTGCCTGCGCCGCAGCCCAGCTCCAGCACGGTACCTCCGGCGAGCTCGCCCTCGAGCGCTTGCAACTCGCCGCGATAGGGCACGCGTCTGTAGAACTCCACCGAGCATCCATCGCGCGTTCTGGCGCCAGGGCCGGTACCCGAGGGTTGCGATATCTCCATGCTCAGAGCTTAGCGTAGTGCGTGCAGTTATTGCGGTTGTTGTTGGGCAAGTTGAGCTCCGTTGCCGGGAACCTGCGGCCGCGCTCAGGTAAAGCCCGTCAGTCGGCCCGCGGCGGCATCAGGCCTTCAGTTTCCTCGCGACTTCTAAGAAACGGGATCAGGCAGAGCGGCAGCACCATGAGTGCGGCGTCGATGTACAGCACCGTCGCGTAGTCGTTGTTTTAGCTTTTTGTACTGGCTTGTTGTTCTAGTGCTTGTTGTTCTGGTGAGCCGACTCAATCTAGCACGCCGCCCCGGTGAAGCACGGACTCGATGAACGCCCGCTTTGCGTCCCGATATTCTGTCATGGAGCGACCATCGAAGGAGCGCTTCAGGTTGTTGTAGCGGGTACGCAGCGTTTCGCTCTCGCGCAATGCATGGAGAAAGGTCAGGAAGGTATCGTGCGCACCGCCCTCGACCGTCAGCTGGACAGCCACGTCGAGCGTGGATTCGATGATGTATCCCTGGTACGCCTCGTTCGCAAGCTGCTCAGGATTTCTCGTGAACCGGCGATCGAGTGCTGCGCGGATCTCGGCGAACTCCTCTGCCGGCACCCGGACCAGAAAATCGAGGTCCTGCTTGCCGATGAGACCTTCCACGGCGGTGCTGCCGACCTCATGAACGTAGGCGCTTGGCGTCGTTTCGATGATCAACGCCAGCGCTCGTTGACGTTCAGCTTCGATGACCGCGGGATCCAGATCGCTGATTCGAAAGACCGCCTCCATGTGACGCCGAAGGTCAGTGCCAGTCGGTCAATGCTGCGACCGCCACAGCCGCGGCGGCTGAAACGATCCCTTCCAGATGCCTTTGCGCAGCGTCTGTGCCTCCATCTGCTCTTCGCCGAACCGGTTTTCGCCAATACCGATGCCCACCGCATGTCCCTCGACCACCATCAGCCGTGACAGATCGCCCGGCTGGAAACCGTCGATGAACTCTTCCGCCTCCATCGGCGGCGGTTCGTCTTCCGTGGTCAATTTGCAGATGGCGAGCACGCGATTCTCGTTGACGTTGACGAGTGGCCAACAGACCACGCGTTCTGACTGCACCAGCTCCTGCAGCGCCTGGGTGGCCTGCATGCCGCAGGGATAGTCCTGCCCCATGGCGTCCTGGCAGACCTGATCGCGCTCGACCGCATCGATGCCGAAGAGAACAACCTCGAAACCGCGCATGAACAACGTCTCGCCGTCGATGGCGTTGGCGTATGCCGGTCCGATGAAGTCGTCGCCTTCGTTGTCGAAATCCGAAAAGAACTGATCGGATTCATTGATCACCACGGTCAAGGCGATCACGAGGAACGCCATCGCATGGCGCTGCCAGCCGACCTTGAACGATTCACCATGCAGCGTATTCAGTATCGCCCGCAGCGGGGGGACAACCGCACGAGCCCCGAAGACCAGCACCGCAATGATGGCGACGGCATAGATGATCAGCAGGATGGGGTCGAATTCCGCGACCGTGGCGCCTTGTTCGACGGCGGTCGACCAGATGAGCGCAATCGCGTTGCCGAAGAATACCGCCCAGATGAAGATGAACACGCTGACGCCCGAAAATAGCGACCAGGGGTTGGAGTTGATCCGGTCGAACACGTGTAGCACGGGCGGATTGAGGTGAAAGATATCCCGCACTACGGTGAAACTGAGCGCGCTGGTGCTGAGCACGTAGCTCAGCATGTTGAGGCGGTTCGATACCAGCCAGAAAGCGAACACCGCAAAGCTCAGGGACGCAAGCGGCAGGATCGCCTTAGGTACCTGATACTCGCCAAGATAGATGGAGTCGGTGTAGGCGTTGTCTTCGAGTTGGGCCAGGCCAGCGAAGAAAATGCTGAGGAAGAATCCGAGAAAACACAGCCAGAAGATATTCGACAACGCGTCAATCGAGCGCACCAGGCTCGCTGCCTGGACGGACAGCGGATTGATCTGCGGATGCTGCGCGGTAGCCGCCACATCCGTATCCGGTGGGCTGGCGTCGGCGGCCGAAAGCGTTTCCTCGCTGATGGGGGTTCTCCTAAATCACGGGCGAGATGGTACCATCTCAGATCGATTCAATTACTGGAACCATCACGATGAAGTTGGGGCTGATCTCCGGATATTCCGGTCGCAAAATGCATATTCCAATCGACGCCATCAAGCATGCCGAAGACCTCGGCTACGAGTCCATCTGGACTGCCGAAGCCTATGGCTCCGATGCCGTCACGCCGGCCGCCTGGATTCTGGCGCAAACGACAAAAATGAAAGTGGGCACCGCCATCATGCAGATGCCGGCCCGCACGCCGGCCATGTGTGCCATGACTGCCATGAGCCTGGCCGAGCTATCGGGTGGCCGCTTCATTGTTGGCCTGGGCGCTTCGGGTCCACAGGTGGTGGAAGGCTGGCACGGTGTGCCGTACGGCAAGCCCGTCACGCGTCTCAAGGAATATGTGCAGATCATGCGGAAGATTTTCGAACGCGAAGCACCGGCTGAGTTCGATGGCGTGATGTACCAGATGCCGTATGCCGGACCGGGCGCGACGGGCCTCGGCAAACCGCTGAAGAGCATTCTGCACTGCGAGGAAGACATTCCGATATACGCGGCGACCATTACCCCGGCCGGCGTCTCTGCGGCTGCGGAAGTTTGCGACGGTTTTTTCCCGGTCTGGATGGATCCGGAGCAGTACTCGGTCTTCGCTGATCCGATCGAAAAAGGCTTTGCCGCGGCAGGCGACAAAAACCTTTCCCAGTTCGACATCGCGCCGTTCGTCACGGTGGTCATGGGTGACGACGTCGAGCAGTGCATGATGCCGGCGCGCGGCATGATGGCGCTGTACATCGGCGGCATGGGTGCGCGCGAAAAGAACTTCTACAACGACTACGCCAAAAAGCTCGGCTTCGAAGACGCAGCGGTCAAGATTCAGGATCTGTACCTTGCCGGCAAGAAAGACGAGGCGATGGCTGCCGTGCCGGCGGAGCTCATCGACGCGTGCCACCTCATCGGGCCGGCAGAGCGCATCAAGGAACGCCTGCAGCGCTGGCGGGACGCCGACAGCAAAGGGCATGTGTCGAGTATGTTGTTAGGTTGCCAGCAGCCCGAGGCGTTGGAGCTGATTGCAGGCGAAATGCTTTGAGGTAATTCCGGCATGTCGGATAAGCCCATCGATGTGGAACGGCTTGTTTTCAGCCAGACCAAGGAAGGGTCTTATCCGACGCTCATCACCCGCGCCGAAGACGGCGTCATCGTATGGGCCAGCGATACGTCGCGCCTTGCCTTCCGGGAAAGGTATGGCGTAGACGACCCTATCGGCAGGTCGATCTTGAGCTTTCAGTATCACGAGTCCCCTGAAGCCCGTGCGGCGAATCTGGAGGCGGCGCGGCGTGAGGGCGGTCACCTGCGGCGCGACGATGTCCAGATCGGCGATCAGCGGCACGTCCGCCTCGTCAAGTCCAAAACGTTCATATTCGAGGGCGTTGAGTATCTCGGCGCAACGCTGGTGGATATCTCCGACGTGGTGCAGGTTGAGGCGGACCGTGACGATGCCCTGGCGCGCCTGCAGCGAGCGCAGGAGATTGCGCGGCTCGGCGATTTCGAATCGGAGATCAACTCCGGCGTGTTCAACGGCTCCGCAATAGCCATGGAGCTCCTCGGGTTTGGGGATGAGCGCACCGTGTCCACATCGGATCTGTTTGCCCACTTTCACCCCGATGACAGAGGCAGGGTGGCGCGCACCATGAACGAGCAGATGCCGAAGGGATCTTTCAGGATAGAGCATCGGCTGCATCCGGAGCGGGTCGGCGAAGACATCTGGGTTTACACCCAGGCGACGGTGGACACGACGGACGACGGCAGATCGATCGTTCGCGGCACCGTGCAGGACATTACCGAGCGCAAGCGCAGTGAAGTGGAACGTCGCGAGATGCAGAACAAAATGCAGGAAACGCAGAAGCTCGAGAGCCTCGGCCTCCTTGCCGGTGGCATCGCGCACGACTTCAACAACATCCTGGCCGGCATCATGGGTAACGCCGACTTTGCACTCCTGTCGGCAAATCTGCCGCCTGACGTTGAAGCGCGCCTGCGCGACGTCGTGGCGGCCTCCAAGCGAGCGGGAGATCTGACTAAGCAGCTCCTGGCGTACTCAGGCAAAGGCAGATTTGTGATCGAAGCCGTTGACCTCAGCGGCTTGATTCAAGAGATGGCGGAGCTCCTCAGCGTCTCGGTATCACGCGAGCATGCGCTCAGACTGTTTCTTGCCGAAAACCTGCCGGCGGTCGAAGTTGATGTGACGCAGATACGCCAGGTGGTCATGAACCTGATCATCAACGCCGGCGAGGCGATTAATCACAGCAACGGCGTCATCAGCATAACCACCGGCACTCAGGAACTCAGCGCTGAATACCTTGCTGGCGGTCAGCTGAACGCGGATCTCGTCCCGGGTGAATATGTTTACGTTGAGGTATCGGACAACGGCATGGGCATGCCTGAGGAGGTGCTCGAGCGCATCTTCGATCCTTTCTTCACCACAAAGTTTACCGGGCGTGGTCTTGGGCTGGCGGCGGCGCTCGGCATCGTGCGCGGCCACCGTGGTGCAATCAAAATCTACTCCGAGCAAAGCCGCGGCACGACCTTCAAGATATTTCTGCCGACGACCGACGTTGAAGCCAAGGCGCGGGAAGGCGCGCTGGCGGAACACGACTGGCGTGGCGATGGGGTGGTTCTGGTCATCGACGATGATGAGGCCGTTCGAGACTTTGTCAGCAACGTGCTCGGGGAGTTTGGGTACGAGGTGCTGATAGCGGTGGATGGTCTGGCAGGCATGGCCCAGTTCAGTGAACATCGAGATCGAATCGACCTGGTCCTGCTGGATCTCACTATGCCGAACATGGATGGCAAGGAAACTTACGCGCAAATGCGCGCAAAGCGCCCGGATGTAGCAACGGTGCTCATGAGCGGGTACAACGAGCAGGACGCCACGCAGGAGTTTGTGGGTAAAGGTCTTGCAGGTTTTCTCGCCAAACCCTTTCTTGTTGCCGACCTCATGGGCATTGTGGAAATGGCGCTGGCCGCACGCGACGGCCAGGCCTGACGGCTACTGCCCGAGGGTGTCCAGCATTGCACAAGCGCGATCGGAGCGGCTGCGGCAGGCGTCTTTGTGCTCGAGCGCCTTCGCCGAGCTTGCATTCCCGTCCAGCCCGCGCTTGTAAACGCCCTGAATAATCGCCGCCGAGCGGAACATGTTGTAAATGAGGTAGAACGGCCAGTTATCGATCTGGTCGCGTCCGGCGTGTTTGCAGTACTCAGCCACGAACTCCTCTTCGCTCGGAATGCCGGTGGCGGCGTAGTCGACGTTGCCGAGTCCTTCGTCCTCATACGATTCGCCGTGATACTCCTGGCAGATGTAGCCGAGGTCCGCCAGCGGATCGCCGAGGGTCGACAGCTCCCAATCGAGCACGGCCACAATTTTCGGCTCGGTGGGGTGAATGAGCACGTTGCCGAGCCGGTAGTCGCCATGCACGATGACGGTGGTTGTGTCGGTTGGGATGTTGTCTGGCAGCCATGCCATGAGCCGGTCCATGGCCGTCAGCTCCTCGGTTTTCGAGGCCACATACTGTTTGCTCCAGCGACCAATCTGACGCTCGTAGTAGTTGCCGGGACGGCCGAACTCGCCGAGACCAACCGCCGCTGGATCGACGCTGTGCAAGCTCGCCATGATGCGAGCCAGATCCAGATAAATGGCCTTGCGTTCGGCCGGTTCGAGCGCGGGCAGCTGCGTCTCGGTAAAAAGCCTGCCTTCGACCATCTCCATGACATAGAACTTGGTGCCGATGACGTCGGTGTCTTCGCAGAGGCAATACATTCTAGGTACGGGTACGTCGGTGTCCCACAGGGCGTGCATGACGCGATATTCGCGATCCACCTGGTGAGCTGACGGCAGCAGTTCCCCCGGCGGCTGTTTACGCAGCACGTACTTGCGTCCCGGGGTGATGAGCTGGAACGTGGGGTTCGACTGCCCCCCCTCGAACTGCTGTACGGTCAGCGGTCCCGCAAAATCTGTCACGTGTTCGGCGAGATAACGTTCCAGAGCCGCCTCGTCGAAGCGGTGCGCCTCGCGGACTGCGGTTATTTCGACGTCGCTCATGTCATTCCCCCGGTATCCAGTGCGGCGCGTAGCATACGGGTTGATCTTCGGGAGGGCAAAATGCACGCTATGAGGCGAATCATTACGCATCCATAGGGGGAGACTTTGGCGCTCAAAAAACGCATCGCCGTGACGGTACCGGCAGGCCCGAACATATCAGACACCGTGGCAAGGCTGCGCTGGGCGGAAGACAACGGCATCCCAGATGCCTGGTTTTCCGATTCGGGTGCGCCGGACACGCTCACTCAGATCGCCGCGGTTGGACATCAGACGAACGACATCCGCATTGGCGTTGCGGTCACCCCGGTATACACCCGTTCACCCTCGGTCATTGCCGCGTCGGCGAACGTGATCGAGCAGGTGATTCCGGGTCGGTTTGTGATTGGGCTGGGCTCCTCCAGCCAGACCATCATGGGTCAGTGGAACGGTATCCCGCTCGACAAGCCACTCACCCGGGTGAAGGAAACCGCTGAACTCGTGCGCATCATGCTGACGGGCGAGAAAACCAATTTTGAAGGAGAAACGCTCTACAGCCGCGGCTACCGACAGGCGCCGCTCGAGAATCCGCCGCCGATCTATCTTGCGGCGTTGCGCCCCAAGATGATCGAGATGGCGGCGGAAGTTGGCGACGGCGTGATCTTCAACCTCTGGCCCAAAGGGGCACTGCCGAAGATGATGGAGCATGTGCGTATTGGCGCGGAAAAAGCAGGTAAAAACGCGGCGGACGTCGAGATCGTCAACCGGGCGATGGTGCTTTGTACGGATGACAAGGAGTACGGCAGGAATCTATTCCGCGCGGCGTTCGGCCCCTATTACGCAACGCCCGTTTACAACCGCTTCCTGGCGTGGGCGGGGTATGAGGAAGCCGCTAACACCATCACCGAAGGCTGGGCCCAGAAAGACCGGGCCAAGACTGGTGGTGCGTTGACCGACGAGATGATCGACGAGATTGGCATCATCGGAAACGAAGAGGAGATCCAGGAACGCGTTCAGGCTGATGCAGATGGCGGTGTGCACACGCACATCATTGCGCCGCTGGCGGGGAATAAAGAGGATCTGGAACGCACCTTCAACGCGTTCACCGGCTCAGCGTTCCAGTTCAAATAGGACAGACGCAGATGGAATACACCAAAATCATCGTCGACGAACCACTGCCCCAGGTGCAGCGGATCACCCTGAATCGTCCCGAGAAAAGAAACCCGCTATCGAATGAGCTGCGCACGCAGATGTTCCATGCGCTGGAAACTGCAGATCAGAATCCGGACATCCGTGTGACCATCATCCGCGGCGCCGGGCCTTGTTTCTCGGCCGGCTATGACCTGCAGTCGGACGTGTCGAAAGATCAGCCGTTTTATACCGCGGGCGGCCTTGCCAACTGGCCGCGTCACGTGGTGGAAGGGTTCTTCAAAATCTGGGATCTGGCGAAGCCCGTCATTGCCCAGGTGCACGGCTATTGCCTGGCTGGCGGCACGGAACTCGCCACCGCCTGCGACCTCGTATACGTCGCCGAAGACGCCAGGATCGGGTATCCCGTCGTGCGCTCCATCAGTCCGCCGGATAATCAGTTCTATCCATGGATCGTAGGCCTGCGTCGCGCCATGGAACTCATGCTGACGGGAGATCACATGAGCGGCGCTGAGGCGGCAGAGAGCGGTTTTGCCAACCGTGCGTTTCCGGCGGAGCAACTCGAGGAAGAGGTGTTGCGTATTGCCGAACGGGTGGCCAAGACGCCGACAGATCTGCAACAGATCAACAAACGTGCCGTGCACCGACAGATGGATGCCATGGGCATTCGCGCCGGGATTCGTGCGGGCACGGAGATGCAGCAGCTGGCAACGTTCACGCAGACGACCCAGGCTCATCTTGCGGATATGCGCAAGGGCTTGACCCAGGCGCTGTCGAAACGCGACGAGGCTTTCGGCGACTATCGGACGGCAAGCGACCAGCCGGCAAACGAAAAAGACGAATGACCACCGTTCTGATCACCCTCGTGGTGTATCAGGCGGCTCTTCTCAGCTTGGGGTGGTGGGCGCGTCGGCGTTCCACCACAACGGAAGGCTACTTCATCGGAGGTCGTGAGCTCGGCCCCTGGGTTGCGGCACTGAGCTACGCTGCAGGCTCTTCCTCTGCCTGGTCGATTCTCGGCGTCAGCGGCATTGCGTTCAGCCAGGGTATCAGCGCGCTGTGGCTCCTGCCGGGCACGCTCACCGGTCATCTCGTGGTCTGGTTCTGGATGGCACCGCGTTTGCGAAGCTTGAGCCACTCGGGCCGTCTTCTCACCTTAACCGACGTGCTCGCGCGCGATCAGGATGCGCGTTGGGCGAAGCTGACCTATCGGCTGAGCGCGATTGTCATTCTGTTTTCCTTCGTTTTTTACATTGCCGCGCAGTTTCAGGGAGCGGCCAACACCTTCACCGCGGTATTCGATTTCGACTTTGTGCTTGCGCTCCTTGTTGGCGCTGCGGTGGTGTTGGTCTACACGCTATGGGGCGGTTTCTGGGCGGTCAGCGTGACGGATGCGTTGCAGGCAGGACTCATGCTCGTGGCCGCCGTGCTGCTGCCTGTGGTAGCGCTGATTGAGGTTGGTGGTTTCGGGGCGTTGCTCGCAGAAGCCGGCAGCAACGCTGACCCTTACTGGCAGTGGCTCGGCGGGCATAGTGGGTGGTTTGCGCTCGGTTTCTTCCTCGGGATGGTGAGTATCGGGTTCGGGCCGCTGGGGCAGCCGCATCTCCTCAATCGGCTCATGGCCATGCGTTCGGGGCGGGAGATTGCGCTGGCCCGGCGGGTGGCGCTGAGCTGGTTTGTGATTGTGCTCTCCGGCATGTTCGTGCTGGGGCTTTGCGGTCATGTGCTCCTCGTTGCGAATGCAGAGCCCGAGCAGATTTTCTTTACCCTCGCCGAAACGCTGTTACCGCCTGTGCTCACGGGCGTGCTGATTGCCGCGGTGCTGTCGGCCATCATGTCGACCGCCGACAGCCAACTCCTGGTGGCGGGTGCGGCCATTCATCACGATCTCGCGCGCGGTGCCGGACCGGCGTACGCCTCCCGACTGGCTGTGGCTGGCGTTGCGGTTGCCGCCGTCGTGCTGGCGCTCGCCCTGCCGGAATCGATATTTTCCAGAGTGCTGTTTGCCTGGAACGCGCTCGGCGCTGCATTCGGACCGGTGGTTGTGGCCCGCCTGCTTGGCTGGCGGCTTGCCGGACCGAGCGTGCCGCTGGCGATTGCGCTCGGATTTGGTTTGACGGTGCTCTTCTACAGCCTGCCGAACGGTCCAGGTGATCTCTGGGAACGGGCCGTGCCTTTTATCGCCGCGTTTGTCACACTTCTGGCCGCTCGATCGTCTGCTAAATAGGACAGACGAGGAGAACGACATGCTGAAGCAGATACAGGCGGGCAGCGGCGCTTTGTTTGCCGTGTTCGTGGCGCTGCATCTGGTCAACACGTGGCTGGCTGGCCTCGGTCCCGCGGCTTACGACGGGGTGCAGAGTGTGCTGCGCAGCGTCTATCAGTTCGCGCCGGTTGAAGCGCTGCTGCTGGCCGCGCTCGCCGTGCATCTTGTGGTTGGCATCATGCGCATCGTAACCGAGCCGAAGCGGCAGCTGAGCACGCGAGCACGCTGGCATCGTTACGCTGGCTTTTTTCTGGCGCTTTTCATTGGCGGTCACATTCTTGCGGTTCGTGGTTCATCCTGGTTCTACGACGTGTACCCGGGTTTTGAAGGTCTGGCGTTCTCCGTGGCTGCCGTGCCGGCCTATTTTTATCCCTACTACTTTCTGCTGGGTACGGCGGGTTTCTATCACGCGCTGAACGGCCTCAGCATTGCGCTGCCGCGTCTCGGACTGAGCTTCCGTTTGCCGACTTCCGGTCTCAAGGTCGCAACGCTGGGCGCAGCGGCGCTGATGACCGTCTCCCTGCTTGGCTTTGGCGGCGTGCTGTTTGACGTCGGCAATCCAGCGGACAGCCCTTTTGCCAAGCTCGCTCTCGAGATTGTCGATGGACTGGCAGAATAACCCGCGACTGAAATCCCTCGTCTACGGGATGCTCGGGTCCGTTGCGGATGCGGAAGACGTCCTCCAGGACGCGGTGTTGAAACTGCACCAGACGGATCCGCCGCCGGAAGTGCCAGAGGCGTTCCTGTATCGGGTTGTCAGCAATCTCTGCATCGACCGGCTTCGTGCCGAGCGCGTGCGCCGCAAGCATTACGAAGGACCGTGGTTACCCGATCCGTACCCGGTGGATGACACCCTGGAGCTTGCGTCACTGGCGGAACAGCTCACAACGGGCTTTCTGCTCCTCCTCGAAAACCTCTCGCCGGCGGAGCGCGTGGTGTACGTGCTGCGTGAAGGATTCGATTTCAGCTTTTCGGAAATTGCGTCGCTCCTCGACATATCCGCAGCCAATGCGCGCCAGCGGGCCACACGGGCGCGAGCGCGGCTGCGTGAGATCAGTGAGCCGAACCCGGCGCCGAAATCTGCACAGAAGGCGGTGCTCGAGGACCTAGTGATGCGAATTGCTGCTGACGATGTGGCGGGTGTGGTTGCCCTGCTCAAGGAAGATGCGGTGGTGCTGACGGACGGCGGTGGGGTGGTGAGCGCCGCCATCAGGCCGATCACGGGGCGTGCGCGCATTGCCCAGGTACTTACGTTCCTGGGTCGCAAGGCGGCGGGCGAGGGTGGGGTGGAGTTCGAGTGGCTGGATGTCCCTGTGGGCATAGCGCTCTTGATGCGCCAGCACGGTGCGCCGCACTCGTGCTATCAGATCGAGGTGGCGGACGGCCGGGTGCAACGGCTCTTCGTCATGCGCAATCCGCACAAGCTCGCGCATCTGGCGGCGGTGACAGGCAAGGCAGCAACCCGCACACTAGCGTTTTGAGCGTGGGGTTGATGGGTGAGCGATCTGGGCGAGACCATTGAGCTGGTCTTTCCGTATCCGTACCGGTTGCTCGGCGCGGCGGTGTCGCCGCGCTATCGTGCGCACGTGCGTCGGCTCTATCGCGACAACAGCTGGCGCTGGGTATTGACGGACGTTCTGGTGTCCGGGTTTTTCGCGGGCGTAGAGCTCTTGCTCGTTGGCGTCGTGATCTACGCCCTGCTCCTGTGAGCGATCGATCAGTCGTTCAGTTTTTTCAGCTTTTTCTTCAGCTTCTTGTTCGCCTTCTTGAGGGCTTTGACCTCAGCCTGCATCGTTTCGAGGGCTGAGACTTCAGCGGGTTTGCCGAAATGCTCTTCCCTGGACTTCAGCTCCACCGCCGTGCGGTCGACGTTGCGGTTGAACACGGTAAACCCTTCGAGATTGACGTTGCCGGTGTTGCAGACCGCGTGAAACTGACCGGCAGGGACCACGGCAATGCTGCCGGGTTGCAGTTCGTGCACGTCGTTTTCGATTTGAATGCTGCCCGTGCCTTTCTGCACGACCAGAATTTCTTCAACCAGCGTGTGGCTGTGCCCTTCGTTGGCCTCACCGGGCGCCATGCATACAGATACGTAGCCGAGCTCGGAGAGCTTGGCTGAGCGTACCGCTCGGACTGCGGCGAAATCGCGGTTGTTGAGTACGTGTCCCATGTTTTCCTCCAGTTTTCTCTGTGCCTGTCAGTGGCAGGCAACGCCAAATTTTTTCAGTCGCCAGTAATTGTACGGCCAGGGTGTCACGAAGCCGGCCGCAAGGCTTGGAATAATGGACCACCAGGTCAGCTTGAGCGAACCCACAAGGACCCAGTCGGTGGTGTTCATGGCAATCTCCATCGAGATCATGGACACCAGGCTCATGCCGAACGCTGTGCGCAATCCGTTCAGCCACCCCATCTGGCGGCTGAGAATGACGGTTTCCAGCGCGATGCTCGTGATGAGGCCATTCATGATGGCCAGTATCATCACCAGCATCGGGTTGGTTTCCGGCGACCAGATCTGAAACGCAGCGATGGTGCCGAAATCTCCGATGGCGCAGCCGAGCAGGCACCAGGCAGTGTTGCGCGCGGACTGTCGCCACGTGTGGCGGCATCGCCAGTGAAAGTTGTCGATCGCTTCTGCCATGAGCTCGATACTACCACGAAGGTCAATACGCTCTGGTCGATGCTATGCTACGCGGCCGTTAGCGAAGGATTGTCGACTGCGTGAAACATCTATACATCGTGCGTCATGGACAGACGGAGTGGAACGTCGAAGCGCGCATGCAGGGCCGTCTTGATTCGCCTTTGACGGAGCTTGGCCGCGAACAGGCTGGACAGAACGGCGCTCTGCTGAAGGAGCTGGGCGGCGTGGATCGGCTCTGGGTTTCGCCCTCGGGCCGAACGATGGAAACGGCCTACATCATCAATTCTTTCACCCGGGCGCGGATCGATTTTGCCGATGAACTGATGGAGCGCGACTGTGGCCACTGGTCGGGACAGACGGTGGCTGAGATTGAAGCGGCGTTTCCTGATCTCTGGGCCGCGCGGGATGCGGATCCGTACTGGTTTCAACCGCCGGGCGGTGAAAACCTGCAGGACATGCTGGAGCGCTCGCACGGTTTTCTCGATGAATTGTTTGATCTCGACTGGGATGCCATTGCGCTGGTGACGCACGGGGTGATGTCCAAAGTGGTGCTGAAGTTCTTCCTGGGATTGAACGAGGTGGAAACGGCCCGCCTCAGGCATCCGAACGACCTTGTATATCGCTTGACGTTCAATGCTGAGGACATAGAAACTGAACACTTTGTTGCCGGCGGTACTGCGCAATCGGGACTGTTGCGTTCGACGGATGGCCAGCACATAGAGCCGCTCAATCGAAACTGACCACAAGATCAGGACACTGAGCGTGCGCTGAAATCTCGAAAGAAATCGAACAAGATTACGCACACAGGGGGAATCATGAAGGTAGACGGCGGCGTTGGTGCCGATCTGAACACAGTGGGCGCGCAGGCGCAGGAACTCGAAGAGATGGGCTATGCGGGAGTCATGACGGCGGAAACGGCCCACGACCCCTTCTTCCCGTTGCTTGTCGCGGCGCAGAACACCGAGAAAGTTGAGCTGGTGACGTCCATTGCCGTGGCGTTTGCGCGTACGCCGATGATTCTCGCCAATATTGGTCACGACCTGAACGCGTTCTCCAAGGGCCGCTTTGTGCTGGGCCTCGGTTCGCAGATCAAGCCCCATATCACCAAGCGGTTCAGCATGCCGTGGTCGTCTCCGGCAGCGCGGATGCGCGAGTATATCCTCGCGATGCGCGCCATCTGGGCGACCTGGCACGACGGCAAGCCGCTGGAGTTTACCGGCAAATTCTATACGCACACGCTGATGACGCCGTTCTTCACGCCTACCGACTGCGACTATGGCGCTCCCAAGGTATTCCTTGCCGCGGTGGGCCCGCGAATGACGGAAGTGGCGGGGGAGGTTGCCGACGGCATGATTGCGCATGCGTTCACGACCGAGAAGTACCTGCGTGAAACGACGCTGCCCGCGCTGGAACGTGGATTTGCCAAAGCGGGCAAGTCGCGCGAGGACTTTGAAATCAGCTATCCGGTGTTTGTCGTGACGGGTCAGACTGAGGAAGAGCTCGCAGAAGCCAAAGTCGCCACCTGTAAGCAGATTGCCTTCTACGGCTCTACGCCCGCTTACAAGCCGGTGCTCGACAGCATTGACGCGGGTGAGCTCCAGGGTGAGCTCAACACGATGTCCAAGCAGGGGCGCTGGGACGAGATGGGTACGCTGATCACACCCGACATCCTCGAGGCGTTTGCCGTGATTGGCGAGCCGCAGACCATCGCCGGGCAGATCAAAACGCGCTACGGAGATCTCATCGACCGCACGTCTGCTGCATACGCGCACATACCGAAGTCGGAGCGTGCAAAAATCATTGCCGAGCTCGCGGCCTGAGCACGATAAAATTGGCGTAAGAAGAAGGAGGGAGGCAACATGAAAGTCGATGCCGGCATAGGCCATCAGCTCAACAAAATTCCAGAGACCGTCAAAGCGATGGAGGCCGCGGGTTACGACGGCGTGCGCACGGCGGAGATGAACCACGATCCGTTCTTCCCGTTGCTGCTGGCCGCGGAGCACTCTGAGCGGCTCGAGCTCGCGACGTCCATTGCCGTTGCGTTTGCCCGCAGTCCGATGAACCTGGCGAACATTGGTCACGACTTGAACGCCTACTCCAAAGGCCGATTTACTCTGGGTCTCGGCTCGCAGATCAAACCCCACATCACCAAACGCTTCAGCATGCAGTGGGGTGCTCCGGCCGCGCAGATGCGGGAGCTGGTGCTCGCGATGCGCGCCATCTGGGCGAACTGGTATGACGGTGAGCCGCTCGAGTATGTCGGCAAGTATTACCGCCACACCCTCATGACCCCGGCCTTTACGCCGGAGGACACGGAACACGGCGCGCCACGGGTCATACTCGCAGCCGTAGGTCCGAAGATGACGGAGGTGGCGGGCGAAGTGGCAGATGGGATGATCATCCACCCCTTCAGCACCGTCCCCTACATTGAGAGCGTCACGATACCGGCCATCGAGAAGGGGCTCGCCGCGGCGGGCAAAACGCGGGATGGTTTCGAGCTCTCCTATTCCTGTTTTGTGATTACCGGCCGTGATGAAGCGGAGTTTGCGGCGAGTAAGAAAGCGGCGCAGGAACGCATCGCCTTCTACGGTTCCACGCCCGCCTACAAAGGGGTGCTCGAATCGATCGGCTGCGGTGAGCTGCAGGGTGAGCTCAACTCGATGTCGAAACAGGGCCGCTGGAAAGAAATGGGTACCCTCATTACGGATGACATGCTCCAGGAGTTTGGCGTCATGGGCGAACCCCACGAGATTGCGCCACAGATGCTCACGCGTTATGGTAGTTTTGTTGACAGAACGTCGGCGTCGTTTCCGGTAGCCGATGCGGAAGAAAGGGGCAAAATCATTCAGGCGCTACGCGCTGGTTAACAGTTTTTGCGGTTAGAGGGCGAATTTTTATATCGTTTCGTTATAAAAATCTGGAATTTGCAATAATTCCCCGCAGTGTTTCCGTCTGTGTCGAGTTGTGTAGGTAAGTAACGACTAACTTAAAAGCCGGTTACATCCAGAAACGGAGTTTTTGCGAACCAGCCACTAAAATTAGGTTCATAGTGTGATGCGACGCAAGTAGAATACGCGTCCGTTTTCCGCCGGCACAGCGAAAGGGTGCTCACACAATGTGTGAGACGTCGCGAACCCGGCCACTGCTACTTTCGGTAACACATCTCCGAAAGGCTGAGAAGGAAATGCTGATGGCCAGCGAGTTGCAGGGTCAACCAGATGAGCGTTCGACGCGTTCCCGGATTGGGGACCGATGGACGTCCGGTCTGGAAACCCTCAGCCAGACACAACTGATGCAGCGCATGCGGCACCTGCCCAGAGTGGCGGTGGCGACGAGCGCCGTGTTTACCGTGCTGGTTGTTGGCCTCATGACGCTGAGCTTTGCGCTCGCCAACGTCGTTGCCCATCAGGGCTATGAAACGGTTGCGATGGCGAAGCCGGCGGCAACGTCCCGCCTCATCCGCCAGACCGAAGTCGTTCAGTTCGGAAACCGCGTCAGTAACGCGTTTGGTATCAACAACAACGTCGCAACCGAATTTGCCGATTGGATTCTCGAAGCGTCCGAGCGGCAGCAGCTCTCACCGGAACTCCTGGCGAGCCTGGTCGTTACGGAAAGCTCATTTCGCAAATCCGTCCGTTCCAACGTCGGTGCGGTTGGTCCCGCACAGGTCCGCCCTGACTACTGGGGTGATTTCTGCGGTGCATCAGACCTCCTGGATCCCGAGCAGAACGTCTACTGTGGCGCTCAGGTGTTGTCCCATTTGATGGAACGTTGTGACGGTGACAAGGCTTGTGCGCTCGCAGCCTACAACGTCGGTCCATACGCGACTCGCGAAAACGCGGCGAAACGCTACGTCAAGAAGATCGACCGCTACCTCTCCAGCTTCGAAAACCAGCAGCTCTAATCTCGCCGATCCTGTCAGACCAGGCAGCGACCGCTTTGCCCGGTAATTACGCTATTGCGTAGAATGGCAGCTTGATCGAGGAGAGAGGGTTGACCCATGTTGAGACGTTTTATCCCGTGGTTGGTGCTGCTCGCCGCAGGTGTTGCTCAGGCAGCTGAGCAGGTACCCGCGTTCATGAAGCCGGAAGTGCTCGAAGCTGCGGCCGCAATTCAGCTGACCGAAGCGCAGACGCCACAGTTCCGTACCGCCGTGGGCAGCTTTGTCGATGAGCGCATGAAGGCAATCAACAAGCTCATGCGGCGGAACAATCAGACGGGCCTACAGCGCAAGATCAAAAGTAGAACCAATTCGCTTCTGAAGCAGATGGACAAAGACATGGCTGTTTTTCTCACGGAAGAGCAGATGCCGGCCTACGAAAACTACCGCGACAAGCTGAAAGCCAACCTCTGGGGAATGTAATGCCACAATTTGGACTGCTCATCTTCGCCACGGACTACGCGGTGGATCCGCAGGTACTTGCCCGAGAGGCTGAGGCGCACGGCTTCGAGTCGCTCTTTTTCCCCGAGCACACCCACATACCGGCAAGCCGTCTTTCCCCATGGCCGGGTGGCGCTGACCTGCCGCAGGAGTACTGGCATACCCACGATCCGTTCGTTTCGTTGTCCATGGCCGCCGCCGCGACAACCAACCTGAAGGTGGGGACCGGCATTGCGCTCGTGACCGAACGCGATCCGATTCTCATGGCCAAGCAGGCTGCGACGCTCGACTATCTTTCCGGCGGCCGCCTGCTGCTGGGCGTCGGCGCCGGCTGGAACGCTGAGGAGATGGCAAACCACGGGGTGAGCTACGACACGCGCTGGAAGGTGCTGCGCGAACGTATTCTGGCAATGCGCGCCATCTGGACCGAAGAAGAAGCAGAATTCCACGGCGACCACGTCGACTTCGACAAGCTCTGGTCATACCCCAAGCCTCATCAGGCCGGGGGGCCGCCGATTCTCCTGGGTGCGTCTTCCAGATATGTCTACAAGCGCATTGCTGAGTACGGCGACGGCTGGTTTCCTATTTATCAGGATGCGCTCCGCGCGGATGCGAGTGGTGCTGTGGATTACGCGGACGGTATCGCGAGAACCCGAGAGGCCTGGGCGGAAGCGGGACGCGCGGGTGAGCCGGATTTCAGTATCTTTGGCGTCGGTCCCGATCCGGCCGCCGTAGAACGCTGCCTGGAGGCCGGCTTCAACCGGGTGATCTTCGGCCTGCCGCCCGCGGACGCCGATACCGTGCTGCCGATGGTGGAGAACTACGCAGCGCTCGCGCATCCTTTCAACGGATGATGCAATGTCGTGCGGGTTGCGGCGCCTGCTGCATCGCGCCGTCAATCTCTTCCGCAATGCCGGGTCTGCCGCAAGGCAAACCCGCCGGGATTCCCTGTCCTCACCTCGACGACAGAATGGCGTGCGGTTTGTGGGGTGACCCGCGCCGTCCGGCCGTGTGCGCCGAGTTTCGGCCCGAACCCTCGATTTGCGGGAATTCGCGGGAAGAAGCGCTCAGCATCCTCTTGTCAATTGAGGAGGGCACGTAGCTCTCGAACCACCGCGTCCTCGTCTTTCACATGACGGGCATCGAGTCCACAGCGCAGGGCGCCGTCGACGTTCTCCCTGGTATCGTCCAGAAAAACCGTCTGTGCGGGTGTCGACGCCATTTCCCGACAGACGTGCTCGAAGGCCGGCGGGTCGGGTTTGCGCAGGCCAATTTCCGATGACGCGAAGATGGTCTCGAACGCGCTGAGCTCTTCTGCAAAACGTGCGCGCCAGAACGTGACGTGAGTGTCGTTGGTGTTGGAAAATCCGTACAGCGCGTACCGTTCCGCCAGAGCAGGCAGCAGCTCGATGACGCCGTGAAAGGGTTGTGTCCAGATGTCGTTCCAGCCGGCGCGCCACTCATGCTCCGGCATGTCCACCTGAAAACGCTTGCCCAACGCCCGGGTATAGGTTGGAAAATCAATGTGGCCGGTTTCATGCTCGCGGTAGGCCTGGTCGATAGCCCATCCGTCGTAGAAGATTTGCTCATCGACGTTCACCGCATCGGCCCAATAGCGGAAGACGCGCCGGAAATCGACGCCCAGGACGACGTTGCCGAGATCGAGGAGTAGCGCGCGTTTCATGACATCTCCTTTTCGAGCAGCTGCCTGCCGCGGGTGCTCAGGCGGTAGCCGGTCTCCAGGCTCTCGGTGAGCCCGAGCGCCTTGAGCTTGCGGACGTTGCGTTTGAAGGTGGCCAGGTCCTGATTCACGTTCGGCGCAAGATCTCCAGCCCGCGTACCCGGGTTTTCGGCAATGAGCTCGAGCGTTGCCCGGGTCCAGCTGGCTCGCGTGTCCATACGCTGCAATCTGGCCATGATGTCCGCGAGATCGTCGTTGTCTGCCTCACCGGTGTCCGGTTGTTTGACGGGATCTTTGCCCAGATAGCGGAAGACGACCACATAAACCGAAGCTGTTGCAGGGACCTTGAGCCGGGCTGCTGCCGCATCAGGGGAGGGGTAGCCGGCGCAGGCCAGCGTTTCGGCCTCCACCGACTCGAGCGGCGTTTCGTGAATCTCAGTGACCTCGATCGCGCCGTAAGGGGGAATGTTGTACTGGCCGCCGACCTTTGCCTGACATCGCTTCCATGAGCGCAGCGTTGCCGTCATTGCACCGCTCACGATGCGCTTTTTGTCGTCCTTCTTGAACAGCATCCGTTCAGGTCCAGTTCAGTTGCGCGGCCCACAATAGAGCCCATGATGAGTCATCGCATATGAGTTGTCGCGTCGCTCATCCGGTTCGCTACAGCAATTTTCGCTCCCTCGCGGGAATCGCTCCCTCCCGTCCCCTGCTGTGGCGAACCGTTCTTTTTCTCGCCCTCTAGAATCCTGCGGAACCGTTGTTGAGCTGCTCCACATAGCCGTCGTCGAGCAGGGTGTAGGCGCTGTCCCCGTGCTTCATGACGTAGACCGGATCGCTGTATTTGCCGATGTGATAAGACTGCTCGCGTAGATCACCCTTCACCATCTTGAAGGTGCCGGTCACGTCGATGTCAGATTGGATCCTCACGAAAACGGGCACTGCGTAACCGGGCAGCTCGTGATTTACGTAGGCGGCAAAACCTTCGACATCGAACTCGGTGACGTCCTCATTGAGGATGATTGCAGCCATGCCTGCACGACCGTCAGTCCCGGGAATCTCAACGCCGTAGACGTTACAGAACTTGATCTGCTCGAAACCGTTGATGATCTCTCCCACTTCGTTGGTGCTGACGTTCTCCGATTTCCAGCGGAACGTGTCACCGATGCGGTCAACGAACTGGTAATGGTCGTAGCCGAGGGTAAACCCAACGTCCACCGTGCGCATGAGATCGCCGGAATTGAACCAGGCGTCACCCGTCTCCAGCGCGTCCCGGATGATCTTCTTCTCGGTCGCCTCTGCATCGGTATAGCCTTCGAAAACCGTTTCTTCGGTGATCTTGCCGAGCAGCAGCCCCGGCTCACCCGGCTGGACTTCGATACACCGGCCTTCATTGTCCCGCACGATTTCATCGTTGTGGATGTCGTACTTCACGAGTGAGATCGGCATGGAGGTCATGCCGACGGTGCAGTCTTTGTTCATGAGGTTGGCAAACGAAACGTTACCCTCACTCGAGCCGTAGAATTCGGCGATGCGCTTTATGCCGTAGCGGTTCTTGAAATCCATCCATACGTCAGGGCGCAGGCCGTTGCCCATCATCGAACGTATGGGATTCTTGTGATCATCGGCCTGGCGTTCGGTGTTGTTCAGATAGCGGCAGAGCTCGCCGATGTAGATCAGGCAGGTGCAGTTGTAGTCGCGGACCTCGCGTAAGAAGTTGCTGGCGGAAAACTTGCGGCGCACGAACATGCTGGCCCCGGACAGAAAGGCTGAGCCCGCGCCAATCAGGAGGCCTGTGCCGTGGTAAAGCGGCAAACACAGATACAGCCGGTCCTTCTCCGTACACTTGAGCCCGGCCGCCGCGGACAGGCCGGCGCTGGCGAGATAGCGCCTGTTCGAGAGGACTGCAGCCTTCGGCAGGCCGGTGGTGCCGGACGTAAAAATGTAAAGCGCCACCTCACCGAGGGTGGTGACCTTGGAATCTTCCAGATTGCCGGTGTCCGCATCCGCGCTCAGCGCGCTGAAGTCTTTGGCCCAGTTGGAGGCCGGTGACGTCGCGTCCGGGACAATGAAAAAGTCGTCGCCCTCATCGAGTCCCAGATCACCTTTGACCTCGGCCAGGGCGTCAGCAACTTCGCCGCCAAAAATACACTTCTTGGATTCGGTGACGGTGATGCAGTGCGTCAGCGGCCGGCCCTGGAGATTGGTGTTGATGAGCGCGGCGGTTGCGCCAAGCTTGTTGAGACCAACAATCAGCGCGAGAAACTCGATGCGGTTTTCCATGATGACGCTGACCGTGTCACCGCGGTTTACCCCTTCGGCTTTCAAGGTGTGCGCATACTGGTTGGCCAGTGCGTTGAACTCACCCCAAGTGAGCTCCTGGCCCTCAAACACAATGGCGCTGCGTTCGCCGAAGCGGGCGGCTTTGTCTTCAACCTGTGCCGCAATAGAGTCGACCGTATCGAGCGGCCGCGGCACCATGCCTTTCTTCAGTTTCAAGAGTGTGGGCACCTGCACGAGCGTGGAGGCGATATCGACGATACCCATGAGTTCCCCTCGTTATTCTTCTGTGTAGCCTGATATCGCGAACCTTACCCAACCCTTCCCGGGCTGACCAGCAGATCGTGTCTGACGCACGCTCAGGCTCAGGCGAGCACTTTTGCAGGTGCGAGACCGGCCGCTTGGGTAAAATGTCCGCGCAAGTCTGAATTCTTCGGGGAGCTTTCCGGGTCATGCGTGACGACAACGCCGACCGCCTGGCATTTGCCTGCGTGGCGGGCGCGACACTGCTGTATCTGGCTGCGGACCTGGCGTCCCGAACGATGGGGCTCGACGGCGTCGTCTACGCCGGTATTGCCAGACACCTGAGTGAGGGACTCGGCAGCTTCTGGTTCCCGCCGCACTTCGATGCGTCGGCGTTGTCCTTTCACGACCACCCACCGCTCGGGGTGTGGCTCCAGAGCCAGTGGTTTGCGCTCTTCGGCAGCGCTTTCTGGGTGGAGCGACTTTACTGCGTTGCGCTTTTGCTGGTGTTGCTCCTCCTCGTAGCGAAGGTATACCGGAGCGCCGGTGGAACCGGCGCCTGGTGGCCGCTTCTGTTTCTACTGCCGATCCCGGTGGTCACTCGCGCCATCAAAGACAATCTGCTCGAAACGTTGGTTGCGATTGTCGCGCTGGCCGCGGTCTGGATGGCCTGGCAGGGGCGGAATCGGGGTGGCTGGCACCGTTGCTGGGACGTGGGGGTGGGTTTCTTGTGCCTGGCCGGTGCGTTGATCAAAGGACCAGCGGCGGTTTTTCCCCTTGTTGCGCCGGGAGTGGTCGCGCTGGTCGTCGACCGCAGTCTCAGCCAGGCGCTGATCCGCTCGCTCACGGCGGGATTTGCGTTCCTTTTGCCGTTCGTACTGCTCCTCACTTACCCGCCGGTCCTCGAGAGCCTTTCCAGGTATCTGGACGTGCAGCTGCTGGCAAGCCTGGTAGGGGAGCGTCCGGCAGATCACGACCGGTTCTACCTGCTCGGGCAGATGGCCGTGCAGCTGGGTGTCTTGCTGCTGGTGCTGCTTGCGGCAATGGCCTTCAACCCCGGGCGCATGCGTTTCTCACGGGAGTCGCTGACGCTCTTTGTCATCGGGCTGGCGGGCATGCTGCCGCTCCTGATCAGCCCGCGACAGTATCGCCACTATCTCATGCCGGCCATGCCGTTTTTTGCGCTGGCAGCGTCACTGCTGATCACGCCACCCGCACTCACCCGGGCGCGCCGCCTATTGCCATGGCTGGCCGCGGTTCTGGCGGTTGCGGTCCTTGCGCGCGGAATCTGGTGGTTCGGCGCGCCGGGCAAAGACCGGGACTTGTTGGCGGATGCAGCAAAGATTGCCAGTGTGGCCGAGGTGCGCGGCGCAGAGTCTGTCAGCTTCTGTCAGACCGCGGATCAGCTGCGGCTCTACCTGTGGCGCTACCACAGCATCCGTTCCTCGCGACAACAGACGCCCGGGCTCCATGTTTGCGCAACGGCTGAGGGCGCGGAGAAGACCGCGGAGCTTTCCGAAGCGCGTGTCCTGTGGTGGCGTGAGGAAGCATAGCCGGTTACATTCACCGGTCAGTCGCAGGGGAGAGAGACATGAATCAGTGGCAGGTTGGTGACGTCAAGATAACGCGCATCATCGAAATGGAAGTTGCCGGAGGAACCAAGTTCATCCTGCCGGATGCCACCCGGGAAGCCTGTCGGGAGATCGACTGGATGCAGCCGCACTTCATGGACGCTGAAGGCAACCTGATCATGAGCATCCACGCGCTCATCGTGGATACGGGCGAGCGCCGCATCATGGTCGATACTTGCATCGGTAACGACAAGGAAAGAAACGTCCCGACCTGGAGTCACTTGCAGACGAGCTTCCTGGAAGATATCGCCGCGGCAGGCTACCCGCGTGAGAGCATCGACACCGTGATGTGCACGCACCTGCACGTGGACCACGTTGGCTGGAATACCATGCTGGTGGACGGAGAGTGGGTGCCGACGTTCCCGAACGCACGCTACCTGCTGGCTGAAAAGGAGTGGACTTACTGGGATGCGAACGAAGACGAGGACACGTACGGCCCGATTCTGGCCGACTCGGTCCGACCGGTGGTGGAAGCCGGGCTCGTGGACTTTGTATCGGAAACCGAGCAGATCTGCCCGGAGGTGCGTCTCGAGCCCACCCCCGGCCATACGCCCGGTCACGTCAGCGTGCACATTACCTCCAACGGACAGGAGGCGCTCATTACGGGCGACTGCATCCATCACCCGGTGCAGATGTCGCGCACCGACTGGTGCAGCTCAGCCGACTACGACCAGACCGAAGGGCAGGCAACCCGGGAAGGACTCCTCGAGAAGTACGTGGACGGTGAGGTGCTCATCATCGGTACACATTTCGCCACGCCCACGGCAGGTCACATCAAACACCTTGCAGGAGGTGGGTACTGGCTGAAGGTCTGAGACTGTTCGCAATCGATAAAAAAGGCCGCCCGATGGGCGGCCTTTTTGTTGCGACGGTTGACCGTCCGTTCGAGCCTAGTCCAGCGTATAGCGGTATTGCAGGCTGATGGTTCGACCCAGTTGCGTGGTGGCCGCCTGGTCCAGGCTGTTGGGGCCCGTGTTGTTACAGGTTGGCGTTGGCGTCGGGCTGAAGTTCGGGCAGCGGCCCGGAATGGCACCACCACCGGTGATGTAGATTTCATCGGTGACGTTGCGGCCAATCAGGTTGAACTGATGCTTGTAGTCCTGGGTGTACAGGCTGATGGCGGCATCGATGAGCCAGAAATCGTCCTGTACGAACGGATCGAGCGTTGCCGTCCAGTCGTACTCACCGCTGTAGCGGGCGTCGGCCGACAGGCTGAGCGCCCAGGTATCGGATACCGGAAACTCCCAGGTTGCGCCGACAAAGCCGGTGATATCCGCGTTACCGGCACCGTCTTCGCCCTTCAGATTCTCGCCAGTGGCGTTGATGAAGTCTTCCGAGTACTCGGTATTGGTCCATGCCCATGCCGTGCGCAGGCTCAAACCTTCAACTTCGGTATTCCACAGGATGTCGAACTCCAGACCTTCGGTTTCGAGCGCTGACGCGTTGAAGGTGGAGAACTGAATGATGGTGGAATCGAACAGCTGCACCTGCAGGTCTGAGTACTCGTAGCTGAAGATCGTGGCGTTCATACGCATGGCGCCATCGAGAAGATTCGCCTTCAAGCCGACCTCGAAGCCTTTTGCTTCTTCGGAATCGTATTCGAGGAAGCTGAAGTCACCGCCGTTCACTGCCGGATTCAGCGCGGCTGTCGGCAGGGCGCTGTTGTCGATACCGCCGGACTTGAAGCCTTCTTTGTAGGCCGCGAAGACGCTCACGTCATCGTTGATGTAGTAGTTGATGGCAACCTCAGGTGAGATGTTGTCGTCATCAAACTCGAGGCCGTCAATGCGCGGCGGCGCACCGAAGCCGAAGATGGATGCACCGGCGTGCAGGTACGGAATCAGGATGTAACCATCCTTTTCCTCTTCGGTGTAGCGCGCGCCGAACGTGAGCTCAGTTTTCTCGTTGATGTCCCAGTAAACCGCAAAGAACGCCGAGAGCACATCGGTATCCAGGTAGTGGTCCTTGTTGTAGTCATACTCGTTGCCGGTCACGGGGTCGGCGCCGAACAGCGCACCTGGCGTCGTGTCGAAGCCGAGTGCCGCAGAGATCGGTACGGTGGCCGGGTCGAGGTTCAGGAAGTTCACCACCAGCGGCAGGTTGAACGCGTACTGGTACGCATCGAACTGCTGCTCGATTTCCTGCCAGTAAAGGCCGGCCTGGAAGTTCACCGGGCCGTCGAGATTGCTGGCCAGGCGGAATTCCTGGGACAGGCTCTCATACTCGTTGTTGTGCAGGCCGCCGAAGACGCCGGCACCGTAGCTGTAGTCGTCGAGCTCCCAGTGCGAGAGGTCCACGTAACCGGTGACCGAGGTCAGGGTGAAGTTTTCGTTGAAATCCCAGTCCATGATCAGGGACACAAAGTCGGTCTCCTGCTCGAGTCCCGGCCGGCCGTCGTCGAAGCCCTGCGGCAGTCCCGCGCGCAGTCCCGGGTTCAGATTGACCTTGGACGTGTTGCCGTTGATGCGGCAGTCATCCACACCCTGGAAGAGGCCCAGAACGGAAGACGCTGCCGGGATTGCGGTTGGCTGGTGCGAACCTTCAGGACAAACGTCTTCGGCCCACGCCGTGCCGGCGCCGTCGTTGTCGTACTCGGAGTAGCTGTACTTGAATTTGGCCTGGAAGGTGTCCGTGGGATTCCACACCAGCGTCAGGCGCGTGTTCAGCGACTCGTCACCGTAGTACCTGGCGGCGCCGTTGATGGGGCCGTTGACGGTGTCGTTCGTGGCTGAATAGTTTTCGAACAGCTCATCGTTCTCGGTAAATCCGACCGCCAGGCGCGCCCCGAGAGTTTCGGTGATGGGCCCGGAGATGATGAACTCGCCAAAGATACCGTCGTATTCGGACTCCATGCCGCCGCTGGCCTGGAACTCGAACTCATCACCCGGATCGTTGGTTGTGATGGAGATCACCCCGGCGGTGGCGGACTTACCGAAGTAAAGCGATTGCGGGCCTTTCAGAACTTCCAGCTGGCCCATGTCCAGGTAGGAGTTGTGAATGAATCGACCGCGGTTGACCACCACACCGTCCAGGTTGATGGCCATGGAGTGGTCGAAGGCAGCGGAAATGGAACTCGACCCGATGCCGCGCAGACGCAGGCTCGAACCGTTGCCCGAGCCGCCGTGCGAGACCACCATGTTGGGTACCATCTTGGCGGCGTCCACCAGGTTGGTGATGTTGTAGCGATCGAGATCTTCCTCGGTGAGTGCGGCAATTGTGACCGGCACGTCCTGCAGGGTTTCCGCCTGCTGACGCGCGGTGACGATGATCTCTTCGATCACCTGTTCCGCGGCGTAGGTGTACGAATAGGGCATGACGAGTGCCATACCGAGCACGGCAAAGACCGTGCGGAATCTGCGTAGATTCATAAAACCCCTCTCCAGCTGTTTTACTGCTAGCGGAGAATTCCTCTCGGAACCTCAATTATTTCTCCACTATTGGCCGGGACCTTAAGTCACGCTCAATATTAAATCAAGTATCAAATTTAGGGTGTTGGACGGGAAAAAATCAGCAAAATCAGCCGGTTTGGGCGAGTGCGGCAACGCGTTCCTGCATCTGATCCCACTGCTCGAAGAGGAACGCTTCCGTGTCTTCGGGGATCTCTGCGAACGGCACCCGCCAGAAGTGCAGGCGCACCGCCTGGCCCTGCCAGGCGCCGCTCATCAGATCGTTGAGCGAAGCGGACCCTTCGAAGCCGGTATGGGCAAGAAAAACGACATCTTTACCGGGATTGACCTCAAGCATCGCCTGCACCCCGCCCAGGCGCGGCGGCAGCAGGTCCGGCCAGCGTTGCAGCTGCGCAGCGAGATGCGGACGCCGGGCGCGCAGCTGCTCGCGTTTGGCCCGTGTTGCCCGGGTGCCTTCCGGGTAGATGAGGACCGACTCTTCAAGCCCGGCTTCCCGGGTCAGGTGGCGCACCGCTTCGAGCTCAGCGGGGGTGTCCTGTCCGCTTCGATCGATGAAGTAATTCGGCAACCGGTGTCCGGCAATGTCGAGACAGGGTAGAACCGCCAGCTCGTTTTTCAGAATGTAGCGCATGCCTTCGCCGCGCGCGGCGGCAAAGAAGTGCATGGGCAACACCGTGTCGCCAATGCTCGTGTGACGGGGGATCATGATGGCTGATGGACCATCGATGGCTTCGCTGCCAAAGATCTCAAAAGACAGTCCGTAGAGGCGCGCGCCAAGGTTCAGGAGACCGGACGTCCACCAGTATTGAATGTCCTGGTTGCGCTCAAGATAGCTGGGCTCGTTGCGGTATCGCAGCCAGGCCCAGGTGAGTCGGCAGACACCCACAACCTCGTAAAACAAATAACCATACGCAAAACCCAGGGCATGTATTGTGGTACGCCAGCCCGGTAACAAGGACCACAACAGACTGATGAGGGTGAGCAATGGTGCCAGGCAAAGCATGACAATCGTCACGAGGGCAAGCGTTCCAATGCTGACAAGGCGCCGCTTCAGCACCGCCTGTTCCTAGACTTTCTGGCTCATTTTCACCAGACGCATTCTAAACCAGCCCCACCCCGCGATGCCCAGCAACAGGTTACTGATCAATGTCGCCCAGAAAATGCCGTAGAAACCGTAGAGCTCGTTCAGCCACACGGCGAGCGGCAGATAGATGATGAACATACGCAGAAAGCTGAGCGCGGTGCCGGGCAGGGGCTTGCCCAGCGCGTTGAAGCTTGCCGATGACATCATGAGGACACCCCAGGCGCCATATCCCCAGGGAACCAGGGCAAGATAGAAGGTGGCCACCTGAGTGACGGTTGGCGAGCTGTCGATCCAGCTGGCCACATGCCCGCCGAAGAAAAAGAGGGGGATCGCAACGATGAAGCCCCAGGCGAGTGAAAACTGGTAGCTCACCCGAACCCCGTCACGCACACGATCAACCCGGCGTGCGCCCCAGTTCTGTCCGACAAACGGTCCGATCGACCCAGACAGGGCGAAGAGCATCATCGCCGCCACCGCTTCGATACGTTGGGCGACGCCAAATCCCGCCACGACAATTTCACCATGACTGGCGAGAAGACGGGTAATCAGCGCGGCGGTGACCGGTCCGATGAGCTGGGTGGCCATCGCAGGTAAGCCCACATGGAGAATTCTGCGAGCGGAGGCGAGAAACCCCACGATGACGTCGCGCGTCTGAATCATGTTGCCGCGATAAACGTACGCGAGCAGGACTAACGTTGTTGCCACACGCGAGATGAGCATCGCGGTCGCAGCGCCGGCAAGCTCCATTCGTGGGACGCCAAACCAGCCGAATATGAAGATTGGATCCAGCGCCAGATTGACAAATGCGGCAATGGTCATCACTACGCCTGGTACGTTGGCGTTGCCGTTGGCGCGCATGATGCTGCTGGCGATCATCGTTGCAGTGAAGAGCACCACGCCGGGCAGGTAGATGTCCATGTAGCTGTGAATGAGCGGCAGGAGCGCCTCGGTTGCGCCCATGGCGAGAAACAGCTCATCGAGCATCGACCAGGCCAGAAGCGAGAGCAGGGTCATGAGCATTGCCACCAGCAAGAGGCTGTGGGTACCGAGGCGTGCAACGTCAGCATCGCCGCTGCCTACGCTGCGTGCAATGACCGAGCTGGTACCGATGCTGATGCCGAGCGCAATGCTGGTCAGGAACATGGCGACCGGGAAGGTAAACGTGATCGCGGCAACGTGCTGCGTCGAAAGCTGGCCGATGAAACCCATTTCCAGCGTCTGCACGAGGATGCTCGACGCAACGCCCATGACCATGGGTGCCGTCAACTTGGCTAGCGAAACAGGGACCGAGCCCTGCGTGAGATCTTTCTGTGGCATGCTGCTGGTTGGTACGCCGCCTGACAAGCGAGCTATCGGCGTAAACCGGGCATTATGGCATGGCTGGCCGGTGAAGGCCTTGTCGAAACGGGGCTAGTCCTTCGGGTGAAGCTCGTGCAGCTGATCGCTCGACCAGATTTTGCGGATGAACCGGGGGTTGGTGGATGACATGTCGATCTGATACGAACTGTCTTCGCGGGTGATGGGTAGTTCCAGCACTTCACAGAGTTTCTTCACAAGCCAGCGTTCGATCTTCAGGACCACCATTTTGCGTCGCAGACGGCCCTGAACATCCCGATTCAACACGGTTGGTAGCGTGTTCAGCGTCAGGATCTCGTCGATGGCTGGATTCGCCATCTTCTCTCGACCCTCTTCGCTCGCGTAGAAGTGGGTAACAGCGAATATCGTGCGTCGTGGGTTGATCTGTTTTAAAAACTGACACGACTTCACGACCGTGGAACCGGTGCGGACCATGTCGTCGAAAAGCACGATGTCGTGACCGTCAATCTCCTCGAACGTCGTCTCGCTCTCGTCATGAAGCTTGATGTCGACCTTGCGCTCACCGGATCGCTCTTTGTCGAGGAGGACAAACTTTGCTTTTGGCAGATTGAGGCGTTTGAACATCTCTTTCACGAAGTCTCGCGCCCCTTTGTCGGGTGCGCAGAGCGCCAGACCCTCTCCATCCGCAGCGTGATTGACGATGTTGGAGTTGCGGATGTAGTCCGTATAGATGTCGTACGGAATGAGGTTGTGGAAATTCCCGGCGAAAACGTCGGTGAACATCCTCTGCACGGAATGGGAGTGGTTGTGCACCGTGAGAACGCGGTCGACGCCGGCGAGCTTCAACATCTGCGCGTACAGCTTGGCGGTAAACGGCTGCCCGTCGAATTTCTTCAAATCCGAGTCGTCGCGCTCGTGCAGCGTTTCGCCCAGGTCATGCCGCGGCCCGCGGTCCTGTGCGCTGTAGTAGAGATCGGGCTCGATCAGCACCACCTCGGCGGCGCCGTTCTCCTTTGCCGCGCGGGCAATGAGGAGGTTGCGCATGGCAAGATTCTGGCGGCTTACGATCAGGCTCGAGGTGCTGACGATAACCACCGTCTTGCCGCTCAGCTTGTTGCCGATGCAGGCAAAGTCGTCTTCGTCGGATATGAAGCGCGGACAAAACTCGGTATTTGCAAAGGTTTTCATGCTGATCAGATCAGCAATGTCTTCGGCCTGGCCCAGGCTGAAAGCAAGATCGATTGCAAATGGATCGTCGGAAGAGTTGCCGACGACAATCACGTTGTCTAGGGCCGAAGCCGTCATAGCGAAGTGAGTCATGCGTCCTCGGGGGTGCAGACTAAAGAGGAAGCACGGGAGCGGTCAAGTAGAATAGGCAATTCGTAGATCGTTGCGGTAGGCTTGAGGGCAGACGGCGTTTCTGGGGAGAACGGTGTCATACACCTATCGTGTCTATCCAGAGCACAGTTTCGTAGCGGTGCGTTTTGACGGTGTGGTTACGGAAGCGCTCATGGATGAGTTCGTCGAGGAAACACTCCTCGACAGGAACTTTCTGGCCTGTGCCAAAGAGCTCATGGACTGGCGCGATGTCCATGATGCGGAGCTCTCTGGTGCCTACCTGCGCGATCTTGCCCGGCGCATCGACGGCGCCGGATTGAAATTCGACTATCTGGCGCTGGTCATGCCGCAAAGCCTGTCCTACGGCCTGGCGCGGATGTACCAGGCCTATCGGGACAACGGCGACGAGTCCGCGCGTGTCTTTCGTGACATTTCCGAGGCTTACGCCTGGCTGGGCGTGCCAGGCTGACAGCCTGCTACCAGCTGTCGACGTGCATCACCGTGTCGAGCGGTGGTCGATAGGCGGGCTTGAAACTGGTGCCCTTGGTGTAAGCAATCGGAATCAGAGCAACCTGGGTGTATTCCTCATAAGGGATGCCCAGTAGCTCGGCAACTTCCTGCTCGTGCATCAGATGCAACGTCGTCCAGGCGGTGCCGAGACCACGGGCGCGCGCTGCAATCATGAAGCTCCAGGCTGCCGGAATGATGGATCCGTAAGTTGCCGCGCAGCCGAAGTTACCCGACTGAGCAGCCATTGGCTCAATGCGGCCCGCAATGCAGGGAATCATCAGGACGGGCGCCTTGGCCAGGTTTGCGGCCAGGTATTCTGCAGATGACGTGGAGCGGGTCTGACTCTCGATCAGCGCATCGTCGCCGCTGTCTTTGTGTAGATAGTGGATGGCGACCGGCATTTCCCGATAGAGCTCCCACACTTTGGCGTAGATCTCGGCGATGCGCGCGCGCTTCTCGGTGTCGGTGACGAACATGAACTGCCATCCTTGCGCGTTGGAACCCGTAGGTGCTTGCACCGCCAGGCTCAAACATTCTTCGATGACGTCCATTGGTACGGGCCGGTCGAAATCCAGACGCTTGCGCACGGCGCGGGTGGTGCTGAGCAGCTCGTCGTTGCTCAAGCCAAGTTGTTCGTGACTCATGGGGTTCCTCTCAGCTGTTACGAAATAGGTATCTGGGTTCAGTATCAAATGATGGCAGTGATACTAACCTTGCCTTCGCGTTCAGTGGAATTGTTTTGCGGAGATCGCGGTGCAGGTGCTGATGCGCTGCCGCGCTCCAATTCGGCGGGCTTTCAAATTATCTGCACTCAGGCTAGTTTTCTGCATCCAGGCGCTGGTTGATCCAAGGGGAGGTTTCATGGCTCGTTTCGCGATTGCTTTGCTCTTTCTGGCAGCCGTCCCCGCCAGGTGCGTTTTCGCCGCGGATGCGGGGTTACCGCAAGTGAGTCCCGGGGAGGTGGGTTTGTCGGAGTCGCGCCTGGAGCGTCTAACGCAACATATGCAGGCCTATGTCGATCAAGGTGAATTGGCCGGCGTTGTGCTCGCCGTTGCTCGTCATGGCAAGCTCGCGTATCTATCGAGCCTGGGGCAGGCGGACATCGAGCAAAACGTCGCGATGACCTCCGATACCATTTTCCGCATCCACTCGATGACCAAACCGATCACGTCGGTGGCGGTGATGATCCTCGTCGAAGAAGGACGGATCAAGACAACTGATCCGATCGGCAGGTACTTACCCGAATTCTCGGATGCCAAAGTGTTCGTGGGCGGAACTGCCGAAGACCCTGAGCTCGAACCGAGCAGACGGCCCATCACCATCAATCATCTCCTGTCGCATACGCCCGGGATGGGTGGGATGGGTTATGAAACGCATCCTACGGCGAGGATATTCGAGGCGGTTGCACCGTTTGCGGACAACCCGACCCTCGAGACCTGGGCGTCGCGCCTGGCCAGGGTGCCGCTGACACGCCAGCCCGGGGAAGAGTTCATCTATGGGCCGGCAACAACGCTCCTGGGCCGCGTGGTTGAGGTGGTCGCCGGCATGCCGTTCGATGAGTTCCTGTCCCGGAGGATCTTCCAGCCGCTCGGTATGAACGACACCTACTTCGTGGTGCCGGAATCGAAACGCAGTCGTTTTGCCGTTGCCTACGAGATGCCCACAGACGGTGCTGAACTGCTACCGGTGACCCGAGAGGATCACGAGATGCGTTGGAAACCCGTCAACAGATTGCGCTCTGGCGGTGGCGGTCTGGCTTCCACGACCGCTGATTATCTGCGGTTCTCACAGATGCTTCTGAACGGGGGTGTGCTCGATGGCCAACGCATACTGGCGCCGAAGACGGTTGCCCTGATGACCACGCCGGTCGTCCACAGCGCGGATTCCGAATTTCTCCAGATCGTAGCGCCCGGCTACGGATTCGGATTGGGGTTTGCGGTGCTCGATGACCTTGCCGCGTCCGGCAAACCCGGCTCCATCGGTGAGTATTTCTGGGCCGGAGCAGCGGACACCTATTTCTTCATTGATCCGCAGGAACAACTCATTGGCCTTTTGATGACACAACGCTATCCCGCCGGGCAGCTCCAGCTCCGGGAGGAGCTTCAAACCCTTGTCTATCAAGCTCTGGTCGAGTAGCGCGGCTCAAGCGTCCCGCTGCGCCTGCTTCCTCGCACGACGGACGTAAGTTCTTGCTGTCTGGTATTGGTGCGTGGTGTTGATGGACAGCCAGCGAGCGATCGGATAGCTGCCCGCCCAGGCGAAGACGTGTGGCTCGAGCAGTTCCCGGTCTTCCAGGTCATCGATGGTGACGAGAAGGCGCCGGTATTGACGGCGCAGGTCCGTCACGATGGCATTGAAGGTGCGTTTGCGGGCTGTGTTGACGATCGCTGCGTTCAGCCTGCGCGTTTCGTTCCATCTGTAACCCTTAGCGGGGGTCACCGGTACGTTTCCCCGTCTGCCAGCCTCGACCCAGTTCAGCACGCTTCTGGTCCACCACAGGCGGACGGCGAGCATATCTTTGACCGACCAATCGTCGACGCAGATCCAGTTTGCAGCCGCGGCGTCCAACCCGCTCAGCTCATCGTTCAGCTTGTCCCAGGCTGCCTCAATCTGGTCGATGAGCATCTGTCTCGTATGCGGTATCGGCACGTTAGCGCCAGGTCACGGCCGGGGAGGTGTCACGTCAGCCATCGTAGAAAAAGGGTCGATGCATGCCGATCACCGTCTGCTCGCGAGACGACTTTGCGCGCGCGATGGCCTCATCGGATAGCTGATTGACCTGTGCCGTCGTGCGGATCCGTTGAGCAATGTCTCGCCTGCCATAGTGGACCTGCAGGAAGAAGCGCCCTTGATCTCCCGGCTGTGTCGGCATGCGGCGATGCCAGAGGTCGGAAACGAAAAACCCGACGTCGCCAGGCTCGGTGAGCAGCGGAACGACACCCTGGCCTTCATAGGTCAGATCGTCATCGAGCAGACGATCGGGGGGTGGAAAAACACCGGACAGATGCGAACCCGGGATCACCCCGGTCGGGCCGTCTTCAATACGACAGCGCTTGAGATAAATGTGTGTGCCGACAGCGAAAACCGGGTGGGGGATGTCTGCTGGCCAGGTCACACCTTCCGGCAGCGGCACATGGGGACCGGCGTCGATGTGCCAATGCTGGCCGTTGTGTTCTTTTTCGCTGTGTGGCGGATTGCGCCAGGCGGTATTTGCGATCACGTGGCAGTCTTCGCCAAGGAGCGGCTCGATGACGCTCAGGATGTCCGGGTGCGCAACCGCACGCTGGCAGGCAGCGCTGCGATTCAGCATTTCATAGCGGAACATGTCGTTGCCGCCGATCGGCCGCTGCGCGCGATCGTCGGCCACGTCCTCGTCGAACACCCGATCAATATCCGCGGCAAGCTCCGCAACCTCCGCTTGAGAAAGCACCCCCCGAACGACTGCAAAGCCATCGCGCTCGAGCTGCACCGATGCGTCCGAGGCCGCATCTTCCCGGATCCTTAGGTAACCTTTGATACGTTCCAGCACGCTGCCCCCGCGTTCTCTCTTCCCCTGCTCTCCCTTATGCTAGCGGTAACGAACAGCTGGATGAAGTGACGTTTTGATTGACTGTGATTCTCACGTGCTGGAACCAGCCGACCTCTGGCAGGACTACCTCGAGAGCAAATTCAAAGATCGCGCGATCCGCATTGAGGTAAACGAAGGCGTAGAACAGCTCATCATTGGAGAACAGGTTGTATTGCAGGGCGTGCTCGCCGGACTTGGTGGTGCGCATCTCGACAAGAAGAAGCTCCTGGTGCCCGGCATGACATATGCGGAAGGCTGTCCGCCTGCGAGCTACGACCCTGCAGCCAAGATTGAGCAGATGAACGCGTGGGGCTTGGAGCACTCTCTTGTATTTCCGACCATCTGCATTCTACCGTTCCCCACGGAAGACCAGGAGCTGGCCAACGCCTACTGTCGAGCCTATAACAACTGGATGCACGACTTTGCCACGGCCTGTAACGGCCGAGTTTGGCCGGTCGCCGTACTCAACTGGCACGACGTCGACACCGCCGCCAACGAACTCGAGCGTTGCATCGAACGAGGATTCAAAGCGCTTTTCGTGCCACCGGAAACCGTCGCCGCCAAGCGCCCCGGCGATACGGCCTTCGATCCAATCTGGGCCCGTTGCCAGGATGCTGACCTGCCGGGATGCCTGCACGTGATTGTGAGGTTCTCGGGCGCAGCGCTTCCGTTTGCCGCATGGCACGCGACGAGTCCGGGGCCCATCTTCAGCTTCGGCCTGGGCGCGACGGGCCAGATGATCCCCGCACTCACAAGCATGATCACGGACGGTTTGTTTACGAGGTTTCCGCAACTGAAAATCGTGAGTGTAGAAGCTGGTTGTGGTTACGCGCCCTATCTCATGGACCGCCTCGATGCCAAATTCGAAGTCTTCAAAGAGCTCGTGCCGCTCGAGAAAAAACCCAGTGAGTATGTGCAGTCAAACTGCTACTTCGTCGCGGAGCCTCTGGAGCGTACGATTGATGCTGCCCTGGAGCTGGTTGGTCCCGATCGCATCATGTGGGGTAGCGACTATCCGCACATTGATGGTTTGGCGGACCTGGGCGAAAAGCCTTTTCACGCACAAACGCTTGCCGACAACGCGCGAAGGCTTTTCAATCGGTAGCGGCGGGGAAGTACAGGAGCATCTCACAGTATTCGCCTTCTTCTGAACGGCACTCGATCTTCCCGCCCAAGCCCTCCATGACGCTTCTGCAGAAGCTCAGGCCGATGCCCGTTCCGTTCTGGGAGTTGCGTGAGAAGAATGGATCAAAGATGCGGTGCAGATTGCTCCGCGCCACACCGATGCCGGTGTCGCGAACGCTCAGCACGTTCCAGTCTGTGTCAGTCGACACCGACAATGTGACGGAGGGTGCTTTGCCTTTCTGTGAAAACTCAACAGCGTTGCCGATGAGGTTGTACAGCACGTGCAGCAACATGTTTTCCTGTGCGTAGACGTCGAAATCATCGCCGTCTTCCAGCACTACCAATGATCTTTCGTATGGACTGTTGTACGGGTAACCATTCACGGCGCGATTCGCAACGGCGCGTATCGAAACCGGGGTGGACGGTCGTTCCAGCATCTCGATGGGTTTAGAGTTCGCGATGAGGATGTCGATCAGCGCGTGGGAATGCTCTACCTCACCGGATATCGATTCCAGACTCTCCTTCAGCTGCTCGAGTTTCTCCTGCGGGATAGGTTGCTCGATCCTGCCTTGTGCGACCGCGAATTTGTAACCCTCCACCAACTCAGGGAGACGTTTCGTCGTTCCGCTGGATAGGTTTCTGATGGTGGCGAGTGGGGTGCGGAGTTGGTGGGCTATGGCGGACCCAATCCGCGATGCTGCCTCCATTCTGTTCTTGGTTTGATCGTTTCGGAAGCGCATTGCCAAAGCGAAAGCAACGAAGAAGAGGATGTACGTTGAAAAAATGTTGGCGATTGAACTTGAGCCTAGGATCCCAAAGGAAAGCGGGGTAAACACTAGATGAAGTGAGTAAACGATCGAACACACAATCAGCGTAGATGCCAAAGCTGCTAGTGCGCTCGTGGCAGAGATTACTAGGATCCCGACGGCAGCGACGAACTCCGTTTGTCTTTGTGAAATGAGCGCGAGATTTGGGTCGTTCTGAGAGAGCTCGAGCAGTAGGCCACTGAGGAGTAGGCCCGGTCCGGTAATTGTGATTGCGAAAATGAAAAACTGCTTCGGCCAGGGTATCGTCTGCCGATTCTCCAGCACTGGCGTGATCAAGTAAGGTATTAGAACCAGGACTGCGAGGACTCGGGCTACAACGGGTTCAGTTAAACCTTGAGATTTGTTGATAAGAAAGAACGACAAGTGGAACAAGAGCGTTGCAGAGCAGATAAGGATCATCCAAGGGCGCCAGAGCGAAAAACTTTCAACCGAGGCGTCACGCAGTTTGGATGGCGCTAAAGTCAGCCAATCATAAATTGACTTGGAGGAAAGCGGTTTGGACAGTCCTAACTCTTTAGATTTACTGTTGATTCCCCTGCTCATTTGTCGAGCCTGCTAGTTCCCAATCTTCAGCTCTGCAGCCGATCGGCGTATTGTCAGCTACTTTGGGGAATCCTGCTGTAGGAATTATGCTCGCTTTCGAATTTCCTTAAACAGCCCACTCGAAATCTCTTGCGCTTGGGCTTGGAAAAAATGAGTGCTCTCTTCTAGGGTGGAATTGTCAACTAGATCGCTGTCTGGCTCATGTAGTGATGTTTCCAGTGAGGCGATGTCGATTCGAATACCGGCCTTGTGGAATAGAGAGTTGTGATCCAGACGCCATTCAGCCCCTAGCAAGGATATTCCTTGATCCAACATGATTTTCGTGCGCACCAACAGACAAGGGGTAAAATCACATGCTATGCCAAGGAAAGTTGCGCTTCTGCCCCCTTCTCTTGGGTTCGAGTCATGTAAACCCCAAACCACATAGCCTCCGGTGATTTCCTCTAGCTCCGCTACGAGCTTACACATAGCTAACTGGATTGCGCCTTGGCCTTCGGACTTCCAAGGACCAAATGGTCCAATACATCGTATTGCACCTGACCGCGTAGGCCTGGGATCAACCAAAGCGGAGAATTCGCCCAACTGGCAATGACCGGATTTCAGGTCGATGGACCAGTCCATTTAATTCCCTTGTAGAAAAGAGTCTGCAGGTTAGCGTGAGCCTAATCAGCGAATTGAGAACTAGTTAGCATCTATGACCCCCTCATTTTGTGAGACATCGCGGAAAAGGTTAGATTTGTGGGAGCAAATGGACCTGCTGGAACTTGTTATTTTGGAATCCGTAATAGAGTATACGGCTCGCCTTAGTGTGCGCCCTGTACACCCCTCGAAGGAACGAGCTCATCCAGTGGGTAAGGAAGTCTTGGTTGCAGGAAATCTCCCTGGGTAGGCATCGATGAAGTGGTTTGAATCAACCATAGCTTACTTATTCCCGACGATACTTATCGACGGTACTCCGTGGCGAAGTCTGTGGGAAATTCAGCAGCAAGAACAGTTTGTTCGGGTTGCTCGCTTTTTCTTTCCTTTCCCAGCTGTCGGATACATCGCGCACTATTACTATTTCGATGTGCCAATGGGTTTGGAACCGATCGAGTTTTGGTTCCAATTCCGGGCCACTATGTCGGCTGCATGCTTGGTCGTCATCGCGTTTTACTTCTCGCCGCTCGCTCGAACCCGAATCTATAAGATCCCCGCAATGCTGCTTTGCTTCGGCATCTGCTATTCCCAGGCGAAAGTGACTGTGTGGTATGGGAAAGAGGCTTGGGTATTCTTCTTCTTGTTCATTTTAGCCATGGTGATGCTGCTTCGAATGAGTTCATTGAACAGCGTTGCTTATGGTGCGTTAGTCGTGGCTGTATCCGTCCCCGTGTTGATGGATGGAGGTGTTACAACCGAAAACATCGTAAGTGGAAGCATAGTGACTCTTAGTTTGTGCGCGATGGTTCGTGCGGCTTTCGTCTCGGACGTCAGGAATTTTCTCCTAAATCAAGAAAACATTGCGGCTCAAGAGAAGATCATCGAGCTAAGCCAAGATTTCTCGAACCGTATCAAGTCTTTCATCCCCAAGGTAATTGCGGATCGGCTAACGCATTACATGGAGGAGGATCGCTTGACGGTTGTAGAAGCTTCGATTGAAGCTCTCAAAGCTAGAAAACAGGACATCGCCTGCCTCTTTACTGATATTCGTGGATACACACAGGGATCGAAAGACATCGATCGTTTCATCAACGAAAGTGTGATGCCAGAGGTTAAGGAATGTTCGGACACAATTGAGAGACTTCAAGGAATTCCTCGGAAAGTCGGGGATCTCATCTTCGCCTACTTCGATACAGAATCGGTCCAGCTGAACACTCTGCGAGCCCTGATCGCGGGCATAGAGGTCTCACGTATAAACGAATCTATGAACGCAACCGGCACCGCTCTCGAAATTCGTCGGTATATTTTGATCGCGTCAGGAGATGCCTTTGTAGGAAATTTTGGTGGGCTGGACTCCTCAATCGAAATTACCGCGCTTGGTTCACCGGTGAACTATCTAAGTCGTGTTGACGATCTAACCAAGGCTCCTGCGCTTGCTTCGAAGATCGATACTGGTGATATCCTGATTAGCCAACGAGCGTTCAATCTAGTCAACGACGGTGTCGTTGCGTTGGATTGTGAAATGATTGATCTAAGCCAATTGGATCTAGCGATCCGAGACTTTCCAGAAGAAACAATCATCTATCGCCTGATACCAACGGACGCGATCTACGAATCGTTGTTGAATGCTTACGATCGGCTCATTAAGCCGAACGCGGAGAGTCTTATTGGACGAAATGGATCAATTGCGATCTAAGTACGACTTAGATTTCTCTGCAGTACATCAGAAAGTTCAACCCGCCGATATTCGCCATACCGATAGGGTGATCGCGCGTGTTCGCATGAGAAGCGATGATGCTAGCGAGGATTACCATGCCGTAAAAGTCTGGAGGATGAGCCCGCTTGGAGTCGAACTCGTTTGTGATGAACAAGAGATCGAATGGCAAAAAGGTAGTCCAATAGACCTAGAGCTCACCATTGGCGGTCAACGAATGTTCTTCGAAGGACTGGTTGTCGACCTCGTCCAAGAAAATGACGCTATCAAGCTCGCTGGGATTCGCCTATCTAACCGTTTGGATTCAACTAGGGGGGAGGAAAAAAGGCGCTCCCCAAGATGGATTTGCAGTGACGAGTATTTCCCTACGTGCGTAGCCCCTAGTCCAGCTGTCATTAATGACTTCATGCACTTTCAAGTCAGAGATATTTCCCTCAACGGCCTACAGTTGATATGTAGCTTGAGAAACAAATTTCTTATCCCAGACATGGTGCTAAGAATTACCGCAATCTTTCCACTCGTTGGTGACTTTGTCACGTCTGTGAAGGTGGTTCGCGTTGGCTTTACAACAGCTCGCGGTAAGGATCGCCTTTCAGTCGGGGTGGAATTTGTTGACGTAGATGAACATATGAGGACCGTACTGGGCCAATACTTGATCCAATTCGGAAATGTTGACTCATTGGATAGTCTGCGGAGGCTTGGGTACAAGTTTGAGTCAGTTACGCGGGCCGTCGATTTTTACTACGTCAAAACAGAAGAAGATTATCGCGAGGTTCTGAGACTGAGGTTCCTGGCGCACAAGGCAGATGGAAATCTCTCAGATGATTCCGTCGAACTTTCATCCATGGGAGACATCAACGATGCCAAAGGAAGGATTGTAATTGGGAAGCACAACGGAGAGGCAGTTGCTACCTCGCGTGTAAGATTCAACACGCTAGATGAACCAATGGAACACGAGCGTTATGTGGATTGGCCAGATAGTTTACCGAGGCGCGATCAGATAATGGAGGTGTCTCGTGTTTGCACACATCCTGACTACCGCAGAGGTGACCTTTTAGCCGGTCTTCTACAGTTTACTTGTGCCACGATTTTGCATCCAGAGCGGCCATGGGTAGTGGTCGGTTCTTGGCCGGAGATGGTTGGGTTCTATAAGAAGGTGGGGTTCGAGGAAACAGGTCTTACGCATCTGGAGCCTCAATGGAATACGGAGCAACACATCCTGATCGGAAACTCGAATTATTCGGTTACCGGAAAAGGCGTTAACCCTATTTATTGGAATTTGATTTGGCGTGGTGCTTCTGAATACGCCATCACCAACAGTATCGTTGTTCCGCAGGGTATGGATAGAATTCGATTGGCGCTATATAGAGCCATAGGTCCGTTCGCTCGATTGTTTTTTCGCCTTAGAAGAAAGTCAAAATAGTTGAGCCGTAGCTTTGTTAAGCACACTTAGGGATTACCAGGTTTTCATTTGGGGTGTATTTGGCATCCTCCTTCTCGTGTCTTTCGTTGGTCTAACCCGGCTCTCCATAACTGCCGACAACAGGGTGTTCTACGGCTCGGAAGATGCTCGATTTTCAGCTCTATCCGAGTTCGAATCCGAATTCAGATCGAATACAAAGATGCTTTTAGTAGTTGTCTGTGATCTGCCACTTGCGGACTGTGATGTGGCCCCGTCGCTAATTGGGAACGCTGCCAAAGGGTTGTTGGATGTAGAAGGAGTTGTAAGAGTCGATTCGATCGCGAACCAGCCTTTTATTAAATCTACTGCTGACGACCTAGTCGTTTCGACGTACCTTGCGGAATCCTGCCCAGACACTTGCTCTAACACATCGGTTCTTCTGGATGATCGGATGATCGGCAGGTTCGTCAGTCAAGATCTAACGTCCTTTGCGGTCATCGCGACGCTGGATTTTGACGTCGGTGCTCCTGGGGAGGTGCAACGGATACACCGGGAAACTACAGAATTAGTCGAGAGCCTGAAAGAGAAATACAGCGTCGACGTACGATTTGTTGGGACAATTCCGTTGATGCAGGCGTTCTTGGACGCAGCAAACCGAGATATCGGAGGTATCCTTGCGGCCGCGATTTCGCTCACGTTCGTCATACTAGTGATTGCTTATTCCAACCTTTTCGTCGCCGGTGCTCTATCGATGCTTGGTCTCTCAACGATGGTGATCACATTGGGCGCAGCAGGTTGGTTTGGTTTGGTGTTAAACACCGCTACCGCAACGATTCCCCTCATCCTTTTCACGATCGTAGTTGCAACATCAACACATCTCTACATGCACGTGGTGAGAGCGCTTGGTGAGAACAGCAGACTATCAGTTTCCGAAGCAGTTGATGCAGCGCTGGGGGCTCAACTTGTACCGATTTGTTTAACAGGCATTACAACGATTGTTTGTTTAGGTTCGTTGGCGTTTGTCACATCACCCCCCATCCAAGAAATCGGGATTTGGACCTCCGTGGGAATTGCGACTGGTACTGCGATTCTGTTGCTGATCGTCCCGCTAACTTTGTCCTATTCAAACTCGATCTCTGGGTCGAAGTGGCAGGAATACCTTCAAAGGAAGTTAAATCTTTTGGCGCGCAGCATGGAGAAAGAGAGACCGACCTCGGTCCTGTTGATTCTCCTGGTTGCGCTATCTGGGCTTAGTATCGTCAGCTTGGAAATTGACGATGATTTCGTGCGTTACTTCGATACTGAGAACTCGTTCCGAAAGGATACTGAGTTCGTTTCTGAAAAGCTTTTCGGACCGAACAACGTAGAGGTTGTAGTTGGCAGTACTAAAGAGCAAGGCATTGACGACCCGCAATTTGTTGCAGTAGTTGACCAACTAGCGAAATATCTGCGCCAACACCCGAGTGTAAAAAACGTGATCTCGATTGCGGATGTTGTGGAGGAAATGCACGTTCATCTTGGAGATGGCTCAGATGTGGAGTCACTCACCAGCGAGGCGGTTGCGCAATATCTACTCGCTCATGAAATGTCTTTGGAGCACGGCCAGGATGCGGGTGATCTCGTTGGAGTGGGTCGCAACAAAGCTCGGGTTTCCGTTGTCAGCGGTGATATCACCTCCTCCCAGGTGCGAGAGTTGGAACAAGATATCTACGATTGGGCTGAGCGATTCTCCGGCAGCTATACGGTGGAAGTAACTGGGGAGAGTATCCCAATATCGCATCTAACCTTGGAGAACATTCGCGCGGTGGTTACTTCGATTCTGTTGTCGTTCGTGATTACTTCAATTGCTTTGGGCCTCCTGTTTGGCAGTTGGCAAATTGGACTCGTAGCCTTGGTTACTACTGTCGTTCCGGTGGTTTGTGGATTCGGTATTTGGGGTCTTTTTGTAGACTCGGTTGGACTTTCAACTACCGTGATAATTGCTGTTTGTATGGGAGTCGTCATTGACGATGCGATACACATCATCTACCGGTTCGTCGATGCCCGAGAGAGGTTAGACTTTGATGCAGTCGAAGCTGGTGCCTACGCGGTGCATAGGGTAGGTACCTCAATCGTGACGTCATCTATCGCTCTAGTGGCCGGATTTGCGGTGCTGTATTTCTCCGACTTTGCGCTCAATAGCACGTTTGGAGCCTGCTCCGCGCTAATTATCGTGTGTGCGTTGGTTATGGACTTGTTTATGCTTCCCAAGATGTTAGGCTGGGCTGCTAGAAAACAAGCTGCGTAGCTTTTTGTTGCAGTAAATGAACAGAGCCGAGCCCGTCGAAGTGCTTACGGCGCCTGTCAAGGACGATGAGCGACGGCTAGAGTACAGCGCTTATGCAGATCAGTTCGACAGTATGTGCGAGCTGATTCCAGCCTATCAAGAAAACATCGACTATCTTTTGGACATAGTCGGGAGACTGGAACTCCCCGAAGCGCCAAAAGTTTTAGATTTGGGTGCGGGTACAGGTAATTTTGTACTCGCTCTGCACGATCTAGTTCCTTCAGCAGACTTCGTCCACCTAGATTCAGATCCAGCAATGAATCGAGTTGCGAAGAGCAAGTACAAGGAAAAGGGAATTGAAAAAGTCGAGATAGTCGAAGAATTTATGCAGAGGGCGACTTTCGAAGAGGACGAGTTTGACCTGATCGTGTGTGTGAACTCTCTAAACACTGCCCCACCGCAAGACCTCGTACTTAAGCTGATAAATACTTGGTTAAAACCTGATGGGAAACTGTACCTGATAGACTTTGGTCGCAGGCAGCGTTTGGTGGATTGGACCTGGTATATATTTTCGAATACCGTGCGCCGGTTCGGTCCGATGCGCTTCTTTTCGGCGTTCTATGAAAACCGTCAGGGGCTTCGCCAAAACCGTAATGCCACTAAAGATCAGGACAAGGGCTTGATGTGGCTTCACACGCATGAAGAGTTCGAGAAAATTGTAACCAGTGCCGGCTTGGTGATAGAAGTATCGACTACTTGTTATCGAGACTATTGCGATCTGATTGTCGCGCACAAAGGCGCTATCCCGCCCTAACCCGAATCTCCACCCGCGCACCTGGTACCGCTAACTCGGTAATCCCAATTGCCGTCCATGCGGGATACGGTTCTTTCAAGAACTCGTCCTTCACCTTCATGAACGTGCCAAGGTGTTCCTGTAGTCCCACGTGATAGCTCGTGAATTCGATGATGTTGGCGAAATCGAGTCCTGCCTCATTGAGAATCAGGCCTACCGCCTGCCAGGCGTTGCGGAACTCTTCTTCTGCTGATTCGGGCACTTTGCCGCCAGCTCCGGTCCCAATCTGACCTGAAGCGTAGACGACGCCGTCGTGTCGCTGCGCAGGTGCGAAGTGGAAGTTGTCGTATGCGGGCTTCATCGCCTCCGGCAGGATCAGGTCAGACATCGGTCGCTCCGGTTGGTATATTTCGCGATCTTATATCTCCTCCCTTACAGGCGTAAACCTCGTGAGTGCATTTGGTTACGGACCCAAAACCTCGGTGTCGGATTCGCAGAGGGCCGAGTTCCTCGACTTTGCAAAAGTGCTTGTGCGCCGCGCGGGTGCGGCGACGTTGCCTTATTTTCGGGCTGATGCGGTCGTTGAAAATAAGCTGACGGATGGACGGTTTGATCCGGTGACCGAGGCTGACAAGGCTGCGGAAACGGTGATTCGAGACGCGCTCGGCAGTACCTATCCAGAGCACGGCGTGTTCGGGGAAGAATTCGGCTATCAGAGCGGTAACGGGCTTACTTGGGTGATCGACCCGATCGATGGCACCCGGGCGTTCATGTCAGGCATGCTGCATTGGGGGGTGCTGCTGGCGCTTTTTGATGGTGAGACGCCGATTGTCGGTGTCATGTATCAGCCTTACACCGATGAGCTGTTCGCCGGGGACAATCAGCACGCGACCTTCGAGCGCGGCGGTGCGCAGCGCGCGCTTGCCACTTCAGATCGCGAAGACGTGGGGCAGGCTGTGCTGGCGACCACCGGCGTCGACTGGTTTCCCGCGCAGGAGCGCACGCAGTTCGATCGGTTGCGTGATGCCGTGCAGCTCTGCCGCATAGGCGGTGATTGCTATCTCTTCGGGGTTGCTGCCATGGGATATGTGCACCTGGCGACGGACGCCTCGCTCAATCCATACGATATTCAAGCGCTGATTCCGATTATTCGCGGCGCCGGTGGGGTCATTACAACGTACGATGGCGAAGATCCCAGCATGGGCGGGACCGTGCTCGCGTCGGCAAATCCTGTGCTGCATCGCCGTGCGCTGGAGGTGTTGCAGGGATGAGCCCTTGGCCCGACACATGGCTGCTGGACCGGTTGGGTAACGATCTGCCGATCATTCAGGCGCCGATGGCCGGGGTGGGCGGCGTCGATCTGGCCGCGGCGGTTTGTGCCGCTGGCGGCGTGGGGTCTCTGCCCTGCGCCATGCTCGACGCCGACACGGCGCGGGCGCAGGTAGGCATGGTGCGCCAACAGGCTGCGGGGCCGCTGAACCTCAACTTCTTTTGTCACACGCCGTCGCCACCCGACGTGGAACGGGAGCAGGTATGGCGGGAAAGTCTGGGTCCCTACTACGCGGAACTTGGCGTGGATCCTTCTGCTGTGGCGGCGGCGCCCGGACGTGCGCCCTTTGATGCTGCGATGTGTGAAGTGGTGGAGCAAACCCGACCGGAGATGGTGAGCTTTCATTTTGGTCTCCCGGACGAGTCGCTGCTGGATCGGGTGTTTGCGACGGGGACCTTGGTTGTCAGCTCGGCAACGACGGTCACCGAAGCGCGGTGGCTGGAAGCGCGCGGCTGTCATGCCGTGATTGCCCAGGGTGCTGAAGCGGGAGGACATCGCGGGGTGTTCCTCGAGTCTGATATCAGCACGCAGGTGGGTACCTTTGCGCTGGTGCCGCAGATTGCGGACGCCGTGTCGATACCGGTCATTGCGACCGGCGGGATTGCCGATGGCCGGGGCATTGCCGCTGCGTTTGTTCTCGGCGCGGCGGCTGTGCAGTTGGGTACCGTGTACCTGCGTTGCCCCGAATCGCTTACGCCGCCTCTGCATCTGGCGGCACTCGAGAAGGCTGGCGATGACAGTACAGCGTTGACGAACTTGTTTTCGGGTCGTCCGGCGCGGGGGGTTGTCAACCGGGTCATGCGGGAGTTGGGTCCGATGTCTTCACGAGCCCCCGCGTTCCCCACGGCGGGAGGTGCGCTGGCCCCTCTCAAAGCAGCTGCGGAAGCGCGCGGGGATCACGGGTTTTCCTCGCTGTGGGCGGGGCAGGCGGCCGCACTCGCGCAACCGCTCCCGGCGGCGGAGCTCACCGCCAATCTCGCGGCTGATGCCCGGGATCGATTGCGTACTCTGGGTGCGGGCTGACTATTTGCGGTAAACGGAGACGTGCAGAGCGCTGTCTGACGTAAACGGTTCCTTGTTCCACCCACCCCAGCGATCGGCAAGCTCGAGCCCGGCGAGCTTCGCCATCAGGTCGAGCTCAGCGGGCCAGGCGTAACGCTGCGCCACCGGGGTCATGCGTGTGCCGCCTGGGCTCAGAACCACGTGCTGCTGATCCAGACGTTGCCCGGCGGCATCGTGCATGATGACGGCGAGTCCCACTTTGTCGGTCCCCATGTGCTCGGCGCTGACGTTCTGGTAGTTGTCGTAACGGTGCAGAAACGCGGGCACGAACGCTTCGATGAGGAACAGTCCCCCGGGCTCTAGGTGCTCGGCGACGTTGGCGAAGCAGGTTGTCTGGCGTTCCTGAGTCAGCAGATTGAAGAACGAGTTCCATACGATATAGATGAGCGCGTACCGGCCCGAGACGTCGACGTCCGCGAAGTCCGCCTCGAACAGCGCCAGCTGCTCGCCGCCCGGTTTCGCCCGCAGCCGGTCGAGCATGGCCGGTGCGAAGTCGATGCCGTCGACGGTCAGCCCGGTTGCGGCAAGCGGCAGGGCAATTCGTCCGGTGCCGATTGCAAGCTCGAGTACCCGGCCGTCTCCGGCAAGCTCGGCGAGGAGCGCCACCGATTCCTGCTCATCACCGCGCTGGTCATGCGCAATGGCGGCTGCCTCGTCGGCGAATGTCGAGCGGGGGTCGTAGTCCTGCATGGCGCTCAGCCCTGTTTTGCGCCGAGTATAAATTGTCTGCCGTGGAAAGCAGCCCTAAATAAGCAATATAGTTGCATATAAACACCCGATGCGGGGTGCCTTCAGCGGCAATTCTGGTCGTTTTTGCCGCCCGCTGCCCTTCTGGGTCAGACGAAAATGACGTTCATTTGACGTTCACGTGGTTTGGGCTTTCATAAACGGGACTTTTGAGGCAGTCGAGCGTTGGCACGAATGATGCTTAATACTTTGCGACACGAGATGACGACCGTCGGAGAGCAGTTATGAGCCGACACAGGAACCAGCTTGCAGTGACGCAGGAATCCACCGCCTACCAGGGCACGTGTGGAGAAAGTGCCGTTGCCTGCCAGCATCACTTCATCCCCGCCTTCTGCAACCGGGTTGACGGTCGCGTGGAGCTGGCGCGTCTGCCGAACGGCAAGCCGGCACCGATGCACCTGATTGCAGCCTTGCCGAAGGCATGGGCCTCACGTTGCGATGACCGCGGTAACGTGCTCGAGCTGATCGACAGCGTCGTGGCGGGATTCGTCAAAAACGGCCGTTTTTACACCCGCGAGGAAGCTGCGGCGGAAGGCTGAGCTATAACGTCAAAGCCATGTGTATCTGGCGATAGGACGTGCCGTCCACCACTATCGCGTCAGGTTCGTTACCCCACTCGCTGAACCCCGCGCTCTGATATAGCTGCAGCGCCTCTGCGTTGCCTTCGGTGACCCCCAGCTGCACGGTGCGGATGCTGTCCAGCTTGCGAAACTGCTCGAGCACGGCGGTCAGCAGCTCGCGTGACAGACCCCGTCCCCGGAAGGCAGGTTCCACCCACATACCCACCACGTAACCGATGTGGCTGCACTTGAGTTCAGGATCGACAAAGCCGCCGGCCGTGCCCACCAGAGCGTCTCCAGCAAAGGCGCCGAAAATGAAACTGTGTGGCTCGAACGCGACGCGCGCTTCGAAGTGGCTCTCGGGCAGCTTGCTGGTCGTTTCGAAGCTCGAGCTGAACGCAGTAGGCGCAAGCTTGAGCGCGTTCAACCGGCAGGTGCGATAGCTTGCGGCGTCGTCTTTCTCGAGCGCGCGAATGGTCGGGCGCACGTTAGAAATTTGATGCCTGGGGGCGGGTCAGTTCCGCCAGCGTATGGATCAGGAGCTTCTGCTCGGCGGCTTTCACCTTGGCTTCGAGGCTGTCCACCGTTTCGCCGGGGATGACCGGTACGCGGACCTGTGACAGCAGCGGGCCGGTGTCGTACTCCACGTCAACCAGATGCACGGTTGCGCCGCTCTCGCTCTCGCCCGCCTCGATCACGGCTTCGTGGACTTTTCGTCCGAAATAACCCTGGCCGCCAAACTTCGGCAAAAGCGCAGGATGCGTGTTGATGATGCGTCCGCTGAAGGCAGAAAGCGTGCTTGCACCGAGCTTTTTCATATAGCCGAGGAGGAGAATCCAATCGGCGTGGTTGTCGGTGAGCGCCTGCAGCAGCGCCGCGTCGTGAGCTTCGGGATCGGGGTGGGTTTTGCCGCTCAGGTGCAACGTGGGGACGTTGGCCTCAGCTGCTCTGCGGATGGCGCCGGACGCGCTGTTGTTACTGACCACGAGTACCACCTCGGCGTCCAGGGCGCCGTCCGTACAGGCGTCCAGCACGGCCTGGAGCGTCGTCCCCTCGTGGGAGGCGAGCACCGCGAATCGCATCATGCGGCAACCTTGAAGATGGCGGTGTGGCGCGTGTCTGTGGTGAGCTCGTCGCCTCGCCAGAGACTGACGTACAGGCTGATGAACTCGTGTCCTTTCTTCTGCCACTTCTCGAGCGGCACCGTTCGTAGCGTCACGGTGTCGCCGACTTTGAGCGCTGCGCGGTGGCGCGTTTCGGAGCCAACGTGAATCCAGGTTGGCATCACGTATTCTTTCGTGAGCGCCGTGTTGGCGAGCGACAGCAGAAGATGCGGGTGCGCGTACGTGTCGTAGAAGGGTAGCGGATCGGCTACCTCGCTCGTATAGCGCTGGTTCAACTCCTCGGTGATGACCACTTCCCAGGGGCCGAACGGCTGGCCGGGCTCAACGTTGTCCCAGCAGATCTCAACGCGCTCGGGGAGTTTCAGGTTGCCGTCGAAGATCGATTCCGGCTCAGCTGCCGGGAGGCGCTCGGGCAGCGTGCTGCTCAGCGTGGCCAGGAGCTCACCGCCAGCGTTGGAGCAGCGGACCTCATGCTGCCCGTTGTCTTCGATGAGCTCGAAGCTCAGCCGGTCGTCATGATAGGCGGGTTTGAGCAGTCGCAGATTGTCGACCGAGTGTTCCAGCCATTCGGCGCCGAAGCGTTCCGCCAGCAGATACGTCAGGTGTCCGTAGACGGCGACGCCGGGAACCAGCGCGCCTTTGAAACCGAACTTCCTGGCGATGTCGTCAGAATGGATGCGGTTCTCGCTGGAAGTGCTGAAATTTCGCGCGGTAACGGCGTAGCTGCTCATGATCTGCAGGGTCTGGTCGAAACCGATATTTTACCCATACGCCTGCGCCGGGAGCCAGGTGACCAGTGCCTCCCAGTTGAAAAGGATGAGCATGCCGAGTACCTGCAGGATGATGAACGGCACGACACCACGATAGATCGTGACGACGTCCACGCCCTCCGGGGCCACACCCTTGAGATAGAAAATTGCGAACCCGACGGGTGGCGTCAGGAAGCTCGTCTGCAAACAGACCGCAAACAGGATTGTGAACCAGACCGGATCAAAACCGAGACTTGCCACCACTGGCGACACGAGCGGCAGCACGATGAGTGTGAGTTCGATCCAGTCCAGGAAGAAACCCAGAATGAACGTGGCGATCAGGATGCAGATGATGATCCCGGTTGGTTCGAAGGGTAAACCGAGCAACACGCGTTCGATCAGCTCGTCGCCTCCCAGGCCTCTCAGCACCAGGGAAAACGCGGTGGCGCCCAGGAGCACCGCAAAAATGAAGGCGGTGGTGCGGGTGGTTTCCTGCAGCACTTCGCCCATGACCTGGCGGTTGAGTTTGCGATTCAGCCACGCGAGCAGCAGCGCTCCCGCAGCGCCCACGCCCGCAGCCTCCGTGGGCGTTGCCAGGCCGAAGAAGATGCTGCCGAGAACGGCGAGAATGAGGAAAGCGGGCGGCAGAATGGCTTTGAAGAGATCAAAGAGCACGCCGATGTCGAAGCCTTCGCTCGGCGCCGCCGGCGCATAGGCCGGTCGGAAGCGCCCCACGGCCAGAACGTAGAAGATATACAGACCACCGAGCAGCATGCCGGGAAACACCGCGCCGAGGAAAAGATCGCCCACGCTCATGGACATCCGGTCGGCCATCAGGACGAGCATGATGCTCGGTGGAATGAGAATCCCCAGCGTACCGACGGCGCAGACCGTGCCGGAGGCGAGTGATTTGTCGTATCCCTGGCCGAGCATCGCCGGGAGGCCCAACAGGGCTAACAATACGACAGACGCGCCGATGATGCCGGTTGTGGCAGCCAGCAGAAGTCCGATCAGGATCACGGTAATTGCCAGGCCGCCGCGCACGCTGCCGAAAAGACGTGCAAAGCTTGTCATCAGCTGGTTGGCGATGCCCGAGCGGTCGAGAAGCAGGCCCATGAAAATGAACATGGGCAGCGCCACCATCACCCAGTTCTCCATGACGTTCCAGATGCGGTCCACGGTGAGGGAGGTGTAAGACCAGTCCATGCCGATCGGCAGCGCAAAGTCCACCTGCAGAACCACGGCGAGTGCGCTGAAAATGACAGCGAGTCCGCCGAGAAGCCACGCGACAGGGAAGCCGGTAAACACCAGCAGGATGAAGCTGACGAACATGAGGACCGCCAGCGTTTCGTTAGCGGCCATGGGCATCTCCGTCGAGGAACAGAAAATGCCAGACGCGAAGAAGGCGCGATATCACCGCGAGCAGGAGAATGAGGAAGCCGACCGGCAGGCACGCCTTGATCAGCCAGCGCAACGGCAACCCACCCGGTGACGGTGAAACTTCGCCGAGCTCATACGAGGAAAGGACAAATGGAACGCTGTAAATCAGCACCAGCGCGATGAACGGCAGCAGAAAGAGCAGGATTCCGTAAAGCTCGATCCAGGCCTGGGTCTGGGGCTGCATGCGTTCGTGCAGGACGTCCACCCGGATATGGGCGTCCGCCTGATAGGCAACACCCAGACCGAGTAGAAAGCCGATTGAGTACAGGTGCCACTGCAGCTCCTCGAGCTCGATACGGCCCTCGCTGAAGACATACCGCAGGAGGACGTTGACGACAATGACGGCCAGCAGAACCACCCAGATGCCCGATATCCAGCGCCCGAGGTTGACCAGCCAGGCGTCGATCCGTTTTGACGCACGCGTATGTGGCAGATAGCGCTCGTCCATCAGAAGTCCCGTGGCAGGTAGGCGCGGGACTTCCAGTGCGCGTAGTCTTTGCGGAACGCACGCTGTGATTCGAGGATGTTGGCGAAGTCCTCGTCGTTGGCGGCTTCTTCGTTGATGACATCTCGCGCCACTGCTTCGAGTTCGCGCAGCAGCGCCTCTGGAAGCACTTCTGCCGTCACGCCAATGTCCGGGAAACCGGCAATGATGGCGCCCTGACTTGCCTCTGAGTTAGACAGGTTGCGAATGACACCGGCGGTGCAGCCGAGCTCAATCATCGCCTGGTCCGCCGGCTGCAGCTCGTTCCAGGCATCGAGATTGACGACAAGATGTGAGGCGGTGAACGGCTGGTGCCAGCCCGGGTAGTAGTTGAACTTGGCAACCCGGTTGAAGCCGAGCGTCTGGTCGACGATGGGCAGGGCAAACTCGGACGCGTCGATGGCCCCCTTCTCCAAGGCCTGGAAAATCTCGCCGCCGGGAATCATCGTCACGCTTGCGCCGAGGCGCTCGATGACGCGCCCGCCCAGACCGGCAAAGCGGATTTTGAGGCCTTCCACGTCGGAGAGACTGCGGATCGGCTCACGAAACCACCCGGCGGTTTCCGGTCCGGTCATGCCGCAGTAGATCGGCATGATGTTGTGTTTCGCGTAGAGCGCTTCGCCGAGCTCGCGACCGCCGGCTTCGAACCACCACGCGCTGTATTCCCAGGGTTCCATACCGAACGGGACGGCGCCGAGCAGCGGTGAGGCGGGGATTTTGCCCTGGTCGTAGCCCATCCAGGTGTAGCCCACTTCCACTTTTCGATCCCTGACCGCGTCCGTGACGGAAAAGGCCGGCACAATCTCACCCGGTTCGAACACGTCGATCTTGATAGCGCCGTTGGACGCTTTGCGGATCATGTCCGCGACATACAGCGGATTGTCGCCGAGCACGGGCAGCGTCGTCTGGAAGACGACCGGCATGCGCCAGTGAATGCGGGCCTGGGCTTCACCGGCTTGCGTCGCGACAGGCGCGGTGTTGGCGCCGGGTGGCCGCACGGCGAGGCTGCCGATGATGCCGACTACAAACGCCACCACCACTGCCGTGAGCGCAGCCTTATTACTCATGCTGGATTCCCCCTGTACCCCGAGCGCGCTGTGATTGTGCTTATTTCAGGCGCGTTTCGGAGATTGTGGGAAGCAGGCGCTCAGGATGCAAGTCGCAAGCATGGGGAAGAACATGAGGGGAAGAACAAGGGGGAGGAAGAACAAAGAAAGGCATGCGGGCTGCCCTGCAACCCGCGCCGCCAGAACCGGTGGCGCATCGAGCGCCGTGATGGGTCGTTAGACGACCGTCATCGCCACAACAATCAGGGCCAGCGCGACGCCGACCAGAATGGCGACGTTGTAGCCGATTTTACGCAGCGTGTGCGCATCTTCCTGAATAAAAACGCTCATAGTGCTCTCCACGAAGTCGTGTCACGACGTTAGCGGAAAGGTGCGAGATACCATTTGATTCAAATCAAATGGCAGGGTGTGCAGATCAAACGTTTTTCGGTGCGGTGGCCAGGCGCACAATGGCTTCCCAGGCTTTCTGGAACGTCGGTACCTGGCTGTTGGCGCGGCGGTGGCGCGCGCGGATGGCGGCCAGGTCCTGGGGTTCGCGTCCTCGGAGTTGGGTCAGCGTCGCGTTGGCAGGATCGGTCATGAAATTCTGAATGAGACGCCCGGTGTCAGTGCCCGGATCAGCCTGCGCCAGCTGAGCCACAAGTAAAGAGGCGCTGAGTTCGGCGTCGAATTCGTTGCCATACGGGCCCAGCATGATCCCTTCGCGGGTGCGAAAGAACCATCCCTCGTCCGTCTGCACAAAGCGGGCGGTACGTACGATGTCCGGGATACGATCTTCGGCTGCTTCGTCGTCTCTTCTCAGATCCATTGCAAATGGCTTTATTGGTTGACTCCTCTAAGTATGCACGTTGGTGGGATACCCAAAGTGAGTGATAGCCCACATTCTGTACGGGAGATGTAAAACGTGCGGTGGTTCGCAATTCGTCCGTTGCGCATTACTTACATATCAAGGGTGTATTAAGTGCTGAGGAAGTTGTTTTCACAGACGTGGTCAGTAAACTCTGTCCGCTTTGCCGCAAGATAATAATTATTCTCTAGGGGGACGCATGCAGATAGGTGTGCCTAAGGAAACCTGGCCCGGTGAGTTGCGCGTGGCTGTTGTGCCGCAGAACGCGAAAAAGCTCGTTGACCTCGGTTTCTCGATCACAATCGAAAGTGGCGCCGGCCTTGCCGCTGGATTTACAGACGACGATTACCGGGAAGCTGGCGTAGCGGTCTCGAGCGATCGCGCAGCAGTGCTCAGCACGGCGGACATTGTGTTGCGCGTACGCAAGCCCGAATCCGGGGAAGTGGGCCAGCACAAGTCCGGTGCCATCAGCGTGAGCTTTCTGGACCCCTTCAATGAGCAGGCGCTCGTCGAGAGCATGGCCGGTCAGGGCATCGTTGGCATCTCCATGGAGATGATTCCGCGTTCCACCCGGGCACAGAAGATGGATGCGCTGTCCTCGCAAGCAAACCTTGCCGGTTACGTCACCATCATCCAGGCGGCGTTTCATGCGCCAAAGATCTTCCCGATGATGATGACGCCGGCCGGCACCATTCCGCCGGCACGCGTGTTTGTCATCGGCGCGGGTGTGGCCGGTCTGCAGGCGATTGCAACGGCCAAGCGTCTTGGCGCACGTGTCGAAGCCTTCGATACCCGTCCTGTGGTTGCAGAGCAGGTGCAGTCGCTCGGCGCCAAGTTCGTGGAGATTGATCTCGGCGACACCGGTCAGACGGATCAGGGGTACGCCAAGGAGCTCACGCCCGAGCAGCTCGAGATGCAGCGCGAAGGCCAGAAGAAAGTCATCGCGCAGTCCGATGTGGTCGTCACCACGGCGCAGCTTTTTGGTCGCAAAGCGCCCGTGATCGTCGGCCGTGACATGGTCGAGGCCATGAAGCCGGGCAGCGTCGTGGTCGACATGGCGGTCGAGACCGGGGGCAACGTCGAAGGCTCGGTGCTCGATCAGGTGACCGACATCAATGGGGTGAAAGTCATCGGTCAGGGCAACCTGCCGAGCGAAGTCGCGCGCAATGCGAGCGAGATGTACAGCAACAATCTCTTCAACCTGCTCGATGAGTTCTGGGACGCTGAAGAGAAAACGCTGAACCTCGATCCAGAGGACGAAATTGTGGAAGCGTGTGTCATCACGCGCGATGGCACGGTCGTCAACGAAACCATTAAAAACATCTACAACGGAGCTTAATCATGGAAGCAGTATTACTCGGTCTGGTTCTGATGCTGTCCATTTTTCTGGGCTTCGAACTCATTTCCAAAGTCCCGGCGACGCTGCACACGCCGCTGATGTCGGGCGCCAACGCCATTTCCGGCATCACCATCGTGGGTGCGCTCATTTCTGCGGGTGCAGAACTGCAGCCGCTGGCGACGATTCTCGGCGCGGTTGCGGTGATGTTCGCCACCATCAACGTGGTGGGTGGCTACCTGGTTACGAACCGCATGTTGAGCATGTTCAAGAAAAAGGACTCTGACCAGAGCGGAGGCCAGGCATGAGCATTGAGCTGATCAACATCTGGTACATCGTTGCCGCAGCGCTCTTCATCTTCGGCCTGAAACAGCTCGGCTCGCCGGCGACAGCGGTGCGCGGCAACCTGCTGTCCTCGGTGGGTATGTTCATCGCCGTTGTGGTGACGCTGTTCAATCAGGAAATCCTCTCGTTCCAGTGGATCATCGTTGCGGCCGTCGTTGGTGCCATCATCGGTGCGGTTGCCGCGCAGAAAGTCGCGATGACCTCCATGCCCGAGATGGTGGCGCTCTTCAACGGCTCCGGCGGTATTGCGAGTCTGCTTGTTGGCTGGGCAGCGCTCTACAACGTCGGGAACACGACGTTTACGGACATCACCATTCTTCTGTCGATTGTCATCGGCGGTGTCACCTTTACCGGCAGTATTCTCGCCTGGGGCAAGCTGTCCGAAGTCATGGTCTCCCGCGCGGTGGTGTTTGGCGCACAGCGTATTTTCAACGCGGCGCTCCTGATTGCGCTGATCGTCTGCTCGGTGCTCTTCTGCATGGATCCGGCGGTCGACTCGCCGTACCTCTATGCGGTCATTGGTCTGGCATTCCTCTTCGGCGTCATGGCCGTTCTGCCCATTGGCGGCGCGGACATGCCCGTGGTCATCTCATTGCTGAACAGCTACTCCGGCCTTGCCGCGTGCGCCGCCGGGTTTGCCATCAACAACAACATTCTGATCGTTGCCGGTTCCATGGTGGGCGCGGCAGGCATCATTCTCACCAATATCATGTGTAAGGCGATGAACCGTTCGCTTGCGAACGTGCTCTTCTCCGGCTTTGGCGCGGTCAAGCAGGCCACCAAGGTCGAAGGTGAGGTCAAGCCCATCAACACGGAAGACGCCTTCCTCATTCTGGAGGCGGCGCAGTCCGTCACGTTTGTGCCGGGCTACGGCATGGCGGTAGCGCAGGCGCAGCACGTCGTGCGCGAGCTTGGTGAGCTGCTCGAAGGCAACGGCGCGGAGGTCACCTATGCCATCCATCCGGTAGCCGGACGGATGCCGGGTCACATGAACGTGCTGCTGGCGGAAGCCAACGTGCCGTACGATCAGCTAATTGAGATGGACGACATCAATCCGCGCATCGACAACATCGACGTTGCCGTGGTGATTGGCGCCAACGACGTCGTCAATCCGGCCGCGCGCAACGACGAAAACAGTCCGATTTACGGCATGCCCATCATCAACGTCGACCATGCGCGAACGGTGTTCGTGCTGAAGCGCTCCATGGCGTCCGGCTTCTCGGGAGTCGACAATCCGCTCTTCTTCGGTGAGAACACCCGCATGCTCTTCGGCGATGCCAAAGAATCGATCTCGTCGGTTGTGGCAGAATTCAAGGGCTAACGCTCAGAAACGGGAGAACGATCATGCAGGCATCAGTTTCGTCCGCAGTGAAAGATCAGGTCAGCGCCGAGGAATGGCAGGTGCGTCAGGATCTGGCCTGTCTCTACCGCCTGGTGGCGGATCACGGCTGGGACGACATGTTGTTCACCCATCTCTCGGTGCGGGTACCCGGTCCGGAGCATCATTTCCTCTTGAATCCACTCGGTCTCATGTTTCATGAGGTCACGGCTTCGAGCCTCGTAAAAGTGGACGCCGATGGCAACAAAGTCATCGAATCGGAGTACGACATCAATCCGGCCGGTTTCACCATTCACTCAGCGGTGCATATGGCGCGGGAAGATGCGCACTGTGTCATGCATCTGCATACGGATGACGGTGTGGCCGTGTCGGCTCAGGCCGATGGGCTCATGCCGATCACCCAGCACGCCATGCAGATCGGCGAGATTGCGTATCACGACTACGAAGGCGTTGCGCTCGATCTCGACGAGCGCGAGCGCATTGTCCAGGACCTGGGCAGCGGGCAGTTCATGATCCTGCGCAATCACGGCACGCTCACCGTCGGCGCCAGCTGCGCGGATGCCTACATGGCCATGTACTACCTGGAGCGCGCCTGCAGCATGCAGATTCGCGCGCTGTCCGGTGCGGTGGCCATCAACCAGCCCCCGCAGGGGTCGGCGGAAAAAGCGGCTGAGCAGAGCAAAGTGCTGTTCGACGGTACGGTCGGTCCGCTCGCGTGGCCGGCGTTATTGCGCAAAATGGAAAAGCTGGACCCTAGCTTCTTGAATTGAGCGTCGGCGGCGACTGGAAGACTCCTACGGTCGGGCAGTCCCGCCCTCTGTCTAAGGAACGACAGGGATCAGGAGATGGGAGTCGTAACGATCGCCCGTGTGGATGGTATGCGCCCCCTCGTTGACCGTGTGCTCATGCGCGAGCGTAGGATGCTCGAAGAGGTCGTGTCCCTGCACAACCACGCGTAGCGATTCACCAGCACGAAACAGAGTACTGCTGGGCAGGATCTCAATCTCGACCGGCACAATCTCATTCGACGCCAGCGGCATTTGTTGCTTATGCGCCAGTATGGGCTGGAGCGGTGTGGATCTGGTTTGATCGAGTTCGCGGTGCGATACGCGCAGCCACCCCATCGCAACCATACCCCGCAAAAACCCCGTTTTTGCAAAAAAGTTAACCGGTTTGCCTTCGGAATCGAGTTTCTCGATACCGGCGAAGAGATCCATATCGTCGCCTTGATCGGTGGAAACCCAGAGTTTCAGCTTCATGTTTCCGGTCAGCTCAGTGTCTTCTTCGAACGTGAATTGGAAGGTGACCTGTTCATGATCCGGGCGGTATTGCTGCTCGGAGATCGAAGCGGGCGGCGAGGTTGTGAGCGTGCCGGTTTCCGCATCGAGGTACAGGGGGCGTGGTTGGACTTGGGGGAGCGGCCAATCCGATTCTTCACGCACAGTATAGCTGCGTAGCGTTTCCCGAACCTCGAGCCTGACTGGCGCGCGCTGGTCGAATCCGTTGTTCTCACCCTTCAAGAAGTGGTCAAAGAACGCCTTCTGCGTCGAGAGTGCCTCTTCGCTGTAGTAGGTTGCCCACTTCGCGCGGCCGTGGGTGAAGAGCCACTTTTGTTCAGAGGAGATCTGCTTGAAAGCTTCAAACGAGCCGCGCGTATGTAATCCCTGATCGGACCAGGTTGCGCAGATCAACGCGGGCACATCGATGCGTTCCAGCCGAATTCCCGATGGCGGTTGAAATCTCTCCTGCAGCGTCTTCATCAACAGAGGGCGTCGTTGCACAAAGCGAAAGATGAAGTCAGGCGGGAGCGGATTGGTATGGGCGAGTGAGCGCATACGATTGAACCAGAAACCGGTAAAGGCGGTCTCCGGAATGCCCCCGTGAAAAAGGACTTCGCGAAAGTTGTCCGATTGCCCTTCCCAGGGGATTATCGCTTTGAGGTGCGGTGGGTTTGCACTCGCTGCTACCCACTGCGAGATCGCCAGATACGACACGCCGTTCAACCCGACACTGCCGTTGCTCCAGGTCTGGGTGCCAGCCCATTCGATGGCATCGAAAAAGTCCTCGCCATCACGCATGCTGAGAATGCTGGCATCCCCTTGTGACTCGCCATAGCCACGAGAATCGACGTACACCACGACATAGCCGTTTGGCGCCCAGAATGCCGGATCGGGGGCTTCCCAGCTTGTCCATCGACTCACCCGGAATCTGCCGAGATCAAAATGTGGATCATGGGCATTGTTCAAAACCGTGGGATACTGAGACGGCCCGCGGTCTTTGCCGTAGGCGGTGAATGCCATGATTACGGGGTGAGTTCCGGGCGCGTTCGGGCGGAACACCCTGGCCGACAAGCGGGTGCCGTCACGGGTGGCGATACCAACGTCATCCTCTACGACAATCTCTTCTTTAAGTTGGGTCGTATCCAGCAGTTGCACGGTCCCCGATTCCGGATCCAGGAACCCGGGATCAGCTACCTCTGGCGGTGTGCGCGATTCACTGCAGGCACTCAGGAACGCTGCGCCTGCGATTGTCGCCGCGGCAAGCATCAAACGCCGCAGTCGTCTGCTGATACAGCACGTCACGGCTCGTTCTCGGCCGATACTGTGTCCATGTGGTCAGCGCTTCTCAAAAACATCAACATTCAACGCAACTTCCTCACCCAGCCAGCGCGCATGTTCGGTGTGCTCAGCCAGCGCATCACCGGTCAGCGGGTGCACGAGAATATCGAGCCCGTTGCGATGCGCATCCAACCAGGGGATGACCCGATCAAATTCGTCCTTGTCGAACGACAGCTGGCAGCTCCAGAGCGGGTGCGGTCCGACAGGCTTGCGGTGAAAACGTCCCAGACCCACGTGGCATTGGCGCCAGGCGCCAACGCAGAGCTCGCGGGCCTGTGCCTCGGTGTCCTCACCGAAGTAGATGTGCGCGTGATAGCGTTCGAATAGATTCTCTGGCCGATTGGTCATGGTGGTTGGTATCTGTGATTGTCGGGATGAGTTTACGCGAGGGGATCTCTCAGCACGTCAATGACCAGGGTTGTTGACGCGCCGACCAGGCAGGCGATGCCGATGCAGCTCAACACGATCATCACCTCACGAGCCATGCCCGCATCGGCATGGAGGAGCCCGCCCAGCAGGGCTGCGACCGCAAGGCTTGCGATCCCCAGATAGAGCAGAAGTAGCGCTCGGCGCAGCAGCCTCAGCTGCCGCGTCAGCGTCGCCGTGGCGCCGTTTTCTGTGAGGTGTACGAGCATCTGGCTGTAGCGATTCCCGGTGGAAATGACCAAGAGCGCCATTGCGGGCACGAGTAAAATGGGTCCGATCCACACGCCGAGTTGTTCCATGGTTGATCTCCTCCAGGGATCGTTAGACGTCGAACGAGGCGTTATGTTTCCTTCGCGTCTTGCAGGGCGGCCGTGACCGCCGCCAGCAGGTCCTCGGGAACCTCACTCATGTCGACGTCAGCGCTCGCTCTGCCGAGCGCCCGGGTGCGCTCGTAGGCGGCCAGGTATTCCCGGCATTCGCGGCAGAAGCGAATGTGAAAGTCGAACTTTCTGCGCAACCCCGCCGGTAAGTCGCCTTCCAGATAGTCGGCGATGAAGCTCTCGAACTGCTCGCAGGTGATCATGTAAGGCATGTTGGCCAGCATCAGACCTTTGATCTTGCGCATCATGGTGGGCCTCGTGTCGTCGGTTGGCGTCGTGTCGGCGATATCGGTGACGGGACGGCCGCGCAGCAGCGGCTCCAGCAGCCGTTTGAGAGCGGCTCGAGCGCGATGGGTCCGCACTTTGACGTTCTCTTCGCTGATCTCGAGGGCGTCGGCCACCTCTTTGACCGACAGCTCTTCGAAGTCGCGCAGCTGCAGGCAGATTCTGAATGCTTCCGGCAGTGCGGCGACGCTTTGCCGCACCAGGGCCGCAAGCTCTGCTCGCTGCATGACCTCATCGACGGTCGGCATTTGTCCCCAGGGAGCTTCGATTCGGCACTCGTTGGCGTCGAAGAGCGGCTGCAGGTCGTCGATGTCTACGGTGCGGACGGTGCGTTTGCGCTGGATGGCCAGCGCGGCGTTGATGGTAATCCGATGCAGCCATGTGCGCACCGCGGCCCGCCCCTCGAACCGTTTGCTGTGCCGATACGCTGCGACGAAAGCGTCCTGCACCGCATCTTCAGCCAGCGCCGTATCCTGCAGCAGACGCTGTGCGAGCTGGTACATCCAGGGAGAGTGTGCCTCGACGAATGCGGTATCGATGACCAGCTGCGCCGATGCGTCTTCCGCGCTCATCCGGACGCCTTTCCAAAATGTTCACAAACCATTTGTAACCTTCTCCCCTCGGCGAGCATCTAACCCCAGAGTCAGATGGTTGTCGACCGCGGCAGCCGCGCACTACAACAAACAACAAGGAACGAACATGACAGAACAACTCGAGCGCATGACTGCCGCGCAGTGCGAAAACCCACCCGCTGCATACGACGACCTCAGCGTGCTCATGCTGAACTGCACCCTGACCCGCTCGCCAAATCTTTCCCACACCGAAGGGTTGCTGAGGGTTGCCGAGCGTATCTTTCAGGCAAACGGTGTACGGACGGAGATCCTGCGTCCCGTGGACTTCCAGATCCCGGCCGGTCTCGAACATGACTATGCGGGTGTCGACGGGTACGAGAAAGACGACTGGCCCGCTATCCAGGCAAAGATCGATGCGTGTGACATTTTGATCATCGGGACTTCGGTCTGGCTCGGCGAGAAAAGCTCAGTCTGTAACCGCGTGCTGGAACGGATGTACGGTTACACCCACGATTTCAATGCAAAAGGTCAGTACCGCGATTACGGCAAGGTGGGCGCTACGCTGATCACCGGCAACGAAGACGGCGTCAAGCACTGTGCAATGAACATTCTTTTCTCACTGTCGCACATCGGCTACACGGTGCCGCCCCAGGCTGACGCCGGGTGGATGGGCGAAGCCGGCCCGGGACCTTCTTACATGGATCCGGGATCTGGTGGCCCGGAGAACGACTTCACCAACCGCAATACGACGTTTCTCGTCTGGAACTGTCTGCATCTTGCGCGCATGTTGAAAGATGCGGGTGGTGTTCCCGCGCACGGCAATCAACCCGAAGCCTGGGCGGCCGGATGTCACACCGACTTCCACAGCCCGGAGCACAAACGATGATGAGCGAGCTGCTCGAATGGGCGGCGGTGGTGGTGGATGGCGCCGGTGTGCTTATCATGCTGCTCGGATTTGTGCTGGCCATCGTGCGCTTCGCGCCGATTGCGCTGCGCAACGCGGACAGTGCAATCGGTGAGATGCGGAAGATCCGCTGCAGCCTGGGGACATATCTGGTCTTCGCGCTGGAGCTCATGATCATCTCGGATCTGCTGCATTCACTGGTCAGCCGCACGCTCGAGGATCTCTACTTCCTCGCGGGCATTGTGGTGCTGAGGACGCTGATCGCGTATTTCTTGAACAAAGAAATTCAGGAGCTGCACGGGCAGCCAGCCTGAATAAACAAGGAGGAGCCCTCTACGTGGCGACAACAACAACATGGCACAAAGTTGCCGAGCCGAACGAACTGCCCGACGGGCGCGTCAAGACCGTCACGGTTGGTACCCGATCTCTTGCGCTGGTGCATTTTGAAGGTCAGTACAGCGCAATGGACAACCGCTGCCCGCACCAGGGCGGACCGCTCGGCGAAGGTTCGATCGAAAGAGGGGTAGAGGGGCAGTGCTGGTTGCGCTGCCCGTGGCACGGCTGGGACTTCGACCCGCTTACGGGTAAACCGCCGGGTGGCCACGAGGATGCCGGCCAGGAGCTCTATGCAACTGAGCTGCGCGACGACGGCGTTTACGTCGCGGTCGAGGAGGAGGTTGCGCACATCCGCACGGTGACGGATGTCATGGCCGAGACCATGGTGAACTGGGGGGTAAAACGTATCTTCGGCATGGTCGGGCACTCGAATCTGGGGCTCGCGGACGCGCTTCGGCGCCAGACCGTCGACGGCAACATGAGTTACGTCGGCATCCGGCACGAAGGCGCGGCGGCGTTTGCCTGCTCGGGTTACGCGAAGCTGAGCGGCCGTCCGGCAGCGTGCCTCACCATTGCGGGACCGGGTGCAACCAACCTCATGACGGGACTCTGGGACGCCAAGGTGGATCGCGCACCGGTGCTCGCCCTGACCGGCCAGGTGCAGACGCAGGTGTTCGGCCCGGGCGCTTTCCAGGACATCGATCTGCATTCGGCATTCGAGGCGGTAACGCGGTTCAGTCAGGCTGTGTTGCCGAGCTCTGATCATGCGGAGCTTGCGTCGCTCGCCTGCAAGAATGCGATCGTCGAGCGCGACGTGGCGCATTTGATTTTTCCCGACGACGTGCAGACCCTGCCTGCAGGAGATGCCGCTGCGCAGACCCCGAAAGGCCGGCTCGGGGCGATGGGATTGGCGCCCGATGAAGCCGCGAACGCTCGAGCGCTCGAAGCCATACAACAGGCGCGACGCCCGCTCATCGTGGTGGGTTATGGCGCGCGCGAGGCGATGGACGTGGTCGTCGAGCTGGCGGAACGGCTGCATGCGCCGGTGGTCACCACGTTCAAAGCCAAAGGTCAGATTTCCGACCATCATCCGAACGCGGCCGGGGTGCTGGGGCGTTCGGGCACGCCAATTGCCTCGTGGTTCATGGCGGAAAGCGACCTCATCGTTGCGCTCGGTTCCTCGTTCTCCAACCACACCGGCATCGAGAAGAAAAAGCCGATCCTGCAGGTGGACTTCGAAGCGATGCAGCTCGGTAAGTTTCATCCTGTCGACTACCCGGTGCTCGGCGAGATTGGACGCACGGTGAGGAGCTGGCTGGATGAGCTGCCTGCAGAGACTGCGGCTGAAGATCAGCTGGCTGAGCTGGCCGAACGCTGGCGCGCCTGGCGTGACGAGAAGGCGAGCCGGCGCGGCGACGATCTCGGCCATGGCGTCAATTCCGCCAGTGTGTTTGATGTTTTGTCGAAGGCTGCGCCTGCGGATGCGGTGTTAGCGGTGGACGTGGGCAACAATACGTATTCGTTTGGTCGCTATTTCGAGTGCCGCGAACAGCGCGTCCTCATGTCCGGTTACCTGGGCTCGATCGGTTTCAGTCTGCCCGCCGCCATGGGCGCCTGGTCGGCGATCCAGGACTTCGAAGACCTCCGTGGCCGCAAGGTCATTTCTATCTCCGGTGACGGCGGCTTCGGGCAGTACCTGGCCGAACTGACGACGCTCGTCAAATACGACATGGACATCACTCACGTGCTGTTACACAACGGCGAGCTTGGCAAAATCTCGAAAGAACAGCGTGCGGGAGAATGGGACGTCTGGGAGACCGATCTGCACAATCCCAACTTTGCCGACTACGCGGAGCTCTGCGGAGCAAAGGGAACGCGGGTGACCGAGGCTCGGGAACTCGAATCCGCGCTGGCTGCAGCCATTGCGCATCCCGGTCCGGCGCTGGTTGAAATCATGACGGACGCAGAGCTCGTCTGAGGGGAACAGGATGTTGGATAGATCGCTGTTCGAGGTAGCCGCAACGGCGCTGGTGCCCGTCCGGGTAATGAGCCATCAGGCGGTGCAGTGGGCGTCGCGTGCCGCGCGTGCCAACCTCCCCGCACGGGACGACGACAGCCACTCCAGTCTCTCCTGGCATGCCGACCACCAATCGCTGGTCAGCCAGTTTCTGGATGATGCACAACGCATCCAGCTGGGGTTCAGCTTTGCGACGGGACAGCTCATCTGGCTGGAAGAGGGCGCCATCATCGATGCGTTGAGGCTGACTTCTGAGGATGAGGCACGGCGCTGGTGTGACGAACGCCTTATCGACCGGGCGCTCGCGCCAACCGGCCAGGCACGAATGCCTTACGAACTGGAGCCGGTCGACTATGGGGCGCTGGATGGGGACCACGCGGCGCTCGGCACATTGGGGGGCTGGTTTGGTGCCGCTCAGGAATTGCTCGACGGCCTCGTGGCGCTGCACGGAGACAGCGCGGTAGTGACGCCGGCCGTGCGGTGCTGGCCGCACCATTATGATCTGGCGACCCTCTTTGTCCTGGATCAAGGCAATCCTGAGACCGCGCGTTCGGTGGGTGTGGGGCTGTCCCCGGGTGACGGCAGCTATGCGGAGCCGTACCTCTACTGTACCCCCTGGCCGACGCCGGCAGTGCTACCCACGGCGAGTGAGCATTTCATCTGGCACACAGAGGGGTTCACCTCCCTCGTATGCCCGGCAAGCGCCGTCACGGTCGAAACCGATCTTGCTCACATCGCGGACGCGGCGGTGAGGCTCGCATTGCAGACGATCGTGGAATGACGTGCTATTGAGCTGCCCGCCCGGGCAGCTCAATCTGCGCATAGTCGTACTCGATCGTATCGTCTGGATCCAACGTTCCGGTCATCGCGTCTTCCAGCTTGTCCATGTAGAAATGCCAGCCTGCGAGCACCGAGTTGGTAATCTCGAAATCCCCGCGATGGTCCTGATTGAACCGCACGATGTCGGTGAACGTCAGCCGGCAACCTTCCGCAATCGCTTCCAGCTCCCAGCACATGCTGCCGCACTGCAGGAGCCGGGGTGGCTCGAACGCGTCCACGATGCCGTTGACGTGGGCAGGACCTTCACACTCGCCGCCGAACCAGATCTGGAAGGTGCCTCCTTCGCGGTGTTCGAGCTGGAAGCCCGGAAACCAGTCTGCCAGCGAAGCAGGATCGGTGATCGCCTGCCAGACTTTCTCCGGCGAAAAATTCAGGGTGCGCACGAACTGCACGTAGGTCTCGCCAGCCGCGTTTTTGCCGACGCTGCCCAGCCGATCCGTGGGTAGAGTGCTGATGTCTTTCATGGCCTGTCTCCTTGATGGTCCTCTGCGTTGTGCAGATGTGCTTCGAGCGCGTCCAGCCGTCCTGCCCACAGCTCCCGGTATTTGGCCAGCCAGTCATCGAGCTCGCTCAGTGGCTCGGGATTGACGCTGTAGAGTCGGCGCTGGCCATCCGGCGTGACGTGCACCAGACCCGCATCACGCAGGATCTTGAGGTGCTTCGAGACGACGGGCTGGCTCATGCCGATTGCGCCGACGAGTGCCGAAACGGATTGCGGCCCATCGACGAGTGCGTCGAGGAGCTTGCGTCGGTTCGGCTCGGCAAGGGTGTTGAAAGTGCTCATGGCTAGAAATATATCTATATGGACATATATCTGTCAAGGCATATATTGAGACAACATATTGAGGCAACGAAAATCCGGTTTGTTGACGGGCAGGAAAGGGAGAGCAGCAGCCCGGCGCGTTGGCGCCGGGCGGGCTCGGATCAGATGTAGATGTCGTCCTTGTTGTCCTGGATGCCGTCCGGACCTTTGGAGTAGATGAATATCTCGTACTCCTCTTTGTGAGCAGAGGTCTTCCTGCGCTCACTGCGGTACGCCAGCTCGTGGCCCCATGGGTCCTGCAGATCGCTCTGCTTGAGGAGTCCATAGTTGACCAGGTCAGAAAAACCCGTAGGGATTTCGCCCAGGTCAGAATTGTATTGATGGAGCGCCATCTGCACTTTGTGCAACTGTACTTCAACCCGGTTGAGGTCTTCACGGTCTGCAGTGCTGGTGTAGCCGTCGGCAATTCCGGTTTGCTTGACCACCACAATTCCGCCCAGGACAACGCCAATTGCTGCAACGAACAATTTATTCATAGCGATGCTCCGTTCTCGGTATGTGAAGTGAAGCAGATATCGTGATTTCGAGAAGTGATGGACATCACGGTCGCAAAAATGTGTTGCGCCATGTCACAGTTTTGTGACGCCGAAGGCGCGCCGGCGCAGGTTTTACAAGTCGATTGCGCGGGGTAAAGTGCGTCCCTCCCATCCCCAGCGAAGGAGCCGTCCGTGGCGCGTACCTACCCCATTACCATTGTCGACGTATTCGCGGAGGCCAAGCTTGCCGGTAACCAGCTGGCGATCGTCGATGAAGCAGACACGCTGAGCGGCGAGGAAATGCAGGCGATTGCGCTGGAGACGAATTACTCGGAAACCACCTTCGTGATCGCGCGCAGCCCAGAGCGCGCCACGGTGAGAATTTTCACGCCCGCCTGGGAGCTCCCGTTTGCGGGCCACCCCACCGTAGGCACGGCCTGGCATCTCTGCGCTGGCGCGGGTTCGATTACGCTCGATCTGCCGGTAGGTCCGGTGGGCGTCGAATTTGTCGACGGGATTGGCTGGATGACGCCGCCCGAGGTGACCTTCAATGGCGATCTCGACCGGGAAACCGCGGCCCGCTTGATTGATCTACCGGTTGCAAGCCTCGCCGGTGACTTTCCCGTGACGCTGGCTGAAGTTGGCCCAAGGTTTGTGCTGATACCCGTCCATGGGTTGGATGCGCTGCGCAGCGCCCGGCTGAACGGTGACCTGCATGCCGAGCTCCTGGCGGAGGGGCTTGGCGTGCAGTGCGTGTTCGTTTTCAGCGCCGAAGCGTACGGGCCCGACGCCGATTTTGCCTCGCGGATGTTCTTCGATTCTGCCGGTATACGCGAAGACCCGGCAACGGGCAGCGCCAATACGGCGTTTGCCGCGTATCTGCGCCGTGAGCGGGGAGCGTTGGGCGGCGTGGTGGTCGATCAAGGCGTGGAGATGAACCGGCCGTCGCGGCTGTACCTGGATGTGGGTGAAACGCTGCGCGTTGGCGGCAAAGTACAGCCGGTCATCCACGGCACGCTGACGCTCTGATCACGGTCTGAGAGTACTCAGACCCGTCCGCCGGGTTTGTAATCCCCAAAGGGGTTCGTGAACCAGTTCACGTATTTCGTTGATCATCCTCAGTACAGTTGCTTTCATGCGCGAAAGTGACAAAAAAGAATCTGCGGTTCGCTATTTCCGCTCCGGCCATCGCTACTTCTGCATGGACGGCAAGTGGTATTTCTCGACCCGCGAGTCCGAAGAAGGACCGTTCGGCAGCCGCGAGGCGGCTGAGGCGGCACTCGAGCGCTATTTGAACTCCCTGGAGATGCTGCAGAAGATGCAGACTCCGGAAAAGGTCGAGAAATCCAGTGATGCCGACCGCGGCGACCCCACCATCTGGGATCGTCAGATCGACGCGATCTAGCCCGTAAATCTCCCACAAAAGCGAGAAACGTCTCCGCAGAATGTTGAGTTGCGCCGTTGTTCGGTGCGCGGCACAGTGAGCGCTGTCGTTCGGGGAGGTTCGTGTGGTGAGACGTATTCTGTTACTGGCTGGTGTCTTCGTGGCGGGCTGCTCCGGTCCCTTCATGGTCTTCCCGGGAGGTGCAATCCCGGGAGACACCGCACCTTATGATCTGACGGTCGTGGACGCGGAAGTGAATGTCCTGCAGCTTGAAACCAATCCCGAAGACCCCTATTCGGTCAATCTCGGCTTCTTCCGGATTGGCGAGGACATCTACATCGATCCGGCTGAAGATCGTCGCTGGTACCAGCACATCAAGGCCGATCCCAGAGTCAGGATTCGCTTTGATGGCGCATCGGTGGTGCACGAGATGCAGACGGAGGCAGTCACGGACCCTGCCATCGTCTCGCAGTTCGAAGCGGACCGAATTGTGCTGCGGCTGGTGCCGCGGTCTTAGCGCGCTACGTTTCGGATTGGGGCGAATTGGGGCAAATCGGGGCTAATCGGGCGGATCCCACTGCTGCCAGAACTCGTCCGCGACCGGCATGAACGGCACGTCGGTGTCATCCGGCCGCGCACCGGCCTGGGTCAACAACGCGTGCACCTGCCCGCGGTGATGCGTGCCATGGTTGAAGAGCTGCACAACGCAGACCGCGGTCGGGCGCTGCATGTCCCGCTGCATGGCGCCTGAAAACCAGCTCACCGTGCCGTTCAGCTCCGCTGCCGTGACGCGTTCGCTCCAGGCACGCATGTTGGCATCGCAGATTGCGCGCGCCTCGCACAGTCCCTCCCAGTCGGCATAGGCGTCAACGGAATTCGGGATATCCGGGACGGCTGGCGCGGGCGTACCGGCAAGTCGGTGCAGCCACAGCTCGTCACCCCAGAGCAGGTGGGAGAGTGTCGCGTGAATCGAGCCGAAAAAAGCGCCTCTGTGCGCTTGCCGCTCGGCACCTGTCAGCGTGCCTGCGGCCGCGTAGATGCTGCGGTTCTGCCACGACGTGTACGTACTCATGAGTTTGACATAAAGCGGGTCGATCAAAGTTGCCTCCACTCGCCCGGCGCGAGGCCGTCAATGGTCCAGGAGCCGACACGATAGCGAATGAGGCGGAGCACGGGAAAGCCGATGGCAGCGCACATGCGTCGTACCTGCCGATTGCGGCCCTCACTGATCGTGAGCTCCAGCCAGCTGTCCGGGATGGATTTGCGCACGCGAATCGGCGGCACGCGTGGCCAGAGGGTGGCAGGGGCTGCCATACCCCGCGCCTTGGCCGGCAACGTTGGCCCGTCTTTCAGCGTAATCCCCTCGCGCAGTGGCTCGAGGTCAGACTCTTGAGGGTTCCCTTCCACCTGCACCCAGTACGACTTACTCATCTTGTGTCGCGGATGCATGATCTTGTCGCGCAGAGCCTTGTCATCGGTCAAGACCAGGAGACCCTCACTGTCCCGGTCGAGGCGGCCCGCCGGATAGACGCCCTGCACCGGCAGGTAGTCCGTGAGCGTTGCACGACCTTCGCGATCGGTGAACTGGCTCAGAACGTCGTAGGGCTTGTTGAGGAGCACAAGGTTCGCCACGCGGCGCTTCTCTCAGGATTCGAAATAGCGTTCGTGCGTGGCGCAGATCTCAGGCCATAGGCTGCTGAGATCTTCGTCGACGCCGAACGTGGTTGCCATGCGGTCGTTGAGTGCCGCCACCGAGTCGACGACCTCGGTCGTTTTGCCGTTGCGCGCAATGGTCGTTGCGACGCGCCCGAGCTGCACGTGGATGCGTTCGGGGTCGAACCGCTGGGCAATCAGGAGCTGTCGGAATGGGGAAGACGGATCGCTCTGCAGCCACGCGCATTTGCCCGCGAGCTCATCCTCATCCGCCGTTTCGTGCCTGAAGTCGAACGATGCCACGTTGCTGTAACCGTGGTTGTGAAAACGCCAGAAACCGTCGTCCATCTGCTCCAGGCGGTAGTTCAGATAGCCCTGACGATGCTCACCCACGGCGAGCGGAACGGGTTCGCGCAGACCGTCTCCAAGCCCCACGTCGGCAAGGTAGGGTTCACCCAGATCAACCTCCAGCACCAGATGATTGCCGAGTTGAGTATCTCCCTGGGTTTCGCGCATGACCGCGCCAGACATGCGCCTTACGGTGAATCCGATCTCGCCGTACGCCCAGGCGAGCAGACCGTTCATCTCGTAACACCAGCCGCCGCGCCGCCGGGTGACGAGCTTGTCGAAAATGCGCGTCATGTCGAAGTCGAGAGGGCGGCCAAGCTGCACGTCGATGTTTTCGTAAGGGATGTGCAGCACGTGCTGGTGGTGTACCGCCCGCAACGTGGTCAGGTCCGGCTGCACCGGACCGCGATAGTCGATGCGTTTGAAGTAGGCGTCGAGATCCATGCCGCGAGTCTGGCAAAAGGCATTGAATGTTGCGATGCTTTATCCGGGTCGCACGCCGGCAAAGCATGCCGGACGCAAACCATGGGGAGGCAGCGCGATGAACGAAATTGTGGATCGGGAAACCTGGCTCAAAGCCCGGGCTGAGCTCCTGGTCAGAGAAAAAGCACATACGCGGGCGCGCGCGGAGCTTGCTGCGGCGCGGCGTGAGCTGCCCTGGGTGAAGGTCGACAAAGCCTACGAGTTCACGGGCCCGGATGGACCGGTGACGTTCGCCGAGCTCTTCAAAGACCGTTCGCAGCTTGCGGTGTACCACCTGATGTTCGGGCCCGGCTGGGAAGCGCCCTGTCCGGGCTGCACTCAGTGGGCGAATGCCCTGAACGGTACAACCCGGACGTTCGGACCGGCGGATGCGCGGCTCATCTGCATCTCACGCGCGCCCTACCCGGAAATTGCGGAGCAAAAGTCCCGGCTCGGCTGGGGATTTTCCTGGGTCTCTTCGTTCGGCTCCGATTTCAACTACGACTTTCACGCCTCAGCGCTCGACACCACCGGTGAAAGCGCTGTCGCCATCGGCGGCGAAGGTGGAGAGGAGGTGCGCTTTGACCGTGGCGAAAACCACGGCGTCAGTGTCTTCTGTAAGGACGAAGCCGGGCAGATTTATCATACCTACAGCGCCTACAACCGCGGCATCGAAGCCTTGAACGGCGCGTTTGGCTACTACGACCTGCTGCCGAAAGGTCGCCCGTGGTAGCGCTCCGCTAGCGCGGCTTGAACTCGAAAAACCAGATGTCCCGCGGCCCTTCGCTGGGCGGGGGACCGAGCTCTGCGGGCGCCACCCAGCTGCGCGCCATGTCCTCGAGCTGGGTCTTGAGATCAGCCACGAGGGTTGGATCGGTCACGCGGGCAAGCTGACCGGTGTAGCGGGTGTCCTCGATACGGATGACCGCGCGCCCGTCTGCCATGGCGTCTTCGTGCCAGCGTTTGAACACGTAAATGAGATTCAGGATCCAGCGCTGGGTTCCCTCAAAACGGCCCCACATGAAACCGAGATCGCAGGGCACGTAGAGCTTGTCGTCGCGGACCATGATGCCGGTCCAGCGTGACGTTGCCGGTGATACGAGTTGCAGCGCAACGGGTTCCATCGGCGCGCAGACCCCCTCGCTGCAGCCGCCGGCTTCACCCAGAACGTCTGGCCAAACCACCCCACGGCTGCTGAGCTCGGTGCCGGATTTGAGCTCGCCGCCGGGCAGCATGTCGTTCAGGGGACCGTCGGAGCGGGCCTGCGCCACTTTGAGCGCGATGAAACCGGCCCCACCCAGTGCAACGAGAAAGACGATGATGCGCAGAGCAATCGAACCGGTTTGATGGTGAGACACGGCGACCTCTTTTATGTGGACGTACTCCAGGGTCGCCGCCGCTCCCGAAATAGTTTGGCTACATCTGTTTGAACAGGTGGCCGTAGCTCTGGCTGCTGCGTAGTTTCTCGTCGCGATCTTTGAGCGTGAGGGTGTAGCGTCCGCGGATGTCACGCCTGGCGCTCTGAATCTGATCCACGCTGACGATGATGCCGCGGTGGATGCGCCAGAATTTGTTCGGATCGAGCTGGGATTCGAGCTCCTTGATGCTGCGCCGCACCAGATGTTCAGCTTGGGCCGTCATCACGGAGGTATATTTTTGATCTGCCTGGAAGTAGACCACCTCTTCGACGGGAATGAGCGTTGTCGTATCGTCGAGCCCGGCGCGTATCCAGCTGAGGTATGAAGCCTGGTCGGGCTGAATCCCGTTCAAGAGCTCGAGCAGCTTGTCGCGGTTGGCATCGTCCATCCGTTTGAGGCGCGCGATGGTCTGCGTGAGCCGGTCTTCGCTGACGGGCTTGAGGACGTAGTCCACAGCCGCACGCTCGAAGGCGGCAACCGCAAACTGATCGTACGCCGTGACGAACACGATCCGGGTGTCCCGCGGCAGCGCTTCGGCAACCTCGAGACCACTCAAGCCCGGCATGTGTATGTCCAGGAAGGCAATGTCCGGCTGGGTCTCTCTGGCAAGCGCAATGGCCTGCCTGCCGTTCTGTGCGGTGCCGAGGATCTCGAGCTCGGGCCAGAGCGCTGTCAGCTTGTCGCCGAGCGAGGTCAGCAGGTTTTCTTCATCGTCGACCAGAATGGCGGTAGCGGTCATGGTGGCGGGGGTTCCGGCGATCTCGGCAGCGTGATCGTGGCAATCATGCCTTGCGGGCTGTTCTCTGCCAAATCGAGGCGTGCGCTGCCATCGTAAAGCGTTCTCAAGCGCTCGCGCACGTTGGTCAGACCCGTGCCGCTGCCGGTGCTGCCTTGCTCATGGATACCCTGCCCGGTGTCTTTGACGGAAATAACGAGTGCGTCTGCATGTGCATCGACCTCGATGACAACTTCTCCGCCTTCCTCCGTCGGCTCGAGACCGTGCTTGATGGCGTTTTCAACCAGCGGCTGCACGAGCAGCGGAGGCAGCGGCAGAGGCCCAAGCGATTCGTCCCAGATGATGTCGTAGCGAAGCCTCGACTGCATGCGTGTTTTCTGTATCTCCAGGTAGGCTCGGGCAATGGCTATTTCCTCGGCCAGCGTCGTCACGGCTTCGCGCGTGCGGTTCAGCGTGGCGCGCAGCAGGGTGGTCAGATTCAGCAACGTATGCTCGGCCGCGTCCGGGTCGCGGTGGATCAAACCGGCGATATTCGACAGGGTATTGAAGAGGAAGTGGGGTTCTATTTGCGCCTGCAGCAGGCGCAGTTCCGTCTGCATCAGCAGCTTCTCCTGCCGTTCCCGCTGCGCCTCGGCGTCGACCAGCGCTGCGTTGATGCTGAGGAGCCGTGCGCGGGTGCCGAAGATCGCGAAGCCGACAATGCCAAAAAAGATGCCGGTCAGAAGCGTGCCGTTGTTCTGCGTGAAAAAGAACAACGGATTGCCGCTGACGTAGGTCCCTCCGATGAGGAGACCCACACCCAGGCCGAAGGCGGTGAGAGGGATCGGCACAATATATGGACTCATGACTTTATGACTCGCCGCGCTGAAGAGGATGAAACTCAGGCTGATCGAAAGGCCAATCGCAAAAGACACCACAAGGTTTGCCGTGAGATGTTGAAAGCCATTTCTCCAACCAAAGAAGAGCCCAATGGCGAGACAGAAAACGCCGGTATAGGCGAGGAGCTTCCAGGGCTGCTCGACCATGCTGCGGGGTTGGCGAACCCCCTCAGCCATGCACGAACCGGCCGTGCAAACCGAGCGGCAGCCCGTAGGGGAGTCGTGCCGTTGCCAGCGGGCCATCAGCCAGCGCGCGGGCGTCGAAGACGTTCAGAAGGGTTTGATCCGTTTTCCAGTCGAACGCGGTGCCGATGACCCAGCCGTCAGTCTCGGCGGCCCGGGACGGATCTGCCACATAGATGTGCTCCTCAGGGATCTCGGTGTCCGGGTAGCGGTAGACGGCGCGCGCGCCGCTGTCGTAGTCGAAGTGGCTCACTTCATTCAGGTGGCCGTGCACCGGTGGCGTGAGCGTGTTGCTGCTCATCATCGTCAGACGCCGATTGCGTTGACCGCTGACCCGCGGATCGACGCTCGGGAACTCGGTTTCGAGATTCATCCCGAACATTGGCGCTTCAGCAACCTTGCGCGTGCGGGTATCAATCCGATATTCGTGATGATGGCTGCCACCCGACGGCGTCAGATTGCCGCGCATGACCTCCCGGAAGCTGTCGATCATGGCCATGGGATCACCCGCGCGGGCTGCGTCGAAGTGGATGACACCGTTGTCGTCCTCCCAGCCGTTGCCATAGTGAAATACCCACTGCGAGGGCAGCTCTACCCAGAAGTGGTTGTCGAAGTTGTTCTTGTCGACAACGAGGAGGCGGGTGGGGTCGTCCGGGCGCCATTTGTGGGCGTCCAGAAACGAGCTTGCCGCCCCGTCCGGCGAGTAGTGCAGCGGGGGTACCATCAACACCAGGTGGCGGCGGGTGACAACAAAGTCGTGCACCATGGAAATGGGGTCTGCTTTGACCTTACCCGCTTTGACGAGCTTGCCGTTCTTGTCCACGTGCCACAGGACCAGCAGTTTCGCCGAGGACAGATAACCAAAATTCCACAGGGTGCCATCGGGCTCGATGCGTGGATGGGCTGAGAACGGTACGCCACGCATTTCGGGTGAGAACGCGTAGGCACCGCGGGTGGAGAGGTCCTCCGGGTCCATCTCCCAGGGTGAGCCTGCTTCCCACAATGCCAGCAGCTTGCCGTGATGATGCAGCACGCTGATGTTGGCTACGTTGACGGCATCGGGACTCGTCACGGGTGCGGGATCTGGTGGTGTGGAGGCAAAGCCCGGATACAGCGCCCGCCCGGCACGACGCTCCGCCTGCACTTTGTAAGTTTCGATCAACGCGGCCTGGTGATTGACGCCGTCGGCGCCCACGCGATAAGCCTGCAACATACCGTCGCCGGCAAACCAGTGACGGTATCGATAGTCGCCAATTTCGTGCTGGGCGGGTCCGTTGCGGTAGAACGTGCCCGTCAAATCCTTCGGCCAGCTGCCGCTGACCTCGGCATCTGCGGCGAAACGGGGCTGCTGTACGGTACGGTAGCCGAGCAGCCAGGGGCGATCGGCCAGTGCGCTTTTGAATTGCTGGGCCCAGGAAGGGTTGCCGACGCCGGCAACGGCCGGGAGCCCGGCAGCGGCGGAAAGGCCGGCGATGAGCTGGGTGAACTGACGGCGGCGCATGATCAGCGGTTCAGGTTCAGTGACTGGGTCACGGAACCCTCCAGCTGGAACTTCACGTCTTCCCACTTGGGCGGACCAAAGTTTCCTGCGGCGTTGTTGGAAAACGCCCAGGGTTCGGTGGGCATGCCGACGAAGTTGGCGTCCAGATCTCCGTTTGCGTTGAGGTCGTGCATGATGCGCACGGCGTATTCACCGGCCGGCAAGCTCGTGGTGGTAAAGGACATCTCCCCTTCGCTGGCACGCTGCATTACCGAAGCGATCGGTGTGGCGTCTCCTTTGAACTCAGCCTCACCGGCCAGGACCTGCAGCATGATGGTGCCTTTGCTTTCGGATACGTTGGTTATGACGACGGTAAGCGTTTCCGCTGAGATCAGCTGGGTCATCAAGCAGGCGTAGACGGCGGCACCTGTCGTCAGGAGGGTTTTCAACGGCATGTCGGTTTCCTCGCGTTGTGTTGCGGCTCAGATTACCGGTTTTTCGCGTTCGATTCGGCGGTGGCGATGAATTGGTAAATACGAGGATGAAGATGACGGAGAGGTGAGCGGCTCGGATGCTCGTTTGAGCACCCGATGAGCGCCGAAGCGCAGAAGGCTCTGACGCTGCCCGGATAGGAACCGCGGCAGCGCTGCAGAGGGGCGGGCGTCAGCTGACCGAGCGTTTGCGGCCCGGTGCGCGCTGTTCGCCGATGACGGGTCCCCAGTCGGCCATCAGCGCATTGCGCAGCTGGCTGACCGTTTCGTAACCGAGGCGCATAGCGAGCGTCTGCTCAGCGCCGCGGAGCGTTGCCATAGCCTGATTGATCAACGCCGAGCCTCGCTCGCTGAAAACGATGCGATTGGCACGCTTGTCAGTCGGATCGGGAATCTGCGTGACCAGGTCGTCGCTCTCGAGATCGTTGATCTGTTGTTGTATCGCCTGCCGGCTGACACCGAGGGCGCGGGCGAGCTCGGCGGCTCGGGTAACGCCGTTCGAAATATGGATGAGAATCATGGTCTGTGTGCGAGTGCGGGGCCGGTAGCCAGCGCGCTGCAAACCATTCTGCAGGCTCTCGTCCATCCAGTAGTACGCGCGCAGCAGACCGCGCATGAGCACTTCCGGGGGTAGTTCGTCGGGGTTGTCGCTGTCGTAACCGTTCATAGTTTTCCTTGAATCCATGCAGGTTATCGACGTCGCGGCCTCTAGTCCTTTTACCGAGGTTCTGTGAAGTGTCACAGGCGACGTCAATACGCTATTGTTCCGAAAAGCCGCCACTCAGGCAAGGTGCTTGTCCACAAATTTAACGTTTTGGTAAACAGATCCCATTAGGGGCACTTGCCCGGGAAAAGGAGAAATCATGGATCTCTACGAGGTAATGCGCACAACTTTCGCAGCTCGGGACTTCACCACCGATGAGGTGTCCGACGAGCAGCTGCACCGAATCCTGGAGAATGCACGCTTTGCGCCAAGCGGCGGCAACCGCCAGGGCTGGCGCGTTGTTGTCGTACGCAGCGCCGAGACCAAGGCGGCACTGGGCCCCATCATTGCGCCGACGTTTCAGCGTTATGTCGCGCAGGTCCAGGCGGGTGAAGCTCCCTGGAACACCATCAACCCGACGCGGCTGTCTGACGACGAGATCGCCTCAGCCCCGGTGCCACAGGAGATGATCGACAAAATCACCCACGCGCCTGTTCTATTGATGGTTTTTGTCGATCTTTCGGTCGTCGCGTCGTTTGACAGTGGCCTCGATCGGGTAGGCGTGATCTCCGGCGGCTCTATCTATCCTTTTGTGTGGAACATATTGTTGGCTGCGCGCAATGAGGGTCTGGGGGGCACGTTGACGACGTTTGCCGGGGGGCTCGAGCCCGATCTCAAGGCACTGCTGGGCGTGCCTGATGAATACGCCTTTGCGGCCATGCTTCCTCTAGGTAAGCCCGTGAAACAGCTGACCAGACTGCGGCGCAAGTCCGTCGCGGACTTTGCTGTCCATGAAACCTTTGACGGTGCGCCGCTGGATCCCGCGTCAGATTGAGCGGGTCGTCGGGTAAACCAGGGGGTTTGTCGTAGTCCTGATGTGACGTAGTTCTCGTGCTGGACCTGCCGTAAGCCGGCTTGGGCGGCGCCAGCGGCTGCCTTTCTATACTTAGGAATGGCTTTTTCGGCACGATTAGGATTGCTGCTGGCCGTCTTGTGTCTCTCAAATGCCCAGATCGCGGTGGCGATGGACGGGGCAGCCGCGACCGTCGTGGATGCAACTGGCGCGGGCACGCAGACCGTATTCAAGCAGCTCGAGTATGCCCCGGCGCAGAACGCGCCGGGAACGGCGCCCGTTGTGTCCGATTTCAATGCGTATGACGGCCGCGTGTTGCCGGAAGGCGACTTCTGGTTCCGCTTCAGCGTGCGTCTGCCGGCCGAGGACAGCGCCACGCGTTTTCTGCAGATCGAAAATCCTCGTTTGCGACACACCGAGATCTGGGTCTTCGACGGTGAGGATTGGCGGTGGTTATCGCTCGAAGCCCCGGGGTTGGGGCTTGGCTCGCACATCAGCAAGGCCCCCCGCGTGTCCGTGCTGGTGCCGCGGGAAGGCGAAGTTGTCGATGTGATGGTGCGCATGGAAGACCCCAACGCGTTTGTCCCGCGAATGCACGTGCTCGATGCCCCGGCGCTGCGCCAGGATGGTTTCCTGAGCCTCTTTGTGGGTGGACTTGCGCTCGGCATGATGCTGCTGCTGGTCGCGTTCAACGCGGTGATATCGGTGTACACGCGCGACGCTCGCTACCTCACGCTCAGCGTCTACATGGGGGCAAGCCTGCTGTTTCTGCTCCACTATCTCGGGTATGCGCAGATGCTGTTCTGGGGTGAGCGGATCGACTGGGATCAGAGCATGACGCACGCCGCAGGTATGTTCACGTTTGCGGCGTATGTGCCATTTGTGGCGCGCATGCTGTCTCTGCGCGACACCTGGTACTCGCGCGTCTACGTTCGCCTCATGTGGGTGTGCGGTTTTGTTGAACTCTTCGTCGGCCTGGGGGCGCTGGCACCGGTGGTGCAGATTACCGGCGGCATCGTATCCATTGCGATGCACCCGCTGGCGCTCTACGTGGCTTTGCGCGGCAATCGGGAGGGCTGGTTGTTCATCGGCGCCACGTTCTTCGTTTTGATCGGCGGCACGACCACGTGGACGGAACAGCTCTGGGGTTTTGGGGGTGGCACGGCAAGCCACATGTTCTTCCTCTGGGGCAACGCCATTACCTCGCTGGCGCTGGTGATGTTGCTGGCCCGGCACATCGTCACCCTGCGTGCCGAGCGCCTGCAGTCGGAGATCACGGCGCGGCGCGCGCAGGCTTCGGCTTCGGATGCGCGCCAGGAAGCCGAGACCAAAGGGGCGTTCCTCGCGACCATGAGCCATGAGATCCGCACGCCGCTGAACGGCGTGCTCGGGATGGCTGAGCTCCTGTCCAAGACCCGACTTTCCGCGGAGCAGGAGTCCCAGGTCTCGACGATCCTCCGCTCTGGACAGGGTCTCATGGCCATTCTGAACGACATTCTCGATTACTCGAAATTCGAAAGCGGGCAGCTCGTACTCGAGCAGGAACGGTGCGACCTTTATGTGCTCTTTGACGATCTGGCGATGGTGTCGGCGGACCGCATCAAGGACAAAGACGTTTCCTTCGAGCTGCGAATCGACCCGGAAGTACCGGAAGTGGTCATCACGGATCCCACCCGGCTGCGCCAGATACTCGAAAATCTTCTGAGCAATGCCGCCAAGTTCACCGCAACCGGACACATTACGCTCGAGGCGCGCACGCGCGACGACAAGTTGGTAATACGCGTGCTCGACACGGGAATTGGCATCCGCGAAGCGGATGTGGTCGGGCTTTTCGAGCGGTTCCGACAGGCGGACTCATCGATCACCCGCAAATTCGGCGGCACGGGACTCGGTCTTGCGATCTGCAAGCTTCTCTGTGACGCCCTGGGCGGCACCCTCTCGGTTGCGTCGGAGTATGGTCAGGGTTCGACGTTTGAAATCACGCTACCCTGCCACACCAGCCGGCGTTACCTGGGAGAACCCGGCAACGCGACGATTGCGCTGCGCGGCAGTGACGCCGCGCGTCGCGCGGCTGTGGCGAAACTGGTCGAACGCTGGGGTGCGACCATTGATCCCGACGCGCCCGTGAGCTACGACGTCGACTCAGGGATCCGCCTTGTCGAGTTGCGCAGGCTCTGCTGCACCATCGAGCAGGACCCGCTCGAAGAAACCAGTACGCCGCTCAATGGTTACAGGTTGCTGGTTGCCGAGGACAATCAAACCAACCAGTTGATTGCGCGTAAGACGTTGACCCTGTTCGGTGCGGAGGTCGACATTGCGAACAACGGCCAGGAAGCGCTCGAAAAATGCGCCGCAAAACGTTACGACCTCATTCTCATGGATTGTGACATGCCCGTCATGGACGGCTACACGGCGTCGCAGACCATCCGTGAAGAGGAAGCTCAATCGGGTCGCTCGGCCACACCGATCATTGCGTTGACTGCGCACGCCGGTGCTGAGTATCGCGAGCGTGCGGAAGCTTCGGGCATGGACGCGTACCTTGCCAAACCGCTCCGTCAGAGAGTGCTGCTCGAGACCATTCTCCAGGTGGCGAGCGTGGCGCACCGCTGATCCGACGGTGCGCGGCTTCCCCGCGCGAGGCGAGTGCCGTTGATTTGAGAATTGACTTTGCCTGGCGAGTTCGGCCTAACTGTCCGCGGAGGCGGGGGCCGCGCCGATCGTGGCGTGACGACATCTCCCACGCACGGAAAAATCAGACCAAGAAAGGCCGGGCACCATGAGCGATACATCAGACCACGACCTCGAAAAAGCGCGCGCAGAGATCAACGGCGGCTACGCGAAGTACGTGCTCTTCGTTCTCATCATCGTTTATATCTTCAATTTCATCGATCGACAGATCATTTCCATTCTGGCGGAGGAGATCAAAGCGGACCTCGGGATCGGGGATGCGGAGATTGGTTTCCTGTACGGCACGGCGTTTGCGATTTTCTACGCCGTGTTCGGCATTCCCCTCGGCAAGCTCGCTGACGTCTGGAACCGCAAGAGCCTGATTTCCATTGGACTGGCATTCTGGAGCCTGATGACGGCCCTCTCCGGCTTTGCCAAAAACTATGCGAGCCTTGCCGCCTGCCGCTTCGGTGTGGGCGTGGGCGAGGCGAGCGCCACGCCGGCCGCTTTCTCGATGCTGTCCGACTACTTTTCGCCCAAGGTCAGAGCGACCGTGCTGGCGGTGTACTCCAGCGGCATCTATCTCGGTGCCGGGATCGGGCTTTTCCTCGGCGGCGCAATCGTCGAAGCCTGGTACGCCTGGTATCCGGACCCTGCCGCGGCGCCGCTCGGCATTAAACCATGGCAGGCAGCGTTTCTGGCGGTGGGCATTCCCGGCATCCTCATGGCGATCTGGGTCTGGACGCTGCGCGAGCCCATTCGCGGTGTCAGCGAAGGACTTTTGAGCACGCGGCATCCTCATCCGTTCAAGGCGACCCAGAGCACCATGATGAGCGTACTGCCCGGACTCTCACTCATAGTGCTCTTCCGGGCGGGCGGCATGGCGGCCGTAGCGCGGAACCTCGTCTATCTTGCTGGCGTGTGCCTCCTCTTCTACGGCCTTTATGCACTCATGCCGACGCCCTTGCAGTGGATTGCGCTCGGCGCGGGTGCCTACATCACCGTCACCTGGGTGCAGTATCTCAAGCTCACGGATCCCGCCTGCTTTGGCATGATGTTCCAATCAAAAGCGTTTGTGCTCGCCTCGGTCGGCTTCCCCAGTATCTCGTTCGTCACTTACGGCGTGGGCTTCTGGTCTCCACCCTTCATGCAGCGCGTCCACGGCGAGTCGATTGCCGACGCGGGCCTCTATCTTGGCCTCGGTGCCGCCGTTGGCGGTTTCATAGGCATTGTGCTCGGCGGTTTTCTCGCCGATATGTGGAAATCGAAAACGGTCAACGCGCGGCTCTATATTGGTCTCGCGATTCCGGTGCTGGCGGTCCCCTTTGCGCTTGGCTTTCTCTATACCGACAGCGTGCTGGTCGCCTACCTGTGCAGCTTTGTGTTCAGCATTTTGTCACCAGCGTGGATCGGGTCCGGTGCCAGCACAATCAACGACCTGGTGATGCCGCGTATGCGCGCCACCGCATCCGCCTACTACGTGCTCATGAATACGTTCGTTGGTCTGGCGCTGGGACCCTATCTCATGGGCCAGATCAGTGATCTCAACGCGCACTCCATGGGCAGTGGCGAAGCGCTCCGCAGCGCGATGACCTGGGGTTTGCTGATGTTTGGCGTCAGCGCCGCGTTCCTGCTCGCGGCGCTACGGTATCTCGGCCGAGACGAGGCGAGTCGCGTGCAGCGGGCCGAAGCGCTTGGCGAGAGCGCGGCTTAACACGGCTCTCCCAACAAAAGGCGGCCCAGGCGTTGCCCTTGCCGTGGCTTTGATGCAACCTTCCGAGTCCAGTTCGGGGGGTGGTTTTTTTGGAACAATCAGGCGAATACCGCATTGCCGCCAGCCGCGAAGCGGTCTGGGAGGCGCTCAACGATCCGCAGGTTCTCGGCGAGTGCATTGAAGGTTGCCAGAACATAGAGAAGGTCGACGAGCAGCACTTCAACGTGGCGGTCAAGGCCAAGATTGGCCCGGTAAGCGCGACCTTCAATGCCGAGCTGGAGCTCTCGGATCTGAATCCCCCTGCAAGCTATGTCATCAACGGCAACGCCAAAGGAGGCGCTGCGGGTTTTGCCAAAGGCGGCGCTGAGGTTGAGCTCGCCGAAGACGGCGACGCGACGCTGCTGCGCTACGCGGTCAAAGCCAATGTCGGCGGCAAGCTTGCGCAGGTCGGCAGCCGTCTGGTGGACGGCGCTGCCCGCAAGATGGCGGACGACTTTTTTGCTGCCTTCTCGACCCGACTCGACCCCGGTGCCGCGTCGACCGGTGAATCTGAATCCGAAGAAGAAAACAAAGACGAGGTACCGCGCTATGAGTCGAGTGGCTCGCGCAGTATCTGGCTGATTGCATTTGTGGTGCTGATCCTGGCGGTGCTGTTTGCAATCTGAGTAAGACCCGCAGAACGAAACAAAACGAGGAAGGTGGGACCCAATGAAAATTACGCTTCAGGTCAATGGCGAGCCGCGCGAGGTCGACGTTGCCGAAAACACGCTGCTGGTGGATGTGCTGCGCGTGAATCTGGGACTGACCGGGACGCACGTCGGGTGTGACACGTCACAGTGCGGCGCCTGCACGGTGCATCTCGATGGTAGAGCCGTGAAGGCCTGTACCGTGCTGGCACCGCAGGCGGACGGTGCAAACGTGCTCACGATCGAAGGGATTGGAACGCCGGATGAGCTGCATCCGATGCAGGCCGCGTTCCGTGAGTGTCACGCGCTGCAGTGTGGGTTCTGCACGCCGGGCATGATCATGCAGGCCATAGATCTGGTCGAAAACGGCGATCAGCTGGACAATGCTGCCATTCGTGAGGGTCTCGAAGGCAACCTGTGCCGCTGCACCGGCTATCACAACATCGTGCGCGCGATCCAAAGCGTCGCCGATGCCGGGTAGGAGGGCACCATGAGCGAAGCGATCGCTGAAGACACTGGCATCGGCGCACCGGTAAGGCGCCGCGAAGATGCGCGATTCATCACGGGTACGGGTAGATATACGGACGACCTCAACCAGCCGGGACAGGTCTACGGTGTTTTCTGCCGGAGTCCACACGCCCGCGCGAAAATCAATGGCGTCGACGCCGAAGAGGCTTTAGGTATTCCTGGCGTTCTGGGTGTGTACACCGGGACCGAGATGGTTGCCGACGGCATTGGCGACTTACCCTGCGGCTGGCTGGTCAAAGACAAAGCGGGCAACGACATGCGCTCAGCGCCGCACCCACCGCTGGCGGCAACTCAGGTCAACTATGTGGGTGAGCCGTACGCGCTGGTGGTTGCGGACTCGCTGCAGGCTGCGCGCCAGGGCGCAGAATCGGTAAACGCGGAGTTCGAAGAGCTCCACGCGGTCGTCGAGCTCGGCTCCGCGACTGTCTCCGAACAGATTTACGAAGGGATCGATCACAATCTCGCTTATGAGTGGGCACTTGGTGAGGAAGACGCGACCCGCATGGCGTTTGCCCGCGCCGCGCACGTCACGACGCTTGAGTTGACGAACAATCGCCTCATCCCGAATGCAATGGAGCCGCGTGCCTGCCTTGGCGTGCACGATGCTGCAACAGGCGACTACACGCTCTACACCACGAGCCAGAATCCGCATCTGGAACGCCTGGTGCTGAGCGCGTTTGTCCAGGTTGCACCCGAGCACAAACTGCGGGTCGTGGCACCGGATGTCGGCGGTGGATTTGGCTCGAAGATTTTCATCTACGCCGAAGAAACCGCTGTGATCTGGGCCGCGGCAAAGGTTGGCAGGCCCATCAAGTGGGTTGCCGACCGTAGCGAATCCTTTCTTGCCGACGCTCATGGTCGCGATCACATCACCAGGGCGGAACTTGCCCTCGATGAGCAGGGGCGTTTCACCGGGCTGCGTGTCAAGACAACCGCCAACCTCGGCGCGTATCTTTCGACCTTCGGTTCGTCCGTACCCACGTATCTTTACGGCACGCTGCTCGCGGGGCAGTACAAGACACCGAACATCTACGTCGAAGTGCAGGGCGTTTATACCAACACGGCGCCCGTGGACGCCTATCGCGGTGCCGGACGGCCGGAGGCGACCTACGTCGTGGAGCGCATCGTCGAGCAGGCTGCGCGTGAGCTCGGCAAGGACCCGGCAGATCTGCGCCGTATGAACATGATTCAGCCGGAAGATTTCCCCTACGAAACGCCGGTGGCGCTCACCTATGACACCGGCAACTACGAGGCGAGCCTGGACAAGGCGCTGGAACTCATCGACTACGCGGGCTTCGAAGGTCGCCGCGCCGCGGCGGCGGAGCAGAACAAGCGGCGCGGGATCGGTTTTGCCTGTTATATCGAGGCCTGCGGACTGGCGCCGTCCAAGCTTGCCATTGAGCTGGGCGCCGGCGTGGGACTCTATGAGAGCGGTGAAATTCGCATGAATCCGACCGGCAACGTGAGCGTTTTCACGGGTTCTCACAGCCACGGACAGGGGCACGAGACAACCTTCGCACAGGTTGTCTCGGACAAGCTCGGCGTCCCCTACGACGACGTCGACATCGTGCACGGTGACACCGGACGCATGGAATTTGGCCTCGGCACCTACGGCTCGCGCTCGCTTGCGGTTGGTGGCTCGGCCCTCATTGCCGCTGCGGAGAAGATCATTGAGAAGGGTAAGAAGATTGCTGCGCACATGATGCAGACAACGCCTGAGCAGGTCGACTTCGACGATGGCACCTTCAGCCTGCAGGACAGCAACCAGTCGGTCACGATTCAGGAGGTGGCGTTTGCGGCCTACGTGCCGGCCGACTATCCGGAGGATCTCGAACCGGGACTCACGGAGAAAGCGTTTTACGATCCGAACAATTTCACCTACCCGGCAGGTACGCATATCGCCGAGGTGGAAGTGGACATCGAAACCGGCGTCGTCGAGCTGGTCAACTTTGTTGCGGTCGACGACTTTGGCCACATCATCAATCCGCTCATCGTGCATGGACAGGTTCACGGCGGCGTCGCTCAGGGGGCGGGCCAGGCCCTCATGGAGCACGGCATCTATGATGAGTACGGCCAGCTGCAGACCGGCTCGATGATGGACTACTGTCTGCCGCGAGCAGACGACCTGCCCGACTTTCAGGTCGATACCACCGTCACGCCGTGCACGCACAATCCGCTGGGAGTCAAAGGCTGTGGGGAAGCAGGCGCCATCGGCTCACCGGCTGCCATCATGAACGCCGTCACACATGCACTCGGTACCAAGGACATTGCAATGCCGGCAACGCCGGAGAAAGTCTGGCGCGCCGTGCGGGGCGAATAGCGGCTTAGCGGGAGAACAACAATGTATCCATTTAATTATCACAAACCCGAAACGGTTGCCGACGCCGTGGCACTCTTCAACGATGCCGATGACGCGATGTATCTGAGCGGCGGCATGACGTTGATTCCCACGATGAAGCAGCGTCTTGCTGCGCCTACCGACCTGATCGATCTGTCGGGCATCGCGGAAATGACGGGCATCGACGTCGCTGCGGACAAAGTGACGGTAGGTGCGTTTACCCGCCACAACGACGTCGCCACGTCCGGTGCAATTGGCGAGACATTGCCGGTGCTCGCGCAGCTGGCCGGGCTGATTGGTGACAATCAGGTCCGTAACCGCGGCACCATCGGTGGCAGCCTCGCCAACAGCGATCCGGCCGCCGACTATCCGGCGGCGGTCATCGGCCTCGGTGCCACGGTGCATACGCAGGAGCGCGCCATAGCCGGTGACGAGTTCTTTCAGGATCTCTTCGAAACCGCCCTGCAACCGGGTGAGATCGTCACCCGTATCGAGTTCCCGGTACCTACCCGCGCGGCCTACCGTAAATTTCCCAATCCCGCGTCGCGCTATGCGGTGGTCGGCGTTCTCATCGCCGACTTCAACGGCGCCATACGCGTGGGGGTCACCGGTGCGGGACCGTGCGCGTTTCGCGCGAGCGGGCTCGAGGAGGTGCTCAATCAGAACCTCGACCCTGAGGCCCTTGAAGGCGTTGAAGTCCCGGATGCCGGGTTCAACAGCGATCTGCACGCCTCCGCTGAGTACCGGGCGCATCTGGTCAAAGTCATGGCGCGCCGTGCGCTGAACGACCTCTTATCCTGAACCCATCGCAGACGCCGTCGGGGCCGCGTGCTGAAGTGCACGGGTACGCGGTCTGAAGCAGCAAAACGCTTGCATCTGAGCGGTCGACACGCCTCGTTCCGGGTGGTAATTTCCTGCCTCGGCTTCGATCGAGGCTGCCATTCAGCCGGACGAAGACCGAACGGTGTTCGATTATTCAGCGTCTAAAACGCAAAGGACTTGATCCAGAGGGACAGGTACCGATAGCGCAAAGCGTTTCGTCCAGTCCCTCCCAGTATTGGGAGGTAATATATGAACGTGCTCGATTTTGCCCGGCGCAAGCAAGCCGGCGAAAAGCTCTCCATGGTGACGTGTTACGACTTCTGGTCGGCGCGTATTCTCAATGACACTTCCGTAGATACCCTGCTCGTCGGCGACAGCCTGGCAATGGTCATGCATGGCCACGACAGCACGGTGCACGCCACGGTCGACATGATGGCCACCCACGTGGCGGCGGTGCGGCGGGGTGCGCCGGATAAGTTTGTGGTCGGTGACATGCCGTTTCTATCCGTACGCCGCGGTTTGTCGGAGGCGATGGATGCTGTTGCCGCGCTCATGCAGGCAGGCAGCAACTGCGTCAAGATTGAAGGGGCAGCGGGCCAGCTCGACCTCATGGCGCACATCGTCGAGTCGGGTGTGCCGGTGATGGGTCACCTAGGTCTCACGCCGCAAAGCGTAGAGGCTCTGGGTGGTCACCGCGTACAAGGTCGTAACGAAGGTGAAGCCGCTGAGATTCTGACGGCGGCGAAGGCGCTCGAAGACGCCGGCTGCTTTGCGCTGGTGCTCGAGTGTGTGCCGGCAGCGCTGGGCGCCGCCGTGACCGAGCAGCTTGATATCCCGACAATTGGCATTGGCGCGGGTGCTGACTGCGACGGCCAGGTGCTCGTCCTCCAGGACATGCTGGGCATGGACGATGCGTTCAAACCCAGATTCCTGCGTCACTATGCGGACGGCAAACACCTGGTCGGGGACGCCGTCAATCGCTACCACGAAGACGTGTTGAGCGGCGTGTTTCCGGCGCCGCAGGAGACGTACGCATGAAAGTGGTCGAGGATATGCAGGCCTGGCGGGAGCTGCGGCGGCAGCTGAGAGGCAGCGTCGGCTTCGTGCCGACCATGGGCGCACTACACGACGGTCATGCTTCACTGTTGCGCCGCAGCAAGGGGATGGACGATGTGACGGTCCTCTCGATCTACGTCAACCCGACGCAGTTCAACGACCCCGGAGACCTGGCCAACTACCCGGATACGCTCGACCGTGACCTGGAGCTCGCTGCGGAGTTGGGGGTGGACTACGTGTTGCTGCCGGCGTATGCGGATCTTTATGCCGATGGCTACCGCTACAAGATCGAAGAGACAGATTTCAGCACCGCGCTTTGTGGCGCGAATCGCCCCGGTCATTTCACCGGCGTGTTGACGGTTGTCATGAAGCTACTCAACCTGGTTCGGCCCCACAGGGCGTACTTCGGTAAGAAGGACTACCAGCAGTACCTGTTGGTGAAAGACATGTGCGAGACTTTCTTCATGGACGTGAAGATTGTCGGTTGTGAGACAGTCCGCGAGTGTGACGGGCTTGCCATGAGTTCGCGGAACAAGCTGCTCGACAGAAAAGGCCGCATCGCTGCCGGACAGTTCAACGCGGCTCTGCAACGAGCTGGCTCCGATGCGGAGGTGGCCGCCCGTCTGCGTCAATACGGATTTGCGGTAGATTATGTCGAAACGCGTGGCGACCGGCGTTTTGGTGCGATCGTGGTTGCGTGTGGAGAAAATACCGTGCGACTGATAGATAACGTGCCGGTTGCAGCAGCTGGAGCCGTCTGATGATTCTTGCGCTCGATGTGGGTAACAGTCAGATTTATTGCGGCGTGTTCGATGGGGCTGAGCTCAAAACACAGTTCCGTCATGCCTCTTCGGCGCGCAGTTCGTCAGATGAGATTGGCGTCTTCCTGCGCGGCGCGCTGCGCGAAAACGGCGTGAATCCCGAAGAGATCAAAACCATCGCCATCTCGTCGGTCGTGCCGGAGCTCAACTACTCGCTCCGCGCCTGCTGTCAGAAATACTTCGACATTGAACCCATGTTGATGCGTCCCGGTGTCAAAACCGGGCTGAAGATTGCCTACAAAGATCCCAAGGAAGTAGGCAGCGACCGCATCGCGGATGCGATGGGTGCCGTCAAGCTCTTCCCCGACCGCAATCTCATTGTCGTGGACTTTGGTACGGCGACGACGGTTTGTGCCATCAGCAAAGATCGAACGTTTCTCGGCGGCAACATCATGCCTGGCGTGCGTCTGGCCATGGAGGCGCTGGAAGCCAAAACGGCAAAGCTGCCGTCGGTTGAGATCAAGCCTTCGCGGACTGCCATCGGCAAAACGACCGTTGACAGTATTCAGAGCGGCTTGTATTGGAGCAACGTGGGCATGGTGCGTGAGCTGACCGCGCGCATCACGGCGGAGGCGTTTCCGGACGAGCAGCCGTTGATCATCGCAACGGGCGGATTCGCTCACCTCTTTGATCGAGAAGCGCTCTTTGATCACGTGGTTTCGGACCTGATTCTGACCGGACTGCTCGAAGCATTGCGTCTCAATGGATATCTGGCGCAATCGTGAGCCGTGGGGTACCGTAGCTAAGATTGAATGTAGTGAAGTATATTGATCAGGATGGAAAGCCCCCGAGTATTGGTCGTCGATGACGATGAGGCTGTCCGTGCGGTAACGCGAGAAATGTTGCGGCGCGGGAACTATGAAGTGGAGTGCGTCGGCAGCGGGCCAGCAGCGCTTGGTGCGCTCGAAGCGGAGCGTTTTGATCTGGTGATGCTCGATGTCGGAATGCCGGGCATGTCGGGTGCCGACGTGTACGAGGTGATCCGCCAGCACTGGCCGGACCAGAAAGTCCTCTTCATGACCGGGTACGCAGAAGAGGAAATCAAAGGCCTCGACCACGAGTTTACCTGGGTGCTTCCGAAACCATTCAAGCTGCAGGCGCTCAACGATACCGTGGCCGCCATTGTCTGAACCGTTCCACCGCATAGATCGATGAAAGCGCCCGCTGCGGCGCGCTACGGCTGGGTGATCGTCGGCGCTATGCTGTTCATCCAGACCGTAAGCTCCGGTCTGGGTTTCTACAACATGTCGGTCTACATGACGGAGTTTGCGCGGCTTCTGGAAGTTCCGCTTGCGCACGTTTCTTTTGCCGTCAGCCTCTTTTTTATCGTCGGTGGTGTTGCCGGTATGTCCGTTGCGCGTCTGCTCGGAGTCGTCGACATCCGCCTCATCATGGTTCTGGGTACGCTGCTTGCCGGTGCTTCCCTGGCGGCGGTCTACTACGCCGATACGCTGTGGCAGATCTATGCGTTGTTCACCTTGTTTGGCATTGGCAACACAGGGGTCTCTCTGGTTGTGGCGACCACCCTGGTGACCCAGTGGTTTCCGGGTCCGAATCGCTCGATCGCGCTGTCCATTGCCTCGACGGGTCTGTCGCTGGGCGGCGTTGTGATCACGCCGCTCACCGCATACCTCTTTCACACGAGCGGGGTGATACCGACGATGCCCTGGCTGGGATTGGCGTTCGTCGTATTGATCCTGCCGGTGGCGCTCTGGGTGGTTAAGCCGGCGCCTCTCCCGGCCGCTGAGGGGTTGCTGCCGGGCACCTCGGACTGGAGCTACGGCGATGCGATTCGGACGCGCTTTTTTGTGCTGCTTGCAGTGGGCTACGTATTTTGTCAGGGCGCCCAGGTTGGCGGCATCTCACACTTGTATCACCGCGTGGAGGAGCTGGGAGGCTACGCCGCGGCGGCGACGGCAGTGCAGATTCTCACCCTCTGCAGCATTACCTTCCGGTTCATAGGCGGCTGGCTGGTCACGCGCGTTTCCATACGGGCGTTTACGCTCCTGAATGTGCTGGTGCAGATTTCGGGGCTTGCAATCATCAGCGCTGCCACCGATACGACCACCGCCCTCGTTGGTGCTGCGGTGCTTGGCTCGAGCATTGGTAATCTTCTCATGCTGCAACCGCTCTGGCTTGCCGAAGCTTTTTCCGGTCCTGTCTATCCCCGGGTGTTTGCGCTGGCCAATGCCGCGGCGGTGCTCGGCGTGGCTGGTGGTCCTTACCTGCTGGGGCTCATCTACGATGTGAACGGCTACGGCAGCGCCTACGCCATCGCCGGCGCCACTTCGCTTCTCGCGGGTGTCTGTATCATGAGCGCAGGCCGCGGGCCTGCAGACCGGGAACCCCGGCCGGTGTCCTAGTGTCTTACCTACAAAATGACAAATCGATTAGAAGTACCTGAAATGCGTTTGAGTCCCATTGTTTTCGTTCTTGTTGCCCTTGGTCTGCCGTTACCGGCCGTCGCCGCGCTACCGCTCGAGGTTCCAGGGGAAGGGCAGTTACCCAGCCTTGCGGGTATGCTGGAGCGCGTCAATCCAGCGGTGGTCAACATCGCCACTTACACGGCTGCGCGCAGCTCCAATCCACTCCTGGATGATCCGTTCTTCCGCCGATTTTTCCGCGTTCCACGGGGACGCACGCAAAGCTCCGGCTCCGGGGTCGTGGTTGATGCCGCGGCAGGCTACATCGTCACCAACAACCATGTGATCGAGCGCGCGGACGAAATTGCGATTGGGCTTGCTGATGGGCGCATCCTGCAGGCAGAGCTGGTCGGACGCGACCCGCAGGTGGATCTGGCGGTGTTGAAGGTTGACCCCGAGGCGCTCGTGGAAATTGGTTTCGCCAACAGTGCGAATGTTCGAGTTGGCGATTTTGTCGTCGCCATTGGTAACCCGTTTGGTCTCAATCAGACGGTTACCAGCGGCATTGTCAGTGCGCTGGGACGATCCGGATTGGGGATAGAGGGTTATGAAGACTTCATTCAGACGGACGCGCCCATCAACCCGGGGAATTCGGGCGGCGCCCTGGTCGATCTCCGCGGCGATCTGGTCGGCATCAACACCGCCATACTTGCGCCGAGTGGGGGTAATGTCGGTATCGGTTTCGCGATTCCAGCGAATATGGTCCGGGCTGTGATGCAGGAGCTCATCGACCACGGTGAAGTGAATCGCGGCCTCATAGGCGTAGTCGTCCAGAACCTCAATCCGGAGCTGGCCAGAGCGTTTGACGTCGAGGGCAATGACGGTGTGGTGGTCGTGGAAGTCGAGCCGGAAACGCCTGCCGCTGCTGCAGGGCTGCAGCCGGGTGACATCATCACTCAGGTGGGAGAACGGAATATCCGCAGGATTGCCGATTTCCACAGCCAGGCTGCCGTCATGTTCGTCGGCGACGAAGTGGACGTTGAACTCGTGCGTGAGGGTCGCAGCCGCACCGTTGAACTGGAGATCGTCGACAACCGGCAGCAGCGCGTCGTTGGACGCCTCGTTGACCCGCGCCTGGCAGGCGCCGAGCTCGAGAATTTCTGGAATCCGGACGAGCCCGGCTTGAGTTCCGGCGTGTTGACCACCTTTATCGATCCCGCGAGCAACGTGCACGCCTATGGACTCAGAACCGGCGACGTCATTGTTGCCGTTAACCGCCGCTCGGTGCGGGATGTCAATGAACTGCGCGAGGCGGTCAAACTCAGCGCGCGTCAAATCGTGTTGCGGGTTTACCGCAACGGTCGCTTCGGTAACGTCATTCTTCGTTAACCGCGGCGAATGCGCCTCGATAACGTAAAGTTCATTGCATTAATTTGATTCTTTCCCCAAGATAAAAGTCTTGCGCCAGGGAGTATGCGGTCGGTGCAACTGAACATGTAACAGGGAGAGAGAGCATCCATGTCCAAACGCCCCTTAGTATCGTGTCTTGCGATCCTGACATCAGTATTGACTGCCTTTTCTGCATACGCCGACCCAGTGCGGCAGAAACAGATCCTGAGCGTCGAGCAATTTAACTCGCTTCCAGCTCACGTCATGTCAGTGGAAGCAAAGACGCGCGCGGTGACCCATATTCAGACCAGTCGGGCGGCCAAAATCGCATCCGCACCAAAAGTCGGTGAAATTCTGCGCAACTTCGCTGACAGGGCTGCTGGAGATGCCTCCGTCAGGCATCCCCTTCTGAAGATCAAGGATGGGAACATCCATCTTCGTATGCGGATGGCTGACTCCGTTGCTGACGTCAGCGGAATGCTGACAAACATGGGATTGCATGTTCACCGAATTGAAGGCCAGATTGCACACATCAGCTGTCCCGTCGACGGTCTTGCAGACGCGCTTACCGGCGCAGAAACAAACGGTGCAATCGTGCGAATCGAACCGGTGCTGGGTGAGCTGGTGCATACTGGCAGCGTGTTGAGCGAGGGGGATGCCGCGCTCGGCGTGGACTTTGCTCGCGGTGCGTTCGGGGTGGACGGCACTGGTGTCTCGGTATGTGTCATATCGGACGGTACGGCGGGTACGGAACAATCAATACTTAGCGGTGACCTACCTAGCGACAAAGATGGTAATCCTGCGATTGACCTCTGCGACCCGAATGTCGTACCAACCGAAAACTCCGGCGCTGAAGGCACCGCTATGCTGGAGATTATTCATGATCTTGCCCCTGGAGCGAGGTTGGGTTTCTGCCCGGCATTTGGCCCGGCAGCCGAAGACGGTCTTGCGGATGCAATTCTTTATCTGTCCAGGGATGCATTCGACGGCGAAGGCTGTGACATTGTTGTCGACGATGTCGCCTACCTAACAGAACCCTACTTCGAAGATGGCGTCGTTGCACGTGCGGTAAACACCGCGGTTAAGGACCACAACACACTTTACTTCTCATCTGCAGGCAACAGTGGCGACAACCACTACGAAAGTGACTTTGTGGACAGTTTCCCGTTTGCGGACTTGCCAATTCCGCTGCTCAATCTACACGATTTTGGTCTTGCCTCAGGTGGCACGTCCGACGTTGATTGGGCGGGTGTTGTAGGTGGCGCGGGCAACTTTTTTGCGGTGTTCATGCAATGGAGCGATAAGTTTGGTGCGGCGGGGAACGACTACGATGTGTATCTATTTGATATAAATGGTTTCCCGGCTGGCGACCCGGCTGGAGAATTTCCTATAGGCGGCAATGGTGTTGCAGCGCAAGACGGCGACGATGATCCGTTGGAGATAGCATTTATCGTCAATGAGGACGGAGCGCCCCCGATTGGTGATGTAAAACCGTTTTTCATTGTGGTAGACCGCTTTGCTGGAGACCCGGCTAAAGTGCTGGAGATGAATTTCAATGGATTGTTTGCCGTAGATCCAGCCTACAATGTTGCTGAGGGCAGCATTTGGGGCCATGCCGCAGCGCGAAGAGCGTTCTCTGTAGCGGCTACCGGGGCGGTCTTCAATCTTGATGGTACCCCCAACCCGCTGTTGGACATCATCGAACCTTTCAGCTCTCAAGGGCCTTCGCGGATATTCTGGGACCGTAAGGGCCGTCCGCTTGAGCTGTCTCGCAGAACGCCAACCGTCACAGCCACGGACGGCGTGAGCGTGACGGGATTTGGAGGTTTCCCCTCAGTTTTTTATGGAACTTCAGCGTCGGCGCCGCATGCAGCCGCAATCGCGGCCTTGGTCAAGCAGGCCGATCCATCGATGGATTTTAGGAAGTTTACTCTTCTCATCAGACGTACATCTGATGATCGTGGTGCTAGGAAATTTGATAACGTTTGGGGCAACGGCCTCATCGATGTCGTCGAGTTACTCGGGATTGCCAGCGACGGAGACGATAAGTAGTTGTTTACCTGAACCCAAAATCAGGCCAAACGCCTGGTCACGCTGGCGTGTCCGATGACGCCGCGCTGAGTAGTGTCGATCGCAAGGTTGATGGCAAGAATGTTGAATCCTCTCAGCATTTCAGCTGCCAAGCTATCCTCCCGTCTTGGTTTCGGTTTAAAGTGTCGTTTGATGGTTTGCCACAAGCGGCTCGCTGAATACTACTGTCGTGTTTCGAGCTAGAGTGACGAAGTAAGAACCTTTGCCGATGCGGATGCTCGGGATGGGCCATGTCGAGATGGGCGATGGGATGAGCTTGGTACTGGTTGGATTGGGTAGCAATCAAGGCGAGTCCGTGGCGATTGTCGAGGCGGCGATACAGCGCCTGCAGGCATATGCCGCAGCCGGCTCGATGCGCCGGTCGAGCCTGTATCGGACCTCGCCCGTCGATTGTCCACCAGACACCGGTGACTTCATCAACGCCGCCGTTGGTTTCCACCCGCGCGCGGGCCTGACGCCAGAGACGCTGCTGGCGGACCTGAAAGCGCTCGAGCAGGAGTTTGGACGCCCGGCCGTGTCACCGCGCAACGCGCCGCGGCCGCTCGACCTCGATCTCCTTGCGTTTGGCGACGAGCGTCGAGACACGCCGCGTTTTCAACTGCCACACCCTCGGGCTGCGGACAGGTTGTTTGTCCTGGCACCGTTGACTGAAATAGCCCCCGAATTCGAGTGGCCGGGAAATGCCTGCACCGTGCAGACGCTTCTCGAGGCCCTGCAGACGGATGAACACGTTGAGCGCTTGTCGCCCGCTGTTGCTACTGAGCGCACTTAGTTTTGCGTTAGCTGGCGGCGTCCCGGCGAACGCCTACGAACCGCAAATTCACCAGCAGCTCACCTTCATGGCGGCTCGGCAGTACAACCGCTGCGCGGAGCGCCGGTCCGATCTGGAGACGCTTTCCGCATTGGACACGCGCTACGTGGTGAAGGCCAACGTCGGGCAGGCGGACCCAAATGTGTTTGTCCGCATGTTTCGCTGGGACTACTACAACCGGCTGGATCAGGAAAACCGCTCGACGCTGGGCTTCATCGACACCCGCTTTCATGACCATTTCAAGAGCCTCAGCCGTAATATCCAACGTGCCGACAAGCGTCAGGAACGCCTGCGCCACCTCGGGCGTCTGATCAACTACGTGCAGAAGGTGTCGTCTCCTGCACATGCAGTACCGGTCTATACGGGGCGCTGGTGGCGGCTGTCTTTCAGCGACCGGTTCAACAGGTATCCCGTGGACGCGGTGCAGACCGAAGAGGCCCTGCAGGACAGCTGTGCTTACCTCGATGCACCTGCCAGCTACCAGGAGGTGCTGGTCGAGGTGGCGTCGGATACCATCACGTCGGTGCAGGGCCAGATTTATGGTTTTCCGGTGACCTGGGAAGCCTACTGGACGTTAGCTGACGATGCGGAAGACTTCGGCGAATACGGTCCGGCCGGCAATACCTTTGGTGAGCGGACGGAATTCCGCTGTGGCGAAGGCAGCCGGTGCCTGTTGCTGGAAGACGATCCGCTTTATCACGGCTTTGCTCTGGACCGTCACGTTGCGGCCGTCATCGCAACCATGCGGGCGATGGCGTTGCTTCAGCGCATCGACGCGGATCCAGAAGGACAGGTGGCAGAGATTGAGGATTCTTAAACGCTGCGTTGGGTTGTGTCTGCTGACGCTCAGCCCGTTTGCCCTTTCAGCATCCGTGACAGCATCCTCGATCGAACGTTTCGTCGACGGCGTCGTGGAACGCTCGATCGTGGCGCGCGAGACCGCAGGCGCCACCGTTTCGATTGTTGCGAATGGCCGGCTGGTCATGGCGAAAGGTTACGGCCTGGCCGACGTCGAACGCGCGCGCCCGGTCGCCGGACGAGTGACTCAGTTTCGGATCGGGAGCATCACCAAAGTGCTCACCTGGATCAGCGTGTTGCAGCTGGTGGAAGCAGGCAAGCTGGATCTCGATGCCGACGTCAATACGTATCTGAGTGACTTTGCGGTACCGCGTGATTTCAGCGACGCGATTACGCTGCGACATCTGATGACGCACACGCCTGGGTTCGAGGACAATCTGGTTGATCTTTTTGTTACAGGCCCGCGGCAGGTGGGTACGCTTGCCGCGACGCTGGCGCAATCGATGCCGCGACGGGTTGCGCCGCCCGGCGTGCAGGTGAGCTATTCGAACTATGGCGTTGGTCTTGCCGGGCATGTTGTCGCCCAGGTTTCGGGTATGGATTGGCATGACTATGTGGAAACCAGCATCCTGCGGCCCCTGGGAATGACAGACGCGACAACGCGTCAGCCGGTCAGCGAAACCATCGAGGCCAGCCGCGCAAGGGGTTACACCAGACCGGCAGAAGGGTTCGAAGAGCAGGGATTTGTATTTGTGCCACTTGCACCCGCAGGCGCTGCAACCGCTTCCGCGCTGGATATGGCGCGGTTGATGGTGGAGCTACTGAATCCGGAAAGCACCAGCGTGCTGTCCGCGTCGTCCAAAACGCAGCTCTTGAGCGGAGCGTACGTCACCCACCCGGAAGTCAATGGGATGACGCTCGGCATGTATGAAATGTCTCAGGGGGGTGCCCGGGCTGTGGGCCATGGCGGGAACACCATTCTCTTTGAATCGCTCATGGTGCTCTGGCCGGAAGAACGGCTCGGGCTCTTCGTGTCGACCAATACCGCGGGTGGCGGCGTGCTGGCCAACGCGCTTGCTGACACGTTCGCCCACGAGCTTGGTCTGGCAGGTGAACGGCCCAGGCTGGAGGGCGTGGATGACGCCAGGGGGTACGTCGGTACCTATGTCAGCGCGCGGCGCAATCACAGCAACTTTACGAAGCTCATGGCCCTGACCAATACCGTCTCGATCAGATTTGACGAGTACGAGAGCACGTTGTGGGTCACCGATGCGGGCGGTCCGCGGCCTTTCAAGAAGCTGGACCGAGGGCTTTATCAAGAGGTGAATGGCTCGGAACGGATTGTGTTTCAGGATGGCGACACCCTGCGTCTCTACTTCAGCGCGCAGCCGGTGTTTGCATTCACGCGTGTGCGGACCTCCGAGTCGCTGCCGTTGAACGGCACGCTGCTGGCCATCTGGCTGCTCCTGGCCGTTGGGGTGTTGATTCTATGGCCGCTCAGCTATGTGATCGGCAGCGGCAGAGCACGGGGGCGAGGGCAGACGATGCCGGTTGTGCTCACCATCTTGACGATTCTAATCACGCTCTTTTTCATTCTACAGGTGGCCAACGCTGCCGGTGGAGATGGTTATCACCTGTTGATGCACGGCTTCAGGGAGGTTCCTGACCTGTTGTGGTTCCCGGTTGCTGTGGCTGGTCTGGTGCTGATGCGTCTCCTCTATGTCTATCGTGTCTGGGCGGATGGGTTCTGGTGGTTCAGCCGGCGGCTGCATTTCAGCCTGATGGTGCTGGCTGACGTTGCGCTCGTATGGTGGTTCTGGCAGTGGAATCTGCTACCTGAACAGATGCTCGCTTTCGTCAAATAGAGGTTCGCAGATCAGGCCACGCGGCTTCGGCTGCGGACCGGGTGATGATGCAGGACAGATATAAAGCGGGAGCGTCGGCCAGAGTGGTACTGGTGCAGCGATTGCCAGCATCGTGGGCTCAGCCACGTCGCTCGTCACCTGTCCGGACCGTATCTCGGAATCCGCAGATTGCCGCGATCGGGTTTGTTCCGCCATCCGGTTGTCGGACGCCGCTTCTATCATCATCCCGCCTTCGCCTGCCGGTTGCCTGTCCGCTGGCGCTACCGTGGCGTTGTTTCGAGGTGTCGTGGTCGCGTCGATGGTTTGTGCAGGTGGTGCTCTGTCGACCTGATCGCGCTCCGCTTCCCTGTTAGCGGTGCTCGTCTGGGTCAGACCATAGAGACCCAGTGCTATCAACGCCAGCACACCGAGCGCAATCAGGTTATTGCGATCGAAGCGCCGCTTACCGGCATCCGGGTCCGGTGCGGTTTCCTTCCGTCCCGTGCGCAGCGCGCTGGCCAGACGCCGAACATCTTTGTCGGAAGAGCGCGCCGGCCAGGCGGGTATCTGGAAGTTGAGATCGCCGCCGATCGGCTCGGCGTTGTGGTCGAGATAGAGGACGACGCTGGTGTATTCGGCTTTCGCAACGTCGGCCAGAGGTGATCGGCTGGCACGTGGCACCAGCAGCACGCAGCCTGCCTGGCGGTCCGCTTCTTCGACGAGCTTGAGACGGATGCCGAGGGTTTGCATGTGGCCCATGAGCAGGCGTACGCGCGGGAGGTGCTCGGCGTCGCACAATACGGGTATATCGATCATGGCACGCGCTCCTTGTCTTAAGACTAGCAGCCGGGAGATTTAATGTAGGGCAGCTTGAGGAGAGCGCTTGCGGGGTGGACTGCGGGAGGCTTTAATCGGCGGCTGCATTTAAGGAAGTAGATTTTGCCAGGTTTGCACCTTGGATTGACGCCGTGGAACTTTGCCGATTTATCGGCGGCAAGTTTGTGTGAGCAGGCCCGGTTTGCGGAGGCCTGTGGCTATGAATCGATCTGGCTGCCGGAGAACCACTTCGGTGAAAACGCCCTCCCTGATCCGCTGACGCTGCTGGCGAGCGTGGCTGGTGCCACGGAGACGATCCGGCTCGGCACGACGTCTTATCTTTTGACGCTACGCAATCCGCTGCAGGCAGCAGAGCAGGTCGCCGTCCTGGATCAGTTGAGCAACGGGCGGCTCATTCTCGGTGTGGGTCGCGGCTATGCGCCGGAAATGCTGCGCGCCTTCCACGTGCCTCCGAAAGAAAAGCGGCGCATCTTCGCCTGGACGCTCGAGCTCATGCGCGACGCATGGGCGGGCAAAGCTATCGCGCTCGACGGCGAAGTTGAGCATGCCGTTGAGGTGCATCCTCGACCCCACCAGGATCCACACCCGCCGCTCTGGGTGGCTGCGTTCGGACCAAAAGCCCTGGCCCAGGCAGGCAGGCTCGGTCTGCCTTACCTCTGCTCTCCGATGGAGAGTATTGCGACGCTGGAGCAGAACTACGCCGCCCATGCCGAAGCCGCGGCTGAGGCCGATGTCAGCCTCGACGGCGTCGTGCCGCTCATGCGAACCGTGTTCGTATCGACGGACAGCGCGGTGCTGGCGGACGTGAAGCGGATGATGGCGGAGCGCAGCGATAATGCCCGCCTGGCAGAACACGAAAACGTGGACGACTGGACGATCATTGGTACCCCGGATGAGGTGTCCGGCAAAATTGATGAATACCAGGCGCGCCTCGGAATGACTCATCTGGTCGCAACGCGGCTGCGTATTGGCGGTCTGGATGCGCGGCTCATGCGCGACAGCGTTGCCCTTCTGGCGGAAACCGTGGGTGCCAGGTAACATCAAAACGCATGCGGCGCGGCCGCTCTGATCCGGGGGACATGTGACTTTCAATATTCTGTGGCCGGCCATGCGCTGGCCCGATAACCGTGAAATCGAAGTGGCGAGCGTGGCTGAGCACAGCGCTCAGTTTTGCGAACGCTTTGCCGACGTGACGCCTGAGCAATGGGCCAGCTGCGACGCCATCGTCAGCGTCAACGATGTCCCGCAGGAATATCGCGAGCAGATGACCAACTGCCGCATCTTCGTCACGCCCAAGGTGGGCTTCGACAATATCAACCTCCGCGAGTGGGCGGAAATTGGCATCCCGGTTTGTAACGTTCCCGACTACGGTACGCAGGAGGTAGCCGACCACGCCATGGCGCTGATGCTGTCGCTCATGAAAGGCATTACTTTTCATACCCGCGAGCTGAAGCAGGACCCGCGTGGCCTGTGGCGCCCCGCGCTGAATCCATACGGCAAGCGCCTGTCAGTTTGCGTGTGCGGTATTGTCGGTCTGGGCCGAATTGGTACTGCGGCGGCGCTGCGTGCCAAAGCGTTCGGCATGGATGTGGTCATGTACGATCCGTATCGGGAAAACGGTGCGGAGCTGAGTCTGGGCATTCGGCGTGTGCACTCTCTGGAAGCGCTTTTTGCCGAATCCGATGTCGTGAGCCTGCACGCGCCCCTGTCTGGAGAGACGGAAAAGCTCATCAACGCCGAAGTGCTTGCCGCCAGCAAACCCGGATTGGTGCTCATCAACACGGCGCGCGGACCGATCATCGATCTCGATGCGCTGCATGATGCAATGAAGGAAGGTAAGGTGCAGGCTGCAGGACTCGACGTGCTGCCGGAAGAGCCGGCCAATCCCGATCATCCACTGATCAAAGCCTGGGCTGCCGACGAAGAGTGGATTGATCACCGCCTGGTGCTGACCCCCCACTCCGCGTTTTTCACGCCCGAAAGCGTTTACGACATGCGCTTCAAAGGCGGTGAAGTTGCAGTGACTTACCTGAGCGGTGGACGCCTCAACAACTGTGTCAACGAGGAATGGCTGACCAATCCGCGTTGAGTACTCCCGTGCAGCCTGATTACCACAAGCGCCGTCAGCGTGTGTTTCTCGTGCTGTCCGGGATTTTCCTGGGCACGCTTGCGCTTCTGAACGTGCTCGGCATCAGCCGGTTCATAGATCTTTCTTTTGACGTGTTCGGGGTGAGCATTCCGATGGTGGTCGCAGTTGGCGTCTTACCCTATCCCGTGACGTTCATGTGCACGGATCTCATCAGCGAGCTCTATGGTGAAAAGAAGGCCCGCGACATGGTCTGGGTGGGGGTGCTCCTGAACGGTTGGGTCATTTTCCTTCTGTGGCTCGGTGGCGCGCTGCCCGGATTTGAGCCTATGGATCCGAGCACCGGCACGCCGATGCTCGATGAAGCGGGGCGGTTGCCGGTGTTCTTTGAAGTGCGCGAACTTGCCTTCGGCGCGGTTGCCGCGTCCATGCTTGCCTATCTGGTTGCGCAGTTCTGCGACGTGCGCCTGTTTCACTTCTGGAAGAAGATCACCCGGGGCAGGCACTTGTGGCTGCGCAACAACGCTTCGACCATGGTCAGCCAGATCGTCGACACAACCGCGGTGATTCTGATTACGCATTTCTACGCGTCAGCGTTGCCCATCAACGACGCCGAGGCGCTGTGGCCGCAGCTGCTCACGTTCATCGCCTCCGGGTACGTCTTCAAGCTGCTGGTGGCGTTTCTCGACACAGGCCCGATTTATCTTGCGGTGCGCTATCTCAGGCCTTATCTGGGACTCCAGGGAACCGAGGAAGCGCGCGACGACTGAGGGTGCGCGGTTGTGATGTTGGCCGGTGGCACGCCCTCGTAGAAAAGTTCGAACTGCACGGCCCCGGGCATTGCCGAGCGGGTGACTTTGCCTTCCCCGTCTATCTGTAACCACTGAAAGCCCGCGTCGCTGAACGTCGCATCAACCTCAAAGCGTTCACCCGCGATGACTTCCGTGCCGTACAGGCGACACGGTCGATCGACGTAGACGAGAATCAGGTCCAGACCCTCGTGCACCGAGCGGAAACCGCCTCCCAGAATCCTCGTCGGGTCACCGCTCAGCACGCCGCCCGTGGCCACGCGCACAATCCGCGTTTCCGGTGGTGCTGCAGCGATGCCGTTGGCTGGTGGTTCGGCCAGCAGGTTGTATATCGGTTCGGCAAGATATAGCGGGAATGACACCTCCGTTCTGCCCATGCTGGACACGGGCAGCCTGGTTTCCTCCATCGGCACACCGAACAGGGCGCCGGGCACGGCACCCAGCGTGGCGGTCACGCGTTCAACCGCCGCGGGCGGCTGGGTTGGAACAAGCTGGACGGTGGCGTCGAGGAAGGCGAGCGTTTGGGCGTGACTGAGCCCTGTGGTGCTCAGAAGCGCAAGCAGCAGGTACCTAGCGCTCAACCTGTCCGAGGTTCGCATGCAGCACTGCTCCATTGATGACGGGATTTTGTGCAGCCCACAGGAGTGTGTTGGCGATTTCGTCAGGATGTACCAGCCTTTCGAACGCACTCATTGCGCTGATCTGTGGCATGACGTCCTCGGGAACGTGCTGGCGCAGCATCTCGGTATCGGTGAAGCCGGGGCAGACACAGGCTGTGTGAATATTGCGTCCAGCAAGGTCCTGGCACGTGGCGCGCATCATCCCGACCATTGCGTGTTTAGTCGTGACATAGCTGTAAGAGTTGGGAACGGCTTTCTCCGATAGCGTGGAACCCACGTACAGCACGCTGGACCCTGCCTGCATGTACGGGATGACGAAGTAGTTGAGCGTGTTGGGGGCCACCAGATTGGTTTCGATGATCTCGCGAAAGTGGTTGCTGGGTGTTTCCACCGCGCTGTCATTCAGCAGACGGGCTGCGTTGTGTATCAGCACGGTCTCTTCCGCGGACTGCAGGGCGCTGGACAACTGCGGACCAATCGATTCGATAAAGCCGGGTTCAGACAGGTCGCAGTTGATGTGCGTCACGCTGTCCAGCGGGCAGCGACGACGCGACAGGTTGACGACCTGGTAGCCGGCTTTGACGAACGCGTCTGCGGTATGCAGCCCGATACCGGCGCTGGCGCCGGTGATGATCAAACACTTCATTCACTTTTCTCCGCTTGCGACCATTCCGCTCTGGCCCACTGCCCGTCTCCGGACGCACACCGCAGCGTGAGCCGCTCAATTTCCAGTTCCTTGATCTCGTTTCTTGCGCGCAGCGAGTCGAGAAAATACTGAGCCAGCTCCTCGACGGTCACGTTGCGCAGCGGCAGCACGGTAATGTCCCTGTGCAGAAACGGAATGCGTTCTCCGGCGAAAACCACCGTCACGTAGTCGTCGCTGTCTTCGACCTCCAGGTACGGCGATTCGCCCGGCATGAGTACCTGTTCATCCAGGGCGTCGCACATGGCCTTCAAGGCCGTCTTCAGTACATTGTAGTCGAAGGTGAGTCCGTCACAGCCGACGGGCGCGGTTGCGTCGAGTTGGACATGAAAATTGTGACCGTGGAGGTTTTCCCGCTCGGTGGCGCTGAACAAGGTGAAGTGTGCCGCCGCGAAGTGCAGATACTCCTTGCTGATCTCGATTGTCGTGCGCTGTGTCATGTCTCAATGGCGTCGGCAAACGCCTGCAGGCTGTCGAAGGTCCAGGTTGGGTTTGCTTCGACAGGCCGGGCGGCGCCGCGACTCGGGCGGTTTATCCATACGGTGTCCCAGCCTAGCTCGGTGGCTGGCAAAATATCGTGAAAGCGGCTCTGCGCAACGTGCAGGATAGGACCCTCGACCGCCGCCGCTGCGGCATCGAACATCGCGCGGTCCGGTTTGTACACGCCAACGTCACCGGCGGTGATGACATGGCTGAACGCGACGCCCAGCGTCTGCTGGCTGTGGGCAAATAGATCCGTGTCCACGTTCGAGACGATGGCCAGATCAAAGTGCTGTTCGAGCTGGCGCAGCGCATGGTGACTGTCGGCAAAGGCCGGCCAGTATTGAATGCTGTCGGCAAGCCCGGCCAGCACGTCGTCGGTCGGCGTAAAGCCGAGGCGCGTGGCGAAGCTCTGCATGACGCGGGACAGCACCTCAGCGTAGCTGCCGCCCTCAGCCTGTGCGGCGGGCTCGAGTTCGCTGAAGTAGGTCAGCACCCATTCGTCGATCACGTTGGCGTAGTAGCTCTGCAGCAGCGGCTGCAGATAGCCGAGGATACCGGTTTCCCAGTCGATGAGCGTCCCGTAGCAGTCGAACGTCAGAGATTTGTAGTCTGCGGCTTTGATTACCCTGTCCGCATTGCTCACGGTTCCTCCTGTATGCGATCAATGATGAGCCCGTAAAAAAAATCGTCCGTGTTGGCGAAATACCAGCCCAGGTGCGTATGGCACTCGCTGCAGCTCGCCAGGCGCCAGAAATAGCCCATGAACCAGGTGTCCGCCGCCTCTGCAGCGCCGGATATGTCGCACCCCAGAGCGTTGGCAAAACACCCTACATGAAAGCGGATGCCATGTGGATTCGTGAAGTGATGGGCGTGACTGCCGTTGACCTCGATGCGCTCGGTGGCTTTCGAGATGACGTTCGAGCAAGTGGCGCAATAGATGAAACTTTTGTCATCTGTCTCCTCGATCTCTAACATCGACTTCAAACTGGGATCCAGCGTTGAAGCAGGCGGGTTGTCGACTTCGCTCATGTTTCGTTACCAGCTGGCAGGACTGACAAATTACGTCTGCTCGGGCAAATATATGGCTCTGCAAACATTCTCTAGCATCTTCGAGCGCGCTGCCGAGCGCAAGGGTGGCGTATCTGCGCTGGAAGATTTGCTGGGCAAACCAAAAACCGCGGCTCAGTTGAAAAAGGTTGCCGACGGCGAGGTGCTGGCGGAAATGACCAAGTGTGTTTTCCGCTCGGGATTCGTCTGGAAGGTGATTGAAAACAAGTGGCCGGGATTCGAGAAGGCATTCCATGGTTTCGACGTGACCCGCTGCGCGATGCTCTCTGACGAAGAGATGGAAGCGTTGGCCGACAATGCGGAAATTGTGCGTAACGCCAAGAAAATAGAAAGCGTCCGCAGGAACGCCCAGTATGTGCTCGACGTCAGGGGTGAGCACGGCAGCTTCGGTAATTACCTTGCCGCCTGGCCGGAGGATGACTTTATCGGTCTCTGGGATGAGCTCAAGAAGCGTGGCGACCGTCTGGGCGGGCAGACGGGACGGTTTTTCCTCCGTTTCATAGGCCGCGATACGCCGATGTTCTCGAAAGACGTTGTCAAGGCAATGATCGGTGCCGGCGTGGTCGACAAAGAGCCGACCGGGAAAGCTGCGCTCAACGCCACCCAGGAGGCGTTCAATCAATGGCGCGCGGAGAGCGGCCGTACATACACCGAAATCTCCCGCGTTCTCGCTTTGTCTGTGGACTGAACCCATGAATGCACGAACTCAAGCTCACGTCGAAGGTATGCGATCTGCAGGCCGGGCCGTCCGCGCGGCGTTCGAAGAGATGGTATCGGCCTGTGAGCCGGGAATCACAACGGCAGCGCTGGATCGCGTCGGTGCGGCGGTGCTGGCGGAGCATGGCGCGCGCTCTGCGCCACAGCTCTATTACGATTTCCCCGGGGCCACGTGTATCTCTGTCAACGAAGAGGCGGCACATGGGATACCGGGGGAGCGAGAGATTCGCGAGGGTGACATGGTCAATATCGACGTCTCGGCAAACTTGAACGGATTTGTCGCCGATATGGGGCAGTCGTTTGTCGTGGGTCACGCCAGCGCAGAGCAGGCCCGACTTTGCGCTGCGGTCAGAGAGGCGGTGGAAAAAGCCATCAAGAAGGTGAGGAGCGGGCGGCCGCTGAACGTCATTGGAGCCACGGTGCAGCAGGTGGCCGACCGGGAAGGGTACGTGATCGTGCAAAACCTCGGCAGCCACGGCGTGGGACGCTCGATCCACGAGGAACCCTCCTACGTGCCGTTCGACAACCCCAGTGAAAGGCGCGTTCTCGAACGCGGGATGGTGCTCACGATCGAGCCTTTCTTCAGCACCGGTCCCGAATGGGTCCACGAAGAGGACGACGGGTGGACGTTGTCCGTCCCGGAAGGGCAGATGGTTGCACAGTTTGAACACACGCTGATCGTGACTGATGCCGGGGCGGTGGTCGTCACGCAATAAACCACAGAAATCCGGGGGGGACATGCGTTATCAGCTGAACGACGAACAGGCTGCGTTCAAATCTGAAGTGGAAGCGTTTCTGGCTGCTGAGCTGCCTGCAGAGATTGCCGGCAAGGTTCGCAGCGGAGCCGGGGTCAGTAAGGCGGAGCTGGCCGACTGGACGCGAACCTTGAACGCCCGCGGCTGGGCGGCGCCGAACTGGCCGGTTGCACATGGCGGCACGGGCTGGAATCTCATGCAGCGCCACATCTTCGACGTGGCCTGCCGGCAGGCGCATGCGCCGCAGCTCTCGGGTTTCGGCTTTAACATGGTTGGCCCCGCGATCATCAAGTATGGCACCCCGGCACAGCATGAGATGTTTCTGCCGAAGATCCTCAATGCGGATCTCTGGTTCTGCCAGGGGTACTCGGAGCCGCAGGCGGGGTCGGATCTTGCCAGCCTCGGCACGCGCGCTGAGCGCGACGGTGATGAATATGTCGTCAACGGCCAGAAAATCTGGACGAGCGCTGCGGAAGATGCGGACTGGATTTTCTGCCTGGTGCGCACGAATTTCGACGTGCAGCAGCAGAAAGGAATCAGTTTCCTCCTGGTCGACATGACCTCGCCCGGAATCACCGTCGAGCCGCTGTATGCGTTCAACGGTAAAAGGCTGTGGAACCAGGTGTTTTTCGATGACGTGCGAGTGCCTGTGGATCAGCGGCTGGGAGAAGAAGACAAAGGCTGGACGGTTGCAAAGAGCCTCCTGGGGGATGAGCGGCTGCTCGTGTCCCGTGTCGCGGAGAACAAGCGTGTTCTGAGTATCCTGCGCGCGGCACTTCAGGAGCAGCGTGCTGCCGGTATCAACCTGCCTGCGGGGCTCGATGCGGAAGCAGACGCCGTTGAGATTCGTCTACAGGCGTTGGAAATGACAAGCCTCAGAATTTTGAGCGAGGCAGATGCCGGTGGCCAGATTGGCGCAGAGCCTTCCATGCTGAAGCTCAAGGGTTCTGAGCTGGTGCAGGACCAGGATGAGCTTCTGTTTCGCCTGGCGGATCATCTGGCGCTGCCGAGTGACCGTAAGAATGCGCCGCGGGAGGGCTTTGGTCCGGCGTTTGCGGAGTACGCGGCGTCCGGACGCTACCACCACCGGGGATACACCATTGCCGGTGGCTCCTCTGAGGTGCAGCACAACATCATTGCCAAACAGGTATTGGGATTATGATTTCAGCGGTAATAGGTGGCAGCCTGATCGGGCTTGCCGCGGTGTGGCTGTATTTGAGCCTCGGGCGTATCGCAGGCATCAGCGGGATTGCCGCGAACGCGCTGAAGGCAAATGCCTGGCCGCTGATGTTTGTTGTCGGGTTGGGCGCCGGTGGCTGGCTCGCCTATGCGTTGACGGGCGGTCGGCCTCAAGTCAGCCTCGACGAGAACCAGGCGCTCTGGCTGATCGCGGCCGGTATTATCGTAGGCATTGGCACCCGGCTGGGTTCCGGCTGCACCAGCGGTCACGGTGTGTGCGGAGTGTCCCGGCTTTCCAGGCGTTCAATCGTCGCTACCCTGGTGTTTCTTGGCGTGGGCATGCTTGTTGCAACAACCGTTGCCGGGGTGCTCTCATGAAAAACGTCAGCGCGCTCGTGGCAGGTATGCTCTTTGGCGCGGGGCTCGTGATTGCAGGTATGACCAATCCGGCAAAAGTGCTGGCCTTTCTCACGCTCGGTGCGGGCTGGGATGCCACGCTGATTTTTGTGCTGGGCGCCGCCGTGATCGTGGCCGCCACGGGTTACGCGCTGGTCGGTCGCCGCGCCTCTCCGCTTTTCGATGACGAGTTCCATGCGCCTGCAAGCACTGTGATCGATGCGCGGCTCATAGGCGGAGCCGCGCTTTTTGGCGTCGGGTGGGGGCTTTCCGGTTTCTGTCCAGGGCCGGCTATTGTCGGCGCGCTGACGCTGGATATTCGAGCGGTCGTTTTTCTGATCGCCTTTGTGGTCGGCGTTCTGGCCTACGAGCGCCTGCTGGCACCGCCCGTGGCAACCCGCGTCGACGGCTGATCAGCGCTCCAGGTTACGGTCCGCGAGGGGCAGAATACGGGAATCCCACACGGCTGCCGTGCGGTGTCCCACGCCGGCCAGGTACGCCTCGTTGGTGGCAAAGGCGATGAAGTCTTCGACGGACGCCTGGCGTACCAGCATCGCCACGTCCCATCCCTCACCCTCGGGCCCGATGAAGTAGTCGCCGCCATCGCCGAGGTACATGAGCTCACCACCGGTTGCCTCGAGGTAGGGCAGCGTGTGCGCAATGTAGCGATCGTAAGCCTCATGCCCCGAGATGGAGTTTTGCGGTGCAAGCTCGGGGAAGCCCGTGTAGTCCGCTACCTCTCTGAGACGGAGCAGGTTCAGCATGGTGAGCGGCCCGGCAAACTGGCGCCCGAAGAGGGCTACTGCCGTAGCGTCGGTGGGGTCGAGATAGGTGGTCATGACCCGCCGGTCCGAGCCTCGACGTGTTCGACAAATCCATTCACGTAGCTGTCCCACCCCGTCGCGTGGTTGTCGAAGGCTTCCTGCGTCGTGAACTCACCGTGGACGATGTGCACTGCCGTGCCATCGGCGTTTTCGGTGAAGGTGACCGACACGACGCTTTCGGCGTCATCACCGTCCCATAACCACGAGTATTTGAGCGCTTTGCCCGGGTCAACCTCGGCAAACGTGCCGTTCATGCTGAAACCTCCGGGCATGACGAGCTGGTAGACGCCGCCAACGCGCGGGTCGATGTTCATGGACGCCGCCGGGGCGATAACGGTCTCATTCGAAATCCAGTGGGCGTAGGTGGTTGCGGCATCAAATGGGACTTGGTAGGTCTTCTCAAACGTGCTCATGGTCCGGGCTCCCGGTTGTGACGAATACAGAAATAGGCCAGTGGGATGGCCAGCGGACCGAAGAGCACCGCTGCGGCGATCCATGGCGCGGCACTTGCGCCCCGGCGCTTTGCAATCCAGTGACAGACTCCGGCGGAAACGATGCAGAGGATGACGAGGGCGTAGATCATGTCGCCGGTTCCTTGTCGTGCAGCTATACAAAGTGTGCCATGATTTCAGCAAGACGGTGCGGAATTTGAGCATGAGCAAAAACCCACCAACCGGCATGCCGCGGGTGCTGGCGCGGGTCACCTATGACAACGTAGAGGCTGCCTGTGCGTATCTGTGTCGCACGTTTGGCTTTTCGGAACACACGGAAAGCCGCGTGCTCGGCGCCGATGGCACGCTGAGTCTGACCGAGCTTGTCGTGGCTGACAGCCGCATCATGCTCGGGAAAAGCGGCAATCACGGTCAGCGAAGTCCGCAACAGATCAATGGCAACACGCAGATGCTCATCGTGTACATCGATGACGTCGATGGGCACCATGATCGAGCGGTGCGTGCCGGCGCCAAAATCCTGATGGCGCTGAATGATGCACCCTGGGGTGATCGACGCTACGAAACGGAAGATTGTGAAGGTCATCGCTGGGCGTTTCATGAACATCTCGGCGGTGGTTAGCGCGTGGGTCTAGAGGATTTCGATTTCGGCAATCTGCCGGATGCTTTCTATGACGATCCGTACCCAACGTATTGCCTGCTCCGACAGGAGAGCCCGACGTTGAGACTGCCCGACGGCGGATTGCTGCTGACGCGTTATGACGATCTGAATCGTGTTTATCGAGACGCGCGTGGATTCAGCTCGGACAAGCGCACCCAGTTTGCACCGGTTTTCGGCGAAGATTCGCCGCTTTTTGAGCACCATACGACGAGCCTCGTCTTCAATGATCCACCGCTGCACACACGCGTGCGGAAAGCCATTGGCAACGCGCTCTCCATGCGCATGGTGGAAATCATGCGGCTGGATCTCGAGCGTCTGGTGGATGGCCTGCTGGATCAGTTCAGCACTGGTGCGGAAGTGGACCTCATTGCGGACTTTGCGGCGGCAATCCCGGTGGCGATCATCGGCGATCTTCTGGGCGTGCCCGTTGACGAGCGTGGACCGTTGAGGCGCTGGTCGCTGGCGATCCTGGGTGCGCTGGAGGCGGCACCCGGCGCATCACAGCTCGACGAAGGCAATGCCTGCGTGCGCGAGTTCCTCGATTACCTGGAAGAACTCGTTCGCGATCGGCGCGAACGCATGCGCTCTGCGGATGACGACATCATGGCGCGTCTCATCCGCTACGAGGCTGACGGCTACCGCCTTGACGGTGCGGAACTTTATCACCAGTGCATCTTTCTGCTGAACGCGGGACACGAAACCACCACCAATCTCATTGGCAACAGCGCGGAGCTCCTGCTCAGACTGGGGCACGTGCGGGCCGCGCTCGAAGCGGATCCACACCTCATCGACACTTTCATCGAAGAGGCGCTGCGCTTTGAAAGCCCCAATCAGCTCGGCAACCGCACGGCGGTTGCCGACTGCCGTATCGCAGATGTTGATGTGCCGGCGGGTACCGTTTTGACGCTCTGTATTGGCGCTGCCAATCGTGATCCGCTGCAGTTTGACGCCGCCGATACGTTCGACATCGAGCGCAATCCGAATCCCCATCTCGCCTTCGGCGCCGGTATTCACACTTGTGCAGGGTTGCACGTGGCCAGGCTCGAAGCCCGCACGGCGCTACTGCGCTTGATGGAGAGATTTCCGGGTTTCCAGGCGGCAGGGCAGCCGGAGCGGGCCCGCCGCGCACGTTTTCGCGGTTTTGCCACATTGCCGGTGCGGCTTTAGAGCAAACTAGTCCAGCTCGTGCAGCCAGCTTGCGTGACGGGGCGCGCGTCTGGTCCGGGACCACTCTTCCAGCATGTCGTCGGCAACCTCGTGCAGCATCTGCATCTGCTCGGGTGTGCCTTTGTCTGCGGCAAGCTCCAGGCGGTGCCCGTTCGGGTCGAAGAAATAGATGCTGTCGAAGATGCCGTGGTTCACCGGTCCAAGCACGTCGATGCCGGCTGCCGTGAGGCGCTCTCTGGCGGCCATCAGCTCATCGTGGCTCGCCACGCGAAAGGCAATGTGCTGTACCCATTCCGGCGTATTCCGGTCGCGGTCCATGTCCGGTGAGTTGGGCAGCTCAAAAAAAGCCAGGACGTTGCCGTTGCCGACGTCCATGAAGACGTGCATGTAAGGATCGTCCTCGCCGGTGGAGGGCACACGATCCTCTGCAATGGCCAGTTGAAAATCCATGTTGAGCATGTCGCGATAAAAGCGCACGGTCTCCGCCGCGTCGTTGCAGCGGTAGGCGACGTGATGAAAACCCTCTGTCTGCATTCGATGCCCCTTGTCTTCAGTCAATCTGCCAGCCAGCGCTCGGCGGCGTTGATATCCGGAAAGAAGCGGATGACCGGGTGACTGCGGTGATCGACCATGAGCTCATCGAGACGCGGCCCGTATGGATGATCCGGTTTGACGACAAACGCGACGCGGAATCCGTAGTTCACGAACTTCTGCATGATCTCCCCGGCGATGCCGTTGCGAAGCTCAAAAAACTCTGGATGCAGATCGGTCTCTTCGAAAACACAGCCCGGCAGCCCCAGCGCCATGGCGTCCAGCGCGTTGCTGGCATCGTGGAGCTCGAGATTGTGGTCGCTCGCGCGCAGCGAGGCCGTATCGTTCATCTGCTAACCCTCCTCAGTGGAGCGACGCCGCCGGCGCCACAGCAGATAGTAGAGGATCGCGTTGAACGAGACGAGCAGCGTGCCGAGGAGGATCTGTACATCGTGGCTGAGGCTGGGTGGATACACGACAGGTATCAGGTAGTGCTCGATGAAGGTGGTCTCAATGGTCGGTCCGCCGGCAGCAGCGCGCAGGTGGTTCTCAAGATAGGTGAGGGGGCAGATGATGGCGCAGAACTCGGTGGCTGCACCCCAGACGACTGCGGGCAGGTGCAGGAAGATCACCCAGGGGTAGCGCCACACGAGCAGCGCGCCGAACACGACAAAGAGGATGAAGCCGAAATGCAGCACCACCACCAGATCCGCAAGTGCGCTGTACACGTCAGAGCGGGCCGGTGGCGTGCCGCACGGGTCAGGCCAGCAGGTCTTTGAGCTCGGTTTCCGGATTGGCAAGCAGCGCCGGGTCAACTTCCTTGCCAACCAGCTGTTTGCACACCATGAACTCTTTCGGGCTGTTGACGGCGTCAGCGGCCACGACTTTGCCGTTGTTCAGATAAAACACGGCAAACTGATTGTCTTCGACGCTGCCGCGCAGGACGTGTTCGTCACCGTCGGCTGAGAAGCCGACCATCTGCAGCTTGAGCTCGTACTGGTCGGACCAGAACCATGGCATCGCAGAATAGACTTTGTCACCGCCCAGCATATTGGTCACGCAGACTCTGGCCTGCTCCATGGCGTTGGGCACGGACTCCAGGCGCAAACGACGGTTCAGAAGCGGGTTCGGGTGGTTGGTGCAGTCACCGGCGGCATAGATGTCCGGATCCGACGTGCAGCAGTGATCGTCGACCACAATGCCGTTGTCACATTCCAGGCCGGCTGCTTCGGCCAGCTCGACGTTAGGGATGATGCCTATACCAACGATAACCAGATCCGCATCGAATGCCTGGTCGCCGCAGAGGACCTGTTGCACGCTGCCATCACCAGCAAATCCCGTGACCGCTGTGTCGACGTGGATGTTTACGCCCCGACCCTCGTGCAGGTTGTGATAGTAGTGAGACATTTCGGGCGTGGTCACGCGTTGCAGGATACGGGACTCCATTTCCAGAACGTGGACGTTGAGGCCCTGCTCGATGCCGACGGATGCCACTTCGAGCCCGATGTAGCCGCCGCCGACAATGACGAGGTTTTTGCCCGCCTGCATTTCCGCGCGGATGGCATCCACGTCGGCAATGGTGCGCAGGTAGTGGATACCGGTCAGATCGGAGCCTTCGATGTTCAGGATGCGCGGGCGGCTGCCCGTGCTGATGATCAGTTTGTCGTAGGCCACGGTTTCGCCGTTGTCGAGGCTCACCGTTTTGTCGTCACGGTTGATTGCCGTGGCGGTGACGCCGAGTTTCAGGGTGACGTCTTTGTCGTCGTAGAACTTTTCGGGGCGGAGATAAACGCGTTCGATGCCTTGTTCTCCGGAAAGGTACTGCTTCGACAAAGGCGGGCGCTGGTAAGGCACGTGGGATTCGTCACCGATGATGGTGATGGGACCCTCGTATTTTTCCTGTCTCAGGCTGGCCGCAGCTTGTCCCGCTGCGTGACCGGCGCCGATGATGACCATTCCCGACATTGCAGGTCTCCTCTCGTGTGCGTGCAAACCGCTAGTTTACCCTCTCGTGGTAAGCTTCTTAAGGCACATTTGTGGGGAGCATCGTGGCTCGATTTCTTACCTTGCACGAAATCGCCAGGAAGGCGCGGCAGAACCTGGACCAGGGTGCGTGGGATTACCTGGTTGGAGGCGCGGACACCGAAAGTTCGCTGCGGCGCAACCGCGCCGGCGTGGAATCCTGGGTGTTCAAACCGCGGATACTGAACGAAGTCACCGAGGTGAGCTGCGCGACAGAGCTCCTGGGTCATGAGCTCAGGATGCCCGTCATCATGCCGCCCATCGGCTCGATCCAGGTGTTCGAGGAAAGCGGTGCCGCAGGCGTCGCCCGGGCCGTGCAGGAGTTTGGCCTGCTGCAGGTGCTCAGCTCCGTCTGCCTGCCGGATTTCGAGGCGCTGGCCGAGCAGTACCCGGGGCCGCGCGTCTATCAGCTGTACCTCATCGGCGACCAGGCCTGGATGGATGACATCATCGAACGCGCAATAGCCGCGGGCTACACTGGTTTCTGCCTGACAGCCGATACGCAGACTTACTCACGCCGGGAGCGCGATATCCTCAAACGCTACGTCCCGTTGTCCGGGCGCGTCGCCGGCGGCGGTGACTTCAACTACCAGGCTTCCATGACCTGGGATACGGTTGCGCACATTAAGGACAAGTTCGACATTCCGCTCTACATCAAGGGCGTCGCCACCGGTGAAGATGCCGCCCGTTGCGCGGAGTTGGGTGTGGATGTCGTCTGGGTGAGCAATCACGGTGGTCGTCAGCTCGACCATACGAGGGCCTGTATTGACGCGTTGCCCGAGGTGGCGGCCGCGGTCGATGGGCGCGCGCCGATCATCGTCGACGGTGGATTCATGCGTGGCGCGGACGTCGTCAAAGCGCGGTGTCTGGGCGCCACGGCCGTGGCGATGGGCCGTATCGAGGGGCTGGCGATGGCCGCCGGCGGTTACGATGCCCTGATGGATGCTTTTACGATTCTCGAGCAGGAGGTACGCACCAGCATGGCGCTGGCGGGCGTCAATCAGCTCGATCAACTGACGCCGGATCTGGTGACGAAAGACGTCTCGATCGGGCCGGCGCACGTGCTGTCGGCGTTTCCATTTCTCTCAGAAGGGTATTGAACACAACGGGCGTGTGAGCTTGAAATTAGGATGAAATTTACCGTTTGTTCGGATCAACGAGATAGTAGTCTCGATTGGAAGCGGATAAGCGTGATGTTTGCAACCTAATCCCTCTGCGGCGTGCCTAAACTCGTCTGACGTGCCGATCATTCAGGCGCGCTTAGCAGTAGGACGAGATCGATGATGAACATGCCCCCGTTTGCGCACGAACGCGTGGAAATCCGTCATGACGAAGCCACCAACCTCACGGCAATCATTGCCATGCACTCGACGCGCCTGGGACCGGCGGCGGGTGGCTGCCGGCGCTGGCGGTACGCAGATGTGGGCGAGGCGATCACCGACGCGCTGCGTCTGAGCGAAGGTATGACGCTCAAGAACGCGCTGGCGGGGCTGCCGTTCGGCGGCGGTAAAAGTGTCATTCTGGCGGACGACCAACCGCGGCCCACGGCTGAGCAGCTTGCGGTATTTGCGGGGTGGCTCAACGAGCTCAACGGTCGATACGTCACGGCTGAAGACGTTGGCATGGGGGTTGCCGAGATGCGCAGCATGGCTGCGACGAGCCCGTACGTGTCAGGACTTGGTGCGGATGGTATCGGCGGCGATCCATCGCCGAAAACAGCCTATGGGGTGTTCGTTGGTCTGAAGACCGCGGTGCAGTTTGCACTCGGGGTGGAGCATCTGCACGGGGTTCGGGTTGGGGTGCAGGGGCTCGGCGCGGTGGGTATGTCGCTGTGTCACTGGCTCGTGCGTGCCGGTGCGGAAGTCACGGCCACGGACATCAATCCCGCACGCGTTCGCGAGGCGCGTGAGCGTTACAGGGTGCGCGGGGTTGGTCCTGATGAGTTACTCAAAGCCGAAATGGACGTGTTTGCCCCCTGCGCTCTGGGGGGTGTCATTGACGACGAGGTGGCCTCTATCCTTGAGGTGCGGGTCGTCGCCGGCGCAGCAAATAACCAGCTTCTGGACGCAACCGCGGGGGAGATCCTCGCAGAGCGGGGTGTCGTTTACGCGCCCGATTTTGTCATCAATGCCGGTGGCGTGATCAGCGTTGCGCACGAGTATCTGTTGCAGCGCGGGCAGTTCACCGAGACGGTCGATCACAGCGTCGAACGCTGGGTCGGTGAACGTATCGATGCAATCTCGCACCGGCTGCTGGACATTCTGCAGCAGGCCGCTGCAAGCGGCACATCAACGGATGGGGTTGCGCGGAGGCTCGCGAGAGAAGCTGTCGCGGCTGGACGCGCGAATCCGGCGAGGGCTGCCTGAGTTTCTTAATTAGCTGGGATCAGCTCGAGTCTTTCGGCAGCGGCATGGGAAACGGGGTGACCTTTTCGCCGTGGCTGTCGGTGATCTTAGCGACGCCTTCCTTTTCCACCTCGTCGATGCGCACGATCGCGTGCATCGGGATAAACGAGCGCTGTACCCCTTCAAACTCGGTGCGCAGCTTGTCTTCGGAAGGGTCGATGACCATGCCGGAGCGGTTGCCGAACGTGTAATCCTCTACCTCGACGAAGCCGTAGAGCTCACTTTGATAGATGGCGTGAGCGTAGAGCTCGTAGATCTGGCCCTGGTTGTGGAAGAGCACCCGGTAAATATGTTGTGTCACGTGGCTTTCGGTCATGGGATGTGTTGAAAATGTGGAACTGCGTGGCAGATATGCGGGCAGTTTGCCAGGTTTCAAGGGGCGGGGATATGCCCGGTATCACGCCACGGGTGTCGCGCTCGGCGCTTGAACGCCTATAATGCGCGCCCCGCGGAGGAGAATGCCCGCGCGGAAGCAATGAAGACTTATGAACGAACCGACCAGAAAGAAGCTTTTCGTCAAAACGCACGGCTGCCAGATGAACGAGTACGACTCGGCCAGGATGCACGACGTCCTGCGCGAGGAGGGCAGCTATGAGCTGGTGCATGACGCCGCTGATGCGGATGTCATTCTGCTGAATACCTGCTCGATTCGCGAGAAAGCTCAGGAAAAGGTGTTTCATCAGCTGGGTCGGTGGCGGACGTTGAAGGACGCGAACCCGGATCTGGTCATTGGCGTTGGCGGGTGCGTGGCGAGCCAGGAAGGGGAAGCCATTCGCGAGCGGGCACCCTATGTCGACATGGTTTTCGGCCCGCAGACGATTCACCGGCTGCCGGAAATGGTGTCTTCGGCGCAGGTTCGCAAGTTACCCGTCGTGGACGTCACTTTCCCGGAAGTCGAGAAATTCGACCGGCTGCCGGAGCCACGCATGGAAGGTCCCGCCGCGTATGTCTCGATCATGGAAGGGTGCAGCAAGTACTGCTCATTCTGTGTCGTGCCGTACACGAGAGGCGAAGAGGTCAGCCGTTCGGTAGGGTCGGTGATGCAGGAAGTAGTGGCGCTGGCTCGTCAGGGCGTACGGGAAATCCATCTGCTCGGACAGAACGTCAATTCCTACCGTGGTGCCATCGACGACGACTTCGCGGATCTCGCAGAGCTCGTTCATTACGTCGCGGAGATTGAGGGCGTCGAGCGTATCCGCTACACGACTTCGCACCCGATGGACTTCACTGACACCCTGCTCGAGGCGTATGCCGCTACGCCCAAGCTCGTGAACCATCTGCATCTGCCGGTGCAGTCCGGATCCGACCGAGTCCTCGCTGCCATGAAGCGCGGGCACACGCGAGCCGAGTATCTCGAGAAGATCCGCCGCCTGCGTCAGATCCGTCCGGACATCAGCCTGTCTTCGGACTTCATCGTTGGCTTTCCGGGCGAAACCCAGGAAGATTTCGACGCCACCATGGCGTTGATAGATGAGGTTGTCTTCGACGTCTCCTTCAGCTTTATCTACAGCGCGCGTCCCGGCACGCCCGCCGCTGCGTTGGCGGATCCGGTGTCCATGAGCACCAAGAAACGCTGGCTGGCTGAGCTGCAGGAAAAGCTCAGGGGACAGGCGCTGGAAATTTCCGAAGACATGGTCGGGAAAGAATTTGACGTGCTCGTTACCGGGACTTCGCGCAAGGATCGGACGCAGTTGGCCGGACGCACGGAAAACAACCGTGTGGTGAACTTCGATGGGCCGGAAAGTCTGGTTGGCACGATCACGCCAGTGTTCGTGACCGCAGCGCTGCCGAACTCGCTGCGAGGCCGGCGTGTTGCCGCACGTTGATTGCTAGGGGTTGGTGGCTCGGCGAGCCCACAATTCTGCCGTACGCATCGACTGGAATACCTGCCACTGCGATGGCCAGGGGTAGCTTTGATAGAAATGTTCGATGACGGCTTCACTGAAATGGTAATTGACAACCCAAGCCACGTGCCGTGCGGGCTCGTGGAGCGGGGTCAGCCGCAGAAACGCGGGCACCATTGCAGCGAGCCCCTCGTAGTTCACGTCGAAATCACCACTTCTCAAATCCCACAGCGAGACCCGGATCTCAGCGAACCTGGCGTCGCGAACCGTTGCGGAGAGCGTTTCGAACAGGTCGGCAAAGCTGACGTTCCCGATGCACGTGTGGCGCACGAGTTGCTGCTCGACAATCCACTGTGTCTCTATCATTCACGCCGTCCAGATAGCATGTCTGGGAGAATAACCCGAGTTTGTCCGGGAAACTGTAAAAAATTTGTGTACGTTGACTTGCTAATGCACGTATCTATGGACGCCGTCGACACCTGCCACACCCGTCGCAAGTTTGCGGCCCCCGGGCCGGGCGAAGCGATTGCCTGAGTGGAAAGTTCATTTGACTCTGACTTCGAGGGGCATATCCTTTGCCGCAGGAAGGTACTGAGGGTGACTCTCTACAGCAAACGACATGGTGAAATTTGGAAGATAAGACAACACCTGCCAGCCCAGGTGAAGATGCGCAGGTTATCGCGCTAACCCGCCGCGTAATCCTCGAACCGAACGATTCGCAACGTCTCGCCGCTCTGTGCGGTCCCTATGATCAGAACTTGAAACACCTCGAACGCCGCCTTGCGGTGCACATCCGTAATCGTGGTAACGAGTTTCAGGTCAGCGGTGGTGAGCCACGAGTCGAGGCGGCTGCGGCGCTGCTGCGTCAGCTCTACCGGGAAACCCAGGATCGAGATGCGATTGAGCCGGATTTTGTGCACCTGTACCTGCAGGAGGCCGGGGTGGAAGAACTGCTGCAGACGACGGACAAAGACAGCGATGCGACCGGCGAAGACGACGGTGAGATCATCATCCGCACCTATAAGAAGCCGATAAAACCCCGCGGCGGGAATCAGCATACCTATACTGAACGCATTCGCCGCCACGACATCAACTTCGGCATCGGTCCTGCGGGAACGGGTAAAACCTATCTTGCGGTCGCGTGCGCCGTGGAGGCGTTGGAATCTCAGCGAGTGGCGCGGATCCTGTTGGTACGCCCTGCAGTCGAAGCCGGCGAGAAGCTTGGGTTTCTGCCGGGTGACCTTGCGCAGAAGATCGACCCGTATCTACGCCCGCTCTACGATGCGCTCTACGAGATGATGGGGATCGAGCGGGTGAACAAGTTCATCGAGCGCAACATCATAGAGGTGGCGCCACTCGCCTACATGCGGGGGCGCACGCTCAACAATGCCTTCATCATTCTCGATGAAAGTCAGAACACCACCATAGCCCAGATGAAGATGTTCCTAACGCGCATCGGCTTTGGCTCAACGGCGGTCATAACAGGCGACATCACGCAAATTGACCTGCCGCGCGGTGAAAGCTCGGGGCTCATCAACGTGCGCAACGTGTTGCGTAATATCGACGGCATCAGCTTCACCCACTTCGGCTCGAAAGACGTGGTCCGTCATCCGCTCGTGCAGCGAATCGTAGACGCCTACGCCGCGGCGGATGACAGTAAAGGCGGTTCCGACCGAGATGCCGGTTGACGTCCAGGTTGACGTCGCCCTCGATGTCAGCCCGGTCATCGACAACGTCTCTATGGAACGCATCGTCAATTGCGTGGCGGACGCTGTCGGCGATGAGCGTGCCCGCCGCGAGATGTGCATTCGTATTTGTGACGCGGACGAGTCGCGCCAGCTGAACGCAACCTATCGCGACGTAGACAAGCCTACCAACGTATTGAGCTTCGCAGCAGATCTCGGTCTGCCGGAGCCGGCACCGCTGGGTGACCTTGCCATCTGCTGGCCGGTGGTGGTGGAAGAAGCGGAACTGCAGGGCAAATCCGTTCAGGATCACTTCTGCCACCTTGTTGTACATGGCCTTCTGCACCTGCTCGGCTACGACCACATAAAGGACGCGGATGCCGAGGAAATGGAACGTCTCGAAGTATCAGTGCTGCGTCAGCTGGATATCGATGACCCCTATCTGATCGCCGAATGAGCCTTGCGACGCAGCCTCACCTTTGTGGTATACATGCACCTCAAGGACACTTCTCTAACTGCTAAATGAGCGACACTTCCGAGCGGCGCGACCTGAGCCAACAGGACGACGGCCGTGATGACTCGGTCGAACCTGCGCGACGCGGTTTGCGCGAATGGTTGGCTGATCTGTTTTCCGACGAGCCGGAGGACATTGCCGAACTGATGGACATGCTGCGTGACGCAGCGAACCGCCGCATGTTCGACGACGAGGCGCTCAATATCATCTTCGGCGCGCTGCACGTCGGCGACATGCACGCCCGCGACATCATGATCCCCCGTTCCTCTCTCATTGTCGTGCACGAGGGGCAGGAGCCGGACGAACTGCTGCCCATAGTGATCGAGTCGCAACACTCGCGGTTCCCTGTCATCGGTGACGACATGGACGACATCAAGGGCATACTGCACGCAAAGGATCTGCTGCCGCTGGTGCTCGAGCAGGATCGCAATCGGTTTTACATGAAAGACTGCATACGGCCGGCAACAATCATTCCCGAGAGCAAGCGGTTGAATGTGCTGCTGCAGGAGTTTCGCGCAACGCGCAATCACATGGCGCTGGTGGTCGACGAATACGGACAAATATCCGGTGCGGTGACCATCGAGGACGTGCTCGAGCAGATTGTCGGAGAGATAGAGGACGAGCACGACATCGACGACGAAAGCGCCATCAAACAGATGGAGCCCAACAGCTTTCACGTCAAAGCGAATCTGCCCATCGAGGATTTCAACGAGCACTTCGACACCAGCATCGACGACGACGAGTTCGACACCATTGGCGGCATTGTGCTGCACGCCTTCGGGCACGTGCCTGAGCGCGGCGAGGCGGTGGAGATCGAGAATCTTCACTTTGAGGTGCTGCACGCGGATTCCAAGCGCCTGCGCCTTCTGCGTGTGAACATCGCTTCATGACCCACCTTCTGGCGCTGGTCCTGGGTGCCATATACGTCCTGGGATTCGCGCCGTTTGATCTCTGGCCGCTGGTGTTTATCGCCATTGGGGGTTTGTTCTGGCTGCTGCAGCAGCCCGACGCAAACCCGCTGCTGCTGACGTATGTCTTCGGTATCGGCAAGTACGCCGTTGGCGCTTCCTGGGTATACGTCAGTATCCACGTTTACGGGAATGCGCCACCGTGGCTGGCGGGATCGCTTGTTGTCCTCTTTGTGTTGCTCCTGGCGTTTCTCTTCACACTGCCGGTCGGCTGGCTCTATCGCACGCTGCGCGATGAAGCTGCCTGGTCTCTCCAGAACGTGCTGGTGTTCACGGCGGCATGGATTGCAGTTGACTGGGTATCCACGTGGCTCCTCACGGGCTTTCCGTGGCTGCTGCCCGGGTATGCCGTCATGCAGACGTGGGCGGGTGGCTGGATTCCGGTGCTCGGCGTGCTTGGCACCGGTGCAGGTGTCGTGCTGAGCGCCGCAGCGGCTGTCGCTCTGGTCGGACAGAGGCGTTGGATCTGGGTGGGCGCGGTCATGGCCGTTGCGGTCTGGCTCGGCGGGGCCCTCATCAGCACGGCAACCTGGGTCCAGGTTGCCAGCACGCACTCCGTTGCTCTGGTGCAGGGCAACATCGACCAGAACTTGAAATGGCTGCGGGAGCAGGCGGTGCCTAACATCGAGTCCCACGTGACCCTGTCACAGGCACATTGGGACGCGGACATCCTGGTCTGGCCGGAAGGCGCAATCACGCTGTTCCCGCAGCAGGTTCAGGGTTTGCTGAATCAGCTCAACGCCAGAGGGCAGGCAACGGCTACCAACGTCGTTGTCGGTATTCCCGACCTTACCGTTTTGCCGGGTGATCAATACGAGTTCCGCAATACCGCCATTGGGCTCGGTCAAGCATCGGGTAAGTTTGCGAAGATTCATCTGGTGCCTTTCGGCGAATACGTGCCGTTGGAGTCTGTGCTGAGAGGGCTCATCGAGTTTTTCGATCTACCCATGTCTTCGTCAGTGCCGGGAGACGTGGATCAGGAAAATCTAAGTCTCAGCATGGGCGAAGCGGCCATGGCCATCTGCTATGAAGTGGCCTATCCGGAAACGATGCGGCGTCAGGCAGCAACCGCCGCCCTCTTGATGACCATATCCAACGACACCTGGTTCGGGGAGAGCATTGGCCCGCACCAACACATGCAGATCGCGCAGGCACGTGCCCGGGAAAATGGCCGCTGGATGTTGCGCGGGACGAATAACGGCGTGACGGCGATCGTCGATCACGAAGGAGTCGTCCAGGATCAGCTACCTCAATTCGAAGCGGGCGTGCTGCGGGGTGAAGTGTCGGTCATGCAGGGCCGTACGCCTTTCAGCTACGTTGGCCATTGGCCGGTTCTCGCGCTCCTGATCATGGCCCTGGCGTGGCGGCTCATGGCGCGCCGCGCACAGCGTTCATGAACGCGATGAGCTTGTCCGCATCCAACTGGTTTTCGCTGCGGATACCCGAACAGAGGTCCAGGCCGTAGGGCTGGACCGTTGCAATCGCTTCTGCCGCGTTCTCGGGCCGCAGGCCACCCGCCAGGAATACAGGCTTTGCGGCGCGGGCGACAAATTCTCTGCTGATGGACCAGTCATGGGGGCGACCTGTGCCACCAAGCTCGGCCACCGCGGCGGACGGCCGCCCGCTGTCCAGGAGAAACGCATGTACGTGCGGAGCGTAGGCTTCAATGAGATCGAGCGCGCTTTCGTCTTCCACGTGAATGACCTGCACCCGCCGTACCTCAGGCAGCGCGCGGACAATGGTTTCGTATTCGGCAGGATCAATGTGACTCACCACCTGGACGGTGTTGGTACCGCAGAAGCGGGCGTGATCCACGATGTCCCTTCCGCGTTCGCGCGAAGTGAGGAGAAACGTCGCCACTGGCGGCGGCGTTGCTGCCGCGATTGTGCGGATACGCTCGTCATCGATGGGGCCGGGTCCCGACGGCATTTCCGCAACCAGACCGAGCGCGTCCGCGCCGGCTGCAATGGCCATCTGCGCCTCGTCGATTGAGGCGATACAACAGACTTTGACGCGGGTTCTCACATGGACTCCTGAACAAACGAGCGGCTACGACACGCGCCGCGGCGTGGCGCCTGTCGTGGGCCTGAAGGGGTTGTAGTGGTATCCTAGCGCGCCTTTGAACGACAACGCCAATTGAACGAGATGAACGCGGTTTACCACCCCCCCACAGTTGAGAGCCAGGCCCAGGAGTACTGGAACGACCACGAGAGCTTTCGGGCAACCGAAAGCGGCGAAGGGGAGAAATTCTACTGCCTGGCCATGTTCCCGTACCCCAGCGGCCGCCTGCACATGGGTCACGTGCGCTGCTACACCCTGGCGGATGTCATCGGCCGTTATCATCGCCTCAAAGGCTACAACGTCATGCAGCCGATGGGCTGGGACGCGTTTGGACTCCCGGCGGAAAACGCCGCGATCAAGAACGGGATTCCACCCGCCACCTGGACCAAAGACAACATTGCCTACATGCGCGGTCAGATGCAGCGGCTTGGCTTTGGCATCGATTGGTCGCGGGAATTTGCCACCTGTGATCCGGAGTACTACCACTGGGAGCAGTGGCTTTTCATCAAACTGTACGAAAAGGGTCTCGTCTACCGCAAAAATGCGGTGGTCAACTGGGACCCGGTTGATCAGACCGTACTTGCGAACGAGCAGGTCGTTGACGGCAGAGGCTGGCGCTCGGGCGCCGTCGTCGAGCGCCGTGAAATGGCGCAGTGGTTCCTGAAGATTACCGACTACGCGGAAGAGCTTCTGAACGAGCTCGACAAAATGACCGGCTGGCCCGAGTCGGTCAAAAGCATGCAGCGCAACTGGATCGGTCAGTCCCAGGGCGTGGAAATCGACTTTGCCGTCAACGGACGCGATGACGTGCTCACGGTATTCACCACACGACCGGATACGCTTCTTGGTGCAACTTACGTTGCGGTTGCCGCAGAGCACCCGCTGGCTGAAGCGGCTGCGGCCGTTGACGCGGAAGTGGCCGCGTTTGTCGAGACCTGCAAACAGGCAACCACCGCCGAAGCGGATCTGGCTACGATGGAAAAGGCCGGTGTCGCGACGGCGTTGACGGTCAAGCATCCCCTCACCGGTGCGGATCTGCCGGTCTGGGTCGCCAACTTCGTTCTGATGGAGTACGGCTCGGGCGCCGTCATGTCGGTACCGGGTCACGATCAGCGTGACTGGGAGTTTGCGCGTAAATACGACATTCCGGTCGTGCAGGTCATTGCTCCGGAGGGTGACGATGACTGCGATCTGGAGGAAGCGGCGTTTACCGAGCCAGGCGTGCTCGTGAACTCCGGCGAGTTTGACGGGCTCACCTCCGCCGCCGCATTCGACGGCATTGCCGACGCGCTTGCCGCGAAAAGTGCCGGGCGTCGGGTGACCAATTATCGGCTTCGTGATTGGGGCGTCTCGCGCCAACGCTACTGGGGCTGCCCGATCCCCATGATTCACTGTGAGCACTGTGGCGTTGTGCCCGTGCCGGAGCAAGACCTGCCGGTTGTCCTGCCAACCGAAGTGCAGTTTGAAGGGGTGCGCTCGCCGCTCACGACCATGGAGAGCTTCCTGCAGGTCGACTGCCCGGAGTGCGGTGCGCCTGCGCGCCGGGAGACAGATACCTTCGATACGTTCATGGAGTCTTCCTGGTACTACGCGCGCTTCGCCTGCCCGGATGCCAACGAGCCGATGGTGGACGACCGGGTCAACTTCTGGGCGCCTGTCAACCACTATGTCGGCGGGATCGAGCATGCCATCCTGCATCTGCTGTACGCGCGCTTCTATTTCAAGCTGATGCGTGACGAAGGCCTCGTCGATGCCGACGAGCCGTTCACCGACCTCCTGATGCTCGGCATGGTGCTGCAGGACGGTAAAAAGATGTCGAAATCGGCGGGTGATGCCGGTGATCCACAGAAGCTTCTCGACAAATACGGCGCGGATACGGTGCGTACAGCCATGATGATGGCGGCGCCACCGCATCAGTCCTTTGAGTGGGGTGAAGCGCAGCTTGAGGGTGCACTGCGTTTCCTGAAGCGGCTGTGGAGCATGGTTCACGAGCACGCCGTAGGCGGATTGGGTGGCGCGCTGAATCCTGCCGCTCTTGGTGAGACGGCGGCAGAGGTGCGGCGCAAGACGCATGAGACGATAGCGCGGGCTGATGACGATCTCGGCCGACGCGTGCAGTTCAATACGGTCGTTTCCGCCGTCATGGAGCTCACCAACGCGCTCAGTCGTTTCGATCCTGCGGACGACAACGAGCGGGCTGTGATGACGGAAGGGCTGCGCACCGCGCTCCTCGTCATTTCTCCGATTGCGCCACACCTGACACACGTCCTCTGGCCGATGGTTGGGGGTGAGGGCGCGTTGATTGAGCAGGGCTGGCCCGAGCTCGACGAAAGCGCGCTTGCGCAGGCGGTCATTGAATACGTCGTGCAGGTAAACGGAAAAGTGCGAGGCAAAATCGAGGTGCCTGCCGACGCTGAGCAGGGCGTGGTGCTGGATCTCGCCAAAGCGGCTGACAACGTCGCTCGGCACATGGATGGAAAGGCCGTCGTCAAAGAAATTGTTGTGCCCAACAAACTCGTCAACATCGTTGTTCGTTGAGTGATGCCGGCGTCTTTCCAACGTGCCGCCGTCTGTCTGTTGCTGTCAGCGCTGGTGCTGGTCAGCCTGGGCGGCTGCGGCTTCAAGCTGAGGTCTTACAACTTTGCCGGTAGCGTCGACAGCTTTGCGGTCACTGGTAAAACCGGGCTTCCCATCAGTCAGGAACTGCGCCGCGGCTTGGGTCAGGCCGGCGTCATTGAGGTGGCGGCAAAAGAAGCAGCCATTAAGGTCGAGATTCTGGATCAGCGGCGCGAACGCCGCAGCGTTTCGGTGGCAGGGAGCGCACGCGCCGCCGAATATGAAACGAGCCTCGCCGTGCGTTACCGCATTCTGGGAAGCGGTGAGGGGGAGCTTGCCCCGGCCGCGTGGATCGAACGTCGGCGGGTCTACCGGATCGATCGCGACAACATTGTCGGTAGCAGTGAAGAACAGGCGCTGCTCGAGCGTGAACTCATGCAGGACATGGTCGGACAGATCATCCGCGCGATGGAGGCAGTGAGCAGAAACGTCAATGCAGGTCAGAGCTGAAGAATTTGCGTCGCACATTGCCGGACCGCTGGCGTCTGTCTATCTGATATCGGGTGACGAAACGCTTCTTGTGGAGGAGTGCTGCGATCAGCTGATCCAGGCTGCTCGCCAGCAGGGCTATACAGAACGCTCTATACACCATGTCGAAACTGGGTTTCGCTGGCACAACCTGCACCACGATGCAGCCAGCTTGTCACTGTTTGCCGAACGCAAACTGCTCGACGTCCGCGTTCCTGTGAAAAAATTCGATCGTGAAGCATCAGAAGCGCTCCGCGAATGGACCGCCTCCGCGGCAGCGCAGGACGACGTCATTCTGCTACTGCGCACGGCGCGGTTGGATCCGCGCCAGCGCTCGAGCGCCTGGTTCAAAGCCCTGGACCAGGCTGGTGTCGTGACGCTCGTGTGGCCGGTGTCTCCCGGGCAGCTGCCGCGTTGGTTGAAAACCCGCAGCCAGGGCCTTGGAATTACTCTCGCGCCGGACGCGCTCACCTATCTGGCCGAACGGGTGGAAGGCAATCTGCTGGCCGCCGCGCAGGAATTGGACAAGCTTGCACTGCTCGACCTTCCGGAACCGATTACTTTGGAAGCTCTGGTGGCGGCGCTCGAGGACGCTTCCCGCTACAACACATTCGATCTCCTGGATGCGGTCATGGTGGCGGATGCCGTTCAAACGGCAAAGATCATCGCCAGCGTGCGCGAAGAAGGGGTCAGTCCTTTCTCGGTCCTCTACGCGCTTGCAAGTCAGCTCCGTCGCACCTCAACCCGGGGTCTTCCGCGTGACCGGCAGCGGGCTCTGGAAGCGTTCATGCGGAGAATCAAAGATCCCGGTGCCGTGCTTGCCGAGTGTGCGGTGATCGATCAACAGGGAAAAGGCCAGCTGCCGGGTGATGCCTGGCTATCTCTGGAAAACCTGCTCCTGCGGCTTGCCGGGATGCGGGTGTTGCCGCTGCCGAGTGAGGATCAGAACGCGTTGCGTTGATCGCTTTGTCTCAACCCGTTTATGAACGTTGCGTTACTTTGTTTGAGAAAAAACGCCACATATTGCCGTTTTCTGCACTTTTGCTTAACAAAAGATTCATACAACTGACCGATTTTTCATAAAGACATAACCTCTTTCGATTAGGGTACGGCCACCTCAGAAGCTTCCGGAGAGTGTTTGTGCTCAACCCCCTACCCCCCGAAGCGTTCTCGTTAGTAATTGGTTATGGATGGATTCTGGGCGTTATTGCCCTGATCGTGATGCTGCATGGACGTAAGCTGCTGGCCGCCGCGGGTTCGTTTCGCGGCTACGCGCTGACCCCTCGTGTATCACGATTCGTTTCCAGGCTTGTCGGAACCAGAAACCTTTCCGAAGAGCAGTTTTTTACCGCGGATGGTGCCGATGACAAATACGTCCTGGCACGCCGTCGCGGTCTGGAGCAGCTGGCGGGCGAGCTGAACGAGCGGAGTCCTCGGTCCAATGATTGGGCCGCGCAGCTACGCGAAAGTATGTCTGATTTACGATTCGCGGATGCGAACCGCGTGCCGTTTCCCTTTGCGGCTGTGATGCGTGACACGTTCAATCTTGCCGCCGTGGTGGAACGAACCGAAGGTCCGTACCTCTTTGATCTCGACGATAACAAGAGTCTTGATGTCAGCGGCTCCTATGGCGTCAACGTCGCGGGATACGATCGCTATAAGTCCTGGATCAAGGAGGGTCTTGCGAAGGTCGAGGATCTTGGCCCGGTACTTGGCCCGCTGCACCCGATAGTTGTCGACAACATCCAGCGCCTGAAGCAGATCTCCAACCTGGACGAAATCTCCTTCCATACGAGTGGGACCGAGGCGGTCATGGCCGCCGTCAGGCTCGCCCGCTTCAATACACGGCGTAAGAAAATTGTCTGCTTTACCGGCGCTTACCATGGTTGGTGGGACGGCGTTCAGCCGGGGCTCGGCAGTGAAAGGGCAATCGGCGATTGCCTCACGTTGACGGAGATGAAACCCGGCGCGCTCAAAGTCATAAGGAGTCGGCGTCGGGAAATTGCGGGCATTCTCATCAACCCGGTTCAGTCTTTTCATCCCAACTCGCCGCCGCCCAACGATGCCGTGCTCCTGACCGACGAGGTGCGGAAAACTTCCGGCGGTTCGCTCGAGGATACGCGGGAATCCGACTACGCCGCCTGGCTGCGCGACCTCAGAAAGGTGTGCGACGAGTGCGACATCCCACTCCTCTTCGACGAGGTTTACAGCGGTTTCCGCCTGGGGGTCGGCGGTGCCCAGGAGTACTTCGGCGTACAGGCTGACATGGTGATGTACGGCAAGACCGTGGCTGCGGGCCTGCCCATTGGCGTCGTTTGCGGCAAAGCCAATCTGATGCGCCGGTTCGACCCGGACCATCCCATGCGGATTGCCTACGTTGTGGGCACGTTTTCCGCATACCCGGCGGCTATGGGCACCATGAACGAGTTTCTGCGCTGGTCCATGACGCCTGAAGCGGAGCAGGACTACAGCGCGTTAGAGCAGCGCATGGAAACCTGGGTTGGCGAGGCAAACGAATCCTTCGTCGCGGCCGATCTGCCGATACGGATCGAGCATCTGTCGACGATCTGGACGATCGAGTTCACGCAGCCGAGCCGTTTTCACTGGCTGCTGCAGTACTACATGCGTGCTGAAGGCATCGCATTGAGTTGGGTGGGGACCGGACGCTGTCTGGTGAGCATGGACTACACCGAGGCGGAGTTCGCGGCGCTCACCGCAAAACTTCACCGCGCGGCGAGCCGCATGCGTGATGACAAATGGTGGTTGTCTGAAGCAGAGCAACCGGACAGAGCTAAAGCAACCCGTAGAGGGGTAGTTAAGGATATGGTTGGAAGTATGGTTCCAGGAACGCTGAGCGATTTTTACTCGGAGGTGATGCGGCGCAAGCATGATGACCATGAAGCGTCCCACAGCGATCGAACGAATCAGTTCTTACATCTCGTGAGTTCGAGCGTTTTTATCTATTGTTACTGGCTCGTTTTCTCGGATCTGGTCACTGCAATGTGGTTGGGTCTCGGCGCACTGTTCATTCGCCAGATAGGACACGCGCTCATTGAGCCGCCTTGTCACGATGCTGAGCAGCTACTGCTGGGATTTGATACCCGCAGTAAAAGCGTCATCGTTGCTATTTACCTGCTGATCCCGACGGTCAATATCCTCGCGGCGCCGAACATGGCCTGGGCGACGCTGTTGGGACCCGTTGCCTCATCTGTTGCTGTGCAATGGTTTTACTTTACCGCCATGGTGATTTTTGGACGTGTGCTTCTGTTGATCCGGCGGCACGGCTTCAAAAACGCGATGGTATGGTTCGTGAAGCTGATCACCGATCCCTTTACGGACATCAAAGCCTACTATTCGAGCGTAGACATTCTCGCGGGACGACGGGCAAAGAAAGCCGCTTGAGCCTTCCCGGAAGACTAAAAAGGCCGCGCACTGCGCGGCCTTTTTTGTGGTAGATCGAGATCGAGCGAGCGTTTCAGGCGCTCTTGCGGGCAGGTGTCGGTGCGAGCTCGATTTGCGGTTCGAGCTCGATAATGTCCGCAGTTGTGGCAGCTTCGTCCCATTTGATGATGCGAAAACTGCCGTTAGCGTTTTCCACGAGGGCAGTGCAGCTCTCCACCCAGTCACCGCAGTTCATATAGGTCACGCCTTCAATCTCGCTGATCTCAGCGTGGTGGATGTGGCCGCAGACGGCGCCGTCGTAGCCCAGGCGATTGCACTGGTGGGCGATTGCACCTTCGAATTCGCTGATGAAGTTCACCGCGCGTTTGACACGGTGTTTGATCCAGGCAGACAGCGACCAGTAGCCGTAACCGAAACGCGAACGGGCTGCGTTGACCAGTCTGTTTGCTTCCAGCAGAAACGTATAACCAATGTCTCCGGCGAACGCGAGCCATTTGTGGTAACGCGTGATGACATCAAACTCGTCACCGTGGATGACAAGCAGGCGCCTGCCGTCCTGAGTTTCGTGGACGTAGCGATCGACAACGTGCAGATTGCCTATCTGCATGTCCGAATACTTGCGCAGGAACTCGTCGTGGTTACCGGTCACATAGATCACTTCGGTTCCATTTTTGGTCATCGTCAAAAACCGGCGTAGCACGTTGTTGTGTGCCTGCGGCCAGTAAAAGCCCGATTTCAGGCGCCAGCCGTCGACAATGTCGCCGACGAGATATAGACGGTCGCAGGAGTGTGCTTTGAGAAAGTCCACCAGCTTTTCGGCCTGGCAGCCCTTGGTGCCCAGGTGGATGTCCGAGAGAAAGATCGACGGGTAGTGAGTTTTTCCGCTCATAGCCACAGGTTCCTCAGGTTTGGCGCAGACTACGCGCGGACTGTGAACATCAGATGACGAACGGCCGGAAGAAAACCCGCTAACTCATTGAAAATTTGCCGATATCCACAGCAGCAATGCGCACAGGCTCACGTTTTGGCGGTACACTGAGGTTCTGCTATCCGGGGGTCGAATGGTCAGAGTCTTTGGGCTGATATCGTTGTTTCTGTTGAGCGGCTGTGCCGATCGTTCGGACCCGGACCCGGCTGATCAAAGCGTACGCCCGGCGCGTATCTTTGTCGTCAAAGACACCGGCGAAACGATGCAACAGGAATTTGTCGGGCGTGTGGAGGCGGTGCAGTCGATAGACATGACGTTCGAAGTGTCGGGCCCGTTGGAGCAGCTCCCCGTGCTCGAAGGGCAGACCATCGCCAGAGGCGAGCTGGTGGCGGCGCTCGATCCCACCGATTTCGAACTTGCCGTGCGTGAAGCCCAGGTGCAGCTACAGCTCGCCAAACAGGACCTGGAACGCAAACAGCAGGTTCTGGAACAGCGGGGGATCGCGCGCTCTGTCGTCGACGATGCCAAGTCCATCTATGACCTGCAGCGCGTCCGGCTGGACAAGGCGCGTGAATCTCTCGCGGACTCGCGGTTGACAGCCCCGTTTGATGCCTACGTGGCACGACGTTACGTGGATAACTTTGTTACGATTCGGGCAGGAGAAAAAGTCGTGCGTCTGCACGACCCGGATCGGCTCCTGGTTGTAGCAAGCATCCCGGAACATCTGCTGGCAACGGTTACCGACGAGCAGGTGATTGGCATCGATGCGGTCTTCGACTTTGCGCCGGGGGAGAAATTTCCGCTGACACCCTACGAGAATCGTGGCGAGGCTGACGCAGTGGCGCAGACGTACGAAGTCAGTCTGGCGCTCGACCGGCCTGAGGGGTGGAACATCCTGCCAGGCATGACGGCAACCGTAATCGGGCGTTTTCGTGACAAGGACGCCGGTGCCAGCACGATGTACGTGCCCACCAGCGCGTTGGTCAGCGACGGCCAGGAGCAGTTTTATGTCTGGCTCTTCGACCCGGAAACCCTCGGTGTAGCGCGGCGGGACATTGCCGTGGACGCCCCCCAGGGTGATGGTGTGCCGGTGCTCAACGGATTGCAGGATGGCGACATGATCGTGGCAACGGGCGCCAGCCAGCTGCGAGAGGGCATGCGGGTGCGTGTGCTGGGTGAACCGACGGTTGAGCTGTAGACGTATTCATGAGGAGCGTCGCACAGTTTTCCATCGAGCAGCCCATCTATACCTGGATATTGGTGCTCGCTTGTCTGGTGGGCGGCGTTGTGGGTATCGACAGCATCGGCCGTCTCGAGGACCCTGCGTTTCCAATCAAAAACGTGCTCATCATCACCGCTTACGCGGGGGCTTCGGCTGAAGAAGTCGAGCAGGAAGTGACCGACGTCATCGAAGCGGCGCTTCAGGAACTGCCCTACCTCGAAGAGATTACTTCCAAATCGGTTGCCGGACGCTCGGAAGTCACCGTTGAACTCAAAGAGGAATTCGGTGCGGACGAAACTCCGCAGATATTCGACGAGTTGCGACGCCGAGTGACAGAGGCGGCCGGACGTCTGCCGCCGGGAGCCGGGGTGCCGCTTGTCGAAGATGACTTCGGCGATGTCTACGGTTTCATGTACGCGGTGCATGCGCCCGATTACACACCCGCTGAAATCAGGGATATGTCCCGATTCATGTCTCTGCGGCTCAACAACGTTCCCAACGTTGCGAAAGTGCAGACGGCGGGAGAGCCATACGAGGCGCTCTACGTAGAAATAGACCACGGCAGATTTACCCGGCTTGGCCTTTCGGTCGACAACCTGTTTTCGAGCATATCCGTCGAGAATCAGGTCACTCCCGCCGGATCGGTTGCCTATGATGGCCGCAGGCTGCGCGTTGCGCCGGAGATGGCTTTCGACAGCGAGCGAGCCGTCGGCGACATGCGGATTGGCAGGCCCGGCTCCACGGAGATCCTGCGTCTGGCGGACATAGCCACAATCTCCCGCGAATCCGTGGAAGTGCCGCCGCAGCTGATTCGCCACAATGGGCGACCCGTCTTCACCGTTGGTGTGTCCGTTGTACCCGGCAAAAACGTCGTTGAGGTGGGGCGTGCTGTCGACCGTGAGATCCAGGAACTCCTCCGGTCACTGCCTCTGGGCGTAGAGATTGACAGCATCTACGCCCAGCATGAGGTGGTGGATGAAGCCATTCTCGAGTTTTTGCGTAACCTCGGACTGTCCGTTGTCACAGTTGTTCTGGCGCTGTGCCTGTTCATGGGATGGCGCGCGGGGACGGTGGTTGGAGCGGTGTTGTTGCTAACCGTCCTCGGCACCATTTGCATCATGTCGATTGCGGGTATAGAGCTCCAGCGCATTTCCCTTGGCGCACTCATGATTGCCATGGGTATGCTCGTCGATAACGGCATTGTCGTAGCGGAAGGCATGGTCATCGGTGTGCGTAAGGGGCTGAGTCCGGCGGATGCGGCCGGTGAATCCGTACAGCGCACCCAGTTTCCACTCCTCGGCGCCACCGTGATCGGAATCATCGCTTTTGGTCCCATCAGCCTCAGCGATGACAACGCGGGACATTTCCTGGTTTCCCTGTTTTACGTGGTCGGCATTTCTCTGCTGTTGAGCTGGGTACTTGCCATCACGGTGGTGCCGCTGTTTGGCAAATACCTGCTGCGTCCCGGTGAACCCGTCGCGGAAGACCAGCTTTATGCAGGCCGCCTTTATCGGCCATACCGCGCTCTGCTGACGTTCGGCGTCAGGCGGGCGTGGTGGATGTCGCTCCTGATTCTCATCATCACGATCGGCTGCATGTGGCTCTTTCAGTTCGTGAAGCAGGGGTTCTTCCCGCTTACCAATACGCCGCTTTTCTATATTGATTACCGGCTGCCGGAAGGTACCGACATCAACACGACCGCAGCTGATGTCAGCGAGGTGGAGACGCTCATTGCCGATATGCCGGGTATAGAGGACGTCACGAGTTTTATTGGTCGCGGGGCCACGCGCTTCACAACGATCATGAATCCCGAGCAGCCCAACAGCGCGTATGCGCAGATGGTCGTGCGCGTGGCTGATGTGGCCCAGATGAACGACATCATGACGGCGGTTGATGACGAACTCGTTGCAGGACGCCCGGATGCAGAGATTCAGATCAGCAGGGCCGAGTTCACCCCCTCCGGAAACTCGAAGATCGAAGCGCGGTTTTCCGGTCCGGATGCGGCGGTACTCAGAGATCTGGCTGATCAAGCGCTGGGTATATACCTCCAACACGATCTGCGCGATCGCAAAACGGACTGGCGTCAACCGGTCCTGCAGCTGGTGCCGAAGTTTGACGAATCAAGGGCCAGGGTTGCCGGGGTGACGCGGACGGATCTTTCGCAGGCGCTGGCGTTTGCAACCTACGGTGTACAGGTTGGGCTCTTCCGTGATGCGGACAAGCTGATACCGATCGTTGCGCGAGCGCCGGCCGATGAGCGGGGCGACGTCGAAGACCTGCTGGAACGGCAGGTGTGGAGTCCGGCACAACAGCGGCATATTCCCATGACGCAGGTGGTTGCGGAGCTTGCGCTCGAGCCCGACGACGCCACGATCTACCGGCGCGATCGCGAGCGGACCATTCAAGCTCAGGCGAACCCGCCGTTCGGGCACAACGCCGCGCGTACGCTCGACCGCGTCAGGCCGGACGTTGAGGCGATCCCCCTGCCGCCGGGGTATGCGCTGGAGTGGGGTGGCGAGTTCGAAGGCTCTGAGGAAGCTAACGAAAGCCTGACGTCGAAAATTCCCATTGCGTTGGGTGCCATGTTTTTCATCACCATTCTGATGTTCGGCAGAATCCGCCAGCCGGTAGTCATCTGGCTGACGGTGCCCATGACCACCTGCGGCGTGGTGCTGGGCCTGCTTGCTACCGATCTGTCGTTCACGTTCCCATCTTTCCTGGGCTACCTCAGCCTTTCCGGCATGCTCATCAAGAACTGTATTGTCCTCGTCGATGAGATTGACAAACGGTTCGATGAACAGGGTTTTGCGCTGGAAACGCTGGTCGAGGCGAGCGTCAGCAGGCTGCGCCCGGTCATGCTCGCGGCGGGCACCACAATTGCGGGTATGGCGCCGCTCCTGGGGGATGCGTTTTTTCTAGAGATGGCGGTGTGCATCATGTCCGGCCTTGCGTTTGCGACGTTGATAACGCTCCTTGCGGTGCCGGTGTTTTACCGCGTTGCGCTGGGCCGCCGGGTCAGCAACCACCCGGCAGGCAGCTAGGTTGACGAAACCCCTCAGCCGTCACATGATGGATGAGATACAGGTCTGGTTACGCCGCCTGCCGGGGCGCTAAGCTGGAACCCGAATTTTCTTCAGCCCGCAATGGACATGCCGGCTGTGCAGTACGAGCCGAAGGAGATTTCACATGACTCGCCAGATATTCACGGTACTTCTGTTGGCGGCGGCCGCGCTCCTGTGGCTGCCGCAGGCGCATGCCGAAGTCACCAAAGCCAGCGACTGGGTAGGCCGTGTGGTGGTCACCCCGGGTGGGGAACTGCTCGGGCGCATCGAGGATCTGGCGTTGGAGGACAAACGGATTGCGTTTTATGTCGTCTCCATCGGCAGCTTCCTCATTGACGACAATTTGATTGCGGTGCACCCGGAAGCCCTGGGTGCCTCGAGCGATGGGCGCTATCTGGTGGTCTATTCGGACGACCTCGGCGGTGCCCGGCGGTTTGGTAAGGCGAACTGGCCGGACAGCCCCGACGTCATGCCAAGCGCCGAAAGAGCGGCCGTCACGGTGGATGAAAGCGTCACCGCAGAAGATGACGACAGCGGCTTCGAAGCTGATCGCATTGCGACGATCAGCGACGGCCGGCGCACCGCGACACTGAAGTCGGGCGAGCGTGCCGTCATCGAAACCGAAGGTCCGGCGCTGACCGGGTCGGCTGAGATCGGGGTGCAGCCGAAAACGTATCGTGGTTCCAGAGGCAGTGATCCCATTGTCGCAGACAGCGAATTTGAACGTCTGGACGACGATGGTGACGGCTATCTGAGCCGCCGGGAGATCGGTCCGCGGCTCAGACGCGACGTGCGGTATCAGGACTATGACCTCGATGGGAACGATGGCCTCGATCCATTCGAGTACCAGGTGCTCAAAAACGATGCCTAGCTGTCGTTTGCCACGTCCACCAGCAGCCCGCTTATCGCGCGCGGCAGCTGGGTGGTAATGACCTGGTCACCCGTCCCGATGGCGTCGCTGCGGATCAATATGCGATAGCCTTCGTGCTCGTTTTCGTACTCTCCGACCCGCTCGACGTCGTAACCGACGAGGCGGCTCTCACGCACGGCATAGATCCGCCCGTTGTCGTAGATTGACTGCACCGGCACTGCAATCAGGTCCGGCTGTGGCGGCAGGCTGATACGCAGATTGAAAACCCGCCCCAGCGCGGGTGCGGCCACCGCGCCGGCGTCGAACTCGAAAAACGCGTCCATGCCGGTCTGGCCGGCACGGACGTGACGGGCGAGACGCGTCATGGTCAGCGCCGCGCCGTTCTCAGCGCTTGCCGTCACCGCATTTTCCTGGAGCCTTTCAAACTGCACGGCATAGTCGTCCGGCACCTGTACGCGCACCTCAAAGCCGCTGGCGTCCGCCATTTCGATGAGCGGTGCGCTCAGGTTGCTGTGATCGCCGGGTGCCGCCTGTACGGCGAGCACCGGACCCGAGAAAGGCGCGCGAATAGCGGTGTTGTCGAGGTCCAGGCGGGCCTGGGCGAGCAACGCTTCGGCGCGCGCAACGCCGGCTTCGTGGGCGGCGATCTGGTTGGGCAGGTTGCTCAGCACCTGCATGTGGTTGCGGAACTCGATGCTGGCCTCGTCTGCTTGCGCCTGGACCTCGTCGTAGAGGGACTTGGCGATCAGACGTTTGCTCAGAAGGTCTGCGTGGCGCTCGAGCTTGTCCTGAGCCACGCGGTATTTGGACTCGAAGTGGCTGGCGCTCTCCTGCTCGAGCTTCAGCTGCACGCGCATTGCGGCCAGGTTGGCTTCGTGCTGCTTGAGCTCTGCTTCGCGTTCGAGAACGTGCAGTGATGCCTCACGATTGTCGAGCTGTACGAGCAGCGTGCCTGCTTCCACCCAGTCACCCTCACGAACGTTCACCGTTTCGATGCGCGCGACGAGATCGGAGCGCAGATGAGCAACGCGATTCGACTCCAGTCTGCCGAATGCCGAAAACGTGGGCTGCAGGCGTTGAGGCACTACCGGCATGACAGATACCGGCCAGGCCTTTTCCACGTGCGCGGCAGGATTTGCGGTAGGCCCGGTTGCAAAGATCGAGGCGCTGGTCAGCGCCGCAGCGCCGATGATTCCGGCGGATACGGCCACCTGGCGGCGCCTAGGCGTTGACAGCAGGCGTGCTTTCAGTTTCGACAGCATCGTTTTTTCCAATGAAGTTGGCGGTGCGCGTGCTGACGCGCGATTTCAGTTGTTCGAGGAGCAGGATTAGGGCCGGCACGACAATCAGCACCAGGAGCGTCGCAAGGCTGAGACCAAAACAGATCGTGACCGCAATCGGTGCGAAGTACATCGCCAGCGTCGACGTTTCGAACATCAGCGGCAAGAGACCGGCGACGGTGGTGAGCGAGGTCAGGATGACCGCGCGGAAGCGCGCCCGCGCCGCGTCGCGCAGCGCTTTTTTAAGCGGCGTGCCGGCGTCGATGTGACGACGCAGGAAGCTGATGAGGACAATCGAATCGTTCACGACAATGCCCGTCAGCGAGAAAAAGGCCAGGAGCGACATGGCGCCAATGTCCCAGCCGGTGATCCAGTGGCCGAAAATTGCGCCGGTGAAACCGAACGGTATGGCCATCATGATGGCAAGCGGCCAGATGTAGGACGAGAATACCCAGGCCAGGATCAGGTAGATGAGGCCAAGCGTCAGCACGCCGCCGAGCGCCATGGTCTGCATCATGACCTGGTCCTGCTCGCTCTGCCCACCCAGGCCGAAGGTCAGCTCGTAGCGATCGAGAATGGCGTTGAGCTGGTTGTCCTCTATGTCGCTGACGATGGATATGGCGTTGTTGACGTCTTCATTGACGTCGGCGGAGATGGCAGCCGCCAGCTGGGTGTCGGAGTGGCGGATGACGTCGATGCCGCGACGGTTGTACAGCGTTGCCACGCTCGCCAGCGGGACGAAGCTGCCATCTGCCGTGCGGACGGGAAATTTCTGCAGGGCGCCGAGGCTGTCACGTTCCGCGTCCGGCAGCATCACGCGTACTTCCAGCTCCGAATCTTCTTCGTTGAAAATCTGCACTCTGGTTCCGGAGTAGGCAGAGCGAAGCTGCGCGCCGATGCTGTCTGCGGTCAGACCCAGGGTGCGGCCGCGGGGCGTCATCTCGAAGATGATCTGCTCTTTGCCGTAGGGCAGGTTGTCGGTCACGTTGGTGACGCCCGGATAGCTTGCGAGGACCGCCGACAGCTCCTCCGCGCCCTGCTTCAGCTTGTCGATGGCATTGCCGCGCAGAATGAGGGTGATGTCGGATCTGCCGTTGTTGGCACCGCCGTCCATGCCGATGGTGAGCTGCTCCACCCAGGCAGGCCGCTCAACGCGAGCGAGCCAGGCCTCCGCGAAATCCTTGGGCGCCATGTTGCGGTCTTCCTCGTACGCGTATTGCACCTCAATGGCGGCGTACTGCTCCCCGTTCAGCCGGTCGTTGTTGAAGATGGCGCGGTTGTATTTTGCCGTCCAGCCGAGCACGTTCTGACGCGCGGTTTCGATGTGGGTGTCCTCGAGCGTGGTTTCGAGGTGGGCAACAAAGTTCTGTCTCTGGCGGTCGGTCGCTGAGCTCGAAAACTCGACGTTCGCTTCAACTGATTCGAAATCGAAGCCGGTGACCAGGTTGAAGCCGACGTGCTGGGAGGCGACCAGCGAAAACGCCACCATCATGCCGGCAAACGCCGTGCAGAGCGTGGTGCCGGGATTGTCGAGCGCTCGCTCGACGAGCGGGAGGAAGCGCTGATCCCGAAAGTGCTCGAACCGCTGTTCGAACCGCTCGCGCCACGCGGGTTTCTCAGTCGGCGCTTTTTCCAGAGAGCTGCGTAGATGACCGGGCAGCACCCAGAAACACTCGATGAGACTGGCGGCAATGACGCAAAGGAGCACCGTTGGCAGCGCAAGAATCATGTCGCCCATGACGCCGCCGATGATCAGGAGCGGAATGAAAGCGGCCATGGTCGTGAGCGATGAGGTCATGACGGGTACCCACATGCGCTCGGCGCCCGCAACCGCGGCTTCGGCCGGGGTGGCACCATTTTCGTGGTGGGTGACAATGTCTTCGCCGACGACAATGGCGTCGTCCACGACGATGCCGAGCGCCATGATGAGTCCAATGAGGGCGACGATGGAGATGCCGAAGCCGAACACGGTGTGGAAGATGGCGAGCGCCAGCATGAAGCTCACGGGAATGCCGATCGTCACCCACAGGCCGGCGCGCGCGTTCAGGAACAGAAACAGCACGCCAATCACGAGCACCAGCCCGCTGAGGCCGTTTTCGACAATCATGCCCAGCTGTGCGCCGAGGACGCGCCAGATGTTCATGATCTCCTTGACTTCAACCCCCGGCGGCAGGCTCGCCTGGGTTTCAGTAAGCCACCGCTCCACAATCATGTTCGAGGTGTAGGCGTCCGTCTCTGTCGTGCGCCACAGCATCATTTCGATGGCGGGCTTACCCTCCGCGGTCAGGATGGGCTGCCCAAGCTGCGGACGCCGCACCACTTCAGCAAAGTCTTTCAGGCGTATGAGCTGGCCTTCTGATTCGATGTGCAGCTGTTCGAACGCCAGCGGGTCGCGGCGTTGATCGAGGCTGCGCAGCTGCCGCGAGCCGTGTCCGCGTCCAACCGCTCCGGCGGGTACGTTGCGGCTCACCCGGGCCACCTCGGCGGCCACCTCGTCGAGAGTCATGCCCAGTTGCTGCAGCCGGTTGCCGCCGATGAGGAGCGCAATTTCTTCGGTTGGCAGGCCGTCGTACCAGACACCCTCCACGCCGCGACGCAGGAGCTCTTTCTCAAACCGGCGGGCGAGCGGAATGAGCTCGGCAAGGGTGCCTTCACCCGTAATCAGGATGGCGGTGATCGGCTCGGTATCGATATGCCGGCGAATGAGCGGCGGCTCGATCCCTGCTGGAAGATTGCGGATGTTGGCGACACGCTGTTTGACGGCGTCGAGGGCCAGCGTCATGTCCGCGTCGAAGTTGAAGACCGCTTCGATGAACGTATGGCCGTTGACCGTGCGGGAATTGAGGTCTTTGAGATCGTTGACCGTGCGCAGCTGCTGCTCGATCGGGGTGGTGACCAGCGACTCGATGTCCTCTGCGGCGGCACCAACCCAGGATATTTCCACGAAGACCAGCGGAAAGTTTGCCGGTGGATCCAGCATGGTGGGCATGGTGCGCACCGCCCAGATCCCGGCCAGGATCATCATGATCATGACGAGGTTGGCGGCGACCCGATGTCTGGCGAATTTTTCTATCAAGCTACACCCGTTGGCTCGCGGTTTTTACCGCTGTTTATCCCTAGAGCCGCGAACGGCGCTATCGGTTGCATTTCATGATTCGTGCCAGGTTAGAAGTCGCGGCAAACCCGCATAAAGTTTGGCCGCGCGGGACTTGTCTGGGGTGATACCCATGCGCCGGGTGGTGTGTTTCACCAGATCTTGGCTTGAATCGGACAATCTTGACTTTGATCAAGCGGATCTATTGACGGCACGGTACCGTTTACCCTAGGTTTCGCGCCTGGTGAGTCTGGAGAGCTCCCAACATCAATCAACCATTGGGGATTTAGCAATTATGGAAGTAATGCGATCTGTGCGGCGGGCTTTGGCCGCTGGCACGGGTGTGCTTGGCATGTTTGCCTTCAGTACGCCGGTGCTTGCCGCAGAAGATGTGATCGAAGAAGTCATCGTCACCGGCTCCTTTATCAGGGGAACACCGGAAGACGCAGCGTTGCCAGTCGACGTGCTCGACCGTTCCGATCTGGAGGACGTCGGCGACCCAACCATCAACGAAATGATTCGTAATCTGAACGTCAGCTCGGGCGCGCTGGCGGAAACCAACCAGTTCGATACCCGCGGCGGTCAGGCCAACGAAGGCGTGTCGACGGTGAATCTGCGCGGCCTCGGTTCCGCACGGACCCTCGTGCTGATCAACAGCAAGCGCCATGTCGCGACCGAAGGCCTCGGTGTGGACATCAGCGCGGTGCCGAGCATCGCCATTCGCCGCGTTGAGGTGCTCAAAGACGGCGCCGCGGCAACCTACGGTTCCGACGCCATCGGCGGTGTCGTGAACTTCATTACCCGCGACGACTTCGAAGGCTTCGAAGTGCGTGGCTCGTTCCAGGACATCGAAGATTCCGACGGCGATACGAACATCGGCGCCATCTGGGGCGGTTCTGCCGGGAACGCGAGCTGGACGCTGGCCGCGGAGTACACCGAGCGTACTGAGCTGCGCATACGCGATCGCGACTGGGCGCTGCGTCCGTTCCCGGAAAATCCCGCGCCGGGTGGCTGGTCCTCCATCGGTAACCCGGGTACCTATTTCCCGGCGGTTCCGAATGGTGACGGCACGGCCACACTGGTTGCAGGTGCGCGTCCGGATCCGAACTGTGAAGCGCTCGGCAACTTCGCCGACAGCCCAACCGCTGGCTTCTGCCGTTTCCAGTACACGTTTTTCGACAACCTCATCGAAGACGAGGAAAACACCAAAGTCTGGGGTGAGCTCAACATCGACCTGACCGACAGCATCAGCTTCCACGCCGAAGCCCTGTGGCACGAGATGGACATGCCGGAATGGAAAACGTCTCCGTCCTATCCGCCGCAGGCGCTCCTCGGACCGGATCGCTTCATTGATCCGTCGCACCCCGGCCTGCAGAGCCTGAAGGCGCAGAATCCGGGTCTCTTCGACATCGATCTCGACGCTGACGGTGTCGTTGACATTCCCGAAGCCGCCGTCGGTGCGGTCAGCTGGTCGCGGATGCTCGGCGCCGGTGGACGCAACGGCCGTCCGGAATCCCGTTCCCGGGAAACCGAAACGCAGCGGTTCTCCATGGGCCTCGACGGCTCGTTCGAAAACGGCATTGGCTTCGACGTGAGCCTCAGCTGGTCCGAGCGTGAACGTTACATCACGGGCAGTGACATGTTCATCGAGCGCATGGCCTTTGCTTTCGACGGTCTGGGTGGCCCGGGCTGTGATCCGGCAACCGGCACGCCGGGTGTCGGCCCCTGTGAGTACTACAACCCCTTCGGCAACGCGCTGCCGTTCTCGGCGGTCACCGGACAGCCGAACCCGAATTTCGATCCCACGGTCGCCAACTCGGATGAGCTGATCAACTGGTTGACCGCGTTCACCGCTTCCACGGCGACGAACGAGACGCTGGTGTTTGAAGCCATTTTCAATGGCGAGACCAACTGGGAGCTCGGCGGCGGTGTGGTCGGCTGGGCGGCCGGTGCGCAGGTGCGCCAGGATGAGTACGACTTCGAAGTGCTCGATGTCGCCAACCGCGCAATCAACCCGTGTCCGTTCAACAACCCGGTCTCAATCACGCTGGGACACACGACCACGCTCGACTGTGGCGCCGGCGGAGCCGGACAGCTCGCGTTCCTCGCGGCGACTGACGAAGAGAGCACCGATCGGGACATCTACGCGGTATTCTCCGAATTCAACCTGCCGCTCTCCGATACCTTCGAGGTGCAGGTTGCGTTCCGCTATGAAGACTACGGCGACAACGACGGCGGCGATTCCTTCGATCCGAAGGTTGCCGCACGTTGGGATGCCACCGAAAACCTGACGTTCCGCGGCTCTGCCTCGACGACGTTCCGCGGCCCGCCGTCGAGCGCGCTGAGCGGCACGGCCACGGCGCTCGGTTTCATCACGCCGGCGCTTGCGTTCAAAGCCGTCGACACCACGGGCAACCCGAGTCTGCAGCCTGAAGAGGCGACGGCGCTCAACTTCGGCGCTATCTTCCAGACCGATGCGTTCTACGGCTCGCTCGACTACTGGTCGTTCGATTTCAGCGACCCGCTGCAGCTGGAAAATGCCAACCAGATCGTGAATGCCTATGGTGCCAACGGTTGTGAAGACGGCGGCGCGGGTGTTGGATCAGCCGCTTGTGACGTTCTGCGTGGCCGTCTGACGCCGACCGGTACGTCGGTTGCCGGCGTGCAGCGTATTCAGCGCTTCGTCATCAACGGCGCCGACATCGAAACCTCAGGTATCGACTTCGTAGCCCGCTACTCCTTCGAGGGCGTTGGTAACGGCTCCCTCGACGTTGGTGTCGAAGGTACCTACCAGCTGGAATACGAGTCAGACGACTTCGTTTCGCTCGAAGGTCTGGTGCTTGCTGAGGGCGGCGATTTCGTTGGCAAGTCCAACGAAGGCACGCCGTTTACGCCGCTGCCCGAGCTGAAGAGCAACTTCTTCATCCGCTGGGGTAACGAGCAGCATCGCATTGGCTACACCGGCCGCTGGGTCTCAGGCTACGACGACGAAGCCTCGGATACACCGGCGCGACTGCGTGACATTGACGACCATCTCACCCACGACATCACGTACGTGAACAACATGGTCGATAACCTCACGATCTCGTTGTCCGTGTTCAACGTCACGGACGAGGATCCGCCTCAAGTGGCGAACGACCTCAACTACGATCCATACAACCACAGCCCGTTCGGGCGTATGATCAAGCTTGGTCTGGCCTATACCTTCGGTCAGAACTGAGAACGGCGCGGATAGCGCAAAAGCCCGGCCTCCGGCCGGGCTTTTTTTTGCCCGGTTTTTTACCCGGTCAACGCGTGGGCGAGCCGGATCCGTTCAGTTGATTTTCGTCTCTGCGGTGCGGCCGAGGGCAACGGCGTGCAGCATGCCGTCGATGTGTTCGATCGTTGTGACGGAGCAGTTGTCCGGGGCAAAGATGCGCAGGCGCTCGTCCCCCTGGGCGACCCCCACCGCGGCGTTGATGGCGACATAGTGGCTGAACATCACGCAGTCCTCGTCCGCCGCCCGCAGGCACTCAGCCACGCCGTCACGCCACTGCTGATAAGCAGGCTCGAGCGCCTGCCAGGTGCCCTGCATCGCTTGTCCCAGCCACGCGGCGCGCTCTTCGAGATCGTCCGAAGGCGAGGGGATTTCCGCAACGCGGGGTTCGAGCTGTACTTCACACCCCCACTTTGCAGCCAGCGGCTGCGCCGTTTCGAACGCGCGCGCGAGAGGGCTCGAATAGACGGGCAGCGGTCCCAGCGGCGCCAGCAGGTCGGCGACGGCCTCAGCCTGCCGGCGTCCAAGGGCGCTGAGTCCCGGGTCTTTGTGGGCGCCGAAGCCGGCGGCGGCCTGGCCATGGCGCACGAGGTGAATCCTGGTCATCTGGTCCTACTTTATTTACTGCTTTTTGGCTGCGGTGCCGTACAATAGCCGGCTTGCTGTAATTAATGTAGAGAGAGTGACGTGAACGAGCATGCAGCCGAGGGGCTGAGCACTAACCTGGTGCCCGATACAACCATCGACGTCCGCGAAGCGTTTGGCCTGGATCTGGACCTGACGGTACCGGCGTTCAGCGAGCGCACGGAGTATGTGCCGGTGATCGACCAGGACTACCGTTTTGACCATGACACGACGCTGGCGATCCTGGCTGGCTTTGCGCACAACCGCCGCGTCATGATCCAGGGTTATCACGGCACCGGAAAGTCGACCCACATTGAGCAGGTGGCGGCGCGTCTCAACTGGCCATGCATCCGCATCAATCTCGACAGCCACATCAGCCGGATCGATCTCGTAGGCAAAGACGCGATCGTGTTGCAGGAGGGCAAGCAGGTCACGGAATTCCGGGAAGGCATCCTGCCCTGGGCGCTGCAGCACCCTGTGGCGCTCGTATTCGATGAGTACGACGCCGGCCGGCCCGACGTCATGTTCGTGATTCAGCGCGTGCTCGAGGTCGAGGGTAAGCTGACGCTGCTCGACCAGAACAAAGTGATCCAACCGCACTCCCACTTTCGCCTCTTCGCGACGACGAACACCGTGGGCCTGGGGGATACGACGGGTCTTTACCACGGCACCCAGCAGATCAACCAGGGTCAGATGGACCGCTGGAGCATCGTCTCGACGCTGAACTACCTCGAGCACGAGGCTGAGTGTGAGATTGTGCTCGGCAAAGCCAAGTCCTACGCCGAGACCGACGCCGGACATCGGATGATTTCCAACATGGTCAGCGTTGCGGACCTCACCCGTAAAGGGTTCATCAACGGCGACGTGTCGATTGTGATGTCGCCGCGGACGGTGCTCACCTGGGCGGAGAACGCCGAGATTTTCGGCGACGTGGGTTTTGCGTTCAAAGTCACGTTCCTCAACAAGTGCGACGAGCTCGAACGTCCCATCGTTGCCGAGTACTACCAGCGCTGCATGGGCGAAGACCTGGGTGAAGCCACGCAGGGCATCACGCTGAAGAGCGCGTAACACCTGGCCCCGTCATGAGTGAAGCCGAGAGCCCGCTGGAGCCGTTCAAGCGCGCGATGACCGCAACCATGCGCGCGCTTGCTGAGGATGAGGAGCTGGAAGTCAGCTTCGGTCCCGGCGCACCCTCCGTGCGCGGCAACCGCATGCGCGTGCCGCTGCCGACCATCGGCTGCACTGAAACTGAGATTAACTCCGTGCGCGGCGTCGGCGATCAGTTTGCGCTGAGACTTCGTCATCATGACGATGCGCTGCACGCCCGCTACACCCCTCAAGGTGGCCCCGCTCAGGAAATGTTCGAGTGGATTGAAGATGCGCGTATCGCCTCCATCGGCAGCATGCGGATGGAGGGGGTGGCGCAGAATCTCGACGCCCGTCTGGAAACCCAGTGTCAGCAGGCGGCATTCGACACCATTACCGCGGAAACGGAGGCGCCTCTCTCCGTAGCTGTTGGCTTGCTTGTCAGGCAGGAACTGACCGGGCGAGAGCTGCCGCCCAGCGCGGAGAACGTCGTCCGTTTCTGGCGCGATCACATCGAGGCCCATGCGGGTGAGCACATCCGCGCATTGAAAGACAAAGTCACGGACCAGGCTGAGTTCGCCATGATGTGCCGCAGCATCATCGCCGATCTCGGCCTCGCTGCGGATTTCGACGATCAGCCTGAGGGTGAGAACAACCAGGACGAAATCGAAACCATGGACGAGTCGGAGAACAGCGAAACCGACTTCAGTCCTGAAGACGTCATGCTCGACGATGAGTCGATGGCGGACGAGAACGCCGATGGCGACGCCACCATGGTCGAGATGGACGCGGACATGGACATGGACGAGTCCGGTGCGGAAGCAGATCCGGACGAGGCGCCGGTCCCGATGCCCGACGAGGCCGGACGGATTGCCGTCGACATCAACTACCAGGCCTATTGTCAGGACTTCGATGAGATGATCCGCGCAGAGGAGCTCTGTGATGCGGAGGAGATGGCGCGCCTCAGACAGCTGCTCGATCAGCAGCTCGTCTCGCTTCAGCACACGACGTCGAAGCTTGCCAACCGCCTGCAGCGCAAGCTCATGGCGAAGCAGAACCGCACGTGGGAATTTGATCTCGAAGAAGGTGTGCTCGACGCTGCCCGCCTGACGCAGGTGGTTGTCGACCCGGTCAACCCGCTGGCGTACAAGCAGGAAAAAGAGATGAACTTCCGTGACACCGTGGTCACGCTCCTCATCGACAGCTCCGGCTCCATGCGCGGCCGTTCGATCACCATCGCCGCGATGTGTGCGGACATTCTGGGGCGTACGCTCGAGCGCTGCTCGGTGCGGGTGGAGATTCTCGGCTTCACGACGCGCGCCTGGCGGGGCGGACAATCTCGCGAGAAGTGGATCAACGACGGCAAACCGTCGAATCCGGGACGCCTGAACGACCTGCGCCACATCGTTTACAAAGCCGCGGACGATACCTGGGCGAGAACGCGAAGAAATCTCGGCCTGATGATGCGCGAAGAGCTCTTGAAGGAGAATATCGACGGAGAGGCGCTCATCTGGGCGCACAATCGGATCGTGACGCGCACCGAGCAGCGCAAGATTCTCATGGTCATCTCCGACGGGCTGCCGGTGGACAATTCGACGCTGCTGGTCAACCCGAGCAATTACCTCGAGCAGCACCTGAAGTACGCGATAGACATGATCGAAAACTACTCACCCGTGCAGCTTGTGGCCATCGGCATCGGCCACGACGTTACGCACCACTACATGCGCGCGGTGACGATCACCGACGCTGAACAGCTGGGCGGGGCGATGACGGAACAGCTTGCGGACCTCTTTGACGTCAAAACCTGACGAGCAATAAAAAGGGCGCTTTCGCACCCTTTGTGATTTGGTCGTAACGCCGCTAACGCGTTACCGCACGCATCCGCTTGATTTCCGGTGGTCCACCCATTTTGCCTTTGAAACCTCCGCCAGCCGCTTTGAAGTGCTCGGACTGGCCGTGCACAGCCAGGGCCTCCTCGCTATCGTAGAGCTCGAGCACCCAGTAGTCACCGTCGTCGTCCTTACAGAGCTGGTACATCAGACAGCCCGGCTCGTTGGCCTTGACAGCGTCCATGAGGTCGAGAAAAACGCCTTCGAATTCTTCGGCCGCCTCCGGTTTGACGTTCAGCTTTGCGGTTACTCCGATCATAATTCCTCCCGGTAATTGTCATTCGACCTCAGCATAAGGAGTCCCATGCACCGGCGCAATCTGCTTCAAGCGATCAGCGAGTATGCCGCCAGGCACCCGGAAGAGAGCGCGGTGACCGAACGTTTCACGCGCTTTGTCGAAAGTGAGGTGCGATGCTTCGAGCGGGATTGCTGGCGCGGCCACGTTACGGGTTCAGCGTGGCTGATGGACCCTGACGAGCGTGCCTTGCTTCTGACACATCACAAGAAGCTCGACATCTGGGTGCAGCTCGGCGGGCACAGCGACGGTGATCCCGACACGCTGGCGGTTGCCTGCAAAGAGGCTGAGGAGGAATCAGGCGTGAGCGTGGACGTCATCACGCCTCAGGTGTTCGATCTGGACATCCACGAGATTCCGGCGCGCAAAGACGACCCGGCGCACTTCCACTTCGACGTGCGGTTTGTGCTCCGGGCGCGCAGTCGCGACGTGGTGGTGAGCGGGGAATCCAACGATCTGGCCTGGGTGGCGCTGCCGGAGATTGCAGCGCTCACGCAGGAAACGTCGATATTGCGGATGCGGGACAAATGGCTCGCCCGACAGGCCTCAACGCAGAGCCGTTGACAGCAAGGGTGTCCGCTCGCTATAAGGGGCGTGGGAGAGTACGCAGTTACGCGCGATATTTGATTGTACGGGTATACGACTTAAGTTTGGAAAACCGTCCGGTTTGCTGAGGTAAGTTGTAGCGACGAACAACCTGCAACGGGTTGGGACAGTCAAGTTGGAGGGGAACAATGCCTTCACGTTTCGTACGTGTCGGTGGTCTTGCGCTCATCATTGCGATACTGCCTGCGTATACCTCAGTGTATGCGGCTCAGGGTCGCCAGATCGAAGAAGTTGTCGTTACGGCCGAGCGCCGTGAATCGACCGTACAGGACACCGCCATATCCATCACCGCCTTCACCGGCGAATTCATTGAAGACTTTGGTCTGCGCAATCAGGAAGATCTGCAGAACTACATTCCGGCAACCACCATACAACCGTATGACCTGTCCATCCGCGGGGTAGGACGGCTGTTTCGAGCGCTGGGCGGAGATCCGGGCATCGCCACCTACTATGACGGCGCGTATTCCGAAGACTTCGGCATCGCCTCGACGGAAGGTGGGCTCTTCGATCTCGAACGGATTGAGGTCCTGCGCGGACCGCAAGGCACGCTGTACGGACGCAACGGCGTCGGCGGCGCGGTCAACTTCCACAGCAAAAAGCCTTCGGAAGAATTTGAAGGTGAGGTCAAGGTGATTGTCGGCTCCTACGAGCAGAAAGAGATCTTCGGCGTACTTTCGGGGCCGATCATCGACGGCTTTCTGAACGCCCGCGTGACCGGCGTAAAGCGGACCCGCGACGGCTTCATCAACGACGTTGAACCGGGCAACCCCGACATCAACAACTACGGCGACGAAAACTACTCACTGTCACTCGAATTCACGCCGAGCGAAACGCTCTCGATCTACATGCGAGGCAACGAACGCAGCTACCGGCGCATGATGTCCGGCGCTCAAGGCGCGGGTGCGATTGTCGTGTCGGAACAAGGCGGAATACGTGACCCCGTGAGCGGCGGCGAGCGCTGGACGTCTGTGCCGGTGCATGGCTGGCGCGTGGTGCAGGATCCGATGGCAGCCGGTGCGGACTTCTGCGCGAGCGCAACCGACCGCACCGTCGCGGACTGTATCGTGCCCACGGGTCTGGTGCCTTACATCAACGCAACTGCGCCGGGCTCGGTGACGGGTACCGGGGTGTACCGCTTTGACCTGAACGGCATCGTCCGCTACGCCCAGCCGCTGGTTGGCGGGGTGGACTCCGCAGGTGTTGCCCGCGGCGGCACGACAACAACGGGCTTTTCACGACCCAACTACGCGTATCAGGCGTTCGGCCTGCCCGATGAGCTTGCGCGGGCCGACCAGAGTATCCAGGGGAACGGCCGGGAGATTCCGGAGCTGACCGGGGACGATCTCGATGCCTGGACCAACGGCTTTCAGGACGAGTTTTTCGACCACCAGGCGGCGTACGTGTCCGTCACCTGGGATGCGGCGGACTGGTTGAGCTTCAAGTACATCGGCGCCTATACCGACTACTTCTACGACCGCACCACGGAAGACGACCGGACCGGTCTGCCGCACGATCAGCAGTTCTACGCGGCGCAGGAAAACGAGAACTACCAGCACGAGCTGCAGATGTTCATGGACATCGGTGAAGACATCACCTTGACGGGTGGCTACTTCTATTATGAAAACGACATCGATCAGCAGCTCGACTTCTACTCCACCGACAGCTGGTCGCGCTACACCAGTCCGGACAACATCTACGGTGACGCGGGCGCAAGCGCCTTCCTCGCCGCCGACCCGACGGCCTTCCTTTATATCGGACCGGTGCACGTCAACCATCGCAGCGCGCAGAACATTGCGCCAGCCAATCTGGCGGGCGCAATTCCGCTTCCCTCTTTCTCCGATCCCAACATCACCGAGGTGCAGTTTGCCGATGGTGCATGGCTCGGCGACACCCTCGCAACGGGCGGACGGGTGGATCACGGCCCGGTATCTGACGGCACCACCTTCATCTGGGATACGGAAAACCGCACCAAAGCGTGGGCGGTGTATCTGCAGGGTGAATGGCAGATCAACGATACGTGGGCGATCACGCTGGGCGCGCGCTATGCGGAAGACGACAAGGAAGCGGAAGAAAACCTCTTCCTCTATAACGAATCGGTCAGCGCGCTGGCTACCTGCGTGGCAAACACCGGTGATTCGGTCCTGTGCGGAGACGACCCCCTGGCGCCCGATGGCGTGGTGACGCTGGCGGAGTACAACCAGAACATCACCGGCGGCATAGACGCGTCCGGCAACGTCGTCGATTTCGACCGGGTAAGGTTCCGCGGCGTGCCGTTCAGTCGATCGATCTACCGGGCGATCGAGAACGAATTCGACGAAGTGACCTACAGGGTCAATCTCGATTTCACCCCCACGGAGGACGATCTGTTCTACCTGTCGATGACTACCGGGTACCGTGCGGGAGGATTCAATCTCGGCTACTTCTCGTTCATTCCAACCTACGATCCCGAAGACATCACCGCCTATGAGCTGGGTTACAAGGGTCAGCTCTTCGACGGCACCCTGCAGCTGAACGCGTCGGTCTACTACTACGACTACGAAGGCGTGCACCTGCAGTACTCAGTGTCTTCGTTCACAGGTGTGTCCACGTCGGTCAGAAATGCGCCCGGGGCGGTGACCATCGGCGGTGAGCTCGAGATCCTCTGGCTTGCGACCGACAACCTCACGCTCGGCGCAACCTATAGCTACACGGATGCCAAGTACGACGGTGAGCTGGTCGAGCCGGCCACGGGCACCACCGGCGTTGTCGACGAAAACAATCCGTACGCACCGGCGTCGGTGTATTCGCTGGCCGAACGCAACTTCCCCATCGACGACGAGCCGCTGCCGCGCGTGCCGGAAAACAAATTCACCGGTTGGGCGGAGTACGTGCTGGAGCTGGGTGACAACGGCAAGGTCACGTTTCTGACCTCGGTCGCCTATACCGGCGAGTTTCAGGCGGCGGGTCGTCCCGTGCCGGAAAGCCCGCTCTCTGTGGCACCCGAGTACATCCGCTGGGATGCGCGCGTGACCTGGAATAGCGCGAACGAACAGTGGGGCGTCAGCGGATTTGTCAACAACATCATGGACGATCTTGGCGTGCGCAATCAGTTCACGTACCCGGAGTCCCAGGGGCATCGCCGCGTGATCGAACCGACGAACCCGCGCATGGCGGGTCTGGAGATCCAATATAAATTCGGCGCGTTCTGAGTCATTTACATGAGGCCATCTGCCCGGGCCCGGCCGTCGGCCGGGCCCGGGGCGGTGCAAAATGTCTTACAACCTGCTGATCTGGTGCGTTGACACGCTGCCCTGAGACCTCTATAAGCTAGTCTTAGGAAATCGTAATCGACGGGGTCTACCGTGGGAACGATGCGAACTTCCTAGAGAGGCCTGCAAAGGGCCGAAGTACTTATTGGAGTTGGAGGGGAAAACATGCTTTCACGTGTTTATCGCGTGAGCACTGCTGCGCTCGCGGCGGTTGTTCTTCTGCCCGCATTTACCACATCCGCATTTGCCGCTGAGGGGCGGCAGATCGAGGAAGTAGTGGTCACGGCGGAGCGGCGCGAATCATCGGTGCAGGACACCGCGATCTCGATTACGGCCTTTACGGGCGAATTCATTGAAGACTTCGGTCTTCGCAACCAGGAAGACCTGCAGAACTACATTCCGGCAACGACCATTCAGCCTTACGACCTTTCGGTCCGGGGCATTGGCCGTCTGTACCGCGCGCTTGGTGGCGACCCGGGCGTGGCAACCTATTTCGACGGCGCCTATTCCGAGGACTTCGGTATTGCGTCCACGGAAGGCGGGCTCTTCGACCTCGAACGTATTGAGGTCCTGCGCGGACCGCAGGGTACGCTCTACGGCCGTAACGGCATCGGCGGCGCGGTGAACTTCATCAGCAAGCGCCCGACCGAAGAGTTCGAGGGTGAGATCAAAACCATCTGGGGTTCATACGACACCAAAGAAATTTACGGCGTGCTGTCCGGACCGGTCATCGACGGCTTCCTGAATGCCCGAGTCACCGGCGTCAAGCGTACCCGTGACGGCTTCATGGACGAGCTGGGTGACGGTACCGATACCGCCGGCAATCCGGTGAGCACCGGTCGCAACCGCGATCTCAACAACTACGGTGACGAGAACTACGCACTGACCTTGGAATTTACGCCGACAGACAGCTTGAACATCCTGATTCGCGGCAACGAGCGCAGCTATCGCCGGAATATGTCCGGCGCGCAGGGCGCGGGCTCGCTGGTCGTGTCTGAGGCTGGCGGTCTTCGCGATCCCGTCACAGGCGGTGAACGGTGGACCAGCACGCCGATGTATGGCTGGCGAACTGTCCAGGATCCCATGTCCGCAGGCGCGACGTTCTGTGCCGACGCCATCGACCGGTCCACGCCGGACTGCATTGTGCCCACCGGAATCGTGCCGTACATCAACGGAACGGCGCCTGGATCCATTCAGGGAACGGGTGTTTACGAGTTCAACTTCAACGGCATCACTCGCTATGCACAACCCATCGTGGCCGGCGTGGATAGCCGCGGCGACACGAACGCGCGCAACAACTACGCGTACAACGCCAACGCAGGGCAGATTGCCAAGCTGAACGCGTCCACCATCGGTCCGGGTAACGAACTTCCGGAACTCGAAGGTGACGATCTGGTCGCCTGGACAAACGGCTTCAACGACGAGTTCTTCGACCAGCAGGCGGCATACGCTTCGGTCACCTGGGACGTGCGCGACAACCTGACGATCAAGTACATCGGTGGCTACACCGACTACTGGTACGATCGCACGACTGAAGACGATCGCACGGGTATGCCGCATGACCATCAGTTCTACGCGGCGCAGGAGAACGAGAACTACCAGCACGAGCTGCAGTTCTTCTGGGACATCAACGAAAACCTCAACGTTACCGCCGGTCTTTTCGTCTATGAAAACGACATCGACCAGCAGCTCGACTTCTACCACACCGATTCCTGGACCAAGTACACCGACAACAACGAGGCGGAAATGTACGGTGTTCTGGCACCGCTGTACGCCGCGTTCTTCCCCGGTGAAGATGGCATGGGTTCGATGGTCAACCATCGTTCTGCACAGAACATGGTTCGTGCCTCCCCCGGTCTGGGTGCGGTAGTCGACGATCCGACGACGGCTGTCGACGAAACGTTTGGTGGCGCGCTCAAGACCAGCTTCCAGATCAACTCGCTGTGGCAGGGAGACAACTTGGAAAATGGCCGCGTCGACCACGGCCCTGTTTCCGATGGGACGACCTTTATTTGGGACACCGAAAACCGCACCAGCGCCAAGGCGGTCTACTTCCAGGGTGAGTGGCAGATAAACGACACGTGGGCGCTGACTTTAGGCGGTCGCTGGGCTGAAGACAAAAAAGAAGCTGAAGAGAATCTTTTTGTTTACGCCGAAGCGGCGGTCCTGGGACTGTGTGACGCGTTCGGCCCGGATCCGGCACTTTGTGGTGATGGCAATGGCGACGGCGTCACGACGCTGGCGGAATACAACCAGAACATCACCGGCGCACTCGATGCAGACGGCAACCTGATCAATTTCGACACGCTGCGTACGCAAGGCGTACCGCTGGCCGCTTCCATCTATCGTGAGATGGAAGAGACGTTCGACGATGTCACCTGGCGGGTGAACGTCGATTTCACGCCAACCGAAGACGACCTGGTGTACTTCTCGGTCACCACGGGATATCGCGCAGGTGGATTCAACCTGGGCTTCAACTCACCGACTCCGGTGTACGACAAAGAAGACATCATTGCGTACGAAATTGGCTATAAAGGTCAATGGTTCGACGGCACGATGCAGGTCAACGCGGCGGCCTACCTCTACGAATACGAAGGCATTGCGCTGCAGTTCCGTGAGAACGGCGGAACCTTCGGACCAGGCACGTCTGTCACCAATGGCCCAGATGTCGACACCATTGGCTTTGAAGGTGATGTTCTGTGGCTTGCGACCGATAACCTGACGCTTGGCCTGAACTACAGCTATACCAACACCGAGTATCAGGGTGATTCCGACCGGCTGATCATCGACAACTCCAACCCTTATGCGCCGATACCGGTGTATGCGGAGTCGGAGTTGGAAGTCAGTATCGACGGCGAGCCGGTACCGCGAATCCCGGAAAACAAAGCCACGATCTGGGCTGAGTACACGATGAACCTCGGCGACAATGGCAAAGTCATTTTCCTGAGCTCGCTCAACTGGACGGACGAGTTTGCGGCCCGCGGTTCACCGCGTCCGGAAACGCCGCTGACGGTTGCGCCCGACTACATGCGCTGGGATGCCCGCATTACGTGGAACAGCGCGGACGAGCAGTGGGGCGTGTCCGGATTTGTCAACAACATCCTCGACGAGGTTGGCGTGCGCAACATGAATGTGGAAGATCATAACCAGAACTTCCGCTACACCGTTGAGCCCTCCAACCCGCGGATGGCAGGTCTGGAAATTCAGTACAAGTTCGGCGCTTTCTAAACGTCGGACGACTTGTCTGAAACAGAAAAGGGCGCCTTTCCGGCGCCCTTTTTTGTGGATGTTGCCCCCATCTTGTCAGACGATTTCCCTATTTCTGTCATTAAAACTTGATTGTGGTCTTTGTAGGCTTCACGTAGTCTTCGCCCCATGTCTCGCCCAATTTCGGTTACTTGGAAGTTCCAATGGTTGATTGGTCGGAACGGAAGGCGACAATGTGTCGTGGTAAACACTGATCAATTGATAAGGATCTGGAACTCGTGAAGAAACTGTATGTAGGTAACCTCGCCTGGGGGGTCACCGATGATGATTTGCGCAACACCTTTGCCGATTTCGGCAGCGTTGCTTCTGCGGTAGTGATAACGGACCGTGAAACCGGTCGATCGCGCGGCTTTGGCTTCGTGGAACTGGAAGACGGCGGCGATCAGGCGATCGAAGCGCTGAACGGCCAGGATCTGCAGGGCCGACCCATGCGCGTCAACGAAGCGCAGAGCAAAGGTGGCGGCGGTCGCGGCGGTCGCGATGGCGGCAACCGCGGTGGCGGGCGCCCGTTCTAGAGCATCATCTCGATGTCAAAACCCCGCCTCGTGCGGGGTTTTTTGTGTCCGTAGCCGTGGGGTCACGGATAGCCGTTGCTCCCAGCCTAGAGTAACGCCTCGGTGAACTTCGCTTCCATGCGCTTGTAGCTGTCCATGCCGCCCGGCACGTCGTTGAAAATGGCGCCCCACGCATCGCCCGTGAACACGCTTGCCATCTGCTCATCCCGAGTTGCCCTGTCGGGCCAGCGGATAACCCAGGTGATATTGGCTGAACCCATGTCGTCCATGGGCGCGCCGTTCACCTCGGCAGGCTCGTCGAGATTTGCCCAGAAGCCGACCAGATCGAGGTGCTCGTCGAGAAAAGGCAGGGCTTTATCCCTGGCCCAGGATTTGTACTCGTCGAAGCGCGCCGGATCGAAGTGATAGTTGCGGATTTCGTAGATCATGTGTTCCTCCCCTTGGTTGGAGAGGATTCTATCAGTCGCGGCTGAAAAGGTGACAGGCCACTTCTCTGGGGTGTTCCTCGGTCACGTCGTTCACCGGAATCAGCTGCGGCGTTTCGCTGCGGCACCGGTCCATCACCTCAGGGCAGCGGTTGGCGAAGCGACACCCTTCCGGCACGTTCACGGGGGAGGGGATTTCACCCTGGATGGTGGTGGAAGCGCGATGACGCTCGTGACGCGGATCCGGTTCGGGATTGGAGCCCACCAGGATTTTGGTATAGGGATGTTTCGGCTCGAAGAAGACTTCGTTGGCACGGCCGACCTCCACCAGGCTGCCGAGATACATGACCGCCATGCGATCGCTCACGTAGCGCACCATGGAAAGATCGTGGGCAATGAACAAGAGCGTCAGCCCCATACTCTCTTTCAGCTCGTCGAGCAGATTGATGACCTGGGCCTGGACGGACACGTCGAGCGCTGAGATCGGTTCGTCGCAGACGACAAACTCGGGTTCCAGGATGAGCGCGCGTGCAATACCAATGCGCTGGCGCTGACCGCCGGAAAATTCGTGCGGATAGCGCGACATGTGATCAGCCTGCAGTCCAACCCGTTCCAACCAGCTGGCCACGCTGTCGCGTACCGCGCTGTTGCCGAGGCCGCGATGCAGCTTCAGACCTTCACCGATGATCTCTCCTACGGTCATACGCGGATTCAGCGACGAATACGGGTCCTGGAAGATCATCTGCATGTCGGTGGCGTGGGCTTGAAAGTCCGCCGGTGCGTATCTGGCCGGCATTTCTTTGCCTTTGAACGTCACCGTACCGCCGGTTTTGTCGTGCAGCCCAACCACCGCTTTGCCGAGAGTCGACTTACCCGAGCCGCTTTCCCCCACCAGACCGACAATCTCACGCTCGCCGATCTCGAGGCTGACGTGATCCACCGCGTGGACGCGCTGGTCCCGGCCGATATCGAAGTACTTCACCAGGTTGTCGATTTTGATGAGGTCAGTCATTGACGGCCTCACCGGCGTGGTGGATTTCGGGTACCACCTGGGTGTTACTCTCGTGATGCAACCAGCATGCCGCTTCGTGGCCTTCGCTGAGGGTATAGGTTGGCGGTGGAGTGTCGATGCAGACCTGCATCGAGTACGGACAGCGGGCGCAGTAGCCGCATCCTGCGGGCGGGTGAAAAAGATCGGGAGGCGAGCCGTCGATTGGCGTCAACCGCGATTCCGCCTCGGGATCGTTGGTTGGCATGGCGGCATGCAGGCCGAGGTTATACGGATGCCCGGGGCGGTAAAAAATGTCGTCGACGCTGCCACGCTCCACAACCTGACCGGCATACATCACCAGCACTTCCTGGGCCATGCGGGCCACCACACCAAGATCGTGTGTGATGAGGATGATCGACATGCCGTTTTCGCGCTGCAGGTCGTTCAGCAGGTCCAGAATCTGCGCCTGTATCGTCACGTCCAGCGCGGTAGTCGGCTCGTCGGCGATCAGGATTTCGGGCTCACAGGCAATGGCCATGGCAATCATCGCACGCTGCAGCATGCCGCCGGAGAATTCAAACGGATACTGTTTGGCGCGCTTTTCCGCTTCGGGAATTTTGCTCATGTCGAGGAGCTCAACCGCACGTGCAAACGCCTGCTTCTTGGAATAGCCGCGATGGACAATGAGCGTCTCGGCAATCTGACTGCCGATGTTCATCGTCGGGTTCAACGACGTCATCGGGTCCTGAAAAATCATGCCGATCTTGTCGCCGCGGATATCCTCTCCGTTGATGGTCTTGCGGCCGAGAATGTCGACGCCGTTCAAGAGCGCGTTGCCGGAAGTGATGCGTCCGGGTGGCATCGGCGTCAGACCCATGATGCTCTGTACGGTCACGGATTTGCCGCAGCCGGATTCGCCGACAATCGCAAGCGTCTCGCCCGGCTGCACATCGAAGCTCACGCCGCGAACCGCCTGCACGGTGCCGCCGTAGGTGTCGAACTCGACGGCCAGATCGTTGACGCTCAAAATCGGTTCGGCCATGCCTACTCCCGTCCCCGCATGCGTGCATCCAGCGCGTCGCGCAGTCCGTCACCCAGGAGGTTGAAGGCGAGCACCGTGACGCTGATGAAAAGCGCCGGGAAAATGAGCTCGTGCGGCGTGGTCAGCATGGTTTTGATGCCTTCGTTGCACATGGACCCCCAGCTTGGCGTCGGGGGTGCCACGCCCATGCCGATGAACGACAGGAACGCTTCGGTGAAGATGGCGCTCGGCACCGCAAACGTAATCGTGACGAGAATGACGCCCATGGTGTTGGGGATCATGTGCCGCAGCACCAGGTAGTTGGTTTTGGCGCCGAGGAGTCTCGAGGCGCTGATGTAACCTTCCTCGCGTATCTGCAGAATCTGTCCGCGCACGAGGCGCGCGGTGGCGGGCCAGAGCAGGATCACCATGGCAAGCAGCATCGGCATGATGCCGGACTCGCCGGGTCCAATGGCGAACACCACTTTGAAGAGAATCATGAAAAGCAGGAACGGCAGCGCGACGACAAAGTCGGCAAAGCGCATGAGGACCTGATCGCCAACCCCGCCGACGAAACCCGCAATGCTGCCGTAGATGACGCCGATCAGAACGAAGAGCAATGGCGCAAAAAAGCCGATAAAAAGCGACACCCGGGCGCCGTGCATGAGGCGCGCCAGCATGTCGCGTCCCAGGTAGTCCGTGCCGAGCGGGTGCGTGGCCAGCCGGAACTGAGTGCCGACGGCGGCGTTTTCACCTTCGGCCAGAAGCCCTCGTCCGCGCGCCTCCGACGGAGTGATGACCCGCGTCACGTCACCGCTGATGGTCTCGACGGACTCGGTTTCGTAGCCTGCGGCGTCGAGCGCCACGATGCTGTAGTAGTAGGTGGTCGGCTGCAGGTCCAGACGATCTTCGAAGAACCGTTTCCCGGGTTCCGTTTCGATCAGCGGCAGCCCGTAGGCCCGTTCCGGACCGATGGGGAAAAGGTTCCGATACACGCGGTAGCCACCGGCAGCCCCGGGCAGCTCGTCCCACACCAGACGGATGTACTGAGTGGTCGGGTCTTCGACGAACCTCAGCCCCTCGCCAGCGACGGCACCCTCGCCGTACCAGGGTTCGTACTCGGTCACCAGCGTGACGGTGCGGTCGGCAAACGGCGGCTGGCTGATCTGGTCAACATCCTGCTGTGCGGGGTCAACCTGCCACACGACCGGCCCGAGGAAGGTGAAGATCAGGAGGCCGATGATCAGATACAGAGAGATGAGCGCGCGGCGATTGGCCTTCAAGCGGATCCACGCGTCCTGCCAGTAGGACAGGGACGGCCGGCTGATCGACTGGATTTCCTGTTCCTGATGGATGGGCGCAAAGGCATTTGCGTCGAGCTTGAGTTCTGCCATGACTACTCCAGCCTCACGCGCGGGTCGATCAGCCCGTAGATGAGGTCAACCAGGATGACCATGAACACGAGAAATGCACCGTAGAAGACGGTGGTACCCATGATGACGGTGTAGTCGAGCTGTTGGACCGCCTGCACAAAATAGCGGCCGAGGCCGGGGATGGCGAAAATGATCTCGACGACGAAGCCGCCGGTTGTGATCGTCGCGATCGATGGTCCGAGCACCGTGATGACCGGCAGGATCGCGTTTCTGAGCTGATGGCGGGTGAAAATCTGCGTGGGTGGCACACCTTTGGACTTGGCGGTGCGGACGAAATCGGAATTGATGATCTCCAGCATGGATGAGCGCATCAGACGCGTGAGATACGCCATGGTGCCAAGGCCCAGCACCATCGACGGCACGATCATGTGCCAGACCGTGCCCCAGCCTCCGACCGGCAGGATCGAGACGCCGGTCCATTCGTTGATATTGACGAGCGAAAGCTGGCCGAGTGCCGCGATGACAAAGCTTGGCACCGAGATGCCGAGAATCACGAGGAACATGATGATCGTGTCGGGCAGCCGGTTGCGGTAGATGGCGGTCAGCGCTCCCCAGAGAACACCGCCGAGACCCGCAAAGACGATCGCGAGTATCCCGAGCGTCGCAGAAACCGGGAAATGCTCGCGGATGATGTCGTTGACTTCCCGATTCTCCTGGGTGAACGAGATGCCGAAGTCACCCTGCGCGATATTGCCGAGGTAGATCGCGTACTGCGTCATCAGCGGTTGGTCGAGACCGTACTTGGCTTCGAGATTGGCGCGGATTTTTTCGGTCAGCGCTTTGTCGCCGGAAAGGGGGTCGCCGGGCACGGCATGCATGGCAAAAAAGGTGGCCGTCGCTATGAACCAGACGGTGATCACGCCCTGGATCAGTCGTTTGACTGCGTACCGCCCCATGTATCCCTTGTGTGCCTCTTTTGTTTTTATCAGCGCCGCGATGTGAAAAGGGCGCTCACCTGATTAAACGTTTGAACCGCCCAATCCCACAGCCGCATATTGTCTAACTATCCTCGTCTACGACATACGCGTTGGTGAAATCGATTTCCGGTCCGATGACCCGACGCTTGACGTCCTTCAGCTGGTCGTGGACAACGAAGGTCACACCCCTTTCGTACATCGGCAGCAACACCACGTCGTCGAAAGCAAGCTGTTGGATGGCGGCAAATGCCTCCATGCGTTCGCGCGGGTCCACGGACTCCTGCGCGCGGGCGATCAGCACATCCATCTCGTCGCTGGCGTAGCGACCGCGGTTGTTCAAGTTCCACGAGGCAAATAGATCGCCGAACGTCAGCGGGTCGTCGTAGTCCGGGCCCCAGCCTGCAAGCACCAGATCAAAGTCGCCGGCCGTCATTTTTGCGAGCCGTTGCTTGAAGATCTGCTTGTCGATCTTGAGGTCAATGCCAAGCTCGGTCTTCAACACCGCCTGCACCCACTCGGACTGAATGTTGGAAATGGGGTTGTCCCCGGACAGGAGTACAATCTCCGGAATCTCATCGACGCCGAGCTCCTGCTTGGCGAGCTCCAGGTGCTCCAGCGCTTTCTCCCGGTTGAGGCGCAGCTGCGGCGCCGGATATTCCTTGCGGAATTTGTCGTTGACGCCCTGCAGCCAGCCGGGGAAGAGCGACTCTCCGGGAATGTAGCCCGGCAGCTTGGTCACCTTGTAGACGAGTTCCTCCATGTCCATCACGAGCTGCATGGCTTTGCGCAGATTCAGATTCTCTGTCACGCGGCCTTCGCGATGGTTGAACTCGATGAAAAACACCGTGCCGTCCTGCTCGCGCTGAATGTGCCAGCGTTGCTCGAGAGCGTTGGTCAGGTTTTCGGCAAGGAGCGTCGTGTAGGCGATCTTGTCGTCCTTGAAGAAGTTCAGCGTCGCCCCGGCGTCGGAGGTGATGTAACCGATGTTGATGCGGTTCAGATGAATGCGTTCGTTGTCCCAGTAGTAGGGATTACGCTCCAATAGAAGGCTCGAGCCGTGTACCCAGCTGGTGATCATGAACGGGCCGGAGTAGAGGAGCTCCCATGAATCGGCGCCGAAACGGCCTTCGGTGGCGTTGTAGAAGTCCTCGCGAATCGGCAGATAGGTCTGGAAGGTGACCATCTTGTCGAAGAAAGCCACGGGACGTTCGAGCTCAACCACCAGCGTCAGGTCGTCGGGTGCGGAAAGCCCCAGCTCGTCGGGTGACATTGAACCTTCGTTGATCGCCCGGGCGTTCTTGATCGGGTACAGCAGAAAAGCGTATTCCGAGGCGTTTTCGGGCAGGAGCGCGGTACGCCACGAGAAGATGAAGTCTTGTGCGGTGATCGGCTCGCCGTCGCTCCATTTTGCGTTGTCGCGCAGCCAGAACGTGGCGTGGGTTTCGGTCACCTCCCAGCTGTGTGCAATTGCGGGTTCGAGCTGATCATCCATGCTCATGCGCAGGAGACCTTCCATGACGTGGCCGAGGATGAAACCGGAGCTTGCGTCGGTGGCAAGCGCCGAGTTCAGCTGTGGCGGCTCCTCGCGAATGGCAATGGTGATGGATTGGGCCTCAGTATCAACTGCCTTGGCGGCTTCGGTGGACGAGCCGACCATGCTGGCAAGCACCTGCAGCCCCCACATCAGCGAACCGACCAGGACAATGGCCGCCAGGGCAAAGATCAGCAGCTGTTTGCCGGCGGATTTGGCGAAAGATTCGTCGGTATCGGCGACAATGTTCGTATTGCTCACATTAGCCTCACTCAAGTGACCTGGCGCAGAAGATTACCCACAACCCGCTCCAAATGCATGAGCGAGTTGCACTCTTCCACCTGGTGTGAATAGGCGCCGTAGCGGCGCATTTCCGAGTCGCCCGTATTCCAGGACAACCGTGCTTCCGGATTCAACCAGATAACGCGCTTCGACCGGTCGTACATTTCTTTCAGAATCTCGGCGTGTGGGTCGCCGTAGTTATTGCGCGCATCGCCGAGGATGATGATGGTCGTACGGTTGTCGACGTCGTCCATGCAGAGTTTGCGGAAGTCGACGAACGCCTGGCCATAGTCGGTGGAGCCACCGCTGTAGTCCCTCAGCACCTTGGCAATGGCATCTTCGATCTTGTTGCGGTTGAACAGATCCGTGACTTCCGCCAGGTCCGAGGAGAAAGCGAAGCTGCGCACTTTGGGCATGACTTCATCGAGACTGTAGAGAAACATGAGCATGAAGCGCGCGTAGTTGGCCACCGAGCCGGAGACGTCGCAGATGGCAAACACCTTGGGGCGGTCGATTTTTACCGATTTCCAGTGCAGGTCGAAGATGGCACCGTCGTAGGACATGTTGTGGCGCAGCGTCCGCGGGACGTTCAAAAGCCCGCGTTTGTACACTTTCTTGCGCCGCGAGTGCATCGTCGTCAGCTTCTTCGCCATCTTGTAGACAATTTCCTGGATGAGTCGGAAATTGCGGTGCTCGACGTTGGAGAGCTTCACTTTGCGCAGCAGCTCTTCGCGGAGTTTTTTGCCGGTGACATCGGCATTCAGCAGAAACTGACGCTCGACATAGTCGCGCACCTGCTCGCGCAGCCAGTCGCGACGGCGTTTCAGCTCCTGGCCGAGGCGCCGGGCGGGGACGGCGGGTGATTCCCTGAGATCGCTGATTTCGCGGTTCAGATCAGCCAGGCCCATCTCGTCCATGATGCGCCGCGCATAGAGACCCTTCTGGGTGAAAATCTGGATTTCACGGACGTTGATCGCTTCCCCGGCTGCTGCCATGCGCATGGTGAGCTCCACCTTGGAGTCACCCATGAGCAGCTCGCCAAGCTCGCTTGTCGCTTCGGTCATCGCACCCGGACCGAGATCCTCTTCCTCTTCTTCTTCGAAGAGATTGTTGTTCGGCTTTTTCTTTTTACTCTTCTTCCGCTTGCCGCCGGCGGGCTCGCCAGGCTGGCGTTCGCCACCCGAACCGCCGCCCTCGCCGCCTTCTCCCGTCTGCTCATCGCCGTGCTCTTCGCCCTCGGCATGGGCTTCTTCGCCGCGTTCGCCGCTGACGTCCTCAAAGGCAAAAAACTCGTCGAAGCAGTTGTAGAAGGTTTCCTTTTCGTCGGCGGTTTTCGGCAGCACCATGGCCAGGCTGTCGCGCAGAAACTCACGGTTTTTATAACCGACCAGCTCTACGGTGTTCATGGCGTCCAGCGTTTCCGCGGTCGAAATCCTCACATCGGCCATGCGCAGCGAGCGGATGAAGTTGGTGAGGGTACGGTCCATCGCTTATTTGATCTTGGCCGCCAGGGCGTTCAGCTCCGAGTCGACATTTTCGATGTCTTCCTGGAACTTGAGGATGACGTTCAAGGTGTCTCTGACGAGATCGGCATCGAGAGACTCCGTGTGCAGGAGCAGGAGCGTGCGGGCCCAGTCGATGGTCTCGGAAATGGCCGGCACCTTCTTCAGATCGAGATCCCTGAGCTCGTGGATGAACGCCACCAGCTGACGGCGCAGCTCCTCCGGCACCTCGGGTACCCGCGCGTGGATAATGCGCTGTTCGAGCTCCACGTCCGGAAACGGGATGTACAGATGCAGGCAGCGGCGCTTCAGTGCGTCGGAGATCTCCCGGGTGTTGTTCGACGTCAGAAACACCATCGGCGGTTCCCGGTTGGCCTTGACCGTGCCGATTTCGGGGATGGACACCTGGAAGTCGGAGAGAATCTCCAGCAGGAGCGATTCAAACTCGTGGTCGGACTTGTCGACCTCGTCGATGAGCAGCACGCAGCCATCTTCCTCTTTCAGCGCTTTCAATAACGGTCGAGGTTCCAGGAATTCTTCGGAAAAGAAGATGTCGCCGAATTCGTGCAGCCGGTTTACGGACTGTGCAAATCCCTTGGCACCGGCGAGTACCTCGTCCAGCGCCTCTTTCAACACCTGCGTGTAGAGCAGCTGTTTGCCGTATTTCCATTCGTAGATGGCCTTGGCTTCGTCCAGACCTTCATAACACTGCAGGCGGATGAGGGGCAGCTCGAACATCTCGGACGTGGTCTTGGCAAGCTCGGTTTTGCCGACGCCGGGTGGGCCTTCGATGAGGATGGGTTTGCGCAGGTGGTAGGCGAGATACACCGCCGTCGCAATCTGATCGCTGCAGATATAGCGGTGGTTTTCGAAGTGTTCTTTGAGCGACGCAACGGACGCCGCCATTTGTTCGATGTCAGCCATGGACGATAAGCCTTAAGTCCCTCAGCCCTCTGTTGATGTTGTTCTCGAGTGGCCTGGTTGCAAGAATGCGTGCCGACATTCGGCCGCGCACAAACGGCTTATTATCGCTCCGAACGGGTTTCTGCGCCAGCTGGGGTTGTTCTGGTTATGTCAGCCGGGAATTGAGCTCAGGAATCGTGCAGACGCATCAGGCCTTCCTGGGTGGCTGATGCCACCAGCTCACCTGCTCGATTGTAGATGAGGCCGCGGTTATAGCCCCGTGCGCCGCTCGAGGCGGGGCTGTCCTGGGCGTACAGCAGCCACTCGTCCGCGCGGAACGGGCGGTGAAACCACATCGCGTGGTCCAGGCTTGCAACCTGCACGTTATCCTGCAGAAAGCTGATGGCGTGGGGGCGGGTCGCCGTATCGAGGAGCGACCAGTCGGACAGATACGCCAGCACGCACTGGTGCAGACGCGGATCATCCGGCAGTTCCTCACGGGTTTTCATCCAGCACAGCTGCACGGGTGCGCTCGGCGCAGGATTGAGCATGTCCATCGGGTCGACCTGGCGAACCTGGATGGCGGACGACGTGCTGTATGAATCGCGCAGCTCTTCCGGCCATTCTTTCGACTGCTCCCGGCGCAGCTCGTCCTCGTCCATGAGCGTATCCGGATCGGGTGCATCCGGCATGGGGAACTGGTGCATGAGGCCATCTTCGAGCACCTGAAAAGAAATCAGCATGCTGAAAATGGTGCGGCCCTGCTGGATTGCATCCACCCGGCGGGTCGTGAAGCTTCTGCCGTCGCGCAGGCGATCCACTTTGTAGAGAATCGGCACGCTGGTATCGCCAGCGCGCAGAAAGTAGCCGTGCAGGCTGTGGGCATGACGGGCTGCTTCAACCGTACGGGAAGCCGCCACCAGGGCCTGCCCGATGACCTGGCCGCCGTAGACCCGTTGCCAGCCCTCATTGGGGCTGGTGGCGCGATAGTGGTTTTTTTCGATTTCCTCGAGATCCAGGATCTCGATGACTTTCTGCAGCGACTGCATGACACCACGAGTGTTTTAAGAGGCGCGCACCTTATATGAGGACGCGCGGGGACGCAAAGCGTCCCCGCTTGCGAGCGGTCTCAGTACTTGTACGCCTCGGGTTTGAAGGGGCCCTCCCGGGTGACACCAATGTAGTCAGCCTGGTCTTTTGTGAGACGCGTGACAACGCCGCCGAAACCTTCGACCATCAGCTGCGCCACTTCCTCGTCGAGCTTTTTCGGCAGGACGTCGACAGTCACCGGGGAACGCTGGTTGTCAGGCTGGTCTGCCCAGGCCTGCTCGTACAGGTGCATCTGCGCCAGCACCTGGTTGGCAAAAGAGCCGTCCATGACCCGCGAGGGATGACCCATTGCGTTGCCCAGATTTACCAGTCTGCCTTCCGACAGGAGGATCAGATAGTCGCTCGGATCGTCCGAGCGGAAGATCTGGTGGACCTGATCTTTGACGTCCTCCCAGCGCCAGTTTTCGCGCATGTACGCCGTATCGATCTCGTTGTCGAAGTGGCCGATGTTGCAGACGACCGCGCCGGATTTGAGCGTCTGCAGCATCGCGGCGTCGCAGACGTCCGCGTTACCCGTGCAGGTCACGACGAGGTCCGTGTCCTTGAGGAGGCGGATATCAATGTCTTCCACGCGACCCGTGTTGTTGCCGCCGACATAGGGAGAGATGACCTCATAGCCGTCCATGCACGCCTGCATCGCGCAAATGGGGTCGATTTCGGAGACGCGCACGATCATGCCTTCCTGCCGCAGGCTCTGGGCAGAACCTTTGCCGACGTCGCCGTAGCCGATGATCAGCGCGCGCTTGCCTGCCATCAGCATGTCGGTAGCGCGCTTGATGGCGTCGTTCAAGCTGTGGCGGCAGCCGTAGCGGTTATCGTTTTTCGATTTGGTAACCGCGTCGTTGACGTTGATTGCCGGTACTTTGAGCGTGCCCTCACGCATCATTTCCAGGAGCCGATGGACGCCGGTGGTGGTCTCTTCGCTGATGCCGTGGATCCGATCGAGCATCGAGTGGTACTTGTCGTGAATGATCTGGGTCAGATCACCGCCATCGTCGAGCAGCATGTTCGCATCCCACGGCTCGCCATCTTTGAGAATCGTCTGTTCAATACACCACTCGTACTCCTCTTCCGTCTCGCCTTTCCAGGCGAACACCGGAATACCGTTTGCTGCCATCGCCGCGGCGGCATGGTCCTGCGTTGAAAAAATGTTGCAGGAAGACCAGCGCACCTCAGCGCCGAGCGCCGTCAGGGTTTCGATCAGCACCGCGGTCTGCACGGTCATGTGAATGCAGCCGATGATCTTTGCGCCTTTGAGGGGCTGTTCGTCGAGGTATTTGCGACGCAGCGCCATCAGCGCCGGCATTTCCGCTTCGGCAAGGGAGATTTCCTTGCGGCCGAAATCTGCCAGAGAGATATCGGCAACTTTGTAGTCAGACATGAGGTTTTCCCGTTCTTTGGTGTTTGAGATTGAGCACAAACGCGGCCACCTGGACACGGAAGCCGTTGCGTTGCGCGAGAAATTGGTGATGGGTCGACGTGAAGCCTGCTTCCGCCGCCCAGCGGTTGAGCTGGTCTGGTGCAAAGCCGAGCCACACGTCACCGCAAAGCGGCTTCACCCAGTCGAAGCTGTGGTCGCAGAGCTCAGCCACAATCAAACGTCCGTTCGCTTTCAGCACCCTGGATGCCTGGCTGAAAAACGCGCTGGGTGACGGCATGTGGTGCAACACCATGGCCGCCACCATCGCATCGTACTTACGGACGGCAGGCAGTTCGTTGAAGTCGCGTTCGACGAGCCGAACGTTGTCGTGAGCCTCGACGGCAAGCCGCGCGCGGTCGAGCATCTGCCCCGCCATGTCGACGCCGACGACCTGCTGATACAAGCCGGCCAGCTCCGTGAGCAGCGTGCCGCTGCCGGGACCTACCTCCAGGGCAGCACCGCCGTGTGATTTTGATTCCCCGCTCAAAGCGCTCAGCACGGTGGGCGCGTACACGCTCGGGTCGCAGATGAGCGCGGTCTGCTGCGCGAGCGCGTCTGCCTGATTGGCGAAGAAGTCGAGTGAGCGCTGCTGGCGGACCTTGTGGATACCGGCGATCTTGCGTTTGAGGTCTGCATCGGGCGCTTCGGCGTCGATTGCCGCGAAGAGCCCTGCCACCCACGCGCCATCGGCGCCCTCCGCACTGGGATAAAAGGCGCGCTGGTAGAAAATGGTGGTCCCCTCGCGCCGTTTGGTGACGAGGCCAGCCGCCGCGAGGATTTTCAGATGGTGACTCATGGCGGGCTGTGACATGGCGAACACGTCGCCAAGCTCCTGCACGGCAAAAGAATCCCGCGCCAGCACGCGCAGGACGTTTGCGCGCAGCGGATCGCCAATGGCTTTGGCGACCTGCACGACGTCGGGGTTGCCCGGCGTGGTGGGAGATGGCGTCTGAGTTGAGCTTGCAGTATGCACGGCGGCTGGATTGATTCGATCGGGCGCTATGCTAGCAGCGCGGCACCGGAATACAACCTATATAAAAATATTTTGATATTTAGTTGTGGGTGCCGTTGTGCCAGTATGCGCGTTCTTTTTTTTACCAGCGAGAGTTTGGCTTGACGCCTCCTTTCGACAGCAAGCTACCCGACGTCGGCACCACCATCTTCACGGTCATGAGTGCCATGGCCGCGGAACACGACGCCATCAACCTTTCCCAGGGGTATCCGGACTTCGACGGCCCCGAAGCGCTGAAAGAACGGGTGCGTCACTACGTCTCCGCCGGCTTCAATCAATACCCGCCCATGGCCGGCGTGCCCGCGCTGCGCGAGGCTGTTGCCCAAAAAGTTGATTCGCTTTACGGGCTGACCGTCGACGCGGAGGCGGAGATCACCGTCACCGCGGGTGCCACCGAAGCGCTCTTCTGCGCCATCGCCGCGGTCGTGCGGCCTGGGGACGAAGTCATCGTCTTCGATCCGGCCTACGACAGCTATGAGCCGGTCGTGCGGCTGCAGGGCGGTTGCACGGTCCACGTGCCGCTGCGCGGACCGCAGTTTGCAGTGGACTGGGACGAGGTCGCCGACGCCGTCACCGAACGAACGCGTTTGATCATCATCAATACGCCACACAACCCAACGGGCAGCGTATGGCGCGAGCACGACATCAGTGCGCTGCGTGCCATCATCGCCGATCGCGACATTTACCTCGTGGCAGACGAGGTGTACGAGCACATCGTCTTCGACGGGGTTGAGCATGTGAGCCTGTGCCGGTACCCCGATCTCTGGGCGCGCAGTTTCGTGATCTCTTCGTTCGGTAAAACCTACCACGTGACCGGCTGGAAGGTGGGTTACTGCGTGGCCCCGAGCGCGCTCAGTCTGGAATTTCGCAAGATCCATCAGTTCGTGAACTTCACGGTCAACACGCCCATGCAGCATGCGCTTGCGGACTTTCTGAGCAGTTGTCCGGAGCATCATCTGGAGTTACCCGCGTTTTATCAGGGCAAGCGCGATCTCTTCTGTAATCTTCTGAGCGAGTCGCGCTTCAGCGTTGCGCCCTCGGCAGGTACCTACTTCCAGCTCCTCAACTACGGCGAAATCAGTAACGCCGACGACGTCAGCCTCGCGGCTGACTGGACGCGGGAACTCAAGGTGGCGTCGATTCCCATCTCGGTTTTCTACCGTAATCCGGATGCGCTCGAGGAGCCTGTGCTGCGGTTCTGCTTTGCCAAGGACGACGCCACTCTCAGTCGGGCCGCGGAGGTGCTGTGCAGCCTCTGAACGTTGCCCTCATTCAGACAGAGACACACTGGCACGACCCCGCTGCGAATCGAGACCTCTTCGACGACTGGTTTGCCAGGGTACCGGATGAAGCCGGCCTGATCGTGCTGCCGGAGATGTTCAGCACCGGCTTCACGATGGCCAGCGCCGAGGTTGCGGAGCAGATGGACGGCATAACCGTAGCGTGGATGAGCGATCGGGCGCGTAAGCTCGATGCTGTGGTGTGCGGCAGCCTCGTCATCGAGGAGGATGGCCGCTACTTCAACCGGTTCATCTGGGCGCAGCCCGACGGAGGCGTGGGGACTTACGACAAACGTCATCTCTTCAGGATGGCCGGAGAGCATGAGCACTACAGCGCCGGTGGGGCAAAAGTATTGTTCGACATTCACGGCTGGCGACTGTGTCCGATGGTTTGTTATGATTTGAGGTTCCCGGTGTGGTTCCGCAATCGTGAGGACTATGACGTTCTCCTGTGCGTCGCCAACTGGCCCGCAGCGCGCCTGCCGGCATGGAACACGCTGCTGCGAGCCCGTGCCATCGAAAATCAGGCCTATGTTGCCGCAGTGAACATCCTCGGCGAGGACGGTAACGCCGTCGAGTACGGCGGCGGGACGGCTGCATATGCGCCCGACGGCGAGGTGCTCGTGGAGCGCTTCGATGTGGCCGAGGTCGTCATGCAGACGCTGAACCCGGCGCGGCTGGATGAGCTGCGGGCGGCGTTCCCGGTGGCCGAAGATGCAGACAGCTTTAATCTGAATTTGGAGTAGAAGTGAAGATCGGAAAAATCTTTGGCGTATTCTGCGCAAGCCTCGCGCTTGCTGCCTGCTCAGAGCCGAGCGCACCCGATGCCGCCGGCACAGCCTCCGCGGTTGAAGCTCATCCCGGAGAGCGCACGTATAACCTCTATTGTGTGTCCTGCCATGGCGCCGGGATTGCCGGTGCACCGGCGTTGGGCGACGTCGAGGCATGGGCGCCGCGTATTGCCAAAGGTCAGGAGCTGCTGCTGCAGACGACCATAGAAGGCATTCTGCCGCAGATGCCGGCACGCGGGCTGTGTTCAGATTGTACGGACGAGCAGCTTGCGGAGGTGGTCGACTACATGGTGCAGAAGAGCCAGTAAAACCAGGGCACTTACGCGGCGCGGGCGCACTTCGTCAGCCGGGCGGCCGGCTCGGGCTGATTTCGAGTTTGTAGCTATTTCGAGAAAGTGTGAGCCCCGTCACGCGACGGCTTAGCCTGCCTGTCAGGATAGTCAGGTTAAGAATTCCTTAGGAATCAATGTGTCGCAGCCTGAGAAGATTCCACCCCACCAGATCAGTAGGGTGAGCGCGATCCCGCTCTCCCCGGTGCGCGGGCGTTGAGGAAACGGACGTGAGGGAGGACCTGCATCAGCCGTTGCGCCGCAATGTGATCGCCATTGTGGTCGGCCTTCTCTTTGCCGCCGCGGTCATGTTGACTCCCTTCCGGGAGGTGCTGCGTAACGGCGTGCTGGATACCGGTTTTGCAATGCTGGGCAAGACCCCGGCGGAGCCGGTGCTGGTCGTCGAGGTGGACGCCAAGTCGTTGCAGGCGCTCGGTTCCTGGCCGTGGCAGCGCAGCGTGCATGCGCAGCTGCTGCAGAGTTTGAGTGGGCGTGGTATCGATCAGCTGGTCTTCGACATCGACTTCAGCGCGCCGAGTCTCGATCCCGTCGAAGACCAGTACTTTGCCAGCGCCCTGCGCGGCGCGGACATGCCGGTTTATCTGCCCTCGTTCCGGCAGGCGCTAAGCAGTGATGTCCCGCAGCTTGTCCTGACGCAACCCCACTCCGACTTTGCACCATATGTCCGTACCGGCCTCGTGGACATCAGGGCCGATGCGGACGGTCTGGTGCGGCGTCTGGTGCACAGTCAGTCGAATCTGAATGGGCATTACCTGTCGCTCGCGTCAACGCTCAACCCGGCAACGCCCCTGCAGCCCGATGTGGCATACCCTTTAGACTTTGCCTACGACCCGGATATGGTCCAGCGGGTGTCCTACGTCGACGTCTTGAACAACGTCGTACCTGATCAGGCGTTCGATCGCGCCGTCGTTTTCATCGGCACTACCGCGCTCGAGCTCGGGGATCACGTGGTCGTACCCGTGTATCAATCGATACCGGGGGTGTACCTGCAGGTGCTCGCGCACCTGACCATGCAGGCGCCGCTCGAGGCTGCTGACCCGCTGACCACCGTGGGGCTGCTGTTCCTGATTGCGTTCGTGTTTCTGCTGACCTCCAAACTGCGCTGGTCGCAACAGCTCGCGATGTTCAGTCTGCAGGTTGCGGGTATTGTTGGTATCGCCTGGACGCTGCAGCTGCAGTATCAGCTGCAGATTACCGTCAGCTTTCCGTTGATCTATCTGTTTGGCATCTATCTTCTCAGCTTTGTCATGACGCTGGATGCCCAACGTGTCCTGCTCATCGGCTCGCAGGTCAGCGCGGAGCGCCAGGCGGCGTTGATCGATTCTCTGTTTTCCGGATCGGTGGACGGCATTCTCATCGTCGATGAGCTCCTGACTATCCGCCACGCCAACCAGGCGGCCAAAGAGCTGCTGTTCGGCGGCCGCGGTCTCGTGGACGAGTCGCTGAGCCGCTTCATCCCGCGGCTGATTGACAGCGTCGCGCTCAAAGAGGCCATGCGGTCCTGTGACGACGGTGGTCTGGCGCGTTGGACGGCAACCATAGGCGGTGCGGAATGTGTGCTGGATGTGGCCGTATCCGAGCTCGATCGTCAGGAAGCCGGTCGTTATCTGATCATTGTCCGGGACGTCACGGAGCAGCAGCATCAGGCCGAGCGTCTCGAGTATCAGGCGAGCCATGACGCGCTGACCGGGCTTCTCAATCGGCGCAGCCTCAACGATGCGCTCACGAGCATGCTTGACGGCGGCAACGTGGCGCTCCTGATGGTTGATCTCGATCGTTTCAAACACATCAACGATACCCTTGGGCACGTCATCGGGGATGACGTGCTGCGCATTGTTGCGCGGCGCATGAGCGAGCAGATGCCCGCGGGCAGCGTCGTTGCGAGGTTTGGCGGCGATGAGTTCTGCATCTGCGTGGAGGACGTGGACATCACGGCCGCAGCGCTTGCCGCCGAAGTGCTGCTCGATTCCCTGCGCGCACCCATTGCCGTGGCTGGCGTTGGGCTGGAAGTTGGCGCCAGCGTCGGCATTGCCATGGCACCGGATCATGCAGCCGATGGGGACGGGCTGCTGCAGAAGGCGGACATTGCGCTCTATCAGGCGAAGACCAGCCGCACGGGCGTTGAGGTTTTCGATCCGCAGATCAACGGTCCAAGCGTGCGCCAGCTGCAGATCGCCGGCGCGCTGCGCAACGCCATCGAATACTCCAAGCTGCGCATGAACTATCAGCCGAAGATCTGCGTGGCCACCGGCGGCATTGTCGGCGTCGAGGCGCTGGTGCGCTGGCGGGACGCAAAGCTCGGCGACATTCCTCCCGTCGAGTTCGTCACGCTTGCCGAAGAAACGGACCTCATACACCCGCTGACGGAGTGGACGCTCAATCGGGCCGTGGCCGACATGGCTGAACTGGCAGAGGCCGGTCACGAGCTGTCCTGCGCCATCAACATCTCGGCGCGGCACTTCCGTGATTTTGCGTTTGCGTCGCTCTTTGCCGAGCTCATGCAGCGGGAGTCTCTGCGGCCCGGCGCGCTGGAGCTCGAAATCACCGAGTCCGCCTTGATGGACGATCCGCAGCTGGCCATTCAGGTCATCGAGAAGCTCCGCGAGGCGGGCGCAACGCTCGCGGTGGATGACTTCGGGACCGGTTTTTCTTCGCTCGCCTATCTGAAGCAGTTCCAGCTCAACTGCCTGAAGGTGGATAAATGTTTTGTCGACGACGTGGTCGACGATGAGGCGGATGAAGCCATTGTGCGCTCGGTCATCATGCTCGCTCACGACCTTGGCATGACGGTGGTCGCCGAAGGGGTCGAGACCGCGCAGCAGCTCGACAAACTCGACCGGCTCGGCTGTGACACCGTGCAGGGATTTCACCTGTCCGCGCCGCTCGAGCTCGATGCGCTCCGCCGCAGGCTCGACGCCGATCGCGCCCGGGGTGAAGTGCTCGCCTGGCCGGGGCTGAAGTCGGTTTAGCCAAATTGTGGCCGATATGGCGAATGCCGCGAGTGCTTGATCCCCGAAAAAGTCAATAAAAACAAAAGGTTAAGGTTGGCAGGATATCTGCATGACATCTGCATGAGATCTGTCTGAGATCTACGTCAGAGAATCTGTGGCAGGGGTATCCGACGCCCTGGCGATTCAGAAAAACTCCATTGAGAAGGGATATTGATAGATGGCTCGAGCAAGACCCGGTGATGTCGTTTCACGTCGCAAAGGACTGGTCATGCACCGTGGCATTGCCCTGGGTGATGGCCGCGTGCTGCACAACACGCCGTTTCGCGGTGAACACATCTGCAGCGAGGCAGAGTTTCGTGCCGGCAAACGCATGTATGTGCACAACCACGACGGTGAACTGCGCCAGCGCACGCTGCGCAGCGCCCGCACCGGTGACGGCGCGCGTGGCTACAACCTTCTCACCAACAACTGCGAACACACCGTCTCGCGCCATACGCACGGGCGAGCGGAAAGTCCCCAGCTGCGCTCCTGGGTGGTGGGTACGGGACTTGCCGCCGCGGCCTTTGCGGTGACCCGGCATCCGGCGGCTGCCGCCGCCGCGTATGTATTCGGGCGCAAGCTGAGCGCACGCCTGTCGCGCTGAGGCGGCTTCACGGGTCAGGAAGTCTCTGATCCCACAAACGTCGCTGGCGCTGGCGTGCGGAACACCCCCCAGCCGGGAACGTGCAGGCAGTGGCAATGCAGCATCAGGCGGGATGCCTGTTGCGCCGGATCTGCCGGTTTGCCATATAGATGCTCGCCGAGCAGCGGATACCCCAGCCAGCTCAGATGGACTCGGATCTGATGGGTGCGACCGGTCAGTGGTTTGACGAGGAGCAGGCTGCGGTTGTCCACATAGGCCAGTCGGCGTACCCGCGTTTGTGCATCGACACCTTCACGATCCGCGACCAGGCGATAGGTGTGGCCCTTCCGGATGATGGCATCGCGGGGCCCTGCCAGCCGGTAGCGACTCTTGCGGCCCCGGCACATTGGAAGGTCGAGCGTCAACGACGCGCCGCCGGGAAACTCGCCGCTGACCCAGGCCAGATAAAACTTGTCGACGCGTCGATCTGCGAATGCACGCGTGAGCGCCCGCTGGGCGTCCTGGGTTGTTGCGATCAGCAGCGTGCCGCTGGTGCCTTTGTCCAGCCTGTGGACCAGATACGGCTTCTCGGTGCCCTGTTTGAGCTGGTTCCACAGGTTGTCCGCGCCGCTGCGGTCGGCGAGCAGTGAGAGGCCAGCGGGTTTGTCGTAGACCCGCAGCGGGCCAACTTCAGCGACGAGTTCAAGCACGGTTGATGTTGGCGACGGGAGATGGAGGCATGGCGTCTGCTTCAGCAAGTCCCGAATACGTTAACATAGCGCCGCCACGAGAAAGGACCACCTATGAACCTGCGAGACCTGCGTTATCTCACCGCGGTAGCCGAGCACAAGCATTTCGGACGGGCGGCCGAAGCTTGCTTCGTCAGCCAGCCGACGCTCTCGACTCAGCTCAAGAAGCTCGAAGAGACGCTGGGGGTGACGCTCATTGAACGCACCAACCGGCAGGTGATGTTGTCTCCGGCAGGCGAGCAGATTGTGGCTCAGGCGGAGCGTGTGCTGCGCGAGGTCAACACCCTCACCGCCATGGCGGAGCAGTTCCGCGACCCCATGGGCGGCGACTTCCGGCTGGGGATCATTCCGACCGTTGCTCCGTATCTCTTGCCGAAGATCCTCGGACCACTGAAAAAAGCCTTCCCGAATCTCCGCCTGCAGCTGCACGAAGGCCAGACCGCGCAGATCACCCGCATGTTGAAACAGGGTGACCTCGACGCCGTGCTGCTGGCGCTGCCGCTGCAGGAGGAAAACGTGTGCGAAGAGCCCCTCTTCGACGAGCCGTTCCTGTTCGCCGCCGCCAAATCGCACCCCAAGGCCAAGCAGAAATCAGTCACGCTCGATGATCTCGAAGACGAGGTGGTGCTGCTGCTCGAAGACGGGCACTGCCTCCGGGATCAGGCGCTCGACGTCTGCAACACCCACAAAGCCGTGGAAAGCGCCAACTTCCGTGGCACCAGCCTGGAAACCGTACGGCAGATGGTGGCCGCCGGTGCGGGCATCACGCTCATGCCGCAGCTCGCCTCTCAGCAGCGCGGTGGCAGCGTGAAATACCTGCCGTTCCGCGGACCCTTCCGCGGCAAGGCGCCGCATCGCACGGTTGGGTTGTGCTGGCGCAACACTTCGACGCGAAAAGCGCTGCTCGAGGAAATGGCCAAAGTGCTGAAGTCGGCGGCTGACGAGGAGCTCGAGGTGGCGTGATGCCCGCACCGGCGCCGTCGGCCACGGCTGCGGGCATACCCCGCTCGACGAAAATCCTGCTCGCTCTGCTTGCCCTGATTGCAGGAGGCGCCCTCGTCTTTCTCGCGTCTCTGGCGGATGGTGCTTTCTTCTGGTTGGTGCTTACAGCCGGCGTGACGGTGCTCTGCGCCGCCGCAAGGCTCGCAGTTGTGCTGCTCCGCCCGGCCTGGACCGGTGCGATGACCAATCTGACGCTGGCGGTTGCGTCGGTGGGTCTGACCGTTTGTGCTGTCGAGCTGGTTGTTACCGGCTGGCTTGCCAACCCGGAAGTTGTCGACACAACCGATGAAGTCATGGAGCTTGCAGAGCCGCTGCTCGTGCCGGGGTTGTTGAGTGATGCGGCGCTCGAGCGCGTGCGCGGTCGAGCGGGCATGGCGGCGCTTCCGGACGCTTGGCAGAAGCGCACGGTTGAGGTACCCGGCGCGCAAACCGCCTTCCGCTGGCACGGTACGCTGCACGTCATGGATGGCAACCGGTTCCGGCGCGCCACCACGCTGCCGCCGCCCACGGGGGAGCGGTTCCGGATTGTGGTGGTCGGCGACAGCTTGACCTACGGTACCGGCATCGCCGCTGAAGATACCTATGCGGCGCTGATCGAAAGGCAGCTCAGCGGCACGCATGCCGTCGAAAGCATCAATCTGGGTGTGACCGGTCATCAGAGTGCAGACGTCCTCAACGTTGTGCGGAAGTTTGTGCCGCAATTGGAGCCGGATCTCGTCATCTATGGCGTCTGCCTGAACGACTTCCTGCCGGCGGGCGTCGATCAGTATCAGTCCGATGCGTTCAGCGTGCCGCTGCCGGCGTGGCTGAAGGATTACTTCGTGCGGCACTCGCGCCTTGCCGCACTCCTCGAGAGCCGCTACGACGTCATGTTGATCAATCTGGGTCTGCGCCGCGATTTTATCGAAGACCTCTTGAGCCGCGGCTTCGAGGAAAATCGTGAGCGCTTCGGCGCTGACGTGCGCGGCATGGCGGACGTGCTCCAAAGCCAGGGGATACCGGGCATTGCCATGGTTCTGCATCAGAACCCCGATGCTGAAGGACCCAGCCGTCAGACCGCGGCCATCGCCGAGCGCCTGCTCGCGGAAGCGGGATTTCGGGTGGTCGGGAGCCAGGACTACTTTGAACGATTTGACGGCCGTGCGCTCAGGGTGAGCGCCTGGGAAGGCCACCCCAATGAGATTGGCCACGCGGTGTTTGCTTCCTTGCTCCTGGTGCCGGTCAAAGAGATGCCGGCCCTCGAAGCGTATCGTCTGCGCTAGGCGGTCAGGTCGCCCAGCAGGCTGTCCCGCACGGCCTCGTCGACTGACTTACGGTACGGTATCGCGTCGTGATCGATGCCCATCTCCAAGGCGGCGCCGGCACGCAGCGCTGCCACCGCGCCGGCTGACAGCTCGAAGCGCAGAAAGTGCACGGCAGAAGCCTTGTCTTCGGTAGAACGGTCCAGATCCTCGTTGGCAACGGCAAATATCTGCTCCTCGCCGATCCGTACCCAGACTTTGTGCTCCACCCCCGGCATGCTGGCGAGCGCAACGCGGCGCTCTTCCACGTCGGGGTATTCGATCATGAACGTCGCTTTCCAATTGCTGCCGTCCGGAATGAGCGGGTTATAGGCGTCAAGCTCCTCTTCGATTTCTGCGGCGGTGAAAATACGTTCCACCCGCAGCATCTCCTGTATCTGATATTTCATTGTCATGGCGTCTTCGAAGTAGAGCGTTGCGTGCTCGCCCAGACGCACCTGTCGGTGCTTCTTGTGTGCGAGAACTTCCGCGCGGAAGGCCGGGCGCGCTTCGGCGTAATCTTCGAGACTCCAGAGATCGGCGCGATTCAGCTTCATATCATATTCCGTATGCATATCTGACCATGGATATTGGATGTTGTGGCTCCGCCTCTCCGTCTATCTCGCCCTCCAGGCCCTCTTTCTTCAAACCATGAGCGATGAGGCGACCGGCCATCGGGCAGTCGGAGCCGAACGTGTCCGCTTCAGCTTCCTTGACCCGGCGTACCACGGGCCGGGCAATTTTCATCGCTTTCTCGTAAGTTTCGGATTTTACGGCGTACGTACCGTCGTGACCTGAGCAACGCTCGATGGCCGTCACCTCCGTCTCGGGGATGAGCTCGAGAAACTCCCGCGTCTTCATGCCAAAACTCTGCACGCGCTGGTGGCAGGCGACGTGATAGGCCACCTTGCCGAGCCCGCGCTTGAACTCGGTGTTCGCTAAACCGGCCTTTTCTCTGAGGCTCAAGTATTCGAACGGATCGAAAAAGTGCTGCTTCACGCGTTCGATGTCAGCGTCCTCCGGAAACATCAGCGGCAGCTCCTGCTTGTACATCAGGACGCACGAGGGGATTGGCGCCATGATGTCGTAGCCTTCTTCGATGGCCGCGAGGAACGTAGGCAGATTGGCGTCTTTGAGCGCGGCAACTTTCTGCAGATCGCCCAGTTCCAGCTTGGGCATGCCGCAGCACTTGGCGTCTTTCAGGATTTTCACCTCAACGCCGTTGTGGGTGAGCACCGCAATCATGTCCTCGACGACCTGCGGCTCGTTGTGGTCGCCGTAGCAGGTGACGTAGATAGCAACCTTACCGGTGGTGCGCTCGGTAGCGGTGGCTGTCGTTTCCGGCTTGTACGTATCTGCGACGCGCTTCGATAGCGCCTTGGTTTCGAAGTGCGGCAGGGGGGCATCTGCGTGCAGGCCGAGCAGCTTGTCGCCGGCCTTGCGCAGCGCTTTCGAGCCCGCAGCAGCGTTAGCGAGTGTGGCGACGCCGGGGGTTGAGATGGCGTCGAAGATCGGATCGGTTGAGGTGATCAGCCGATCGCGCCACTTGGTGTCCTGCTGTTTGAATTTGTAGGCTTTGGCACGCAGCATCAGATGGGGGAAATCGACCGCCCACTCGTGTGGCGGCAGGTAGGGGCATTTGGTTTCGGCGCACAGATCGCAGAGAAAACACTGGTCGACGACCTTCATGTAGTCGTCTTTGTCTACACCATCAACTTCGAAGGTATCCGATTCGTCTACCAGATCGAACAAGGTCGGGAACGAATCGCAGAGGCTGACGCAGCGACGGCATCCGTGGCAGATGTCGTAGACGCGCTCGAGTTCCTGATAGAGGTCTTCTTTGTCGTAAAACGCATCACTGCGCCAATCGATGGGCTGGCGTTCGGGTGCTTCCAGGCTGCCTTCTCTGACGGACATGTGTTTGCTCGCTTGTTGTTTGCCGTAAGTTATCGGGTTTGGAAAAAAAAGGGCTCATTGCTGAGCCCTTCTTCGCGTTCGTGCGCGTACGGTCGGGTACGACTACGCCATGCCGTCCAGAGCTTTCTGGAAGCGGTTCGCGTGTGAACGCTCGGCTTTGGCCAGCGTTTCGAACCAGTCGGCAATCTCGTCGAAGCCTTCGTCGCGAGCGGTAGAGGCCATGCCCGGGTACATGTCGGTGTACTCGTGGGTCTCACCGGCAATTGCCGCTTTCAGGTTGTCGGCCGTCGAGCCGATCGGCAGGCCGGTGGCAGGATCGCCGACCGCTTCCATGTACTCGAGGTGACCATGTGCGTGCCCGGTTTCACCTTCAGCGGTGGAACGGAACACCGCGGCGACGTCGTTTTCGCCCTCGACGTCGGCTTTTGCAGCGAAGTAGAGGTAGCGGCGGTTGGCTTGAGATTCACCGGCGAAGGCGTCCTTCAGATTCTGCAGCGTGCTGCTGTCCTTCAGGTCCATGTTGAACTCCCTATATGTGAAGTGTGTTGTTTTCTCGCGAGTCACACTCGTCGTGACTGTGCCAGTATACGGCGCCGTCGCGGCGAGGCCATTTGATTGTCTGAATGATCATGATAGGTGATGCCTATTGATCGTCTGGATTGTTAAGAGCACATCAATGATAATGATTCTCATTTGCGCTTAGGGTCTGACCCGCCGGCGACTGTACAATGCGGCTCTTTTGCCTGACCGGATCTGGAGGGGAGTTGCAGCACTACGTCGACGAGCTGGGCCGTCTGGGTCGCCTTGCGCTGCCGCTGGTGTTCACGCAGCTGGCGCAGATGGGCATGAGCGTCGCCGATACCGTCATGGCCGGTCGGGTGAGTGCCGTCGATCTCGCCGGAGTTGCGCTTGCGACGGTGGTGTTCTGGCCGCTGATGCTGCTGGTCTCGGGAACCATCATGGCAATTACGCCCTCGGTATCCCAGTTGCACGGCGCCGGCCGCAGCGACGAGGCGGGTGAGGTCGTGCGCCAGGCGCAGTGGATTGCCCTGGTCGGAGGACTGGTGCTCATCCTCGTCTATTGCAACCTCACGCCATTGTATCACTTCGTGGGTGTCGATCCGCTCGCGCTGCCGGTCACAGAGGCGTACCTGAACGCCGTGAGCTGGGGTGTCATTCCCGTGCTCTTCTACTTTTCCATGCGTTATCTCTGCGAGGGCCTGGGCTGGACGCTGCCGGCGATGATCATTGCCGGTTCAGCGCTTGCACTGAAAATCCCGCTGAACTACTGGTTCATTCACGGTGGGCTTGGTGTGCCTGCCATGGGCGGAGAAGGCTGTGGCTGGGCAACCGTCATCGTGCACTGCTATCAGGCCTGCGCGATGGCGCTGATCGTGCGGTTTTCCCGGATCAACGGTGCCGGTCTCTTTGCCCGCTTCTCCCTGCCCGATGGTGCTGCCATCAAAAAGCTGGCGCTGCTCGGCGCGCCGATCGGGCTGTCGACCTTCTTCGAGTTTTCCGTTTTTTCGATCATGACCCTGCTGATCGGCCGTCTGGGTGTCGAGACGGTTGCCGCGCACCAGATTGCCTCCAACGTCGGGGGGCTGACGTTCATGGTGCCGCTTGCGCTCGGCATGGCCGCCTCCATTCGCGTGGGCTACAACGTGGGTGCCGGAGATCTGGACGGCGCGAGACGCAGCGGCTGGGTTGCCATCGGCGCATCGTTCGGTTTTGCGCTGGTTGCCGCGTTCATTCTGGTTGTCGCCAATGACGCCATTGCGGGACTCTACACCCGGGAATCCGCCGTGCTGGTGACGGCGGCGGAGCTGCTTCTACTGGTTGCCATTTACCAGCCGGTCGACGACGTGCAGGCCACCGCCATTGGTGCGCTGCGCGGTTACAAGGATACCCGCACCCCGTTTTTTGTGGCGGTTTGTGCCTACTGGCTGGTCGGCTTCCCCATTTCCTGGTCGCTCGGATTCGGCTACTTCGAGGCGATTGACCTCGGTGTCTACGGCTACTGGGTGGGTCTCATTGTGGGTCTTGGCGTGGCGGCGATCGCGCTGGTGGGCAGGTTCGCCTATCTCTCTCGCAATCAGGAGCACGTGGCGCTGCTGGCGCAGCGCTGACGCGGAGCGCGGCAGGATGGAGCTGTGGCTGGGCATCACCATCGTGGCGGCGTTTCTGCAGAACGCCCGCTCGCTCTTGCAGAAGCGCATGACGGGAATGCTCTCTGTCAATGGGGCGACTTATGTCCGCTTCCTCTACGCGCTGCCGTTCGCCTGGATGTATGCGCTGTGGCTCTGGGACGGCCGGCCGGCAGGATTTACGCCCGAATTTTTTATCTACGTGACCGTGGGTGCCATTGCGCAGATCATCGCCACCGCGTGCCTGCTCGCTTCATTCACGACGGGCAAGTTTGCTGTCGGCACGTCGTTCTCCAAAACCGAAGCCGCGCAGGCGGCGCTTGTCGGGCTTGTGCTTCTCGGCGACAGCGTGAGCGCGTGGGTCATCGGCGGGATTGCCGTGAGCCTGATTGGGGTGGTGCTGCTGTCAGACCAGTTCGAGTGGCGCGAGCTTCTTAAGCCCCAGCGCGCCATGTGGCTGGGCCTTGCGGCGGGTGCCGGATTTGCGGTGTCAGCAGTGGGATTTCGCGGTGCGAGTCTGGCGCTTGCGGGCGGTGAATATCTGGAGCGTGCCGGGCTCACCGTGGCGGTTGCGGTCTCCGTACAGACGCTGGTGCTCGGGGTGTATCTGCTCGCACGCGAGCCCGGAGAAGTCCGCCGCGTGCTGGCAAGCTACCGAACTGCCGTGTGGGTTGGCGTCATCGGCATGGTTGCCTCGGTGGGCTGGTTTACGGCGATGACGCTCAAGAATGCGGCGGTTGTCAGGGCGGTTGGGCAGGTCGAGCTGTTGTTTACGGTTGCGACCTCGGTATGGTTGCTGCGTGAGCGTCTGAGGGCGCGGGAGGTGCTCGGCATGGCGCTGATTGTGGCGGGTATCTTTTTGTTGATTGGAGGTTCGTGATGGCGGCGGTGAAAACGGTACAGCACGACGGCTGGGCAGAAATTGTGCTCAACCGGCCTGAGGTGAAAAACGCCATAGACGGACCGTTGGGGATTGCGCTGGCGCAGTCGCTGTTGGATGCCTCAGCCGATACCGACAATCGCGTTTTGCTGCTGCGCGGCGCGGGGGGTGCGTTCTGTTCCGGTCTCGATCTCAAGGCGTTCAATGCCGAACCCGCCCCCGCCTGGCTGAGTGAGTTTCAGGCCATATGGCGGGCGGCGCACCGAGCGCTCTTCGAGACGCCGATGCCGGTCGTCGGCGCGCTCGAGCGCTACGCCATCAACGGCGGGGCGGCTCTGGCACTGGCCTGTGACCTGCTGGTCGTCGGTGAAGCGTCCTTCCTCCAGGTGGGTGAAGCGCAGATTGGCATGGCTGCGCCCTACAACCTGGCATGGATGAGCCTGCGTCACAGCGAAGCGCTGATGGCGGAAGTTGCGCTACAGGGCGAGCGTATTCGCGGAGAAGCGCTCGTCGGGATGGGAATTGCCCAGCACTGCGTTGAGGACGGGCAGGTGCTCGAGACGGCGCAGCAGCTCTGCGACACGCTGGCGGGTTACCCGGATGGCGGCCTCAGACGCATCAAAGCGGGACTGCGCGCGCGCCTCCGCGTCGACGCGGACGGCTGGTTCGATCGGTTCACGGGTGTCGACCCGGTCGGGTCGCGGCCGAAACCGCGCCGCATGCAGAGCTGACAGGCGCTGCCTTCAGTCGGTCAAGGGCAGCGCTTCGGTGAACTCACTGCGTAAGCGCTGCCATTCCAGCTTGAACCAGGGCGTAAACTCATCTCCGTCGGCCGCGAGTGCTGCATCGACGTCCCGGGGCGACATCCAGCGAACGGCTTGAACCTCTGTGGTATTGACCACCGGATCGCCATCGTAAGAGCCGACGAATACGGAGCAGAGTTCGTGCTCACTGCCGAGATCGCCAAATTGCGCTGAGTACTCGAATTTGTAGACGAATCGCAATGGGGTGCGAAACCCGAGCTCCTGCTCACAGCGCCGTTGCACGGCGACCTCCAGCGATTCACCCTGACGTGGATGCGAGCAACAGGAATTCGACCAGTAGTCCGGCCACAGCCGCTTTTCCGCAGCGCGCTGCTGTAGCAGCAGCTGCCCGTCCGGATTGAAGATGAACAGCGAAAAGGCGCGATGCAGCACGCCATCACCGTCGTGGCATGCGGATTTCGACAGATGCCCGATTTCATTGTCGTGGCTGTCGACGAGGATCAGGCTTTCACCTTCGTCAGAGACGATATGGCTCGTTACGTTGTCCAGAATGGCATCCGGGTGGTGGCTGGATAGCGATTGTACCGTGTTTGCTCACGACGCTGAATGTAAAAACCCCGTCAAAGCCCGCTTCCTCGCTTGCCCGCAACGCGGCCGGGGAACACACTCACGGCAAGTGCAATGAGAGGAGTTGGCTATGGGTATCATTTCCTGGCTGGTATTGGGTCTAATCGTCGGCGTACTTGCGAAGTGGATCATGCCGGGTGACGATCCGGGTGGTTTCATCGTGACGATTCTGATCGGCATTGCTGGTGCATTCGTCGGCGGTTTCATCGGCTCGCTGGTTGGCCTTGGCGACGTCACCGGGTTCAATTTCGTCAGTATCGGTCTTGCCACGCTGGGCGCGGTGATTCTGCTTTTCGTCTACCGCAAGGTGAAGTCCTCCGGTTGACGCCGAGACCCCTGACGGTATCCGCGCTACCATGTGGCGTTCACATACAGTTTGGGGTCTCACATGAAAATTGGTGTCGCCATGGCGTTCAGCCAGCATACGTCGGCTGAGTTCATCCGCGATGCGGTGCAGGTGGTGGAGGAGAAGGACATACACGCCATCTGGGTACCGGAACACGTGCTCTTCTTCCCCGATTATGCATCCACTTACCCATATAGCGACAACGGACGGATCCCGGGTGATCCGGTTGGGCTCCTGGATCCGTTCACCGCACTGACCTTCATTGCCAGCCATACGAGCCGCGTGCGCCTCGCCACCGGCATCTGTCTGGTCCCGCAGCGCCAACCCGTTTACACGGCGAAGATGGTGGCCGACGTCGACTTTCTGTCCGGCGGACGGGTAGATTTCGGAGTTGGGATCGGCTGGCTGAAAGAAGAGTTCGACAGCCTGGGTGCAGACTTTTCTAAACGCGCACGTTTGAGCGACGAGTACATCGACGCCATGAAAGCGCTCTGGTCCGAAGGCGTTACGTCGTTCGAAGGGGAGACCGTGCGCCTGACGCCCTGCCATTTCAATCCCAAGCCCGTGCAGCAGCCCCACCCACCCATCTACTTCGGTGGCGAGAGTGATGCGGCGTTGCGGCGTGTCGCCCGTCAGGGAGACGGCTGGTATGGCTACGACATGACGCCGGAGCAGCTGGCCGCGCGCCTGCCTGCGCTAGATGCTGCGCTTGCCGCAGAAGGGCGCAGCCGCGATGACGTCACGCTGATTGTCGGGCCCAATCGTCATCCGGTGAATGCCGGTACCATTGGCCAGTATGCGGCACTGGGCGTCGATCAGCTGGTTGTGCCGCTCTTTGCCTCTTCCGTCGAAAAGCTTGCCGTACGTGCGGATGCGCTCCTTGCGGAGGCGGGATAGGGCTCTTACAACCCGGCGACATCTTCCGCACAGACTGCAGGGCGCGCTTCGGTGACACTTCCCGGCGCTTGAATGTATTGGTGTGTCGCTGAATGAAAGTAGCTCGTCACAACGAGCCGGAGCGTGTCTGGTTTCGCTCCGAGCGCGTTTTTCTGTCCTCCGGAGAATGGTGGTTTCACACGCGTGAAGGCGTGGAAGTTGGACCCTACGAATCACAGTTCGAGGCGGAAATCGAAGCTGGCCTGCTGAAAGAGCTGCTTGCCGAAGCAGAGGGCCGGCTTGCCGTGCAGGCTGCCATCCGCGAGTTTGTGCTCGATTCTTATGCCATGGGCCGACCCCTGAGTCCGCGCTTTCGCGACGAGACCCAGAAGCTCCAAGCCACCGGCTGAAAGCCGTGAGCGTTCAGCTCACGGCGTTTTTATACCGCTCCAGTGCGCGTAGATGTTCGTCGACGCTGCCCAATCCTGCGCTGTCGGTACGCACCGCGAGATGGGTGGCACCCAGTCCGCGCCAGCGTTCAGCGTGCTTGTGCCAGCGTTCTTCGTCGCCACCGGCGAACATGGCCTGAGCCTGGATGCCGAACCCGTCCCATGCGAGACCCGCCGCGATGCGGGCCTCGCGCAGCGCTTCGATGATCTCAGCAGAGGCTGCCCCCGGTCCGCCAAGTGGCATCCAGCCGTCGCCAAGCGCCGCGGCGCGTCGAATCAGAGCGGGCGCAGCGCCGCCGAACCAGACCGGGATGGGTTGGGACGGACGTGGGTTGATACTTGCGAGCGTCACGCGATGATAGTCGCCGCTGAAGTCGAGCACGTCTTCGCGCCACAGCTGGCGTAGCAGGTCTACCTGCTCCGCCTGGCGCTTGCCGCGTTCGGCAAACGGCACGCCAAGGGCTTCGTACTCCACCTGATTCCAGCCTGTGCCGACACCCAGGCGCAGACGGTTGTTGGATAGGATCGCCACCTGCGCGGCCTGTTTTGCCACCAGCGCGGTTTGCCGCTGCGGCAGTACCAGCACGTTCGTAACCATCTCCAGCGTTTCGGTGACCGCGGCGATGAACGCAAACGTGGTCAGCGGCTCGTGAAATGCGACGTCTTTGTCGTACGGCCCTTCAAAGCCGCCCGGGCGGTTGCGGTCGGCTCCCAGCACGTGGTCGTAGAGCAGCACGTGGGTAAACCCCTGGGCCTCCACGCCCTGTGCATACGCTTTCATCGCGCCCGGGTCGGTGCCAATTTCGTTGTGCGGCAGGACAGCGCCGAGTTCCATGTTCTTCTCCCCGTCTTTCAAAACAAAGGCGTTAGTTTACGGCAGGGGCCCTGTAACGAGCGACGGCGAACAGTGAACGGCAACGGATGCAACTTACAGGCGCCATCGGTAAGATACGCGCCTCATTTTTTCCGGTGCGAGGCCCATGTCAGAAGCCGCGGACAGCGCGCAATTCTCTTTTGTCGAAATGGAACACGCCATTCTCGAAGTCTGGGATAAGACGGGCGCGTTTCAGCAGACGCTGGACAATACCAAGGAGAAAAAGCCCTACATTTTTTACGACGGCCCGCCGTTTGCGACCGGTCTGCCGCACCACGGGCACCTCGTTGCCAGCACTATCAAGGACATCGTGCCGCGCTACTGGACGATGAACGGCCGGTATGTGCTGCGCCGTTTCGGCTGGGACTGCCATGGATTGCCTATCGAGCACGAGATCGACAAGCAGCTCAACATGTCGGCGCAGCAGGCGGTCGACGAGCTGGGCGTTGCCGGCTACAACAACGAATGTCGCGCGATTGTGCAGCGCTATGTGAAAGAGTGGCGCCATACGATCACCCGCCTGGGCCGCTGGATCGATTTCGACAACGACTATAAGACCATGGATACCGACTACATGGAGTCGGTCTGGTGGGTGTTCAAACAGCTGTGGGATGCGGATCTCATCTATCAGGGCGTCAAAGTCATGCCCATCTCTACCGCTCTTGCCACTCCGCTTGCGAATTTCGAGGCGACCTCCAATTACGTCGACGTGCAGGATCCCGCCATCACGGTGCTGTTCAAGCTGGCTGAGGAAGACGCCTATATTGCCGCGTGGACGACCACGCCCTGGACGCTGCCTTCCAATCTGGCGCTCTGCGTCGGCGACGACATCGACTACGTGCTTGCGCATGACGAAACACTGGGCGCGGACATCTATTTTGCCGAGGAGCGTCTGGCTGACTATGGCGAGCTGAGCGTCAAGGCCAGAGTGAAAGGCAGCGATCTGGTCGGCAAGTCGTACGAACCGATGTTCCCGTATTTTGCGGAACAGCAGGCCGCAGGCGCATTTGTCGTCGTCAGCGACGAATACGTCACCACAGAAAGCGGCACCGGGATTGTGCATCAAGCGCCCGCGTTCGGTGAAGACGACTATCGGGTGCTGCGCGCTCACGACATCGAAGCGTTTGCCTGCCCCGTGACCTTGGAAGGCATTTTCACGGACGAGGTGACGGACTTTGCCGGCAGCTACGTCAAAGACGCGGACAAGGACATCATCCGGCATCTCAAAGACGCCGGCGTGCTCTACCGCCAGGACGTCATCCAGCACAGCTATCCATACTGCTACCGTTCGGATACGCCGCTCATCTACCGCGCCATTCCATCGTGGTACGTGAGCGTCGCGCCCCTGCGGGAAAAGCTCCTGGCCAACAACCAGGAAGTGCACTGGGTGCCGGGCCACATCAAAGACGGACGCTTCGGGAACTGGCTCGAAGGTGCCATTGATTGGTCGATCTCACGCAACCGCGTATGGGGCACGCCGCTGCCCGTCTGGATCAACGACACGACGGATAACGCCGTGTGCATGGGCTCCATCGAGGAGCTGGCGAGCTACACCGGCGTTACGGTAGACGACCTGCACCGCGAATTCGTCGATCCGCTCGAGTTTTCGATCGACGGCGAGGAAGGCACCTACCGGCGTATCAGCGAGGTGCTCGACTGCTGGTTCGAGTCCGGGTCGATGCCCTACGCGCAGCTGCATTATCCATTCGAGAACGCCAACGTCTTCGCCGCGGGCTTTCCCGCGGAGTTCATTGCCGAAGGTCTCGACCAGACTCGCGGCTGGTTTTACACCCTCATGGTGCTGGCAACGGCCATCTACGACAAACCGGCGTTTCGCAACGTCATCGTCAACGGCATGGTGATGGCCGAAGACGGCAAGAAGATGTCGAAGCGGTTGCGCAACTACACGCCGCCGGACGAGCTCATGGAGCGCTACGGCGCCGATGCCCTGCGCCTTTATCTCATCAACTCGGGCCTGGTACGCGGAGAGGAGCAACGCTTTGCGGACAGCGGCGTGCGCGACATGACCCGGCGTGCGCTCCTGCCCTGGTACAACGCGTTTTCTTTTCTGAAGACGTATGCCGAGATTGATCAGTGGTCGCCCGAAAAGGGCTTGCACTTCGGCGACAACATCCTCGATCAGTGGCTGATGTCTCGCCTGCAGACGCTGAAAGCCAATATCGCTGAAGAAATGGAGGCCTATCGGCTCTATACCGTCGTGCCGCAGCTTTTCGACTTCATCGAGGATCTAACGAACTGGTACATCCGTTTGAACCGCTCCCGCTTCTGGGGCGAAGAGGTGACCGCTGACAAGATTTCGGCTTACAGCACGCTGTATACGGCGCTGCTCGAGCTCTGTCAGGTGATGGCGCCGTTCACACCGTTTCTTTCCGAACATCTCTACCGTGAGTTGGCGGCTCTGTCGGGCGCCGCGCCTTCGCCTGCGTCCGTGCACCTGTGCGACTATCCCGGGCCGGAAGAAGGGTTCATCAAGCCGGAGCTGGAGACGGCCGTCGAGCGCATGCAGCAGGTGGTCCTGCTTGGCCGGCAGAAGCGCGAAGACGTCAAAATCGGGATTCGAACCCCATTGTCGGAGCTGACGGTCATCCATCGGGATGCCGCGCTCCTGAACGAAATGCAGGCGCTCGATGGTTACATTCGCGACGAGCTCAACGTGAAAGCGGTGGCGTACGCTACTGACGAAGCCGCCTACATCGAGCTTGTTGCCAAGCCCAACTTTCCGCTGCTGGGCAAACGTCTCGGCAAACGCATGAAGTCGTTTCAGCAGGCCATCAACGCGCTCGACGCCGAAGCCATTGCCGCGTTGCAGGCCAACGGCGACATCGAGATTGACGGAGAAGTGTTCAGCACCGAGGAAATTCAGGTGCTGCAGCAGGCTCGAGAGGGCACTAATACCGTATCCAACTCGCGCATTGCCGTGGACATGGACTGCACGCTGACGCCGGAGCTGGTCCGTGGCGGCTATGCGCGGGAGATCGTGAACCGCGTGCAGCGCGCGCGCAAGGAGCAGGGCTTTGACGTTTCGGACCGCATTGAGATCGTCTACGCTGCGGAAGGTGAGCTGGGCGTCGCGGCGGAGGAGCACAGAGACTACATCATGAGTGAAACGTTGGCTGTGAAATTCGCAGCAGGTCGGCCCGGTGTGGAAGCGGTCGTTGCTGACATCGACGGTCAGACCTTCGAATTCCGCCTCGTCAAGGCGCGCTGATGGCCGAGATGCCCCTCCAACTCCGCTACGAATACGTGCCGCCGTACGACCCATCACGCGTCGATCACATGGGCACCTACAAGCGGGCGCTACCCGTGTCGCTCGAGCGCATGTACGAAAATGCCCTCGACTGGGAGCATCTACCGCACCTGCATGCGTCGAGCTTTACGGCGATCGAGTGTCTCGACGCTGGCGGCAGGGGCTGGCGTGCGCGGGTGACGGACAAGAAAGGCCGGGACAGCGTGCTGGAGCTGGCGCTCGATCGAGACTGCCGGCGCTGGATCACCCGCAACCTCGAAGGGCCGAGCCTCGGCGCGGAGATCTGGACACACGTGTTCGTGACGGGGCAGGAGACGATGGACCTGGTCATCGACTTCTTTGTCCCGGGGGTGCCGGCAGATGCGCGGCACAAAGTAGGGCTTGCCTATGCGCGGGCGTATGAGACGCTCTATGACGAAGACGTGCTGATGATGACCGAGCGGCAGCGTCAGCTCGACCGGCGGCTCGATAGTCTGCAGGATGCCGAAAGCGTCAGCGTGCCGCGACCCGACGCGGCGTCGTTACCGCTGGCTGTGACCCTGTCCGGGCGTGAGTTTTTTCTCAATCGTCACGCAGACGCCTGGGTGGTCTACCCGGCCGCCTGCCCGCATCAGCTGGGTCCGCTGGATGGTCCCATCGACAGCTCCGGCCAGATCGAGTGTGCCTGGCATGGCTATCGCTTCGACGTGGAAACCGGTGCGTGTGTCAGCGGTGCAAGCTGCCGTTTCGGCCGGGTGCCGGAGATTTCCGAGGACGCCGGTGCGGTGACGCTGCGCTGGGCAGCCGATCCGGCCTGAAGTATCTTATAACAATACCTTGAAGCAAAAATTACGCCACTTATGGCACATAAGTGGTGTATTTTGCGGATTCCGCGATCATGGGCGCCAAGCAACACAGCAATGAGGCGAACCATGAAACTGATCAATACCCTGAAAACCCGCATTCTTGCCGAGCAGCAGCAATTGACTGAGCGCCTCGCTCAGCTCGAGTGGCTCGAGCGGCTCTGGGATGAGCGTGTCACGCGGCTCCTGGCCGACTATCCGGCGCACGCCGGTGACTGTGCCTTTCATCGTGATCTCGCGCGTCACCGGGTCCTTGCGGTTCAGGCAGAGTTATCGCGTTACGAGCGGGCGCTGGCGTATCTGCCGGCCTGAGGGGTGCGGTGCCGCGTTACCGAGTGCGCACTCCGGTAAACGGCACCTCTCCGCGTGGATTCACGACTTTGCCGCTCATCGTGTCACCGTCGATGGTGCCGGTATAGGAGACGTCAATGTCGCCGATGGGGACGGTAATCGTAATGTCGAACGAGAACCCTGAGCCATCGGTCGTGACGTTATTGAGCGGGACGGGACCGCGCAGGCTGTGGTACGTCCCGGTATAAAGGCCGTCTTTCTGCACGACTTCCAACGTCGGATTCTGTTCACCGCGCGGCGTGCTGATCGACAACGTCCAGTGGCCGGCCAGCTCTGCCGCGGCAGAGAGCGGCATGGCGAGCATCACGAATGCGATCATCCATCTTCTCATGGGGGAATCTCCTCAGCTTTGCGCTGCAGTATACCCGTTGTGGGGAAGTCACCATCACACGGATGCCGCGGGGTTGCTTAGTGCCGTGGCGTTGCAGAGAATCTAGCGCGTTGTTTCTATTTCCGCTGTTCTCTATTTTCGCTTTTTTCTCTCTTTTTACTTCATTCTCGATACAAGGACTTACCCATGCCCGCACGACTATTTTTACTTCTCGCCACGCTGCTGGTCACCTCCGCTGCGCAGGCTGATCTCAAGGAAAAGCTGGAAGCCGCCATGGCCAGTGACGCGCGCACCGAGGCCGAGGTGGCGCGGGATGGCAACCGCAAGCCCGTCGAGACGCTCACGTTTTTTCGCCTGACGGAAGACATGCACGTCCTCGAGCTCCTGCCGGGCGGCGGCTGGTACACGAAGCTGCTGGCGCCGGTGCTGGCCGACGCGGGCAAGCTGTCTGTAGCCGTGGGCACCCAGGGGGTTGCCACGATGGTCGAGCAGGGCGTCCTCAGCGATGTGAACGTCGTTGATGTCGACATGTCGAGCTTCACCCGGGCTGAAGGCGCACGCCGTTTTGACGTCCCGGGCCTGTCGATCGATGTTGAGGACGTGGATCTGGTGCTGACCTTCAGGAATCTGCACAACCTGACCGCCAGCGGGCGTGAGGTCATGAACCGGGAAGTGTTCAAGGTGCTGAAGAGCGGCGGTCTTTACGGCGTGGTGGATCACACCCGCCGGCACATGCAGGGAGACAGCGACGAAAACTGGCGGCGGATGGACCCGGTGCTGATGATCAAGGAGATCGAAGCGGTGGGCTTCGAGTTCGTGGACTTCAGTGATCTTCACTATCGCTACGACGACGAGCTCGTTTATGAAGTCGGTCGACGCTCGGTGTCGGGTAACACGGACCGCTTTACGCTGCTGTTCAGGAAACCCGCCTCGTGAAGCGGGTCAGCTGCGCGGTACTGGTGCTCTGCGCCTGTTATGCCGCAAGCGTCTGCGCGGAGGAGATTGGTAGCGTCGATACGGCGTTCAAGCTCATAGGGCCCGATCACAAAATCAAAATTGAAGCGTTTGACGACGAGAAAGTCAGCGGCGTGGCCTGTCATGTCAGTCGCGCAGTCACGGGTGGGGTCAAAGGCGCGGTTGGCCTCGCCGAGGATACGTCTGATGCGTCGATTGCCTGCCGGCAGGTAGGTCCGATCCAATTCAAGGAAAAGCTCGAAGCGGGGGAGTCGGTGTTCAGCGAGCGCCGGTCGGTGCTTTTCAAGCGCCTGCAGGTGGTGCGGTTCTGCGATGAGACCCGCAACACGCTGGTCTATCTGGTGTACAGTGACAAGTTGGTGGACGGGTCGCCGAAAAATGCGTTGTCGACCGTGCCGATCAGGCCGTGGCTGCCGGACGAGCCGGTGCCGCGGTGTCAGGACGCGGAATCCGGCTGGTTCGGCGGCTGACTGCTCATATCGGTCGCCTGCGAGCGGTCAGTTCCCGGTAAATTCCGGTGTGGACTTATCGAGATAGGCTTTGATGGCTGCCGCCCGATCTTCGGTGCTGGCGGTAAAGAGGTTCTGATCCGCATCCATGTGCATGATGGCGTGATTGAGCGCGTTGGCAATCTGGTTGGTCGAGCGTTTGATCATCTGCGCCGCGATGGGCGGTTTCGCGGCGTAGTGGGCCGCCATGCGCTCGGCGGCGGGGCGTAATTCTGCTGACGTCACGCACTCATCGAGCACACCCCATGCCAGCAGTGTGTCGCTGTGAATGCGCTCGCCGCCCGCCACCAGGCGCTTGGCGCGCGCGGGGCCAACCAGATTGACGATAAGCGGCAGGCTCTTCCACATGAGATTCACGCCGATATCAATTTCCGGATACTGCATGAAGCAGTTTTCCGCGCCGATACGGAAGTCGCAGGCGGTGGCAATGCAGGCGCCTCCCCCCATCGCGCCCCCCTGCCAGGCGGCAATGGTGATCTGATCGATGTCGAGGATGGCTTCGATGGCGCGCTCGCCGATGCGCATGCGCCGTCGGCGCTGCACCAGCGACACTTTGTAAGCTTCACCCGCATCGGTGAGGTCAGCGCCTGAGCAGAAGTGCTTGCCGGCGCCGGCGAAAATGACGGCGCGGATCTCTGCGTGATCGCGCAGGCTCTGGGCCGCATGCTCAATTTCTGCCAGGTGATCGTAGTGCAGGGCGTTGGCTTTGTCGGGGCGATGGAGTTCGACAGTGGCGATGTGTCCGTCGTGGGTCAGCTTCAGGTGCTCGTAGGTCATGCCCGGATGGTAGCGGAAGGAGCGGTGCAGGGGCTATGCGCAGACAAGCGAACGGGCTGAGATCTTTCTAAGGATCTCCAGCCCGCCAGCTTTGGAATATAGGAGGGATATCCGTGGGAAGGGGAGGGGAGGGGGGTCCGGATATCCCTCAGGGAAACTGTGTTTTCAGTCGATGTGTGTATGTTACTTTGGGTAACATTAATTGCAACCGTTGGTAACGCAACACGATGTTGCGAATTTGCAACATGCAGCGCGTTGCGGCACACTGCCCGCGATGGCTGATTGGGATGACTATCGCTACTTTGCCGCGGTGGCGCGGCACGGCAGCGTGCGCGGTGCGGCGGAACGTCTCGGCGTCAACGCCTCCACCGTCACGCGCAGGCTCGATGCGCTCGAAGCCCGTCTTGGTGTGATGCTCTTCACCCGCTCCCAGCGCGGGCTGCAGATCACGCCGGAAGGCGCTCAGGTGATTGGACGTATCGATGTCGTGGGGGATGCGCTGGACGACATCGAGGCGGAGCTCAAGGGTCGCGATCAGCGGCTCGAAGGCCGCATTCGCCTTGCCGTGCCGGATGTGCTGGCCGTGCACTTTCTACTCGAGGAGCTCGCGCCGTTTCTCGAGGCGTATCCCGGGATCGATCTCGAGCTCGTGCCGGGCTATCAGAACCTCGATCTTTCCCGCGCCGATGCGGACATCGCCATCCGCGCCACGGCGCATCCACCCGAAGACATGGTGGGCAGACCGCTCGGCCGGGTGGCGCTGGCCGCATATGGCAGCAAGCGTTACGTGGCGCAACACCAGGTGCTTGTGGAGCTGTCGGGTGCAGCCTGGATCGACTGGGCGCAGGGTGGCGAAATCATGCAGCTCTATGCTGAGATGCGGGAGCGTTTTTTCCCGGACGTGCGCGTGCAGTTGTGCTGCGACCAGGTGATGATGCAGCATGCGGCGCTACGCGCTCACATGGGTCTTGGCATTCTGCCGTGTATGCTGGGCGACAGCGACGACACGCTCCTGCGCCTGCCGCACATGCCGGCGCAGGTTGGTCCCGATCTCTGGCTCCTGATGCACCCGGATCTGCGCGGCGTGCGTCGCGTGCAGGTGTTCAGCGCGTTTGTCGTGGAGATCTTCGAAGGCCGGGCGGCACAGCTCCGCGGCGGTGTGGGTGAGAACGCCGGAGACAACAGTTCCGGAGACAACAGTTCCGGAGACAGCAAGTAATGGATGAGTTTGTGAACCGTACCCCCGCCTCCCACGTCTTCTTTTCCCAGCGTCTGCGTCTGCATTTCATCGACTGGGGCAACGCGGACGCGCCGGGGCTGGTCATGGTGCACGGCATTCACGATCACTGCAGGACCTGGGATCAGCTGGCAGCAGACCTGGTTGACAATTTTCACGTTGTGGCACCGGATCTGCGCGGACATGGCGACTCCGAATGGCTGCGCGGCTCGAGCTATCAATACCTCGACTATGTCTACGATCTTCATCAGCTCATCAGCCAGGCGCGCCTGGCGCCGGTCACTCTGGTCGGCCACAGTATGGGTGGCGCCATTGCCGCGCTCTTTACGGGAATCTACCCGGAACTCGTTCGCCAGCTGGTTGTGATCGAAGGGATTGGTATGTGGCAGGAAATGCAGCCACCGGTGGCGCCGGCCGAGCGCGTGCGGGAATGGATCGAGGCGACCCGTGCGCTGGCCGCGCGTCAGCCGCGCCGCTACCGTGACCTCAGCGAAGCCTACCAGCGCATGCAGCAGGCCAATCCGCAGCTGTCGGCCGACCGGGCGTTGCATCTCACGATCCACGGCTCGAACCAGAACGAGGACGGCACGTTCAGCTGGAAATACGATAACTATACGCACAACTTTTCGAGCGCAAGCCTCAGCACCGAGGACACCATCGAGCTGTGGCGGCGCATCGACTGCCCGACGCTCATCATCAATGCAGAAAACGGACTGCCGCATCGGATTGGACAGGATGGCACCGCGGCATACTTCACCCACGGGCAGACGACGGTCATAGAGGGCGCGGGGCACTGGACCTACCACGACCAGCCGGAGCAGGTGGCCGGACTCCTGCGCGACTTTCTGCAAAGCTGATGGGCGTTCACCAGTTAACAATGGCGGCAAAAAGCGTCACACTACGAACACTTCAAAAGGGGCAGCATTTAGGATGCCGAGTGCTCCGCTGAGGCTGCGCTGTGAGTTCGTCAGCAATCCAATTGGGATAAGCACCGCCCGTCCGCGCTTGAGCTGGTGGGTCAGTGACGCACGCCCTGCTGAAATGCAATCTGCATACGAGGTGGTTGCCGCCTCCGATCCGGCGTTGCTGGAACGCGACGAAGGAGACCTCTGGCAAAGCGGCATGGTCGAGTCAGATCAGTGCCATCACGTGGAATACGAAGGTGCGCCTCTGGCGTCCGCGCAGCGCGTCTGGTGGAAGGTACGCACGTTTGACAGCGACGGGTTGTCCAGCCCCTGGAGCGATACCGCTTTTTTTGAAGTGGGTCTCCTCGATGAAGGCGACTGGTCGGGACACTGGATCGCGACGCCCATGGCGGGCAGCCGCAGTCGCGGCGTGCATGTTGCGGCGCTGCGCAAAGAATTTGTCCTCGATCAGCCGGTGCGCGAAGCCCGGCTCTACGTCGCCGCGCTCGGGGACTACCGCATAGAGATCAACGGCCAGGCCCTGCCGGAGGCGGATATGAACGCCGTCTGGAGCGACTACGACCACGAGATCTATTACCAATGCTACGACGTGACTTCGCTCCTGGTGGCGGAACCCAATGCGTTGGGGGTCTTGTTGAGTGATGGCTACTATGCGGGTCATCTGCCGGAGGTGGGTCGAGGTAACTACGGTGATCGTCCGTTGCTGCTTTTGCAGCTGAACGTCGCGCTGACCGATGGCAGCGTGAAAACCATCTGTACCGACCACCAGTGGCACTGGCGCCCGAGTTGGGTGCTGGCGGCTGAGCTGAACGGCGGTGAGCACGTTGATGCGCGCCAGTATGTGAGGGGCTGGAGCGAGGCGGGCCTCGATGAGCGTGGTTGGGCGCCGGTGGATGTCGTACCGGCGCCTCCCGGCGTGCTGCGCGCGCAGGTACATGCCGGCATGTCGATCACCCAGGTGTTGAGACCGCAGGGGATGCCCCAGGCGACACGCCGCGTCGGGCGCAGTGCGCTCGTGTACGACTTCGGCGACCAGATTCTAGGTCGGATCAGGTTGGAGGTTCTCGCGAGCACCAGCGACGATGTGCGCATCTCGTTCGGCGCAGACCAGACATTCACTGATGCCACTGTCGACACCTACACGATGGTCGGCAACCCGGATGGCGAAGTCATCGAAACCCGGTTCGCGCTGCATGCTTTCCGCTACGTCAGAGTCGAGCACACTCACGGTGTGAGCGAGGTTCGCGATGCGTATGCGCTGCGTACCGCCATCCCGCAGGCAATGAGCGCGCAGTTTCGCTGCGATCATCCGACGCTCAACCAGTTGTTCGAAGTGATCCAGAACAGTATGCGTGGTGTTGCGCTGTCCGTGCCGATGCGTGGCGTCGCCGTTGATGCCCGTGTACCGGACATCGGCTGTGCGACGACCTGGGCGCCCTATTTTGCCCAGCTGGAAAGCAGCCACGCCCTGGTGTCGAAGTGGCTTCGTGATCTGAAGCTGAACTGCCAGCTGGTGGACGACGCCAACGCCTGCGTGCCGACGCTCGAGCGAGCCGGTGGCGGGGATGACGTGGCGCGCTTCGAGCTCCTGGCTCGCCTGCTCTGGTCGATGTACCGGTATCACGACGATCGGATCCTGCTGCAGCAGTGCTACGCGGAGCTGCGCGTCGCCGCGCTCAGCTACCGACATCGGGATGATTCGCTGGTACGCAGTGGCGCGTCCGCGGAGATTTATGGACCTGGCGTTGCCGGGGACCTGGTTGCCACCTGTGCGCTGTACGGTGCGCTGCGCCTGGCAGGCCGAATTGCCGGCGTGCTCACGCACCTTGGCGACTACGAGCTGATTGAAGGTCTCGCCGAAGAAGTCCGCCAGGCGTTCCGTCGACGGTTTCTCACGGTTGACGGACACCCGGTTGGAGATTCTCAGTCGGTGTACGTTGCGGCCCTGCATCACAATCTTCTCGAACCGCAGGAGCAGAACGTTGCGCAGCAGCGCCTGGCTGAGCTCCTGGTCGAAACAAACTACCATACGGACGTCTGTCCGGCGGCGGTGCACGCGCTCCTGCCTACCCTGACTCAGGCCGGACGATTGGATCTGGCCTACATGGTGCTGCTGCAGACGAGCGCCCCCTCGTGGCTTGCGAGCGTCAAGGGCGGCAGCCAGCTCGTCAGCAGATCCGGCACCTCGTTCGACATTGCCGACGTGGGGCTTCTCGATTGGTGGATGGAATCTCTGGTCGGACTTGCGCTGCATGAAGACTACTCAGTGGACCGTAACGGTTTCAGGTCCGTGCGCGTGCGTCCCATGCCGCCGCTGGGCAAAATGTTTCTGGCCGGTTCGCCCGTACAGTTTGTCGAGGCGAGTCTGGAGACCGCGCAGGGTGTCTATGAGGTCAGCTGGTATATCCGGGAAGACTGTTTCGAGCTCGAGTTGCGCATCCCGCCGAACTGCAATGCCATTGTCACCATGCCGGATGACATCGAGCAGCGCGTACAGAGCGGGCGGCACCGTTTTGTGATGGACTTCGGCGCAGGCGGCGACGGCGTGCCGACGCTGCTCGACATGGCAGGGGGTTAGGACGTTGGACGGTATCCACGATCTGGGTGGCAAGGAAGGCTTCGGCGCCATTGCGCGGGAAAGCGATCCGCGGCCGTTCCCGACGCGCTGGGAAGGCGCGGTTTTCTCAATAATCCGCACGCTCTACGGCGCAGGCGTGACCCACAACACCGACCAGTTTCGCCATGCCATTGAACGTATCGATCCCATCAGCTACCTGCAGGATGGCTACTACGGTCGTTGGCTGGGTGCGGCCGAGACGCTCCTCGTAGAAGCCGGTGTCCTGGAGCAGGCGGAAATTACCGCGCGCGCCGTAAGCTTGGGTGCAGCGCCCGGTGATCGAATAGCGGCGCGTCCGCAGGCGCAGCCGGATGTGTTTGCCGGAGACTATCCGTCCACGGGCACCACGGCTGCACGCCGCGTCGACAACGCCCCGATTTTCGGCGTGGGTGATCGCGTGCACGCGGCGGCAACGGGCCATAACGGACACACCCGCTTGCCCGCCTACGTGCGCGGCAAGGCAGGCACGGTCTTTGCGCATCATGGCGCCTGGGTGTATCCGGACACGAACGCCCACGGCCGCGGCGAAGCGCCGCAACACCTCTACACGGTGCAGTTCGAGGCCGCGGTCCTCTGGGGGGAAGGGGCAGCCAGCGGAGACGTCGTCTGCATTGACCTTTTTGAACCCTATCTGGAAAACACATCGTCATGAGCGAAAACCCGGCGGCATTGCGGGCCGAGGCCCTGGAGAGCCTGCTGATCGAACGCGGCCTCCTTACCACCGAGGCGGTGGACGAGATCATCGTACGCTACAACGAACGGGTGGGACCCATGAACGGCGCCAACCTGGTAGCCAGAGCCTGGACGGATCCTGAGTTCAAGGCGCGTCTGCTTTCGGACGCAACCGCCGTCGTCAACGAGCTCGGCTTTGAGGGCGGTCAGGTCGACAAGCTGGTTGTCGTCGAAAATACCGCCGAGGTGCACAACGTGGTCGTCTGCACGCTTTGCAGCTGTTACCCCTGGGCTGTGCTCGGGTTGCCGCCCAAGTGGTACAAAGACCCGGCCTACCGCTCTCGGGTGGTGCGCGAGCCGCGCGCCGTTCTGGCGGAATTCGGCACCGAGGTGCCGGCGGAGAAAGCGGTGCGTGTCTGGGACTCCTCGGCGGAGGTGCGTTACATGGTGCTGCCGGAAATGCCTCGTGACTGGGCGCTCGAAGACACCGACACCCTGGCCGGAGGCGTGAGTCGTGACAGCATGATCGGCGTTACGGTCCTGTGACTGACGACCTGACCATCGGCCTCGATGCGGGCCTGCAGCCACCCATGGAAAATGGTGAGGTGGTGTTCGAAGCACCCTGGCAGAGCCGCGTGTTTGCCATGGCGGTGTCGTTGCACGAGAGCGGGGTGTTTCCGTGGTCGGAGTTCCAGGCCCAGCTGATTGAAGTCATCGCAAGTGCCGATGCTCAACCGGGCGATGGTGAGTATGCCTATTTCGATCACTTTGCGGCTGCCTTGCAGGAACTCCTGCTGCATAAAGGTGTACTGGAAAACTCAGCGCTCGATGCCCGAACCGCAGCATTTGCCGATCGCCCGCACGGGCACGATCACTGAAACGTTCGCGCGCCTCGCAGACTCGAGGTCTTGGGGATAAATGTGCGCTCGGTCACATATCTCAGCCGTCACAGTTTCTAGTCTTAGGCGGTGCTCCCGCCACATAGACCGTGGCGGGCCTCGTTGTCCGGGGTGACGATCCCGGCGTACGCAATGGAGTGTCGTAACCGTGTCGAGCATGGCAGAACGCCGCCTGTTCCTTTATTTCGTGGCCTTCGTGGTGCCGGTGGTGGCACTCGTCGCGTTGCTGCGTCCGTCCGCCGACCTGGCGGGACATATCTCTGGTAAAACAGCTGCGTATCAGCTCGATCCTGACGCGTTCGACATTCTCATGCTCGGCGACAGCCGCACCTACTGTGCGTTTCATCCGCCGCACCTCGAAGCGCTGCTGGGTCAGCGGATCGCCAATCTGGCATCCTGGGCGCACTGGCTGCCGACCCAGTATGCGCAGATCAGCGATCTCATAGACGATATACCCCCGCAGACCACCGTGGTCTGGTCCGTCGGCTACCAGAACTTTCAACTCTGCAAAGGCTGCTCGCCTGCGGCCTATCCCGTCAGCGCACATACGGCCAGGTTCTATGCCGGCTTGCAGCTGCCGGAGGAAACCTATGCCGACAACCTGCAGCTGACACCGCTACAACCTGCGGCGCGCCGCTTCCGTACCGAACGGCTGCCGGAAATCTATGAGGCGGGCTTCGACTGGCTCATGCAACCGGTCAGCCGAGGTCCGCCTCCACCCCCTGGGGATCTGTCACCCGAGGCGCGCGTGGCGCAGCTGCGCGCGCAGCCCGCAGTGGCGGATGCCAAGCTTGTCTACAACGCGGGCAAGCCCACCTCGATAGCGGTGCGCTTCAAAGCCGGCGGCTATGAGCGGATTGAGCTCGATCCGGCGTTCTTCCGGAACGTGCAGAAAGGCTTCGCCGGTACCCGGCGCGGACTTGCGTTGCAGGCGCCGTATCTTGCGCTCTTTGAGGCGACCCTGGATCTCTTCGCTGAGCGCAACGTGACGGTCATCGTGAACATCATGGAAGAGTCGCCGCACACGTACGTCAGCCGCGACGTGCAGCTTGGTCAGCGCGAGCTCATGGACACCGTGGTGCGCGAGGCCGTGGAGGCCCGCGGCTTCGCCTACGTGCGGATCGACTGGGATCGCATCGAATCAGATGCGTATTTTGACTACAACCATCTGAACGGCCGCGGCGCACGCAGCTTCATGGCGCTCTTCGCAGCGGCGGTCCAGCCCGAGCTGATGGCGGACGCGGGGCGTTGAGCGGTGCTGTTTAATTCCCTCGAGTACTTTGTGTTTTTTACGGTTGTCCTGACCGGTGTGCTGGCGCTGCGCAAATACGTTGCCGCGCGCGTGGTCCTCCTGCTGATTGCAAGCTATGTGTTCTATGCCTCCAACAACGGCTGGCTGATTCTGCTCATTCTCGTTTCCACCTGCATCGATTACGCTGCGGGACGGGTCATTGCGGGCAGTGAAAACAGCGCGATACGGAAACAAGCGCTCGCTGTCTCGGTTGTCGCCAACCTCTCCATTCTCGGCTATTTCAAATACGCCGACTTCTTCCGCCAGACCGTGGCTGATATTGCCGGGACCTGGGGTCTCCACCTCGGCTGGGTGGATCTCAACGTTGCGCTGCCGGTTGGCATCTCGTTTTATACCTTCCAGAGCATGAGCTACACCATTGACGTGTACCGGCGGGTCATTCCCGTGGAGCGCTCGTGGCTGCGTTTTGCGTTGTACGTGTCCTACTTCCCGCAGCTGATTGCCGGCCCGATCATGCGGGCGTCGTATTTTCTGCCCCAGGTCACGCGGGTTCGCAAGCTTACGACGGTCGACGTCGAGTGGGGCGTGTTTCTGATCTGCCGGGGGCTCTTCAAGAAAATTGTGCTGGCGGACTTTCTTGCGGTCTACGCGGACCGGGCTTTTACCCTCGATCCCACGACATCAGCGTTGGATCTCTGGATTGGGTTATATGCGTTCACGTTCCAGATCTACTTCGACTTCAGCGGCTATACCGACATTGCCATCGGCAGCTCCAGGCTGATGGGCTACCGTATCCCGGAAAACTTCCGCCGTCCTTATGCGGCGCTTGGTTTTTCGGACTTCTGGCAGCGCTGGCACATCTCGCTGTCGAGCTGGCTGCGCGACTATCTGTACATCTCTCTTGGGGGCAACCGGCAGGGCACCTGGCGCACGTATCGCAATCTGATGCTCACGATGTTGCTGGGTGGGCTCTGGCACGGTGCAGGCTGGCAGTTTGTGCTCTGGGGCTTCCTGCATGGCGCTTACCTCGTGGGCGAACGCCTGCTGGGGCTCAACAAAGTGGAGACATCGGGCGGCACGCTGGCACTCAGCGTGCGGCGGTTGATCGTCTTCCACTGTATTGCGCTGACCTGGATTCCGTTCCGCTGCGCTGATCTCGATGATGTGTGGACCTATCTGGGCGGCATGTTTGCCTTCAGTGACAGCGAGGCGCTCACTCGCGGCGGTGCGCTGGCCTTGTGCGTGTGCGCGGGTGCGCTCGTCTTTCAGTGGGCGAGCGACGAGAGACGACCGGCAAGGCGCTGGTTGACGGGTGCGGTCCCGGTGAAGCTGGCCGCATACGGTGCAATTGCGGTGGCGGTGGTGGTGGCCAACGCCAAAGGTGCCCAGCCGTTTATCTACTTCCAGTTCTGAGTTTTTCTTACCCACCCACTTTCCGGGCGATGTAAAAACCGTAGCCAAAGAAGCTGCTGTGGCGCTCGTAGCGTTCAATCTCGTGCGTATGGTCGGCAACGACAGCTTGCGCCTCTGGGGAGTTTGCGTGCCGCTCGAGAAAATTTGCGAAACGCGCCTGCAGCGGATCGTAATAGTTCTCGAGCCAGCAGCGTTCCGGCAGTACGAAATAGCCGACCGGTGAGAAGCCGCAGCGCTCGAGGACGGCAAACTTGGCCGATGCCGTATCGACTTCGGGATACTCGTCTTCCCAGAAGGTCTGCAGCGCCGCCGGGCGCTGATGGGTCAGCCAGGTCAGCTCGGAAACGGCGAGGATGCCGTCCGGTTTCAAAAAGCGCCGCCAGGCTTGAACGCCTGCGGCAAAGCCCATGTTGTAGATCGCACCCTCGGACCAGATGGCATCAAGCGACGCTGCGGCGAAAGGCAGCGCGTCCATGGATGCCGCAAGCGTGGTGATACCGCCGACATCTGCTGCCGCGGTCTCCAATCCAGTCAGGAACTCATCGAAACGGTCGACAGCGGTGATTTGCGCTTCGAGCTCCCGCGCGAGAACCAGCGTCGACGCACCGGTGCCGCATCCAATGTCCGCAATCTTCAGATCTGATTTGCCCGGCAAACCCGCAAGCGTGAGCGCCAGGGTCGTCTCATCGTCTCCACCGGGGCCCTGGCGGGCGCCATCTGCGTGCAGATCGACCACAAGCTGGAGGTCATGGGCCATATCTGCCCCGGTCTGAACTTGCCAACCTGATGTGAGTCACTCGTCCAGGACGTTGACCGTGTGAACGGATGGGATGTCCCAGACCTCCTTGATCTGCCCGTCCACGATGCGCCATACAACCACCACGTCACTTTCCAGGTGACGGCCCTCCAGCTGGATCTGCTGCTTGCGGTGAACGACAACCAGTTCGTCTCCGCACGCCTGTACTGAGACGACGTTGGGCTTGAATGCGCCGCCGGTCATCGTCTCGAGCTTCTCGAAGAAGGACTGTATCCCCTTGCGCCCGACGTGATCGCCATCAAGGTCCGGGAGGTGCGGATTGTAGAAATGAAAGACGGCATCCTCCGCAAACGCGTCGATGCTGAGAGACACATTGGTCGGATCGAAACGCTTCAGCACTTCCAGGTTTGGGTGTTCACTCATACTCGCAGCCAGCGACCTGTTACACCGAGTACTCTATGCACATCGCGAACTTCGAGAATAGGTGGAAACCGAAACCCCGGCTGCGGTTTGTGTGCTTCTTGGATCTTTGAAAAAGCCGGTGCTACGCTCAACGCTGAGGAGAGGAGGGCGCGATATGAATCCAACCTGGTTCCACCCGGAGCTGCGCGACGGCAGGTTACCGGCTCATGAGTGACGACACGTCCGGTGTTTCCTATCAGCAACCTGAAGACGGATACTTCGAAAAGCGGGGTCTGAAAAAGTACGCCGGCGTCTTCTCGCTCTGGGCGCTCGGCGTTGGCGCGGTGATTTCCGGTGACTTTTCCGGCTGGAATCTGGGGGTGGGGCAGGCCGGATTCGGCGGTTTCCTGCTGGCCGTGGTCATCATTACCGCGATGTATGTGGGCCTCTGTTTTTCGATTGCCGAGATGTCACCGGCGCTGCCGCACACGGGCGGCGCGTACTCGTTCGGACGGACAGCACTCGGCCCCTGGGGTGGCTACGTGACCGGCCTTGCCGAGAACATGGAGTATGTCATTACCACCGCGGTCGTCTGCTACTTCGCCGCGGCCTATCTGCAGAGTATCTTTGCAACGCCGGATGCGTTGCAGCCGGCGTGGTGGGCCGGTCTCTATGTCGTCTTTGTCGGATTGAACATTCTGGGGGTGGCCGAGTCGTTCCGCTTTGTCGTCTTCATCACCATCGTTGCCCTCCTGATCCTCGCGCTCTTTTTTGTCAGCGCCATTCCGCACTTCGCCTGGGAGAATCTCTGGAACATTGCGCCGGATCCGGGTGAGTCGAAATATCTGCCGAAAGGCTGGAGCGCGGTCGGCGCCGCGCTGCCTTTTGCCATCTGGCTGTACCTGGCGATCGAGCAGCTGCCGCTTGCCGCGGAAGAGTCCGTCGATATCAAACGGGATATGCCGCGGGGCCTCATCTGGGGGCTGGCCACGCTGGTGTTGACCGGTGTGCTCATTACGTTTCTCAACGTCGGCATCGGCGGCGGTGCGGCGTACTTCGGCAGTGAAACGGAGGAGCCGCTGCTCGACGGGCTGCAGATCACGTTGGGAGTCACGAGCGGCAAACTGCTGGGTCTGGTTGCGGTGGCAGGGCTGGTGGCGAGCTTTCACGCGATCATTTATGCGTACGGTCGCAATATCTATTCACTCAGCCGGGCGGGCTACTTTCCGCACTGGATGTCCGTCACGCACGGGGTGCGCAAGTCCCCGCACGTGGCGCTCATTGTCGGCGCCGTGGTGGGTTACGGCGTGCTGCTGCTGCTCTTTGTGCTGGGCGACGGCAGCGCCTTCGGCGGGGTCATTCTCAATATGGCCGTGTTCGGTGCGCTCATCGCCTACGCCATGCAGATGTGGTCATATCTTGTCCTGCGCCGCCGTCACCCGCACATGGAACGACCGTATCGCAGCCCCCTGGGTAGTCCGGGTGCCATCCTTGCGTTGGTGATATCGCTGCTGGCGCTGGTTCTGCTCTTTGCCAATCCGGATTTCCGCCCGGGCGTCATTGGCGTTGCGCTCTGGTTCCTTGCCGGGCTTGCTTACTTCGGTTTTTACGCGCGCAAGCGCATGATTCTCTCACCGGAAGAGGCGTTTGCGATCGATCACGCCCGCGAGACGCAGGCTCAATGACGCGTCAGGTACGGGCAGCGAACCCTTTGAGGCAGGCCAGGGTGTCCGGATCCAGCAGCGCGTTGCCGCCCAGCACTTCCACCCGGTAGGACTTGCCCGGCACGGCGCCGACGGGATCCTCGCCCCGCGCAACCTTCTCCGCCTCCTGGCGGAAGAAACGGCGGGACAGCGCGGTGCCTTTGTCGCCGGCCATCAGATGCTCTTCGCTGTGCAGGCTGATGTCGCCCTGACCTTTCTGCGCCACGTAGTCGGTCTGCCAGCGCTGGTGGTCTTCGAGCGACCACTCGACAAAGGGCCTGCCGTGATCCGGCCCCCAGTGGTCCTCCTGCATCGGGATGCGTGAAGGCTGCGGCGGATGCTTCCTGTCGACGCGCGCGAGGCCAAAAATCGAATAGTTGGTGTCGTCGTGCGCCACCGTCCAGCTCAGGTTCGCGCGGCCGAGGTCATCGTCGGTTACCCCGGCGGTGCAGTTCATGTTCGGCATGATGACCTGGCTCAGCCGCTGCTGCATGCTGCCGTCGGGCAGCGTGCGTTTCTGTATGGAGATGACGCCGTCTTCGGTCTCTTCGAAGCGCACGTCCGGAATGATGCCGAGGTTCGGGGAGAACTGCGGGCCGTTGATGGAATAGTGCAGCACGCAGACGTGGAACGGGTCCATCCAGTTGTCGTACATCTGGAACCAGTTGTAGTCACCCTGGGCGGCGAGCTTGGGGTCCGGTGGTCCGTTTGGCCCGGTATCCCAGCGGTACGGCACAATGGCTTCGTCAGGGCCGAGCGCTTCCTCAATCGAAAAAGTCGGGAAGTCGGGCTGCTTTTCCGGCGGCCCCATGTACACCCAGAGCAATCCGTGTTTTTCCACGATCGGATACCAGGGCTGACGCACCCGCTGACGTAGCTTGTCGTTACGCTCCGTGGGTATTTCCAGACAGTGGCCTTCCGCGTCGAATTTCCAGCCGTGATAACAACACCGGATGCCGTCGGCTTCGACTTTGCCGTAAATGAGATCCGTGCCGCGGTGCATGCAACGGGGATACAAGAGCCCGGGGCGGCCGTTGCCGTCGCGGTACAGGATCAGGCATTCGTCGAAAATTTTGACGTGTTGCGGAAGCTCACCCGCTTCCTCGGTGAAGGCAAAGGGTTGCCAGTAGCGCCGCAACAGCTCCCCACCCCTGGTGCCCGGGCCCACTCGAACCAGGTCATCGTCACTAGTGGCGATCGGACGGCCGTATGCGCGTCCCGTCTGATAGGCGTCGTTATCCGCTGCAGGCGTTTCTCTTGCTTCTGCCATGCTGTTCCCCCTTCAGCTGACGAGGGTTTATCTTCGCAGATTTTGCTCCGCCGTGTCAGGCAAATGATGACTGACCGCGAATCTCTGCTGCGAGCTCGAACGTCTCGGCGTCGAAGCAACGCACCATCTCGGTCGCAATGTCAGCCGGCTGTATGAAAAAAGCCGTGGGTTGGTCGGGGAAGGCGGCGCGCATTTTCGGTTCGTCGATGGCGCCGTTGATCGAGAATACGGAAAACTTCAGGCCGGCGTCGGCGAGGTTGGCGTGCAGGAGCTCGGCCAGCACACGCTGGGCAACGCGGCTTGGCGCAAGGCCCAGGAAGCGGGCGGGGGGCGTGTATGCGGCGGGCGAGCTCGACACCATGATGCGGGTGTCCTGCCGAATGTGGGTCTGGTCTGGAAAGAGCGTCTGCACCAGTTGCAGAAGGCTCACGACATTGACGTCGAAGCTCTTGCTCAGCTGCTCGAGAGAGAGCTCGTTGTACGCACCCCAGGCGGCGGCTTCAGTATTGACGAGTATCCGTGCCGGAGCGCCGAACCGGCTGCGGATGACGTCGAGGGCCGCTTGCCATGCCTCACGGTCGGCCACGTCACAGGCCAGCGCGTGGGCATCGGGGAGCTCGTTGGCAAGCTGGGTGATGAGCCCCTCCGATCTGGCCACCATCACCAGCGTGTAGCGCGCCGCGAGGGCGCGACAGACAGCCTGGCCGGTCGCTGCGCCGACGCCGATGATGAGTGCAACCGCTTTGCCCATGCTCTCCTCCAGGGTCGTCGTTGGATCAGGCGGAGTTGCGACGCTCGAGCTGCCTGCGCGCGTTGTCGTCGAGGCCTGGACCGGCTGTCGCCTTGATGTCGCGTGCGGACAGCGCCCGACCGTCCAGGCTGACGGCGCTCATGTTCCGAATGGGTTGCCCCGTGTTGCGCTCGACGAAGACGAGGCGATCACCGGCCGGATTGGGTTTGTGTTTATCACCCCAGTGCATGAGGGACAACATCACGGGTTGCAGGTCGTAGCCGCGCTCCGTAAGGACATATTCCTGGTGGGCGCCGTCGTTTGCGTCACGCTTCTCCATGATGCCTTCCGCCACCAGCTGGTTCAGGCGTGTGGTCAAGATGTTTTTGGAGACCCCCAGGTTCTTCTCGAACTGGCTGAATCGTCTGACGCCAAAAAACGCGTCGCGCAGGATCATCAACGTCCAGCGTTCGCCGATGACCTCCAGCGTCTGTGCCAGAGAGCAGTTCATGAGGGCAAGACTTTTGTATTGCATCCACAGATAGTCCGGGAAATTTGGTTGCATCATGCCACTAGTTGGTTCTATGATGCAACTAATTTGATTGCGGAGCGCATTCATGACCACACCCATCGATTTTCTGTACGACTTCGGTAGTCCCAACGCCTATCTCAGCCATTGCGTGATTCCGCAGATCGAGGCCCGCACGGATGCTGAATTCAACTATGTGCCGGTATTGCTGGGTGGCATTTTCAAAGCGACGAACAACGTCTCGCCAGCGGTATCGCTGCAAGGTATCCGCAACAAGCCGGAGTACACGCAGCTCGAAACGCAGAGATGGCTGAAGCGCTATCCGGTGGAAGCGTACGAGCGCAATCCCCACTTTCCGGTCAACACGTTGATGATGATGCGCGGTGCGGTGTTTGCGAGCGACAAGGATTACTACGAAGCCTACGTGAATGCGATGTTTGCCTGCATGTGGGCGGTGCCGCGTAAGATGGACGAGATCGAGGTCTTTGCCGCAGCGCTGGATGAATTCAGCCTGCCGAAAGACGACATTCTTGCCGGTATTCAAATGCCGGAAGTGAAGCAGCAGCTCATCGACAGTACCAACGCCGCCGTGGAGCGTGGGGCGTTCGGCTCGCCGACCTTCTTTGTCGGGGACGAGATTTACTTCGGTAAAGACACCCTGCGGGACATTGAAGAACTCGTCGGAGGTGGCGCGTGAAGGTCCACATCGGTATCGGCGGATACTCGCGCGCGAATACCAGCAATCTGGTCGACTTCGTCCAGGCGGCGGAACGCCTGGGCGTTGATGGCGTCTGGTCTGCGGAAGCCTGGGGCAACGATGCGATCACTTCGCTGGCGTTTCTTGCCGGCCAGACGGAGCGGATACACCTGGGCACCGGCATCATGCAGATCAGCGCGCGGGTGCCGGCTATGGCCGCAATGACCGCCATGTCGCTCGACGCGCTCTCGCATGGCCGTTTCCGCCTGGGCCTGGGGGCGAGCGGCCCGCAGGTGGTGGAGGGTCTCCACGGCGCAAGCTACGCGGCCCCGCTGACGCGTCTCAAGGAAACCGTTGAGATTTGCCGGATGGCATTTGCCGGTGAGAAACTCGCCTATGAGGGAAAAAAACACGTACTACCCAGACCCGGTGGCGAAGGCAAAGCGATACGCCTGGATCTACCCCCCGTGGAGATTCCTATTTATCTCGCCACTCTGGCGCCAAAGGCGCTCGAGTTTACCGGCGCGGCCGCGGATGGCTGGCTGGGGACATCGTTTTCGCCGGAACACGCCGAGGCCCATTTCGAGTATCTGCGAAAAGGCGCTGAAAGCGCCGGCCGCAGCCTGGCCGATCTCGACATCTGTGCCGCGGTCAGCGTTGCCATCGGCGAGAACGTGGACGAGCTCATTGACAGCCGTAAGGCGGGAGTTGCGTTCAACATGGGCGGCATGGGCTCAGCGCAGACCAATTTTTACAACGACGCGTTCAAACGGGCGGGATACGCTGACGATGCGATAGCCATTCAGGAGCTGTGGATTCAGGGCAAGCGCGAAGAAGCGGTCAAGCGTGTGCCGGACGCCATGGTGACTGAATTCCAGGCGATCGGTACCCCGGATATGGTGCGCGAACGGCTGCAGAAATATCGGGACGTGGGGGTGACCTCTTTGAACGTGCGTCTGGATGCGGCCAAATCCAGGGAGGACCGCCTGGATCTTCTGGAAAGCTGCGTTGAGCTGATCGGTGAATTGGAGTGACTGCGCCTGCTTCCATACCAGACGGATTTGAGCCCCATTATCGAAAGTCGAGTTTCACCGATCCCTGGGAACCGCTCTATTCAGCCGTACATGACAAACAGGTTCAGATAGGCGTGGTGCTCGGCGAAGCACATTGCAACTCGCGTGGACTCGTGCACGGCGCCTTCCTTGCGGCGATCGCAGACAACGCCGCAGGTCTCAGCTGCGGGCAGGCGTTGCGCGCGACCGGGCGCGAAGTGAGCGGGTTGTTAACGACCAACCTGTCGATCGACTATGTTGGCATGGCCAGCGTGGGTGAATGGATCGTTACGGAGACGCAGGTCATCAAGACCGGTCGCGTGCTGTGCGTCGCGGATGCGCTGATCCGGTGTGGTGAACGCATCATTGCCCGCGCGAATGCTACTTTCCAGATTCCGCAATCAACGTAGCACCAGCGCATGTCAGGGGGCGTGCTCTTGCAGGTACCCTGTCACCGCGGTGCGAGTACCGCGGAACACAACGCGTTCAGTCTTTTGTTTGAGTTGATAGTCGTACATGGGATCGTAGTACTGTCCAAGCAGCATTTCGATCCATGCTTCGTGTCCGGAACCTGACTCGAACGCGTCAATGACGTGACGCTCGATGGTTGCATGCAGCGCGCCACCCAGGCGCTTGCGAATGCGGCTGAGCGCGTCCACGTAGCGTTTGGCCAGCGCCGTGCCGGACGTGCGGGAGAGTGCGTCAACGACATACTCCTGGTGAATGTGTGCCACACGTTCCTCGAGGGTCGCTTCAACCAGCACCAGCGGCGCCTCCTGCATGCGCTGATGCCAGGTGATGGGCACGCCGAGCCTGCCGATGGTCCGGCTCTCGTCCTCGACGATGAGGTGTCTGCCAGCGTGACTCCGATACGCGCACGCGAGCAGATTTTCGAACGACGCCTGTGCGGGCTGCGGTTCCGGTTGTGCGCCGAAGGCGGAGCCGCGGTGATTGGCGGCCGCTTCGAGATCAATGGCGTTGGCAAGCTCGCGGATGACCACGGTTTTCCCGGTTCCTGTTCTGCCGGCGACGACCCACCAGCTCGCTTCCCCAGCAGCGTTCTCCAGCAGGGTCATGCAGGCGCGACGGGTTGCCTTGTAGCCACCGGTGACGCGGCTGACTGAAAATCCCGCATCGGCCAGCCAGTCCTGAGCAATCTGCGAGCGCTGGCCGCCCCGCCAACAGCTCAGTACAGCCTGCGGGTGAGCGTCGACGTACGCGGTCCACGCTGCAATACGAGCGGACCGGGTTTTGCCGCTGACGAGCGCGTAGCCGAGCTGCTCGGCGGCATCATGGCCTGCTTCACGATAGCGGGTACCAACGGCGGCGCGTTCGTCGTCGTTGAGGATCGGCAGGTTGCGGGCGTTAGGCAGACTACCCTGCTGAAACTCGACCGGAGCGCGCACGTCCAGCACCGGCAGGTCGTCCGCAATGACCTCAGCGGCACTGACTTCAGGGTGCTTTTTCGGTAATGGTTCCACCGGATTTGAATTGCTCGAGATGGTCTAACAGGATATCCATGACATCGTCACGTTGCTGGCTGGTTGCCGCGGCAATGGCCTGTTCCTGCAACTCAATGGCCCGTTCAAAGTCGCCGTTGGCAGCGTAGATTGCTGCCCACGTATCCAGATACTCGGGACGTTCGCGAGCCGGCTCGCTGTTCTCCATCAGGCTGTCCATGATGCGTTTCGCGTAGCGTACCCGCTGCATGCCATCCACGTCGGTCACGGTCAGGGTCCAGGCGACTTCGTTGACGATGTCTGCATCGTCCGGCGCCTGATTGACGGCCCGCTTGTACCACCTGAACGCGCGGGAGGTGGATGGCCGTGTGCCGACGCCGCGCGCGTGCAGATTGCCCAGGATGACCATCGCCTCTGCGCTGTCGTCGTCTGCCAGTACTTCGAGGCGCGTGTGCACGGCGCTGTCTGCGAGATTTACCGAGCCATGATCTTCGACGGGGAGGCCCACCAGAAAGCGACCCTGGCTCAAGACAGCCAGCGGACTGTCCATGGCTGCGGCGCGCTCGAAGTACAGGCTCGCCTGGGTCGGGTCGCGTTTCACGTTGTCGCCGGTGTTGTGCAAATGGCCAAGATAGATGAGCGATTCGACGTGATTGAGATCACCCGCCTGGCGCAGCAGCGGTACGCCAGCCGCGCGATTCTCCTCGCCGTAGATGTCGTTCAGGTAAAGGTTGGCCAGCGTGTACATCGATTCGGTGGAGCCGAGCGCGATGGCGTGCAGGTGGTTCTCGAGCGAGAGCTCGCGCAGCTCGTCAATCTCTTCTTCTTCCTCGGTTTGTTCCGACAGCGTCCAATAGATGCGCGCGAGCATGGCGTTGGCGAGCACGTTGTCCGCACGGGCCGCGACCCTCAGCCAGTCGATGGCGTCCTCGTATTTCTGTGTGGATGCCAGATACGCGCCGACGGCGGTCTGGGCGGCGCTGTCCATATTGACCGTTGCCAGCACCCGGATGTAGGTCCAGGCGTTGGGTGCCTCGGTGTCACTGTGACCGGGCAGGCTCTGCAACAGGTGGCTCAAATCGAAGAAAGTTTGTTGCAATGGTGCAGCTGCGGGCCGGGCGACCAGCAGGTAGCCGAAATCTGCGGTGTCGTAACTCTGGTAGATGGCCCCGACTGGAGAGGTGTCCTGCGTCAGCGCGTAGGTCTGGGCATCGTGCACGGTCATGATCTGGAAAGGCGCAATCCGGGTACCGTCGCCGGACGCGCGCATCTCGTTCTGGATGGCCGCAAGCTCCGCTTCATGGCGGCTGCGGGCATCCGCGCTTTCCACGTGCTCGTAGAAGCGGCTCATCACGTAGTGACCGGTCTGGCTGCGCGGATAAAGATCGAGGATTGCCGAACCGATACTGCCGAGCTTGAGCGGCTCGTCGACGGCCAATTGCAGCGCCTGTTTTTCGAGCTCGACGAGACGCGCGTAACGGGTGCTGAATTCCTCGCCGTCGAGAAACTCGCGCCGCTCCGATGAAGGAGGTTCGGGTTCGTCGGCTGCGGCAGCCGACGTCGCGGCGCTGGTTTGGCAGCCGCCGCAGGCCAGCACCAGGCAGAGGAAAATCAAGTTACGCATTGTCATCGTTATAGCATTCAACTCAGGTTCTATGAAAGTGAGACTTGCGTTGTGGTCGCTAAGTGTCAGACCACAAATCCGGGTGTTCGTTGTGCGATTTCGTTAAACTTTTGCGCCAATCCTACAACCAAGTGGAGACGAGTAATGGGATTCGGCGCAAAACTGGCCATGCCAACCCCGGAAGAGGCGCTGCCCGGTCGCGGACAGACCATGCCGGTACCTCCCGAGCACTTTGTGCACGGGCGCACGCTGACGCCGCCGTTTCCCGACAATTGCCGGCAGCTACAGGTTGGCATGGGGTGTTTCTGGGGTGCTGAGCGACGCTTCTGGGAGATCCCGGGCGTGTTTACCACGGCGGTCGGTTACGCCGGGGGTTATACCGAAAATCCCACCTACGAAGAGGTTTGCAGTGGCGGTACGGGGCACACCGAGGTGGTACTGGTGGTCTATGACCCGCAGGCAGTGTCGCTTGCGGAACTGCTCAAGAGCTTCTGGGAAGGGCATGACCCAACCCAGGGTATGCGTCAGGGCAACGATCTCGGCACTCAGTACCGTTCGGCGATTTATGTCAACGACGCTGCCGAGCTCAGCGTCGCTGAGGCCAGTCGGGAGCAATACCAGGCTGCGCTCAGTGCCGCCGGTTACGGTGAGATCACCACTGAAATCCGTGAAGCGCCGGTGTTCTACTACGCGGAACACTACCATCAGCAATATCTGGCGAAAGTGCCCAATGGCTACTGCGGCCTGGGCGGTACCGGCGTCGGCTGCGACATCGAACCGCTGGTGACGCTCAGCTGACTTACTGCACGTGATCGCGTCTGGCGCCACAGCGGCTGCAGACCTGCACGCTCACCAGTTTGCCTGACTTCACGTCGAACTGTTTCTTCTCGTCGAATTGCCATTTGTGGAAGCCGCGGCTGCACAAGGTTTTGCCCTGGGCAGCGCGTTTGCGTTTGGATTTGCGGAACTTGTCCAGGGAAGTGGGTTTCGACACGAGTTGTTTTGCAGGCCGCCGGTGGTGTGCAGTGTAGCGGATGTCGTCACCGCGCGCGTGCACAGTCGCCGTCAGCCGGTATACACTCGCTGGCCCATTCGCAAATGATGTCGGCTCATGCAACCAGTCTCCGAGCGCAGCACGCTCAAACGCAACGCCCGCCGTGCGGTGTACGACCCGCAGGAAATAGCCGGCATTCTGGCGGCTGAGCGGCTCTGCCACGTCGCCTACGTGGAAGACGGTGAGCCGCGTCAAATCCCGACCCTGTACATCTGTGAGGGTGAGTACCTGTATCTGCACGGCAACCGCCAGGCGGCGCTGCTCAAGCACGTCGCGCAGGGCGGGGAAGTCAGCGTGGCGGTGACGCTGGTCGACGGCATTGTCGTTGCGCGCAGCGGATTTCACTGTTCGATGAACTACCGCTCGGTGGTCCTCTTCGGGCGCGGTGAGGCGGTCACGGGGGAGGAGCACCGCAGGCTCCTCGACCTCTTCGTGGATGCGTTGATACCCGGGCACGCGGCCGCGGTCCGTGAACCCACGGCGCAGGAGCTTGCCGCAACGGCGGTGGTGCGTATCCCGCTTGCCGAAGCTGCCGCCAAGGTGCGCGGTGGTGATCCGATCGACGATGAGGCGGATCTCGACAGCGACGTCTGGGCAGGTGTCATTCCGTTGCAGCAGATTGCCGGTGCACCGCAGCCGAGTGCCGATCTCAAGTCGACGGTTGCGCTCCCCGACTACGTCGCAGAATTCAAGACAGGAGGTTGACGTGGGTTTTCCGCTTACTGGCGTAAAAGTATTGGACATGTCACGGGTGCTGGCCGGCCCGTTTGCAGGCCGCATGCTCGCTGACATGGGTGCGGACGTGGTTAAGCTGGAACCTCCCGAAGGTGATATCACGCGCATCTGGGGCCGCAAAGTAGGCGGCGTGTCGGGGTATTTCAACCAGCAGAATGCCGGTAAACGCGACGTGTCGGTGGATCTCAGCGAAGCCAGGGGCACAGAGCTCGTCAAACGTCTCGTGGCTGTCGCTGATGTCCTGATCGAAAACTTCCGCCCCGACGTCATGGGGCGGCTGGGCCTCGACTACGCGACCCTTGCAGCCATCAACCCACGACTCATCATGCTCTCGATCTCCGGATTCGGCGCTGGCAACGAAGACAGCCGGAGGGCAGCCTATGCACCGATTGTCCACGCGGAGACCGGCCTGGTGGAGCGCCAGGCGGATCTGAGCTCGGCGTTTCCGGCTGACATTGCCTGTAGCGTAGCCGACACCAATGCATCGCTGCACGGACTGGTTGCCCTCTTGTCTGCGCTTTACGCGCGTGAGCAGACCGGCCAGGGAGATCACATCGATCTTGCCATGGTGGACGCCACGCTCGTGACCAATGACGGTATGAATTATGCCCTGGACGGTCTGCGGCGGCCGCTGCCCAATGAAGTGCACGAAACCGCCGGGGGGCACATGATGTTGGCCGGTGAATTCCGCTATATCTGGAAACAGCTGAGCGAAGTCTGCGGCGTCCAGGACGGCCTGGATGATGATGCTACGCTGGAAGAGAAGATTGAAACGCGCCGCAACGCTGCCCACCGATTCTTCACGGAAACCTGCGCGGACCGGGCGGCGGTCATTGCCGCGCTCGACAAGATGAACATAGCCTGGGGTGACGTGCGTACCGCTGCGGACACCACAGGGCTTGCGAGCGTGCAGGCACGGGGGACCATAACCGAAATCGACGATCGCGCGGGCGGCACGCGGCCGATCCCGCAGTCGCCCTATCGATTCCACAACGCGGACGCACGGGTACAGGGTGGAGCGCCGCTGCTCGGCGAACACAACGCAGAAGTGCTCAGCGACTGGCTCGACATGGACGTTGCCGAGATCGATGAGTGGCAGGACGTGCTGATTTCTCGCGCTGCCGACGAGCATTGACGATGGCGAAACTCGGTATCGGTATCGACTTCGGCACCACCAACTCTGCAGCGGCGGTGTTCGATGGGGAAACCGTGCGCCTCATACAGCTCGAGACCCACGATGCCATCATGCCGTCGGCAACGTACATCGATCGTGCGTTGCAATCGCTCACCGGCCAGGCGGCCATTGACCGGTACATCGAAGACAATACCGGGCGCACGGTGGAACTGGTGCCGGAGGTGATCGCCGAGGTCAGCAAGTTCGTCGAACACGGTGAAGGCGGTGAGGCGAACGAGGTCGAGACGTCGACGCAGAAAATTTATGGCGCGCCGGTGACCGACAGCGGATTGCAGGGGCGTCTCTTCCGCGGCACCAAGCGGCTCCTGGGCGACGAACGCGTCAGGCGTCTGATGGTGTTCGACCACCCGTTTCGACTGGTTGCGCTCATCACGCCAATTCTTCTGCGCATGCGCCAGACCATCGAGAAAGCGGTCAATACGGCCTCTTACGCGCACCTTGGCCATCCCGTGAATTTCGAAGGTCGCGAGGCACACCGCAACAGTCTGGCGCTGAACCGGCTTGGCGAAGCGTACAAGCATGCTGGCGTCACAGGGCAGGTGTTCTATCCCGAGCCCATTGCCGCAGCGGCGAGCTTCCTGCATGCCAATCCGGGCGTCGCGGGTGAACATCTCCTGACCGTCGACTTCGGTGGCGGCACGCTCGACCTCTGCGTATTGCGCCGTCAGGGAGAGTCGTTCGATGTCGTTGCAACCCATGGCATTGGCCTCGGCGGCGACCACATCGACCAGCTGCTTTTTCGCGAGCTGCTCTTTCCCATGCTGGGACAGGGTGAAATCTGGCGCCGTAAGGGGTTTGACCGGGAGCTCATCGAAACGCCATTCCCGTTTGAGGATTTCGCAGATCTCCTGCTCAACTGGGCCGTCACCTATACGCTGAATCAGAACAAGTACACCACCCCGGTCATGGAGTGCATCGAGCAGGGTGGCCCGGGCAAACGCAAGTTCGAGCGCCTGCGAGAGGTCATCAAGCACAACCTGAGTTATCTGCTGTTCGCCTGCATCAAGGACTTCAAGGCGGAGCTGTCTTCTAACGAAATTGCGCACCTGGACATACCAGAGATTGATGTCGATATCCGTATGTCGCGAACGGAATTCGAAGCGCTCATTGCGGAGCCCTTGACCCGGGTGGCCGAGGCGGTGGAAGTGACGCTGGGGAAGGCCGAGCTTGCGGACACGGACATCGACGTTGTGTTGCGCACCGGCGGTTCGAGCCTCATTCCCGCAGTCAAGCAGATGCTGGATGAACACTTCCCGCACAAAGTCGTGGAGCACGATCCGTTTACGAGCGTGGCCGCAGGACTTGCCGTCGCAAGCTTTAACGATTGGCGTTGAGGCCGGTTGCTACAGCTCGTCCGGGGGCTGCCAGGCAGGATCGACGGTGTAGAAGAAGGTCTTCAGCATGCGGTACGTCAATCCCCACACGAAATGGCGCGACGAGAGCCGGTAGCCGTTGAAGATCGTCGGGTTGCCGTCAAGCAGCTTCGTTTCCGTATCGTGTAGATCGTTGCGTGCCATGGCGGGGAGCGAAGCCCACACGCACTCGTCGACCTCGTAGTTGGGTGCAAACACCGGGTCGCTGTCTATTTCGAACACGTGCGGCGCAATCAGCATATCCAGAACCCGTCCGCGCGGTTGTGCCTGCTGATGATCCAGGGCGCCGAGATAGGTGCTCCCTTCGAGGCTGAATCCGGTTTCTTCCAGCGTTTCGCGGCGCGCGGCGTCTTCGAGAGAAGCGTCGATCGGATCTTTGTGGCCGCCGGGGAAAGCCATGTGTCCGGACCACGGGTCACCCGGTTTCTCGGCGCGCTTGATGAAGAGCATCTCCGGGCCGACGGCAGATTCGCGCAGAATGATGGCCACGGCTGCCTGGCGCGTGGTTGCCCCGGGGGTCACCAGTTCGGGCTCGTGAGCGAGAATGGCGCTTCTGACGTCGTCTAAAGTGAACACGGATGCTTGTCGTACGAAAAAGATGCATCATACCGGACTGGGGATACATGTGGTTACAAGCGCACCCACGAGGGTCGTAGCCACCAGACGGGTTAAACGAACGGATAGCGAAATTTGAGTAGAGATGACATGTTGCGCTCCGGTGGCAACAATTGTTTTGTCTGTGGGCCGGGGAATCCCATAGGCCTCAAAGTGACCTTTCGCCTGGACGGAGATGTCTGTCGGGCGGAGTTTACGCCCGAACCGCAACATACGGGTTACGACAAGGTTACACACGGCGGTATCGTGTTCAGTCTCTTGGACGACGTGATGGCCAACTGGATATGGCTGCAGGGGCAGCAGTGTTTTACCGCGCGTGCTGACATACGCTACCGCGCAGAGCTGCCCATAGGCACGCCGGTACGCCTCGAAGGCCGCTGCCTGAAACGAAAGGGACGTCTGGCGATGATGGAGGGTAAGGTCATCCGCGTTGAAGACGACTTTGTCGTCGCCGAAGCGAGCGCCTCATTCATGATTCCGGGGGAGAAGTAGGGGATGTCGGTGCAAGCCGAAATGGCATACGTGAGCGTAATTGTCATGCTGGCTTTGCTCGAATATCTGTACTTCGGCGTGGCGGTGGGCCGCGCTCGTTTGCGCCATGGCGTGGATGCGCCGTCAGTCAGCGGGGACGAACATTTCGAGCGGTTTCACAGAGCACATCAGAATACGCTGGAACAGCTTGTCGTATTCATTCCGGCAGTCTATGCCGCAGCTTACTATGCCAGCGCTTTGCTGGCTGTGGGGCTTGGGGTGGTGTGGCTTGTTGCGAGGGCTCACTACTTTCGCAGCTATATTGCCGAGCCGACGCGCCGCGGCATCGGCATGATCGCCACCGTGGTGACATCGGTGCTGCTCATCGCGGCTGCGCTCGTCGGCGCGGTGCGCTTGCTCCTGACCGGCTAACGCGCTTGCCACTCCTTGAGACGCGCGGCCGCGTGCTCAGCGTCAAATCCGCTGCTTTCGCCGACAGGGGCGGCAAGCTCCACGACGTAGCCGTTCGGGTCGCGAAAGTAGATTGAGTGAATGAAACCGTGATCGCTGACGCCGCGCGTGTCGATGCCGGCGTCCTTGCCTTTGGCAAACATACGCTCCAGCGTTGGATAGTCCACGCTGAGCGCAATGTGCAGATCGAAATCGTGCTGGGTTTTGAACTCGAACGCCTGGCCCGGCGCTTCGAAAAAAGCGATGCAGCTGCCGTCTGCCATCTGGTAGAAGGTATGCAGCACGTTTGCCCCTCGTCCGGTGGCGGTGGTTGTGATGGGGAACGCTTCTACCAGCGGCAGCTCCAGAAAATCTTCGTAGAAAGCGCGCGTCTCTTCGCTGTCGCGGCAGCGGTAGGCGGCGTGGTGCAGCCCCTTGATGTCTGGTGTCTTCATGCCGGGTAGTTCTCTCTGGTCCAGTTGAGTATGGCTTCGCTGGTAGCGTCCGGTTCCTCCTGCTGGATCCAGTGCCCGCACGGTAACGTGACCGTCGTCAGATCGGCGACGTGATCCGCAAGAGTTGCCGACTGGGGAACGCTGTCGTACTGCCCATAAATCATCAGCGTCGGCTGCTCGATGCGCTGCTCGTACGCGGCCAGGGTGTGCCAGTTGCGCGTGAAGTTGCGGTACCAGTTGATACCGCCGGTGAAGCCCGCGTGCTGGAAAGCGTCGACAAACACCTGCAGCTCAGCGTCGCTCATGAGCGGCTTGCCCGGCATTTCGGTCCTTTCCGCGATGGCCAGGAACGGCATGCCGGCCGGCGGCTCGGGCGCCGGTTCCAGCCATTGCCCGGTGCGGTAGATGTTGCGCAGGAACTGCTCGCAGTTCGCGTCGAAACAGGCATCCGCCACACCCGGCTGGCGGTTGAAGTGCACGATGTAGAAATCACCGCTCAGCGCAGACTCCCAGAATTCGACCCACTCCCGCTCGCCGCGCGCCATGAACGGCACGCTCAGATTGACGACGCCGCTCACGCGGTTGGGATGCATCATTGCCATGTTCCACACGACAATCGCCCCCCAGTCGTGGCCGACAAAGAGCGCCTGTTCGTAACCGAAGTGATCGAGGAGGCCGGCGAGGTCAGCCGTCAGATGTTCGATGGCGTAGGCCGGGACATCGTCAGGACGCGTGGAGCGACCGTAGCCGCGTTGATTGGGTACGATGACGTGATAGCCGGCTTGCACGAGCGGTTCAACCTGGTAACGCCATGAGTAGGCGTGTTCCGGCCAGCCGTGACAGAGCACAATCGGACGGCCGCTGCCGGCACTGAATACCTCGAGTTCAATGTCGTTGGCAGCAATGATTTCCGGTTCCGGAAAGTTCATGACGCACCTCTTGCCACATCCAGGGAAGAGGCACAGTAGCGGGAAACGTCTGCGTGATCTAGCGGCGCTGTCGGACACGCAGGAGCGCTACAGGCGCACGCCAATCCTGCCGGTTGCCCCCTGCCGGTCACGTCACCGCAGACTACGCTTTGGAATCGTTTCTGATCTGGAGAACCGCATGTCCGAAAGCTCGATAGAAAAGACCCCGATTGCGCTGCTGACGCTCGATTCGGAAAGCCTCACCGCGGTAGCCGGTGGCAGCGGGACCGAGCAGGTGGAACTCAATCCACCGAGTTCGTCCGATGCCTGGGCGCCGCCCAACCTGGCTGAGGTCAGCGGTCCACCCAATCGCCTCGACTGGGCGACGTACGTCTATTGACGATCCTCACGCCGACTCATCGTAGCGCGCCGATTTCGCGGCGTAGGCGAAATCGTCTATGCCAGTCTCGGCGCGCATGCTGACGGTCGTCGCCGCGGTGTTGTCGTCGAGTGGTACCCCCGTTGCGTCTGCAACGCGGGTAATGCCGTTGAACGCCGCCGCGACGACCAGCGCATCCACGGCGCAGCGTTCGCCCATGGCGGCCTCGGCACGCCGTCTGATTGGGCCCAGGTTGAGCCAGTCACCGCGTATTGTCGCTTCGGTCAACGCCCGCAAGTGCTCACCGTGGGCGACGCCCGGATCGGTGTGTGCGTCGGTGACGCTCTGCAGGTCGTAATCTTTCTGATCGAGCTGGCTGCTCGCACGAAGCAGCATCGTGTGTGAGGTGGTTCAGTAAAAACACTCGTTGATTGCCGATACCCGGGATGCCACAAACTCCGCCTGAGCCTGGCTGATCGACAGCGGGATGTCTTTCAAGGCGTAGTGCGGCCGGAACGTGCCGAAAAATAGCGCCGTTGCGCTCGGCACGAGACCCAGGCTTCTGGCAATGTTGGGCACCGTGGGAAGTCCGGTGTCCGCCATGTCCTGGGAGGCATCCAGCATGGGCACCCAGCCGCCGGCGTCGACGGCGTCCTGATTGTAGTGACGCCCCGGCCTGCCGGGCTCAGGGGGTGCCATGGCCGGCACGCCAAGGCCCAGCGCGTTGTGTAACGTATCGACGATGACGCTGCTCGCGACCACGCTGACAATTTCGACGTATTCCTGCGCGGACAGGTACCGGCGTACCTGATCGAACCATGCGCGGGTCAAGCGCCCCGGGTCGGTGCGAACGCGATGCACAACGTCGACGATGACCTCATCGAGTTCCGTGCTGTCCTCGTGCTTACCGGCGAGCGCATTCGGGCTCAGTGCTGCCTTGCTCTGCTCGCAATGATGACAGGTGAGTGCCTCGCGGGCGGCGCGCACCATCCTCTGGCGTTGATCGCCTGTAAAAAAGTCTCCGGGCTGCGCGATGAGCTGCCAGGTCTCGGCGTGCGCTGATGTGAGGCGGTCTGACAGGGGTAGCGTGGCGGGATACATGGGTTCTCCTCGATAGCGCTCGCGTGAGTGTACGGTCCGGCGTAGAGAGCGTCTACGGCCGTGCTTGATTCCAACCGCCAAACCCGCCACCCTCTTTGCGGTTCATGCGACCGCAGGCGCTGTCCCGGTGCGCAAGACGAGAACTGTCACTAACAAGATTTGTAACGGAATGACTTAGAGCGTGAGCGACGAAGCACACAAGGGTCCGAAACCTGTCGGATTCGACACACTGACCTTGCATGCAGGGCAATCGCCGGATCCGACGACGGGCGCGCGGGCGACGCCGATTTATCAGAGCGCATCGTTTGTGTTCCCGGATTCTGATTTTGCAGCCGGGCTTTTCAATATCGAGCGGGCAGGGCACGTTTACTCCCGCCTCTCGAACCCGACCAACGCTGTGCTCGAAGAGCGCATGGCGGCGCTGGATCACGGCGTTGGGGCAATTGTCACTGCAAGCGGCCAGGCAGCCATGCATCTTGCGGTGGTGACCCTCATGGGAGCGGGGGATCATATCGTAGCGTCTCGCTCGCTCTATGGTGGCACTCATAACCTGCTCGAATACACGCTCACGAGGTTCGGGATTACGACAACCTTCGTGGATCCGCGCGATCTGGATGCGTTTGCTGCCGCCATCCAGCCCAACACCAAGCTGGTGTTCGGCGAGGTGCTCGGCAACCCGGGGCTCGAAGTGCTCGATATCCCACGCCTCGCTGAACTCGCCCATGCGCACGGGCTGCCGCTGCTGGTGGATGCCACGTTTTCCACGCCGTATCTATGCCGACCGATTGAACTCGGCGCCGATCTCGTCATGCATTCGGCGACCAAGTTTCTCAGCGGCCACGGCGTGGTCATCGGCGGCGTGCTGGTGGACGGCGGCACGTTCGACTGGGAGGCGAGCGGCAGATTTGCGACGCTGACCGAGCCTTATGCGGGATTCCACAATCTCGTCTTTGCCGAAGAGTTTGGTCCCCAGGCGTTCATCACCCGGGCACGCAAAGAAGGTATTCGTGATTTCGGCGCCTGCATGGCGCCAATGACGGCGTTTCAGATCCTCCAGGGGCTCGAGACGCTGCCGCTGCGCATGGAGAAGCACGTTGCCAACACCGAGAAGGTGATCGAGTTTCTGGCTGGACAGCCGCAGGTCGAAGCCCTCGTCTATCCGGGTCTCGAATCTCACCCCGATCACGAGCTTGCGCAGACGCTGCTGCCCAGGGGAGCGGGCGCGGTGTTCACCTTCACGGTCAGCGGTGGTCGCGAGGGCGGACGCGTGCTGATAGAGAACCTGGAGATCTTTTCCCACCTGGCCAACATTGGTGACGCCAAGTCATTGATCATCCATCCTGCGAGCACAACCCACCATCGGATGGATACAGCCAGCCTCGAAGCGGCGGGCATCTCCGCGGGAATGGTGCGAGTGTCGGTTGGTCTGGAAGATCCCGACGATCTGATTGCCGATCTGCGCGCCGCGCTGAAGGTTGTGGCAAAAACGGTGGTAACCGGTACATGAGGACGGAGATTGACGGGCACGCGGTGTTCTACGGTACCGGCAGTGGTCGTCCCGCCGCGGATGCCGAACCGATCGTCTTTGTGCATGGCGCCGGATTCGACCACAGCGTATGGGTCATGCCGGCGCGCTACTTCGCGCGCCACGGCTTCCAGGTCGTCGCGCCCGATTTACCGGCTCACGGGCGCTCGGCGGGCCCGCCGCTCACGAGCATTCCCGCCATGGCGGACTGGATCGCTTCGCTCATCGATACGGTCTGTGACCGTCCAGCCGTGGTCATCGGTCACAGTATGGGATCGCTCGTGACGCTCGCGCTTGCCCACGCGCACAGAGAACGAGTTGCCCGAATTGTCCTTCTCGGCACGTCGCTGCCGATGCCGGTTGGACCGCCGCTCTTGAAAGCAGCCGGGGACAACCATCACGCGGCTATTGAAATGGCCAATACCTGGAGCCACAGTGCCCGTGGAGCGCTCGGTTCCGCCCAGAATCCCGGGTTGTCGAATCTCGTCAGCGGGGAGCGATGGCTGGAACGGATGGCGGACGGTGTCTATCACGCCGACCTTGCCGCGTGTAACGCTTATGTCGATCAGACAGTCGTGGATGACGTGGAAGCCCTTGTCATCGCGGGCGCGGCTGACCGGATGACCCCGCTGCGTGCCGGACAGGCGGTTGCAAAGCTGCTGTCGCGGTCGACGACTGTTGTGCTCGAAGATTGCGGTCACTCGATGCTGTCGGAGCGGCCGAATGAAGTGCTCGATGCGCTGGCATCGTTTGTTATGAGTGGGAGTGGAGAATGACGGAGATGTGGTTTGCGGCTTTGTTCTGGGTGTTCAGTCACCTGGGAATCTCGAGCACACCCCTGCGTGGCACCATCGTCGGGCTGGTCGGCGAGCGTGGTTATCTCGGCGTTTACTCGCTGATAGCGGCGGCGGCGCTGGCCAACGTCATCTGGGTGTATTCCGACGTGCCGCGTTTCGACTACGTCTGGTTACCGGATCCCGATCTCTATTGGGTGGCGAAGATCACCATGCCGATTGCGCTCTTCCTTGCGCTGGGTGGTTTCATGGTGAAAAACCCGACCAACGTCGGTATGTCGATTGACGATCCGGCCCAGGCCGCAGACATGGCAACCGGCGTCACCCGCATTACCCGCCATCCGTTTCAGTGGGGCGTCGTGCTCTGGGCGGCTGGTCACATTGTTGCCAACGGCGACTGGGTGTCCGTGATCTTCTTCAGCTCGTTCCTGCTGCTGAGCCTTATGGGCTCATTCCTGATGGACTACAAAAAGGCGCGGACCATGGGCGAAGGCTGGTCCCGGTATGCAGCCGTAACCTCCAACGTACCGTTTGCCGCCATCATCTCGGGACGCAATACGCTCAAGCTGAGCGAGCTGTGGTTGCCGGGTGCGGTTGCTCTGGTGGCTTACGTGGCGCTCTACTACTTCCACGAGGCCTTGTTTGGCGTGGTGGTCATCTGATCGACCGTCAGCACGCTACCCTGTCGCAGCATCGACAATAAGGTTGCCCAGATCATCGTGATGACCGCCGAAGAAATGGTCTGCGCCCGCCACGACGTGCGTCTCCACACCGGCCCAGGCCGCAAACGCTGCTTGATCGACGAAGCTGTCCTGATCGCCTGCCAGCGCGATGACTTTCCCGGACAGCGTCGTGTGCTCGGCGAAGGGCATCATCCCAACCGGCGGTGCGATGAGGATCGTCAGCGCCGGGTTGCAGCGCGCCAGCGCCCGCCAGGACACGGCGGCACCAAATGAATAGCCGACAAGCCATAGCGCGTCGCCGGGATGCTCGCTCGCGAGCCAGTCCACGACGGCGATGAGGTCGTCCGTTTCGCCTTCCCCCTGGTCAAAACGCCCGTCGCTTGCGCCGACGCCGCGGAAGTTGAAGCGCAGGCAGCTCACACCGGCACCAAGTAGCGCTTGCGCGGCGGTGTTGAGCACCGCATCGTGCATGGAACCGCCGTACTGCGGGTGCGGATGGCACAAAACGGCAGTGATGGCACGCCCGGCTGAAGCGCGATCGTGCTGCGCCTCGATGGCGCCCACCGGTCCTGAAATAGGCATGGATTTTCGAGCCTTTTCTGAAGGTAAATTCTGCAACTTCGCCGATCTTAGCAACTGTGTGTGCAAGAGAGTCTTGAAATTTTTTTCCAGATAAATATTTTTGCCAACCTGACGGACCTGGAGCAGGCATGATTGAAGTCAAAAACCTCGTGCGGCGTTACGGCGATTTTGCGGCCGTGGACGACGTCTCATTCGATATCGGCACCGGTGAGGTAGTGGGTCTCCTCGGTCACAACGGCGCGGGCAAAACCACGATCATGAAAATGATGACCGGTTTTCTCGAGCCTTCGGCAGGCACCATCAAAATCAACGGCCGGGACGTGCAGGCGGATCGCCTCGCCGTGCAAAGCCAGATGGGTTACCTGCCGGAGAACCTGCCGCTGTACCCGGAACTGACCGTGTGTGAGTACCTGAGCTATGCCGCAGAGCTCAGGGGATTGGACGAACGTCGGGCGGTGCCGGAGGCGGTTGCTGCGACACAGCTCGAGTCCAAGGCGCTCGACCCGATACAGACGCTGAGCCGCGGCTACAAGCAGCGGGTTGGGGTGGCGCAGGCGATTCTGCACAGACCGGCGTTTTTGATCCTGGACGAACCTTCCAACGGCCTGGACCCCAATCAGATTCAGCACATGCGCGCGCTCATCAAGTCGCTGGCCGCAAACGCGACGGTGATCCTGTCGACGCACATCATGCAGGAGGTCAACGCGGTTTGTGATCGCGCGCTGATCCTGCGCGCGGGGAAGCTCGTCGTCGACGAGCGCCTGGATGACCTGCAGCGCTCTGATGCGGCGTTGCTGACGACCTCGGTCGATGCGGACGTGACCGCCGCGCTGGACGGTTTGAGCGACGTGGGCGCGGTCAGCCGCATCGCGGACGGCAGCTGGCGTATCGAGCTGACGGAGCCGGTCCAGGCGGCCGATGAGCGGATCGCACACCTTGCCGACAAGCTCGTGAGCGCCGGGGTGCCCATCTTTTCGCTCACGCCACAGGTCCGGGATCTGGAGAACGTCTTTCGCGACGTCAACGACGCGGAGGAGATGACCGATGCAGCTTAACGCCATCACCCAGATTCAGCGCAAAGAGCTGGTGCTGTTTTTTGCCTCGCCGATCGGCTATCTGTTCCTGGCCGCGTATCTGGCGGCAACGCTGTTCGTCTTCTTCTGGGGCGAGTCTTTCTTTGCACGCAACATCGCGGACGTGCGGCCCATGTTCGAGTGGCTGCCGATCCTGCTGATCTTTCTGAGCGCAGCGATCACCATGCGGATGTGGAGCGAAGAGCGCCGCACGGGCACGTTGGAGTTTGTCGCGACCGTGCCCGTCAGCACATGGCACTTCGTGCTGGGCAAGTTTCTCGCCTGCTGGGTGCTGCTCTCTATCGCCCTCGTGTTGACGCTGCCGCTGCCATTTTCGATCGCTTTCATTGCGGATCTCGACTGGGGGCCGGTGCTCGCCGGCTACCTCGCTGCACTCTTGCTCGGCGGTGCGTATCTCTCGATAGGTCTGTTCGTGAGCGCCCGGACCGACAGTCAGATAGTAAGTCTGCTTGTCACAAGCCTCCTCTGTGGCGTGTTTTATCTGCTGGGCAGCGCCACCATTGCGGGGCTTTTCGGCGCAGCGACGCAGGAGGTGCTGAATGCCTTAGCCAGCGGTGCCCGATTTGAATCGATCACGCGCGGTATCATCGATTTCCGCGATCTCTACTTCTACGTCTCGGTGGCGTTGGTCTTTCTTGCCCTCAACGTCTACGCCCTCGAGCGGGAACGCTGGGCGGCTGACGGCGACCAGGCTCACCATCAGGCCTGGCAGCTGGGCACGGGGCTCCTTGTTGCCAATCTTCTGCTTGCCAACGTATGGCTGCACAACGTGAGCTCGCTGCGGGCGGACATGACCGAAGGCAACTTCTATTCGATCTCCGATGCGACGGAAGGCTATCTCGAGCAGCTGCGTGAACCACTGCTGATTCGCGGCTATTTCAGCGCCAAGACCCATCCGTTGCTCGCACCGCTGGTACCGCGCATGAAAGACCTGCTGCGCGAATACGAAGTTGCCGGCGGCGGCCGGGTGCGGGTGGAGATTGTCGATCCTGCGGACGATCCGGAAATCGAAAACGAAGCAAACACGAAATACGGTATTCAGGCGGTGCCTTTTCAGGTTGCCGACCGTTATCAGGCAAGCCTCGTCAATTCGTACTTCAACGTGCTCGTCAGCTATGGCGACGAGTACGAGGTGTTGAGCTTCAGCGATCTGATTGAGGTCAAGGTGGAAGGCGAAACGGAGCTCGACGTGCAGCTTAGAAATCCAGAGTTCGACGTCACCAGCAGCATCAAGAAAGTGCTTTATGGTTTTCAAGGCGGCGCCTCGATCTTCGACAACGTCTCGAATCCGGTGGAATTTGTCGGTTATGTCTCCGCGGACGGCGTGCTGCCGGAGGAATTGCTCGAATTCAAGGGAACGCTCGACGGCGTCCTGTCGGTCCTGACCGAAGAGTCGGGCGGCAAGTTCTCGGCGCGGTTTGTCGATCCGGATGCCGGGGATGGCAGCGTTGCGCTCGAGATTGCAGACGCGTACGGATTTCAGCCGATGGCGCTTGGGGTTTTCGACGACAGCCGTTTTTACTTCTATCTCACGCTGACGGATGGTGAAGCGCTGGTACAGGTACCCGTGCCGCAGGCGCTATCGCCGGAAGCGGTCCGGGGCAGCGTCGAGGAAGGCCTGAAACGGTTTGCGACGGGACTCCTGAAGACAGTGGTCCTGAGCGCGCCCGCCGCGCCACCGCCCTTCATGCAGCAGCAGGGCATGCCGCCCGGGAATCAGTTCACGCAGCTGGAGAGTTTCCTCACTGCGGACTTCAACGTGGTTCGTGACGATCTGACGGCAGGTACGGTGCCCCCGGAAGCGGAAATGGTGGTTGTCGTCGATCCGCAGAATTTCACGGACAAGCAGGTGTTTGCGCTCGATCAGTTCCTCATGAAAGGCGGCACCGTGGCCGTTGCGAGCGGCGCCTACGGTGCCGAGGCGAGCGCCACTGCCCTGAGCGCGGTGCCGCGCGCGAGCGGTCTCGAGGCGTGGCTCGAGCACCACGGCGTCTCGGTTGGTGCTGCGCTGGTCATGGATCCGCAGAACTCGGCGTTTCCGGTGCCGGTTACCCGTCAAGCTGGCGGATTTACCTTCCAGGATCTGGCCATGCTCGACTACCCGTACTTTGTCGATGTGCGTGGCCAGGGTCTCAAGGAAGATGCGCCAATCAACGTGGGGTTGCCGCAGGTAACGCTCTCCTGGGTGTCGCCGCTGACCGTAAACGCGGCGGAAACCGTGGCCGCCACAACGCTGCTCGAAAGCAGCCCGGAAGCCTGGCTGTCGACGGACACGAACGTGATGCCGCGCTTCGACGAGCAGGGTATGTCCGGATTCGAGCCCGAGGGAGAGCAGCGTTCGCATGTGCTGGGGGTAGCGCTCGAAGGTCGTTTCGCGAGCTACTTTGCAGGCCAGGACTCGCCGCTGCTGACGAACGAAGAAAGCGCAGCGGATGAGGCGGAGCCGGCAACTGAGGAAACGGAGGAAACCTTGACGGTAAGCGGCGTCATCGATCGATCTTCGGAGGCGGCGCGCCTCCTCGTGTTTGGATCCAACGACTTTCTGGCCGATCAGACGTTGCGCATGGTGGGATCCGCGGACGGCATGATCTCGGGTAATGCGGTGCAGCTCATGGTCAACGCCGTCGATTGGGCGCTGGAAGATCAGAATCTCATTGGCATTCGCGCACGCGGCAATTTCAACCGCACGCTACCGGGGCTGACATCAACCGAGCAGAGTGTCATCGAGTACGGTAACTACCTCCTCGCGTTGCTAGGCATTGGCATTGTGCTCTTCATCTTCCGGCGCCGCGCCAGTCGTCAGGCGGCGGTCTATCGGGACTGGCTGCAGGCGGGAGAAGCGGCATGAACAACAGGATAGGTTTACTCGCGGGCCTGGCGGCCCTGCAGCTGGTGGTCATTGGCATCTTCTGGTTCGGCGGCGGTGAAAATGCGGCGGAGCGCACCGTGTTTCTCGAGTTCAGCCCAGGCGAAGTGAGCAGTCTCACCATCTCTGATGGCGACGATGAGGTGATCCTCAGTCGGTCGGATTCCGGGTGGGACATGGGTGATCTGCCGGCCGACGCTGCCAAAGTGGATGATCTGCTCGACAAGATGGCGGCGCTCAGAGCACCCTGGCCCGTCGCCAGCAGCGCTGCGTCCGCTGAACGCTTTGAGGTGGAGGCGGATAACTTCCAGCGCCACGTTGTGCTGCGGGCAGACGACACGACCGTGGGCGAGCTCTATCTCGGCACGTCTCCGGGATACCAGCGGGTGCATGCGCGCCGTGCGGACAGCGATGAGGTCTTCAGCGTCGGACTTTCCAACTTCGAGATCAGCGTGGGGACGGACGCCTGGCTCGATAAAAGCCTGCTGGCCCTTTCGGAAGCGCCCAGTCGAATTGCACTGGCGTTCGCTGCCGACGACGCTCCGGAGCAGGTGCTCGAGCGCACGGACTCCGGCTGGCGCCACAACGGTGACCCTGCCAACGAGACGGCTGCGACGACGTATGCGAATCGCTTCGTCAGTCTACAGGTGCTTGGCCAGGCGGACGCCGCGGCTGAAGCGGCTCCTCTTGCGACGGTGCAGCTGATCCACGCCGACGGCGAGCAGACACTGAATATCTCCAGAGTGGGTGACGACGGCGACTATTTCGTGGAAGATGCGGCCCGCGCCGGCGCGTTTCGTGTCGCCGCGTACATCGCGGAACAGCTGCTCATGACGGACGTCGATTTTTCCGTTGAAGCGGCGGCTGACGTCGAAACAACCCAGGACGTGACTGGAGAATAAGAATGAAAATAGTCGTAGCCGCGCTGGCGCTCCTTATGCTCGGCGGCTGTGTCGGGCAGGGCAACTGGGGCGCGGGCGTGGGGCTGCCCGGTGCCGAGCGGATGGCAACCGCAGCGAGGAATGCCGCCACCGATCCACAAACCTGGGTACCACTGGCAGCGGCGGGCCTCCTGATTGCCACGGATGTAGACCAGGACTGGTCGGAGGACCTGGCGGAAAACCAGGATATCTTCGGTAGCGATGCTGAGGACATCAGCGACGATTTGCGAGACGTCGCCACGGCCGCTTATCTCGTGACGGCGCTGGCTGCGCCCAGCGACAATGTCGGCGACAAGGTCAAAGGTTTGAGCGTTGGTGCGGCCACCATGATCGCTGATGGCGTGCTTTCCCGTGGCCTCAAAGATCTCACCGGTCGCGAACGACCGGACGGTTCCAACGACAACAGCATGCCGTCGGGGCACGCATCAAAGGCGGCATCGCGAACCGCCATGGCCATTCGTAATCTCGAGTATCTGGACATCCACGATTGGACCCGCGACGTGCTCACCTGGTCCCTATACGGCGTTGCCGCCGGAACGGGCCTGGCCCGGGTCGAAGCGGAAAAACACCATCTGTCGGACGTGTTCGTCGGGTATGCAGTGGGCCAGTTTGTTGCGCGGTTCATGCACGAGGCGTTTTTTACCGACGAAGAGGACATTTCTCTGTCCTTCGCGCCGGTGGCGGACGGTGGCGCTTTGACGCTGACCGTGCGTCTACGCTGAGGTCAGCTGCCTCGCCGGATTGTCTGCTGCAGAAAGCGGCGAGACAGGTGCATCAAGACAGATCTTCCTCGACGCAAACCCGGTCGCGGCCGCTCGCTTTGGCCTTGTAGAGCGCGCGGTCGGCCACCTTCAGCAGGCTTTCGGGCGGTTTGGCGCCGGCGCTGACCGTTGCGACACCCACGCTGGCTGTCACCTTCAGTTTGTCTTCGGCGTAGACCTGGTAGGGATAGTCGCGAATGCTCCGGCGCAGCCGCTGGGCCAGATGGATGGCTCCCGGACGGGCAGTTTCCGGCAGCAGCAGGGCAAATTCTTCGCCGCCGAGACGGCAGGCGATATCGGTGACCCGTTTCACCTGGTTCACCGCTGCAGAAACGCCAACCAATACCGCATCGCCCGCGTCGTGGCCATAGTTGTCGTTGATCTGCTTGAAATGATCGAGGTCGAAAATGAGGACGGAAAGCACGCTGCCATGCCTGCGCACGCGTTCGTATTCTTCCCCCAGCCGCTGCATGAAGAAACGACGGTTGAACATATTGGTCAGCGCATCCGTATGCGCCATGCGTTCCAACTCTTCTTTGGCCTCTTTCAACGCATACTCTGCTGCCCGCCGTTCGCTGACGTCGCGAAACACCAGCGCCACGTTGCTTTGCGCGTTTGTGGGGTCGAGTTCGGTCGAAGCAATTTCGTAGGCGCGTCCGTTGATCGTCACCTCGGAGTTCTTGCGTGAGCTCAGTAGCGACGTTGTGGGAACGGAGCTGATGAATTGGTCGACGCGTGTGTTGCGCATGCTTTGACGGCCGCCCCAGGCGGCGAGCGCCGACTGGTTGGCGTCGATGATCTGACCGGAGTGATCAATCACGAGAACAGGGTCTTTCAGCTGCTCAACGACCGCGTCGCGCACGACCGGTATGCTGTTGAGGAGACCTTCCCGCATTACCCCCATGTCGAGGATGACGACACCCAGCACGAATCCCATGGGCGTGAAGTCGAGCCACGGGTAAGGATTCATGGGCGAGAGATAAAGCAGGTTGGCCACAACCGCAATCAATGGCGCGAAAATCACCGCCAGCAGTGTCTGGTAATGCTGTTTGAACTGAGTAAGGGCGAATCCGAGTATGGCGGTGGCGGTCAGGATCAGAACGTACGAGTAGACCGCGTGAACGAAGAACCAGAATCCGTGCTCGGTCTTGAAGCCGATGAAACCTCCTGTGCCCGTGATCTCCCAGTGTTTCCAGATCAAACCGTGCCATGGGTTGGTCAGCGCAAGCGTCAGCGTAATCATCGGAATGATGGACACGGTGTTGAGCGCGTGGCGGGAGATTTTCAGCACCCGCTGAGAGTAGGTCAGCGCAAAGAGAAACCAGGCAACCGGCGTCAGCGCAATCCCAACGTAGGCGAACTGCGAGGCCAGCATGATCGCAGCAGGGCTCGTCACGAGGGTGGCTACGCCCTGCGCGGCGGACCAGAAAAAGAGCATCAGGAACAGAAAGCGCAGCGCCGTGCCGCCGGGGGCGTTGGTGCGTTTGCGGGCGCGCAGAAACGCCGCCATTGCGATGGCAGCGGCTACGATGGGCGGGGCGGACCAGATGGTCAGTTGGAACAACAGCTTGTCCTATGTCTGTTTCTGTCTGCGTCGAGGCCGGGAAAACAGCGTCAGATGTACGTGGACAAGGATCTCAGGAACGCCCCATGCAGGTCTTGCCGGGCCACGACGACTGTGAATTGCGTCACAGGGTATTGCTGGCACAATTCACATTTTGCGGATAAGGAGATGCGCCTCCATGTCGCGTACCAGCGATCTCACAGACGCTTTGAAACGGGTGCTCAAGCAGGCCGGCCTGACCTACGCGGATGCGGCCCGGCATCTCGATTTGTCAGAGGCGAGTGTCAAAAGGCTCTTCAAAGAGCAGTCTTTCAGCGTCGAGCGCATGGAATCGCTCTGCGAGCTGGCGGGCGCGGATCTTCTCGAACTGGTGCGGTCTGTGGATGACGAGAAAGAGCGGACGCTGGAGCTTCCGGAAGAAGCGGAGCGTGAGCTCGCGGACAACCTGCCGCTTTTCATTGCTGCCATTTGTGTCCTCAATCGGTATCGGTTCGAAGACGTCCTGGCCAGTTACAAAATCGACAGGCTCGAATTGCAGCGGATCTTCGCCCGTCTCGATCGTCTGGGAATCATCGAGCTTCTGCCGGAGAACCGGTATCGGTTGCGCGTGTCCCGCGGCTTCCGCTGGCGCCGGAACGGACCGATCGAGCGGTTTTTCATCCAGAGCGTCTTGTCGAGCTTTCTGGATCGGAAGCTCGTGCGCACGGAAGATAGTTTTCGTTTTGCCTGGGGTACGGTCTCGACCACCACGGCACAGCGCACGCTCGACAGGCTGAGGCGTCTATACGACGACTTCAACGAGGCGGCGGACGCGGACGCTCAGCTACCTCTGAGTCAGCGAACGGGGGCTGGCTTGTTGCTCGCCTTTCGCAATGAGTGGGAACCGGAAGACATGCGCGCGCTCAAGGAGCGGGACGCGCAGTGACGATGAGAGCGGCAACCGCGCAATATCTGGAATCCCTCTCTGACGCGGCCCCGGGATCTGCAGGGCAACCCGTTGTTGCTTTTTTTGATCTCGATCGAACGCTGATCGACGGATATTCCCTCACGGCGCTTGCCTGGCAGGAGCTTTTCAACGGCGATATGGGCCCGCTGCGTTTCCTTTCGTTGGGGGTCATGTTTTTGAAATACGGCCTCGGACGCCTGCAATACGAGGACATGCTGCAGGCGACGGTGGATGACATTACCGGGATCACGGAGGAAGAGCTGGCCGCGCTCGGCAGGCAGGCGTACGAACGACGTCTGGCGCGGTGGATGTATGGCGAGGGCCTGGCGCTGGTCGAAGCGCATAAGAAAATTGGCCATGAGGTGGTCATGGTCACGTCGGCTACCTCGTATCAGGCGCAGCCGGTTGCGGAACGCCTGGGGATCGATCGCATCTGCTGCACGGAGCTCGAGATCGTTGATGGCCGTGTCGCGGGCGGTGTGGAAACCTGTTATGGCGCTGGCAAAGTCACCGCGGCCAAAGCGTATGTTGAAGAGATCGGCGCGGAACTTGCCGACGCGTACTTTTACAGCGACTCCCTGGAAGACCTGCCGCTATTGGAAACTGTAGGCAACCCTGTCGTGGTCAATGGCAAACCCCGCCTGGTCGAGTTGGGTACCGCTCGCGGCTGGCCCCTGCTCGAATTTGAAGACAAAGGCAGTCTGGCTGAAGCTTGATGGAGCAAAAGGGGATGAAAGGGGGATGAAAAGGGGATGAAAAGGGGTTAAAAGGGGGATGAAAGAATGATAGATCTCTATACGTGGCCGACGCCGAACGGCCGCAAAGTCTCCATCGCTCTGGAGGAGTTCGGGTTGGAATACACGGCGCACCCCGTCCACATTGGCAAGGACGAGCAGTTTGCGCCGGAATTTCTTGCGATCAGCCCGAACAACAAGATCCCGGCCATCGTCGACCGCAGCACCGGACGCAGCGTGATGGAATCGGGCGCAATCCTCGTGTATCTCGCCGATGCGCACGAACAATTCCGGGGGGATGACTGGTACGTGACGCTCGAGTGGCTGATGCTGCAGATGGGCGGCGTGGGCCCGATGCTTGGACAGGCCCACCATTTTCTGAAGTTCAACCCGGGCGCTGCGCCGTATGCAGAGGAGCGCTACCGCAACGAAGCGCGCAGACTCTATCGCGTTCTCGACACAAGGCTGCAAGACCGGGAATATCTGGCGGGCAGCTATTCCATTGCCGATATGGCCACCTGGCCCTGGATATCACGTTACGAATGGCAGGAGGTCGACTTCGACGAGTACCCGGATCTCAAGCGCTGGTATCTGGAGATTGCCGATCGATCCGCCGTGCAGAGGGGTTATGACGTGCCGATGCACGTCAACGACATTCCCCGTCCCGACTAGCCCAGCGCTTCGCTCAAACTGGTTGCCAGCGCCTGACGTGCCGCGTCGCCGTAAGGTTCAGCCGCACCGGATCCCCAGACGGGTTGGGGCCAGGCTGCATCGTCGGTATTGCGGGCTATGACGTGGATGTGCAGCTGTGGGACCTGATTGCCCAGCGCCGCGACGTTGATTTTGTGCGCTCCGGTGGCGTCTTGCAGCGCACGGCTCGCCGCGGCAATTTCGTCGAAGAGCGGTTTGCGCTGCTCTTCAGATACCTCGTGCAACTCACGCAGATCGGCAATTCGAGGCACCAGAATCAACCATGGAAAGCGGCTGTCCTCCATGAGGAGGCAGCGGCAGATGTCCAGATCGCGGACGAGTGACGTGTCCGCCTCGAGCTGGCTGTGCAGGGCGAAGCCGCTCACCGGCTCGAATGACCGCCGATCCAGACCGGGGAGGACCAGGCGATGGCGTCGTTTGCCTGCACTACGCGGACGAAGTAGTAGTCACCCTGCCTTGCGCTCGTGTCCTCGAGATCAAACGCTACTACCTTAGGTCCGTCCGTGATGACGCGGCGCAGGGTTGTCGTGTCCGTATAGCCCTGGAAGGGCTGTGTGTGGCTGATCCTGCCGTCTGCCAGATCGCGCAGCGCCAGGGAAAAGCTGTCCGCCGGTACGCGCTGGGGAGGGCGATAGATGGGCGGCGCGCCGCCGGTTTCCCCGCTTTCGACAAGATCGAACTGGAGGCGGGTCGTGCGCTGCACGTTGTTCAGCCGCAGCAGGTAAGAGCTCTTATCCCCGCGGGTTTTCGTAGCAAAGGTCACGCGGTTGGCGTCTTCGGACACGGTCACTTCCTGCAGGGGAAAACCGGAGTCCATGGGCTCGATACTGACGAGATCGGCGTTGAAGACTTCCAGCGTGCCCTCCCAGGCGCGCCAGCCGCGTGGGTTGTCGCCGCGGTGGAACGGGTCCGATGCTGACGAAAAGGTGAGCATGAACACTTCGCTTTTGTTCAGGCGGTCGCCACCTGCGTCGAGGTAAGACCGCTGCCAGATTTCTTCGTCGTTTTTGACGACGGTAATGGTGTCAATGGGCGCGGTGCCGATAACCCTGCCTTTGATACTCCGGGTCTCTGCAAAGGGGCCACGCTGTCCCATGCCGGTATCGTTGACGTCGAAATCGAGAATGATGCGATCGCCGGTGGTGGCATAAGCGCGTAGCGCCTTCATACCGTCGAAAATACCGCCGACGGTGCGCTCTTCAGCCAGGACCGCCCCTAACCCTCCGCGCTGGGAAAGTGAGCCGCCCAGCGGCGCGGAATAACCGGGCTGGCTCAAGTGATTGTCGGATGCCGCGGTGAAGCCGACCCGGTGGCCGTGATTCAGGTACATGCGTCCGAACCATTCGAAACTGCCGTGCTGGGACATGATCTCAACGAGGGGTTCCAGCTCAGGATCGTTCATCCGATAGTCACCCGCCTGATGGGCGTGGGGGATGACAACCACGTCGTCGGTATCTGCGTTGGCCCGCAAGCCCTGGTAAAGGCGCGAGAGCGTCGGGTAGAACTGGGCCCCGATGCGGTTACGGTTTTCAGGGGTGCGGAAAAGCACGTTGTGATGCCCGCCGCGGGTCGTGTTGACGCTCCATTCGTAGCCAAGATACGCGATGAAACGCCCTTCCTCCGTGAAGCGGGAAACGTTGTCGCGCAGCACTTCCCATTCCGCGTCGTCCAGCCAGATGTCGTGCTCAGAGTGCGTGACGTAGTCCAGACGGGCGTCGTCGCGGGCCCATTCCATGAACCGCTCGGGCGTGCCGATGCCTTCGGCAAATCCCGAGTGCCCATGGGTGTCGCCCCAGAATATTTGCGGGCGCGGGCGGTCCGAGACGAGAATGGGATTCACCTCACCGCGCACGCTCCCGTCCGCGCTTTCTATCGACAGGTGGTGGGGTCCGGGTTCGGACAGTGACACGGAGCTCAACGTGATGGCACCCGTAGCGGGAATTTCGCCGATGAGCTTGCCATCGCGCATGATCCGCCAGTCCGGAATATCGCCGACTGCGCGGTTGTAGTAAGCGTCCTGGGCGCGAATGCTGAGCTCGAATGATTCGCCGGATCGCACGACCGACGGGGCAAAACCCGCAACCCCTCCGATAGTAGCGCCGCTGACGCGAACCGGCTGAATGGGCAGGCTGAAGAAATGTCCGTTGTCGCGGAAGGCAAGATACAGCGGGAGCGGCATTCTGTCGGAGGAAAAGGTTGGCATGGTCATGCCCGGGGAGCCACCTCGGGTGTCACCGTAGTGAACGGTGATCTGATCACCTTCCGCGAGCGTGCCGCTGGCAACCTTGAACACGAGGGTGGGGCGGGAGCCACGGAAGCCGCCGTGCATGCCCCGCATGGCCATGCTGCTGACGACAAAGCTCACTCTGGCGTTGCTGCTGCTGATCGAGATGTAGTTGGGCGCTGCGGGATCGGATGTCTGCCAGGCGCCAAAACCGGCCATGAAATGGCGTGCCACCATGATTGCACCGCCGGTTTGAATGGGCCGCTTGCCTACTGTGTAGGTCTGCGTGATTGTGCCGACGCTACCTGCCTGAAAGGGTCCCGTATCGGCAACCAGCGTTCCCAGCGCTTCGGGGTTGTCGTCGAGAAACGCAAGCTCGTGGATGGTCTCATCCAGAGCGCGCACGAGTGCAAGCTGAGGGGCGAGGGGCTCGCCGTCGCTGCCGAGTATCGCCGCGATGATCTGAGTTGCGTTCACCGGCACGTAGCCACCGTTCATCGCGTAGGCGTTCAGCCACTCCCAGGTGAGGACAGCGCGGCTTTCGAGGTTGGCAGCACGCGTGGGGATGCTCGTACGGTCGACCTTGAGCTGTTCGACGCGGCTGCGGAGATCCGGCGGGAGATAATCGTCGCTGGCAGCGCTGGCCTCCAGGGCAAGCGTCACGACAAGAGCGGCGCACGCGAGCGTGCTGAGGCGATGCTTCATAACTGCTTCAGGTTGATTGTTTGATGTCGGGAACTCAGAAAGTGCTTTGACTGTTGCACATTTCGCGGGTGAAATCGAGTTGACCTGCCGGGAACCGGTCAGTCTCGGCGCGGCCGGTTGGGATTCTCAAACGGGTACGTCCCCGGCGATGATGCAACGGTGCATGACGCGGCGATGACCATCGTATCCACCGCGGGCGCAGTGTTGTACACAACGATTGTCCCACATTGTCAACATGTCGGCGGACCATTTGTGTGTGTAGATATGTTGCGGCTGGAGAGCGTGGTCGATCAGGCGCTTGAGAATAGCCTCGGACTCCGTATGAGACATGTTCTCGATGGCAATCGTATAGACCGGATTGATCCACAACGCCTGTCGTCCGGTTTCCGGGTGCTTGCGCACGATCGGATGCGAGCGGGTCGTCCAGGCGTTGTCTGCCGGCACGATGTTCATACTGCGTAAATTGCCGCCCGATCGGGCATAACCCTCGTGACTGTACGGACGCCGCGCGCTGTGCAGGGCGCGCATGTGGACGACGTCGTTTTTCAGTGCAGGGTCGAGGGTCTCGAATGCGCGGTAGCCGTCGGCGAAAAGCGTTTCACCGCCAACAGGAGGCACAATCTTGGCATGCAGCACGGTAGCGCTCGGTGGGGTGTCTTGAAACGACCAGTCGGAATGCCAGCTGGCGCCGAACGGAGACACCGCCTCGTCGGGCTCCCGGCGCACCTCCAGGATGTGCGGCTGCCCGTCCACGGGTTCCACGAAAGGATCGTCACCGAAGGGCCCAAACCGGCCTGCAAACTGCACCAGCCCATCGTGGGTCATCGGCTGGTCCGGGAAATAGAGCACCTGATGTTCGAGCCACAGAGCGCGCAGGCTCGCGACAACGTCGGCAGACAAAGTCTCGCTCAGATTTACGCCCACAACGCGAGCGCCGAAGCCGTTCGGTTCAGGGTATGCGGTCAGCGCGGTCTGCAGCTCTGTCGTGGCGCTCACGCGCCGTTCCAATTGACCTGCAGCACAAACAGCGTTGCTACGGCAATCACAGCACCTATGACGAGAATGGTAATGAACATACCCGCGCCGTCACCTTCTTCTGCGTTCGGTTGACGCTTACGCTGGGTGACCGCGTATATCACGCCGAGGAAGATCAGCGCTGGAATTGCAAACTGTATCAGGTAGCGCACCAGGCGGTTATCCTTACGGACAGTCGCTAATAAGCATAACGAGAGTCGCGGTAAATACAAATGCGTAGATATACCGGGAGGTGCGGTCCTCGCTCGGCCCGGGGGCAGGTTTTTGATGCGAGGGCAGCTACCTGGCAGGCGCGCATCTCGTGAGCTGGTTGCTCGAACACTGGGTGGCCGCCGTGCTGCTTGCGGCGTATACCGCAATGCTTCTGACCAATGCCTGGCTCGGAAGCCGTGCGAGCCGGGGGCTGGACGGTTACTACGTCGGTGGCCGCAATATGGGCGGCATTGCCATTGGCATCTCTTTCTTTGCCACCTTTGCGTCCACCAACAGTTACATCGGTCACGCGGGCAAGGGCTACGCGTACGGTCTTCCCTGGCTCCTGATGGCGTTGACCTTGGTGGTTTTTACCTATCTGTCATGGCGCTGGGTGGGGCCGAAACTGAGGCGCTTTGCCAGTGAATGGGATGCGTTGACCATCCCCGATTATCTCGGCAGCCGCTTTGCGCAGGACGATCACCCGCGACACGTGCTGCGAATTGCCGCCGCCGTTGTCATCGTGTTTTCGAGTCTCCTGTATCTGATTGCCATCTTCAAAGGTGCAGGACACCTGTTCCAACAGTTTCTCGGCATCCCCTACGAGGGTGCTGTTGCGGTGACGCTGGTCATAGTCATGCTCTATACGTCGATTGGTGGCTTCGTCTCGGTGGTGCGCACCGATGTCGTGCAGGGTCTGTTGATGGTGCTGGGTTCGATGACCATCTTCTACTTCGTCACGAGCGCGGCCGGCGGTGTGGGCGCGATCGGCCAGCTTGCCGAGCGGCCTGATACCGAGTTTCTCTTTGAGCTCAACGGCGGCATTCCCTTCCTGGTTTTGATGGGCATATCCCTCTCCGGTTCGCTGAAACTCCTCTGCGATCCTCGACAGCTCTCGCGCTACTACGCGCTCAAGGACGATTCCGAAGTGCGGCGCGGCATCTGGATTGCCGTGATTGGCCTGAGCCTCGTACAGTTCTGTATCTTTCCCGTGGGCGTTTATGCTCACCTGCTGATGGAGGGGGTGACGGATACGGACCTCATCGTCCCGACGCTGGTCAACGATCCGGCGGTCTTTCCGCTATGGGCGGCGGATTTTCTCATTGTGGCGATCGTGGCCGCCGCCATGTCGAGCATGGACAGCGTGCTGCTGGTGGCGGCGTCAACGCTCTACAAGAACATCGTTGCGCCGTTTCGCGCAACATCTCGTCAACTGCAATGGACCCGTTTGGCTGTCGTCGGCTTCGCCGTTGTCGCCGCGGGGCTTGCGCTCAATCCACCCGGAGACATTGTGGAGATTACGATCTTCTCGGGCAGCCTCTATGCCGTGTGCTTTTTCCCGGCCGTCGTCCTCGGCCTGCACTGGCGTCGGGGCTCAGCGGCAGCTGTCGTGGCATCCATGGTTGCCGGAGTGAGCGTATTGCTGCTGTGGATTGCAAGCGGGCTGCGCGGCAGCCTGCACGAGGTGTTTCCCGCGCTGGCTGCGTCGCTCCTGGTGTACGTGATCGTGGCGCTCCGCACGCCGGAGGCGCAGCCGGTCAGTCCGTGATTGCCTGGTACGTCAACACCTGGAAATCCTGGCGGATGTTGATGTGTGTGTAGGGCCGAACCTGGGTCATGAGCACCGCAACCAGCTCCTGTTCGGGGTCCACCCACGACAGGGTGCAGTAAGCACCGCCCCAGTAGCCGGCGCCTTCCGACAGCGGGGTTGCGGCGGCGCCGCGGTCGACGACAACGCCATAGCCGAGTCCAAACCCCATGCCTGGCCCCGCCAGCCATAGCGGCAGGTCGCCGGTGTGGTTGTCGAGGATCAGCTCCACCGTCGACGACGCCAGTATGCGTACGCCATCGAGCCCCCCGCCGTTCAGCATCATCTGTTGGAAACGCAGGTAGTCGCGAACCGTGGAGACGAGTCCGCCGGCACCGCGATAGAGACCCCTGGGTCCGCTGACCCAGCGACTGGCCGTCCCGGCGGGATCCTGCAGGGTGATCTTGTTCTCGTCGCCCGGAGTGTACTGAGCGGTAAGCCGCTCGGCTCTGTCTTCGTCCAGGTAGAAATGTGTGTCGGGCATGTCCAGCGGGGAGAAGAGACGCTCTTTGAAGAATGCGTCCAGACTCTGACCGCTCATGATCTCTACCAGATGACCGACCACGTCCGTGGCGGCGGAGTACTGCCATTCGGTACCGGGCTGATAGTTGAGCGGCAGACTGGCCAGGCGCGCGACGAGCTCGGCGTTGTCAGCCGGGCGCGTGGCGCTCATGACTTGCCGGTAAGCGTCGGCGTTGCCCAGGTAGTTGTTGGCAAGACCCGCGGTGTGCGTAAGCATGTCGCGGATTTGAATTGGCCTCTCGAGATCAACGAGCTCACCGGAGGCGCCGCTGGCATCGGCCGTGGTGCTGACTTTGACGTCCGTGAACGCGGGAATGAACTTCGACACCGGATCGCGGAGCTGAAAGTGACCTTCTTCCCAGAGCATCATGAGTGCAACGGAGGTGATGGGCTTGGTCATGCTCGCGATGCGAAAAATGGCGTCTTCGCGCATGGCGGCACCGGCTTCGACGTCCATGTCACCCTGCACCTCGAAGTGGACGAGTTTGCCGCGCCGTACGATGGCGGTGATGACGCCGGGTGTGAGACCGTCGTCGATGTACTTCTGCATGGCAGGGGCAATGCGCTCGAGACGATCGCTCGACATGCCGGCAGCTTCCGGACTGCTTCGGGGCAGCTCGCGCGCCAGGGTTGAGCCTGCCAGCAGGACGGTGAGCACGCCGAAGAGCGCCGCGGCGCGACGGCGTCCGCGCACCATTCTCATGCTGCTTTGTCCGCTTCGACCCGGGCGATGCTCGGATGCTCGGCAAGGCGTGCCATCAACGCCTGGATGTCGTCGTGGCCGGCGAGAATGTCCAATTCGAACATCTTCTGGGAGATCGCGTTTGCGAGGCCGAAACAATAGAACGCGTAAAAGTCCGCGAGCGTCAGCTCCGAGCCCGCAGCGTAAGGATCGCAGACGATGATGCGGCGCACGGCAGCCATGCCTTTCTTGAGGTCCTTTTCGGTGGTTTCTTTGGTCTCGTCCGTCACGGTCTGTCCGAACATGGCCTCTGGCAGGCAGCGCCGGGCAACGAGCTCCACGTCGAGTTTGATGTGACAGATGAGCTCCACGACCTTACCGGCTTCGAATGGGTCCGCCGGCAGCAGTGCAGGCTCCGGCTGCAGGCGGTCGAGATAGGCGGCAATTGCCAGGCTCTCTGACATGAATCTGCCGTCGACGCCGATCGAAGGCATTTTCCCCATGGGCGTGCGTGCGAGATTGTCCTCTTCCTGGGTGGGCGGCGCTTTCACCTCTTCGAACTCGAGCCCCTTTTCGATGAGCAGTGCCTTGGTGAGGCTGTAGTAGTTGCTCAGGCGCAGGCCGTATAACTGAATCATGATCCCCCTCTCTGCCCGTGCCCGGGCCTTTGTCAGCGTTGCGGAAAGTAATGGTTGGTGATTTTCTGGTGCAATGTAAACAGCTGTTTCTGCCGCACATCGACAAAGCGGTGCAATTTTGCATCTTCCAGTCGGCGGACGCTGGCGCGCTGCAGCTGGCGGCGCATGTTGTTGATGAGTTCCAGCGGTTCGTCGTTGTTGGGCAACGCGCGCAGGCAGTTACGGATCGTCGTCAGGCAGCGCAGCAGTGAGCGCGGCAGGTCGGGATTCTGCAGCAGGAACTCCAGCACGTCCTCCTGATTGATGGGATTCTGCACCGTTGCCGTATACCCCTGCATGGCGTCGAGCGAGTTCAATACGCTGCGCCATTGAATGTCGGCGAAAGGCGCAAGCTCGGTGTCGTGGCCCAGGAGGTCGATGGAACGCAAATCGATGATGCGTGTGGTCATGTCGGCCCGCTCGATGAAGTTACCGAGACGGAAAAACTGCCAGCTAGCGTTGTGCAGCATGGTAGAGGACAGGAAACCGTTGATCTGGTCCAGGTGAGCGATGATGTCCTTGAGCCCGCGGTTGCGGCGCGTCCGGCTGAGGGGCTCCTGCAGCACTTCGCGGGCGTACAGGTGGATCTCGTTGATGTGCTCGAATGCGGCTCTCGGTAAGGTGCCGCGCAGCGTGCGTGCGTTCTCACGGGCAAAGCCGAGCGCGTTCAAGAGCGAACCCGGATTGCGCGCGTCGCTCAGTAGAAATCGCGCGACCAGCTTCTCGTTGCTGTCGGGGCTTGCGACGGTGTCACCGTACAAGTCGGTGAAGGCATCTTCCTGGGCGAGAATGTCTACCAGCGGCATCCAGCCGAGCGGCAGACGCATCGGCAGATCCATCATCAGATTGGCGTTGACCTGAACCAGCCGCGCGGTGCTCCCGGCTCGCTCGAGATAGCGTCCCAGCCAGTAGGTGCGAAACGCGGTGCTGGAAAGGGTGTGCGTGGTCACTGGTCGTCCACCACCCAGGTGTCTTTGCTGCCGCCGCCTTGTGACGAATTCACCACGATTGATCCCTTGCGCATCGCCACCCGCGTCAGTCCCCCGGTTGTCACGTAGTTGTCAGCACCGCTCAGGATGAACGGTCTGAGGTCCAGGTGTCGGGGCTCCGCGTGGGTGTCGATCAGGGTGGGCGAGGTCGAGAGGTTGAGCATCGGCTGCGCCATGTAGTTGCGCGGATTGGCGCGGATCTGGCGGGCGAATTGATTGCGCTCTTTTTTGCTGGCTTTGGGGCCAATCATCATCCCGTAGCCGCCGGATTCGTTGGCCGGTTTGACGACCAGCTGATCCAGGTTGTCGAGCACGTAATCACGGTGTTCCTTCTCCACGCAGCGGTAGGAAGGTACGTTGGGAAGCAGCGGCTCCTCGCTGAGATAATAGCGAATGATGTCCGGCACATAGGTGTAGATGACCTTGTCGTCGGCGACGCCGCATCCCGGCGCGTTGGCAAGCGCCACTTTGCCGGCCCGCCAGGCGCGCATTAAACCAGGCACCCCGAGGACAGAGTCCTGGTTGAACACTTCCGGATCGATGAACGTGTCGTCGATACGACGGTACAGCACGTCGACTCTGACGAGGCCCTCTATGGTGCGCATGTACAGGTAATCGTCCTTGCCGACGACCAGGTCCCGGCCTTCCACGAGCTCCGCCGCCATCGCGTTGGCGAGGTAGGCATGCTCAAAATACGCGGAGTTGTAGATCCCGGGCGTAAGCACGGCGAGCTGCGCCGTGCGGTTGGCGTTGGGATTGAGCGAGCGCAGCGTATTGGCAAGCTGGGTCGGGTAGTCGTCAACCGGATGGATGACGTAGTCGGTAAAGAGCTCCGGGAACACCCGCTTCATGACTTCGCGGTTCTCGAGCATGTATGAGACGCCCGAGGGCACGCGCAGATTGTCTTCGAGCACATAGACGGTGCCGTCGCCGCCGCGCACGAGATCGCTGCCGCAGACGTGTGACCAGACGCGATGAGGTGGGCTCACGCCCATGCATTCCGGACGGAAATCTCTGGACTTGTCGATGTAGATCCGCGGCAGCACATTGTCCTTGAGAATCTGCTGCTTGTGGTAGATGTCGTCGATGAATTGATTCAACGCGTTGACGCGCTGGATCAGGCCGCGGGAGATCGCGTCCCACTCGGACTTCAGGATGAGGCGTGGGATGATGTCGAACGGCCATTCGCGATCGATCGCGCCGCTTTCTTCACCTGAGTAGACGGTGAACGTGATACCCATGGAGCGGATGGCCAGCTCAGCGGCATAGCGGCGCTCCTGCAGTTCATTGTCGTCGAGCTTTGCCAGCGCCTTTTTCAACGCCGCGGCACCTCTCCGCGCGCGTCCGCCTGGCGCAATCAGTTCGTCCCATACGTCGCGGGCGGGATAGTTCTTCCATTCGATGGTCATGCCGCTATTGTACACGCTCCCATGCGGGACAGAATTCCCGCTGCGTTGACTCGGTTGTGGTGCCGCGTCTTCAGAACTGGATGGTGAAAGTGAATCTGCAGCAACTGGTCGATTTCCTGGCCCACCATGAGAGCGTGTTGGTCCTCAGCGGGGCGGGCATCAGCACGGCGAGCGGTATCGGTGACTATCGCGATGTCGACGGTGCGTGGAAACGGCCACAGCCGGTGCAGCATCAGGACTTCATGCAGCGCGAGGACTGGCGGCGGCGATACTGGGCGCGGAGCATGGTCGGTTATCCGGAATTTTTGCGGGCGGCGCCCAACGTGGCCCACGAAACGCTGGCAGCGTGGGAAAGACGCGGGAAGATTTCCGGCGTCATCACGCAGAACGTCGATCGTCTGCACCAACGCGCGGGACACGAACGGGTCATCGATCTGCATGGCCGTCTTGATCAGGTGGTGTGCATGGCCTGCGGACAGTTGACGTCGCGCGGCGAGCTGCAAACCTGGCTTGAACGGCACAACCCAGCCATGGTCGGTACGGCGTTCAGTGCCGCGCCCGATGGAGATGCCGATCTCGAACGCAACGAGTTTGCCGACGTGCGCGTGCCAGCCTGCGCCGAGTGCGGCGGTATTCTCAAGCCGAACGTCGTCTTCTACGGTGACAGCGTCCCACGTGAGATTGTCGATCAGGCTTACGATTGGGTTGATCAGGCAGACGCGTTGCTCGTCCTCGGCAGCTCGCTCATGGTGTTTTCCAGTTTCCGCTTTGTGCGTCACGCCCATGCGGGAAACGTGCCTGTAGCGGCCATCAATCGGGGTGTCATGCGCGGGGAAGCACTGTTTGCGGGCAAATTCGCAGAAGACGTGGGCACAACGCTGCGCCGGCTCGACGATCTGCTCGATTGGTAGGGCTCAATAGTCAGACAACCCGGTATGTACATGCCCGTTGCGGTGTAGGACACTCGAATGAGGCTGCAAAGGAGGAAACAGCTATGCCGCGTACGACAATCCCCGCCCTGTGGCTGGCAGTAGTCGCCGCGATCGGGCTGAGCCCGCTATCCGCTCTGGCCGAGGCTGAGGCGGCGGCGAAGGCCCAGGAGGCAGACAACTGCGTTTATGCGCGCGAAGTTGAACAGTTTGAAATTCTCGACAACGAAACGCTGCTTTTATACGGCAAGCTCGACAAGATCTGGCTGAACCGTCTCGGCAACCGCTGCGCCGGGCTGCGGGACAACATGGCGGTTTATCTCGAGCGATACGGCTCACAGATCTGCGCCAACGACCGCTTCAGCGCGCGACGTCACGGTGACAGCGGACCGGCAGCACGCTGTCGTCTGGGCGCGTTCGAACCCATCAGCAAAGAACAGATCCCGGCGCTCAAGCAGGCCCTGGCGGAATCATGATCCGCGCGCTTCTGTTCGCGGCGCTCTTCTGCAGCGTCGGTCTTGCTGCGGCTGAGGAAAGTGAGGCCGCAGGGGATGCGCAGGCTGAGGATTCGGCGGCGCAGTCGGTCGAAGAGATTCTTGCACGCGATCCGGACAGCGAAGACTACATTGATGAGACGCGGTGCATTCGTGCCAATCTGATCCGCACCGTCGACGTCATCGACGAGAATCACGTGTCCTTCCGCGTTGGCCGCAACGACTACTACCTGGTGCAGTTTGAACACCGCTGCCCGGGTCTGCGCCGCGGTAAGCCCGTCATGTACGAGCCGACCGCGGGGCGCCTGTGCAAGCTCGATGGCATACGGACGCTCTATGAGACGGGCCTGGGCGGATACCGCCCCGGCATGCGCTGCGCCATTCCCGAGTTTCGCAGCGTCACGAAGGAGCAGCTCGTGCTTCTGAAGGATGCACTGAAAGCGGAGAAGCGGAAAAAGCGCCAGTCCTGAGGTCAGCGGTCGAGCACGAGCTCCGCGAGGGTTTGTAGCTCCGCGGTGCTGCGCGCCGAGACGGTCAGCGACGTCACCGGCGTTTCATCCCAGGCCTTGAGACGATCGCGGATTTTGTCCACGGGCCCGACCAGGGAGATTTCATCCGCAAGCGCGTCGGGGATTGCCTGGGCCGCCTCGTTCTTCTTGCCTGCCATGTAGAGATCCTGCACAACCTGAGCTTCCGCCTCGAATCCCATCCGGCTGACCAGCTCTTTATGGAAGTTGCGGTCTTTGGCACCCATGCCGCCAACGTACAGTGCCAGCATGTGTTTCACGGGTTGCAGGCCGGCTTCGACGTCATCGGTAATGTTCACGACCACACCCTGGGTGATCTCGAATTCCGGCTTGGCGTTCGACAGCGAAGGCGCGTACACCTCCTGTCGAAAAGGGCTGTAGTAAAGCGGCAGCCAGCCGTCGGCAATTTCCGCTGCGAGCGCCACGTTTTTCGGGCCTTCAGCGCCCATGAAGATGGGGATCTCCTGGCGCAGCGGATGCACAATCGATTTCAAAGGTTTGCCCAGACCCCAGGCACCCTCGCCGGTATAAGGCAACGGATAGTGAGGCCCGTCGTTTGTCACCGGCTCTTCCCGCGCGATGACCTTGCGCATGATGCCGATGTACTCGCGGGTTCGGGCCAGGGGCTTGGCGAACGGTCCGCCGTACCAGCCTTCGACAACCTGCGGCCCGGAGACGCCGAGACCAATGATCATGCGGCCCCCGGAAAGGTGGTCCATTGTCATGGCGGCCATTGCGGTTGCGGTGGGCGTGCGTGCGGACAGCTGGATGACGCCGGTGCCCAATCTGATTTTTTCGGTATTGGCGCCAATCCATGCCAGCGGTGACAGGGCATCGGAGCCGTACGCCTCGGCGGTCCACACCGAATCGTAGCCCAGCTTCTCCGCTTCCTGTGCAAGCTGGATGTGATCGGTCGGCGGATGCGAACCCCAGTAGCCCAGCATCAGTCCAAGATTGAGATCAGCCATTTGCGCCCTCTGTTCGTGTGCCCCGGGATGATAGGTCATGCCCGCTTCGACAGAAAGAGAGCCACTGTCGTTGTCGAACCGGCGGCTGGCGTTGTCGAACCGGCGGCAGGCCTAGGTGCCCTCGAGGTCGAAGTGGTACAGTCGCCGCTGGCATCGAGGTTATACCGGCAATGGAAGATCTGTGGCTCGCGTGGGCCAAACAGCTGCAGGCAATCAGCTCGACGGGCCTGCACTTTGGTGGCCACGAATATGACAAGGAGCGCTACGCGCAGGTAGCGGAGATTGCAAACGACATGCTCGCTCACCTGGCGGGTGTCCCCGTGGCGCGTATTGCGGAGCTCGTACCGGACTTTGCTGAGGGTTACGCGACGCCCAAAATTGACGTGCGCGGCGCCGTCTTTGACGGCGCTGATGTGTTGCTGGTGCGCGAACGCACTGACGGCTTGTGGACCCTTCCCGGCGGTTATGCCGACGTTGGTCTCTCGGCAGCTGAAAACGTGGAGAAAGAGATCCTCGAAGAAGCCGGGCTGACCGTCAAGGCTCGCCAGCTCTATACGGTGCGTCACAAGGCGAAACATGCTTACAAGCCCGATACGCGTGACTTTTACAAGTTCTACTTCATCTGTGAGCGCACGACTGAGGCGTCGCCCGTAGCGGGCAGTGAAGTCATGGATGCGGCCTATTTCAGTATGGATGCGCTGCCGGAACTATCCCGCGGACGGGTCATCGAAGAAGACATCATCGCCGCCTACGAGTATCGCGACGATCCCCTGAAACTGACTGCATTCGACTGACCCATGAAAATCCCGCACTTCCTCTTTCGCATCATCAATCTTGTCATGATCACCACTCTACGCTCGCCGCTGCATGGTTTGTTCAGCGGCAGCATCCTTGCGATGCGCTATACAGGGGTCAAGTCGGGAAGTCGATTGACGGTACCCGCGCGTTTCCACCGCGCCGGCGACAGTCTGCAGGTGGTCACCTCCAAGGACACACGCTGGTGGCCGAACTTCGTCGAGCCGCGCGCGGCTGAAGCTCTGGTTGGCGGCAGCTGGCAGAACGTGCAGATCACCGCAATCCCGGACAATCCCAATTTAACCGGCCCCGTCATGAGGGCAATGTGGGCAGCGCATCCCAGCGACGCGGCTTACATGGACGTGAAGCTGCGCGACGGCGAACCTGATCCCGATGACTTCGCGCGGGCGCTGGATACGGCTGTACTGGTCAGAATCGAGCCCGTTTGAATGCAGGTTCGCAAATGAAAGTCTGGTTGCTGTGGGGTGTGCCCGATCACAGCCGCGGCCGTCTTGTCGTTGCGCTGGTGACGTTTGCGATCTTGTTCTGCGTGTTCTGGTCAGCCGGCGTCTTTGCGGAACATCTGGACCGTGGCGGATGGCCGGCGGCGCTTTTCTTCTGTGTGATCGTTGCTTACATCCTGCCGATATTTCAGTTCATCACCCGCCGCACTGAAGAGGCATTCGACGAACTCGTGCCCCTGCTTGGATTCGATCACGATCACGCGGCAAGACTCCGCCACCGGATTGCCCACCGCTCCCCGGGTTGGGTGGTCCTGAATCTCGCGATTGGCATCACCGCGTGGCTTGCACAGAGCTTTCTGCTGGCGGGCGGTACGACAAGAATGACGAATTACCTGTTGGCTGATCCGTACAGCTTCGTCATGTCGACGGCGCCGCTGCTGGTATGGCTGACGGTGTCCTGCGCGGTGCACGCGCTGGTCGACAACGCGCGCCTCTTTCGACAGCTTGCGCACGAGGTTGATGTGGACGTGCTCGACAGTGCGAGTCTGAATCCGTTCGGGCGCATGGCCGTCAGCTCTACCCTCGTGCTCGTTGGCGCTCAGGCGTCGTTTGCCATCATGTGGCTGGGGCCGCAGACGAATCCCTGGACGACGATTCCCGGCGTGATCGCGACAACCATCCCCATGCTGTTTCTGCTGGTTGCGCCGGTGTGGCCGCTGCACCGCGCGCTGAGTGACGCGAAGCGCCGCTACGTTGAACAGCTGCAGGCAGAGATAAATGCCGTGGGTGACGGCGACTACGAGAGACTTGCGCCGTTGCTTGCGGTGCGTCGGGAGGTTGCCTCAACGTCTGAATGGCCGGTTGATCTTGGTATCGTCACCCGCCTCGGCCTTTATCTTTTCATTGTACCGCTCACCTGGATTGGAGCGGCGCTGATCGAGATGCTGGTTGAGGTCTCCGTCGGCTGAGGCGGCGACGAAACCGGTGCGCTAGGCCAGCAGTTCAGCCAGCAGCGACAGGCTTCGCGGCAGTTCGGGATCGTCGCTGAGGATACCCTGCAGCGGATCCTCCCGCAGTCGGCGCATGCGCGCGATGGCGTTGCCGATGTGATAGCGCTCGTTCTTGAGACCAGCGTTGACCTCCGTCCAACGCAGCGGCATGGATACCGAAGCGGCAGGTTCTGCCCGGACGGAAAACGGCGCGACAATCAGCCGGCCGTGGCCGTTCTGGCCGAAGTCGACGTACACCTTGTTGCCGCGCGCCCGCAACGAGCGCGCCACGGTGGCAATGTCGGGATGGCGCCGCACCACCAGCTCCGCGATGAGCTCCGCCAGGGTCCGCGATTGATCGTGGTTCAGCTGCCCGCTCAGCGGCAGCAGCACGTGCAGGCCGCTGGCGCCACTGGTTTTCGGGTAGGCAGGCAGATCTATGGCGTCCGCAATCTCGCCGATGGTTTTTGCCAGCGTGATCACGTCACTGAACGGTGCCTGCTTCGGATCGAGATCGAGCACGCACCAGTCCGGGCGGTCGAGATCGGCCGTGCGGCTGTGCCACATGTGGATCGGAATGGTGCCCATGTTGGCGAGATAGGCCAGGTCCTCCGCCGTGGCAGCAACAAAATAGTGCACCTCCTTTTCGGTGGATTCACTCCACAACACTTCCCGGCGAATCCAGTCCGGGACGTACTCAGGGATGTCGCGCTGATAGAACGACTTGCCGTCGATGCCGTCGGGAAAGCGGGTCAATACGAGAGGCCTATCGTCGAGATACCTCAGCATCCAGGGTGCAATCCGGCGATAGTAGTCGACGAGATCGAGCTTCTTGAAGCCGGCTTCGGGAAAGAACACTTTTTCCGGATTGGTGGCGGTGACCTTGATCGGCGCTGCAGCCTCCACGCTGTCTGTCGTTGCGCTCTCGAAGTGGCCGGTGCATTCCTTCGGGGGCTTGTCATCGCGCACGCGCAGGATACTGGGGTGGCGCAGATGACCGTAGGGTGTGTACTCGGTGTAAGCGACCTCCACGACGAGAGCAGGGCGCAGCCAGTGCGTTTTTTTTGTTTCAGGCGTTGGTTTGATCGGCGACGTTTTGCGCTCGAGCCTGCCGGCGGCCTTCTTGAGCACGCCGCGAAGTTGAGTCCCCAGACCGGAACCAGCGTGGCCCACGTACGAGAGCGTGCCGTCTCGATATTCACCCAGGGCGAGTGAACCGATGTCCTCATCGTTGCTACGGCTGGCTGACCAGCCGACGACCACAAAATCGCCGCTGCGCTGATTGCGTACCTTGATCCAGTCGCTGGTGCGGCCACTCCGGTAGGGTGCAGCAGCGCGCTTGCCGACGACCCCCTCGATGCCCATTTCGCTGGCGGCGGAGAACGTCTGCAGACCGCGGTTTTCGACGTGTTCGGAGTACACCAGCGCCGATTGTTGAGGTAGCAGCTGGCGCAGCACCTTCTTGCGATCGAGGAGGCTGCATGCCCTGAGATCAAAACCGGCAAGGTACAGGAGGTCGAAACAGTAGTACGTTGCGCCTTGCAGGATGGCGTTGGTGGCAATCTTGTGGTGCCCTGACGTTCGCGCTCGATCCTGCATGAGCGCAAAGCTCGGCCGTCCGGCCGGATCATGCACGACCAGCTCACCGTCGATGATGCAGCTTTCTACCGGCAGGTGGCTCAGCACCTGCGCAATCTCAGGAAAACGCTCGGTGATGTCGTGACCGTTGCGGGTTTGTAGCGCAACGTCATACTCGTGCTTCTTACTGATGATGCGGTAACCGTCGTACTTCAATTCCCACAACCAGCCTTTGCGGTCAGAAGCGTCCCCTGCGCTGGCCAGCATCGGACGGGTGTCGATTCGTTCGATAGCTTGTTCTTCGGCCCCTCTGGCCTGGCGGGCTGACCGTCTGATGGCGGCAGTTTTCGCAGACGGCTTCTCCAGCTGCGCCACGGTCAGGCCCGAAAGTACTGATGTGTCCTGGAAGCTTGCCCCACCCTCGTGAACGTAGGCGTCCTGCTCCTTGATCAATAACCACTCTCTGCCGGAGCTGTCTCTGGACTTCATGCGCACGAGGGTCCAGCGGCCGCGCAGCTTGCTGCCGTGGAGCTCGAAGAGGAGCTTGCCTTTCTCGTACCCGGTCTTGAAATCTTTGAGCGGCGTGTAGCGGCCGCGGTCCCAGACGATCACGTATCCGGCGCCGTAGTTGCCGGGGGGGATGTGGCCTTCGAAGTCGGCATAGTCGAGCGGATGATCTTCCGTTTCCATCGCAAAACGCTTGTCAGCGGGATCGTCCGATGGCCCCTTGGGCACCGCCCAGCTTTTCAGCACGCCGTCGACTTCGAGGCGTAGATCAAAGTGCAGGTGGCGGGCGTGGTGCTGCTGGACTACAAACAGCCGCCCCGTCGCGGGAATATGGATGCGGCCGAACGGCTCCGGCGTCTGTGCCGGATCGCGTTTGGCCCGGTAGGTGGCGAGTTGCGGTTGCTTCTGGCGCGGCATGGGGCAGGTATCGTCAAGGTGCCGGTGTTTGTCAACCGAATCTGACCCTCAGCGACGCTGGTCTTTGAGGTGCAACCGTTTGTCAGGAGGTCCAAAACGGCGTCTTGAGCACCCCAGAACGCTGCGCTATAGTCCTTCGCCCCTGCCAAAGGAGTGATGACATGGCGGCACGAGCCATTGGATCCGGCACGATATCGTTTGGTCTCGTGGCCATACCGGTCAAGCTCTTCTCGACCGCGGATTCCACAAAAGCCATACGATTCAACTACTTAACCGAAGACGGCAATCGGGTTAAGCAGCAGTACGTCGATGCCACGAGCGGCGATCTCGTCGAGCGAGCGGATCTCAAACAGGGCTACGAATTCGCCAAAGGGCAGTTTGTCATGTTCGAGCCGGAAGAGATCAAGGCCATGAACGTGGAATCGACGAACGCCATCGACATTGCCGAATTCGTGCCGCTTGCGGAAATCGAGCGAATCTATATCGACAAGGTCTATTACCTGGGTCCGGACAAAGGTGCCGCGCGGAGCTACCACCTCCTGAAAGGTGCCCTGCAGGCCACCGAGCGCGCGGCGCTTGCAAGTTACGCCGCGCGCGGCAAGAGTCACCTGGTGTTGATCCGTCCCATGGGCGAGGGTCTCGTGATGGAGCAGCTGAAGCACGAGGACGAGCTGCGCTCGTTCGATGACGTGCCCCTCGACACCTGCGATGTGGAGGACGCGGAGCTGGACCTTGCAGTCAAAATCATCGAGCAGCGTGTCAACGAGAGTTTCGAGCCCGACAAGTACGAAGACGTTGTGCGTTCCCGGGTGATGGAGCTGATTCAGCAGAAGATCGACGGCCAGGAGATTGCCGTGCCCGAGACCGAGCAGGCGGAAGCCAAGATTGTCGATCTCATGGAAGCGCTGAAAGCGTCGGTCGACGGCAAAGGCAAAGGTAAAAAAGCGGCCGCGGGCGGCGCAAAACGCAAAACCCCGGCACGTGCATCTAGAAAGGCAGGCGCAACCAAGGCAAAATCCTCCCCCAAGAGTAAGGCGAGGGGTTAACGTCTCAGTTAATGAGTGGGTACAGTACGAAACAGGCTGCTGAACTCATAGGCCTAAACGCCGATCAGGTGCGCCACTACGTGCGGCGCAAGCTCGTCCAGCCGGGCCGCGGAGAACGCGGCGAATACAGATTCTCCTTCCAGGACGTGGTGCTTCTGAAGACCGCCAAAGGTCTGCTGGACGCATCGGTGTCCACGCGCAAAGCGTATCGCGCTCTGACCAAGCTCAAAAAGGAGATGGCGGAAGTCGAAAGCTTGAGTTCCGTACGCATCTATGCGGACGGATCCAGCGTGGTCGTGCGTGACGACACGCATGTCTGGGAAGTGGAAACCGGCCAGGCCAAGCTCGATTTCGGCAGCGCGGAGCTTGCGGACAACGTCGCACAGATTGCCGACAAGCATGTGCGCGCCGCGGAGACCGCGGAAGACCTCGACACGGACGAGTGGTACAACCTGGGGTTAGACCTCGAAGAGCTCGAACCGGAAAAGGCGCCGGACGCCTACAAGCAGGCGATACGTCTGGATCCGAAAAACGCCGACGCCCATGTCAATCTGGGCCGGTTGTATCAGCTGAAGGGTGATCTGAAGCACGCGAAGCGGCACTACGAGCTCGCGCTGACCGCGCGGCCTGGACATCAGCTCGCCTATTACAATCTCGGTACCGTCTTTGATGAGCTGGATGAAACCGGCAAAGCTGCGGACTTTTACGAGCGGGCTCCGGGCATTCCGGATGCACACTACAACCTCGCGCGTATCTGTGAACTGAACGGCGACGAGGTCAGCGCGCTGCGCCATATGCGTCAGTATCGAGATCTCCTGGATCAGGAAGCCGAGTAACGTCTTGCGGGTGGCGCCCGCACTCAGCCTTTGTATTGGTATGCAAGCTCGAGCAGGCGCTCACTGCTCATGTCACCGCGGCTGCAGTCGTAGACGTGGTCCATCTTGAACGCGTAATACTCGTTGACGTCGCCTTGACGCATGGCGATGGTGAGATAGTTCTCCGCGCCCAGCGTTTTCAACGTGGCGCCATAGTCGCAGGCGCTGCGGGCGACGAGTTCATCCCAGTGTGACGCCCCCGGCGGCGCGGGTGGTGCCGGGGGACTCGCGCTCTCACGATAGTCTTTGATGTCGTCGTACTGCTGGTCGATGTCTGCAGACAGCATGTCGTACTGTTTGTCCACAGCTGCAAGCTCGCGCTCGAGATCTTCTATCCGGTCCTCTGCAGCCCGGCGCTGGCCGTTGTCATCGATGCGCACGAGTCCACGGCGCTGTCGTCTGAGCTCGCTGCGGATCTGCCGCTGCTCGAGCCGCAGCGCCCGCTGTTCCGCGCGTAGCGCTCTCAATTCCGTCAAGGCCTCAGGTTCGTATGGCGTCACGTCGATCTGCAGATCAGCCAGGATGTTCTCGACCATGGAAGGAATCTGTTCCAGATCGATGTTGTTGCCGTTGATCTGAATCGTCGCGTCGTTGTTGTCGATCTGCAGCCAAGGTGCGTTCATCTTGACGGACACCAGCACGCCCTGGCGAGGCAGGTATTCCGCGCTTACCGAGGTGACGCGCACGTCTTTCAGCTCACCGCGCATGGCCGAACGCATCACGTCCGCGACGATTCGGACTTCACGCTGGATGGCGTCCAGGTTCTCGGGTTCGCGCGCGAGGCTGGCCGTCGGCAGCAGCAGAGTAAGCGCCGGAATCAGGACAAGGCTTCGCAATCTCATGGAGAACCCTCAGGATTGGCTTGGGTTGTTGTACCGTCCGACGCCATCAGCTCTTCGACCTGGCGATACAGGTCGTCGAGCTCCTGCTGCCCCTGAATCTGGTGGGAAATGATGTAGCGCATCGACTCTTCGGTTTCGATCGAGCGGCGGTCCATTTCCGCTTTGAGGATCTTCAGGAGCGCCTGCAGCTCCTCCTGACGTTGTTCGCGGCTGCCTTCCATGACGCTTTCGACCATGGCGGCCTGAGTGGCCTGCGGCAGCGGCGGCAGATTCGAGTAATCGGTGGCGGCGGGCTGTCCCTGGGGCAGGGTACCGTTGGCGTCCGCGGGGGGCTGAACGTAGAGAATGGCGACCATTGCCAGCGCAGCGGCGCTTGCGAACGTCGGGAACCACTGGCGGAAGCTGTCCAGATAGTCGCGTCCGGGCATTTTGACGGGTTGCCACGCGGGTGGCGTTTCGTCGTGCCAGCTGGCTGACATCGTGCGCCATTCGGTAATGGCGGCAAAGTCCGCCTGGCAGCGCTCACAGTCAGTCATGTGCTCTTCGATCTCGAGCAGCCGGCCCGGCGGCAGCTCGCGCTCCGCGTATTCGACCAGCAACGGATTGGCTTCCTCACAACGCATCGCGAAGCTCCTCGTTTGTCTTCAGTTTGCGCAGCGCGCTGTACAGCCTGGTTTTGGCTGTATTGGGTGAGATGCCCAGCTGCCCTGCGATGTCCTCGAAGGTGAAGTGCTGAAAAAATTTGAGCTCGACGACCTGACGCTGCTCCGCCGGCAGCGCGCCGAGCGCGGCGGCTATCTGCTGGTTGGCGTGGGTGGTGAACGTCTGTTCTTCCGGCCCCGGTTCGCCGTTGATGAAGCCCCGCTCGTCGTCGAACTCATCGTGTACGCGGCGCCGGCGCAGATAGTCGGTGCAGCGGAAATTGGCAATCCGGAACAACCACGCGGGGAACGGCGCGTCTCCGCGGAAGCTTGCCAGATTGCGGTGCACACCCATGAAGACTTCCTGCATTAAATCGAAGGCGTCGTCCGGGTGTCCGACCATGCGTAGCGCGTAGTTATACACTCTCTTTTCGTACCTCTTGACCAGTTTCATCCAGGCACCGTTGGATCCCGCGAGTGCTCGCGACACCAGGGTCTCATCGCTCACCGTGCCTAGCATCTAGTTATTCTTGTGCTTTGGTTGGAGGTTTAAGTCGCCGCAAAGTTACAAATAGTTTGCGTACCGTGTGGGGATTTTACAGTTATGTGACCTTTTCGGCTTCTGCCTGCGCAGGCTGGTGACGGGCAGACGCGTCCAGCGCGAGGCTGAGCTCCGTGCGCTGGGCATCGACCAGGTCGCGGGCGACGGTGCTCGGCAGGCCAACGTGCTCGAACATGACCTGGCCCAGGTGTAGACCACACTCGAGCACTTCCGGCACAACGCGGGAAGCGCCATGGCTCATCAGCACTTCGGCGTGACGGGTGTCGTGTGCGCGGGCGATGACCGGGACGTCGGGCGCCTCTCGCTGGGCTGCCCCCAGCACGAGCTCGGTGGCCGCGTGATCATCAGTGCAAATGGCCAGCACCGCAGCCTGCTTGAGATTGGCTTTTGCCAGAATGGCTGCGCGGCTGGCATCGCCGCGGAAGATCGGCACCCCCTCTGCGCTCAGATCAGCCACCCGCCGGGCGTCCAGGTCGAGGCCAATGTGCGCAATCTGCTGACGGTCGAGCAGCGCGGCCAGCAGTTTTCCCGTGCGGCCGTAGCCGACAATGATCACGTGGCCCTTGAGGTCGGTGGCGATCTCGACGTCGGCTTCGGTCTGCTCCCTGGCGCTGATGAGCGTGCGCAGGTGCTGACCAAGCTTTGCGGTCAGCGGGGTGAGGAACATGGTGGCGCCGACGACAATCAGCATGAACTGGGCGGTTGCATCCGGCAGCAGCTGGTAGCCGAGCGCCAGACCCAGCACAAGAAAGGCAAACTCACCCCCCTGACCGAGAAGCAGGCCCATCTCCAGCGACTGTCCCGGATTGAAGCCGAAAGCGCGGGCGATGACGGTCATGATGAGCGCTTTGATGATGATGAGACCGGCTACGGACAGGAAGATCCATCCCGGGTTGCTCATGATCTCGAAGAGGTCAATGCCCATCGCAACGGACATGAAAAAGAGCCCGAGGAGCAGGCCTTTGAACGGCTCGATATTGACCTCAATCTCGTGCCGGTACTCGCTTTCGGCGAGCAGAATGCCCGCCAGGAAAGCGCCGAGCGCCGCCGACAGGCCCGCGGCGTGGGTAATGGATGCGGTGGCGATGATGACGAGGAGCGTCACCGCCATGAAAAGCTCCGGGCTGTCTGCGTCTGCCACGAAGCGAAAGAGCGGACGGATGAGGTAACGGCCTATGCCAAGGATCAGGCCGACCGCAAGCGCGGCCTCGATCAAAGCGAAGCCGAGCTCCAGGATCAGCGGCCCGCCCTGCTGCACGCCGAACGCCCCAACCAGGAAGAGGATGGGTACTACGGCAATGTCCTGTGCCAGCAGCACGCCGAATGTGCCCTGACCGACGCCCGTGCCGAACCGGCCCTGCTCGACCAGAAGCTGCATCACAATGGCGGTTGAAGACAGCGCCAGGCAGGCGCCGAGCAGCACCGCCACTTCAACCGGGTTGCCGAATCCCCAGGCGATCAGGCCAATGATGATGGCGCTGACGACAATTTGCGTGCTGCCCATACCCAGCACGAGCCGGCGCATTGCCCACAGACGCTCGAGCGACAGTTCCAGACCGATCATGAAGAGCAGGAAGATGACGCCGAGCTCGGCGAGCGCGCGCACGCCGGCCACGTCGGTGATCAGAATGTAGCTGAGCCACGTGTAGTCATCAGCCAGTCGCGCGAGCCCATACGGTCCGACGGCCAGCCCGATCATGAGAAAGCCGAGTACCGGACTGATGTGCAGGCGTTTGACGATCGGAATGACCACACCGGCAGCGGCGAGGAACACCACCGCCTCGTGGAGTTGCAAGTCTTCCATAGGGACTTAAGGTCGTTCTGGCGTCACAAGCATAGCGGCTTCGCCGGGAAGATGCTGCCGCGCGGGCGGCGCAAACTGCGTGTCAGCGCCTGGTCCGCGCGCATCATCGCTTAGACACGTCGCATCAGCACTTGGACTACGCGCGTTAGCGCTTAGACTCCGCGCGTTAGCGCTTAGAATTGTTGAAGGTTTCCCGGAGCCTTGCGTAGTTGGCGCCATCGCGGCCCATGAGCAGATCGTTGCGCCCAAGCAGCTGGCGCATGATCTCACCGTGTGCACCGATCAGATCGTCAGCGTGCACGCTGTAGTCCTCCACCTGGCGCATCATCAAGCGGGTGTAGGTGATGTGACACACCACGCGTTCCCCCGGCGTCTCGCGGGGGTAGTTCGAATGCCACAGATTGCCGTCCCACAGCGCCACCGAACCCGGGGGACATTCGATCGGGACCGCGCCGGTCAGCGCTTCGACCTCGTCGGCGTCCGGGTGGCGGCGGTGTTTGTTGCTGCCGGGAATGATGAGTGTCGCGCCGTCGGCTTTGCTGTAGTTGTCGCATGCCCAGCAGCCGGTCAGCAGCATGTTGTGGGCCGGGAAGGGCGCCGGCAGCCAGTTGTTGTCCGCATGCAGACCGATTGTGGGAGCGCCCTGGCGTCGCACGCTGGCAGCCACCTGGCTGATAAGAAAGCCGCGGCCAACCGAAAACTCGGCCAACGCCAGAAGTTCTGGCTGCAGAATGGCTTCGGCAAATACCGGATCTTTCGCGAGGAGCATGTTTGCGCCGCCATGTGGACCGGCTGTCTCGAGTATTTTGGCGCGCAGGCGTCGGGTGAAATCTTCATCCGCAACACTTTCCAGAACGGTCCAGCCGGCCTCGGCCAGCTGACGGCAATTCTCGGTAAGGCCAAGCGCTTCGATGGTTGGTGCGAGCGCCTCGGATACGGCTTCCGGTGGCAGGGTGTCGTAGAGCACCGGCTCTGTGTCGTGGTCCGCCACGCCTCCCTCCTCGTTGCGGATAGCCCGAACCTACCCTAGTGGCAAGACGGGAGCATCTCAAGGCGCACCTTTGCAGGGCGCGCGAGGGGTGTCACAGTCGCTCGTCGCGTACGTTTTTATACTGTGCTTACTTTGGTTCGAAAGGCGCTCAAACGCGGAGCAGATCCGATGACCGTAACGGTAGAAACCTGTCCCAAGTGTGGATACGTGCGCAGCGGCCGGGAGACCAATCCAGACTGGCAGTGTCCCGCATGCGGCGTGGCGTATCGTAAATACGCAGCCTATCTGGCGCGCATGGAGGCTCGTCTTGCGCCTCGGTCACCGGCAACCGGGGTGCCGGGGCTTGCCGGTGATGCTTCTCTCTGGACGCTTGTTGGCGCCAACTTGTTAACGCTGGTGCTAGCCTTTGTGTTCTCCTGGCAACTGTACGATCTCATGGCCGTCTATTGGGTGCAGAGCGTCATCATCGGCGTGTCGTACGTCGCTCGGATGCTCAAACTCGAGTCTTTCTCAACGGAAGGATTCCGCATCAACAACCGGGCTGTCGCGCCGACTGCAGCAACGAAGCGGCAGACGGCAGGCTTCTTTGCCTTGCACTTCGGCTTCTTTCATGTTGTTTATCTGGTCTTCATTTTCGCTGAGACCGGCCCCGGCATTCTCTTCGAACTGGGCTTAGTGGCCTGCGCTGTGGCGTTCGGCTTCAATCACCTCTATTCCTACCGCTACCACCGCGAGCTCGACCGACAGGGCACGCCGAATATCGGCAAGCTCATGTTTACGCCCTATGCCCGGATTGTGCCGATGCACCTGACAATCATCTTTGGCGCGACGATGGCGGGTGGTCCGGGTCTGCTGCTCTTCGGCGTGCTGAAAACCGCTGCGGATCTGGTCATGCACGTTCTGGAACACCGGGCGCTCCGCAAGTAGCGGGCTGGCCGCGAGGCTCAGTCGATCATGCGCACCGGTATGAGCTGAGCCTGGGGCGAACGTTTCCCCCAATAGATGAGGAGGCTGAAGATCCCGAGCGCAACCAGCACGGTAATGCCGAGCGCAATTGCGGCGTCGAGGGGATTGTCACTGAAGGAGCCGAGCTGATAGACCACCACAGCGCAGCCGTAGGCGACAACGAATGACCACACCACGGAGAATACCGCCCAGAAGCGCCCGATTTCTTTGTAGATCACGCCGATGGTCGCGACGCAGGGCATGTACAGCAGGATGAACAGGAGATAGGCAAACGCTGCGAGCTGGCCGGCGAAGAGCGCCTGCATGGCGCTGATCGTGTTGAGCTGAACTTCCTGCGCTTCCGCCTGTTCCGCGGTGTCATTCAAGTCGCCGAGATCGAGCCCCAGCGGATCGGCAAACTGATCTCCCAGGTCGGCGAGGTTTGCCGGGATGCTGGCGACGGCGTCGGTCAGGAGTTGGGTAATCGAAGCATCTTCATCGCCGCCCTGGGGTGCATACAGCGCATCCAGCGTGCCAACCACCACTTCCTTGGCAAAGATACCGGTAAAAATGCCGACCGTTGCCGGCCAGTTGTCTTCGCTGATCCCCATGGGGGCAAACACCGGCGTAATGGTTTTGCCAATGGCGGAAAGCACGGAGTTTTCCGAGTCTTCATTGCCGACGCTGCCGTCCGTGCCGATAGAGCTCAGTACGTTGAGCCCGATCACCACAATCACAATGGCTTTACCTGCGCGCAGGACAAATCCGCGCAGGCGTTGCCAGGTCTGCGTCAGAATGTTGCGGATGGTTGGCATGTGATACGCCGGCAGTTCCAGCAGAAACTCGCTGCGCGTGTCCGGCAGCAGGTGCTTGCGCACGGCCAGCGCGCTCAAAACTGCGACTGCAATGCCGATCAGGTACAGCGCAAACACGACGTTCTGTCCGTTCGTGGGGAAAAAGGCGGCTGCAAAGAGCGCGTAAACCGTAAGGCGAGCACCGCAGCTCATGTAGGGCGCCATCAGCGTGGTCAGAATCCGATCGGGCTGCGAGTCGAGGGCTCGCGTCGCCATGACGGCAGGCACGTTGCAACCGAAGCCGACAATCAGCGGCACAAAGGACTTGCCGGGCAAGCCCAGGCGTCGCAGCAGCCGGTCGACGATGAAGGCAACGCGAGCCATGTAGCCGGAGTCTTCAAGAAACGCGAGGACCAGAAACAGCGCCCCGATGACTGGAATGAACGTGCCCACCAGCTGTATGCCGCCGCCCACGCCGTCGGCGATGAAAATGATCAGCCACGGCGGCAAGCCAACGGCGGTCATGACCTGTCGTGGACCTTCGACGAAGAGCGCGCTCCCAACGAGATCAAAAAAGTCGATGAACGCGGAGCCTATGTTGATGGAAATCAGGAACATCAGGTACATGACGCCGAGGAACACCGGAAATGCCGCCCAGCGGTTGAGCACGACGGTGTCGATGCGGTCGGTCCAGCTGCGCTTCTCTACAACCGGCGACGTCAGCAGGCAGGCGGCGGCGAGTTCGTCGATCTGCCCGTAGCGGGCGGCTTCACTCCCCGCTGCGAACGGCTGGCACGGGACCGCTTCCGCAACTGCCGCGGAGAGCTCTGCCAGGCTGCTCTTCCGGGTGGCGACGACGGCAAGCACCGGGCAGCCCAGCCGCTCGGCCAGCGCCGTGGTATCCACTTCGATGCCTTCAGCCGCGGCCACGTCGATCATATTGATGACAACCAGTGTGGGCAGACCAAGCTCGGCAAGCTCGCTCGTCAGATACAGGCCGCGACTGAAGGAGGTGGCGTCGATCACGTTGATGACGAGGTCCACCTCACCGCTCGCGAGATACTCCCGCGCAATCTGTTCGTCGAGCCCGCTGCCGGAGGGGGTCAGGCTGTAGGTGCCGGGCAGGTCAACCAGCGTGTGCGTGGTGTCGCCGCTGTGCCACGTGCCGGTCTTCTTCTCCACGGTAACGCCGGGCCAGTTGCCGACGCGCTGGTGCGAGCCGGACAGGGCGTTGAAGAGCGTCGTTTTACCGCTGTTGGGGTTACCCGCGAGCGCAATACGGATCAAGACAGCACCTCAATGTCCAGTATGTCTGCTTCGTGGGGCCTGAGCGCGAGTGAATAGCCGCGGAGGCGAACCTCGAGGGGGTCGCCCAGGGGGGCGCGCCGGACAACGGTGACCTCGGTGCCGGGAACCAGACCCAGACGCATCAGCTGCGCGCTGTAGTCGTTTTGGTCCGTGTAGCCGAGCACGCGAAAGCGCGCGCCGGGGGAGATGTCAGAAAGTCTGCTCACAGGTTGCTTCGGCACGGGCGGACAGCAACTTTGACAGTTTCATGACGTTTGTGCAAATGATTCTTATTTGCGTTTCAGGGTCAGGTTTTCTTCCGCACGTACAGCACTAACTCGTGGTCGACGAGTTCAAAGCCGTGCTCTTCCGCAATTTCCTGCTGCAGCGCCTCGATGCGCTCATTCACGAACTCGGTGACCGCGCCGGATTCGACGTCCACCATGTGATCGTGGTGTTTCTCGTCGGCGAGCTCGTAGACGGAATGCCCATCGTCGAAGTTGTGACGCTCGACGATACCGGCGGTCTCGAACTGAGTGAGCACGCGATACACCGTCGCCAGCCCCACGCTCTCGTCGGACTGCATGAGGCGCTTGTACACGTCCTCAGCGCTCATATGATGCGGCTCCGCACGCTCGAGCACTTCCAGTACTTTCAGGCGCGGCAGCGTCACCTTGAGGCCGGCTTTTTTGAGGTCCGATCCGGGCAATTCAGCATCCTTCGGGTTCAGGCCCGGCCACCATACTTTGCGCAAGCTTTGATTACCAGTCGAGTATCGTCACGTGTAAGTCAGCTTCTACCGTGGTGTAATTCAGAGCGTTTTTGAGGGAGAACCAGCCGTGATTGAACAGGAACTCGATCTGAGTACCAGTGACGGAGCGATGAATACGTTCGTCACACGGCCGGACGGACCGGGTCCGTTTCCGGTGGTGATATTTCTGATGGATGCGCCCGGCAAGCGGGAGGAACTGCATGACATGGCGCGCCGGATCGCAACCGTTGGCTACTATGTCATGCTGCCGAATCTTTACTACCGCAGAATCAGAGAGTTTGTGATGGCGCCCGACCGGCGCGAGGAGATGTTCGGCCATATGAATTCGCTGACCAACGCCATGGTCTGTGAAGACATACAGGTGCTCTTTGATCACGCGGCGAACGACACGGCTGCGGCTGATGGTCCGGCAGGCTGCGTCGGGTACTGCATGAGCGGACCGTTTGCATTCGCCGCCGCGGCGCATTTCAACGACCGCATCAAAGCGTCAGCGTCGCTGCACGGTGTGCGTCTATTCAGCGACGCGGACGACTCCCCGCATCTCGATGCCCACAAGATCAAGGGGGAGATGTATTTCGGCTGTGCGGAGACCGACGAATGGGCGCCGCGGGAAGTGATCGACGGTCTCGAGCGGCACCTCACGGACACCGGCATCAGCTATCAGGTGGAGTGGTATCCAGGCACGCATCACGGTTTTGTCTTTCCGCAGCGGGAAGGGATGTACGACAAGGCGGCCGCGGAAAGACACTGGGCGCGCCTGTTTGCCCTGTTCCGCCGCAACGGCGTCATTGCCGCATGAGCGAATGCCTGGTCATTCGACCAGCGCGGTAATCTCATCGGTGCTCAAACCCGCGGCCTCCGCGGCTTTGAGCACACCCGTCCACGTTGCGTCGTCGATCGGTATGCCGTCTGCCTCGCGCAGCGCCATGGATTCCCGCTCGGGCTCTCCGGGCACGCGGACTCTGTCGAAACCTTTTGCCGGCGTGGTGCTGTGCAGGTAGTCCACCATCGCGTCGACTTCCGCTTGAAACTTTTCTACGCCGCCGAACGCCTGCGGATCCACCACGCACATGAACATGTGATTGACGATGTGATGCGAGCGATGATTTTCCGGCTGCGCAGTCCACTCGCCGGCGAGCGCACCCCCGAGCAGTTCGCACATTACCGCCAGACCGTAGCCTTTGTGTTTGCCAAACGGTCCCAGCGCGCCGAACGGCTCCTCATACATCACCGCGGGATTGGTGGTCGGTGCCCCCTCGTAGTCGACCAGCGCACCTTCCGGAACACGGTTGCCCGCGTTGTAAGCCACCCTGACTTTGCCCAGCGCAACCGCGCTGGTTGCCATGTCCAGCACCACCGGCGGCGCGTCTGCGCGAGGCACCGCGCAGGCGAAAGGGTTGGTGGTCATGCGCCGCTCGCGTCCGCCCCAGGGTGATACCTGTGGATCGTGTCCGACGACGTTGACCATGTGTAGCGACACCAGGCCCTGCGCCGCGCAGTGCTCCGCGTACGTGCCGATGCGGCCGAGGTGATGGCAGTTGCGTACGCCCATGCAGACAACACCCGTATCGCGCACCCGCTCGATTGCGATATCGGCCGCCTGGCGCCCGACCACCTGGCCAAAACCGAATTGACCGTCGACCACCATGACGGCGCCGTTGTCGCGAATGACCGCCGCCTCGGCGTCGACTTTGAGCAGTTCAGTGCGGATGTTGTGGACGTACGCCGGCGTCATGCCGATGCCGTGGCTGTCGTGACCCTTGAGGTTGGCAGCGACGAGATGCACGGCAACCTCGTCGGCGAATGCGGCGCTGGCGCCGGCGGTGACGAATATCCGGCTGATGAAAGCGGTCAGCTTGTCGGCACTGATCTGCATGGTCTTCCCCTTCTGATACAGCCCGTAGTGTTGCCTCAAGAATGGGGTTGTGACAAGTTGCGGATGGTCTGAAGGGGAGAAACACGTGGAAGCGTTGACTGAAGGTTACGGGCTCATAGAGGGGCCGCTCTGGGTGTCGGGTCGCGGTCTCATGTTCAGCGACGTTCTGAACGGCGGTGTCTTCTGTCTCAGTCCGGATGGACAGGTCAGCGACGTCTTTGCACACCGCCGTGGCATCGGCGGCATGTCCCTGCACGTCGATGATGGACTGATCGTCAGCGGCCGCAACATCAGCTTCAAGCCGTTCGGCGGGGGAGAGACCGTGACGGTGCTCGACCGGGACGAGCCCGCGGGGCTCGTCGGCTTCAATGACATCACCACCGACAGTGCGGGCAGGGTTTATGCAGGTGGCCTGGGCGCGAGCCCGGTGTTTGCGGACGGTCGCGAGCCAGCTTCAGGCAATCTGTATCTGATCGATCTGGATGGTTCCAGCCGTGTCGTCGGAGAGGACATCCGGCTGACGAACGGCCTCGGATTTTCGCCCGATGGCAGGACGCTTTACCACAGCGACAGTCTACGACGTTCGGTATGTTGTTATGATGTTGCGGAGAGCGGCGATCTCGGACCCAAGCGAACGTTCGTCGAGACCGAGCGGGGCGTGCCGGATGGATTGGTCGTTGCGGAGGATGGCTCAGTCTGGGTGGCCCTGGCCGGGGGCGGTCAGGGAGTGGCGGTGTTCGAATCCGACGGTACGTATCGTCAGCACATCGAGATCCCACATCCCATGTGCACGAGCGTTTGTTTCGGCGGCGACGATCTTCAAGACCTGTACATCGTTTCGGGTTCCGAGGGCCTGGATGGCGATGCCCGGGGTGGGGTGTTCAAGGTCCGCACGGAGGTGGCCGGGCTGGCAGTGGCTCCGGCCCGGGTGGCGTTGGGTTAACTAATCCTGCTGAGCCTCAATTTCTGCGCGGATCGCCCTTATCCCCGACCACAGCATGATCGCACCAATGGGGCAGAGAATTGCGCCGCTCAAGGCGATGGCCTGTCCAATCGCCTCGTCAGCTCCGAAGACATAGTCGGTAGTGAGGGCAAGCACGGTTGGACCGAGCCCCAGGCCAATCAGATTGGCGACCAGCAGGTACACCGCCATGACCTGGCCACGCATGCGGTTCGGCGTCATGAGCTGCAGGGTGCCGCCGGTGATCCCGCCCTGAAAAGCAGAGAAGAAAACTGCCAGCGACATCACGACAATACCTGCGGCGGGACTGCTGACAAAGCCGAGGCCGATGGTGCAGGGCATCATGCAGAGCATGCTGATGACGATGACGCGCACGTAAGCGTCGGGCACCCCCTTTTGCATCCACTTGTCGGCAACCACCCCGGCGAACAGGAGCCCGGCGCTGCCTGCTCCCAGCATGACAAGGCCGAACGTCCAGCCGGCTTCGGCGATGCTGAACTCGAACGTGCGAATGAAGTAGGTTGGTCCCCACAGGTTGAGCGCGTACACCACCATGACAAATATGGAGACACCGAAGATGTGGCAGCCGTAAGCTCGGCGCCGTTGCCATGTGTAGCGGAGCACCTCGGGAATGGGAATGCTGCTCTTGGCGTCAGCGCTGTCGCCGCGGGGCGGCTCGGCCACGGTCGTGCGCAGCAGCAGTGCAACGAGCAGGCCCGGTAGACCGACGATGAAGAACGTGAGCTGCCAACCTTCCATCTCACCGACAACGGGCAAGCTGATGACCTCCAGGGTCTGTACGTAGGCCACCACCGCGCCCCCGAGCATGTACGCAAAGCCCGAGCCGAGCGTGACGCCGAGCATATAGACCGACAACGCACGCGCGAGGGTCGACTTCGGGAAGTAATCCGTGATCATCGAATAGGCAGCCGGTCCCAGCGCGGCCTCGCCGACCCCCACACCCACGCGGGCAAAGAAAAGCGCCCAGAAATTCTTCGCCAGACCGCAGACGGCGGTCATGAAGCTCCAGACCGCAATACCCCAGGTGATGAGATTGCGACGGTTTCTGCTGTCCGCAATGCGGGCGAGAGGGATGCCCATGAGCGCGTAGAAGAGAGAAAAAGCGAGGCCCGCCAGCAGGCTGTATTGCGTGTCGCTGATGGCAAATGACTCGCGAATGGGGCCGACCAGGAGGCCCATGATCATGCGGTCGAGAAACGAGAACATCTGCGCCAGCAGCAGCACCATGATCACGTACCAGCGATAGGTTGCCGACGAACCCGGATTGCTCAGTCTCTGCATGATGCTCCCCAAAACCCTGGCGGATGCTATTGACATCCCTCGGAATAGTCAACAATATTGAAGGTCCATGACATTGACTATCGGAGGAAGGTCATGAGCGAAATCAAGATGAACGGCGTGCATCACCTGGCGCTCGTCTGCAAAGACATGGAGCGCACCGTCGACTTTTATACCAACGTGCTGGATATGAAGCTGACCAAAGGCTTCGATCTCGAAGGTTACGGCCAGCACTTCTTCTTCGACATGGGCAACGGCAGTGAGCTGGCGTTTTTCTGGTTCAACGACGCGCACCAGGCGCAGCCCGGCGTCGCCTCGGCAGGCAACATTGTGGGCCGAGCGGGACCGACAATCAGCTCCGCGCACGGCTCGATGAACCACGTTGCCTTCAACGTCGACAAGGACGATATCGCGGCATATCGCGAAAACCTCGTGGCCAAGGGCGTCGACTGCTCGGAGATTGTCAATCACAACGACGTCGTCACGGGTGAAGAATCGCGCACCGCACAGGAGGCTTCGGAGAAAACCTGGCTGCAGTCTTTCTATTTCTTCGATCCGGACGGTGTGATGCTCGAATTCTGCGCAACCCTGCAGCCCGGTCTGCCGAACGTCGACCTGCCTGTCAACGAGAAAGGCATCAAAGCGAACGGCGAACCGGTCACCGGGATTCCAGCGTAGCGTGGCGCAAAACGGCGCAGAAGCGCTCCCGGAAACCGACGAGCACGGCCTGCTGCGTACCCTGGTGCACGCGGCATACTGGCTCGATGACGGGCTCCAGGCGCACATGCAGCGCCACGCGGGCGTATCGCTGCCGCGCGCGCAGTCGATGGCGATGATTTATCTCACGGAAGGGGTGGACCGCCCGTCGGATCTGGCCGTGAAGCTCGACGTGTCGAAACAGGCTGCACAGCAGGTTTTGAAGGAGCTGAAAGCCAAAGGCATCATCGACGTGCAACCGGATCCGGAGAACGGACGTCAGAAGCGGGTGTCGCTGACGGCGTATGGACGGCAGCTGCGCGGCATTGCACAGCAGGGGCTTTTTAACCTCGAGGCAGAGCTCAATCGGCGCATCGGCACCAGGAACCTGGTTGGTTTGCGTCGCGCGCTCGATGCGGACTGGGGGCAGCCGCCGCGGGCGGACTAGCTTTCGGCACGCTCCAGCGCTTTCACCAGCGTTGTCAACGCGGCGTTGATGGGCGCTGTCATACCCACCTGCGCCGCGGCCACCGGCACGGCGCCGTTGATGACGTCCACCTCGCTCAGTCTTCCGGCTTCGATGTCGAGGAGCACCGAGGGCCGGGCGTGCGGCATGCGCCCGGCGAAATCGCGAACCTCTGCGACGGGATCATCGAAAGGCAGAGTGATGCCGAGCGCGGCGGCAACGTCGAACGCTTCGATGGCTGCCGAACGGCTGATTGCGCCGAGCCGCGGATGATCTCTGACCTCACCGACGGTCATCCCACTGATGGCACAGGGTGCGCTGTAAGCGGCGTTGCAGATGAGCTTGCCCCACTGCATTGCCAGAATATCTTCAACGGCGGCTGCGTCGAATCCTGCCGCTGCCCATAGGGCTGCTATTTCCTCCACACGTGCTTTGTCCATGGTGGTGTGAGCGCCCATGCGGATGGCTTTCATGTCATTGTGGTGCGCATGTCCGGGCTCGGGTAGCGAGGCGCCGAATCCCTGCGCAACGCCCACCAACAGTCGTTCCCCGCCAATTGCTTGCGCCAGCACGTCGGCGCTGCCAAGGCCGTTCTGGATCGTGAGCACCGCCGTAGCCGGGCCGATGAGCGGGTGCAGATCGCGGGCGGCGGCCGCCACGTGTCTTGCTTTCACGGCGCAGATGACCAGATCCGCCGCCGTGTCCGGCGGTCTGAGATGAGCCTCCAGCATCACCGTGCGGTCGCCGCTTGCACCGCTGACGCGCAGGCCATGCGCGTTGATGGCAGCAACGTGTCCCTCGTTGGCGTCGACCACGGAGACGTCGTTGCCCGCTTCAGCCAGGAGCGCCGCGTAGATGGAACCCATGGCGCCGCAGCCGACCACAACAATCTTCATATCAGGCCACAAGCTCCGCAATCAGCGGCGCCAGCGAGTCTTTCTGCTCCAGTCCCCAACCGGGTGCATCGCCGGCGGTGACGTTGCCGTTCACGAGAGCGCATCCCGAAGAAAACCCGCCGAAGGGTTGAAAGACGCCCGGGTATGCTTCGCAGCCACCCAGACCCAACCCGGTGACAATATGGAGATTGATCAGATGACCGCCGTGAGGGATGCATTGGCTGCGGGCGAAACCGGCAGTCTCGGCAGCGGCGAGCGTTGCCAGATATTCCGTCAAGCCGTAAGACAAGCCGGGGTCCATCTGCAGAACGTCGCGATCGTGGCGGAGTCCCGCGTAGCGCAGGAGATTTCTGCTGTCGGCGCTGCTGAACAGATTCTCGCCTGTGGCAAGCGCTCCTTCGTAACATGCCGCGAGCTCCGCCTGCAGCGCAAAGTCCAAAGGATCGCCGGCTTCTTCGAACCATCTGAGGTTGTATTTTGCCAGCGCGTTGCCGTAGGTGACGGCCGCGTCGAAGTCGAAACGACCGTTCGCGTCGACGGCCACTTTCCCCGGGTCGCCGGCCACCTCGATGGCAGTTTCGATCCGGTCCAGATCTTGCGCCAGGCTTGCGCCGCCAATCTTGATCTTGAAAGCCGTATAGCCGAGGTCCCGGTAGCTGCAAAGCTCGTCTTTGAGTCTCGCGGTGGAATCCTCCGGATAGTAGTAGCCGCCGGCTGCATACGTGGGCGCGCCGTTTGCGAGTGGCGTCGATTCGAGCCGCTGCGCGATATAGGCACCGGAAGGCAGATCGGCGAGCTTGGCGTTCAAATCCCAGACCGCAAGCTCCAGCGCGGCAACGGCACCCGCTCGATCACCGTGGCCGCCGGGTTTTTCGTTTTGCAAGGCAACGCCGGCAATCCGTGCCGGGTCCAGCTGACCGGCCGCATCGAGGAGTTCATCCGGGTTTGCGTCGAGCACGCGAGGTATCAGGCGCTCGCGCAGGATGCCGCTCTGCGCGAAGCGACCGATGGAATTGAAGCCGATACCTGCCACGGGTCGGCCGTCGCGGATTTGATCGCTGACCACGGCCACGAGCGACACCGTGTGATCGCGAAAGCTCACGACGGCGTTGGCGACGGCGCCTTCCAGCCGCACAGCCTGTTCGCAAATGGCGGTGATGCGCATGCGTATCAGAAGGTGCGTGCGAGACGGTAGCCGACGCCGTTCGGCTGATAGGCCAGGAGCTTGGGCAGGTCCGGATGCTCGCGTGCCAGCGCCCCGGCAGCCTGAAACGCGGCCTCATTGATCCACTCGGCCTGGTGCACGATCGAAGCGCCGTCGCGGCTTGCCAGCAGGCGGCTGTTGAGAAATCCCGGTTGCCGGCTCAGGAAGCTTGCGACGTACGCGCCAATTTCCTCGACTGCCTGAGCCTGATCGGCCGGCGTGGTGGTGAACGTCACGACCACGAAGTGGTGTGCGTCACTCATGACATTGCAGCGCGCACGAGATCCCTGCCGGTGACCATGTTGCTCAGCTTGGCGAACGCAACGTCGCGGGAGAGATACTTCATACCGCAGTCTGGTGCGATGACCATGCGCTCCGCAGGAATGACATCAAGCGCCGCGTTGATGCGTTCCGCCACGACTTCCGGCGTTTCCGGGGTGGTGTCACGCAGGTCGATGACGCCAACATGCACGCGTTTGTTGGGCAGGAGCGCCAACAGATCCATTTTGAGGCGTGGCTGCGCGCACTCGATGGATATCTCTTCCGCGACGCAGGCATCCAGCTCTTCCAGGAAGGAGTATCCATCGGGTTTGTCGTCGACGTGCTTGCCGTATCCGAAGCACACGTGCAGCACGGTGGGACCGTCAGCGTCTGCGAGCGCCCTGTCGATTGCGGGCACCGCATATTCCCGCGCCGCCTCCGGTCGCGCCTGCACATAGGGTTCGTCGAGCTGCACGATGTCGACGCCGGCGGCAAACAGATCTTTGACTTCCTCGTTGACCGCTGCGGCGTACGCCAGCGCAAGCTCGCCGTCGTCCGCGTAGAAGTCGTTCTGCGCCTGCTGGGCCATGGTGAAAGGGCCGGGCAGCGTGATTTTGATGGGTTTGTCCGTGTGAGATTTGAGGAATTCGACGAACGGCGCCTCTACCGCGTCTCGACGCCTGATTTCGCCCGTAACACGCGGCACGGGAACCATCTTACCGGTGCGATCCATCGCCGCGCCGGGATTGTCGATGTCTACCCCATCAAGCGCATTGGCGAAGCGGTTGGAGTAACTTTCCCGCCGCATTTCACCGTCGGTCACGATGTCCACACCTGCAATGTGCTGATCATGCAGCGCCACCAGCGTGGCGTCGTTCTGCGCCTCCGCCAGGTCCTGCCGTGACGGTTTCCACAGGTCGTGCAGCAGCACGCGTGGCGGCAGGCGCTCTCCCAATCGGGCTTTGTCGATCAGCCACTCGGGCTGCGCGTAGCTGCCGACCAGACAGGTGGGCAGCGGGGGATACTCAATCATTGCTCATTCCTGTTCGCTCGCAGAGATTGGCATACGTTTGGCTCAGCACTTTGCGCACGATCGCCGCTTCCTCTGGATCAATGCCGGCGAGCGCCACGTCGTTGACTTCGACGACCGCGGGCATGAGCTTGGCGCGCAGACGCCGTGCTTTGGGGGTGAGGGTGACGAAAAACTTGCGCTTGTCTTCGGTGCTGCGCTTGCGTCTGGCCAGGCCTGCGTTTACAAGGCTGCGCACGGCTTGCACGGTGGATGCTTCCTTCAGGCCCGCCCGGTCGCTCAACTCGCGCTGGGTGATGTTGTCTTTCTCCCACAGGACCCGCAGTAAGCGCCATTGGCCGGCACTCACGCCGTGAGGCAGGGTCAACTGCTCCAGCAGCTTCGAGAACTCGCGGAAATTGACGCGGGTCAGGTAACCCAGGCTGTGCATCGGATCCAGATAGGGATCGCCGTCACCGGCCGCTCTGCCCATAGAGGCGGACTGTGGCATCTACTTCATTCCTTAGTGTTGAGCCAATCAGCAATCATATCGGCTACGCCGTCGCGCGCATCCCCCGGGTTTTCGAGATAGTGGTCCCCCGGAATCATCTCGAGCCCCTTGTCGGAGGCGCCCAGCGCATCGTAGATCGCCTGCGCATCGCTCGGGAAAACGCCAGTGTCCGCAGTGCTCTGGATGACCAGCGCCGGTTCCGTGATGCGTGCCAGGTGCGGCGCGCCCCGGCAGTGGGAGTCTTCGAGCGACCACATCGAAAGCCAGGTGCGCAGCGTGTTGGTCAGCCCGATACCGCGCGGTGAAAAGTTGGCGGCTTTCGGATCGCCCGCATAGCAGCGCCCTACCTCACGCTCGGAAGGGTCGATGTTGCCGTCCATCAGTCTGAGATCAGCCCACGTGCGGTACATATTGAACGCCCGGTCGAACATGCCGAGATCTTTGACGCGGGCAAGCTCATCATGACACCACGCGGTCAGGCGATTGTTACGCGCGGTTTGCGCGCTGTGGTATCGCGCTATGAACTCGTCGGAGTAGGGTGGTCCGTGCTCCGGATTGAACATGTTCAGCGTCTCATCAACGCTGGTCGGGTCCGTCTCGTCGGTGATCGACGGATCGAACCAGGCCGTCAGCACCTCCGGTCGTCCCAGGTGCGCGCAGAGGGAAACGTAGTAGTCCGCCGGCTGCAGATCGTGCAGCGCGTCCGGTAGCTCGAGTCCGGGTGTCGGTGTCATTGTGACGCCCTTGGCCTGCGACTGATAGGCGCCCATCAGCGATCCGCCGCCGGAGTTGCCTAGTATGACAAGCTGCTCTACACCCGCTTCTTCACGCAGCCAGCGAACCCCTGCGCCGATATCGATGAGTGCATGCTCGAGCAGAAAGAAGCCTTCCGCACCGCGAAAACGGGTGTTCCATCCCAGGAAGCCGTATCCCCGCTCCGCCATGTAGGGACCCAGATAGTGCTCGCTGAAATCGACGTTGTAGTGTGTGGCGATAAACGCGGTCTTCGGTTGGCCAACTTTTGGCCTGAAGTAGAGACCCTGGCAGGGATAGAAACCGGCACCGTTGCGCGCGCTTGTCGGCGACGTCATTGATACGAATTCGCGCTCCCAGGCACCCATATTTCCCCCCCCGAAAAATACTTAGGTACCAAAGTATCTTGATCTCGTGGCGTAAGCAAGTAAAATGAAGTGCGTTTGAGTGCTTGGAACGGAGGGGGGCACCGAATGCAGGCAACAACCGAACGTGAGCTCATCGACGCATTGACGGCGCTGACGCCGATGTTGAGAGACAACGCCGCGCTGGCGGAAGAGCTTCGCAAACCCGTCGACGAAGTCATGCATGCCATTGAAGAAACCGGCGCGTACAAATGGTTCGTGCCGAAAAAGTACGGCGGCTACGAATACTCCCTGGCAGGCTTCATGGAAGTTGGCGTCGCGCTCGGCGAAGGGTGCGCCTCCCACGCGTGGGTGACTACTTTCTGTATGGAGCACAACTGGCTCCTGTCGCTCTACGATCAGCCGGCGCAGGAAGACATCTTCGGTGCCAACCCTTACATCATTGCTCCCGGCAGTCTCGCGCCCAACGGCAAGGCTGAGCCGGTTGAAGGCGGCTATCGCGTAACGGGTCGCTGGCAGTGGGGCACCGGTGTGATGCACTCCGGCTGGGTCATGGTTGGCGCGCTGACGCCGGTAGAGGGACGCGACGCTCCGATGCTGGGCATGTTCGTGCTGCCCATCGAAGACGCCGAGATCATCGACACGTGGTACGTGGAAGGCATGGTTGGCACCGGCAGCAATGACATTGCCGTCAACGACGCGTTTGTACCGGCACACAGGGTGGTGGACCTTGCAACGGTCCGCGACGGCTCCAGCGCCGGAGCGCAGCTGCACGACTCCTACATATACAAGATGCCCATGCTGCCGGTACTTGGCCTGACGGCCACAGCACCTCTGGTGGGTGCGGCACGTAACGCTGTACGGCTTTTTGAAGAACGCATGCAGGGGCGCACCGTTTATGGCACGTCCACCAAGCAGAGCGAACGAGCCATGGCGCAATCGCGATTGGCGCATGCCAAAGTGGAAATGGATTCGATCGTCAATCAGCTCTATCACGTTGCAGGCGTCGTCGAGTCCTGGGGACGCGGCGGTAAACCTTGTCCGGAGCTCGAGCGGGCCCGTCTGCGCGTCGACATAGGCCACATTGTGCGCCGCTCGCGCAACGTCGTGCGTGACGTCGTGGAAGCCTGTGGCGCAAGCGCCCACTTTCTCGACAATCCGCTGCAGCGTGCACTCAGAGACCTGAACACGGCGTCTTGTCACACCGTTTTTGATCTCGATCTCAGCACAGAAATCTACGGCAGGCTGCTGGTCGGCCTCCCCGCCAACGCGCCGATTTAGTTGATGGACATGCCGTGCAAGCAGGGAGAACTGAAAGAACGCGTCATCGCGGCAGATCTGGCGCGCCGGCAAGCGATGATTCGCGGCGACGTCGAAGCCTTGGCGTCGGTGCTCGCGGATGATCTTGTCTGGACGCATTCGTCCGGCGCTGCTGAGAGCAAGGCTGAGGTCATTGCCGCCATCGCTTCGGGGAACGTGCGCTACGAGCAGTTGGACGTCGAGGAAGATGCGATGCGCGAGGAGAATGCACTCGTCGTACACAATGGTCTGCTCACCGGAACAGCGAGCCGCGGCGGCCAGAACAAAAACCTGCACGCGCGGTTCCTCGCGGTGTGGCGGGTCTCGGGCGACGAGCCTCGGCTGATGGCCTGGCAATCCACCAACGTGAGCGTTTGAAAGAGGAGAGATTGATGCCGCGATTGAAACAGATATCCCGTGCGGATGCGGCCGACAACGTGCGCAAGTACTACGACGCGCTCTTCGGAGAACGCGACCCTGTCGCGGAACCCGGCACGGCCACCGGCACGCCCGGCAACTGGTGGACGGTGTTCGCCACGGTGCCCTATGTATTCGACCACGCCACGAGTCATTTTGGCATGTTTGGCATGTTCGCCGACAAGAGCATCAGTCAGCTTGACCCTGCCATCCGCGAGATTGGCATCATGCGCGCGGGCTACACCCAGGCCAGCCAGTTCGTCTATTCCCAGCACTGCAAGGCAGCGCGACGTAACGGCGTGCCCGAGGAAAAAATTGCGGCGATCCCGGAATGGCAGGTGGCGGACGTTTACGACGCAAAAGAACGCGCGGTGCTCGCCTGGGCCGACGCGCTGATTCTGCAGGGTGGGCGCGCGTCGGACGCGCTCTTCAACGAGCTGCACGCGCACCTCTCCGACGAAGACATTCTCGAACTCACGTATCACATCATGGGCTACAACCTGCACGCCGTGTGCTGCAAAGCGCTGCGGCTCGAGTTTGACGACGTGAACGAGCGCATCGTCGAGGTGCCCACGCCGGGCGAAGGTGAACCCGCTGATTGGGCGGGCTCCGCATGGCATGACAACAAGTAGGCAATACGGGTCTGGTGAGAGAGAGCCCGCCTGCTTGCAATCACAAACCGGCTTCTTAGCCGTGAAAAAGGGGAAATCGGAATGAAACGATTGATAGTGAACAGCTTCACGCTTCTGGCGATGTTGTGCAGCGGTATCGCCCACGCGCAGGACAGCTCACCCGTGCTGGAAGAGGTGGTCGTCACCGCGACCAAGCGCGCTTCGAACCTGCAGGACGTGCCGATCTCGGTTGGCGTCGTCACCGGAGAGTTCATGAACGCGTTTGACATCAAAGACATGAGCGACGTGCAGAACTTTGTGCCCGGACTGCAGGTGCAGCCGACGTTCGGTAGCTGGGCGGTACGGATTCGTGGTCTGGGCTCCGGGATCACCAACCTGGCGTTCGACTCTTCCGTACCCATCTACATCGACGATGTCTATTGCGGTCGCGGCAAGTGCATGGAATCGATATTCATGGACATGGAGCGGCTGGAGGTGGCGCGTGGGCCGCAGGGAGCGCTCTTCGGCAAGAGCACGATTGCCGGCGCAATCAACGCCATCAGCACCCGTCCGACGGATGAATTCGAAGCTGAAATCCGGGTGGGCGGGGAACTAGAAAACGGCGGATACACAACCTCCGGGTACGTCTCGGGCGCGCTGACCGATCAGCTTCGCGCCCGTCTCGCCGTGCGGTTCGATGATCTCGACGGTTATACCGACAACATTGCCATCGGCGGTGAGGACGGGGATAAGCTGACGCGGGCGGCACGTCTGGGCCTCGAGTGGGATGCGAGCGATCTGACTTCCTTTTACCTCAAGCTCGAAGCCGGTGAGTCGTTCGCGGACGGTCGCAACAACCAGCTGGTGCGCCCCGGCGCGATGACGGCATCGAGCTCCGATCCGAACGCAGAGTACCGCGGAGACGATCGCCGCAGCGTCAGCACGGGCGCTGAGATCGAGGATTTTTACGACTACGAATGGTCGTCGGCGACGCTCAGCATGGACACCGAGCTCGGTGAGCATTCTCTGAAGGCGGTGCTCGGCTACTGGGAGTACGAGAACGAGTGGTTCCTGGACGTGGATGGGCATCCGGAAGCCATCCTCAACACCTATCTGGCGGACGAGTACGAGCAGAGCACCGCTGAGCTCAGACTGCTTTCGCCCACCGGCCAGACTTTCGAATACATTGCCGGTGTCTGGTATCAGGATTCTGAGCTGACGACGCGCCAGTTCTCGCCGTTCTATCCCGGATTCTGGCAGGCGGTGCTACCGCCCTTCCTCCACGGTTTGATCAACCCCGCGGCTTCCGGCATGGACCGTAATTTCAGCCGCGACAGCGAAGCGTATTCGGTTTACGGACAGCTTACCTGGAACATGACCGAGCGTTTCCGTGCAATTGTCGACCTTCGGTACACCGATGAAGAGCAGGAAGGGGTCGGGAATTCCTGGCCGTTGCTCTTTACTGGTCCGGGTACGCTGACGCCAACCCGGGTGACTCAGAGCACCTTCGGTCACAACACGGAATACCTCTTCTTCCAGGACCGGGACGATGACAGCATCGACCCGTCGCTGCGTGTGCAATACGACGTCAACGAAGACATGATGATCTACGGGGTATATGCCGAAGGGTCCAAAGCAGGCGGCATGACTGCTAATGACGCAACCCTCGGTGCGCAGCTGGTCGCCGCGGCTGCAGATCCCGCCTACGCTCAGCGTTTTCTCGGTGTCTCTTCGGTTACGCCGGCAGAGATCGCGGCTGGCGTGACGTTGCAACAGGGTAATGGGATCTTCGACTTCGAAGATGAAGAGGCGGAAAGCTGGGAACTCGGCATGAAGACGAGCCTGCTGGATGGCGCAGCGTCCCTCGCGGTGGCGTTGTTTACGACCGAGTTCACGAACCTGCAGACGTCCAACTATGATGGTACCCAGTTCATCATTGGCAACGCCGGTGAAGCTACAGTGGATGGACTCGAGGTTGAATTTGGCTGGCAGGCCACGGACAACCTGCGCCTGCACAGCTCAATCTCGCTGATTGACGCGGAGTACGATGATTTTGCTGGAGCGCAGTGTGTTTTGACCGCTTCAGGTGCACCTGCTAATGCAGATTGCGATACCGCATCCGGCACGGAAAACCAGGAAGGTGAACCGCTGGAACGCTCTCCGGATATGGAGTTCAACCTGAGCGCGCTATGGGAGTCTCAGCTGACAGATAGTATCCGCCTGAAAGCGGCGGCGTCGGTTTACTATTCCGACGAGTACTTCGTTCAGCCGACCCAGGCGGCTTATTCGGTTCAGGATTCTTTCACCAAGTGGGACGCCCGCGTGGCGCTTGCGTCGAACGATGAGCGCTGGGAAGTGGCGGTGAACGGACGCAATCTCGGGGACGAGATGACCATCAACCACGCCTACAACATTGCCGGCAGCCAGTTCCAGAGCCTGAGCGTGGGACGCACGGTCACGCTGGAAGCACTCTTCCGCTTTTAAGGGAGGCGAATGACGGTCACGAAGGGCGCCGCTACGGCGCCCTTCTTTTTGAGGACCGGTTAGTTTCCGGTAGAGCTCAACTCACGCGGTGCGTGGCCGAGGTAGTCGACGACCAGGGAAACGCGGCGGTTGGCGCTGCCGTCTTCACCCCAGGCGCCGGGTTGCAGCATCCGCGCGGCATCTTCGCCATAGCTGACGGCGCGCACGCTGTCCGGGCTGAGACCGCCGACGTTGACGAGGTAATCCCGTACCGCTTTGGCGCGGCGCAGCCCCAGCTGGCGGTTGTACTCCGGGTCCCCGGCCGGGTCGGTGAAGCCTTCCACCGTGACGACGACGTTGGGTGCGTAATCGCTGACAACTGCGGCAAACTCGTCGAGTGCCGGCTTGTCCGCTGCGCGCAGCGTGTCGTCGTCGTAGCCGAAGTGCGCGCTCATCTCCACGCGCAGACGACCCTGCAGATTGGCAATGGTCGTGTCGTAGTCACCGAAGCGCGTATTGAGATCCCGCGTCATCTCGGTGAACTGATCGCGAAAGCCCTCGAGCTCGTTGGCGAGACCGGCATCAGAAGCGCGCAGCTCCGAGACGGTGGTGTCGAATTCCGTGCGCTTGACGTACTGGTCGCTGGCGCAGGCTGTAGTGAGAAGCGCCGCGGCCAGCAGCAGCGGTGCGTGGTGCAACTGAGACATCGATCCCCCAAATCATCGAATGTTGTCGGTACCAAACTTAACGCAATTGTGGGGTACCTTGCCAATGTTGCGTTGCAATTGTCAGGCGTGTAGGTCCCGCTCCTTCAGGAATTCGGGGTTGAAAAGCCGCGACATGTACTTGCTGCCGTCGTCACAGAGCATCGTCACAATTTTGTGCCCGGGGCCGAGGCGTTTTGCGACCTCAACCGCCGCACAGAGATTGATGCCGGTGGATGAACCGAAAAACCAACCGTCTTCGCGCAGCATCCGATAGACCATCGTGACCATGTCCTGATCGGGTACCTGCACCGCGTCGTCGATGTCGGTGCCTGCCAGATTGTCGGTGACACGTGAGTTGCCGATACCTTCTGTGATGGAGGGACCCGGCGTCATCTCAGCCGTACCCGTGGTCACCCAGTTGTAGAGCGCGCTGCCGTGCGGGTCGGCCAGCACTATTTTGACGTCGCTCGACTGACTTTTCAGATAACGCGTTACGCCCGCGAGCGTGCCGCCGGTGCCCACCGCGCAGGTGAACGCGTCCACCTGGCCGTCGGTCTGCGTCCAGATTTCGGGTCCGGTGGAGTCGATGTGCGCGAGGCGGTTTGCGGTGTTGTCGAACTGATTGGCCCAGACGGCGTTGTCGAGGGTTGCGGCGAATCGGCCCGCCTGCTTCTGGTAGTTCATGTCGTCTCTGTAGGGCACCGTGGGCACCACGCGCACCTCCGCGCCCAGGGTGCGCAGAATGTCGACTTTTTCCTGAGACTGATTGTCCGGCATGTAGATGACGCTCTTGTAGCCGCGCGCGTTGCAGACGTGGAGGAGACCAATGCCGGTATTGCCGGCAGTGCCTTCGACCACGGTGCCCCCTGGCTGCAGGGCGCCGGACTTCTCGGCTTCGCGTACCATCCACAGCGCCGCCCGGTCCTTGACCGAACCGCCAGGATTCATGAACTCGGCTTTGCCGAGAATGTCGCAGCCGGTCTCTTCGGACAGGCTTTTGATGCGGATGAGGGGGGTATTGCCAATTGCCTCTTCGAGGCCGTTCAGGGTGTGCATGGATTCGGACTGAGTAAAAAAGCCTGCGCATTCTAGGGGGCGGTGGGGGCACCGGCAAATGCCGAACCCGCCGAAGCTTAGGCCGTGCAGCGATAACGGGCGCTCCCCCGGTGGATGGCATTTCGCCCCTGGTCTGGGTAGTCTCCTGACCTTTCGTATCAGGAAGCTCCGTATGTCGAGTGATCGCTTTGCGAGCGTCGAAGCGCTCGGTTTGAATCCGGAAAAAGTGGCTGCGCTTCTGACCCGCGTGCAGCGGGAAGTGGATGAAGGCCTGCTGCCGGCGGTGCAGGTGGCGCTTGCCCGGCAGGGCAAGGTTGGCGTGTACGAGTGTTACGGCACTGCCAAACCCGACTCGCTCATGCCAATTTTTTCAGCCACCAAGGGCATCACCTCGGCGGCAGCCTGGCTGCTCTTCGAATCGGGTGACCTCAGTGAGGAGGATCGGGTTGCGGACATCATTCCGGAGTTCGGCACAAACGGCAAAGACGTCATCACCGTTCAGCAGCTCTTTACCCATACGGCGGGCTTTCCGCACGCGCCGTTTGCACCGCTGCAGTGGCTCGACCGGGAAGAACGTCTTGCACGCTACGCGCAGTGGCGGCTGACGTGGGAGCCGGGCTCGCGGTTTGAATACCACCCGTCCTCCTCCATGTGGGTGATCGCGGAGATCATCGAGCGCAGGAGCGGCATGGGGTACACCGACTTCGTGCGTGAGCGGGTGCTTGATCCGCTTGAGCTCGACAATCTTTTTGTGAGCCTGCCTGAGGCTGAAAACGCAAGGGCTCTGCCCTGCGAGCACAGCGGTGAGCCGCTCACGGAGGCAGACTATGAGAGTATGGGGATGCCGGTACCGCCTGAGACCGAGGTCACCGAGGAAGCCATTCTCAACTTCAACAAACCCGAGATACGCGCCGTGGGCGTGCCCGGTGGCGGCGGGATGGCCAACGCGGCGGACATGGCGCTCTTCTATCAGGCGCTGCTCCACGGCGGTCTGGATGGCGTTACCGTGTGGCAGCCGCAGACGCTCGCCAGCGCGCGGGAGATCCGCTCGGGTGATCTCAAAGATCTGATGTTCAAGAAACCTGCGAACCGTGGCCTCGGCATCATCGTCAGCGGCGATGAGAGCCGCAGTTTCAGAGGGTTTGGCAAAACCAACTCCCCGCAGGCGTTTGGTCACAACGGCGCTGGCGGCCAGCTGGCCTGGGTTGATCCGGCGACCGGGATTTCGCTGGCGTATCTCACCACGGGGCATGACCGCAACAGTATCCGTCAGGGTCGTCGGGGCGTGGCCATCAGCAGCATTGCCGCGGAGTGTGCGCTCTAACCGGATTTCGCCGACCCCGAGGCTACACTTGTCGCATGTGGAAATGGATCTCACATCATCTCGTTGGCCTGTGTTGCCTGATTGCGCTCGCGCAGCCGGTTTGTGCCGAGTGGCACACCGAGACGCAGGCGATCATGGGCACTCGCGTCCATGTGGAGATCTTTCACGAAGATCCAGCGGCCGCCAGGCAGCTGCTGAGCGACGTCATGTGGGAGATGCACCGTATCGATCACGCGTTCAGCTCCTACAAAGAAGATAGCGAGCTGTCGCGTCTCAATCGCGAAGCCACCACCGGGTGGGTCAGCGTGTCCGACGAGATGATGGACCTGCTCACCAAAGCTGAGCGGATGTCCGAGCTGACGGGTGGGGCGTTCGACATCACCTATGCCTCCGTCGGCCGCTACTACGACTACCGCGCCGGCACCGCGCCGGATGACGCCACCATCGAGGCAGCCGTCAAAGCCATCGATTACCGCTACGTCGAGCGCGACGTTGCCGGTCAACGCGTGCGCTATCGACGGCCGGAGGTCTACATTGCCCTCGGCGGCATTGCCAAAGGTCATGCCGTCGATCGCGGTATTGCAATGCTGCATGCGGCAGGCGTCGAGCAGGCCAGCGTCGCCGCAGGCGGCGACAGCCGCATCATCGGCGATCGCCGGGGCAAACCATGGACGGTTGGCATCCGCCACCCGCGTGATGACAAAAAAATGTCTGCCGTGTTGCCGCTCGTCGATACTGCGGTAAGCACCTCCGGTGACTACGAACGTTACTTCGAGAAAGACGGCGTGCGTTATCACCACATCCTCGATCCCACTACCGGCCGCTCCGCCGAGGGCGCCTGGAGCGTCACGATTCTCGGTCCCGAGGCCACTTTCACGGACGGTCTCTCGACGAGTGTCTTCGTGCTTGGCCCCGAGCGGGGACTTGCGCTCATCGACCGGCTTCCCGGCGTCGACGCCATCGTTATCGACCCTTCAGGACAGCTGCGGTTTTCCGCAGATCTGCTCGACCTCAAACCATCAAATTGAGCCCGCGCTGCGGGGATTGATGTAATTCTCAAATGCGGCTGTCGTCGCCACTCCACCGCTTTCATGAATGACAAAGTGTGACCTGGTGCGCTTTCTCGATCCCCATGCACAAGTAACGTGCAGGTATCACGGTGCGCCGACAGCGTGCCGGGGTTGAATATAGCTTTAGCGCCCGGAGTTCGCTGTCGACGGGGTACACGTGGGCCCGCCGAGCAGTCGGCGGACTCCGGAGCTTTAAGTGAATTAGAGACAGGCAATGGACAACCTGTTTTTAAGCCAGGCCAGGGTTTGGTTCTGGTAGCGCGGCAGGACGCCGCTTGCAGCCGTTAGCCGGCAGTTCGAAGAAAACTACCGCAGGGAAGCGGGCCCGTAAGGATACGGGTGTCTGGCCAAGCCAGATGGGTGAAGGCGAAAGCCTGAAGGTATTGCGAAAAGGTATCGCAGCGGTCTCACCCGAACTCTTCGACGGCGCGACTGCGTTTTGTCATGTCCCGTAGGGACGCGTGGATTGAATTTAAGGTCGGGAGGAATCATGACCACTTTGGCGGATTATCTGAGACGGGCAGCGAAGGTCTGCCTGCTGACGTGCGGGGTTGTGGTCACGCTTGCCGCGCACGCATCTTCCGTAAAACTTTCCGAGCCGGCGCCGGACTTCACGCTGAAAACGCTGGAAGGTCCGAACCTGCGTCTGGAAGAGTATCGCGGTCAGGTGGTGCTGATTAACTTCTGGGCCAGCTGGTGCGGTCCCTGCCGCCAGGAAATGCCGATTCTCGACCGTCTGCACCAGCGTTACGAAGACACCGGCTTTGCCGTGCTGGGCGTAAACGTCGAAGGCGAAAGCGCACCGGCGCAGAAGATTGTCGACAAGACCAACGTCACCTTCCCGGTGCTCATCGACGAAGGTCAGGCAGTGAGCGAAATGTATGAACTGGAAGCCATGCCGAGCACGGTTGTTGTCGACCGTGACGGGGTGGTGCGCTACGTACACCGCGGTTACAAGCCCGGTGACGAGGCGAAATACGTCGAAGTTGTGAAAAAGCTGATTCGGGAATAACCACAAGCCCCTGGACGAGAGGTCTCACATGACAAGGATTGCTCAAGGTTTTTGCCTGCTGATCATCGCAGCCATGACGGTGACGGGATGGGCGGAAGAGGAAGCCGGCGACGCTTCTGAAAGCTCAGCCGTACCCGCTGTGGCCTCGACGGAGGCGGCTGCGGTCGAAGCAGACGCGGTCGAAGAGCTGGTTGAGCGGGTGCAAGGCGAAGATCCGCTGGCGGAAGTGATCGAGGCGCCCGCTGCCCCGGCCCCGTCGCAGCACATCGACGTTGAAATGGAAGACGTCAAAAAGGCGCTGATTGAACTGAAGCGTGACCTGGTCATCCTCGAGGAAGACCTGCTTTTCCCGGCCAGCTCACAAGTTTCGGTGTTCCTGTCCATGGACGTAGGCGAGTTCTTTCAACTCGATGCCGTGACCCTGAAGCTGAACGGCAAAGAAGTTTCCCATCACCTCTATACAGAAAAGCAGGTGGATGCGCTCTTCCGCGGCGGCGTGCAGAAGCTCTACGTGGGCAACGTCAAACAGGGCGACAATCGCGTTACCGCATTCTTTACCGGTCGTGGTCCGAACGGACGCGACTTCCGCCGGGCAACCACCGTCGAGTTCGAAAAAGGTTTTGAGCCGACGTTCATTGCGCTGGCCATCTCTGACGAAACTGCCGACTACCAGCCTGACTTCGTTGCCGACGTCAGCAACTGAACCGAAGCCGAGGGCGGTGGCAACCACGTCATGAAACAGTTTCTCTGCGAACTCCTGTTTTCCTGCAGCCTTCTGGGTGCGGGCGCGCCGCCGATCGACGAGCTGACCTATGGCACGGTGCTGTACGAGTACTTCCAGGAAAACCACCAGGACGCGCTCCTGAACGCGCTGGTTGCCGAAGAGCAGGACCGGCGCGGCGAGAATACGGTGCGTTTTGACCTCGCCGCCGGCAGCTTCGCCTTTGCTGACGGGATGTACGACTACGCCAACGCCACCTTCAATGCCATTCCCGAAGGAGAGCTCTCGGAGCTCGACAGCATGCGTCTGGCATTCCATCTGGCGCGGGAATATCACCGTCGCCAGGACTGGCAGCCGCTCGAGGAACAGCTGGCCAAAATTGAGCTCGGTAAAACCTGGCTTGGCCGCAAACGCATGCACCCCGAGGTGGAGTTCATGCGCGGCGAGCTTGCCATGTTCAGCGGTCAGTTCTCCGCTGCAGAAGCGCACTTCGCGCTGATGGACGAAGCCGATCCGCTGCGCGCTTATGGCCTTTTCAACCTGGGTGTCGCTTATCGCGCGGCTGATCAGCTGCCGCAGGCCAAGAGCGCGTTTGAGCGCCTGGCAGCCATGCCTGCCGCCACTGAAGAGGCATACGACCTCGGCCAGCGCGCGCGCCTGGCGCTGGCGCTGATCGCCAGACGACAGCAGGACTCGCACAGCGCGGAAACGGTGCTGGGAGCGCTGCCTGCGGAAGGACGCTATCAAGAAGTAGCCATGGCGGCGTTTGGTGGCCTTGCCATGGACAATGAAGACTACGAGCTTGCTGCCCGTATCTGGATGACGCTGCAGCAGCAGGAGTATTGGACGCCGAGCACCGCAACGGCGCGCCTTGGCTTTCCACTCAGCCTGGAGCGCATGGCCGATCAGGGGCGAGCGACTACGGAAATGGCGCTGGTGCAGTTTCAGGCAGCTGAGGCGAGCTTCGAGGATCGTCTCGACAATCTGATGCAGCTTTCCATCGACGCTGAAGATCCGCAGTGGGTCCAGGGTCTCCTGCACGTCTTTGCCAAAGACGAGAAAGACCCGGAGCAGATGCAGGTTTTGATGCACAAGTGGCAGGACCAGCTTGGCCATACCGACTGGCTGGAATGGCTGGCGACGGACAAGATTAATCAGGCGCTCATGGAATGGCGCGATCTGAACGGCTATGAAGCCTGGCTTGGTCTGCTGCCGGAAAGACTGGACGCCCTGCAGGGTGTCGCCTACGAGCAGGCGCGCCGCGGCGAAGAAGCCAAGCAGCTCCTCGTCGGTGACGGGCTGCTCGCCAAGCGGGCGCAGTACGCCACACAGCTCGAAGCGCTGGCAGGACGGCTTGCCGCTCTGGAGACCGCGCAGCCGCAACGCCGGCTCGACTGGATGATGCCGCTCGCAACGGACGAAGAACGCGACCTCCTGGTGGAACTGGACGGCATGCGAGATCTCCTGGGCTACATGACGGAGCGCGATCAGATCAAGTGGTCCGCTCGCATCGCCCGGCTCGAAGGCGTCGTGTTCTATCGCCTGGTGGACGAGCGCGCCAAGCGCCTGCAGGTGCTTCGCAAGGAGCACAAAACGCTGGCGGCGCTGCTCAACGACATGGACGGGCGCATTGCTCGTGTGCAGGGCGCGGAAGAAAGCTTTGTGGCCGGTGTTGGCACGGACTTTCTGATGTTCCTGGATCGTGCGGATGACATCACCGCCATGGTCAATACGGCCCGTCAGGCGCGCGAGACGCTGCTTGCCAATGAAATCCGCAGTCGTATGCAGCAGGAAATGCAGCAGGTGCAGCAATATCTCCTGGTCACCCGCATTGCCATTGCGCGCGCAACGGACCAGCTGGCCGCGGTGGATACGGGTACCGCAGTCCCGTTTGGAGACGGCCGATGAAACGTCTCCTGGGCATTGTTGTGGTGTCTCTTCTGGCAAGCGGCTGTGGCTGGAACTTCGGCTGGATGACGTTTGGCCTCGTCGGCGGCGAAGACGAAGACGAGTTCAAAGCGCGCGGTCCGCTCCTTGGCGAGGTCGTGCAGGATCTTCCCGAGCTCGAGCTGCCCGAAGCACCAACGTACAAGCCAACCCGCGATGACGTGATGGCGGCGTATAACCGCGTGTACGGTCTCATGCCGTCAACCAAAGAAAACTATGCGGTGGGTAAACGACTGGCCGACCTGCACATGGACCTCGGCCAGGACATGGACATAGAAGGGGCGGAAAACCCCTACCAGCAGGCGGTTGATCTCTACGAATCGCTGCTGCTGCAGAGTGAGCAGGGTGTCGACAGTGAGTCGCAAAACGTCGACGCGATCATCTATCAGCTGGCGCGGGCCAACGATCTGGTTGGTGACGGTGAGCGCACGCTGCACTATCTGAACAGACTCGTTGCGGAATACCCTGACAGTGAGTTCATCCCGGAGGCGCGATTCCGCCGAGCGGAAATCATGTTCTCCGCTGATGACTATCGTGCGGCATCCGCCGACTATGCGTATGTGGTCGATCTGGGTAAAGAAACCCCGTACTACCGAAACGCGTCGTACATGCTCGGCTGGTCCGAGTTCAAACGTTCGCGGTTCGATGAAGGCCTGCATCAGTTTTTCAACGTCGTCGATGACACCCTCGCTTCGTCCGATGCGGCAGAGCTCGACGCCATCAATGGGGAGCTCCTCGAGGATTCATTTCGCGTAGTGACGCTCGCCCTTGCGTATCTGGACGGTCCGCTGACGCTGGCGGATGAGATGCGCAAGCGCGGTAAACCCGACTGGCAGTACCTCGCGTACCAGCGTCTGGCGGACGATTACTTCGAGAAAGAGCGTTTTCTCGACACGGTTGCCACCTGGCAGACGTTCGTTGAACACAACACGCTCGACGCACGTGCGCCAGCTGCGCACAAAGGCATGATCAAAACGCTCATGGACGCTGGCTTCCCGAGTGATGTCATTCCCAAGAAGAAGGAGTACGTGCTTCGTTACGGCGTCTACTCCGAGTTCTGGTCGCATCACGGCGAAGACGTCCGTGAGGGTTACCTGCCGACGTTGCATGAGTATCTGTCGGAGCTTGCGAAGCTCGCTCACGCCGAGGCACAGGGTTTTGACGCGGAGATTGCCAAAGCCAAAAAGCCGCCCGCGGACGCTCCGCAGCAGCGCATGACGCTCTTTCTTGCCGCGGCGAAGTGGTATGAAGAAATTATCGTCACGTTCCCGGAGGACCCGCGCACGGCTGAGTATCTATTCCTCCTCGGCGAATCCTATACGGAAGCAGAGCAGCCCGGACAGGCGGTGGCAGCTTATCAGCGTGTCATTCGCGACTTCCCGGAGTATCCACAAGCGCATGAGGCCGGATACGCCGCCATTCTCGGGCTGACCGAGCTGGTATCGACGGCGTCCGCGGACGAGCTCGAGCTCTGGCAGCGCCTCAAGATCGACGCGCAGATCGAGTTTGCGCTCATCTTCCCGGGCGACCCCAGGGCGCCGGCGGTGCAGACGGACGCGGCTGATACGCTCTTCACGCTGGGACATACCGGCGAAGCGCTCGACCTTGCGGAAAATCTGCTGCAGGAATGGCCGGACGTAGATGCCGACCTCAAAAAGACCGCGCTCCTCATCATAGGTCATGGCCGTTTCGAGGAGGACAAGTTCGTCGCGGCTGAGACGGCTTACCACGAGCTCCTCGCCATGCAGCTCGAAAAAGACGAGCGCGACAAGGTGCACGAACGTCTGCTCGCCTCTGTCTACAAGCAGGGTGAGGCACAGGAGGCTGCGGGATCGGTCGACGATGCGGTTTATCACTTCATGCGTATCGCGCAGCTTGATCCGTCCGCGGCGCTTGCCGCCCAGGGACATTTTGACGCCATTGCGGCCATCGAAGGTGCCGGACGTATCAACGAAGCGGCGGACATGCTGTCGGACTTCCGCGCGGCATATCCGGGTCACGAGCTCGGCAAAGGCATCGACATGCGTCTGGCAGGCATGTACGAGAAGACGGAAAACTGGTCCGCTGCCGCAGGTGAGTACGTAGGCTTGTCAAAGACCGCGGACGACAATGACGTGCGCCGCCAGTCGCTGTATCGCGCGGCAGAGATTTATCGGGAGCAGAACGACGTCGCGTCCGCGCTCGAGCACTTCCGCGACTACGCGCATACCTACAAAGAGCCGCGGGATCTGCGCATGGAAGCCATGCATCACATGGACGAGCTTTATCAGCAGACCGGTGATGGCGACAAGCGTCGGTTCTGGCTGGACAAGAAAATTCAGCTGCACAGAGAAATGGGCGCTGCAGCCGACGGGCGGGCAACCTACCTTGCGGCAAGCGCGCAGGCGGTTTTTGCCGCGGATGAGAAGCAACGCTTCAGCGCCATTCGCCTGACGCACCCGCTGCCGAAGAGCCTGAAGAAGAAACAGAAGGCCCTGAAGCGCACGCTCAAGGCGTACGAGAAGGTGGCGGAGTACGAGGTGTCGGAATTCACCACGGCGTCCACCTACGAAATTGCGGACCTCTATAGCGTACTGTCGAAGTCCATCATGGCGTCCGATCGGCCCAAGAACCTGTCGGAACTCGAGCTCGAGCAATACGAGATTCTCCTCGAGGAACAGGCGTTTCCGTTCGAAGAACAGGCCATCAGTCTGCACGAGATCAACATGCGGCGCTCCTGGAACGGTGTGTACGACGATTGGGTGCAGCAGTCTTTTACGGAGCTCAAGCGTCTCATGCCGGGGCGATTCAACAAGCCGGAGCTGGAGGTGAGCTATGCATCGAGTATTCACTAGAACGCTCGGCCTCGCCGCGGTGCTCTTCCTGACCGCGTGTGGCTCCATGCCTGGCGTGCCGCTTCTCGGCGGCGGTGAACCCCGCGAAGAGAAAATGCATGAGCAGCCTGCAGCAGAGCTGCAGACGGGCGCGGCTCCCGTGGTTGCCCCCCTGCCGGGCATCGCGGTGGAAACGCCGGAGCTGAACGCCGGTACCCAGGCACTGTTCGATCGCGCGGTGTCCCTGATGCAGGCTCAGCAGTACGCCGCGGCGGAAGTGCTCTTTGCGGAAATCACCGATGATCAGCCGGAGCTTGCGGGGCCCTGGGTCAATCTGGGCTTCATCCACGCTCACAACGGTGACCAGGCGGCTGCCCAGCAGGCCTTCGAAGCTGCCATAGCAGCGAACCCTTACAACTGCGAGGCGCGCAACCAGCTTGGCGTGCGTGCGCGCCGTGCCGGCCAGTTTGTCGATGCCGAAACGCATTATCTTGCCTGCATTGAGGCGCAACCGGGTTATGCCAACGCGCACCTCAACCTCGCGATCCTGTATGAGCTTTATATGGGCCGGCTCGGTGAAGCGCTGGCTGCGTACAACGAGTACCAGCTTGCACTGCATGAACCTGACACCAAGGTGGGTGGCTGGATGATGGATTTGGAGCGCCGCGTTGCTGCGGTGGCGAAGCGATGAGGAGGTACAGGATGCTGTTGAGGTCTTTGTGCGGCGCAGCTGCGCTCACGCTCACGGCGGCCGCCTGGGCGGAAGATGCCTCCGAAAGTTCGGCTCAGGTAGCAGAAACGCCAGGTGGTGTACTGCAACTTGACGAAACCGTGATCTCCGGCAACCAAGAGTTGCCAAAAGTGCTTTATATCTTGCCCTGGCGCGAACCTCGCGGTTTGCCCGATATCGAGATTCAAGCGGAGTTTACGGAAGCAGAGGTCTTTCGACGTCTGTATCCGCCGGCGTATCGAAGGGAGCTTGGCTACTTCGAGACGCTGTCGGAGCTCAAGGAAAACACGGATCCAGATCAGGAGTAGTAGAAATGGATATGTACGCGACCTTTGTGGGATTCTTCCAGGAGGGAGGCCCATTCATGTATCCCATCGCCATCGTGCTGGCGATTGGCGTTGCCATTGCGTTGGAACGGTATTTTTATCTTGCCAACCAGATGCGCATCAACCGCAAAGACTATAACGCCCTGTTGCCGCTCTTGAAGCAGCGCCGCGTGCGTGAAATCGTCGAAGTCACGAACAAGTCTTCTTCGCCGATGGCCCGCATCGTTGCCGATGGCGTCAACAAGCATGGCCAGGCCAGCGACGCGCGCCGTCGTGCCGACGTCGAGTCAGCGATGGAAGAGGGTCTCCTCGAAGCGCTGCCGAACATCGAGCGCCGCACGCAGTACCTCGCCACGTTTGCCAACATTGCAACGCTGCTGGGACTGCTGGGTACCATCATCGGTCTGATTGCTGCCTTTACCGCCGTCGCGAACGCCGACCCGGCTGAGAAGGCAACGCTCCTGTCTCAAAGTATCTCCATCGCGATGAACACGACCGCATTTGGCCTGATGGCGGCCATTCCGCTCCTGCTCATCCACTCCATGCTGCAGAGCAAAACCAGCGCAATCATCGAGAGCCTGGAAATTGCCGTGGTGAAGTTCGTCAACCTGCTCGAAGGTAACGCGGAAGCTGTCGCCAAAGCGACTGCCAAAGCCTCGAAACCGGCAGGCAAGGCTGCGCCGGCTCGCGCCTGATACGCAGATCCCTTTAGACGAGTACGCACGCAATTTGCGTGCGTGTGAGAAACGAACAAGGTAGTGGGCATGGATCGCGTACGAAGACGACGACAAAAGCACACCGAAGCAGCGGACCTGGACGTCACCCCGTTCATGAACCTCATGATCGTGCTGGTGCCAGTGCTGCTGTTGTCCATGGTGTTTACGCACACCACGGTGATTGAGCTCAACTTCCCTACCGGGGAAGCAGCGGCAGGTGAATTCGATCCTGATCTGGTTCATCTGGAAGTTGCGGTCTACCAGGATCGCCTGGTGGTCGCGGACGGCCGCGGTGGGGTCATCAAGTCGGTGCCGAAGAACGAAGACGGCGAGCACGACTATGAAGAACTCTCCCTCGTCATGCAGGAGCTGAAGCGCCGCATGCCGGAGAAAGAGGACATCACCGTACTGCTCGAGGACGACACCAACTATCAGACGCTGGTGTCTGTCATGGACAAAGTGCGCTCCTATCCGGCGGTGCAGGCTCTGGACGTGGTCCAGGCCGAGCTTTTCCCCGTGATTTCGCTGGGTGATACGCCGACGCCTGACAACGTTGCGGGTGTGCCTGCCGCGGGCGGGGAGGACAAGTCGTGAGTTACCATACGAAACGCCGTCGCGCGCGTCAGAAAAAGAGCAAGGTCGCTGCTCTGAATCTGGTGTCGCTGATGGACATTTTCACGATCCTCGTCTTCTTCCTGATGGTGAACTCATCGGAAGTGGAAGTCCTGCAGACGAGCTCCAAGATCAAGCTGCCGGATTCGACGTCCGAAAAGCAGCCGGACAATCGCCTGGTCATCATGGTCAGCGATGAAGATCTCGTCGTACAGGGCAGGCCGGTTGCCCAGGTAGCCGATCTCGTCGGCGCCGAAGATACGCTGATCGAAGGACTGCAGAACGAGCTTCAGTACCAGGCCACGCGCAAAGGCGAAGTGCCTGAGGGTGGCTTCGAAATTACCGTCATGGGTGACAAAGAGCTGCCGTACTGGCTCTTGAAACGCATCCTCATGACCTGCCAGACCACGGACTTCGCGAAGGTGAGCCTTGCGGTAAACAAGGTACCCGGCGCTGAATCCATTGAAGATCTGCCCACGGCACCTTTGCCTGAGGCGACGCAGGGAGCGGCGTCATGAGTGCCAAGCAGATTGTCGCCCGCGTGCATGACTTTGCGCTGCCGTGGGAAAACAAGCGCAGGGACAAGAAAGCCTTCAACAACTGGCTGGCGTTGTGTTTCGCGCTGACGCTGGCCATTGGTATCCCGATACCGTTTCTCACCCTCCCGGAAGTGGAGCGCGAGGAGTTGGAAGAGCTGCCGCCGCAGCTCGCGCGCATTGTGCTCGAAAAGCCCAAGCCCAAGCCGCCGCCCCCGCCGCCGAAGAAAGAGGTAGAAGAGCCGAAACCGGAAGAACCCAAGCCGGAAGAAAAGCCGGAAGAGGTGAAGCCGAAGCCCGAACCCAAGGTCGCTGATGCGAAGGAGAAAGCGTCCGTTTCTGGCCTTCTTGCCTTCAAAGACGCCTTTGCAGACATGCGTGAGGCGGTCGACGTCGACAAGCTGCAGGACACGGGCGCGATTCAGCAGGGTGCCGGTCAAGCGGCAACCATCGACCGCTCGTTGCTGACGTCGAAGCATTCGACCCGCAGCGCCGGCGTCAACGTCGCGGCACTCAGCCGGGACACCGGTGGCGTGGCGCTCTCGGGTCGGGAAACGACCAAGGTGGATGCGCCTGAGAACATTGCCGGTGAGGGTGGCGTGCGCAAACAGCGCGTGGCCGATGCCCGCAGCCGCAGCGTGGAGGAGATCCGTCGGGTCTTCGATACGAACAAAGGTGCCATCTTTGCCATCTACAACCGCACGCTCCGCTCCAATCCGGCGCTGCAGGGCCAGGTGCTTCTGGAACTGGTCATTGATCCGTCGGGTCGGGTCGTCGAGTGTAAGGTCGTATCTTCGGAGATCGACGATCAGAACATGATCGACAAGGTGGTCAACCGGGTGCGTCTCTTCAATTTCGGGGAGCGCGATGTGGGAACCACCACAATCCGCTATCCGGTGCACTTTCTACCTACATAAGAAAAGCCCCGCTCTCGCGGGGCTTTTTGTATGCGCTATCCATTTGCGCGCCGAGACAGCGCTCAGGGCTGTTTTAGAAGCCGCGCTCAAGGCTGTTTTCTAAGCAACGCTCAAGGCTGTTTTCTAAGCAACGCTCAGGGCTGTTTTCCAAGCAGCGCTCAGGGCTGTTCTTTAAGCTTTGGTGAGTGACCGCGTTTCTTCTTTGCTCAGCTTGTTGATCGTTTGAATGGCGCAGCGCTGGCCGTCTGCGGTGATGTAGTCGAATCCCGCATAGATGGTGTCGTTGGATGCGCTGACGCCGACGTTGGCGGCGCGCGGCAGGGAGTGGCAGTCCTTACGCAGCGTGATCAGGTAGTTTTTACTGGCGCTCAGGCTCAGCACCAGATGTCGTGCATCAATCGCCTGCCAGCTGTCGATTTTGCTGGCAAAGCGGATTTTGCTCACCGGGGAGCCGGTGGGCATGGCAAGGCTCAGCAGGGGTAGAGCGATCAGTCCCACACCGAGCAGGCGTTTGAATCCAGCCATGAGGCGCTCCTTTGTCTGGCTATCCATCATAGTGGCCCTGATTTCCTGAACGCAAACTGAATCGGCAAAGCTGCTACCATCAGCGGCTTTGGATCTGATGGCAGTACGTGCATGACTGGATGGCATAAAAGGCGGATCAAGTGGCTTGCGCTTCTGGCGAGCATGGCTGGTGCGCCCGCGTTTGCAGACAACGTGGTCGAAATGGTCGACAAGCGCGAGAGTGAAGGGATAGCGCTTGCCAGTCAGATCTGGGAGTGGGCGGAGCTCGGCTACCTCGAGACCCGCAGCAGTAAGCTGCTTGCCGAACATCTGGCCGAAAACGGCTTTGCGGTGACCACCGGCGTGGCCGATATCCCCACCGCCTTCGTTGCAAGCTACGGCCGTGGTGAACCCACGATCGGCATTCTTGCCGAGTTTGATGCGTTGCCGGGACTCAGCCAGAAAGCCATGCCCACCCGGGCGCCGCGCGAGGTCGGCGGCAGCGGACATGCCTGTGGGCACCACCTCTTTGGGGCCGCCTCCGTCACGGCCGGTATCGCCCTGGCTGAATGGCTCGAGACCAATAATCGCCCAGGCACGGTCAAGGTATTCGGTACCCCGGCCGAAGAGGGCGGTTCGGGCAAGGTTTATCTTGCCCGCGAGGGGCTCTTCGAGGATGTCGACGTTGTGCTGCACTGGCATCCCGGCAGCAGCAACTCAGCCGCCGCGTCCACGACCACTGCCAACAAATCCGGACGATTTACCTTCCGCGGACGGGCGGCGCACGCGGCCTCTGCGCCGGATCGCGGCCGCTCGGCACTCGACGGGGTCGAAGCCATGAACTTCATGGTCAACATGATGCGTGAGCACGTGCCGCAGACCTCGCGCATCCATTATGTGATCACCGACGGCGGTGACGCGCCGAACATCGTGCCGGAAGAAGCGCAGGTGTATTACTACGTCCGCCATCCCGAAGCTGAGATGGTCAAAAGCCTCTTCGAGCGGGTAGTGACCGCGGCGAACGCCGCCGCCATGGGTACGGATACCGAAGTCGACGTTGAGGTCATGCATGGTAACTACCCGGTGCTGCCGAATCATACGCTGGCGGAGCTCGTGGATAAGAACCTCCGCAAGCTCGGTGGCATCACCTATTCTCCGGCAGAGCAGGCCTTCGCCGAGGAACTCCGCAAGACGCTCATCCATCCGCAGCTGCCGCTAGGCAGTCAGAATATGATCCAGCCGTTTCAATTTCGCCAGAGCATGGGCTCAACGGACGTCGGCGACGTCAGCTGGCTGGTGCCGACGGTCGGCTTCAACACCGCAACGTGGGTGCCGGGTACGCCTGCGCACAGCTGGCAGGCGGTCGCCGCCGGCGGCATGAGCATCGGACACAAAGGGATGATGCTGGCGGCCAGGCTCATTGCGATAACAGGCGTCGACTTGATGACCGATCCTGGACTCATCGAAGCGGCGCACTACGAGTTTCAACAAGCGCGCGGCGCGGACTTCCAATACAGCGCGCTGCTCGGCGATCGTCTACCGCCGCTGGACTACCGTAAGTGAAGATTGGGGTCCTGCATCCGGGTGACATGGGGGTCAGCGTTGCCCGGGCGCTCGTGGCGGCGGGCCATGAAGCCTGTTGGGTCAGCGCAGGTCGCAGTGCCGCAACGGCCGCCAGGGCGGAGGCGTTCACGGCGTTTGCCCATCTGGAGGAGCTGACGCGCGGCGTTGAAGCCGTTGTCAGTATCTGTCCGCCGCATGCGGCGGTTGCCCAGGCGCAGGCCGTCATTCAGGCAGACTTTGCCGGCACCTACGTTGACGCCAACGCGGTCTCGCCGGAAAGCGCCATGCAGATTGCGGCGATTGTCGGGGCTGGCTACGTGGACGGCGGCATTGTCGGCCCGCCGGCGGACCGGCCCGGCACAACGCGGCTATATCTTTCCGGACCGCAGGCCGAGTCAGTTGCGGCCTGGTTTGCCGGGAGCCTTCTGGATGCGCGCGCGATTGGCGTGGATCCATCAGCCGCATCTGCGCTCAAGATGGCGTATGCCGCTTATACGAAAGGCAGTGCAGCGCTCCTGCTGGCGGTCAACGCGCTGGCGGAGCGCAACGGCGTCGCAGAAGCCCTGCGCGCGGAGTGGGCCATTTCGCAGCCGGGACTTGCCGAGCGCAGCGCCGGCAGCGCTCGAGGCACATCAGGCAAAGCCTGGCGTTTCGTTGGAGAGATGGAAGAAATTGCCGCAACCTTCGCAGCGGCAGGATTACCCGATGGCTTTCACCAAGCCGCTGCCGACCTCTACGCCCGTATGAGCGGGCTCAAAGACCTGCCACCGGCTGATCTCGATGCCGTTGTCGCCGCGCTCCTGAGGGACGGGGAGCTGACGGATCGGTGAGCACGCTTCTCGCAAGCGCCCTCGACATACATGCGTGGTTGAGTGCTGACAACGAAACACCCGATACCGAGCGGATCCAGCGTGACCGTCAGATCGGCGCCGCGCTGGATACGGCTGACGACGTTGAGCGTGTGCTGGCCTGGTGGGAGACGGTAGATACCGCCACCTCCGATCTCGGCCGGCGCACCGTTGGTGTGACCCGATGGATCAGCGCGGGCCTCGGCGCCGCCGGTCTGATCGTCGGCAGCACCACGGCCGGCGTTGCGCTCGCCTACGACGGCGAATACCCGGTGAATTTGCTGGCACTCCTCGGCGTCTGCGTTGCGCTTCCCGGTGTGCTGCTGCTGATAACGTTGGTGATGTGCGCGGCACGTGGATCCGGCTGGACGAGTCTTGCCCGCGGTTTGAGCGTGCTCAACCTGAACCGTGTGGTTGTTGGTTTGTGGCAGCGCCTGACCGGTATTCATGTTGTGGGTGGCGGCTGGGATCGTGTGCTGCACTGGCAGCTCGTTGTCTTCAGCCAGTGGTTTGCCATCGCCTTTTTTGTTGGCTTGCTGGCAACGCTGCTGGTGCTGGTTGCCGTCACGGATCTCGCTTTCGGATGGAGCACCACGCTCAACCTGGACGCTCGGTGGATAGCCGACGTGCTGAGTGCACTGGCCTGGCCCTGGTCGGGCATTGTGCCCACCGCCGTGCCCGATCTGGCGCTGGTAGAGCTGTCCCGCTACTACCGCCTCGAAGACCAGGCTGTTGTTGATGCGTCGCGCCTCGGCGCGTGGTGGCCGTTCGTGGCGTTGTGCATTCTGGTCTGGGGTCTTCTACCGAGAATCGGTTTTGCCGGGATCGCGCAGCATCGTCGGCGCGCAGCGGAGTGTTCGTACCTGCGCGAGCACCCGGAGGTGACGGCGCTTTTACACAGACTCGCACAGCCGGCTGCCGGTTTTGCGGAGGAAACGGCCGCCGCCGCCGGGGAGACGGACGCTGAGGTCAGCTGGAACGCCGCGCCGCAGACTTCAGGTGCGTGTATCGTCTGGGACGACGCTGGGCACGTCGAGGGTGCCGTGCGGACCAGCAGCGCGATGGACTCTGCCAGCCGGACGCTCGCCATTGCCGACCTGCCGGCAGGTGACGTGCGCGTGCTGACGAAGGGCTACGAACCGCCAATGCTTGCCTTCCACGACTTCCTCACCGAGCTTCGCGAGCGTATCGGGCAGGAAGGTGCCATTGTCGTCATGCCCCTGGGCCTCGATGGCGGGCCCGCGTCTTCCGCCGATCTGGACATCTGGCGTCAGTCGCTCGCGGCGCTTCGCGACATGCGCCTGTACGTCAGCGGAGAAGAACGATGAGCGCGTCGTTTGCCGTGGTTGGCCACCCGAATAAAGGAAAAAGCTCAATCGTTGCAACGCTTGCGGAAGACGAAGGCATTGCAATTGGCGCGCGTCCGGGCACCACGCGTGATGCAAATCGCTATGCATTCGAGGTGGACGGAGAGGTGCTCTACACCCTCATCGACACGCCGGGCTTTCAGCGCGCGGCTGAGGTATATCGTTGGCTGACTGAGCACGAGGCGGACGCAAGCCAGCGCAGTGACCTCGTCGCGCAGTTTGTCGAGCATCATGCCGACAACCCGAGATTTCACGACGAGGTGGCGCTGCTGTCCCCTATCGTCGCCGGCGCGGGCATGCTGTATGTGGTGGACGGGGCCAAACCGTACGGCCCGGAATATGAAGTGGAAATGCAGATTCTGCGCTGGACCGGTCAGCCGCGTATGGCGTTGATCAATCTGATCGGAAGCGGTGACTACGTCGAGCAGTGGCGCAGCGCCCTGGATCAGTACTTTTCCATCGTCCGGGTGTTTGACGCGATGCATGCCGACTTTGCCAACCGCATCAGCTTGTTGAGAGCGTTCGGCGAACTTCGAGACGACTGGTCCGAGGACATGGTCAGAGCGGTTGGTGCGCTGGAGACGGAACGCCAGCGTCGGCGCGGACACGCAGCCGCAGCAGTTGCGGGAAGTCTTGTTGACTGCCTTGTCATGAAAGAGCAGCAGCGCATCCAGAACCAGCCCTCTGAAGACCTGCGTGAGCGTCTGGAAGCGCGCCTGCGCCGCCGTCTGGAGAGTCGCGAGCAGCAGACGAGGCGCCAGGTGCAGAGCATCTACCGCCACGAACGTCTTGTGCTTGACGACGCGGGCGCCCAGATCCTCGGGATGGAGCTGTTTACCGAAGAGGGGTGGGATCTATTCGGTCTTTCCCGCACGCAGCTCCTCATTACCGGTGCCATGACGGGCGCGCTTGCGGGTCTCGGCGTCGATGCCCTGGTGGGTGGCGCGTCTCTTCTCCTCGGGGCGGGGATTGGTGCATTGGTCGGCGGAGCAGGTGCCTGGTTTGGCGGAGATGAGCTGGCAAACACGCGGGTGCTGGGTGATCCGCTCGGCGGTAAAACGCTGCAGGTTGGTCCGGTGCGGGCGGAGAACTTTCCCTGGGTGCTGCTGGGCAGGGCCTGGGTGCACCATCATCTGGTCAGCGAACGCAATCATGCGCACCGGGAAGCGCTGAGCGCGGATCTCGCCGCTGCGCAGAATGTCATGGACGGCCTTGACGACAACCTGCGCAAACGTCTGGCAACGCTGTTCAAGCAGGTTGCGAACGGCGGTGTTTCCGGGGAACTGGAAGCACATGTGGAGACGGTGCTGCGCCAGGTTCCGGGCGGTGATCCCGAAATCCTCTGAACGGCGCACAGTGTGACGTTCGTCACATCCCAACCCATTCCCCGGCCTCCTTTGACCGCAGCCTGAGAACTATGCAAGGACAGAGTGTGACCTGTGTGGGCAAGATGGGGGGTCGATAGCTGATCTTCTGTTGAGAATGCTCGAGGAGTTGATTGCCAGTTCACCCATCCCTCCTGTGCCCCTGCTGGCGGGGCTGCTCAGTGGGCTCGTCTGTCTGTGGCTTGGTTGGACAATCAAAGGCATGGGTGCCAGACGTCGTGAAAACGCCCTGAAGCAGGAAGTTCTCGCTGCCAAAGCCTCGGTTCCCCAGCTCGAATCGAATCTGCGCAATCGTGAGCAGCAGCTCGAGCGTTTGCAGGAGCAGGTCAAAGATCTCAACAAGGACAACGCCGAGCAGGCGATCCAGCGCGAGGCTGCCGAACGTGAGCTGCGCACCGCGCAGCGCCAGGTGACGAATCTCACCTCCGAGGTAAACGCCGTCAAAGGTGTGAGCAAAGATGCCGACAGCATGGTCATCGACGGCTTCGACGACGAAACCGCACACGAAGCCGAGGATGAATCGCCCGTTGTTGCACGCTTGAAGAAAACGGAGGCGGCTTACGAGAAATTGAAAGCCGCGCTGATCAAACGCGACGATCGCATCCTGGCGCTCGAAGATCAGCTGGCCGCAAAGCCCGTGGGTGCCGCAGCCGACAACGAAAGCGGTGACTTCGCGGCCGAAGCAACGGCGCTCAAGACGCAGGTCAAAAAGCAGCGCGAGACGATCGGCGAGCTCGAAAACCAGGTTGCGGACCTGCGTCAGGACAAAGAGATGCTCGAAGAGCTGGCCAATCGGCGCAGCAAGTCCAATCGCGCGCTCAAGGAGGCGAGCGCCGAAATTCAGGGTCAGGTACCGGCGCTGCAGCAGGAAATCGAGCAGCATTTGCAAACCGTCAAAGATCGGGAGGCATCCATCAGCCGCCTGTTGAAAGAGGTGGAAACCGTCAAGTTTGATCTCAGCGCGGAGCAGGGCGAAAGCCAGCGGCTGCGGGAGGAGTTAGATCTCAAAAACCAGAGCCTGGAAGCCGCGCTCGCGCAGGTCGACGCGCATAACAGTCTGCTTGAGGAGCGCGAAGCCAGGATCGCGGAGATTGATGCGCAGCTTTCCGCATCGCGGGAAGAAATCATCAATCTGCAGCGGGTCATCACCGTGGCTGACCAGCGGATTGACGGGTTGCAGGAAAAAGCGGACCAGCTCGAGCAGGTCACGCGTCAGCGGACGGAGCTCGAAGAAGTGGTTGCCGCCCGCAACCAGCAGCTGGCTGCGCTGCAGGCTGACATCGACCGGCTGCTGGCCACTGAGATTGAAGCGAAAGAAGCCGCTAAATCGGCTGCGACTGAGATCAAGCGGTTCGAGCTCGAGGTGGAAGATCTCAAGGCGGGACTGGCTCAGCAGGAGCGCTGGACCGAGAAGTTGAAAGGGTCGCTGCAGGAGCGCGATGCCAAAAACGAGACGCTCGGTCGCAGCTTAGAGGGTATGAAGTCGAAACTCGCCAGCGCTGATGCGGAGCTCGAATATCAGCGCACGGAGCAACAGATGCTCGAAAGCGACAAGCGTCACCTGGAAGAAGAAATCAAAAGTTTTCGCGAGAGAGCCGAGCATGCCGGTGCGGCGCTAGCGGAGGCGGAACTCAAGCTTGCGAAGACTGAGCTTGCCGCTCAACAACCGGCAACCGCGAGCGGCAATGGATCGGCACCGGAAGAGTCCGCCGCTGATCCGATTGAATTCGTTGAGCCGGCGACTGAACAAACTCTGCCTGCGGAACCTCTCGAGCAGCGTTCAGCGACAAACGGGCGCGTGAGAAACGGCCGCAAACGGCTTGCCAGGCAGCAGGGACCGTCCGGACTGAAGCTGATTCGCAGGGTGCGTCGCTCCGTTTCACCCACGCGTCGATGCTACGTCGAACGACTACGCAGCGCGGGGCGCAGCATGCAGCAGAATCGCAAAGCCTCGCGCAGGCGTTCACGCCCGACCCGGTTTGCACGTACTCAGATCAGCTTCGCCCACTGACAAAACTCTGGTCAGGAAGGCGTTGTCGGCTCGGCTGCCGTGCGATCCACGTTGAATTTATCGGCAAACGGATTCTCGTTTGCGTTTTCCTGTTTTGCGGCTTCAATGACTTCCTGGGGTAACGACCGCAGCCAGGCTGAGCGCGCATCCAGATAGAGCGCTCTGCGGGCGGCCTCGAGCCTTTCCTGCGGATCGCTTGTGAGCTTGGCGACGAGCGCATACTGCCACGCGTATCCCGGAAACTGCACCTGCTTGGCACGAGCCCAGCTCAAGCCCAGCTTGCGGTAAGGTTCGTGGCCGCTTTTTTCCCAGAGTATGTCTATCGTTTTAGCAATCAAATAGGGCGAAACCGCGAACCGATTCCCCGTCCCCAGACGATGGCCGATAGCGGCCGTGAGATGCTCAAATGCGCGATTGTGGTTGTTGCGATAACCCTCCAGCAGCGCGCTGGCGAGTTCCAGGTGCATGCGCCGATCCCGCTTCTTGCGTGCCTCGATGATTTCGTCGAGAAGATCGAGCTTCCCGGTTTCCGCGAACGCCCACGCTATGAAAATGCTGGTGTGGTGAGACGGGGCGTAGTACTTCAATGACTCTTCAGCCAGTTCCGCTGCTACGGCGAAGTCGTTGGCAGTGACTGCCTGGAAGATCCGGAGGCCAAACTCGAGCTCACTGGCGATGACCACGCCTTCCAGCGTACCACCGTCCGTTTCGATTTCCAGCACGTCGCCAACCTCTGCGTCCTTGTATTGTTCCTCTTTCCATTGCTGCAGGACCCGCAGAGACCAGACGAATTCCTCACCCTGGACCCGGTGCTCAACCTCTTCGCGCACAAACGCGAAATCGATTTCGGGCGTCGTTCTGTCTGTGGTTATCATGCGGACGTAGTGATTCAGGCGTGCGTACGAGGGCTTGGGATTCTTGAGATTCTCCCGCCGCAACCAGTCGAGAATTTCTGTGTTGTTCCAGCCCAGCAGGCGCTGGCTCGTCTGTGCCGGGACCCAGGCGATCATGGTGTCGTATCTCGATATGTAAGTATCAAAAGACTGCAGTACGGTCTCCGCCTGGGTTGGCTCGCTCATCATCAGCGTGTTCATGTATGTGATAAGCGGATCCACGCCGCCGTAGCGCCGCAGGGCTCTCTGCGCCCATCCCGCGGCGCATACGAAGTCGCCGTCCAGCTGGCAGAGATTGGTCTCGGCGATGTAGTGGGAACCCGAGCCTGTGGGGTAGTTGGCGGAGATCTCGTAAAACTGTCGTGCCAGATCCGGGTGCCCCAAAGTGAAGAACCTGGTGCCTGCATCGGTCGCCTGGTTGCCATGCAGGACTCTGTCTTTCCCGGACTGGATTTCCTTGAACGGGGGGTACGCTGCGAACACGGACGCGGCTTTCTCGGCTTTTCCCTGTCGCATATGGATGTCCGCAAGATTGGCGTAGGAGCTGTACTGATCCGGAAAGTCCTCGAGCTGACTTTCGGAATAAGCAATGGCTTCGCTCCACTCTTCGCGATCTCGATGGTAGTCGATGAATATCTGGTTGCGTTGCGGGTGACCAAGGAAATACTCCTCGAGATCGTCGAGCGGTAGTCCCTGTTCCATGCGCATGTCAGCCTCGTCGCTGAAGTCGTCGAACGCCATCGATCCCTCCCAGCCTGATGCTCTCCGGAGCTTGTAGACAGTTAATCCTTCAGGCAGGTCGCGACTCCAGTACAGTGCGGTAGAGCGTTCTCTTGTCCGGACTCGGCTCAGGAGCCGACGGGCGGATTCGGCAGTAGCGGTTGGGCCGGCGGACCAGACGTAGGCCCGAGCTGCAAACTCGTAGACCTGGTCTAGATGATATTCTGCTGTATCGGCGGAAGTCTTCGACTCCGACTCGTGGGCCAATGCGCGTATGTAGGCTGCCACCGGATGTCCCAGAAGCTCCGAATCTACGCGATCAGCATAATCGGAAGCGCGCCTCCCCACCGATTGCACTACACCCAGCTTGTAGCCCTCCTGGTGCACGCGCTCTAGCGTCATGGCCAGCAGGAGATCGAGCTTGTCGTAGTCGTAAAGGTACGTGGACGAGGTAGCGTGTACTTTGCTGCCGCGGCGATCCAATAACGTCTTGTAGTGCCTGATGGGTGCCAGGAGCATGGATTGCCGGTGACTTGCGTTACTGAGATCGTATTTGCGAACGACGTTGTCGAACGTATCGCCTTCGACCGGGTAGTGCCGGTCCAGCTCGCGTTTGATCCAGCTGCTGTCTGCGGTGTTCCACCGGTCGAAACTGTCCAAGTACGCCTGCAGGTACATGAACCAGTCGCCGTGATTCGCGAAACTCGCGACGAGATTGGCGATGTGTTGTTCAGGCTTCGCTTCGAAATCCGATGTCAATCGGTACGCATCGAGGAGTAAAAGAATCTGCTCTGTCCCTTCTGTTCGCTTAGCGCAGTCGCGCAGGCGATTCGGATTGGCGCGCAGTGCTTCGCTGTAGCAGTGTCGGCTCTCACTCCCCTCAATCTGCTTCCTCGCCGCCGCGATCATGCCGAGCTCGCGGTAGGCGCGGGCAATGGGAGCATCGAGTCTGCCTTGCGTATTGCGTAGTTTCCAAAGGAGGTGCAGCGAACGTGCGAAGAAGGCCTTACGAATACCGTCTTGCTCATGGGGAACAAGACCGCCCATCAGCTGCAGATGGTACGCCTGTTCGTAAGCCGAATCGGGCTCAGGCGAGTCGAAACTCAGTGGTGAGGGTGTGCCGGGTGGTACTTCAGCCGGGATACCCGTGCGGATCTTCAGCTGCAGAAACGAGCGTGCCTCGGCTAGTGCAATCTTGAACGTCTCGAACGGCGAGTCGGCGTGCTGCATGGGTACATGGATGGGCTCAAGGCTTCGCACGCTCCAACCGCTGTCCTGCTGTTGGTGATCCCGGACCGTTAGAATCAAGTCGAAGGAGTTGTCGGGGTGCCAGATGTGTCCCACGTGTGTCTCGATGATCCTCCGGGCGCCGATGGACTGGGCCAGAAGCTTCGCTTCCGCCTCCCCGATCTCGCGAGCGTTGCCGAATGCTTTCGCGAGGAGGAACTGGTCCTGAAAGATCGTCTGTTCGTTCCGTTCAAACAGGTCGTTCACCATCATTGCGAAAAGCGCGCGCGCCGTCGGGGAAAAGGCGCCGGCCTGAGTCTGCGGCGGTAGGACCAGCACATCCACCTCCTGCTGCGAGGCAATGTCGTGAAATGCCCCGGTATGCCAGCTCAACCATCTAGACGATGGCACCGCGGCGTCGTCTCTGAAGCGGATGTATTGATTCAGGCGGGGATTTTCGACTTCGATGTCTTCACCGGATACCGCATACGTTGCGCCAACCTGCTGCGGAAAATACCAGTGCTCTGCGGCCGCGGCGTTGGCGCTGCTACCAATGAAAAAGACGAGTGCGAGTAATTTGCATCGCAGATCTTCCATGACGTGTCCCTGTACGTTGTGTTTGCGCCGGGCGTATCCCGGGTGCGTCCGTGTCAGACGGGTTCCTTGAGCTGAAGCTGGTTTGTCCTGTCAATCAGGTCAGCTGCCCGCTGCCATCGTGCAGCGTGTCGAGCAGGTGCGAGGCGTCGTTGAAGCGGCGCACCATGATCTCCTCTTCCATCATCACAATGTGCGTGATGGAGCCGTTGTCAGCGCCGTTGAACGCAAATGGTTTCGATCCCGTGGCATGCGCCAGGATGTGCGCGACGATGCCGCCGTGCACCACCGCGACGACCAGCTGGTCCGGATGCTCGGACTGAATGCGCCGCAGCCCTCGGGTCACCCGGGCATTGATCGTTTCCCAGGATTCTGCACCGGGGATCACGTCCCAGCGTTGTTCGCGGCGCATTTCGAGGAAAATGGGGTCCTGCTCAGCGGCTTTCATACGCAGCACGCCGCCTTCCCACTCGCCGAGGTGAACCTCGCGCAGATCCGCCTCGACCCGGGGTGTAAGGCCCAGATGACCGGCGAGCGGTTCTGCCGTTTCAGCGGTCCGCCTGAGGTTCGTGACGTAGATGGCTTCTATGGGTTCGGTGCGCAGGCGTGCGCCGACCCGTTCAGCCTGCAGCACGCCGTTGGGATGCAGTTCCGGATCGCCGTGACCGTCGACCAGCGGAAACGGGTTGTCCGGCGTCGCCGCGCGCGATTCGCCATGGCGGACGAGCAGAATCTCGGTCGCTCCGGGCGGCCGCTGGAACGTGTGTTGACGGTATTCGCGAGCCATCAGCCTTCCGCGCTTTCGTTTGCGGCGGGTTCCGGCTCCGCAACGGCCGCACTTTCCGCACACTCCCAGCCCAGACTCTGCAGCTTCGCCACGAACGCTCCGGCCCTGGCCTCACAGTAGCCCGCCTGGTTCTGTGCCCGCCAGAGCGTCATGGTCTGCTGCTCGGACGGCTTTTCGTACAGCACTTCGCACGGGACAGGTTGTCCCGGGTCGGCGTAGACCACGCTCACCGCGCGCGTGAGGCTGCCCTGCGTACACTCGGTGACGGCCCAGCTGGCTGGTACCCACGCGAACGCAGCGGCAGCAAGAATGGTAGTAACTTTGTACATGACGTTTTCCCTTTGAGTTGCTTCTGAGGTACCGCTCGCAAGTTTGTCAGGGTCGATACCAGAAATGTGGCGCATCGGTTCTCGAGGCCGCGCGGGCGAGTTTTGCCCAGCGGCACAGATAGCCGCGCGTCCGGCGCGGATCGATGATTTCCTCGATCTCGAAGTATTCCGCAGAACGGAACGGTGAGCGCAGCTTGTTGAGCCGGTCTTTGATCTTGGCGAGGTGGGCATCGTAGTCGTCGACGGCTTCGAGCTCGGCTTTGTACGCAACCTCGATGCCACCTTCGATCGGCAGCGAGCCCCAGTCTCCCGAAGGCCAGGCGGCGCGTAAGTGATGCGCGCCCGGTTTGTGATTCGCCGCCCCGGCGACGCCGAAGGCTTTGCGGATGACAACACAGCAGAACGGCACGTTGGCCTGACCGAGCGCCGCGAGCGCTGCGGAACCGAAGCGAATTGTTGCCTCCTCTTCGGACTGTTTGCCGATGAGAAAGCCCGGACAGTCTTCCAGATGCACCAGTGGCAGATGAAACGTAGCGGCCAGATCGCACAGGCGAATGAGCTTGCGCGCTGCGTCCGCGGTCCAGGCACCGCCGTAAACACGGGGGTTTTCCGCAAACACGGCCACCGGGATGCCATTCAGGCGAGCAAGTCCCGTAATGATGGACCGGCCCCACTTACGGCCGATCTCGAAAAACGATTCCTCATCGAACACCGACTCGAGGATGTCGTGCATTTTGTACACTTTGCGTGGATCTTTGGGCACGATGTCGAGGAGCTTCTCGTCCTGGCGCTCAGGGTCGTCACTGCATTGCGTCAGCGGTGGCAGCTCGTCCACGCTGCTTGGCAGATAGGAAAGGAAGCGCCGGGCCATTTCGAAAGCTTCTGCTTCGCTGCCTGCTTCGTCGTCGATCGCGCCGTTTCTCGTGTGGATCTTCGACGCGCCCAGCTCTTCTTTGCTGACGTTGCCGAGGCTTGCCCAGTCGACGAGCGCGGGGCCGGCAATCATCATCTGCGCGCTATCGCGCACGATCACCGAATAGTGGGCGGTGGCGACTCGCGCGGCGCCGATCCCGGCGACCGAGCCGAGCGCGAGAGATACCGAGGGCGCCACGCCAAGCTGTGTGACGACGGTTTCCCAGCCGCGGACTTCGGGTATGTAAGTCCTGCCTGCCATTTCGATGGTTTTCACCGAGCCGCCGCCACCCATGCCGTCGACCAGGCGGATGTGCGGCAGACGCAGCTCAACCGCAAGTCCCTCGGCCCGCTGGCGTTTACCCGCAATGGAGGCGTCGGCGGATCCGCCGCGCACGGTGAAATCGTCGCCGGACAGGACCACCGGGCGCCTGTCGATGTCGGCGGTTCCGAAGACAAAGTTGGACGGCGTGAAGTGCTCCAACTCACCGTCTTCACTGTATTCGCCTACACCCGCAAGCGTGCCGATCTCGTGGAAGGTGTCGGCATCGCTGATTGAGTCAATTCGCTCGCGAATCGTCAGCTTGTTGAATTCATGCTGTCGGGCGACCTTGTCAGGGCCGCCCATGGCATATGCGAGTTGCTCCCGGTTGCGGAGTTCCTCGATCTCCTTATCCCAGCTCACGGATCAGGCGCGAGTTCCCGAGAACGTGGCGTCGCCGAATGCACCGAGCTTCACGTTGCCGCTGATTTCGTCACCGCTGACGGTGGCTGAGAATTCCAGCGTCATGGCCATCGGCGTGGTGATGCTCGCTTTCCAGGTCAGGTTGTCACCATCGACGGTGCCGTCCTCGAGATCAATGTCACCCTGGGGACCGGACAGCTTGCCCGTCAACGCGCCACCCTCGGTAGACAGAGTGAGCGTACCCTGCTGGGCGCCCATCGGCGTGTTCATCGTGGTGTTCCAAGTGCCGTCTGCGCTCATTGCTGACTCCAATCGTTGTTATTTAGGTCGGGCAAGTATGGCATAGCCGCCTTATGCCGCAACCGGCAGGGGCGGGGTCAGAGTCGAGAGCTTCCTGCTGTTCCCATGGTAGGCTTTGGACATGTCCATCGGGGTACTGAATGAGGGTCCGCTGCACGCGGCGTTGAAAGCCGCGTACACCGCCAACGGCGGCGCAGCCGAAGTTCCCGTGGAATCGTTTGTTGCAGATGCCGTGCGCGGCGGCGTGATGTATGAAATTCAGACGGGCAGCTTCAGCGGGCTCACACGCAAGATGACCGCGCTGGCGGAAGTAGGTCCCGTGGTGCTCGTGCATCCGCTGGCGCGTAACACCACGATTGTCAAAGTCGATGATAGCGGAGAGCTCTCGCGGCCGCGTAAGTCACCGCGGCACGGGGAGCTCGTGCACATCGTCAACGAGCTCGTGTATCTGCCTGCGTTACTGAATCATCCGAATTTCGCCGTGGAAGCCGTGCTGGTCGACGTCGAGGAAATCCGCACTTTCGATCCCAACAAGCGCCGCCGCAGGGGCGGTTGGCGGGTCATGGAGCGACGCCTTGTGGAAATTGCGGACGGTGTCCGTCTGCAGGCGATGTCTGATCTCTACGACTTTCTCGAGGAAGAGCTCGTCGAACCCTTCGGCACTCGCGAGCTGGCGGCCGCGCTCGATCAACCGGTGCACATCGCGCAGAAGATGGCTTACTGCCTGCGTCATGCCGGTGTGATTGACATTGTAGGCAAGCAGGGCAACGCCCTGCAGTACCGCAACGTGCCGGGCGCGGCCTAGAAATCCCTTTCCAGTGAAAACTGGATTTCCGTCGCGTGATGATCCGCGGACGCCCGGCCGGGGCGACCCGGGAACGGACCTGCCTCGAGCTCGCCGAGATCGATGTAGCGCGCACGCACGTTGAGCGTCCAGGGCCCGCCGAGCTCGCGGGTGACGCCGGCGAAAACGGTGTACGAGAAATCGCTCGTGGAGCGCGTGTCGTCGAAGGCCAGCTGCGGACGGACGCCGGGGACTTCGCGTTCAATGTACTCGGCGTCGATGTCGTTCATCACCCAGCCGATCCCGGCACCGGCTTCCCACGACCAATGCTCATTGATTGGTCCGCGCCGGGCGAGATTCAGCATCAGGCTGTTGGTCTCGACGTTGGAGAAGACGTTTGTGATCGTCTGGATTGAAGGGGTAGCGGTGACAATGTCCCAGTCCGTGCGATACCGCCAGATATATTCCGCGGCCAGCTGCCAGTAGCCGAAGCGGCGCCCGACGGCGACGCCAACGCCTGCCGTCCAATCGTCAACCTCGTCGTCCTCCAGCGCACCATCAACCTGGCCGCCGATGACCATCCCGTTGCCGATGCCGCGGGTAGAGATCGAGTCCATGGTGGCATCGCCCAGTGAGGTTTTGACGGCGCCGAACCACTCTGCGTCCGAGTCTGCCGCGGCGGAAACGGGGCAGCAGACGAGGTAAATTCCCAACAAAAATCCGGGCAAAGCAGGCTTCAGCATCGTTCTTGTCCTTATTCGTGTGCCGCTCGCAACGTACCGTTAAGGGATGAGTCAATCAAGGTTGTGACAATGCCGGCGGGCGGCGGTAAAGTGCCCGCTCCGCTATTCATCTGACCCGCATGTCCATTGCCTCGGTCTGTTTCGTCATGCCCACGTACAACGAAGCAGAAAACATTGCTCCCATGCTCCGCCAGCTGTTGGCCATCTTCGACGGCCTCGAACCGGTGCGCGCACGGGTGCTTGTGGTTGACGACGAATCGCCCGACGGGACAGCGGACATTGTCAACGAGATAGCGCAGGGCGATGGCCGGGTGCTTCTGCTGAGCGGCAGCAAGCAGGGGCTCGGCTCGGCATACACCCGGGGGTTCGAATACGTGCTCGACCACCTCGACGTGGATGCCATTGTGCAGATGGACGCTGACTTTTCCCACGCACCGACCGATGCGCCGCGGCTCATCGAAGGACTGACCGACGCCGACGTTGTCATCGGTTCACGCTACGTCGCCGGCGGCGAGGTCGACGCAAGCTGGGGGCAGGGCCGGCGGCTGCTGTCGTATCTCGGCAACCTCTTTGCCCGGTACGTCGCGGGTATTTATCGGGTGCGGGATTGCACGGCGGGTTTCAAGGCAATTCGTACGGCGGCACTGCGCCGGGCTTTTCCATTGCGCCTCAGAGTCCAGGGTTACGTCTTTCAGGTAGCGCTTCTGCACGCGCTCATGATCTCCAAGGCGCGCATTCGTGAGATCCCTATCCGCTTTACCGACCGACGTCAGGGTGAAACCAAGCTGGGCAGACGCGACCTCTTCGAATTTTTCATCCACATGTGGTGGCTGCGTCTGCTGTCGCGCAAAACGTTCGTCAAATTTGCGCTCACTGGAATGTCCGGCGTTGTGGTCAATCTTTCCTGTTTTCAGAGCCTTTTTGTCTTAGGCGTCAATCCCTACCTCTGCTCCGCGATTGCCATTGAAGCTTCGATCGTCTGGAACTTCTTCGTGAACAACTACTGGACGTTCCGTGACCGCACAATGACCGGACGCAAGCGCGTGCGGGGATTGAAGTTCAATCTCGTTTCCCTCGTGACGCTGGCAGTGAGTTTTGCCACCTTCGTGCTTCTGCGTTGGCTGTTCCCGGAAGAACCCCACGTCATGGCGCAGGCGATTGCGATTCTGCCGGCCGCCATGGCCAACTATTTTGCCAACAGCTATTGGACCTTCCGCGCGGATGAGGTCTAATGCCGCGCAATTTTGGAGCAACACATCATGGCAGAAGCGATTACGGGTCCTGCCTGGGACCTGAGTGACGAATACGACAGCGTTGATGATCCGCGGGTGCAGCAGGATCTTGCCGAGCTGGACGATCTGCTGTCGCGGGTTGAAACGCTGAACGAGGCGCTCACCGGTGACGACGGGCTTGCGGCAGCCCAGCAGATTGCCAAGCTGGGCGAGCAGTGCGGGCGGCTACTGGCCAACGTGGCGACGTTCGCCCACTGTCTCCTGTCCGTGGACGCCCAGCACGAAGGGGCACAGAAGCTGAGCGGCAGCCTGCAGGCGGTGCGCAAGCGCTATGGCGATCTCTTCGAGCCGTTGTCGCAGTTTGTCGATGACGCCGACGATGAGGTGATTGCGGCGTATCTTGCCGATCCCGAGGTTGCCCCTTCGGCGTTCATCGTCGAACACGGTCGCAAGCGCCGGCACGAGAATTTGAGCCTCTCGGAGGAAAGTCTCGTCAACGGTCTGTCGCAGGACGGCGTCCATGCGTGGGGTACGCTCTATGATCAGCTTGCCGGTTCGCTCGAGTGCCAGGTGACCGTCGGCAACGAGCAGTCCACGATGGGCATCGCCGAAGCGAGCGGCCTGCTGGGCAGCGACAGTGACAGCCAGCGTCAGGCGGCCTGGTCAGCCATCAACACGGCCTGGGAAGGGCACGAAGAAAGCTGTGCTGCAGCCCTCAATGCCATTGCCGGATGGCGGCTGGAGATGTGCCGGCAGCGCAGCCGCGAGCAGAACGTGCACTATCTGGACGCGCCGGTGCATATGAATCGGATTTCACGCCGCACGCTCGATACGCTGCTCGAGGTGGCCGGCGAGACCAGACCGCTGGCCCAACGGGCGGCTCGCCTGCAGGGCCGCGCCTACGGCAAAGCGGGGTTTGGTCCATGGGATCTGAGAGCACCCGCGCCAACCCTCGGCGACGGCGACGGCAGCGCCATCGAATTCGAAGAGGCCGTTGAGATCATCGCGTCAGCCTACGGCGAAGTGGATCCCAGCATGGCGGAGTTTGTGCGCATGATGGTCGAGAAGCGCTGGATCGAAGGCACCACGGGTCCGCGCAAAGCGCCCGGCGCCTATTGCACCGGATTCTCCAAGTCACGTAATCCCCGGGTCTATATGACGTACACGGGTGGGCAGAGTGACGTCATTACGCTTGCCCATGAGCTTGGCCATGCGCTGCACAGCTGGGTCATGCGGGATCTGCCCGACAGTCAGCGCAGCTACGGCATGTCGCTTGCGGAGACCGCAAGCACGTTTGGAGAAACGCTCGTTCGCGACGCGCTGCTGGATCGCGCTACGTCCCGGCAGCAGCGCCTCGACATTCTGTGGGAAGAGATGAGCGCCTTTACCGCATTTCTGCTCAACATCCCGACTCGGTATGAATTCGAACGCAAATTCTACGATGCCCGTGTCGAACGTCCCCTCAGGCCCCAGGAGTTGAAGGACATGATGAGCGAGGCCTGGACCGCATGGTACGGCGATGCGTTGAGTGAGCCGGATCCGCTGTTCTGGGCAAGCAAGCTGCACTTCTATATATCGGGTCTGAGCTTCTACAATTTCCCGTACCTCTTCGGCTATCTGTTCAGCCTCGGGGTGTATGCGCACCGCGAGGAGTTTGGCAACGACTTCTATCAGCGCTACGTGGCGCTGCTGCGGGATACGGGCCGGATGACCGCGGAAGACCTTGCGCAGGGGCACCTCGGGGTGGCGCTCGACGAGCCGGTGTTCTGGCAGAACACGATTGCGTCGATCGGAGAACGAGTGGATGCGTTCGAAGCGCTGCTCGATGAAATAGAGAGCTGACGCCGCACTGGCAAACAACAAAGATAAGGCGAGAACAATCAGAATAATAACCTTGCTAGCCGCCAGCCTGGTTCTGGCGTTGCCGGCGTGGGCCGGTGAGAACCCTTCAGGCCGCACTCGCACGGGCGAGTACGGTGACTACCTGGAAGTGCTCGTTCCGGCTGCAACGCTGGTCAGCTCCATTGCCAGAAAGGACTATGAAGGTGCCCGCCAGTTCTCCTGGGGGCTCATTACCACGGCAGCAACCACCCGCATCCTCAAAGAAGCCGTCAACAAGGAACGCCCAGACGGGCGGGACAGTGATGGCTTTCCGTCCTCTCACACTGCGGTGTCCTTCCACGCCGCGGCCTACGTGCACGAGCGATATGGCTGGCGCTGGGCCGTACCGGTTTACCTTACTGCCGGCTGGGTGGGGCACAGCCGGGTACATGACGACCGCCACGATGTCGAGGATGTCCTCGCCGGTGCGGCGCTCGGGGTGTTAGCCGCGCGCTATTTCACGACAGAGTATCGGGGCATCGAAGTTACCCCGGATGTGGCGGACGGCTATGTCGGGTTGCGATTGTCCTGGCGACCCCGCTGACGCCCTTCTTCAGGCGTTGCAGGTAACGAGCGCCACGAGCACAAAGTAAGTCATGGTGGTGCCATAGATCGCCTTGCCCGCGGTCAGCTCCCCGACTCGCAGAACGAGCCGCACGAATATGACGGCGGCAATCAGCGTGGTCAGGATGGCTGGCGGCTCGGTGGCCGGCACGCCTGCCAGGTACGGCAGGTTGCCGACAACCTCTGCAATCAGCGCGGCGCGTACGGCACCCCAGAGGCTCGAGCTCTCGACGGTGATGTAAGTGATGACCCAGAACAGAAGCCCGAACGTGATGCCTTCAAGGATGATGCTCGACAGGTAGTGTCCCAGGTTCGCCAGCATTTTTACGTTTGGCCAAGCGCCGGGATGGCCACTTTCAGCACGTCGTCGAGCGTTTCCGCGAGCGTGATTTCCATCTCGTCGCGCACCGTTGCCGGCAGCTTGTTCAGATCAGCTTCGTTGTCCTTTGGCAGGATGACGTGGTTGAACCCGGAACGATGCGCGGCAAGCACTTTTTCCTTGATCCCGCCGACGGGCAGGACCAATCCGGTCAGCGTCAGCTCGCCCGTCATCGCTATGCCGGGCTCGGTTGCATTGCCGCTGTAGGCAGAGGCAATGGCCGTGGCCATGGTGACACCCGCGGAGGGGCCGTCCTTGGGCACGGCACCTGCCGGGACGTGGATGTGAATACCCTGACTCTCGATGTCCTCCTGAGACATGCCGATGCTCTCGGCAATTGACCAGACGTAGCTGCGAGCCGCTTTCGCAGACTCCTGCATCACCTGCCCGAGATGTCCGGTCAGGGTGACTTTTTCTTCCTTCGGCGTTGGTGTGGCCTCGATGTAGAGCACGTCACCGCCTGCTTCGGTCCAGGCGAGTCCCGCGGCAACACCGGCATGTTCCTGTTCGCGGCTGGCGTCCTTCTTGAATTTTTCCGGACCGAGGAGTGCAACAAGATCTCCGGCCGAAACCTCTGCCGCGACCGCCTCACCTTCGACGACCTGGCGCGCGCGTTTGCGGCACAGGCGTCCGATCACCCTTTCGAGCTCCCGCACGCCCGCCTCACGGGTGTAGCGGCGGATGATCTGCGCCAGCGCCTCGTCGCCGACCGCAATCTGCGTGTCGTCGAGGCCCGCTTCGGCGCGCTGGCGCGGAATGAGATAACTTTCCGCAATCGCTTTCTTCTCCATGTCCGAGTAGCCGCTGACTTCCATGACTTCCATGCGGTCGAGCAGGGGCCGAGGGATACCCTCCAGCGTATTTGCGGTGGTGATGAACATGACCCTGGAGAGGTCGTACGGCAGGTTCAGGTAGTTGTCGCGAAACTCTTTGTTCTGCGCGGGATCCAGTATTTCCATCAACGCCGCTGACGGGTCGCCGCGGAAGTCGCGGCCGAGCTTGTCGATTTCGTCGAGCATGATCAGCGGGTTGGTCACTTCAGCGCGCCGCAGTGCCTGGAGAATCCGTCCCGGCATGGAGCCGATGTAGGTGCGGCGGTGACCGCGCAGCTCCGCCTCGTCATGCAACCCGCCCAGGCTCAGACGCTCGAACTTGCGGCCCATCGCGCGCGCGATGGACTGGCCTAGAGAGGTTTTGCCGACGCCGGGTGGGCCGACAAAGCAGATGATCGGCGCCTTAGATTCCGGATTCAGCTGCATGACGGCAAGCGATTCGAGAATCCGCTCTTTGACCTCCTCGAGGCCGTAGTGATCTTCGTCGAGAATCACCTCAGCGTGCTTGAGGTCGAGGTTGTCCTCCGTTGCGGCGTGCCAGGGCAGCTCCGCCACGAGTTCGAGATACGCGCGCGCGACCTGATAGTCCGCCGCATTCGCGGACATGCGCGCAAGCCGCTTCAGCTCCCGATCCACCTCGTCCTGAATTGATTCGGGCAGCTTCGCGTCTTTCAGCATCTGCCGGATCTCGGCAATTTCCTCGTCTTCGCCGCCCTCGCCGAGCGCATGTTCGATCGCCTGCTTCTGCTGGCGCAGCACGTGCTCGCGCTGCTGTTTTTCGATGTCGTCCCGCGCCTGCTCGGCAATCTCGCGGCGCAGCTCCGTGACTCTGAGCTCGTGGGTCAGCACGCCGTTGACCTGTTGCATCAGATCGAGGGTGGTATCGCAGTCGAGGATGGATTGCTCATGTTCGAGGGTCAGATTGGCCAGCGATGCGATGCGATACATCTGTATGACCGGGTCGCTGATGTGCCCAACCAGCTGCTGGTAAATCTGCTGTCCGTTGTCGGAATCGTAAAGCGCGGCGATACGCTGTGCGAGTTCGCGGTTCACGCGCAGGAGGGCATCAATCTCCATGCCGTCCGGTCCCGTTTCGGTGTGCTCGAGATTGATCATGTGCTCAATCTCAGCGCAGAGATATTCGTCGTGTGCTACCTCGTTGAGAAGCCGTACGCGTCTGTCACCCTGGGCGATGACCTGGGCGCCCCCGTCACGCTGTTCGATGCGCGATATCTTCGCAACCGTGCCGATCGTATGGAGATCGTCCAACCCGGGATTCTCGACATCGGGATTGCGTTGCGCCACGGCGATGAACTCGCGGCCCTGGTCCATGGCCGCGTTGATGGCCGCAAGGGAGCGTGGTCGACCGACCGCCAGCGGCACCACAATCTGAGGGTAGACCACGGTGTCTTTCAAGGGGAGAACGGGAAGCGCGTATTCCATGAATCGTTACTGCAATTCGATTGGGCCGATTGTGAACGCCATCGCGGCGCGCCTCAAGGCTGCGCGATGGGATCGCGTTGCGAGGCTCATGCTCTCGTGGGGTCGGTCTTGTCCGCGGACGCAAGGTCGCGCAGACCCGCGTCGCTGGAAAGTGCGGCGTGATTGAAGATGTTGCGCGCCATCGAAGCGGTCTGGCGGGCGGCGCGCTCGCGGTAAATTTTGGCCCTGGTGGTGTGCACGCCGGGATCTTCGGGGTGGGCATGATAAGCCGCCTCGATCAGGTGAGCGGCCACGGCGGGATTGTCCGCGAGTTCCTCTTCAGCCCGGCGCACCACCGCGTCGACGCCCCCGGCGAGGTCAATCCAGGCCTGGGCAAGCTGCGCCTTGGGCGCCGGCAGAAGGTTGTCGTATTCGCCGTCCCACCAGCCGCCATAGCGGCGCCAGATCATGCGGATGAGAAAGTGGGCGTCGTCGTAGATCGGCTGCAGGTAGGGCCGGGTCAGCGGCGGTATCTCAACCGAATGATAGATCTCATCGAGGCTGAGGCCCCGGTTCATGCCGGCGACCACCTGGTCTTCGATGGCGTCGAGCACCGCAGCCGTTTCGGTCAGTGCCTCATGCACGCGCTCGGCGCCAAAAATCGGAAATCCGTGCCCGGGCAGGAGGAGTTCGGGTTTGCGCGCCGCCATGTCGCGGAGGGCGCTCGCCCAGTCTGAAACGTAGCGCTGCACTTTCTGTGGATTGCCGGCGTTGGGCAGCGCCCAGATGAATAGATCTCCAGGCATGACGGCTTTGCGCTCGGGGATCCAGGTCCAGGTGTGATCGTCGGTCTCGCCGCGGGCGTAGTTGAGCTCGAAGGTCAGCTCACCGACCTTACGCGTCATTTGTCTGCCGTAGGTCGTGTCCGGATACCGGTATTCGTCCGGCCAGAAGAAGTTGGGCGCGTGGATCGCAAACTGCCGCCGATTGATGGCAGTGTTCCAGCCGTTTGTGTGTTTGTAGCGGTCGAAGTGTGCGGACGTCAGCTCGTGTGCGACGACCTCGGGTGGCTTCCACCCACGCTCTGCGGCCTCCCGGGTGAACGGTGCGGTGGCAAAAACGTGATCAACGTGATGATGCGAGAAGACCACCAATTGCAGCGGCGTGTCCGGGCGCCAGGCGCGCACTTCCGTAAACGTACGTTCAATGTCGAGTTTGGAACCCGCGTCCAGCATGACCAGCCCGTCACCGGTGTCGATGACGTAGATGCAGGCGATGCCTTTCAGAACGAGCAGGCCGTCTTCGATTTCAGTTGCGCCATCGTAGGCGGCATGCACCGGGTGGTGCTCGAACGCGAGGTCGAGCTGACCCTGCCAGGCGCGTTCGGCGAGCTCGAGATAGTCTTTCACGCAAGGCCCTGCAGTGCTGCTGCTTCGTCGCGGACCAGCTCCGGTGCGCCGAGCCACTGACGGTTCGCGCCGCAGCGTTTGAACCAGTAGTGCAGGCCGAGGAGGTCCGTGAAGCCCATGCCGCCATGCACCTCAGTTGCCGTTTTGGCGACGAACTTGCCGACCTCAGCTAGATGCGCTTTCGTATGACAAGCTGTCAGACGAGCTTCGTCGGGAAGCTCCGCTAGAGCGTGCGCGGCGAACCAGACCATCGCGCGGCAGGGTTCGAGTCCCGCTGCCATCTCGGCACACATGTGTTTTACGGCCTGGAAGCTGCCGATGGGCCGGTTGAACTGCTCACGTTCCTTGGCGTAGTCCACGGCCTTGTCAATCATGTTCTGCGCGGCACCGAGCGTATCCGCGGCGAGCATGACCCTGCCGATGTCGAGCGTTGTATTGAATACTTCGGGGTCGTCGCTGATCTGCGTCGCGCTCGAGCCATCGAAGGTGAGCTCAACGGTACGCCGTGATTTGTCGATGGTGGTCAACGGCTTAATGCCCGCAGCGTCCGCGTCTACCAGATACAGCGCTTTGTCGTTGCTGGCGACGAGGTAGGCATCGGCCGCATCGTCGAAGGCGAACAGCGCTTTGCCGTCGAGGGATGCGCCCGCAACCGTCACGCCCGCGTCGTTGCGACGGCCGATGGCCTCGCCGAAGGCGATCCCGATACGTTTGCTGCCCGCTGCAAGCTCGCCGAGAAGCTCTGTGTGATCACCGCCGCTTGCGGCGAGCGCCGTGGGCGCCATGACGGCGCTGCCGAGATAAGGCGCGGGTGCCGTGTTGTAACCCAGGCATTCGGCGACGATGGCTGCGTCCAGCGGAGTGAGACCAATGCCGCCGGCTTCCTCGGGAATGAGCAGCGCGGCAACGCCCAGCTCGCTGAGCCCCTGCCAGATTGTGGCGTCATCACCACCGTCCGCGTAAGCGCGCACCGCGTCGAGCGGCACGTTGTCGGTAAGGAAGCGGGCAACGTTATCCTGCAGGAGTACCTGTTCTTCGGAAAGTCCAAACTGCATTACAACGCCCCCATTTCGAACTTCGGTTCTTTGGGCATGTCGAGACCCCTTTCGCTGATGATGTTCTTCTGAATCTGCGATGTGCCACCGCCGATGATCAGTCCCAGAAAGAACATGTACTGGCTCTGCCAGCTGCCTGCCCCGCGGGTGTAAGGGTTGTCCTCATAGGAAAGGCCAACTTCACCCATGATGTCGATCGCCAGACCCTCGAGGTCGTGCCGCAGCTCCGTGCCCTGTAGCTTGGTCACCATGCGCGCAAGTTTTGCGTCCTGGCCTTCGTTGATGCGCGAAGAGAGGATGCGCAGCTCGTTGAAACGCATGGCCATGACGCGCCCCTGGATCTGCATGAGGCGATCGCGATAGACCGGGTTGTCGATCATCCGCTCGCCGTTGACCGTCTCCGTCTTCATGAGCTCAGTCAGCGCGTTGAGGCGTGTCAGTGTGACGTTGGGGTCGCCCAGGGAGTCACGTTCGTGTCCGAGAATGGCGTTTGCCACCAGCCAGCCGTCGCCGCGGTTCCCGACAATCTGTTGTTTGGGGACGCGCACGTCGGTGAAAAACGTCTCGTTGAAATTGGCCACGCCGGTCATGTCCACCAGCGGGCGGACCTCAATACCCGGCGTGTCCATGCTGAAAAGCAGAAACGATATACCCTTGTGTTTGGGAGCGTCAGGCTCGGTGCGCACCAGACAGAAAATCCAGTCAGCCAGGTGGGCGGTGCTCGTCCAGATCTTCTGGCCGTTGACCACCCACTCGTCGCCGTCGAGCTCAGCCCTGGTTTTGAGGCTGGCGAGATCAGAGCCGGCGCCAGGCTCGGAGTAACCCTGGCACCAGACCATCTCACCGTGGATGGTGGGCTTGATGAACTCGAGCTTCTGCGCCTCGGTGCCGACTTCCAGCAGCGTGGGTACCAGCATGGAGATGCCCTGGCCACCCATCCCTGAGTTGACGCGGGCGTCGGCGAATTCTTCGGCAATGATCCGGGATTTGATGATGTCCGGCTCCGCGCCGAAGCCGCCGTAGGCTTCGGGTATCGTGCGCGCCGTATAGCCGTGCTCAATCAGGCGCTTCTGCCAGCTGATGAGCTCATCGCTCTTGAGTGCTGCGTTACGCGGCGCTTTGTCGCCGTGGTCATTGAGAAATTCACGCACTTCAGCGCGAAAGGCCTCGTATTCGGGCCCGAAGGATAGATCCATGAGTAGTGTCCCTTTGTCCGTCCGCTGCCTGCGGCAGCCGCTTAGGAATCTACCGCCTCACACGAAAGGCGGCAACCTGGGTGCGATCAAGCAAGGCGGGCGAGATGCTCTCGCTTCACCAGGTGTTTGAGGTTCATGCCGCGTGTGTAGCGCTCGAGTTCGGCGACAATGTAGTCCGTCAGACGCTGGGTCTCATCGCCGAGGGAGCCGGCGATGTGCGGGGTCAGAAAGACGTTCGGCAAACGAAACAGCGGATTGTTGGCGGGTAAAACTTCTGGATCGGTCGTGTCGAGTATCGCAAACAGTCTGCCGCTGGCGAGTTCTGCCTCGAGCGCGGCCTGCTCGATAATAGCGCCGCGGGCCGTATTGATCAGCGTTGCGCCGTCGTTGATCAGTGCAAGCTCACGCGCGCCCAGCATGTGCCGCGTGTCCTGCAGGAGCGGTGCATGTATGGACACAACGTCCGACTGGCTCAAGAGCTCCGTGAGCCCCACCTTGTGCGCTCCCAGCTGGCGCGCGTCGAGCGGCGTCATGTAGGGGTCGTAGAGCAGAACCTTGAGCTCGAAGCGCTGCAGGTGCTCGATCACGAGCCTGCCAACGTGTGATGCGCCGATGATGCCGACGGTTTTGTTGTAGTTGCCGACGTTGGGTGCTTCCCGCGTCCAGGGTGCGCGGTTTTCTTTGTACTTCAGGTAAAAGTGGTTGAGCTGAAAAACCTGCTTGTTCGCGAAGAGGATCGCCGCCACGGTGTACTCGGCAACGGGGACCGCGTTGGCGCTGACGGCGTTGACAACCTGTATGCCGCGGCGCCAGACGGCATCGTCGATGAAACCTTTCACTGAACCGGCGAGATGGGCAACGAGCTTCAGGCGCGGCGTTTCAGCGATGAACTGCTCGTCGATGCGCGGGCTGCCCCAGCTCGTAATCAGCACTTCGATCTGGGGAAGGTGCGGGGCAACCTCTTCGAAGTCGCGAAACGGCTTGTCGCTGACAAGGTTGCTTACACGTTGCAATACATCCACGTGGTCGGTGCGAAACAGTTCGTCTCTGACCACAGGATGCATCAGCATTGCGGTTAGCGGCTTTTTGGCCATGAATCTAAGAATACAGCATAATCTCCGTTTGGGGCGCTAACTCTCGTTCGGAAACCTATGGAAGAAAAACAAGCCACCGCCATGCTCGAAACCATGGCTCGCATGCAGGACGAGCACAACTGTCAGGTGCACCCGGAGTGGCGCACTCAGGGCTACGAATACTATCGCGCGATATGGGTAGAGTGCGCGGAGATGCTGGATCACTTCGGCTGGAAGTGGTGGAAGAAACAAAACCCGGACGTGGCGCAGGTCAAGCTCGAGCTGGTGGATATCTGGCACTTCGCTCTGAGTGAAATGCTGCGGGCAGGCACGCTGCGTGATGACGTCGGTGCTGCACTTGCCGCTGCCGAGCCCGGCACCGGAGACCCCGCTGCGTTCCGGGCGGCCATCGAGGCGCTGGCCGCATCGAGCCTCGAGACCCGGTCTTTTGAACTTGCGCCTTTTATCGACGCCATGCGTGAGCTGCCGATGCCCTACTTAGAGCTTTTCGACATGTACATCGGTAAGAACGTGCTGAACCGGCTGCGCCAGAACCACGGGTATCAGAGCGGTGAGTACGTCAAAGTCTGGAACGGGCAGGAGGACAACGAACACCTCGTGGAGCTTCTCGATACGGTAGATGCCGATCCCGCCGCGCTGCCCGAAGTGCTCTACGCAGCGCTCGAAGACCGCTACCGCGCGCTCACGCAAGCCTAGCGAGCGTCTTCCCGTACAACGCAAACGTCTCGTTGTCGAAACAGGTGAAAATGACCCGAATGGTCGCGCGCAGATTGAGGCGCATGACGGTCTCAACGGCAATGGCGCAGGCGGCATCTTTCGGATAACCGTACACACCCGTGCTGATTGCCGGATACGCGACGCTGGTCAGCCCCATCTCGTCGCAGACTGCAAGGCTCGTCCTGTAGCAGGAAGCCAGTAGCTCAGCCTCGCCGTCGTGGCCGCCACGCCACACAGGTCCGACGGTATGAACCACGTGGCGAGCCGGCAGGCTGTAACCGGCAGCCACCCTGGCTTCACCTGTCGGGCACCCGCCAAGGGTGCGGCATGCCGCGAGAAGCTCGGGACCGGCGGCTCGATGGATGGCGCCGTCCACGCCGCCGCCGCCGAGCAGGCTCTCATTGGCGGCGTTGACGATGGCGTCGACGTCGAGCGTGGTGATGTCCTCCCGGCTCAGGCTGATCTCTGCTGAGGCCACGGCGACTCCTTGCGTCGTAATGCAACAAAAGTTTAACGTTTGATGCGCTAAGCTGCCGCGGTTTTCCGGCGTGCGGCACTGGCAACACAAACGATGAAGAAATTTCTACTCATTACCGATGCCTGGGCACCGCAGACGAACGGGGTGGTGACGACCTGGACCACGGTGCTTGGCCACCTGGAAGCGGCAGGTTATGAGATCAAAGTGATTCATGCCGGGCTGTTCAAAACCTTTCCGTTGCCGAGCTATCCCGAGATTGAGCTAGCCCGTAACCCCTGGATCATGAAACGGATGATTGCAGAATATGCACCGGATCACGTGCACGTTGCCACGGAGGGATCGCTCGGTCTTTACGCCCGCCGACTCCTCGTCAAACACAATGTGCCGTTCACGACGTCCCTGCATACAAAATTCCCGGAATACGTGCAGGAGCGGGTCAAACTGCCTTTGAGCGTCGGCTACAAGTTCATGCGCTGGTTTCACGGGCCGGCCGTGCGCACGCTGTGCACGACGGCCAGCCACAAAGCTGAGCTTGAAAGCTGGGGCCTGGACAATCTGGTCGTCTGGAGTCGTGGGGTTGATATCGAGAAGTTTCAACCTCGGCCGCTCGGTGAACGCGATCGTCCGAGGCTGGTTTACGTCGGCCGCGTGGCCGTCGAGAAAAACATCGAATCGTTCCTGGCGCTGGAAATCGACGCGGACAAGGTGATCGTCGGTGACGGTCCGCAGCGCGCGGAGCTCGAAAAGAAATATCCGGACGCGCACTGGCTCGGGTACCGCAGAGGGCAGCCGCTTGTCGATGAGTATGCTGCTGCGGATGTCTTCGTCTTCCCGTCGTTGACCGACACTTTCGGGCTTGTCATGCTCGAGGCCAACGCCTGCGGCACGCCGGTAGCGGCCTTTCCGGTCACGGGTCCGATCGACGTTGTGGTCGAAGGCGTGAACGGATGCCTGCACGACGATCTGGAGACTGCCGTCGACGGAGCGCTGAAACTGTCCCGGGAGGCGTGTAGAGACCATGCCGAGAACAATACCTGGGCAATTGTCGCGCAGCGGCTGATGGACAACCTCGTCTCCGTATCCTGGAGTGATCCCGTGTTGACCCGGTTGGGCAACGCGCGCACGTGAAGCTGACGACCACCTGGGTTCAGGACTGGCAGCCGGAGTTTGTCGGCACGTTGCTCTTCATTGTCCACGATGGCCACGTGCTCCTCATTCACAAGAAGACAGGGCACGGGGCCGGGCGTATCAACGGCCCTGGCGGCAAGCTCGAGCCGGGAGAAGGGGTGGTGGCCTGCGCGGTGCGCGAAGTCTACGAGGAAGTGGGCCTCGAAGTTCACGACGCTGAGGTTGGCGTCGAAATGCGGTTTGTGGAGCGTAACGGCCCGCAGTGGCTCGGGTTTGCGCTGCGCGCCACCCGGTTCAGCGGCACGCCGTTAGAAACCGCGGAGGCGCGCCCGTTCTGGTGTCCGCTGTCCGAAGTACCCTATGAGCAGATGTGGCCTGATGACGCGGTGTGGCTGCCCGGCCTCCTCGAGAGCGTGGGTAACGGAACGGCGGTTTACGACTTTCTTTTCGACAACGAACGCCTGCTTGCCCATGAACTCGTCCCCGCAGCCTCCATCTGGGAAATGGCGCATCACGGTCCGGAGAACGTTTCCTGAAGGCGCAGGCGCGTTACAATGCCCTTTTGGGGGAGGAACTTATTTGGGGGAGGAGCTATGCGCATAGGCATATCGGTGTGCTCGAACTATCGCGTGTCGGATCCACGGGAAGGTGCGCGCAACATGGTTGAGCGCGCCCGGGCAGCCCGCCAGGCCGATCTTGATACGCTCTTTGTCGGCGATCATCACGTCACGCCCACCGCGTACTACCAGAACAACGCGATTCTCGGCCGTATGCTGGCAGAGTGGGGTAACAAGCCAGCCGGTGCGCTTTATCTCTTGCCGTTGTGGCATCCCGTACTGCTTGCTGAACAGATAGGCACGCTTGCCGCCATCATGGAGGGTCGCTTCATCATGCAGTGCGGTCTGGGAGATGCGCATCAATGTCACGCCATGGGCGTGGATCCGAAGCTCAGAGTGCCGATGTTCGAAGCATCGCTCGACATCATGCGCGCGCTATGGGCAGGTGAAACCGTTACTCACGAACGTTTCTGGAACATCAAAGAGGCCAGGATCAACCCCGTGCCCGCAGTTGCAGTAGACGTGTGGGTCGGCTCGACGGTTCCCGCGGCGATCAACCGCACCGCGCGTCTTGCCGAAGGCTGGCTGGCATCTCCCAGCACGAGTCTCGCGGAGGCAACCGACTCGCTGAATCTTTATCGCCAGGCCTGCGCCGAGCATGAGCGGACGCCCACGGCGGTGGCGCTGCGCCGTGACATTTTTATCGGCTCGGATGCTGGTGAAGCTGCCGCACTCAAGGCGCGCTATCTCGAGAAAGGTTACCGCGGCTTCAGTGAAGAAGCGTTGATGACGGGTGACGTCGACGAAGTGGCGGCCGCCATGCAGGCGTTCGCCGATGCGGGTTACACGGACATCATCGTGCGTAACGTCAGTGCCGATCAGGCTGAAGCGCTGGCCACCATCGAGCGCCTGGCTGAGGTGAAAACGCGCCTCGAATAAAATCATTTTGATACGAGTATCGGGCGCGCATGCGCCCGGGTAGTGGGGGGATATGAATACTCTGTTGATTGCCAACCGCGGCGAAATAGCGCTGCGTATCATGCGTGCGGCTCAGGACCTGGGTCTCGAGACCGTGGCCATCTACGCGGAAGACGACGCCGATTCGCTGCACGTCAGGAAAGCCGACAGGGCGCTGCCGCTGCAGGGTCGCGGTGCACGCGCCTATCTCGACATAGAGCAGATTGCGGCGCTGGCGGCGGACAACGGCTGTGACGCCGTGCACCCGGGCTACGGGTTTCTCAGCGAAAACGCGGCGTTTGCTGCGGCGCTGGAAGCATCGGGTGTGACGTTTGTCGGTCCGGACGCTGCCGCGCTCGAGAAGTTTGGCGACAAAGCCGTTGCGCGCGGATTGGCCGACGAAACGGGCGTGCCGGTTCTCGATGGTCTCTCTCACGCGGTGACCATCGAAGAGGCACAGGCGTTCCTGCTCGACCATGAGGACACGGGCGTCGTTCTCAAAGCCATTGCCGGCGGTGGCGGCCGCGGCATGCGGGTGGTGCGGGACGTCACCGAACTTGCTGACGCGTTTACCCGAGCGGCTTCGGAAGCGGAAGCGGCCTTCGGCTCCGGCGCGCTCTACGTTGAGCAATACGTGGGCAAAGCGCGGCACATCGAGGTTCAGATCGTCGGTGACGGATCGGGACAGGTCAGTCACGTGCATGAGCGGGAGTGCAGCGTTCAGCGGCGGCACCAGAAGATCATCGAGATTGCGCCAAGTCCCACCTTGTCTGCGAACTTACGGGAGCAGATTTGTCAGGCTGCGGTCAAAATGGGCGAGGTGGTCGGCTACAAGAGCCTCGGCACCATCGAATTCCTGGTGGATACCGAGCGGGATGCGTTTTACTTCATGGAAGCCAACGCGCGCCTGCAGGTTGAACATACGGTCACCGAGGAGGTGACGGGCATCGATCTGGTACAGGCGCAGCTGCAGATAGGCGGTGGCGCCACGCTTGCCGATCTCGGGCTCACCCAGGCGGAGATTCCGACGCCCCGCGGTCATTCGATGCAGCTGCGCATCAACATGGAAACCATGGATGCGTCCGGCAATGTCAAACCGGCCGGTGGGGTTCTCTCGAGCTTCGTTCCGCCAACGGGGCCGGGCTTGCGTACCGATACGTATGGGTATGCAGGCTACAGGACGAGCCCAAGCTACGACTCGCTCCTTGCCAAGCTGATCGTCAGCGCGACGAGCCCGGACTTTGCGCAGGTGATCACCCGCGCGCAGCGGGCGCTGGCAGATTTCGAGATCACCGGTGTCGCGACGAACGTCGAGTTTCTGCAAGCGCTGCTCGCACATCCGGCTTTTCAAGAACAACGGGTCACGACGAGTTTCGTCGATGAGCACGTGAGCGAGCTGGTGAAGCCGCCGGCGGAAGCAGATGCGCCGCTGGCCGGCGTCAAAGTGGACCCCTCGGATCCGCTGGCGGTGCTCGAGCACGGAAAGTCCGGCGCGGCAGGGGGCGTACAGGCGCCGCAGATTCTGGAACTGGTCGATGAGGAGTTTGCCGCCGGGGTCGTCGCAGTGCGGGCTCCGATGCAGGGCACGCTCGTCAGCTACGAGGTACAGCCGGGAGATGAGGTGTATGCGGGCAAGCTTGTCCTCATCATGGAGGCCATGAAAATGGAGCACGAGGTGCGCGCGGAGGTGAGCGGCGTTGTGCAGCGCCTCGGCGTGTCGGCGGGAGATGCGGTTTTCGAAGGTCATCCGCTGATTTATCTGGCCGAGCAGGACGTGGCTGCGGGTCAAGAAGGTGCGACGGAAGCGCTTGATCTCGATCGTATTCGTCCCGATCTGCAGGAGGTATTCGATCGCCAAGGGGCAGGGCACGATGTATCCCGCCCGGAAGCGGTCGCGAAGCGACGCAAGACCGGACATCGAACGGCGCGCGAGAACGTCGCGGATCTTTGTGACGAGGGCACCTTCGTCGAGTACGGTTCAGTGGTGCTGGCCGGCCAGCGTCGGCGTCGCTCCATTGAAGACCTGATTGCCAACACGACGGGCGACGGCATGGTCTGTGGTTTGGGCCAGATCAACGGCGATCTCTTCGGCGAGGATCGTGCTCGCGCGATGATCATGTCGTACGACTACATGGTCCTGGCCGGTACCCAGGGAATGAAGAACCACGACAAAAAGGACCGCCTCTTCGAGGTTGCCGAGACCTACAGGCTGCCCACGGTGCTCTTTGCCGAAGGCGGTGGCGGGCGGCCCGGGGATACCGATGGATCCGGCGTTGCCGGGCTCGACTGCTGGGCGTTTACCTACTTTGCACGGCTGTCGGGTCTCGTGCCGATTGTGGGTATCACCACGGGACGCTGCTTTGCCGGCAACGCGGTTTTGCTCGGCTGCTGCGACGTCATCATTGCAACGGAAGGGTCGAACATTGGTATCGGCGGGCCGGCGATGATCGAAGGCGGCGGACTGGGCGTGTTCAAACCCGAAGAAGTGGGTCCCATGGATGTCCAGGTGCCTAACGGTGTGGTCGACATTGCAGTCAAGGACGAGGCGGAAGCGGTCGCCAAGGCCAAGCAATACCTGTCCTACTTTCAGGGGCCGGTTGATGAATGGGAGGCGCCGGATCCCCGTAAGCTCCGGTTTGTGGTTCCGGAGAATCGCCTGCGTTACTACGACATGCGCGAAGTCATCGAAGGCATCGCCGACGTTGGCTCCATTCTGGAGCTCAGACCCGATTGGGGTATCGGCATCATCACCGCCTTCATCCGGGTGGAAGGCCAGCCCATTGGTGTCATCGCCAACAACCCGGCACATTTATCCGGTGCGATCGACGCGCCGGGCGGAGACAAAGGAACGCGCTTCATGCAGCTCTGTGATGCGTTTGACATCCCGATCCTGTCGCTCTGCGATTGTCCCGGCATCATGGTCGGCCCGGAGATCGAAAAGACCGCGGTCGTGCGCCACGCCGCCCGCATGTTTGTCACGAGCGCCAACATCGACGTGCCGCTCATGACCATCGTCACTCGCAAAGGATACGGACTGGGCGCGCAGGCGATGGCTGGCGGCAGCTTCAAGGCGCCGCTCTTCTGCGTCACCTGGCCCACCGGTGAGTTCGGCGGCATGGGGCTCGAGGGCGCGGTGAAACTCGGCTATCGCAAAGAGTTGCAGGCGATCGAAGATCCGGCCGAGCGGGCGGAAACTTATGAAAGGATGGTTGCTGACATGTACCAACGGGGGAAAGCGGTGAACATGGCCTCACATTTTGAGCTCGACGACGTCATCGACCCGGCGGACAGTCGCAGGTGGATTACGGCAGGCCTGAGATCCATCCCGCCGAAACCGGCTCGCACCGGCAAAAAACGACCGAACGTGGACACCTGGTAGAAGGTGGCTGATATCCGCGTTCCGGAGGCCGCATGTTGCTGACAAACCAATGGCGGCAGCGCCATCTGCTGGTCTTTCTTTGCTTCTGCGCCGTCTTCGTCTGCTACATCGACCGCGTCAACATCTCCGTGGCGATCATTCCCATGGCCGAGCAGTACGGCTGGGATTCAGGGACGCAGGGCTGGATCCTGTCCTGCTTTTACTTCGGCTATATGGTCACGCAGTTTCTGGGCGGCTATCTCGCCGACCGCTTCGGCGGCAAGCTGGTGCTGGCGGTCGGCGTGCTGTGGTGGTCGGCGTTCACCATTCTGACGCCGCCAGCTGCAGCCATGGGCATTGGCATGCTGATTGCCACGCGGATTCTCATGGGGATGGGTGAGGGCGTCACGTTCCCTTCGATTTACGCGCTCTATTCCAGATGGGTGCCGACGGCGGAGCGTGCGCGCTCGATGGCGTTCAGCAATAGCGGCATCCCGATAGGTCAGGTGGCGGCGCTGGTGGTTGCACCTTATATCGCCATTGCCTTCGGCTGGGAGTGGATCTTCTATATTTTTGGTGCCGTCGGGTTCATCTGGTTTTTCTTCTGGCACCGGTTGACCGCCCGGGAGCCGGATGCGCATCCGGAGATCAGCGCCGCGGAGAAGGCGGAAATCGAAAACGGGCTTCCGGACGGCGCGGCGGCCCAGCCGGCGGCCGTCCCGCTTCTGGCGTTTGCGCGATCGATGCCGGTCTGGGCAATTGTGGTCGCCCACTTCTGCAACAACTGGTCGCTTTATGTGCTTCTGTCCTGGCTGCCGACCTTCGTCAATAAAGGTCTTGGGGTCGACTTTTCCAACGCGGGCTGGGTCAGCATGCTGCCCCACCTCGTCTCGTTCGTATTTCTGAACATTGCCGGTAACGTTGCTGACCGTATGGTGCGTTCGGGAATTGGGATCACCCGCGTACGCAAGATCTGTCAGACCATCGGCTTCGGCGGCATTGCCGCGGCGCTTTTTGTGGTCGGGGAAGTGGAGTCCGCGTGGCTTGCGATCACAATCATGTGCGTGGGCAACGCCATTGGCGCGTTCGTCACCGGCGGGTTTGCCGTCAACCACATGGATGTCGCACCGAATCACGCGGGTAAGCTCATGGGGATCACCAATACGTTTGCGACGATTCCCGGCATCATTGGCGTCACGGTCAGCGGCTACATTCTGGACCTGACCGGCAGCTGGGCGCTGGTTTTTCAGGTGGCAGGTGCGGTCACCGTGTTCGGCATGGTGTTTTACCTGTGCTTCGGATCAGGCGAGAAACACTTCGACTGATCCATATTGTCGGACAATATTTGAGACCGCCACACGCTTGCGCATCACGTAAGTGCTTCTTCTATAACTATCTTTTGTCTGAATGTCCTTCTGTATGAGGGATTTCCGGTTCTGCACGGAACTTTTTTTCATCTCGCTGCAACCCTTCTGAAATTCGAAGCATCTATACAAGTAAGCGCGAACAAACGACGCGCAGGTGGCAAGTCGCACGGTCTGGCAGGACGCAATCAAGCAGCGTCGTCTGCAGCCGGACGATAAATTGCCAAGCGTCGTAGATGTTGCGCAATCAGTTGGGGCAGTCAATTTGCCGAGGGAGCTTTGGTAAGACCTGATTGGTAAGACCAAGAACCATTTGAAACAAAAAGACGAACGAAAAAGAAAAAAAGACAAAACTTTCTGTTTCGGTGATGCGACTAAGAAGTCAGCCAGCAACAAAATGGATTGAACCAGAAGATTGCAGGCTAACGATAGAGATCAGGCGCACAAAGTGCCTCGAATTGAACTGCTAGGAGATGAGAGAGTGAAAAAACTGATTGTAGCAACCGTTAGCATCGCTTTGTTCGGCCTGGGCGGCACCGCTGTCGCCAACGATGAGTACGTACTGACGTATTCAGCCAATGAGCTCAGCACCTTCAACGGCGTCCAGGACGTGCATGCACGTATCGTCAAGACCGCCAAGCAATACTGCCCCACCTATTCTCAAATCCGCTCACACAATGATGTGAAGACTTGTGTGGACGGCGTTGTTGCAGATCTGGTGGAGAAAGTCGATCACCCCCAGCTGAGCGGCTATCACGCCGGTGAGGAATGGGTGCGCATCGCCGAAGCCGCACAGCGTGCGGGAGACCGCGGCTAACCGCAGATCGCAAACACGTAACGATTATCCCTTTAAGCCCGGATCGTTAGGCGCCGACCCCAACCGGCGTCTGATCCGGGCTTTTTTTGCCTGCCTTTCCACCCACGTCACTACCGGTTGTCCGGGACCAGCAACTTCTCCACCATATCCTTCACAAGTAAGGAGGAAGTCGGTGAAAGCTGCACGATTGAACGCGCCAGGAGAACCACTGGTCATCGAAGAAATCCCCGTCCCGGCCGTACACCCGGACGGTGTTGTCGTCAGAGTGCTGAGCTCCCACATGATGTCGTATACCGATGAAGTCTTCAGCGGGGGCGAAGGTCGCCTGCCGACGCCGACACCCTACACGCCCGGATTGTCCGCTGTGGGATTGGTGGAAGAGGTGGGGGACGACGTCATCGGGCTTGCCAAGGGAGACTTCGTTTTTTGTAATCCGCACGTGGTGGACGCGGCCCCGGACCGTGATCCCGAAATGATCCTCATCGGCTGGTTCGGGCTGACACCCGGAGCGGGTCCGCTCCTGGACAAATGGAAGAACGGCTCCTTTGCCGAGTTCGCTGGTTATCCGGCGACGTGCGTAACTCGAATTGACCCGTCATTGAAAGACCGACACGCTGCGTTGGCCCACCTCAACATTCTGACGGTTGCCTACGGCGCCTTGCAGAAAGGCGGCTGGCAGCCGGGCTGTAGCCTGGTCGTGAATGGCGTTACCGGCAACATCGGCGCGAGCACCGCGTTGCTTGCGCTTGCCCTGGGCGCGCGGAAAGTGGTTGGACTCGGACGCGATCGAGAGGTGCTGGCGCAGTTAGCGCGAATCGATCCCAGGATCGAGTGCGTGGCGCTGTCGGGAGACACCGGCACGGATCTGGAAGCGCTGCTACAGATGGAGCCTCGGGCGGATCTCTGTGTCGACGCATCCGCCGCGCCGGACTCGTCGTCGACGGAAGTTGCCCTCGGCGGCCTGAAGTACGGAGGATGTGCCGTGTGGGTAGGTGGCGTCGGCACCTCGATACCGGTGTCGTATGCCAGTGTTCTGATCAGGGAGCTGAAGATTGTGGGTTCTTACATGTACGATACCGATTGTCCCCTGCAGTTGGTTCGCATGATCGAATCCGGAGTTCTGGATCTGAGTCTTATTGACACTCACGCTTATCCGCTGGAAAAAATCAACGACGCCATCAGCCAGGCTCCGCATTGCAAAGGAATCTCCTCGGTGGTGATCCAGCCCTGAGCGGCGGTCTTCGATGCCTGGCCCGATGTCATGTCATTGGTGAAAAAGCTCTGTCTGAGTCTCGCTTCGCTGCTGGGCGTTCTTGGCTTCCTGACCGGTGCCGTCTGGTTATCCATCGCTGAAGAACAGATTGAGTTTCGCAGCGGTGATCTACTGTTGCGGGGCACGTTACTTGTACCGCGCAGGATCGATCCGACACCCGGCGTCGTGCTGGTGCATGGTTCCGGCGAGGTGACGCGCAAATCAATGATGGCGTACGCATGGTTGTTTGCCTTGAAAGGTCATGCCGCGCTTGCGTATGACAAACGCGGTCTGGGCGCTTCTGAAGGGCTTCCTCATGAGTGGCGCGAGTTCAGCTTCGAACATCTCGCAGCAGATGCTGCGGCCGCCTATCGATTGCTGCAGGCTCGCCGCGAAATCGATGCCCGAAGGGTGGGCTTCTTTGCAGCCAGCCAGGGCGGCTGGGTCGTCTCGCTGGTAGCCGACCAGGTGGAAGCGCCGGACTTTATTGTCATGGCGTCGGTGTCTCTGTCCACCGTAGCGGAAGATCGCCTGTTCGGCCGCGAAGCCCAGGTGCGACATGCAGGTTTCGAAGAAGCCGCGGCTGGCGAAGCTCTGCGACTGCTCCGCGCGGATCACGGCGTTACCAGAACAAACTCGGGTTATCGGGAATTCATCGAGATCTGGAATGAATACGATGATCGTGCCTGGTTTGAAGAAGTTTACGCAGGTGCTGATCCGGAGCCGCTCAATTCTGACCACCGGCAGTGGGAACGGACGATACTGGATTTCGATCCGCAGCCGCTGTTGAACCTTATTGGCGCGCCAGTGCTCTGGGTGTTTGGGGACCCACGGCTGGATCGGTTTTCTCCAGTTGCGCTCAGCATGAGTCGGGTATCCGCGGCACAATCGGCGGGTGCCTGTTACCAGCTCATTCAGGTTGATGGTGTCGGGCACACGTTGGAGCCCGAGGATTCCGGCGGCTTGTTTGCGCGCTTGAAGGTGCGGGTGCCCCTGGTTCTGGGTATTTACTCATGGCTCGACGATCTGGATCTGCCGGATGCCTGCGGTGCAGGCGCGCATTTAAATAGGCCTTAGCCCGATCGTCGCACGGTCGGTCTGGCCTCTATTTCACTCGACAACCAACCGTGAGTTTCAAAACAGTCGAAAGCGGGGTCTTCCGCTCGTCCGGGTTCCGGAGAAACGGCTCTCCCGACGCCGTCGCATGCGCGCGTGCAGCTCACGCCGTTTGATTGCCAGGTACTCCTCTCGCGAGAGGTTGGGGTTGCGGCTGCGGGCGCGCTCTCGATAGCGGCAGAAATCGAGAAACGCGTCGATCTCCGGGCGCAGTTCTTTGACCACAAGCTCAATCATGATGGCGTCGTCGACGTAGCCGAGTACCGGTACCTCGTCGGGAATCAGATCGTCGGGCTCGCTCAGGTAGACGAGCGCGGCGAGCACGTTCCTGCGTTCAGCCGGGGGCAGGTCCCACTCGTCGTCGCGCAGCATCTCGACAAGCACGCCCACCCGGTTGACGCGTTCCTCGACAAAGTTCGGCAGACGGGTGCGCTTGGCTTCGAGTATGTGCGCGTCGGCGGCCTGCAGCACGTCCCGATCTGCCATCGCGGCAGCACGGGTCTGCGCCTTCTGCATGTTTGTGCGGAAATACGACAGGTCCTCGTCTTCCAGTTCGAACGTCACCCTCAATGGCATCTTGTCTCTCCGTTGTGTCAGATGGGATGCCCCGCAGCGGACCACGTGCTGACGACCAGGGTCTGACCGTTGAATATATAGAGCGGCCGGTGGACAGTCACTCGGACGGACCTTGGAGGAGACACCGCCATGCCACGGGCGTATTCTCTCCTCAACATAGACAGGGAGAGCAGGCAGATGAGTAACCTCACGGGTTTTGGCGCTTACGCCGCCGACTTTGAAACGAGTCTGCTGGATGACGACTGGAGTCGGCTCGAACAGTACTTTGCGCCGGATGCGTCATATCGTCCCGGCGATGGGAGCGAAGCCAATGGCCGCGACGCGGTTCTCGAGGCACTGAAGCACAGCGTCAACGCGTTGGAACGAAAGAGCGATTCTCGTGGTCTCGTGGGGGAGCCTGAGGTCACCGAATCCGGCGACACGATTACGCTGAAGTTCTCGCTCAAGTACACGAAGGCAGGCATGCCCGACCTCATTCTCTCCGGATACGAGACGGTTCAGTACGCCGATGGCGTCATCGTGAAGATGGAGGACGTCTTCGATGATCCCGCGGGGATGGTCGCTTGGAGAAACAGTCTCTAGATACCGTGTGTGTTAAGTGACCTGACGGTTCTTTCCAGCCGCTTTTTTGCAATTTTGTATCATCCGCACTAATGTCGGTTCCGCGCCCATGGATAGGATGTCCGGGAGAGAAAGTGCGTAGAGCGACTGACACCGAAGAGTGCAAAGTCTTTCAGACGGACCGTTTCTTCAAAAGCAACGGCATGTGGTACTTTGCAACCAGGGAAGGGATTGATTTCGGTCCGTTTACCATCCGCCCGGATGGGGAGAAAGCGGTGCGACGTTACATCGAAACTCAGCACACCATGCGCCGTCTGCGCGGACGCGACCCCAACATTACGGAAGAGAATCAGTGGGACGAGCAGGGTGTTGCGAGTGCTGCGAAAGTGGTTTCCGATTGGCGCTTCGATCGCACGCTCAGGCCGAACAGCCAGTACGCCGATCGCACGGACAAGCATAAGTAGGCAAATCCGGTCAGGTGAGTCACAGCCGCCAGGCGTACGATAGTTTGATGAAGAAACTGTCTCCGGTCCGGCGTAAGCCGGAAAACTGATCGTTGCCAACCCCGTCTGACGCATAGCCCGCGAAGAACACGGTGCGTGGATTTACCTGGTAGGTATACAACAACTGTGTGTCATAAGACTCCACACGACGTTCCTGCTCGCTATCAAAGCGCTCAGGGTTACGCTCTGTGTTGCGATAGATGAGCGACAACCGCAACGAGTTTTTCAGATCGAATTCGTAACCAACGCGAAAATCCGTGAGATGCGCCGTCAGGATGCGGCCTTGCCGGACGTCGAGCGTCTGGTAGGTATGCCGCAGGCGCAGCAGGACATGCTTGTTCAGATTGTATTCCACGCGCTGCTCAATCCGCAGCTCGTCCGCGGCGCGTACGTCGCTGACGTCGATCTGATCGCCAAAGCGGACGTTTGTTGCGAGAAACAAGCCGTGTGCGGGCCGGGTTCTGAGACTGACAGTGGTGTTCGCCAGATCGAACCGCTCACCTGAAAACACCCGTTCCTGGTCGAAATAGTTGATGGTGAGCCAGGTGTCCCTCGGCAGATTCAAATTGCCAAACACACCACCGCCGCGCCACTGGAACGCGCCGCCGTCTGCCAGGCTCGTGTCCCAGTGCTGCACGCCCAGGTTGGCGAATCTGATCCTGCGACCCGGTCCGCCGCGGTAAAAACGGCCGAACAAGCCGCCGTTCTGCTGGAAGTCGCGCACGTTCAGAAATCCAAGATCGGCGCTGAAATCGGAGCCCACTTCCTGATGCTGCAGGGTCCAGAACCAGTGGCGGCTGTTGTGACGATATTGCAGCCGAACGGCGGCATCGTCGGTGCGTTCCTCCAACCCGTTGTCCGCAACGAGCTGAGCGGGGTTCTTGGACCAGCTGCGCGACATCTGGGCCGTCAGTCGATCGTTTTTGGTCAGGCGGTAGTCCCCGTCTATGCTGATCACACCGTTCCGATAGTCGTCACCTGCCCGATGGGTTGCGCTGATACCGACGAGCGAGCCACCCTCGAGATCGCGGCGATAGCGCAGCGCGGTGGCCTGATGGGCGGAGTCGATTTGTGTTGTCGTCGATCCTTCCGGTCCGCCCAGCAGGAACGTTGTCAGCCTGTCGCGGGAGGTCATGAGGCCGTAGACGTTTTTTCCAGCTTTACCCGAAAATTTTGCGCCGTAGACAGGGTCGACAATGTTGCGCGTGTTCACCAGATTGATCGGCGTGGCAAAGAGATCTGCGCCTTCGAGAAAGAACGGCCGGCGCTCCGGGAAGAAGAGGACAAAACTCGAGTTCACCGCGGATTGAGCAATGTCGGCTTCGACGTTGGAAAAGTCCGGATTGATCGCCGCGTTCAACGTGAGCCCCTGGGTGATGCCCCAGGAAAAGTCGTCGATCCCGATCTCGACGTCGTTCGATCTTTCTGTGTCCCGTACGCCCGTGACGGGACGTTCGCGAACAATGTCGCCGGTCACCGTCGGGATCACCTGCAGATCGCGACCGGGCTTGATGCCTCGCAAGCCGCGGGCGGGCTTGAACTCGCACAGCCAGCAGCTGCTGCCTCGATTGATCGGATAGGACATGTCCTGGAAACGGTCGCCGCCCCAATGGGTGCGGGAAAGCAGTACTTTCCACTGCTGCTCGCCGGGACGCAGCGAAAAGGGCAGCTCGGTGAGTGGGATGGCAAATTCGACGACGTAGCCGTTGTCGTTGATCCGCCCCGCGGTGTCGAAGATGGCGTCGAAAGAGAAGTCCTCACCCCGCTGCGGCTCTATGACCGCATCAGCCTGGACACCAAGCGGGTTTGCCAGGAACTGAAATGCGCGCGTGCCGTCACCCGAGGTATCGATGGCTATGGCCACGTAGTCATCGTTGAATAGTGAATCGCGCTTTCCCAGGTGAGCACGGATTCCACCGGGGCGATCGGTGCGCGCATCAAAAGCGACGAAAAGCGTCTTGCCGTCGTCCATGATGTAGGCGGTGGTGGAAAACTTCGCGGGAACGTTGGCGATCGGATTGACCTGCCAGGATACCGGCACGCGGGATGCGTCCTGCCATGCGGGGTCGTTCAACCGGCCGTCGATCTCAACGGCCTGCGCCGTGCGGCCAATGTCGATGATCGGAGCACCGTATACCGCCATGGCCGCCTCAAATCGGGCCTGGTCGTCTGCGATCGACTCGAGCTCGAGAGGCTCACCGATCGCGCCGCACGCCCACATGGCCATCGAAGCCATGCACGCGACCCCCGTTCCTTTCCTGAGCAACGTCCTTCCCTGCAAGAAGGCTCTCCGCCGACACGGTGATGCTACTTTTTTAGCAGGTTGATTGCTATGACATTTTGGTCAGCCGATCTCGCCGGTATGTCGTCACCGTTGTCTTGTTAGCTTGCTAGAACGTCTAGATGAGGGCATGCTTTTTGACGCTCGCTCGTTCCGCGTCGGGTGCAACACAAGTTGATCGAGCTCGAGTGAACCTACGTGAAGGAGATGCTGGCATGTCGCTCTTCGAATTCCTGATGATCCTTCTTTCCATTATCGTGGGCCTGGGGATTTCCGAGCTGCTCACGGGATTCGCGCGCATTCTCCGGGACGGACGGATGCGGGAGTTCTGTCTACCCCATGCCACCCTATGGTTGACGCTACTGGTTGCGCTGCTGCAGATCTTCTGGGAAAGCTGGTCACTTGGCGAGCTCGACCGCTGGACGTTTCCGGCGATGCTTTTGATGTTCGGCGGTCCCGCCCTGCTATACCTCGTGTCGCATCTGGCGCTGCCGGAGGATCCTGAGGTGCCGCTGGCCGCTTACTACTACAGTCGCGTGAGACCCATCTACGGCCTGCTGGCGTTGACCGCCGTAGTGGGAGTGTTGTTCCGGCCGTTGGCGTTCGATTATCCGCTGCTCGTGGTCGACAACGCCTCTTCGTTTCCGATCATTGCAGCGCTTGTGCTGCTCGCTTGGAAGCCCGCTCCGTTACTGCATCGGATTTTGGTGCCCATCTGCTTCGTGGCGGTTGTACTCGATACGCTGACGATCAGCTACTCGATCGGTTAGGCGCGTTTCGATGGAAATGGGGCTACAGCTGCTCCGCTTCCGAGAAATCGATGGCATCCGCACCTTCCGTCGAGGCAACCGATGCCCCTTTCGTGGGCATTCTGCCCAGCGCAACCTCGGGCGGCAGGATGTCGCTGACGTCCGCGGGCGTTTCAGGATCGCTGTAGTAGCCGAGCGCATAGGTGCCCTGGGTATAGCCCAGAAGATCCTGTAGCTCTTCCGGTAAGTCTCTGGCGATGTGCGGCGGACAGGAGAGATACTGGTTCTCCTCCTGGCGCAGCCAGCCCAGGGTATAGGTCAGGTTGAGACCCAGACGCGCCGCGTCAGACTGATTCTCACCGCCGCTGTGCAGCACGCTGCCGGTATAGAGAAACACGGACCCCGCGGTCATTTCAGCCTGCTCAATCTGCTCAGGATCGGCGCGCTGGTCCCAGTCCCACTTGTGGCTGCCCGGGACCAGACGCGTGGCGCCGTTCTCCCGGGTGAAGTCGGTCAATGCCCAGATCGTGTTGAACTGGGGCTCAATTTCCCGCGGGATGTGCTTACCCCACGCCAGGCGATCGCGGTGCAGCGCCTGCGCGGGATTGCCTGGGTTGATGTAGATGGTCTGGGTGAGATGCAGAATGATTTTGTCGGTGAATGGCTGCAGAAATGCGCGCGCGGCGCCAAGGACGCTTTCGTTCAGGATGAGGTCACGACACGTTGGCGTACGCGCCACGAGGGCTCCGGTGCGCTGTGTTTTGCGGCCCGTAAAGTCGTCTTTCCCCATCGGCGTGCGATCGATGTACGGCATGACTTCATCCCTCATGCGTGCCACAGTATCGGCGTCGATCAGGTTGGCGATGACAACCGCGCCATCGCGCTCCATGGCGGCGAGGATCTCTTGCGTTGTGGCGTCTGCGTTCAGCGTCTGTAGCGGCATTGGCCCATCTCCCCGAAAGATGTGATCAGAAAGTAGTGACTCTGGAATCAAAAGGCAACCGGGCGGCGGGTATTCCCGACGCCGCGCGCTGGTGGCTGCTGGCCGGCCTCTGGCTGCTCTATGCCTGCTTTGGCCTGGTGGTGGTGAGCGTCGCACCCATGGTGCTGCGTATCGAGGAGAGTCTGTCGATATCTCATGCGCAGATGGGCAGCGTCATGGGCGCCTGGCAGCTTGTTTATATTTTCTCCGCCATTCCCTGTGGCGTGCTGCTGGACAAGCTCGGTGGGAAATGGTCGCTCTTCATCGGTGGCCTCCTGATTGCCGTGTCGGGGCTGGGACGCGCCTACGCAACCGACTACTGGTCTTTCCTTCTGGTGGTGATGCTGTTCGGGCTGGGCGGGCCCATCATTTCGTCCGGCGCACCCAAAGTTGTGACGGAGCTTTTCAGCGGCAGCAAGCGCGGGCTTGCCATGGGCATCTACATGACCGGTCCGGCGTTTGGCGGGGTGGTCTGCCTGACCCAGACGAACGCCGTTCTACTGCCGTTGTTCGACATGGACTGGCGCAGCGTCATGACGCTCTGGGGTGTGTGCTGCGTGGTCAGCGCCGTACTGTGGCTTGGACTTGCCAGCCTGTTTGGCCTGGGCCGCTCCGCGGCATCGTCAACCGCGCCACAGGTGCCGCAGCTGCAGGTCATGCGTGAGCTCATGGCAACTCCCGCAGTCAGGGTTGTGCTCGTGATGAGTGTTGGCGTTTTTCTGTATAACCACGGTCTCAACAACTGGCTGCCGCAGCTCCTGCAGGACGGTGGTAAGAGCGCCGCTGCCGCGGGCTACTGGGCCGCGTTGCCAACCGTGGTCGGCATGCTGGGTTCGCTCCTGATACCGCGGCTGGCGACGCCGGAACGGCGGTTCAACATTCTCATGCTGCTCTGCGCCGCCGCCATGTTCGCCACTCTGCTCATCCAGCTCGGAGACACGATGTCCCTCACGACGGGGCTCATCCTGCAGGGTATTGCGCGTTCGAGTCTCATGACGGTGCTCATTCTCACGCTGGTGGAATTGCCTGGAATCGGCGAGCAGCGCGCGGGGGTTGCGAGCGGCATGTTCTTCTCAGCCGCAGAAGTAGGTGGGGTGCTCGGCCCGCTGGGTATTGGTGTCGTCTATCAGACGACCGGAAATTTCGACAGCGCGCTCTGGTCCTTGAGCGCGCTTGCCTTGCTCATGATCGCCGGCGCCGCCTACCTCGGCAGAGCGGCTACAAAAGCTTGAACGTCACGCCGGCGCTGGCCGGCAGGCGCTCCAGCAGCTGATCGCCCATCGCGCTCGCCGGCGTCCAGAAACCACCGCCAACTTCGAGCTCATCCTGGGCGAGGCATACGGCGGATTCTGCGAGCATCTTGGCAGTTGATCCATAGCCGGGATCGCGGTCGCCGCGCACTTCACCGCGCAGGTTCTTGCTGGCATCGCTTGGGTGTTTCGCCAGCAGCTCAATCTCGAAGAATCCGGTTTCGATGGTCTCTTCGCTCGGCCCTTCGCCGGGTTTAGGCAGGAATCTCTGCAGAATTCGTCGGGCCGGCGGAAAGGCAGCCAGCCCGTTCACGGTCCCCGTGCCCATGGCCATGGCGTTGCTGCCGAGCATCCCGCCAATGCCATCGCCGACGATGCTGCCTTCGTCGTAGCGAAACTCCGTGCCGTACGCCTGATTCAGGAGCTCATTGCTGCGTCGTACCACCCGCGTATTAATGGCCGCCATCACAAACGGACCCACCCAGGCTTTGAAATCCTCATCGTAGTAAGCGTTGTTGTGGTCCGGGCCGTCGAGGCCCCGGGATCTGAAATTGAGCGAATAGGGATCTGCAACGATGTCGAGAATGCTGCGATCTTTCTCGACGGCTTCCATCATCGCCATCATGCTGTCCGCGGTGCCGCCGCTGAAGCCGCCCTTGAATGCCCTGGTGCGGTATTTGATGTGATTGGCGGGCACGCCGTGCGCTTTCTGCATCTCCTGCTGCATGAAGTAAACGCCAATGTCCGACGGAATGCTGTCGAAGCCGCAGGTGAAGACGATGCGTGCACCACTTTGTTCAGCTGTGGCCTGATGCTGTTTGATCATATCCCGCATCCAGTGGACTTCGCCGGTCAGATCGCAATAGTGGGTGCCGTGCTCGGCGCACGCCGCGACGAGTTCCGAACCGTAGCGGGCATAAGGGCCAACCGTGGTGAGAATCACGCGGGCCTGCTGTGCCAGATTGCTCATGGCTTCTGGGTCTTTCGCGTCGGCGACGATCGTCTCGATGTCGCGATCGTCGACGACGGCGTTCAGCTTCTCGGCGCTCCGTCCGCCGAGCGCCCAGGTCAGGTTGCTGTCGCGGTAGCGTTCGACCATGTACTCGGTGACAATTTTTCCGGTGAATCCGGTGGCACCCCAGATGATGATGTCGTACTGACGTTGCACGGCTGTCCCCAGTTTTTGTTGGTCGATAGCCTACCGCATCTGTACTGGGTATGCTTTTCGCTTTTCCTGAGACGGAGGTACGGGGATGGCCAGATACACCGCAAAGCAGGCTGAAACGCGGGCTGAAGAGGTTGCGCTGGTGGACGAGCGGGGAGAAACCACCTGGGGTGAGCTCGATCGCCGGGTGAACCAGCTGATACATGCCATGCGGGCCGCGGGACTCGAGGCCACGGACGCCATTGCAATCTTTGCCGGCAACTCCCGCGAGTACTACGAGATCATGGCGGCGGCCGGCCACGCCGGTATCGTCTATGTGCCCGTCAACTGGCATTTCACGGCGGAAGAGCTGCAGTACGTCGTCGACGATGCCGGCTGCAAGATGCTCTTTGTAGAGGATCAGTTCCTGCCCGTTGCCGAGCCGGTCGTGCAGATCAACGGGAACGCCGTCCCGCGCATCAGTATCCGCAGCAGCGCACCAGGGTTTACGCCGTACGAAGATTTCCTGGCGGGCGGCGATACGTCTGAACCGGAAGATCAATCTCTCGGCGGTCCGATGTTCTATACCTCCGGCACCACGGGCCGTCCGAAAGGTGTGCGCTCGTCGACCTTCGGACAGGTGGTGCCGCTCGAAGTGCTCGAAATGATGGGGGCGGGCCTTGGTGGCATGTTGAGCATCCCCCCGACCGGACGCACCTTCATCTGCGGGCCGGTTTATCACTCCGCTCAGTGGGCGTTCTCGTTTCTGCCGATGATGACCGGCAGCCAGATTGTCATGCGGCACAAGTTCGACGCGGCAGACGCCCTGAAAGTCATTGATGATTTCAAGATTACCAACACGCATCTGGTGCCAACGCAGTTCAGTCGGATGCTGAAGACGGACGACGTGGCAAAACAGGGCTTCGACGGCAGCTCCCTCGAAGTTGTCTGGCACGGTGCGGCGCCCTGCCCACCGGAGGTCAAGCGGCAGATGATCGAGTGGTGGGGACCGGTCATCAACGAATACTACGGGTCGACGGAAGGTTCGATTGTCACGACAGCTACCGCCGCGGACTGGCAAGATCGGCCGGGTACCGTCGGCAAGCCCTCGGCCATGGTTGAGATCTACATCATCGGTGAAGACCGCAAGCCCGTGCCGCAGGGTGAATCAGGCGAGATCTACGTGAAGAACCTGATGGGTACGGATTTCGAATATCACAACGAGCCTGAGAAGACGGCTGATGCACACCTGGAGCCCGGCGTTTTCACTTTCGGCGACATTGGCTATTTCGACGCAGACGGTTATCTGTATCTCAGCGATCGTAAGATCGACATGATCATCTCCGGGGGCGTGAATATTTATCCCGCGGAGATTGAGGGGGTACTGGCCACGCATCCGAGCGTCGTGGACGTTGCGGTGTTTGGCATACCCAACGAAGAGTTCGGCGAGGAGGTGAAAGCAGCGGTGCAGCTCGCCGCGGGCGTGGACGCGGGCCCTGCGGTAACAGACGACCTCATCGCCTTCTGCCGTGAGCATCTGGCCGGATACAAGGCGCCGAAGTCGATCGACTTCGTCACCGACATGCCCCGTCATGAGACCGGCAAGCTCTACAAGCGCAAGCTGCGTGATCCTTACTGGGAGAACACGGGCCGCGCTATCTGAGGCCGGGTCTCAGTTGCCGATGTGTTCTGCCAGGAACGCTTCTACCGCGGCGTACCATCGCAGACGATTCTCCTGCAGCAGGAAGCCGTGGATTTCGTCTTCGAATTCCAGATAGCGCACGTCCTTTCCCTCTGCCTGCAGCGCTTCGGCCATACGCCGGGAGTGGCGCACGTTGACGCGGTCATCGAGGTCGCCGTGGCCGAGCAGCACGGGCGTCTGCATGGACTCTGCCTGCAGCGCCGGTGACAGGCTGGCCAGCTTCTTGCGATCGAGTGTCTTGAACACCCGGGTAAAGGAGCGTAAGCCCTCAGCGGCTTCGTTCTCCAGCCATCGCAAATTGCTCACGCCTGCATAGCTCGCGACGGCCTGGTAGAGCTCCGGGGTCTTGATGCCGCTCATCAGTGCGGCATATCCCCCATAGCTGGTCCCAAACACCGCAATTCGCTCGGGATCGGCGATGCCTTCCTTGATCAGCCAGCGCACGCCGTCGGAAATGTCCTCCTGCATGCGTCCGCCCCAGTCTTTGAAGGCAGAATCGCGGAATTTGCTGCCAAATCCGGAAGAGCCGCGAAAGTTCATACGGAACACGGCGTAGCCACGGGAAGCCAGGAACTGGACCTCGGGATTCCAGCTGAGCGCGTCGCGCGACACCGGACCGCCGTGCGGCATCACAACGAGGGGCAGGTCCACTTCTTCCTCACCCTTCGGCACGGTGAGAAAACCCATGATGTCCCATCCATCCGATGCGGGATAGGTAAACGCGCGGGTGGTCGACAGCGCATCGGGCGCCAGTTTCGGGTACTGACGACCGAGCGGTGACAGCGTGGGTTTGTCTCCGGAACGGTCGTAGAGATAGTAGTGCGGCGGCACGGCGTCGCCCGAATTCCGCAGGATGGCTTTGCGGCCCATACGGTCTGCACTTACCAGCCCGGTGTCCGTTCCCGGCAAGGCGTTCAACACGGGCCGGTAGAGCGATTCAATCTCCGCGTCGGTGTACACGTATCTGAGCTGCGTGTCCTCGTAGGTGTAGCCGGCCAGCACCCCGTCGGTCGGGTGATCGATGACGCCGCGGATGTCGTAGCCGGGCGCTGCCAGAACGTCGCCGACGAAGGTCTCGTCCGAGAGCCTGAGCTGTCGCAGCACAATGAAGTTGTCCATGGTGTCCCACACCCAGACGACGTCCGGATCGCGGCTGAACGCGGCGAAGTTCAGGTGGCCGTTTTCATCGTCGCTGCGCTGGATGGCAACTTTGACGTAAGGGTCGTCGGCCGTCTTGCGTATCAGAAATCCGTCAAACAAACCCTGCCCGACGCGTACCGCGCCGTTTGTGTCCGCCCGATGGTTCATGACGCCTTCGTCACTCGATTCGATCTGTTTGATGCTGCCCGTGCGTACGTCCATGCGGTGCACGGCCGCGTAGCGTTTGTCGAGCTGCCGGATTGCCACCAACACATGGTGCTCGTCATTCGGCAGGAGATGCACGATACGATCCTGATACTGCACGGCTGAAAATCCAGCCCGCGGCCATTTGCGGCCGAGTATGACGTCCTTCTTACCATCGACGTCGATGCCCATGAGTCGCGTTGCGCGGTAGCGGGTCTTCGTCAGGGTATCCGGCGAGCGGTAGAGTGTCTGCGCTGACACGAGCAGCCGTTTTTCATTTGCCCAGCTGATGCGATACCAGCGAAACTGCGAATCCGAATTGCGGCCGATGAGTGCCGGTTCCGGATCACCGAAACCCCGGACGCCGATGATCTGGTGGGCACCGACCTGTGCAATGTAGGCGACCCTACCACCGTCAGGCGAGAGCCTGGGGCTCGAGAAATTGGGCTGATTGAAAAACGCCGAGAGCGGGATGAGGTCGGCGCGAACGCTGACGGTTGAACTCACCAGCACTATACACGCGGTGACGTGCAGCCACTTGTTTCTCTGCATGCGAACCCCTCCCTGAGACCGAGTGTTCAACAGCACCTGCCCGCGGGTCAATACCGCGGGCAGTGCCGGTCAGCGCGCTCCGGCGTTCTCCGTTTGCTCTGATTCCTCTCGTTCCGCACGGCGCATGGTCAACACGTGCATTTCCTCGATATCGAGGCCACCGTCACCGTTCTTGTCGACCGCTTTGAATCCCTGCACGAGCTGCTTCTTCATGCGCTTCGGCAGCTCACGCCAGCTGAGCTTGCCGTCGATGTTCTGGTCGAGGAAACCGACAAACTGGGTAGTCCGTGCCAGCATCTTGTCGTGAATCGGCGCCTCCGTGGTTTCGTTGACGTAGGTGTAGGAGAAAGCGCCATACAACATCTCGTCCCAGGACTGCAGCCCCCAGGGCACCTCGCGATCCGGGTCCGGGTTGCCGGGATTGGCTGCAGAGTTGTCGTACCAGGTGGTGTGGACCAGTTTGGTACCCGCTTCGAGACGCTTTGGCTCGACGAACTCGTAGGTGCGCTGCCAGTTAAAGTCGTAGTTTGGCACGCTCAGGATCACCTCCTTGCTGCCATCGGGCTTCCACAGCTCGAATTTGGAAGCGACGCCGCGATAGTGCGCGTGCGGTACCAGATCGTGGAGCACCGCTTCCTTGTCGAAATGATAGTAGGCGACCTCGGCATGGCGCGCCTCGCGCGGCGGGATCTTGATGGTCGGATTGACCACTACGTCCTGGCGGTAGAAGTTTTCCGGGGTCTCCGTGTGGAAGTACAGGCCAATCCTGGAGCGGTCTACCGTCTCGCGGCCGACGGGGGTGTAGTGCATCTGAAACAGGAATTCTCCACCCGGTGGAATGTACACGCCGGTGCCCTTCGGAAAGGTGTGCGATTCGTTGCCGGGTGCATAGCCGATGAGGTAGTTGTCGAAGACGCCGCTATCGCGCCGCAGCTGCGTGGTATCCGCGTCGACTGTTCCGGCGAGAATGTGATGCACCACTTCGCGGTCGCCCGGAACGACGGTTGCCGCCTTGATCCAGACGCCGGTATCCAGCGGGTTGGAAACGGTCGGGAACTGATAGTCGACCACACCGCTGACCGGCACCGTGTAGGCGGGTATGTCTAGAACGAGATCAGGCTCTCCGAGCGGCCATTCGACGATGGTCACCTGGGACTCGGCCAGAGGGTCGGGCCCGGAGCCGCGCGGCGCGCCGGCTTCGATCCAGTGCACCAGCGTCTGCAGCTCTTCGGTGCTGAGGGAAATGTCGTTTTTCCACACGCCGATATGGGGGTCGGCATGCCAGGGCGGCATGCGTTTGGTGCGCACCACCTCGCGGATCATGGGGGCAAAACCCTGCACCATCGTATAGCTCGACATCGCCCAGGGCCCGAGGCCTCCTTCCGTGTGGCAAACCACGCACTTCTCTTTCAGCATGGGCGCAATGGTTTCGCTGTACGAAATACCTGCGTGCTGCTGATTCTTTTGTGGAAAGTTGATCAAGCAGCCCACGGCCTCGCGGCGGGCGGTTGCCACCGTTTGTCCCTGCATGATGGCGTCGATCGCGTCCGCGGCGTAGTGCGCTTTGGCTTCGTCGAGCTGACGTTCGTAAACGAGGCGGTCGTTCACCGGACCCCGATAGGCGATCTCCCAGGTTTTCGGATTGAGCACCAGCACTTCGCCGGTGCGCACGAGATCGAGGGATTCGCCGATGATCTGACTCTCGTCATTCAGAATGGGCATGTCGACGCCGTATTTTTCGGCTTCCGCGCGGATACTCTCGCGGGTGTCCTGCAAGTTGGCATTCAACATCAGAAAGCGCACGTTCTGCTCGGCGTAAGCATCACGCAGTGCTTTGAAGTCAGGCAGGGCGTTACGCACGATCGGGCAGCCGTTGCCCTGGATCATCAACACAACCGCGGCTGCGTCCTTGTGATAGTAGAGTTCGTGCGCGTCGCCGTGCTGGTCGAGGAGCACGAAGTTGTCGACACGGCTGGCGTGTGCGAAGCCGGCCAGGGTGGTGAGCACCACGGCGAGAACCGGCGTGAGAACCTTGGAAAGTAGAATGCGCGGCATGCCGTGCTCCGTCGGTAAACCAGAAGGTCTACCGATCATACGGTACCGGCTGGAGGCTGTCAGTGGGCTTTGAGGAACTCGAAGATGGCTTCGTATGCCTGCTGGTATTGCGCCTCCGTAAAGCCGGAGTGGTTGCCGTCTTTCAGTGTAACCAGCTCGTTGGGCGTGGTCAGCGCTGAATGAAACGACTCCGCCTGATCGAACGGCACCACGGAATCCGCTGTGCCGTGGATGGTAATGATGGCCGGTGCGTCGTCGTTGATGAGGAGAACCGGGGAATACGCCGTAGACACCTCCGCCACCTTCTCCCGCGAGCCCGCCCAGGAACGCGCGTAGTTACGGTCAGCCATTGCACCGTTCAGGTATTCGTCGACGAGCTCAATATCGGTGATGCCGAACCAGTTGACCACGGTCCGCGGCGGTGTGCTGGTGCGGCAGGGATGGTCGCCTGTGGTGTTCAAGAGTCCGACGGCGAGAGAGAGGTGACCACCGGCGCTGGCGCCTGAGACGACAATCTGATCCGTTGGCTGGCCGCGTTCAGCGAGCTGCTCCGCGATGGTTTTGTAAGCGCACATGACGTCATCCACCGCCTGGGGGGCGGTGCCGGGTCCCTGCCTGTAGTTGAGGTTGTAGACCGTCCAGCCTCGCTCCAGGTAGGGAATCAGCTGCGGAGTTTCTCCCACCTTGTCACCGGCTATCCAGCCGCCGCCGTGAATCCAGACCAGCGTTGGACGCGCGCTGGTGTCGGGTTTGAAGTAGGTGGGTTCGCCCACACGCTGACCGTGGATATACACATCCATCTTCTGCTGCGGATCGTCTCCGTAGGCGACGTCGGTCTGCTTGACGACGCGATGCGACCAGAAGCCATCGGCCAGGGCCGCGTTGGACAGTACTAGCAGGGCGAAGGCGGTAACGAGTTTCTTCATGGCGTTGGTGTTCTCAAGTAGAGGATCGGGCGTAGAGATCGCGCATGAGCAGCGTGCCACCGACAACTGCCACAGGGGCGATCAGAAAATTCAACAAGGGGATGGACATCCCCACCGTGGTGCAGAGGCCAAAACCGAGCGCGCTTGCGCGATGTTGTTTCAGTTTGCTCAGCGTGCTCTTGAAATCAGCGCCGCGGTTTTCGGTGCTGTAGTCGCAGAACTGCACGGCCATCATCCATGCGCCGAAGCCTAGCCACAGTAGCGGCGAGATGACGTTGATCACGGGGATGACGCTGACGATGAGCAGAAGCAGCAGACGCGGCAGATGGTAGGCGAGCTTTCTCAGCTCGCGCTTGAGCGCCGGGGCAACTTCCTGCCACCAGGCGCGCTGCGGTGGATTGCTCGGCGGGTCTACCCGTATGGAAAGCTCACCCAGGAACGGTGAACCCACAATTGCGGCGAGGAGGCCAAACATCCACGCGCCTATCAATATGCCGGCGAGATAGAGCAGGGGAACGAGCAGCCATTCGAGCCACGTGAGCCATCCCGGTAGATTCGAGACGAGATAGTTCGACAAGTCGCTCACATAGCTGAAGCCGAGCCACAGGCCGGCGACGATGACCACAAAACTGACTGCGGCGGGCATCATGACAAAAGGCCGGACTTCGGGCTTGAAGGTCATGGACAGGCCCGTGAAGAAGTTCTGGATGCCCAGGCCGAGCGCCATCAGCCGTTATCCAACGTTTCGTCAACACACTCGAGCAGGGTGTCGACCATCTGATCGATTTCGGACTCGGAGATGACGAACGGCGGGCCCATGCAGACGACGTCGCGCACGTCACCGGTCCCACCGCCGTAGAAGAACACCCCCTTGTCGAGTCCCTTCGCGACGATGTGGTTGGTCACCGCGTTGTCCGCTGGGCAGCGCTCCAGCGTCTCGCGATTCTGCACAATCTCGATGGCCGCCAGGAGACCGCGGCCGCGCACTTCAGCCACGTGCGGATGATTGGAGAACGCGTTCTGCAGCCGTTCCTGCAGGTAGACGCCGCGCTCGGCAGCCTGTTGCACCAGGTTCTCCTCGCGCATGATGGCAAGCACTTCTGCCGAGGCCGCACACGCGGCCGGATGTGCGCCAAACGTGTTGAACATCACCTGGAAACCAGCGTTCTGTATAGCCGCGCCAATCTCCTCGGTGGCAAACACGCCTCCCAGCGGTGCGTAACCGCCGGCGAGCCCTTTTCCTGAAATGACGATGTCCGGCATGATCGGCCAGTGCTGATAGCCGAAATTCTTACCGGTACGGCCAAAACCGGTCATCACCTCGTCGAGAATGAGGACAACGCCGTACTCGTCGCAGATTTCGCGAACGCTCGGCCAGTAGTCGTCCGGTGGCACAATCGCGCCACCGGAAGAGCCGGTGATCGGCTCGGCCAGAAATGCCGCTACCGTGTCCGGCCCTTCGGATTCGATGACGTCGCGCAGGAGGTCTGCATAGTACGCGCCGGTGTCGTGGTGGAAGCTGCCGAGCGGACAGCGCAGCGGGTAAGGCGTATCCACGACCGGAAAGCGCGGCATTGCAGATTCCAGGCCTTTCTTCCGCGCCGGATGCCCGGATATCGACGCGGTGGCGAGGGTGGTGCCGTGGTAGCTGATGGAGCGGCCGATGATTTTGGTTTTGCTGGTTGCGCCGATCGCCTGCTGATAGTGCAGCGCAATTTTCATGGCCGCTTCGTTGGATTCCGTCCCCCCGGAGGTGCAGTGGATGCGGCTGAGTTCCGGTGGCAGCCAGTGTCCGCGGAGCTCTTTCAACATGGCCTCGCGGGCGGGCGTCAGCCACGGCGGCACGACATAGCTCGTGTCGAGCGTTGCCCTGGCGACGGCGTCTGCCACGCGCTGCCGGCCATGCCCGATGTTCGACACGATGGCACCCCCGGCGGCGTCGAGAATCTGCTGGCCGGAGCGGGTGTACAGATGCACACCCTCGGCGCGTTCGATATAGATGTTCCGTCCCGTCAGGAAGGGCCAGGCGACGTCGCTCATGAATTACTTCTCCAGATACTCGTCGAGGGTTTTGTGCAAGCGGCGGATGCGGACTTCCTGATAGTTACCGAGGGTTTGTCCGGTTTTACTGGCGGCTTTGATGCCGGCCCGCTGGCGATAGAAGTTTTCCGTGTCCTGGTCGAGGACATGGGCAAGCCCCGTCGCCACAAAGGCGTCGACCGTTTTGTATTCATCGTCCATGCCGAGCTTGATCACCTCGGCGGGTGGCGGCCGCTCACCGTTGTCCGGGATGGGTTTGAGCAGCATGATCTCGTGGATGCAGTGATCGACGTCCAGCGGACGGAAGCGATAAACGAGCGGGATGCCGACGCCCGGGAAAAAGCAGGCGTTCGGGAACAGGAAATACTCGATGGAATCGAGCATCTCCGAGGTGCTGACGTGGCTGAGATCAGCCCCGAGTTCTGCGCCGAGCCGGCTGCGCATGATGTCGGCATGTTGCGCCCGCGCGCTCGCGCCTTCCGGCAGGTCGCCGGGGTCGTGTCCGAGGGATGCAAAAAGCTCCTGCTCGCTCAGGCGCTTCGGCAGATGCGGGCTCGGGTAGCCCACGGTATGGACAAACCGCGAGACGTGTCTGCCGAACACGTCGTACTGCGCGTTGGCGTCTCCTGCAGTGCGTAACCCTTCCGGGTGCGTCGCGAGCACGTGGAATGCTTCCAGGAAACCCTCCACGCACATTTTCCAATTGCCGGGCAAGGTTTTCTGCATGTGGAGGTGAACGTAGCGCTCCGACAGCGGCCAGCCGGCGAAGTGTTCAGGCAGGACCTCCAGATAGTCGGCCAGGGGACCGGCGTCTCGTGAAAAGTTGACGAAGACAAACCCGTTCCAGGTATCACATGGCAGCTCGGTCAACCCGAAGTTCTCGTCTTCGACGTGGGGAAAATCCCAGCGGCACGGAATTTCCCGCAACGACCCGTCCAGGTGCCAGCTCATGCCGTGAAACGGGCAGCGCAGAAACTGTTTGCCGCTGCCTGTGCTGCCCGCGTCGGCAAACTGCATGCCCCGATGCGGGCAGGAGTTGACGAACGCGCGAATTAGGCCGGTCTCGTCACGCACAACCAGGGCGGAATACGGACCGACGTCGTAGACGTGGAAGTCCCCGGCGTGCGGGATGTGTTCCTCGCGGCAGGCCCATTGCCAGGTGCGGCCCCACATCCGTTCGATTTCTGCGTCGTACATGGTGGGATCGGTGTAGCGCGAGAACGGGATGTCGGCGTCACCCAGGAACTCGAACGCTTCAGCGGTCAGGGCCGCAGGCGCGTTGTCACCGTCCGCGATGATGATTTCCCGGGTGCTCGGACCCGGGCACCGGGCTTCGCCGGGCGCAAGATTCGGATCCCCGGGTGCGTTCAGATCGTATGTCTCGGCCATGGTCTCTCCCCGGTGGCCCATCCACCAAAGCCCATCGATAGTAGCCGTTCTCGTCAGCGTGCTAAAGTCTGGCGCATGCCCAAATTAATTGCGCTGATCAGCAAACAGGCGCACCTCAGCGCCGAGGAATTTCGCGAGTACTACGAGGCGAACCACGCGCCGCTGGTGGCCCGCCTGCTGCCGATGATCAGCCGCTATACGCGCAGCTACCTGCCGGCGGAAGCTGACGTTCCGGGAAACCAGGGCGCGGCCAATTTCGACGTGCTGACTGAGCTCTGGTTTGACGACGAGGTGCAGCTTGCCGCCTTCTGGAAGCGCATACGCGAGCCGGAAGTTCAGGCGGCGATCCGCGCTGACGAAGCGAACTTTCTCGTCAGCGAACGCACTCAGATGTATCAGGTTGTCGAAGATGAATGACGTGGTTGTCTTCAGTCTGGCGTTGAACGGTGAGGGGGGCTATACCGAAGCGAGCGACACAGACAATCCGAACTGGGTGCACCTCGACTGTTCACTGGGTAACGCGGAGCAGCCGCTCGTCGGCATGGGTCTGGAGCCGAGAGTCGCCGAGAGTATGGTACGCAGCGACACACGCCCCAGGACGGTCACCACGGAAGATGGCCTGCTTGTCGTGCTGCGCGGTGTCAACACGAATCCCGGTGCCGATCCTGAGGACATGGTCTCGCTGCGTATGTGGATTGAAAGAGACCGCCTCATCACGGCGCGCCAGCGCAAGCTGCTGTCGATTCAGGACGTGCGCGAGCAGTTGCAGGAGGGGCGGGGTGCCCGTGACGTTGCCGGGCTTGTGCTGGCCATCGTAGAGCGTCTTGCGGATCGTGTATCGGACTTCGTCGAAGGGATTGAGGAGCAGCTGTCGGGTCATGAAGCCTCAGTCGAGCACGATAACCCCGTAACCTTGCGACGAGAGGTGACGGCGCTGCGCCGGCAGGCTGCCGTAGTCAGACGCTTTCTTGCACCTCAGCGTGATGCGCTAGAGACCTGGTATCGTCTCGCGCGGAATATGTTCGATGACGACCAGATGTTCTATCTGAGGGAGCAGTCCGATCGCATGACCCGATACGTCGAGGATCTTGATCTGGCGCGCGAGAGAATGCTTGTTGTTCAGGAAGAGCTGATGAACCGCATTGCGCAGGAGCAGAATTCGAGGATGTACGTCCTGTCGCTTGTCGCGGCTGTGTTTCTGCCAATTACGTTTGTGACAGGTCTCTTCGGGATGAACGTTGCCGGCCTACCGGGCACCGAGGACGAATCGTCGTTCTGGCTCTTGAGCGGAGTTCTGCTCGTTACGAGCCTGGTCGTGGTGTTGGCCTTCAAGTTGAAGCGCTGGTTCTAGGGCTGCTCCAGCCGCAGCGTGCCGTCGAGGTGCACGTTCCTCTGAGGAAAGGCGATGACAATGCCGTTCTCGCGGAACAGCGCGTCGATCCTGAAGCGTATGTTGCTGCGTATGACTCTGAGATCGCGGTCCCGGGTGGCATTGATCCAGTAGTAGACGTCGAAGATGAGCGCGCTGTCTCCGAAATCCTCGAAAATGACCAGGGGTGCAGGATCGTCGAGCACGTCCGGCTCCTCGCACGCCGCCTGTTCGATGAGTCTGGCAACGTCCTCGACGGGTGAGCCGTAGGCAACGCCGACCCGCACGACAGAACGCATGAGTCGGTCCACCAATGTCCAGTTGACGACAATGTTCTCCAGCAGGAAGCTGTTGGGGACAAGCAGGTGCACACCGTCAACGCGCCGGATACGGGTTGAGCGCGTGTTGATGCTCTCGACCGTGCCGCGGGTCTCTCCCACCTCTAGGAAATCGCCGATGCGAATCGGGCGTTCCCACATCAATATCCAGCCGCTGATGAAGTTGTTGATGATGTTCTGCGCGCCGAAGCCCACGCCGATGGCAATGGCACCGGAAACGAAGGCAAAGGCGGTGAGCGGGACGTTCAGCAGATCCAGCGTAGTGATGATCAGCACCGCAAGACCGACAATGTAGAAAGCGCGCGAGATCAGTTGCACGATGTCGGCGTTGAGATTGCGCGCCTCCATGCGCGTGACCAGCTTGCGGCCTCCCCAGCGGATCAGGAATAAACCAACTAAGACAACCGTTGGCACCAGCAACAGCTGCCCGACTGTGATCGTTTGATCGGAGAGCGTGAAGAGCGGCTGGTTGAGGAATTCGAGGAATTTGTCCATTGCGGCATTCTACGAGGATGCCCTGCGAAAGCCATTGATAAGCTGGCTGGCCGTCAAAACTTGTGGGCAACTCGCCGTGAGTAAAACTCAGCGTCCGCGCATGGCCTTGGTGACGGTGCGGTCTATTTCGCGAGCCGTGTAGCCGGTTAGATCTTTGTTGATTTCACACCCGGTTTTGCGCCGCGTGTTGGCCGCCAGGTTCTTGCGGAGCTGACCGAGAAAAGCGGGTGCGGCCACCAGCGCAAGATTGACGTAGTTTTTGTCGGCGGCAAGTTGATTGAAGCGGTGCGCAACTTCACGGGCAAATTCGTTGGCAGCGTGGGTTTTGATGTCCGTGTGGGGTGCCATGGCGTGGCGACCGTCGCCCCGGCTGTCAAAGCTGCGGCCTGCTCTGTCAGTCTGCAGATCCATGCCGCGCAGATGGGCGTTGCTGTTAACCAGGGCCTCGAGCTCAACCAGCGTCTGGGCTTCCTCGGTGGCGGCAAAGATGCGGGCACGCGCCGCATCGGCAACCAGCACCAGGACTTTCTTGTCGGCCAGATACGTCATCGCATCCTCCTTATCACCCGCGTTTCACCCGCGTTCCCGGCGGGCGCACCCCGACTCTCTGCGAATACTACCTCCGCCCGCTGCGCAGGGACATGCCGGTGCTGCCTACCGGCCCTGCCAGTCGGGCTCGCGTTTTTCCGCAAAGGCCCGTGGACCTTCCATCGCATCGGCGCTGTTCCGCCGCGCTACCTCAGCGTCGTACGCGGTGTGAAAAGCCTGTTCCAGCGGCATTTCCAGTCCCAGCATCGCCGCCTCTTTGGTGGCGCGCACGGCAAGCGGGGCGCAGCGCAGAATGTCCGCCACCCAGCCGTCGACGCAGGCATCGAGCTCAGCGGCTGGAACAACCTCGTTGACCAGCCCCAGCTCATAGCCGCGCTGCGCGGTCATGTGGCGGCCGGTCAGGAGATAACCCATCGCGGTTTTCAAGCCAATCTGCCGGGGCAGGCGATGCACACCAACGCCGCCAGCAATCAGCCCACGACGTGGCTCGGGCAGCCCGAGTTCTGCATGCTCTGCGGCAACGATGATGTCACAGGCGAGCGCCAGTTCGAGACCGCCGCCGAGGGCAAAGCCGTTGATCTTGGCAATGACCGGCTTGGTGAATTCCCAGCGCTGGTTGAGCGGCGTGGTTTCAGCCGTCATGCGTGCCCATTCGTCGCGCTGAGCATCCGAGGCTTCGCTTTCACGCGCTCGATGTTTGAGATCCGCACCGGCACTGAAGGCGCGCTCACCGGCGCCGGTGATGACGGCCAGCCAGATGTCATCGTTCAGAAGCACCTCGTCGAAATGCTTCGACAGCGCCCAGCGCAGCTCCGGGTTCAAAGCGTTCATCGCTTCGGGGCGATTCATCGTGATGTACGCCACGTGGTTGTCGACGTGAAACTCTGTGACCGCCATCAGATGGGTGCGCCTTGTTGCCGGATGTCCTTTGAGAATCGGCGGTGTGCCACAGCCTGTCAAGCCGCCTTTGCAATCGCGAACGCCGGACGCGCCTGCAGCCGCTGCCAATAGTCCCGCAGGGTTTCCGGGACGCGCTCGGGGGTGAGCATATCGGCCAGATGGATGCCGTAGCCAACGGAGATGTCCGCCGCGGTAAACGCGTCCCCAACGAGGAACTCGCGTCCCGCAACGTGATCCCCGATGGCTCGCAGGCAGTCCGCGGCGCGATTTGCCATTTCGTCCACCACTTCCGGTATCCGCGCGTCGCCGGGAAACTCCCGGCCGTGGTTGACAATCTCACCGAGCGGGCGGGAAAAAGTCGCTTCGCCGAACCACAGCCATTGCAGGTAGTGCGCGTAGTCGGGTGATTCGACGGCAGGGCGCAAGGCGCCGTCGGCGTAGCGGTCGAGCACGTATTGCATCATCGCGCACGATTCGAACATGACGGTCTCGCCGTCGGCCAGCACCGGCACCTTGCCCACGGGATTGAGCGCGCGCCACTCCGGCGTCGCGCGGAAGGCGGGTGAGAAGTCGATTTTGGTGACTTCGTAGGGTAGGCCGAGCTCCTCGCAGAGCCAGATGACCCGCATTCCTCGGGTCGTGGTGACGTGATAGATTTGCAGCATGGGAGCCAATCGTTTTCCTGGGGAGGGAGACTATGCCGCGACGCGTCCAGGCGAACAACAAAACGCAGCCGCACGATGCGGATGTTGCCGCGTATATCGAAGGCATCGAGCATGCCGGCCGGCGGGAGGATGCGTACCTCCTCTTGGACATGCTGGGCGATATCACCGGGGAGCCTGCCCGCCTGTGGGGTCCCAGCATCGTCGGTTTCGGGCAATACCACTACGTCTACGACAGCGGCCGCGAGGGTGACCACTTCCTCACCGGCTTTGCACCGCGTAAGGCCAACATGGTGGTCTATGTCATGCCGGGCTTTTCGGCCTATGGGGATCTGCTCGATAAGCTGGGGAAGTACAAAACCGGCAGCTCGTGTCTGTATCTCGGCCGCCTCGGCAACGTCGACACGAAGGTGCTGCGCCGCCTGGTGGACAAATCTGTAAAAGACATGCGGCGTAAGTACAAAGCCTGATGGTGGTATTGCGCTAGGTGCTGGACGACGAACCCAGGGACGAATACACCCAGCCACCGAATGCGGTCGCCGAGCCGCCGTCGACGTTTGCCGAGACGCTGAAATACCTGGGACCGAGCGTCATCATCTCAGCAACCATCGTCGGCTCGGGTGAAATCATCCTTACCGCCAGCCTCGGTGCGGCGGTCGGCTATGGCATGCTCTGGTGGGTGTTGTTGTCGTGCTGGAGCAAGTCGATCCTGCAGGCTGAGCTTGCCCGTTATGTGGTGCTGAGCGGAGACACCTATCCGCGCGCGCTCAACCGGGCGCCGGGTAAACTGCCCGGCCCGCGCGGCAAGTTCTCCTGGCCGCTGGCGATTGCCATTTTTGCCTTCATCCCGGGTTTTACCGGCCTTGGCGGCGTCATTGGCGGTGCCGGACAGGCTGTGGTGCTGCTCTTCCCCGATGTGAATCCGGTGCTAGCCGTGGGCGTGCTCGCGACGCTGACGGCGGTTCTCCTCGGCAGCGGCAGCTACGGACGGCTGGAAAAGGTGATGCTGCCGCTCGTCATGACGTTTACGGTCCTGACCATTGTCAGCGCCGCGCTGATGCAGGGGACGGAGTTTGCCACCCGCGCGTCGGATCTCGCCGCGGGATTCACCTTCGAGTTCAACACGACCTTTGCGGTGCTTGCGCTTGCCGCTTACGGCTACACCGGCGTCAACTCGGGAGAAATCTCGTCGTACAGCTACTGGTGCGTCGAAAAAGGCTATCCCGCGCGTATCGGTAAGTACGACGGCTCGGACGACTGGTACCGGCGCGCCCACGGCTGGCTCAAGGTACTGCGGACGGATGTTTGGATTACGCTGGTGCTGCTCACCTGCGCGACCGTGCCGTTCTACATACTCGGCGCCGGGGTGCTGCATCCGACGGGGCAGACGCCGAGCGGCAATGAGACCATCATTGCGCTCAGCAATATGTTCACGCAGACGCTGGGTGACTGGTCGCTGTGGGTGTTTGCCCTCGGCGCCTTCTGCATTCTTTTCTCGAGCAGCGTCTCGGGCGTTGCGGGTGGCGGGCGTTACATACCGGACTATCTCATAGAGCTCGGCTTCATGAAGCGTGATCGGCTCAACGTTCGCTTTGCCATCATTCGATGGTACGGCCTCATCGTGCCGTTCATCGGACTGCTCCTGTATGCTGGGTTCCAGCGACCGGTCCTGATGGTGACCATCGCCGGCTCGTTTGCTGCGATCATGCTGCCGGTGCAGTGCGGTTTGACCATATACCTGCAGCGCAAGCGGTTGCCGAAGGCCGTGCTGCCGGGCCGTCTGGCCAGCACGTTTCTGTACGCCACGTTCGTTCTCCAAGCCACGCTTGCCTGTGCGGTGCTCTATTTCGTGGTTTTCTAGCCCGGCAGGCTGCACACCCTCAGACGAGTCTGTACAATCCGCGCCCTCGTCATGGGGGACCAATGATAAAAAACATTCGCTTTTACCGGGTGCACTCGGAGTGGCCGGACTCGGAGAACGCGCTCGACAGCGCCTTGCAGAACGCCGCCTTCAAACCTTGCGGCACCTTCAACGAACGGAGCATGGGCTTCGAGATGCCCGTCGAAGGCGCGGGCGACCTGCTCTGCCGCCGCGTGGCCGGAGCGGATCTTCTGCAGCTGCGCATTCAGAGCCGGATCCTGCCTGCCGCCGCGGTGAAAGAAGCGCTGGCCGACCGTGTTGCCGCCTTCAGCGAACGTACCGGACGGGCTCCCGGTCGTCGGGAAAAGCGTGAGCTCAAAGAAGAGGTGACCGCTGATCTTCTGCCCAAGGCGCTGCTGAAATCAGAGCGCGTTGCCGCTTTCTACCTCGTCAACGAAGATCTACTCGGCGTCGCGACCCCGTCAGCCGCGAAGGCGGAGCTCCTGCTGGATACCCTGCGCGGTGCCCTCGGCAGCCTGCAGGCGGTGCCGCTCGCTTACCGTCAACCTGCCTCCAGCCTCATGCATCAGATCTTTCTCGGGGACGGGCCCCGCGAGTTCGGGCTGGGACGAGAGTGCCGGATGAAGGACCCTTCCGAACCGAAGTCCACCGTCAACTGGCTCGACATGGATCTCGGCGACAAAACCGTGCGCAGCCACGTTGCTGGTGGGCTTGCCCTCGACCGTCTGGGCTTTCAATTCGACGGTCTCGTCCGCTGTACGCTCGATCAGGATCTTGTGATACGGAAGCTCCGCCTCGAGGGCATCGAGGAGCTGGACGAGCTCGATGACGAGGATCCCCTGGCCCGTCACGATGCTGAATTTACGCTCCTGGTGGGCCTGATCGGACGTCTCCTGGGGGCGCTGAAAAAAAATCTCAAAGGATATGCCACCTGAGCTGTAACCTTTTGCCCCGCTCGCACGTATCTGTTTCCGCATTCATCAAAAGGAGACAGACATGCGAAAACTATTTTATTTGTGCCTGGGGGCAGGCGCCGCACTGATAGCCGGCAGCGCCTGGGCGGTCGACGAGCCGCCGAAAGAGCGTACCTACGAGGTCACAATCACCAACATCACCAAGGGTCAGACGTTCACCCCGCAGCTCATTGCCGCGCATAAAGGCTCAATCCAACTCTTCCAGGCAGGTGAACCCGCGGGTCTGCCGTTGGAAATTCTTGCCGAAGCCGGTGACACCACGCCGGTGGCAGAAGTGCTGGCGGCGTCCGGGAAAGCTTCCGCGGTTGAGACCATCGGTGGTCTGCTCGAGCCGGGAAAGAGTGTATCGATGACCTTCTCTGCCGCCCGCGGCGATCGCTTCTTCAGCATGGCCGCAATGCTGATTCCCACCAACGACACGTTCGTGGCCTTGAATCGCGTGCCGCTGCCGCGTCGTGGCGCCTGGACTCGCACCGCAATTGCTTACGATGCGGGCACCGAAGACAACGATCAAAACTGCCTCAACATTCCGGGACCGCGCTGTGGCGGTGAAGGTCACTCACCGGGACCCAACGTGGGCGATGAAGGATTTGTCTACGTCAGTAACGGCTTCCACAATCTGCCGGCGGCTGAAGAAGGTGAAGTGCTCGGCCCGCTGGTGTACGACTGGCGGAACCCTGTGGCCCGAGTTGTTGTCAGACGTATCCACTAACGGATATTGAGGCGGCGTCCGAGGGGCGCCGCCGTTATTGGAGCGGTGACGAACTGGGAAGCGGATGAAGCGCGCTGGTCAGCCTGGCTGGTCGAGGCGCAGGCTGGAAATGCGGGGAGCTACGAACAGCTGCTGGCTGAGCTCGTGCCCGCGATCCGTGCCTATCTCTTCTCCAGATTCGGCAGCTTCGAGGCAATCGACGATTGTGTGCAGGAATGCCTTCTGGCCATTCACCAGGCGCGGCACACGTACGATGCGCGTCGGCCGTTTCGTCCCTGGATGTTTGCCATCGTGCGCAACCGCACAATCGACGTTCTACGCAAAGTCCGACCGGCCCCCGAGCTACCCGGTGCCGACGCGACAACTCATGACTGGAACAGTGAAATCGACGGCCGCCGCTTGCTCGAGCAGCTCTCCCAAGGGTTGCGCGAGACACTCCTGTTGACGAAGCTAATGGGACTGTCGACGGCCGAATGCGCTGCGCGCCAGGGCATCTCCGAAAGCCTCGTGAAAGTGCGCGTGCATCGAGGAATCCGGCAATTGAAAAGCCTCTGGGAGGCGGAATCATCGTGACCCAACGAGACGACAATGCGCTGATCAGCACGCTGGTGGACGACCTCCAGCCCGTTGCCGTGCGTTGGCCGGCGTTGCGAGTTGGTGCGATCTGGCTCGTCTTGAGCGTGGCGTACGTCCTCGGCGCCATGGCGCTGCTCGGCCCGTTTCGCGAGGGTGCCGGAACGCAGCTGCTGACCCATCCGCGCTTTGCAGCTGAGATGATGGTTGGGGTGCTGGCGGTCATCTGTTTCATCATGGTTGCCATTCGCCAGGCGGTACCGGGACAATCGACCCGCCCGCTGCAATATGTTGCACTCGGGCTTGGCGCCATCTGGCTCTTCAACTTTGTCGCCGGTATTCACTTCCCGACGCTCGAGCCGTCGATGCACGGCAAGCGCGAATTCTGCGCCTGGGAGTCTTATGTTTACAGCGCGCCCCCGGCGCTCTTTGCGGTGGTGCTTCTGGTGCGTCGTTTTCCACTGCAGCCGCTGGCCAGCGGCATCAACGCCGGCGTGGCTGCCGGGTTGATCCCCGCGGTGACCATGCAGATCGCCTGCATGTACGAGCCGGTGCACATCCTCGAGCATCATGCGGCGCCCATTGCCGTTGTTGCACTCGTTACCGGCGTCGCTGCGTTCATGGTCAACCGTCATCGACATTCCCACACAAGGAGTGATCCCTTAGGCTAGCCCTGCCGACTCACTATTGGATACGGGATGGCCAAGCGGGAGGACGATGCTGGCGAATCGTCCACGGAGGAAAGCCCCAAGGAATCGCGCCTCGCGCGACACCGGCGCATTGCGGAAGAGATTTACGCGGAACCGCGGACCGCGGGGGAGCACCTGCGTCGCGCGTTCGTGACCGTCTGGGCTGCCCACGGCGCGGGTTTTTATGGTCTCGGCTGGATCTGCGCGTTTCTGGTCCTGGAGTTCAACATGATCACCGGCGAGTTCGGTGAGAGCGACGGGGTGGGTGACTTTCTCGGCAGTCAGCTCCTGGAATATCTCTTCCGTATCGGTTTCATGTCATTCGTCAACGGTATCCTCGCGTCGATCTGGCCGGTCTACGTCATCGAGTGGCTGGGCGCGTTCTGGGCGATTGCACTTCTGGTGGGTGGCTATCTGTCGTTCGAGCACTTGTTAAGACCTGCTGTCGAGGCCTGGTCGCCGGAGCTGAAAGCAGCCCGTGAGGAAGCCGCTGCCAAGTCCGCAGAGAAGGCGCGGAAGAAGGAAGAGAAAAAGGCCGAAAAAACCAAGCAAGCCGCTAAGAACAAACAAGTGGACGAGTCAGACTAGAACGCTTGTTGCTGCTTTGAACGCCAGTCGACGTCCGCTTCGAGCTGACCGGCCAGGCTGAGCAACGTACCTTCGTCTCCCATTCGGCCCGCAAACTGAATCCCAACCGGGAGATCGTCCGCCGTCCAGTGCAGCGGCAGGCTGATCGCAGGTTGGCCCGTAGCGTTGAACAGCGGCGTGTTGGTGGCGTAGCGGAACGTGTTCCGGGTCCAGTCCATCGCCGAAATTTCCGCATTGTTCTGGTTCAACGTGCCGTGGACAGGCGGTGGTGTGCCGAGGGTTGCGCTCATCAGACAGTCAATCTCGGCAAAGACGGCTGCCGTCTCCCGGCTGATGCGGTTGACGTAGTCGAGCGCGTTCAGGATGTCGAGTGCAGAGCTTGAGAAGCCGAACTCCGCACACGTCAGGGTGACGGCCTCGAAGCTGTCATTGTCTGCCTTGACGCCCGTGAGACTCGTCACCTGGTCGACGAACTGGGCGGCGAACGCACACCAGAGCACGTTGATGTGCCGGGCGAACTCCTCGAAGTCCAACGTGAAATCACATTCCACCATTCGGTGACCCAGCGATTCACAGCGCTTCACAGCGTTCTCTACGGCAGCTGCATTTTCGGCATGGATCTCGGTGCCCAGCAGCGACCCTGCAACAACGCCGATGGTGAGCTCGCCGGGCGGCCTGGCGGCCGCTTCGGCAAAGCTGATCGGAGGGGGTGCAATGATGTGTGCAGCACCCTGATCCGGTCCTGCGACACAATCCAGTAACGCCGCGCTGTCGCGAACGCTTCTGGACACGGCAAACTCGATGGCCTGGCTGAAGAGAGGATCGCTGGTCCCGGGACCCACGGGGACACGATCCCGGGTGGGTTTTAAACCCACCAAACCGTTGCAGGAGGCCGGCACGCGAATGGATCCGCCGCCGTCGTTGGCGTGCGCGATCGGCACGATGCCTGCAGCAACTGCTGCGCCCGAACCACCGCTCGAGCCGCCTGCGCTGTGCCCGGACTTCCACGGGTTGTGCACGGGTCCGAACGCCACCGTCTCGGTAGTGGCGTTGTAACCCATCTCTGGCGTCTGGGTGGTGCCAACCAGATGGAGTCCGGCCGTGCGGAAGCGTTGCATCAGATTGGAATCGGTGGGCGCCGCCTCGCCGGGTGTGGCGCGGCTGCCCGCCCTACAGGGAGCACCTTGCGCCTGCAGGACAAGCTCTTTGACCAGGAACGGTACGCCACTGAAAGGCTGGCCGGCGCTGAACGGCTGGTTGTCGAGCGTGCTCAAGACCGCATTCAGTGACGGATTGTGTGAGTCGATCAACTCGGCAGCGCATGCTGCGAGTTCCTCTGCGGTGACCTCTCCCTTTACAACGAGCTCAGCTAGCCCGAGCCCGTCATAGGGCGTGTATTCGTTTGTTTTCATCGCGTGGCGCTCCCCCGTTCGACACACGGGGTGAGGTTCGCAGATTGAGAGGGAAAAGTGTAGGGGAGGTGCCGTCAGCCCTGCAGGCCCTGCTCTTCGGCAATTTTCATCGCGAGGTAGGTTTCGATCACCTTGATCTCTTTTTTCCCGCCGACGAGGCGCATGATGCCAAGCGCCATCTTCAGTTCCTTCGAGCGCGCAAGCTCGGCAAAGCTTGCGAATCTGCGTTCCTCGCCGTTGACGGTCACTTTTGGTTCCGCATACATCGCGTTCATTTTCTCGAGGTCTTTGGGGGAGAGCTCAAACGCCTCTTCCTCGGCGGCCTGCCGATCGTGTTCGAAATGCCAGAGGTCGAAGATCGTCTTCAGCGCGACGAGCAGCACCAGTCCGGCAAGCGGTTCTTCCAGCACGCCGAGCAGAAATCCGCTGGCGAGGATGGTGATGTGGAGGACAACAATGCGGCGGTACGGGGCAACCATCACGTCTTTGACGGAGTCGGTACCGAAACCATGTTTGGCAAAGTCTTTCTGCCAGTCGAACAGCTGCAGAAATACGAGCGATGCCAGGGCTGCCAGCATGGTGGGCTCAGCCAGGACCTCGAGCGCTGCAGGGACGAGTTCCATCCGGTCCGGAAATTCACCGAACAGTGAAACGACAAACGTGCCGTGACCCCAGCAGAACATGCCGTAGTGAAAGGCAAAAAATGGCGCCAGAAACAGAGGGAAAGCCAGTTCAAAGGGCGACTCATAGCGTCGCACGACCATACGCAGAATCATCACCGCGCCAATCACGACGTTTTCCATCCAATACAGGAAGATCAGGTCGAAGCTCTGCCAGTCCCAGAGGAAAACGCCGCAGAGCGGCAGGAGGTTGAGACCGCAAATGATCAAGAGATCTTGCGGCGGGATGTTGCGAATGCTTGCACCGGGGATCATTGGGAACGCTCCATATTCCAGAGTCATTATCCCCGAGAGTGCTTCGGCAAAGCCGGGCGCAGATCAAAGTCGTCTGCGTGGACGTGTGAAGTACATCACGGCATCGTCATGCGGGCGTCCGGTGTCATCGAACGAACGGGGACACACCTTTTTTTGTCGAAAGAGAAAGGTGCTTGACCACTTGACGCTAAAGTCTGCCGATCCCGGGGCCTTGTGCTTGAAAAGCACCTTCGACTTCCTCCAGCATGTACGTTGTTCCACAGGCACATCTGCCCGCGAGAACGTTCATGACCAACTTTGGGGAGGGTAGTCATGTCTACGATCAAGGGAAAAGGTACCTGCACATGGCTATGGATTGCTGCCTTGTTGGTAGGCTCCGGTCAAATGGTCAGCGCGCAGGAACAGGACGCCAGCGGCATCGTCGAAGAGATAGTGGTTACCACCAAACGCGGTGGTGCCGAAAATGTGCAGGACATGTCCGAGGCCGTGACGGCATTTTCAGGTCCGAGCCTCGAACGCGAATTCGCGGTTTCTCTGGAAGACTTCAACCACGCCATTCCGAATACTCAGCTGGAACACGTTGGGCTCTTTCAAGCTGCCGCTTCGTTCAGCATGCGCGGGATTGGCACAGCCGGTATCGAGAGCTTTGCGGATCCCGTGGTCGCGGTGTTCGTTGACGATGTGTACTACTCTCGCAATGCCGTTGCCCTTCTGGATCTCTTCGATATCGAATCCGTGACCGCACTGCGGGGACCGCAAGGGACGCTGTACGGACGCAATGCCTTTGCCGGTGCGATCTCGGTGCGAACCAAACGACCGGACGTGGAATCCCAGGCGGTGGAACTGCACGTGGATGTCGGCAACCACGGCCGTCAGAACATCGGACTCGTCTACAACCAGCCAATCAGCGACACCGCCGCGTTTCGCCTGGCAGCGAACTACCACGAGTTGGAAGGTTTCTACGAGAACGACGGGGTGGTCATCGAAAGCTATGACCCGGCGACGGCGACCCTGGTCACCCGCGTCGACCGGAGCAAGAGGGGCGATCCGGAAAACGGTGAAAGGTCGCTATTTCTCAGACCCAGTCTGAGCCTGCGGCCGAACGATGCATGGCGTATCGATATCATCGGTGAAATCTGGGAAGACAAAGGCGACGGCACCGCCAACTGGACGCAGTGTTACGAGCCGGGCAGCCTGCCGCCGCCCCTGGGCACGGGTCCGAGCGGCGTACCGGCTGTGCATCAGCTCTTCGGGTTTCCCTGCAAAGACCCCTTCGGCGATTCTCGGTTCAATGTTTCCGGTGACGGCAGCGACCCGTACGAAGTAGGCGCCAACCTGGCCCCGAACCAGACTGAGCAGGATATCTGGGGAGTGACGCTGGACACGAGCTACGACACCGAGAACGGCACGTTCACGCTCATCCTGAATCACCGGGACGTGGAAGAGGACATCACAACCGATACGGATGGCTACAACTGGGACGTGTTCTCGAGCACGAGGCTGCAAACCTTCGAGTCGACCCAGGCTGAACTGCGCTACGCCACGACCTTGAACGACAATATCGACATTCTCGGTGGGTTGTTCTATCTGCAGGACGAGTATCAGGTGGAACAGTATTTGTGGATCTTTCTCGACAGCGCGCTCTTCGGCGGTGGCGGTTTCACGCGCGACAATCCGCTCGTGAGCTATGGGACCAACGAACAGGAGCGTTCCTCCTTTGCTGCCTATGTGCAGGTCGATTGGCATCTGACAGACCAGTGGACACTCAATTTCGGCGGCCGTTACACCATGGAAGAAAAAGATAACGTGCTCGGCATGGCCATCAACGACAGCGCCTGCCCGCCGGGCGAGACTCCCGCCACCGCGGCGTGCAACGGCGTCCCTTTCTCGGGTACCGATCCCACCAACCCGCGGGACTTTGACCCGTCGGTTCGCTTCGGGCCGGTCGACGAAGACTGGAACGCGTTTTCACCCAGAGTGGGCGTTGAGTATCGCCTGAGCGAGGACATTCTGTTGTTCGGCTTCTGGCAGCGGGCCTTCAAATCCGGGGGTTTCGTCAACAACGCCGGCACGCTGCCGGTGTTTTCGGCGCCCTATGATCAAGAGCAGGTGGACAACTTCGAGGTGGGGGTCCGCTCTGATCTCTTTGACGACCGCCTGCGCTTGAACGCCAACGTGTTCATGGCCGAATACGAAGACCTGCAGCGAGGGGTCATTCGTGCGGCGCCGACGTCAACGGGACAGGAAACGTTCACTGACAATGCCGCAGGTGCGGAATCGTTTGGGGCGGAGGTTTCTTTCAGCTGGGTACCGGCGGCCGGGTGGAACATCAACGGCAACGTGGGTTACCTCGACATCGAGTACAAGGACTTCGATGCCGACTTGACGGGTGACGGGATTGAAACGGACAACAGCTCGCTCGACCTCGTCAGGGCACCCAAATGGGACCTGAGCGTGGGCGCTTCCTACGAGTTCGACCTCGCTGATGCGGGTACTCTCACGATTGGCGCTCGCTATACCTATACGGACGAGATGGTGTTGACGACGCCCAACGACGTTGGCTTTTTCCGTGAGGACCTGGACACCTGGGACGCTCAGGCGGTGTGGGAATCGGCGGACACCCGCTATCGATTTGCCGTCTGGGGCAAGAACCTCGATGACAACATCGAACGCCTTGGCGGTACCCCGGTTGCGACCTTGTTTGCCTTCGCGGCACCCACGCAGCCGCGACAATATGGTGCAACGCTGACGGTCAGGTTGGGCGACTGACTTGGGGCTTTGCAGGGCAGGTCCGACGGCAGTTCGGACCAGCCCTTTGCACCCACTACCGCATCGAGTAAGCCGAAACGCTTTGCCGCGAAGAGCCGTATCAATTCCTCATGCGACCCCTTGTTGCCATTCGCCAACGCGTTTAGTTTGGTGAGATGGCTGGGCAAGGACACTCGTATATTCTCTGTAGCACACCTCGTACTGGCAGCACCTTCCTTTGCTCGCTCCTGAAGGCAACGAATGTCGCTGGAAAACCCGAATCCTATTTCAGATCGCAAGACGTTGAGGCAAGAGTCGAGGACTGGAACATCCGTGAGCCAGATGGTTCTTATCGCTTCAGAGATTTCTTGAACTGCGTTCGCGAACGTGGGCGCACGGACAACGGCGTGTTCGCTGCCAGAATCATGTGGGGAACGATGCAGGAACTAACCGACGATCTTCGGTCGATCGGAATGGCAGGCGGAGATCTAGACGTTTTGTCCGAGGCATTCGGGCCGCTGAAATTCGTCTATCTGGAGCGACAGGACGTTCTGGCACAGGCGATCTCACGGCTTCGGGCCGAACAGACAAACGTCTGGCACATCAAAGACACACGTGATCGGAAAGCAGCGAGAAACAACGCGCACTACGACCGGGAAGCCATTCGACTCTATATCGATGAGTCTAAAGAGCACGCCCGGGAATGGCACACGTGGTTTACAAAGAATGATGTAGTGCCTTTGCGCCTTCGGTACGAAGACCTGGACATAGACGGGCAAGCAGAGGCACACAGGGTTTTGAACTACATCGGTGTCGAGCCTCCGTTGTCTACGATCAACGCACCTGACGTCCGCATGGCCGACAGGACAAGTGAGGAGTGGGCAGAGAGATTTAGAGCCGAAACACAGTACGCTGACTGATGCTCCCGACCGAACAGCGACGGCCGGGTGACTGAAAACGTATCAACGGACGGGATTGTAGTTGGGTAGTTCTGGCGATAGGGTGAGGTTTCTCCATTCACTGATTCGGCGGAGTGCTATCCAAATGATTTCTTAAGCGTTTGGCCCGATGTACGGGTTTGACTACATACGCTGGCTTACCAAAGGAATCAAAATGGCTACGACCGTTCGCCTCGCCACTCCCAAAGAAAAAGGAGTGGTTCAAAACATCGATCAATTTTATCTGTATGAGTTCGCCAGATTCATGCCTGGCTACTACAAGCTGGGCGATGATGGCTTGTTCCACGACGAAGACTACGCGCCTTACTGGGACGATGATCAGAAATATCCCTACCTGATTTTTCATGATGGTGAGAAGGCCGGGTTCGCGCTTGTCGAAGACAACGGTGAAGAGCGGGTTCTGGCGCAGTTCTTTGTGTTGTACAAATTTCAGGGAATAGGCGTCGCGAGATCAGCCGCGCTTGATCTGTTCGCATTGCACGTTGGTCCCTGGGTGGTTCATTCGCTGATTGAAAATCCCAAGTCCGAAGGATTCTGGCCAAAGGTGATCGAAGAATTCAGTGCAGGGAAGTTTACTGTCGCCTTGCAGGAACCAAGGCGTACCCACCATGTATACAAGTTCGGGTGAGCGGATGGGAGATCACATCATGCGACAACTTGTTACCGTTCCCACGATAACTCAGGGTCTTGATGCGCTGGGTGTGTCCAAAGGCTCGACCCTCATGGTTCACTGCGCGATGTCCAGCTTTGGTCGCGTTCAAGGTGGCGCACAAACCATCATTGAAGCGCTTACCACAACCGTTAGCGATTCGGGCACCCTCGTAATGCCGACGCTTACGAATGGACGGTTCGATCCGAGTGAGTGGGGAAATCCCCCAGCACCGGAGGAACACTGGCACCGAATCAGGTTTGAAACACCGGCGTTTCACCCTCAGAAAACGCCGACAGATCACACTATGAGCGCCGTGTACGAACTTTTCCGCACATGGCCCGATGCCTTGCGTACCAATCACCCGCACTCCTCAGTAGCAGCATGGGGGCAGCATAGAGACCGGATTGTCAGGGTACATAAGCTCGAAGAGCGCTTTGGGGATTCGTCACCGCTCGGTGTTCTTTACGAACTGGATGCCCAGGTTTTGTTTCTTGGTACGACCTATTCGACCAATACGTGTTTCCATCTGGCTGAATATCGCCAGCCTGATCCGCCCGTCAGGGAATTCCTGATCGTTCAAGGCGATGATGAAAACAGAAGATTAACCTCATACGAGGATGTTGATACCGACAGCAGTGTCTTCGAGACCATTGGGGCTGATTTCGAGAGGGAACGCAAAGTCAGGATAGGGCGTATTGGCTCAGCAACCTGCAGACTATTCAGCTTCCGGGAAGCGGTGGATTTTGCCGTCAATTGGCTCACGCACCGAAAAGAATGACCGACCGTGTCTGGTCGATGTCGTGACATCAGTAGCTACCTTCTGAGTGGGCCCGTCACCAACCCTGAGTCGACATTCCTAGAGACAATTACCCTTTGAGCATTCGATCAAAAGAGCGATAGCGATACCAACGGGATAAAGTACGGGCGGTGCAGTTACGAGGACCCACCACACCCTTAGTGTCCTGATAGCCAATATCACAGTCAGGCCCCATACAGAAACGGTGATCCAGAACAACCAGGCCCGGTGGCCAAGAGCCAATTCTAACCAGCCGTACTCGAGCTGTGATTGCCACAAGGGCATTGCGACTGCTATGAAAATTGGAACTGCTACCAATAGGTAACGTAATCGCCCCTTTTCTGCAGGCACGGGAACGTTCTCCAAAGGGTGGTCTCCTGCCACCTCACTTACCCTTACTCGGCAGATTTCGGTTTATCAACTAACTTGGCGCGGAAAAAATCTCTAATTTTGCCGATAACAACATGACCGTTGTTCCTGACGGAATGATCATCGTTCAGAACTACGTGCTCGAATTGGTGTTCGAACGACTTTTCGATTAGCCGGTTCATAGAGATCTGCGCGAGTTGAGTTGATGGCCAAACGTGATCTTTTGAGACTGAGATCAGAAGTACAGGACCATTGATGTTTTCCACCGCAATTGTCGCCTCTTTCACTAACTCTTCTTGCGCCAGACTATCGCGGTATAGATTGATCCATTTCTCATCTGCCTCAAAGAGCGGTCCTCGTTGATACGGAACGAACGGCACGAGCTTACCTTTGTAAGACCATGATGATGTTTTCTGAAAGGGTTTGCTTTGCCAAACAACGCCGCTTGGGAGAGATGCGGCGACGGCTTTTATCCGTGGTTCAATCGAAGCGAACATGAGCGCCAGTTCGCCGCCCTTTGAACCACCCAGGAAACCTATTCTGGACCCATCGAGGTCCGGGTGTTGCTCGATGTAGTCGACAGCCTTCTGGAAGTATTCCAGCGGGATCAGTTCCAACTTCTCAGGTAGTCCCTCCTCGCCGAAATAGCCCAGACCGAGTATCGCAGCCCCACTTGGAGCGAATGCTGCGCCTGAGGCTTTTGCGGTTCCTGTTCCCCCCTCTGATCCGCCTACCGAGATAACCACGGGATGTGGACCAGTCGTAAGCGGTAGATACAGATATCCGACTAGACCTGAATCATCCACCTTCGAGCAGGTGAATTCCTTGCCGGGTTCAATACCAGCCTCTTTGACCATAGCTGCCATGTCATCCAGAAACTCACACGGTTGAGGCTCAGCATGTAAGGGGGTGACTGCCAGTCCGGCTGCCAACGAAACAAAGGCAACAACTCTCTTCATCTCCTGATTCTAGCAAGAAGCGAATTTCGATTGTTGGCAGCATATGCGTTTGCGCACAAATGTTAGTCGGTGGAGACATTCTGGTCAGACACGGGTATGTTGATTCGCAATTGTCTTTGGAAATCTCTCATGAGCATCAAAACGTTTCTGTTACTGCTCATTCTTATTCCTCACATTGGCGTTGCGACGAGTGACCACAAATGGGAATTCACAGAGATTCACGGTAATACCATCGCATGGTCATGCGAGGGGGAGGGCAGGCCAACAGTTCTGCTGATTGCGGGCAGCGGCTTAGATGCGCACGGATCGTTCGGTCGCATCTACCACGGCTACGAAGGTCCTGGAAAAATCTGTTTTTACGACAGAGCCGGGATGGGGCTCAGCACCTTCGAAAACCCGGCGCCAAAGACCTTAGACGAGATGGCGAATGAGCTATCCGCCTTGATAGCACATCACAAATGGAAAGAATTGGTTCTCGTTCCCCATTCATTTGGCGGCATGATCGCTCGTAAATACGCCGCGCTCAATCCCGAGGGCGTTCGCGGCATCTTGTTTGTTGATTCCAATCACGAAGATTGGCTGGGGATGATGCAGGGCCAAGTGGTTGATTCTGACTGGGCGATCATGGAGCGGATCATGGATTGGAATGTCCGCACATTTTATGAGGATATTAGAGAGGCTGAACGTTCGGTAAGAAAAGCAACAATAGATGATCAAACCCCGATCACATTGATTTCACGCGGTGTGCCGCACACGCAAATCCGGTTAGAGAAAATGACCTACGCGGGCATACGAGCGTACGAAGCGACGTTCATAGAAACGCAAAAAAGAATCCTGCATCTTTCCGAGGACTCTAGACATGTCATCGCGGAAGCTTCTTCACACATGATCAACGACTACGATCCTTGGCTTGTCATCGAAGAAATAGAACTTCTGGTTAAGCGTGCTATGTCTGAATGAGCGTGCGTATTTCTACAGACAAAGCGCAACTGGATATCGCCTTCATTCACGGTTTTCTTACGCGCTCGTATTGGTCTGAATCGATTTCCGAAGAAACCGTACGCAAGTCGATCGATCACTCGATGTGCTTTGGAGTTTTCGAGGCTGGCCAGCAAATTGGGTTTGCAAGAGTGATTACGGACTACTGCACATTCGCCTACCTCGCCGATGTCTTTATCGATACTAACCAGAGTGGCAAAGGCTATGGCAAAGCGTTGATGCGTTACATTCGAGCACATGCAGATCTTCAGTCGATAAAGAGGTGGCACCTTGTCACCAAGGACGCCCAGGGTTTGTACCAACAATTCGGATTTCAAATCGTCGAGTTTCCAGAGCAGCATATGGAAATCGCGACCCCAAGTTTTTTCAAGAACACATCGAGTTGAGAAAATGAGCATTCGCTTATCTGACAAGTCAGAAGAAGTAGACTTCGAGTTTGTACACCGCTTCTTATCTGGTGAATCCATTTGGGCAGATGGTATCGGGAGAGACACCCAAAAACGTGCAATCGCCAACAGCCTTTGCATCAGCGCTTTTCAGGATGAGCTGCAAATTGGGTTTGCTCGAGCTGTGACAGATTATGCTACGTTTGTCTGGATAGATGATGTGTTTGTTGATCCGGAGGCTCGCCGCAGCGGCGTTGCCAAACTTCTCATCCAGACGATTGTTGAGCACCCTGAATTGGATTCAGTGGCGTCATGGTGGTTATCGTCCAGTAGTCCGAACGCGCGCGCATTGTTTGAACAATTTGGCTTCGAGGTTCCTGAAAAAGAGCGAATCGCCAAATGGATGGGTCGCCCGAAAGTAAAGTCGGAGGCATATCGTACGTGACGGAGGATCTGTTCACGTACGTTAGATGAGCTGTTTGGAAGTGCACGCTTGAGAAGTCAGCAAACGCACATACGTCCAGCGACTCAACGGGACTTGGAATCCATAAAGGCTTGTGCTCATTTAGCCTACTCGAAATACGTCGAGCGTATAAGCAAAGAACCGGCGCCGATGCGGGCAGAATTTCGCACCCAGATAGACCTGGGGTACGTGTTTGTTGCGAACCTCAATGCCCGTTTCGCGGGCTATGTTGTGTTCTATCCGGAGGGAGACCATCTGCACCTTGAAAATGTAGCCGTTCTCCCAACGCACACTGGAAAAGGGGTAGGCAGCGCATTGATTAGATTCGTAGAGCTTTGTGCCAGCAGTCAGGGATATAGTGCGGTGGAGCTGTATACCAATGAAGCAATGACTGAGAACTTGCGCATGTATCCAAGACTAGGTTACGCCGAGATTCGCAGGGCAGAGCAAGACGGCTTTGAGCGTGTGTTTTTTCGCAAAGATGACCTTTAGCGTTGTCAGATGGACGCTCATCCCCGCGATTATTCTCCACAACCTTGAAGAGTGGTTGTTTGCACCTGACTTTTCGCAAGTACCAAACGCTTTCGGTTCCTCCGGCGTCTATTCGTCGGAGGTCTTTGAAATTGGACTAATAATTACGGCGCTTGTACCAGCTGCATTCATTGCGTGGGCCTCAGCAGGTGAGCAAAGACAGTTCAAAGATTGGACTGTGTGCTGGATTGCGTCCATCTTCTTCGCCAATGCGTGCGTACCACATGTAGTTTTGTCGACTTTGGAAATGAGGTACACCCCTGGACTCGTCACGGCGTTGTGCTTACTCCTACCGATACCTGCTTGGCTTTTCCTCTTAGTACGAAGGGAAGACAGGCTGAGTCAACCGAAGCTGCTTGGTTCGGTTCTTATGGGCGTGCTCACCTTGCCAATCGCAATATTATCGACGCTCCAGGCGGCGAAGCTGATAGCAGAGATTTAGAAAGGATCAGGACCCAAAGCGATCGTTCACCAGTTACCCGATTAACGCTATGCTCAAACTTAGTCCGTGACAGTTTGGGTTTCTCCAGAATGTGAATCAGGGAATCTCTTTGTGGGATTTAGCGCTTACTAATCTCTTCCGAAAGCCCGTGCGGACGTGCCTTACCGCATCTACGTTGTTTTTCGGGTTTGTCTTGTTTGTCCTCTTGCAATCAATGTGGATTGAACTTGCATCGCTCGAAGAGAGCTTGGATAAACGACTGGTTGTCGGCCGTGCGCATCCATTTGCGTATTTACTGCCGTATGGTTTTCTTGAGGAAGTACGAAAGATCGAAGGGGTGGAAATTGCTGCTCCACGGCTGGGTGCCGGGTGTCGACAGCCGGCTTCTAATCAAAGCCACGCCTGTTTTGCGGTCGAGCCAGAGTCGCTGTTGGCCGTTCTGGACAGCGTGTACCTCCCGTCTGCTTCGCTGACTGCGTTTTCGCAGGTGAGAACAGGCGCCGTGGTGACAGATAGCCTTGCCGCAAAGCTTGGCTGGCAGATTGGTGATGCAGTTTCGGTGACCATTATGCAATCGCCGCGAAAAAACGGGTCCGATGTATGGGAGTTCCAACTGGTCGGCGTTCTTACCTCCACCAAAGAAGAAACGCTCGGGGAGGCCCTTTACTACAACATCGCTTATCTCGATGAGGGTTCCGCTGCCGGCGTAAGCACGCTGGGAGCGATACAGGTGGTGGCATCCTCCGTCGATGAGATCGACGACGTTTCGAAGCGAATCGACAATCACTTCAGCATCAGTTCAACGCCCACCATGACCGTAAGCCGTTCTTATCTGGCGCGAAACTCGGCACAAAGGTTGGGAGACCTCAATCAAATCATCACCCTCGTTCTTTCAGCTGCGCTTTTCTCGGTGTTGATCGTTGCCGGCAACACGTCAATTCAGGGCGCTAGGGAGAGAACCGCAGAACTCGCGACGATGAAAGCAATGGGGTTCAGCGATGGCGCACTGTCCATCATGTTGTTGAAAGAGAATGTGATGTTGTGTTTTGCCAGCGCGATGGTAGCCCTCGCAGTCGGGTATTTCGTTACTCCGATAGTGAGTACAACGGGTTTAACAATGCTTGGACGGTTAGACCTTGGCATGACTGTGGTTGGTTTGACGTTGGCGATTGCCCTTGTGCTTGCCCTCATGACTAGCCTGCTGCCTGTCATGAGCATACTGGGACGCTCACCTTCCGACGGTTTGAGAGACGCCTAGCATGTTTGACCGAATCGTCGCCATTTCGCTGATGAACCTCCAGAACGTTCCTCACCGCCTCGGTTCTTCGTCGCTGATTGTTGTAGGAACGGCAGGCATTGTTTGTGTGCTCTGCGGTCTGTTTGCAATGAGCTCCGGGCTTGAAGGTGTAACCAGAGTGGGCGGTGCGAACGAGCGAGTGTTGATGTTGAGCAAAGGCACACCGCACGAGTTTGGGAGTTATATTCCGGCGGAGACAGCGGATTTGCTGAATCAGTTAGACGGTTTCATGGTTCGCAGCAAAGAACGACTGATTGCAATTCGCCAGAAAAACCAAGAGCGAGGGCGGGATGATTACATCCTGGTGCGTGGTCTTGGGCAGGACTGGAAGAAATTACGCTCTGAAGTCGAGGTAGTACAAGGGCGAACGTTTAGCCCAGGTCGAGCGGAAGCGATAGTCGGACGCGCCCTCCTTCACGAGTTTCCGGAATACGGCATTGGTAAGACGATACCTTTTTATCAAGGTGACCTGAGTGTTGTCGGTGTTTTTGAAGCAAACGGAAACCTCTCAGAGTCCGAGGCGTTCACGGACCTCAGTATTGTGGCAGACCGCTACGGCGGTAACTTCACACACACTGTTCGCGGGCAGCTCGCGTCTCCGAGTGACTTTGGTTCCGTCGCAGCACAATTGGACCGGATTACCCAGGGCTATTTGCGGTTGGTGTGGGAAGCGAGCGTGTTGCCTGAACATGTAAAGGAACGCACAACCATGATTGAGAACTTCGCTACGGTAGTGATCACGATCATGGCTCTAGGTGCTGTGACCGCATCTCTTGCCAGCATGACTGGGTCCGTTGAATCGCGAACACGTGAAATCGCAACTTTGCGCGCTCTTGGTTTCGGCAATGGGCCTGTGGCTGTCTCCATACTGGTTGAAGCCTGCGTGTTGTCGGCTCTAGGCGCGGCAATTGGCGTCGCGTTAGTCTTTGCCTTCCTGGATGGTGTAGAGGCAGCGACGCGTGGGGGTCTGGGTAACACGCTGCTATTCAGATTTGACGTAGACGCAATGACGGTCGCCCGCTGCGCTCTATTGGCAATGTTCCTGGCGTTCTGCGGTGCTGCTGCTGCAACGATGAGGGTGGTTCGGCTTCCGGTAGTGCAGTCTCTTAGCTAGAACTTTTGAGGTCGCGAACGATTCCTTGAGTGGCCAGTTCCAACCCACTGCACACGTTCGGGCTGTAAGGTACCCTCTTTCAATGCATAAGCTCATTCTTTTTGATATTGGTCACGTGCTTGTTGAGTTAACAGGCACTGCGCTCATCAAGAAGTTCGCGAATCTCGAACTCAGCGATCAGCACATACATACGACATGGACAACCGTACCTGGGGTAAGGCGATTCGAGACTGGGTTGTGTGGCGAGACTGAGTTCGCGAAAGGTGTGATCGCTTTCTACGACCTCAGGTGCAGTGTCGATGAATTCGTGCATCACTTTCGCAATGCTGCTGAAAGAAAGTTCGATGGAGTAGATGGGTTTCTAGAGACCCTCGCCGCTAGTCATGAATTGGCGTGCCTTACGAATACGAATCCACTTCAGTGGCCGAGGATTAGTGAGGAGTTTGGCCTGGGAGCCTATTTCACAAAGCAATATGTTTCGTATCAGCTGGGCTTGATGAAGCCCAACCCTGCGATTTATGACCACGTGATAGGGGATTGCGGGCTTTCCCCTCGAGAAATTTTATTTGTAGACGACAACGCGAACAATTGTGCTGCAGCTCGAACGATCGGTATTGATACTTGTCACGTTAAGAGTTTCGAGGACACTCGATCGCAGATTTTCGGAAAGCTTGGGATAGCGTTCGAATGAGTACATCAAAGAACCGAATAATAGTTGCGCTTGATTACGATGATGGTGACAAGGCATGGAATCTCGTAGAGCAACTTGGCGATGAAGCGTGTTGTTTCAAAGTTGGATTGCAACTCTTGACTGCGGCTGGCCCACAGTTCGTGCGGAAACTCGTAGACGCAAACAAGCGCGTGTTTCTAGACTTGAAGACGTTTGAGATTCCAAACTCAGTAGCTGGTGCTGTCGATTCTGCTGGAGCATTGGGCGCGTCGATGGTAACAGTACATGCTTCTGGCGGTAGCAAAGCGCTCAACGCTGCAGTAAAGGCCGCAGAACCGTATCCGGATCTTATTGTACTTGGGCTCACGGTTGTTACGAGCATGAACGAATCGGATCTTGCCGAAGTTGGGGTTAGAGGATCAGTCAAAGAGCAGGTGTTACGACTCGCGAAACTGACCGTCGATGCTGGTTGTCAGGGCGTAGTCGCATCGACGCTAGAAACCCAAGTACTTAGACGCGAGTTACCAAAAGAAACCTTGATCGTTACTCCTGGAATTCAACTCGACGGGGGAAAGTCAAATGACCAAGAGAGGGTCGCGACTCCGAAGGCAGCGATACAGGCTGGGGCAAGTTATTTGGTTATCGGTCGTGCAATTACAAAGGCGCTCGATCCAAAAGCTGCATTTCTGGACGCAGTAAATGGGATGCCCTGAACAGCCGTTCCGGGCCGACAGCAGGCTTAGCATTGACGGATCACCTCCCTACAAAAACCTCTTCTGGGTAACGAACTGGTGACCTCATGACCCAATCACGCGAGAACAGGCTGTGCTGGCAAATGTGAGATCGAGTAGGAGCACGATGCTTCCAGAAATCAAAAAACACCGAAGAACAAACTCTTCTAGACGCTTGAGGCATACATCTATCGTGCAGGTTCTGGCAGGTTCGGTGCTCGTGGCAATGTCGGCTTGCGCATCCCCGCCCGTGGAAAAACCAAGTCCGGGCAGCGGCGATGTGAATGATGCAATTCGTTATGGGCGCGCATTCATCCAGGAGCTTATGGAAAAAGACGATGTTCCCGGTGTCAGTGTCGTCTTTGTTAATGATCGGAAGGTTTTGTGGGCAGAAGGGTTTGGATGGGCTTCGCAAGAGGACGCAACGAAAATGACTGCCCAAACGCCCATGAAGCTGGCTTCCGTTACGAAAGTACTAACCGCCGTAGCGATCATGCAGTTGGTGGAGCGCGGCATCGTTTCCCTGGATGCGCCGATCTCCAAATATCTACCTGAATTTTCTATCCAGTCGCGATTTGACACGACTTCCATCACCATCCGGCAAATATTGTCGCATCACTCTGGGTTACCTCACGATCGGATGCAGGGATTCAAGTTGTACACCGGCGAGGATGCCGCGCCTGACGATCTTATCGAACAGTTCCGAAACCTTCCCAAAGACGCTCGCTCGTTGCACTTAACCTCCGCGCCGGGTCAGGTTCATAGTTACTCAAACCTTGGTTTTGCGTTATTGGGTTCCGTGATTGAGCGCACTACTGAAACGGCATACTGGGATTACCTGGAAAAGCATCTGTTTCAGCCACTGGGCATGTCTAGCTCAGCGATCGTATATCCCAACCACGAATCTGGCATCAAGCACGCCAATGGTTTCACCCCGGAGGGTGAGATCAACCATCGCTACATCAGGGATATTTCATCAGGTGGACTTGCTAGTTCGGCGGAAGATATGGGGAAAGTTCTACTGTTGCTGCAGGGTAAGTTTCCTGAGGTGCTGTCGCCACAATCGGCGTTCGAAATGCGAAAAGTCCAGAACGAATCTGCCGAATTTGACGGCGACTTGCGATTTGGCTTGGCTCTGTTTTTGTCTCCCGATCATGTGAGGCCCAAGTCCCTGGGGCATACGGGCGACGATTTCCCTTACCATGCCGCTCTGCAAGTCCTTCCTGACGAAGGGTTCGGGGTTGTCGTGATGACCAACTCAACCACCGGTCAGTCTTTAGTTCGAGAGGCCGCGTCGCAGATATTGGACGTTGCCTACCACGCTACCAGCAGGGCCCATGTGTCCAGGCAAGATGACCCTGAACTCACGAACGCAACCGTCACGCTTACAGAAGCTCAGGCTCAATCATATACAGGCCAGTACTATGCATTCCCGGACCTCGGTATCGTTGAGGTTGTTGCAAATGGGACAGATCTCGTTGTCGACTTTCATCAGACCAGGTTGGCAGACGCGAAGCTCATACCGAAGGGCAATCACCTCTTTGACATCAGACTTCGCCTATTTGGGTTTGTCCCATTACCAACGGATCTGGTTCTGAGCGGCCCTAAGCTCCAACTCCAATTTGAAACGATCAACGACACTCAGCACGCATGGATCACCACGGACGGTATGAGAGGTAGTATTCCAATCGCCGTGCCTGTCAAGCCAAAGCCTGTTCCTGATTCCTGGATGCAACGAATTGGCAGATACGAAGTCATGGACACGGAGTCAAACGCTGGTAAGCGCCGCTGAGCTTTCATTCGATAAGCGGAGCGGTTTTCTTATGATTCGATTCGAAAACGACATCTTGTATCCCAGAGACGTTCCACTGCGTATCCTTTCAAACAACCTGGCATCAGCGGAAGGACGCGGTAGGTTCGCTGGAGAAGTCATCGAAGTGTTGGATAGTGGTTCTCTCCTTTTTTCCGGAGTTCATCTGGATCGAATCGCTGATTAGCAGAATTATTTCTATTCGATTGCTCCGATGAAACGATGACTCTGGTGATGCCGGCCGGCCGTTTATGGAAGGCGTATCCCCTGGCCCTTGATAGCAGCGAGGTTTTCCCTGAAGTCTTGTTCGATTAACGCGACCTTTTTTCGTAGGTCATCCGGGTCGACATACTTCATATACTCGTGAATGGACGTTTGATCTTTTCGCGGGAAATCCCTCTCGAGATAGCGGAGTTCAAAGTCGTAGCGATAAGGGCGGTAACGAATACCCATCAATTCGACCAATTTGCGCAACAACCCGTGGTAGTAGAAAGCGAACGCTTCTGCGTAGTGTTGGCGATCCAGGGGTTTGAGCACTTGCAGAATGTAAACAGGAAGTGCGTCCTCGAGTTCCTTGACTCTGTTTTCCAACCGCGCTTGCCATTCGACCTTGTTTACGGGGTGAGGTTTTATCAGTCCCTTGTCGTCGAAGAACACGACTGGCTTGCCATGTCTTTCGACCACCATACGTTCCTTCAGAGTCTCGCGAGCGTCTTCCGACAATACTCCGATGTCCGCAATGAAGTGTTTCGGCGCCCCCTCGTGAAAATAGATGCGATGTCTCAGCGCCGGACCTGCGGGCTCTACGTAGCGATGGGTAATCGGCGGCATAACCGATTCCATCAGGCTAAAAGCTTCATCAGTCTCGCAGGCGCATAGCACATGAAGGTCGAGGTCTGAATACTCATCGGTCGATCCCGTCGCCGCGGAACCGCTTTCCCACAGCGCTACGATCTTGGGGTTATCTCGGAGCGCCTCGACTTGTTTCTGAATGTAGCGCTCGCGATAGCTGCTCAAACGAGCCTCCCTGGCGCTCTGATCTTAGAAGCCATTGTGCCACCTCCGATTATTTCTGCCTTCGGCGAGAAAAAGAACAACACCGATCATATTGAGACGAGCTCTTTCTCCTGGCAATTGTCCCTGCATCAGGATGTCGCTCACTTTTTTCACCTATTGACGAATCAATAGGCTTAGACATAGCGTTCACTCCAATGGAATCACGACTTTTGCAAAGCTTGTCCAAAGCGCAATTGTTGAGGCTTCTGGAAATTCAGGAGTCGATATTGCGTGACTCTGTTCTAACCGCGGAACGACTATTTGAATCTTGCGGACATGTTATCCCGTTTGAAAAAGCGCTCCTGTCGTCTGGAGATGATACGAGTCGCCGACTTCAAAACTACAATATGTCGCAAAGGTGGCTTGATACCTATCAATCAAAAGGTCTGCGCAAGGTGGATCCTATTGTTCGTGAGGTCTCTCAAGGATCTAACATTTTTCTTTGGACCCGCTTGCATGCCAAGTACGATCGCGATCCGCATGTCAGCGCGTTCTTCGAGGAGGCTCGACTATTTGGTCTATCTTTCGGAGTGTCCTATGCCTACTCAAATAGCGACAAGCTGGACTTATTCACTTTTGCGGGATCTGGTAACGATTTCACCGCTCAGCACGTGGATGTACTTTCGTTTTTAACACCCCATTTGAAGCTCTGGCTGGATTCTCGCGACAGCCAGAGACCCGAGGTTGATCTCACCAGACGAGAAGTTGAAGTGCTCAAGTGGTCTCACGATGGGGCGACTGCGTCGGCGATGGCGACGAAAATGTGTTGCACGGAGCGTACGATTAACTTCCACCTCGGAAACATCTATCGCAAACTCGGAGTAAATAACCGCACGGCTGCAGTTGCGGTAGCACTCAAGAGCAAAATTATTTCTTATTAGCCTGTCAGACCTGACAGGTCCCTGATTCGCAGGTGCTTGGTAACATCAGTAACCATGCCTTGTTGGATCACGCAATATCTGAAGTATCTGGCATACCTATGTTCTGTCGTCGTGGCGCCGTTTGGCCATAGTTCTGAGCCTGGGTTGCTTGATGTCTTCGACCCCAAACCTCACGTGGATGCGTACGTATCCAAGGCACAGGCAGAATACGTCATTCCGGGAGTTGTAGTCTCGATTGTCTTTCGAGGAGAACTGGTCGTCTGTGAAGGGTATGGATACTCGAACGTTCGGACCCAAAGCCGAGTCAATCCAAAAACAACTCAGTTTCAGATTGGATCTATTGGCAAAACCATGACGGCCATCGCCGTGATGCAACAAATAGAGTCCGGTCGACTCGAGCTCGATCGCGATGTGAATCAATACCTTCCGTTCGAAATACCAAACACCATTGAAGAGCCCCTGACACTGCGAGCGATTTTGAGTCACCGAACTGGGTTTGAAGATTCACCATTTAAGGGGTTCATGTACAGGGACGCTACCAAGGTACCCGACATGGAAGCTTATCTTGCTAGTCACATCCCGAGGCGCGTGTTTCCACCAGGAGAAGTTTCAACCTATTCGAATTATGGCGTCGCGTTGGCAGGCTATATGGTTCAGCGTGTGACCGGCGTTCCGTTTGCGGAATATGCAGAAAACAGAATTTTTCATCCTCTGGGTATGCGCTCGACAACCTATCGCGAACCGCTGGAGAACGGCGGACCGATGGATCTCGTTCCAGGTCCCGATACCGATATTGCAGTAGGTCATCACAAAGGAGCTAACGACAAACCATTTGCTGAGCCGTACATCTTCCTATCACACATTGCGCCAGTGGGTTCGGTTATAAGTACAGGTGAGGATATGGCGCGTTACATGATGGCGTTGCTGCAGGGTTATGAACTAGACGGACATAGTCTTCTCTCGCCTGAGTCTGCAATCACCGAGCGACTTTACAGAGACCGGCTGGGCGCTACCGACATTGCGCACTTAATGTTTGATGGCCGCTATGGCGGCCATAAAATTCGCACGCATTCCGGTGGATCTACAAACATTAAATCTAACATGGCGCTGTATCCCGAACTCGATCTTGGCGTGTTCGTATGGGTAAACGCAGATGATGGAGGCTCTTTAACCGCAGATACGCTTCATAAAAGCATTGTAGACACGTTCTTCATTAACCAATCGAAACAAACCTCTCACCTGGAACCAAGCCTCGATACATCGCTGGAGCGATACACTGGCAGATACCAAACGACGAATCGATCTTATTCTCGAGTCGACAAACTGGCGCAGGCAGGCGAAGGGATCGTTGAATTAGACTCCGACGGAAGGTTGCGAGTCACCAGGAATGGAACAACCGGCGTCTTCGTTGAAATTGAGGACGGCGTTCTGCAACGTGTTGCGGGTGAACTCCTGGATGGGGTGAAGTTGCCGATTGAGCGATTGTATGCAGAGACTGATGCGAGAGGCGAAGTTGTTTCGCTCTCTATCCCGGTTGCGGATATCCATAAGATTTCGTTTTTCGAATCAAGAGGATTTTTGGTTTACACATCGCTCGCTGCGTTCGTTGTTGCTATGTCTAATCTAGGACTGTGGTTCTGGCGACGAAGATCTCAGGTTTGTTTGAGCCGATTGAACAAGGCCGCGGTCAGATTGAGCTATGCGTTGTCAGTTGCCGTACTCGTAGCCGTCGGATTGTTAGCGAGGCTGCTCGTCGAATCGATCACACCCACAGATCTCATCGTAAACTGGCCGGGCCGGTTTGAGCCCGTTCTATACGCGACCACACTGATAGCCGCTATCGGGGTTGTCTGCATACCGCTACTGGTGTGGCAGGTTATTACGTCCAGGCAACTCGCTTTTTCCATTCGCATGCATGATGCGCTCTTTTGTGTCGTTTTCGTCGTAACAATCTGGGCCCTGAATCTCTGGCACCTCATCGGACTGAACTACTAGTTGGAGGGACTGTGCCGATAGCAACTACCAGATCAGTGTCGCTTGCATATGAAGTCTTCGGCAGTAAAGAAGCGCCGGCAATTTTTCTAGTTATGGGTGCAATGAATCCTGGACTGTTCTGGCCGGAATCATTTTGCGACGCGCTCGCAACGGCCGGCTTTCAGGTCATCAGGTACGATCAGCGCGATACCGGCAGTTCCACCAAAGTCGACTACACCACAACGCCATACAGCCTGGCCGATCTTGCGAATGATCTAATAGAGTTAGCAGATGCCCTACGTATCCGGTCTTTTCATCTCGTCGGTTTGTCGTTGGGCGGAGCCGTTGCCCAAATTGTTGCATCGCAGAGTGGAGAACGTTGCCTCTCCCTCACTCTCATCAGCTCAACGGTGGACTCGCGTCCTTACAACGCTGCGATGGCTGGCACAAATCAAGATGTAGGACCTCTCAGCCCACCAGATAAATCCCTTGTGGAATATGCGGAAGTGATGAGGGAATCTGCGCCCACGTCCGAAGCAGAGATTTTGGAATCAATTGTTGAGGGATGGCGCCTATTTTACGGCGATAACGGATTCCCAGGGGAAGATGTGAGGCGGCGCGTAGAACGAGCTCGTGCCCTGGAACAAGGTTCGACAAGCTCACTAAATCATGCATTGGCCGCATTGGTTGAAGAAACCCGTGAGGCGTACGTAGAAGAAATAACGTGTCCAACGCTCATACTTCATGGTACCGAGGACAAAGCGTTTGGGGTCGACCATGCGAAGTACAGTCAAACTGTGATCAAAAACTCAAAGCTAATGCTTCTAGAAGGAGTCGGACACATGCCTGATGAACGAGAATTTATCGTTGTCTCGCAGCAAATCCTTCGCGAAATAGGAAAGTGCGCCGGGTAGCTCCGAATTATTGCAACGCGAGTTGTCAATTGTTCGAATCGACTCATGTATTCACAATAATTCGGGCGGCTGCTTTTGACCGCTTCCGGCCTCGCGCGGTGCAGCAAGGGCAATCTAGCTTAGAATCTTTGCGTCGCCAGTGACTAGAGCAATATCGACCCCCAAGCGGACATTCGTAAACCTATTCATCAGCCCAGCGCGCGGCCGCGCCCTGGAACATGCTGAATATGTTTACGAGACTATGTGAAACCACTGCGGGCACCAGAGAACGTGTGTATCGAGTGACATAGATAGTTGGTAACAAGCCTATCGTACGAATCACTATCATCCACGGAGAGTGAAAGTGGTGGACTGCGAAAAGGAAGCTGTGGACGACGGGGCCAGCTGCACCAAACGCAAGTGGCATTCGCGGGAGAAGATACCCCCGATAGTAAAGTTCCTCAGATATGGGCGTTGCTATCCCTGTAAAGAGTACGTTGAGCGCAAACGTAATGGCGATGACAGAAGTTGAAAATTCTCCGTCGTATCCCTCATCAGTCGGCGGCATCCAGTCGAATAACGTTTGCAACCACTCAGTCAGCGGTCCTAGCAGCAAGAAAATAGGCCCCGTGGCCAGAAGTATGACCAGTGTCCATCCAAGCTGCTTTCGGATTGCGAGGGTCGCTCGATATATGACAACACCCTTCAGAGAAAACCCTTTGTTACCGCGACGCCTGGCAACGAAGAACAGAATTCCAAACATTATCGGGTAAAACACAAAGACATTTACCAAAACGGCCCAGGAAACGATGCTGGGTAAACCAGCAGAAACCACAGAGCCGATAATGGCGACATGAGACAGCGTCATGGCTGCGCCCGGAACCAGGTGGAGAAAAACCGACATAGCCACTGAGTGCGGTACTGGCTGATTGTTCTCGTTTTCTATATCTTCCAGCATTGTCTATGAATCAAGTTTGAAACTTAAGTAAGTTAAGTAAATAAATGTCTTATGTCAATACCGGAAAATCTAAAATCTGATCTGTTGTTGTGTACGGTGTACCTGCACCGGTTGCTCAGAAACCATGCGCGAAAGGAAATGGGCAGCGGTGCAGAGCTCTCTATCCTCAACAACCTGGAGCACTGGGGCGGTCCGGATCAGGCGTTGACACAGAAAGAACTGGCAGAGCATGAACAGATTAGCCAGGCCGCGATCAGCCACTTGGTAAAGAAACTCAAACATCAGGGGTTAATCAAGAGTAAGAAAAATCCGGAGGACTCGCGCAGCACGCTCGTAAGCTTAACGGCGAAGGGTCGTCGCCACCTTTCAAGTCGAGGCGCTGACATTAAGTCAGTTTTTGACGAGTTCCTCTCTGTGTTGTCTGACCAAGAACTCAAGCAGGTTGCGGAAGCTCAGGCGATCCTCAGCCGCACACTCAGGCAATCGACGGAGGTTCAGCGGAAGGTAAGTGGCCGCGAGGCTGATAGTGTCTGAGCCAAGCTGGCCGGATCCACGACTGGTCGCGCGAACCAGGGGAGCCGTCTTTCAGCAACTCATGGCGGCGAGTCGAAAAATCTAACGGCGGGGCGACCATTGAACAGCAACTCTTCACGATTCTTGAACGAGAGCTGTTCCAGGATTCTGATTGACGCAAAGTTTTCGACCGCCCCTCCGGCTTCCATGTTAGTGATCGACAAATCTATCAATCCAAACTCTCTAACACGCTTGGCCGCTTCGAATGCGTAACCTTGCCGCCAGTGGTCGCGAGCGATCACATAGCTTAGATCGACGAATTGACCCGCAGGCTTAAGCCCACAATATCCCACCAGACCGGCCGACCCCTTCTTTTCTATTGCAAAGCGGATCAGTCCTGTCTCCGATTCGATTTCGATGATCTCTTGAAGCTCTCTACTCGATTCTTCTTGCGAGATCGGGCCGCCGAGGTAGCGCATAACGTCTGGATCGGCGTGCATCTCTACGAATGCCTTAGCGTCGTCCCGATGAAATGATCGGAGTACCAATCTTTCTGTATATAGCCTCATACGCCAGTCATACGATTCCGGGTGATTGATTGTCGTTGACGAAACAGCCGCCAACCTCATTAACGAAGGCTTTCCCGTTTCACCTTTGGCGCTATCGCTGGCGCCAATTCTGTGCAAGCAATGTCCTGAGTGCGCGAATAATCTCCCTGATTTCACTCTGCGATCCGCCGCTCAGCTTCACAAGCCCTGCGTAGTTCACAAACGCGTTGATGAGCAATCCCATCGTTTTCGCTGATTCGCTGCTCGTGTTCAGATGCTTTGATAAGAGTTTTGTTTGTAGTTTGAGTTCGTTCTTGCGCGTGGCCGTGATGCCAAGCTCGAGATCTGGGTCATCCAGGTTGTCTGCGACGTAGGCGAGCATTGTCAGGCCACCTACTGGTTGTTTGAAGACCAGGTTTTCCAGTGACTGCACAAACGTATCGAGATCAGGAGTGTCACCTGATGCTGAAATCATCTCTTCGCCAACCGGTTTGAACGCTGCCTCAAGTACAGCCTGGATCAGCACGGACTTGTTTTCGAAGTGCCAGTAAACAGAAGTAGGGGAGACCTCCGCACGCTCGCAAATCTGCGCAATTCGAACAGCTCGGAACCCGCCTTCAGCAAACAATGCCACTGCCGCATCTAGAATTCGTTGCTTTGTTGCTTCGCCACGTTTAGTCACGAGCAATATTGTAGTACACACTACATTTCGTTACCATAATGTAATGCGTACTACAGTATTTGCGATATTGTCGGTTTTGATAAGTCAGCTCAGCTGGGGTGAGCCGGTCACTATTCGGTTTGTCGACAAGAGCTCTGAGGCGCTGACACCGGTTCGAGTTGAGCTTCTGGACGAAGGTAACGAGCCAGTAATTGCAGAGAACGCCATCCCGATCAGCAGTGACTGTGCGTTGGCGCCGTTACCCTCCTGGCTTGCTCAACCCGCGAAAAGATCTCTCCTGAATCCTTTTACTGGTACATATCAGCATTACGTGGATGGCGTGGGTCGCTACGAATTGGAGAGTGGCACGTACTACCTCCGTGCTTTCAAAGGTACGGAGTACAAAGTTGCGAATCGAGAATTTGTGGTTTCAGAACACACCACGCAGTTTTACGTCGAAGTGGAGCAGTGGTCCGAATCGGCGGAAGAGTCGTGGGTAAGTTCAGATGTTCATTTACACATAGGCAGGGTGTCACCGGATCACGATGGTAACGTCACAAAGTGGATGGCAGCCGAAGGTCTGCAGATATCGAATCTGCTTCAGATGGGCGCGCTCACCCACTTTGCAGCGGCACCACAGTATTCATTCGATGACGTGAGGGGATTGGGCTCGTTGTTGGTTCCCGGGCAGGAACATCCCCGCACTCACCTATTGGGCCATTCGTTGAGCCTCGGAGCCACCCGGGCAGTCGATGAAAGATCATCCTATATTCAGTATGACCGGACCTTTCGGCAGGTCCGTTCAGCGGGTGGCATCAGCGGTTTTGCGCATTGGGGCGCCGGACCGTCCAAAGACGGAATAGCACTAAACGCACACCTTGGAAATGTGGAAATACTCGAGGTGCTTGGTGTTGGCGCGCTCTATGTCGATACCTGGTACGAGCTGCTGAATCTGGGTTTTGAGATTGCAGCGGTTGGCGGCACAGACTTTCCCTGTCTAGCGGGTGTACCAGGTCGTGAACGCACCTACATCCAAGTAGACAAGGATCTATCCCGGGAAGGAATGGTCGATTCCCTGCGACAAGGTCGATCGTTCGTGACGAACGGGCCAATGCTGAGTCTCTCTTTGGAAGGGCAGGGCATCGGCGCGCGTCTCGAGCTGGACAAACTCGACAACTTGCGTCTTCAAGGTGAACTTGGCTATGACGAAGATCGCGATGCGATGCACGTTGTCGAGCTGATCCACAATGGTGAGGTAATTCGAGCCTGGGACGTAAGCTCAAAGTTAAGCCCCTTCCAGATCGATGAGGGCGTCTCCCTCAGCAGTTCAGGATGGATCGCACTGAGAGCGAAGGGTGTGAAGCTAGGTGAGACGCTTACCACGACTTTTCCTGCCTGGATGAGTGCGGGTTTCTCACATTGGATGGCTGGTGCAAATGCCCCGGAAATCGAGGGACTGCTGCAAGGTGGTCAGGAACGGCGAAGCTACGCACACACTTCGCCGATCTATCTAGATTCGACTGAGCGCCCGAGACCAGCGGCTGATCCATCCAGTTGGTTGACACGATTGAATAACCTCGAGAGGTTGCTCAAAGAACATAATTATCAAGACGCACTGATTTGGGACTGGATACCTTACAGCGATGGTGTGAGTGAAGACCATTTGGAAGCCAACGCGAATCAGTTGCTGGAACAGGTTAGCGAGGCGCGGAAAGATTTTGTTCGACGCGGAGTTCGCCAATGAGGTCTACTTTCGGCGCCTTGGTTTTGTTCCTGGTCGTCTATATCCCGTGCACTCTCATCATTGGTTTGCTCACAGGATCGTTTCAAACACCGGGCGTCGATCGCAGCTATGCGTACGAACTCTTTTTGTGGTTTGTGGTGGCGGTGCAGCTGTTCATACCCACGTTGCTTCTTTTCTTGTTTATTGTGCTGTTACTGAAACTGTCTTGTCGCTACGTCAAAGTGCCGACTGGCACAATCGCTTCAAAGCTGACAGTGATCGCCATGGTAGGAACAACCCTCCCAGTCGCGCAGGCGTTCGTTTGGGGTGCTCATGCACTCAGTATCGACTGGTTCGCTGTTGCCGTAGTCCCAGCGGTCGTTCTAGGATTTTTCATGCTGGATCCGATTTCTTCACGCCGGGATCATTGCCATGAGTGAGCCAACACATCGCCGTACTGGATTCGATCACACCGAAGGAGAACAGAATGGATAAGGAAGTAGCGCTGTTGCTCAATCAGCTTTACCCAGACTTCAACCAACGAAATATCGAGCAAATAATGCCGCACTTTTCTGTAGATGCAGATTGGCCAAACGGTATGACGGGTGGGCGAGAGGTGGGTCACGAAGCCATCCGGGAATACTGGACAAATCAGTGGGAGGTTATCAACTCGAAGGTCACGCCAGTTTCGTATCGCGTCGTAAACGATCGGGTCATTCTGGAAGTTCATCAACTCGTAAAAAGCATGGACGGTGAAACACTCTCCGATAGTGTCGTTTACCACACCTACAAATTCGCCGACGGTAAGGTCGCGAGAATGGATATTAGCGAAGACGTTCCGGCATTTGGTGCATCCGCAGCCGCGACCCAAGCCTAGGCGAATGTCTCTTGGTGGCCGTACGCAGGCTGTCAGGTAACCGCTGCGATTGTTTCCTCACGACCCTGAACGGCCCGCCGAAAACGTCCCAAAACGGATATCCTGTCGTGTATGCACTTCATACTGATACATAGCCCGCTGGTTACGAAAGAGACCTGGCTCGCTCTGATTTTGAGTCTCGAGGCTGTTGGCTTTCAGGTATCAGTGGTTGTGCTTGACAACAACGCGCCTCGAGAAAGTAGTCTGTTCGAGCACCATATTGGTCAGATCGAATCGACCCTCGGTCAGATAGCGGACGAAAAAGTTATCGCGGTCGCCCACAGCGGCGCCGGAAATCTGCTTTCACTGCTCGATCCTGACCAGTTTGAGGGACATGTCTTCCTCGATGCAATTTTCCCCGTTGCGAAAGCATCCAGGTTCGAATTGTTTGATGACCCCATTGCTGTCCAGGATTGGCAGGCGGTCGCAAACCAACATGGTGGCATGCTTCCGAAAACGATGCTTGCGCGGTTTGGGGAGCAAATAGAAAACAGCGCTTTTCGAAAGCCTTTTGTCGCTGCCCTTGTTGACGTCCCTATCCAACTCTACGAAGAAGCGATACCGGTCCATTCAAACTGGCCTCGCTCGAAACGCGGTCTATACCTGCTGTGGACTGAAGCCTATTCGGCGGACGCCGTTCGGGCAGACGAAGCTGGATTCGAGGTGCGACGTGATACGGCTTCGCACTTCAAAATGCTGAACCAACCGGACGAACTTGCACGCGAGTTGGCTCGGTTCGCGCGTGCTCATGAATGACCGTTCCTGGTCGAAAGCAGCCGTAGCTGGTTCATCGAACGAAAGACCGTTGTCGACCCATATCAGACGTTGCCAATTCTCGAGCCCCGAGTGTGGCAAGTGACGCTTGCCTTTCGCGACTGGCTATTGGCGACTGTGTTAATCCCCAGGCTCATCCAGGGCAGCCAAGATCAACTCCACCACGCGGGCGTGCCCGGCAGGACTGAAATGTCCTACCGAACCATCCGGGAAATGAACGAAATATGCCCGGTAGGCTGCTTCACCATCACGGTCGGCAACAAATTCGGCACTCAGATCTATGTGATGAACATCAACCTCCTTGTACAAGGCCAGGAGTCGGCGGCTCATTTCATTTCTGAACTCGTTCGTCTCTATGAACGATTCGGCGCGCCGTATGTGTAGCACGATGAGTTTCTGAGAATCTGCAAGGCTAGCCTGCATATTTCGGAGAATGTGACCAACGGCGGCGTCGGTATGGGCAAAAAACTCTGCTCTGTCTTCATCACTGACAGTGCTTTTACGCCAAACGTTACGCAGCAATTCCAGTAGATAGATCTTGCCATCCATCAATTGGCCGATGCGTGCGAATTCCTGCTCGGGTGGAGGCACCGGTTGCCCCGCTAGCACGATCTCGCCATTAGTGCTCAAAAACTGTGGTTTAGCAAAATAGGAAAAGCCAAGACCAGTGCGTTCATAGTCACTGACGTAGATACCGAAGATCACCACATCAGGCGCGTACTGGCGGCCATGCTCCATGTATTTCAAAAACGCCTGGTCGATGCCGTAGCCCGGGATGCCCATGTTCAGAGCTTCTATCCCCGCCATCGCGTCGAGCAACGAAGAGTAATTCTCATCCGGCTCTACATCGAGACCGTAGGTAAAGGAATCACCGATCGCGACAATGCGCAGATCATTGGGATTGGGCCGCGGTAGGATGTTACGTGCTCCGCGGATGCGATCCTCGGTTATCTCGTAGTCCCAGCCCAAATTGGCATCATGATTACCAGCAAAATCGCGACCCTCGCGGTGGCGACTCCAGAATCGGACCTCGTTATACGTTTCACTCAGCTCTGAGACGCCGTGAATGTTGCTGTATATTTTGGTCGGATCAACCAAAATCCTTAACAAGCCCTCCAAAACGAGCAACGCTATGAGCGCGGAGACGACGGCGAGAATTGCATTTTTTAGCGATTCCATTTCGAAGCAAGCTATCACCGCCCAAGCGCATTGCGCAACCTGCAGCCCCGGTGTTCAACTGTTACTCTCCCGCTATGAAAAGCAAGCATCCAGAATCGCCTTGCGCAAATGGAGACCATCATCGCCCCGTTGTGGACACTCAACCTCTAACCTACGGTGTCTGAATGGACATACTTGATCGCTTTTCCATTGACAAAGCCGTCGTCCAAGCCGGGATGGCCGAGATATCCAGGTCTTCGTTGGCCTCCGCGGTCTCGAGAGCCGGTGGTTTAGGGACGGTCGGTATATCCCCGCCCGCGCTATTCGAAGCCGATGTACTCGATACCATTGATCAACTAAATGGAGAAACGTTCTCGGTTAACCTGCTGATGCCCTTTGTTTTACGAGACCATGTCTCAATCTGCATTCGCAACCGTGTGCCGATCGTTACGATGTTTTTCGGCATTGACGGTGCTCTTGTCAGGACACTCAAAGAAAACGGTATCCTGGTGGTGATGCAAGTTGGGGATGTTGATGAAGCCTTGCTCGCTGTTGAGGTTGGTGTGGATGCACTCATCTTCCAAGGCATAGAAGCGGGCGGCCATGTTAGAGGTGAGCAGGCCTTGTCCAAACTACTGCCCGTTGCCAGGGAACAGTTTCCAAAACTTCCCATACTGGCGGCAGGAGGAATTTACGATAAAGCTACCGCTGATCGGGCAACTGGTCTGGGCGCAGACGGTGTTGTCTGCGGTACCAGATTCCTGATGAGTCACGAGAGTTTTGCGCACGATGAGTATAAACAACGACTGCTACAAGCCGAAGAAACCGTGTTGACCAACTTGTACGGGTTGGGTTGGCCTGACAAGCATCGTGTTCTGCGCAACGGTGCTACTGACAAGTGGACCGCACATGGGCGCACACCGGGGTGGCTAAAGTCACTTCATAAGACATCTTCCTTTCTCGCTAAGTCGCGAGCGGATCGGCGCAAGATAGTATCGAGACAGACGCTGAGGTATCCGTTCTATACGCCATCTCCAATGAAACCCGGGATGGATAGCAGTCGGGCAGAGGTGACAGCACTTTACGCCGGCGAGTGTGTCGCAGAAATAGATGCGCTGGTCAGCGCAGAATCTATTGTTCACGAGCTGGCGGCATAAGCGAAGGTCTTTTGATGACGTAAGCTCGCAGTCCATTTGTGTCAAGCAAGTGGCCGCTATCACCCAGTACCGACGGTCTGATCGATTTATGGACATTATGTAATGACGGACCCAATCCAAATCATCGACTTTGATCCGTTGTACCAGGCTGATGCGGCAACGCTCATTAACACTGGATTAGGGGAGCACTTTGGTTCTGTTGATGAATCCATGAACCCTGATCTGTTTGATATTGAAGCCAGCTACCGAGCGGGTGATTTCTTGCTTGCCCTAGATGGTGCGCTTCTAGTTGGTACCGGAGCATTGTTGCCAATCAGCGATGAAGTCGGGCAGATTTCGAGGATGCACACGGCCATTTCTTACCGTCGACAAGGCGTTGCCTCCCGAGTACTGGAAACGTTGGAAAAGCGCGCTCACACGCGAGGGTTTAGATCAGTGATCCTTGAAACCAATTTAGACTGGCATGATGCTAACGCGTTTTATTCTCGACATGGCTTCATGGAGTCAGCGAGAAACGAAGTGGGTATTCGATATCGGAAAGCGGTGAGCACGAACAGCAGGTATTAGTAGCTCAAACGTGCAATCCGCAGTTTTGCACTTGCGTTTGGTGAGAAGCAGGTTCGAGACTCCGCCAAAGCAGAGGCGTTTGGTATCATCACCTGTCTCGAATTGACTAGGGGGCGGGATGGAATCAAGAACCAAGAATGCAGCAATCATTGGAGGCTCAAGCGTTGTGATCGCGGTTCTGGGACTCATTGGAGCACTGAACTACCAGTCCAATAGCTCAAACATCGATGGTAACAACAACAACGTCATCCAAGATACTGAGGGTGACGTTATCATCGATCAGTCGATCAACAACGATCTATCGAAGATACGGGAGTATGAAGCGAACTCGATGAAAGAGTCCTTAGTGTCGGGTTGCGCAACGATGCGTGAGTACTTTGAGAACAGAGAGTTCTTCGACGTGGACTCCATAGACACCCTGATTGGCTCTGTTCGTTCTCAGAAAACGAAATTTGTGTCGTACTTCGGCAGTGATGCTGAGCGTACGGCCAGCGAAATCCTAAAGCGATTTAATAGACACTACTTAGAATACATCCCAGGTCTTTATGCGATGCATATTGGAACAGCGAATTTGGTGGATACATCGGCAGCAGAATCGCTTGGAGTCGACACCGAAGCGGTCCATCGTTCAGCCGACCAGAAAATGTCTGCTGACATGGAACTTGCTCGCAAAGGCTTAATACTCGAGACGTCGCTACTGTGTCAGCACTTTAACTCGCTAGAGTTCAGAAGTTGAATACTCGATGCTGGGGTTGTTGGGGGCTGAGCTTATGGAAAACCAGCGAGAGATTGAGAAGGAAACTGTAGCTTTCAAGAAGCTGTCGACCTCGTAAAAGAGTTCCTCAGGAAGCGGCACCCAAAGCAGCTGTAGCTGGTTCATCGAACGAAAAACCATTATCTACCCTGAACGGACGCTCGGTATCTGCCTTATAGTGAAGAATATCTCGATTTCAGATATAATGAGACGCATATTTGTCATTCGACAAATGTTCTAGCCCTGCTTTCCAGCCCGTTCTGGGCGACCTGTCATCTCGAATAGTTGCGCCTGTTATGCATGGAAGTCTCTAACTCCATGAGACTGTGCATGATGAACCGAACACTGACCAAGTTCCGCACTTCCATCCAACAAGCCATCGGCTGGAGCAAGGGGCTCGCCCCATACGTAGCTCGCACCTTGCTGCTTCAACGCCAACTCGCCAACGGAAGAATCCGGCGGGCAACCGCCTGCACAGGTATCGATGAGTACTTCTCGATAAACATCAATGGCCATGATCAGTGGCTTCGCATCAGGGGCGAAAATACCAACAACCCGATTATCCTCTACCTGCATGGCGGCCCCGGCGGATCTCAGATTCCTTCGTACCGGTACTTCCAGCTTGAATGGGAGCAGTCATACACGATGGTTCACTGGGAGCAGCGGGGCGCCGGGAAAAGCTATCTAAGCACACTGAGAGTGGAAACTCAGACGGTTTCGCAGCTTGTCTCAGACGCGCTATCGGTTATCGAGTATTTGAGCGAGCGTTTCGGTCGACGAGACATTGTGCTTCTGGGGCACTCGTGGGGAACCTTTCTTGGTATGCACGTGCTCGAGACCAATCCCTCAGCGATCTCTTCATACATTGGCGTAGGTCAAATTGCGAATCAGGTTCGTTCAGAGCAGCGTATGTACGAGTTTGCTCTTACAAGAGCGACGGATGAAAAGCACGAGGTTAATGCCTCTTTGCTTCGAGATATGAAAGGCTATCCGTTGAGACACAACTCGCACCGCGACGTTGCCCTTGTGCGTGAGCTGGCAAGGCAATACGGCTTTTTGGGAAGCACCTCGACAGACGTTGCCCGGACGTACAACCGTCTCATGGAGACACCAGAATACGGTCTGATCGATATCTATCGATTTCTGAAGGGCACACTTGTCTCCTCGGCCACCTTGGGAAGGCAAATGTTGACGAACTTCCAAATACAGCCCTCCGAGCTTCATCTGAAATATGAAATACCAATCTTCTTTCTGAGTGGTCAGCGTGACCACTTCACACCAGCTGATCTTGCCGACGAGTTACTTGATCCGATCGATGCGCCAGCCAAAAAACATGTGGTCTTCGAGAACTGTGGGCACTATCCCAATGAAGATGAGCCGGAACGTTTTATTCAGACAGTTCGAGAACTGACGACACCTTTTCTGACAAAGGAATGAATGGCTGCTCTTGGCCGAAAGCAGCCGTAGCGGGTTCATCGAACGAAAGACCGTTAACGATCCAAAGCGGACGATTGCTAGTCACGCAGCAGGTTTATCATTAGCGTACCTTCAATCTCGGCGAAAATTGGGCCGGCTCTGTGCTTATCTCTTGTGGGCAGTTTCCCCCTGATCCAATCTTCGTACCTTTCAACAAACATTCCCGCAACAGTTTTGTAAGGCTCATCTCCACGTATAGCAAGACCAACCAACTCAAACCAGAGTTCCTGTAGTGGCTTCGTGCTATCTGATTTCGACAGATCCGTGAGTGTTCGAACTAGCTGAGCCCCGGAAACGTTTCGGCCTGGTACAGCTTTATCTAGCTTTCCCGTTAGGTTTTCGGCGATAAGTAACAGGGCCTCTCTTACGAGCGTATCTTTTTTATCAAAGTAGTACATAACCATTCGGTCGCTAATGCCAACACTCTCGCCCATGGCTTTCAGTGAACTGTTCTGAAGTCCCTCGTTGAGTAAGTGTACTGCGACTGCCTCAACAATCTGTTGCTTTTTGCTTTGAGTTTGGATCGTCACCACGAGACGCGCGCAAGACCAATCAAAGCCAACGATTCTCGCAGATTTTAGGTAGACCTCCTACCCTAACGCGGTTAGGAATCAGGTAATTGGCGGCCTTTAAATCGATGAATTCGTAGATAACGTAGTATTCACTACGTTTAACGTAGTATATGCTACGCTTATTGGCGATTAGTCAGGGACGGCAGCTTCTTGAGTAAAGCTGCGATGACCA
>JANQPF010000011.1 GCA_028285415.1 Pseudomonadales bacterium
CGTCGCACTCACCATCACCGAGGAATGCCCAGACTTTGCGGTCACCCATCTCGACGAGCCCGCGGCTGTCGAGGTATTTCATCACGTGCGCCTGATAAATCGCCTGCAGCGGCCCAAGCCCCATGGACACGGTCGGAAACTGCCAGTAGTTCGGCATCAACCAGGGGTGCGGATACGACGATAGTCCTTCGCCGTCCACCTCCCGGCGGAAGTTGTCGAGCTGATCTTCCGTCAGCCGGCCTTCGAGAAAGGAGCGGGCATAAACCCCGGGGGCCGAGTGGCCCTGGAAGTAGATGAGATCACCCGGGTTATCACCTTCCGGGCCGCGGAAGAAGTAGTTGAAGCCAACGTCGTAGAGGGTGGCAGACGAGGCAAAGCTCGATATATGTCCGCCAAGCTCGCCAGGCCGGGAGTTCGCACGCACCACCATCGCGAGGGCGTTCCAGCGTATGAGGCTGCGGATGCGCCGCTCCATGAAGAGGTCACCGGGCATGAACGCCTCTTTGGCGGAGGGAATGGTGTTGCGGTAGGCCGTCGTAATCGTGTACGGCAGACGCTCGCCCGTTTTCGTCATGCGGGCGGATAGACGCTCGAGCAGAAAGTTGGCGCGGTCGGTGCCCTCGTTTTCGAGGATGTACTCGAGCGACGCCAGCCACTCGCGCGTTTCTTCCGGGTTCAGGTCCTCTAACCGCGGATAGGCCATGTCCTATGTCCTGTCATTATGAAGCTCATCCTGGATCTGTGAATTATAGCCTGGATCCGTTCAGTCATGTGTTTCAGAAGCTGTACCACCGAGCCCAGCAAGCCACCCGCGCCAGGAAAAGTGCGGACCCGGGTCGTCTTTTCGACCGGGCGCTATCTCGTTGTGGCCAACAATGGCTTCAACGCTCAACGACGGGTAGTTGTCTAACAAGGCATCGACAACTTCTCTGAGGCTATCGTACTGGGCGGTGGTGAAATCCGTGTTAACGCAACCCTCGAGCTCAATACCAATCGCGAAGTCATTGCATGAGGGACGGCTGCGCCAGGAGGATATCCCGGCGTGCCACGCGCGTTTGTCGAACGCGACAAACTGCTCGATCTCCCCTTTGCGGTCAATCAGCAGGTGCGGCGCCACACGTAAACCGTCCAGATCCGCAAAGCTGGGATCGCTGTTCAGATCCAGCGTGCCGCGGAAGAGCTGGGACGGGAAACCGGTGCCAAACCGGCCCTCGGGCAGAGACACGCAGTGGATGACGATCAGCTCAGGCAGCGCCCACGACGGACGATCGTCGTGGTGCTCGCTGGGCTGCCAGAGCGCAGCATCCAGCCGATGCTCGGCTGTCACAATCACGGTCTTACTTGCCTCGTTCAATCGGTGTTCTAACGGAGCGGCAGACGCCATTACAATAGTGTGAAGTCTATCAAGAGCCGGAGCTGCAAAACGTTATTCTCATCATGATCGAGAGCAATATCTTAAACGCCGCCATTGCCGCCAACGTGGCCGCCGCGCTCGCCGAAGACGTCGGTGACGGCGACGTCTCGGCAGCGATGCTGCCTGTATCCCAGGCAAGCGCCCGGGTCATCACCCGCGAAGCAGGGGTATTCTGCGGGCTACCCTGGGTGGTGGAAACCGCACGACAGGTGAACCCCGCAATTGTTGTCGACGCCGAGGTGGCTGACGGTGACGTCGTCCAACCCGACCAGGTGCTCTTCCGACTGAGCGGTCCCGGGCCGTCGCTATTGACCGCTGAGCGCACCATGCTCAACTTCGTCCAGCTTCTTTCCGGCACGGCAACGCGCACTGCGCGCTACGTTGCGATGATCGCGCACACCAACGCGGTGCTGCTGGACACGCGGAAAACGATACCCGGGCTCAGGCTCGCGCAGAAATACGCCGTCACCTGTGGCGGCGGCCAGAACCACCGGCTGGGGCTCCATGACGCCTACCTGTTGAAAGAGAACCACGTTGCCGCTGCGGGGAGCATCACCGCCGCCATAGCCGGTGCCAGACAGGCACGGCCGGAGATGCCGGTTGAGATTGAAGTCGAGAATTTGACCGAGCTGGAGGAGGCCATCGCGGCTGGAGCGGACATGGCGATGATCGACAACTTCTCCCTGGCAGATTCCCGCCGCGCGGTGGCGATGGCTGGGGCTGCCATCAAGCTGGAAGCTTCCGGCGGCATTGATGAGACATCCATCACTGACATTGCCGAGACGGGTGTGGACTATATTTCCATAGGCGATCTGACCAAACACATTGAACCCATGGATCTGTCGATGCGTTTCGTTTGACGTTGCATCGTCGTTCAGTCTGACAGGGAATTCAGGAACACCGACCGCTATGAACAGGTTTTCGGCTTTTGCCGTGCACATGGCAATCAGCCTGGCGATATTTGCCGTGCTGGCCTACTTCGTCATCTTCGAATGGTACCCGGGGCTCTTTTTCGACACGGACGGCGGCTGGCGCGGCATGCGTATCATCATCGCCGTCGACCTCATTCTCGGCCCGACGCTCACGCTCATCGTCTTCAAGCCAGGCAAGCCGGGTTTGAAAATGGATCTCACTCTGATCGGCATTCTGCAGGCCGTCTGCCTCACCGCAGGCACGTACGTGGTGTACAGCGAGCGGCCTGTTGCCGTTGCCTATACAGAGGGACGTTTCACGGTCATGACCACCGACGACTACCACGAGGCGGATATCCCGAGGCCCAATCTGAGTCATTTCCCCGGCGATGATCCGAAATGGGTGATGGTTGCGCTGCCGGAGGACGCGGCAGCGGCCGGCGCCATCCGCTATGAGCTCTTTCAGAGTGGGCGGCTGCTCAATACGGCAACGGACTTGTATGTGCCTTTCGATGCCACAACCAGCACCTTCCTGGAGGAAGCGGCCCTGCCGGAGGTGGTTCTGGCCCAGGGTTCATGGCAGGAACGGGTGGACGTCTGGCTCAACGAAAACGGCGGCAGCTTCGCCGACTATGCCTTCTTCACCTTCAGCACGCGTTATGTCTTCGGGTATTTGATCTACGACCGCGCTACCCGGGAGCGTGTAGGCATTGTCATGGCGACATCGGACGAGACCGGTTAGTCTCCGAAAAAGCGCATCAGCAAACGTTTGTGCCGCCCGGATCCTGATTGTCGGCCTACGGCTTCGGCACACGTTCCGAGCCGCTCAGCCTGGTCATCCGCCCGAAGCGTCACCGCCGCTGATTGAAGTTCCTCGAGAAGACGCGCCGCGCCTGGTTCTCGACCCAGGAGCAAACACCAGTTCGTCAGCTCCGACATGACCTCCAGGGCCGCCTCGTGATCGCCTTGTGCGAAATGCCAGTTGATGAGTGCCGCGTTCGTTGCAGCACCCGCAGGCATGAGCGCACGGGCGCTACGGTAACGTTCACCGCGACGGTCGCTCACCTCGAAGCCTCCGGCAATGGCGCGGTCCAGAAAATCCGCGTGCTCTAGATACGGCCCGGGATTCCAGGGCTGCAACTCAATCGTCTTCCGATAGGTCAGATCCGCCTGGACAGCTGCGGCGGAGCTTGGCTCGGCGAAAAAGCGTTTCGCCAGCAGCCGTGCCTCTATGCGTACCGGATCACCACGCCGCGGATTGAGCGTCTGCGCCAGCTGCGCATATCGCATGAGCCGGGCGTCAGTGGCCTCGAGGTAGGCGGACAGCGGCGCCTGATGGTATCCCCTCGTTACACCTGAGGTGGTGATGTCGAGCAGCATCCAGCCGATATTCAGCCCCAGCAGCACGGGCGCGGCGACGCGCAGACCTTTCGTCCACGCGCCAGGCGCGGGGGTTGCGGAGGCGTCACATCTCGCACCGAAAATCAGCCCGGCAAGAATGGCCGCCAGCAGAACCAGGGGCAGCACGTAAAACACGAAGTTGATCGTCGCGTGGAGCATGGCCAGCGCAAGCGCCAGCAACCAACCCAGACGCCAGGACGGACCGCCGCCGCGTAATAGCTCCCGCAACAAGGCAACGCCCGTCACGAGATAGAACAGCGCCATTGGTAGAAACAACCACAAGCCACCTTCAAGCATGAGTTGCAGAAGGTCGTTGTGCACGACGATGCCGGCCGTCGCCTGCTCGTGAGGCGAACGGAACTGCGGGTAGAGCTCGGCAAATGCGGCGAGGCCGACGCCATGCAAACCGCCTTCCTGCACGATGGCCTGCCAGGTTGAGACCCACAAGAGCATTCTTGGATCCGGTCCGGGGGCGTTCCCCTCACCACCGGCGAACGCTGCACTCGCGCCCGACGAACCAAGGAGCAGATAGAGCACGAACGCAGCGGCGATTGCCGCCAACGGGGCAAGGACGTTGGCAACCTTGAGGCGGTAGCGCCACCCGCCAAGCAGAAGCAGAACGGGCACACCGGCAACGAGCAACATCGCGAACCTGAGATGGGTTGCCAGGAGCGCAAGCACCATCAGCAGAAACAAGCTCACATACAGCACCCGCTCACGGCCGTTCAGCTTCGTGCCGATGAGGGCAATCAGCCAGGGCAGCCAGATCAGGTACAAGAGGGTAGCGTAGTTGCCGGGATCGCGCAGCGGCGCATGGGCGCGCTGGCGCGTAAACACGAACTCGAACGCCGAAAGCACCGCAAAGACCGTCACGAGCGCGCTGATCATGATCCACAGCTGGCGCGGCGCTTTGAGGAGAGCAACCACCAATGTCCAGAGCGGCAGGCAGGCAAGCACGACGCTCGGCACAAAGCTGGTATCCGGAGCGCGACTGAAGAGAAGGTGGTGTCCGATGACCAGCGCAATGGCGGCCAGGCAGCCATAGAAAAGCACCGGTGCGTCGCCGCGTAACCGCTCGATGCGGCCTGCGGAAGTAAAGACCAGGACTCCAAGCGGGCCGAGCAAAGCCGGCAGCGCAAGCAGTGGATTGAGCTCAGCGCCGTAGAAATAGCAGGAGAGGAAGAAGCACAGAGTCAGCCAGACGTTCTCAGCCAGACCGCCCGCGGGTGCTGACGATTCAATATGGGAAGATGGCATGTCTATGGCATTTTCCAGCCGGTTGATCCTGCGCTCCGGCTGGTCCTGCCCGCCCGGAAACACCCAAAGGTGGGCAAGTGGTGCCGGAACGCAGAATCGAACTGCGGACCTACTGATTACGAATCAGTCGCTCTACCAACTGAGCTATCCCGGCACGACGCGGAGAATACTCGGTCTGTGCTTCCGATAAAAGCCGCAGACCGTGCGATTTTAGCGCTATGGGCAGGGATTGTTGGCAGGATATACGCGGCAGATCGTGACCCCGTTCGGGCTTACCGCCGTCACCGAATACGTCGTGCCGTCGCCGGCGGCAATCGAGTAGGTGATGCCGTCGTTATCGCGCGGCTGCCAGCCGATGGCAGCATCGATCGCCGCATTATCGGCAAGGTTGACGGCATAGTTGCCATTGCGCAGGAAGAAGTCTTCCTGAAACGGCCTCATGGTGGAGATGTTGCTGACCAGCTGGCCGTCGGCCGCCGTGTCGGTGTAAGACACATAAGCCGGCAACGCAAAAGCCGCAACGATCGCCAGGATACCCAGGGCGACCATCAATTCTACGAGGCTGAAACCTTTCTGTATGACTGTCATCGGTTTTCTCCGTGCGCCTGTACTCACTCAGTTTACCGTCAATGAGACGGCTGAAGACAAAAAAAGGGTAGCAGAAGCTACCCTTTTTCTAAGAGACGTAGTTCATTGAACTACCCGGCAATTAGAATGCTACTGATTCAACCGCCGTCGGCAGGTCAATGTACGCCGGACGGGTGATGACAACCGTCAGAGTACCTGCAGAAGCCGCACCACCGTTGTCGGTGATACCAACCGTTCCCGCGGCGTCAACAACGGCACCAGCATAAGCCGGGGCGCCCGTCGGAGAACCCGTGGTGAATTTGGTGGTACCCACTTCAGCCTGCAGGCTCGCGAGAATGCCGGCAGCCTGGAGAGCGGCGTCGCCCTGTGCCTGGGTCATCACACCCATAGCCAGGTTGGTGCGTACGCGAGACATTTCACCGCGGACGTACTTGATGCCTTCTTCATAGTGGCTGTTCACCTTACCCATGTTGGCGGTTTCCATGTAGGACTGATAAGCAGGCAGCGCCACAGCGGCCAGGATGCCGATGATGGCTACCACGATCATCAATTCAATGAGGGTAAAACCCTTTTGCATTGCGTTTTTCATTGCGAAACAAACTCCGTTACTAATGTGTCAAAACGTGGCAGCCAGGACATAGTCACGTAAAGCCGCGTCCGTTGCGATAATCTAAAGCAAACCCTGTGCCAACCCTGTCTATCAGTTCTCAATTTCTGGAGAACACCATAAAATTCAGGGCTTTAGCAGCGTAGACGACAAAATCGACGCGCGCTGCCGGCAATGTACTGCTTTGCCTGTCAGCCTGTGCCGCGGTCTCGCCACGTCACTTGCTGACCCTGCATGTCACCCGGGTGAGACACCTGCCCGTCTGGGACACCCGGGAAATGACACCATAGTTCCATTATATTATGTATTTCAAGATGCGGGCGCGACGGCACCGCTCGGGTTCGGCGCCGCCTGCGCGCGCGAAGACGCTCCGAGCACCACCCAGCTGCGAGTTCGCCGCCGATATCAGCAGGTTGATTGACGGATATACCGGACAATCTGGCAGATCCCATGCCGCACTCACACGACTTTGCGCGTTCGGCCCACACCGTAAAATTGTGATGGCCTTATCGACACTCCCGTGACTTGAGCCTACACTTTGCGGCCGTAAGGTGAGTATCTTTAATTCACCCAAGAACGCACATCGTTGCACGTCGGTTGATAAGGATCTCGAACGCAGTATGGCAACCGAACCCATACCACTTAGCGGACTCGCACGTAGGCTCGTAGACGAAGGTCTGGTCGAGGCGGAAATTGCGATCAAGGCGACGGATGAGGCGCGCAAAGCCGCCACGCCGCTCGTCAGCTACCTGGTACAGAATAATCTCGCAGACCCCAAGATCATTGCGGCCAGCGCTGCCGAAGAATTCGGCGTGCCGCTCATGGATCTGGCGTCTTTCGACATCGATTCGATCCCCCGCGATCTGGTCAAAGAACAGCTGATCAAGCAGCACAACGCGCTGCCGCTGGTGCGCCGCGGCGTGCGGCTCTTCGTTGCCGTCTCTGACCCGACCAACCTGCAGGCGCTCGACGAAATCAAATTCCAGACCGGCGTCAACACCGAACCGGTGCTGGTCGAGGAAGACAAGCTTGCCACCCTGATCGATCAATTCCTGAACGCGCAGGAAGACGATGGTCTGGGTGATCTCGACGGAGATGATCTCGAAGACCTCGACATGGACGCCTTCGAGGAGGCGGACGTTGCCGAGGACGACGATCCGGGTGCCGCCACGGACGACACGCCGATCGTGCGTTTCGTCAACAAAATGCTGCTCGACGCCATCAAAACCGGCGCATCGGACATCCATTTTGAGCCCTATGAGAAGTCCTATCGGGTTCGTTTCCGCACCGACGGCGTGCTGCACGTGACGAGCACGCCGCCGGCCAATCTCGGCACGCGGCTGGCCGCACGTCTCAAAGTCATGTCGGAAATGGACATCTCCGAGCGACGGGTTCCACAGGACGGCCGCATCAAGATGAAGCTGTCCAAGACCCGCGCCATCGACTTCCGGGTCAACACGCTGCCAACCCTCTGGGGTGAAAAGGTGGTGCTGCGTATTCTCGATCCCTCGAGCGCAAAGATGGGCATCGAGGCACTCGGATTCGAGGACATTCAGCAGGAACTTTTCCTCGACTGTCTGCACCGGCCCCAGGGCATGATCCTCGTGACGGGACCCACCGGCTCCGGTAAAACGGTGACGCTCTACACGGGTCTCAACATCCTCAACACCTCCGAGCGCAACATCGCAACGGCTGAGGATCCGGTGGAAATCAACCTGGAAGGGATCAACCAGGTCAACGTCAACCACAAGGTGGGCCTCGATTTTGCGTCGGCGCTGCGCTCGTTCCTGCGGCAGGACCCCGACATCGTGATGGTCGGTGAGATCCGTGACCTCGAAACCGCCGAGATTGCCATCAAGGCCGCGCAGACCGGCCACATGGTGCTCTCCACGCTGCACACAAATTCCGCGCCGGAAACCCTCACGCGTCTGCGCAACATGGGGGTTCCGTCATTTAACTTGGCAACGTCCGTCAATCTCATCATCGCCCAGCGCCTGGCCCGTCGTTTGTGCAACGAGTGCAAGGTGCAGCTCGACGTGCCGAAGGACACTCTGCTCGAAGAGGGTTTCAGCGAAGAAGACATTCAGAGCGGCTTTGAGGTGTTCGAAGCCAACGCAGACGGCTGTGACAAGTGCAACAGCGGCTTTAAAGGCCGAGTCGGAATATATGAAGTAGTTAAAATAACGCCGGAGCTGTCCCGTATTATCATGGAAGACGGAAACAGCCTGCAGCTGGCAGAGCAAGCCAAGGCGCACGGGTTCAACGACCTCAGGCGCTCGGGCCTGCTCAAAGTCATGCAGGGCGTCACCAGCCTGGCGGAAGCCAACAGGGTGACAACGGGGCATTGATACCCCGATTCAAGTCCGTTGGCGCATATCCGCCAACGGCTTTCTTTAGAGACAGGTGACCAATAGCATGGCCGAAGCAATATTCGTCTGGGAAGGCAAGGACAAACAAGGCCGCAAGACCAAAGGCGAAATCACGTCCTCGACCCCCGCCATCGCCCGCGCGGAGCTGCGACGGCAGGGTATTGTTGCGGAGAAGGTCAAGAAAAAGAGCGCCGGTATTTCGCTCGGCGGCGGCGGCAAGGTCAAGCCCGCGGACATTGCGCTCTTCACCCGTCAGATGGCTACCATGATGCGCGCGGGTGTCCCGCTGGTGCAGGCGTTCGACATCGTCGCCGACGGGGTGGACAAACCGAAGCTTGCCGAACTCATACGCAATGTCCGCACGGACGTTGCCGGCGGTAACTCGTTTGCTTCTGCCATCCGCAAGCATCCCGACCAGTTCGACGAGCTTTTCTGCAACCTGGTTGATGCCGGTGAGCAATCCGGTGCGCTCGAGCAGATGCTCGACCGTATCGCCACCTACAAAGAAAAGACCGAGTCGTTGAAAGCCAAAGTGCGTAAGGCCATGACTTACCCGATAGCGGTACTCGTCGTGGCGGTGATCGTCTCCGGTATTCTCCTGGTCAAGGTGGTGCCGCAGTTCGAACAGGTGTTCAAGGGCTTCGGCGCTGAGTTGCCTGCCTTCACACAGATGGTCATCAACTTCTCCGAATTCGCCCAGGCCTACTGGCTGGGTATCCTGGTTGGCATCATTGCGTTCGTGATGCTCTTCATGGAGGCGCGCAAGCGCTCCAAACCGTTCCGCGATTCGCTCGACCGCCTCAGCTTGAAGCTGCCGGTGGCCGGCGACATCATCGAAAAGTCTTCCGTCGCGCGCTACGCGCGTACGCTGTCGACGACGTTCGCCGCCGGCGTGCCGCTCGTGGACGCCCTGAATTCTGTGGCCGGATCCACCGGTAACAACGTTTACGTCGAAGCGGTGTACAAAGTTCGCGATGACGTATCCACGGGTCAGCAGCTCAACTTCTCCATGCGCAACACCGGCGTGTTTCCAAACATGGTCAATCAGATGGTTGCCATCGGCGAGGAAGCCGGTGCGCTGGACGACATGTTGGACAAGTCCGCCACCTACTACGAAGAGCAGGTCGACAACGCCGTCGACAACCTGACGAGTCTCATGGAACCGATCATCATGTCGGTGCTGGGCGTGCTGGTCGGCGGCCTGATCATCGCCATGTACCTGCCCATCTTCCAGCTCGGCGCGGTTGTCGGTCAGTAACCTGACGCACCGTGTCGGCTGAGCTGCTCACCGCCTGGGGCTGGCAGGGTGTAGTCCTACTCGCCTGGTTTGGTCTTTCCGTCGGCAGCTTCCTGAACGTTGTCATCTACCGGCTGCCGGTCATGCTGAACCGCGACTGGCAGGCTCAGGCACGGGAAATACTTGCCCAGGGCGGCACGAACGTGCCGCCAACGGATCTCGAGCCGGACGAACCGTTCAACCTCATGGTGCCGCGCTCACGCTGCCCGCACTGCGGCCACCAGATACGCGCCTGGGAAAACATTCCCGTCGTGAGCTGGCTGATCCTGCGGGGACGCTGCTCAAACTGCGGTGCAGGCATCTCCTGGCGCTATCCGTCGATTGAGCTCTTGACCGGGCTCATGACCGTTGCCGTCATTGCGCTCTTCGGATTCACCTGGCTCGGACTCGCAGCCTGCTGCTTCACGTGGATGCTGATTGCGCTCACGTTCATCGACTACGACACGACGCTGTTGCCTGACCAGATCACCTACCCACTCCTGTGGCTGGGCCTCGTGACCAACGCCCTGCTGCCGGGCATCGTGCCGCTGACTGACGCGGTCATCGGCGCCGTGGCGGGTTACCTCGCCCTCTGGCTGACGTTCTGGGGGTTCAAGCTCGTAACCGGCAAAGAAGGCATGGGTTATGGCGACTTCAAGCTGCTCGCCGCACTCGGCGCGTGGCTCGGCTGGCAGATGCTGCCCGGCATCATCCTGATCGCGGCAAGCGTCGGGCTCGTCTACGCACTCCTGCGAATGTTGATCACACGAGCCTCCGCAACCGCAGCGGCTGACGTCGAAGCCGGCCAGGATACGGGAGATTTGTCAGTACCCGCCGGCGCCATTCCCTTTGGCCCGTTCCTTGCGATCGCCGGCTGGGTTGCGCTCGTCTTTCGTGATACGGTGCTGGCCGTTTTTCTACCCTGACTGACATGTCCAATTTCCTCGTCGGGCTGACCGGCGGCATCGGCAGCGGCAAAAGCGCTGCCTCAGATCGTTTCGAAACCCTCGGCATCAACATCGTGGACGCCGATCTCGCAAGCCGAGCCGTCGTGGAGCCAGGCACCAGTGCCCTGGGACAAATCGCCCAACACTTTGGAGCGGACGTCATTGCAACCGACGGCTCGCTCGACCGCACCGCGCTCAGACATCGGGTTTTCGCTGACCCCGCGGAGCGTAGCTGGCTGCAGACCCTGCTGCATCCGCTGATCAATCAATATCTTCGCGATGCCATTGCGGCCGCTACCTCCCCCTATGTTGTGCTGGTCAACCCACTCCTGATCGAAACGCAGCAGCACGCCTGGTGCGACCGCGTGCTCCTCATCGATGCACCGGAGGCGTTGCAGCTCGAACGCACGATGCAACGCGACGACAATACCCTCGAGCAGGTGAAGAACATCATGCGCGCCCAGGCGTCACGCGAACAGCGGCGGAGTGCGGCCGACGACATCATCGTCAACGACGGCAACCTCGATGAGCTCTATGCTAAGGTCGACGCACACCACAACACCTACCTGACTTCATGCCAGAGCCAGCCCGTATCGTAGCGTGCCCCAATTGCGGTAAAAGAGTGAAATGGACAGCACAGAATAAGTCCCGTCCGTTTTGTTCCGAACGCTGCAAGCTCATCGACTTCGGCGGCTGGGCGGATGAACATCGCCGCATTCCGGGAGACGGCGTGCACGAGGACGTGCACAGCGACGACCTCGAGTAACCTAGACGAAAGCTTAGGTACGGTATTCGGCGTTGATTCTGACGTAGTCGTAGCTGAGATCCGTGGTCCAGACAGTTGCTTCGACCTGGCCGAGACCAATATCCACGAGCACCGTGAATTCGTCTTGAGCAAGCACAGCCGCACCGGCCGCCTCGGAATAGTCTTCGCTCATCAGCCCGTCTTCAGCTACCTGCACCTCGTCGAGCCAGAGCTGCACCCGATTCGGGTCGAGCTCCGCAACCGGCGATCGGCCGATGGCCATGCAGAATCGTCCCCAGTTGGCGTCCCCGGCAAAAAGCGCCGTTTTGACCAGCGGTGATTCCGCAATGGTGTAGGCAACCGCCAGACAGTCTTCCACCGTACGCCCGCCTTTGACGGTTACCGTGACAAATTTTGTAGCGCCTTCGCCGTCACGCACCAGGGCTTGCGCAAGGCGTAGCGCCAGCTCGTCTATTGCTGTTGCAAGCGGCGCATAGAGTGGGTGCTCGGCACTATCGATCAGCGCGTGCTGCGCCTGCCCCGTGCAGGCCAGCATGAAACAGTCGTTGGTGGATGTATCGCCGTCGACGGTAATTCGATTGAAGCTCTTTGCCGCCGCATCTTTGACCAGCCGCTGCACCACCTCGGGAGCAACAAGCGCGTCACACGCCATGTACGCCAGCATGGTAGCCATGTCCGGTTTGATCATCCCGGAGCCTTTGGCGATACCCGTCAGCGTGATGTCCTGACCGTCGAGCTGAAACTGTGTGGAGTAGCCTTTCGGCACCGTATCGGTGGTCATGATCGCGCGCGCCGCATCCAGCCACCCATCCTCAGACAAGTTACCGAACGCTTTATCCAGGCCGCCCTGCATCTGCTCGACCGGCAGACGCTCGCCGATGACCCCGGTCGAGAAAGGCTGCACTTCGGTATCCGGCAGCTGTAGCAGGCGCCCGGCATGGGCACACACCGCGGCGCTGTCACCCCGGCCGGGTTGTCCCGTTGCCGCATTGGCGTTGCCACTGTTGACGACCCAGGCACGGCTTGCACTTTCACGCTCGCGCGCCAGCAGCACGGGGGCGGCGGCAAAATGGGACTGTGTGTAAACACCCGCCACCTGGGTTTCCGGGGCAAACGCAAAGAGCGCAATGTCGTGGCGCTCAGTCTGCTTGATACCCGCGCAAGCTGAACCGACCCGTGCGCCCGGCACAGGCAGCAGATTCGCGGCAGGAGCGAGGTTAACGGCCATGGCGGGCGCTTACGACGCCTTGCCGTGACACTGCTTGTACTTTTTACCGGAACCGCACGGACAGGGCTCGTTGCGCCCGACTTTGCGCTCCTCGCGGACAAAGGTCTCCACCTTGACGGGCTCCGGCTCACGCTGGGCGGCCTGGCCGTCTTGCGGCTGGCCGAGTGCGGAAGTCTCTGCGTGCTGATAGTCCATCCGCTCGGCTTCCCGCGCGCGGCGCTCACGCTCCTGCGCCTCCACTTCCTCGGGATTCTCTATCTGTATGCGCGACAACATGCGCACGACGTCGAACTTGATGTTGAAGAGCAGCTCCTGAAAGAGCTCGAAGGCTTCGCGTTTGTATTCCTGCTTAGGTTGCTTCTGCGCGTAGGCACGGAGATGAATGCCCTGACGCAGGTGATCCATGGTCGCCAGGTGCTCTTTCCAGCGTTGATCGAGAATCTGCAGCATGATCTGCTTTTCAACGGTCCGCATATCGATGCCGACGCCACGCCACTCGTTTTCCTTTTGCGTGTACGCCTCTTCGATGTTGGAGATGACACGCTCGCGCAGCTTCTCTTCATCCAGACTATCGTCTTCCTCGAGCCAGCGGGAAATCGGCTGGTCTGAGGCGAATTCGAGCTTCAGCGCCTCCTCGAGACCTTCGACATCCCACTGCTCTTCGATGCTTTGCGGCGGGATGTGCTGTGCAAACACGTCGAACACAACCTCCTCACGCATACCCTCAATCGTTGCCGAGATATCGTCGGTGGCCATCAGATCACGACGCTGCTGATAGATGAGCTGGCGCTGGTCGTTCGATACGTCGTCGTACTCGAGCAGGTTTTTACGAATATCGAAGTTGTGGCCTTCCACTTTGCGCTGGGCGTTTTCGATCGAGCGGTTGACGATGCGGTGCTCGATCGCCTCACCCTTCTCCATCCCCAGCGACGCCATGAGATTCCGCACCCGGTCCGACGCGAAGATCCGCATCAGATTGTCTTCCATCGAGAGATAAAAGCGGCTCGAGCCCGGGTCACCTTGTCGGCCTGAGCGGCCACGCAGCTGATTGTCGATACGACGCGACTCGTGGCGCTCGGTACCGATGATGTGCAGGCCACCCGCGTCGATGACGCGGTCGTGGCGTTTCTGCCAGTCGGTACGGAGGTTTTCGGCCTCGTTGTCGGAGATGTCTCCCGCCCGCGCGAGATCAGCCTCGAGGTTCCCGCCAAGCACAATGTCCGTACCGCGTCCGGCCATGTTCGTGGCGATCGTGACTGTCCCGGGCCGGCCGGCGTCGGCAATGACGTCCGCCTCCCGCTCGTGCTGCTTTGCGTTCAGAACGCTGTGTTCGATCTTGCGGCGGTTCAGCTCGTTGGAAACGATCTCCGATGATTCGATGGATGCGGTGCCCACAAGAACGGGCTGTCCTTTGTCGATACGCTCGTTGATGTCTTCGACGATGGCATCGAATTTGTCTTCGAGCGTAAGATATATGAGATCGTTCTGATCATCCCGAACCATCGGCTTGTGCGTGGGAATCACCACGACGTCCAATCCGTAGATCTGGCGAAATTCGAACGCTTCGGTATCCGCTGTGCCGGTCATACCTGCCAGCTTGTTATAGAGGCGGAAGTAGTTCTGGAACGTCGTCGACGCAAGCGTCTGCGACTCATTCTGTATGTTCACACCTTCTTTGGCTTCCACGGCCTGATGAATGCCCTCGGACCAGCGACGACCCGGCATAGCCCGTCCGGTGTGCTCGTCGACGATCACAATTTCACCGTTGGTAACCATGTAGTCGACGTCGCGCTTGAAGAGCGCGTGGGCTTTGAGCGCGGCGTGCACATGATGCAGGAGCTGCAGGTTGCTCGAGGAGTAGAGGCTGTCGCCCTCCTCGAGGAGACCCAGACGCACGAGCTCATGCTCGACTTTTTCGTGGCCGAGCTCCGTGAGCTCTACCTGACGGTTTTTCTCGTCCACCATGAAGTCGCCGGTGGGTTCCGGTTCCTCTTCGCCGAACACCCGGTTTTTCTCCTGGAACTCCTGCTGCTCGAGCTTGGGGGCAAGCTTATTCATCGTGACGTAAAGCTGCGTGCTCTCTTCCGCGGTGCCAGAGATGATGAGTGGCGTCCGCGCTTCGTCGATGAGAATCGAATCGACCTCGTCGACCACGGCAAAATTCAGACCGCGCTGAAACCGGTCATCGAGCGTGAACGCCATGTTGTCGCGCAGGTAGTCGAAGCCAAACTCGTTGTTGGTCCCGTAGGTGATGTCCGCCGCATACGCCCCGCGTTTTTCGAGCGGAGGCTGCTGTGACTGGACAACCCCAACCGTCATGCCCAGGGCTTCGTAGATGGGGCCCATCCAGGTGGCATCACGACGTGCCAGATAGTCGTTCACCGTCACCACGTGTACCCCTTCGCCGGTGAGCGCGTTCAGGTAACAGGGCAATGTCGCCATGAGCGTCTTGCCCTCACCGGTGCGCATCTCGGCAATCCGGCCTTCATGCAGCGTGATGCCGCCGATCATCTGCACGTCGAAATGGCGCATGTCTTTGGTGCGCTTGGCCGCTTCGCGAACGGCGGCAAACGCCTCTGGCAGGAGATCGTCCAACGATTCACCTTCGCTCAGACGACGCTTGTATTCCTCCGTCTTGGCCGGGAGATCGGTAGACGCATCGAATTCCGCTTCCAGTGCGTTGATGCGCGCAACAACCTTGCCCATGCGCTTCAGTTCGCGACTGTTCTTCGTCCCGAGGAGGCGGGTAAAAAAGTTAGCCATTGAGGTTTATACGACCCATTTTTGGTGGCGGCATTGTACCGACACTGAGAGGATTTGCGAAAACTGCGGCGTCGGAATCAGGCGTCAGTTTGTGCGTTTCAGGAGCGCCGTGAGACGTAGGCGGCCGGATCGACCGTGCGACCGTTCTTCAAGACTTCAAAATGGACGTGCGGACCGGTGGAGCGGCCGGTGCTGCCCATGGTGCCGATGGCCTCACCCTTCTTGACGACGTCACCGGTCGAGACGCTGAGCGTCTTGTGGTGCGCATAACGTGTCACCAGCCCGTCCGCGTGGCTGATTTCCACCAGCTTTCCGTAACCGTAGCGTTCCCCGGCGTACGTGACGACGCCGCTCGCCACGGCAATGACGTCAGAACCGTCACGTCCGGCAAAATCGACGCCGGAATGCCAGGCCGTCTTGCCCGTGATGGGATCAACCCGCTTACCGTAGGGGGAGGAAAGCCACCCCCAGGTCACCGGTCGGCCGCGGACCTGGGAGGCGCTGTGCATGTCTTCATTGACCAGCACCTCGTCGAGAATGCTGAGCTCACGTTCGCGGCGCTTGATCTGGTCGGACAATACCAGGAGCTCAGTAGAGAGCTCGTGCCAGGCAAGCGTGCGCTGATTACCTTGAACCGGACCACCCTGCGCGGGCACCGTATCAAAATCGAATTCTTCGCTCTCGAGGTCCGCCGCGTCGGTCATGTGCGCGCCCAGGGCTTCCATGCGTAAGAGCCGCGCCTGCATTTCAGCAAGCTGTCGGCCGACGGCCACGCTCTGCGCCTGACTTTTACGCTCCAGCGCGCTGACCTCATCGCGCTGCGCGGCAAGCTTGGCGCGCCACTGCGCCACTACCTCAGCATCAATGCGATCTGCTGCGAGATAGTGAGCGGTGTAGATTCCACCAATAAAGAGGGCCGTTGCCAGTAGACCAGATAACACGGCCAGGCGCTGTCGGCTGAAGTTCAGCGACAGATGCCTACCCTTGTCTCGAAGCAGAATGACTTTCATAGAGCTGTTCTTATCGTTGCCGCCCGGCCAGGCATCCTCTGCATGAGCGGGGTGCTCAACATTACGGACCAGAGATTGCTGGCTTTCCGGACGAAATCGACAGGAGGCTGGAGGTACAGGCAGCTGCTCGTCTGAGCATCGATTGCAGCACCATTCGTTGCTGACTTCATGTCGTCATCGCGACCGCTGCCTTTGAGACGGTGTTCGCTACGAATGTTGTGGCTACAAAACGACTTAGCGCGCTTGTACCATGGGCTGCACCCAGTTGCAGCCGCGGAGACACAGTCCTCGTGTCGACCAGTAAAATAGATGATCTGCTTGCTGAAAGCCACAGCCGATTTACTCCGTTACAGCGCCTGTTGAAGACATCATCCAACCAAAAACAATGGACCGCAGAGCTGCGTGCGCATCTCGATCCGCCATTGCGCTTCGAGGTGGAGGTCACGGCTATCCGGGGCCAGCGGGCACAGGTTGCGTGTCAAAGTGCAGGAGCAGCAACGCGTCTGCGCTTCCTGCTGCCTGAGCTCTTGCCTCAACTCAAAACGCTGCAGAGTTTCTGTCGGGTCACCGACATCCAGATTAAGGTTTCGAACTCCGCATGAAGAATTGTGCCCTTACTTCACTATAGATAATGCGAACGAACCCGCATCCTGGTTGACGATCTGTAAGATTTTGTAAGTAATTCAGGCGCTTGCGAGCAACGGGCGGGTATAGGCAATGGGCGCGCGGTCCATGTCCTCGAAGGTGACGATATCGTAGGCATCCTCTGCCGCGAGGAGCGCACGCAAGAGTGCGTTGTTGGGACCGTGTCCCGACTTATGACCAGTAAACTTACCAATGACGCTGTGACCCAGCAGATACAGGTCGCCTATGGCATCGAGAATCTTGTGCTTCACAAATTCGTCTTCGAGGCGCAGACCTTCTTCGTTGAGAATGCGGAAGTCGTCCACCACCACGGCGTTGTCGAGACTGCCGCCTTTGGCCAGGTTCATGGCACGCAGCTTCTCGTAGTCCGCGAGAAAGCCGAAAGTACGCGCGCGGCTCACCTCTTTGACGAAAACCGTGCTCGAAAAGTCGACGCAGACGGTATGTTCATGCTTTTTGAACACCGGATGGTCATAGCGCAACGTGTAATTGAGCTGAAACCCGTCATGCGGCTCGAGCGCCGCGGTCACGTCACCCTGGGTGACCGACACGGGCTTCAAAATGCGTACAAACTGCTTAGCCGCATCCTGATGGGCCACACCGGCAGATTGCAGCAGAAAAACAAACGGTGCTGCGCTGCCGTCCATGATGGGCAGTTCCGGCGCGCTCACCTCGACGTAGGCATTGTCGATACCCAGGCCCGCGAATGCGGACATCAGGTGTTCCACCGTGGAAATTTCGACATCACCGTTGGTCAACGACGTTGCCATGGTGGTCGAGCCGACGTTCAACGCGTGCGCACGAAGCTCCACCGGCTCATCGAGGTCGGTGCGAACAAATACGATGCCGGTATCAATCGGGGCCGGCTTCAACGTGACATACACTTTCTCGCCGGTGTGTAGTCCCACACCCGTGGCTCGAATCGTATTGTTGAGCGTGCGTTGTTGTAATACGTTGTCGGTAGGCATAGAAGGGGAATGTTAGCAACCTGTAAAGCACCGCTCTAGGAAGCGTGCCTCACTTTTTGTTTCATTTTGTATCATATCGCCGGAAACGGCGCAGAAACTGCGCAGATTGCAGCGCAACGAGCGGGCAAACGGGTGCGCACCTGAATTCCGTGCAGGAGTTGTCAGGTACGCACCAAGCTGGAGAGTCTTGGTTCCGTTTGTTTACGTCTGCCTGTTAGTCCGCCTGTCGACGCAGAAAAGCAGGGATATCGAGATAGTCCAGATCCTGGCCATCCGTATCTTCCGCAAGGTTGCTGTCCCGCGAGACGCTGGGCTGATTGCGGGCAAACGCGGGGCGGTCGAGCTGGTTGTAGTCGACCTGACCGTCCAGAGCCGCCTGAGCCACCGTGTTGTCGACGATGATGTTCGGCATCTCCAGCTCACCGAGGCCGGTTGCAACGACCGTCACTTTCAGCTCTTCGCCCATGTCCGGATCGATGACGGTGCCAACCACAACGGTTGCAGACGGCGAGGCAAAGTCATCGACAATGTTACCCACGTCCGTGAACTCTCCTATGTTGAGCTCAGGGCCGGCTGTAACGTTGACGAGAATGCCCCGCGCACCATGCAGGTCCACGTCTTCGAGGAGCGGTGAACGGATCGCCGCTTCCGCCGCGTCGCGTGCCCGGTTGTCACCCGTTGCTCTGCCCGTTCCCATCATGGCCATGCCCATTTCCGACATCACCGTGCGTACGTCAGCGAAGTCCACGTTGATCATGCCAGGGCGGATGATCAGATCGGCAATGCCCTGCACCGCGCCGAGCAGAACGTCGTTGGCCGCACTGAACGCGTCAAGCATGCTGGTGCGCTCACCGAGCACTGCAAGGAGCTTCTCGTTGGGAATCGTGATTAGCGAATCCACGTGCTGGCCGAGCTCCTGGATACCAAGATCGGCCACGTCCGTGCGTTTCTCGAAATTGAACGGTTTGGTGACTACCGCAACCGTCAGAATGTCGAGCTCCTTTGCCACTTCCGCAACGATCGGGGCAGCCCCCGTTCCGGTACCACCACCCATGCCCGCAGTGATGAACACCATATCCGCGCCGGACAGGACCTCCGCTATGCGATCCCGGTCCTCCAATGCCGCCGCACGACCCACCTCTGGATTTGCACCCGCGCCGAGACCTTTGGTGATGCCGCTGCCAATCTGCAACGTCGTTTGCGCATCGAGGCTCTTCAGGGCCTGAGCATCCGTGTTGGCGGCAATGAAATCGACGCCGTCGACGCTACGGCTGACCATGTGCTGCACCGCATTGCCCCCGCCGCCACCGACACCGATGACTTTGATTACTGCGCTTTGTGGCGCGCTGTCTACCAATTCAAACATCGCTTTCTCCAGCTAGAAATTTTCACTAAACCAATTTTTGACCTTCGAAATCGCACCGCCTTTACGGCTGCTGCGTTTCGAGGGCATTTCTTTTTCTCGTTCCAATCCGTACAACAACAAGCCAACTCCAGTGGCATATACCGGATTTCGCACGATGTCCTTCAACCCTGCCACGTTGCGCGGCACTCCCAGGCTGACTGGCATATGGAAGATCTCCTCCGCCAGCTCTATTACTCCCTCCATCTTGGATGCGCCGCCCGTCAACACGATGCCGGCGGCAACCAGATCCTCGAAGCCGCTGCGCCTGAGCTCAGCCTGCACCAAGGTAAAGAGTTCGTCGTAACGCGGTTCCACCACTTCTGCGAGGGCTTGCCGCGAAAGCTCCCTGGCGGGCTTGTCACCCACCCCGGGAACCTTGATGATTTCGTCCGCCTGCGCGAGCTGCGTCAGCGCGCAGGCATATTTGATCTTGAGATCCTCGGCGTTCTGCGTCGGCGTTCTAAGCGCCATCGCAATATCGTTCGTCACCTGATCACCCGCGATGGGAATGACAGCGGTGTGCCGGATGGCGCCGCCGGTGAATACGGCGATATCGGTTGTTCCACCGCCGATGTCGACGATGCAGACACCGAGCTCACGCTCATCCTCTGACAAGATCGAATAGGAGGAAGCCAGCTGCTCGAGGATGACGTCGTTGACGTGCAGGCCGCAGCGCTCGATGCATTTTTCGATGTTCTGCGCCGCGTTGACCGCGCAGGTCACCATGTGCACCTTGGCCTCGAGGCGCACTCCCGACATACCCAGAGGCTCCTTGACTCCCTCCTGAGTGTCGATGACGTATTCCTGCGGCAGCACGTGGAGAATCTTCTGATCCGCTGGAATGGCCATCGCCTGGGCGGCGTCTATCACTCGTTCCACGTCCTGGGGGTAAACCTCGCGATCCCGAATCGCCACGATGCCGTGAGAGTTGAGAGAACGGATGTGGCTGCCCGCGATACCGGCATACACCGTGTCGATCGAGCAGCCGGCCATGAGTTCTGCTTCCTCTATCGCCCGCTGAATGGACTGCACCGTCGATTCGATGTTGACCACCACGCCTTTCTTCAACCCGCGTGAGTGATGCGTGCCGATACCGATGATTTCGAGTTCACCGTGGTCGTTGACCTCCGCAACGATGGCGGCGACTTTGTTGGTCCCTATGTCCAGCCCTACGATTTTCTGCAACTCGGGTTCCGCAGCCATTGATCAGGCTCCTTCGGCTAATTCGTTTTGGGCTACGAGCATCTCGTCAGCAGCCTCGTCGTCTTCGTACCGAACCGCGACACCGTTGGCATAGCGGGCGTCCACATATGTCGCTACGCGGTCATCGGACAAAAGCACCCTGCGGTATACCAGCAAGAAGCGATGCATCCGTTGGTTGAGTTGTTCCGCCCCCAGGTGCACCTGCAGGCCATCTGCAAAATGCACCGTCCACTCGCCCTGTGCGTTCTGTGCCAGCCGTTCGATGGGCAGACTCTCGCGCGCGCTGATTTGATCGAGCAGGCGATAAACCTCCATCGCCTGCTGCGGTGTATTCTGACGAACGTCAAAACGAGGCAGGCCGGGGTAGTCGTCGGGCAAGCTGAGCAGCTCACCCGATGCGGAGACGTATTCGGAGTCACCCCAGCGCGCAACGGGCTGGGCGCGGTGCAGCGTCACCTCGAGCGCATCGGGCCAGCGTCGTTTGATGCTGACCTCCCGTGCCCACGGAATCTCCTGCACGGCATTCGTCACGACTTCGAGGTCAGCGCTCAGGATACCGGCCGCGGGGACGCTGCTCAGCGTATCGCGAACGGTTTTGCGCTCAGCCGAGGACAGCTCGCCGTTGACGACATACGTCGTGAGCGGCTGATCGAGCACCCGCCAGGTGGCGAAAACCAGCAGCGCAACCGATGCCGCGGTGAGCGCAAACATGAAACGGCCAATCACTCTGCACCTCGCAGGGTATTGGATATCTGACTGACGTTGCCTGCGCCTTGTACGACAAGCACATCCACGTCCGTTGCAAAACCAGGCAGGAGCTTGAGCGCCTCAGACGGATCCACGGCAAACACGGGTGCCACCTTGCCGCGTTGACGGATGGCCTGACTGAGGGCTTTACCGTCAGCACCGGGAATCGGCGATTCTCCCGCCGTATACACATCCAGCAGCATGAGCGCGTCGACCTCCGACAACACCCGCACGAAGTCCTCGAAGAGGTCACGCGTGCGCGTAAAGCGGTGTGGCTGATACACCATGCCAACGCGCGCTTCGGGCCAGACTTTGCGCGCCGTGGCGATCACCGCAGCGACTTCGGTCGGATGGTGTCCGTAGTCGTCCACCAGCGTGACGCGCGCATCGCCAACGGCGGTGTCTTCGTCGACCTGGAAGCGCCGATCGACGCCGCCGAAGGCCTTCAGCCCTTCGACGATATGCTCGTCCTCAATGCCTTCCTCAGTGGCAATCGCCACGGCAGCCAGCGCATTGAGCACGTTGTGCGTCCCGGGAATCGACAGACTGATCGCCAACGGAGCGCCGGCGTCACCGCGATCGACAACAAACTCCCAGGCGCGTCCGCGCGGCGCAATATCGGTGGCGCGAAACTCAGCGTCCGCGGTCAGCCCGTAGGTCAACACCGGCCGCGAAAGGCGCGGAATGATGTCGACGACGTTGGGATCGTCCACGCAGAGCGCAACCGCACCGTAGAAAGGCAGGCGGTGCACAAACTCGACGAAGGTATCTTTCAACACGTCGAAGCTGTTGCCGTACGTGGACATGTGATCCTGGTCGATGTTGGTAATCACCGCCGACATCGGCTGCAGGTGCAGGAACGACGCGTCCGATTCGTCAGCCTCCGCGATCAGGTAACGTCCCATACCAAGCTCAGCGTTAGTCCCGGCTGAATTCAGCAAGCCGCCGATCACAAAGGTTGGCGACAAATCCGCACACCGGAATATCTCGGTGATGAGACTGGTGGTAGTCGTTTTACCGTGCGTGCCGGCAACGGCAATTCCGTGCCGGTAACGCATGAGTTCACCCAGCATCTCGGCGCGCGGGACAATTGGCGTACGCGCCTGCCTCGCCGCGGCAACCTCCACGTTGTCGTCACCAACCGCGCTCGAAGTGACTACCACGTCGGCCTCCGCCACCCATGCGGCATCGTGGCCGATATGAATAGACGCTCCCATGCCTTCGAGGCGCTCAGTGTTCGCCGAAGCACGCATGTCGGAGCCGCTCACGAGATAACCCTGATTGAGCAACACCTCCGCGATGCCGCACATGCCGGCACCGCCGATACCAACGAAGTGAATGGCGCGTATGCGTCTCATTTCCGGAACGGCGTAAGTCTCACGCATTACCTGCCGCTCCTGTCGAAAGACGCACGCAAGACCAGGCCGAGCATCGCGCACGAGACGATCAGGCTGTTGCCGCCATAGCTGACAAACGGCAGGGTGAGCCCCTTGGTTGGTAACACGCCGGTGTTGACGCCGAGGTTGACTAAAAACTGGATGCCGAGGATCAGACCTGCGAAGTAGGCCGCAAATCCCGCAAAACGTCTCCCCGTAGCGAGGTTCTGCCTGGCGAGTAGAAGGAGCTGCACAACCAGGTAACTCAGGGTGAGCGCCAGGAGAATTGCGCCGACGCTGCCGAGCTCCTCTGCAACCACCGCAAAAATGAAGTCGTTGTGCGCTTCCGGCAGGTAATAGAGCTTCTGGACGCCTTCACCAAGGCCAAGACCCCACAACTCACCCCGACCGAACGCAATCAATGCCTGCGTCAGCTGATAGCCGCTGCCAAAGGCAACGGACCAGGGATCCAGAAACGCCACCAGCCGTTCCATCCGCCAGGGTGTGATGTATATGAGCAGCGCCAGCAGGCCCGCACCCGCAAGCGCTATCAGCAGGAAGTAGCGCAGCTTGGCGCCTGCAAGAAAGAGGACCCCTACGCCTGCGCAGAGAATGACGAAGGCAGAGCCTAGATCAGGCTCCATGATGATAAGCGCGCACACGACACCGATCATCGCCAACGGCACAAAGAGAATCGTGGGTTCAGCACAACGCGTCTGGTAGCGCGCCAGGTAGCCTGCCAGATATACGCACAGACCGAACTTCGCTACTTCCGCAGCCTGCAGCGAGAAACCGCCAAACCGGATCCAGCGTTGTGCGCCGTTTACTTCATGACCTACCCCGGGCAGAAGCACGAGAACCGCAATGAGTACGGACACCAGCCAGCCAAGCAGGTAAGTTTGCTCCCAGAATCGCGGCGGCAGCGCAAACACGACAGCAAACGCAATACCAGCTACCACCAGGAAGAGGAGATGCTTGCTGAGATAGCTCCCGCCGAGCGCCACCGCTGCCGAACCCACCATGACGGTACCGAAGGCCACCAGTACCAGCCACGGCACAACCAGCTTGCCAACGTGAACGGTATCCTGCAGCGCAGCCATCAGACAGATCCCTCGTCCGCCAAGGCCCGCGCTGCGGCAGCAAACTGATCGCCTCGCTCGCTGTAGCTCGAAAACATGTCCAGGCTCGCGCAGGCCGGTGAAAGAAGAACAAGGTCGCCGTTGACCGCAACGCGCGCGCTCTCGGCAACTGCCGCCGCCATGTCTGTACACAGCGCATGCGATATCCCAACCGACTGAGCAAGCTCCGCCAGTTCCGGCGCAGCCATGCCCAGGCAAACGAGGTGCTTGACCCGCCCGGGGAACAGTTCAGCCAGCGGCGTGAGGTCAACGCCTTTGGGATCGCCACCGGCGATCAGCACAACCTGATCCTTTGTCGGCAAACCTTCGAGCGCAGCCATCGCGGCACCGAGATTTGTCGCCTTCGAGTCATTGACGTACTGAACGCCCAGATGCTCGGCAACCATCTCGAACCGATGCGCAAGTCCCCTGTAGGAGCGCAGTGCCGCTGGCAGAGCAGACGGTTCTACCCACTGCTCAACAAGCGCACAGACAGCCAGCGCATTGAGGAGATTGTGATCGCCCGGCAGCGGCAGGTCGTCCGCGGGCATGACAGGCATCATTCCCCGGCAGAGCTCGGCACGACCGTCAATCTCGCTGATGCCCCAATCCTGCTCCCGGGGCGGCTTCCCGAGACCAAAAGAAACTGCGTTTTCAGGCTCAGCCGGTATCGTGAGCGTGCAGTCCCGGCTGTAAACGATGCGCCCGGCAGCGGCGTAGATCCTCTGCTTGCTGGCCTGGTAAGCGGCCATGTCACCGTGCATGTCGAGATGGTCTTCGGTGACGTTCAGCACAGTGGCAGCCGCCAACGGTAGGTCCGCGCTGCGTTCCAGCTGGAAGCTGGATAACTCGAGCACGTAGGTGCCGCACTGGCGTTGCAGCACATCCAGCGCGGCATCACCCAGGTTTCCACCCACGGCGCAATCAACGCCGGCCGCGTTCAAAACGTGTCCGGCCCAGGCCGTCACCGTGCTCTTGCCGTTGGTGCCGGTTACGCCGATGACTTCCGCCCCTTCCGGCAGGTCGAGAAAAAAGAGGTCGATATCGCTGACCAGTTTCACGCCCGCCTCGCGGGCACCTTTCACGAGACAGCTGTCGAGCGACAGCCCCGGGCTGAGAACGGCTTGCCCCACCGCCAGATCCGGCCATGCGGCCTGTGACCAGCGGATGTCCAGGCCCGCAAACTCCGTCGCAACCGGCCGCTGCGGACGGGTATCGAGCACTACGGGAACGGTGCCCTGGCGCAGGCAATGCCTGGCAACTGACTGTCCCGTCACGCCAAACCCCAGCACTGCCGTCTGCGCGTTGCCCATCGTCACCTCAGCTTCAACGTCGAGAGACCGATGGTGACCAGCACCAGGGTGACGATCCAGAAACGGACGATCACCTTGGGTTCCGGCCAGCCCTTGAGCTCAAAGTGATGGTGAATGGGCGCCATGCGGAAGATGCGCTTGCCGGTAAGGCGGAACGAAGCGACCTGGATGATGACGCTGGCCGTCTCGAGCACAAAGAGTCCGCCCATGATGAGAAGCACAATCTCGTGGCGCACGATGATGGCAACTACACCGAGTGCTGCGCCCAGGGCCAGCGCTCCGACGTCACCCATGAACACCTGGGCGGGGTATGTGTTGAACCACAGGAAACCGAGGCCGGCGCCAATCAGCGCCCCACAGAACACGGACAGCTCCCCCGCGCCGGGGATATAGGGAATCTGCAGATACGCCGAAAACTCCGTGTTGCCGCTGACGTAAGCGATGAGACCGAGGGCTGCCCCGACCATGACCGTCGGTAATATGGCCAGACCGTCCAGCCCGTCGGTGAGATTTACCGCATTGCTCATCCCCACGATCATGAAGTAGCTGAGCGCAATGAATCCGATGCCCAGGGGAATGGCCACTTCCTTGAAGAACGGCACAATCAGATCGGTCTCCGCCGGCAGCTCCGCCGAGGCATATAGCGTCACGGCAGCTGCAAGACCAACCACCGATTGCCAGAAGTATTTCCAACGGGCAATCAGACCGTCGCTGTTTTTACGCGAGATTTTCAGATAGTCGTCCACCCAGCCAATCACGCCAAATGCCATGGTGACGCCCAGCACAATCCACACGTGGCGCGACGCGAGATCTCCCCACAAGAGCGTGGTAATGAAAATGACGATGAGAATGAGCGCGCCGCCCATGGTTGGCGTTCCGGCTTTGCTCAGATGCGATTTTGGTCCTTCGTCACGAACGGTCTGACCGATCTGCAGGTCTGCAAGCTTTGTGATGACAAACGGGCCAATCAGCAGAGACATGAACAGCGCCGTCATGACGCTCACCATTGTGCGGAAAGTCAGGTACTGGAACACCGAGAAACCGCTGACAAATCCGGACAGATACTCGGTCAACCACAACAACATAGCTATCTCCCCTCCAGCGCCCGGGTGACCTCTACCCGGTCATCGAAAGGCAACCGCTGCCCGGCAATTTCCTGGTAGTCCTCGTGGCCTTTACCCGCAATGAGCACCACATCACCGGCGACAGCGCCTTGCACGGCTCCGGCAATGGCGGTATCGCGCGCCACGCAGCTTGTCACTCGGGACGTGTCTGCCGCTGCAATGCCGCTC
>JANQPF010000004.1 GCA_028285415.1 Pseudomonadales bacterium
GTTAGAGAGTTTTCGTTAAACGGTAGTTCGTATCCGCTTACCTGAGTTATTGCGAACGCCGTGCCAACTTTTTTAAAAGTGCTCAGAAAAATTTTAAGTATCTGTTTTATATGAAAAAAATAGAAAACGGGAGGAGCGGTTCACTTGCCCGTTGCGAGCGTGTTCAGCCTTGTGTGGGAATACGGCCAACAAATTTGAATGGAGTGTCGGTAGAAAGCCGACTACTCAGGGTTTGACGATCGTGTGATCGTTCTGCCTCGCGACGTCAGGATTGATGACGGTCTTTTCATCGACCGTAGCACGGATGACCACCAGCGATACGTTGTCCTTGGCGCCTTGTGCGATGGCTTGCTCCAGGAGATCTCGGGCGACGTGCTCACAATCCCAGCGGACCATGGCGGCGCTGATGACGTCGTCGGTTACCGAGTCGGTGAGGCCGTCGGAGCAGAGCACAAAGGCATCTTCCGCGGCGATATCGAATCGCATCTCGTCGACGTCGAGTTCTTCCGAGACGCCAAGGGCGCGCGTCACGATGTTGGAGTTGGGATGGTCGCGCGCCTGTTCTCTGGAAATCACACCGGCGGCAACCAGTTCCTGCACCCGGCTGTGATCCTGTGTCAGCTGCTCCAGCGTGCCGCCCCGCATTCGATACAGGCGGCAGTCACCGGCCCAGAGGCAGGCCGCCTGAGTGCCGCGTACCAGTAAGACCACAACTGTGCTGCCCACGACGTCAACGTTACGCAACGCCGCCTGCTCACACATCTTCAGGTTGGCCGCAGTCAGGTGTGAACGGGCTTGTTCGATGGCGTCGTCCAGAGAATCGGGGGTGCCCATGGCGCTCATCTGTTCGACGATGGCGCGGCTGGCAAAGTCACCGGCCTCGTAGCCGCCCATACCGTCGGCGACAACCCAGAGCTGTCTCTCTGGGGCATTGAGGTAGGCGTCCTCGTTTATTTTTCTTACCGTGCCCACGTCCGTCACGCCAGCGGACTCCCAGGCATAGCCAGGCACATGCTGCAATGAGCGCTCCTCGTTGAAACGGCTCGCGGATAGTGTATACGTGAATGCGTCTGGTATCCTAACCGAATGCTGCGCTTGGACGGTTGCGCCCAGTACTTTTGAATCTGCCGTGCTGTGATCTGAAAGGTTAGCCGAAAAGTCAGCTAAGAGTCAGCCAAAAAAGGGGGAGTGATGGGTTCGCTGAGTATCGAGGACCTGGACAAAGACAGTCGTCTGGACAAAGCCGCGATGCGTGAGATTCGCGGCGGTCAGGTCGCGCGTCTGAACGCTGGTTTATCCGCGCTGCAAAATGGCGGCACTGGTTCCACCTGCAAAGGCACAGCTTTTGCCCGCCTGCGCGAACAGCAGATGGTCAACAGAAAAAGAACAGGAATCGTGGACTCGTCTAATCAGGGAGGTTCTACATGACTGAGCTTGCGCGCATAGAAGAGCAGATCATCAGCACAGACGATTTGATCAAATCGCTGCAGCTGGGTGGGCGTTTCAACGAGCTGCTGGAAGAGCTGGTCAGAGACAAGCTGGTTGCGCGGGCGGCGGCGCGCAACGGTCTGACGGTTGCCGACGACGAGGTCCAGACTCGTGCGGATCATCTGCGCCGCATTATGGGACTGCACCGCGCCGCCGACATGCTCGACTACCTGGAACGCATGCACTGTTCAGTCGAGGATTTTGAGCAGTTTGTCATCGACATGCTGCTCCACGAAAAACAGGAGCAGCAGATCACCAGCGAAGCCGCCGTGGAAGAGTATTTCCGCCTGAACTCACCCAAGTTTGACGGCGTTGAGGTGGCTCACATTATCGTCAGCAGCGAAGGTGCTGCGCAGGAGCTCTTTGCCATCCTCGAGGACGAGCCCGAGCAGTTCAGTGAGCTGGCGCTAGAGCATTCTACGGCAGACACCAAAACCAACGGTGGTGTGATCGGCAAAGTCACGCGGGGGGCGTTGGAGACCGAGGTGGAAGCGAAGGTGTTCAACTCGGAGATCAACGTTCCGCTTGGTCCCTACGAGTCCCCGGATGGTGAGTCTTTCGAAATTTTCATGGTGGTTGGCAAGCACCCCGCGAAGCTGGATGATCCGACCCGCCGTCAGGTGCAGAAGACGCTCTTCGACGAGTGGGTGGCAGCGACCGCCCGCGAAACCGATATTGAGCTTTTCTAGCTCGGTCCCGCGCCCCGCTCGTGGCTAAGGTCAAGATACAGGATGTCGAAGCGCTCGATGGCGGCACGGCGTCCTACGGCGGGGCCATCGAAAAAATTGAGATCATGCGGTCGATGCTGCGCTGGGCGAACGAGCTCGAGCGCAGCCAGATTGATCGTCTGTTGAACCAGTTGGGCACGTTGCGGGAGGATCTGCTGCGGCTGTCGCACACCGAGCGCTTTGCCTCGCTTGCCTCCGAACCGGTTGCCAGGAAGCCGCAATCGAACCGCGAGCGTCATGCGGGTCTCGTCGAGCGTGAATTCGTTTTTGAGGGAGTGTTCGGGGAAAGTCCGAAGCTCCTGGACGCCTTCGAGATTGCGGAAAAGGCTGCACCCACAAACCTTCCGGTGCTCATTGACGGAGAGAGCGGTACGGGCAAAGAGCTGATGGCAAAGGTCATCCACGCCAACGGTGCACGGGCAGACAAACCGTATGTCTCGGTCAACTGCGGGGCGATTCCTGAAAACCTGCTCGAATCGGAGCTCTTTGGCCACGTCAAAGGCGCATTTACGGGTGCGTCGAGCAACCGGGCGGGGCGGTTCGAGAGCGCTGACCAGGGCACCATCTTCCTGGACGAAATTGGCGAGATGCCCCTCATCGGTCAGGTCAAACTGCTGCGCGTGCTGCAATCGGCCGAGATCCAGCGGGTGGGCAGCGATGAAGTCATTAACGTGGACACGCGCATCGTCGCCGCGACGAATCGGGATCTGAAGAAGATGTGCGCTGAGGGTACCTTCCGTGAAGACCTGTACTACCGGCTTAGCGTCATTAACGTGACGCTGCCGGCACTGCGCGAGCGGCCGGACGAAATACCGCTGCTCGTGGAGTTTTTCACCGACGAAGCGGCAGAATCGCTTGGGCGCCGACCCATCGAGCTCAGCCGCTCGTTGCGTGCGTTTCTGAAAAAGTACGAGTATCCCGGCAACATTCGCGAGCTGCGCAACATGATTTTCCGACTGTCCTGTCTGGCTGAAGGCACGGCGGGTCTCGAGCATCTCCCCGAGGAGATCCGTCCACAGGGCAGCGGCCGCAAAGCCGACAAGTCACGCCTCGAGCACGAAGAGTTGAGCCTGGCCGAAACCAAACGGCTGGCGAGCGACGCGGCGGAAAAGGAATATCTCGAGGCGGGGCTCTTTGAGACTGGCGGCAACGTCACGGAGCTTGCCAAACGTCTCGATCTCAACCGCGCGCACTTGCAGACGCTGCTCAAAAAGCACGGCCTGAAGTCCAAAGAGTTCCGCCCGCGCAAAAACTGACCGCGTTGGGCAGGGCATATCATTACATCTTGCTACATCACCCTCGCATGGCTTATTTGGTAAGCTTTTGAGCCTGTATGGCCCGAGTGTCCGCGAGTGACGCCCGGTGTATTCAAATTGGGGGTGATGTGTGGCAGGCGAACGCCTGAAACTGTTGATCGGCGCCTATAACAACCGCGAAATCAGTTTCGACGGTTTGCTTGCGGCCGTGGTTGCCGTCATCGCCGAAAGCCCCGATGAAAAAGCCAGGATCATCCGCATCCTGTTCGATGCCGTCAACGATGCCCAGCTATCTCAGCACGATGTGGAAGATATCCTGAGCGCAATAGAAAGCGGCACCAGTGCTGCGACGGTTGCGGATGTGTCCATCCGTGCGAAAGGCACAAACATCAACGAGCTTGCCACGGTAGCTGTGGGTGCCGGACAGCCGGTTGGTGCCGAGCCGTCCGTTGTCGGCAATCAACAGGCGACAATTGCAGCGATTCCGGAGCCGTCCACGCCCGGCGCGATTGAGCCGGGCACGATCCTGAGCGGGCGCTACCAACTGGAAGACATGGTTGGTGATGGGGGCATGGGCCTCGTCTATCGCGCCAAAGACCACAAGGCTCCGGACAAGCGCAACCCGTACGTGGCCATCAAAGTCATCAACGAGAATTTTCAGGAGCACCCTGATGCGCTCGAAGCGTTCCGCCATGAAGTAAAGATGGCGATGTCCATGCAGAACGCCAACGTGGTCCGGGTCCACGGCTGGGAAGAAGACCGGGGCCGCTACTTCATTATCATGGAATTGCTGCACGGTAGACCGCTCGACAAGTACGCGCAGGCGCGCGGCGGTCGGCTGTCGTTCAGTGACGTGTGGCCGATCATCGAAGGCGCCGGGGGTGCCCTCAACTATGCCCACACCGACCAGCGCATCGTCCACTGTGATATCAAACCCAACAACATCTTCGTCACGGAAGATGGCAAGATCAAAGTGCTCGACTTCGGCATTGCCAGGGCGGTTGATCCGGACACCAAAACAAGTTGGGCGGGGCTGCCCGCCGCGGCGCCCCGATATGCCTGCCCGCAGCGGCTGAACAAAGAAGACCCGGATTTCCGTGACGATGTCTACGGGCTCGCGTGCGTCGCGTATGAGCTTTTGACGGGAGAGCATCCGTTCAAGACAGACGAACAGCCTCACGGGATGGATGCGCTGAGCGCGTCCGCCCAGGCGCTCGAGCCAAAAAAACCGAAAGGGCTGAATCGCCGCCAGTGGGCGGGTCTGCGCCGGGGCTTGAGCTTCGAGCGCGAGCATCGTACGCCGACAGTGGAAGAGTTCCTCGAGGAGTTCGGCGATAAGCGGCAGCAGGACTCCTGGGTTCAGCAGCTCGTCCGCTATTCGGCAATTACCGTGATCGCCGCCGGGTCGGTGTTTGCCGCCGGCTATTTCCTGGATAACGAGTCCTCGGAGGAGAAATACCGTAACGCGCTGCTTGCGATCGATCCTAAGACACCTTTCATGTCTCCGGAGGAGCTGCAAAGCCTGATCGAAGATTCGCGGTTTTACTTCGACAAAGGCGTCAATGAGTTCAATGAGGATCGGATCGACGCCGGCCATGGACGGCTCAAAGGTCACATGAGTAATGCCGTGCGGCCGCTGTTTACTGTGCTCGAAGGTACCGACGACACCGCAACCCGCGCCCAGGTGGCGGACTTCATCAAGCAGATCGATGATCTCTACATCAAGAAGATTGACGCCATGACAGAGACAGATCCGCTTGGCGCCCTGCGGCTGAACTGTCTTGCCATCAGCTATCCCCTGACCCGGTCCTGGCCGATCTGGTCTGCGTTCGACGAGCACTTCAAGCTGCTCTGGGTGGAATCGAAGTCGCAGCGCATGGAGGCTGATGACGCGCCACCGCCTATGCAGGAATACTGCCCCGGTATGTTGGATCGCAATGCTGGGGGTACGAGCCCGGCCACCCGCTCGCTCTTTAACTAGCGCGATTCTGCTCGGGCTGGCAGCCATCCTGAGCGGATGCAGTCAGACAGCTTTGCAGCAGGTGATGGCGCTCCCGGAGACGCAGCGCTCGATCGAGGAAGGGCTGGGATTTTCCCACCTGGTCGTGCGGCGCACGACTGGCTTCGCCGGCGGTCCCCTGCACATCTATATAGAAGGAGACGGCGCGCCGTTCGTGCGCAGGGACCGCGTTGCCCCGGATCCGACGCCCCGACGCGCGCTGATGCTGGAACTCATGGCCATGGACTCGGCTGATGCAGCCTATGTCGGCCGCCCCTGTTACTACGTCCTGCCCGCGGATACGTGTACGCCTGAATACTGGACCGTTGCGCGCTATTCCCAGGCGGTAATCGACAGCATGGCTGTGGTGATCACGCGTTTGTGGCACGCAGCGGGTGAGCCGCCGCTCGTGCTCATCGGCCACAGCGGCGGCGGCGCGCTTGCCGTGCTCCTGGCCGACGCGCTGCCTGGCACGCATGCCGTGGTGACCCTGGCTGCCAATCTCGATCCTGCAGCGTGGGCGGAACACCACGGTTACACGCCGTTGCTGCAGTCACGGTCCCCCCTGGAAGTGTTTCTGCCGGTGACGATCGATGAGCTTCACGTCTTCGGCATGCGTGATGACAATATCGCACCTGGCATGGTCAGGGCCTATCTGGACGATCCGAGGCGGCAACGCCCCAACTTTCTGGCATGTTTTGTGCTTGATTGTAGGCATAGTGGCTGTTGGCGGGACCGTTGGTCGGATGTTATCCAACAGATTTTGTTAGATGTTGCCTCTGCTAAGACTTGTGAACTGGTTGCAGGTGGCAGATGATTGATGATGGGAGAAATGCAGGGAGAAGCACCTCATGAAAAAGCTCAACTTCCCGGTTGCGGGCGTTGCGTTGCTCATCTCCGTTGTACCAGGATGTGCAACCCAACCTCCGGTTAGCGAACCGGTCGATTCCATTTCCGGTGACCAGCAGGTCCACTGCCTGTTACCGGCACGCGTACGTAACCTCGGCGGGGTCGTTTACCCGGAACGTCGCCGTATGGTTTACGAACAAGCCTCAATCTGTACCGTCCGCGGCGGTGAGTACACCGTGTACGATCGCGCCAATGCGGAAGGTTCGATCGCGTTTTATCAGCGTGTACTCGAGCAGGATCCGGACAACGCCGAGGCGGCGTTCAGTCTCGGACTCGTCTACGAAGCGCTATTTTCCGCGCCTCAGTACGAGCAGGCGGCGCTCTGGTACGGCAAAGCCGCAGATGCCGGTCATGCCAGCGCGCAGAAAAACCTGTCTTATCTCTACGAGCGCGGTCTCGGCGTCGAGCAGGACAAGCTGAAGGCGCTCAACCTGCTGCGCGAAGCGGGTGGCATCAGTGATGATCTGGTGCTGCAATCCGATCTCGAGATTGCCCGCTCCGAAGCGGCGACAGAGATTGATCGGCTGACGGCTGCGCTCGAGTCGCAAAATGCCGAAACCACGACGCTGCGCTCCGAGCTCGTCGCCGCACGCAAGCAGGTGGAAGCGCGCCGGAGTGAACTTGCGGCAAGCCGCGCCGAGCAAGGCACGCTCGAGCAGCAGCTGACAGCACTCAAAGCGCGCAGTCAGACCGAGTCGGATCCTGAGCTCCTGGCCCGCATCCAGACCCTGGAAACTGAGGCCGAGACGAATCAACGACGTCTGCGGCAGCAGGATTTGACCATACAGACGCTGGAAGCGGATGTCGTCGCCCAGGCGGCGAAGCTCTCGGCCAGCGAGCAGAAAGCGCTGCTGCAGGCCGAGGCGCTGAACGATCGACTCGAGGAAGTCGAGAGCAGCAACGCGCAGGTGGCCGAGCGCGATGCCCGCATCGCCGAGCTCGAGCAGGAGCTGCAGGCTTTGACTGCCAGCTTGAGCACCGAGCAGCAACAACGACAGCAACTGTCGCAAGCCTTGAGCGTCAGTGAACAGAGCGTTGCTACGGGTGAACAGGCAGCGCTCGAAGTCTCCCGGTTGACCAATGCCCTCGCCAGCAGTCAGCAGGCGGTGGACGATCAGTCGCAACGCATCGGTCAGCTGCAGGCGCGGGTTGCCGAGCTCGATGCATCCACCGCCGAGGCGCAGCGCCTGGCCGGTGAGGTTGCCGAGCTCGAAACGGCACTGCAGGCACAGCGCGCCCAGAGTGAGACACTCCAGCGGGAGCTCGAAACCCAGCGCGCGCAGGCTGCTGCGGGTGAGGTTGCCTCACAGGATGTCGTCGCCCTCAGACGTGAGCTCAATGCGCAGGACACGACAATTGCCGAGCAGAACGACAGAATTGCGCAGCTCTCGAACGTCATTCAGACGCTGCAGGAGAACTACGTCAGCCAGTCGGATCAGCAGAAGGCGGCGCTCGTTAAGCTCGAGTCTGAGCTCGTCAATTCTCGCTCGGAGCTCGCTCGCCTCGAAAACCAGCTGAGATCACAGCAAGCCAACCGTGCGGCGCTGCAGACTGAGAATCGCCGTCTGAATACTGAGCTGCAGCGTGCGGATCAGTCCGAGGCGCTCAGTCAGCTGCGCCAGGAACTGTCTGCAAGCACCCAGGAGCTGGCGCAAAAGACTGACGAAATTGACTCGCTCAGAGACCAGATTGGTGAAGTCCAGGGAGAGCTCAACCGGTTGAAAACCGATCGAGGTAATCTGCTCGCGGATGCGGGTTCGTTGCGTACTCGCAGTCTCAGGGTGCCCCGCAGCGTGAACATCAAGCTGCCGCCCGGTAACAAGCATGCGCTGGTCATCGGCAATGACCGCTACGAAAACTTCCCGGATCTTACAACCGCGGTGGCAGGTGCCGAAGCCATGGCAGACGTGCTGCGCACCCAATATGGTTTCCAGACGATGGTGCTGACCAACGCCTCGGAACGCGCCATGCAGAACGCGTTCTACGATTTCAGCCAGAAGCTGGGCCCGGACGACTACGCGCTCATTTACTACGCGGGTCACGGCGAAATTGGTGATGACAAACGTTCCTACTGGCTGCCGGTGGATGTCGGCCGGCGCAAAGAGATGCTCGACGAGCAGGCCATCAACAACGAGTACGTGGCCAGTCAGGTGCGCGCCATGAAGGCCAAGCACGTCATGATCATTGCCGATTCGTGCTACGCGGGAACCATGGTCCGTAGCCAGCAGGTGGGTTTTTCCCCGGAGTTCGATCTTGACGATCTCGCGCGCATGGCGCGCAGCCGCTCGCGGACGGTGCTGACATCCGGCGGCGCCGAGCCGGTGCTGGACGAAGGGGCGGGTAATCACTCCGTCTTCACCCAGGCGCTCCTGGGCGTGTTGCGGGAGAACGAAGGGGTCATCTACGGACAGGCGCTGCACGCTGAGCTCCTCAAGGAGGTACGCTTCAACGCGAGTCAGCTCAATTTTACACAGACGCCCATGTACAGCGAGATTCTGGACGGCGGCCATCACAACGGCACGTTCTTTTTCGACGCGGCAGGTTAGTCGGGCTGTAACCGACAAAATGGCCTGTTTGTTGCCTGAAAAGTAACACTTTGGCGGAGTATATTGGCTGACTGATCCAATAAACCCTGCGTATTCAAAGGGATAGCGGATTCGGTAGGAGTGGCACGTTACCTGCTTGTTTATGGCAAGCCAACACAGTGTCTGAATAGGAGTCCTACATGGAAATCAGAGACCTCGACGCCACCGAAGCGCTGGACAACGAAGCGCTCGCGAACGTCTCCGGTGGCGGTATTGTCGCCCGCCGCTATCTGGGCCGCGCGAGTGTCACGACCAACTGGCAATATCACGGCGAACGCAGCATGGCGTTCCTCGGCAACGTCTATCTGCAGGGTAAAGGCTGGACGAAAAAATTCCGCACGGTGCGTACCTGGTCACGCAAGCAGATCTTCAAGTCCTACTACAACGTGTTCATGCGTTAGCACAAATTCCGAGAGCCGCGAGGCTTAGTAGGAGGCTCAGGCCTCCTTTTTTTGCTTGTAATGTCTTTGTTGGATTTATGGAAACACAAATTTCAGTTTGTTGTAGTAATTACAACATAATTTAGATGCGTTGCGCGGCGGGGGTTCCTCGGATTTTCGGAAATCGAAAATATATTTATTAAAAACAATCACTTAAAAATTTTCTGAGCACTTATAAAAAAGTTGGCACGGCGTTCGCAATAACTCGGGTAAGCGGATACGAACTACCGTTTAACGAAAACTCTCTAACTCAAGGACCTCAAAATGCAAATCGCC
>JANQPF010000017.1 GCA_028285415.1 Pseudomonadales bacterium
TTTCTTCGAGCAACGCTTCGCGCCGCAGGCGCAGCCACTGTTTCAGGTTGTCGAGGCCGGCAACGTTGGAGAACCGCTCGGTGTCGTATTCGAAATGCAGGACGCCCTCGGCATCCATCAGCTCGAATTTGAGCTTGTTGACGTCCGGAATGTCGGATTCGGTGATTGCGCCGTCGCCGTAGATGGCGTGACGGATCAGCACCTGCGCGTCGGCGTGGGAGACGCCGCGCAGATTGGCAATGAGCTTCTTCAGCGTGCGGCTGTCGGTACGGACCTTCTGTCCCTTGTTTCTCTCCGCCCATTCCTGAGCCTGGGCGCGCACCATGGCCATGAGCTCTTCGTCGCTCGGCAATCGCAGATTGAGGTTCGCCGACATACGGCCGATCTCCGGTGGAATCTGCAATCGGTGGCTGACGAGGACAATGGTGTTCTTGAGTCCGTCGTGCGCGAGCGCAATGTCTTTCAGGTAGCGGACAATTTTGGGATCTTCGTTCAGATAAGGATGGAAGTCGCAGAGCACGTAAAGCCCGGGGCCAGGTTGACTGGCAATGTGCTTGAGGACCGCTTCCGGGTCGGTGAGCTCACTCTCGGATTTTGGCGGCCTTTCCCCAAAGCCGCCGAGCGCAAGCCCCTTGGTAATCGTCCACTCGTAAAATGACAGCTCGCGCTGCATGGCAAAGCGCAGAAGCAGTGCCAGCACCCGCTGTTCGTCGGGAGATTCGACACCGATAATCGGTACCTTGGCGTCGAGCAGTACGTGGAGGTCTTTGGTATCGGCCATGGCGAAATTATAGGTAAATGGCCTCGGACCGCCGAGGAGATGTGTCGCAATTCACTTGCTATCATGTCGTCACGCACCGAAGTAGAGGTCAAATAGCTTGGCAGACCCCCTGGACACCCTGGTGCTCGGCATCGACCGGGCGCTCAAGACGCTGAGTGGCGTCAACGACGCCGCGCGGCCGAATCCGGCCGATACCGCCCCCGAAGCTGAGCTCGAAGGAGACGAACGCAGTCATGCCGCCGGTCTCATGCGGGTGAACCACTGCGGCGAAATCTGCGCGCAGGCGCTTTATGAGGGGCAGGCGCTGACCGCACGGACCGACGCGGCGAAAGCTGCCCTTCTCGATGCCGCCGCGGAAGAGCGTGATCATCTGGCCTGGTGCCGGTCACGGCTGAATGAACTGGGCGCGCAGCCGAGCGTGCTGGATCCGCTGTTCTATGGCGCATCGTTTGCCATGGGTGCGCTCACCGGTCTTGCGGGCGATAAAGTCAGCCTCGGCTTCGTGGAGGCGACGGAGGATCAGGTGGTCAAACACATCGACAAGCACCTTGATGCGCTGCCTGACGCGGATGAGAAAAGCCGTGCCATTCTCGATCAAATGCGCAGCGACGAAGCTGAGCACGGTGCAGCAGCGTTGCAGATGGGCGGGCAGGCTTTCCCGGAACCGGTCAGACAGGTCATGACCGTCATTTCCCGTCTGATGACTGAGTCCACCTATCGGATCTAGACGCTAGACCGGCACAATCTCAAAGGTGTGGGTGATGTCCACGCCGGCCCGCTGCAGCATGATCGACGCGGAACAGTACTTGTGCGCGGTCAAATCGATCGCACGCTCCACCTTCCCGGGATCCAGGTTTTCCCCTTCGACTTCGAAGTGGATGTTGATGGTCTCAAACACCTGAGGGATGTCCTCGGCGCGTGAAGCTGTGACGTGGGTCACACAATTGGTCACTTTCTGACGTCCTTTGCGCAGGATGTTGACCACGTCGAACGAGGTGCAGCCGCCCACGCCCATCAACATGAGTTCCATGGGCCTGCTACCCTTATTAGAACCCCCGGCGTCAGGCGGGCCGTCGATGAGGACTTCGTGGCCAGAGTCGGCTGTGGCGGAAAAGTGAACGTTGTCGCGCCATTGTATTTTTGCGTGCATGGTCAAGATTCGGGTGTGTGTGTTTGTAAACGCGAGACATTTTCGAGCAAATCTACGTGAACTGCGACCGTTCAGAGTGTGAAAAAGTGCCGTTTGTCGACCATGTCTCGAAACGGTTCACAAAAGTTACCTAGTATTCATCACAAGCAAGGTGTTACTACGAAGGAGCGCAGCAATGCTTGCAGCAAAAAGCAACCAACCGGGTCGTCCTCTTACTGCGAAGGGGTTCCAGATGAACTTGAACGCGGAGGCCAGTAATTCGCACTTGGATGCCTTCCTGGCAGCGGCGCATCGCCGTAAATATCCCGCGAAGAGTACGCTGATCTACGCTGGCGATAAGAGCGACTCTATCTATTTCATTCTCAAGGGTTCAGTGACCGTTCTGGTCGAAGATGAATCCGGCCGCGAGATTATCGTCGCCTATCTGAACAAGGGCGATTTCTTCGGCGAAATGCCCCTCTTTGTCGATGACACCCCACGTTCGGCCTGGGTCAAGGCCAAGACTGAGTGTGAGGTTGCCGAACTCTCGTACAACAAGTTCAAAGAGCTTGCGGAGAGACATACCGATTTACTGTATGCAGTGGGACGGCAGATGGCAGAACGCCTCAACCGCACCACGCAGAAAGTGAGTGACCTGGCCTTTCTGGATGTCACGGGCCGCGTAGCACGGACGCTGCTGGAACTCACCAAACAGCCCGATGCGATGACTCATCCCGATGGGATGCAGATCAAGATCACCCGTCAGGAGATCGGCCGCATCGTAGGTTGCTCCAGGGAAATGGTAGGACGTGTACTGAAAACCCTCGTTGACCAGGGACTGGTCTCTGTCAAAGGAAAGACAATGGTGGTTTACGGTACCCGCTGATCGGCGTCGATCGGCACACACATGGATGTGTGATTAGGCGGACAACGCTTAAACGCAAAAGTTAAATGCCGTGAGGCATCGGCTATTTGCAAAAGAAAGGCCCCCTCGAGGGGCCTTTTCTTTTATGGCCGGGCGGTCAGAGGCTGAAGCTCGAGGATCAGCACCACGCGTCCGCGCTTTCTGCCGAGAAGGCCGTAGAAGACGTTGTTGATGAAATCGACCTCGCCGTACTTGCTCATATATTCATCAAAGAGCGGCGCTGATTCCTCAGGCGTCATCTCATCGTACAGACTGACGTCTACCGCGTAGGGCGTCGTGATTCCGTTGCGAATCACGCTGATGTTCGTTCCGGCAAGCAGAGCGTCAGCGACGTTCGCGTCGGCGTCATAGATGATCCAGGGCGGGTCACGCTCGTCCATGATCCAGGTACGCACGGTTTGCACCCGTCCTTCCATGGGAACCTCTACCGTCACGACTTCGACCGATTCCCAGGTGGAAAAGACCCAGGCGCTGATGCCGCCCCAGCTCATCGCCGTGAGCGCGCCGATACCGATGATCACCGCCAGATCCCGGCCGCCGGGCCGGACCAGGATTTTGCCGGCCCAGGCTGCCGTCACCACGAGGGCAGTCCAGAAGACCAGGCCGCCACGCTGCGCAACGATGGCGGTGAACAGGATCATCATGATTGCCGCCAGGATGAGTGCCGGGGTGATACGCGCACTCATAAGGCGTTCGCTCGGCGGCTGAGATCAGCCGCGGTGGGCAGCGGATCAAAGCCGGGTCGCAGCAAGCCTGCAAGACTGCCGTCGGGTCCGAGCAGCGCGTACTGCACCGAGTGACCGATGATGCCGCTTGGCGTCGCCGCCGTGAACTGCGCGCCCAGCGAGCGGGCCAGGGCTTCGGTGGTCGCCTCATCGCCCACGGCGCCAATGTAGCTGTTGTCGAAGTGGCTGAGATAGCCGGCAATGGTGCTCAGGGAATCCCTGCTTGGATCGACCGAGACGAACACCACCTGAATGGGTGTTGTCATGACGTCGGTCAGACGTTTCAGCTCGGCAAGCATGGTCGGGCAGGCGTTGGGGCAGGACAGATAGCCAAAACCCATCAGGGTCCAGCGTCCGGTCAGATGGGCGTTCGAGATTTCGCCGGTCGTTGCGGGCAGGACAAAGTCGGCTGCTGGACGTGATGTTGCGAGCCACTCGATATCGGAGCTGACGGGCGCCTCGGGTTCGAAAAGCCAGGCAGCCGCCACGCCGGAAGCGACGCCGACAATGATCGCGATGGCGCTAAGCCGGGCGGGGTTCATTGCGTGTAAACCACATGAGAACTGCCATGACGATGGCTGGCAGTATGACTCCGGCAAAGTCCGTGACCAGCGCTTCGGGACCGCAGATGCCAACGATCACCTCCCAGATGTGAAAGAGCGCGTGCCCGGCGTGCCAGCAGAGCGCCGGCAGCCAGAACGCCAGGCGTTCACCCGGGCGGAAGGCGCCGACAATGACGCCAACACTGGTGAATGCATAGACGATGCCGATGTCCCGGATGAAGTGCTGGTTGAAGGGGCCGCGGTCGGCCACCCCTTCCACGGCCCAGTACCAGGACTCCGGATTCATCAGCATATAGACACCGTTGCCGAGCATCAGCACGCCGAGGAGCGCCGCCGGGGCGGCGTACTTCCAGTCGATGGTTGTTTGATTCATATCGTATAGACGAGTGTGGGCTCGAGATTGTGACAGGGAAACGTCGTTCCGTGAGATGGTACTACTTAAGGCGCCCGCTTAAACGGGGCAGCGCGTGCGCTTATACTGAAGCGTTCGGAGCACAGGAGAGGCAGCAGTGGGCGTTCTCAGCGATCAAGCGGTCATCGAACACATCTTCGACCACATCGACAATGGCACCACAGACTTAGGCCACGACACCTGGCGTGAGCCGACGGAAAACTACGTCAGCGCCGAGCGCTTCCAGGCGGAGTTGCGCCTGCTGCGCCATCTGCCGGCGCCATTCTGCCCCAGCGCCGCGCTGGTAAACGTCGGCGATTACATGGCGCGCAGCGTGGGCGGCGTGCCAATCATCGTCGTGCGCGATCGTGACGGATCGCTCAACGGATTTCGTAACGCCTGTCGCCACCGCGGTGTCAGCCTGGTCGAGGGAAGCGGCTGTGCCAGAGTGTTCACGTGCACCTATCACGGCTGGGCATACGGCCTCGATGGTGCGCTTCAGCATGTGCCCCACGAAGATGGATTCCCGGGCCTCGACAAGGATGAGCATGGATTGGTGCCGATCCACAGCGTTACCGAAAGCCAGGGTATCGTATTCGTCTGTGTGGACGAGCCGGTCGGCGAAGGTGCGCTGCTGGAGCTGCCGGAATGTTTTACGCCGGAGCAGCAGATATTTTCGGCCAACACCGGCGACACCGAGGTGAACTGGAAGCTCAACATCGAGGCTACTCTCGAGGGTTATCACATCAAGCACACCCACCCGGAGACGTTTTACCCATACGGATACGACAATCTGAACGTGGTGGAAACATCAGGCGCCAATAGCCGTGTGACCTTTCCTTTCCGGCGCATAGAGAAACTGCGCAACCTGCCGCCCGACCAGCGCGATATTGCCGGTATGGTGACGTACGCTTACAACATTTTCCCCAACGCAACGCTCGCGATGCTGTCGAATCATACCTCGCTGTCGGTATCGGAGCCGTTGACGCCTGAGCTTACGCGGTTCCACACCTGGAGACTGGGGAACCGTGACATGACTGATTCACAGGAGGATCGTGCCAGAATTGCGAAAGATGCGAGCTTTGTTGCCGACACCGGTTTGAAAGAGGACAACGACGTCATCCGCCGTATTCAGCTTGGTCTCGCCAGCGGTGCAAATAGCCACTTCACATACGGCAGGTTCGAAAAAGCGATTGTGCACTTCCACCAGCAGCTGGGTGCCAACCTGGCTCGAATCAACCAGAACGGTTAGAGAGAAACGGAGATACGCGGCGCGGTGATGAGCACGTCCGACCCGAGCTCGAGCTCGCGTGCCGCTTTGAATGCTTCAAAGTCGCCGATGACAATCTGCCAGACGAAGAGAATCTCCGTGCCTTCGACCTCCATCGGAAACGGCGCAAATCCCATGGGTGCAATCGACCAGGGGGCAGCGGCGTCGGTGCCGTACAGGTGCGTTTCGAGAAACGTCAGATAGTCATCGAAGCGTGCCGGCGGGCACATGTCGATGAAGGCGACCACGTGTTCAGAATCAAGCTCCAACCGACGCACCAGCTCCGCTGGAAAGAGCCCTCCTGTCCAACGGGCGTTGATCTCTGTCACGAGCAGGTCCGGCAGATCAGCCGGCGCCGTCTCGTTGCGAATGAAGTAGTCAATGCCCAGGTTGACCCCCTCGGGCGCGCTGTAGCCGTGGGTACGTGCGTACTCACCGAGTCTGAGGAGCTGATTGCGGTGTTCGTCGGCAAGCGCTACGCCGCTGCCCATCAGGTTCCCCACCCACAGGCCGTCCGCAAAGAGGATCTGCCGCACGTTGCTCACGTGGATCCTGTCGTCTGACACGCATAGATCCACCGTCATCTCCGTATAGTCATCCATGCTGAGACGCTGCTGCAGGATGACGTCGAGGTCGGGCTCATAAGCCGCCAGGTAAGTTGCGGCTTCTTCCACGTCCGCGACCAGGGTGACGTTTCTCGCCCCGGCGAGGCCAAGTGTTTTCAGCACCAGCGGCGCGCCGTGCTCCGTAAAAAACGCCGTCACTTCGGGACTTTGTATGTCGGCTTTCGTCACGTGCAGCGTTGCGGGTACCGGAATACCGAACCCGGGAGCGTGTGCCGCGAAGTGTACCTTGCTGTTGAGGTTGCGGCTCGTTGTCAGCTGCTCCACGCTCTGGTGCAACGGCCAGTTGGACTGGCTGACGAGGTAGAGGTTTTCGTTCTCGGCTTTGGTGGGTTGCCCGGCGACGGATTCGTAAAACCCGTCTACCGGATGATGGGAAACGTCAGCGAACCCGTCAGCCGCGAGACCCATCGTTTGAAACATGCGCCGATAGCGGGTGAGTGCGGTTTGCCACGGCGCGTTGGTAAACGTGTCGTACAGGCAGACTTCGTCGCCGGGTTTGCCGATGTAGAGAAGCGCCACCTGCAGCATGGCGGTCAGAACCTGGTTGGATACGTGATCTTCCCTCTGCTTGTCGGTGAGATTGTCGAGATCGAAGTGCAGGGAACAATCGTCACCCGCCATGCTGATTCGCATGGTGGAACTGATGGTGGGGACGTATGAATTGGCAGGTCGCATGGGTCTACGTATGGGTCTAAGGGGTAAACAGTCTTGTCAGCTCAGCACCGGGATCGTCGGCGCGCATGAAAGCCTCGCCGACGAGAAAACAGTGCACGTTTTGATTGCGCATCACGCTGACGTCGTCCGTTGTGCGTATGCCGCTTTCGGTCACCACCGTAACGTCTGCGGGAATCTGCGGCAGCAGATCGAGCGTGGTGTCGAGGGTGGTCTCGAACGTCTTCAGGTTGCGGTTGTTGATGCCCACGAGCTTCGGCTGCAGGCTGAGCGCCGCTTCGAGCTCAACTCGATTGTGGACCTCGATCAGCACGTCGAGACCCATACCTCTGGCGAGCGTATAGAGCACCGTGAGCTTGCCGATGTCGAGCGCGGCGGCGATGAGCAATATGCAGTCCGCACCGAGCGCGCGGGATTCGTAAACCTGGTATTGATCAACGACAAAATCTTTGCGAATGACGGGCAGGTCAACCGCCGCGCGCACGTTCACGAGGTACTCGTCGGCGCCCTGGAAATAACGCTCGTCGGTCAACACGGACAGGCACGTGGCACCGTGCGCCGCGTAGCTGCGCGCAATGGCAGGAGGGTCGAAGTGCTCGCGGATCACCCCTTTGCTGGGGGACGCCTTTTTGATTTCTGCGATAACGCCGGGGCGGTCACTTGCGACCGCGTTCTGCAGCGCCTGGATGAAGCCGCGCGGCTCGGACTGCGCTTTGATGGCCGCCTGCAGGTCCGCAAGAGGGATGCTTGCTTTGCGAGCGACAACCTCTTCACGCTTGGTGGCGATGATTTGTTCGAGGATGTCGCTCATGGTTCGATCATCAGGCTCGAAACCCGGGCAAGCTCTTCGAGACGTTCCTTGGCGAGCCCCGTGGAGATGGCGTCCTGGGCCATCGCAACGCCGTTGGCGAGGCTCGTAGCAACGCCGCTGACGTAAATGGCCGCGCCCGCGTTGAGAGAGACGATATCCGCAGCGGCTGAATCGGGCTCGGTCAGGGACTGTTTGACCAGGCTGAGGCTTTCTTCGACCGACTGAGCCGTGAGCTCGTCGGCCGAGCGCGACTCGATGCCGAAATCTTCCGGGGTGATCTCGTACTCGGTGATTTCGCCGTCTTTCAATTCCACGACGTGAGTTGGCTTGTCCAGGCGAATTTCGTCGAGACCGTCGCTGTGCACGATCATCGCATGGGCTGCGCCGAGGATTTTCAAAACCTCTGCCATGCTGCGCTGCCACGCCGTGCTGAAAACGCCGATCACCTGGCGCGTGGCTCCCGCCGGATTCGTCATCGGACCCAGTACGTTCATCATGGTGCGTATGCCGATTTCCTGACGTACCGGCCCGGCAAAGCGCATGGCGCTGTGATGTGCCGGGGCAAACATGAAGCCAACGCCAACCTCGCTGATGCAGGTGGCAATCTGCGCGGGCGTCAGCTCCAGATTCACGCCGGCCGCCTCCAGGAGATCGGCGCTGCCACAGAAGCTCGTCATTTTGCGATTACCGTGCTTGGCAACTTTGGCGCCGGCCGCTGCCGCGACAAATGCGGCAGCCGTTGAGATATTGAAAAGCTTCGTGCCGCTGCCTCCGGTGCCGCACGTATCGACCAGGTTCGGATGTGTGACGTCCACTCGGGTTGATAGCGCCCGCATGGTCGTTGCGGCACCGGCTATCTCTTCCGGAGTCTCACCCTTGACGCGAATGGCGGCGAGAAAAGCGCCGATCTGCGCCGGCGTCGCCTCTCCGGACATGATGATGTGGAAGACCTCGGTGGTTTCCTCCTGCGTGAGATTGTTGCCGTCGACGAGTGTCGCCAGTGCTGCCGTGATGTCCATCAGTCCTCCCGGATGCCGTTCAGGCGGTGAGAAAGTTGTTCAGCAGGTCGTGCCCGGTATCGGTCATGATCGACTCGGGATGAAACTGCACGCCTTCGACCGCCATGTCCTTGTGGCGAAAACCCATAATCTCATGGATTGTGCCGTCCTGCTCTGTCCAGGCAGTGACCTCCAGGCAATCCGGCAGCGTATCCCTGGCTACGACGAGCGAGTGGTAGCGGGTTGCCTCGAACGGCTCCGGCAGCCCGCTGAAAACGCCCGCGTTGGCGTGGTGAATGGGTGAGGTTTTGCCATGCATCACTTCGTCCGCCCGGACCACGTCACCGCCGAACGCCTGGCCGATGCTCTGGTGGCCGAGACAGATCCCCAGGATCGGGATGCTGCCGGCGAAGGTGGAGACAACGTCGAGGGAAATGCCTGCCTCGTTAGGCGTGCAGGGTCCGGGAGAAATGACAATCTTCTCAGGAGCCAGCTTGCGAATCTCGTCGATGGTGATGGCGTCATTGCGAAATACCTCAACCTGCGCACCCAGCTCGCACAGGTACTGCACGACGTTGTAGGTAAAAGAATCATAGTTATCGATCATTAAGATCATGTTGGTGACCCGGACAGGTTAGGAAATTGGTTTTTTGTTGGAAGCGGGATCAGACAGGCAGGGCTAGGCCCACCAGAGAAGGCGTCGAATCGATGACTTGTCGAAGAACAGAACGCTCATGACCACGTTATAAGGCAAACCACCGATAGCGGCAAGCTGGAAAACGACGCGTTCCTACGCTGTTTCAGCGAGCCACGCTTCTGCCGTCTCCAGATCGAAAAAGACTTCCCACTCGAACGTGAACTCACCTTCTTCGGCGAAAGTTTGAATCATGAGCCGGTGCAGCTGCGAGCCGACGACAAACGCGGTGCGTTTGTTCTGCCAGGCGGCGTCGAATCCGGCGTGCAGTTCCTGATAAGTGGGAGAGTGGACGACATGCAGCGAAACGTCGAACTGGGCCACGCGAAAATCCCACAGGATGCCGATGAAGTCACCGGAGGTGGCCTCAATGGCGCGGACCAGGTCTTCCCGGTCCACGGTCTCCGACGCCGTGTGACGGATGATCCTTTTCGATTCTAGAAGCTCAGTCTTAATCATTCCGCGGGTCCGTTCGCGGACCTCTTCTTTGTTCAACCAACGTAACCCATTCACGATTGCGGTTAAAGTAAAATTACTAGCCTTCTTGGCTGTCAGAAAGCTGGCAAGGCGCAACGTTTTGCGGGGTTTGAGCGGTTAGGCTGAAGTAACCTGCAAAAGCGTACGTTGTCATGTTTGAGTATTCCGCTGATGCCCGTGCAAGAGGGATCAAAGACGTTGGTGTTGGCCTTGCGCTTGGTGGCGTGTGTGGTGGCTTTCTTACCGCGATTTACCTGAGTGGCACTGGTGCCGTGACGTGGTGGATATTCGGCTTTGCGTTGCTGATCTTCTTTCTGGCGGGCGTGCTGTTTTTCGTCTTCGGCTGCGCGCGGATCGTCACGGGTGGCCTGTGGGACATTCGGGTCGATCACGGCGGCGTTTCCTGGCAGGCGCCGCTGATTGCTGAAAAGTCTTTCCGTTATACCCTCGAGGAAATTTGTGGTATCGAAGAGCGGATCCGCCGCAAAACACGCGACGACGGCAGGGTCAAAGAGAAGCGGGAGTACGTTTTGCTGGGTACGGACGGGGTCGAGCATCGCCTCACCCATCAGAGCGGCATAGATCTCGAGGCTTTTGTGGCGGCGTGCAAGTCTCTTGGAATTGCCTTGACGGAAAGGGTGGTCCCGTACCGGCGCCGCAAAGATCTCTAGTCAGCGCTGACGCGTCAGCTGCTCCAGATGACTCTGAATTTTGACCAACGCTGCCTGCGTTTCCCTGAGCTCTGAGAGTATCTCTTCAGGCGTTGGCGCCTCCGTCAGCTCGCGCAGACGCTCCGTTTTTGCCTCATCGAGATTGTTCAGCACAACGGCAATGAAGAGGTTGATCACCACGAACGTGCCGATGACCACAAAGCTCACGAAGTAGATCCAGGCCCATGGTTTGACCGCCATGGCGGCATACATGATGTCGGTCCAGTCTTCCAGGGTGACAATCCTGAAGAGCGACAACAGCGAAATTCCGAGATTGCGCCAATGCGTCGGATCCACGTCGTGAAAGAGGTGGTAACCAGCCACGCCGTAGACGTAAAAGATGATCGACATCAGCATCAGCACGTGGCCCATGCTCGGAATCGAGCGCACGAGGGTTGCAACGATGAGCCTGAGCTCCGGCAGCGTCGAAATGAGGCGCAGGACCCGGAGCAGCCTTGCGAGTCTGGCCAGCGTTGCAATCTGACCGGTTGCCGGAATGAGGCTGATGACAATGATGCTGAAGTCGAAAATGTTCCAGCCGTCTTTGAAGTAGTCTTGCACCCTGGGGTATTGGGCGAGCATCTTGATGACCGCCTCAACGATGAAAATGGCCAGAAACGCTTGATTGCTCCAGGCGAACACCGCGCCGAACCGTGCCGTCAGCTCCGGCGAGGTGTCGAGTCCGATGACCACTGCGTTCAGACAAATGACGAACGTGATGCCGTTGTTGAACCACGAACTCGCCGTTATGCGTTTAGCCCACTCCATGGTGTTCTCTGCTCGCTCCGGATGGTGTTGGTTAGATTGTCAGTCGTTCAAGTCGCGGAATTGGTTTTCCGCCATGGCCGCGGCGCGGAATATGGCGCGCCCTTTATTCAGGCTTTCTTTCCACTCGAGTCGCGGGACCGAGTCTGCGACGATGCCGCCGCCGGACTCTATGTAGAGCTTGCCGTCCTTGACGACCGCGGTGCGGATCGCAATGGCTGTGTCCATATTGCCGTTCCAGGCAAGGTAACCCACCGCGCCGCCATAGATGCCGCGCTTGACCGGCTCCAGCTCGTCGATGATCTCCATCGCACGCACCTTGGGCGCGCCTGAAAGCGTCCCTACCGGCAGGGTGGCACGCAGCAGATCCATGGCGGACATCCCCTCCCGCAGTCTGCCTTCGACGTTCGAACAGATGTGCATGACGTGGGAGTAGCGCTCGATGACAAACTGTTCAGTCACCTGCACAGACCCGACTTCGGCAACCCGGCCGACGTCGTTGCGGCCTAGGTCGATCAGCATCAAGTGCTCGGCAATCTCCTTGGGATCCGCGAGAAGCTCTTCCTCGAAAGCAAGGTCCTCAGCCTCATCGTGGCCGCGCCGGCGCGTACCGGCGAGCGGGCGATTGGTAATCGTGCCGTTCTCCAGTCGCGCCAGAATCTCCGGTGAGGAGCTGACGATCTGAAAGTCGCCGAGGTTCATGTAGTACATGTAAGGCGACGGATTGAGGCTGCGCAGCGCCCGGTAGAGGTTAATGGCCGGTGCGGCGAAGGGAATCGACATGCGCTGTGCCAGCACAACCTGCATGACGTCTCCCGCGCGGGTGTACTCGCGGATTCGCTCGACGGCCTCCTTGAACGCCGCCTCACCCGTCTCCGAGACGAAATCCGACTCCAGGATTTCCTGATTCGCCTGGGTTTCGGGAATGAGCGGCACAGCCTGTTGCAGCAGGCGCGCGCGCTCTTCGAGACGCTCGGTGGTGCGCTGCACGATGTTGTCTTCGTCAGGATCGACCAGAGCAATCAGCTGCATGCGGCCTTTGACGTTGTCGAAGATGACCACTTCTTCGCTCACCATGAGCAGTATGTCCGGCGTGCCGAGCGGATCCGGCGGCACCGTATCTCTGAGACGCGGTTCGACGTAGCGTACGGTGTCGTAGCCAAAGTACCCCACCAGGCCGCCGTAAAAACGTGGTAGATCGTCACTGTCGGCGACTTCGTAGCGTGCCTGAAACTGCTCAATGAACGTGAGCGGGTCCCTCGTTTCGACGCTCTCCACCGTCTCACCGTCATGTCGAACGGTGACGGTGTCACCATGCACGGTCAGCACCGTGCGTGCGGGCAGGCCGATGATCGAGTAACGCCCCCACTTTTCGCCGCCGTGGGAAGATTCGAGGAGGTAGGAATAAGGACCGTCGGCAAGCTTCAGATACACCGACAGCGGGGTGTCCAGATCTGCGAGCGTTTCGACGACTACCGGGATGCGCCGGTAGGGAGTATTGAGGTCAGTCATGTTGAGCCTTAAGAAAACGTGGAACGAAGGTGTCATGCGCGCGCACGCGCGAACGGCGGACTATCGCCAACCCTCGTTGAAGCAGTAGATGCGTATTCTCAAAAGCAGATTGCACATGGCGCGCGAAGCCTAGCATGCCGCCGCGGAATAGGGGAATACGCCGCAGACCCGGATGTGCGGACGCGCGGTTACCGATGGATCCAGGCTTTGAGGTGACGCCGCTTGCAGTGGTGGTCGAACTGCTGCCATTGCCGTGGGAAACGACGCCGCAGCGAGACGCTGCTGTTCTCGCACAGACCGATGTAGCGTCCCAGATCGAGGAGCTCCGCGCGGAATGACGGGCTCTCGAGCGTTGCCGCATAGCGGGTGACCGATTCGATCTTCACCGCGTTGTCGTTCAGCTCGCCAAGCAGGTTCTGCAGGTTGCGCATGTGTTTGCGCAGCGGCTGCAGGTGGATGGCGTGCCCGTGGCTGAACATTTCCGCGAGGTAGCGCAGACGCTTGCACTCGATGCGCAGTGCGTGCAGGTCGGAAGTTGGGCTCGCCGTGCTGATGGCGCGTCCGCGTTGCTTGACCTGTTTCAGCTGACGGCCGAGAAATTTTCGTGCCGCTTTGTTGAGCGAGCGGTCATCCCGCGGCAGGGCGTCGGCGAGCGCCTCGATGGCGGGCGGCAGCTTTGTGCTCCGGTGGCCGCGAAGGGTGTCGCGCATTTCGTCCCGTCGCAGGTGACGCTCATCGTGCAGGTACGCGCGGTAGTCGGTCAGGCCCGGCTGATTGCGTAAGGCTTCGATCTGGACGTCGAGATCGCGCACCCGTCCCAGTCTGCGCCCGAGCTCCCGCAGGGATCTCATGACTTTGTGGTTGCCCTCATCGAAGGTGTCCAGCACGGATCGCGTCCGGCGCATGGTGACGCGCAGCTGATGGATCGCTTCCATGTCACCGCCGTGGCTTACGTCTGCGATGCCGTCGCGAATGAGGCTCGCCTGCAGGTACAGAAAATCGGCAAGGTGTGGATAAAAACGCTGTTTGCTCATCGGCACTCCGGATGGTCATGCCATTCTACCGCGTGGCCAGGCTTGGCAGGTCTCGGGGGAATTGCTTAATCTCGGTCCGGATATGCAGTGGGTGAAAGGATTGAAACGGACGCATCTCTGGGTACTCGTTCCCGTGCTTGCGCTGGCCGGGTGTGACGCATCCCCCCCGGCTGGAGAAACCCTGTCCGCACCGGCTTCACCGCCGGTGACAGCCCCGACGCAAAGTGAGGATGCAGACGGCACTTATGTGGGCTCCACGGCCTGCGCCGCCTGTCATGCGGTTGAATATGCGGCCTGGCGCAGATCCCATCACGCACTGGCGATGCAGCCGGCAGACGCAGACAGCGTGCTGGGCGACTTCAGCGGGGTAGAGCTCGCTCATCCGCAGACGGGACAGATCAGTCGCATGACGCGGCGCGAAGGGCAGTTCATCGTAAGCACGGACGGTCCCAGCGGAGCGCTCGAAGATTTTCGCGTCACTTACACGTTCGGCGTAGCCCCGCTGCAGCAGTATCTGGTGGAGATGCCCGACGGGCGGCTGCAGACGCTTGATGTGACCTGGGACGCGCGCGATGCCGAAAAGGGCGGACAGCGCTGGTATCACCTGCGAGCGAGCGGTTCGGCAGTGGATGATCCGCTGCACTGGACCCGGCATGGCGCCAACTGGAACTTCATGTGCGCCGACTGCCATTCCACCGCCGTGCGCAAAGCGTACGATGCCGTCCAGGGGACTTACGCTACCTCGTTTGAGGAAGTGTCGGTGGGTTGTGAAGCCTGCCACGGCCCAGGGTCGCTGCATCGACAGAATCCCTGGGAGACGAGCCTTCCGGCAATTGCCGAACCCGTTACGCAGGTGCCCGTCTGCGCCCGATGCCACAGCCGCCGCGGTCAGCTTGCTGACGGTTATCGTCCGGGGGATGCGTTCCTGGACTTCTACCAGCCGGCGCTTCTCGACGCAGGGTTGTACCACGTTGACGGCCAGATCCTGGACGAAGTTTACGTCTATGGCTCGTTTCTGCAGAGCAGCATGCATCAGCGTGGGGTGACCTGCAGCAACTGCCACGAAGCGCATAGCGGTGAACTCGTCCTTCCCGGAGACGGGGTATGCACGCAGTGTCACAGTCCGGCGGGAAACGCGCTTTTTCCGAGCGCACCGCGCGGGGACTTTGCAGCGGTTGCTCATCATCTGCACGAGACTGACTCCGCTGGATCCCGCTGCGTTGCCTGTCACATGCCCGCGACGACGTACATGGGCGTCGATCCCCGGCGCGATCACAGCTTCCGCGTGCCGCGGCCGGATTTGACCGCAGCCCTGGGGGTGCCGAATGCGTGCGCCGCTTGCCATGAGGAGTCTGCTGACTGGCTGATGTCCGCGTTGGATGCGGCACACGGCGTTGAGCGCAAACCGCACTTTGCTGAAGTACTGGCGACTGCCCGGCGCGGCGCTCCTGAGGCGGAAGCGGGCCTGGTCGAGCTATCCAGAGACGCATCGCAACCTGGAATCGTCAGGGCAACGGCGCTTGCGCTGATGGTCAGCTATGAGCACGGCGCGAGCGCGCAGCAGATTCAGGCGCGCCTGGGCGACGACGATCCCCTCGTGCGCGTTGGTGCGCTGCGCGGCGCACAGCGGTTTGCCCCGGCTCGCCGCTGGCGGCTGATCTCGCCACTGCTCAACGATCCGTTGCTGACGGTCCGGGTCGAAGCCGTGCAGAGTCTCTTGTCCGTTTACGGCGAGTTCACGCCGGCTCAGCGCCAGCGGATGTCTGCTGCACTCGACGACTATCGGCAAGTGCTTGCCTTCAATGCGGATGCGCCCGAGGCACTCACGAATCAGGCGGTGCTGCAGATGACGCTGGGTGAACCCGCTGTGGCCGAGGCAGCGCTCGCGCACGCGCTCGAGATCAACCCGCAGTGGGTGCCTGCGCTGGTCAATCTTGCCGATCTCCGGCGTGCTACCGGACGGGATCTGAGTGGTGGTGAGCTGCTCGAAGCAGCCGTGCGGCTGGCGCCGCGGCAGCCCGACGTGCTGGTTGCACGGGCGCTCTGGCTGGTGCGGCAGAATCAGGCTGAAGCGGCGCTTGTGCTCCTTGAGGAGGCCTGGCGCCTCGATGAAGCCAACGCCGATACGGCCTACGTCTACGCCGTGGCGCTCAATAGTCTCGGGCAACCGGTCGTGGCGATGCAGGTGCTCGACAGAACGCTGGCGCTCCGATCGAGCGAGCGCCTGCGTCAGCTGGCGGCGAGTATCAGAGCAGGTCGCTAACCTGCCTTCTGCTGCAGCGGCCGTCCGGATGCCAGCGGCACCGGAGCTGGATGGGGCCAGGTCACCTCGGGGTCGTTGGCAGGCAAGGCTGAGGTATCGCGTCGTTTGAGCGCAATAAATACGGCCGGTACCATGTAAAGGGCGATGATTGCCGAGCCGCCGACGCCGCCCGCAATGGCCGTGGCGAGCGGCGGCCAGAACGTGCCTCCATCGACGATAAGAGGCACAAATCCGCCGATGGTGGTGGCGGTCGTAGAGACGATGTGCCGGGTTGCGTCGACAACAACGTCAGCCGTCGCGTCAACGTCCCCGGCCAGCGCGCCGGGCGCCGCCCGCAACGCCGACAGGACGATGATGGCGCTGTTGATGGCCAGCCCCATCATGCCGAGCGAGCCGATGAGCGCCATGTAGCCGAACGGATAGCCGAAGAGGCGTACGCCGAAAAGCGCCAGGCCGAAACTCAGGATGGCAATGACCCCAATCAGCGCAGCGTGGCGGAACGAGTTGAGCGACAAGATGACCACAGCCGCCATTGCCAGCGCGAAAAAGGCAAAAACTGACAGCAGATTGCCCATGGACTCCGCGCTCTGCTCGGCCTCACCCCCGGTCTGCAGCCGATAGCCATCCGGCAGGACGAATCCGGAAGCGTCGATGGCTTCTCGAAAGTCTGCCAGCACGCCGGCAGGTAAAGTAAATGGAACAACATAGCCGCGCACGGTACTCACCCGTTCACCCTGACGGCGGTCTATGGCGGAAGCCGTTGGCAACAGCTGCCACTCGCCGAGCTCATCAAGCGGCACTCCTCGCCCGCTACCTGTCGATAGCGGCAGGGTGGTCAGGTCGCCGAGATCATCACGGTAAGTGTTGCCGAGTCTCACGCGGACGTCGATTTCAGTGTTGCCTTCCTGGACCGTGCCCGCAAGGGTGCCCTGCAGTGCCGCATTCAGGCGCCGGGCCAGATCGCCGGTGGCAAGTCCGGCAGATGCCGCCGCGTTTTCGCGCGGCACGAAGGTCAACTTCGGTTCCGGCGTCGACAACGTTGCCTGGGTATAGGTCACGTTGGGGACGCTGGCGAGAATGCCGCGCAGACGCTCCGCCTGGGCGCGCAGCACGTCGAGATCCGGACCCACGATGCGAACTTCGATGGGCGCATCGGACGGCGGACCCTGCTCGAACGGAATGGCGAGCACAACCGCTTCGGGCAGCGCGGCAGTCAGCGTTTGCTGCAGCTCGGGCAGAATCTGTCGGGTTGCCTCGGGTGAGGTGGTGTTGACCCAGGCTGAGGCGAAGCTGACGACGCGCTCATTCAGGGACACGACGTTGTAGAAGACACGGGGCGCTCCCTCGCCGATGGTCCAGAAGGTATCGGTCACGTCGTCGTGCTGGCGTAGGATGGCGTCCGCTCGTTCCACCGCAGCCCGGGTTTCGGCGATAGATGCCTGAGCGGGCAGCGACAGCTGAATCTGAAACTGATTGCGGTCCACCGGCGGAAAAAACTGCTGGGTCAGCGTGGGGGCGAGCGCGAAGCCGATGACCGGCAGCAGACACGCAAGCCCGATGCCGAGCGCGGGTCTTCGCAGGACGGCGGTGATCGTCGCACGATAGCGCGCAGCCAGGCCGGCGTGGCTGAAACCGGATTGCCACCAGCGGTGGCCTTCCCGGCTCGGCCAGCGTCGTTCCAGATAGCCTGCAATCGTGGGCACGATGGTCATCGCCAGGAAGAAGCTCGACGCCACCGAGAGTGCCACGGTCATGCCGATGGTTCCGGTGAAATCGCCCACTCCGCCGGGTGACAGTGCAATTGGCATGAAGGCGAATACGGTGGTGGCGGTGGAGGCGCCGAGCGGCACCAGGAGATGACGGATGGCCGCCGCAATCGACTCTGCGATATCCGCGTCGCGGCTGCGCCGAAGTTTGTAGTCTTCGACGACGACAATGGCGTTGTCGATCAAAAGCCCAAGAGAAATGATGAGCCCGGTCACCGACATCTGGTGCATCGGGATGTCCAGGAGCTGCATGCCAATCAGCACCATGCCTGCTGACAGCGGCAGGGCCACGCCCACGGTCAGCGCGGAGCGCACGCCCATGAACCAGACGAGCACCACCATGACGATGCAGAGCGCAAACAGAAGATTGGTACCGAGATCGCTCATGCGCTCCCCGGTATAGAGATTCTGCGAGTAGACCACGTCCACGCCAATCTGCGCGGGAACGGAGGCCTCGAAGCCATCGATGACGCGCATCGCGTTTTCTGTCCAGGTCTCGATCTGCAGCCCTGGCTGCATCTTGGCGTTGACCAGGAGCACCTGCCTGCTGCCGTGAAAGGCCAGCGATGTTGGCGGATCGATCTGATGTTTGCGTATGTCGGCGACGTCGGCAACGCGCATCGTATTGCCCGCGCTGCCGACGGCAAGCGGGATGCGCGCGATGCGTTCGGGGGAGTTGAGCTCACCGTCGACTTCCACCAGGAGGTCGGCCGTGCTGCCGCGCAAGCGGCCGGAGGGAAGCTTGGTATCGGCGGCCATGATGGCGGCGGCGACCTGTTCCGACGTCAGCTGCGTGGCGGCGAGCCGGTAGGGATCGATGCTGACCAGAATCTCTTCCTCGGCCTCTCCCCACGTTTCTGCTTCCTCGGTGCCGGGCATGTTGGCCAGGCGCAGCCGCAGCGACTCGGCGAGACGCGCCATGATGCCGGTCTCCATGGGGCCGTCCTGCTGCCAGCTGAGCGCAACGATGAGGGTGGATGCCAGCGGTTTGTTCAGGAGGAGCTCCGGCTCGCTGGCGCCGGCGGGAAGCGCCGGGTAAGTGTCGCCAAGCTTGTCACGAACTTCGGACCAGATTGCGTCCACCTGATCAGGCCCGATGCTGTCATACAGCTCGACGCCGACGACCGACAGTCCTGCTTTGGAGGTGGAGTCGATTTCCCGAATCTCGGGGATTTCGCGTAGCGCAGTCTCGATGGGCTCGCTGACGAGCGATTCCATCCGCTCCGCGGTAGCGCCCGGAAGAAAGGTGTTCACCCGCGCCCAGCGCTCCGTCATGGTGGGGTCTTCCTGGCGGGCGAGACCGCCAAATGCCATACCGCCCATGACGATGATGAACAGCACCAGCAGCGCCGAGAGGCGCGGATTCGTATAGAAAGCGTTAGCGCGCATAAGACAGCTTCAGCGGTTCGGCTACGGCGACCGGTTTGACGCGCTGCCCGGGTACGATGCGCTGCACGCCCGTCGCAACCACGCGATCGGCCGCGCTCAAGGTACCGCGCACGTAAACCCGATCAGCTTCCGTGTGGATGATCTCGACCAGGCGCCGCTCGAGGGTATCGTCGGCGGCGATGACGTAGACCCCCCAGAGGCCGCGATCGCTGGCAGTCAGCGCGGTCAGCGGCAGCCAGAAACCGGGTTCGATGACGTCTTCGCTCAACGTCAGCTCGACGACGCTGCCGAGCGGAATGCCGCTGTCGTGGAGATCAAATACGGCGGTGAGGGTGCGCGTGGCAGGATCTATCTCGGGGAGCACCGCGCTCAGGCGTGCGGGAAAAGCAGTGCCATTCCACACGACGGAAAAGTCGGCGCCCGGAGCGAGACGTACGCCGACGTCAGCCGGAATGCCGATGTGCGCTTCCGCGCGGTCGCGTTCCACCAGGCGCAGCACAATCTGTCCCGGACCCACTTGTGCACCCTCATCAACGTGGCGCGCCTGGATTACGCCTGCAAACGGTGCGCGTACCTGGGTTTCAGATAGCTCCACTTCAACGCTTCTGAGCACCGCCCGGGCGCGCGCGAGGTTGGCTTCTGCAACCTTCAGCTGAGCTGCCTTGGCGCGCCGGTTCAGCTGTGCCTCGTCGACCGTCTGCCGGGAGGCGTGGCCTTTTTCGCGCAGATTTTCGATCCGCGTGGCGGTGTTGATGGCAAGCTGCGCCTCTGCGCGCAGCGCCTCGACGTTGGCGCCGGCCAGCGCAATGTCGGCGGCTGCCTGCTGGCGGCGGGCCTCAATTGCGCGGCTGTCGAGGGTGGCCAGCGTGTCACCGGCTGCTACCACCGCACCAATGTCGACCGAGATCGCCCGCACTTCACCGCCGCGTTTGAAGCCGAGCTCAGCCGCGCGACCGGCTACCGTGCGCCCCGCGTAGAGGCGCTCGGACGTATAGCCGTCGTGGGCTTCGGCGGAAACGTAGGCCGCGTTGACTTCCGTGGCGTGTGCCCGCGTAGCGCCGAAGAGGAGGAGGTGGAAAGCAAGCACCGCCACCGCCGTGCTCAGGACCCGCAACCATTGTTTGCCGAAGTTTCGCCGAATCATGCGCGCGTGCATGTGCATCTCCGTTGACTGTGTTAATGTAAGCAATGCTTACATCGGTGTGAGCAATGCTAACTTCTATGTGAGCAATGTCAACATCACCCCCGTGAATGACCCGTGAAATGGACGTGCGAAAACGCACACGACAGACAGAATTTGCGCAGATGAGCATGAACGCTGACAATGAGCGGATGAACGCAACGGCCGAAAATCGCAGCGGCTACCATCACGGCGGCCTGCCGGAGAGGCTCATGGCGCTGGCCACGGAGCACATCGCCGCGTACGGCACGGAAAAGCTCAGCCTGCGCGCGCTGGCGCGTGAGGCGGGCGTATCGGCGACAGCACCTTACCGCCACTTTCCGACCAAGCGCTGTCTGCTTGCGGCCCTGGCGACCCAGGGATTTGAACAGCTTGGCGAGCGTATGCATGACGTGGTTGAGCTCGATCTCGACGTCGACGATCGATTCGTGGCGCTCGGCGTGACCTACATCGAGTTTGCGCTGGAAAACCCGGTTGCCTACCAGCTCATGTTCGGGTCGATCATTGGTGACTTTTCTGAATACGACATGCTGCACAAAGCGGCGAGTGCAACGTATGCGGAAGTGCAGCGCATGCTGCAGCTGGTCATCGATGCAAAAGCGCTCGATGTCGGGGTAAAAGAGCTGGGCGGGGTCGTCTGGGCGGGCGTGCACGGGATGGCGTCGCTGCTGCTGACCAAAATGGACAAACCAAATTCCGGCAGCGCCCCCATGGAGTCGCTGGCGGCCATCCACGCCGATAGAACGGCTGCAGTGCGTCTCATGTACGCGAATCTGCTGGGCAGTTGAACCAACTCAGCGAGTGAGCAGGAGTTCCTCGAAGAGATCAATGACGCCGTCGGGTTGCAGGTCGTTGACGTCTCTACCCTGATTGTACCCATCCCGCACGCACACGACGGGCGTGCCCGCCGCGCGGGCCGCGTTCACGTCCGTTTCGGAATCTCCGACAAAGAGCGCATCAGCCGCTGCAACGCCCAGATGCTCCAGGCAAAGGCGCACCGGCGCGGCGTCGGGTTTCGGGGCGCTGGCGGTATCGCCGCCGACAATCAGATCGAAGTAGCCTTCAAGCTCGAGCTCGGCAAGCAGTAAGCGGCTCAAGCCTTCGAGCTTGTTGGTGACGACAGCGAGCCTCGCGCCGCGCTGCTTGAGGGCCTCCAGGGTATCGATCACGCTCGGATAAGGCGTGCTGTGACCGGCAATGTTGGCTTCGTAGTGAGCGAGGAATACGGGAAACAGGACTTCCGGATCCCCATTGGCCCTGTGATGGGCCAGCGCCTCCCGGATCATCACGCGGGCGCCGTGTCCCACCCAGTGGCGCGCCAGGCTCTCGTCGACCGGTGTCAGGCCCGCGTGCCCGAGGCAGGCATTCAGCGCCCGCGAGAGATCTGGCACGGTGTCGATCAGCGTGCCGTCGAGATCGAAAAGATAGGCGTCGTAGTGCCGTTGCCAGCTTGTGTTCAAGGGAGTCAGTCAGCTCGGGCAATGGCATCGCGCATCGCGCGGATGGTGGCCGCGTAGTCGTCACTGCCGAAGATGGCGGTGCCAGCCACGAAGGTGTCGGCACCGGCCGCCGCAGCGGCGCCGATGTTGTCCACCTTGATGCCGCCGTCGATCTGCAGACGTATGTCGTGATCAGCCTGATCGATGATTGCCCGGATGCGCGCGAGCTTCGTGAGGCTCGACGGAATGAAAGATTGACCGCCGAAGCCGGGGTTGACGGACATCACAAGCACCAGATCGACGCAGTCGAGAACCTCGCTCAGCACGTCAATTGGTGAGGAAGGATTGAATACCAGCCCGGTTTTCACGCCGGCGTCGCGCATCATCGTCAGCGTGCGATGCAGGTGCTCGGTGCTCTCCGGGTGTACCGAAATCAAATCCGCGCCGGCATCGATGAAATCGCCGACAAGGCGATCAACCGGTTTCACCATGAGGTGTGCATCGACGTGAGCGGTGATGCCGGACTTCCGCAGCGACTGCAGCACGAGCGGTCCGATGCTGAGATTGGGGACATAGTGGTTGTCCATCACATCGAAGTGGATGGTGTCGGCACCGGCTTCGAGCACGGCACGAACCTCCTCGCCCAGGCGGGTGAAATCTGCGGCGAGAATAGATGGCGCGATCCAGGGTTCCATCAGCCATATTCTACTGGTGCGACCTATACTTTTCGATATGAAACGAATTTTTGCCACCGCCGTGTTGTTGAGCTGGGGCCTCTCGGCAGCCCTACATGCTGCTGAGACCGTAGCGCAGAAGGACAAAGAAGCGGCTGCGCCGGAGGCACCGACGCGAGCCGCGCATCTGACCGCACTCCAGGACCGTGGCGCAGTGCTTGCCGGGCGGGAAGAAATCATCTGGCTCGAGCAGGAACGGTTCTGGATGGTTGTGCAGCCGGCGCGGACGTCAGTGCGTGGTGCGGTGCTGCTGCTGGCAGACGCGGATACCAGCGCTAACGGCAATTCCCACCTGGCGGCATTGCGCCGGCACCTGCCATCCTTTGGCTGGCACACATACTTTCTCAACCTCCCGGAGGAGGCTGGGGTCGCCGGCCTCGTCGAGGCGGCGCGCGCGCGCATGCAATCAGCGCCGAACCAGCTGTTGGCATGCGAAGGTCAGGCCTGTCTGCGCCTGGTTGAGGGCGGTATTGTCCACGCTGCGGGCAGCGTCTACATCAACGTGCCTCTGCTGGCCGGTGAGCATGTGGCCCCTGCTCTCGTCAGCGCCTGGTCGCAGGCCGCCGCGCCGGCTTTACTCCTCCAGGAGCACCCCAACGTCTGGCCGGAAGTGTTGACGCTCAGCGAAGACTTCGAGCTGCATCTCCTGCCGGTGAGCAGAGCCGCCAACGGCTCGTTGCTCGAACGCAAACTCCGGGGATGGTTGAAACGCCGCCTGCAGGCAGGTTGAACCTTGCTCAACCGCGCGCTTTCTCGATGCGCTCCAGCGCTTCTCTGAGGGCCACCATGCGCTGCTGGGCCTGCTGTTGCCGCTCAGCGCTGGCATCCCGGGGTAATTTGTCCGGGTGGTGTCGGCTCACGAGCTTGCGATAAGCCTGTTTGACCTCGGCAAGGCTCGCCTCGTGTGTCAGCTCGAGACAGCGGTAGGCGGCGTCGAGATCGGTATCGGCGCCGGATGTGTCGGCCGGCTGCTGCGGCTGGTGATAAGTCCCGTATTCTCCGGCAATCCTGCTCGGGGCGAATCCCAGCAGACCGCCCAGGGATTTGAGCGTGCCAACCGCGTTGTCGTTTGGCTCGATGGCCGCCATCGCGCACAGACAGCGCAGGATGGTGAGCCGGGACGCGCTGCCCTGGTCGTTGGCGGCCAGACACTGGCGCGACAGCTCCTGCAGGGAAAAATCCTTTTGCTTGCCCTGGCGGAACCAGCGTCTCGCAGCGTCCATACCCCGGATATCGAGACCCATCTGCCGCATCAGTCGGTCGGCGTAGTCGATATGCGCAGGCGTGACCCTGCCGCCGGCTTTGGCGACGCGGCCGAGGGCGGCGAACAGGAAATCGGCATACGGTGGCGCGTTGTCCTCCGCGCGCGCGAACTGCGCCAGGTTGGCCGCTTCGCCGTCGTGCATGTGACTTGCCCACAGATCGTAGATGTGACCGAGCACAATGCCGACGATCAGGGCAACGGCCAGCCAGATGGCGTCATTGGGGGCCCAGATCCACGCGCAGGTAGCGCCGACCGCTTTGCCGAACCAGTTGTTGTAGAGCATTTGTGCCTGCATGACCCTTTAAGGATAGGTCAGCTGCGGCAGAACGTGACGTCAATTCAATTGAGAAGTGCACAGCGCCTTCAAGCGCGATCGAGGGTTGCCTTGAGCGCCTGGTATTGTGCGAGCGTGCCGATATCGTGCCAGTCGCCACCGTGCACCTGTGCGCTCAGCCGCCCTTCGCCCAGATTGTCGAAATAGCAATCGCGCAGTGAGAAATGACCGGTCTGACCGGCGAAGAGCTCGGGGTCGATCACCGCAATGCCGCAGTACACGAACGCGTCGCCGCGCGCGGTGACGCGGCCGGCTGCGTACTCGAAATCGCCCGCCTCCCGGTACGCGGGCGTCGGCGTGAGCACCAGATGGGCGCGATCCCCCGGTGCCAGGCGAGTGGGTAGCGTGGCGAAGTCGAAATCCGTATAAATGTCGCCGTTGAGCAACCAGAAGGTTTCATCACCCAGGAGCGGCAGCGCGTTCACGATACCACCGCCGGTTTCCAGCAGCGCCGTCTCCCGGCTGTACTGGATCGTCAGGCCGAAGCGGCTGCCATCGCCGAGATGGTCGGCAATCTGCTCACCCAGGTGATGCAGGTTGATCACCAGCTCTCTGATGCCGGCGCCTGCCAGCGCCTGGACCTGCCACTCGATCAGCGGTCGACCGGCAAGTGGCAGCAGCGGCTTGGGTGTACCGTCTGTCAGCGGTGCGAGCCGCGTGCCACGGCCGGCGGCGAGGATCATCGCTTTCATGGATTCATCGGGATAGCGCTGTCTGAGCCGGACGCAGCCCCACCCACGCCGGGGTAGCTGCCAGGCGGGTGAGCTCGCTTTTGCAATGATTCAGTTGCTCGTCCAGCTGAGTGAATTCCGGGTACTGCTCCAGCAGCGCCAGAATCCGCGCCAGCACGGGTTGGATGTGGCTCAGATGGGACGATTTGCCGTCGCGCAGATGTAGACGCGCAAAGATGCCGATGGCTTTCAACTGGCGCTGGATGGCGGTGAGATCGAACCAGCGTTTGATGCGTTGGCTGTCAAAGCCGGCGAGCCTTGGCTCCTGCTCGATAAAACGCTGCAGCCACTGATCGATCTCCGCCTCACTGAACGTGTAATAGCAGTCCCGCAGCAGCGATGCCAGATCGTAGAGGCAGGGGCCAACGAGCGCGTCCTGGAAGTCGACGATACCCAGCCGCCCGTCGCGCCACAGGAGATTGCGGCAATGATAATCCCGGTGAGTGCAACCTTGTGGTTGCTCTTGAGTGGCTGCGATGAGGCGTTCGAAATCCGGCTGCCAGCCGTTCGGTTCGACATCGAGACCAAGCATCTTTTCGACCAGCCACTCTGTGAAAATGCCGAGCTCCATCTGCAGGCGCGCGACGTCGTAGGTGGGAATCAGCGGCGAGCTGACGCTGCCGATGCGTGGCAGCATGTCGATCGCGGCACCCAGTGCCGCAGTTGCTTCGGTGCTGGCATAGGCGTCTTCGAGATGGGTGGCACCGAGATCCTCGAGCAGGAACCAGCCCGCGTCTCTCGATTCGGCAATGATGGCCGGTACCGGAACGTCGGCGTCGCGAAACACGATGGCAAGCTGGCGGAACTGCACGTTGTTCTCGAGCATCGGTGGCGAGCACATGAGAATGACGCTGCCGGTGGGCAGCTCGAGACGATAGAACAGGCGATTGCTCGCTTCGACGCGCAGCGGCACAACGCGTTCGAGGGGTTCGTCGAGGTGGCGTCGACACCAGGTCAGCGTGTCGTGCGAAGGGAGGTTTTCTTTCACGAGCGGATTATAACCGGGGCTGCATTTCTTTATCATGGCGCGATGAACGCGCTGCGGCTTCTGGCGGGAGCCCTGATACTGATACCAATAATATGGGCAATGCCAGACCGCGCTGTTGCGGCACAGGCAGATGCGCCCGAGCGCGGCTATGTCTGTCTGCCTGATCCCGCAGGGCAGGGCTGGGTTTGTGAAGAAGACCGGGGCCAACGTCCGCCGCGCAAACCGACAACCCTAACCACCCTGCCGCCACCTGAGTCGCCGCCCGTGGACGCCGCTGGGTTTGCCCCTGACCCGGCTCCATCACCGATGCCATCACCGGCTCCGTTGCCGGAACCAACGCCGACCCCGGCTAGCCCGGACGACACGGTGGCGGGCACGCAGCCACCGCTCGATCCCAGCGTCGACGCGCTGACTGGGCTCAGCGCCGATCCTGGTGACTGGTTCACGCCGACGCCTGCGCGCGAAACCGCCCCCGAGTATGCGCTCAGCGATGACCTGGCGGCTTCGATTTATCAGCCGGGAATCAGCGAAGGGTTCTGCAGCGGCGGGTACGTGCAGCGCAGCTTCCCCTACCCCCTTAACACCGAGGATGGTGACTTGACGATCTTCGCTGAAGCGGACGCGCTCACGTCGGTGATCGACGTATCTGCCGCCCTTGCTGGGAACGTCTCCATCGAGCAGGGTAATCGACGCGTTGTTGCACCTGAGGCGGAACTCGATTACGACACCCGCATCGCGCGCTTTCCCGCCGGGGTCAGAGTCGACCAACCCGGGCTTGTCATGCAGGGTGGCACCGCCACCATGCATCTCAACTCGGGGGAGGCGGAGCTCAACCAGGCGCAGTTTGTGCTGACCGATGCACGGCTGCGTGGAAATGCTGACAGCATGGCGCAGAATCCGGAGGGTGATCTGACCCTCACCGAAAACCGGTTTACCAGCTGCGAACCTGGTGACAACGGCTGGACGCTGGCAACGGGCGAGCTGGTCATCGAGAAGGGTGAGGTATTTGGCACGGCGCGCGATGCCGTACTGCGGCTGAAGTCGGTGCCGGTGTTCTATACGCCGTATCTCAAATTTCCGGTATCCGACGAACGCGTCTCCGGCTTCCTGTTTCCCAACCTGGGATACTCCGACGAGGATGGCGTCGATCTCTCGGTGCCTTACTACCTCAACCTTGCGCCGAACTACGACGCGACGATCGTTCCGCGGTACCTGAGCGAACGTGGCGCCGGAGCGGAGGTTGAGTTTCGATACCTGTCCGGCTGGCAGGACACGGTGCTGTCCGGGGCGCTGCTGCCCAGGGATGACATCTATAACGGCGCGCTGTCTCGTGACGACTTTGACGAGGCCGGAGGTGAGGCGGTGCTTGGACCTTTCGAACCCGCTGATCGCTGGCTCGGCGGCGTTCAACACAGCGGTCGCATAGGTCCGTTGCGGTCCCTGATCGACTATTCGGCGGTGAGCGATCGCGACTACTTCAGTGATCTCGGTTCGGACCTGAGCCTGTCCGCGCGACGTGAGCTGCAGCGCAAGGCAGAGCTGCAATACGCGAACAACAATCTCTTCACGCGGCTCTGGGTGCAGCGCTTCCAACGCCTGGACCGAGCCGTCAAGGAGGACTATCAGCGTCTGCCGGAGCTCGAAGTCATCTACAGCACACCTCTGCCGGGCCCACTCGAGTTCAGCTTGGGTGCGAAGATCTCGGAGTTCGATCGGGACACCGATGGCTTGAATGGCCTGGATGCGGTGACGGGATCACGTACTCATCTTGAACCGCGCCTGCGGCTGCCGCTTGCCTGGCCGTTCGGTTTCCTGCGATTTACGGGCGGTTATCGCCACACGACTTACGATCTGGATCAGGACAACAGTGCCGGCGGATTTACGTTGGTTGATGAAAAGCCCGAGCGCAACGTTGGCCTGGGGAGCGTTGATGGGGGGCTCTTCTTCGAGCGGGATCTCAACTGGTTCGGCAATGCGTTGATCCAGACGCTGGAACCGCGAATCTATTATCTTTATCAGGAGTTCGAAGCTCAGGATGAGTTACCCAGGTTCGATACGTCGGAACTCACATTCGGCTATGCGCAACTCTTTCGTGACAACCGATTCACCGGCCTGGACCGGATCGGCGATGCCAATCAAGCGTCGCTAGGTGTGACCACGCGGTTCATCTCGCGTGGAACCGGCCGCGAACACTTCCGCTTCAGCCTGGGTGAGATTCACTATTTTGAAGATCGCCAGGTGACACTCGGCGGTGCGCAGGGGGCTGATGAGCTGCGTGAGAGCTCGGCGGTAGCTGCGGAGATGTCGACCCAGCTGGGCCGGTCGTGGCGCGTCTCAGGTAACGTCGTCTGGGACAACTACGACAGACGCGTACTGGAAAGCGGCGCTGCACTGCAATACCGGCGCGACAACCGGCACATATTCAATCTGGGCTATCGCAAACGCGAAGACGGCAGCCAGGAACTCGAACAGAGCGATATCTCACTCTATTGGCCAATCGGCGATCAGTTTGCGATCCTCGGCCGCTGGAACTATGACCTGATCAGCGGTCGAACCATTGAAGGATTTGGCGGCATTGAATACAACGACTGCTGCCTGCAGGTACGCCTGATGGCGCGGCGCTTCCTGGACAGCCCTACCGCCACCAACTTTGAAACGGTGGAAGGGGACGACGGCGTGTTTCTGCAAATTGTCTTCAAAGGGCTCGCCGGCTTCGGGACTAAGGTAGAATCCGTTCTGCAACGCGGCATCCGTGGATACCGCTCGACGGAACCGGCTGATTTTTTCGCCAACTGAAATTTGAATTAGAAGCTCTACTAAGGGAGCTTAAGGTACAGACATGCTTCGTAAGCTTTGCCGTCAGTCGACCGTCGCGCTGTTCACCCTGGCGCTCGGATCGGCTTTCATCCCCGCGCATGCCGTCTATGAGGAAATCGAAGGGATCGTCGCAGTCGTCGACGACGACGTTGTACTCGCCTCGGAGCTGCGCTATCGCTACGACCAGGTTGTCCAGCAGATGCGTGCGCAGGACATGCGTATTCCACCGAATGATGTGCTGCTCAACCAGCTGATGGAAAGGCTCATTCTGGAGAGCATTCAGCGCCAGGAGGCGGACCGCCGTGGCGTGCAGATCGATGACGAGACGTTGACCCGCGCTGTTATGAACTTCGCCCAGGGTAACAACTTGACCCTGGAGCAGTTCCAGCAGGCGCTTGCTGCCGACGGCATGAGCTACCGGGCTTTCCGCGAAGAGATCCGCACGGAGATGATCATCGGTCGCCTGCAGCGCGGCATCATCAACCGGCGCATCTCCATTTCCGAACAGGACGTGCAGGGATTGTTGAACTCACCCTACTATCAACAGCTTCTCTCAGACGAATACCGTGTTGGCCACATTCTTCTGAGTCTGGAAGAGCGTGCTTCTGAAGAAACCGTAGCGGTAGCGGAAGCCGCGGCACGGGATATCGTGCGCGAACTCAGAGAGGGCGCAGATTTTGCGCAAATGGCAATCGCCAAGTCGAGCAGCAGCCGCGCGCTGGAAGGCGGTGACCTGGGCTGGCGCCGGGCGGCGGAACTGCCGAGTCTGTTCGCGGAAGAAGTGTTGAGCATGGAGGTTGGCGAGATTGCCCAGCCCATCAAGACCGCCGGCGCCATTCACATCATCAAGCTGCTGGAGCAGCGCGGCGCGGGTGTGCAGCGGATTACCCAGACGGACGTCCGCCACATCCTCGTCAAACCTTCCGAAATACGCTCACCGGAAGAGACCGCTGACCTCATACAAAGCATCAAAGCTGAGCTCGACGCCGGCGCCGACTTTGCGGAGCTCGCCAAAACGCACTCGGAAGATCCGGCGTCGGCCTTGAACGGCGGGGAGCTGGGCTGGGCGACCCCCGATCAGTTTGTGCCACAGTTTGCGACCGTCATGGACGCCACCGCGATCGGAGCAACCAGTCAGCCGTTCCTTTCCAACTTCGGCTGGCACATCCTGCAGGTCAACGACCGGCGGGAGGAGGACATGAGCCAGGAAGCCCGCGAGAACATGGCGGTGGAGATCCTCCACAAGCGGCGCTTCGAAGAGGAGCGGCAGGAATGGCTCAAGGAAATCCGCGACGAGGCGTTCGTGGAGGTCCGGCTGTAACAGCCAGCAGGAGGCTTCGACGGTGAAGCGCCTTGCAATTACCCCAGGTGAACCAGCGGGGATCGGCCCGGATCTCATCATCCGGCTCGCGTGCGAATCACGGCAGGACGGCTGGCTGGTTCTGGCTGACGCCGACATGCTCGCGCAGCGCGCCGAGTGCCTGGGCATCCCCCTCACGTTTGATGACAATGCCGACGCGCCTGCGCAGGCGGGCGGACATCTCACGGTGCTGCACCATCCGCTGCATGGGCGTGCGGTGCCAGGACAACTCGATACGCGCAATGTCCCTGGCGTGCTCGCGGCGCTGGACGCTGCCATTGCGGGTTGTCTCGATGGCACCTTTCAGGCTCTGGTCACGGGACCCATGCAGAAATCCGTCGTCAACGAGGCCGGGATTGCGTTCAGCGGACATACGGAATATCTGGCAGCCGCGGCTGGGGTAGACGACGTGGTGATGCTGCTGGTGGCTGGCGGGCTCAGGGTTGCCCTGGCAACGACTCACGTACCGCTGCGCGCGGTTGCCGGTAGTCTCACACAGGCGCTCCTGGCACGGCGCCTCGACCTGCTCAACGAGCATCTCGAATCCTGGTTCGGCATCAGCTCGCCGCGGATTGTGGTTGCCGGACTCAACCCGCACGCGGGTGAAAGCGGGCACCTGGGGACCGAGGAAATAGACATCATCGAGCCGGTCTGCGCGAGGCTCAAGGAGGCGGGTCTCGATCTTGTTGGTCCGCTCCCGGCGGATACGCTCTTTACACCGCCTCACCTCGACGCGGCGGATGCGGTCATGGCGATGTATCACGATCAGGGGCTGCCGGTGCTTAAATATGCGGGTTTCGGCAGTGCGGTCAACGTCACGCTGGGACTGCCGTTCGTGCGCACCTCGGTTGATCACGGCACTGCTCTGGATCTGGCAGGCAGAGACGGCGTTGCCACGTCGAGCATGGCCGCGGCGCTCTCCCTCGCCGGTGAGCTTGCGGCACGCGTCGGCTGATCGTGCGCGCACGTAAACGTTTCGGACAGAATTTTCTGACCGACGAATCTGTCATCCAGCGTATTGTCGATGCGCTCAATCCGGGCGAAGCGGATCGCGTTTTCGAAATTGGGCCCGGCCACGGTGCGCTGACGGCGCTGCTCGAACCGCTGCCTGCACTGTATCGCGCGGTCGAGCTCGACCGCGATCTCCTGCCGTTTCTCAGGGCGCGCTTTCCGGCGGCAGATTTCATCAGCGGAGACGTCCTCAAGCTCAACCTTGCCGAGGTGCTCGATGAAGGCCGGCCATGGCGGGTGGTGGGCAATCTGCCCTACAACATCTCATCGCCGCTGTTGGCGCTCTTTACGAACTTTGTCGATGCCCATCCGGATCGTGTCCGGGATCTGCACGTGATGCTGCAGCGCGAAATGGCCGAACGCCTGGCGGCGGCACCGGGCACCAAAGCCTGGGGCAGGCTCAGCATCATGGTGCAGCTGCACTTTGCCGTGGAGCACCTCTTTGACGTCGCACCGGAGAGCTTTTCCCCCGCGCCGAAAGTCTGGTCCAGCGTCGTCAGGTTGATCCCGCGTGAACCCCCCGCGCTCGACACCGCGCTCCTCGACCGGATCCTGCGCATGGCGTTTGCAGGTCGGCGCAAGCGTCTGTCGAATTCACTCAAGGCCTTTGCCATCGATTGGCAGGCTTGCGGCTTGGATCCCTCAGTACGCGCTGATAACGTATCCGCCGAGGAGTTTGTCCGCCTGACCGAGCATGTTGCGGCACAAGCGGACGAAAGCTAAACGATCCCGGCAGGAAGAAATCGAATCGATGAGTAGCGGCAATATAGAAGTGCAGGTGGTCACCCGGTTTCTGGAAGAAGAGTCGGAGCCGGATGCAGAGCGGTACGTCTTTGCCTATACGATCCGCATCGTCAACCGTTCGGATCGGACCAGCCAGCTCAGAAACCGCCACTGGATCATTACCGACGCCGCGGGTGAGGTCGAGGAAGTGCGTGGGGAGGGGGTTGTGGGCCAGCAACCGGTGCTGGAACCCGATGCATCGTTCGAGTACACGAGCGGTGCGATTCTCAAGACACCGGTTGGCGCCATGCAGGGAGCTTACGAGTTCGAAGATGCCGAAGGCCGCCTCTTTGACGTGCCGATCCCACCGTTCTCGCTCTCCGTGCCAAAAATGGTGCATTAATGGCGACCTATGCCATTGGCGATCTGCAGGGCTGCGCTGCGGAGTTCGACCTCCTGCTCGACAAGATTGGCTTCGGCGCGAAAGACGAGCTCTGGCTGGTCGGGGATCTGATCAACCGTGGACCGGACTCGCTTGCGGTCATGCGCAGGGTCATGGCCATGGGCGAGCAATGCAAGGTGGTGCTCGGCAATCACGACCTGCACTTTCTTGCGATATATTTCGGCGGTCATCGTCCGGGCCGATCAGACACGTACGATGAATTGTTAAGCACTCATGACGTCGAGGATGTTGCGCACTGGCTGCGTCGCTGCAGGATGCTCCACCGCGATGCTGGCAAAGGTTACGTCATGACCCATGCCGGATTGCCGCACATCTGGAATATCGAGCAGGCAGAGGCGCTGGCCCAAGAAGTAGAAACCGTGCTGGCAGGAGATCACCCGCAGCTGTCTTATCGGGATTTTTTTGTCGACATGTATGGCAACAAGCCTGCGCGATGGGATGCAGACCTGGCTGGCATGCCGCGATATCGGTCCATAACAAATTATCTAACACGGATGCGGCTGATTGCCGACAACGGCACGCTGGACTTCGACCACAAAGGTGCGCTCAGCGAAGCGCCGGCAGGCTGGCGCCCCTGGTTCGAGCTCGTAGACAGCACCGTTTATCCCGAAAAAGTGCTCTTTGGTCACTGGGCTGCGCTCGATGGCGAGACCCGGAACAACCACACTATCGGCCTCGACACGGGGTGTGTCTGGGGTCGGGAGCTCACGGCGTTACATCTGGAAACAGGTGTGAAGACGGCTGTGAAAGCCCTGTCAGGCTGAGCTTTCAGGCGAATTGACCAGCAGTTTGTCGGTCATTTTACGTCTGACAAACGAACAAACTCACCCAATTTTGACCGATCCACGTGTCTAAGTTGTCAGGTACGCAATACGAACTAGGCTTAGGTTAAGAGGAAAAAGAGATGCACTCCTCTGCAGTTCGTAAATGCGAAGCGCGTCACAGTAGGACAAACGCTGTCTGCTACGGTGAAGCCCAGTGCAGTACCCGCGTGGATTGCCAGCAGCATCAGCAACCCACGCCCGTAAACCCAACCTGGGCGATCTCAGGTATAAAGGCTTAGCGGGCAGGACCGATGTAAAAGCGCCGCTAGGCCAAGCGAAGGAGAGTTTGGCTATGGGCGTATTTGAACACTTCCAGGAACGTTACGACGCGGTCCAGCAGGAAGAAATGTCTCTCGACGACTATCTGGTTCTATGTCGAGAAAATTCCAAAGTATTTGCAACTGCGGCCGAGCGTCTGCTCATGGCCATCGGCGAGCCGGAGTTTGTCGATACGTCGAAAGATCCGCGTCTCTCGCGCATCTTTTCCAACAAGATCATTAAGCGCTATCCCGCGTTTGACGAGTTCTACGGCATGGAAGACTCGATCGAGCAGATCGTGTCGTTCTTCCGTCACGCCGCGCAGGGCCTCGAGGAGCGCAAGCAGATTCTTTACCTCCTGGGTCCGGTAGGCGGCGGTAAGTCGTCCCTTGCCGAGAAGCTGAAGTCGCTCATGCAGCGTGAGCCTTTCTATGCGCTCAAAGGCTCCCCGGTCAATGAAAGCCCGCTGGGACTTTTCGATCCGGTCGAGGACGGCCGGATTCTCGAAGAGGAATACAACGTTCCCCGACGCTATCTGAACGGCATCATGTCACCCTGGGCGGCGAAGCGGATGAAGGAATTTGGTGGCGACATTTCCCAGTTCCGCGTCGTGAAACTGTTCCCGTCCACGCTGGACCAGGTGGCTGTCGCCAAAACCGAACCGGGAGATGAGAACAACCAGGACATCTCCGCTCTGGTCGGCAAGGTCGACATCCGCCGGCTCGAAGATTTTGCGCAGAACGATCCGGACGCTTACAGCTTCTCGGGCGGACTCTGTAAAGCCAACCAGGGGCTCCTCGAATTCGTGGAGATGTTCAAGGCGCCGATCAAGGTGCTGCATCCGCTCCTGACTGCAACCCAGGAAAGTAACTTCAACGGCACTGAGGCGATCGGCGCCATTCCGTTTGACGGCGTTGTTCTCGCGCACTCTAACGAATCGGAGTGGCAGAACTTCCGCAACAACAAGAACAACGAAGCGTTCATCGATCGCGTCTACATCGTGAAGGTGCCCTACTGCCTGCGCGTTTCGGAAGAGATGAGAATCTACGAGAAGCTCGTCGCCGAGAGCTCGTTACGCGAGGCGCCCTGTGCGCCGGATACGCTGAAGATGCTGGCTCAATTTTCAGTGCTCTCCCGTCTGCAGGAGCCGGAAAATTCCAACGTATTTTCCAAGATGAAGGTGTATGACGGCCAGAACCTGAAGGACACGGACCCCAAAGCGAAAACCATGCAGGAATATCGCGACACGGCTGGTGTCGACGAGGGGATGGACGGCCTTTCCACTCGATTTGCCTTCAAAATTCTCTCGCGCGTGTTCAACTTTGATCCGACCGAGGTCGCGGCAAACCCGGTGCACCTCATGTACGTGCTGGAGCAGCAGATCGAGCGTGAGAACTATCCGCAGGAAGTGCGGGACAAGTATCTCGGTTACATCAAGGAATATCTGTCCGCCAAGTACGTCGACTTCATCGGTAAAGAAATTCAGACCGCCTATCTCGAGTCCTACTCCGAGTACGGTCAGAACATTTTCGACCGCTATGTCACTTATGCCGACTTCTGGATCCAGGATCAGGAATACCGCGATCCGGAAACCGGCGACATTCTCGATCGGGCCTCGCTCAACGAGGAACTCGAGAAGATCGAAAAGCCGGCGGGTATCAGCAATCCGAAAGATTTCCGCAACGAGATCGTCAATTTTGTGCTCCGCGCACGGGCCAACAACAACGGCGACAATCCCTCATGGCAGAGCTATGAGAAGCTGCGTACGGTGATCGAGAAGAAAATGTTCTCCAACACCGAAGATCTGCTGCCGGTCATCTCGTTCAATACCAAGGCGAGCACCGAAGAGCAGAAGAAGCACGACGACTTCGTCGCGCGCATGGTGGAGCGTGGTTACACCGAGAAGCAGGTACGTCTGCTCTCCGAGTGGTACATGCGGGTGCGGAAGTCGCAGTAGCGAGTTGAAACTGCGACGTACCCTCAACAACCACGGGCAAACGCCATGTCTTATTTGATAGACCGCCGCGAGAACGCCAAAAACAAAAACATGGTGAATCGTCGGCGGTTCATGGAACGCTACAAAAAGCACATCAAGCGTGCGGTGGAAAAGGCGGTCGATGACCGCAGCATCACCGACATGGAGCGCGGCGAAGAGGTTACGATTCCTGCCGGTGATGTGTCCGAGCCCGTTTTCCATCACGGTAACGGCGGCGAGCGAACGGTTGTGCATCCGGGCAATCGCGAGTTTGTCGCAGGCGATCGCGTGCCGCGTCCCCAGGGTGGTCAGGGCGGTGGCGCCGGTGAAGGTGAAGCCTCCGATCAGGGTGAAGGGGAAGACGATTTTGTGTTCCAGCTCACCTCGGATGAGTTCATGGAGGTCCTCTTTGAGGATCTCGAGCTCCCCAATATGAGCAAGCGCCATCTCAAGGGTACGTCGAGCTTCAAGTACGAGCACGCGGGTTACAGCGCGGACGGCACGCCGGCGAAGCTCTCGGTGCAGCGCACCATGCGGGCTTCGAAGATGCGCCACATTGCGCTGAATTCACGCCGCAAGCGCGAACGTCAGGCGTTGCAGGACGCGCTCCTGGCCGCGCAGCATGCCGGTGACGAAGTCACGCTTCGACGGATCGGCAAAGCGCTCGAAGAGCTCGAGAAAGGCATCAAAAAGGTCGCCTTTCTCGACGATACGGACCTCAGATACAACCTGCACGTGCAGAAGCCGGTGCCCACTTCACAGGCAGTCATGTTCTGCCTGATGGACGTGTCCGGATCAATGGATCAGGCGATCAAGGACATGGCCAAGCGGTTCTATCTGCTGCTGTACCTGTTCCTGAAGCGCCACTACGAACGCACTGAGATCGTTTTCATCCGCCATCACACGGTGGCCAAAGAGGTTGATGAACAGGAGTTTTTCTACTCGAAAGAGACCGGCGGCACGGTGGTCTCGAGCGCGCTCAAGCTCATGCAGGAAGTGATGGACGACCGCTACTCGCCGGACGAGTGGAACATCTACGGCGCCCAGGCGTCGGACGGGGACAACTGGAACGACGACTCGCCGATCTGCTCGAAGATTCTGACCGAGTCGATTCTGCCGCAGGTGCAGTACTTTGCTTACGTGGAAATCACCAAGCGTAACCATCAGGCGCTCTGGGAGGAGTACACGAAGCTCGAGGCAGCTCACCCGGAAGTGTTTGCGCAGCAGCACATTCGCTCCGTGGGTGACATCTTTCCGGTCTTCCGTCAGCTCTTTGCCAAGAGGAGTGCAGCGTGATGAGTGCAGTCGCGAAAAGTGAACGTAAGCCGATCTCCACTGGCAGCGAGTGGACCTTTGAGCTCGTGGAAGCTTATGACCGGGAAATCGGCGCCATTGCCGAGGAGTACGGACTCGACACCTATGCGAACCAGATTGAAATCATCCGCTCCGAGCAGATGCTCGATGCGTATGCTTCCGTAGGCATGCCGATTGGCTACAACCACTGGTCGTTCGGCAAACACTTCGTCGAGGCGGAGCAGAACTATCAGCGCGGATACATGGGGCTTGCCTACGAGATTGTGATCAACTCCGATCCCTGTATCGCTTACCTCATGGAAGAAAACACGATGACCATGCAGGCGCTGGTCATCGCCCACGCGTGCTACGGGCACAACTCGTTTTTCAAAGGCAACTACCTTTTTCGTACCTGGACGGACGCCACGTCGATCATCGACTACCTGGTGTTCGCCAAGCAGTACATCAGCCGATGTGAGGAACGCCATGGCGTGCAGGCTGTGGAAGAGGTGCTCGATTCCTGTCATGCGCTCATGAACTACGGGGTGGACCGCTACAAACGCCCGTACCCCATCAGCGCCGAAGAAGAGCGACGGTTGCAGCGCGAGCGCGAAGAGTACATCCAGCGTAATCTCAACGATCTCTGGCGGACGCTGCCCAAGGCGCGTGAGATTGACGAGGCGTCGGAAGAGCGTTTTCCCGCGGAGCCGCAGGAAAATCTGCTCTATTTCATCGAGAAAAACGCGCCGCTGCTCGAACCCTGGCAGCGCGAAATTGTGCGCATCGTGCGCAAGCTTGCACAGTACTTCTATCCGCAGCGTCAGACCCAGGTGATGAACGAAGGCTGGGCGAGCTTCTGGCACTACACGCTCTTGAACACGCTTTACGACCGTGGTCTTGTCACAGACGGCTTCATGATGGAGTTTCTGACCTCCCATACCGGCGTCCTGACGCAGCTGCCGTTCGATCATCCGGCTTACAACGGCATCAATCCCTACGCGCTCGGCTTTGCCATCTACAACGATCTGCGCCGCATGTGCGAAAACCCGACTGAAGAAGACAAGCAGTGGTTCCCGGACATTGCCGGCGGGAACTGGCTCGAGGTGCTGCACGTTGCCATGCGCGATTTCAAAGACGAGAGCTTTGTGCTGCAGTTCCTCTCACCGCAGGTCATGAGGGACATGAAGCTCTTCGGTGTGGTCGACAACGACAAAGAGGATACTTATCTCATCAGCGCCATCCACGACGATGGCGGTTATCGCGAGGTTCGCGACCTGTTGTCCAGTCAGTACAACATGGGCGACAAGGAACCGAACATCCAGGTGGTCAGCGTCGATCTGCGCGGCGATCGGAGCCTTACGCTGCAGCACAACCAGTTTTCCCGCAAGCCGATGGGCGCAAGTACCGAAGAGGTGCTCAAGCATGTCTACCGGCTGTGGAAATTTCCGGTGCACCTGCAATCCCAGTGGGAAGGTGAGGTAAAGCAGACCTTCAGCGTTCCGCAGCCGGTGAGCGAGTAATCCTTGCCGCCGGCCGTCTCCGCCGCATACCCTGTCGCGCGTGAGCGCACGAGCCATCCATGATCTGAACACTTACCTTGTCGGCGGTGCCGTGCGCGATGCGCTGCTCGGCCGCGAGGTAGGCGACCGTGACTGGGTGGTCGTCGGCAGCAGCGTCGAAGAGATGCTGGGGCTCGGATTCACGCAGGTGGGGCGCGACTTCCCGGTGTTCCTGCATCCTGAAAACAACGAAGAGTACGCTCTGGCGCGGACCGAACGGAAACAGGGGTCCGGACACACTGGCTTCACCGTGCACGCCGATGCGGACGTGACCCTCGAGGAAGACCTCAAACGCCGCGACCTGACGATCAACGCCATTGCTGAAGCGGCTAATGGGGAGTTGATCGATCCGTACGGCGGCATCGCCGACCTCGGCGACAGGCAGTTGCGCCACGTGTCGAAAGCGTTCAGCGAAGATCCGCTCAGGATATTGAGAGTTGCACGCTTCGCAGCGGAGCTGCCGGGATTTGTGGTGGTTGACGGAACGCGGGCGCTGATGCGCGCCATGTGCGATGCCGATGCGCTGGCCGAGCTTTCCGCCGAGCGCGTGTGGCAGGAATTCGTCAGGGCGCTCGGTGCACCCCAGCCGCAGCGCTTCTTTGCCGTCCTGGAAGACTGCAGCGGCGTGCGGCCCTGGTTTGTCGAACTTGCCGATCGCGACTGGCACTTCAGCGCGGGCGATGCGTTGCACCGTTTTGCCAGTCTGCCGCTTGGCGAACCCGCGCTCGAGGCGTTGAGCGCTCGAGTCAAAGTGCCGAAGCACTTCCATGAGGCGGCCCGCGACTGGCACCTTTGGGGAGACACGGTTGCCAGCGCGGACGCGGCGCCAACCGTTGTGCTCATCGAGGCGCTGCACAGCCTGCGTGCGATGCACGACACCCATCGTTTGGAGTTTGTGCTCGAGCATGCCTCGCTCACTTCGGGCGTGGATCAGCGCTGGCTGCTTGCCGCGGTGCGGGAGCTGGCGCGCGTCAAGCCGGACGCGAACGTGGCGCCGGGTCCGGCTTACGGAGAAGCCCAGCGCGCGGCGCGCATCGAGTGGCTGGAGAGCGCCCGCGCGGGTCTTCAACGACAGCGGTAGATCGTCACGCCAACTTGTTCGGCGTCCTCCAATGCTGCGGGTTTGGCGACGGTCACCGTCACGCCGCTGACGCGACTGTCGGCAAGCGTCAGATCGGCGATATCTTCGACCAGACTTTCGACCAGCAGATGTTCTGCCGTCCGAACTAAGGATTTGATGGCCGCAGCGAGCGCCGCGTAATCCACGGTATCAGTGAGATCGCGGCTCTCTGCGGCTTTCCGGGTGTCCGTTTCGAGTTCCAGATTGACCACAACCTTCTGCGCTGTCGTACGCTCCTGCGGCAGCACGCCGAGAATGGCGTCGATCTTCAGGTTGCGGATGAAAATGCGGTCAGGCTTCAAGCGGCGGCAGCTCGAACATGGGCCAGCGCGGCCGCGGATTGATGCTCAGCGGGGCCGTTTGACCGGCTTCGAGCCTGAGCGCGCCGGCGTAGGCGATCATGGCGCCATTGTCCGTGCACAGAGCCAGCGGCGCGTAGTGCACGTTTGCCGGGAGGTTGCTTTCGAGTTTTTTGCGCAGCGCCGTGTTGGCGCTCACGCCGCCTGCCAGCACCAGATCGGTGGCGCCGGTCTCTTCCATGGCGCGACGGCATTTTATGAAGAGCGTATCCACCACGGCAGCCTCGAACGCGGCGGCGATGTCGCAGATGTCCTGCTCGGCCAACGGGCTGTGCGCGTTGACGGTATTGAGGGTAAAGGTCTTCAGGCCACTGAAGCTGAAATCGAGCCCGGGCCGATCTGTCATCGGGCGCGGGAAATCGAAGCGGGCGCCGTTGCCCTGCTCGGCCTTGCGTGCAATCTGCGGACCGCCGGGATAGCCGAGGTCCATCATTTTGGCCGCCTTGTCGAACGCCTCACCGGCGGCGTCGTCGAGGGATTCCCCCAGGAGCTCGTAATCACCGAACGCCTTGACCAGCACCAGCTGCGTGTGTCCCCCCGATACCAGGAGCGCCACAAACGGCAGCTGCGGTGCTTCACCCTCGGCGAGCAGCGGGGCAAGCAAGTGCGCTTCCATGTGATGGACTTCGATGGCCGGAACGTCCAGCGCCCAGGCCAGGGTGCGTCCAAACGTGGCACCGACCAAAAGCGCGCCCATGAGTCCCGGGCCCGCGGTATAGGCAACGGCGTCCAGCGCCTCGAGATCAATCCCGGCATCCGCCAGGACACTATCCGTCAACGGCTTGATCTTGCGGACGTGATCGCGCGACGCAAGCTCGGGGACCACGCCGCCGTAGTCTGCGTGCAGATCCACCTGGCTGTGCAGCACCTCCGCACGGATGCCGGCAGCGCTGTCGTAGACGGCCAGGCCCGTTTCGTCGCAGGAAGTTTCAATACCGAGTACCAGCATGGCGCGCATTGTAAGGGGGTCAGAGTAAAGTGCCAGAGCTGAGTTGGGGTCAACGTGAGGGGGCTTGCACAAGGCTGGCAGCCGGCTAGTCTTCGGTAGACGGAACCTGCCCCAATGTGTAGAATTCGCGCCCTATTTTTGAACTCAAGGCCAAAATGCCGCACGTCAAAGTCAGAGAAAACGAGCCGTTCGATGTCGCCCTGCGCCGCTTCAAGCGGTCTTGTGAAAAAGCGGGCGTCCTGTCTGAAGTGCGTCGTCGTGAGTTCTACGAGAAGCCTACCGCCATGCGCAAGCGTAAGGCCGCCGCTGCAGTCAAGCGGCACATGAAGAAGCTGCAGCGCGAAGCGCGCAAGTACGAACGCGCCTTCTAGTGGCGCCTGGAGCGCTCCGCTCCGCATCTATCCCATGTCTGAACTCAAAGCCGTCATCGCCGAGGCGACCAAGGACGCCATGAAAGCGCGCGAAAAAGAGCGCCTCGCCGTGTTGCGCATGATCAATGCCGACATCAAGCGGGTTGAAGTCGATGAGCGGCGGGATCTTTCCGATGCCGACGTCAGCGGGATTTTGACCAAAATGGTCAAGCAGCGACAGGATGCCCTGTCCCAGTTCGAAAAAGCCGCGCGCACCGACCTTGCCGCTCAGGAAGCCTTCGAAATCGAAGTCATCCAGGCATTTCTACCCGAGCAGATGGGTGAGGACGAGCTGGCCGCCCTGGTTGACAAAATCATTGCCGAAACCGGTGCCTCAGGCATGCAGGACATGGGCAAGGTCATGGGCGCGTTGAAGGCTGCGGCCGAAAGGCAGGCTGACATGGGGCAAGCCAGCGCGCTGGTAAAAGCAAAGCTGGCCTGATCCGGCAGCATGGTGTCCGCGCCCCGCCCAGTCATTCCCGTCATCCTCGCAGGCGGCATTGGCAGCCGGCTGTGGCCGGTGTCGCGATCCTATTTACCGAAGCAATTCCACAAACTCCTGGGGCCACGCTCATTTCTGCAGGACACGCTCCTGCGCGCGGCCGAAGTCACCGACGCTGAGCCCATCATTGTCTGTAACAACGAGCACCGCTTTCTGGTGGCCGAACAGTGCCGCGAAGTGAGGATGGGCTGGGATCAGCTCATCCTCGAACCCGAAGGTCGCGACAGTGCGCCGGCGATTGCGCTGGCCGCGTGGTACGCCGTCAAGCGCCGCGAGGATGCGATACTGCTCGTGCTGCCTTCGGATCACCTGGTCAACGACGTTGATGCTTTTGACGCAGCTGTCAAAGAGGCTGTGATGGGCGCGACGGAAGGCGGCCTGGTGACGTTCGGAGTGGCGCCGGATCGTGCGGAGACGGCGTACGGATACATAGAGGTGGCGGACATTTCGGGCGGTCTGCAACCTGCGCTTTCGTTCGTCGAAAAACCCTCACTCGAGACCGTGGGTCGATATCTCGAAAGCGGTCAGCATCTGTGGAACAGCGGCATGTTCGTGTTAGGGGCGTCAACCTACGTCGAGGAACTCGGGAAACACAACCCCGCGATGGCCCGGGCAACCGAGCGGGCCATGGCTGAAGCTCAGCAGGATCTGGACTTTCTCCGTCCGGGCCCATCGTTTCTCAAATCACCCGCAGATTCGGTCGACTACGCCGTCATGGAAAAGACTGCCCACGCACAGGTTGTGCCCGTGAGTTTCGGCTGGAACGACATTGGTTCCTGGGCTGCGATCTGGGATGAATCCAGTCGTGACGGTGAAGGCAACCACATCGAAGGAGACGTGGTTGCTGTGGACACCACAAACTCGTTTGTCAAAGCGGGCAGTCGCCTCATCGGCACGATCGGCGTTGAGAATCTCGTCATCGTCGAGACTTCGGACGCCGTGATGGTGGCGGATCGCAACCGCGTCCAGGATGTGAAAAAAATCGTCAACGAACTCGAAGCCACCGAACGCAGTGAGCATCTGTATCACCGCGAGGTATTCCGGCCGTGGGGCAGCTATGAAGGCATTGCCGAAGGTGAGCGCTATCAGGTCAAGTGCATCAAGGTACAGCCGGGGGCGAGCCTCAGCCTGCAGCTGCACAATCATCGATCGGAGCATTGGGTGGTCGTGCGCGGCACGGCGCGGGTAACGCTCGAGGACGAAGAGTTTACGCTGGGGGAGAACGAAAGCACCTACATTCCTCGTGGCTGCAAACATCGGCTGCACAATCCGGGCAAGATGGTGCTGGTGCTCGTCGAGGTTCAGGTGGGCCCGTATCTGGGTGAGGACGACATCGAGCGGTTCGATGACGTTTATGGGCGTTAGCGCCGCCGCGCGTGCGCATCGTCCTGGCCGCTGATTAGCGGGCTTGTGGTAGGCTGGCATACCAGCGCAAGGAACTTCGACACCCCCAGTGGCCGGCCGCATTCCCCAATCTTTCATCAACGATCTGCTGTCGCGCGTGGACATCGTCGATGTCATCGAAAGTCGGATGACGTTGAAAAAAACCGGCAAAAACTACTCCGGGCTGTGTCCCTTTCACGACGAAAAAACGCCTTCCTTCACCGTCAGCCCGGACAAGCAGTTCTATCACTGCTTCGGTTGCCAGGCGAACGGGACCGCGCTGACGTTTATCATGAATTTCGAGCGCGTGGAGTTTGTCGAGGCGGTCGAGATACTGGCAGGGAGCCTGGGGCTGGAGGTGCCCCGCGAGCAGACTGGCCGCCCACGGCCCAAGGTCGACGCTGATCTCTACGACGTGTTGCGTGAGGCGGAGCGGTTTTACCGACAGTCTCTGCGCGGTGCGGATACCGCCATAAATTACCTCAAATCCCGCGGCCTGACCGGGGAGGTGGCTCGTGATTTCGGGATTGGCTATGCCCCGCCTGGCTGGCAGAACCTCAGTGAGCAACTCAAGAACGTCCCTGCTGCCAAGCTGCTCGCCGCGGGGCTGCAGATCAAGAGTGAGAAGGGCAGGGTATATGACCGTTTTCGCGAACGCATCATGTTTCCGATCCGCGACTCCCGCGGCCGGGTCATCGGCTTCGGCGGCCGCACGCTCAAGAACGAAGACGGCCCCAAATACTTGAACTCTCCGGAGACGGAGGTCTTTCACAAAGGCTCTGAGCTATATGGTCTCTATGAAGCCCGCCGGGCGTTGCGGCGCATTGATCGGCTGCTGGTGGTGGAAGGCTATATGGACGTGGTGGCACTTGCTCAACATGGCGTGGCCAATGCCGTCGCGACACTGGGTACGGCCAGCGGCGAGTCGCACTTCCACAAGCTGTACCGCTACACGGATGAGGTGATCTGCTGTTTCGATGGCGACAGCGCCGGGCGTCAGGCGGGCTGGAAAGCGCTGGAAAATGCCTTGCCGACGCTGAACGAGCACCGTCAGCTGAAGCTTGTGTTCCTGCCGGACGGGGAAGATCCGGATTCGCTCATTCGGGCGCGTGGCAAGGCCGGATTCGATGCGCTGGTGGCCGAGGCGACACCGGGTCTGGAGTTTCTGTTCACGCGCCTGTCTCAGGGTTTGGATCTTGGCACGGTCGATGGGCGGGCGCGGCTCGCGGGCCTCATTGCGCCCTATGTCGAGAAGGTCCCGGAAGGGGTGCTCAAGACGCTGTTGCAGCAGAAGGTGGCCGAAGTGACGGGGTTGGGTCGTCGCGCCCAGCCCAATCCGTCGCAGCGGATCAGGAGCAATAACTCCAGCAAGGTCTCCAGACTTAGTGAACGCTTACTGACATATCTCGTAAAAGCCCCGGACATGTGGCCGGAAGTGGACGTTCAGGTCCGCGAGACGCTGCTGGAGGCGGTCGCTGATATGGGTCTGCTGGGTGCGGTCATGGGCTTTCTGGATGCCAACCCCGAGGCGGATACCGAAGAAATGCTGGTGCACTGGTCTGACAACGAAGCGGGCCGGGTGATTCTCAATGCCGCACAAAAAAACCTGGAGATTGACCGGCAGGGCATGCGTGCGGAGTTTCTGGACGGTATCGACAGACTGCTTGACCATCTGCGCTCTGCGGATCGACGCCGGATTCTCGACCAGCTGCGGGACTCGTCGGACGTCGAAGACCTGCGCAGGTACTGGCAGCTGCACGGGCTCGGCAAAGACATCACCTGACAGGTTGCCACGACCGTTTTCGACTATGCTTTAGGCTTGAACGACGCTGGAACATCCCCATATTGGACGCTATAATGGCTCGTTTGCCTCAGGGGGAAAGGCCCGGAATTTGAACGGGCAATGCTTGCATGCAGCTGATTGAGAGGCAAAGTCAATAAAACTGACTAAACGTCAGTGAACCAAAGCCGCCCAGATACGTTCTTACGTGTATGAGACCAAATAAGGGTCAGGCATAGAAGTATCGGGATGAAGAGCGCCCCGCGCATTGCGCCCGGGGTGAACAGTCATCACTTCCGACTCGAGGTACCATGAGCAATCAAATCTCGACAGAACAACAGCAATCACGCTTGAAAGAGCTCATTGCCAAAGGCAAAGAGCAAGGGTTTTTGACCTACGGTGAGGTCAACGACCACCTGCCGGACGACATTTCCGATCCGGAGCAGATCGAAGACATCATCCGCATGATCAACGACATGGGCATTACGGTTTACGAGACCGCGCCTGATGCCGATGAGTTGCTGTCGAACGAAGAAAACACCGCTGATGAACTGGCGGCTGAAGAAGCCGCAGCGGCGCTGGCCGCAGTGGAAACCGAAGCCGGCCGCACGACAGATCCGGTGCGCATGTACATGCGCGAGATGGGCACGGTAGAGCTCCTGACCCGCGAAGGTGAAATCGCCATTGCCAAGCGCATCGAAGAAGGCATCCGCGACATGCTGACGGCGCTGGCGGCCTACCCCGGCGCGGTCGAGTACATCCTCGAGACGTACGCCGAGGTGACGAAGGAAGACAAGCTGGCTGACCTGCTGGTCGGCTACCTTGATCCGACGGACCATGTGCCTGCGGCGACGCAGATCAACGCGGACGGACCGAAAGCCGCTTCTGACGATGACGATGACGAAGAGGAAAACAAAGGACCGGACCCCGAGGAAGCCAAGAAGCGTTTCAGCACGCTGAAGCGCCAGTACAACAAAACCCAGAAAGTCCTGGCTGAGAGCGACCGGACCAGCGAAGCCGCGCAGGCGCAGCTGGCCAAGCTGGGTGAGGCGTTTTCCTGCTTCAAGCTGGTGCCCAAGCACTTCGACGAAATCGTCGACATTGCCCGCGACGGCCTGGACTCGGTGCGCCGCCACGAGCGCAGCATCATGACCTCGGCGGTACGCCACGGCAGAGTCCCGCGCGATGTGTTCCGGAAGGAGTACCTGGGCAACGAGATCAGCGTCACCTGGATCAACAAGCTGGTCAAATCGGACAAAGACTTCTCCGTCAGCCTGGAAAACCAGCGGGACGACATTCTGCGGGCACAGAAGAAGCTGAAAGCGCTGACCAAGCAGACGGGACTTTCGGTCACCGAAATCAAGGACATCAACCGGCGTATGTCGCTCGGGGAGGCAAAAGCACGCCGCGCCAAGAAAGACATGGTCGAAGCCAACCTGCGCCTGGTGATTTCCATTGCAAAGAAATACACCAACAGGGGTCTGCAGTTCCTGGATCTCATCCAGGAAGGCAACATTGGCCTCATGAAGGCGGTCGACAAGTTCGAATACCGCCGCGGCTACAAGTTCTCGACCTACGCCACCTGGTGGATCCGGCAGGCGATCACCCGCTCGATTGCGGACCAGGCCCGCACGATCCGTATTCCGGTGCACATGATCGAGACCATCAACAAGCTGAACCGCGTCTCGCGGCAGATGCTGCAGGAGATGGGCCGTGAACCGACGCCGGAAGAGCTGGGTGAGCGCATGGAAATGCCGGAGGACAAGGTACGACGGGTGCTGAAGATCGCCAAAGAGCCGATTTCCATGGAAACGCCCATTGGCGACGACGAAGATTCTCATCTTGGCGACTTCATCGAGGACACCACCATCGGTTCGCCGATTGAGCTGGCCACCGGTGAAGGTCTGAAAGAAGCAACCCGTGACGTGCTCGGTGGTCTTACCGCACGCGAGGCGAAAGTGCTGCGCATGCGCTTCGGCATCGACATGAACACGGACCACACGCTCGAAGAGGTTGGCAAGCAATTCGACGTCACTCGCGAGCGCATCCGCCAGATCGAAGCCAAGGCGCTCAGAAAGCTGCGCCATCCGAGTCGTTCGGAGCATCTTCGCAGCTTCCTCGACGAGTGGATGGAGAGCCTCGGCCGGAGCTGATGGGACTGTCGTCCTGCAAGAAAACCCCGGGCTTGTCCCGGGGTTTTTGTTTGGGACGCCGGTGCTAGAATGCGCATCCGCCGCCAATCCTCAGGCGTCACGGGCCTATAGCTCAGTTGGTTAGAGCAGTGGACTCATAATCCATTGGTCCCAGGTTCGAGTCCTGGTGGGCCCACCATGTCGTCCGCGCCTTGAGGCGCGGACTTACCGAGTTTTGCGCTTTGCGCAAAACGTCGCTCGGGTCAACGGACGGTGTTCTGGGTTCTAGATGGGGGAGGTTCGAGGTCAGTCCCTCTGAGTTCACCATGTCGGTCAGATCGACTGGATTCCACTGTGGTTCCAGGTGAGACCGGTTCGAGATTTGTCCTTCCAGGTCCACCATGTCGTCCGCGCCTTGAGGCGCCGACTTACCGAGTTTTGCCGCAGGCGGCAAGACGGCGCTCAGATCGATGGAGGGTGCACCGGGTTCCAGTTGATTTGGGAATTCACCACCGGTCTTTCCGGCGGCGGCAAAATTCCGCTTGTTTTTCATCTAACTTCCTCAGCGCTTCGGGTACACTGCCGCCTATGCAGCAGGCAGCGGCCAATGATGGATTCCGGTTTGGCGACCGCATTCAGTGGATGGCGGTGCTCATTGTGCTGTGTTTTGTATCCGTTCTTTTGTTACGCAGCCAGAGTGCCGCAAGCTACCCGACCTATGCGCTGAGCCTACTGATGCTGGCGACGTTTCCGCAATGGCGGGATGCGTTGCAGCTACCGCTTCTGCGTTGGATTTGCGCCCTGCTCATCTGGCTGTGTGTGAGCACCGCCTGGTCGGATCCGTTTGATCTCCGCAAAGCCTTGTCTATCTGGTCCCGTTCTCTCCTCGTATTCTTCTTTGTCGTAGCGTTTGCCGAGTGCCAATTGCGTGGGCAGCTGCAGCGCTGGATGGTTGTGGCTTTGACGGTAGTCGGGGGCGTCGTGGTGCTCGTAGCGATTGTGAACTTCTACGTCACCGACCCGGCAGATGGACGGCTCAATGGACTGGGGCAGCTGGACACTCATGTCATCGCGGCACTGGTTTACGGCGTGGTCCTGCTTTTCATGCTGCGTACGCTGTTCGTGTTCGATTCCTGGTCTATTCGGGCCGGGGCGTTGCTTGTTGCCTGCCTCGCGACGTTTGCAGTGTTCATGTCAGACTCGCGCAACGCCTGGGTCAGCGTCCTGATGGGGGTTTGCTCTTATCTCCTGGCCTACAAGTGCCGCGATTGGCGGCAGTTTCTCGTGACCGTTGCCAGCATGGGCACCCTACTCTTGAGTGTCGTGGTCGTATTGGCGGTCAACGAAGAGACTCGCGAACTCGTTCTACCACGCGGCGACAGCTACCGTCTCGCGATCTGGGGCGAAACCATACAGCGGATTCTGGCCGGTGACGGTTTGCTGATCGGACTCGGAATACTCACGAGTGACGATGTCACAGTCGGCGGAATCGTGTTCCCCCATGCACACAATATCTACCTGTCATTGCTCTACAAGGGAGGGCTGGTGGCGGTAGGGCTGTATGCTGCGGTATTGATCAGTACGTTTGCATTGTTGTTTACTCATTTCGAGAGAGAAGATGCAAAACTCGGAATCAGCATTCTCGTAATGGCGGTATTTGCCCACCTGCTTGATGGTCATGAGCTTGTCGACAAGGTGGGAGATACTTGGTTTCTGGTCTGGATGCCCGTTGGACTTGCGCTTGGCCTGGGCTGGATGCCCGGGTCCTATCGGCGCTGATCTGAGCGTTCTTCGGTCTGTTCCTGCCAGTCTGTGTGCCTGTCGCGCGCCGTCGGGTTGGCAGAACGGCCCGCCAACTCCCGGTATAGCTCTGCATACTGCGATGCCATTCTTTCACCGGTAAAGAGCTGTTCGAAACGATGCTTGGCCCGCCGACCCATATGAGATGCTTGATCCGGATTATTGAACACCTGGTCCATCGCTTTCCGCAGCGCCTTTGGTGAGCCCGGCGGCACCACGATGCCCGTTTCGCCATGTCTGTTAATGTGACTGGTACCGGAGCCAACCTCGGTGGAGATCAGCGGTTTACCGTACATGGCGCCCTCGAGCAGCGTTATCCCGAAGGCTTCAGAGCGCAGGTAAGACGGAAAAACGATCCCACAGCTCAGGCTGGTCAGGGCCACTTTGGTTGCGTCAGAGACGTGTCCGGTAAACGTAACGTTTTTCAGTCCCAGACTGGCGGCATGTGCTTTGAGTTCATGCTCCGTGGGTCCCGAGCCGGCAATGACGACTTTGAAATCCGCTCCTTTGATCGCATCCAGCAGAATGTGAAGTCCTTTGTAGTACCTCAGCACGCCGACGAACAAGAAAAAGTTCTCGCCGAACTCTTGTCGTGCACTCTCGACTTCGTCTTCATCAACCGTGGGGTACGTATCTCGATTCAGACCGATAGGGATGACATCAACTTTGTTCTCGAATTTCGTCAGGACGTTGCTTGTCGCAAAGTAGTTCGGCGAAGTGCAGACGATGCGGTCGACGCCGCTCAGAAACTGGCGCATCACCGGCGAGTACACCAGGCCGAGAATTCTCTGGCGCACGATGTCCGAGTGATAGGTAACGATGGTGGGCACCGTAGGCCTCACCCCCAGATGCAGAAGGTCGACGAATGGCCAGGGGAAGTGGTAGTGCACGATGTCCGTCGTTTCGAGTAGCTTGCGAAACTGCGCAAATGCGCCCCAGGCAATGCTGCACGATGCAATCTCAAGGTTCTTTTTTACCCGCACTACCCGGCATTCGGGGAGATCGAGAGTGGCTGGATCTGGATTCGGACTCGTTGTCAGGACGGTCGATTCGATGTCGATTGATTTCGCGTTGTAGCAGATCTGTCGGATGGTTTCCTCTAAGCCACCCTGCGTGTCCGGGAAGTATGTCCGGTAGACATGCAGCACTTTCAAAGTGCGCGAGCGCGGCGATTGCGGTTTCTCGGGGACGTCTACTTTCATTGCGGATAGGATCATAAAGACAACGGCGGTCAATGTAACGCCTCAACATGATACGAATTGATAACAATGACCTCCGAAAGCTGTGGTTTGGTTGCTGGCAGGGCCGGTGACTGGATGACGAGCATTGCTCTTTGATACGAATCTGAAACAATGCTCGCCTTTAGTTAGCGATCATCCGTGGGCGGAATTCCCGCATAGCGCAATCATATGGGCCAGAAGACAGCACTCATCACAGGTATCACAGGGCAGGATGGCGCCTATCTGGCGGAATTTCTGCTCGAAAAAGATTATGTCGTTCACGGCATCAAGCGGCGATCGTCGTTGTTCAACACGGAACGAATTGATCATCTGTATCAGGATCCCCACGCCGATGACCCCAGGCTCATCCTGCACTATGGAGACCTGACTGACGCGAGCAACCTCACTCGAATCGTGCAGGAATCACAACCCGATGAGATCTACAATCTGGGTGCCCAGAGTCATGTTGCCGTGTCATTTGAATCCCCCGAATACACGGCTCAGGTCGATGCGCTCGGTGCCCTGCGCCTGTTGGAGACGATTCGAATACTTGGCCTGGAGAAATCGACCCGGTTTTATCAGGCCTCCACCTCCGAGCTCTACGGTCAGGTAATAGAAACGCCGCAGAACGAACAGACGCCGTTCAACCCGCGCTCACCCTACGCGGTCGCGAAGCTCTACGCCTACTGGATTACGATAAATTATCGTGAGGCCCATAACATTTACGCTTGTAACGGCATTCTGTTCAACCATGAATCCCCGATGCGCGGAGAAACGTTTGTTACTAGAAAAATCACCCGAGGGCTCAGTCGCGTCAGTCTGGGAACTCAGGATTGCCTCTATCTGGGAAATCTCGACAGCCTTCGCGATTGGGGACACGCCCGCGATTTCGTAGAAGCACAGTGGCTGATGCTTCAGCAGAGTGAGCCTCGGGACTATGTCGTCGCGACCGGGCAGCAACGTAGCGTTAGAGAGTTTGTCAACCTAGCGGCGGAAGAGTTGGGCATGAAAATAGCCTGGGAGGGGTCGGACGATCAAGAGGTTGGCCGGGTAACAGATGTATGGGACGATCAAGCGAAGGTCAGTGCGGGGGATGTTATCGTTCGTATTGACCCGCGCTACTTCCGTCCGACCGAGGTTGGGAGTTTGCTGGGAGATGCATCAAGGGCCAGAGACGAGCTCGGCTGGGCGCCCAAAAGCAGCTTTGCCGAGCTTGTGAAAGAAATGATTGCGTTCGATCTCGAAATCGCCAGAAGGGATGCCCTGGTGACGGAAGCAGGTTTCAGAGCGTACAGCCTCAACGATTGACGGTAGCGGGAACATGCCTGAAACACGCGTTTTGATCGCCGGCAGCGCGGGAATGGTCGGATCTGCAGTTCAGCAACGATTGCAGAAGGAAGATCGCTTCGAGGTCCTGACGGCTGACCGCGTAGACGTCGATATGCGACATCAGGCTGCAGTCCGGGAGTTTCTGCAGGATGTGCGTGCAGACTGGATGGTAATCGCGGCTGCGAAAGTTGGCGGCATTCATGCGAACGTTACCTATCCGGCGGATTTCATTTACGACAACCTGATGATTGAAGCGAACCTGATCAAAGGTGCGTTTGATACTGGATTGAAGCAGGTCGTTTTTCTCGGCAGTTCATGCATATATCCAAGGAATGCCAGTCAACCCATCGTCGAATCCGAACTTTTGAACGGTGCCCTGGAACCGTCAAATGATGCCTATGCCGTTGCAAAAATCGCGGGCATCAAACTTTGCGAAGCCTTCAACCGTCAGCATGAGACAGACTTTCGCAGCCTGATGCCTACAAATTTGTACGGCCGAAACGACAACTTTCATTCAGAGGATTCACACGTTGTTCCCGCGCTCATCAGACGCATGCATGAGGCCAAACTTCGTAACTCGCCCGAGGTTCTGGTCTGGGGTTCGGGAAAGCCTCTCCGGGAATTCCTGTATGTAGATGATCTAGCGGACGCCGTCGCGTTCGTGCTCGCCATGTCCCGGCAACAGTACTGGAGTTACGTTGACCCTCATCTGTCGCACGTAAACGTCGGCACCGGCGTTGAGGTTTCTATCCGAGAACTCGCCGAAACCATTGGTGACGTGGTTGGCTTTGATGGTCGCCTGGTGTTTGATGAGGACAAACCGGATGGCATGCCAAGAAAGCTTCTGGATACGGAAAAACTGCGAACAATGGGGTGGACACATTCCACAGCTTTGATCGAAGGTCTCTCGCAAACGTACGAATGGTTCCTCGAAGCAGGCAATGAAGCACGCGCCGGGCGTTCGGAACCACCACGCCACCTGTCGACTTGATTTCCATGGTGTGAATCTTTGCGTATGCAGACTAAACGCAATGCGGTGAACTGGCGCACCGCGCTACGCCGCGGCTGGCTGCATGCAGGATCAGCCTCCCTGTGTAGCTTTCCGGGCTGTGATCGTCCAGCTTATATGCATGTCTTCGCCACTACTCGGACGGAATCACTAACGCGGGCAACCGCGTCGCACAGTTGGGGCGAAGGACAATAGAATTATGAACACTTATCGCCCAGAGATAGATGGTTTACGGGCCATTGCCGTTGTTAGCGTCATTCTTTACCACGCCAAGCTCAGCATTTTTGATGTCATTTGGTTTGAAGGTGGGTACCTTGGGGTCGATGTATTTTTTGTGATCAGCGGATACTTGATCACCAAAATCCTGGTCTCTGAGCTGGACGATCAGGGCTACCTCAACTTTGCGAACTTTTACCAGCGTCGGGCAAAACGTATCTTGCCCATGTTGCTGACGATGATGCTGGTCAGCTTTCCTTTTGCCTGGGCGCTGCTGTTGCCAACTGACCTTGTTGAATACGCACAAAGTGGGTTGTCGGCGATATTCTTTGGCTCAAATTTCTTTTTCTACTTTGCAACCACCGAATACGGGGCTGTAAGTTCGCTGCTGAAACCGTTCCTGCATACCTGGAGTCTTGGTATCGAGGAACAGTTTTACCTGGTCTTTCCGGTGATTCTGATGCTGGTTTACCGATACGCCCGAGCGCATCTCCTGGCTGTGCTGGGTTTTCTTCTGGTGACCAGCCTGCTCCTATCTCAAAGTATGGAGAGCCGGAACGCAGACTTGAACTTTTATCTACCATTCTCCAGGTTCTGGGAACTCCTTGCGGGATCTCTGTTGGCGGTAGTAGGACTGAGATATGGCCACTTGAAACACCCCTTGGCGACCAACTTGTTGCCGTTGGTTGGTTTGTTCCTGGTGGGTTACTCGATTACCGTTTTTGACGGCCAGACACCACACCCCGGGCTCATCACTCTTCTGCCAATTCTAGGCGTGTCATTGATAATAGCTTTCTCAACCACCCATGACCTGACAGGCAGGTTGCTGAGCACCCGGCCCATGGTTGGATTGGGGCTCATCAGCTACTCGGCTTATCTATGGCATTTCCCGTTGTTTGCGTTCTGCAGGATTTATGATCCTCACGCATCCGAACTGGACAAATTGTGGTGGATTGTTGCGACCCTGGTGTTGTCCACTGCTTCGTACTATCTGATCGAGAAACCGTTCCGAAGAAAGCTGCCGATTCGATATGCAGCAGCATCATTCATCATGGTTGTGGCGTCGGCAGTTGTGGCTGTGAACGTTGCGGTCATTGTTAACGATGGTTTCAAAGAACGGTACCCGTCGGTTGATAACTACGAACTCGATAATCAAGCGCTGCGGAAACAGCGCGGAGAATTGTCGAACCAACTCTTCCTAGACCCGACAAGTCACTACCCAAACGCTGATGGGAGCAACATTCTGGTGGTTGGCAATTCCCACGGTGAACAGCTGGCTATGGTCATGCGTCATACCGATGCCATCATGGGACAGTTTCAAGTAGGTTGGCTCCGTTATCGAAATCTGGCCTCAACCAATGGTTATATGCAGTTGTCTTGTTTTGATCATACGGTAACCGACATCACCCAAATGGATGAGCGCTTTTTTACCTCAGATCTCTACCAGGGGGCACATCTGGTGGTCATTGCAACTCGCTACAACACGATGACATCAAGAACAAAAATGTTGTGTGAGTCAAAGGTCAAACGCACGGTGGGTAGCGATCTAGTCGGCACCGCAAATCTTATCAAGAGGGTGCTGGCAGATGGTAAACGCGTGGCCGTTGTGGGCAATTCCGTCGAGTTTGAAACTTCAGGTAAGCCGATTTCTGATGAGCTGTTGAATCAGTATGACGTACTGGATGTGGGTGAGATAAATCGCGCGCACTACTCCTATCGCAAAGAAGACGTGTTTGAACTAAACAAGCAAGTGAGAGAAATTGCCGAGGCCGCCAACGTACCATACTGGAGTTTGACGCAGACATTGTGCGACGTAGAAGGCGAGGTTTGTTTTGGTCTGGACGACGACGGCAACAAGTTGTTTTATGACTATGGCCATTTTACCGTACCCGGTATTAAGTTTTATGCCGGCCGACTTCACGAGCAGGGCTTTTCGGCGTGGTTGGAACGAGCGTTTCATGGGAGGTAGCCACTTTTGAGTGGTCGCGATTCTCTGGTGGAATTAAGGACGGTTCGGTTCGCCATCCCGACGCAGGGAGCGCTTATGGCCTATAAACTTCTAGTACACGCTGGTGATCGGTTTTTGGCGATCTTATGCGCCTGAACCAAGAGACCCGGTTTGGTTTCACAGTCCCACGTTTTCTTCTTCGGATCCGGTCGATGTTGGACAGACCTGGCACGCGATGCAACTGTAGGGGTTCTGCCGGTTCAGGTATGTCGAAAGTGCCGACCCTGCTGATGAGACCTTTAACGTATGGCTCGCGCAGGTTTGTTGATAACTGTGAGAAGTTGGTTCTTTGCGGCTGTCCTGTGTTGGTGATTGCGACTTTCTGATCGGTTGGGAAACGACGTGGGTTGGTGCTAAGATTCGCGCCCCATCAGGACCGCTCAATGAACGCACCTAGCCGTGTGGAAGCATCAAATGATCAGGATCGATTCAGGGAAGCTGCAGACCCGCTGAACGGGTTCATGGTAGCCCTCATGGCAAGAGATCGGGGGAAATGTTGAAAGTTCGTGCCTCACCGCCCGGCCACCGTAATCGGCATGCGGACCTGGCTGGGAAGCTCCCAGAAGAGTGCGTCGTCTGTACTTCGAAATACGTCAGCTATGTTAGGGATGTCCCTACGCTTTCTGCCGGTGTAGAAATACCTTTGTTCTACTGCATGGAGTGTGAATCGTTTACTAATCCATCCGGCTTTCTACCGACAGCCGAAACCGATGCAACGGAACTGGCGTTTCATATCAAAGTGCATGAGCGCAATGTGCTGCGTTCCCGTGCCTTGTTGAGAGAGATGAAGAAACAATATCCGGATCTTCAGCGCATAGTGGAAATTGGTTGCGGTACGGGATCGTTCGTTCGGGAAGCGCAGGACATGGGCTTTGATGCTGTTGGTTATGACATAAACGAGCAAGCGGTTGCATATGGCGTCGAACAATATGGCGCGAACATATCTGCCAGCTGGTGGAATTCGGATCTGCAGACTGAGCCGTTCGACATGTTGTTCTGCATCATGGTGTTGGAGCATCTGGAACAGCCGCGTGACCTCTTTACTGAAATGGTTGTTGCTGCGAGACGTTTTGGCGCTGGAGTTTTCGTTGCCGTCCCGGCGCTCAACCGCAATCGATGGAAGTACATACTAGATCCGGATCCGACGCGGCCCGGAACACCGTTCTTCAACAACCGTGCGCACGTTACCCACTTTTCCAACATCGGCTTGCACAAGCTGGCAGAACAGTTTGAAGCGGGAATCAGGGAAGTCCGCTCCAACGTATCTGAAAATGAGATTGGGTGGGGTGGCTTCGTTTACGAGTTTCAATCGCCGGGATGAGTTTCGCAGAATCGTCAGCGGTGCCCTCAGACGTCATTGCTGCAAGCGATAGCTCGTGCGGGAGGAGACCTCGTGATCACGCGCGTGTTGGTTTTTCTCTGAAGGCATAGTAACGATGGAGTTGAGTCTAGAGACAGGTTTGATGCTGCTGCTCATTCTGGTGAGCGGCGTTGCTGTCGCCAGCTATGCGCGATACCGAATGGATGTGCGGGTCAGACTGACGAGTATGCAGTTGGGGGATTCCTTAGATGATCTCAATGCCCAGCTTCTGCGTGATCGCGAGTCCGGTGAAGAAACAGCACGGCAGCTCCGCACGGGCTTACAGAGTCTGCAGGAACTGAATGATCGGATTGGGCGTCTCCGGGATGAACAGGCGGAAAACCTGGCGCTTCTTCGGAACGAACAGCAGCTTCTGCACGAACAGTCGAATGATTTAAGGAAGGAACAGCAGCAGCTTTTGCACGAACAGGTGAGCCAGGTCCGAAACGAACAGCAGCAGCTTTTACACGATCAGGTGAGTCAGATCCGGGACGAAGCTAAGGTGTTTCAAAGCGACATTCGTGAGCTGACGGAAAACCGCGCGCAAGTTACCGAGGCTGAGCTGCTGGACCTGCAAACGCGACTGGATACGAGAGAACAAAACTCGGCGGAAGTCTGGCGTCAACTCGACGTGGACCGGGTTGCAGATGTGGAACAGATTGCGGTGATTGCCGGTGTCATGGCTGCGGATGGTCTGGCGGCAATTGAGCGCAACGAAATGGGTAAAGTTCCGGAGCCAATTCACGGCCATTCGCTGATGTTGTACCGGGTGCTGGCGGATTTCGGAGCTGACCGGATACCAGAGGTTGAGCGTTACCATCTCCTGGAGATCGGCACGACACGTGAAAAGTGGTGGGGACAGATGTCCACATCTCGGCTCGCCTTGTTGTGCCGTGCGCTGGGGTTGAAGATGATATCTGTGGATATTGATGAGGAATCCAGTGCCAGCGGACGCGAGTCAACTAAGATGTATGGCACAGCCGCGGATATTCATACCGAAGCTGGAGAAGTTTTCCTGCGAAACTGGGAAGGTGCGTTACCCCCTTATATATACGTCGATGCGTACGACTACTATCACGAAGATCACTCAGATCATCGCATGCAACGTTATGAGACACTTCAGGGCGAGAAGATAAACGATCCTGCCTGCTGGAAAATGCACTTGGATTGCGCAGAACAGTTTGTTGCCAAGTGCCCCCCGGGCGGTATCGTCGTCTTCGACGACGTTTTTTTTGAGGACGGGGCGTGGGCCGGGAAAGGCAAAGACGCCGTTCCTTTCATGTTGGATGGGGGATTTCATATCGTAGGTCAAACGCCGCGAACCCTGATTCTCTGCAAAGACTGATCATTGAGTCCGAAACGGGATCGTGAACCGTAAATTCGTCGTCTTCTTATACAGGCACTTTTTGCACTCGCAAAGGCAGGAGGGTGGGCTCTGGTGGTTCTGGATGGTAGCGCTGCCCATTGTCCCGCTTGCGGCGTACATGTGCCTCGGTTTTCTGAAGATATTGCCCCATCAGGAGGGTATTCCCCGCCACCTCTACATCGTGATCGGCGTTACAGGCTGGCTGCTCTTTACGGATGCAATTCTCCAACCAGGCAACAGCATCGGCCGCTTTAAGGACTATTTCGTCCGGGACGAGGTTTCCATCAGCGGTTTGCTGGGTGCGTGGCTGCCGGAACGTTCCGTGGCGCTCGGTTTGCAGATCTTGTTCTGCCTCAGTCTTGTGGCGTGGGATTTCCCGCTGTTGGCGATCCAGGTACTGAGTTTCGTTGCTTTGCTGCTGTTGGGTTTCGCCGTGTTTTACTCGTTTGGGCAGGTGGCAGCGATACTGGGGCTGGTTTCACCCAGCCTGGCGAACCTGTTGACCGTCAGCATTCGGTTTTTGATCTTTCTCAGCGGGGTCGTGTTCCCGTTGCCTGCTGCAGAAGCACTCGATCCCATCCGGGTGATCAACCCGTTCTACGTGTTCATCGACGCGTCGCGTAATGCACTCATCGGTATGCCGTTCGATTTGGTGCCGCTGGCGGTCTGGTGCGGCGTGGGGCTGACCGTGACATTGTTCCTACGCTGGCGCCTGGGCAGACTCACGCCGTATCTGAGGAACTATCTGTTTTGACTTCCCTGCGTGCTCAGAATCTGGTGAAACGCTATGCGATATCCAGCGCCAGCCGTCGAGATGTGCTGAGACGGGAAATTCTGCGGAACTGGTTCGGCCTACGCGTGGCCAACAAGCAGGTCCGTTACCGCGAAGCGGTACGGGGGGTGACGTTTGAAGTCGCCAAGGGCGAGTCGCTCGCTTTCATCGGCAGAAACGGCGCCGGTAAATCGACTATCCTGAAGCTGGTCATGGGTATTCTTACCGCAGATGAGGGCCGCCTGGAAGTTTCGGGTGCAGTAGGAGGGCTGATCGAACTGGGCGCGGGTTTGGATGTCTCGAAAAGCGGTGAGGAGAACGTCATCGACCGGGCCGGCCTGCTTGGGATCGACGATGACCGGCTTCAGGAGTTTCTTGGTTCGATCGAGGATTTTGCTGAGCTTGGAGACCAGTTCTACGACCCTGTCGGCACCTACTCGAGTGGCATGAAGGCAAGGCTTGGGTTTGCGATCGCGGTAATGCTGCCTTTCGATATCATGATCTGCGACGAGGCGCTCAGCGTGGGTGACGCCAGATTTGCCGCGAAGTGCCTGGCCAAGGTCAACGAGCTCAAAAAGGATCGTATCTTTCTGTTTGTGTCTCACTCCATGGCAATGGTGCAACGGTTCTGCGACAGAGGGATTGTGTTGGACAAAGGCGTAGCTGTTTTCTCCGGCGACGTCACCGAGGCGGTAGCGTACTACGAGGATAACATCCTCAATCGCGGCGACGACACACCGAAGATAATAGACTTTGATCGAGCGTATGAATCGGAGCCAGCCCCTGTTGCTTCACGGTCCTTTCTTGAGCCGCTGTTGTTCAACACGGAAAAAGTAACCGAATGGCACGCCGAGGTTGGTGTCGACCGCGGCATTGACATTGCTTGGTCGATCAATCTAACAAGCGTACGCAGCAGCCCGGACGTTCAGTATCGCCTGGGCTTTCCGGTGTTTGGCGGCGATGGGACCATGCAGTTTGGTTGTGCGCATGAAAACGTTCGGCAAACGGATACGGAAGTCCTATCGGGGAAACTCGTGATTCCACGACACGGTCTTCACCCGGGTGTTTACTATGTCGTTATCTCTCTCTTTGAGGGGATGGAGCCGATCCTGCGCCAACTCGTTAAGGAAATCAGAATCAGTTCGACCGGTATGCCTTACTTCGGCTCTTACTCTGTGGACCACAGCTGGATTCTCGGTAACGGGGAAGGCAAGCAAGATGCCTGACACGTCTTCTGTCTTGTTAGATATTGGCGGCCTGCAGCTGGAAGTCCTCGATAATCTCAAAGACCGCGAATGGTACGAGCGGCGTGAAGCATTCGAGGAGGTAAACTCGGTCTGGTATCGGCTGCTCGAACGCATTGGTGTGCGCACATACATCGACGTGGGTGCCAACTGCGGGCTCACCAGTCTTCTCGCTCTGCGGACGATCGCTGATTTGCATGTTTATGCCTTCGAGGCGGACAGCCGTCTGATTCCCCTCATCAGTCGCAATCTCAATAGGTATGGATTCGAAGGGTATCGGATCACGCACGCGGTTGTTGGCGATGCAGATGGCAACTCCTCTTTTTCGTTGAATCCAGTATCCACCTTGGACAATAGGGTCAACAAGGAGGGTTGGGCGCAGGAAAGGGTTCCGATGGGCGCTCTGGATACATTGATCGACCCGACGGCGATCGAGTGGCCGCTGTACGCGAAACTCGATACACAGGGATTCGAACTGCACGTGTTCAAGGGGATGGAGAACCTGCTGGCCGCAGGTTCGGACTGGATAGTGAAAACCGAATTTGCCCCGATGTGGCTTGAATCGCAGAACACTTCGCCGGCCGAATTGTTGCAGTATTTGCTGGAGCGATACCGGGTTTACGAAGCGCCCAACCGTGTTCAGTTCACTGCGGACGGCATCGAAGATTACTTGCAGCGGCCGCTTATGCCGGAGCTCGTTCCCACTTTCATCGATCATGTAAGAAGCCTGAACACCGCGGGTCGGGGCTGGGTGGATTTGCTGGTGGTTCCGAATTGTTGGCGATGATCATGCAGGCACGGGTGAGAGAAGAATACGGATTCCGCGGATGAGGTTGTCGATAGTCGTACCCAGTTTTAATCAGGGTCAGTTCATTGCCGCAACTCTGGATTCGCTTGTTGGGGAAGCCAGTGAAGGCACACTCGAGGTGATCGTCCAGGATGCGGGTAGCACCGACGGCACGCAGGAAATACTCGAGCGCTATAAGCGCCACCCGTTCATGCACATTTTTACGGAACAGGACGAGGGTCAGAGCGATGCGCTCAACAGAGGCTTCGAAAGGTGCACCGGCGATGTGCTGGGTTGGCTGAATTCCGACGATGTTTTGTGCGCGGGCGCCGTGGCGCGGGTGCTCAACGCTTTTAGTGCTGATCCCGAGGTTCAGCTGATATATGGTCGCGCCTATTTTGTCGACGAGTGCAGCGAGCGACTGGGTCTGTTTCCAACGGGAAGATTGACATCAATGAGCAACAGACACCGGTGCCCGATCTCACAACCTTCGACGTTCTTCAGGCGCGAGTGTTACGAAAGATGCGGCCCGATTAATCGCACTCGCAAATACTGTATGGACTATGAGCTCTGGACCAAGGTAGTCCTGCGCGAGGAAAAGGTTGCGTATCTGCCCGCCGTTCTGTCGTGCACGCGAATTCATGGAGATACGAAAACCCAAAACGGTGGACTGGCGTTCATCGAAGAGATCATCGAAATGCAGTCGGCTTTGTACGGCAGCTGTTCTCCGGTCTGGGTCATGTACAGTCACGCACGCAGCGGCTCGATCGCGCGCATTCCCGGGAAACTGGTCAGGTTTTCTCTCGCCGCGCTGAAGACCGTTCTGCGGCACCCATCGCTGCTCTGGTTCGGGGCCTATTCGCTGTGCGAGCGTGTGTTCGCCTCGGTACGCGAGAAACTGGCTTAATGTCAGAAGCTACTAACATAGCCGCGCAACAGACTCGTCAGGCGATACTGCTGGGGAACGGACCGTCTCTGGCACGTATTGATCTAGCCCGCGACCTGAGTGGTCTTGACAGCTTTGGCATGAACGCGGCGTATCGCTTCTGGCGCGAAATCGACTGGTACCCGACCTATTACGCCTGTCTGGATGTGGTGGTTGGGGAAAGTCATCTCGAGGCGATCGGCGATCTTGTTGCGGACAGCGAGCGCAATGGGATCCAACGGTTTCTATTGCGCGAGAACATCTACCGCCAGATTGCAGAGCATGAGCGTACTGAATGCTATGAAGATCTCGTGCAGTCTGGTGCGCTTCCACGGCTCGCGGATGTGACTACAGGATCACACACGCTGCTCTGGGCTCGGCACCTGGGGTATCAAACACTATTGCTGGCCGGCGTGGATCTGGACTACGTTGAGCAGGTTGAGGGAGCCGTTCGAGAGAACGGGGTGTTGCGGATCGAAACTGACGACGGCAATCCGAACTATTTTTTTGAGGGTTATCAACAACCTGGTGATCGATACAATATTCCTAACCCCAGGCCGGGCCTCCATCTCTCTTCGTGGGCCAATGTTGCAACACGATTGGTATACCCATCGATCGTCGTGAACCTGAACGACCAGTCTGCGCTGAACGTCTTCGTCAAGAACCGTTGCGACAACATGACGGTGCCTGGAGCGATACTGCAGCAAACGTCGCGTGCAGCGAGTGGCCGGGCACGCCGACTGCGCGGCCTGACCTGTGCAACCGATGCGTTCAACGCACTCAGCAACGAGCTCGAGGCTCTTGTGCAGGCCAATCCGTGGAACAGAGCTTTGATTTACACTCGTGAAAACGAATTTGTGCCTGAACGACACTGGGCACTCTTCTACGAGCAGGGTCGGGAACGTTTTCGTCTGCACGCGCCAAGGGACCGGCTTCAAAAGACCGAGGACGTGAAGTTCGTCATGTCCAGCATCGACGGATTATTCTTCGACACCCTTCTGGGTCATATCGAGAGTATTGCGCGAAAGTCCGCGAATCGAAAACTGACTGCTTACATGAGGCAGAGTTGTGCCGCTATTGGTGCGCGGCTCCCTGAAAGAATTCGCAAAATCGACACGGCAGACAACATGCGTGATTTCATCGATTGTTACTTCTCGATCAGAGGGCTCATCATCATCCTATGCGAGATACTCCTCGCGAGTACCATCGCGGTCCCCACACAGCACCCGCTGCAATTTGCCAGTGCCTTACTGGTGCTCTTCGTGATGGTGCCTCTGGTTCGCAGACGTTGATTTCCGGAAGGCGCTTTTGAAAGTCCTGATTCTGTCCGTCACGGCGAAAGGGTCTGAGACGGCCACGGGTCAGCTCATGGATTTTCTATTCGGCCAGCTGTCGGAGGTGACGACGATGTCGGTTCATACAGGTTTTGCGGCCGATCCACCGGCGAGTCCGGATTTGTGGTTACGTCCCCGCAATCTTCTGTCCTCCATCAGGATGATGTTTCGGTTCGATCCTGATGTCGTTTATGTGCGCCCGACTCTGCGTCCGTTACTGTTCAGCTTGTTCACGCTGGTAATCGTGCTGCTGCTGCGACGGCCGGTCATCGTGCACATCATGGATCATGAAGAGGGCGTGACTGTAGGCGTTGGAGGGTTTGTCAACCGCTTCTATGCAAGATATCTACGCTGGTTGGTCAATAGAGCGCGGAGTGCTTTCACGATCTCACCCGGTATGCAGGCCGACTACGAAGCACGTTTTGGGCGCAGCATGCCGCCGGTGGCTAACGCGGTTACGGTGATGGATTCGACCGATGTGGTGCCACTTCACAGGGAAGATGACCGGGAGGGTCTGTTGCTCGGCTACTTCGGCTCTCTCGATGCCAAAATGAATCGCGATTCTGTGCGGATGATTGCTGGAGCCGTTGAGCGGTTGAACGACCGGGGATTTGCAGTTCGCCTCAACATATTTACGCGACCGCTGTACTTGGAATACGCGCACCGAAGTCTCGACACCGCCCACGTCCATACCCGACCGTATTTGCCGGTGGAACAATATCGGGAACAGCTCAACGCCTGTGACGCATTGCTGATCGCCTACAATTTCGATGCGGAATCCGTGGCCTACTGTCGTTTTTCGATCGCAAACAAACTCGCAGACTATCTGAGTGCTGGCAAAGAGGTCATTGTCGTTGGCCCGTTGGAAGTTGAAACTGTTGCTCTGTGTCAAAGCTTCTCGATAGGGCAAACGATCACGGATTCGGCTGACCTGGCAGAGGAGCTGGGCAGCGCGTTGCGGCACCTAGGCCAGGCGGAATTCGCCCCGGCGCGTGCGGCCGCGATGTATGCCCAGGCCCTTCGTTCGGAGCATGGTCTGAACGCTTGGCGAAGTGCGTTTGAAACTGTTTCAGATTGAAGAGTGTAACTCTCGGCGTATTTCGTGCGTATAATTGGCGCCGCGTACGAATAAGGGAGTTGGCGCCGCTGGCCGGTATCGTAAAAGCATGAGTGAAGATCGAATTTTGTTTCTGGCGCAGAAGATCGAGGAGCTCGAGGACCGGACGCGCGCGATGAATTTGATTGATATCGAAACGCTGCAAAGTGAGCTAAAAGAGCTGACCCGTACTGTGAAGCAGCAAGGCGAGATGATCCGGACACTCTCCCGGTCAAGCGAAGATCGACCACTTCAAACGAAATGAGGGTTGCCGTTCTCAGCGAAAGGGCATCGGGTACCGGTGCCGCGCAGGCTGCGGTTGAACTTACTCATGCATTGAACGGTACAGGTAACGAAACCTGCTTTTTCAGTACAGAATGTGGTCAGCATCTGGGGCTTTCGACATCGGTGTTCGGCGATTGGCGCACGCTATATCAACTTCTCAGGCACTGTAACGCGGGTACGCTGCCGGCATCCGAACGTGCTCAGTTGATTTCCAACTACCATGATGAGCGCCGGACGGTTTTTCTGACGCTACTTGAGCAACTGCAGGAATTCGCACCGGATATCGTCCATTTACATAACGTCAGTGCGGTGTTGTCGCACCCGGCAGTCGTGAACCTCTCGCAATCTTGGCCGACAATATGGACGCTGCACGACCGGTCCGTGTTTGATCTGTTCCACAATGCCTGGACGACATCAAACGGTACGGAATGCTCTTGGGAAGAGTCCGTTGCGAACTCACCGAACTATTTTGGCCGCGACTATCTAAGCAAGTCGGAGCAGCCGATCTCCTTCATTACACCCTCCAGTTGGCTGGCTGGATTGTTTGAGCAATCTTGTCTAGGTAGCAATCATTCCTGTCGCGTCATCCCCAACGTGGTTGCGACGCAACCGCCGAAGGGGCAGTGGACTGGCAACGCTGTGCATCTTGCGTTGGGTGTCGACAAACTTCTTTTGGCGGTCATTCCAAGAACGAGTTATTCGCTGAAAGGCTTTGCTGTTCTGCGCGAAGCTTTTTTGGGCGCCCGTGCCCGGCTCACTTGGGCCGAGGATCTGGACGCTGACGACACAAGCCTCGGTCTGCTCGTCACAACCAAAGAAGACCTGGGACTCTCGTCGGTTGGAATCTATACGCTGTTCGATCTGGCTCACTGCGGTCTCTTGAAGACTGCCGAATACCTCAGCCAGGGGGAGATGCGCGATTTGTACCGCCTCTGCGATGCTCTAATCATCGCCTCGCGGGCGGAAAATCTGCCAAATGTAGCTCTGGAGGCAATCAGAGATGGTTGTCCGATTCTGGCGACTGAAGTGGGCGGGATTCCGGAGATTGTCGACGATGACGTTGGAATTCTTGTTAAACCGGGCGACGTCAATTCGATGGCAGAAGGGATCGTCCGAATGTGTAGGTCGCAGCGACGTCATTATCGGGAGTCTCTGTCCCGGCGGTGGACGGAAACCTATGCGTCTGAAGTCGTATTGAAGCTGATTATGAGCGCGTATCAGGAAGCGATGGAGATCAAGCACCACACCATATGAATATGTCACTACTGGAAAGGCTGGAAAAGCTGCAGGACCCCAAGATTGCACCCTATAAGGAATCTTACGACCCCGCTCTATTGAGGCGTCTCTGGTGGCGGTTGCGCTACTATGCCCTCACCAACGGGAAACCGCTGACAGCGAATGATCGTCGAATTCGTGGTTACCACGATCATTACCGCGGTCAGACAGCTGTGCTCATGGGTAACGGACCAACTCTGAACAAGGTGGACTTTGACCTGATAAAAAACCTGCCTACCTTTGGCGTCAACGCAATCTATCTAAAACGGGACGAAATGGGATTCTTGCCCACACACTATCTGGTGGAGGATGTCTTTGTTGCGGAAGACCGGGCTGAAGAGATCGACGCACTCGCAGGCCCCACTAAATGGTTCGGTAACTATCTCAGGTATACCCTAAAAGGTGACCACGACACGCTTTGGATGAACGTCTCTGTCAGCTACGGAAATTTTGCAGACTTCCCGTATTGGTCTTCGAACGCAGGACGCATCATTTACTGCGGAGGTACGGTCTCGTATCTCGCCATGCAACTGGCCTACTACATGGGATTCAGGCGGCTGATTCTCGTTGGATTTGATCACCACTATGTCGTCCCGGACGATGCTGAGGTGAGCGGCACGCAGATACTCTCCCACGGCGGCGACCCCAATCATTTCGACCAGACGTATTTCGGACAGGGTAAACGCTGGCATGTACCTATGGTCGAACGCATGGAGATTGCCTACGAGAAAGCGCACAAATTCTGGCTGCAGGACGGACGCGAGATTATCAACGCCACCGCGGGCGGCGCCTTAGAGGTGTTTCCTCGGCGCTCGCTCAGAGATGCGATTCATGAACCGTTTAAGGATGGCTAGGAGGTTCGCAGTTGTTTCAGAAACCTGACTGCTTTGCGGCGCATACTTTGCTCGGGAAACCAATGCTCGAACTTCTGTGCTAATTCCAGATAGCGCTTGAATCCGGGTGATCCAACCATGGCCTGCAGGTGGCGGACCTCCTGCTCCAATTCTGCTATTTCAAGCCCGGACATAGATTGGTCTTTGCTTGGTGGGAAGCGGTGGAAATAGTTGAGATGCATTTCTCTGTCAAAGGATTCCAATGCAAGCAGGCTTTGCTCCGAAACCAAATTCGATAGTTTTAGCCACCGATTGATCAGATGAGACCATACGTTGTGATTGAAACCACCATGGTCTTCCATGCGGTCTATCGCTCCGAGGGAGAAGTGCAACACCCGTCGTGTGAAGTGCGCTAAGTAATCTTCCAGGAGATTGTGTTCTTCCAGAAACCTTCGAGCGAGGAGGAAACCCTGGAAAAAGTCGAAGACGTGCTTATCGGAGATACTTTGGCTCAAGGAAGCACCCCTGCGTACCCAGTTATACAGTGGGATATCTACCGTCGCGATGCGGGTCGCGAAATGGAAGAGGCGAAACGTTGTGGGAACGTCCTCGTGCAGCAGACCTGCAGGGAACCAAATGTCATTTGTGATGAAGAGCTCGCGCTTTATCAGCTTGTCACAGACCATCGATGGTGCTTTCGCTGCGAGAATGGTGCCAAAGTGAATTTTAGGATCTGGCTCGTTCAACGGGGTTGACGTCACCAGTACCTGGCCGCTCTCTGTAGTGAGTTGATATGGGCAGATCACAATATCGCTGTTGGTTTGCGTCGCAGTATCGTGAAGCAACTCGAGAGCGCGGGGATGAATGTAGTCGTCGCTATCGACGAACGTAACGAATTCTCCGCGCGCGTTGAACACGCCTTGATTGCGTGCTACTGCCAGCCCCGCGTTAGACTGTGTAGTGAGTTTTATGCGAACATCTTGCTCTGCGTAGCGTTGCGCGATGTTCAACGAATCATCTGTCGAACCATCATTGACGAGAACGATTTCGAATGCGTTAAACGACTGGTTGAGAATTGAATCCAGACACTTTTCGAGATACTCCTGGGAATTGTAAACCGGTACGACGACGCTGATTCTGGGCTGCATTATCTGGGGTGATTGAACTGAGGTGGCCATTCTAATCACGCCGGTCGTTTGAGACCAGATGGCACCGCTAATGCCCACTAAACGGATAGGAAACACCGCAATGGAACCGCAAGAAATACAGAAGAAGGTGGAAGAATTCGAAAACGAAGGACTCGGTTGGTATCAGAACATCGACCTGAAATGCGGAATCACCACCAAGACCAGACAAATTTGGGGTGAGGAGATAGACCATCCGCGCAAGCGTTTCGAAGAGATAGCCACGGCGATTCCAGCTGACCTCACAGGCAAGTCGGTATTGGACATCGGCTGCAATGCTGGCTTTCTCGCTTTTGAAGCAAAGGATCGCGGCGCCGACTATGTCTGCGGTGTGGACTTAAAGCAGGGCTATATTGACCAAGCCAGGTTTTGTGCGGAAGTGCGGAATCAGGAATTGGACTTCAGGGTACTTTCCATTTACGAACTAGAGAGTTTGCAGCGCAGTTTCGATCTGGTGTTCTGCGTGGGTATTCTTTATCACTGCCAGTACCTGCTCGAAGCGGTTGAACAAGCATCGCGCATTACTGCCGATACGCTTATTGTCGAGACTGCCATCCACCCGGCACACCTCGACCTTCCGCTCGTCCGGTATGTGCGGTCATCCGGGTACGGCGGTGCTCAGGCCGAGGGTGCAGCACGACTGCCGGGGCATTGGCATCCGAACATGACTGCACTCACGGACATGTTTCTCGAGCAGGGCTTCGCCTCAGTCGAACAGCTGTTCGTATATGGGGGCAGAGGAGGAATCGTCGCACATCGCTAGCACTTCAGGTGACGTTACCCCAACCAGTCATGCTTCAGATTGATCCACCTTTTGCTGCAGCTTCGTCGGCGCTATGCTCAAGGTTGTAACCAAGAAAGACTACTGGTCAGTGTTGGACCGGCAGACATTCGATACCGCATCGAGGTTTCCGCTGCTGGATCGTGTCAGACGCAAGTTCGACCAGCTCACCGCCATGCCTTGGCATTTGAAGTCTATTCAGGACGCCATTGCCTGGAGTTATCTGGAAAGCTGTGAAGGACTGCGGATCGGCGAGATTGGCGGTGGTACGTCCCGCCTGTTGCCTGAACTCAGCAGGAAGAACGACTGTTACAACATCGACGAGTTTCGCGGTGAAGGTAATGGGCCAACCGAACCGCACAAGTTACGCGGCGTCACAAACGTGTACACGAAGGTCGGGGAGCATTCCGTGGTGCTGCCCGCCGAACACTTTGATTTGCTGTTTTCCATTTCGGTGATCGAACACGTCCGGGAACTGGAGCGTTTCTTCGCGGATTGCTGCCGTCTCCTGAAGCGGCGCGGCCGCATGATCCATCTCATCGACATTTATCTCGAGGACACGCCGGAGGGAAACCAAAACGCGCTCGGGCGTATTCAGGCATACCGCCGCGTCCTTGACGGGACGCGGTTCAAACCCGGCGACCCGGACCAGGTGATGCGCGATGAGGACGTGGCGTTCTCCACCGCGTTCGCGACGAATCCGGACAACGTCATGAGAAGCTGGAACACGCTGGCGCCGGAACTGAAGGCAAAGCGGGAAGTGGCGCAGTCCTGCACGTTGCTCATGATTGCAACCCGCGTTTAGATCCCGTTCACCACCCTCAACGACTTGATCGCAGGCCTTCTTCCAGAAGCTCGATTGCCAGCGTGCTGGTTCGAACGACTGCATCGTGGGTGTTGGATGCGTTGTGCGATCCGAAGACGTTCTGCGGGTAGGCGCGCAGCGGGCTGGCAGACGGCAGCGGCTCCACTTCGAAGACGTCCAACGCAACAGCCGACACCCGACCGTCGGCGAGCGCGTTGCAGAGTGCCGCTTCGTCGATCAGCGGGCCTCGTGCGACGTTGATGACGCGAACGCCCGGCTTTGTGCCCGCCAGAGCCTCGTTGTCCAGCATGTGAAAGTTGGCCTCCGTCAATGCGCATGTGAAGCAGAGGAAATCGCAGTTTTCCAGGTCGTCGGGCCAGGACTTGTGGGAGACGTTCTCAGCTGGGAGCTCGGACTTCGAATCCCAGAACGGGTCGTAAACCTGCACCTGCATCCCGCACGCCAGCAGGCGCCTGCACAACTGTCTGCCGATGTCGCCGAAGCCGATCAGCCCGCAAATTTTGTCCTGCAGGGAAATGCCGGAGGGTTTTGGCCATTCCGATTGCGTCACGCCGGCGTGGATCTGGAACGTGTGCCGCGCGAGTGCAATGACGTAGCCGAGCGCAATATCGGCGACTTCGCTACCGAACATCCCCGGCGTGTGACGGACGGGAATGCCGTGTTGCTCGAAAGCCTCGAACGAGACGTTGTCCGTACCCACGCCCCACTTCACCGCGGCTTTCAACCGACCTTCCGCCCCAGCCTTTACCACCGTTGCGTTTGCCGGGTCGTCGCCAATGATCCAACCGTCGTGCTGCGGCACAATCTCGGTCAGCGCTTCCACGGAAAGCGTCTGGTTGACGACCGGCGCCGTGACTTCCCATTGCAGGCGCTCGAAGGCCGGCTTGAACAGGTCGATGAGGCCTAGCATCGGCGGGCAGGTGACGAGTACTTTCATGATTCGGCAGATCCCGTCAGCAGGATGCTCGCCAGGCGCCAGTCTTCCGGTTCGTCGATGTCGACAGATTCCAGGGGTGGCGTTTCGAAGAGCTTGGGTTTCGTCCCGATTCTGGCGTTGGTCTGCTGGAAGGAATCCCGCGAGAACAGATACATGCAGGAGTTCTCTTCGAACCAGGGCTCCAGATCCTGCGTCGGGATGAGGTTGTCGGGGTCGTGGTTGATCGGTTCACCCTCGGCCGTATAGAAACGCGTCTGGTGCCGGTTGACCGTGAATAGGGAATCATAGCCTTCGCTCAAAGCACGCTCGTATTCGGCAATGGCGCGCGCGAGCGTCGCCGTGGAGATTGCCGGATTGGTCGTGTGGGTCATCAGGTAGTGTCCCTCGCCGATCGCTTCAAGGTCGTTTTCGATGATCCGATTCATGCTCACCTCGTCACCACAGATCTCCTGGGTGCGCGTGCGCACGATGACGCGGTCGGATGAGGTCAGGCCAGTGTCTTCGAGCTGCGCTTGTGCGTCGGTGTTGATGACGACCCTGGAGACGGCTGGCGTTGCGAGGAGCGCATCCAGTATCCATCGGTACAGAGGCTTATCGCCCATCATGCGGAAGTTTTTGTTCGGAACCCTGCTACTGTGCGCTTTCATAGGAAGCAGCGCGACTACTTCCATTAACGTCCTCCTTGGCCTTTTCTTTCGGTTTCTCGAAGTGTCGATCGGGGTAGAAGTATGACTTGCGTTTGCTTGAAGCGATCAAGCGGGCAATGCGTGTCCCCCGGTAAGATCCCCAGTACTGCAGTGTACGAAACAAGAAGATCGACGTGACGTTGCGCATGAACACCTGCTGGCGCAATGCCGCGTAGCTGTCTTTTGCAATGCTGCGTGCGGTGACCGTGATGAAGTCGATGAAGGAAAGGCTCGCCTCCGGCATGATGTCCGCAAGCGCAATGCCTTCGCGCTCGTAGCGGTTGCGTACCTGACTCCAGCTCTCGTCGTGGATGTGGTAGACGCTGCTGCCGGATGCGTAACCAATGTGTTTGTCCTGGCCGACGAGGCGTTTGGCCAGGTGCATGTCTTCGAGGCCCGTCAGGCTCTCGTCAAACTGGAATTCCTCCCACGTCTCCTTCAACAGGGCAGCGTTGGCGTTGTTTGCGAAGAAACCTTCCTGCGGGAGCAGCGAATGCAAAGGGTAGTACTTCAGGAACACCCGGTTTTCTGAGAACTTGGTGGGGCCCGAGCCGATCTGCCTGCCGTAGCAGTACTCGCAGATGCCGGAGCGTATCGGTGCGATGAGTTCCTGCAGCCAGTTGTGGTCGCAGGGGATGCAATGACCGCTCAGGAACACGAGGATATCGCCGTCCGCGAAATCGCAACCCTGGTTTAATGATCGGCCGAACGTGAAATCGTCCTGGGCGATATGGGTGATACGGCATCCGTGCTTCCGTGCAATGGCCAGCGTGCCATCCGTCGAGCCTGAATCGACGATGATCGTTTCGATGTTCACGTCCTGTGTTTTCTGCTTTTCGACCGCCTCCAGAACCTGTGTGAGATAGGTTTCTTCGTTGAGGGTCCGAATAACTATGCTGACCAACATTTGATTTCCTGGAACTGTTTCGCAGCCTTTCGGGACTGGCTCAAACCTGCTCCTGCTCCCTGGAGCCAATGCTCAATCGCATAGTTTGCTGACATCCCGCCGAAATGTCACCTCTGCCCTGCAGCGCCGTTTGCGGGCTAAGCGACCCCTTCGTTTGCGGGGTCACTCAGGACGTGTGCAATGCCGCCGTCCACGTTGATGGTAGTGCCGTTCAGAAACGGAGAGTCGTTAGTGAGGAGCGACAGGCACAGCTCTGCGATGTCGTCCGCCGAGCCGATATCACCGCTTGGATGGTATTTCCCGAGTTTCTCTCGCAGCCCCGGTGCGCCCTTGAATCCGGCCTCCAGCATGGGCGTCGATATGGCCGCAGGCTGGATTTCGATGACGCGGATCTGTTCCCCGAGTTCGATACTCATGGCGCGGGTGAGGCCGGCAAGCGCGGATTTGGAGACCGAATAGGCGAGGAAGTGCGCCTTGGTCAGGCGTGCGTGGATGCTGCCGATGTTGATGACTGTGCCTTTTGTTTCAGCCAGCCGCGCCAGGGTGAGCTTGGCAATCACAAAAGGGGCAATGACGTTGACCGCCAGCGAGCGTTGCAGATCTTCCGCTGCTAGCGTTTCCACAGGGTTCACGATTTGCAGGGCCGCGCAGTTGATGACGCCACAGAGGGACCTATCGTGAAGCGTCTTGTCGAGGGGCGCTGCGAGCAGGGCAGGGTTGGCGGCCAGATCCTCAAAATCCACCAGGTATTCGAACTCGACGGCGGCTGCAGATGTTGTTTTGTCGATACCAATCCGCGTAAAGTTCGCCTGTCCCAACGCTCTGGCGATTGTGCTTCCGATTCCTCCGGCGTGACCCGTAATGATTACTGCTTTGTCAGTCATTTTGTCTCGGTTCTTGTCCCTGTGAAAAGGTTCAGCAATTGTTCAGAAGCTTGAGGGCATGATAGCAGGGTGATAATGAGGAGCGTCCACAACATGGCTATGCGTTTTTTTTGCGTTGCATTACTTTCAATTCTGCTTGGGGCCTGCACCACCAATCCGTACACCGGTGAGCGCGAAGCCTCCAACAAAGCCAAAGGTGCCGCCATCGGCGCGGCCATCGGCGCCGTCGTGGGCGCCATTACCGGAGATGACGCGGACGAACGCCGCAAGCGCGCGCTGATTGGCGCTGGCGTCGGTGGCCTCACGGGCACCGCCGTGGGTGCCTACATGGACGCTCAGGAATCGCGCCTGCGCGAACAGCTGCAGGGCACGGGCGTGAGCGTCACGCGGATGGGTAACGACGTTGTGCTCAACATGCCGGGTAACATCACGTTTGACGTGGATCGTTCGGATCTGCGGCCGAACTTCGGGCCGGTGCTCGACTCCGTGAGTCTGGTACTCAAAGAGTATGATCAAACGCTGATCGACGTAACGGGGCATACCGACAGCACCGGGTCCGTGGACTACAACATGGACCTTTCAGAGCGTCGCGCCAATACGGTTGCCACCTACCTCAAGGCAACCGGCGTCGACCACATGCGCGTTTATACGCTGGGTGTGGGTCCGCACTATCCGGTGGCGGACAACACGACCGCCAGCGGCCGCCAGCTCAACCGCCGCGTGGAGCTGGTTCTGAAGCCGCTGACCGAAGCTGGCTGATCTCTGCATGTGCGCCCGGCCACTCGGCCGGGTGCGCCATTCCATCTCCTCTGCCTGGACCGAACCGGTGTCCCGTGTGACGGGGTTCACAAACCGCGTGATCTTTATTGGAAACCCGTCTCAAGTCACGGATTAATCGAAATTGAAGTGAAACCATCAATGAGCTGACGAGTAGAGGGCTCACTTGATGGATGTGCATTGGCGGCAAGGGATTTGCGGCATTTTGTTGACGTTTCTGCTGGCTGCCTGCGGTAGCGGGTCCAGTTCGGGGAGCAGCGACCAGGATACGCAGAATCCGCCGCCGCCTCCGCCGCCACCGCCGGAGCCCGAGCTTGCCAATCTTGCGCCGGCGTCATTGAGCTTCGACCTCGAGGCGGGTGAGTCCGAGAATGTCACCATCTCGTTCTCCAATACAGGCGATGCGGCGCTGACGTATGAGCTGACCACGTCAGCCGGCTGGCTGAGTCTCCCGGCGAACGCCACGAGCTCTTTGGACGCGGGAGCGAACGCTACGCTCAGCCTCACGGCCACCTGCGGGAACGACGACCTCTCGGGTGACCTGGTGCTGACCACAAACGATGCAGACGAGGGTACCAATACCATTCCCGCGACTGCCGTATGCACGGTGCCGGTGAGCAACTTCGAGATTACCCGCGTGCTCATGAACCAGGCAGCCCGCGCCTTCGATTCAGATCAGGCAGCAACGCCATCAATTGACCTCATCGCCGGGCGGGATCTGCTCGTTCGTGCGTTTGTCACCGGCAGCGGCGCGGTACCCGAAGGACGTGTTGTCGTCTCCCGGTCCGGGCAGCAGGACCTCATCTATCCCATGCAGACGCCGACAAGCGTTGGACCGAACCCGGGGAGCGAAGCGGTCCTCAACCAGAGTCACCGCGTTGTCGTTCCCGGCGCTGCGGTGCAAAACAACGCAAGCATTCGGGTTGAGATAGAGCCGTTTGCCAACCCTGCCGTCTATCCCGAAAGCGGCAACGTGGCGCTGAACGCCGTTGATGCGGGCAGCTTCAACGTGACGTTCGTGCCGGTAACCTTCAACGGGCAGACACCGTCGATAGACGTCAATGACTACATGCGCAGGGCCCTTCAGGTACTGCCCATAGGTGACATGGACATTGAGGTCCGCACGCCCTACGTGTTCACGCAGGCGTATGACCTGGAGACGATCCTTACCGACATGGCGGATCTTCGCGATCAGGACGGCAGCAACCGGCTTTATCACGGCGTAGTGATCCCGCCGGGTGGCAGCGGCTCGCAGACGGCGGGCATTGGCTACGTGGGCTTCCCGGTCAGCGTCAGCATCGACCTTGGCGGCGAGTTTTTTGTCATTGCACACGAGATGGGCCACAACCTCAATCTCGGCCACGCACCGGGCTGTGACGCGCCGAACCCTGATCCGAACTATCCGAATCCGGGTGCGGAAGTGACCACCTGGGGTTGGAACATCACCGCCAACGCGCTGGTAGAGCCGACGGCAACCAAGCGCGACTTCATGAGCTACTGCAACGATCTGTGGGTCAGCGACTACCACTTCGATAGAGCCATTGACTACCGCGGCCAGTCCCCGCGAGGGTTCGGGCCGCCCGCGGAACGTGGTATGACCGTCTCGGGTCTGATCGACGCCGACGGCATTGCGAACGTCCGCATGCTCCCCACGGCTCAGTATCGGCTGCCGGAAGAGGGCGCCGAGCACGCGCTCCGCTTCCGCGCCTGGGATGCTTCCGGCGCGCTGCTCATAGAGACCTCATTCGCGAGCCACGCGGTCGCGGACAAGCCGGGCGGGCGGCTGCAGGGATTCAGCTTCAACGTTCCACAGCCCGCAGCGGCGATTCACCACTACGAAATCAGCGACGGCGAGCAGGTGCTCTACACGTCCACGCCGGCTGCCGGCGTTCGTGCCAATTCGTCGGTGGCAGTCAACTGGCAGGCGCAGGGCCCGCGCCTGACGTGGTCACCCGCGGAAGGGGAAACGCTGGTCGTGCGTAACGACGCCAACGAGGTCATTGCCATGGACCGCTCCGGGTCGGTTGATCTGTCGACAGCAGGGGCCGCACGCATCGAAATTGCCAACCACGGGCAAACGACCGCCACCGCCGAAGTTCGCCCAGGTGCGGACATCCGCTGGCAGCGCGTCAACTGAACACGTGAGACCCCGGCGGCCTCGGGTGTACGCCGAGGCTGCCTCCTGATATCACGCTGACATTGCAAAGTGGAGAACTGCGGGAAGTTCTCTTCGTTTGCTTGTTTTCCTGCCCGCTTCCATGACAGGCTGACTCTGCGGCGTTGCAGAGCGCGCTTCCCATAGTTCTCTTGTTGGGGAATTGACCAGTTCTCAACTGTAGGAAGCATGACCATGCAAAAAGTAACTGCTCTCGAAGAGCTTGATCTGACCCAGCTGGACGCCGTAGCTGGTGGCAGCTCCACTGAGTGGGCTGTCTCGACGGGAACGGCGGTGGCGTTGACAGTCGGGGCCACGGCGGCGGCCGCACCCGTAGTCGCTGGCGCGCTGGCGGCAGCCGGGATCGCTGCGGCAGGGATGGCAATTTACTATGCCCTGACCGATGAAGAGCAGGCGTCTGCCAGCTAGCGGCTCATCCGGGAGGTGCTCCGGCGCCTCCCGGACCGCATACATCAAACGCCCAACCACGGACCAAACCACAGATCAAAAAAAGAGGAGATGCATCATGTCGGAAGGCGGTCAACTGGGGCTCTTACGTCATCGGGCCATGCGCTGCCTGCTGGCGGCGCTATTTACGGCCGGCGTGTTGCTGCCGGTTGCGCTGGTGCTGGGGTGGGTATTGCCCGGCCACGCCGCGTATCTATTTGTCGGCGCGCTTGTCATCGGCTTTGGTGGGGCGCAGATACACGAACGGCTGGTCCGTCAGGCGCAAGCGGGGAACGCGTCCTAACGCTCGGCTTCGAGGCTGCCGTCCAGGTCTTCTTCGGCGCAAAACGTTTCGAAGTCGGCCTTCAGCCCGTGCACCTTCTGTTCTGAAGGCACCTCTGCCACGAGGGAGACGTTGAAGATTGGCGTGCCCGTATGGGCTGCCGGGCTCGTTTCGGTGTGGAGATCGCGGATGTTGATGCCGCGGTTCGAAAAGAAGGCGGCAATGGCGTGAACAATGCCAGGGTGGTCCAGCGCAACCACGTTGGCAACATACGGACGCACGTGTGCTGTGCCGCTGCGCTCCTGTGTCGGGCGATAGATGTAGGCGATGTCATCACCGTCGCACAGCGCCTGCAGCTTGGCGTTCAGCTCAGCCAGCGCCTCGGAAGAACCTTCCAGCGCCATCAGAATGGCAAACTCTCCACCGAGCACCGTCATGCGGCTGTCCTCGATGTTGAGCGCCAGATCCGTGGCAACGGCCGTGATGTCGCTGATGAGCCCGGGACGGTCGTGGCCGATGGTGGAGATGACTGCCTTGGCCATGATCTACCCTGCTATCTGCTCTTTGACATAGTCGGCGAGATCGGCAACGGCAATGCGCGTCTGATCCATGCTGTCGCGGTCGCGCACTGTCACCGTGTCGTCTTCTTCGATGGTCTGAAAATCGACGGTCACACAGAGCGGCGTACCAACCTCGTCGTGACGCCGGTAGCCTTTACCGATGTTGCCCGTGTCTTCATACAGGATCCGCCCGAGCCCGAGCTTCTGCAGATCCTGCTTGATGCCCCTGGCCTTGTCGACAATGCCCTCGTGATTGCGTTTGAGGGGCAGCACCGCCACTTTGATGGGCGACAGATGCGGCTTGAAGCTCATCACGGTGCGTTCGCTGCCGTTCTCAAGCGTCTCGACGTTGTAGGCTTCGTTCATCACGGCCAGCACACCGCGGTCGACGCCTGCGGAGGGTTCGATGACGTACGGCACGCGCCACTCTTTGCTTTCGGTGTTCTGCAGTGCAAGGCGTGCATTGGAGTCGGCGTTGGGCTCCACCCTGGCGCTGATGTTGAGGTCCGCCTGGTTCTTCGTGTGCGAACCCAGGTCGAAGTCGGTGCGGTTGGCGATGCCCTCCAGCTCTTCCAGGCCGTGGGGAAAGCGGTACATGACGTCGACGGTTGCCTTGCTGTAGTGCGCAAGCTCGTCTGCGGGCACGTGGTAAAGCTCGAGGTTGTTCTCGTTGACACCCTGCTCACCCCACCACTTGAGACGCTCCGCCACCCAGGTGTCGTGCCATGTCTCGTCCTCGCCCGGTTCGACGAAAAACTCGAGCTCCATCTGTTCGAACTCGCGTACGCGGAAAATGAAGTTGCGCGGCGTGATCTCGTTGCGGAATGCTTTCCCAATCTGCGCAATCCCGAACGGCAGCTTCGGTGACGTCGAGTCGGCGACGTTCTTGAAGTTCGTGAAGATGGCCTGCGCCGTCTCGGGCCGGAGATAGGCAAAGTTTGCGCTGTCCTCGACCGGCCCGACCTGGGTTTTGAACATCAGGTTGAACGGCCGCGGATCCGTGAGGTCGGTGCTGCCGCAGCTCGGGCACTGAGGCTTTTCCAGGTGGTCTGCGCGCCAGCGGCTTTTGCACTGGCGGCAATCCACGAGCGGGTCGGTAAAGGTCGCTTCGTGGCCGGAATAACGCAGCGTCAGCGGGTTCGTGAGAATGGCGGCGTCCAGACCTTCCACGTCGTCGCGCTCGTACACCATGGCGCGCCACCAGGCGGCCTTCAGGTTGTTCTTGAGCTCAACGCCAAGGGGGCCGTAGTCGTAGACGCCCTGCAAACCGCCATAGATGTCGCTGGATTGGAAGATGAAGCCACGGCGTTTGGCCAACGCCACCAGTTCGTCCATAGATTTAGCGGTCACAGCGATTCGATCCGTAGTTTCAGGCGCGCGAACTATACCCGAAATCGCCCTATGAAGGGCGGCGGTTGTATTGATGTCTTTACAACGTTGTACATTTGTCGAGTAGGTCTATTGCGTTCAATTTGGCTCAATAGCAGACACAGGAGAAGCACATGCGCCCCTTCAAAGAAAAGGGGCTGCAACAACGACAAGAGAATTGAGTGAGACACGACGACCACAGCGACAAGCGCTATTTCCGCAGCCCGGAGCGCGTATTCCACATGAATGGCGCCTGGTTCTTTGCGGCGCGTGAAGGCGACCAGGGTCCTTTCCCGAGTCACACCGAAGCCGAGCGCGAAGTTGACCGTTTCATCCTCGAGAAAACGGAGCTCGGTAGCTTTCAACGCCAGCGTGAGCGCAAGCGTGCGCCGGCGCGCCCGGTGACCGTGGAGCTCGAGCTTGAACCCATCGAGTATGCGGAAGACGCGGACATTGCGGTGCTGCCGCGGCGTGCCTTTCTCTAGACGCTGACCGTCCTCTCAACTCCCGTATTCCACCCCGCCTGCGCGGTATGACCGCCGCGCGCCCGCTCTTCCATTTGCCGGGTGGATCTGCTTTCCTACGCCGCTCGATACGACAACAATAATTGGGGGGCACATGGGGGGTCTTTTCGATCTCACGGGCAAAGTTGCGCTGATCACCGGTTCCAGCAAAGGCATTGGCAAGGCCATAGCCGAGGAAATGGCGCGCCACGGCGCGCAGGTGGTGATTTCCAGCCGCAAGGGTGATGTCTGCCAGGAAGTGGCCGACGCCATCAACGCGGAGCTCGACGGCGCGCCCGGCGGTGCGGTGGCCATCCCCGCGCACGTTGGCCGCAAAGAGGAGCTCGAACGGCTGGTAGCCGAGACGCGTGAGCAGCTCGGTCCAATCGACGTGCTCGTCTGCAATGCCGCCGTCAATCCGTTCTACGGGCCCATGGCGGACCTGCCCGATGACGCTTTTGACAAAATCCTCGACGTGAACATCAAGTCGAACCATTGGCTGGCACAGCTGGTGCTGCCGGAGATGGTCGAGCGCAAATCCGGCTCGGTCATCATCGTGTCGAGCGTAGGGGGCTTACGCGGTA
>JANQPF010000027.1 GCA_028285415.1 Pseudomonadales bacterium
GGACGCGTGCTCGCGCAGCACGATACGGGTCTGAAAGCGGACGTTCCGACAGCAATTTCGCCGCGCTCGGACGTGTTCATCGCCGCCGGTAGCGGCGGAGGCCTGCAGCGTTTCGGGCTGAACAACAAGCATCCGGAAATATCGTTCAGTACCTTGTGGCAGGAAGTCTGGTACGAAGGCTACGAGGAACCCATCTTCAGCTGGCAGTCTTCCTCCGCTGACAACGACTTCGAGCCGAAGTTTTCGCTCACGCCGCTCGCTTTCGGCACCCTGAAGGCTGCGTTTTACGCGCTCCTCTTTGCCGTGCCGATTGCCATCATGGGCGCGCTCTACACGGCCTATTTCATGGCTCCAGCCATGCGCGCCTGGGTCAAGCCGGGCATCGAAATCATGGCTGCGCTCCCGACCGTGATTCTCGGTTTCATTGGCGGTCTGTGGCTCGCGCCAATCATCGAAGCCAACCTGTCCAGCGTGCTGGGCATATTCGTCGTCCTGCCCGTGGGGCTTTTTGTGCTGGCGCTCGTCTGGTCCTGGTTACCGGACAAAATTTCCAAGCCGTTTGCAGGTTGGTACGGCCTGCTTGCTGCACCCCTCATCGTCATCACGGTCTATGTTGCATTCGACGTCGGTCCTTTTCTGGAAGATACTTTTTTTGGCGGCGACAGCAGGGCCTGGTTCCTGGAGGTCATGGGTTTGAGCTACGACCAGCGTAACGCGCTGGTGGTTGGACTCATCATGGGTCTGGCGGTGATCCCGGTCATCTTCTCCATTGCCGAAGACGCCATATACGGGGTGCCGACGCACCTGATACAGGGCTCGCTCGCGCTCGGCGCGACGCCCTGGCAAACGCTCGTGCGCGTCGTTCTTCTGACCGCAAGCCCGGGTATCTTTTCCGCCGTCATGATTGGCATGGGCCGGGCAGTCGGCGAAACGATGATTGTGCTGATGGCCACCGGAAACACGCCGTTGATGGACATGAATATTTTCGAGGGCATGCGCACGTTTGCAGCCAATATTGCGGTGGAACTGCCTGAATCTGAAGTCGACAGCAGCCACTACCGCATTTTGTTCCTGGCAGCGCTGGTGCTCTTCATGCTCACCTTCGTCTTCAACACGTTTGCAGAAGTGGTCCGCCAGCGTCTGCGGGTCCGCTACGGAAGTCTGTGAAATGAATGGTTTACGTCAATTTGTGCGTCAGTGGTTTGCCTCCGGCGAGCCCTGGATATGGATGAACGCCGCGGCCGTTGGCATCAGCATCACGGCGGTGATCGGCATTCTCGGCCTGATTGCGGTCAAAGGTCTGGCGCACTTCTGGCCGGCCGACATCACGCTGATCGAATACGTGGATGAGCAGGACCAGCCGCAGCAAATCTATGGTGAGCTGGTTGAACTCGACGCCCTTCCGGTCAGCCAGTTTCTGGAAGCCGGCGGGCCTGCCGCATGGGTAGCGCCTGATCAGGAAGTGACGGAGCGCTGGCTTGTGAAAACGGGCAACCGGCGTATCAATCCGCCGGACTTCCGTTTCATCTACGTGGGTCAGATCAAACAGATATCCTCACCTCCCGGCGTCTTTGCCGTCGAACGCATCGAGTGGGGCAATGCGTACGGTCAAGCACAGAGCTTGACGGTGGGGCGAGAGTCGCCACAGCGGGTGAATCCGCAGGACATTGAGGCCACGCTCGTCGAGCGAGTAGCCCGCGCCAACGAAATTCGCGGTCAGATCGATGAGATAGAAGGTGGCGTGCTCAACCGCATCAACTACGAGCTCGAACGGCTGCGTCTCGAAGCTCGGGGGCTGTCGTTGCAGGGTCTCGAGAGCAGCGCGCGGATGACCGAAATCGACGCGACCCGAGCAGAGCTGCAGGCGGAGTACGCCATCCACGAGGCGGACCTGCGCAAGCTCTATGAGCAGCTCGACCAGGATACGCTGGTGCTCGGCACCGCGGACGGTCGCACGCTGGAAATCGACCTGGCTGACGTCCTGCATACCTGGCAACCCAACGACATGTCGACGCTGGCGAAGCTCGGTCACTACACCAGCGCCATCTGGCGGTTTTTGAGTGAAGACCCGCGCGAGGCGAATACGGAAGGTGGTATCTTTCCGGCAATCTTCGGCACGATATTGATGGTGTTGCTGATGTCGGTGATGGTCACCCCGTTCGGCGTCATTGCGGCGGTTTATTTGCGTGAATATGCCAAGCAGGGTCCGTTTGTGCGGGTCATCCGGATAGCCGTCAACAATCTGGCCGGCGTGCCTTCGATCGTCTATGGCGTCTTCGGGCTCGGCTTTTTTGTCTATTTCCTCGGCGGCAACCTCGATCGTTTGTTTTATCCGGAAGCGCTGCCGGCCCCCACGTTCGGCACCCCGGGTCTGGTCTGGGCGTCGCTGACGCTTGCGCTCCTGACCGTGCCGGTGGTCATCGTCTCGACGGAAGAAGGTTTGACGCGGATCCCGCGTTCGCTCAGGGAAGGCAGTCTTGCGCTGGGTGCAACCCAGGCGGAAACGCTCTTCAAAGTCATTTTACCAATGGCAAGCCCGGCCATTCTGACCGGCGTGATTCTGGCCGTAGCCCGAGCAGCCGGTGAGGTGGCGCCGTTGATGCTCGTTGGCGTCGTGAAGCTTGCACCCACCCTGCCCCTCGACGGGAATTTTCCGTTTCTGCACCTTGACCGCAAGTTCATGCATCTGGGTTTCCACATTTACGACGTTGGCTTCCAGAGCCCCAATGTCGATGCCGCGCGCCCCCTGGTGTACGCTACGGCACTCCTGCTGGTCATCATCATCGTTGCCCTGAACCTGACCGCCATCAATCTCCGCAGCCGCCTCGAGCGCCGTTACCGCGGAGTAGAGAGTTAATCCATGAATGAAGTAACGAATATGGAATCGAATGTCGATAGCCCGGCCGCCGATGACAGCCTGGAAGATCTGCCGAAGAGTTTGCACGTCAACGACCTGTCGCTGTTTTACGGCGACGCGCAGGCGCTGGCTAACGTCACCATGGACATCGTCAAGCAGAAGGTAACGGCTTTCATTGGTCCTTCCGGTTGCGGCAAATCGACGCTGCTGAGATGTTTCAACCGCATGAACGATCTCATTGATGACGTGCACATCAGCGGCCGCATCGAATTTGATGGCTACGACATTCACGATGAAAGCGTCGATGTTGCAACGCTCAGGCGAAAAATTGGCATGGTCTTCCAGCGACCGAACCCTTTTCCGAAGAGCATCTACGAAAACGTCGCCTACGGGCTGCGTATTCAGGGTGAAGATTCCAAGGCGGTACTCGACGAACGCGTCGAGTGGGCGCTCAAGAGCGCTGCGCTGTGGGACGAAGTCAAGGACCGTCTGAAAGAGTCGGCGCTGGGACTGTCCGGCGGTCAGCAACAGCGGCTCGTGATTGCGCGTGCGGTGGCGATCAAGCCGTCGGTATTGCTGCTCGATGAACCCGCATCGGCGCTCGACCCGATATCCACGCTGAAAATCGAGGAGCTGATCGATCAGCTCAAGAACGATTACACGATTGTCATCGTGACGCACAACATGCAGCAGGCTGCGCGTGTCTCGGACTACACGGCGTTTCTGTATCTCGGCGAGTTGGTGGAATTCGACGATACCGATACCATTTTCAAGAACCCCAAGGAAAAGCGCACCGAAGACTACATCACCGGGCGTTATGGCTAGGTAAGACTCATGTCGAGACACATATCTGAACAATACGATCTGGAACTTGCCCAGATCAAAGAACTGCTGATGGAAATGGGCGGCATGGTGGAGCAGCAGGTGAACCACTCGTGCACGGCTCTGGTCAACCATGACGACGCGCTGGCGGAACAGGTGCGCGACGTGGAATCGAGGCTGAACCAGTTTGAAGTGGAGCTCGATGATCACTGCGTTTCCATCATCGCCAGGCGCCAGCCCGCCGCGGGTGATCTGCGTAACGTCGTGAGCATGATGAAAGCCATTACCGATCTCGAACGTATCGGCGATGAGGCTGACCGGATTGCCAAGATGGCGCAGCGCATGACTGATGATGAGCCGCCGACCGACCTCTATGCCGACTTTCGCAGTATTCACGAGAACGTCGGTCGCATGCTGCATCGCGCGCTGGACGCGTTTGCCCGTCAGGATGTCGAGAACGCGTTGCGGGTCATCGAAGCCGACGAAGAAATCGACCAGGCTTACAACAGCCTGGTCCGCAAGTGCGTGCGTGAAATGCGCGACAAGACGGAAGGCATCGAAAACTCCGTGAACATGATGTGGGCAGCGCGCGCGTTGGAGCGAATCGGTGACCATTCGAAGAACATTGCCGAGTACGTGATCTATCAGGTGAAAGGCCTGGACGTGCGTCATGGCGGCGACACCGAGATCGACCCCTCCGAGGATTGAGCCCCGGGCCTGGTAGGTTGCCTCGCTCTCAGCGTCGCCGTACTATGCGCGGCTCGCGAATGCCCAGGTGTTGGAACTGGTAGACAAGCTGGATTTAGGTTCCAGTGCCCCCGTGGCGTGAGGGTTCGACTCCCTCCCTGGGCACCAGTCGCGCGCTACGCTTGCTTAGCGCGTTTTCCGCTGCGCGGAAAACGTCGGTCGACGATCGGGGGTATCTCGCCAGTCCTCAATTGCCCGGGTGGTGAAATTGGTAGACACAAGGGACTTAAAATCCCTCGGAGGCAACTCCATGCGGGTTCAAGTCCCGCCCCGGGCACCAATCATCAGCTACGACCGTACACCTATTCTCAGCGGCAAGAAGAATATCGCTTGCCGGGCTGATTGCCGGACTTTAATTCGCTATCAGAATGACCGCGGTGATTCTAAACCTGAGTTCCTACTTCGCACACCACTTCACCGAATTGAGTCTATGAGCTGCCCCTCCACTCAACAGCTCTATCCAATGAGTGCTTTGTTAGCACTATCTTTCAGGTCCATACATCTATCAAACATTATTCCACGAGTTTTGGGGTACTTTTGTTAGTTCGCGTTCTGGGAGTAATCCGCACGCTATCAGTCTCGGATTCCAGCAGTTAGGAAGCAGTCAACATGTCGACGGAATCAATAACAACGTCAGCGGATTTGCGCACCCAAAGCACTAGCCCTTTGCAAGCAACGCCACGCGGTCGGTCCACTTCGGAACTGGACATACCGCGCTCAACGACGGGGCAGATCATCGCTGACTCGTTACTTGCCCATGGCGTCGACACTGTCTTTGGGATTCCCGGAGTACACACTTACGAACTAACCGATGCGCTGCAGCGAGCCGGTGATTCAATGACATTCATACCAACACGGCACGAGCAAGGTGCAGGCTACATGGCTTACGGTTATGCCAAGTCTACTGGCAAACCAGGCGTGTACGCGGTGGTTCCAGGGCCCGGCATGCTCAATTCGAGCGGAGCGTTGTGCACGGCATACGGAGCCGGAGCCCCGGTCATGTGCCTTACCGGCAATGTGATGTCCGACTTGATTGGCCAAGGCCGCGGCCAGGTGCACGAGTTACCCGACCAGTTAGCGACCATGCGGGGACTAACCAAGTGGGCAGCTCGAATTGAGCACCCAAACGCAGCCGCAGACACGATGGCTGAGGCATTCAAACAGATGCGAACAGGACGCGTTCGACCCGTAGCCGTCGAAACTCCCTGGGATGTCTTTGGAATGAGCGTTCCTGCCCAGAACGTCACACCAGTTCCTAACCAGGATCCTCCAAAGCCTGACCCACTTGCCGTCGAACGGGCGGCAGAGATTCTCCGCCACGCGCGCAATCCGTTGATCTGGGTTGGAGGCGGTGCGCTTGATGCTGGGGAGAGCGTTCTTGAATTGGCTGAGTTACTGCAAGCGCCAGTCACGAGCTTTCGCAGTGGCAAGGGCATCGTCAGTGAAAAACTACCCTACGGCATGTCATTTGCCGCTGCCCACAAAGGCTGGAAGGACGTTGACGTCTTGATCGGAATAGGCACCCGTTTGGAGATGCCGTATTTACATTGGCGATGGACGCCACCGGGTTTGAAGGTCATTCGTATCGATATCGATCCCAGTGAAATGGTTCGCTTACCTCCAGACTTAGGGATCGTGAGCGATTCGGATCTAGGTGCGCGAGCTTTGGTCAAACAACTTACTGGCGTCATGCGTTCAAAACGCCCCACGCGCGTCGACGAGTTCGTAAAACAGAAAAAGGCAGCGCGGAACGCTTTCGATGCGATTCAGCCTCAAGTGGACTACCTGAGTTCAATACGCAAAGTGCTGCCCGACGACGGCATCTTTGTCGAGGAAGTATCGCAGGTGGGGTTCGCCGCACGCTATGCTTTTCCGGTTTACGAACCACGAAGCTACATCTCATGCGGCTATCAGGAGACCCTCGGATTCGGCTTTAATACAGCGCTTGGCGTGAAGGTTGCCAATCCAGATAGGCCCGTTGTGTCAGTATGTGGCGATGGCGGATTTCTATTTGGCATACAAGAATTGGCAACGGCCGTTCAGCACCGGATAAACGTTGTTACGATTGTGTTCAACAATAATGCCTATGGTAACGTTCGGCGCGATCAGCTCGAAAATTTTGATGGATGTGTCGCAGGTGCTGAACTCGAAAACCCTGATTTTGTTCGCTTGAGCGAGAGTTTTGGGGCGAACGCGTATCGAGTATCAACTCCCGCTGATCTGGAAAGCGCATTGTCAAGTGCGCTATCAACGCAAGCTCCAGCGGTCATAGAAGTGCCAGTCGAGAGAGGTTCTGAAGCATCTCCGTGGCCTTTTATTCAGCCACCGCCACCGGACAACAGCTAGGCAACCGGCTCTCCTTCCCATTCGATGCCTGTGCCGCAATCAGTGTTACAGGCTCCGTCGCAAAGTCATGATTTGACGCAACCACCAAGATGTTCTGCCAGCAAACTGACGTTAGGTGGTTCGAGAATGCCGAGGTGATCTCCTGGTACGTCCACAACGTCAAGATCGTGCAGAATTTTGGACCATCCCAAACAACGATCTTCCGGCTCTAGCGGTTCGCGCTCACTCGCGCGATAAAGCACCACGTGGCCGTGGTACGGCGTAGCACGATAACCACTCAACGCTTTAGCTCTTGCTATTTCACGCGCCTCCATAACGTTGGGCGCTTTGTCGCCCGCATGCTGATTCGGCAGAAAGTGTGATCTCAAGCGACGCGTGACCGAGCTCAGGGTTTTGCGTGGATAGCCTGTCGGATCGTTGAGAAACGCGTGCAGGTGGGTGTGTAAGCGGGAGGTTAGTCCGCTATTGCGCTCAAATCCCGGACACCACGTGTCCATCAGAGCAACCAAAGGCACTGATTCTGAGGCTGCGGTCAGTATGCGTGCAACTTCAAGTGCGATGATGCCGCCAAAAGACTCGCCCGCCAGGTAATACGGTCCTTCGGGTTGCGTGGCGCGAATGGCCGCCACATATTGAGCGGTAATGAACTCGATGCTCGAAAGCTTCTCTAGTATGGCTGCGTTGTCGCCGCTCTGAATCAGGTCAACTTCTTCCTGGAGAAAAATGCTATAGAGCGGCTGGTTGTCGTCCAGCGCCAGTGCCAGGTCCCGGTACAACATGACGCCATAAAGGCACAGAATTGGCGGATTCGTTCCGCGCTTGAGACAGACCGCATCGGAAACGAGCGATTCGGACGGCCCATCGTCTATGAATTGAGCCATCTGCCTGAGCGTGGGTGCTTCGATAAAAGCTCTTATCGATAACTCGACATCAAAGGCCTGATTCGTGCGATCGATCGCTTTCGCAGCAAGTAGAGAAGTTCCTCCGAGATCCTGAAAGTCTTCATCCAGGGTGATCTCGGGCAAACTCAGGATCTCTGCCCAGATGCGAGCGAGCAGTTTTTGGGTTGCCGTTATCGGTTGCTCACCAAGGCCACGAATGACGTTGCTCGCGTCTGGTGCAGGAAGTGCGTTACGGTCAATCTTGCCGTTTGGATTGAGCGGCAAAGCATCCAAGGCAATGTAACCGTTGGGACGCATGTAGTCCGGCAGCCTGTCCTCGACGAATTTTCGAATGTTCCCAATCTCGTCTGCGCCGATATCGCCAATGATGTAAGCATACAACCCGTCGTCTCCTGTGGGGGTTTTCGCTGGCATGACTATGGCGTTGTCGACGTGTGGTGCCTCGCGAAGCGTTTGCTCGACTTCTAAGACTTCTACACGAATTCCTCTCACCTTAACTTGAAAGTCTTGGCGACCGATGATTTCTAATTGACCTTCGGGATTCCAGCGTCCGAGATCACCGGTGCGAAAAAAGGGTATCCCGTCAATTCGAACGAATTTTTCTGCGGTCTGGTCTGGAAGGTTCAAGTACCCGGGTGAGATACCTGCTCCCCCCAGGTAAACCTCGCCAATAACACCGTTAGGTAATAGATTGCTGTCTTCATCGTAGATCCTTGCGTACGTGTTACTGATGGGGCGACCAACTACCGTCTTGCTTAGTGTGACATCCCTGGGCACTACGTAGTTGCAAGCGGTTGCGCTGCTTTCACTGCATCCATAGTTTGTAAAGAGCTTGGCATTGGGGAAGTAGCTGAGAACAGCTGAAGCCATTGAAGCGGGTATTACATCACCCCCCGTAAATAGGCACTTGATCTGGCCTAGATCCACGCTTTCGGTCGATTCTTCAAGGTAATCCATGACTCGCTTCAACAAGCTTGGACCAATATGCACAATCGATGATTCGGAGAGATGCGCGAGTAGCTTTCGGGTCTCAAGTATGTCTTCGGGCTGTACGATACGAAGCGTTCCCCCGGCGACCAATGGCGAGAGGGTTTCAAACATGGTTATGCTGAACGTATGTCGCGCGAGGACGGGCATTTTGTCTGAGCGGCTGAACTCCGTCTGATCGATGCTCGACCAAACATTGTTGATGAGATTCGCATGGTTCATCAACACACCTTTGGGGCGACCGGTGCTACCTGAGGTGTAAATAACGTAGGCGGCGTCTTCGGGTTCCACGGGCACTTCGAGCCCGACCTCAGGCTTATCGAGAAGCCAATGTGGCTCAGACAAGTTGACAATTTGACGGCTTGTCTGGGCGAGAACTTCCAGGGTTTTCGACTCTGCTATGACGCAGATCGCTCCACAGTCCTCCACAACAGTAGCTATCCGTTGCGCTGGGTGATCAGCATCAACAGGTACATAGACCGCTCCGAGCTTGAAGATGCCCAGCATGCTTGCGATAACGTCCGTTGACATTCTGAGACAGACACAAACCCTGTCACCTTTCACCACGCCGAGACCATGCAGCATGTGCGAGATTTTGTTAGATCGTGCGTTGACTTGTCGATAGGTTAACGTGTTAAAGTCAGATTCTACGGCTGACGCCTCTGGTTGTGACTCGGATAACCTCTCTACCTCGCGAAAAACCGGTTCGGTCGGATAGCTCTTTCTTTGGCCCTGCCAATTCTGCAGCTGCTGATTTATTTCGGTGGGAGAGAGCATCGCCACGCCCGCCACATCTTTGTCGGGTGAACTTGTGACATGGTTCAGCACCGCGCTGAGGTGATCGACGAACTGCTGCACCTTGGCTGCATCTGCCAGGGCGGGATCGTAGGCTGCCATAACGCTCACCGTATCTCCGTCAATGCAGAGAATTGGCTGTAAAGGGTGCGTCTGCGAATCGTTGTGCCTGGCAAACAGTCTATCTGTAATGATGTTTCTAAGCCGGTCTGTGGGTACAGCAAATTCGGGTTGTACGATGAGCACCTGCATGTCGACAGGTTTGTCACTGATGGGATTGGTAGCGTCGTTTATGGCTTTGCTGCATCGAGAGATCAGTTCTTGGATGGGAAGTTTGCCGGAAACAAACTGTGATGTTTCACAGTTTGATGTGGTGTTGTCCGAAAGACTAATAGTACGGAGACCGAGACTCATCGTCTTGCGGAGCCCGTATCGATAGAGCAATACAAAAACGCTTGCAAGCATTCGGGAGCGGAGTTCTGAGTCAAGTCCCCCGCGTACATCGTATGTTGCTTCGGCGAGTGCGGTGTTGGAGCTCGCAACGCCGCCGAAGTGTGTCAAGCCGGCGGAATCTAAGAGTGAACTGGTAGGCCGCGCTTCGCGATCTGGCTGCCTCGTTTCTGAAACCGTATCCATGTGTTTGAAGAATTATCAAGTAAACATACATTATATGGTCAGATAGTGTATGCACAATCAGCAAATTGTGATGGGAAGTTCATCGCAAACATGCCCAGCTCCGTCATCTTCTGCCAATCCAAGTGTTTGCCAGGTGATATGAGCTTGGGATCAACACCGTTGCTAGCGAGGGATGGTTGCGTTTTTGTCGGCTGCTTATCTTGCAGATCCTTCACTAAATATTCATAAAATACAAATAGATAAATCTCTATTTTTAAGTGATTTATCGAGATGCGGATCTGCAAGTGCCGCGTCTCCAAGCCCTGGAATGCCACCCATGTCACGGTGAGTTTTTCTCGCCCTCGCTACAGTAGTCGCATGATAGAAGTACTCCTGATTACGACCCTTGCGCTGGGCCTGAGCGAGAGCATCGAAAGTCGTCTGCCGGAAGACCCGGGGATGATCTACACGGTGGGATTTAAATATGACGGCGTCAAAGTTGGTCTCGACTGGAAAAATCGACAGATTGTTCCGTCTCGGGCCTGCCGCAAAGCGAGCGCCGTAGATAAGCCGCGCTGTCAGCAGGCGGCCATCGAATGGCTGAAGGCTGAGTGTGCTTACTATGGTGATATGCCCAGGCGCACAGCCAAGCAGTCCCATATGCAGGCTGCAGTCTGTCAGGGTGCCAAAGATCTGGCAGAGTTCGTGCGCGCCCGTCAGGTCGCCGAACGCTGATGACACTCCGTGACTGAAAACGCCGCGACCATCGTCGCGGCGTTTTCGTTATGGGGCATCAGAAGTGTCGAACAGGCTGGCCAAAACGGCTCAGTTCGGTAAAATGCGCCGCTCTTTGCGAAGCGCAAACGGCTGGGTGGCAGAGTGGTTATGCAGCGGACTGCAACTCCGTGTACGCCGGTTCGATTCCGACCCCAGCCTCCATATTTATCAGATGGTCCCCGCCACCCGGCATTGCCATCCCGGCGTACACCATGTGTCCGCCGCCGGGGGCCGGCCCGTTCGATTCCGACCCCAGCCTCCACTTTCTTGTGTGTTCCAGCGACGCTCTCGCGGTGGTTGCAGCGTTCGCTACTCCCGGTAAGCGGTCAGCTGATAGCCCCGACTGGTCATGCACTGCTTGTACGCAGTAAATAGAGGCGAGCCTGCATCCAGCGCTCGGGTTGATGCTTCGATGCCGGCCTCTGCCTGGCACACGGCGTGATCGTTGTGATACTGGACTGAGTCGGCGGCGTGATTGCCGGCCCAGCGATGGGTTGGCGCCTGTGTCTCAACGGCTGAGCAGCCGATGCATAGCACCGCTGCCGCGCCCAAAGCCGTCAACTTTGCTACCGGGTTCTGCATATAACCTACTCCTGCTTCCGAGCATTGCTGCTTTGAGTCGTTTTATAACAGATCCGGATCATAGAATTGTTACAGTTTGATGACACTCGTGGCGTTATTTTCCGCCCGCGTGACGTTTGTTCTGTAGGCCTGCCTTCAGCGCAGGCCAGGCCGCCCGCAGGTACACCGTCATCGACCAGAGCGTCATGAAGGCCGCGACGTACAGCAGCACGTAGCCGGAAATGACCCAGATAGAGTCGAGATCGGGTTTATGCGCCAGGAGGACAACAATGGCAATCATCTGCAGCGTGGTTTTGACCTTGCCGAGCATGCCGACGATGACCCGCCCGGAGCTGTTCATCTCGGCCATCCACTCCCTGAGCGCGCTGATGACAATTTCCCGCCCGACGATGATGAGCCCGGGCAGCGTCAGCCACACGTTTGCATGGTGCGCCATGAGGAGCACAAGCGCGCTCACGACGATGAGTTTGTCCGCCACGGGGTCGAGAAAGGCGCCAAACGGCGTCGTTTGATTGAGCTTGCGGGCGAGATAACCGTCGAGCCAGTCGGTGAACGCCGCCAGGCCGAACATGGCGGCCGTCAGAATGTAGGTCCACTGACCGGGTACGAGATATAGCATCACAAACACCGGAATCAGGAGAATACGTGCCAGGGTGATGATGTTGGGTAAATTCATGTGGGGCTCGTGGCAGGCTACTGATGCAGCGCGCCGTAGACGGTTTCCGCCATTTTGCGACTGATACCTGGAACTTTAGCAAGCTCTTCGACACTCGCACCCTTCACGCCCGGCAGACCGCCGAAGTGGGTCAACAGCTGCTTACGCCGTTTCGGCCCGACCCCTTCTATGCCCTCGAGCTCCGATTGCTGGCGTGCTTTCTGGCGGCGCTGGCGATGGCCTGTGATGGCAAAGCGATGCGCTTCGTCTCGGATGTGCTGCAGCAGATGGCCGGCGTCACCGGCACCGTCCACGGCAATTTCGCTGCCGTTCAGAAAATAGCGTTCGAGCCCTACCCGCCGGTCCGGCCCCTTGGCGATGCCGAGAATCTGTACGTCGTCGACCTGCAGCTCGTCGAGCACGGCGTGGGCGCGACCCACCTGGCCGGGCCCGCCGTCGATGACGAGCACGTCGGGAAGCCGCCCCTCGCCCTGTTTCAGACGGGTGTAACGCCGCCGCAGCGCCTGTTCCATGGCGGCGTAATCGTCTCCTGCAGTGATGTCTTCGATGTTGAATCGCCGGTAGTCGGATTTGAGCGGACCGTTGCTGTCGAAGACCACGCAGGAGGCGACCGTTGCCTCACCCATCGTGTGGCTGATGTCGAAACACTCGAGTCGTTCCGGCATCGTTTCCATGCTGAGCGCATCCTGCAACGCCACAAAGCGCGCGAACATGTTGCGCCGGTCGGCAATGAAGCTCTTGAGGCTGAGGCTCGCGTTCTCGTGCGCCAGCGCCAGCCAGCGGGCACGCTGGCCGCGCACGTCGCGCACAATCTCGACCTTACGGCTGCCCATGGTGGTCAGCGCCTCGCGCAGAACGTCGCGATCGTCGCCGATGTGTGACACCACAACAGTTTTCGGCAGATCACGGTTTTTCGATGCGAGATAATACTGAGACAGAAACGCGTCCATCACGTCTTCAACGTCGAGCTCGAGCTCGTTTTTCGGATAGAAGGTGCGCTGGCCCAGCATGCGCCCTTTGCGCACGAAGAGCGCCTGCACACAATTCACGCCGCTCTCCCGTGCGAGCGCAAAGATGTCGACGTCACCGCCCTCCCCGTGCACGTACTGATTTTCCTGCACTTTGCGCAAGTGCTGAATCTGGTCGCGCAACCGCGCCGCCTTCTCGTACTCGAGATCAGCCGCGGCCTGGTCCATTTTGCGCTTGAAGCTGTCGAGCACCTGCTGACTCTTCCCTTCCAGAAAGAGGACGGCCAGCTCCACGTCTTCACGGTAGTCGTCGGGGTCGATCAAACCCACGCAGGGACCGCTGCAGCGTTGAATCTGATACTGCAGGCAGGGACGCGAACGGTTTTTGAAATAGCTGTCGTCACAGTGCCGCAGCTGAAAGAGCTTCTGCAGAATGTTGATGCTGTCGCGCACGGCGTAGGCTGAGGGAAACGGTCCGAAGTAGCGGCCGTTTCTGCGCTTGGCACCACGGTGAAAGGTCAAACGGGGATAGTCGCCGTGGTCCGTCAGATAGATATAGGGATAAGACTTATCGTCGCGCAGCACGATGTTGTAGGGCGGACGTTCAGCCTTGATGAGGCTCTGCTCGAGGAGCAGGGCCTCGGTTTCGCTCTGGGTGACGGTGATTTCGATCCGGGCAATTTTGGCCACCATGGCCATCGTCTTTGCCTGCAGCCCCGACGCCCGAAAATAGCTGGTGACTCGATTTTTGAGGTTTCGCGCTTTACCGACGTAGAGGATCTTGTCGTCCGCGTCGACCATGCGGTAGACGCCGGGCTTCCTGGTCAGAGTTTTGAGAAACGCCTCGGCGTCGAAAGCGGGTGTGGACATAGCCGCGCACTATAGCCCCGCGCACCGTCAGGGCCAAGCCGAACACCCGGCGTTCGCTCAGCGCTGCAGCTCAGTGCGGACGCGCTCGAAAATGCGCTGCAGCATGTCGGCCGTCAGGCGGCCGGTATTGACGTTCAGCCGGCTCGGATGAAAGCTCGCGAGTAAGAGCAGGTTGGGCTGCAGATACCGCTCGCTACCGTGGGCAAAGTCGTTGCCCGGGACTTCGAGGGCGCGACACACGGCGCGATGGGCAACGCCACCCAGCGTCAGCAGCACTCGGGGAGCTGACCGCGGACCGGGGGTAAAGGCGGCAAGCTCCGCCTGCAGGAACGGCGCGCAGTTCCGGGTTTCGACAGCCTGCGGTGCATTTCCCGGCGGCAGACATTTCACCGCGTTGGTGATGCGCGCACCGTGGAGGCGCGCCCGCTGCGGGTTGGCGTTGCTGGCGAAACCGGTTGCGTGCATCGCGGTAAACAGGAACTCGCCGCTCGCGTCGCCGACAAATGCTTTCCCGGTCCGTGCAGCACCATGCAGTCCTGGCGCCAGGCCTACAATCAACAGTCGATGCCGCGCACTGCCCCATGCCCCGACGGGGGCGGCGTGATAATCCGGGTACTGCTCCCGAACCTCCAGATGATGTCGCGCCAGCCGTGGACACCTGCGGCAGCCGGCGAGTCCGGCGAGGGTTTCCTCAGGCGCTCTGCGCATGGTCCATTGGCGGCGTTGGTGGCATTGGCGCATGCGCGCGCGCCGGCTGCGGCAGCTGGGGTGACAGCGTGACCATCCCATGTTTGACGGCAAGGAGCACAAGCTCGACGTCGCTGGATATGTTGAGCTTTTCGAAGATCCGATAGCGGTAGCTGTTGACGGTTTTCGGTGAGAGATGCAGCGATCCGGAAATCTCCCGTACCTTCTGGCAGCCGACCACCATCATCATGATCTGCATTTCCCGGTGTGAGAGGACGTCGAATGGGCTCTGCGAGCGGTCTTCGTAGGCGTAGCTTGCAAGCTCCTGGGCGACCTCAGCGCAAACGTAGCGTTTGCCGGCGAAAACCCTGCGGATGGCGGTTTCGAGCTCGTGCATGGCGACACCTTTGCTGAGATAGCCGAGCGCTCCTGCTTTCAGCATCTGTGCCGGAAACGGCGCCTCTGAGTGTGCCGTGAGCGCAATGATGGCAGTGCGGCCGCCGCCGCGAACAATCCGCTGCGTCGCTTCGAGGCCACCCATACCGGGCATCACAATGTCCATGAGGGCAATGTCCGGTTGCAGGTCCCGGCAGAGATGCACTGCCTGCTCGCCGGTCTGGGCTTCTCCGACGACCTGCACGTTTGACATGCCGGTCAACGCTTTGATGAGGCATTCTCGGACCAGCGCGTGATCGTCGACGACAACTATGCGAATCATGTTTCTCCCGCTCCCTTGCACCCTGCGTGAGGAGAACATAGATTCGCGACCGCACCCGGACAACAGCGGTGGGCCGATTTCACCCTGACTTTCAGGATATCTCCATATTGCGATATGGCCGTGATATCACTTTCAGCCGGTAAACGCCTGCAGTCCCGTCAGCGCCCGCCCCAGAATCAATGCATGGATGTCGTGCGTGCCTTCGTAAGTGTTGACGGTTTCCAGGTTCATGACATGCCGGATCACGTGAAACTCGTCATGAATGCCGTTGCCGCCGTGCATGTCGCGGGCGACCCGCGCGATGTCCAGCGCCTTGCCGCAGTTGTTGCGCTTCATGAGCGAGATGACTTCGATCGGGAGATTGCCTTCATCGAAGAGGCGTCCCATGCGCAGACAGCTCTGCAGGCCCAGCGTAATTTCCGTCTGCATGTCGGCCAGCTTCTTCTGCACCAGCTGCGTCGCCGCAAGCGGCCTGCCGAACTGCTGGCGCTCGAGCGTATAGGTACGCGCGGCGTGCCAGCAGAACTCCGCCGCTCCCATGGCGCCCCAGGCAATGCCGTAACGTGCGCGGTTCAAGCAGCCAAACGGACCGCCGAGTCCACGCCCCTCGGGCAGCAGGTTCTCGGCGGGCACAAAAACGTTGTCGAGCACAATCTCACCGGTGATGGAAGCGCGCAGGCTCATCTTGCCTTCGATCTTGGGCGTGCTGAATCCTTCGAATGCCCGCTCCACGACAAAGCCGCGGATCTCACCGTCGAGCTTTGCCCACACGACGGCAAGGTCGGCGATCGGTGAGTTGGTGATCCACATCTTGGCGCCGTTCAGCACGTAGCCGCCGTCCACCGCCTTGGCGTTGGTGACCATACTGCCTGGATCCGAGCCGTGGTCCGGTTCGGTGAGGCCGAAGCAGCCCACCCATTCACCCGTGGCAAGCCTCGGCAGGTACTTCTCGCGCTGCGCTTCGTTGCCGTAAGCGTGAATCGGGTGCATCACCAGCGACGACTGCACGCTCATGGCTGATCGGTATCCGGAATCGACCCGCTCGACCTCACGAGCCATCAACCCGTAGCAGACATAGTTGACGTTGGAGCAGCCGTATTTTTCCGGCAGCGTTGCCCCCAGCATGCCAAGCGCACCGAACTCGTTCATGATCTCCCGATCGAACGTTTCGTGGCGGTTTGCCATCAGCACGCGGGGCATCAGTTTGTCCTGTGCATAGTCGCGCGCGCTGCGCTGCACCATGCGTTCTTCCTCGGTCAACTGCGTGTCGAGAAAGAGCGGGTCTTCCCAGGAAAACGGCGCTTTGTCGGTGGCCATATTTTGTTCCTTCCAGCGGATGAAAAAAGCTGCAGAAGGCTAAAGCAGCGTCGGTCGATCTGCAATTCGAATCGATCCGGCGCCGGGGTCGGCCTGGCGGCAGCTTTTCTCTATACTCCCGCGCCGACACAGGAAGGAAGCTCAAGCAACCATGGCACTCGATCAGGACACCCTCGCGCAGCTGCGCACGACCGTGCGGCGTTTCGTCGACGAGCAGCTGATTCCGCTGGAAGAACAGGTGGCGGAAGAGGACCGCATGCCGGAAGCGGTCATTCAGCAGATGCGCGAGCTTGGCCTCTTCGGGCTCACGATCCCGGAGGAATACGGTGGCCTGGGTCTGAATACGGAGGAGGAGTGCCTGGTGGTCATGGAGCTCGGCCACGCCGCCCCCGCTTTTCGATCGATCATCGGCACCAACAATGGTATCGGCTCACAGGGGCTGGTGATGGACGGCACCGAAGCGCAGAAAGCGTATTACCTGCCCCGGCTTGCGAGCGGTGAGTTCATCGGCTCGTTTGCCCTCACCGAGCCGGATGCCGGCTCCGACGCCGGCGCGGTGAAAACCCGGGCAGTACGCGAGGGTGACGAGTTCGTGCTGAACGGCACCAAACGCTACATCACCAACGCTCCCAGCGCGCAGCTCTTCACAGTTTTTGCGCGCACTGATCCGGATCTGCCGGGCTCACGCGGCGTGTCGGCTTTCCTGGTTGACGCAGCTTCTCCGGGCATCACGCTGGGACCGAAAAACAAAAAGATGGGCCAGCAGGGTGCGCACGTCTGCGACGTCATTTTCGAAGACTGCCGGGTACCGGCGGAAAACATCATCGGCGGCCCTGACAACCTGAACAAGGGGTTCTCCACCGCCATGAAAACCCTCGATCGGGGGCGGCTGCACATCAGCGCGCTCTCCGTCGGCTGCGCCGACCGCCTGATCGACATGTCCGTCACCTATGCCACCGAGCGTCAGCAGTTTGGACAGCCCATTGCCGAGTTTCAGCTTCTGCAGGGCATGCTCGCTGACAGCCAAGCCGAGTGTTACGCCGCCGAGTGCATGGTGCTGGATGCCGCCAGGAGAAGGGATCAGGGAGAGTTCGTGACCATGCTCGCTTCGTGCTGCAAGCTATACGCGACGGAAATGGTGGGCCGTGTTGCGGACCGTGCCGTGCAGATTCACGGCGGCGCCGGCTATATGGAAGAGTACGCCGTCGCCCGCTTCTATCGCGACGTGCGGCTCTTCAGGATTTACGAGGGGACGAGCCAGATTCAGCAGGGGATCATCGCCCGCAACCTGATCAAAAACGTTTGAGCACGTTTCAGGCCGGCTGAGCGGTCAGGGGATCGATCGGCGCAAAGAGCGTGAACGTTGTGCCCTGCCCCGCACCGGTGCGTACGTCCAGGGCACCGTCGAGCTCGTCGGCGAGTGCAAACGCAACCTGCAGGCCGACGCCCTGGTGATCACCGCCTTTGCTGCTGCGTTTGGCCACCGTCAGATTGGCGAGCACCTCTTCAGGCAACCCCGGCCCGCTGTCGGCAACGACCACCTCAGCGCCGAGACGACCGTTGCGATACACACCCGTGCGATAACCTACCGTGACGTCATCGCCGTCCACGCAGGCCTCCAGCGCGTTCTTGAGCAGGTTGGTGAGAATCTGCGTCAGCTTGTCCTGCTGGGAGTGGATCGTCACGGCCGTTTCAGGAAAATCGGTGTTCAAAGGCACGCCGCGCTCCGCCGCGTATCCACTGTGCAGCTCGGTGATCTGCCGCAGCCAGTGACCGACGTCGATTGCGCTGACTTCGCCCGGCGCCGTCGCTTTCACCTGAACCTGCTTGGGGACTTCCCGAGCGGTGGCAAATACGTCTGCCGCGCGCCGCAGCTCGCTGCTGATCAACGCAAGCTGTTCCGCGGCTTCGGGTTCGTGCTGCAGGCGCAGCTGCAGGATGTGCAGGTAGTTGTGCACGATGCTCAACGGATTGTTGGCTTCATGCACAATTTCCCGCAGGCGCTTCTGTTCGGCTGAACGGAACTGCTCGAGCTGGCCGTCCTCGGCGCCCTGCGATGCCTCGACGCCGGCGTGCAGCAGGCTGGCCGGACGCGCCAACGCCTGTGCATAGAGCTGGGTGAGGTTTTCGCTGTCGATGTCTTCGTCCGCGGCAGCAACCAGCACTACCGCAGGTTCCATGTCGGGCGTGCGCATGACCAGCGCTTCGTCGGCGGCAAGCCGCCGCAGCAGCTGGCGATCCACGACCGCAAGATCGGCCCCTTCGCGTATCTGCGTCAGCTCGCCGCTGCGCGTGGCCGCCGCCACGTGGCTTGTTGTGCTGTTTGGATGGATGCTGACGGCAGTGCCGCCATCACCGAGGATCTCGAGCGGACCGCCCGCCTCCCGCTGCACCAGCACCAGCGGGACGTGATCGAACAGGCTGCGGCTGACGAGCGTGTGCGTTTCGGCGAAAGTTTCCCAGTCCCTGCAACCCTGCAGGCCCGCGGTGACGACGCTCACCTGCTGGCGCAGCCAGATCAGCTGTGCCCAGTCGGCGCCCGTGTCGCTGTTGATCTCGAGATCTTCGACAAAGCGCCTCACGCGCGCCTCGGCGGTCTCCAGGAGCGGTTGAAACTGCGCTTCTGACAAACCGAGCAACTGTGCGGCCAGCTCACTTTCACGACCAATCTCGAGCCCGTCCACCACGGCAAAAATACGCAGCTCCAGGCTTGCATCTTCCAGCAGCGCCGGGTTGATGCCGCGAAAATCGTTCAGCTCGGCAAGGAGCGGATCATTGGTGAGCTGTACGCCTGAAATGGCCAGCAAAGTGCGCAATCGCACGTCCGTGGGATCGAGGGATGCCGCATCGTCCGCTTCGGCAAGCACCTCGGCGAGAAACGCGGCCCGCAGCACCCCCATCCACTGGTCGAGGGACAGCCTGGCGCTGCCAACGATGGGCAGCACCGACCAGGCCTGAGCTTCGGCCAGGCCCGTGAACTCTTCGGGTTCGAGGCGGCTGAGCGCGTCATCGAGTGCGGCGAAGCTGGCGGGCACTTCGAGGAGCTTCAGCCAGCGCATCAAAAGGTCTGCGTCAGCGGACAGCAATTTCCCGAGCGCGGCGGTATCCGCACCCGCGCTGCTGATCAGCTCCAGATATCGATAGATGACGGCGTCAGGCGTCACGTATGCCTCTCTGTGCGCGTCGCAGAACGACTCACCATGATGGGCTCCCACCCTTTCTTTGAAACCAGCCGCGCTGACCGTGCACAGCGAGTGTGTGACCAAGCCGTGCTCTGCCTCGCGTACGCCGTGAAGTGAGGTTGTCGCCGCCGCTGCCGTCATTGCCGCGCCAGGGACCGAGCACAGTGAAGTAGTTTAACTACGACACGCCGACGGCAACATCATAATGTTGTAGTCGGATATTATTTTTATATATTTCAGTAATTTATGTATATTTTCTCAGGTTGTATCTCGGTTTTTGTTGATCTCGTCCCTGAGCGCCGCAGCGGCGTTGGCGGCATATTGCGCAAAATCCGCGGTCACACGCTCGCCGTTTGCCGCTGCCGCATACAGGATGCCGCGCGAGCTGGATATGATTAACCCCGTTCCCTGCGGATCGAGACCGTGTTGCAGCACCGCAACGAGATCACCACCCTGGGCGCCGATACCGGGCACCAGCAGCGGCATATTGCCGACCAGCTGGCGGATGCTGCCGAGCTCCTCGGGGTACGTGGCGCCCGCTACCAGCATACACTGGCCCTGCGCGTTCCATTCAGCCACCCGCCGCGCCACCCTCGCAAACACCGGCTCCGTGTCGGCCGGATCGTTCTGCAGCCAGTTGCTGTCCGGATTGCTGGTGCGACAGAGCACCACCAGCCCGCGCTCGGCGTAGGCGAGATAGGGCGCCACGCTTTCGTAGCCGAGATAAGGGCTCAACGTCACCGCGTCGGCGCCATATCGCTCGTAGGCTTCTTTGGCGTAGTAGGTGGCGGTGCTGCCGATGTCACCGCGCTTGGCATCCAGAATCGTGACGAGATGTGGATAGCGCGCGTGAATGTAGTTCAGCACCTCGGCAAGCTCTGTTTCCCGACCCGCTGCCGCGAAGTGGGCGAACTGGGGTTTGAAGGCGCACACGTACGGCGCGGTTGCGTCCACGATGGCGCTGCAGAAGTCGAAATACGGCGTGCTACTTTCGAGCAGATGCTCAGGCAGAAACGCCATTTCAGGGTCGAGGCCGACACAGAGCAGAGAGTTCTGCGTCTGCCAGGCCTGGCTCAACTTTGCGTAAATCCCCACGAGCGAACCGGCAGTTAAATTGCGCTGCATGTTAGACGAATGTACCGATAAGTGCCAAAGTCGAGCCTGGAACTGCCGCAGCAGGTCAGTATCAGGCCCCCTGTGGGTTGATCCGGTCGACATACGCCCCGGAAATTGATTGAGGTATATATCGTAACCCATTGTATTTTAATGTTATTATCGTCTGGCACGATATTCGCATTGTCTTCTACAGGTTATGTTTGATGTGTACAAATGTGACGAGAAGAGTCGCCACAATTGACACATGTGAATTACAGTGCAGAACGACCGGAACCGCTACTATGCCCTCCGGTCACGAGAAAGCTGCTTTCAACAGGGACCGTTGAGACAGTGGAAGGGAGAGCGTCATGGCTGACAACATCATCGAATTCAATCGCGCCCGCGTGAAGCGTCTGTCGACCAATGACAAGCGGATGCATCCGCGTACCGAAAGCGATGACCGCCTGTTCACTCAGGTTGTGCTGGCGGCGGATGAGCCCGATCTCGTTGGCGCGACGCTGTCCTGCACGGCGGTCAACATGTCCATGGGCGGCATTCAGTTCAAAACCACCCAGGCGGTGCCGGTGGGTACGCTCCTCGATCTCTGGGTGGACGTCTCTTCACGTCCCGGCAAGTTTTTCCTCGCCGGTGAGGTGCGCTGGAGCCGGCCTACCAGTGAAACGGATGAAAACGGCGCGGAGATGCATTTCGTGGGCGTGCAGTTGAAATCCGGCGCTGCCACCGACATTCTCGACTGGCGCGACTTTCACGCGACCGCCTACGCCCGCTGAGCATTCCGTTCAGCACGTTCCAGCGCCATACCCCCTGCCCCGGGGGTGTGACTCGTGATCCTGCCAAGGTGTGATGACCGACACACATTGAGAGCGGCTTAGCGCGCAGTTCCGGCTTGCAGAAATTGCTGTAATAGCTCGTGGAGCAAACCATTCGGGCAGCATTTGTGAGTCAAGTAAAGGTCGTTGAATTAAACGTGCAGGGGAAAAAAGCCGCCAGCCTGCCGCCGATCGTTCACACCATCCGTCAACAGGGCAAAAAGCAGCTCAACGACCTGCTGCAGAACCTGTTCAACAACACCGACGATGCGCTCTTTGAGCTCGCCGACCGCAGTCAGAGCGACCAGCAGCAGGAGATGTATTTCGACTCGATGCGGCTGATTCGCCTGCACCGGAAGGAGATTGCCTCGAACTTCATGCGCAGCTTCTACCAGGGATTCGAAGACGCGTACGCACCTAACGCCAGCGACGACATCGAAGAAGAAGAGGAGCTCGATGCAGACAGCTTCTCGCTGCTGGAACAAGACGAGCTCGAGATGACGGTTGCCGTTTCCGGCATCGTTTCCAAGGTGACGAGTCAGTACAGTCTGGCGGTGATGCAGTTGACCAAACGGCTGGATTTCCTCGCCAAACACAGCACGGTCACCGAGCGCAGCAATCCCATCGGACCGCATGCGCTCAGCACCAGCTTTGCCGATGCGCTCGCCGTGCTCGAAGTGGGCATTAAAATCCGCATCATTCTGATGAAGCTCTTCGAACGCTTTGTCATGGAGCGGCTGGGCCCGGTGTTCGAATCCGCAAACCGGGCGCTCATCGACGCCGATGTGCTGCCGGATGTTTCGAGCCGCCTCAAAGGCAGGCACAGAAACGGGCCCAGCGCGCCGTCGACGCGGTCTGCAACGGCACCCGATCTGAATCCGGCCCAGGGTCTGAGCCCGTCCCAGGGTGGTCCTGCGGCGCTCGGCACCGGTGGTGGCGGCTTCGGCTTCAACACGGTGCAGTCCCTGCTTGCCGGCGTGCGTGACGCACAGGGCGGCGGGCTCGGAGTTGGCGGTTCCGGCGGCGGTGGCGGACTCGGAGGTACTGGACTCGGCGGCGGTGGCGGCGCCGGCACGGGTCTCGGCGGCATTGGTGAGGGCAGCATCGTCCTGCCGACCATTGAATCGAATGAGTTGATTCATGCACTCAGCCGCATTCAGCGTGAAGCAACGCCCGAGCGCATCGACATCAACGTCGTGCCGGAGCTTTCCGACGTTCGCTCGCTCGTCCTTTCCCACGTCGATCCCGAATCGGCCAAAGCGCTGGGGCAGGCTGACGACGACACGGTCAACTTTGTGGGCATGCTGTTCGACTACATTCTGAACGACCGCAACCTTGCCATTCCCATGAAGGCGCTGATCGGGCGGCTGCAGATCCCCATTATCAAGCTCGCCATTCTCGACAAGGGCTTTTTCGAAAAGCCGGGCCACCCTGCCCGCGCGCTCCTGAACGAGCTTTCCAGCGCCGGTATCGGCTGGAGCAGCGCGCAGGAACTGAAACGCGACGCGCTTTACGACAAGATCGAGTCGGTCGTGCTGCGGGTGTTGAACGAGTTTGCGGAAAATCCGGACGTGTTTGCAGAGCTTCTGAAGGAGCTCAGAGAATTTGTCACCAAAGATTCCCGCCGCAGCGTCATGGTGGAACAGCGCGTCAAGGAATCTGAAGCCGGTAAAGCCAAAACGCATGGTGCCAAGCTGCAGGTACAGGCGCTGATCAATCAGAAGGCGTGTGGCCTCAGATTGCCGGCGGAGGCCGGCAAGTTTATCAGCGATACGTGGAGCCGTGTCATGACGCTGCAGAACGTCAAGCACGGCGAGCAGTCGGGGGAATGGAGCGACAGCGTTGCCATTCTCGATGACCTCTTGTGGGCGCTGCAGCCCTTTTCAGAGCTCGATGAAGTGCAAAAGCGCGACGCGATGATGGACGGGCTTACCACGGATATTGCGGCCGGGATGGCGGAAGTCGGCTGCCCCGAAGACGAAAGCGACGTGTTTCTGCACTGGCTGGAAAGTCACCTGCAGGCGCTGTCTGCAAACGACCGCGCTTATCTGGAGGAGGACGAGCGACCGGCGACCGCGTTCGAGGAAACCGTGGTCGAAGAGATTGTGCTGGCCGCTCCCAGTCTCGATGTGGAGCTCGAGTCGATCGAGCCCGAGTTCGCGGAGCGAATCAAAGCGATCACCGAGGGCACCTGGATTGAAATTACCAGCGATCCGGAACGCGTTGTGCGCTGCAAGCTTGCAACGATCACCCAGCCCGGGAACAACTACATCTTCGTCAACCGGCGCGGTATGAAGGTACTGCAGAAGAACCGGATGGAGCTGGCGTGCCTCCTCAAGGACAAAGAGCTCAAGCTCATCGACGAGTCACAGGTCTTCGATCGCGCATTGCAGTCGGTGATCGGCAACCTGCGGCAGATGCAGCGCCAGCGCTCGTAGCGCTTCAGCCCGACGCTCCGGCGAGGGCCTGGCGGTAGGCTGGATCTGCAAGTATCCGTTCGACCGTCTCCACGGTGGTCACCGTCTGATTGTCCACCTCGACGTTGACCCGCTCCCCCTGCGCCCGTTGACCGAGGGTCGTGCGCGCCAGGGTCTCCGGGATCAGACTCACTTCGAACCATCCCGCTTCGCGGTTGATGGCTGAAACGGTCAGGCTTGCGCCGTCGAGCGCAATAAATCCTTTGTGAAAGACGAATCGTCCCCACGCGGCAGCGAGTTCAAACCGCAGCACGTGGTCGTTGCCGTTCACCCGGCGCTCTAGAAGCTCTGCCGTGCCGGTGACGTGACCGGACACGATGTGACCGCCAACCTCGTCGCCAATCTGAAAAGAACGCTCGACGTTGACCAAACTCGTCTCACTGAGCGCCCCCAGATTGGTTGTACGCAGCGTTTCAGGGATGACGTCGAAAGACACGGTGTCTCCAGTAACGCCCGTCACGGTCAAACAGGTACCGTTCACGGCGACCGACGCGCCGAGCTCGAGACCTTGTGTCATGTCGGTCATCGTGACGCTCAGGCGAATGAGGCCGCTTTCGTCGGCAATGTGCTTGATTGGCGCCAGCGCCTGGACAATGCCGGTAAACATGCTGAACCTCCTATGGCTGCGGGACAAAAGACCGCGGGCAAAAAAAAGCCGGTGCGCCATGCACCGGCTTTCAGTCTCCGGGAGTCGCTGCTGTCGATCAAACGATACTTATTCAGCAGCGCCCCGAATTGCGCTCATATCAGCCGGCGGCAGCCAGCTTCGCGATGCGGTCCTTCTCACGGTCGATGAAGGTGATCCACTGCAGGCAGGTGCGCTGGTTCGTGTCGTCTTCCTTGCGCCGCGCTTCGTTGCGGCAGGAAACGAACGAGCCACGCGCGTCGTTCAGCTTGTCCTGGTTGTACAGGCACAGCCCGCGCACGAAGTAGGTGCTCTGCACTTTGCGCACGCCGCCTTTGTCGAGCGCGCCGTTGGCGGAGCGAATGCAGTCGTCGAAACGGTCTGCTTCGAGATAGACGTAAGCAAGCTGGTCGTAGATGCGGCCGTCATCAGCAAGCTTCGCGGCGTCCTCCAGCACGGGGATTGCTTTGTCGACCTCCTGGGCGAGCTGCCAGGCCTGACCGAGGGCGCGCAGATTCTTGGAGCTGCGCTCGACGATTTCGTCATCAATGCCTTTCTCGAGAATCTTCGCCGCTTTGTAAGGGATTTCCTCCTGCATGAGGAGACCTGCCAGGTTGGTCAGATCGGTCTCTTTGTCGAGGTAGTCACCTGCATAGGCCGCCTGCAGGGTTTTCATGTGTTTGATGTCCTCGCCTTCCTGACCGTACATACCCGCCAGACGCACCCAGTAGTCGCGCTTGGGATAGTCGCGTACGAGGATTTCGAGGATTTCGATGACCTTCGGCATGTTCTCCTGCTCGTAGTACAGGAAGTTCAAGAGCTGCCACCAGTTTTCCTTGATGGTCATGTCGCGCTCTCGGGCCATTTGAATACCCCCTTCCATCTTGTCGATGGCCGCGGGGTAATCTTTCATCTGATAGTAGACCTGGCCCATGAATATCTGCGGCTGCGGTCCCGGATTGTCAGCCTTAGAGATCCAGGTTTCCATGTAGTCGAGCGCATCCTGGAAACGCCCTTCAACGAACGAAAGCTGTGCCAGCGTGTACAGCGTTGTGGTTTCGAGACCCTCGGGGATGTCCTCACCCTGGGCAACCACAATCTTGTACTCGCTGATTGCCTTCACGTACTCCTCTTTGAGGAAGTACACGTAGCCCAGCATGCTGTGCACCTGCCCGATCTCATTGCCGTTATAGCGCTTGCTGCGATCGAGCATGTTTTTCAACACGTTCTCGGCGCCGTTGTAATCCTTGGCGTCGATGAATTCCTGCGCTTCTGCAAGCTTCTTGTAGACGGCTTCGGATATGGACGGAACGCGGCGTGTTTTCTGTGGTTTCTTCTGCTCTTCGGCCGCGTGTGCGGTGGTGCTCCAGATTGCAGGCGTGGCGCCCAGGACAAGCGCACACAGACCCGTGTAGAGCAGAGATCTAAGAGATATCTTCATAGCCAACTCCTATCAATCAGCCAGCTCGAAAGTAATGCGGTTACGCACGCCGGCCACGTCGATGGCGGCGCCGTTGACCACTTTCGGCTTGTATTTGAACTTGAGTGCGGCGTTGATTGCTGCCCGGTCGAAGATGCCGGGCGGTTTTGCTTCTATGACCACCGGATCGCGCACGGCGCCGGTTTTGGTGACGATGAACTCGAGGAGGACGTAACCCTCAATGCCTCGAGTCTGCGCGCGCCGGGGATACACGGGCGCCACCTTGACGATGGGCAGGTATTCCCCGTCGGAACTGAATCCCCCGCCACCCACATCGAGGTCCACATTGACGTCTACCGCACCGATGTCGACACCCGTAGACACGTCAGACGAATCAAACGTGGGCTTCGGCATGTCCGGTGGCGGCTCGTCCGGCGGTGGTGGCGGCTTGGGTTTGCGTTGTTTGGTCTGAATTTCTTCGTCGTCGGTGAGACGAACCATGTCGAGGAGCTTACCTTTTACCCCTTCATCGATGTTGGCTTCGTCATTGGCAATGACGGCCTGCATGATGAGGAAGAGCAGAAAGGTGACGATGGCTCCGAGACCAACTCCGATGGCGTAGCGTACGATCATGACAATAACCCTAGCTTTCGCTTCCTAGTTCTTTTCCGTCGAGATTGCGACTTCACGCAATCCCGCCGCCCTGGCCGCGTTCAACACAACCATGAGTTTTTCGTTGGTGGATTCTCTGTCCGCCTGGATGACGAGCCCCCCTTTCGGGTTCTCCGCGTGCAGCTTCTCGATGTGTGCACGTACGGTACCCGGATCGACCCGCTTCTTGTCGATCCAGATCTCACCGTTCGGGCTGATGGCAATCAGCATGCTGACCGTGGGCTTCTGCTCCGCCGTCAGCGCATCGGGACGCAGCACCTGGATGCCCGCCTGCTTGATGAACGTGGCCGTCACGATGAAGAAAATCAGCATGATGAACACGACGTCCAGCATCGGGGTCAGGTTGATGTCTGCGTCTTCGTCGCCTGAGCCGCGTCTTCGGGATTTCATGCGCATACGTGCGTGCTCCTTAGTGGTCCAGGGTCAGGTGGTCTTCGAAAAGCTCTATTTCGTAGTCCACCTTGCGCCGCAGCCAGGTGCTGCCGACCAGGCCTGACAGCGAAGCAATCATACCCGACATGGTCGGAATGGTTGCCATCGATACGCCGGCTGCCATGGAGCGGGCGTTACCACCCTGGGTCGCCATGGCGTCAAACACCGCGATCATGCCCGTTACCGTGCCAAGCAGACCGAACAACGGGCATAGTGCCACGCAGGTCTGAATGATAGGCAACGATCCTGTTATACGATCCGACGCGTCGGAAATCATGGCCTCGCGAACCTGATGAGCGCTCCAGGAAGTGCGCTCATCGCGACCCTCCCAGCGTTCGGTGGATTCGCGCACTAACGACTTGTGCTCGGTGTAGAAAAACCAGAAGCGCTCGAAGATCAGCGTCCACATCAGAAACGTGATCAGCGCAATCAGCCAGAGCACGTCACCGCCCATTTCCATGAAGCGGATAATTGCAAGATAAGCGTCGCCTAACATCTAACGGCTACTCCTTAAACTGTCTGCATCAACTGCCTGCAAGAACAGATCAGCCGCTTAACCCAGCGGCTGACCTGATTTCTCTGCGTGATCGGCAATGATGCCTGCACTCTGCTCTTCGATGACGTGGATGACGGACTTGGAGCGCGCGTTGACGAGCGCATGCAGCAGCGTGGTCGGAATGGCCACACAAAGACCCAGTACCGTTGTCATCAACGCCTTGGAAATACCGCTGGCCATCGTCTTCGGATCACCTGCGCCGAACAGGGTAATGGCCTGGAAGGTTTCGATCATGCCGATAACCGTTCCAAGCAGGCCCGTGAGCGGTGCAACAACCGAGATCACCTGGATCAGCGTGATATTCCTTGTCAACCTGGGTGTCTCCCCAAGTATCGCCTCGCCCAGCTTCAGCTCCAGCGTCTCCACGTCGACGTCTTTGTTTTCGTCGTAAACCTTGAGCACGCGTCCCAGCGGGTTGTCGTCGCTCGGCGTCGGATTCTTGCGCTGGGAGTTGACCTTGGCGCCAACCATGGACAGCGTGAGCAGACGCTCGAGAGCAAGCAGCACACCAATCACGCCGCCGAGGATGATGATGGCGCCGACGGTGCCGCCCTGACCGTCACAGAACGGCAGGTAACATTCGGCAACCGCGCCGAAGGAGCCCACCTGCTCACCCAGCGTGGCCGCCTGAATCAGGAGGGCCAGTAGTGAGCCGCGCAGCGGGTCGATGGAGAATTCGACGATTTCGCCAGGAGCGGCAGTCTGCACGGCCTCCGCGGTGTCGACGTGACGTCCCGTGGGCTGACGTGCCAGCTCGATGATGGCCTGGGTGTCAGGGTCCCACTGCAGGTACTCTCCTTCGCCGAGGAGCGCGTAGGAGCCAACGCGGACAATGTCGGTGTTGACCTTGTCACCGGAAAGCTTGGTGATCGTGCCCGGGAACTTGGACACTTTGCCGGACTCGGTCATCTCACGCTGCAGCTCGAACCACAGCTCTTCCATCTCGTTGATGGTTGCCAGCTGGCTGGCCGTGCCCATCTTCTTGGCAAGGTCACCAAGCCAGTCGCCGCGGTTGGGGTACTGCGAGCTGATCAGCGACGCTTCGAACAGACCCCGGGTATCACCCGCAACCTGCTGCAATACGCCGAAGAGCTCGCGCAGGCTGCCGAGCCGCTTGTCGAGCTGCTCGGTCAGGTCACCAATGCGGATTTCGTTCTCTTCGAACTGTGTCTCCAGACGGTCGGAGCGGCGTTCCTCGCGGGTGCGCTCGGCTTCCGCATCGTTCAGCAGTCTCTGCTGATTGTCTTTTTCCTGCGTGAAACGGCGCTCGCGGGCGGTGTGCTCACGCGATTCGACCACGCGGCGGTCTTCGACGTTCTGCAGCAGCTCGTCCAGCGAATTGGCTTCGTTGACCACGAGATCGTTCGCCGCCGTCGGTGCCGCCTCTTCTGCAATCGCCTGAGGGGCAAGCGCCAGCAACGCGGCCAGCAGTAGTGTTTTTGACTTCATTATGATTCTCACTGTGCTGCCTCCGCGCCGTGTACGGGAATGCTGAACATGTCCTGAGTGGCCTGCTGACGGGCCATGCGGATACCCTGGCGGATCGACGCCTGGTAGTCGTCGGATACGGCTTCGTAAGCGCCGGTACCTTTGTTGTACATGCCGGTCTCTTCACCATCGGGCGTCTGGTAGACGAGTGCAACGCGCCCGACTTTCAGGATGTCGACTTTGCGCTCGGTGCCGTCAATGACAATCGTGTCCCCGTACGTTTCCATGGTGCGGCCGTATTCGTTCTCGATCTGATAGGCACGTAGCACCTGAGAGAACTTCTCCGACACCGCAACGTCGGCGCGGTCCATCATCTCACGCAGCCGCTCGATGCGCTCGTTGCGCTCTTTCAACAGGAAAGGCATGTCGAGGCCGACGAACTGCTCCAGACCGTCGATCATGCGCAGCATCAGCGGCGTGATCTGCCGCTCGATGACCGTCACCTCGTCGATGGACGAGGTCAGCTGCGTCATTTCCTCTTCCTGATTGGAAATCTGCTTTTCGAGCTGCCGGTTATAGACACGCAAGCCCTCGATCTCCTTGAGCACCGTCTTGTACTCATTGAGCAGCTTTCGCGTTTCTTCGGTCAGCGCATCAATTTTAGCCTGTGACCTCGTCGCGGCCTGATTCATCCTTTCAGCAACCTGAAAGATGTCATTCAGCGTCGTGGCATTTGCCTGGGTGCCGAGCACCAGCGCAAACAAGCCGGCCAACACTGGAACAAGCCTTAAGGTAGTGAGCCTCTGCATAAGATTTTTCATTACAACTTCCTACTGGAAAGATCCGTTCTTACGTGCCTTTTGCAACATATCTAGAAGCAGCCCGTGTGCCTCAACGCACAGACTGCGACAGATAACGCTTGCGGCAAGTTTCTTTTATTTGGCCCGCTTACCTTCTACCGCTGATCTACCTCTGGTTTCCCATGGGTAGTCCCTCGATACCCTGGCTTGCGGCCTTATGGCCCAAGCTGATTCTGGTGGTTCAGAACAGCCCGGGCACACAACGGGTGAAGTATGATTCGCCCGCCCCATTCCGTTTTCGAAGGATCAACAAACCCCCCATAGATGTCAAGCACGCAGCTTGCTGATATGTAAACACTGTTGCGCTAACCCGGCGCCGCCGTATTGGGCTGATCGAGTATCCGGCGAACCGATTCCTGCGACGCCTCCTGCTGTGCCTTCCAGACGCTGCGCTTCTGACACACGCGCTGTCGCATATGACTGCCGGTGACCTTGATCCGCTTGCACAAGACTTTGTCTTCCTTGACCTCGACGGCCTCACGCGCGGGTGTGTCCTGCGGGTTGTCATCCGCCGTTTCCGCGAGGGCGGCGAACGGCAGGCAGCTGAGCAGGCAAACGCTGATCAAGTAACGCATCAGCCTGCGAGGTTCGCTGCAAAGTGCTCGAGCGTGCGCGCCTTTGCCGTTGCCGCAGCGGTGGCGTCGTAGCTCGCCCGATGATCACAGTTGAAACCGTGATCGGCGTTGTACACATGGACCGGGGTGTCCGGCTGGGCAGCTTTGACCGCGTCGACGTCCGACATGGGGATGTGCGCATCGAGCTCGCCGAAGTGCATGATGACCGGGCACTTGGGGGTCTTTTCCATCTGACCGGCCACGCCGCCACCATAGTAGGAACTCGCCGCCGCGACGCCGTCCAGATCGCACGCGCTCAACCACGTCAGCAGTCCGCCGAAACAGTAGCCCACGACGCCGACCTTACCCTCGGCCGATGCGTGATTGATTGCGGTCTGAATGTCACCAAGCGCAGTGGCGAGATCGAGCTGCTGGAACGCAAGGTCAATCCCCCGACCCATGTCCGCTTCTTCATAACCGAGCTCAATGTCCCGCTCGATGCGATCGAAGATCTTCGGGGCAATCGCAAAGTACCCATCCGCCGCGTAGCCGTCGGTGACTTCCCTGATGTGCTGATTGACGCCGAAAATCTCCTGGATGACGACCACCGCGCCCTTGGCGGCGCCTGCAGGTGTTGCGACGTAGGCGCCGAGCTCGAAGCCGTCGCTGGCCGCTAGTGTGATGTTCTCGCCCATGGGGGCCTCCCTCCGTGCTGATCAAGAAAATCCACCCTAATGCGCGCCTCGAGCCAGAGCAAGACCCGGGCTGAACGGCAGATGGTTTTGCATTACAATTTTTGGCGTTACGTCACTCAAATGTCATAAACGCAGGCTCTAATGCCGACTCGTTAACACCACCCGACGCAGACCGCATCGCACATGGCGACACCCATACTTGTAGTCGAAGACGAGCCCGAGATTCGCGAGCTTCTTGCATTCACCCTGTCCAGAGCCAGCTATGACGTTGTCGAAGCGGAATCCTCTGAACAGGCGCTGCAGCTGTTGGACAGGGGCATCCCGGAACTGGCAATCATCGACTGGATGCTGCCCAACATGAGCGGCGTCGATCTTGCGCGGCGCCTGCGCCGCGACGAGCTCACTCAATCCATGCCGATCATCATGCTGACCGCGCGCGGCGAGGAAGCGGACAAGTTGCGCAGCTTTGAGTCGGGCGTGGACGACTACGTCACCAAGCCGTTTTCGCCGCGAGAATTGCTCGCCAGAATCAAGGCGTTGCTGCGCCGTTCCGGCGCGCCTGCAGACAACATTCTGGAAAGCGGTGGGATCCGTCTGGATCTGAACAGTCACCGGGTCACCATCGAGGGTGAGCTCGTGCACGTGGGGCCAACCGAGTATCGCCTCCTCGAGCTCCTGATGCGCCATCCGGATCGCGCATTCGATCGCAGCCAGCTCCTCGATCGGGTCTGGGGACGTAGTGTCTATGTGGAGGAGCGCACCGTCGACGTGCACGTATTGCGCCTGCGCAAAGTGCTGCAGCCGTTCAAGCTCCAGCATCTCATTCAGACCGTGCGTGGCGTCGGCTACCGGTTCTCACCGCAGTAACCGGTTCCCAATCAGCCACCCGGCTCGCGGTGCAGATCGTCGCGCTCGTCGAGCGCGGCGAAGTGCACGAAGGTTGCAAACAGTGCGCCACCCATTGCGTACGGCCACGGCGCGAATATCGCAATCAGCAGCACCGCTGACCACAGACCGCACAGCACGCGCCAGAGGCGGCGCCTGCCCTGTTGAGAACGAGATCCTGATTCAGCAAGTGGCATATCGGTTCTCCAATGGTTTCGCAAACGACGGTTGCGGAAACGACTACTGGGCTTTTGCCAAGCAACCTTCCTTGACCCTATAGTCTCGCCTTTCGTGAACGGAGACGACGTTGTCAGATTCTATATCGGCCATCTTGTGGGATTTTGGAGGGGTCATTACGACCAGTCCGTTCGAGGCGTTCAACGTGCTCGAGGACAGCCTCGGCGCGCCGCGTGACTTTATCCGCGGCATCAATGCCACGAACCCGGAAACCAACGCCTGGGCGCAGTTCGAATCCAATGCCATATCGCTGGACGAGTTTGATGCGCGCTTTGCCGAGGAATCTGCGGCGCGCGGCCACCGGATACCCGGACGCGACGTCATCGCCCGTCTGAGCGGAGACGTCCGCCCGCGCATGGTCGAAGTGCTGAAACACTGCAAGCGCCATTTCAAGATTGCCTGCATCACCAACAACGTGAAGGCTGGCGAAGGCCCGGGAATGAGCCGCAGTACCGCCAAAGCCGCCGCCATTGCCGACGTCATGTCGCTGTTTGATCTTGTCGTCGAATCGAGCGTCGAGGGTATCCGCAAGCCGAATCCGGACATTTATACGCTGACCTGCGAGCGCCTGGGCGTTGCGACCCGCGGCGCGGTGTTTCTCGACGATCTGGGGATCAACCTCAAACCCGCCGCGGCGCTCGGCATGCACACCATCAAAGTTCTGAATGAAGAGCAGGCAATCACCGACCTGAGCAAAGTCACCGGCTTAGAGTTCGCTTAACGGCGCGCTCAAGGTAGCGCGCTCCAACATGTCTGCAACCGCCGCTGCATTCGGAATAGAGGGCGCTGCACCCTCCCGGGTCACGGCAAGCGCACCGGCGGCGCTCGCCTTCGGCAACGCCTCGGAGATGCTTGCACCGCTGACCAGACCAGCCATGAGATAACCGACAAAGGCGTCCCCCGCCGCGGTTTCGTCCACTGGCTGGACGGAGTATGCGCCCATCTGCTGGCGCGCCTGACTCGCCGCATCGTAGAAGCACAGCCCGTCTTTGCCCCTGGTCATCACGATGCTGACATGGGGATACCGATCGATGAGCGCGTCGAACGCCTGTGCGGATTCCGCGGTCCGTGCCAGAGCGCAGGCTTCGGGTTCGTTGGCGATGAGGAGGCTCAGCGCGTCTATGGGGTAATCGTGAATCCGCTCATCAGGCGGTGCCAGGTTGAAGGCAACCTTTGCGCCGGCGTCCGCCGCCGCCCGCATGGCCGTGCCTACGTCGTTGGTTTCGTTCTGCAGGAGCACCCAGTCACCCGCTTCGAGGGCGCCGAGCATCGTGTCGAGCAGACTCCCGGGCAGGTTGCGGTTACTGCCACCGCTGATCACAATTGCGTTCTGTCCTGCGTTGTCTACCTGGATGACCGCATGGCCGGACGGCCCGGGGAGGCGTAGCACACCCGTCACATCGACGTCCTGGGATCGGAGTATGTCGAGCAACATGTCACCGTCCTCACCGACGGCGCCGAAGTGCATGACGCTTGCACCGGCGAGCGCTGCGGCCAGAGACTGGTTGAGCCCCTTGCCGCCGGCAAATACCTGCCGCTCCGTGCTGGCAATGGTTTCGCCCGCTCCCGCCAGCGCGGGTACACCGTACACGAGATCGATACACAGCGACCCGAGGTTGAGGAGCCTGGCCATGCCTCAGCAGATCCGTTCTATGCCGGATGTGCCAACGTCTTGGCGGCGTCCTGCACGGCTCGAATGATCTTGTCGTACCCCGTGCAGCGGCAGAGATTTCCGGCCAGCCAGTAGCGGATGGTCGTCTCGTCCGGGTCGGGGTGTTTCTCCAGAAGCGCTTTGGCCGCAACGACAATCCCCGGAGTACAGATGCCACACTGCAGCGCTGCGTGCTCGAGGATGGCGGTCTGGACCGGATGCAGCTCCTCGCCGGCAACGCCTTCGATGGTTTCGATGTCCTTGCCAGCGGCTTCCGCGCCGAGCATGAGGCAGGAGCAGATGAGCCGGCCGTCCACGAGCACCGAACAGGCGCCGCAGTCCCCGGTTGCACACCCTTCTTTGGTGCCCGTTAGACCAAGCTCGTCGCGCAGGACCTCCAGTATGGTCTGATTGGGCTCGCACAGGAACTCCTGCGTCTGGCCGTTGATACGACTCGTTACGTGTACTTTGGCCATGGTTCTTAAGCTCCTCTTGCCCGTTGTCCAGCAATCTCAGCGGCGCGTCGACACAGTACCGCAACGACTTTGCGGCGATATTCGGCGGTGCCGCGTTTGTCGGTGATTGGCGACGATGCCGCCGTGCAGGCTTCGCCGGCCGCCTGCAGTGCCGCCTCGTCGAGTTTGCCGCCGATGAGCGCATCCGCCGCGGCGGGTACGAGAATGGCCGTTGGGGCAACAGCCCCTATGGCTACGCGGGCCGCGGTGCAGGTGCCGTCGTCATCCAGGGTGACGCTGACGCCGCAGCCGGCTACCGCAATGTCCATCTCCGTGCGGGGAATGAAACGCAGGTAGGCATCGCGGCTGTGGGCCGCCGGCCTGGGGATTTTTACGCCGAGCAGAAACTCTCCGGGTTCGAGAGCATTCGTACCCACACCGGTGACAAACTCGTCAACGGGAAGCTCGCGACCACCGTTTGCGTTTGCGATATCGCAGATGGCGCCGGCGGCAATCAGTGCCGGAATGCTGTCACCTGCCGGGGAAGCGTTGCAGAGGTTGCCGCAGATGGTTGCGCGCCCCTGAATCTGCGTCGAGCCGATGAGATCGCCGGCCTCCGTGACGCCGGGCAGCAGATTGCACAGCGCTTCGTTCTCGTTCATCAAGGCGCTGCTGACCGCTGCGCCGACATAAACCTCGTCATCGCCGATGTCCAGACGATTGGTCTCGGCCAGCGATTTGATATCGACGATGGTGCGTGGTTCGCGATCCACCGATCGCATCTGCACCAGGAGATCCGTTCCTCCCGCAATCACCTGTGCTCTGTCCGCCGCGCCCAGGGCTGCGACGACGTCATCGACAGATTGTGGCGCCACGTAGGCAAATGCCCCCATGTGTCCTCCCGCTTGAAAGTATGTAAGTGCTCAATTGCAGCGGCAATCTATCACGGAAGCCAGCGGGTCAAAAGCCTGCGTCTGCGCACAGCGGACTAGCGACCGGGTTGGCGAAAACGCCTGCGCGAGTGGCGCTGGCACTTTACTACGCCCCCAGTTCTCACCGTAGAATGCGCCGCTCAGACAGCAAATTCAGGTAGGGTCCCTTGGCGCAAGATCCGGAAGCAGAATCGCTGCAGGCGCACCGCGCGGAACACGTGGCAACGCTCAGCGAACGTTGGACGCAGGCACTTGCCAGGTTCGACTATGACGGCGCGTGGCTCGGCGCGGGCAGCGAGTCGTTCTATTTTCAGGATGATCACGGGCCGCGCTTCAAGCCGAATCCGTATCTCTGTCAGTGGCTCGACCCGCAGTTCGTCAGCCCGGAAGCGAAGCTCCTGCTGCGTCGTGATGCCCGTCCGCAGCTTTTCCTCGTACAGTCCGAAGACTACTGGCACGCGAGCGCCCCGCTGCCGGAGCACATGCAGGCGCATCTGGACATCCGGACTTTTCCAGATGCCGCCGCCCAGCTGGCAGCCTGTCAGGCCGCGGTGAGTGCGGAGGAAACGCTGGCCCACGTCGGGCCCGCGGTTGCGGACAACGAAGCGATGGGGGATCTCAATCCGCCTGCTCTCCTCGATCACCTGCATTTTGGCCGCGCGGTCAAAACGAGCTACGAGATTGCCGCGATGCGGATTGCCAGCGACGTCGGCGCCCGTGGACATCTTGCGGCGGCGCAGACGTTCCACGCAGGCGGATCGGAGTTCGACGTTCACATGGCGTATTTGGCCGCGTCACAGCAGAACGAGGCTGCGCTGCCCTACGGCAACATCGTCGCCATCAACGAGCATGCAAGCGTGCTGCACTATCAGTTCCAGGAACGCATGCGCCCGGACAGGGCGCGGAGTCTTCTGATCGATGCGGGCGGTGAGTACCGAGGTTTTGCCAGCGACATCACCCGCACCTATGCCGCAGCCGAGGGTGATCACGACGAGTTTGTCGCGCTGCTCGACGCGATGCAGGTGCACCAGGACCGCCTTGTAGCCGGGGTGCGGCCCGGACGTACGTTTGCCGATCTACACGTGCAGATGCACGAACAGCTTGCCGAGGTGCTCGCCACAAACGGTCTCGTCACCTGCAGCGCGGAAGCGGCCTTTGCCGACGGATTGACAACCTGTTTCTGTCCGCATGGACTCGGACACCTGCTTGGCCTGCAGGTGCACGACGTTGGTGGCCATCTGGCGGATGCCGAGGGTAACGCCGCGCCGCCGCCGGAGCAGTATCCAACGCTCCGCTTCACCCGGGCGATGGAGACGAATCAGGTGTTTACGATCGAGCCGGGACTCTACTTCATCCCCATGCTGCTCGAACGCGAGCGGCGTAACGGTTCGGCAATCAACTGGGACGCGGTCGACCGGCTGATGCCCTATGGCGGCATCCGCATCGAAGACAATATCCGCGTGCTGGACGACGGTGTCGAAAACCTGACTCGGGACGCGTTTGCCAGAGTTGCCGATGAGTGCTGAGCGTCTCACACCGAAGCGCCTTTTCAGCGCCCCGCCGCTCACCGGCAGCACACCTCAGGACCTCAAGTTCACGCCCGACGGATCGGGCCTGACTTATCTCCGCGCGGCGGATGACGATCGCGAGCGTATGGATCTCTGGCGAATCGATCTCGCCGATCTCAGTCATCACCTCTGGGTGGATGGACGAACGCTCGCAACCGATGCGGACGTGGCCAGTCTCACCGCTGCGGAGCGCGCAGAACGCGAACGCCGTCGTCGTTTCCATCACGGTGTGACCGAATACGACTGGCATCCGGACGGCAGCCGGCTGCTCCTGCCCGCCGACGGCAGAGCGCTCCTGCTGACGCCGGGCGGTGACGGCACCTGGCTGTGTCCGGCGGGTACCCGGCAGAGCGGCTTCACCCTGGACCCGCAGGGCCAGCGGCTGAGTTATGTGCGCGGTGGTGATCTACATGTCTGGGACGTCTTGGAGGGCACCGAGAAACGCCTCACGGAAGATGCGTCTGACACGTTGTCCAACGGGCTGCCGGACTTTCTCGCGGCCGAAGAGATGCATCGCTTTGCCGGGCACTGGTGGTCCAGCGACGGTGCCAGCATCTGCTATTGCAAGGTGGACGAATCCACGGTTGCCGTCAGCCACCGTCTCGAGATGGAAGCTGACGGGGCGCGCACCATCGAACAGCGTTACCCCTACGCGGGTGCCGAAAATCCGCGTGTGGCGCTCTGGAGGGTTGATCTGACCACCGGCGAGCACGCCTGCCTGTGGCAGTGCGACGGCGCAGAGGCTTATCTGGCCCGGGTGACCATGGGCGACAACTTTGCGCTCCTGCAGATCCAGGATCGATTGCAGCAGCGTCTCACGCTCAGGCGGATAGAGCTCGCCTCAGGCGAAGCCCGGGAGCTCTACACGGAAACGGTCGATACCTGGATCAATCTCAGCGACGACTTAAAGCTGCTCGATGACGGTACGGTGCTGCTCAGCTCGGAACAAAGCGGTACGCGGCAGGTGTATGCTCTGGGACAGGACGGAGCGGTGCAGGCGATCCCCTGCCCGACCCACGTCAACGCGGTGCACGGATGTCACGACGACGCCGTGTTCGTATCCGGCTGGCAGGACAGCCCCACAGAGAATCATCTTTTCCGGCTCGCCGGCGGCGCTGTAGAACAGCTGACGCAGGCAGCCGGCTGGCACGACGTTGCCCTCGATGTGACGTGCACCCAATACCTGGACCGATTCTCCAGCCCTGACGTGTTGGTGGAAGTCAGCGTCGCAAGCCTCAGCGCGCAGACGCCACCTCGGCAGATCCATGCCGAAGTGGTGGATGGCGAACATCCGTACGCGCCGTACCTGGCTTCCCATGTGATGAGTCAATTCGGCGAGATTCCGGCGGCGGACGGCCAGCGCCTGTGTTATCGCCTGACGCCGCCCGCCAGGATCGAGGGGCAGCACGCGACCATCGTTTACGTGTACGGCGGACCCGGTGCACAGAAAGTGCGCCGGGATTGGGGATCGCTCCTGGTGCAGATGTTTGCTCACTACGGTTTTGCGGTGCTCGAGGTCGACAATCGAGGTAGCGGCAACCGCGGTCATGCATTCGAAGCGCCGATTTACCGCCAGCTTGGGGAAGTTGAAGTTGTCGATCAGCTCGAGGGGCTCACCGTGCTCCGCGAGCAGCCGTGGGCGGACCTCAATCGTGTGGGCATTTTCGGACACAGCTACGGCGGCTACATGACGCTCATGTGCATGAGCAAAGCGCCGTCAGCGTTCGCTGCCGGTGTGGCCGTCGCACCGGTGAGCGACTGGCAGCTTTACGATACCCACTATACGGAACGCTACATGGGGCTGCCGGCGGATAATGCGGCCGGTTATGAAGCCGCGAACGTATTACCCCACCTGCACAATCTCAACGCGCCGCTCCTTTTGATGCACGGCATGGCCGATGACAACGTGCTCTTTACCAACAGCACGCTCTTGATGGGCAAGCTGCAGGATCTGGGTATCCCGTTTGACCTGATGACTTATCCGGGCGCGAAGCATTCGATGCAGGAGCAGAGCGTGTCGGTGCATCGTTTTGAGATGATTCTCAGCTTCTTTGCGCGTCATCTGCAGCAGGGTCATCGGCAACATGGGTGACCTTGTCGTCGAAGGCGCAACCGCGGCCGACATCGATTTCATCGTGCAGTGTAATCGGGACATGGCCGGCGAGACGGAAGACCTCGGACTCGACGCCGATGTCCTGCGCGGCGGGATCAGCTATCTCATGGCGCACCGCGGGGAAGGATTTTATCTCGTCGCCCGCCGGGATGGCGTTGCGGTCGGTACGCTGATGGTGACCTTCGAATGGAGCGACTGGCGTAACGGCCGCTTCTGGTGGATCCAGAGCGTTTATGTGCTGCCGGCGGCGCGGCGTCAGGGCGTCTATCGCGCGTTGCACGAAGCGGTGCGGCAAGCAGCCAGCCGCGATGCACAGGCGTGTGGTATCCGCCTCTACGTCGAGCGTGAGAACGTGACGGCGCAGCAGACCTATCGGGAGATCGGCATGCAGGAGACGCGCTACCGTCTATACGAGGAAGAGTTCTGATTCTATTGCACGGATCAAGCGCTCGCGGCGCTGAAGAGCGCGTAGAAGTTGCCGCGGGTCACGTCTGCAAGCTCAGCCGCGGACGTCTGGCGCAGCGCCGCCAGAAAGTCTGCGGTATCGGCCACATAGGCCGGTTCGTTTTTCTGTCCCCGGTGCGGTACGGGCGCAAGCCACGGCGCGTCGGTTTCGATCAGGAGGCGCTCGTCGGGGACGCGCTCGGCGACGTAGCGCACGTTAGCCGCGTTCTTGAACGTGACGATGCCGGAGATGGAGATGTAGTACCCCATGGAAAGAGCCTGCTCAGCCATCTGCCACGACTCGGTGAAACAGTGCAGCACCCCGCGCACGCCGGGAAAGTCCCGCAGTAGGGCCAGGGTGTCTGCCTCTGCGGCTCTGGTATGCACGATCACCGGTAGCTGATGCTCGTCCGCCAACGCCAGTTGTTGCTCGAAGGTTCGCCGTTGCGCCGCCTGCTTCTCAGAGTCGGTTTCGTAGTGGTAGTCGAGTCCCATTTCACCGACGGCAACGACGCGGGGCTTGTCCAGATACTGCGCGACCCAGCCGGCATTGCCGCTGCAGCTGCCCGGGTGTTCACCGACGCTTGCCCAGACATCCTCGTGCAAGGCGGCCAGTTCCAGCACTTCCTCAATGGCTGCGGCTTCGACGCCGATGCACAGGCACGCGGATACGCCCCGCTCCCTGGCTCGAGCCAGAGCGGCCGTCGGGTTTTCCAGATAGTTCAGATGGCAGTGTGAGTCGACGAGCACGAAGCGCCGATCACATGGTATGGGTATGGCGATCCGATTGCAGCGCACCGGCCAGATACGTTTCGATCTTGCTGCGTGCCACGTCGTCCTGATCGTTGAACTGGACACCAATACCGGCCGCGCGGTTGCCCTGCGCGCCCTTTGGTGTAATCCAGACGACCTTGCCGGCAACCGGGATCTTCTCTGCCTCATCCATCAGGTTCAGCAGCATGAACACCTCGTCGCCGAGTTCGTACTCTTTCTTGGTTGGGATGAACAGTCCGCCGTTGCGAACGAAGGGCATGTAAGCGGCATACAGCACCGCTTTGTCCTTGATGGCCAGGGACAGAATACCGTTTCTGACTCCACGCTTACCTGCTGACATTTGAAACTGACGTCCTATTTCCTGCGTGTTCCTGCGTGTGGTGCACGCTGATTCAGTGGGTTGACCTGATTGATTCTAGAAAGATTCTCTAAGAGTTTGATTTAGATGATAAAAACCATCGCTCACTAGCAGAGTGCCTCGAATCCGAGCGGCCTACCGGCTGACCCAGGTCCACGCCTTATGTTCCGTGCCCCGGCGCGCCCCGTCAATGGTCAAAATATGAACCAGCGCGCATTTTGAACCGCCCTGATGGTTGAAATGGCAACCCATCACCCGGCCAGACGTCGCCAGCGCACGACCAGATTTTCCAGCAGCAGCTGGGCGTTTGCCGCATTGGACGTCTCAATCTGTCGGCGTGCCGACAGAATGTCGTCGCTGAACCCGTGCAGCACCCCTGCCGGGGCGTTCAGACCCGGAATGACATCGCCGCCGAGGTGCATCAGCAGGCGCCGGTACCAGCGTCCCAGCCATGCGGCGGCGCCCTGCTCGACCGCAACCGCAACCGCTTTGGAAAGCTCTGCGGTCGTCAGGGTCGCAAGCCACGCGGTCAGGTTTTCCGCGCCTTCAGCCAGCACCGATTGCACGGTCAGCGGCGCGCGGCCGCACTCGGCGAACTCGGCGTCACTGACGTCAATGCCCTGCTCGGCGAGCCACGCGCGCGCCAGAGCCGCGTCGGGCGCGACGACAAATCGCTGACAGCGGCTGCGTATGGTCGGCAGGAGGCGTCCCCAGTTGGTGGTTGCAAGCAGCAGGTGGGTTGCGGGTGGGGGTTCCTCGAGGGTTTTCAGCAGCGCGTTGGCCGCAGCCTGGTTCAGGAGATGTGCATCGAGAATGGCGACAACCTTGCGCGGTGCGGATTGTGCGGTCTGCACGGCGAACTGATTGATCTGCCGCACCTGATCAATTTTGATTTCAGCGCCGTCAGGGACCACCCAGCGGAAATCGGGATGCGCAAACTCTGCCATCGGGGCAGCCGTTTCCGCATCGATCAGCGACAGCGCGGTGGCGGCGAGCAAATTTTCCTCACCCCACCCGACCGGAGCTGACAGTGCCATCGCGTTGGGTAGTCTGTCCGAATCTCTGAGCGCCGCAATTCGGCTGAGCACGTCGTTGTGCCAGGGGTAGGTCATGTCTGCGATGCGACGAAAGTTTGAACGACGCCCGCCACGGCAGCGCTGACCTCCGCCAACGGTACGCTGGCGTCGATGACGTGCATGTGGGACTGCTCCCGCGCGCGGGCGAGGTAGCCCTGGCGCACGGCTTCGAAGAACATCAATTCCTCTCGCTCCAGCCGATCCTGGACCCGGTCGGCGATGCGAGCGCGTCCGATTTTCGGGTCGAGATCGAGATAGAGAGAGAGGTCCGGGCGGCGTGACTCTTGTACCCAGGATTCCAGCGCCTCGATGTAGCTGAGCGGCAGGCCGCGCCCGTAGCCCTGATAGGCAAACGTGGCATCGGTGAACCGGTCGCAAACAACCCACTGCCCTGCTGCGAGTCGCGGTTCGATCTCATTGACGAGATGCTGGCGGCGTGCAGCGAACATCAAGAGCAGCTCCGCCACCCCGTCGACGGTTTCGTCCCATTCCGCCAGGAGCAGCTTGCGCAGTGCTTCCGCCAGCGGGGTCCCACCGGGCTCCCGGGTGCGGTACACGTCAATGCCGGCCTGTACCAGCGTCTTGCAGACCACCTCGAGGTTGGTGGACTTGCCGGCCCCTTCAGAGCCTTCGAGCGTGATGAAGCGGCCGCTCACGAGCGATCTATGCCGAGCTGATAGCGCCGTACGGCGGCGTTGTGCTCCTCGAGCGTGCGCGAAAACTGGCTGGAGCCATCCCCCCTGGCAACAAAATAGAGATAGTCGCCCGGTTCCGGGTGTGCCGCTGCCTCGAGGGAGGCGGCGGAAGGCAGCGCAATCGCGGAAGGCGGCAGACCGCGGCGGGTATAAGAGTTGAAGGGCGTATCCTGTCGCAGGTGTGCACGGGTCAGATTGCCGTCGAAACTTTCGCCCAGCCCGTAGATCACCGTTGGATCCGTCTGCAGCAGCATGCCTTTCTCCAAGCGCAGATGAAATACCTGTGAGATTTTAGCCCGATCCGCAGCTCTGCCGGTTTCTTTTTCCACGATGGAGGCAAGAATCACAAGCTCCTCCACGCTGTTCAGCTGAAGATTTTCGGCGCGACCGTCCCAGGCAAGTTGCGCTCGGGTCAGCATGGCTTCGTGCGCGCGCATGAGAATGCTACGGTCCGATGCGCCTCGCGTGAACGTATAGGTGTCAGGAAAAAACATGCCCTCCGCAAAGCTCCCGCTCAAACCGAGCTCCGCGTGCAGGGCTGCTGCCGTGGCTGCGTGCAACGTGTGCTCGAGCGCGCCTGCCTGACGCAGCACTTCGAGCACCTGCCTGACGGTCGTCCCTTCCAGCAGCTGCACCTGATGTTGCACCACCGCACCGTCGGCCATGGCGTTGAGCAGCCCGTCTGGCGTGGTTGTACCCGCCAGCGCGTATTCGCCAGCCTGCAGCCGGGTATCGAGGCCGCGCCAGCGGGAGTACCAGACCAGCAGTTCTGGATCATCAAGCAGCTCGCGCCGGTGTAAGCGCTGTGCGAGCTGACTGACGCTCTGTCCGGGCTCGAGGATGATGGTGTTCGCAGCGGCGATCGCGAGCGGCTTGTTTGCCCAGCGATCCACGTAAATGGCCAGAGCAACTGCGGCTCCGGCAGCAGCGATTACTGCCGCAACCGCTACGTACAGGAGTTTTCGCGTCATTGAGCGGGCTGCTATGCCTTCCCGAAAACGAGCGTTCCGTTGGTGCCGCCGAAGCCGAAAGAGTTGCTTGCTGCGGCAGTGATATTGGTTTCACGTGCCTCGTTGGGCACGTAATCCAGATCACATTCGGGGCTCGGATTGTGCAGGTTGATGGTCGGCGGCAGTATTTGCTCGTGCAGCGCCTTGATCGTGAAGATCGCTTCGACCGCGCCGGCCGCGCCGAGCAGGTGGCCGATCATGGATTTGGTCGAGCTTACCGGCGGACAGCCTGTGCCGAAAACCGATTTGATGCCTTTGGTCTCGGAGACATCGCCCAGCGGCGTTGACGTGCCGTGTGCGTTGATATAACCAATATCCTCCGGATTCAGACCCGCATCGTTGAGGGCATTCTGCATGGAGGCTGCACCACCCTCACCGTTTTCTGATGGTCCGGTGATGTGAAAGGCATCAGCGCTCATGCCGAAGCCGAGGAGTTCGCCGTAGATATTTGCGCCGCGAGCTTTGGCGCGCTCATATTCTTCGAGGACCACAACGCCTGCGCCGTCGCCCAGCACAAAACCGTCTCTTTCATCGTCCCAGGGCCGACTGGCAAGTTCCGGTGCGTCGTTGCGCGTGGACAGCGCCTTCATCGAATGGAACGTCGATACGCATATCGGCGAAGTGGCGAACTCCGAACCGCCGACTACCATGACGTCAGCTTCGCCGTACTGGATCAGTCGAGCGCCGAGCCCGATATTGTGAGTTCCGGTAGTGCACGCGGTAACCACGGCCAGATTGGGGCCGGTATATCCGTATTTAATAGACAGGTTGCCGGAGATCATGTTGATCACCGAACTCGGAACGAAGAATGGAGATACCTTGCGCGGACCGCGATTCAAGAGGGTGCTGTGGGTGTCTTCGATCGTGAAAATCCCGCCGATTCCGGACCCGATAGATACGCCGTAGCGGTGCGGATCGTCCGGGTTTTCTTCCAGCCCGGCATCTGCGATTGCCTGCTGTCCGGCTGCGAGCCCCATCTGGACGAAGACGTCCATACGGCGGGCTTCTTTCGGGTTAATGTACTCTGAAACGTCGAAATTCTTGACCCCTGCACAGATTTTGACGCCGTAGTCCTCGACCTCGAAATACTCGTTCATTGCAACGCCGGACTGACCCGCCAGCGCTGCGTGCCACGAATCGGTAACGTTGTTCCCGATGGGCGTCAGCATGCCCATGCCCGTTACGACCACCCTTCTTCTAGTCATAAATTCGAATACCCCTCACAAACCACACGTGCTCTCCCAGGAGCGCGTTCAACTTCGGCACGAAGACCACCCGGTCCGTCCACATAATCTGTGGCGGACAGTAGCAGCTAACGCCGCTGCCCGCCAAGGGCGAAGCGCATGGCGCCGCTGTCTTAGGATGGAGCTGCATGCAGGTGGATCAGAGGGTGGGACCACCCTCCGATTCGACCCGGGTGCGTCGTTGCGCAGCCCGAGTGGATTACTGGTGGGCCAGGATGTAGTCGATGGCTTCTTTTACCGTGGTAATTTTCTCAGCCTCTTCGTCGGGAATTTCGGTTTCGAATTCCTCTTCGAGTGCCATTACCAGTTCAACGGTATCGAGCGAATCAGCACCAAGGTCTTCTACGAAAGACGCGTCGTCTTTGACTTCGTCGTCTTTCACGCCAAGCTGTTCACAGATTAGTTTTTTTACGCGTTCTTCAACACTGCTCATGCTAAAGGGGTCTCCCTCAAAGGTTCCTGGGTGCAGGGCGAGCGCATTCTATAGAGGCGATTTCGGCAACGCAAGCTGGCCAAGCCCCCCGATGTGTGCTGCATTCTGCGATCGTTCGGGAGTCCAGGCTCGCGGTCTCAGCCGCGCTGCCGTGGCTCCGATCATGCGGCATACAGGCCGCCGTTTATGTGCAAAGTCTGGGCGGTGACGTACCCGGCAGCGTCGCTGACAAGGTAACTCACTGCCGCGGCAATTTCTTCCACGTCCCCCACGCGGCCCAATGGGATGCGCTCGAGCATCGCTTCGGTCTGAGCGTCAGTAAGTTCATTAGTCATATCGGTGCCGATGAAGCCCGGAGCCACAGCGTTCACGGTGATGTTGCGGGAGGCAACTTCCAGGGCCAGCGCCCGGGTGAATCCCTCAATAGCCGCCTTGCTGGCGACGTAGTTGCTCTGCCCTGGATTCCCCATGCGCGCGACAACCGAGCTGAGGTTGACGATGCGCCCCCAGCGCGCTTTGATCATCCCGCGTAGGAGACCCTTGGTCACGCGATAGAGACCGTTGACGTTCGTATCCACAACGTCCGTCCACTCGTCCTCACCCATACGCATCAACAGGTTGTCGCGCGTCACTCCGGCGTTGTTGACGAGCACAGTGGCCGGATTCTCCAGCCCGTTGATCGTATCGAGGGCCGCGGCTACCGACGTCGCATCGTTCAGTTCGAGAGCCACCCCCATGCCCTTGTCGCCAAGCTGCTCTGAGATGGCGTTCGCGCCCGCCTCGCTGGTTGCGGTTCCCACGACAAAGAGTCCGTCACCGGCGAGTCGACTGGCAATGGCTGCACCAATACCTCGGGAGGCGCCGGTGACAACGGCAACTTTTTCTGTCATGGAGATTCCTCAGTATGCAGGCCCGGGTCGACCGAACATCGTGTGCGTTCGATCAAGCGGCGCCCAGCGCGGCCGGGTTTTCGAGACTGGTCGTTGGCGTGTCGCGCGAAATGCGCTTGATCAGTCCCGCCAGGACCTTGCCGGGGCCGCACTCGGCAAATTCGGTGACGCCAAGCGCAACCATACGCTCAACGCTTTTACTCCACAGCACGGGCTCGGCGAGTTGTGCAAGCAGGTTCCCGCGGAGCGCTTCGATGTCGGCGGGTACATCCGCCTGTACGTTCTGCACGATCGGCACGTCAGGCATACGCAGATCTACCGCAGACAACGCCTCTGCAAACTCGTCTTTGGCCGCAGTCATGAGTGGGCTATGGAAGGGTCCGCTGACGTCGAGGACAACGGCACGTTTGGCACCCGCCGCTTTGCAGGCTTCCGCTGCCTCGGCCACGGCGTCTGCGGCACCGGCAATGACAACCTGGCCAGGTGCGTTGAAATTGGCTGCGACCACAACTCCGGGGACCGCGTCACAGCAGCCGGCAACCTCTTCGTCGGTAAGGCCCATCACGGCCGCCATGCCGCCCTGCCCCCGCGGTACGGCCGCTTCCATGAGCTCACCCCGCAGTCGCACGAGACGAACGGCGTCCTCGAAATCGAGCGCGCCGGCACACGCCAGCGCCGAATACTCGCCGAGGCTGTGCCCGGCAACATAGGCTGGCGACGCGGCGCTTGCCTGCCAGACATCCCAGATTGCTTGACTGGCCGTCAGGAGAATGGGTTGCGTGTTCTGCGTAGCCGACAGGTCTTCAGCGGGTCCATCCTGCACCATGCGCCAGACGTCGAAGCCCAGACAGTCCGAGGCTTGAGTAAACCGTGTTTCAACGGCAGGAAAGTGTGCTGCCAGGTCGGCAAGCATGCCGACGCTCTGCGCGCCCTGCCCCGGAAAAACCGCTGCGAGTGACAAGACGTTACTCTTTGTCAGCGATGACCTGGCGCCCGCGGTAGTAGCCGTCCGCGGTCACATGATGACGACGGTGGGTTTCACCGGTGGTCGAATCAATGCTCGTGGTCGGATTCTTGAGACTGTCGTGCGAGCGGCGTTGACCGCGGCGCGCGCGCGTCACTTTGTTCTGCTGTACTGCCATTCTAATTGTCCTCTGTCGTATTCTGTTCTACTAACTATCTAACTTTTTGTATCTATCTTTTTGTATCTATCTTTTTGTATCTCTTTTCTCAAACCTGGCGCCGTCTGACGCGTTTTGTCAATCCGAATTCGACGCTGAGTTTTGCAGGGCAGCGAGCTTTTCGAAAGGGCTCGCTGCACGTTCTACTTCTGCTTCACCATAGTCCATTGCGGGTCGCCGTGGACAGGCGTTGTCGGCGCAGACTCTCACCGGCAGCTTGAGCAGCAGCTCGTCTTCTATCAACTCGACGACGTCGAGTTCCGCACCCGCGACGACCACCACGTGCTCGGGATCGTCCGCAGACCTCCAGGCTTGCGCCTGTCCGTCCGACGCTGCCAGCACGCCGTCCACGTCAGCCTGTATCTGCAGGGTGACCGGCTCTGCGCACAGCTGGCAGTCCATGGTGATGGAAGCTGCGGTGGTACCCTGCACGCAGGGCCTGCCGTGATCGTCCAGATGGAATGCCAATACCGCGCTGATCTGGTGGACATCGCCAACCGCGGTGTGCAATCTGGCGCACGCAGAGGCTTCAACCTGCCGCTCAACCTCCGCACCAACCCTGGCGAGATCGACATAGGTTGGAACTTTGGATTCTTGCGTCGCCATGGCGGCGGCAATCATAGGTATCTCGATGACCCATGTAAACCCGTACAAGCTTATGAATTCTGGGCACATTTCGGGGTTTTTCCGGTGAGTGCGGGCACCCCGGCGCGCGCGGACGCGCCGGCTTTGGTGCTGGCGTCCGGTTCGGTCTATCGGCGTGCCGCGCTCGAGGCGATGGGCATCCAGGTTACCGTCGATGCCGCCGGCATCGACGAGATCCCGCTGGCCGGTGAATCTCCAGCAGACCTCGCCCGCCGTCTGGCCATCGCCAAGGCGGCGGCGGTGGCACCGCGCCATCCCGGGGCGTTAATCATCGGTGCCGATCAGGTCGGTGAATGCCAGGGGCGGCAGCTGTCCAAACCGGGTACGGTGGCGGCGGCTGAGGCCCAGCTAGCGGCGCTCAGCGGACAAACCGCGTCTTTCCACAGCGCCGTGGCGCTGCACGACGGCGTCGCCAGTGAGTGTGAAGTGGTGCCAACGCGCGTACGCGTGCGCGAATTGACCAGCGATGAAATTCGCCGTTATGTGGCGCTCGACGAACCACTCGACTGTGCGGGGAGCTTCAAAGTCGAAGCCCGCGGTCTTACGCTCTTTGCTGCGGTCATTGCGGACGACCCGAGCGCGCTGGTCGGGTTGCCGATGATTGCGCTCCTGCGCATGCTGCGTACCCGCGGGATCAATCCGCTGCAGTCTTGAGAGCTTGCCAGAACGCTTCGAGATCGCCGGGTACCGCAGCGCTGACCCTGATCTGACCGTCAAGTCCGGGAAAGCTGAGTCTGCTGGCGTGCAGGCATAGTCGCGGGCCGCTGGCTCCGTCGCCGTATTTCTCATCGCCGAGGATCGGGTGGCCGCTGGCGCTTGCGTGCACACGGATCTGGTGCGTCCTGCCGGTGTGCAGCGACGCCTGCAGGCGGGTTGCCGCAGGCGCGCGGTCCAGGACGGCAAAGTCCGTCCGTGCGGCTTGTCCCGCCTGACTGACACGGACCCGGCGCTCACCCCAGGCGGTCTCGTAGCGTTTGAGTTTCAGCGCGACGGTGCGGTTGCGTTCCGGCCAGGCGCCTGCCACGAAAACTTCATAAATCTTTTTGACCTGGCGTTGCCGGAAAGCCGCCTGAGCCGTCTTGAGCGCGGTTCGAGTTTTCGCCAGCGCCAGGCAACCCGACGTTTCGCGATCGAGACGATGCACCAGCTCCAGACGCGGCAGATTCAAGGCGTCACGCATGATCTCGACGATACCCGCACGGATCGAAGAGCCACCGTGCACCGCCATGCCCGCGGGTTTGTCGAGGATCAGGTACGCCTCGTCTTCATAGATGGTTGCTGCCTGCAACGTCTGCAGGGCATCCTGCGAGTATTCGACCGGCATCTCCTGCCGCGTGCGCACCGGTGGTATGCGCAGCCGATCGTTGCGCTGCAGACGATAGCTTGAGCGAATACGGCCACCGTTGACGCGTACCTCGCCTTTGCGTAGCACCCGATAGACATGCTGACGGGGCACACCTTTGAGCACCCGCAGCAGATAGTTGTCGATCCGCTGACCGATATCGTTCTCGTCGACGATGTCAACGTAAGTGACGGGCATACGGTGCCTCAGTTAAAAATTCCAGCGGTTTGAAGGGCTTAGCAAAGACTGCTAACATCGAGCCACCTCGCTGCAGGTGAATACCGAACACCCACGCTTTCATGGCCCGGCATCATGCCTTGTGTACCAGAATCAAGGCAAACGGCGCTGCTGAAAGCGGGTGGCAGACACACCCTCCGGTGTTGGACTGCTAGACTGCAACGAGACAGCGCGCTTACGACGGCATAAGAGCCAGAATGGCGTATCTCCCCCGGTAGACTGCCGCTCAGGCATCGACGGGTTAGAGAGCCGGATAGACAGCCGGACACAGCAACGGAGATGCGCGCCAGCCCTTGCAAGCCGCCTCTGCAGTGGACGCATACGCAGCCCGCAGAGCCAATCCGCCGTGACCACGGTCTGCGGACGGAACGTTTAACGATAAGACGAGTCATCGACGGAATTAGAACGTCGATCGTCACCAGCGTACGCAGTGCGTACAGCGAAGGGAAAGAGAATTAACGGTAGCGCAGGGAAACAACGCGCTATCGTCGACTGGGGAATGATGCGAACCCGGATTGGTTCAGCACCTGGTCGAACGAGTGACCTGGTGAAGTGTGGTGAACCGTTGTCAGTTCCGCACAGTCGTCGCCAACCGCTGATTCACCGAGTGACAGCAACGGCGCACTGGTGCATCGCCAGACGATGCGACTGACGACCCCTGCCGAGCATGCGCACCCGCGCGTGTGTGGTTTGTCCATGAATGCCGCGTCAGCCTCCCTCCGCGCCGCACTGTGTTAGGCATAACACAGGAATAACTCGATCCATGAAAAGAATGTTGATTAACGCCACGCAGCCGGAAGAAGTCCGCATTGCGTTGGTGGATGGACAGAAACTTTACGACCTGGATATTGAAAACCGCACTCGCGAGCAGAAAAAAGCCAGCATCTACAAAGCCAGAATCACCCGTGTCGAACCGAGTCTCGAAGCCGCGTTTGTCGACTTCGGCTCTGAGCGCCACGGGTTTCTGCCCCTCAAGGAGATCGCGCGCAGCTACTTTAAAAAACGCATGACCGAAGGCGGCCAACGCACCCCCATTCAGGACCTGGTCGAAGAAGGCCAGGAAGTGCTCGTGCAGGTCGACAAGGAGGAGCGCGGCAACAAAGGGGCTGCGCTGACCACCTTCATCAGCCTCGCCGGACGCTATATGGTTTTGATGCCCAATAACCCGCGCGCCGGAGGCATTTCGCGTCGAATTGAAGGTGATGACCGCGACGAACTTCGCGAAGCGCTGTCCGGCCTGGAAATCCCGGACGGCATGGGCGTCATCGTCCGCACCGCCGGTGTGGGACGTTCCACGGAAGAGCTCAACTGGGATCTCAACTATCTCATGCAGCTCTGGCAGGCCATCCAGACTGCCAACGAGGAGGAGCGCGCACCGGCACTGCTCTACCAGGAAAACAGCGCGGTGCTGCGGGCAATACGCGACAACCTGCGACGTGACATCGGCGAAGTGCTGATCGAAGGGGACGACGCCTACAACGAGGCGTCCAATTTCATCGCCCAGGTCATGCCGCACTACCGCGATAAAGTGAAGTCGTATGCAGAAGGCATTCCGCTCTTTTCGCGCTACCAGATAGAAAGTCAGATCGAATCGGCTTTCGAGCACACGGTAAAGCTGCCGTCAGGAGGCAGCATTGTCATTGATCCGACCGAAGCGCTGGTGTCGATCGATATCAACTCAGCCCGGGCAACCAAAGGCGCGGACATTGAGGAGACCGCCCTCAACACTAACCTCGAAGCCGCCGACGAAATTGCGCGGCAGCTCAGAATTCGCGACATTGGCGGTCTGATCGTGATCGATTTCATCGACATGGTGAATCAGAAGAATCAGCGCGCGGTTGAGAACCAGATGCGCGATGCGCTCGAGGCCGACCGGGCGCGTGTGCAGACCAGTCGCATTTCGCGGTTTGGCCTCATGGAAATGAGCCGTCAGCGGCTGCGCCCCTCGCTGGAAGAGATCAGCACCGAGCTGTGTCCGCGCTGTAACGGTCAGGGCCGTATTCGCGATACCAAATCGCTGGCGCTCGCCATCCTGCGCGTCATGGAAGAAGAGTCGCTCAAAGAGCGCAGTGCTGTCGTGCGCGCGCAGGTGCCGCTTGCGGTTGGTGCGTATCTCCTCAACGAAAAGCGCCAGGACGTGGCGGACATTGAGCAGCGCACCGGGACACACGTGCTGATCATCCCGAACATGAACCTCGAAACACCCCACTACATTGTCGAGCGCCTGCGCGACGATCATGTTCAGGAAGAAGGGGAAGTGCCGAGTTATACGCTGTCGGAACTGGCCAATCAGGCCACAACCCAGGAGCTGCCGACAGATGCGCCGGTAGTCCGGCAGCCGAAAGCGGCGGTCCAGGCCATTCAACCGCAGCAGCCCCCGCCTCCGCCGACGCCTGCACCGGCTCCAGCTCCGGCTGCAGCCGCGGCACCCGCGAATCCGGGTTTCATCAAGCGTTTCATGACGAGCCTCTTTTCTGACGAGCCAACCGCAGCGCCCGTCGAGGAGAAGCCGGCGCAGTCTCAGGATCGCAAAAAAGGTGAACGCAAATCCGAACCGCGCAACAGACGAGACGGCGGCGAGCGGCGCGAACGGCGTCCAAAGAGTGAAGGTAAATCCAATCGCGACGGCGGTAAGCCCGACAAACGCGGCGGTGAACGCAAGCGATCCGGTCGAGATGACAAGCCCGCTGGGAAGCAATCGGCGAAACCGGCGCGTGACAAGCGTGGTGACAAGGCACCTGCCGAACGGCAGCCCGGAGAACGCAACAGGGGTGGCGACGGCAGAGATGGCCGGAAAGGTGACGAAGGACGCCGCCGTCGTGAACCGAAACGCGAAAAGCCGCGTGAGAAGGACGTTGAGCAACAGCCGCGAGCGAGCCGTGAGGAGCGTCAGCCGTCGGACGAAACGCTCGAGAGCAGCAAACGCGTTCCCAAACGGGATCGCAGCAAGCCACGCAGCGACGCCCAGCGGCAGTCTCCGGAAACTCCGGCCGCTGCTTCAGCCGTAGCAGACGCAGCCCCCGAGGCAGCGTCTGCCGCCAGCACCGAGAAACCTCGGGAGAAAGTTGAACCCCGCAGCGAACGCCCGCGTGGTCGAGCAGCAAACGATCCTCGTAACCGGGGCGCAAACGCAGCGCCGGCTGCAGATGCCGTTGCCGAGCCGGAGGCCAAACCTGCGGCGAAATCCGCCGCCGCCGTGGCGACCGCTGAGACGGCGGTTGAGCCGGCCCCGACGCCGTCTGCAGACGCCGAGCGTGGGTCCTCACAACCGCCTGCCGCCGACGAAGGTGATGCATCTGCGGCGCGCCCAGCGCCCGCGGCTCAAGAAGCGCCCGCGGCTCAAAAAGCCCCCGCGGCAGAAAGCGCACCTGTGGCGCAGGAAGCGCCTGCGGCTCAGGAAGCGCCTGCGGCTCAGGAAGCGCCTGCGGCTCAGGAAGCGCCCGTGGCTCAGGAAGCGCGCGCGGCAGAAGAGGCGCCAGCCCCTGCGGCTGAAAAAGCGCCTGCGGCTCAAAAAGCGCCTGCGGCTCAAAAGGCGCCTGCGGTTGACGACGCTTCAGAGTCGAAGGCGGACAGTGCGCCCGCTACGCCTGACATCGAACCCGCGCCATCCGACGAGGTGGACGCCAGCGCCGCCGCACCGGAGCAAGGGTCACGTCCCTCACGAGCCAGCAACGATCCGCGTGAAGTGCGCCGCCGCCAGCGCGAAGCGGAACTACGTCAACAAGGTGTGTTGGGTAAAGGCGGCGACGATCAGGACAGCAGCGAAGGCTCGAGCTCGAGCTCCACGCCGTAACGGGCCGCAATGTCGCGACGGATGTCCGCTGCAAATGCAAGGACGTCCGTTGCGCTCTGGTGATCCGGATTGATCAACACCAGAGGCTGGCGCGGCCAGACGGTTACGCCGCCGCGGTGACGGTTTTTCCACCCGCCGCGATCGATGAGCTGTGCGGCGCTCAGCTTGATCCCTGCTGCCTGAGGAAACGTCACGAGATCAGGGATGGTTTTTTTCAGGGCGTCTACCCGCTCGCGGCTGACGAGCGGATTCTTGAAGAAGCTGCCCGCGTTGGGTGTGTCTGCAGGATCCGGGAGTTTCCGCTGCCGTACGGCGATCACCGCCGCAGCCACATCCTGCGGTGAAGGCTCGTCTACTCCGCGAGACGCAAGCTCTTCCTGTATGTCGGGGTATGTGGTCACCGGTGTTGCGGCTTTCGAGAGGCTGAGTCTCACGCCGACAATGATCCACTCCGGTTCGCGCTTGAATACGCTATCCCGGTACGCAAACTCGCAGTCCTCGCATGACAGCGTGCGGCGTCCGCCGCCGGCATCCACCACGTCGACAGATTGGACAAACGCGGCCAGCTCAACGCCATAGGCGCCGATGTTCTGTACGGGCGCTGCACCGACTGATCCGGGTATGAGCGCCAGATTCTCCAGGCCGAACCAGCCCGCATCGAGACAACGCATCACACAGGCGTGCCAGTTTTCTCCGGCAGCAACGTCGAGCACCACACGTCCGCTTTCCTCGGCAATCACTTCAAAACCTTTGATCCGCATCAGGCCAATTTCGGTTTTCACCTCGGGCATGGGCACGACGTTCGAGCCTTCGCCGAGGACCGTGAGCCCCGACGCGGCGTTCCGGCACACCGCTTGCAGGGTGTCGACGGAGTCGATCACGGTCGCGCGCGCCGCCACTGCGGGCACGCCGAGCGTATTGGGTATGTTCACGGCGTCCACTACGCGATGCACCGGAACGTGAGATTGATGCGGGTTGCAACGGTCCGTTTCGTTCTGCAGAGCATGTGCTGCACACGACCGTCGAATACCAGAAGAGAGCCGTGCCCAAGATCCAATGCCTCGGACGGACAGCCTGGACCTTTTCGGTGGCGAAAGCGGCGGGAACCGCCAAGGCTCAGTGAGGCAATGCGCGGTGCTGCCTCCCGCTCATCGTCGCGGTGCCAGCCCATGTGATGCTGCCCGTGATCGTAGCGGTTGAGTAACACAAAGTTGAACGGGCTGTCTGCCTGACGGGACACGCATTCGCGCAGTTCGAGTAACTCCCGCGGCCATCCTTCCCCGGGGTGGTCGAGACCCGTGTAGCGGTAGTTGAGACCACGGTCGCCAAACCAGGTGGTCAGGCGCGGGACGTTCAATTGCCGGCCATACAGAGAGAATGTCTCCTGTTGCCAGCGCAGATTTCTGGCCCAGAGTAACAGTGAATCCGCGGCGGGGGCGCTGAGGTATCCCGGCGTATATTGCAACTCAGTGCCCCGCCAGAACGGCTTCCACGCGCGCCAGATCTTCCGGCGTGTCGATACCACCCGGTACCGCTGTCACACTCTCGAGCACGGACAGCTTGCGGCCTGCCTCGAGCCAACGCAGTTGCTCCAGGGATTCAATCCGTTCCAGCCGGGAATCTTTGATGCCGACGAACGTACGTAGCGCCGCCGTGCGGAATCCGTACACGCCAATGTGACGCTGGATTCGATTGTTCTGCACGACGCCGTCTTCCAGCGAACTCCCGCCTGCCGCCGCCATGGCGTCTCGTGGAAACGGGATCGGTGCGCGCGAAAAGTAAAGTGCGGTACCGTGTGCGTCCGTGACGACCTTGACGATGTTGGGATTGAGAAAATCTGCCGCCGTTGCGAGCGGCTCACTCAGCGTTGCCATCTCGAGGTCCGGTTGTTCGGCAAACGCTTCGACGATTTGCATGATCACCTGCGGGGGTATCAACGGTTCGTCACCCTGGACGTTGATGATGACGTCGTCGCCAGACCAATTGAGCTGCGCAGCCACCTCCATGACGCGATCAGAGCCCGACGCGTGGTCGATGCGGGTCATCACGCACTCGTATCCGGCTTGCAGCACCACGTCGCGCACGCGTTCGTCATCGACGGCGACCACCACGCGATCGACGTTCGCGCGGCTGACCTGTGCCGCAACGCGGACGATCATGGGCACACCCGCTATCCGCGCCAGCGGTTTGCCGGGCAGACGCATGGATGCGTATCTCGCCGGGATGACGCAGCAGGTTTTCACGACGCTTCGTCTTCGGCACTGCGGCGCGGAGATATGGCGCGTTCCGTAAGCATCCCGAGGAGACGTTCTCGAGCACCGTCCGGCAGCGCCACCGACACGCGCAGGTACCACACCTGCAGAAACTCTTCTTCGAGGTTTTTGAACTTGGCCGCATCTTTCTCCGTGCAGACCACGGGCAGCGTATCGTCGAAGCGGACTTCCTCACCGTTAAAATTGTAGTGGTCGCTGTAAATATGCTTGATCGAGTTCAAGCCCAGATCCTGGAGTGTCTGAAAAAAGCGGTTGGGATTGCCGATGCCGCACACGGCGTGCACGTCGCTGTGGGTGTCGACGAATGCTTCGGGGGTCATCAGTTCGCCCGTCACGAGATTGTAGAAACCGTCAGCGTGCATGCGCATGACGGTTTCTTCATCGACGAGGTGGCTGGGTTCGCCATTGGCGATGACCCAGTCGACACTATGCAGCCGCCCGAGGGGCTCGCGCAGGGGGCCGGCCGGCAGCAGCAGCCCGTTGCCGAGACCGCGGGTGCCGTCTACCACGGCAATTTCGAGATCACGGGCCATGGCGTAGTGCTGTAGACCGTCATCGGCGATGGCGATGTCGCAGACCTGGGTTTCGAGCAGGCGCAGGCCTTTAATGCGGTCCGCGGCAATCGTAACGGCACAGCCCAGCCTGTCACGGAGCTGTACCGCTTCGTCACTGTAGCGCTCAGGATCTGCGCCGCTCGGTACCAGCGTGCCGGTCTTGCTTAGAGCGCCGCCGTAGCCGCGCAGCACAATGCCGGGGCTGAATCCCGCTTCCCGTAGCGTCTCCACAAGCCAGCTCACCATCGGTGTTTTGCCGGTGCCGCCGACGGTGATGTTGCCAACCACAACGACCGGGAGGCTCGTGCGCGCCGGCACTTTCTTACCGGTCAGGTATGGCTTCAACCGGCGCCTGCGTGCCCAGTCGTAGACCGCAGACAACGGTCGCAGAAGCTGCAGCCACCAGGCGCCCGCGTACCATGCGCGGGTAATGCCCAGCGCCGACTTCTCGAAGTACTCGACTTTGGGCTGTACGGTGGGCGTCTTCTTGCGGTGTCCGCGCCTCTTACTGAAGGTGCCACTGGTGGGTTCGTCCTGAAACTGGGCGGAATGCAGCTCGGCGTAGAGTCCGCCTGCCGCCAGGAGCTCAGCATGGGTGCCGGTTTCGACGATGCGGCCCTCGTCGAGTACAACAATCAGGTCGGCGGACTCGATGGTCGAAAGCCGGTGGGCTATTACCAGCGTCGTCCGCCCTTCCATGACCGCCTGCAGCGCCGCCTGAATGTGTCGCTCGGATTCGTTGTCGAGCGCCGAGGTCGCTTCGTCGAGTATCAGAATCGGGGCGTTTTTCAGCAGCGCGCGGGCAATGGCAACGCGCTGGCGTTGACCACCGGACAGGAGCACGCCGTCGTCACCCACGATGGTGTCGAGCCCCTGCGGCAGCGTGTGGATGAATTCGCCCGCGTGGGCCTGCTCAATGGCGGTTTCAAGCTCGTCATCGTCGACGTCGGCGAGATCGCCGTAGGCTATATTGTTGCGCAGCGTGTCGTTGAAGAGTGTCACCTGCTGGGATACCAGCGCAATCTGCTGGCGCAGCGCGCTCAGTTCGTATTCTCTGATATCGCGTCCATCGAGCAGGATGCGTCCGCTCTCCAGCTCATAGAACCGGGGGATGAGACTTGCGAGGGTCGTTTTACCGCTGCCGGACCGGCCGACCAGCGCGACGGTCTGCCCCGGCTCGATGTTGAGGCTGACGTGATGCAGTACGGGCGTTTCCTTCTCGTAGCGAAAAGACACGTCGTCGAAGACGAGGCTGCCCCGCGACCTGTCGACCGGCTGCTCACCCTGATTTTCCTCGACCGTCTGGTCGAGCTGGTCGAATACGTCGTGCGCGGCAACCAGGCCGCGTTGCAGCTTGGCGTTGACTTCCGAGAGCTTGCGGATGGGTCGTCCCAGCATGCCGGCCCAGCCGAGGAACATGACCGCTTCCCCGGCCGTCATACCGCTGCTGCCCTGATAGAGGAGCAGAATGAGGATGCACAGTGCCAGCGCCACGATGGTCTCATTGATCTGCGCGCTCATGACCTTGGTGATTGCCATTTTCAGATTCTGCTGGCGGTTCACCCGGCTGAATTTCTGAAAGCGGCTCTGCTCGTAGTCCTGCCCGCCGAAGGTCCGCACAACCCGGTAGCCGGAAACCGCTTCGGAGACGACGTGGGTGACGTCACCCATTGAGCTCTGAATGCGGCGGCTGATGCGCCGGAATCGATTGCTGGCAAAGACGACCAGCAGCGCAAGAATGGGTACCGTGCCGATGAACAACAGCGTCAGACGCCAGTCGAGCCAGAGCATGAAGCCAAGGTACACGATGACCTTGAGGCCGTCCTGAATGATGGTTTTGAGCGCGTCCGTGCCGGTATCACGTAGTTGAGCCACCGTAAACGTGAGACGGGAGACGATGTGCCCCTGCGTGTTTTTATCGAAGAAGGCGCTTGGCAGCCGCAGCAGCTGCCCAAAGAGCTCCTGGCGTAGGTTGAACACGACGTTGAACGACACCCGGGATATCAGCGCTTCTCCGCTGATGGTGCCCACGGCCCTGATCAGTGCCGTGGCGAACATGATCAGGGGAATGCTGATGACGGCTTGGCCAATCGCACCGTCCCAGGAGTCGATCAGCTCACCAAACAGCTTGGCGAAGTAGCCCTCTGCGCCGGCGGCGATGAGGAAGGCGACGAACGATACGACGAGCAGGAACCAATACGGCGCAACGTAGCGCAGCAATCGTTTGTACGTTGCCCAATCGCCTTCGCCCGAGGTTTTAGTACTCGAGGCGTTGGCGGGGAGCACAGCGTCGGCTGCCTTGTCATTGGTCGTGCGTGCGTTGCTCATGGCCATGATCCGCGCGTACGTGCCCGCAAGGCACGAGAGATGCAGTTCAACGTAAAATCAGCCCTACTCTTCTTCGTCGGGTTGCTGGGTGGTGATACTGACACGGGTCAAGCCTACTGTGCCAGCGGCATCCATGGCCTTGACCACCGCCTGGTGGGCCGCCATGGCGTCGGCGGTGATGATGACGCGGGGCGCCGCTTCGCTGCTCTGCATTTCGCGGACCTCCTGCAGTGCTCTGACCAGGGTGCGCTTATCGGAATTGACCAGCACACGGTCGTTAACCGCATAGTCGCCGCCACGATCAATGGTGATCTCGATGGTGCCACTCTCGACTTCCTGCAGTTCGCCGCTGGCTTCGGGCAGATTGATCTTGAGCTGGGTTTCGCGAATGAACGTGGTGGAGACCATGAAGAAGATGAGCAGCAGGAACACCACGTCAATGAGCGGGGTCAGCTCGACGGTCGCCTCATGTCGGCCGCGTCTGCGCTTAACCACGGGGCGTCCTCGAAAACTGCGGGTAGGCGCGCGGGATCATTCGCGGGATCATTGTTGGGGCTCGTCCTCGTGGCCGTGAATCATGTCCACGAGCTTGCTGCTTTCCGTTTCCACATCCACGACCAGCTCGTCAACGCGGCGCAGGAAAAAGCGGTGAAACATCATGGCCGGAATGGCGACGGAAAGACCCGCGGCGGTCGTAATCAGCGCCGTCGAGATACCTCCGGCCAGCACGTTGGCGTTACCGGCGCCCTCCAGCATCAGAGAGTCGAACACGTCAATCATGCCGACAACCGTGCCGAGCAGACCCAGCAGCGGCGCGATGGAGGCGATGATGCCGAGCGCGGTCAGGTAACGTTCGAGGTCGTGGTTGACCTGCGTCGTGGCCTCTTCCATGGCTTCTTTCATGATTTCACGACCGCGGCGGGCGTTGCTGATGCCGGATGCCAGCACGTGGCCCAGCGGTGAACCCGCGCGCAAATCGCGCGTGCGCTGCTGATCGAAGTCTTCCTGCTTCAGCGCATTCCAGGTCTGCGCAAGCAGGTTCTTGGGCAATATACGCGTACGCTGGAGCGACCACAGACGTTCCACGCTGATGGCCGCTGCGACCACGCTGCAGAGCAGAATGGGCACCATCAGCCACCCACCGGCTTGAATGATTTCTAACACTGTTACCTCTCGCCTAATGTCCTTTTACAGGGTCCGGTTCCTCGATGCCGGTTATCGGAAGCGCACTATATAGGGGATCACGCAGCCTGACGCAATATCTCCCGCCGGCCTCACCAGCTCGCGCCGCGCGCCGTGATGGGCCAGCAACTGTGAACCAGGTTGTCTTCTTCCTGTACCCAGTAATAGTCGTGGAGATTGACCGTAGGGTCGCAGTGCGGTGTCACGAATTGAAGAATCTGTCCGAGCCGCAGTTCCTGCTCGCCGTCAGGCAGCGCCAGCACGCCGTGTTCGTCCCCGGCAAAATGGAATTTGACGTCCGGCAGCGCATCGGTGACCGGCGCGACGGAGTCGGAGGCGAACGCTTTGTATCCTCCGTCCACGGTGATGGCGCCGTTACGCGGCTGGCTGATGGTTGTGCAGGCGACGTTCAGCGATACCTCAAAATCGTCGAAGCGCTCGGATTCGCGTCCGCCGATGAGGCGATACTCTTCGTCCATGAATATGTAGCTGCCGACCTGCAGGTCGGTCAGCTCCGGCACTTCGACATCAATGTTGTAGGTGCCCGTACCCGCGCCGGTAACAACGGCGCACTCGATGCCCCGCTCGGCAAGGCCGGTCAGCACCTCGTCACGCAGGCGCGACCACAGTGACAGGGACTTCTCCCGACGCCTGTCGAATCCCTCGACGTGCATGAGGTGGCCGGCGTAGTGCTGCACGCCTGCGAAGCGCATCATGGGGTGCGCAACAATTCGCTCGTGCAGCGCAAGCACCTTGTCGAGGCCGCGGGCGCCGGTCCTGCCCATGGCGACGTCGAGATCGATCAGCACCGCAACCGGACTGGATGCATCCAGTTGAGCGGCCAGGACGTCCACACCCGCCATGCTGTCCACGACAACGCTCAGCCCGGAGATCTGCCGGGCCAGGTCTGCAATCACGGCCGCTTTGGGTGCTGTCGTCACGGGCGACGTGATGAGGATGGACTCGATACCCGCTGCAGCGTGAGCCACGGCTTCGCCGACTTTGGCCACGCAGATGCCGACAGCCCCGGCGGCGATCTGGCGCTGGCAGATGAGCGGACATTTGTGGGTTTTCGCATGCGGCCTGAACCCTTTGCCGTGAGACTCGAGGTAGGTGGCCATGGCGCTGATGTTGCGCTCCAAAGCAGGGCGGTTAAGCAACAACGCCGGCGTTGGCAGTTCACTCGTTGGGACCGGCTCTTCGAGCATTACGGCCTCGTGAGAGCGGCTGCGCAGCTGTTCGAGAACGAGAGGAATCGACATGGGGCGACCTACTGTTTGGCGCGAATCTTGTCGTAATAATAGTTGGTGGCTTCGACAAACCCGCTCACGGAGCCGCAGTCGAAGCGGCGCCCTTTAAATTTGTAAGCCATGACGCAGCCGGATTTTGCCTGCTGGAGCAGTGCGTCAGTAATTTGCACCTCCCCGTTCCTGCCGGGCGGGGTTTCGCGGATAATGTCGAAAATATCCGGCGTCAGTACGTAGCGGCCGATGATCGCAAGGTTAGACGGTGCGTCCTGCGGCGCTGGTTTTTCGACCATGTTGGTCACGCGTACGAGCCGATCGCTGATCTGCTCGCCATCGATGACGCCGTAGCTGTGCGTCTGGTCCGCAGGCACTTCTTCAATGGCGACAATGCTGCAGCGGTACTGACGATAGAGCCCGACCATCTGAGCAAGCACGCCCTGCTCCTCGCCGATACAGAGATCGTCTGCCAGGACGACCCCGAACGGCTCGTCACCGACGATGGTCTCGCCTTTTAGAATGGCATCTCCCAGGCCCCGCATGTGCATCTGGCGGGTGTAAGAAAACGTGCACGTTTCGATCAGCGAACGAATCCCTTCCAATGCCTGTTCTTTGCCGGTCCCGGCAATCTGGTGTTCCAGCTCGTAGCTGATGTCGAAGTGATCTTCGATCGCACGCTTGGCCCGCCCTGTGACGAAGCCGATATCGGTGAGGCCGGCTTCCGCCGCTTCCTCGACGGCATACTGCACCAGCGGTTTGTCCACGATGGGAAGAATTTCTTTCGGCATCGCTTTCGTCGCCGGCAGAAAGCGTGTGCCGTAGCCAGCCACCGGGAAAAGACACTTTTTGATCATCGGTTCCATTTGAGATCTTCACAAAAGGTCTATTGTACCTTCTGTGGCGCGCCTTGCGGGTGTCATCCGGAGCGGAAATTCACCCGTCCGTCTATCTCACTTTCTTTCCCATCGGAGCCCATCGGAGCCCATCGGAGCCCATCGGAGCCCATCGGGCCCCATCAGCTACAGCGGAACGCCTCACGTCGCGCTGCTCGCAGTCAGGGCTTGCTGGATTCCGCCTCCACCTGGGCGCGCAGCGAAGCGAGCAGATGACCGCAGATGACGTTCCCCACCCGGTGGCGCTGACCCGGCGTCAGCCGGCGCAGGTTACGCGCGTTGTGGTGGCCGGTCGCAACGCCTTTCATGGCTTGTGACAGGCGCCAGGCGATGGCCATGTGGTAATCCGGGTCCGTGACGGCTCGCTCAGTCGGTTGCGGAGACGGTTCGAAACCGTCCAGCAGGGCCTGGCGTGGTTGCGGATCGCCCGCATCAGCAGCGTGAGATGCTGGGCCTGTCTGCCGCTCAGCAAGGTGAATTTTCGGAACGGCCGCAGGCCTCGGCGGTACCAGGCCAGGAAACAACGGCAGTGTTTCTGTTTCATGCGTGCGATGTTGCGCGTGTTGTCCGTACTGTCCGTACATAGCCGCCATGCCTTCCATAGCTGTTCATACTAACAGTACTGTATAAATATACAATAGCAAGTTAGTTGAGCACTAGACCGGTCTCAGACCAGGTCCCGCGGATGGTCGTACCGCGTTCGAAGCCGCGTTCGAGCATGGCGTTGGCGAGCGGATTCTCCACCAGGCGTTGAAACGCCCGCTTCAGCGGACGTGCGCCGTAGACGGGATCGTAGCCGGTCTCCGCGATGTGCTGCATGACCTCGGCATCGAGCTCCAGGGTGAGCTCCTGATCCGTCAGCCGTGCATTGAGCGCCTTCAGCTGTAGCTCGGCAATCTCTGCAATCTGCGCCTGGTCCAGGGGTTTGAAGACGATCTGGTCGTCGACGCGGTTGATGAACTCCGGCCGGAAATGCTGTTCGATTTCGCCGCGTACGGCACTCTCGATGCGATCGAGCTGTCCTTCCTGAGTCAACGCCTGGATGGCCTGGGAGCCGATGTTGGACGTCATCACCAGCACCGTGTTGCGAAAGTCGACCGTGCGGCCGTGACCGTCGGTGAGGCGCCCGTCGTCCAGTACCTGTAACAGAATGTTGAACACGTCCGGGTGGGCTTTCTCGATCTCATCCAGGAGGATCAGGGAGTACGGCCGGCGGCGTACCGCTTCGGTCAGATACCCGCCCTCTTCATAGCCTACATAGCCGGGTGGTGCGCCAATCAGACGCGCGACGGAGTGTTTCTCCATGAATTCCGACATGTCGATGCGCACCAGCGCGTCTTCGCTGTCGAAGAGCACCACCGCAAGCGCTTTGCAGAGCTCCGTTTTGCCGACGCCGGTGGGACCGAGGAACATGAACGAGCCGTTCGGGCGATTGGGATCGGACAGGCCCGCGCGGGAACGCCGCACCGCCTGGCTGACCGCGCTGACCGCCTCATGTTGACCAATCACCCGTTCGTGCAGGAGCGTTTCCAGCTGCAGGAGCTTGTCCTTCTCTCCTTCCATCAGCTTGGCCACGGGAATGCCGGTCCACTTGGCGACGACTTCGGCCACCTCTCCTTCCGTGACTTTGTTGCGCAGGAGCTGTTGCGGGGTCTCTTCGACGGGCGCTTCCAGGCGCGCCTCCAGCGCCGGAATCACGCCGTACTGAAGCTCGGACATGCGCGCGAGGTCACCGGCACGCCGCGCGGCGTCGAATTCGATGCGGGCCACCTCGAGCTCCTCTTTGACACCCTGGGAGCCCTTGAGCGCCTGCTTTTCCGCCTGCCAGACCTGCTCCAGCGCCTGATACTCCTCCTGCAACTCGGCAACGGACGCTTCCAGATCCTTGAGCCGTTTTTGACTGGCTTCGTCTTCCTCTTTCTTGAGCGCCTCCACCTCCATCTTCTGCTGGATGAGGCGACGTTCGAGCCGGTCCATGCTCTCCGGCTTCGAATCCATCTCCATGCGGATGCGGCTGGCAGCTTCATCCACCAGGTCGATGGCCTTGTCCGGCAGCTGCCGGTCGGTGATGTAGCGATGCGACAGGCGCGCGGCGGCGACAATTGCCGGGTCGGTGATGTCCACGCCGTGATGGACCTCGTAGCGTTCTTTCAGGCCGCGCAGAATGGCAATGGTGTCTTCGAGGCTCGGCTCATCGACGAGGACCTTCTGGAAGCGGCGCTCGAGGGCGGCGTCTTTTTCAATGTATGAGCGGTACTCGTCGAGCGTCGTTGCGCCCACGCAGTGGAGCTCACCGCGGGCCAGTGCGGGTTTGAGCATGTTCCCGGCATCCATGGCGCCCTCGGCTTTGCCGGCGCCGACCATCGTGTGCAGTTCGTCGATGAAGAGAATGACGTTCCCTTCCTGCTTGGCGAGATCGTTGAGCACCGCCTTGAGACGTTCTTCGAACTCACCGCGATATTTTGCACCGGCGATCAGCGCGCCCATGTCCAGAGACAGCACTTTCTTGCTTTTCAGGCTGTCCGCCACCTCGCCGTTGACGATACGCTGGGCCAGGCCCTCGACGATCGCCGTTTTACCGACGCCGGGCTCGCCGATGAGCACGGGGTTGTTCTTGGTACGACGTTGCAACACCTGCACGGTGCGGCGGATCTCATCGTCCCGGCCGATGACCGGGTCGAGTTTGCCTGCCGTGGCGCGCTCGGTGAGATCAATGGTGTACTTGTTGAGCGCATCCTGCACGTCTTCGGCGTTGGCTTCCTCGACCGTGGCGCCGTTGCGCTGAGCGTCAACGGCTGCCTGCAGCGCCTCACAGGTGACGCCGCTGCTTTTGAACAGCGGCGTGAGACCCGGATCTTCCGCCAGTGCCAGCAGCACGCGATCGACGGAAATGAACTTGTCACCCGCTTTCTGAGCCCCGGCGTCCGCTTTGCCGAGCACGCGCGCAAGCCCCTGGGAGAGACCCACTTCGCCGGTGGCGCTGCCGATTTTGGGCAACTCACCCAGCGCGCCTGCCACACTCTGGCGCAGCGTCTGGGCTTGCCCGCCCGCGCGGTTGATCAGGTTGATGGCAAGCTGATCTTCAGCGTCGAGGAGCACCGACAGGACGTGAACAGGTTCAATCTGCGTGTGATCCATACCCAGCGCCAGCGACTGTGCCTGCGCGAGTGCTTCCTGGGTGCGATTCGTAAACTTGTCTGTCACCTTCCGCCTCTCCTGTCGAACGTGGGTTTATTCCTCAATGTGCTGCTACAATGCGGTCGATTGAATATTTTTCAACTACCGACAACCTGGCATGGAACAACGCGAGCATCTACGGATACAGATACCTCTACTGGTAGAGCTCACGCATCCAGCCGTCGGTACCGTCCAGAGCAACGCCCGGGACGTCTCGGAGGGCGGCGTTTTTGTGGCCCTCGCCGACACGCAGATCCGGGTTGGTGCCAAGGTGAAGCTGCGCCTGATGACCGTGCTGCCCACCGACACCCAGCCCACACCAACCGTCGACATGAAGGTCGAACGGGTCACTGACGATGGCCTGGGACTGTCCTTCATCAACCGCACCGCCGAACATCTCTGGGGCAGCGTCAAGCACCTGCGCGAAGAGCTGGCCATTGGCCGCGATTACTTCCAGCTACACCAGAGCGCGGCGGTAACGCACGACAAAAAGGGCCTCCTGCTGGTCCAGCAGAATGGGAAGTGGTTGTTACCGGGCCATTACCTCATGGTAGGCGAAAACAACGTGAGCGCGCTGCGCGACTACCTGGAATCGCAGCTTGGCGTGCAGCTCGAGCAGCGGCCGCAGGCGCACAGCGCAGACAGCGCGCCCGACATCAGCGTGCTGGAGGCGGCGACCTACAGCGTGGTGTTTACCGTCCAGACGAAGGGCAGCGACGTCCAGCTGGCGTCGGACAGTGAGTACAAAGACTGGCGCTGGGTGAGTAAAGTGCGTGATGTCAGAGAAATCACCTTTGCGTCTGACGCACAGCGTCAGGCCGCAGAGTCGGTGCTCACTGCACTGCTCGAAGAGTGATCGAATACTGACGGACGATGGACGGACGTTTGATGGAAGAGAGCAGTGGTAGCCACGGAGTTTTTCAACACCTCGAATGCTGAAGGGTTCGTGGGACAGATTGTCCTGCGGCCGAACAACTCCATGAGCTGGCGCGCGACGACCTATTTTCTCGGCACCCTCATGACCATCTCCTTCATCATCGCCGGCGCCTTCACGCTGAACGGCTACTGGGTGATCCTGCCGTTTACGGTTCTCGAGATGAGCGTTCTGGGGGGGTGTCTCTACTACATCGCCCGGCGTAATCACATCCAGCAGGTGGTCCGCTTCAGCCCCGAAGACGTGGTCATTGAAACCGGTCGCGAGCATCCCGAGAAGCGGCACCACTGGCAGCGGTTTTTTACCAAAATTCTGGTGAATCGCGGGCGCTACCCCTGGGATCCGAGCCGGGTGACCATGCGCTGCCGCGACGAAGAGCAGGAAATCGGCAGCTTTCTGTCCAGTGAAGAAAAAGATGCGCTCGTGCGTGATCTGCGCGCCATGGTCGCAGCCGCGGATCAGAGTCAGCGCGTTGGCAGCACCTGATCGCGGCGGCTGCTCTCCCAGATCAGCGCGCCGTCCATACCCGTCGTCCATATCCGGCTCCCGTTCGCAACGTAACGTGCGACCACTTCCGCATGCGGATGACCATAACGGTTGTCGCGACCGGCGCTGAAGACGACATGCCGGGGATCGAGGTGGCGGACAAATCCCACGCTCGATGACGAGCGGCTGCCGTGGTGCGGTGCGACGAGCAGGTCCACCCCGGCGGGCAGACGCGGCAGCAGCTGTTTTTCGACGTTGCGCCCGATATCGCCGCTCAGATAAACCGCGCTGCCCGCGTTTCTGATCAGGAGCGTACAGGAGGCATCGTTGCGCGAAGCGGCGCCGCTCACCTGCAGCACATCGAAGCGCACGCCGTCCCAACGCCAGGCAACGCCGTCTCGACAGGGGGGCGCGTCCAGACCGGGAAACGCGTCGGCAATTGCGGGGAGCCCGCCCGCGTGATCGATGTCGGCATGACTGAGCACAAACCGGTCGAGCGTCAGCGGTCCCGTTGCCGCCAGCGCCGGGAGCACAACGGCTTCTCCCATGCTGAAGCCGCTGGGAAACGCCGGACCTGCGTCGACAAGCAGGCGATGACGTGCCGTATCGACGATGGCGGCACTGCCCTGCCCTACGTCCAGTACGCTGACTCGAAAGTGGCCTTCTCGCACCGTCTGGACGTTCGGCAGCAGTAAAGGCAGGCAGGCCAGCGCGCATAGCAGCCTCTGCCGGCGCTCGAGAGGGAGCATCATGCCCGCCGCCCCGGCGGCGCAGAGCAGCAGGCGCCATCCATCCTGATAGCCGACGACCGGCAGCCGGTCAGCCAGCCCCGCCAGCACGTCGAAGGCGAGCACGAGCGTAAAGTCCGCCAGCCGCAGCAGTCCCGCGCTCAGCGCTGCAGCGGGTGGTATCCCGTGCAACAGACTGCCGAGGAGCGCAGCCGGGACGGTCAAGAGGCTGATGACCGGCACGGTCAGCAGATTCGCGAGGGGTGCGATCAAAGGCTGCTGCGCCACCGTTGCGCCAAGCCACGGCGCCAGGGCCAGCGCCAGGCAGAGCTGTGCGGCGAGCATGCCACGTACCCTGGTCAGCGGACGCCAGTCCTGCGCGAAAATCCACAGCAGGCTCGCAACCGCCGCGTAGGACAGCCAGAATCCGTGGCGCAGCACCACACCCGGCTGCGCCAGAATCGCCAAGTAGCCGATGGCGGCCAGGAGGCGCCACCAGGCAAAGCGCCGGCGCGTCAGCAAGCAGGCCGTGTAGGCCCAGACCATGGCACCGGCGCGCACGACGGGAGGATCTGCGCCGGTGTGGACGACGAGTGCGAGCACCGCGCAGGCTGCACCGAGAAGACCACAGGTGCGTGGCTGGCAGGGCAGCCAGGGCCCCAATGGACGGCTGAGCAATCCAACGAGCAGGTACACGAGACCGCTGAAGACGCCAACGTGGAGCCCTGAAATCACCATCAAGTGGACCGTGCCCGTCTCCCTCAGCACCGCCCACTCCCCATCGCTGATCCCGCTGCGGTCACCGTTGACGAGCGCGCGCAGCATACCGCTGCGCTGCAACCGCTTGAGTTGAGACTCAGACGACACTGGTGCTCGACGGACGGTGACAACGCTGGAGAAGTAACCGGTAGCGACGTAGCCGCGGCCGATGAGCCACAGGCGATAGTCGAAGCCACCTGGATTGGCGGTTCCCCACGGCGTCCTGAGACGCACTTCGGCGTGCACGACGTCCCCGCGATGCAGGAGGGTTGTCGGGCGATACCAGCTCAGGCGCAGGCGCGCTCCCCGCAGCGCCGGGCAGGCCGCGGCGGATCTGACCTCGGTGTCCAGCAGCAGCGAGCCGTCGGCGCGGCGCTTGAGGCTCAGCACTTCGACGTTCAGCTCATGCGCGCCGACGACGCAGCGTGGGGGTGAAGAGGCCTGCAGATACCAGACTGTCACGCGCCCTGCCAGCAGCATGAGCAGGGCCACGACGGTCAGACAATGGCGCGCGCCGCCAGCCAACAAATGATGTGTCATTCCTGGTCAGGCATAATGGCCGGATGCCCCGCAAACAGCTGCAACAGTACCTGCCTTCGCCGGCCAGGATCCGTGAGAATCCAGCGCTCAAACCCGTGGCACATCTGCTCGGCCGCTCGGAAATCTGGCACCTCAACCGCCGCTCGGTTGCTGGTGCAGTGTTCATCGGCCTCTTCTGCGCGTATCTACCCATTCCCAGCCAGATGATCCTGGCGGCGGTGCTGGCCATCTACAGCCGCTGCAACCTGCCGATATCTGTGGCCCTGGTGTGGATAACGAATCCGCTGACCATCCCGCCGATGTTCTACTTTGCGTATCGGCTGGGCGCATGGCTCCTGAACATGCAGCTGACGGTCGACAGCATCGATCTGAATCTCGAGTGGATCTGGGACAACCTCGGCACCATCGGCTATCCGCTGTTATTCGGATCGCTCGTCTGCGCGTGGGTTCTGGGGGTCAGCGGCTTCGTGGTGACGCGTGTCGTGTGGCGTTGGCACGTGATTTCCCGCTGGCAGGCACGACGTCGGCGCTATCTCGAAAACCGGGAGCGACGACGCCAGGATGCCTCAGTGCAGTGACTGCACCGGGTCGAGATTTGCTGCCCGCCGCGCCGGGAACCAGGCAGACAAGAGGCACAAACCGCAGCTGAGCGCGGCGATGACCAGTAAATCTTGAGGCAGAACGAGCACCGGGACTTCGACGAAAAAAGATCCGTCCAGGAGGTGCATGCCGGTCACAGCCTGCAGCGCATCCAGGATGCCATTGATATTGAACGCCGCCAGCAGCCCCAGGCAGAGCCCCGCGCCGGTGCCGACAACGCCAACGAAAATGCCCTGGGCGAGAAACACGCTTCTGACCAGACGCTGACTTGCGCCCATCGTGCGCAGGATGGCAATGGCCGCGCGCTTGTCGTTCACCATCATGGTTTGTCCGGCGATGATGTTGAAAGAAGCAATGGCAACCACGAGGAGCAGCAGCAGAAACATCATCGACTTTTCCAGGCGCACGGCCTGGAAGAGCTCACCGTAAGTGGTGCTCCAGGAATCAACCTCGGCATCTGACAGTGCGGCATCAAGTTGACGCTGCACCTCCCCGGCAGTGAGCGGGTCTTCGAGCTGCACCTGCAGACCGACGTCTCCCATGCGTGACCAGGCGTCGCGCTCCTGGCGCGACAGGTTGACAATCGCCAGGTTGTAGTCCGGCTCAGCGCCCAGCTCGAACGTGCCGCGCAGCGTGAACCTGAGAAGCTGTGGTGAAACGCCCTGCTCCGCGTTGGCGATTGCCAGCACCACCACCGGGTCACCGGGTCGCAGCCGCAGGTAACGCGCCAGCGGCGCGCCGAGGAGGATGCCGTCAGTGTGGGCTGGCAGCTCCTCCAGCGCGCCTTCCATCATGTTTTCGGCGAGATACTGCATGCCTTCGACCCCGTCGCGGCCGATGCCGTATAGTCCTATGGGCTGCACGTCGCCTGACGCCGAAATGGCGCCGACACCCTGAAAATACTCGTGCACGCTGACGACATCCGGCATTTCTCGGGCGATGCGCGCGGCCGACGTTCCGGCTGTAGCATCGGCGATGGTGACATGTGGGATGCTGCGCAGCAGGCGCGATTTGAGTTCACCGTCGAAGCCGTTCATGACGGTGATGACTACCGTCAGCACCATGACGCCGAGCGTCAGCCCGACAAACGAGACCCAGGAGACGAAGCGTGCGAAACGACTGCCGCCCTGCGCCGCGAAACGCAGCGCAAGCGCCGCATCGAGTCGTTCAGGCCGGGTCAGCGACATGCTTCGTATCCTGCTCGACAATGCCGCCATCGGTGAGCTCGAGCACCCGATCGAACGTGCCGAGCATGCCCACATCGTGGGTCACGATGAGAAATGCGGTTTGATGCTGCTCGCTCAGTCTGCTGATCAATTCCATGACCGCGTGCGCGTTCTCGCGGTCGAGATTTCCCGTTGGCTCATCTGCAAGCACCACACGGGGATCTCCCGCCAGCGCCCGGGCAACGGCGACACGTTGGCGTTCCCCGCCGGACAGAGCGCTCGGCAGATGTTCGAGACGCTGGCCGAGATCGACGTCGTCGAGGAGCGAGGCGGCTTTTGCGATCGCTTCGGCACGTTTGACGCCGTTGATTCTGAGTGGCATCGCAACGTTTTCGAGCGCTGAGAATTCCGGCAGCAGGTGATGGTTCTGATATACGAAGCCCATGTAGCGTCCGCGTATCTGTGCGCGTCTGTTGACGTCGGCGCCCCCCATGTCGGCGTCGACGATGATGACTTCACCGGCATCAGCCGTGTCGAGACCGGCAAGGATGTGCAGGAGCGTACTTTTTCCCGAGCCCGAGCGTCCCACGATCGCTACGCGTTCGCTGTCGTGCAGCGTCAGGTTGACGTCGCGCAGCACGTCGATACGTGTGTTGCCCTGTTGAAAGGCTTTGGCAACATGCCGCGCCAGCAGCACCGGCGAGTCCGTCCGGGAATCATTCATGAGCAAGCACCCTGCTCGGCAGCAGACGCGTTGCACGCCAGGCCGGGTAAATCGAAGCGCCGACGGAGAGCAGCAATGCGCCGCCGGCAATCTGCAGAAGATCTGCCAGACGCACGTCCACCGGCAGATAGGAAATGATGTACTGACTCATCAGATTGAGATCACCTGCGTTCGACAGCGTTGCGTAGATCAGAGGCAGGCTTGCGGCGACGCCGGCGCCAACGAGCAGCCCCAGCCCGATACCAAATCCGGCGAGAACGAGCCCCATCAGCAGAAAGAGCATCATGACGCCGCCGGTTTCGCTGCCGAGGGTTCTCAGTATGGCCACATCGTTGCGGCGCTGTTCAACGATCATGAGGAGACCCGAGACGAGATTGAACGCCGCAACCGCCACCAGGAAGGAAAGCAGCAGAAACATCGTCAGTTTCTGCACTGCAATGGCCTGGTAAAGCGGACCGAACGTGCTCATCCACGTGCGCACGCGAACCTCATCCCCACCAAGCCGCTCGTACAGGAAGTCGCGCGCCGCTGACGAGTCGAAAAGATCGGCAAGTCGGCCCTGCACTCCGTGTACCCGCGTGCCCGTACGGAACAACCGCTGTGCGGTATTCAGGCTGACAAATGCGCTCTGCGAATCGATCTGTGACTGGCTGTCGAACACGTCTACCACGTGAAATCGCCGCTGTCGGGGCACAGCGCCTGCGGGCGTCACAGCACCAACCGGCAACACGAGCAGGACGGTGTCTCCCGCCCCGAGGTCCAGCTGTTCGGCAAGACGTCCGCCCAGGATGACGCCGTAACGTTCGAGGTTGAGTCCCTCCAGATTGCCCCGCGTGGTGTATGTCGGCATGTCGCTGACGGCATCGTAGCGACCGGGATCGATACCGGTCAGGGTTGCCCCGGCAATTTTGTCGTTCGCCGCGAAGAGGACGGTGCCGCTGACGAATGGCGCAAGCCCCGTTATCTCGGGTGGCAGCTCAGCGTCCAGGAGCGCCGCTACGTCCTTTTCAGACAATCCGTTGAAGCTCGTTGCGCTGATCTGCGGCAGAACCGCGAGCACGCGTTCGCGCAGCTCTCGCTCGAATCCGTTGACAACAGACAACACGACGACCAGGACCGCAACGCTGAGCACGAGGCCAAGCAGCGCGAGACGTGAGACGTAGGACAGGGCCGAGCCTCGAGCCAGCAGATAGCGGGACGCGATCCAGGCTGGCAGCAACCCGGAGCCTTTATTGGCCTGCCGATCTGGAGCTTCTTTCTGCATGGTTACAGCCGGTTGACCACGGCCACGACGGTGACCGGGTTCCATGCGTGCGGTTTTGTGGCCAGTGATTTACTCCGTCGGCTGGAATTGACGAGCGTTGCTACACTACGAATATGGAAATCGAGCGCCGACAGTCCATGCGCGTCTCCGTGAGGCTGCCGTGTCGATGGCACGCTTTCGAGTATATGCCGCGACGCCGCGATCTTATTGACTGTTTTGCGCTACCACAAGTGGCCGTCGAAGCCACGGCGCTCGGCCGCGACGTGGAGCGCGAGCTCGAAAAGTTGACGGACAAAACCGTACGCCACGTTCTGGGTCTCTTGAACCGGCGACTCGATCTGCTTGCGGCCACACCCGGGCAGCAGCCTGAGGTGCCTTCGGAGGCGGTTGAACTGTCCGCCGACGGCATTGGCCTCACGACGCCAAACGAGCTCCCGATCGCAAGCTGGGTGGGCGTGTATCTCTTGTTTGACGACGGCAGCGAGCTCCTGGCTGCCGGGCGCGTACGCCACAGCACACCAGGTGAGACCGGCCGATATCACACAGGCATAGAGTTTGACGACGCCGAGGACTGTAAGGCGCTTTCGCGTTTTGTCATGCGTACGATCGGGGTTTAGGCAACGTCCTGGTTGCCGACCTGATCCGCATCTTTGAGCTTGGCGCGCGCGTCAATGGCTGCCACCCGGTAACTTTCAGCGTACGTCGGGAAGTTGAAGATATTGTCGATGAACGTGTCGACGTCGGCACCTTGCAGGAGTCCCATCTGGCCGATGTGCACGAGATCAGTGGCGTGCACGCCGATGACGTGGACCCCGAGGATGATGCCGTCGCCGCTGACGACAAGCTTCAACATGCCGTCCTTGGCATTGGCAATGTGGCCGCGTGCAATTTCACGGAAGTCGGCAATGCCGATGACCACAGACTCGTGCTGGTCTCGGGCCTGCGCTTCGGTGAGTCCAACTGAAGCAAGCTCCGGGATGGAGTAAATACCCGAAGGCATCAGCCCACCCAGAATGCCGACGTCGATGCCGAGAATGTGACACGCGGCTCTGCGCCCCTGCTCCATTGAGGAGGAGGCGAGCGATGGTGGCCCGATGACGTCCCCGGCGCCGTAGATGTGCGGTTGATCCGTCTGGCCGTGTTCGTTGACCGGCAGCAGCTGCCGCTCGTCGACCGCAAGCCCGGCATTGCCGATCTGGAGATTGTCGAGATCCGCAATCCGTCCCTGAGCGCAGAGCACTTTGTCACTCTTGATTACAGTGCCGTCGCGGAGGGTCGTTTCCACCTGGCTCACGCCGTCGAATTCACACCCGATGACCTCAACTTCGCCGAGGAAGCTGCCGCCACGGAGCTCAAACGCGCGCACGAACGCGCCCGTCAAATCTGCATCCAGAAAACCGAGCGGCTGCGGATAGCGGTCGATCAACGTGACGTGAACGCCGAGCATGGCAAAAATGGATGCGTACTCACACGCAATGACGCCGCCGCCGAGAACAACCATCGTCTGCGGCAGGTACGCCAGGGTCAAAATCGAGTCACTGTCGTAGACGTGCTCATGGTCAATCTTGACCTCCGCCGGATGACGCGGCTTGCTGCCGGCGGCCAGTACGACATAGCGGGCCGTGTAATGCTGACGCTGCCCGGTTGTGCTGAGCACTTCCACGGTGTGATCGTCGACGAAGCTTGCACGGCCGTGGATGATGTCGATGCCGTTGCGGCGCAGCTGCTCCGCCATGTACTGATCATGCGCGGAAACCACTTCGGACATCTCTCCGATGAGATCCGCCACGCTGATGCTGCGATCCATCTCGGCATGGTTCAGCTCCACCAGACGGGTATTCACCTTGGCCCGTTCAACCGCACGCTCGCGCAGGGCCTTGGAAGGAATGGTGCCGTGATGCACGCAAGCGCCACCCACTTCCCGAAGCTGTTCGCAGATGGCAACGGTCAGGCCACCTTTGGCAAGTTGTATGGCGGCTTTCTGGCCCGCCGGGCCGGAGCCGATGACAAAGGCGTCGTAGGGGTTGCTCATGACATGCTCTCAACTGTGGCGTCGATGCGTTCGGCGTGACCGAGAAGATCCTCGACGGCGTCCGGGTAGAAGTTCAGATGCTGCAGCGCGGGATCGCTGATGACCTCGTCGAGCGACAGATCGGCCGCTCCCTGCAGACGGGCCAGTCTGCTGCCGGCATCGACAACGGCCACCGTATCCATGGCGTTTTTGGCGTTGGCGAAGTCACCCTGAAAGCGGATGGTCACGCCCACCGCGGACGGTAGATGCCACTCTTCGACCAGCATGATTCCTGAGGCGCTGGCGAACTGCTCGACGACGTCCGCCATTTCCGCTTCACTCAGATCTGGTGCAAGCTGGCTCACTCGATTGACGACCAGCGGTGCGCCGACGTTGTGCAGTAGACCGCAGAGATAAGCCATTTCGACGTTCTTGCGCGCCGCTCGGGCCACCTCCTTGGCCCAGAGGCCCGTGCGCAACCCGTGCAGCCAGCCGGCGGTCACGAGATGCTCGAACGGTCCGGGACTGAAGAGCGTGCCTTTGAGGGAGACGGTCAGGGCAATTTCGCGGATGCGCTCCATGCCCAGCCGGGCGATCGCCTGCTGCAGTGCCACAATCTCGGCCGAGCCTCTGAAGGCCGGCGAGTTGACGATTCTCAGCAGATGGCTGGCGAGACCCTGATCCTGCTGTATGAGTTCCGCAAGGCGTGCGGCGTTGCCTTTGTCGTCGAGCGTCGAGGACAACACCTCGGAGGCGACGTTGGGCAGGAGTGGCACTTCAAGTGCGCGTGCCTCCAGTTCGCGGCCGAACGCCTCCGCAACGCCGGCAATGCTGGGATTCACCTGTCCTTGTGACATAGCTATATCCGGGTATTCGATTACCCCTTAAGCATAGACAAGGTTGGTCGGGTTGAAGGCGATGAATGCCGAAAAGGGGAACGGGGGCCGAAAACCGGCCTCAGCGTCCGATGCGCTTGGTCAGGTCTTCGATGACTGACGGTTTCGCGTCTCCTTCAGCGTCGCAATGCGCCGGATTTCCGCCGCAGATTTCGCACTCCATGTTCATGCCGAGCGCTTTCATGCCACCGCAGCTGCCGCTGATGGGTTTACGCCCGAACATCACGCCAATGGCCATGGCGCAAACCATGAGCAGCATGAAGAGAAAAGCAAAAATTACGGTGGTCATGGCATCTCCGCCAGATAACGCGTCATCGCAGAATTATAGCGTACCGCGAACCGCCGTTCACCGGCTTGATCGTCACTGTCCGACGGTTCGGAGATGAGCACGTACGCCGCAAATCCAAGATCGTCGGCCAGCGCGAGGCCTGCCTCGGTACCGAGCACCATGATTGCCGTGGCATAGGCATCTGCGAGAATCGCCCGCTGATGCACGACGGTGACCGACGCCACGCCGTTGTCAGCCGGTGCTTTGATCCGTGGATCGATCACGTGATCCACCCGCACGCCGTCAATCACGCGGAAGTTGCGATAGTCCCCGGAAGTGGCAACGCTTGCGTCCGTCAGCTGGATGACGTTCTGCAGTTCACCGTATGCGCCTGCTTCGGGGAGTTCGATACCCACCCGCCAGGCGTCCGCGCGGCTGCTCATACCGGCCACACGGATTTCGCCGCCGATATCCACCATGAAGTCCCTGCAGCCTGCGTTCAGCATGCTGTCGACAATCTCGTCGACGGCATAACCTTTGGCCAGCGCCGACAGGTCGACGTAGAGACCGCTAACGCCCTTGCTGACGCCCGTCTCAGTCAGGCGCAGTTTCTCCATGCCAATCTGCCCTGCCACGGCGGTCAATGCCGCCGGTGACGGCGCGTCGGTGACACGTTCTGGTCCGAACCCCCAGAGATTGACAAGTGGTCCAACGGTGACGTCGAAAGCGCCGCCTGTTTCCTCGTGCACCTGCCGCGCGATCTGGAGCACCGTGGCCAGCTCTGCGGAAACGGGTTGTTCCGAGAGGGAGCTGGAGCGATTGAACCTCGACAGCTCCGAGTCATCCTGGTACGTGGACATGACTGCGTTGATCTCGTCGAGCCTTGCATCGATTGCGGTTTGTGCAACCCGGCAGCCTGCGCTCGCTCGGTACGTGATGCTGTAGTACGTGCCCATCGTGGCTCCGGACACGCTGGTGTAGTCCGCGCTGCCGCAGCCGGTCAGAACGACGCCGACGATGCCGGTGAGGAGGCGTTTCAAACCGGCGTCGGAAAACCGTCGGCGGGCGGCGCCAAACGGTGTCAAAAGGACGAAGAAAGACAAATTCTACTCACAAATTACAGCGCGAATTGACGTGATCAGGCTGGCATAACTTCGACAGATGGGCACAATGACCGACAGGACCATCGTCATAAATACATAAAGGTCTGCCACTAGGAGAACACGAGTGCACACGAGAGACAAGCACACTCACCGAACGCTGAGCCTGCAGTCAGCCCTGCAGTCGAAGCCCGCTTCGACACGCTCCAGACGTGTTGCAAATCGCCCGCAGAATTCCGTGTCCGCACTGTTCGGTCAGATGCGTTCGATCCGTACGGGTCACTTCGTCAACCTGGAGATCTGACTCCCCGACAATGTCTTCCCGCTGGTTTGCTCCGGCGCTGCTGGCTGCTGCCCTTCTCGGCTGGTTGAGCGCAACTCTATGGCCTGACCTTTCCTGGCTGCATGCTGTCACCGCAGTGCTACAGAACACCTTTCTTGCGGCGCTGCGGATGATCATCGTGCCGCTCATCTTCTTCTCTCTCCTGAGCGGCGTGCTGCAGCTGCGCGCCAGCAACAGCATGGGCCGCCTGGGTGGCGTGACGCTTGCCTACTATCTCACGACCTCCGCCATCGCGATTGGCATAGCGCTGGTTGTGGTTTTGTTCATTCACCCCTGGACCGATCAGCCGCCGTTGACAGAGATCCCCACGGTCGACGTGAAGCTCATCGATACGGAATCTGCCGGCGCTATCGATTTGATCGGCAATCTGCTCGGCAGTATGTTCGTCAATCCGTTTACCGCCATGGCGGAAACCAACATCCTTGGTGTGCTGACGGCGGCGCTCCTGCTCGGGCTTGCCGCGGCGCTGAGTCTGCCGGCAGATTCGAAGTGGCCGGCCATGCTGAATGAGATCACAGGTGTGATCTACAAGCTGGCGGGCTGGGTGCTGATGACGCTGCCCATCGGCCTCTTTGCCATCACCCATCAGCTGACGGATCGGTTGGAGTTCGGCACGATGGTTGCGCTCGGACAATTTGCCGGGGTTGTGTTCGGGGCCACCCTCTTTCATGGGCTGATCGTGTTACCGCTGCTCGCGTGGCTGCTGTGCGGGATGCCACCCTGGAAACTTCTGAGCGCAATTTCCCAGCCGTTGTTGACCGCGTTTGTCACCTCATCCAGCGCGGCAACGCTCCCTCTGTCCCTGCAAACGGCGGAAAAAAAGCTGGGTGTCGAGCGCGAAAAGGCGGCCTTCGTGCTGCCGCTCGGTGCGACAATCAACATGGACGGTACCGCGCTTTTTGAAAGTGTTGCCGTCATATTCCTCGCTTACATGTTCAGCGTGCCCATCGACGGCGGTGCGATTGTCGTCATTTTCCTCGTCACCATGCTCGCCTCAGCCGGCGCGCCCGGAATACCGTCGGGCTCTCTCGCCGGACTACAGGTTGTCTTGATTGCGGTCGGCATACCGCTTGAGGCCATTGGCCTTCTGTTGCTCATTGAGCGACCACTCGATACCTTCCGTACAGCGGTCAACGTCGAGGGTGATCTCATTGGCAGCCTCGTCGCGCAACGGTTTACCCGCAATGACTGAAGAAGAGCAACCCGCAACAGCCCACGCAGCAGCGACCGAGTTTCCTGCAGGGCCGCGTATGATCCTCATGCGGCATGGCCAGATCAGGGCAAACAAAGTGGGGCGCTGGCACGGCTCGACCGACAGCCCGCTGACCTGGAAAGGCCGTCGGCAGGCGACGCGTACCGGCAGGCACCTGTTCCGTAGCGAAGAGATTCACGCCGTTTATTGCAGCCCCATGGTCCGCTGCCGGGAAACCGCGGAGCTTGCGTCGCGGCATTTCGAGCTGCCGGTCATGGCGGTTGATGGTCTGCAGGAAATGTCGATCGGTCAGTGGGAAGACATGACCTTCAGGGATCTGGTCAACGAGCATGATTTCATGCAGCGTTCGGTGGCAGATCCGAACTTCCGGGCGCCGGGGGGTGAAAGTCTGAACCAGGTGGCGCTGCGTACAACGGCGGCGCTGCGTCACATCGAAAGCCTGCACGAGCCGGAAGAAACGGTGCTTGTGGTCAGCCACGGGGTGGCCATGGCGGTTGCCCTCGCCAGCTTTCTCGACGGCAGTTGTACACGCTGGGGTGAATATCACTTCAACAACTGCGGTCTCACGGACCTGCTTCTGTCTCCCGAACCGGTCGTCGAGCGCTTCAATCAGCATGCACACCTGTAGGCGGATGCGGTAAAGTCCCCGTCTCTTGAATCTGGGGGGAACGCCATGACCGAGTATTGCCTGGTCGAAAAAGACAACCACATCATGACCGTGCGGCTCAACCGGCCGGATCGGCTGAACGCGCTGCATCCGCCGGCCAACGCGGAACTCGGCGAGGTGTTCGACGACTTTGCCGCGGACGACGACATGTGGGTTGCCATCATCACCGGAGAAGGCCGCGGCTTCAGCGCCGGTAACGATCTGCGGTATCAGGCTGAGGGCGGTGAACGTGTGCCGATGCCGCGAGGATTCGGCGGTCTGACGTCACGCTTCGACCTTGCCAAGCCGGTGATTGCCGCCGTCAACGGCGTGGCCATGGGGGGCGGCTTCGAAATTGCCCTCGCCTGCGATCTGATCATTGCTTCTGACAAAGCGCTCTTTGCCCTGCCGGAACCCAAGGTGGGACTGGCAGCGCTGGCTGGTGGCCTGAATCGTCTGCCGCGGCAGATTGGCCCGAAGCGGGCGCTGGGCATGATTCTCACCGGACGTCATGTCAGCCCTGAGGAAGGCCTGCAGCTGGGGTTCGTCAACGAAGTGGTCCCGCACGATGAATTGATGGCCGCGACCCGGCGCTGGGCTGAGCAGATTACCGAGTGCGCACCGCTGTCGATTCGCGCGAGCAAAGATGTGGTCTATGCCAGTCTCGACAGCGCCTCGCTGGAAGATTCGATGACCGCAAAATACGACACGGTGCAGGCCATGGTGAAGAGTGAAGACTTCATCGAAGGCCCCAAAGCGTTTGCGGAGAAGCGCAAGCCCAATTGGCAGGGTAAGTAGTCAGTCGACGACGAGCGCTTGAGCGGACCCGATGGCGTCGGCGACGACCGCAACTGCCAGGCAAACGTCGTTCAGCGTTTCCTGCTCGCCGCGTTTGACCATCTCGACGATGATCTCCATCTGTGGCAGCGTCACGTGCAGCAGATCGGGGGTGACGGCGAACTGGCCGCTGTAATATCGCTTGGTTGTCATGGTAGGACGCCCTCCAAAATCTCGACTGCGTGTCGGACCACCTGTCCGCACCGGCGATGACGTGAACCACGTTGTACCTTACAATTTACGTGCCATTCTCCAATAATCTCTCAAGTTCATGATTTTAATGAATAATATCAAATATGACGTGGCCGACCGCTCGGCGGATTCGGTGACACTCCGGGGCACTTTGCAACCCGCAGCGTTGTCCAGCGTCGCACGAACCATAAGGAGATAATCCGACCATGCTGAAAGTGACTCACAAAGATCTGATCGAAGCGGCTCTGGCCGAAGTCGAAACCCTCGATCTCGATGCGGCCGCTCGGCTCCTCGATGACGACAACGCCGTATTCGTCGACATCCGCGATCCGCGCGAGCTGGAACGAGAGGGAAAAATCCCGAACGCCGTGCACGCGCCGCGCGGCATGCTCGAATTCTGGGTCGACCCGACCTCGCCGTACTACAAAGACGTGTTCGGCTCCGGCAAGCGATTTGTCTTCTACTGCCAGAGCGGCTGGCGCTCGGCGCTGGCCACCAAAGCGGTACAGGACATGGGCCTCGCGCCGGTCTGCCACATCGGTGATGGCTTTCGCGGCTGGAAAGACGCGGGTGCGCCCACGGAGGAACACGTCAAACGCGGCTGAGCGTGACCCCACACTACCCGGTCAGCCGCCGCGCCCGAGCGCTCGACGGACTGATCCGAGGCATCCGGGCGCGGTCCTGGTTTGCGCCGCTCGAGAGCGCAGGGCTCGTTGCTGCCGCGCGGCGCAACACGCAGCTGACATCGCTGGGTGAGGATGACTGGGAAGCGCCGCTTGCCGTGATGCTCGAAGATCTCCGCGCAGACACGCAGCTCACGGATCTGGGTGGCATCATGGCCAACCGAGTCCTGCAGGGGCTTCTCGAAAACCGTCTGCGCACCTGGGCCGCGTTTGCAGAGCAACAACCGGCGTTGCCCGTTGATCCGATCGTCATCCTGGGTTTGCCCCGCACCGGTTCGACGCTGCTGCACGAGCTGCTTGCGCAACACCCGGATCTGCGCGCACTGCTTTATTGGGAATCGGAAGCACTGCCGACGGGCCGCCAGAGCGACCGGTGGCGGCGCCTCTCGAGCCAGGCGCATACGACGCTCATCAACGTGCTCGCGCCGCAGTTCCGCTGGATCCACCGCATTTCCGCCGGACGTCCGCACGAGTGCGTCACCATTCAGGGCCTCAGCTTCCGCAGCATGCAGTTCCATGCGTTTCTGCGCCTGCCCCGCTATACGCGCTGGCTCGCCGACTGCGACTGGCGTCCTGCTTACCTATGGCACGCCAGATACCTTGCGCTGCTTGCGGCAACAGGGCCTGCGCGCCGCTGGATATTGAAAGCGCCGGGACATATGCACGGTATCGAGGCGTTGCTCGAAAGGTATCCGCGGGCAGTGTTTGTGCAGCTGCACCGCGAGCCGGAGGCGTGCGTGCCTTCCATGGCAAGCCTATACGCCTCGCTGCGGGCCACAACGCGGCAAGCGGTGGACGCTGCCGAAATTGGCGCGCACATCTGTGTCGAATGGCGGGAGGGGTTGCGCCGGGTGCGTGCGGCGCGCGCTCGAGCCGCGGTGGACGAGCGGTTTCTCGACGTGGACTTTGCCAGGCTCGTCGCCGAGCCGCTCGCTACAGCGGAGACGATCTGTGACTTTGCCGGCGTGCCGTTTGATGCGGCGCGTGCCGCGCCGCTACAGACGTATCTCGAGCTCAACCGCAGCAGCGCACGCCATCGCTACACGCTCGCACAGTTTGGGCTGGATGCGGCAGACATCCGACGGGCGTTCGAGCCAGATTAACCCGCAGCTTTGCCGAGCGTCCCGAGCAGTACCTGAAGCCCGTCCCGAAACTCCACCGGATCCTGATAGCCGACGGTGACAACCAACTCGTCCACGCCAAGCTCCGCGTATTGTGCTGCCGCATCAACGGCCTCGGGCCCGTCGGGTAACCGGGTCATGACCACCACCATGGGTTCGTCTCTGCCGGCATCCGCCGCCATTTGACGGTATGTGGAAACGTCTGGCGCAATCTGGGCTGCGTTTCTGGCCATCGGCAGCCAGCCGTCGCCGAGCGCCACTGCGCGCTGCAGGGCGTGGGGTGCACGTCCGCCAATCAAGAGCGGTGGTTTAGGGGGTCGTGGTTTGAACAGAAATGTCTGGCCGTTCAGCGTCACTTCGTCATTGGCGAAACAGTCGTTGAAGAACGTGAGCGTTGCGTCGGAGACGCGTCCGCGCTGGTGGCGGTCGATGCCGAGCGCGCGGAACTCGGGATCCATCCATCCGATCCCGACGCCCATGAGCAACCGGCAGTTGGTCACTTCCTGCACCGTGGCAATCTGCTTTGCCGTCGGCAGCATGGCCCGGTAAGGCAGAATCAGCACGCCGGAGCCAAGCCGAATGGATGTCGTGGCACCACCCAGCCACGCGAGCGTGGTCAGCGTGTCGAGATAGCGTCCCCCGCTGCCTTCGGCATCGTCGGGCGGGATGGCTATGTGGTCCGTGATCCAGAGCGAATCGCAGCCGGCCTCCTCGGCGATTTGCGCACAGGCGAGCAGCGTCTGCGGCGTCGATTGCACGCCCATGTTTCGCAACGTCACGCCCAGCTTCATGCCTTTCTCCGCTAAAAATTCAAGGATGACTTTCCGCAGTCAGTTTGTACACTCCGCGGCGTGGTAGTCGTTATTCATCTTCTCGCCTTCACTGGCGGCTTTGTCATCATGTCCCTGGAACTGCTCGGCGGGCGCGTGCTTGCGCCCTACTTCGGTAGCGGGATCTACGTCTGGGGCAGCATCATCACCGTTTTCATGCTGTCACTCTCGCTCGGCTATCTCATCGGAGGGCGATGGTCTGTCAACAATCCGAATCTCTTCCGCTTCGGCAGCATATTCCTGGGTGGAGCGGTGCTCATGTACCCGCTCGTGCTTTTTGCCGAGCCGACGATGCAGTGGATATTCGATCGTATTGAAGACCCCCGAACCGGGTCTCTCCTCGCCTCAACGGTCCTCTTCATGGTGCCAACCATCATTCTCGGGATGATCTCTCCATACTCCGTGCGACTTCTTGTCGAAACCGTAGAGCGGGCCGGCCAGGTTGCCGGCCGCCTCTACTTCGTCTCCACGCTCGGCAGCTCGCTCGGTACGCTGGCGACCTCGTTCTTCTTCGTTCTGTGGTTCGAGATCAATACGATTCTGGTGCTCCTCACCGGTGCGCTGGTCGTCATGTTCGGGGTCTCGCTCGTTTGTCATCGCCTGCAGCTGGATCACCGCTCTTGAAACCGGGAACACCGGCACTTCTCGGACTCGTCACCGCCTGCTTCCTGGGTTTGCTGGCTGCAAACGTGGATGCCCGGGTGCTGCACGAGGAGCGCTCGCTGTACAGCCGCATCCTGGTACAACAACAAGGCAGCACGGTGTGCCTGCAATTCAGCGTCCGCTCCCAGCAGCGCAATCAGAGCTGCATCAATTCGCGGCGCCCCAGAGAAATGGTGTTTGCCTACACGCGCATGTCCATGGTGAGCCTGCTGTTTACTCCGGACCCCCGCAACATACTGGTCGTAGGACTTGGCGGCGGGACGCTACCGACGGCTTTTCGTGACCTTTATCCGGCGGCGCATATCGACTCGGTGGAGATTGATCCGGCGGTCGTGCGCGTGGCGGAACGGTTCTTTCAATTCGAAGCTTCGGACAATCTGCGGGTCCACACGCAGGACGCGCGCGTCTGGACGAAACGCGCGATGCGGCGGGAGAAGCGCTACGACATCATCATTCTCGACGCGTTCAACGGTGAGTACATCCCCGAGCACCTGATGACCCGGGAATATCTCGAGGAAACGAAGGCGCTTCTTGCCCCGGGCGGCACGCTGCTGGCAAACACCTTTGCCATCAGCGATCTTTACGATCACGAGTCGACAACTTATACGTCGGTATTCGGCAGCTTCATCAATTTCCGCATTCCGGAAAGCGCCAATCGTGTCATCATCGTGGGTGATCGGGCGCTCAGCGACGATGAGCTCCGCAATCGAGCTGACGCGCTGCGCGCACCGTTGAAACCCTACGCGGTGCCCATCGAACGGTTTACCGACTACGTGATCAAGGCGCGCAAAGCGCGGCCGGACTGGCGCACGACCGCACGCGTACTGACTGACCAGTATGCACCGGCGAATCTGCTGCGCAGCCGCTGATATCAATAGCGAATCGGCGTTTCGGGAAGCACAACTCCAACCTCATCCGCATACGCCTCCCATGCAGCAATCAGCTCGGCTCTGAGCGCTGGAAATTCGTCGCTCAGGTCCTCCTGCTCACCAACGTCCCGGGCCAGGTTGTAAAGCTGCCAATCGCCATTGCCGAGGGGTGGTTCCTGCCACAGGATCTTCCAGTCGCCGCGCCGGGCCATGCGCCGGCCATAGGTCTCAGCCGCAATGACCTCCTCAGCGTCGTAAGGCTCCGGTCCGCCCCGCCAGCGTGAGAGCAGCGAACGTCCCATCATCGAAGCCGACACGTCACCCCCCGCAAGTTCGATCAGGGTGGGCGCGAGATCCATCACGCGCATGTAGGCATCGTCGATCCCGGCGTTGATCCCGCCCATGTTGACAAAGGCCGGCACGCGGATACCGCCCTCTGACAATCTGCCCTTGGATTCGCGAAACGGCGCTGCCGTTGCGCGCGCCCATGACGGTCCGAGAACGACATAAGAATCGGCGCTGCCCATGGCCTCGAGCGAGGTATCAAAATTTGCGGGTATCCAGGTGGGATTGCTGCGGTATTGGTCCATCTGGTGCGCTTCCGCGCCGTTGTCGGACATGAAGAAGATCACTGTGTTGCGGCGCCTGTCGATGTTCTCGAGATGCGTCAGCACGCGCCCCACGGCCTCGTCCACGCGGTCGATCATGGCGGCATAGACCTGCATGGCGCGCGTTGCCCTGGCTTGCGCTTCGACGTTGAGGTCCAGCCAGGGTACGACACCCTGCTCGTAGCGCACGCCCTGTGCCGCTGCATCGATTACACCCTCGCGCCGTGCACCCTCCATACGCGCCGCGTGAAGCATCTCCCAGCCGTTGCGGTACTGATCTTCGTACCTGGCGATGCTCGCCGGCGGTGCCTGCAGTGGCCAGTGCGGTGCGGTATAGCCGAGGTAGGCGAAAAACGGCTGATCGTCCGACACCTCGTCGATGTACTCAAGCAGCTTATCCGTCAGGAGGTCGGTCGAATAGAACTCGGCCGGCAGCGTCGCCGGTTTGCCGTCTTCGCGCCAGTCGGCGACGCCGTAAGACTCGAACAGGGGCGTGTCGTCAAAGTGCCCTGCCCCGCCAGGCATCAGGACATAGCTGCGTTTGAAGCCGCGGTTGCTCGGCAGCGCATCGTCGTCGCCGAGATGCCACTTCGCCGCCGCAACGCTCTGGTAGCCAAGCCGGTTCAGCGCTTCCGGCAGGGTCGGGACGTCGTGCAGCAGTTTGTTTTGATAGAGACGGCTCTCTTGCTGCCGTGGTGTCTCGAGACCGCTCTGGGAGCCCATGCCGGCAAGATGATTGTCCGTGCCGGTCATGAGCATGGCGCGGGTCGGGGCGCAGCTTGGCCCGGCGTGAAAGTTGGTCAGACGCTTGCCGGCATACGCCAGCGCGTCGAGATGAGGTGTCCTGATTTCACCGCCAAAGGCGCCGAGATCGGTGTAGCCCAGATCATCGACGACAATCAGGAGGATGTTCGGCTGCTGTGACGTCTCCACCGCTTCGCCGCAGCCGCCCAACGGCGCGGCAATGGCCAGAATCCACAGCGCCGCCACCGCAGTTCGGACGCGGTGGCCGCCGCGCATCTCAGCGACCCGCTGCTGCCCAGTATTCGTCCTTCAGGAGCCGCTTGTAGAGTTTGCCGGTCGGATGGCGCGGTAACTCATCCCGGAAATCGATGCTGCGCGGACACTTGATGTGAGAGAGATGCTCCCGGCAGAAGTCGATGAGCTCAACCTCCAGCATGGCGCTCGCCTCCTCGGGGTGCTTCAGCTGAACTACCCCCTTCACCTCTTCTCCGAACTCTTCGTTCGGCACGCCGAATACCGCAACATCCAGCACCTTGTCATGAGTGATGAGCACGTTTTCAGCTTCCTGCGGGTAAATGTTCACGCCGCCGGAGATGATCATGAAGTGTTTACGATCAGTCAGGTACAGATAACCATCGTCGTCGAGATAACCGACATCACCCAGCGTCGACCAGCCTTCGGGGTGACGCGAACCGGCCGTCTTCTCGTCGTCCTTGTAGTACTCGAACTCGCCGCCACCGGCAAAATAGATCGTGCCGGACTCGCCGACCGGAACCTCTTCTCCCTGGTCGTCGCAGATGTGGATCTCGCAGTTGAGCGGCTTGCCGACTGAGCCTTTGTGCTCGAGCCATTCGGCGGAATTCAGCTGCACGAAGCCGTTGCCCTCGGTGCCGGCGTAGTATTCGTAAATGACCTCACCCCACCACTCGATCATCTGTTCTTTGACCGGGACCGGACATGGTGCCGCTGCGTGGATTGCACATTGCAGGGACGAGACGTCATTCCGCAGACGATCCTCGTCGGGCAGTTTCAACATGCGGACAAACATCGTCGGCACCCATTGACTGTGCGTGATGCGGTACTTTTCGATCGTCTGCAAAGCCGCTTCCGCTTCGAAATGCTCCATGACCACAACCGTGATGCCATTGCGCAGGCAGGACATCGTGAAAGCGAGCGGCGCAGCGTGATAGAGCGGCGCCGGGGATAGATAAATGGAATCTGCACCGGCGCCGTAAAGGATGGTCATCACGTTGAGCGCTTCCTGTTCACCGTAAGCGCCTTCCGGCAGCGGCTTTTTTACCCCTTTCGGATAACCCGTCGTGCCCGACGAGTACAGCATCGCCTGGCCTTCGCTCTGATCCGCAATTGGCGTTGCGGATTGCCCGGCGATCGCGTCCTCAAACGACTCGAAACCGGCAATGGTGCCGTCGATCATGAACCGGGCTTCCAGGCCCGGCGCTGTATCGATCAGCGGCTCAACCACGGTCTGCCGCGCGGCTGAACTGATGAACACTTTGGCTTCGCAGTTGTTGACAATATAGGACACCTCTTCCTGCTGCAGGCGCCAGCTGATGGCCGTGTAGTAGAGCCCGGCGCGTTGCGCAGCCCAGCAGATCTGCAGGAAACGCGGGTGATTCTCGAGCAGGATGGCAATGTGATCACCGCGCTCCAGACCCAGCTGGCGAAAGAGGTGCGCCGTTTGATTGGCCGCCGCTTCCATTTGCGCGTAGGTAACGACCTGACCGGTTTCGGCCATGATGTAGGCTGGTTTGTCGGGCTGCGCGGCAGCCATCTCTGCAGGATTCAATTCAGGTCCCTCCCGTTAAGTTGTGCTTGTCTCTGACGTTGTGACGACGGTGCGCGATCAGCTTTCTTCCGGCGTTTCCAGGTTCAGCGATGCCGAATTCAGGCAGTAGCGCAACCCGGTCGGCTGCGGTCCATCCGGAAACACGTGCCCGAGGTGGGCGTCGCAGTTTGCGCAGGTCACCTCGATGCGCCGCATGCCGAGACTCGTATCCTCGTGGTTGTTCACCAGATCCGGGCTGATCGGCTGGTAAAAGCTCGGCCAGCCGCTGCCGGAGTCGTACTTTGTTGCGGAATCGAACAGGGCCGTATTACAGCACTTGCAGCGGTAGATGCCCGGCGTTTTGGTATCCCAATAGATGCCTGTGAAGGCGCGTTCCGTCCCCGCCTGCCGCGTGATCTCAAACTCCTCCGGTGACAGCTCCGCACGCCATTCGTCGTCGGATTTGACCACTTTAGCCATGTACTGCTCCTCAACTACGCTTGAATAAGGAATGCTATGATAGAGCGTGGTGCCGGCCAATTGGAACCGCACCTGTCGCTGGCATAGAATGCGCGCCCGATCGGCAGGCGTCGCCGCGCGGGATGGCAGTCAAAACGGCAGGTTGTAACAGCAAAGGCAGGGATTAGAGATGAAATCGGAGATCGTCAGCCCCATTTCACCGCGACCGCAGCGGATGATCCGCAAGTCGGCGAAGCTCGACGATGTCTGCTATGACATTCGCGGACCGGTGCTGAAAGAGGCGCACCGTCTCGAAGAGGAAGGCCACAAGGTCTTCAAGCTGAACATCGGCAATCCGGCGCCCTGGGGTTTTGAGGCCCCTGAAGAAATCCTGCGCGACGTCATCCACAACATACCGGCGTCCCAGGGTTACAGCGACTCCAAGGGCATCTACTCCGCCCGCAAGGCGGTCATGCAGTACTGTCAGCAGATTGGTATAGGGGATGTCGACATCGACGACATCTACATTGGCAACGGCGTATCGGAGCTTGTTGTCATGGCCGTACAGGGCCTCATCAACGACGGCGACGAGGTGCTGATCCCGGCGCCGGATTTCCCGTTGTGGAGCGCCGCGGTCAACCTGAGCGGCGGCAAGCCCGTTCACTATCGCTGTGACGAGGGCAGCGGCTGGCAGCCGGACCTCGAAGACATTCGCGCGAAAATCACCCCCGCGACGAAAGCCATGGTGATCATCAATCCGAACAATCCCACGGGCGCCGTTTACGAAAAGGCCATGCTCGAAGCCTTGGTGGAAATTGCCAGGGAATTCGATCTGGTGGTCATGGCGGACGAGATTTACGACAAGATTCTCTATGACGGCGCCGACTACATCCCGGTGGCCTCACTGGCGGACGATGTTCTCATGCTCACGCTGAGCGGCTTGTCCAAGTCATACCGGGTGGCTGGTTTTCGTACCGGGTGGCTGATTGTGAGCGGCGCCAAGCAGCGTGCAGCCGACTATATCGAGGGGCTCGACATCCTCGCGTCCATGCGTTTGTGTTCCAACGTGCCCACCCAGCATGCCATCCAGACGGCGCTCGGCGGTTACCAGAGCATCAACGAGCTGACGACGCCCGGCGGGCGCCTTTATGAGCAGCGCAATCTCGCCTGGCAGATGCTGAATGACATCGACGGTATCAGCTGCGTCAAACCGCGTGGCGCGCTGTATCTCTTTCCGCGAATCGATGTGAAGAAATTCAATATCCGCGACGATGAGCAGTTTGTGCTGGATCTCCTCAAACAGGAAAAGGTGCTTGTCGTGCAGGGCTCGGGATTCAACTGGCCGGAGCCGGATCACTTCCGCATCGTTTTCCTGCCCCATGAGGAAGAGCTCGCCGAGTCGATCAGCCGCATTGAGCACTTTCTTTCGACCTATCGCCAGTAATGTCCGGCATCCACATCGACGATTTCTACGCCGATGCGGCCCACACGCTGGTGAGCCTCTTCGGCGTGTTTCCGCGCCCGGTCACGATCTTTGCGGAGGACATTTGCGGGCCTGACGAACCCGACGAGTTCGGCGTGCACAGTAACCGCTATCAGGCCTGTTTTGCCACGCTCCTCTGGCTCGGTGAGGAAGGATATATCCGTTACAAGGACACCATTCGCCAGGACGCCATCGACCAGGCGGTGCTTTCGGGGCGGTGTTTTGCGGCACTCTTGAAACCCGCCGCGCACGATCAGGACCCGAAGCTGCCGCCCAGCGTGCAGGCTGAACACAGCACCCTCATTTATCAGCTGGAAGCGGCGCTCAAGTCAAAGTCATCCATTGCCGTGCAGAACGCCTTTGCGCCGCTGCTCGAACGCATGGCCGACTAGCCGAAGCGAAATTCCAGCACCTTGAGACCACGTTGCGGGTCGCGCTCCGGAAAATCTTCGTGGGGGGGTAACGTCTCGACATGGCGGCAGCGCGGGCTCCAGCGGCTCATCTGATTGACGAGAAAGTCAGCGCTGAGAAACGGTGAATTGAGGCACGCGTAGATGCTTGCCCCGGGTGCCGCCAGCGCCTCCAGACGTTTGAGAATGAGCGGGTACTGTTTCTCTGCGTTGAAGCTGCCGCGCTGATTGGTCGGCGGATCGATGATAATCACGTTGTAGGGCGCCTTGCCCCCGAGCCGTTTCCACGAGCGGAAGAGATCGTGCGGCAACATCTGCACCTTGCGCGGGTCGTGGCCGTTGAGCTCATGGTTGCGGCGGCCGATGTTGAGCATATTGCGATTCATATCGTTGTTGACGACGTGCACCGCGCCGTGTGCCACCGCCGCCACGGAGAAGGCGCAGGTATAGGCGAAGAGATTCAGCATCCGAATGCCGCCGGCCCGGGCCGCCAGGCGCTTGCGCAGGTGACCCATGTCGAGAAAGAGACCAACGTTCTGGTTGCGCAACGGCGCCACCAGGAATTTGAGACCGTGCTCGGTGACCACATGCTCTTCGGGCACGGAGCCGGCCCACACGCGCGTGCGCGTCTGGCGGCCCTCGCGATGCTGCAAGGCAACGCCTTCGAGCTGCGGGGCCGCGGCGCGTACCGCCGCGACAAGTTGCTCAACCTCTGCCGGTTCGACGGGTGCGTAGGCTGCGATGTGCAGATAGGGCGGCAACCAGGTCACGGTCAGGTGCTCATAACCCGGGAATGTGTGTCCGCGGCCATGGAAAAGCCGTCTTGCCTCGCGTGAGTACTCAGGATCGGTGCCGTCCAGCCGCGTAAGACACTCGTCGATCACAGCCCGCATAGTCAGTTGCCTTCCGTGGCTACGCGATAGAAAAGCATGTCCTCGTAGCCGGTGAGAATCTGGACCAATCCGGACAGGCGGGCGTCCAGCGCCGCGTCACCGGTGTCCACCAGCAGCGGCTGACCCTCGAGCGTTGCCAGCTTGGTGCGCGTGCCGACGACAAGCACGTCCCGCGGCCAGTCGAGCTGACCGAGCACTTCCGTATCCAGCTGCTGATTGCCACGACCAATTAGAAATCCCTGGCCGCGGGTAAAACTGACAATCACGAACGGCTGCTTCAGGGTGTGAAGATCGTTCGCGCTGGCGTCCTCGAGCAGCGTGTGTCCGCGGCGGGCGTCGAAACCGCGCAGGGTCACGGGCAAGCCGAGAGCGGCCTTGATGGCGGCGCAGGTGCTGCCGGGACCGATGATCAGGTCTCTCGCGTCGTCAATGATTGCCAGCGCGCCCGCGCTGATTTCCTCGAGCGCCAGAGGTTCGCTCTCCCGTCCGCCAACCTTGGTTTGCTGCAGGTATCCACCCACCTCAGGCACTGCAAGATGGCCGAACCCCTGTACCTGCATCTCGTCGGCATTCGGTGCGGGATCGACGAAGTCGCGCACCTCTCGTTCGACGCTGGCGACGAGCTCACCTTCCAGCAGCCGCAATACGATCAAGGCCGCGGTGCGCGGCGAAACGGCGAACACCCCGCTGTGCATTTTGACGCCTGCGGGAATGCCCAGCACCGGGGTCTGTGGTCCCGCGCCCAGCACGTCTCGCGCGGTGCCGTCGCCACCAACGAAAACGATGAAATCAACGCCGGCGGACTCGAGGGCCTGCACCGCGGCGCGGGTATCCGCGCCGCTTTCCGGGGTCACCTCCCGCCCGACGGCCTGGCTATCGAGACCTGCCTTTTCGAGCGCGGCGCCACCCATGGCGCCCGGCACGGCAAACCAGTCGAGGTCGCGGGCGCGCTCACCCAGGGCGTCCAGGAAGTCAGCGCAGCGTGCTGTTGCCCTGGGTTCAGCGCCTCGCCGCAACGCTTCGTTGCGTGTTTCCGGGCCGTCGCTGCCACGCAGCGCTACCGCCCCGCCGATGCCGGCCCAGGGATTGATGATCAGCCCGGCTTTGAGGGTCACAGCTTCATGCCGCGTGCCACCTCATCGGCAATGGCCAGCGAAGCGGTCAGCCCCGGGGATTCGATGCCGAAGAGATTAACCCGGCCGGCAATGCCGTGGGCTTCAGGTCCGCTGATGACAAAGTCGCTGAACGGCGCACCCGCTGGTGCAATCTTCGGCCGGATGCCGGTGTAACTCGGGTGCAGCCGGTCCGGATCGAGCGCCGGGTAGTAGCTGCGGATGGCGGCCACAAAATCTTCGAAGTGGCTCTCGTCGAAGTGATAGTCGATGTGGTCAATCCAGCGTACGTCCGGGCCGAATTTAACCTGCCCGGCAAGATCCATGGTGACGTGCACACCGAGCCCGCCCGCTTCCGCCACCGGATAAACGAGACGCGAGAACGGTTGGCGGCCGCTGTACGCATAGTAATGGCCCTTGGCGTAGTAAGGCGCAGGTGTACCCGGCGTGTCCGTTGCCAGATCCGGTGCGGCCAGGCCCGCGCAGTTGATCACCCAGTCGGCGGCCAGAGAAAAGTCGTTGGTATGGACGACCGGCCCCGGCTCGATGCGAAGAATTTCGCTCTCCAGGGCCAGCATGCCACCCGCGCGCTCGAGATCACCCTGCAGGGACAACATGAACGCATGCGAGTCGACGATGCCGGTGGAGGGTGAGAGCACCGCGCCAACGCTGCTGACTTCGGGTTCCAGCTCGTGCACGGCCCCGGCAGGCAGCCAGCGGAGATCGTCGACGCCGTTGTCCCGCCCCTTGTCGATATAGGCTTTGACCGTATCCACCTGGCCGTCGTGGGCAGCCACGATGATCTTGCCGCAGCGCGCATGCGGGATATCGCGTGTCTCGCAATAGTCGTAAAGCTTGTGTTTGCCGACCACGCAGAGCCGCGCCTTGGTGCTGCCGGTCGGGTAGTAAATGCCGGCGTGAATGACCTCCGAGTTGCGCGAGCTGGTTTCACTGCCGATACAGTCATGCCGTTCAGCAACCACCACCTCGAGACCTGCCTCGGCCAGCCGTGCGGCGACGGCCAGGCCTACCACACCGGCCCCGACGACCACACAATCGACACGCTCCATCGTTATCCGATCCTTGCTGTCTGCTCGAGCGCGTGAGCGAAGCGCCGGGCGCGCGCGTCGCTGGTCTCGATCAGCCAGTTCACGACGGTCGAGCGGGTGGCAACGATGGCGCGCGCAAACGCGTGCACGTCGGCATCGATATTATCGGCGCTGGGCTGGAACTCGAGGCCCGCCGCGTCCGCGAAAATGGCCTCCAGCGTCTGGGTTTTGAGCTCAAACGCAAAAAACGCGTCCTGTTGAACTCGAGTCCGCGGCGGTGGCAGGTAGCTGTAGCCGAAATCGGTTAGCGTGCGGCGCTCGCAGCCGGCAATGCACCAGTGGGCCGCTTCGTGCAATGCACTTGCCGCATAGTCCTCCCGATAGTGGAGCTCAGCAGGACAGTCCCCGCACGCCGGCAGATAAAGCGGCTCCGCGGCGCCACCGATCATGCGGGTGCGTTCGCTCGCGAGGAACGTGGCGTCGAAACAGGCGGCAATGGCCCGATCGTCCAACATCAATCCGGCAGCCAGCGACGCAGTTGCTCGAGATAGCCGTCGCTCAGATGCGCAGCGCCCGCGAGGAGGTGGGCCAGGTAATCTGCGGAGGGTGCGAGATCCGCGACGTGCACCGCGGGGTTGGCAAAGTACGTCCAGGCCCACTGCGCGCCGTCCATCGTGTGTACTTCCACGACGTCGCGGCCGTAGTTCCAGGGCGCGCGCTCGTAAGGATCCATCTTCAGTATTTCGCGGGGGGTGCTGAGCTCATAGAGCACACCTTCGGTGTGCGCGCCGCGCCGGAATTCAATGTTGGCGTGGCCATGCCCCGAGTGGTCGCGGGACATCTTGTTGAACGTGAGATGAAAGTGGGCAAGGCGCGCGCCGCGTTCGGAAACGACCTCCAGGCCCCGCTCGCGGACACGCTCCGGGTTCATGTTGGAGCCGTAGGCGAAATAGTAAAGCATCACGCGTGCTTCTTGATCCAGAATTCGTAGACCGGACCCTCGAGCTCCCTCGCGATCAGCTCATGCCCCATGAAATGGCAGAACTGGTTGAAATCACGCTCCGTTGACGGATCTGTGGCGAGGATGTGGACGACTTCTCCATCGCGCATTTCGCGCACGTGGTTGCGCAGGAGCATGAGCGGCTCGGGGCACAGCAAACCCTGCGTGTCGAGTTGTGAATCGCTTTCCACGTGGCAGTGACTCGCGTCTGATCAAGCGGCGCATGTTAAGCCAGATAGGGGCTGATGTGGAGGCGTCTGACGCTGACTTGACAGCATCATGGCGGCTCACCAGACTCGAACTGGTGGTGCATTTTGCGGTCCAAGAAGTCAATCTGAACGGCAGTGGATTGTGGAGCAGAAATCTTGCGTATAAAGGTCACGGCGATCCTGGCATGGGCGGCTCTGGTGCTGGCACCGGCCGTCGCGGCGGAAGAGCCCGCGGCTGCGGATCTCACCGGCCTGCTCGATACGAGCGTCGATGCGCAGTACGGTTTCCTGCAGCAGCAGATTTACCGTGGCGAAAGCGCTGAGGCGCAAAATCAGCTCGAAACGATCGTGAGTCAGGTGGAAGCGGCGTTCCATCGCTATCATGAGGATCTGGTGATTCCCCTGACCCTCATTGGCGACGCGTACATGGTGCAGCAGGAATACGATGAGGCGCTCGATCACTACGACCGCGCCCGCCACATCGCCCGCGTGAGCTACGGTCTCTTCGATCCCCGCCAGCTTGCGGTGGTATACCGCGAAGCGGACGCGTTCAAGAAAATTGGTGACCTGGCGAGCGCCGGACAGCGTGAAGAATATGCCTACGAGGTGGTGAGTAAGTCCTACGACGCCTACGACCCGGAGCTCCTGCCGCCACTGCATCGACTCGCCGAGTTTTATCTGCAGACGTACAACTACCTGGCAGCCCGTGCGCTCTACAACCGGGCACTGCGCGTCCATGAGCGCAACGGCACCGCCAACGACCCCGCTGCGGTGGAAACGCTGAGCGGCATTGCCACGTCGCACCAGCTCGAGCGCTTCCCGCCTTTCTACGTGGCCAATCCGGAGGAAAACCGCCTCGAAGGGCCCCGGCCCGGGCTCACGACCACCGATCTCGACAACCAGCATTTGACGTTCAACAATTTCCCGGCAGGTGAGCGTGCGCTGCAGAAAATCATCGAGATCAAGCGCTCGACCGAGCCGGAAGACAAGGCGGATACGCTGCAGGCGATTCTGCAGCTCGCCGACTGGCACCAGATGTTCGGTCGCAGCAACGCCGCCAATACGCTCTACAGTCACGTGTTCGAGGAAATGCAGAACATCGGCGAGGATGCGGCGGGTTACTTTGCCGACCCGCTGCTCATCTACCTGCCGCAGCCCCATGATCCGAAACCCCCACCCGTCAGCCGGCGTGATACACGCACCCGCGGCATGGTGACGCTTGAGTTCGACGTTGTGCCAACCGGGCGCATTCGCAAGCTCAAAACGATCGAGGCTGAGCCGCCCAAGCTCATGGACTTTCGTGTCCGCCGCAGCATGCGCCAGGCGGTCTACAGGCCGCGGCTCCTCGAAGGGGTGGCGGTGGTTGCCGAGGGTCAGACGTACACGCACGAGTTCGACTACTTCCCCGCCGCTGACAAGCCGCCGGAGGACAATGAGAACACGGCAAGCAGCGGCGAGGCGGTTCCGGAACCGTCCGGGAGCTGATGGTGTGACTGCGGCAATACAGGTTGCGTTCATAATGTCCGGACTAGACTGGGAGTGCCCTGCGCCCCAGGCGCGCGGCCGAACCCGCAACTGGAGGCATGCATGCCCATCCGCATGACATGAAGACATGACATGATGAAACTCAGCATGAACAGATTCATGAGAGAACCCGTAAAAGTTCTGACGGTCGCCGGCGCTGTGGCGCTCTTGTCAGCGTGCGCGCCCATTACGCCGATCCCGGGACAGACATCACTGCCGATCCCGACGCCTTCCGGTTTGCCGAGTGGCTCACCGCCGAGCGTGCCGGGCCAGGGAAATACCCCGTCTGGTAGCCCGGGCGGTCAGACTGGTGGACAAAGTGGCGGTCAAAGCGGTGGTCAAAGCGGTGGCCAGAGTGGCGGCCTGCCGGGCGGCAGCTCCGGCGGCGGTGGCGGAGAGCCGAGCAGCTACGAACCCCCACCCGGTGGCGGTGGCGGACTACCCGGCAGCGGCGGCGGCGGTGCAGGAGAGGAAGACGGTGACGGCGACGGTGATGTTGATGGCGGCGATGCCGACCCGACCTGGGAAGACGTAGAAGGCGGCGAAGCGGACGGCAATGGCTGGGAAACCAGCAATGAACTGCCCGGCAGCGCAGACGGCGACGGCGGCAGCGAAGGTGATGGTAACGGCGGCGCCGAAGGCGGTCTGGGTGACGGCGAGGAAACCGGCGGTGGCGCGGACGCTGAACTCGAAGGCGCGCTGGAAGACTTTGATGGCGAAATCCTCGCCGAACAGGAGATTGTCGCCGCCTCCCAGCCCGGTGGCAGTGAGATTCTCATTCCCGCCGATGAGGGTGAGGGGGCAGAAGAAGGCGCCGGTGGCGCTCAGGATTCGCAGCCCGGCGGTGCGCTGCCGCCGCGGCGCTCCATTCCACCTGCCCCGCCACCGCCGCGACGCGGTGCCGAAGGAGTGCCCGACGACATCCCTGACGCCAGAGACGATGACATCATTGCACGCCAGCTGCGCGAAGCTGCCATGCAGGAAGAAGACCCGGAACTGAAGGAAAAACTTTGGGAAGAGTACCGCAAATACAAGCGCGGATGACGGCTGCCCGGGGCCTGGCCTGGCTGATTGTGCCCCTGGCCCTGCTGACCGGCGGATGCGTGTCGCAGACGACGCGGATCGTCGACATGACGCCACCCAAACAGGCTGATCGCTATCTCGAGGAAAACGAGCTCCTCGACGTGGGAATCAGCATTTTCGATCCCAACGTGCCTGACGACTACGATGAGCGCATCGAGCAGATTGTCATGCCGGAAGTGCGTCGGGCGGAGTCGCAGTACGTCCCCTACTTCGCAAAAAATCTGCTGCAGTCCACCGGCAATTGGGGTGCCGTGCGGGTAATTCCGCGTCCGACCCATGCCGTCGACGTGGTTGTGAGCGGGCGCATCCTGCACTCCAACGGCGAGAGCATGGGACTCGAAGTGACGGTCTTCGATGCCACCGGCACCGAGTGGTTCAGCCGCGAGTACGAAGCGCTTGCGAGCAAGTACGCCTATGAAGCTTCGATGCCTGAATCGATCGACGCCTTCCAGGCGATCTACAAAAATCTTGCCGACGATCTGCTGGCCTACCGTGAAGCGCTGAGCCCCGCGGACATCCAGCGTATTCGCACGACCGCTGAGATGAAGTTTGCCCGGGAGTTTTCCCAGGAAGCGTTTGCCGAGCACGTGCGCGAAACGGAGGCCGGCGATTATGAAATTGCGCGTCTGCCGTCTGAGGACGATCCGATGCTCGCGCGCGTGCGTAAGGTGCGCGAGCGTGAGTATCTCTTCATCGACACCCTCGATCAGTACTACAGCAACTTCCACCGCCAGATGTACCCGGCCTATCAGGACTGGCGGCGAGCGAGCTATGAGCAGGCGATTGCCTACAACGAGCTGCGCGCCCAATCCCGTTCCCGCGCCATTGGCGGTACGATTGCCATCATCGGCGGCGTGGCAAGCATCTACGAGAGCAGCGATGCGTACGTTGACGCCAGCGGCGTCGTTGGCGTCATTGCCGGTGCGTCGCTCATCACCAGCGCGGTGCACAAACGCCATGAAGCGGAGCAGCAGGCAGATCGGCTGCGTGAGGTAGGCAGCGCCGCCGAAGCGGAGCTCGTACCGACCACCATTGAGCTCGAAAATCAGACGGTGCGCCTGCAGGGTACGGTCGACCAGCAGTACGCGGAGCTGCGTCGGGTGCTCAAACGAGCCTACTTCGAAGATCTGGGCCTGCCGAATCCGGACGACAGCGGGTCCAATGAGTGATCGCGATGACAATATCATCCAGCCGCAGACCGCCCCACTCTCCCATCTGGCGTCGAGCAAGGCGAAATCCAGGCAGCAATCCCTACTGGACTGGCGCAGCGCCACCGTTGCGGTGGCGGTGGTGCTCGTGGTCGGGCTGGCAGTGTGGTGGCAGCCCGAAGCACCGGTTACGGTAGCACCCGAGCGCGGCGAAAGCGTTGCCAGCCCCACATCTCCACCGGCAGCATCCCCCCAGACTGATGATCTCGCGCCATTCGCACGCGCCCAGCACCAGCTGACCCGGGAAAAGGCGCAGGACGCGCTCGCGCAGTTTGTGGAGCGGCAGATTGAGCTCGAGGACAACATGCAGGTGGCGTCCTGGGGGGCTGAAGGCCTTGCCGAGGCAATGGCGCTTGCCCAGACCGGTGATGAGCGCTTCCTGAAAGAAGACTTTGAAGTGGCGCTCGAAAGCTACAGCCAGGCCGCCGACCGCATGCAGTCGCTGATTGCCGAGGGTGAACGCCTGTACGGCCAGCGCGTCGACAACGGGCTTGCCGCGGTTGCCGATTTTGACCCCGATGCGGCGGTGCGTGAGATCGAGGCGGCGCTCGTCATCAAGCCGGAAGGTCCCGAGGCGATTGCGGCGCTGGCGCGTGCCCGCACGCTGCCAGAGATCATCGGCAAGCTGCGCACGGCAAAAAACCATGAGCTGGGCGGGCGCTTCGACGAGGCCGTAGCGCTGTACGACGAAGTTGCACAGCTCGATCCGCAGACGACGGGACTCGCGGAGCTCAGGGCCGGAGTGGCCCGCCAGCGGGCTGGTGACAGCCTGAACGCCTACATCAGCCGTGGCTTCAGCGCGCTGAACGAAAAACGTTTCGAAGCCGCGCGTAGTGCATTCAACGCGGCACTCAAGCTCGATCCGGGCAACGACATCGCGGCCGGTGGGCTGCAGCAGGTGGCCGAGCAGAACGATCTGGCAATCATTCGTAACTATGAGCAGAAGGGTAAGGCGGCCATGGCGGCGGAAGCGTGGCAGGAGGCAGCTGATGCGTATGCAGCCGCGCTCGAGCTCGATAGCAACATTCAGTTCGCAAGCAGCGGTCGTAGCGCAGCGCTTGCACACCAGCGCGTGCAGCGTCTGCTCAACCGCATCATCGATGCGCCTGGCAAGCTGTCGTCACAGAAGCTGTATCTCGACGCGGAGGCCATTCTTGCGGAAGCAAACGCGCTCGAGTTTGCAGGCCCGAAGCTGCAGGCATCCGCCACCGAGGTGGGTGAGTTACTGGCCCTTTACCGTGATCCCGTGGAAGTCACGCTGGTGTCCGACAACGCCACCGACGTCATCATGTCGAACGTCGGCAAGCTGGGTGCGTTTGAGCGTAAAACGCTGACGCTGCGCCCGGGTGAGTACACCATCCGTGGCAGTCAGGACGGCTGCCGCGACGTCGTGCGCAAGGTCGAAGTATTGCCCGGCATTCAGCCCATTGACGTCAGATGCGCAGAGACGCTGGCCAGGCAGTAAGCCATGCAGGAACGCAGCCAGGACACCATAGAGGCGGTCAAGTTCGTCCCGAGCGACGTGCAGACCGGGCCGCGGATCGCACGCTGGCAGTGGGTTGTCGGCATCCTGGTGCTGCTGGCGCTGTTCATTTTCTGGTTCTTGTTCACATCACGCAGCGTACAGTTCAACTTCTCTGAGACGCCGGACGAGGTGACCGTCAGTGGCGGTCTGTCCTTCGAATTGGGTGGTGTCTATCTCCTGCGTCAGGGCACCTATCGGATAGAGGCGAGCGCGGCTCTGCACGAGCCGTTGGTGCAGGACATCGAAGTCGGCTCAGAACGGAATCAAAGCATCGACTTCACCTTCACCCCCCTGCCCGGCTTTCTGACGCTCACACTCTCGCCACAAGACGCCGCGGTCAGCGTGGACGGCACAGCCGCCGAGGGTCGGGAGCTCGAGCTTCCTGCGGGGCAGCATGAGGTCCTTGTCGAGCACCCGCGATATCTACCGGAGGCGCGGATCGTCGACATTGAAGGTAAGCGCAAGACGCAGGAATTGAGCGTGACGCTGGCACCGAATTGGGCCAACGTGGAAGTCACGAGCAGTCCGCCGGGGGCCACCATATACGTCGACGACGAGCCCCTCGGTACCACCCCTGGCATCGTCGAAGCCCTTGCCGGCGAACGCGAAATCAGAGTGCAGGCAGAAGGATACCGAGCGCACCGTCAGCGCATTTTTGCGCAGGCGGGAGAGCCGATGACGCTGGATTCAGTCACGCTGGTGCAGGCGGACGCCAAGCTGACGTTGACGAGCATGCCGCGAGGCGCGGGGGTCACCATCAACGGTCAGTTCAGCGGACGCACGCCGTTGACCGTGGATCTGAAATCGGGCGTGAGCCATGCAATACAGATCATCAGCAACGGGTACCGGACGGCCGCACGCAGTCGCACGCTCGCACGCGGGGAAACTTCGAATCTGCACGTCGATCTGGTCCGGCAGACCGGTGAGGTTGTGGTTCGGGTCGAACCTGAAACCGCGCTCCTCACCATTGACGGGCGCAACGTGGGCCCGGCGAACCAGACCCTGACTCTGCCGGTAGCCGAACACGAGCTGCAGGTCAGCCTGGACGGCTATGCCGGATACAGTCAGCGCATTACGCCCAAAGCCGGGCTGACCCAGGAAGTCAAAGTACGGCTCCTCACGATTGCCGAAGCGCGTCTGCAGGCGCTGAAACCGAATATCGAAACCGCCGCGGGACAGACGCTGAAACTGTTCGAACCGTTTGCGTTCACGATGGGGGCGTCGCGACGTGAACCCGGCAGACGCGCCAACGAGACGCTGCGGGATGTGAACATGGACCGTCTTTTCTACATTGGCACTCACGAGGTCACCAATGCTGAATTCAGGGAGTTTGCCGCCGGACATGACTCCGGCAGCTACGAAGAGGTGACGCTCAACGAAGACGAATACCCGGTCGTGAATCTCAGCTGGCACGACGCAGCGGCTTACTGTAACTGGCTTTCGGACAGGGACGGTCTGCCGCCGTTTTATCAGATGGAGTTCGGCAAAGTTGTCGGCCAGAACGTCAACGCCACGGGCTATCGTCTGCCCATGGAGGCGGAATGGGCATGGGCCGCGCGTACCGTCGGTGACAAGCCCGGCGAGGCACAGCTGCGGTTTCCCTGGGGCAGCAACATGCCGCCGCCGGACCGCCACGGCAACTACGCGGACCGCGCCGCATCGAGTCTGGTAGGGCGTATCATTTTCGGCTACAACGACAATCAGACCGCAGCGGCGCCCATTGGTACGTTCAAAGCCAACGTGCGCGGGCTGTATGACATGGGCGGCAACGTGGCGGAGTGGATGCACGATTACTATGAAATCCCGGGCAAAGAGACCGTAACGAATCCCATCGGTCCGGCACGCGGCGAGTATCATGCCATCCGCGGGTCGAGCTGGATGCACGGCACCATCACGGAGCTGCGTTTTTCGTTCCGCGACTACGGCATTGATGCTCGGCAGGATGTCGGGTTCAGACTTGCGAGGTATGCAGAATGACCAGGTTACACACGTTCTTCCTCGCACTCTGTGTGCTGCTGGCTGGCGTTACAGCGAATGGCGCCGAATCTGAATCCGGTGCGGAACAAAGTGGCCAACAGTCTGGCGAAAAACAGACGCAGGAATCCAAGAAAGCAGCCGATGCGAAAAAACAGCAGTCCGGCAACAAAACGAAAGACAAAGAGATATTCATTCCGAGCGAGGAAATTTCCGAGGATTTTGCGGTCTCATTCCCTGTCGACATTTGATCGCGCCCGATAAGTAGAACCATGAAACGACAATTACCCTTCGAACTCGTTTATCAGATCGGCGCGCTGATCATCAGTATCATCATCGTCCATCTGGTGTACGTCACCCTCATTCGTCCGAACGCCGATGCGATCCTGCAGCAGCAGGCTGAGCTCGCGGCTCAGGGAGAACCGTTTGTGCAGGATCGCTCTCTGTACGTGGTGCTGCGAGACTACGAGCAGGAATCCTGCTTCATCCTGATGTTCTGGGCCATTGCCATCATGGGATTCAAGGCGCGTGCTGCGCTGTCCGAGCGCAGCCTGTTGAACGAAGACTTCATTCAGATCAGCGATGGCATGAGCATCCTGCCGGAGGATACCCGCGAGTTCGCCCGGCCGATTCAGGGCTTGCCGGACGAAGCGCGTGAGTCCCTGCTGCCGCGCACGCTGCTTGCCGCCCTGCACCGCTTCTCTTCCACCCGCAACGTGCAGGACGTCTCCGAGGCGGTCAAATCGGTCTGCGACGCCGAATCGGACCGTCTCGACAGTGAGCTGTCCATGGTGCGTTACATCGCCTGGGCCATTCCCTCCATTGGTTTCATCGGGACCGTCCGCGGTATCGGCGAAGCCCTGGGTCAAGCCTACCGCGCCGTCGAAGGTGACATAGCCGGCGTCACGACCAGCCTGGGCGTTGCCTTCAACTCGACCTTTATCGCGCTTGTCATCAGCATTGTGCTGATGTTTTTGATGCACCAGCTGCAGCTCATACAGGAACGCCTGGTGCTGGATACACATTCGTATGCCGACCAGCGACTGCTCCGGCATCTGCAGGTGCGGCAGGCCTGACACATGACGACGCTCGAACTCAACGACTGGCAGCTGGCACGCCGAGACGATAACGGCGTCGCGCTCGAGCAGCAGCCCGCCGCCGCGTCCGCGGCCTCAGGCAATCTGGTTTTCGGACGCGAGGCGCTCGCCTGCTCGCGCTCCCATCCGCAGCAGTTCAACAACCGCTACCTGCACAGCCTCTCCGCCGATCCCATCGCAGGTGACCTTGGGCGCGCCAGGAATCACGCGGATCTCGTTTACCAGCAATTGCTCGAGCTGAACCTCCCTGCTGATGAAGGTCTGTGCCTTGCGATTCCGGGTTATCTCACCAACGACCAGCTGGGTCTGCTGCTGGGCATTTGTCAGGAAGCAGGGCTCAGCGTGCATGGCTTTGTCGAAACGGCGCTTGCCCACAGTCTCCACCTGCCTGCGGACAGCGCTTCGCACGTGCTTGATATCGAAATGTACCGGCTGTGTCTCACGGAGATTGCAGACGAGGGTGAATCGAGAAGCGTTGTCCGATCGTCGAGCATTGACGGTCTGGGTGTGGCCAACCTCGTCGAAGGCTGGATGAACGTCATTGCCGACGAGTTTGTGCACAAAACCAGATTTGATCCGCTCCATGCCGGCTCGGTCGAACAGCAGCTCTTCGACCAGGTGTTCGGCTGGCTGGGCCGCAACGAGCTTGCCGACGAACGCATTCGCGTGACCCAGGGTGAGGCAGTGCGGGAAATGGAAGTCAGCGCCCGGGCGCTGCAGGAAAAACTCGCCCAGCGTCTGCGCGCCGCGGATCTGCGACAGGTGCGGACATTGGCGGTATCCCCTCGCGTCCAGGCGGTGCCGGGCCTCATGCAGGCGCTCGACGAGAGCGCCATCTCCCTGATTGCGCTCGACGAAGCGGATGTCGCCGCAAATTTCGCGCGCCTGCGCGAAACGCTGGATCCAGGGAGCGTGCGCAGAGTCACGAGCGCTGCGGTCCGGCATAACGGCGGCACCGCACCCGCGACACCCGTTGCGGCAGTTCATGCCGCAACGCATCTGCTCGCCGACCACGTTGCCCTGTCACTTGCCGAGCCCCGCTTCGCCGGCCTCTTCGAAGCTGCAACCGGGGTCTGCCTCAGCCCGGCGGTACAGATCAACGGGCAGACACCAGCCGCAGGGCAGATCCTGGCGCCGGGTGATCAGGTGACTTGTCTCGACACCAATTTCACAGCGATCAGGCTGGAATAAGCAGATGCCTCGCCGTCGCCGCCTCAGCGTTTTCAGTCTGTCATTCCTGGACGTGATGTCGTGCGGCTTCGGCGCCGTGGTACTGATCTTTCTCATCATCAATCACGACACGCAGCAGGACCAGCAGGTCAACAACAACGAGCTGCTTTCTGAAATCCGCATGCTCGACTACCAGGTCCAGCAGGGAGAAAAAGATCTTTTCGACCTGGTTGAAACGCTCGATGACGTGAGCGCACGCGTTGACGATTCTGATGCCCAGCTGACGGCCACGACGTCGACCGTGGAGCAGCAGGTCTCGCGCCTCGAGGAGCTCGAGGATGTTTCCGTTGCACAGGCTGAAAGCTTGAAAGAGCTGACCGCGGACGTCGAATCCCGGGAGCTTGAAGTGGCTCGTCTGGAAGCCCTGAAAGCCGCCAACGAAGGGTCGCAGGTACGTACCTTTGAAGGCCAGGGTGACCGCCAGTACCTCACCGGGCTCAAGGTTGGCGGGCGCAACATCGTCATTGCCATCGACACCTCTGCCAGCATGCTCGACGACACCATCGTGAACGTGCTGCGCCGGCGCAACATGGACGAAGCGCGCAAGCGAGCCGCGCCCAAGTGGCAACGTGCCGTGCGCACCGTGGAGTGGCTTGCCGCGCAGCTGCCGCTCGATGCGGAGTTCCAGCTGTATGCATTTGCCGAAGAAACCACGTCCCTGGTACCGGATGCGGGAGACGACTGGGTGCCGATGTACGATGGCCAGCAGCTCAATCAGGGTGTGGATGCGTTACGGACAAAGGTGCCCGATGGTGGTTCGAGCCTGGTCAAGCTGGTGTTGAAGATGCGCGAGCTGTCACCCATACCCGACAACGTTTACCTCATTACCGACGGCCTGCCGACCCAGGGTGAGAGCGCCCCCAGAGGCGCCACCGTCAGTGGCAGCAGGCGCCTGGACCTCTTTGGTGACGCCATCGACCGGCTGCCGAAACAGATACCGGTCAACGTGATCATGTTCCCGATGGAAGGTGATCCCATGGCGTCAGCGGCGTACTGGAACGTGGCCAGGGTCACCGGCGGCGCGTTCATTTCCCCTTCCTGGGATTGGCCCTGATGCGTAACCGGCGCGGCATAGAAGAGTTCAGCGTGTCGTTCCTCGACGTCATCTGCTGTGGCTTTGGCGCCATCATCCTGCTCCTGATGATCACGAAGACGCTGGAACCGGTGCTTCTGGAAAAGAGCAACATCAACCTGCAGGGCCAGGTGCAGGAGCGGGAACAGGCGCTCTTCGAGATTCGCGGTCAGATTACCGAGCTCAAACGCCAGCTGGTCGTCGCCGAAGCGGACCTGGAATCTCGGCTCGAAGCGCTCGATGCGTTGCAGCGTGAGCTCAGCCGTATCCTCGGCGAGTACGACAGCTTGAGCGAGGAGCAGCGGGAGATTTCGACGGAGAACCTGAAGCTTGCCGCGGCGAAACAGTCGATCACGGACGAGATGCAGCGCCTGCTCGGACTCGATTTCAAGCGTTCATCGGGCCTCGTTGGCGGTATCACCGTCGATTCGGAGTACATCATTTTTGTCATCGACACGTCGGGGAGCATGCAGAGCGTCGCGTGGCCACACGTCGTCAGAAAAGTCAGCGAGACGCTGTCGATCTATCCGCGCGTCAAAGGCATCCAGGTGATGAACGACATGGGGGATTACATGTTTTCGCGCTACCAGGGCCAGTGGATCGAAGACACCCCGGGACTGCGTCAATCTATCATCAATACGCTGCAGACCTGGGCGCCCTTCTCCAATTCGAGCCCCGTGGAAGGTATAACAACCGCCATCAACACCTATTACGACCCCGACAAACGTATTAGCATCTATGTTTTCGGGGACGATTACACGGGCAACTCGGTGGAAGAAGTGGTCGAAGCAGTCGATCGAGTGAACCTGGCGGACGATAGCGGCCGGCGGCGCGTGCGCATCCACGCGGTCGGTTTTCCCGTCTACCTCGAACGCCCTAATGCGCGGGTCTACCGGTTCGCAGCACTCATGCGTGAGCTTGCCTATCGCAACGACGGCACCTTTGTCGGCCTGGCGGAGTATCAGTAATGGTCCGCCCGCTTCTTCTGCTCACCTGTCTGCTGCTTGGCGCCTGCACCGGTACCAAACGGGCTGCCGTGGAAGGCGCCTTTCCGATCCCGCTGATGGCCAAAACGCCGGTCAACCTCGGCATCTACCTCGATGAGGAGCTGGTGGCCTATGAGCACAAGGAGACCATCGAGAAGAAAGGCCAGTGGGAGGTCTCCATTGGTCCAGCACAGCCGGCACTCTTCGAAAACCTTGCAACCGGCGTGTTCGAAAGCCATACCTTCGTCGCTACGAATGTCATCGACGCGCCCTGGGACGGCGTGCTGAAGCCGACGATCAAGGAGGTGCAGTTCTCTCTGCCGGACCAGACGCGTTCCAACTACTACGAAGTCTGGATCCGCTATCAGTTCCAGCTGTTCGACCGCAAAGGGGGACTCCTCGGCGAATGGCAGCTGCCTGCCTACGGCAAGGCCAGTAACAAAAACCATGGATCTGCGACCACCGGTCTGCAGGCGGCGGCCATGGCCGCGTGTCGCGACGCGATGGCGTTTTTCAGCATCAACTTCAACCGCGAGCCCGCCATACGTCAGTGGCTGGCAGCGGGCAAACCGCTGGCACCTGCCCCGTCCCCCGGTGCCGCAAGTGGAGACCCGCAGGGCACGTCAACCACCGTACCCCAGGGCGCGGCACCCGCGCCTGCCGTCAACACCCCGGCATCCCCCGCGACAGACGCGGACGACGCTGCCGACGCCAGCGATGAGGGAAATTCCGCATGAACACGGTTCGACAACTCGCCTTCCTCTCAGCACTTCTCGGCACATTGAGCGGATGCGTGACCGCTACGGTGCAGCAGGTTCGCCAGACCGAGACGGCCATGGCCGAGGGCGACTCCATCGTGGTGCTTGGCCGCCGCAACCGGCCGAGCCAGGCCGAAGCGGAGCTCGACTTCATCGATTGTGTATCGCGCAACATTGCCGGTGGCAACGACGGCCTGCAGGTCATCACCGAGCAGGAGTTCATGGATGCCATGTTCCCCTGGTTCGAACCGCGCACGGCACCATTGAATACCACCGATCTGCCAGGCCTGTTGCAGGAACCCCTGCTGGCCAGCCGTCTGCGCGAAATTGGTTTGAAGTATCTGGTCTGGGTGGAAGGCTCTACCAAACGCACCGCCCAGGCCGGTACCCTGTCCTGCACCTTGACGGCTGCCGGCGGCGGCTGTTTCGGGTTCCTGAGCTGGGAGAACGACTCGAGCTACGAAGCGTCCGTATGGGATGCGCATACAGCCAAAACCGCCGGTCGGGTCAGCTCGGATGCTGCCGGGACCAGCTACATGCCGGCACTGGTCGTGCCCATTCCACTCATCGCCCGGGTGCAGAATTCAGCCTGTGCCAGCATGGCTACACAGTTAAAAGATTTTGTGCAAAATAGCTCGTAAGTAACTGTTATTTAGCACGAATATCGATCACTTCCCCCTCGAACCGCTCCGGCTCGATCGCATACCATTCCTGCAGGCGGGCATCATGTTTCTGCGCCATCATGTCGCAGAACTCATAGAAGGTCGGCCGTCCCGGGTCGGTGATGATCACCCGCTTGACCCCCGCTGACAGGGCACGATTGACCAGTCGGGCCAGCGGTTTCACCAGCGAATCCCAGAAACAGATGTCGCTGCCGATGAGATACTGCTGATCCGCCAGATCCGCTTTTTTGAGCTTCGTAAAGTCCGCTTTGCGGGTTTTGACGTTGACCGCGTTCAACTCGGCCAGCACGTCGACAAACGGAAAAACCGCGCTGTCGAGATCAACCGCCGTCATTTTGGCTTTGAATTCGCGCGCGCAGAAGACTGAAGCCGGGCCCCAGCCGCACCCTACTTCCATGCCTTTCACCCCGCGGCGAATGCCGTTGTGTGTCAGATAGTCCATCAGCACGAAACTCGAACCCCAGGTGCGATGGCCGTGTATCGACGGCTGATAGCGTTTGCGCAATGTCTTGATGAGACGATGTTTCGTATTCAGCAGGTAAATGCCGTAGGCGTACTCCACGTTGGCTTCAGGTACGCGCTGTAGACGGGGCATTCGTGCTCCTTGGTCATGAGAAAGGTTTTTTCCTGGCGGGCACCGGAGGTAGAGTTGGATCTCAGAATACCCGACTGTTTTACTTGGTTATTAAGTCGGAGTAAAATTGCGGTTTGCCACGCGCTGTTCGCGCACCCTACAGAAAGGGCTGTACACAAACTAGTGCCGCGACGCCCTTTACGCTGCATTTACAGCGGCTGGACGAAAATAGACGCGGAAATCAAGACAGAGGTTGAGTGTGAGTCGCACCGTTGATGACCTGGTGGAATCCAATGCCGAATACGAGGCGGGTTTTGTCACCGACATAGAATCTGAAACTCTGCCACCGGGACTAGACGAGTCCGTGGTGCGTTTCATTTCGGAAAAAAAGGGTGAGCCGGAATGGCTGACGGAATGGCGCCTGCAGGCGTATCGGCAGTGGTGTGAGATGTCATCTCCCGAGTGGGCGCACGTACATTTCCCGCCGGTCGACTTTCAGGCCATTTCCTATTACTCGGCACCCAAGAGCAACGCCGATGGTCCTCAGTCGCTCGAGGAAGTCGATCCGGAGCTCCTGCGCACTTATGAGAAGCTCGGGATTCCTCTCCACGAGCAGGAAGCGCTCGCGGGTGTCGTCAAGCCCAGCGCCAACGTGGCGGTCGACGCGGTGTTCGACAGCGTTTCCATTGCGACCACCTTCAAAGACAAGCTGGCCGAGGCTGGGGTGGTGTTCTGCCCCATTTCCGAGGCGGTGCACAGCCATCCCGAGCTCGTGCAGAAATACATCGGCAGCGTCGTGCCACAGCGGGACAACTTCTATGCCGCGTTGAACTCGGCCGTCTTCAGCGACGGCTCGTTCGTGTACGTGCCGCCCGGCGTGCGCTGCCCGATGGAGCTGTCCACCTATTTCCGCATCAACGAGCGCAACACGGGCCAGTTCGAACGTACCCTGATCATTGCCGACGAAGGCGCGCAAGTCAGCTATCTCGAAGGCTGTACCGCGCCCATGCGGGACGAAAATCAGCTGCATGCGGCTGTGGTCGAGCTCGTTGCCCTGGGTGATGCCGATATCAAATACTCGACGGTGCAGAACTGGTATCCGGGTGATGAAAACGGCAAAGGCGGTATCTATAACTTCGTGACCAAGCGCGGCTTGTGTGCCGGTGACCGGGCAAAAATCTCCTGGACACAGGTGGAAACCGGATCCGCCATCACCTGGAAGTACCCGTCAGTGGTGCTTCGCGGTAACGACAGCGTTGGCGAATTCTACTCTGTGGCGCTGACCGGCAACCTGCAGCAGGCTGACACCGGTACCAAGATGATTCACATGGGCAAGAACTCCCGCAGCACCATCATTTCGAAGGGCATCAGCACCGGTCGCAGTCAGAACAGCTACCGGGGCCTGGTGCGCATGTCACCCACAGCGGATGGTGCGCGCAACTTTACCCAGTGCGATTCCCTGCTCATCGGCGGCAGCTGTGGCGCCCACACCTTCCCGTATATTGAAAATTCTAATCCGCGCGCCATCGTCGAGCACGAAGCCACGACGTCCAAGGTCAGCGAAGAGCAGCTTTTTGCCTGCCAGCAGCGCGGGATCGATCCCGAGAAAGCCGTGAGTATGATTGTCAACGGGTTCTGCAAAGAGGTATTCAAGGAGTTGCCCATGGAGTTTGCGGTGGAAGCCGGCAAGTTACTCGAAGTCAGCCTGGAGGGAGCCGTAGGATGAGCCTCCTCAGCGTCAGCAACCTGCGCGCAGAAGTTGCGGGCAAGGCAATTCTCAACGGTCTCAATCTCGAAGTGCAGCCCGGCGAGGTACACGCCATCATGGGTCCCAATGGCTCAGGCAAATCGACGCTCGCCAACGTGCTGGCCGGCCGGCCGGGCTACGAAGTCATCGACGGTGACATACGCCTGGACGGCAGCGACATTGGCGAGCTCGAACCTCACGAGCGTGCGCACGCAGGCGTTTTTCTCGCCTTTCAGTACCCGGTGGAGATTCCCGGCGTCAGCAACATGGAATTTCTAAAGGCGTCTGCCGACTCTCTGGCCCATGCCCGTGGTGAAGATCAACCCAATGCGGCAGCTTTCATCAAACAGGTACGGGAGCTTGCAGCATCCCTGGATCTCAATCCGGAGTTCCTGAAGCGCGGCGTCAACGAAGGTTTCTCGGGCGGTGAAAAGAAGCGCAACGAAATTCTGCAGCTGCTCCTGTTGAACCCCCGCCTGGCCGTGCTCGACGAGACCGATTCCGGTCTCGACATCGATGCGCTGCAGGTAGTTGCAGAAGGTGTGAACACCTACCGCGGGGAAGAGAACGGCGTGGTGCTGATCACACACTATCAGCGCCTCCTCGACTACATCGTGCCCGACTACGTCCACGTGCTCTCGGAAGGACGTATCGTGCAGTCCGGTGACAAAAACCTCGCGCTGAAGCTGGAAGAGAAAGGTTACGCATGGGTGACTTGAGCCTCACTGCCCTGCTGCCTTCCAGCCTGCCGAGCTGGCTGGGATTATCTGCGGCCGAACTGCCCGATGCGCTGCAGCAGTCGCTCGATTCGAAAAGCCACCGGGAACGCTGGAAGTACACAAAACCTGGTTTGGTGCTCGAACTCCTGGAGACGGCAGGTGCGGCGCCGCAATGGCGCAACCTCCCGGATGGCGTCGCCACAGCCGTCGTCGCAACCGACAGCGCTGACGTTGGTGACTTTGCGCCGCATGTTGCAACCGCCCCGGAAGCCATTCTCAATCTCTGCAGACAACAACAGCTGCTCGTCATTGACGTCGACCAGCCGGTTGCCGAGCCGATGGTAATCGAATACGGCGAGTCCAGTCTGCCGGTGCTGCTGCGCCTCAGCAGCAACGCGGAGCTCACGCTCGTCGAGCTGACCAACGCAGATGTCGACGTGCACCAGTCACTCTGGGTTGAACTGCAGCCCGGCAGTCACCTGAACCACACGCGGCAGGCTTTCGGCGGCGGCAGCCACTGGCAACATCTATACGTGCACCAGGCTCGTGACAGCCACTACACGTTGCACAACCATTGCGCGGGCGCGGCCCTCCGGCGGCAGGACGTGCATATCGTATCCGCCGCTGAAGGCAGTGATACGACGATCATGAGCGCCGCATTCCTCCCGGAGCGGACGCATCTCGACCTGCAGCTCACCATGGAGCATCGTGCTCCGAGAGCGACGAGCCGTCAGCGCATTCACAACATTGCTGCGGATCGAGCCAAAGCCACCTGCAACGGCCGCATTCACATACACGCCAACGCCGCTGGCGTCGATGCGGAGCTGAACAACCGGAACCTCACGCTCGGGGACTCTGCCGTCATCAACAGCAAACCCGAGCTCGAGATCTACACCGACGACGTCAAGTGCGCACATGGCGCAACGGTCGGACAGCTTGACGCAGATCATCTCTTCTATTGCGCCGGTCGTGGCATTGATGCGCTGCACGCCCGGCGGCTTCTCAGCCAGGCGTTTCTTGCAACCTGCGCGCAGGGGCCTCGAGCGGAAGACAGCCAGAGCCGGTTTGCGGAGTATCTGACGTGAGCGCCATTCGCGCCGACTTTCCGATTCTCGAGCGCGTGCATCGTGACGCGCCGCTCGTTTATCTGGACAACGCGGCGACCACCCAGAAACCGGTGGCAGTGATCGACGCCATTGCCGACTACTATCGCCTGCACAATGCCAACGTGCACCGCGCCGCCTATGTGCTCGCGGAAGAGGCAACTACGTTGATGGAAGACGCGCGCACCGCATGCCAGGCGTTCATCGGCGCCCGGGAGCGGGCGGAAATTGTCTTCACCCGTGGTACCACCGAAGCGATCAACCTGGTGGCGAACGGTTTGTCATCCGTCTGTGAGCCAGGCGATGAAATTCTGCTCACTGAGCTCGAGCATCATTCGAACATCGTGCCGTGGCAAATGTTGGCCGAGCGCAGCGGCGCCGTGATAAGAGCGGTCAAGGTGCGCGCGGACGGCGAGCTCGATCTCGAGGATTTCTACGCGAAGCTCACCGACAAAACCCGGATCTTTGCCTGCAACCACGTTTCGAATGCGCTGGGTACGGTCAACCCGGCAGCGGAGCTGGTACAGGCCGCACGCGACGCAGGAGCCATCACCGTCGTGGACGGCGCACAGGCTGTATTGCATAAGCACGTCGACGTTGCGGCGCTCGACTGTGACTTTTACGCGTTCTCCGGGCACAAAATGTACGGCCCGACGGGCATTGGCGTGCTGTACGGTAAGCTCGACCGTCTCGAGGCATTGCCACCCTGGCAGGGTGGCGGCGAAATGATCGAAACCGTTACGTTGAGCGGGAGCACGTATCAGCGGCCGCCCTACAAGTTCGAAGCCGGCACGCCCCATATTGCCGGCGCTATTGGACTTGGCGCGGCCGTCAGCTATCTGAACGACATTTCGCGGGACGAGCTTGTCGCCGCAGAAAACGAGCTGGTTGCAAAAACGCTCAGCCAGCTGCGGCAGATCCCCGGCTTTCGCCTGGTCGGCGAGCCCGCAGAGCGATCGGCGGTGATCTCTTTTCTGATCGACGGCGCTCACCCGCAGGATGTCGGTACCTTGCTCGACCAGCAGGGTGTTGCCGTACGCACCGGACATCACTGCGCCATGCCGCTGATGCAGGCGCTCGGCATCCCCGGTACAGTGCGCGCGTCCTTCAGCCTGTACAACAACGCCGAAGACGCTGACCGCCTGGTGCGGGCCGTCGACAAAGCAACTACTTTTCTTTAGAGGCCGGATCATGATGCAGACTTCCGAAAACGCCACGATCAGTCTGACCGACGCCGCCAGCGTGCACGTGCAGCGTCAGCTTGCGCAAACCCAGTGCAGCTACCTGCGCCTGGGCCTGAAGGAAAGCGGTTGCAACGGTTTCATGTACATGCTGGACTTCCTCGAGTCTCCCGCGGACGACGATATCTGCTTCGAATTCGAGCAGGACGTCCGGATCTGCGTCAGTCGCAACGATCTGGACATGGTGAGCGGCACGGAAGTCGACATGATCACAGAAGGATTGAACTCGGCCCTCGTATTCAAGAATCCCAACGCAACGAGCTACTGTGGCTGTGGTGAAAGTTTTGCCGTCAACGGCGATCCAGCGTCCCGCGGCATCGATCCGGGCGACCTTGCGACGGACGTCGGCGCGTCTTAATCGTGGAACGGCGTATCGTGACAACCCACCGGGAATGTGAAGCCCGGCTGGTACCGACCGGTGACGTCATCACCATTCCGGCGGGTGCTTTCGTAACGCTCACACAAAGTCTCGGCGGCACCTTCACGATTGTCATCGAAGGCAACATGGCTCGTATTGCAGGCAGCGACGCCGATGCGCTCGGATTGACGCCTGAAGTGCTGACGTTCGAACCTGCCGGCGCTCCGGATGAGGTGAATGCAGATCATGTCGAGCAGGCGCTGAGCTCCGTTTACGATCCCGAGATACCGGTGAACATCGTCGAGCTCGGGCTCATCTACGACGTTGCGATCAACGGCGCAACAGTCGACATCAGTATGACGCTGACGGCGCCCGGCTGCGGCATGGGCCCCGTATTGGTCGAAGAGGTCAAGGAGCGGGTTGCCCAGGTGCCGAACGTGGAAACCGTCAATGTGGAACTCGTTTTTGACCCGCCCTGGTCGCGAGAAATGATGAGCGAAGCAGCGCAGCTGGAGCTGGGCGTCTTCTGACATGACGGTCGACGAGCTGAAGGAAACGTTCGGATTCTTTGACGACTGGGAAGACAAATACCGGTTTGTCATCGACATGGGCAAAGATCTGCCTGATATGCCTGACGCGGACAAGCTCGAGGACAATCTGGTGCGCGGCTGCCAGAGTCAGGTCTGGTTGACGCACTCCCTCGGTGACGACGGCAAATTATCGCTGCACATCGATAGCGATGCCTTTATCGTGCGTGGTCTAATCAGCATCGTGTTGGCTGCGCTGGATGGAAAAACTCCGGAAGAGATATTGGGTTACGATGTTGAAGCGCTCTTCGACGAACTCGAACTCTTGACACACCTCTCCCCTACCCGAGGTAACGGATTGCGCGCCATGGTTGCCCGTATCCGCCAGATTGCAGAAGCGGAAAGCGTTTAGCACTCCAGTCCGTGGACCATAGCGCGCCTGCGGAGTTTTATGCAGGATTTTCTGAACCTTGAGACTCCAAGGCCTGTTTCTGACTCTCGACCGCCTCGAAGAAAGGTCCATGATCGCCTAACCGCTGCTTTGCCTTCATGAGAATAGGCTCAGGCACAGACTGCAACCACAGAGAGCGTGGATCAAGATAGAGTGCCTGCGTGGCATACTGTAGCTGCGCATCGGGATCCAGGCAGAATTTGGCGGCGAGCGCGTATGGCCAGCCGTGGTAGTACTCGACGATCTGCATGTCCTTGGCCCAGTCCAGTGCCATCCCCCGATAGACGTCCTCTCCGGTCTCTTCCCACAACATATCCATTGCCTGCGCCGTGAGATACGGCAGGTCATATCTGCTCCTGGTACTTTCGCCACCGGACATAGCGCGTTGCAGATGACCGACGGCAATGTCTGTATCGCCCGAAAAACCGTATAGCAACGCGAGCCCCAGCTTGTACTCCAAACGATCCGCGAATTGGGACATCGCATTCAGACTATCCTCCAACTTGGACAGCTGGTTTGTCTTGTGTGCGGCAAATGCATAGAGATTAATCAAGAAGGGGGATGGCGCTGGTTGTATTGGGGAGCGGTCGTCGATCGCGGCGATCGCATCCTCATAACGCCCTTGTACAACGTATTGGTGCGCTTGTGCATAAACTTCGGCGTCAGATTTAAACGTCTTCATGGGTGTACCACCCACAAAGGAGTCGTCTGTGGAAGATGGGTTTGCCAGCGGTTTGTCGATACCGGCTTGAGCTTTATCGACGGCAACAGCGGGAAGTCGCTGCAAGGGTGACTGCTCGCGCAGAAACTCGATGTCGACATCTTCCACGCCGCGGTCCACTGTCAGGCTGCGAACGTAGAAGATGGCTTTAGCGCGCCAGGGCTTGTTCACCGCCTCGAGGTGTTCCCTTTTCAGCCATCCCACAACACGTTGCTGATCCCATCCGAGGGATCGCTGTGCGGCAAACGCAGGCACCCACGCACGTATGTCGGACTGGTCGGCAACAATGTTATCAAATACGTGCAGGACATCATCGGCGCGGTCAATCAGCACCAACAATCCGAGATAATCTCGCAATGCCGGTGCTCCACCATAACGCTGGGCGTGGTTCTGAGCGGTGCTGATCATACCCAGAAGGTTGCCTTTCATCTGGTGTAACCGCATCTCTGCGATCAGGTTGTAGGCAGACCCGCTTCGATATGCAGTTGAGATTTCAAAAAATTTCTGGGCAAGATCCGGACGCCCGGACCACATCAAATCAACCCCGATAGCGCCAGCTTGATTGGAATGTTCAATTTGATTGTCGCTCTGGATCTTCTGGAAAGGAGGATATCTCAGGAAGATTTCGGAGACAGCGTCCAGGTCAGCCGTTTTGCGGACGACATTGGCAAGATCTTCGTATCCTTGAAATCTGTCTGGCGCATTTTGTACGACGCGCTCGGCAAGTACTTTTGCCGTCTGCAGCTCGCCTTGTTTCTGCATGGAATTCAGGAAAATGGCATCGCGGTCAGGATGCCCGATAAACCAGTTCTTTAGATCACCCAGCGATTCCTTTCTAGCAAGCCTTCCAGTTACGACATACTCGAAATAGGAGAAATCTAAACTGAATCGAGCGAGCGTAAGCTCATCGCTGTGTGGCGTGTCGCGGGTGCTCAAGGGAAAGTCGGCGTCCCAGTTGATTTGATCCGACGCATCAGCGTTCAGATTGTAGCGCCGCGCATCGCTCGCGAGACTGGTGTTTTCCTGTTCCCAGAACAAGACGCGTTTAAAGTACTCGAGAGCGTTTTCCGTGTGGAAGTTTGTCCGTACGTTGTTACTCATACTAACAGCTGAACTGTGGCCGAGCGCTCGAACGTAAGCCGCAGCTGGATGTCCGCTGATTTCCGCGTCTAGATTGTCTGCGTATTCCAACGTATGTTCAGGTAATCCCTGAAGAAGGGCAAAACGTCGTGCCTTTCTGAGAAGCGTTTCTGTCGCGTGAGCCATCAAGAGATCCAGCAAGTCCAGCCTTCCGCGTGACTCAAGCTGATTTGTGATTACGGCTTTGCTGTTTCGTTGCAGATACACGCGGTAATGTTTGAAAGGAGCGGTATCGATCCACCATGAGCCTTGTTTGTTTCCAAGTACTGCGCTCGCTTCAATGTTTTGCATCGTCAATCCATCGACCGGAAATTGCTCGTCGAGGATTTCTTTGATCCAGGTACTGTCAGGCAGGTCCCACCGATCAGCGCTTCTGAAGTAAGACGACACGAATGGAATCCAAGATTCGTGACCGGCGAGGTACCCGAGGCTTTTCGCCGCATAGTCTCGCGTGTCTCTATCAAACAACCCAGCCAACCGATGTAGCTCGATGGATAGAAGCAGTTGATTTATCGAGTTTGTCTCTTCCTCGATGCACTTCTCCAGCTGCGGCAGATTGGATTTTAGAAAGTGTCCATAACACTGAGAAGTCTTGCTGGAACTTGATGAAACCAGCTGGTGAGCGTAAGGCGCCATCCCGAGTTCCATGTATGCTCTTGCGCGCAGACTATCTGCGCTCTTCTCGCTCACAACGAACGAGGTTAGAATCTGAAGAGATTGAGCAAAAAAGCCTTCTCTCGTACGTTTCGAATCGTGCGGCGTAACTGCTCCCAACAGCTGGTAGTAACGTGCCCGCTCAACAGCGGAACCGGTTGCCATGATTGCGGTATCTGCACCTAGCTGGGGCAGCCACGGGCGATCGGAGTGGCTCACAGTATTTTCCGGGATAGATACCTGGTAGCCCAACCAGGAGCTCAGCTGATGTAAAGCCTGCGTATAAACGACGTCTGGTGGATTTTCCCAGTCGAAAGGCAGCATCAGTTGTTCGCTCGTACGCGATTTTTGCCACCCTAGAGCCGGGTCTTTTTCGAACTCTACGATCGCTACAGCAAGCTTGACCTGATCGCTTTCGAACGCTGCAAAACCGACATGAGGCGCAATTATTTTCGTTGCTCCCGACGCGTCTGCAACCTTCCAAACGTCGGCATCCGCGAACGTGCGTTGTGCGACAAACGCTCGCATAAGCAGGTTTTGATCGGCCACCAGGTTTACGTCCTGACGAAGGGCCATGGCCTCCAGTCGATGGCTCATGACTTGACGGATTGCCGTCGGAAACCCTCTCGCGTGCAGTTGTGGCGGGAGCAGCAGGACCTCACCGCCGAAGTCTGCCAATGCGTTGCGGAACACCTCGCGATCCTCTCGCAGCCACTTTGAGACGGGCGGAGTTTCGAATGAATCAAGTACAAACGTAGAGATGTCGGTGACATAGCCGTTTCGTTTGCCAATTTCAGTTCCGTCAAACAGGCTGACTGGTTGGCTGCGGCCATCTGACCAATGTGCTGCACTTAGCCCCGGAGAGAGACAAACGGAAATGACGATAATCAGTAGCAGCGAATAAGACGCGGACACACTCTGTCGCATGTGACTTCCCTTGTCGTTAGCGGCATTGTACAAACCGCCTTCCGTGAAGGTGTGTTGCGTTTATCATTCTGTAATTATTGCCGGTGGATCGATCGATCCATCACCATGTCGAAGCGTGTGTTAACAGCGGTTAAGCGCTATTTGTTGTTGAGCACCTTGAAAGGGGCCAACTACAACATTGGTTATGGATTTCCTAACAGCCGCATTTCGTCCCGCGACAATCCCAACGGCACGGCAATCTCGGTGACGCTCTCACCCTTTTCCAGTCTGTTGCGAGCTTCACGCAGCACCCAACGCCGGCTCGCAACATTGGCGATTTCCTGAGAACCGCCGTCGTGAGTGAGCCGATCGACACAGCGCGCCACGTTGATGGAGGTATCCACGAACACCTCGAGCTGCTGCTGCAGCTCGGTAATGCGGCGGTGCTGTCGTGAGCTCTGCGCCAGCAGCAGCGCGTAGCCCAGCACGGTGACTCCGCCGACAAGTGCTGCCAGCGTAATTTCATATGCGCTCATCGATTCTGCCTTCCTGCTTCTGGTTTTCTTCCTGAGATTGCCTGTCGGTTGAACCTGAACCCTTGCGCTGGCCGTTAGATTCCTCGTCAGCTGCTGCGGGTGGCTTGTGAACCGGCGAGACCCCGTCGACGGTAAACTTGGTATTCGCTTTCCTTCGCGCCGGCACGTAGCTGGTTCCAGTCCTGGTAGTCACCTTGTCGATGCTCATAGCCCACCTCACTCGAAGTTTCGCTACATCAATACTTCTACTACCGCGTATCTGGAGAATAGTTCAATCTGGCGTTTTCGCCAGAAATCTGACGCTTATTGGTCTTCGAGACTTTCCAGGGGGTTGTTGCTGAAGAGCAGTCCGCCGTCCTGCTTGCGGACCTGGACCACCTCGGGATCGAGTTCCTGCCGCTGCTGCCCCCGCACCACGGCGAACGCGCCGGCGCCCGGGTCTGCGTTCAGGTTACGGCTGGCGTCCTGGCGTCGCGCGACAACGACGACGACGCGCCGGTTCGTTGCCCTGCCCTCGGGCGTTGCGTTTGTGGCAAGCGGATGATTTTCGCCGTAGCCAACGGCGGCGATGCGCTCAGCGCGAACCCCACCCTCGACGTAGAAGCGCGCAACTGACGAAGCCCGTGCTGACGAGAGCTCCCAGTTCGACGGATAGGCGCGCGACAGTGAGGGTACGTTGTCGGTGTACCCTTCGATGGTGATCGGATTGCGGGTTCTGTTGAGAAGCTCGAGCGTACCCTCCAGGAGCGCCCGTCCGGTCGCCGACAGCTGTGTCTGGCCTGGGGCAAACAGCACGCTGGCGTCCAGGTTCAGCTCCAGCCAATCGTTGTTAGCTTCGATGGCAATTCCCTCAGCCTCAGCGAAGCCGCCCAGCAGCGACTGCGCCGCGTCGACGGGATCTTCAATGTACGTATCCCCCTCCTCTTGATCCGCATACGCCGTGCTGTTCGGCAGATCGACGACGTGCGGAGACGCGCTCAGCGTCGGTTCGCCCACCTGTATGGGGTCCGGGCTTGCCACGTCAACATTAAATGCCGCGGACAGGGTTGCGCTCAGGACGCGGTACTTCTCGTTGTTCACGGAGGAGATGGCATACATGACGACAAAAAAGCCGAACAGGAGCGTGATGAAATCGGCGTACGAAACCATCCAGCGGTCTTCGTTGTCGTCATCCTCGACGAGACGGCGTCGCATGTTCAGTCCTCCTGACTGATGCCGCGCAGACGCACTTCGATACTGCGGGGGTGCTCCCCTTCGGCGATGGCAACCAGACCTTCGATGAAGAGATCATCGGCGTTGGATGCTCTGAGCACGAGGCTCCTGAGCCTGTCAGCCACCGGCAGGAACAGCAGGTTGGCAAAACCCACGCCGTAGATCGTGGCGACGAATGCGGTAGCGATCCCCTGGCCCAGCTCGTCCGGATCCGCCAGATTGCCCATCACCTGTATGAGACCAATGACAGCGCCGAGAATGCCGATGGTCGGTGCATAACCGCCCATGCTCTTGAACACCTGTGCGGCGGCAAGATCGTAGTCGACGCGCGTACCGCTGTCGGTTTCCAGGAGTCTTCGGATCGTTACCGGCTCCACGCCATCCACGACAAGCTCGAGCCCCTTCTTGCGAAACGGGTCGTGTAACCCGTCTGCGATGTTCTCGAGCCCCAGAAGACCCTCGCGGCGTGCCATGCGGCTCCACTGCAGCATGCGCTCGATGTCTTCACCGGCGTTGTGAGTAGGTGGTAAGAACACCCACTGGCTCAATCGTCCAGCGTGCACGAGGCGCTTGAACGGCGTCTGCAGGACCACCGCACCCAGCGTGCCGCCCAGCACGATGATCAATGCGGGCAGGTCGAGCAGTGCCTGCAGCTGCCCGCCTTCGAGGGCGTTGCCAACGACAATGGCCGCAAACGCGACGATAACGCCCAACAGGGCAAATATGTCCATCAGGGTTCCATCCAGCCGTCCACTTTGCCACGGACTCTGACCGTCGCCTGACTGAGAATCTGGCTGATGCGGGACTCGCTGACGCCAAGCACGGCGCCAATCTCTTTGAGGTTGAGCTCCTCATCGTAGTACAGCGCCATGACAAGACGTTCGCGCTCCGGCAACTGGCTGATGGCATCCGCAAGGCTCGTCAGCAACGCGTCCTTCTCGGTGCCGTGGTCACCGGCCTCGATGTGCGGCAGGATGCTCGGATCGTCCCCGTCGTTGACTTCTTCATAGCTGACGAGCCGGCAATTGGCCGCGTCCCGCAAGATGTCGTAATAGTCTTCCAGACTGATGTCCATTGCCTTGGCGATATCGCGATCGGACGCCACCCTGCCGGTGTCGTTTTCAATCGCCCGCATGGCTTCCGTCACCCGACGGGAGTTTCTATGCACGGAGCGCGGCGCCCAATCGCCGCGACGCATCTCGTCGAGCATCGCACCGCGTATGCGTATGCCAGCATACGTTTCGAAACTGGCACCCTTCGCAGGGTCGTACTTGGACAGTGATTCCAGGAGGCCCAGCATGCCGGCCTGCATGAGATCGTCGATCTGCACGCTGTCGGGCAGGCGCGCCAGAAGGTGATGCGCGATGCGCTTGACGAGATAGCCGTACTTCTCGACCGTCTCGTTGCGCCCCGCCGCGTCGTTATATGCTGCTACTCCAGAACTCGCCATCATCGTTTCGCTCAGTGCAGCGCGTGATCGGAAACCAACCTCTCGACGAAGAATTCAAGGTGCCCCGTTGGCGTTGTCGGGATTGGCCAGCTATCTACTTCCTGGGCAAGCTTGCGGAAAGCCTGGGCGGATTTGCTGGCCGGATACAGGTCGAGCACCGCGCGCTGCTTTTGCACCGCACGGCGGAGTTGATCGTCGTGAGGGATCGATCCCGCATGCAGGAGCGCAACATCCAGGAAACGCTCCGTCACGTTTTGCAGTTTGTTGAAAACTGCTATGCCGTCTTCTTCATCGCGCACCATGTTCGATACTACGCGCAGTTTGTGCAGGTCGTATTGTTGATTGAGAATTTTGATGAGCGCATACGCATCGGTAATCGATGTCGGCTCGTTGCAGACGACAACCACCACTTCCTGCGCTGCGCAAAGAAAGCTGACCACTTCGTCCGAGATGCCGGCGGCGGTGTCGATGATGAGAACGTCCATGTTGTGGGCAATCTCGCTGAACGCGTTGATGAGACCGGCATGCTCGCGCGGTCCGAGCTTCACCATCTCCTGCAGACCCGAAGCCGCTGGTACAACTTTGAGATCCATCGGTCCGTTGACCAGGACTTCCCTCATGGAGCAGTTGGCGTCGAGCACGTCTTTCAGCGTATGGCGCGGCTTCAAACCCAACAGCACGTCTACATTGGCAAGCCCGAGGTCGGCATCCAGAAGCGTCACGCGGCGCTCCATCTGCGTCAGGGCAAGACCCAGATTGACGCTGACGTTGGTTTTACCCACGCCACCTTTACCGCCGGTAATGGCGACAACCTGGATTGGCTTTGTAGAGACTTGCTCCATGTCTTACTTCTCCTGTGTGTCTCGCGGAAGCCTCCGGCTCCCGGAGCGATGAGCGAGCCAGACGGCCCACTCCCCTTTACAAACATAGTTCTGATTTCTAAACGGTCAATTCGATGTCGACCGTCATATCCATCCCGAACATGACCTTTGCTGCGCTTTCGGGAGTGGCCATCTCCAAACCGTGCGGCAGCTGAGGACTTGTACCAAAAAAGTAAAGCGGTAAACGCCACTGATACAACAGTTTTCCTAAGTCGTCTCCACCAATCAGCTGGTCTGCTTGAGAAAGCATGACGCCCGCCGGGCGAAGGTCTTGAACTATGCGGTGTTGCGCCAATAAATTGGCACTCGCGTGGATGGCGTTGCAGACCCAGAAGTCCTGTACGCCGGCAACGGCTTGGGCAGGGAAACGCTGGTTCAGGGCGGGGGTGTCTATCAATACCAGCGATTTGCCGAGGAGCTGCGATAGTTCCTTTTCGAGCCCTTGTGTTCTGCATTCACGCATCTGTACGTTCATCGCCTGACAGGCCAGATGCAAAGACTCCGTGCCGGCGAGCCGTTCGTTGTCCGTCGAGATCACAGCAACGTCAGCCGGGCTGTTGCCGCGTACCCATTCGGCGAGAATCTTGATGATGCTTGCCGTTTTTCCTGCGCCGGACACGCCAATGAAGCGATAGCGTCCACGCAGCTGCGAGGCGGGTTTTCTCGCATAGTTGAGGCGCCCTAGCAGCGTGCGGCGAAAATCTTCCACGTCCGCGCAGCGCCCGATTTCCGTCTGTATGTCTTCTCCGTAGCCGAGCGCGCTGAGTTCCGCGATCAGCGGTTCCCTGCCGGGTTGTACCGCAGTGCTTTCGTGAACGACCAGATTGGGGGTGGGTTCAGCCTCCTGCCTCAGCGCCGTTCGATCCAAGTCGGCTCGTGTTTCGCGCTCTGGTGAGATTGCGGCTGCAGCGCCCAGCGGTGGCGTCGGCAGCTCGAGACACGCATGCACGGCAACACGACGGCCAACCCGTTCCTGTCCCAGAATCATTGCATCAGGACCAAACTCGGCCCGTACGAGCGCAAGTGCCTCGCGAAGGGTGTCTGCGGTAAATGTCTGCGCTGCGCGGCTTTCTTCGACGTTCATAGGCTTTCTCTCCTGGCCGGCCGGCTCAGCCGGTCCTACCGATGGTCGAAACCACCGTGATCTGTTTGTTGTCGGGAATTTCTTCGTATGCAAGGACGTGCACCATCGCTTGTGCCTGCAGAATTTTCACGAAGCGGGCGAGCAGGCTGCGGATGGCGGCTGAGACCAGCAGCACCGCCGGTTTGCCCGCCAGCTCACGCTGCTCGGCGGCACTGGCGACCGACTGCTGCAAACGTTCCGCCATGACAGGTTCGATGACGGGAACTTCGCCGCCGCCCTGCTGTTTTGCCTGCATCAAGAGCTGTTCGAGCTCGGGATCGAGGGTAATCACTTCCAGAGACTGGTCGTTGCCGTAAATGTTCTGCACGATCATGCGCGAAAGATTCGTGCGGACCAGATTGGTTTGATCGTCCAGCGTCAAAGCCCCTGCGGTCCCATCGGCGAGACATTCGGCGATCGTGCGGACGTCTTTGATCGGAATCTTCTCTCGCAGCAGGTTCTGCAGAATCTTCAGGAGCCCGGAGAGGCTGATTGCGTTCGGTACCAGCTGCTCAGCGAGCTTCGGCGACGATTCTGCCAGGAGGTCAACCAGATGCTGAACCTCGTCGTGTCCAAGCAGGTCAGCCGCATTGTCGAGCATGATCTGATTGACGTGCGTGGCAACGACGGTACTCGCGTCAACCACCGTGTAGCCGAGTGTTTGAGCGTTGTCTTTGTCCTGCTCGTCGATCCAGAATGCGGGCAGGCCGAACGCCGGATCCTGTGTTGCCAGACCGTTCAGAGGTCCGAACACCTCGCCCGGGTCAATGGCGAGGAACTTGTCGGGATACACCTCCGCCTCACCGACGCTCACCCCCATGAGGCTGAAGCGGTAGGTATTGGGCATGAGATCCAGGTTGTCCCGTATGTGAATTGTCGGCACCAGAAATCCCAGCTCCTGAGAGAGCTTCTTGCGCACGCCGCGAATGCGGTTGAGGAGCTCACCGCTCTGACTTTTGTCGACCAGCGGAATCAGCTTGTACCCTACTTCCAGACCCAGCGGGTCTACGGGCATGACATCGTCCCAGCTGACGTCGATTCGTTCCTGAGTCGGTGGCTCCGGTTCGGCTCCGGCAGTCTCCTCGATCACTTTCGGCTGAATAGACTTCTGATGGATCAGCCAGGCGCCGATGCCGGCGGCAACGGCCAGGGTCAAAAACACCCCATGTGGCATGCCGGGCACCAGGCCCAGGGTGAGCAGGATACCGGCTGCTATGCCCAACGCCTTGGGGTCCGTGAACATCTGCTGGATGACTTGCTGGCCCATGTCCTGCTGGCTGTTGACCCGCGTGACGATCATGGCCGCCGCGGTGGACAGGAGCAGTGAGGGAATTTGCGCGACCAGACCGTCACCTATGGTGAGGAGCGTGTAGTTTTCGAGGGCGGTAGCAAACGGCAGCCCGTGCTGGGACATGCCAATCACGAGACCACCCACGATGTTGATGATCAAGATGAGAATGCCCGCCACGGCATCGCCGCGCACGAACTTGCTGGCACCATCCATGGCGCCGTAGAAATCCGCTTCGCTGGCGACTTCCTCGCGGCGAAGTCTGGCCTGATCCTGATCGATGATTCCTGCGTTGAGATCGGCATCGATCGCCATCTGCTTGCCGGGCATTGCGTCCAGGGTGAATCGAGCGCTGACCTCGGATATCCGCCCGGCGCCCTTGGTCACAACGACAAAATTGATGATGACGAGGATGATGAAGACGACCAAGCCGACAACATAGTTGCCGCCAACGAGCACGGCACCGAAGGCTTCGATGACCTGCCCCGCCGCGGCGCCGCCCTGATGACCATCCAGCAGCACAACCCGGGTCGACGCGACGTTCAACGCCAGGCGTAGCAGCGTCGCGACGAGCAGGATGGTGGGGAACGCCGCGAAATCGAGGGGGCGCAGCACATAAACGCTGACAAGCAGAACCACTAACGCCAGCGTGATGTTGAACGTAAACGAGACGTCGAGCAGCGTCGGCGGTACGCGGATTGTCATCAGCGCAAGCAGGAGCAGCAGCAGCGCCGGGATGGCGAGAGTACCCAGCTTGAATCCCCGCATCAGCCTTCACCTCCCGTTGAACGATCCATCTCAGGGGGCACGTCGACGTTCGCAAGGTGCGGCGCACGTTCGAGTTGGCCACGACGGTACTGCTCGAGCTGATAGACGTAGGCGAGCACCTGGGCAACGGCAACGTACAACGCTTCGGGGATCTCTTCTCCGGCTTCCGTGTTGTAGTAGATCGCTCGCGCCAGAGGAGGCATCTGCACCTGCGGCACATCGTGCTGATCGGCAATTTCGCGAATACGGAATGCCATGTGGTCGACGCCTTTGGCGACGAGGATCGGCGCCACCATGGCCGCAGCATCGTACTTGACCGCAACGGAGAAGTGCTCGGGGTTGGTGATGACCACGTCGGCATTCGGTACGTCTTCGAGCATCTTCCGCTGCGCTACCTGCTGCTGCAGCGCACGCAGCTTGGCTTTGACTTCCGGCTTACCCTCGGAGTCTTTGAGCTCGTCTTTGACCTCCTGCTTGGTCATCTTGAGCTGCTTTTTGTGCTGGTGTATCTGAAACGGAACGTCAATAGCCGCAACGACGATCAGCGCCACGCCAATGAGAAGAAGCGCCCACCCTACGTAAGAAACGCCTGCGGCGATGGCAGCTTCAATGGGCTTGGTGGCGAGCACCAGGAGCTCATTGAGACTCACGGACAGCACTGCAATAGCAACGCCGGATATGAGCACAAACTTGGCAATGGATTTGCCAAGCTCTACGAGGGACTTCATCGAAAACATGCGCCCGAAGCCTTTGATGAGACTCATTCGTTCGAGCTTCGGTTGTAGTGCCTTGGGTGCAAACACAAGCCCACCAACGCCGATACTCGAAAACACCCCGGCGGCGAACATCACCACGCAGAAAGGTAACGCCGCCCAGATCGAATCGAGTGCCGCCTCACCAAGTACGGTCGTCATCTGCAGCTGGCTGTCGGCAGCCGTCGTAAATAGACGTTCCGTAAGGTCCAGCATTGCCTGGGAAAGGTTTGGCGCTACAAAAATGGCTGCGCAGGCGCCAAACGTGACGATGGCCACGCTGTTGAGCTCCCGCGAACGGGCAACCTGCCCTTCCTCCCGCGCCTTCTGCAGTTTCCGCGGAGTGGCTTCTTCTGTCTTTTCCTGACCCTGTTGTTCTTCTGCCATCTCAATCCTGCCGAGTCGCGACGACGTGCTGGAGAAATTCGCCTGCCAGGCGTTGAAATTGATCTGACCACCCGTGCAGGAGAATCCAGATGATCACCAGGCCGAACAAAAGGCTGAACGGGAAGCCCAGAGAAAACACGTTCAGCTGCGGTGCGCTGCGGTTCATGACGCCAAACGCCAGGTTGACGATCAGGAGCGAAACGACCGCCGGGATGGCCAGCAGCACGCCGCCCACAAACATCCATCCGCCCATCTGGGCGATGCGCACGGCAAGATCCGGCAACCCGACTTCCACGCCCGTGGGATGCAGCTGGAAACCTGTGACCAGCACCTCCAGCAGAATGAGATGGCCGTTCATTGCCAGGAATGAAAGAGTGACCAGCATCAGAAAGAACTGACTCCAGACCGTAACCTGCACACCGTTACCCGGGTCAACCATGGCTGCGAAGCCGAGACCCATCTGCATGCCGATGAACTGTCCGGCAATGACAAAAAGCTGAAAGAAGATGATGGCCGTGAATCCCAATCCGATTGCACCGAGTATCTGCAGTCCAAGATCGAGCGCGGTGGCCAGCGTGAAGGCGTCGAGCGCCGGGGCGTCGCCCATGACGGGCGTCAACGCGAGGCCAGTAGCCATGCTGAGCGCAATTCGAACGCGTGGTGAAACCAGCTGGTTACCGAACACGGGCACAACCATGAAGAAACCGGCAACGCGGAGCGTGTTCCACAGGAGCTCGCCGAGCCATACGGACAACACGGTCATCGAAAGTGACATGCTCAGCCCACCAGCGCCGGGATGGCCGCGAAGATTCGCGCGAAGTGATCGAGTAGCTCGCTCAGGATCCAGGGGCCCATTGCCATGATCGTAACCAGCGTCATGAGCAGTCGCGGCAGGAAGCTGAGCGTCTGCTCGTTGATCTGCGTGGCCGCCTGAAAGATCGAAACCACGAGACCGACAAGAAGACTCGGAAGAACGATGAGCGCAACCACAATGACCACCAGGCCCAGCGCATCGCCAAAGAGGGATAACACGTCACCTATGGTCATAGCGCCATCCCGAAGCTCGATGCGAGCGTGCCCATGATCATGACCCACCCGTCAACCAGCACGAACAGCATGATCTTGAACGGCAACGAGATGATCAGCGGTGACAGCATCATCATACCCATCGACATCAGCACGCTGGCCACAACCATGTCGATGATCAAAAACGGGATGAAAAGCATGAACCCAATCTGAAAGGCGGTTTTCAGCTCACTGGTCATGAATGCGGGTACCAGGACGAAGAAGTCGACGTCAGCAAGCGTGTCCACCGCCTCGTGATCGGCCAGGCGCATGAAGAGCTCGAGATCGTTCTCCCGGGTTTGCTCGAGCATGAAACTGCGAAACGGCTGCGAGGCGGAAACGAGCGCATCCTGAGGTGCCATCTTTTCTGCTAGGTAAGGCTCCAGCGCAACGTCGTGGACGTCTTCGAACACCGGCGCCATGACAAAGATCGTGAGAAAAAGAGCAATGCCGACGAGGATTTGATTAGACGGCGTCTGCTGCATGCCGATGGCCTGACGCAGAATTGCGAAGACGATAATGATGCGGGTAAACGCGGTCATCATGATCACCAACGATGGCAGCAACGTGATGATGGTCATCACGGCCAGAATCTGCAGGCTTATGCTATAACTCTCGGCGCCGTTCTCGTCGGTCGTCACGGTCATCGCGGGCAGGTCCACCGCAGCGTGAGCTTCGGTACCGAGCACCAGGACGAACAGGGCCGTCCAGGGGAGCCAGCGCGTAAAGCTCATGCGCTCTTCTCCGACACGCGGTCCAGCGTCATCGCAAAGCTCTCACCGGCCTCATATTGCGCGAGCTTGGTGATGCACTGAGGGTTCATGCCGATCAGCACGTGTTGGTCGCCAACCTGGACCAGCACCAACCGCTCCTTGGGGCCCAGAAACGTGCTGTCGACCACCCGTAACGCGCCACTGCCGCCGGGCTTGGCCAGCTGAAACCGTTTGGCCAGGTAGCCCAGCGCCAGCACAACGCCGACGATGACAACGAGGGCCAGAGCAACCTGCCAGATGTTGTCCAGAGGGTTCATGCTCAGTTGATGCTCTGTATCCGCTGCTCAGGGCTGATGACGTCCAGAAGGCGCACGCCAAACTTGTCGTTGACGACAACCACCTCTCCCTGGGCAACCAGCGTTCCGTTAACCAGGACGTCCAGGGGTTCTCCAGCGGTACGGGTGAGCTCGACGATCGAGCCCTTGGTCAGCTGGAGCAGCTTGCGAATGGGGATGTTGGTGTTACCAACTTCCATCGAGAGGCGTACGGGGATGTCGAGAACCACCTCGAGGTTTTTGGCGCTTGCGGATTTTGCTTCCATCGGCGCGTTTTCAGCCTCCGGCGCTGCCGCATCTTCCGCCTGTTCCTGGTTTTCTTCGGTCATGGTCTTTTCCTGGTCAATGACTCAACGATTGGTAAAGGATTCGAATTCCAGGGCAAACCTGCCCCGCGAATTACCCAGCGTTGCCGTAAAGGTCGGAATGTTGCTGATACGAACCTGGTGGGTTTCCTGCATGTTGAGATCGAGCACGTCACCAACTTCCAGACGCAGCAGGTCTCTGAGTTTCAACTGCACGTCACCGATGACACAGTTGATCGGTAACTCGGCGTCGATGACTGAACGCTCCATCTGGGCACGCCAGGCCATGTCAGCCTCCTTCTGGTCTTTCTTAGCCGTGGTATCCAGCACGCTTTTGAACGGCTCGAGCGCCGCATAAGGAAAAGCGATGTGCATCTCGCCACCGCCGTCCTGGAGTTCGAGGCGAAAGCTGCTGACCATCAGAACTTCGCTTCCCGGAATGACGTTCACCAGGCCGGGATTGACCTCGTCACCAATGACTTCCGTCTGCACGGGCAGCTCTTCCTGCCAGGCGGCCTCGAAGTCTTTCAGCACCAGATTGACGATACGGTCTATCACCCGCCGCTCTGTCAGCGTGAACTCTTTGCCTTCGAGCGATGAGACGAAACCGGTGCCGCCAAAAAAGAGATCAACCAGCCGGTGGATGAGCTTTGCGTCGAGCGTTAGAAGGCAGGTGCCGACAAACGGTTTGATTCGCAACAGCTTGATACACGTGGGTACATACAGCGTGTCGATGTACTCCGAATACTTGACTACCTGCACGCCGCCGGGACCAACCTCCAGGGGGACTTTCAGGCTGGCGGGCAGATCGTTTCTCAACATGCGCGCGAACCGCTCGGAGATCAGCTCCAGAGTCGGCATTCGCCCTCGAACAACCTTGTCCTGATTGGTCAGATCCCAGTCGGAAACGGAACGCCCGCCCTCCTCGCCGACTTCGGTATCGACGCTGCCGTCGTCCACACCGGTCAGGAGCGCATCAATCTCTTCTTGAGTGAGAACATCCTTGTCTGTCACGTCGGCGCTCTTGTCTTATTGAAGTACAAAATTGGTAATCAACGTGGATTCGATGCCGGGCTGCACCTCGTAGCTGGCAAGAATGCGGTTAACGAGCTCCACGATGCCGCGCCGCACCTGTTCTTTGCCCTCCTGGGTCTGCAACTCGAGAAAATTCTGTTCAGTGAGGAAAGCAACGATCTCACTGCGGATCAGGGGCATGTGCAGGATGACGGCTTCGATTGCCGCCTCGTTGCGCGCCATGATGGTGAATTCCGCCTGCAGATAGCGCGGTTTGGCCCCGGTCACGTAGTTAACGACGTACGGCGGGCGCATGTTGTGGTATATCGCCGTTGCGGGTTTGTTGGAGACAGGTGCCTCAGCCTCACCCGCAGCCGTGTCTTCGCCACCGCCTAGAAAGAATATTGTCCCGCCCACGCTGGCGCCGATGGCAACCAGCAGAACAGCAGCGAAGATAATGATGTTTTTCTTGCCACCGCCTGCAGATTCCTGGGCTTCGTCCGTTGCCTCTTCTGCCATGTCAAAATCCTGTCACTATGGGTGTTCATACGGCGCCGGTTATCCGGCGCGTTACCCGAAGTGTAGTAAGGATTTTGAAATGCGCTCGTTTTGCGCCAGAATTCTGGCGCACGGAGGCAGCCTGCGCGGCAATCAGACGTAAACGTTCAAGAGCCTCTCGTCATCAGGCGCGGAAGCTTCATCGCCGGGCTCGCTCGCAGCATCGCCGTGCGTCGTTTCTGTGAAGCCACGCTCGCGAAGCTCATCGCGGTGCGCGTGCCGTCCGGCGTCTTCCTGTTGCACGTTCAGTTGTCCCAGCGCAACGCCGGCTTCCTGCAGGCTCTGGCGCAGCCTGGGTAACGCGGCGTCGAGCAGATCCCGCGTGGCCGCCTCCCGGGCAACGATGGCCACCTGCACTTCACCACCACGCTCGTGAGTGAACTCGATGTCGACCATACCGAGCTCGCGCGGATTGAGCTGCACCTGCAGCTTACCCTGCAGTACCGCCTGACGCGTGATGACCCGCATGATCTGATCCTGCAGCGCCTGGCTCTGCGCGGCCTGGTCGCGCCCTTCGACGTTTACGCTCTGACTCTGCAAACGACGAGCTTCGGTATGCATGGTCTGTTCAACGCGAGCGAGCGGTGCGACAAATCTTTCAGCACTCGGTTCGCGCGCTTCCTTTGGCTCGGCTGCCAGCTGGAGCATGCTCTCGGTAACCTGTTCGCGCACGCGCGCAGGTTGTGCCGTGGCACCGCTGTAAGCGGCAGCAGCCGATACGGCAAGCTTGCGCGCTTGGGGTAGCGGATCCACAGGAACCTCTGTGGTTGCCGCGTTGAGCGTCGGGTTGCGATTGAGGAGCGGTGAGCGTTCTGGAACTGCCTCGCCCAGCGCTGCTCGTCCGTGCGTCTGCACAATGGGGTTACCTGAGGAGCTGTCCGTGCGGCTCGCCTGCTCGAGTTTTTGGCTTTGCGGTGGCTGCGGGGCGACATCCAGCGGCAGACCCAGGTTACTCGACGTCGGCGTCGGACTCGACCCTGCAGCTGGTGAACGTACGGTCACCGCCAGTTCTCCCGCTGACGTTGGGACTGACGTGCCCGTCAATGCGGGACGCGGCATCGGCGTGATGACAGCCTCCTGCCCCGGCGCGCCGGCATCGCCCCTCGACGTTGGTGGCGCAGTTAGTGTCATTGGCGCGGTTGGTGTAGTTGGTGGAGTTGGCACAGTTGGCACAGTTGGCGTAGACGCGGCGATCGCGCGTTCTACGTTGCTCCCGAACCACCGCACCTCAGGCGCACCGGGCAGTACGGTTGGGTGTGGTAGCTGAGCCGTCGAGGCAGGCTGAGGCGTCGGGGTGGCGTTCACCCGGACGCCCTCTGCCGTAGACGGCGGCTGCGCCGTTGGCTGGTCTTTTCTCTCCGGTCGGATATCGACGGTCGAGTTCTGGTGTGGTCGTTTGAGCGTTGAAGCAGCTTCTTGCGCCGGTATCGACGCCGCGATTTGCGACTCGACCAGCTGCGCCGGCGTTAGCGGCGCGATCCCAGCGGGCGTTTTACCCTCACTCGGTTGTTGGGGCAATGGAGGCGGCGGCACGTCGTTGCCGCTTTGCGGCATGCGGTTGCCGGTTGTCCCTGCCATCAGCGGATTGATGGCCGGCTCGGCGAGCGGCGGCGTCAAGTGAGCATCCGGGTCCGGCACAGACATTGGCACCACTTCCGGATGGACATCTGCCTGCTGCGGAGCCGGTTGTGACGGAAAGTTGTCGCCCGCGGCATTGAGGAGGTCCGCAAAGCCACCATTCTGCGTCAACGATCCACCGCCCTCTTCCTGCATGTTGGACGACAGTTCCGGAAGCGCTCCGATCAGAGACTGAAGCAGATTGAAAATCAGGTGAATACTCCTTGTTATGCCCGACGCGAGATCAACAAACACAAGGATGGTGCAAAGAGCGGGCCAGTTTTCCCCTAGAGCGCGCGAATGGCCTCGGAGACGGTCTCCAGCTGGTTCGAGACCTGCTCAATGAGCGCGGGAATGTCGGCCGTCAGCTCGTCCCGGGCCGAGTGTTCCAACGCTGCGCATGTGCTCTGGAGTTCGGTTGCGCCCACGTTGCCGCAGCTGCCTTTGAGGCTGTGCGCGTGGCGCCGCAGCATTTCCAGATCGCTGCTCTGCCACGCCTGTCTTGCCTCGGCAAATTGACGTACTGATTCGCTGAGAAACGTATCCATGAGTTCGGTGAACTCGTCTTCCATCACGAGCTTCAACTCTTCCAACAGCTGTTTGTCGAGCACATCACTCATACCCATGCTCCCATTGCATTGTTACCTCAACCTCGTTACCGGGGTCACGAAATTCGACGGTTTCGCACAAATCCCAGAGCAGCCGCACGCCGCGTCCGTGATAGCCGGCGGTGGTCTCAGATGACCTCGCTCGCTCGAGATAGCTCTCGTAGTCAAAACCTTTGCCGCTGTCCTTCACACGAATTCGCAGTTCAACCTGCGTTTCCTGGATCGAACCTTCGACCTCAAAGCGTACGGACCCGCTCACCTGATCGAGCGCCTTCGCGCGCGCCTGGTAGTACTGGGCAAATCCTTCAGCAGAGGATTTCAGTTCGGAACGGAGTCCGAGCACGCCGTGCTCGAGCGCGTTCGAGTAAAGCTCAGCCAGAACCGTGTAGATGGCCGAAGCGCGCACGCGCAGGTACGGCGCGCCCATCAGCACCTGCTGCAGAAGCGGCAGAGGATTGAAGTCTTTGAGCGACGATGGGCCGAGCTCGTACGAGAACTTCCAGTCTTTCGGACCACCCAGCTCGTCCAGGCTGTCCTGCAGGTTGACCGCCTGTAGCTGTTCCTCGGCAACGACGGTGATTTCCACCATGGTGATGTCATCGTCACTCTCGTGCGCGCCAATGAAGTCGTAGACCCCGTTTCGAACCGAGCCGAACAACGATTCGGCGGGTGAATTGACGACCAGGCTCTCCAATCGTTCCGCGCCAAAGTATTCACCCTGCGAATTACGCGCTTCGATGACACCGTCAGTCGCCATGAACAAACGATCGCCTGGGCTCACCTCGTGTATCAGCGTGTCATCCTTGAACTGATCGTGCGGAAGGATGCCAAGCGGAAGATGTTTGGACGCGAGTGGCGTCAGCTCGCTGTTACCCAGCTTGCGCAGATACGCCGACGGTAGACCACCGTTCCAGTACTCAACGGTGTAGCGGCTGAAGTCGACAACCAGCGCGGCTGCACAACAGAAATACCCGGAAGGCAGCACTGAGCCGAGCTTGCGGTTGCATTCGCGCACAACTTCGGCCAACGAGAATCCTTTTGCCGTCATGCCGTAGAACACGTCCGACAGCGGCATGGCGCCGATCGCTGCGGCCAGGCCGTGACCGGTAAAGTCTCCGAGCATGATGTACAGGTTGTTTGCCGGGTTCTGGGCAGCCAGCATCACGTCGCCGTTGAAAAGCGCCAGCGGTGAGAGCAGGTATTTGATGTATGGCGCTTCGAGATTGCGCGCAGATGCGACGTTGTCAAACACCGCTTTGGCGGCTTCCTGGTCGGCAACGAGTTGCATGTGGTGCTTGGCAATTTCGTCGCGCTGCGTCTGTACGGTCTGATGCACGTCACGCATGCGCTGTAGCGCGTACAGCTTGGCCTGCAGTATCACTCGATTGTAGGGTTTGGACAGAAAATCATCGCCACCCGCATCGACGCAGCGGGCAAGCTCCGTCGCTTCCGTGAGGCTCGTGAGAAAGATGATGGGAACAAAACCGTCGCCACTGTTCGCTTTGATTTCTTCGGCAACCGCAAATCCGTCTTTGCCCGGCATCAACGCATCAAGCAGGACCATGTCGGGCTTTTCTGCGTAGAACTTCTCCACCGCATCGTTACCGTCTACCGCTTGAATGACCTCAAATCCGGCGCGTCCGACGATAGTGGCCAGAAGCTTGCGATCCACGGCGTTGTCGTCTGCAACCAGTACCCGATTTGCTCCTGAACCAGGCGTTTTGGCATTCATGACTCTGCTTAGTGAATCGTAAAGAGCTGATCGAAGTTCGATATGGTGAGGATTTTCTTCACATCGGCATTGCAGTTGACGATTTCCACGTCCGCGTTGTCGCCGCCCGCGTGATCGCGCAGCAACAGCAGCATGCCAAGGGCGGAGCTGTCGATGTAGACGGCTTCCCGCATGTCGATGGAATACTTGTGCGGTCTGGCGTCGAGCCCCTCGTAAGAGTCACGAAAGTCCTTGTGTGCACTGAAATCAAAGCGCCCGTGAATGGCTATGGTCAGTTTCTGGGCGTCTTGATCGAGTTCGGTTCTGATGGTCATGTAGAGCTCCAGGCAGAATGTTGATTAACCAACCTCATAAAGCTTAGACGAAGAACTTTGCGTTACGGTGTATGTGACCGCGGCGCGCCTTACGGAGCGCCTCACTTTTGTGCGCCAGTTCACGCTCTTCGAGCAGTCTCTGTAACGCCAGGCGCTCCCGATAGCGCACGAGGTAAGCGTCGGTGTTCTGCCGCTCGATGCGTTCGAGATCTGCCACGACCTGGCCCTGGGCATCAACTGCGCCTTTGAGCTGGCTGTAGAAGCGGTTGAACGCAGCCAGAGTTGCGGGATGCGACTCAGCGGCATCGAGATGTCGGCGGCGATACTCCGCCATCAGCTCACTGAGCTGGGTCCGCTTAGTCTGCGCTTCCGCAACGGCCGCCTGGCTGAGCGCAAGCTGAGCCGCGCTTTCGTCTTCCTGCTGTCGTCTGATTTTCAGCACCTTGCGTAGCTTATCCATGGTTCGGGAAACTGTGCTCCAGTCCGGTCGGCGCACTGGCTGGCACGGCGGCAAAAAGCTGGCGCAGCGATTCGTCAGCCGTACTCACAGTAAGGGCTGCCTGCGCATCCTGCGTGATGAAATCGCGCATCGAGGGAAACCGCGCAATCGCCTCATCCGTCAGCGGATCGCTGCCGTGTTTGTACGCGCCGATGTTGATGAGATCCTCCTGCTCCCGATAGCACTGCCACAACGCACGAAACTTCTGCGCCAGTGCAAGCTGCTCAGGATTTGCCAGACGCTGCATGAGTCGACTGACCGAGCTGCCGATGTCTATGGCAGGGTAGATACCCTGCTCAGCCATGGAGCGGCTGAGCACAACGTGGCCGTCGAGAATGGCACGCGCAGCGTCGACAATGGGATCCTGCAGGTCGTCCTCTTCCATGAGCACGGTATAGAATCCGGTAATGGCGCCGTCATTCGCGGTAGCGCCACAGCCCGCACGTTCAACGAGGCGCGGCAACCACGCAAACGCCGAAGGTGTGTAACCTTTGCTGGTCGGCGGTTCGCCGAGCGCAAGACCAATTTCACGCTGCGCCTGCGCTACCCGCGTGAGGCTGTCCATCAGGAGCAGCACGCTTTTTCCCTGATCACGGAATCCTTCCGCTATGCGCGTAGCCAGCCGCGCGCCACGCAGCCGTAGCGCTGCGGAATCGTCGGCCGGACAGGCGACGACAACCGCACGGGCAAGTCCTGCCCCGAGATTGTCCTGCACGAACTCCTGCACTTCGCGTCCGCGTTCGCCTATCAAACCAACAACAACAACGTCTGCCTGTACGAACCGGGCCAGCATGCCCAACAGAACGCTTTTACCTACACCGCTACCGGCAAACACACCAACACGTTGGCCAACCCCAACCCGCAGCAGACTGTTGACGCTGCCGATGCCGACATCGAGCTGCTCGCTGATTGGCATTCGCTGCATGGGATTGATTGTCCTGGTTGTTACCTTCAAGCCTTCAGGCCCAACGGCGCCCATGCCGTCGATCGGTTCCCCCAGGCCGTTGACAACCCTGCCGAGCAGAGACGTAGGTTCGGGTATCTCGTCGAGCTCACCGGTAGTAGCCGGCACACGGATCAAGCTGCCTGGTTCGATGCCGTCAGTATGAGCAAGCGGCATGAGAAACGTCCGATGATCGCTGAATCCGACTACCTCACAGGGAATCTCATCGTGAGCTTTGATTAACCAGCAGACGTTACCGAGCCCCGCGTGCAATCCTTCTGCTTCTATCAGAAGCCCCACCGACCGGGTAACTTGAGCGTAACTCGTTGCAGCGAGGCACTGGTCGCGAAGCACGCTGAGCTCTTCGACCAGTCGTCCGAGCGGTGAAGTACTCAAGATCTCTCCGGATCATCGGGCAACGATGCGTCTGGCATGGGGGGCTCCTCCGTCCGGGGGAGAGATGCCATCTCGGCTTCGTCGATTTGCAATGTTTGAACGGCTTGCGTGAGCACGTCATTGAGGTTGCCGGCAACGTCGAGCTCAGCCACGGATTTACCGACTACGGCACGCATGACCCCGGTAGGCAGGTGTGCGTCTTCGCTGATGGTCACCTCGAGCTGGTCAGCCATGGGGGCAACGTGCGCGTAGTCATCCCTGCTCAAGCGCAGCTCCGGGGCGGTAGCGCTTTCGAGGGCTTCCTGCATGATGCCGCACAGCGTCTCGACCAGCGCCGGATCGGTGCGCATCTCGTGCAGGAACAGGGTTGAGAACAGCGCCTTGAGAGCGTCCGCCATGTCCGCAAACGATCTGGCGAACACTTCGCTGCGCACGCGGGTAAGTTCCGCTACGGCGGCTTGCAGCGCCTGCAGCGCAGCCTGGTGGGCAGCGTCGAATGCTGCCCTGCCGGCAGACTCCCCTGCCGCGTATCCCGCCTCATATCCGGACTGCTGCTCGTTCAAGCCCGACGTGCCGGCAGGCTCGTCTACGGCAGGTACATCCGGGGCGGGAGAAAAAGACGGCAGAACCGAAGCGGGTCCGAGCGTCTTCCAGTGGTATTCCTGATCAACACTGCTCATCAGCCGTTAGACCATCTCGTCCCCGCCGGCACCGCCAAGCACAATCTCTCCTTCCTCTGCGAGCTTGCGGGCGACTAGGAGAATCTCTTTCTGCGCGGCTTCTACCTCAGACAAGCGCACAGGACCTTTGGCTTCCATGTCATCCTGCAGCAGCTCGGCAGCACGCTTGGACATGTTGCCGAAAATCTTCTGCTGCAGGCTGATGTCCGCGCCTTTGAGCGCAAGCGTGAGATTGTCTGTCGAAACTTCCTTCAGCAGCGTTTGAATGCCGCGGTCATCGATGAGCGCCAGGTTGTCGAATACAAACATGAGCTCGTTGATGGCTTCGCCAAGCTCCTCGTCTGCTTCTTTGATCGACTCCATGACCGCCTCGTTGGCGTTTTTGTCCATGTTGTTGAGAATTTCTGCAGCCGTTCGGGTGCCACCCAGCTGGGCAAAACGCGTAGGCCCGGTTTGCGTCGCCTGCTCGTCGAGAACCTGGGCAAGCTCGGCAATCGCTGCGGGTGGAATGCTTTCCAGATTAGCGACCCGCATGACAATGTCGCGTCGCATTTCCTCGTCGGGAATGTAGTCGATGACCTGTGCCGCCTGGTCCGGTTCCAGAAATGACATGACAATGGCCTGTATCTGCGGGTGCTCTGAAATGATGAACTCGGCGATAGCGCGCGGATCCATCCAGCGCAGTTTGTCGAGACCGGCGGTGCTGCCGCCGTTGATCTTTTCGATGACCGCATTGGCCTTGTGCTCACCAATGGCGTTGGCGAGCGTGTTCTTCAGGTAACGCCCGACGCCCATCGTCAAACCGGATTCGTCCGTTACGGCCTCGAGGAAGCCGTCGACGACGATGTCTATCTGATCGGTGCTTACAGTGTTCAAGCCGGACATCGCTTCGCTGAGACGCTGCACTTCGCGTTGATCCAGATGACGTAACACCTGCGCTGCCTCCGCCTCACCGATTGTGAGTAACAAAATGGCTGCCTGATCAATTCTGTCGAGATCTTCGGTAACCTCACTCATCTTCATTCACCCAATGTTTGACAACCTGCGCCACCCTGTTCGGATCTTCGCTGATCAGATTTCGAACGGTTTCCATTTTCTGTGCCGATGAGTCGTCAGGATCGTGCAGTATCGGCGACGGTAATCCGGGTACAGCTTCTGACAGCGCTGCCTCGCGCATCTGGGTCATGTCTGCAATGGCCAGACTCTGCTGCTCGCGCACCATCTCTCCAGCCTGGCTCAGGTTTTTGTAGAGCGGACGGAGCAGGCCGAAAATCACGAGCAGAATGGCCAACCCGCCGAGGACCTGTTTCAGGAGGTCCGTGAACCACGTTTGCTCCCACATGGGTTGCGCTACGAGTTCTTCCCTTGGCGCTCGATAGAAAGGCCGGTTCACGACGCTGACGGTGTCACCGCGGTCGGCGCGAAAACCCACCGCCGTCTGCACCGATTGCGTGAGATCGTTCAGATCTTCTTCCGACCACGCTTCGGACGAGGATTCACCGGACTCCGGGTCGATCACCACGCGGTCGTCCACAACGACGGCCACGGAAAGACGGCTGATGGTTCCAATCTGGTGCTGGGTGTAGCTGAGCGTCTTGTCGACCTCGTAGTTTCGCGTCGACCGCAACGAGCTGGAGCGGGTTTGTTCCTGCTCCCCGGCATTTTCTTCCACCTCGCCGAACTGCGGGGGCTCGTTCGACAGCGTGCCCGGCACGCCGCCTACACCCTGCTCTGTCCCGACTTTTTCCTCTTCGACGCGCTGCTCACTGCGCAGCGCAACGAGATCGGGATTGTAAAGCTCCGAGGACTGTTCGCTCCGGGTGAAATCGAGCGTTGCATTGACCTCGGCCGTGAAGCGATCCGCACCAACCATCGGGCCGAGGATGTTGGCCACTTTCTCGTACAGCGCCTGCTCCTGGGCTCGGGTGATTGCCATATCCTGCTGGCTGCGCTCGAGTGCCGGATCGTCGCCGTTGGCAGACAGGAGCGCGCCGGACTGGTCGATGACCACAACGTCCTTGGGGTCAAGCTCAGGTACGGCGGCGGCAACCAGGCTGGTGATGCCTTTGATCTGATGCGACTTGAGACTGCGTCCGGGTTTCAGGGTAACCGTCACCGATGAACTCGGTTTGCGACGGTCGCGAATGAAGGTGCTCGTTTTCGGCGTCGCCAACAGTACGCGTGCCTGCGCAACCGCATTGATGCTTGTGATGTGCTTGGCAAGCTCACCTTCAACCGCGCGGCGATGACGCGCGTTTTCCATGAACTGACTGACGCCAAAGCCCTGCTCTTCGTCGAGTAGCTCGTAGCCGAGCTGGTTGCCTTCCAGAACTTCTGCCCCGGCAAGTGACATCAGCGCGCTGTAGTACTTGTCCTTCGGTACCAATACCATCCCGGTGCGTTGATCGAGCTGGTAGTCGATCTGACTGGCTTCCAGCGCGTCGATGACCTCGTTGGCCCGTGCCGGATTGGACGCACCGCTGACCGGTCTATAGTCGGGCGTTTGCATCCACGTGGTTGCGAATATCGCCAGCGCCACGCTGCCGGCCAGTGCCACCAGGAGCGTAATCTGGCGTACCACGGGCATGCCAACCGCACCTTTGATGAAGTTGCTCCCCGGGATGGCCGGTCCATCGACGTTCACGTCAGCTTGTACGGGCATTTCCGCCATGTGGTGCTCCTACCCCTCAAATCGGCATGTTCATGATGTCCTGGTACGCGGTTACCATCCGGTTGCGTACCTGGACGACGGCTTGAAAACCGACGCTTGCTTTCTGGCTATCGACCATGACCTTGACCAGGTTGGTCTCTTCTCCTCTGACGAACGCCGTACTGCCGGCGCTGGAAGTTTTCTGCAACTGGTTTACTGAATCGATGGCGTTCTTCAGCATCCCGCCGAAATCAGCGCGGCTGGGTTCGCTGACCTTGCCGGGTCCTGCAACGTCTGCAACGCCGCGCGCCGGCCCTACGCTTTGCTGCGCCTGGGCGCGGATCTGGCGCATCTGCGCCAGGACCGCATTGATATCTGTGTTGTTTGCTGCTTTGACGTCCATACGATGTCTCCTAGATCGTCACTCCGCGCTCTTTGAGCTGCTTCAGCTTGTACCGCAGCGTGCGATCGGAGATGCCGAGCTGCGCGGCGGTTGCTTTGCGCACCCCGTTGTTCTCCTTGAGTATTTTCAGGAGCAGCTGCTCTTCGGATTCGCGCATCCGCGACTGCAGGGAGGCAGCGGCGGGCAGGCTGATCTCGGCTGTCTGCGGCGAGAGGCCCAGATCCTGGGCTTCGATGACACCGTTTTCACACAGCACAATGGCACGCTGAATACAGTTTTCGAGCTCCCTGACGTTGCCGGGCCAGCTGTACGTCCGTATCCGTCCCAGCGCAGCTGGACCGAGTGAGATCGCCCGCGTATCCGCGTACTTACTCATGAAATGCCGGGCCAACGCGGGTATGTCTTCGGGTCGCTCCCGCAGCGGCGGAATCTGCAGCGGGAACACGCTCAGCCGGTAGTAAAGGTCCTCACGCAACACACCTTCGGCGACAGCATCGCGAAGATCCCGGTTGCTCGTGGCCAGAACCCGCACGTCTATTTTGCGCGGACTGTTGCTGCCAATTCGTTCTACTTCCTTTTCCTGCAGCACCCGGAGGAGTTTGGCCTGCAGGCCAACCGGCATTTCCGTAATTTCGTCGAGCAGCAACGTCCCGCCGTCAGCCAGCTCGAATTTACCCAACCGCTGTTCGGCGGCTCCGGTGAAAGCGCCCTTGTCGTGGCCAAAGAGAACGGCCTCGAGCATCGTTTCCGGAATGGCGGCGCAGTTGACAGCTACAAACGGTCCGGCGGCTCTCGGAGACGCCTCATGGATGTGCCTGCAGATCACCTCTTTGCCGGTTCCGGACTCGCCGGATACCAGGACGGCAATGTCAGCCTGGGCAACCCTGTCCGCCAGCTGGAGCAGGTTTGTCATGGCCTCACTCTGCGCAACGGTGCCCGCTGTGTCTTCGGCCGTGATACCGTCTCTGATCAAGAGCGAAACTCTGCTCAGATCAGCGCCTGCCGGGAGGTATTCAGTGGCACCCTGCTTCAGCGTTTTGACGGCCACGTCCGCCCGGTCCGCACCGCCAAAAGCAATTAAAGCCTTGGGGTTGGCGGCAGGCTGCAGTCGTTTCAGGCGTGACACATGGACCAACGCCACTCCCGCGCCGTCCAGCGCGGATGGATCGTCGACGATGTCAGCGCCAATGCCGGCCTCGGTCAGCGCGGCGAGAATGCGCTCCGCCTCGCGGTCGCCTCTGGTGGAAAGGACTGGAATCATTGCAGCGTTTCCGCCGAGCGGCTGAGTCCGTGTTTGCGCATTTTTTCGACGAGCGTGGTTCGGCGAATGTGCAGCCGATCGGCAGCGCGGGCGACTACCGCGTTGGTATCTTCTAACGCCTGTTGGATGAGACTTTTCTCCAGCCGGGTCAGATAGTCTTTCAGATCGATACCGTTGACCGGCAGCAGAATCTCTGTCGGTTCTGCGGTACCGGACGATCCGGTAGATGCGGACGAAGTACTATCTGCGACAGGCGCATCGAGGTACTTTTTCGGCAGTTCCGTCGAGCGCACCAGGCCGTGAGGGAACTGAATGGAGAGCCGCTGCAGCAGATTACCCAGTTCACGTACGTTGCCCGGCCAGGCGTATTCCACCAGGAGATTGAGCGCATCAACCGACAAACGTACCTGCAGGCCTTGTTCGTTTTGAATTCGTTCCAGCAGAACGTTGACCAGAAGGGGCAGGTCTTCGAGCCTCTCGCGCAGTGGCGCAAGCTCAATGGGGAACACGTTCAGCCGGTAGAACAGGTCTTCGCGAAACTCTCCGGCTGCAACTTTTTCTTCGAGGTTGGTGTTCGTCGCGGCAACGATGCGCGCGTCGCTGACTCTGGTCTGGGTGGATCCAACCCGCTCGAAGCTTTTCTGTTCAATCGCCCGCAACAGCTTTACCTGCATGGCAAACGGCATATCGCCAATTTCGTCGAGAAACAAAGTGCCGCCATGAGCAAGCTCGAATCTTCCGGTTTTCTGCGTAATGGCCCCGGTAAACGCACCTTTCTCATGCCCAAAGAGCTCGCTCTCGAGCAGCTCCGCGGGGATGGCGCCGCAATTGACGGGTACAAAAGGACCCTTGCTACGAAGCGAACCAAGATGGAGCGAACGTGCAACGACCTCTTTGCCGGTGCCTGATTCTCCTGTGACGAGCACGGTAACGTCCTTCGCGGCTGCGGTAGCCATGAGCTGCCGTGTTTCCACTGCAGCGTCAGAAGCACCGACGTAATCGGCAAATACGGAGCTTGGATCGGGAAAGCGCAGAGACTGCACCCGCAAGCTTTCCGCCCGTGCAAACGCAGCCATCAGCGAGCTGACGTTCAGCTGCGCAACGATTCGATCACTGCCGGGCGTCACCTGATCCTGCAGGAATACGTACGGCACACCGATCGAGGCGGCGTTCGAGCCGTCACCGAGCACAACGGTGGCATCGGCAGGTAAGTCCGCTACGAGGATCTCGGCAAAAGCCAAGAGGGGTTTGATCTGCGCGACACGCTCGTCGTCTGCAAAATCGAGACCGACGCAAAAGTGAGCCGATTGACGGTCCTCCATAACCTTTCTCTTCCTTACTTCGTCTTCTCAAAGCCCGGCACGGCGAGCGTTTATGGCGAACCTGGATTAAGTGCACCAGCACCTCGCCTTGCTTGAAGTAAAGTAACGGAATCGGAATTGGTCAAATTTCCGACGGTCTGAATGCGGCAGCCGTCAGGATATGGACGGAGGTATCAGCGCACTGCAGAAAGCGTCTGGTACACCTCAGCGCCGCAGCGCTTGATCTTTAACGCTTTGAGTTCGGCCGCATCCTGAGTCTGACGTTTGATGACACCGAGCGTGAGGTTGTTTACGCGCTCCCGCAGCGCAACGAGCTCATCGATGTTGTTGCTGATCAGTAGCGGCTTCAAATCCTGAGCAGCAGCATTGGCGGCATCGAAGTCGCCCTCAGCGACGGCAGCCTCAATCTCGGTGATGCGCGCAAGCGCTTGTCGCAGCTGGCTCAATTCTACTCAGCCGGCCGCCGGATCGATCGACGTCCATGCCCCACGCAGCGTGGTAATGAGGTCAAGCACTTCCGTGAGCGCTTCCATGTCATTGTCGGCGTTGGCACGGAAAAGGCGCCGTTGTATGTAGTCGTACAGACCGTCGAGGTTGCGGGCGATGTCACCGCCCTGCTCGTGGTCCAGCGAAGCCTGCAAGCCGTTGACGATGTCGATGCAGGTGTTTATTGCGCCACCTTTGCCTTCCATGTCCCCGTGCTCCATCATCCCCTGGGCCTGGATGATCCTGTCTCGAGCCCCTTTGAACAGCATGTCTATGAGCTGATGCGGTGTTGCTGCATCAATGGCTGTTTCGATGTCGAGCTGATGATACTGTTTGACAGGACTGTTCACGCTGGCTTCCATTTCTTGGGTCTCTAATAGTTAGCGGTCGACGGCGACAAAACTTTAGTTCGAATCGTTCGTATAGCCAGGTAGCGTCGCCAGCTGGCTCGTCAAAAAGTCGGAAGTATTGTTGAGAGTCGAAATCAACGCATCTGCGGCCGCAAACTGTATCCGCAGGCGTTCCTCGAGAAGATCCATGCGCTTGGAGAATTCCTGCGCCTCTTCGTCTATGGCGCTGAGCTGTTCGCCCAGTCCGTCCTCTTTGCTCGTCAGGCTGCCTTCCAGATCGGTCAGCTGTTGCAGAAACGAGTCGATCTGGTTCATGACGCCGCGCACCAGCGTCACGGTGCCGCGCTCGCCTACGGCGTTTCCCTGCACCCTGAGCTGGATACCCGCTGCCGGATCGGCAACGTTTGACGCAGCCTTTCCCGGAGAGCCGAGCGCAACGTTCAGGCCAAGGTCCGAAACCACGCCTGCCTCGGCGAAAGTCAGATTCACAGAAGATCCCACGCCGGCAGTCGAGGACGCAATTTCGAAACGGTTGTTGGCAGCGTCGAACGTCACGCTGACCGTGGTCTCCGTGGCCGCAAACGTTGCATCTGCGTTGATCTGGGATTCAATTTCCGCAGCAAGCTCCGCGCCTGAGTTGTAGTCACCCGCGGACAAAACGATATCGTTGGAAAGCGTGCCGTCGACGCTGACGCGGAAAGTATCGTTACTGGCATCGATCGTCAGCGGCGGCGTGTCAAACGCGCTGATGGATTGGCCTTCGTAAACACCGGCCGTGGCCGCGGCAGGACCGCTCGGTATCGAAAGGAATTGCCCGGTCCCCGTACCGGCGATCCCATTGATTGTGCCTTCAACGTCGAAGCCAACGTTGTTTTCCGACGCCGAAACGTCGAACCCGAGCTCAGCCAGCGTGTTGGTGTCTACGCTGTCGATCCCAACGTTGGAGCCGGATCCATAGGTGGACGACGTGATCGAAAGCGTTTGCGCGCTGCTGTCGTAGCTGATTTCAACGGTTGCCCCCGCGTCCTGCAGCGCCAGGTTGAGCTGCGTCTGAATCTCCGTAGCGAGCTCGTCACCGTCTGCATACGTGCCCTGTGCCAGCGTGACTTCACCGCTGCTTTGACTGTTGACCGTGACGCTCAGGGAATCGTTGTCGTCATCAATCGTGATTGGTCCGGCAAGCCCTGCAACCACGGCACCGGTGTATGCCGCCTGCGTGGCTGCCTGCGTGATTTCTACGTCGTACGTGCCGGCCTGGGTGCCGGACTGAAAGTTAGTGAACGTAATCTGGTTGTCGGAAGCACGACGCTGATCCGCCAGCAGCGCCAGCACGTCGGCGGGATTGCTGGAAATGGCTGCCTCAAACTCCGATTTCGAAAACTCGAGCTGAAAGCCGGCGTTTTGATTCGTCGAGATACCGATGTCCACCAGGGCACGGATTGACGTGGATTCCAGTTCGGCAACGCTGCGCGTCATGAATCGACGCAGCTGTGACATCAAGGTGCGGACCGTTGAGTCCCCGGTCAGGAGCGCGCCGATACCCTCGTCAGAGTCAAACTCGGTGAGTTCGTCTGTGAGCGTTTTCATCGCGTTGTATGCATCGACAAACGCCTGCATTTTCTCGCTGATTGCAGCCGTATCCTGGGTGATGGAAATTGTTGCGGGCACGCCGGCATTGTTGCCGACGGCGGTAAACGTCACTCCCGGCACCACTTCGTCGATTGTATTGGTTTCCCGCGTCACGGTGATGCCATCGACGACGACTATGGCGTCATCCGCGTCGACGGATTGGGTCATGTTGGTTCCGGGCGTGTTGTCCGTTGCGTTGAAATTCAACGCGGCAAGGCCGCTGACCGCACCCTCGGTGGCGACTATTTCCATGGAGTGGTCTTCGCCGGTCTGCGTTGATTGCAGCACGAGGACAAATCCCTCACCGTCGTTCACGATCGATGCTTCGACGCCCATATTTGCGGCGTTGATGGCGTCACGCACGCCCGCCACAGTGCTGTTACTGCTGTCGATAGTGATTTGCGCTGAGGCTCGATCGGGGTTTTCGGCAAAAGAATCGTAGCTGCCCGAAACGAAGGTTGTGGCACCAAAACGGAAATCCAGCGTGCCTTCGCCGACCACTTCGTCGACGGAATCGAAACGAATACTCGTCAGCGTATGAGCTCTGGCGGTCGCCAACACCTCAACCGTGTGGATGCCCGGCGATGCTTCAGCCGTAGCCGTTGCGGTAACTGCGCCCTCGTTGTTGGAGGATACGGCATTGATCAGTAGCGTTTCGGAGTCACCAAGACCACCCGCCGCGGCGGTCAGGCTATCAATGCTGCTGCGGATGGCGCCGAACGCGGATATCTTGGCTTCGTACTCGGCGCGCTTGGCATCAAGGCGCAAATCCGTCGCCTCGCGTTCCGCGGCAATGATGTTTTCGACGAGTTCGGACGTGAGCAGGCCTGAGCCGACGCCCAATGATTGTATAGATGCCATAACGGTTGTGGATGGCGTCCCTCACAAATCCCTTTGCGAGGGTACGGCTTCCTAAATCCTCGTGTTGATCAAACCCAGGCTTGCTTCGGCGCTCTGGCTTTCACGGCCTGCGCTCACCTGCATATCCATCTGCATGGCTTTCAAATTCCGTGCCAGCTGCAATGCTGTCTCGTTCGGAATCTGACGAATCACCTCTTGAGTATTTCGATCAACAACGCTGACGACGGTACGTCCCAGGTCTTCGTCCAGCGAAAACTTGAGATCGCGCTGAAAAGACTGCACATAGTCATTCAGCTGTTCGACCGCCCGCTCCACGCGTTGGGTGCGAACTTCGCGTTGTTCCTGTGCAGCCTCTTGCTGCGCCGGGCGCTCAGTACGCACGTCAGACGGCAAACTTTTGCCGCCCTGCTGTTCCGGTTTTGCCGGTCCTTGATCATTGCCGGAACTGGGAACGTTTACATCCGTTACAACTGCTCGCGTATTCTCTACGCTGTTGATGTTGTTCATGACGGACCTCTCTACGCTTCGACTGCGACGAAACGGCTGGTAACTGACGCCACCAACCGTTTCGCACCTTGCCTAAGTCGCTTCACCCCTTACTGGAGGAGGGAAAGAACCAACTGAGGCTGAGCGTTTGCCTGCGCCAGGATGGACACGCCTGCCTGCTGCAGTACCTGAGTACGTGACAGTTCAGCGGTTTCCTTGGCGAAGTCGGCGTCGAGGATACGAGACCGTGCGGCGGTCAGGTTCTCAACGTTGATTGCCAGGCTCGTGATGGTGGAATCCAGACGGTTCTGGATAGCACCAAGGTTAGCTCGCTCGCGGTTGACCGAATCCAGTGCGTTGTCGATGGCAGACAGCGCGTCTTCAGCGCCAGCAACGGTGGAAATGTCCACCTCGGTCAGGAACTGACCGTCGCTGATACCGCCGAAGCTACCCTGTTCGAAGCCAACGTCTGTAACACCAGAGTCACCGTTGGTCGTGCCGGCAGAGAGCTCGAAAGCGCTCGCAGACTGCAGCGTCACGGTTCCGGTTACACCTTCACCCGTGCCGATGCCATCAACGGTTTCGTTCAAACCGACATCCGTGCCGAGACCGGCCGAGGCAACCTGAACGCTGATGTTGCGGCCGTCTGCCGCGCTCAGCGTAATTGTCGTGCCGTTGTCGCTCGCGACTACGCCGGTACGACCGGAGATTGCGTTGATCGCATCAATCGCAAGGGTACGGTTCGTTTCGCCGTCGGTAGTCGTGGTAACGCTTGCCGTGGCTATGCCGTTAATCGTAATTGCGCCTGACACGCCGCCGGTAGTCGTCTGTGAAGTACCACCGACCAGCACCGTCTCGTTGGCAACTGCGCTGACACCCGTCTGATCGCTCACCGCGTTGATGGCCGCTGCAACGGCAATCGCGGATGCTGCGTTGTCGGTGCTTGAAGCCGTATCGTCGGAAGCTTGTGATGCGCCGACAGATACACCGTTGATGACCAGGTCACCAGCGACCAGCGAGTTCAGCGTAGCACCGGCTTGTGCGGAGCTTGTCACTGCGCTTGTCGTTCCACCAAAGGTGCCAACGTTCAAACCAGCGTTTGCAACGTCAGCAGACGTTGAGCCGTCGCCACCGTCGATGACAATGTCTTCACCGGTTTCTGAAATCAGCGTGTAACCACCTTCGTAGGTTGCAGCTGCGGCAACACCCGTGGTTGCGGAGGTTACCGTACCGAACGCAACGGTAATGTTTCGGCCATCGGCTGCAACGAGGTTGACACCGCCGTTGTCTGAGCCCGTGTCGACAGCCGTTACGCCGGTCTGATCGCTTACACCGTTGATAGCCGTGACTACGGCTGAACGGGTCGTTGCGCCATCACCCGTGGTGCTGACAGCTACGGATACACCGTTGACCGTGATGGTACCGGTTGCTGCGGTGAAACCTGACATCGCTGCACCAGCCGCGACGTTCTCGTTGACTTCCGCGCGCACACCCGTCTCTGCGGTTGAACGGTTGATCGTCGCAACTTTGGCGATGGCCGAGGCACCAGCGTTCGCAGACGAAGCCGTGTCGTCTGTTGCGGAAGAAGGTCCAATGGCAACGCCGTTGATTGACAGGTCGCCGTTGGCAATAGCGTTTGCGTTGCCGATGGCACTGATACCTGAGCCGATGCCGCCACCGAGATTCTCGGTGCTGACTTCGTTGATACCGAATTCAACCACTTCACCGACGTTCGTGCCGATCTGTACGCTCGACTTGAAGCTGCCGTCGAGGAGCTTGCGGCCGTTGAAGTTGGTCTGGTCGCTCACGCGGCCGAGCTCTTCGATGAGCTGCTTGGCCTCAGCGTTCAGAGCCTGACGGTCCGAGTCGCTGTTGGTGGCGTTGGCAGATTGCAGGGCCAGCTCGCGCAGACGCTGCAGAGATTCAGTCATGGCCCCCAACGCACCTTCTGCAGTCTGTGCCAGAGAGATGCCGTCGTTGGCATTTCGGATGGCGACGCTGAGACCACGTACCTGGGCGGTAAAGCGCGTGCTGATTGCCAGACCCGCTGCGTCATCACGTGCGCTGTTGATGCGCAGACCTGATGAGAGGCGGTTCAAGGCAGACAAACCTTCGGACTGAGTGCGGTCCAGGTTACGCTGCGCTGTAAGGGAGCTGAGGTTGGTGTTAATAACCTGAGGCATTTGTTGCTACTCCGTTTGCTTTTTCAGACATCCCTTCCAAGTACGTAAAACCGTGGAAAGGGGTTCTCAAACGGGTTAGCGGCGTAAGCCCCTAAAGCTTTAGCGAATCAGTTCACAAAATTGACTGCGCGGGCTCAGCGCAGGCTGTTGAAGAGTGACAGGCCGTTGATACGTACGAAGCTTTCCTGGGCTGCCTGCAGAATGAAGGACTGATAGCTCAAATTGCTCACCGCTTCGGCAAAATCCAGGTCTTCGATTTCCGACAGCACTTCCTGCAGCTGCAGCGATAGTTCCTGGTGCATGTCTTTGACCGCCTCCATCGTATTGAGACGCGCGCCGATCTCGGCGCGGACTTCGAGCACGTTGGTGGTCGCCTGGTCGAGACCCTGCACCGTGGCGTCAATCAATTGACGGAACGCTTCCGGTTCGGACACTGCGTCGACGTTGTTCAGTCCCTGCGCAATGTTCTGCACGGTTTCCAGCAGCCCCTGATGTCGGTTCGTCTCAATGACAAACTGATCACCTTCCTGGGGAGCTCCGGTTATCTCAAAGCTGATGCCGGCTGCGGTGACGGTCCCACCGTCCTGATACGGCACATTGACGAGGCCGTCGACGGGACGCTGATCACTCTGCCGACGGACCGTGTAATTGGGTGATCCACCAGCCTCAGCAGGCGGCCGAAACTCGACAACGAGGCGGTCCGGGAACAGCGCGCCCGCCAAATCCTGGTCAATGACCTCCACGCCGCTGATTGCGCCGTTGTCGTTCCCGGGAACCAGCGGCAGGCTGCTACCGCTGGCGTTGACGTTGTCGTTGTCCACCCGCATGAATATGCGATCGCCGGGATCGTTCATGTAAACGAGCTGGCCGTGATCTACCTGAATCTGCCGCTGACCGCTGTCGCCGCGGTATTGGATATTGAGCCCATCTACCTCGAACGGCGGCTGATCGGAGCGAAAGCCTGCGAATATGTACTGACCGTCCGGTCCACGGGTGTTCACGAGCGACAGGAGCTCTTCAAAGCGGGCTTCTATTTCCGAGGCCAGGAACTGGCGATCTTCGCTGGTCTGGACGCCAGAGCCGGCCTGTAGCGTCAGCTCCTGCACACGTTGCAGAACTTCGGTGACCTGGGCAAGCACAGAGTCTTCGAGCGCCAGCGCCGCGTCCGCCGCGTCGCTATTGCGCACGTATTGATCACGTGCGGACATCTCCTGCTTCAGCTCAACAGCGCGAGCGGCGCCAACGGGATCGTCGCTCGGATCCACGATACGTTTGCCATTCGAGATCTGCTGCTGCGTGCGCGCCACGTCCGCGCCCAGCGCCTGCAGCTGCTCAGCAGCCTGACGGTGGATTTCAAAAGAAGAAATACGCATGAATCATGACTCCCCGTGGATCAGGCGACCGAGTTCAAGAGCACCTGGAAGGTGTCCCGCGCAACCGAGATGATTTGCGCTGAGGCGTTGTATGCCTGCTCGAAGCGGATCAGGTTGGCTGCCTCTTCGTCCAGATTGACGCCGGAGATGCTCTCTCGATAGCTCTCCGACTGCTGCAGCAGCGCAGCCGATGCTTCTTTGTTGATCTGGGCCTGACTGGCGGCAGCGCCGACGTTTTGAATGAGACCCGCAAACAAGCCGCCAAAGGTCTGTGGTGGATCCCCGACCAGGTTCTGTTCGGGGAGAAAACCCAGAGCCAGCGCGTTGCGATTGTCCCCGCTGGCGCCGTCGTTGAAATTGATCGTGTATTCGTCCCCGGCGGCGACGTTACCACTCAAAAGCAGATCAAACCCGAGATCTGCCCGCTGGTGTTCGGGTGCAGCAGCAAACACCCCGTCATATCCCGTGCTCAGCCGATACCCCGGATCGAGAATCGCCGACACTTCACCGCCGACCGTAACCTGCCGATAGCTGCCGGCGACGCTGCCGTTCAATACAAGACTATCGCCGCTGCCATTGGTCACGGTTATGGACTCATTGGGATCACCTTGAAAATGCAGGTTGAGGTCATCGCCAAAAGTTGCCGTCAGGGTCAATGTAGACCCATCAGAGCGTGCAACGATGCCCTGGCTGCTCAAACCATCGTTGGCGTTGATGGCGTCGGCCAGCTCGTTGAGCGACGTGAAGCCGCTCAGGAGCTCGCCGTTGACGGCAACCTCCACAGGCACGCCGCCGTCGAAATTGACGAGGTCTGAAAGTGTCACTTCCGTATGAGCGGAAGCGGCAACGCCCGGTAGCGAGCTCAGGCGTTCCGCAATCTCCCGCGCAGAGCTTCCTGCCGGGACATTCACCGTTGACGTATCCAGACTGCCGCCCGCCGCCGCTACGCTGACGGAGGCCGTACCGATAGGGTAGCCGTTGTCGCCGGCATCCAGATTGTTGACGAGCGACGGACTTGCCGGGAGCGCGCTGACCTGCGGCCCCGAAGTTGTGACGACGGATGTGCCGGGTAGGTAAGGTAAAACGTGGTTCTGGCTTCCCGGCACGTAGTTCTGCAGCCCCAGATCCGGCTCCAGCCGCCGCGGATTCGTCGGGTCCGAATTGTCGAGAATTTCGTACTGCGATTCACTCAGGAACCGCACCAGCAGCGGTGGCATCAAACGCTCGCCGCCGCTGAACACGGGATGTTCGGCATCGACGATTTCCCCGATAGCGAGGCTGGCTGTGCCCTGGTTGGTCGACGCGCTGCCGAGACTCACCGGAGCCGCCAGCGCGAGCGCGGCCGGATCGGTAAGGACAACGCTCATCTCGGTCCCAATCGAGGCGTACGGTCGCACAACCATCGTGTCGCCGGGATTGAACTGTCCCGACGCAAACTCGACGCGTAGGCCGTCGAAGGCGACCACGGTGGGCGGCGAAATTGCCGGTCCCTGGAACACCAGCTCTCCGTCTCGCTGCCGCGTAATCGAAAACGCACCATCGTCGTTGATGCGAACTTCGTAGTCGGAAGGCTGCTCAACGAGCGGGTCGTCGATGTACACGTTGACTTCACCAAACCCCGTGTTGGCGCCACCGGGTAGCGCACCCATGCGCTGACTGATGACCGTGGGATCGTTGAGATCACGGAAAAAGTTGCCGCCGAAGTTGCCGGCGAGATCAATGCCAAGATGATGCTGCTCGTTGAACGTGAAGCTCATGACTGCGGCCAGGTGGCCGAGCTGGTTCTGGGCGGGATGCAGTACCTGCTCACGGTAGCCAAGCAGACCGCCCACCTCGCCGCCGCTCAGCGCGGACGTGACGTCGAGCTGTCCGGAAGTACCCTGAGACTGCAGGAATACTGCCCCGTTATCGGCGACGCTGAGCGCTGCAGTCTGAGTGCCGAGCACCAGTGACTGGCCTTTCCCAATGAACACGTTGATCTGTCCATCAGCCTGCTCGGACGTGTTGACGCTGATCCAGGACGACAGCTCCTTCAGGAGTTCGTCCCGCTGATCGATCAAAATGTTGAGCGAGCCGGTATCGCGGCTGTCTTGTAGAACGGCAATTCTTCGGTTGGTGTCGGCCACGAGATCCGCAATTTCGTTGACGCGGCTGGTTCCTGCCTCCAGTGCCGCGTTGAGATCAAGGCCCTGCTGCAGTACCCGTTCCGAGACCGTATTGAAACGTTCAGCAAGCGCTGTCCCCCGGCTCAGAACAAACTGGCGTGTCGCTGCGTCCAACGGATTGTTGGACGCGTTTTGCAGAGCATCGAAGAATTCGCGCATCGCGCTGTCGATGCCGAAGCCGTCGTCATAGAGTGCCGCTTCGAGCTGTCCCGTACGCGTGGCGAATGCACCAAGCTCACTATCGAGAGATTGATCGACACGAATCTGATTGTTGATGAACTGGTCAGCGATTCGCGTAACCGCGTCTACTCTGGAGCCTGCGCCGGAGAAAACCCCTCCCGAGAACGTGCCTGACAGCGACGAAATCTCTGCACGCTGGCGGCTGTAGCCTGGCGTGGAAGCGTTGGTAATGTTCTGTCCGGTAACGTTCAGCGCCGCCTGCTGGGCCTGGAGGCCGTTGATACCAATCTGAAATAGAGACGACATTTAATACCCGAGTCCCGCAATGCGGTGTATGAGATCTTTGAGCTTCCGGGCGTAGCCGGGATCGGTTGCGTAACCCTGGCGCTGCAGAAACTCGGCATACTGGTCCGGGCCCAGGTCCGCGACCTCCGCAGCGCCGCCGTAGCGCGCTGAGCCCGTGATCATGTTCGTATAGTCACTGATGCTCGCCTCCCAATCGGGATAGGCGCGAAAACTGTCCAGGCGATCCAGCCAGCGACCGAGCGTGTGTTCCTTGGAGTGGATGTCCACGGTCGGTCCGCTCCAGTTGCTGCCTTTGATGCCGAAGAGATTGTGGCTCGACTGCCCTTCCCCGTTCTGAATCACTGCGCTTCCCCAGCCGGTTTCGAGCGCGGCTTGTGCCATGACGGCAAGCGCAGGCAGGCCCGCGCCGCCGGCAATACGACGGACGTGGGGTGCAATTGTGTCGAGGAAACTTCTCGCATCGTCAAACATACGGGCACGACTGCCCTGCTCCTGCACCTCGGATTCAGCCCCAGGTAGCGGATCTGTCTCTATCTGAATAGCGGCCGCAGGCCGATTTTCTTGAAGCGTGAGGTTGATGGGGTTGGCCACTGGTTCACCCCCGAGCTGGCGGACGATCACGGGCGCCAGGCCAATGCCGCCTTCCTTGGCCAGATGCATCGCCATCTGCGCGTCGAACATTTCCTGCTGCATGGTCATCTCTGCCGAGCTCAGGAAATTGCCCTCAGCCATGACCGCGTTGGCCTCTCTGGCACTTTTCAGCCACATGTTGATGAACAGCGACTCGAACTGACGCGCCGCTTGCTCTACGCCGGCGGCGTTGTCCTCGATCTTGCCCGGTAGGTTCGCGTACTCGGTATATGACCAGTCCGCGGATGTGATGCCCTGCATGTCAGATCACCACGAGTTCCGCCCGCAGGGCACCCGCTTCGCGCAGGGCCTCGAGAATTGCCATCAGATCCCCGGGAGCGGCACCCACTTCGTTGACAGCGCTCACGATGTCCTGCAGATGCACGCCAGGGGCGAAATAGAACATCCGATTGTTGTCCTCGACGATTTCCACCTCAGAATCAGGCACAACCACCGTCTGCCCGCCCGCGAGCGCGTTCGGTTGAACCACTTCGTCGGACTCGGCAATCGTCACCGTCAGCGAGCCGTGGGTCACGGCGGCAGGCGCCACCTCCACCCGCTCGCCAATGACAATTGTGCCGGTGCGCGAGTTGATGACCACCTTCGCTGCGTTGGCATCAGGCTCAACCTGAAGGTTTTCGAGCACGGAAAGAAAGGATACGCGCTGTGTGGAATCTTCCGGAGAACGGATCGCAATGGATGCCGCATCCAGGGTTTGCGCAACCATGGGGCCAAACGTCGCGTTGATCTTCTCCGCGACGCGACGCGCAGTTGTGAAGTCTGCCCGGTGCAGATTGAAAACGATCTGATCAGCCGAGCTGAAAGCGTCCGGCGCGGGTCGCTCGACCAGCGCACCAGCGGGGATACGTCCCACGCTTGGTACGTTGACGGTCACAGATGATCCGTCGTTACCCTGAGCACCGAAACCGCCAACAACCAGGCTGCCCTGAGCGACGGCGTACACCTGACCGTCGAGCCCCTTGAGAGGCGTGACCAGGAGCGTGCCGCCGCGCAGACTTTTGGCGTTGCCCGCAGAGGAAACGGTGACGTCGATGGTCTGTCCTGGCTTCGAAAACGCCGGCAACTCCCCGTGCACGGTCACCGCCGCAACGTTCTTCAGCTGAAACGACGCACCCGGAGGCAGCTGGATGCCAAGCTGCTGGAGCATGTTGTTGAACGTTTGCACAGTAAACGGCGTCTGGCTGGTCTGATCCCCGGTGCCGTCGAGACCTACAACCAGGCCATAGCCGACAAGCTGATTGCTCCGCACGCCGGCAACGCTTGCCAGGTCTTTGAGGCGCTGGGCCATAGCCTCACCGCTACACAGCATCAACGCGATTGAGACAAGCCAGATCACCGATTTATGCATGGCGTTCACCTAAAAGGGAAATACGGAGCCGAGGAAGAAACGCGTCAGCCAGCCGGCTTCGTTGGACTGTGCCAGCTCACCGGTACCGCTGTAGGCGATGCGCGCGTCCGCAAGGCGCTGGGAGGAAACCGTATTGGTTCCGGTGATGTCTTCTGGACGTACCAGGCCGCTTACCCGCACGTACTCCTCGCCGCGGTTCAGCTGGAACCATTTCTCACCCTGTACGAGGAGCAGCCCGTTGGGCAGAACGTCCGCAACAATTGCGGTGATCGTGCCGGAAAGTGAGTTCGACTGATCGCTCTCACCTTCCCCCGAAAACTCGGTACCGCTTTCGACGCTGTTGAAGATGTTGTCGTCGCCTGAACCCTGTACCAGATTGCCGAACACTTTTGGATTCAGAAGCTCGTTGCTGGTCTCTTTCTTCAGGGACGTTTCGGCGGACTTCGACGAACGCGTGCTCTCTTCGAGCACAATCGTCACGACGTCGCCCACGGCGTTTGCGCGCCGGTCGCCAAACAGCGTCAGATTGCGACTGCTGACATAGAGTGACCCCGGGCTGACCGGCTGCGGCGCAGCCACTTCCGGCCAAACTGGTTTGTACAAAGGCTCCTGACGCGCCGGCGGCGGCGTCACGCAGCCGGCAACGAGAGACAGCAGTAGAACGACAATACCAACCTTAGCCATGCCTGCCCCTTTCCTTAAACGTTCTGTGCGAGGTACTGGAGCATCTGGTCGGCAGTTGTCACCACTCGCGCGTTCATTTCGTAGGCACGTTGGGTAGCGACCATGTTGACCATTTCTTCGACGACCGAAACGTTGGATGCTTCCAGCACACCCTGCAGTACCTCTCCTGCACCGTTCTGGCCGGGCGTGGTCTGCTGCGGCGCTCCGCTTGCCACCGTTTCCTTGTAAAGGTTGCTACCGATGGATTCGAGGCCGGCCGCGTTGATGAAGTTCGTGAGCTGGATGTTGCCTACCTGCGTTGGCGCGGACTGACCCGCGAGATTTGCAGAGATGGTGCCATCCGCGCCGATGGTCAGGCTGACCGTGTCCTGCGGAATGTTGACCACAGGCTCCAGCGTGTAACCCTGTGAGGTCACCAGCTGACCGTCCTGGTCCACGGAAAACGAACCCGTCCTCGTGTAGCCGATGCTGCCGTCGGGCATGGCAATCTGGAAGAAGCCGCGGCCCTCGATGGCAAGATCGAGGCTGCGTTCGGTCGTCTGCAGAGAACCCATTGTGTGCTGCTTCTGCGTTGCCGCTATCCGCACCCCGGTGCCGAGCTGTACGCCCGTTGGCAGCGTCGAATCCTGGCTCGACTGACCGCCCGGCTGCTGATTGATCTGATACATCAGATCTTCGAACACGGCGCGGTCTTTCTTGAACCCCACCGTGCCCACGTTGGCTAAATTGTTCGATATCGTGCGCAGCGCCATATCCTGAGCGCTCAAGCCGGTCTTACTGACCCACAATGCTGAATTCATGTTTTGATCTCCCTATCCATGGCGCAAAAACTACGCTTAAGAAGCTTAGCCAATACGTAGAAGTTGGCTTGCTGCCTGATCGTTTTCTTCCGCAATACTCATCATGCGCACCTCCAGCTCGTACTGCCGAGACAGCGACAGGATTTCCGTGAGCTCGTTCACCGCATTGACGTTGCTGGTTTCGAGAAAGCCCGAGGCGACAGTCACATCCGGGTCCGCCGGCGTGACCGCACCTTCGCCAACGACCAGGTAGCCCGTCGGATGTTTGGCAAGCTCCGCTACCGGTGGATTGACCAGTTTCAGCCGGTCGATCTGCACCAGCGATTCGGGACCCTGTCCTTCGGGACGGACGGTCAGCGTTCCGTCTGCGCCTATGACAATGCTCTCAACAGGCGGCAGAGCGATTGGCCCACCCTGTCCGAGAACTTCGAAACCTTCCGCGCTCAAAAGCCGGCCCGCGGGGTCGAGCTGGAGGGCACCGTTTCTCGTATACCCTTCCTGTCCGTCCGGCAGACGCACGCTCAACAAGCCGTCACCATTGATGGCAAGGTCCAGATCGCGACCGGTATCGGTCTGCGACCCGTACGACATGTCGACGCCGCCGCTCTCGTTGACGCCGTAGACTCTCGAGCGATAGCCGTCTCCGGTAACCTCCGTGGCCATGACGCGTGCCAGATCGGCGCGAAAGCCGACGGTAGAGACGTTGGCCAGGTTGTGCGCGCGCGCCGTCTGGGCCTGATCAATGTTGCTCAGGCCCACGGTGCTGATGTAAAGGAGACGATCCATCGGTCAATGCCTACCTAGATGTTGATGATGGTCTGTGTAATCTCGTCGGCCGTGGTGATCGTCCGCGAGTTCGCCTGGAAGTTCCGCTGCGCAATGATCAACTGCACGAGCTGTTCGGAGAGTTCCACGTTGGAATCTTCGAGCGCGCCGGAGGCAATACTGCCAAGCGAACCGGATGCCGCCGCGCCGACGACGGCAACCCCGGAGTTATTCGTTTCCACCCAGGAGGTGTCACCAACGGACTGAAGACCCTGCGTATTGTTGAAGTCCGCAAGCGCCACCTGCCCGAGGACCGACGTCTGGCCGTTGGTAAATCGGGCAGCGACGACACCTTCAGCATCAATTGCCAGCCCCGAGAGTTTGCCGGTGGTATAGCCGTTCTGTTCGATCGAACCGAGCGCAAACTCGCGTCCGAACTGGGTTGATTCATCCAGCCGTATCTCGAAGTTCGAGCTCGACGGCGGCTGGGCAATCGGCAGAGCGCCGCCACCCAGGACGTTCAGAGGCCCGGTCGCACCGTTCGGATTGCCGTCTTCGTCGAGCGGCACCCAGTTGGAAACCAGGATCGGATCCGTGCCCGCTGGGTTCAGCGTACCGTCCGAGTTGAACTGCAGGTTGAAGCGCGCGCGCGTCGGCTCGACGTTTGCCGGCGGCGGCAGATTGGGATCCGGATCGCCAACGTCCACGCCGTCGATGAGGGCGTATGCGCTCCAGCGATTGGCCTCTTCACCCGGTACGCCCGGGGTGAAACGTTCCTTCACGAAGTACAGCGACAGCGCGTGGGGATTGCCCAGGCTGTCATAAACGGTCAAAGACGTTGCCGCGTTGTAGGTCTCCTGATTGGTGGGATCAAACGTGCGCAGCGCAAACTCGGTGAACGCGTTCGCGTCGAGCACGCCAAATACGTTGGTGACCGCGGGGTTTGCGTTCGCCATGGTGATGCCTTCACCCAGCGTGAAGTCGATGCTGCCGCCAACGGTTGCAACGTTGGCGCCCGTAGTATCAACAACGACGTTGCCGCCTTGAGTACCGGCAACTTCGAACGTATCAGTTGCGCCACCGGTTGCGCCGAAAACCAGGTCGTTACCCACTGCGTCGGTCAGGACCAGATCGCCGGTGGAATCGATGGTTGCGCTAACGGTACCAAGGCCGGGCTGGCCGAGGTTGATGCTATCTGCAATTTCCTGGAGGGTGCCGCCCGCTACCGGCACGCCGTTGATGGTCATTTCCATCGTACCGCTGGCGTTGTTGAACGCCGCGGTTGGGACAACCGCGGTGGTTGTTGCCGATGCGTTCACGTCCGGCACGTTGGTGCTGGCAAACTGAGCGGCAATTTCAGCAGCGGAAGCACCTTCTGGGATGGTGAGGGTTTGCGACGATCCGTCCGGATAGACCACGTCGACGGATTGCGCGGCGTAGCCGTTACTGGCTGCAGCAATGCCGGGCACGGATATACCGGTTGCCAGGTTCAGCACGTCGACCAGATCGGTCAGCGTCACGCCATTGTTGGAAGCATCGAGGTTACCGATGTTGATCGTTGACGATTCGCCGGGCACGGTTGCGTAGAACTCGAGACGCGAAGATACGCTCGGATCAGGCCGCACGTCGACGGAGATGCCGGATGCAAGCAGGTCATCCTGGATCGCCGTAATCAGGTCGTTTACGTCGGTGATGTCATTGTCCAGCGTGATCGTGACCGTGCCGTTGTTACCGCTGGATCCGGAAAGCGTGAGGTCGAAGCTTGCGGACGAAAGACTGCCGGTTACACCAGCGGTTGACGTACCGCCGTTGGGATTTGGCGTGGTGTTGCTTGCACCGGCTCCGCCTGCGCCGAGCTGAATGCCGCCGAGCACCGCCTCAATGTCACCCTGCGTGACGCCGGTACCATATCCGGTATCGTCATCGAGGGGGTCGATCGTAATGGAGCTGCCTTCGCCGGAATTGACGGCGTAAAACTGCAGACGACCGAGGTTATTCGGGTCTTCCCGCACGTCGATGCCAATCCCCGTACCCGCCAGATCGTCGCGAATATCGTTGATGAGATCCTGGAGCGTCGATATGTTGGAGCCGAGCGTGATTGTCACCGTCGTGTTTTCACTCGGCACGCTCGAACCGCTCATCTGGATATCGAAAGTCGAGGTGGCAGCACCGGAGAAGTCGAACGGTGTGATAGCGGCACCAGCGCTGATGCTCGACTGCGTGTTGACGCTGAAGTCATAAGGTACGGGCGCGGTGCTGGTTTCCAATGTGGTTGGCGTGGATGACGGCAGTCCCAGCTGGGGTACACCAATGGCAGTTCCGTTAGAGGTGAGCGAGCTGCCGAGCTCCGACAGCACCGCGGCGCGGGCATCCAGATTGACGCTGGCGTCTACGAGCGTGGTCTGCAGCGGGGGCAGATTGTTCGTATTGATACGCAGATCCCCCAGAATACCGCTCAAGGTGCCCGTCTGGTTGGCCGTGAAGCCCTGCAGGCGGGCGCCGGTACCGGCCGTGATGAAACCTTCGCTGTCGACACCAAACGCACCGGCGCGCGTAAAGGTACGGGCACCTTCGTCGCTCAGGACAAAGAAGCCGTTGCCGTCGATGGCCAGGTCAAGGCTGTTGTTCGTAAATGAGATGGTGCCTTGATCGAACTGTTGCGCAACACGCGCAAGCTTGACGCCGCTGCCAATCTGATTGGCGCCGGAACCGAGGAGGCTCGATGCGTAAACGTCAGCAAACTCGGCGCGGCTGCCTTTGAAGCCGACCGTACTGGCGTTGGCGATGTTGTTACCCGTGATATTGAGGTCACTGGACGCTGCATTTAGTCCACTCAATGCGGTATTGAAGCTCATCGAACTCTCCTTGTTGCGATTGCTACTGAATTTCTTTGATTTGCACGGCCGGCACGGAGCCGCCGCCGACGAGGTTAGCCACCAGGCCACCCTCTTCTATGGACACGCTGACCACCTGTTGTGGCAGATTGATGTCGAACTCACTCGTGCTGCCGCCGGATTCCGTGTAGGCAGACAGGCTGTAGAGACCCTGGGGTGCCGGGGTGCCGGCATCCGTAACGCCATCCCAGTCAAAGCGCATCGCGCCCACGCCCCGAGCACCAAGCTCCATCCGCTTAACCACAAAACCTGAGCTGTCGCGAATCTCGACGCGCAGATCCGCAACGGCTTCGGTGACGTCAATCGAGCCGCCAATCCCACCGTTGGTGTTCAAGACCGTCTGATCGGTTGGAGCGAGCACGTTGCGCCCGACCAGCGACGCTGCATCCATGGTCAAACCGGCACGCATGGAGCCCACCAGCGAATCCATGGATTCGTTCAGGTTCTGAATCCCCTCGACGCTCGAGAACTGCGCCAGCTGGGCAATGAAGGCCTCGTTCTTAGCCGGTTCGAGCGGATCCTGGTTCTTGATCTGGGCGATCATCAACTCGAGGAACGCGGTTTTGCCGAGCTCTTCCTCACCGCCTCGATCGGCGGCGGGCTCGGGAACGTTGCTGAAGCTGCGAACGCCCGGAATTTCAAAAGACATCTTCTACTCCCTTACTGGCCGAGGCTCAGCACGCGTTCCGCGAGGGATTTCGCCGTGTTGAGCACTTCGACGTTCATCTGAAACGAGCGGCTGGCGGAGATCATGTTGGCCATCTCCTCCACCACGCTGACGTTGGGATAGGTCACGTACCCATCGTCATTGGCGTACGGGTGATCGGGCTCGTAGCGCACGTTGAGCGGTTTGTCGGATTCGATGATGCCCGGCACCTGTACCGCCGAGCTCGCCTGACCGCCATCCAGCGCGTCCGTCAAGCTGGCCTGGAAAACGGGGTAGCGCGCGCGGTAGGTATCCTCCGGATTTGCCGCCACGCTTTCGGCGTTGGCTATATTGCTCGCCGTGGTGTTCAGGCGCAGTGTCTGAGCCGCCATGCCGCTGCCGGATACGTCAAATACGTCCAGAATGGCCATCGCTATTCTCCTTTGATCGCGGTCATCATGCCGCTGAACTTGCCGTTCACGAACCGCAGGCTCGCCATGAACTGCAGCGAGTTTTGTGCAAACTCCGCTTGTTCAACCTGGGCTTCGACCGTATTGCCATCGAGGCTCGGCATCAGCGGCATGCGGTATTTGAGGTTGCCGTCGAGCTGCGCCGCGGTCGAATCCGCAAGGTGGCGGGAATCGGTTGTGCGCAGCGGCTGCGCGGCAGCGTTCGTCTGTGCCGCGAGCACCGCTTTGAAGTCGAGATCTCTGGCTTTGTAACCCGGGGTGTCGGCGTTGGCGATATTGCGTGCGAGCACTTCGGTGCGCTCACCGCGTATCTGCAAAGCCTGGGCGTGAATGCCCAGCGCGTTATCGATCCCTATTCTCAAGCTTCCATTCCTTCTAAAGCTTCTCTCCGTGCTGCCGATACCCTGGGTGCAGGCTGGGTGCGAATCCCGGGCGCGGCAACTCCCTGATGGATTAGCAAGCACCGTGCCAATCCGATCAAATCGATATTTTTGCCCCATCTGGATCCATTCTTACGGCCCGCAGGCAGGGCCTTGCCGCAAACCGGCAACAGTTTGCCGCTGGGAAGCGGCGTGGATGGCGCGTTGTGCTATTACTTCCTCATCGACAGGCAAACGCTCGGGGAATCGCCTTGCTACACCATCTATTCAGGATCGCGCTGGCCACGCTCTGCATCAGCCTCGGTGCAGCTGCCGGCGCCGTGACCGTCGAAGACATTCAGAACCGTACCGAGCAGCATGTTGCCGAGGCGGTGGCGCTGCGCTATCCACAAGGTCAGGCGCAGGTGCAAGCCCTGCCCATTGCACCCACCGTTCGCCACAAAACCTGCGAGGCGCTGCAACTCTCCGCACCGCCGCAGCGTCTTTTCGGTCGAGTCTCCATCCACGTGCGCTGCAACGCGCCGCAGACCTGGGCGCTTTATGCCCAGGTGCAGGTTGATCTGGAGCTGCCGGTGGTCGTGGCGCAACGTATGATTCCACGGGGCGAGGCGTTGACCGCTTCGTCGCTGGCAGTAGAAATGCGCCCGGCGGCGCAGGTGCGCAGTCACGCCGTGTCTGCCATGGAAGATGCGCTGGGCAAAGCCACGAGCCGCTCGCTCCGAAGCGGTCAGGTGCTGTCCGCAAACCATCTCACGCTGCCCGACGTCGTGCGCAAAGGTGAGCGGGTGGCCATCGAGTCCGCCAGCGGTCGGGTGCAGATCAACACCTGGGGCATTGCGCTCGAAAACGGCAAAGTCGGTGACCAGATCCGGGTACAGAACGAGCGTTCCAAGCGGGTCATTCATCCCTGGGTGACCGGCTCAGGCACCGTCAGCACGCGCCCGCGACCCGTGGTTTCGACGACCGGACGGTGAGCACGCGACTTTTTCCAACTTTTTACTAAAGTTAATTCAGATTCGGTCGATATCGACTACAGATAAGTACGTGAAGTGAATTCGTAACATGGCTATGGATATCAACAATGGGCTCGGACCTCTCGCGCAGGGCAGCGGCAAAGCGGCCGGACGCGTGTCGACGGAGGACAGCCGCAACAACCGCGCGGGTGAGAACGCCTCGTCCAGCAGCGAAGACCGTGTGGAAATCAGCGCGGACGCCACCAGTGTCGGCCGGCTGGCAGCCAATCTCGAAAGCCAGGAGAGTTTCGACGCGGAACGCGTAGCCGAGATTAGAACCGCCATCGAGAATGGCGAGTATCCGATCGATTCACGTCGACTGGCGGAAAAATTTCTCCAGTTAGAATCTCTTATATATCAATAAGATATGAAAGATAGTTCAGGCGACGATCGCAACCTTGAGATCCTGACCGCACGGTTTCAGGCGTTGCTTGATTTGCTGGAGCAGGAGCGGGCTGCGCTCATCGCACATGACGGCGCCGAACTGGAAGCGGTGGTTGGCGAAAAGAATCGCATCTGTCAGGAGATTGCCAATCGCCTTGCCGAAAGCCCCGAGTTGACCGCCCGCCAGAATTTTGACGAATTAGACGACGATCACAAATCACTTCTGAATCTGGCCCAGTTGGCACGAGATTCCAACCTGGTTAACGGAAAGATCCTTCACCGATCACAACAATCCGTTCGAGAGATATTGAGCATCCTGAGCGGGAAGTCACTTGACGGATTATACGAACAATCCGGGCAGCAAACCGCTGTACCAGAACCGGGTAGCACAGCCATTGCGCGCGCCTGACGCGTGCCCATCGAGGTGGAGCTGCGTCCATGGCTAATCCACAACCTGCCGAGAACGGTCTGGTGCAGGAGGTCACGCCGGACAGCCGCTACCTGGAAACGCGCGGAGATATCGAACGCTGCCTGAAGGAACTGCGTGATCATCGCTCCACGCTGACCATCCGCGTCGACGGTGACCCCGAGTCTTATACCTGCAAGCTCCTCGACGTTGTCGGCGATGACTTCCTCATCGAGGACATCACGCCGCGGACCGGGCTGTCCGCCGTCAGACAGGCGAAAAAACTGTCCATCGCAGCGCGCACCCGCGGCACGTTCGTGTTCATCGAAGACGCCCGCGTCAGCAAGGCTGATGAAGAACGGGGCATCCCGTTCTTCCACATCCCGCTACCGAAGACGATGCTTTACCACCAGCGGCGTCGTGCCGCGCGATTCCGTCTGCCGCTGCGGGTCACCGCCAATGGCAGCAGCATCACGCTCTTCGGCGACGCCAACATGACGGGACGCATCATCGACATTTCCGCCGGTGGTTGCCGCGCTGAATTTGATCTTCCCGTCAGCGCGAGCGTCGCCAACGATCAGGTCATTGAAGAATGCGCGATCACGATCCCCAAGCTGCTGGAGATTCACAGCGAAGCGGTGATCCGCCACCACCACGAGAACAAGCACACCAATACGCTGGTCTGCGGCATCGAGTTGACCAGGATGCATGTCACCGATCGTCGCCGTCTGGAGCACTTCATCCAGACCATCGCGAAGTCGGCTGAAACTGCCTAGCGCTTCACTCGTCCTGTGTGTGATCGCGCCAGTGCTGGTAGCGCTCCCAGTCCGCGGGTACGTCCACATCCCATATTTCGGACAGGCAAAGCACGCTGAGGCCCTGTGCTTCAGCGCGCACGATTGACGTGTCGAGCACGTCAGCCGTGCTCCACGGCATGTCCCGGAAGAGCGGCAGCCAGCGGGCGGCCGGCAGATTGTTCAAAGCAATGAGTCCATACCCGCCGTCCTCGGCGGGGCCCAGCACAAGATCAGCCTCGTCCAGCGCCGCAAACGCTGCTCCGACGTACGCAGCGTCGATGGGCGGGCAGTCCGTGCCGAGCAGACAGACCGCCCCGTGACCATCGTCAAACAAGTGTTTGAACACACCAGCCATGCGCTGGCCCAGATCTCCTGAATCTTGGACGGCATGGGTAAAACCATGTGCTGCTGCCCAGCGATCCGTCTCTGGTGTCTGCACGGTCACCCACAGCGTACGCGTCGCCTCGACCGCCTGCATTCGCAGAAGCGTCGCCTCCACCAGCTCGACGTGCGCTGCCAGCGCGCCTTCCTCACCCAGCAACGGCTGCAGGCGGGTTTTTGTTACCCCCGCCTGCGGTGTACGCGCGAAGACCGCCAGCGCGGACGATTGTGTCATGTGTGACCATCGTCATACGGCGGGTGCGAGCGCTGACTGTCACTTGCGCCATAGTAGCGCCGGTAGAGGTCCTCGGCCGATGCGCCGCGAAAGTACAGCCAGCGATACAGCCACATAGTGAGCACGGTGCGTATGACCCCTTGACGGCGCCAGCGCCGCGCCGACGCGTACACGCGTATGGCAGGCGCACGATAGAGACCCGGTACGTTTCTCTTCAGCCGTTTGCTTACCTCTACGTCTTCCATGAGCGGCTGGACCGGATAGCCGCCGACCTCGGCCAGCAGGCTTCGGTGAAAGAACATGGCCTGATCGCCCGTGCAGATGCGGGTCAGCCGGGAACGAAAGTTCATCATCGACGCAATGACGTTCAGGCCGGGCAGCGCAACGTCAAAACGACCCCAACACGGTTCTCCACCCGTAATCATTTTGCGCACGTATTCGAACGCGTTGTCGTCGATACGGGTATCAGCGTGCAGAATCCACAGCCAGGGTGCCGTTCCTGCGTCAATGCCGGCAGCAATCTGCCCACCCCGGGAAGGACACGCGGCAATGTAATTGCCGCGCCCGCTCACCAGCGCCGCGGTTTCTGCCGATCCGGTGCCGTCCACGACCCAGACGTCCAGAGCCCATGCCTGTAGTTGAGCCAACAGGCCGTCCAACGCCTCATCGTTCTGCCAGACAGGCACCACAACCTGCAGGCACGTTTGCGTTGTCGATAGCGCCTCGGACGACACTCGTTTCCCTGACCTTGTCCTGAATTGGACGCGCATTGTGCCTCATGCCATGATGAACATCACACACGCGTACGCCATCGTATTGCCGCGATTGCGCTCGCCAAACCCGTACTTCAGGGCAGTCGGCAGCTGGAACGCCTTCGTACAGGGGCACTCCGCGCAAAGTGACCGGCGGCTCCCCGGGCTCGCAGCGCTGGTCTGGCTGACTGGAGAGACACGCTGGCAACGTGTGCCGCGCGGCGGCGGCAGACCTGCATTCCGTTTTGGCAATCCCGTCGATGCAAACGCACGAGCATTCGAGGGGTTGCGGCAACGCCAGCAAGAGCCAGATGAGATTCCACATGATGATCCTCCGACGGTGCTGACACTTCAGCGCAGATCCGGCGTCGAATCTGTGCGTCAGACGCTACAAACCCTGTCCGCTCGGAGACGTTTTGACTGACAGCATGAGCTTGCACACGTCGCGGCGATACGCTTAAGTAGCGCGTTTCGCATCGAGTTTGAGGGAGTTGGGAACCGTTGTACGAACAGTATCAGGAAGTCTGGAACGCGCTGACGGCAGAAGGCGCTGATTTTGAAATTGCCGTGGAGAACATCCGCGGCAATCCCACGCGCATCTACAAAAACGCACCGGCAAACCTGCGGGATATCTGGGCAAGCTCCATCCAGTTCGGTGATGCCGATTATCTGGTCTATGAGAATGAGCGACTGACGTATGCCCGGGCGCATGCTCAGGTGGCAAGCGTCGTGCAGTGGCTGCGCGCTCAGGGGGTCGAGCCAGGCGACCGGGTTGCCATTGCCATGCGCAACTACCCGGAGTGGCTTTTGACTTACTGGGCAACGCTTGCGGCAGGTGCCACCGTTGTCGGCATGAACGCCTGGTGGACCGGCCCGGAGATGGTCTATGCCATCAACGACTCCCAGCCGAAGGTGATTGTGCTCGACGTGGAGCGCTTCGAGCGCGTGGACGCGCACCGCAACGAGATAGGTGATGTGCAGCTGGTCGGTGTGCGGTTTGAGCACGCCGGCGTCACCCCGTGGGATACCATCACCGGTGCTGCAGCCGAGCTGCCGCCCATTCAGATTGACCCGGACAGTGATGCCTGCATCTTCTATACGTCCGGAACCACCGGTCACCCCAAGGGGGCGGAACTGACGCACCGCGGCTGTGTCAGCAACATCTTTTCCATGATGTTTGCGGGGGCGCTCCTCAAGGAAATTGGCGTGCGCAATGGTGTCGTCGATGCCGACGCCCCGCCGCCAACGCCGGCAGCCCTGGTGACGACGCCGCTGTTTCACGTCACCGCCAACAACTGCGTTGCCCACGGCACCACGCTCGGTGGCGGCAAACTCGTGCATATGTACAAGTGGGATGCGGGCGAGGCGCTGCGCCTCATCGAAGGAGAAAAGATCACCGCGTTGACCGGCGTCCCGGTCATGGCGCGGGAGGTCATGGCACACCCGGATTTTGCCACCACGGATACCTCATCGCTCATCAGCATGGGCGGTGGCGGCGCGCAGCTGCAGCCGGACCTCGTCGGCAAAATAGACAAGACCGTCGCCAACGCGCGCCCGAATACCGGCTACGGAATGACCGAAACCTGCGGCATCATCACCTCTATCGGCGGGGATTTTTTTGTCGACAAGCCCGAAAGCTGTGGCCCGGCCATGCCGTGTTACGAGACCAGGGTCGTCGACCCGGACGGCAACGAAGTGTCTCCAGGTGAATCCGGCGAGCTGCTGGTTCGCGGCGCACAGGTCATTCGCGGCTACATCAACCGCGAGGAAGCCACCGCCGAGTCCATTGTGGACGGCTGGCTGCATACCGGGGATGTCGCCCGCATCGACGAACACGGCTTCATCTTCATTGTCGACCGGCTCAAGGACATGGTGCTGCGGGGCGGCGAGAACGTCTTCTGCGCCGAAGTTGAAAGCGCGCTCTTCGAGCATCCGGCCGTTGCAGAGTGTTCCGTCTTCGGCGTGGCTGACGATCGCCTCGGCGAAGAAGTTGCCGCGGCCATCCATTTGAAAGGCGGTGCGGAGGTGACGGCCGACACGCTGCGCGCGCATCTGCGCGAACTGATTGCAGGCCACAAGGTACCGCGCTACATCTGGTTTACCGACGAGCCGCTGCCGCGCAACGCTTCCGGCAAGTTTCTGAAGCGTGAGCTCCGCGAGTCCCTGGATCTCGACGCGGCGGTGTAGCCGTCAGCGCATCAGTCGCTGAATAAGTCGGCGTACTGTTCTCGCAGCAGGTTTTTCTGCACTTTGCCCATCGTGTTGCGCGGCAGACTGTCGACGTTGATGACCTGTTTCGGCTGCTTGAAACGTGCCAGCTGATCGGCGAGCGCGGCGTCAATGTCCGTCAACGCAACGGCCTTTCCCGCCGGCACGACTACGGCGACCACACCCTCGCCGAAATCGGCGTGCGGCACCCCGATGACTGCACTTTCCTGCACCTCGGGCATGTCGTCCAGCAGGCGTTCGACCTCTTTGGGATACACGTTGTAGCCGCCGGTGATCACAAGATCTTTGGCACGCCCGACAATCGCGAGCCTGCCGTCTTCGGCCAGCGTGCCGAGATCGCCGGTGATGAAGTAACCGTCTTCTCGTATCTCCTCGGCCGTTTTGTCCGGCATGCGCCAGTAGCCGCTGAAGACGCTCGGGCCCCGAACCTCTATCGTGCCGACTTCTCCGGCGGGCACCGGGACACCGTTGTCGTCCGCCACGCGCAGCTCGAGCCCTGGCAGCGCGTATCCCACGGTGGCCGGGATGCGCTCGCCATCGAGGGGATTGGTGGTGTTGATGATCGTTTCGCTCATGCCGTAGCGTTCGAGAATGCGGTGCCCCGTGCGGGCTTGCCACTCCTCGAAAACCTGCTCGGTCAGCGGCGCCGAACCGCAGATGAATACGCGGATGTGATCCAGAGACGCGGCGGGAAAGGCCGGCTCCGCCAGGAGTCGTGTATAGAAGGTTGGCACCCCCATCATCACGGTGCACTGCCCCAGCATGGCCATGACTTCCGCGGCATTGAACTTTGGCAGAAACACCATGGGTGTGCCGTTCAAAAGCGCACAGTGGCTGGAAATGAAGAGACCGTGCACGTGAAAGATCGGCAGCGCATGCAGCAACACGTCATCGGACTGCCATCCCCACGCGTTGCTGAGGCCGTGCGCGTTGCTGGCAAGATTGCCGTGAGTCAGCATCGCTCCCTTGCTGCGGCCGGTGGTGCCCGAGGTATAGAGAATGGCCGCGAGGTCGTCACTCGTGCGCTCGGCAATCTCAATCTCAGCCTGTCCGGGCATCGCGTCGATGAGACTGCCCTGCCCCGCGGCGTCGAGCGTCAGGCTCGCGACGTCGCTCCGGGGTTGTGCACCGACAAAGAGTCTCGGCTCGGCATCTCCCACAAAATAGTCGAGCTCCGCGGATGTGTAGGCCGTGTTGAGCGGCACATAGACACCGCCAACGCAGAGGGTGGCAAGGTAAAGACACAGGTTTTCCGCCGACTTTTCCACCTGCACGACCACCCGATCGCCGGGCTCGACACCCTGTTCCCTCAGCACCGAACCCAGCCGGGCAACGTACGCCGTCACGTCGCTGTAACGCCAGACCCCGCCATCCGCAAGACGCAGGCAATCACCATCCGCATGGTCGGCAAACGCCGCCTGCAATTCGACATAGAAGTTAGACAATGGTCCCCCGCTTCGGCCCCTGGCAATGAGCGGCCATTATAGAATTGCGAGGCGTTTTGGAGAAACTGGCAATAACTGGTTGATTTAAAGTGAATTAAGGATTGCCACTTACCAGGCGATCTGCTAATTTTCGTCGCTCAAGCCCTGCCGGGTTTGGGGGTAGGTAAAGACACCGGGCACAATCGCCGGTGCAGCTTGAAGGCTGGCAAGTCGTAACAGGCCAGCCAAATTGTAGGAAGGTGCTGGTTTTGAGGGAAAAACAGCACCGCAACGTCTCTAGATTCCCAGCAAGACAATAATAATTGGGATTTTGAGCCGCCGGATCCGGCGGCTTTTTTATGCCTGGGACATTTTCACGTTAGAATGCCCATTGTCTCGCTAAGTGCTTGAAAACCATGGCTGCCAATCTTTACAAAATCCCTGCGGTGCAAGGCCGCGTGTGCGGACCGGTAACGCTGCCCGGGAGCAAATCGATTGCGCTGCGTCACATTGCGATGGCGGCACTGGCAGAGGGTGAGACCCGTCTGCAGGGCATCCCCGTCTGCGACGATACCGACGCCATGCTCGACTGCGTGCAGGCACTGGGTGTGGGCGTGACGCGCAAAGACGACGTTGTGCATCTGACCGGACCCATGGACCGAACCTCGCCGGCCATTCTGAATGCCAGAATGAGCGGCGCCTCGATGCGCCTGCTGCTCGGTCTGGCCGCGCTGCGCGAAGCGCCCACCCGAATTGACGGGCACGAGTCATTGCGCGCGCGCACCAACGCGCCGCTTCTCGACGTATTGCGCGCGCATGGCTGCAGGGTGGACGATACCAATGGCTGCCTGCCGACAACGGTGGAAGGTCCGCTGCAGGCACCGGCTGAGCTCATCATCGACGGCTCGCTCTCGAGTCAGTACGTGACGGCGCTGCTCCTCTGCGCGCCCTACTTTGCGATCGGCGAGCGCCAGGTCATTCGCATCAGCGGCACGCTGGTATCGCGTCCATACGTGAACATCACGCTCCACGAGATGAATAAACGCAGCGTCGAGGCGCACTGGACTGCCGGCGATCAGCTGCAGGTGACAACCGAGCCCTATCAGGCCGGTGACTTCATCGTCGAAGGTGACGCCACTGCGGCCTCCTACTTCGCCGCACTGGCGACGCTGCATGGCGGTGACATTGAACTTACGAACCTCGGTGCGGAGACGCGCCAGGGCGATTACCGGTTTCTCGAAGTCATGGAGACGCTGGGCGCTACCGTCGAACGTGACGAGGGACGCACTCGCATTCGCGGCCCGAAGCGACTGAACGCGATCGAAAGCATCGACATGAACGCCATGCCCGACGCCGCTCTGACGCTCATGACGCTGGCTCCGCTGCTGCCCGGGCCGCTGCACATTTCCGGGCTCAGCACGCTGCGACACAAAGAGTGTGACCGGCTGGCCTGCCCCGCTCGTGAGTTTGCAGCGATGGGCGTGATCGCGCACGAGCATGACGATGCCATCGACATCGAACCCGCCGAGCTGACGCAGATCCGCGCCCATACGCTCAACACCTATCACGACCACCGCATGGCCATGGCCTTCTCGGTCCTCGGCAGCGCGACGGGACAGCTGGCCGTGGACGACAAAGCAGTGGTCGACAAAACCTATCCCGAATACTGGAGTGACTATCAGGCGGTAACCGGCACATGAGTCGCCCCGGGGCCTCCGTTGTCAGGCTCTACAGACTACTCGGCCCCGGCATCGTTTTCGCCGCCGCTGCGATTGGCGTTTCCCATCTCGTTCAGTCGACCCGGGCG
>JANQPF010000029.1 GCA_028285415.1 Pseudomonadales bacterium
TCGCAGAAGGCCTGGCCTCGTTTCGCGAAAAACGCGCGCCCGCCTTCAAGGGGCGCTGAGACCTCAATCCTGCGGTAGCTGCGCCCGCCCGGCCGCCACGTAGCCGCGATTCCAGGTTGGACTGATCGTCAGGTCGTTGATGCACACGTGTGGCGGCAGCTGCGCCAGAAAGCGGATCACCTCGCCACAGTCTTCCGACTGCACCATCTTGGCACGGTCGTCTTCACTGACCGGTATCGGCCGGTTGTCGAGAATGGGGGTCGCCACTTCGCCCGGGCAGATTGCGCAAGCCCGCACGCCGTATGTGCAGGCTTCCATGTTGAGACTCTCGTTCATGGCGTTCATGGCGTGCTTGGCCGCCGTGTAAGCCGGCCCCGTCACGATGCTGACATGTTTGCCCGCCCAGGAGGAGATATTGACGATGAGCCCGTCGCCCTGCGCTTTCATCGCAGGCAGCACTGCTTTGCAACAGTAAAACGCGCCGTCGAGATCAATGCGGATGACCTGGTCCCAGTCTTCCAGAGTTACGTTGTGCCAGTTGCGGTCTTTGACGTTGATCCCGGCGCTCGCCACGAGCACGTCGATCCTGCCGTGCGCCTCCAGAATGCGGGACGCCACGTTTTGCACGGCCTCTTTGTCGGCCACGTCGAGTACCTCGATGGAGGCCCTGCCCTGGCAGCGATCGGCAACGGCTTCGAGCTTGTCGCGGCGCCTGCCGGAGAGCACCACGTGCATGCCCGCTTCCGCCAGAGCCACCGCGCCGCCTTCACCAATTCCGGTACCTGCGCCTGTGATCCAGGCAATTTTTCCCGTCAAATCTCTGAGCATCAAATCTTCTCCCCGCTGTCTCACGCACAGTATCATGGCGAACGGACATCCGGGAGAGACCCATGGCCAATGACGTTGCTGCGCACCTCGACGCGATCAGGATCGACGGATTCTGCGTGCTCGAGGGGGTACTCGACGCCGCGGAAATCAATGCGGTCAAAGCCGAATTTGCGCCCTACCTCAAAGGGGAACACATGGGCCGCAACGACTTCGAAGGTCTGCAGAGCGAGCGCATCTACGCGCTCCTGGCCAAGGCGCCATCCATGGCGGCCTTAATCGAGCACCCGCGGGTATTACCCCTGCTCGACGCGCTGCTGCCGAAGAACTATCTGCTGTCGGCAGCGCTTGCCATCAACGTTCACCCGGGCGAAACGCCACAGCCCTTTCATATCGACGACGGAGCAGGCGGCCTGCCCCTGCCGAAACCACGCCCCATGTTCGGCGTCAGCACGATCTGGGCTCTGGACGATTTCACCGCCACCAACGGCGCCACGGAAGTTGTCCCCGGCAGTCAGCACTGGCCGGCGGACCGGGAACCGCGGCCGTCGGAGATTCACAAGGTGCTCATGCAGGCGGGCTCCGTGCTCGTCTTCGACGGCCGCCTCCTGCACCGCGGCGGCGCCAACACGTCCACTGCACCACGCCTGGCGGTGACGCCGCAGTATTGCGCGCCGGGGCTCCGGCAGATCGAAAACATGGTGTTGGCGGTGCCGCCGAAGACCGCCGCGCGCTACAGCGAGCACATCCAGAGCCTGCTCGGTTACAACGTCATCGAGCCCGGCTTCATGGGCTACGTGGACGGCGTGCACCCGAAGAAGCTCATCAACGCCGACTATCGCGGCCGCAAATACCGCAAGGACCTGCCTGCGTCCTGAACGTCAACACCGCCGAATTTTGCCGCCGCGCGCGCCGGATATTCGCAGCACGTGCGTCAGATTTTTCATGACCGCGCGGCTTTTTACGTTGTGCGAGCCAGCCCGAAGCTGAGCTCAGAGACTCTATCCCTCTGATTTCATTGAGGAAATTCCAGATTTGCCTGCCTATCGAGCGCTGGTGGCACAGCACTTGCTGCATTCAGGTCAAGCAGGCACTTTGACCAGGCAATCATGTCTCCGAGCAGTCTACGTAAACACTTCTGTCACCGTCTCGTATGCGCGTTCCTCTACGGCATGCTGACGATGAGCAGCGTGAGCGCCGAGCCCGCGGCACGAGCAAGCTGCATTGTGCAGGCTGAAAGCCTGCAGCTTGCGCGCAACGCCGTCATTCGGGCTGGTGGCGCAATTGCCAACGATCTCAAGGCCATGGGTGCCGTCAACGCGTTCCTGACCGCCGAGCAGCGAGCGCAGCTCGAAAGCATGCCGGGCGTGACGATTCTCGACAACGAGCAAGCCCACGCGTTTGCCGTCAATCCGCCGAATCAGGCGAGCTCGAATATCGCCTACTGATCACCCATCAGGTAGAAGTACTCCTCTTTGACAATCTTGCCGTCCGCAACCGTGTAGACGCCCATTTCTTCCAGCTGTACGCGCGCGCCACCTTGCGGCGTCAGATCCACGTTGAAGCGGACGGCAAACTTGTCCGCCTCGTGCCCGACATACGGACCCTGCGCCGCCTCGCCATGCACGGTGTTCGCTGCGAACCATTCCGTGTGCTTGGCACGTATGGCATCGATTCCCTGGACACTATTCGGGGTGGTGCTGTCGGGCATCGCGGGTTCGATACTGACAATGTGCTCGTCGTAGAGCTCATCCACCGCCAGGTCCGACCTGTGCGCGTTCGCATGTGCCACCAGCCGCTTACCAATTTCCATTGCATTCATCTGTCGCTCTCCTGTCCTCTGTGTCGTCGCGTATCGTTTCGTCTCTCGAGCCGCTGAAGCCGGGATCCCACATGCGTACCCGCCGCAGCTGACGCCGCTCGGTCAGGGTCAGCCAGGCCCGCAGGCCTTCAGCCACGCGTTGCGGCAGATCCACGGGGTTTTCTGAGTGGTTTCCAGTCATACGATGTCCTCCAGCCGATGGTGCCATCCTAGCTGCCGCCTACTGACAGCGTCGTGTCAGTAGCGCTCTCCAAAGCCGCAAAAAACCCGAACACTACTGACACCGTTATGTCAGTAGGGAAAGCAACGGGCGTGGAGATGCTGCTACCATGGCAGCATGAGACCCGCAGACAGACTCTTTCAAATCGTGCTGCAACTGGGCCGCGGCCGGGTGCTGACGGCCCAGCAGCTCGGCGAGCGTCTGGAAGTCAGCGAGCGGACCATCTATCGCGACATCCAGAACCTGATGGAGTCAGGCGTACCCATCGACGGCGAGGCTGGCGTCGGCTACCGACTACACCGCGGCTATCAGGTACCGCCCATGATGTTCGATCAGGACGAGCTGCAGGCGCTCATCTTCGGCGCTCAGGTTGCCAAGCGCTGGGGCGATCATGAGATGGCGGCCGCCGCGGAGCGCATCCTCGACAAGGTCGATGCGGTGCTGCCGGAAAATCTGCGTCCACAGCTGACCGCGCAGACGCTGGTCGTACCTGAGGTGGCGAGCGGCCAATCCGAGGCAACCACGGAGATGCTCGGCGCCGTGCGCGACGCCATCAACGACAAGCGACGGCTCTATCTCAGCTACAGCGATGCGGACGGGGTCGCAACCGAGCGCATCGTCTGGCCGCTGACGCTCTTGTACTGGGGCTACAGCTGGGCAGTCGGGGCGTGGTGCGAGCTACGACAGGATTTCCGCAATTTCAGGGTCGACCGGATTGCCGAAGCCCGCACGCTCACGACGCAGTATCCCGACGAACCCGGCAAACGTCTGGACGATTACTTCAATCAGGTGAGCGATCATTGCTGAGAGATTCGCTGCCGCTTTGCTGAGCGGCTGAGCTCGAGCCGCCGAGGGTGCGTGGCGGTTCCCGGTTCCGGGGTTCTTCTCCATAGGCGCCAATACGCCGCACCATCTGATCCTGCCATTTGACGTTCAGAAACCGTGGCTCAAACTCCGGTGCCGCCTGCTTGAGGGTCAGCGTAGTGGCTACGCCGACGACAATCGAAGCCACGGCGATGAGCCAGTACGCCTGTTCGTAAGGGTCGCGAACTTTGGCAGCCCGCCGTCGTTTGGTGCCCGCCCATTTTCCTTCGAAGGAGGCAGCGGCCGTATCCTCGGACACCACCCGCGGTTCCACGAGCGCGTAACTTCCGTCATTCGCCAGCCGCAGAACGCCCCTGACGTCGCCGTCGACGGTCTGCAGAGTCTCCGCGCGCTGCCGCAATTGTTTGAGATCGCGCTGGAAACCCTCGGGATCCCGGTAAGCCGCCTGCGCGAGGCCGAGCCCGGGCAGCACGAGCACCTGCGCCAGATCCGCCGCCATGCGCGCCACCCACGGCGTTGGCCAGTACAACGCCGCAATGACCCGCCCGGCAAACATCCAACGCCAGGCTGATTGCTTCAGCATCGCCAGCTGTTCCAGCAGCATGACGTCGACCACGCCAACGGGCCAGTTGCGCGCTGCCGCCGGCAACACCACCTGCGCTGGCCGACCTGGCATGGCGCCAACGTGCCAGGGTACCTCGGCGCCGTCACACCGCACCGCCACCGTAATCGGCAGATTGAGGCGCCGCGTCCAATGACCAACGCGATCGCTGATTTTGGGGTTTGCCGCCGGTAAGTCAGCCACCATCCTCGAGCTCCGCCGCCACTCGGCGGCCAGTCGCACGAGCTGCGCAACCGCTCCCAGCAGCCACACGGACAGCAGCGCCCAGACGACGTAGGCCGGCCAGGGGGTGTCGTACCGCCGCATCTGTTCGACCGGCACGGGGACTTGCACACCAAGCAGATAGACACCTGCGGGGACGAGCACCAGCGCCGTCAGCGCACCTTTTCCGAAGAGGACACGCAACGTCGGATCAGCGTCCGCCAGCAGACGATTGAAACCGTAGAGCGCCACCGTCAGCAACAGCGCCAGCAGGAGCATGCGACCCTCCGCGGGCAGCGTGTCGAGCGCCATGGCAATGTTGGTGAAGATCCACATAGCTGCCTAGCTTACCCGGTTTGCGCGAGTTGTCCCCCCTTCAAGTCGCCGCGACGTACATGTCGTAGAGGGAGCGAAACGCAGTATCGAGGAGGTAAACCGCCACCACATAACCGAGCAGGTACGCCGCGGCCTGCCAGAGCGGACGCGACAGCCCCCAGCTCATGGCCGAGGCGGCACCGTAGAACGCCACCGCACCCGTGGCGTAAGCCACAGCCTGCGTCATCTCGCCAAGCGGCAGGGGGCTCAAGGCCACAAGGACGCTGTCCGCAAGAAGGCTGATGAGCACCAGCACGAGCATCATCCGGGCGAGACGGAAACGTCCCACTTTGGCGGTGAAAAGCACCATCATCATCATGAAAACGGTCACCTCCGCGAAGACCCGCAGAATCACAAACACGATGTGATCGCCGTGAAAGAGGAGCTGCGCCGCCGCGCTGACGGCGATAGCAAGGAGCAGCGAGACAAGAAAGAGCCGTCTGGTGTAGTAGATGCGCTCAGGCGAACCGCGCAGGAACATGATTCGCAGAACGCTCAGCAACAGCTCTATGACGTAGCTCATGCCCGAAAGCGGCCGTCAGAGGGCCATCACCCGCTGCATGATTACCCGGTTATAACCCACATCGGCACTCCCCGGATCAATGACCAGCTCATCCACACCCGCAGCCGCGTACGCGTCCAGCGTGCCGCGAATCTCCTCCGGCGTGCCTTTCAGCGTGCGTCGGTCTGCAAACGGCTTGTCCCAGGGATCATCGACAAACTGCACCACGCAGCGCAGGCTGATGTGCAGGTCTTCATCCCGGCCCGCAGCCTGCATCTGATCAGCAAGCGTTGCCCGGTCTGCCTCGATGTCTGCCGGGCTCTTACCGAGCGCGTGCCAGCCCTGACCGTACGCGACCGTGCGCCTGAGCGCCGCGGCGCTGCCGCCGCCGACATGGATCGGCAGAGGCTGCTGCAGCGGCTGCGGGCGAAACCGCTGTCCGCTGAAACGATAAAACTCGCCGCTGTGCTCAGGCACGTCCTGATACCACAGCGCAAGCAGCGCCGCGAGAATGTCGTCCGTACGGCGGCCGCGGGACTTGAAGTCGACACCCAGGTTTTGGAACTCGTCTTCCGTAATGGCGACGCCAATTCCCAGATCGACCCGCCCCTCAGAAAGATGATCCAACGTTGCTATGGCTTTGCCGAGGCGCGCGGGATGATGCCAGGGCAGCACCAGCACCGAGGTCCCGAGGCGCACCTTGCTCGTCGCACCGGCCACCGCGGTCAACACGGTCAGCGGGTCGTGATACGGCCGGTCCCCAAGGCGCTTCGCGACGTACTCCGCATGAAAGAGATGTTCGCTGACCCAGACGCTGTGGTAGCCCATGGACTCGGCGGCAACCGCAAGGTCGATCAGATCACCCACCCGATCGACCCCCTGGTTGTTGGGAACGCTATAGCCGAGATGCACGACGCCTCACCCCTTGACGCTGGAGAGAAACTCGAGGGTTCTGTCGTAAGCGCCTTCTTCCACGCCCATGATGGCGGCGTTGAAATCGGTCACGCCGAGATCTTCAAATCGCTTGATCTCTCCGCGCAGCGTGTTTTCATCACCCACGATGGCAATGTCCGCTGGACCCGCCGCGCCTTCCCGATCGAGCATGGCCCGGTAGCTGGGCAGCTGGCCGTAAATCGTGAGCTGCTCGGCGATGGTTGCTTTGGCCTCATCCACGTTGGTCGTCAGCACGATAGGCAGGCCTGCGACGACCGTCGGATCCGCATTGCCCGCATCGTGCAGCACCGGCAGGATATGCTCACCCATCGTCTTCGGCCCAACCATCCAGGTATTGGTGCCATCCGCCATCTGCGCGGCGATTTTCAGCATGGTCGGACCCAGCGCAGCCAGAACCACGGGCATCGGCTGCGAGCCCGGGATATCGAGCGCCACCCCCTGCACACGGTACTGTTCACCCTGGAAGTTCGCCGCTTCTCCACGGACCAGCGGCATCAAAACGCTCAGGTACTCACGCATGTGTTTGGCCGGCTTGTCATAGGACATGCCCAGCATGTCTTCGATGACGAGCTTGTGAGACAGGCCAATGCCCAGCGTAAAACGGTTGTTGGTTGCGGCTGAGGTTGTGAGCGCCTGCTGCGCAATGGCCGTCGGATGTCGCGGATAAGTCGGGGTCACCGCCGTTCCCAGACCAATTTTTTCGGTTTCGCGGCCGATCAACGCCAACGTCGTGATGGCGTCGAAGCTGAATATGTTCGCCAGCCACACGTTGTCGAGACCCGCTCGTTCGACGTTCTTTGCCACGCCGATGATATCGTCCAGAGTGTTGTTGGCACCGTCAGCACCAATCATTACGCCTATGCGCATCGCCTTTCTCCCAGATGGTATGTTGTCGTTCGTATGGCCTTAGGCTCGCCCAGGCCTGCGTTTAATTCAAGGCGCAATAACGGCATAATCCCGCGCCTTCTTTTTCATTTACTCATTCGAACCACCAGGAACTGAAATGTCCGACAAAGAAACCATAGCCATTCTCGGCGGCACCGGAGACCTCGGCACCGGTCTTGCGATTCGCTGGTCGAAAGCGGGACACAAGATTGTGATCGGCTCACGCACGCTGGAAAAAGCGCAAGCTGCCGTTGCCGCGCTGCACGAAATAAGCCCTGACACGCCGGCAGACGCGATGGAAAACCTGGACGCAGCCGCCGCCGGAGACATTGTCGTTCTGACCGTTCCTGCGGAGCATCAGATCTCTACCCTCGACTACGTCAAAGACAACCTCAAAGGCAAGATCCTCATCGACGTCACGGTACCGCTGGTGCCGCCGAAGGTTGGCACGGTGCAGCTCCCCGAAGAGGGCAGCGCCGGCAAGCGCGCGCAGGAGTTCCTCGGCGAGGACGTCCTGGTCGTGACGGCGTATCAGAACATTGCTGCACACCTCTTGCAGCAGGATGTCGAAATCGAATGCGACGTGCTCGTCTGCGGTAACAAGAAGGATGCTCGCCAGAAGGTCATCGAGCTGTCCGAGGCGGCCGGCATGAACGCATGGCACGCGGGTCCCATCGCGAACTCTGCCGCGGCGGAAGCGCTGACCTCAATTCTCATTCAGATCAATCGCAGCGGGATCGTGAAACACTCGGGCATCAAAATCATCGGCCAGGAGCACTGAACCGCGTGAGCGCCGACTTCAGCGTCTTCGGCATAACCGGCCTGCCCATGGTGCAGGCTGGCGACAGCCTGCCGGACATCATCCTCGCCGCCTTGGCGGCAGCCGGCCGGCAACTCGAAGACGGCGACATTCTGTGCGTAGCCCAGAAGATCGTCTCCAAAGCAGAAGGACAGACCGTCGCGCTGGCGGACGTCGAGGCCTCGCAGGAGGCACAGGCGCTGGCCAGTGAAACCGACAAGGATCCGCGCCTGGTGCAGCTGATTCTCGACGAATCGGATGAGCTCCTGCGTAAAAAACCGGGTGTCCTCATCATGCGTCACAGGCTCGGCATCGTGGGTGCCCACGCCGGCGTTGATCAATCCAACATCGACCACGACGGCGGCGAAAAAGCGCTCCTGCTGCCCAAAGACCCGGACGTCAGCGCAGCTGCGCTGCGCGACGCGCTCGAGCAGGCCACCGGGCTCACACTCGGCATCATCATCACCGACAGTCAGAACCGTCCCTGGCGCATGGGCACCACCGGCTGCGCGATCGGCTGCGCGGGGATTGTCGTGCTCGACGATCAACGCGGCGGGACCGATACCTACGGCCGCGAGCTCAAGGTCACTCTCATCAATCGCGCAGACATGATTGCGAGCGCCGCCACCCTGGTCATGGGTGAAACCACCGAAAAAATTCCGCTTGCCGTGGTGCGCGGTCTGCCGGTCGCGGAAGTGGGTCACACCGCCGCGATGATCAACCGCCCGCTGGAAGAGGACCTGTTCCGTTAGCGGAAGAGGACGTCGGACGTGCGGGTACTGGCGATAACGGGAGGAGTTGGCGGCGCAAAGCTGGCGCTGGGCCTCAGCAAGGTACTGCCGCCGGAAGATCTCTTGTTTGCGGTCAATACCGGTGACGACTTCACCCACATGGGGCTGCACATCTCGCCGGACATCGACAGCCTGACATACGCCCTGGCGGAGCAGAACAACGCCGAGCTCGGCTGGGGCCGGGCGGGAGAAACCTGGCATTTCATCGAAACCCTGGACGCCCTCGGCGGCGAAGCATGGTTTCGTCTCGGCGACAAAGACCTGGCCTTGCACACGCGCCGCACGGAGCTGTTGCGCGGTGGCGCGACGCTGACGGAAGCCACGGCACTCATCAGCCAGGCAATGGGCATCCGCCACACCATCGCACCGATGAGCGACGACGGCGTCGCGACCATTGTCCACACGGCAGACGGCGATCTGGCTTTCCAACACTACTTCGTCCGCGACCGCTGCGAGCCCGCGGTCACCGGATTCAGCTTTCAGGGGGTCGAAGACGCGACCTTGAATCCGTTGATCACCCGCTGGCTTGCCGACTGCGACGCCGTCATCGTCTGTCCCAGCAATCCTTTTGTCTCGGTTGATCCGATGCTTGCGCTCGGCGATTTCCGGACTCAGCTCAGCCGCAAGCCGGTCATTGCGGTGTCGCCCATTGTCGGCGGGCTGGCAATCAAAGGCCCGGCCGCCAAAATGATGGCGGAGCTAAACGTCCCGGCAAGCGCCGCGGCGGTCGCTGACTACTATGGAGAGCTGCTCGCGGGCTTCGTGCTCGATGCTACCGACGCTGACCAGGCGGAGCAGATTGCCGGGCCAACGCGGGTGACCAACACCATCATGGACAGCCTCGATGCGCGGGTTGCGCTGGCGGAGACGTGCCTCGAGTTCGCCACCCAGGTGGCAAATCCACGCACCTGAACGCCTGCTTGCGTGCAAAAACGCACGCTCAGCTCTGGAAATCCAACTATCCCTCATCAAATCAACGTGGTACGGTGCGGGGCTCTTAGGTTGGGCAGTCGTCCGAGCACGCTGTCCACACGCTCACGGCAACTCAGTCGCGTAAGTGCCTGAAGGAACGCGAATAGGGGCCGTGCCAGCGTCCGTTCAACTGTCGGGAGGAGCCAATGTGGGCGATCGTTCCCATAAAGACGTTTGATCGCGCGAAACAACGTCTAGCAAACGTCTTGAGTGAAGAAGAGCGACGATCTCTCATGCTGGCCATGGCACGAGACGTCCTCACCTGTCTGACCAAGTCCAGCCGGCTGACCGGCATTCTCATCGTATCCCGTACACCCGAAGCTGACGCTCTGGCGCAGACCTTCGCGACCGAGCGTTTTGCCGAAAGCCCGACGGCTAATCTGGCCGGCGCTCTGGAGCAGGCAACCCAGCACCTCATCGCCAACTTCGACGCCAAGGGCGCGTTTGTCGTCCCGGCCGACGTGCCGGGCATCGCAACCGACGAGCTCGATGAGATTCTTGCCAACCACGAGCACGTGACGATCCTGCCTGACGCGGAGCACATCGGCACCAACGGCCTGATCTGTTCGCCGCCGCTGTGCATGCCGTACATCTTCGATGGCAGGAGCTTCAAACCGCACGTGGATGGCGCATTCGCGGCAGGCTTCACGCCGCGGATTGTGCCCGGCACGCGTTTCGGTCTGGACGTGGACGTCCCGGACGATCTGCTGAAGGTGGCCGACGAAACACCGTACAGCCAGACGACGACGTATCTCGCCAACCACGGCATTCTCGAGCGCCTGCGCGATTCCTCCCACACGATTTCCGGATGACGTACTCATGCAGATTCAAAACATTCTAGACAACGCCCTGGTAGGGAAGCTGCCGTCCAACGACGAAGCGCTGGCACTGGCCGACTTCGAGGACACGCGCGCGCTTGCTGACGTCGCCCAGACGCTGCGCGACCGAGGCTTTCGCAACACGATCACCTACTCCAAGAAAGTGTTCATCCCCCTGACACACTTGTGTCGAGACGTCTGTCACTACTGCACGTTTGCGCAGGTGCCCCGCAAGCTGAAAGCACCCTACATGACCATCGACGAAGTGCTCGAGGTTGCCCGTCATGGCCAGGCCATGGGCTGCAAAGAAGCCCTCTTTACGCTCGGCGAAAAGCCCGAGCTCCGATACAAAGCCGCACGCGAAGCGCTTGCGGAAATGGGCTACGAAAGCACAACGGCGTATCTCATGGCTGCCGCAGAGGCTGTCTTCAAGGAGACCGGCCTGCTGCCGCATCTGAATCCCGGTAACTTGAGCCCGGAGGAACTGGCAGAGCTGCGTGCCGTCTCACCGTCCATGGGCATCATGCTCGAGTCGGCATCCGAGCGGCTGTGCGAAAAAGGCATGCCGCACTACGGCTCCCCCGACAAGATTCCAAGCGTGCGCCTCGAGACGTTGGAAAACGCCGGCATCGCCCGGGTGCCCTTCACCACGGGCATATTGATCGGCATTGGTGAAACCCGCCTCGAGCGTATCGAAAGCCTGCTTGCCATTCGCGCCATTCACCAGCGTCATGGCCACATTCAGGAAATCATCGTCCAGAACTTCCGTGCGAAGCCGGACACCAAGATGGTCAACGCACCGGAGCCGGACCTCAACGAGCTGCTGTGGACCATCGCCGTGGCGCGCATCCTGTTCGGCGAAGACATGAGCATCCAGGCGCCGCCGAATCTGAGCCCTGGCGTGCTGCCGCAGATTGTGCACGCGGGCATCAACGACTGGGGCGGCGTATCACCCGTAACCCCGGACTTCGTGAATCCTGAAGCGCCATGGCCACATCTCGAAGATCTCACACGCGAAACGGCAGCTGCGGGCAAATTCCTCACCGAACGGCTGACCGTTTATCCGGCATACGCGCGGGACATCGAACGGTGGACGCATGAGGACCTGCACGAACGGGTCCTGGAGATGATCGATGCAGAGGGTTTCCCGCGCATCGACGAATGGTGCCCCGGCGATCCGGACACGCCCCCACCGGCGGACATCATGACGGCGATCATGGACGAACCCCGCCACGTCTCCGCAGACATCCGGGAAATTGTCGACAGAGCACGAGCGCAGGAACCCCTCGACGAGGCTGACATCGTGCGCCTCTTCCAGGCTCGCGGTGACGACCTGACCGCCGTGACCCAGGCCGCGGATCAGCTGCGGCGCCAGACCTGCGGCGACACCGTCAGCTATGTCGTGAACCGCAACATCAACTACACCAACATCTGCTACTTCAAATGCCAGTTCTGTGCATTCTCCAAAGGCAAGCTCGCCGAGAATCTGCGCGGCCGGCCGTACGATCTTTCCGATGAAGAAATAGCACGGCGGACAACGGAGGCCTGGGATCGCGGCGCCACCGAAGTCTGCATGCAGGGTGGCATTCACCCCGAATACACGGGTGACACCTACGTCAACATTCTGCGTACCGTCAAAGGTGCGGTACCCGACATGCACATTCACGCGTTTTCGCCGCTCGAAGTGTGGCAGGGTGCAGCCACGCTCGATATGCCGCTGCCCGAGTATCTGGCCATGCTCAAAGAGGCCGGCCTCGGCACGCTGCCCGGCACGGCGGCGGAGATTCTCGATGACGAGGTGCGCGCGGTGATCTGTCCCGACAAGATCAACACGGCACAGTGGCTCGAAGTCATGGAGGCAGCCCACGGCGTAGGCTTCAGGACCACGGCCACCATCATGTACGGCCACGTGGAAGGGCATGAGCACTGGGCACGCCACCTCATCCGCGTGCGCGACCTGCAGGCCCGTACCGGCGGTTTCACCGAGTTTGTGCCACTGCCATTCGTGCACATGGAAGCACCCATGTACCTGAAAGGGAAAGCACGCAAGGGACCGACGTTCCGCGAAGCCATTCTCATGCACTCCGTAGCCCGGCTCGTCTTCAACGGCCTGATCGACAACATCCAGGCAAGCTGGGTGAAGATGGGGCACGAGGGCGTCAAGGCATGCCTCAACGCCGGCTGCAACGACCTCGGGGGCACGCTGATGAACGAATCCATCAGCCGCGCCGCGGGGACGCTGCACGGTCAGGAAACGACCTCGGACGAAATGCGCAAAATCATCCGCACGCTCAATCGCAGCCCGCAGCAACGCTCGACGCTGTACGGCAGCGTCAGCGCCGAGCGGGAAAAGGCCGGACTCGAAGCCGGCGACCTGCTGGAGATCATCAATACGCCGGCCAGGAAGTACGAGCGCAAACGGCCATCCGCGACGCTGATCAAGAACGATCTCATCCCCGCGGTGGACGTTTCCGGCGGCTGACATGCAGATCCGCGAAGCGGTAGCGGCCGACTTCGATTGGATCCACGAATACGCAGATACCATCGGCGGCCGGCAGGTCGTCAGCCGCGGTGTCCTGCATACGCTTGCTGATCACCCCGGCTTGATCGTCGAGGCGGACAACACACCCGTTGGCTACGCCATCTATCGCGACGAGGAGAACGCCTGTGAGCTGCTTGCAATTCAGGCAATCCGCCAGTGGCAGGGTTACGGCGGCGCGCTCCTCGAGGCGCTCGAGGATCGATGCAGACGCAAAGCAGTGGCGCATATCTGGCTCTGCACGACCAACGACAACCTGCCCGCACTCAAGTTTTACCAGCGGCGAGGCTATCGCCTGGAAGCCCTGAACCCCGGGGCATTTGCCAACGTGCTACGGTTGAAAGGCCTGGATCCGCAGAAGGAAGTGCTCGGCATCGACGGCGTACCGATCAGGGATGAGCTGGTGCTGGGCAAGGTGTTATAAGACGATCTACCAGCGGCAAAGTTGGAGATGACGGGTCATGGACATCATCAACCGCTTACTCGAACACCCGGAGCCGTCCATCCGCTTTAAAGTGCAGGTCGGCGTGCTGGGCAAATCCCCGGAGGCGCTGCCCGACCTGCGCGAAGAGATACGCGCCTCTCCTCTGGTCGGCGCGCTGTTGAGCAATCGCGACAGTGAGGGCCGGATTGAACCCGCTCACGACGTGTACGCCAAATGGCAGGGCGCTCACTGGGTGATGGCAGCCCTCGCCGACATCGGCTATCCCGCCGGCGACGAGACGCTGTGGCCCGTGCGCGATCAGCTCCTCGAAACCTGGCTGCGTCCAACCTATTTCGCAGAGTTCGAGTGTCGTTCCAAGGCGGCAGCGTATCGGCATGCGGGCGTTCCCGTCATGCAGGGTCGTCACAGACGCTGCGCGTCGCAGCAGTCCAATGCACTCTGGTCGATCATGAAGCTGGGGTTGATGAACGACCAGTGTCACGAGTTGGCCGAGCGGCTCCTGCATTGGCAGTGGCCGGACGGCGGCTGGAATTGCGACAAGAATCCCGATGCCTGCCACTCTTCGTTCATGGAATCGATTCTGCCCCTCCGCGCGCTGGACCTGTACGCCACAGCGTTCGATTCGAAAGCAGCGCTGGCGGCCACCGATCGCGCCGCGGAGATTTTTCTGAAGCGCCAGCTCTATCTGGGAGAGCGGTCTGGCGACGTCATCAAACGGGAATTCACCAAACTGCACTACCCTCTGTACTGGCACTACGACTTTCTGCACGGACTCAAGGTCATGGCCGAAACCGGCCGGATCGCAGATCACCGCTGCACCGGCCCGCTCGATTTACTCGAGGAAAAACGGCTGGCCGACGGAGGGTGGCCGGCTGAGGCTCGCTACTACAAAGCGCGGGCAGAGATTGAGCATGGCAACGACTACGTCGACTGGGGTGGCACGTCCAAGCGAAAAATGAATCCATGGGTGACGGCTGACGCATTGATGGTACTCGAGACCGCCGGGCGTTTATGATCTCCAGACTCTAGAAGCGTAGCGGCGACGCTTGCGCTGCAACAACTCGGTGCCCGAGGCGACGAGCCGGGAACAGCAAGGAGAACCTGTATGGGCGCACTCGACCAGATTCGCGTCATCGACTTCGGCCACTACGTTGCCGGACCGCTCACCGGCATGCTCCTTGCCGATCAGGGGGCTGAAGTGATCAAAGTCGATCCTCCCGGTGGCGCCGTTTACGACACGCCAGCCAACGCCACCTGGAACCGTGGTAAGAAGAGTATCTGTCTCGATCTGCATGACCCCGATGATGCGGCCATAGCGGCAGAACTCATCGCCGGTGCAGACGTCATCATCGAAAACTTTCGTCCCGGCGCGATGGCACGCTTCGGCCTGCACGAAGCATCGTTACGAGAACGCAACCCGGGCCTCATCTACAACGCCATGCCGGCGTTCGCCGGGGACGATCCACGCTCGGCAATGCCGGGCTGGGAGGGCGTCGTCTTCGCGGCGGCAGACGTGTTCCGCCCAATTGCCGAGTACCGCAACATGGTGCAGGTTCTGCACCAACATCCGGCTGAACGCACAGGTCCGCCGGTGTTCACATCAGAACCAATCGCCTCCTGTTACGCGGCCATGCTGTCGGCGGTGTACATCACGGCCGCTCTGTACGCGCGCCAGGACAGCGGCAGCGGGCAACGTGTGGAGATCCCGCTCTTCGACGCGATGCTCCAGGCTGTCGGCGTATTTGCGCTGTCGCGCCTGCCTTTCAAGCCCATCACGACGTCGGCTTTTTCCGGCTTTGATCACCAGTATCAGTGCCGTGACGGACGCTGGGTCCACATCGTCTGCACCGTGCCGCGTCACGGCGAGACGTTTCTCCGTGACATGGGGCGGGAAGACTTCATCGAAAAAGGCATGGCATCGCGGGGCCTCGGGGCGAATCCCGCGCTCAATCAAGAGCTCATCGAGTTTCTGACCGAGACGTTTCTAACCCGCGACGCGCAGGCCTGGGAAGAACACTTCCAGGCGCTCGACATTCCCGGTGTGGCATGCCTGTCGACGGAGGAATGGCTGTCCCACCCCCAGGCAATGCACAGCGACCTCCTGGCCACCGTCGACGATCCCAGCCTCGGTGCGATGCGCCAGCCCGGACTGCAGGTCAAGATGTCTGCAACACCCGGCGCCATACAGGGCGCAGCACCTGCCCCGGATCAGCACCGGGAAGAGATTCTGGCTGCAAAGAAACGCACGTTAATGTCGCCGTCAAATCCCGAGCCCAACCAGGGTCTTCCGCTGGCCGGCCTGAAGGTGCTGGACCTCTGCATCATTCTGGCCGGTCCAACCTGCGGGCGGACGCTCGCCGAACTCGGCGCGGATGTCATCAAGATCGACGATCCCAACCGCGGCGACGTGGTTTACCATCACGACATCAACCGCGCGAAGCGCTCGATCCTGCTCGATCTCAAACGCCCTGAGGGACTGGAAATCTTCTGGCAGCTGGTCGCAGACGCCGATGTGGTCGTACAGAATTTCCGCAGCGATGTCGTCGCGCGCCTGGGTATCGACTACGAATCCGTCAAAGCACGCAAACCGGACATCATCTATGCCAGCCTGAATGCCTATGGCGATACCGGTCCGATGGCAGATCAACCCGGATACGAAGAAGCTGCACAAGCCCTCACCGGTATGCAAGTGCGTTTCGGCGGTGCCGACAAGCCCATCCTCTGGCCCTACGGCGTGGTCAACGACTACGGCACGGGCTACGCCGGCGCGTTTGGCGTCCTGATGGCGCTGGCGGCGCGCCGTCGCGAGGGCGGCGGTCAGGAGGTTTCCTCCGCGCTTGCGCGTACCGCATGTACGCTGCAATCAGCGCATCTGCAGGACTACGCCGGCAAAGCGTGGGACGAACCGCGCGGACCGGACTCCCTGGGCGCGGGTCCAACCCAGCGATTGTATGAGTGCAATGACGGCTGGGTTTTTGTTGGCGCGCACTCCCCGGCTGCCGTCGCTGATCGCATTGGCATCAGCCACGACGATGCTTTCGAGACAGACCTTGCTCACTGGTGCGCGGGTTTGTCGACGAGTGACGCCGTCGCAAACCTTCGCGGCGAAGACGTCGGCATTCATGCGCTTACCTGGATGAACGATATAGTGTCGTCCGACACCGTAACGTCGCGCGGGCTCATCGTTGCGCGCGAGCACCAGAAGCTCGGCATGATGCGCACCACGGGACCCGGACCCTGGCTGTCGCAGTCGGCAAACGAGCCCGGCTGCCCGGCGCCGCTTCCGGGCGCGGATGCCGCATCCATCTTCGAGGATCTGGGGCGCGACGATCTCGACGCGTTGGTTGCCAGCGGCGTAGTACGCCTGCCCTGAGCGCCTGTGAGCATGGAGATTTCCTGGGTTACCGCCCTCGACTACTTCGGGGTATTCGTTTTTGCCGTATCGGGGGCACTGGTTGCCGCGCGTAAACACCTGGACGTGTTCGGCTACCTGGTGCTGGCCCTTTTCCCCGCTATCGGCGGCGGCACGGTACGCGACATTGTGCTCGACCTGCCCGTCTTCTGGCTCGATTCACCCGTGTACCTCTACATCACCTTCGTCGCCGCGCTGGGCGTCTTCGTATTCGCCAATCAGCCACACACGATGCGCCGTGCACTCGTCTGGGCGGACGCGCTGGGGCTTTCGATGTTCTGTGTGATCGGTGCACACAAGGCAATGGCGCTCGAATACAGTCCCACCATTGCGGTCATTATGGGCGTCGTGACGGCGGTGTTTGGCGGCATGATCCGCGATGTGATTGCCAACGAAGTCCCGCTGGTGTTGAAAGCCGAGATCTACGCGACGGCTGCGTTCGCCGGTGCCATCGCGTACGTAACCGCGCAGTTTTTCATGCCGGCAAACATCGCGATGCTGGCCGGCTTCGGCGTGTGCCTGACGACACGGGCCATGGCAATCCTCTTCAACTGGTCACTACCGGTGCGCACGTTCCGCCAGCCGCCTGATGAGGGGGCATAAAAAAGCCCGGGGGTGTTGCCCCCGGGCAATGGACCTATAGGTAGGCGCGCAATCGCTTGGGGACGATCGCGCGATTCAGGTCCGAGGCTATCAGTAGTAGCCGGTCAAGTTCATCAGATGCGCCCACTCCAGCATGCGGGACTTGCGAGCCTCCAGCTCGACCAGCTCCAACTGGCCGCCGGAGCCGGGAATCATCCGCAGCTGGTATTCGACGCCTTCCTTGCGTCGGGCATGAGCGCGAGCAGTCCGGTTTCTGACTGCTTCAATTTCATATCTGTTCATGCTGACCTCCTCGCCTAGTTCTCGACACATTTCATCGACTGCGGCGCCGGATCGGCACGCACAGCCATCATCAGCGGCACGATCAGAGTGATAAAAATCACCAGCGTGACGCCCACCAGCAGAGCCAGCGTGGTACCCATGCCCCATAGGTCATAGGCGTAACCCACCACCGGCCCCGTCAGTACGAACGCTCCCCTGAAGCCGAAGCTTGCGAGCGAGTTCGCCGTCGCGCGAAACTCGCTGGGGACGCGTTTATTCAGCGCATCGCGCAGAATCACGAGACCAAATCCGCGCGCCAGGAAGAACGTGCTGCTGGCTACGAGCCCGCCGATGACTCCGAAGAGCTCGAGCCCGGCATAGCCAACCGCGGGTGCCAGTCCCATGAAGAGCAGCACCCCACGGGGACCTACCGCATCTTCGAAGCGGTGTGCCCAGCGCCCCGCAAACGCGGCGAGGAGCGTGAGTGCACCCCAGATCCAACCGAAGTGAGCGAGCGCAATACCCTGCTGCTCCCAGACTTTCTGCAGGAGCCAGACGGCATAGAACGTCGTGAGGCTCCAAACCGACAGCGCAAGAAACACCAGCCGAAGCACGCTCGAGTGCCCCGCGAGATAGCGCAGTATCCGTGCCATGTTCGCCGCGTGGCCGGCCTGCTCCAGACGCTCACCCGGCGGCTCGACCAGCCGCAGAACCAGAAGCACCGGAATCCAGCCGATGGCTACCTGGACGTAAACGAGCTCTTCGAACGTGGCGTAAAGCAACACGATTGTGCACACCACCCCCGCGCAGGCCTCCGAAAACGTCCGTGCGCTGTAAAGTTTGCCAACTACCTGGCGCTGCTCCTCCTCATCACGGCCGAGCGCAAGCTCCGTGTCATAGAGCATTGCGAGATCCGCACCCGAGATCATCGAATGGGCAAGCCCGAGAAATATCTCGAAGAGCGCCAGCGTCCAGAAACCTTCGGCAATCAGCAGAAACGAGTGTCCGATCGCACCGAGGATGGCCCCCACGACCAGCGTGTTCTTGCGGCCGAGCAGATCCGCGACGTACCCCGAGGGCACTTCGGTAATCAGCACCACCAACCCGAACAGCGCCTGCAGGCTGAAGACGTCCGACATGGACAGTCCCTTGCTCGAAAAGAAAGGCACTGCCACGGGGATGATCACCAGGAACACCTGGAAAAATCCCACGACCAACGTGCGGAACACGTTGCGACTGAGTCTTTCTTGATAAGTCATCTTTCTTCCTTGCTTCCTCGTTCGTCAAAAACGAACACCCCAAAACGAAAAAACCCCGAAGGCTTGTGGCTCTTCGGGGTTTTCGCGTTCGACTGATATCGTCAAATAGCTACCTTAAAGAGCCTCCCGGTTCATGCGCGATGAAATCCTTCTGCGGCATTTCGACCGAGACTGCGTACGGAAGTGAACCGAGCACGCACGCACCGCCGCGCAGGGACAGTACGTCCACGCGGAGGGTGTTGGTGTTGGTCCAGTTCCAATTCATGTTCTTAAACGCTTCTTCTCGTGAGTTGAGAGGGCGCGCATCTTGCGCCTCATGCGAGCCGTTGTCAACGAAGAGGGGACAAATTTGTTATGAATTTTGTGCAACACGCCGCAAAGTCCGCTGCCTGGCGCTACTGCAGACTTGTTTTCCAACGCTCCGCCCAGTCGTTGAGACGCGACAGTTCCTTGCCGAGCGCAACGCCGGAAGAGGTCAGCCCGTACCCATCGTCATCGGCATCCACTATCTCCAGCGTGCGCAGCTGTTTGAGCCGCTGATTGAGTAACGTGGGAGACACGCCGTCACAACGTGCCTGCAGTTCCCGGAATCTGAGGCGCTCTGCCCTGAGCTCCCAGAGAATGCGCAGCACCCAGCGCTGCCCGAGCACGTCCAGGAGCACCATGATAGGACGGCCCGAAGACGAGCCACGTGCCGGCTGACCCGGCGTTTTGATTGTCATTCTGCCCCTTTAGCCAGAGTTGCTACATTTTATGTAGCAATCCTCTTGCGTCTGTTGTACCCTTCTCTAAACGCTACATATTTTGTAGCAATCACACAGCAAAGGAAAGTAAATGTACCGCCTCGACCCGATTGATCCGCCCTTCAGCGGCGACGTCAGCGCCACCCTCGCAGGCTACCCACAGCGCAACGGCTACGTGCTGAAGCTCTTCCGCGTCTTCGCGAACAGCCTCAGATTTCTCAAAAAGGGCACACTGAACCTGCTGGACAAAGACAGCCCGCTCACGCTCCGCCAGCGCGAGCTCGTCATCCTGCGCACCTGCGCCAACAATCGGTGTGAGTACGAATGGGGTGTCCACGTCGGCGCATTTGCCGGCGCGGCAGGCTTCGACCGCGCACATAGCGAAGATACGGCGCGAACGCGCACGGACGTATCTTTGTGGAGCGCTGAGGAGCAGCTGCTGCTGGACGCGGTTGACGCGCTCTGCGCAACCGGCACGCTCGATGACCACTTGAAAGCACGCTTTCAGACCGCCTGGGACGCCGCGCAGCAGCTCGAAATCCTGGCGCTCTGCGGCAACTACCACACGATCAGCTTCGTGGCGAACGTGTCACGTGTGACGAGCGAAGATTTCGCCGTCAGTTTCCCACCCGATCCATCGCCTCTTGAATGAGCTCGCGCGCAAGCGCCGCGTCACCCCAGCCTTCAATCTCGACCCACTTGCCGTCTTCGAGATCTTTGTAACGCTCGAAAAAATGGGAGATCTGGTCCAGCGTGATCTGCGGCAGATCATCCACTTCCACGACGTTCTCGTAGCGGCGGGTGAGCTTGTTGGAAGGCACGGCAATCACCTTCTCGTCGCCGCCCGACTCGTCTTTCATGAGAAGCACGCCGATCGGCCGACAGTTCAGTACCGCACCCGGGGTGATCGCCCGGGTGCTCGCAACCAGCACGTCGATGGGATCGCCATCGTCCGAAAGCGTATGCGGAACAAAGCCGTAGTTCCCCGGATAGCGCATGGAGGTGTAGAGGAAGCGATCGACAAACAGCGCACCCGACGCTTTGTCCATTTCATACTTGATGGGCTCACCACCCACGGGCACCTCGATAATGACATTCACATCATTGGGCGCGTCGAAGCCCACCTCAATGGCGTCTAACTGCATCGTCCTTTAGGTCCGTCTGGAAAAGATGCTCAGTATTTTAACTGAGGCATGAACTCTCCGCGCCCCTCTGGCGTGATATCGAAGAAATGCCAGAGCGGCCAGAGCATGTCGACGTGACGCGGATGAAAATTGGAGGGCGCAAAGAACATCTCGGATGTCCAGAAATGGCGGATCTCGCCGTCGCGTTTGACGAACACGTTGCACACAGGTACCTGCGCGCCGTTCGGCATTTCCGTGTGATAGTCGCTTGGAAAGGTGTTGTTTGCGGCCGACACGAACGGCACGTCCTGCCAGCCTCGCGCGGCGAAGAGCTTGGCGAGCGGAGCAATGCCGTTGCGTGCAACAACGGTGAGCGCAGCACGCTGATTGATGTGCTCGAGCTGGCCGCTGAGGCTGTCCAGAAACGCGCTGCACATCGGACAGGGCGCCTCGGCGCCGGCGCCAAACATGTAGCCGTACAAAATCAGCGTGCCGTGATCGCCGAACAGCTCCGCCAGCGTCACGGGTCCATCGACGCCGTCGAACGTGTAGTTTGCGACCGTCCCGCCGAGCGGCAGCGCGCGTCTGAGATCTGCCACCGCTTCGATCTGATCGCGCAGCGCCATCTCCGCTTCCAGAAGCTCATCGCGGGCGGCCCGGTACTCGTCAGTTTCGTTGGGAAAGCGAAATTCGTGCTGGCTCATGTCTTCTCCTCACAGGTGGTCACTGAGTAGACGAAACAATGCGGTAGTTTCGGACATCCGCTGAGCTTGGCTAGTCCTCCAATCCCAGCACCCTTCTGTTCATCGCAGCATCCACGCCGCTCGACGCGAAGTCGTCAAACGCTTTGTCCGTGACCCGTATGATGTGATCGCGAATGAACTGAGCCCCCTCTCGCGCGCCGTCTTCCTGGTGCTTGAGGCAACACTCCCATTCGAGCACCGCCCAGCCTGCGTAGTCGTAACCAGCAAGCTTCGAGAAAATGGCTTTGAAGTCGATCTGCCCGTCACCCAGCGAGCGAAACCGGCCCGGGCGCTCGAGCCAGTCCTGATAGCCGCCGTACACCCCCGCTCTGCCCGTCGGGTTGAACTCGGCATCCTTGACGTGAAACATCTTGATCCGCTCGTGATAAATATCGATGAAGCTCAGATAGTCGAGCTGCTGCAGCACAAAATGGCTGGGGTCGTAGAGGATGTTGGCGCGCGGATGGCCGTCGACCGCATCGAGGAAGCGCTCGAAAGTCACCCCATCGTGCAGGTCTTCGCCCGGGTGGATCTCGTAGCACACGTTCACCCCGCACTCTTCATGCGCATCGAGAATGGGCCGCCAGCGGCGCGCAAGCTCCGCAAAACCGGCTTCCACCAGGCCCGGTGAGCGCTGCGGCCAGGGATACATCATCGGCCAGAGCAGCGCGCCGGAGAAGGACACCTGCTCGGTCAGCCCGAGATTGGCGCTCGCCTTAGCCGCGAGCGTCACCTGCTGAATGGCCCACTCGGTTCGCGCGCGGGGATTGCCGCGGACCTCCGGTGCGGCAAACCCGTCAAAAAGCTCGTTGTAGGCCGGGTGCACCGCCACCAGCTGCCCTTCGAGATGCGTCGAGAGCTCGGTGATGACCACGCCCTGAGCCTCCACCCGGCCTTTCAACTCGTCGCAGTAGTCCTGGCTCTCCGCGGCCTGAGCAACGTCAATGAAGGCCGGATTACCGATGGGCACCTGGATGCCCACAAAACCGAGATCTGCCGCCCACTTCGCCATCGCCTCGATATTGTTGAACGGATCTTCGTCCGCCATGAACTGGGCAAGAAAGATGGCCGGACCCTGCAACGTTCGCATACTCTCACTCCTCAAAATTTACCCAGACGCCACCCTGGGCCGAACTCGAAACAACCCGTTCGATGAAGCGCATACCGCGCACGCCGTGCTCGACGTCTGGAAAGTCAGCGTCTGCCACCCCGTCCAACGCCTGATAAAACCCCCGATAGACGTTCGCAAACGCTTCGAGATAACCCTCGGGATGACCCGACGGCGTGCGCGCGGCATCGAGTGCCGCCGCCGACAGACCCGGACCACCCGTGCGCCTGATCTCTGGGGCGCGGTCCGTCCAGCGCACGAGCAGGCTGTTGGCATCAGACTGTTTCCACTCAAATCCCCCGCGCTCACCGTAGACCTGTAGCGCCAGGTCGTTTTCTTTGCCCACGGCAATTTGACTGGCGCTGACGACGCCGCGCGCGCCGCCGGCAAAACGCAGCAGCACGTTGCCGTCGTCATCGAGTTCACGACCGGGCACGAACGTCGTCAGATCCGCACAGAGCGCTACAATATCGAGGCCGGTCACGTAGCTCACCAGATTTTCGGCGTGGGAGCCGATGTCGCCGAAGCAGCCGGCGGCACCCGCCCGCTCCGGATCAGTGCGCCAGGCCGCCTGCTTGTTGTCACTCGCGTCGGATGCCAGCCAGCCCTGCAGATACTCGCAATTGACGCGCCGGATAGCACCCAGCGCACCCGACGCAACCAGCGCACGGGCTTCTCTGATCATCGGGTAGCCGGTGTAGTTATGGGTGACCGCAAACTCGAGATCGCACTTCGCGAGCGTTCCGGCCAGCTGCTCAGCCTGTGCCAGGGACATCGCCAACGGCTTGTCGCAGACGACATGGAAACCGGCTGCGAGGGCAGCTTCAGCAACGGGCACGTGCACGTGGTTGGGTGCCGCGATCACAACAAACTGCATGCGCTCGTCTGTGGGTCGCGCGGCTTCCGCGGCGAACATCGTGGCATAGTCGGGATAACACCGTTCATCAGACAGGCCGTAGAGCTCCCGGCCCGAACGCCGCGACCGCTCAGCATCCGAAGCGAACGCGCCACAAACGAGGCATGCCGCGCCGTCCATCTCCGCAGCCAGCCGATGCACCTGGCCAATGAACGCGCCTTCGCCGCCGCCGACCATGCCAAAGCGCCATTTGGCGCGTCGCTCAGTCAAAACCTCTCCCCAGTCACAAACGCACGTGTTGTACGCTACGATAGCGTAAAGGGAGAGAGGGAACACGTAGATGAGCACGCCACCCAGTTTGATCCTGTGCGACAGCCTGGCGGTGGGCCATGTCTGAAATCAAATACGACTTCGGCACGGGCCGCTCTGATCCCAGCACCTTCCCGGCCGAGGCGCTGCAGGCTGCAGCGGTCAAAGTCATCGGCGAGCAGGCGGAAGAACTCACCAAGTACCCCGGCGGTCTCGGCCACGCGGGCCTACGCCAGGCGATGGCGGAGCGCGAGGGTGGGCGTGAGGGTGTCGACATCAATCCCGACCATCTCATCATCACCAACGGTTCGATGCAGGCCGTCACGCTCACGGCCGAAGCGTTGCAGGATCAAAAAGGTGACACTGTCATCGTCGAGGAGTACAGCTACCCCGGCACGCTCGGCGCCTACCGCAGCCTCGGGCTCGACATGGTAGGCGTTCGTCTCGACGAAGGTGGGATGCGCATCGATCATCTGGCTGAAGCGCTCGAACGCCTGACCGGCGAAGGTCGTCTGCCAAAATTCATCTACGCCATCAGCACGTACCAGAACCCAACCGGCTTTATCATGCCGAAGTCGCGCCGGCTGGAGATGATCGAGGTTGCGGCCCGCTACAACGTGCCGATCGTCGAGGACAACTGCTACGCCGACGTGCACTACGACGGGCCGATTGAACCCGCGCTCTTTGCCTTGGACGACAACCCGAACCATGTCTATCTGGGATCACTGTCAAAAATCCTGGCGCCGGGCTTCCGCCTCGGCTACGTCTACGCCCGTCCGCCCATGCTCGAGAAAATACTCGCGCGCCGACACGATGCTGGCAGCAACTACCTCGCCGCGGCCATCGCTGCGGAGTTCTACAAGGACGGCATTGGCAACCACGCGGCGGTCACCAACCCCGTGCTCAAGCGTAAACGCGATCTGACCACTCAGGGCCTCGAGGACACGCTCGACGACATCTGCGCCTGGTCCAACCCGGCGGGTGGTTTGTTCATCTGGCTGCGCATGCCCGATGACGTCGATCGCAAAAAGCTCTGGGAACTGACCCAGGAAAACGGATTCAACTACCTGCCGGGTACCGCTTTCCACTACGCTAACCGGAACAAACCCTTCTTGCGTCTGGCATTCGGCCATTTGACGGAGGAGCAGATTGTGGAAGGGATACCGGTGCTGGCGCGTTGTCTGCGCGAGGCGCGAACCAGCAACGAGGCGCGCACGTTCGAAGGTTTGTTCGACTAGTTGAGCGGCGCGTTCGTCGCCAGGAACTGCTGCAGGCGTTGCAGCTGACCCAGCTGCACCTGGTCAACCGGCTCTGCCAAAGGCGCCAGACCGCCGTTGACGTAGCCGCCCACGACGTAGCGGTAGCTCAGCAGCGCACCCTCGGGATGAGGCTTGAAGGCAAACGTCATGGCCCCCGCCACGCCCATGGCCTGGAGCGGTCCAAGGCCGCCACGCAGCGTGAGCGATCGCCCCGGCTGGGCATTCACAATCTGCATATGCTGCACCGATCCGCCGTCCGCCAGCTTTTCGCAGAAACACCCGCCAGCCGTCGGTTCCATGGTAAATCCCGCCGCGTCCCCGCCGAACGAGTGACTGGCGTCCCACCACAGGTGCACGTCCCGCGTCAGCGCCTCATAGGCCCGCGCCGGGCTTGCTTGCAACACCAATTCGTGGACCGACGTAAATCCGTTGGTCGACTTGTCGGTAACTTCACCGTACGCCACCGCCGGGAACGCCGCCAGACTCAGCAGAAGGATTACGTATTTCATGACGACCTCGCCTCAGCAATGCCGTGGGTGTACCATCCGCTTCCCGCAGCGGTCAAGCCAGGCTATGTCCCCCGACCTCGGTCAACGCATTCTCGTCATGGGTAACAGCTGCGCGGGTAAAACCACCCTGGCTCAGCGCCTGGCCGATGAGCGCGGCATCCCACACGTCAATCTCGACGCCCTCAACTGGCAACCCCACTGGGTCGGGCTGAACGCCACCAATCCCGGGCTTCTGAGAGAAAAGTTCAGAGAAGCGACCTCAGGTGAATCCTGGACCGTCTCCGGCTCCTATACCAACGATGCGCAGGCCACGTTCTGGCCTCATCTCGATACGATCATCTGGCTGGACCTGCGGATGCCGGTGCTGCTGTACCGGGTGTTGCATCGCTCGTGGCGCCGCTGGCGCGACAAGGAGCTGCTCTGGGGAACCAACTACGAGTCGTTCTGGGGCCAGCTCGCGGTCTGGCGCGGCGAAGACTCTCTGGTCTGGTGGATCGTCACGCAGCATCATCGCAAACGGCGCGCCATGCTGGATTACATCGTGGATCCGCAGTGGGGCCATATCCGCTTTCTACGGTTCAGGTCGAGCAGGGCAATGCAGCAGGCGCTCTTTCCGGCTGACTAGAATTCCCACCGGATACCCAGCGACGGCACCAGGGGCAGGAGCGTTTCTTCCTGCGGTGTGAGCAGGAAGCCTCCGTTACTTTCGTCTTCCTCGATTTCGTATTCGATCCCACCAACGTTGTGCCGGTTCGGCAGGTTGGTGACCTCCAGAAACGCGGTGAGCGATTGACCATGCCACTGCCAACGCCGGCTGACCTGCAGATCCACGGACAGAAAATCTTTCAGACGAGTGCCGTTGCGTCGAAGCTCGAGCACCTCTCCTTCCGCCACCGCGCCCGGCAGGCTCGTCGTTCGCCACCCTTCGTGCCACAACGCCGTGGCCGCAACCGTCCACCGATCGTTCTGCCAACGCAGGCCGGTGGAGACGGTGCCACCCTGATCCCAGGCGCGCGGCACCCAACGCCCGTCGATGCGATCTTCCACCTCTGTGGCGGTCACCGACAGCCATGACATGAACGCATCGTCCGGCTCATAGCGCAGGGTGAGCTCCAGGCCTCTGGCTCTAGCTCTGTCAGGACTTATCTCAACGCGGTCCGAGGCAAGCTCGGGGAGAAGCACCAGAGGATTAAACAGATTCTCAAAGCGGCGTTTGGGATCGTGAAAATCCTTGGCGAACGCTTCGAGACGCATGCTGAAGCCACGCTCACCGAAACGACGATGCCAGCCTAGAATGAAGTGGTCGGCGTACTGTTCCTGCTGATAACCGGTGATGCCATCACCTACCAGCAGTTCGTGTATGGCTTCCGGCTGATAAAAGCGGCCGGCTGAAAAACGGATTTCGCTGGTCTCGTCAATTTCCCACTTCACGCTTGCCCGCGGGCTGACCTGCGAATCGGACGCATCGGTATAGTCCTGGAAATCCCAGCGAATCCCGCCTTCCAGCATCACACCTTCGAACGGTTCAACCCGCACGGTACCGTAGACCCCGCCGCTGGCGCCGCTCGGACGCAGCCGATAGCGCCGCGTTTCGTTGAGATCCGTCCCCAGCAAATCCGCGAGCGCGCGACGCTCGATGACGCCCTCGTAGTCGTAGGATCCGCGCTGATAGTTCATGCGCACACCAAATTCGGAGTAAACACGCTTCGACACGTCAAAGCGGATCACCTGGGCCAGCGAGTAGAGTTCGAAGTCGCGACGGTCGTCGACCGTCGCACGGCCGTTATCGAGATCTTCGTCGCTCAGGAAGCCGTTCCTGTCATGTGCGATCGAGCCTATGGAAAGGATCGTCGAGGTGTCCAGCCGCGGCGACCACGCACGATGCAGCTGCGCCCACCCATACAAATTCCGGTAGCGGGACTCGGCAATCTCGCCGTCCTCATCGAAGTCGCTGAGCTCAATGTCATCGACGTACCCGATGAGCCCCACGTCCAACTCGGTCACGGCATCGAGCTCGTAGCGTACCTGGGCAAACCAGTCTCCGTAGGAGGGTTCACCGACCGTCGAATTGATCTTTCTGGTGACAATGTCGAGATTCCCGCGGCGCGCCGACACCGCCCATTTGCCGCGTTCTTCCTGCAGATTGCCGTGCAGGAGGATGCCCGCGTTCAAAAGACTCAGACTCAGCTCACCCCAGCGGCCACGGTGTTCCCGCGCCGGATCAATGTCCATGACACCGCTCATGCGATCGCCATAGCGAATCGGAAAGCCACCGGTGTAGACATCGATCGTGTCGATGACACTCGGGTTGAAACTGGAGAAGACGCTCTGGAAGTCTCGCAGGTGAAACGGCTCCAGCAGCTCCACATTGTTGAACAGCACCAGAAGCTCGTCCTGCAGACCGCCACGAATGTGGGGCTTGGCGGAAACGCCAATGGTGCTCATCCCCGGCAGGTGGCTCGTGATCCGCAGCGGGTCTTCCCCCAGGCGCGGAACGGCGTCAAAAAGCTCAATGTCGAGCGCGTGCATGCCGGTACGATCGTTGCGCAGCGCGTAGCGGCTCGATACCACAACAATTTCATCCATCAGACGCTCCTGCGCCAGCGGTATCTCGAGCAGCCGGTCGACCTTCGGGTCTCCCAGGAGGCTGGCCGGGCCGTAACCTTCCAGAGAGACCTCCAGGCGTTGCGGTTGCGCGACGGCAAGTTCAAACCGGCCGAGGCTGTCGGTCATCAACACCTGCTCACCAATTTCCACTTTGACACCGGAGAGCGGCTGACCGGTAGCCGCATCGAGCACCCGTCCGCGCAGAACGTCCGCAGACGCATCTGCTTGAATCGGCACAATCAGCCAGACGCCGCGCTGATTCCGTACGAGTCCGAGGCGCAGCGGCTCGAGGCCCGCCTTGAGCCTTGCGATGGGATCACCCGGCGGGGGCTCGACTGAAAACTTCAAGGACGGCCGTACCAGACCGGTGGAATAGAGGAAGCTGAAGCCCGCCTCTTCGTAGTCTTCCAGCACTTCGGTGACGAGGCGGTTGAGAAGCGTCGTCTCTGCTGCCAGCGCTGGCGGTACGAGGATCAGCAGCCACAGCGCCGCCATGACCCTGAACGTCCTCATGCCGGGACCGCTAGAGAAAGTCGACCAGCCATCCGCGGGCACCTGCCGCCGTCAGCTTGAATCGCGCGGTTCGTAGCGCATCTTCCATGGTGGTTTCGTCACTCGTCCCCGCACCCTGCAGATATTCCAGTCTGGCTCTCTGCTCCACCGCACGGCTCGCGAACTGCAGCTGATGCCCCGTATCACGCGCCATCCAGTGGAGGTATTCGTAGACGCTCGTACCGTCCAGCTGCAACGGCGCACGCCCCTCACGCTGCCACTGCCAACGCACATCGGTACTCGTCAGCGCTTCCCGCCGGGCAAGCGCGGTACCTTCGAAACGCGCCAGCTCGCCAACCCCGTCGCGAGCCATCATCGAAACGCGCTGGTCCGCAGACTGCACATCCACCCGCCCCTCGCGGAGCGCAACCCATGCCGAGCCGGCCGGACCTACGCCCACCTCAAACTGGGTGCCAATGTCACGCACTTCAAACTCTGGCGTCACAACCGTCAAGCGGGCCGCGCCGTCAGCATCAACGTAGACCCGACCGGCCGTGAGCTCGACGGCGTTCGAACCAATCACCACGCGCGAGGAAACGTCCAGCACCACGCGCGCGCCGGTTCTGAAACGAATGCTGGCCATGCCATCAGCCGGTGTCGTCAGCACACTCTCCGCTTCGAGTAGACGTCCTCGCGACGCGACCTCGCCGTTATCCGCGTGGAGCGTACCGCGGACAAAGGTCACTTCCGCGAGCTCCGGCGTGACGTTCAGCGGTGCACGGAACCAGAAACTTGCCGCCGTCACCCCGATCAGCACCGTCGCCGCCAGGGCCAGCCAGGGCACCCTTTGCGACGGACGCGACGGACGCGCCGGCAAGGCTTCCCAGGCGGCCAGCGTGTGCGCATACACCCGCGCCCGCATGTCCTCGGGAGGAGGGCGTCGCTGACCGGCAGCCGTCAGCAGTTGTTCGATGTCCTGATCGTTTTCAGTCATCACTCAAACCTCTTGCGCCTGCAACTCGCTTTGCAGATCTCTGAAACACGTTCTGAAGGCTTTCCGCGCCCGGGCGAGCATGGACTGCGCGGCCAGACGTCCGACTCCCAGCCGGTGGGCGATCTCCTTTACCGACAAACCCTCGAGATACTTCCACTCCAGCACCCGGCCGTAGTTGTCCGGCAGGTAATCCAGCGTGAGCTGCACGAGATCCGCAACGGCCAGGCGCTGGGACAGATCCTCCTGCAGATCGACGCCCATGGATTCGAGCGCTGCCCGCACTGCAGGATCGTCATCAATGCTCACGAGCTGGGATTCGCGCTGGCCGTGGCGCCTGTACCACGTGGAAATCTCGTTGCGGCAGATCTGGCACAGCCAGGTAAAGAGCTGGGCCTCGCCGCGGTACGTGTGCAGGTTGCGAACCGCTTTAACCATGACTTCCTGAACGATGTCTTCCACCGCCTCAGAAGACTGCACCCGGGCCGCACAGAACCGCGTCAGCCGGGAAAAGTAGCCCGTGAAGAACTCGTCGAACGCGGCGCGGTCCTTGTCGAGAACGCGCGTGACCAGTTTGAGATCGTCAGTGTGCTGCATCACGTCAGTTACACGTTGGGTCCCCGTTGGACGACGCGGCGGACAAAAATCAATCGCGGTCGAACGCGAAATTTTTTCATCGCCCGCTTCGATGGTTTCGCCGCGCATCTGCAGTCAAACGCCACGGATCACGGCACCTATGTGAGTCCATATGCCAGTCCATACGCAACCAATCGGAGAAACTGATGAGAAGCATACACCCATACCGGAAATATCTATGCACTGCGCTCCTTGCCGCCCTGCCCCTCACGGGGTTCGCCGCAGAGAGCGATGACGACGACGAAGAGATCCCTTTCGATGAGGCATTCATCTTCTTTGAGCTCAACAACACTGACGGCGACCTGGGCATCCACGCCAAGATCGACGGAGACGAGTGGCGCAGGTTGACCATGGAGGACCCCAACGAGCGACGCATGATGAAGGTCTTCGTTACTGGCCGGTTGCGCCGGCAGGGCGTGACCGAGTTCTTCTTCGAAAGCGCGGAGCCCACGTTCGACGAGCTCGATCCGCAGGTGTTTTTCAAGCGCTTCCCGGAAGGTACCTATGAGGTTGAGGGCCTTTCGCTCGACGGCGAGGAGTTGGAGAGCGAGACCGAGGTCACCCACCTGATTCCGGCCCAGCCCGAACCCACGGTCAACGGCATGCCGTACGTCACCGACTGCGATGAAGGGGAGCTGCCCGTATTCGGCGCAGACGAAGATGTGGTCCTTGCCTGGGACCCGGTCACCCTTTCCCATCCGACCCTCGGCCGGACTAACGAGCCGATCACCGTCGTCAACTATGAAGTGGTCGTGGAGATCGATGATACACCGTACAACGTGTCAGCAATCCTGCCACCCGACGTCACGGAGTTCGAGGTGCCGGAAGAGATTCTGGGACTGAGCGATGAGATCAAGTACGAAATCCTCGTGCGTGAGGAGAGCTACAACCAGACTGCGGTGGAGAGCTGTTTCGAAGTCGAGTCTGAGGAGGACGAGGACTAACCGATGAGCTCACGGACAGGCTTCATTGCGGGGCTTGCGGCCATCGCGCTGCTGGCGGCTTGTGGAGGGCCGCCGGCAGCACCCGTCAGTCACCACCCACCAGACGATCCGGAGCCGGCAGCGAGCCAGACGAAATCCGTGTCGGCACCCCAATTCGATCACAAGGATGACAAGGCACAGGCGGACGCCGTCTACACCGCCCTCGATGCCGAGGACGCTGCGGTTCGCGACGCGGCTCTCGAACAGCTTGCCCGTCTGGAAACCAGAGAATCCACCGTCAGACTGCAGCTCCTGATCACCGACCCGGACAAAAACGTGAGGGAAGATACGGTAGATGCGCTCGCGGACGTCGGCACACCGCTCGCCCATGAGCTCCTGTTGAGGGCAAGCCTCGACCCACATCCGGCAGTCAGGGAGGCGGCGTTGGACGCGCTGGCAAGGCGTCAAAGCGTTGCAAGATGATCCACGTACGCCTGATACCGTTCACGAATCTCGGCGACGTAGTTGACCGGTTCCGCGCCGCGTACGTAACCATGCACGGCCTTGCGAGCATACTGCGGCTGGCTCAGTTTGAGCATGGCCTGCTCCACGTTGCCGAACCACACATCACCTTCCAAACCGAGTTCACGGGCAAGCCTGCGCGCGTCGCGCACGTGTCCGGGCCCCGCGTTATAGGCGGCCAACGCAAACCACATCCGCTCGGCATGAGGTAGCCCGTCTTCGAAGCGTTCCCAGCACCACGCGAGGTAACGAACACCCGCGCTGAGACCCACTTCGACATCAAAGAGGGCATCAGGATCGATGCCCAGCTGGCCTGCGGTACGCGGCATGACCTGGAGCAGGCCTCTGGCGCCGACCGGGGACGTACGCTGCGGCCTGAACTCGGACTCTTGAAACACTTGAGCCACAAGCAAACGCCAGTCGAACCCGTACTCAGCGGCGAGCGTTTTGACGGTTTCGTCATAGGGACTCAGCTCTGCGCCTTCGACGCGATGCGCCTCGCGGCGCTTGATGCGCCGTTCATTGCCGTAGTATTTGGCCCTGAGGAGGTTGTAGTCGAGGCTGCGGTACGTTCTGGTGCTGAATTCGTTGAGCGCCGCCGTCAGCGCCTGCTGCTCTTCACGAACCACCCACGCGATGGGTACTTCGCCGCGGAGCGTGAGCCCCCGTTTCAATGCATCACCCTGCGCGATGGCCACTTGCAGAAGATGGCTGTCCGTCACCGTCAGCTCATGCTGGCCCTCGGCCACCTCCGCCAGTATCTGTTCGGGTGTGCCTTGAATCGGTACCAGCTCTGCGTCGGGAACAGCCTCCATGGTGGTGCGCCAGTGACTCGAAGTGGGATCGAGGGCAATGCGGCGTCCCGCAAGCTGCGCCAGGCTCGTCACCGACGCCGTTTCCGCATGGGAGACAACCACCTCCTCGATCTTGAGATAGGGATCAGTGAAGTACCAGCCGAGACGCTGCCGGTGTTCCGTCACCGTCAACGCGGCGGCAACCAGATCACCGCGCCCCGCCTTCAGCCAGGCAACCGCCTGCTCACGATCCGGCGCCACCACCACTTCGACCAGAAGGCCGAACTCTTCGGCAAAAAGCTGCAAAAGCTCGTATTCGAAACCCGCCAGCTCACCTTTGTACAAAAAGTAGGTGTGTGGACCTGTCACAGTGACGACGCGCAGCACGCCCGCTTCCCGAACGGCGGCCCAATCCCTGAGCTGGTGCTGCAGACGGCTTTGCGTCAAATGTGCCTCGTTGACGAACTCGTTCAGGGCCGCCAGAAGATTCGGTGCATCGTTCCGCGTCACCCAGGCCAGTGGACGCTCACCCATGTCTTCGAGAAGCTGCGGAGTGCCTGCGCCGGAACCGGTCAGCAGAAACCTTGCGGTCACCGCGTCCATGATCGTCCGGTCAAATTCGCGCTGTACGAGCGCATCGAAAACTTCGTCCGGCAACATGTCACCAGGCAGTTCGACAACGTCCTGCATGCCGGCCGCGGCGGCGGTTTCGAAATAGGCGGTCCCGGCAGGCAGGCCCAGCTTCTCGCCGTCCGCGTAGCCGAGCAGCCACTCGCGGGATCGTGATAGCGGTTCGGAAAACGCCATGTCCTGCGCGCGCGAGTCGGTGACCGAGATGTTGCCGATGGCAATGTCCGCCATGCCCTGACGTGGCGCATGCAGCATCGATTCGAAGTCGTCGAACTCGAGCCAGCGCGGCGTCAGTCCGAGAGACGCGGCAAAGCGCTGCGCCAGCTGCTCATAGTGCTGCAGCGGGATACCCTCGTTCGACAGCGTGTCATACCCCGCCCACCGCTGCCGGGCGATGCGCAATTCCCCACTGGCGCGAACCTCGTCGAGATCGCCATAGCGGATTTCCATGTCCACAGGACCACCCGCCGGCACGTCCAGCGAATGGGTTTCGTCGCCGGGGCCGCAGCCTGCCAGCAGCGCCAGCAGGCCAGGGATGAGAAGCTTAGACGCCCGGCCGGGCACCTTTCAGAAAGTCACGTATGCGATCCATGAAGGTATCGTATTTCAGATCCGAGAACTCACCGGCATCGAAATAGATGCCTTCGCACTGCGAACAGGATTCCAGCCAGATGTGCGTCTGCTGCGGGTCGTAAGTCTTGTCCATGAGGATGCCGCATTCTGGGCAGTTGATGTCGCCGAGCTCGTTGTGGACCTCGCCAACTTTCGCATCTCCCGAATCAAGCACAATCTCGGACATCCACTCCCGCTTCATCTCGAGCAGCACGTCCGGCTTGCAGAATAGCCCCCCGCACTCGTCACAGCGGTGCACGGTAATTTTGCGCCCGTAGGTTTTCACCTCCATGGCGCCCGGGCACTTGGGACATCGCATGAGACTCTCCTCTAAAAAGACGTACCGGGCACGTAGTATCGATCGTGCCAGATCCCCATACTGTCTTCACCCTCTACCGGCATGCGCCACGTCGTGACCTCGGCATCCCCGAGCAAAACGCGGTACAGACCCCGCGGCTGATCGATCGTATTTTGGACGTACGCTTCAGCCCCTTCCCGGTCGACGTAACGTTCGGCAATACGCCGGTACTGGTCGCGCCACGCATCATCGTTACCCGTTTCGAATACCAGCTCTGCCTGCCCTTCTATGAGCACTTTCCGATACGGCAGCGGCTGCTCGTCTATGCACAGGGCTACGCGCGGGTCGCGGCGCAGGCAGCGAAACCACTCGCTCTTTTCACGCGGCGTGAAGTAAATCGCATCGTCTTCGTGGATGAACCAGATTGGCGTCACCAGCGGGCTGCCATCCGCCCGCACCACCGCGATGCGCATCAGCACGCCGCGCTCGGCGAGGAATGCATCTCTTTCCGAATCCGTCAGTTTTGGCATGTTCGTCTCACACTGTAGTCGCTGTCGGTAGCACTGTGACATCAAGCATATCCCGATAGCTCGCGCGTACTTCCATCCGCGGTTTGAGTCCCTTGGCCAGAAGCATCTCGTGCGCTCGCCGCAGGCGGTAAAACGGGCAATTGACGACCAGATGATGCTCGAGGTGAAAGTGTACGCCGTAGGGCGCAATCAGCGCGCGCTCCCACCAGCTCGCTTCTATGGTTCTCGTATTGCGCAAACGATCGTTGTCGTCGGGTACCGCAGCGTGTTCACCAACGTTGCGAAGACGCGTCACAAACCGGTTCCAGGTCAGCGCGGGCACCCACCAGAGGAGAAAGTAGAGGTACCACTTCCCGGCTGCCGCGAACGCGGCGAGGAACGCCAGGTTGATGAGCAGGTTCGGCCAGAGACCGCGCATTCCCTCGGCACGAATGATCTCGCCGTATTGTTTGATGCCGGTCTGTCCTGACAAATCCCGCCACACCTTTCGGCGCCACGAGGAGCGGTCAATCGGAAACGGCTTCGACAGGATCAAATCCGGATCCTCGGGCTGCTGGGTGTGTGCATGATGCAGGAGATGCGTTTTGCGATAGCCCGCAATGGAACCGCCCAGCAGCGCCCGACCAAGCAGCCACTCACTGACCCAATCGTTCAACTTCTTGTTACGGTAGAGCAGATAGTGAGCGCCGTCGTGGGAGAGAATGAACAGACCAAGCTGACGGGCGCCGATGATGACGATACCGGCCAGTACGGTCAGGGGATTCGTCCAGATCGCGACAACCACCCACGTCAGCAGGATGACACCCCAGCCGTGAGCAATGGCAAGGCTGGAGCGCCAGGGGCTCAACCCGCGCAGCTCTTCGAGCTCGTGCGGATCGAACCAGTCTGCCGGCCGCGGGGTGGGCATGTTCAGTTACCGAAGTCCCAGGACTCACCCTTGTGATAGCGTCGCAGGATGAGCTTGGCGATCAGGATTTTGTGCACCTCGTCGGGTCCGTCCGCAAGGCGCAGGGTTCGCGCACCCTGGTACATTCCCGCCAGCGGCAGATCGCCGGAAACGCCGGCGGCACCCCAGACCTGGATCGCGCGATCGACCACCCGGTGGTATGCCTCGGGGACGCACACTTTGATCGCAGAAATATCCGCGCGCGGATCAGCGCCGGATTCCATTTTCTCGGCGCAGTGAATCGTCATGAGGCGCGCAGACTGAATGTCGATGTAGCTGTCGGCCACAAATCCCTGCATGAACTGCTTCTCCTCGAGCTTCTCCCCACCGTGCACCTCCCGCGTGGTCAAGCGGTCCACCATGAGATCGAACGCCCGCCACATGGAACCGATGGAGTTCATGCAATGGTAAACCCGGCCGGCGCCGAGACGGTCCTGTGCCGCCTGATGGCCTGACCCGGTGCGCCCCAGCTGGTTTTCCTTCGGCACGCGCACGTTGTCGTAGATGATCTCGCAGTGGCTCGACGCTTTGCCCCAGACCGGTACCCCGCGCACGATGTTCAGCCCGGGAGAATCCTTCGGCACGATGATCTGTGTCATCTTTTCATTAGAGCCCGTCGGGTCGTCGGGATCCGCGGTGCGGCACATGACGATGATAAAGTCGGCTGCATGGCCATTCGAGGTGAACCACTTATGCCCGTTGATGACCCACTCGTCCCCATCGAGCTCCGCCCGGGTTGTGATCGAGCGCGGATCGGAACCGGGGTTGTCCGGTTCGGTCATGGAAAAGCCCGACTGCATCGTGCCCTCGGTGAGGGGTTTCAACCACTTTTCGTGCTGCTCGGGGGTGCCGTATTTGACGAGAATCTTCTGGTTCCCGGAGTTCGGCGCAACCACCCCGAAGAGTGACGCCGCCCCCGGACTGTAAGAAAGCACCTCGTTCATGTAGGCGTGCTGCAGAAACGACAGCCCCATGCCGCCGAACTCGGGCGGCAGGTGCGGCGCCCAGAGATTGGCATTTTTCACAGCCGCCTGTATCTCGAGGCGCAGCGCCTTGGCCTCCGCTTTGGCTTCGTTGGGGGCATTGGCACTGTCGGACATCCAGCCCCACAGCTTCCCCTCGTTCGGCACGATGCGTTCGTTGACAATCTCAGCTGTCGCCATCCGGATGTCGTTGATCTCGGCATCGAGTGTCGGCACTGGCTTGACGTTCATCGTGGTTTGTCTGGTCATCTCGAGCTCCCCTACCCGGATCAGCAGTTAAATCTAACGGGATTCAAGCGATACCGCTATACTGCGTCGGATATGCATGAACAAGACAATCTGAATTATCCCTACGAAGATCACCCGGCCGCCGGCACCACCCTGGAAATAGCACCCGGTGTCCGCTGGCTCACGATGCCGATGCCGGGATCCCTCAGCCACATCAATCTCTATCTTCTCGAAGACAAAAGCGGCTGGTGGGTGGTCGATACGGGCCTGTCGCTGCCGAACGTGGCTGAGTGGTGGCACGAGATTTTCAGCAAAGAGCTCGGCAACAAACCCATTGTCGGGGTTATCTGCACGCACATGCACCCCGATCACATTGGCCAGGCGGCCATGATCACCGAGGAATTCCGCTGTCCGCTCTACATGACCCGCGCCGAGTACTACCAGGCGCGCTCGTTCGCCAACAGCGGCGGCTCGCACCACTCGTCGTGGCTGGGACAGGATTTCTACACGCGCGCCGGTATGCCTCTCGAGTACCTGGAACAGCTGGCAAAAATGTGGGAAGCGCGCAGCTCCGAAGGCATGAGCATGCCGACCATGCCGAGCGGCTACGAACGCCTTACCGACGGTCAGATTCTCACTATCGGTGAACACGACTGGCGTGTGGTGGTCGGCTCGGGCCATTCTCCGGAACATGCATGCCTGTACTGTGCGGCGCTCAAGATCATGATCTCGGGAGACCAGATCCTGCCCGTCATCACCTCGAACGTCAGCGTGCATCCGACGGAGCCGAACGCCAATCCGCTCAAAGACTGGATGGATTCACACGACAAGTTCTTGAATACACCGGCTGACACCCTGGTACTGCCCGCCCACAACCTGCCGTTTTACGGCGTGCGTGAACGGCTGCGCGGTCTGATCAGCCACCACGACGACCGCATGCTCGCCATTGAGGAAGCCTGCATCGAACCCCAGGTGGCGAAAGATCTGCTGCCTGTGCTCTTTGCGCGGGAGCTCGATCCGCGCCAGATGATGATGGCACTCGGTGAAGCCATCGCGCACCTGCATCTCTTGATGCACAGAAACCGCATCGAGCGAAGCCTGCACGAGGATGGCGTTTTCCGCTTCCTGTCCATCGACCCGGATCTCAGCCGGCGCGCTCACCCGGGCGCTCACGATGCACCCGACGACAGCCCCGTGATGGTGTGACCTGGACACCAACGAACCGACACTCAGCCAACGGATTGCCGCCTACACCTACCGCACGCTGCGGTGGGGGCGCGACCATGTGCCGCCGGGCATTCGCAGCCTGATTGGCGTGGCCTTCATGGTTGGCGGCGTGTTCGGGTTCCTGCCCGTGCTCGGCTTCTGGATGCTGCCGCTCGGCGCGGCCTTCATCGCTCTGGATCTACCGTTCCTGCGGCACAAGATCGAAGACTGGATGGTCAGCCTGAAGGAGAAGGCAGGTGAGGCGCTGAAAGACTCGCAGGAGTAGCGCCGTTCAGCGTGCGCCGGCCTGAGTTTCGAGAAGCCGAGCGCCGCGCATGATGTTGCCGAGCGCGTAGTTGCCTTCGTGACAGGCCACCTCGTAGACCTTGCCCGTTGCCGCGCGCCAGGTGTACTCACCACCCCACGTTGCGCTCCACACCGTCGGATTGATGACCTCAAACGCATAGTGCAGATTGCCATCGTCGAGCCGGCGGAAGCGCTCCACCACCCGCAGATGCTCATCCGCCCCGGAGAGCGCAGGTGTCGATTTGAAGTTGCCCGTCTCCACCACCAGCGTATCACCTTCCCAACGGCCGACGCTGTCACCCAACCAGGTCTGGAAATCCGCCGCCCGGGGTGCGCCGCCAATGCGGATGATCCGGGCGTCATGGTTCATCTCGGTGAGAATCATCACGTGGTCCGCCGTCTGCACGATGCGCTTATGGTTGTTGTAAAAGTTCGGCAGCATCGGCGGGCCTGCCGTGGAGCGTGAGCCGAGAATGCAGCGTTCCGCCAGCGGTCGCTGCTCGAGGTGATCGTACGGGCCGGTCTCGCCGTCGAGCCACCAGGCGCTGCCGCCGTCTTTGCTTGTCGTCGGATCGGGGTTGCGCCAGACGATCTGCCAGCGCTCCAGCATGCCGGCCAGCCGCCTGGCGCCACCCGGCGTCATTGGCGGAATGCGCCCATTTTGCGGGGTTGTGATGATCGACGTGCGAAACCGGCCATCCACCTCGGTGGCGGTGGATCCCGGATCGACCCAGAAAAAGTTGTAGCCGTTCGTCAACTCGCCTTTCGGGGGCGCCGCCCGATCCGGGTCACTCGGCGCGCTGTCCGCCGCCAGCATTCCCGCTATGCGCGCGCGCATGGTCTCTGCCTGCTCGGGCGTCAGAAACAGATTGTCGCCAAACGCCTCGGGGCGTTGCAGCGGCGTGAGGGTGCCGACATCAAAGGTGCCGGACAAATCGCCCGCCGCCCACACCGGCAGCGCCGCCGCAACGAGCATCACGCACCACGCTTGCTTACAGAAAAGTTTCACTCGAGTTCCTCCTGGACTCCGCCGCAATCAGGCGAATCGTTTCTTTGAGCCTCGCGGTATCAGCCGTCGAGAGCCCCCAGCGGTGCATACCGGCCAGGGGCGTGCGCAGCGCATAAAGATCCCAGAGCGGCAGATCCTCAGCCGGACGTGCGCGATCAGACCCACGCTCGGCTGCCTCCAGATAGCGGCTCGTAAAGAGCCGCGAGCTTTCGATTCCGGCCAGCCAGCATAACTCGTAGCGCATGTGCGCGACATCAAGGAGTGGATCGCCGAGCACCGCATCCTCCCAGTCGAGCACCCCGCTGATCTCGGACCCCTCCCAGAGCAGATTGCCCGGCCAGAAGTCGCCATGCGTCAGCACCAACGGCGCCCGCGGTGTCGGTAGCGCCTGCACAAAGGCTCCGAGGTCCAGACCCGCGGGTCGATTTGCCGCGGGCACATCGTCGACCGCGAGGCGCCGAGGCTGCCAGGGGTCGAGCGGCAGATCCGCGACCGGGACACGCTGGATCCGCTCGAGGAGCCCGGCGAGCGCCGCGGGGCTGGGCCTGTCCTGCGTCTGTCCGGGCAGCCATGACATCCACATACCTGCCCGCGGTCCAACCTCGACCACGGCGTAGGGTTCAGGTACGGGCAGACCCGCTGCCAGCAGCCCGGTGTGAAGCTCCGCCGTGTTGCGCAACTTTTCCACCTGCGCCGAGTCTGCGTCGTGGAGAACCCGCAACGCGGCCCGCTTCGATTCACCGGCGTGCAGATAGGTCACACCGAGAACCTCCGCAGTCACCCCACTGCCCAGCACTTCAACGCCGCGGAGCGTTGCATCGGTCAACCACGCCTGCAGCCACGACGTGGCGTCGATCATCGCGTTTCCCCGTCTTGATTAAATCCACCCTACCCTGCACAGTCTTCGCCCACAACAAGGCCGATGGGGAAGGCAATGAGCGAACTGGCGTTTGCGTCCGCGACGGAGCTCGCGGCTAAAATACGCAGCAAAGAGATCTCGGCGGAAGAGCTGCTCGAGCTTTATCTGCAACGCGTCGACAAGTACAACCCCGAGCTGAACGCCATTGTCGTCGACATCCGCGACGCCGCCATCGAACGCGCACGTGCAATCGACGCAGCGCTTGCCCGCGGTGACGATCCGGGACCGTTTGCCGGGGTACCCATGACGGTGAAAGAGTCTTACAACGTCGCCGGCACGCCCACCACCTGGGGCAACCCCGACTGGAAAGACAACGTCCCCACGGAAGATGCCGAATCGGTAAAGAAGCTGAAAAGCATCGGCGTCAACATTTTCGGCAAAACCAATGTGCCGCTCTCACTCGCGGACTTTCAGAGCTACAACGACATCTACGGCACCACCAACAACCCCTACGACCACGAGCGCATTCCGGGCGGGTCCTCAGGCGGCTCGGCGGCCGCGCTGGCGGCGGGGCTTACCGGCATCGAAACCGGCTCGGACATCGGCGGCTCGATCCGCAATCCTGCGCACTTCTGCGGCATTTTCGGGCACAAGCCGACCTACAACCTGCTGTGGATGCGCGGACATACGCCGCCGGGCGACATCCGCTCGTCGTCCGACATATCCGTGATTGGCCCGATGGCCCGCTCCGCACACGATCTCGAAACGGCGCTGCGCGCCATGGCGGGACCCGACGAGATCGTGGCGCGCGGTTTCCAGCTGAACCTGCCGGAGTGGGGAGAACGCCGCCTTGCCGATCTGAAGGTTGCCGTATGGCGCAACGACGAACAGGCGCCCGTCAGCACCGAAACCGAAGCACGGGTCTCCATGGTTGCCCAGGCGCTTCGAGACGCCGGCGCCAGCGTCGATGACGATGCGCGCCCGGATTTCGCATCGGCACACAGCCATGACACCTACCAGGATCTGCTGCAGGCCACGATGGCTATGCGCATGCCGGACGACGACTACGACAGCCTCAAGGCATACGTTGACCAGCTCGATCCAAACGATCAGAGCGCGGGCGCCAAGGTGTTGCGCGCGCAGGTATCCAGCTTCAAAGACTGGGGTAGCGCAAACGAAGCGCGTCATCAGCTGCGCTGGCGCTGGCATGAGTTTTTCAACCAATACGACATCCTGCTGACGCCGATGATGGCAACGCCGGCTTTCAAACACGACCACCGCAAATTCGGTGAGCGCACCATCATGGTCGACAACGAAGAACGCCCTTACTTCGAGCAGGTGTTCTGGGCAGGTCTTACCGGCGTTGCGTTCCTGCCGTCCACCGTCATCCCCACGGGTCTGACAGAAGACGGACTGCCCATTGGCGTGCAGATCGTCAGCGCCGAGTACAACGATCTGATCACCATTGGCATTGCGCAGGAACTCGAAGCGGCCGGCTTCACGTTTACACCGCCGCCGAACTATCTCGACGACTGACACACGACCATGACAACGGCGGTTGCGCACCCGAACATTGCCCTGGTCAAGTACTGGGGCAAGCAGACTAAGCCCGGTAACCTGCCCGCCACGCCGAACCTGTCCATCACCCTCGATACGCTGCTGACAGAAACGACGGTCACAGCAGCGGAGCGGGATGAGTTTCTGCTGAACGGTAGAGCGGTGCAGGACGCGAAGGTGGCGCGCTTCCTCGGCGCGCTGCGCAACCGCTACCCGCTGCCGGCTTACAGGATCCAGTCGGAGAACAATTTCCCGACGGGTGCGGGCCTCGCGTCCTCGGCATCCGGCTTCGCGGCGCTCATGTGTGCAATCAATGCCGATGCCGGACTCAACATGAACGCCGAAATCATGTCCGAGTGGGCACGCCTCGGCTCCGCCAGCGCCGCGCGGTCGTGCTTTGACGGCTTCGTTGCCCTCGTGCCTCCGCTCTGGCGTGCGCAGCGCCTGGCACCCGCGGCGCACTGGCCCCTCAGCGTGGTTGTCGCGGTGACCAGCAACGAAGCGAAATCGGTCAGCAGCACCCAGGGTATGGAACGATCGCGGGAGACGTCCGCCTTTTACAACGCCTGGGTGCGGGCCTCCGGCGACGACTTCGCGTGCGCAAGCGACGCCATCAACCAGCAGGACTTCGAACAGCTCTCTGAAGTCGCCGAGCTCAGCTGTCTCAAGATGCACAGTATCATGTTGACAAGCAAACCAACGCTCATGTACTGGAACGCCGCAACGCTCGCCTGCATGGAAGAGATCCGCCGGCTGCGCAGCGACGGCACGCCCGTCTTCTTTACGATCGACGCCGGACCGCAGGTCAAAGCCGTATGCCTGCCTGATGCGGTGGACAGCGTGACGCAAGCCCTCGGCGGCATCCCCGGGGTCAAGCAAACCATCGTCTGCAACCTCGGCGGCGGCGCCCGCGTCATCTCGCCTTGATTGCAAGCGCTCCCGGCAAACTGGTCCTGTGGGGTGAATACGCCGTGCTCGCGGGTGCGCCGGCTGCTGTCATGGCGGTCAACCGTCGTGCGACGGTGCAGGTCAAACCCGCTCCCGCCTGGCAGTTTACGAGCGCCGGTCTGCCGACCGCCGGCGTTTATTGCGGTACGGGCGAGTTCACCGGAACCCCAACCGCGGGTACCGCCGAAGCTGTGCTTCGTCACTTCGGCTACGGCGCGTTGCCCCAGCCTGCCATGCGGGTACACAGCGCAACTGAAGACTTTTTCGACAACAGCGTTAAGCTTGGTCTGGGCTCCTCTGCGGCAATCTGCGCTGCCACTACCGCAGCCTTCGGTCACCAACTCCGGCACGCGGTGAGCCTCGATGACGCGCTGGCCGTGCATCACCGCCTGCAGGGTGGGGGCAGCGGGCTGGACGTGGCGGCAAGCTGGCACGGCGGCGTCATCCGCTTCGAACGCACGTCGGATGTCGTGGACGTCACCGCGACCACGCTGCCCGACAATCTCTGTTGGCAAGTCGTATTCACTGGCACGCCCGCGGTCACCGCTGCTCACGTGTCGAGCTTCAACGCCTGGCGGGAAAGTGAGGACAACGGCGTGCTCGAGGTCCTTGCCGATGCAAGCAGCGCGCTCTTCTCCGCGTCCCGGGATCTAAGCGCCTGGCGCCGTTACATCACCGCGCTCGGCGATCTCGACGCCGCCGCCGGGCTGAACATTTTTACGCAAGAACACGCGCAATTAGCTACAATCGCGGCCGCGCATGGCCTGGTGTACAAACCCTGTGGTGCCGGCGGCGGTGACATAGGCATTGCCGTCGGCGACGAGCCCGCCGCCGTTGCAGCGTTTACCGCAGCAGCCAGCGCACAGAACTTTGTGCCACTCGATTTGGAGATCGCCACCGATGGCGTCAGACTCAGCGACCACCAGCCCTAACACGTCGCGCATACCCAATTTCTTCCGCATGAGCATCGCCGAGCGCATTGCCGCGCTACACGAGCGCGGCATGCTCAGCCAGGATGACGTGCAACAACTCGCCACGGCGTCCCACCAGCTGCAGCTCAACGTCGCCGACAAGATGATCGAAAACGTCGTGGGCGTTTTTGGCCTGCCGATGGGCGTCGCGCTCAACTTCTACATCAACGGCCGGGACTACGTCGTGCCTCTGGTGGTTGAAGAGCCTTCCATCGTTGCGGGCTTATCGGGTGCTGCGCGCATGGCGCGTCTGGGTGGCGGGTACACCGCAAGCGCCAGCGAGCCGATCCTCATCGGCCAGGTCCAGGCAGTGCTCGACGACAATCCCGAGCCGGCGATGCAGGCACTGCTCGATCATAAAGAAGACATTCTTGCGCTTGCCAACAGCCTGCATCCGAAAATGGTGGCTCGCGGCGGCGGCGCACTCGACGTCGAGGTGTTTCATCACGTGGCCGAGCAGGACGGCCGCCACATGGTCGTGCTGCATCTCCTGGTCGATACGCGCGACGCCATGGGCGCAAATCTGGTCAACTCGATGTGCGAAGGGGTTGCCTCGCTGGTCGAGACGATCACCGGCGGCCAGGTGTTCCTGCGCATCCTGTCGAATCTGACCGACCGCGCCATTGCGCGAGCCAAAGTCACCATCCCCACCGCCAACCTCGAAGGCAAAGGCTACAGCGGCGAGCAGGTACGCGACGGCATCATCCTTGCCAACGACCTGGCGCTGGCTGATCCGTACCGTGCGGCAACCCACAACAAAGGCATCATGAACGGCGTCGATGCGGTTGCCATCGCCACCGGCAACGACTGGCGCGCCATCGAAGCGGCGGCACACGCCTACGCTGCACGGAGCGGCCGCTACGCCGGTTTGACGAAGTGGTACCAGAACGAGAACGGCGACCTCGTCGGGGAGATCGAAATCCCCATGAAAGTTGGCACGGTCGGAGGATCACTGGAAACCAATCCGAGCGTGCGGATCAACCACCGCCTGCTGGGTTCTCCCGATGCCACCGAGCTGGCCGGCATCATGGGCACCATCGGACTCGCGCAGAACTTTGCCGCGCTCAGGGCGCTGTCGACGAACGGCATCCAGCAGAATCACATGAACCTGCACGCCAGAAGCGTCGCCAGCACGGCCGGGGTTCCGGAGGAATACTTCGAAACCGTCGTGGAAAGCCTCATTGAGTCCGGCGAAATCAAGGTCTGGAAGGCTCAGGAGATTGCGAAGAATCTCGCGCGCAAAACCGTGCGCCCGGAATCCAGCGAGCGCCAGTCCGCCTACGGCAAGGTCATCCTGCTCGGCGAACATGCGGTCGTCTACGGCCGCCCCGCCGTTGCCCTACCTATCCCGCTTGCGGTGGAGGCTGCGGTGCGCCGTGAAGGTGAAGGCGTCAATATTCTCATCCCACGCTGGGGGCTGGAACAGAAAGTTCACGAAAACACCCAGGGACTGGCAGGGATTCTCGCCAGCGTGCTGGACGAGCTTTCGCTGCTGAAAGAAAACATGATCATCGAGGTGTTCCCGCACGTGCCGCGAGCCATGGGACTCGGCGGGTCGTCAGCACTGGCCGTGGCGGTGCTGCGCGCGCTCAGTCACACGTATCAGCTGGGTCTGTCCGACGGACGCATCAACGAGCTGGCATTCGAGTGCGAAAAAGCGGCGCATGGCACGCCCTCGGGTGTCGACAACACGGTGGCCACCTACGGCACCCCGCTCAGATACCAGCGCGACGGAGACACGCCCCGCTACGAGAGCCTCAAACTCGGCCAACCGCTCGAGCTGGTGGTTGGTATCACCGGCAAAGAGAGCCTGACCGCGGACACGGTGGCGCGGGTGCGCGCGTCCTGGCAACAGTACCCGGACCGCTACGAGAGTATCTTCGATCAGATTGCGCTTTTGACCGAGGCCGGTGCGGAGGCGCTGGTCAGCGGTCGCCTGGCGGAGCTCGGCGAGCTCATGAATCTCTGCCACGGCTACCTGAACGCGCTGCAGCTGTCGACGCCTGAGCTCGAGGAACTGATCCACATTGCCCGCGCCAACGGGGCGCTCGGTGCCAAACTGACCGGCGGCGGCGGTGGCGGCTCGATGGTGGCGCTGTGTCAGGATAACCAGCGTGACGTGCAGCAGGCCATGCAGGCTGCCGGTTACAACACTTTGGAAGTGCGGCTGGACTGATCACAGACCCGTCCAGCCCGAGGCTCACGACGCCTGAAAGCTCGGCCGCTCGTTGACGGCGGCATACCAGCGGCCGATGTTGTCGAGCTCCGGCAGTTCGACGACCTTCACCATCTTTGCGAAGTCCAGCGCAATCACGAGCGTAATGTCGGCAATGCTGAACTTGTCGCCTGCGAGATAGGTGTTGTCGGCGAGCTGAGCGTCGAACATGGCAAGCGCCTTCGGCGCCTTTTCAGCGCAGACCTGTCCCCACTCGGCAACGCAGGTCTCACGGTCTTTGAAGAACCCCGTGATGTTACGAAACGCGCCCGCAACTTCGGCCATGAAGTTGAGCTCCACGCGACGCTGCCACATGTCGACCAGCGCGCTCTCGAGCGGACCCTCGCCAAACAGATTCGGTTCCGGATGCAGGCCTTCCAGATAACGGCAGATGGCTACCGATTCACCAATGAAGGTACCGTCGTCGAGCTCCAGGACCGGGACACGTCCCGCTGGATTCTTGGCCAGGTATTCGGGCGTGATGTTCTCCCCGGCGCGGATGTCGACCGGCACCCGCTCCATCTCCACCCCTTTCTCGGCCATGAACACCTGGACACGGCGTGCGTTGGGGCTGGGTGATTCGTGTAGTTTCATCGGTCCTTCCTCGTTTTAGTTATGACTCAGTCTTTGTCATCGTCCAGCGACAGGTGGCTGGTATCCGGCGCTGGCGGCGGTTTGTCCTTGTCGCGGGTATCTAGATCAACCCCCGTTTCCGCCACGTCGAAATCGACCGCATCCACGTCGATCGGCGCATCTGTCTCACGCGCAATCTCACCCAGGTCCGAGCCGAGTTCGGCGACGTCAAAGTCTGCATTGATGTCGACGTGAACCTCGTCCTGCGGTTCACCGAGCTGTGCGCCGGGTTCAGCCACGCTGAGATGATCCACGTTGGGTGTCGCCACTTCGGGTTCTGGCTCGTCGGTGACAAACACCGCGCCCTGAACGGAAAGATGTGAGGTATCCACCTGCGCGTCCGGTTCCTCCGGGCGCTCGGCGTCCGTCAGTACGTCTGCACCGACCGGCAGCACCTGCAGGTTGTCGTCATTTTGCACATCCGGCACATCCCGCTGAGCGTCTGCGGATGGCGGTGGCGCGGATGGCGGTGGCGTTGGTGCGGATTTGGCCTGGGGTTGCGATGACGGTTGCGCGGACTCGGCGGGAGCCGTCTCACCGCCCTCCACCGGCAACACTCTGAGGCGTGCGCCGGCTTTCTTGAACACTTCCTGATAGCGGGCTGCGGTGCGTGCGTCGGTCGCCTTCTTGACCACCACCGCCTTCCCGGAGAAGAGCACCTCCATGCGATCGTCGTCGAGTTTCAGAACGCCCGCCAACCGCTTCTTGACCACCGCGGCGTGCTGACCTTCGTTGATTTCGCCTGCGTAAACGAGCTTGTACTGCTCCGCGTTGTCCGGTTCGCCTGCCATGGCGGCGAGACTACACGTGATTGATCTCAAAACCTAGTCGAGCCAAGATGCGCCAAGCACAGGGAGGGAAACGTCATGGGAACCGCTGCCAACGTCGTCGTGTTACCGCAGGATACCGCCGAGCTGCGGATCGAATCGCTGACGCTTCCGGACCCCGGTCCGACGCAGGTTGTCGTCAAGCAATTCGCCTCTGGCATCTGCCACTCGCAGCTGCACCAGATGCATCGGCCGCGACAGCATCCGGTGGTCCTTGGCCACGAATCCACCGGCGTGGTGCTACAGACCGGCTCTGACGTGAACCACGTGAAAGAGGGTGATACGGTGCTCGTCACCTGGGTGCCACGCAACGCCGCTGTCGCCGACGCCGTACCGCTGACGGCACAGATTGACGTCAGCGACGGCCAGGCGATATCCGAAAACGTTTTCACCTGGGCTGATCACACCATCTGCGATCAGCAGTACGTGGTCAAAGTAGATCCCAACATCAAGACGGACGTCACCGCGATCATCGGCTGCGCGGTGATGACGGGTGCCGGTGCCGTCATCCATACCGCCCGGGTGCAACCCGGCAACAGCGTCGTGATCTTCGGCGTGGGCGGCGTGGGGCTGTCCGCGGTGGTCGGCGCAAAAATGGCCGGAGCGGACCCGATCATCGCGGTCGATCTCGACGATACCAAGCTCGAGTTCGCCAAAGCCTTCGGCGCAACGCATGGCATCAACGCAAGCCAGGTCGACCCCGTCGAAGCGGTCCACGAACTGACCCGCAAGTTGGATCAGTTCACGATCCTGAAGCAGCCCGTTTCCGGCGCGGACTTTGCGTTCGACTGCATCGGCATCCGCAAAACGATGGAACAGATTGTGCCGGCCTGCCGCGCGGGTCACTTTGGTGTCTGTGACGGCGGCACGGCCGTGCTCGTTGGCGTGCCGACCACGCCGGTAGAGCTCAACGCCATCGACGTTCTGATCAGCGAAAAACACTTCATCGGCAGTATCGGTGGCTCCTGCGCGCCTGACCGGGACTTCCCGCGATTTCTCGAGTGGCACGAAAACGGGGATCTGAACCTGGAGGCGATGGTGACCGCGCGCTATCGGCTCGAAGACATCAACGAAGCAACCACCGCACTGGCTGAAGGCAACATAAGCGGCCGCGCCATTCTGGAATTCGACTGAAAAGATAATGCACACCACGCACTTTCTGCACAACAAAGGCAGCAGCGACGCGCCGATCGAGACGGCTTACTTCGATATCGGCGCCGGCGCGCCGCTTGTGCTCCTGCACGGCTTCACCGGTGCAAAGCTCGATTTTGCCGACCAGATGGGGTGGTTCGCCGACGATCACCGGGTGCTGGCGCTCGACCAGCGCGGACATGGCGAAAGCAGCAACCAGGGCCCCTATCTGCTCGAGACGATGACCGAAGATCTCTTCGGTTTTCTGGACGCGCTGGATATCGGCCGCTGCCATCTGCTTGGCCACTCGATGGGCGGGATGGTTGCCATACGCGCGCTGCTTGCTCAGCCGGAACGTTTTGCCTCGGCGATTCTCATGGACACAACGGCGTATCCGCTCGGGCTTTTCACCGCAAAGACCAGGGCGCAGCTCACAGAGCTCATCCGCGCCGGCGGCTGCGTGAGCATGCTCGACGGCATGCGCCATCAGCGGCTCAGCGCGGCGGAACAGCGTGGCGTCGACTTTGTCGGCGAGGCTGAACACTGGCGGCGGATTCGCGTCAAGCTCGAACAAATGGACACAGAAGCGTTCATTGAGCTCATGACCCACATGGAAAACTACGACAGCCGCCTGGAAGCGCTTGCCGGGGTCACGACGCCCACAACGGTGCTCGTTGGCGCCAAGGACAAGCCGTTCATCAAGCCGTCAAAGCAGATGCAGCGTGCACTTCCCAACGGTGAGCTCAAGGTCATCCCCAAGGCTGCGCACTGCCCGCAGTACGAAAACGCCGATGCGTGGCGCCAGGCGGTGGCGGAGCATCTGGCAGCCGCATCAAGCTGATTCTGAGGGACCCCTTTGGCTTTCAAAACGCACGAACATCTCTTTACGCCCGGGCGGGCGTTGTCCAGCTATCCCACGCTGATCAAACGACCGAACAACGTCGCTGCAATCCTGGAAAGCCAGGTCGCACGCATTATCGAGTCCCAGGAAACGCTCTATGCCGACGGGCGTCATGCGCTACTGCTGATTTTCCAGGGGATGGACTGCGCAGGGAAAGACTCGACCATCAAGCACGTGCTGAGCGGCGTCAATCCGCAGGGTGTCGACGTCGCCAACTTCCGCGAGCCAACCCGCAACGAGGTGGCGCACAGCTACCTGTGGCGTTACTGGCGACAGATGCCACGCCGCGGGCTGATGGGCGTGTTCAATCGCTCACACTATGAAGAGGTGCTGGTCATGCGCGTCCATCCCGAGCTGTTCGAAGAACGCCGGATGCCGCACCAGGATCTGGACGATGCGTTCTGGGCGTCACGCTGCGCAGATCTCGCCTATCTGGAAGATCACCTGACACGCAACGGGATTCACGTCGTCAAGTTTTTCCTGAACCTGTCGCGGGAAGAGCAGCGTGAGCGTTTACTCGGGCGTATCGACCGGGAGCACAAGAACTGGAAGTTCGATCCCAGAGACGTCAAGGAGCGACAGCACTGGGACGACTATCGAACCGCATACGCGGAAGCCATCGAACGCACCCACACCGGAGAGTGTCCGTGGTACATCATCCCCGCTGACCACAAACCGACTACCCGCGCGCTGGTGGCGCAGATCATCGCCGAGAAGCTGGACGCCATGCCCATCCGCATCCCGCACCTCGGCACCAAAGCGCGCGAAGAACTCGCCACCGCGCGCGCGGTTCTCATGAAAGACTGATCAGAGACCGGCGTAGGCCGCCTGCAGCAGGCTGTAGCCCCGCGTGTCGCCGAGGAGTCCCGACTCCATCTTGTTCATCACATACGAGCAGCAAAGATGCGCGTCGGCGTCCACGACAATCGTAGAACCACCCCAGCCGCCCCAGTAGCCAATTCGCTCGTTCGGGCCCATGGGGATGATGTCGCTGTTCAAGCCATAACCCATGCCAAACCGGATCGGCACGCCGAGCACGAGGTCTTTGCCGTTGTACTGCTCATCATAGATCCGGTCGGCGCCCGCTGCGGACAGTAACTCGACGCCAAACGCTTTGCCGCCGTTGGCCATTGCCGTCTGCGCGCGCACGACGCTGCGCGCGTTGCCATGCCCGTTCGCGGCCGGAATCTCGGCCTTGCGCCAACCCGGGGTGGACGACGCACGGGCATCAATTGCAGGATTTCTGAACGTTCGTCCGGCTATCGATTCCGGATCGGGCGCTTCATCCGCCGGGGCGGCTTGCGGAGCAATGAGTGTACCGATGCGATGAAAGTGCTCTTCACCCGTGCCGATATGAAAGTCCGCACCGAGCGGCTCGGCAATCTCCTCGCGAAAAAACGTGCCCAGCGACTTGCCCGTCACCCGGCGCACCACTTCACCAATCAGATGCCCCTGGGTCAGCGCGTGGTAGCCGCTCGCCGTGCCCGGCTCCCACCACGGCGCCTGACGCGCAAGCGCGTCTACGACCCGGTCCCAATCGTAGAATTCGGGATCCCGCATCGGCTCGTCCATCCCGGAAAGACCAGCCATGTGGCTCATGAAGTGGCGGACCTCTACCGCCTCCTTGCCGTTCTGACCAAACTCAGGCCAGTACTCCGTCACTCTGGCGTTGAAGTCGATGGCACCGCGGTCTGCCAGCACGAGCGCACACAGGGCCGCCATGGTTTTGGTCGTGGAGTAGACGTTGACAATGGTGTCTTCCTCCCAGGGTTCGGTGCCTTCCGGATTTCGATAGCCACCCCAGAGATCAACCACGAATTCCCCTTCGACGGTGATCGCTACGCTTGCGCCAACGTCTCCCTTCTCGCGGAAATTTTTCTCGAACGTTTCGCGAACTGCGGCGAACTGCTCGTCGCAGAAACCCTGAATATCGGTCATGTGGTGTCCTTTGTCAGTTGGGCGCGTTCACCGCAGCTGCCATTGCAGCAGCGTAAACGCGGGGTCGGCATCTTCGTGGTGTTCGAATACCCCGTCAACCTCGGCGCCAATCTCGACGGGCTGTTCGGGGTCACCAAGCAGGTTGCCAATCATCCGCACGTCTCCGGCCTGTGGCAGGCTGACGAGCACGACGATGTATGGCCCCTGCTCGCCGAGCGCCGGGTGCACCGGATGCCAGACCCGCTCATAGCTGTAGATCACACCTTCAGGCGCCACTTCGACGAATCCGACATCGTCGCTGTGGCAGTGGTGGCATATCCACTCGGGTCCCCATTGCCAGCCTCCACACGCGTTACAACGCTGCGCCAGCAGACGGTTTTCCCGCAGTCCCTGCCAATACGGCTCATCGAGCGGCGTGGCCGCCGGCTGCGGCAGCCCGGCGTTCAAGTAGAAGTCATTCATCGCGTTGCCTCCGACCCGAACACGCAGGCGCTGACCGGAGTGACCATCGGTCCGGAGATCACCATGGATACCTCGGCATCAGCAACCTGGCTCGTGGACTGTCCCCAGATCTGGCGTACGCCTTCGATGTTGAGCCCCAGACCGTGCATGTAACACTCGGCCAGGTTACCGCCGCTGGTGTTGAGCGGCAGATCGCCGCCGGCGGCAAGAAAGCGATCCTTGGTGAAGAATTCGTTACACGCCTCCGGCGCGCAGAAACCATGCTCGACGATACTCATGAGCACGCCGCCGGTGAAGTTCTCATAGCTTTGCAACACGTCGACATCTTCCGGCTGCAGACCGCTCATGGCGTAAAGACGCGGCGCCAGCGTCTTGAACGTCGAGCTCGCGTAGTCCGGCGTATTGTGGACCGACGCACCGGCGCGATAGTGGGAACCCGCAACCGCGCCAAGGAGATAACACGGCGGGTTGGGGAGATCTTTCGCGCGCTCTGAGGAGACGAGCACCATGGCCGCGGCGCCATCGTTTTCCATGCAACAGTCGTAGAGGTGAAAGGGCTCCACAATCCAGCGGGACGCATCGTAGGTTGCCTCGTCGAGCGGCCGTCCGTACATCACCGCTCGCGGGTTGTTCTGGGCATGCTCATAACAAGCGAGTGAAATGGCGCGCAGAGCGTTTTGCTCAACCCCATGATCGTGCATGAAGCGGACAACTTTCATCGCAAACATCTGCGCCGGCGACATCAGACCATATGGCACACTGTACGCCATGTCTCCTGCAATGGTGTTGCGACGCGGCCCCTGACCAAAACGACCGAACTGACCCTGGGCCAGAGCGCGGAAGACGACAACCGTTTCGGCGAGCCCCGAGTTTATCGCCGCGGCGGCATTTGCTATGGCGCCCGATCCGCCGCCACCGCCGCCACCCCACTGCATGTTGGCAAAGCGCAGCTCCTTGCAGCCGAGCGCCGCAGCCAGCCGCGAGGGATCGCTGCGGTCGTTACTGTAAGACGCAAAACCGTCGACATCTCTGGCATCAATGCCTGCGTTCGCGCACGCGGTTTTGACAGCGTCCAGCGCTAGTTTGAACTCAGCATCCGGCGCCTGGCCTCGCTTGTAATAGGCGGTTTCACCAACCCCGGCAACGGCAACCCGGCCGCGCAGTGTGTGCTCCATCGTCTCTCCTCCCTCGTTGAAACCCTACACGTTCACCCGGGCACATTCCAATGCCGGGCCCGCTTCGTTAAGGTAGATTGAAACAATCCGAGGGAGGCATCATGCCAATCAATCCAGACGCCGTCGGCGCCAAAGGTAATCCCAGCAAGCGCAGTTGGACCAGCAAAGATGCTCTACTCTACGCCGTTGGCGTTGGCGCAGGCACGGAAGAGCTGCCGTTCACCACCGAGAACACCAAAGACACCCCGCAGAAGGTGCTACCCACCTTTGCCGTCATCATTGGCGGCGGCGGCGCTCCATGGGACGCCGTGGGTTCGTTCAATCCGGCGCTCATGGTGCACGGCGAGCAGGGTATTGAGCTCTTCGATGAGATTCCGCCGGACGGTGAACTCGAGAGCGTCGGTGAATGCACGGCCATCTGGGACAAAGGCTCCGCCGCGGTGCTGGAATTCGAATCTACCGCTACCAACCTGGCAACCGGCAAACCGTTGCTCAAAACACGTACGATGCTCTTCTGCCGCGGCGAAGGCGGCTGGGGTGGTGACCGCGGACCCAGCGAGAAGATCGAATTTCCCGACCGCCCCGCAGATCACGAGGTGGTGTACTCAACCCGGGAAGATCAGGCACTGACCTATCGGTTGTCTGGTGACCGGAATCCGCTGCATTCCGATCCGTCGTTCGCAGCGATGGGCGGTTTTGACAAACCCATTCTGCATGGTCTGTGCACGTGGGGATTTACCGGACGGGCGCTCCTGCACACCCTCTGTGACGGCGATGCCAGCCGCTTCAAAAAAATGAACAGCCGCTTCTCCAAGCCGGTCATTCCCGGGGATACGTTGACGATCAGCATGTGGGTGGACGGCAACACCGCCCTCTTTCGCACCGCTAACCAGAACGGCGACGTGGTGATCGATCAAGGTGTTTTCGAATTCAGCTGATCTGACTACCCACTAAAAGAGACTCTGACGGCGAAACCATCCGCGAGGCGCTCGAAACCGAGCGCCCAGTCATGCCGCTGGCAGACGTTCTGGACAATCGCAAGTCCCAGCCCCGTGCCGGGCTGGTTCTGTGATCGAGCGGGATCCAGACGCACGTATGGCTTGAGCGCCTCCGCTGCGTCTGCCAACGCAAAACCGCTCCCTGGATCGATAACGGTAACCCCCTCGCTGTCGAGCCTGACCGACGCCGAGCCGCCATACTTGATGGCGTTGTCTATGAGATTGCTGAACAGACGCTTCACCGCCGTCGGCTGGGCGCTTACCACCAGGTGATTGGGACCATCGAGGCTCGCAAGGTCGCTGTTGTGCGCGGCATCGCAGCGGTCGTCCACGAGGCTCTGCAGAAGCGAGCTCAAATCGAGCTGCTCCATGGGCTCTTCGGAGTGCTCGTCCTGGGTGAAACGGAGTGCCTGATCGAGGATGTCGGTCATGAGCGCGAGGTCGTGTTCCGCCTTGGCGTGTTGCTCCTCGTCTGCCATGCCTTCAATACGTAGACCAATACGGGTGGCAAGCGTTCTGAGGTCATGCGACATACCGGCCAGCATGGCCGCACGTTCCTTGAGCAGACCTGTCACGCGCGCCTGCATGGCGTTGAACGCAACGCTCGCGCGCCTCAGCTCGCGCGGCCCCACGCTCTCCGGCAGTGGTTCGGGTGGCGCCCCGGGGGATGCGCCGAGATGTTCAGCTGCCGTAACAAAGCGGCCAAGCTGACGTGACGAACGTCGGGTGACAAACAGCACAATGCCGATCACCAGCAATAGTATGAACGTCATGAAAGCGCCGACTCGCGAAGCACCGCTCTGCGTCACGTGCGTGCGCGCAACAATTTCCAGCCAGCCACCCTGACGAGATGGCAGGTAAAGCCGCAGGCGCGGCGGCCCGCGGCGAATGGCATACCAGAGGTCTACCTCGTCGGCGCGCGGCAGGCCAAGCTCAGACAGGCGCGTGCGAACCGCATCGATGACTTCGTTGTTGTGAGGCCAATCGCGCCGCTCACCGACGGGAACGTCCGCTACCCGGGTCAGCTGAAATCCTTCGTATTGCAGGAGCGGCAGCAGCTCCGGTTGTGCCTCCAGCAGCTCGTCGAGGGCGTAACCCCGCTCGGCGGCGCTAATCGCAAACGTACGGGCGTTGCCCACCATGCGCTCATGACCATAGAAGTAAACGCCGCTCACGTGCAGGATGACAAAGCCGCCAAGCACTACCCAGACGATACGGGCGAAGAGCGGTGAGCCCCCTTTGCGCGGTTCGTTACTCATCCGCAGCACCTTCAGCAACAACCTCCGCGGCGAAGAGATAGCCGCCGCCGCGAACGGTCTTGATCAACGAATCGTCGTTGAGCTTCTTCCGCAGGCGCGACAGTTGGACGTCGACGCTGCGATCAAACGGCTGCGCGCTTCTGCCTTTCGTCAGTTCGAGCAGCTGATCGCGGTTCAGAACTTTGCCCGGATGGCGTGCAAGCGCGCTGAGCAGGTCGAATTCACCACCCGTCAGCGAGACGAGCGCGCCTTCCGGGTTGGTCAGATTGCGCTGACGCACGCACAACACCCAGCCGGCAAACCGAAAGCTATCCACCGGCTGCTGCTGATGCACCCAGACCTGGTCGCTCGTGCGACGCAGCACCGCACGGATACGCGCCAGCAGCTCCCTCGCGCTGAACGGCTTCGTCAGGTAGTCGTCCGCACCCATTTCCAGACCAAGCACGCGGTCGCTTTCGTCCGCCAGCGCCGTGAGCAAGATGATCGGCAGGCGCGAGTTTTCCCTGAGGCGCCTGCAGATCTGCAGGCCATCCGCATCGGACAACATGATGTCGAGGAGCACCAGGTCGACGGCGTCACGGGCAAGCGCCCGATCGAGCTCCGTTTCGGTGGCAACACCGGTGCAGCGAATGCCGTAGCGTTCCAGGTAACCGCACACGAGCGAGCGGATCTCGCTATCGTCATCCAGCAGGACAACGGCCGCCTCAGTCTGCTTTTTCCCTGATTCCGACATGCCAACGAGTATAACGGCAGCCACCCCGCCCGTTCCGTTACAAGCGGTTTCACCCGCGCGTTCTGCAATCTTCTGTTACAGAGCGAAACGCCCCGGAGATCAACGCGGACCTGGTTGGCGGCACGCTGGCGGCACGTCAACAACGAGGAACTCAACATGAATCTATTCAAAGTTGCCACTACCGCCGTTCTTGCGACGCTGGCGGCGCTGACGTTCGGAGTGGCCGCAATCTGGGCCCTGTGGCCATCCGCCGCCGAAGCGAGCGCCGGTATCGCAAAACATGCCGCCGGCTGGCACGGGCACGCGGGTGACCACTGCGCACGCCTCGACGGACACCACGTACGCATCGGCGAAGCTGTCATCAGCGCGGGACTTGATCTCGACGAGAACCAGGAGGCGTCTCTTCGAGTGATAGCCACCCGTGTCGAGACACTCAGCGAAGACCTCAGATCAACCTGCGAATCAACCGACCTTACCTCGCTGGACGGCAGTCTCCAGGGTGTGGAAACCGCTCTGGCTTTGAGCGCCGCGGCCATGGGGGACATTCGCCCCCTGGTCAGTGACTTCTACGCCGGATTGAACGAAACACAGCGCGCGACACTGCACGAGCACATGCAGCGTCATGGCCGGCACGGCCGGCATCGCGGACACGGCTGGCGTGGTGCTTCACCTGATCCCGAGGCAGGCAATGCCGGATAAACTGGTGCTCGGCGAACGCGTTCAGAAGAGAGCAGTTGTGCAGCCACCCAGAATCCTGCCGCCCCATTACCTCGCGATCAGCGTGCTGTTGATTCTCGCCACCGCGGCGCTCGACATAGCGCCGCTGGTGGCGAACCCATGGGTTTATCTGGGCCTGGTGCCGATGGCAGCCGGTATCGCGATTGCAGTACAAGGCTCACGCCAGTTTGCCGCCGTCGAGACCAACATTGTTCCGCTGACAAAATCGACCACGCTCGTTACCGACGGCGTGTTTGCGTTCTCACGCAACCCCATGTATCTCGGCATGATGCTGCTGCTCGCCGGGCTTGCCATCATCGCGGACAACGCGCTGGCCTGGTCCGCGGTGGTGGCGTTCTGGCTGATCATACAGTTCGCGTTCATCCGCCGGGAGGAACGTCTCATGGCAGAGACTTTCGGCGACGCCTACAACGAGTACAAAAAGAGCGTTCGGCGCTGGATCTGAGGCGCTCTCAGATCAGCGCCGCTGGCGCACGAGCACTTTGCTTGCCGGATACTCGACCTCGTACTCGTGACGGATGCGCCAGGTGTCGCCGCCGCTCAGGTTCCTGCGCCACACCAGGACCCCGCGCTTGTCGTCGAAGTCCGCTTCCGTTGCGGGCGTTGCGTCATCACCGAGCGCTACGTCGATGTCTTTGTTTATCGCAACCGGCAGCACGTCGATGACTTCCACGGTCGTCGGGGAGCGACGCCGGTTGGTGATCTCGAAGACGAGATCCGTCCGCTCCGTTTTGGTCCGGCCGATGAATCCACCTTCACCTTTTTCACCACCCTGATCCTGCAGCGAAAACTCGACCTGTCGGTCCTGTCCCATGGGTAGCACCATTTCCTGACCGGGCAGCGCCGTCGGCATCCACGACTCCCCGACAAACACGCGGTCGACATATACCTGCAGCGAACTGGCATAGAGCGGCACGTCCGCGTCGTAGGTAAACTGCGCGGTCAGGAACGCATCCAGGCTCTGGCGGGGCACAATCCGGGTGACGAGCTCCGCTGCCATTTCGAACGTGGCGAGCTCAAACGTCTGCGCTTCGTCCGCGTCGTTTGCGACATTCACCCTGCCCGGAATCTGATAGTTCACGGCATACGCGCCAACCTCCGTGGCCCGCTCCCGCGCGGCGCCGCTCACCACAATTTCTTCGATAGCATCCGTGGCTAGCGCCATTGGCGCGCTGCGCTTCGCCATCGGCGGCTGCACTTCGACGAGGTCGAGAAACTCGCTCGTCGGATCGGGTGCCGCCAGCGCGCTGGAAGGGTCGCTGGTGGACAACGTCAAAGCGGCATTCTGCCAGTCTTCGTCGGTGGTCTGCCTGACTTCCGCTTTCTGTAGCAAACGCAGCGCGCCTGCATTGCTGTCGAGGCGAGCTTCATAGACCGGTGACCAGGTGGCGCTCTCGACGAAATAGTGTAAAAGCACCGTCACCTCTTGCGCCGCCGCGGCATTCAACGCCACGTTCAGACGGCTTGCGGAAAGGCTGCCGCCACGCAGATCGCGAAGCTCCCGTTGCAGTCGCGAGAGCACCTTCTGCTGCTCCCGCCCTGCCACCTTGACCTCTCTGATGGTGGCTCGCGCCGCCGCGGCGCCGTCTTCCAGCACGTTCAGAGCCGCGCGCCACGATTCGACATCAGCGGTACCACGGGCGCCTTCGAACCAGGACTCTTTGGCATACCCCGCGGCAATGCCATCCAGAAACTTGAGCTTGAGCTCAGCCGTCTTACCCCGATCTTCGAGCTCCCCAATCAGCGCCTCAACCGCTTCGATCTGCTCAGTCAGATCGCGGACCTGCGCATCGTACGCCGCTTCAGTTTGTACTCTGTCAAAACGAATCTGTCCCAGCTCGGCGTTGCCCTGCGCCACTTCCAGGCGCACGTTGCCGGCGTTTACCGCGCTGCTCAATCCTTCGAAGGTCACCTGCGAAACACCCCGCGGCACGTCAATCCGTGCGCTTCGCGTGACCATGGCGCCCGCCTGATACACGGTCACCGCCTCAATCTCCGATGTCACGGGCAGGGCCACGGCCAGCGTCGAGGCGAGAAGGCCAACGCACCACAAACTCGTTTGTATCATCACCCGTTCAGATCTGCGCTTCATGCCAGCTTCCCGTCAAATGCGCCAAGATTGTAAGTGAAATCGTGAATGTGCGCTGAATCACACCAACGGAGGGGGGGCTCACCTAAGCTCACGGCATGCGTAAATCCGATCTCACCCCGCAGACCCACGAGCGCGCACCAAAGCGCGTCTTCCGAGAGGGTAAGCTGTGGTACTACAACACCCGCGAAGGCCGCCGCGGCCCGTTCGATTCCGAAATTGAGCTGCGCAAAGACCTGCGTTCTTATATCGGTACGATGGCGTTTCTCGAAGACAACGCCGCGGAGTTGCCGGAGGATCTCGACTGCAACGACGTGACCCTCGTGCACATGGATACGCCGCGCTTCTAGTCTTCCGGAGGCCAGGGAAAGTCTTCGGGCGCATTCAATGAAGTGCGCACAAATTCATTCCACAGAGACACCACCTGCTGGGCGTTTTCGCTGTGCGTCTGCGCGGCAGACTGATGCCATTCCATCTTGTGGTTCACACAGTCGCGGAACGTATTGATGTCGGCAACAAACCGGTTCCATTGCGCGTCGTTTTGATCATCCTGGGGCCGCTCCGGCGCAATGCAGGCATGATTCATCGGTTCGTGCGCAAGCACCAGCGGACTCACACAGATCATCAGTAGTATGGCAAGTATCTTGTTCATAACTTCACCTGTTTACGGCTGCATTGTTTCCGTAAATCTCTCTATGATCTGTGCGCTGAACAGCAATCTTTGCCTCGGGAGGCCATTTGGCCGAGAAATACGACACACTCAGCCCGGAACTACGGGACTGGATCGCCGCGCAACACGTCTTTTTTGTGGCTACGGCGGCGCCGGACGGCCACATCAACGTCTCACCGAAAGGTCAGGACAGCCTGCGGGTCATCGACGAAAGCACGCTCCTGTGGCTGAATCTCACCGGCAGCGGCAACGAGACCGCGGCACACCTGAAGACAATCAATCGCATGACGCTCATGTGGTGTGCGTTTCAAGGCCCACCGCAAATCCTCAGGGTGTACGGTCAGGCGAAGGTGGTGCACCCGCGTGACCCCGAGTGGTCAACCTGCACCGAGACGCTCGACGCGCCGGTGGGTGCGCGCCAGTACTTCCTCGTCGACGTCGAATTTGTGCAGACTTCCTGCGGCTACGCCGTGCCGCTCATGGACTTTCAGGAGGATCGCCAGGCGCTTGCCCTATGGAGCGACAAGCGCGGCGAAGACGGCATCCGGGACTACTGGGTAGAGAAAAACGTCACGAGTCTGGACGGCCTGCCAACGGGTATTCTCGATTGAACAGCAAAGTCCCTGGGCTGTAAGAAGGGGACGGCGTTACGCTAGAGAGCCGGGTAGCTGAGGCCGCCCGTCGCGCTTTCAAAAGCCGCTCCGGCGCGCAGCAGCAGGCCTTCGCCCAGATGCGGACCAATCAGCTGCACCGAACGCGGCAGACCTGCAGCGTTCAGGTCGAGCGGCAAGGTCAGCGTAGGGTGACCCGAATAATCGAACGGTGCGGTGAACGTGATGAACGCGGCGCGCGCTTCGTCGTCGGCAACCGCGGTGTCCATGTCGGTAACCGTTGGTGATGCAATCGGCATGCAAGGTGCCAGCAGCAGATCCACGTCGGCAAAAATCTGATCGAGCGCGGTACGGAAGCGTTCGCGAACAGATTCGAGCTCCGCATACTTATCCGCACCGACCGAGCTGCCAAGCTCAATGAGACCGGCCAGCACCGGGCCGTACATGTGCTTGAGACGGGGATAGTAATCAGCGTGTGCACGGGCACATTCGACACCGGTAGTCAGTCCCCACTCGTCCACCAGCTGCCGGTAGTCGCCGGGTATGGCCACGTCGCAAACCTCTGCGCCAAGGCCGGTCAATAGCTCTGCAGCTCGACGCACACCGTCAACAATCTCAGGGTCAACACCGTCCGTCACGTAGCGCCAGTCGATGCCTACCTTCAGATCCGCGATCCCCTCGTCGAGGGCGCCGCTGTAGTTCGGCACAGGGGCATCGAGGCTCGAGGCGTCATGCACATCATGCCCAGCAATCACGGTCAGCAGGCGCGCCGCATCCTCCACCGTCCGGGTCATGGGGCCTATGTGGTCGAGACTGCCTGCCAACTCAAAAGCACCATGACGGCTGACCCGCCCATAGGTTGGTTTCAATCCGACGAGGCCACAGCTGGCACAGGGAAAACGGATGCTGCCACCGGTATCGGTACCAAGCGCGCCGTAAGCCAGTCCCGCGGCCACCGCAACGCCGGATCCAGAGGACGACACGCCGGGCCAGTAATCCGGATTCCAGGGGTTTTTGGGTGGGTCAATTTCCGGGTGATGAGCACCGAACGCACCCTCCGTCAGCTGCGTCTTCCCAATGATCACCGCACCCGCGCCTTTCAGGCGACTGACCACAGTGGCGTCGAAGTCGGGCTTGAAGTCCGCCATCACCAGCGTGCCGCTGGCGGTTGCCTCCGCCTTCGTGAACAGGAGGTCTTTGATGGCAATGGGTACCCCGTGCAGCGCGCCAAGGGGTTCGCCACTGTCCCTGGCTTGATCCAGCTCAGCCGCGCGGGTGACAGCCGCGTCGCCATCCTTCCTGGCAAACGCCTTCAGTTTCGGTTCGAGCGCGTCGATACGCTCGAGCGTCTCCCGAGCCAGGGTCTCGGCCGAAAGCGCGCCGCTTTTCAGCTGCCGGCACGTATCGGCCAGCGACCGGTAGTGACGTGGATTGTCTTCAGGCATCAAAGATCTTTCCCGGATTGAGAATGCCCTTCGGATCGAGCGACCCTTTCAACGTCCGCATGAGCTCAATCTCTGCTGGCGATCGCGAAATGGACAGATACGGTTTTTTCTCGAGACCCACACCGTGCTCAGCGGAAACCGACCCACCAATAGCGGCAAGCGGTTCGTAAACGCACTTCTCGACGGCACGACGCGCCTCGGCAGACCCGTCTCCTACGCTGACGACAAAGTGCAGGTTGCCGTCGCCCATGTGGCCAAGGGTGAAGTTGCGTACCTCGGTAAATTCTCTCTCGAGGCCTGCGTTGACCTCGGCAACGTAGTCTTCCATGAACGGGATCCGCAGTGACACGTCGAAGACGAACACCGGAGCGTAGCGGAAGCCCTGCTCGACATCGTCCCGCAGCGCCCAGATCTGCTGGCGCTGTGCTTCGGAATGGGCGAATACGGCATCCGCAATGAGCTCCTGCTCCAGGGCTTCGGTCAGGACAGCCTCTACCAGCGTATCGTCCGCGCCCATTGCCTCAACGAGCACGTAGTACGGGTAGTCAGACGGCAGCGGGGCCGTATTTGTCGCCGGCGGGGTCGTGACAAGCTCATAAAAGTTATGCCACATGAGCTCAAACGCCGACAGACAGCCTCGCAGCCCGCCGTCGACGTGCTTGAGAAAACGCAGGAGCTTGTCGAAGCTTTCCACGGCCACAAGCATTGTCGGCTGTGAGCTGACCGCCTCGCGACAGCGCAGCACTGCCCGGGTTACGACGCCAAGCGTACCCTCACTGCCGATGAAAATGTGCTTGAGATCATAGCCGGCGTTGTTTTTTATCATCTGATTCATCGCGCTGATGACGGTGCCATCAGCAAGCACCGCTTCGACGCCGAGCACCATGTCGCGCGTCATGCCATAGCGGATGACGCGGTTACCGCCAGCGTTGGTCGATATGTTTCCACCAACCGTACACGAGCCTCGACCACCAAGATCCAATGGAAACATCAGCCCATGCTCCGCCACCGTCTCTTGCAACGTCTGCAGGACAACCCCGCTCTGCACGACTACCGTGCGCTCCATGGGATTGATGGCTTCGATGGCGTTCATCCGTTCCGTGGAGAGCACAACGTCATGCGCCTGCGTGATGCCACCTTCCACGAGACCGGTGAGGCCGCCGTGCGTCACGACGCTCTGTCCGTGCTCGTGACAGATCCTGAGTGCGGTTGAAACCTCTTCGGTAGTACGCGGGCGCAGCAGCACCCGTGCGGCAATGTTGTCGCTACGCCAGATACCGGCACCGCGAGAGGTGACATCCTGATCCAGGAGCAGAACGTCATCGCCAAGGGCGTCGCGCAACGCCTGGACAACGGGCCGTTCTTCCGTTGCGTTCGCTACGGCTTCAGACATCTCCCCTTCCTCCTTTGCTAGAGCCGACCGATTTAGCGACTTTTTCGACGTCGCTTCAAGTACCGGCTGCGGCCGTCACCAGAAACTGAGGCAGGCAGAACAGAAACCGACCGGCGTCGAGCGTTGCCTCGACTTCAGCGAGCAACGCGTCGACCTCGCTGTCAGACAGCGTTTGAAAACGATTGATGTAGCCAGCCATGTTGCGCAGCACGTGCAGTCCACGGCCGCTGGTGTCGACGAAGGGTGAAAGGCGCACTTCAGGCGTGGCGTAGCCGGCATCAACGAGCAATCCGCTGATCCGCCGCCCGATGTATGGCTCGTTGAACGCGGGGGCAGCCGCCTCGAAAAACCGCGTGACGGTGTCCTTGTCCCAGGGCTGGACAATCACAAAGCCCCAGTCGCTGTCGATGACGTGGATCAGACCATCCGGTTTCAGCACCCGCCTGATCTCGCCAAGCGTGGCCTCGAGATCCGGCACGTACTCCAGCACGTTTTTACAGATCACTCGGTCGAACGTGCCATCCTCAAAGGGCAGGCGGTGATCCTCGAGGTGGTGAAACGAGAGCGAAGGATGATCAGCATGGCGCGCGTTGGCGTCAGCGACAAACCGCGCGTTGATGTCCGCGCCTGCCACTCGTCCCTGCGGCCCGACCAGCCCGGCAAGCCCTCCCGCAAAGAAACCCGGGCCTGATCCAAAATCCAGAACGCTCAGTCCTGGAGACAGCGCGGCTGGCGCCAGCAGCGCCTTGTGGCCTTCCTGCCAGACAAACATCTCCTCATAGCGTGCGATGCGCTCGTCTTCGATTTCGCGCCAGTGATCCGTGTAGAAACTGCTGATGTCCATGGTGTCCCCTCCATCCCGGAGACATCACTTTAGCGCAATTCAGGCGTCGAGTTGCGCCACACACCGCTCCAGATAGGCGCGATGGGCGACGCTCGGCGCAAGCTCGATGGCAACGCGATAAGCCTCCCGCGCCGCATCTGTCCGGCCGCGTTGTGCCTCGACAAACGCAAGCGCCGCGTACCACGGCTGATATCGCTCGAACTGCTTGACGTTGCGCAGCTCATCCATTGCCGCAACCGCCGCGGGCAGCTCACCGGAAAAGCAGAGCGCCACCGCACGATTCAACGCCACCACCGGCGAGTCTTCAATACCGAGGAGCCGCTCGTAGAGCGCAACAATCTGCGGCCAGTCCGTGTTCGCCGCCGTCTCCGCCTGACTGTGAATGGCCGATATGGCGGCCTGTATCTGATAACTTCCCGGCGGATGACGCGCGGCGTAAACGGCGTCGATGATGGCCACACCTTCACGAATCATGGCGGTGTCCCAGCGGCTGCGGTCCTGTGCTTCGAGCGGAACAAACACCCCCTGCGCATCCAGCCGGGCGGGCAGACGTGCAGTGGAAAGCAGCAACAGCGCCAGTAGCGCTCTGACCTCAGGATCCTGCCGGAACATGCGCGCGGTCATGCGCGCCAGCCTGATGGCTTCGTCGATGAGCGGACTCGTGGCAACCAGACTGTCGTGGATGCGGTCGAAACCCTCGTTGAAGAGCAGATAGATCGCCCGGCATACCGCCTCCCGGCGTGCAGGCAGCTCCCGCGCCGCAGGAATCTCGTACTCCACGCCAGCGTCGCGCAGCTGCGCTTTGGCCCGCGTCAGCCGCTTTTCCGCCGCGGCCGTCGAAAGCAGGAGCGCGCGGGCGATTTCTTCCACCGAAAAACCGAGCACCACCTTGAGGACCAGAGCAACCTGCACCTGTGGGTTCAACGCGGGGTGACAGCACGTGAAAATCAGACGCAGCATGTCATCGTCGATTTCACTCTCGATGACCTCCATGTCCGGCGTGGAAACCAGGTTGACGACGCTGCCGTCGAGGCTGACCACCCGTTGGTCCCGGCGCAGACCGTCAATGGCGCCGTTGCGTGCCACGGTAACCAGCCAGGCGACGGGGTTATCCGGAACCCCATCAACCTGCCAGCGCTGCAGGGCCTTGACCAGTGCATCCTGGGCAGCGTCCATGGCAATGTCCATATCACCGAGGACCCGAATCAGCGTCGCCACAACCTGCGGGTAAGCTGCCTTCAGGATCGGTCCGAGACTGGCGTCCATGTCAGCTTTCGGGCAGCAGGATGTGCTGGTCCAGGGGCCGCACCTCGATCGTGCCCGCTTCGTTGTTGGGAATCATGGCCGCGTATTCCATCGCCTGTTCGAGGCTGTCGACATCAACGAGATAGAATCCGGCAAGCTGTTCTTTCGTTTCGGCGAATGGCCCGTCCGATATCTGTGTCTGGCCGTTACGCCTGCGCAGGCTGACAGCCGTTGCCGTAGGCATCAGCGGCTCGCCGGTGAACGTGACGCCGTCTTCGTGCAGCCGGTCATTCAGGGCCCGATGCCCGGCAAGCACCTCGGCTTTTTCAGCGTCGTTCTTGTTCTCCCAGATTTCTTCCGCTTCGTAGATCAAGAGCATGTATTGCACAATCGTCTCCTCGTACAGTTTGCTTCTGCTTTACGACGAATGAGAAATCCTCATTCAGACATGGTCTCGCAGATTTTTGTGCAGCGACCACACCATCACCACCATGATGATCAACAGAGGCACGGAAGCCAGCGTGACCGCCGACTGCAGAGGCCGCAGCCCCCCCATGCTGATGAGGGTAATCGGCAGCGCACCAAGCAGTAGCGCCCAGAATATCCGGTGCCCGCGGCTCGGATGCGCATCTTCCGGCAGCTCGTCCGAGGCGGCGGTCGCAAGCGTATACGCTGCCGAGTCGTAGCTGGTCGCCGCAAAAATGATGCATACGACAGCAAACAGAAAGATGATGGGGGTTGATCCCGGGAGCGTGGTGAGCACGTTGACGATGGCCCCGGGTGCATCGTCGGCCGCCAGCGATGCCAGCAGATCCACGCTGCCGTTCAAAGTGACGTGCGCGGCATAGTTACCGAGCACGACAAAAAACAGCACGCATCCGAGCGTGCCGTAACCAAGGCAGCCGAAGATGATTTCCTGCAGCGACCTCCCCCGCGAAATCTTGGCGATGAAGACCCCCATGAAAGGCCCGAGTGCCAGCCACCAGGCCCAGTAGAACACCGTCCATGATTCGACAAAATTTGAGGTGCTGCCCGAATCGGTCCACGTGCTCATGCGTACAAAATTCTGCAAAAGGTGGCCGAGACTCTCGATGCCCATCTCAACGATGTAACGGGTTGGACCGGCAAACAAAACAAAGCCGATGAGCGCAAACGCAAGCCAGGCATTGGCGTTGGAGAGCCGCTTGATGCCTTTCTCCAGGCCAAGCCAGGCGCTCGCCGAGAAGAGCGCCGTGATGGAGATGATGACAATCACGTCCAGCGTAAAGCCCAGGCCATCTCGGTCGAGGCCGAACAGCTGACTCACCAGCGTGCCGATCAGCGGCACGGCCAGCCCAATCCCGGTGCTGCAGGCACCCACCAGACCGATGACAAAAATCATGTCGATGACGGGATCGAGCATCGGGCGCCAGCTTTGCGGCGTCACCGCGGCGCACGCTTCGCTGAGGCGCAGCGTCCTGGCATCACCCTGGTAATAGACGTAGCCCATCGCCACGCCGGGCAGGCAGTAAAACGCCCAGCCAATCGGGCCCCAGTGGAAAATCGGATAGCTGACCGCCCACTGCATCGCCTCCGCGGAAAGCGGCTCAACCCCGAACGGCGGCGCGGTGTAATAGTGCGCCCACTCGATGCTGCCCCAATACAGAACGCTGGTGCCTATCCCGCCGCAGAAGAGCATTGCCCCCCAGCTGAAGCGAGAGAACTGAGGTGCTTCGCCGCTTCTGCCCATCACCAGGTGACGGTGGCGGCCCGTGGCCAGAAACAGCAGATAAACGAGCGCAAAAATGCCGGCCGCTATGTAGAGCACGCCAAAGTTGGTCGTCAGATAGTCAAATGCTTCTGTCAGGACAACGCGGCCGTCCTCCGGAAACAGCGCCAGCGGCGCAATGAGGCAAACGAGAACCGCCACGCTGCCGGCGAACACCTGCCAGTTGATTTCACCCCTGCTCCCCGCAGAGTGGCCATCCTCCCGCAACAACCCCATACTTGCTCACTGCCGTTCGATCTCAGCTACCCTAGAGCGCACGGGCATTATTGCAAGTCGAAACACATCCATGAGCGCAAACTTCGATCAAGCCTACTACGAGCGTTTCTATATCAATCCGGAGACGCGGGCGGCCTCTCCCGCGGAGCAGCAGCGCCAGGCGCGCTTCATCGCCGCCTATCTCAAATACCTCGAACTCCGCGTGGAGCGCATCGCCGACATCGGCTGCGGGCTGGGTCATTTGTTGAAAGCGCTGGGGAAGGCCTTTCCCCATGCGCATTGCGACGGCGTCGAAATCAGCGCGTACCTTTGCCGTGAATACGGCTGGGAGGAGGCTTCGGTCGCCGAATACGAGGCAGACCCGTATGACCTCGTGATATGCACGGATGTCCTCGGCTACCTCGACAACGAGACGTGCGACGCGGCCCTCAGCAACCTGGCACGGCTTGCAGACGGCGCGCTGTACCTCAGCGTTCTCACCGAGGACGACATGGTAATCTGCGATCGGGAACACACGGATCTCAACCAGACATTGCGTTCGCGCGCCTGGTACCTGGAACGTCTCGAACCACACTTCGTCAACGTCGGCGGCGGCCTCTTCCTCAAACGCCCGCTGCAGGTTGCGGTATGGCATCTGGAGCGCTGCCTGTGAACTGGGACAGTGCGCTCACCCTCTGCCGCGATCTCCAGCGCGGTTCCGTTTCGGCGGTGGAGGTCATGGCCGAAACCTATCGCCGCATCGACAGCGTCAACGGCAAGCTGAACGCGCTCGTCAACCTGCTCGAAGTAGAAGAAGCAATGGCTCTGGCTGAAGCCGCGGATCGAGTACCGGTTGCCGAACGCGGGCCGCTGCACGGCCTGCCGATGGCAAACAAGGACGCCGTACAGGTGGCAGGTTTCCCCACCACCTGGGGATTTGTACCCTGGGCGGACAACGTTGCCTCTGAAGACGACGCATTCGCGGCACGCATGCGGGCTGCCGGCGCAATATTCATCGGTCGCACCAACATGCCGGAGTTTGGTCTCGGCTCACACACGTTCAATGCCCTCTTCGGCACGACGCTGAACCCCTATGCGCTGGACAAAACCGCCGGTGGCAGCAGCGGAGGTGCTGCAGTGGCGCTCGCCAGTGACATGCTGGCGCTGGCCGACGGCAGCGACATGGGCGGCTCTCTCAGAAATCCGGCAAGCTTCTGTAACGTCGTGGGCTTCAGACCCTCGGTGGGTCGCATGCCAAACTCCCGGGGGTTCGGCTGGTTCGGCCGCCTGGCAACCACCGGGCCCATGGCGCGCACGGTTGCCGATACGACGCTGCTGTTTTCGGTGCAGGCCGGGCCCGATCCTTACGACCCGCTGACGCTGCCCGAATCCGGCGAAGTCTTCCTGGATGCGCTGACGCCACCCGCGGACCTGAAGGACTGGCGCGTGGCGCTCAGCGTCGACCTCAACGGTCTACCGGTGGACCCCGAGGTACAGGGCATAGTCAGAAGCTGCGCCGATACCTTCGCCGATCTCGGCGCCAGGGTCGCGGAGGCTGCACCCGACCTGAGCGGTGCCATGGACGTGTTTCAAGTGCAACGTGCCGCAGGCCTGGCGACGCTGAGCCAGAGCCTGGATCACACCCATCCGGGCTGGCGCGAACACGCCAAGGACACGGCTCTGTGGAACATGGACCAGGGACTGGCGCTCAGCGCCGACGACATCCTGCGCTCGGAGTTGATGCGCACGCAGATCTACGCCCGGGTTGTCGATTTCTTCACGGAACACGACGTGCTGCTGTTACCCGCGGCACAGGTCCCGCCGTTCGACGCGACGCTCGATTGGGTACGCGAAATCAACGGCACGGCGATGGCCACCTACATCGACTGGATGACCGTCTGCTGCGCCGTTACCGTCACGGGCTGCCCCGCCATATCGGTACCCGGAGGCTTCACGAAGGACGGACTTCCCGTTGGCTTGCAAATTGTAGGCAAGCCGCGCGGTGATCTTACGCTCCTCAAAGCGGCCCACGCCTTCGAGCAGGCAACCCGGCATTACCTCAGCAAGCCCGAAATCTCCGCCACCTCGTGATCGATGCGATCAAAAAGCTCATGGTCATTGGCGCGCATCCCGACGACGCAGAATTCCACGCTGCCGGTCTGATGTGCCTCTGGCGGGATTGCGGTCACGCGCTCAAGATTCTGTCTCTGACCGACGGCGGCGCAGGTCACCAGAGCCTCGAACGGCAGGCGCTCATCGAGCGCCGTCATCAAGAGGCGGCGCAGGCCGCTGCGCTCCTCGGCGCCGAGCTCGAAATCTGGTCAGAGCCGGATGGGGAACTCGAAGCCGGCGTGTCCCAGCGCCTCGCGCTGATCCGCACGATCCGCCGCTATCAACCGGACGTGATCGTGACTCATCGAAGCAACGACTATCATCCCGACCACCGCGCTGCCGGCACGCTCGTGCAGGATGCCGCCTACCTGCTGCAGGTCCCCAACGTCGCGCCCGAGGCACCACCCCTGGCCAGGCTGCCTGCCATTCTGCTGATGGCGGACGAATTCGACGACCCGCGCCCGTTTCGCCCCGACTACATCGTAGATACGAGTTCTTACCTGTCCCGCATCACCGAGCTGTTAGACTGCCACGTCAGCCAGGTCTACGAATGGTTGCCCCACATCATGAACGTGGACGTGCCGGCCACCAATCGCAAGGCCTGGCTCGAACGCTGGTATCGAGCACGTCCGGCGCGCATTGCCGCGCGATTCGCCGGCACCGGCGTTGAATACGCGGAAGCGTTCGAAGTGTCCGCCTACGGCCGGTCCTTCAACGCTGCCGAACTCGATCTCCAGGAAGCAACATGAACGACAAAGCGCTACCCAGCATGTACTCACTGACCCAGATTGGCATTGCCACCTTTCTGGGCACCCCGCTGGCTGCCGGGTACATGCTTGCTGCCAACTACGCGGCCCTCGGCCAACGGCGTATGGGCATCCACGTTGCGTGGGTAAGCGTGGTGGTCGTGATTCTGTTCGGACTGATCCCGGTGAATCCGATTACCGATCCCGGCTTGAGCGTCGTCGTGCTCGTGGGTCAGGTGGTTCTCGCGCTCGTCGCCGCCAACCAGCTGCAGGGTAAGATGCTGGCAAGCTTCGAATCGATGGGGGGCAAATACCATTCGATGATTCGCGCCGTGGCCGTAGGTCTCATCACAGCCTTTGTCCTCACCACCATCATCCTCATCATTGTCGGGCCCCCGGCTCCCGCACCTTGATACGCTCGCGCACGAGACCGTACCGCACCGCACGCTGCGTGCTGCATCATGACGATGAGTTTCTGCTGGCTGTGCACTCGAGCTTCTGGGCTCGGCGGGAACGCCGCTGGGGCCTGCCCGGCGGCAACATCGAACGCGGTGAAGCGCCCATGTCGGCCGTGCGACGCGAACTGATGGAAGAGCTGAGCCTGGACCTGTCCGACTTCCTTGAACTCGGCGCGTTCCACTACAAAGGTCACGACCATATGGTGTATGGCGCGGACAGCGGCTACCGCGTCGACGACTACGACTCCCGAGAGCTTTTGGACATGGGCTGGTTCAACCTCCAGCAGATCCGCGATCTCGACGCGCGCGGAAAGCTCCACGCGGGCTACGAGCTGCAGGCCATCCGTCAGTTTCTGGCGCTGCGCGCCTGAATCAGCTGCAGCAGACTGGAGCAGCCGCGGGCGTCGAATTGTCAGCGAAGTTCTCGAGATCCTCGAGCTTGTGGTACCACTCCCACATCGTGCCGTCCGGGGCGTAGGTCACCGCTTTGTTCTGCTTCGCGAAACAGCAGCCTTCTTCCTCCTGCCACTCCACGTTGAGACCAGCCGCCTCCTGCTTCTGCCCCGCCGCCATGACAGCCTGGTCGTCGAACACTTCAACGCCGAGGTGATTCAAGCGATCGCCGCCTTCGGCGGATTCAAAGAGCACAAGCTTCAACGCCGGTTCGGCAATCTCAAAATTGGCATAGCCGGGCTTGCGCTTGGCTACGTCCGTGCCGAAAAGCCGCGCATAGTAATCGATGGCCGCTTCCAGGTCGGTCACATTCAAAGCAAGTTGCAATCTCATGATGGGCACTCCAAGATATTTCCAATATTTTGGAAATAAGATACCGGCCGGCGATCGCGCACGCCAATAACATTTCGTTATTTCTAGTATTATCGAAATAATAAACGGATACATCCGGACGGCATCACGAATTCACGGAGACGTCACAATGGACACCGACACTGCGGCGCAATGTATGGAGAGCCTCGGCAATCCCACGCGTCTGGACATCTATCGGCAGCTGGTGCGCGCCGGCACCGGAGGCCTGAACGTGGGACAGTTGCAGGCCCGGCTCGAGTTGCCTGGATCAACGTTGTCTCATCATCTGCATCATCTGGTCAGCCGCAACCTCGTTGCACAAACCCGCAACGGGCGTTCGCTGTGCTGCACGGCCAACTATCAGACGATGAACCGGCTGCTCACGTTTCTGACCGACGAATGCTGCGCGGACGAATGCAGCGCTGATGACGAGGGGTGCCTGTGAATCTAGACATGCCCCGCCGCCTGGTCGGCGAGTTCACCGGTACGGCGCTCTTGCTGGCGACCGTGGTTGGCTCCGGCATCATGGGCGAAACGCTGTCGCCGACCAGTGACGCGATTGCGCTCCTCGGCAACACCATCGCTACCGGCGCCATTCTCGTGGTGCTGATTCTCATGTTCGGGCCCATCAGCGGCGCGCACTTCAACCCGGCGGTCACAATTGGATTTGTTCTGCGCCGGGAAATGACGCTGGGCGAAGCCGGCGCTTATATCGGTATGCAGATTGCCGGTGCCGTGGTTGGCGTCATGATCGCACACGCCATGTTCGATCAGTCGCTGCTGCAGGTTTCGGAGAAGGTCCGCACCGGCGGAGCACAGTGGTTTGCAGAGGGCGTTGCCACGTTCGGACTGCTGAGCACCATCTTTCTGGTGCTGAAATCCCGTGAGGAAGCCGTGCCGCTGGCGGTTGGCCTCTATATCACAGCCGGTTACTGGTTCACGGCGTCCACGTCATTTGCCAATCCGGCGGTCACCATCGCCCGGGAGTTCACCAACACGTTCTCGGGGATCAGCCCGCCGGACGTACCCGGATTCGTGTTGGCGCAGCTCGTCGGCGCAGTTATTGCGACTTATTTTTGTCGTTGGCTGACTCGCTGATCTGCGCCCACCGCGCTTTGAACTCGTCGGTGGAATTGACACGCGGATAGGGCTCGTCCGGCTCGGCCACGCCCAGGAAATCGCACAGCGGTTCCCAACCTTGACCCGGCTCGTAGACAAGCAGCTGACTCGCCGGCACGGAGTCGATGACGTCCTGGTTGTGAGCTTCATAACAGGCAATCACGTGCGCTTTGTCATCCATGCGGCGGTCGAACACGCGATCCCAGATGACCTCATGCGCCATCTCGGCACCCAACCGCGCGCGCGGATCTTCACTCGCCGCGTTCGCCTGCGACGCGGGCCAGATGGTATTCATGACGCTGTCGTACCACTTCTCGGGATCCCTGCGGGTCAGCAGCACCTTCGCCTGCGGAAACGCGGCCAGCTGCTCCCGCCAGAAATTAGCTGACGGCCAGTCGACGCTCGCGCGGTAACCCTGCATGAGCGTCTCCCAGTCCGGGTTGATACCGCGCGCCGCATCGCGCCAGATCGGCACGTGCTCGGGATGAAACTGGACTTCCATCATGTGATAGCACTTGTCGAAGCCGAGCTTCTCCAGCGCAAACTTCAACGACAGCGTACCCGTCCGGCCAAAGCCGGCGCCAATGACGTCTATGCTCATCTCATTCCTCTACTCAGGGTCGGATCCATCGGCAGCATCACCGCCGTCGTGCTTCGCTTCCACATCGGCAAGCATGTCCTGCACCTGGCGCATCTCCAGCGTCGGCGTATCCATGGCGAGCAGGATGTACATGAACAGCTGCGCCCCCAGCGACCCGTTGTTGACCTTTGAGCGCAAGTTACTTTCATTTTGACGCACACCCAGGCGTTCCAGCTCGCGGCTCAAGTCCTTGTATTCAAAGCCTTTATAAGCCATCCGCGAGCGGATCAGGCGGCGCAGCACCTCGCGCATCTGGGGAGAATCGAACAGTCTGGCGGGCACGATATCCTCACTTGGACCGGTTGAGCACTATTGGCGGAAATAACACACCAGCGTCAATAATAAACAACATTCGTTGCTTTTCATCAATTTTTATTGATTTTTTACGATCTGCACGCGATAATCCTTCACGTCCTTTTTAATAGATATATGTCAATAATTAAAGACATTCGAGTTAGAGGACAGGAGCATAGCGACAACAAGGAGCAACCTATGGCTGGCGAAATCACCGCAATTGTTCTCATAGCATTTGTGTTTCTACTCATCCTTACCGCCGTGAAATCCGTGCCTCAGGGCTACGGCTGGACGGTAGAGCGATTCGGACAATACCGACGCACCCTGGCGCCGGGATTGAACTTCATTTTGCCCTTCATCGACCGCATCGGTCACAAGAAGAACCTGATGGAGCAGGTACTCGACATTCCGCCGCAGGAGGTGATTTCCTCCGACAACGCGCAGGTGCAGACCGACGCGGTGTGCTTTTACCAGATCCTCGAGCCCGTCAAAGCGTCCTATGAGGTCAACGATCTCGTGCGCGCCATGCAGAACCTGGTCATGACCAACATCCGCGCGGTGCTGGGTTCGATGGAACTCGACGAGATGCTCTCGAACCGGGATCGCATCAACTCCGAACTGCTGAACAAAGTGGACGACGCCACGGATCCCTGGGGCGTCAAAGTGACCCGCGTGGAGATCCGCGACATTTCCCCGCCGCGGGATCTGGTCGACGCCATGGCCCGGCAGATGAAAGCAGAGCGGGAAAAGCGCGCGCAGATCCTCGAAGCCGAAGGTGAGCGCGAGGCAGCGGTGCAGGTTGCGGAAGGTGAAAAACGCTCCGAAGTGCTGCGCGCGGAGGGTGAGCTCGAAGCCGCCAAACTCGAGGCAGAGGCCCGCGAGCGGCTGGCGGAGGCGGAAGCCAAGGCCACCGAAGCTGTGTCAGCGGCGATTGCCGGCGGCGACGCTCGGGCAATCAACTACTTCGTGGCACAGAAATACGTAGACGCGCTGGGCAAGCTCGCCGAGTCCGACAACAACAAAGTCATGATGATCCCGCTGGAGGCTGCGAGCGTCATCGGCTCTATCGCGGGCATTGGCGACATCGCCAGAGACGCCATTGGCACACGTAGTGCCGGTAGTGAAATCAGCGCCAGCGGTCGGATCTAAAACCCGGCCAAGGGAGGTACGTACAATGGACATCTTCACCCTGACCCCATATCACTGGATCGCCCTGGGTCTGATCCTGCTCATGGCCGAAATGCTCGGCGCCGCGGGTTTCCTGCTGGGCGCTGCTGCCGCGGCCCTGTGCATGGGCGCTGTCCTGTTTCTCTTTCCGGAGCTCGCCCTCGGGTGGCAGCTGCTCTACTACGCGATCGGCGCAATTCTCGCGACGGTGCTGTACTTCCAGCTCTTCCGCGACGCACAGTCCAGGCCCGCCCGTCCGTTACTCAACCAACGCGCCGAGCGTCTGGTTGGCCATCAGTTTCGACTGGAGGAGGACATAGAGCTGGGCAAAGGCAAAGTGCAGATCGGCGACACTTTCTGGCACGTCAAAGCCAGCGAACCCTTGAGCAAGGGTACCCTGGTGGAAGTGGTGGACACGCATCGCATGGCATTGGTGATCGTCGCGAAGTAAGCTCTCTCGTCAGACGGTAAACACGGGACCGTACGTCGGTCCCGTTGCTTTTTGAGGAGCGGAATTGGGGAGTGGGAAAAAGAGCCAGTTTTTCCGCGCCAACGCGGGCGCAGTCATCTGCAACGACCAGGGCTTGATCCTGTCGCTCGAGCGATCGGACGTGCCCGGTGCCTGGCAGCTGCCCCAGGGCGGGATGAACAAAGGCGAAGCGCCCCTCGAGACGGTGATGAGGGAAATCGAAGAAGAAACCGGCTTGGCCGCCGCGGCGCTGACCTGCCTCGGCGAGCATCCGGAGCTACTCGTGTACGAGCTGCCTGAAGACAAACGCACCCCCAAAACGGGCCGCGGGCAGGTGCAGTACTGGTTCTATTTTCTCACGGACGCCCTCGAGCCCTGCCTCGGCAAAGAATTCCGTGCGTACGAGTGGCTGTCGTTCGCCGCACTCGTCGAACGAGTCGTCGCGTTCCGCCAGCCTCTTTATCACAAGCTGGCGGGGTACTTCGACAGTGCCATCTCCCACACTCTGAATCGCTGAGCATCCTCCATTGCACCCACTCGATCTCATCATCGTGCTTGCCTACCTGGGGCTCATCACCTTCGTGGGCCTGCGCCTGTCCGGGCGCGTCAAGTCTGCGCACGATTTCTTTCTCGCGGGCCGCACGCTCACGTGGGGGGTCATCGGACTTTCAATCATCGGCACGAACATTGGCGCGAACAGCTATGTCGGCGCGGCGGGCAACGCCTATAGCGTCGGTATTGCCCAGGCCAACTTCGAGTGGATCGGCGCCATTCCGGCGATGATCTTCGCGGCGCTGGTGTTCATCCCGCTGTACTGGAAGGCCGGCGTTTACTCGATACCGGAATATCTGGGCCTGCGCTACAACCAGGCCGTACGGGTTGCCGCGGCAATCATCACGAGCGTGGTGGCCGTAGTCACCATCGCGGCGGCATTGTGGGCCCTGGCATTGACACTACAGACCTACCTCGGCTGGCCCACGTGGGTGGGCATTCTGGTCACAGGCTCGATTGTCGGCGCTTACAGCATCGCCGGTGGACTTGCCGCAGTTGCGTTTACCGACATGTTGCAGGTCTGCATCATGTTCGTCGGCGGGCTCGTGATCGTCGGCCTGGGACTGGCTGAAACAGGCGGCGCCGCCGGATTTGCATCCACGCTGGTCAGCGACAATCCCAACCACCTCTCCGCCTACCTGCCCGCCGATCATGAAACCTATCCCTGGCCAGGCGTGATCCTTGGTCTCGGTCTTGTGCTGTCACCGGCGTACTGGTGTGCGGGCCAGGCCATTCTGCAGCGCAGCCTCGGCGCGCGCAGTCAGTGGGATGCCAGTGCCGGGATGATGTTCGCCGCCATCGCCAAAACGTTCGTGCCGCTGCTGATTGTCTTTCCAGGTCTGCTGGCGCTGGTCATGTATGCGGAGATCGAATACCCCGATCAGGCGCTCGCGTGGGTGGTCAAAAACGTGCTCCCACCCGGCGTCTCCGGACTCATGTTCATTGCCATCATCGCGGCTCTGCAGTCGTCGATCGATTCACAGGTCAACTCCACGTCGCTCATGGTGACACGCGACGTCCGCTACGTGCTGCTGAAAAATCCCGATCCCAGCAAAGATCTCAAAGTGGGACGCATGCTGACGCTCATCCTGCTGCTGGCTGCCATGGTCATTGCGCCGATGATCGCGGCCATGGGTGGCATCTTCACCTTCATACAGACGGTTTTCTCGCTCTTCCAGGGGCCGATGCTCGCGCTGCTCATCCTCGGCGCATTTACCCGCCGCGTGACACCCGCGGCCGGACTCTGGACGCTCCTGAGCGGCGTGGTGCTGGCTGCCGCCATCTCCCTGATGGGACTCAACATGTTGTATGTCGCGTTCATCGGGTTTGTCTACGCCATGGTGGCATTGTGGGTCATCAGCGGATTTACCGAGGCGCGCGAAGACATGGACTTCGACAAACTCACCTACGTACCCTGGAGGCGATCGTGATCGACCTGCCCGTCGCGTGGGCGAACTACCTTTCGATGGGCGGTTTTGTGCTGCTTGGCGTGCTCGTCTGGCTCATCCCGCGCAGGCTCATTTTCCAAGGTGCGTCAGAAGCGTCCCGCTGGCGCGATATCCGCTGGTGGGCCACCGTCCTCATTGCACTCCAGCTTGGTCTCTACGCGATCTTCACCTGAGCACGCCTGTGTTTTATTGCGCTGTGATCAAATCCGATAGGCCGTCGCCGCCGCGTCGTGAAAGAGCCAGGCTTTGTCGCTGGCAGAGAAATCCGCAGCCATCTTCTTGAATGCGTTCCACAACACCGGATACGAGCAGCTCTGCTTGTCCACCGGGAAGTTGCTCTCGAACATGCACCTTTCGGGACCGAAGAGTTCAATGGCCTTGCGGTGATAACGACCCGTGGCAGCGACAATCTCGTCGGAGGTGGCGGGCGTGTCCCGCTTGTGCCAGCCAAAGCCGTTGATGGGCATGACAATACCGCCGAGCTTGGCGTAGACGTTCGGGCAGGCCGCCAGGGCCGCCGCGTCTTCGCACCACCGGTCGAAAATCTCGTCCGCTTTGCCGGCGTAAGGCCCAATTCCCAGCGGCCCGCCAAAGTGGTCGAAGATGATCGTCACGTTGGGAAAGGCCCGCGCGAGGTCCGTGAGTTCCGGGATCTGATGGTGATATAGCCAGGCATCAAAGCTCAAATCACGTTTGTCGAGCTCGGCAAAGCCCGCACGAAACGTGTCGTCGAGATAAAGATGTTCGGGCGGATTGGTGTGGGAGTTCCGCACCGCGTCGTCCGCATCCCAGCCGGCGGCGTGGCGGATCCCGCGAAAACGATCCGACAGCCGCATGTGCTCATCGAGCACCTTGCCCGCGTCCGCACCCAGCGTGAGATCCGCGTAGCTGACAATCCCCGCGCAGGCTTTGAGCCCCCCGTAGCCGCCGGACGCCGCCATGGCGGCGACGCCGTTCACGAACTCCGTTTCGCCGACGGGGCGCATGGCTACGGGGCCGTCCGCGCGATACATCGATGAGCACTCCACAAACACCGTGCTGACGACGTTGTGCCCGCTGCCGGTGTCAGCCAGAAGTTCAGGCAGGAGATACGGGTTGTCCCTGTTGTCCCACAGATGATGGTGCGGATCGCAGATCGGCAGGTCCGGCTCGAGGATGTCTTCGACGACCCGGGCCAGCCAGTCCGCGCGGGACATCAGTAGACCACCACCGAGCGGATGCTCTCACCCGCGTGCATCAGGTCGAAGCCTTTGTTGATCTCATCGAGACTGAGGGTATGGGTGATGAGGTCATCAATGTTGATCTTGCCGTCCATGTACCAGTCGACAATCTGCGGGACCTGGGTGCGGCCCTTGGCGCCGCCAAACGCCGTGCCTTTCCATACGCGCCCCGTGACGAGCTGAAACGGCCGCGTGGCAATCTCCTGACCTGAAGCCGCCACGCCGATGATGATGCTTTCACCCCAGCCCTTGTGGCAGCACTCGAGCGCCTGGCGCATGACTTCGGTATTGCCGATACATTCGAACGAGTAGTCGACGCCGCCGTCTGTCATATCGACAATTGCGGCAACCACGTCGTCGACTTCAGACGGATTGATGAAGTCCGTCATGCCGAATTTTTCCGCGAGCTCGCGCTTGTCCGGATTCAGATCCACTCCGATGATCTTGTCAGCGCCGACAATGCGCGCACCTTGAATCACGTTGAGCCCGATACCACCCAGGCCAAAGACGGCCACGTTGGACCCGGGCTCGACGTTGGCGGTATTCATGACCGCGCCGAGTCCAGTCGTCACGCCGCAGCCGATGTAGCAGACTTTATCGAACGGTGCGTCCGTGCGGATCTTTGCCACGGCAATTTCCGGCATGACCGAGAAGTTGGAGAACGTCGACGTGCCCATGTAGTGGAAGAGCTGTTCGCCGTTCATGGAGAACCGGGACGTGCCATCGGGCATCAGGCCCTGGCCCTGGGTCTCGCGTATGGCGCCACACAGGTTCGTTTTGCCGGACACACAGAACTTGCACTGACGACACTCGGGTGTGTAGAGCGGGATGACATGGTCGCCCGGCGCCACCGACGTCACCCCCGGACCCACCTCGCGCACGACGCCGGCGCCTTCATGGCCCATGATCGATGGGAACAGTCCTTCCGGATCGGCGCCGGAAAGCGTGTAGGCATCCGTATGACAGATCCCTGTTGCCATGATCTCCACCAGCACCTCGCCCGCCTGCGGGCCATCGAGTTGCACGGTTTCGACGGATAGCGGCTCCCCTGCGGCCATGGCCACTGCTGCTCTCGTATCCATAATTTCCTCCCGCTTGATGTCGCTGATGATCCCCGTTCACGCCCCCGTTTGGCAAGCCCGACGTGCTGCAGCGGTGGTAGACTGGGCGCCATGCGTCAACTTTTCCCAACGCGCTGATGCGTCCGGCCCTGTGGTTCAAGCTCGGCATCCGCGAATGGCCCAACTATGTGCCGTTGGCGCCGATTCTCCGAGACTATCAGAAGGAAGATTTCAGCCACGATCTGGTAGCGGGTCTGGTTGTCGGCATGGTGACCATTCCGCAGGCGGTCGCCTACGCGTTTCTCGCCGGTGTGCCACCCGAGGCGGGGTTGTATGCGTGTCTGCTGCCCATGGTGCTCTATGCCATTTTCGGCAGCTCGCGCCAGCTGGTCGTGGGTCCGGTTGCCGTCGCCGCGCTGATGGTTGCGGGCACCGTCAGCGAGTACGCGCCGAAATACACAACCGAATATCTCCAGATCACTACCATCATCTGCCTGCAGACCGGCCTCTTTCTGTGGATCCTGCGCCTGTCGCGAATGGGCGGTCTCGTGAACCTGCTGAGCCACCCCGTGATCACGGGCTTCGTCAACGCTGCAGCGATTCTCATCATCATCAGTCAGCTGCCGGCATTTACCGGGGTTGATGTCGACTCCGGCGGCGCACCCTGGCTCGTGCTCGGCGGCCTACTGGAGCAGATCAGCACCATTGACTGGCTTGTCGCCGCCTATGGCGCGGGTGCGTTGGTGCTGCTGCTTGTCATCCCCCGCATCGCCCGCCCGGTGGCGCGGCTCTTCGGGTTCAGCATATCCGCCAATCATGCGTTGACACGGATCGGCCCGATGATCGTTGCCGTGGCGGCGGTTGCTCTGGTGACCTTGAGCGGCGCGGCGGGGAACATCGCCACGGTGGGTGACGTGCCCAGCGGACTGCCACCGATCAAACCCCCGCCTTTTGAGCTCCAGCTCTGGCTGGACCTGCTGCCGTCCTCCGCCATCATCGGCCTGGTCGCGTACATTGAAAGCTATTCCATCGGCACGACGCTTGCCGCACGCAAGCAAACCCGGGTCAACTCTCACCAGGAGCTGATTGCCATCGGGGCAGCCAACATCGGGGCCGCGTTCTCGAGCGCTTATCCCGTCGCCGGCAGCTTCTCGCGCTCGAGCGTCAACTACTTCAGCGGCGCCCGCACGCCGGTGTCGAGTCTCGTGTGTGCGGTTGTCATCGTGCTGGTGCTGCTCTTCTTCACGGCATTGTTCGCCAACCTGCCGCACGCGGTGCTTGCCGCCATTGTCATGGTTTCCGTGGTGGGCCTCATGGACCTGAAAAGCTCCAGGGAACACTGGTCCATACACCGGCACGATACGATCACGGAGCACGCCACCCTGATCCTGGTGCTTTTCATGGGCGTGGAGATCGGACTGATTGCCGGCGTGCTGATCTCGATTGCCTTTTTCGTACGCACCTCGTCGAGACCCAACATCACTCAGGTGGGCAGGCTCGGAGCAACGGAGCATTTTCGCTCGATCAAGCGTTACAACGTCGAGACGCTGCCGCACGTGCTTGCGCTCAGGGTTGACGAAAACATCTACTTCGCCAATGCCGTGCAGATCGAGGACAAATTTCTGAAACGCGCGCAGCGGCGGCGCGGCACCCGACACCTGCTGGTGGTATGCAGCTCCGTCAACATGATCGACGCGACGGGTGTGCAGATGCTCAGACGTCTGAACACCAATCTTGCAAGAGCGGGCATCACGCTCAACCTGTCCGACGTGAAAGGCACGCTCATGCCGCTCCTCGAAGCCGTGCATCTGCGGGAAGCGCTGTCCGGAGACATCTATTTCACTGCCGATCGCGCCATGAAACACTTTGCCAAGGAACTCGAACCCGACAGCAGCGCGGCACAGACGACGCTGACCTTCTGACCATGCTCACAATCGACCGATACATCACCGGCCACGCGAATCGCACGATCCTCGTCGTGGTCATGACCCTGCTGGCGCTCATATCGCTCTTTGCAATGTTCGAAGAACTCGACGAAAGCCAGGCAACCTACGGATTCACCGAAGCGTTTACCTATGTGTTACGCACCCTGCCCCGGCGTCTAGACGAAATTCTGGTGTACGGGCTCTTCATCGGCTACCTGATCTCGCTGGGGCGCCTGGCGGAATCGAACGAGCTCACCGTCTGCCGGGTTGCCGGCATGTCGCCGCTGCGCCTCATGGGCGCGCTTGCACCTTCCATGATCGTCTGGCTGGTATTGAGCATGCTCGTTTCCGAGTTTGTTGCACCCACCAGCGAAAGACGCGCCGAGGTGGAAAAACTACAGGCGCAGTACGGCGACGACGCGCTCGCGCGGCGCTCACTGTGGCTGCGCGACGGCCAGCTTTTCATGCGCGTGCGGGCAATCGACGGTGAGGGCCAGATTCACAACGTGTTGCAGTACTGGCTCGACGACAACGATGAGCTCGTCGAGATGGTGACGGCGAGTACCGGCGTCTACGACGCCGTGCGCGGTGAATGGCAGTTTGCAGACGTCACCCGCACGCGCCTCGCCGAAGAAGCCGCTGAACGTTCTGATCTCGACACCTGGGTGTGGGAAAACCCTATTACGCCGGAGCTGCTTGCCAGCCAGGCCTTCCTCGCACCCAACAAGATGTCGATGCTGGCACTGTCGCGGCAGATCGAGTTTGCACGCGCCCAGGAGCTCGGGGTGTCCGAGTATGAGCTCGCGTTCTGGTCACGGGCGTTGAAACCTCTGACGTATGCGGGGCTTACGCTCTTCGCCCTCGGCGTCGTGATGGGTCCGCTGCGCCAGGTGGGCATGGGCCTGCGTCTGACGGTCGGCGTCTTCGCCGGACTCGGATTCAAGTATCTGCAGGACCTCTTTGCCCCGGCGGCCATCGTTTTCAACATCCCCGCGCTTATCGCCATCCTCATTCCAATCGCGCTATATTGGGGCGTGGCGGCCTATCTGATCAGACGCAACGCCTGATGCCGATGGCCGGCAATACGGGGAAACGGGCGAAACACAGGGGAGAGAAGTATGAAGCTGGGCCTGATGCTGGGTTACTCGGGAGCGGAGCTGCGCATCCCGCTGGAGGACGTGAAGCTCGCGGAGCGTCTCGGCTACGACAGCGTATGGACTGCTGAAGCCTACGGCTCGGACGCGATTACGCCGCTCGCGTACATTGCCGCGCACACGGAACGCATACGCCTCGGCACCGCGGTGCTGCAGCTTGCCGGACGCACGCCCGCGAACGCGGCCATGGCCATGGCAACCCTCGACCAGCTCGCCGGTGGTAACCGCGCGATCTGCGGTCTGGGCGTATCCGGCCCGCAGATTGTCGAAGGCTGGTATGGCCAGCCCTGGGGAAAACCTTACTATCGCATCAAAGACTACGTCACGATCATGAAGAAGATCTGGGCCCGGGAAGAGCCCGTGACCCATGAGGGCAAGGAGATATCCCTGCCTTACACCGGCCCGGGCGCCATGGGCGTGGGCAAGCCGCTGAAGTCCATCCTGCACATGAATCCGGACATACCGGTCTTCCTCGGCACGGGCATGGAGTCGACCGTGCGTATGACCGCCGAGGTAGCAGACGGCTGGCTGCCGCTCGGCTTTGTGCCGGAGACGGCCGAGATCTACGAACCCTGGATCAATGAAGGTCTCGAACGTGCCGGCAAGACGCCGGAACAATTCGAGCGTCAGGCCATGACACAGGTGAAGGTGACCGACGACGTGCAGGGGGCGCTGGACGCGCTGAAGCCGGGGATTGCGCTTTATGTCGGCGGCATGGGGCACAAGAACCTCAATTTCCACAAGGAAATGATGATCCGGCGGGGTTTCGGCGAGGCGGCAGATCGCATCCAGGAACTGTATCTCGCCAAACGCAAAGACGAGGCCATTGCCACCGTGCCCGACGAGTTCGTCGACAGCGGCGCACTCATCGGCCCGAAGGCAAGAATTGCGGAGCGTTTCAAAGCCTGGGAATCCAGCGGCGTCACCGGACTCACCATCAGCGGCAACGCTGAAGCCATACAGACGATGGCGGAAGTGGCGCGCTTGAACTTTGCCGCCGAGAGCTAGCTCACACACCAGGTCATTCAGGGGGAAGCATGTATCCAGGCATCTGGTCTCAGGAGTTTCCGGACAAAGCGGCAGTCATCAACGCGGTCACGGGAGAAGCGGTCAGCTACCAAGCGCTGGATGACCGCTCCAACCAGCTGGCGCAGCTCATGTGGGACAAAGGCCTGCGCCGGGGTGATCACTGCGCCATCTTCATGGAAAACAACCTGCGCTATTTCGAGGTCATGTGGGCGGCGTTCCGTTCCGGACTCTACATCACGACCGTCAACCGCTACCTCACCGACGAGGAAGCCGGCTACATCATCGACAACTGCGAGGCGCAGGTGCTGGTTGCTTCCGCAAAGCTCGCCGAAGTTGCCCAGGGTCTGCCCGGATACGCGCCAGACTGCCACACCTGGCTGATGGTCGACGGGGTAACGGACGGCTACGACGCATACGAAGACGCCATTGCGTCCTATCCCGCAGAGAAGCTGGCGGAAGAGCCCGCGGGCCAGATGATGTTATACAGCTCAGGCACCACAGGACGGCCCAAGGGCATCATCCGCCCGCCATACGAGCACAAGATCAACGAAGACGCCGGCCCGGTTGGTGCTCTGCAGAAGATGCTGTGGGGTTTCGACGAAAATTCAATCTATCTCTCGCCTGCGCCGCTCTACCATTCCGCGCCCATCGGCTTCTGCACGGCGGTCCAGGCGCTTGGCGGCACGGTTGTGATGATGCCGCGCTTCGACGAGGTCGGCGCACTGCGCGCGATCCAGGATCACAAAGTGACCCACAGCCAGTGGGTACCCACCATGTTCACGCGCATGTTAAAGCTGCCAGAAGAAGAGCGCAGCGGATTCGACTTCTCGAGCCACAAGGTAGCCATTCATGCGGCCGCACCCTGCCCGCGTGGCATCAAAGAGCAGATGTTCGACTGGTGGGGACCAATCATCTACGAATACTACGGGGGCACCGAGCTGAACGGTTTCACCCACGCGAACCCGGAAGAGTGGCTTGCCCATCCCGGCACCGTGGGCAAACCGATCCTCGGCACCATTCACATCTGCGACGACGACGGCAGCGAGCAGCCGAACGGGGAGCCCGGTATCGTTTACTTCGAAATGCCGGAGCTGCCGTTCGCCTATTTCAAGGACGAAGAGAAGACCAAAGGCGCCACCCACCCCGAGCATGCCAATTGGAGCGCACTCGGCGACGTGGGCTACGTGGACGATGACGGCTTTCTTTATCTGACGGACCGCGCCACTTTCATGATCATCTCGGGCGGCGTGAACATTTATCCGCAGGAAATCGAAGACGCACTCATTCTCCACCACAAGATCGCCGACGTTGCTGTGGTTGGCGTACCCAACGATGAGATGGGCGAGGAGGTCAAAGCCGTCGTCCAGGTTGCCGAAGGCGTGTCCACGAATGATGCGCTGGCGGATGAAATCCTCGAATATGCCCGCGAGCACATTGCCCACTACAAGTGCCCGCGAAGCGTGGATTTCATGGACGAGCTGCCACGCCTGCCTACCGGCAAACTCTACAAGCGGCTGATCAAAGACGCCTATTGGGGTAAAACCGACTCACGCATCGTCTGAGAACACGTCGAGCGGCGCTTCGACGCGCAGGGCCGGCAGCGGAAACGCCCGCCACAGCGCCGCAGGGTCCAGATCGTCGAGTCGCTGGCGAAACTCAGCCACGAGCGTATCCTTCACGCCGCCCCGGTGGTTGAGGAACTGCCCCCAGTTCGACATGCCTTCGTAGCGGATCCCGCGTTTGGCAATCTGTCCCGACCCTGCATACTCAGCCGGAAAGATACGGCGATACGCCTCCAGGTTGTATAACCAGGAGATACCGCGCATCCGAACGGCGGCAGGGAAATTCTGGCGGACGTGCGCAACCATGGTACGCAGTTCTCTGCGCCGGTCCGCCAGCTTATCGTGGTGCAGCGGCCCGGTATCGAAGCGTGTGTCTACCGGATTGAAGTGAATGCGCACGACACCTTCAGTGTCCGGTGGGTCGAAGTTGAAGCAGCCGTATTCGGCTGAAGGTGGCTTTTCCAGATTGCACGCCGCGTACCAGGCAATTACGCACGTCAAACGTTCACTCTCTTGTTCACATTGGGATATTGCGTCGACAAACTCGAACCAGCGAGGATCAATCCCCTTTTTGCCGATGTTGCCGTAGGCAAAGCGTCGATGCAGATTGGTGAAGCGGGTCAGAGCTTCTGCGTACGGCATCACGCCCAGCGCGGTCAGGCGGGATGCAAAACACAGCTGGATATCGAAATACGGCGCAAGCGCCTGCGCTCTGGCGGTGCCATTAGACGTCGAGGCGGTAGCCACGTCCGGCGTAGTCGAAATCGTGCAGCTCGCGGTTTTTTGCGTCCTGCAGGTAGAAGTTATTGTGATAAGAGCGGATTTCGGCAATCAGTCCCTCGCGGAATACATACCACTCCGTGCCGCGCAGGAGCTCCGCGTCACCGGTTGGGGCCGGCACCCAGCGCATGCTCCATTCGATCACGGCTTCCGGCTCCTGCACCAGGGCATGATCGAGTGCCCAGTTCGCACCGGTGCGCGGACCCACCTTCGACCAGTAGTTCGCCAATCCCCGCGCGCCGCGAACCGCACCATGATCGACAAAGTAATGCACTACGTCGTCGGTAAACGTCGACATCATGAGGTCCACGTCAGCCGTATTGCAGCCTTCGTAACAACGCTTGATCGTCTCGATGTAGGGGTGGCCTGTGGTACGCGGGCGAGTCACAGCTCACGCAGCCAGATGTTGCGGAAGCTCACCGGGTTGCTGTGATCCTGGAGGCGGATCGGCGCTTTGCCGTGGACTTCGTATTGGGGCTTGCCGATGAACTCGGTGGGCCCCTGCACGGCGACGTTGTTCTGCACGAGGACGCCGTTGTGGAACACCGTGAGCGTGGCCGGACGCGCCACCCGGCCGTTCGCACTGAACTCCGGAGCCATGAAAACGATGTCGTAACTTTGCCACTCCCCCGGTCCGCGGGAAGCGTTCACCAGCGGTATGTGCTGCTTGTAAACGCTCGCTGCCTGGCCGTTGGGATAGGTTGGATTCGCAAAAGAGTCGAGCACCTGCACTTCGTAGCGATCCATGAAAAAGACGCCGCTGTTGCCGCGCCCCTGGCTCTCGCTTTCTACGTTCGCCGGGGTTCGCCACTCGATGTGCAGCTGCACGCTGCCGAAACTCTGGCGCGTGTAGAGGTTACCTGCGCCCGCTTTGACGGTGGCGGCGCCGTCTGCCACCACCCAGCCGGCCTCACCGCCGTCCGCATTCCGCCAGGCATCGAGGCTGCCGCCGTCAAAGAGCACCAGCGCGTCCGACGGCGGCGCGTTACCAGCGCCAGGTGTCACGATCGGAGGCACGGGCTCCCACACTTCGGTAACCGCTGCACGGGCGTACGCCTCTTCACGCGTCAGCGGCGCTTCCTGCGCGGCAGCGGCCTGCGCCAGCACGATGAGGAGAAGCAGACTCGTTCGCATCCCCGCTCCCATCACATTTCCATCCGCCCGATCAGCTTCTCACGCTCCCCGATCACGTCATCGAGCGGCTGCTTACGCCATTTGGCAACTTCGGCTGTGGTGTACGGATTGAAGTCATCCGGGATCTGCTCGGGTGAGATCTGCGGCAGCATCCAGTTGAGCACCTCGGCGAGCGCCGCATCGGTCAGTGCCGCATTTGCGGAGCCAGGCACGCGTATCAGGAACTCCCGGCCTTCCGCAACCGCAAGAAAGTTACCTAGGAAATTTTTCATGGTCGGCACAGCGCCATCGGCGGTGCCGGCGCCATCGGGGCCGTGACAGCCCTGGCAGTTCAGCATGTAGTTGACCCGGGCGCGGGCGTCGTCCTCGACGCCCGGGGTCTCCTGGGCAAGTGCGCTACCGGCCAGGCTCAGCAGCAGCGCGAAAACGCCAAGACGCATCACTCCACCGCCAGTCCCACGATGATGGCGGTTGAGCAGTGATAGACCGCACTGCTGGTGCCGAGACACCAGTTGATGTCATTGCTTTTCGGCGGGTTGTACATGGGCCGGTCACCTTCGTTGGTGTTGCACAGGCAGTTGCCGCAGCCCGACTTACCGCAGCAGTCGTTGTAGGAGATCACGTAGTTGAGTCCGTCCACCGGGTTGTTACAGGTACCAATCCAGGTAATCGGAGACATTTCCGTGCCAGGCGGACAGGTATTTACGCTACCGCCGCAGCAGGTGCAGAGAAAACCGTCGATGGCGCAGTAACGCCAGTAGTCGCAACTCTGATCGTCACCGGTGTCTGGCACGCCCGCCTTGCTCGGCTGTCCGCCCGCCGCGCGCGCGACGGGCAGCAGCGGCAGCGATGCCGCCCCGACGACGCTGGCACCCAGCAGGCCAAAGAGACTCCGCCGCGACGTGCGTCGCGCCACCCCGCGGCTCAGACGCTCACCAATCTTGTCTAGAAAATTATCCTGCATCGCTCTTACCTTGCCTGGCTATTGGTTCTTCGCCGCATCGTAGTGCAGCGACTCATCGGTCTGCGAATGACCTTCATGTTGCTGAAGATAATCCTGTATCGAAGCCACGCCCAGACGTTCCGCCTCGAACAGGCTCTCCAGATGTTCGCGGGAGTTGACGATACCCAGCGAAGCAATCACGCCACGCGCATCAATCAAGACCCCATACGGGAGTTTGCCGACACCATAGCTGCGCCCGACAATTTCCGAAATCGCATAGTCAAACTGCTGCAGCCCTTCCGCCTGCACGTACGCCTCGTGCTCCTCCGGCGTGGCGCCGTCGCTGACGAGCACAATCTCCACGCTGTCTTCCGCCCTGCGCATGGTCTTGAGTACCGGCAGCAGGCTTTTACAGATGGGGCAGTCCGGCGCCAGGAAAAACAACAGCTGCCTCGGCGTTCCCACCGATCGTGCTTCCCCCGTAAGCGTTTCCACCGCAATTTCCGGCGCCGCGTCTCCAACTTTGAGCTGCTGATTGATCATGAGCGCCCCCGCTGGCGCCACCCGTTCGTAGAGCACCCCTACCTGACGGGCAAGGGCAAAGACCACAACGGCCAGTACAATCACGAGAATCCACAACACAACAACCGCAACGGTCAACAGATCCACTAACTCACTCCCAACCACAAGCGCCGATGACGGCCACTGTTTGCCAGCAACTGATCGATGGCGGCATAAATCCCGTAGGCCAGCAGCGCTCCGACGCCGGCAATCAAGAGCGACCATCCCGCGGCAAATCCCAACGCCGGTACACCTCCCGCAGCACCCACCGTGAGCCCGCACAGTGCACAGTTGCGAACCAGCAGCCCCAAACCCAGCGGCGTCGGCTCGTCCCCGCAGCCGCAGTCGATGAACTGTCTGCCGCGGCGGAGATTAATGGCCATGGCAACGCCGTATACAAGGAAGAGGCCCGCGCCGACCAGCATGACCGGCGGATAAGCCAGCAGACAGCCCACCACCACGACAATTTCGGTGATCGTCAGACCGCCTGCTGCAACGCCCACGAGCTTTTCCGGCACGAGCTCATACGCCATGAGACTCGCCTGAAACCTGACGCGTGCGACGAGCTTGTGCCGGGCTGCCGCGATGAAAATGAACGCCACCATCCAGCTGACGAGGAGCGCAATGGTCGGGGACAGGTCGAGACCGGTCATCGTTACTGAGCGCCTTCCACCATGAACGGCGTGACCGCGCCCGTGTTCAGCGTTTTGATGTACTCGCCGTCAGGCAGGCTGTACATATCGATGGCCATGTCCGGGTTCGTGACGAACATGTAGCGCTGGTCACCCGTGCCGGAGTGCCCGAGCGACAGACCCCAGTTTTTGAGCTCAATCCGGGCTTTGCGTTCGCCCGCGGCAAAATCGTAAACCCAGACTTCGCCGCCGCCGTTCTTGTGCGTACCTTCGCCGCCCTCCGGGTGCATGAGCACGTACCCGACACCGGCACTGTCGACCATGATCAGATTCATGCCGCCGGGCCGCCAGGTTGCTTCCTCGTCATTGGTAGCCAGCGACCACGTTGCGCCGGCGGAGACGGTCTCACCGCTGACGTCGAGCGGCAGGATCTGCCCACTGAAAGTCGGGAAGTACGCCACGCCGTCGAGAATCGCCGGCGTCTCGAAAATTGGATCGTTCTGCGGGTCGAACAAGATGTCCGTTTTGGTCGTATCTTTGAGCGTACCGTCTTCATTCAAATGGCTCGTCAGCAGAGAGCCGTTCGAGCAGATGGACGTAAAGCTCCGCTCGCCGTTCGGAATGACGAAGCCGCAGCCGGGCGTATTCACCTCACCCACAAACGCACGCGTCTGCAGGTCGACGATGCTGACCGACTGCGCCGGCGTGAAGTTGTAGACACCGAGAAACCGATCCCCGCCGATGAGGCTGTTCATCATCGACTTCGGCATACCGGTGATCCGTTTCGGCGGAATTTCGACTTCAGCGGTGACGTTCAGCGTCGCGGGATCGTAGATCGCCACCACCTCCGTGCGCTCACCGCCGCGACCCCCGCGGGAGAAGAAGCCCTCAATCACGTACATTTCGTTACGGCTCGCGCTACGCGCATAGCCTGCAATGAAACTCGCCGTCATCATGCCCTTGTACTGATCCCCGAGGGTTTCACCGAGCGGATCGATGACCAGGACTTTGCCTTCCAGCATGTGGAAAAACGAAAAGTCGCGCACCATGATCCAGTGCGGCGGGTAGTTGGCGTCTATGCCTTCGACGATACCCACCGGTTCGGGTTCGAACTCAGCCCGGGCCGGTATGACGGCAAGAGCAAGGAGGGCGATGCAAGTGGTCAGTGTTTTCATTCTGTTGCCAATCCCAGTATGACTGCCGTGGAGCAGTTGTAGACGTTGGTGGTCGTGCCGATACACCAGTCGATGTCGTTGTTGGCGGCCGGACGGTAAACCGGCCGGTCGTCTTCGTTGCGGTTACAGATACAACGGCCGCAGCTGCTCTTGCCGCAGCAGTCGTTGTACGAAATCACATAGTTGAGTCCATCCGCCGGGTTGCGGCACGTGCCCACCCAGGTCAGCGGCGACATTTCCGTGCCCGGAGGACAGGAGTTCTGCGTACCGCCGCAGCAGCTGCAGAGGAAACCGTCGATGCCGCAGTAGCGCCAGTAATCGCACTGCGTCGGATCGCCCGGATCGTCCGGATTACCGGTGCTCTGGGGCGGCACTTCCGGCCCCGCGCCCGCAGAGCTTGCGCGTGCTACCGGCAGGAGCGGCAGGCCCGCCGTGCCGGCCAGCGTTGCCCCCAGTAGGCCCAGGAAGCCGCGCCGGGAGCTGCGCTGCGCAATGTTGCGGGTGCTGCGTTCGGTGAGTTTGTCCAGCCAGTTCATCGCCACCCCCTAATCAACCGCATGCACCATGTACGGGGTTTCCCCCAACGCATGGATGCTGTGGACGTAATCGCCGCTCAAGGCATCGTAGACGTCGAGGCTGCCGGCAATGTTCACCACCAGCAGTTTCGGCGCGTCACCTTTGCTCACCGTGATGCTGAGCGCGGGCGTCTGTAACGCGATACGCCCCACGCGCTCGCGCTTGCCGACGTCAAACCGCCAGACTTCCGGTGCCGGATCTTTGTGGCTGCCGTTGTATCCTTCCGGGGTCATGCCAACCCACAGGAGACCGGCGTCGTGGCCGGCTTTGCCGTGCCAGCCGGCGGGGCGCCAGTTGTCCGCACGCTCCGCTTCACTCGTCAGCCACCAGCGTTCTCCGAACGCCGGTTGGCCGCTATTCGTGTCTACCGGCTGAACCTCTCCGGCATAGCTGACAAACTGCCAAACGCCGTTTATACGTGCGCTTTTCTCCGACAGCGGGTCGTTGTCGATGTCGTTGAACGGGTCACTCGACCAGCGCGATGCTTCCTGTCCGGCAGCATCGAGACCAATGGACACCAGGCCGCCGTTCCCACAGAGCGTAAAAAAACCGCCTTGCATGTCCGGATAGATGAGCGAGCATCCCGGCGTCTGTATTTCCGACACGATCTCGTGCTTGTCGAGATCGATGACCGTCACCGACGTTGCGGGATTCATATTGAGGACCAGCAGAAACTTATCGTCGCTGGTGATACCGGTGGCCGATTCGTTGATCACCACGTTCATACGCTTGGGTGAGAGCTTGATTTCCGTCACGACGTCGAGGTTCTCGAAATCATAGACGGTAATGAGGTCCTGACGGGTACCCCGCGAACCATGCGAGTGCAGGGTCTCGCCGACGTAGAACTCCCGGCGCGCTACGGAGTGATCAACGGTGGCAAACTGCCCCGCGCTCATCATGCCTTTGAAGCGGCGGGTGGCGGTGTCCACCAGGCCAAAGCTCGAATCGATGAGGCTGCCGAACGCAAAATCGTGCACGACCGCATAGGTGGGTGGATAAGGCACGTCGAGCTTCTCGACGTTGGGAATCGGCTCTGGTTTGAGCTCAGCGGTCGCCGCAAGTGGCAGGCAGGTGACGCCCAGCAACAGCGCCAACCCGCGCCATCTGACGGTGCCCGTGCTCTTTCGTTGCGCGCCCGTTCGCTTTCTTATTCGCGGTGTTATTCGCTTTCTTGTTCGCTTGTTGTGCCGCATGCGCCACGCCCCTCCCGGTCGTCTTGCCCGCTTCTCGATAAATTACACCAAAGCCAGGCCACACACACGCGTTCGTGCTGAGCCGGTTGTAATCGCACTCGAATATAGTACGCTTGTACTAAGTCTGCAAGACGAGTCACTCGGGAGGGTGTGATTTGTCCCCGGCAACACCTGCACAAGTCAAACGGCATCGGCCCGGCACCGCGGCATACGACAAAGGCCGCGCTACCGCCGCGGCAATTCTCGACGTCGCCCGCGACGTTGTGCTCGAACATGGCCTGCGTGGGCTCACCATGCGTAAGATCGCCGCGCAGATTGGCATGTCACCCGGCAACCTGAGTTACTACTACGCCACCAAGCGCGATCTCCTGGAAGATCTTTTCACGCTGGTCATTACCGGTTATCTGGAAGAATTCGAACGCCTGCGCCAGATGCAGGTCGATTCACCGGTGGCACAGCTGCGTGCCGTGTTGGAGTTTGTCTACGACGATCTTGGTCAGCGCGAGACCACCTACTTCTTTCCCGAGCTCTGGGCGGCCGCGCTCAGAGACGACTGGGCCGAAGAGCAGATGGAGATGCTGTACCGTCAGTACCGTTCCGTGCTGATAGAGATCGTCACGACGCTGCGCCCGGAACTCGACGAGCAGGCCGTTACTGACATAGCGCTGACCATCTCGGCCAGCATCGAGGGACACACCGTTTTCATCGGGCATAAGCGGCCGCATCGAGACCGCGCGCCCCATATAAAAGCGCTCATCATTGAGCAACTCATCAGCCTGGCTGTCGACGGACCCCGCGTCCGCAGTGACGGCAGCAGACGCTGAATCATTGGAGTCAAAGGGGGTTACCATGACTTTAAGCCCAATCTCAAAACGACTGCTGGCATGTTTGAGCATGCTTACACTGAGCCTGCCGGTTTCGGCTGCGGTGATCGAAGAAGTTGTCGTCACCGCGCAGAAGCGTGAGCAGAACGTGCAGGAAGTTGGCATTGCCGTCAGCGCCCTGACCGGCGATCAGATGGAACAGCTCGGCTTCACGAACGCGCAACAGGTGACCGCCATGGCGCCTGGCGTCAGCACGGTGCAGCCCAACGGCGAGGCGAACTACTCGATCGCCATTCGCGGCGTTGCGAACAGCGACTTCACGACAAACGTGGAAAGCCCCGTTGCCGTCTACCTCGACGAAGTCTACATCTCGCAGATGTCCGGTACCGGCTTCCAACTTTTCGATATGGAACGCGTTGAGATCCTGCGCGGGCCGCAGGGAACGCTGTATGGGCGCAACGCCACCGGCGGTCTTGCCCACTTCGTGTCCAAAAAGCCAACCGAAGAGTTCGAGGGCTACGTCAAGCTGACGGCGGGCAGCTACTCCCAGGTTCGCGCTGAGGGCGCCATTGGCGGCGCTTTGAGCGATACCTTCATGGCACGTCTGAGCGTATTTGCGAATGACCATGACGGTTACGTGGACAACCGCTTCGACGGAGGTGAGCTCAACGACGGCAACGACCAGGCTTACCGCCTGCAGGCCCTGTGGGCACCCACCGACAACTTCGACATCCTGTTCAACTTCCGCGGTTCCGACCAGGACATCGACACCGGCTTTTTCGAACATGTCAGCGCCAACATCGAAGGTGTGCTGACCCCGGGGGAGGTCAACCAGGTGCTCGGCTACATCGACAACGACGGCGATCCGTTCGAAGGCTCCTACGATTCACCCGGCTTCAACGACCTGGAAACCCGCGGGTACTCCGCCACCATCAACTGGGATTTCGAAAACTTCACGCTGACCTCCATCACGGACTACTCCACCGTGGAGCGCGACTACATTGAGGACTCGGACGCCTCCCCCGTGCCGCTGTTCAACTTTTTCCTGACCACCGACTCCGAGCAGTTCTCCCAGGAGATTCGCCTGACGGGTGATACGAACAGCATGAACTGGGTAGCCGGGGTCTACTACCTTGATCTGGAAGTGGACGACTCCAACGGCGCTGAAACGGAGCCGTTCATCGACCCGCTGAGCGATACGCCCGCGGTATCCGGGCTGGACAATCCGTACGAGACCACCACGGAATCCTGGTCGGTCTTCGGCCAGGTGGAGTTCGATCTGAGCGAGAGCTGGACCGCCATCGCGGGCCTGCGCTGGATCCGCGACGAGAAGGAACACGACTACGTGGTCAACGCCGTGGACTTCATCCCCGGCACGACGCTCAGGAACGGTAATCCGAACATTCTTGCCACCATCGCCAGTTACAGCGGTGACCGTGAGGATACGGAAATGGCGGGACGGCTGGGTCTCAACTGGGACGTGAGTGAGGACGTGATGCTGTATTTCAGCTACAACCTCGGCGTGAAAGGCGGCGGTTACAACTCGCCGGTGTTCCCGCTGAACCCGCCGCTCGACTACACCGACGACGTGATGAGCTTCGATCCGGAGAAGTTGAACGCCTACGAAGTCGGCTTCAAATCGACGCTCATGGACGGCCTGATGATCCTGAACGGCGCAACGTACTGGTATGACTACGACAACTATCAGGCCTTCCAGATTGTCGGCATCGACACGATCACGACCAACGCGGATGCCGACTCACATGGCGCGGAACTCGAGCTGCAGGTGAGTCCGAGCGAGGGACTCGACATCATTTTCGGCGCTGCCTACAACGACATCGACGTCAGCCTCGGCGGTGGAACGCCCGAGACGACGTCGGTACAGAGCCCGCAGTGGAATCTGAACGCGCTCCTGCGCTACGAGTTCCCGCTCTTCGACGGCACCGTTGCGCTGCAGTACGACGCCCAGCACCGGTCGCGCCACTATTTCTCCCTGACCCGGCTCGACACCGTGCGGGAGGACGGCTATACCATCTCGAACGCGTCGGTCAGCTGGACCAGCGCAGACGAGCAATGGTCGGTCATGGGCTATGTGCACAACCTCACCGACGAAGAGTATCTGGTACAGACGTTCGACCTCTCAGGACCCAACGTGTTTGGACTGGTGGAGCAGTACTACGGGCGACCACGCTGGGGTGGCGTGACCGTATCGTTCAACTTCTGACGTACCGTTTCAGCCCGCGGCGCGCGAAGGCGCGCACTCATGTGTGAAATTTGCGGCCGACCTTCCGGCCGCTTTTTTCAGTTGGTTAGAATCAAAGGACCTGGAACATGGAGAAAAGCAGGTGTTGATGCCTCGATTGACCTCAAAATACTTGCTGAAGCTTTGTGCGGTTGGCGGCGCGGCGCTTTTGCTCGGCGGCTGTGAGCCGGAAGTCGGCAGCGAAGCCTGGTGTGAACTCATGGAAGAGAAGCCAAAAGGCGACTGGACGATGAACGCCGCCGCCGACTACGCCAAACACTGCGTGCTCAAGCTTGATGAGGCCCCGGGCTAGCTGAAGACGAAATTCTTCTCCATCTCTTCCCTCACTTCACCCTGATGGGTGAAGTACTGCCGGAACCCGCCGTTGTAGTTACCGTCCTGGCGGCGATTGCTTTCCCCTTCGAAGTTGTAATACCCCGGAGTGCATTCGGCATTACGGTTGGTTTTGCCACGGTGCTTGATCACTTCCTGCACCCACCACTCCTCCGCCTCTTGGGTCGGATCGAGCGTGCGATGACCGTGCTGACGTACATAGTCGATGCACGCGGCAATGTGATCACCCTGCGTCTGCAGCATATCGGTGAGGTTGAATTGGAAGGACGCCTGATAGCCGCCCATGATGAACAGGTTCGGATACCCCTGCGTATGTATGCCGAGTAACGTGCGGATGCCGTCGGCGTACTTGTCTTCGAGGTCCTGCCCATCCTTGCCCAGAATGCGGTTGTAGATGCCGGTCTTCTGCACCTCGAAGCCCGTGGCGTAGATCAGAAGATCGAGCTCGTACTCGTGGCCTTCGAAAATCGGGCCTTTGGTGCCAATTTCCGTGATGCCCTTGCCATGGGTGTCGACCAGCTGGACGTTCGGCAGGTTGAACGTCGGCAGATACTCGTTGTGGAAGCACGGGCGCTTGCACATGAACATGTACCAGGGCTTCAGAGCCTCCGCCGTGACAGGATCTTTGACCTCTTTATCGATGCGCCGATGAATGCGCATCATGTAGTCGATGTTGGCATTCTCCTGTTTGCGAAGCTTCTCTTCCTGGGACATGGCCGCGCGCCGCGCCTGCTCTTCCGGCGACACGTCGGACAACGCCAGCACGCGTTCGCGGCGTTTGGCCTGCCAGCCGGGCTCGAGCTTGCGCGCCCAGTTGGGGTCGGTCGGCCAGTCGTCACGAATGTCGATGGAGCTCGGCGTGCGCTGGAAAACGTAGAGTGCCTTCGCCGTCTTGCCAAGCTCGGGGACGGCCTGCACGGCGCTTGCGCCCGTGCCGATGATACCCACCACTTTGTCGTGCAGGTTCTCCAGCTCCTCGCCGGTGTACTCGTAGTCCCAGCGCGACGTATGGAACGAGTGGCCTGCAAAATTTTCCATGCCTTCGATTTTCGACAGCTTCGGCTTCGACAGCGTTCCGTTTGCGCAGATGACAAACTGCGCGCGCATGTGATCGCCGCGGTCGGTCTTCAGATGCCAGAGCGCTTCGTCCTCGTCCCAGCGCGTCTCCGTCACCGTCGTATGGAAAACGGCCAGCTCGTAGAGGTTGTACTTCTTTGCAATCGCCTGGCAGTGGCCGAGGATTTCGGGACCTCTGGAATAGTGGTTCACCGGCACGTAGTCCATCTCGTCCAGAAGCGGCAGGTAGTCGTACGAGACGACGTCGCAGGCCACACCCGGGTAGCGGTTCCAGTACCAGGTGCCGCCCACATCACCCCCGCGCTCGACGATGCGGATGCTCTCGACCCCTTTCTCGCGGAGACGCGCGGAGGTCAGGAGCGCGGAGAAGCCGCCGCCGATGAAAAGCACCTCCACGGTGTCGCTGATGGGCTCTCGCTGCGGGGCGTCACTCGCAAACGGGTCGGTCGCATAGTGGGCAAGATCACCGGTCAGATCCGAGGTGAACTGGCTCAAGCCCTCCGGCCGGTATGCCAGTCGCAGATCGCGCTCCGCGGCAAATTTTTTCTTGATGTCGTCGTAATAAGACTGAGGTTGTTTCTCTCTAGGCATGATGTTCTAACGTTTACTTCCAGATTCTCGGGTCAGCGCTCGCCAACTTCGCGGTTGAGCTCGCCAACACGCATTTCCCCTTCGCGGGTCTGCCCGCCCAGCTCGAGAAAGCGGCGCATATTGGTCTGCGCGCCATCGGTGCGCAGCAGGCGCTGAAATAGGTACGCCTCCTCGCGCAACCCCTCTTCGAGCGGCAGCTCCGCAGCGTTGACGGAGGCTTTGGCAAGGCGCACGGCTTCCGCCGGGAAGCTCGCGATGCGCCGCGCCAGGTTTATGATCCAGCCGTCGATCTCGTCGGCTGCAAAGATACGATTGAGATAACCCCAGCGCTCGGCGGTTTCCGCGTCGAGATCGTCACCGCCCAGCACTATCTCCATGGCGCGTCCGCGCCCGACCAGGCGCGGCAGACGCTGGGTGCCGGTGCCGCCCGGCAGAATACCGATGGGTACTTCCATCTGGTTGATCTTCGTTTTTCCGGCAACGCCGAAACGCATGTCCATGCTCGATACAAACTCACTGCCACCGCCACCCACGCGGCCTTCGATTTGCGCAATGGTGACTTTGTCCATCGTGCGCACGCGTTCGCACATCGCGTGAAAGAGGTTCAGCTCCTGATCCTTTTCCGCCGGCGTGTCGATCGGGAACTGCAGAATCGTTTCCACATCGAAATGAGCGATGAAGAAATCAGGATCAGCACTCTTGAAGACGACCACCGTGAGGTTGGGATCTGCCTTCAGCTCCTCAGTGAGCGCCATCATTTCCGTGTAAAGCGGAATCGTAAAAATGTTGATCGGCGGATTGTCGATGGTCACCACGGCGAGGCGGCCGTCCACCTCGACGTTCAGCAACTCGTAGTCGTAAGCCATGAATTCCCCTCTCAGCGCACTGACGGCGCTTGATGTGCCGCGGACGCCAGTCATACTGCAACGCATGTCCGAAATAACCATAACCAAGCGGCAAAGAAGTTACACCCTGTTTTTACTGGTCGTCGTCTTCACCTCGAGTCACGTCGACCGCCAGATCGTGGCAATTCTGCAGGAGCCCATCAAAGTTGCGTTTCAGATCAGCGACACCCAGCTCGGGCTGCTGACGGGGGTCATGTTCGCCTTCTTCTATGCCACCCTCGGCATGCCGATGGCCATGTGGGCGGACCGGCGCAATCGCAGAAACCTCATCACATTCTCCATTTCCATGTGGAGTCTGATGACGGCGCTCTGCGGCGCGGCACAACAATTCTGGCAGCTCCTGATTGCGCGTATCGGAGTGGGTGTCGGCGAAGCCGGCTCCAATCCGCCTTCCCATTCCATCATCTCCGACCTGTATCCCGCCGCCGAGCGGGGCACCGCCATGGCCATCTTCGGGCTGGGAGTGAATTTCGGGATCATGCTCGGCTATCTCATTGGCGGCTGGGTCAATGAATGGCTCGACTGGCGCTGGGCGTTCGTGGTGGCCGGCGTTCCCGGACTCATCATTGCCCTTTTTGTGCGCTTCACGATGCTCGAGCCGCCCCGCGGTTACGCTGACGGCGTCGTCGAACGGCCTCCCGCACCGCCGTTCTGGCAGGTGGTTCACTACATGAAAGGCAACCGCACCATCGTTCACCTGATCATTGCGAACTCGCTCATCAGCTTCGCAGGCTATGCGGCCATTGCCTGGGTGCCGGTTTATCTGCAACGGGTTCACGCGTTCACCACCGGCGAAGCGGGTACCGTGCTTGCGCTGGCCGTCGGGGTTGCCGGCGGTCTCGGCACGTTTCTCGGCGGTTATCTGGCAGACAAGCTGGCGCCCCGCAGTGAAGGCTGGCGCGCCTGGGTGGTCGTTGGCGCCACGATCATCTACACGCCGGCGGCCATCCTGAGCTACGTGAGCGAAGACGCATTCTGGGCCGCAGCCTGGTTCTTCGGACCCGCCGCTCTGGGCGGCGTCTACATCGGCACCAACTTCGCAATCCTGCAGTCGCGACTGCCGCTCGAAATGCGTTCGGTGGGTGCGGCCATAAACCTCTTTATTCTCAACATCATCGGTTTAGGATTAGGGCCATTGACGGTTGGCATCATCAGCGACATCACAGCGCCCAGCGTCGGCATCGACAGCGTGCGCTACGGTCTTCTGGCGATGGTGCTGATCATGGCGTGGGGCGCCGCGCACGAGTTTCGGGTCGGCCAGCGTCTTGCGCAAAACGTCTGAGGACAGAGAGGATAGAGAGAGGCACACATGTCTGAATCAACCTACGCCGCCATTCGCGATCGCGTTGATGCGCTGGCCGACGAACTCATCGAAGTATCGCACGCGATCCACGCCCGTCCCGAGCTTGCGTTCGAAGAGTACTTCGCCTGCGAAACCTTGACCAACAAGCTCGCAGAACACGATTTCGAGCCGGACACCGGCGTGTTTACCCTTGAAACCGCGTTCGAAGCGAAGATTCAGGGCGCACAACCCGGCCCCACCGTGGCAATCCTTGCGGAGTACGACGCTTTGCCCGGGATCGGCCACGCCTGCGGACACAACATCATTGCCACCTCCGCGCTGGGCGCGGCGCTTGCCCTGCAGGCGGTAGCCGACCGGCTGCCCGGCAACATCCGGCTGCTCGGCACGCCCGCGGAAGAGCGCGGCGGCGGCAAAGAGATCATGGCCCGAGCCGGCGCGTTCGAAGGTGTCGATGCGGCGATGATGATCCACCCTGCGGGTGTGAATCTTGCCTCCATGCCGTGTATCTGCGTTGCGGAGGTGGAGGTGATCTATCACGGTAAGTCAGCGCACGCTTCTGCCATGCCCCATAAAGGTGTCAACGCGCTGGATGGTCTGCTGCTTGCTTATCAAGCCATATCCAACCTGCGTCAGCACATCCGCTCCACGGAACGGATTCACGGCATCATCACCGAGGGTGGCCAGGCGCCGAACATCGTCCCGGACAAAACGTCCGGCGACTTTTACGTGCGGGCGGCCAACGAAAAGGACCTCGCTGCTCTGAAACCCCGTGTACAAGCCTGTTTCGAAGCGGGCGCCAGAGGCAGCGGCTGTGAGGTAGAGGTCAACTGGGCAAACGTCGATTATCTCGACCTCAACACCAACTGGCCGCTGGCCGATCAGTTTCAGGCGCACGCGGAGGAGCTCGGCCGCGACTTTGTACCCTACGAGGACGCGGTCAAATTCGGAGCCGGCAGCACCGACATGGGGAACGTGAGCTACCGCGTGCCTTCCATCCATCCCATGCTGGCCGTGGCACCGCCGAACGTCGTCATTCACAACCCCGAGTTCGAAAAATGGGCGGGCTCCGAGAAGGGGGACCTGGCTATCCTCGACGGTGCCAAGGCCCTGGCGCTGACGACCGCGGATTATCTGCTTTCGCCCGGCCTGCAGGAGCAGGCGACGCACGCCTACAACGTTTCCAAAGGGCTGGCCTGATCCGACCGCTCTCAGCATAGCTGCTCAGGCAGCCCGTTCAGCTCCCCGAGCTGACTTCCTCCGACGCGCCACGCTCAATTTCTGCGCGCAGGCGGCCTGTGCCCGCCTGAATGCACCTGAAAATTCCGCACGTCAGATTGTTTGCGACCAAATGCGTTCGCCGCGCATCTTATCGATAGACGCAAGCGAGGAATATAGACAACTTATGTAACAATCATAAAACCCCTCAACTCAAATAATGGATATTTACTGGAAATATTATGGAGGCGCGCATAGAGTGTGCCCCGCGCGGTTCCGGAGAGTCGCCCGTGAGCGAAGGAACTGCCCAACACATATCCAATGACCAAAGGGGGTGATATGTTGCATTCGCAACTCAGCCGTATTTATCGCACCGCGCTCAGCTGTGCGGTCCTCATCGCGATGCCTTTTGAGGCGTTTGCACAGGAATCCGAAACCATCGAAGAAGTTGTTGTCACTGGCTCACGCATTGCTCGTGACGCTGGGTCCTACGTCGGGCCGATGACTACCCTGCAAGGTGACACGATCACCAATCACAGTACCTATAGCCTGAACGATGCGCTGCTGGAAATGCCTGCCATCGGGGCGCAAGGCACCAGCCGTAACAATTCGAACGGCGGCAGAGGCGCAAATTTCAGCGGTATTCACCAGCTGGAACCGGAACGGACCCTGACGTTGTTTAACGGCAAGCGCGCGGTCTCGACAATCCGGGATTCCCTGGGTCTCGGCGTCGATCTGCAGTCCTTTCCCGTCAACATGATCGACCGTGTCGAGATTCTCGCCGACGGTGCTTCGTCGGTTTACGGTTCCGATGCCGTAGCCGGTGTCATCAATCTGGTACCTAAGACCAACTTCGACGGATTTGAGCTCAGCGTCGGCACGAACCAGCCGAACGACGACGGCGGTGAGCACTACGACGTCGGGGTGCTGTTCGGCATCACGGGAGACCGGGGGTTCTTCACCGCGGGAGTCACCTACATACGCGAGGAAGAAATCGACTTCCAGGATCGCAGTTTCTCGCAGATTCCTGTGCTGGGTCAGCAGAATACGGGCACCAGCGTCCTCAATCTGATTGGATCAGGCATCCCGCCCGAAGGACGCGCATTGGAAGCAGGCATCATTTTCCTGCCCAATCCGGTCACCGGGGAGAGCTTTCAGACTTACGACACCTTCTGCACCAGCGGCGGTCCGGGCAGCGACGGCAGCGGCAGCATCCCCTGCATTCTCAATCAAGGCCACCGCTTCAACTACAACGACATTCCCACCGGCGTTTCGCTGGTCAATGAGAACAATGCCGTGAACTTCAGCGGCATTGGCGAGTACGAATTCGACAACGGCGTGGTCGGCTACGTCACAGTGAACCTTGCCCATCGCGAAGGTCGCCTCAACTTTACGCCCCTGCCGGTGCAGGGCGCGGCCGGCCGCTTTACCGACTTGATCCAGGTGCCTTTTACCAACCCGAACATTCCCGCAGACGCGTTGGCGGTCATCCAGCAGGCACGCCTGGATACGTGTAATGATCCCGATTTTGGCGGAGACGTTGCGGCCTGCCTGGCAAACCCGAACTTTCAGATGAACTGGCGCGGCCTGGATCTCGGACCCAGAACGTTCGACTACGACAGCGATACCCTGTCAGCAACGCTGGGGCTGCGCGGCGACATGAACTTGTTCGACAACGACTGGGGGTGGGATGTGTGGTTCACCGCAGGCCGTTCGGAACTGTTCTTGCTGACCAAAGGCCAGCTCAACGTCGCAAAACTGCAGACCGCCGTCGATCCGACCGCCTGCGCAGCGGATGCTTCCTGTCCCAAGGACGCGCTCGGTAATCCCACGCTCGATATTTTCGGCCGCGGGCCCAAGACAGCGGAAGAGATTCGCTATACCACCTTTGACGACCAGGAGCGTTCGGACTACGACATGTATCACCTGGCCGCCACGATCAACGGCGACATCGTGGACCTGCCTGCCGGGCCGCTCGGTTTTGCTGCGGGCCTCGAATACCGCGAAGAACAAGGTGGCGTCAGCACTTCCGGTGTCGTACAGAGCGGTGACAGCGGGGGTAACTTTGCTGAGCCGACCAGCGGTGACTACGACGTCACCGAGCTCTACGCCGAATTCAACATTCCACTCATTTCTGGTGCTCCCGGCGCGGAAGAGCTGAGCCTGGATCTCGCCGGCCGATACAGCGACTACAACACGTTCGGTGACGAGTTCACCTACAAAGTTGCCATTGCCTGGGCACCCATCGAACAGCTCCGCTTTCGCGGTACCGCAGCCACCGGCTACCGGGCACCGAACATCCTGGAACTCTTCGGCGGCACGGCGGACACCTTTCAGAGTGTCACAGACCCGTGTACGGCGCCCATTGCCGATCCGAACGTGCAGGCAAACTGTCTAGCGTCCGGCGCGCCGCTGGGATTCGTGCAACCGGCGGCTCAGCTGAAAATATCCGCTGGCGGTAACGAAGACCTCGACGCGGAAACCTCCGAAAGTTTCACCATCGGCTTCGTATGGCAGCCTGACTTTGCGCCGCTCCGCGTCGCCCTCGACTGGTACGACGTCGAAGTCGAAGACGCAGTGGGTACGCCTGACCCGGTAAACGTCATTACCACCTGCTTCAACTCGCCAAACGGCTCGCTGTCGGCGCCGGAGTGTGATCGAATCGGGCGCGGTCCGGCAGGTGACGTCGTGCGTTTTGATCTTCTCAACGAAAACCTGGCGACCATCGAAACCAGCGGTATCGACATGGACATCACGTATACGCTGGAAACGGACATCGGCATGTTCGAGTTCGACTGGCTGCTCAACTACCTCGATGAGTACGTTGAAACCACCGCGTCCGGTGTCGAGAGCGACCGCACCGGGCTCGTGGCGGGTCTGGTATCCGATTGGGCGGCGTACCCGGAGTATCGATCGAATCTGAACATCAACTACGTCAAGGATCAGCTTTCACTGACCCTGGGCTGGCGATATCTGGACGAGATGGAAGTGTTTGATGTCATCGGCTTCGACAACGTCAACACGGAGGCCGATGCGCAGGATTACTTCGACCTGAGCGCGGCCTATCAATTCGACAGCTGGCGCATCAGCGGCGGCATTCAGAATCTCACCGACGAAGAACCTCCGTATGTCCCTGATGTTTCTGCCAACACCTCAGGCATCTACGACTTCCTCGGTCGGACCTTCTACGCCCGAGTCAGCATGAGCTTCGAATAACGCTCACCCGCCCGGGGGATGCCCCCCGGGCGTTTTTTCTCCCCTTTCACTGCAAAGCGCGCGCGCCATCGGCAATGCTATGCTTGTCGACATTTGCACTCGAGGTGTGGATTGTCGCCACTGTGGGTATTCGGCTACGGCTCGCTGATCTGGCGTCCGGACTTTGCGTTTATCGACGCTCAGCCCGCCAAGCTGCCCGGCTACAGCCGGCGTTTCTGGCAGGGTTCCCACGATCATAGAGGTGTACCGGAAAGACCCGGACGTGTCGTCACTCTGATCGAGGATGTCGCGGCCAACTGTCACGGCATGGCCTATCTGATCGAGGCCGAGATTGTCGAATCCACATTCGAACAGCTCGACTACCGAGAAAAAAACGGCTACGAGCGCCTTGTCACCGATCTGCATCTGGTGAGCGGCACCCGTGTCCCCGGGCTCGTCTATATTGCGGCACCCGGCAATTTCGCCTATCTGGGCGAAGCCCCGCTCGACGAGATTGCCCGTCAGATCCTCGAGGCGGAAGGACCGAGCGGGCGCAACATCGAATATTTGCACGAGCTTGCGCAGGCATTGCGACGGCTGGAGGCCCACGACGAACATGTGTTCGCGCTAGAATCTCTGACACGAGAATTAGGTGGATAGGCTTTAATGGACATCAGTTTCAGCGCCGAGCATGAGCGTTTTCGCGATGACGTCCGCGGCTTCCTGAACGAGGCGTTGACACCGGAGCTGAAAGAGGCGGCCTCTTTCTGCCCCGGCATCTTCCTCGACTATGAGCACAACATGGCCTGGCACAAAGTCCTTTATGAGAAAGGCTGGATAGCCCCCGCCTGGCCGCAAGAATACGGCGGCACCGGCTGGGACTTGATGCAGCGCTACATCTGGACGACGGAGACGAGCCTCGCGAACGCGCCGAGCACGGCCCCCATGGGGCTTGGCATGTGCGGCCCGATGCTGATTGGTCACGGCACCCCGGAACAGAAAGACTACTTTCTGCCGCGCATCCTGTCCGGTGAAGACTACTGGTGTCAGGGTTACTCGGAGCCCACATCCGGCTCCGATCTCGCTTCGCTCAAGCTCAAGGCGGAAACCGATGGCGATCACCTGGTGCTGAACGGCTCGAAGATCTGGACCACCCACGCACACTATGCCAACCGCATGTTCATTCTCGTGCGCACGGCAGACACGGGTAAGCCGCAGGAAGGGATCACCTTCCTGCTCCTCGACATGGACACACCCGGCATCACCGTGGATCCGATTGTGTTCGCATCCGGCACGCACGAGGTCAACCAGGTGTTTTTCGACGACGTACGGGTGCCCAAGGTCAACATCGTCGGCGAGGAAAACCAGGGCTGGACGGTGGCCAAATATCTGCTCGAATTCGAACGCGGCGGCGGTGGCGCGGCCCGCTTCCATACCGGACTCAAGCGCCTGCGCGCTCTGGCGGAGGCCACCAACAATTCCGGTGAGCGGTTGGTCGACGACCTGAGCTTCGCCGGCAAACTCACGGAAACCGGCGTCAAGATCGAGGCCATTCAGTTCACCGAGTTCCGCATCATGGCCGCCATCTCCAGAGGCGGCAGCCCCGGACCTGAATCTTCCATCATGAAAAATCTCAGCGCCGACATGGGCCAGTACCTGACAGAGCTCACCGTCGAAGCGCTCGGGTTCTACGCAAGCCCGCACCAGCCGGAAGCGCGCGAGGTGGGTCAGAACGTACCGCCCGTTGGGCCTCCCGGTGGGGTTACTGGTTTTCCCCGCTATTTCAATCTACGCGCTTCGTCGATTGCCGGCGGCACCAACGAAGTGCAGAAGAACATCGTCGCCAAGCTGGTTCTGGGGTTGTAACCGGGTTGGCACGTTGAGTCAGACCGCAGCGGAGCTGCGTACGCAGCAGATTCTCGACGGCAACCCCTTACCGGTGCTGGTACGCATGGCCACCCCCAACGCCATGGCGTTTCTGGTCCAGGCTTCCGTCAGCATGACCGAGGTCTGGTACGTCGGCCAGCTGGGGCGCACGTCACTTGCCGCCATGGCGTTTGTATTTCCCGGGCTCATGCTCATGCAGATGCTTTCCGGCGGCGCGCTGGGCGGTGCGGTTGCAAGCGCTATCGCGCGTGCGCTCGGCGCGGGCGACACGGAACGCGCCGAACGGCTCCTATGGCATGCGCTCTGTATCGCCGTCGGGGCGGGCGTCGTGTTTCTTCTGATGTACCTCAGCGTCGGAGAGTGGCTGCTGACAACCCTCGGCGCACGCGGTGACGTGCTCGACCAGGCGATGTCCTATGGCGCGGTGGTCTTCGGCGGCTGCATCACGGTGTGGACCGCCGCGATCCTCTCAGGCACCTTCCGCGGCATGGGTGAAATGCGCTTTCCCGCCATGCTGATGGCAGGCGGCGGCATTGCCCAGGTCATCCTATCGGGTGCGCTTGTGCTCGGCTGGTTCGGCGCACCGAAGCTCGGCATCCTGGGTGCCGCCATTTCGGTGGTTACCATCGGCACGTTGAATAGCCTCCTGGCGCTGTGGAAACTGAGCCGGGGCAGCCAGGCGGTGAAACTCAAACGATCCGCCGCAAGGCTCGACTGGGATCTCTTCAGCGATATCTTCCGCGTCGGCGCGCTCGCCGCAATCTCACCGTTTTTTACCGTGAGCTCGATTATGGTGGTCAACGGCCTCATCAGTCGGTTCGGGGACGCGGTCGTCGCAGGCTACGGCATCGGCTCGCGGCTCGAGTTTCTGCTGATTCCCATGGTGTTCGGCTTCGGTGCAGCAATGAACACGATGGTGGGCATGAACGTCGGCGCGGGTAACGTGAGGCGCGGTGAATACATTGCCGCCGTCGGGGGTGGGCTGTCAGCGGCAATTACCGGCCTGGTCGGGCTGACGCTGGCCATATTTCCGGAAGTCTGGGTGGGGCTCTTTACCGACGATGCCGAAACGCTCGAGGCCGGCGCACGATATCTGCGCTTTTCGGGCTGGGCGTTTGCCTTCCAGGGCATGGGATTGTCCTTGTATTTTGCATCCCAGGGCGCCGGCGCGGTGCTGTGGCCGGTGATTGCAAACTTTGTCCGTTTCGGCGTTGGCGCCGGCGGCGCGTTTCTTTGTGTGGCGCTACTCGACCTCGACGTCGCCTGGGTATACGCCTGCCTTGCCCTTGGCATGGCGATGTATGGCATAGTGACCGCTGGATCCATCTGGCTCGGCGCCTGGCGCCGCTGAACGGGCTGAACTGGCTGAACTGGCTGAACTGGCTGAATACAAGGGGAACACCATGGCACTGGTAGAACGCCGCGACCAGGACGGCATCTGCATCCTGAGCTTGAACCGACCGGATGCGTTGAATGCACTCAGTCCGAATCTGTTTGTGGAACTGCGTGACCACGTCGACACCATTGCGGAGCAGACGGACAGCGTCGGCTGCGTGATCCTGCGCGGCGAGGGGCGTTCGTTTTCCGCGGGTAACGATCTGAAAGCGATCCAGTCCGGGGAACGACCACCGTCGGCACATTTCCAGGCGGAAACGCTCGAAGCGATTGAGCGGCTGCCACAGCCGGTGATTGCAGCCGTGCAGGGCCACTGCTACACGGGTTCGCTGGAGCTTGCGCTCGCCTGCGATCTCATGATCACCGGCGAATCCGCGAAGCTTGCCGATACGCACGGCAAATGGGGGATGACCCCCGTCTGGGGTATGAGCCAGCGACTGCCGCGGCGCATTGGTCTGCTTGCCGCCAAGGAGATGATGTTCTCCGGTCGCGTGGTGAGCGGTGCGGAAGCCGCGCAGATTGGCCTTGCCAACAAGTGTGTACCTGACGAAGCGCTGGATGACGCAGCGCTCACCATGGCGGCGTCGTTTCTCGAGAACTCCTGGCACACGCTGCGCGGCGACAAGTGGCTCATCAACGGCGGGCTGGATCGAACCCTTGCCGACGGCTTGCGCTTCGAGCGTGAAGAAAGCCCCGGCACGGCGCCGGACATGGCAGAGCGGGTCGCCAACTTCGGTAAGAAATGAGCGTGCACGCCGGATCGTGTCTCTGCGGCGCCATCCGCTACCGGACATCCACCGAGCTCTCCGACTTCGGCTACTGTCACTGTAAAAGCTGTCAGAAAGCGAGCGGTGCCGGGCATGGCGCCAACGCAGGCGTGGCTCGCGACAATCTCGAGCTCGAGGATTCCGCAGGGCAACTCCGTGAATACGAATCGAGCCCCGGCAAAATTCGTGCGTTCTGCGGCCGCTGCGGCACCCCAATTCTTGCGTATCTGAAGCGCACTCCCGAACTCGTGCGGATCCGCCTCGGCACTCTGGACACAGACTTCGACAAATCGGCCAAAGCGCACACGTTTGTGAGCGAGAAAGCGAGCTGGGAAACGATTGAAGACGACGTCCCGCAGTTTGACGCCTGGGCAGACCGGTCGGTGCTGGAACAGGTCGGCTCTAAACAACCCTGAGTGCATCCACAGAGGTACCGTCAAACCAGCCGCACGGTCCAGTCTGCCACCGCATAGACCCCCTGCTGCGTCAAACAGCCCTGCACGTGCCGTCCTCTGGGGATGTTACGCCAGTCGACGTGCAATTCACTCTGGTTGCCAATGCGCGCGGCCTGGAGCTTGACGGGACGGCCGACGCGGCGCGCCCCGTCCCGGTCGATGAACCCGAGCCAGGGGCGATAGTCGTAGCTGCCGTCACGGCGCAGCACGCCAATGGTTTCACCACGTGTGGAGTCGTAGAGCTCAATGAGCCGTTTGTTGAGGTAGCGCGCGAGAACCAGCTGCATACTGTATATATGTACAGTATTTCAAATCAGCGCGTCAACAAAGCTTCGTGCAGAACGCGCCATTTCCTCGAAGACGGGCATGGGATTGGTGCGCGTGCGCTTCAAAATCACGTAGGAGTGATTGGCTGTTTCGAGCCAGTGCAGCCTGGCATGCGCCAATCCAGAAACCACTTCCTCGAGCAGTCCCCGCTCCGCCAGCTCGTCGCGAGTGCCGCTTAAGAACAGCATCGGCTGGCGGATGTCCGGGAGGTGTGACGCGCGGCTGACGCCCGGCTTCTTCGGCTGGTGCAGAGGGAACGAGCAGAAAATGAGACCCCGGCAATCCAGGTCCGCTTCGGCCACGGCATGCGAAGACATGCGCCCGCCAAAGCTGTGACCAGCAAGAAAAAGCGGCAGGTTCGAGCGCGCGGCGGCGAGCTCGCGGGCGGCAGCTATGGCCGCAACGGCGGCTGCTTTGTTGTCGACACGCCGCCTGCCCGCCTGCATGTAAGGGAAGTTGAAGCGCAGCGTCGCGAGCCCTGCATCGGCGAACGCCGCCGCGATGCCTTGCATGTTTTTGTGTTGGTAATCCGCGCCCGCGCCGTGGGCGAGCACAACCTGGGCGACGGCGCCGGCTGGTTCCAGCCAGACGCCATCCAGCGGTCCTGCAGGTGAGTCGACCTGGATCGGCTCCTCACCCATGTCCGTCAAGGCAGGTCGTCGATGCCGTTGATGATCTGGCCGACGAGCCCGTACTCCACCGACTCTTCCGCGCTCATCCAGTAGTCCCGGTCCGTGTCTTCCGTGACCCGCTCGATCGGCTGACCGGTCTGCGCCGCGATGATGCCGTTGATGCGCTCACGGGTTTTCACAATCTCGCGGGCGTGAATCTCGATGTCCGAGGCATCGCCGCCGAAGCCGCCCGCCGGCTGATGGATGAGAAAGCGGGTGTTCGGCAGGCAGAACCGGTTCTCCCGGTCCGGCGCGAGATAAATGTGCGTGGCGATGCTGCCTACCCAGCCGGTGCCGACGGTGCGCACCGCGGGTTTGATGTAGCGGATCATGTCGAAAATTGTATCCCCTGATTCCACATGACCGCCGGGTGAGCTGATGTACAGCGTAATCGGGTCGTCCGACTCGAACGCCAGCGTCAGGAGCTTCTCTGCCGTGCGGCGCGACACCTCCTGATTGATCTCCCCGAAGAGCGTAATCGTGCGGTTTTTCATCAGGGACGATTCGAAAGGATTGAGGTTCTTGGCTACGTCAACAAGTTCCTGTTCGCCATCCAATGTGGTCATTGGTTTACTCCGTCAAGGTGTAGTGTTTGTCAGATGCATAGTGTAGCTTCAAAGCTCGAGAGGGAGAAATTGAATGCCGCTAGCACCCGAATACGAAGCCATGTTCGCCCAGCTTGCCGAGCAGGAACCGGCGCCACCGCTCTGGGAAATGTCGCCTGAGGAGGGGCGCGAAATGTACCGCGTCATGCGCCCGCTGATCGACGAATTGCCCATACACCGGGTCGAAGACAAGACGGTTGCAGGCAGCCAGGGTGACATCCCGGTGCGCATCTACACGCCCGCCGGCGACGGCCCTTTTGGCGTTCTGGTGTTCTTTCATGGCGGTGGCTGGGTCATCGGCGATCTCGACACCGGGGACGCGGTGTGCCGTCAGATTGCCACCCAGGCGGAGGTGGTGGTCGTCTCCGTCGACTACCGTATGGCACCGGAACATCCCTATCCCGCCGCGGTCGTCGATGCATACGAGACCACAGCCTGGGCGAGCGCAAATATGACGGCGCTCAACGGCAACGGCAAACTCGGAGTGACCGGCGAAAGCGCCGGTGGCAATCTGTCCGCGGTTGTGGCGCTGAAGGCGCGCGATGCCAACGGGCCCAAAATCAACTTCCAATGTCTGCTCTATCCTGTCGTCGATTGCGACATGAGCAGAGGGTCGTACGCAGAAAACGGCGAGGGCTATCTGCTTGAGACGAACTCCATGCACTGGTTCTGGGACACCTACTGCCCGGACGCGGCGCGGCGCGAGGAGCCGGACGCATCACCCATCCGCGCTGACGACCTCGGCAAGCTGCCGCCGGCGCTGATCGTCACCGCCGAGTTTGATCCGCTGCGCGACGAAGGCATGGCCTACGCCGCCGCTCTGGACGCTGCCGGTACCGAGGCTACCGCGGTCTGCTACGACGGGCTGGTGCACGACTTCTTTGCCACTGCCGCCGTGTTCGAATGCTCGCGCAAAGGGTTCGATGCCACTATCGCAGCCTACCGCCAGCATCTGAACTGAGGCCGTGCCATGCCGGTGGTATTCCGTCCACCCGCCAATCCGTCAGGCGGTATTCTCGACTTCGACGACACATCGCTCATCGTCGAGTTCGAAAAGCCGCGTTTCTCTCGCGATCCGGAAATCGTGCAGATCAACCTCCCGCTCGAGGAGATCGAAGAAGCCTCTTATCAAAACTGGCTGGTGGGCGGCCGCATCACGGTGCGCACGCTGTATCTGGATACGGCGCAACGCATCCCCTGGCGCAAGGGGCTGAACATCGACCTCACCATTCCGCGGCGCGAACGCCACCGCGCGCGTGGGCTGGTCGCCCGTATCGAAGCCGCCATCGATGCCGCCGACGCTGGAACGGACAACGGCGGCTCTTCCGATACAGAGAGCAGGTTATGATTCCAGAGAGTATCAACCTGGCTCAAAAGCTCAGCCGCTTCGACGCAACCTGGGCACCCAAGGTCATTGCCGCGCTGAACGACTATCAGCTCAAGCTCGTCAAGCTCGAGGGCGAATTCGTCTGGCACAGCCATGATGAGACCGACGAACTCTTCGTGTGTCTCGAGGGTGAGTTCGACATCGAGTTTCGCGACGGCACGACAACGGTTAAGGCGGGTGAGCTCTGCGTTGTTCCCCGCGGTGTTGAGCACAGGCCGGTTGCCCGCGAACGCTGCCACGTCCTGATCATCGAACCCACCGGTGTGGTCAACACCGGTGACGCTGATACTGACCGTACTGCTCCCAACGACGAGTGGATATGACCGACCCGGAACTACAAGGAGACGACCGTGCTGTATGCACTCATCTGTGAGGACAAACCCGACAGCGAAGCGCTACGTAAATCGACGCGAGACGACCACCTGGCGTTCATCCAGAGTCATGACGTGCGATTCGCCGGGCCGATGCTCGCCGATGATGAAACCACCATGATCGGCTCCATCATCGTCCTGGCGGCGGACAGCCGCGCCCAGGTAGATGAGTTCGCCGCAGGCGACCCGTATCAGCTTGCGGGCCTTTTCCAGAACGTGACAATCCGTCCGTTCCGGCAGGTTATCCCAGGCTAAGCACGCGGGATAAGACGGAAGAGATAAGCTTCCGCTACGTTCTCGTTGCGCGGCCGCCAGCCGTATTTTTCCTCGTAGACATCGGCAAACGATTTGAATTCGCCGGCGTCGGCCACCCTTTCCGCCCGTAGCTCGTAGACGAGGTTCTCAGCCTGCAGGCGCACGTTGGCGTCTGCTTCGATGTGTTCAACCCAGTTGGTGCGGTTGTCGCCCGCGTGCACATAGAGCACATCGTTTACGCCGATCACCCAGAGCTCCACCGAGTATGGCGCGGCTGGATTGGTTTCGAACCGAATGACGTCCGCCGCGGCTACCGCGGACCAGTTCGCCGGTATCGGTGCCGGTTCACCTTCCAGCGCGCCCGACGGTAGGTAGCCGCAACCGCCCACCATGAGCAGTAGCGCGAGCGTGAAGCCACCGGCAGGGCTCACACCCCGCCGGAACCGGTCAATCAACGCGGGCTTCCGCATATCCGGACAGCACCACCGCGCCATCCTGGTTGGTGGTCTCCACCTTGAGGTTGACGACACCGTCCTCAACGCTTTCGACGGTAGCGGTCGAGTTCAAGGTGTCTCCCGGCCACACCTGACTGGTGAACCGCACGCCATATTTGTTGAGACGCCCGTCGCCCACGTAGTTCGTGAGCATGCGCCCCGTCATTCCCATCGTGAGCATGCCGTGGGCGAAAACCGAAGGGTATTTGGCGACTTCAACCGTAAACACCTCATCGGTGTGCAGCGGGTTGTAGTCACCGGACGCGCCCGCGTACTGCACAATCTGCGTGCGCTTGAGATCCTCGACGAGGCATTCCGTATAGGTATCACCTACGTTCAAATCACTTGCTTTGAGTGCCATGTTTCCCCCCTATTGATCCACCGGACGCTCAGTCCGCACGCCCACGCCGCGGGCGGTGATGACGAGTTCACCGTTCTGATCCCGGTATTCGGTGACCGTCTCGGAAAACACGAGCTTGCCGGATCGCTTGCCTTCCTTTTCCCACGTCTTGCCGGGCTTCACCGTTGCGGTGAGCACGTCACCCGGGCTGATGTGACGGTGGTATTCGAAGTGCTGCTCTGCATGCAGACCACCACCGCCTCCGCCGCCTCCACCGCCTGAGGACTCGCGCTTGATGCCGGTAGGTTCTTTGCCGGAACCGAACCAGGGTTCACCGATTTTCGGCCGCAGAAAGTAGTCCGGATCGAACTGCGCGCTCGATTGGGCGAACGTCGGCGGGGCAATGATTTTGCCCGGCTCGGTGTCCGCCGCATAAGCTTCGTCGTAATAGATTTGGTTGTCGTCCGCGACAGAGCGAGCAAACATCATGATGTGGCTCGCCTCCACGGGGAACTTATCAACAGCCATTGGCCTCCCCCTTAACTGTGTATTTCGAAGGAGAGCGAGTATCTAACAGCTATCTGGAGAGCGCCAGCCCCGCCGGTTCACTCACCTTTGAAGTCGGGGTCGCGCTTTTCGAGAAACGCGGTGATGCCTTCGATCTTGTCGTCCGTCTGCACCAGCGCACCCTGGGCGTACTTTTCGAACATGAGTGCACCTGCCAGGCTCGCTTCCATACCGAAGTGCACCATTGCCTTCATCGTGCGCGGCACGAATGGCGCAAACTGTGCCAGATGATCGGCCATACGTTGCGCTTCCGGAAGCAGCTCTTCAGATTCGACAAGCCGGGTCACGAGACCAATCTGCAGCGCGCGTTCTGCATCGATCGGCTCGCCCATCAGCATCATGTGCATACCCCAGCCGCGCCCGACAATACGCGGCAGACGTGCCGTGGCGCCTCCGCCCGGGATGATGCCGAGCTTGCCCTCCGGCGTTGCAAACCGCGATTTGGGTGTCGCGATGCGTAGATCGCAGCCAAGCGCTACCTCCAGGCCGCCACCCATGCAGATGCCGTCGATCGCGGCAATGGTCGGCTTGGGAGTGCGTTCGAGTTTATCCGCGAGCCCCTGCACGATGGGCTCTAACGCTTTCTTGAAGTCGCGATGCAGCACCTCACCCAGATCCGAACCCGACGCAAACGACTTGCCGCCGGCGCCGGTGATGGTCAGAACGCGCACCGCATCGTCGATCGTCGCGGCGTCAACGGCGGCGTGTAGATCGTCGAGCGTGGCGAGCGAGATGGCGTTGTGTTTGTCAGCGCGATTGATGGTGATCAGCGCCATCGGGCCCTGCACCTCGTAGAGGACGTTCTCCAGCTGCAAGGACATTCCTAGTTACGCAATCGATCGGTAAGACCGCGTAGCCCCTCGCTGACTTTGTCCTGCACCCGCTCACGGACGCGCTGCTTGGCGCCTTCAATATCGAGACCCTGTGCCACCGCCTCTCGGGTTACCGCATCGGCGACAGGCTCGAGAATCTGCTGCGCCAGCTCCGCACCCGTCACACCGTTGCTCTTGCGGCCAATGTCCTGCAGACGAATGTCTGGAAGATCCACCGCCACCTCACCAAGCACGTCGGAAGTGAGCGAAGCGGAAGCGTTGGTGAAGTCGAGCTGATCGACAATGAACTTCGGGGCCTCGGAAGACGACGTCTCACCGCCCCCGCTGTCGGAACTACCTGTAGCCTTTTCAATGTTGTCCAAGAGCTGTTGAAAGTTGGTGCGCTGACCCTGGGCAACGGCGGCCACGTTCGCCCCATCAATGAGAATCTGCTTCAACACGATAACCTGTTCAGACACCTGCTCCGGGTCGAGCACAACCTTGATCTCATCCAGCTTCATGGCGTGCGGACCGGCGAATCCCGCGGGGTTACCGATCTCGAATCCAAGCACCTGCGCCGAACCTTCCGCGAGAGACAGATTGACCTCTGCCACGTTCACGTCAGCACCCAGCGCGGTCGGGCCATACTCCTCGATGCCGCTCTTGATCAGATTGCCGGAATTCATCACCACGTAGGCAACCGCACCCACGACCACCAGAATGAGGATGCCAACGATCCAGCCAAAGACTTTCATGTGTCCTCCTAGACTTGCGCGGCGGAACGCCGCTCAACCGTTCTCAAAGCTGCTGATGAAACTCTGCGCCTCGGCAATGGAGCGTTCCATCTCCTGAATGAGCCGACCCACATCAGTTTCTATGCCCCCCAGCTCACCGCGCAGGGACGAGATGGCCTGGGCATTGAGATTATGCTTCAAAAACAGGACGTGGTCGCGGAAAGTTGTCAGTACCGGATCCATACGGGATTCTGCGCGACGCATGGCGGTCATGAGCCCTTCGTAGTTGCGCATGGAGGTACGGCGCTGCGCTGCGCTCTTGCGGCGTAGATTCGAGCTACTGATCTGTTCGATCTCCTGCTCCCATTCGTCAAAGAGGTCCTCCGCAACGTCCTGCACCCGATCGATGCGACCCGACACCTCGCCGGCTCGGTCTTCAGCGTCATCGAACGCATCGCTGAGCCGGTTGTAAACCGCCTTCAGCTCCGAGTCCGGTATGCCGACAACCGCTTCGAACTGCTCGAGCGCGTCTTTGAACTCTTCCTTGGCATCTTCCTGCGCTTCCATCGCCTCCTCGACCCGGTCTACGAGGATATCGCGCTTTTCTACGCCTACCTGTTCCAACGCACCGTAGTAGGCACTTTCACAACCCGCGAATAAAAGCGTCACCAACAATAGCGCCTTGCGCATATTCGTTACCTCACTCAGCGTTCATACAAAAAGGCCGGATCCGCAATGCGGACCCGGCCCGGTACAACGGTTCGTACCGCTTTCCCGCTCGCTATTGGCGCACTTTGTGCGTGCCGGATACAACGGCAGTCACACGCCGGTTGCGCTGCTTGCCATCAGCGGTCTCGTTGCTGGCAATCGGCTGTGTCTCACCATAGCCTGCCCAGTCGAGACGGTTGGCGCGAATTCCGGCTTCCTGAATCATGTAGTCGTAGACCGCCTTCGCACGACGCTCTGACAGACTCTGATTGTAGGAGGCGGCACCGTCGCTGTCCGTATGACCTTCGATCACCGCGTTCGTCGTCGGATACTGCCGCAGGAAGTTGACCGCACGGCTGAGCTCGGAGATGTGATCCGGGCGTATCTCGGCCTTGTCGGTTTCGAACTCGATGTTCATGTCAATCGTGACTTCTTCTTCGAGCTCGATGTAGCAACCTTTCTCATCGACCTTGGCACCTGCTTCGGAGCCCGGGCACTCGTCGAGGTAGTCCGGCACACCGTCGCCGTCGCTGTCCGGCGGACAACCGTTGGCGTCGACTGCCACCCCGGCGGGCGTGTCGGGACACTGATCATCGCCGTCGACAACACCGTCGCCATCGCTGTCGAGCTCACAGCCATCCGCATCGACAACGCGTCCCGGCGGCGTGGTGGGACACTTGTCAGCGCCGTTCGGGACACCGTCACCGTCAGAATCCGGCGGCGGCGCCGGTGCGCGGCGTTCGCCGATGAAGCCGGTCAGTCCGACAAACGCCATTGGCTCGAGACCACCTTCTTTCGTGCTGGTCACACCACGTACATCAGCACGCAGCGACAGAAAGTCGTTCAGCTCACGATAAAGGCCGACCCCTGCGTTGAACTGATTGTCTTTGGCATCTTCGCGCACGTCGTCGAAGTCATACTCGCTTCGACCGCCACCAAAGAGCAGGAAAGGCTGCCAACCTTCACCTGCGGGAAGCTTGTAAACAAAGTCGAGCCAACGCAGATCGACGTCACCTTCACCGCTGCCGTAGCGGTTGTCAAAATCGGACTCCACCCTCGCGCCGAGCGCTTCGACCGACCAGTGATCCGAGAGGCCGTAGCCGATGATGATGCCGGGACCCACCTCAAAGTCGTCGTAGCCCGTGCGGCTGGCGGCTGGCCCTTCGTAGCCCACACCCCCTACGGAAATGTAGAACTGGCCTTTGCCGGGGTTGTTGTGTTCGTCAGCAGCGGCTGCACCTGCGCACAAAAAAAGCGCAACAGCCCAGAAAATGCGTTTCATCGAAGACTCCTTGTTTCTGTTGTTCTTCGCCGTAATAAGAACGTTGGCGTTCTTCCCCCAGCGGCGCGCATTCTACCCGTCGCGCATCTACTGTAAAGAGACAAACACATAATAAGCGAGCGCACTCGCGAGAATTTAAAAGCCGTGTAAAATCGAAACCGGGAAGGAGGCTCTGGCAAAACAATTACGTCAGAATATCTTCAGCAGCAACACGCGAATCAATCGCGGAAGAATTGCGTACTACAAAAAACCATTAGGGAGAAAACAAATGGAAGCGATTCCTGAGCAGATAACGGACGCCATCCCCGAAGAATTGTCCGTAGATCGCATGCAGGGCTATATCGATACCGCTGTGGAAATGGCAATCGAATATGGTCCAAAACTGGTCCTGGCCATTCTCGTTCTGATCATCGGCCTGTGGATCATCAAGCGCGTTGTCAACGTCATCAACAAGGGACTGGAAGCGAGTAACACCGACCCGACGCTTGCGAAATTCCTGGGCAGTCTCGCCTCGATCATCTTCAAAGCACTGCTCTTCATCAGCGTCGCTTCGATGATTGGCATCGAAACCACGTCGTTCATCGCCATTCTCGGTGCCGCCGGTCTTGCGATTGGTCTTGCTCTGCAAGGCAGTCTCGGCAACTTCGCCGGCGGTGTGCTGATCCTCTTGTTCCGTCCCTACAAAGTCGGCGACTTTGTGGATGCACAGGGAGTTGCAGGCACGGTTGCGGAGATTCAAATCTTCAACACCGTCATCAAAACCCCGGATAACAAGGTGATCATCGTGCCGAACGGCGCCATTTCCAACGGCATCATCACCAACTTCTCCGCCGAGGAAACGCGGCGCGTGGACTTCGTATTCGGCATCGGCTATGACGACGATATCGCCAAAGCGAAAGCCAACCTGCAGCGCATCTTTGCTGAAGACGAACGGGTGCATGGCGATCCGGAGCCGTTTGTCGTGGTCGGCGAACTTGCCGACAGCTCGGTCAATTTCACCTGCCGCGTCTGGGTAAACGCGGCCGACTACTGGGGTGTCTATTTCGACACCATGGAGAAAGTGAAGGTGGTTTTCGATCAGGAAAGCATCTCCATTCCCTACCCCCAGACCGACGTGCATCTGCATCAGGCCGGATAGGATATCCGTGCAAAATGAGCCCGCCGAACGGCGGGCTTTTTTTTGCGCGCAAAAGAAAACCGCCAGCCTGGAGAGGAAGCTGGCGGTTTGGAGTTGACCCCTGCATCAGAGCGGGCGCTCTGACCGGGGTCGGACCTTCAGCACAAACTGCGTGCCGTTGGTCTCAAGGGGATAGAGGTGACCTTAAGTCAACCATGGACAGAATGCCTGACAACCGTTTCAGGGGGATTTCGCCCGCCGATTGTTTTGTGTCATTTTGTTTCAGGTTCCTTCGCTGCTGAAGGCAGCGACAGTCTTTCAGGCAAACCGCAGCCAGAATTGCGCGCCGGGCGCACCGTCCGGGCGGTCCTCGATGCCCACCTTCCAGCCGTGGGACTGGCAAAGCTGCTGCACGATGGCCAGACCCAGACCGCTACCTCCGGTTGTACTGGAACGGGATTCATCAATACGGAAGAACGGCTGGAACACCGCTTCCCGATGCTCTGGCGCAATTCCCGGTCCATCGTCTACGACGCGAATGACATCCTGCTCCACGCTGACCTCAACCTGTCCGCCATGCTGCAGACCGTTGCCCACGAGATTCATCAATACCCGGCGGAACGCGCTTGGAGCAACGGTCGTGCGATGAATCTCCGCAACGTGACTACACAGGTTCACGGGATGATCGAAGCTCGCCAGCACTTCCCGCACGAAAGGCAGAAGCTCAATTTCCTGAGCAACCTCGTGGGTACCGCGCGCAAACCGGAGCGCATCGCCAATGAGCTCGTCCATCGACTCGAGATTGCGTTCAAAACGCTTCACCAGCTCCTGATCGACGTCTTCCGGCAGGAGCGCAAGCGCAAGGCGCATCCGCGTCAGCGGCGTACGCAGGTCGTGCGAGATTCCGGCAAGCAAGGTGGTCCGGTTTTTCAGCAACCCCGAGATCTCCTGCGCCATGGTATTGAAGTTGCGGGCGAGCGAGGCGAGCTCGCGCGGCCCCGTTTCCGGCAGCGGTTCAATCTCGTGAGCGCCGCGAAAATGCTCCGCCTGATCGGCAACCCGCACCAGCGGGCGCGCGATTCGCTGCACGATGAACAGTGAGCTGAAAAAGACGATGGCCGCGCCGAGACCGACAATCACAATGGCGACGTAGAGCGGCTGGATGTCGCGGCGCTCGGCGGAGAAGCCGAGCTGCAGCTCGAAACCACCCATGGGCACTTCCACCCACAAGAGCTCATCTCCCTGCAGAAGACGCACGTCCAGCGTTAAGCGCTCTGCCAGACGCCGACGGAGCAGATCAAAGTAGGTCGAGTACGCATCCACTTCAGGCAAGTCCTGCTTCGCCTCCGTGATGATGAGATCGTGGTTCTCAGCCATCTCGAGCTCGAAGTAGGGACGCGCCGACGGCGGCAGCTCCACCCAGGTCTGAGCGGAGAGCACCAGCAGTGCCGCCTCGTCGTCAGCCGATTGCACACGAATGGGATCTATCACAAAGGCGTTCATGGCAATGGTTGCGCTGGCGGCAATGAGCACCGCGCTCACCGCGAGAATCAGGTTGGTGCGAGCCAGCAGTGAGGTGGGTCCGCGCAGGCGGAGTCTCTCAGCCATCACCCGCGGGGCAGAACATGTACCCTTTTCCCCAGATGGTGCGGATGTACACCGGCTTGGCTGGATCGGGTTCGATCTTCGATCGCAGGCGGGTGACGCGCACGTCAATCGAACGATCGAACGGCGAGCGTTCGGCGCCGGTGAGCAGATCCAGGATCCGGTCACGATCCAGCACCTTGTTCGGATGGGCAACCAGAATCGCCAGCAGGTCGAACTCACCCGAGGTCAGCGCCACCACCTCGCCATCTTTGCTCAGCCGGTGCGCATTGGTATCCAGGGTAAACGCACCGAACGCCACGCTGCCGCCCGGCGTCTCCGCACTCTGCGCCGCACGCGTGCGGCGGAGCACCGCGCGCACCCGCGCGAGCAGCTCGCGCGGATTGAACGGTTTGGACAGGTAATCGTCAGCGCCCACTTCGAGCCCGACAATACGATCCACGTCCTCGCCCTGAGCAGACACGATGATAATCGGCAGTTCGGAGTGTTTTTTAAGGCGCTGGGCAATGGCCAGACCGTGCTCACCG
>JANQPF010000014.1 GCA_028285415.1 Pseudomonadales bacterium
TCGTCCTGAAGGTGCTACACGCCAGGTTCAAGCAATTCTTGCTTCCCCGTCAAGAACATCATCTTTGTCTGCGTTAAAAATACCTACGATCGTGGTACATGGTGACGAAGACCCAATTCTCACCGTAGCGCACGCCAAGGTGCTCGCAGGAACAATCCCTAAGTCGAGGCTTCATATCATCAAAGGCATGGGCCACGCGGTCCCTTGGGGTCATTGGGATGTAATCCTACCGCTGCTCCTAAAACACTTTCGACAAGTCAGTGATTAAGGTCGCAACCAATGAAATAGCTCGATGACTGTCCGCTTTGGATCGGAAGCACTGTCACCAGACAGCCGGTATTAGTCTGCGTTCGGCCAGAAGCGGACAATATAAATTCTACAGACAAACCCAAGAATGTCACCATTTCACTTTTTGGTTGGGTGTGAAAGCCTTCCGAAACTTCAACTATTGTGGTGCACTCATGACTTCAGGTTCAGTAGGGGCACATGGGATTTGCGAGCCACAATTCGAATCGGTTCGTGAGGTGTTTAAGCAAGGTATTAGTTCCGGTACCGAGTTGGGGTTAGCTCTTGCCTTCTATCTCAATGGTGAATGCGTAGTCGATCTTTGGGGCGGAATCGCTGACGAAGATGATAACCAGGTGTGGGAAGAAGACACCTTGGTAAACGTCTGGTCGGCGACAAAAGGCATGGTTACGATTTGTATTCTTCAGTTAATCGAGCAGGGTCTGATTGATCTTGAGGCTCCCGTATCTGAGTACTGGCCAGAGTTCGCGAGAAACGGCAAGGAAAAAGTCTCTGTTAAGTGGGTACTAAGCCACAAGGCAGGTTTGCCATCGATCCATACGCCAATGCCACGAGGATCGCTCTTCGATTGGCAAACAATGTGCGACGCACTGGCCAACGCAAAGCCATGGTGGGAGCCTGGAACTAAGCATGCATACCATCCGATTACGTGGGGATTCATTCTGGGAGAAGTAGCTCGTCGAGTGTGTGGTTTGGGGATAGGCGACTACTTTAGGCAATACGTGTCGGAGCCACTCGGTGCGGACTTTCACATTGGTTTGCCATCGGGCGAGGCGCATCGAACGGCAACAGTCTACGGCCCCATAGCCGGAAACCGCCCCGCCCCAGAAGTGCGGACGTTGCCTGGACAATTAGGCGACTTTTTTCGCGACATGCGCGACCCCAACACAATGATTGGAGCGTCGATTCTCAATCCGCCGATGGACGAAGGTTCAGTCAACTCACGCGCTTGGCGGGAAGCAGAAATCCCCTCAATAAACGGTTATGCAACGGCTCGCGGACTCGCGCAAATCTATAGCGCACTAGTCTGCCCCCCTGTCCAACTAATTGCGCGAGAGACACTTGATCGCGCGATAATGGAAGAGTCCTATGGGCCAGATGAAATGACCGGCGGCTCCCCGTCGAGATTTGGTCTTGGCTTTATGCTTCGGCACGATCTTGTGCCATTGAGTCCTGGCATTAGAGCATTCGGTCATCCAGGGATGGGGGGGTCTTTAGGAATGGCTGATCCTGATGCAGGTATAGGATTTGGGTGCACTGTGAACAATATGGGCATGGGGTTGGTGAGCTCGACGACAGCAATATCAGCTGTAAATGCATTTTATCGAGCTCTAAGTCAAAGCTGAGCGTCGTCTTCGGGTCAGAAACAGCCGGTGACCTAGCAGCTGTATCAAGTCTTCTATCGGCCAATAGCGGCCATTTTGATTCCCTTGTACGATCACATGATGGAATTCAATAGGGCGTACTGGCTCTTAATCATTTTGAGCTCTCTGTTGTTAGTGATCTATACATCGATCATGTTTCGTTTCGACATCCTTGATCCGCCGGGTACAACCACTCACCCCGTTCAATTACTTTGGCTAGCAGGATTTTCCTGTGTGTGGTTCGCCTATATCCAACTCTCCCCAATACAACCAACAAGACTTCTTTACTCGATCTGTATTGCGCTTGCAGTGGCACACTTTTTCGCGATAGCGATCCCTGTCCTTAAACTTCTTTGTTGATGGCATTTTGGCTAGTGAAGAGACAATCATCATAGACTGCATGTAGGGCTGGGCTCGGCCAAGGTGACGCCAAGCTAAACGTGGTCAGCGACTACATTGATTGCGACACCGTGCTCGACAAGAGCTTTTAGAGCGATGATTACTTGATTGAAGCCACGTGTTGAATCCAGCGCTTGGATGGTCACTTCCTCTGCAGACCCAGCGAAGCCGCTTTCTTCAATGACCAGCTTGGTATGTCCATCTGCGGTCTCTTCCATTTTCCAGAGCACGTGCGTGAACTCATCGCCATCACCCCACTCAATTAGAATCCTTTCAGGTTTTTTGAGCTCTATTACTCGAACCTTTATCGCGAACGCTTCTTTGTCCTCTCCGATAAACCAAGAAACCGTTTCTCCTGCTTTCAGTCCATCGTCTCGCCGCGTGAACCAAAACTTGCTCATGGTTCCGGCGTCGACAAATGCTTCATAGACTAAGCTAGGGGAGGTTCGCACTAACGTTTGGGCTCTAGCGGAAATGTTGCACATGACTTACCAATACCACGAATAGTAAGATTCTCAAAGGCTGCTTTGGGTCGTGAGCAGCCGCCTAAGCGTTCACGATAAGGCTATCGGTTCTTTCTCACGAAGACATAAGGAGACCGAGCAATTGCCGCGTTAGCTGAGTAAGGCCGTCATAGCCGGCATCATTGTTGTTCAGGATCACAATGCAGATTTCATAGTCAACGATGTACGTGATCATGCTGTTGTACCCTTCAAGTTCACCGCTATAGGTGATCAGGCGGCTAGGTGGTGATTCCGGAGCAAGAGGCACATCCGCAACGTTCCAGCCAATCGGCTGAGTAAGGCTGAACATTGCACTACGCGTTTGGGGGGCTAGGAGTCCGCCGGTATGAACGCCGCGAACGAACCGGAATAGGTCTTGGACGGTAGAGTAGTTCGATGCCGAACCGACGAAATGACCGAGATTTACAGCTCCTCCATTAACGATCTTTTCAGACGGGTTTGCTCTGTAATTCGATGCGAGTTTATGGACGACTTGAACGTTACTTTCGATTAGCCCGGTATCGTTCATTTGGAGAGGGACCAGCAATTCGTCTTGAAGAACGGTTGCAAACTGCTTCTTAGTGACTGCCTCAATGACTTCCACTAACAATAAGTAGTTTGCATTTGAGTAGTGGTATTCAGCTCCCGGTGTAACAGACGGTGGAAGAGCGGCTAGATCCTCCAGGAATGCTTTGCGTTCTTTCTCTTGCAGAAATGCTCCATCAAACCAACCCGTCAGCTCATTGAAGTTCGGGATTCCAGACGTGTGAAGGAGAAGATCCATCACCGTAACTTCCGCAGTGTAATCCGCATCGAAGCTAATATCGTACGACTCGAAGCTCTCGTTTAGATCAATCAATTCTCGCTCCGCAAGAATCATCACCAGCGTGGCAGTCATCGATTTGGTGACTGAGGCAATTACATACCGAGTCTCCGCATCTGCGGGGATACCCCAAACCTCATTCGCTAATCCGATACCCCCGGAAAAGATCTTCTGATCACCCTTAGCGACAAGAACCGAACCGCTGAATCCATTATCTTGGTTTTGTTGCTCCAGAAAGCGAGTAAATGTGTTTGCACGGAGTTGGGGTGACGCGATTGCCAAAAGTAGGAGGAAGACAAGGATGGATGGTTTCTGCATGTCATGTTCGACAAATTGTTTGGCGATGTAAGCTACACGAGTAACACGACGTTGTCCGCTGGGTCGAACTTTGACGTTCTAAGTAACTTTTTGAGCGTCGGCTTTCGATTTGTTCTCGAAATCAGTTTAACTCAGCTCCAAAGCAGCCGCTTAACTTTGAGGATAGTATCGCCGAGTTCGGCCAATAGCGTCCCTTCCCAGCTCTTAATAAAATGGGGTCGTGGATGCTCTCTTGTTATGGGTCGCGAGGTACAGATTGCTCGTTGGGTGGTGCCCGACTTATTGAATCTACCCAAGCGTCTATATCCAGAGAAAACAGCTTCTCTAATTGAATACTTCCGTCTTCGACGTAAAACCACAGCACATCGTCATCGTCATACCTGTAGAAGCCAGCTCTTGCCCATGAACTACTGCCGAAAATGCCCCCAGGACGAAACGCTGAAGCGACAGATTGCCCCGCTTTTGAAGATTGTTCTGGAATTGGAGGGAACCGGGGCATGTCATTGCGGAATCGTTCGGTTTCGATGGCAAGTTTTTTGCTCGCCTGTTCATATGATTCCTTCAATCGGGTTAGCCAGTCTCCATCTACTCGCTCTGCGTGCGATATCTCGAGATAAAATGCCATATTTGGCTGAGTGAAGTGTTCGACCACCCCTAAAGCAGCCGGTCCGATGTGCTTGTAGCGGTAGTATTTGACTTCAATTCTTGCCTGACGTCCATCTGCCGGTGTGAAACCCTCCCCCTCCATAACCTCATCAGCGTTTCGTATGTGATCTAGCAGCACATCCACCTTTTTCTCGAACTGATAAACAAACCGATCATAGGGATCCTCTGGCTCACGATCGCAGCTGACCATCAGAACCGTTAACGCCATCGCAGCGATGAAATGAGTCTTACGCATTGGTTTCCTCCCCGCCGACAATCTAACACAACCTACATAGCGCAGAACTTGTTTCTCAAGACTCAGCTACTATGAACGAACAGAATTGAATGAGAGGACGATGACCATACGAATCCGAACATGCCGTTGGTTAGGTTGGTTGCTTTGTTCATCACTTGGTCTGATTCAGCTGCGCGCGAGCGCTAGCACCCTCGAACTGCGATTCTCAACGAGGACTACGCGCAAGTGATTCGATTGCTTTCGGAAGGCGCGAATCCAAATGCTCGCAGCAGCAGAGTCTCATTGAAGAGCGAGATGGGACAGACGACCTCCAACAGTTCCTAGATGCTTTGAGCTGAAAGTCTTCATCCGAGACCGTCCGATCAAGCTACTTTTTGAAAGTGGTGTCCACAAAGAACATACCGGCAACCCCCAACACCAGTACCAGCGTAGCCGCATACCTCGCCCCTGACGCTGTGAACCTCTGACATTCCACACACTTCTGCGATTGTGAGTACGATTCTATCGTAGCCACTTTCCCGCTGCTCTGGGTCGAAAGCAGCCATTTCAAAATAAACTTGGAGTGACTGAGTTCAGCCAATAACCGACTCTCGCCGATGGATCTAGCCATATCAGAAGATCCCGTTTTGTTCCTGCAATATTGATTTGATGTTCGAGTAGAACGTTCGGAGATTTACACGAGTTTGAGCCAAGGATGTGATTAATATGGCTTCGTTCGTTGTGTCGATTGCAAATAGTACCCCCCAAGCACCGCCATGATAGATGATCTTGTTTCCTGCCTCTGTATTTTCAGAAGAAGGTCCCAATGCATAACGCGATGGGGTGCCATCAGGCAGTAGTTGTGGGTTTATGAACTCTTCGTGTGTTATCTCGCTTGTGAATAGTTCTCGGTTTAACAAAGCACGTCCAAAGCGCACCAGGTCCCCGACAGTGGTGACAAACCCACCATCTGCGAATTCAAAACTAGGGTCGTGCATTGAGAGGTTCGTCATATTGGCATAGTGCTGCAACGATGGGACCTGATGTTGCCATTCCGTGTTGGTCTCGAACGTACTATTCATCATTAAACGGTCGAACACTTCTCTTCGAACGACTTGGTGATAGGGCTCGTTTGTGACCCTTTCAATCAGAATTCCAAGGAGATAGTACCCTGCCGATGCGTATGACACTGCCTTCCCCGGCTCGTTAACCGCTCCCACTCGTCTTGCGTTGTCCAGCAATTCTTCCACTGTCCAGACTTTCTGCGGTTGCAGCGCAATGCTCAAGCCGAACCAAAGGTCGTTATCTGTATCACCTATGCCACTTCTGTGCGACAACAGATGTCGAACGGTAATTTGTTTCCAATAGTCACGGCCTTGCACGACAACGAGCCCATGCAAAGTCGTGTCTCCGAGATAGGATCTGATCGGTTCGTCGATGTCTAACAACCCTTCCTCATGCAGGCGGAGCACTGTAACGGCAGTAAACAACTTCCCAACACTCGCTGTGTGAAATGCATCCCCAACAGCGAGCCTCTGCCCGGAATCCTCAAGACTGGTCTGGCCTGAGGCTACGCTAACTAGTACTTGATCCGCTCCTTCTACATGAAGAATCAACCCTGGCACCAGCTTGAGATCGCTCCAAGATCCCACTAGGTCTTCTATCGTGTGAGAACGCTGCGGTGGTTCGATGGGCGTTTGAGATGCCCATAGCCACTGAACAAGCGAAACGGCAACTATCGAGATTGCGAATAATAGCGCCAAGCCTGTTCTCATAATCCGACACCTAGACAAATAGTACAATGTAGACGTTTTTTCAAATAGTGTCTATTATTTCGGCAAACGATAGCTGGATCGGCAATGAGTAGATCTGAAAAGCAACGGCAAAAAATACTTAAGGGAGCGGATCAGGTCTTCGCTTTTTACGGCTACCAGTCGACCAGCATGGTAGATATTTCTCGAAAAGCGCAGGTCTCGCGCGCATCGCTCTATAAACATTTCTCCAGCAAAGAAGATGTGTTTAGAGCATGGTCGAACGAACGCCATTCTCAATCGCAGGCGGAGACAGATGCACACCTAAACAACAACACCCTTAATTTCGAGGAGAAGTTGTTTGCTGTGGTGGATTCCCGAGTGGGACATATGACGCGACTCCTAGAAGATAGCGGCCACTACCTGGATTTGCTAAGAGCGACTGTCGACCTCTGCGAGGACATCATTGCTCACTATTCTGACGAGTACGTAAAGCGCGTAGCAAAACTACTAAAACAGGGTGACCGGGAAGGTCACCTTGACCTGAGCTCTACGCCGCTTTCCGCGGCAGAACTCGCACGTATGTTAATCGCAGGCGCCGAAGGACAGACCCAATTATTCGGCTTGGAACGTCCGGGCGCGCAAGCTCGAATCAGGCAATTCGTTAAGTTCTTTCTTCAATCGTTGGCCCCGGTTGAAAAACGGACCGCAAACTGACAAGGAGGAGCGCTGTGAAATACATCCTATGGTTCGTGTTAGCGGTTCTAATGATTGGGGTTGTTGGGTCACTGGGAGCACTTGCGTATCGAGCGTGGTGTCAGGCTCAGACCAGTGCCGCCACACGAATCGATACGCCAAACGGCATAGAAACGCTGGAAGAAGTTGTTTTAAACGATTCAAAGCAGTGGCTCTACATTCGCGGACAAGATCGCAATTACCCTGTGCTGTTGTTTCTCCATGGAGGACCTGGCATGACGGAGATGCCGGTTGCGCGCCTGTTTGGTTTGGAATTGGAGAAGTACTACACCGTGGTGCATTGGGATCAGCGCGCAGCTGGCAAATCTCGCGTATCGGAACCTGATGTCAGTGGTCTCACAATAGAGCTCTATTTAGAAGACACACTATCACTGGTAAATCTACTACGGGAAAGGTTTGATCAGAAAAAGATCTATTTAATCGGCCACTCTTGGGGCTCTATTCTCGGCGTATTGACTGTTCGAGATCACCCAGAGCTGTTTCATGCCTATATTGGAATGGGTCAGACCATTAGCATCAAAGCGGGCGAGCAACATGCCTATGATTTCGTCATAAGCAGAGCGCTCGAAGAAAACAATGAAGAAGCACTAAACGAACTTAAGCATATACGCCCTCCATACGATGCAGACTTTTCTGAACTGTTTATCCATAGGAAATGGCTTAATTGGTACGGAGGTGCAATCAGCGACGATGTGGATCGCGAAGCTCTGGTTGCCTATTTAACTTCACCTGAGTACACACTATTAGACGCTATCAACATGGAATCTCGGGGTTTCGAGATAACCGAACATCTGTGGCCAGAAATGACTCAGATTGATTTTTTGCGCCAGGCCCCGAAACTTGATGTGCCCGTATTTTTCTTTGTAGGTCGTAATGACCATCAAACGCCACAGGTGCTGGTCGAGGCGTACTTTGACGTTCTGCAAGCACCCATGAAGAAACTTTTTTGGTTTGAAAACTCTGCGCATGCCCCCAATTTCGCCGAACCGGAGCTTTTCCAAGCGCTGCTAATAAATGAAGTTCTTGGTGCTGACAAACAGTCCGCGAACGATTAAACAGAATCCGAATGAAGGCCTTAGTTGCGATCCTGCTTCTCAGTTGGAGCTTAGCCGTGGCGGACGAAAGAGTAGAAGACGGTCAGATCAACCTCAAACGTGATCTTGGGCCTCAGATCACCCGACTGATGGAAACTCTGCAAATTCCAGGTGTTGCGGTGGGCATCGTGTATGGGGATTACGAAGCGGTGGAAGGGTTTGGCGTTACCAGCATCGCTAACCCTCTCCCGATTACCCCGTCTACGCTGTTTCAGATCGGTTCCATTACGAAAACCTATACCACCACAGCTTTGATGCGATTAGTCGAGGAGGGCTTGGTTGATCTCAACACGCCAATCCAGCAGTACATTCCATCGTTCACGCTGTCTAACGAAGATTGGGCGAAAGAAGTTACGCTCCGACACTTGTTGAACCACACAGCCGGCTGGGAGGGCGACTACCTTCTCTCAAAACCCGTGGGTGGACGGGGTGACGATGCCCTTCGGCTAGCCACAGATGCCATGCGCGACGCACCCCTTCTTACCCGACCGGGAAGTGTTTATCACTACAACAATACCGGTTTCTCTGTCGCAGGAAGGCTCATTGAAGTTCTAACCGAACAACACTTTGAGTCGGCATTAGAACGGTTGGTGTTTGAGCCTCTGGATCTCCATGAATCGTATTTACTCGCTGAAGAAATACTCCCCCACCGCTTTGCCATCGGGCATACCCACAAGTCTAAGAGTGAGGTTCAACCCGCCCAATGGTGGGCGCACAGGTGTCTTTCATCCGCTGGAGCGGTAGTTTCTTCGGCCAATGATTTGATTACATACGCGCAATTCCACCTTGGCATGTCTGGCTCATCGACCAAGATTCTGCAACCTGCGACCATAGCTATGATGCAGTCGCCACAGTTTTTGGTCGATGACTATCCACTCGCTATCGGACTGGGGTGGATAATTAACGAGGTAGGTGGCGTGACCGTCGTGTCGCACCTTGGTTCGAGTCAAGGCCAAGTCGCAATGTTGGAGATCGTGCCCGAACACAACTTTGCTCTCGTCGTACTAACGAATGCAGATACTGGTTTGATGCTCGCGCGGCCGGTCGCAAGCTGGTTGCATGAGAAGGTACTAAGGCTCACGCCGCTGGATGAACTCAACGCACTCAACTTGGATCCTGATGAGCTTGATCAATACGTGGGATCGTATGTTGGTGATATGTTTCGGATCGATATTGAGCGAGGAGCAACAAGTCACCTAACCGCGAACATCAGCTCGAACAATGGCATAGAAGGTTGGGACTTCACTGGTTTTCCGCCGGTAGAGTTTTCCTTCTACAAAAAGGATGTAGGTTTTGTAGATCGCGGCTTCTTTGCGGATACCGTTCAACCACGATTTCTGCGTGATCAAAGCGGCGAAATAACATGGTTGCGCTATAACGAGCGGCTTCATAAACCCCTCAAGTAACGACTGTTGTGGGTGGCGAAACGCCGGGTTCTGAGCGGCCAGGAGCAGCCAGTCGGATCTAGCTCCTGTCTGCCGCATTCTGAATGGTAGGTGTGATATTGATGACAATTGAATCTCCATCTCGCCAACCCGACTTCACAGTAGCTTGCTTGCCGTCTTGTGTGATAACTCTCGGCGCTGCAACCTGTACGTACTCATCACCTTTTAATTTTTGGACCTGGAGTGTCAACCGGACATCTCCACTCTCCAGTACTGTCGGCACTATGAGCAAACGATAATCTTTCCAAATCATGACCTCTGAATTTGCCCCGGCGCGATTTAGGATTTGAGCTTCGGTTCGATCTAATCCATTCACCACAGCATCTACACTGAGCACTATGTACTGATCGGCAAACGCGGCTCGGTTGAGTGCCAACAACATCCCTGTTAGCAACAATGTGCCGACGATCGCAGTCTTGAGCCGCAAAGCCGACTTTCCAGTCCAAAAAGAGTGTGATTCTTGGTCGTCAACGCGTAGATCATCAATGGATAAATCGAGTACAGATGCAAGAGCTGCGACCGATTCAAGAGAAGCCTTGCCAGAAGCTTCGATCCGTTGAACTGTCCTGAACCCAATTCCGGCTACGTCAGCAAGCTGCTCTTGGCTCCATGCTCGTCGCTCCCGCTCTTTGAATATTAAGTCAGCGTCTACTCGCATTTTCCTTCCGGTGCTATTGGTTCGGTTGCAAACTCTCACGTTTGCGAGCTTTACCGCAACGCCATACATACGCCAACTAACCGCCACGGTCTGTTTTGGGTTGTGGGCTCAACCGGACATTCAGTCGGCGTTCATTCTCGACCGCTAGCGTATCTTCCTACGCAGGTTAGGGAAGATGGGGAAGTGTCGGGAATCGAAGCCGTTGCCTTGGGAGCGTTGGCCCTCGCTCTTGTTAACGCGTTCGCCGGTTTCGCGAAGCATGGGATTTTCGTAACTCTCGCCGCACTGGCTTTGGTTGTTCCCGCTTACCAATGGCGTTGGCAACTCGCACCAGCAGTCCTGGCCTTCATTGTCATAGCGGTTATGGGACGCACTCGTTATGGACATGGTGGGCGAATGGCGGGCGCTGCAACCGCCACACCACTCCTTTTGATCGCGGTCTTCCTAGCGACCCAGTTTCCAATGGTAGTCTTGCCGAAACCGACAGGCCCCTACGATGTAGGCACAAGGTACACATGGTTTGTCGACGAAAGCCGTGTCGAACGATACGACCCAACCCGGAACCGAGAATTGGCCGTGCAGATTTGGTATCCGGCTAGGACCTCCAGTAACGGCAAGTACCAGACGCTTTTTCACGAAGCCTACCGGTACGGACCAATCGACGAGTTATCCCTAGTTTTTGGCTATCTGAGAAACGTCCCCACGTCTTCTGTCATCGATGCTGAAGTTTCGAGCGATGGGCCTTTTCCTGTAATTCTCTTCAATCACGGCCTCTACCTACCGGCAGATTCCAATGTCCTCTTAATGGAACACCTAGCAAGCCACGGCTATGTCGTCGCGTCGGTGAGCCACACGTACGAGAGTCTAAAACCAAGGCTATCGCATGGTCCTGTCCCATTCGAACTTCGATTCGCCAATGACGTGGGATTCAGCAACGAAGAAGTGAACGATGGTGGAATCGGAGATCGAATAGGCGAAATCCGCGGTCGCGCACATTCCGAGTTAATGACGTCGCTCTATTCCTATTTGGATCAGTTCGTGAACATGGAAGAACCCGAACAGAGGGTACTCGTTGCGACAGCGATCAGGTCACCTGACCTCTCTCTTCTGCAGCCGACACTAACTGAAGATCACCTCTACGACTTTTTTCAGGTGCGATCCGCGGTGCGCAATGCATCAACACACACCTGGACGAAAGATCTGGGAAGTTTGCTTGACGTACTTCGCGATCTTGTTCCGTTTGGACAGCAACTCGACCTTTCACTTGTAGGGGTCACTGGTTTTTCCTATGGCGGCTCTGCCGCAGGTGAGTTCTGCAAAACGGATTTGCGTTGTCGCGCGGGAACGAACCTCGACGGGACTCAGTTTGGCGAAAACTGGAAATCTCCAGTCCCAGTGCCGTTTCTAATGCTCTATAGCAACACAAGCCCTGCGAGTAATGACTACGCCTATTTTCCAGCCAGCAACGAATTCCATGAGCTGCTTGTACAGAATGCGAAACACGTCGATCTCATCGATAGTATCCATGCTTTCCCGATTCTCAAAACCGCAGAAATCGAAACCGGGCAAATCGAAATGGACCGCATGACGCAGTTAGTTAACGACATTCAACTTGGTTTCTTCGATGAGCACCTCAAGGGCATTACCGGCGCTTACGACACCGCTGTTTCTCTTCACAGCAAGCTTCTGACGGATGACCTATCGATTCAACGGAGCCGGGCTAATCCATAGCTAAGGCTCGTGGCAGACGAGGGCTGCTATCGGCCAAGCCCTATCAATCCCCATATACTATCGCTTTGGAACAACTCTAAGGCTCAAGATGACGTTAGTAGATGAAAGCGATTCCGATACTCTGGACCTACTCAATAGATTCACGAACGCCTTCAACAATAGAGACGCAGACGAGATGGACAAGTGCTTGCACTTCCCACACATCATGCTGGCTGAGAGCAAGGAGACCGTTTGGGAACAACCGAATAGCCTTCCCGCAGGTTACTTTAGTTGGTTGGAGCAAGAATCAGAATGGCACCATTCTGAGTATCAATCCAAGCACTTGGTATTGTCACACCGATCTCAGAGACACTATCTATTGGAGTACACCCGAAACAGATCGGATGGATCGGTAATCTCTATTCACAAGAATCTTTGGGTTTTAACCAAATTAGATGGACGCTGGGGTATCAAGATTCGGTGTTACTAGCCTTGTTAAAGGGTCTACTCTGCTTCAGGAGGGTTCATTCGGAAACGGTCATGCGTTGGGTGGTAGCCGGCAAGGAATCAGAGCTTGGGCTCCTTGTTCGAGAGTCGCCAACTAACTGAACTTGTTCTGGTCATCGCGAACTACTTCGCAAATTGCCGGCGTCGCCACAAGCCCCGTTAATGGGCTCCCGAATCCAAATTCCTTTGTAAACTCACTCCACCATTCTGATGAAGTCGCCGCTTTGAATGCTTCTTCAGAATCCCAACATGCCACTGTGTAGAACTGGTAATCCCCGCTGTGGATGTTCTGGTGTAACGACGTAGAACGGAATCCGGCACAGGAAGAAACGTACCTTGCCCCTCTGTCCCAAAATTCAATAAACCTGTTTGTTTGGTCTTCCGGAACAACCATAGAGTTAATGAACGTGATCACCATCTAATCTCCAGTCTAGGCGTTGGGCAACACATTCGCACACAGAGCATCATTTCCCTAGTACAGCCACTCGACATGACAACTTATATCTTACTTCGGTTTGTATGAGGCCAAGAACGGTCGTTTAGTCATTCTGTACTCATTAGATCTCGCTCGTCCGAACAAGGAAGACAATCCATCCCCTGGCAGATCTAACCGAAGTACATCTGCGATCACGGTTGACCTACACGAGAGACGACATTCAGTGGCTTGAACTGAGCTGGCCACAGAATATTACCCGACTCCGAAATTGAAGTGTGTCCAACTGATAACATTGCCAACTTTGGAATAGGGCCGTACACAACAGGGAAAGTTGAGGTTGCTTCTTCTGCATCCAAATCCAATTCCGTGAGGAGCACTTCGTCCTGTAAGTTAACCGCCCGTTCGTCTAGTTTGATAACTAAGGGTAATTCCCTTTTGGTCGCATATTGCGCCTGACATGCATACAGACCAAATACTGAATTGTGTCCACAACGAACGAATTGGTAACGCCCTTCGGGCGGCGAGTAATAAGACTCTCCAAGGCCTAGTCCAAATTCGGTTGGGACAACGATGTGAAAAATGTGACGTGACTTGGTCTTGTCGTGGCCTCTCGTTTCAATAAACTCTAGGGTGTTTGAATCAGGGTCAAGTAATGAGGCTATTCGACCAATCGGGCTTTCGGAAATTTCCAGTCCCCCGAGTAGATCAGCAGAGCCCTCGAGAGCGCCTTCCAAACTAATCACGTCAAAGGACACGAAAGTTGGTGTATGGAGCCGGGTTGATGTCGCCCGCGCGCTATACACCAAGTTGAGTTCGTCACCGCTCCGATTTCTAAGCAGAGTCACCACTGAGTTCCGGGAGGATGCAATCCTCCGAAAACCCAATTTCCGATAAAACTCTAACGAACGTTGGATATCCGTAACCCAGACACTTCCGTGATGTCGAAGGCTGCCTTTGCTTCGACGAACTCTTACACCTCTAACTATGCGCTTCCACAGCAAATGTAGTCCCATTGAGTTCATCACCTAGGTGCTAACAAGACAATCTGTGTTACTCTGACTTGGAGCCTTTCCAATGGAACAATCCTGTGTTCAAACGACTGCGTGGTTTGTTTTCAACAGACCTCTCCATAGACCCTGGAACCGCAAACACCGTGATCTACGCCAACGATCGCGGCATCGTATTGAACGAGCCATCGGTTGTCGTGCTACAAACAGGAAACAACCAAAAGAGCGTAGCTGCCGTAGGGCTTGATGCGAAAAGAATGCTCGGTCGTACTCCTGAATCCATGACCGCGGTTAGGCCACTACGAGATGGAGTTATCGCGGATTTCCAAGTCACCGAACGCATGCTCCATTATTTTCTCAGAAAAGTTTACGCGGATAGTCTTTTGAAACCGAGTCCTCGCGTGCTCGTCAGTGTGCCATGCCAATCAACAGAGGTTGAGCGACGGGCTTTCAAAGAATCAGTTCTAGGGGCCGGAGCGAGAGAGGTAAAACTCATAGAAGAACCGATGGCTGCCGCAATTGGCGCAGGCTTACCTGTTCATGAAGCTTACGGAACAATGGTGGTCGACGTGGGAGGCGGCACAACGGAGATCGCGGTAATCGCCTTAAATGGTGTTGTGTATTCACAGTCGATCAGAATAGGTGGAGATCGGTTCGACGAAGCAATCATTGCTTACGTGAGGAGGTCACTTGGGATCATGATTGGAGTCGCGACTGCCGAACAAATCAAAATGGAGATTGGTGCCGCATATCTTCAGGAGGAAGATAAGGAATTCGACACACGAGGTAGAAACATGGCAGAAGGAGTTCCATGTATCTTTACTCTCAACTCCTCAGATGTTTTGGAAGCTCTTCAAGAGCCGCTCTCTGTTATTGTCGAAGCTGTTCGCAGTGCACTTGAAAACACCCCGCCAGAACTCGCGTCCGACATCGGAGAAAGCGGAATCGTCCTGACCGGAGGTGGTTCGCTGCTACGAGGCCTCGATCGATTGCTAGCTGAAGAAACCGGACTACCAGTAATTGTTGCTGAGGAACCACTCACGTCCGTCGCTATGGGAGGGGGGCTCGCCCTTCAGTACATGAACAACCAGGCGATTGACGACATCATCTCAATCCACTAGCAGCCAGGTTGCGCTCCATTCGCAGTGACGCTCGGGATCAGCATCAACTCGCGACGTCGCAGCCGAACTGCTTCCTCGAGCAGCAGACTACGATCAGCCAATCGGGTGACCGTGGTGTTAGTGCTCCAAACATCATTCAGCGGGGTAACTCGATGTTTGCCCGACCAACCGTCTCGACATCAAACTCATCCCGCACCTTTTCTAGAAACTCGTCTGCACAGATCGGTGGACTAAATAGATACCCCTGTAAAACTTGGACACCTAAATCCCGCAACACTGCAGCCGTATGAATGTCCTCAACTCCTTCGGCTACCAGTGATATCGACAGACTATGAGCCAAGCCGGAGATCGCTTTGACGATATCCAAGTCTCGAGGGCTGTGCAGCATTTGTGAAACAAAAGACCGATCGATTTTCAGTTCGTCGACCGGCAACTCCCGGAACGCCGAAAGTGACGAATAACCTGTACCAAAGTCATCAATCGAGATTTTGCAACCCATCTCCCTCAGGCGGTTCAACATGAGGATCGCTTCTGACACGTCTTGAATGACCGCCTCCTCCGTAATCTCCAAGGTGAGAAGGCGAGGAGGAAAGCCAAATATTGTTAAGGCATCATCAACTTGCTCAGCCAAGTCCGAATGTAACAGTAGGCATGGAGAGACGTTTACCGATACACCTAAAGTGTCACCCCAACCAACCGCATGGGCAATTGAAGCCTTGAGCGCAAACCAAGTCAGCGGCGCCATCACACTAGTGCCATTCACGTACGCAAGAAATTCTCCAGGATTTCTTACCTCACCAGTAGACAGTTGCCATCGAATTAGCGCCTCCGCACCACGGAGCGTGTAATCGCATGCGTCAACTTTTGGTTGGAAATACATTTCAAACTCACTGCATGCGAGCCCACGTTCCACGTCCCTAAGCCATAAGGCACTAATATCAGGACGTTCGGAGTCAGTGGATAGGTTTCGAACGACAAACATCCGATTGCTGGAACGAGCATCATCTAGTCCACGCTCGGCGTTTCTAAGAAGCATCTTTTTTTCCAGATGCCCTTCAAACGGAACAAACGCTGCATGCAATGTGACCTTTAACTCATGCCCATCTATGTCGAACGGTGTTTGGAAAGTTCGCTCAAGCTTTGCTCCAGCAAGCTCAATTTGCATCGGGTCCGAGATGTTGCTCAATACCAAGGCATACTTCGAGCGACCAATTCGCTCCACGTGGTCGTCGCTACGAGCGAAACTATTGACTCGAGTTTCGTACTGACGATAAAAGCTCGCTAGTTGCGGTTCACCAAACCCTTTCAACACATCGCTCGCGTTTTCGATTTTGAGTAATACGAAGCAAGCATCCAAACCGCAATCACCCCTTACAAAAAGTACTCGTCAGCTTGGATGCCAAAGGCGCCAGGCTCGAGTTCTTGAGTGATCCACAAATCCGTTTTTGAGTGGTCACTTGAATATTTCGATAAATCCACCGCAACCAGTTTGTCGAGTTTGTCCCCTTTTGGATCCAAGATGACAACAATTTTTGGCCTCAGCCTACGTGCGCTGTTTTGTTGAACCACAACGCCAATCTCTCCCGTGTTCAACTTCACAAGACTACCCGTCGGAAACACACCAATCGCTTGCATGAACTGCTCTACTAAGCTCCCTTGAAACAGCTCATCCTTCATGTCCGACAACTCCTGCATCGCTTGGAAGCTCGTTCTACACACCGCATATGGTCGCGGTGTAATCATCGCATCGTAGGTGTCCACCAGTCCGGCAATCCGTCCAAAGAGAGGAATAGCGGTGTTCGCGATTCCTCCGGGATACCCCGACCCATCAAACCGCTCATGATGTGAAGCAATCATCTCTAAAACGAGCGGAGAGACAACAGAAGCCTGTTTTTCCAATAAGTGCACGCCAGCCATTACATGTGTCTGCACCGTCAATCGAGATTCCTCGTCAAGCGCGGCACTAGATGCAGTGATTTGGGAGGGCAACGTCACCATTCCTACATCAAGAAGCGCGGCTCCTTTCGCGAGATAAGCAAGCCTTTTCTTCTCAAAACCCAGATGTCGCCCAAGCAGTGCTGCCCACACGGAAACAGCCAAGCTGTGATTGAACAAGTACTCGCCCTTTCGCCGCATTCGAATAAGAGCTGCAACTACCTCATCGTTTCTGAGAACACTTTCTATAAGCGGGTCTATCGCAGATTGAACGGCAGGAACATCAACGAGCCCCTTTGACTTAAGTTTCTCGAAAGCCTTAGCCAAAACTTCACTGGAATTTGCAAGCGCCTTTCTTGCTTCGGGCAATTCATCGGAAAACGTAACACTGTTTTCAACGATCGGTTTGAGTAACGTAGACTTGGCTCGGGACGTGAGACCACTGTCTAGTTTTGGTTTCCTAGGATCAACCCATACAGAAACACAGTGCTTTCCAATACGGTCAATATCATTCCTTTCTCGTACGTAGAAACCTTGGATGTTGAAGGGTGTTTCTAACCATGGTCGGTCCAACGCCGCGACATACATTCCCGGCTTCAGGGCGTGCACCGCCACCTCGATGTATCCTTGACGTCTGTACTGAGAAGTGTCCATCACAAGGTAACTGTAGCCCAACCAGGATAAACCAACCATCAATCGTCACATATTTGTGATGTATTAGTCCCCCACTCTGAGTTACCAGAACACAAACCTTGCTCTAGAGAATAATGCACTAGCTGCAGCGCAGTTTCTGAAACTAGCGTCATGGTTTTTACGACGATTCTTGTCCGCCATCTTAGACATTTAGACGAAGATGACCCAGCACCAACCTGTCCTCCGGAACTCAGTCTAGACTAATCCTCACGCTTACTCCCTCGCCCCCTATTCCTCAACTGCCCTACGACAAACGTGATGACGATCAACAAAGCAATGACCGCCAGCCCTTCAGCAACAAACTGAATACCTTCGAATCGCGACACTTCTATCCATGTTTCCCAATGTTGGCGGAGTACATTATCTCTTTGACGTACCAAATATTTGACAATATTCGTTAGCCTACGTTGAGTGATGATCCCTCTCCCTCTCGAGGGCGTCACCGCAATGCATGCTTCCCTAGATCAGCATGATCGGTTTATGATCATAGATTCAGGACAATGATGCGCTTATTCAGGTCGCCCACTCGAACGCTACTAATGGAGTATCTATGACGGGCGAGAACTGAATCTATCTTACAAGTACACGGAAGTTTGCAATCTAAACACGGCATTCAATCCTTCGTGTATGAACCAAAATCTTAGTCGTAAAACAAAACACGAGATGCATTCGCCAGGTAATCTCGAATGTAGAAATAAGAGTGCGCGGAGTGATGTATCGAAATTCTGGCGTTGGATCCTAGCGATTTACCTTATTGGCATTTCGCTTACTGCAGTCTTATTTCTGTGATCCAATCATCCATTGGTTCTTAGCACCGCAAATTCACTGTCAGATCGCAAACGCGAAATCGAAAACAGTGTGACTCCTATTCTCCATGCAGAGGTCATGGCGTACTTAGATTCTCAAAGCTTGAAAATGAACAGATCGATGGATGGTCAATTCAAAGCGAACGTAGAGCAACATTCGTTCTAGTCGGCTCACTTTGTTGGCTCTTTTCTTCGATCAACAAGATCTTCATCAGTCACGCTGAGGCCATATTCTCGCAAAGCGAGGAGAACCAGGCCGCGCATGGTAATGTCACTCTCACTTGCTCGAATTGACAGTTCAGTACGTAGCGATTTTCGTAGACTGAAAGAGAATTGTGATGTGGGTTCTGGCTCGTCTTGTTGGGCAAGCTTCGGCGGCATCAGCGCACGTCTAAGCGCCTGATGTAGTTCACTTCCTTCTTCGCGATCCGGTGAAGATGCCATGGTTAATCCAATGACGCGGATATGTGACATTCCGTTAACTACTAGTCAGAACTGTAACCATATTCATCATCTACTTACAAGTCTAAAAACGTTCAATGTCTCACTTATAGGACATATTTGGGTTGACAAAGATTCTCCAGTTCATTGCGGCTTTTACGCCCCGCTTTTTTCCTAGGTTCCTATAAACCTGTTTTCCCAGCTAGCTAGGCACGACTCGCGATTCCCGGACTCGTTTTTAGACTTAAGCCAATATCGCTGTTGGCTGTAGACATGAAAAGTTTCTCTTCGAGTATGAAGTTACCCCTGCAAGTAATTGCAATTGCAGGCGGTGGTGGCGGTGTTGGGCGAACCACGCTATCAGTTGAACTTGCGCTCTCATCGGCTCGCACGTCCAGTCCTACGGTTCTTGTTGATGGTGTGCTGGGTAAGGGCGGTGTCAGTTCAGCCTTGGGCCTCATACCCAATCACTGTATTGAGTCGGTAGGCAATGCGCGTACGTTATCAGATGTAGTCTTGGAGTACGAAAGACTGACGGTCATCCCAGCCGGAGATGAAATTGATGGGCCGGTAGACCTGATGGATGTCTACGGCTTTGTTTGCGCATTGAGTCCGTGCGACGGTCTCTTTAGAACACTCGTCCTAGACTGTCCTGCAGGACTCGACGAACCCACTACCACAATGATTGCAGTGGCCGACAAGCAAGTACTGATGGTGCGAGATGATCCTGTTTCGATTAACGAAACAGTCGCTTTAGCACGGTTGCTTCGAACACGTCACGGTGTAGATCGCTTTCACCTTGTCGCAAATCGCGTCCGATCTGAAGAAGAAGGCCAGGTGCTTTGCGATACCGTATGCCGAATTGGAGAGAGGTTGGTTGATGCATTCTTCGTCTACGGTGGTTCCATCTCGGATGATCCCAAATTCGAGCGGTCACGCCGGCTACAAAAACCGCTTTCCTTGTTGTATCCAGAATCGGCAACTGCTGGGGATGTGTTCGTTCTAAGCGAAGCTGTGCTATCAGGGACCAGCAAGCCGAACGGCCGGCTGAAGATTCGAGGCGCGGACTATGCGTAGCTCACATTGGGTAGAGCCATATGTCCACCTTGTCCACCGAATAGCCCGCTCTGTGTCTGGAAACTCGAGATACAAAGTCGAATTTGATGACTTAGTTCAAGCTGGCTTCGTTGGATTGTTGGAGTCGCGCTCTCGATTTGTGAGTGAGAAGGAAGGGGCACCGTTCGCACACTTTGCGTCAAAGCGAATACGCGGTGCGATGATCGACGAAATACGGCGTGTTGCGCCGTTAGCTCGTGGTGATTTTGAGTTTTACGTGCGATCAAAAGAAGCTGAACAGGAGTTATTGGCACAAGGAACAGCCACATCGCGAGAAATAGCAGAGCGCTTGGAAATGCCTTTGGAAAAGTACCAAGCACTGCGTCTGCGCGTGCAACGGCAAATAAGTCCTCCGGTTAGGTTTGGATACGAGGCTATCAGTGAAGAGGACAGCCCTGAGCACTGTATCGAGTTAGAGATGTTGCGACGCTGTGTCGACTGCGCGGTTTACCAGTTGTCGGATCATGAGAAGTCCGCTTATTCGCTCTATGAGTATCGATCATTCAACTTGAAACAAATTGGCTCCGTGCTCGGAGTTTCCGAGTCAAGAGCAAGTCAATTGAAGTCAGCGGCCAAAAGGAAACTCCTCTCTGCAATCACTACAAGAATGGGTGCCTCAAATGAGTGACATATTGGAGGCATCACCCGTAGTCAAGCTGGCGGCAGTTTCAAGGCATCACATTGATACAATGGCAGACCGTATCTTCGAAGTCATTTCTGACGTGTGTATCTCCCGATCAAAACACGTCCACTCTGACGTAGATAGAGCAATACTTCTCGAAGCTATTCCCATCTTCAAGAGCAAACATCTTGATTTGAAGTCACGATTCGTTGAACTGACCCACCAAGGGGTACTAAACGCCGATGAAAACTACTCACCAGCGACGTCCTCGAGCTCCCCTGAACATTGGTCTGTAGTCCACGACGCCGAGGGTCTAGATCGATCAGTGGCGATCACCAATCTCATTAGAAGACTCACGCGCTCGTACGAAAGTGTCCTGAGAGAGGTGATGCAATTTCTAACAACGTCATCGGAGCCGATGGTCAATCCGATTGCTCCTAACCGACTAGTACGGTGCTTGATACAAGCAAGTAGTGGGATGGATGAACGCCTAGTGAGATTGCTATTGGAAGCGTTCGAACGGGTATCGGATGAGTGCTTCAAGGATCTCTACTACTCCGTACATCAACTTATCCAAGAGGAGACGAATTCACTTGCCGAGAAAGAGACGGTCATAGGCCCTCTGCGAGAACCGAATCGATCGATTCTATCTCGGCTTCAAGCGCGCCATTTCGGGGAGTCAATTCGCGCCGAAGCAACCTTGCTGTGTGCTCTGGAAGGACATGTTGAGGTTGATGTCGTGGACGATGAACCGGGAGCATGGGTTGAACACGTTCGCCAAGTTTCAGCGTCTGTTCTGGAGAAGGCCACTCAATCAGCCAATGCTTTCGAACAAGACGCACTCTCTGTCACAACGAAGATATTTGAGAATCTTTTAGTCGACGAGACGCTAACATTTGCTGTTCGAAACCTGATAGCTAGACTCCAAATCCCAATTCTGCGCCTCGTGATCACTGATCCGACATTCCTTTCTCGATCAAACCATCCTGGTCGCTTGTTAATCAATCGACTCGCGCAATACGGCGTTGGATGGGATACTTCGATCGCAGATCTTGCTAATGACCCTAATTACATCGTTGCGGAATCGGTGGTAACGAATATCGTTCAGCAAGACACAGTATCAACCCCCCTTTTTGAGACGTCTATCAGACAGCTAGACAGCCACTTAGAGTTTGTTACCCGCAAAGTGATGCGCACGGAACGACGGATTGTCGAGTACGAAGAAGGGCGCGCAACGTTGATCGCAGCCAAGCGGCAAGTACAAACGACCCTCAATAACAAATTGCGGGATATACGCCTACCAAGATCAATTTTCTGTTTTCTTAATTCGACGTGGTCTCGAGTTCTAGTGTGTACCCTCACCCGGTTTTCGAGTAACAGCGACGAATGGCGGTGGGCAACGAATATAACCGACAAAATTCTGCAGCTAAGTAATACACCAACGACCGAAGAGGGCCTTGACACCTGGGGCGATGCTACAGCGGCTTTGTGCCGCCAACTTCACCAATGGATCCTGGACATGGGTATGAACGATGTGGAATCGACCTCCGAATTCTCACACTTCAAACAGACGTTTCAAGACCTTCGCGAAACTAGTCTCCTAAAAATCCAAACGGGTGCGAGTTACGATGTTGACTGGATCGATCAGGTAGAAGAGATCTGCTTAGTTGAACCGCTCTCTCCCCCAGTATCAATCGACGACGCCAGGAACGCGGAGATCATAGACCGTCTTGTCCCGGACACATGGGTTGAAATCAACGGTCCCGACGGGCCTATACGTATGAAGATCTGTTACAGGAACGAAGCTAGCCAATCTTTTATTTTGGTTAACGAACAAGGATTGAAAACAAGGGAAGTAACCGAAGCCGCATTCGTTCGAGAGATACAAAATGGCTCACTTCGCATCCTGAACGACTCGACCATAATCGAGCGCGCCATAGATCAAGTATTGGATGATCTTTATCTCGATATCTTTCTCACGAGCTAGCAACAAACCGTACTTCACAACTTCAGACCTTGTTGATTCACATCAGCTTGGCTTAAGCATCTTTGCTGGAGATCGGTCCGTGGAAGACGCTCCAGCATCGATAAGTTGTTTCGCATCGTCAACGCTCGCGAGCAGTACCGGTACGAGTATGAGCATCAGGACGCTCGCCAAGATTTCCCCAAAGGCAAAGGAAACGGCCGCGGGTATGAGGTATTGCACCTGTTCTGAGGTTTCCTTAAGCAGCGGCGCCAACCCTATTACTGTGGTAATCGTCGTGGTGCCCCTACTCCAGGTACTCGTCAGTCCCTCTCTCGTGGAGAACGCTTGATCTTTGTGTAAATCTCCTCTCTGTGGACAGGCACTTCACGAGGAGCTGAGACACCAAGTCTAATCTGAGCGCGTCTGCTTGACAGTACAGTTATGGTGATGTCGCTACCAATATTGATTACCTCGCCGACTCTTCGGGTTAAAATTAGCACCCGCCGCCCCCTATGAACCTTCTTTGATGGACAAAAATATTGTCCAATATTTCAGACATTCTATCCAGTGCACTTAACATAGAAAGATGTATGTTGTTAGAAAACCCAATGCCTGATGCATACTCCCAAGTCGATTGCAATCTTGAGAGTCAAACATGGAATTCTGACAATAGATTCGTAACGAGGTGGATCGCCAAAACCTTACAACGGAACTTCACCTGGCGTACGAGCTTAGCGTCCTAAAGCTTATGTCTCATATTCGACCACATTTTAGCTGGTAGCGATTCAGTTTTTGGAGTTTGTAAACGGCACCATAGGAGACTCACCACCTTCAATAACCCTCAAAACCCAAAAACGGAAGGACGATTAGGGCTGTACAACCCTTCGTTACAACAAAGACTTGAAAGTGACGTCCGTCCTCAAGTGAGAGGATCAAGCGATACACGACAGTAGGTAAGTGATTGAGCCTAAAATCGAGAGCCGGGCGAGTTATGCTAAAGATATTGGTGCTATTTGTTGTGGCCTCCTCTTTGTGTGCTGTTCAATCCCACGCCGAAATGGCCCTTGTTGTAAGCGAAGAAGGGCTCAGTGGGAAGGCCAGTTTTGGCGAAGTAGTCGAAGTGAATCTATCCAAATCCGCCGTTGGAGTCACTTTCGGTGGCGAAAATTACCCCGCTGGCAATTTCGCATTTAACAGTTCCGGCTGTTTCGAAGTAGGACTCTCTCAGGGCTTAGGAAGCGTCTACGAGGATGCTAAATTTGAGGGGACAGGAACAGTTCACACGATCGAGTTCACCGGCACCATCAATCCTACTTTGAACGCGTCGATCGAGATATGTCCCCAAGTCCAAGAGCCTTTCCAATTGAGAGCCAGTAGCTCTAAAAGGCAGGAACCAAATAAAGTACAGCCCATGGCAATAAGTAACGTTCGGATCGAGTCTCAGAGTTCCAAGCGGCTTAGTCCCGGCATGAGTTTCAGTCTAAGCCTAGACGCGTTTTGTCTAGACATTACCAAAGAGGAGCCTGAACCCGGTACGGAACTGTCCCTCGCGAGCAACCCTCTAAGCGATGCTTACACCAGCTATTTGAATAGCAACCTTAGCTCACCGGACAAGCAGCAATGCATATGGCTATCAGATGCTCGAAGATTCTTCTCGTACGAATTTGACGGCCTCGATCCCGGTTATGTCAAGCTGCAAGTTCAAGAGTTAGTTGACGTATATGGTTCCAAATGTAACCTCACCGCCAGACAAGAACACGAACTCAGAGGAGAGTTCTGAACAGCGTTAGCCCACTACCTTCGGTTTGCGGACGACTACAATTCGGGATCATTTTCGTTCGGAACGGTAGTCGAACACCTCTTGAGTTTCGTTTCCCGCTCCTCTAAAACATCAAAGAGTTGGTTCAAATCAACTCGTCTAAGGCGCACCTAAGCAACACGACGAACCACAAAGTGGTGAACAACGTATGTGCGAACCCCGCTAACTTCACCTGTGGGCTATGGTCCCGGACCAAATTAGTTCGTTCAGATGTCAATAAGACATCGACATCCTGAGACAATTGGCGCACACGTAGCAGTAAGTAAATAGGGACAAGTTGACAGGGATGTCTTTCCAAGGCCGGGTACACACGCTAGGCATCCTGGAGAGGATATGTTGAAACAATCCGTCGCATCAGGACATCCAATCGCGACGCTCATGACTAAGATAAGGGATTGGGAGTAGGAATCAGATGCTGTTGCCACCGAGAAACTCCTGACCGAAGCTGTTGCATCCGAAGAATACCGTACCTATTACTTAGTCACCGACTTCTACTCTCGCTTCCATCCTAGATATTTGCAGCAGGAACTCGAACTTGTGAGGCTTCAATGGCTCGCTGGAGGATGCTATGACCATAGTGAGTGTGACTACGGTGCATTCACTGCAAGCCTAAGAGATCACCTACCCGATTGGGAGCGGGAGGAAGTGCTTGCTGCTGTAAGTCGATTTGAAGATCTAATTCGTGAAAAAGAGGATCTAAGATTTTTGGCGAGTCGACCTTCTAAATTAGTTCGTCAATCAAACTGCTGTTCCTTTTGACTGCGTATTCTCGCGCCCGGTCCGAGGGTGTATTAGCAGCTGGCAGCTGGCAGCTGGCAGCTGGTTTTTTTAATACTTATTCAATCGAAATGGCGCGATGATCTCGTATGGCCGCGAATTGCTGAAGATCCAGCTACGGCCCAATGAAAGGCTCACACTTCGGCTGTTCTACAAGGAGTAGATATGGGGACTGTTCGATCAATTCACCTACAGGAGTGGGCCGGTACCGTCGATGCTCGCAACAAACTAGGGGAATTAATAAGACATTTGATTCATGCCGGTTTGCCGATTGAGAACATTCACAGCATTCAGTTTTTGGCAAATGAGGCAAATCAACTTTCCGGTTGGGATGGTGTCTTGAATTGCTCATCCCACGGGCCTTGGATTCCCGAAGGTCAATCTGTGTGGGAGCTGGGTTCCGGCAAGAGTAGCCGAAATAAGGTGGAAGACGATTTTTCAAAGCGAGACAGAAATACGTCATTGCCCAAGGGGTGGTACAAGAAAGACACAACCTATGTAGCTGCCTCTCTTGGTAAATTCGACGACCGGGTGGGGTTGGAGCGCGAACTCTCAAAGAAAGCATCTTGGAAAGCGGTTCAGGTTGTAGATGCGGCTGTGTTCGAGGAGTGGGTCGAAAACCATTTAGGCGTAGAGACTTGGCTACAGGAACAAGGTGTAGGTGCAAGGACCGGAGTTACATCCCTGCAACGTTTCTGGGCAGACTGGTCTGGTGCAACAAAACCGCCAATCAACGAGGAACTGCTTCGTTGCAACAGGAGCGACGCCATTGGCAGGTTGTTGGCGTTGCTTCAGGAAGAAGAGTGTGTTGCGAGAATCAAGTCAGATTCACCCGAGGAGGCTACTGCTTTCTTGTATGCCGCGATGCAGTCCTTAGGTGGCGACAAATCGAGCAACCTGCTCTCCAAATCGATAGTCTTAAGGGACCCATCTGACGTCACCTCGGTGGTTCACCTGCCGCAGCACATCATCTGCGTCACTGGCGAGAGCGCGAGCAAAGCTAACGAGCTTTCGAGAAATGGCCACAAAGTGATATGTCCGCTCGGTCGCTCAAGCTTGGCGAGGCAGGTCGAAATCGAGCTAGGACGCCCGCTGCGGCAAGATTTTTCAAATGCACTGGAAGATATGGGAGTGGCGGGTGACGCGTCCGACACAGAAGCCAGGGCGTGCGGCAACAGTGCATCTATTTGGCGAGTTTGGAACCAACTTGATTACGGGGGCCCCGACTTCGATTTGCCCGATTGGGCTGGTTCGGAGCATACAAATGTGGTCGTTCCGGCAATTCTTGCCGGCGGGTGGAGCGAATCAAACGAAGAAGACAAAAAGCAGATTGAGCTTATCTCGGGCCTTAAGTACAACGACTTTCGAGACCAGCTTCAGCGCTATCTAACCTATGACAACCCCCTGATGCAAAAGGTGGGCGACGCTTGGGTGGTATCCGCACCGGCAACTGCGTTTGCCATTACGATCAACAATGTAAACACAGGTCATCTTGAAAGACTCCGTGTCGCGATTGGCAGTGTTTTCTCCGAAGAAGACCCCTCAATAGACGTACCACCAGATGAGCGAATGTATGGGGGACTTAAGTCAGAAGGTCTTTCTCACTCTAGGTGGATGAGGGACGGCCTAGCGGAGAGCCTCCTCAGAATTGCCGTCTTGGGATCCAGGCTCGAAGAGAATTCCGCAATCCCCAACGGCCAGACGTGTCAAGGTTATGTAGATGATGCAATCACTGAGTTGATTGGTTTGTCGAACGACTGGCGACTAATAACTAGTTTGCGTTCTCAATTGCCCGTCCTAGCAGAGGCCGCTCCTGCTCCTTTTCTCAAAGCCCTGGACCGCCTTCTCCAGGGCCATCCTGAATCTATCGCTCCGATTTTCGAAGAAGGCAGCAGTTTCTCGGGGTATTCATTCCATTCAGAAGTTCTCTGGGCATTGGAAACGCTTGCCTGGGAGCCCGAGTACCTACCAAGAGTTGCTCTCGTCTTGGCGTATATGGCAGAACTGGATCCGGGGGGGCGCCTGAACAATCGACCCATAAACTCGCTCAAAGAAATCTTCTTGGCTTGGCATCCCGGAACAGCCGCTTCTTTGGAGAAACGCCTCGCTGTGATAAATCTCATCTTAGATCAAGTGCCGCAAGTGGGCTGGGAACTGATTGTTGGACTGATGCCTTCTGGAACCAGCGTGTCGCATACCACAAATCGTCCAATCTGGAGAGACTTCTCGCTATCAGATCGTCCGGTTCTTACGCGTGGTGATGTCTGGCAAACATACAAGGATTACTTTGGCATGGCATTGCGTGCCGCGGATGGCGATCCAGTCCGGCTGTGCGTTCTGCTCGATAGCTACGAAAACATCGGAGAGGAAGAGCAAGATTCGCTTCGCGAATCGTTTCGTAATCTGTCAGCAGATGAACTTTCACCAGAAGCTCGGGAGGTCGTTTGGGAACAACTTAGGCAAGTTACAACCCGCCATTCCCGATTCCCGGATGCGGCGTGGTCCTTGTCATCTGAAAAGATTCTCGAGCTTACCGAACTTCAGGAGAGCTTTGCCTTAGACGATTCTATTGACAGCAGTGCTTGGCTCTTTAACGAGCAAATGCCTGACCTGCCAAGCCCTATCGAAGACTTTGACAAGATTGATAGCGAAGTAGCACGGCTGAGGGTTGAAGCGATTTCGGCAGTGCTGGCAGAACACGGGCTGGCTGGACTGCTTGAGCTTGCAAACAAAGTAGGCTTTCCTGGAATAGTGGGGGCTGCCACAGCAGACGTGCTGGTAAGTGTGCTCGAGGCCTTACCGTACGTTGGGGGTACGGTGTCTGGCACGCGAAGCGAACAGATTTTCTGCGAATCTTTGTCGTCTCGAATGTTCTTCCATCATGGTGACGGGTGGCGTGATCGCATTCTCGAGTACACGGTTGAGAATCATTCAGATACCAACGTTCGCGTACGACCGTTTCTCATGTTGAAAGTTGATTCCGCTATGTTGGACTTTTTGGCTAAACAGGGGCCGGACTTCGAACACGCGTTCTGGTCCCAGCGCACCGTGTGGAACATCGACCGAGAACGGAAGACGCTGACACAGGCTGTTAGGAACTTCGTTGAAAGTGGACGCGCGATGGACGTGCTAATGCTAGTCGGTCACGAAATGAAAAAGCTGGGTACCGATGTTTGCCAGAATGTGCTTGACGCGGTGCTAGCCGAGAACATGGAAGGCAAGAACCTATCAGACCACAGCAATAGCTCTTACTACATAGAACAGATTTTCGAATACCTGGCAAATTCAACGGACGTATCGCTCGAAAGATTGGCCATACTGGAATACGCCTACCTTCCACTCTTATCTATGAAGCGGGGTGACTCTACGCTAGTGCTTCACCGATACCTTTCCGCGGAGCCCGAGTTTTTCGTAACCGTGATCTGTGACCTATACAGACCTGAAAGCGCAACAGAGCCACGGGAGCAAAAAATGGAAAGTGTCAACAAAGCCACCCTGGCGTGGGAGATGCTACATAGCTGGAGGAATCCGCCAGGATTGCGGGAAGACGGGGAGTTTGAATCTTCTGAATTCAGCGAGTGGATTGCAAATGTTAGAGAGCTTGCGAAGGAAAAAGATCGTACAACCATGAGTGAGCAACACATCGGTCACATCTTGTATCACTTACCAAGGGACGCAAAGGACCACCAATGGCCTTTGATCCAGGCACGAAATGCAGTGGAGAACATAATCAACGATGAAATCAGTAGCGGATTTCAAATCGAACAGTTCAATGCACGCGGCGTCACATCGAAAGTACTGTACGAAGGCGGAGCCCAAGAACGAGCGCTCGAAGCGCTCTGGAACGAGAACGCAAAAGCGCTGGAAATGAAGTGGCCGAAGATCAGCGAACTATGTAAGCAAACCGGAGCGTCGTGGGCACGAGAAGCGCTTCGAGAGGATGAGAGAGCGGCAAAAGATCGTCTCAAGTATGAATAGATTCATTTGAACCACATGAACTCGACTTGATCAACATAGGGCACATTCGCGGTTGTCGAAGGAAAGGGCGAGAGTAATCTCGCCCTTTCTTTTTGGTCGTTCCGGCAATGCAAACAAGCTAATCAACAATCAGAGTCTTGCTGATTGCCAATCATGTGCCATTATTTGTAGTAGTCTCGAGCCTGTCGGAACGTTCTCAGTATGCGAACACGAAGTTCGGCATAAAATGTATGTGCAATCCACGGCGAGAAAATGAGTCCTGTTGAGATACCAGATTTCAGCCAGAAATTTGCCATGGCGGTGCAATTTGCAACCAGCAATGGAAGAACAACTAATGCGCACCTATATCAAGCAATAGGCGTTTCTCACCAAACGTGGGCTGTTTGGAAGCGCGGTGACAAAAAGCCAGACGCACCGCAACAGCAAATGATCGTGGACAGTCTAATGCCTTTTGCAGAACTATCTTTAAAGGACTGGATGCTCCCGATAGGAGAATTTCGTTCCCTGCTGGCGACCGATGCTCAACCGTTGTTGTCTGAGCATCTGGGCGCGTTAGTCACCTTTAACTCGCGAGACTCACATCCAGATCGGCTCTTGGAACAGCTGTCCGGCGCGTGGGTCGCATACTATGTCTCAACCTCGCGCACGGACAGGCGAATTGTGAGTCGCGATTTAGTCGAAATCGCAGGTGTCCACAACAATGGATACATCGGCGCACGGGTGATAGATAGTCGGTCAGAGTACCGAGGTTTCTGCTTCTCGTACCACAATTTGATTCAATGGTTTTTCGAGAAGGAAAAAATCTACAACGAGGTGCTATCGTACATGACTACAATGCCGGAGCGATCTCCTCCTGTTCTAATGGGAGTCATGATCTGTATTTCTGGCGGCGTAAGTACAGTGGGTCAATTGCCCGCAGCTGCCAAAGTTGCAATGGTCCGCCTCGGCACCCATGAGACCCTTGCAGCAGAATTGAACCTTTCAGAGGACCAACTCGCAAAACGATTGCGAACCCGAATCCCCCGATATGTTGAACCAAGTGATCTAGAGAAATGGCTTCAGTTATCAATCGAAAATCGGATCAGCATGGAAACACTCCCATCAGCATTGGTGGTCAATCCGAATATTGGGGACATTAGGGCCGATGAGACAATCACGTCTTTGCTATCAGAGTTAAAGAAACCTGAAGGATCTGAAACACACATCTGAATTCAACGTAGTGTCAGGCTATAGATCCGGTGGGAAACTGCGAATGTCGAGAATGCAGTATCCCATCAACCAACCCATGGAGGTTTTTAGCATGACCGACTTCAACCCTTTTGATCGAATTGTGAGTTACAACAACATAGCTCTTGAGCGTATTCGAAACCATCCGTTTGTCGTCGAGGCGCATCGCGCAGCTCTAGAGCTAGAAACTGTGCACAGGTGGATTTTCTGTGCGGGGAGAGAGAGCAGGTCTTTTCCCACAATCCTGGAAAACATGCTCAAGTTGGACCTACAACCCGCAGTACGAACGGTACTCGAAAAGAATCTGAACGACGAATACGGTAATGGCAATCCTGAACAAGCCCATTATCGCCATTACATCCATCTTCTCAGCAAGATCGGATTGTCGGAGACGGAGTTCGACGCCTACAGCGAGCGCGCTGGAATCAAACTGGCATTAGACATGGCGGACTGGGTTAGCAATCAGCAGGATGTCGGCATTGCAATCGGTTACATGCTCGTTAACGAAGGTATGACACCGATTACCTATGGAGCGGTCGATGCGGCCATTCAGCCCCACCATCCCAACTTGAGGACTCAGTTCTTTTCCCTGCACGTGCAGGTCGATGCTGAACACTTAGAGCAGCTCTATGATGCAGTTCAATTCCTGCTTCCGGATGGCGAGGAATCTGTCAAGCAAGGTATCGAACTTGGCGAGCGAGGAATGGCCGCACTGCTCGATGAAGCCCACGGTGTTTTCCGCCAACCATTGGCAGCATAGTGTTACAAAAAGACACTAAGAGGGAGGCATCAAGCCTCCCTTTTTTGTCAGATTTAGGAAAAAACTATGAACTATGATCTACACGCCAACAAAATCATTGGCATCGTGTCCAACAAAATCGAACCGCATATTGCGCTCAATGTGGTTGGACATCTCGGTATTGCTCTCGGCTCCGCCCTGGACGAAAACGACGTAATGGGGAGGACCACTCACATAGACGCATCCGGGATATCACATCCAGGGATCTCCCGCTATTCGCTTGTAGTAAAAACCGCAAGGCCGGCTAAGTTGCACGAGGCCATTGTAAAAGCCCGAAACGCCGACGGAATATTCGTCTTCGACTACCCAAAGGCGATGCTCGAAACCGGCCACGATGACGACCTCGCCGCCGCAATCGAATCATCTTCTGAAGAGCAACTGGACTACCTAGGAGCTCTACTGTTCGGACCAACGCCAGTGCTCGACGAAATCTGTGGAAGGTACATGCTCTGGTCAATGTAGGTACCATATTTCGTTTCCTCAGAGAAATACCCAATAGACCCGCAGACTCACTTCCGAAAGTCCAGAAAGGGTGACATGACCTCACCCATTCCTTTTGCCCTACATTCTTTCTCCACCCTTACTGCAGATCATTCCATTTGCATTCCGTATGTTCACGAGTAAGATCCGCACCGCTGGCTTGAGACACCAGCTTGTCAACGACATCACGGTTCTCCTCCTTGGGTTGAGTCTCCTAACAACAACTACATAAGGAGCGACAAATGAAAATTTGTTTATTGTTGAAGATACCTAATTGGTTCACCTTCAAATTGACTTACCAAGTGTAAGCACTAATCGACCCGCTTCAATGAAGCGGGTCTTTTTTGGCCTCAATAATATCCTCCGAACCATCGCCCACCGTGGCGCACCATCGCGAGCATCGTCAAGTTTGGGTTGATGAACAAAAACAACTCCGCGCGCAGAGTGAAAGCCAAAATCAATTTTCCGATTGCTCCTATTTCAACCCAGCAAACTCGGTGGGAGCTAAATATTCTCCAGAGCCATAACTTCTGCAAAGGTCGAGGTTGTACTCGCGTCAAATAGTGCTTCCTCAATTGCACCGATGGTTGCTGCCCGATCTTCTGTGTCCATGTCTATTGTGATGCCTTGTATCCTCCATTCAATGTATTTTGGTAAGTCGCCTGAGAACGAGAAATTGTCAGAAGCAAAACGAACGGGTATTACCGGTTTGCCTAAAGCGTCAGCCATCATTACCTCATCTCGAACACCTAAAAGCCATATCGTCAATCTGAAACACCTTCTCAACGAGTACAAACAAAACCTGGGACAAACGGATTGTTTCTTTGATTTTTTGATCAAATGGGACACCGGGTACTGGCTTTGAAAACAACAGCTCTGCGTCGTATCCCAACTCTCGCAAGTGAGAAGTGAGTTTTGCTCCGTCACCCTTCCGAGAACGCGAGCAACTCACTGCTATTTGATGTGCATTTCCGATATCAGTATCCATAGCAGTCGTGAGGCGTCCATGTAACTGGTCAAGAGAAACGAGCTTAAAATCGAATCGGAAGTCGCGAAAGTGCAACTCACACTGCTCCTTTAGGTGTTCCTCAGACTTTGCTTGGTCTGGTGGAAGGTTACCGGCTATCTCAACAAGAAAATTTAGTCTCCCGATTTCTGTTCTACTTCTGCTAGCAGGCGTTTTTTGACTCATGCGCCATATAGTCCAGTTGTCTTCGAATAGACTTGTGATTTTGTGGAGTAGGCCGATCGACCTCCTAGAAGGGTCAACATCGATCGACGAATGAACGGACCAGTCAACCTGCAGCGACTGAAATCTCTTTGTACGGGCGTGTCGACGCGGCAGAAGAACAGCTCTCAAATTGACATCTTTTGTGTCCATCTCTATCAGAACGAAGCTGGGTGAAAAGTAATCTGGAGAGTTACCTGGTGCCACTTTTGACAATGCCTCTTGAAACGAAGTACCGGATGGTCCAATGCGAAACTTGCTCCAAGCGACTAGATAGAAAAGCGGAACACTTTCGTCGTTCTCGCATAAGTCGTGAAAATACGCTAACGCTGTGTTGATACTCATTGTGACCGGCACTTCGTGACCAATCTGCTCAGCAGAGAAGAGATACTGTTCACACTCGCGACATATGTACTCGACTAGCTTTTCCGCATTGTCTAGAACTCCACTGTATGCACGAGTTACGGGATCAAAAGTCGAAGAATTAACATGCGGAGCGATTACCGAAATGTTCCAAGTGTCGTATCGGTAGGCTGATCTACTCGCTTCACTCTGAACAATTGTAAATCCCATATTTGAAATCGCTTGAGAGACTGATTCGAATGCCCGCGCTACATGCGCGAGTTTGATGGTTAGCCTGATACAACGCTGCCATCCCCAGAATGGGATCGGTGTAATCATCAAATCATAGGTATCCGGAAAATCAGAGTTCTCATAAATAATTCCGGTGAGTTCGGATGCGCGGGAAATGCCAATTGGTCGCAAAACATCACTAGGGACATCGAAATGAAAGTCACTGTGAAGATATCCAACATTTGCATAGTTCATCTAGCGATCCAGGGAGGCGCATGACAGGAACCAGTATGCCATAGATGAGGATGGAGGCGGATGGAACCCGGAAACTGAATCCTTCCACGCTCATGTGCCCGCTTAATGCGGAACTGTTGGATCTTTTAGACAGGGACTTGAACCAACGGTCCAACGAAATCTATGGTTTAGAGTGGAGTGTAATTACCAGCATTTGGAACCAGTTCAAGAGATTTGATGACTTAGGGGTTTGGTGCGCCTTAATGGAGCATTGTTTCCCGGACAACTGCTAGTTCCTTGCCTCGTTTACATTTGCTTGCCAAGCAGATTGAACCACTGTGAGAAGTAGGCCTTCTCTAACGTTGGTTTTAGTTGTCCGTTTTTGGTGCATCGCAACAGCCTTGCCATCGCTGTCCAAAACAAGTCCGCCAGACGAGCCACGTGTGGCCGCTTCATCAGAATCACATTCGTACTGCAGGAACCCCCCGGACACTTGACCGCTTGTACATTCAACGCTTCGCAAATCTTCTGAAGGACCATGAAAACTTAGAAATAGCTGTTCGCCAACTTCAGGAGGGGCAGACCGAATCTCTAACCTTGGTCCCGTAGCCCATAGTAAACGCTCAGCATAGGCACCGAGTTCTACGCTGCGAAGCACAGCAAAGTCCTCAGATTGAGAGCTCAAAACAAAATCGCTACTCATCTCGAACCAGGTTGGTATCGCGACTGGATCGACGCCCACGGACGCGTAAAGCAACTCTCGAAGCTCCAAAAGTCCGAAGGTATATTTGGGATTTCCCATACTTTCCATGCTCTGAACACAATGATACGGAAGAAGAACGTCTGCGCCTCCAAGATAAATCCCATTGCACCAATATGACACCGTATCATCACGCCCAATCTGCATTTGACCAAGCCTAGACAAGATGGAGCCAGTGAAGCGAGGTGCCTCTTGAAGCATTCTAAAGTTCTCCGAATAGGCAGCTGTGTCGAACGTTAAGTTGCCAAAATCTGGCCCGCCCTCCACATTCAACCCCGCGAATAGCCTACTTACCCGTTGGCTATGTTCGGCGATATCGAGGATAGAAGAGAACACATTTAGCGAACGCCGGCTCGCTGGCGTTTCCGAATCTTGTTCTTCCTGTCCAGCGTAAGACACTGAGGGCGCACCTCGATGAATGCCTACCAGAGAATAGTTGTCAGTTAGAAACATAGGTGCTCCTGAACTGCCACCAATCGTGTCACAGTTGTGTCCCATTGGGTGAACATCCTGCTCTGTCATTTCTGGCACCGGCCCGTATCTTTGTCCATTGGTATAGCAGCCGTACCGAGTCACCTGTTTTGGGGTAATTTTTTTTGGATGATGTACAACGATCATAGGCCAACCGCCCGAGGACGGTCCGATCTCCGCGACAGATAAGTCTGCCCGACCCCAAATCATTGCCGGGTCCTCCTCTTCATCTGCAGATTTAAGCAGCGCGTAGTCGACCAAGTTAGATAGTTCTATCTCAAGAGGGGTTGTTTCTAAGCTAAATATTCTAGTCTTGTTACCGTGTTTCGGATTGTTCCTATCACCCGGTAAGTTATAGGACATGATGAGTTTGATCGAAGTGATCTCATCGTAACTGGTTGTACGCCTGGTGGGTTTCTTCAAGCAGTGCGCGGCCGTTAGGATCAAGCGTGCATCAATCACAGTACCCGTACAATTGACCATTTTAGCCGAATCCCACGTGACGGTGATCTTTCCGACAGGCTCGGCGACCTCGCGAATAGCGCTACCATCTTGATAGATGCTGATCGACTCCCATTTCATAATAGTAGCTGTTGGGTCATAGGCCTCTGGCGTAATTCCGAACGGATCCTTTACCACAGCCGAGACTGTTGTGAGCAAGTGGGGGTTGTTTGTGATAACCAGCGTAAAAACGATAAACGAGGCTAGCACAGTGGCAGCCCCAACGAGATAAGCGACTAAGCTGCGCATGGTAGTTACTTGCCGGCCAACAGAGATATCAACGACCTATGCTTACCTGTTCACCGCTGGTTGATGTTGAGTTTCTGAGCCATGTTTGCACATCTGCATCGACTCGAACGTAGACACCTCCGTCTCCGCAATGCGGCCAGTTTGGATTCGCACCAAATCCGACAATTGCGCGAGAGGTTGCGGCGGCTAGAAAGTAGTCCTTAGGCCATTGCGGTAAGGTACCCGTACTTCCAGGCGGCTGTTTGATCACATAGATGGTGCCCCCGCTATCACCGCCGCAAGTATCTGGAGCGGGCGGTCCTTGATGTTCTCCTAAGCCCGCTACAAGTTCGATATCTTTGATGCAGCCATATTGATACTCGTCCGGATTTCCATTTTTAAAACCTGAGCAAGACGGAGACACCATCGGGATCTCCGCAAATTGTTTTAACCCTAGTAGGCGTTCGTTGTTCGGGCCTCGTTCCTCTGTTAAGCCGAAGCCTACTGCGACAAGCCATGCTGCGTTATCAATCCAACTTACTTCCGCTAATCTCATCGGTGCGATTGGTGCTTGAGAAGAAAGTTTCACCAATACCAAATCTCTATCAGTGGGCTGCAGGCTGGATTGCTGGCATTTTACAGGCGTTGTAGTCGCATACTCTAAACAATGCGCAACCCCAATCCGCTCCTGGCTGGGATCTTCGGTTAGATCTTTGTGTAAACCAAAAACCACATCAGTGATCTCCCAATCAACACTCTCCCATCCAGTCGAGGCTTGCACCTCACCAGGTTCTAAACAGTGTCGTGCCGACAAAACATACGATTGAGAGATTAATGAGCCTGAGCACAATGATTCGTGAGATTTGCCAGTACTATCGACCGCACTAAGGATCAGCGCAACTGTATTGCCAAAGTGATCTCGGTCTGCTGGCAGGCTGCCAAAGTAGATTTCTTCAAAAATAAAGTTCGGCAGACATTCACCGTCTTCGTTCACGTGATCAGCGAGATAACACATTCCCCGTTGAAATCGCGGGTCATCAGTTAGAGTTGAAACTTCGACGGAGGCGTCAACTCCTTCTTCTCTCTCAACAGCAACAGTTCTGTCCAAGGTTGGGCTATCTTCTGAGGCATTTTCACGATCAGACACGCTAGCGTCTTGTTGCGAAGCAGTATCTCGAAAAGGTGTATCACCACATGAGGTCATGAATCCGACCAGAACAACAAAAGTAACCAAACGTATGGCGCTCATCAAACCTACTCCGCCCAATCAGTTAGTATCAGAACCCGACTCTTCTTCGATTATCGCGTCATCACCCTGCGCTCTCAGCAGTTCATATTGCAACCTAGCGGTATACGCAGCCTCTTTGGCCTCGTAGTAAGCGGCTTGCTTGTTGGAATAATCAACCTTTAACTGCACCAGCTCTGTCGGTATCGATACGATCGCCTTCGCGGCTTTAGGTACCATCCCTAAGGCTTGAACAAGTTCGTTGGGCGTGACTGACTTGTAACGCGTTAGCATGCCGTCGTTAAACTCAAACTCGAAGTTGTTGGTCGAAAAAATTGCCTTGGGAAGGGACACATAGCCAAGCAAGCGCGCATCGGCGATCGTGGCATACAATGACTCGACAAAAGCCTCAGAACTCGGCTCAGTGTTGAAGATATCGAAACGTATGACTCGCGTTGTGGGGTAAACCAATCCGTTGATCAGTGTACCGTCCGCGAGTGGAGTAGAACTTGGTTGATCCGATTTGAGTTCAAACCGATAGCAAAGATTTTTCTCAGCCAGCTTTTTCTCTAGCTTTTCATCCCATTCGGCGTCGTAAAAGTCTATGTCGAACAGAAACGTGAGTTCTTTCTTTTTGCAGCGATCATCTGCACGCGCTTCTCCATCGGAGCTAAGCGTTCGTACAACTCCCGGTGGTGGTCCACCTACAAATCCCAATGCCGCAATTGTCTCTGCTAGGGCGACAAAGATTTCATCCGCCTGACCATCAGATGTTGCCGTACCCCCGCTCAGCAAACCTTGTGCTGTAGTTTTAACTTCCACAGTCTCAGAGCTAAACGCGCTTCTGTTGACTTGCGCAACAAACCGATTTGCCTCATCGACGACTGGCTTCGTCGCCGACAAGGTGACTGTATCCGAAAACTCTTTTGGGTCGCGTTGGAACGTACTTAGTTCGGCTTCTTTAGACTGCAGGAACTCTTCACTCTTGGCTTGTTTCTTTTTCAGTACGAGCAACTTCAGCCTTGCCACTTCGAGCTCAAGCTCAAGCTTTGGTTTTGCACCATCTGGACTCGCTCCACCTACCATGGATTCCAAATCGATGACTTTTTGTTTAGCTGTAGACACCGCCACTTTGAAGGCTCCGACCCGATCCTTAGCGGCTTTAACAGCGTCTTCTAGCTTCTTTTCAGTTTGTTTCTCGCGGACAATTTTGAGCTGTACCAGCTGCCTAGGCACTGAATACAAAACCCCTTCATACAAGCCGCTTGCAACTTTTCGGCTCACCACTGATGAGTTACAGTTCTTCGCACAACCCAAGCTTTTGTCCGCTCCATTGAGTTTTGCCGCACAACCGAATGTGAAGAGCACCGCAAGAATTACCAACAAACGCATTTCGCCTCCATTGCTTTAGTCGCTTCATAGGATAGATCTGTCGCAAGCGACCATATTCTCGCACCAGAATGGCGAATCTCACGCTTCATGTCTGGCTTAGTAGAGTATTAGGCATGGAAGTGTGGAGGACTTGAACTAGACCGAAAGCGAAATCAATGAATCGCAGAACGTATCGTTAGTACCCTATAGAATCTAGTTTGACTGATCGCGAACTCTTGCAAGCCTTCATATATCGTTGTCCCGATCGGCCAGTGAGGCCGTGGGTCTCACATCAACCTGATCTTTCCTTCCCTCAGAAAGGTAGGAAAAACCTCCTACACCCACCGACCAGTTCAATAGGCGTGCACCCATGATTAACAAGCTCGAGAGGTACAGTACCTCGCCAACCGGCTTGAACCACCGTGTATAGATGGATGCTCAATCGGTCAAAACTACTTCTCGTAACTACGTCCATACGAATGCTATCTGGTAGTGCAACGACTCGAGAGTAGTCGATATCATGCTACTAGAGAGTAGATCAATCAGCATTCGATACCGCCGGTTCCCAATATTCCATCACTCCCCGCCATCGCACACCAACGTGATAATCCATGGCGATAGTTAACCCACCGGCTAGGAAGAGGAACACGAAATCAATGTCTATTGGCATTTCCCGCTGATAGCGAATTGTCGCAACGTAGAGCCGACCTGTTGGACTCGATAGTGGGTGAGGTATCCATATTCGTAGCCGAGACTACCGGTACCAACTTGGGACGGAGTGTCTGATCATGCCCAGATTGAAGTATTACTCTTCCGGAGAAATCGATGAGTCCTGCACGCGACCACAAAGGGGCTCTCCAACGAAGTAGCAGATCATCGGAAGGAGGTTATTCATCGGATCATGACGAGCCTACCCAACGAAGCACTGGAAGGATTGATATCATGAAGGTTGGCATGGCGACCTCTTTGTTGTTTGCCAATCCACAGCGAATTCAGGTTCATCGGAACGAACTCGTATCGTGCAGTTCGATTGTGAAGCCTTGGGGGGGCGCGTTAGAAGGTCTCGAGATTTACTTTTTTATGTTCTCAACCTTTGAGGCCACTGATTTCTGCTCACAAATGTAGATATCAGAGGACGGCATCTTACGACAGGTCGGTGCCATTGATTCACCAAACAATACTTGAGTGAATATGAGTACTCCTAGCAAGATCATTCCTGTTAGTAACGTCAGTACATGCGCGACACCAAAACCTTGAATCAACTTGGCTCCGTCGGCGTTCTGAGCTGTTTGACCATTCAGTCTACTATCACTCGCGTTGTGTTGAGCTTTGGTCGCGATCGCAAAGATTAGAATCCCGAGAATGACCGTTGCCAAAAGGCATAGCAGGGCAATCACCGTGGCAACGAAGACCCAACTATCAGCACTCGCGAACTTCTCTAAGCCGTAAACAAACCCGCCCGCACCAAGCGCCAGCGTGTATTTGTTGAAATCAACAAGCGCTTCATAGTTCATGCTTCCATCCAGTCTAGTCTGGACAATACGGACAGATCTTTAAAATCAGACTCTGCTTACTAAACACCTCGGGAGGTGCTTCCGCAATGGCGGCGCCTAACATCAACATTGCAGTACGAATGTCTCGTGCATTTACGGGCAACGGGCTTTCCGAATCTCGAACGCGTAGATTATGAGCTTGTTCAATGTTGCCAATCAGGTTTTCTTGCAGAAAACGCTCTTCATGATCGACGATCGCATGGAGTTCCTCGAAAGGGAACTCCTTAAAGGGAATTAGTGCGGATCTGGTGAGCTCCAAACCGCGCTTTGCCATCTCGTCCTTCACAAACTGTTCGTGGTGGCTTCGGTCCGTATCCACTGATCTCTCCTAAGGTAGCGTCGTTGGATCTTGGTCGAGTGCAACCTCACGGATAATCACATCACTCTCTCTAGCAGACAAGCTGTCCACACCAATCAAGGCGTCAAGCTCAAGCTCGGTCAAAGACTGAATCAGTTGAATAGGTACGCGGTAGGTCTTGTAGTCACCAAACGCTTCTCTGACGTCTCCAATAAGGTTTTTCTGCGTCTGTAGGTAGCCAGCTGCCACTAATTCCCCGTTTTCTGATTCTGTGCATGCGATCTTCCAATACTGGACTGGAATTTGGAATTCACGCCGATACATAGGATCGTCTGGGCTGAACACGGGGCCGGTGAAAATACTGGCGCGGATGTTCTGCTCTGAAGCCACATCCAAGATATAGTCTTCCAGGTCCAGCCAAGTCCTGCGATTTAGGTCCTTATGCTGTGGGGCGCAATTGGTGTAATGGAAGGTGTCTTCCTCCGCTTTCTCCCGCGCCCGGCGAGAACCCCATACGGGAGATAGACGTCTCACTAGATGGCCTCGGTCATAGTCATTCCTAATGTATGCACGGTTATCGATCTGCAGGTCACCTGGTATGCGGGGATCGAGTCGCCACACATCGTTGCCGCGACGAAGCGAGACCAATCTTGAGCCATCCACATTCACTGCGGTGACAAAAGGCAACCGACGACGTCGACTCATGGCAACCGAAAAATGTGTGTACTTCAGCTCAGGGTCTCGCCCAACCTGCACAACGTCCGATGAATCCGCGGGTAGGGGGAGTGGAATACGGGTGTCAAGGAAGTCTGGGTCATAACCATCGTCCTCATCCCAACGGTCCGAAGAAAATGACCGCGCTTCGGCAAGCCCGTCAGTCTCTCCTAAATCCGCCCTCACATCTGGTGCTTCGCCAACATGTTGAGTGGCGACGCTTTCCAATACCTCATTAGCCCGGCGATTTCCTTCGTTGGTTTGGTTTTTCAACCACGCAAAAATGCGGCTGATGCGAACCCCTTCGTTGGCTACCCACGTGCCACCCGGTCCTGGAACGCCCGCATGGTGTAGTGCTACTGCCTGCCATTGGTCATTGAGTACAGGAGAACCCGACGCTCCCGGATCCGTATCCGTCGAATAGTGGATAAAGTCGTCATCCGGTGCGTCGGGGATCCCTAAAATCTTACTGTCACGTAGGGCAACCCGCTTAAACCCACCGTTTGGATGTTGAACGATCGATACTGGCTCATTGATCAACGCCTTGCCAGAATCAGGGATCAGTGGAATCGTGCCGAAGTCTGATAGCTGGGCACCACCCGAGTTAGTGCTTTCCACGCCTACAAACGTGAAGTCTAAATGCGCATTCGTGATAAAGAGCAGATCTGGCCGTAGCGCAAATGTTGTAGTGCCTTTAGGTCGAAAATCGAGATCTAACTCAAAGTCGAATTCAACAAAACTGCCTACCGACTGGGCTTCATCATCGAGGACGTGGTTGTTAGTCAGCAATATGCCAGGGCCAACCAAGAAACCCGTTCCTGACCCAAGCGGTACCCCTAGGTCATCCACAATGTGAACCTTGCCGACCGAGCGGGTTGTATCAACGGCTTGTTCAAAGTAGTTGGCGTGAAACAGATTGTTCTCACCTAGTATGCGCTCAAGAGCCGCCCGGTCTCGCGGGTTGATCGTCCGCAAGCGTGTTTCGTACCGACTTTCGCTTTCCAGCACTTGGATCTGCGTTGCCGACGGCGTGCTGAGCCGATTCTGTTCAAGATTCCTCGACGCGGAATACCTGCGCTCCGCATCAGAGCACTCCTGTGAAAAACGTTCCTCAATCATAGTCATGGTTTTCGCTCCTTCCTGTGGCGCTGTGTTCCGATCCGGCCGCGAGACATGCCTCCCCGTCCCGCTTTCTAGGTGTTCAATACTTCTTTTGAATCGATTGGCGACCACCCGAAACGCGTCGTCATTCGGGTGCAGCTCATCGTGCCAATCCGTCTTGCCACTGCTCCCCGACAATCCACATGCACAACCCGGCCATCAAACTCAGATGTTAGATCGACCAACGCCCCATTAAATCGATCGATGAGAACTCTCGTAACGTCTCGTTGCAACGATCTGTCTCTGATTCCAATCTGCTTCATTGGTTTGCCCAACCACTTCCCTCTGTCGGGTATCGCCCAATCGTAACCGTGGCATAGGATGGTGAGATCGGAGTCGTGGTTCAGCACGAGGTTGAAGAAGCTTCGATAGTGATCCGTCACCTCGGATAGAAACCGCTGGAACAACGCGTTCGGGTAATCCCGCGGGTCTCTCCCCTCAGCAAATGGGTGGAGCATGGTGGCCAACCGGCCATCGCCGACCATGTCATTGCCTCCACCGCTGATCAGGAAATAGGAGGGGGTAACGCGCTCGAGTGCCGCACCCACTTCGTCTTGGTCGATCATCTCCGACAGGGTGTGACCGGCGCCCCCTAAGCTCCAGACCGCATATTCCTTCGACAACACATCCACCACATCATCAAGCAGAATCGGGTACTGAAACCACGAATCGCCTTCCGAGACGATCCTCGGACCCATGTAACCGCGAGCGATTTTGTCGCGGTACCGCTCCTTACGCCGCTTGCGTGATGTGGCATTGAAAGAGCCAACGAAGAAATCACCTTCGAGCCCCTCATCATCTACCATATCGGGATTAATTCTTAGAGACGGGGCGAATGCGTGAGAGCGCTTGGGATCGACCTCAACGTAGGGCCGTAAGTCAGCTTCGCTCACCGAGGCGTCGGCGAGTTTTCTTTTCAGCCCCCTTAGCGTAATCATGCGAACCTTCCAATTGATCGAATCAGGCCTGGAAGGACAGACAGCCTTGGACGGTGCCCGCCTCGATCGGCATCAGTTCCCACATCGACCACTTGATTGTGCTTCAGCTGATTCACGAGGACGTCTCCCAAATACGCCTTTATTCACTACTGCCATATCTATGCTTTTTGTCCCATGGACATACGTTGAATTCTCCTTCACCCGCGCGAAGATAGAGAATTGCTCGTCTAAGTGAGGTATTTCCCATACTTGTTGCAGTAAGTCCTTCGCAACAGATTAGAAAAAGAACGAAATGAACGACGTTTCCGAATTCTTCAGACTTTTCGATCTACCCCCCTGCCCGCTTTCCGAAGAAAGTACCGATGCTCTTGCTGAAGCCATGCAGAACACATCGGTCGCCGGTCATACAAGCCTAGGATCGGGTTATGTCTACTTAGGGCAGTTTATCGACCATGACATGACGGAAATGGAAACGACGAGCAATGAACCAAGCCGGCACAACATCCCGCTAGCAGGAATCAAGCAACTGCGAAATCCCGCATTGGACCTCGACTCTGTATACGGCAACGGATACTCGGACGAGAGAATCAAAGTAGGGCCGATGGGAGAGATGCTGTTGGGTACTACGGTCGCGACAGACACTTTGAACCGCACGAGCTTGAGTGATCTACCGCGCAAAGCGCCGGAGGGCACGACGGTGTTAGCCGCGATCCCCGACTTGCGCAACGATGAAAACTTGGTAATCGCTCAGTTGCACGTGCTGTTTTTGAAGCTACACAACGCGGTTCTTGGTCTTCTCAACGATAGCGATCCCGAACGACGGTTCGAAAGCGCCAGGCGCGAGGTTACCAACATCTACCAATCTGTCGTGCTTTACGACTTCCTCCCTGCCATATGCCAAAGAGAGGTGGTGGAGAAAGTACTCAAGCCGAACTATCAATCCATTTATCCCGCTCAAGGTCCAGACTATGTAGATATGCCGGTCGAGTTTTCCGTGGCGGCTTTCCGCTTCGGTCACTCAACGATTCGCCAGTCTTATTCGGTGAACGAGTACACACTTCCGCCTAGGAATCTCCCGATCATGACGATGATAAAGATGACTGGGCACTACGCATTTCAGAACGAACAGGGTGTTCGGCACAGCGGGCTCCCCGAACACGTCGCTATAAAAGACTGGAACAAATTTTTCTTCACCAACTCGGGGGCAGTGAACACGGCCCGCCCAATCAGTCCCGCAGTTAGTTTCAAGCTGGCGGATGGACAACGCCCGTCAGAACAGTCTCAACTCTTAGCACAACGCAATTTGTGGCGAGGGGTCGAAGCGGGCCTAGCCTCGGCCATTGCAGTGATCGAACACCTAAACCGTACGCGGTGTGAGGACATCGTCCCACTCACTTACGAAGAATACGCCTCAAACTACATCTTTAACGGCTTGTCAGAAGAGCAAATCCAGGAGGTTATTGACCACCCTCCCTTGTGGTTCTACATACTGACGGAAGCCTACACGCGTGGAAGTAAGGGCCGAAGGCTCGGTCCGCTCGGAAGCTTGCTGGTCGCCGACACCATAGTGGGGATTCTGAAGGCGATGGACAGTCCAGCATTGAATGGTCGGTGGACATCGGCAGTACTCGAAAAACAACCCCAAGACATACGAATCACGGACGTTATTGAACTTGTTACCAACGATGAAGGAGAGCAGACATGATGGGAAAGTACGGAGTATTTGAGGGAAAGTGGCAGGTATCACCACGTACACACCCTAACTCAAGCGACGTAAGTAAGGAGGGTTATTACCCACAGGACACAACCGTTGTTGTGCAGTTCGTGAAAGCGGATTTCACCAGCCAACACCCGACCACCGGCCAGACTGTGAAAGGCTACCGTGTGGTTGTGAAACAAGGAAGCTGGGCTGGTGCTGCAGGCGTGCAGGCTGCCTTCTTGTTTTATCGATCTGGAAGATTGATTTCGACCCCAATCACAACAGGTTTGCAAGGTGCTGACCCCGGTTCTCGACTAAGCTTTACCATGTTCATCGAGATGACGGATGAAGATAATATGAAAAGCTATCTGGGATGGTCTGATGGAGACTTCGGATGCTGGGGGTGCAGGAGGCTTTAGTTGCCCTTTCTTTTTTGTTCGCCAGTAACTCGGAACTAGCGACAATTTGCCCTGGCGAGGGTTTCGCACAGACCCTCACCACCTCAGAAGATGTGTCCTACTTCATTGCCGCCTGGCTACCAGGCGGCAATCCTACCCTTTCGGTCACTGACCAGAACACGACGATTCGTTACCAGGTACCACAAAGCCGACACGGACCGGTGTTCGGTCGCATAGACGCAGGGGAAACGCGCAATGTCGACCTATGCATTCACGGTACTCCACATCGCGCTCAAACCCCAACGGTCGAAATCTTAACTGTTACACCAGATATCCACGATGCTACCTACCATCTCAGCGAAGCAGGTCGATATTGGTATGAGAAGGACTTTGAAAGCGCAGTCACACACTATCAACATTCGTCAGGTTTTGCGGACAAAACAAGATTTACTTGGTCTGGATATCCAGAGTTTTACACTGCCTTGGGACTTTCTCGGCTGTACCGCTGGGTCGACGCACTTACAGTCGTCGAGAACCTAGGCGAAAGTGATCGGGGGCAAGTCCCATCTCACGCATGGCTTCAGGTGCGAGCCCGTGCGGGAATATTTGATCCAGCACTTCGCCCTACTCTGGTGAAGGCACTCGAACAGGAAATCGAATCAATCAATGCGGCTAGCTTCCCGGCCAATCGCGTTTCACTTCAATTCATTCTTGGACAAGGCTATCTCGAAGAAGACCAACTGGATCGAGGTGAAGCCGTCATCCGTCAGGGCTTAGAAGCAGCCACCATAACGAGCGACAATCAACTTCTAGCCTACGGCTATAACAATCTCGGATATGCGTCCATCAGGCGAAGTTACTTTGCGACCGAAGCTATCACCAAGCAGAAGTGGTTGCGAAAATCTCTCGAAGAACACCAACTAGCGCTGAATCACGCGAAGCTTGCAAAGCTTCCAGCGATGCAGGCCTTGATTCTCAACAACATGGGGACCATTCATGTCCAACTTGGTCAAGTTCATGTCGCCAGCCGCGAATTTCGAAGTGCTGTTGAGAAAGCCAATAAGGCGCGAGATAAGCGGGCATCTATGTTGGCGCAAATTAACCTAGCCAAGGTGTATCGACGACTAGGCGATGATTTGAAATCGGCCGCGTATCTTACCGCTGCCAAAAAAGTTGCTTCTGGTGGAGAGGCATACCGGGTCGGCGCTATCGACTGCGAACTCGGCGCGCTTGCCAGGCAGCGAGAAGCACTCGGAGTGGCGTTTAATCACTATGAAAACTGTTTGACGACTGCGCAGAGAGCTAAAGATCACAGACTCACGATTCAATCGCTAATCGGACTGGCAGAGACACTGGCGGCTAAGCACGACTGGCAAGGTGCACTAGCACGATTGAACAGCGCTCTTTCCTTACTCGCCGAAGACGGGGGTTGGATACGGGGTCGTTTATCAGACTTAGAAATGGCTGCTCATAGCCACCAGTCATTGGTCGCTCAACACCTTCAGTTGGCGGAGTTAGCCGAAGCATCACACTTAAAGTCGATGGAAATGGCGAACGCCTCCCCCGACCCTATTCTAGCCATCACGACGGCAGCGCGTGGGGTGAAGTTTTTGGCTTCTTCCGATCAGACTGATGCTGCCATCGTTCTAGGATTGGATGTCATCCGAAAGGTAGAGTCGGTCCATGCGCATCTTGATCCTTTCCGCGTTGGCCCAGCATGGACAGCAGCGACCCATGAGACATTCGACGCCGTCTTAGCGATGCTGTTCGCACGGGAATCGACAACAGCGGATCAGATGTTTGACTTATTAGAGCGCTCACGCGCGCTCAATCTGCGACAACAGTACGCTACCGTTCAGCCGCCCCCAGACTTGGTTGAACAAACACGGCTAGAACAAATGGAAGCTGCTGCCATTAGCTGGGCTTCTGAATTGGAAAGCAACCAGGTACCACAGGTATCGCGCTATCTTCTCGAGGAGGCCGTTATTGGAGCATGGTCGGGGGAAATCGCACCCGATCAGAGGTTGCCGACTCTGAGCGATGTGCAACACATCCTCGGGCCAGACTCGCGCCTACTCTACTTCCAGACTAGCAATGAGCGTACGATCTACGTTTTGGATGTAACTCAAGATAGGGTTCAATCGCACAGCTATTCACTGTCGTTCTCCTTACCTGAGATCACTCGCCAACTGCGCCAGGAACTCTCAAACCCCAACGGCAAACCGCAGCCGCTGCTCCACCAACTGGCCGAGCTGTTACCTAGTTCTATAAAATCATGGAACGGCAAACACCTAATCCTCGTACCTCATCGACAACTACATGATCTTCCACTAAGCGCTATTCCCATCAACGAGAGAGAGTTACTCAACGACCGGTTTACCCTGACGAACGTTCCTTCCATGACTATCGCAATGGCCGAGAGGACGATTCCACCACCCTTTGCTATTGATCTGGCTGTGCTTGCAGATCCTCAGTTCAAGGGCGTTCTCTCTTCAGACTCGTATGGCGATCACCTACGATCTTGGGCGAATACGTTGGAGCGTCTGCCTTGGTCTGCCCGTGAAGCAATAGCCCTTCAGGAGCTTTTTACAGGCGCTGACGTCACAGTGTACACAGGTCACGATGCCAACCGCCGGCACTTGTTTGCCGAAAAAACGAGAACCGCGCGAATTCTCCACATCGCCTCGCATGGGTATTTTCAATCACATTCTCCGGATAACAACGGCATCATTCTCGCTCCCCCAGCAACCGAAAGTGACCGTGCGACCGGCTCCTTTGTCACTACCACAGAGATTTCCGCTTATCCATTCAACAACGAATTAGTTGTGGTTAGTGGGTGCGATACAGCTGTAGGTCAATCGATTCCAGGGGAAGGCAATTTGAGCGTTTCTAGGGCGCTACTTGGCCAAGGTGCAAAACGCGTACTCGGCACGTTGTGGCCAGTATCCGACCGTGCTTCTGCAAGATTTATGGCTGTCTTCTATCAGCAACTCCATTCCCACCGATCACCTCGGCTTGCGCTTCAACAGGCTCAACAAAAACTCCGTTCCCAGCGCGGGTTCAACCACCCTTTCTACTGGGCTCCTTACGTACTCAACAGCGCAAGTTTAGAGGACACGGTCTCCATTACATTTTACAAACAAAGCGAGACAATACAGCCGGTCACACCAGTTTTGCGTTAAAGCTCTGGCGTGACACAATAAGTACATTAGCTTGTCAGGTGAGCGCCGCAAATCTCAAGTCAGCATTTCGAGACCCCCGAAGAGATTGCAAAAGGAATTGCAATGGGTAAGCCCGAGGCAGAACAGGCGTTCGTGGAGAAATATCGCGAGCCTGTGCTGTACTTCTTATTCCGGCGATGCGGAAACCGAGCAACCGCAGAAGACATCTGTCATGAAGCACTGATGATCGTTCTGCATCGGCTGCGAGAAAACTCATTAGCTGAAACCGCAAAACTCGCTGCCTTTATTCAACAAACCGCAGCTAATCTGTGGATCAACGAGCAACGCAAGCTATCGCGACGTAAAACAGATACAAACGAAGATGCAATCGCCCGTGCTTCCCATTCAACAACGGAACAGTTTGACGTGATTGCAACCGCTGAGCTCCAACAAAACGTTCGCAAACTGATCGATGAAATGCCAACTGATAGAGATCGGCGATTGTTGTATCGGCTTTATGTGGAAGACGCCGACAAGCACGAGATTTGCGAAGAGCTGGGTCTATCGGCCAGGCACTTTGATCGCGTGGTGCACCGCGCCCGTCAGCGCTTCAAAGCAATTGCAGGTGACTTGAGTCTGGTATGAGCTCTGAGGAACACCCAATGACCCATGAACCGTTTGACGAAAGCGAGATTCACGCCTACTTGAGTGGTCGGCTAGATGGCGACGCACTGGCGAATTTCGAAACTCGACTGTTAGAGGACCCTACATTTTTGGAAGAAGTTCGGGCAGCAGAACTATTGGCAGAAGGTGTTCGAGCCAACGCGGAGTACATTGAGACAGAATTGCCGTCCCGATCGTGGCTCAACCAACGGCCTTCTCAATTGGCAACGGCAGCAATCGTTCTACTGGGTGTTTCACTTGCGTATACAGCTTTAAACAGTGAGTCGCCCCAGGACGTATCGCTTGCAAACCGCGTTGTGCTTGAGTCTTTCCGCAACGGAGCGAACACTTACGTACATGTTCTAGAGGCACCTTACGTTGTCTTGGAGATATACCCTGGACCATCCGAGCAGGCGTTTGTCCTTACCCTGCTAGACCACAATGAAAATCCTGTCGCGGATCTTGGCCAACAGCAAACGCTCGACGATGACAGCTTGATCGTCGTACTGAGAGACATTCCGGCCGGAAAATACTTCCTAGACATAACAAATCCTTCTCTCGATGACACGCGGTTTAACCTAACCATCCTCAATCGATAGCTAGATTCCTTGCATTAGTTTCGGCCTTGCTGGGACGAATCCCCTCCTAATCTCAGTAGTACCGTGTTCGTAGAAATACGAGTGTGCGGTCATGCGTACGGTTTGCAATTGTTAACTCAACAATGCCATCAAAGATTCGACCTACTGGACCTATGACTTCGTCCATTGTTTTCTAAAGAGGTGAAACCACAGTGAACCAGTACTTCACAGTTATCAGAAAATGGACCAACCTCATCCTACTAGTGCTCGTCGCGCTCATATTGCTGCTGGCCTTTGTCTGGGGGGCGTTCGCTCTTGTTAGAGAGGACTCGTACTGGGCATATGACACAGCGGACGAAGCGAAAGCACACGCACTCAAGGCAACCCACGAGTTATCCAGCAAGGAGCAGCACGACGCAATCGACTTTCTGAATACCCACAAAACAAACCGCTTTGAGATCGAGCTAGAAAAACTCAAATCGCAAAAAATTGCTCTTACTCGGCAGATCAGCGAGGAACGCGCCCGTATTGCGAATCTAGCAAGGACAGAAGTCCGTGAGAATAGAACGGTTCAACTCCGAGACATCCTATTTCAATACGTTGAGGACAAACCAAAAACACAGTCAAACGAGATGCCAAAGCGGACATGCTCACAAACTCACCCAAAGAGTGAGCATAGCGACTGCTTAAGGAAACTAGTGGACGACCCTGATGGAAGCGAGTCGTGAAACGCGCACAACGAGGCATCGCCCTATCAGTCATAAGTGCGCTTCTATGTGCTAGCTGCTCATTCGCACCTTACAAAACAGGACTGTTTAGTGATGATGAACAGGGTATTCCGTATCAGCTTCCCAAATCAGTAGTATCCGTCAAGGTCAAGGTAATCCGGGATGCAAACAAAAACGTCCAAGATGTCCAGTTCGAACTGACCCCAACGATCATCCCAGATGAAGCGGCAGTGTACTACCTCAAACCTCGAGGACGTGCGGCGTTTGCGAGCGATCATCACGTCACGGTTTCCAACGGCTTACTGAACTCAATCGACTCGACAGTCGACGGGAAAGGCGGAGATTTCTTCGGGAGCGTCGTTAACAGCTTGAGCAATCTTTACCACGCTAACGCAAATTTTGGACTCCTTGCCCAGTCATCCGAAACGAGCCCGTTTGTTACCGACAGCCCTACTATCACCCCAGGAGAGTTGCAGCAGATCATCGGAGAATTGCAAGGTGATGAACAGACGTTTGTTCACCTGCCAACGAGCGGCAAGCAAAAGTTTGATCTCCCGGGGACTCAAGGACTACTTTTTCTAAAGTCAAGCGTTGGCACAGTGGACTCTCCGAAGTACGTGCACCGCCAAATCGACACGAAAACGCCAAAGCTCGGCTTTGTGACCAGATCACTTAAGCCAACAAAGGCGGAGTTATCGCTGTTCGTCGACGGTCCGCTCCTCAAGAACAGACGCCTCGGGGCAATGTTGGAGGCTATTACCGAGGGACGCAACGTAAGTAAGGGGTTGTCTAAAACCTTGGGAAGCAAGCAAAAAGCGGTGGATGGCGCTTGCCTGAAGTGGACAGTATCCAAAGATCAACTCTACCTTCTGCTCAACAAGAAGAGTAATTCCCTCACCCAAGCCCACGAAGCATTAGCGGAGACTACTAGTGAACTCGCAGAAGAACGCTTACGACTAAATGCGAGAGAGGAAGAAGCAAATACCGCAGAGACGCGCTCTAAAGAGAAACTGGCTGAACTCGATCGTGAAGAACAAGCACTAACGCGACAGATCGGTCAGCGAAAGTCAAAAATCACATCACTTAGGTCAGATATCTCTTTGCTTAGAAAAAGAGCAATGGCTGTTCAAAGCGACATTGACCATCTTCGGACTGAACTCGATAAACTCAATCAGAGTAGGAGTCCCGACAAGGCTGATAGGGATGAATTGGAACTCAACATTCACAACACCGGCGATATTTTGCAAGGCGTCAGAGAGAAGATTTCATCCGCAGAGAGTGCGATCGGAGAATTGCAGAAAGAACAACGGCACCTAGAGTCATCTAAGGCATCTCTGCAGAATCGGAGACTCACCGCAGAAGAGAGTGAGAGACGAGCCCAAGAAAGCCTCAGAAATCAAAGAAGTGTTGTCGCAAACAAGCAGTCAATACTGAGAAAACAGGGTGAAGCTCAAGCAACAGCCAAAGAGGCGTATGACAACGTCCTTCTCGAGATAGCAGACAACGACAAAAAGTCACGTAAGAAAATCGAAAACCAGATAGACGTTGTGTCACGGTTAATGATGGATGAAACCGACCCACCCAAGCGAAATGCTCTGTTGGGACGAATAGCAGACCTGCAAGCGAAACAAAAAGTACTCGCGGGACAAGAGGTAGCGTGTGATTCAGCAAAGGCTGAACTCAAGGCGGCTCGCGAAGCACTGGTTTCACACACAACGAGGCAAAAAAACCTCAACAAGATGTACTGCCGCCACGATCGAAAAGGGGCGAAGCAACATCGCATCACATGTGACGAGAACTTGGTTGACGTACCCCTCAACAAACCCATTAAGTTAAGGGAAAACCAAGACATGGTGTTACTCGTCGACGAAAGAAGTGCACTACATGTACCTCTCGCCCGTGCATCTCTCGGACAAACTATAAATCGCGTGCAGTTTTCCAAAGGTCTGGTTACCGACTATCACTCAACCCAACCCAGCAGCCTACTCGAGGCAGGTATGTCGGTAGAGCAGGCATTTAATGAGTTGATTGATATTCCCGAAGCCATCATCGAGTCTGCCAGCGACATCGTGTCACTGAAAGTGGGGTTGCTCGAACAAGAACGCGCACTCATCGAAAAACAAACAGCGATGCAACTAGAAATCGATCGCTTGAGTGGCGACATCGCCCGGCAAAACAGATTACAACGAGAGCTTGACGCACTAAACAAAGAACATGAACTACACATCCGACAGGCAGAGATTCAAGCCGAGCTCGACAATCTTGATGCGATTACTACATTGGAAAGCCTGAGTACTCAACAAGATGTTGCTGCGCAAAGGCGATCACTGTTGGAAGAGCAGTTACGTCTCGAAGACGAACAGGATAAGCAGTTCGGGATACAGTCGGAGACAACCGCTCTGCAACGCGAATTGGAGCGAAGCGAAGCTAGGGCAAACATCGAGGCCTTACAACCTGAGGAGGTCACATCGCTGGAGCGACAAATTGCAATCCTAGACGCGGAGAGGCGATTGTTGGCGGCTCAGGAACAAGTCGTCAATCAGTCCAACACGCTTGTCGCAGCAGAAGCGGAAGAACTAGCTGCTTTACGCACGGAGGAAACCAAGTTGCTAGCCCAGAAGGAGGTACTGGAGGCTAGAAAGAACGTTCTAGAGCTGGAAAGGCAGCTCGAAGTTTTGGAACAACAGATCAATGAACTCGAGAACAGTCCCCGTGAGCGCTAGTCACTATTGGTATCAACACCTTGCTGAAATCCCAGGTGTAGTTGGTCGCACAAACGTTGGCTCAGACGCATGCATTCACCTGCTTGTCCGTGCAGGATTCGATCAACTAATACCCAAGACAGTCTCAAGCATAGACGGAAGGGAGTATCCCGTATCATGCGAGATTGTGGAGCCACCAGAATTCCAAGGTTTTCGTGCTCAAATGAGGCCAATTAAACCGGGAGCCAGTATTAGTGTATCGACTAACAACGCAGGGACGGTCTGCGCCAAAGTCACAAGAGAAGTGGGAGGCGATCGAAAGATCCCCTACTTGTTGAGCTGCGAACACGTGCTATGCGGTCATGAAGGCACGACTGTGCTGCAACCTGCCGCTGAAGATGGAGGCAATCGAACAATCTCGGCGGTGGCTACACTAAGCGATCGTGTGGGTCTCCAACCTTATGGTGTCAACGATGTGGACGCTGCAATCGCTCGACTGAATCACGGCATTGACATGGTAAACGTCCCAGATTCTTATGGGGTCAAGATTCGCGGCCTGTCTCGTTCTATCAAACCAAGTACGAAAGTGGTTATGTATGGACGCTCCTCAGGAAGAGTAGAAGGCGAAGTTGTCAACCCTTCCGTTGACATCAAGATCGGATACAAGATAAGTGGTTCGGTTCAAACGTATCGGTTTCGCAACGTCGCCAGATGCAACTACATCAATGCTCCCGGCGACAGCGGCGCTGCGGTCGTTGATGCCAATTCAGGTTACCTCCTAGGAATGCACATAGGCGGTGACGCAAACACTGCAGCATATTTCTGTCATGCCAGCGTCATCTTTCGGCGCTTGAACTTGTCACTCATGTAACGTTGGTGAACATGGAAGAAACAAGCTGGGCTAAGTGGGCTGCGGACTACCTTTCGACTAGCGTGGACAGCCTGGCAAGTGAGATCTTCATCATCCTAGGAGGGCTTACGGCCGTTGGTTTTCTAGCCGCAACCACCTTGGATTTGATTAAGAACGTTCTTCAACCAAAAGTTGCGTTTCACAAATTGCTACTCCACCGGATTTTCCAATCCCGGTATCAAAGTCACAACAAGGACTTCTTGGATTTCCTTAGAAAAGAAGAGGCCCAAGTACCACCAAAGTACAAAAACTGGTTCGCAAATCTAGCAGCTCGCCACACGACACTGGACGCGCTCGGCAAAGGACAGTTTGTTGAGCTTGTTGAGTCCAGAATATCAAAAACCACAACCGGTGGAGACGTGGACCTGCTCTACTCCTATTCCGCAGAGCTAATGGTCGCGGAAATTAGAGGCGCCGTCTCACTGGCACTCTCCCAGCCAAGAAACACCGACAACGTTGCTGTCGTAGTCGCGTTATCGGACAACGTACCCAACGAAGACCTCTTTGATGTGCTCTCGGGACTTGTCATATCGGAAGACCGACGACAGCACATCGAGAGTTTAATTGACGGTAATCTCAAGGGCCTTCAATCCCAACTAGTTTTTTATTGGCGTTGGATTATGCACGTCAGTTCTGTTGCACTTAGCGTGGGGTTAATCTGGTCACTGAGTCCGGGAACCATCGGCTGGCTAATCTTTGCAATAGCAGGCGGATTGATTGCACCGTTTGCACATGATCTTTCCAGCCTGGTTGGAAAAGCCCTCAAACCATAAAGCCACCGTTTGCGGGAGAATTGAATGATAGAGAATCCCTCCTTCCTACTCCCACGCATTTCCGGCGTTAGCATGCCCGAACTCATCATCGTCATATTCATAATTGCGGTTCTCGCCGCGATTGCTCTTCCCGCTTACGAAGACTATTCGATGCGCGCAGATGTTGAATCGTTTATCGAAAAAGGCGCACAGATCGTAGAAAAAGAGTATCTCACAAGTAGCCAGAACCACCCCCAACCAGGCGCGGATTTTCCGTATTCAGACGACCAATGGGTCAAACTACTGAACGAGCAATTTCCCAATGACGTGTTCGTCACAGCCGGGCACGATCCACTGCCCACGCAAGTCACTGTCGCAATGACAGACACTGGTGAAGTGATGTTATCCGGATCTCAAGGTCACACAGTCACAGCTGGTACGCCCGTTAGAAACGTGATTCCCGTCCACTATGCAACCAATCGCGCCAAAACAAGTGCATCCGATGGCGACAATTGGGGGTTCGGAGGTGCGTGGCAACAAAAAATGAGCTACGGTCTTGCGAACGTGAGTATCCCACCAGGTCACCAGCGAGGTGCCTTGGAGCGTCCCTTTCAGTGGTGGATTATCGAATTCGATGAGAAACCCGAAGAGCACATTATGATCGCAGGCGGGCTGCGCTCGATGAGCTACAATGAGTTTTTTACTGCACTCTCTGCAGACGCTGCGACTCCACTTCTCTTCATTCATGGGTTTAACGTCGTGTTTGAGGACGCAATTCTTCGTTCTGCTCAACTGGCGCATGATCTTTCCGTCAACGGCCAAGTCTTGAGCTTCAGCTGGCCATCCAGTGGCGGGGTCGAGAACTACTTAGTCGATCTAAACAACAACGAACGCTCTATTCCACAGCTGCGCCAGTTCTTAGTGGATCTCAAAGCCAACTCAGGAATTGATGAAATCAATGTCATTGCACACAGTATGGGGAACCAGGTGTTTACCAAGGCACTGGCCAGTCTTGAAGAGAGCACGGGTGTACCCCGACTAAACCAGGTAATTCTTGCAGCTCCAGATATCGATCGATTTGTGTTTGAGCGGGAAATCGCGACCCGGCTTCAGAAGTTCCTGCCAGATAGGGTCACTCTCTACGCGTCCACCAAAGATAAAGCCCTTAGTGCGTCAACCCAGCTTTGGGACGGCGAAAGAGCCGGTTACATAAGCGACGCCGGAATCGTTACCGTCGGAGGCATCGATTCGATTGACGTTTCGCGAGTTGACGCGGGATGGATGAGCTATCTAGACCTCAATCATTCCGCCTATGGTGACGAGTTGATTGACGACATTTTCCTCTTACTGCGCCACGGTCATAGTCCGGCCGACAGAAACTTGCTTCAGTCCCAAGATGAGAAGCACTGGATTCTCCCCCGATAAGTGTGTGCTCGGCATGCTCCCCCCTTCTCCTAAAGAGAGAGATTCCCTTCTCCGAATGGTTGCTTCTATGGGCAACCAATTTCGTACCGGGTCGACAGAGCTCTATTGGTTTAGCCAACGCGGTGCCAATGGAAGGATCCCGCCAGTCAATCAAATTAGAAATAGCATTCTAAGGAATGGTGAGACACAACGAAGCACAGTAACAGTATTTGGTAGAGGAGGAAGGTATGCCAAACGTCCGAGTAGCTACGTTTAACTGCGAGAATCTTTTTGCGCGATATCGGTTCCGAGACAACGTCAACCCCGATGACGCTGTCTCAGATGGGTGGCTTGCGGACGACACTCGCTTCGATGTCAATGATCGAGATGCAAAGCGCATCACGGGCAACGCCATCGAGGCGACTAACGCAGACGTCATTGCGCTACAAGAAGTGGAAGGACTAGATACGCTCAAACGGTTTAGGAGCAGACACATCGATCGGGGAACACGCGTCTATCCTTACGTAGCTCTCATTGACGGGAATGACCCTAGGCTGATCGACGTTGCCGTTCTGTCTAGATACCCAATCACACGAATCCGGACTCATCAGCATGTCAAGAGAACTCCAAGAAGTAGTTACACGTTCTCGAGAGATTGTCTTGAGGTTGATGTCGATGTACGTGGTTCTGAACTAACCCTCTACGTCCAACACTATAAATCGATGATGGGTGGTAGATCTAATACACGCGACCGACGAATGCTCCAAGTCCGAGCAACGCGTTCGATCATTGAGCGACGCTTTGGAAGATCAAATACCGGCAATGGAAACTGGATTGTGCTTGGCGATTTCAACGACTACATGACTGATGGCTCTTCGCTGGGTAGATTAGTCAACTGGAATCAGGTTGAAGAAGTCGTTGCTCGACTTCCAGAATCTGAGCGATGGACGCACTACTGGAATCGTGGCAACACCTACTCCCAGCTTGATTACATTTTGCTCTCCCAATCATTAGCAGCCCGATCTCCTTCTGACCCGGAAATCGTTCGTAACGGAATGCCTCGAAGGGCTGGTCGCTACACGGGCCCGAGGTTTCGAGGTGTCGGATTGAACGCGCCCAAGGCCTCCGACCATTGCCCAATCGTTATGACGGTTAACGTTCCCTAGCGGAAAAGGAGAATCAAAACCCGAGTTAGCTCCAACGTTAACTTCAAATTGTATGCTTCTGGCTACGGCGACTTCCGGACGGCGAGATGGGTACGCAGCAAGTCAAAGCTATCACCATTAGTCGCCAACGCACCATGCAGACCACCGTATCTATAACCATCGCCGAGATTGCGTAACTCATCAGATACCGATTCAAAGATCGTGAATCTATGGGGCGTTGACGGACTACCAAGTCGTACTCGCCAGGGAGCCAATCGAACCTGTCTTAGAAAAACGCCATTACCGGAGCCAAAACTTCTGGATCGGCTTCGACCAATTCATTAAGCGCTTCCAACCCTTGCTGGATCGGAAGAGGCAAAGAAAAACTAAAGGAACTTGTCACTGATCCGAATCCGCTCTAGCTTTCCGTTCCGAGTTACCCTTTGTGGGACTTATGGTTGAAGAGTCCGCAGCTGAAAGCTGGATTGACGGTGGCGGCCGTTACGGTTCTCATGGTTGGTGCGCTAACCGTTACCCAGCGACGTTGAACTCTTCGACCTAGATCTCAATCAAGGCGCATGGCCCAGATAACGTTACCGCCCTCCGAAATAGTTATCGCTGTCCCATGATGTAGCTTATCCCAATCTTCGGAATGAAGTGTCACTCCAGTTGCGAGTCGGTATCTTGTAAATCGACTATTGTTCAGACTTATTAGCAATCTCCGATCACTTAGTGACTATGGAGCTAACATGGAATTTGAATTCAAACGAACCGGGGCGATTCTAGAAGTACACACCTCTGGTACATACTCGATTCAAGACATTCAGTATCAATTCGAGCCCCTATTGAACCGGCAAACTGGCAAAGGCCATCAGCTACTAGTGGTTGATGCCACTGACTCGAAACAGTCGCCATCTGCGGAGGATCTTCAGGCTGTTGCGGCGTTTGCCTCCACGTTGCTCGGTCGAATAACTCCAAAAATCGCTCTAGTGGTGCCGGACGACTTTAGATTTGGCCTTGGCCGCATGCTGGAGATTTTTGGTGAAGATGCCGGCCTTGAGTTCAGAGTTTTTCATAAGCGGCTAGACGCTCTGAACTGGTTATCTCCTGAAAGATGTTGACGACGAGGGTTTTCCTTTCGCGCAGAATCGGAACATATTCTCGGCTTTTTCGACGTCTCCCTTAGAGAGCTAATGGCGCTATCCTGCTACTGTTTCTGCGAATATAAAAAGCACACGTCGAGTGAAGCCAGGATTGCCACGATCCCTTAGTCGACTAAGTAGTCGCCTAACTTAATCTGGTACTCGGCACTAAGCATAATGCCTGGATTCATCTTGAGGATGCAGGGATGGCCTCCGCAGTCACCACCAGTGTCGATTTAGACGCAAAACTTATGACGTCAGTTTTTTCAACCTTTGACGACCCCACACTTCTAGAGTTCGCCCGCGAAATCGTAACTCACCCCGACTACAACAATGTGGATACGCGTGTGTTGGATCTCAGGGGAGTTGAAAAGCCAGATGTTTCTTTCGAAACGGCCAGAGAGGCATTTGCTCTCGTGGGAAAACACTCGAAGGCGAAAGTCATGGTAGTGACCTTAGTCAGTCAGGAATTCGTAGAGGGATTCAAGCGACTTTACGAAGTACACGCGGACACAGCCCCTTTTGAGCTGTTGATCACGTCGTCTGAGCAAGATATCCAACTGCGCCGTTTTGATAGTGTGGAAGAACGAGAAGAAGTCGTATCTCGAGCTGAGCGCACCGTTGCTCGCATGCGAAGAGCGATGGGTACCCACACTGTAATTCCATCTGTTTTCAAAGATGTTGAACGCTTCGTTGACGAAGTCGATCCGGAAATAGGAAAGGTCTTCAAAGAAATTAGACGATCCTATTCAGATGGGAGCACGTTCGCAGCAACAGCAGGGTGCCATGAGTTGCTTCGCCGCATCGCCGAAATCGAAGACGATTCTATCTATGACGGCGTCAACAAGCTCGTAGAAAGCGGGGAACTATTCGGCTATTTTGCCCCAATTCTCCGACTTCACGCTTCTGCATTAACGTCGAGATGCAATTGGCGAGGAGCAATACGCAACAACGCTGATCCGGCTCTGCACAGTTCTACTTATATACAAACTCGTGCTTCCCCAGTGGGTCGAAACATACCTCTACGACCTGCCAATAGAGAAGGGGGAGGCAGAGGACTAATGAGGGAAGGCTGTGAGTGGGGTCTATAGATGGTCTTGTATGGTGACTGGACCGGCCATTCTTCGGTGCAATACGGTACCTTTTCCGAAACTTTAGGAATACAAGACAACGACTCCACATGGTTTTAGAGCACGACTCGTGGTCGCGTTCTTAGTAATCCGTTCGGGCACTCACGCGCCATACGAATGGCAATTGAGTGTGCTTACTTTCGACCTTGTTTACCGTCTACGATGGGCTGTCGAAATCTTCTTCGTCGATGACAATATCACTATTGTCGTGGATCGCACCCTCCCATTTAGCTTTCACGAATTGAGAAACGACATCACGGTTAGAGAGAAACGCAGTCCGATAGCCTGAGTGACCGGCATCAAACCGATTTTCCAAAACGTCGAAGCAGATCCGGCCTTGGACAGCGACGCCCTTTTGAATCGCTCTAAAACGCAGCGCGCCGAGTGAGATATCTTCATACAGGTACTCAAGCCTCATCTTGCTAGTATTCATCAATAGTCGTTCCACTTGGTCTGCGCAGCAATCAGACAGTATACTGCGATCATGTCCTGTATTCGAGACACGCTCCCAGTAACAAACAACACGTTACACAAACTAGCGTTCAATCAATGCGCTGTTCTTGCACCGGCCTTTCCTCCGAAGAGAGGGCTTGGTAAGACATAATCATATTTCGTTTCGCGCTCTCAGCTTCACCGCCGCGTGCAATGTATCTTGAACGGGTATTCGCAGTTGGTCGGGGGCAGCCTCCTGGCGGTCTTCTATCCGTCTTAGATTTAAGACATAATGGCGTTGGAGGTGGGTGAAATGCAGTGCAAGGGCGACAAGCATCGGTACAAGGGAGAGGCATTTCGTACCAGTCGCATCTACGCTCAGAACGAGCACTGGTGGGTCGCAACAAGAGAAGGAGATCGAGGCCCCTACCCCACCAAAGATTTCGCACTGTTAGTCGCCGCACATGTTAAGAACAGCCGCGCTGTCTAAGATAAACAAGACGTTAGAAACATTGCACCATCAACAACCTGCCGCGCAGAGGCTGGACCATGACGCGAGATCTTGATCAGATCAACTTGCTTGCGACCGCCCTGAACCGAAGCGAAGCACGCCTCCTCGAGCTTGCACAACTGACCACGACCCATCCTGATGTTTCAGCAGAGGTCCTCGCGACAGATTCCGATCAAAGTCCATTGCGAACCTTAATCAGCACAGCTCAAAGTTTAGAGTCAACGCTCGACAGCTTGACGCAACTCATCAACGAGCGGCTGCCGCCGCCGGCACCACCAAGAGGGTAAATCTCACGCTTGGATGCATTCCTTCGCGCTCTACGCCAGTTATCTAGTCACATGCGATAAGCTGTGGACACAAGCATATATCCGGATCCGCCCTCCAACGACTTGTCTTGAATCACTCGGAGTCTTCCATCGAGTCAATTGGCAAGTCGTAGAGATAGGTTTCAACCCATTTGGGCAAGACCACCTTGTAAATCAATAGGACGGTGCACAATCGCAAAAGTGTCGTAGCGTGTTTATCGTCCCCTATCGAATCACGCCTGAGTGCTGGTGCGTATAAGCGGACCATAGGCGTCAAATAGCCCAAAAGATCACCGCTGTCGACCAATTTTGCTATTCCCGTTTGAATGGAGTCTTCTTCAACACCAACGATTCGGCGCAGCAACTCATGGCAACCCGCCGTAGCCGCAAACGTGCTTCCTTCTGAGAAGGAACGTCGAATTTCCTTGAAGATCTTGCCTAGCTCAGGATCTACCTCATCCACGTGGCTTTCTACGTCGCGAAAGACCGAGGGCAGCGCGGCCCTGGTCGAGATCGTCCCGTGCGCTTCGTTAATATGGCGTTCAACGCGCGCTAATAGAGCTTCGGGAGACAAACCGCAATCGATAGAACGCATCACATCTGATTCATTTGACGTAATCATCATCGTGTACGGCGCGGAGTCTGCGTGGACTTCGTAGAGCCGCTCAAAGCCTTCCACATGCTCCTCACGCGACAATATAACCACAGCAACTTTCTCCTTTGAGTGTTTCCCAACGATGCCAAACGCAGTCCTCGTGGCTTCAAAGGAAACGTCGGGTTTGTCAACCTGTCTCAAATCTAAGACTCTAGCTTCAACTGAGTTGTATTGCGGGTGGTTAATAATTTCTTGCGCAAATCGTAGGAGTGTTTCGTCGTCAAAACGAACAAACCTCGTGGTCATCACTTTGGTATTTTCGTCAACAATGGTCGTAGTGTCGGAAAAATTAGCGTGAGTCATCCTTGCCTCATTTTGGTGCTCCTTAATTTGATGCTAACGACAAATCACCGTTTTACAAATCCCAGAAAGTAGTAAAAAACCTCCTGATCATTGGATATCGGTATAAAGAACTCAGATCTGCGACAAAAGAAAGCCTTTGTTCAGCGGCCTGACAAAGAGGTCAATACCGCCATGGATGGTTTTCGAGAGGGCGAAAAAGGGAAGTTCGTTGTCTTAGCCTCGCCGCGTTCTTTGTGTTTACCAGACTTTTACAGTTGGAGCGAGCGCACCGAAACTACCTGCATACCATCGCAAGATACCCACTACATGGGGCTTTCGGAGGTCTAGTCGCAGCGATCCTGCGAAATCGACGCGATTAGTTCACAAGAGTCGGGTCTATCGCTCTATCAAAGAAAAAGCTAAGGTCCGTTGACACGGATTTGATGGTCCGGAAGTTAGGATACCCGCGTTCGCATTGCGGGCATGAAGCAGTCAGTGAGCCTGCCACAGCGACAAAAATGTTCGTTTACATCACTAAGAAAAATGCGGAGAACCGAATCAGTGAGTATTTCCAAATCCGAAGTAAGCAAGCTATCTAAACTGAGAGAATACCGCGTTTCCCTAGACACTTTAGCAGCACAAGCGACTCTCCAGGCAGACCAGTTCGGAGGGGGAATGCCACTCAATCAACTGGCCGTTTTTTTTGAAGTTGCTAACGCTCAAGCCCTGGGAAGCTACGCAACAACTACGGACATTCGCCTGAAACTTGAGCTAGATCGGCGTGCTGTATCACGTTACCTATTGTCTTTGGGTGATCAAGGCTACGGCGGCGGCAAAGGCATGGAACTGGTGGAGTTTATTGCCGATACAACCGATCGACGCACAAAGAGAATTGCGTTGACTCGTAAAGGGGAAGAACTAGCTTTGCGCCTGGCACATCAGCTGCGAGAGACAGCAATTAAACATCTCGAGCATATTGAGCATCTTGCTAGCCAGCGCTTCACGGACTGCCTATTTATGCTCGGTGTTGATCGAGAGGCAAAACTAAATGTGTTTGTCGTTCGAAAACCCTACTGCTACGGGCTGTACGCACTCATGCGACAACGTATGTTCTCGGACATAACCAACTACAACACACAGCACGTCGACCTGGTAGTACTGGAACGCCGATTCTCGTTAACCAAAGATGAGATTGATCAAACGCTCGATAACTTGAAAGCGCTTCGCATAGCCAAGGGCTCTCCTATTGTCGTATGGCTGGCTTCCGACGAAAACCCTAAGAGCACAGCGACAAAGCTGAATCGGCGAGCAAAACAAAAAGGTTATTCTGAAATCATCTCGTTTCACAGCACACGAGCTAGCGCTCTCAAGCAAGTGGGGCTGCCAACTGATTGGACATATCCTGAATTGTTCCCCTACGACTAAACACTGCCAGTCAGACTCGGCAGCCGAGTTAACCGAGGCAGCCACAAAACAATTCTCATAGGTCACCTCGCATTACGAAATAGTAATACTCTGTCCGATTGCGCCTTGTTCCTAACCTAAGAGCATCCACAGAGTCCCAGCCTAACATTCCTGAAACAATTTCTATCGGAAATTAGTCAACGTTTTGGCCTGTTTTGTCCTAAGATTGACCGGTTTAAATCCGACGCCAGAGATAGGACATTGATGGTTAGATCCGAACTGATAGCCGATGACAAGGTGTTGGTACATTCTTGTTTCGGTGCTATCACAATCCTCGACATATCAACCGCAATGGTCATTTCAGCTCTTCACCCAAACCTTCCCGTGGTGTGGGACTTCACTGAAAGTGAGAGTGAAACAAACAACGAACCAATGCTAGAACTGACATCTCCATTTCTGAAGTCAGAGTGGTTTAAGGCATCCGACAAAAAGCGTGCGTTCGTTTTGGCGAAACCAGAATATCGAACGGCATTTACCGAGAGCATGGGGCGAGCAAGTGCTCCATGGCCATGGGCAGTCTTTCCGACTTTAGACGACGCAGTTATGTGGGCACTTGACTAGACACAATTGGATGAACTTGTCTGCAATTTGTGACAATATCATCACTCCGAGGGGATAATTTCATAGGCCGACCCACATGGACATGCCTAAACTTCTCGATTCGTTGCACAGGGAGCTTTCCCGCACCAGCATACAATTACGCAATCTGGAAACTTTTTATAGATACGAGAGCGAAGCTGAAATAGATACAGATAGAATTGTCTTTGTGCTTCATGACCTTGCGGCTCGAATCCAGGTCGCAGCCGCAGTGGCAAAACACCTAGAAGATCTGGAGGCAAAACAAACTCAACGTCACTAGCGAAAGAGCAGCTTGTTGTGTTGAAGGGTCCATCAACGTCGCATCGACCAGACAATTTTGCACAAGAGAATGTCTTTATTGCAATTCCAACAAGGCCCTAACAACAGTCAGCGTCACCAGACTCGATCAAAATCGCTCGAGGATTCCGTACAGCTGAAGCCTAGTATCCCCACCTCACTGGTTTGTTGTGAACAAATACATACACTTTGCCTAGGGGTGGGCCTATCAAATTCGTGCCGAATTAGGGAACTGTAATGCCGACACCACGCTCCGACACCGCCCAACAGAAGCGACTGGAGCGCGCACATCGATTGAAAGCTGTATGGGAAACAAGGAAGTCCGAACTCGGCCTGATTCAGCGGGACTTAGCCAAACTGCTCGGCTGGGAGACTCAGGGGGCAGTTGGTCACCTATTCTCCGGGCACACTCCGCTTACCATCGATCTCTTGCTCGACATTTGCGCAATCCTGCAGGTCTCTCCCAACCAAATCGTTCCCGAACTCGACACACTCAAGAATTTTGATCTGAATTCAGATGTGTCATACATACAAAGCTTGGACCTGGATCTGCTTGGGATGTGCATCAGTACTATTGAAGCTGCGGAGTCGGAACAAAAGATCAGCCTGGGTGAATCAACAAAAAACAAGCTCGTTGAATTTCTCTATGCGGAACTCTCCGGATCAAATAAGAACCGAAAGACTGCAAAAAAAATGGCTTACAGACTTGTCTCAATTGCTGAGTCATCATCGTGACCAGTTGTCATACTAAAGGGAGCAGCGAAGGTGAGCAGAGAGCCTGCTTCCTCGATACCTAAGAGTCTCGTCAAACCTGATGCAGATATAACTGCACTAATCAACGAAGAAGGCTACGTTCTCAATACAGTACATGCCCAGTCGTTCGTCGCTATCGTACCGCCCAGCGATGCTATAGGACGACACCTCTCCGATCTCTATAAACCAGTTCCCGAAGAAATACTTCAGTGCTTGGAGCAGACGTTTGGCGGTAGCGCGCATTGGGCCGCTCTAACCCTCCCAACTGTTTCTGCCATGGGGATCGTTGAGCGTCGATTCGTCGTTGCGTTTGAACCCTATGAGGCAATCAACAACAAGCAAGTCGCTCTCGTCCGAATGAAACTCCTGACAGACAACACGACTGATGCACTGGAACACGTTGGGAAAACACAAAACGCCCTCAGAACCAGGGCAAACTATCTCATTTCAGACGAGTTCTCTCTAAATAGTGTCTACATGGATGCCTTGGTTGATGTATCCATGCGGCAATCGGGATTTGACGCTGCGATTCTGCTAGATGAAGACGGAGTGGTACTCGATGTGTTTAACGTATCAAGTAATCCACCACCGGTACAAAAGGGAGGCAATTTTGTGGATTTCCTCAGTCTTTACGATCCTGGATTCCAAGATCGTTGGGACTTTGTGCTCAACCACTGGCAGTACATTAATAGCGTCGAGCAAATCCCGCTACCAGACGGTTCTGCGATCGCGGTTTTGATAAGATTGCGAGTGACCGACCTAATCGGTCCCAATGGGAAACGCATCATTCAAGTATTTGCTCGGCAGTTAGAATGATGCGGTGTAGACACCTAGCGACAACGAGTTCGTCAACACAAACTGAGGCAGCCAAACGACTACAGGGGTTCTACCAACCCGTACCGGCTTTGTGCATGACTAATTCGTAATATCTGCCTTAACCTCACAGCGTACTGATGAATTTGCGTAGGGCGTAACTCGGCGTATGACACTCGCTTTTATTTCCCAATTGCCAAACAAACCTAGCTCGAACGTTCAGTGTTTTCTTGCATTAACCGAAGAATAGCAATCCACAATACCGAAACAGGACTAAGCGATACGTGGGACCCTTCCTCCTAGATCGGTTGTCAGCCAGTGCATTGCATCCACCGGGTCTAAGAATACGGCCCAAGGCCAAGGCGCAGATACACGTCCGAGCACCTGCTCTACGAGGTCATGTTGGCGGCCGTCCTTAGTGAGAAATGCACGCTTCGCAGTAGATGCGAATACGCGGTTTACCCTCACCCATGCCTTGATTTGGGCAGTCAGGAATTCCAGGGGGACGTTAATTTCTCCGTGCCGAAAATCCCAAAGCACCGGCAAGTTTGGATGCGACACTTCAATACAGTCTGTTGCGGCCTCGAGAAGATCGATGAGGCCCACGGACCCGAGTGCCCGATTTAGGACTAGGCCGCTGGCTTCAAAATGATAGGTTTGAATCATGAGACGAATTCTATCGAGTCACGCACGCACCGCAGGCGAACTGGGTCACAGTTTTGAAAGTCAGTTTATTCAAAGTGCAGGTAGAGCATCACCGTCGCGGATTCCAACCAACGATCGGAATCGGCGAAATATCAGCGCGATGGCGTACTGGCGGACTTCAGCAAACAAGCTAGCGTAGCGAAAAAAGTCCGCTTCCGAACAATCCTCCGGAATGGGCATCGGAAGCGGCCAAATGCGCTACCATGAGGTTGGTAGGCAGTGGAGACTGCCTCATCAATTAGTAGGGAGATTGTGGGCAGCACCATATACAAACATCCTTCTGCCAACTAGTCGCTCAGTAATTCCCGTAGGCACCTTTCGGTACAGCCTTCGCCGCAAAAAAAACCGGCCAATTGGCCGGGCGAAGGGCTATGCGGCAGGAATCAACTACCTCATTCAGCTTAGTTGATGTTTATGACGAATCCAGCCTAGACGCTCTTAAGGGACTTCGATGGAGCCTATTAGTTATATTCTAAATCCAGCTCTGACCCTCAACAGAGTCATTCGATCTTCGGATCTCTAGACCAGGAGAAGTCCGTAAGTCTGCAACCAAACGCCCTTGTGGTGCCTCTTCACCAAAAAACGTCTCAAATTGTCGACGAGGTATGTAGGTATCAGTCTAGGTTTCTAACACTGCTATTAACAATGCTCTCATCAGCCCAACTCTGGCCTGCAGAAAGCGCTGTCGTCATACAGACACATAGCGGATTGTTGTAGCTATATTAAGAGCTAGACTTTTCGCTGCAAAGATTCTGCACACTTCGGTCGTGTTTTTAGGACTTCTGCATTGGTGGAAAACTAACCTGAGTAGTTACAAAATAAGTATATTGTCTCATATACGAGACAGTTTATTGTTCCTTAGACGGGTAAGTTGTGAGACCAATCGCATTGAAATCTGTTCAACTGTGTAGACTTTCAGCTGTTGGATTTTGGCTATTTGGATGGATTCAATGGCTCGAAGAAAGCTAGATTCTAGTGACTTCAGCGCAAAAAGACGCTCCCCTAGAGTGTTTGAGCAATCCAACCTGTGGTACTTCCTAACCAGAGAAGGTACACGTGGTCCTTTCCCCGACCGAACGTCAGCTCAAAGAGAGCTGATAGCCTACGTCGCTACACTTAGATACATAGAGGAAGAGCGAAGTGACCTCCTCCAAGATATCGATACCGAGGATGTCGAGATCATTGAGATGGAGATCCCAAGATTTTGTGGAGGTGGTGGACCCGCACGGAACTAAAAAAGTAGATCTTGTGATCGATGCAGTCACAGGATGATTTTGTCTCAGTTGGAAAAGAGTCTAGATGGATCGTTCCTAGTAACCCGGATTGACTAAACAGATATTTCTACGCAACGGAGGGAGGAGAAATGATGAGATGGTTCTTGATTGGATCGCTAATCGTTGTGTCCGGTTGCTCCACCACAGTGCAACAAGCAACGGTTATGGATGCGATAGAAATTACTGACCCCACCAAAGTCAAGCCGATCGCTATAACCAAAGTCGCAGCCACCATACGACGCGGAACTGTAGTTGGTAGCCTCAAAGTCGGTGGGTTTTGCGCGGGAAACGAAGAGGTTAAGTGGCGGTCCGGCAACAAGGTATTCTTAGATAGCGAAGATCTTGTTGACGTGTTCAGAGAAGAACTGGAGGTAAATGGCTGGCCTGTTGTTGGTTCAACGGAAGACCTCTTCCAGGGTTACGACGTCAGTGGCGCCGAAGTCTTGGTCGCCGCACGGTTGACGGATTTGGAAACGATACTATGTGCACCAATGTCTGGTTTCGGCAATTGGGATACGAAGGGTTCGATGCGCATGGATGTCGAGTGGCAGATCTACTCCCCTGCTAGAAGATCATTGATTGGCACAATTGAAACAAAGGGTTCAGCAGAGATCACCAAAGCAGGTGACGACACCTCATATGAGCTTCTCGCGCAATCATTTGGAATTGCGGTAAACAATCTTCTAGCAAGCCCAAAGTTCTTAGGCTTAGTCGAGCGGTCGGAGGGGCTTATCACTACGCCAACGAGTGTTGGTGCACTAAAAATCGACAACAAGTATCGTAACTACCAAACCTTGGAAGCCGCCATAACCGCCGCAAAGAAGTCTACTGTGGTGGTTCGAACCGCAAGCAGTCACGGGTCAGGTTTTGCAATCGGCGACGGAAGTTTCGTGTTGACTAACAGCCATGTCGTAGGAGACGCGCAGATTGTTAGCTTGGTCACTGAAGGTGGCATTGTTTTGGAAGGAACAGTCTCTAAAGTCTCAAAAGAGAGAGACATTGCGGTAATCACCATCGACGCACTGAGACTTCCAGCCCTCCATATCAACAGTAGCGTTCCAGGGTCTGGTGCCCAAGTTCTCGCGGTAGGTTCGCCTTTGGGTGAACAACTCACCGGAACGGTTACCTCTGGAATCGTAAGCGGGTTGCGTCAAATGGACGGATACAACTGGATCCAGAGTGATGCAGCCATAAGCCCCGGCAACAGTGGAGGGCCTTTGTTAGACCAAAATGGCTCCGTAGTTGGAATCGCAACGGCAGGTTTCCAAACTTCAGGTTCTCAGATTGGACTCAATCTGTTTATACCTATCGCAGACGCGTTAGCGTTTGCTGAACTCCGATTGGAATAGTTACATATCGAGAGCTGAAGATCGCGGAAGGCCCGAGCTCGGACGTTTATCTTGGATCAAGATTCTCACTGCTACCGCGAAGACACTTTAACCGTCACTGGTTTGCATTTTGCTCCAGCACATGAGCAAACTCGCGCTTTCCTTGACGGCACGAAGCTCAAATTGGAGATCATCAATACCATTCGGGTAAACAAAGAAGTGCGAAAGGCTCTCAACAGTTCTGGCAAGTGACCTGCCTATCAACATTTGTTAACCTTGATGTCCCGGGGTTACTTCAAACCTAGGGACTTCGAAGCTCCCGCTGATTGGGAGACTTCGATGAGAGTGTTGTCCAAAAAACAGGTTCGCGAGTTAGTCTTGTACTCACCGCAACATATTGCTCGACTTGAAAAAGCCGGGCTGTTTCCTGAGAGAATTCAGCTTGGCCCAAATCGTGTCGGGTGGTTCGAGCATGAAGTACTGGAGTGGCTCAAAGAGCGGGCCGACAAACGGAAACACGTCACGGCGCTTCCTAAGTAAGCGTCTGGAAGCGGGCCTCGGCCCGCTTTCTTTTTCTACCTATGCAGTTCCTGAGCCACGGCTTCCACAAAATGACTTACATCCACGCTCAGAGCATCAGCAATCGCAAAGACCGTATCAAGAGACGGATGTCGCTTCCCTCTTTCCAACATATTGACATACACCAAACTCAAACCGGCATCTGCAGCTACCTGTTCCTGTGACATTCCGCGTTCATTCCGAAAACGCTTCAGTACAATTCCAAACGGCTGCGCGGTCCGCGCCTGCGAGGGTTGTTGTGCTTTCTTCTTGGCCACAGGCCAAGCGTGAACACAAAGCTTTCATTCGGTAATAAACTATAGTATATAAAACTATAGTTTAACATTTGCAGAGGGAGTTGTGACTGAAGCAATTCGCGAGCCAGCGACAAAAAGAAGTTACCTGCCCATCATAGCCCTCGTCGTTGGCACACTTAGTATCGTTGTTCCTTTTGCCGGTGTCCTCGCGCTGGTACTGGGCCTCGCTGCATTCGTACAAACACCTTCGCGCAGGTGGATGTCCATCGTTGCCTTGGTACTCGGCGCTTTGACGACTCTCATCACGCTCTGGGGATTTCTTGCACGTACGGGGGGATTTGAAAGCACTGAAGCGAGTGAATTTCGTTCTCGCATCGAAAGTACAATTGCAGAGTGTGACGGAAGGTATTTTGCGATCGCAAAACGACGCAAGGGGGCTGGCAGCTACCGAGAGTTAGTTTCTCTTGAACCATTTCGGTTTGAGTTGTCCGAACCACACATCGAGATCCAATCAGTAGAAGTCTCGCCCGCTGAGAAAGCAAATGGAGTCACGTGGAAAGGAGCAGCTCTCGTCACAGCGGATCGCTATCGTTTTTCTGATGATGCAGAATGGATCAGTCACAAAGAAGGCGGTTCGCCAATCTTCCAAACTGTCAATCGCTACGGCATGCCATTCCAACCAACTCTCGTTCGGGTAGTGAAGAAGAATGGAGTGTGGGATTGGGGAGGGCTCCAGGAAGACGTCCCATCCATGAACTGCCCAGGAAGCTAACTCTGTTCTAGAATCCTTGCTTGCTGATCAACCGCTCCCTGACTTCTTTGAGAAGTTGAATGCGTCGTTGGATATCTACTTCGCGCCCTTCATTGAGGTCCGTAGCGCCATCGACAATGAATGGGTCGAATCGGTCCAAGACCGCGATCTCATCTTCAAGCTCTCAGATTCCGTCCTCAATCTCATCAATTCGACCCATGTGAGAACTGCTCGTTTTGCCGTGGCTACCAGTGTACAAGAGTACACGCACAGTTCTTCCGCAAGAAGAAAAACCCCATGTTCAAACACGGGGTTTCTAACCACCTACGCAAGAATTCGTTGGTGACGTCGCGCCTCCTCCGCATACTGCGATAGGCTCTTCTTAGCCTTGAAGTAGCGATCACGCTCGATTCGTGGGAAGCCTTGATATGACTCCAGCTCATCGAGTGATACCGAACCCAATTCGGGGAATCCCAAACCGAGGTCACAAAGACCAAAGCACATGCTATCCTCATCCAGTTCAGTGAGTAGCCACGTGGCACTTCCACCAAAGATCTTGACCACCGGTTCAAAATCGATGGAATGTTCGGGATCTTCCAATTGCCGTTTGTGGTTTTCGCGGAGCTGTTGCTCCAGTTCTTTCGTCAGTAGTTTCATGTAGATTTCCTCGTCGTAAACAAGAGCGCTTATGCGCTCACTTCAGCGTACGACCGGATACACATTCGACTGAGGACGGTTAAGTGACCGCGAACGACAACTTTCAAATGCGGATACGCATGCGGTACAAGCATCCCCCTCAGATTAAACACAACTGGTTGATTTCACTTTTTAAATCAATGCGTTAGCAACCCATCAAGAAAAGTGGCGCCCGCAACAGTCTTTGCTTGCAAAGACACCCACCCTCCGCCCTGTAGCTACAAGTGACACAGAAAGTGCTTATGTCCTTGAGCACTCACCCATGCCTCATCAATACAAGCAGAATTAGGTCCTACGCTGGCCAGCCGTTCACCAAAGACTGGCATTTCTTTGAAAGCGGCAAATAGAGAACCCGTCTGAGCCGTAACGTCTTCTACAACCGATATCATCTGCGCGATCCGCTCTGGATAGGGTGAGAGCGTGAGGACTGAAAGATTCGGAATACCCCACTGTTTCCTGTACGCTTTAGTGGACTCAGCTGTTGCATAAGCCAACACCTTCCTAAAGTAGCTGTGACGCGACAGTGTCTTCGCGCGAACCGTGTTGGTGTGTTCACACTCGACCGCGTAGAAACGATAGGTTTTCTTGCCATCCACTAGATGCTCAATACCAAATAGGAAATCGGGTTCGAGCTCTACCGAATATCGATGCACCCGACCGCCTTTCGAAAACTGCCAACAAACATCTACCGAAAGCTTCGGCTCCTCAGACTGGGCACGATTGAGCACTTCAGCCATACTCACAAAATCGAGGTTCGGGTGTCGTTCAAGCCCAAGTCGGATCGACGAAAGCGCTTCACAAATCATCACCCCATGGGAGAAGGGACCTAGCGACTTGGACACTACCAAGTCAGATTGCGTTGGGAATCCCATACGGACGAGCGCCCTTCTCCCCGCGTCGCTGAGCGTGTAATAACTGGGCGTCGCTCTGAAGAGGTGGTTACGTCGTTGTTGCTCCGGCCAGTTGAGATACGCACCGCGATCTTGCGTATTCGTTTCATGAAACAGATTGGTCAGCGCATCCCGAAATCGAGGCTTGGATTTACCACGCACTTCTGGAGGTAATAACGCCCATATCCAATCTGAATTGAGGTATGGCAATTGGGATAGTAGCTTGAGGATTTCGACGTCTCGCCCTGTGAGCATCTTGTAGCGCCCGGATGAGCTTCGCACACCGCGCACACGTCGACCGTTCGCATCTGTCGTATGTATTCGCTGATTCATGACGAATACATACAACCCTACTGCGATCGCGTAAACGAGCCGTATAGTCAGCAGTGTTGAATAGCGAGTAGCCTTGGATGGCTACGCGCAGGCCAAAATTTTTCGCTAGCGTTCCCAATCTCCATCAATTCCACCATCGTCTTCGCTTGATGGTTCATCGAGAACAGGATCCGGTGAGGTCGCCTCACCTTTCCAGTCGATTCGGTAACAGTACGCTTCACGCATATTCTCGATCATCGATCTGTGGTCCTCTTCCGACATACGCGGGCGCTTCTCAAAGTCCGTTTCGGGTACTTTGATGGAAATAGCCTGGTTCGTCACATCGCGAAAGTATGCGGCGAAGCCGTATTTGGGCTGTTCCACGATGAACCGTGATTCAGTACGCATTGCCTGCGCAAGACTACTAACTCCTTCAGTAACGTGAGACGCGTACTTTATTGAGGTGTTACTAATCAACGCCCCCTGCACATCGCTGCTAATTTGAGAGAGGTTCTGATGGGCGAGCACCATACCAAGATTCAAAGCTCGAGCTTGCGCCAGTATTACTGGCAACATTTCGTCACTACGGATGTAGTCTTGGCATTCGTCGATGTAGAAAAACGTTGGGAGGCGCTCACTCCGAGGTTGTAGCTGTCGCTTCTCCGCCGCCAAGAGCGTTAGCGCGATCATAAACCGACCAAACAACTCCGCACCCTCTTGTTGCATGAGCGCTTTGCATGTGTTGACGAGAATGACTTTCGCGCTCCCCATTTCCTCGTACATGTTGAGTTTCGTATTCGGCGCAGCAAACATACGGGCCAATGTGCCGATACTCTTGACTGCGTAAATTCGATTGAGCACTTCTCCTTTTGTCCTTTTGTACGCAGGATCGTTAAATTTACTCTCGAAGAAGCGCTGACCATCACCACTCATTTTCGAGAGATAGTCTCGGTACGATGTTTCGCCACCGGGTTGTTCCAACAGCGTTGTTAGATCTTCGAGGGTCGCTCCAGGAACTTGGAGCATAAGCTCAATCGAAAACCGCAAAAGCGTACTTTGCATGCTGGTCAATTTCGCATCGAGCAACGAGCGGAAGACGTACTCAAGCATCGACTGCGTTGAGTTTTTGAGGATTTCTTCATCTCGAAATGACAGCTCCTCAGTGGCGTCACGTGCTAAGAGATCGAAAAGATTGAGGGCTGCTGGATATTGATTGTCCTCGACATCAATGAGCACCAACTTTCCTTCAAGGTCCCCACCTGGTCCAAAGCGATCCAGACCTTCGATCCCTTTGATCAGATCTCGCTTACTTTCCATCACAATGACGGAGGCTTGATCCTTTGCAACTAGATCGAAGTCGCGATCCAACTGGGCGGAAAGTAAGTTGGTCTTGCCTGATCCCGTTGGGGCGATGATCCATTGATGTTCAAATCGGAGCTTCTGCGGGACACGATACGGAATTCGCGCTTCACAAATCCGGAGCAGAGGTGTGTGCTTCAAATACGCATAGGCGGGATCATCCCCGTCGTACTCCGTAGGGGGCATCGCTTCTGTTCGTGCATTTTCTGCCGTTGGCTCAAGACCGGAGGCTTCGCACATGTTCCGATTGAGCACCTCTCGTAAGTGTCTAAAACAACTCGTGTTGCGCACATCTTCCAAGTAGAACGAAATGTAGAGGTCAGCAATTGCCGGTCGAAGATCGCAAGTCTGAGACAACGGTACTTCAGCGACAATGTCCCCCTCTTCGTCATCAAATGTGGGCAGCTGCATCAGGAAATCATGGAAACTGCGTTTGATGACTCGTTGAGCGAGCTGTCGATTGGCTTCGATATCGTTGTGTTTGGCAATCAGATCGTTGAGCTGATCTCGGTAGCGCGCTCCTTCCAGGGAATTACATATTGCGGGTGGCTTAGCAACCCTGGTTATCACCAAGTTTTCCAGTTCGAAGAGATCGATAACGACTTGGACCATCTCGTCATAGAGCGCTTCGGGCAGGCTCTCAGGCAAACTACGAACGATTGGCCCACCGAACTCGATGACTTGATCATGATACGTTTTCTCATCACCGTTGAGCTCGAGCGCTCGTTCATAGAGTTGATTGCACACTTGTTTTGCATGCTCTTCTTTTCGACCCGGAGAGTTCAAGTAGATGCGGTACCCCGCGTACGCAAGTCCCACTGGAATGAAGAGATACCAGTAGATGACAAAAACACTAAGGAGCACGAGAAAGGCGAGGACGAAAAAGATCTCGCCAATATTCTTATCCATCTAGAACTCTAGTGTTCTTTTTCCATGCTCATGTTCTTGAACGACGTTTGCTTCAAGAAACTCCTTGAGCATTGGCAACTTAGATTCAAGCTCTTGTTCGTATGCACGTGCGTCAGCCGGTGTCTCAACGTGATACACGTCAGAAGTTCCTTCTAGCACACTTCGAATGGACAACCAGAATCCTTGTGGCCTACTTTCGTAATACGTTCTATCTGAGCTATTCTTCTGTCGAAGCGCATCGAGTGGACGTTCGAGGATGATCCGATCCTCAAGCCGATTGCTCTTAATGATGTGTTTTTCCTCTTCCGAGAAATCGATCGCGATACTCACCGTGTGATAACTTTTTTGTGACTTCTGGAATCGAAAATAGTCATAGATCACAAAGGGGATGATGAAGAAACCAAGTATTGGAATGACAAGCGACACGATACAGCCAATAACAATCACCCAACCAGGAACCTTTCCAACGATAAACGCCTCACCGCCTTGCGGTTGTTCTTCGCGCTCTATTTCCACTCTCATGCCCTACTCCTCCCAACAATTTCCCTCTGCGACTATATATCAACTTATTTGACCATATATATGGTATTTGTAAGTCTTAGAAAGGGGCGCGCAAGCTACCTTTCTCAAGTTCGAAAGGTGGCACGCGACAAAATCGAGTATGAGATTGGATTGGCTCGCTAGCTACGCGCTCTGATACACATCAGGGCTTGCTCTGGACGCAACGTTTCAGCACTGAACGCCTTCGACGGTGCACCGTCAATGAGTAACCGAAGATAGATTTCATAGTTTGGCAGATTGACGAGGTCTTCTGATCCAAACGTCGGCGCAAATTCTTTCGCAACATATGGCGCGTCCTTACCGCTCAAACGAAACGAAATAAGTGTTCCGGCGTTCCCAATCACGGCGTATCGGATGTCAGGCTCAATCTGCGAGAGATACTGATTTGCTAGCACCAAACCGACGCGATACTTGCGCAACTCAGAAATCATGTTGGCAATTGCAAGCGTGGTGAAGTTCTGAAATTCATCAATAAACAGAAAATGATCACCACGCTTGTCTTCATCGGTATCGGCACGACTAAATGCCGCTAACCCAATAGTTGTAACGAGGAGTCCGCCGAGTAGCTGAGTGGAGTCTTCTCCAAATCGGCCTTTTGCAAGGTTAACGAGCAATATCTTTCCACTATCCATAATCTTTCGGAGTGCCAGTGGTTCTTCTGGATCTACCAAGACACGACGCAAAACTGGATCGGCAAGGAATGCGCCGACTTTGTTCTGTATTGGGACAACAGCATCTGCTCGCAGGCGGTATGAGTATCGTTCGAATTCGTGCTGCCAGAATTCTCGTACTCGGCCGTTGGTGATCTGGCCGGATACTTCTTCTCTGAATTGCTTGTCATCAAGGAGACGGAGAATGTCGAGGAGCGTGGAATTCGGTAGATCTAACAAAGCCAATATGGCGTTACGGAGGATATGCTCAAGCCGTTGACCCCACGAGTCTTTCCAGGTCTTCTTCAATACCTCTAGCAATCCCGCAGCCGCTAGTGGTCTCCTATCGATCGATACAAATTTGAGCGGATTGTAGCCGTAGGGTTGTTCGGGATCTGCCACGTCAAAATAGACCACATCACCTTTCCGATGCTCGGGCACCCACCGATGGACACGTTCAACAAAGTCCCCATGTGGATCAATGAGCGTAAGACCGTAGCCGTTCTCTATGTCCTGGCGAGCAATGGCATCTAGGAGTGTTGTCTTGCCGGCACCTGTTTTCCCGATCACATACACGTGACTCATGCGATCGGCATACAGGATTCCAAACCGCTTTCGAATGCCGCGCGTATTCGTTTGGGCAAAGTACGCAAGGTAGTTTTGCATGTACTCACCGTACCCAGTGTTCCGTTCACACGGGAGAACGGTGAATGTTCCACTGACAGCTAAAACGCCTCCCATAAAGGAGGCGTTTTGTTACAACAACCCATGTTCCGCAAGACTATACGTCTGCGTACCACCCACCACGACATGGTCCAGCACCCGCACGTCAAACAGTTTGAGAGTCTCAGATAGTTGATTGGTGAGCGAGATATCCGCTTGGCTTGGTTGAGGGTCTCCCGATGGGTGGTTGTGACACAAAATCACCGCCGCCGCATGTAGATCCAGTGATCTCCTGGCGACCACACGCGGATACACATTCGATCGATCGATAGTCCCTCTAAACAGCACCTCGAATCCGATTAGGTTGTGCCGAGTGTCCAAGAATAGACAGCCGAACTGTTCCTGCGCTTGGTTGGCAAGTTTAACGACAATCAGATCCTTCGCATCCTTGGCACCGTCAATCCGAATGCCTCGGACAAACCGAGCGTTAATTATTGATTTAGCCCGAGCAAGGATCTGCTCTTCTTCGAGCGATTGGTCGTGCACTTCTTTCGAAGTATTGGACATGATGAGTCCTCCTTTATGAGTTGATGTAGTAGTACGAAAGAGCAAGCGCCGCGGCCTCGAAGATCGCCATAGAGTGATCTTCGTTCATCCATGGCTTTCGATAGCGCGGCATTCGATGCTGCAGCTCCGGTAGCCACTGGCCTATGGTTTTGGCAATACCAAACTTTTTGGTCGAGCCAAACTGACCGAATACCGCGTGCACTTCGTCCTTGGGTAATCGAGTAACGTCAACGCCTTTGAGTGTCGCGAGAATCGCAAGGCTTTCGTTGAGCTTTGCGACACGCTCTCGATTGGTTCCTTCGTCAAACTGCTCCATGACAAGGAGATCGGGTTGATAGAACGAAATGAGCGATTCGATGTGACGCTGACATACAACGTCTTTGTTGACGCGCGCTTCCTTAACACCCCAATCGATGATCTTTGTGGGACCTTCGAAGAGTGCAAATCCAATACCGCGTGAGACCGGCGCAACAGCTAAAACAACGGGAGCTGTTTTGGGTTTTCCCATACAACATGGCGTACTTCTTCGGGCTCAATACCCAATTCGAGACTTTCAAGGAATGCACACTTCTGCCGGAGAAGGACTTCGTTTCCTTCAGTGTCGAGCTGAGACTTCAAGACGAACGCACGCCGTTTAACTTGTTTTTCGACCAAGGTATAAATCCCGGGAAATAGCTCGTGGACCGGTACCCGATACACCGCTTGGCAAGCTAGCGCAGTATGTAGGTTAGGTTCCCTGGTGAGATTCTCGTACCGAGAAACCTTCGCCCCTGAGTGGCAACCGAGAAGAAAGGCAATATCTTCCTGAGAGAAACCAGCCCGTTTTCGAGCGCTACGTAAGTAGTTGTGAATGAATCGAGACATAGTGACCTTTGCGGTGCAATCCGCTTAAGGATCGGATCACATCGTCTCCTAGATACTAAAGAATAAGTAGGTTCTCCCTGAGACGGGATAGTTTGCCGAGTTCGGCACGCTTCGTAGTGGATACCCTAGATATCGTAGTATGCGGCCACAAAGTTACAGCTTCGTGCACTACACTCTACGTTTGTCTACTTGTCAAGGCACCTCATGCGAGATGTTTCCAGAGATAGCGTTCTTGATCGCTTCTATGTGGTTTAATGGGCAAATGAGTACACTAAGAGGGAGAGGTTATGTTTGGAGTCGGTCTAACTGAAATTATTGTCATTGCGTTCTACATATCTGTAATCGTCGTGCCCGTTTCAAAAATTGTTCAAAAAGCTGGCTACTCTGGTTGGTGGTCTGCTTGCGCAATCATTCCACTGTTAAACCTTGTGATGTTGTGGGTTTTCGCATTTTCGAAATGGCCCTACCAACAAAGCGAAAAGTGACAGTCACTTGCCCAAAAGGTTCGTAGTCCGCTGAGCAAACGAAGTCAGGACAAACGATCAGCTTCAGACCATCGAACGAGAGAGGTCTTAGGTTCGTACAATTTTGAAATTCTCAGCCAACGCAAAGATATGACCGCCGTACGAAGAACACACTTCCAATAGAAGCGCGTCCGGGTAGTTATCTACGTACCATTCGGCCTTCTGAGTGTAGTCTATCTTGCGCAGGCGATTGAGAAAGAGGCCTCCCCATCCAACTCCATCAGCCTGGTTTTGTGGTTCAATAGAGAGGCTAGAAATAGGTCGTGCTGTAACTTGCGAGACAATCGTCCCTTCCCACAGACTTAATACGTTTAGCATTAAGACCTCGTCGCCCAAAACTAGACTTCTTTCTTTACCCTTACCTGCACTTTCAAAACCCAACCTCATTTGCTTGGTATGCGCAAAGTAACAAAACTCAACCAAGACGCTGTCATGGAAAGATATTCCGGCCGCGTCCCCGTTCTTACTGAACCTTGGCTCACTCATCTATTCCCACCTAACCACTTGGAGGCGGAACATTAGGGCCACGAGGAAGAGGCGGATCACCTGGTCTTGGCAATCGCCCCGGACCCCTATCATCATGGGTTGGTGGTCCGCCGGAATCAGGGCGGCTCCAGTCATGGGCATGATCTCCACTACCTACACCAGCTTCGTCTGGATGCCCCGTATCACGATCCGTCTCTGGGTATCCGTCATCGCCATAAGTGCGGCTACCAGTACCTCCTCGAACCGTCGATCCGGGCACTCCAGTAAAGGGAGGTTGATTCTCGGGTGTGTCCTCAAACTCAGGATCTCCGTCTGTTGAACAGGAGTCTCCTCCACATTCGTCTCCTGTCATCATAATCGACACCCCTGCAACTACAATAGCTTGGCAGGCCATGACCACTACGGCAGCAGCTTCTGCGCAAGCAGGGGTAACCCACGGGAGCAAACACGCCTGAGCGGCAAGACCGAAAGGATCCTTCGACACTAGCGGGTTGTTTCCCACATAAGCGAATGAGTTGAGTCCGCCGTACAGACCAATCGGGTCACTCTGGGTATATCTGCCTGTGCTGGGGTCATAGGTTCTGAAGTAGTTGTAGTAGAGACCGCTCTCAGCATCTTCATACTGCCCTGGGAACCGGATCTGCTGGTCAATTGTGTTAGTCAAGGTACTAACCCGACCAAACGGTTCGTAGTCAGCAGACCACACAACCTGCTCACTTTCATCACTCAACGACTGCGGCGTCCCCAAGTGATCGTTGTGCACAAAGTACATTTCCTCGTTGAGGGTATCAGTGTCATCAATCACAGCCGTCTGCTCACCGTTGGCGTAGACATACTCCCGCACTGTCTGACCAGTCGAAGCATCAATTTCGGCGATCAGTTGACCCCCTTGGTCATATACGAAGTGAATGATCTCAGATCCTATTGTCTTGCTTACCCGCTGTCCCATCGCGTTGTAGGTGTACGTTGCGACCGCCGGCTCATTTACCGTCACGGTGATGACTTCAGAGTCGATAGCACTGTCACCATCCGTGGCCGTGACCGTAACACTGTACGGGCTGTTGGCAGCATCACCCGTCGCCGGTGTCCAAGAGAGCGTGCCAGTGCCATCACCGTTATCCGTCAGAATGTTGGGGTTGCCCGGCAAGTTATTGGTCTGACTCAGCACCAGCGGCGCCGGGCCATCGCTGTCCGTTGCCGTGATTGAGAGTGACAGCTGGAACCCTTCGACAGCACTTTGATTACCAATGGTCGCCAGCACCGGTGGCTGATTGGTGACCACAGGATCGACAGTCACTGACACCGTTGCTGAATCACTTCCACCATTGCCGTCAGATGCGGTATAGGTGAACGTCTCTACGCCTGTGAATCCAGGATCAGGTGTGTAGTCTACGTTCGTACCATTGATGGTCGCTGTCCCACCGTTGCTCGGGGCGCCCACAGAATCAATATTCAACGTGTCGAGATCTGCATCAGTATCGTTACCCAGCACAGAGAGCGAGTTGTTTGACGTGCCTTGAGTCACGTTGTAGCTATCGTTCACAGCCACCGGTGGTGTGTTGGTCGAGTTCACCGTCATGGTGACCGTAGCGGTCTGCTCGTGCCCGGTCGTGCCATCGGTCATTGTGTAGGTGAACGTCTCGTTGCCTACGTATCCTGCAGCCGGCGTGTAAAGCACATTCGTACCACTGATGCTCACAGAACCGCCGTTACTGGTCGTGCCGAGGCTTGAGAGGGAGAGCGTATCGCCGTCAGGATCGGTATCGTTCGCCAAGACCGCCAAGCTGTTGTTGCTCGTGTCTTGATCGACCATGTAGGCATCGTCGTTCGCAACCGGCGGTTGATTCGAACCCGACGCAGATACGGTGACGGTCACCTGTGCGGTATCGACGCTGAACGGACGCCCATCCTTGATCTTGTAGGTAAACGTTTCGGTACCAACAAAGCCAGTTGCGGGTGTATACAGGACGGCATCCTTGGTGCCATTGATGGAGACTGAACCACCCTGGTTTGTACCCCAGACAAAGCTGATCTCCAATGGATCACTGTTGGGGTCAGTGTCATTCATCATCACGGACAGCGAGTTGTTACTCGAATTTTCGGCCACGCCGAAGCTGTCATTCGCGGCAACCGGAAAGTCATTGTCCGAGACCACAATGACGCCCGTGGCATCACCCAGACGACCTGCGGCGTCCGTCACGGTATAGGAGAAATTCACCACCTCATCCTGACCCGAATGCGGTGTGGGTGCGTCATAGATCAATGCATCCCCTGCTCCATTGACGCTCAAGGTCCCATACGTGCCATTTTGCTGGGCAGTGGTAATCCAGAAGGACTCACTCTCGGTATGGTAGTCATTGGCCAGCACATCGATGCTGTTGCCTGTGGTTTCGGGGTCAACGAATGCTCTGCTCCACTTTGCTACGGGACCGATGAGCGCGCTTTCCGCAGGACCTTCCCCCGTGGGGGTATAGCCAGAGTCAGTGGTCAAAACGATCTTGTCGACAATCACCCCGTCTTCACCCATCCACACCCGAACCGCGTGATTCCCGGTCGAGGGCACATTGATCGTGTGGGAACCGTCCGACCAGTTCGCCTGATTGAGCGGTGTGGGGATGTCGATGTTGTCTGCGTTCGGATCGGCCGCGCCATTGAGCCCGACATGGATTTCGTTCGAGTCGGTGGACGGCGCTAAACCGCGCACCCACACATAGTGGGTACCGGTGTGAGCAAACTCCACGCGAAACTCGAACCAGGGGCTGTTACCCACAAAGTTCGTTGAGTGCGCGGTGCCGTTGTCGGGGTCTGCCCGTCCCGCTTCATCGTCTGAATAGCCGGGAGCGGCATCGTAAAGGTACTTCCAGCTAGAACCACCGACTGCCGCGTAGTCATGCGCGTTTTCGACTTCTAGTGAGACAAGGCCTTGAGTGCCCGCGTCTTGCTTGAAGTTTGCCGCAGATACCGTGGTTGCGATCAGGGCACTCAGTGCCATCAGTGAGAGTTTGGTGAAGTTCATGGCGTCACCTCCGTCTCAACCAAGCGGTTCCGGTCGTTGTACTCCAAGTCTAATCCTGGCCCCGACCCGCGATCATCGATGACCACATTGCCTTGGGCATCGTAGGTGAACACGCGAAGGTCACCGGCTTCATCCACCGACAGCAGCCGGTTGCTGGTTGTCGCATAGGTGTAAGTCAGCACATCCGTACTGTTGATGGTCTTGACGGTGCGATTACCAACCTCGTCATAGCTGTAGTCAAACGTACCATAGACGCCTACAGCCTGAGTCAGTCGATAGAGGCTGTCATAGGTAAACGTCTGACTCCGCGTACCGTCCAGCGCATTCGTGATGCCGGTGATGTTGTTGACCGGGTTGTAGAGGTAGTCACGGTCGATCACACCGGCACTGCCTGAGGTTGTGACCAGGAGATCTGTGATCCGGTAGTCCGAGTCAAAAACCCTCGATGCGGTACTGCCATTGCCGAACGTCCAACCATCGGCCGGACCAAACGGCAGATAGGTGATGCTGGTCGCAACATTCTCTGTCGCACTCCCCGAATCCGTTTGGGTGGTCACCGTGTCAACGCGACCCAAAACATCACGCCCGTAGTTCACGATGCGGCCGCTCGGATAGGTCACGGTCAGGACGTTGTCAGCAAGATCGTACGTGTAGCTCGTGACGTAGGAGGCCGCACCAATGACCCGGGTTTCGGTCAAAACATTGCCCCGGTCGTCATAGGTGTAGCTCGTACTGCCCGACTCATCCGTCATGGAGGTTAGCCGCCCTTCTCCGTTCGTGCCGGTGTCGTAGGTATAGGTGATGTTCTCTGCCGTACTGGCCGGGTAAGTCACGCTGGTGAGGCGGCTCAGTCCGTCATACGCCATCTGCGCCACCACACCCCGCGCATCGGTGGTTTGCGTGCGGTTACCGGCAGCATCGTAAAGATGGACGCTGATACCGGCATCGGCACTGTCTTCCTGGATCAGATTGTCCAGACCATCGTAGATGAAGCTCGTGATGATGCCTCTGGGATCGGTGACCTGGGTCAGATTGTCCCGGTCGTCGTAGTCGTAATCCGCACTATTGAGATCCGGGTCGGTGACGCTGATGAGACGGTCCAAGGCGTCGAAAGACTGTGTGGTTGTGTCCAGGAGCGCGTCTTCAATCCCGTCCAAATTGTCATTGAGGTCATAGTCATACGAGGTGGTCTGGCTTTGCGCGCCAATGTCTTCTCGCAGCCGGGAGAGTTCGTCGAAGAGCCGGGTTTGGGTTTTGACGATGACGGACGCGCTGTTCCGAATGGTTTCTCCGGTGCGATTACCGGCATTGTCGAGCGTGTACTCAATGCGCTCACCCAGATTGTTTTCGATGGCTACCAAACGATGGGCGTTGTCGTATTCGTAATCTAGCGAACTGCCATTAGGCAGCGTCACAGAGGTCAGCTGACTGGCATCATCATACGAGAAAGAGGTGACGGCATTGCCTTGGCTCGATTCCACGGTACTACTCGTAAGACGGCCTCGTTCATCATAGGCGAGCACCGTATCGACACCGTTTGGATCTTCGATTCGCGTAGGTAGCCCACGCGTATCCCGAGAGACAATGGTCGTGACATGGCCTTCGGCATTCGTGGTAGTCGCCAGATCTCCATTAGCGTCGTAGGTGAAATTGGTGGTATCTCCGGTCCGAGGACCGTCTATGGAAGTCACGAGTCCAAATGTGGGGTGATACGTGTAGGTCCACACGCGAGTGTTGCCGTTGGTTGAGTATGGAATCGATTGGGTTTGGGTGTCGGTAATCGTACGTGTGAGCAACCGCCCTTCGCTGTCGTAGGTCATGTCGACGGTCTGACCTGGACGAACGATCTGTGTCGGCACTCTGAGCGTCGCGTGCCAGGTCGTTGTGGTTGTACGAGCATCTGAAGTACCCGAAGCTTCTGTTTTGCTCTCTACCAGACCCCGACTGTTATACGTGAAATCCGTGATGTTGCCGTTGTTGTCCGTCTGTGTATCGACGAATCCATTGGCGTCATACGTTGAAGCCATAGTCGTGGCCGCGCACAGCGTTGTGGCTTGCCCATCAACGCTGCTCACTTTACGAATGCCATTTTCTGTCACAAAGGTGTATATCGCTTGCTTGCTGAGCTCGTTGGTAACAGTGACCGTTCCGTCTGTGTTGTACGCCACCGAAGTCGCTTCGACGTTGCCAGCCCGTTCACTGAGCGTGGCCCTACCCTCACTATCGTAAGCATAGGTGGTATACCTCACACCTAGCTCATCAGTGATGCCTGTTACTAGAGCGTTATCGTTGATGTCTTCGTAGTGATACTGAATCTGTGGATTGTCAGTTGAGGTACCAGGGGTATCGTCGGGAAAGGTGACAAACTCCAGCATCCCGTTAACGTCATAGTCATACGTGTAGACGTTACCAGCAGGATCCGTGAGCGAAGCCACGCGATCACTGGCGTCGCGCGTTAGCGTAAGCACACGCCCGGAGAAGTGGGTAACGGAAGACAAGAGTCCCAAGGTATAGCTTAGCGTGATTGACTGTCCATCCCGATTGGTAATGGAGAGTAGCTGACCGTCCCCGTTGTAGACTTCTACCCGATCATCGGGATACACCACCGTCCACTCATCTGTGGTGCCATCGTGCGACAACGCTGTCTTGATATCAGACAATGGTTCCCAAATATCATCCGTAAAGTTGGTTTCGTAAAACGAAATCCCTCGACCATCGGCTTGCCAGACCCGCGTATGAATCCCATTGACAAACTCAAGGTGCTGTTGGTAATTGAAACGCCACACGCCATCGAGTGCGTTGTACGCACGTTTCCATGCGAGAGGGAACACGCCTCCCCCGCGATAGTCAGTGAATTCGAGGTACTTGTTCCCAGAACCGAAATAGATCGGGCTTGAACTTCTAGGAGTAACGGACCCCGGTCCGCCAGGTCCATCACAGGGAAATGGCCCCTGTGATGCCGGATCATTTTGGACCGTATCGTCCACACATAGTCCATTTTGCAGCCTCTGACCGGTGGGACAGGTGGGGTTGTCAAACGCTAGGCATACGGAACATTCAACCGGAGATCCATCGAGACACAGCCCTGCTCCTGGCGGGCTGACCATGTAAGCCCAAAAGGTATAGGTTTGGGGCGCATGGGCATCCACCATCGCTTGATAACGGGAGTGGCAGGCATGAGACTCTGAGTTGGGAGATCCTCCAGCGAAGACCGCACCGGGTTCTGAGAGCATACCGTCCGCGCACGCGGATGGGTTCGTAAGATTTGGTGGATCCGCAACCTCGATGATGCCAACACCAGCGCAGTCTGCGGCAAAAGACGGTGCTACAGCCATCAGAAACGGGCTCAGTACCAACATCGAAATGAGCCTTCTCATCCCGATGCACGGCTGTGAGGCTGATGTCGAACGTGAGGTGTAGTTCCCCATAACTCAAATCCTTCTGAAGTGATTCCCTAACAAACCACCAAACGTGATCTGCGGCACATAGCGTACCAGGAGAAGACTAGAGCAAACGGATTGCGGCTGTCCAGATTTTTGTGGCGTCGAAAAGAAAAAGGGACTACGTAATTCCCCTTAGCACAAATGTTCTTTTGTATTTGGATATCATCCGGTAACGTATTGATCTATCCATCGCACAGGGAAGTCGAATGAAAAGAACACTTTTGTCGCTATCTATCATCACACTCGCCCCCCTTGCCTACGCTGAATGCGAGGGTGATGCTTGCGAACACATGCGTATCCAGCAAACTGAAACTTGCGTAGAGATCGAAAACACTCACACGAGCCAGGACATCGTCGTGCGCTCTATGGATGAGGCCCAAGACTACCAGTGGACAGTCCCTGCAAACGGTACGACGGAAGCGGTAACAGATGACGGGGTCTGTCCCTCGGATTGGTATCGCGTCGGTCAAATCGCTCAGTTTGAATAGAACCGAAGATGGCGGGGCGTCGCGACGACGTTGGACTGTCTTGGCTCCGAGATGCGCACGTTCATTGGATTAGTCCCTCGTTGCCACGCCTAGATTCATTCGATAGCCCTCCTAAGATTGAAGGACTTCCGGGAAAGATCTCTCAGAAGTCCAATCATGCTAGTGAAGCGAGTCCGAAAGAAAGCAGTTATGTTTTCTGCGCCTACCACCTGGAAAAGGGTGGACGAGAAAAATTGTAGGCTTGGGACTCAACTTTTATTTGACGCTGTCCGCACAACATTGCGAGTCTACCAATCGTTGTTCAAAGGGTTTTTATCAATGTGGCGAATCTGAGTAGGACGACTTTCTTGTCTACACACAGCATGTACGGTCGGATGCGAACGTCACTTTGCGGCTAGGAACTCTATTCTTTGCCAACTGAAATCTCCCGTACCACCTAGTTCTGTTGAGTCTTGCGGATGCCACTGTAGAATCCCATGACACGAGGCGTATGAAAGATAATCCGAATTGCAGCGCTAATACAGTTAGCTGAGGGTTCACGATGAAACAGTACGGCATTTCCGAGAACAAAAGAATCCAACAGTATTAAAACCACAATCTGCAATTAGCAGTAGTTTTCGGTTAGAAGCAACATATCCGAAGCCTACAGATCACTGCGCGACTGGATCCATCTATCCGGGATTCGCATCGACAATGAAGTACTAGAACCCCAATCGCGTCACTCTAACCTCAATTCGTCGTAACAGATGAACACACTTCATGTTCGGCCCGATGGTTATGACAGCTAATCCTACCGAATACCGGATTGTCCGTGTCGAGGCCCTGCCTTGGGCTCTTTCCACCACCTGGGTCTGGTATCAGAAATTGGCGTGTGTCCATTCGAGGAGGATTCTAGTTTTTATCTTCGCTCATAGCGATATTGCAGCTCTAGTCAATTCTTCCGGTCTACTTTGTAGACGTTTGAAAGCGTACCGTCTTCATATTGGTCGAATGTTTATCAGTACAAGCACAATGCAACATTGATCTTAAGTATGGAACAGCCCATCGAATTGCTTACTGTTCCGGAAGCAGCAAAGCTACTTTGTATCTCTCCAATTGGTGTTCGTCGTATTCTCGCGAGAGGAAGTCTCCGGCACTATAAGATAGGAGGGTGTGTTCGTATTGCACGAGCCGATATCGTTGAGTACTTAGAAACAGTTTCGAAGTTCAAACCAAAAAACAAGTAATCGAAGCTGACAAAGCAGCGCAAAAGAACACACTGTTCGTGTGTTCTTTTGTCAAGGCTAGACAACCGACTAGACAGTTGCAACTTCAATCTACCGTGCTCTTTCATTGATAAACTTTGAAGAGTTGGTTGCCCACCGGTTGCCTAGAACCTAGCTATTTCCTGATATCGACCGCTTCTTAATGATATCAAGTGATCAGAAGGACTTTGAAAAGTCTGAAAATCTGAATTCAATTGATACCGCATGTTCATTCAATTCAGGGTTCAAATCCCTCATCGCCCACAGTCAGGCTCTAGTAAGCCATCTCCCAAACTGATTCCGAAGGTTGGGAAATCCCTTGGATTCTCTTGCTTTTACATCCTCTCTTTGGTTCACCATTCAATCAACGCCAGTAGAACTGGTGACAAAGAGCAAGTGTTGCCCGTATGTTGCCCAAGATGAAGGCTACGCTGCCTTACTTGTTGAGGGTGCAAATGGTGTTTGCATCACCTGAGTGACTGAATATAGCGATTCTTGGGAGAGGTGCGCATAGCGCATTGTCACCTTTAAATCCGTATGTCCAAGGAGTTTCTGAATGACAATAATGGGAACTCCTTTCATAGCTAAGTGTGATGCAAAGGTGTGTCGAAGAACGTGACAGGTAACCACACGCAAACGAGCGAGATTACATCCTACAGCAATCTTTCTATTAAGAACCCGCCCTTCGAACATTTGTCCGTCCACACCGAATACAAAGCCTTCTTCTCGTTGCCGTCTCTTAAGCAATTCGACCACGTCATCAGATAACGGTACGGATCGTACGCTGTTGCCTTTGGGAGATAGCAGTTCATTGGTCACAGAGCATCTGTTGTGCCTGACTAGTACGGTTTTTTTGTCCAACTGAACATCTTGCCATCGAAGGGCCTCAAGCTCTCCCCGACGAAGACCCGTTTTCAGGGCGGTATAAACAATGTCGTACCAAATGCCCTCGAGATTTGATAAGAGACGGTCACACTCTTCTTTCGACAGAAAATCAAAGTGCGTTGGGGCTAGTTTCAATGGAGTGATTTCGGGGATCTTTTCGATTCCGATCCATTTCTTCGCGTCACGCAAGCACTTACCTAGTACCCCGAGTTCGCTGTTTATAGTCTTGTTAGACATACCTGACCTTACTCGCTCTAACTTGTACTTCTCAACTTCTAAAGTCGCTATGTCTCCAATGGGGTTAGCTCCAAAAGTTGGTATCAGCAGCCGATCTAAGATTCCCCGAGTTTTCTTAGCCATAGAAGGTTTGTTGTGGACCTCTACGTGCGTCGCAAACCAAAGCTCAGCGAATTCTCGAAAGGATTGAGTCGTTTCTACAGGCTCTTCGATCTCTTCCCCTTCCGCCAACTTCCGCCTTAGAGACATCTCAAATTTGCGAGCACCTTCCTTCGTATTCTCGGGGCTCTTTTTCCTATAGCGCTTTTTATTGTGGGTTATGTCCACCCACCAGGAGTTTCTAATCTTTCTTTGTGCCATATCTATTTTAGCAAACCATTCTCCAACTACCCCACGGAAGCGCGCTCCAAACCATCCAATAGGTCTGACCGAATAATCCGAATACATCCGAGACTACTCTCCACGATCAACGGGTTGACGTATGGGATACATGGTCGCGATCAATGGGGCGCGACTTTATCGATCTCTATGAGATCAATAGAGACGGGAGACTAGGTTTGTTATTGCTGTGAAAGAGCACCGTTCGGCGACCAATACCAGGTCACCTACATACACCCTAACATATTGTATTAGTTGTTAAGGACACGGGGCCAAGGCCTTGACTTCCACCCTGTTGGGACAGTGTGGCCCTCTAAAGAAAAATCTCAAAGCACGGGGATGTTGTCTAACTCGGCTAGCTTCTGGGACTGTGTCAATGAATGGCACAACGCGTTGCTCACCGTCAATCAGAACCGCGCGGTGTGCACCCCACTTCCAACTTGCAGAAGCCGTACTATATGAGTGCTCTGCCTGCCAATCCTAATTTGCGAGCGGTTGTATGAATTGTTCCCACAAGTAACTCGCAGCCTGCTCGCTATTCATAGATTTGTCAGCCCGACCGGTTGCGTAGCTACCAAATCCACTTGCTTCCCAGCTCAACTTGTCCCTAGAAACAGTGACCCAATCGTTGTACGAGTTATCGTCATCAATTTGGGCGAAGCTCGAGCTGTAGGAGATTTGCTCTCCATTCGATGGGCCGCCCAACCAGACTTTACACTGAGCCCTTCGTTCACCCGAGACAAACGCGTAACACGTAAACTTGGCTGCATGTATGTCATTTATCTCGGCATCGATGTGCTCGTGCTGCGACAGCTGCAATACTCCTTCGGCAAAGTAGTCCCGGATCTCTTTGAATCCTGACTGCACGAATCGGTGCCGCTCAAGCTCTGTTGGTTTCCTGGCTAGTTCCGGTTGGCGGATATTTCTGATGTTTGCAGTCTGCGTTGGCAATACTAGATCTGAAGCGTGACCAAGTAGCGAATCGATGTCATTCACAAGTCGATCGCTGTCATCAGGCCATATCATGTATAGCTTGTCATTTATTAGCGGGTACTTTTCGATAACTCCAGCACGCTCTTGCGGAGTACCAACGAGCAATGGCAACACCCTTGATGTTCCAGAGCCCGCCTCTAGATTGAGAGCTGCGTTAAACTCTCGTTGTGGCCAGGGTTTTGTTAGGAAGCTTGAGCTCAGAACAACAATTACGTAGTGCGACTGCCTGAGGCCCTCATTTACCTTGTCAGGGAGACTATCTCCCCACCTGATTTCGTTCTGATCCAGCCAACAGTTAATCCCGTTTTCCTGCAATAATTCTACAAGAGGAACCGCAACATCTTCCCTGTCCGAAGATGCGTGGCAAACAAAGACATCAAATTCCATCAATCAATCGACCTATACGCTCTTGTACTGCAGCGCTACTTTTGACAGGTATGCGGATGCTAGTTCGTCCGTAAACTCGATAATGAACCCTCTCTCGTGTAGCGGATAGCGACCGTCATACTTTGCTTCCAGAGATTTCCGCACGTTTCCGAAGTCGTCAAAAAACCACCTTAATAAAAGCTCGCGGGATTCCTGCGAGCCAACCCGAACAGCTTGGGAAACCTCCAAAACTCCGATTTCGGTAGAGAAATGGTCATCATGGGCAGCCATCTCGAATGAGATGTGAAATTCTTGACCAAAAGCCCTCAGGCGGCAGCTGCATTCGTCCAGTATTTCGAAAACAACACCAGGGTAAAACTCGCTGGCGTTCAAAGAATCCGTGCATAGGCGCGAAAAGTCGCCGAATCTAGCTTGAAAATGGGAAAACCGTTCCAGACCCATCCGAAACGGGTTCTGTCGTTTGTACATACCACTACTTCCGCTTTATCGCACCATGACAGGTTTTCGTTCTAGCCATCGTGCACCGATCATTCTAAGTGGTCAAACGAGAGGTTTCAGCCGCGCTGTGGGGAGACCCGTTTTTTAGGCAGATGTCGTCGCCGTGTCTTCTACACCGCGCCCGGCCAGCTAGTGCAACTCCCGCTCGTGTCTTATTCCGCACTACATGAAAATGGAAGCTACGTCTGCGACAAGTGCAAGCGTAGGTTTCGGACGACGCTACGAAAGAGAAAGCAAATCGGCCTGGTGGCAGAAATCGACAACGCACTGAATTCTGGTCCCGCAAAGGCCAGATATATGCACGCGTAGGCTTATGTCTCTCGCGGTCACATTAGTATCGGTCGAACATAGGTCGTGGGTTTGATTACGCGCCGCCTGTCCGGTCAAGGTGGTGGAGCAACAACCCCCGGCTCCATCGGAGAGCTTTCATTGGAACTGCTGCTGTAGACCGCATACCAACCTGCAAGGGCAGTCGCCATTGCAGCAACACCCATAATTACCCGCCACCGCCGAATGCTCTTTTTTTCTAGTAGTTCTTCAAGACGCTTTTGTGCGAGACGCTCTTCTCGCGAAACAATCGATTTACGCGTTTCGCTTAAGAAGCGCGCGAATCGATTTTGAATTCTGTCGAGGACGTCGGTCATCTCATCACGCAATCGGTGAGATTCGAGAAAGTCTCGATCCTCACCGAGTTCACTGAGCCGGTTGTCTGTCAGCGTTGTTGGCTCGTCTAGTTCAACCTCTACTCGCCGCAGTTGGTCAATCTCACCGTGGATTTCGGCAAGAACGATTGCGGCGGAAATGCGTTCCGCTCGAACCGCGTGATCCCATCCTTCGTCGAGTAATGACTGAAACTGAGATTCCGGCACGTCATCTAGTGCAATGACAGTATTTTGTGCGACTTCTACGAGGGTTTCCGGGTGGTCAAAAACCGCACGCAGACCGAGCGATTTGTACGCAGCAATTCGTTTCACTACGTGCAATGTATACGTCGCGAGTTCGTCCTTACTCCCCATGTTCACAAAAAAAACTGGCCTACGTTGCGTAGCGCCAGTACAAGCCCCCAAACTAGTTACTTCATTACGCGCTGGTTTTTACCGCGCTTCTTCTTTCCTACGCAATTCTTTCCTACGCAATTCGTTGTATCGAGCATTTACTTGCGCTTCGGAGAGGCGCGCTCGATCTAGCGACTCTTTTAGACATTTGAGCTCGCGCGCCCGACGACGATCCTCCGGCAGACTCTCGAACCAGGCGTTGTCTTCCCTGTATTTTTCGACGCAACGGTCCGCCGCCGCATCACTTGATGCGCGCGTAGCTTCGTTGATGAGGGATGAAAGACCAAGCAATTTCGCGAACCAGTACATCCACTGCATGACCACCTCCTTATTGCCATTTTTCATAATAAATATACCATAAATAGCAACTAGTTATAATCCATCACTTTTTGACGGCCCTGATCCTTGGTCATTCTGAGATTCCGGGTGCACTGAGGCCGGATCAACAGTTACTGATGCGACGCCGGTGCGTCGCTCTGCTTGCCCTTGTTCGAGCCAGCGCACCTTGCTCTGGAGGCTTTCTAGGAGCACACTTCCGGCTAACCTGCTATCCGATACCACCGATTTCGACATGAGCGGGCCACTAAGTTCCCTTAGCCGGTCCATCAAAGCCAGAATCTCATCAGCAGCGGCATGTATTGTTATTTTACTTGACATGGAACATTGTGTGACACAATGAGTTAAAGTGGTCGCAAGTGTAGCAAACCGCGCGGTTATTGCGAACTCATGTGTTGTGCTCACAGTTGGATGGTTATGCACGCACAGCTGATCAAAAAAAGAGGCTCAGAAAACCTGAGCCTTCGCACCTACTCGGCGCGTCGAGCCGCTTCCTTTTCTTGCCATGTCGCGACAATGACTTTCTGAACTCGCGGATCAATTCCAATCTGTTGAATTCTTCGGTGTTGCCCATTTCCATTTGACCCACCGGACTTACTTTTCGTTTTGCTGTCATTCGAAGTTTTGGATTTACTCATCTGTGATTTCTCCTTCATTCAAAATGAGCGAGTGGGCTTGATGAAACAACGGTGAATCAGCAAACACACCAGCGTCGGCAAATAGACTGAGGATTCCGTCGATCGTATCCGACGATCGACAGTAGTTCTGCGCGATCACGCCATACAGCGACAACAAGCTCGCGAACAAGCCGATTACGCCAGTGTCTTCTTTACCGTTGAAATAGTTGGCATGTCGATGATCGAGACAGAGGAATCCGTAGTTAAGCCCCTCATACGAACCCTGATCGACTCTAAGGATGTCAACCAATCCCCCACTCACATCATAGTAATTCAGAGTGATTGGAAGAATCATGGTGGACTTGTAACAAGACGCGATATCGAGGTGATCGCCTTGAGTCGGCTCCCAACAGTCTTCCCATTCTCGATCGTCCGGATTCCGCAACAAGTGGTAACCGACTCGGTGCTTCAATTTGTGTTTGAAGCGTGACTTTCGGTCTTCTTTCAGCCGCTTATTTTTGTACCGATTTTTCTTCCACTCAGTTGGAATATCGTTGCAGAGAAAGGGGCATCCCTTTTCGATTACCGATACGAACCCAGTATTCAACTGGTAGGCGAACGGTGTATTTATATTCCGACTTTTGTATCGGTACAGATCACTGATTGTTCGCTGGTGCTCGTCGAATGCTTTGACGCAGATTCGGGGCGGACCAAACTTACACCTCCCATCTATCTCGAAGTAATGCTCCAAGCGCGTCGAGATAAACTCGGCGGCGCCCTCAAATCCACGCCCGATGTGGTTGAAAAGATCTTCTGCTAGTTGGCGCATACGTTTGAGTGACGCTAGCTCCTCACTCGCTCCAGCATGAGACTCAAACTGTTTTCGCAGCTGCCTATGCTTGTCGGCGGCTACGAGGGAGAAGTCAACGAAGTCATGTTGAAACTGAGCGATCAAGCTAGACAGGTTGTTCAAGTGGGCATTCGCTTGCGAAGAGCTCGCACCGCGTTTGAATCCTCCGGCTACCGCACCAAGAGCCTCAAGCTCATCGGAGAGCGAGAGGTCGAACCTCACCACTTAGTCCGGGACCACACTTTTGGCAAAGGCGTGGACAGCTGCCCTCCCAGCTTCGTCGTAGACAAGCTGACCACTACTTTCTATCCGCAGCGGCTTGGGGATTTTGTCGGCTTCAGCCCAACGCTTGAGTGTTTGCGCAGATTTGGATACTTCCTGAGCCAACTCGGCTCGAGTCCAATACTTAACACCATCTATCTCTATCAATGTACACCTGCTATCACATCTGTCTGTATTAAACCATGTGGCATTACACGTGTATAGACATGTACGAACACCCTATATCAAAAGCTATCAAATCCAAACAACACCTCACATGACTAGAAACCAACCACATGAGAAACGAATCTGAATAACTTCGAACCCGACGCTTTTGTTGAAAACAGATGGCTGTTACTGGCTGCTGCATCCTACAGCCACGTATGGTGAGGTGGTGACGTAGTGAATTAATCGCAGTTCATTTTCTTTGAGCTGGCGTATTCGGAGTTCGAAAAGAGATGTTTTCCAAGTCGGCGAGCTTTTGCGAGTGACAATCAAATGACACGATCGTTGCTACCCAACACGGTGTACGCCCAACTTCCAACCACAGGAAGCAAGTGTTCTATCTGCCTATCCAAATCTCCAAGCGCTTGCATGAACTGCTCCCACAAGTATCTCGCAGCTGCTCGCTGTTCATGGATGTGTCAACCCGACCATCCGCGTAGAGATATGATTCAGAAATTGATCTATCCAAGCAGACGTCTGTAAAAAAACCTTTGGCGTTTTCAAGTCGTCCAAATCGTAAGCCTACGTGGGCACCCATTGGAACTAAGAAGGTACAAAAGACCACACATTGTGTCTGTGGGATTGAGCACCGTCTGAATGTAGGATTTCTCCCAATACGGCTTGTCGTCCCTCAATCCTATGAAGTAGACGGCTCGCAGGCATTACTTCGAACCAAGGAGAAGGGTGTAATCGTGCAGTACGATTAGCGTGAAGCGGGAACTAACATAGCACCAGTTACTGCTAGTGACCCTCTTGGAGTCCAACTACCTGACCGAACAAACGATATGGCTGTTTGGGTACCAACGAACAACCATCAATCGTAGATTCAAGCGTTAACAGCTGTTCACTCTCGCTCTCTACAACCTCTACGGTACACGTTCTTTCCGACAGTCGATTTGCTGGCTTGCCCGTCACTTCAACTACCCAGCCGGCCGGAGGGATCCAGTTTGACGTCGTTACGTTGCCTCCTTTGGCGATCACGCTCTCGAACCGGTCCCGCGCCTCTTCGCTTCTGATCTAACACGAACATTACGTGCTAGCCTGGATTCGCGAATAAGCCTTCTTTGCGCGTACAAAACTTCGCACTGATGAAGAAATCTAGCTAGGTTGTTGAAGTTACCGCGAGTGTCGAATTACTACATCCCCTGAAAGAGCTTCTGCAACTCTTCTAGTTCACGCAAATCTGTTTCTAGGACGGTATCTACGTACGCATCTCGAATCCGAAGCTGGTCTTCTTTAAGAAGTTCGCCGCAAACTCGCGCGAAAATGTGTTTACCTTGGAATGTTTTCACCCACTCGCCGCTATCAATTTGACCGGATAGTCTTTCTCGTTCGTTTCGGAGCCACGACTCCATCTTATCCCGGCTGATTGATTCCATGAGTTCATTACCATTGATGCTAATCGCTTCAACCAGTTCGTTCTCTATTTGATCTATTGTTTTAGCGTCGATCGATTTAACGCTTGGAATTCTCAGGAAATGATTGAGTGCCAGGTGCTCCTTGAAATTCTGACACAAGTTGTAACCAATCGAATTCCGAGCAATTTCGGTTATCTTCTCCGAAAGAAGGTGACCACTAAGCTCAGGAATTGTCCTTGTCAGATAAAGCTTTTCGGCAACCAGAAGCAAAATCGACGGCTCAAGGAAGTAGTTTTCTATGTGCCTTCGTTTCAAACACCGAATTCGACCATTTCGCTCTAGATTCTCAATTTGCTCAGTCGTTAAACCATCACGGTCACGAATCATGTAGAGGTCGACTCCGAAAATAGCGTTGCGAATTTGCTCCTCAACAGAATTCAAAGCCATTACTGTTTGGACCGATCCCGCTGGCACAACACGGATCTCGGGATCAACCGTTTGCGCAATCTTTTGGTAGGTCATCCGATCGATACTGGACGCTTCTCCTTCAACAAACGCGATTTTCTTACCCACAGCGAATTGACCAAGGTTTTGCCCAATGAGCGGTATCAGGTCTCTGTGCTCAGTATCAAGATCACTCAGTTTATGTCCCTGGTTTGATCCGTCTTGAACCGTATCAATGAAGTACACGTTACCGGTTGAGTAGTACGTGGAAATCAGGTCGGCAGAATGGGTAAAGAAAATAAATTGGTTTGTGTGATCGCCAACCTTCTTTAGAGATTCAATGAGTTTGAACGCAAGGGTCGGGTGAAGGTGTAGTTCTGGCTCATCTACCAGGATCACAGAGTGACGGATCTCTTTTCGAGCCACATCAAATAGGACTTTTATAACTTCCTGCTCACCTGAACTGAGTGCGCCAAAGTTCAACGTCTGACCCGTTACATCTTTGTAATGAAACTCTTTTGGCGATGCCGGATCAATGTCGAGTAATTCCTTGCCTGGGAGGGCATCTGCAAAAATAGCCTTGTACTTGTCCAACGGATTAGGGAATTTTGCGAGCACTTCATGTCCGGCGAGATCAGGACTTTTTTGAACCATCTCCGCAATTTTCTTTTCCCGAGCAGCTGTTTTCTGGTGAATGTAATTCATGAAATCCTGCCAGCGATTAGTGAAAGAATTGAAGTAGTAGTTCGCTGGCGCTTCAGCGTCGTCAGGGTCTCCACCGAGCCAATTTACGGGGTTGTATTTTAAAGTCTGAACGCTTCGATCCGAGTCAATTTGAACCAGTGACCCCACGTAGCGACCTAATCCGTACTTCCTGGAGCTAATGTAGTTGTGCAATCGATCGTTGCGCTCGCCCTGATTAACGCTGATGCTTTCTGCACCGAAATACTTTTCGTCTTCTTCTTCTGGACGCGTTGCTTGGACGGTGATGTCCATTTGGCCACCGCCACTTTGGACAGCTCCAACAAGTGCTTGCTTCAGTCTGGTCTTACCCGATCCGTTTGCGCCTGCGATAATCACAGTGCTACCGAGGTTCTCGAGATTTATGTACTTTATTGGCGGGTAATCCCTTAACCCGAAAGATGCTATTTTCATGCTTCTGTTTCGAATGAATCGAACATAAACAGAATAGCAGATAACTATATATTCATACAGGCTGTATGTTTAACCAGAATTGGTAAACTTCGGCTTGTACACCAATTTGTACACCAAACGTTCGATCCCCGTTTTTATTTCAATATAATCAATACGTTAGCGAAATGCGTGACTCCTACCTCTTCCGCCAATCGGGCTGCAATACCATCGGACACGTAACCGCCACTCGTGCTGATGAGCAGTTGGGAGTCGAAGAGTTTATTCCCAAGCGTCTCGGGCCTTGGCCCCAAGGCCAAGGCCAGCTTGGGAGTAAACTCGTTGGAGCTCGGCGCATGCGCCGAGATCGGACTCCTACCTCTTCCGCCAGCTAATCCTGCAGCCCCTACGATCCGGTTACCCTAGAAAGCACGTCAACCTTTCCGAGTCGAAGAGTTTTGCGCAGCAAAACTCCAAGAGCTCGGCCTCAAGGCCGAGATCAGACGCCTACCTCTTCCGCCAGCTAATCCAGCAGCCCCTACGGTCCGGTTACCCTATAAAGTACGTCACCCTCTCCGAGTCGAAGAGTTTTGCGCAGCAAAACTCGCTAGAGCTCGGCCTCAAGGCCGAGATCAGACGCCTACCTCTTCCGCCAACAACAGGGAGAATAATTCGGAGTAGTGCAATCTCGCCAAGACTAGAGGCTCTGCTCCCCTAAAGCCCCACCAGCCACATCATTGCGCCCCCGAACACAAGATATCCCGCCAGGGAGCGGCGGGAAGCGCGGCTGAGCATGGCGTTGGCGGTGTCATCGCTCGTGTAACGTCTGGCGGGGCCGCCAAGGCACTGGGGGCGCTTTACGGTGCTCACTACCAACACAACGCTGGCAATGAACAGATAGTAGCTATACGGCATCCGAAAGCCGTTCGCGAAGTGCCTCGAGTTCGATGACTCGCAAACCTTCTTCGCGCTGCCATTGAAACGACTTCCACCAGAACCACAATGTGGTGCCTATCAGCGTCCAATGTAACCAATCCATGCAATCCTCCGGGTCTCTTGCTGCGCGCAGCAATGGTGAAGAACAACCATGGCCGCTCTCCTGACGCTCAGTTTAAGTTGCTCCGTCAGCTGGCTTTGTGACCCAGTTATCCAACGGCCCGAAACAGCCAACAGGTAGCATGAGGCTTGATCGCCTATTTGGTATACACTCGTCCCACGGTTCACTATAGGGAATAGTCATGCCAGCACCACGCTCAAAAACCGTAAAGAAGAAACAGCAAGCACGGGCAGATCGCTTGAGAACCATCTGGGAGCGCAAAAAAGGCGATCTCGGCCTACTGCAGAAGGACGTTGCGAAACGGCTGGGATGGAAAACCCAGGGCGCAGTGGGGCACGTGTTGTCGGGGGCAACCCCGCTGACCATCGATCTGCTGCTGCAGATGTGCGAGATATTGAAGGTACCGCCTGCCTCGATCGTGCCTGAACTGGCCGAGCTGCAGAAATACGACGACAAGATCCGCGAAACCGCCACATCGCAGATTCGCAACGTCGATCTGGGCCTCCTCGGCAACTGCATAAAAACCGTCGAAGACGCCGAGCGGGCGCAGAGCACGGAGCTTCCCGAACACACGAAAAACAAGCTGGTCGAGTTCCTCTACGCGGAGCTTGCCGGATCGAATAAAAACCCCCAGGCGGTTCAGGAGATGGCACATCGCCTGCTCGCCATCGCCGCGCCCTCCGCGTAGCAGCCAACCAGGCCACACAGTGACGGATAAGCCCAAGCCCATACCCCTCATACCGAAGGACCTGATCAAGTCAGACGCGGACATTACCGCCCTGGTCAACGAACACGGGTACATACTGAATTGTGTCTATGCAACCGCGTTTGCACCGCTCATCCCGGTCAACGACGTGGTTGGCAAACATCTGTCCGAGCTCTATCGACCCGTGCCCGGAGAAATTCTCAGCAGCCTGGAACGGGCGTTCGAAGGCGAAGCGCACTGGACCGCCATCACCCTGCCAACCCCGACGCCGGTTGGGACCATCGACAGACGATTTGTGGTGGCGTACGAAACGCACGACAACATCGACGGGAATCAAGTGGTGCTCGTGCGTATGAAACTGCTCTCAGACGACATTACCGAGGCCCTCGAGCACGTCGGGACAACGCAGAACTCTTTGCGGGAACGGGCCAACTATCTGATCTCCGACGAGTTCTCTTTGAACAGCGTGTACCTGGACGCGCTGATCGACGTGACAATGCGAGAAACGGGATTTGATGCGACCATACTGCTGGACGAAGACGGCGTTGTGCTCGACGTGTTCAGTCTCGCCAACACGCCCCCCGCGGTTCCCGAAGGCGCAAACTTCATCGAATTCCTGACCTCATTCGACCCCGGCTTTCAAGAACGCTGGGACTTTCTGCTCAATCAATGGCAGTACATCAACGCGATCGAACAGATACCCATGCCGGGTGGCTCGGATATTGCGATGTTGATCCGGGTCAGAGTAACAAAGCTTCAAACGCCCGAGGGCAAGCGGGTTGTGCAGGTTTTCGCCAGCAAACTGGACCCGGGCATGCCAGACGACTCATAAACGTTGGACCGACGTACGCCTAGCCTTTGTACTTCTGGCCTGTCACGTCTTCAGCCGTGGAGCGGGCGAGCAGCGGCAGGACGGCGCGCAGGACATCCTCCGTCAGCGTATCATCGTCCACAAAATCAATGTCCCCCAGCCTGACCGGCCGCATCACGTTGCCGATGAATACCTGCATGATCTTCGCGACGGGCAGCCATCTCCACTTGCAGATCTGCTCCCCCGCCTCGTTGTACCAGGCGCCCCCCTCATCCAGGTTGTAATCTCCCGACAATGGCGGACAGTGTTTGATGAGCATGCTTCTCCCCAGGAACTTCATTGCATCGACGCGTGCGCTTGCGACATGACCATTCCATAATATATGTTGACCATTGTCTAGTGGCACGCAACGTGCCCTGCCGGTGTTCTCGCCGAGCGGGTTTGCGTCACTCATCCAGAAACAGGGCGGTGAAACACACATGTCGAATTCCAACCCGCAAACCGAGACGGGACAACACGGTGGGTTTCACTACGAGATCCAGGACGGCTGTGTCAACGTTTACGTCAGTGAAGGCTCAGGCAGCGCATTGAAGACCTTTTTCATTGGTGAAGATGCCTCCTTCATCGAGGCTCACCGCATCGCGAGAGCGCGAATTGATGAGCATCAGGAGGAGCTCTGGCGGATCGATCGAGAGCGACGTGCTCACAGACGAGAATAGGCGGCCATACCCCGTCTGAACAACTGGTGAGCTAACCGGCGATCTGCAATACATCCTGGTTACGTTTGACGCACATTCTGTCCGCTCCCGAGGTGCATACTCCGCGCTTACCAGAAGGAGTAACACCATGCACAAGTGCCCGTTTCACAGCGAGAGCACCGGCATCGAGGCGGAAGGTGAAATCAACAACATCAAGTGCCCGGCCTGTGGCGAATACCGCATTTCCAACGTTGCCCTCGAACAGATCGCCAGGCTTGACTCACCCCCAAGCGGCTGGCAGGACATCGTGGCACGCGGCCGATTGATCAGCACACGGGACACACGCCTGCTGAACGCCTGACGTTGTTCCGCGCAGCCAAAGCTGCGAGGCTTGCGGATTGCCACCCGGGGTCCGCTCATGAGTCTCGACATCAGCAGTCTCGATGCGCTGCACGACACGCTCACGCGCCTTTCGACAAGTTTCGACACGCTGCCGAACCACGACGCGGACACCCTCGATGACGCCGGCCGCGAAGTGCTGGCGCAAGTCGCTGAACGGCTGACCAACAACTACCCCTACCACCACCCACTTTACGCGGGCCAGATGCTGAAGCCGCCGCATCCGCTGGCGCGCACGGCTTATCAACTTGCCATGTGGTTGAATCCGAACAACCACGCGTTGGACGGCGGCCGCGCGAGCTCCGCCATGGAGAAAGAAGCGGTGGCTGACCTCGCCCGCATGTTCGGTTGGACCGAATCTCTGGGCCACCTCTGCGGCGGTGGGACCATGGCCAATCTGGAAGCCCTCTGGGTGGCAGGACAACGACGGCCCGGAACGATCCTGGCCTCCAGTCAAGCGCATTACACACATGGCCGTATCAGCGGCGTGCTGGGACTCGATTTCGCCGCCGTGCCGGTGGACCCACGGGGTGCCATGGACGTGACGGCACTCGAGCGGACGCTGGCTTCAGGTGGTGTCGGCACCGTGGTAGCAACTCTGGGTACAACCGGTTTCGGCGCAGTCGATCCCCTGCCGGAGATCCTTACGCTACGCGATAAATATGAATTTCGGCTCCACATCGACGCCGCCTACGGCGGCTACTTCGCTCTGGCGGACAACCTGGACGACGCCGCTCGCGCGGCGTTTGCGAGCGCGGGAGAAGCAGATTCGATTGTCATCGACCCGCACAAACACGGGTTGCAGCCTTACGGCTGCGGCTGCGTGCTCTTTGCAGACCCCGACGTCGGGCGCCTGTATCAGCACGATTCGCCCTACACCTACTTCACCTCGAACGAGCTGCATCTGGGCGAGATCACCCTGGAATGCTCACGCGCGGGCGCGTCAGCGGTTGCGCTCTGGGCAACCCACCGGCTGCTGCCCCCGGTGCGCGGCGGCCAATTTGCGGAAAACCTGAGCCGCTGCCGCACAGCGGCGCTCGGGCTCTATCAATACATCGACAAGAGCCCCGACTACCTGCCCGTGATGGCGCCAGCGCTGGACATTGTTGTGTGGGCGCCCCAAGGCGCAAGCACCAGCGCCATCTCGGCGAGGTCCGAGGCACTGTTTGACGCCGCGGCCGGACGCGATCTACATCTGGCGCTTTTGGGCGTCCCGGTCGACATCGCCCGGGCACACTGGTGCGATACGGTCAGGTACGACACCGAGACGGTCGTCTGCCTGCGTTCCACCTTGATGAAGCCGGAGCACGCCACCTGGCTGCCGGAAATCGAGGGTATCCTGACTCACCTGGCTCGCCGCTGACGAGAAAGGCAAAAAAATTGCCACTCGCTGAGCCGCAGATGGGCCGGTGTTGTGATGCGCCCGACACAATCCCCGCGTCAAACCTGAAAGAATGGGCGAATCCACCGCCGGGTACGACGCAGCATGTCAGCAGGGGACAGCGATCACATAGATACCTTTCGGGTCCGCACCGTCGGGCTGCGCTCGGCTGATCTTGACATAGCGACCGTCACGGCCGGCCTGGCCGAGCAATTCAAGCTGGAACCCAAACGCGCCCGCGCCATCATCAAGGGCCGCGTGGTTGCCAAAGAGGTCAGTGCGGAAAAGGCGCGCGCGCTGAAAACGAAGCTGCTCAAAATCGGCGTTGTTGCCAAAGTAGAAAAAAGCGACGCTGAGCTGCCCAAGGAGAACGACACCTACACCCCCAACATCGATCGCTATCTCACGGGATTTTCTCGTCACGCCAGCGGCATCGATCGCGATCTGCGCTACCGTTTGCTGGCAACGGCCATGATTTTCGGCGCCATTGTGGTGCCGGCCCTGTATTTTGCCATGCTCGCAGGCCTCGGGGTTGGCATGTGGCAGTACGCGGTGCACGTGCCCGTTCACAAGAGCTTCGGCGGCATCCTGCTGTGGATCACGCCACTGCTCACGGGCTTACTGATCTGCGTGTTCATGCTGCGCCCGATTTTTGTATCCGCCCACCGCCACACGCGCATGCAGCTCAACCAGAGCCAGGCGCCGCAGCTCTTTGAGCTGGTGCGGCGCATCAGCGAGGCCACCGGCACGCCCGCCCCGGAGGCCATTTACGTCGACTGCGAAGCCAACGCTTACGTGACTTCCGCAGCAGGCCTCAAGGGTTATCTGAAAAAGCGTCTGGAGCTGACCATCGGCATGCCGTTGATTTACGGCATGAACACGCTGCAGCTGTCGAGCGTGCTGGCGCACGAATTCGGTCACTTCAGTCAGAGTTTCGAAATGTTCACCTCAGGCCTCGTCAACCGCGTCAACAGCTGGATGGGTACCTGTGGCTGGCAGAAAGACCCGCTGGAGGTGCGCCTCGAGCAGTGGTGCGAAGAAGGCAAAGCCGGCTTTTTCGATTTTGCCATTGTCGTGGCGCTCTGGAGCATTCGCGGGGTGAGCTGGCTCTTCCGCAAGCTATACGATTTGAATCTGCGACTGACGCAAAGCCTCTCTCAACAAATGGAATTCAACGCCGACGACCACGCCGTGCAGGTGGTCGGCAGCAACGTGTTCGTGGGACTCTCCACCCGGGTGCGGGAGTTGCTGCACGGCGAGAGCATGGCGTGGTACGCCAATCAGGGCGCGTACAACGAGAACAGACTGTTCGAAAACCTGCCGGCAGCCGCCGCCGCTTACGCGGACACGCTCACCGAAGACATGAAGGCGCAGATACAACAGGAGATCGAGGCCCACACGACCGAATACTGGTCAAGCCACCCGGCGGATCGTGAACGCATCGATCGCGCCAAAGCACATGACATTGCCGACCTCCCCGGCGGAGACATTCCGGCAACGAGCCTCTTCGCCGACAGCGACAAACTTGCCATGCAGGTGACGCTGCAGACCTATACTCGCGATCGCGGCCTCAAAGATGCGGGTCAGTGCGTGGTCGGCAACCAGGTCATTCTCGACATACACAAACACCAGGACGACAGCGCCAACGCGATCGAGGCCTTTCTCGGCGACGCGTACAACGGGCGCATCTGCCGCTTCGAAGAAAAGCTCGTCAACGCCCCGGAAATGCCGGCCGCCCCCGGGGTACTGGCCAATATCAACGAAGAAAAACGCCGCCGCCTGGACGATCTCTTTCTCTCTTCGATTTACTCCAACGCCGGGGTGGTCTTCGAGCCCGGCACCTGGGACATCGACGATCACACGGCGGACGCGCTCGATGCCGAGATGCGGAAGTGCGCCGCCGAGCAACGTGAGGCTGAGAACAAGGTAGCGAGCGTGGATGCGGCACTTCAGCACCGTATCCAGACCGCCATGACCACCGTTGCGCAGCATCATCGGGAACGCGCTACCTTCCTCTACGGCTGGCTTGTGCAGTCGTCGAGATGGGCTGAAGACGTGGACGCCCTGAGCCGACATGGCGCGGTGCTGAACGCGCTGCTGCAGACGCTGTCTGAGCACGAAGCACCGGCGCTGGCCCGTACTCTGGAAGATTATCGATCGCATGCCATAGAGGTGGTGAACCGCCTTTGCGTACGCCTCGGGCGCATGCCGAACCCGCTGCCGGATCACGACGAGGCGAACGACACGCCCGAACTCACCCGGCGGGACAGCCGCGCTAAATCCTCACACTCCGCGGCGGACTTCCTGGCCACCTGGGGTGTAGCTGAGCTCGGCAAAGACGACCACGCGAGCCACGTCCTGGACGTGGCTGGCAATACCCGCAACGGGATCTTCTTTCTGTACCACCGCGTGCTGGGTGAATTGAGCCAGTACTGCGTCAACAGCGCCGCTGCCAGCGCGCCGCCAGAGATCAAAGCCAAAGCCAGCTGACACGGATCAACTGCGCTACGCCCGTTCAGAGCAACAAATCTTACGCTGGCGCTGAACCCGCGAAACGCTTATGGTTGCCCGCCCCAAAAACGCTTGAGGGCAAATTTGAGCGCGGTACAGACCATTACGCTGCCAGGCACCCTGACCATGAAACATGGCGAGCTTGCGCAACCGACGCTGGCGTTCGAGACCTGGGGTGAACTCAACGCCCAGGCAGACAACTGTGTGCTGATCTTCACGGGTCTATCGCCGTCAGCGCACGCCGCGTCCTCTACCGAGGACCCCTCTGCCGGCTGGTGGGAGGACATGCTCGGCTCCGCCAAGCCTCTCGACAGCGACCGCTACTTCATCATCTGCATCAACTCGCTCGGCAGCTGTTTCGGCAGCACCGGACCCGCAAGCGTCAATCCCGCCAGCGGCGCACCGTATCGCCTCAGCTTTCCCGTGCTCACCGTCGAAGACATCGCGTGCGCTGCGGAACACGTGCTGGATCACTTCGGCGTCAACCGCGTGCATACGGTGATCGGCTCTTCGATGGGCGGCATGACGGCGCTGGCGTTTACCCTGCTGCACCCCGAACGCTCGCGCCGCCTGGTTTCGATTTCCGCGGCAGCGCGCAGCATGCCGTTTTCGATCGCGCTGCGTTCGCTGCAGCGTGAGATGATCCGCACGGACCCCGTATGGAACAACGGCAACTACGATCTCGACGGCGACGGCCCCATCAGCGGCATGCGCCTGGCCCGTAAGCTCGGCATGATCACTTACCGTTCGGCGGCGGAGTGGGCGGAGCGTTTCGGCCGCGAACGGGCGCCGGATTTCGGCGAGGCGGACAATCCGTTTGGCATCGACTTCGAGGTCGAGTCGTATCTGGAAAGCCACGCCAACCGCTTCATCGGCAGCTTCGACGCCAATTGTTATCTCTATCTGTCGCGCGCGATGGATCTCTTCGATGCCGCCGATCAGGGCGGCAGCCTGGACGCGGCGTTTGCCCGCCTCGAGCTCGAAAGCGCGCTCATCATCGGTGTAGAGACGGATTTCCTGTTCCCCATACACCAGCAGGAAGAGCTGGCACTGGCGCTGGATCAGCACGTATCCGATGTGACCTTCACCCGGATGGCATCCATGCAGGGACACGATTCGTTCCTCGTCGACATGGACCGCTTCCGCCCGGCCATTGCGGACTATTTCTGAGCGGCCAGCAGGCTCTGCATCATTTCCGCATCAACGTAGCCACCCGCGAGCAGGCTGAGGCCGCGCTCATCGTCGATGAGCAGGCTCGGCATCGCGTTGGTGCCGAAGGCACCGGCGTTCTCGAATTGAAAGCGCACCCGCTCCGTGAGGCCGGGATCACCCACGCGTGCGGCAAAGTCGGAGACAGCATAAGACTCAGCGATACCCGACAGCAGCTCGAGGTCGCTGATGCTCTCACCGTGCACGAAAAACCGCTGCTGCAGCTCGTGGAGCAGCGCAAACGGCGGCGCTGCATGATCCTCCCGCCAGGCCTCGAGCAGGAGACAGGGCAACACGGAGTTGTGTACATACGCCTCGGGTAAGGCAAAACCGAACGCCTGACCGGTGGTCGCCTCCACTTCCTGCCAGAGTTTCATCAGATAGCGTCGACCATAGTCGCCGATGGGCTGAGTACCGTGCGTGTTGATCCCGCCGAGCATCAGGTCGAACTCGAATGATTCCTCCAGCGCCGCTCGCGCGCCTTCGAAGTCCCGCGCCATGCCCCAGCACCAGGAACACATCGGATCCGACACCAGCACCACCCGCTTCATGTGCCAATGCTCCAGCGTCCATCGCCGCTGACGGCGCCGAATTCGTGTGCGTCATAGCCCGCAGCTGCCAGCGCCTGCAGACAATCCGCGGCGTGCGCGGCCGGTACGCTCATCAACAAGCCACCGGATGTCTGGGGGTCGGCCAGCAGACGCAGGCGTGGATTGTCCGGGAGCACACCCTGCAGCGTGAAATCCTCGAGCGCACCCTCGTTGGCGGACTGCAGGGAACTCGATACTTCTGTAATCAGCACTTCCGCGCCGGGCAGAATCGGCACGCGCGCAAGCTCGACCACCGCGCCGCGCCCTGCAGCGCGCAGCATTTCACCCAGATGACCGGCTAAACCGAAGCCGGTGATGTCGGTGAGCGCGCTTGCTTCGTGATCGAGAGCAATTGGCACCGCAGCGGCATTGCTGACGTCCATCATCGCAAGCGTCGCGGCAAGCGCCGGCGCCGACGCCTTACCCTGCATCGCCGCTGCGAGCACAACGCCCGTACCCAGCGGCTTGGTCAGGATCAAACGGTCACCTTCGCCAGCGCCGCCTTTCAGGAGCGTACGCGGACCCGGCTGGGCTGTCACCGACAAGCCCACGCTGAGCTCGGCACCCTCTGCAGAATGGCCACCGGCAAGCACAACGCCGTGTTCCTCCAGCACGTCGGCAACGCCACGCATCACCTGAAAAATGTCCTCTTCCATCATGGCTTCGGCCATCAGCGGCACGGTGACGAGCGCCAGCGCGGAAACCGGCATCGCCGCCATGGCAAACACGTCGTTCAAACTATGCAGCGCAGCAACGCGCCCGAAGAGGTACGGGTCGTCGACCATGGCACGAAAACCGTCGACGGTCATCACCACCTGCTCACGGCCGTGGGCAACGATGGCGGCGTCATCGCCGATACCCTGCACCAATCTTGCGTCCGTCTGCTCCGGCAGGCGGGCCAATACGCGGCGGAGCGGATCCGCGGCGAGCTTCGCGCCGCAGCCGCCACAACGCATGTCGTGATCCGGCATGTCGGCAGCGAGCGCGGCGGGCACCGTCACGCGCGGCGGCTGCATCTCAGGCAGCTGGTTGAATTTGTCCATGAAGCGACGATCGATTCGATCTTTCAGCCACCACCAGAAGCGGCCGCTTGCCGACCACAAGCCGCGACTGGCAATGGCGCTGCCGTCTCCGGTGCCAAGCAGCGCCAGATGGCGCGCCTGTGCCCGATAGCGCTTCGGCGGCTCTTCGCGGACCGCGCGGCGTAGATTGTCCGTCAGGTATGGGCCCGCGCGCACGGCGTAAACGCCGGACTTGGGGCGTTCCTGGCCAACCAGCTGCGCGATGTCACCCGCGGCAAAGACGTTGGGGTGCGAGACGCTGCGAAGGTATTCATCGACGCTCACAAACCCCTGCTCGTCGACGGCCAGGCCACAGTTCGCGAGCCACTCGGGTGCAGCGACGTTTGTCACCCACAGCACGTGGTCAGCGGCAATCCCTGCGCCATCCAGGAGTTCGAGATGATTGTCATGGCGCGCCTCCACGCGCCCCTGCGTCCAGCCGATCGAACGCTCACGCAGCGCCGCGACAACGCGGCGCACCGCCCCGCTGTCGTGACCCGGCATCAGCGCCTGGCCGATGAGGTCGATGTGCACACCGGCCGGCAACACGGCGCGCGCGGCCAGCGCAAGCTCCACCCCACCGGCGCCGCCGCCGACGATCACAAGCCGCTCGCCGGCCCGAATGTCGCGGGTGAGTACCTGCCATTTCGGTAAAAAGCGACTGATCGGCTTGACGGTCACCGCTCCTTCGTAGGGCGCGACGGGTTGCGCACCGATATTGATACTCAGATGATCGAAACGCAGAGGGGGCCGGTTGCTGAAGTGCACTTCCCCTCGTTCGAGATCAAGGCCATCAGCCTCTGCGTAGATCAGGCGCGCGCCGGCAACCCGGGCGAGCGGTGCCAGCTTGATGTGGATCTCGTCCGCATCGTATGCGCCGCTGATGCAGCCTGGCAGCATGCCCGAGTAAGGGGTATCGAAGGTAGGGGTAATCAGCGTCAGCCGCACGCCGGGTTCAGGCCGCATGCCAAATGACTTCAGCACTTGCACGTGGCTGTGGCCACCACCGAGCAAAACCAGGTCGCGGACCATCGGAAGGTCAGCGGCTCCGCTCAACATCGGGATGTCGGGTGAAAAATGAAGGGCCTAATCGTCCAGGTCGAAGTCGAGGTAGTCGAGATCCTCATGCATCTGACGTTTTTCCATGCGCTCCTCGATGGCGCGGCGAATTTCCAGCGACCGGGCATTCTGTTCCTTGCTGCTGATTTCGACGACGGTTTCGATTTCGTCGTCTACACCATCTTCCGCGTCGCTCTCGAACTCGTCCAGATCGGATGCCGGTAGCTCGTCGTCGGAATCAGAGAATTCGTCTTCCGCCTCTGCAGCCTCCTCGTCACCGCCTTCCAGCTCATCACCCAGGCGATCTTCATCGCTCGTGGTCAACTAAAGTCCCCTTAGTTACAACCGAAGATCATGCACCCATTGGCGGCTTTTTACGGCCGAGGACGGACCGCTGTCAAGCGGCAGATAAAGAAAAAATTCAGACGAAAAGGGGAAGGAGCAGATAGGCGCAGAACACACCCACTGCCAGAAGGCTCAAACGGTCGAAACTGGTCTTCAGAACGGTCATGCGTCAACCATAGCCAGCGCACCCGGATTTGGGAAAGACCATCTATCAATATGGTTATAGCAACTCGTCTGGTTAGAGATAAATCACCAGAAGCAGCGCCAGGGGCGCGACACAGAGCCACAATCCGACCCCGAAGAGCAGTGTCCGCGCCGATAGCTGTCGCACGGTAGCGCGGTCGATCTGGAGTCCAATCAGGCACAGCGCCAGTACCAGCAAAGACTTACTTGTCAAACTCAACCCGTCCAGCAGGGTTTGCGGCATCTCAACCAGTGAACTGCACGCCGCAGCCCCAACGAAGAGCAGCACAAACCCGGGCACCCTGAGTTTTGCCTCGCGGCTCCGGTAGATCAGACTGACGGCAAACGCGAGCGGGATGAGCCACAGTGTCCGGCCAAGCTTCACCGTTGTCGCCACATGGGCCGCCTCTTCACCGTAAATTGCGGCGGTGGCGACTACGGAGCTTGTGTCATGAATCGCAAGCGCAACCCAGGCGCCAAAAGTTTCCTGCGATAGCGCCAGCGCCTGCCCGATATAAGGAAACGTGAAGAGCGCTACGGCGTTGAGCAGAAAGACCAGCGCCGTACAGACGGCAAACTCGTGCGCCCGGGCATTGACCAGCGGTGCCAGAGTGGCAATGGCCGTGCCGCCACAAATGGCGGTACCGGAGGTGAGCAGCAGCGGCTCCTGGCTCGGCTGTTCACCACCCTCGCCATCCACACCCTCGCCGCGTCGGTAAAACCATGCGGCGCACCAGCCGAGCGCGAGGGTAGTCAGGACATAGAGCGCAACCGTCCACCCGTACTCGGCAGACACGCCGACGAGGCGGTCCGCACCGAGGGTAAATCCCAGCAGGACAATGGCCGTCTGCAGCGCCAATGATCCAAGGCGTTGCGATGCGGGTACCGGATTGACGTCGAGCAGGAGCCGCACGGCGAGCCCTCCCAGCAGCGCCACGGCCGGGTTTCGCAGGTACAGTCCCGCGGCGAGCGTGGTGGCCAGTCCCAACCAGGCACCGACGGTGCGAGTGTTAGATACGAGGCGCGTCGTGTCGTCAGTGGCCGCCATGCGGTGCGCTGGCAGCCACCAGCGTTTGAATGCCGGAAAGGCTCATGCAACGCAGATTAGCCGGAATGGCGATAGCGGACCAGCGCGGTTCGTCGAGCTTGGCGTCACGCGTGGTGCGCATGACCACAAATTCTTCCAGCGGTACTGCAGCACCCACGTGGACGTTCTGCGCTTTCTCCTCGGCAACGGTGGTGACGAAGCGATGTCGCCGTCCTTCCCCACCGTAGTCGTGGCAGACATACAGACGGGTTTCGTTCGGCAGCGCCAGGATCTTTTGAATCGAGGCGTAGAGCCGCACCGGGCAGCCACCGGGAAAATCACACCGCGCGGTGCCGGTATCCGGCATGAAGAGGGTGTCACCCACGAACACAAAGTCATTGAACTGATAGCTGACGCACCCCGGCGTATGACCCGGCGTAGCGATGACCCGGGCGCAGGCATGACCCAGACACAGCTTGTCCCCGTCGTTGACGAGTCGGTCGAAGCCCGACACGTCAGGCGTGTCGGCGCCGATGACCGTCTGCGCGCAGAGCAGGTGCTGCTTTAAATAGCCTGCCGCGCTCGGCCGGTCCGCATGCACATGGGTTTCCAGGATCCAGCGCACCGTGAAGCGCTGCGCCTGCACCCAGTCGAGCATGAGATCTGCACAGTTGGTATTGATGGACTGGTCATCGCCAAGGCCCAGAGCGGGGTCCACGATGGCGCAGATGGCCGATTCAGGGTTGGCGACGATGAAGCTGTATGAGCCGGAGGCGGCTTCGAAGAACGGATGTACGGTCAGACTCATACCTGAATCATAGCCGGGTGCGCGACAATTTCTTCTCAAATCCTTTAACAATCGACGAAATAACCGTAATATTTTCCCATTCTATCAATATTTATTGGAATATTTTTTGAGTCTCGATCGATTTGACCGTCGCATCCTCCAGCAGCTGCAGGATGATGCGGACATCGCCGTTGCCCCGCTTGCTGAACAGATTGGGCTGTCGACCAACGCCTGCTGGCGGCGCATCAAACGACTCGAAGAGGCCGGCTACATCAGACGACGGGTGGCGCTCCTCAACGAGCGCTCGCTGGATCTGAACCTCACGGTATTCGTTTCGGTGAAAACCAACGAGCACAACGATCGCTGGCTCAAGCAGTTTGCCGAGGGTGTGAAAGCGCTGCCGGAAGTGGTCGAGTTTTACCGTATGAGCGGCGACACGGACTATCTGTTGAAAATCGTCGCGCGGGACATCGACGACTACGACCGGGTCTACAAGAAGCTGATTGCCGTTGCACCCATGCACGATGTGTCTTCTTCCTTCGCAATGGAACGCATCAAATCTTCGACCGCCCTGCCGCTGGATCACCTGCCGAGCTAAACCATGAAAAAAGCGCTGACCTACCTCCTCGTTGCATTTCTCGTCAGCTGGCTCGCCTGGCGCCTGTGGCCCACGCCGGACCAGCCGGACACCACCTCCAACTACCTCGACATGCACGTCCACACCGCGGGGCTCGGTTATGGCGAATCCGGCGCGTTCATCAATGAACAGATGGCAGGCAGCTACAAGTTTCCCATCTATCTCTGGTCCATGGGCGTCACCGAAGACGAGCTGGTCGAGGAAGGTGACGGCATTGTGATCAAAAAACTCGCCCAACGGGTGCGCAACTCGTCGCGCGTATCGAGCGCCGTCATCCTGGCCATGGACGGGGTCATCGATGCCAACGGCACACTCGACCGGGATCGCACGCAGATCTACGTCCCCAACGACTTCGTCGCTCGTGAGGTAGCCCGGTATCCGGAGCTCGAGTTCGGCGCGAGCGTCAATCCGGCGCGGCCGGACGCCATCGAACGCCTGCGGCAGGTCAAGCAGGACGGCGCCCTGCTCATCAAATGGATCCCGAACATCATGCTGATTGACCCCGCCGATCCGGCCCACACCGAATTTTACCGGGAGATGGCGCGCCTGCGCCTGCCGCTGCTTTCCCACGCCGGCCAGGAGCGCAGCTTTGCGGGTGCCGAGGATCTCTACGGCGATCCGATGCGGCTGCGGCTGCCGCTCGAGCTGGGGGTGACGGTAATTGCGGCACATATCGCAACAACCGGCGAGATTGAGGGCGAAGCCAATTTTGAGCGCTTCCTGCGGCTCTTTCCCGAATACCCGAACCTCTATACCGAGGTCAGCAGTCTGACCCAGGTCAACAAGCTGAACTATCTGGCACGCGCCCTGGAAATACCCGCACTGCACGAACGCATGCTGTACGGCACCGATTGGCCGCTGCAGTTCTTTCCGCTGGTATCTCCGATGTATCACGCAAATCACATCGGCGTCGACCGGGCTCGACAAATCAGCACGATCGAACAGGTATGGGATCGGGACGTTGCGCTCAAAGAGGCACTGGGCGTGCCGCACGCCGCGTTCAACCGCAGCCGGGCCCTTCTCATGGCGCCCGTTTCGCAATCCGAAATTGATATAGTCACGCCCTGAATCAGGACTTGAGCTGTCGATGATCCGTTGCGCCACCATTGCGTTGTTTGTCATGACCGGCGCTTTGCCATCTCCACTACTCGCGGCTGAAGCGGGCATTGCACCAGGCCTCGAGCTCTCCGCCGTCGTGCGGGTTCGCGTCGCGCGCGTAGAGCCGGTTGCCGTAGGCGGCAGCAGCATTGCCACGGGTGTGGTTGCAGCCTATCGAAAAGCCACTGTGTCAGCCGAAGTGCCCGGACGCATCATCGGGCGTCTCGCCGAGCCAGGCACGCAGGCGCAGGCTGGCGCAACGCTCGTGCACATCGACGCGGACCGCCTGCAGCTGCAGGTACGCCAGGCGAAGGCGTTAGCAAGAGCGCGACGCGTGGACGCTGAACATGCCCAACACGAATATCAACGCGGACAGCGGTTGTTTGTGCGTAAGGTCATCAGCGAAGACACGGTGGACGACCTGCGCTTCGCTGATCAGCGTGCTCAGGCGCAGCTGCAGGCCGCGCTGGTCGAGGTGGCGAGCGCGGAGCGCAACCTGCGCGATGCCAGCGTCACCGCGCCGTTCGACGGACAGATTGAGCACGTCCACGTCCAGGTGGGCGACTACGTCAATCCGGGCCAGCCCATCGTCACGCAGACCGATTTTTCGAAAGCCCGCCTCATCGCGGGGGTTTCCGGCAGCGATACCAATCACCTGAGCGTTGGCGATACCGCAACCGTCGCTTTTGACGATCTTGGCGGCAGCACCGTGCAGGCGCGGATCACGAGCGTCGGACGCATCAAGGAACAGCCGAGCGGCACGTATCCGGTAGAGCTCGAGCTCGAAGGACTCATCGCCTCACGGCTACGGGAGGGTATGGTTGCAAACATTGCCTGGCAGCACGGCGACAGGCCGGGCTCAGGTATCAGCATGCCGGCTGCCGCGCTGATACGCCGCAGCGGCCAGATTGGCGCTTACGTGATCGAAGACAACATTGCCGAGCTGCGGAACCTGCGCATCGGCAAGAGTGACGGCCGCCGCGTGGAGGTGCTGTCGGGCCTCGCCGTGGGCGAAGAAGTTGTCATTGAAGGTCAGTTTGCGTTGCGAGACGGGGCCCGGGTCGAAGTCGAACGCTACGGATCCTGATCGCGCATGATCCGTTTCTTCGTCGAACGCAAACTGATGGTCAACGTCATCGCCCTGACGCTGGTGGTGCTCGCCATCTACTTTGTGTCCGGCGTCCCCCGGGAATACCTCCCGAGCATTGATATGCCCCAGGTGACGGTGGTCGCCAAGCTGCCCGGTGCGTCCGCGCGCGATATGGAAACCAAGGTCACAATCCCTATCGAAGAGGCCATCGATACCGTCGATGGCGTGGACGAATACACCACAACCATTTCCGACAGCGTTTCCGTCACGAACATCGATCTCTACATCGACAGCACCGAGGAGCAGGTGACAACCGCCATGCAGGACCTGCGTGACGCAATTGACGGCATAACCGACTTTCCGCCCGAAATGGAAGACGAACCGACCCTGACCCGCTTCAACCCGGGTAAGTGGTCATTTGTCGAGATTGCGCTCTCGGGTCCCATGGACACGTTGGTACCGCTGTCCAGGCAGCTCGAGCGCAAGATCGAGCGGTTGCCCGACGTTTCACGGGTGACCATTGTCGGCCTGCAGGATCCCGAGGTGCGGGTGCTCGTGGACCCCAACAAAGCCAACGCCCACGGCATCACGGTGCTCGATGTCGTCAGTGCGGTTCAGCGCCGCAACGTTTCGTCCACCGGTGCGGTACTGGAAACCGCTGCCGAGCGTAAACAGGTCATGGTATGGAGCCGATACGAGGACCCCATCGACGTTGGAAACACCATTGTGGCGTCACAGCCCGGCGTGGGTGTCGTGCGTATCAGTGACATCGCCAGAGTGGAGCGCAGCCGCGAGGACACGGGCCTCATCACGCACACGAACGGCGAGCCGGGACTCTCGCTGGTAATCACGAAACGCGAGAACAGCGATCAGCTCGACGCGATCGCTCAAGTCCGCGACCTCATGGCCGGGCAGACGCTGCCGCCGGAAGTCTCGTTCGAGTATGTCAACGACCGCACGTTCTACACCAGCAACCGGCTGGCGGTCATGAGCAGCAACGGCCTCATGGGCGGCGTGCTGGTGGCGGTGATTCTCTTCGCGTTCATGCGACGCGAATCGGCCACCTGGGTGCTGGCGGGCATACCCATCGTGTTCTGCGGCTCGCTCATTCTGCTGCCGTTTCTCGGCATGACGCTCAATCTCTTCACGCTGACCGGACTGGTCATTGTGCTCGGCATGGTGGTGGACGACGCCGTTGTGGTGGCTGAGAACATCGTCTCAAACCGCGAGCGCGGGCTTGGTCCCACCGAAGCTGCGGTGACCGGCGCACAGGAAATGGTCAAGCCGGTGTTTGCCGCGGCACTGACCACCATGCTCGCCTTCGGCCCCATTGTTGCCATGGGCGGCATGCCCGGCAAAGTCATGTGGCAGATCCCGGCAATGGTCGTGCTGGTGCTGATCTTCTCGCTCATCGAGTCTTTCTGCGTGCTGCCCGCACACATGTCCCACGTGAGCAGCAGCAGCGACCACGGACGGCGCAAATTTGTCGTCGAGCTGGAGCGCCGCTACCGCCGCGCGCTGCGCTTTTCCCTCCGCCACCGCTGGCTCATTCTGACCATCGCGGCGGCGGCGTTTTTCACCATCATTGCCGTCATCCGCCCCCTCGTACCCTTCGTGCAGTTCCCGCAAACCGACGCGCGCCTCCTGTTCGTCAAGGTCAGCACGCCGATCGGCACGCCGCTCGAACAGACCGAGGCGGTGGCAACCGATCTGCAGCGTCAGATCCGCACCCTGACGGCAGACGACTTCCGTGCAATCACCGCACGCATTGGTCATCAAGACGTCGCCGGTGGTGACAAGGAGCGTGGCGAGGCGGAGAACGAGGCCCTCCTGACAATCGTGTTCAAGGATCTCGACCGGCGCTACACCAACCAGCAGTGGATCCAGGTGCTGAACCAGAATCTCGCCATCCCCGAAGGTGTCCAACTGACGCTGCAGTCGGAGTACATTGGACCGCCTACCGATCAGCCGGTTACCGTCCACATCGAATCCAACGATGATGATACGCGGCGTGCGGTGGCGCTCGACGTGTACGAGTACATCCGCGCAAGCTCCGGCACGACGGAAGTACAGGTGGACGAACGGCGCGGCACGCCGAAACTCGATCTGAATTTGAACTACGAAAAGCTCGCGCTCCTCGGCCTCGATCCACAAACGGTTTCGCTGACCGTGCAGGCTTCCTTCTTCGGGATCGAAGCATCCGAGCATAGAGACATGGAGGACACTACCGAGCTGCGGGTGCAGTTCGACCCGGCCGCGCGCGGGGATCTGAACGCGTTTCTGGATACACCGGTGCGGGCCAACAACGGCGCTCTGGTCCCTCTGCGCGACGTGGTGAATCCGATCGAGACGCCGGGTATGGACAGGATCTACCACCGCGACGGTTATCGGACCTCTACCGTACGCGCAAGCTTTACACCCGACTCCCCCTACACCGCTCTCTCGTACGCCGCGGAGCTCGAACGGGAGGTGCTGCCCCGATTTGCCGGCATCGAGGGGCTCGAGGTGCTGATCGGCGGTGAGGCCAAAGATACGCAGGAAGTCACCGGCGAGCTTGCCACCGTAGCCGTTCTGGTGGTGCTTGGCATCGGTGTCGTCATCTGGATACTGCTGGGCTCGCTGCTCGAAGCGGTGTTTGTGCTGGTTGTCATTCCGTTCGCCGCCGCGGGCGTCATTCTCGCGTTTTTTGTTCACGGCCTGGATCTGTCCATGACGGCAATGATCGGCGCAATTGGTCTTGCCGGTGTGGTGGTCAACGCTTCGATTGTGATGATTGATGCCATCCACCGGCATATGGATCGCGACCGCGGCGCTCGCGACCCGGTCGAGATCATGCAGGACGCCGTTGTCTCCCGCCTGCGGCCTATTCTCGTCACAACGCTCACTACTCTGGGCGGCGTCATGCCCACCGCGTACGGCATCGGCGGCTACGATACAATCGTCAGCCCCATGTCCGTGGCGATCGGCTGGGGGCTCTTGTTCTCGACCGGCGTGACCTTGTTTGTCGTACCTGTGCTTTTCAGCATCGCCCAGGACATCAACCATCGATTCAAGCGCGGTAATCCGCAAGACCATATCAGCCGCGAAGAGTTAGCGGATCTGGTCGCAAAAACATAAACGGAAACACAAACGCAAGTTATGAAAAGCAACGTGAACCCACTGACGAGCGATGCGCCTCTGATCGTCTACGTGGACATCAAAAGCCCATATGCCTTTGTCGCCATAGAACCGACGCTGCGCATGGAGCGGGATCTGGGCCTGGAGTTCGACTGGCGGCCGCTGACCCTGGATATCCCAAGCTATCTCGGCTCCGCGCGCAAGAAAGCCGGGAAAGTCGTCAAGAGCAACCGGAGCCAGTCGCAGTGGAGCGGCATCAAGTACGCCTATCGCGACGCCCGGCGTTATGCCGAGCGTCAGGGTCACATTCTGAAAGGCACCGAAAAGATCTGGGATTCGAGCATCGCCAACATCGGCATCAGCTGGACGGCGGCACACGCGCGCTCCCGTCTTGCCGCTTACTTCGAAGCCGTCTACCCGCCCTTCTGGCGGCGCGAGCTGGATATCGAAGACGTCGCCGTGGTCAGCGACTGCCTCGAACAAGCTGGCGTGCCGACAGAAGGGTTTGCCGCATACAACGAAGGGCCCGGGCGTGAAGCGCACGACGATTTGCAGGCCACGCTGCATCCTGCCGGTATCTACGGTGTGCCTACGTTTGTCATCGACGGCAAGATCTTCTTCGGCCGTGAACACCTGCCACACGTGCGCTGGCTGCTGAGCGACCGCGCAGGCCCGGCACCCGACATCGCCTACGAGATCTGACCATGGATCTGCGTATTTACATCGACTTCAAATCGCCGACCGCCTACCTCGCCATGCAGCCAACCCTCGCGCTTCTGGACGCGCTACCCGATTGCCGGGCTCTCTGGCTGCCTTTCGACGCGCGTCAGCGCGCCGTTCCCGCGGCCAAGCCGAACGAGAACCGCAGCGAATCCCATTTCCGAGTGCGCGCTGAGGTCCGTCAGGCAACACACCTCTACTACGCCGAGGTGCAGGACGTGCCCATGTCGTTTACCGAAGAGCCGGGCGAGACCACCCTGGCTCTGGCCGCAATGATGCACTGCCAGCCGTTGCCTTTGCCTTTCATTGCCGCCGCGTTCCAGGCGTACTGGCGGGATCAAGCGAACCTGAACGACCCGGCGATCGTCAACACGCTGCTGGAAGCGAGCCAATCAGGTCCGGAGGACTTCAACGCCGGGGCCATGCTCGAGGAACTCGAGACTGTCAGGGCCGAGGCGCAGGAACTTGGGGTCATCGACACGCCGGCTTACATTGTGGACGGGCAGCTTTTCATCGGCCGCGAACATCTGCCCTGGATTGGAGAACTCTTGAGGGCGGCCTAGGACGCGGGCGCTACGCTGGCAGGCGCTTCAGCATCGACGCTGAGATCTGGATCCCCGGTATACACCACCTGCGCGTTACCCCGGGCGCGGGCATTCAAGTGCGCAGTCGCCCAGACAGCAATCTCAGTCTCGCCGGATGCTTTGACGCCAACCGTCTGCACGCGCAGGCTTGCAGCGTCCACACGAGTGCGGCCGGTGGCGTCCAGGGTCAATTCAGCGGCGCTACCCGCGAGCGCTATTCTGCTGTCACCGGCAGCCAGGAGCTGCACGTCACCGACCTGCATGTCCGCCATGCTGATGGCACCCCGTCCGGATGCGCGGACGTCGAGGTCCGTTGCATTGAATCCTTTGCCGGCCAGCGCGCTGCTGCCATAGACGGCCAGGCGTTCTATCGGCGCTGCCGTCTCACCCAGATCGGCGGCCACCTCGCCCAGCAGTTCCAGCGCGCGCAACTCTGGACAGCCGACCTCCACGCTGATGCCGCTGCCCTCGATGCTCACGCGGCTCGATTCGTGCGTCACTCCGGCATCTGCAACTGCCTGACGATCACCGCGAATTCGCACCATCGGTAGATCCATATCCACCAGACGCATTTCCGCGACACCGGTAACTTTGACTTCCTCGCACCCATCCAGAAGGACGGTGCGTTCCTCAGCCGGGCTGCAGGCGACGCTACCCGCGACACTCATGAGAAACAGCAGGCGTTTCATTCCGCGTAGGTAACGAATTCCACCCAGTTGCCGTCCGGGTCTTCGACCATGCCGATGGTGACGCCCGGGCGCGCTTCGGTGAGCGGCACGACCACCTTGACGCCGGCAGTTTCACACGCGGCCATGATGTCCGCGAGATTGTCGACCCGCATGGTCCAGTAACGGTAACCCGCCGCCGCCGCGATCGGTCCTGGCGGCGGTGTCTGTTCCGGCGCAGGATCCGGCACGACAACCTTGATCAGGCTGTCGCCACACCAGAGTCGGTACATCGTTCCACCCATGGGGAACGGCGTGCTGGGCTCTTCCCGGAACCCGAGCAGGTCCCGGTAGAAACCGAGCATGGCGTCGCCGTTTGCCGTGACAATACCGAGATCGATGGCGCCTTTCGTGAGACTGACTTGCACGTGCGCCTCCTAGCCGCCGAGGACCGAGTTCCATTCCGCCACTTCCGGTACGGCCGCGAGCAGTTCACTGGCATCGCCTTCGATCGTGACGCTCTGAATGGCGTCACCCTGCGCTATGGCGTTGACGACGTCCTGGTCCGCGTCACCCTGCACCGCGCCGAAGATGGTGTGCGCATCGTCGAGCCAGGGCGTAGGTACGTGTGTGATGAAAAACTGCGAGCCGTTGGTACCCGGTCCGGCGTTAGCCATGGAGAACTTGCCGGGCGCATCATGACGTAGCTCGGGGACAAACTCATCGCCAAACTTATACCCGGGTCCGCCCGTTCCCGTGCCCTGCGGACAACCGCCTTGAATCATGAAATCGGCGATGACACGGTGGAATTTCAGACCATCGTAGTACCCGCGCTGAGCGAGGTTTACAAAATTGGCGACGGTCATTGGCGTCTTGTCAGGATAAAGATCCAATCGAATGGTGCCCTTGTCCGTCTCCATTACAGCAACGAGTGACATAGTTTCTCCCTTGTTTTTCGTAGATCGCGTTCGCGTTGACGCGGTTGTGTTCGAAGAGCGACTACTGCCAACCGCCAAGCAGTGCGCCCATCACCACGCTGTAGACGACGCGGTATCCGGCCTGAATGATAAACAATCGCAGGCCCCAGCCACAGAAGGCCGTGTCCGAAGCCATCGCCGTTGCGATGAAACCGATGCCGGTGACCAGACCCAGCAGCGCGCCGGGAATCCAGCCCTGAATGCTCAAGGCGTGAACCAGCCAGGCAAGGGTAATGGCCGTCAGCAGCGCCGTGAAAAAGCTGATCACGAACGGGCTTGCCGAGGGCTCGATCTCGTCTTCGGTCTTACCGATGGCTGCCAGCCACGCTTTGCCGAAGAGCGGGCCATACCACAGTCCACCGAGCACAAAAGCCAGCACCGTGGCGACCAGCACGGCCCACCAGTTGAACATGTCCATCAGGTCTCCCCCCGTCTATTCCCAGTTTTCCCCAAATCGATCCGCGAAGCAGAGTTTGCCCACCGGGCGTCGCGAGATCGGGCCGTGCCCGCCAAGCACCGGATAGCCGATGGGCATGACCGCGCAGGTGTACCAGCCGTCCGGGATGTGCAGGAGTGCTTTCATGGCGTCTTCTTCGTAGCAGAGCAGCGTCGTCAGCGTGCAGCCGATACCCTCGCTGACACAAGCCAGCATCGCGTTCTGCACAGCCGGATACACCGAACCGCCGCCCACCACCGAGGTGCGCGGCAATTGCGCGTCGGTGATGGCCATGTGATCCGGATTGAAACAGACCACAAGAATCACCGGCGCCTCACCCATGTGCTCGCCCAGATGATCACAGGCATCAAGCATCCGTTCGCGCTTCGCCCGCGCCTCTCCGGTCATCGACTCGACGCCGGCGCGGGCGTTCTGGCCGTACGTTGCCCACTGCGGTCGGTAGAGATCTCCCACCGCGCGTCTGAGCTCAGGCTCGCGCACGACGACAAACCGCCATGGCTGCACGTTGCCGCCGCTCGGCGCCCACGCAGCAGCCTGCAGAATGCGCTCCAGCACATCATCGGGAATGGGGTCGGGCTTCAGACGGCGCACAGCCCGCAGGGTGCTCATGGCCTCGTAAAGGGACAGCGATTCAGCCACTGTGCGTACCCAGGAACTCGGCGAACGCGGTCATGGCAGCATCGCGGGCTGCACCCTCTTTCCAGTCTTCGATGTAAGTGGCATGCGGTGCGGTACTGGCAACAAGATCCGAAGACGATGCCGGGTGATACAGATCGTTACCCTTAAGGACCAGCAGCGGCGTTTCGACAGTTTGCACAAACTCAGCATCGACGTTGAAGAGCACTTTGTCGCCGCCGTACATGTTTTCCCGAAAACCCTGCCAATCACCGGCTTCACCCATCGATGCTTTCAGCGGCTCCGCCCAGTCATCAAACATCGCGTAAAACGCATCCTGGTTGTCATCTCTTCCGATGGTTTGAAACAAAGTCGCCGACGCAACTCTCTGCGGCGCTGCCTGGATGAGGCCGAGACAGTACGGCCCGCCAATGCACATGCCGGCAACGTGAAATCGATCGATGCCAAGGTGATCCATGAGCCCGAGCTGATCCGCGGTGTACGTATGCCAGCCGTCATCGGCAGAGACGGGTGCGGTGCTTTGCCCCGCGTTGCGCTGGTCCATGGCAATCACGCGGTAACTGCCTTGCAGCTGCTCAATCGGGTTCCAGGGCGTGTTGTCCCAGAAGCTGATGGCCGAGCGCATACCGCCGGGCGCTATCAACAGCAATGGAAAGCCGCTGCCGCTTTCTTCGTAGTAAATCTGCGCGCCGTTGCGCTCATAGGTAGGCATGCCATTCTCCTCCCGGCTCGTTAATCCGTCTGACTGCGCCGTTCCAGCTCGCGTTTGAGACGGACCGTGTCGCTTTCCAGGGGCTCGGCAAGCTCCGCTGGATCCAGCTCACCCAGGCTGTGCGCGCGCATCTTGGCGCCATCGTACGTAATCCACTTTTCCGGAACGACCTCGAGCACAATCCGCAGCGGTGAGTCGAGAAACTCCTGGAAGTTCTGCGCCTCCGCGGGTTCCGGACGGAGCGCGCGGGCGAAATCCGGATAAAACCAGTCTTTGGTTTCGCGATCCTCATGGATGACACACTTGCCTTTGATGGTGACGGTTTTGCCGGGTCCCATGCTCGTCCCCGTGCTGGTCACTACAATCGAAACCTGGGGATTGCGCCGCACGGCGCTGATTCGATGCCGGTGCGCCCCCGCCGTCAGCCACACGCGCCCGTCGCGCCAGATGTACGACATGATAACCCCCATCGGCCAGCTGTCCTTAGTGCACCAGTTGAAGACACATTCGCGCTGTTCGAGCAGCAGTGCCTCCTGATCCTCAGGATTCAATCGGTACACTGAAACCAGTTCGTAGTTGTCGATGTCTTCCGCCATGCTTTCTCCTGTCTGTATCAGCGCGCGCAATGCCCGCCGTCGATGGTAACGATGGTACCCGTGGTATTGGCCGATCGGGGGCTCGCCAGAAACGCCACCATGTCGGCAATGTGCTCCGGCTGACCCGGTGGATAACGCGGATCCCACAGCTCCTGCCAACGTTCGGCATCTCCCCAGCGTTTCTCCGCCATGCTGCGCTGCAGGGTCTCCAGGCGCTCGGTGACAATTTGACCGGGGTTCACGCCCACGACGCGGATGTTGTCCTTGCGGCTGGTACCGCCAAGGGCCCGGGTCAACGCCATCAGTGCCGCGTTGCCACCTGCACCTGCGGCATAGCCCGCGCTCGGCCGCTCGCCGCCGGCGCCTATCACGTTGATGATGACACCACCGCGCCCGCGCATGTGGTCATACACCGCGCGGCACATGTTGATGTAGCCAAACACTTTCAAATCCCACGCCTCACGCCAGGTGGCTTCATCCACGTCTGCGAGGCTCCCGGCCGGAATGGCGCCGGCGTTGTTGACGAGAATGTCGAGGCCACGCGACGCCTCACAGAGCTCACCAACCTGGAGCGAGTCGCTCAAATCCGCCGCGGTGGTCGACACCGCCACGTTCGCGTTATCGCGAATCCGCGCCTCGGCAGCCGCAAGATCTTCCGCCGAGCGGGCAACGAGGTGCACGTCGCAGCCTTCATCAGCCAGCCGTTCAGCACAGGCCAGGCCAATACCTTTCGAAGCGCCCGTAATCAGAGCGCGTTTTCCCGTAAGCTCGAGATCCATGATGCCTCCCCAACCGCTACTGTAGCACTGTTCCCTACCCCGGCGCGGTATAATAGCGTCATGAGTATTCCAATCCTGGACCTGCAGTCGCTGCAGCGTGAAGCCCTGGACAAGGCCTGCCGGGAATGGGGCTTCTTTGCCCTGCGCGGCCATGACGTCGCCGCCGATCTCGTCGCGTCTGCACTCACCCGGACGCGCGAGTTCTTCAGCACGCCGCTTGCCGAGAAAAACCACATTCGCCGTTCGGCGTCGAATCCCTGGGGGTTCTACGACGCCGAGCTCACGAAAAACCGGCGGGACTGGAAAGAAATTCTCGACATTGGTCCGGCGATCAGCACCGCAAGAATGTCCGACGCCCGCACGCAGTGGCCGGCGCTGCCTGGTTTCGAATCGTGTCTGACCGAGTTGCAGAACGCCATGCACGCGGTTGCCCTGGAGCTGGTGAGCGCGCTGGGTGAGGCGCTCGGCAGCACGGCGGATCTGCGCGCACCTTTCGTAGAGCATACGAGCTTTCTCCGCCTCAACTACTACCCCACCTGCCCGGATCCGGCGCCTGCAGACGCAGATTTCACCCCGGCTGAGGGACAGCTTGGCATCAGTCATCACACCGATGCGGGGGCGGTGACCGTGCTCCTGCAGGATGCGCAGCCCGGCCTGCAGGTCTATCGTGACAACCGCTGGCATCTGGTGGAGCCGTTCGCCGATGCGTTCATCATCAACATCGGCGACATTGTCCAGGTGTGGTCGAACGACCGGTACCGGGCACCGCTGCACCGGGTCCTCGCCAACGGCAGCGTGGATCGCATCAGCATTCCCTACTTTCTGAATCCCGCATACGACTATGACTACGCGCCGCTGACGGACGCGAGCCCCCGCTATCGCCCCATCAACTGGGGTGAGTTTCGTGAGGGCCGCATGGCCGGTGACTACGCCGACTATGGGCAGGAGATTCAGATCAGCGACTTCGCGCTGGCGTGAGGTCTTGCAAACCGTCAGCTTTGACGGTTTCATACCCGGACACCTTTTAGCGGACAGGTCATGCCGAGACTGCAACATCCCATGAACGGGGCCATGTACACCGTGCGCGCCGACGGACTGGTCGAAGTGGAGAACAACGGACTGACAGGTGTCTTTACCTGGGACGGGCGCCACGACAGTGGGGAGCTGACCTACGCCGACCCGCACATGCTCGTCTGGCTGGCAGGGCCGCAGCTGCCCGATGCCGCCGACGACGGACGCAAGCACCGCGGCTGAACCAAGGAACAAACATGTCAAGCACAGCAGAATCCATCGACCGCTCAGCGGGCATCAGCTACCAGGAACTCATCAGCCGCGACGTCGTGCCGCCACCGGACGCGCTGACGCTCGAAAGCCCCTACGAGTCCGATCTGACCTCAGTGCCGGTTACGCGCTACGCCGATCCGGCCTTCCACGAGCTGGAAATGGAAAAGCTCTGGCCCCGGGTCTGGCAGATGGCGTGCCGCGAGGAAGAGATACCCACGGTCGGCGACTACATCGTCTATGAGTTAGGGCGTTTTTCGATTCTCGTCGTGCGCACCAGCGAAGGCATCCGCGCGCACCACAACGTCTGCCGTCACCGCGGCCGACGCTTGAAAGACTTCGATGGTCACGCGGCCAACTTCATCTGCCCGTTTCACGGCTTCAGCTGGAATCTGGACGGCAGCGCCCGCGGCGTCACTTCCGACTGGGACTTCCCCCACGTCGATAAAAAGGACTTTGCACTCAGTCCGGTGAAAACGGGAACCTGGGGCGGCTGGGTCTTCGTCAACATGGATATGGACGCGGAACCGCTCGACGAATTCCTCAAAGACCTCGCAGCACAGTTCGACTACTGGAAGCCCGCGGAGCGTTACGTCGAGGCGCACGTCGGCAAAGTCATGAAGTGCAACTGGAAAGCCTGCCAGGAAGCGTTCATGGAAGCTTTCCACGTCATCACCACCCATCCGCAGCTCCTGGCGGGGATTGGCGATGAGAATACGCAATATGACGCGTGGGGAAATCTGTCACGCGCAATCACCCCGAACGCAACGCCGAGCCCCCACATCAAGTGGGACCCGACCGAGCAGGACATGCTCGAGGCGGTATCCATGCGCGATCTCGACGGCCCGGAGATGCCGGTCCTTCCCGATGGACTGACCGCGCGCGCGGCGATGGCCGCTGGCATGCGCGCCGGCATGCAGCAGATTGTGGGTGACGACGTGGTGCTTTCCGACGCTGAACTCTCCGACAGCATCTACTACACGCAGTTTCCCAATTTCCACCCCTGGGGTGGCATGAACCGTATCGTTTACCGGTTCCGCCCGTGGCAGGACCGTCATGACCGCTGCCTCATGGAGTGCTACTACCTGAGCCCGTTCCAGGGTGAACGACCCGATCCGGCACCGCTGCATCTGCTCGGGGAGGACGAGCCCTGGACCGACGCGCCGGAGCTCGGCATGCTGGCGAAGGTGTTTACCCAGGACACATTCAACCTGCCCCAGGTGCAGAAAGGGCTCGAGTCCGCCCAGTTCGACGAGGTGGTGTTCGCCAACTACCAGGAAACGAAGCTACGGCATTTCCACGATCTTCTGAGTGAGTGGATCAAGTAGGCGTGCGCCATGCCGATCCTCGACATTGAGATTGTCGGCGAGCTCGAGGAGACCCCGGACCTGGCGCAGCGTCTGGCAGACGCTGCGGGTGCGGCGCTGGATTCGCCCCCGCAGGGTACCTGGATCACGCTGCATCTCGTTGCGGCCGAGCACTACGCAGAGAACGGCGGCGCAACCGAGGGCCCACCCGTCATCGTCAGACTGCTGCAAGCTGAACCGCTGACAGGTAACGCGCTCGAGACGCAGCTTCGCGCCCTGACGACGTCAATCGCAGAACTGCTGCATCGCCCCGTCGAGAACGTGCACATCATTGTCGAGCCACCGGCAGCGGGCCGTGTCTCGTTCGGCGGCAGCCTGCGGAAATGAAAACGGCGCCGTGCAGGCGCCGTTGGCGAAGCTCAGTTCGAGCTAGATCGGATGCAGCTTCACCGGCAGATGCAGGTAGCCGTTGACGAAGCCGGACGGCGTGCGCACCTCTTTGCCCACAACTTCCACCATGTGGAAGCGTTTCTGAATCTCCTCCCAGAGAATTCTGAGCTGCATTTCCGCCAGGCGATTACCCATGCAACGGTGCAGGCCGAAACCAAAAGAAAGATGCTGACGCGCACGCGGGCGGTCGATGATGAATTCGTTCGGCTGATCGATCGCGCGCTCGTCGCGGTTACCCGAGACGTACCACATGCACACCTTGTCGCCTTTCTTCATCTGCTGCCCGCGGAACTCGAAGTCCTGCGTCAGCGTACGCCGCATGTGAGCCAGCGGCGTCACCCAGCGAATGATCTCGGAGACCATGTTGGGGATGACCGCTGGGTTGTTACGCAGCTTGGCGTACTCTCCCGGGTTTTCGTTCAGCGCCAGCACGCCACCGCTGATCGAGTTACGGGTGGTGTCGTTGCCACCGACAATGAGGAGAATCAGGTTGCCGAGAAACTCCTGCGGGCGCGACGGCAGATCCCGGGTCGCCTCCCCGTGGGCAAGCATGGAGATGAGGTCGTTGCCGCCGGGCTTGTCAATGCGGTCTTGCCACAGCCGGCCGAAATACTCGAGACATTCATACAGCTCTTCGCGACGCTGCTCTTCAGATTCGACAACCCCGTCGTCAATGTCGGGATTGGCGGTGGCGACGTCCGACCAGCGCGTCAGCTTGCGGCGTTCTTCGAACGGGAAGTCGAAGAGTGTCGCCAGCATCTGGGTGGTGAGCTCAATCGACACTTTGTCCACCCAATCGAACTCTTCGCCAATCGGCAGTGAGTCGAGGATCTTGCAGACCCGCTCGCGGATCGTGCTTTCCAGAATCTTGAGATTCTGCGGCGCCACCACACCCTGGACCGTTTTGCGTTGGTCGTCGTGTTTCGGTGGATCCATGGCAATGAACATCGGCAGCTCAAAGTCTTCTTCCGGATCCGAGATGGTGATGGCGGGCTCTGACGAGAAGACCTGCCAGTTCTGCTCCATCTCCATGATGTCCTGGAAGCGGGTGACGGACCAGTACGCGCCGAACTCGCTGTCTTTACAGTAGTGCACCGGAGCCTCATCGCGCAGCCGGGCAAAATAGTCCCACTTCTTGTTCTGTGACCAGAGCTCCGTCTGGCTCATGTCAAAGTCTTCCAGCGGCAGCGTCGCCGGATCGTGCTCGATCATGTTTACGACATCAGGTGCTTCAGCCATCAGAATTGAAACTCCGGTAGATTGACGACAAGCCCGTCCAGTTCGTCCGTGACGGGGATCTGGCAGGACAGGCGGGAATTGGCGACGCGCTCGGGATTCAGATCCAGCATGGATTCTTCCGTCTCACCCGGCTGACCCACTTTGGCCATCCAGTCCTCGGCGACCATCACATGGCAGGTGGCACAGGAACACTCTCCGCCACAGTCGGCGTCAATGCCGGGAACCAGATTGTCCAGCGCCGCATTCATCACGGTGGTGCCGACGTCCGCGTCGATCTGATGCTCGGTACCGTCGTGTTCGATGTATGTAATCTTGGGCATTACGTGTCCTTAAGTTCAATAAAATCAGCTAGTTATGCATTAAATTTATTTTGGTTCTGAACTTGCCTGCGGCACCAAAACCAACCCGGAAAAGTATACAAAGCGGGCCATCTACGCAATATCACGGATATCCACTAGGGTGTTGATGGCGTTTGCGAGCGCGAGGTCCCTGTCCGTGACGGTATTACCGGCGTCGTGGGTCGTCAGCTGGATGGTGACCCGGTTGTAGACGTTCTGCCAGTTGGGATGGTGGTCGGCCTTTTCGGCAAGGAGCGCAACCCGGCTCATAAACCCGAACGCCGCGACGAAATCGTCGAATACGAATTCGCGATGCAGCTTATCATTCTGGAGCGTCCAACCGTCTGGCGTCATGATCTCCCCGGATAAGACGACGGGTTTTGCCGCGGTCAGCAAAACCCGTTTGCGTGTTGGTGGAGCCAGGGAGGATCGAACTCCCGACCTCTACAATGCCATTGTAGCGCTCTCCCAGCTGAGCTATGGCCCCGAAGCGAGCGCGTGATGTTAGGTACCGCGCCCCTACCTGTCAATAAACGTTTCGACCTCAGTCCGACCGCGCCGCGGCGAGCGCGCGAGCGACGTCCGCATAGGCTTTATCCAGCCGTTTGCGCTCTTTTCCGGACACGTTGAGCGCCTCCAACGCATCCCGCAGGCGGGCCCTGGAAAGGTCTGCGCCGAGGAATACCAGGGAGTCGAAGAGCGGCAGCGCAACCGCGCGACCGCTGAGGGCAACGAAGAGCGGAAACAGGAAATCGCGGAACTTCATGTCGAGCGCACCGGCGAGGCTTTGGCACAAGGCGAAGAGATCATCCCGCTGCCAGGATCGCAGCTGATCGAGCTCAGCCAGGGTGTGATGAATCACCTTCACCACGTCCTCGCGCACCAGTGTCTTGTGCACGAAATCCTCCGGCTCGAGCGCCTTGCGGGCACCCAGGAGGTAATCCACCAGCGGGACCAGATCGCTCAGACGCTCCACGCGCTCCTGCACCAGCGGGATCAGGCGGCTGAGCTGGGCTTCGTTGACCATCCACGCGCCGACGCGGGCGGCAAACTCGTCTACATCGAGGTTCCGCAGATACTGACCATTCAGCCAGGCGAGCTTGGTCTGGTCGAAGATTGGACCGCCCGTGGAGATGCGGTCGATGTCGAACGCTGCCACCATGTCTTCTTTGCTGAACTGTTCCCGTTCGTCAGGCATGGACCAGCCCATGAGGCCGAGATAATTCAGCAGCGCCTCCGGCAGGTATCCCTCGTCGCGGTAATACGTCACGCTCGTGGGGTTCTTGCGCTTCGACAGCTTGCTCTGATCTGGATTGCGCAGCAGCGGCAGGTGCACGAGCTCCGGCATCTCCCAGCCGAAATACTGGTGGAGCAGCACGTGTTTGGGAACGGAGTTGAGCCACTCCTCGCCGCGCAGGATGTGGGTGATTCCCATGAGATGATCGTCGACCACCACCGCAAGGTGATAGGTCGGCATGCCATCCGCCTTGACGAGCACCTGCATGTCGCTCTGCGCCCAGGGCATCGAGATTTCGCCGCGCAGGCGATCGTGGAAAACGCAGTTTCCTTCCGCCGGCACCACCATGCGAATGACGTGTTCCTCTCCCGCAGCAATGCGCTTCTGCACGTCTTCGGGAGAGAGGTTCAAGCAGTGTCCGTCATAACGGGTGGTCTGTTTCGCTGCCAGCTGCTCCGCGCGAAGCGCATCCAGCCGTTCTTTCGTACAAAAGCAGACGAACGCGTGACCCGCTTCGAGCAGCTCGGCCACGTACTTCGCGTAAATCTCGCGCCGCTCGCTCTGGCGGTAAGGCCCGTGCGGCCCGCCAACGTCCGGGCCTTCGTCCCAGGTCAAACCCAGCCAGCTGAGCGCCTCATAAATGGCGGTTTCAGATTCAGCCGTGCTGCGCGCTTGGTCCGTGTCTTCGATACGCAGGACAAACTGGCCGCCCTGCTGCCTGGCGAACGCCCAGTTGAACAACGCCATGTACGCCGTACCCACATGAGGGTCGCCGGTTGGTGATGGCGCAATGCGGGTACGTACCGTCATGCGTCTCGAGTCGGGTCAGAAGCCCAGGTTGACGACGTCGCTGGGAATGAGCGGGTACGAAATGCCGGCCCACTTCTGCACCACGCGCACCACCTGGCAGGCGTAGCCGAACTCGTTGTCGTACCAGACGTAGAGCACGGCGCGGTTGTCTTTCACGATGGTTGCTTCACCGTCGATGATGCACGCGTGACGGTTGCCGACGAGATCCGACGACACGATTTCCGGTGACGTGGTGAAATCGATCTGCCGCTGCAGATCGCTGAAGAGACTCACGTTGCGCAGATAATCGCTCACCTCTTCTTCCGTCGTCTCGCGCTCCAGAGTCAGATTGAGAATGGCCAGAGACACGTTGGGAGTGGGCACGCGGATGGCGTTACCCGTGAGCTTGCCGTCGAGCTCCGGCAGCAGCTTGACGACCGCAGAAGATGCGCCGGTTTCCGTGATGACCATGTTGAGCGGCGCGCCGCGTCCACGACGGTTTTTCTTGTGGTAGTTGTCGATGAGGTTCTGATCGTTCGTATACGCGTGCACGGTTTCCATGTGCCCGTGTGCAATCCCGAATCCTTCGTTCATGGCCTTCAGCGGCGGCACGATGGCGTTGGTCGTACAGCTGGCCGCGGCGAGAATCGTATCGGAGGTTTCCATCAGATCAGAGTTGACCCCGGAGACGATGTTCTTGATTGCCCCTTTGCCGGGAGCCGTCAGAATGACCTTGGCCGCGCCCTTGCTCTTCAGGTGCTCACCCAGGCCCGCCTCGTCGCGCCAGGCACCGGTGTTGTCGATGATAATGGCGTTCTTGATGCCATAACTTTCGTAGTCGACTTCAGCCGGGCTGCCCGCATAAATCACGCGGATGACGTTGCCGTTGGCGATGATGCAGCTGTTCTCCACGTCGACCCGCAGCGTGCCCTGAAAGCTGCCGTGAATCGAGTCTCGGCGCAGGAGGCTCGCGCGCTTCTGCAGATCATCGTCGCTGCCTTTGCGTACGACAATGGCGCGCAGACGCAGCTGATGACCGCTGCCGGTCTTCTCCACGAGCAGCCGTGCCAGCAGACGTCCAATCCGCCCGAAGCCGTAGAGCACCACGTCCTGCGGTTCAGGCAGCGGCGGCACGTGGCGTCCAAGCACCTCGGCACATTCGCGCTGGACAAATTCTTCCGCTGAGATCTCTCCCTGCTCGAGCTCTTCCATGTACTTCGTGGTGATCTTGCCGACGTCAATGTGGCTCGGGCCGAGGTCGAGCTTGGACATCGCTTCCAGGATCGGGTAACTCTCGAACTCCGACAGCTCGTTCTGCGCAATCTGTCGCACGTAGCGATGGGTTTTCATCAGCTGCGTCACGCTCTGGTTGTACATGGCGCGTCCATAGCAGTAGCACACCACATTCTTGCGGTAGAGTTTGCCGATGAGCGGGATCATCGCTTCGGCGAGGGCTTCTCGTTCTTTCCAATCGGGGAAGTAGTCGTCGAGACTCGGTAGGGCCACGTCGTGTCCTCTAGGTTAGTCAAAGATGGGCGGCGCCATTATAGGGTTTCGCAACCCGGCAGCAAGTCAGAGTGTCATCAACCCGCCCCCTCGGTGCGGGATTAATGTGAGCAGTTTGCAAACGTCAGCGAAAACTCGCGTTGATCGTCTGCAGCATGTCGTTGCCGGGACAGAGGTCCACTTCCTGCAGCTCGTTGAGCGGCCGGTGCACGGTATCGAGGATTTCGTGACAGTCCGAGGCATCCGGGTCGACGTACAGGAGTCCCGTGACCACCTCACCCTCTTCCTGGCGGCGCTGAACGTAGTTCAGTGCACCCACCCGGTCGTGCACGTCGTAATTTTCGTCGAGCTTGTAAAGCCGCAGCTTCGAGCCATCGGGCATGGCGACATCTTCGACGGTACCCGGCTCGTAATCGGCGGTGATCTCGTCGTGCTCTTCGATGTAGTCGGCGTTGACGACGTTTTCGGTGTGCTGACGCGTGTGGTCGTAACTTTTGGTGGACCCCTGGTGATTGTTGAAAGCAACGCACGGGGAGATGACGTCAATGAACGCCATGCCGCGGTGCTTCAAACCTGCTTTCAGCAAAGGCACCAGCTGCCGCTTGTCGCCGGAGAAGCTGCGCGCCACGAAGCTTGCGCCAATCTGCAGCGCCATGCTGACAAGGTCAATTGGCTCATAGAGGTTGGGCACGCCTTTCTTCGACGTCGATCCTTTGTCGTTGGTGGCGGAGAACTGGCCCTTGGTGAGACCGTAGGTGCCGTTGTTGTCGACGATGTAAAGCATGTCGATCCGCCGCCGCACGATGTGCGCAAACTGACCCATGCCGATCGACGCGCTGTCGCCGTCGCCGGAGACGCCGACGCAATAGAGGTCGCGATTGGCCAGGTTGGCGCCCGTGATGACCGAGGGCATGCGCCCGTGCACGGTGTTGATGCCGTGGGACTTGTTGAGGAAATAGCTGGGAGTCTTCGACGAGCAGCCGATGCCGGATACTTTCGCAAACCGATGCGGCGGCAGGGACAGCTCAGCACAGGCCTGTACGATGGCTGCGCTCACCGAGTCGTGTCCACAGCCGGCACAGAGCGTCGATACCGAGCCTTCGTAGTCCCGACGGGTCAGGCCAATCTCATTGAGCGGCAGCTTCGGGTGGTGAACCCTGGGCTTGGCGACGAACGTCATGATTGCACCTCCGTCAGACGTGGCAGCTTGTTGGCCTGGTAGTAGTCGGCGATGGATTGCTGGATGAAATCAGCGGATATCGAAAGGCCCGCATAGTACGTAATGGAGACGAGCTTGGCCGGATTGTAGTCTTCTTCGTTGATCAGGAGCGTGCGCATCTGCCCGTCGCGATTCTGCTCGACGACAAAGACGAGATCATGACCGTCGATGAATTCCCGCACATCCTGGCCGAAGGGGAACGCGCGCACCCGGCAGGTGTCGAGCCGAATGCCCTCTTCCGCCAGGAGATCCTGCGCTTCCGGCATCGGCAACGCCGTGGTGCCATAGTAAAGGACGCCCACGCTGCTGTTGCCGCTGGCAATCTCCGCCCCCGGCACCAGCGTTTTGGTGGTCTCCCACTTCTTCTCCAACCGCTCCATGTTGCGCTGGTAGGCTTCGGGCGATTCCGTATACGCCGCAAACTCGTCGCGCGACGTGCCCCGGGTGAAAAAGGACCCTTTGTCCGGATGCGTACCCGGGTAAGTCCGGTAGCCGATACCGTCGCCATCGACATCGAGATAACGGCCGAAGACCTCGAGGCGGTCGAGGTCGTCAGCGTCGAGCACTTTGCCGCGGTCATAGCGGCGCTCGTCATCCCACTCGAAAGGTTCGCTCAGGTTGTCGTTCATGCCGAGCTCGAGGTCCGAGAGCACAATGATGGGCGTCTGCAGACGATCGGCCAGGTCCAGCGCCTGGGCGGCAAAGTCGAAACACTCTTTCGGGGTCGACGGGAAGAGCACCGGGTGTTTGGTGTCACCGTGCGACGCATACGCGGCCGAGATCAGATCGCTCTGCTGGGTCCGCGTTGGCATACCTGTCGACGGACCGGAGCGCTGGATGTCCCAGAGCACCGCTGGGATCTCGGCGAAATAGGCAAGTCCCAGGAATTCCGACATGAGCGAAACCCCCGGGCCGCTCGTTGCGGTAAACGAACGCGCGCCGTTCCAGCCGGCACCGATGACAATACCAATCGCGGCAAGCTCGTCTTCCGCCTGAATGATGGCAAACTTTTTCTGGCCGCTGTCCTTGTCGATGCGCAGCCGGTTGGCGTGCTGCTCGAACGCCTCGGCAACCGAGGTCGACGGCGTGATCGGATACCAGGCGCAGACGGTCGCGCCACCGTAGATGGAGCCGAGCCCTGCGGCTGCGTTACCGTCCACCATAATCCGCTCGCCAACCTGATCGGACCGGCGTACCTGCAGCGGCAGCGGCGCGTTGAGGTATTCGTAGGCGTAGTTGCGGCCAATCTCGAGCGCGTGGATGTTCGGCTGAATCAGCGCGTCTTTGCCCTTGTACTGGGTCGAGACCATGCCGGTGATCACATCGAACTCGATGTTCAGCAGGCCCGCCAGGGCACCGAGGTAGGTGATGTTCTTGAAGAGGCTGCGCTGCTTCGGATCGGTGAACTCCGGCAACAGCATGGTTGCCAGCGGGATGCCAATCTCGTTGATGTCGTCGCGCTGCAGGGTTTTGGCCAGCGGCTTCGAGTTGTCATAGAGCAGATAGCCGCCCGGTTTCACGGACGCCACGTCCTCGACCAGAGTCTCCGCGTTCATGGCCACCATGATGTCGACCCCTTCGCGGCGACCGAGATAATCCTTCTCGCTGACTCTGACCTCGAACCAGGTCGGCAGCCCCTGGATGTTGGACGGAAATATGTTGCGCGTGGCGACGGGGATGCCCATGCGGAAGAGCGCTTTGGCGAACATGCCGTTGGCGCTCGCCGAGCCCGAGCCATTGACGTTGGCAAAACGGATCACAAAGTCGTTGTAGCTGACAGTCATTCTGCAAAAGATCCCAGTTGCGGCACGTGCACCACCGAACGCTGCATATCCCAGGCGTTGGTGGGACATCGTTCTGCACACAGACCGCAGTGCAGGCACACGTCTTCGTCCTTGACCATGACCCGCCCGGTCGGCAGGTCGGTGGATACGTAAAGCGCCTGCTCGCCGTTGTCCGCCGGCGCGGTGAGACGCTGTCGCAGACTGTCCTCTTCAGCGTTCTCCGTGAACGTGATGCAGTCCATCGGACAGATGTCGACGCAGGCGTCACACTCGATACACAGGTTTTCCGTGAATACGGTCTGCACGTCACAGTTGAGGCAACGCTGCGCCTCCGCTTCACCGAGCGCACGGTCGAAGCCGAGTTCAACCTCCACCTTGACGTTCGAGAGCGCCGACTCTTTCTCCACCAGCGGCACCAGATGGCGGGCGGACGGATCGTGCTCGGCGTCATACGCCCACTCGTGCACCCCCATCTTGGTGGACAGCAGGTTCACACCCTCGGGTGGGCGATCTTTTTTCAGGTCTTTATCGGACAGCATCAGGTGGATGCTGATCGCGGCCTGGTGCGCATGCGCCGAGGCCCAGATGATGTTTTCGGGACCAAACGCGCTGTCGCCGCCGAAGAACACCTTGGGATTCGTCGACTGCAGCGTCACCTCGTCGAGCACCGGACAGTCCCACTTGTCGAACTCGAGGCCAATGTCGCGCTCTATCCACGGGCAGTGATTGTCCTGGCCGATGGCCATGAGAATGTGGTCACACTCGATGAACACGTCCGGCTCACCGCTCGGCACGTATTTCAGGCGCCCATCCTCTTCCACCGGCTTCACGCACTCGAAGACCACCCCTTTGAGCTTGCCATTCTCGTGCACGAACTCTTTGGGCGGGCGGTTGTTGATGATGGGAATGCCTTCCCGCATCGCGTCCTCTTTTTCCCACTCCGAGGCTTTCATCACCTCGAACGCCGAGCGCACGACAACCGTGACCGATTCCGCACCCAGGCGCAGGGACGTCCGGCAACAGTCCATGGCGGTGTTGCCCCCGCCCATGACGATGACCTTGCCTTCGATCGAATCGGTGTGGCCGAAGGCCACGCTCGACAACCAGTCGATGCCGATGTGAATGTACTCGTCCACTTCCGCACGCCCGGGCAGCTCGAGGTCACGGCCCCGTGGCGCACCGGTGCCCACGAAATAGGCGTCGAATTCCTGATCCAGCATCGCCTTCATGCTGGTGATCTCCTGCCCGAAGTGGCACACGACGCCCATGTCGAGAATCTGATCCACCTCTTCCTCGAGCACTTCGATGGGCAGACGGAAGGCTGGGATCTGACTGCGCATCATGCCGCCGCCAGAGGGGTCTTTCTCGAAGAGGTGCACCTCGTAGCCGAGCGGCAGCAGATCCCGCGCCACCGCAAGCGATGCGGGCCCTGCGCCAATGAGCGCAACGCGCTTGCCGTTCTTCTGCTGCGGCACCCGTGGCATGAACGCGCTGATGTCCCCTTTGTTGTCGGCGGCAACGCGTTTCAGACGGCAGATGGCAACCGGTTTCTCTTCGGTGCGCACGCGCCGGCAGGCCGGTTCGCAGGGGCGATCGCAGGTGCGGCCGAGAATGCCGGGGAAGACGTTGGAGTCCCAGTTGAGCATGTACGCTTCGGTGTAGCGTTCCTGCGCAATCAGACGGATGTACTCCGGCACCGGCGTGTGGGCAGGACACGCCCACTGACAATCGACTACCTTGTGAAAATAGTTGGGATCTTGGATATCGGTGGGTTGCATGGCACTCACTGGATCTGGCTCGCGAGGGAAATTTGCGAGCTAAAACAATGGACTCTCCCGGGTTGAAAGGAGAACTTTAGCCTGTTGCCCGGGGGAACACCAGTCCTGCCCCGCGCAATCGGTACGATTTATCCACAGCTTTTCCACAGCCGTCATCACCGCTTGAGACGCAGCGGATCGGCGCTGAGCTGGTGGATGATGTCGAGTCCGAGCAGACCGTCGAGACCCGGCAGCACCACCGGCAATTCGAGCACCCGGACATCGTTGAAATACTGACCCTGCACTTCGAGCTCCGCCACCCGGTAGACGCCGGTTTCGACCACCCCGCCCGCCGTGCGGATGCGTACCGCTTCGCTGGTGCGCTCGGCGCCCAGCGTGCGTAACGCGTGGCGGGAAAAGCTCGTGACGTTGGCGCCGGTATCGACCAGGAGCGTGAACGTGAGTCCGGACGGCACTGACACGCGGGAGAGCAGCCGATCGCCGTCGCGCACGAAGGTCATGTCCTCCTCGACCAGCGCAAGCTCACCGGCCAGCTCATCGATCACGGCCTGGGTAATGTCGGTTGTGCCGGTTTCCATGAGCACCCGGCGGGCGTCTTCCCAGCGCTGCACACCCGCAAGCGCCGCTGCCCATTCATAGCGATAGCGGTCGCTGCCCGGCACGCGCTGACTCACCAGCCGCCAGAACGCTTCGCGCTCCAGACCCGCGCCGCGGTTACGCAGCTGCGCATCGATCATGCGAATGATCTGGTCCGCTTCGGTACGGGCGCGTTCGCTCTGAGCGGTATCGAGCGGCAGCGCCATCACGCTGAAAAGCGTTTCCAGCGCGGTCTCCGGCATGCCGCTGACCTGCTGCAGGTCAGCCAGCAGAAAGAGCGCTTCATGATCCCCCGGCTCGGCTTCGAGATACGCCGACAGCACCCGGCGCATGGCCAGCGCGTCGTATTTGTTGACACTGGCGCGCAGGACGTCGACGAGTGCCAGCCCGTGCCGTGCCGTCACCTCGGCGCGATTGACGTCGAGCCACTGCTCGAGCTGAAACCAGGCGCGTCCGTCGAGGAGCCGTTGAAACTCGGAAACAGGGGGAGACTCGGGTGCGGCATCCGCGACGGTGCCCGCTCGAGGGGCGTCTGACGGGGGCGCCGTGGCCGCGGTTTCGGCGACGGCGCCGTGTCGCACGCCAGCCTGGTAACCCACCCAGTAGCTGCCTGCAACCGCGGCCAGGCAGAAGGTGCCGATGAAAAAAAATGTGCCGAGGGAACGCGCTGAGCACATGATACTTCTACAGAGTTTCCTTAGAATGGCCGCCTTTTCGCGAATACCACCCTACTTCAGGTTAGAGCCACTTTGACAGCACCTTCTATCCCGGTTGGACAATCCTCTTTGCAGGCGCTTTTCACCGAACCACTGCAGGCCCCGGCCGAGCCGGGGCAGACCTTCACGTGGACCGGTCTGCACGGCATCGCCGATGCGGCGGCGGTGGCTGCCTGGGTAGAACAGCACAACCGCTTCGTGCTGGTTGTGACCAAAGACTCTGCCCGTGCACAGCGGTGGTCCGAGGCGCTGCAGTTCTTTGGCGGCAGTGCGCTCGAAACGCTGCACTTCCCCGATTGGGAAACGCTGCCGTACGACGCCTTTTCGCCCCATCAGGACATCATCTCCGAGCGCCTGGCGACGCTCACCGCGCTGCCGCAGCGCAAAACCGGCGTGCTGACCGTGCCGGTGACCACGCTGATGCAGCGCATCGCGCCAAAGTCGTTCCTGGACGGTGCAAGCTTCGACTTCCGCCGCGGTCAGGAGCTCGACGTTGCCGCCCAGCGGCTCGTGCTCGACGCGGCGGGCTATCAGCATACGGACACGGTCTCGGAGCGCGGCCAGTACGCGGTGCGCGGCTCGGTGATGGACATCTATCCCATGGGCGCGCCGCTCCCGGTACGTCTGGATCTGTTCGATACCGAAATCGACACCCTGCGGACGTTCGATCCGGAGACCCAGCGCACCATCGAGCAGATCGACGCGCTCGAGCTTCTCCCCGCCAAGGAGTTTCCGTTCGACGACGACGCCGTGGCGAGGTTTCGTGACCGCTGGCACCACACGTTCAACGTCGACGTGCGACGTTGCAGCGTGTATCAGGACGTGTCGAGCTACATTGCACCCAACGGCGTGGAGTACTACCTGCCGTTTTTCTTCGACACCCTGGGCACGCTGTTCGATTACCTCCCAACGGAGGTTCTGGTCGTGCTCGAGGCTGACGCGCTCGAAGCCGCCGAACACCACCTGCACGACGTCGGGGAACGCTACGAATCGTTGCGCCACGACGTGGAGCGGCCCATCCTGCCGCCGGGTGAGCTGTACCTGGCGCTCGATGAGCTGAACGGCCGCATGAAAGCGCATCCGCGACTGACGCTCGATGCCGATACCCCCGGACGGCACGGACAAGCCTTCCCCAGCCGCAACCTGCCTGATCTTCTGACCCACGCGCGTGCCGCAACCCCCACTGCCAAGCTGCAGGAGTTCCTCGACGAGGTCAGCCGCAGCGTGCTGTTCGTCGCGGAGTCCGCCGGACGCCGGGAAGTGTTTGACGAGCTCCTGCGCAAAGCGGCCATTCACTGCGAAATTGTCGATGACTTTGCCGCCTACCGCGATGCCGCCGGCCACTGCCTGACCGTCGCCGGCCTCGACGAGGGCATGCATCTGCCGGATTGTGTGGTCATCACGGAAACCGACGTGCTCGGCACGCGGCAGGCGGACCCGCGCCGGGAAAGCGGCCGCATCATCGACCCCGAGCAGATTGTCAGAAATCTCACCGAGCTCTCGATCGGCGCTCCTGTCGTGCACATTGAGCACGGCGTGGGTCGTTACCTGGGTCTGCAGACCTTACCGATCGACGGCGAGGCGCAGGAATTTCTGACACTGGCCTACGCCGACAACGACAAGCTCTACGTCCCGGTCACGGCGCTGCACCTCATCAGCCGCTATGCGGGGAGTGAGGAAGAGCTTGCACCGCTGCACCGGCTCGGCTCCGATCAGTGGGAAAAGGCGAAGCGGCGCGCTGCCGAGAAAGTTGTGGACGTCGCGGCGGAGCTGCTCGACATCTACGCCCGCCGCGAAATGCGCACGTCGCATCAGTTCAGCATCGAGGAAGCGGAATACACCCGGTTCGCCAACGAGTTCCCCTTTGAGGTCACGCTCGACCAGCGCGGCGCCATTGAGGATACGCTCGCCGATATGACCACCCTGCGCGCCATGGACCGGCTCATCTGCGGCGACGTCGGCTTTGGTAAGACCGAGGTTGCCATGCGCGCGGCTTTCGTGGCCGTGCAAAGCGCCAAGCAGGTTGCCGTCCTCGTGCCGACCACGCTCCTTGCCCAGCAGCATTTCGATACGTTCCGCGACCGTTTCGCAAGCTGGCCTGTCACCATCGAGGTGGTCAGCCGGCTGCGCTCCCAGGCAGAGGTCGACGACGTCAGCAGCCGTGCGAGAGCCGGCAAGGTGGATATTCTGATTGGTACCCACAAGCTGCTGAACGAAGCGTTCGCCTTCAAGGACCTGGGGCTCATCATCATCGACGAGGAGCATCGCTTCGGCGTCCGCCAGAAGGAGCGCCTGAAAACCCTGCGCGCGGAAGTCGACGTCCTGACGCTGACCGCAACGCCGATACCGCGCACGCTCAACATGGCGCTTGCGGGTATCCGGGATCTCTCGATCATTGCCACGCCACCCGCCAAAAGGCTTTCCATCAAGACGTTTGTGCTCGAGAAGCGCAATCACATGGTGCGCGAGGCGATCAGCCGTGAGCTCCTGCGCGGCGGGCAGGTGTTCTTTCTGCACAACGAGGTACGCACCATCGAAGCCGCCGCCATGGAACTCGCCGAGCTGGTGCCGGAGGCGCGCATCGGTATCGGTCACGGCCAGATGCCCAAACGGGAGCTCGAGCAGGTCATGTCCGATTTCTATCATCGGCGACTGAACGTGCTCGTCTGCACCACGATCATCGAAACCGGGCTGGATATCCCCAACGCCAACACCATCATCATCGAGCGCGCTGACAAATTCGGCCTGGCGCAGCTGCACCAGCTCCGCGGTCGGGTGGGCCGCAGCCACCGCCAGGCATATGCCTATCTTCTGACGCCCCATCCCAAGGCGATGACTGCGGACGCGGTGAAGCGGCTCGACGCCATCGAAGCGGCGGGTGAGCTGGGCGTCGGCTTCACGCTGGCTACCCATGACATGGAAATCCGGGGCGCGGGTGAGCTCCTCGGCGAAGATCAGTCCGGACAGATCGAATCGGTGGGTTTTTCGCTCTACATGGATCTTCTCAACCGCGCCGTTGCCGCCCTCAAGGCGGGTAAACTGCCGAACGCCGACAGCCCGCTGGAACCCATCAGCCAGGAGGTCAATCTGCACGCGGCCACGCTGATACCGGAAGACTATCTACCGGATGTGCATGCTCGTCTGATACTGTACAAGCGAATCAGCAACGCGACCGATCAGCAGGCACTGGACGACCTCATGGTGGAAATCATCGATCGCTTCGGATTGTTACCCGACCCGTTGAAACGCTTGTTTGCGGTGACGAGCTTGAAGCTCGCGAGCCAGCGCCTTGGCATCCTGAAACTGGAAATCGGCGAGGCACGGGGCAAGCTCGAGTTCAGCAACGAAACGAACGTCGACCCCATCAAGATCGTCAACCTGGTGCAGCGTGAGGCAAACACCTACAAGCTGGAGGGTGCCGCCATGCTACGCGTCGCGCGCGCGCTACCCGACTTCGATGCGCGCCTGACGTTTGCGTATGAGCTCCTCGAGAAACTCGCCCCTGAGGAGACCGCTGCCGCATGATCGCCAGACATCTACCGCGATTCGTTTTAGTTCTCTTCTGCGCGCTCAGCAGTACCGCCTGGGGCGCTGCCGCCGACGATCTCGAGGATCTATTAGAGGCGCGCTGGTTCGACATCGAGCTGGTCGTTTTCGAGCGTCTCGACGTGCTCGACGTCAACAGCAGCGAAGGGCTGAGACTCACCGGACCTCGCTCCTGGCCAGACAACCTGTCGCGGTTTTATGACAACCCGCCGGACACCGATACCATCACCGCACGGTTCTACGACTTCGACACCGTGGCCTTCGAGTGTCTCGGCTATCCCGAGCTCGCCGAGCCCGATCCCCTGCATCCGATGCTTCAGCCGGTCAACGAATTCAGCGATGCGTCGCTGCGCGCGCGGGCGGAACTCGAGGTGGAAGCCACCACACTGGAGGCAGCGTCAGATGTGTCGACCGAAGCGCCCAGCGCGGATGCGGACGTGGCCGTGGACGGTGCCGTGCCGCAAAATGCACCGGCGATGGTCATGACGCCGTACCTGCGGCTCCTGGCTGATGTCGCGGAGTTCGAGACATCGCTCTACGCCGGCGCGTTCCAGCCGAGCGGCGAGCGCACGCTGATCAACGAGGTGAAAGCGCTCAACCGGCAGCGCCATCTGCGGCCCATCATCCACACCCGCTGGCGCCAGCCCGTGCCGCCCCGGTCGGAGCCGATGCCGCTGTATCTGAGTGCCGCCGTGAACGAGTCCGCGCCGTTGACGGAACGCGGATTTGCCAAGCTCGAAGGATTTGTCAGCGTCACCGTGGGGCGTTATCTGCACGTCGCACCAACGCTCTGGTATCACGCCGACACGCTCGGTATGCAGCCGATTGCGCTACCCGCCTCCGCGCACGCCATCCCGGGAACGGGTGACGGCTACATGGCGCTCAAAGAGAGCCGGCGCATGCGCAGCGGTGAGCTGCACTACATCGACCATCCGAAAATCGGCGTGCTCGTGCGCATCGACCCCGTGACCTTCCCGGCGCACCTCCTCGAGGCGTGGGAGGCGTTAGAATCGACTGACGGCGCGCCGTAACAGATCGACGATACGCTCAGCGCCCGCGGCGGCAATCACCTTCATTTCATCCAGATCCAGAGGCGCGTTGCTCACACCCGCTGCCGGATTGACAATCAGGCACAGCGCCGCGAATGGCAGGTCCAGCTCGCGGGCCAGCGCCGCTTCCGGCATGCCGGTCATGCCGACCAGCGTGCAGCCATCCCGCGACAGACGCACTATCTCCGCGGCACTTTCCAGCCGCGGCCCCTGGGTGGCGCCATACACGCCGCCGTCGACCACCTCCGTCTCATCCATGAGGAGTCCCCGGCGCAGGCCGTCGTCATACGGACTCGTGAAGTCGATGTGACGCAGCTCATCGTCGAACGTGTGCGCCCTGCCCCACGTGTAATCGACAATCTGTGTCGGTACGACAAGTTGCCCAACGTCCAGCTCAGGGTCGACGCTGCCAACGGTATAGGTGCCGATGACGCCGTCGAGACCGAGCGCGTGCATGAGCCAGATGTTGGCGCGATAGTTGATCTGGTGAGGCGCAAACTCGTGGTTTTCGCCGTGGCGTTTGAGGAAAACCAGCTCGTGGCCACCGACCGCATGACGCGCGGGCAGCGCGGCCGCCTCACCCCAGGGTGTCGAGCGATCGCCAAACGGGGCCAGTTCGCTCAGCGGTAACGGCGTGGAGCCGACGAACACACCGATTCGCTTCATGTTTCTATCCCCGAGTTATTTGTATTAAAAACATAGAGTTGCGGAAGGTTTTCACCATATCCCTCAATACCGTAGCCGCAGCCGAAAAAGACGTTCCCGGGCGGCGCGGTCCGGTCGACCGCCGCCAGGTCCGAACCCTCGGTGGCGGTCATCGTCACCACGAGAAGATCCTGTGCACCGTCGGCTTCGAGCCGCGCGCTCGCGTACTGCAGCAACTCCGGGTCACCGCCGGCATGCACCAGCGCCACCGAGGCACCGCGCACCGACGGTGCTGCCGTCTCCACGTGCCAGCTCATGTGGCGGCAGGGAAAGACGGTCCGCTGCAGCAGCGCACCCAGAAGGTAAAGACCACCCGGCGTCAGCGCAACGAAGCGCGGCAGCCGGTCCTGCAACCGCACTGCCACGCGCACCGCCAGCTGATCGAGGGCGTGCGATATTGCTGCCGCGTCCATCTCGAGGCGGGCACCCGCATACGCCCGGCGCGCCGCGTCCGGCAGGATCACACCGTCCGGGACGTACTCGTCGAACGGATTCATGCGCGCCCGGATTCTGCATGAACGTCCGGCTCGGGTACCACGTGCAGCGTCTGGGTCGGGAACGCAATCTCCGCGCCGTGACCGTCGATGATTTGCGCTATCTTGAGCAGCACGTCCTGCTTGATGCCATGAAATTCGGTCCACACCGTCGTCTTCGTGAAGCAGTAAACAAAAAAGTCCACCGAGGACGGGCCGAAGCTGACAAAGTTGACCATCAGGGTCTGCCGCGTATCGATGGCCTCGTGTTCCTCGAGCATCGCCGCAACGTCATTGACGATCGGCTCCATCACGCCGATGTCGTCATAGCGAATGCCGACCGTCTCGTAAATGCGGCGGTTCTGCATGCGCGACGGGTTCTCGACGGAAATGCTGGCAAACACCGAGTTGGGAATGTAAAGCGGACGTTTATCGAACGTGCGGATGCGTGTCAGTCGCCAGCCGATCTCCTCGACCGTGCCTTCGATCTCCCGATCCGGTGAACGCACCCAGTCTCCCACAGAGAACGGCCGATCGAGGAAGATCATCAGCGCACCGAAAAAATTCGCCAGGAGATCCCTTGCGGCGAAACCGACGGCAATGCCGCCAATGCCGCCGAAGGCGAGTACCCCGGATATCGAGAAGCCGAACGCCTGCAGCACCAGCAGGACCCCGGTAATGAGCACGGAGGCCCGCAGCAGCTTGCCAACCGCCTTGGCGGTGGTTGTGTCGATGGGCTGGTCACGGTAGCCCTGCTCGACCACGTGCCCTTCGACGAACCGGATGAAGCGCAGCGCAAACCAGATGAGCAGCCAGACCACCGCCACTTCGCGAACCTGCTGGATATATTCCGCCTGGAAGATCTCAGATTCGTTGTTGGCCGCGATGATCTGCGCGGCAATCGAGATGCCCAGCACCCAGATGCCCACACCCAGCGGGCGTCGTGCCGCGTCGAGCACGGCATCGTCATAAAGATTGCGGGTCTGCTCCAGCTTGACGGCCAGGCGGTCGAACAACCTTCTGACGACGAACCGCACCACTGCGGTTGCGAACACGACAATGAAAACGCCGACTTCCCAGCCGTGCTGGACCACGTAAGATTGAATCTGCTCCATGCTTGCTTCAGCTTGTTATAGAAATTTTTTCAACTCGAGCTGGAGATAGTCGTCCGCCTGCAGCCAGGCCGACTTGTACTCCGGTTGCACAAGGGTGCCGAACGGCGTGGTGGTGCGCAAATCTTTTCCCCCGGCAAATACCCGCCCCTCGAGCGCCAGCTGCCAGGTATCGGTCAGGCGTCGCGAGGCCTCGAGGCTCACGAAATATTCATCGTACTCGGTGTCGAAGATGACCCCCAGGAGCGCCTGCGTGTCCGCAAAATCGTTCAGATGCAGGCGTCCGCCGAGCGCAATGTCGTGCTCGAAGAGGGTATCGACCGCCTCCTCGTCGCGCTCGTCGTAGAGATACTCGCCAACAATGCCAAAATCCGCGCGCGTGCCGAAGACCCCAACCAGGGTACGCTCGAAGCCGACGTTGAAAGCGACGTGACGGTCGCCGAAGCCGCTGCGCGTGTAGCCTTCCAGCTTGAACACCCAGTCGCCGTAGAACGCCTGCGCGTCGATGCCGGTCTGATCGATCACCGGATAGTGCGGACGCAGCACCACCTCGCCGCCAACGAGCTCAGGCACCAGCAACGGTTCGCGGCTGGTGCCGGAAAAGTGATGCAGTCCCACTTCGAACGGCCCCATGTGATGTGACCAGCGGATGGCGCCATCAACGCGCGTCTCTTCGGCACCCGAAGCGTAGGTGGCGTCATCGTCGAGGATCCGCCACGGCAGGCGCACCCGTCCGTCGGTGCCCGGAAACGTGCGCTCGCGATGGCCTAAAAGCGCGTAGACGTCGAGGATGCCCCAGTCCCGTACCAGGGTCAGCTGCGCCATCGGTTGACCCAGCTTGTCCTCCATGTCGATGTTCTCGACGAGGTCGGTCTGGTTGATGATGTCGACGCGATGCTGAAACTCGGTCACGCCCCAGAAGACCCGCCGCGCGCCGACGTGCAGATCCCAGTTGTCCCCCACCCGGCTGTAGAAGAGCTCGCGCAGATCGCCGTGGGTTCGCTCGCTGTCGGCGCTGTCGACACGCACGAACGGCGTCACCGTCACGCTCTGCCGGTCATCGTCCCAGCCGTGGAAGTATTCGAACTCGAGGCTGATGCTGCCTTCGAAGCGATCCTGACCGAATACCCCTTCCTCGGCGAAAGTACGAGTCTGCAGACCCAGATCCCATTCGCTCTGGCGCGTGCCGCCGGATGCCGCGGGCGAATCATCAACGGCGCCGGTCGGCGCGGTCTCGGTCACTGGACTCGGCGGCGTCAGACGCGGCGCCCCGAGCTGCGGTTCGTTGCGCGGCGGCGTACGGGGCGCGGCCGGTGGCGTCGGCTCGGCGGCCACCGCCTCGACAGGCGCACTGTCCGTTTGCAGCAGCCGCCAGTGTTCGATCCCTGCGGCGGTCGCACGGCGGCGCAGCTGCTCCATCTGCGCGGGATCGAGCGCGCGGGAGTGCACGCGGTACAGGGTCGTGCCGTCGCGGGTGACGGGCGATACCTCAATCTCCCGGGCAAAGAGCTGCGAGAGTTTCTTGGCCCAGTTGCTGGCGTTGTCTGCGGCTTTGAAGCTGCCGAACACGAGCTGATCGGCCTGCGCCGGGATTGCACCGAGCGTCACCACCAGCGCGACGAGCAGACCGCTAACGCGCGCGACGCAGGCTGCTGACACTGAAATCACGTTCTGCGGTGAAGCCGAGGCCAAACGTATAGTCCTGCCAGATCAGCTCCGTGCTCTTGTGGCTGCGCAGATTGGTCATGACCATGCGCCGGGGTTTCCAGAACGCCTCTTCGTAGAGCGCATAGTCGGAGACTTCCAGCCGCTTCAGCGGCGTATCGCGCCGGTCGTAGTACTCCACCCGCTGGGTACGGAATTCGCGCTTGTCGATCCAGAACACTTCCCGGGTGTAACCCGAGAAATCCTCGGTCGAGACGCGCTCGACCACGAAGCATTCGACCTCGCCGAGGGTCTCGTCGCGCAGGTGTCGATAGGCGTACTTCTCGAGCGCCGGTGCGCTCAGGTCCTCGAATGAAAACTCGGAGCCGAGAAACGGTCCGGACTTGTTGCGCGAGGCAATTTTCTTGGTGCGCTTGAGCGCCGGGAGGAAGAGCCACTGATCGTCCGGGCTGAACCGGTGACCGTGGCTCAGGAGCGCGGTGCCGCGAATGTTCGCCGGAGTGTCAAAGACTACGAGTACCTTGTCGGCGTCGTCCGGCACCTCGAGCTGACGGATGCGCAGCGCCCGCTCGGTGGCGCGCCCGTTGGCGGTGCGCAGAATCATGCGCAGTGAGACTTCGAGATCGCGGTAATCACTGGCACGGCGGTCAGCTTCCTCGAACACGGCGCGACCGAGGGACGCCGGTGAGTCCGCGGCATCGACCGTCAATGCCGCGACCTCCATGACAGCGTGTGCGCTACCCGTTACCAGCACGGTCAATGCCGGCAAGAGCCTATGGCAGATCCACTTCATCTGAAATCTGTCGAGAACCGCTTCGAGGCGCCGGATACTAAGCGAGAAAAAAATACTGTGCAAACGTACAAAGGACTGTATATACTGCCAGTCTACTGTATGCCTGAACAGGGATTAAACGGGACTAGGAACAACGACCATGCAGACACTCACACCCCGACAGTCCGAGGTGCTGGAGCTGATCCGGCAGTACATCCGCGACACCGGCTACCCGCCGACCCGCGCCGACATTGCCAGCGAGCTCGGCTTCCGCTCTCCCAACGCGGCTGAAGAGCATCTCAAAGCGCTGGCGCGCAAAGGCGCCATCGAAATCATCGCCGGCACCTCACGCGGCATCCGCATCCCGGACCTGGGAGACAGCGGCCTGCCGCTGGTCGGCCGGGTGGCAGCCGGTAATCCGATCCTCGCAGAAGAAAATATCGAAGATCGCGTCGACCTGCCGGCCGGATTCTTTCAACCCCGTGCGGACTATCTGCTGCGGGTGCGCGGCGACAGCATGATCGACGCCGGTATTTTCGACGGGGATCTGCTGGCAGTCCACAAAACACAGCAGGCCACGAACGGCCAGATTGTCGTGGCGCGAATCGAGGACGAAGTGACGGTCAAACGCTTTCAGCGCACCAGAAAGCGTAATCAGATTCTGCTGCTGCCCGAAAATCAGGACTATCAGCCCATCGAGGTGGATCTCGCCAATCAGGCGTTTGCCATCGAAGGCCTGTCCGTAGGAGTCATTCGCCAGCACATCTGAAGCATCTGCCACACAGAAGGCCCATCCCACCCCACTCGTTCAGCGCCTACCGCGCTACTCCGGGCCGCGCTTCAGCCACTGGCAGGCAGTCGGGTTACCCCCCGGCTGCCTTCTTTTTTGCAGGCTTTTTCTTTGCCACTTTCTTTTCTTTCTGCTCTTCCACCCACTTGCCGTCCTGATAAAACGCTTTCCAGCCCGAGGCTTTGCCTTCGATCTCCGACTGCACGTACTGCTCCTTGGTCTTACGGCTGAAACGGATGACCGCCGGGTTGCCGTCGGGATCGGTTTCCGGCGCTTCCAGCAGGTAGCGGAACTTGGGATCGAGCTCGTTGGCGTGGGGTTTGAGCTCAAGGACCTGAGGCGCACGGGTTTCGCGGTGCTTCGGAAACTGGCTGGCGGCCAGAAAGATACCGGCCGCACCGTCCCGCAACAGGTAGTAGTCGTCCACCTTCTCGCACTTGAGCTCCGGCATGGGCACGGGGTCTGCCTTCGGCGGTGCCGGCTCGCCGCTGCGCAGGAGCTTGCGGGTGTTCTTACACTCGGTGCAGCCGAAATACTTCCCGAACCGGCCGGATTTCAGCTGCATGTCCGCGCCGCATTTGTCGCATTCGAGCACCGGACCGTCGTAACCCTTGATCTTGAACTGACCCGCTTCGACCTCGAAGCCGTCGCAGTCGGGATTGTTACCGCAGATGTGCAGCTTGCGCGTCTCATCGACGAGGTAGCTCAACATGTTGGCGCCGCATTTCGGACACTTGTGCATGCGCCGCAGGAGCTTCGACTCGCCCTCATCGTCCTCTTCCACGTCAACCGCTTCGTCTCCCGGAATGAGGTTCATCGTGCTGGTGCAGCGCTCCTTGGGCTTCAGAGCGTAACCCGAGCAGCCGAGGAACACGCCAGTGGAACCCGTGCGGATCTGCATGTGTCGCCCGCAGGTGCCGCACTCGACGTCGGTGTCCGTCGGCTCATTGCTGCGCATGCCACCGTCGTCGGATTTGGCAACTTCGAGCTTGTTGGAAAAATCGCCGTAGAAATTGTCCAGCACGTCGTTCCAACGGGCATCACCCGCGGCAATCTGGTCGAGGCGTTCCTCCATGCTCGCCGTGAAGCCGTAGTCCATGAGATCGGCGAAGTTCTCGCTCAGCCGATCGGTGACGAGCTCGCCGATCTTCTCGGCATGGAAACGCCGGTTGGCAAGCGTCACATAACCGCGATCCTGAATGGTGGAAATGATCGCCGCGTAGGTGGAAGGCCGGCCGATGCCAAGCTTCTCGAGCTCCCGCACGAGCGACGCTTCACCAAAGCGCGGCGGCGGCTTGGTGAAGTGCTGCACGCCTTCGACGTCTTTGAGCAACAGCTGTTGACCTTCGCTCACCTCCGGCAACGGCGTTTCGTCTTCTTTACGTCCGGCCGGCGGCTGCACACGGGTGTAGCCGTCGAACTGCAGAATGCGGCCGCGAACCCTGAGCTCGACATCACCGGCCGCGACAGTGATGGACGTGCTGAGATAACGCGCATCCGTCATCTGACAGGCGACAAACTGTCGCCAGATGAGCTCGTAGAGCCGCACCGCGTCCGGATCGACCCCCGTGAGGTGCTCAGCGCGAGTGCCAACGTTGGACGGGCGGATGGCCTCGTGCGCCTCCTGAGCATCCTCTTTGGCCGCGTAGACGCGCGGTGCCTCGGGCAGATAGTCGTCGCCGAACTGGTCTTTGACGAAGGTCCGGCAACCCTCCACGGCTTCGCTGCTCAGGTTGGTCGAGTCGGTCCGCATATAGGTGATATAGCCGGCTTCATAGAGCCGCTGAGCCATCGTCATCGTCTTCTTCACGGAAAACGACAGTCGCGTACTGGCAGCCTGCTGCAGGGTGCTGGTAATGAACGGAGCGTTGGGTTTCGTCCGAGTCGGACGATCTTCGCGCTTGCTGACGACAAAGTCCGCTTCGCGTAAGTGTCCGAGCGTCGCCTCCGTATCCCCGGCGTTACCCGGTCGGAAGTTTTCACCACCCTGCCGGACGACCTGGAAACGCACCGGCTCGGCATCCGCGTCTACCGCGAGATCCGCAAATGCTTCCCAGTATTCTTCAGGGATGAACGCGCGGATCTCGCGCTCACGCTCGACAATCAGCTTCACCGCCACGCTCTGCACGCGTCCGGCGGAAAGCCCGCGCGCTACTTTTGACCACAGGAGCGGGGACAGCTCGAATCCCACGACACGGTCGAGAAATCGTCGCGCCTGCTGGGCCTGCACCTGATCCATGTCGAGCTCACCGGGATGCTCAAACGCTTCCTGGATGGCCTTGCGGGTAATCTCGTTGAAGACAACGCGCCGATAGCGGTCGGGATCACCGCCGATGGTTTCCCTGAGATGCCATGCGATGGCCTCACCCTCGCGGTCGAGGTCAGTCGCCAGGTACACCGCCTCCGCGTTCTCGGCAAGTTTCGACAGCTCGTCGACCACCTTCTCTTTGCCCGGCAGTACTTCATACTCGGCCGCCCAATTCTTGTCCGGGTTGATGCCCATGCGACGGACGAGCTGCTCGCGGGCGCGCTTCTTTTTATACGCCTCGCGTTTGGCGGGTGACAACGCCTTGGTCTTCGCAGCTTCCTTGGCACGCGCCTTGGGGTCCACCGCTTTGCCTCCGGTGGGCAGGTCGCGGATATGCCCGACGCTCGATTTGACGATGTAGTCTTTGCCGAGATAGCGATTGATCGTGCGCGCTTTGGCGGGCGATTCAACGATGACCAGTGATCGAGCCATACTGCTCCAGTGTGTTCAAGCCTTACGTGTGGGCCGCCTCGGACCCTCGATTGGCGCGGTTTATAGGCGCGTTGTGCAGCTGCTGTCAAGAAATGTTGTGCAACCGCTGTGAAGAAATGTAGTGGCGATCGTCAGTCTTTCAAGCCGTCACCCAGATTGTCATCCTGCTCGTCAGCAGCCGCAAAATGGGTGCGCAGAAGGGTTTTGAAGCCCTCGAGCTCCGCCTGAATGGCTGCCACGCTGGCAGCGTCGGCGCCCACGCCTTCGTTCCAGTAACACGACACGTAGCGTTCGTTGAGCGCGCAGCCGTAAGTGCCGTCCGGCAGTGCGCCCAGGTGCGCAATCATGAGACCACGCACGTCGGGGATGGCTGTCAGCCGCCGCCAGAACCCGCTGTCCGAGCCTGAGTCGAGCGACCAGCCCGGTAACACCTCGTTGACCGGCATCGTCGGCGCCTCGGGCATTTTGACCAACAGCACCTCACCCGCGCCATGCAGACGTTGTCCTACCGGCAGCTGATAGTTGGCACAGGACCGGCGCGGTTCCAGCGTGCGCCCGCCGGCCGTGACCCGCTCACTGTCCGTCGGATCGAGCTTGGGCAGCGTCGTGATCTGCACCATGAGGCCGTGCTTACGCGCGGCCTCGCGCAGCATCATGTGACGTTTGTCTTTTGCAGACGGCAGCAGATACATGGCCGGGCCGATCGCCAGCACCAGGACAAGACCGATAATGATCCAGGTCAATTGAGATTCCAGGCTTTTCAGGATAGGTTCCGCGATGTATCGTCGCGCCAAACGGGGTTGGAGAGCAACATGTCCTCTTACAAAAGAATCATGCTCGCAGTGGATCTCACGGAGGAATCCAAAGCCGTGGCCGATCGCGCAACCGCCCTGGTTGAGGCGTCGGGTGCGGAGCTGCACCTTGTCCACGTCATCGAGCCGCTGAGCCTGGCGTACGGCGGTGACGTGCCCATGGACCTGTCTTCCGTGCAGGAGCAGATCCAGGAGCAGGCAAAGTCGCACCTCAGCGAATTCGCATCGCAGCTGAAGGTCCCCGCAGAGCAACAGCATCTGATTTTCGGACGCCCGGAAAGCGAGATCCAACGGGTGGCGGACGAAGTTGGCGCTGATCTGATTGTTGTCGGCAGCCATGGCCGGCACGGTCTGGCGCTCCTGCTTGGCTCGACGGCAAACGGCGTGCTGCATGGCGCCATGTGTGACGTACTGGCGGTACGCGTGGGCATCGCGGACTGAATTGCACACCAACGCAGTACCCAATGCCGCACTCAGGTTGCTGACCCGCTTCGCCGCGGGGCTGTGCGCTGCGGCGCTGATGCTGCCGGCTTTGATGAGCACCCCCGCGGCATACGCGGATCCGTCCCAATTCGAGCAGCGCCGCCTGTATCTGCAGGCACGCACCGCGCTGCGGCAGGGACAGACGAGCACGTTCCAACGGCTCGCAAGGGAGCTCGATGATTACCTTCTGCGCCCCTATCTCGACTATCACCGCATTCGCGCGCAGATCAGCAGCACCCCGAATGCCGAGGTCATCAACTTTCTGCAGTCCCACCCCGAACTCCCGGCAACCCACCTTTTACACAAACGCTGGCTGCGCGAGCTCGGTAAGCGCCGGCAGTGGCGAACGCTGCTCGACAATTTCATCGACACGAACGACGCCGATCTTCGCTGCTACCAGCTGCGTGCCCTGTACGGCACGGGCAGCAGAAACGAAGCGCTGACGCAGGCGACCAATCTCTGGCTGCAGCCGGTATCTCAACCCAACGCCTGCGACCCGCTGTTCGAAACGTGGCGGGCCAGCTCACACTTCACCGAAGAGGTGGCCTGGATGCGGTTGAGCGCGGCGGTCAACGCCAACCAGCGTCAGCTTGCGCGCTACCTGCTGCGCTATTTCAGCGGCACCAACAAGGTCGCCGCGGACGCGTACTACAACGCCCACGTGGCGCCTTCACGCATGACGCGAACCTCGAGCTTCCGGACTGACACCGAAAAAATGCGTGCGGTCATCGAGCACGGCCTGACCCGGCTGGCACGGATCGACGCGGAGAAAGCGGAGACCGCATGGCGCCAGTTCGCACGCTCACACAGTTTTGACGAGATCTCCCAGCTGCGCATCAACACCGCCGTTGCCGTCGGCCTTGCCAAAGACAATCGCTTCCCGCCGACCGACGAGCGCAGCCGCCTCTCGCAGACGGCCGGCATCGAGTCGCTGGCGCTGGCCGCCGTGCGCGCCATGAACTGGCCGGAGGCGACGTACTGGATAGATCGCCTGCCGGAAGATCTGAAGGTCAAATCTCAGTGGCAATACTGGCTGGCGCGTTCGCTCCTGGAAACGGCGGATGACATCGAGCGCGCGGACGCGATCCTGAGCGCGCTCGCCACCCAGCGCCACTACTACGGATTCCTGGCGGCGCGACTGCTCGGGCGCAGCGGACAGCTGAACGACGAGAGCTCACGGAGCGGTGCGGTCGACCTGAATCTGCTGGGCCGCGAGCCGGGGATCGCCCGCAGCATTGAGCTTTTCGCCGTGGGTGATGACATCAACGGCAGGCGGGAATGGTTTCGCGCGCTCGATCGTCTCCCGCAGCGCCAGCAGGTGCTTGCGGCGGAACTTGCGCAGCGCAACGGCATGGTCTCGCTGGGGATCAGTACCGCTAACATTGCCGAAGCCTCCAATCATCTGGCACTGCGTTTTCCGGTGACCCACGAACCGCAGTTCCGTCAGGCGACGATGCGTACCGCGCTGCCGACGCCGCTGCTCATTGCCATCGCCCGACAGGAGTCCGCACTCGAGAGCAGCGCCCGCTCCTCCGCCGACGCCCGCGGCCTCATGCAGCTCCTGCCAAGCACCGCCCGCGTGGTCGCACGCCGCGCCGGCATGAACACGCCGACCAGCAGCGATCTCTACGATCCGAGCACCAACATTCGCCTTGGCAGCTTTCACCTCGCCTGGCTCGTGCAGCGTTACGACGGGCAGGCCCCCCTGGCAATCGCCGCGTACAACGCGGGCGAACATCGGGTGGACCGCTGGATCAAGGACACGGACGGGACGCCAACCGATGTCTGGATAGAGCGGATCCCCTTTCACGAAACGCGCAACTACGTGAAAAACGTGCTCGCCTTCCGCCACGTCTACGGGTACCGGCTGGGCACGCCGACGCCGATGCTGAATCCGGGCGAGCAGGTGGTGGCCGAACCCGCCGGATGACGGAGCGCAATGCACTACATCGACATCTGCGTCAATCTCGACAACAGCCAGTTCGACCGGGACCGTGCCGATGTGCTCACACGCGCCTGGGACGCCGGCCTCAGCGGGCTCCTGCTCACGGCCACCAATCTCGCCTCCACCCGCCAGGCCATCGCCTGGTGCGATTCACCGAGGTTGCTCTGCACCGCGGGTGTGCATCCGCACGATGCTGCGGATGTGACCGGCGACTGGGTGGACGAACTCGAAGCGCTTGCCGGCCACCCGGCGGTGCGGGCGATCGGAGAGACCGGCCTCGACTTCAACCGCAACTACTCACCGCCTGAAGCGCAGCTCGAGGTGTTCGAGGCACAGATTGCGCTGGCCACACGTCTGGCGAAGCCACTCTTCGTGCACGACCGCGACAGCGCTGGCGCCGTTTACGACCTCCTGCAGCGGGCGGGGGAGCTGCCGCCGACCGTCATCCACTGCTTCACCGGCAGCGCCCACGACCTCGACGCCTTTCTGGATGCGGGGTACTACATCGGGATCACGGGCTGGGTGGCCGATGTCGCCCGCGGTGCGGAACTGCGTGCGCTGGTTCCCCGGATCCCGCTCGAACGGCTGCTGCTCGAAACCGACGCGCCATTTCTACGCCCCCACAATACGCCCGCGAGCTTCATGACGGACAACGCCCTGCCGGGCAGGTGGAAACGGCGCAACGAACCGGCACTTTTGCCCTGGGTGTGCGCTGAGGTTGCCCACTGTTACGGGTTGGATGTTGAGACCATTGCCGCGGCAACCCGCCAGAACGCGGAGTTGCTATTCGGCTTCACGAGCGTTCACTGATGAACTGCCGGACGTCATCAGCGTCAAACGGAGCATCAAGCTGGCGCTGGTCGCAGACGAGAACGGGAATGCGCTCGCCAAAACGTGCCAGCAACACGTCATCAGTGCTGATGTCCGCCACCATGAGCTGGTGGCCCACGAGCTCCGGCATGTTCAACAGGAGTTCCAACGCCTCGTCACACAAAGCGCAGTGATCTGTGGAATACAAAACCAGTTGCAACATGGGCTGCCAATTCAGTGAACCGTGAGTAAGATCTTGCCATGCAGTACATCCAGCGCCTAGCCGATCCCACCATTGCGCCGAGCTACCCGCTGCCCGTCGAAGGCGCAGCCCATTGGCAGATCGCCGCGTCCGGCACGTGGGAACTCGAGATGCGCCTGCCGACGATTCCCGCCGGGCACATCATCGTGCCCAGCCTGGCTCTGCTCGATGACGGCAAAAGCGACGCGGGGTGGCTCGCCACGCTCCACCACGAGTTCGAATATCCGCTGCAGAGCGTGCCTGCGACAGCTGCGGCTCCCGCTCTGCCCGACGGGGCAAAGGCGGCCAGCCGGCATATCGACTGCTGGCACAGCGAGCAGACCCTGGAGTCCACCCGCTGCGTGTTCACCGTCCTGGGCAGTGCGCAACCTGAACGATATCTTGCGACGCTGAGCGTACGTCCAGTGGAAATCCAGACACCGCAGCTCGCGCCAATCGACGTCCTGGTGGATGTGCCGGCCACGCTTTCCCAACACGCAGCCGACGCTGCAATCCGCCAACGCATCTGCTCACCAACGGCACTGACCATGGCGCTCTCGGCGTACCCGACCGCACCCGTGTGGGAGGACACGATCGCCGCATGCTACGATGCGGCCACCCGGGCCTACGGCGTCTGGCCGTTGGCTATTCGCTGGGCTGCCCGGCACGGTGTTGTCGCGGCGGTGGAGGTTTTCCAGGACTGGCAGGCACCCATGGCGTGTCTGTCAGCGGGCGTGCCGCTGGTGTGCAGCATCGACTACGATAGCGGTAAACTCACGAACGCGCCGATGGCACGCACCGGCGGTCATCTGGTGGTCTTGTACGGCGTGGAGGGGAACGAAGTGTTGGTCAAAGACCCGGCAGGTGCCGATCGCAGCGACGTCACGCGTCGCTACGACCGCAGTGAATTTGGCGAAGCGTGGCTCAGCCGACGCGGCGCCGCTTACATTTTCGCCCGTCAGCAAAACGCCGCAGGCAGCTGATGCCAATCCGCTTCCTCATCCGTTTTGTCCTCCTGACCCTTGGGTTTGCGCTCACCACGCTCGGTATTCTCGCGTGGCAACAAATGAACTTCGATCTGAACACGCTCTGGCCGATTGCCGCCGAGTTCAGCGCGCACCCGGTCTACGCCATGGTGCTCGGCCTTGCACTCATCCCGCCTACGCTATGGGAGATTTTCGTTCTGGAGACCAGGCATCACCGTGAGCACTAGCCGGGTCTACATCAGGAAAGTCCGACGGACGGACGAAACCGAGTTCATTGCGCTCATGCGCGAAAGCCAGGAGATCCATGAACCCTGGATCAGTCCGCCGACCAATCCGGTGCTGTTCAAGTACTACCTGCAACGCATCAACCGGGAAGACCACGAGGGATTTGTGATCTGTCGCGCCGGGGACGATACCATCGTGGGCGTCATCAACATCAACAACATCGTGCGCGGGTCGTTCCAGAGCGCCTCTCTCGGCTACTACGTCGGCGCGAAGTTCGAAGGTGAAGGGTACATGCAGGAGGGTCTGACGCTGTTGCAAAACTATGCGTTCAACACGCTGGGCCTGCACCGCCTGGAGGCCAACATACAGCCCGAAAACACGCGCAGCCAGAACCTCGTTGCGCGCTGCGGCTTCGTCAAAGAAGGTTATTCAAAAGCCTTCCTGTTCATCAACGGCGCGTGGCGCGATCACGAACGCTGGTGCAGCGTTCACGAGCGACGCGGGCTGCGCTCAAACTCGGGCGCAATATCCCTACATCAACACAAGGTATGACATGCCGGAGCTAACGGTGGCCGTGCTGATGGGCGGCCCTTCTGCAGAGGCCGAAGTATCACGCAATTCCGCAGAACAGGTCAGCCAGGGGCTGCGCACCGCCGGCCATGCGGCGACGCTCGTCGAGCTCGACGAGCGGTGCGGATCCAGCCTGATGACACTGGCACCCGACGTCGTGTTCCCTGCGTTACACGGGCCGCCGGGAGAGGACGGCACGGTCCAGGGTTTTCTGGAGATCCTCGGCCTGCCCTACGTCGGCAGCGACGTCCATGGCAGCGCAGTTGCCATGGACAAGCACATCGCGAAACACGTCTTTCGCGACGCCGGTCTGCCGGTCGCGGATGGCCGGGTCGTCAGCCCCGGCGACGATCTCGATAGCTGCGCCCGGGAGATCAGCGCACACCTCGGACCCGGCGTTGTGATCAAGCCGCTGTGCCAGGGATCTGCAATAGGCGTCACTCCCCTGCCGAACGGCGGCAACGTGGCGGCAGCGCTGACCGCGGCTCTGGATTTTGGTGCCTGTCTGGTCGAACCCTATGTGATGGGACGAGAAATTACGGTGGGGGTGCTCGAACGCAATGCTCAGCTGGAGCCGCACCCTGTCATCGAGATCGAAACGGCCACCGATGAATGGTACGACTACACGAATCGGTACACGGCCGGACAGAGTCGCCACATCATGCCGGCACTGCTGCCCGATGACGTCAGCAGGCAGTTACAGGACATTGCCGTCTGCGCTCATGAGGTCTTAGGGTTGAGGGATCTGTCCCGGGCGGACTTCATCGTCGGTGACAACGATGAAATCACGCTGCTGGAAGTCAATACGTTACCGGGAATGACGCCCACCAGCCTGTATCCGGAAGGCGCTGCCGCACTGGGGCTGGAATTCCCGGCGCTGATGGACCACCTCGTGCAGCAGGCACATCAGCGCGGATCAGCGAAGTAAGCGCTACGTGTCTTCCTCTTCGCGGTCGTCATCAGCCTCATCAACCGGTGCTTCGACTGCACCGTTTTCAGCCACCTGCGCAGACAGGTCGGCGAACGGATCTGACATCATCGGCGGCACCAGCGACCGGACGAGCTTCGCGGCACTCGGCGCATCGAGCACGTCTTTCGCAAGATCAATCAGGCGCCTCTGCTCGCTGGCGATGAACTCGAGGGCCTGGCCGACGTTCGCATCGCGGCTCATGAGATCCTGCAGTCCTTCCGCTTCACCCAGATAAGACTTACTGATTGATGCATTCTGTGTCATCGACATGTTGAGCGAGAGCTCGGCCAGCTCCGCGCTGTCGAAGTCCATGGCTTTCAGCTGGGCGATCGCATCCCCTGTGTTACCGCTGAAAAAACTCTGCACCGCGCTCACGACGCTCGACAAAACGCTGTCAATGGCCGCTTTTTCCGCATCATCGAGATCGCCGACCACGTCCATGTTGACGACGCGTTCCATGTCTTCGGTATAGGACTCGTCCTCAACCCTGTCGCCGTCCGTGGTTTGCCCACGCAACAGGCTGGTGTCCAGGCTGTCGATCTGGCTGAAATCCAACGTGATCGTATCGCCATCCTGCGTCTGCAGCTCGAAGCTCAGATTCGTTTCCTGGCGAACCGATTCCTGAACGCTGCGGTAGGCGGCAAACTCGCTGCCGTCTAGCTCGACAATCGGCAGGATGGTTGTGGGGACTTCATCACCCGCGTCTTCCGGTACCACGTCGACGACCACGGGATCGGTGTTGACCGGCGGCGGTGCCACCGGATCGGGTACGTCGATGTCATCAACCGGCATGTCGACCCCATCAACCGGGACGTCGGCAACTGGCGCCTCCACCGGCGGCTGCGCCTGACTGCCTTGAAAGACCATTGGATAACCCATCTGGAAGAAGACCGGCGCAATCATCATGACCGGCATGGCAAAACCGCTGTACATACCCACGCCGCCATAGCCGCCAAAGCCACCGGCAGCGGGTCCAGCCTCCTGGGTCGTTGCGTTTGTCGGGTTGGCAGTGACATGACCGCCGCCAGCCGTGGGCCCGCTCTGGGCGGTAGCACCGGCATAACCTGCGCCGCCCGCGGCGACGCCCATCTGCGGGTAGGCCATCATGTATGCCGGTGTCATCATGGTCATCGGCGCAAACATGGCGGCGGGCGCGTATGGCGCGCTGCTGGGTGCGCTGCGGGTCGGATTGGTCTCTGTGTGCCCCTGCGGCGTTGCGGCGTCGCTGCCGGGCGCGGGGAGCTGCGGCTGAAAGCCGCTGTATCCTGGGAGAAAGCCAAATTGAATCATTGCAGATCCGTCATCCATGAACGGTATACCCGTCATAGCGGCGGATGGCACAGAAACTTTAGAGCTGATTCGTGCAAAAGCGTGCGCCGGCACACAGGCTGAAGTGTGAACCGGCACGCTTGCGTGTGGCTTGCTGGAATTGGGGGTCAGACCCTGCGTGGAAACCACAAGAGCCTGACCCCGCTGGTGATCGAGCCGGTTCTACAGGTCGTAGCCCCGTTCGTTGTGTGACACGAGATCCAGGCCTTCGAGCTCTTCGTCATCTTCCACCCGGTTGCCAACCAGCGCACCGGTAATTTTCAGGATGACAAACGTCACGACCACGGTATAGACAATGGTGGCGCCGACACCGACGGCCTGCACACCAAGCTGCGAACCGATGGCAATGTCCTCCTGGCCGCTGAACACACCCAGCGCGTTGCTGGCAAACACCGCTGTCAGCATCGTGCCGAGAATGCCGCCAACGCCGTGCACCGGGAAGACGTCCAGGGAGTCGTCGATCTTGAGCGAACGCTTGATGAAGTTCGTCGCGTAGAAGCAGATGATGCCGGCGGCGATGCCGATGATGAGCGCTCCGCCCGGTCCAACGAACCCGGACGCGGGCGTGATGGTGCCGAGACCCGCAACCATGCCGGTCACGGCTCCCAGGGCCGACGGTTTGCCGTACTTCACCCACTCTGCGCAAAGCCACGTGAACGCACCGGCCGCTGCCGAGATATGAGTAACCATCATGGCCATGGCCGCATCACCGTTGGCCGCGAGCGCGCTGCCACCGTTGAATCCAAACCAGCCGACCCAGAGCATGCCGGCGCCGGCGATGGTCAGCGTCATGTTGTGCGGTGGCATGGGCTGCTCGGGAAAGCCGCGCCGATTGCCGAGCACAACGGCCGCGACGAGCGCCGCCACGCCTGCCGTGATGTGCACCACCGTGCCGCCGGCAAAGTCCATGACGCCGAGTTCGCTCAGCCAGCCGCCGCCCCAGACCCAGTGACAGATCGGCGCATAGACCAACAGCAGCCACGCGGCGCTGAAGATCAGCATGGCGGAGAAGCGCATGCGCTCCGCAAAGCCGCCGACGATGAGCGCCGGTGTGATGATCGCGAAGGTCATTTGAAAGAGCGCAAACGCACTTTCCGGGATGCTGCCGCTCAAGCTGTCTTCAGCCACGTTGTGCATGAACACGTTGCCGAAACCGCCCCAGAAGGCATTGGCGGCGCCACCGTCGCCAAAGGCGAGTGAGTACCCGATGAGCAGCCACAGGATGGATGCCATACAACAAATGGTGAAACACTGCATGAGCACGCTGAGCACGTTCTTGGAGCGGACCAGGCCCCCGTAGAACAGCGAAAGTCCCGGAATGGTCATGAACAACACCAGCGCCGTGGCGGTCAAAATCCACGCCGTATCCGCGCCATTCAGTTCGTCAGCGTGCGCTGGGAACGCCACCAATAAGCCCGCCAGGGCAACCCACAATCGACCCACAATTATCCCCCTTCGCGAAAGAGGCTCATTATTGATGATGCCCTCAAGATACGCCACATTTTTGTGCGTTTTTGAACTCAGCTCGCGCGTTCCCGTGCACCTAAATGGCGCGCACGATTTTTCGCACCAAATTGGGGCCTTGATAGATAAAACTTGTGTAGATTTGTAACAAATCAGCCCCGGCGGCCAGCATGGCCTGCGCTGCGGATGGCGAATCGATGCCGCCGACGCCAACAATCGGTACACCGGCAGGTAACAGGTCGTGCAGCGCCGTCACCGTTTTGAGCGAGAGCGACTGCACCGGCGGGCCCGAGAGGCCACCGGCTTCATCCGCGTGACGTGCACCGCGCACCGCATCGCGGGAGATGGTGGTATTGGTGGCAATCACCCCATCGATCTGCGCGAGCGCCACCTGCTCGGCAATGATCGCGACATCCTCCGCCGCGAGGTCCGGCGCAACCTTGACGAGGAGGGGGACCGCCGCCGCGCCGCCCGACGCCAGCAGCTGCTGTTCTTCCTTCACGCGTCCTAACAAACCCGCCAAAGCCGCACCCGACTGCAACGTCCGCAGCCCCGGCGTATTCGGCGAGGACAGATTGAGCGTGAAGTAATCCGCCACGTCGTGTAAGCGGCGCATGCCAATCAGGTAGTCGTTGACGGCTTCTTCCAGCGGCGTGTCTTTGTTTTTGCCGAGATTTACGCCCAGCACAATGTTCTCGCACCAGCCGCTCGCGCGTGCACGCTCAATGGACGCCCGCATCTGGTCCACGCCGAGGTTGTTGAAGCCCATGCGGTTAATGAGCGCGCCGTGTGCGGGCAGACGGAACATGCGGGGCTTCGGGTTACCCGGCTGCGGGCGCGGGGTGACCGTGCCAACTTCGACGAAGCCAAAACCCATGCGCGCAAAACCGGCGATGGCGCTCGCATTCTTGTCGAGTCCGGCAGCCAGCCCGAGGGGGTTGGCGAATTCCCTGCCAAACACCTGCACACGACGCCCTTCGAGGGGTTTCCCCGAACCCAGGAGCTCGCCCCAGTGGCGCAACAGGCGTAACGTCAGATCGTGGGAAAATTCGGGCGGCAGGCAGAAAAGCAGGCGGCGGGTCAGGGGGTAAAGCATGGCCCGCACGTTACCAGATTCCCGGTTGCCGCGGGAATCGGCGGGGTGAGCAACCTCAACAGCGGCGCAGGTAGAGCAAACGATTCTGCGCATCAGCGCCAAGCTCGAAGGTGCCGCGCACGCCGGTGTGCGTCACGTGCGGGCGCAGGCTCGCCAGCGGAAACTGCAGACGCCGACCGGACCGGTCGAGCGCTGAGACCTGATCGACGCTGCCCGCATAAAACGATTCGAGCTGGGCCGGGGTCAGGTAAATATCCAGCACATAGCGTCTTGCAGCAGTTTTGTGTTTTCCGCCGGGCGTGCGTTCCATCTGCTAACTATAGGACGCCGGCGACACATTGCTTCTGGACCTCATTGCCCCCGCCGCTACAATACCCCGTTCGGCATTACCCGGGTTTTTATGAACACCATCTCCGCGGAATCCATTTTTGACGCAATCAGTCAGGCCAGCCGCTGGCTCGAGTCCCGCATCATCGGTCAGGAAGCGCTGATCCAGCGCCTGATGATGGCGTTGATCTGTGGTGGTCATCTGCTGGTGGAGGGTGCGCCCGGATTGGCGAAGACGCGAGCCATCAAAGAGCTGGCCAGAGTGGTCGAAGGTGACTTTCATCGGATTCAGTTCACCCCCGATCTCCTGCCGAGCGACATCACCGGCACGGAGATTTACCGTCCCGAAGACGGCAGCTTCAAGTTCCAGGAAGGCCCCATCTTCCACAATCTGATTCTCGCGGACGAGATCAACCGGGCACCCGCCAAAGTCCAGTCCGCGCTCCTCGAAGCCATGGCCGAGCACCAGGTGAGCGTCGGCCGCGAGACGTTCCCGCTGGCGGATCTGTTTCTGGTGATGGCAACGCAGAATCCGATCGAGCAGGAAGGCACCTATCCGCTGCCCGAAGCGCAGCTCGACCGATTTCTCATGCACGTTGTCGTCGACTACCCCGACAGCGCGGCAGAGCACAACATTCTCAATCTGGTCCGTGCGGAAACCGCCCGCCTCGACCATCAGCAAACGCCGACCCCGGTATCCCAGGCGCACGTGTTTGCCGCCCGCCAGGCGCTGGTTGGACTCCATATGACCGAGTCCGTCGAGGACTACATCGTCGCGCTGGTGATGGCAACGCGCGAGCCGGGCCCGGAGCAGGCACGCTGGATCGACTTCGGCGCGAGCCCGAGAGCAACCATTGCGCTCGACATCTGCGCGCGCGCGTTGGCCTGGCTGAGCGGCAGGGATTTTGTCACCCCGTTGGACGTACAGGCGGTCGCCCACGACGTTCTGCGGCACCGTTTGATCCTGACATTCGAAGCTGACGCTCAGGGTATTACCAGCGACGCCGTGATCGACACCCTGATCGAAACCGTGCCCGTGCCCTGACGCCGCGCGATATGCACGCACCAACCGCAGAAGTGCTGGCGGGCGCATACGCCAATCTCGAACAGCTGCTGGCGCTGCGCCACAAGCCGTACGCACAGCCTGCAACGACCACCTCCCGCGTCGTTGGCAACCGGGCGGGACTCAAGCTTTCAAAAATCAAAGGCCGCGGCGTCGACTTCGCGGAAGTACGCGCCTATCAGCCGGGTGACGACGTGCGCACCATCGACTGGCGTGTCACCGCCCGGAAGAACAAACCACATACCAAGGTTTTTCGCGAGGAACGCGAACGCCCTACCCTGATCGTCGTCGACCAGACTCAGCACATGTTCTTCGGCTCTCGACTGCGACTGAAGTCCGTCGCGGCAGCGGAGGTTGCCGCTCGCATCGCCTGGCAGAATCTCAACGCTGGCGATCGCGTTGGCGGGATTGTCATTGGAAACGGCGGTCAGGTGTTGCACAGGCCCTACCGGACCACCAAGGCGGTAGCCCGTTTTCTCCATGACGTCGCGGAGCTCAATCAGGCACTCGACAGAAATACGGCAACCGACGGGAACGCCAGCGCAAGTCTGCACGAGGGAATGCTGCGCGCGCGCCGGCTCACGCGCACGAACTACCGCATCTTTGTTATCAGCGACTTCCAGGGTGATCTCAATATCTGGCAGGACCACCTGCACCAGCTTGCCCGACACAATCAGGTGGTCGTCGTGCACGTGCACGATGAGCTCGAGGCCAGGCTGCCGCCCGCTGACCACTACGCAGTGACCAACGGCGCAGACCGACTGCAGTTCTACACCGGCAACCGCCGCCTGCGCGAGCAGTATGCAAATCACCACGCCGCGCACACCGACGCACTGATGGGGCTTTGCGCACACGAAACCATGCGCTATGTGAGCATCGCCACGCACGACGATCACCTCGACCAGCAGGCATGGGTGTAATGGAAACCAACCCGCTGCAGCAGCTCCGCGACATACACCTGCCGGCAGATCCATCCTGGTGGCCACCCGCCTTTGGCTGGTGGCTGATCCTGGCGCTCCTGCTTGGCGGGATCGGCTGGCTGGTCATCTCTGCCTGGCGGGCACACCGGCGACGCGCGCCGCTGCGCGCGGCACAGGCGCTCCTGCAAGAGCTGCGCAGCGGCTACGAAGCCGGGAACTTGAGTGCCGAAGATTACCTGCACGAAGGTAACGCCGTGCTGAAGCGCCTGCTCGTACGCGCCCTGGGTCGCCGCGAGTATGCTGAACTTTCCGGCGCGGCGTGGCTTGAAGCGCTGAATCACGTCACCGAGACGTCGGTCTTCACCGATACGGCAAGCGCCGTGCTTGGGGACGCACGCTTCAGCCGTGCGCCGCAGATCAACCTGGATCTCCTCGACGAGCACCTGCATCTCGTCGTTGCGAAGGTACAACCATGACGCAGAAACGCACATGATCGAGTGGCTCTGGCCATTGATGCTCGCCGCGCTGCCGCTGCCGCTCCTGGTGCGCTATTTCTGGCGCGCGCGCGAGCGCAATCAGGCTGCTTTGACCGTGCCGTCGCTTGCAACGTTTCAGGCGGTCTCCACCGATCAGAGCGGCATCGAACAGCCGCAGCGCTGGCGTCTGCCGCTTCTCTGGTTGATCTGGGCGCTCCTCCTGGTGGCAGCCGCGCGCCCGCAGTGGACCGGCGAACCCATCACGCTGCCGACAACGGGCCGGGATCTGATGCTGGCCGTGGACATATCGGGCTCCATGGCCACCGAAGACATGGCTGTCAACGGGAATTACGTCGACCGGCTGACCATCGTCAAGGCGGTCGTCAGCCGCTTCGTCGATGCCCGCAAGGGCGACCGTGTGGGTCTTGTGCTCTTCGGCACCAACGCTTATCTGCAGGCGCCGCTGACCTTTGACCTCACGAGCGTCAACCGTCTGCTGCTGGAAGCGCCGGTGGGCATCGCCGGCGGTAAAACCGCCATAGGTGACGCCATTGGCCTCGCGGTCAAGCGTCTGCGCATGCGTCCTCAGGAGGACAAGGTCATCATTCTCCTGACTGACGGCGCCAACAATGTCGGCGAAGTCGCGCCGGAGAAAGCCGCGGAACTCGCGGCGTTCGATAAAATCAAAATCTACACCATCGGCGTCGGCGCGGACGAAATGCAGATGCCCAGCCTGTTCGGCAGGCGAACGACAAATCCTTCAGCGGATCTCGACGAGAGCACGCTGACCAGCGTCGCCCGGACCACGGGAGGCCGCTATTTCCGCGCGCGCGATACGGAGGGCCTGGCAGAAATCTACGATCTGATCGACCAGCTGGAACCGATCGATCAGGACCCTGAGACGTACCGACCCGTGCAGGCGCTGTACTACTGGCCACTGGCTGTAGCACTTCTGCTGTTTGGCGTCTTCCTGGGCGCAGATCTGGGGTGGCGACGCCGTGCTTGAAAACTTTCATTTTCTGCGGCCCGAGTGGCTGCTGGCACTCGTGCCGCTCCTTGGCATCGGCTGGCTGTGGCTCAGACGCAACCAGCGTGGTTCGGGCTGGGACAGCGCAATCGACGATGAGCTCCTGGCGGTGCTGCTGGACGGCGGTCCGCGCGGCTCCAATCGAAGCCTGCGTCTGCTCCTGCTCGCCGCCGTTACCATCGGCTGCCTTGGCGCCGCCGGTCCGACATGGGAGAAGCTGCCGCAAAACGTCGAGCAGAAAGACGACGCGCTGATCATTCTGCTCGATCTGTCGCTCTCCATGCTCGCTCAGGACGTCAGGCCGTCACGCATAGAACGGGCCCGTCAGGAGATTACGGACGTCCTGAGATTGCGCGAGGAAGGCCAGACGGCGCTCATCGCCTATGCCGGCGATGCGCACGCGGTTGTGCCGTTGACCGACGATACGGCGACCATCAGCAATCTGCTGGCATCGTTGAGTCCCGAAATGATGCCGGTTTTCGGCAGCAATCCCGACCACGCGCTCACGCTGGCCCACGACCTCTTCGAAAACAGCCTCGTGCTGCAGGGCAGAATACTGATCGTCACCGACGGCATTGATCTCTTGAACGACGTGACGCGCCACCGCAGCGCTGCCTACCCCATCTCAGTTCTGGGTGTCGGTACCGAGGACGGCGCTACCATCCCCCTCGACCGCGTGCGCCAGCCCGGCCGCACGCTGCGCACGCAGGAAGGCAACGAGGTCATCGCGTTCCTCGACGAGGACCGCCTGCGGGAGGCAGCCCGGCTCAGCCATGGCAGCTACGCGCTCGCCTCGCTCGGCGACAACGATCTCAGAACCGTGTTGGGTACTCCGCTACCGGGCGACGACAACACGATCGAAGTCGAACGGGAGTTCGACACGTGGTTCGACCAAGGCCACTGGCTGGTTGTGCTGGTGCTGCCGCTCATGCTTCTGGCATTCCGCAAGGGTGTTTTCATTGCCATCGTCGCAGCCGTCTGCCTGCCAGCACCACAAGCCCACGCGGATGGCCTCGGCGAGCTGTGGTCGAGCTTGTGGCTGCGTGATGATCAGCGTGCTCACCAGGCACTGCGCTACGGTGAGCCGGAACGGGCAGCGGCACTGTTCGACGATCCGCAGTGGCAGTCCGTTGCTGAGTACCGCAGCGGTAACTACGCCACGTCGCTGAACGGGTTCGCCGAAGACCCGAGCACCACCGGCCGCTACAACGAAGGCAACAGCCTGGCGCAGCTCAGCGAATACGAAGCTGCCATTGACGCATACGAGGACGTGCTGGCGCGCGATCCGGACCATGAGGATGCCGCCTTCAACAAGGCCCTGGTCGAGCGCCTGCTCGAGGAACAGCAACAACAGCAGCAGCAGGAACAGGACCAGCAGGATCAGGCCAACAACGAGAACAGCGATAGCGAGCAGCAACAGCAGCAGGATCAGGAGCAGCAGTCGGAAGAGGAACAACAGAACGAAAACTCCGATCAGCAGCAACAAGATAGCGAACAGCAGGAAGAACAACACGGGCAGGAACAGCAGACTGCTGAAAACCCCGAAGACGAAGCGAGCCGCGACGAGAAACAGGAAGCATTGGAGCAGTGGCTCAGACGCGTGCCGGACGATCCGGGTGGACTGCTCAAGCGCAAGTTCTCCCACGAGACCAAACAGCGTCTGCGCAGCGGCGACTACGAGCACCGGCAGGGAGGCAAGCTGTGGTAGTCCGCACGCTCACCACTCTGATCGTTGCGCTGTGTTTTTTACCGGGTGCAGCTGGCGCGGCGGTATCGGCGCACCTTTCCGCACAGACGATCGATGAACTCGAAACCGTCCGGCTGCACATCAAGATCACGGAAACCCGGCAAACGAGCACCCTGGACCTGAGCGGGCTCGAAGACGACTTCCACATCATGAACACCAACACCATGAGCCAGTCGAAGTACATCAACGGCCGCGGACAGAGCTGGGTGGACTACACCATCACCTTGCAGCCCAAACGTACGGGGCTGTTACAGATTCCGGGCATCCAGGTAGGCCGGGAAGAAACGCCAACGTTAACGCTCACCGTCAAACCGCTTTCCGAGCAGACGCGTCGCAAAATCGACGACCTGGTATTTTTCGAGACAGACGTGTCGAGCGACACCATCTATGTCCAGGCGCAGCTTGTCCTCACCCGCCGGTTGCTGTACTCCCAGGGCGTGCAGCTCTACTCCGATCTGCCCGGCGCGCCGGAGATCAAAGACGCCGTCGTGCTCACTCTCGGCGAAACGACCTCCGGAACGACGCAGCGGGACGGTCGGAACTACGGCGTCGTCGAGCAGCGCTATGCCATTTTCCCCGAAGCCAGCGGCAGCTTCACGGTGCCCGGTATCGGCATCACAGCCAGCGTCAGGCTGCTCGAGAACGGCCGTGTGTCGCGCAAAGGCGTGAGGGTCACCACCGAGCCGCAACAGATTGAGGTGCGACCCGTGCCCGCCGACTATCCGCTTGATGCACCCTGGTTACCTGCTGAGAACGTGCAGCTGATTCAAGCCATCACTCCGGATCAAAACGCCTACTCGGTGGGTGACAGTCTTACCCACGAGCTGCTCATACACATTGAAGGCAACATCGGCTCGATCGCCGCACCCCAGGAGCTCGCGCTCGAGGAATCGAGCTTCCGCATATACCCGCAGGCGCCCGTCATCAATGACGATACCCAGGGGCCGGCCCTGCAAGGCGCGCGCCTGCAGACGAGCACCATCGTCCCGCTCATTCCGGGCCAGCTGACCGTGCCTGCAACGCGGCTCATCTGGTGGGACACCACACGCGACCGCATGCGCATTGCCCAGGCACCCGCAATGTCCATCCTTTCCACCGGGACAGCCGTAGCGGATCTCAATCCACAATCTGACGGTAATGCCGTGCCCGGAGAGACCACCGACGAAGCTGAGATTCCACTATCGACATCCATTGCAAACGATGAGCTGCGAACGTGGATTGCCGGAGCTGCGCTCGCGGGACTGATCGCGCTCGTGGTATTTCTGATGACGCGCAACGTGCAACGCCCGCAGCAGGCAGGCAAGCAAACCCGGGGACCGCAATCTCTTGCCCCGGAGGCGGCGCTCGACGAGGCATTCCGCGCAAACGATTTGCGCGCAATCTACACCCACCTTCCCGTCGTGCTGGCCAAGCGCTGGGGCTGTTCGAGCGTCGAGGCCGTCACACGTCTGCGCGCTGAAGAAGAGACTGCCAACGCCTACGCGGGGCTCGAACGGGCCTTGTACAAAAATCCGCCAGCCACCATGCAAACAGGCAATCTCGAGCCGCTGCAACGCGCGCTCAACGCGCCGCTCGCGCGCGGTAGACGCCGAAGCGCCTATGCGCTGCCGGCGCTCTACTCCTGACGCCGTCTCACCTCACCTCAGGCGAGAGCTTTCGTCACAATCTCGAACAGATCTTTTGACAGCGCGCTCGCGTCTGCAAGCTGGGTGAGACTCTGCCGCATGCGCTCCTGGCGGGCGGGATCGTAACGCTGCCAGCGTGTGAGCGGTGTGGCGAGCCGAGCCGCCATCTGCGGGTTCAGCTTATCGACCTCAGCAACCGCTCCGGCGAGATAGTCGTAACCGCTGCCATCCGGTTTGTGGAACGTGCGGTGATTGAACATGCCGAATACGGCGAGTACAGATCGCGCGCGATTCGGATTTTTCAGGTCAAAGCGGTCATGGCGCGTCAACGCTTCGATGCCGGCCACATCCGTCAGCGGGCTTTGCGCCTGCAGGCTGAACCACAGATCCAGGACCAGCGCTTCATGCTGCCATTTCTCGAAAAAATCGGCGAAGAGCGCCTGGCGAACATCTTCCGCGAGCCTCTCATGGCGGCTCGCCACAGCAAGCGCGGCACGCCGGTCGGTCAGATTGTCAGCACGCTCGTAGTGCGTGCGCACGAGATCAGCCAGATCGTTGCCGTCGAGCGCGCGGGCCAGACCGGCAAACCCGATGTTAGCGAGCGCGCGGTTGGCCATGCCCACAGCATCGGGCTGATAGGCACCCTCTTGACCATAGCGTTCGTAAAGCGACTGCCAGGTCTGCACGTGAGCCTTACCGAGACCATCGAGCATTGCCTCACGCGCATTCACCACAGCCATGACCTCAAACGTCTCGAGCTGCTCGAAGAGGTAATTTTCATCAGGCACGGTCAGCATCGTCGCCGCCAGTAGCTTCGCTTCCGCGTTGTCGCCGAGGTTGAACGCCTCCCGGGCAACGTCGCCAACCAGCTGCTCCAGATCCACGCCCTCAATCTGCGCGCTGGCGCCAAAATGCTTGACCCAAAGCGTCTGCAGGGCATCCCATCGAACAAAACCGTCCACGTCGTGTCTGGCGAGAAAACCAAGCTCCGCGTCAGGGCGCGCATGGTGCACCCTGACGGGTGCGGAGAAGCCGCGTAAAAAGCTGAGCACGGGCTTCGAGGTCAGACCGTTGAAACTCAGCGTGGCTTTGGCGTTCCTCAGCTGCACCAGCGCGGTGGCGCCACCGTCACGACTTTCCCACTGCTCGGTCGACGCCGCAAGCGCGCCACCTACATCCACGCTCTGCACACCGTTGTCGTCCTCGACGAGCAATCCCAGCGCAACCGGCATGTGAAACGGAAGTTTGTCTGGCTGCCCGGGCGTTGCCGGGCACGTCTGCTCAATCTCAACGGTGTATGTGTCGTCGACATAGTGGTCTCGCACCGAAAGCAACGGCGTCCCGGCCTGCTCGTACCACCGTTTGAACTGCGTGAGATCCAGCTGACCGACTTCCGCCATGCTCGCAGCAAAGTCGTCGGTGGTGGCCGCCGAGCCGTCGAAACGATCGAAGTAGAGGTCCGTCGCCGCGCGGAATTTGTCTTCACCGAGAAGCGTGTGGTACATCCGCACAACCTCCGCACCTTTCTCGTAGATTGTGGTCGTGTAGAAATTGGAGATTTCGATGTAGGACTGCGGACGCACCGGATGTGCCAGCGGACCGCCGTCCTCGGCAAACTGCACCGAACGTAGAAACGTCACGTCTTCGATGCGTTTGACGGGGCGTGAGTTCATGTCCGAGGAGAATTCTGTGTCACGAAACACCGTAAACCCTTCCTTCAGACTCAGCTGAAACCAGTCCCGGCAGGTGACGCGATTACCCGACCAGTTGTGGAAATACTCGTGGGCAACAACCGCCTCCACCCGTTGGTAAGCCGCGTCAGTGGCCGTATCCGGCGAGGCGAGAACGCAGGCGGTGTTGAATATGTTGAGTCCTTTGTTTTCCATGGCGCCCATGTTGAAGTCTTCGACGGCCACGATCATGAAAATGTCCAGGTCGTATTCCCGCCCGAAACGCTCTTCGTCCCAGCTCATGGATCGCTTGAGCACACCCATCGCGTAGTGGCACTGATCAATGTTGTGCGCTTCGGAGTAGATGCGTAGCTCTATTTCCCGCCCGCTCATGGTCGTGAAGCTGTCTGTTATGACTTCGAGATCACCGGCAACGAGCGCAAACAGATAGCTCGGCTTGGGAAAAGGATCTTCCCACGTGGCGCTGTGACGACCAGCCTTCGGCTCACTTTCCGAAACCAGATTGCCGTTTGAAAGCAACGTCGGATAGGCCGCCGCATCGGCAATGACGGTCGTGCGAAAACGCGCCAGCACGTCCGGGCGATCCTGATAGTAGGTGATCTTGCGGAAGCCTTCAGCCTCACATTGTGTGCAGTACATGTGGCTGGAACGGTAGAGGCCCTCGAGCGCTGTGTTTTCTTCAGGCTTGATGCGGGTGACAATTTCCACTTCAGCGCCAGCGCCGAGCCCGTGCAGGGTCAGGCTCTCTTCATCGAGCGCATACTCATTGGCGCTGAGCTCCCGTCCATCGAGACGCACCGAAACGAGCTCGAGATCCTGGCCGTCGAGGGTCACGGAATCCGCGTCTGCGTCCAGACGCTCGAGACGCATGGTGTTGGTCACCGTCGTCTCGCCATCGTGGATGTCGAACACGAGTTCCGTCTCCCGGGTGGTGTAACCCGGTGCGCGATACTCCTCCAGCCTGATTTCGCGAGGTTGCCCCTCTTTCATATCAACTCCGTATGCCTGTGATCTTCTGACTAGAACAGCGACATCTGCTCGTTGTTGCTGATTGCCTCCGGCGCGAACGGCGCGCCCACCGTCACATCGATGGCAGCGCCGCGATGATCGGCGAGATTGAACGCCCCCGTACTCATGAGCAGGTACTGGCCGACAACGCCCTGTACATTGTCGCAGATCTCCAGATGCTCCGCGTTTACCGACAGACGCTGGGGCGGACTGTAGGACAGAACCGGATAGCTGATCCGTAGCGGCGTGACCGCATCCTCCCAGACACAGGCCCCGAGCTCGGCGGATGGCACGTTCGCAGCGCTGAGACTGGCGAATTCCGGCAGCTGTTCGCGCAGCATCCCGGCAAGCTCCGGCAGGTCGGTCCGTTTGACGCCACCGCTGACGAGCTTGCGCCAGTCGGTACGGTCGTTCAGGTGCCGTTTGAAATGTGCTTCGACGACACCGGCCGCACGCCGCGACGGCGCTCGCGCGATCACCAGCGCCTCGGTAGCCCCCTGATCGATCCAACGGCGCCGTTCGCGTCCGGAACGGGTGAGTCCAATTTTGGGGCCGCTGCTGTTGGCCAGGTAAACGGCGTGCGGCTGCATGCAGAACGACTCACCCCAGGACGGCTCGCGGCAGGTGCCGGCGTCATAGTGACAGCGTTCGGGACTCACCACGCAGAGATCACAGCGGGCAAGCGTGGTGAAGCAGTCATAACAGTGCCCACCGGCATAAAGCTTACGTACCACTTTGTCACAGGCAATACACGCGAGCGGCGGCACGAACGTCAGCCGCACTCCCTGCCCGAGGAGCTCTGCGAACGGCACCAACACGTCATCCAGGCGAAGCGCAAACTGCGGCGCCAGGTTGCCGTTTTCTCCGTCTTCGAGCTCAACCTCGAGACCGTGAAGACGACCTTGGCGGCGAACCTGCCCCAATTCGCTCACGGGCAGGGTAGATGGTGTAAAATCATGACCCAGTGTTACGCAGCTCCCAAGCTGGATGCAAGAGAGGTCATCGTGCAGGCAGTAGACAAAGAGGTACTCAGTCAGATTCTGAAGTGGCTGCAAGCAGGTCAGTCCTGCTGGCTGGCCACGGTCGTCCAGACTTGGGGATCATCGCCACGCCCGGTGGGGTCGCTGCTCGGTTGCAACCAGGACGGCCAGATAGTCGGCTCGCTGTCCGGCGGCTGCGTCGAAGACGACCTCCTGGAGAAACTCACGAGCGGGCAGCTCGCAGCAGACAAGGCGCAGTTCTTTGCATACGGCGTGACAGAGGAAGACACGGAAAAATTCGGCCTCCCCTGCGGCGGCCACCTTTACATCGTGGTTGAACCGCAAACGGCTGATGCCACCACGATCGAACACTTCGAAACGCTGAACACGGCCTTGCAGAATCGGCAGTGCGCCGAGCGCCGGGTGGATCTCAAATCCGGATCCGTCAGCGTCCGAAGCGTCGAGCGTCACGCCCCCCTCGTCTGGGAAGACACCAGCGAAGTGCTGACGCATACCTACGGACCGCGTTTCCAACTCTTCATCATTGGTTCGGGCATGGTCAGCAAATACCTTGCGGAGCTGGCGCTGATGCTCGACTACGAGGTCACCGTGTGCGACCCGCGCGCGGAGCTGCTGGCCGAGTTTGGCGTGGACGGCGTCGAGACGATCGCAGACATGCCGGACGACGCTATCCGCGATCACGCAAAGGACGAGTCGACGGCCATTGTTGCCCTCACCCACGATCCACGTATCGACGACATGGGAATGATGGAGGCGCTGACGACGGACGCGTTCTACATCGGCGCCATGGGCTCTTCGCGGACCTCGGCCAGCCGGCGTGAGCGGTTGCTTGCGCTCGACGTGAGCCCAAGTGATCTCGACAAGCTGCACGCGCCGATTGGTCTTTCTATCGGCAGCAAAACGCCCCCCGAGATTGCGATCGCAATTCTTGCGGAGATCACCGCGGTGCGAAAACAGCGCCTGCCCGAAGCCGTTGAGAGCCTCAGCCGCGTCAGCGCGGGTTGAATACGCCTCTCACCGGCGCCGTCATTCTAGGCGCAGGCTTTTCTCGCCGGTTCGGCAACGCGGACAAACGTCTGGCCCGCCTGCCTGACGGTCGCACCGTTGCTGAGACGACGGTTGCCATCTACTGCGAAGCTTTCAGTGCCTGCCGGGTGGTGCTGCGTACCGATGACGACGAGCTTGCCGAAATTCTCCGGCCTTTCCCGGTAGAACTCGTGTTCACAGCGGACGCAGCCGCCGGCATGGGCCACTCACTGTCAGCCGGCGTGCAGAACATCGATTGGGATTGGACGTTCGTTGCTCTGCTCGACATGCCCTGGGTCAGGACCGCCACTCTCCGCGAGCTCATCGCAGCGACCACAGCCGAGCCGGCGCCGACGATTGTGCAGCCTTTCTATCGAGCGCGCCCCGAGGCGCCTGCCCACCCGGTGGGTTTTGCCCGCAGTTTGCTGCCGGAGCTTGCCGCCACCCGCGGCGACCAGGGTGCCCGCAGCGTTGTGCAGGCGCACCGTGAGACGACGGTCAGGGTTGCGAGCGACGATGCGGGTCTCGTGCGCGACATCGATTCACCGGAGGACATACCGGCGCGCGGATGAGCTGACCAGGCAGCGCGCGGCAATGCACCGCGGCTCGTCTAGACTGAAGGTGAGTCACCGACGTTGCGAGAGTATGAGCAATCCCGCCAGCAGTGCCTGCGAACAAATCACCGAAGCGCTTCAAAACGACCGGCTGGAGTTGCCCACGCTGCCAGAGGTGGCCTTCAAGGTGCGCGACGTCGCCGAGCAGGACGACGTCACCATCCCAACGCTCTGCCGGGTCATCGAGCAGGATCCGGCGCTCGCGGCACACCTGATCAAAGTGGCCAACTCGCCGCTGTTTCGCGTCACCCGCACCATGCAGGACCTGAATTCGGCGATCAGCCGCATGGGGACACAGTACTCGGCAACGCTGTCGGTGGGTCTTGCCATGCGCCAGATGTACCAGGCGACGTCTGAGATCATCGACCGCAGGCTGCGCGATACGTGGGCGCACGCCTGTGACGTGGCCGCCGTGAGCGGCGTCATCACCCAGCATTTCACCACACTGCGCAAAGACCAGGCCGTGCTCGCAGGTCTGACACATGCAATCGGCAGCCTGCCGATTCTCACCTGGGCGGAGCACAACCCACGCCTCGTCGGCGACAGCCTGACTCTGCAGGCTGTCATCGACGTCATGCAGGGTCACATCGGCGGACAGATTCTGCGTCGCTGGAACTTCCCCGAAGAGATTGCCGCGGTGCCGGAGCAGTTCACCGATTTTGATCGCAAACCCGGTGCTCCGGATCTCGTCGACGTTGTCATGGCAAGCCATCTGATTACGCTCGACAACCCCGAACATCCTCACTGCAAGATTGCGTCGCTGTCCGAGTCCGCATTTGATCGCATGGGATTCGACCCCAACGACGAGCAGGGTGCTTTTGCAGAGCTTGCAGGCGAAATCGCCGAGGCGCGGGCTAGCTTTGCATGAGGCGGGTGCGGTAACTCAACCGCTCTGTCCCCCCAGACGACTGGCCCAGTCGAGCTTGCTGCGGCAGGCTTCATAGAAGTTATGTCCCGTGGGGTAGACGAGCTTCAGCGGGTGCGCGTACTTCGACACGACCACTTCGTCGCCGACATCGAGCGGCACATTGACCTGCGAATCGAAGCTGAGCTCCGCGGCGGTATCGGCGGTGCGCAGCACTTTGATTTTGATCTCAGCATCACCACGCACGACCAGCGGTCGGGAGGTCAGCGTATGCGGGAACATCGGCACGATGACAATGGCGTCCAGACTCGGATGCATGATCGGGCCGCCCGCCGACAGCGCGTATGCCGTGGACCCGGTTGGGCTCGCCACAATTAAACCGTCAGAGCGTTGGTCGTATACGTAGCTGTCGTCCACCCAGAGTGCAAACTCCATCATGCGCGCCATGGTTCCGGGGTGCATGACCACGTCGTTGAGCGCCATGGCGCGGGCCACGTCAGTACCCTCCCGCTGCACCGTTGCGCTCAGCAGGAAATGGTCTTCGATGCTGAACTCCCCGGTGAGGATGCCGCCAATCTGTGTATCGAGCTGATCCGGGGAGACCGCGGCAAGGAATCCAAGGCCACCTCGATTCACTCCCACCACGGGCACGCCGTCCAGAGCGATGTCTCGAGAAACGCCAAGCAAGCTGCCATCACCGCCGACGACCACCACAAGATCGCTGACCTCGCCAAGCGCTTTGCGCGGCAGCGTGCGCCGGGCAGCGTCCGAGGCCGGCAGAAATCCGGCGGTGGCATCTTCGAACACCACGTCCACCCCGTGTTCCTCGAGCACCTGCTCAACGGCAAGGACCGTATCGGCAATGTTGCGCCGTTGACGGCGCGCAACCACAGCAACCGTGGCAAATTGACTACTCATGTGGACACCCTACACAGCCTCGAACCGAGGCTCAATCTTGAACAATTTGCACTTCCCGCGGGGCATTCGTGCGCATTTGTCGGTTGCAAATCGTCCTCATCCGGCTACGCTTCGCCGAACTTGTCATCAGCACGTCGAGCGAGGCAGCGCATATGAGCCAGCTGAGCAACATCAGCAGCCGATTCAGTCAGGTCATTGCCGACGCCAGGACCTCCGACCTGGCCAGCGTTACCGGCCCCGGTGATCTGTGGCCGCTGATGCGCGCCGAAGCGGAAAGGAAGGCACAGGAAGAGCCGATTCTCGGCAGCTACTTCCACGCGACAATTCTCAACCACGCCACCTTTGGCGATGCCCTGAGCTTTCGCCTCGCCAGCAAACTCGACAATCCCATGCTCCCGACCATGCTGATACGCGACGTGATTGCCGAAGCCATGGCAGCGGACGAAACGCTGCTCTCATCCGCGGAAATCGACGTACTGGCAACTTACACTCGCGACCCCGCGTGTGATGATCTGTCCACCCCGTTTCTGTTCTTCAAAGGTTTCCACGCATTGCAGGCGCACCGCGTCGCGCACTGGCTGTGGCAGGCAGGGCGGAAAACCCTGGCGCAGTTTTTTCAGAACCAGATCAGCGTGACGCTCGGCGTGGACATACATCCCGCCGCCCGAATGGGCTCAGGGATCATGTTCGACCACGCAACCGGCATTGTCATCGGCGAAACCGCGGTGGTAGAGGACGACGTCTCGATCCTGCACTCCGTGACCCTCGGCGGGACGGGTAAAAGCAGCGGGGATCGTCATCCGAAAATCCGCAAAGGGGTCCTGCTGTCGTCAGGCTGCAAGATCATCGGCAACATCGAGGTAGGCACGAACGCCAAGGTGGGTGCCGGCAGCGTCGTCCTGAGCGACGTGCCTCCCAACGTCACGGTGGCCGGCGTGCCTGCAAAAATTGTTGCGCAGGGACACGGCATACCGGCCCACGACATGGATCAGAGCATTACCTGAGTATGAGCGAGACCCCGGCCGAACCCCATCCTCCGCGCTGCCCGGCCTGTGACATCGTCGGTGTGGAGCACATTGTCAGCACGCCGAGCAAAGAACGCTCACGCGTGAAGCAGCCCTGGTTCTACGTGGTGCACTGCGCCGCCTGCGGACACGTCTACAACACGATTACCAAGCACAATTTCACACAGACGGTGACGCCAAATTTTGTGCTGCCGAAGCCGAGCTGAGAAGACCCTAGCTCGCAAGCTTGGTCTTCACCCGCTCGATGATCTGGGTCATGACCTCAGCCGTCTGCGCGCCGGGTAACAAAAACGCGTTCGCCAGGTAGTAGCCCGGCACCCCGCTCACACCGAGATCAGGTGCACGGGCGAGCTGCATTTCGACCTCCGCGGTGGCCGCATCCGAGGCGAGAAATGCGGCGGCTGCATCGCGATCGAGGCCAACGGACGCAGCGACGTCAACCAGCGTGTTGTCGTCACCCACGTCCTGTCCCGTGCAGAAGTACGCAACAAAAAGCGCGTCAGCCAGCTCGTGCTGGCGCCCCTGATCGAGTGCAAACTCGAGCAGCCGATGCGCTTTGAGCGTGTTCGGCAACCGGCGCATGAGGTCGAAACGGAGCTCAATGCCTTCGAGCGCCGCTTCATCACGGATGCGTTCCGGCACGCGACCGCGATCCGCGCGCTCGCCGTAGCGCATCGTGAGATATTCATCGCGGTCCATCCCCTCGGGCGGCAGGCGCGGATGCAGCTGATACGGCCGCCAGCGCAGCTCCACGTCCTCGCCGAGGGGCGCGTCCAGCACGCGATCAAGCCTGCGTTTGCCGATGAAACACCAGGGGCAGACCACGTCGGAAAAAATTTCGATTTGCAGCGACATTGTTTGCAGGGACCTTCTTTACAGCGGCTTTGTTTGCAGCTGCTGTTTTACAGCTACGGTGAGCGCCTCATGAGATGCAGTGGATCCAGGGCCATTTTCCGGATCCCGTACCTACATTAACACATGAGTTTCACGATGCCCGCGCGGCAATCAAGTGGCCTACAGGTCACCCCTCAGCATCTGTTGCAGACGCCGGTTGCGCCCCTGCTCCTGCCTGAGCGCAACTTTCAACGCATGAATTTCCTCGCGAGCGGCACGCAGCTGATCGAGATACGCGAGCTGTTGGGACTCGACGTCTTCGCGGTACTTCGCCTTGGCTTCGTTGAGCTGCTCCGAATGCAGGCGGATCATGTCCTGGAGCGACAGCTTTCCTTCAGCCCCAAACACCTCGTTGAGCTTCGCTGAGTACTCTGCTGCCTTGACGCCATTCCCGTTCCGCTCGGAGGCGCCTTGCGGGGGCGTCACGAGCGGCGCTTCCGCGTCGAGCTCACCCACCTCGGTCAGCGTAATTGGCGTGTCGGTCGACGCAAAAAACTCTTCGTCCCTGAAACCGCAGTGAGTCTGCAGGCGCAGCTTGTTGCGGAAGACGCGCCGCTGTACGGCGTCGATCATATCGGCGTCGCCAGGCTCCCAGAGGTTCACCGAGTGCCAGGGTACCGGACACTTGCCACGCGAGGCGATGCGGATTCCACCCTGCCCGAGGTCCGCGCCAACGCCCGCGTGCTGGGCGAGATAAGGGAGCGGCAGGTTGAAGTTGGCGTCCGGCACACCGTTTTCATCGACGCTGAAGAGGAAAAACACGGCGCCGCGCACGCTCAAACCATTGCCCACCACGCAATACACGGCGTGCACTTTGCTGGCGGCGTAGCGATCGAGGCGTTCGTTGCCCGCAAGCAGGCGCTCGAAGTCCGCCAGGAACATCTCTTCCACGATCTCGTGTTCGCTATCGAGGAACAAGACCACCTCTTGTGGGCCGTGTTCGGACATAGTTCTCTCTCGGTGCTCGACGTTCCATGTGAGTAATTGCCCGGGCAGCGCCCGAACCCCGGGGCAGTCCTGCCCGTCGCTGCAGATTTTAGCGCTGGTGGAGGTGTGGCACGCCGACCTGAGTCACATCACGTGCGAAGACGGCGATCCATGACTGCCATTTAGTTGACAGTAGTTGGTAGAACTGGGCGAGTGGCGTTGATCAGGCCACATCAGATCCCGCAGCCGGGTCATCGAGCCGGGGTTCGATGTCGACATAGCGAAACGCCGCTCGGGCTGGGCGTTTGCTGTCTTCCATGTCGACGTAGACCATGGTTTCCCCATCGATGTTGCGCACGTCAACGATGGTGTACTTCGCGTCATCGAGATTGAATCGCTTGCCGAGTAGATTATCCAAGACTGCTTCCCAGTGTCCAAGTGTCCTATTTTCTAAGCATATCAATCGCACATGACGGGCGAGTAACAGATTGTAATGATCGAAGATGGAGGTTGTGACGATGTCACCGGAATGGCCAACATTTGGCTAAATCAGCCAGTACTGCAGCATAAAATTTGCCAAATTTATTCAATATTTCAATGGCTTACAGATTTTGTGCACACTGGTACCGAATTTGCACTACCTGATGGTGACTCACTACGGAATAACAGATTCTTGAAAACTCTGCTCAAAGCACTGCTCGGCACGCTGTTTCTGGCGCTCGGATTTGTCGGGCTGCTGCTGCCTTTCCTGCCCGGCTTCCTGTTTTTCCTCCTCGCGGCCGCCTGTTTCGCAAGCCTCTCACCCACCCTAAACCGGCGCCTGCACGGCCAGCCTCGGGTCAGCCGTTTTCTACGCCGTCTGGAAGCCGGCGAGCAGCTTGATCCGCTATCGCGCATCAAGTTAACGTTCTGGGCGGGTCTGGAAGCCGTCAACCCGCGTCGCTGACCGCTGCCGGAAACGATCACCAATTCGGAAACCCGCTACACTTGACCAGCACGACAACGTCCGGCGGTATCGTCGCCGCCGGTGCCGCCGCTTACGACCAGATTGCCACGTCGCGCAATCCGGTCACCCACGCAGACGGCGCGCATCTGAATTTCAAGCTCGACAGCGTCAGTGAAACCTTCGGCGGCTGCAGCGCCAACATCGCCTACAACCTGGCGCAGCTCAACGCGACGCATCAACTGCTCGCTTGCACCGGCGCATTGGATCAGGACCGTTTCATCGAACATTGCCAGCGTGAGGGCATGAACATCGATGGGCTCCTCATCTGCGAAGGCCAGCACTGTTCACGGGCACTCATCATCACCGACCCGGAGGGTCACCAGATCACCGGGTTTTACCCCGGCCCCGAACCCGACGCCGCGCGCTGGCGGGAACACCTGGGACGCCGGGTCACGCACTGCAGGATCTGGATCCAGAGCCCCTATCCAACCGATCTGATGTTGACCGGGTTGCAGTTCGCAAAAACGCTGCCGGACGCGCCGCTGCGCATCTGGAACCCGGGACAGTATGCGGAAGTGTTGAGCCAGGCGGAGCTGAAGACCCTCCTGGCCGAGAGCGACTGGGTTGTCGTCAACCGCCACGAGCTCAGCACGATCGAACCCCTGCTCGAACACCAGCTTGTCATCTGCACGCACGGCGCCGACCCGGTAGAAATTCGTCACCCCGACCAAGCGCCCGAGGTCATTCCCGTACCGGCAACGGACCCAAACCGCCGCGTCGATCCAACCGGCTGCGGGGATGCGTTCATCGCCGGCACGGTCAGTCATCTGGTGCAACACGAGGCACCCTTCGCCGAGCATTTGAGCGACGCCGTTCGTGCGGGTATGCGCTCAGCCGCCGCGTGCCTGGCGGAGCGTGGGGCGCAGGTCCACCGATTGCGCTAGGCCGTGTACTATCTGTCGCCGGAAGATCGCCGAATCAAAGGACGACAACATGAGCGCGATGCCCTGGCATACATCGCCACGCCTGCAACTGGGTCACTTTCCCACCCCGCTTGACCTGCTGCCGCGCTTGAGTGAAGAGCTCGGCGGGCCGCGCATCTGGTTGAAGCGTGACGACTGCAGCGGTCTTGCCCATGGCGGCAACAAAACACGCAAGCTCGAGTTTCTCACCGGTGCCGCCCGCGAGGCTGGCGCTGATACGCTACTGACCTTCGGGGCCGTGCAATCGAATCACTGCCGGCAGACTGCCGCGGCCGCAGCCAGGCTCGGATTCGACTGCCATCTCGTGCTGGCGAGAATGGTGCAGCGCGACCACAAAGACTATGAGACGGGCGGCAACGTGCTCCTTGACGAGCTGCTGGGCGCAGCCCTGCATTTTACCGAACTCGCTGAAGCGGAAGCGCTCGCGGCTCGGCTCGTGGCTGATCTGGAGGCCGCTGGAAAAACCCCCTACGTCATTCCCGGCGGCGGCTCGAACGCCACCGGCGCCCAGGGGTATGCCGTGTGCGCCGAGGAGCTGGTGCAGCAGTGTGCGGCGCAGGATGTGGCGCTGGAAACGGTCATTCATGCCTCGTCGTCCGCGGGTACGCAGGCCGGGCTCCTCTGGGGATTTGCCCATCTGGGTGCCGCCCCCCGCGTGCTCGGCGTCAACGTGTCCCAGCCGGATCCGGCGACCGTGAAAGCACGCATACAAAAGATTCTCAGCGATCTCGATGAGCGGGCACCCGCACCTACGCCCGTCGACATCGAGGTCAACCACGCGTACTTCGGTACGGCTTATGGACAGCCAACCGCCGAGTGCATCGAGGCGATAAGAATGGTGGCGCGGCTGGAGGGTTTGCTGTTCGACCCCGTGTACTCGGGCAAAGCAGTAGCGGCCTTGATTGATCAAATTAATATCGGCAATTTCAGCGACGCTCGCGACGTGATTCTGATTCACACCGGCGGCACCCCGGTGTTGAGCGTCTACGACGACGCATTCGTCTAGACGAAACGGCTCGTCAAATTGCCGAGATCGCCGAAATCGACGTGTATGACATCGCCCGCGGCTACCGGTACCGCCCGGGTGAACGAGCCTGACAGAATGACCTCCCCCGCGCCGAGCTCGATGCCGTGTGCGGCGAAGCGCCGGGCAAGCCACAGCACGCCGTTGGCCGGGTGGTTCAGCACCGCGGCAGAGACGCCCGATTCTTCGATGACGCCGTTCTTGTAAAGAAGTGCGCCCACCCAGCGCAGGTCAACGGCGTCGGTTTTCACCGGATTACCACCGAGCACGATTCCTGCGTTGGCCGCGTTGTCACTGATGGTGTCGAGAACGCCGCGCGGCTTGCCGGTATCCGGATCGATCCGATGCGTGCGGGCGGCGATCAGCTCTACGGCGGGCACCACGTAGTCGGTGGCGTTCAGCACGTCGACGATGGTGAGGTTCTCGCCGCTCAGGCCTTCACCGAGGACAAATGCAATTTCAACCTCCACACGGGGATCGGTAAATCGCGCGGTTTCGATGTCAGCGCCGTCGTCGAACAGCATATCGTCAGTCAGCGTGCCGAAATCGGGCTCGTCAATCTGCATCGCCTGCTGCATGGCGCGCGATGTCAGGCCAATTTTTCTGCCGAGCACGCGGGCGCCGCGCTCGAGTTTGAGATCCACCCAGCGCTGCTGGATCGCGTAGGCGTCCTCCAGGTCCATCTGCGGGTACGTGAGCGACACGGACTTGATCTGCACGCGTTCAGTCTCCGCCGCATCCAGCGAATGTGCGGCGGCCGTGATTTCCTCTGCGGTCAAATTCATATCAAACCAAACTCCTCGAGGTCGATTTTGAGCCAGGGCGTAAAGTCTTCCGGGCGACGCTCGACCCAATCACGCAGACTCGTTATGTCAATGTAGCGGGTGGCGGCTACTTCAACCGGGTCCACCGTGAGCTGACCGGACCAGCGGCAGCGAAATGCCCGCTGCAGCTCGCGGTCATCATAGCCGTCGCCGTGCTGGCGCACACGCCGCAGCTCACCGAGGGCAGACAGCTCGACGTTGTCGATGCCAAGCTCTTCCCGCAGCCCGCGCCGGGCCCCGGCGACAAAGCTCTCGCCAGGCTGGAGGTGCTCGCCAACGCTGTAGTCCCAGAGCCCTGCATACAGATCTTTGTCCGCCGCGCGCTGCTGGATGAGGAGCGCGCCCGCCTCATCGAACACGAATACCTGGGCGGACTTGTGCCAGAGTCCCGAGCGATGCACGACGTCCCGGGCCACTAGACCGAGCCGCTCACCGGCATCATCAAAAGTCTCGAAGTATTCCAATTGGCTCGGGCCCTATCTATGCTCTGTTGCTCGACGTACAGGCTGATGGAACTCAAGTGAAAAGCGTACCGACCTACTGCCGGATTTGCGAACCACAGTGCGCCCTCGTGGCTCAGGTGGAAGACGAACAAGTCGTGAAGCTCCTGCCGGACAAAAGCCATCCCGTGCACAAAGGTTTCGCCTGCCATAAGGGGCTCAATTTCGTTGAGCTGCACAACGACCCGGACCGCAACAACCACCCCCAGGCGCGGCGCAACGACAAAAACGCCGCCGCACCCGAGTTCGACCGCGTGTCCTGGGACCAGGCGGCTGCTGCCGTCGCAGAGCGCATCACGGCGCTGCAGGACAATTACGGCAGTGACTCACTCGGTTTCTACATCGGCAACCCGAGCGCGTTCAACAGCACCGGCCGCGAAGCAGCCCGCAGCTTCGCGAGAGCCGTTGGCGCCCGCTACATGTTCGGCTCGGGCACACAAGATTGCTCCAACAAGTTTGCCGCCTCCGAAGCGGTCTTCGGCACCGCCAATCTGCACCCGATACCCGACTACAAGCACACACAGTACCTCTTGAGTCTCGGATCCAATCCAAAAATCTCTCACGTGAGCTTCGTGCACATGACCAACCCGATGGGCGCGTTGAGAGACATCGTGGCGCGTGGCGGCACCGTGAAACACATCAACCCACGGAAGATCGAATCGGCCACACCCGCCACCGGCGACGTCGTGCAGGTCAAGCCCGATGCCGACGTTTATCTGCTTGCCGCGATGATCCACGAGATACACGCAGCGGGCAGGCACGATACCGCCTGGGTCGAAGCACACAGCACGAACGCTGACGCGCTCTGGGAGTTTGCCGCTCAGTTTCCGGCTGATCGCGTGGCTCCGGTTGTCGGCATTTCCGCCGCTGATATCCGCCAGCTTGCACACGAGTTTGCCGCAGCCGACGGCGCCAGCGTGCACATGTCTACGGGCGTGAACATGGGACGTCAGGGAACCCTCGCCTACTGGCTGGTGCAAATGCTGAGCCTGGTTACCGGGAATCTCGGCAAGCGCGGCGGCAACCTGTATTCACCCGGCTACTTTCCGGCGGCAACGGTGGGCAAACCCAAATCCGACAACCCATTCTTCGAGACAGAGTTTGGCGAACTCCGGCGGATTGCAGGCAGCCTGCCCGGCAATCTCCTCGCCGAGCACATCGAAGCGGGTCTCGTTCGCGGCCTCGTTGTCATGTCGGGTAATCCGCTGCTTTCGATGGCCGGGGAAACGCGGCTTGCAGAAGCGTTAGCCAAGCTCGACTTTGTGCTTGTCATCGACATTTACCCGAGCGCCACGTCGAGGTTTGCCGACTTCATTCTGCCGGCTACCGACTGGCTCGAACGGCCGGACGTCAACTCCGTATCTCTCGGTTTCCAGCCGGAGCCATACGTACAGTACACCGAGGCGGTTGTACCGCCGCGCTTCGAGCGCAAGCCCGAATGGTGGATATTCGCCCGGCTGCAGCAGGCGCTCGGCATGCCTTCGATTCTCGACGGCAACGCCGACCCGATGGCCAAAATCGATCGGCAGCTGGAAGCGAGCGACCTCAACCTCGACGCGCTCAACGCAGCACCCAGCCACACCATCCGTTTGCCGGATCCCGATCCTGACGTGTTCTTCGAGCTGGGCGTGCAGCACGAGGGAAGCCGCGTGAACTGCTGGCCGGCGTTGATCGAACGAGGCGCAGCCCGCTGTACGGAACTCTTCAACGAGCTTGCCGCAGAGTCCGTCGATACGCTGAAACTCATCAGCCTGCGGACCAACTACATGGTCAACAGCTGGATGCACAACCTCCCCGCCCTGAAGCGGGAACATGCGCTCGACAATCCACTCCACATTCATCCCGAGGACATGAGCCGCCTGGAGCTCGCAGACGGAACCGAAGTTTCGGTAGCGTCAGATCACGGACGCGTCATCGCACGGGTGCATGCGGACGAAACGTTGCGTCCCGGCGTGGTTGCCATGACCCACGGCTGGGGCCACGGCAACAATCAGCGGCTGTCACTCGCAAGCAACCACCCCGGCACCAACGTGAACGCCCTGCTGCCCACAGGCATGGGCAGCTTCGACCCGTTGAGTAACATGTCATTCATGACCGGGATACCCGTGCAGGTAACCGCCGAAGTTTGATCAGGGGTTCGCGAGCGCCGTTGCGAGCCCTGAATATCGGGGCTGATCGATAGCAAGCTGATTCACCACGGTCTGGCGTAGATGCTCGGCAAGCCCGGGCCGATCCAGCGGGACGCTGCCGTCGCGCAAGCCCCGCACCAACCGCCAGCGCAGCGCATCCAGATCGTCCGTACGCTCGAACAACGCCTGCAGTCCGGCTAACTCCTGCGCGCGCGCGGCATCGCCCAGCTGGTGGTCACGCAGAACTATGTCCAAAGAGTTGCCCGCAACCCGCGCGAGGAAATTTGGCCTGCCCTCAGTGGCCGCCATGACGTCTTCGCGTAGGAAATCTCGAACGCTGACAAGGAGCTCATCTATCCTGGGCATGGCAGAGTCCGCACCGGGGGGCGCTTCCACCACGCTGACCGGTCCTGGTATCAGAAGATTGGCGCAATCAACCTGGCACTCGGACGAACGCCGGCCAATTGCCGGACGCTCTACCGTCTGGTCCGGCCCGGTCCGGTAATGCTCCGCCATACCAAGACAGCCTATAGCCCACCAGAAGGAGCCGAAAACTTCCCAGAACTTCACCCTGTCGCGATCTACGGGCTCGCCGCTGACGCTTTCATAGCCGGCAAAGAGGTCTTCGTAGCTGCCAAATCCACCCACCGGCAGATCAGCACGGCCGAAGCGCCATGAGTTCGTGCAGATCCAGCCGAGGTCCCGCATCGGGTCGCCAATGTGTGCAATTTCCCAATCGAGGACCGCAACCACGCCTTCGGGCGAAAACATGACGTTGCCGTTGCGGAAATCGTTGTGCACCAGCGTCGGCGTGAATCCTTCCGGCGCGTTTTCCCGGAGCCAGCATCCGGCATAGTCGATCATCGGCTGGGGCGTATCGAAGAGACGATACCGCTCCCAGGTCTGCTCCACGTAGGCCGCCGGGCTCAGCACGTCCAGCTTCTGATCCAAGCCGGTTGCTGCTAGATCTATAGCGTGAATGCGGGCGAGAATTTCGCCGCACAGAAACGCCAGCCGCGGGCGAATCTCTTCGAGGCTCGGGTCGCGCACGACCTTTGCACCGAGCGCAATCCCTTCCAGCCACTCCATGATGAATCCGTCACCGAGACCGTCACCGTCCTCGAGGACGTAGTACACCTCGGGCTCGGGCACGCCGGCCGCGCGGGCGCTCTGCATCAACAACGCTTCGACAGCCAGACCCGGATGGCCCGCTACGGGATCAACTTTGACCCCACCCGGTGCCCGCCGCATGGCGAGCACGCGGCTACCCTGGGCGCTCTCGATCTCCAGCCGGTACGTTTCCTGGCTGGCGCCCCCCGACAGACGTTCCGCCTTGATCAGCTTCTCGTAACCCGGGATTTCACGGGCCAAAACTGCTGCAAGCTGGGTGTCGAAATCCGCCATCGCCGGGCAGCCTCCTAGTCTTCTCTCACACCTTTCGGCGCACGCTGGCTCATGAAGCCGAACATGTAGCCCGCCACCCGGCGCATCTGTATCTCTTCCGCGCCCTCCGTGATGCGGTACCGGCGGTGATGGCGGTAGATGTGCTCGAACGGCTTGTGGCGCGAATAGCCAAGCCCACCGTGAACCTGCATGGCGCGGTCGGCAGCCTCACAGCACAATCGGTTGGACCAGTAGTTACACATGGAAACTTTATCCGATACGGAGAACGCGCCGTACTTGTCCATCTGCCACGCCGTCTTGTGAATCAAAGCCCTCAGCATCTCGCACTGCGTCTGCAGCTCAACCAGCGGGAATTGAATGCCCTGATTCGTGGCCAGCGCCTTGCCGAACGGTTTACGTTCCTGCGCATACTGGACCGACTCATTGATGCAGAACTGAGCTGCGCCCAGGGAAGAGGCCGCCTGGCGGATCCGGTTCTCATTGAAAAAGTGCTGCACAATCTGCAACCCGCGGCCCTCCCCGCCGAAAATAGAGGAATGCGGCACGCGTACGTCCTTAAACGACACGGTCCCGTGGTCAGTGGGCATATTGAACGTCCAGAGAAACTCCTCGATCTTGAGTCCTTCGGAATCCATCGGCGTCAGGAACGCGGTGATGCCGTCCCCGTCACCAGGTTTGCCGCTGGTGCGCGCCATGACCATGTCGTATTTCGCTTTGTGAATGCCCGTGTTCCAGGTTTTGGCGCCGTTGATCACCCACTCATCGCCCTCTCGATAGGCGTTGGTCTCCATGTGGGTGGCGTCGGAACCGTGCGCGGGCTCGGTGATGCCGAACGCGAACCCTTTGCGGCCTTCAGCGAGATCGTCGATCCACTCTGCTTTCTGCTCGTCAGTGCCGTATTCGATCATGAGCAGGAGTCCAACATTGTTGCCCACGATGGAGTGCTCGTTCTGCAGATCGTTGTGGAGCCCCAGTCCTTTGGTGGCGAGGTGCTCGCGGATGATGGCCATGCCGAGATTGGTGCCGTCTTTGCCGCCGTACGCTTTGGGCTGCGCATAGCGATAGTGCCCGGCCGCATCGGCTCTGCGTTTGGCCTCAAATAGCAGCGCCTCCCACTCCTCGTTCGGCAGCCCCCCACGCTCCCAGTCCGTACGCGCATCCTCACGGCGATGATCGAAAAACCGGTTGTTGTCGTTTTCCATCTGCAGCGGCAGGATCTCCGCATCGATGAACTCGTCGAGCTCGTTGAGATATGCCTGCATGTCTTCAGGGATGTCAAAGTCCATAAAAAAACTCCTATAACTATCTGTTTTTGCTAACTAATCTATGGTCAAACGAGTCTGAACATCTGTGCTCAACGGCAGCTCGACAGCCTCGTCCAGATTACCTTTGCCGGGCACGTAGTTGGCCTCGAGCCGCGTGCCGCAGGGGTCTTCGAAAAGCACGGAGTAGTATCCCGGCGCCCAGTCGTCTTCCTCAGGCCCGTGTATCAGGGTGCCGCCCATAGGTTCCACCAGCGCGCCGAGAAGTGCGACCGAATCCCGGTTGCGGGCGCGGAAACACAGGTGATGCATGCCCGGATGATACTGGTCGTACTCGGCGTCAGCATGACCCTGACGAATGCCGATGCCCGTGCGTGCGCCGACGCAGTAGTACATCTTATCGTTGTCGACGAGGCACTCCATGCCAAACGCACCCAGCATCTTCTCGTAAAAAGGCCGTGCTCGATCGATGTCGTTAACCGTGATGATGACGTGCGCAATGCCGTTGATATCGATGCTCACCGTGTCTCCTGCCCGAGTCCCCACCGAATGGCGCCGGCAATGAACCGCTTGAACGCGGGTTCCGCGTAGCTTTCGACGGTGTGTCCCAATGCACTGTAGAGCACTCGACCTTCGCCGACCTCGTGCCACCACACCATCGGATGATCAGCACCCATAGGGCTGGTTTCCGGATCGTAGGTCGTCTCGTCTATGCTGACAAGCACGTTCACACGAGAGCGTGGGCTCTCCTCGAAGTTGTACCATTCATCCGCACGCTGCCACGTTGCATCGAGGTGCTGCGTTGCCGGATGGCTGCGGTCTTCAACCACGAGGCGCGCCGGCTGTATGTGCTGACGCATGGGGTGATCCACAAACTGCGCTCTGAGTACTTCGTCCAGGTACCACGCCCAGTCATACCCGCCGGCATCACCGCCTGCGGCATTCAGCGCAACAACCGTACCGCCACCTTCGACATAAGACTTGAACGCAGCACGCTGCGCTTCGGTCCAGACGGTCCCGCTTTTGTGATTGAGAACGACGAGTGCAAACCGCGCCAGGTTCTCATCGGTAAATATGGCGCCGTTTTCCGTGTGATAGAACTGCCAACCCTGCTCCCGGCCAAGCTCGTCCAGCAGGGCCGTGCTCGCAGGGATTGCCTGGAGGTGCCGGAATCCGTTCGTTTTCGAGAAACTCAGGATCGCAACCTCACCAAGATCAGCCGGCAGCGCCGGAGCAACCGTGTCGAGCTCAGGCGCGCGGAACATCTGCGGCTGGTCCATTGCCGCTCCCAGCAGCGCGCGATAGCGGTATGCCGAGACCGCAACCACCAGCAGCAGGGTAAACAGGACGCCCCAGACGATGCGCGCGCGCAGGCTCATGCGCGCGCCTCTACCTGATCTCCTGCTTTGCTACGATCCCGCCACCACAAGACGGCAAACACCGGTACCAGGAGTACCGGCACAATGGCAACAACGCGGAAGGACTCAATGGAAGCATGGCGGATGACCGTCGCCAGCGCTTCACCCTCCAGCGCCTGAAACGCTGCGAGACCGCCGGCTGCCTCGAGCTTCGCGGTGTCGAAAACCTCACCCATGACAGGCAGCACAAACTGAGTTGCCATACCCCCGGCAAATCCCATCATTCCCAGGAAGAGTGCCCCGCCCGCCGGGTACCGTTCGCTGACGGAGCCAAGCATGGTGGGATACAGATAGCAGACGCCAACGCCCCAGATGGTTGCGGCGACAAAGGCAAGCAGAGGAGAGTCAGCTGCGGACAACGCGTAGAGGCCAATGGCCGCCGCGATGCAGCTGACGGTCAACAAGCCCACAGAAGATATCCGCTCGACGATCGGACCCGCGAAGTGTCGCATCACGAACATCAAAGCACTCACGTAGATCAACACCCAGATGCCGGGCATGCCGACGACGTTGGTCAAGGCCAGGTCCACCCACTGTCCCGGCGCCAGCTCCGCGGTTACCGTGCCCATCATGCAGATGAGCCAGATGAAAAATCCGGGAGAGCGCGTCAGCTCACCGAACATTTCGCCGTAGGTCACACCGCTGGCGACCCGCTCGGTGACCGGGAACTCTGCTTTCCACACCAGAAACGCGAGCACAAACCCTGGTACGGTCAACATCAACAGATTTGCCTGCCAGGGTACGGCCAGATAGGCAAGCGCAAGCCCCAGCAGACCGCCGGCGACGATACCAGCGGGCCACCAGGCATGGAGAATGTTGAGGCGGTGCGTCTTCTCGTCCGGATAGATGGTTGCCACCAGCGGATTGGTTGCCGCCTCCACCGCCCCCCAACCGAGTCCGGTCAGGAGCAGGCCACCGTACACAAGCCAGTAGGAAAGCTGAGCGACTGGCAATATCGAAGCGGCGATGACCGCCAGGCTGCCGCCGATGTAACCAAGCGCTGCAAACAGCAGCATCCAGCGCATGCCAATCCTGTCGACGAGTGCACCGCCGAAAAGCAGCGTCAGCGCAAAACCGATGAAGGTAGCAGCAATCACTTCGCCGACCATGGCTGCAGAGCGCGCCAGATCGAGCGCATCGAACATGTCCGCTTGCAGATCGCCCGCAATGCTCGAGCGCACCGCGAAGCCGAGCCCGATCATGAAAATGGCAAGATTGGATAATACGAACAGCAGACGTCTATTCGACGCCTCGTTCACGACGGCTGCGCCGCCTGCTTCCCCTTCCGACATGCCCCTCCCCTGCATTGCAAAACTACTACCTCTTCCGCAAGCTTACGATCTTAGCGGATCGAGCGCTATTCGCGATCAGGAGGCGAAGAGCCCGCAATGAAGGTCCTTTGGATTGCACTCGGATGGACCAGCGTGGGACTGGGGATTGTTGGTGCATTTCTACCGCTGCTTCCCACTACCCCGTTTCTGTTGCTCGCTGCGTTTGCGTTCAGTCGCGGCTCGGAGCGGCTGCACGACTGGCTCATGACGCACCCGAGCCTGGGTCCGCCGATTCACAACTGGCAGCAGCATCGCGCCATCTCGCGGCGGGTGAAGCTGATTGCAACGTTCAGCGTCGCTGCGGTATTCCTTCTCAGCGTCATCCTCGCCGCCCCACTCTGGGCAATCGTCACGCAGGCGTCCATCCTGACGTTTGTCCTTGCCTTTCTGTGGACGCGCAACGAGCATCCAGACGAAGATTCCCTGACAGAAGACGAGCCTACATGATCGAGTTTCCGCGCCGCCGGCGCATATACCTGATGCGGCACGCGGAAGCCGCCTACGTTTCACCCGAAGGTGTCGTCACCGACGACCCCCGCAACGTGCCTTTGACGTCACAGGGCCGCGAACAGGCCCACACCCAGGGCGGTGTGCTCAAGAACATCCGTTTCGATCGTGTCATCTGCTCCGGTCTCCCGCGTACCGTTGAGACCGCTAATATTGTGCTCGCGCAATCGGACACGCGTTGGCCGGCACTCGAGCACATACCGGAGCTCGAAGAGATTCACGGCCTGAAAGGCGACCGCCAGTGGCCGCCGCCCGACGGCTCCAGCGTCGCCGAGGTGCTCTCGGACATAGCCAATCCATGGGCCAAAGGCGCGCTGCCGGGTGCCACCTTTCTCGGTGGCGAAGCGTTCACGAGCTTTGCTGAAAGGGTGGTGCGAAACTGGGAGCACATCATCAGCGACGACAGCTGGGATACGACGCTGATGGTTCTACACGGTGCGGTCAACCGCATGATCTTCAACCATGCGACCGGTCTGAACTGGCGCGCGGATCTCTGCTTTGAGCAGGACAACGGCTGCATCAACATCATCGACATTGACGAGACGCAGCCGCGCCGTTATCTGATTCGCGCGGTCAACGTCACGGCGTACAACCTCAGCAAGGAAGGCATTGTTTTGACCAATATGGAATCTACGGCCCAGCGAGTGGCCGAGACACTGAGCGCTGCAAATTGAGCTGGTACTGCCGGTGAAGGGCAATCACAACAAAGAGGAAGATCAGCCAGACCGTCACCGCGTGCCCCACAAAGTTATCGTACGTACCTGTGGTAGCCGCGTACGGGCTCACCACGTCGCGCACCGTCATTTCCTTGAAGAGCCGAATGGCAAAGACCCAGGCGGCGTGCAGACCGATACAGACCCATAGCCCCAGGCGTTCCCGCACCCAGGCAAGCAGCACGCCGAGCAGCATCAGCGATAGAAAAGAATCCCACTGAGAGAGCTCACCGCTCAGATCCACAATGGCCCTGAATACCACCAGCGCGCCGGCAAACCAGGTAATCTCAGCCGGCTCCGGAATCACCGCAGCGCGACCGACAAAGTGCACCGCTGCGTAAAGCACTCCGCTGACAAACGCACTCACGAGAACGCCGCTGCGGCGTCGGAAGGCGGTATACAACAGGCCGCGAAACAGCGTTTCTTCGAAGAGCCCGACCAGCACGGACGACCCCGCAAGGCCCAGCGCCAGGGCAACGAATCCCATAGACGCGTACACCACCCGGTCGTCCCAGACTCGAAACTGCACGACGACAAAAAACACCATGGGGACCAGAACGACCAGGATGCCGGGCACACAGGCTTTGAGCGCACGCAGCGGTTCGGCGGGTAAGAGACCAATGGCGACTGCACTCAAACCAGCGAGACGCCAGAGCGGCAGCAGACCAAGCGCGCAGAAGAGCAGTACCGCTCTGGACAGCACTTTTTCGTAGGTCACGGGAATGAAGGGGGCCAGGACCCATGCCAGGATCGAAGCTGCGCTCACCGCGCACAGCAGATATCCCGCCGCCAGCCACAGGCCCCGTATGGTCACAACTCGAGCCTGCCGCTCAGCTGCGCAAACCGCCGGAGCAGATCAGCAGCTGTCCACTGACGAAGTCTGATTCCGGAATGCAGAAGAGGTATACCGCACCGGCAGCGTCCGCCGGTTGACCTACCCTGCCGAGCGGCACCGTTGCCCGCATATTGGCCGTCTGACCGGCAGAGAGGCCTACCTTGAACGCTCTGCCACCAACGTCAATGGTCGGCGGTTCGTCCTCGTATTCCTGTGTGAGGCGCGTCTCGATCGGCCCGAACGCCACGCAGTTGACCGTAACGTTGAATCGACCCCACTCCTTGGCAAGCGTGCGGGTCATGCCAACGACCGCAGCTTTGGCAGCGGAATAGGCAAACTGGGTGGGCGCGCCGTCGGTGCCGGACACCGAAGAAATGTTGACGACCTTGCGGCACGTCACGTCCCCGGCGGCGGCTTCCTCGGCAACCCGGGCTTTCAGCCACGGATAGTAGGCGCGGAGAATTCTGAACGGCGCGGTGGCATGCATGTCGAGCATGGCCTGCCACTGTTCGTCCGAATGGTTGTGCATCGCGGAGTTCCAGACGTAACCCGCATTGTTGACGATGATATCGAGGCTGCCGTAGCGTTCGATTGCAGCCTCGACCAGCTGCTCACCCGCATCGGGAACCGTCACGTCGCAGGCAAATCCGAAGGCTTCGCCACCACCGTCGCGAACGGCAGCGGCAGCCGCCTCACACTCCTGCGCATCACGATCGTTGATCACCACCCGCGCGCCCTCCGCGGCAAGCATCTCGGCCGTTGCCGCACCGATACCGCGGCCCGCGCCGGTGACCAACGCCACCTTTCCGTCAAGTTTCATGCGATAACCACCTTCTCAATTTTTGCCAACCTCAACCCGATTTTGCGCCTGCCCCACATTACAATCCTTCAGGCCAAACCCGGAACGGCGGTTTTCAGAACGCAACCGCCACCGTAAAGTGACACCATCGAACTGCAGTAACTCGACCATGAACAGCACCGTTTCCTGCCACCGTCTGCTTCTTGTCTCTCTGTGCCTCACGCTTGCCGCCTGCGGCGGGGGTGGTGGCGGCAGTGGCGGTGGCGGTACCACCACGCCAGCGCCGCTCGATCCGGACGCCGTGGTTGACACCTTCGCGTTCGTCTCCGCAAGCCCGTACGCCAGCGTGTTGCGGAGCTGCACCTACGCCGGCAGTGACACCCGCGCCTGCACGATAGGCACGCTGCCGTTCCTCGGTCAGGATTTCCCGGACCCCTCGATCGACGACATTATGAGCCGCGTGCTCGTCTCCCACCAGTGGATGGGCACCAATCTGCGAGCGGTGCTGGAACAGCTGCCCCCGGACATTCTACTGATGTTCCGTTCGGTCACGGCGGTAGTTATCGCCAGCGATATCCGCCCGGCGTATTACACGTCGGAAACCGGCGCCATTTATCTCGATGCGGACTACCTGTGGCTGTCGCCCGCCGAGGAAGCGGTGGTGACCGACGAGGAAGACTTCCGTTCGGGCTTTGGGGATGCGCTGCAGTTCAAGATGCCATGGCGCTACGTGCGCAATAACGAACGTCTGGGCGTCAACATCAATCCGGACGGATCCCGCGATCTGGATGAGCTGCTGCCCATACTCGGCTTCCTGCTCTACCACGAGCTTGCCCACGCGATGGACTTCATGCCCCAAAGCAAAATGGCGGGGATCAGCGACGGTCAAACCGTCGAGCAGGCCATCGTCTCCGGACCGTTTCTTTCGAGCCAGTGGCGCCAGGGCGTCGATCCACTCGACCCGACCCTGATTGATCTCGCAGGGGTCAGCTTTCTGGGTGATCCGGCAACCGCGTCACAGCGTGCCATCACCCCGGACGAGCTCGTGCCGATGTTCACTGCCGATGGCGCTGTCCAGTACTACGCCTACTCGACACAGTTCGAGGACTTTGCCACCGCCTTCGAGACGGTGATGATGGACTACCACTTCGGCTACCAGAAGGATACCGGCATCACGACGAACACCGAATTCTCCAACGACGGGGTCCTGTCATGGGGTGTGCGCGGGCGCATCGGCGAGCAAGGCACCAACACCCGCGTAAGGGCTGCCGTGCAGACGCTCTACCCTGGCGATCTGGCAGCGGTTGAGACGTTCCTGAGCACCCTGCCCGCGCCGCAGGAAATGACGCCTGGTGCAACGTGGGGCGAAAATCTGGTTTTCGGACCTGCACCCGCCGCGGTCGACGAGGGCATCGACAAACGCGAATTCGACGACATCCTCAACCGTCGGCCGATCCGCTAGCCCCCGCAGTTTGTGCAGCTTCCGGGCGGAAGGATTCGCGGGCCCGCCAAAGCGCCACCATTGGCACCGCAAAGATTGCACCGGCGATCGTGCCGCCGACCAGGCCGCCCGCAGCATCGCCGTTCAACAGGCTGAAGACGAACATCGCAATGACCACCTGGGCCGCGTAGACGGCAGCCCAGGGCCACATCCAGCTCGACATCTTCCAGAAGCCCCAGGCGCCCGCGCCGTAGATGAGCCAGTGCAGCGGTGCTGTTGCCTTCGCCCACCATCCCGTCAGCGTCAGGCCGAACCAGATTTCCTCGTCTTCGGCGACGGGTTTGTAGAAAATATCAAACGGCATGTAGATGAACGTCATGTACAGGCAGAAGTAGAAAATCAGGTTCATCCACCACGGTCGTTTCACCCAGTCGTCTCGTATGGCTTGCAACATGTTTCTTCTCCCTACTGATTGACCGGATTAGGCAACGGCCTGTCCGCAAGAAATGCCGCCACGTTCTCGAGCGCACAGAGACCCATCGCCTCCCGGGTTTCGACGGTGCCGCTGCCCATATGCGGCAGCAGTACCACCTGGGGCAACGCGGCCAGTCCCGGAGCCAGCTCAGGCTCGGCAGCGTAAACGTCGAGCCCGGCACCCGCAATGACACCCTCACGCAGCGCCTCGACCAGCGCCGCCTCATCGACAATGTCACCGCGCGCGGTGTTGATGAGGTGGGCATGTCTCGGCATGCGGGAAAGCGCTCGAGCGTCAATGAGGTGTCGCGTTTCCGGCGTTGCAGGACAGTGCAGTGAGACAAAATCTGCGCGCGCGAGCAGCTCATCCAGCTCGAGCCGCTCCGCGCCGAGCTCATCAGCCACTTGCGCCGCAAGCGGCGAGCGGCTGTGGTAGACGATCCGCATTCCCAACCCATGATGAGCCTGGCGCGCAAAGTGGATGCCTATCCGGCCCATGCCTACGACGCCAAGCGTTTTGCCGGTGACCTGCGTCGACAGCATGTGGGTTGGCCGCCAGCCCGTCCACGACCCTGAGCGAACATGACGCTCACCTTCTCCAGTGCGCCGGGCGCTCATGAGCAGCAGCGTCAGCGCAATCTCCGCAGTGGCCTCCGTCAGCACACCCGGCGTATTGGATACCTGCACGCCCGCCTCGGAGGCGGCTGCGATATCGATGTGATTGAAGCCGACACCGAAGTTGGCGAGCAGACCTGTGCGGATCTCTCCTTCGAAGAGACCGGCAGGCAGCGCGTCGGTAACGGTCGGACACACGACGTCCGCTGTGGCAAGCGCAACCTCGAGGTCGCGTTCGGAGAACGGCTCATCCGACGCGTTGAGCACAACTTCACCAAGCTCGGCCATGCGCGTCTCTACAACCTCCGGCCAGCGCCGGGTGAGCACTATCTTTGGCTTGCCATCAATCATAGAATGCGTTCCAAAATTCTGCGCTACTGACCGTAGGGGAAGCGACCTGAGTACGCAATACCAGCACGTCGTCGACGCACGGGGCGCCGTTTTGTCAGTACAACCGGGCTATGAGGCGGACAGGTATGTTCGAGCTATCGGAAGATCAGATTGCAATTCAGGATCTGGCACGCAAATTCACGGCGGATGAAATCACACCGTTTGCCGGCCAGTGGGACGAGAACCACGAGTTCCCGCGGGAGACGCTGAACAAGGCAGCCGCGCTCGGCTTCGGGTCAATTTACGTCAGCGAGGAGCACGGCGGCATTGGCCTCACCCGTATCGAAGCGGCGCTCATCATGGAGGCAATGGCCTACGGCTGCCCCAGCACGTCCGCTTTCATCTCCATTCACAACATGGCCACCTGGATGATCGACTGCTTCGGCAGCGACGCGGTGCGCGAGAAATACGTGCCGACCTTGAACACCATGGAGAAGATCGCCAGCTACTGCCTGACGGAACCCGGCGCGGGATCTGATGCGGCCTCTTTGAAAACCCGGGCCGAAAAAGACGGTGATCACTACGTCCTGAACGGTGCCAAGGCGTTCATATCCGGCGGCGGCGTCAACGAAGTGTACGTGGTCATGGCGCGCACCGATCAGGGATCGAAAGCCGGCGGCATATCCTGTTTTGTCGTCGACAAGGATACCGAAGGTCTCTCGTTCGGCTCCCAGGAGCGCAAGCTCGGCTGGCACTCACAGCCGACCGCAGCGGTCATTTTCGACAACTGCAGAATCCCCGCAAGCAACATGGTCGGCTCGCCGGGTGACGGGTTCAAAATTGCCATGAAGGGTCTGGACGGCGGTCGCATCAACATTGGCGCCTGCTCGCTCGGCGGGGCGCAACGCTGCCTCGATGACGCCGTCGACTACGTGCGCGAGCGACGCCAGTTCGGCCAGCGAATTGCCGATTTCCAGAACACGCAGTTCATGCTGGCGGACATGAAAACCAAACTCGAAGCGGCACGCGCGCTTCTGTACATCGCCGCAGACAAAGTCACCCGCGAGACCATCGACAAAACCCAGTGGGCGGCGATGGCGAAGCTCCTTTCCACCGAGACCGGCTCGAAGGTGGTGAACGACGCCCTGCAGCTGCACGGCGGTTACGGCTTCCTGATGGATTTCCCAATCGAACGCTTCCTGCGCGATCTCAGGGTGCACGAAATCCTCGAAGGCACGAGTCAGATCATGAAGTTTGTGATTGGGCGCGAAATGGTGGCGGAATGAAACTCACACGAGTCCCGTAACCGGCACCAGCGCACCGTGTACCGCACGGGCAGCATCTGAACTCAGAAAGCACACCACCTGCGCAAGATCCTCCGGCGAAACCCAGCTGTCGAAGTCAGCATCCGGCATGTCCGCGCGATTGCGCGGCGTATCGATGAGGCTCGGCAGAACCGCGTTGACGTTGACACCCTGCGTCTTGACCTCATCACTCAGCGCTTCGGTGAGCCGCATGACGGTCGACTTGGCCGCCGTGTAGGCACCCATGTTACCCAGCCCGCGAACTGCGCCGAACGCGCCGACGTTGACAATACTCCCCCGGCCGCGGGCCGTGAGAACCGGCACCGCGGCAGACAGCACGCGACGCAGCGTCAGGACGTTGATCGTGAACATGGCGTCCCACGCATCATCGTCAGTCTCGTAAACCGTCGGCCCCATGTCGAAACCGCCGGCGATGTTTGCCAGCGCGTCAAAGGGTCCAATCGCCGAGAAGCATTCCGCAACCTGCCGCGCGTCGGTCAAATCGACCGTGTGGGTGACCCCCAGCTCCGAGCTGAAACCCGGCACAACGTCGAGCAGCACAACCTCAGCGCCCTGCAACTTCGCCACCTCGGCAACGGCGTTGCCAAGCACACCGGCACCACCGGTCACGACCATCGTTTTCCCTGTCAGCGACATGTAACCGCCCTGAATAAACGTTTTGCCGACTTTACCACGATGGTTAAGATCAACGGCACAAAACAAAAGACCGGGGGAGGAAAGATGGCAGCTAAAGTCATGGCGGGGCTTGTCGCGCTTTTAATGGGGATCACGGCAATCGGCTGGCTCACGGACCCGGCCAGCGCCGCCGAGGGGCTCGGCATGCCGCTTCTCGACGGCGTCGGACGCAGCACCCAGGTTGGCGACTTCAGCGCCTTTTTTGTCGGCGTCACGACTTTCTGCGTGCTCGGCATCTTACGCAATCAGCCGGTGTGGTTGTTGAGCGCAGCGATCATTCTCGGGCTCGCTGCGGTCATGCGCACGATGGCTTGGCTGGTGCATGGCGCTGCGTTTGCAACCGCGCCGATCGTGGTGGAAGTTGTGACCACTGCCATGCTGCTGGGCGCAGCCTATTTGATGAACCGGGGTGCGAAAGCCGCTCCAGAAGGTTGAACGTCAGGCTTGCCGGGCAGGAACGTCCACTGTAATGCCGTGCAAATCTTCGTCCAGGGTGACCTGGCAAGCGAGGCGGCTGTGCTCGTTGCGCCCCCAGGCATATTCCAGCATGTCCAGCTCGTCCTGATGGGGTTCGGGCAGGACTGAAAGCCAGGGTTCCGCGACCCAGCAGTGACACGTGCAGCAGGTGCAGCCGCCACCGCACTGCGCCTTGATGCCCGCAACGCCATTGTCGAGGGCCACGTCCATGAGCCTGTCATTCGGTTTCGCCTGCAACGTTTCCCGACTGCCATCGGGCTGGATGAAGGTGACTTCGATCATTCCACTCATCGGGGCATGGTACGAGATGGTACCGGCTCGCACAAAAGGCGGTCAGCCGCTAGAATGACCGGCTGCCCTGACTACGAGAGAATCCTTTGGTCATTGGACTCACAGGCGGGATCGCTTCCGGAAAATCCACCGCTGCCCGGCGTTTTGGCGAATGGGGAGCGCACGTCATCGATGCTGACAAGCTCGGCCATCGAGCGTACCTGAAAGACAGCGCCGCCTATCATGCCGTCGTGGCGGCGTTTGGCGACGACGTTGTTGGAGAAGACGGTGAAATTGACCGGCGGGTGCTCGGCGGCAAGGTATTCGGGAACCCTGAAAAGCTGCAACAGCTGACGGATATCGTCTGGCCCGCCATTCGCGATATGGCAGCTACCGAAATCGCCGGCGTACGCGCGGCTGAACCGGGTCGAGTCATTGTGCTCGAAGCGGCGGTGCTCATCGAAGCGGGCTGGCAGGACCTGGTCGATGAGATCTGGGTGACGGTTGTAGACAGGGAAGTTGCCATCGAACGCGCTACCGCGCGCGACGGCAGCGACCGGACCGCCGTAGAAGCTCGTATCAACGCGCAGCTGACCAACGAAGCTCGCATCAGCGCCGCTGACCGCGTCATCGACAACTCCGGCAGCGCCGCGGCGCTGGAAGAGCAGCTCGCCGACCTGTGGCAGCAAATCGGGGCAAACGCATGAACTTCGGTGCGCTGACCCCATCCACCAGAATTGAAGAGGAGGCCTGATGCCAAGTCCCGACGAACCGCTGGACGTAGATGCTCTGCGCAATCAGTTTCTCAACGTTGTGTTCGACGAGTACGAGCTGACCCTCGATGCCGCGCGTCTTGCGGACTACGCAAAGAGCTGTGGCGAAGTCGCATCAAAGTTTACCGATCCGAACGATCCCGACTTCCAGGCACCGCCAACCATTGCGTCGAGCTTTCAACCGCGCACACGTTATCCGGAGGGTTTTCCGACGTTCAAGGGTCTCGGCATGGACGCCGGCAAAGCGGTTGCACCCATGAAACCAATGCGCGCCGGCATCCCAATCACGGTGCGTACGCACATGCACGATATCTACACCAAGTCCGGCCGCTCAGGACGCATGGTGTTTTTTGTCAACCGTATGGAGTTCAGCAATGCTGACGGCGATCTGCTCGGCACCGCAGATACGAGCATCGTCATCAGGGAGAAGCCACAGACATGAGCATTGACACAGTCAGCGACGTGGAGTTCGGATTCGAACTGCCCGCGTTCACGCCGGATACGAGCATGGACAACGTGCGCCGCTTTGCCATTGCCGCCGGCTGGAACGGTCCACGCTTCACGGACCACGATGCAGCTCGTAAGGAAGGTCTGCCCGGTGCGCTGGTCCCGGGAATCATGAGCCAGGGATTTCTTTCCGCGATGATCCACCACTGGGCGCCATTGGCGGAAGTGCGGCTGGTCGATACCGTGTTCCGTGCCCCCTGTATCGTCGATCAGACTTACAACATCAACGGCGTCGTCACCGACATCGACGAGGACAGCGGTGAGGTTGAGATTGATTTGACCGTTACCAACGAAGCGGGGGAAACGCGGGTTTTCGGCACCGCCAAGGTCCTGCTGCCCACTTGATATCAGGGCGCAGTTTGGGCGAGCTCATCCGCAATGCGCAACGTCTCCCGGCTTTCCGCATGCAGACCGAGATCGAGCATGACGAGCCCGGTTGAGACACGCTCAATGAAACCCCACTGCCAGACGGCATCCGCCTCAGTGTCGGTTGTCTCGGCGAGCCAGTGGCATCGCGCCAGTGCAACCTCCCGACAATCCGCCCCACCGAGTGGACCATTCCAGTCACGCATGAGCGTTGCAAGATCACACGCTCTTTCTCCGTGCATGCCATCTGGATCAATGAGCTTGTACGACCCGGAACCTGCCGGGTCTGCAAGCGTATTCTCCTCGTGCGCATCACCATGCAGGAGAAAACCCGAATCCGGACGGTGCGCGTCACGCCGTAAACGCGCGTATTCGAACGCGTGCTCGACGGTCGCGCGCGCACACGGTTCACCCAGACGGCCCCAGTTGGTTGATATGAAGCGTTCGAGCCAGTCGGCTTTGGCTGCGGTGGACGTCAGGCCCCGCGGATTCCTCATGGGTACCCATGCGTGCTTGAGGGTTTCGACAATGGCTGTCATCTGCGCCTGATCGCCCTCGACGGCGTTCGCAACGGTGGGGCCGAGACGCTCGAGCAGCATTGCCCCGCTCTCCTCGTCTTCCTGCAGCAGCTTCGCGTAGCCGCGTCCCGCCGCAAGCCGCAGGGTCAGGCGTTCATTGACAATCCCCGTGTTGTCGGGAAGACACAGTTTGAGAACCGCCCGCGTATCGTCGGCGCAGGCAACGTCCAGCACCAGCGCTTCGGAACCGCCGTGGAGAACGCCGCCAGGTGTAACTCCCCAGCGAAGGCTGAGCGTCTCGACCGTGGCATCCAGCCCGTTCAGCCAGGCACGACCGGCAGCCCCGCGGGCGGCGACTCGCGCACGGACGACATCCGGCAGCTCAGCTGCGTAGTCTGGCACCGCATCACTCCGTAAGCGGTCGTACCAGCGGCATCGAAACGTCGTCGTGATCTTCCCAGGCGAGCATCACGCGCTGTCCAATGTGCACGGCTTCCGGCGTATCAATGCCGACGACGTTGGTGAGGAACCGCGGTCCTTCATCGAGATCCACAAGCGCCACCACGTACGGCACCTGATTACGGAAAAAAGGATGGTAGCTCTGACGCACGATGCTGAAGCTGTAAATGGCACCCTGCCCGGCACTGACCTGCCATACCAGACTGCCGTCGACACAGCCGGTGCAGTGCCGGCGGGGATGCCAGACGACGGTGCCGCAATTCTCACACTGCTGAAAACGGAACTCGTGCTCTGCCGTCGCGCGCCAGAAGGCTGCGGTGTCGGGTTCGCTGAGGTTCGGCAGCGGTCTTGTCGGTAATTTGCTCATGTTCGATCTCCCGCGAGAATGACCGTACCGGCCGAGTGCCGGCTGCCCAGCATGCCGCCATTCCCGTGGGCCAGCGCCAGTTTCGCAGCGGCAACCTGAGCCGTGCTTTCGCCTCGCAGCTGACGCGCCGCCTCGATCAGGAGAAAGATGCCGCGCATGCCGGGATGATTCGACGACAACCCGCCGCCGTCTGTGTTCAGTGCCGGACCGCCGCTTTGATCGAAGCGCAGACGTCCGCCTTCCACCCAGGCGCCACCTTCGCCCTTCGCGCAGAAGCCGAGATCCTCCAGGATCGTGAGCACCGTGATGCTGAAAGAGTCGTAGATCATGGCAACGTCGATCTCCGCGGGGCTGACGCCTGCCTCGGCAAACGCCACGGGCCCGCTGTCGATTGCCGCTGAGCTCGTCAAATCGCCACCGATGACCGGATACTTCACTGCCTGACCCGCACCGATAATCCACACCGGAGGCTTCTTGCAGTTGCGTGCCACCTCCGCGCTGGCAATGACAACGGCGCCGCCGCCGTCGGAAATCATGCAGCATTCGAGCAGGTGCAGGGGATCGGCAATCATGCGCGAATTGACGACATCATCGACTGTCGTTTCGCGGATATCGATGAATTCGAGCTCTTCCATGGCTTCAACCGCTGCGGGGTTCCTCATCGCGTGATAGCGGGTAGCAACCGAAATCTCCGCCAGCTGTTCGCTGGTGGTGCCGTACTCGTGCATGTGCCGTCGCGCCGCCATGGCGTAATTGGCAACGAGCGTCTGACCGGCAAAGCTCTCCATGTTCTCTGCCGGCGTTACGCCACCAAAGCCACGCCCGCCGACACCGATGGCCAGGGCGTTACTGTGTGCGGTGGATCCGTAGGTCAGAAGCGCCACGCGCGCCTTACCTGCCCGTATGGCCTCCCGGGCGTGAGCAGCATGGAATTCATAAGACGAACCGCCGACCGCAGTTGTGTCCACGAGCCGCGGCTCGATCCCGAAGTATTCGCTGATCGTCAGCCCGCTCATCGGCGCACCTTCCGAGGCGTCATAGATCGCGTCCACGTCGGACCAGCTCAGGCCCGCGTCTGCCAGCGCACGGGCAGCGCATTCAGCTTTGATCTGCAACGAGCTGAGCTCACCATCGACGTTGCGAGAATGAAATTCGTGGATGCCGACGATCGCGGCGTCTCGGGCTTGCGCTGTCATCTACTGCGCCGTGTCGTCGGTTGCGTTGATCAACCCGCCGAAGTGCCCCGCAGCCCGTACTCTGTCAATGAAATCCGGGTTGTAGACAGCCTCGGGATCCGCCCGCACGAGCTCATCGAGGGCGTAGGCATCGTCGCCGACTAGTATCCGCCAGCGTCCAGCGCGAACGTCGTTCAAGATGATGGTGGCCGCGTCAGCCGCTGTCGTCGGCGCCTTGTCACGAAAATCGAGCGCACGCTGATGCATCATTTCGCGGATATGGTCGTCCGGCACGTTGTCAACGGGCATACCGGCCGCTTTGAGCCTCTCCCGAATCGCCTGCACGTCTTCCGCCGATGCGCTCAGGGCGTCCCCAGTACCCAACACCTTGCCAGTATTGAGCGCAATCGACGTACCGATGTGACCGGGCATCACAACCGAAGCTTTGACGTGAGGTGCGTTCAGACGCAGGTCTGTCACCAGCGCTTCCGTGAACCCTTTCACGGCAAATTTTGCTGCCGAATATGCGGTGTGAGACACGTTGGGACCTACGCTTGCCCAGAACCCGTTCACGGAGCTCGTGTTGACGACGTGGCCCTCAGGCGCAGCCACCAGCATGTCGATGAAAGCACGGCAGCCGTAATAGACGCCATACCAGCAAACGGCAAAGGTACGCTCCCAGAGATCACGATCACCGGTGACAAACTCACCACCCCCGCCGATACCCGCGTTGTTGAAAAGCAGATGAATGTGATTGGTCGCGTGCTGCTCGGCTACCTCATCCCTGAACGCCAGCATCAGCGCTTCCGAGCTCACATCGCAGACATGGCTCGTGAGACGCTGACCCTCAACCGGATTGGCCAGACTCGCCGTCTCCGCCATGTTCTCCGCCGAGACATCACACATAGCAACGTGCGCGCCTTCGGCGATGAGTTGACAAACCAGTTCACGGCCCATACCCGTGCCGCCGCCGGTGACAACGGCAATCTTCTCTTTGAAACTATCCAATTACTCTCCCCTTCAAGGTCCAAACAACGTTCAACGCAGCCGCGGATCCTCTTTTTCCGCGTCTACCTTTATGCCGTTCATGTGCTGCTCCAGGATCTGCCCGTCGACGTAGCGCTCCCGGTAAAGACTCGTGAGCGCAGCGTGAGCGATGTGCTCGGCGCTGACTTCGAAGTGGTCACGCAGAACCGGCCGCGATTCGCTGAGACCGTATCCGTCTGTGCCCAGCACCTCATAGCTGCCGGGGATCCACGAGGCGATGCCTGCGGCAAGATCTTTCATGTAGTCGGTCGCCGCCACAAAGACCCCGGTTTGCCCGGTCAGGAGCTCCGCGACATAGGGCTGGCGCGGTGGATCCAACGGGTGCAGTCGGTTGTGCCGGCTCACGGACTGCGCGTCGCGTGCAAGCTCGGTAAAGCTGGTGACGCTCCAGATTGTCACGCTCAAGCCCCGCTCGTGCAGCATATCCGCCGCCGCAAGCGCCTGCTGCATGATGCTGCCGCTGGCGAGCAGATGAACGTCAGGCGCATCTGCACCTGCCGGACGATGCTCGAACCGGTAGCCGCCCCGCAGCACACCATTCATCATCTCGTCGCTTATTGTATCCAGCGCTTCGGCTCGTTCCGCCAGATCCGGCATGACGTAGTTTTCGTTGTACAAAGTGATGTAGTAGAAGAGATCTTCCTGCTCTTCATACATCAGCCGCATGCCTTCCCGCACGATGATCGCAAGCTCGTAGCCGAAGGCAGGGTCGTAGCTGCGCAGATTGGGCACCGTGCTCGCAAGAATGTGAGAGTGACCGTCCTCGTGCTGCAAACCTTCACCGTTGAGCGTAGTGCGCCCCGCAGTACCACCGAGCAGGAAACCGCGGCACATCATGTCGCCGCAGCTCCAGATCATGTCACCCACACGCTGGAAACCGAACATCGAGTAAAAAATGTAGAACGGGATCATCGGTAAGCCATGAACCGCATAGGCGCTGCCCGCAGCCATAAACGACGCCATTGCCCCCGTCTCGCAGATGCCCTCCTGCAGAATCTGACCGTCTGCCGCTTCGCGATACGGCAGCAGCGTATCGGCATCCACCGGCCGATACTTCTGGCCCTCCGGCGCATAAATACCCGCAACCTTGAAGAGCCCATCCATGCCGAAGGTACGCGCCTCATCGGGGACGATCGGCACGACATATTTACCCACGTCGGGCATGCGCAGGAGCGCTGTAAGCAGCCGCACCATGACCATGGTAGTGGACAGCTCGCGGTTACCGCTGCCTTTCAGAAATTCAGCGAGGCTGTCGAGCTGTGGCGCAGGCAGCGAGGGACAGATCTGTCGACGTCGCGGTACCGGGCCCGAGAGCGCTGCTCTGCGCTCCTTGAGATATTTCATCTCCGGCGCATCATCATCGGGTTTGTAGAATTCGGCGCCACGCGCGGCGGCCTCGCTGATGGGGATGCCGAGTTCATGCGCAATCCTGACGCGTTCCTCGTCGTTCATGTTCTTGTATTGATGCGCCGTGTTTTTCCCCTGCGCCCCCATGCCGTCGCCTTTGACGGTCTTCACCAGGATCACGGTCGGCTTGCCTTCCGCTTTGAGCGCCAGATCAAACGCCGCGTAAACTTTCTTGGGGTCCTGGCCGCCACGTTTGATCGCGCGCAGCTCCTCATCCGTGAGGGACGCCATCATCTGTTCGAGTTCCGGGTTACCTTCGACCCAGTGTTCGCGCTGCACGTCGCCCGGCAACACGGAATACATCTGGTAGTCACCGTCGAGACATTCATCCATGCGCTTACGCAGAACGCCGTGCTTGTCCCGCGCCAGCAGACCGTCCCAGCCACTCCCCCAGACGACCTTGATCACGTTCCAATCGGCGCCGCGAAACACGCGCTCCAGCTCCTGAATGATCTTGCCGTTGCCGCGTACCGGACCGTCCAGACGCTGCAAGTTGCAGTTGACGACCAGAATCAGGTTGTCGAGTTTTTCCCGCGCCGCGATGTTGATGGTGCCGAGCACTTCGGGCTCGTCCGCTTCGCCGTCACCGATGAAACACCAGATCTTCCGCTGGCTTTTCGGCTTGAGGCCACGATTCTCGAGATACTTCGCAAAACGCGCTTCGTAGATGGCTGCAGGCGTTGACAAGCCCATGGACGCGTTGGGCATTTCCCAGAATTCCGGCATGCTGCGGGGGTGTGGATAGGAGGACAGACCGCCACCACGGCCGAGCTCGCGGCGATAGTTTTTCAGCGTCTCCAGATCCAGCCGTCCTTCGAGCCACGCCCGCGCGTAAACGCCGGGCGCCGCGTGCGGTTGCGGCAGGAGCATATCGGGGTCGTTACCGTCATCAAATCCCTGAAAAAAGTGGTTGAAACCGACTTCGAGCATCGTCGCGCAGGAAGCGTACGTGGCAATGTGCCCGCCTACGCCCGTACCGTCGTCCTGCCCCCGCAGGACCATGGCCATGGCGTTCCAGCGGATGATGTTCTCGATGCGCTGCTCGAGCTCCAGATTGCCGGGGTATGCGGGCTGCGCCTCCGGCGGAATGGTGTTGACGTAAGGCGTGTTGAGTGTCGCCTCGTTGAGCGGCACGTTGAGACCCAGCGCGTGATCCTGAACGCTGCGCAGGATTTCACGTACGCCCGCCTCACCGTACTCGTCGAAGATGGCCTCAATCGCGTCCGCCCATTCGGCCTTGTCTTCGGCCAGGAGACGACTGAGATGCTCTGCCTGTGGTGTGGTACTGCCGGTCATGCGAACAGAGACGCGTCAGAGGGCAGCGCGAATGCGCTCGGCAAACGCTTCGAGCTTGTCGAAATCTTCCATGTCACGGGCATGCATACGGAACTCAACCCCATCGAAGCGCGGCAAGATGTGGAAGTGCAGGTGAAACACCGTCTGCCCGGCCGCCGGCCCGTTCAATTGTGCAATCATGATCCCTGGCGCCTCGAACGCCTGCTTGACCGCTGCCGCGACGGTCTGAACCGTCCTGATGGTCGCCCCCAGCGCGTCGGGATCCACATCATGCAGGTTTTCGGCGGGGTACTTGGGAATGACCAGCGTATGGCCATCCGCCTGCGGCATGACATCCATGAAAGCCAGGGAGTGATCGTCTTCGTAGACTTTGAATGCCGGTGCGTCTCCGCGCAGGATCTTGGCGAATATGTTGTCGGCGTCGTATGCCATGTTCAGTCCTTAAAGCTTCGACTCAGTTGCTCAACGTGAATCCATCGTAGCCCCTGGCGACGACGTCGGCGCACTTCTCGAGATACGGCGGCACACCAAGATACGGCATGAATACGCGGGATTTTCCTTCGACGTTTGCGCCGAGATACCAGGAGTTGCACTTGGGATAAATGGAGGTGTCGGCAACTTCGTTCACGTGCGCGATCCAGTTATCCTCAGCCTCGAGGTCCGCCTCGATCGAGCTGAGCTGATGCTGTTCCATGTAGCCGATACAGTCCGCAATCCACTCGACGTGCTGCTCGATGGAAGGCAGCATGTTGGAAAGGACCGAAGGGCTGCCGGGACCCGTGACGAGAAAGAGGTTCGGAAAGCCCGCGGTTGCAAGACCAAGGTAAGCGCGCGGCCCCTGTGCCCACTTGTCGTTGAGGGTGCCTTGCGGACCGCGCACGTCGATCTTGCTGACGGCGCCCGTCATGGCGTCAAACCCGGTTGCCAGCACAATCACGTCGACCTCATGGGTGTGATCTGCCGTCTCAATGGCCGTTGCGGTAACGCGGGTGATGGGGGTTTCGTTGAGATCAACCAGCGATACGTGCGGTTCGTTGAACGTCTCGTAGTAGTCCGTATCCACGCAGAGGCGCTTGCAGCCGACGGGCGTCGACGGCGTGAGCTTTGCCGCGAGATCCGGATCGTCCACACGGCCTGCAATTTTCTCCCTGATGAATGCCTGTGCGGTGGCGTTGGCTGCATCGTCAAACGGCAGATCGGCGAATGCAGCAAGAAATGCCAGACCGCCACGCGCCCAGCGGTCTTCGTACTCCGCGGTCCGCTCGGCATCGGTCACGTCAAAAGCAGAACGCTCGCTGTCCCGGAAATCTGCGCCAAAGCCGCGCTGCCAGTTTTCTGCGCGGTACTCGGAATAGCGGGACTTGATGTCAGCAACGTAGTCCGGGTCCAGCGGCGCGTTGTGCGCCGGCACGGAGTAGTTGGGGGTGCGTTGAAAAACCTCAACGGAGGTGGCCTGCGCTGCCATCAACGGAATGCTCTGTATCGCCGATGAGCCCGTGCCGATGACGCCCACACGCTTGCTGGTCAAATCGACGCCTTCCCGGGGCCAAGTACCCGTGTGGTAGAGCGCACCCGCAAATTTGTCGAGACCTTCGATGGACGGCATGTTGGGGACCGAAAGGCAGCCCGTTGCCATGACCACAAACCGCGCTTCGACCCGTTCCGTCGTGCCTTCGTGTGCCAGCGTGACGAGCCAGGTGCCCGGGCTTGCCTGATATTCTGCTGCCATCACCCGCGTGTTGAACTGCATGTCGGGCCAGAGATTGAATCGATCGGCAACGTGATTTGCGTACTTCAGGATTTCCGGCTGGGTGGCATAGCGCTCGCTCCATTCCCATTCCTGCTGCAGCTCGTCCGAGAACTGGTAGGAATATTCCATGCTCGGAATGTCGCAGCGCGCACCGGGATAGCGGTTCCAGAACCAGGTACCACCGACGCCATCGCCGGCCTCGTACACCCTGGCCGACAGTCCCAGGAGGCGCAGCCGATGCAGCATGTACATACCGGCAAAGCCGGCGCCAACGACAACCGCGTCAAACTGTTCCCGCGCGGCGTCCTCGTGTTCTTCTACTTGTCCCAATGCACAGCTCCCAATCCAGCCCGGGAGCAAGTTTGCGGGAAATCACCCGCCAAGAGAAGGTGACGGTTACTCCTCGACCACGAGCCAGAGGAGCGGTGCCAGAACGGCAAACGCGGCAAGCGCAACGGCCATCTGGGAGGCGGCCTGCTGGTACTGGCCAAATCCGGCGAAAGAGAGGTCGAAGGCATCCAGCAGAGCACCCACCTCGAGCCCCTGGAAACCGCTGAAACAAACCGCAGCCCCGACGATCCAGCCAAGCACCAGAAGCCACTCGAAACGCCGCCGCACCGGGCGAATTTCCGGCAGGTCGGCAATCCGTTGCATCACTTCGGGCACCAGCGAAGGTGCTGTCACCGGCCCCCGCAGCTTAGAGAAATTGGACTCAAGAATACTCTCTAATTCTTTGTTATCCATGACTTTTTTCCTCCTCATCCTCCTCGAGATGTTGGCGAATCCTTGCCTTGGCGCGATGTACGAGCGACTTCACCGAGCCGACCGCCATGCCGCGGGCGCTGGCAATTTCCGCGTACGTGAATTCGAAGCCGTAGACCAGAATCATGAGCTCCTGCTCCTCCGCGCTGCAGAGCGCCAGCAGCCGCTCGAGATCGTCGTCGATCGGCTGCTGGAAAACCGCCTCGTCGCCGTCCGGCGCATGTTTTTCCTCAACCTTGCGCCGGCGATAGCGGTGCAGAAACTGGCGATAGGCCAGCTGCTTCAACCAGCCGGCAAAGCGTTCCGGCGCTTCGAGCGTATCGAGACGCGTCCAGGCGGTAATGAACGCCTCCTGGGCAAGATCGTCAGCTTCCGCAGGATTGCGGCAGAGTCGCAGCAGCATGCCGCGCACAAACCCTTCGTAGCGTGTGACGAGCAGCGCAAATGCCTCGTGGCGCGCGGCCAGGACACCCTCTCTCGCGATCCGTACGAGCTCGGCGTCAGCCGGTCCCGCAGCTGCGTTCACTTCCGCGCCTGCCGCCACGACAAGAGGTTTCGCCGCTACGCCCTGGCTTTGTCGTCGCGATTGAAGAACCATAGTCCCAGATAGGCGACGCCAATGCAGAACGGAAAGGCGGAGATGGCCAGAAGCGGTGCTTCCGCGTCTTCCTCGCCGATCGCGAACGAGAACAAAACGAACGCAAGGCCCAGGGCCACCGCGATGACCCCTTTGCGCATGTCGTTGCGTGCAGAATCGAGCGACGCCATCAGCTCCTCGAGCACCTCTGCCGACAGGTTCTGTCCCGACTCGATGGCCGCTCTGACGGTCAGCTGCAGCTCCTGGCGGGTCCTGAAGCGGAAGAACATCACAATACCGATGATGGCAAAGATGGTCAGGAACATGCCAAGCGGCACGACAATCTCAACACCCATGATTTCGATCCCAAAACGTTGTGTTATTACCTAGAGCCTCGAGCGCGGCATACGGTTGCACACCCCGTGAAAAAATCATTGCTCCGGTAACAGGTGCGCAGCCAACGCCGGCCGCCGGCCCCATTCGGAGTCTGCGTAGTGGCTCGCGAGATAGTCCAGAATCGCGCGCTCATGGGCTTCCGGCAACAACCACAGGTTATGCTTTTCCTGCATCCAACGGATGGTATCGAGCCAGAACTGTCGGTCGCCCCGCTGCGCAGTGACGAGCGCCAGGCTGTGGCAGCCGCTGCAATGCCCCTGCACGAGATCGCGGCCCGAACCTGCGGCCAGGTCTTCGCCGTGACTGGGCAGCGACGCGGCAATGACAGCAACCAGCACCAACCGTTTCATGCGACCGCAACGGCTATCCGGTGGGCGGCGTTGTTGAGATAACCCTTTGGATTCCAGCCAGGCACCAGCATCGGCTGGCTGCGCCCCTGCGTGTCTGTCGCCCGGGCCCAGACTTCGTGGTAGCCGCGCTGAGTGAAGACAACCGGTGCCTGCCAGCGCTGCCAGGCGAGGCGGTTGACGGGTTGAGCGAGCTCCGCCTGCTGCCAGGTGGCGCCATAGTCGGTGCTGACATGGACCGCGCTGACGTTTTGATCTCCGGCCCAGGCATGACCGCGCACAATATGCCGTGTCCCACCAGTAAGGGATACACCGGAACGGGGAAACGTGATGAGCGACTTCACCGGCATCGACTCGATGATGCACATGTGGTCGTCGGCAACCTGCGTGCCGGGTGCGACGGGTGCACACGGCACTCGATAGGAACTGCCACCCATCTTGGCGCCGTCATGAACGCGATCGCGAATCAGGAGCTCAGTCAGCCACTTACCGCTCACCGAACCCGGCCAGCCGCCGCACACGAGTCGCAGAGGCGCGCCGTGCAGATGCGGCAACGGCTCTCCGTTGAGCTCAAAGGCAATGAGCGACTCTTCCTCCAGCGCCTTGTGCAGAGGTACGCCGCGGGAGATGACGCGCTTTTCGGGATCGCCCGAAAGATGGGTATCCGCGCTCGCGTAGCCGAGATATACGGCGTCCGTTTTGACACCGCAGAACGCCAATACGTCGCGCACCCGCACCCCGGTCCAGCGTGGACAGCCCACGGCCCCCGTCGTCCACTGATTACCCGGTGCGCGCGGCCGAAACTCGGCGCGGCCGTTGCCGCCGCATTCCATCTGCAGGTGATAGCTGACATGCGGAAACCGCGACTTCAACTCCGCAAGACTGAAGGTGGTCGGCCTGACACAGCTTTCGCCGCCAACGGAAAGCCGCCAAGCAGTGGGATCCACATCGAGCGGCGGCGTGCCGTTATTACGCACAAATAGCCGCGAGATCGGGGTAGTGTCATCGTCCAGAAGATGTGCCGGCGTTTCCGCGTTGAGCGGGCGGTCGTTCAATACGACCAATCCTTCTTTGCCGGGGATGGCACCCGGCGTGGCAGTCTGACCGTTTACTCCTGCAGACAGCAGCGAGGCCGCAAACACGGCACCGCCGCTGCCCAGGAATTGGCGTCTGGAGTGCGCCAACTAGCCCGCGTTCATGCTCTGGGCGATGACGGCAAAACCTTCGGTGGCTTCGAGCCGCTTGCCCACAACCGCCTGATACTCCTCCGAGTTGTACCAGGCTTTTGCCGCCTCGGTGGAATCGAACTTGATGATCACGGTCTGCGGTCCCGGAGGTGCGCCTTCAATCGTCTCCGCGCCAACGTCGAACGACACGAGCTCAGCGCCGCTTGCCTGAATGGTCGGACCCGCGCCGGCCTGATACTCGCGATACAGATCGGGATTCTTAACCACGTACTGTGCAATGAAGTAGGCAGCCATTTCTCTCTCCTCGTAGATGTAAAGTTGATACGAAAGTGTCGCACTATTCTGCGGTGGATTCGAGCCAGCTGCGCACCGCTTCCGTATGCTCGCCGAGCGCCGGCAGAGACTGTCCGTCGTCTTTGACAAGACCCGGCACGCGCGGTAGCGATATCGATCGGCCACCAACGTCGATCTCCTGCGTATGAAAATCGGGGTGCAATTTCAAATCGGCAATGCCGTTCAAAGGTGCAAAGGCGACGTCCGCTTCGTCGAGCCGTGCGGCAAGTTCCGCGTACCGCCACAGCGCAAGTCTTTCCTGGACCGCGCCATCAACAAAATCTCTGTGCGCAACGCGGGTGGCGTTGTCTCGACAGCGCGCATCTGCCATGAGCTCGGGCGCGTCCAGCGCCGTCTCGACAAGGCGCTGCCACTCTCTTTCGTTCTGAATCGAGAGCACAAACTGCCGACCATCAGCCGCTGCAAACACGCCGTAGGGACAGATACCCGGGTGCGCAAGGCCAACGCGCTGAGGAGCGGCATCCGCGTAGGCATCAAGAAGATAGGGGACTGCCAGCCACTCCGCCACGGCGTCGAAGAGCGCAACGTCGAGCTTGCTTCCCTTCCCCGTATGCGCACGGACCAACAGAGCCTCCAACACAGCTTCGTACGCATACATGCCCGTGGCCAGATCCACGACGGACACGCCAACGCGCCCCGGTGCCTGGGGCGACCCGGTGATGGCGGCAAGCCCGGATTCCGCCTGCATGAGAAGATCGTAGGCTTTGCGCCGCGCACCCGGACCGTCCGGAGCAAAGCCGCTGATGGACACGGAGATGAGCCCGGGATGCTCCGCATGCAGTCCGTCGAGCCCAAGGCCGAGGGCGTCGAGCGCGCCGGGCTTCAGGTTCTGCACCAGCACGTCCGAGCGCTGTATGAGCTTCAAGAGGAGCGCCTTGTCCGCGCTGACCTTCAGGTCCAGCACAACGGACTTTTTACCGGCGTTGAGCCAGACGAAGTAAGCGCTCTGCCCTGCGACCGCCTGGTCGTAGTGGCGCGCAAAGTCGCCTTCCGGCCGTTCTATCTTGATCACTTCCGCGCCCGCCAGCTGCAGGCGACGGGTGCAAAGCGGTGCGGCAACGGCCTGTTCCAGGGTCACTACACGCACATCGTTCAGCGGTTTTTCCATATCTCGGTTCTGCCGGGTCTGATTCGGGCAAAAAAAGAGGGCCGCAGAGGCCCTCTTCCACGCCTGTGAAAACGAGCTCAGCCCGCGGCGTTGTAGCCCATGATGGCCTTGGTTTCGAGGAATTCCTCGAAACCGTGGGCACCCCACTCACGGCCGTTACCCGACTGCTTGTAGCCGCCGAACGGCGCGTTGTTGTCGACCGGGGCACCGTTCAGGTGCACGTTTCCGGTGCGGATCTGACGCGCCATGTTCTTGGCACGATCCGGATCGCCGGAAATGTAACCCGACAGACCATAAGCCGTGTCGTTGGCAATGCGGATGGCGTCGGCATCATCTTCGTAACCAATGAGCGAAAGCACCGGTCCGAAAATCTCCTCCCGGGCAATTGTCATGTCGTTGGTGACGTGGCTGAAGACCGTCGGTTTCACGTAGTAGCCGCGGTTCATGCCGTCCGGGCGGCCAACGCCACCGGTTTCCAGACGCGCACCTTCGTCGATGCCTTGCTGGATGAGGTTCTGGATCTTCTCGAACTGCACTTCGGACACCACGGGACCGATGACCGTGCCTTCAGCCGCCGGATCACCCACAACAACCTGTTCGGCAGCAGCTTTGGCGATGGCCGCGGCTTCGTCCATACGGGCGTTCGGTACCAGCATGCGGGTCGGTGCGTTACAGGACTGGCCGGAGTTCATGCACATGCCGAAGACGTCGCGCGAGACCGACTTGGCGAAATCGGCGTCGTCGAGAATGATGTTGGCGGACTTCCCGCCAAGCTCCTGGGCCACGCGCTTGACGGTGGCTGCGGCATTCTTGGCAACTTCGATACCCGCGCGGGTCGATCCGGTAAACGACATCATGTCGACATCAGGATGAGACGAGAGCGCTGCACCTACCGAAGGTCCATCACCGTTGACGAGGTTGAATACCCCCGGCGGCACCCCGGCTTCGTCGAGGATCTCCGCAAACAGGATCGCGTTGAACGGCGCAACTTCCGACGGCTTCAGCACCATGGTGCATCCTGCCGCGAGCGCGGGAGCGACCTTACAGGCGATCTGATTGATCGGCCAGTTCCAGGGCGTGATCAATCCGCAGACGCCAGCCGGCTCCCTGACGACGTGGGACGTGCCGATGTCCTCCTCGAAAGAGAAGTTTTTCAAAACTTCGAGGGTGGTCATGAAGTGACCCAGCCCGGACGGCGCCTGCGCGGCATTTGCCAGCGGCAGGGGTGCACCCATCTCCTGACTGATGGCCACGGCCACCTCGCCCATGCGGGCGCTGTACTTTTCGATGATCTTTTCCAGCAGCGCCACTCGCTCTTCGCGCGTGGTCTGCGAAAAGGTTTCAAAGGCCGCCTTCGCCGCAGCGACCGCACGATCGACGTCCTGCGGCCCCCCCATGGCGATTTGACCAATTGATTCTTCGGTGGCGGGGTTGATGACGTCCAGCGTATCGGAAGTCGATGACTCGACCCATTCACCATTAATATAGAACTTAAGCTGATTGCTCACGTCTGATAGTTCCTCGTGTTGTAAATAAAGCTCTCAGGAAGCGGCCCGCAGCGATTCTTGCCGTCGCATTCAAGCGCTTCCCACCAGGGACAGAGCCCTAGCTTAACGCTACCTTTCGCCCTATAAAAGACTGCTAGAAAAGACGCCCCGCTCTCGTGCACACTAGCGCCCCTCAAAAAACAAATCCCACGTGAGAGGACCATGAAAGGCACTGTGCACTACGAGCAGCGCGAAGACGTTGCGCTTCTGACCATCGACAATCCGCCGGTAAACCCACTCTCTTCCGGCGTCCGCCAGGGACTGTCGGACGGCATCAACCAGGCGCTTGCCGACGACAACGTCAAGGCGATTGTGCTGACCGGCGCCGGACGCGCGTTCATCGCCGGTGCGGACATTTCTGAGTTCGGTGGCGCCGCTGAGGGTCCCAGCCTGCACGACTGTTTGAACACCATGGACGCGAGCTCCAAGCCCATCATCGCAGCCATCAACGGCACCGCGTTCGGCGGCGGCCTGGAGGTGGCGCTGTGCTGCCACTACCGTGTCATTGCGCCCGCCGCACCAGTCGGTCTGCCTGAGGTCAAGCTGGGATTGCTCCCGGGTGCCGGCGGCACACAACGCCTGCCGCGCCTGATCGGCGCAGAGAAGGCGCTCGACTTCATTCTCTCCGGCGATCCCATTCCCGGTCCTGTTGCGCGCGAACTCGGCATCGTCGACGAAGTGGCGGATGGCGACATCGTCGATGCGGGTATCGCATTTGCCAGAAACATCGTCGCCCAGGGCAGCCCCATCAAGCGCGTCCGCGACGAGTCCAACAAGCTCGAGGCCGATCGCGGTAACGCTGAGCTTTTCGACAACGCCCGCAAGCAGGCGGCCCGCAGAATGCGCAAACGCTTTGCGCCCGAGATGATCATTCAGTGTGTAGAAGCGGCGGTAAATCTGGGTGACTTCGACGCCGGCATGGCCGTCGAAGCCGAGAACTTCGCCAAATGTCTCAAGCATCCGCAACGCGAAGCGCTCATCCACATGTTCTTCGCCGAGCGCGAGGTCGCCAAAATCCCGGATGTGCCCAAAGACACCGCCACGCAGAACATCCAAACCGCCGGGGTCATCGGCTGTGGCACGATGGGCGGCGGCATCAGCATGTCGTTTCTGAACGTCGGCATCCCGGTCACGGTTCTGGAAATGGATCAGGAGGCTCTGGACCGCGGCATCAGCGTCATCAAACGCAACTACGACATTCAGGTGCAGCGTGGGCGCATGTCCGAAGCCGATGTGGACGCACGCATGGGTATTCTGACCGGCACCACCAACATCGAAGACCTGGGCCAAGCCGACGTCATCATCGAAGCCATCTACGAGAACATCGACGTCAAGGTCGAAACCTTCCAGAAAATGGACGCCGTTGCCAAGCCGGGCGCCGTTCTGGCGAGCAATACCTCAGGTCTCGACATCGACAAAATGGCGGACGCCACGAGCCGTCCCGAAGCGGTGATTGGTCTGCATTTCTTCAGTCCGGCCAACGTCATGCGCCTCCTGGAGGTGGTCCGCGGAGACAAGACGAGCAAAGAGACGATAGCCACCAGCATGAAGCTCGGCAAAACGCTGAACAAGATTGCGGTTCTCTCTGGAAACGCACCTGGCTTCATCGGCAATCGCATGCTCGCTCGCTACACCAGTCAGGCCGGCGAAATCATTCTGCAGGGTGCGACCCCATACCAGGTCGACAACGTGCTCCTGCAGTTCGGTATGCCGATGGGACCGTTCCAGATGAACGACCTCGTTGGCCTCGATCTCGGCTGGCGCGCCCGCAAGCTCGGCGGCGTCAAACCCGAGGACGTGCCGATCACCGCCCGCGTTGCGGACAAACTGTGTGAAATGGAACGCTTCGGCCAGAAGACGAACCGCGGTTTCTACATTTATCCGGAGGGATCTCGAGCCGGTCAGGCGGATCCGGAAGTGGTAGAGATCGTCGAGCAGACCTCGGCAGAGCTTGGCATCGTGCGTCGCGACATCGACGACGACGAAGTGCTGAAGCGCTGCCTCTATCCGCTCATCAACGAAGGGGCGCGGATTCTCGAGGACGGCATTGCCATCCGGCCCTGTGATATCGACATCGTCTACATCAACGGCTACGGCTTCCCCGAGGTCACCGGTGGCCCGATGTTCTGGGCGGACCAGCAGGGACTCGACAATATTCTGGCTGACATCAAACGCTTCCAGGAAGAATACGGTGGTGAAGCCTGGGAGCCGGCACCACTCCTCGAGAGGCTGGTGGCTGAAGGCAAAAGCTTCGCCTCACTGCAGGGATAGTCGGCAGCACCATGCAGCCGCTGTCCTTTCTGGACCTGCCGCTGGATCCGCACAGGCCGCCGCGTCCAACCCGCGGCGGCCCACGCTGGCCATGGCTCCTGGTGATCCTGCTGCCTGGACTCGCCTGGGCCCATGGCGTCGCCGAAGGGGACGCAAGCTTCATCCAGAGCCAGGAAGGCTTCCACTTCTGGCCGTACTTTTATCTCGGCGCAAAACACATGGTGACCGGCTACGATCACCTGCTGTTTCTGGCGGGCGTCATCTTTTTCCTCTATCGCCTGCGCGACATCGGTATTTACGTCACGCTGTTTGCACTTGGACACAGCTTGACCTTGATAGCCGGCGTCTGGTTCGACATTCCCGCAAACGCATACCTCGTTGACGCCATCATTGGATTGTCCGTGGTGTACAAAGCGTTCGAGAACATCGGCGGCTTCGACCAGCTCGGAATCTCCATAAACACCAAAGCTGCGGTCTGCGTGTTTGGCCTCTTCCACGGCTTTGGCCTCGCCACCAAGCTGCAGGAGCTGACGCTGTCACCGGACGGGCTGCTCGGCAATCTGATCGCCTTCAACGTCGGGGTTGAGGTGGGTCAGCTGATGGCGCTGACGGGCATCATCGCGGTGATGAACCTGTGGCGATACACCGCCCGCTTTCAAACTCAGGCGGTCATCGCCAACAGCTTTCTTATGACCTGCGGATTTGTGCTCATGGGCTATCAGCTGACGGGGTATTTCACGGTAACTTGAGTTAGAACGTCCCGGCGATCCTGCCAATCACGGCATCAACGCTGACGTATCCCCAATAGCGGCTGTCCTGACTGAAATTGCGGTTGTCACCCAGCACAAAAAGCGCTCCATCCGGCACCACCACGTCAATCGCCGGCGGCACGTAAACGGGACGGTTCTCCTCCCGGCGTTCGGGATTCACATAGGGCTCATCCAGCCGCTCGCCGTTGACGATAACAACCGCGCCCTCTATCTGCAGATGATCACCAGCCGTCCCGATCACACGCTTGACGAACGGCCGGTCGTCATGAGGTGGAAAGAACGCAATCATATCCCCGCGCGCCACGTCCCCATGGGGGTAGGCAAACGTAGACACCCACAGGTAGTCACCTTCTTTCAGCGAGGGTTCGTTAGAGATGCTGGGATTGTGGAAAACCGTGAATCCAAGCAGCCGCGCCCGCGGATCTGACGACGCGGTACCACCCGGGTTGCCGAAATAAAGCGAGACCACTACCCCAATGAGCACGGCAATCAGCCCCATGAGATGCCACGGCTGCACGGTATTGCTTCAGCTCAAGAGCCAGCCACCGTCCACGTCGATGGTTGTGCCCGTGACAAAGTCGTTCTGGACCATGAATACAATGCCGTCCGCGACCTCTTCTGCCGTGCCTGCGCGAGGGATGAGGTGCTTCGCCGTGGCGCCCGCCAGCATCTTCTCGCGTTGCTCCACATCGGGACCGAACATCGGCGTGCTGATGACGCCGGGAGAGACGACGTTGATCCGTTTGGGCGATATCTCCACCGCCACCGCGCGTACCAGCTGCTCCACGGCGCCACCGACCGATGCAAGCGCCGCCTGACCCGGTCTGGCCCGCCGCGCCGGTGAACCGCTGACAAGCACGATGCAGCCGTCATCCGCAAGATGGGCGGCACCCAGGCGCACGACGTTGGCATAACCCCAAAGCTTGTCGAAAGACGCCTGATAGCCGTCGAGGTCCATCTCGAGAAACGGTCCGGCAGCACGCTCGCCGCCGGTGGCCGCGCTGATGAGGATGTCGAACGGCGCATGGGCTGCAAAGAGCGCGGACATCGCGTCGCGGTCACGGACGTCGCAACCTTCGAGGGATATCCCTGCGAGCTCCCCCGCCTTGCTCGGATCGCGACTGACCGCCACGACCTGTGCACCCAGCGCGTCGAGTTTCACGCTCGTCGCCAGTCCGATGCCCGAGGTACCACCGAAAACCAGCGCCTTCTTGCCTGCTACGTCCATGCCTTCTCCCCTTAAAAAAACGCCTATTTCAGCAGACCGCCGTGGTCGTGTCATCTCGGACCCGTACCGTTACAATGGCCTATTTGCCAAGCACAAATCTCAAGGGGAAAACCATGGTAGACGTAGTCATCGTCGACGCAGCCCGCTCACCGGTGGGTAAGAAAAACGGCAGCCTGGGCGGCGCACATCCAACGGACGTGCTGGGTCAGGTCATGATGAAGCTTCTGGCCCGCAACAACCTCGACTCCGCCGTCGTGGATCAGATCGTCGGTGGATGTATCAACAAAGTTGCGGCGCAGGGCATGAACGTCACCCGGACCGCGTGGCTCGCCAACGGCGGTTCTGAGGGGACGCCGTGCATCACCATCGATTCTCAGTGCGGATCATCGCAGCAGTCGACGACGCTTGCGCACAGCATCATTGCTTCCGGACATGCTGACGTGGTCATGGCGTGCGGGGTGGAAAACATGACCCGCCTGCCGATCGGCTCCGACGCCGTCGGCAAAGATCCGAAGATGGGTAAGCCAATTTCCAAGAGCTACTTCGAGCACTACGAGTTTACCAGCCAGTTCGAAGGCGCGGAGCGCATGGCCGAGAAGTATCAGATCACCCGTCAGGACACCGATGGCTTTGGTTTGCAGTCGCAGGAGCGCGCACGACACGCCATCGACAACGGCTACTTTGACGCGCAGATCATTCCCGTCGAAGCGCCTGTCATGGACGAAAACTTCGAGAAAACCGGAGAGGTCGTGACGGTCACCAAGGACGAAATTCCACGCGATACCAGCCTCGAGGCGTTGGCGGAGCTGAAGCCGGTTGCGCGCGAAGACGGCATCCACACCGCGGGCACGTCTTCGCAGATTGCCGACGGCGCGGCGGCGGTGCTCATGATGAGCGCAGCAAAAGCCGAGGCGCTTGGACTCAAGCCGCTGGCTGTCGTCCGCTCATCTGCGCTGGTCGGCTGCGACCCGGTGCTGATGCTGGAAGGCCCCATTCCCGCAACCGAGAAGCTCCTCGCCGACACCGGCCTTTCAATCAACGACATCGACGTATTCGAAGTCAACGAGGCGTTTGCCTCCGTGGTGTTGTCCTGGGCAAAAACGGTTGGTGCCGACATGGAGAAGGTCAATCCCAACGGCGGCGCTATTTCGCTCGGCCACCCGCTGGGCGCAACAGGCTGCTTTCTGATTACGAAGGCGGTATACGAGCTGCGGCGTACGAACGGCCGCTACGGCATCATCAGCATGTGCTGCGGGGGCGGTCTGGGCACGGGCACGCTGATCGAACGCGCCGCATGACGGCTGACGTCGCGGGACGCCAGGCGTCCCGCGGCACCATTCCCTCGAGGCCCCTGTGGCCTCTCAGGCGGGAATGCGCACGGGCAGTGACTGTATGGCGTGAAAGACCGTAGAGCTTGCCCGCACCGGCTCGCCCACCACCTCGATCCTGCCGAATCGCTCGAGCATCTCCTCCCACAGCACGCGCAGCTGCATCTCGGCCAGCCGGTTGCCGAGGCAGCGGTGCACGCCGAAGCCGAATGACAGATGTTCACGCGGCCGCTCGCGATCGATGATGAATTCGTAGGGTTTGTCGATGGCACGTTCGTCACGATTACCCGACAAATACCACATGACCACCATGTCACCCTTGCGAATGGTCTGATCACGCATGGTGAAATCTCTCACCGCCGTGCGACGCATGCCCACCAGCGGCGTTTGCCAGCGGATGATCTCGGGAACCATGCTCTCGACGAGAGCAGGATTGGCGAGCAGCCTGTCGTACTGCTCCGGAAACTGATTCAGCGCAAGGAGGCCGCCGCTGATCGAGTTGCGGGTCGTGTCGTTGCCACCTACCATCAGGAGCACCATGTTGCCAACGAGCTGTTTGGCGTCCATATCGCGGGTCCGGGGCCCCATCGCCAGCATCGAGATCAGATCGTCTTCCGGCGCTTTCCGGCGCGCCTGCCAGAGCGCGTCAAAGTACTCGCCCATCTCTGCCAGCGTCTGATAAAACTGCGCTGCGGACGTCGCATATTCCGGATCGTCCGCATTGCTGATGTTGTTGGACCAGCGAATGAGGTCACCGCGGTCTTCCTGCGGCACGCCGAGCAGGGTTGCGAGCATGCGTCCGGTGAGCTCAACCGCAACGTTAGGTACCCAGTCGAAGGTTTCGTTGCGTGGTAACCCATCGAGGATGTCCCGGGCACGCTCGCGGATCAGCGTTTCCAGCACCTTGAGACGACCCGGAGCCAACCCCGGTGCCACCGCCTTACGCTGAACGTCGTGCTCGGGCGGATCCATGGAGATGAAATTAGGAATCTCGTTGCTGGAGCTTGGGGTTCCGGTAATTGTCACACCGCCAAACTCGTAGGAGGACGAGAACACCTCATGATTCTTGTCCACCGCCATGATGTCGTCGTAGCGTGTAATGGACCAGTAAGGACCATACTGACTCTCCGCGCAGAAATGCACCGGGGCTTCATCGCGCAGGCGATCGAAATAGCGGTAGACGAGCTGCTCTTTGAAAAGCTCCGGATTGGCTACATTCAGCTCGGCCAGCGGAATGCTGTAAGGATCGAGATCAGCGTCCACGGGAATGCGCAGGCGCCGTGATGATTTCCAGGCTTTCGACGACTCCGCCCGCTCCCGCAGATGCTCATAGCCTTCGGCCATACCCACGCTCTCCATTCCCGACTACACTCAGTATATCGGCAATGATTTCAGGTAGATAGGCGATACAGAATGAGGCAGGGACGTTTTCAGAGCAGCCGACGCAGCGATGATTTCACGAGTGTCCTGGCTGATCTGAATCGCCTCACTGATCAGCGCGCAGGTAACCTTCACGCCACCTACTCGCTGATCGCCGAGCGCGCCGCGCGGATGCTGAACGCGTCCCGCGCAAACGTGTGGCTGTTCACCGACAGCGAGCGCAAGACGCTGAAATGCGTCGATCACTATGATCTCGCAACCGACAGCCACAGCTCGGAAGGTGAGCTGCCTGCCGAGACGTTCCCCACCTATGTGCAGGCATTGAACGAAGAGCGCGTCATCCGCGCCGACGATGCTGCCACCAACCCGCATACGTCTGAGTTCGCCGCAGAGTATCTGCCCGCCAACAATATCAAGTCGATGCTCGACGCACCCATCCGCCAGGACGGTGAAGCCGTCGGCGTCATCTGTGTCGAGCAGGCGGGCAAGCATCGAACGTGGACGGATGAGGAAGCAAACTTCGTCGGTACCCTTTCCGACTTCGCGACGCTCGCGCTGACAACGCACCACAAGTCGCTGGCGGAAACGGCCCTGGTGCAAGCGCAGAAGATGGAGTCCCTGGGCCGTCTGGCGGGCGGCATCGCGCACGATTTCAACAACCTCTTGACGGTCATCAGCGGTGCGGTCGAGACCATGCAGATTAAGCTCGAAAAAGCCGGCCTGCATGAGGATCGTCTGCTCACCCTGATTGCCGAGGCCGGTGAGCGAGCGCGCAAACTGACCCGCAATCTGCTCGCGTTCGGCGGTCAGCAACACCTCATTCTCGATCACATCAGTACGCGTCAGATTATCGCCACCGTGCAGGAGCTGACCGAAGGCATCATCCGCGAAGACATCAAGGTCACCTTTCGGTCCGGAGAGCAGGAATTCTGGACCATCGGCGATCAGACCCAGCTCGAGCAGGTCCTCCTGAATCTCATCATCAACGGCGTGGACGCCATCGAAGGACCCGGTGAACTGACAATTGAGGTCCTCCCCCTGGATGAGCACAATCGCATCGGATTTGCCATTGCTGATACTGGCTGCGGTATGAGTACCGAGGTACAACAGAGAATCTTCGATCCCTTCTTCACGACCAAGGGTGACCTCGGCACAGGACTTGGGCTCTCGATCTCCTTAGGCATCGTGCAGCAACACGGCGGCACGCTCAGGTGCGTAGACAGCAGCGCGGCGGGTACCCGCTTCGAATTGCGCCTGCCACGGAGCGATGCGCCCGATGATCAAGAGACGCCCCGTGATTTCGGCCCTGATACACCGGAGGAGAATGCCCGCTATCGGCTCCTGCTGGTCGAAGACGAACAGGGTGTCCGCGATGTGGTCAGCCAGATGTTGAAGTCGCTCGGTTATCAGCTGCTCGTGGCGGAAGACGCACGGCATGCGCTCGAGCTCCTGAACGGAGAGCACGTTGATCTCATGGTCACCGACGTCATCATGCCCGACATGCGCGGCCCGGAGCTGTATCAGAAAGCGCTGCTGAGCAAACCCGATCTGAGCACGCTCTTCGTATCGGGTTACAGCGAGGAAGTGTTCAGCAGCCTGCCCCGTGAAGAAAACCAGATCGGTTATCTGGCCAAGCCGTTCACCGTCCGGCAACTGCGCGACGCCATCAACGAAATCCTGCCGGCGATCTGATCAGGGCTCAAACTCGCGAACGTGCTCACCTGCGCTGCTGAACGTGCTGGCCGCGTGGTAAAACCCCGTCGTTCGCAGCCGCACCGTAATTTCCTGCTGGGTACGATTCTCCCAGAACCAGCCGTGCAGGCCGGAAAACGGGGCAACGTACGTGCCGTGCTGGCCGCGGTCACGCCCGACTGAAAAGCTGACTGCATCTTCGTCCTCTTCAGCGTATTCAGCATGCTCGGCTGCGGCACCTTCTTCTTCGCCGTGACCGTGAAAGTCGAAGACAACCTCGTCCTCTGCCTGCCAGCTGTAAACCATCGATTGTCCTGCGTCGAGATGGTACTTGTATTCAACGGATTCGAAGGGCGCGAGCGGAAATTCAACGCTGTCCTCATGGTAGGTACGCGCTTCGACGCTGAGCGCGCTCACCGTATAGCCTGACATTCCTTTTACACCCAGCGCTTCGCCGACGCCGAGTGGGTCAACCCCGTATTCGGCCGGCAGCACGAAGGTCACGAGCGCTACGAGCGCAAGCACGACGCTGGCCATCAGCGCGCCGAATACGCCGCGCGGACTGGTGCGAACCTCATTCACCGCTGGCGCCCTCGACAATGTAGCGGTTGTGACAGGCGCGGCAGACGTTGTAGATCGCACCACCGGCATCAAAGAGCGCGTCGGCATCCCGGGCCTGCGCCGCGTCGCGCGCCAGGTTGGCGGCAGCGGTCATTCCGGCCGCATATTCCTGCCAGTCACCCGGCGCGGCGTAGCCGGGCATCATCAGAAGATTGCCCGCCTCGGCGACCACCGTTGCGCTGTTGCGGACATGATCCCAGCCTTCCTGTGTGGTCGGCTGCAGATCGGTTTCACCCTCAGCCGTCAACACAAATCCTGCAGAATCCCAAATCACGTCTGCAGCCGGTTCGAGATACCAGATCATGAAATCGTGTACCGTCATCGTCGCCTGATACGGCGGCTGCGCTGGCGGCGGTTCCCCACATCCAGTAACAAGCAGCATCACAGCTGCCAGAACGACCCCTGGCTTCATCAAAAGTCCCGCACCAAATTGATGCGTTTAGATTACCACAGGCCTCACCCGATCAGGCGCAGCCAGGTTTTGAACAGGTTGGCTACCCGCGGCGTCAAGCGCGTGCGATTGTAGGCATCAGCCAGGCGCTTGAGATACTCAGATCGGGTGGGATAGGCGAAAAGGGCTTTGCCTGCGGCACTGAGTCCCATCTTGTTGCTCATGAGCATCACAACCGGCGCAATCTGCTCCCCGGCATCGTGCCCGACGATGGTTGCCGCGAGAATCTCGTCCGATCCTTTTTTTGTGTAGACCCGCGCAAAGCCTTCGCCATCTATCTCGGCGCGACCGCGGTCGAGCTCGGTGAAGTCGAATTCGTAGATGTCGTACGCGACCCCGTCACGGTCGAGCGTCTCCTCGGAAGGACCCACTGAAGCCACTTCCGGCTTGGTGTAGGTACAGTGGGGAACAATCAGCTGATCAACGGCGGCCGTTGGTGCAAACAGCGTGTTCTGCACCACCGCACGGGCCTGCGCGTCCGCGTGATGAGTAAACTGCAACGCAGCGGTACAGTCGCCTGCTGCGTAGATTGCCTTGTTTGCGGTACGCAGCTTGTTATCTGTGACGATAAAACCACGCTCGCTGACAGATACGCCAACCGCCTCGAGATTCAGCGTTTCCGTGTTCGGGCGTCTGCCGAGCGCCACCAGCAGCTGCTCGGTCCGCACCGATACGTCTCCCGCGGTCACCGTGAACTGCGAATCCTTCTGCACCGATTCGACGCCACCACCGAGGTGCAGATTGACGCCCGCACCCTCGAGGGCTGCATGGACAGCGGCGCTGGCCGCCGCTATTTCCAGCGGCAGGACGCGCGGGGCGAGCTCAAAGAGGTGTACTTCGACACCCAGCCGGGCAAAGACGAGTGCCAGCTCGCACCCGATGGCACCGGCACCGAGAATTGCTATGGAATCCGGCTGTGACTGCAGATCGAACACCGTCTCGTTGGTCAGAGGCTCACTCTCCCGAAGGCCCGGTATCGGAGGTATGTCGGCTCTGGCGCCCGTGCAGATCACCGAACGACGCCCGCGCAGCACGAGATCACCAACGGTCAGCGAGCCGTCCGGGTTAAACCGCGCGTCACCGAGAAATACGTCCACCCCTTGCTCGCCATAGCGGCTCACCGAGTCGTGCGGCGCAATCCCCGCGCGGACCTGTCGCAGCCACCGGAACGCTCCGGCAAAGTCTGCATCAGGCACGGAACGCGTGTACTCGAGGAGCGCCTTGGAAGGCACGCAGCCGACATTAAGACAGTCGCCACCCATGCGATGACGCTCGACGAGCGCAACCCTGGCGCCAATGCCAGCGGCACCTATTGCCGTGATGAGCCCGGCGGGACCGGCGCCAATCACAACCAGGTGGTATTTGTCTGCCGGCGTGGGATTGACGTAGTCCGCGGGTGCCAGCAGATTGGCCGCCGTGACGTCAAATTCCGCCCCTGGATAGTTCATGCTGTTTCTCCCTGATCAAGACGCTCGCTGAGCGCCTTGGTTGCAATACGGGAGATGACGACGGTCAAAATCAGGGTCGCGACGAGGCCCACGTACAGCGGCCAGTTGCCGACCGGTGAAGCGCCGACCTCTCCCGCCAGGAGGCTTGCCAGATCCGAGGCAATGGAGCCGAGGTACACGTAGAGCACCGTGCCTGGAATCATGCCGATCCAGGATACCCCCACGTAGGTCCAGAACCGCACCGCCGTCAAACCCAGCGAATAGTTCAACAGGTTGAACGGAAATATCGGCGACAAGCGAGTCAACAACACGATGAGCGCGCCGCGCTCGGCAATGGCCGCATCGAGTGCAGCGAACCGCGGCATGCCGGCCAGTTTTCCCGCCACCCAGTCGCGCGCGAAAAACCGGCCGATGAGGAATGCGCAGCTTGCGCCGACAACCGAGGAGAACGAGACAATTGCAAACCCGTAACCGAGACCAAATAGAAACCCGGCACCCAGCGTCAGAATGCTGCCAGGCAACAGTAGAACCGTTGCCAGGATATACATGACGATGAACACCAGCCATGAAATGGTCCGATTGGCTTCAATCCAGGCGAAGGCGGCGCTCATCCACTCAGCAACGGGTAGCAACAGGGCCGCCGTGAAGAGCACGGCAATGGCAATGACGAAGAAAAGCGCTTTGGACACTAAATTGCCTCCGCCTGTTCGCGCAAAGCGAACTTCTGTACTTTGCCGGTTGAGGTTTTCGGCAGCTCCGTAAAGACCACGTGCCTGGGTGCCTTGAAACGCGCAAGATGATCGCGGCAGTACGCAATGACCTCCTCAGCACTGAGCGCGGCTCCCGGTTTGAGCGTGACAAACGCACAGGGCGTCTCACCCCACTTCTCGTCACTTTTGGCCACAACTGCCGCCTCGAGGATGTCTGGATGTTTGAAGAGCATGTCTTCCACCTCGATGCTCGAGATGTTCTCACCACCCGAGATGATGATGTCTTTGGAACGGTCTTTGATCTGAATGTAGCCGTCCGCGTGCCACACGGCCAGGTCCCCCGAATGAAACCAGCCGCCGTTGAACGACTCCTCTGTCGCCTGCGGATTCTTCAAATAACCTTTCATCACGTTGTTGCCACGCATCATTATCTCGCCCACTGTGACACCATCCCGGGCAACTGGTTCCAGCGTGTCGGGGTCCGCAACCATCAACCCTTCGAGCATCTGCCCTCCGACGCCCTGGCGTGCCTTCAGACTCGCCTGCTCCTCCGCGCTCAAATGCCCCCACAGATCACTGCGCCATGCACAGAGCGTCACGGGACCGTATGTCTCAGTCAGGCCGTAAACGTGGGTTACATCGATTCCCATGGCCTGCATCCCTTCGATGATTGCAGCAGGGGGCGCCGCACCCGCGGTCATCACCTTAACCTCGTGCTGGACGAGTTGCTGGAGGCTCTCATCCGCGTTGAGTAGCGTGTTGAGGACAACCGGCGCACCACAGAAGTGAGTTACCCGCTCCGCGGCAATTGCCTGGTAAACGGCATCGTCGCGCACCTGCCGCAGACACACGCTCGTCCCGGCGTTGACCGCCAGAGTCCACGGGAAACACCAGCCGTTGCAGTGAAACATCGGCAACGTCCAGAGGTATACCGGATGCTCGCCCATGTGCCACGTAAGCGCGTTGGATACTGCGTTCAGATAAGCCCCGCGGTGATGGTAAACCACACCTTTCGGATTGCCGGTGGTGCCAGAGGTATAGTTGAGCGCAATGGCATCCCACTCGTCTGCAGGGAGGTACGCGGCTGCGTCGACCGGCAGCTCACCCCCAGCAGCCTCGTCCAGGAGATCGTCGTAGCTCATCGATCCCGCCAGGGTACCGTCTACTTCGGGATCGTCGATGTGCACGACGAGCGGTGGGCTGTCGAGACCAGCCAGCGCTACCGCCGCAAGCTCGCCGAACTCCTTGTCAACCAGAAACACCTTCGCTTCGCCGTGCTCGAGAATGAACTGCACGGTCGGCGCGTCGAGGCGAATGTTAATTGCGTTGAGCACGGCTCCACACATCGGTACGGCAAAATGTGCCTCGAACATCTCCGGGATGTTGGCCGCAAGGATCGCAACCGTATCTCCCTTGGCGACCCCGCGTGCGCGAAGAGCGCCGGCCAGGCGCACGCAGCGGTCCCAGCACTCGAGCCATGTGAGGCGGCGATTGCCATAGACCACCGCCGGTTTTTCAGGGTAAATCTGCGCGGCACGACGCAGAAAAGAAATGGGGGAAAGCTGTGTGTAGTTGGCAGCGTTCTGCGACAGATTTTCGTCGTAAATACTCATACGCAATCCATTCTCATAAACAAAGTGTGAAGACAGCGTTCAGCCACCGAAGGGTTTGAGCTTGAGCGCTTCCATGTGCGCCAGGCGTTCGGCCGAGAGCGTCAGGGCTTTGCGGGCCTCGAGGTCCATGCGCACGCCTGCAGCCTGCGCAGACAATATCAACGTCCCGTCATCGCGGAATACCAGGTGGGCAAACCGCTGCACTTTGGTACCCACCTCCGCCAGACCCGAGTGAAAGGCAAAACCGTCGCCCGCCGCGAGCGGTCGGTGATAACACAGTCGATATTCGAGCACGGCACCCCCCTCGCCCGGGTCCAGCTCTCTGCCTTTTGCGCCGAGAAGCCCCCAGAGGTGCGGCATGGAATCGGACATGCGCCCCATGTAGTTGTGCACCGCCATACGACCGTCACCATCACACTCGGCTTGCTGCACGACGCCCTTGCCTATGATCCGAAAGCCGTATTCGTCTACATCCGGAAGCTTCAATACCACATACGGCAGATCCGCATCGGGCACGCCGCGCGGACGGGCATGCTCCGGAAGATCGACGCCATTGCCTTCGACGGGCAAGTCAAATCGATGTATGCAGGTACTCAGCACCTCGTCCGTGAACGTGTTTCTGAGCTCGGTCAATACGCCGCCCCCCGCATGGGCATCGACGACCGCGGCATAACCTGAAATAGGCGCCGCAAGACGGGACTCCTGCAGGAACCGCAAGTGCTGAACCGCCAGCGCGGACGTCGTATTCTGCGACGGGAGACCAAGTTCAGGCAGCACGGCGCACACCGTCTGCCAGTGCTTCTCGACATAAAAACGTACGTTGAGATGGTCGTTCTCGTCGCACTCCCAGCTGTTCACGCTGCCGCGATAGCCGAGCAGCATGGTCATTCCGAGATACCCGTCAGCAGAATGACCGCCAGCGCCGGGATGACGACAAAACGCAACAGGTTGTACCAGGCGGAAAACATCCGCACGTCACCGAGCGCCAGCTCCTCCCGGCTGTCCTCCTGCTTGACAAACCAACCAACAAAAAGCGCAATCAGCAAACCACCCAGCGGCAAACCAATTTGACTGGGAACGAAGTCGATCCAGCCGCTCAGGGATTTGCTAAACGCACTGACGTCAGCCCAGTGGTTGTAACTCAGCACGCTGATGACGCTGCAACAAAGTGCCGCGGCAACAAGAGCCAGCGACGACTTGTGCCTGCCCCACGCAAACCGCTCCGACAGCCAGGCACCCAGCGGCTCTGACAGCCCGACGACGGAGGTAATGGCCGCGACAGAAAGCAACAGAAAAAAGAGAATGCCCACAACGTATCCGCCGGGAATGTCACTGAATACGAGCGGCAGCGTCTGGAAGATCAGTCCAGTGCCTTCCGCCGGATCCATACCGTTGTTGAACACCATGGGAAAAATCACGAGCCCGGCGACAAGCGCTACCACGGTATCTGCGATGACAATGATGATTGCGCTGCCGCCAATCGAAATGGATTTGGGTAGGTAGGCCCCATACATCATCATCCCGGCCATGCCGACGCCGATACTGAAGAACGCCTGTCCCACCGCAGCCAGAACGGTACCCGCCGTGACTTTGGAAAAGTCCGGCGCAAACAAATACGCCAGCGTTTCGGTCATGCCACCGGCGAACGCGTTGAACACGGCCAACCCAACCAGTAAAAGAAACAACGTCGGCATCAAGACGATGACCGCACGCTCGATGCCTTTTTCCACACCGGCATAGATGATTGCCCCGGCAATGGCGAATGCCACGAACGACCAGAAGACCATAACCGGCACGTTCGCCAACAACGCGTCGAACTTGGCCGTGCTCGCAACCGCATCCAGACCGCCGAAGCCGCCTGTGACCGCATCGGTCAGGTAATACAGGACCCAGCCCGCGACGACGCCATAGGCAATGAGAATGAGAAACGCGGTCAGGAGATTCAGGTGGCCGACAAACGCCCACCGCTCCGAGCGCAGATTGGCACCGGCAAGCGCCCGCATGCTCGAGGGTGGTGTCAGCCCGCCCCGTCGGCCCACCATGATCTCTGCCATGAGAATCGGCACGCCAATGCCGAACGCGCATACGAGGTAGATGATGACAAACGCAGATCCGCCATTTTCGCCCGTGACGTAGGGAAAACGCCAGATGTTGCCAAGGCCGACCGCAAAACCGATTGAGGCCATGAGAAAGCCGAAGCGCGAACTCCAGACCTGCGCCGCCACGCTTCAGTGCCCCTTGAATTCCGGCGTGCGTTTCTCCACGAACGCCACCGCGGCGCCCTTGTGATCGTCGGTCATGAAGCAGCGAATCATGTGTAACGCCTCGCGGTCGAACGTGTCACTCAAGCTGCCGCCGTAGGCGGCGTTGAGATTCTTCTTCATGTAACCCACCGCAACCGTCGGCAGCGAAGCAAGCTCTTGCGCAAAACTCTTCACCTCAGCCTCGAAGCTCCCGGCATCGGCAACCCGGCTGACGAGACCCATCTCATGAGCCTCCTGGCCCGACACAACTTTTGCCGTGAAGTAGAGCTCCCGCGCCTTGGCCTGGCCCACGAGATAAGGGAGAAAGAACGAGCCGCCGTAATCCCCGGACAGGCCTACCTTCGAAAACGCCGTCGTGAGCTTTGCAGTATCGAGTGCAATTCTGAGATCACAGGCCAGTGCCAGCGAAAATCCCGCCCCGGCCGCAGGCCCCGGTATGGCCGCAAGGGTCGGTTTCGGCATCTCGTGCAGGATGCGGGACAGCTCCATACCCTGTCGCAGACCGTGGGCACGGCCTTCGAGGTCGAAGCCGCGCTTCGGCCCATCGTCCCCGGCACCAACGCTCGCTTCCGATGCAAAGCCTTTGACGTCTCCCCCCGCGCAGAACGCGCCCCCCGCTCCGGTCAGCACGACGCAGCGGACGTTCGAATCCGCCGCCAGACGCGGCAGCGCTTCGTGCAGGGCGGTCATCATTTCGCCACTCATCGCGTTGCGTGCTTCGGGACGATTCATGGTCAGCGTTGCCACGCCGCCCTCCAACGTTTCCAGCAAATGATCGGTCACGTTCCCCTCCATCGTTCACAAAAATTATCGAGCCGCTACCCTATCTCTAGAGACCAGGTAGAACAACCAACCGGCAAGGATCAGACCTGCACCCACAAGCGCTTCGACCGGTCGCTCCCACAGTACGAATATCAACGTCCACAGCGTGATCGCCACGTAGATGATCATGGGCCAGGGGTACCAGGGCACGGCAAAGGGACGCGGCAGATCGGGGCGTATCCGGCGCAGGCGCCACACGCCGAGGACCGTCAGCAGCGTGTTGAGCGCAAGCGTAAAGCTTGCGAAAACGAGAATCGCTTCGAAGGTGGACGTGATCACGAGCAGCAGCGTCACGCCCGTCTGGAAAACAATTGCCGCCCAGGGGATGCCGTGGCGATTC
>JANQPF010000033.1 GCA_028285415.1 Pseudomonadales bacterium
CCCCGCGGCCGGCGTTCGTGGCGCTTGGCGTGGACGTTCTGCCGACGGCGCTTGATCCGGCGGATAGCCTCGATCTTGTCATTGACGGGCGGGGCGAACGGTTTGCCCATGTCATCGTGTATCCGTACCGCGAATGTGAGACGTTGGAAGCGAAGCTGCGCGGCCCCGACTGTCTGGCCGTCATGACTGAAGCGGGACGGCGGATTGCAGCCCGGCATGCCGAGGCGGATGACATCTGGGGGATTCACAGCGACGGCGCGCCGCACAACGTCTTTGCGGACTGGATGTGGTTCGACTTTGCGAGCCCCCACGTGACAGCGGATGCGGCGCTCGCCCGGGCTAACGAGGTGTGGCGTTTTCTCTGCGGTGCGCTGGCATTGCACTCTAGCCTGGCATTCGACAAGACGCTGGTGGCTGCTTTCTGCGAAGGTTACGGCGACCGGCACATTCTCGAGCGCCTCCGTGAGGATCGCCGCGGCGTGCCGGTCTGGCCGCGCATGCTTGCACAGCCGGTGGCGTTAATCCGCCTGCTGTCGGGTAACGGCAGGCAGCTGACGCGGCCGCGGGCCTGGCGTGCGCTGAACGCCTGGCTCGAGGGTGCGGGGTTTCGGTGATCTCGCTCAGCGGCGGCAGAGCAGCAGCTTGCGCTTGCTCTGGCCAGGGTCGTCGTCCGAGGTTTCGCTGCACATGGTGACGCTGCCATAGGTGGCTTCGAGGAACGCAATCTGCTCCTGCTGCTGCTCGACTTTGCCGTTCGACTCGAAGAGGAGGTGCTCGGCGTTCTCGTGACAGTAGCGGACCACGTCGCGCCAGTTCTCGATCCACATGGCGACCGACAGCAGAAAGCAGATGTCGAGCGGCTGGTCCGGCAGCAGATCGCTAATGTATTCGAGGTTCTCGTCCTCCAGGTTGAAGACAAAAAAGTCGGTGTTGGCTGACCGGTTGTACGCGCGAATCCGGTTCGCCACGTTGATCATTCTGCTGTCGTAGTCGATGCCCACGCCGTGCGCAATCTGGTCGGCGATGGCGTGGATCATGCCGCCCTGGTTGCAGCCGATGTCGAGCACGGTTTTACCGCTGAAGTCGTAGTCGACCTTGGCAAAGCGCATGGTCGGGTCGCGCTGGCCCCGGAACTCGCGCCCGTTGATGTTGAACGAGTGGTAACCGACGTCGTACTGCACGCCGTCGTAGCTCGAGCCGCTCTTCTTGGTGTAGTTCAAGAGGTTGAGGATTTTCCGGGTGCCGCGGTCGAGACCGTCTACCTCGGCGGCCTCGATGTCCATCCGGGGGGCGGGTGCCGGCTTCTCTTTGCGTTTCTTGAATAGCTTCATGGGGGCTCAGTCCTCTCCGAGGTACTTGTCCGTGACCGCACCTTCGCTGGCGCTGGCGACGAGCTTCGCGTATTTCGCAAGGGTGCCGCGGGTTGCGTACGGTGCCGGGCGTTGCCAGGCTTGTTTGCGCGCGGCAAGCGTTGCGTCATCGACGTGCAAGGTAATCTCTTGGCTCACCGCGTCCACGGTGATCTCATCGCCGTCTTCGATGAGCGCAATCGGTCCGCCGTCGTAGGCTTCCGGGGTGATGTGGCCAATTACGAAGCCGTGCGACCCGCCGGAGAAACGGCCGTCGGTGATGAGCGCCACCTGGTCGGACATGTCGCGGCCGTTTAGCGCGCTGGTGGGGCTCAGCATCTCGCGCATGCCCGGACCGCCGCGGGGGCCTTCGTAGCGCACCACCACAACGTCCCCTGGGAATACTTCGCCGGACATGATGGCGGACATGGCCGCTTCTTCGCCGTGGTAGCAGCGTGCCTTGCCGGTGAACGCGAGCCCTTCGTGGCCGGTGATCTTGGCGACGGCGCCTTCCGGAGCGAGGTTGCCACGCAGGATGACGAGGTGACTGTCGGGTTTGATGGGGTCGGAGAGCGGCCGGATGATTTTCTGGCCCTTCGGATAGTCTTCGACGTCGGCGAGGTTCTCCGCGATGGTTTTGCCGGTCACGGTGAGGCAGTCGCCGTGCAGGAGGCCTTCGTTCAGTAGCGTTTTCATGAGCGGCTGGATGCCGCCGATTTCGATGAGCTCGCTCATCGCGTACACGCCAGCCGGGCGCATGTCCGCGAGTACAGGTACGCGTTCGCCGACGCGGGTGAAGTCGGCGAGCTCGAGCGGAATGCCGGCGGCGTGGGCAATGGCAAGGAGATGCAGCACCGCGTTGGTGGAGCCCTCTAGCGCAATGGAGACCGTGATGGCGTTTTCGAACGCTTCGCGGCTGAGGATATCGCTGGGTTTGATGCCGAGCTTGATCAGGTTCCTGACCGCCGCGCCGGCGCGGAAGCTGTCGAGCCGCTTGGCCTCACCGACGGCGTTCTGCGCGGAGGAGTTCGGCAGCGAGAGGCCCATGGCTTCGAGCGCCGAGGCCATAGTGTTGGCCGTGTACATGCCGCCGCACGAGCCCGGACCGGGGATGGCGGTGGCTTCCACTTCCTTGAGCTCAATATCCGAGATCTTCTGCGCCGCGTGTTTGCCGACAGCTTCGAAGACCGAGACGATGTCACGGCGGTCTTCGCCCGGCAGGATGGTGCCGCCGTAGACGAATACCGCGGGACGGTTCAAACGCGCTATGGCCATGCCACAGGCAGGCATGTTCTTGTCGCAGCCGCCGATGGCCACAAAGCCGTCGAAGCCCTGGGCGCCGACCACCGTTTCGATGCTGTCCGCAATCACTTCCCGGGAGACGAGCGAGTAGCGCATGCCGGGCGTGCCCATGGAGATGCCGTCCGAGACGGTGATCGTGTTGAAGAGCACGCCTTTGCCGCCCGCTTCGTCCGCGCCGCGCAACGCCTCGTCGGCAAGCTTGTTGATGTGCATGTTACAGGGCGTCACCATCGACCAGATTGAGGCCACGCCAATCTGCGGCTTCTTGAAGTCTTCTTCAGTAAAACCTACCGGATACAGCATCGCCCGGCTGGGCGCCTGCTCCACCCCGTCGACGACTATCGATGAATACTCCCGCTCGTCTGCCATGATTCTCTCTCGTTGCTCTCTTCTTTCGCGTTTCTTGCGCTGGTGTTTTTCGTTACAGCGGCTTGCGCATCACTACGGAATTGCGCTGCCAGTTATACAGGGATTGCTTGCGCTCGGGCAGCGTGTCGGGCTCTGCCTCGATGAACCCCTGCTCGGTGAACCAGTCCCGGGTTTTGGTGGTCAGGACAAAGAGCGTATCGGCGCCTTCGTTGCGGGCCTGATTTTCCGCTGCTTCTAGAAGGGTTCTGCCGATGCCCGCGCCGCTGCGCTTGCGATAGCTTTCGTGCACGACAACGCACGCGAGCTCCGCCTGGTCGTCGTAAGCGTAAACCGCGCAGCAGCCCACCACCACCCCGTCGATGGCGGCAACCATGAAGTTCCCGACCTCCTGCTCCAGGCGATCGCGTTCGCGCCTTACCAGGACGCCAGCCTCTTCGAGCGGGCGGATCATCTCCACGATGTCCGTGACGTCTTCGAGCTCCGCCTGGCGGATCCCTTTGCGCGGCGTGGGCACAATCTGGGTGCCCACCCCCTCCGCGGTGAATAGCTCTGCCAGGAGCGCGCCGTCGTCGACGTAGGAGACGAGATGCGCTTTGTCCACGCCGTCGACGACGGCCTGGCCGAGCCACCCGAGGTCAGACGCAATGTCGGGCTCGGCGGTTGCCGCATATGCGCTGAGCTCTGCGGGCGTAAACGTGCTCACCCGCTCGCTGCGCTCATCGCCGAGATACGATTCCGCGCTGAAGACAATCAGCTTGTCCGCGTCGAGCGCGGCGGCCATGTGTGCGGCAAGCTCCGCCGCCGCGAGGTTGAACGCCTGCCCGGAAGGTGAGTACCCCGCCGGGGATTGCAGGACCAGGGCGCCGCTGTCGAGTGCGGCACTGACGCGCTGCTTTTCGACGCGTCGCACGCTGCCGGTGAAGCCGTGATCCACGCCGTCGACAATGCCAAAAGGCTGGGCGATGACAAAGTTGCCGGAAACTACGGGCACCTCGACATTGTGCAGCGGCGTGTTCGGCAGTCCGGTGGAGAAGAGCGCTTCGAGGCGGCTTCTGAGCTGGCCGTGCACCGCGCTGATGGTCGACATGGCGGAGGCGTCGGTCACGCGCCGGTGGTTGTGATAGAACGATTCGGGCAGCGCGTGCTCAATCTGCGGGCGCGCGCCGTGCACCAGCACCAGCCGCACGCCGAGGACGTGCAGGAGTGCCAGGTCGTGGACAATGTTGGTCAGGTTCACATGCGCCTGGGCTTCGCCAGGGAGGAGCACAACAAACGTCTTGCCGCGGTGTGCGCTGATGTACGGGGTGGAGCCTCGGAACCACCGGGCGTAGGCGTTCGTTTCCATGAGCGTTAGTGGCGGCTCGCGGGTCGGATCAACCGTTTGCTGGGAGAGCCGTCAAGCCGGTTGGCAAATTGGTTGAGCATGCGCGACACGCCGTGCCGTGCGGTGAACGAGGCGCTCACGGTCGGCCGTCGGCCGCAGGTGGCCGGCAGATCGTCAAATGGCGGTAACGCATGCATGTTATGTGTCAAAACTCGCGAACAGCGCGCAGAACGCGTCACCGCGTTGTGCGATCCTGTTCACCTTTGTGGTGGTGGAAAGCGCCCGCCATTGTAGGCGAAGCGCACGCATAAGGCACCTAAGTCACTCAATTAGTTAGTCTTTTTGCGCGTGTGAAAGCGTTCAAATCCGCCGGTGTTATCGCTTGCAAATCCGCGACTTAAGCACATACTGCGAGATTCGATGTTAAGCATTCAGGGACAAATGCGTGGCCAGTTCTGAACCGTCCCAGACGTTGCAGGCTGTGAAGGACACAGTGACTGAGGGCACGACGGAAGCATCCGCCGTAGACGCGTCTGCGTCCGCGGGGCCCGTTGCCGCGCCCGCGAGTGCCACCACGCCGGAAGTTGAGCTGACCCGGCGCCGCGGTTTCGGCGGCAACATCTTCGACAACACCACCGAGCAGCTCCTCGACCTGCCGATTCTGCTTGAAGCGCTGGTGGAAGACGGCTTCATCGGTCAGCGCCAGGCGGAAGACATCCTCATTGCGCCGCGCACGAAAAAAGAGCTCAACATGCACCCGCTCGAGATCATTGCGGGCAAGGAGCTCGAGAACCGCAACGACCCGGGCAAGGTCCTCGATCTCGAGACGATGACGCTATGGCTGTCCCAGCGCTCGGGCCAGCCCTACGTGCGCATCGACCCGCTGTCGATCAACGTCAACGCGGCCACAGAGGTGATGAGCTACGCGTTTGCCCAGCGCCACAATATTCTCGCCATTGACGTGGCGGACGACCACGTGGTCATCGCCAGCGCCCAGCCCCACATGTTCCAGTGGGAGACGATGCTGACACAGACGCTGCGCGGCCGGCGTATCCGCCGCGTGGTCTGTAATCCGGCGGACCTGAACCGCTACCAGCTCGAGTTCTACACCATCGCGCGCTCCGCGGCGAAAGCCGAAGAGTCGGGCATGGAAGTCTCCACCATCACCAACTTCGAGCAGATGCTCGAGCTGGGGTCGATGAAGTCGCCGGAGGCGAACGACGCCCACGTCGTCAACATCGTCGACTGGCTCCTGCAGTATGCGTTTGATCAGCGGGCGAGTGACATTCACATCGAGCCGCGCCGTGACAAGGGCCTCATACGCTTCCGCATCGATGGCGTGCTGCACCATGTTTACGAACTGCCGAGTCTCGTGAACGCGGCGGTCACCAGCCGGCTCAAGATTCTCGGCCGCATGGACGTTGCGGAAAAACGCCGCCCGCAGGACGGCCGGGTCAAAACCAAGACCCAGGACGGCCAGGAAATTGAGCTGCGTCTGTCGACGCTGCCGACCGCGTTCGGCGAGAAGATGGTCATGCGAATCTTCGACCCGGAAGTTCTCTTGAGAAGCTTCCAGGAGCTAGGGCTCACGGGTGAAGACTACAAGCGCTGGCACCACATGACCCACGTGCCCAACGGCATTGTGCTGGTGACGGGTCCCACCGGTTCCGGTAAGACGACGACGCTCTACAGCACGCTGAAGCAGCTGGCGACCGATGAGGTGAACGTCTGCACCATCGAAGATCCGATTGAGATGGTGGAGCCCACCTTCAACCAGATGCAGGTGCAGCACAACATCGACGTCTCGTTCGCCTCCGGCGTGCGCGCGCTCCTGCGCCAGGACCCGGACATCATCATGATTGGTGAGATCCGCGATCTCGAAACGGCGGAGATGGCGATCCAGGCGGCGCTGACCGGCCACCTCGTGATCTCGACGCTCCACACGAACGATGCGCCGACCGCCGTCACCCGGATGCTGGATCTCGGCGTGCCGCCCTACATGATCAAAGCCACGGTGCTCGGCATCATGGCGCAGCGCCTGGTGCGCACGCTCTGCCCGCACTGCAAGGTGGAAGAAGAGGTGGACGTGGAAGCCTGGCGGCTCCTCACCACCCCGTTCAAGGTGAAGCCGCCGAAGAAAGTGTTTGCGCCGCAGGGTTGTCTCGAGTGTCGCGACACGGGCTATCTCGGCCGGATGGGTATTTACGAAATTCTGCCGATGACAAACAAGATCCAGAGCCTCATCTCGTCCGAAGCGGATCTCGACGCCATCAAGAAGGCGGGTTTTGCCGAAGGCATGCGTACGCTGCGTCTGTCCGGCGCGCAGAAGGTTGGCGCCGGCAACACGACCATTGCCGAGGTGCTCAGGGTCTCCCCCGCGTCGCAGGAGTCCTACACCTGAGCAAGCGGGCGAAGCTCCCCTCCGTTTACTGAATTCGAACGCCGTTTGTGGTGCAATACCGCGCCAGCGCAGCGCGCCTTTTTTGGGTGAATCACGCGCGGCGTTGCAGTAAGAAGCAGAGAGAAGAACAAGTCGATGACGGACCCCAATTTCGCCAACCGCGACGGTTGGATCTGGATGGATGGTGAGCTTGTGCCCTGGCGTGACGCCAAGGTGCACGTGCTGACGCACACCCTGCATTACGGGCTTGGCGTATTCGAAGGGGTGCGCGCCTACAACACGCCTGCCGGACCCTGCGTGTTTCGCCTGCAGGAACATACCGAGCGGCTCTTCAACTCGGCGCACATTCTGGGCATGACCATTCCATACACGCCGGCGGAAGTGAACGCGGCGCAGGTGGAGGTGTTCAAAGCCAACGGCCTTGATGAGGGGTATCTGCGGCCGATGGCGTTTCTCGGCTCCGAGGCGATGGGCCTGAGAGCCCAGGGCCTGACCGTGCATCTGTCGATTGCCAGCTGGCCGTGGCCGGACTACATGGATGCAGACAGCCGGGAGAAAGGCATCAAGGTGCGCACGTCCTCCTACACGCGCCACCACGTCAATATCACGATGTGTAAAGCCAAGTCGAACGGCAACTACATCAACTCGATCCTGGCCCTGCACGAGGCGCTCGACAGCGGTTGCGACGAAGCGCTGCTGTTGGACAACGAAGGCTACGTGGCGGAAGGCAGCGGCGAGAACATTTTCCTCGTCAAGAACGGCGTCTTGCACACGCCGGAGCTGACCTCCTGTCTTGCCGGGATCACGCGCGACACCGTGTTTGCCCTGGCGGATGAGCTCAATCTCGACATTCGCGAGCGGCGCATCACGCGGGACGAGGTATACATTGCCGACGAGGCGTTTTTCACCGGTACCGCAGCGGAGGTGCTGCCCATCCAGTCGCTCGACGGGCGCATCATCGGCGACGGCAAGCGCGGTCCCATTACCAAACAACTGCAGACCGCGTACTTCGATCAGGTGCGCGGACGGCGCTCAAGCTTCCCCGAATGGCACACGCCGGTGCAGTGAAAGCGCTGCTTGTTGCCCCCGCCTGGGTCGGTGACATGGTCATGGCTCATACCCTGGTGCAGTGCCTTGTGCGACGCAACGAGAGCCTCGAGCTGCACGTGGCGGCGCCCCCGGCGACCGCCCCCCTGGCTGAGCGCATGCCTGAAGTCAGTCGCGTACACGTTGCCGAATTTGCGCACGGTGAGCTCAACTTGATTGAGCGCCGCGCCATGGGCAAGGCCTTGAAGGCGCATGGCTACGACGTGGCCTATGTGCTACCGAATTCCTGGAAGTCCGCGTTGGTGCCCTTTTTTGCAGGGATACCGCGGCGCGTCGGCTGGCACGGTGAGGCTCGCTATGCGCTCCTGAACGATCGGCGCCAGCTCGACGAGGACCGCTACGGCCTCATGATCGAGCGTTTCATGGCGCTGGCTGACGACAGGGGCCAGTTGCCGGACCGGCCATATCCCGAACCTCGTCTCAGCGTGGACGCAGAAAATCTTCAGCGTGTGTTGGCAGAGTTGTCATTGACACCGGGCAACGTGCTCGCGCTCTGCCCCGGGGCGGAGTTTGGCGCCGCGAAGAAGTGGCCGGCGGAGCACTATGCGGAAGTGGCGCGCCATCATCTGCAGCAGGGCGGTCAAGTTTGGCTTCTCGGCTCCCCGAACGATCGCGATGACTGCGTTGTCATCGCAACGCTTGCGCCGGGCGCGGTCAACCTGGCCGGCAGGACGCAGCTGGTCGATGCGCTGGATCTGCTGTCGGTCGCCGATCAGGTCATCTGCAACGACTCCGGCCTCATGCATGTGGCCTGCGCGCTGGGCCGGCCGACGCTGGGGATTTTTGGCTCGACCTCAACGGCGTTTACGCCGCCGCTGGGCGGACAGGCGCGCGTCGCCGCGCTCGAGATGGACTGCCGCCCCTGTTTTCAGCGCGAGTGTCCGCTCGGCCACCTCAACTGTCTGCGCACGCTGACCCCGGCGATGGTGCTCGAGAGGCTCGCCGCCTGATGCACGCGCTCCTGATCAAGATGTCCTCGCTGGGTGACGTGGTCCACGCGCTGCCGGCGGTGACGGACGCGGCCGCCGCGGGTGTCCGCTTCGACTGGGTGGTCGAAGAGGCGTTTGCCGATATCGCGGCGATGCATCCTGCGGTGGATCGGGTCATACCAATTGCCTGGCGGCGCTGGCGCAAAGCGCTGCGCGCTTCCAACGGCGAGCTCAAGACGTTCTTCTCGGCGCTGCGCAACCTCGAATACGACGTGGTGCTCGATTCGCAGGGGCTCATCAAATCCGCCGTGGTTGCTCGACTCGCGCGCGGCCCGCGCGAAGGTTTTGCGCACACCGTCGCGCGCGAGCCCTGGGCGGCGTTTGCGTATCGCCAAGGTCATCGCGTGCCCACAGGTCAGCATGCCATTGACCGCCAGCGGCAGCTTTTTGCGAGCGTGTTCGGCTATACGCCCGCCGACGCCTGCGTATCCGGTCTTGAACAGGGTGGCGCACGCAAACGCGAGGTGATGCTCCTGCACGGCACCACGTGGGATACCAAGCACTACCCCGAAACGATGTGGCGTGCCCTGGCGCAGTCCGTGGTGGCCTCTGGCTACACCCCCGTGGTCACCTGGGGGAACGATGAGGAAAAAGCCCGCGCCGGGCGCATTGCCGAAATGCCTGGCGTGCGCCTCGTCGATCGTCTGCCGCTGGCTGAGCTCACTCGACAGCTGGCGCAAGTGGCGCTCGTCATTGGCGTCGACTCCGGGCTGATGCACCTGAGCGCCGCGCTTGGCACGCCGACGCTTGGTCTATATGGGCCTACGGATGCGCACCTGACCGGCTGCCGTGGTGCCAGGGCGGAGGTGCTGCAGGCGCAGACGCCGTGTTCTCCCTGCGTGGACAAGCGTTGCCGGCGCTACGCGGGCGAACCCGTGCAGTTTGCCGGTGCGGAGGTCATGCCGCCCTGTTTCGGCACCCTCCAGCCCGATCGCGTGTGGCAGGCGGCGCAGGCGCTCCTCTGATGCGTTTTGCGTTCACCATTTTCAAGTACTTCCCCTTCGGCGGGATTCAGCGTGATCTCATGAAGGTGGTGCGCGAATGCCAGGCGCGGGGCTACGAAGTGAAAGTGTTCACGCTGCGCTGGGAAGCGCCACCGGCAGAGAACCTGGAAGTGGAGGTGCTGCCGATCGTGGGTCTCAACCGGCACTCGCAGTACGAAAACTTCGCGGCGGCCGTTTGTGAGGCGGTGGCGGCGGATCAGTTTGATCTCGTGGTCGGCTTCAACAAAATGCCGGGGCTCGACGTCTACTATGCCGGGGACTCGTGCTACCTCGAGAAAGCCATCAACCAGCGCCCGGCAATTTATCGCGTGCTGCCGCGCTTCAAGAGTTTTCATGCGGCGGAGGCAGCCGTGTTCGGCCGTGATCGCGGCACTGAGATCCTGACGATATCCGACGTGGAGGTGCCGCGCTATCGGCACCACTATCAGACGTCTGCGGACCGGTTCCATCCGCTGCCTCCGGGCATCGAGCGCGATCGGGTAGCCCCGGATGACGTGACTGCCGCGCGTACGGAACTGCGTAAAGCGCATGGACTGCCTGACGATGCGCTGGTGCTGCTCTTCATCGGTTCGGGGTTCATCAAGAAAGGTCTGGATCGGGCGCTTCTGGCGGTGGCCGCGCTGCCGCCTGAGCTCAAGCGTCGCGTGCATATGTTTGTCATCGGTCGCGACAAAGGAGATCCCTTCCGGCGGATGGCGGTGCGGCTCGGTATTGATAATCAGGTGACCTTCTTCACTGAAGGTCGCGACGACATCCCGGCGTTTCTCTTTGGTGCGGATGCGTTGCTGCACCCGGCCTATGATGAAACCGCCGGCATGGTCATCATCGAAGCCATGCTCGCAGGCGTGCCGGCTGCGGTCACCCGCAACTGCGGCTACGCCAAATACCTGGCCCAGCAGGATGCGGGCATTCTGATTGAGCAGCCGTTTGTGCAGAACGAGCTGGACGCTGCCCTGGTCGAACTTCTCACCTCCGAGAAGCGCGACCTTTGGCGCGCCAACGGCAAAGCGCTTGCCGACGATCCGAATACTTTCCGCCTGGTACCCATGGTGGTGGATTATCTGGAGCAGTTTGTTGCAGCCAAAACCCCGCTCCTGATATTTACGCTCTTCCGCTACTTCCCGTACGGCGGTCTGCAGCGGGACTTTCTGCGGATATCGCTTGCCTGCCAGGCGGCAGGCTACCGGATCATGGTCTATTGTCTCGCCTGGCAGGGAGACGTGCCGGAAGGCTTTGAGATCATTACGGTGGAAACGAAATCTGTCGCCAACCACCGCCGCTACGGCGAGTTTGCCGAGTTTGTGAACGCCGAGACGCGCTGGCGGCACCCGGCGGCTGTCATCGGCTTCAACAAGATGCCGGGTCTCGATCTATATTATGCGGCGGACCCCTGCTATGAGCAGAAAGTGCAGGAGATGCGCACGCCCATGTACCGCCGGCTCGATCGCTATCGGCTCCTGTCGGGGTTCGAACGGGCCGTGTTTGCGGAGGATGCCGACACGCGCATCATGATGATTGCCGAAAGCCAGGCGGAAGCGTTCAAGAAGTACTACAACACGCCCGCCGAGCGGATGTCGTTCCTGCCACCGGGCATCAGCCAGGATCGCGCCCGGGGGGGCGACTGGCAGGCTGAGCGTGCCGCCATTCGCGCGGAGTTTGACGTGGCGGACGACGAGTATCTCCTGGTCATGGTGGGTAGCGGGTTCATCACCAAGGGTCTCGACCGGGCCCTTCGGGCGCTTGCGTCGCTGCCGGAGAAGCTGCTCGCCAACGCCCGTTTTCTCGTCATCGGGCAGGACAGTCCGCAGCAGTTTCAGCGCCTGGCCAAAAGTCTCGGCGTCGAGGAACGTTTGATCATGACCCGCGGGCGTGACGACATACCGGCAGTCCTCCAGGGTGCTGACCTCATGGTGCACCCCGCCTACATGGAAAGCGGAGGTATGGTGCTCATCGAGGCGATCATCGCCGGACTGCCGGTGATAGCGACGTCCGTCTGCGGCTTTGCGCACTACATTGCGGAGGCAGATGCCGGCGTGGTGCTGCCGGAGCCGTTTCAGCAGGAAACGTTGAACGCGTCGGTGCGCAATGCGCTGGCAGATAACGGCCAGCGCGAAGCGTGGTCGCGTGCGGGTGTTGCCTTCGGCGTTGAACACACAGAACTATACGACATGCCGGTGCACGCTTTGCGCTTCATCCAGGAAGCCGTTGGCGCGGCTGATGCGGAGGTGGTCAATTGACCTGGATGCGTGACGATGTCGCTTCAGCGTGGGCGGGCCTGGAGCCGCTGGACGCCGCGTTTGCGCTCGAGGGAGAGGTCTATCGTGACGTGCCGGGCCGGCGTACGCTGAAAGTCGATATCGCCGGCCGCGACTATTTTGTGAAGCTCCACTACGGCGTCGGCTGGGGTGAGATTTTCAAGAACTGGCTGCAGCTGAAGCGTCCCGTGGTTGGCGCGGAAAACGAGTACGAAGCCTGCGTGGGGCTTGCCCGCGCGGGTATTCCCGCGCCGTTACCGGCGGCCTTCGGGGCATCGGACGGGAACCTCGCAACGCGACGTTCGTTTGTGCTGTGTGATGCGCTGGCCGGCTATACCAGTCTCGAGGACGTGACGGACAACTGGCCCGAGCAGCCGCCGTCACCGCTGACCAGGCATCAGCTCCTCTACGCCGTTGCGCACTTTGCGCGGACATTCCATGCGGCAGGTTATGTCCACCGCGACTTCTACATCTGCCATCTCCTCTTGAACGACGTCAGCATGGCGGCGGGCAGGGTAGAGCTTGCCGTGCTGGACCTGCACCGCGCGCGCCGCTTCGAACGCCTGCCGGATCGCTGGCGTAAGCGCGATCTGGCGGCTTTGCTCTTCTCGAGCCTCGATCTCGGCCTGTCGCAGCGGGACTGGCTGCGTTTTGTACGCATCTACACCGGTAAGCCCCTCAGGCAGGTGTTCGGGGAGGACGCGGGCTTCTGGCGGGCGGTGCTTGCGCGCGCGGAAAAGCTCTATGACGAGGGCCTTGAGAAGGGTCACGTCAAAGGCGTTTACCGCTCATGAAGTTCACCGCCGAAGGTCTCGCCAAGGCGGGTATCGAACTTGTGCCGCCCTTCATCGTCGAGGTGTATCTCGATCCTTCCGAGGCGTTCAACACTGACGAGCTCGTAGAGATTCAATATGTGAGCGTGGCGCGTGTACTCCCGGGACGACGGGTCAGCGGGATTGCCGTCTGTTCTCCGGCGGGCAGCCGTGAAACGGTGTTTGCCAAGCTTTTCTACGGCAAGCGCGCGCGGCGTTACTGGCATCGTGAGCTGCAGGGTGCGGCGCGGTTGCAGTCTTCCGGGGTCCCTACGCCGAAGGTGCTGGCCCGCGGGGCAACCGCCGATGGCGCGGGCTTTGTGGTGCTGTTCGAAGCGCTCGACGGCGCTGTCAATCTGGACGATGAGAGCAACGATGACATGCGCGAGGCCGTGGGCATGCTCGCGAGTCTGCATGACGCGGATCTGATACAGACGGACGTCCACGTCGGCAACTTCGTGCGCGCGGGTGGTGACGTTTACGTGGTGGACGCGGATGGCGTGCAGCGCGCCACGCACGTGCTGCGCCAGCAATTTCCGAACCTCGGCATGCTGCTCGCGCAGCGTGCACCAGTTTGTGACACGGACATCGACGAGATGTGGGCGTTGTATAGCGAAAGGCGCGGTGAATACGTCACCAACCTTGGCTCTGCCGGGCAGCTGCGCAAGATCACGGACAAGCAGCGCGCGCTCAGGATCCGGCGCTTCGTTGCCAAGACCCAGCGTGAATGCACGATGATTGTCCACCGGAAGTCGTTTGTTCGTAACTGGCTCTGCGATCGCGAACACTGGCCGCGGCTGCAGCGATTGATGCTGTTTGCCGAAGCGATGGTAGGTGAGGGCACGCCGCTCAAGCTCGGCAACAGCTCCACGGTTGTCCGCATTACGGTCGACGATACCCGTTACATCGTCAAACGTTTCAACGTGAAGAACTTTGGCCACCGAATCCGCCGTTGGTTCAAGCGCCGGCCGCGGCAGTCCTGGCAGAACGGTCACAAGCTTGCGTTTCTTGGTATCCGCACCGCCCGTCCTGTGGCGCTGCTCGAACAACGCCTCGGCTGGTTTGTCAGCACCTGTTATCTCGTGATGCCGGACTGCGGCGAGCGCGATCTCGGTCAGGCTCTGGCCACAGAGCCCGCGCTCTTTGACGAGCTGGCGCCGCAGGTGATTGAGCTCCTCGCCGGTCTCAAGGCCGCGCATCTGGCCCACGGTGATCTCAAGGCGAGTAACTTCGTGCTCGACGGCGAACGCGTGACGCTGATTGATTTTGATGCGGTTCGCACCGGCGACAACGCCGGTGACATTGCCCGGTTCCTGCGCAACTGGGACGAGCAGCCGGAGCTCAGGGCTGCCTGGGAGAAGGTGATCGCGGAGGCGCACCTGTGATTGTGCTGGGTTTGTCCGGCGCGCTGAAGCACGATCCTTCGGCCGCGCTCCTCGTCGACGGTGAGATTGTTGCCGCGGCGGAGGAGGAGCGTTTTACGCGGGAGAAGCATGCGAAGAACAGACTGCCGATCGATGCGGCGCGGTTCTGTCTCGAGCAGGCGGGGATCAGCGCGGGTGAGGTTGATCTCGTGGCCTTTCCGTATGCACCCGTCAGCCTCTTCAGCCCGGCGCGCTGGCACTACGCACGCCGCTACTGGTACGCCCCGGATCGTGCACTCGATGCGCTTTTGAACGGCAATCGCCGGTTTCGCGCGCACCGCAAGTCCATCCTGGAGATGGGCAGCGCGCTTGGCATCAACTGGGAACGCGCCGAGTTCGTGCCGGTTGAGCATCATCTGGCGCACGCATCGAGCGCCTATCACCTGTCACCGTTCGACGGGAAGTGCGCCATCCTCGGCGTAGACGGCAAGGGTGAGTACGCGACGACTTTTCTCGGCTATGGCGAGAACGGCGAGATCCACAAAATCAAAGAGTTCTACGACCCTGACTCCCTGGGTGGGGTGTACGGTGCGATGACCGAATACCTCGGGTTCGAAATGCTCGACGGCGAGTACAAAGTCATGGGCATGGCGCCGTACGGTGACGCGGCCAGGTACGACCTGTCGCGACTGATTGAGCCGAACGGCAGCGGTTTCAGCGTCAACACGAAGTACGTCAACACGGTGGGGCTCAGACGTCACAAGGAAAATGGTCAGGCCTTCTTTTTCAGTGACAAGCTCATCGATTGGCTGGGGCCAAGGCGCGTGGGCGACGCGGCTGATGATCCTTATGTGCACTATGCGGCGGCGATGCAGATGCTCTTCGAAGAGTGGGTGTTCAAGATTGTTGATGAGCATCTTGCTGACGTGCTGGCGGAGACCGGCCGGCTCGCCTTTGCCGGCGGAGGTGCCCTCAACGTGAAGCTCAACCAGCACCTCCTCAGCCGGGATGATGTGAATGCGCTCTTTGTTCAGCCGGCTGCCGGTGATTCTGGCACCGCCCTCGGCGCCGCCACGTATGCAGCGATTGCCAGGGGTGGCCGGGTTGCCCCGCTGCGGCACGTCTACCTCGGACCCGACTATGGTGACGAGGCCTGCCTTGCGGCGATCGAATCGCGTGAGGAACACTGTGAATGGCGCCGTATGGCGGACACCGTTGCGGAAACGGCGGACCTTCTGGCCGCGGGGCATCCGGTGGCCTGGTTCCACGGGCGCATGGAGTTTGGTCCGCGCGCGCTCGGGGGGCGCAGCATTCTGGGTTGTCCGAACGCGCCGGGAATTGCCGATCGGATCAACGCACAGATCAAGTTCCGTGAACGCTGGCGGCCTTTCTGTCCCAGCATGCTGGACCGCGTGGCGAGCGACATCCTGCAGTCCGAGCATCCGGCGCCGTACATGACCATCACGTTCGAGGTGGCAGCGTCCTGGCGCGAGCGCATCCCTGAGGTGGTGCACGAGGATGGCACGGCCCGAGCCCAGGTTGTCGACGTCGAGAGCAATCCGCGGTACTACGCGCTGCTGGAAGCGATGGAGGCGCGGACGGGTAACGGCGTGCTTCTCAACACCTCGCTGAACCGGCGCGGGGAGCCGATGGTGTGTTCCCCGGCGGACGCGCTCGACATGTTTTTCGGCTGCGATCTCGAGTACCTGGTGCTGGAAGACTGGCTCGTGACCAAGAGTCCAGGATAAGCCGCATGCGGCGCTTTCTCCAGATCTGCCCCCACGACGTTGCCCCCTTCGGCGAGCTCTGCGACCGCTATCGCGAAGCTGCGGCGATCATGGATGCTGAATTCACCACGGTATTCATTGCGCCGCCGGAACATGCGCCGCGTGAGGGTGCCGTCTACCTCGATGTCTCCGACATGGGCGACACCCGGGCCATTTCATCTGCGCTCGAGGCAGCGCTGCCCGGTGAGTGGGACCTTGCGCTTTGTCACCGCTACCGTGCGTACTGGGCGTTCGTCCGCTCGCGTCTGTCCGCCCGACAGACGATTGCGCTGGCCCATGACTACGGCATGATGTCGCGCTGGCAGCGGCGCTGGAACCGGAGCCTTTTCGCACGGCACGTCCAGTTTGCCGGCGTGGCCGACGACCTTTGCCGCGAGCTCGCGACGGACATCGCAGGGGAAGCCGTGATTCTGCCCAACGCGATGAACCTCGACGTGAAGCCGTCCCTCAGCCGGGCTGAGGCGCGCCACCGGCTTAAGCTGCCTGCGGATGTACCCGTAGTCGGATTTGTCGGGCGTCTGCATTACAAAAAGCGGCCGAATCTCGCGCTACAGGCGTTTCGGATCCTCGCCGAGCAAATTCCCGATGCGCACATGGTTTTCGTGGGCGACGGCGAGGAACGCGAGCGGCTGGCGGACCAGTCTGGCGACAACGTCACCCTCACCGGATTTGTGGAAGATGCGCCTTCGCTGTTCCCAGCGTTTGATGTCTTGTTGCACACCGCGCGCAAAGAGGCGTTCGGCATGGTGGTGCTGGAAGCCATGGCCGCCGGCGTACCGGTGGTAACGCTCGAACGCTTCGGTCCGCAGTATGTGCTCAGCGATCTCGGCACGTACGCGGAGCGTGATGACGCTGCCGCCTTTGCCGATGCCGTTCACCGTGCGCTCGCCCGCGAGCGGGGAGCGTATGAGGAGGCCAGCCGAGAGCGTGTGCAGGACGCGTTTTCGCCGGCCGCGCTTGCCCGTGCGCTCGAGGTTTGTCTGCAGCGCTAGCGCTTGTCGTAGAAGGACGGCTCTCCCGGCGGCCGGGTTTTGAAGCGCTTGTGCAGCCAAAGGTACTGGCAGGGGTGTTTACGGATGCTCGCTTCGATGAGGCCGTTCAGGCGTGCGGCATCTGCCTCGTCGTCACCGCTCGGGAAGTTCTCCAGCACCGGGGAAAACTCGATGTCCCAGCCGCATCGCGCCCAGTCCCGCTTCTGCTCCATCATGAGCACCGGCGAATCGTTCAGGCGCGCAAACCGTGACGTGGCAACGATGGTTGCCGTGGGAATACCAAAAAACGGCGCAAAGACGGAGTGCTTGGGACCGTAGTCCTGATCCGCGGCATACCAGATGGCGCGGCCCTGTTTCAGTCTGCGCAGCGTCTGGCGGGTGTCGTCGCGCTCGATGACGCCGTCGAAGTAACGTTTGCGGCCGCTGACCTGCAGCCACTCCCACACGGGATTGTTGTTGTAGCGGTACATGACGTCGATGATCTGCATCCCGCCAAGCGGTTCGCTGATGACGTCCATGACCGCGTAGTGGGCACCCACCAGCACGACGCCGCGACCCTCGGCAACGGCGGCGTCGAGGTGTTCCCTGCCGGTCACCTGGAATCTGTCCTTCAGACTTTTGCCCGGATTGAGCCAGGGGATCATCAGCTCCAGGGCACCGGTGCAGATCTCAATGAACACCTGGCGGCACATCCGCTTGCGCTCGGCATCGTCGAGCTCCGGGAAGCAGTGCGCCAGGTTGACCTCGGTGATGGCACGCCGGGAACCGGCAATGTGGTAGGCGAGAACGCCGGTGATCCGGCCGAGCTGAAAAACCCACGGGACGGGTAGATGCGCAATCAGCCAGGCCAGACCCACAAAAAACCACGTCGGCCACACCATGGGTGAATAGATGTGCGGGGTCGGCTTTCTTCTGCTTCTGCGTCGCTTGGCCATGGCGCGCGGATCATATCGGGTCTGGGCAGAGCGGTCCATGCGGAGGCAGGTACCCGGCATGCGCTGTGATACCATGCGCGCGCCTGTCAATTCTGGTGAATGTGCGTGAGTAATCCAGCCCACCTACCGCTGCTGCCTTCGCTGGCTGACGTGCACGTGCTCGTCGTCGGCGACGTCATGCTGGATCGCTACTGGCAGGGGCCCACAGACCGGGTATCCCCGGAGGCGCCGGTGCCCGTGGTCAACATCGAGCGTCAGGAGCAGCGTCCCGGCGGCGCTGCCAACGTTGCCCTGAACGTCGTTAGCCTGGGTGCGAAGTGCACGCTGATTGGTCTTGTGGGGGACGACGAAGCGGCTTCGGATCTGGAGACCACCCTCACCGCCGCCGGCGTGCAGTGCGACTTTGTCGCCGTGCCGGACTGGCCGACGATTGTGAAGCTGAGAGTGCTCGCGCAGCAGCAGCAGCTCGTACGCGCCGACTTTGAACAGCCTGTGCCCGACTACGGCGCCAGCGAGAGAATCGGGGTTGTGCTCAACAAGCTCGAAAAACATCTGCAGGAAGCGAGCGTACTGGTCATCGAGGATTACGACAAAGGTGCGGTCGAAGATGCGCCGGCCCTGGTGCACGCTGCGAGTCAGCAGAACGTACCGGTGCTGGTCGACCCGAAAATGAAGCCGCTCGAAGTATACGCCGGCGCCACCTTGATCAAGCCGAACGAAAAAGAGTTTGCCCATGCGGTGGGCGTTGACAAGGCAACGGATACGGGCGCCGCGCAGGATCTCGCGAAAGCGCTGGGTGTCGGGAGCCTCATCGTCACCCGCGGCGCGGCCGGCATGGACGTCTGCTCCGTCGACGCTGTACGTCACATTCCCGCTAGAGCGGTAGAAGTGTTTGACGTCACCGGTGCCGGCGACACGACCGCGGCAACACTTGCGATCGGGCTTGCGCTCGAGTTCGAGCATCTCGACTGCGCGCGCGTTGCTAACGTGGCGGCAAGCATTGCCGTCAGCAAAGCCGGCACCTCACCGGTGACCGGCCCCGAGCTCAGAAATGCCTTGCGAGAGGCGGTGACCGATCGCGGCCTCACCACCAGGGAGCAGCTTGCCCAGGCGGTCCTCGATGCCAAAGAGCATGGCGAGAAGATTGTGTTTACCAACGGCTGTTTTGACATCCTGCATGCCGGCCACGTGGCCTATCTCGAGGAAGCCGCCGGGCTAGGCGATCGCCTGGTTGTTGCCATCAACGACGACGCGTCGGTTACCCGCCTCAAGGGTGAAGGCCGTCCGGTGGTGCCCGTGGAAGGGCGCAGCCGCGTGTTGACGGGTTTAGGCTGTGTGGACTGGGTCGTGAGCTTCGACGAGGACACTCCGGAGCCTTTGCTCGAGCTCCTCAAGCCTGACATTCTCGTCAAAGGCGGCGACTACGGTCCCGAAACGGTTGTCGGCGCGGAGATTGTCAGAGGTTATGGCGGTGAGGTGAAAGTGCTGAGCCTCGTGGCTGATGTCTCGACGTCGGCGATTGTAGAACGCATCCGACAGAACGACGGCTAGTCTTCAGGCTTTCGCCACGGCGGCTGCGTTTTCCTCGAGGTGCGCAGGGTTGGTTGTACCCACCACGATGCTGTGCACGCCGGGTTGGGCTGCAACCCAGCTGAGGTCGTCGCTGCTGCCGTGGCCGCTGGCGAGCGCCTTCTTGATCAAAATGCCAACCCCAGCTTCGGCAGACTCCGCGATCACCTCTTTGTCGTCGAGGAAATCGCGGTTGAGCGTTGCCATCAGCACGCCCGCACCCCGCGCCACGGCGTCCCGTGCGCCGGCCACCGTCTTGTGGGAGATGCCGGCAGTCCGGATGACACCCTGTCTCTGCAGATCCAACAGGACATCCAACGCGCCGCCTGCCAGTATCTCCAGATCGTTGCCGTCGGAGTGGATGAGCACAATATCGAGATAATCGGTGTTGAGCCGTTCGAGAGAACGCATGACGCTTGCCCGGCAATGCTCGGGGGAGAAGTCATGGCGGGAGGTTTCGCCGTCGAACTCCTCTCCCACCTTGGTGCAGATCAGCCAGTGGCGTCTGTCCGTGCCCAGGAGCTCACCGAGGCGGGCTTCGCTGTTGCCGTAAGCCGGTGCCGTGTCGAGCAGATTGATCCCCAGGTCCCTGGCTCTGGCCAGGAGCGCAAGCGCCGCACGATCGTCGGGAATGGTCACGGGCGTCGGGTACTTCACGCCGCGGTCGCGGCCGAGCTTGACCGTGCCGAGCGCAAGCGCTGCGGTCTGCATGCCGGTATCGCCCAGCGGACGATGTTCGAGTGGCTTCACCAGGGGGCCGCCCCAATTGTTGCCCGCGGATGGGCTGTTGCGGGCAGCTCGCCGCCCACGGGTGGTTCGATCAGGCTCAAGAGCTGATCGCCCAGGTCCGGCGTCAGCGTCAGCTTGGTCGGGAAACACTGGATGAAACTGCCTTCGCGGGCAACGTACGCTTCGTCCGGGCGGCGTCCGCCGCTCTGTTTCGGCTCGGCGCGATTGATTGTGAGAACTTCAAAAGAGGCGTCAGACCAGTCGAGCCAGGGGACGCAGGTTTCGAGCTCGCCGCGCGCATGGGCAATCTGCTCGGCGTCGTCACGCTTGACGCCGTCTTCCGCAAGCTGGCCGCCGAGATACCAGATGGTGCCGCTGTTGCCCTTGTGGGTTGTGATCGTAAGGCGGGGCTCGTCGCTGGTCACGCCGGTCAGGCAGTGGGCATAGAGGTGCACGTCGTTGGAGGTATGCACGATCACTTGTTTGAGCGGCCGGTGCTGCACCTCGAGATTCGGGATGTCGAGGGCGTCGATGAGCGTTGCGGCACCGTTACCTGCGCAGCTGATCAGCTGCCGCGCATGCAGGGTAACGTCGTTCAATTGAATGTCCCAGCCACCGTCGCGCGCGCTGATGGTGTCAGCACCGGCCTCAAGCGCGTAGATCCGCTCCGCGTGCGCATTGGTGAGCGTGGCGAGGAGATCGGACGTGTCCATGACGAAGTCGTTCAGCGCATAGACGACGCCGTCAAAGCCTTGGAAAGCGGTCGGCCAGGCTTCCGGCGGCAGCTTCTCGATACGCCCGCGCAGCGCTTTGCTTGCGAAGAACGAGGTCAAGCGGCCGAGAGCCGTGTTGGCGCTGAACATGTGATAAACGTCGGCGAGCAGTCGCGTCCCGCGCAAATCCACCTCGTCGTCGCCTGCCAGGCACTGCCGCCAGCGCGCCGGCATGCCGGCGATGGCCTCGGAGGCGCCCGTCAGGCTGCCGCTCAGCGTGTATTTCAAGCCGCCGTGGATCATGCCCTGAGAGGCCAGCGTCTGGCCGCAGCCAATGGCGTTGTTCTCCAGCAGTACGACGTTGTAACCCCGGCCGCGCAGGAGGTTCAGCACCCAGGCGCCGGCTATGCCGCCGCCGACGATGGCTGCATCAATTGCGTGGATTGGCATGGTAATCCGGGGAAAGTGCTTAACGTTCTTTGCGAGATTGACAGTTTAATGGTGACCCATCAGTCTGCAAGCATGGTCGCCTGGGTGTATCAGTTGGTATTGTGGCTGGCGTTGCCGCTGGTCTGGCTGCGTCTGCAGTGGCGTGCGCGGCGCGAACCGGCATACGGTGAACGGCAGGCTGAACGTTTTGGCCAGGTGCCTCGAGACGTGCGTCGCGGGCCAATCTGGTTCCACACGGTATCCGCCGGAGAAAGCATTGCCGCCGCGCCGGTGGTGCGCGCGATTGCAGAGCGCTTTCCGGACACGCCGGTGCTCGTCACGACCATGACCCCAACCGGCTCCGCCCAGGTGATCGAAAGGCTGAGCGACGTTGCCGATCATTGTTATGCACCCTACGACTTCACTTTCGCCGTCGATCGGTTTTACCGGCGCGTTGAGCCGCGGGCGCTCATTCTCATGGAGACGGAGCTCTGGCCGAATCTCATCGCCTGGGCCAGATCCCGCGGTATTCCGGTGTTGCTCATCAATGCTCGCCTGTCGGAACGCTCCGCTCGCGGGTATGCAAAAGTGGCCGGCCTTGCGCGGGGCATGCTCGAAGCGCTCAGCTTCATCGCCTGCCAGTCGGAAGACCATGTTCGGCGCTTTGTCAGTCTCGGCGCTGCGGCGGAGACAACCGCCGCCCTTGGTAGCGTGAAGTACGACGTGGCGCTGCCGGATGACTTTGCTGCCGGCTGCGAGGATCTGCGCGCGCGCCTTGGCGTCGGCGAGCGGCTCGTATGGATCGCCGCGTCCACCCACCCGGGAGAGGACGAGCCGGTGCTCGAGGCGTTTGCGATATTGCGTCGACAGCTGCCGGAGCTCTGTCTGATTCTGGTACCGCGCCATCCTCACCGGGCGGACGACGTGGAGGCGATGGCCGTCGCGCGAGGGTTTAGCGTGGTGCGTCAGAGCGCCTGCGTATCGCCGGACGAACGTGCCGGGACGCCTGACATTGTGCTTGGTGATGTGATGGGTACGCTCCTTGAGCTTTATGGGATTGCCCATGCCGCGTTTGTCGGCGGCAGCCTGGTGCCTGTCGGTGGCCACAATCCGCTGGAGCCGGCGCTCTGTCACCTGCCCATTGCGTCGGGTCCTGAGCAATTCAACTTCACGGAAGTCATGAAGGAGCTGGAGTCGCGCGGTGGGCTCGTCACGGTTGCTGACGCCAGCGCGCTCGCCGAGGTGACCGCCGCGTGGCTGACGGATGCGGATCTGCGCGCGGCGGTAGGGGCAAAAGCCCACGCTGCGCTTGCCGACAATCGCGGTGCTACGGCGCGGGTGGTCGCGCTTCTGGACGAATCAGTTCAGCGTGCTCTGACGCAGTGACACCGTCCGCTCTACCTGATCGTTAGGATCGGTGTAGCCGTTCAGCTCTTCGAGGTCAGCCGGACCGAGCGATCCCGCCACCTGCTTCAGGAGCAGAAGGTCGAGCACGTAGTTGTACCGCGAGTCGGCGTAGTCGAACTGTGAGCGGAAAAGCAGCTGCTGGGCCTGCAGCACGTCGACGATGTTGCGCGTACCCACTTCGTAACCGGTCTCGGTCGCTTCGAGCGCCGACTGTGAGGAAGTGATGGCCTTGAGGCGCGCGCGCACGCGAACCACGTCCGTGGCCACCGCCTGGAACAGATTCCTGACGTCACGGGTGACCGTGCGCTGTTGATTGAGCAGGAGCTCCTGGGCCTGCTCGCGCAAAGCTTTTGCCTCTTTGGAGCGTGAGCGGGTGAAGCCGCCGGTAAAGAGCGGCAGGTTGAGCTCGAGCGCGTACACCGTCTGCTCCGTCGTATCGGAGCCAAAAAAGTTCGGCGCGCCGGTGACCTGGTCTACCTGGGTGACGGTCGCCGCTATGGTGGGCAGGTGACCGGAGGTACGTGCGCGGACCGCGCGGCGTGCGGCGGAGAGCTGCTCCTGCGCCGCAAGAATGCCGAGATTTGAGCGCAGCGCTTCTTCGACCCAGGCCGCTTCGTCCGCGGGGCTCGGGTTGACGATGGGCAACTGCTCGCTGATGCGATCGAGTTTTTCGTAGCTGATACCGGTGAGCGTGCCGAGGCTCTCGAAAAAGATGTCGTGGTCACCGTCAGCCTGAATGCGGCGGACGACGGCGCTGTCGTAGGCTGCCTGAGATTCGAGCACGTCGGTGATCGCCACCAGGCCGACGTCGAAACGTTGTTGCACTTGTTCAAGCTGGCGCTTCACCGCGGCTTCTTCCGCGTTGGTGGAATCCAGGAGATCCTGTGCGCGCAGCACGTTCAGATAAGACTGCACGACCCTCAGCACGAGATCCTGCTCGGCCGCGTCGAGGTCGTGACCGGCGGCGCGGACCGAGGCGCGGGCGGACGACAGGTTGAACCAGCTTTCCATGTCGAGAATCGGTGCGCGCAGCTGCGCGTTCCACCCGTGATCGTTGAAATTCTGATCAGGCACTTCCATACCGAAGAGCGGGCTGGTCGGATCGGTGACCTGCGAGCCCGGAAACGAGCGCTCGGTCCAGGTGGTGGAGGCGCTGGCACCCAGGGACGGCAGCAGCGCGGAGCGTGCCTGAGGCACCGCCTGTTCGCTGGCGGCGTACCCGGCGCGCGACGCGCGCAAGAGCGCATCGTTGTCTTTCGCGGCGTTGTAGACGTCGAGGAGGTTTTCAGCGGCAGAGAAGGTAGGCAGGAAACCCAGGGCGGCGATGGCCGCAAGGTGGGCGACAACACGGCAGATGTAATTCATGAATGCGGATCAGTCCTTTCGAATGGGTGGATTCTACACACCACACCGTTCAATGTCGTAGATGGGCCGCAAAGAGTTTGGCGCAACGCGGCTTTAATACGCGGCAGACGCTCAAGTTGGGAGGTCGATCAACCTTTCGAGGCCACCTCATTTGTCAAGTCGAAAATGTCGCCCTGTGTGGGTGACCGGGCGCGGCGAGCTAGGTATATTCAGGGCTCATACCCGCATGACAGGACACCGATGTCCGAGAAGCGACCAGAAACCGATGCTGACATCCTGAGCCGTTCGCGGCCGGTGGATAATCTGCGTGTGGGTAAAACCCGGCGGCGCGGGAATCGCTACAGCGTCGATCTGCCGTCGCACATGGCGGAGTGTGACGCCAACTATCATCGCGTCATGCGTCTCTTTCCGAATCTGCGCGACACCGAAGAAGAGCGCATTGCGCTGCCGCTGCCGAACCTGAACGCAGAGGTGGTGTTCGAAGTGCTCGAGCGCGGCCCTTACACCACGCTCGTCAAGATTGATCTGACCGCGCAGGAGAAGTGGATGGACATGGCCACAACGCCGGCCATGACGGTACGCGTGTATCACGATGCGCAGAGCGCCGAGGTGGTGTCGTATCAACACCAGAACCGCTTCCACGGCGCCTACGAGTATCCCAATACGCGCATGCGCCAGCGCGACGAGAAGGTGCAGATCAATCGTTTCCTGGGTGAGTTTCTGACGCTCTGCCAGGAGCACGGTGCCAGCACCCAGCCCATCTCCCTGCAGTAACCCGTGAGCGGACCCGCTTGACCCGGACGATCCTGCAGATCTCCGACTGTCATCTCGTGGTGCCGGGCGCTGAGCTCATCGGGGTGGATACTCAGAAGAGTCTCGAAGCGGTCCTCGATCAGGCACTCGCCCGGCACGCGCCGGACCTGGTGCTGGCTACGGGTGACCTTGCCCACGATCCGCTGCCGGATGTCTATGTGCGCTTCGCCGAAACCGTACGCGCGCGCACGAGCGCGCCGCTCTTGTGCCTGCCGGGTAACCACGACGTGCTCCAGGCGATGCAAACCGCAGGGCTGCCGCTTGGCACCATCACCGTGGGCAACTGGCTGGTGGCGACCCTCGACTCCCACGAAGACGAAGCGCCGACGGCGCTCATTACCGCAGCTGACCGGGCTGAAGTGCAGACGGCGCTCGCGCACGCCGGGGCAGAACACTGTCTGGTAGCCACCCACCATCCGATGGTGACAATTAATTGTCCCTGGCTCGATCGGGACAGGATTCAAAACGGCCCAGAGCTGATAGAATGGCTGTCCGAATGCAGTGCCGTCGACGGCACCAGCAGACTGCGAGGCGTTGTGTTCGGTCATGCCCATCAAATTGTCGGAGCCGATGTGGCCGGCGTTCCCGTTTGGGGGGCGCCGTCGACCTGTTTCCAGTTTCTGCCGGAGAGCGAACGGTTCTCGCTGGACACACAGCCGCCGGGGTATCGGTGGCTGCACCTGGCTGATGACGGTGCGATCGCAACAGAGGTGGAGCGTGTGCGTGACTTCCAGATCACACCTGCGCTTTGACGACTAACGACTGATTTTAGACACCACAACATGGCAGAGAAAAAGTATTCTGCGGAATCCCTGCAGGTCCTCTCGGGTCTCGAGCCCGTCCGCCGCCGCCCCGGCATGTACACCGACACAACCCGTCCCAACCACCTGGTCCAGGAGGTGGTGGACAACAGCGTCGACGAAGCCATTGCCGGATTTGCCCGCGAAATCGAAGTGACGCTCTTCAAAGACGGCTCGGTCGAGGTGATCGACGACGGGCGCGGCATGCCGGTTGACGTCCACCCGCAGCACAAAATTTCAGGCGTGGAGCTCATCCTCACCCGCCTGCACGCGGGCGGTAAGTTCGACAACGAGAACTACAGCTTCTCCGGGGGCCTGCACGGCGTGGGCGTCTCCGTCGTCAACGCGCTGTCGGAGTGGCTCGAGGTGGAGGTCAAGCGCGAAGGCCAGCTGCACGTGCAGAAGTACGCCAAAGGTAAACCCAAGGGCAAGCTCAAAGCCTCGGGAACCGTCGGCAAACGTAACACCGGTACAACCATCCGCTTTCTGCCGGAGGCAAGCTACTTCGACTCTGCCAACATCTCCGTACCGAGGCTGAAGCACCTCCTGCGCGCCAAGGCGGTACTCTGTTCCGGTCTCAGGGTCAGCCTCAACGTCGAGGGCAAGCAGGACGAAAACGAGTCCTGGCTCTACGAAGACGGTCTCAAGGGATACCTCGACAATGCGCTGGCGGGCGCCGAATGCCTGCCGAGCGAAACGATACTCTTCAACGCCGAAGGTAACGCCGAAGCGGTCGACTACGCGGTGAAGTGGGTGACCGATGGCGGCGAGCTCATTCAGGAGTCTTACGTCAATCTCATCCCCACCGCCCAGGGCGGTACCCACGTGAACGGCCTGCGTTCGGGTCTCTCCGATGCGTTGAAAGAATTCTGTGAATTCCGGGATCTCTTGCCGCGCGGGGTCAAGCTCACCGGTGAGGATCTCTGGGAGCAGTGCAGCTACGTGCTTTCGGCCAAGCTTGCCGACCCGCAGTTTGCCGGGCAAACGAAGGAGAAACTGTCCTCCCGGCAATCCGCCGCATTCATCTCGGGCGTTGCCAAGGACGCGTTCAGCCTGTGGCTGAACGAACACCCTGGCGATGGGGAGAAGATTGCCGAGCTTGCCATCTCCAACGCGCAGAAGCGTACGCAGGCAGCGAAGAAGGTGGCGCGCAAGAAAGTCACCGCGGGACCGGCGCTGCCGGGGAAACTCGCAGACTGCTCCGGTCAGGACGCCGATCGCGCTGAGCTCTTTCTCGTCGAAGGCGACTCCGCGGGTGGTTCCGCCAAGCAGGCGCGGGATCGGGAGTTTCAGGCTGTGCTGCCGCTGCGCGGCAAAATTCTGAACACCTGGGAAGTGGAGTCGAGCCAGGTCCTCGCCTCCCAGGAAGTGCACGACATTGCCATCGCGCTGGGCGTCGATCCCGGGTCGAACGATCTGTCCGGCCTGCGCTACAACAAGATCTGCATCCTGGCGGACGCGGACTCGGACGGCCTGCACATTGCAACGCTCCTCTGCGCGCTCTTCGTCAAGCACTTCCGCGCGCTGGTGGAAAACGGGCACGTGTTTGTTGCGATGCCGCCGCTGTACCGGATCGACATCGGCAAAGAGGTGTTCTACGCGCTCGACGAGTCGGAAAAAGAAGGTGTGCTCGACCGCATCGTCGCGGAGAAGAAGCGCGGCACGCCGGTGGTGCAGCGTTTCAAAGGCCTGGGCGAGATGAACCCCCTGCAGCTTCGAGAAACCACGATGGACCCGGACACCCGGCGCCTCGTGCAGCTTGCGCTCGGCGGCATCAAGAAAACCGAAGAGACGATGGACATGCTGCTTGCCAAGAAGCGCGCCCCCGACCGCCGCAACTGGCTGGAAAAGAAAGGCGACCAGGCGGAACTGGCCTGACTCCTCAACATCGACGTTGAAATAGACATATGACTGAAGAAGTTCAAGACCCCGACATCGAGCAGATGCCGCTTTCGGTGTATACCGAGCGGGCGTACCTTGATTACTCCATGTACGTGATCAACGATCGCGCGCTGCCGCACATTGCTGATGGTTTGAAACCCGTGCAACGCCGCATCATCTACGCGATGAGCGAGTTGGGCCTCAACAATCAGGCGAAGTACGCAAAGTCCGCCCGCACCGTTGGCGACGTGCTCGGCAAGTTTCACCCCCATGGTGACTCAGCGTGTTACGAAGCGATGGTCCACATGGCGCAGCCGTTCTCATTCCGCTACCCGCTCGTGGACGGTCAAGGTAACTGGGGCGCACCGGACGATCCCAAGTCGTTCGCCGCCATGCGTTACACCGAAGCGCGCCTGTCGAAATACGCGGAGCTGCTGCTGGCCGAGGCCCGCCAGGGTACGGTCGACTACATTCCCAACTTTGACGGCACCGCGGATGAGCCGAAGCTCCTCCCCGCGCAGGTACCGTTTGTACTTCTGAACGGCAGCACCGGTATTGCCGTTGGCATGGCGACCGACATCCCGCCGCACAACATTAACGAGGTCATCAGCGCCTGTATCCACATGCTGGACAAGCCCAAGGCGACGGTGGCCGACATCATGACCCACATCAAGGCGCCGGATTTCCCGACCGAGGCGCAGATCATCACGCCGGCGGCGGAGATCCGCGAGGTGTACGAGACCGGGCGCGGCAGCATCAAAGCCCGTGCGGTCTACACGATGGACAGCGGCGAAATTGTCATCACCGCATTGCCCCACCAGACGTCACCCGCAAAGGTCCTCGAGCAGATTGCCCAACAGATGCACGCTAAGAAGCTACCGATGCTGGTGGATCTCAGAGACGAGTCGGACCACGAGAATCCAACGCGCCTGGTGCTGGTGCCGCGTTCCAACCGCGTGGATACCGAGCGGCTCATGAGCCACCTCTTTGCCACGACGGATCTCGAGCGCAGCTACCGGGTCAATCTCAACATGATTGGCCTCGACCAGCGCCCGCAGGTGAAAACCCTCGCCGGCATCATCAAAGAGTGGTTGACCTACCGGCAGGATACGGTCACCCGGCGTCTGCAGTTCCGGCTCGACAAGATCAACGACCGGCTGCATATCCTCGACGGATACCTGATTGCGTATCTCAATATCGACGAAGTGATCCGCATCATTCGCGAGGAAGATGAGCCGAAGCAGGAGCTGATGAAGCGCTACAAGCTCTCGGACGTTCAGGCCAACGCGATTCTCGACCTGCGTCTCCGGCAGCTGGCCAAGCTCGAGGAGATCCGTCTCCAGACTGAGAAAGAAGAACTTTCCGCGGAGAAAGCGGATCTGGAAAAAATCCTGGGCTCCAAGGCGCGGCTGAAGACGCTGGTTAAAAAAGAGCTCCTGGCGCTTGCGGAGGAATATGGCGACGAGCGCCGCTCGCCGCTGGCGGAAGTGGACGAGGCGGCCGCCTACAGCGAAGAGGACCTCCTCACCAACGAGCCGATTACCGTGGTGCTCTCCGAGAAGGGCTGGGTGCGCTCTGCCAAGGGTCACGAGATGGATCCGCAGGAGCTGAGCTACCGCTCCGGAGACAAATACGGTCAGGCGGGTCGGGGGCGGACCAACGAAACGCTGGTTTTCGTGGACTCGAACGGGCGTACCTACAACGCGGCGCCACACACGCTGCCGTCAGCCCGTGGCCAGGGTGAGCCGCTCACCGGCCGCTTCAAACCACCGCCGGGTGCAAAGTTCGTTGGTCTTGCGATTGGCGGGGGTGATGCGCCCGTGCTCATGGCTTCCGATGCCGGCTTTGGCTTCATCGGGCGTCTCAAGGACATGGTCACCAAGAACAAGGCCGGTAAGGCAACGCTGAGCGTCCCCGCTGGAGGTAACGCGTTGGCGCCGAGCCGGATTGATGCGGATCGTATTGATGAGAGCTTCGTTGCCGCCGTAACCGATCAAGGCCGCATGCTCGTCTTTCCTCTGGCTGAGTTACCGGAGCTGTCCCGCGGCAAGGGAAACAAGCTGATCAACGTACCTACCAAGGCGTTCAAAGCGGGGGAAGAGAAGATGATAGCGGCGGTGGTGCTCAGCGTAGACGACGAGCTTGTCGTGCATGCCGGTCAACGCCATCTGAAGATGAAGCACAAGGATCTCGAAAACTACATTGGCGAGCGTGCCCGTCGCGGACGCAAGCTGCCGCGCGGTTTTCAGAAGGTGGATCGTCTTTCGATCAGCTAGGCGCCTGCGGAGGGAAACGTCGTGTCAGGCGGAAGCCTGATTGAAACCGAGAATAACGGTGGCCTGGCTCTCGATCAGCTGTGACTGCCGCTCAGGCAGCGCTGCAATCCAGTAGGTCTGTCCCTCGGCGTCGAGATCCACGAGGAGCGGGTGGTCATACGCTTCCGTCCACGCGCGCTCGTCGGCTTCCAGGTGCTCACAGACGATCTCCTCGACCAGCAGCGTGCTGGGCCGGGCCAGCGCTGCCAGCATCATCAGGCGATTGATGTCGGTGGTCTCCTCGATTGCCTCGAGGGGTAGATCGGTGAGCTCTCCAGGCGCGCCCGGGCATTCCGTTTCGCTGAGATGACAGCGAAACGCGCCTTCGGTTTCGAACTCCTCGAGGAGCGTCAGCATCAGGAACGATGCGCAGACCGCCTGCCCGGCGTCGACCATGCCCCGGTCGAAGAGCATCAGCACACCTTTGTCGTCGATGGGCAGCGCAAAACCGTGGTGGATGGCGCAGACCTCGCGAGCCATTGTCAGCGCATCCTCGACCGCCTGTTCGCGCTGGGCCCGGCTCAAGCCGAGCTGGTTGTAGAGATTGATGCCGAGCACAAAGCTCGATTGCATGGCGGGCGGTGCGGGTTCCGGCACGGACACAATGGGGAGCGAACGGTTACCCCGTGCCGAAAGCTGCAGAATCCCGAGACTCACAAACGGCGCCCCGATCAGTACGGCAATCGACAGCAGCCAGTCCCAGGGACGTGCCGGCGGCGCAAATGCGGCTTTGTTCAAGACGACCGTGACGTAGCCGGCGATGGTATCGTCCATGGTCGCCTGCGCCGTGAAGTGGCTGTCCGGATCGGTGCTCCCCGACAGCGCCACAATTTCGTTGCCGGCGCTGTAGAAGACCACACCCGCAACTTCGTCGAAGTTTGCCACCTCGTTCGCAATGACCGCCAGCGCTATACGATCCTGATTCAGCATGAGCCCGGCGTTGGCATGCCCGAGCGTCTGCGACAGCGCCTCGCCGTAGCGGTCGATGTCGGCTTCAGGCGAGCGTGGGGGTGTCCAGATGACGAGCAGCGCAACGCCGCAGATGGCGGTGGCAATGAGTGCTGCGGGCAGCGTCGATTGGTTGGGTTTGAAGCGTTTCCACCAGTGAGACAAGGCGGGTCCTGCTCGAGCGCGTGACGGGAGAGCTAATCTAGCACACCTGAACGCGATATCGTCATTCGTCGACCATTCGATCAGCCAACCCAGTACAATTGCGGCTGTTTTTTTGACGGCTTGACCCCGTGGCTGAAGAAATACTGCTGATTAACGTCTCCGGGCAGGACAAACCGGGGCTGATGTCGCTGTTGACCGACATTCTGACGCGCCACGGGGCGCGCATTCTCGACATTGGCCAGGCGGTCATTCACGAAGATCTGGCGCTGGGGCTTCTGGTGAGCGTGGCGGAGCAGGACGCCGGTGCGGTCATCCGTGAGGTGATGTTTCGCGCCAACGAAGCAGACTCGACGGTGCGCATCAGTAACGTCGAGGAGGCCGATTACGCGCTGTGGCTCGAAGCGTCCGGCAAAACCCGCTATATCCTGACCCTCCTGGCTGCCGGTGACGGCAGCGCACCGCTCAATGCCGTCAGCACGCTGACGCATGGTGTTGGCCTCAACATCGACACCATCCGGCGTCTGACCGACCGAGGCGCCTCGCGCCCGGGTGAGGGGTTGCATCGTCTCTGTGCGGAAATGCGGGTACGTGGTGACGTAGAAGATCTCGCGGCGCTGCAGGCGGAGCTCATGGCAGCGGCGGAGTCGCTCAACTTCGATTTCAGCCTGCAGGAAGACACGGTGTTTCGCCGCAACCGGCGCCTGGTCGCTTTTGATATGGACTCGACGCTGATCACCGCCGAGGTGATCGACGAGCTCGCCGCACGTCACGGCGTCGGTGAAGAGGTGGCTGCGATTACGGCTGAAGCCATGGCGGGTAACATCGACTTCCAGGAGAGCTTCCGCCGCCGGGCGGGACTGCTGCGAGGCATGCCGGTCTCCGTCCTCGACGAGGTGGCTGATCAGGTGGAGCTGAACGCCGGCGCGGATCGGCTCATTCGCGCGCTCAAGCACTTCGGCTACAAAACCGCGGTCATCTCGGGTGGTTTTCAATACGTGGGCGAACGGCTCAAGCAAAAGCTCGGCATCGACTATGTCTACGCCAACGCGCTCGAAGTCGAGGACGGCGTCATGACCGGCGCGGTCCAGGGTGAGATTGTCGACGCCACCCGCAAAGCCGCGCTCCTCGAAGAAATTGCAGACAAAGAAGGCATTGCCCTGCAGCAGACCATTGCCATCGGCGACGGCGCCAACGATCTGCCGATGCTCGCCCGCGCGGGTCTGGGCGTTGCGTTTCATGCCAAACCGGTCGTGCGCGAAAGCGCCCAGCACGCCATTTCCAACTTCGGCCTCGACGCCGTGCTCTATCTCATCGGCTTCAGCGACCGCGACATCGACGAAGCCCTGCGCCACAGCAGTTGAAGTCATTGAGAAGACAGGTCGAAGGTGTCGGTCAGGCCGATATAGAAACTTGGTTCAGTGGTGCGAGTAGAGCGAGTTTCGCGTAGCGAAACTCGATCAACGACTTTATTACCGAAGAAAAATGTGCATCAGCACATTTATTCTTCGGTACTAAAGTCGTAGTCCATCTCCATCGACGGTTCCTGCAAGTAGTGACCCTGGATGTAGTTCGCGCCAGCCTGCCACAGCGTCGACAGGATGTTTGCGTTCTCCACCATCGGCACAATGGTCAGCTTGCCGGAGCCCTGCAGCTTCTGAATTTTCTCGATGAGACCGCTGCGCTGCTCGTCGTTGTCTTCCACGCCATCGACGATGGTGCCGTCGAGCTTGACCATGTCGACCGGCAGGTGGCGAAGCGTCTCGAACGGATCTTCGATCAGGCCGAAGCGTGACAGCGAGGCGCGGCAGTGCATGTTGCGCAGGCCTTCAATGAACTCGCGGGTCTGACGGAGATACGTGGTGGCATCTTTCTCGGTCACCTGGAAGATCACGGCATCACTCGGCAGGCGTGCCGCCTTGATGGCAACGGTGAGCCACTGGAGAAACTCGGGATCGGCGATGCTGTTGCACGTGAGATTCACCGTCAGACGGGTGGCGTGACCCTTGGCGCGGTGCACGCTCAGCATCTTGATCGACTGCAGGATCACCCAGCGGTCGATCTTGCCGGCGACGTTGTTGTCGATGGCGGTCTGCAGGAATTTGCCGGGTTCAATCTGTCCACCTTCCGGATCGGTCATGCGCAGGAAGACTTCGTAGTGCTCATCGGAGTCACCGCGCAGACTGATGACCGGCTGGAACAAGAGCACAAAGCTCTTTTTCTCGATGGCGTCGGTGATCTGCCGCATGATGATGGCGGCGTTGTCCCAGTTGTTGTCCTCAGCTTCCGGCTCGTTGGTCGGAATGTGCACGGAATTGTTGGACTCGGTTTCGAGGTGGTCCAGCAGGTTGCCGTACGCCACGTCGAGGGTCTTGCTGACGCCTTGTTCAGCGTCGTACGCGGCCCCGCCAATCATGATTGTCGGGCGTACTGTTTTTTCCTGCACTTCGAACATCAGCTCGCCGACTGACTCGCGGATCTTCTCCGCTCGCGCGACAGCCTCGTCGTGGTTGTCCGCAATGATGGCAATGGCCGTTTCGAAGTTGCTGATGCGCGTCACCGGGCAGTCTTCCGCGAGCACGACAATGTGTTGCCAGACTTTGCGGCAGATCGACTCGGTTCCAACCAGGCCGTACGCCTGCTGCTGGGTATGGTGGTGGTCCAATGCGGCCACCAGGAGATACGCATTGTCCGGCTCGCTCGCAAAGAGCGTCTCAGCCGCTTTGACGAAACCCGGGAGCTCCAGCTCACTCGACATGACCGGTGCTGGGACGTCGGTATCTTCGTCACCTGCGCTGCTCGGTGCCGTGCTCTCGGTGCGCACGGTGACCTGCAGGCAGGCCTCACCTTCGTACTGAGAATTGGCAAGCGTCATGGAGCCTGAGACGGGATCATCGCCCTGGCTCGTAAAATCGAAGACGGCCTCTTCAGCACCGTTGCGCAGAGCTTTGAGGTGAATCTTCAGCTGTTCCGCGCTGTCAGCGGACAGGATGTCTACGAGCGATTCGCCGCATAGATCGTCCACGTCATTGTAGCCGAACAGGTCCAGATAGCCTTCGTTGGCATGAATGTGCATGCCTTCGTGGACGTAGGCGATGGCAGCCCGTGAGCCCTGCAGCAGGAGCTGACAGCGCTGCTCAGCTTCTTTGAGCGCGCGCCTTACCTGGGAGAAATGTTCCCGCTGGCAGATGTGTTCGAGCTCGCGTTTGACCACCAGCGCAAGCTGTTCGTGTGCGTTGGCAGGAACCGCGTCGGTGGCGCCGAGGTTCAAGGCGCTGGCCACGCTCCAGGTCTCGCTGTCTTCGTCGTCGTGGGTCAGCAGGATGAGGGGTGTGTGGGGGGCGTTTGCGCGTATGCGCGGCAGGAGACTATCCAGGCCTTCGAGCTTGTCTGTGAGCAGGACGAGATCCGCTTCGCCCTGGGAGACGATTTGCGCAATGTGCGCGAGATCGTCACTGATGCTGAGTTTGGTCGCCACGCCCGCATCGCGGAGCGAGGAGTCCAATTCGTGCGCGGAGTTTTCAGACTTTTCCGCAATCAGCAGACGCGTGGTTACATGCTGTGATAGCTGTGCCGACATATCCTTTTTCGCTCCAAGGTCCTACAGCTAGTTCCTCGAAGCAAGGACAAGCATAGAGGCTAAGGACCTTGGGTAGTGTCCTCTCTAGTCATAGCTGACAGGCTGTCAATGTTGCTGTCGGAGCGCGAATTTTCCAAGTAACCATCCAACATACGAAATGTGAACTGGTTCAAGCTTTCCGTTTTTAGCCGCGCGTCGAGCAGCTGTCCCGTCGTCTGCAGGCCCTGACGGTTGATGTGCACCTTCTGTCCGCTCGCAAACGGCATGCGGGGTGTGATGAGCGTCGCATCCTGACCGATGGATTCGATCTGCGGGAGGATGAGGCCGCGAGCGTAGTCGGTGGGCCCACCTTTCTTCTGGATGACCCGGACGGCAACCGGAATTGCCCGCGGGGAGAGAAGCTCCAGACCCATGCTGGTGCGGCCTCGATCTTGACGAATCCAGCGAATGACGGCGACGCACCAACGCGCCCCTTTCTCTTCGCGCAGCGCCAGCAGCTCGCCGACCACGGCGTTCGGGGGCAGCTGATCGCGCCAGGCCAGCCGGTAGCCACCGGGGCTCGTGTCGAGCGCCTGGGTTTCGAAGTTCTCATAGCTCGCGACGTGCTGATCGTTCTGCGTGTCGAGGAGGATCTTCTCCGGCGCTTCGACGTTCGGATTCAAAGGAATGCGCACTTTCAGATCGTGCGCCTGGGACCAGGGGTCGTCGTCTTCCTCGGAATGGCTCGACTCGTAGTCGAGCTCGAGAAACGGATTGATCTCGCGGCGGAGCATCGCATCGGCGCTCGAAAGCTGTTTGGTGAAGTCGATGGCGCCCGAAAGAAAGTAGTGCGCTGCTCTCAAACCCACGCAGACGCGGACGCTGACGTCGGTTCTGAAGCGCGCGAACGTGCGTTCCTGCATGACGCTCCACGCTTCGACAAGGTGGCGCAGCAGCGGTTGGGACAGGGCGGGGGGAATGGTGAAGGCGCTGTCGACGTCATTGAGATACGCCTCGATCTCGTAGGCCAGCACCTCGGTGTGCAATCCCATGGGCATCTCTGCTTTGTCGACGAGCTTTGTAAACTGCGGGCCGGCGTTGCCTGCCAGATCTATCATGAAGAGACTGTCGGCCGTGTCTTCCTCCAGCGATACCGGACCGGTCCAGTGTTCCAGCGCGTTGAATACGCTGCTGATTTCCTGGTGTTTCAGCTGATTCGGCTTGGCGCAGCTGAGCAGCAGGGCGCGCAGGTACACGTCTTCGATCGACAGCAGCTCGGAGGTGTGGTTTTCCTCGTCTTTCAGTCGGAAACCGTTCAGTTCCAGCTGGGTGCAGATGCGGTACAGCTCGTTGAATTCCCACCAGAAGTCACGCGGGGGCGCCGAATAGAACTGCAGCGTTCGCAGCAGCACACGCGACAGGTCCGAGAGCAGCCGATGCAGCGTGCTCGGCAGAATATCTTTGTTAGAAGACTTGTCATCTGCATCGATGATATCCAGCGCCACACACTTGTAACCGGTACAGAGGTTCAGCATGAGATTCTGCGCCGCGGAGTCTTTGTGGGCCTTGGCGGCGTTCAAACTGCTCCGATCCAGGCGAGTGGCGATGTAGTGAATCATCGGCCTGAGCGTCTCGAGAAGGGCAAACTTATCGTCTGGCGAAGCGCTCAGAAGCGCCAGCTCCGCGGTCGCCAGCGTCAGCTGTGCCGCGGTTTCCTCGGTGTTCACGAGCGGCAGGCCGGATGCCCATTGGCCGAGCGCGGGCAGGCTCGTCTCGGCGAAGCTCAAAGCTTCCAAGCTCGTTTCCGGCGTTTCCAGGCGCGTGTCGAGGGATTCTGCCATCGTTCAAGTATAAGGGAACAACGCCTGGGAATTGTGAAACGGTGTGAAAGGCTGTGAGTTAAATATGGGTTTTTGCGGGTGCGCCGGGCTCCTCACGGACCAGGCGCGGCAAGAGATAACCCGGCAGCTCAGACTGCATGGCCCGGTGTAGAGACTTGGCCGCGGCGTCACTTACCGCGAAGTGGTGGGTACCGGCGACGGCGTCGGGCATGTGCAGGTAATAAGGAAGGACGGACTGTTCGTACAGGCATTCGGCCAGACTCACCTGTGCTTCCACCGTATCGTTCACGCCACGTAAGAGCACCGCCTGGTTGAAAAGCGCAACGCCCGCCCGGGAGAAACAAGCGAATGCCCTGGCCGTCTCGTCCGTGAGTTCCCGGGCATGATTGGCGTGGGCCACCAGAGCGGTGCGGAACCGTCCGTTGGAAAGCCTGTCCAGCAACGCAGCTGTAGTACGCTCGGGCAGCACAATGGGAATGCGGGTATGCAGGCGCAGGCGGGTCACGTGCGGGATCTCAGCCAGCGCGTCCAGCAGCTCACCGAGCGCGGGATCATCGAGGAGGAGGGGATCACCGCCGGAAAGGATGATCTCTTTGATCGACTCATCCGCAGCCAGCTTCGCAACGGCGCCCTGCAGCTGCGGCTCGCGCTGCTCAGCGTACGGGAAATGGCGGCGGAAACAGTAGCGGCAATTGACGGCGCAGGCGCCGGTGGCGATCAAGAGTGCACGCCCGTGATATTTGTGCAGGAGCCCCTCAACCGGATTGAAGCCGAGCTCTTCGAGTGGATCGAAGCTGAAGCCCGGCACCTCGCGGGTCTCTTCTTCCCGCCCGAGCACCTGCAGCAGCAGCGGGTCGTCTGGATCGCCTTTTTGCATGCGGTCGGCGAATCCCCGCGGCACCAGCGTGGCAAACGCCGGCAGGTCGGTCGCGTCAGCAAGCTCGGTGCCGACGTACGTGAGTAAATCTGTGCTCGAGCGGATGGCGCGGGCCAGCTCCGTGCGCCAAACGCGAGGCTCCCACGGTGTGGGATTCGGGGGTATCATGCGCGCCTTCGATCGATAAGTAGTGAGTGATATGGCCACCTATTCTACCAACGAATTCAAAGCCGGCTTGAAAGTCTTGCTGGAAGGAGATCCCTGCTCGATTCTCGAGAACGAGTTCGTCAAACCCGGTAAAGGTCAGGCCTTCAATCGCGTCAAGTTCCGTAACCTCAAAAGCGGCAGGGTCTGGGAACGCACCTTCAAGTCGGGTGAGAGTATCGAAGGGGCCGATGTGATGGATCTCGACATGGAGTATCTCTACACCGACGGTGAATTCTGGCACTTCATGCGCACCGACGGCAGCTTCGAGCAGGTTGCCGCGGGTGAGGCGGCCGTGGGTGAGGCCAACCAGTGGCTCAAGGAGCAGGACGTCTGCCAGGTGACGCTCTGGAACGATGACCCCATTGCCGTCACGCCGCCCAATTTTGTCGAGCTCGAAGTCACCGAAACGGATCCGGGTCTCAAGGGTGACACCGCAAGCGGCGGCACCAAGCCGGCAACGCTTTCCACCGGAGCCACGATCAAAGGCGTTCCACTATTCGTCAATATCGGTGACGTGCTGAAGATCGATACGCGCACCGGGGAATACGTCAGCCGGGTCCGCTAGCGTGATGCCGTGACGATCCCGGATTGGCGACCTCTGGCAGACCTGTCCGCGCTGACGACCCGGGCGGACCTGCTCGATAAAACCCGTCAGTTTTTTGCAGCGCGGGACGTCATCGAGGTGCAGACGCCACTGCTTGGCGACGCCACCGTCACGGACCCCGACGTCGAAAGCATCCCCGTGCCGGGCTATGGCTTCCTGCAGACTTCCCCGGAGTACTTCATGAAACGTCTGCTGTCGGCGGGCGTGCCGAGCTGCTATCAGCTGGCGTCCGCGTTCCGCCACGACGAAAGCGGCAGCCGCCACAATCCCGAGTTCACCATGCTGGAATGGTATCGCGTGGGATTTGACGACGTTGCGCTGCGCGACGAGGTTGCAGCGCTGTGCGATACGTTGCTAGGCCCTGCCACCTGCGAGACGTTGACCTATGCAGACGTGGTTGGCGACGTCGAACGCCCGCGCGAGGAGTTGGACCTGGCGTTTGCCGACGCCAGTGAGCGTCTCGGACCGGGCCGGTATTTCATCATCGATTATCCCGCGGAGCAGGCGGCGCTGGCGAGACTGCGTCCGGATGACCCCACCGTGGCGGCGCGCTTTGAGCTAGTCATCGACGGCGTGGAGGTTGCCAATGGTTATTGGGAGCTGACCAATGCGGATGAGCATCGGCGCCGCTTTGCCGCTGATCTTGCCCGCCGCGAAGCGCGTGGTCTACCCGCGCGTCAGCCGGATGAGAAGTTCCTGGCCGCCATGGCGGAGGGGCTGCCTGACTGCGCGGGCGTGGCCGTCGGTTTCGATCGCCTTGTCATGCTCAGCGTAGGTTCCCGGTCGCTGGATGGGGTGCTTACTTTCCGCTAGCTCACCCGGGCAATCGGCTGGCCCATGCGGACGGTGGCGCCTTTTGTCAAAGACGGATCCAGCTGGGCGGCGCCTTTGGGAAAGCAGCAGATGACCGTTGATCCCAGCAGAAAGCGCCCAATTTCGTCGCCGGTCTCAAAGACCAGATGATGTGAGGTGTGCTCCTCGCGCTCGTAGGGTGAAGCGGGCCCGGCCCAGTCGGTTGTGATGGAAGCGACAATCATGGCGCCGACCAGCACCACCAGCATCGGGCCGAAAGTCGTCTCGAACCGGCAGACGAGCCGTTCGTTGCGTGCGAAGAGTCCCTCGATTGTGCTCTCCGTTGTGGCGTTGACCGAATAGAGCGCACCGGGCACGGCAAGCGTATCGGTCAAAGTGCCAGCGAACGGCAGGTGCACGCGATGATAATCGCTCGGCGCCAGGTACACGGTGCAGAAAGTGCCGTTTTCGAAACCGGCGCCGAGACGTCCGGCGAGACTCTGCAGCGTGTAGCCGTGTCCCTTTGCCTGCAGCAGGCGATTGTCGTCGATGCGACCGAGCTGACTGATGCTGCCGTCAGCCGGGCTAACGATGCCTGTGCCGATCGGTCGCGCATCAGGCTTGAGCGCTCTGGTGAAAAAGTCGTTGAACGAGCGGTATTCGTCGAAGTTGTCGTCTTCCGCCTCGTCCAGATTGACGTTGTAGATCCGCGCGAACTGGCGAATGAAAAGGTCTTTTAGCCACGTCGTTTCACTTGCGGCGATGCGTCCGACGACACGCGACAGTCCGTGCTGGGGTACGACGCGCTGCAGTGCGGCAAAAAGCTGACTCATCCGCTGCCCACCTCAATGGGCGTATCTTCGCGATTACCCCACTCGGACCAGGAGCCGTGGTATGCGCGAATGGGCAGGCCGAGCAGGCGGCCGAGCATGTAGGAAAGCCCTGAGCGGTGGTGCGACTGGCAGTGGGTAATGATGTCCGCGGCCTGCATGATGCCCAGCTCCGTCAGCCGCGCGGCGATGCCCTCGGTGAGGCGCATGTTGCGGCTGGGGTCTTTCAACATCATCCAATCCAGATTGACGGCGCCGGGGATGTGGCCGGCGCGCGCGGCGTTCTGTTTGGTGCCGGCGTATTCCTCGGCGGAGCGCACGTCCCAGATGACCTGGTCCGGGTCTTCGATGGCAGCCAGCACGTCTTCGATTTCGGCGATGGGTCCGGTATCGATGTTTACTTCGACGTGTACTGAATTGTCAGGGGTGTGCGGGCCTGACTCGAACGGCAGGCCGGCGTGCTGCCAGGCGTGCATGCCACCGTTCAGATAAGTCCAGCCCGGGTGACCGATGATGTCCAGGGTCCAGGCCATACGTCCGGCCCAGCCGCCGCCCTCGTCGTCGTAGACGACAATGTCCGAGCCTGGGTCGTAGTTCATGCTCGCCAGCATGGTGCCCAGGCGCGTCTCGTCCGGCAGACGTCCCGGCGCTGGTGGCTCGCCGCAGACAAGGTCGCGCGGTTCGACGAGCACAGCCCCGGGCAGGTGGGCCTGTTCGAACACCTCTCGGGAAGTGACCTGTACAAGCAGCAGATTGGGGTCGTTCAGCCTGTCGTAGAGCGCTTCCGGCTCAATGATGACGGCGCTGGTGTCTGTGCTCACTGGCGCATCCTGTCCTCTTATCAGGGGGCGCCATCTTAGCAAAAGCGCGGCCGCAATCCTGCGCCTGTGGTGGTGCTAGACTTCTCTCTGGACGAAGCCCGTGGAGTATGTTTTTGAGCGCACACCTGGTTTGGATGGATCTGGAGATGACGGGGCTCGACCCCGACAAAGAGCGGATCATCGAGATTGCCACCATCATCACCGACAGCGAGTTGAATACTGTCGCGGAAGGTCCGGTATTTGCCGTCAAGCAGCCGCAGGCGTTTTTCGACGCGATGGACGAATGGAATCAGACCCACCACAGCGGCTCGGGTCTGCTCGACCGGATTAGCCGCGAAGGTGTCAGCGAGCGCGAAGCGGAAGCCGCAACGCTCGCCTTCGTCGAGCAACATGTCGGGGAGCGTGAGGCGCCGCTCTGCGGCAACACCATCTGGCAGGATCGCCGTTTCCTCTCCCGTTACATGCCGACGCTGGAGGCGTATCTGCACTACCGCATGATTGACGTCAGCAGCGTCAAAGAGCTCGCCAAACGCTGGCGCCCGGACGTGGCGAAGGCGTTTTCCAAGAAGAACGAGCACACCGCACTTGCCGACATCCGTGAGTCCATCGGCGAGCTCAAGCACTACCGGGAGCATTTCTTCAAGCTGAGCTGAGCCGCTCAAGTGCCCAGCTGATATGTTCTGCGACCATCTCGCAGGCCTTGGGAAGGCGCTGCTCCAGCGCCTCGATCACCTCGGTTGATGGCTTGCCGTTACCCAGGGCCACGGCCAGGTTGCGCTGCCACTGCTGGTAGCTGATGCGGCGGATGGCGGAGCCTTCGGTCATCGCGAGAAATTCTGTCTCGCTCATCGCGAATAGATCAAGGAGAGCCGCCTGCTCCAGCCCGTGTCGGGGCGCGAAGTCGTCCTCCCGGGTATAGGTGGGTTCGCGGTTCCACGGGCAGTAGAGCTGACAGTCGTCGCAGCCGTAAATACGGTTTCCCATCGGCGCCCGCAGCGCTTCGGGGATACTTCCCTGGTGCTCGATGGTGAGGTAAGAAATGCAGCGTCGTGCATCGAGCTTGCCCGGGCTGACAATGGCAGCCGTGGGACAGACGGTGATACAGGCGTTGCACTTGCCGCAGGCGTCTTCCACCAGATCCGTGTCCACCCCCAGGGGTGCGTTGGTGTAAATCTCTCCCAGGAAAAACCAGGAACCTGCATGCTCGTTCAGCAGCAGCGTGTGCTTGCCCATCCAGCCGAGACCACTTTTCTCACCCAGCGCTTTTTCCAGCACCGGCGCGCTGTCGGTAAACGCGCGATAACGATGTCCAGGCAGGGCGTCGTCGATTCTCTCGGCCAGCTTTGCCAGCCGGCGGCGCAGCACCTTGTGGTAGTCCCTGCCAAGTGCATAACGTGAAACGTAGGCTTTGCTGGAATCTTCGAGGACTTCGAGCGGTTGTGTGTCCGGCGCAAGGTAGTCCATGCGCGCGGTGATGACCCGGCAGGTTTCCGGCTCCAGAAGCTCCGGGTGCAGGCGCTTGTCAACGTTGCGGTTGAGATAACCCATGTCACCGGCAAAGCCGGCAGCGAGCCACGCACGCACATGGTCCTCATGATCACTGAGGTCCACGTCGGTAATACCAATGTCGGCGAAGCCGAGTTCAGCTGCCCACTGGGCGATGATGGTGCGCTCGAGACTCACTTTGCATGTCAGGAAATTGTTGCAGGCACAGTATACTAGGCTGTCATGCCGAAGCCTGAAGACACCCTCTACGACGCCGCGGCCAGTCGCGCAATAGACGCCGCGGCGATCGCCGATATCCCGGTGCAGGGATTTACCCTGATGCAGCGGGCGGCGGATGCTGCCTTTAGTGCGCTGCTGCAGCGTTTTCCGGGTATCACCTTCATCACCGTATTCTGCGGCAAAGGCAACAACGCCGGAGACGCGTATCTGGTTGCCGCACGAGCGCTGCGCTATGGCCTGGAGGTGCAACTCATTGCTGTTGTCGATCCTGCTGAGCTTGTCGGTGACGCTGCGCTTGCTCACGCTGAGGCGGTGTCTGCTGGAGTTGTGGTGAGCACCGCGCCAGACGCGATCATCGGTGAGGTCATCGTCGATGGTCTCCTCGGCACCGGCCTCAACGGTGCGCCGCGGGAACCGTTCAAGTCGGCGATAGCGACCATCAACGCCATGCCACAGCCGGTGCTTGCCATTGATATCCCTTCCGGCGTCAGCGCAGATACCGGTGCTGTCTTCGACGACGTTGCTGTGCGTGCGGATGTTACCGTGACGTTCATCACCCGGAAACTCGGTCTCCATACAGGGGCGGGCGTGTCTTATGCTGGGGTTCGCGAATATCACCGCCTGGGAGTACCCGCGCAGATTTATCAAGCTGCTGCCAACCCGGTGCCGCTGATCAGCTGGGACGCCGGAGCGCTGCCTTTGCTCGATGCCAACACCTACAAGCATCGGCAGGGCCACGTGATCGTTGCGGGTGGTGACGCGAACATGCCGGGTGCGGCATCGCTTGCCGCCGAAGCGGCACTGCGTAGCGGCGCCGGCATGGTCACCGTTGCCACCCGCCGGCAACATGCTGCTGCAATTGTCTCACGCGTGCCGGAAGTGATGGTGGTGGACGCTGCAGACGCTGACGGGGTTCTGGCGCGCGCGGATCTTGTCGTCCTGGGTCCCGGTCTCGGCCGAGATTCCTGGGGTGAGGCGCTGTACGCGAAGGTGGAACAGTCAGACAAACCGACGGTGCTCGATGCAGACGGGCTGCACTGGCTCAGCCTCGAAGGCGCCTGGTCGGGGGGCACGCTCGTCCTGACGCCGCACATTGCCGAAGCGGCCAAACTGCTCGGCCAGGGTGCAGGTGAGGTGCAGCGCGATCGGCTCGGCGCTGCGGTGGCGCTGCGCGACAAGTTTTCGGCCTGTGGCGTCGTGAAAGGCGCTGGCACCGTGGTGTTCGATCAAGACGGATGCGGGGTGCTTGCGCATGGAAATCCGGGCATGGCCAGCGCCGGTATGGGTGACGTGTTGAGCGGCATCCTGGGCGGACTGCTGGCGCCGCTGGCGCAAACCGCCGGTGATGCGGCGTGGCAGCGCACCGTTGCGCTTGCAGCAGCGCTGCACAGCGCGGCTGCCGATGTTGCGGTGCAGCGCGTTGGCCCGCGCAGTCTCCTCGCCAGCGATGTGACCCGGGCGCTGCCCTGGCTGCTGTCTCCGGAGATCACCTGAGTGAGCACCACGCAGGTGAACCATCTGGCTGACGCTGACGCCACCGAAGACCTGGGCGCGTGGCTCTGGGGTGAGCTCGATGCCCGCTACGCCGGCCGGGCTGTCGTCTTTCTGAGCGGTGATCTGGGCGCGGGAAAAACCACGCTGGCACGTGGACTGCTGCACGCGGCCGGCCACGATGGCGTGGTCAAGAGCCCTACCTATACGCTGCTGGAACCGTACAATATGCAGAACGGAGAGGTGTACCACTTTGACCTCTATCGGGTGAACGACCCCGTTGAACTGGAATTTGTCGGGATTGACGAGATCGTGGATGGCCCAGGTGTGAAGCTGTTCGAATGGCCGGAACGGGCGGTAGACTGGCTGCCTGCGCCGGACGTTCAGGTACGGCTCGAAGTCGACACGAGCACGGCAACCCCCACTAGAAAAGCGCATGTGGAATTCAGCTAGACAATTCGTCGGACGAAGCGCGGTCGCCGTGGCGCTCGCGTTCGTCGCATTTGCGTCGCAGGCGGCGACGTTGAAAAGCGTCCGCATGCACGAGGCCCCGGATTCAACCCGGGTGGTATTCGATACCTCGGCAGAGGTGAAGTACAAGATCTTCACGCTGGAAGATCCGTACCGCGTGGTTGTCGACCTGCAGAACGTGACGCCGCGGTCGGGATTCGACCCCGCCGTCGCTGCGGTTGGACGCGAGCGGGTGAACAGCCTGCGTGCCGCCCCCAGGGACGGCAACTATCGCGTGGTCATCGACACTACATCGGCGCTTGATCCCAAAGCGTTCACGCTGAAGCCGATTGATCCCTACGGTCACCGTCTGGTGGTTGATCTCTTCGACCCGAACCAGAAACGCTCACAGTCGCGCCAGCCACCGCTCGGCAAAGATCGGAGCGTCATCATTGCCATCGACGCCGGCCATGGCGGCGATGATCCGGGCGCCATTGGTCCAAGCAGAATTCTCGAAAAGCAGGTGGTCATGCAGATTGCCAGGCGCGTGCAGAAGAAGCTGAACGCCGTCCAGGGATTCAGTGGCGTGCTGGTCAGAACCGGCGATTACTACCTTGCCCATCGGCAGCGTACTCAGCTTGCTCGAGACAAGCGCGCGGATCTCTTTGTGTCCATTCACGCAGACGCGTTCAGGCAGGCGAACGTGCATGGTGCGTCGGTTTATACGCTTTCGGATCGCGGTGCGACCAGTGAAACGGCGGCATGGCTTGCCGAACGGGAGAACCGTTCGGACCTTCTGGGTGGCGTTGGCCACGTGAGCCTCACCGACAAGGATCCTGTGCTGGCCAGGGTGCTCCTCGATCTGTCGATGGACGCAAACCGTTCTCAGAGCATCGACGCTGGGGAAGCGGTGCTCGCCAACCTCGGGCGCGTGACGAAGCTGCACAAATCCCGGGTTGAGCAGGCGGCGTTTCTGGTCCTCAAATCGCCGGACATGCCCTCAATTCTGGTGGAGACAGGCTTCATCTCGAATCCCGGCGAAGCCCGCCGTCTCTCGCAGGCGGAACATCAGGAGAACGTTGCGCGCGCCATTGCCACCGGCGTCGAACAGTTCATGCGCGAGAACCCGCCGCCGGGCACGCTCCTGGCCTCCCAGGCTGCGGGCAAAGCCCCGGTTGGAGACCGTCAGTACACCATCGTTCGAGGTGATACGCTTTCCACGATTGCCGCGCGGTATGGCGTCAGCTCCAAGCTCCTGCGCGCGCGCAACGGCCTCAGCAACGACACCATCAAGGTGGGCCAGGTGCTGGTGATTCCCGGCGGCTGATGTGACGACTCCGCGCGTTCGGCGCCTGTCCAGTTTTGTGGCCGACCAGATTGCCGCCGGGGAGGTGGTGGAGCGGCCCGCGTCCATCGTCAAGGAACTCCTGGAAAACAGTCTGGACGCGGGTGCAAGCGACATTGAGGTGCGCACCGAAGACGGCGGCGTTGGGCTCGTCTGGGTGCAGGACAACGGCTGCGGTATCAGCGCTGAAGATCTGGCGCTTGCGATCGAGCGCCACGCTACCAGTAAAATTGCCGACGCCGCGGACCTGCTCGACGTGCATACGCTCGGATTCCGCGGCGAAGCGCTTGCGAGCGTTGCATCGGTGGCCCGGGTCAAAATCAGCTCGCGGACGGCCGATGCTGCAATGGGGGCCGTGCGCGAAGTACATGGCGGTCAGCTGATTGCCGAAGGGCCGGTGGCACATAACGTGGGCACGACGGTTGAGGTCAGGGATCTCTTCTTCAACACACCCGCGCGCCGCAAATTTCTGAAGACTGAACGCACAGAAACTGGCCAGATCGATCAGACCGTGCGCCGTTTGAGCCTGGCCCACATGGACGTTGGCTTTGCGCTTCAGCAGGGCGGCAGCGCGGGCGCTGGCCGGCGCCTGCGTCTACCGGCCGGGCGCATCGAGGAGCGTCTGGGCCAGGTCTTGAACCCGGAATTTGCTAGCAATTCGGTACTCATCGATGAGGGCCGCGAAGGGCTCCGGCTGCACGGCTGGGTTGGCCTCCCGCAGCATCATCGGCGGCTTGCCGACCAACAGTATTTCTACGTCAACGGTCGCGCTATTCGTGACAAGCTCGTGGGCCATGCCATTCGTCAGGCGTATGCCGATGTCATGTTCCATGGCCGTCATCCGGTGTACGTGCTCTTCCTCGATCTCCCGGACGGGAGTGTCGACGTGAACGTGCATCCCACCAAGCACGAGGTGCGATTTCGCGACGCACGACGTGTCCACGACTTCATCTTCGGCAGCCTGAACCGGGCGCTCCGCCAGATACGCCCGGCGACAACGCCGGAAGCCGTTTCTGAGCTCGAGGCTGCGCCTGCCTACGTTGCGAACGTGCAGCAGAGCGCGTTGTCGCTGAGCGTTGATGAGACGCTTGTGGACATGCGCGCTGCGCCGTCCCGTGCGATGCGGCTGAGCGAAGCGCCGTCCGAGCTGCCTCCGCTTGGCTATGCGCTCGGTCAGCTGCATGGCGTCTACATCCTCGCGCAGAACGCCGAAGGCCTGGTTATCGTCGACATGCATGCGGCTCACGAACGCGTCACCTACGAAAAGCTGAAAGTGCAGGTGGCAGCGCAGGCCGTGCCGCGGCAGCGCCTCCTGGTGCCCATTGCCATCGACGTGAGTGAAGCAGAAGCGGATCTTGTCGAAGCCAGCAGCGAGACGCTCGCGGCTTCCGGTCTCGTGCTCGAGCGCAGCGGTATTCGCTCGGTGACGCTGCGTGAAGCCCCGGCGCTATTGACTAAAAAAGACCTGACCACCATGGTGCGGGACTTTGTCAGCGAGCTCGTGGAGTACGGTACGAGTGATGAAATTGAGCGCCGTCAGCTGGACCTCCTCGCGACGATCGCGTGTCATGGTTCCGTTCGAGCGAACCGTCAGCTGACGATAGCGGAGATGAACGCGCTGCTCAGAGACATGGAGCAGACCGAAAACGCCGGGCTCTGTAATCACGGCCGGCCAACCTATTTCACGCGCAGCCTCGACGAGCTGGATAAGCTGTTTTATCGGGGCCAGTGATGACCACACCGATTGTGCTCCTCATGGGCCCAACGGCGTTGGGCAAGACGGCGCTTGCGATGGCGCTGCAGGACAAGCTCGGCGGGCCTGACAGGGTCAGTCTCATCAGCGTCGATTCAGCGCTGGTTTACCGCGGTATGGACATTGGTACCGCCAAACCCACGGCGTCAGAGCTTGCGGCATATCCGCACGCGCTGATCGACATTCGCGACCCGGCCGAACCGTACACGGCGGCTGACTTCGTCGCCGACGCGGATGCGGCGGTGGAGGAAGCGCGGCGGGCAGACCGCGTCCCCATCCTGGTCGGCGGTACGATGTTGTACTTTCGTCGCTTTGTAGACGGGATTGCGGCGCTACCCCGAGCGGATGCCAACACTCGCGCTGCGCTCGCGGATGAGCTGGCATCGCGCGGTGGCGAAGCGCTGCATGCCGAACTCACCAGAATTGATCCCGAGGCGGCTGTCGGTATTCATCCGAACAATCCGCAGCGGCTGCTGCGCGCCCTGGAAATTGTCCGGCTGACAGGCGTGCCGGTCAGTGCGCAATGGCGGGAACTGGATAGTGGCGACGTGGTCGAACGCCTTGGAGGAAAGGTTTTAACGTACGCGCTCGAGCCTGAGCATCGCAGCGTTCTGCATGAGCGAATTGCCGAGCGCTTTGATGCGATGCTGGCGCAAGGATTTGTCGAGGAGCTGAAGGCGTTGACTGCGCGTAGCGATTTGCACGCCGACCTGCCGTCGATGCGCGCGGTAGGTTACCGGCAAGGCCTTGAGTTGCTTGCCGGTGAGATCGACGCAGCCGGGTTTCGCGAGCAGGCGGTCGTCGCCACGCGTCGCCTCGCAAAGCGTCAACTCACCTGGTTACGGAGCTGGCCGGGAGCCGTGCATCTGCAGGCAGACGACGCGCTGGGTCACGTTGCTCGTGTGGCGCGCGACATCGGAAATCAGCCGGGTGTTTTACCGGATCCGAAATAACGCTCCTGCTGATACGAAAAACCGTGTTACTCTTGGTAGCAATTGGGTGTCTGCGCGGTGACCGACTGAGCCGTTGGGGAGATACCCGGTCGCATTTGGAGCGGCTAGCGAACCTCTGAACCCACTTGAACTGAGGTTCCCTAGAAACAAGAAAGGAGACCACGATGTCGAAAGGGCATAGCCTACAAGACCCTTATCTCAACGCCCTGCGCAAGGAACGGGTCCCGGTTTCAATTTACCTGGTTAATGGGATCAAGCTGCAGGGGCAGATCGAGTCTTTTGATCAGTTTGTGGTCCTGTTGAAGAACTCGGTGAGCCAGATGGTTTACAAACACGCAATCTCGACGGTAGTCCCGGCGCGCAACGTCAAGCTCTCGTCCGGCAACGAGGAAGAATCCTAGCCGTCCAGTCCGCCCGCAGCGGAGTGGTCGTTCATAGCATTCTTCTCGACTGAGCATCGCGCGTCGTCACAGCCTATTCGCGCAATTTTCAAGATTCTTTAGATGTTATTCGAACGACCAGAAGCAGGGGACCAGGCGGTTCTTCTGCAGATAGAACTCAAGAACCAGACCAATCCGGACCAGGCGGAATTTGCTGAGCTGGCGAGATCCGCGCAGATTGACGTTGTCGAAACGGTGCTCGCGAAACGGGAGGCGCCGCATCCCAACGCGTTCATCGGCAGCGGCAAGGTCGAAGAAGTTGCGGCTGTGCTCAAGCGTCGGGGCGCTAATCTACTATTGGTCAGTCACGAGCTGAGCTCCGGTCAGCAACGGAATCTGGAGCGCGCGTTGAACTGCCGCGTGATCACGCGCACCGAGCTCATCCTCACCATCTTCGCGGATCGTGCGCGCAGTCACGAGGGCCAGCTGCAGGTTGAGCTTGCACAGCTGAAACATGCTCAGACGCGGCTGGTGCGAGGTTGGACGCACCTCGATCGTCAGAAAGGTGGCATTGGCCTGCGCGGCGCCGGTGAGAAGCAGATTGAGCTCGACCAGCGTATGCTCGGCGAGCGCATCAAGATGGTGGAGAAGAAACTCGCTACCGTCAGCAAACGCCGGGGCCAGAACAGACGGGGTCGGCATCGCCGCGGGACGCCGACGGTGGCGCTGGTGGGTTATACCAACGCTGGTAAATCGACGCTTTTCAACAAGCTGACCGATGCAGACGTCTATGCCGAGGACCAGCTTTTTGCAACGCTCGATCCGACGCTGAGACGCGTAGCCGTTCCAGGTTTGAACGACGTTGTGCTTGGCGATACGGTCGGCTTCGTGAGCCAGCTTCCGCACGCGCTGGTTGAGGCATTCAAGGCGACCCTGGAGGAGGTCATTCACGCAGATTTGCTATTGCACGTGGTAGATTCAGCGGATGAACAATGGATGGAACGAGTGGCACAGGTACGCGATGTTCTGCATGAAATTGGCGCGCAGGACATTCCCGAGATTCTGGTGCTCAATAAAGCCGATCTCTTGCCACGGGATTACCGATTCGACGCGTCAATGGCGAGCACGGAAAATACGTGTAGCGTGTTCGGCGTGAGTGCGGTGACCGGTCAAGGTGTCGACACATTGATCGACGGCATGGGCATTGCACTGGGCGTCGCCGCGCCGCATGAGGTCATTCTCGATCCCGGCGACGGTCGTACACGCGCATGGCTTTATCGATCCGGGGCGGTGCTCGCCGAAAGCATGACCGAGGACGGCGCCGTCCAGCTGACCCTGCAGGCGGACGATCAGCTCCTGGCGCAGCTGGAATCGTCTGCCGCTGTCGTGTTGCGCGGTAGCGACACGCTCCCTAAAATTTCGGTTCAATAATCCGGCCCCCGAAACAACCCGGGCCAATTTTCAAGCGAGGACAATCATGGCGTGGAACGAGCCAGGTGGTGGCAACGACAAAGACCCCTGGGGTAACAGAGGTGACCAGGGACCACCCGATCTGGATGAGGCCATCCGCAAACTCCAGGCGCAGCTGTCCGGCATTTTCGGTGGCGGCAAAGGCGGCGGCGGTGGCACCGGGGGCAGCGGTCTGTCCGGCGGCGTCATTGGTCTGGCAGCCGTTGCGCTGGTTGCGGTGTACGTCTTCATGGGTATCTATCAGGTAGACCAGCAGGAACGCGGCGTGGTATTCCGCTTTGGCGGCGTGCAGGAAAGCCTGAAGATGCCGGGTCTGCACTGGAACCCGCCTCTCATCGATCAGGTAACCCTTGTCAACGTGACGCAGGTTCGCTCGCACAGGGCGCAGTCGTCGATGCTGACCGAAGACGAGAACATCGTGGACGTCAGCCTTACGGTGCAGTGGGTTGTCGACAACGCCGTTGACTACGAAGTCAACGTCAAGAGTCCGCAGATCAGTCTCGATCACGCAACGGAAAGCGCGCTGCGCCACGTGGTGGGCAGTTCGACCATGGATCAGGTCATTACGGACGGCCGTGAGGCCATCGCCATTGAGGTGCAAAGCCGCCTGCAGCGCTACCTCAACACCTACGGCACCGGCATCAAGGTCAACAAGGTGAACATCGATCGCAGCGCGCCGCCGTCGCAGGTGGAAGACGCGTTCAACGATGTCCAGAAGGCCAAGGAGGACCGTCAGCGGTTCATCAACGAGGCAACGGCTTATGCGGAGCAGGTCGTACCCGAAGCACGCGGTCGCGCGCGCCGACAGGTAGAGGAAGCCAACGCGTACCGTGACCAGGTTGTCGCGCAGTCCGAAGGTGAGGCGCAGCGCTTCACCAAGCTCCTTGCCGAGTACAAGCAGGCGGAAGACGTCACCCGTGATCGCCTCTACATCGACGCGCTCGAGACGGTATTCAGCAATTCGAGCAAGGTGATGGTAGACGTGGAAGGCGGTAACAACCTCTTGTACCTGCCGCTGGACCAGCTGAGCAAGCAGCGCAGTGGCGGGCCGATCATCGAGCAGGATGATGTTGACGCGGCGGTTGACCGCATCATGCGCGAGCTCAGAGCGTCGCAGAACACAACCCCACGCCTGCGCGGAAACTAGGAGTAAGACATGTCATTCAAAGCATTAGTTGGACTGGTGATTGCCCTGCTGGTCGTGCTGGGTGTCAGCGCTTCGCTGTATCGCGTGCACGAAACTGAGCGAGCGATCTTGTTGCAGTTTGGTGAACTCAAGGATGCGGACGTGCAGCCGGGTTTGCACTGGAAGTGGCCAATTGCCGAGGACGCCAAGTTTTTCGATGCGCGCGTTCTGACCCTCGACTCCAATCCGGAGACCTACTACACGTTGGAGAAGAAGCCGCTGGAGGTGGACTCTTTCGTGAAGTGGCGGGTTGCCGAGGTGGCACAGTTCTATCAAAGCACCTCTTTCGACAACAATCGTGCTGAAAACCTGCTCCAGGAACGGGTGAACGAAGGTCTACGTAACCAGATCAGCCGCCGCGACATGCACGAGGTCATCTCGGGTGAGCGCGACCAGCTGATGGAAGAGTTGCGTACTAATCTCGACTCGGTGATGCGCGGTTATGGCGTCGAAGTCATCGACGTGCGCGTCAAGCGCATCGACCTGCCGGTAGACGTCTCCTCCTCGGTGTATGAGCGCATGAACTCCGAGCGGGAGATTGAAGCGCGCCAGTTCCGTGCGGAAGGCCGCGAACGTGCCCTTGCCATTAAGGCTGAAGCAGATCGCGAATCGGTGGTGATCGAAGCCGAAGCGTATCGGGAAAGCGAGCAGATCCGCGGTGACGGGGATGCGCGCTCTGCGGAAATCTATGCCAGCGCCTACAGCGCGGATCCGGAGTTCTACGAGTTCTATCGCAGCATCAACGCTTACACCAAAGTGTTCGGCGACAAAAGCGATCTTCTCGTTCTCGATCCGAACAGCGAGTTTTTCAAATTCCTGGAAAGGCAGCGCTAGCTCAGACCGCAACCTGAAGAGCAGCCCATGAAAACACACTGGCGCCTGCCGCGCGGCGTAGACGAAGTGCTTCCGCCCGCGGCATGGTCCCTTGAACAGCTGCGCCGCGGTGTGCTGGATGCGTTTCACACTTGGGGTTACGACTACGTCGAGCCCCCGGTCATCGAATACCTCGACTCGCTGCTGGTCGGCTCCGGCGAAGACCTGGATCTGCAGACGCTGAAAATGGTGGATCAGGTCAGCGGCAGACAGCTTGGGGTGCGAGCGGACATGACCTCTCAGGCGGCGCGCATTGATGCCCACAGTCTCGTTACCGATGACGTGCAGCGTCTCTGCTATGCCGGTCCGGTTGTATTTGCCAATCCGCAGATTGCGCAGAGCTCACGTGTGCCGGTCAAAGCCGGCGCTGAAATTTTCGGCGCCGCGGATCTGGCTGCCGATGCGGAAATCATCAGCCTGATGGTCGAAGTCATGCACGTGGCCGGCGTGGACGATCCAGTGCTGCTGTTAGGCCACATGGGGATCTATCGCGGGCTGGTACAGGCGCTCGTTGAGGCGGGTGAGCTCGGCGCCGATGACGAGCAGGCACTCTTCAACCACGTGCAGCGCAAGTCACAGGCGGATATTGGCAGCCTGCTGGGCGATTCACCCCTGGCGGCTATGATGGCGAGTCTGCCGAATCTCATGGGTGAGCCTGGTGTGCTCGATGCCGCGCGGACTCAGCTCGCCGGGGCGCCGCCCGTCGTGTTGGAGGCGCTCGATGATCTGCAAACCCTTTGCGCAACGGTTGCCGCGCAGAACGGTGACCTCACGTTGCGGGTAGATATCGCAGAATTGTCCGGTTACGGCTACCATAACGGTCCGGTATTTGCCGTCTACCACCCCGAGCACGGCAGCGCCCTGGCTCAGGGTGGTCGATACGACGGGGTAGGTGAAGTTTTTGGACGTGGCCGTCCGGCCACGGGTTTTGACGTCAACCTGAAAAGCCTGGTGAGCAATGCCGCGGTGCTGCCGTGTGTGTTTGCACCGCAGCCGTCTGCCGCGTCGAGGGAAGCTCAGTCTGTCGCGGTGGCAGACTTGCGCGCGCAGGGCTACAGGGTACGCTGCGCGCTGTCCGAGGGGGAAATGGCGTCTGCAGATTGTCAATGGGAACTGGTGGAAGACGCCGGAGAATGGCAGCTCGCAGAGCGGGCAACGTAAAGCTTGAGTGGCCACATCGGCCACAGTCTGGACATCAATATGGGTCGTAATGTAGTCGTCATCGGCACGCAATGGGGTGACGAGGGGAAAGGGAAGGTTGTTGATCTTCTCACCGAGGAAGTTTCCGCGGTTGTACGTTTTCAAGGCGGTCACAACGCTGGCCACACGCTGGTCATCGACGGCGAGAAAACCGTTCTGCACGTCATTCCGTCAGGCATTCTGCGTCAGGGCGTGCAGTGTCTGATCGGCAACGGGGTTGTGCTCGAGCCGAATGCACTCCTGGACGAAGTGACCGCGCTCGAGGCACGCGGCGTGCCGGTACGCGAACGCTTGCGGATTTCTCCAGCCTGTCCTCTGATTCTGCCCTACCACGTGCAGCTGGACCTTGCGCGCGAGGAAGCACGCGGCAATCAGAAGATTGGTACCACCGGGCGTGGCATTGGCCCGGCTTACGAAGACAAAGCGGCACGCCGCGGACTGCGTCTGGGTGACCTCTTCTACTGGCAGGACTTTGCGGCGAAGCTCAAAGAAGTGATGGACTATCACAACTTCATGCTGGTGGATTACTACAAGAAGGCGCCGGTGGATTTCGAGGCAACCCTCGCAGGCTGCGCGCAGGTGGCCGAGCAGATCAAACCCATGGTTTGCGACATCGTGCCCGTCCTGCATGGCATGCGGGAAGCGGGAGAGAACATTCTTTTCGAAGGTGCGCAGGGTGCGCTCCTCGACATCGATCTCGGCACGTATCCTTTTGTCACGTCATCCAACACGACTGCCGGTGGTACGGCCGTTGGCAGCGGTTTCGGCCCCACCTATCTCGACTACGTGCTCGGCATTACCAAAGCCTATTCAACCCGGGTGGGCTCTGGGCCATTCCCGACGGAACTTTTTGACGATACGGGCCGGCGTCTGGCAGAGCGGGGCCATGAGTTCGGCTCCACCACTGGAAGGCCACGGCGCTGCGGCTGGTTCGATGCGGTGGCGCTACGCCAGGCTGTGCAGATCAACAGCATCTCCGGATTGTGTCTCACGAAACTCGATGTGCTCGACGGATTGGAGACGATTCGTATCTGCGTTGGCTACGAAGACCCGGACGGCGGCGTCGGCACAGCCCGGTTTGGCAGCGAGTACTATTCTGCGGTGAAACCCATCTATGAAGAGCTGCCGGGCTGGCAGGAATCGACGGTGGGTGTTAACGACGTTGCCGGTTTGCCCGACGCGGCGCGTGCTTATATCGCGCGGGTGGAAGAAGCGGTGGGGGCACCCATAGACATCATCTCCACGGGTCCAGACCGCAACGAGACGATTGTCCTCAAAGATCCGTTTGCCGGCTGATCCGCGCTAGAAGTTGATCTGCGAAACGACTTCGGTTGTCGCTGGTACGCCGTTGTACGCCGGACGCAGTATGGTGACTTCAGCATCCGCGGTTGCAAAGCTGCCGGAGAACTGAATCCCTACCGCACCCGTGCCGGGGATGCCCGCACCAGCAACATAAGCGTCGCCGCCGCCGGGGGCCTGAGAGCCAGGAGTATTCAAGTGACTCACCCAGTCCGCCTCGGAGTCAGGTACGGCGGGCGCAACGCCGATGTTCTGACGACTGCGCGCCTCCACGTAGCTGCCACGGGCGACGTCTACTGCGGACTCGTAGTTGGCGACCAGCGCTTGAGCTCGTGAGATATCGAGGTAGTTCGAGTAGCTAACGAGTGCTATCGACGCGATGACACCGAGAATGGCCACAATCACCATCAGCTCGATCAGCGTAAAGCCGGTTTGCGCGGTTCTAAGTCTGTTCATGAAAACAATATAATGAACACGAGTTTGTACCTATGTGACGATGTTCTCGGAACGCTGAACTGGAGAGGGGTGTAAGTCCTTGAATTTGTGGCGCTGATCTCACTTGTAGCGCAAAATAGCGCACTTAACGAACGTCGCTCGGAAATCGCTTTTGGACTCTAAACTGCTCGAGATGCTGATCTGCCCGGTGAGCAAAGGCGCGCTGGCATATCAGCGCGAAGCGTCGGAGCTATGGTGTCGGGCGAGTCGTCTGGCTTATCCCGTCAGGGACGGTGTGCCGGTGATGCTCGAAGCTGAAGCCCGGGCGCTGACCGACGAAGAATACGATTCGCTCAAAAAGTAGGCGGGTGCCCCGCCATCTCACTAACAACGTGGCAAGGAAACCATGCATAAAGTTGTCATCAGCGGGTCGGGATTGTGGAAGCCGGCGGAAGTGGTCACCAACGAGGAGCTCGTCACTTCCTACAACGCCTACGCGACGCGCTACAACGAAGAAAACACAGCTGCCATTGCGGCTGGTGACATGCCGGAGAAGCCGCTTTCCAGTGTTGACTTCATCGAGAAAGCATCAGGCATCAAGCAACGCTACACGTATTGCAAAGATGGCATTCTCGATGTTGACCGCATGCGTCCGCGTTTACCGGAGCGCAGCGATGATGAGCTTTCCCATCAGGCGGAGATGGCGGTCCACGCCGCGCGTGAGGCCATGGCAGCTGCAGGCAAAATCGCAGCCGACATAGACATGGTGATCGTCTCCTGTGCGTATACGCAGCGCGCCTATCCGGCGATTGCCATCGAGGCGCAGGAAGCGCTGGGCATCCAGGGCTCGGGTTTCGACATGCTTGTCGCCTGTTCAGCAGCCACTTTTGCGCTGCACCGGGCTTACGATGCCATCGCTGCGGGTTCTGCGAACTGTGTGCTTGCGATCAATCCTGAGCTCACGACGCCGCAGATCAATTTCATGGATAGGGACGCCCACTTCATCTTCGGTGACGTGAGCACGGCCATCGTGATGGAGCGGGAGGAGACTTGCACCGCGGCCCACAGCTACGAAGTGCTCGGCACGCAGGCGGTGACGCAGTATTCGAGCAACATCCGATCCAACTTCGGCTATCTGAGTTACGCTGACGATTCCAACCCTTACGCAGATGACAAACTCTTTCACCAGAACGGTCGCAAGGTCTTCAAAGAGGTCTGCCCGATGGCTGCTCAGCATCTGACGGAGCAGGTCGAAAAAGTTGGCCTCGAGGTAGCGGATGTCCGCCGCTGGTGGCTGCACCAGGCCAACATCAACATGAATGAGCTCATTGCCAAACGTCTGCTCGGTCGGGATCCCGACGCGAACGAGGCGCCTGTGGTCCTTGACGAATATGCCAACACGGCGTCTGCCGGTTCCATCATTGCGTTTCACCTCTACAACAAGGATCTCGAGAGCGGTGATCTGGGTGTCATCTGTTCGTTCGGTGCGGGGTACTCGATCGGATCCCTGGTGGTCCGGAAGCGCTGAGCAAAGCGCTTGGCCGGATCGTCTAAAAGAGCAATTTATGCCGCGCTGGTTGGTAACAGCCTGATCGCGGTCACCAAATTTGGTGCGGCGATTTACACCGGCAGCTCGGCGATGCTGAGCGAAGGCATCCATTCGCTGGTGGATACCGGTAATCAGGTGCTCCTCCTTTTCGGGATGCGCCAGGCCGCAAAGCCCGCTGATGAGGCGTTTCCGTTTGGTCACGGCAAAGAGGTCTATTTCTGGTCGTTTGTCGTTGCGATGCTAATCTTTGCCCTGGGCGGCACCTTGTCGATTTATCAGGGGATCTCACATCTCGCCGCCCCGGAGCCGATCACCAACATTGCGATCAACTACGTTGTACTGGGCCTGGCGTTGGTATTCGAATTCGGCGCGCTTTACGTTGCGCTCAAGGAGTTCAACCTCAGCCGTGGCGATACCCCGGTGCTGAAGGCCGTAAGAGAAGGTAAAGACCCGACGCTTTTTGTTGTGGTGTTTGAGGACTCCGCTGCCATGGCAGGGCTCCTGGTGGCGATGTTCGGGCTTGTGCTGTATCAGCTCACGGGTAATCCGTTCTTCGACGCGCTGGCTTCGATTGTCATCGGCCTGATCCTGATTGTGACTGCCGTCTGGCTCGCTTTGGAAAGCAAAAACCTGCTCATCGGCGAAAGCGCAAGCCCCGAGCTCAGACAGGGAATCGTCGACATCCTGGCCGCTGACGCGAGGGTGCTGGTGACGAACGAAATTGCCACCTTGCACATGGGCCCTGAGTTCATTGTCGTCACCGTGTCTGCGGATTTTGTCGACGACCTCGGCGCCGGTGCCCTCGAGCGAGGCGTGACGGAAATGAATCGAGCCATCAAAGCGCTCGACCCGCGGGTCAAACGGGTTTTCATCGAAGCTGAAAAACACGGCGACCACGGCAAGCCCTGACCGTCTTCACATCAGATCGCTGTAAAACTGCGGCGTTCACGGATTTGTCGTACAAAGTTCTTCACAGAAGTGAATAGCGCGTCAACGAAACATTTCTCCATTTTGATACGCGGTTCACTTTGCTAGCGGCATCTTGCGCGCCTTCTTTTCAAACGGAGTATCAAAGTGCGTAAGGCGATCGGTCTACTGTCGTTGACAGTTTTGTTCGCGATGGGTTGCGGTGGGAGCAGTAGTGGCTCACCTCAAACTTTCACTTCCACCACAGGTAACCCGACGACGGTAGATTTCGAAGTCATTCACGGCTCGCAGGACGCGCCGTTGGTGAACATCACCGTTGGTCAGGCGGCCCCCGCCACAAACGTCGACTTTGGTGACTCCTATTTCGTCACCACGACGGAAGGTGATATCGATGTCAGCGTTGAGGGCATCATCCCGGGTGGCAACGCCACAGTCATTGCCGAGACCGCGTCTGTTACCGACGGTCAGCGCGTGACCATCATTGCAGCGAATGACGTTGCCAACATCGAACCGCTGATTCTCGTGGACGATCAGCCTGCAGTGGATGCGGCTGAAGTGCGTGTACGGGTTGTCCATGCGGCATCAACTGCGCCGATGGTTGACGTCTACGTGACCGACCCCACTGCCGACATCACAACGGTAGCGCCGCTCGGCACGTTCGAATTCCGCGGCGTTCTTGGTCCTGTGACCATCCCGGAAGGTGACTATCGCATCCGTGTCACACCGGCGGGCAACAATGCGGTCATCGCATATGATTCAGGCACCGTGCCGCTCGCTGGCGGCAGCGATCTGGTCGTGACCGCCATCACGAATACCGGTCCCGGCGGCAACCTGATCAATCTCATTGCGACCACAGGCAGCGCCGCGCTGAACCTGCAGGACACCAACACGCCCGCGGATCTGCGCGTTGTGCACGTTTCTCCGGATGCGCCTGATGTCGACGTCATTGCGAATGACGACTTTGGCGCACCTGCCGTTGAAGACCTGGCGTTCACCGAATTTACCGACTTCCTGTCTCTGCCCGCCGGTGCGATTAACGTGAAAGTGGTTCCGGCCAACGCGACGACGCCGGTTGTCATCGATACGTTGGATACGCTGTCGCTGGACGCTGGTGAATCGTACACGGTAGCCGCGGTTGGCGTGCTGGCGGAGATTGAACCGCTGGTTCTCGTTGGCCAGGCCCGTCCCGTCACCACGGAAGCGCGCGTGCGCATCGTGCACGGCTCGACGCTCGCTGGTGACGTTGACATCTACGTAGTTGCGCCGGGCACGGACATCAGCACCGTGGATCCGACCTTCGCGGCGGTGCCGTTCAAGGCTGAGACGGGTTTCGTATCGCTGGCACCGGCCGACTACGACGTTGTGGTCACTCCGGCGGGTGACACGATGCCGGCGATCGGTCCGATCACCATCACCGTGGCCGGCGGCGAAATTTACACCGCCATTGCTCGCGACGAGGTGGGCGTAACCACGCCGCTGAACCTGATTCTGCTCGACGATTTCATCTAGAGATCAGATCCCCCAACGAAAAAGCCGGCCCCGCCAACGGGTGCCGGCTTTTTTGTGTCACATCCGCACGCGCCGGCACGTCTAATCATCTCCAGAACAAGGAGATGACAGATGCAGAACCATAATCCCGTCAACATCCATCAGCACGGCGCTGACCTGATTGAGCCCCTCCAGCAGGTGGAGGCCGCCATCGCCGAACGCGGCATTGATGAGAAGCTAAACCACCTGCTCCTGCTGCGCGTCTCGCAGATCAATGGCTGCGCGTTCTGCGTACAGATGCACAGCAGCGATGCCCGCAAGGCCGGTGATAGCAACGAGCGCCTCGACCATCTGGCCGCCTGGCGGCACAGCCGCACGTTCACCGCCGCTGAAAAGAGCGCGTTCGCCTGGGCGGAAGCCCTGACCGAGCTGGACCCGGAACGTGATCTCGCCCCCCTTCGCGCTGCGCTACGCGAGCACTACAGCGACCACGAGATCACCACCCTCACGGGCATGATCAGCATGATCAACCTATGGAACCGGATTCAGATATCCTGTCACTGATTGGGAATTAAGTTGGATAGCGAGTTTTCCGCGATGCGGAAAACTCGTGAAAGCCGCTAAATAACCGATTTACAGAGGCTTTTGGATCGTCGAGCGAGTTTTCCCTCGGGGAAAACTCGATAAGGGCGCGCTCGAGCGCGACCGACTGGTGACGCATCTGAATCAGTTCGGGAGGTGGAGCGATGTTTTCCGCGAAGCGGAAAACTCGACAGCAACCGCTGCGCGGTTGCATGGTGCGCCTTAGAGGAGTTGATTTAAACCAACTCTTTGATGTTCTAAGCGAATGGGAAGCGAATCTCAAGGATTCAGTTTTGGATGGATCACATCCTTGTTAGAACCTTGTGTTAAGACTCCTCAATCGGCGATTCGTTTAGGGCTATATTTGTGATCTTGTTCAATGCGGAAAGCAAAAGAAGCCGTACAAAAGAACACGGCTATCTCTGCTTATTGCGCCCTAGGCAACCTCTGGGAGAGAGGGGGGATCATCATCCGCCGGATCATCATTAGCACTAGATTTCGCTTGTACCCTTGGTATCGGTACTCCGGCGCAAGCGCCACCTTCACTTTCCCAGTCCAATAGCTGTTGAGCGTAGATCAAGTCTTCTTCGTCCAAGATACATCTCCTTGCCGTTTCTGCTCGAAGCGATGCTATTGTCGGATTGTTTCGCCTTTGGCGAAAACGTTTCGATACTTTTTTCGTACCGCACCTTATCGCTTATGAGTTTTCAGGAGATGGGAACGTAAACACTTGGCATCTCTGATCGAGTTCGTTGTAGTACTTAGGATTAAGTACGGCCTCTAATTCCGGAACAAGATGCCGATATGAGTTGTAGGCATAATCCAGTGGGACCATCCCGAAGCTATCCTCTATCCACCCGTTTAGTTTTTTTGCCTGAAGTAGGACCCGCATCAGGTCGATATAGTTGTTATTAACGGCAATGTGTAGCGGGGTGTCTTTTCTCTTTATGGAAAGAGTATTGATGGCATCCTCGTCCTCACTGAGAATCTTCTCAACTTCCTCAACTTGATTTCGCTCACACGCGCGAATGATGGGCGGGTCGGACTGCAAAACTCGGTTACCTTTCAATGCGCTCATCCTTAGCCCTCCCCAGTGATATTGTCAAACAAAACGTCTATAGCGGCGTTCTCTTCGGGTTGAAGGGTGTAGCTGCGAGCCATCGGCGAACCGACATTTCTTGCGTCTACGAATGGTAGATCAGTCTCCAGAAGTGTTAGATGGAAATTACCGCTATGCATCTTTCGAAAAACCCCTATTCTTGTTTTGTGCTGTTTTACATGCTGCAGAGTGACAACAGGGTTGGACCATGGTGCATTGAGCCAGCCCGTGTAGCTTTCGCGTACACATCCTACGTCGAGTTCGAACTCAACGGTGTCCTTTGGTCTTTCGATGCGGATCGCGTACATATTGATGCCATCTTCGTAGGCGTAGCCTTTCATCCACCACTCAGCTTTCTTAATGCTGGTGTTCCGTAGAGGATATGAGCAATAAGTCTTTCTTACTTTTTCTGATGGTATCGGTTGGTTAAAGTACTCTCTTATCGCACGGGCGGGCTTCGCTTCGCGCCGACTTTCAGTCAGATATAAAAAGTCCTCTGGGAATTCCTTCGCAACATATCTGACGAGCCATTCCAAAAACGTAAAGTCTTTGATGTCACCCGCCATTGCATCAACCCTGTCGTTTTTTTGGTTGAGATAGCGCTCAAGTACACCCTGGAATGCTGCAAGCCGAGTCTCACCAACTGGCATTGCATGCTTTCCGAGCAGCGTGTAGCTGAAAGGTACCAATTGTTTTACAAGGCGCCTGAAAGCCCGTCGAACGATAGGGGTTTTCTTTATTTGCAGGAGAAACAATTGTATTTGTGTCTCACTGATGTGCGGAGGTTCTCCTCCGCAACCACTCTTGCGTCTATCTTCGGTCATCGCATCCGTCTCCAAAGAAAGTGGGTGCCGTAACACATCTCAACCATCTCAGCTCGCGAGATTTGAATCAATCCGGATCCAATTAAAAACTCAAGAAAGAGCAAGCGCAGTAAGGAACTTCGAAGGCCAACCGCTACTCAAGTATCTTCACGGACGACCGAGCTTAGCCGCGCCTGAATTTCTGTTAGACATCGCAATCTGGAAACTGTTAGTGTCGGACGTATGACTGCTAACTGGAGGGTTAAGTGTATAGTTTGATCAAAACGCTCAGTTCAACAGAATCAATCATCCAACAGGTTGGGACTCTTACTTTTTCACTCGTTCTTGCTGAGGTTTTTTACAAGTTCGGGAGCTTTACCCTAGAGGCTGTGGCTTTCCTGGGAACATGGTTTCTAACAGATCTATTGATCTCAAAGATTCGGCAATCGCTGAATAGGAGTTAGACATGGGCAAGGTCGGAAAAGGCCGCTTGGGGGGAGCAAAGAAAAAGGCATCGGAGGATGCCCTCGCAGAAAGCGCTAACACGCCACGCAAACCATCTTCCGATGAGCTTGATGGTCGTCAGGCAAGTATTGGTCACGAAAGACGCCAAGGAGGTCCGGATCTGGGGGTTGCTGACGCAGGTGACTTAGAAGCGTCGTCGACCACGGAATCCTCATGCGAGGATGCAAGTGAAAGCTGACGCCAAAAGTAACTGCAGGGAGGCAAGGCGATGCCAGAAGTCAAACTGTTCTCGAACAAAGCACTCAACAATATCGACACCGGAGTTCTTTCAACGTCCACAGTGTGCGAACCCAGCGTAGCCGCTAGCGGAAACGAAGTCCTACTGACCGGCAATTGGTTTGCAACTAGATCCTTAGATGGTGGTGCATCTTGGGATTCGATGGATCCTTTCACGTACTTTCCGCACGTCGACGGCGGATTTTGTTGCGACCAATCGGTAATCTACGAACCCAGCCGAGATATCACCATTTGGCTACTTCAATACCTTAGAGCAGACGACCAGGAAAATACCCTTCGTGTAGTCGTTTCGCCCGGGGTATCTATAGGAAACAATGTCTGGCATTGGTGGGACTTTCGGCCAAGTGATGTAGATCCAAATTGGATTCGGCAATGGTTCGACTACAACCATATTGCCGTTTCGAACAATTTTGCGTATGTGGGCACTAACATGTTTGATGCGGAAGATGTGTTCACCCAATGTGTTGTCTTTCGACTCCCGCTTGATGAGCTTGCAAACGTCAACTCATCTCTCAGCTACGACTATTACGAAACACCAGACAACTTTTCTCTTCGATGCTGCCAGGGCGCTCGCGATGTGATGTATTTTGGCTCGCACAACTCAAATCGTGAGCTTCGTCTCTTTGAGTGGCGTGAGGACAGTGCCAGCGTCGCCACACACGATATTGCGATTTCTAAGTGGAACTACGGACCAAACAGTGCGAATGGCCCTGATGGTAGAAACTGGCTCGCTCGAAGTGACTCAAGGATCACTGCTGCCTATTTAATACCAGATCGCGAGATCGGGTTTGCTTGGACGGCGAACAAGCAAGGCTTAGCACGGCCTTATCCATTTGTTCGATGTGTTGTCATCGACCCCGCATCCAATTCTGTTGCCGCCGAACCTGACATATGGAGCAGTAATTTCGCTTATGCATATCCGGATATGTGCGCAAACATGCAGGGGCACGTCGGAGTCTCATTGTTTCGCGGCGGCAACATGCACCATCCAGGTCATGTTGTTGGTATACGAGACGATTTGAGCGGCGGCTCGTGGGATCTCAAGGAAACTCGTGCGAGCACTGATGGCCCGAGTGACGAAAAGTGGGGAGACTATGTTAGTTGCAGACCCGCATGGCCGAGCGCCTCAACTTGGGTTACCTCGGGCTTTACGCTTCAAGGTGGCGGTAGTCGCGACGACATAGAACCTCAGTACGTTCACTTTGGCAGGGATCGAAACACACCCATGGTCGAACGCTGGCGGAGGACAAGCAGATGAAAATATCAAGCCTACTTGTTCAGTCGTTGATATTTTCGGCGTTGCTTACAATGGCGGTTGGTTGTAGAAGCAAACTAGAAGTCTGGGACGCCAACGAAAAGACGGTAAATGGCGTGCCAGTCAAAATAGGTGAAGTTTATGTCAAGCAGGGGTTTCATAGTGAGCACTCGAAAGGCAAACCCTGCGATAAGGCAGAATTCGTTGATACCGTTGTATTGCCGACTGGTGCTACTTATTACATAAATGTCGACCCTGCTGACTTCGCAAAAACTGGGTTGGTGATCAAAACACACGAAAGTGGCGTACTTGCTGAAGTAACCCTTAACACTGACCCGGCTTCTGAGGCAATTAGCTCTACCACGGAGGCGCTAACGAGCCTTCTTCCGTTTCTAGGCTTGCTTCCTTCGGAACGATCTTCTTCGGCTGAAGCACAGGCAGAAGCTGCCCCCTCCGATGAGACGCAAAATCCAGCCTGTGATGCTGGAGAAACTGATGTCAAATTCTTTACGTTGAAGAAATGGATCGAAGATCAATAGCACTATTTTCTGAGCTGTCCAGACAAGATCCACGCTTAAAAGGATCCACAACGATTCGAACCCGATCTAGCAACACGGTTTTGTTCTAACTTACCAATAGCGCTAGCGCTTTTGTTGCCGATTGGTGCAAATTTGCCTTTTTCGAGCTTCAAGCCCAGATCGTAAGCCACTTGGGCACCCACTGGGTAACGCCACTATGCAGTTATCAAGCGAGCGGGTCTGTAAGCTAATACCATGATTCAGCGTGAGCCAAAGAGGCTGGTTTATTGCTAGGTCGCGGACCTGTAAGTAACGCTAGCTTACAGTGCGGGCTGCGTTGCAGACGCACTTGCGTCCCACGATACAAGCCGATCTTGCACGATTCAGGCGTCACATGCTCAAATGAAGAACGACTCACTCGTTATCGCGACAACAATTGCAATGTCCAACGTAAGCCTCCTACACATATCCGACACGCACTTTGGCCAGCCTAAGAATCGGGGTGCTCAAGCACGGATTGTTGGGGCATTGACGCAAGCGGTACACCAGCATGTAAAAGATGTAGAACACCCCCCTCAACTCTGCGTGTTTTCGGGTGACTTAGCGCATAGTGCGACTCGCGCCCAGTATGACGCGTGTGCGAAGTGGCTCGAAGAACTCATGGAACCACTAAATGGCTGCAAGTTGTTTATTGTTCCTGGTAACCATGATGTGAAACGCCCAAAGGCCTCTTCTAGATTGGTCAAAGAACTTCGGAATGCACACTATGCGGAGGAGAGCTATCGCATCAATCATGCTCAATTCGCTCAAGCACCCCACCTAGATGAGTTCGTGGCCTGGCATGAGGAGCTGAAGAATCTCTCATCGCTAGAAATTGTCTCAGACTGGTCTACTTCGCGATTGCTCTGCCACCAAAAAATCGATATCGACAACATACCAACCAACCTCATCGGCATAAACTCAGCAATTCTATCTTGTGGAAACGATGATCGAGGAAAACTCGCAGCTGACATAGACGAATTAAATAACTCGTTAGCGCTTACGCGTGCAGATGAAGAGCTAATTGTCGCCACAAGTCACCACCCAATTGGAGTTGCCGCCGGCGAAGGCCAAGATACCGGCTGGTTCGTTAATTGGAACAATGCTGAGTTAGAGAAGCTCCTACTACAATCCACGGGGCCTCACATGTACCTTCACGGACATCTTCACGAAGCGACGGGAACCACGGTGGGGATGTCGAGTGGACAACACCTCACCTTGTTCGGTGCAGGTGCTGCGTACAATACTGACCGACCGATGAAGTTCGCTTTTTACGAGATTGACTTGGCTGGGCGAATCATCAAACCGCAGACGTACTTTTATAGGGAAAGAGCGGGCAAGTGGACTGAGGATCCTGAAACTTCCCAGCCTGTGGGTGCAGTTTTACCGCAGCATACTGATAACAGAGCCAGCATAAGCTATGCGCACTCTTGTAGCGCCGCAAGGGCAGTGTTTAGTCAAGCGTTCTTGGAACATGATAGACCTGGTCATACACTGACCGAGGTCCGATACGAGTGCCGTATGCTTGAAAATGGTGATGGCCTGGTCCGCAATACGCTTTGTCTCAAGCCCACTGGTGAAGAGCCAGTTCAGTTTTTCAAATATGAAATCGATGCACAAGGTCAAGACATTCCATCAGTCGGCTACGTCGAAGAATTGGATTTTCAAATCAGAGACCTGAGTGGCAAAGATGCAACTTATCTCGTTATCAGCAACGAGCCCAACTTCAAAGAGCTTTGCATCTTTTTCCTGCCAAGAATGGAAAGCGAAACTGACTCTCGAACCATTGAGATCACTTTTCGCTGGCCTGGCTTTGTGAATGAGTTTGTTAGGGGAGGTAAGGTCCGACTTGACTGGCATTCTAAGGCATCGAACCAAAGCGAGACAGCAGATTTGACGCTATGCATGCAGTTTCCTGCTTGCTACGACAATGTTGGATGCAAGATAGTTGGTCAGATTAGTGATCACGCCACCAATAACATGTCCATTGAGAGCGATGGATGTAAGACTTGGACGTATCGTGTTGAGAATGCAAGCCTCCGTGGAGGAGCAAAGTACGGGTTAGAGTTTGTGGACGAATCTACCACATAGATCCTAGGAGTGAACTTTGTGAATGAACCTGAGCTAGAAATCGGTCGTGGGGGAGCCATTGGTGGTGGTACTGGAGGAAGTGGTTGACCGTCCGTTGACCTCACGTAGCGTGCCCCGAACCCCAAAAACAACGATTAGAGTAATGTTGCTGATCGGGTGTGCCGCATGACCTGACTAGCACTGTGGTGGCTCGAAGCCCAGTAGCCCAAGTTCACCCAGCCCCGGCGAGTTGAGCGTTTGCCTGTACATCGTACTCTTCGCGGCGAATCCGAAACCCTCCACCAAGCGATCAACAGAAACCTTTCAGGATCGCAGTTCGGCAAGTATAGGCAAACCCTTGGTGGATAGTGGGTGTTTCCTCGGAAACTAGATGGAACGCCGTACAAGAAATGCAACCCAAATCTTCACCCCCCGTCTTGGCCCCATCGATGCCAACAAACTTGGGTTACGTGTTAGAAGAGAGTTCAGCGTCGAGTATCCAGAGTGTTCTTTCCACTACTCCAAGTGTCTCAACAAGAACGTGTTCCGAAACAAAATCTCCTTGACCCGTCATCATATGAATATCAGTACGCAAAGACTCGCTGTATTTCGAGTATGCTCTTTGGAGGGCAACTAAGTGTTCTCTAGGGTCGATTGCATCACCCGGGTATGGATCGAGGGAAGAGTGCTCATCGAGAAACTCCCGAGTCCCCCTGGCCTGTCCCCCGATGGTAACTAATCGCTCGGCCAACTGATCGCTGACCTTCTCGATGTCCTTGTTAAACTGATCGAACATGAGGTGTAGCGACATGAAATTCTCACCTCTTACGTTCCAATAAGCCTGCTTAGTTTGCAAAACAAGATCCAACGAATCGGCCAAGCGTGCCTGAAGGTGCACAGCGGAACTCTGCCTTGTGGGGGCTGGAATGTCATCGCTCGTGACGTGTGGAGGGACTTTGTATAACTGTGATGGGGCGTTGACTGTCATTGAGTGTTCCTAGCCTGGGATATTCGACAAGGAACATGATGCCACCGGTCTGGCTTCGCGATAACTCTATCTGTGCACAAAGCACTGTTGCGCATTCAGCAAAGCTTGTGTTGCGAAAACCGCAACGGTGTTCACAATTTGCAACGGATTATCATCTTCTAAACCTCCCGATAGCATGCGTCTTGTTCGCTAATACAGACAGGAGAACAAGACATGAAAATCAAAGTGACTGTAACGTCAGATTTCATCTGCCCTTGGTGCCTTATTGGCGCGAGTCGATTGGAGAAGGTCATCGAGAGTCTACCTGCGTCGATCCGGGCCGAGGTGGAGTACCTTCCGTTCCAGTTAAACCCCGATATGCCTAAAGAAGGCATGGATCGCAAGACCTATCGTAGCCAAAAGTTCGGCAGCTGGGAGCGCTCGCAGGCGCTTGACGCTCACACCGAGTTGGCTGCTATGGAAGATGGTTTGAAGTTCGACTATGCCGCAATGAAACGCACACCGAACACGTTCGATGCACATCGGTTGTCCTGGTTTGCGGCGAAGAGCGGAAAGCAGGCGGCGTTTGTGCGGGCTGCTCTCCGGGCGTACTTCGCGGGTGGAAAAGATATCGGCGAGCACACGGTGTTGACCGATTTGGCGGTTGCCGTGGGGCTCGATCGAGATACGGTTGCTGAGTTTTTGGCCAGCGAGGAAGGCGTCGACGAAGTCACGGCGCTAGAAGCGGAGGTCAAGCGCAAAGGTATTCGTGGCGTGCCTCACGTTGATCTCCACGGGTTCGGCTTCACCGGTGCACCGGATGTCGATGAGCTTCGCGAAGCGTTTTTCCAAGCCTTCGAAAAGAAAACAGGTTCAAGACCCAATACGACCGATGAGTTCTGTGAGGAGGGGGTCTGTGATGTTGGAGGTGTTTCATGAATAGGCAACCAAAAGCGCTTGTTGTTGGCGGGTCTCTTGGCGGGCTATTCGCCGGTAACATGCTCAGAAAGGCAGGTTGGGGTGTGGAGATTTATGAACGATCGCCCAACAGTTTGGACAGCAGAGGCGGTGGTATCGTTCTACAACCCGATGTCGTTGAAGTGTTCAATCAGGTGGGTGTGGATACCAATAGCATTGATCTGGGCGTCATGTCCCAGCATCGCAAGGTTCTCGCCCCAGATGGCGGTATCTACAAGAATCAGATTGCGCCTCAAATGCAAACGTCATGGTCGTTAATCTACAACACAATGAGAGACGCGTTTGGCGATGAGCACTACCATCAAGGTAAAGCAGTCGTCGGTGTGCTGCGCGACACTGACTCAGCCACGCTGGTGTTTGAAGATGGTTTATCAGCGATAGGCGATTTGGTCGTTGCGGCAGACGGGAACAACTCCACTGTACGCAAGCTTCTATGGCCTGAGGCTGAACCTACTTACGCAGGGTACATTGCCTGGAGAGGATTGGTGCCTGAGCTACAGATGCCCCTGCTCGCACGAAAACACCTTCATGGTGATTTCGGCTTTGCAAACAACAGCGGCTCGCACATATTGGGGTACCTCGTCCCTGGAGAAGGTAACGACACCCGAGAGGGTCGCCGTCTGTACAACTGGGTGTGGTACCGGGCAACCGACGATGCCATGCTCAAGGACGTGATGACGGATAAGCACGGTGTTAATCGTGGCTTCTCCATGCCTGAGGGGCAACTTTCTCCACAGTGGAGAGAACATGTTTATCGAGAAGCCGGAGAGCTCTTAGCTCCTGCGTTTAAGGAAGTAGTTCGAGCAACCGAAGAACCTTTCGCACAAGCCATAAGAGATCTCAGAGTGTCTACTATGGTGAAAGGTAGGGTAGTGCTACTTGGAGATGCAGCATTTATTCCCAGGCCGCATACCGCTGCGAGCACTTCGAAGGCGGCAGCTAACGCTCTAGACCTTATGGCTGCCTTAGTTCGCCATCCCGATTCAGTTGAGCAGGCATTGGAGTCATGGGAGCACAACCAACTGACACTCGGCGAAATGCTTTATGTGCAGGGAACCACGGTAGGAAACAATTTGCTGTTTGGATCTCCGCCTGTTACGAGCGTGGGCTGACCAAAGCGGAAATTATGACGCTCTGTGCGACCTCGAGACCGCGCTTACATATTGCTTTGCTCAAGTGACCAATAGCGCTCTAGAGCTTTGAGCACGGCTCAGGCTGAGTTGTCACTGAGCGTCATATACCAACTGATCTGCCAATCTAGACCCTTCATTGAAAGTCATTGCGGCTTTCTTCAGAAATGCACGACGGGAATTGCAATGTTGTGCGTAGAACTAGTGAAATCAGCTGGAGATCACCGATGATGAAAACCTTGCTCGTTCTTATTTCATTTACCCTGACTGTGACGGCTCTCGGACAACCCGGGAACAGCTCGTGCCGAGACGAAATTCGAGAATTGTGCCCAAACATCGAGCGCGACAGAGAAGCGATGAAACAGTGTGTGCAAGACAATCTGGAGAAACTCTCTCAGGGATGCCGGCAAGCAATGGAAGAGCGCCGCCAAAAAATGGAGGGTCAGGGCAGACCAAGAGCCGGGTCGAGCTAGTCGACCCCTCAGAACCGGCGTGCTCCACATTCCTTGTCAATTCTCCGATGTTTGTGTTGTCTGGCTTTATCTAGAGTGACGGACAAGGGAATCGAGCAACGGAGCCTTCTGTGGATTGGCGAAAACTCGTGCTACTCAGTGTGTGTCTTACAATTGCATGCGGAGAGGATGCGGAGGAGGAAGAGGACGCTGCAGGCGATGACATAGACAGAACATGCTATGCAGACGGTTCGCTCGGAGATGAGCAAACGTTTGTTTACGCGATCACGGATGCAACCGAGGAGCAGTTTCTTGTTTTTGAAGCATCTACGCTGGCCTCCGAATCAGAGCTCAGACCGCTGCTGATTTGGCTGACGGGTAACACATGGGCGTCAAACAACGCTCCGACAAACGCGCCGCCTATTGCGCGGAGCATCGCTCGAGAAATCGGGGCCCACTATGCCAGAGTCAGCTATCGCCATAGCGACGCCACACCATGGCCGTTGCAGATTCAGGACGTTAAGACTGCCATTCGATACCTTCACACCAGGGCAGCTGAATTGCACATAGATGCGGAGCGTGTGTTTATCGGCGGGGACCAGACGGGTGCTCATCTCGCCTCACTTAGCGCTACCTCAACGGGTATCGACGAGTTTCTGGGCGACGACCACCTCGCACAAACTGACCGTGTCGAAGGGGCAATCTTGCTCGGGGGAGTCTATGACTTCGAAACCATCACAGAGGATATTCTCTCTGTCGAACTTAGTTGCGACAACGCAGGTCAGACTATCATAGATGCAACCAAGACTCTTTTTGGCTGTTCAGATGCTCCCGACGAAGCGCCCGCATTACAAGAGTGCGACTTCACCCTCCTGGAACAGGCTTCTCCTTTGTTTCATGCCAGCAGTGACGACCCAGCTTTGCTTCTATGGCACGGCGAAGAAGACTGTGAGGTACCTAGCCGGCAGAGCGAGCGATTGGCGGAAACGTTGGTTGACAGGTCGTTGCCAGTTCACCTTGATGTGCTCGTGGACGCAGCAGACGTGACTGACACATTGAGTCCCATCGATGTAGAAATTGCGCTGGCTGAAATGGTCGAGTGCTCGTCAGAGTGAAGTCAGTATGCTAATCCAGATTCGATGCGGTGATGCGTAGAACGGCTTGTGTCGATCAAGCTTTGATAGCTGCTTATGATCTCCAGGGCGACAATCTCCGAATCATCAGCGATGGTGACAATAGCTAGATCGTCCAGCTCCGGATAGCCGCCACAAGCGTCACCGGCGTCGCAGATCAAGCCATCATTGTCATTGTCTGTGCCCACCACAACCAGGTAGTCGCCAGGCGCAAGATCCGTAAACTCAAAAACGTAGACGCCGGAAGCTGCGTCATTCAATACCAAGGAACGTACAGTTCGATTAGTAACAGGATCGGCCAAGACGATATACTGAGTACCCACTGTGGCGCCGGACCGATCCGACAGAGTCTCCAACGCCACTGATACAGTCAGCGTGTTTTCACTAGTTTCAACCACGATGTCTGCAAATGACATCCCATCTGCAAGGTTTGTCCTGTCCACGCGCACGTAGTAGCTACCAATACCATTAGTATCAACGTCGCGAGCTATCACATCGAGCCATGTCGCGTTCGTAGACATGTCTCTAACGGCTAAGGGCGTTTCCCCAACGACACTCAACGTTAAGATGAGCTCGTCATCAAACTCGGTAAACTGAAGTACATCTGGAGAGCTCACGACCACGGATGACAGTAGCTCTCCGGAAGCTAACCGCTGAGCCGCTGTGACAGCGCGATCGGCATCGACGACTGATAGCGATTCACCATCAATGGGTAAGGAAAGGTCGCCGCGGAGCAAGAGATTTTCAATGTCAGAAGGACTTAGGCTGGGGTAAAGACTTTTCATCAGCGCCAAAACGCCGGAAACATGTGGTGCCGACATCGAGGTGCCCGTCAGAATACCCCATCCGAACTCTATGTTTCCTGAGCTGTCGTCTCCCAGTGTGCTCAAAATACCATCAGCAAGCCCGTCCGCGTTTACATCGCTATCGGTGCTGCCGCCGGGTGCCGCAATATCCACGGTTGTACCGAAATTCGTGTATTGCGTCAGCGTTCCGGCAATGTTCGTAGCTGCGACGCTGACGACGCCATCGTATGCGGCAGGATACATCGGCTGTGTGGATCCTTCGTTCCCTGCTGACGCAACTATCAGAATATTCTGGCTAACAAGTTCAGTAATGGTGTCCTGCTCAAACTGGGAATAACCGCCGCCACCTAAACTCATGTTCACGATGGAGACCGGTTGTGAGGGCACCTCCCCGGAGATGTTGGTTAACCCACCCGCATAGCGGAGGGCTTCGATCAAGTCCGCTGAAGTTCCCCCATTCCGACCCAGTACGCGAAGGGGCATGATCCGGGAACCAGGCGCAACACCAGTGCCGCCAATGCCGTTGTCACCTGCAGCGGCTATGCCGGCGACGTGAGTTCCGTGAAAGCTACTCGAAAAGAAGGCTCCGCCATCGCCCGGATCATCGGGATTGTTGTCAACTCCATCGCCATCGAGTGCATTATCTGGATCTGATATGAAGTCGAAACCTGGTAGCAGCTGACCTTCGAGATCGGGATGAGCCAGAAGGACACCTGTGTCGATCACGGCCACAGACACGTCACCACTACCCTGAGAAGTGTCCCATGCCGATGGAATGTTGATACTGTCGTAATGCCATTGGCTTTCGAACAAAGGATCATTCGAAACAGCCATCGATGCTCTTAGAAACACGGGTTCTGCCGCGTCTACCCCTCGCCAATCTTGAATGGCTTTCAAACCGAGAAGCTGACGATATCTTCGTAAGGCATGGTCACCTACGGTACCGTGGGTAGGTAGTGCAGTTCGCATTAGCATTTCGTACCAGGGATCAGCACCGTTGGTGAACACATGTTCGACCGCACCGCCACGGCGCTCTACTCGCATCCCGTTGGTGAGAGAAGCTCCGACGTCGCCTCGCACTAAAAACTCGTCTGCTGCGTACGGCAACCACAAGGTTCGTGCTTGTGTGTCAGGAAGACCCAAAGAAGTTGTTAGGATGTAATTAGAGGCACCGTTAATCGCTACTACCTCTACAATGTACTCACCGTCGGCTTCGATGCTTACTTGCTCCTGAGTTGAATTGGAAACGGAAGCATCGATCAGCACTTGGTTCGTATCCCAGATACGCAAGTCGAGGTCGGCTGCGGCAGCGATGGACAGTTGTACAAGCTGACCCGCGCTGAGAGGCATTGCATAAAAGTCGGATACATCGCCGATCTCTTGCAACACACCCTGCGCTCCGCTACCTGGCGTTGCCGCGTAGCCACCTAACAGTACGTTGTTTTCCAAATGTTGAGCCGTGTCGAAACTGTTGTTCTCGAAATGCGGATTGTCAGGATTGTTCGTATCCCCATCGATTCGAGAAGCGCCCGGTACCACAACACTGCCACTCAAGCGATTGCCAGGCTCCACTGAAATCACTTGTTGTGCCGTAGATGTCGCACCTTGATTATCCGTGACCGTCAACTCAATCGTATAGGATCCAGAAACTTCGAAGAAATGAGAACTGACGACTCCGTCTTCGAGAAGTAACGCCTCGTCCAGGGTCCATGCATATGACACAATCTCCACATCGTCTGTTGAAGCTGAGGCATCAAATACAACTTCCAAAGGCGCCCGCCCCGAGCTTGGTGTGGTACTAAACTCAGCAACGGGCGGCTCATTGCCCACGCTTTCGGCATCGTCTTCACTGGAACTGCTCCCACAGCTCTGCATAGCGATCAGTAACAATGGGGCGAGGTACTTTCGTTTCTCCACTAAAGACTCCCACAGCTAGCTCACGCATGGCATTAAATGCCGCTGCTACAAGGAGTACTCATAAGCAGTCCATTGAATTGTTAAGAAGTTCCAACGAGCAAGAAAAGTGGCTACCGCAAGAGCAGCTCTCGCGGTAGCCTTGCCTATTCAGGCAACCAAGTAGAATGACTGTAGATCAAACTTGGATGACTTTTATAGCAAGAAAGCGTTAGCGTGCCGACGTTACTTGGAGTTTATTCATCAAACTTTAGTTTTCTTGTGACGTAAAATCGTCCAACAAGACAGCGGTGGTGCCACCACCGCCACCCTCTACGTCCGTCAAGACAATCGTGTAGATACCGCCAGGTGCTAACTCCACCCGTAGCGGCCCGAAAACAAACGTGCCGTTGAAACTGTTTAGTGCAACAAAGTCGTAGGTGCTCGGTGGGAGTATGGCCGTCTCAGTTCCACCCAAACTCTGGTTTGCAAATTGCGGCGCCACATCGTCAACCGGTTGGGCAGGCGCAGAGAGAACACCATTGACCACTCCGGCGTTGGCCGACGCGTTTATGAATTGCACTCGGCTTCGGTCCGTTATCCGCCTACGGGTATCGAGGATGACCGTTGACGTTACAGAATCATCGGCTGAGTTGCCCGCAATGACTAATGTCGAAAATGTACCTGCTACGAAGTCTAGATTGCTCTCGTGGATGAAACGGTCAACGATTCCAGGTGGTGTGACGTTGATGCTTGTGTTCAGATTCTCGTCATCGAACTCGGTGTATTTAGTGATCGCACCAAAGTTCAAGTCAGCGACAAATGGTGCTTGGTTGGTAGAACCAAAGTACACGTCGAATGACAATTGGTCGGAAACTGCGTTTACAACGCGAGTTGCCGTGGGCAAAACAGGAGAGGGAAAGTCTAGTCGTCCCGAGTCGATCAGTTGAACGACTTCAATCCCACCATCAGGTCCAAAGTAGTCTACTATCGCGAACAGCGTACGCTCGCCACCTGTGAGTTCAAAAGGACCTGAGTCGTACAACACCTCGACCGAACCTTGTTCGGTGATTCTGATTCGCCGCTCGGTTTCAGAACTCGTCACGCTAACCTCCGTATATCCGCGGGGTAGCAAAGTTGATACAGGAGCTGCATCAAATAGATTTGCGCCTGGCCCTGTTAGATAGACGTCCACTGCAGGGACGCTTGTCGCGCCCATTACCCACCAGATCTCTGCGTCGTCTCCCTCAATCCCATCTTCGTCAAGAAACTCAGCCTTTATCTGCTCGACAATCTGTAGATCGAAGTTGTCGAGGGAGCCAAAGAAGAGAAAAGTATCTTGATCTTCGTTGAAAAGACTTCTCTCCAGATCTTCAACTAAGAACTCCGTGTCACCGTTTACGTCAGTGTATACGACGTCTAGTTCGTACTCGCCTACCAAGATCGATGTTAACGCTGAGCCTCCGGCGAATGGCGCCGTAAACTGCTGTGCCGCGTAACCAACAATCAAGTCTGGGCTGTCAGGAATTAAGTTCAGGAATCGAACCTCACCTTCACGAGGGATTTGATTTTCCTCTTCTACTGCAGACTCTTCGATGTCGCTGTCACTCGCGCCGCACGCTGTGAGTAAAAAATAGAGAGCTATGTGAATTAGCCGCTTATCGCGCAAAGGAATCTCCGTATCGCAGCTCGGTCGGTGGGCCACCTGCCGGGTTGTCCACCAAATAAAGCGTGTAGTAGTTACCCTCAAAAAATGTGAGGCGCACAGGGCCTATAATTGTCGACCCGTCTTGGGACAGTACGTAGAGATCGTAGTCGCCGAGGTCGAGTCTGGAGTTAGCGTTCGATCCGTATTGCATTGTGTGAGTTGGCGTAGCGCCCAGAGGCTCTTGCCCCGGTGCCAAGATAAACAAGTTCACCTGCTCTGCCGAAGGCGCGGCATTGACGATCGTTAGATCTGCAAAAATTGCGATTGGACGGCTGTCTTCGAGAATGAATTGCCCAGCGATCGAATCGTCCGGTTCGTTTCCGGAAACAACCAGCCGAACCTGCTCTCCCGGCCCAAACTCGTAGTTCTCTTCGAACAAGAAGGTTTGGGTATCCCCAGAAGGGGTCACGTTGACACTCTTTGTCTCCGGGTCCAGGAGCTCCTGTATTTCGGAGTCTTCACCAAACAGTACGTCGCCAAGAATCGGTGTATCTGCCGTATCGCCGAAGTAGACGTCAATTCCGGGAACATTCGAAACCCAATTCGTTGCAAGAAAGGTAGTAACATCTTCCTGATCGTTCACGATGAACGAACCCACGGACCCAGCGCGGCTTAGTTGCATGCTGACACCTGCTGGTCCAAAGGCATCTGTCAAAAAAAAGAACTGTCTTCTGAGCGTATTGATCGATATTGTGTTGCTGTCAAAAACCACATCATTCGTGTCTGCAAGAGTCACCCAGATTCGATAGTTGCTGTCCCGTTGAATTAACTGAAGTCCACTACTCGATCCGTAAGACAGTCGGAAAAGCGGCGAACGAGTGAGGATCGATTCATCGGTCTCGGTAAGATACACATCGATGTCCCCTTGGCTTGGAGCGCCATGGAAAAACTCTACAAAGAGCGTTTCAACGTCAGCTTGTTCGTCTTCATCGAGGTCGCTGAAATCCTCTAACTCGTAGTCGAATATCCGAAGTTCTGGTTCGTCAACGGTGCCGAATGTGGCGACAACAATCTCACGCTCAGCGCCAACACTGAGCGATCTTTGAGGAAGAATTGCAACCTCCTCTTCGTTCAGCGTGTCGTAAACCACGTCGAGGTCATACTCACCCAGTGACAACGAAACGCTGGCGGAAGCACTTGGGAATTCCAGTGCCTCCAAGCGCGACTCGTTTTCGCTATCGGCTCCGACTTCGTTGTACACCGCTGAAATCGCTGGTGAGTCAACGAGCAGATTTACGAGCTGAATTGAAGCGTCTTCGGCGGAATCGCCACTGCTGCTGCTACCCCCGCCACAGCCAAATACCAAAACTGTGGCAAAGAGTGTCAATGCCCTCCCAATGTTCAATGCAGCCCCAAAAATACCGTAGAACAAGAGCAGCCATTACACAGGGTAATGGCTGCTGTTTCTTTTAAGACTCCTTAAGAAGTGCAAAGGGCAAGAACACGCGTAGCCCAGCGAACCTCAGGTTCTTGGCGGCGCGGTTTCGCTCTGCGTCCGACGGTGTGACCGATCCCTCTGTCTTGGAACGAGCTCAAAAGCTTCACCAGGACGTTTGTTTTCCATCTCCTGAAGCCGTCTCATCTGTTCCGAAGACAAGCCAGGCTTGCACGCAACATCGCGGTCCATTCGGGAGCCTGCGTTGACGCAATTCTTTTGGAAGCGTGCGCTGCGTTCTGGCTCTGACCGAGCCGGTGCGGCCGAGGTGCTGCCAGTCGTGGGTAAGATACTCGCTAGGGAGAAGCAGGCAATGTACAACAGACTACGGAAACAGCCCCGCATCATGTGTTTCAACTTCGAGAGGCGCGCACGTGTCATCAACATCGGCATCCAAACTGATTTTGCTATGAGACGCGACATTTCACTCCGGTGCAATGGGAAGATTGACAAGAATTGCAAATCCTCGGCCCGGCAAGTTGTGTGCACATATATCTCCCCCATAAACACGCACAATCCGTTCGGCGATTGTCAGCCCGAGTCCGTAACCACCAGTTGCGCGGGTTCGCGAGTCATCCACCCGTGCAAATGGTTCGAAGATCTGCCTTAGTTTCGCTTCAGGTACTCCAGGACCACGGTCTTCTACAGCAACCTCGTAGTTCGTTGCGACCTCGCGCAGATTTAGAAACACCTCTTCACCAGGTGGTGAGTGGTGCACTGCATTTCTAACTAGGTTGTCAAACAAACTCATGAGGAGTGCAGGATCGCCTGCGAATGGGCAAGGCTTGGATGGGGTTGTAAGCCGAACGCCTAAACGCTTGTCAGCGACTTCGTACTCTGCATTGCGTGCGCAACTGTCGAGCAGCGTTCGGAGATCGATCTCCTCACGAAATGCTTCTCTGTGAACAGTCTCGAGCTTCGATAGCTTAACAAGGCCTTCCACCAGACGGTCGATAACAGAAATTTCGGATACAATGCGTGCCACCGCACTTCGGTTTTCAGGTTCAACTTCCAAAATCTCAGCCGCTACATGCATGCGTGCAAGAGGAGATCTGATTTCATGTGATAGGTCGCGTACCAGCTCTCTCTGATGTTGGATCAGGCGACGCACCTCCATCGAACGTTCTCCAAAACGGCGCGCCAGGGACCCGACTTCGTCCTTTCTAGTGAACAACCTTTCGTTGAAGTCGATGTCAAAGTCGTCGTCGAGCATGCGCGTGGTCAGATCTGACAAACGATCTATCGGCGCTGCGACCATACGTACCAGCCCCCACGCAACAACAGCGGATAGCGCTGCGCTAAACGCGAGTAGCGTTTGCAGACCTACCTCACGGAATAGGGTCCAGATTGGGTTCTGTGCAGAACTAAACGCAAATATGAGGTAGTACCTTCTCTGTTCGTCAACGTAGATCGCTCGTGCCAGAATTGGCGGGGTTTGAGGCGAGGGTTTGTTCGAACTCCTCTCTACTGGCTCCGTGACTTCTGCAAACGCAATAGCTTCTGGTAGCGCTCTACCAAGCACATCTTCGCCGTCCATATCTATCAGGTAGGCTGTGCCGTACTCGCTGGATTCATTGTGTTCAAGAAAGGAAGATACATCTTCGCCTGCTAACAGTCGGCGCTCCAACTCGTCTGCTAATGACATCACAACGCGATCCGGTCGAAGCTGTACGGCTTGAAAGTCGTTGAAACTCCACCATTGACTGACCGCGACACCGATAAGCAAAAACATCGCGAGCAACAGGAACCATGTGGTGACCCAGAATTTCCATACCAACGTGCGCACTAGATCCTCGCCAGGATGTATCCCACTCCACGAATAGCCCGAATGCGCGTTTTGTTGTCACCATGCTCACCCAGTTTTCTCCGCAAGTTACTGATGTGGGTATCGAGACTGCGGTCGAAAGGGGATATCTCCCGACCTAGAACCTCACGGTATAGCGTTTTGCGTGTGATCGGTTCCGTTGGAGAGTCAAGTAGACGCTGAAGTATTGCGCATTCGACGGAGGTCAGGTTTATTTTTTTGTCCGAAACCACCACGGCAAACTCGTTCGGAATGAGCTCTATGTCATGGTGAATCATATTGGTCTGAATACTGCTGTCTCTACGCCGACTCAATGCGCGAATCCGAGCCGTAAGCTCGCGAGAGCTGAAAGGTTTTGATACGTAGTCATCGGCGCCGAGGTCTAAACCTGTGACCCGATCGTCCTCGCTACCTTTCGCGGTCAACATTATGATAGGTATTTGTGAGTCACGTCTGAGCTTCTGAAGTACATCAAGACCACTTTGCTCGGGCAACATCACGTCCAACAAGACAACGTCAAACTGTTCTGGTGAAAAGCGCTCTAAAGCCTCTTCGGCGCTAGCGACAACCTCCACACGCATTTGCTGGCGCTCTAAAAAGTTAGACAACAAATCTGTGAGTTCTCTATCGTCGTCCACCAGCAGCACCCGCATTGTTGATCTCCGTCGACTACCACGGCTGGGAGCGTCATTGGCACCGCACTGCCATGTTTAACAAAATAGGGACTGACGACTTCAACGCATCCTTAGTTGGCGGCTTGAAAGTCATCCGTCAGTGTTATGTCGATTGGCGTCCCTCCACCGGGAGCGTCTGTTAGATACACCCCGTAGATGCCCCCAGGGCTCACGCTGATCCGTTCAGGTCCAAAGAGGATTGTTTCCTCACCCTCGCGAGTGAAAACAACATCGTAGTCGCCTCCATCCAGTGCAACAACGCCGTTAGCCAACAACACAAAATTTGAGAATACTGAAACCGAGTCGTCCACCTGCTCGCCAGGTACAAGAAAGTACACATCGACGGATTCCGCGCTAGGTGCAGCATGGACCACTCGTACCTGCGCGCTGATCCCGACGCGGCGGTTATCGTCTCGAACAAATCTTGCGCGCAAGCTAGCATCGCCAACTTGCCCACTTAACACCATGGTTCGGGATTCTCCTGGTACCAAAGTCACGTCGTCTGAGAAAACGACAGTGGCGGGGTCACCGGGAAAGGTAACAATGAACTCATAGGTATCCGGCAATAGTTCCGAATATCCACTAAGCCTCGCAAATGAGACGTTTGAGCTAATTGGTGCTGTCAAGGTGTCGTTAACATAAACATCCAAGTCAGCTAGGTCGGGCGCCATATTGGCAATTCTGAACTCACTTGGCAGTGCTTCGTTACTGAGCGTCGATGCTGAATTGGTATCCACCTGCACGACACGCATAACACCACCTCCAGGGCCAAAATAGTCTATGGCGACAAATAACCTGCGGGTTAGCGCCTGTAGACGTGTTGGACCCGCCTGGTAGATCACACTACCGCTATCACCGTCTGTTGCCACAACGAAATAGTCATCGCCGGCATCAAGGTTGACGATATCCGAAGTTTCATTGGGTGCGAGTGCCGCTAGAGGAGATTGACCGTTTAGGTTAGCCGAACCACGCACCAAGTAGATTTCTACGGCTTCAACTGCAGTGGCATTGACGAATTGAACCTCAACGCCAGACTCTACGTCGGCTTCTGAGTTTTCTAGTTCGATCAACTGAGTTGACTCAAGGGGGCCGGTAAGTACCAGGCTCACCTCACTTTCGCGCGCGTAGCTTATCGTTTCGTCTTCGATCAGATCTATCTCATCACCGTCTGGCTCGAAGTAGCTGACGTCTAACTCGTCGTTGCCGTTAGAAATGCGAAAGAGATTAGAAGCTTGCCCGAAGGAAACCGTCGCAGTCGGTCCTTCCTGCAGTCTGAAAAGAATTGGTGGACTATCGGGCACAGCGTTGATGAAGCGAGTGTCCGCCTCGGGATCTAGACCACTGCTGCTGCCCCCGCTGTCGCATGCGGAAATACCCGATGCCAGCAGAAGCACCGTGAGCACGAAATGGAATCTCTTCACCATTCTTCCTCTGGAAAACGCCCAAAATGTTGACTGGCAACACGCGCAAGACCAACCAAAAAAGTCTTAATTTTTGTGAAGGGGCTAAAACGTCCTTCCCAGCTCGAATTGGAAGTGCTCTCTCTCGTCGCGAGCGTTCGTGTTGAACGGCTTGGCAAACGAAAAGGTCATTGGTCCCAAGCCGGTGAGCCAGGTCGCAGACAGACCGACCGACCAGCGCATTTGGTTTAGATCCACATCGAGACACTGGTTAGACTGTGCTGAACAGTCACTGCTAAACACATTCCCGGCGTCTAGGAAAAAGGTGGTTCGGAACTGGCGTGGATCGTTGACAAACGGCATCGGAAACACAACTTCCGCGCCGCCAAGTACAAGGACGTTACCCCCAAACGGATCACCTTCCCGCGTGAAGGGATCAGTGGGGGATATCGTCGAGCGAGGGCCTAGAGTATTGGTACGAAACCCTCTAACGGATCCGAAACCACCGGCGAAGAAGTTTTCGTAGAAAGGCAGCGATTCCGTTCCACCGTATCCATCTCCATAACCAACTTCCGTATGAACTCTGAGTGTTAGCGGTCCCACTAGTGGGAAGTAGCGTTCACCTTCGTAAGCAACCTTGAAGTATTGCAAGTCACTCCCTGGCACACTGGCTTCCAGACTTACGCGCTGCGAATGACCTCGGTCTGGAAACAGTCCTCGGTTCAAAGCGATCTTCTGCCAGCCGAGTTGAAGTAGTAAATCGGTAGATCGCTCGTCGTTTGCATCGAGAAATTCCTCGATCTCCAGAGCAGGGAAACTACCCGCGGTAATGTCGTTGGTGATGATCCGCGCACCAAAGTTTATCCGCTCCACTTCAGATATCGGAAAACCGAAGTTGACCCCACCACCGAACGAATCTGTCGTGAACCGAGCGATGTTGTTTTCTTCGAAATCGGTACGTCGCAAAAAGATGTTGTAGCCACGAGAGATGCCATCTAGCGTGAAGTAGGGATCAAAGTAGTTCACACTGAGCGCTGATATGAAACGACTAAAGCTTGCGCTGATGCCGAAAGAGTTTCCGGTACCCAGAACGTTGTTGTTTTGCAGACTTGTTCCGAATATGACACCGCTGCCCTGAGAGTACCCAACTGTTGCACTGATACTCCCGCTTGGTTGTTCTTCTACTTCGAATGCAACATCAATCTGAGTCTCTGTACCGGGGACCTGAGGCGTTTCTACAGAGACATCTCGAAAGTATCCGAGACGCTCCAATCTAACCTTCGATAGATCAATAAGCCGGGTGGATGCAACCGCTCCTTCAAACTGACGAACTTCACGACGTAGCACCTCGTCGTTTGTTATGGTGTTTCCGCTGAACTCTATTCGCCGCACGGTCGCTCGGCGACCGGCATCGACGAAAAACTCAACGTCGACTAAACCATCCTCTCGAACCAACGGTACCCCAGAAGCTGTTGCGAACGAAAAGCCCGCATCCGTGAGCACTCGTGTAAGTCTGCTCTCGCTTGCCACGATAGCCTGTTGTGAGAAGATCTCGCCTTTTGTAGTAACTGGTAGTTTTTGCAGATCTTCTATTCGCAGATCGCCGATGTCGCCAAGTACTGAAACCTCACCAATTCGGTGAACTTCACCCTCCTCAACGGCCAGTGTGAGGTACACATCCTTTGTAGTGGGAGACAACGACAACTGCGTCGAGCGAAGCCGATAGTTAACGTATCCTCGATTCTTGAAGTGTGCTTCGAGCTTTTCGATGTCACCAGCGAACTTTTGTCGTGAGTACTTGTGATCGTTTCTTATGAATGAGAACAAACTGGGATGCTTTATTTCGAAAAGATCTAGCAGCTCCTCTTCTGGGTACGCGGTTACGCCTACCAGGTTAATCTGCCTCACACTAGATGGTTTGCCTTCTCGAATCTGGATTTTGATGGCAACCCGGTTACGCGGTAGCTGATCAATGGTCGCTTCAACTTCCGCATCGTATCGTCCTTCACCTACATATTGTTGTTCGATCGCTTGAGTTACGCGATCGAGCGCTGCGCGCCTCAACAGCTCACCCTGAGCCAATCCTTGATCTTTCAGACTGTCGATCAAATTGTCAGTTGGGATGGCTTTGTTCCCGTCAACCTCAATCGACTCAACCTGGGGATGTTCTTCGAGAGAAATCACCAGGACATTGCCGTCCCTCCCAATTCGAACGTCGTTGAAGTATCCGGAAGCGAAAAGGCTTCTAACGATCTCCCGCACTTCGAAACTGCCTATTTCGTCGCCCAAGTCATAAGGAATCAAGCTGTAAGCACTCCCCGCAGATACTCGGGCGAGGCCTTGAAGGCGTATATCCTCAACTGAAAACGCTAGACTTTCTGTCCACACGCCGACGAGGAACAACGTCAAAACAAGCGAGCGAAACATACTTCAACTATTCATTGGCAGCCAATCTGGACTCGGAGGATAGGGACTGTAAGCAAGTGATACATCCGACATTGAGAATTCTTCAGAATTCTTGACGCGCCAAATGATTCGTTTCGCCACGTCATGTGTGGAGAGAGAGAAGTGGCGTACGGACGGAACCTCCCGTCCGTACGCTTGCTAGTTACAGATTCGCCGAGAGTCGGGCAAAGAAGTAGCGACCTATGGCATCGTAGAGGAAAAGGTCGGTATTGTTGCCGCTGGAAAAGACATAGGGCGGGTCTCGGTCAAACAAGTCGTTAACACCAAAGACGATGGTGTATTGGTCTAGGTTGTATCGAACCCGCACATCGTGTTCAGTGTGTGATGGCACATCTTCGTATCCAAACACGTTGTTCCCATCGAAATCAGGATCGCTCATTCCGTGGATATAGCGCGTTCGCCATTGGAAGTCGAAGTTCCGCCACGCCACGTCTATGCTAGCGTTAGCTTTGATCCGTGGAATCGAACCTCGATCGTCTGCTCCCCCTGCTCCAGGGTAAAAGGTGTTTTCGCGCACGTATGTACCTTGAAGGTTTACGCGCCACAGTGTGTCCCGGAGGCCTTCAAATTCATACAAAGCGCCTAGATCGAAACCATCAGTGGACACTTTGTCGAGGTTTGCCAGCCCATTTGTCATGTTTCTCACAGACAGCCCGGCGGCGTTCACAACCGTTTCGAATTGATCACACTCTGGTGCGGTCAAGCCTACTGGGCCACGATAGCAGTCTTTCACAATTGAGTCTGACGTCGGTCGGCTAATCAAGTCTGAAACTTCAATATCCCAGTAGTCGACCGACAGCGAAAATCCTTCCAGAAACTGCGGCGTGAAAATGAGCCCAATTGTGGATGTATCTGCTGTTTCAGGCTCTAGGTTTTCGTTGCCCCCTGAAAGGACGGCAAACTGGGCTGATACCTGTGGCGTCGCTGTGACGACGCCATCGAGGACGCAATTCTGTTCCACGTTTGGGTCGTTTGCGCGTTCAGATGCGTCTGCGCAAGGATGATCGAAGAAATCGAAACTCACCACACCACCACCAAACAGATCCGTAACTTGAGGTGCTCTATAGGCTGTGCTCAGCGTAGACCTGACACGAATATTCTCGTTGATCTGCCAGTTCAGACCGGCACGTTGAACCGCTTCGGATCCAAAATTGGAGTAATCGGACAAACGATATTGGAAGTTGATGTCCAAGCGTTCGAACGCCGGTAGATCGGCCAACAAAGGCACATCAATTTCTGCGAACCACTCATCGACGCTGAATGAACCCTGCGTTGTAAACACCTGATTGGCAACTGACTCACCTGCTTCGGTAACTGAGTCGGGCTTTGAAAGTCCCTCATCCGTGCGCGTTTCAAAGCCCAACGCCATTTGAACTTCGCCATAAGGCATGTCGAACAATGGCCCGCTTACCAACCCAAACCAACCGGTTGTCTCGAACTTTGATAGTGCCGTGGACACCTGTGTCATGTAGTCGATCTCACTCTGTGTCCAGTTACCGGGCCGTATCGCGTCCAGTGCACCGGATGGGTTCACCACCTGTGAACAGAGAGAGTCAAGCGCACATTGATCCGGGTCCGAAATCCGGACGAACCTTGCCAAGTTCCAAACCGCATCCGTCACCAAGTCTGCATTAACTCTGGTGTATAGATAGGATGCCTCCCAGCGCCAACGGTCGAATACAGAGTCATCATTCAAGATCTCACCTCGAACCCCAGCAACCAGACGTGTGGTGTCAACTTCAAAGTCAGACTGACGATTTCCGATCGTGCTGGTCGGCCGGAAGTAGAAGAATCCTCCTTCGCCCGCAACGGGAACGTTCGGGTTGGTGCCAGGCACATAAGAACCGTCTGGGTAAGCGGGGGTGCCGAAAGAGCCGGGGTTACCATCCAGATTACTTTGTCCGGTTCGTTTTGAGTATTGCATTTCAACGAACCCCTCCACACCGTCGAACAATTCGTAGATTCCGTAGCCGGAAAGTGAATAGACCTCCGATTCGTTGTACAAATCCTGCTCGAGGCCGTAGTCGTAGCGCAGCAACTGCACCTGATCGGGACTTGTGGGAGACTGCGTCTGGAATGATGGGCAGTTCACCAGATCGTTGGTGACCTCGTCGCCTCCAAACGCCTTAGGTATCGTGCAAAAGAGGGTCCCATTGTCGCCAAAGAACACACCACCCGGCGAAAAGAAACTCCCTTGCGAGATACTGGTCTCGTCAAGAGACGAGACTGTTGGAAACGCCCAGCTTCTATCGCGTTGGTTAATGTTGTTCTGATAGCGATATTCCGCACCCACAATAACAGAACCACGATCACTAGCAGTACCCATGGAGAAGTCGACGACGTACTGTTCGCCGTCACCCTCGCTGGAAACGCCAGTCGTCGTTCCCGCCTGGACACCCTCAAAACGTTCCTTGAGAATAACGTTTACAACCCCCGAAATTGCGTCGGAGCCATATATGGCGGACGCACCGTCTCTCAGTATGTCCACCCGATCAATCATGGCCTGGGGTACGAAGGTCAAATCAACTGCTTCGTTGGCCAGCGCATCTGCAAAGTTGGCCACCCGTCGGCCATTTATCAACACTAGTACCCGGCTTTGCCCCAAATTTCTAAGGTCAATCGAAGTCGCGCCGCCCCCGGACAGCACACTCGACTGATTGAAACCAGCCGTTCCCGCGACAGCCTGAGAACGTAACACCTCGCCAAGATTCGAAAACCCGCTTTCTAGGATCGACTCGCCAGTTATCACCGTGATGGGGCTCGCGCTGGTGAAGTCAGATCGCTTTATACGAGACCCCGTCACCACTATCTCTTCGAGCGTTTCGTCCGCGGCCACATCCTGCTCGACGTTTTCCGCGAATACGCCAGGTGCGATCGAGTACGCGAGCAATGCTACAAACCACAGTCTGCATCTTACGCTGATCATTTCTTATCCCCTTAATCAGTTCGTTCTTGCCCGCGAAAGCAGCGAGCGATAACCAATTAAACGAACAAGTCAGCGCAACCAACATGCGAGTTGAGTTTTCTTAAGAAAAAACCAGACAAATCGACAATTCGAAGCTGTGATCAGTTAACTCTTCTTGACAAAAGATAGAGGCTTCTCACGGGACAGTGAGCTCGCTGTTCTAGTTTAATGAGCACAGCCAGCATTCAATGGTGGTTCACAACAACGAACGGCGTGGGTCAAACGGTCCCACAGCGCTGTCTGCCGCAACATTGTGATAGAACAGCTTTATATAGGGGGCGGCGGCTTCTCCACCCACGCCCCCGTATTTATTGGTAGTTGGTCAATGAAAGCAATTCCGCGTTTGTTGCCAGTTTAGTTTTCCCGGATCACAGGTAGCCTCCTATCCGAGGTAGCTCACATGGTGTTTCACGCAAATCTCTTCTTTTGACCGACACAAAGTAACCAGTGCACATGTGCGCTTGAAAACTCATCTTTAGCGGGATCGGTGTCTGATGTGATTGCGATCGAAACGCGGAAAGCTGGTTAAGAAGAGCTGTAGTTCAAGTTGGCGCCGACTCTTGCGGCAAAGTCCTTTGGACATAGCGATGGTGTTAATCGGAAGCGGTTATCGGGGTCGAATCGATTCAAGGTGGTGGTTGGCTCTCGCCCTCGTCCGTATGTGCATCCACAATCGATGCAAGCGCTTGACGTCTTGCTTCCGCCAATTTCCGCAGGAGCTCCGGATCAGAGTCGACGGAGGCTAGTATTTGTTGATAGCGCCTTTGTACGAAGTAATTCGCAATTCGATCGCGTTCAGCTAACGCACTCAACCAAATCGATCTCCGTCGGGCGCATCGGATAACCTGTTCCAACACGGCTTAGTTCTCCGGCTTAGACATCACGATACGCTGCAGTGCGAGCCATTGCTCTTCAGTAAGAAGGGCTTTCAGGTGTGTGTAGCAATCACCATCAATGCAGGTGCTCTTTAGTCTTACCCACTGCCTCCATTGGCTATCGGAAAGCGCAACGGATTTCAAAGCTTTCTCAAGTTCAGCGATGTTCACCGCAATGGGTGGCGATGCCCAAGTGATCGCTGACAGGAAGATTAGGAAAAAAAGAGCAGCCTTCATCATGAGCTCCAAGTGATAGGTAACTTGAAGAAAATCTGCGAAACAACCAGCTGACGATCAGAAAATTGTTTTTGCGTTCAGATTGGTTAACTGTCACGGCGAGGATCCGTCAGATTGACGATAGTTGCAGGCTGATTCATCTCCAGATTCGTCTTCACGATCACAGCCTTCTTCGGTTTCCTCTTTGGTTTGCTTCTCGCTGGTATTCACTTTCTTAGTGACGCCTACATTGACAATGCCACCAATTGGGATGTGAGCACCCACAGTGGTGCCTTCCAACGATGTACATGCGGTTAAGATTGGAAACAAGGTGAATACCAGTTTTCTCACGATTTCAGCTCGATGTAATTGGCCAGTGCTGGAGCTTCATATGTCATAGATCCAGCGTTGTTCCGGCACATAGTTGCGTGCCACTTTCGAAGTTCATATTTTCGCTGTCAATGTTGAGCGCAGAACCTTGACCCGAACGCAATCGTTGTTCGGCTCGCATCAGCTCATAGGTAAACAGGAGCGCGTTTCTTTCCCTTGCCAGGTACTCCACGGTTGCGAGATAGCCAGCCATGTTTGGATCCGCGAGGTCCAACTGATCTTCGATGTCCAAAATTTCAGCATGCAAATGTTCCATGAGTTCCGCGAACTCACTCGATTCGTTTCGGCTGATTGTCGTTTCAGTGCACCAGAGATCGAACATGGATACATCTGTTTTAGCTTCTGCCCCCGACAAGCTTGCAAACCCTAAAGCGACTCCGACACACAACCTGATCATGTTGACTTCCAACGCCCAATCGACGCTATTTATAACTTGTTTAGTGCGCAACGTGTTTAAAGATAGTTGAAGAAGGGTGAACGAAAGTATTCTGGTGTTTTCCAGTATCAATCTTGTTTCGACCATTTATGAAAGCGGCTGGGGTGCATGACTGGAGGACAGCCTTGAGCATGTTTGTCGAAACAGATGGTCGTGGGTCGGAATTTAGGAAACATGTAAGGTATTGCAAACTGATAAGAGCACACTTACGTTGAGATAGTATTTCTAATCACAGCCACTTTTCCGAAAAGGAGGAGGTTTGTGGACAAGTTCGCTGCACTTAGTGCATTTGTTGCTGTCGCTGAAGAGAGAGGATTTGCTCCAGCTGCTCGGCGAGCGGGCGTCGCGACTTCTTCAGTCACTAGACAAGTTGACAATCTCGAGGAATGTTTGGGCGTTCAACTACTTAATCGGTCAACACGTAAGGTGACACTTACGCCAGCTGGAGAAACATACTTTGAATACGCCATCGATTTGCTACAAAAACTAGAAGAAGCGGATCGTGTTGTTTCGGAGGCTGAAGGGCCCATCAGAGGAACTTTGCGCCTAAGTCTACCCGTTGCCTTTTCGCGATTGCACGTAGCGCCGGCGATCCCTCAGTTTTTGTCCCTTTATCCAGAAGTTGATCTTGACCTGACAACAACTGACAACATTGTCAATCTGGTCGACGACCGGATTGACATTGCGATTCGATTAGGCGTGCTGGAATCTTCCAGCCTCATTAGCAGAAAGCTTGCGCCACATAGGCGGGTCGTTTGTGCCAGCCCCGGGTACCTCGAATCATGCGGCACACCCAACTCTCCTGAAGACCTCGATGTGCACGAATGTTTGCTCTTCAACTACACGGATGGTGAGCAAACGTGGCTTTTTTCGAAAGGGAAGATGTCCAAATCTATCGAGCCGAAAGGGAGTCTAAGGGCCAATCACTCCGAGACGCTGCGAGAAGCGGCGGTTGGTGGCGCTGGAATCATCATGATGCCAACATGGCTTGTCGGGCAAGATCTTTGTCGCGGTAACCTTGTGGAATTGCTGACTGACTGGACGGTGGATCATCGCCCTGGGGACTCCGGGATCTATGCGATCTACCTACCCAATCGTCGTGGCTCAAAAAAAGTTCGTGCATTCCTCGACTTCCTTAAACATCGATTTGGAGATCCTCCTTACTGGGATTTGTCGGAAGACACACAGATTCTAACGAGCTGATTGGTATTAACCCTAGACCAGGGGGAAAGGAGATGTGGAGCTTCAGATGAGGAGCAGAATTTGAACTCCAATGTGTCGTTCAACTTTACAGAGTTAACGCCGAGCTTCGGTGCCAAGATAGAAGGTGTCGATTTGCGAGGACCTCTGGATTCGGACTTGATCGATGCGATCAAGGAGAGCTTGTGGAAGTACCACATCTTGCTGTTTCCAACCGCAGGATTAACTGAACAGCAACAAATCGACTTCTCTATGCAGTTTGGCGAGCTCGAAAAGTTCCCCGCACATCCTGTCATGAATCCCAACTATCCTGAGATTTACCCGGTATCTAACATCGAATCCCGGGGATTTGGCGACATTGGTTTGTACTGGCATGCTGATGGATCTTTTCGACCAAGGCCAACCGTATTGTCTTTCTTCTACATGGAACAAGCGCCATTGATCGGCGGTGAAACTTGTTACACAAGTACTGTTCATGCGTTTTCCGCACTGCCCGAAGAGATTCAGCATGAGATGATGGAGCTTAAGACGGTACACGGAAACGGAACGGTGCACCGATTAGTGCGGACTCACCCCAATACAGGGACAAAGGCGTTGTTTGTTAATCTGGGTATGATGGTGGCGATTGTCGACACGCGTGGAGAGATTGTCGGTGTGAGCCCAAAGAGAAACCGCATCTTGCTAGAGCTAATTCAAGATACACTGGATCGGGAAGGCACCTACTATACGCATCATTGGAAGGATGGAGACTTGATCATTGCCGACAATCGGCTGGCAGCCCATAAAGCGAAGCGAGCCCCGGCAGAGTATCCAAGATTGCTTCGACGCACGACGACAAAGGGTGAATTGCGCGAAGCGTAGTTAAATTCCCCAACACGACGCAATTTGAGGCAGGAAGAAGTGGATGATGTACCTAAGCCACCTACTTTAGGCGCGCAAAACCGTGATGTGATCGCAAGTTATCTCGATCTGCTTCCGAGCGACGTTCGTGATGATCTCGCGGAGAAATTAATAACAGAGTATGAATCTTCCGGTGCCCCGAAACCCCCTGATCTCGGGACACTTGCCCCAGACTTCAGCCTGTATGATTCACAAGGCCACAAACGGATCTTGCATGAGGCAAGCAGGCCAGTTGTGTTGTCATTTTATCGTGGGGGTTGGTGTCAGTTCTGCGCGAACGCACTTCGTGCGCTTCAGCGACGCTTGCCTGCAATCCAGGTTCACAATGGCATCATTTGGGGGATCTCGCCTGAGACACCGGAATCAGCGAAACAGACCGCGCGTGAAAATCGCCTGGGCTTCCCACTGCTGTTTGATCGTGACAATCGCGTTGCAGATCTTTACGGATTGCGATGGTCTTTCGCACCAATACTTATGCCTGTTTACGAGCGGTATGGGATTGAGCCGCCAGAGCATCTAGCGAGACTTGATGTCCCGTTTCCAGCCACAATCATCGTCGACATCGATCACACAGTCGTTGAAACCTTCATGGATCAAGATCCCAGTATTCGTATGGAGCCTGGCGATGTTGCAGCAGTAGTGAGGCAACTCAAAGCAGACCGGCTTCCTGACTAACAGAAAGATTGGCCGGCCTCGTTAATTGAGTATATGACCCGAGTCTATCTAAGCAGAACCGGCTTCTCGAGTGCTACCCGATCGCTACAGACGTATTGCAAATAACTTCAGCAAGAAGCGGATATCGCCAGATTGCCTACTAGCTCATTCACTCCAATTCTCCCGTGCAGCTCTAGTCGATATCTGAGCTGTGTCGCGGCCTGAAGCGGTCGAATGGTATGTCTACCGAGGTTTGGCTGAAACCTAGATAGGCTGCGAGCATACTGCGGCGGTTTTGGGGTTCAGCCCAGTATTCGACCGCCTCCTTACGGGTTTTGATTTCCTCAACAACCTCCGTTGAAGAGTTGGAATCGCCAAATTTGCGATGCACAAACATTCCTTCGGATTCTAGCTCGACCGCGTTCGCATCCTTGAACGCAAAGATCGCTTGTAAGTTTGCCCCATCGATTGTCATTTCATCGGTTACATCCTGAGGAGCGAATCGTTTGCTTACAAAGTCGATCTTGGGCTGAGCTCCACCTTCCAGACAGTTGACGAAGCCTATGTGCATCGGGAAGCGCTTTAGCTTTGCCTTGAAGTTGTGGGACTTTAACTTGTCGGTGTAGTGCCACTGATACAATGGTGTTGTCAGTTTTCGATAAAGCGAGCCGTGGCTCGAAAAGTCCCTTGAAGGAACAAAGAGATAGTCAAGCGGCCTATTTTTGGATGCATGCTCTCTAAAAAAGTATCCGAAAACATCATCAAACCTTGTCGAAATAAAGTCAGCACATATCGGAAAGCCGGTATAGCCAAAGTCGGTTGCAAAAACGTCGACACTTGGTAACGGTGGGTGGCTAATAAAGCCTTCGAATATTTCCTTGCGTCGACCTGACATCGCATGTTCGTTCTTGAAAATTCTACGAACAGGAGACGGTTTTTTTGTGCTATCCATCGTTAGGCTGGGAGAGACAAGCACCCCATAGGCATAGCCGAAATGTTTCTTTGTGGATGAGTAGCAATCGTTCAGTGTGCCTCCATGAATGAAGACTTGATAGCGATTCGCGATGTCTATCATTCGGTCTACTATGCTTTGGAAGGTCTGATCGCTGTCAATAGGAGGGAAAGCGAATGAAGGAAACGCGTACTCACTGGCTACGATGAGTCCGCGCGGAAAGCTCGCTCTGTCTAGTGAGACGTCATCGACGCTAACTTCAATGTCCAAGTCTACTGCTGCTTGGCGTAGTACGGTCCGTAGATTTTGGGTCAGCTTCTCCAAAGCATCGCTACCCTCAATCAATAGTGGGGATCTCGTTCCCGCTATATGAGAGCTGACGGACTCAACAACCCGTTTTCTTTGTTCTTTGGAAAGGTTGTGGCCTTTGCTCATTAGCGCCTTCGATGCCCACGAGGCAATTCGCGATGTTGCCAATCGGTCCGCTGCCGCTTCCAGAGCGTCCAAATAGAAAGCTAGCAGACTCTTCCATTCGTCCTCTTCTAGTTCTGGACCATCTATGTTTGGTTGCTTGCTGAGATCGGTATAGAACGCAAACAGCAAAGGGGGAGCAGGCTGCTTGTCCGTAAGGATCGGCGTCCCCAGTTTGTGGCGTGAGTTTAAAAAAGACGAGAGCTGAGCTGCCATCGAATCACCAGGCTGCCCAAAAGAAACTAGGCAAGTATGAAGTTCTCTGTTTCCTTCACACTTACCTTCGTGCTCTAGTTTCCTGTAAAAAGGGTTTCGGTAGTAGCTGAAACCGCCAAGTGTCACGAATTAGCCTCGAGAGAATCTTCTAACAACTTTGGTCTTTGGACTAAAGTCACTCGCAATGCCGATTCGATCACTGCATCCGAAAAATGGGGCTCTCGATTCATCGTCCGGGTCGCAACTCCCTTCTCTCGCTGCAATCGTGAAACTGAACAACTTTTTTTCACCGCTGGAATGTACCAGTACAATATCAGCTGATTCCTCTGCTTCTTCTACGCGAAGTGAGTCGATATCAGCAAGAGCTTTGTGAAGTTCGGAAGAGGCATCACCGACGAGTTCTAGTCTGCGAGGACCCGTCAGGCAAGACTCAGATAGGTCCTCGTCGGGTGCTTTACACCCACAACCGTCCGCGATTTCGAAGTTCGCCGCCCGCGCGACTTTAGTGACTTCATTTTCAGATGAAATTAGTAATACGAGTGAGTTTTGGTTGCGCGTTTCATAGTACGACAGATGGTTGCCAATCCGATTGGCATATTCTTGTTCCCTCATCCCTCATAGCCCAAACATCAAACCGCTCATATTAATAGAGCGAATCGACATATTACAAATTTATAGCGTAGTCGTCGGGTATTGCTCTGGAGACGTAACGTTGCGCCGCAATCTGACTCTTACCTCCACTACTCATCGCTAAAAACAGCTTCGTTTCAGTAAGGCTATTCTTGGAAAGAGGATTAAACGTAAGTGACAGCTGCCTCAAGAACGACAAGCTATTGTCTTCTCCCTCAACGAAGAACCACTCTTCGTTTTGTTCTGAAAGCTCATCGTCACTAGTTCGTTCCGGCGAATAGCATCTGCGGTATTTCTGAAGAAATCTCTCCAGTTCCATGTCGCCGTTGTCGAGGTTTGTGAGGTCTTCCTGAACTTGTTTCTCGAGGGCTGTTGGGACCCCTGAAACGAGTACGGAAACGTCATACGTTTGTTGGAAGCCGTCACGATCAACTTCGTAGTGCGAAAGGAAAATTGGGAGAGCTTTGCGCCAGTAGTATTCTTGTGTAGCTTCTGAAGCAGAGTCAACTACGTCCGTAAATTCTTGTAGCGAGAGATTTGAATGAGCGATATCAAATTCGGTAAGTCTCACCCAAATCTTGGAGCGACTTCGTCCTGAACAAACCGTGCAACTTAGTCGCATTTCTACTTCACCTGAACCCCATTCGAATCTCATCAGAGGGAACACGACGATGTTCGGGTTGTGTTGGGATATACGTGCCCCTTGATCTTCGAGGCTGCGAAGGCTAACTGGCTGGCCGAGCTTGCAGTTCACTGCGTCACCGACAATTTCAAGGAGATTATCGGAACCTTCTATTAACTGCTCAGTGAGCGCATTGGCGACGCGCCGTTCAACAGTAATCCGCTTTCCGGGCGCACTGTTTTTCTCGGAAATCTCAAAGACTCGCATAGACCGATAGGTCCTACTCGCCACGGTCGCAGCGGCCTCAAGGGTCATTGTACTTTTCGTCCCTGTGTCAAGTTTTCATCCCGCTCTTTGCCTAGCAAAACACGAGGGAAATGTCAAGCGCTGTTCGGGGGTCAGGCAAAATGATGGAGATTTCGGACGATGAAATCAATGCACAACGCACGATTTTGCGTTTTTTTGCAATCCGCATGCTCTGCCCGGTGCCTACGCCTTTTTCTTAGTGTCAAACGACTCCCTTCCCTAACGATCACGATAACCTTTTCTTAGATTCTTGGCGACTCCCAATTAGATGCTGGTGGTTGCGAACCAGGATGCCCGAAAACGAGATTGCCCGCTCTAGAGGGCGCGCGTCGCCAGGATAGGTGACAGCGTGGGCGTGACGACGGCCTTTTTCTCATGAAACACAATGGCGGGCGGCTGATTATCCAGCCGCACCTTCTTTCCACGCGCTCAACCTCATCCATAAACATTGAGGTTTGGACACACTCATTGGCGGGTGGATTGAAGCTCACCGCATGAAAGAGGCTGCGAGTGCGCTGCGCGAGTTAGGCAAGGGATCGTCTGATGCAAATATAGTAGATACGCAGAGAAGTAGTCGAACGAAAGTAATGAGTTTCTACTCTCAGCGAAGACATGAGACACTTGATGGGGTAAGCGGTTCGCTGAGCCAGTAAGATGTCACCATTGGAAATCAAGGTCGCACTAACGATCACGGCAATACTAGGTCTCGTACCTATCAACGCGATAGCTGAAGCAGTGCATTTGTGCAACCGATCACCAGTAACGATCTCGATTGCGGTAGCGTACGAGGACGCTAATGGTAATTTCAACGAGAGCGGCTGGTACATAAAGGAGCCAGGGACCTGTGCTAGATTCTACGACGTCAACGGGAGTTTTTATTACTATGGTCGTTCTAGTACCAAATTAGCTAGATGGTTACTGCAAAATCCAGCGGGTCAAATGGTTTGGGCTGGGGCGACGAAACTTTGCTTCCATCCGACTAGTAAGTTTAGATATGTGAATCAGAACCCTTGCGAGTACATCGCAGAATATAAGTCGCTTAAGTTGGATTACGACGGAGATACCACGCACTACCTGATTGAAACAAACCACAAACACGTCGCATTTGAGTACGCACACCTTCTCGCACGAGATCTAAAAGGACGAATGGAGTTCGAAGATTTTTTGTTAAGCAATCCCGGTCGAGAAAACCCGTTTCAGATCGGAGTACATGTTGGAGATACCGACTTCGGGGTACAGATCACAAAAGTGTGGGTAGGGATGCCAGCAGCGGACGAGGAAATCGAACCTGGCGATATCATCGCTCAGTTAGACGGCTATGAGATTGAGAGCACTCAAGATCTCTCGTGGGTTTTGAGTAGAATACCGTTTGATCGAAAAACACGTGTACCAATGACCATCATTCGCGACGGTGCCTATCTACAGGGTGATGTAGAACCGCTGTTTTACCCGTTTAACCATGAGCTATATGCATCAAGTAGTCCAGCCAAGACGTTCATCTGGGAAATAGTGGACGGCATACCTTTGATGTTTGGTAACGAACTTGGTTGTGGTATCTATAACTTGTTCGTGGATGGCGCCGATGCTATCGATGAAAGGCGAAGTCCCGATTTGGCAAGGATTCTCGATGAATCTTCAGATTGTGCGGATCGCTACAACCGTTTGCAGGAGCTTCATAGAATCTTTCACCAAGAAGCAGAAGTGGCTGGGGCGTGGGCGGGTTTAGCTTTCGGTGTCGGTGGTTTGGTCAAAGGTACCAAAGCTGTGAAGGGCACATCACTTGCAGCTCGCTCTAGGTTTGTAGGCGGCGCTCAAGATAGGAAAGGAAGTTTTAGCAAATGACACAGTTTAGAAGTAGGCTACTCCTCGCATTTTGCGTCGCGATCTTCTCGATTGTCGGCAATTCCGCGTTTGCCAAAAAACCCCTGAAAGAAACTTTTGACGAGGTTGTAACCGGATCTCATGCTACCTCGCTTGTTTCGCAAAGCACGAGGCAAGTAACACGGTATGGCGATGAGGCTGTTGAGCGAGGTTCTTTTGCCCGTCAAGGAGCAAACGCACATGGTGGAGGATCGCTGGCGACAGCTGATCGCATGCACGGTCAGGGTTCGTTTGCCACATCGGGATCTGGGGCAAAAAAGGTAACAACTGGTGTTGACGCCACCGATGTAGCAAGCCCGAGCGGAGGAGCGCCAGCAGGAGCTCGGCTAGTACCTAAAGCGGACTCTTCAAAGACCGTCGCGACGGCGAATGGACATCGTCACCTTGTTTTATCGAACAAGCAAGCAAGAGAAACCGCAAAGACTTTCGGCATGAAAGAAGTTACTGGAAGCGTACCTTCTGCAATACAACGTCAGGTGGGAGCTAACCCTGTATTTTTAGACAAGAACACAAAGCGCTACCTGTCTCCAGATAAAGCAGGACATAGAGCAAACTATGCCTGGAAGCGGTTTGACCGAGAAGGCAATCGTGAAACAGGGACGTTAGATAGTGCGGGAAATTTCACGAAAGTAAGTAGTTGATGTGCGTTGAGGATCATTTCAGGCTTGAAGAGCTTTTCAAAGTCGGCCCATTCAATCGATTCGAGTTTGGTAAACGATTCGGACTGAACTGTGATTCGATGCAAGATAAGATTGAGCGCGTCGTTGATGTGTTGTGCAGCGGAGAGTTTGGAGAGAGCGTTGAGACCTTCTTTGTCATCGAACAGGCCAATTCCGAACTAGAGACAAAATTCCTCGATGAACTACGTCGTGTCGGCGTCACAGAAACGTTGCACTTTCAAACTCACTTTGACGAAGACGACGAACTATACCGTTTCGTATTGCGAGCCATAGTCCCGTCTAGTCAGATTCGAAAAATTGTACGAGGTAAGTTAGCCAGACATATGCCTCAGCAGGCACATGCCTATTTCATGGCAGAGTTATTTTTTTCCTCGCCGGATGGGCGCATTGTTTTGAATCTATACGATGATCGAGGTTTTGATGTCGTTGCTGCATCGGACCGCGATCTTGACCAGTTCGTCAGGTACGCTCTCGAATGAGATTGAGCTTTAGCTCCGCAAAAGAATGTCGGATCTGAAAAAAAAGCAGACCCCATAGCCGTGGTCGTATCAATATTCTCAGTGATGCAGCGAAAGCTAAGATTGCGCCGCTTACTCTTCAAGTGTGTCCAACGCATTCTTCAGTGAGCGAAATGCGCGTCCATCTTCCAAACCACAAGTACATCGCCTGCGGTCATTGTGCGCATAGTCCGATCGAAGCCGGGAGGATGTTTGGATACCGCAGAGATCCCATCGTCCTGGAAAGTGCCAAAGGTTGGCAACGAAAGCAGCCGCCTAAGTCAATGTAGACTTGAAGCAGCCGGCGACACCTGGTCACTGGAAACAGATTCCAAGTGAGAATCATCAAGTTTTTAAGTACTGCGTTAGCAGCTCGCACTTCCATCCAGCTGGCCGTTGATGAATGACGTTCTCGATTGATTAGTCTTCTTCCCGCGCGACGTTGCTGGGAATTTGCTAAAAAACGTCCGCTCTTAATATGTTCATCTGCTTTGGTTTGTGATGTATAGAGAAGAAAGTAACAGATCTTGTCCAAATCTCGCCGAACCGGGAAAAACACTAGGCTCGCTGGGTCTCTGAGGAGACGAAGCGAAGATAGACACCGTGGATATTGAGACCAAACGACTTTTTCTTAACCATCTGCGAAGCATCCACTTCGCGATCCTGCTGTCCTCCGGTGCAGTGTTCATTGTGCTGATTGGCTCGGATCGGCTGTACTCGTCAGCAACGGAGGAGCTGAACGACGTTCTGGCGCTTGAAGAAATCTACAGCCAGGAGTCGGTCTATCAGTCCGTTCAGGACTTGGCGTCAAAGAGGATGGAGAACTCAGATTTTTCCCTCCACAGTGAAGTTGAGAAACGATTCAATGAAATCTTGAAGTCACGGTTTTCCGTGGCAGCAGGTATCTCGATCGATGGATTGGGTTGGTCGCGTTTGGAGCCAGACGTTGAGCTGGAAGAGATATGGGTGTCACGAAAACAGACCAAGTTTGGGGAGTACACGCGATCGAAGATGTTTGATTACTGGATTCTCGAGCGCGGCTATTTGCTGCTGGCTGACAACGATCCGATCGGTGATCTGTCAGACTGGCCCGGGGTAGAGACTTACAGCGTCGCGGGTCTCTTGTCTTCGTTGGACACCATGCTATCGAACGACCAGTTCGATGAGTTCATGACCGCTGATGGCGACTTTGCAGTCCAGTCCTACCGCATCCAGGAAAACGGTGTGCGCACGGAGATCGAAGGCTCGTTGGTCACGGCGGAGTTAAACGTTCACCTCGAATCGGGTCGTCGTTTTGTTGGCACCATCGGTGATGTGGTACCGCTGGGTACCAATGACGGGCCGCGCATTGGCTTGCTGAAGATCCCATCAATCAACCATCAGCGGCTGGGTGCTGGGGCCGGGCAACTGCTGTTAAGTCTTGGCGAGAGCGTCGATCCGGTGATCCTTCAGATACAAGTCTACACGACGGAGACGCCGCACATTGGCTACTCGTTTGACCTCCCCGTCGTGTTTCGGCGAAGTGATTGGCGCTTTCATGAGGTACATCTCGGTGCGGAATTTGAGCACAACCGCTACCTGGGGCGGTATAAAACCGAGAACTCCGCGAGCAATGTCTTTCCCAGCCTCTTTGAAACCGCAAAAAATCTGGGCTCTACAAGCACAGAGGACTTTGAGGATCATCTTGCGCAGCTTCAAAAATCCGGCTTGGGTCAGATAGAAATAGTCGGGCTGAAGGTCCCCAACAGAATCGTGGAAACCTGGGGGATCGCGCTCGTACTGGCGTTGCAAGCGTACCTTCTGATCTATCTGCGTAAGTATCGAACCCTCAAAGCGCGGCCGGATCTCGAGCCCTTTCCCTGGGTAGGCCTCTACAGCGATTGCCTTTCGCTGATCGTTTTCCGCCTTTCATTGACACTACCGGCGGTGGTCATTGTGATGGTTCTCGGAAACGCGGCGTCGCTTCTGGAGGCAGACATGCAGCACATGGTGATGTTCGGCGTCGCCGTGCTGCTGCTCTTCCTGATTCGACGGGAGCATGACGAGATTTTGAATTGATCGCGCAGTGTGGTCAGCCATCGTCGATGTTGTATCGATGGGCGTTGTGTTGGTCGCGGAGAGTTTGCCCGACGAGTACATCGGTGACCTATATCGGTCGTTTATGAAGGCGTCCACTCTGTAGGGGCGTCCCTCACAATTGAAAGTAATATCCCCGTAACCAAAGATAAAGATGTGTCCGTAGACTCCCCGAGGTTCGAGGTGCGGACTGGTATCAGCAACCGGCAAACCAAACTGGCGGTTCCTTCAAGTCATAAACTCTAGCACATCATTGCTGACCGATACGTAGCGCATTAAATTGGGGAACACTGGAATTCCAAGTTTTTGGCGAAAATTCATGTCTTAGGTGTAATAGTTGGCGGTTCCATCGCAGAACTATCACCCATCCGTGCCAGCTTCAGAGGGGGTGATTTCTGCCGATTTGGTTACGTTGTCTTGTTGGTGCTCGATTAACCCCAAAGGTTGGTGTTCGATAATCTGAACAATCTCCGTTGACTGCCGCTCAAGAACAACACGGATTTCCGCATTAATCTTTGCGTTAGACTCATCGAGTTCCTTGTTAGCTTCTTCAACTACATCAAGCACGAAATTCAAGACAGGGACCCTTTTCGCTGAAACTTTGGCCAAGGCCTTGAGGTAGCGATTCAAATTGGGAATTTGAAATAGCTGATTCACGAAAGAGGACTTTTGGGCTGTTTCAATTGTGGCAAGAATTCGCCTTAAATCCTGCTGGATACGCGAGCTATCTATCTGACCGCTGTCCAAAGCCTCAGTGATTGCCGCGACGGCACGATCATAGATTTCGTTGATCGCTTTCTGATCATGGTGCTTTGAGACTACAGCGTCCAAGTTAACCAACGGGGAGATATCATCCGTGATCGAGGCGTTAAATTTGTGCGCCTGCATCTTGGATGCCGCGCTACTCAGTGTTCGGAACAAAGAGAGGCGTTTTTTTGCGTTGTTGTAATTTTGGCTAACTCCGAGTGCGCTCGCGTTACTTCTCATTAATTCGATCCAACTCGGCGTGGTCTCGGGTGTCAGCTCACTTTCCAAAGCATCTAGTGAAACCAATAACTCGCCTAGGCCTTCTTCTCTTGCCGCAGCATCGTCCCCCATCAATCTAAAGAGGTAGTCATCCCAGCTCTTTTTCAGGTGCTCATGCCGCACATGGAGCTTCTTCATGTATTGGTCTAGCGGGTTCACTACGCAGCTCCGCCAGATACACCATTGACTACGATTTCATCTTCACGGGCGCGCACTTGAGCGAGCTCCCAGTTCATTTGTAGGCGCATCCACGCATCGGCGCTGCTCCAGCCGATCTTCTCAAGGCGAATCGCCATTTCAGGCGAAATAGAGGCTTTTTCGTTCACTAGATTGTTAAGCGCTTGGCGAGAAACGCCTAGAAGCTTAGCTGCGTCCGTTACACTTAGCTCTGCAGCGGCGATGCAATCTTCTCGTACGATGCTGCCCGGATGTACAGGATTTTGCATAGTCATATCATTTCCTTTCTAGTGGTAGTCCACTAAATCAACATCTCGCGGTTCATCATCGAACCTAAATGTAATTCGCCAGTTTCCGCTCACCCAAACCGCATAGTGATCTTTCGAATCGCCTCGCAATGGATGAAAACGCCAGCCTGGAATGTTCATGTCTTCAGGCTGTGTTGCCGCATCAAGCATTGACAATATGCGTTTGATCTTCGAAAGCTGGTTCTGATTAACGCGGCTCTCATCACCTCTTTCATAAAGTCTTTTTAGGCCACGATGACGAAAACTCCTTATCATCTATTACTATTATCATGACAAGCGACAATTGTCACTAGTCAAATATTCCTATTCGTCTAGAGTTTGTCTCTTTTCTCGAAGGCGCACATTCCCGCAGATGGATGAGATGCGTAAGAAGAGGTCGAAAAACCGATATAATCGCTATTTGCGGTCGATTCCGTTGTGCGGTTAAACCGCGCGGCGGTACTGTACGCCAAGTCAAGATTCTGATTGGACCGGTCAATTGTTAGAAATGCGGCGAGAAGCGTGATTGGTTTGTGTGAACGTAGAAACTGCCCATATGGTGTTTCGACTTAACGATAGGCCTGTCGATGTATAAAACCACCTATCGATTTGACCGTGATTTAAACTCGCCAGCTGGCATCGTCAGTTCCAATCGACCTAGCACCGACGCTTTGTGCGCCCTTGAAAGATGGCGGAATTCTTCTTACAGAGACTACAAAGTCCTGGACGACACGGATGATTTCTTGGTTGCTCAGCTAAGCTTCGATCAAAATGACGAGCGAGCAGCAGCGGACCTCGAGACCGAATCCGAGATTTCTGGGATCGAGAGGCAATTTGTTCGCGACAGATAACGAGTGGATAGGCTGGGGAGCGGGATCCTTCGGCTTTAAATCTACTCTATGAGGACCTGAGCACCCGCCGAGGAGCGGCCTACAACGCCTCGGCATAGAGTTCTTCTAACTCGGTAGGCTGGATGCAAAGATATTCAAGTGTCTGCCACTCGCTGGTGTGGCCAAACGCGCGGGTGAGGAGCGCAAGGGGTTTGTCAAAGGTCTTACGCTGATGGTAGCCCCAGGTTTTGCGCAGCGTATGCGAGCCGTAGTTTCCCTTTAGTCCTATTGCCGCGCACCAGCGCTTCACCAGAGCCGTTACGCAGATCGCGGTTATTGCCTCTCGGGTCTTATAGGATCGAAACAATGGCGCGCTAGGGACCGGGTTGGGATGGACCGCCAGCCAGTCATGAACAGCAGCAAAGACATTGTCGTTTACGTTTGAACAGCGATACTTGCCGTTCTTGCTCTGCTTGATATCCAGCCTGTCACCGGGTTGTAGATGTGCAATCTGTCCGACCTTGATCGAAACTAGTTCGTTGGCGCGATAGGCCGTGTTGATGCCCAGTGTAAACAAACACAGGTCACGCGGGTTATCCGCCAACAGCATCTTGATGCGCTGGATGTCTTCAAGCCGGGTGATCGGCTCAACCTTGATAGATGCACCCTTTTTCGGGTGATTGGGATTACGCGAACGCACGGCGCTAGCAGGCATGTGCGCACCTCTTGTTCACCCATGCACTTGCCGCAGCGGGACAGTTTTGCGGGTACATAATATTAACTAATTTGTAGAAGTTAATATTATAACCAAACCCCATGTCCAGCAAGGGATTCCGGTGATCCTGAAATTCCATTCTTCCTCACAAATCGCGCGCAAAGCACTGCCCTGACGCGGCTCCTTAACTTCTACAAAAAAGTTAAAGCCTCGGGCAACAATTTTCTCGCCCCGGACATCTTCCATTGTTGAGGCTAAGTGATGGGAAATTCTCAGAGCGATCACCCCTTTGGCGGAGTGTTTGGCGCAATAGGTGCCTTTGTCGGATTCGTATACAGGGAGCAATTCGGCGAGTGGCCTGTAGCCGTTGGCGGCGCTATCGCCTTTGCCATTATCAGATTCATTGTCGAGCACATCGTTTGCGCGCCTCATCATTGTGGCTCTGGTGGTCCTCATGGTTTTGTTTCGCCAAGCCTTCTTGCAGGGATTCATTGAAGGATTATCTGCCGTTGATCTGCTCTACACCCCGCTCGCGCTGGTCTTCATTCATGTGGTGGCGTGAGATCGTACGGCGCAGTTTGTTTATGGGATTGCTCCTTGCATTGCTTTTGCCTGCATGGGTAGGAGCAGAGGAACCACTGGGTGAGCAAGCGGTTTCATCGCTGGACGCTTTAAAAAAAGCAAACGCCTATTCGTTTGACAAAGCTGGCATTGGGCTGTTGATCAGATTTGGCAGAGGCAATGGTGCAAGCGTTACGCCAGCGAGTATCGGCGAACAGTTTGTCGCGGAAATTAACAAGCGAGGAATTCCGGCGCGGTACTTCTACTACTATGCCGATTGGCCCGGAATGACGGTTGAGTACCATATTGGTTACTCAGCCTTGGGACCGTGGGACGCTGATACTGCTGCGTCAAATTTAAGTGAAGCCGTGGCCAGAGCTCGAGCAATGCGACGTATTCACGGTCAGTAGTGATACTCTCGCTTGAGACGATTTGGCAAAAACACTTCTTCGGATAGTCGAACTTGTTGTGTGTAGGTGCTAGCTTAGAAGCTCATGGTCATCATGAGAGTGAATCAATGGCAAAGAAGAACGATACGGTTACGTATGAGCTGAAAAGAGGAAGAAAGGTAGTCTATCGCGGCACAACGAAAAACCCGGAAAAACGAGAGCAGGAACATCGTGCCGAAGGAAAGAGATTCGACACCATGAGGGTCACTTCGAGAAAGATGACAAGCGAGGGTGCTAAGCGAAAGGAGGCGGATAGCCTAGCTGCATATCGTCGATCCCACGGTGGTCAAAATCCTCTGTACAACAAAGACTCCGATGGGTAGATGGAACGACTAGGCTATGGAGCGGAGTAGTTTTCTCCGTGAATACACAGCCAAAACGCGTGTTTCATTCAGATGTTCGGCATGCGCGCGCGGACAGGTTGCGTTCCCTGACGCCCCTCGTCGAGCTGCCGGATCGTTTTTGCAAGTAGCGCAATGTCCCGCATGCGCCACTAGCTTCACGTTGGTGGGGAAGTGTCGCAAACAGGGTCGCCTATATTCGTATAGAGTTCGATATGTGGATCCGCCCTTCGATTTTTTTGAAATCCCCAACGGCTGTCCCAGTGAACTGTGTGATCAGATAAGAAAAGCTTTTCAACTATCGTGGCTTAGTCGTGAGGCGGCTGCTAATGCGGTACGTATTGCGGTAGAGCTCGTGCTAGACAATAAAAACGTAGCAACGTACTCCGCTAGTAGTCGGAAGACTTCGTTACACGATAGAATCTTGCAGTTCCACGAAATCAATCCCGAAGCTGGAGAACTACTACTTGCCACTAAATGGCTGGGCAATGAGGGAAGCCACGCAGGTTCAAAACTCGATGACGAAGCGATACTTGATGATTTAGAGTTACTTGAGCAGGCCTTGGTTCTACTCTACGGGAATCGCGTCTCGCAAATAGCGAAAAGGGTAAATAAGCGTCGAGGTGTCTGAGTCGCCAACGATACTAATCGAAAGTTAAGTTCGACGTATGTTTTGTCTGAGCGAGAGCTTCTGCCTGAGTATCCGAGACGGTGTCTATGACGGTCTTGAATTGATCGTTATCGGATGATACGACCAAGCCTTTCTTGTCGGCCAAATCAGTCCGCTGTGCTACCTCAAGCACCTCAGTTTGTTCTTTGGGCGTCAACGTGTCTCGGCCTTGATGCTTCTCGACGATTGGTTTTAAAACCTGTGTACGTTGCCAGTCACGGACGTATTGTGCTTCGTCCAAGTGTTTGTACTTATCCTTGATATTACCGTTTTCATCGAGGAAGAGTTGAGCCAAAGCCGAGAGACGTTCCTCATCGCTTTGTAGTTTGTTGTTCGTATCTTCATCGAGATAAGCTGCCGCCATATCGCCGACAACATCCTCCCCGTATTTTTCTTCCAGGCGTTTGTAGTTATGGGCCATCCGGTCTTGAAGCGCCGCCAGTTCATGGCACATCGCCTCGATGATGTCCCAAATTTCGGAAGTCTGTTTTTCGCGTTTGGATTTGATATTGGCGGCGGAGTCTTTATCCGGATTGGCAGCCGCGCCGCGCGTGATTAGCCCATCGACCGAACCGCTTTGCTGACCGAGGAGAATCTCGTTTTCTTTGGCAGCATCAAATTTGGAGCGTAGGTCGTCACTCATGCATCCCCTCGATCTAGGGAGACGCGCTCTATGGTATCGCATAGCTGTGGAGCAGAATTCACACAATGAATTCTGCACATTCTTAAGTACTTGTCGGGCACACCACGCCCCATTCTGCCACCTTTCCCAATGTCAACAATCCGGTAGATTCCAACCAGTATAGGTAGAAAGTGTTAATGAACACTTAATTCCTGCATGAATCTACCACTCAGGTTTTACCGAGATGTTTTCGTTTCGACGCTTGTTCTTCATCCACCATGCAATGGCTTCCAGTTCATCGACGGTGAATTCACCATCCAACGTCGCCCAGTTACGATCGGCATGCCACCCAAGATACTCCGTCAAGTTGTACAAGCCATTATCCTCCTTGATCCAGGAACCAAGAATTTTCCTTGCTTTTCTTTCATCCATGTTGTCTGAACTCCTCTTTGAATTTCATATGTCGTCTACGTAAAAAACTCAAGACAAAATACACATGTATCTAACGAGGTTCGGGAAACATGGAGGTCTTACACCGAGCCAAGAACTGCGCGCATCGGAATAAATCGGAGAAAAAGTTAGGCATACTCTTGCGCAAGGCTCGGACTTTCTCGAATGTTCCTAACATCTTCGATAATTGCTGCAAGTGTCTCGTAACGCTGGGCGGGTAGCGCACTAAAGACTTTGTCGATCATTCGGGACCGATCCTGCTCAAATACTGCATGTAGAGATATGATCACATTCTCGACCTCCTCGCGTTCGATAATTTGTTTGTTTACCAAATCATCCCGCTCAGCCTGATCGCGTTTGTGCGCTGCGAACGCTTCAAAACGATTGCGCTCTTCAATCTGCGTCCAACGCCCGCGAATCCTGTCCCATAGTCCAAGTGCTCCGCGCCGAAATCGCCTTTGACGGATGAGGCTTTCTTCATCTTGGTTGAGTTTTTGCTGCGCTTTCAGGGCTTCACGCTGGCGTTGATGACGGTCCTGCAATCGTCTCACTTTCGCGCGCTGCGAGAAGAGCTGTTGTTCGTTCTGCTCACGAAGCTGGCCAATCAAAGAAAGCATCCGCTCACATAGTTGCTGATCAATCATCTCCCGCGTTTCATCAACACTCGGTAACTCCTTCGGCGGTCCCAATCTTTCTTCCAGGACCTTGCGTTTTTGACCGGTAGACCGGCTGAGGGAAAACACTTCGCCGCGCCAATCCACTGCAACAAACCCGCGCCGGTCTCCACGTGCCAGATAAAAACCCTTTCGCTCCAATGCCTGCTTAACCTGCGCTTTCGTCTTCCCGCTCTGCCAACACTCTCTCAACGTGGCTTTGATCTGCTTTGGATCAAGATCGAGCCTTCTCGCCTGTTGCCATTCGGCCAGCGAATAGTTCAATGGGTTGGTGAGCTTTCGGTCTTGGTGGCCTGGCGGTAAATCCCATCCATACGCCAGGTAGATCTGTTTCGAGATCGCCGCCATTCTATTTTTATAGAACGGCAGGTTGATCGCTTTCATTTCCGGTGTTATCCGGCTATAAACTGCGTGCCCATGCCTACGTCCGTTTTTCTCGTGAAACAAAACAATTCTCGGCTGTCCTTCCAGACCCATTTTTTCTTCAATCATCGACAGCGCTGTTTCATACGTTTCGATGTCAGCGCGCTCGCCTTTAGGCGGGCTCAGGCTGATCGAAAACAGATACTGCCGGCAGCGCGTGCCTTTAGCGATGGCTTCGGCTTCATCCAGCGCACCAAGCACATCACTCGAAACAAACCCGGAAGTTGAATGCACCTCAACATGTTCGTTATCTTCGACGTTGAGGAGATGATGACCGAGCTTGCGTGCAAACCCGCGTTGCGAGGCCTTAATAATCATTCGCCGCCCCGCTTTCCTAGTGATGTGAGTAGCAGGTTCCGAATTTCGCGAACATCTGCGCAGGCGTTGATGAGTACGGAACGGCTCTCTTCATCCAATGTGAGAGTTCCTTCACTCGCGGCTTGCGCAAGGGTGTTGAGATTGTCGGAAAGCGGCGATCTCCCCAACGCCAGCAGACTTTGTGCAAGCGCCGTATTTTCCTTAATCGGCTTTGCCTGCTTTCGCCTGCGCGTCCCGTCGCTAAGAACGCACCGACGAATATGTTCGCCCAGACTCACGCCTGCCGCATCACGTTCAAGGCGCAAACGTTCTTCTGCAGTAAAGCGGATTGAAAAAGGTGAGGTCGGTTGCTTAACCATACCTCACCTTAAGGCTCGCTCAGTCTACTTCCGGGAAACGGGCAAATATTTCGAATGATTAACGCTCAAGAGCTGGAATCAGACGTGGATGCCTGCACTTTGCCCAAAGCGATAAGAGCCTCAATCGATCCGGGCGCCTCGATACCCTTCTCGGAATGTTTCGTGACTCAAACGCCTCCAGGTAATGCGAAAACCATCTTGTCGAATCCTTCTTGTCCAGAATAATCGGGTCGATATCAGGCAAGGCAAACAATTCACCCATGCGAAAAGGAAAACTCACAAAGCCTGTTCTGCAAAACACCAGAGACATATCGTCTGGCATTGTGTAACGCGACATGTCTGCTTCGGCCATGATCACGTTACTGATCACCATCCACAAACGCTGATAGTTAAGGGGATCTAATAAATACTCATCGGTCTCCGCATAAGGCGGTTCAAATTCAACTCGCATAACAAAACCTCAACCCCCGCAATCAAGGGCACAGTAAAAGTTCCCCGAACGCACTGTTCGGTCTAAGAGATTTCGCGAAACTCTGTGATCGAGACTGCCCGTAGGATCTGCGAAGTGATACGAATAGATTTTGCGAACACTTGCGAATAGCTGTCGCCGCAACTTAGCCAGAACGTTTGTGAGAGCGACATTGACGTTTTTGCTTGACTCACTACCGGTTATTCCCTAACTAAAGGAATTGTTTTTATCTGGAGCCCTGATCAGAGAGTGAAAAGACTTGTCAGAGAAACTGCCTCGTGAGGAATATTTTGCAGAGATTGACCGCGTAGTGACTCACTTGGAATCAGCAGGAGTTTCCAAACCGCGATGCTTTCTTTTTAGAAAACTCTGCGAGGAAGTCTATGAAATGGAGAGAGAAAATGCCTATTTTCAAATCGGCAAGAGAAAAAAAGGCCACAACTTCCACGACAAACCCCCAGCAATGGTCCTCGATGACGTTGTCGAATTTTTTGTGGAAGAGCTCTGGAAACCATCACGCTTAGAACAACACTACCAAGAGTATCTAAAGACCGTTAAACCTTTTAGCATTCAGGATCTGGAACCCTAACTTCACTCATTAGGTATTCTAGCCAGATGTATAGTTTCGGAGGTTCGAGGCGCTGCGATCCTAAATCTCTAGACGCAAAGTACGAAGCGATCCTGGCAGTGTTGTGCGCTCATAACTCTCACGCAGAAATGAAGCGTTCAGATTCTGAGTGGTTAGGTGCCACTTGGTGGACTTTCTTAAGAAACACCCTTAAGCAACATGATGCATGGCCGAAGTTCAAAACCCTTCTAGAGCAGAACAAGCTAAATTTTAATACCGCAAACAAACTTCCGGCTGGACAAACACTTTCTCCCACGCGTTCAATTCCTTACTTTTGCCTTGCCGTAGAAGCCCTCGACGACGACTGGGAACTTCAAAAGCTCATAGAATTCTTCCTTGAGCAGATGCTGAGCAGGGGGCAGCTGCTAGACTTCAAGATTCGAAACCCTGAAGCGTTGAGAGACAATCTGCTTTCTGGCCGTTCCAATATCGACGTCTGCTCTGAAGCTAACGCTCACTTCGATCACTTAGTCAAAGTGTTTACGGATGGAGTCGAAGGTGTCACTGGAGATCAAGCTGCCTTGTCTCAGGAAGTCGCGGGGGTAGAGTCGGAATCAAACTTTTCAAACAGCAGCAATACTACTAGTGCTTATCAGGACGCGGTTAGACAACGCACATTCGACCTTCATTTGGTCTATAAACAGTTTAAGAGTGAATGGATCGTAAGGTTTGAAGAGAATATCGGCTTTGAGGCAGACCCTTCATCCTTCTTAAAAATAGTACAGCTCTATCTCCATCAAGCGGAAGAATTCCAAATAATGGAAAAAGAGATATCTCCGATGCATTTCCGCGCCGCAGCTTTAGCACGCTTGGTATCAAATATCCGCCCGATTTCTCGCAGACCGCCAACCGTAGATTCGGACTCGAATATGGATGCAGAACGGATCATGGGACAAATCAACGAAATCTTTGCTTTGCGCGTGTTCTTTTACTGCTTGGGGATGAACTCGAGTGATCTACGCGCGGAAGGAGTGTCGGCAGTTGTCAAGGATCTAATTGATGCGTTTAAGAACAAAGACCCACAGTTGGGGCTCCTGATAGCAATTGCAAAGCTCCTGAAGGCAAGTTCTAAGCTGGATGAACCAAAGAGAAATGAAGAAGAACATATCAAGGCACTCTTTCGAAGGTTTCAGACTTCTTTGCGCCAACGTATTCCCAGCGGCTAAAGCGCACTTCCCTACGTGGCACAATCGCGGCCTCTTTGTGCAATCCGTGAAAGGCGCCTTTAATCAGCGCTGAATCTCTTCATTTGTTCCCAGATTCATAAGCATATCAACCTATTGCTTGCTCAATCGGCGCAAGCCAATTCGAACCATGCCAAGAATGGGATAGCCACCGATACCCGATGCCTGCCGGCGGCGCGTCAACAGGTTTTTCCCGTAAGCGTCGGCTAGGGCTGCTAAAGCAGATCCAAGCGCCGCTAACGGTCCCCCACAAAACCTGTGTGACACGTCGGGGTCGGGCGGCTCTACCCAAGGCATATGGTTCGCAATTGTGCGGCCATTAAACAAAGAAGAAGGAGTTCGTTATGACGAATGAAACTCAAAACCAAACCGAAGAAACCACTCAAACCTCCGAGGACACCAACCGTCCGGACTACATCGTCAAGCAATATCGCGTGACCAAGGTCGAAGATGGCTGGAAAACCCGCAAAGAGCGGATCGGTGCAGCATGGAATGGCGCCAACGGTGCCATCTCGATCCGCCTTGCAGGTACGCAAATCATCGAAGGAGACATGCACCTCTTTCCTTCAACCGAGCCATCAATGGACTAACCGGTCCAGGTGAGGGCGCCATCAGCGCGTCCTCACCTCAACCCGACAACAAAGAAAGGAGTCTTGTTATGGGTATGGATGTACATGGAAACAGCGGAGATACTTTTCGCGCAACGATCTGGGCTTGGCCCGCGATTCTAAGCTTTATACAAGATGCTGGTTACGATGTACCCAACAGTTGGCACTACAACAGCGGCGAAGGCCTTCAATCGCAAGAGGAGTGCATCGCGCTTGCGGGAATTCTCGCGAGCCATCTTCACCGTTGGGATGGTTCACGTATTGAAGTGCCAAGCAACACGCTTTTCGTCGATCAAAACGGAAATCTTGTGACCGAAAAATGTCCTGGTGCCGAAACGCCATTCTGGACCGATCGCGAGCACATCGTGGAATGGATCAAGTTTCTCAAAAACTGCGAGGGCTTCGAAATCTGGTAGGCCCGCATAAACTCTGTGAGAAGGCCCATGAGTAATCGTGGGCTTTTTTTTTTTCAGAAAAATGCGTGCGTATGTATCCCGGTTCTTTTTTCCCACACTTAGCCAATTAATCCTTTACGCCTCTTCGCTTTGTTCAATCACTTAGGCCAAGAGGAGGCACACATGTTGTCACAACCAGTATGCGTCGTTTACGTCGCCACCCGCTCTGAGTTAGTGCGTAAAAGTTACTACCGCCGGTTATGGATCGCCGCGAGAAACCTCAAAGTCCCCAGAAGAGCCTGGCTTGATGAAATCGCGGATACCCTCAGAGACTTCGACGGGATGATCCTCTATCGATCAGGCATTCGCTATAACGTTCCGGACATCGATGAGGTCTTCGGTGATGATCCTGATGTCAGATGGCTAGGCTACTACTTCCTGGCTGATGCTAGCCACAAATACCCTCGGCACAGATCTCGTAAGTTTCAGAGGCTGCAGCTGATTGATCTATATTTCCGAATTCGATATCCGGACATGGCCGAGCATTTCGGAAAGTAGATTTGCTAGAGGGGGCCAGCGCATGGCCCCTTTTTATCCTGAAGTGTAGTCTTCTCTGCCAATCCGAAAACTGAACCGTATCTGCATCAAGTCAATATCGGTTCATCGATCTAAGTCAGTATCCCCCAAAACCAGACGCAAAATCGGTCCGCTGCGCCGGATCAATGCGCCGGTTCAATCACTATGATCTGGTCAACACTTAAGCCGTTTCAAAGGACTGCAAGATGTGTGTTGTACTACAAATCCCTGCGGGATTTTCGGCGTCTCTACGAGACGCTAAACAACACAATCTTGGCAAGGGAGACGCTGCGCTCTCCCGTTGCATCCCTCTCGCTGTGGCCCACGCCTAAGTATTCAGGTTCTTGTGCATCGATGACGCCGGATCACCGGAACCTCACTTGTAGACATTTCGCTATTGTGCCTGCTAGTTGAAACACCTCAGCTGACTTGAACGCTTGATACATGTCCCAGCGTCCACTATTAGAGCGGTCAATCAGTCTCGGTGTACAGGTTTATACCAAAAAGTTAGATAGGCGAACTAGAGGCGAAATTGATAAACACAATGGTATGGTGCAGTATGAAGGAGTTGGGAACCTCAGCGCTTAATATGCAACTTGTCGCGATCTTTACTCAGAAGCCTGTCTCAGCGACTAAGCCTTTGCCTGATTCGTGAGAGATTTTGCGAAACTAGCTCAGTTGGTTGCGTTACGTCGTGATCGTGAATCGCTGGGAGTCAAAGCTGCAGCATCACAGATTGGCGTACCTTCATCCATTCTATCCAAGGTAGAGCAAGGTCATATTCCTGATCTTGAGAATCTTGAGTTGATTTGTGATTGGTTAGCCATAAGTCCCTGCGATGTGTTGGGAGCGCATAAGAACCTCACATTGTCTCAACACGAGCTTAGAGTTCATGGGCACTATAAGAAAAAGAAGGTAAATAGCCCTCATACGATGGAAGCGTTTTTTTATGCGATGTTGGCAGCAAAACGCGTGCTGAGGGAGTCAGCTAAAGAGAATTAGTATTGCAGAGGGGTTTTAAGGCTCGTTGCGAGCGCATCTCGGAAGGCTATCGGATCGAACTTGGTATCCCAGTTCACCAAGCGCTTACCTATCAAACTCTTGCAAAACACCTAGGTGTATTTGTCTACTTGATTGATGACCTTCCTTATCTCGATGACATCTACATTAGTCGGTTGCGGGATATAGATGGAGATGACTGGTCAGCTTTCACCGTCATGGAAGGAAAGCAATCGTTGATTGTTCTCAATTCAACCCACAGTGAAAGAAGGTTGCAGAATGATGCCATGCACGAACTTTCGCATATAGTTTTGGCACACCCCCCACTTGAAATGCAAGTCGTTGCAGAAGACATGTATTTCTCAAGCCGGTACAACAAAGCACTTGAAGACGAAGCGGACTGGCTCGCGGCAACCTTGTTGTTACCGCGGAAGGGACTATTGACCATCTACGGTCAATGTTTGGATGTAGAACAAACGGCGAATCACTTTGGCGTGAGCACACAGCTTACAAAGATGCGACTCCAGCGAACCGGAATTCTAAACCAACTGAAATCACGAAGTGGTCGTCGATAGCGCTGCTTCTTCAATTTCCTGGAGAACCACCATGCACGCAATTGAAATCGATGGAGTTACTCTTGAAACGACAGATGTTTTTTTCGCGTATTGGTACTTCGCTGCTGAGCGGCAAAAAGTGTTCTTCAATCGCCTGAGCAATCGAGGGGAAAAACCAACCGCGGATGAAATTCTATTAAAATACAAATTTACAAATGCCTATCGTGCATCTGATCGCGTAAGTCAGTACCTCATTCGCAATGTCATCTATCGTGACGACCTCTCGCAAGCACCTGACGAGCTTTTCTTCAGAGTTTTACTATTTAAGCTATTCAACAAGATCGAAACTTGGGAGTTTCTTGAAGCCGAACTCGATGAAGTTTCATTGCAGACCTACTCATTCAAACGGCTAGATAAATTGTTGGGTGAGCGCATGAACCGAGGAGAACGGATCTATTCAGCTGCCTACATTATTCCTTCTTGCGGCAATGTTTTCGGATACGAATACAAGCATCAAAATCACCTAAAGCTCATTGAGTGGATGCTTAAAAAGGAGATTCCTGCGCTTCTCAAAGCTGCTCACTCTATGGCTGAGAGTTACAAGATCTTGCGCTCTGTGCCATCTCTAGGTCCCTTCTTGGCTTACCAATTTGCGACTGACCTCAACTACAGTGATTTGACAAACTTCCCCGAAGATCAGTTTGTAGTTGCAGGTCCAGGTGCAATCGATGGAATCCAGAAGTGTTTTGTCGACACATACGGAGTTTCGGCGGAGGACATCATCAAATACATGTGTGAACATCAATCTCAATACTTGAGGGCTCAAAATGAACCCTTTCAATCTCTGTGGGGCCGACAGCTGCAGCTAATTGACTGTCAGAACCTTTTCTGCGAGATCTCGAAATATGCTCGCGTGGCATATCCTGAAGTGATCGGTGTGTCTGGACGCAAACGAATTAAACAAACATTCGTCCCTAGTCAGTCGTTGCCGACACCGTGGTATCCACCGAAATGGGGTCTTAACGAAAAAATATCGAAAGATGGATTTGCTCACTTACCTTCTTTCGCTGGACCAGAAACCGCAGCAGATAAGCAATACACCCTCTTTTGAGAGACTGACACCTTCAAACGGAAAGTCGCAATCCCCGTTTGCCACATTTTGTCTCGCAATTTGCCGCTAACCTTCGAGGAGTATTGGCCTCTTAATCTATCTGGAAAGATCTCGATAAGCTGATGATTTTTCTGGCTTCTGCTTTTGACATCCAGACATTCCAATATTGCTGTTTTGCAAGCAAGGCATGCACTTACTTGAGAGGGTGTGAATCTCCCGTTGCCTTTGAGGTGGTCAACTTCGCGCTTGGTCAAGTGTTTTAAACAAGTTCCTTCATTGTAGTTTTGAAACTCCCTGGTTGCTGCTCCTTGAGTGATCAGCTGTCCATCGATTTGTTCGAAAACATGGGGGTTGAACGTCAGTCGTCGTGAGTGCAGATCCGCTGTTACTGTTCCTTGCTCTTCTAGTCGCAGCCGATGAAAAACGTCATAACCTTCCAGAATGGTGCTCACCCACTCCCAGTCCTTGTTGGCTTTGGGCTCTAGGTACTCAGTATATGACCGAAGTGTTTTCAGAAAATTGAAGGAGATTTCTTCCTCAGAGACAAAGAGTCGCTCTGGACCTTCTTGTCGCTGGTTGGGCGGCCTCGACCTTGCTGCTCGTTTTCCCTCTGAATGGATGAGTTTGACGATTACTTCCTCCTCAAGCTGCCCCCTTGCGCCATCCTCGACCTCGTCTGTTTGGATTTCCTGTTTTCGTTTTCGCGCTAACATCTTCCTTAAAACAGGAGACCAACCCAAATGGGCGGCGTTCGCTATATGCATGACATCATGAAATCGGTAACCATCATCTTCACGGTTGTTGTCAGTGAGAGGGTCCCCGATTGGCTTCCCCTTGAAGTACATCTGTGACACACCTTTCCCGATTGTGAGAAACACGATAGCCATTTTTCTGGGGAAGCGCTCACCTTTGTTTGAATACGCGTCATGAAGCTGGGTGGGCTTGCCGCGGTCCTCCCTAAAACTGACTTTGCTGACGTTGCCTTTGACGATTTCCTCTAGCGGTTTACGGCATAGCGATGCAATGGCTGCGAGGTGCCAGATGATTTCACCAACAATGACCTCAGTTTCTCTGTCGACTAAATTCTCATTTATGTTTAGTTCCAGCTCAGGTAACTTCTTGCGCAAGAGTTCTGCGCCTAGCTGGGTTAACACGCTCGCGCACACAGTTAGGAGCGTTCGATCTTTGGTTCTCGCAGTTTGATATGCTAGAGCTTGGTACTGGTTGAAAGAGACAGTGCCGTTCTTTAGCGCCAGCGTCGCGTTCTTGAGGAAATCTGGTGCTGACGTGAGAGTTGTCTGAATTCGAATAGACTTCTTTGTATCGCTAGAAATTTCATCTATAAGATGCTCAAGATCCGAGCGTAGGATATCGTATCGCTTGTTGGTCACGAGACTCAACAGAGAGCATGCGTACCAAATAATGTCGCCGATCTCCTCGAAGATATCATCATCCGACCAGACCTCGCTTCGCGCCTCCGTTATAAGCTGTTTTTTTATTGTCGAGATAAGCGAACCAATCTCACCGACTAATCCGTACAGAGCGATGTTTATTTGTTCTTCTTTGGGGGCGTCTTTGTAGCGGGTGGTCTTCCGTACAAAAGCATAGTAATCAGTGAGGTTCATGCTCGATTTCCTAGGGTTTCTTCTGTGTCTCGCGCGTAAAGCTCCATTCTATGGGCTCATCGATGTACCCACGTTCTGGAAACTGCGAAAGCCACTTTAGAAACGCTTCTATTCTGGCTCGTTCAAAATGGGCCTTGTGCCCTTGTCCGCTCATAACAAAATCGTGTAGCTGCTTTGGAATTTGAGGCCCCGATCTCCCCCAGTACGTATATTCTCTCCCTATGAGTACGCGGTTCGTACGCCCAGTATCACGTTTAAGGTTGGGCTTACTTAGTTTCCCATTGACTTCACTATGAAAAGAGTCGAGTTGAGAGTAGCCTCCACCCGATTTTGGCTTATATATGTTGTCACCATAGCGTTGCCGTAGACTGCCACGCATGTATGGCTTCTTGGATCGAAACTCATTTCTCTGCCAGTACTCATCGTAAGTGATTATCTCGTCAATCTTCATCCAGTACACAAGCCGCGCATGCATACGTCGGTTTCTAGCTGCGGACCCCGTACCCACGACGTATTCCCCAACGCTTGCGTAGCGCCTTATGACTGGCTTACAGCACGCAAGCGTACAAGCGGTGCCGAATGGATTCGGCGCGAAACCATGATCATGTTGAACGACGTAGGTGTGAAAACGCATTAGCACTTATTGCGTTCGGTAGCCGGCTCCTCTCTTTCCTCACCGTGCGGATCTTCGAATTTGGGTTCGCTAGTGCCGCTTGCCGCTCCGTTGATTTTGACGGCATCCCACGTAAGAACATCTGTCGCATATGACTCAATAGATGGAGGCAAATCCGTAACACCACCAGATCGAGACCACACTCCAATGATTCGGCAGTTCCTAGCAGATGCAGTTTTGAGGAGTTGCTCTAATAAGTTGAGGGGGATGTTGTTGTCAACGACAATGATCGTCGCATCGCAATCCTCGAGCACCAAACGACATTCCTCGAGCGTCAAAGGATAATCACAAACGACGCATTCCAAGTCTAATTCTTCAGCGAGTGTGTTGATGGAGTCTATGTCGCCTCCGTCCGGCTTTAAGATAATTGCTTTCGCCATATTCGTAACCCTCAATACCTGCCAAGCTTGGATTTGTGTGGGCTTAACCCCCAGTTGTTCTCAAAGGCGGTGATTAAACGCCCGTCCTAATTGATTGCCGCTCATTCCCAGAGCTTTTTGAAGTTCAAAGTGTATTGCGCGTTAGCTTTGAGCAACGAGCAACTTTGTTTCTTAGAAATCGATTGTTGTTAGCAACTAAACGTTGATTCATAATGCACAAAATTGGCGACTAATCGTTTAGGAGGTAAAAATATAACAAAAATGGACAACAAAATCAATAACTGCTAAAATAATGGAAGAAGTTAGATTCTAAAAGAAGGGTTGAAGAGATGGTCTCGATCAATCTAGATCACGCTGTTAAGTATCACTACGGTAAATTCCCACCGAGATCTCTGCGTTACGACAAGTTCCTTGATCCTTTGCTCAGGGCAACCGAGGCAATTGCGCGTTATGACCAGATGCTAAAGAGCATGCGCAACAGTGAGATTCTTCTTGCGCCACTGAGAAACCAGGAAGCGGTGATTTCTTCGCGCATGGAAGGAACTATCAGCACCATGGATGAGATTCTGGAGTATCAATCGGAAATCTCTGATGACGCGATGGATGATGAAGGCAGTGATCTTTCGAACTTTCGTACTGAAGTTGTAGAGACTTTTCTCTATCAACGCGCGTTGAAGTCAGCACAAAATGCCATGTCGGATGGATACCCGTTGTCCGCCAATCTCATTCGACAAATTCACTCTACTCTGCTGTCGTTTGGACGTGGCGCATCAAAGTCACCTGGGCAGTTTAAGACCGAACAAAACTATCTAGCCGATCGATCTCGTCGGAACATTAAGTTTGTGCCCATTGAACCTGAGCGGTTACCGGAAGGTATGGACGTTCTTTTTGACTATATTGCGCACAACTCCCACTCGCCGTTGGTCAAAGCTGCGCTCGCCCATATTGAGTTTGAGGCGCTGCACCCGTTTCAGGATGGTAACGGCCGTATCGGGAGAATGTTGATTACTCTGATGCTATGGTCATCGCAGACTATTTCTCAACCTCATTTCTACATAAGCGGCTACTTAGAAGAGCACAAAGACGAGTACATCGACACTATGCGTCGGGTTTCAGAGAAGGGCGATTGGGACAACTGGTGCGCATTCTTTCTGACGGCTGTAGAACATCAGGCAGAAGCGAATCTCGCTATTGCGGAAAGTATCATGGACCTTTACGAGGAGATGAAACAGGTCTTCTCAGAAGTATTGTCTTCCAAGTGGAGCATGGCCGCTCTGGATTATGTGTTCACCAATCCTGTTTTCAGGAACAATCGATTCACTTCGAGAAGTGGAATTCCTCAGTCTAGTGCGAGTAGATTCACGCGAATCTTGAGTGATGAAGGCCTCATTACCACTAGGATCGAGGCATCTGGTCAAAGGCCCGCTCTTTATTCGTTTGAACCTTTGATGCAAGTGGTACGAATATAATCTGAGTTAATGAGTGCGTTTGTTATCCGTAGGTTCGGCGTCCTGTGGGATATCTAATGTTGAGGACTTAGAGCTTTAACTTCGTGCGTGCTTTGTACCTCTTCCCGAAGAGCGGGTTAATCCCAACCCAGCGTTTCCAAGGGCTCACCTCATGGTAACCAATCTTTTTCAGCCGCATCGGCTTATGCTCCCGTACGAACACAATCGCATCTGTACATCGTCGCACTTGCTCCGGGGTCATCAGATGCATGGAAGCATCACTGAGTGAGCTGGTCGGCGCATCAAAAGCCGATGCTCCCAGATTGTAGTTCTTAGCCTTAACCGTTGTGGTGCCCAGCATCTCGGAAATCAGCCGATTGGTTTTGTGCGATCTTGTTCCAAAAATCACCTTGACCTCTGTTTGAGATAACAAGGTTTCCAACGATTCTCGGCCGTAGACCCGAACCCATTCTTCGAGCTCCTGGACCACCAGCCAGATAACGATGTGAAACTCTCTGGCGAGCGTCATCGTGCGCGGCAGCACATCGATTTTGAAATTTGTGATTTCGTCGAGGAGGTAGACGACCCTATTGCCCTGCTGCTCTCGAATGAGTTCGGTCAGCGCACACCAGCCGAGCAAACCCATCCACGGTGCCATGACATCCGCGCGCGTCGGATCACCCATCAGGTAAACTGTCACTTTCTCCTGGCGCATATCACGAAACCGAAAATCACATGCCGCGGCAGATTCCGCGAGCACACCCGATGGGCTAAATGGCTCAAGTACCTGCACAGAGCCTTCGCGAAACGATTCAATCTGCTTGGGATCACCCTTTGCGAGCTTGGTATGAAGGTCGGTGGCCAAACGCGCCAGATCGCCGCTCAAGGCATTGCTTTCCATGGCCTTTGTCAATGCATGCGTCAGCGCGTCAATGTCGCTGAGAAGTTCTAGCGCCCTTGCAAGGGTTGGCGTTTCCTTGCCAAGAGCGACCAGATAAACGAAGGTGAAGGCCAGGAACTTGCGCGATGCATCGCGGAAGAATTTGTTCTCCGCCGAGCGGGTTGGTTCAGGGTAAAGCTGCAAGGCAATGGCATGCGCATCACTCAATAAAAATGAGTGCAGCGCTTCCATTGCCCAGTCATCGATCAGGATTTGCAAAGGATTATAGCGCCAGGGCGTGCCCAAGATGTCCGCATGATCGCCAGTGGGATTGACGGTGATAATTCTATGTTTGAGCTTTCTACGGCGAAGCTCTGCTGTCATAACTGCTAGGGTTTTCTTGAGATCTGCCACCAGCATCGAAGAACGATTGTGACAAAGGGCTGGAATGACAAAATTTGTCGTCTTACCGCCTCCGGCCGGGCTCAGGACAAGTCCACAGGATTCCGTATCGACCCACACAGGCAGCTTTTCAAGGAGGCCAACCAGGTAGCCTTGGCCGTGCCGTTTCTTAAGCAGATTCGCCTTCTTGGCATCCTTGGGACTCGCCCATTCCGCAGTACCCGCACGATCTCCTGGGCGTTTGATCCACCAACGGTAGATCAAGCGTACACTCAGGCGCAGGAGATTGATCGCGACGCTGAACCACAGTAGCGCTGCAAAACTGGCAAGACCATAAAAGAACCAGACATCCGGGGTATAGAGGAGATGTTCGAGTTCGAGCGCAGCCCAGCTCAAAAGCCCAGCCAGCAGCGCCGAGCCAAAGACGCTCGGCTGATGGCGCTGCATCAACGCTCCAGGAGTTCGTGCGCGGTCCGGACAATCGTATAAACGGATTGACCGGGACCTGCTTCTAAGCGCGGTTTAACATCCGCGCCGCGATTGCCCTCAGAAGGATCAAGCACAAAAGTTCTTGCATAGGTCTCCCCATCAATCGAGATACGCAGCTCTGCGTTGACCGGAACGCTGGGAACCCCATGATAGACATTGATCGCCACCAAAAGGGCGCGTAGATCAATCGGCACTGCAAACTGAATACTCTCTTTGCCGTTGGTGGCTTCAGGAGAGGCCCTATAGTCTTTCCAATATCGACCCTGTGGCGTTTGGGTCAGCCGGTAGGAAAGCGCCGGTGCGCCCGGAAACGGGCATGCATAGAGATCTAAGTCGCAGGAAACGCAATCCCAAGACAGACCTAACTCGACACGTTCTGCGCGCCGGATTGTGTTTGCAGAAGGCATCACGTCACTCAGGGGGCGCTCGAATATCGAACGCTCAATCTCAACTGGTGCGAGATAAATCATCTCCAGCTTATCGGTCTTGTTGGGCACGAAACGCTGAGCTGGCTCGGCGTTTGCAGCCGCGCGTGCGTAGACTGACGCTGCATCACTGGTAAAGCTCGCGAGCACACCTCCCTGCGCTTGTAGATACAAACTCCACCAACGCTCGACGAAATGCAGGTGCCGAGAGGAAGGCAGCAGCGCCTCATCCTGATGCAAGAGATGAACACGCAAGTTCGACAGATCACCGCCTTTCGCACCAAAAACGGAAGCGCCCCGATCAACACGTAAATGGCCATCGCCCGGAAAGTGACCGCCTGTCATGGAGAAGGCCGGTTCGCTTGGATCGTCATACAGCGCGGAACCCAGGACAATGACTTCAATCCCCGATGAAGCATGATGAGAGAGATGCCGAAGAAGCTGCGGAAGCAAGATTGCTCGCGGCACAGAAGGTGCATCCTCACCACCCGGTGTTTTCACCGACTGGGTGAACGCCATCAACGCCGCCACATTCGCGCGGTTATAGTTCACCAGCGCTTTGGGCGACCCGTAGCGCGGGTCATCCGGCACTTTGAAAGCCCCAAGGGTACGGAGTTTGTAACCATCGATCAGGAGCGCCTGATCGCCCGGCTCAAGCGAAACCAAAAATTCCAATGCGCGGCTCATGTCTTGTTTGAGCGTCTGCGGCTCGCCCCAGGGTGAAAAGACCAGTGCATAGTCCTTGGCTTGCACCGGGAATGAGAAGGTGATGCTCAGAAGCACCACCAGTAAAGAGAATAAAGATTTCATAAAGTCTCCGGAAAACTGAATTAAGAGAAATCACTGGCGGCGCGATATCGACCGCGTAGATAGATAAAACTCGCGACCTGCTCATTGATCTCCGCCTCGCGTTCATCGCCCAGGCGGCGCTCACGGCCAAACAGTTCCGCACGTTTGTTTGAGAGTTCGTCATGCGCTTTTTTGTGCTCATCACATGCGCGCTTCACTTCGATGTAATCGATGTTCTGCGTGTAGTAATCCGGTGCGTACTTCACGTAGATATGCTCAGCGGCAAGAAACAGTGCACTGCCCGCGAGCATCTCGGCGGCGAGCTGCGTCCAGACCAGCGCGGTATTGGTGTTGGTTTTCGGTTCAAGCAGAGAGTCGAAAGAAATCGAGGCGCCCACACCATCGAAATTTATGGCAAAAAGCACAGTCCAGGTCAGTAAGACCGCTAAGGTCAGAGCGAATATGAACTGCGCGTAAAGACGACGCGAAGCATCGAACGCCATAAAGTTGGTGGCGAATTTAACGGCGACCGATCCGATGGGCAGCAACGCCGAGAGCCCCATCGCCAGCCACGGATCCTCCAGGAACACCGGATTGCCTGACGACATCAAATTGGCAAAGACGTTGCCTGCCCCCAGTGCCAATGCGAGCAGGGCAAACAATACGATCAAGATGATTAGGATTTTGTCTTTCGTATGCCAATCCGAAAACGGCACTTTGTGTACATCCTCACCCGTTTGCGCATGGGGCGCGCGCACAAACTGCGGCGTGTCAGCTTGCCTCTTTTCAAGTTTGGCTAGCTCTTCAGTAGAGCGTTTGTAGCGCGGATTCAAATCCGCCAGCAGTTCCTGAGCCCTCGTGCGCTCATCGCCATGTTTGGCATCCCAAAGTCTCGCGGCTTGTTCTGTCACCAAACGCGCAGCGGCCTCAACATCTTCATAGGCTAGGAGCTTTCGAATGAAATCCGGCTCAGCAGGTCTGGGGATGCGTTGCGGCGCTTTACCGGTGGACTCCACCAGCGTCAGCGCAGCGCTTTTGGTTTTTGCCATAGATCACCTCACAGGTTGGTTGTTGGTGAGGTGATTGAAACGCTGGATAGCAGCTGGGTTGGGAAACAATGCGTATGTTTCGTTTGTACCTATCAGACATCACGCATGAGAGCTGTTCTGGAGATTCTCAAGCATGCTTTTGGCCGCTTCACCACGACCTGAAGGAGGATCCCTGCGATCCCCCAGACGATTTATGCAGGCCAACCCTGTACGGGTTAGATGTCATTGAGGGAATTCCTTCTCGTCCTTGGAGCACCTCGCTAGGTAGATCTCCTCTTGATCACAACTTAAGGCTGGACGTATGGACTTCTAGGTTTCGATTTCGACGTCGATATTAGTTTCAATGACTGCGTTGACCGGGGTGTACAAATCAAACTCGATATCTGCGGTTCGCAAGGTAATTACCAGTGCGTATCGAGCTTTTTGATTGCAGACCTCAAGACTCGCTCGATTTCGCCACCAGCCCATGGTCGGCTTTACACAGAGCATATTACGTAGTGCCAACTGCGCTGCCGGTCCCCGCCATACATCGCAGTGAAGTGAGCCTGCCGATACACTTTGCGAACCAAGCATCCACCTGTTGTCTTCGGCAGCAAAACGGACACGATCTTTTGGGTCTTCCCTTTCTTTGGTGTTGAGCCGTTGAAGAAACTCCTGCGAATCTTCAAGCGGTCGCATGAGATCGAAGCGAAGGCCGAACGACTGATAGCGTTGTGGATCGACTGAAGATGAAGCCCCGGGATTAGGTTCGATGAAATAGGACAACGTTACTTTGAGCTCAACTTCAGCTTCGCCAAGGTCCTCTAGTGTTCGCAGGGGCCATGGAAGTTGATAGTAGTGACAATCTGAAAACCGCCTGCCTCCACCTGACTTATAGGGCTGGATGTGGTTTTGTGCCACTAAGGCCAGGTCATTAATCGCAGATGCGCGGGCGCGCTCCAGAGAGGGCACTCCATAACCAAACCGCCGTAGCGAGGGATATCTGTCGCGCAGTCCTCGTGCAGCTGCCAGTTCATCCTCCATGGTCTGGGTCCATTCTGCGCTATGAACAATAAGAGCCCGTATCGTTTCCGGCCAATAATCAGGGAATTCCTCTGTCAGCATAGCCGCGATGCGGGAAACTTGAGCTGTTGCAGCACTGGTCGCGCAAAATGGAGATAGCGGCTGTCGATCAACGTCACTACCCGTCGTTAGTGTGCATAGTGAATCTGCGGTATACACGCTTTCTCCGTCAGGACTCACGACTCGATTTCCGGCCTCCATCACGACATCAGGTTTGAAAGCTGTTTTGCCCTGAGGCCAAAGCACTGAGGTCCGGCTATGCGGGCTGAGCGCCCCCACATCGACTAAAGGCTCGTGATCTTGAAGATCTTCTTCGGCGACTGCTACTTTGTTTGTATAGCCGCCGACGGTAATGGCATTCCAGGCTTGAGCGGGGTCCTCAATTGGATACTCGTCGTTTGGTAGAATTCGACTACGCTCGATATGCTCGGGAATGTTTCCCGCTGATACCACGAATAAACGTCTCTTTGGTTCTTCTCCCTCATCTCTCAGCGCCCCTGAGGTGATCTGATCGATGGCAGCGCTCCATGTGGTTGCGCGTGAACCTGATACGTTTTCATTTGTGACCGCCATACAGAAGACGCGTTTCCGCTCAGGGTTGTTTATCTCGGAGATAGAGACTCCTGATTGGGTAACAGCGCCATATGATTTGGGATCATTTGCTCCAAACCCATCAGGCGGAAGAAACTTCACTGACTCCAGTCGGTGTTTCAGCTCCATTTCGCTGTCGTCAACCAAACGCGGTGTCAGATCTCCATGTAAAGCAAGTCCAGCCATCAGCGTACCGTGGCCGGCTTGGTCATCTTCTCCCCACCGTGAATTGATCGCCATCATATCGACTGTACCCAGTGCAGGCTCAATCAGGACATGTGCTCTATTCACTCCCGTATCAAGCAGGCAGATTGCGGTGGCTTCGTTGCCGGGCCAAGTCGTCCTCTCAGCAAGGTTGACCGCCCAATCAAACTGATCTTCTCGGTTCTCATCAGTAAAAAACACTGGCGATGCGCTTGCTCGACGCAACTCCGCAATTCCAAACGTTGCGAACAAGAGCAATTCTATCGTCACTCGGTTAGTGAAGATGGGGACGACCGTAGATTCAGGAAATCTCAACCAGTAGTGTGCTTCTCCTACAACCGCTCTTAGCTGTTGCGCGTGAGCAGAAACAGATTCTTCCGCACCCGAGAAACACCATACCTCCCACCAAAACTCGGTTTCTGGATCATCTGGAAGTGCATTTGGATCATCTGTCCAAAACGTTTGTAGCCTGGCTACACGGAATGCTTCTATTGGTTCTACGAAGTTTCTATTCGGTGGATTGCCAGCCACCGTTAGTTCTCCACCCGTATAGTCTTCAAGAATTCGTTCCAGCACCGGTCTGGCCGCGTCTGGCACGAATAGGGCGACTGTGAGTGCTTCATTCGGCTCCATCCGAACAGCACCTGGCTTCATACCATCATCCTTTCGTTCTAGCTTGTCGACTTTTCGCTGCCGGACGATCTCTACCTCGACGTACTTTCCGCCTGCCGGTTCGATTCCGTCTGGTGTTGGGGGGGACTGCTGATTCATAACAGCAAAGGCAGTCTCGAGTTCACGTCTCAATCGCGAGCCGTGTTCCTCTCGTATCCTCGGAGCGCTCCCGCCGCCACGATATTGAGATGGGGCCTGGTATTCACCATCTCGCTTCCTCTGAGAGATATCGAGATGCGGGAGTGAGAACCGCTCGGTCAATTTCTTTAATCCTTAAACAGAGCGTCTCGCATCTCCGCTCGCTCTTCCATGCGTTGCAATATATCGACCGTCGAGAGTTGGTCTTTTTCGTCCAAAATAGCTGTCTTTACGGCATCCTCCGATGCCTGAACAACCTCTGCCTGACTCAACCCTCGTGCTGCCTCAATGAGCTTTTTCCACACCAGTCGAGGATGTTTCATCGGTCTAATGTTGGCAGTGATTAACTTCCTTATTTGCTCGTCGCTAGGTGCCGTGAATTCGAGTACAACATCGAACCGCCGAAGCAGCGCTTTATCCAGAAGCTCGGGGTAGTTTGTTGCTGCAAGCACCACACTGTCTGTGGAATTGGTTTCTTCCATAAACTGGAGGAAGGAATTCAATACACGCCGCATTTCTGCAACATCATTCGTTGAATCTCGCCGACTACCGACCGCGTCAAACTCATCGAAGAGATAGACGCCGCGTCTTGTATTTACTTCGTCAAAGACCAACCTCAACTTAGAGGCTGTTTCTCCCATGAATCTAGTGATCAGAGCATCGAGGCGAATGACAAAGAGAGGAATTCGCAGGGTATGCGCAAGACCTTCAGCTGTCATGGTTTTTCCCGACCCAGGCGGGCCTACGAACAAGACCCTCCTATGAGGTGTTTTACCATGCTCTCGTAGCCAGCCCCTCTTTTGCTGTTCCCGCGTAAAGAGATTCAGCTTCGAACTCAGTTTGTTGCTTAGAACAACGTCCTTTAGGGCTACCCGTGGTTCTCGCATGACCAACATGCCGCTGAGGTCGCCCCGTGGTTTTGAAAAGGAAACCGGAACGCTCGCTCCTCGACCGGTTCGATCACGTGCTTCATCTACCGCTGCCCTAATCTCTTCGGCTGTGGTTTTGTGACCACGCCTAGCCTCGGCAGCAGCAACCTGCAACGCGATTGAAAACAAGCGCTCATCATCGTCTTTCGCGCGGCTGCGAACTATTTCAAGAACTTGTTTGGCATTCGACATGCTAAGCACCATCCTTGTGCACTGACATGTTAACGTATCTCACTCCGTACGCTTGAACTAGAGAAATCTCATCTGGGAACAAAATTGACCTCCAGTTCGTAGCCGACTGCTTTTGCGTACGCCTGCACTGTAGAGACAGCCGGTGACACGTCTGAATTCTCGCTTTCAAGGCGCGATATATGAGTACGACTCGTTCCCAACCTTTCGGCGACTTGCAGTTGCGTCAAGCCCGCTGCTTTCCTTAGGCTGACGAGCTTGCGTTTCAAGGTTGACCCATCGGTTGTCTTTGGTGAATCCAACTTCTTCGGTCTATCGACACAGTTTGGCGTTTTTTTGATATTGCTCATCTTGGCAGCGTATCATATTTGATACGCTGAGTCGATTCTGGAGGTATCTTGGGGAAGGCCTTCCCCCTGCTTCTACTCCGCATACGCGGATTTTCCGGCACCCCCTTCGAGCGGGGACACCCCGCAACGCCCCGGAGGAAGGGGCATTGCATCCCCTCAGAATCAAGGAAAATGACGGTTTCCACCTGAACCGCTTCGCGGGGCGGACCCTCCGCAATTTTCCTTGATTCTTTCACCCCCGCCTCGTCGCCCGAGTCGGCAGAGGTTCATGCGCGGCGCTTTGCGCTGCTCGAACCTCAATTACCGAAAGGAAGGTGACATCATGGGAAAGAACTCAAACCAGCGAGACATCTACGCAGAGATCACGGGCAAGATTATTTCAATACTCGAAGGCTTGGAGCCAGGCGGCTGGGAAGCGCCTTTTGCATGTTTAGCGGCGCAGGGCCTGCCGTTTAACCCGATCACCGGGCAGCAATATCATGGGGTCAACATCCCGGCGCTGTGGGTCGCCCAACAGGAAAAAGAGTTTGCCAGCAACTACTGGGCCACCTTCAATCAATGGAAAGACCAGGGTGTTTGCGTTCGCAAGGGTCAGCGGGCTAGCAGAATCATTTTTTATAAGACGCTTGTGAAATCGGACGAGAACGATAACGGCGAAGTTGCTGAGCAGGTCTCGATACCGATGCTTCGCTGCTACAACGTATTCAATGCCGATCAGGTTGAAGGGTACGAGCACGCTGTGCCAGAACAGAACAAGACTGATTCAGTCAATCGAATAGAAGCTGTCGAGACATTCTGTCTTCGCACGGGCGCTGACATTCGCTGTGGTGGTACGGCCGCGTATTACCATCGCAGCGAGGACTTCATCAACATCCCCGATTCAATCGCCTTTCGAGATACGACCACGGCAAACGCGACGGATAACTACTATGCAACGTTGCTACATGAACTCACTCACTGGACGGGGGCACCGCATCGGCTGGATCGTGATAAAGCCCGAAACCAATCGGAGCGACATAAGTACGCGTTCGAGGAACTGATTGCCGAACTCGGAGCCGCGTTCCTCTGCGCGCAACTGGGGATCACGCAAACCCCCCGCGAAGATCACGCGCATTACCTCATGAGCTGGCTCCAGGCCCTCAGAAATGACAACAAATACATCTTTCAGGCTTCCGCCGCAGCTGCGCGCGCCTGCGAGTATCTGAATGTCTTTCAAGAATCGTAAAACTCGCGCGTGGGAAAAGCAGCTTGTCTTTCCCAATGTCACGCTCTGTGTCGAGTAAAGGAACTGTCCACCATATAAATCGGGAGGAGCTATGCAGCCAAACACTAAAAAGTACCTACCACTCGTCGAAGGTCTTTCCATCTCTCGCGAAGAGAAGGAACAACTCATTCGCGATGTAATTGCGATCATGCAGGCTTTTGTGGACAGAGCCTATGGTCTTGACCCCGTTCAACGAAGTCGTGGATATCTCGACGTGAGTGATTTACAGAATCAAAACTCATCGATGGATTCAAAATCAATCACTACAAGCGCATTTAGGTGCGCTGCTAACGAAAACCAGCCTGCTAGTGCTGGAGAAAGGTCAAGCTATGGCAACTAATCGCATCAAGGCCGTCACGTATTGCCGGGTCAGCTCAGACAAGCAAGTTCGTACTGGCCACGGTCTTAGCTCGCAGGACGTTCGCTGCCGCGAATATGCCAGTCGCATGGGTTACGAGGTTATTGCCAGCTACCAGGATGAAGGCCAGTCCGGAAAACTCATGGACCGGCCTAAGCTAAAAGAGATGCTCGCCGATCTTAAGAAGAGCCGGGAGCAAATCGTTGTCATCATTGATGACATCTCCAGGCTTGCACGCGATGTCCAAACTCATATTGCTCTGCGTAGCGCGATATTGTCTGCGGGTGGAAAGTTAGAGAGCCCGTCGATTGAGTTTGGTGAGGACTCAGACAGCCGCCTGGTAGAACACCTGTTGGCCTCTGTGGCTGCGCATCAAAGAGAGAAGAATGCCGAACAAGTTCGCAATCGAATGCGCGCGCGGGCTCAACAAGGGTTTTGGGTGGCACCGCCGCCAGTCGGTTATCAGTTTCAGAAAATCAGCTCAAACCAAAGCTTGATTGTCCGTAAGGAGCCGCAAGCCAGTATCGTGCAGGAAGCGCTGGAATCGTTCGCAAGCGGTCGTTTCGAAACACAGACGGAGATAAAGGATTTTCTTGAAAGCCACGTTGAGTTTCCCAGAGGGCGTGACGGAAAGGTTCACTACCAGCGCATCAAAGCCATGCTGACACACCCGCTATACTCAGGCCGCATCACGCTGCCGAAGTGGGATATTTACAACGTCAAAGGGAAGCACGAGGCGCTCATTTCGTACGAGACCTACCTGAAGAACCAGGATCGCCTCAGAGGTGTTGCGAAGGCTCCGGCCCGCAAAGACCTAAGCCTGGACTTCCCCTTGCGTGGTTTTGTCAGTTGCAGTGGGTGTGGCGAACCGCTCACCTCAGGCCATACCAAGGGCCGCTACAAACACTACCCATATTATTTTTGTCATCGCAAAACCTGCAGCGAGTATGGTAAGGCCATTAAGAAAGACCAACTTGAGAGCGACTTCGACGAACTGCTGAACAACCTCCGGCCATCACAGGAGGTCTTTGAACTCGCCAAACGAACCTTCGATGACCTGTGGGAAGACCGAAAGGAGAAAGCCAAAGGCGAAGTGCTCTCTTTGAAAGCCAAACTGGCAGAAGTCGCGAAGCAGTCCGATAATCTTGTTGCGCATATTGCCGGGAACGACAATGGATCGATCATCCTCGCGTACGAACGTAAGCTCCGAGACTTGGAGGAACAGCGGATTGTTTTAGAGGAGAAGATTGAGAATACCAGGCATCCAACCACCGACCATAGCACGACCTTTAGAACCGCCTATAAATTGCTCGAAAACCCAGTGTTTATGTGGCATTCAGAGCGATTGGAAGATAAAAGAACAGTCCTGAGAACGGTATTTACCAGCCGGATGCCCTACTGCCGAGAAGAAGGGTTTAGAACCGCCCCAATCGCCCTTCCGTTCAGGGTTTTGAGGGTGATCGAAGGTGGTAAGTCTCCTATGGTGCCCAGGAGAGGACTTGAACCTCCACGGGGTTGCCCCCACTAGCACCTGAAGCTAGCGTGTCTACCAATTTCACCACCTGGGCGTGGGTGGCGGACTATATTGAAATCGACTGAAGGGGTCAACGTTGCCGAAACGGCGAATGACAGGGCGTAACCGCTACACCGCGCGTGAGGTGCTGGACCTCATCGCCTCCCAGGACGGTCCCGTCAGCTGGCGCGAGCTTGTCGGCCTTGCCGCAGCGGATGATCCCCGCTCGATCACGCAGCTGCGGCAGATGCTCAAAGGTCTGCAGCGCAGCGAAGAGCTGGAGCGAGACCATCTCGGGGCGTATCACCTTCCGGATCAGGGAGAAGTGGTTGAAGGTATCGTCCGGCGCAGCGGTCGCCAGCTCAGCGTTGAAGGCGTGGCGATTGAAGATCCACAGCGCTTCTCGCTGCGCGCCGGAGACGTTGTCGCCGTGCGGCTGCAGGGTGAGCACGCGCGGATCGTGAATGTCATCAGTCACGCCGCTGAACCGGTCACCGGCATTCTGCACTGGCAGGGTAAGTACCCTTACGTGGAGGGGTTGGGTGACTATCGGGGCCGGGTTTCTCTGCTTGAACCACCCCTGGAAGGCCGGCATGGCGATACGGTCCAGGTGCGCATCGTGGACCGTGATCGGCGTGGCCTGGTCGGGATCTGTGAGGGTCTCCTGCTCGACACGGACGCGCCGGTGCTCGACCAGGCCATCGAAACGGCGCTGGCGGGTGCCCACATACCGTCAGAGTGGCCGGCGGAAGTGACGCAGGCCGCGGCCGCGTTGCCGCAGCGGGTTCAGGGCGGACGGTTCAGCGCGCGGGAAGACCTGCGGGAGCTGCCGCTCGTGACCATCGACGGGGAGACCGCGCGAGACTTCGATGATGCCGTTTTCGCCGAACCCCTCGGGCGCGGCAAAGGCTGGCGGCTCGTTGTTGCCATCGCAGATGTCGGGCACTACGTGCGGCCGGGTTCGGCCATCGATCGCGAAGCGATCAATCGGGGGACGTCGGTTTATTTTCCCGAGCGGGTTGTGCCCATGCTGCCCGAAGCGCTCTCCAATGAGCTCTGTTCTCTGAAACCCGATGTGCCGCGGCTCGCGGTGGCGGTTGATATGCAGGTGAACAGCAAAGGTGAGGTCCGTTCCTATGCCTTCTGCGAAGCGGTGATCCATTCCCATGCTCGTCTGACGTATGACGAAGTTCAGGCGTTTCTCGATGACGGCAAACCGCTCCCCGTGGACGATGCTGCCGTGCGCAATTCCGTGACGGCGCTCGCCGAGCTTCATGACGCCTTTCGCTCGGCCAGAACGCAGCGGGGCGCGCTGGACTTCGCCACCAACGAGGGCGCGCTCGAACTCGAGAGTGGTCGGGTGAAGGCAATCCATCCGGTGACGCGACTCGACGCGCACCAGCTCATTGAGGAAGCCATGATTGCGGCGAACGTCTGCGCTGCCCGCTTCCTCGAAGACCATGAGCAACCCGCGCTCTACCGCATTCACGAACCTCCCGATGCCAGCAAAATGGAAGAGCTGCGCCAGGCGCTGGCTCACGCCGGCGTGCGTCTGCCGCCGGGAGACGTCACTCCCGGCGCGCTGCAGCAGGCGCTCGAGCGACTGCCGGAACACGCGGATCCCGCACTCTATGCCCAGCTTGCGCTGCGCAGCTTGCAGCAGGCGGTCTATACGCCTGCCAACGCCGGTCACTACGGATTGGCGCTGGAGCGCTACATGCACTTTACCTCCCCCATACGCCGCTACCCCGATCTGGTTGTGCACCGGGCCATCAAGGCGACGCTGGCGCGCACTCAGGGTAGAAAAGTCAAAGGCGCGCTGCCTTCGATGGATGAGCTGCATCAGCTCGGCGGCGCTTGTTCGCACAACGAGCGGCGCGCTGAAAGCGCAGCGTGGCTCGTAGACGCGTGGCTCAAGTGTGATTACCTCATTGATCGTATTGGCGACAAGCTCGCGGGCAAGGTTGCCGGTGTGACCGAGTTTGGTCTCTTCGTCGATCTCGAGGGGTACTACGTGCAGGGTCTCCTGCACATCTCGGGGCTGGGCAACGACTACTACATCTATCATCCGCGCACCCAGGCTCTCGTCGGCGAGCGCAGCGGGCGCTCGTTTGCGCTCGGGGACAAGCTTGACGTCATCGTCCGCGACATCGAGCCGCCTCAGGGTCGCATCGATCTCGAGCTGCCGGGGCATGCCAACCGGCGTGACGGCAAGCGTAAGGGTAAGCGGGGCCGGCGGTGAGTGACGTCTTCGGCATCCAGGCGGTCCGCGCGGTTTTGAACGACAACCCGGGGCGTGCGCGCAGTCTCTTCGTGCAGCGCGGGCGGCGTGATGCGCGGACCAACGAGCTGATTGCCCTGGCAAAGGCCGCAGGGGTGCGCTTTCAGGCGAAAGAAGCCGGCTGGTTTCGCCAGCGCGCCGGTGAGGCGGCCCATCAGGGTGCGCTCCTCGAGTGTCATGACCTCGAGCTCGCCGATGAGGCGACACTCACGGCCCGCTGGGATGAGCTTGGTGCAGCGCCGCTCTTGCTGGTGCTCGACGGCGTGACCGACCCCCGTAATCTGGGTGCGTGCCTGCGCAGCGCCAACGGTGCGGGTGTCGACGTGGTGATCCTGCCGAAGCGTAAAAGCGCGCCCCTGAGTCCGGTGGCGTTGAAAACCGCCCAGGGCGGGGCTGAGGAGCTCATGATTGTCGAAGTCACCAACCTGGCGCGTACCCTGAAAGCGCTCAAAGCGCGAGGCGTATGGGTCATCGGCGCTGACGGTGAAGCGGAGCTTCTCTACAGCGAGCTGGGCGCGAGTGGCCCCACGGCGCTCGTCATGGGCAGTGAAGGCAAAGGCATGCGGCGCCTGACCCGGGAACTGTGCGATCAGCTCGTCAAGATTCCCATGCGCGGTGCGGTATCGAGCCTGAACGTCTCGGTAGCCACCGGTGTCCTTTTGTACGAAATTCAACGTCAGCGCGGAGCGCTGGGGTCAGAGTAAAGGGACGGATCAGATGGATCTGTCCCTTTACTCTGACCCCATTGGCTCATAAAATGCGCGCCCCCACGACCTAGAGATGAGTGGGATTCAAAAACCTTGCCTCACGCACAGCCGGCCCTGCGCCCCTGGCGGAGGCAGACCGCCAGCTCTGCTGGCGCGAACCGCAAGGAGATACGATGCGACACTACGAAGTCGTTTTTCTGGTGCATCCGGACCAGAGTGACCAGGTTCCCGGCATGATCGAGCGTTATCACGCGATGATCGAGCGTGGTCAGGGACAAATCCACCGCACTGAAGACTGGGGCCGCCGCCAGCTGGCCTTCCCCATCGCCAAAGTGCACAAAGCGCACTACATCCTCATGAACATCGAGTGCGACCAGCAGGTCCACGGTGAGCTCGAGAGCGCGTTTCGATTCAACGACGCGGTCATCCGCAGCATGATCATCCGTCGTGACGAACCGGAAACCGGCACTTCGAAAATCTACGAGGAAGAGCTGAAAGAGCAGGAAAAAGACAAAGAGCGCGAGCGCCGCCGGGAAGAGGAATATGCCGCCCGCGCAGCCGCCCAGGAACAGGCCAAATCTGACGATGGCGATGCCGACGCAGGCGCCGAGACCGAGGCAAGCGCCGCAGAGGAGGACAACTCATGAGCCGCCGTCGCATGCAACAGGCCCAGGCAGAGGGCGATATTGACTACAAAGATCTCGATACGCTGCGTCAGTTCATCGGCGAGACCGGCAAGATTGTGCCGAGCCGCATCACCGGCACGTCGGCGCGTTTTCAGCGTCAGCTGGCCAAAGAGATCAAGCGCGCGCGCTTTCTGGCGTTGCTGCCTTATACCGACCAGCACAAGTAGGTAGGAGGAGCACATGAACGTCATACTGCTGGAACGCGTGAACAATCTGGGTGATCTAGGTGACGAAGTCATCGTCAAACCCGGCTTTGCGCGCAATTTTCTCATTCCCCAGGGCAAGGCGGTCCAGGCGAACGAAGCCAACCGCGCCGTCTTCGAAGGGCGTCGCGCCGAGCTCGAGCGCGCGGCCAACGAAAAGCTGGGTGAAGCGCAGGAACGTGCCGCGAAGCTCGAAGAGTACGTCCTCACGATGGTTGTAAAGACCGGCGAAGAGGGCAAGCTCTACGGCTCGGTCGGCACGCAGGACATTGCCAGCGCAATCTCCGCGGAAGGCAACGAGATTGCCCGCAGCGAGGTGCGCATGCCGGAAGGTGTGATTCGCGTGGCAGGCGAATACGACATCAGCCTGCAGCTGCATTCCGACGTGACCGTGGACATCAAGGTCAACGTCGTACCCGAATAAGAAGCACGCAACAATTGTGCCTTTCAAAAGGGTCCCTCGGGACCCTTTTTTTATGCCCCTTCTCAAAAGGTGTGTACAAGATGTGGGTGGTCACAAGTCTGCACAAACATTTTTCGGGCGATTGGGAATCACACTATTGCAATCGGTACGATTAAGTTCGAACCTTCTACACCGGCCGCAACAACTCCGACATGTCCGAATACCTCCCCGAGCCAGATGGTCCCGTGAATCTCAAAGTACCGCCGCATTCGATAGAGGCGGAACAGTCGGTTCTGGGTGGGCTCATGCTCAACAACGAAGCCTGGTTCGACCTGGTGGAGATTGCGAGCGCCCGGGATTTCTACCGCACGCAGCACCAGATCATCTTCGAAGCCATGATGAGCCTCGCCAATGAAGATCAACCCCTCGACGCGGTAACGGTTGCCGAGAAGCTGCGTTCACAGGGGCTTCTGGACAAGGCTGGAGATGTCACCTACCTGGCCGAGCTTGCCGAGTCGACCCCCGGGGCCAGCAACGTCCTCGCCTATGCCAAGATCGTGCGCGAGCGCTCGGTCATGCGCCAGCTCATTGGCGCCGCAAACAAGATTGCGGACGCGGCGTTCGCTCCAGACGGACGGGACAGCAACGACCTCGTGGAACTTGCGGAAAAGTCCGTCTTCGAAATCGCCGAGCAGCGCAGCCAGGATAGCGGTCCGGAGAAGGTGGCGCCGCTCCTCTCCAAGGCGGTGGAAAAGGTCGAGTTTCTCTACAACACCAAGGGCGCCATCACCGGGGTGCCCACCGGGTTCACCGATCTCGACAACAAAACTGCGGGGTTGCAGAAATCGGACCTCGTCATCGTCGCGGCGCGCCCGTCCATGGGTAAAACCGCGTTCGCCGTGAACATGCTGGAGCATGCCGTCATGAGTGGCAGCGCGGTGCTGCTCTTCAGCATGGAGATGCCATCCGAACAGATTGTCATGCGGATGCTCTCGAGCCTCGGCCGCATCGACCAGACCCGCATGCGCTCGGGGGATCTACAGGACGACGACTGGACGCGGTTCACCGGGGCCGTGAGTCAGCTCCGCGACAAACGCCTTTATATCGACGACACCCCGGCGCTGACACCGGGCGATGTGCGCTCGCGCTGCCGCAGGGTGGCGCGGGAAACGGGTGGTCTCGATCTGATTGTCGTCGACTATCTGCAGCTCATGCGCACGGCGGATAAAGCCGAGTCCCGTACCAACGAGATCTCCGAGATCTCACGCTCTCTCAAGGCATTGGCGAAGGAGATGCGTTGTCCGGTGATTGCGCTGTCGCAGCTCAACCGTGCGCTGGAATCGCGCAACGACAAGCGGCCGATGAATTCTGATCTGCGCGAATCTGGCGCCATCGAGCAGGATGCAGACGTCATTCTCTTCATCTATCGCGATGAGGTATACGACGAGGATACCGAGGACAAAGGCATCGCCGAGATCATCATCGGTAAACAGCGCAACGGGCCGATCGGTAAGGTACGGCTGTCGTTCATTGGGAATCTCACCAAGTTCGAGAATCTCGCCTCGGACATCTACGAAGACTTCGTGTGAGCGGTTCGAGCACCTAGTGGCCAAGGCGAAGGTCAAATCCGCCTACGTCTGCAGCGACTGCGGCGCGGAGCACGCCAAGTGGCAGGGCCAGTGCAGCGCCTGCAATGCCTGGAATACGCTGTCCCGCGTGACTATTGGTCCCGTCAAAGAAGCCCGCGTGGGTTTTGCCGGCACCGCGGCCGAGATCAAGAAACTCGATCAAATCCAAACCGAAGAAGCGCCGCGTATCGGCACAGGTCTGGACGAGTTCGACCGCGTGCTGGGCGGGGGTCTGGTGCCGGGTTCGGTGGTGCTCATCGGCGGGGATCCGGGCGCCGGCAAAAGTACGCTGCTCCTGCAGGTCTGTACCCGACTCGCCCGGGAGCGCGATGTCCTCTACGTCACGGGAGAAGAGTCGCTGCAGCAGCTTGCCATGCGGGCCAAGCGCCTGGAGCTGCCGCTCGACGGCCTGGACGTGGCGGCGGAGACCCGCGCGGAAATGGTGGCCACCCATATCGAAACCAATCGCCCAGAGGTGGTGGTGCTCGATTCCATCCAGGTGATGCAGATGGAGTCGATTGACTCGACGCCGGGTTCGGTGACCCAGGTACGGGAAACTGCAGCGTTCTTCACCCGCCTTGCAAAGCAGACCAACACGGTGATTGTGCTCGTCGGGCACATCACCAAGGAAGGCGGCCTTGCCGGACCGAAAGTGCTCGAGCACATGATCGACTGTTTCATGATGCTCGACAGTCCCGCGGGCAGCCGCTACCGGACTCTGCGCGGACACAAAAACCGGTTCGGCGCGGTCAACGAGCTGGGCGTTTTTGCCATGACCGATCTCGGTATGAAAGAGGTGGCCAATCCCTCCGCGATCTTCCTCCAGCGCGGTGAAGTCGACTCCCCGGGAAGTGTCGCCACCGTGACGTGGGAAGGTACGCGGCCGCTACTCGTCGAGCTGCAGGCGCTCGTTGACGACGTCGCGGCGGGTTATCCGAAGCGGGTGGCTGTTGGGCTCGATCAGCAGCGCCTTGCCATGCATCTGGCGGTCCTGCACCGCCACTGTGGGATTACGCTCGGTGATCAGGACGTGTTTGCCAACGTCGTCGGCGGCGTGCGCATCAACGAAACCGGCGCCGACCTTGCGCTCTTGCTGGCAGTGCTTTCATCGTTTCGTGACCGCATCCTCCCGCGGGATCTCATTGTGTTCGGCGAGTTGGGGCTGACCGGCGAGCTGCGACCGGTTGCGAACGGGCAGGAGCGCCTGCGTGAAGCGGCCAAGCACGGCTTCAAGCAGGCCATCGTACCGTTTGCAAACCGCCCGAAAGACAAGCTTCCCAACATGGCGGTGCACGGCGTTCAGAACCTCGCCAGCGCGCTGGAGGTTCTCTCCCGATTCTAAGGCCGCACCGCTAGTTGGATTAGCTTCTGTGCACCGGCTTGTACTTGATGCGGGTTGGTCCCGCATCGCCCACGCGACGTTTGTGATCCGCCTCATAGTCGCTGAAGTTGCCTTCGAACCACTCCACGTGGCTGTCACCCTCGAACGCGAGGATGTGTGTGGCGACGCGGTCGAGGAACCAGCGGTCGTGGGAGATGACCAGCACGGTGCCGGCGAACGTCAGGAGTGCTTCTTCCAGCGCGCGCAGCGTCTCCACGTCCAAGTCGTTGGTCGGTTCGTCCAGGAGCAGGACGTTGGCGCCGCTTCTGAGGAGCTTGGCGAGATGCACGCGGTTGCGCTCACCGCCGGATAGATCGCCGACGTGTTTCTGCTGGTCGCTACCCTTGAAGTTGAAACGGCCGACGTAGGCGCGGGTTTGAATCTCGTGTTTGCCGATACGCATGATGTCGAGCCCGTCGGAGATTTCTTCCCAGACCGTTTTTTTACCGTCGAGGGCATCGCGGCTCTGATCGACGTACGCCATCTGCACCGTGGGACCGATATCAATGCTGCCTTCGTCCGGGTTTTCCTGCCCCGTCAGCATTTTGAAGAACGTCGATTTGCCCGCGCCGTTACCTCCGATGATCCCGACGATAGCGCCTTGTGGAATGATGGCGTCCAGATCGTCGATCAACAGCCGCTCGCCGAAACCCTTGTCGACATGAATGACTTCGATGACCTTTTCACCGAGACGCTCCCCGGTCGGGATGAATAGCTCCGTTGTTTCCTGCCGGCCTTCCTGATCCTGGTTCACCAGCTCCTCGAAGCGCGCCAGGCGGGCGCGGCTTTTCGACTGCCGCGCTTTCGGGTTGGAACGCACCCATTCGAGCTCGGACTTGATGGAACGCTGGCGCGCTTTTTCCTGGGCAGCCTCCTGTTGGAGACGCTTTTCTTTGTTCTCTAGCCAGGCGGAGTAGTTGCCTTCGAAGGGAATCCCGCGGCCGCGGTCGAGCTCCAGAATCCAGCCGGCGACGTTGTCCAGGAAGTAGCGGTCGTGGGTGACGGCGACGACCGTGCCGGGATACTCGTCGAGAAAACGCTCCAGCCAGGCGACGCTTTCCGCATCCAGATGGTTGGTCGGCTCGTCCAGCAACAGCATGTCGGGCTTGGACAGGAGCAGCGCACAGAGCGCCACGCGCCGTCGCTCGCCGCCGGACAAGACCTTCACCGGTGTGTCCCAGGGCGGCAGGCGCAGCGCATCGGCTGCAATGTCGAGCGTACGGTCGATCTCCCAGCCGTCAACGGCGTCGATCTTCGTGGCCAGATCTCCCTGACGCTCGAGGAGCTCAGCCATCTGATCGTCGTCCATGGGCTCCGCAAACTTCTCTGAGATCTCGTTGTACTCGTTCAGCATCGACATGATCTCGCCGACCCCCTGCTCGACGTTGCCGCGCACGTCGAGCTCGTCGTCGAGCTGCGGTTCCTGCGGGAGGAAGCCGACGTTGATGTCTTTCTGGGGTCGTGCCTCACCTTCAAACTCGGTGTCGAGCCCGGCCATGATCCTCAGCAGGCTCGACTTCCCCGCGCCGTTTAAACCCAACACGCCGATCTTGGCGCCAGGGAAGAACGACAGCGAAATGTTCTCGAGAATGACGCGCTTCGGCGGCACGACTTTGGTGACGCCCTGCATGGTGTAGACGTATTGGGCCATATGGCTTCCGGAGTTTGATTTTCGAGCGCGCAAAGTTACCGGATGTCGCGGTTGAATCCAATTGAGCGGACGTTTGATCATGTTGAATATGAAAGTTTTTTTGCCCGCTCCCAGGCTGCCTCAGTTACAATGCCCGCGCTTGAAATCAGGCGCTGACACGGCGCCGTCTCCACAATCACAGGGCATTCGATGTTTGCAGGAAACGAAACCATCGCGGGATTCGATGACGAACTCGCGTCAGCGATCGCCGAAGAAGACCGTCGTCAGGAAGAGCACATTGAGCTGATTGCGTCGGAAAACTATGCCAGTCCCCGGGTCCTCGAAGCCCAGGGCAGCGTGCTGACGAACAAATACGCTGAAGGGTATCCGCACAAACGGTACTACGGCGGTTGTGAATACGTCGATCAGGTTGAGGTGCTTGCCATTGATCGCGTCAAAACCCTCTTCGGCGCCGACTATGCCAACGTGCAACCGCATAGCGGCTCGCAGGCGAATGCGGCCGTCTATCTGGCGCTCCTCGAGGCGGGGGATACCGTCCTCGGTATGAGCCTCGACGCGGGTGGACACCTGACCCACGGCGCGTCGGTCAACTTCTCCGGGCGCCTCTACAACTCGGTGCAGTATGGCATTGACGAAGCCGGTGCTGTCGACTACGACGACGTTGCCCGTCTGGCCGAGACCCACCAGCCGAAGATGCTGATGGCGGGCTTTTCCGCGTACTCGAGAACGCTGGACTGGCAGAAGTTCCGCGATATCGCCGACAGCGTGGGCGCCTACCTCGTGGTCGACATGGCCCATGTAGCGGGCCTGGTGGCAGCCGGTCTGTATCCCAACCCGGTGCAGATTGCGGACGTGACGACCTCGACCACGCACAAAACGCTGGGCGGCCCGCGGGGTGGCATCATCCTCGCGCGGGAGAATCCGGAGATTGAAAAGAAACTCAATTCGGCGCTCTTTCCCGGCAGTCAGGGTGGACCGCTCATGCATGTCATCGCCGCGAAAGCAGTGTGCTTCAAAGAAGCGATGACCGAGGAATTCAAAACCTATCAGGAACAGGTGCTCGCCAATGCCCAGACGATGGCCAGCGGCTTCATCGAGCGCGGCTATAAGGTCGTCTCCGGCGGCACGGACAACCACCTCTTTCTGCTCGATCTCGTCGACAAGGACATCACGGGAAAAGACGCCGACGCTGCCCTCGGCCGGGCCAACATCACCGTCAACAAAAACGCGGTCCCCAACGATCCGCGCTCACCGTTCGTGACGAGCGGCCTGCGCATCGGCTCGCCCGCGGTGACGCGGCGCGGTTTCAGGGAAACCGAGTGCGCCACCCTCACGGGTTGGATGTGCGACATTCTCGACGATATCGAGAACGACAACATGATTGGTACCGTCAAACAGCGGGTTGTGGACCTGTGTCAGCAGTATCCGGTGTATCCGGCCGCCTGATCGCACGCTGAGCGACAATCATGCATTGTCCGTTCTGCAGCGCAGATGATACCAAGGTCATAGACTCGCGCCTGGTGGCAGACGGTGACGCGGTACGCCGGCGTCGCGAATGTCAGGTTTGCGGCGAGCGCTTCACCACGTTCGAGACCGCTGAGCTAGTCATGCCGCGCCTGATCAAACGCGATGGCACCCACGAACCATTCGACGACGAGAAGCTCAAAGTGAGTCTCACCAAGGCGTTGGAAAAACGTCCGGTCAGCGTCGATCAAATTGAAACCGCGCTTGGGCATATCAAACATCGCCTCCGCTCCACCGGCGAGCGCGAGCTGCCAAGCCTCAGGGTAGGGGAAGAGGTCATGGCGGAACTCAGACAGCTCGATCCGGTCGCCTACGTTCGTTTTGCTTCCGTCTATCGCGATTTCCAGGATGTCAGCGAATTCACCGAAGAAATTCAGAAGCTCAGCACGGACAATGAGCGCAGCTGATCCAGTTTTTCTCGAAGCGGCGGTCGAGCTTGCTGAGCGTGGACGCTTCACGTGCGCGCCCAACCCGACGGTTGGCTGCATCATCTGGCGCGACGGCCGGGTGCTCGGGCGCGGCTGGCACGCACGCACCGGGGAAGGTCATGCTGAAGTAAACGCCATTGCGGATGCGGATGGCGACGTGGCTGGCGCCACCGTATATGTCACCCTGGAACCCTGCGCGTTTGTCTCCCGCACGCCCGCGTGTGCGCAGACGCTGATTGATGCCGGTGTTGCCCGTGTTGTCATTGCAGCCGCCGATCCGCATCCCAGGGTCAACGGTGAGGGTATGCGCATGCTGCGTGACGCGGGAATTGAGGTCACGCTCCTGCCGCTCGACGCGGCGGCGGAGGCCATCACAGGTTACGTCACGCGGATAACCCGTAACCGACCCTTTGTAAGAGTCAAAACGGCCAGCAGCATGGATGGCGCGACGGCGCTCGCCAGCGGTGAGAGCCAGTGGATAACGGGTCCGGAGGCACGTACGGACGTGCAGTACTGGCGCGCCCGGGCCGACGCGGTTATCACCGGCATAGGCACTGTGCTTGCCGACGATCCGCAGCTGAACGTGCGAGCGGCTGAGTATGCGGGATGCACCCAGCCGCTGCGCGTGGTGCTTGATCGTCATTTGCGCACACCCGCGGATGCCCAGGTGGTTGCCGACGGTGGTGCGACGCTCCTGGTACACCATCCCGACGCATGGCAGCCGGACTATCTCGAGCGAACTGAGAACGTGAGCACGCTGGCCCTGGATCCGGGAAATCTCGATGCGGTGCTCGAGCATCTCAGCGCAACGTGTAACGAAGTGCTCGTCGAGGCGGGACCTGCAGTTTGTGGTAGCTTTGCGGCTATGAAGCTCTGGGACGAATGGCTCTGTTACATGGCGCCGAAGTGGCTTGGCGATCAGGCACGGTCGCTGGCTCAGTTCGAAGTAACTGAGCTCGCGGGAGCACCTGCCGGCACCGTGCGTGATGTCACAACGCTCGGCGCGGACGTTCGGGTACGCATTGGAGTTGAGCATGAGTGAGGGTAAAGCCAACGTCTGGAAGCGGCGCAAAGCCCGGCGCGCGCTTCTGCAGGCGGTCTACCAGTGGCAGCTCACCGGCCACGATTTCAGCGAGATCCGGGACGACTTTGCCAGTGGTGATGCGCTCAAGAAAGCGGACGTCGAGTTTTTCGAGGTGCTCCTCGGCAAGGTCGTGCGCGAGCCCGAAGCGCTGGATGCGGCATTTGCTGAGACCCTCGATCGTCCCGTGGAGCAACTCGATCAGGTGGAACGAGCTATCCTGCGCCTGGCAGCGGCCGAGTTCATATATCGCATCGACGTGCCGTTCCGCGTCGTCATAGATGAATACGTTGAGCTTGCCAAGTCTTTTGGCGCGCAGGACTCTCACAAATACATCAACGGCGTTCTCGACAAACTGGCGGAAACCTTGCGTTCGATCGAGGTAGAGGCCACCCGCAGTGGATGAGTTTGCCCTCATCGATGCCGTGGTTGAGGTCCTGGGTGATCGCGCCGGGGGTGACTGGATTGCAGTGGGGCCAGGCGACGATGCGGCCGTCATTGACGTCAGTCCGGGCCACCAGCTGGTCGCATCCATTGATGCCCTGATTGCCGGTGTTCACTTTCCCGCCGATGCGCCGGCCCGCCTGATTGGCTACCGGGCGTTGATGGTTTCTCTCTCGGACGTTGCGGCCATGGCGGCAACGCCGCGCTACGTGTTGGTCTCCCTCACCCTTCCCGAGCCGGACGTGAGCTGGTGTCGCGAACTTGCCCTCGGCATGCGCGATGCCGCGCAGGCTGCCGACGTGTACCTCTGTGGCGGCAACTTCAGCCGAGGTGAACTTGCCATCCACGTGAGCGCGCATGGTGAAATCTCTGCGGGTGAGGCGCTGACGCGGTCTGGGGCGCAGCCGGGCGACGGTGTCTTCGTCTCTGGGGAGCTTGGGGGTGCCGCTGCCTGTGTGCGTCAGCGAGACTTTGAATTTACCGAACCCCTCCGCCCTCAGCAGTTTCGGTACATGTGTCCGCAAGCTCGTTTTGACGTGGCTCCGGCGCTGCGGGGGGATGCAAGTGCCGCCATCGATGTCTCCGACGGGTTGGCACAGGATCTCGCCCACATCAGTCGAGCGAGTGGTGTGCGGGTGGACATTACTGCGGACAGCGTGCCGGTGCACCCCGATGCGACCCTGGAAGATGCCCTGTACGGCGGCGACGACTACGAAATTGCCTGTACAGGGCCGCGCGCGCCGGAAGGTTTCGTTCGCATCGGTGAGGTGTCAGCGGGGGGTGGCGTCTGGATTGATGGAGCGCGGTTTGAACAACGCGGATACAACCACTTCAGCGCTTGAGCTCAGCGACCTGCGCCATCCCGACGTGCTGTTTGCCTCGGCGTTCGGCGTTGGCTATCTCAAACCTGCGCCCGGTACATGGGGTTCACTGGCTGCAGTGGTGTTCTGGTGGTTCTTTCTCAGTCCGCTCAGTCTGGCGATCCAAGCGAGCATCTGTGTTGCCTATTTTGTCGTCGGCTGGTGGTGCAGCAGCCGAATCTGTCGTCGCCACGGTGTGAAAGACGCACCGCAGATTGTCGCGGATGAAGTTGTCGGGATGTGGCTGGCATTGGCGCTGCTGCCGGCAACCTGGTGGCTCGTGTTGATAGCGTTCCTCCTGTTTCGTCTGCTTGATATCACCAAGCCGGGCCCCGTGGGCTGGCTCGACCGCGAAGTAGAAGGCGGCCTGGGTGTCATGGCGGACGACGTGCTGGCAGGCATTCTCACCGCATTTGTGCTCTACGTCTCACTCTGGCTGCTCCTGGACCTTGCGTTTCGCTGACGGGTATCCGCCACGGATGCAGATTGGCGTAAACTGTATCTGGAACTCTGGAGCGAGGTTCAAGGTGTTCGCAATCGCTAGGATGGGCGCAAGGATGAGCGCAAAAACATGGTGTACGGGTCTGCTGTTGCTTGGCCTGTGTCTGCCGCTGGCTGCCACCGCAGCGCCGGTGGAAGCGGTTGCCCTCTTCAAAGACCGCGTTGTGGTGCGCACGGCAGCCGGGCAGGAGATGATCGGTGTCGGTCAGACGTCGCCAGGAGGCGTCACGCTGATCGAAGCGAATACGCGTGGTGCGCGCGTCAGATACCAGGGCAAAGAGTATGCGCTCAGCCTGAGCGCCAGGGTGTCGACCACGTACGCAAAACCGCAGAGCCGCAGCGTGCGCATCAATCAGGACAATCTCGGGCAGTACCGCACCCGCGGATCGCTGAACGGTCACTACGTGAATTTCCTCGTGGATACCGGCGCGTCGATTGTTGCCATGAGCGAGCGCCAGGCGCTGGCCATGGGCATTGACTACCGCGGCGGAGAAGCGGGATATGTGGAGACCGCCCAGGGAACAGCCCGCGCCTACTTTCTGGACGTGGCTGAAGTCACCGTAGGTGGTATTACCATCAACAACGTCGAGGCAACGGTGATTGAAGGCTCACATCCCATTGAGGTGTTGCTGGGCATGTCTTTTCTCAAGAACGTCCGCATTACGGATGACAACGGCGTCATGACGCTGACGGCCAAGTTCTAACCGGCCGTTCGTATCAGTGATCGCGCTCGATCACCAGTCGGGCCAGCGCCTCGAGTGACGTAGTGTCGAGGCGCGTTCTTGTGAGGAGCGCCAGCGCCTCGCTGACGAGGTTCTGTGCCATCTCCCGCGCCTGGTCGACCCCCATCAACTGCACGAACGTGCTTTTCTCGAGCTCATCATCGGAGCCGGCGGGTTTGCCCAGCTTTTCGGTGGTCTGCGTGACGTCCAGAACGTCGTCCATGACTTGAAACGCAAGCCCGACGCGGTCGCCGAATTCACTCAATAGCAGAAACTGCTCTTCGCTGGCCTGATTCGCGGTCGCGCTCAGCGCGCCGAGCTGGACTGAAACGCGTATCAGAGCGCCGGTTTTGGCGCCGTGCATGAGCTGCAGTTGGCCAAGTGACAGCGCTTGCCCTTCCGATGCAATGTCGAGGCATTGACCGCCCGCCATACCCGCCCAGCCTGCAGCCTGCGCCAGTAGCTCAATCATTCGGAGCTTGGTTACAGCGTCGAGCTGCGCGTGAGCTGCAATCGTTTGAAAGGCCAGTGAGTGCAGGCTGTCGCCGCCGAGAATGGCATTGGCCTCGCCGAACGCCACGTGTGCGCTTGGCAAACCGTGGCGCATGTCGTCGTCGTCCATGGCCGGCAGGTCGTCGTGGATCAGCGAATAAGCATGGATGAACTCCACCGCGCAGGCGGCGGGCAGCGCGTCCTCCAGCGGACTCGACAGCGCTTCGCACGCCGCCACCGCCAGCAGCGGCCGCAGGCGCTTACCGCCGCCGAGCACCGCGTGGCGCATCACGTCGACAATGGGTTGGGCGATTTCCGACGTGCTCGGTAAGGTTCGGTCCAGGGCGCTGACAATCAGTGCCCGGGCGGTGTCGACGTCAGTGGTCATCCACCTCGCCGGTGTCGTAGTCGACCAGCTCACCCTCTTCGGTCAGTGCCTGCACTTTGAGCTCGGCTGCCTGGAGCGCGCTCTGGCACTGTCGTGTCAACGCGATGCCGCGCTCAAACGCTTTCAGGGACTCGTCCAGGCTGAGCTCACCGCTCTCCATCTGCGAAACGAGTGCTTCGAGCTCTGCCAGTGACGCTTCGAAATTGACCTCTGCCGTCAAATTTTTGGCGCTGTCAGCGTCGTCCGCCTTGGTTTTTCTGGTCATTGTGGTTACTCCTCGACGCGCACGGTAGCAAGCTCCACGCAACGGGGAAAGCCCCGCCCGGCCTCGTTTTCCGAGTTACGGGCTGGCGGGAAATGTGCGGATCTTTGACTAGACTTATACGAGAGAAAGAACCAAGGAATCCGTTAGATGGATCTGGCGACCCTCATAGGCCTGCTTGGCGCGTTCGGCATTGTCGGTTTCTCCATGATGTCGGGCGGCAACATCGGCATGTTCGTGAACGGACCTTCACTCATGATTGTGATTGTGGGCTCCATTTTTGTTGTGCTCATGAAATTCACCCTGGGTCAGTTCCTGGGCGCGATCAAGGTGGCCATCAAAGCGTTCAGCTTCAAGCTGACGCCGCCCGAGGATCTCATCGAGGAGGTTGTTGCGCTTGCCGACGAAGCGCGGAAAGGCGGACTCCTGTCTCTCGAAGGCAAAGAAGTGTCGAGCCGCTTTCTCAACAAAGGTATCCAACTGCTGGTCGACGGGCACGATGCCGACGTCGTTCGAACTCTGCTCTGGAAAGACCTCAAGCAGACGACGGACCGTCACGAATGGGGTGCCAAGATCTTCTCCGCGCTTGGCGATGTGGCCCCGGCGATGGGGATGATTGGTACGCTGATTGGTCTGGTTGCGATGCTTGCCAACATGGACGATCCCAAATCTATCGGCCCGGCCATGGCAATTGCGCTCTTGACGACGCTTTACGGCGCCATGGTCGCCAACATGATTGCGCTGCCCGTTGCGGACAAGCTCGAGCTGCGCCGCACCGAAGAAGGCGTCAGCAAGGCCATGTGCATCGATGCGCTGCTGGCCATCCAGGCGGGGCAGAATCCGCGCATCATCGACTCCATGCTCAAGGCGTATCTGCCCGAAGGTAAGCGCAAGGAAGAAGAGTAGCCCGCCGCGGGTGAGCAGCGCTCATGGATGACGAGTTAGAAGAATCCAACGACAAGGGGGGTGGCGCCGGTTGGGTAATGACCTTTGCCGACCTGATGTCGCTGCTCATGTGCTTCTTCGTGCTCTTGCTCTCGTTCTCCGAGATGGACGTGCTCAAGTTCAAACGCCTCGCGGGATCCATGAGCCAGGCGTTCGGCGTGCAGCAGAAGTTCCGCGCGGACGATCCACCGAAGGGCACAAGCATCATCGCGCAGGAGTTCTCGCCTGGCACACCGCGTCCTACGCCGCTGAACGAAATCTGGCAGAAGACCACCGATGACAACCGCAACAGCCTCGACGTGGCGTGCCAGGACATGGGCTCTTCCAATACCGGGGAATCCGGTGACGCCCAGCAGATGGTGGTTGTGGACAAGATTCAGGATCTGGTGGGCGAAACGGAAGCCGACGCGATAGAGCTTGCCACTGCGCTGTCGAAAGAAATCGCCGCGGGTGTGCTCGAAATCGAAACCGCGGGCAGGCGCATCATCCTGCGTATCAAAGAGCACGGCAGCTTCGGCTCCGGGTCCGCGGAGCTCTCGCCCGACTTCAGGCCGGTGCTGAAAATCATCCGCCAGCAGCTCAGGGACATCGACGGCAGCATCATCGTCGAAGGCCATACGGACAATGACCCCATTGCGACAGCGCGCTTCCGTTCGAACTGGGCGTTGTCGAGCGGCAGGGCGGTGAGCGTCGCGCACGCGCTCTTCGAAGACGCCGAGCTCGAACAAGCCCGTTTCAGCATTGCGGGTTACGCGGACACCAAACCGCTCGTGAGCAACACCAATGCCGCGGGCAAAGCGCGCAATCGCCGCGTCGAGGTGATCGTCATGCAGGGTCTTGGTGAAGAGGTCAAACGCGAGCTCGAGATTCTCAAAGACGAGTTCCCGGCAGCGTACGAAAACGTGCGTCGTGAGCTGATGCAGCGGTTTGAGCTGACCCCGGAAGAGATCTTCTAGCGCTGCCGCAGGCCGTTTCCGGTCCGACAGAGACGGCTTCTCTCCACACCGTTTTCGTTGGTATATTCCGTCTACAAATTGAGCCGCTCATAAGCGGCCTGCAGTAAATTCGAGGGATAAAACAAGGTAGCGCATGGACGAAGACGAGAAGTTGCGTCTGGCGCGCCTGTTCACGGAAACCCTGTCCACGCCGGAAGAGATCCGGGACGACTGGGGCAGGATGATCGTGGACACGGTGCTGCCTGCCGGGGTCTGGTCGCGAGAGGGTTTGTCACCCCGCGATCGCAGCCTGATCACCATTGCTGCGCTGACGGCGCTGCACCGCCCGAACGAGCTCCGCCTGCACATCCCGCGTGGGCGTCACAACGGCCTTGCCCGCGAAGAAATCTGTGAACTGATCATGCACATGGCCATCTACGGCGGCTTTCCCGTGGCGGTCGAAGGCATGGCCATCGCCAAAGAAGTATTCGACGCTGAAGACGCGTCGAAAGAGGACAAGGAATAACAATGCTTAAAAACCTGCTCTTCACCGCCGCGTTCACTTTCATCGCATGCCTTCTGACCGCAACGGTTCACGCTGATCTGGTTGATGACTGGAGTAAAAACCCGGAGCTGCGTGGGGCCAAAATCTCACCCACGGGAGAATACCTGGCGGTCGTCAAGGATGAGGATGACCAGCGTGTGGTTGCCGTCTTCGAGTTCCCGGCCATGAAACTCATCAACGTCATCGATCCGCCCGGCAAGAGTGAGGTGGGGAACTACTGGTGGGTCAACAACGAGCGGTTGCTGATCTCCGTGGCCGTCGACTGGGGCAACCGCGAGGAAGATGTGAGCTACGGCGAGCTGTACGCGGTGAACGCCAACGGCAAGCGGGGCAAGTATCTGTTCGGCCTGCGCGGGGATCAGGGTGACAGTAAAAAATCCCGCGTTAGCTCCGTCAAACAGGAGTTTGGCAGCGCAAGCCTCGTGCATCAGCGCTGGGAAAATCCGAAAGAAGTCCTCATCGAGATTCGCGAATGGAACCGTGGATTCAAAGACGTCACTTACACCGCAACCCTCGATGTGTACACCGGTCGGATTTCGGATCGCCTGCTGACGCCGACGTCGAACGCGGCGGTGGTCGCGGATCGCGACGGCGAGGTGCGGTTCAGTTTTTACATCGATGACGACCAGAACACGGTCATTCATCTGCGCAACCAGGAAACCGGCGAGTGGGAGCTCTTTTCTAAAACCGCCTACGGCGAATCGAGCGTCACGCCGCTGGAACTGGACGACAAAGGCAATATCTACGTCTACAAAGCCGAGAATGATGGCCCGCGCGGGCTCTACCTCATGGATCCCAAAGAGCAGACGTTCAAGAAGATCTACCAGCACGATGTCGTCGACGTCAGCAACGTCTACATCGATTGGGATGGCGTGTTGTACGGTGCGCGATCCATGCCCGACGAGTTCGAGCAGGTGTTCATCCAGCCGAACCATCCCAACGCGCAGCTGCGCCTGGGCTTACGCGAAGCGTTTCCGGATGCCTACTTCGGGGTGAGCACGACAACCCACGATTTTCGTTTGTCGGTCGTCTCGATGATTCAGGACACCCGCACGCTCGAGTTCTTCCTTTACGACCGCGAAGCGAATCAGCTGCGGCCGCTGTTCGACACCATGCCCTGGATTGATGACGATCTGCTCTCGCCGATGGAGCCAATGAGTCTGACGGCGCGCGACGGCACTGAGCTGCACGGCTACCTGACGGTACCGAGAGGGGCCGAAAAGAAAAATCTGCCACTCATCATCGTGCCTCACGGTGGCCCGCACGGCCCGCGTGACGAATGGGGCTTTCAGTGGTTCGAAGGCTGGATTCCCGCCGCGGGCTACGCCATGTTGCAGATCAACTACCGTGGATCCGGCGGCTATGGCCAGGCGTTCGAGAACATGGGTCATCGCGAGTGGGCAGGCAAGATGCAGGATGACCTCACCGACTCCGTGCAATGGGCGATTGAGCAGGGCATCGCGGATCCGGAACGAATCTGCATCTTCGGCTGGAGTTACGGTGGCTATGCCGCGCTCATGAGCATCATCCGGGAGCCGGAGCTCTACGCCTGCTCGGTGGCCGGTGCGGGGGTTTACGATCAGGACGTGCAGTATACGCAGTCTGACTTCGCCGACTTCACGCGGTTTGGGAAGAAGTACATCGACAAGGTGATTGGTCCTACCAAGGAAGACCGCGACGCCGCGTCACCGATCACTTACGTGGACCAGATCCAGACACCCCTGCTGCTGGTGCACGGCGAAGACGATCTGCGGGTGCCGGTCGAGCACGCCCACTACCTGCGGCGCGCCATGAAAGCGGCGGGCAAGCCGGTACCGGAACTCATCGAGCTCAAGAACGAAGCTCACACGCCGCGCAAAGAGGAAAACAACTTACGCTGGCGTCGTGCCACCATCGAATTCTTCGAGAAGCACATCGGTCCGGGCGTCAAACCCAAAAAAGATCAGGTGGCTTCAGCGAACCGCTGATCCCATAGATCCAGAATCTCGCGACGCACGCCGTCCGTGGTCTGCGTCGCGCCTTCTTTCATCAAGAGCGTCGCCTTGCCGTTGCTGTCGTACGTCTGCCATTCCGGCAGCCCCGCGCCGTTCGGATCCCCGGTCTTCGCGAAGTTGGTCCAGTAGGTGGCCACGAGGTCACTGAAGGTGTGATCGTCTTCCCGCCAGTCGTGGCCTACGGTGCGGGTATTGTTGAAAACGTAAGCCAGATCTCCGGAGTGATAAGCGCCTGCGCTGCGCGGCCCCTCCGTTAACTGCAAGTCCGGTTGATCCGGCACGTATAGCCGGAACGCCGGCGGCGTATGATCCATGAAGTAGAGATAGGCAGATTGCCCTGCGCCCGCCTGGTAGGCGGCCCAGCGGCGCATGCCGTACGCCATGAAGAGGTCCGTTGCGATGGCATGCTGCCTCTGCCCGGGCGTTGCTTCATTGGCGTAGTGGCGTTTGAGGTCGGCAGCCTGAGCGCCCGCGGTCCGCTCAAGGTACGCGTTCAGATCATCTTCGCTCAGCGACTCGTTGAGTGGAAACAGCAGATGTCCTTCGTTAGACAGCGAACCCAGCAGGAGGGGAATCTGCGCCTGTCGGCCTGCGGCGTAAATCTTGTCTGCAGGCTCGGGCAGTACCCATCCGTCCGTGACAATACGACTCGCGTTTGCCCAGCCGGAAGACGCCGTGGCGGCTAACACCGCATCGGGTGAAGCGGCACGCATCTCGGGCAGACTCTGGGTGATGCCCATTGCCTCGACCAGGCGCACGCCGCGCTCGAGTCCGGCGGGATCCCTTTCCGGCAGCGGATTGACGCAGGCGGCGGATTGACCGATGGCTTTGTGAAAGAGTCCCTCCGCCAGCGGTGAGGCCATCAGCGCGCAGACGCTCTGCGAACCGGCGGACTGACCAAAGACGGTGACGTTGTCCGGGTTGCCGCCGAACTGTCCAATGTTGTCGCGAATCCAGTTGAGCGCCGCCATTTTGTCGAGCAGCCCGTAGTTCCCGGCGCTGCCATGATCGGACTCATCCTGCAGGGCGGGATGAGCAAGAAACCCGAACGCGCCGAGCCGGTAGCTCACGGTCACGAGCACTACGCCGCGACGTGCGAGATTGGTCCCGTCGAAGATTCGGTCGTGGCCCATGCCAGCCGTATGTGCACCGCCGTGGAACCACACCATCACCGGCGCCCCTTCCAGCGACTGATCCGACCAGACGTTCAAGAATAGACAATCTTCGCTGCGCTCGAACTGACCGCGCGACCAGACGAACTGCTCTTCGTTGACGCCTTGCCAGCACGCTGCACCGGGGCTCGCGGCGTCGCGCACTCCCTGCCAGGTTAGCGGCGCCTGTGGCGGGCGCCAGCGCAGTTCCCCGACCGGCGGTTTTGCATAAGGAACGCCCATGAAGCGCCGGATGCCGGCCGCCTCATCGGCCCAGGCGCCGCGCAGGGCACCCTGATAGGTTGTGATTTCCAGTGTTGCAGCGGGTTTGGGTGCCATGGATTCGCTATCGACGCCGCAGGCTGCGACCAACAGGACAAGGCAGAAGCAGGTAATCCGGGTCGGCATGTGCGTTTTGAAGATCTGATGTTGCGCCCATGATGACACAAGACAACAGAGAATCCCGCGATCAGCTGTGGCGCGTAGTGACCGCCTCGGGCGTGGCTTCCGCCTGGATGCGCTCGTAAATCTCCTCGCGGTGCACGGCGACGTCACGCGGCGCGGCCACTCCGATGCGGACCTGGTTGCCTTTTACACCGAGCACGGTGACGGTGATGTCATCGCCAACGACGATGGTTTCGCCGATGCGTCGCGTGAGAATGAGCATGTATCAGTCCTCCGGAAACTCCTCTTAGCGAAATTGTTGGTGCGGGTGCCAATCAATTTCGTGGAGCTCTGATTATACATATCTACACTAATGTCGATAGTTGTCATGGCGCCATATGCTCGCGAGAAGCGATGGAACCGATGCCAAAAAGACATTTTTTCCGATCAGTTGGCATCCACCGGCAGGTGCGCCTGCAGCCAGGCTTTCTGCATGGCGAGCGCCTTCGTATAGCCGCTGTCACGGTAGATGTCGTAATGCTTGCCGGGGATGGTCGCGTAGCGCGCGGTCACCTGATCTTTGATCCGCTCATGCAGCAACGCGCCGTTCTCGGCGATGTCGAAAAGCTCTTCCTCTGCTGCATCGACGATGAGCGTGGCGGCGTTCAGAGAGGCGAGATTGTTCATCGGATCGTAGCGGACGAAGTCAGGCCAGTCCGGATAGCCGCGCAAGCCGGGCGCGGCTTCACCGGGAAACGCGGGCGCTTCGCCCCTGGCGATGGCGCCGCGCCACATGGCAATGCTGGCAGGTGCCAGCGGATTGTCGGGCGAATTGTCACCGAAACCGGCCTGCGGGTTGACGGAGCCCACCTGAGAGATCAACACCTTGAACTGGGGAAACTCGATGGCGGTTGCGAGCGCAAGACCGCCGCCCAGGCTCGAGCCCCAGACTGCCATGCGCTCGGCATCGACGTTGGGGTGGGTGTCGAGCACGGCCACCGCGGCACGTATGTCGTCGAGCTGCTCCAGCGGGTTGACGATTTGACGGAGCTCTTTGACCTCGGTCGCGTAGGTTTGCGCCGTTTCAGCGCCGCGTGCGCTGTCCGGACGCGCGCCGGTGCGCACAACCACACCATCGCTTTCGCCCCAGCCCGTGTAATCGAATGTGAGGACAACGTAGCCGAGCTCAGCGAACTGCGGCGCGTAGGCCGTGTTGAGGTGAGACTTCAACCCTCCCCAGCCGTGCACCAGCAGTAGCCCGGGCCGCCGCTCTCCCGCAGCAAGTCCCTCAGGGGTCCAGACGTTGCCGGCCAGACGGATGCCATCGCTGTAAATATCGATGGGCGTGTTTTTGGGGGCCGCCAGTGCCGTCGCGTGGAACAACGTCACCAGTATCGTGGTCAAAACCAATGTCAGGCGCATGTCACTCTCCTTTCTCCCGTTCGCAGTTGACTATGGCATTCGATGCGTCATATTGGCAAACGGGAGAAGGGAGCACACTACGGCGCCATTGAGTACCACGCTTGAGCTGCTGTGCGCCGCTCCGCGCGACGGCACAGCGTGCCCGAACATTAAGGAAGAACATGGCGACTCAGTTTCCGCTTAGAGAGAAACGTAAAGCCGCAACTCGGTTGAAATTCATGCAATCCGCGCAAACGCTCTTTGCCTCGCAGGGCTACGATGAGACGACGCTGGAGCAGGTTGCCGCTCATGCGGGTCTGCATGTACAGACCCTGTACCGCCATTTCGCCAGTAAGCAGGAACTTGCTACCGCCGGAGAGCACGCTCAGTTGGAACGCTTCCGTCTGGTGATTGGGGATCCACAGCGCGCCGAGGACACCTTTACGCTCTGGCGGGAATGGGTTCGCGTCGCCGCCACGCGGGTGACGCGGGATGGCGGTCAGCAGTATCGCGACTATCTTATCCGGCGCCGGCAGAGTCCACAGGTGTCCGCGCGCCTGATGGAAATTGCCACAGAGTACGAAGATCTTCTGACCGAATCTCTCGCCGACGACTTCGATATGTCGCCAGACGGCCTCGGCACGCCGCGTCTCGTTGCCACCATGCTATGGGGCGCCAATGCCTGGGTGGTGCGCGAACACAGTGCTGATGCGGACCATGATCTCGTGGCCGAAGTGGTTGCGGCAGTGGACAAAGTCGAGGCGCTCTTCGGCCAGCTGGTCAAGTCTGGCGTCTGAGGCTCCGGTGGGTCGCCCGCAGGCGACGATCGGATTAGAGGTCGGGTGTGAAACGAAAGCTTCGGGACGGACGTTCCGGCGCTTGAGGCTCGTCCACGCGGTTGCCATGGTCTGGCCTCCGCCGCGGTTTCTGGTAGCCATGTCTGTACGGATAGTAGGGACGATGCGCGAGCGGGTAGTAGACCGGTTGTTGCTCGACGACAACGGGTGTTTCCTGCACCGTTGCGGCCCGCTCGTTGCGCAGGCGTGCCCGGTCAGCCTCACGCTCGCGACGTGCGTCGGCCAGGGAATCTGCGACCTCGAGCATGAACCGAACGCGCTCCTCGGAGCTCTCAGGCGTGGCCGAGTCGCTACCGGTCATGACGTCGATACTTTGCGCGCCGGGAGAGTGGGCGTCGGAGAACGTGATTTCACCCTGCTCACCGCGGCTCACAAACACCGTTGTGTCTGCGTAGACCGGGACGAAACCTGCGGCAAGCAGGATTGCGACCCAGCTAAGGTGTTTTGACTTCAAGCTTCACCTCCGCGCCATCTACTTTGTCACGCAGCGTGGGCGCTTCTTTGTCCGTAATCACACTGCCACTCAGTTTGACCTTGCCCGACTCAGCTTGGTTCCCCACGAGATCAGGCAGGAGATTCTCCGCTTCTCCAACCTCCGCCAGTTCGTCGTCGACGGGGAGGTGCTCACGAGAAAGGTCCAGCGTGACGGGTGCTTCGGGCGGTGGCGCTGTCAGCGCCTCTGGTTCCGCTTCAGTAACCGCTTCCTGATTGGTGGGCGCGGAATCGCAGGCACCGAGGGCCAGCAACATGCCGAATAAGATACCCTGAGCTGATCGCACTGACGGTGTTCCTCGAATCTGATGTTCACTCGAACATACCAGGATCGTTTCGGCCGCGCATGCATCAAAATGTAGGCGAAAAAAAAATGTAGGCGAAAAAAAACCGCCGCGAGCCGGATGGCTGGCGGCGGTTCTGAGGTTGCGCCGCGTTATTCGGCGCTGGCGATTGTCGCTTCAGCCTCGCGCGCTTTGATCTCGTCTTCGGTCAGGAACCGCAGGAGGATGGCGCCGAACAGCATCTCCTCCCAGGATTGCTCACCCCAGGTGACTTCGATGGACGGATCGGGATTGGCGGGGTTCTGTGCAGAGTTGTCCCACCAGTTCGTCTGTACCAGCTTGGTACCCGCGGGCAGATACTTCGGCTCTTTCAGCTCGTAGTCTGTCTGCCAGTTGAAGTCGTAGTTGGGTACGGACAGCAGCAGCTCTTCCGTGCCGTCGGGATAGACCGCAACAAACTCAGCCGACTTGCCGCGGAAGTGCGCGTGCGGCATCAGGTTGTAGAGCAGCGCCGCTTTGGGAATGACCCGCTCGACGGTTTCGGCGTGGTTTTTGGCATTCGGCGGAATCTTGATGTCGTCGTTTGCCATGAACATGGACACAATTTTGTGTGTCGGCGGCTCATCGTAGATCCAGACACCCATCTGCGATTCGTCTACCGTGGCACGGCCCACCGGGGTGTAGTGCATCTGAAACTCGATGTACGCATCCGCCGGCAGGAATACCCCGGTGTCATCGGGGTAGGCCTGGTCGGTGATACCCGGGGCATAGCCGCGCAGGCCGCCGTGGTACTGAAAGCGGCCTTTGTGCTCACCTTCGGTGATCGGCTGGCCGAATGCGGTGATGGTGTGGTGCAGCACCGCGCGATCGCCCGGCTTGATTTCCGCAGCGTGTACCCAGACGTCTTTGCCGATCGGGTTTTTCACATGGTGATACTGGTAGTCCACCACGCCCGTGGCGGGGATTTCCATGGCCGGAATATCAATGATGTAGTCGGGCTCGCCCAGGCCTGTGGTCGTCCAATCCGAGTACTCGACGTCAGCCACGGCCAGGAGATCTTCGCCGTCTCCGCGGGGAGCGCCGGCTTCAACCCAGTGCACCAGGGTTTTGATCTCGTCTTCGGTCAGAGAGCGGTCGTTGGCCCACTCGCCATGGACGGGATCGGCGTGCCATGGGGGCATGCGCTTGGTACGCAGCACTTCACGGATCATCAGCGAAAAGCCGCGCACCATGTTGTAGTCGTTCATGGCCCACGGACCAATGCCGCCTTCGCGGTGGCAGTTCACGCAGTTGTCCATGAGGATGGGTGCGACGTCTTCAGCGTATGAAATGTCGGCGTGCTGCGCGCGCGCGGTCTTTTCAGGGAAATTGATCAGGCAGCCGAGCGGCTCGGTGCTGGCGACTTCCACCGCCTCACCGGCGAGCATGTCATCGATGGCATCCTTGAGATAGTGTGCGGACGCTTCTTTCTTCTGGTTTTCGTACTCCAGGCGATCGTCCACCGCGCCGTGGTAAGCGACGGTCCAGGTTTCCGGGTCGAGGACGAACACTTCACCGGTGCGCACCAGATCCAGCGATTCGCCGATGATCTGGGTGTCGTCCACCAGGATGGGCATGTCGTAGCCGTAGGCCGCGGCTTCTTTGGCGATGCTCGCACGGTTGTCCTGCAGGTTGCTGTTCAGCATGAAAAACTGCACGGGCTTGTCCGCATAGGCGTCGCGCAGCTCTTTGAAACGCGGCACGGCGTTGCGCACGATCGGGCAGCCATTGCCCTGCACGAGGACGACGACGGCTTCCATGTCGTTGTAGTAGTACAACTCATGCGAGCCGCCCTGGTGGTCAAACAGGCGGAAGTTTTCTACCCGATCGTTTACTGCAACCGCCCAGGCGGAGGTGGCAAACGACAGAGCAAGTAACGTCGAAACAGTGCGGATCATCTGATTCTCCCAACTCAGGCAATTTATTCTGCGTAACAGCAAATGTTACCTAACTACACGCATGTAGAATAGTGAAAAATGGGGGATTCTGTCCGCAGCCCACGCCTGCTTAGATGGAAATGGCATGAAAACGTGGGTGATCTAGAAGATCTGGATTGGAATCCCGGGTCACATGCCGGCCCCGGCCTGGTCAGGGCTGGTGGTGCGCAGGTTCTCCTTCACCGCCAGCAGCAGTTCGCGCACGCTGAAGGGTTTGCGTAACGTCTCACCTTGTGGCGCAGGCTCGTCCGCGCCGACCGTCGCATAGTCGATATAACCGGTCATGTAGAGCACCGGCAGGTTGGCGAATCGACCCGCAGCGCGTCGAGCCAGGTCGTAGCCGCTGCCGTTCGGCATCACAATGTCCGTCAGCAGGAGCGCAACGTTTTCGGTCAGGGCCGCGTAGGCGTCGTTGGCGTTGTCGAAGTCGATGACGTCGTAGCCGTGCTGTTGCAAAGCCCGGACGACGAAAGCGCGCACGGCGTGATCGTCTTCCACGACCAGGATGGTGCCGCCGCCCTGCAGATCTGTGGGCACCAGCTCTTCGGTGTTGGTGTTTGCCGGCGCTGCAGACCGGGTTGCCGGCAGGAACATCCGCATGGTGGTGCCCCGGCCCTCGGCGCTCTCCACTTCGAGGGTGCCGACGCTCTGCTTGATGAAACCCATCACCATGGCAAGGCCCAGACCCGTCCCGCGCCCGCGCGGTTTGGTGGTATAGAACGGCTCGAAGATGTGCTCCTGGATCTCAGGGCTCATGCCGCTGCCCGTGTCTTTGACGGAAACGAGGACGTAGTCGCCAGCCTCGATGCCCGGGTGACGTTTGGCGAACGTATCGTCCAGATAAACGTTGCCGATATGGATGACGAGCTTCCCCCCGTCGGGCATGGCATCGCGGGCATTGATCGCGAGGTTGACGATGACCTGTTCGAATTGAGCCCGGTCAACCTGTACCCGGGCGGTCTCCTCATCGTGCTCGCAGTAGAGATCAACTTCTTTGCCGAGTACGTTCTGCAATAGGCCCCGCATGTCCTGGATCGCCTGAATGGGATCAAAGACGGTGGTGTCCAGCACCTGCTTGCGGCTGAACGACAGAAGCTGATTGGTCAGCTCCGCCGCACGCTCGGCGGCTTCGCGAATACGGTTGGCTGACGCTTCCGAGATCGGCTGGGCCGGATCCATGAGCTCCACTTCACCGAGCACAACCGTCAGGTAGTTGTTGAAGTCGTGGGCAATGCCGCCGGCCAGCCGGCCCAGCGATTCCATCTTCTGCGACTGGCGCAGCTGGGCTTCGAGGTCCGCTGTCTCCGTGATGTTGCGGATGAGCACCAGCTGTCTGTTACCCCGGATCGTCGTGCAGCTGATTTCGGCCGGAAAGTGTCGAACGCCGAGTGAACGGGCGGGCAGGCGTCCGCTGCGCAGACGCTGACCCGGCTCGAGTTCGTAGAAGAGGGTCGCCACGTCGCAGCCGATGATGGATCGGTTCTCGTCGCCCAGCATTTCCTCAGCGGTTGGGTTGGCGGCGATGATCTGCAGGTTGTCATCCAGCGTCAAAAGTCCATCCGGTAGCGCCTGCAAGGTCTCGTTGAGGCGCTCGGAGGCGTCTTCCGCATCCTGCACGCTACTCGTCAGGGCGCTGATGATCAGCAGCAGCCCGCCGAGAATGGCGGTGATGGCAACGAAACCTGCCAGCGGTCGTAGCGTCGTCTGCAGAATGGCGCGCCACTCTTGAGCCTCGGCGTTCGGCAGAAAGATGAGTAACAGGTCCGCGGCGAAAAAAACGGCCATCAGACACATGCCCAGAACGATGGTTCTGCTTGCCCACGGCGAAATACGTTCTGGCAGCTTGCGGGAGATGTAGTAGCCGAAGGTGAGAGTGATCGCGACGACCGTCAAATCGCCGACCACGTGGAGCAAACTGTTTAACGACAACACGGGGCTAACCTGTCATGCCTCGCAGTTGCACTGGTATGAGGCCCGTACGAGCTGATGTCACATGATTCCCTGTGGCGATGTTCCCGGCGACGAATTCCATGTGTCTTCTGGGAAGTGATGCTACTGAAGCAAGTGTAGTCGGCTCCCCGTGTGGGTAAAAGGCGCGCGCGGCACGCCGGTGTCAGCGTCTGGCAATGATCCAGACGGCGTGGATGATGCCGGGCAGGTAGCCGCAGATCGTCAGCAGAATGTTGATCCAGAACTGCGGACCGATGCCGACCTGCAGGAACACGCCCAGCGGCGGCAGAATGATGGCGAAGATGATCCTGATGATATCCATGGGGAACCTTAGTTATCTGGTCATTGTTCGAGGTCCATGGCGGCGACCCGGTCGATGAGTTCTTCGACCCGGGTGCTGTAGCCCCACTCATTGTCGTACCAGCTGATGATTTTTGCCATACGCCCATCGATGACCTGCGTCAGCGCGGCGTCCAGGATGCTCGAGTGCGAGTTGCCGATCACGTCACCGGAGACGATCGGGTCCGTGCAGTACTCCAGAATGCCGGCCATGGGTCCTGCCGCCGCTGCCTGCATGGCGGCGTTGATGCTCTCTACGGTGACGTCGCTGTCGAGCTCCACGGTCAGGTCCACCACGCTGCCGTCCGGCACGGGAACGCGCATCGCCATGCCGTCGAGGCGCCCGGCGAGTTCGGGGATCACCTGACCAATGGCGCGCGCGGCGCCGGTGGACGTCGGGACGATGTTGGTAGCCGCGCTGCGTGAACGGCGTTTGTCTTTGTGTGGCGAATCGATCAGACGTTGATCGGACGTATAAGCGTGGACGGTGGTCAACAGACCACGCTTGATGCCGAACGCCTCATGCAGAACCTTGGCGACCGGAGCGGCGCAATTGGTGGTGCAGCTTGCGTTGCTGATGATCCTGGCGTCCTGGTTGACGACGTGATCGTTGACGCCCATGACCAGCGTCGCCTCGAGCGGATCTTTGCTCGGCACCGTCAAGAGAACGCGGCGCGCACCGGCTTCGAGATGCTGCTCCAGCTCCGCCAGCTGGCGAAACCGGCCCGTACTTTCGATGACGTAGTCCACGCCGAGCTCGGCCCATGGCAGACTGGCGGGATCCGGCTCCCGCAGCACGACAAAGGGATCACCGTCGATGGTAATCGTATCTCCCACGCAGCTCACCTCCCCGCTGTAGGTGCCGTGGATGCTGTCGTACTTGAACGCGTAGGCGAGGTCGTCCGGCTCCGCCAGGTCGTTGACAGCGACCACATCGTAGTGACCGCGCAGCTTTGCGATGCGTGTGATCGTGCGGCCGATCCGCCCGAATCCATTGATGGCTATGCGGGGTACCGTCATGACCCTTACTCCTTGCTGTTGTGGCATTCATATTGCCGCTTATCACGACAATCTTACGTGAATGTTAAGACCGTCATGTGGGCCAGTTTCTTCACGGCCATCTGAGCGTTAACATCAGCCACCAGGGACATAGGGGAGAGCAACGTGGAGGTCAGTCCGGAGTATCGACACCTGCGACCGCGCATGAGCCTGATCATGTTGTTCAGAATCGCAGGGCAGATCTGCATCGCACTGCTTGCGCTCCTGTTCCCGGAAGTGGGGGAAAATCGATATCTTCTCGCCGGGGCGCTGCTGCTCGTCTGCGTGCCCCTCACCGTCTTCTTGAATGCGCGTTTTCGTGACAGTGATGCCGGTTGGGTCGAACCCTTGTTCGATCTGTTGCTGGTGGTGGTGCTGGTGCACTTCGTGCCGGACGTCTGGATCGTCGCGCTTTGTATCGGGTTGATGGTGGCGCTGGCACCGAGCGTCAGTCTGCATCCGCTCAGCTACCGTATATATGGGCTCTTTGCCGTGATTCTGATCGGCGGCATGGCGCTCGCCGCCAATGTGCACGGTGTCGACGACTGGCTGCTGCCGCTGCTTGCCGTGGCGGCCATCTATCCGTCGGTGGTGTTTTACGCGCACTGGCAGGTCAGACGCGCGGATGCGCTGCGTGAGCGCTCGCAGCTGCTGCAGAGCATGACTCATCTTGCCGGCAGCGTGGCTCACGACTTCAACAACGTGCTCGCCGGTGTGACCGGCCATGCGGAGCTCGCGCTGGCAGAGCTGCCTGACGATCATCCGGCAAGCGCCGCGGTCCGCGAGGTCATCAACGGTGCGAGTCGCGCAAGCCTGTTGTGCGGACAGCTGCTGTCGTTTTCCAAGCTGGCGCCGGGCTCGCAGCAGCTGGATTTGAAACAGGAGATCAGCATGCTGGTGGGCCTCCTGGAACCGGTTGTGCCCAAAGGCGTGCGCATCGAATTCGAGCAGTCGCCTTCTGACGTGTGGGTGCACGCAGACCGCTCGCAGCTGCAGCAGGTCATCATGAACGTCATTTTGAATGCCGGCGAGGCGTCCGCCGATTTGCCAGCGGTCGTTGAGGTGTCCCTCCTCACAGAGTCCGAAGGTGCCGGTTGGGCAGTGATCAAGGTACGCGACCGCGGCGACGGCATTGCCGATGAGGATCTGGAGCGCGTGTTCGACCCGTTTTACACGACGAAAGAAAAAGGTCACGGCCTGGGTCTTGCCGGTGCCCGCCGCATCATGCTGCTGCACGGCGGTGAGGTCAGCCTCGCCAGCCGCAAAGGCGTGGGTACAACGGTGACCTTACGATTGCCGCTGGCCAAACCGGATCCGGATGTCTTGCGGCTGCAGGAAGCGGACCCTGCACCTGTCAGGGGTGAAGGCGGCCTGGTGATGGTCGTCGATGACGAAACCTCGGTCCGGGAGGTGGTGGGTGGCCTCCTTGAGCGCAACGGCTATGGCAACCTGATGGCTGAAAACGGTCAGGAAGCGGTGGAGCTCTTCCGCGACCGGTCCGGTGACCTGGCTGCGGTCATGCTTGATATCAAAATGCCCGGCATGGACGGGTGGCGCTGTCTCGAGCTCCTGCGCGAGATCCGCTCCGATATCCCGGTGCTCGTTTGCAGCGGCTACGACCCCGAAGATCGTGCGGTTGTCGAGCTGCCGGAAAACGTACGCTTTCTGCATAAACCGTTTCGCAACGTGGAGATGCAGGCGGCGCTGAGTGAGCTCTTGTCACGACCCGACTCCAAAGCCTCGTGACGAGAACGAGAATATGGTGGAGGCGGCGGGAGTTGAACCCGCGTCCGCTGGCTCGCCACTATTGGCTCTACATGCTTAGAGTCCGTCTATTGATTTAGCATCAAACGACCCGACGGTCAGGGTGTTGTCTGCGAGCCCGATTGGATTTAACGCTTCAGCCCCGGGCGAGGCGTCCACGCGATCCTGCTGCTTTGCCGTCGATTTCTCCTAGCAGGAAACGGATCATCGACGTAAGCGGCGGTTTTAGGCCGCTAGTGCGTAGTTTTCGTCGTTGGCAACTATAAAAGTTGCTGCGATTGTTTTACGAGAGTCACAACCCTCTCGGCATGCACCGCAAGCTTTGATACCCGCGTCGAAACCAAGTCGCCCCCAGTTTCGGTAAGAACAGCTGTGCGCTGTCCGCGGAGCGACTTGGTTTCGACGCGGACGCGTCAGGAACCAGGCACACGGATGTGCGCGTGTCGCCCCAGTTGTAGAACCTGTCATTCTACCTCAAATTAGACGCCAGCAACGCGACCTCGTTCCGTCAGACAACGTGCTTTTGAGAACTGGGCAAGGGCGTACACGACGCGCCACTGCGTTAGACTATGGGTATGTACACGAGGATTGTGCCGACGGTTGTTCTTCTTTGTGGGCTGCTCCTGCCCGGGATGAGCCTTGCGCTGGACGTGCGCGGTTACGTCGACAAAGCCATCTCCCTGATCGAGAACGAAGACTACGCGCTGGCGCGGACCTACCTGGAACCTGCTCTTATCTCCCCGGCAATCACCAGCGGTGAGCGCTCCCGCGCGTACTACCTCAGAGGATTTACCTATCTTGCCGAGGAGATGCCGGTCTCGGCGCGTAAAGACTTCTACCGCGCTCTCGAGTTCAGCGATTCCAACAAGGGGGCGCTGGTGGAGCTCGGGCTGTTGCACGCGGCCGGCCAAGGTATCGTGCAGGACGAGGTGCTGGCGCTGTCGCTCTTCGAGCAGGCCGCAGAGCTTGGCTACGACCGCGGTCAGTTTCACGTTGGCCATGCCCATCTTTACGGCCGCGGCGTGGAGAAAAACGTTACCAAGGCGCGTGAGTGGCTGCAGCTCGCAGCCGCTGAAGGACACCTCCTGGCGATGCTCAATCTGGCGGCGAGCTATCGCCAGCAGCTCGTTGCCGACCCGGAACCGGACATTGCCCTGGCCTGGTACGAACGCGCTCACGCCAACGGCGCCACGGCTGCGCTCCTGTCGATTGGCTTCATGTACGCCAACGGTGAAATTGATGAGCCTGATCACGGTGCCGCCGCGGCGTACTTTCAAAAGGCGCTGGATGAAGGTCTGATGAGTGCCAGCACGCACCTTGCTTATGCGTATCTCGTGGGGCGCGGGGTGACGGAAGACTACAACCGTGCACTGGCACTGTATCGTCAGGGCGCCGAATCCGGCGTTTCCGCCGCATTCGTCGGGCTGGGCCACATGTACCAGAACGGCCTTGGCGTCGAGACGGATGTTGCGGCTGCGAAGGACTGGTACGAACGCGGGGCGGCGCGCGGTGATGCCGAGGCGATGAGCCGCCTGGTTTCTCTGCATCTCAGCCTCGACAGTTCGGAAGGGCGGGCTGCTGCGCTCAGGTGGTCGAAGATTGCGGCCGACAGCGGCCGGCCGCAGGCGCACAACGACTACGCCTGGCTGCTTGCAACGTCCCGGGTGGATACGCTGCGTAACGGCACGCTTGCGCTCGACCAGGCCAAGAAAGCGGTTGCCGCGGAACCGATTGCAGCCTACCTCGATACGCTCGCCGCGGCGTATGCTGAGCTCGGCAATTTCGAACAGGCCATCGCCACGCAACAGGAGGCGCTTGCTTCGATTACCGCCGAGCAGGGTGCACTCAGAGACGAATTCGAGCGTCGTCTGCAATACTATGAGCGTAGCGAACCCTGGCGGGAATAGAGGGATTCTGATACAAAGCCTCGGCCCGTTGTGGTGGCAGCGCAACCGGCAGCGGCGCTGGAGCGCGAATTGGGTTGGGGTCGGAGATAAGATTGAGCATTGAACGCAGGCGTACCGAAGCGGTCTACGCGGTCATCCAGGAACTGTTTGCCGACGGCAAAACCAGCGTGCGTCCAGGAGACGTCAATGCGGTGCTGCGCGAGCGTAACGCCCCCATGGGGACCTGGGAAGTGCGCGCCGAGTTTTCGCTCCTGGAAAGCGAGGGGCGTATTACCTGCGATCCCGATACCGGCAACTGGCATCCCGCTGAAGGCTCCTCCCTGCAAGACGCAACGGGCTGATCTCCCGTGAAAACCGTCGTCGACCTCTCAGGCCTGCCGGTGATCGAGCGTCCCGGCCGCATCGAAATTCTCAAGTCCAAATGGTATCCGGAGTACGTCGAAAGCATGGCGGAGATGTGCCGTCAGGTGCTCGGTGACTACGGCTATCGGGAAATCGGCGAGCATACGCTGCCGGGCTCTTTGGAAATGCCGCTCGCCGCGCGCGACCTTCTGGCTGAGGACGGCTCAGGCGCCATCGACGCCATCATCTGCTTCGGCGTCATCGTCAAAGGTGACACGCTGCACTTTGAGATGATCAGCAACGAATGTATGCGCGGCCTCGGCGATGTCATGCACGCGTTCCGGCGGCCGATTGTCGTCGAGGTCCTGCCGGTTTTCGATATTCAGCACGCCGCCGAGCGTGCCGGCGACGATGAATTCAACAAGGGTATCGAGGCTGCGGCCGCGGCCATAGAAATGGTGGCCTGGCGGCGCAGCGTAACCGGCTGATCAGCGGTTGTGCGCCTTCATGAGGCGCTGTTTGTCCCGTTGCCAGTCCTGTTCGCGCTTGTTTGCGCGTTTGTCGTGCTGTTGCTTACCTTTGCCGAGCGCTATCTCGAGCTTTACCTTGTTGCCTTTCCAGTACATGGCGGTCGGCACGCAGGTATAACCTTTCTGCTGGGTTGCCGCGAAAATCTGGGCAAGCTCGCGAGCGTGCAGGAGCAGCTTACGGTTGCGCTGAGGCTCTGGAACAACGTGCGTTGAAGCGCTTGTCAACGGTGTGATGTTGGCGCCAGCCAGGTATGCCTCACCATTGTGCAGCGAGATGTAGCCTTCGGTCAGCTGCACGCGGCCGTCGCGGATGGACTTCAGCTCCCAGCCCTGCAGCGCAATGCCGGCCTCGAATTTCTGTTCGAGGTGGTAGTCATGGCGCGCGCGTTTGTTCTGGGCGATTGTCCCGCTGGACGTACCCTTTTTCTTGGCCTGTTTACTCACCGGTCCGGACCTTTTGAAGGCGGCGCAGTATACAGCCGCGATTGCGGAAGACGCCATATGACGATTGTGGGGTGTAGAGGGCCTCTGAGGTAGAATAACCCTCCAATTCCATTGCATAAGAACTAGACATGGCATTGGCTTCTGAATCCCGGCACGGCATGTGGTCGTCGCGCTGGCTGTTCGTGCTCGCCGCCGCGGGCTCCGCCGTCGGTATCGGCAATATCTGGAAATTTCCGTACATGGCGGGTGAAAACGGCGGCGGCGCGTTTGTGCTCATCTACCTCGTTTGCGTGGCCCTCGTCGGCATCCCCATCATGATGTCCGAGGTGCTGCTTGGCCGCGAAGGTCGTTCGAGCCCCATCACGACCATGCGCAAGCTCACCGAGAGCGCCAAACGTCACCCGCTATGGGTATTCATCGGGTGGATGGGTGTGCTCGCCGGTTTCCTAATCCTGAGTTACTACGCGGTTGTTGCGGGCTGGGCGATGAACTATGTCTGGCTGACGGCTGCGGGGACGTTCGACAACGCCACCGCCGAGGTGGCGTCGACGACGTTTGATGCCTTTCTCGCAAGCCCCTGGCAGCTGATTCTGTGGCAGACGCTGTTCATGATCATCACCATCTGGATCATCGGCCGGGGCGTGACCCAGGGGCTGGAAACGGCCATTCGCCTGTTCATGCCCATGCTGTTCCTGCTGCTGGTGACGCTGCTTGTCTACGCGGTCAATTCCGGCGGATTCGAGCAGGGGGTCGCTTTCATGTTCGACGTCGATTACTCGGCGTTTGCAAAGCCTGAAATCTGGATCATCGCCATGGGCCAGGCGTTTTTTACGCTCAGTCTCGGCATGGGCGCCATGATGGCCTACGGCGCCTACGTGCCGGAAAACGTGAATATCGGCAGCACGGTGCTGACCATCGCGATTCTCGATACGAGCGTTGCTGTTGGTGCAGGGCTCGCGATCTTCCCGATTGTCTTCGCCAACGGCCTGGACGCGGCCCAGGGGCCGGGTCTGATGTTCGTCACCGTCCCGCTTGCCTTCGGCCAGCTGCCGCTCGGCGCCGTTTTCGGCACTTTGTTTTTTGTTCTCGTCTCCTTTGCTGCGCTCACCTCCGCGATTTCCATCTCGGAGCCTGCGCTTGCCTATCTGGTCGAGGAATACAACGCCAAGCGCAAACGCGTTGCCATCAGTCTCGGGGTGATCTGCTGGCTGCTCGGCCTCGGGTCCGTATTCTCTTTCAACCTCTGGGCGGACGTGCACATTGTCGGCGAGCTCACCTTCTTCGACTTTGTCGACTACGTCTCGCAGAACATCATGTTGCCGCTCGGCGGCATGCTGATAGCCATCTTCGCGGTCTGGCTGCTGCCGAAGACGGTGCTTGCGAAACAGCTGGGGATTGAGAGCAGAGCCGTGAGCGTCTTGTGGAAATTCGTCGGGGGCATTCTGGCGCCGCTCTGTGTGCTGGCGGTTTTTGTCTACACGCTATGGCCGGTCATTGCGGAGCTCGTCGCGCGCGTTCGAGAGTTGCTCGGCTAGTGACCAGACTCGAGCGTTCAGCCCTGCTCGAAGCGCCGGTGGCGCTTGCCTTCGAGGTTATTGCCGACGTGGCGAGCTACCCGGAGTTTCTGCCCGGCTGCCAGGCAGTCAAGGTGCTGGAGACTTCCGCTTCGGGTCTGGTTGCAGAGGTATCGGTAGCCGGGCGAGGCATTCACGAGTCGTTCGTCACCGCCAACGAGCACAGGCCCGGAGAAGCGATTGTCATGTCGCTGCGGGATGGTCCGTTCGAGCGTCTCGAAGGGGAATGGCTCTTCACCCGCCTCGGCGAGCTCGGTTGCCGTGTCGATATCCGCATCGAGTTTGTGCCGAAAGGGATCGTCGCCAGGCTGTTGAGCGGGTTTGCAGATCGCCTGGCGAACCGCCTTGTCGATGCGTTCAGTCAGCGCATTACCGAGCTTGCGGACCGTTGAGTGCAGGTTGAAGTCATCTACGCCTCCCCCGACCGGCAGCTCGTCCATCGAACCGAGGTGTCCGAGGGTGTGACGGCAGGGCAGGTGCTCGACGAAGCCTGCGCAACGACGGCGTTTGCCGGGGTGAACTGGCGGGATCATGCCATTGGCATCTTCGGCCAGGTGTGTGAACCGGACCGGCCGCTCGCGCCGGGAGATCGCGTCGAGATTTACCGGCCGTTGCTGGCTGATGCGAAAACCGCACGCCGTCGCCGCGCGGCCGAGCAGAAAATGGATAAGTCCGTCTAGCTGTCGTCTTCAGCAGCGGCCGTATCCTGTGCCGCCACCGTTTCCGCGTTGGGCTGGGCGTCGCTCGGCGCCATATCACCGGTGAAGTAGGCGAGCAGATCGTCCTCGAAGAAGAGACTCATCCGCATCTCCTGGTTGAAGTAGCCGGGCACATCGATGGTGTAGATGTAGTCCCAGCGGTCCGAATCGAACGTATTGCGGAGAATGGGCTCACCCATGATGAACGCCACCTGGCTGCGCGTCATGCCGGGCTTCAACTTGTCGATCATCTCCTGCGTCAACACGTTGCCCTGCTGCACGGTGGCTTTGTACACGCGCGGGATGCTGGGCTTGGGGATGCTGCAGGCGCTCAACACGAAGCAGGCGAGGATGACGGGCAGAAGTCGGACCAAAACGGTTCTCGTTCGTGATTTCGGAGCGCGATATTACCGGACCGCCGGGCACTCTGGTAGCTCCGGTTTGAAGGTCAACTGGGTGGTTCAGGTGGCCGCGTTCAAGAGCGTCTGCGCATAGGTGCGCGTTTCGTCCGTGATGTCTGCACCGGCCAGCATGCGCGCCAGCTCCTCGATTCGCAGGTTGTCGTCCAACGTATGAATGTCGGTGTTGTCACCTTCTTTGACCACGCGAAAGTGATGGTTACCGAGAGCCGCCACCTGCGGCGCGTGGGTGATGCAGATGACCTGGGTGTGGTTGCCGAGCTCCCGCAGGATTCGCCCGACGGTATCCGCGGTGGTGCCGCCGACGCCAACGTCCGCCTCGTCGAGAATCAGGCAGGGCAACGCGCTCGTTTCCGCGGCGACAATCTGGATCGCAAGCGCGATGCGGGTCTGCTCCCCGCCCGAGGCAATCTGGGTCAGCGGACCCGCGGGGAAGTTGGGGTTGGTTTTGACGAAAAATTCCACCCGATCGATGCCCTGCTCGCCTTCGCCCTCGCTGAACTCGAGGTGGAATCCGCCGTCCTTGATGCCGAGGGTCTGCATGTAGTGGCTGACCGCCGCGGCAAATCCGGGCGCGGCTTTGCGGCGTTTGTTCGACAGCGTTTGCGCTTTTTTGGCAAAAGCTTCGGCGTGTTTTGCGACCGCGGACTCGAGCTCCGTAAGCTCGCTTGCATCGGCATCGATGCCGTCGAGCTCAACGCGCAGTCGCTGCGTATGGTGCGGTAGCTCGTTCGCGTCGACGCGGTGTTTGCGCGCCAGATCCTGAGCGGTATTGAGACGTTCCTCCACGAGGTTCAGCTGCTCGGGGTCGACGACAATCTGATCCTGGTAATGTCTGAGGTCTCTGGCAGCGTCATCGAGCAGGCCGAGCGCGGATTGCAGAGTTGCCTGACCGGCTTCGAGGTCGGCGTGCTTGTCGTCGATGCTCTCGATTTCCCGGGCGCTCTGTCGCAGCGCGTCGAGCTCGTCGAGCGTAAAGAGCGCTTTGTCGAGGCTTGCCAGCGTGGCGTGCGCCTGGCTGAGACGTTTGTGCTCGGTCTCCAGCGTCGCAAACTCGGCGTCACCGAGGTTGAACGTTTCCAGCTCCTCGAGCTGATAGGTGAGGAGCGACTTGCGATCCGCGGCGGCGGCTTCGTTGTCAAGAAGCGCCTGCATACGCGCAAGCTCGCTCTGCCAGGTGTGGTAGAGCGCACCCACCTGTGCCGCTGACTTTGCCAGGCCTGCGTAGTCGTCGAGCAGCGCCAGCTGCACGTTTCTGTCGGTAAGGCGTTGGTGCTCGTTCTGGCCGTGCACGTCGACGAGACCTTCACCGAGCTCGCGCAGGTACTGTGTGGTCACCGGCGTGCCGTTGATGAACGCGCGACTGCGGCCCTGGCTCGACACGACCCGCCGCACGAGACAGTGGGTTTCGTCGGCTTCCTGGAGCTCATCTTCCGTCAGCCGTGCCATCAGGCGCGGCAGCTCAGTCAGATCGAATTCCGCAGAAACGTCCGCTTTGTCTGCGCCGGGGCGTATGACCTCTGTGCGCGCCCGCTCGCCCAGCAGCAGTCCGAGTGCGTTCAAGAGGATTGATTTGCCCGCACCGGATTCACCGGTGATGGTGGTGAGACCGCCGTCGAAGCTGATGTCCAGCGCATCGACCAGAACGAAGTTTTTCAGGGTCAGCTGTGTGAGCATGATGTGCGTCGTGACGTAAGTGGCTAGCCTAACTCAAGCGTCCGACCAGAACACCAATTCATGGTGCGCGGCGTGGCAAACATTGGTATAAGAAATGACGGTTCAGGCTGTAAGAAGGCAACGTTAACGTCCATGTCCGGTGATGCATTTGATGGCCATGTAGACGGTCGCGCGCAGCAGCTCTTCAAGCTGCTGGTCGAGCAATACATTGCAGACGGCACGCCCATCGCGTCGAAGGCGCTCGCCACGCGTCCGGAGATACAGGTGTCCTCGGCAACCGTGCGCAACATCATGGTCGAGCTGGAAACGCTGGGGCTCGTCAAATCGCCGCATACCTCAGCGGGTAAAATCCCCACCAATCAGGGCCTGCGCTTTTTCGTCGATTCACTTCTCAGCATCGAACCCTTCGAGGAGGCTCGGATGCGGGAGATGGAGGCTGAGCTCAATCCGGACCTCTCACCAACCGAGCTCATCGCCGCGGCGTCGGACCTCATGTCGCAGATCACTCGGATGACCTGCCTCGTCACCACGCCGCTCCGTAACCAGGTGGTGCTCAGGCATCTCGAATTCGTACGCCTCGACGATGAGCGCGTGCTCGTGATCCTGGTGCTGAATGACCGCGAAGTGCAGAACCGGGTCATCCACGTCGACCGCCCCTTTTCGGAGGTGGACCTGAACCAGGCTTCGAATTTCATCAATCGGGAATACGCCGGCCGCGCGCTGCTGGATATCCGCAACGACATTCTCGGCAGCATACAGGCGGACAAAGATCACATGGACCAGCTCCTGCAGGATGCCCTCGACATGGCCTCGAGCGCGTTCGACCAGGCAGACGAAGATGCGCAGGACCTGGTCGTCAGCGGCGAAAGCCGGCTGCTCGATTTCAGCGAGGACACCAACACCGTCAAGAGTCTGTTCGATGCGGTATCGAACAAAGGCCGCGTGCTGCACCTGCTGGACCGTTGTCTGGAGACCAGCGGCGTGCAGCTTTTCATCGGCGACGAGTCCGGCTATCAACCGTTGGGTGACGTGTCGCTCGTCACCCACTCCTATGAGGTGAACGGCCAGGTGGCGGGTGTGCTGGGTGTGATTGGACCCACGCGCATGGCCTACCGCGAGGTCATCCCGGTCGTCGACGTCACGGCGCGGCTCCTGAGCGCCGCGATGCGCAACGGCTGACCAAAAAAAACCGCGAAAACCCTTGTAATTCGGGCCGTCAGCCCGCATATACGCCCTCGCATTCGTGTTCATGGGAAGTGGTGCATGTCGGAAGACAAAAACAACGTCGACGAAGACCTCGAAACGGCGGCAGACGCGCCTGACGAAGAGGTAGCGCAGGCTAAGGATGTCATTGCGGAAGAAACCGCGCCTGAGGCCGCGGTGGATACCGACGACGCGGCGTCGGCTGAGGTTGCGGAGCTCAAGGATCAGGTGCTGCGCTCGCTGGCCGAGATGGAGAACATCAAGCGTCGCGCCGCTCGGGATGTAGAAAACGCCCACAAGTTTGCCGTCGAGAAGCTCATCAACGATCTCTTCCCGGTCCTCGACAGCCTCGAAAAAGCCGTCGAGACGGCAGACGCAACGGCAGGGGCTGAGGCCATTTCCGAAGGCGTGGCGCTGTCGCTGAAACTGTTTGTCGACACGCTCGCAAAATCCGGCGTCGAGCAGATCGACCCGCTGGGTGAGCCCTTTGACCCGCAGCTGCACGAAGCCATGACGATGGTGCCGAATCCGGACGCAGAGCCGAACTCGGTGATGGACGTCATGCAGAAGGGTTATCGACTGAACGGGCGCCTGGTGCGCGCCGCCAAGGTCATTGTGGTCCAGGGCTGAGCCTCAACCCCTATAAATGACCGCCTGCTGGCCTTGAACTCTGGCCATCAGGCCAAATATTAAAGACTTAAGACGAAAACACTCCGCCTGGGAATATTTGGAGAAGGAAATGGGCAAAATCATTGGTATCGACCTCGGCACCACGAACTCCTGCGTAGCCGTGCTGGAAGGCGGCGACGCGCGGGTGATCGAGAACTCCGAAGGCGATCGCACGACCCCGTCCATCATTGCGTATACCGACGATGGCGAAATCCTGGTAGGCCAGAACGCCAAGCGGCAGGCGGTCACCAATCCGACCAACACGCTCTTCGCCGTGAAGCGCCTGATCGGCCGCAAGTTCAAAGACGACGTGGTGCAGAAAGACATCAAGATGGTGCCGTACACCATCAGCGAAGCGACGAACGGTGATGCGTGGATTGAGGTCAAAGGCGACAAGCTTGCACCCCCGCAGGTATCCGCTGAGATTCTCAAGAAGATGAAGAAGACCGCGGAGGAGTACCTGGGTGAAGAGGTCACCGAGGCGGTCATTACCGTCCCGGCTTACTTCAACGACTCACAGCGGCAGGCGACCAAAGATGCGGGCAAAATTGCCGGTCTCGAGGTCAAGCGCATCATCAACGAGCCCACCGCGGCTGCGCTTGCCTACGGCCTCGACAAACAGCGCGGCGACACCAAGGTTGCCGTGTACGACCTGGGTGGCGGTACGTTCGATGTCTCCATCATCGAGATTGCTGAGGTTGACGGTGAGCATCAGTTCGAGGTGTTGTCCACCAACGGCGATACGTTCCTTGGTGGTGAGGACTTTGACCTCAAAGTCATCGATTACCTCGCGGACGAGTTCAAGAAAGACAACGGCGTGGATCTGCACAACGATCCGCTGGCTCTGCAGCGCCTGAAGGAAGCTGCCGAGAAAGCCAAGATTGAGCTTTCCAATTCCCAGCAGACCGAAGTGAATCTGCCCTACATCACGGCAGATCAGAGCGGGCCGAAGCACCTGGTGCTGAAGCTCACCCGCGCCAAACTCGAGTCGCTCGTCGAAGAGCTCGCCGATCGCACCATTGGGCCGTGCCAGACGGCCCTCGACGATGCCGGGCTCACAATCAACGATATCGATGACGTGATCCTGGTCGGCGGTCAAACGCGGATGCCCCTTGTGCAGGACAAGGTGAAAAACTTTTTCGGCAAAGAGGCGCGTCGGGACGTGAACCCGGACGAAGCGGTAGCGATGGGTGCGGCGATTCAGGCAGCAGTGCTGGCTGGTGACGTCACCGACGTGCTGCTTCTCGACGTGACGCCTCTGTCGCTCGGTATCGAGACGCTGGGCCAGGTGATGAGCGTGCTCATTGAGAAGAACACGACCATCCCGACCAAGAAGACTCAGGTGTTCTCGACCGCTGACGACAATCAGACGGCCGTGACCATCCATGTGCTTCAGGGTGAGCGCAAGCAGGCGGGACAGAACAAGTCGCTCGGGCAGTTCAACCTCGAGGACATTCCGCCGGCGCCGCGCGGCATGCCGCAGATTGAAGTGGCGTTCGACCTCGATGCCAACGGCATCTTGAATGTGTCAGCGAAGGACAAGGCGACGGGCAAAGAGCAGTCGATTGTCATCAAAGCCTCCAGTGGCTTGTCTGACGAAGAAATTGAGCAGATGATCCGCGACGCGGAAGCGCACTCCGAGGAGGACAAGAAGTTCGAGGAGATGGTGCAACTGCGCAATCAGGCGGACGGCCTGGTGCACGGTGCCCGCAAGGCCGTGCAGGATGCCGGTGACAAAGCCACCGACGAAGAGAAGCAGGCCATCGAGACGGCAGCGTCCGAGCTCGAGGAAGCTTTGAAGGGCGAAGACAAAGACGCCATCGAAGCGAAGATGCAGACGCTGTCGCAGGCGGCAGCAGGCCTTGCACAGAAGATGTACGAAGAGCCGGCGCAAGCGGCCGGCGCCGATGGCGCGGAAGGCGAGGCGCAGGCGAATGCTTCCGACGACGCGGTGGACGCTGAGTTCGAGGAAGTGAAAGACGACGACAAGAAGTAAGTATCGTCGCGCGAACGCGGCATCGCCAGCAACGCGGCGGTTGTTCGGATGCGAGCAACGCCGCGTTTGTCGCTGTGAAATGAGGAAACCGGTTAAAGGCGCAACATGGCCAAACGAGATTACTACGAAGTTCTAGGCGTAGATCGCAGCGCAAGCGAAGACGATCTCAAGAAAGCCTATCGTCGCCTGGCAATGAAATACCATCCCGACCGTAATCCCGACGATGCGGACGCTGAAGAGAAGTTCAAAGAAGCGTCTGAAGCCTACGAGATGCTCACCGATCCGGAGAAGCGCCAGGCTTATGATCAATTCGGTCATGCGGGCGTGGATCCGTCCCAGGGCGGCGGTCCGGGTTTCGGCTTCGAAGGCAATTTCTCCGACATCTTCGGCGACGTGTTCGGCGACATCTTCGGTGGCGGGCGCGGCGGCGGGCGCAACGGCGTCAGCCGCGGTTCGGACCTGCGTTACAACATGCAGCTCGATCTCGAGCAGGCGGTCAACGGCGATACTGTGGAGGTACGTATCCCGGTACTGTCGATGTGTGAAGACTGCGACGGCACGGGGGCAGCACCCGGCACGTCGCCGACCACGTGTCCGGACTGTCATGGCTCGGGTCAGATCCGCGTTTCTCAGGGCTTTTTCTCGCTGCAGCAGACCTGTCCGCGCTGCCGTGGTACGGGACAGATCATCACCGACCCCTGCCGCAGCTGCGGCGGTGCAGGTCGGGTGGAGAAGCGCAAGACCCTGTCGGTAAAAATCCCGGCAGGCGTGGACACGGGGGACCGCATTCGTCTTTCGGGTGAAGGTGAGGCGGGTATGAACGGGGGTCCGCCCGGCGACCTCTACGTGCAGATCGACGTGCGCGAGCATCCCATCTTCGTGCGCGAAGGCAGGAACCTCTACTGTGAGGTGCCCATTTCGTTTCCGGATGCGGCGCTCGGCGGGGAGCTCGAAGTGCCGACGCTCGACGGACGGGTCAAGCTCAAGATTCCGCCGGAAACCCAGTCAGGTAAAATGTTCCGGCTGCGCGGCAAAGGGGTGACCCAGGTGCGCGGCGGCGGCGTAGGCGACTTGCTGTGTAAAGTTGTGGTAGAAACGCCGGTCAAGCTCACCGAGCGGCAGAAAGCGCTGTTCGAAGAGCTCAAGACCTCACTCGGTGAAAGCAGCAAACATTCGCCGCGCGAGAAATCCTGGTTCGACGGGGTGAAAGACTTCTTCGACGGCCTGAAAGGCTGAACTTCTGCGCGGGCGCTCGGCCCGCCGGATTGGGGACAAACATGACGCGAGTAGCCGTAACCGGCGCCGCCGGGCGCATGGGTAAAACGCTGGTGCAGGCGGTGGCCGAAGCAAGCGGGCTGACCCTGGGCGCGGCCTTCGAACATCCGGACAGTAGCGCGATCGGTGCCGACGCGGGTGAGCTTGCCGGAGTGGGATCGCTGGGCGTTGCGATCAGCGCAGATCCATCAGCCGCGCTCGACCAGTTCGACGTTGTCATCGATTTTACGGTGCCTGCGGCTACGCTTGAGCTGGCGGGTGCGTGCCGGACCGGCGGCAATGGCATGGTGGTGGGCACGACGGGTTTCAGCGAGACGGAGCTTGCCGAGTTGCACGCGGCCGCCGCGGACGTTGCGCTTTTCATGGCGCCCAACATGAGCGTTGGCGTCAATCTCGTTTTCAAACTGATTGAGATCGCCGCGCGTGCGCTCGGCAACACGGTCGACGTGGAGGTCATCGAGGCGCACCACCGGCATAAAGTCGACGCCCCGTCGGGTACCGCGGTACGAATGGGTGAGATTCTTGCCGATTCGCTGGATCGCGATCTGGCAACCGACGCTATTTACGGGCGGCAGGGTATCACCGGCGCGCGTGAGCGGCAGACCATCGGCTTTTCCACCGTGCGCGGTGGTGACATTGTCGGCGAGCACACGGTCATGTTCGCCGCTGAAGGTGAACGCATCGAGATCACGCACCGCGCGTCCTCACGCATGAACTTTGCACAGGGGGCGCTGAGGGCTGCGGCTTACGTTGCGAACCAGCCTGCCGGTCTCTACGACATGCAGACACTCCTCGATCTTTGAGCGCCCGGAATCGCCAGCCGAATTACATATTCTTACTGATTCTTACTGATTTTTTTCTGCTGCATCAGTACACTGCCCACCTTAAGTTCAACCGGCGTCCTCGAGCCCGAGCGACGCGAATTACCTACCCCCGCCGGGCGCTAGTCCGGCACAAAGTTGAGCCCGGTGAAGCGCGCGCCTAAGACGCGATAACAGCCTGCACGCGGCGTCGGCTCGTCACGCGCAGACGAAACTAATTGAAGGGAAGATCGTTTGATACCGGCTTTACTCGCCTTAGAGGACGGTAGTGTGTTTTACGGCCAGTCGATCGGGGTCACCGGAACCCGTGTCGGCGAAGTTGTATTCAATACCGCCATGACCGGCTACCAGGAAATCCTCACCGACCCCTCCTACGCGCAACAGATTGTCACGCTGACCTATCCGCAGATTGGCAATACCGGCACGAACGACGAGGACCACGAATCCGACAAAGTCTGGGGCGCCGGACTTGTCATTCGCCAGACGCCCAAACGCTTGTCGAACTGGCGCTCGAATCGCTCGCTGCAGGAATTCCTGGAGGCGCAGGACGTGGTTGCCATTGCCGACGTGGACACCCGTCGTTTGACGAAGCTCATCCGCGAAAAGGGCGCGCTTGCGGGCTGCATCCTTGCAGGTCCGGAAGCGGCAACCGAAGCCGGCAAATCCCAGGCGCTCGATGCGGCCACCGCGTTTCCCGGACTCGAAGGCATGGATCTCGCGAAGGTGGTGACCGGCGAACAACGCGGTTGGACGCAGACCGCCTGGACGCTGAACGAAGGCTATGGTGAGCTGACGGAGCCGACGTACAACGTGGTCGCCTACGACTTCGGCGTAAAGCGCAACATCCTGCGGCTGCTTGCCAGCCGTGGCTGCGGCCTGACGGTCGTGCCGGCAGAAACGCCGCCTGCCGACGTGCTGGCGATGCAGCCGGACGGGATCTTTCTTTCCAATGGTCCGGGTGACCCGGAGCCCTGCGACTACGCCATCGCTGCGATCAAAGAGCTGCTCGAGAGTCGCATTCCGATCTTTGGCATCTGCCTCGGCCATCAGCTCCTGTCGCTGGCCAGCGGCGCGCAGACGGTGAAAATGCCCCACGGCCATCACGGCGCCAACCACCCGGTACAGGATCAGGAAACGCGTCAGGTCATCATTACCAGTCAGAACCATGGTTTTGCCGTAGACGGCGAAACGCTGCCCAACAACTTGAAGTGCACCCACCTTTCGCTGTTCGACGGCACCGTCCAGGGGGTGGAACGCACCGATGTCCCAGCCTTCAGCTTTCAGGGCCACCCCGAGGCGAGCCCCGGGCCGCAGGACTGTATTTATCTCTTCGACAAGTTTATCGACATGATGGCAGGAGCCGATGCCTAAGCGCACTGATATCCAGTCTATTCTCATTCTCGGCGCCGGTCCGATTGTCATCGGCCAGGCGTGTGAGTTCGACTACTCCGGCGCGCAGGCGTGTAAGGCGCTGCGTGAAGAGGGCTTCCGGGTGATCCTGGTCAACTCGAACCCCGCCACCATCATGACCGACCCGGCCATGGCCCATGCCACCTACATCGAGCCGGTGGAGTGGCAGACCGTTGCGCGCATCATCGAGAAAGAAAAGCCCGACGCGCTGCTGCCGACCATGGGCGGTCAGACGGCACTCAACTGTGCGCTTGATCTCGTACGCGAAGGTGTCCTCGACGCCCATGGCGTTGAGCTCATCGGCGCAACACAAGACGCCATCGACAAAGCCGAGGACCGCGAACGTTTCGACCGCGCGATGAAGCGCATCGGCCTCGAAACGCCCCGCTCCGCCATTGCTCACAGCCTCGAAGAGGCGTTACAGGTACAGAGTCAGCTGGGATTCCCCTGTGTCATCCGGCCTTCTTTTACGATGGGTGGCAGCGGCGGCGGTATCGCCTATAACCAGGAAGAGTTTGTCGAGATCTGCACCCGCGGGTTGGACCTGTCACCGACGAACGAACTCTTGATCGACGAATCTCTCCTTGGCTGGAAAGAGTTCGAGATGGAGGTGGTCCGCGACCATCAGGACAACTGCATCATCGTCTGCTCGATCGAGAATCTCGATCCGATGGGTGTGCACACCGGTGACAGCATTACGGTTGCGCCGTCGCAGACGCTGACCGACAAGGAATATCAGCTGCTGCGCAATGCATCCATTGCGGTGCTCCGGGAGATTGGGGTCGATACCGGCGGCTCTAACGTGCAATTTGCGATCAACCCCGATGACGGGCGGATTGTCGTCATCGAGATGAACCCGCGAGTTTCACGCTCATCGGCGCTTGCGTCCAAGGCGACGGGTTTCCCTATTGCCAAGGTTGCCGCCAAGCTGGCTGTGGGCTACACCCTCGATGAGCTCGGTAACGACATCACCGGTGGCGTGACGCCGGCGTCCTTCGAGCCGAGCATCGACTACGTTGTGACGAAGATTCCGCGTTTCACGTTCGAGAAGTTTCCGCAGGCAGACCCGCGCCTGACCACCCAGATGAAATCGGTCGGTGAGGTGATGGCCATTGGCCGCACGTTCCAGGAATCGCTGCAGAAGGCGCTGAGAGGCCTCGAGACCGGCATGGTTGGTCTGGATCTCGTGCTCGACGCCGAACGCAACGAGTGGGAAGCGCACCTGAAGCGCGAGCTTGCCAATCCCGGTGCGCTCAGACTCTGGTACGTTGCGGATGCCTTCCGTCAGGGCCTTGGCTTCGACAAGATATTCGACATCACGAAGATTGATCCCTGGTTCCTCGCGGAGATCGAGGATCTCATCGACACGGAAGCGGGGCTTGCCAATCAGGCGGTGGAAGCGCTCGGCCGTGACGAATGGTACGAGCTCAAACGCAAGGGGTTTTCGGATGCCCGTCTGGCGCAGCTGCTGGCGGCGAGCGAAGCGGATGTCCGCAGCCTCCGGCTGGCCCATGACGTGCGGCCCGTCTACCGGCGGGTGGACACCTGCGCGGCGGAATTCCCGGCCACGAGCGCCTATATGTATTCCACCTACGAAGAAGAGTGTGAGGCGCTACCATCGGATCGACAGAAGATCATGGTCCTCGGCGGCGGACCCAATCGGATTGGCCAGGGCATTGAATTCGACTACTGCTGCGTGCACGCGGCGCTTGCGATGCGTGAGGATGGCTACGAGACCATCATGGTCAACTGTAACCCCGAGACCGTCTCCACCGACTACGACACCTCGGATCGTCTCTACTTCGAGCCGGTAACCCTCGAAGACGTGCTGGCCATTGTCGACGTCGAGCAGCCTACCGGTGTGATCGTGCAGTTCGGCGGTCAGACACCGCTCAAGCTCGTCAACGATCTTGAAGCAGCCGGTGTACCGATCATCGGCACGAGTCCCGACGCGATCGATCGCGCTGAAGATCGCGAACGTTTCCAGATGCTGGTCGAAAAGCTCTCACTGCGACAACCCGACAACCGTGTTGCTTCCAGTGCGGAACAAGGTATCGAACGCGCTCAGGAAATTGGTTATCCGATTGTCGTTCGACCTTCGTACGTGCTCGGCGGCCGCGCCATGGAGATCGTCTACAACGACGACGAGCTCAGACAGTACATGCAGAGCGCGGTAGACGTATCCAACGACTCACCGGTGCTCCTGGATCGTTTCCTCGACCAGGCTCTGGAGGTCGACGTCGATGCGGTCTGCGACGGCGAGCAGGTGGTCATCGGTGCCATCATGCAGCACATTGAGCAGGCGGGCGTGCACTCTGGCGATTCCGCGTGTTCGCTGCCGCCCTACAACCTGGCACAGGAAACGCAGGATGTGATCCGCGAGCAGGTCAAGGCCATTGCGGTTGAGCTTGGCGTGGTCGGGCTCATGAACGTGCAGATGGCGGTGCAGGGTGAAGATGTATTCGTCCTCGAAGTTAATCCGCGTGCGTCGCGCACCGTGCCGTTTGTATCCAAGTGCATCGGTACCTCGCTTGCCAAGGTGGCCGCGCGCTGTATGGCGGGGACAACGCTGGAAGCGCAGGGCTTCACCCGCGAGATCATCCCGAATAATTTCAACGTCAAAGAATCGGTGTTTCCGTTTAACAAGTTTCCGGGAGTCGATCCGATACTTGGCCCGGAAATGAAGTCTACCGGTGAGGTAATGGGTGTTGGGACGACGTTTGGTGAAGCGTTCGCAAAGTCCTGCCTCGGTGCGGGTGACGTACTGCCGAACGGTGGTCGAGCGTTCATCAGCGTCAAAAAGTCGGACAAGGCGGGTCTGCCGGAAGTGGCGAAGCTCGTTGCCGATCTCGGTTTCAGTATGGTGGCCACACCCGGCACGCAGCGGGTGTTGGAGGCGGCAGGTATCGAATGCGCCACGATTGCCAAAGTCAACGAAGGCCGACCCGATGTTTCCGATATGCTCAAGAACGAGCAGATTGATCTCATTATCAACACAACGGAAGGGCGCCAGTCGATCGCAGACTCCGCCATCATCCGGCGGCTCGCTCTGCAGAACAAAGTGTGTTACACCACGACTCTCGCGGGCGGTGAAGCACTCGCCATTGCCATCCGCGAAGGGCAGGGAGAGCAGGTGCGCAGGCTTCAGGACCTGCACGCGGAGATATGAGAGACGACGCATGAGATCGGCGTCGGGGAGACAGGCACTATGCCCATACCGATGACCGTCGAAGGTGCTGAAGATCTGCGCGAAGAGCTCAAGCACCGCAAATCCGTCCTGCGCCAGGAGATCACCCAGGCCATCGCGGAGGCGCGTGAGCACGGCGACCTTAAGGAAAACGCCGAGTACCATGCCGCGCGTGAGCAGCAGGGCTTCAACGAAGGCCGCATTCAGGAAATCGAAGGCAAGCTGGCCGACGCTCAGGTCATCGATATCGCCAAAATCCCAGCAGGCGAGAAAGTCATTTTTGGCGTCACGGTGACGCTCGTGGATGTCGAGTCAGACGAAGAAACCACCTACAAAATTGTCGGTGAAGACGAAGCGGATCTCAAAGCCGGCAAAATCTCCGTGATGTCACCCATTGCCCGGGCCCTCATTGGCAAAAGCGTCGGTGACGCCGTCAAGGTGGAGACACCGGGTGGTGACCGCGAATACGAAATCGACAACGTCGAGCATCTCTGACGCCCGCAACCTGAACGCAGGGCTGTTTGCCTCAGTAGGCGAAGCGCGAGACGTTGGAAAGTTTGGGATCCGCCTTGGGGTTGGCTTTGTACAAGACGCCGACTTTGCCGATCTGCTGCACAATTTCTGCCGCACATGCCTCGGCCAGGGCTGCCGCGGCCGCTCGACGGGCGTCACGCTCGGCCAGGGCAAATTTCACCTTGATGAGCTCGTGATCGTCCAGCGCTCGGTTGGTCTCGGCAATCACGCCTTCGCTGATACCCTGCTCACCGACCATGATCACGTTGTCGAGATGGTGGGCAATGCGCCGCAGGGACTTTTTTTCGCTGGCTGAGAGGCTCATTCGGGTATTCTACCCGACTTGGTCGAACCTTCGTGCATGGCATGGCCGGAAAACGCAGCAAATCGAGCACGCGCTGGCTGCAGCGCCAGAAAAAAGACTATTTCGTCCGTCAGGCACAGGCCGGCGGACAGGTATCCCGTGCGCACTTCAAGCTCGAGCAGCTGGACCAGCGTTTCAAGCTGATCCGACCGCGCAGCCGGGTCCTGGAGCTCGGTGCCGCGCCCGGCGGCTGGACACAGTATCTCGAAGGCAAGTTGGCACGCGGCTTCCTGATTGCCGTGGATCCGCTGCCCATTACCGCCGGCCAGGACACACACGTGATTGAAGGCCACTTCGGCGATCCGCAGGTTGACGCAAAGATTGACGACATTGTCGGGCAATCGCCGCTGGACCTTGTTTTGTCGGATATGGCCCCCAATATGTCAGGTGTCAGAGCAATCGATCAGGCTCGGTCCATGGACCTTGCCGACATGGTGCTCAGCGCCTGCGCGCGCTGGCTGCGTCCGGGCGGTACCCTGGTGCTCAAGGCGTTCCAGGGTGAAGGTCTCGACGGCTGGGTGGCTGCCCGGCGGCAGGACTTCGGCAAGGTGACGATAACCAAGCCCAAGGCGTCACGGCCGGACTCGAGGGAGGTGTTTGTAGTGGCAATCGGCTACAAACCCAACATTCGGGAGCGGGACGCTGTCGGCGGATTGGTGTAGGCTTGCGCATCTATAGTTAGAAACAGGCGCGGTGAAAGCTGAGCAACTTTCTGGACAGAATGTTCAGGCAGCATCACGCGGACCTGGCCAGGCGATTCAGGCGAAAACACCCGGCAAACAACAATAAGCACGCCAAAAGAGTAGTTGAATGTGGCAGCGGAATTGCCGTCCGCCGCCTTGATCAAGTGAGGTATCTCCCTTGTCTGATATGGGAAAGAATTTATTACTGTGGCTCATCATTGCCGCGGTGTTGTTGACCGTCTTCAACAACTTCAATGTCGAGCCTCAGCAGGAGCCGATGGCGTATTCGGAGTTCGTCAAGGCGGTGCACATGCGCCAGATTCGCGAGGCGCAGATACAGGGTGAGAAAATCACCGCCCTCGATTCGAGCGGGAACCGCATTTCCGTGGTCTGGCCGGAGAACGATGAAAAGCTCATCAGCGAGCTCATCGACAACGAGGTCAAGACCACCATCCTCGAAGAAGAGAAGCAGAGTTTCTGGTCGCAGCTCCTGATCGCCAGTTTCCCGATTCTCATCATCATTGCCGTCTTCATGCTCTTCATGCGGCAGATGCAGGGCGGCGGCAGCGGCCGCGGCGGGCCGATGGCGTTTGGTCGCAGCAAAGCGCGGCTGCTCTCGGAAGATCAGATCAAAACCACGTTTGCAGACGTTGCGGGCGTGGATGAGGCGAAAGAAGAGGTTCAGGAGCTCGTCGAGTTCCTGCGCGACCCCGGAAAGTTTCAACGCCTGGGCGGCCACATTCCGCGCGGCATTCTCATGGTCGGCCAGCCGGGTACCGGTAAGACCCTGCTTGCGAAGGCCATTGCCGGTGAAGCAAAAGTACCGTTCTTCTCGATCTCCGGCTCCGACTTCGTCGAGATGTTCGTGGGCGTGGGCGCGTCGAGGGTGCGTGACATGTTCGAGCAGGCCAAGAAGCAGGCCCCGTGTATCATTTTCATCGACGAGATCGACGCGGTTGGCCGTCACCGTGGCGCAGGTCTCGGCGGCGGGCATGACGAGCGTGAGCAGACGTTGAACCAGCTGCTGGTGGAGATGGACGGCTTCGAGCCGAACGACGGTATCATTGTGATTGCCGCCACCAACCGCCCGGACGTGCTCGACCCGGCGCTGCTGCGACCCGGCCGCTTCGACCGTCAGGTGGTCGTGGGACTGCCGGACATTCGCGGCCGCGAGCAGATAGTCAAAGTACACATGCGTAAAGTACCGCTGGCGGACGATGTGGATGCCAGCATCATTGCGCGCGGTACGCCGGGATTCTCCGGTGCGGATCTCGCCAACCTCGTGAACGAAGCGGCGCTCTTCGCCGCCCGGGCCAACAAGCGCCTCGTCGAGATGGAAGAGTTCGACAAAGCCAAGGACAAGATCATGATGGGCGCCGAGCGCAAATCGATGGTCATGTCGGAAAAAGAGAAGCGCAATACCGCCTACCACGAAGCCGGGCACGCCATTGTCGGCCGGCTCATGCCCGACCACGACCCGGTCTACAAGGTGACGATCATTCCGCGCGGACGTGCGCTCGGGGTTACGATGTTTCTGCCTGAAGAAGATCGCTACAGCCTGAGCCGTCAGGGTATCCGCTCGCAGATCTGCAGTCTCTTTGGCGGCCGGATCGCGGAGGAGATAATTCTTGGGCCGGAATACGTGACCACCGGTGCCAGCAACGATATCGAGCGGGCGACCGGGCTTGCGCGCAGCATGGTCACCAAATGGGGCCTCTCCGAGCGCATGGGACCGTTGAAGTACGATGAGGACGACAACGAAGTATTCCTCGGCATGTCGGCGGGTGTGAAACCCAAGCCGCTCTCTGACGATACCGCGCAAGCCATCGACGAAGAGGTCCGCCGGATCATCGACGGCTGCTATCAGGAAGCAGAGCAGATTCTCACGGACAACATCGACAAGCTGCACGCCATGGCTGATGCGCTGATGGAGTATGAGACGCTCAGCACCGAGCAGCTCGATGACATCATGGCGGGCGCCAAGCCACGACATCCCAGCGATCCCAAGCCGCCGACCTCCGGTCCGGACTCTACGCCGGAATCGCCGATTGGCGGACCCGCTGAGGAAAGCTGATACGCCGCCCCGGCACGTTCGCTGCCGGGGCCGGATCCTCTCTTTCGAGCACCCGCGTGTCATGGGGGTGCTCAACATTACCCCGGATTCTTTCTCTGACGGCGGCAGCCTGTTCGTGAATCAAGCGCCGCAGCTTGACAAGATCATGGACGTTGCCGGCGCAATGGTTGAGGCAGGCGCGGCGGTGCTCGACATCGGTGGCGAATCGACCCGTCCGCGGGCCGCCGCCGTCAGCGTCGCTGCCGAGCTCGATCGGGTATTGCCGGTGGTAGCCGCGCTCGTGAATACCGGCGCGTTGCTGTCGGTGGACACGCGCCACGCTGAAGTTGCTCGACAGGCCATCGCGGCGGGCGTCGACATCGTCAACGACGTTTCCGCCGGGGCTGATCCTGACATGCTGCCGTTGATCGCAGCCAGCAACGTGGGCTATGCCGTGATGCATATGCAGGGTGAGCCGCAGACCATGCAGGATGATCCGCAATACGATGACGTCCTGGGTGAGGTTCGAGCGTATCTTGCCGAGCGCGTGGCCGCCTGTGTCACCGCGGGCATCGATCGGGAGCGTCTCATTGTCGATCCGGGCTTCGGCTTCGGCAAAACGCTCGAGCACAATCTCACCCTGTTTGCGCGGCTGTCCGAGACTCGGGTTGATGACCTGCCGCTGCTGGCAGGCGTTTCGCGCAAGCGCATGCTCGGCACGATTACCGGGAGGGAGGTTGGCGAACGTCGAGCGGCAAGCCTGGCTGCTGCACTGCTGGCTGCCGAGCGAGGCGCGGATCTCCTGCGCGTACACGATGTTGCGGACACCGTGGATGCGCTCAAGGTGCTTTCGGCCGTAAACGGCTCCACGTAGTATGATATTGGCAGACTTGTCGGCGTAGCGTCGGCGGCGCGATGGGATAAACAGATTGGCGGACGGCAACAGAAAATACTTCGGCACTGACGGCATACGCGGCAGGGTTGGCGAAGATCCGATTAACCCCGAGTTCTGCCTGCGTCTCGGCTGGGCCGCGGGCAAGGTGTTTGCAAAAAAGGGCCCGGCGCACATTGTCATCGGCAAGGACACGCGCATCTCCGGCTACATGCTGGAGTCTGTGCTCGAGTCCGGGCTAGTCGCCGCCGGCGCGGACGTCAGCCTGAGTGGTCCGATGCCAACGCCTGCCATTGCTTACCTCACGCGAACGCTGCGCGCGGATGCCGGCATTGTCATCAGCGCGTCTCACAATCCTTATTACGACAACGGCATCAAATTTTTCGACGGCGAGGGCAACAAGCTGCCAGATCACATCGAGCTGGAAATAGAATCGCAGCTCGAAGAAGACATGGCGTGTGAAGCCTCGGACCGCCTGGGTCGAGCTTCCCGCGTCGCCCATGCTCCCGGACGCTACATTGAGTTCTGCAAGGGCACCGTACCGCGCGGCTTCAGCCTGCGCGGCATGCGCATTGTGCTCGACTGTGCCAACGGCGCGACCTACCACGTTGCGCCCGGCGTCTTCGAAGAGCTTGGCGCCGACGTCCTCGTTGTGGGTGCGGAACCCAACGGCTTCAACATCAACGACGGCTGTGGCTCCACGCATCCCGAGCTTCTGCAGCGCAAGGTGGTCGAATGGCATGCCGATCTCGGCATTGCGTTCGACGGCGACGGGGATCGCGTATGTATGGTCGATCGTCAGGGACAGCTTCTCGACGGCGATGAGCTGCTCTACATCATTGCGCAGCACCGTCTCGCAGAAGGCACGCTGCACGGCGGCGTGGTTGGTACCGTGATGAGCAACCTCGGGCTCGAAAAAGCGTTAGCCGAAGCCAACGTGCCGTTCTGCAGAGCCAAAGTCGGCGACCGCCACGTCACCGAGCTCCTGCACGCCAATGACTGGCATCTGGGCGGTGAGACCTCCGGCCATGTGCTCTGCCTCGATGTTTCGACGACCGGCGATGCCATCATTGCCGCGCTGCAGGCCCTGCTCCCCGTCGTTGCGCGAGACTGTGACATTCGTGATTTGACCGCGGATATGCAGAAGCTCCCGCAGGTGATGGTGAACGTCGCGGTGCAGAATCCCGCCGCCGTGGTCGCGGCGGATCATCTGCAACGCGCCATCGAGAGTAAAACCGCGGCCCTTGCCGAGCGTGGCCGCATTCTCGTTCGCCCGTCAGGCACGGAGCCGCTGCTCAGAGTCATGGTGGAAGGAGAAGACGAAGCGGAAGTCCGCAGCATTGCGGACGAGCTCGCTGGCGTTGCCGCCGAAGGGGTGTGAGCCCAACGTGAGGCTGTCAGCCCGGCAACGCCCCTGATGTCGCTGCAATCGCGTCTGCAGAGCGACTGGCCTTACCCCGCCGCCCGCACTCCGGTGTTCTACGGCTGGGTCATTCTGTGCGTTTCCACCCTGGGATTCCTGAGTAGCGTACCCGGCCAGACCATGGGTATGGCGGTTTTCAGCGACACGTTCATCGAACACTTCGGCCTTTCGCGAACCGAGCTCTCAACCGCCTATCTCTTTGGCACAGTGGGGAGTGCCCTCTGTTTGACCCGCGCCGGACGCTGGTACGACCGGCATGGTCCACGGATCATGCTGGTCGGGTCCGCCGCGGCCCTTGCCCTGACGCTGCTTTTCATCGTCCAGATCGACAGGCTTGGTCGTGCCCTGGAGGCGATGCTGGGTCTGTCGCTCGCGGCACTGACGTTTCCGCTCATTCTGGTTGGTTACTTTGGCGTGCGTTTCACCGGCCAGGGCATGTTGACCAGCGCAAGCCGCAACGTGCTGCTCGTCTGGTTCAAGCAACGCAGAGGCCTGGTATCCGGCGTGCGCGGCGTGTTCGTTTCGTTTGGCTTTGCGCTGGCGCCGCTGTTCCTTGCGCTCCTGATGGATGTCTTCGGCTGGCGTGGTGCCTTGTGGGTCATGGCGGGAATTGTCGGTATCGGTTTTGCCGGGCTTGCGCTCGTCACGGTCCGCGATCATCCGGGGGTAGCGGGTCTGGCTCCGGACGGCGCGCCGTTGGCGGGTGAGGAGGAAACTCACCACACCGCATTGAGCGCAGATCGGACCGTGAACGAAGCGCGTCGCGATCCGGTGTTCTGGATTTATTCGTCTGCGCTTGCGATGCATGCGCTCTTCGGCACCGCGGTGACGTTCCACATCGTTGCCATTTTTGCGGAAGCCGGGCGCGACCGCACGGCGGCGTTCGCCTATTTCCTGCCCCAGGCGATTGTCTCCGTGACCGTCAACCTTGCTGCGAGCTTTGCCGCGGATTACGTGCGTCTGAAGCCGCTGCTGTTGGTGATGCTCGTCGCCTTTCTGCTGGGTGCTTATGGCCTGATTACGCTCGACACCCAGCTTGGGTACTGGATGCTGGTCTGTGGTTTCGGCGCGGGCGGCGGCTTGTGGGGGGTGCTGTCGAACCTGGTATTCGTGCGGCACTACGGCGTGCTGCATCTGGGCGAGATCAGCGGTCTCAATACGGCGGTTACGGTCTTTGCCAGTGCCATCGGGCCGATGGCCTTCAGTGTCGCCAATGACTGGTTCGGGTCGTTCGAAGCGGCTGCGATTGCGTGCATGGTTGGCCTCGGACTGCTGCTGTCTGTGGCCACCGTTACACGGCAGCCCGCGGACGTGCACCCATCCGGGCTTGGCAATTAGTCGAGGGAACGTATAACATTGCGCGCCCTCGCTGAACCGGTAACAGAAAATGCGAAAAATGCTGGTTGCTGCGAACTGGAAAATGCATGGTTCCAAGGCACACATCCACGAGTTTGTGGATGGTCTACGCTTAGTCGAGGACGTCGACGTGGTGGTCTTTCCGCCATCCGTTTTTGTGCAGGAACTCGTGCAGTGCGCGCCGGCCGGATTGCTGTCAGGTATCCAGGATATCGGCATACAGCCGCAGGGTGCTCACACCGGTGAAGTGGCCGCGGAGATGGTGGCTGAGGTAGGCGGTACCTGGAGTATCGTGGGCCACTCGGAGCGTCGCATCATGCAGGCGGAAACCGATGATCTGGTTGCCACCAAGGCGTCGGCCGCGTTTCGCGGCGGTCTGCGCCCGATCGTCTGCGTCGGCGAAACGCTCTCGGAGCGCGAAGCAGGGCACGAGCTTGCTGTCGTGGAACGTCAGCTTGCAGCGGTCCTGGACAGGGTCGACGTGAACGACCTGGCCGAAGGCGCTATTGGCTACGAGCCGGTATGGGCCATCGGGACGGGTAAAACGGCAACGCCGGCTCAGGCGCAGGAAATGCATGCGTTCATTCGGGCGCAGATTGCGGCGGAAAGTCCGCGTGCGGCGGATGCGATACGCATCGTTTATGGCGGCAGTGTCAAACCGGACAATGCCGCGGAGCTATTCAGCGAAGCCGACATAGACGGCGGTCTGGTCGGCGGCGCGTCGCTCAAGGCCGACGAGTTCTCGGCGATCGTCAGCGCTGCTGACGCAGTGGGAAAAGGTTGATATGGGTACGATAGAAACGGTTCTGTTGTCATTGCTGGTGCTGGACGCGGTTGCGCTCACAGTGCTGGTGCTGTTGCAGCAGGGTAAAGGTGCCGACGTGGGCGCAGCGTTTGGTGCGGGCGCATCGAACACCATGTTCGGCAGCGTCGGGGCGGCGTCGTTCCTGACCAAGGCGACGGCGTGGCTGGCCATTGGCTTTTTTGCCATTGCGTTCAGCCTGGCATATTTCGCCAAGGAGCGCGCCGAATCCGCGGGTACGCTGGGTATCCCGACCGTGCAGACGAATGAGTTGACGTCCGGACAGGAAAGTGTAGATTCCGATGCCGATGTTCCCGCGCTGGAAGTGAACGGCGCGGAAAGTGAGTTGGATCCGGACCTCAACGAAGCCCTCGATCAGGTGCTCGACCAGGTCGAGGATGCGCAGAACGACAATGACGACGTGCCCAGCCTGCCTAACGACAGTTGAGCACAACGACCATGCCGAAGTGGTGAAATTGGTAGACACGCTACCTTGAGGGGGTAGTGGGCTTATGCCCGTGCGAGTTCGAGTCTCGCCTTCGGCACCACATAAAACAAGGCCTTGAGCCCTGGCGGATACAGCAGGCAGTCTCAAGATAAATCTCGCTACGTAGCTGCTACGTAGAATGCAACCAGCAAAGCCCTGTCAGAAGCCACAGAACGGCCTGTGGAAGCTTTATTGCTCGCCAGGCTGTAGATGGGTGCAAGGTGCCTGGGGCCGGTCTCCCGGCCCCAGGGATAGGTTAAAGGGCTACGCTCTAACGAGGAAGGCCCAAGCTTCGTACCCGTAGTCGTGAGCGTCTAACAGCTCATCGCTATTGCGCTTGCGGCGATAGCGACAAAAGACCCAACGATAACCGGGCGGTGCAGGTTTGGTTTTGATGGATTTCATCCAGCAGATACCTCTCTGCGGGGCGACGGGGGATGGCGTCCCGCCACTTGCGTTAAAGGGAGGAATCCACTACAAGTAATATTTGCAGCCTGGTAGTGGACCATCCATTCCCATGCTCAATCCATCGGGCAGTTACCGCTGCTCGATGGATTACTTCTCTAAGACTTTGGTTCAGCCTTTAGCTGCTGAACTGCTTCTAATAACTTAAGCGTGTCCATGCCGTCTAACGTGTCGCCGTTGTAGCGGACCTCGTACAAGCCCTGCAAATTTGAGGGCATCGTCACGCCTTCTTTCACCAGAAGGATAAATCGGCGTCCGTAGAGTGCCATGGCTGCACCGATTTCTATGAGTACATTGGGGTTTAGCAGCACGTGTTCGTTTGCGTCTGAATCGAGAAGACGCATTTCGTCTTCAACGTGAATAATAGCTGCGCTGCAAGAACGCATGTCGTCCATCACTTTGTCCGGAACGGGCTTGGATACGGACTGTTTGTCCACTGATACCAGGGCCTCCATGCCGCCGAAATCTAATAGTTTTTTCAACGGCGCGATAAAGTCCTGGTTCTTGCCGTGCGTAATGAATACCCGGTTGTTCTCTTCAATTTTCGGTGCGATTACCGGCTGTTCGGTTCGACTCTCTGGAATCTGATCTGTTTCTTGATCCAGACCGAGCTGATCAGGTTGAACTTGATCATCATTCGAATCGTCAGCGCCTTTCACATCTGTTTCGATCTGAAAGCCCCCTTGTGGGTTTAGGTCTACAAAAAGGGAGCCGTTTATATCTTTTGTCAGGCCGAGGCTTCGAGCGCCCTCAACGATCATCTTGAATGCGTCACCGGCCCTTTCGCGCGCCAAACCTGAAGCCTCGATGACATTGAGTGCAATTTCCTCACGAGGAATCTGGTGGCCATCGTATTTCGTCAAAAACTCTTTGATTAAGGTCGGTTCTAAGAATGCTTGTCGCATTGCGGCGATGTCTTCGCCTTCGCTAAGTGGACGAACAGCGAGTTCGCCAATCTTTGTGAGGCTAATCACTTCTGCGTTGTAGCCCCCTTCGGTTAAGCCGTAGGCTGAGGCAGCACCCGTAAGAGACCGATATCCGCCGGTCGTGGGTTTCATCCCGAGCGCGTGTGCGACATCGAGTGGTTTGGTGGGCTTGCCTGCATAATTGTTCATTATTGCAGTCGGAATACGCAGGGCTTCTTCAAGACTGTGCCGAGGTAAAAATGTCTGTTGGACTGTTGTTCGTGCCATCTGTTCGAGAAAATTGTTCCAGAAAAGACGAACATATCATGAAGAAGCATACGAATTCAACGAGATGATTTATCGGGCAAACCATTATAAATATTGGCTTTCATGGAAATTCATCACTTCTCCACAGCATGTCCACATATTCTTTCCCGGCTTGCGTTCTACGACAAGCGGGTTAGAGTGAGCCTATAATCAACAATATAGGCAGTTAATATGACTAAAACGATTCGAATCGTGAAGAAATTAGAAACACCATTCAGGGACGGGAGTGCTCGTGCGAACTGGTGGGAGGCTGTGAACAAACATGACGGTAAGACTGTTGAAGCTTTCGCCAAAACTGTAGAGAAGAGGCCGCCACACAAAACTGTGAAAGGGCAGGTAGAAGATCCCAACGGGTGGCTGGCATTCTTCAAGCGACAAGGTCTAGTTGCACTGGAGGGCGACGATGCTTAGATCAATCACTCTACTTGTCACTCTGCTGGCACTTCCAGCGATGGCAGAAACCCAGTATCTCTGTATAGAAGAAGCTGCCGGAGGTGTAGCGCATCAGAACGGTCGATGGAGCGGTACTTCGTTTAGGACGGAGGACAAGTACCTGGTTAAGTTCGCAACTCAGGATGGCGAAGTAGCCACTTACAGCGGCATCCCTAAGTATGCAATCTACCGAATCGGGCAGAAGAACTATGACCTGTTATGTGATGGCACTACTGAAACGAGAATTTTCTGTCGAGCTTGGCATGGGGAATTCAAGATTAATCTTTCCAATTTAAGGTTTATCAGAACTGAGACAATTGGTTTTTGGGAAGATGGTGAGGGGCGGCGGAGTGGAACCCCGCACCTGGGTATCGGTAAGTGCAGTGAGCTATGACTTGATACTGCTTTTGGTTACCCGACGATAAAACCGTGTAGGCACTTCAACGAAGATGAAGTACCCAGTCGCTATCCCGCAAGCCAGCAAGACACCCAACGCAGCATTAGGAAACCATAGGTACAAAACCGGGAGGGTGACTAGCGCTGCAACCCACATTCGCAAGACCTGGATTGCCAAACCTTTTCTCCTTGCCTGTTTAACCCAACAACACTAACAAGCTGGTCCACGATTTATGTGTTTCACTTGTAAGCCTCATGGAGGTATTCCGGCAAGCTGTCCTCCGCCAAGGGCTCTTGCACCGCCGCCATCATTCCCTCCCGAATACCTTCCACCAGTTCCCGTCTAAACTCTGGGTTGGGGATGCCCTCAGCCATCGCTATCTGTAAATCCGTCGCTACTATGTAACCAAGGGTGTGCGCGTCGAGCGCCGCGTATTGGGTGGCAAGGTTATGCTGTAGGTTGGCCTTGGTTTTGGCGTAGCTACGTCTGAGCAGCTCGTCAGACACGTCGAATGGGATCACTCGATTGCACCAGCCAGTGCGCCGCTACGTTGCAGCACTTTTTGGATGACCGGGTCCTTAGCGAGCATCGCGTTGATCTCATCTATACCCTGTGCAGCTTCTTGTTGCATGACCGCTGCGCCTTGCGCAGATTTCGACTTCGTTGCCGCATCCTTAGCGATTGACGCCTTACGTAGATCGTCTGGGGTGACTATGCCACCATAGCGAGCGCTGCTGCCGCTGTAGCTGGCTGCTTTGCGCATCACGGCGTACTGAGCGTACTTGGCGTCCACCACTGCTAACTGTTGAGCGATGTTGCCGGGTAAGCCCGCTTTGATCGCTCTAGCGGCGGCGAGGTAAGCATCACCTTCTAAGGTGCCAGCTTTGGCTTTGGCCAACTTACCAAGCTCGTCTAGCATGTCATCTATGGATCTGCCTGCCACAACGCCTTGGGCGTTGCCGTTTAATCGGGTCTGGTAGTGGCTTAGCAGTTGGCCGACTCGCTTGGAAGCTTTACCGCCCGCTTTTTCGTTGGTTAGACGAATGATGTTATTCAGTTGGGCGTTGGTTGCTGGGCTAATCTGTACGGGTGCCTTCCAAATGATGTCGTAAGCGTCATCGAACTGCCGCTTGAGCACAGCCATGCCAGCATGGCCAGGAACGATCTCTGCGCCGTTTAGTGGAGCAATGGATTGGAGTTTCTTGCGGTTCCATTCAATTACCGCGTCCCATTGGTCCTGCTTAACCTTGGGGGACACTGGCGTTTCCTTCAGTGGGTTGAGCCGAGCCATTGTGCGGCTGAGCACACCACCTTCCGCTCCTGTGGGCGGGGCTAGACGTTGGGTTTGGTCAACAATCTCTCTACCTGCGCCCGTTACAACATCACCGATTACTTTACCGGCCACGCCGCCGACTAGGGCGGCTGTTCCACTACTGGCTGCGTTGTTTGCTCGTGTTTCCTTTTTTCCCGGGCGCTGTAAGGCTCCGTGGCCAGCACTGGCAGCGACATCACCAGCTATTACGCCGCGAGCACCGCCAGCGAGCTTTGGAAGCGCTTTGGTGAACACTTTACCGGCTGCACCACCGGGTAAGGCGATCTGTACGCCTTCACTAAAAATTCTGCCTGCTGTGGCCGCGCCACCGCGGACAGTGTCCGCCCTTTGGAGCATGTCTTCTTCATGGCGGCTGAGATCTGTGAATAAGTCCTTAGTCCCTAAATAGGTTTCTTGTGTGGCAGCACCGATGCCGGACATAAAGTCGCTAGCCCACGGTGCGTTTTCGTTTAGCCAGTCGATGGGGGCGATGCCGGTAGTTGGTCGCTCTGCTCGGACACGTTTGGCAGATTCACGAACTCCATGATCCTCTAGCTTTCGCTGCAATTCGGCTTTGGTGGTTCCTTCCGGCACATTACGGATAATCGTGCCGTCCGGCATACGGACGTCCATTAGGGTAGGTCCTCAAAGTTGATTACGTTGTTTTGCGCTGGTTGGGCTTTCGGTGCTGCGGCTGCTGGGCTGTTAGCGCCGCGAATGCTTGCACCCTTTTCCCTGAAGATCTGAGCAAGATTACGTGCTCTCTTAATCTTCTGTTTATCAGTCAAGCCGGGAGCAAAAGGCGACCATTTTTGGCGCGCTGTCATTTCGTAGCCGGTGACGTTTAGACCAGCCATCGCCAAGCTCATCTCAGACTCCAGCCGGGAGCCGGTTTGCCGAATTATGTTGGCATCGTCCCCGTAAGCAGCTTGTTCCAGTGCATTCGCAGCCGGTTGCAGAAAATCGAAGCCTTTAAGCGGTTCAATAATGCTGTCTAACACTGGGCTGGAAGTAGATTCCTCGGACTCCAGGATGTCGGTGGCAACATCATCCAATTGGGTGGCGAGGTGATCAAACTCTGTGGCCTTTTGCCGATCCTTGTCACTGAGCGGCTTGTTAACAGGAATAGTCTCCTGCGTTTTGCTAAAGGACTTGCTGTGAGGGTTAACGTCCACAAGGGAAATGCCACCTTCGACCTCTTTAGGTTGCCAGTCGGGGGCAGATCGCTCGAACTCGCGCGTTTCCTTAATGTGGGCCAAGACTTTGGGGTCTTGGAAAACCTCGCCAGTCGTGTTGTCCAAGATGAACCCGTCTTTCAGCGCACTAAACCGGCTACGACGGCGAGCGCCTCTGTTTACGAGCGCCTGACCTGCTTTGCCGAGCGGCTCATCACCGCTGGCGAGCATGACTAGGCCGAGCGCGGTTTCATCGTCATATTTCTGTTGCTGCGGCATTAATCTGTTCCTGTTGCTTCGTGGTAATCCCAAGCGGCGGAGAGTGCAGCCCTGGTTTCAGCACCGCTGTCCTCGTCTTGTTCATACTCTTCAGTTGTTTTGGGTGCGTAGTGTGAACCGTTGGAAGTGTTTTCAATCTCATCGTCAATGAACGCACTGGTAATAGTGGCGCGACGCTTTTGCTCGTCGTTAAGCTCGATCACGGTGTCCTCGGTGCTGTCGTCGCGCTCTTGATCGCGCTTTTCGGATCGGCGATGCATTTCCAGCCCAATACGGTCACCGCGCCATTTGTTGACCATCTTTTCTAGTTGCGCTGGACTGCCTATTAGTCCTTTCGCTTTTATCTTGCCGTGCAGCCTTTCTGGGGGTGTGTCGGCAAGATCATCTAGCAGTGCTTCCCATTCTGGCTGTGTATAACCGTTGCCCTTGGGGTCTATGTGTTTGGTGCCTTGTCTGTACTTCTTAGTTAAGGCAATTCGCTCCTCGTCCGTCATCTTGCGCCGGGCTTTAAACGTCACCTTGCCTTCATCCAACATTTCGTTGAACTGCTCTGGCGTTAACCCGTCCTGCTGGCCGAACATGCCCGCCGTAAACTCCTTGGTGTAATCCTCAACACCTTTGCGGTCCTGTAACTGCTGTTGGAGTTGCGCTTGTTCGGCGTCACGGTCGTGCCACTTTTCGATCTGACCTCGCGCTTGGCGCATGGCCACTTGCAACACGCCGGGATGCATAATCTGTGGTGCACGCTGTTCAATGCTCCGTACAGCACTCGCGATTTCGGCAGGAACTTTCTGCCCTGCCATTTCATAACGTTCGGCTTGGTACTTGAGCTTGGCGTAAACACCGATGGTATTGTCGATATCCATTAGATTCTTCTCCGGTTGGCGAGTCTCAGCCCGCGTGATCCTTTGTTGTCTTCAAACAACTCGTCAAAAGTGGACCGTGTTTCCAGCCCGTGTTCTGTTTCCACCAGTGCGGTCACTGGCGCTGTATTTATCTTGGTGGGCGGCGGCGTGGGCGCACTTATGGCCCCCATTTGCCGACCCAACAGGCTCAAACAGTCGATCTGATCGTCATGGCCACCGCCGGGAAACTCCAACATCTCGTCGATAAGGACTTCGTTCCACGCCGCGTCTTTAAGGAACACCTTGCCTTCCCTAAAGTACGCACGAATGTTGCTGGCGCGGTCCTCTTTGTCCCGGTTGCCATGTGGAAGCGCCTTAATGGGGATGCTCGTGCCCTCTTGCCTTACGCGTGGGGTAACGAAGCTTGCAAACATCTGCGCGGACGTGTCGTTGTCTATCAGAACTTGGTACGGCTTAAGGCGTCGGTTGAGCCCGAGCAAAGTACTCGTCGTTTCCTCTATGGAGCACCGCTCACGGAGGACGTCCAGGACGTACAAGTCCCGGCTTTCGGATAAGCCCGCGACAATAAAGACTGTGTAGTCTCCTTTGCGCACACCCATGGCGAGGTCCATCGCGATAAGGATGCGAAGGTTCTTGGGCACCAGGCCTTCATGCACTATTGGTATCTGGTCCTTGCTGACCCAGCTCCCGCTTTCGTTGCTTGGCGTTTGCTGATACATGGCCTGCCATTTAACTTCGCTCTTTTTGGCCATCCTTAACTGGTGGGGCGTAAACCATTCAGGCCACAACGGCTCACCTAGGGCTCTACCTAACGGATCATCAGGTACGTCCGCCTCCATGGGGAGCCTGACAATTTCCCAGTCTTCGTCACCGCGCTTGTTACGTTCAATCATTACACCCGCGAGGTCCTTGGCTGCCCAACGGGTCATGATCATGAGTTCGAGGCCGTTGGGCTTTAAACGCGTCCTATAGTCGGCTTCGTACCAGTCAATTTGCTGGGCAAGTTGGGTGTCGCTGTTCGCTTCTTCGAAACTAGATATTGGATCGTCAAGAATATTTAGGTCGCTGCGCGTACCTGTAATGGTGCTGCCCACGCCTTTAGCAATAACAAGCCCACCTGCAAGCGTGCCCCATTCGTCTACTGAAGTATTGGTAGGGTCCAAGCTGCTACCAGACAGCTTTTGCCACTCTTCTGTTTCGATCACGGATTTACGGCGACGGTTGAAACGACGAGCGAGGTCCGTGGTGTTACTGCAACACAAAATCGTCATCCAGGGGTTTTGCGCTAAGAACCACGTAGCAAACTGAACGCTACTGTAGGTGCTCTTAGCGCTGCCGGGGGGAGCCATGATTAGCAGCCGCTTGCTAGGATGGTTAGGGTCCAGGAGCCGCTGACACGCATCGACAATAATTTCGTGATGCGCGGCGGGCGCATGTTCAAAGTCAGCGTGACCAGACGCGCTGATGTACTCGCGATACTTCCGCATGTCCTGCTTTACGTCTAGGCGTTCCAGGAACTCCTTTCGGTAAGGCGATATGTCTGGGGGTTCGCTCATGCCTAGTCTTCTTCGGCCTCTGTTTCCAATTCCGCCTGCGCTTCTAGCTCAGCCTGTTCCTGGTACCACGCATTGATAACTTCCTGGGCTTGCTCTCGCTCTGCCACCTCGTGTTCCGTTAAGGCGGCGACTCGCCCACCAGTTTGGTTGGTGGCGCGGGCACTTTCTTGAGCTGCGCATCTGCCGACACACATTGCTGCTTCTACGATATTCATTGGTTTGGTTCCTTATGATCCTGATTGCAAAAATCTGTAGATTCGGGAGGTAGGGGAGCCGCCCCCTCCCGGTCCTCTTGGGTAAGACCTCCCGGGGGAGTAACTGACTCGTCACCAACCGGGACCTTGTTCCACCAGTCTCTAGGCAGTGTGTCTACGTAGTCCGGCACATACATGCCTCGCTTACGCTTAGCTGCGTTGCTCAACCGTAGTACGGTAGTGGGTTTGGTCTTTATATCGCCCTGTGGCGCGGGTTTATCCATTGCTACTAAGATCCCTACTAAGAAGGGGCTGCTCTACCGGAGTAAATTCACCTTCAATCACAACGTGATTGCGGAGGTACTGTTCAAGCTCACCCATAGTCATGTCGCTTGGCGCCTTGTCCGTTAGGTCCTCAATCACATGATGGCTAGGTGCCTTACCCCATCCACGGTCTAACAGGATCGTTGCTGCCTTGATGCGGTCTGCCCTGCTGGCCTTGGTGTCATGCAGGGTGTTGGCTAACATGGCGACACACGCTTCCGTGTGCTCACGTGCCATGTCAGTTACCTGCTTTGACCTAACAAAGCGGCGTGGGTCATGCCCCGGCTTGAAGCTGCCTGAATGAACCTGTCCTTTCTTAAGTCCGCGTGCCATTTCTAACCTTGTGTTCGGGAGACGAGCTACTCGCGCCTCGTGGTTATCCCCTTTAGGAAGTTGTTAGTGCTCGAATACAATTACACCAAAAATACAGCAATGCAATTAGTATGTTTGTGATTGCTTGTTAACCGGCTTAATCGCGGCTGTATCCGGCCTAATCAACGCTATGGGCCGCTAACCCGCATCGAGTGGGGATGTGATTAGGCCGCAGGGGAGACGGCTAAATCGTACCGAGGGGCTAAGAGGCGTAAATCGCCCACCTAAGTGGGCGATTAAGCCGCAGGTTTTTTACCTTAAGGCTTTATTAAATTTGCGGCTTAATCGCCAAATAAGGTGTTAGCAGTGCGGTTACGATAATATCGAATCGGTACTTGTGGTCGGGAACCGACTAATGATCGATTTTATACAAGGTGCGTTAGCAGTAGCTGGATTGTTTGGTCTTGGCTGGGCGACCCACGCGTTCTTCCACCGGCGCGAACATGATGCTCTCAAAAAACGCGTAGCCGAGTTGGAAGAAAAAGTCACCAAAGGTGTGGATGTGCGCGTCAAGATTCAAGAAGTGACCGCCGAATCCCTCGAAAAGGACAACAAGATCGCTTGGATGGAAAACGAGATTAAGCGGTTGTCTAGTGGCGGGCCAACGGAAGATCTTAATGAAGAGCAGGCTGATGTTCTCTACCATGTCCATCGCGGCAGGGACGGATTGTCCTTTGCGTCTAATAAGCATGGTGATCGCTACAGTTTGGTGTTAGACCAACTAGCAGAGAGGGAACTAATTAGTTGGGGAGTTGAGGGTCCTTTCTGTCTACCCAAAGGCCGAAAGGTCTTAGACGAGCTCGGTCAGATCTAGTACTTCCGCTGCTTAACCAGCCGTAACCCATAACCTTGTCTGCCTGCGCCGCTGCCTCTTTTTGGGAGTGGGTATTCTTCAATGATGCCATCGCCGAGCAGCTTACTAATCGCTTTTAGATTGTCGGTTTTGGTTCCTCCCGCAGCATCTTTGATCTGTGACTTGGTAAGGTCGGGATAGTCTTCTACCGCCTCAAGTATTCGTTCAATTGCGGCATCAATCTTTCGTTGTTTGGCGTGTTCCTGAGCGTCGTGTTTGAACCGTGCTGCATCGAGGCCTGTGACTTCAGGGTAATCGTATGTTGCGTAGCCAGTGCCTGCGAGCCATAGAGGTTGATCCTGCTTTAAGTATGACCATTTGTGCTTAACCACATGCAGCCGGGCTATGTAGTCGCTGGCTGGGTCAATACCTTGCGGCATCACATAGTCCTTCGCGTCCTCCGTTGGTTTGTGACGCTGGACCTGTAACACGCATCGGGCGTTGTCTGCGGTGGCGGTACTACCCCTGCTGGAATACATCCCGACCTCTCTATGGTTAGCGGAGTTTTGGCTAACGTGGTGGCTACCAACTACGGCGATACTGTACTCGTCGCAAATGTGGCTCGCCTGCCGATGGTAGGCTGCGAGTGCCTCGTTCATGCCGGTGGCTTCCTGTAGGCCGAGGCTAGAAAGCGTGTCGAGGAAGACAGCCGAGTATGAGCCGTCGTCTAGTATGGCTTGAACGTATGGCCAGATTTTGCCTGGCTGGTAATTGCCAGCATCGTTAACGAGCAATTGCGGCGTATTGGGTAGGCTCGCGGCGTTAACCAGCCGCAAGTTCTTGTCGATAAGAGTTGAGTGTTCTGCGAGGTCCGGCCGATTACGTAACAAGTAATGCACGATGCGCCGAATGTCGTCTGTGTCATCTTCGCCAAATAGATACAGAACTGCGCCAGGACGATCGATATTTTGGCCGAATATCGGCTTGCCGATTGCGATATGGATAGCGATGTAGAGCTGAGTGACTGTTTTACCTTCGTGCCCCGCTCCTTGAATGATAGTGGAGCGGCAAGGTAGCAGATTACTGATAACGGACTTTGGTTCCGGCGGGGCTGTTGTCGCAATCTTAGGGCCGAGTCTTTCTACTATCGGAAGTGTGTTTCGGCGCGGTAGTGCTTGATACTTATCGACGACGTCTTCGCATTCTGCAAGCCACTGAGCAAATAAATCGTCGATGCCGTGTTTTCCGGGCACTTCTACAAGATTACACCTAGCGCCTTGATGTAGAACGGCAGCGATAAACTCGCAAACCGCTCGATTCACGTTTTGGTTAGTTCGCCAATCTCCGTCTGGAACGAATTCGACGTATGTGTCCTTGTTGATTACGTTAGCGAGGCTAGGGTGTAGGGTTTTAGCTCCTTTCAGGTGCCAGTTGTCTACACCGAGTATCCCGATAGCGGGAAGGCCAGCACTGACTAGTGCGCCTGCCTTGCCACATCCTTCTGCCACTATGATGGAGTTGGATTCCTTAACCGTGTCCCACACGTCCGGGTTAACGGCGAGCGGGATAGGCGGAACCCCTTTGACGTTCTTAAACTTCATCTTGCCGTGCGGTTTGTCCAAGCGAATAGGGGAATGCTTCTCGCTATACGTACCGTCCGGCAGGTAGTTTTTGAACCTTATTCCTTCTTCGGTTTGTTCCGTGTGGACTAGGTTGGGGTCGCATGCTCTATTGGCGAGGTAAGGTTTTACCGCCTCTCCCATGGCGGCTCCCCGTTCTTGTCCAAACCCACTCGTGCATAAACCTGCTCCTCTTTTCTGGTGAGTATTTCCACCGCCTGCTCATAGGTGCAGTCACGTAGCAACGTGGTGAGGGTTAAGTCGTAGGAAGACTGAAAACTGTGTACCGCCTCGGCCTGTTCTGGCGTCAAGCGGGGTGGCCCCTGAAAGCGGGCGCTGTCACCTAGCTCAAAAGGCCGTCGGAACTGTAGTACTACGCAGCGAACGTGAAGTGGCTTGTTAGTTGGGCGTAAGTATGGTTCGATTGGTATTACATTGGTGTCCTCCACCATGTACCTCCATATTGATTGTGTGGTCTTTGCGGGGTGCTAGTCACACCCCGCCGCTTTTCTCACTGCTTTCTTTTTCAAGTTCCTGCATCCGTGCATACGCTTCGTTGGAAGCCGCGATATCTCTTTCCTGGTGCAGCTTCACCATCCGACTACGCATTTCTTCTCGTTGTATGCCTTTTGGCAGTCGCGAAACTGCGAGCCATCTAAGGAAGTCAGACTTTGCGATCACCCATTTCTGGGGACCCTGCCGTGTGGCGTAGAGATAGCCATCGTTTATCTCGTTGTTGATGAAGCTCCGGGAATACCCGGTGTAGGCGGCTATATCTGCCTGGAGCATTGGGTCCGGTGCGTCCTTAGGGTCCAGCACTTTGGGAATTAGTTGTTCCCCGGTTGCGAACCCTTCTGGAGCTTCGTGTTTAATCTCAACAGCCATCGTTCGCCTCCTTGTTAGGTGTACTAGGTTTGGCTGGTATGCAAACTAAGCACCAACCACGGATTTGGCAAGCGCCAAATGCACGTAAGTTATTGATTAATAAAGGCTTTATGATGCTTATGGCCGTAAAAGCCGCTCGAGCAGGCGCATCGAGGTGCCCTGGTTTGGGTGTTACCCCACGCCAAAGGCAAAGCACAGCACGTCGATGCGCCGTTTGCGTAGGTAGCGTAGGTAATAGGTAGGTGTTTGGCATGCCAAAGTCTCCAAGTAGTTGGTTTCTTTGACAGCCGAGAAGGGACCAGAACCGCTGCCGACTGGGTATCAAACACCCAGAACGAATAGTGAGACCGCCGCTGGTCAGGCTGGCGGAATGAGCAAACTATATTAGAACGACTGTACCTTTAACAGAACGTCCTCTACGTGGGTCTTAATGTACTTGGCGTAGTGTTCCTCAATCATCTTCACCGAGGTGCCAGCAATCTTGCAGACCTGCATCAGTTCCATCCCCGCAACTAGCCAGTCGGTAATCACACAGTGTCGCAAGTTATGGAGCCGAACTTTGTTGGCGGGTAGTTCGCAGTTTGGCCGCACCGTGGACTTTAGTAGCTGGTTCCAGTGGTGGCGGTCCCACTGGCGACCCTTGTTGTCCGTTAAGAGGTAGGCCTTCGGGAGTTTGCCTTCCGCCATACGCTCAAAGAACTCGACGCTATCGGGCGGGAGGGGGACGAACCTTTCACGCTCCTTGCCTTGGCTACCCTTGGTAGTCGTGAGTCGTAGGTTCCGTTGAGCGGGATCAAAGTCTTGCACCCGAGCTCGTGCTAGTTCCCCCGGTCTCCCAGCCGTATATAAAGAAGCACGTATTAGGTCGGCCAGATCTTCTGGAGATGCCTCTATAAAGGAACGACGTTCTTCTATGGTGAGGTAGACCCGTTCATGGTTCTTAGGGTCCTTCCTCTTGTCGTGGTGTGGCTTGAGTCGGCCGACACCGGACCATGCATCACTGTTGGCCACGCGGAGTTCTTTGTGGGCGAGGTTGAGGGCACCCTTGAGCACGGTGAGCATCCTATTCGCCAGTTCCACCCCGCGCTTGTCGGTAAGTAGACCGTCCCGCCACTTGATTACGTCTTGGGGGCGTAGGTCGGCCAGCTTGATCTTAGCGATGCGGTGGTTGTACACACTCCGCTTGAGCACACCCTCAGTAAAGTCGTAAGTGGAGCCGGTGAGGGTGCCCAAATAGGAAATACATGCTTCCTTTATAGTGTCTGTTTTGGAGGTACCTTGGCGGAGCGTCTTAGCTCGCCATTCTTCGGCCTGATCCAGAGCCGAGTCGTACTCCACATAACCATCCCCGACCTTCGTAAATTCGTACTTGCCTCCCACTACCAACCGGGCGGACCAACTATCGGTCTCTAACGACTTAGTTTTGCGATATCCGAGGCTAAATCCGCTACGTAGTTTGGTCCAGTATGGCTCGTTCCTAACACCCAGCTTAGCCCGCTGTAGCTTGGTCTTTGTAGGATGTTCCATACGTAGCTCCTACGTAGTTACGTGGTTTACAAGGCGTATTTGGTTTGCAAAGCATAACACTATGAATTTACAAAAACCATTAAATATCAGCAACTTATGTTGTTAGGTATGGCGGGTATAGTAGGTATGGCAGGTTAAAAACTACCTTGAGGGGGTAGTGGGCTTATGCCCGTGCGAGTTCGAGTCTCGCCTTCGGCACCATTACAACTCCGGCTTTAGCCGGAGTTGTTGTCGAGTTTTACGCCTGCGGCGTAAAACATCGCTCTACTAGCGAGAACATTCGGTCGCAGGGGCGGTTCAATTTTCCCGCCTGTGGCTAAAATAGGGCCTCCATTGAGCCCTCTTTCCGGGCAAAAAAACATCAAAATCTTCGCTGGAAAGCGGCTTGCAGGGGGGTGCAGTGATCCCTATAATTCGCCACCTTGCTGATGCGGGGTGGAGCAGTCTGGTAGCTCGTCGGGCTCATAACCCGAAGGTCGTGGGTTCAAATCCTGCCCCCGCTACCAAAGGAAGAAAAAGCCCCTGATAGGGGCTTTTTCGTAAGCACACGTTGCTGTGCTGCTGGCGAAGTCGGTTGCATCGCTGAATCATTCCATTGGTGGCCCGCCCCGTACCGGCGGGTGCTCATGCATAGGACTCATGCACAGGAATGGTGACAACCAAACCGAGTCTTGCGGAGATGGGCGTTATGCCCATTTTTTGTGCCAGTAGGAAAAGTGCTGGCGCGTTGAAACTTGATGTTGAGTGATTGAACAGGAAGGAAAGACAGGTAGAAGAGCTGCTGGCGCCGACGGTTGAATCGTTAGGCTGCACCATCTGGGGTATCGAGTACCTCAGCCAGGGCAAACACAGCAAGCTGCGGCTGTATATCGATCGTGACGATGGCGTCACCGTGGACCATTGCGCGGACGTCAGTCGCCATGTGAGCGACGTCCTCGACGTCGAAGAGTTCAGCAATGCGGCGTATACCCTGGAGGTTTCCTCGCCGGGCATGGACCGGATCCTGTTCAAGGAAAGCCAGTACGCCGATGCTGTTGGTGAGCAGGTAGAGGTACGGCTGAACTTCCCTTTTGAAGGGCGGAAGAAGTTTGTTGGTGTGCTCACCGGCGTGCAGGACAGCACGGCCGTGGTGCAGATCGAAGATGAAGAGTTTTTGTTGCCGCTGGAAAACATCCAGCGAGCGCGCGTACTGCCGGTTTTTGATTGAAGCGGCGGGTGTGAGTTAAGGCAGGTAGATGTCAAAAGAAATTCTGTTGGTCGTAGATTCCGTATCGCTCGAAAAAGGTGTCCCCAAGGACGTCATCTTCGAGGCGATAGAATCTGCCATGGCAATGGCCACCAAAAAGCGTTACGGCGAAGACGCCGAGTTTCGCGTTGCCATCGATCGTGAGTCCGGCGAGTACGACACGTTCCGTACCTGGACCGTCGTCAACTACGAAGACGAGGAAGAGCCGAACCCCGACGCGATGTACAGCGTCGAAGAAGCGCAGGAATTCAAGCCTGGGGCGGTGCTCGGCGACGTCATCGAAGAGCAGGTCGAATCCGTCGAGTTCGGGCGTATTGCCGCACAGACGGCCAAGCAGGTCATTGTGCAGAAGGTGCGCGAGGCGGAACGCGCCCAGGTGGTGGAAGCCTATCTGCCGCGCATGAACGAACTCGTGAGCGGTACGGTGAAAAAGCTGGGCCGCGACAGCGTCATTGTCGACCTCGGCAACAACGCGGAGGGAATTTTGACGCGGGAGCACCTGATTCCGCGAGAGACGTTCCGCGTCGGCGATCGCCTGCGTGCCATGCTGATTGATGTGCGCCCTGAAAATCGCGGTCCGCAGCTGATACTCACGCGCACCGCACCGGCCATGCTGGTGGAGCTCTTCAAAGTTGAGGTCCCCGAGATTTCCGAGGATGTGATTGAGATTCGCGGGGCAGCCCGGGACCCGGGCTCGCGTGCCAAGATTGCGGTCAAGACCAACGATGGCCGGATCGATCCCGTCGGCGCCTGTGTGGGTATGCGTGGCTCCCGTGTGCAGGCCGTATCCGGGGAACTTGCCGGTGAACGCATCGACATTGTGCCGTGGGACGACAACCCGGCGCAGTTGACCATCAACGCGATGGCGCCCGCGGAAGTCTCTTCGATCGTGCTCGACGAAGAGACCCATTCCATGGACATTGCGGTGACCGAGGAAAATCTGGCTCAGGCCATTGGCCGGGGTGGTCAGAACGTCAGGCTCGCAAGCGATCTGTGCGGCTGGTCCTTGAACATCATGACCGAGGAAGAAGCGGCACAGAAGCAGGAAGAAGAGGCGGTTCGCTACATCCAGGATTTCATGGAAGCGCTGGCGGTCGACGAAGACGTCGCGGGTGTGCTGGTGGAAGAAGGTTTCACGACGCTGGAAGAGATTGCCTACGTTCCCATCGAGGAAATGATGGCCATCGAAGGGTTTGACGAAGAAATTGTGCAGGAGCTCAGAAACCGCGCGAAGGATGCGCTCCTGACGAAAGCCATCGCCAGCGAAGAAGCGCTTGGCGATGTCACCCCCGCAGATGACCTTCTGGAGATGGAAGGCATGGAGCGCGAGCTCGCGTTTAAGCTCGCAGCAAACGAAGTGGTGACGATGGAAGACCTCGCCGAGCTTGCGGTGCCTGAGCTACAGGACATTGAACCGGAGCTTTCCGACGAAGCAGCCGCGGCATTGATCCTCAAAGCCAGGGAGCCCTGGTTTGCCGAAGAAGAGGAAGAGGCCGACGCGGCGGAAGAGTAAGTAACTGCTCAGACTTTTGGAAGAAGATCGGAGCAGTAGGAGTAATTGATGGCAGACGTTACGGTAAAACAGCTTGCAGACACGGTGGGTGCACCTACCGACAGGCTCTTGCGTCAGATGCAGGAGGCCGGGCTGCCCCACGACTCTGAAGATGCTGTTGTAACAGAAGAGCAGAAACAGACACTGCTGGCTTTTCTGCGTCGCAGTCACGGTGCGTCCGAGGAAGCACCGAAAAAGATCACGCTGAAGCGCAAGAGCACCGGCACGCTGAAGGCGGGCCAGGGTCGCGGCGGTCGCAACGTCAATATCGAAGTGCGTCGCAAGCGAACCTATGTGAAAGGCAGCGAAACCGCGGAGGCGCCTGTCGCGGAAGCTCCTGCGGCTGTCGAGCCTTCTCAGGCTGAACTCGAAGCGCAACGGATCCGTGAAGAGGAAAGTGCGCGCAAACAGGCGGAAGAGCAGGCGCGAACTGCAGAAGCCGAGCGTAAGGCGGAGCTCGAGCGCAAAGCCGAGGAAGAGCGTCTGAAGGCGGAAGAAGAGGAAGCCCGCAAGCGCGAAGAAGCAGAGCAGGCTGCCCAGGCAGCGGCCGCCAAGGAACAGGAGCCGGCGCCGGCCCCGCAGGATCCCGCAGCCGCGGCTGCAGAACTGCAGGCCAAGGAGCAGGCTGAACAGAAGGGCGGCAAGCGCGCGAAGAGTAAAGAGCGCGACAAGCGTGACGACTTCAGCAAGAAAGGCGGCGGCCGTCGTGAGCTCTCGATGAAAAGTGATCGCCGCTCCCGGCGTAAATCGCCGCAGCGCCAGGCACCGCTGCAGGTGGATCAGCAGGGCGGTGAGTTCAAGCCCACGGAGTTCATCGAGCGTGAAGTCGAAGTTGGTGAGCTCAACGCCATTCCGGACCTTGCGCAGGCCATGGCGATCAAGGCGAGCGAGGTCATCAAAACCCTCATGGGCATGGGGGTCATGGCTACGATCAATCAGTCCATCGATCAGGATACGGCAACGCTGCTGGTCGAGGAGATGGGCCACAAAATCAAGATTGTCAGCGAAGACGTTCTCGAGGAGCAGCTCGAGGCAAGCCTGCAGATAGAAGGCGAGTCGGTCGGGCGCGCCCCGGTGGTTACCGTCATGGGTCACGTCGACCACGGCAAGACGTCGCTCCTCGATTACATCAGGAACACCCGCGTCACGAGCGGTGAAGCGGGCGGCATCACCCAGCATATTGGTGCCTACAGCGTGCCAACCAACAACGGCACGGTCACCTTCATCGACACACCCGGCCACGCCGCGTTCACGGCAATGCGCGCCCGCGGCGCCAAAGTCACGGACATTGTGATCCTGGTTGTGGCAGCGGATGACGGCGTGATGCCGCAGACCGAGGAAGCCATTCAGCACGCCAAGGCTGCAGAAGTGCCGATGATTGTTGCCATCAACAAGTGTGATCTGGAGGCGGCCGACCCGGACCGCGTGACCAACGAGCTGGCGGCCAAAGACGTGGTGCCGGAAGATTGGGGTGGCGATACACAGTTCATCAAAGTTTCCGCAATCACGGGTGAAGGGGTGGACGAGCTTCTCGAAGCCGTGACCCTGCAGGCGGAGATCATGGAGCTGAAGGCCATTGCTGAAGCGCCCGGGCAGGGTGTGGTCATCGAATCGAGCCTCGATCGGGGCCGCGGTCCCGTGGCGACGGTGCTCGTGCAGAACGGTTCGTTGAAGCAGGGTGACATCATCATTGCCGGTGAATCGTATGGCCGCGTACGCGCGATGCTGGACGATCAGGGCCAGGCGACCAAAGGCGCCGGGCCTTCGCAGCCGGTTGAGGTACTGGGATTGAACGGCACGCCGGCGGCAGGTGACGACTTTTCCGTCGCGTCGGACGAGCGTACCGCCAGGGAGCTTGCCGAGTTCCGGGCAGACAAGAGTCAGGAGCGGCGCCAGGCCATGCAGCAGGCTGCCAAGCTCGAAAACATGTTCGCCAATATGGGTGAAGGCGAAAAACGGATTCTGAAGCTCGTCATCAAGGCGGACGTTCGCGGCAGCCTCGAAGCCATTGTCCAGGCGCTGGCCGACCTGGGTAACGACGAAGTGGGCGTGCAGGTGCTCGGCTCCGGTGTGGGCGGCATCTCGGTGTCGGACGCCACCATGGCTGCAACCTACGGCGCGGCCGTATTCGGCTTCAACGTGCGGGCGGACAAAGCCGCGAAGACACACCTCGAGCGGGAAGGCGTGGACCTGCGCTACTACAGCGTCATCTATGAGCTGATTGACGACGTCAAGGCGGTGCTCTCGGGCATGCTTGCGCCGGAGGTGCGCGAAGAGATTGTTGGTGTCGCGGAAGTGCGCGACGTGTTCCGTTCACCGCGTTTCGGCGCCATTGCCGGCTGCATGGTGACGGAAGGGACAGTTTTCCGCAGCAAGCCCATTCGTGTCCTGCGCGATAACGTGGTGATCTACGAGGGTGAGCTCGAGTCGCTTCGTCGTTTCAAAGATGACGTCAACGAAGTCCGTAACGGCACTGAGTGCGGGATTGGCGTGCGTAACTACAACGATGTGCGCGTCGGCGACCAGATTGAGGTCTACGATGCCAAAGAAGTGGCGCGCGAGCTGTAACGCGCAATGCTGGCAGTGTCTCGCGATCTCAAAGTTGCCGATTTCATCCGCGATGAAGTGGCGCGCATCATTCAGCTGGAAATGCGTGATCCCCGCGTCGGTAACTTTGTCAGCGTCAATGACGTGCGCGTGAGCCGCGATCTGTCATACGCGGATATTTACGTGTCGTCTCTGCAGGCCGAGGGTGATGCGGAACGGGCAGAGCTGATAGACGTGTTGAACAAAGCCAGCGGTTACTTTCGCTCGACGCTGGCCAAACGGCACAAAATGCGCACGACCCCAAAGCCTCGGTTTCACTACGACGAGCTCATCGAGAGCGCACCGCGGCTGGAAAAACTGATTGATACCGCAATGCGCAGCCAGGCGGCTAACGACGTTGGAGACAACGATCATGGCGCGTCGTAGACGCGGTCGCCCGGTAAACGGCGTTCTGGTGCTGAACAAGCCGCAGGGCATTTCGTCCAGCGATGCGGTACAGCAGGTCAAGCAGCTCTTCGGTGCGCAGAAGGTCGGGCACACGGGCAGCCTCGATCCGCTGGCAACCGGCGTTCTGCCGTTGTGCTTTGGCGAAGCGACGAAGTTTTCTCAGTTTCTACTATCTTCGGATAAAGCCTACTGGACGCGGATCAAGCTTGGCGTCGCCACCGAAACCGGTGATTCGGACGGGGAAGTGATCGCCGAGACGGATGCGTCGCACATTACGGCGGCCGACATAGAGGCAGCGCTAGCGCAGTTTCGCGGCGAAATCATGCAGGTACCGTCCATGTACTCGGCGTTGAAGCACAACGGTCAGCCGTTGTACAAGCTTGCCCGGCAGGGTATCGAGGTGGAACGCGAAGCGCGCTGTATCAAGGTTTACAGCAACGAGATGATGCGCTTCGAAGCCGGAGAGGTTGAGCTTGAGCTGAAGTGCAGCAAAGGCACCTACATTCGCACGATTGCCGAAGAGTTAGGCGGCGCGCTGGGTGTGGGTGCACATGTCACCGCGTTGCATCGTCAGGCGGCCGGTCCGTTTACGGAGGCGGATATGGTCTCGCTCGAGCAGCTCCGCGAAGAGCGCGAACGAGGCGAGTCTCTCGACAAGTATCTGAGCCCAATCGCCAGCACCGTGGGTCAATGGCCTGAAGTGATGCTGAGCGATGCAACGGCGTTCTACGTCCGTCAGGGTCAGCCGGTGCAGGTTGCTCACGCGCCGACCAGCGGCTGGGTCAGATTGAGCGAAAAAGCCGGGGACGGTGCGCACTTCCTCGGCGTTGGAGAAATTCTGGATGATGGGCGCGTTGCGCCCAGACGATTGGTGGCGGGCGCTTAGGCTGCCATCTGTTTTTTGGCCAGGGCAACTACAAATATGCGTGGTTGTTCCTGTTGATTGAACGCTCATCTCGAAGTGAGCAGCATATTTTGGAGTAAATCGATATGGCACTGAAAGCCACGACTAAAGCAGAGATCATCAAGGAGTATCAACTCGAAGATGGCGACACTGGTTCGCCCGAGGTTCAAGTTGCCTTGCTGACTCACAACATCAACGGTCTGCAGGACCACTTTCGTGATCATCACAAGGATCACCACTCGCGGCGCGGTTTGATTCGTATGGTAAATCAGCGTCGCAAATTGTTGGATTATTTGAAAAGCAAAGATGCGGCTCGTTACAGCGATTTGATTCAGCGACTTGGTTTACGTCGCTAATTAGCGGGCCTACTGGAGGTAAGAATTTGAACCCTATTACTAAAACATTTCAGTTTGGCGACCAGACCGTTTCGATAGAAACGGGCAAGGTTGCCAGGCAGGCGACCGGCGCGGTCACGGTGACCATTGGGGATACCGTTGTATTGACCACCGTCGTTGGCGCCAAATCAGCACGGCCGGGGCAGGACTTTTTCCCGCTCACGGTCAACTATCAGGAAAAAACCTATGCCGCGGGTAAGATTCCCGGCGGCTTCTTCCGTCGTGAAGGACGGCCTTCCGAGAAAGAAACGCTGACCTGCCGGTTGATTGACCGGCCGATCAGACCGCTTTTCCCGAAAGGCTTCATGAACGAGGTGCAGGTCATTCCGACGGTCATCTCCGTCGACAAAGATCAGGACCCGGACATAGCGGCCATGCTTGGTACGTCTGCGGCACTTGCGGTGTCCGGTATTCCGTTTGCAGGCCCCATTGGCGCTGCACGGGTAGGCTACCTGGACGGCTCCTACCTGTTGAATCCGGGGTACGAGGCGTTGCAGACGTCGATGCTCAACATGACCGTTGCCGGCACCGAGTCTGCCGTGCTCATGGTCGAGTCGGAAGCCCAGGAGCTCACCGAAGACGAAATGCTGGGTGCCGTGTTGTACGGTCACCAGGAAATGCAGGTTGCCATTCAGGCCATCAAGGAGCTTGCGGCTGAAGCCGGCAAGCCGGCTTGGGACTGGCAGCCGGAGCCCACGAACGACGCGCTCCTCAACGAGGTCAGCGACATCGTCAAGTCGGATCTTGGAGATGCCTACCGCATCAGCGACAAGATGGACCGTCAGGAAGCGGTCGGTAATCTGCGCAAACAGGTCGTGGAGCAGCTCTCGGGTTCGGAAGAAGCAGAGCATGCGTCTGACCAAGTTGCCGACATGTTCTACAAGGTGGAGAAGAACCTCGTCCGTCAGCGGGTGCTGAATGGCGAGCCGCGCATCGACGGTCGCGATCTTCGCACCGTGCGGCCGATTTCCGTGGAAGTGGGTGTGCTGCCCAAGACCCATGGCTCGGCGCTCTTCACCCGCGGTGAGACCCAGGCGCTGGTTGTGGCAACCCTCGGTACCCTCCGGGATGCAGCAATGATCGACGCGCTGGAAGGCACCTATAAAGATCAGTTCATGTTGCACTACAACTTCCCGCCCTACAGCGTCGGCGAAGCAGGCTTCATGGGCGGCCCCAAGCGCCGTGAAATCGGCCACGGTCGTCTTGCACGTCGTGGTGTTGCGGCAGCACTGCCGAACGGTGAGGACTTCCCGTATACGATCCGGGTGGTCTCAGAGATCACCGAGTCCAACGGTTCGAGCTCGATGGCCAGCGTCTGCGGCACCTCGCTTGCGCTCATGGACGCCGGTGTGCCGGTGAAGATGCCCGTAGCGGGCGTGGCCATGGGTCTCGTCAAGGAAGGTAACAAGTACGCAGTCCTGACCGATATCCTCGGTGACGAAGATCACCTCGGTGACATGGACTTCAAAGTTGCCGGTTCCGAGAAGGGTGTAACTGCGCTGCAGATGGACATCAAGATCGACGGCATTACCGAAGAGATCATGGAAGCTGCGCTGCAGCAGGCGAACGAAGCACGTCTGCACATTCTTGGCGAAATGAACAAAGTCATCTCGAGCTCACGCGAAGAGCTTTCCGAGAACGCGCCTGCCATGACGACGGTCAAAGTCCATCCGGACAAAATCCGTGACGTCATTGGTAAAGGCGGCGCAACGATTCGCGGCATTGTCGAAGACACCGGCGCTGAGGTGGATATCGATGACGATGGCACCGTACGCATCTACGCGGACAACCAGGACTCCAAAAACGCAGCCGTTGCGCGCGTTGAGGAGATTGTCGCGGAAGCGGAAGTTGGCCGTATCTACCACGGTAAGGTGGAGCGTATCGTCGACTTCGGCGCGTTCGTCAACATCCTGCCGGGTAAGGACGGTCTGCTGCACATCTCCCAGATTGCTGAAGAGCGTGTTGAAACCGTGACCGACTATCTGTCCGAGGGACAGGAAGTTGACGTTGTCGTTCTGGACGTCGACCAGCGCGGTCGCATCAAGCTGTCGATCAAGGAACTGCCGAAGTACCAGGATAACGACAGCGCTGACGCGGAAGCTGAGGGTGAGGCCGCAGAAGGCTGATCTTCAGCTCCTGGAGCGTGTTGAGAAGGGCTGCGTTTGCAGCCCTTTTTTTATGCAGCGCGATCAAACGCGCCGGGTCGGCAGATTACTGATGCGCCCGATTCTCGATCAGATCGTCAACCACAGCCGGATCTGCCAGCGTTGATGTGTCACCCAGATTGTCCAGCTCGTTAGCCGCGATCTTACGCAGAATCCGGCGCATGATTTTTCCGGAACGGGTTTTCGGCAACCCCGGCGCCCATTGAATGACGTCCGGTTTGGCGATGGGCCCAATCTCTGTGCGCACGGAATCGACGAGCTCCGTCATCAGCTCGTCGGGATTGCGGTTGTCTCCCACCATCAGCGTCACATAGGCGTAGATACCTTCCCCCTTGATGTCGTGCGGAAAGCCGACGACGGCAGCCTCGGCGACAGACGGATGTAAGACCAGGGCGCTTTCGACTTCGGCGGTGCCGATGCGATGGCCGGAGACGTTCAAGACGTCGTCGACACGGCCGGTAATCCAGTAGTAGCCGTCTGCATCGCGACGTGCGCCGTCACCCGTGAAATAGAAACCCTTGTACGTCGAGTAGTAGGTGTCGATGACCCGCTGGTGGTTGCCGTAGACGGTGCGGATCTGGCCCGGCCAGGAACCTGTGATCACCAGATTGCCGGATGCTTCGGTGTCTTCGATGACTTTGCCGTCCGGGTCCACCAGCGCCGGTTTGACGCCGAAGAAAGGCCGGGTGGCAGAGCCGGGTTTGAGCGCCGTTGCGCCGGGCAGCGGCGTGATCATGATGCCGCCGGTTTCGGTCTGCCACCAGGTGTCCACGATCGGGCAGCGGCCGTCGCCGACCACATTGTAGTACCACTCCCAGGCTTCCGGATTGATCGGCTCACCGACGGTGCCGAGCAAACGTACGGTCTCGCGCGATGTCTTCTTTACCGGTTCCTCACCCGCTCCCATCAGGGCGCGGATCGCGGTCGGTGCCGTATAGAAGATATTGACCTTGTGCTTGTCGCAAACCTGCCAGAAACGCGAGACGTCCGGATAGTTGGGAACGCCTTCGAACATCAGCGTGGTCGCGCCATTGGCGAGCGGTCCGTAGACGATGTAGCTGTGACCGGTCACCCAGCCGACGTCGGCGGTGCACCAGTAGATGTCACCGTCGTGATAGTCGAACACATATTGATGGGTCATCGAGGCATAGACCAGATACCCGCCTGAGGTGTGAAGGACGCCCTTCGGCTGTCCGGTCGAACCCGAGGTGTAGAGGATGAACAGCGGATCTTCCGCACTCATCTCTTCCGGCGGACAGTAGGCTGAGGCCGCGTCGGCGACCTCGTGGTACCAGACGTCCCGGCCGTCCTCCATGTTGATGTCACCCCCGGTGCGCTTGACCACAATGACATGGTCCACCTTGGCGCCATTGCCTTCGGCGATCTTTATCGCCTCGTCAGTGTTGGCCTTGAGGGGAATCGGCTTTCCGCCGCGAATGCCTTCATCGGCGGTGATCACGAAATTGGATTTGCAGTCCTCGATGCGGCCCGCAAGCGCGCCCGGGGAGAAGCCGCCGAACACGATCGAATGCACAGCGCCGATGCGGGCACAGGCGAGCATCGCGTAGGCCGCTTCCGGGACCATCGGCATGTAGATGGTGA
>JANQPF010000002.1 GCA_028285415.1 Pseudomonadales bacterium
CTCCACCGCCAGCCACGAGCGCGGTGAGGCGGCACGCGCAAGCGGCAGCGGCCAGCCGCGTTCAGCCCAGCACAAGAGCGGGAGAAAATTGGCATTGTGCGCCCACCGCTTATTTACGGCCCGGGCGTCAAAGCCAATTTTCTCCGGCTCTTGAGCTGGGCTGAACGCGGCTGGCCGCTGCCGCTTGCGCGTGCCGCCTCACCGCGCTCGTGGCTGGCGGTGGAGAATCTGGCGGACTTTCTCGTGCAGCTGACGACGGTTGACGCCGCGCGCGAGGCGCAGATCTGGCACGTGCGTGACGTGGAAGAGACGTCCGTGGCGGATCTGTTACGCCAGCTTGGGGAGCTGCTCGGTCGTCGCGTGCGCCTCTGGCCGGTGCACGCTGGAATGGCGTTGTCGCTCAGCCGTCTGATCGGGCAGGGCAGGGTTGCGGAACGGCTTTTCTGTCCGTTGCAGCTGGACGTCTCGGCAACGGAACGGCTGCTCGGCTGGCATGCGCCGATGGCACAACGGGAGGCTCTGGCCAAGGTGACAGCGTGGTATCAAGCGCAATAGTTTTCGCCCTTGGCCTTGCGGCCGGGCTCGTGCTGCTCTTTGTGGTGGTGCAGCTTGTCAGCCGTGAGCATCTGCTGGCCGTGCCCGATCATCGCAGCAGCCACACCCGGCCTACGCCAACCATGGGGGGCATTGCGATTGTGGTGGTGGTGCTGGCCTATCTTGTGCTCCTGGCGCAGAGCGACCCGCGGCTCGGCTGGACCCTCTTTGTAGCACTCAGCATGCTTGCCCTGGTTGGTCTGTGGGACGACCTCGCGCCGCTTTCGGCGCGTCTGCGTCTTGTGATGCACTTTGTGACCTCAGGCGCGCTCCTGTGGCTTTTATGGCCGGACGTGCCCGTCTGGCTCCTGCCGGTGGCGCTCGTAGCGCTCGTCTGGTTCGTGAACCTCTATAATTTCATGGACGGGATCGACGGCTTTGCGGCCGCCCAGTGTCTGGTCTTCTGTCTCGGCGTGCAGCTGGTGACGGGCGGCGTGCCGGGCTGGTCCGGTGAGGTGATGTGGTTGCTGTCAGGCGTCACGCTGGCGTTCCTCGCCTTCAACTGGCCGCCGGCGCGCATTTTCATGGGTGATGTCGGCAGCGGTTTTCTGGGCCTCCTGATCGGGGCGCTGGTTGTTTATCTCTGGCGCACCGATGCGCTGTCCTGGGTCTCGAGTGTGATCCTGCTCAGCGCATTTTGGTTTGACGCCACGTATACGTTATGTGTGAGAATAGTGACACGACAGGAGTTTACGCAGGCGCACCGGCAACATCTGTATCAACACGCCGCCCTGCGTTTTGGACATCTATGGACGACGTTGTCTTTCTTCGCTTATGCCGCGGTTTGGCTGCTGCCCTGGGCATGGTTTGCCGCCGCCGCCGATTGGCCCACTCAGACTTTTGCTCTTGTCGTCTCCAGCCTGCCGATGGCTTACCTCTGCTGGCGCTTTGGCGCGGGATTGATGCAGCAGGAACAGGAACAATCATAAGAACGGAAACAATAACAGGAACGCGTTAGTGCAGGATCTCGTCGACGAACTTTCTCGCCGGAAGAAGCAGGCCATTGCGGTTGCCGCGGATGTGATCATGCTGCCGGTGGCGCTGTGGAGCGCGTTTGCGCTCAGGCTGGGAGAATGGAACCCCGACGTGGTGCAGTACTGGCCGGCGTTCGTCGTGGCGATCTGTGTCGCCATCCCCGTGTTCGGACGCCTGGGCCTCTACAAACAAGTCATCCGTTACATGGGGAACCACGCGATGCTCGCCGTGGTCAAAGGCACTCTCATTGCGGGCCTGGCCGTGGCCGTTGTGCCCTACATGCTGCAGCTGAAGGGTTTTCCGCGTTCGGTGCCGATCATCTTCTGGATGCTTGCGCTCCTCTATACCAGCGGCACGCGCTTTGCCATGCGCGCCTGGATACAAAGCCGCACGCGCGCGGCAAGCCTCGAGCCTGTCATCATTTTCGGAGCCGGCCGCAAAGGCGTGCAGATTGCGCGCCTTCTCGTTCAGCAGGACCAGTACCGCCCGATTGCCTTTCTGGACCACGACTGGAAGCTGCAGCGCAGCTCCATCGACGGTACCTACGTCTACTCGCCCAACGAGCTCGGTCAGCTGCTGAAAGAAACCCGCGCGAAGCAGGTTTTTCTTGCGGTGGGTGACGAACATCCCAAACGCCGTGATGTGATCGACTTCCTGGCGGGCTTTTCCGTGCGCGTGCGTCTGGTGCCGGATTTCAGCCAGCTGATGGAGGGTAAGCTCAGCCTCGCCAAAGTGCGTGACGTGGGCATCGAAGACCTCCTCGGCCGTACCGAGGTGGAAGCGCTGCCGCATCTCCTGGCGCAATCTGTCGAAAACCGTGCGGTGATGGTGACCGGCGCCGGCGGCTCGATCGGCTCTGAGCTCTGCCGGCAGATCCTGAAGCAGCAGCCGCGCATGCTGGTGTTGCTTGACCAGTCGGAGTTTGGTCTCTACCAGATTCACCGCGAGCTTGCCGCCATGGTGGAAGAGCAGGGCTGGTCGGTGCCGTTGGTGACCGTCCTCGGCACGGTGACGGATGGCGCGCTCCTCGGCCGCACCTTCCGCCGTCACGAGATAGAGACCGTCTATCACGCCGCCGCCTACAAGCACGTGAGCCTGGTTGAAAACAACGTCATCCAGGGCCTCAAGAACAACACGTTCGGCACGCTCTACTGCGCCCAGGCGGCAATGGACGCCGGGGTCGAGAAGTTCATTCTCATCTCCACCGACAAGGCGGTTCGAACGACAAGCGTCATGGGTGCAAGCAAGCGCCTGGCGGAAATGATTCTACAGGCGCTCCAGCAGGACACCACCGCAACCAACTTTGCGATGGTGCGCTTCGGCAACGTGCTCGGTTCGTCCGGCAGCGTGGTGCCGCTTTTCAGCGAGCAGATTGACGGTGGGGGTCCGGTGACGGTCACCCATGCCGACGTGACCCGCTATTTCATGTCCATCCCGGAAGCCGCTCAGCTCGTTCTGCAGGCCTCCTCCATGGCCAGGGGCGGGGACATTTTCCTGCTCGACATGGGTGAACCGGTGCGCATCCTGGATCTTGCCCACCGCATGATCCACCTCAAAGGCTACAGCGTGAAAGACGGCGACAATCCGGATGGGGAGATTGAAGTTCAGTTCACCGGCTTGAAGCCCGGCGAGAAGCTCCACGAAGAGCTCCTCGTCAGCGGCGACGTGGAAGGCACTGACCACCGCAAGATCATGCGCGCCAACGAAGGCCATCTGCCGTGGACGGAGCTGCGCGGTGCGCTCAATACCCTGGAGCAGGCGTGCGATACCTTTGACTACGATGCGGTCAAAGCCTTCATCGAAGGTTTGGTGGAAGGCGCGGATCTCGAAAGCCAGCTCGGCGATCTGGCGCCGCGGGCACCGGTTGTGACGCTACCCGGCGCCCAGTCCGAACCGGGTGCGGATTAGCGATACTCCGCTACCTGATCCTTACTGATGCGAAGCGCACGCACGGCGTCCGAGCCGTTGGCGGCGGTATGTGTAATGCCACAGGGTTCGCCGTTACAGTCGAGCTCGGGTGACGACAGGCGCGGCAGCTGCGGCGCGGCGAACTCATCGGGGGAGGCCATGATGGTGGCAAATCCGCCGTCCATCCCGTAGCCGAGCGCATACTCGAACGTGCCGCCGTCAGGATCTTCCCGGCGCGAGTGGGCAAGGCCCAGGTTGTGGCCAAGCTCGTGCAGCAGCGTGTAGTCGGAGCAGTTGGCTGAGACCACCGAGTAGCCAAAATCCGCCTCTGCCGGATCGCTGAAGTCGCCGTTCGTCCGGTAGCCGCCGAGCCAGGCGTAGCCGCAATGACCGTCGTTGGCATACGGACGGAAGAGCACCACCAGATCCGATTCGGTTTGATTGCGCAGGCCCGCAATGTGGGAGACGGACGGATCAGCCCCGAAAGTGAGCTCCTCGAGCGCCTGCGTGCTTGGCCGCTGGTCGGGATAGTCCACCCACTCCACATGATTGGCGCTGAAGGTCAGCGCCACGCCACTTTGCGCCAGCACGTCGTTGGCGACGTTGACCAGATGCTGGATGCGCAGGTCCGGATCGACAAACTGATCGGCGACGCCGCTGGTGTAGAGCGCGAGCAGCTTGATTTCCGTGGTCTCCGATGCGGTTGTGGGCGGGTCTGCCGGTGGGGGATTGTCCGGTGGATTGTTACCCGGCGCCGTCGTTTGCGGCGGCGGCGTGCTAGCGGGCGCGTCACTGCTGCCGCCGCCTCCGCCACCCCCGCCGCAGGCGGTGAGCGCGGCGCAGAGCGCCAGCGTGCATAGCGTTTTAGTCGACATGGCGGAAATCCTTTTCGTGCCGGATCGTGCGGGCCGTGAGCTGCCGTTGCGGGTACAGGCGGCTGCCGCTGCCATCGCTTTCCATGCGATAGCTTTCCGTGGGCGTAGCAAGCGTTGCAAAGAAGCGCTCGCCGCGTCGGGTGAACGTACTCGTGAGTCCGGCGTGACTGGCGCTCAGATGTTCACGGCCGTGGACGGCGTAGCGGCGCTCGAGCTTGAGCTCAATCTGCGCCTGACCGGGCAGCTCTATGAACGTCGTGCCGTCCGCCGCCAGACCGCGTAGCTCGGCGATGCCGAAGGCGTTGTCGAGATAGGCGATGTCGGTGTCGTAGGTCGTGGGCGGCGGCTCAGGCTCGGGTCTGGCCGGGCGGGCTGTGGGTATCTGCGCGGGCGCCGTCTGCGGAAGCGCGTCAGAATTTTGACGTTCGGGGGTGACCGGGGCTGACGGTGCTGCGGTTGCCTTGTCGTCGAGGCTCATCCAGACCGCGGGGATTACACAAGCGCTTGCCAGCGCCATTGTCGCCACCCATCGCCAAGTCATGCATACAGTCTAGGCGGGCCCCTGTGGGGCTGCCGTGGGAATCGGGGAAGTGCGCGCCAGCGCACATTGGCGGCGTGCCGGTTAGATCATATTGCCGCCCAGCCAGAGTCCACCGGCATGTGCAGTCTCGATGTTGAGCTGTCCCGCGAGGCCGGCGGCGCGGTGCACGGATATTTCCGCCATCCCGGGGTCCTGCATCATCGCCATCATCGCGGCGCGGGAGGGATACATGGCGACGGCCACCATGTCCCAGAGCTCTTCCACCTCGCCGAGCATGAGGCGGGTCACCTCGGCGCCGAAGCAGGGCGCGCCGCCGTGCTTGGCCAGAAGCTTGGCCACACCTTCCCCGTAGATGGCATAAGCCTCCCGCCCGGTCAGCGTCGTTTCCCGGCCGTCCTCGTACTCGGCGTGCGCTTTGAACTTGAGGAGGTTCACCATGTAGATGGGCCCGTCCGGGCCGGGCTCGGCGAAGCCCTGCAGCTGCGCCTCATTGGGGTAAACGCTGTTTTCGTACTGCATGGTGGCCTCCGGCTGTGTGATTTGTGGTCATGATAGGGCCCCGGGCGGCCGAAAAGTACCGTCTGACGGGCCGCTTTCGGTGTATCTCACATCTCCCGCGAATTTGTTATAGTGTCGAGTCCCTGGCGGCCAAACCTTGGGAGAGGGTGGTGGGCCGAGCGTCCAGCGCGAAGAGACGCGCGCAAGATGGCGTTAGAAGACAGGGCGGCTGTGCGCGAAGTTGCGGCGCAGCAACAACATTGGGGGATAACGCTGTGACACGTCATCAAGAGCAGATGATCCTGCGTCTGTGGCGCGACTGGTGCAAGCTGTGGCCTGAGCAATACGGGCACGAGTCGCTGCAAGTCAAACCGGCAGGCTACGATCCGGTATTCGACGTCATACCCGCTCAGGCGTACAAAGATTTCTACCTGGAAGTGGTGCGCGGTCATCCAACGCTCAAGTCGCTCGACGTCTTCGACGTCATCGATACCGCGCTGAATCAGACCCGCGCTCCGGAAAGTTCAGTGGAAGTAGACGTAAATACCCACGCTCCGGCACGTGCGCAAGCCGTGACGGTTGAGCTTGTGTCGAACCGCGATGCCGACGAGGCTGAGACCGCCTAGATCACATCGATGGCCTCGCTCTGGACTCCGCTGTGTGATCGCCTGGGGATTCAATTCCCCATCTTTGGCTTCGCCCACGATGTCACCACGGTAGCCGCCATCACCAACGCCGGCGGCTTTGGCGTTTACGGCGCCACCCGCCGCTTCCCCGAGGAAATTACCCGTGAGCTTGCCCAGATCCGCGAGCTCGTCGGCGAAAAACCGTTCGGCGTCGACCTCGTGCTGCCGCCCGGCATGCCGGAGCACAACTCCCGGGAGGCCATCGAGGCGGAAATCCCCGACGAGCACAAAGCGTTCGTCAAAGGCATCGTTAAGCGCTACCAGGTCCCCGCCGCCACGCAGCCCGGCATGCGCACCCGGTTCATCCGCTCGAAAGAGATCGAAGACGCGCAGCTGCGCGCGGTGCTGGATTCCGACGTCAACATGTTCGCGTGCGGCATTGGCGCGCCACCGGATGCGGTGGCGGAAGCCAAAGCCGGCGGCAAGGTGACGCTGGCGCTCATTGGTTCTCCGCATCACGTCCCGCGCACGATCCAGGCTGGCGTCGACATCATTGTTGCTCAAGGTTACGACGCTGGCGCCCATACCGGCCCCATTGGCACGTTTTCCCTGGTCCCGCAGATTGTCGATGCCGCCGGTGACGTGCCGGTGCTCGTGGCCGGCGGCGTTGCGACGGGCCGCCACATAGCCGCATCGCTCGCTATGGGTGCCCAGGGCGTATGGCTCGGCACCGCCTGGCTTCTCGCGGAGGAGCATCAGGCGCACATGCACCCGGTCAACACGGCAAAGCTCCGCGAAGCGGGCAGCGGCGACACGGTCATTACCCGCTCCGAGTCCGGTAAAACCTTCCGTCAGATCCGCAGCGCCTGGAGTCAGGAGTGGGAATCGGAAGAGGCGCCCAAGCCGCTCAAGATGCCGTACCAGGACGTGCTGGTTGGCGATCTCCTGGGTGCCATTGAAGAGCACGACATTTATCCCCTCATCCACTCGGGTGCCGGTCAGTCCATTGGCTACTTCGACGAGGTCCGTCCGGTCCAGGCCATCATGGATGAGCTCGTCTCGGAGGCCTGCGAAACCCTCAACGCGCAGAACCGGTACGTCAAAGAGTGACCGGCCTGCCGAAAAGATCGTTTGCCATGGTGATGACCGCCAAGCGTGAGCTCACGCCCATGGACATCGACATGCCCGACATCGACGAAGACTCGGCGCTATTGAAGCTCGAAGCCTGCGGCATCTGCGGCAGCGATTACGAGCAGTTCGAAGACCTGTTGCGCACGCCGCTGCCCGTCATTCCGGGCCACGAGCCGCTCGGCACCATTGCGCGCATCGGCGATCGCGCGGCCGCGCGTTGGGGTGTGGACGTCGGCGATCGCGTGGCAGTGGAGACCATGCTCTCCTGCCGTCACTGCGAACCCTGCCTCGGCGGCACTTACCACCTCTGTGACAACCGCAAAATCTACTCCTACGTGCCGCTGTCCGAATGGCCCGGCCTCTGGGGCGGTTACGCGCAGTACATGTTCATCCACAAGAACTCCGTCATTCACAAAGTGGATCCCAGCTTGCCGGCAAACCTTGCCGTCATGTTCAATCCGCTGGGCGCGGGTTTCCGCTGGGCGGTGGAAATGCCGGACACACAGCCCGGCGACACGGTGGTGATTCTGGGTCCGGGGCAGCGCGGGCTGGCAAGCGTTGTTGCCTGCCGCGAAGTCGGCGTGGGCACGATCATCGTCACCGGGCTTGCCGCGGACGAGGACAAGCTCAGACTCGCCAGAACGTTCGGCGCTGATCATACGATCGACGTCGAGAACGAGGACGCGGTCAGGCGCGTCAAGGAACTCACGGGCGGGCGCGGTGCTGACGTGGTCGTGGACGTGAGCGCTTATGCCACGCAGCCGGTGGTCGACGCCATGCGCATGGTCAAAACCGGTGGCAAGGTGGTGCTTGCCGGCGTCAAAGGCTTCAAAACCGTCGACAATTTTGTCAGCGATTACATCGTCACCAAAGAGGTACAGGTGATGGGCGCCATGGGCGTCACCTTCACGGGTTACCAGGCGGCCATCCGGCTCATCGAGTCGGGTAAAGTGGACCTCGCGCGGATGCACACGCACGACTTCGGGCTGGAAGATGCCGAGCTTGCCATCCGCACGCTTGCCCGGGAGATCCCGGATGACGAATCGATACATTCCTGCCTGATCCCGGAGCACTAATCCCGAAACCGCGGGTCGAAAACGATAAGGAGAACACAGTGGCCGAGATTCCATTCAACGCGGAGATTGCCGAGCGCTTCAAAGGCTCATCCAAGGGCGCAGGCGGGATTGTCGAGTACCTCGGCTTCGAGATTACCGACGCCGGTCCGGGCACCATGGAAGGTGAGTTCCAGGTGCGCGAGGAGCTCATGACCATGATCGGCAACATGCATGGCGGTGTGCTCTCCGCGTTCTGCGACCACATGCTCGGATGCGTGTGTTATCCCGCGATGAAAAAAGGCCAGTGGGCGGCGACAACGGAGTTCAAGATCAACCTGACCGCACCCGTGACCCAGGGCACCGTGACCGCGCGCGCAGAGATCATCAACCTGTCGCGTACCCAGGCGGTGGTGCGTATTGATCTCGAGAACGAAGGCCGTATTTGCGCCATGGCCCAGGGCACCTGCACCATCCGGGACCCGCGCTGAGGTGCGCCGTTTACTCCCGCTTCTCGTTCTGCTTGCCGGCTGCGGCGGTGTGCCGCTCGACGAGACGAATCCCGCGAACGTCAATCTGACCGGTACGTGGGTGGTCAACTTCAACGCATCCGACGTGGTGCCGGATCTCAGAAATGCGCGCCCGGAACGTCCACGGCGGAGCAACAACGGGCCCAACGTCCGGCGAGAGGCTCTGCGCATCGCCACCGGATCTGGGCTTGCCTTTGTTGCCCACGACTTCCAGGTGCTGCGCGCCGACCGGCTCGAGATAGAGCAGAACCGCGACTCCATGGGCGTGCAGTACACACCGGGACAGTATCGTGACGTGTCCTGGGGTGAGCGTCAGCGCGGTTTGTGGGAAGTGCGCGCGGGCTGGCAGGAGCAGGAGCTGGTGGTGATCTCCGAAGCCAAAGATCTGAAGGTGATCGAACGCATGCAGCTCCTCAGTCGCGAGCGTCTGCGCGTGGCCATCTACATTATGGCGGACGGCGAGGAGCGCGAGTACACCCGGATGTTCGATCGCCGCTGACGCGATTCCCGCCTCATCTGCCGATTGCGAACGCCCGGCGGCGGTGTTTTGATAAACGCAGCCGTTTAGGGGAGAAGGGCCATGAGCGAATCGTACAATCCGGATTTTGATCCGACGGGCATCGAAGGGGGCGTGGACACCAACCAGCTACCCTGGATCCCACTGCCACAAATTCCCGGGGTCTCCATCAAGCCGCTGCGCGCGAGCGCCGAGTCGGGCATGTTCTCGGTTATCGTGCGGTTGACCGCGGGGACGGAGCTCTCTGGTCTCGTGCACCTCGGCGCCATGGATCTTTTCATGCTGTCGGGGCGGATCCGGTATCCCGAGGCGCCCCTCGACGCCACCATCGAGCCGGGTATCTGGGGCTACCTGCCCGCCAACACGCGGGTGCCGCGCATGACGGCGCTCGAGGACAGCGAGTATCTCGCCAACTTCTACGGCCCCGTGGCGTTTCTGGATGGCGCGGCGATACGCAGCCTCCTGACCGCCATGGACGTGGCCGCGCTCGCCCGGGCCCACCAGATCAGCCTCATTCCCAACACGCTCGCCGAATGCATGCAGCCGCGCGCGGCGGGCGAGATGGGTGAAGGTCAGCCTCTGGAGATGGCAAAAACCGACTCGAAGTCGCTGGTACAGGCGGACAACGTTGTGCCCCTGGAATCACACCTGCCGCACTTTGTCGATACCCGGGCGGTGCCGTGGATCGAAAACCCTGACCTCCCGGACATTGCGCTCAAAGTCCTGCGGGTCAGCGAAGAGACCGGCACCACCTCGCTCATCGTGCGTCACAACGGCGTTGCCGGGCCACACTATCATCTGGGCGCCGCGGACTTTCTGGTCCTGAGCGGCCGGATCGGCTACCGCGCAGGCCCCCCCGAAGGCTACGGTCCCGGCGTGTGGTTCTACGAGCCGGCCGGCGCCCGCCACGAGGCGACCCAGCGTGTGGGTGATGACGAGGATCTGATTTATACGGCCAACGTTTATGGTCCCGTCCAGTTCGACGAAGGCCGCGGCACGCCAATTGTCGCCGTGCAGTCCTGGATGCAGTACAAAGAGCTTGCGGACGCCGTGGGCGTCACGCTCGTTGCGAATACGTTCGAAGGAGACAGCTCGCTCCTCGGCTGGGCGCCGCTCGGCTCGGATCCCATCACCGTCTGACGCCGCTTTCCTGCGTGTCAGACATGCCGTTGAGCTTGCCGCGGAGCGGATCTATATTGGGAATATGCGCCGGATTGTTGTAGTTGTCATCGCGTTTGCTTTGAGCACCGGCTGCGCCACGAGCGGCAGCAGGGTGCCCTTTGACTACGATCCAGCCCTCCTCGACGGTACCGCGGTCTTCGGCCACCCGGTGGCCGCCGCACCCGTGGAAGATCTGCTCTGGGTCAGCCCTGAAATGTCCGCGTTTGTGCTCGAGAGCACCGAAGGCCGTGAGCTCGCCTACTCACGCTTCCGCCGCCTGATGCAGGGCATGGTCGAAGACGGTTTTTTCATCGACCAGTATGACCGAACGGCAACCTTTGCCGCGGCGGAAACGTTCAAGGCGCACAAAGGCAACTGCCTCTCTTATACCAACATGTTCATTGCGCTTGCCCGCGAGGCGGATCTCAACGCCCGGTTCCAGCTCGTTCGCGGCCGCCCCACCTGGGACGTCGAGGCCGGGTTCCTCGTCCGTAACAATCACGTCAACGTGGTGGTCGAGAACGTGCAGCTGCCGGGCTACGACCACACCGACGTCACCGTCGATTTCAACAACGTGGTGATCGACCCGGATACGCCGCGTCACGCCATCAGCGACGAGTACGCGGCCTCGCTCTACTATGGCAACAAAGCCATCGAGCGGCTGCACTTGAAGGACTACGAAGGGATGTTTGCGCAGCTGAAGCGCGCCATCCTCACGTACGAACAGAACGGCGACCTCTGGAACAACATGGGTGCGCTCTTCTCGATCCTCGGCGCGCACGACAAGTCGGAGGCTGCCTATCGGGTGGCCATGGCCGTCGACCCGCGGGACAAGACCGCCGTCTCAGGCCTGGCCAAGGCGCTGCAGACCCAGGGACGGCTCGCCGAGGCGGAAGAGTACGCAGCGCTTGCGCGGAAGTATCAGAACAACAACCCGTATTATCACTACGCCATCGCTGAGGCGGCGTTCAACAGCGACGCGCCGGAGACGGCGCTGGCGTCCATCAACCAGGCCATCGAGCTCAAGCGCAACAACGCGCGGTTCTATGCGCTACGCGCGGAGCTTGCCAAAACGCTCGGCGACGAAGCGCTCATGGAGCAGAGCCTGAAGCTGCACAAGAAGTACACACGGGGTAAACGCTCCGGCGGGTTTGCGCCGAGCACCAGTCGGGCGAACTAGCCGGTCGCCGCCTGGTTGATCGCATCCTGCAGGTCCGCCAGGCGCATGGGCTTGGCCACAAAGTAATCCATACCCGCCTCGAAGCAGCGTCGCTTGTCTTCGTCCATGGCGTTCGCCGTGAGCGCAATGATGCACGGCTGGGCGATGTTCTCGTTGGCGCGGATCGCTTCGGTTGCCTGGATGCCGTCCAGTTCAGGCATCTGCAGATCCATGAAGATGACGTCGAAGTGGGTGTGCTCAGCCGCCTCCACCGCTTCACGGCCGTTGTCGGCGACTTCGGTTGCGTAGCCAAGCTTTTTCAGCATCATCGCGGCCACTTTCTGGTTCACCGGATTGTCTTCAGCCAGGAGAATTTTGAGCGGCTTGTCTTCCTCGACGGGCTCGTCGACCGTGACCTCGGCGACCGGGGCGCTCGCTCTTCCCACCGTCACAGCGGCCACCGGCGCCTGCGTCGTCACTTTCAGCGGCACGCGGAAGGTGAACGTCGAGCCCATGCCGGACTTGCTGTGCACCTCAATCGAGCCGTTCATCTGTTCGACGAGCTCCCGGGAGATGGCAAGCCCGAGTCCTGTTCCGCCGTACTCCCGGGTGGTCGACGCGTCAGCCTGGGTAAAGGCGTCGAAGAGGGTTGCCTGCTTGGCGGCGGGAATCCCCACCCCCGTGTCGGAAATGCTGACGGCCAGCCAGTGGTCGTCGTGCTCGCGCGGCTTTGCCGTCACGCTGACCGTAATCTCTCCGCGATCGGTAAACTTCACCGCGTTCGACAGCAGGTTAACCATGACCTGGCGGATACGGGTGTCGTCGCCGAGGTATGTGGTGGGGCCCTCATCCCCCGGCGTCGGTAGATAAACGGAGAGGCTCAGATGCTTCTCGTTGATGCGCTGGCGTACCGCGTCGACGGCGTCCTCGACCACCGACGCGACGCTGAAGGGCCGGCTCTCGAGCTCGAGGTTACCGGCTTCGAGCTTGGAGAAGTCCAGAATGTCGTCGATGATGTCGAGTAGCGATTCGCCGCTGGTGCGGATCACTTCCACGAGCCGCTGCGCCTCTGGCTTGAGCTCTTCCTGGGCAAGCATCGACGTCATGCCCAGGACGCCGTTCATGGGGGTGCGGATCTCGTGGCTCATGTTGGCCATGAACTGCGCGCGCGCCGTGGCCGCCGCTTCCGCATCTTCCTTGGCAAGCGTCAGCGCCTGCTCGCGCTCAACCTGCTCGGTGATGTCGGTGAATACGCCCATCGCCCGGATCGGCACGCCGTCCTCGAGCCGCACTTTGCCGCGGGCGTGAATCCAGATCTCTCTGCCCGACGCCGTCCGGATCTGATCCACCACGTCGTACGGCTCCCCCGTGGCCAGCATCGTCTGTGTCGCGCGATGGAGCTTACTGTCCTCTTCGCTGCCGAGGAGCCTCGATGTGAGATCAGTATTGGCCTGCGCGTCGTACGGCATCTCGAGAATGTCGTAGGTGGTTTTGGTCCAGGTGGTTTGATTGGTCACGAGGTTCTTCTGCCACGCGCCGACGCCCGAGAAGGACTGCGACTCTTCGAGAACGGCGGCCAGGCGCTCGAGCTCGTGCCGCGACTCGTTGAACTCGGTGGTCATGAAAAAGCTGAAGACGCTCGATGCGATGATGATGATGCTGGCGGTAACCGGTGAGGTCTGTGGTTCCAGCACCGACCAGATGGCCGCCAGGAGTGCGACGGTCCAGGTGAAGAGTATGGTCCTGAGCCAGGGTTTCGAGTCGATCATCGCGGCGGAGATGCCAATGCCCACCACCGCGGCAATCAGGATGCTCGGCTCGATGTGCATGAAGTACACCGTCAGCGTGACGTGGCAGATGAGCGGTGCGGTCGCGGCGAAAATGAAGCCGTGAGGGTTGCGGCGCACGCACGCGAAGAGATGCGCGCAGCTTGCGAAGAGGGCAAAAGCCCCGGCCGTGCCCACGCGCGAGTAGATGAGCACGTCGTCCGCCGCCAGCCCGTCGAGGAAGTAGCGGCCGAGCGTCCCCATGGCCATGATGACCGCAGCCACGCCCGCGACCAGCTGATAGCGCGTTAATACCGGCAATCTGAAGAACGATGGCATCGAACCCACTGCAAATCTGCTCAATCAATCGTTTTAATCGAATTACAGACTTCAGTGTAGGTGGCGAAGGTTTACCCTGCCGGGAATTTTTGCGGAATTACTTCAAAGATTTGAACGCCCGCAAACGCCAGTGCGATCGGGCTTTCAGGCGGTCGCCCGCCACTCAGGCGGAAAAGCTGTCAACCAGGTGGTCAATGAGCGCCCGCACCCGCGCCACCAGGTGCCGGGTACCGGGATAAACCGCATGCAGCGGCAGCGCGGTGGCCTCGAAGTCTTCGAAGAGGAGTCTGAGCTGCCCCGTATCCACAAACGGCTGGGCGACGTAGAGCGGCGTCATGCCGACGCCCAGCCCGCCCGCCGCCATGTGCGCCACCGCGCGGGGTGAATTGGCGCGAAAGGAGCCATTCACCCGCACCGTGAACGGCCCGTTCTCGTCTTGAAAGCGCCACAGCGCAGGTTCCGCTGACGTCTGCTGGCGCAGACAATTGTGAGTGGCCAGCGCCGACGGATGGCGAGGCTCGCCGTGCTCCGCCAGATACGACGGTGCCGCGTGGATCACCAGGCGCATGTCGAGGAGCTTTCGCGCCATGAAATTCGAGTCCTCCAGCGCGCCGAAGCGGAGCGCCAGATCAAACCCTTCCTCCACGATGTTCATACGGTGATCCGCCAGATGCAGATCAATCTCCACCTTCGGATGCGCCGCCTGGAACGTAGCAAGCGCCTGATCGATGAGCTGCGCGCTGCCAAACGCGGTGGGTGCGGTCATGCGGATCAGCCCCGCAAGCTCGGACTGGCGCGCCTGCACCACGCTTTCCACCTCGTCGAACTGATCGAGAAGCGGCACGCAGCGTTCGTAGTAGGCCTGGCCGGTATCGGTGAGGGTGACCTTCCGCGTAGTGCGGTGCAGGAGCTGCACGCCCAGCCGCTCTTCGAGCGCGCGCACGTGATTGCTCGCCACCTTGGTGGACAGGCCCAGCTCCCGAGCCCCCGCGGTAAACGAGTGCTGGCGGGCAACCGCGGCAAAGGCGCGCATGGCGGCGAGGGTATCCATCGCTCGATTATGAACAAAATGGACATAGATATTCCAGAAATTGGCTAATTGTTTCCTATTTGAGCTGTATTTAAGTTGCGCCTCATCCCTGCGGGGCGCACACAACAGCCAAAGGAACGAACATGACCAACGCCATTCGCATTCACGGATTCCCCCTCTCGGGCCACGCCCATCGGGTGAAGCTCTTCGCGAGCCTTGCCGGCATCGCCTACGAAGGGGTGCTCGTGGATCTCGCCACCGGCGAGCACAAAGAGCCGGCCTTCCTGTCCCTGAACCCTGCCGGCCAGGTGCCGGTCATTGAAGACGGTGACGTGGTAGTGACCGACTCCAACGCAATCCTCGTCTACCTCGCCCGCAAGTACGCCCCGGACTACCTGCCGACGGACCCGGTGGCAGAAGCCGAGGTGCAGCAGTTTCTGACGCTCGCCGCCGGTGACATCGCCTTCGGTCCGGCAGCCGCGCGGCTCATCAACGTCTTTAACGCCGATCTCGACCGGGACTTTACCCACGCCATTGCCGCCCGGGTCTTTGGCAGGCTCGAAGCGCACCTCGAAGGCCGCGACTGGCTGGTTGCCGGCCGGCCGACCATCGCGGACGTCGCGATCTACAGCTACACCGCTCACGCGCCGGAAGGCGGCGTGTCCCTGGAGCCCTACCCGAACCTGCGCCGCTGGCTCTTCAACGTCGAGTCACTGGACGGCTTCGTGCCAATGACCGGCACGAAGGTTGGCCTTGCCGCCTGAGGAAACGCCATGAACCTCTACGTACCGACCACCAACGACACGTCGCCGTTCCACGCGGGTGAGCAGGCATTGCAAACCCGCGCGGGCAAGCGCGAGCAGATGGAGCATTTCGGCCGCCGGGTCATCCGCGATTACATGCCGGATCAGCACCGCGAGTTCTATGCGCAGCTGCCGTTCCTGGTGGTTGGTGCGGTTGACGACAACGGCGACCCGTGGGCGACGTTGTTGACGGGCAAACCTGGATTTGTGAGCTCACCGGACGCCCGCACGCTCGAGATGAATGCAGATGAGCGTGCGGGTGATGCCGCGGCCGGCGCGCTGCGCGCCGGTCGCCCGGTGGGCCTCCTCGGCATTGAGCTCCCCACCCGGCGGCGCAACCGCATGAACGGCCGCGTTGCGGCCGACGGCGAACGGTTGACCGTGCGCGTCGACCAGGCGTTCGGCAACTGTCCGCAGTACATCCAGAGCCGTGAGATTGTCGACGTCGCGGATCGGGTGGCGACCGTGGAGCCCTTCACGGGATTCCCGGCAGAGGCCAAAGCGTTCGTAGCCCACGCGGACACCTTCTTCGTCTCGAGCTACATACCGGCAGACGAGAGCCCGGATATCGAAGGTGTGGACGTCTCCCACCGCGGTGGCCAGCCGGGTTTTGTGAAGGTGGAGGGCAACACCCTGACGGTGCCCGACTTCACGGGTAACAATCACTTCAACACACTCGGAAACTTCCTGCTGAACCCGAAAGCGGGGCTCGTCTTCCCCGACTTCGAAACCGGTGATCTCTGGCAGTTGACCGGCACGGTCACGCTCCTCGATGAAGACGACCCGGCAGTCCGCGCGTTTCGCGGCGCCGAGCGAGCCTGGCGCGTGACGGTCACGAAGGGCGCTCGGCTCGCCGGCGCCTTGCCGTTCCGTTTCGGGGAGGCGGAACCTTCCCCGAACAATGCCCTGACGGACAGCTGGGCCGCCGCGGACGCGCGCCTCGAAGCAGAAGCCCGTCGCGACGCCTGGCGCGCGCATCGCGTGGTGAAGATCGAAGACGAGAGCATCAACGTGCGGTCGTTTTACCTTGCGCCCGTTGACGGTGGTGCCGCGCTCGAATACCAGGCGGGTCAGCACCTGCCGATCCGCGTGACGCGTGACGAACGTGCGCTCATCCGCACCTATACCCTGTCGTCTGCGCCGGCGGACGCGCTCTATCGCATCTCGGTGAAGCGGGAAGACGCCGGCGAAGTTTCGAGGTACCTGCATGACCACGTCACCGTGGGGGACGTGGTCGAGGCCAGAGGACCCCAGGGCGCGTTCCATATTGATGCGGCAGCTAAGCGTCCCGTGCTCTTGATCGGCGGCGGTGTGGGCGTCACCCCCATGGTCTCCATGACCCGGCACATTGCCCACGAAGCGGTGCGCACACGGCGGTGGCGGCCCACCACCATCTTCCATGCGGCGCGCACCCTTGAAGAGCAGGCGTTTGCCCATACCTTAAAAGGAATCGCCCGCGCGAGCGGCGGTGCGGTGCGCTACGTCTCGCTCCTGTCCTCGGCTGATCCCGCGGAGGCGGACGTCATCGGTCGCCTGGACGCGGACGTGCTGCGCGCAGCGCTTGCGCTCGATGACTACGAGGCTTACCTCTGCGGTCCTCCGGGATTCATGCAGGCAGCGTACGACGCGCTCCGCAGTCTCGGGGTGGCGGACGAGCGGATCCATGCGGAAAGTTTCGGGCCGTCCGCGCTCGTGCGCGACGTGGAGAGTGCGATAGCGCCGAGCGAACCCGAAATTGATGCCGCCGTCATTGCCTTCACGAAGTCCGGCTTCGAACAGCCCTGGCACAAAGGCGACGGCACGCTCCTCGAAGTGGCTGAAGCCCACGGCCTTCAGCCTGAGTTCAGCTGCCGCGGTGGATCCTGCGGGACCTGTGCCACCCGGCTGGAGCACGGTGAGGTGACAAACCGCCATCCGGTCAGCGCGGCGCACGACGACAACAAGATATTAATTTGCAGCGCGGTGCCCGCCACCGCGCGCGTGGAGATAGACCTATGAAACAGACCTTGAGGAACCCGGCGATGACAGCACTGACAAACTGGTTCAAGCAGCTCTTTGACCGACGCCTGTGGCAGGCGCACTGCAACTACGAGGACGACTACTACGGCGATCGGTTCTGCAAGTGTGAGGAGCAGCGCTGAACGTTTCGGGGATGGTGTAATTGGCAACACGACAGACTCTGACTCTGTAATTCCCGGTTCGAGTCCGGGTCCCCGAGCCACTTCGCCGCCGGCTCGTCCATCAGACACATGGCCCGCCCCTGCCTGACCCGCTACACTGTGCGGCACTCATGGCTGGGACAGCGCAATGAAACATCTCGGTTTGGCGGCCTTCCTTCTGACTTTTGCCCACGCGGCGACCGCGGCAACCATCCTCTACGACGGTGATACCGCCACCGTTGAGGAGACGCTGAGCGACCCAACGGATCTCTGGGTGGCGGCGAGTGAGCTGCCCCGCGTCAACGACTTCGAGCTCAAACCCGAAGGGGCCTGCCTCGACGACATCTGCGTGCCGATCCGCCAGGAGGAAGACAGCGATATCTTCGTCACGCGGCGCGACACCGGCTGGGTGAACGTCACCGAGCTTGCCCGTCGCATTCAGCAGCCGATCGTGGCGGACCACGACTCGCAGACCTTCAGCCTCGGCGCCATACCCGTGCAGCGCCAGAGCTTCGTGCGCGACGGCGTGGCACCGGACTTCACCCTGCAGGACTGGCAGGGCAACACCGTCAGCTTGAGCGACTTCAAGGGCAAGAAGATCATGCTCTTGTCCTGGGCCAGCTGGTGAGGATGCCGCTTTGACCTGTCAGGTTGGCAGGCAGTTTACGAAGATCTCGAAGCCCAGAATTTTGTCATCATCGCGGTAGCCCAGGACACTCAGGGTGTCGAAGCCGCCGCGCCCTGGTACGAACGCGCGCAGGCGCAGTACGTTGGCCTCGTCGATCCCATGCACCGGGTCAGCGCGCTGTACAACCTCGTGAACGTGCCGAGCGCGGTCTGGATCGACGAGCAGGGCCGCGTGCGCCGCATCGACGAAGGCACCTACGCCACCATTCACAAGATGGGCGAGTTCGAATTCGGCCGTGAAGACTACGCGCCCATGGTTGCGGACTGGGTGGCACAGGGTGAGGCGAGCGAGTACCTGAAGCCGGCCGGATCGCTCGAGATTGCGCAGAAGTCCGCCGACGAGGGCAGGGCGGAGGCCGCGTTTGTGCTTGCGAGCCACTTCAAGACCCAGGGTGACGAGGCCCGTGCCGAGCGGTACTGGGCGATGGCCCAGAAGCTCAACAAAGACAGCTGGAACTACCATCGCCAGGACTGGGCCTACACGCCGGAAGAGGCGGGCGCCAACTGGCAGAAGAAGGTGGAGACGCTGGAGAAGCCTTACTACAAGCCGATCGAGGAGATCGACTCCGCTGAGGGTGAGGAGTAGGGCGCTCAGTACACCCGGTCCAGATCGAGCAGCACCGCACCCGTGCGGGAATCGTAGTAGATGGTGGGCTTCGGCTCGCCCACCTCGACGGTCTGATACTCCAGGGAGATGAACTGGCAGACTTCGCTGTTGACCGCGAAGTTGATCGGAATACCCGCATCGTCGATCACCGCATCCTGCCCGGCGACAAACTCGACGTCGGTACCGAGCTTTGGCTCGATGTGGTTGATGGAGGTGCCGCGCTCCTTGGTGGGGTCCGCCTCGTCCACGATCGGCGCGGGATTCATGAGCCCCCGCCACACGTCTTCACAGTCCATATCCCGCCCGGGCCGCGCCTGATCGCGTCGCCCGCTGACGGGAAAGCCGAACGCGTTGGCGTCGAGTTCACCGAGACCGTATTGCGCGAGGTTAATGGTGCTGTCGTTGATCTGCGAGACCTCCCAGGCCGCGCGGTAGTTGACGATGGCGGTCTGCAGCGTCCCGGCCAGCGACGTCATTTTGGCTTCGAACGCCCGGTCGGACGTGTCGAGGAAGCGGGGCAGGAGTGTTGCCGCCAGCACGGCAATCAGCAAGAGGACCACCACAAGCTCCACCAGCGTGAAGCCGTGCGCTCGCGAAGGCGGTTCTGGTGAGCGAATCTCCATCCCTTTAGCCTAGTTCAGGCTGGCGCGCTCGCCATTGGCAACGATTTAGGGTGGCGCTACCCCCCGCACGGACCCACCCGGTACACGCCGTCGTAAGCATCATCCAGCATGTCGACGTGGACGTCGTAGGTGGGGTAGTTGGGATAGTCGACGCAGACCTTGCGCGCCTCGCGCAACAGGCGCACGGGCCAGAGCGTGCGTTGGCGCGGCGGCAGACTCGCGTGGGTTTTGAGCTCGAGATGGCGGGACCAGGTTTGTCCGAGGCCTGAGCCGGCGGCATCTCGGAGCACCAGACCGTGGACAAGCTGCGTGCCGTCCACGCCGTCATAGTCCCAGTAGCCGATCACTTCCTCGGCGGGAGGCACCTCATGCTCCTCGTTGGTAACAACCGCCGGCTGTTCGATCGGGGTGGACGGTGCTCCCTGCCGGGGTGGTGGTGTCGCGGGTGCTACAACGTCCCGCTTGGACTGACCGTAGTGAGGACCGCCCAACATATCCATGAGCTCGTTGAACGTCACCAGCTCCGCAGCGACGGTGCCGAGGCGCGCGCCGGGCTCGAGGGTCACCTCGGCAAAGTAGTCGGGCGCGTGCTCGTGCAGATAGTCGATCAGACTGGCGTGTTCCGGCGTGGGTTTCATCGAGGGATCCGCCCCGGCGTTGACCATGGCTTTCATCAGGCTGTAGGTAAAACCGAAGTACGGATCCGGCGCGCCGGGGTTGCGCTGCGGAATCTGCCGTGACGCAAAATAGTACAGAGGCGTCGTGATGCCTCGCACCGGCATGTAGCCCGGTGAGGTCAGACCGTTCAGCGCTTCGGATGCCACGGGTTGTCCATCCTGAAAGTTCCTGAGGCACGCCGTCATGGCGGCTTCCATGGCGCGCTGATCCGCCAGACCGTCGGTGCGGCTCGCCTCGTGGTACGCATCCAGCGCCGCCCGCTCTGCAGGTGAGAACGGGCCGCGCTCCGCCCGGCTCAGCGCCGCGGTTTCGTTCAACGGCGAACAGCCGTCCTGCTCGTACATGAGCTTCAGGACAAAAGGCGGCGTGTACGCGGCGTAGGCCATGCGATGGAGCAGGTGACTGATGGCGCTGAGGGTGCGGCGATCCCGGTTTTCGGCGGGCAGGCCCGCTCTCTTGCGGAGGAGCTCAATGACGGGCGCGGGCAGTGTTGCGCTTATGTCCTCGGGCACAACCGCGCGACCGGCATGCGCGAGCAACCTATCAAGGAGGTCGGCGCTGCCAGCACGGGCAAGCTCGCCGTACAGGCGGTTGACGGCCATGGATGGATACTCGCCGCTGGCTCTCTCCACGCCGGCGTTGGCGAGAAACGCGCCGCTGCCGCTCGCTAACAGTTTTTCGAACGCGGCAGCGTCCCCCGCAGCCGCATAGCGGGACAGCTCTGCGGCCGTCGCCTGCTGGCGGTGCATCTCATAGTCGCCGGTATCGATACCGTTCACGGTTTGACCAAATTGGAGCTTCTCGAGCCGAATTTCATGACCCGGCCCGCCCCGGGGTTTCAACGTCAGGTGCACGCCATCAGCCTTCTCGACAATGGCATAGTCGAAGCTGACGGTTTGCTCCTGCGGCTCAAGGGTGGTGCCGTCAATCGTTTTGCCGCGCCATTTACCCCCTTCAAGCACCAGCACCGCCTTGGTGCGGTTTTTGGAGTGCCAGAGTGAGCTCGAGCCGTTTCGATTGGCAATGAGCGGATAATAAAGCGGCATCTGCACAGCCTGATCACCCGTCTGAGTCATCCGCCGCTCGTTCTCCCAGACGAGCCGGGCGCCTTTGCCGCGCAGGATCCGCGGCTGTTCATAGCTCCAGAGCGTGGTCTGGCCGTCCGCCACAATCTCCAGGCGACTCTTGCCGGTGGTGTCGATCCACACCCCCACCAGCGCCTCGTCCAGCGCAAGCGACGGTGGCGCGCAGCCCGCGGCCAGCAGCGCCAAGAGGGCAATCCAGGTGTTCGTTCGTCCGGTCAACTTCTCTCTCCGGTTTATCAATGAGGTGGCGATCAGGTAGCGATGGCAGACACTAAAGCCCCGCGGTGGGGTGGCGTCCAGAACTTATCCATACGTATTCGGCGGGCGTCGCGCTTAAGCGCGAAAGGGACGTGGTAGACTCGAACGCGCGAGCCCAATACGTTCGCGCCGATCGACTTTCAACGTTGGAGAGCTTCCATGGACAGCGCCGCCGCCGCTGCTAATCCATATTGCGCCGTACGGCCTGATCTGGTCGTGACGGCCGCGCAGCTTTTTGACGTGCGCACGTCGAACCTCGAAGCCGGCGAGAAGAAGCTCCTGGTCACCGCGCAGGCGATCATGCAGGGCAAGGTCAGCGATCGCTGGGGCCATCATGCCCAGGGGATCATTCGGAAGTTCTGTGACCATACGGAGCGGCCCGATCAGCCGCCGCTGCCCTGGGAAGAGCTGCTGGAAGACGCGGCAATCTACGATGGGGTAGAAGGGGTCTCTGCGCGGACCGGCAACCGGCCGCTCTCGACCGTTGACCGGCACGAGCTCGACCGTGCGCGTCTGCAAGACTGCATGACGCGCGCAAACCTGGATGCGCAGGCGCTCGGCCGCCAGTGCGGTCTGCCAGACATATTTGCCGCCGCCATTGTCGACGGCACGTGGCCGAGCGTGACCAGTGCAACCCTGGAGAGTCTGGAATCGGCCCTGGGCGCGGACCTCAAAGCAGCACCCGGGAGTGAGCGTAGCTTGCAGCCCCGCCTGCTCATGGCGGGCGGCCTCGCGGCGGTTGTGCTGGCGGCGCTCGCGTTCGTCTGGACGCCGGGTGTGGCGGACAATACCGATGATGCCTGGGAGACCTTCGGCTACTGGGACTATGACGCCGTGGACGGCAGCTTCATTCCGGGTGGCATTGTCGTGCGCGAACAACCCGGCGGCGGACTTGGCCGAGCTTGGGCGAACCATCTGGAGATGGCCGCACATGCGGAGCTTGCGCCGAGGCAGCGCAACCTCTGGCCAGTGGAGGTCAACCGCGAGGCGCGGCGGGTCTGCATCAACTATCCGGACTATCCCACCTACACCGCCCACATCGACTTTCCCGGCACGTCGGACGACGGCTTCTACGACTTCGGACCCTGCGCCGACCGCCCCGGTCCCGGCCAACAAAACACTCAACGCTGACCGGCCGCTTTCGGGACCAACAGCATGCGGAACTGACCGCCGTTCTGATCGAGGGTTGTCAGCGTCTCCTGGCGCGCGCGGTTGTCTGGCAGGGCCAGGACGTACCGCATGCCATCGAGGTTGAGGTGCAGCTGACCCGCGTTGAGCCGCCAGGTTTTCTCGCCCTGGTAGAAATAGGGCGCGGGTGATTCCGGATTAAACCCAATCTGGCCGTCGTCGCGGAAATACACATACACCCCTGCATCCCAGAACGCGCGTATGCCGGGATCGACGGGTACCGCAGATGACACGGGCTCCACCCGCATGTGCCAATAGCGCGGCAGCGCGGCCGGGGATGCCGACACGGACGGCGGCTGCGGTGGCGGTTCCACCGGTACCGTGGACCGCGTCTGTCCCGCGATGGGTGGGACCTCGCTGAGCCGCGCGGAGTCTGCCGGACCCAGGTACTGCCAGAAGAGATGCTCGAGCTGCCAGCCGGTGGCGTGATGGTACAGCGTCACCTGCGAGGTACCCGGCGGCAGCGCTACCGTGCGATCGATCCAAGCGGTATTGCCGGACAGATCGGCGCTGTGCAGCTGCTGTCCATCGGCCCACAGCTCAATGCGGCTGCCGTTACCGGCGTTGTGCGGCAGGACCACGTAACGGAGCGTATCGTCGATGGTGTTGATGTGCAGGGTGCTGGGCGTGCGCCGGTTGAGCGGATGGGTGCCGAGGAGACCCTGGCAGTTGAACCCGCGTTCAAAGAGCCACTTGTCGTCAATGACTTCTAGCTCGTAGACGGATGAGAGTGCCGCGTGCTCGCTGACCGTGGCGCTGCCCGCAAGCCCGTCGAACGCGTTGAACTGATGCGGGTAGGCAACGTGTGGAAACTGCCAGGCGGACTGTGGTTTCGATACGCATCCTTCGGTGGTTGCCGTCGCTTCGTAGGTGAGGGGCGGCGGCCGATAGGATTCGCTGCGGTTCCAGCTGAAAAGACGCAGATTGTCGAAGTTGATCATCCGCGCGTTCAGATTGCGGATCTGAATTCTGAGCGGTCCGGCGGACTCGGGCAGCAACGTGGGTGAGTCGTAGCGGAGCGTATCCACCACAAACTCACCCGCCGGTGGCGTCTTGCCGGGTTTGCTGGCCAGGAGCTCATTACCAGCAAAAAGCTCGAGCACGTACTCGCCGGGTCCAAACGACGACTCCATGCGCCGCCCGACCAGCACCTGCAGCTCGTAGCTCCGATAGGGCAGCAGAGTCACACCCAGGTTCTGGTACATGGAGGAACCACCCCGGGACAGGAAGCCGGCGTTGCGCCCTTCCGGCGCGCCGCCGGATTTGAACTGAGCGATAGAGGGATTCATCACGCCATGGCGCTGCCCGGCCCATTCCCGGATGCGAAAGTGCCACGATCCGTCGCCGCTGTCGGAAAGGTAGTCGTCCTCGAACCCCGGGTTGTTGATGGCCATGGGACCGGCGGGCGGCTGCAGGGCGGCACAGCCGCCTAGAGTGAAGAAAGCAAAGACATAAAAGACGCGGATGGATGTGGAGAGCTGGTTCATACGGCGTTGTCACTGAAAAAGTGAGGCGAAACTACGCCGGCGCGTCGCTGCGCGCACTGCATTAAGAGTACGTATTAGTTATTAAGCAACAAAACTGCGTGAACTTTTGATGTGACGGGCGATCACAGGCATAGAGTCATCACCCAGAGACACCATGCAGAGACGACGCGCCTTGCTGGCAGTGAGCCTGATCCTCACCGCCGGCGTCAGCCAGGCAGCAACCTGGCACGTGTACAGCGACACCCGCCAGGCTCAGCTCGTGGAGCTATTCACCTCCGAAGGCTGCAGCAGCTGCCCACCCGCGGACGGCTGGCTGTCCAGCTTGAAAACCCAGCCACAACTTTTCCGCAGCGTGGTGCCGGTGGCCTATCACGTAACCTATTGGGATTATCTCGGCTGGGAAGACACCCTGGGTCTACCGGCGCACGATGCGCGTCACCGCAGCCAGGCGGCGTTTGCGAACTCGGCCGTCTACACCCCGGGCGTCTTTCTGCAGGGTAGGGAATGGCGCAGCTGGCGCCGCCATCCGGAGGGGCCGATGCCCGCCGCAGCGGATGAGGTGGGTGAGCTGCGCGCCGAGGCGGATAACGGGCGCATCCAAGTGACCTTCACGCCGGCCCCGGGTATCCGGGTGAATGCGCCCGAAGTGTTCGTAACCTATCTCCGGATGAATGAAACCACCCAGGTGCGCGCCGGTGAAAACCGCGGCCGGGAGCTCACGCATGACTTTGTGGCGGGTGCGGTTGCCCGCGAACGCCTGCAGCTGGAATCAGGCGTCTGGCAGGTGACCCTGCCGGAACCGCCAGCGCAGGACGCGGACGCGGTGGCCGTCTGGGTGAAGCAGGCGGACGGTACGCTTTTGCAGGCGAGCGGCGGGTATCTGCCTAGCGGTAGTTCTTGAAGAAGCTCTCGTGTCCCACTTTCTTCTGGCGCTCGTAGCGCAGGATGATGGAGATCACCTGCCTGAGCGCTTTGAACTCCCCAATCTGCCTGAATTTACGCGAATCCGTCTCCACGTAGGCAGGCAGAAGGTGGGAGGGTGCCATCGCAAGTGCGGTGTCTGAAAACTGCAGATCTTCGAGGCCAAACTCATCGAAGCCGCCAGCCTCATTGAAGAACCGCCGCCGGACAAACATGGACTGATCGCCGTACACGACGCCCGACAGGCGACACCGGAAATTGTGCAGGGCGCTGACCAGAGAAAGCTTCCAGTTGTTCGGCATGAACCGGTGCCGGAACCCACCCCAGGCAACCTCAGACGGCAGCGCTGCGATCAGCTCGCCTGCAGGATCCGGCAGCAGCGAATCCGCGTGATGAAAGAGCAGCCACTCCGTATCGAGATGCCGCGCGCCAGCGTTCATCTGCGTGCCGCGCCCGGGGGGTGACGTGATCAGCGACACCCGGTCGGGCTTGCACCGCGCGAAGGCGGCGACTTTGGCCTGCGTGTTGTCGGTACTCCCGCCATCGACCACCACCACCTGCGTAATCGCCGGATCACGCAGCAACGCGCTCAGGTTGTGAGCGATGACTTTCTCTTCGTTCAAAGTGGGGATCACAACCCCCACCGAATGGTCTGTCGATGGCGTAAACATCAGATCGAACTTTCCGGCCGTTGAAGTATCAGACAAAACTCAACAACGAGCAGTTCCACGGTTCATGAAAAAGAATGTACTCATCGTCGTCCTCTGGTTTTCCGCAGCCGCGGCCCATGGCGCACCAGCATCCGAGCTCTGGGAGATCTGGGACAGCCACGACGACGCCAGCACCGCGACGATCTCGCACGATGCGTGGCAGGAGGTGCTGGATGAGTACGTGATGCCCGGCGAGGACGGCATCAACCTGGTGGCGTATGCGAAGCTGGCCGAAGGACCGGGACACGACCTGCTCAAACGCTACATTCAGGAAACCACCGCCATTGACCCGCGCGGGTTCTCCAAAGACGAGCAGTTTGCGTACTGGGTGAACCTCTACAACGCCGTGACGATCGACGTGGTGCTGCAGTACCCGAAAAAGAAAAGCATCCTGCGGATGGGCAAACGCCTCTTCGCCATTGGCCCCTGGGACGATGAGGTGATCACCGTTGCGGGTGAGGCGGTCACGCTGAACGACATTGAGCACCGGATTCTGAGACCCATCTGGCAGGACCATCGCATCCACTTCGCCGTCAACTGCGCGAGCATCGGGTGTCCGAACTTGAGCAAAACGGCGTACCGTGCGGACAATCTTGAAACGATGCTCAATGAGGCTGAGCGTGACTACCTCAACCACGATCGTGGCGTGGAGATTGTGAGCGATCGGAAGGTGCGGCTTTCGTCCATCTTCAAATGGTATCGAGAGGATTTTGCGGACTCGGAAGAAGCGCTGCTGCGGGACTATGTTGCGGTCCACCGCGATGATGTGAAAGCGCTGCTCGCGACGAAGAAACCCGGTGTGGATTACGAGTACGACTGGTCGTTGAATCGACAGGAGTGAGCGAGTGCTGAGAGCGCTTGCCATCGTCGCGGCATTCGGACTGGTAACCCTATCCGCACACGCGGAGCCGGACGAAGAGTGTCTCCTGGTGGAGAACGCGTTCGCTCAAAACCAGCTGGATGTGCTTGCCGGGTTGGAGCTGAGCGATCCGTATTGGCAGGCGCTCAAGCAGTTCAGGCTGGCTGCCATTCATATCCCCGAAGGGCGCGATGATCTGGCGAGGCGCGCGGTTCTTGATGGACTGGCAATCGTTAATCCCATCATCAAAGCTAATCCGGAAGGCGTCGAGATGCTCCTGCTCGGCGCCATGCTGGATGGACAGATTCTGCTCCTGAGCCCCTGGCGCTTTTTTCATAACGGGCGTCGTGGTCTCAAGCGCCTCAATACGGCGGAGGAGTTGGCGCCAGATAACCCGCGGGCGACGCTGGTTCGCGGCACGGCGTTGGTGGTGCTGCCGGGCATTTTCGGCGGCGATGCGGCTGAAGCGAGAGACCGGTTTGTGCAAACGCTCGCGCGAGAAGACGCCAGCGGCCAGCGGTTCGACCAATCCCAACTGTGCGCCGATAGCGAATGGGCGCAGGTGGATCTCCTCAACTGGCTGGGCCGTGCGCACGACAAACTCGGGCAGGCAGAGGGAGCCCGCGGCGCTTACGCGCGAGCGTTGGAGCGATCTCCAGGCAACCATTGGGTGCGGCTGGCGATTGATGGGCGGGGGTATGATTGGAGTGGTGAGTAGGCAAGAGCAAGTCTTTCACTGTGACTTTCCTGCCCAGTCATTGAGTCTTGCATTTGCATTCGAGGACACTAAAATGGCTGCCCTCGTCCCAAATGGGGCGACTGTCGGGTTCGATCGAAGACGTACTAGGCGATCGAACCCCATCTACTCCGCCTTAGCTCAGTTGGTAGAGCAGCTGACTGTTAATCAGCGGGTCGCTGGTTCGAGCCCAGCAGGCGGAGCCACTGTCCTTTCTAAATCAATGGCTTGCGTGCGAGATGCGTTCGCAAGCTTGTCTGCTGTCTCACAGAGCAAGAGTTGTCTCACAGACCCTGGCCGGGTACTGCAAAAAAACTCGCGACTTTTGCTAATCCACACAAAGTGTTGATCAGGTGTGGGTATGAACTGGGCAGTTAGGACTCGGATTGTCTCAGTTCTGCGAACAGCCTCGGCTCCAGGTATTCGTACAAATCCGGGAAGGTGGCTTCGCTCGGAAAGTCGATTCCTTCAGATGGCCTCAAGTACATCAGAGTCTGCCATAGCACCTCACAACTGCGTCTGGGATGACGACCTGCAAGGCTCTCATAGAACCTCTTGGTAGTCCGAGAGTGGTGAGTATGAATAAACGGCTCCCAGCGTTTTTCCAACTCAGCGCGCTCGAGTACATCGATTATCTCGACTTCTTCAAGGCTCCTGTCTTCAGGATTACCCCAGCCCTCTTTCAGCAACCGAACTGCCTCGACGTCCGAGCTGGGCGCGCCGTAGCCGAAAATTGTCAGAATGTACCCATGCTTGAGATGCCACTGCGTTGCGTCCCATTCGTTCTTTATCAATGGGTCTGTCACGTAGTCCTTTTGTGTAACTGGGTAAAGTATCTGAGAACGTTGCAGTGGGCCTTCGCAACGTGGGCATCTGGGCTGGCTAGGGACCTTCAGCTTGCACGCTTCGCAATGCGCGATGGCAACGCAACCATGCAGATAGTAAAGCTTCGGTACTTTGGTCTTGCGAGCGTTTCGCTGAGCGGCTTGGACTAGGAATGGGTCCCAGTTGAATGTGGCTATTACATCTTTTTCGCGGAGCGAGAGAATTAGGTGATCGTAGAGCGTGGGGTAGTCAGGCAGTTCTAGCGCGGCAAAGTAGTCGAAAATCTCCTGCTCAAGCGCAGTCACAAGGTGCGATAGCACAGGCTTGCTGGATATCGTCGAGTAAATCGCCTCAAAGTCGTCGTAAGGCGGAGGTATACCTGCTTCTTCGAAATAGTGGTCAATCCCCAGGACTTCACAGAAGTTGGCCACAACAGGGAGCTTTCGACCGTTTTTGTCTCCATCTGGGAAAGCAGCCAGGCTCGCGCCTGCTCCAAGAATGAAGCAGTGAGGTGTCTTGAAGGAAAGGTTCTCTATTTCTTCCTGCTCGGTATAGGTGGTCATGGCTTCGCCACGATCTTCGCCCGTCGCAGTCTTGGTTGATTTCGCCCTCCTCCGGCGGCGTAGCTTTTCGCTTACAGCTCTGTAGGTAACGATGTCGGGGTACTTGCGTCTGAGGGACTTGTAGTTGATTGGCCGCTTTGCTTTCACGGTCTAGTGCCACGAGATTGCGCCGACCACAACCCTCGGAATCGAGTTGGCGCAAGCTCGGTATATCGGACAGTGTGGGTGATGCTGGCGTGTCCGAGGTACGCTTGCAGCGAACGGGTGTCCATGCCGCGATTGGCAAGCGCGTACCCGCAAGCGTGTCTCAACATATGTGGGTGAACAGGGAATTCGATCTTCGCCTTCATTCCCCACCTCGCGAGTTGTTTGCGAAACCCAGCGGAGCTTATTGGGCCGCGACGCTCCGACACGAAGGTGAAAGCTGATTCAGACTTTCGCGCCAGCGCTCGCAAAACTCGCAGCTCATCACCCTCCAGATAATGAGTCGAGTCCTTTGATCCTTTGAGGCGTCTGATGTGAATTGTCCCGGCCTTGAAGTCGATGTCGGACCACCGGAGGTCCACCAGCTCCGAGACACGTAAGCCATGCCGGAAAGCCATGAGGATCATCAGGTGATCGCGTGTTCCGTTTCGACTTTTTTTAGCGACACTCATTAGACGGTCGACTTCATCTTCGGTCAGGTAGGAGCGAGTTCGTAGCGCATCGTTTTCCCTTCGATTGGGCACTGTCCCACTTTCGTCGATTGGGGTATTCTTCTGAGTAGGGCCGAGGGCGACGATTTTACTGGACTTCGACATCTGCACTGTCCCAGTTGGGGAACACAATTGGGACAGTTTGATTGAGCTACAAATCACCGTCAACTTGCGGCTCTGGATGGTCATCAAGCAGCAAGGACGACATTGAACAACCGACCTTTCACTATCCGAATTCTTGTCGCCGAAGGCGTTGCTGACGGACTTCGGTTTGTAGAGAAATCGAATTGGGTCGGTCACGCCATAATTTGCCCGCGTGGACGTTATCCGCAGGTCAAGAAGCGCGATGAGTTTGCCAACTCCGGCGTCTACATTCTCGTGGGCCGCGAAACAGATGACGTGGCTCAGACCCTATACATTGGCGAAGCGGAAACCGTTCGTGATCGCCTTGATAGTCACTACGCAAAAAAGGACTTCTGGCAACAAGCAGTAGTGTTCACAACAAAAGGCGACCCACTCAACAAAGCTGAAGTCCAATATCTCGAAGCGCGCCTCGTTGAGCTTGCGAAGAAACACAACCGTTGCGTTTTGGACAATGCCAATCAGCCGAATCGACCAGGGCTATCCGCGGCTGATGAGGCGGAGGTCGAAGGCTACTTGCACGAAATGCTTTCGTTGCTGCCCGTTATCGGAGTTGATGTCTTTGACGCTCCCGAGCGTATCGATGAGGGCGATAGGACATACACCTGGCAGGGAACGGGCTGGACGGCAAAAGGGTATGAGACGAGTGCAGGGTTCGCTGTCAGCGCGGGAAGCATTGCGCGGGCGGAAGTTGTCCCGTCGATGGATACCTATCGAAAGTCGCGTGATCGTTTGATCGAACGCCAGCTTTTGGTTCCGTGTGATGAGGGACTACGTTTGACTGACGACCATGAGTTCAATTCGCCATCAGAGGCGGCAACAGTGTTTGCTGGACGCAATACGAACGGTCGAGAGGCTTGGTTGGACGCGGAGGGCGTTTCACTCAAGGAGCACCAACAGCGCGAAGCGGAGTCCTAATCCATGCCGATCACTCTCCCTCAGCTGGAACGCCACCTTTTTGCCGCCGCCGACATCCTTCGAGGCAAGATGGATGCGTCGGAGTTCAAGGAATACATATTCGGCGTCTTGTTTCTAAAGCGGTGCTCGGATGTGTTTGAGACACGCCGTGAAAACATCCTCCAACAGCAGCTCGATAGAGGTCTTGATACCGAGGAAGCGGCGAAGCGTGCGGACCACCCTAGCTACTACACCGGAGATCAGTTCTTTGTCCCTTCTGAAGCGCGCTGGGAGTATCTTCGAGACGAAGTCCACCGGGACGTCGGCACTGGGCTGAACAAAGCGCTGGCAGCACTTGAGGAATACAACACCAGCCTGGAAGGGGTCGTTGCGCACATCGACTTCAATCGACGTGTTGGGCAGTCCACGATTTCTGATCAACGGCTACGTGATCTCATCACCCACTTCTCTCAGATCAGGCTTCGTAACGAGGACTTTGAATATCCCGATCTACTTGGAGCTGCGTACGAGTTCCTGATCCGTGACTTCGCAGACTCTGCTGGCAAGAAAGGAGGTGAATTCTATACACCTCGTGCGGTGGTTCGACTTATGGTCAGGATCGCAGAACCGCAAGAAGGGATGAAGATATACGACCCGTGCTGTGGCTCGGGCGGTATGTTGGTCTTGTCGAAGGAGTACCTCGACGAGCATCGCGTAAACGCAGAGAACATCGGGCTGTATGGACAGGAGTCCAACGGCGGAGTGTGGTCCATCGCGAAGATGAACATGTTGCTGCACGGGATTCCAGATGCAGACCTTCGTAACGGTGATACCTTGGCCGAACCAATGCATACGGAGGGTGGCGAGTTGATGCGTTATGACCGCGTACTCACCAATCCGCCGTTCAGCCAGAATTACACACGGGATGGCATTCCCTTCCCCGAACGCTTCCGGTTCGGATTCTGCCCCGAGAGCGGAAAAAAAGCAGACCTCATGTTCGTCCAGCACATGGTCTCGGTACTCCGGTCGGGGGGCATGTGTGTCACGGTCATGCCGCACGGTGTCTTGTTTCGCGGCGGGGCCGAGAAGGACATCCGCACTGGTTTTCTCGACGATGACATCCTGGATGCAGTCATTGGTTTGGGGTCTAACATCTTCTATGGCACGGGTATTCCTGCTTGCCTATTGGTTCTGCGGGAGCCTGGTACGAAACCGCCTGCGCGACAAGGGAAGGTGTTGTTCATCAATGCGGATAGGGAATATCGGGAGGGACGGGCGCAGAACTTCCTCGATCCGGAGCATATAGAGAAGATCGTGAGCGCGTGGCATTCGTTCGAGGATATCGAAGGCTTCGCACGTGTGGTGGATCGTAGTGAGCTGCGGGACAACGACGACAACTTGAACATTCGACGGTATGCCGATAATGCGCCCCCGCCAGAACCGCACGATGTACGTGCGCACCTGCAAGGTGGCGTGCCGAAGGCAGAGGTCGAAGCGAAGCGCAACTTGTTCCAAGCCCACGGGTTGAAGCCATCGAACCTCCTGGATTCTCGCGACGATGACTACTATGACTTCACTTCGGCGCTGAAGGAGAAAGCAGACCTCAAGGCCAGGATCGAGTCTGACTCGGGTGTGGCGACCAAGGAGCGTGAGTTCAACGATGCGGTTGATCATTGGTGGTCCTTCCACAAGCGCTTGATCGCGAGACTGCCCGAGTCCGGGCAACTCATGGCAGCGCGCCAGAATCTACTTGAGAGCTTCGAGGAAGCCCTCAGGCCGGTGGAGCTGTTGAATCGCTTCGAGGTCGCTGGAGCGATCGCGTCGTGGTGGAGTGAGGCGCAGAACGATCTCAAAACCATTGCGGCACGCGGATTCATTGGACTGATACAGGCGTGGGAAACCAGCGTCCTCACAGCGCTGGAAGACAAGGCGGGCAGCCCATTGGATCACCGTCTTGTACGCCATCTTCTGCCGGACTACCTGTCGACCTTATCTGATCTGGAGGCTAAGAAGTCTGAGCTTGACGCTTCGATAAAGGCCGCGACAGTTCAGGACGAGGAAGAAGCGGATGAGTCTGAAGAATCTCTCTCAGAGGAGGAGCTGAAGGCGCTCAAGAAAGAACTAACAGACGTGAAGAAGCGGCACAAAGGTGCTGAAAGTGAGTTCGCCACAGAGCTACAGGGCGCCTGTGCATCACTCGACGATGATCACGCCAAGACACTTGGGCTTGCCATCCTGCGCGAAGACCTAGAAGCAATTCTGATGCAGTATGTAGCGAACCACCGTCATGAAGTTGTAGGGGCGTTTGAGACTTGGTGGGAAAAGTACCAGACGACGCTCACGGGTATAGAGCAGGATCGCGACGAGGCCGCCGCGAAGTTGAATCGGTATCTGGAAGGGCTTGGATATGCCTGAAGCTGTCGAGACACTTGGCAAAGTTGTTGATCTGGGAGAGATCGTTCTTGGCCGTGGGCAAATCATTAGTGCCATTGACATTGAGAGATTGCCGGGTCCCTACCCGATCTACTCGTCTTCTGCGACGGGCAGTGGCGAGTTCGGACGGTATGGTAGTTACATGTTCGATGAAGAACTTATCACCTGGTCTGTGGACGGTGGAGGCAGGCCCTTCTACCGGCCTAGACATAGATTCTCTGTCACGAATGTATGTGGCTATTTGAGGATTTGTGACGCCTCGAAGTGGAACTATCGATACATCCATGCGCTGCTGGAGCAGCAGCATGCGAGGATTACGTTCGACTACCAATTGAAGGCGCATCCAAGCGTTATTCGGAATCTGTATTCCCTGCCCAGGCGAACTCTCCGTGAACAACGCCAGATCGCCGAAATCCTCGACACCATCGACGAAGCCATCCAGAAAACCGAGGCCATCATCGCCAAGCTCAAGCAGGTGAAGCAGGGGCTACTACACGACTTGCTGACGCGGGGGATTGACGAAAATGGGGACTTGCGCGATCCGGCGGCGCACCCTGGGCAGTTCAAGGATTCGGCATTGGGGAAGATCCCTGCACTCTGGCGCATCTCGAATCTTGGCAGCGAAGTCACGTCCGCAGTTGACGGTCCCTTCGGTTCTAACTTGAAGACAAGCCACTACGTCGATGAATCGGGTGTCAGAGTTGTGCGATTGCAGAACATTGGTGAAGGTATGTTTTTAGACGCCGATCGGGCATACGTATCAAAGGCGCACGCAGTGACATTGAGTAAACACGAAGTGCAGCCAGGGGACATGTTGGTCGCATCCCTGGGTGATGAACGCCACCCCTTCGGTCGGGCTTGCCTCTATCCGCTTAGCCAACAGCAGGGGGTGGTGAAGGCTGATTGCTTCAGATTGAGGTTCTCTACGGGCGATGCGCACTCATTCTATTTTATGAGCATTATGAACACATACGTTTGGCGTCGTCGCCTCAACCGCCTGGCTCAAGGGGTAACGAGAGATCGTGTAAACCTTGGGAATCTGCTGAGCTTTGAGGTACCGGTCGCTCCGCTGCCTGAGCAAAAGGAGATTTCCCGCCTACTCATTGCACACGACGACCGGATTTCCAAAGAAACCGCGAGTCACAAGAAACTGGTTCTGCTCAAACAGGGATTGATGAATGACCTCCTCACTGGCCATGTCCGCGTAACCAATCTGTTGGGCAAAGCTGGGTGAGTGGCGGTCCTGAATGGACGGAAGTCGAGGAACCCTTCCTCGATCAGCTTGCCTCAATGGGCTGGCAGACTGTCATTGGGAGCCTTGAAGACCCATCGGTGACTGGCCGGGATTCCTTCAGAGAAGTACTGATTGCTGGGCGACTACGAGACGCCGCTGCGCGCGTCAACCTCAAGGACGGTAAGCCCTGGTTGGACGAAGCACGCATATCCCAGGTGATCAGCACTCTGGATCGAATCCGCATGGCGAAGCTGATTGAGGCCAATGAAGCTGCTACTAAGGTCCTCCTCGAAGGAGTCGACGTAGAAGGCCTCCCTAGCTGGGACGGTGGACGAGCACAAACTGCACGCCTCATAGATTGGGAAAACCCAGAAAACAACACGTTTACAGCCATCAGCCAGTTCAAGGTAGATTGTCCGGGCGGGCAATCCCAAGGCTCAATCCGACCGGACATCACGCTGTTCGTCAACGGCATTCCGGTGGTCGTGGTGGAGTGCAAGAGCCCGGGTGTGTCGGAACCGATTGCATCAGCCGTAGATCAGCTTCGCCGCTATCACAACGCGCGAAAAGCCGCCGGCGAGGTGGATGAGAACGAAGGTAACGAACGGTTGTTCCACACCAATCAGTTTCTCGTGGCTACGAGCTATGACGAGGCCAAGGTCGGCACCATTGGCGGGGACGCTCGGCACTACCTAGAGTGGAAAGACACTTCGCCTGTCACATTTGACGAGGTACGTAAGGAGCTAGGCAAGGACCAACTATCGAGTCAGAACAAGCTTATTGCGGGCATGCTGCGTCCCTCTCATCTGCTCGACATCATCAGGCACTTCACGTTGTTTCGTGAAGATGACTACGGCAAAGTCATCAAGATCGTATCCCGCTACCAACAGTTCAGGGCAGTCAACGCCGCCGTGAACCGGTTAGTCACGGGCAAAACCCGTAGGGAAGACGGCGAGCACGACCGTCGCGGCGGGATCATCTGGCACACGCAGGGTTCTGGTAAGAGCCTCACGATGGTCTTTTTGATCAGAAAGATGCGGTCCAATCCGGTTCTTCGTCGCTTCAAGGTTGTTGTCGTAACGGACCGGAAAGACTTGGAGAAACAGCTATCGGAGACTGCCACGCTCACGGGTGAATCCGTTGCGCGCGCGCGTCGAGTCCGTGAGGTCAAGACTCTCCTCAAACGAAAAGGCCCTGGCCTGGTCTTTGCCATGATTCAGAAGTACCAGGATCGCGATCTCGAAAACCTCAGCGCCGATGAGGAAGTGGGTGATCTCGGATTGCTCAATGATGATGAGTCGATATTGGTGATGGTCGACGAAGCGCATAGGAGCCACAGCAGCGCGCTACACGGGAACCTGCTTCAGGCGCTGCCCAACTGCGCGAGAGTTGGTTTCACAGGCACGCCTATCATCATGGGCGAGAAGAAGCGCACGCATGAGATATTCGGCGAATTTATCGATCGCTATACGATCAAGGAATCTGAGCGGGACGGCGCAACCGTACCCATTCTCTACGAAGGGAGGACCGCTGAGGGTGCGGTCTCGGATGGACGGGACCTGGACCAACTGTTCGAGGATTTGCTTGCTGACCACTCTGACGAGGAGCGCGAAGCGATCAAGCGCAAGTACGGCACGAAGGGGTCGATCTTCGAGGCAGAGCGACTGATCGAGGCTAAGGGCCGCGACATGCTCCGCCATTATGTTGAGAACATCCTTCCCAACGGACTGAAAGCTCAGGTCGTGGCTTATAGTCGTCGGGCAGCTATACGGTATCAGGCTGCGTTCGTGGTGGCTCGGGATGAGCTGGTTGGGGAAGCAATGGCCCTCGATGAGGCATCTCGTTCACTGGATGATATCGCTCTCCAGAGCAAGCCTAATAAAACACGGGCCGCCGTGTATGCATGGCGCTCTCTGGGTGCGCTGCAAGAGATGGAGTTCGCAGCAGCCATCTCTACGGACCACAATGATCCGCCAGAGTGGCGCGAGTGGAGCGACGCCAGCAAGATCGATACCCGGATTGAGCGCTTCAAGAAACCCTTACCGACGGACGATTCCGACAAGGGCGATCCCCTCGCGTTCTTAGTGGTGAAGTCCATGCTCCTGACCGGGTTCGATGCACCCATAGAAGGGGTTATGTATCTGGATCGCCCCATTCGGGAAGCAGAACTGCTCCAGGCTATTGCGCGGGTCAACCGTACGGGCCATGGAAAGACTGCGGGGATTTTGGTGGATTATTACGGCGTGGCCCGGCACTTGAAGGACGCTTTGTCAGCCTACAGTGCTGAGGATATAGAAGGCGCACTGCAGAGTATTGAGGATGAGATTCCGAAGCTGCGGGACCGTCACGCCCGGGTTGTTGCACTGTTCAAGCAGCGGGATGTGGATCCCATCGAAGATGTGGAAGGTGCTGTCTTCCTACTCAGCGATGAACGACTCCGAGCGGAATTCTCCGTCAAGCTCAAGCAGTTCCTGGCAACGTTGGACCTCATTTTGCCGAGGCCGGAAGCGATACCGTTCGTGAAGGACGCGGAGAAGCTGGGGGAAATCTACGTCCGGGCTGGCAAGCTGTATCGAGAGGGTCTACCCGAGCTGAGCAAGGCTGTCGGTAGAAAGGTCCAGCACCTAATCGATGAGCACGTCATCTCCCTTGGTGTGGACCCAAAAATCCCGCCAGTCGCCATCACAGATGCCAAGTTCCAGGAGAACGTCGACCGCCAGGTCTCCAGTCGCGCGAAAGCTTCGGAGATGGAGCACGCCGCGCGCAGCCATATCCGCAAGAAGCTGGATGAAGACCCTGTCTACTATCAGGGTCTATCGGATCGGTTGGAGGAGATATTGGCAAAATTCGGTGAGGATTGGGATCAGTTGGCGCTTGCCCTCGCTGAGTTCGTGGATGAGGTACGGCAAGGTCGTCAGACGGACGAAACCCTGGACCTTGATCCCGCAATGCACGCACCTTTCTACTCCGTGCTCAAGGAGGAGCGCGAGCATGAAGCGCCGGTTGGCCCGGCAGATGAGCGTTGGCTGGCTGGGTTGGCTGTGGATGTCGTCGAGCGGCTGATCCGCCCGAAAGTTTCGGTCGTGGCTTTCTGGAGTAACGCGACGCGGCAGGAAGAATTACGTGGCGAGCTTTTCGTGTTCCTTGATGACAATGAAGTGGTTGAGTTTGATCGTTTGGATCAGGTTGCCGATCGACTGATGGAACTTGCAAAAGCAAATAGTGAGAAGCTGGTTCAATGAGCGGCGAGCAGCTTGTCGTCGATGATCTGGAATTCGAGCTGAGGCGTAGCTCGCGGCGTAGGAGCATTCAAGTAACGGTTGATCGTGGCGGGGAACTACTTCTGTTCGCGCCTGATGCATCGGCCATCTCTGATCTTGAGTCCTTCGTTCACGAAAAGCGTTATTGGATATACACGAAGCTAACTGAGAAGGAAGCGCTTCAACGTGACTGTAGCGGGAAGGAATACGTTACTGGTGAGGGATTTCCCTACTTAGGACGCAGCTATCGACTCCTTCTTGTAGATCGTCAAGACGTGGCTGTGAAGCTAGAGAAAGGGCGGTTTCGGATGAGGCGCGGGGACGCTGACCGGCATGTGCTGATCGATTGGTACAAACAGCACGCCCACACATGGTTATCTAAGCAGGTCGAGCGGCTGCAATCACGGGTAGATGTTGAACCGAGTCGGATCGCCGTTCGTGACCTGGGCTACCGGTGGGGATCATGCGGGAAGGATGGCGCTCTCTACTTCCACTGGCGCTCGATCCTTCTCCCAAGCCATATTGTCCAGTACATAGTTGCACACGAGCTTGTGCACCTTCACTCGCCCCACCACACGCCGGAATTCTGGAACCGGTTGGAGCGTGCTATGCCCGACTTTGCACGTAGAAAGCAATGGCTCGCCGAGAACGGGGCTAAACTCGTCTCAATCTGATTCCCAGTTCCCTCGACCATGGATCAATACTGGACGGGCCTTCCGGGTGTAATGCGTTAGCGTCGTTTTGCTCGATGTGTGACCGAGTCTTTCTTGGGCATGGAGAAGTGATTCTGCATCAGTCGCCACCTTGGCTCGCAGATCGTTCTCAGTGAACCGTTCGTTGCCAGTTGCGTCGAGATACTTTTTCATCGCGCGTGACCATATCGCCCGGAAGCCATCAGTCGTATAGGGTTTCCCTCGACGGGTCGTCACAATGAACTCAGTCGACCTGACTGCGTTTGGGCCATGTACGCCGGCGAGCGCTTGAATTGCGTTTGCAAGTTCGCCTTGAGGATTGTCCGCATAGGCTGTTGCACGCCCACCCTTGGCAGGAGGCACAATCAGCTGCTTGCTATCCCACCATTCGCGACGAAGCGATAAAAGCTGGCCTTGGCGCAACCCCGTGAGCATCTTGAGATCCACGTAGGCGCGAATGAAATCGTTGCCGCACTTCTCCAAGAACGCATTCAATTCCACGTCCTCCACGTATCGTGTACGAGGAGTGGGACCTTTGAGGCGCACCTTGCGAGCAGGATTATCGTCAATGACACCCCAGTGGACGCACTCCTAGAGGATGGCACTCAAAGTGGCAATCTCTCGTTTGGCGATGACGGGCGCAGGGGCTGTATGCAATCGACCTTTGTCATCGGAAACATGTTTCCACCGTTGTGAAGCGTATCCGTAGATATGGGTGGGCCGGATGTCTTGCGGCCTCATGTGGCCAAACGGAACGCGTAGGCGAGATATCGCTCGTAGGTACTCGCGCTGGGTTTTCGGTGACTTCGATGGAAGAACTTGCTCGATGTATCTGTCCATCGCTTGTTCCATTGAAGCAATCCATGTCCGGTCCTGGGGTGGGTTGCGCAGCATCCAGGTGCGCCATGCTTCTTTCTCTGTCTGACCCAGTCTGAACCACGACTTATTGTCCCAAAGGTGTTTGGTGTCTGTGGGTGGACGGAAATAGAAAGCTCCGTGTTTGTAAGCCCATCGCGGGGGAAGGTGTTTTGGCTTCATGTCACCCCAAACGAAGATCACTTTTGCCACGCCAGTTCTGCCAGACGCCCGTATACAGTGGCCCAGCCAGGAGGTGCAGGTGGCGCGGGCTTAGGCAAAGGCAAGGGCTAAGGCTGAAGCTGAAGCAGAGGCTATGGCGACGGCTCAGAGTACAAATCGGAGTGGCTGGAACAATCATGATTCAGCCACTCCGACGATAGAGTCGACAACGGAGTACCGACACGGCTTAGGAAGTACCCTTTGTTTACTGTCGCGTGTTGTAGTTCTTGTTTCGACGTCGATGACGACATCTTTCCACCGGAGGAATGAGATGCGATCAAGCCTAAGTGGTGGTTCGCCAGTGACCGCAACGAATTCGCGAACCAAGTCGGATCGCGCCCTCGCAACGAAGCCGCCGCGCGGACCGACGTTACCTTTGAGCTCGCGTACCCTATACCAGCGTTCAAGGAGGGTGCCCTCGAGTCACCCTCGACAATCTCTAACTCTACGAGCACCTTCGGGCTGTTTCCGAAAAGCCTTTTTGTCTTGTAGCCGAGATATTTGCATCGGTAGATGCCATCGGGGATGAAAGCTGGAACATCGACGATGCTGCCCGTTGCGAAATTTACGACTTCTGCGGCGTCCTTGGCATCAATCATTGGGACGCTCCAAGAGGTGAAAAGCTGGTTCTGTGGCTTCGGCTACTGTTTGTTTTTTCGAGCGAGAGTCCGACGTGATGTTGTCGATCAATACGCGCGCCCACCCATCAGGGGCCTGGTCGTTCTCCTGAACGATCACATACCTTCCCGGCAGCCTCTATCAGACGCGCTAACTCGGGTGCTGAATAGTGCGTAGTCATACGAGATGATTTTTGCCCAAGTAGGTCCTGGCGATCCTCAAAGCTAACCCCAGCCGCCTTCAAGCGACGGCCAAAGGTCGCCCACGAGAAAAGGAAATATCTTGCTACAAATCAAGTAAGCTGATTATTCTTTCGCAGTTGTGGGAAGACGGTTCGCAGCCATCAACAACTAGGTGCGCTTCTGCAGCCAGCTTATCATCAACGTTCAAGTCGACAACTCCGGTCCTAGCAGAATCAAAGTCTGTTCCTGCTTCCTCGTGCCTCTTGCGGAGTTCGGATTCACGCGTTTCAACAAGAACGAGCTTGATGGGTCTGTTGGATTTTTTAGACAGTTCATCAAATACAGCTTTGTGTCGTAAACCGTCGATAATTACGTCCGAGTCGGACGTCACCCCCCAAAACTCGAAAGCGCTGTTCAGAAAATCGCTTGGGCTCTCTTCCACCAGCCTTTGTCCCAATTCCTGCAAGGATTCGAACGTAGCGGGCAGTTCTCGTTCCTCGGCGATTCTACGCACCAAATTCCCAAAGCTGACTCTAGGCCAATCCGTAATTTCAGACAGGTGTTTAGCTACATGTGATTTGCCAGACTTAGACACACCCGCTAGAAGGAGGATCATAAAGCAAACTCTTTTTGCCGCGCCTCTTCAAGTATCACCCAACCACGGCGATCTCTTTTTTCGCAAGGAATAGGGTCTACTGCGGTGGGTAAGCCAACTCGCATCAGGGTTGCATATTCAGCGCGCGCCCTGGATTCCCAGAACTCTGGGTCCGTGGCACAAAGCATTTCGGCGAATCTGTTTTTGATATCAAGCCACGTATCAGGTTCAAGGTGATAAAACCAAACTCGCTCAACTAAGCAGACGCCGACGATTGGTCCGGAAGCCTGCTTAAGTGCAAGGATGTCGCCTTTTTCGACCCGTCCATAAGGAGCACATCGAACTACTGAGAATCTAGACTCAACTGTTTTCTTCCCCTCGAGAATGTAGTCCAAGTATGGAGGGTTGAAGACAGCAAGGTGAATTTGGTTGGCAGTTTCTAGAGCTTTGCTCCACTTGCCGATACCGGAAAGAGAAGATAGAAGATGGTTGGTTGTGGCTGTTTGCCAATCCGTGGGTTGTTCAGCCAATGTGACCTCCGTATTCGAGGATTTCCAGTTGGACTAATTCCTCAATTTGTTTCAAAGCACGCGACTCGGTACTGTCTCTTGAAGCGTTAACTTCTGCGACATTTTTGGGCCACTCGATAGACTGGCAGAGATCATACAACCTTTGAGAGTTGGAACAATGAAATATGCGATTTCCGCTTGTCCACACTGTCGCATTCTCACGTCGGGGGTCGCGAGCGCTTACTGTAGGTAGGACATCTCCATGGACCAGTGAGTGCAATTCAGGTAAACCGCTGGAGGCCGTCATATCAAAGCGAATTCGAACTACGTCTAGTGTCAGTTCGTGCCATGTTGAGACTTCCTTCTCCTGCTCAGGCCTTGAGCTCCCAGCCGCGTTTTGAACTGGTCTATATTCCCATAGATCAGCATGTCTCCATTCATCGATTGCAGTGCTAATACCGGCCGCCCGGAATGCGTTTCTTTCAAATGGTGGGGTGGAATAGTTTAGTGCTGCGGTCTCTTCCCCCACGAACACCAAACCACACGACTTTGCGTAGTCCATTATCTTTCTTCGATCAGCATCGGCAGATGGGCGGGTGCCAATTGGAAGGACAGAGATGGCCAATGTTCCTCCGTCGTTTAACAACTGGGAGCCGTACCAGATAAAGTGTTTGTAGGTGTCTATGTACCAGGGTGGGTCTAGCACAACATAGTCAGCTTGATTGAGAACCTCTTTCGGAACACCGTCGCTTGCTAAATCAAGTTCATGGAACGCCACGCCGTCAATCAACTGTCCCCATAGCGTATTTTGATCGAAAAGGTGAAGCTGCAATGTTGAACGCCTTTCAGAAAGTGCTTTTGCCAGCGTGGGTGCACCGAGCAGAGCGACAACTCCTTTTGCTGTTACCTTGCGTTCGAGCTGCTCAATGATTGCCATAAGCCCCTTAGGGCTATAGCGCCAATCATAATCGAGTGGATGTGGAACTGGGTGCGGATGTGAACGAACTGCATAGTCGCGCTTTGTATTTGAATCTTCTAAAAGAGCTTTTGCCTGATTCGCATATCTCCCACTGGACTTTGAATGAGTATGAAGCTCTTTGAGAACAAGCAAGGGATCGATTCCTGGAAGAGACCGCAGCAGGCTAAGGAAAGACACACTTGCACTACCATTCAGCTCGGAGATTACGCTTTTCGTGACGAGCTCTTGGTGCGTGGAATGACTTGTCACAGCTTCAAGGAAACCTCAACGACTCGCTGAGATAGCTCTTCCGTGCTGTATCGAGAAAGGAGCGCTTCCCTCCAGTACTGTATTGCCTCCTCTTGTAGTTTCATTGACTTTTCCCGTTCTGGATTTAGTCGACCTTGAACAGGTTTGAATGCAGCTATTTGTAGAGGAACAGTTCTAAGCGGGAGGTTTGGGTGTAGTTCTTGTAAACGATCAACGAAGTCTCTCACCCGCTGTCGAAGTATCTTTTCAGAGGGTGTTGTAAAGGTCACGTAGGCGTATAGGTCGATCCCTAATTCCAATAATCGTTTGAAAACATCGAATTGGACGTCGAATCCAGATGCCTCAGCTGCCGTATTAAATTCGAATGACTCGTGATCTATCCCTTTAAAGCAGGCCGCTCGCCCATAGTTCGCATAGGATGCAACCTTCCTAATCTGTTCTGGCGTCAAATAGCGCCAGAAGTAGTCGTTACTTAGGTTGTCGTCTGACCAAAGGTAGGTAGTGCCGGAGTAACCAGCATTTTCCAGGGAGCTCATCATCCAAGGAATCCACTCCGGGGTGAGGTCAGGTTGACCTCCACTCAAGTCAATTATCTTCGCTCTGGGCTCTGTCTTTGAGTAAAGAGATACGAGTTCGTCGGTCGTAACCCATTCGCTGTAGCGCTGATCACCTGAGAGCAGTTTGAAGTCGACGTAGCAGTACCAACATCTCCAGTTGCAAACAGCATTCTGAAATACCTGTGCGACGATTTGATCGTCGGAACCTAACCCTAAAGCTTTTGAGGCAGGGTCAATGGGGAGAGGATTTTCCCATAGTGTTTTTGGCTTTCGCTTAAAGTGCCGTAGCCTACCCAGACCGTTGCAATTGGGTGGTTCAGTTAAGTCTGTCTCCTGATCAGACCCCCTTAGATTTGTGACTAGCACGAGTTGTTCTTCGCGCTTGATACCGCGATCACGCAGTTTTGGGGACCATGAGTCAGTAGCTATCAACATCTCAAAGTTTCGGGATTAGACCTCGGTCTTCGAGGTAACCCATGCATAAGTTGGTAAGGAAGTCGATTTGATCATCCGTGTACTTCGTGTTTCTTTCGAATCCCCACCAATAGTAGGCGCACTTAGTACAGCACGCAGCCGTCGCATGCTGCGCGTAAGCAAATGGTTGGCCAGCTAACTTCTCGTCTGTGATCGGAACTCGATACCCATCTTTAAACGGCTGAGCTGGCCCAACACAAACTTGGAGTTCGCGTCTGAGTTTTTTTTCTACCTCTTCTCGAGACATCTTTGAAAGCTTGTCCTTTGATTTCGCGTCGATATCTTTGTTCCAGAAGTAGTTCCTGATCCACTCCTTTCTTAGCTCTTCCTTAAGCGCTGTAATGTTAGAAGTGTCCCTTCGCCTAACTCGACCCCAATCGACCGGGCTCTCGCCACAATACTTGCAATCTCCAGTTGGGTTTTTCCAAGCCTTGCCGCTTGCCTTTGGTCTGAAGCAATGTTCGTCGTTTTCACAGTCTGCGTTCTGACAGGTTAACTTCGGGGTTCCATCGTCATTTAGTTCTCTCAACATAATTATTACCTACTCAGCAAGGGCTGCTGATATGAGTTCTAGATCGTGTTCTGCCATAGAGCCAGGGTTGAAGTTGTCGAGGAACACGTCCCGGACGATCGACCATGGTTGCTCTCTGTTTTCTTGGAGATTTGCAGCAGCTCCCCACCAGTTTCCTCCGTCTAGCGAAACACGATGTGCTAGATAGTTTGCTGCGGCGCTCAAATCTACTCCTACCTCCTTTGCGACGGTTGGAAGCGCTGACTTTAATCTCGGCAGATGACCTTCAGTTGCTTCGAAAACTGCCTCCCATAGTTCCTCGTTTTTACCGGCAAGAATTACCTCGCCAGCAAAATCGCTTGCTTCCTTTTCATCTACATCGTTAATCCTCTCTGGATCATTGGGCGCGAGTTCCAAGATTTCACTTGTGTCTCGGCTGGGATGTTGGGTTGCATGGAAATAGTCATGCAGCAAATCAAAGAGCCATCGCGCGTTAGATTGCGAGTTCGTTTTGAGAACTATTGTGTGGCGGTAGGATTCCCGCCAGTAAGCTCCTTCAAAGGCAGCACTGTCGTTTAGGGGAAGAATCCCAATTCCGAGCGACCATATGTAACTTGCTACGGAGCGTAGAGAAACTTCATCGTATTCGAGCGCCACATTGTCGTAAAACTCCTCAGCAGTTCTTGGTAGCTGATCGCTGGCAACAGGTTGCAGGGCATCCGACAGAAGCATAGCCAGGTAGTGAGCGTAGACCGTATAAGCATTTAGTCTTCGTTCGTTTCTGTTTTTTGCGACCTTGAAGCGTGCCGCGTAGATCGGTGCGTTACTGACAAGAAGAGGAAACTCATCACTCAGAAGAGCCTCTGCCTCCCATCCGAATACTCGATTCAAATTGTCCATAGCTGTGCTCAGCCAATGACTAGGATTCTCCGACCTGTAAGACATCAACCTCGCCTCGACAAACTGCTTAGGCAATCCCACGCGTTCACAGGTGTTGAGTAACTTGTTTAAGTTGTTTTCTGAATCCCCGAGGTACGTCCGATGCTTGATGTGCAGACCAATGGCATCCGCAACGTCGATTAATCGACTCAAGCTTGCCGTTTGATAGTCTGATTCCTCATACCGCTGAATCTGCTGAGGCTTCAGGTCGAGCTTTGTAGCTAGGTCCTGTTGTGTGAGACCCGCCGCTATTCTGGCTTTGATTAGGGTGCGAGAGAGGGTGCCTAGAGAGTCTGCTTCGACGATTCTCACGCGACCAGTCTTGAGCTCTTCGTACTCCTGAATTTGGGACTCCAGCTCTTCGATCTGAGAGCGGATAGCGTTTTGCGTGGCATTCACAATAATCGGATCGATCGCATTGTCCTCGGATTGCACTTCAGGACTCGACAGCGCCTCACGAAACTTCCTAGCGTTTGCTTTGGTGATCTTGTACTGCCTTTCATTTTTAATCATGACAACTTGTCCAGGTTGATGCGCACGATGCCTTTTGGCTGGCCGTTGTCTTTGCGCGTCTGAAAAAAGTCTAAGAAAACTTGTCCTGCTGGGTTTGCTGCAGCATTCGAAGGGAAGAACTCACCTCTAAATTTGAGTTTTTGTTTTCTCCGCATGTCTTCGAAATCTAGCAACACGGGGTCTATGAGACTTCCGTCTACGTCCTGAACATCCCAGGTGGCATCGAAGTCGTTGGGTTCGATTTTGTCGGTCACGAAAGACCCATCTACATAAGCAGTGTGACAACCGGCGTGTTTCAAAGCGCGTAGACCCTGTAGCAGGCCGGCGAGAAGTTGTTGTCGCCTCGTGTTGGTTCCATATCTAGCCGCAAGTTCCTCCCACGTCGCATCATGCACGCCTTGCGGTAGGTATCCCTCATTATCAAATTGCGGAATCATGACACAACAATAATGTTGTGTTATAGATAATGCAAGCGTTTATACCTGCGTTTGCTCTCGGAATTGTATAAGTGTTTGAAATATATGATGTTATTAAGCTGCTGGAGTAGACTATTAGTCATGGCGACTGAGCAGGATCAATCTAATTGGAGAAGGTCTATTGGATAAAAATATTGGGTATACGCTCACTGACACCGATTTCCTCCAGCAAAAACTGGATTTATCTGAAATCTCGCCCGCAGAGTTTGAGAACCTGGTGTTCCAGCTGATAGACGAAATGGGTTTTTCTAATGGGGTTTGGCGCAAGGGTGGCCCAGGAAACTCGTCAAACGATGGTGGCCGTGACCTGGAAGCCTCGGCATGGGAAATTGGCCCAGCTCGTTCTTCGGAAAAACGCTATTGGTTTGAAGTTAAGTTCCGATCGTCAAATTTGGAAAAACGCGAAGTGCAGGCGGCCGTCTTGAACGCTGCCGGGAACAACCGTAAAGATCATCTCGTAATCGTTACTAATTCAACGATCTCTAACCCGTGCTTGGACTGGATTGAGGACTTTCGTCAGGAGCATAAGGTGCCAGAAGTTACGGTTTGGCAAGGGCATGACTTAGAGATTCTCCTGCGCAAAAACCCGGCGACGTTAGCGAAATTTCTTCCAACGTCACTATCCCTTTCTGGACGGGTAAAGTTGATCGAGTCGCGATTCTTCAATATGTGCATTCTTCCATCTTTAGATGAAGTACAGGAGCTTTGGAGAAACCTCGATTCTATAAATGCAAATCTCACTGCTATGCTGGCCGCGATTTTGGCCAAATCAGCACATGGTGATTTAGTTGAGCGACCTTGGGGGATGGAGATTGACGAAACGACTTTGTTGGGAGTAACAGTACATGGTGTTGCCAATCTGTTCCCTCTCTTCCATAGATCACTCTTGTATGAAAGAGACCAAGATAACCTGATTCCGGGGCTGGCTTATCTAATCCAGTGCGTGCTTGTTCGTTATGGCGCGGATTTGGCTGCTCAGGTGTTAACGCGAGCAGAAGAATTCATGGAAGATAGTCCGGGCGATCTCCCCGATGAAGTATTGGATTATCGGATTCGACCAATTCTGTCCATCATCTACGACGACCTTGCTCATCACTGCAGCGCAAACTTCTGCATGAAACTACATTACGATCGTGACTCAAACGAAGCTAGCTACTTTGCAAGGTTCGATCCAATCGAAAGACAGATAGAGCGCAAAACCGGCTTTTTGGTTATGAATAGCAACGAGAAGCAGTGCGATCTCGGATTGGTGGCGACTAACGCCTATTGCCCTTTGGGAGAGGATCTTCCGGACGAGCCGATTGAAGAGGGTGATTTGGCTAGGAGATTAGATTTCGCTCGTCGGGTTATCGTCCAGAGAAATGCGCTGCTGAAGGAGACCTAGGACAAAGGTCCGTGCGCGCTCAATTCGAGCGATTGGAAAAGGGGAACACAGTGTCCGTAGATAAGGAATCGGAAAACGAAACCCCAAAGCAGGTGATAGATCTGCTGCGGGAGGGCGCCGGTTCAATAAACGTAAGTGTCGAGGAGGATGACAGCGAGGTAACGGATATGCTCTCGCTTGGAGACAACCTAATCATTGTAAAAAGATTAGGAATCTATCGGATAATGATGGCAGATCAGATTGATCCTGCGCGAACAAATCCTGATGTGTCAAACACCGTTCAACGCATAACGCCGTTTGGTTCTGATGAGGAGTTCATTGGCAAAATTTTGCTTACTGCCTACGGTTTTTTTCACAAAGGCTATTTAGTCGCAGACCTTGATTCGATTGCTGTTATGGATCACGTAGTCGAAATCACCAAAAACATTGGAGAAATGAAGTCTCTGGCGGATCGGTTTGCGGCAGATCAATTCGAAGTCGCGAGAAAATTCTACGGCGAAATAGGGCAGGACCGCTCCCTTGTTATTCCTTCCATTGGAAACGTAGATATACGCGTCCGTGAGTACGTTCAGAAGGTGGACCACGCTCTACAAAGTCTCTTTGATATCGTGAAGCTCTTTTACTCTGAGGTAGGAAAGGGCGGATGGGAAGGTCTTCTTAGGTACATCGATAGCTCGCAGCCGATCGATAATTTCGCAGACTTTCTGAAAGGCGCGCTACCATTTCTGATTCAAATCAGGTCCATACGAAACGCGATAGAGCATGAGCGACCTGACATGAGGCTCGTCGCTACAGACTTCTCTATCAACGCGAGAAACGAATTGGTGCCTCCGCTAGTTAAACTTGTTCATCCGAAAGCGCCGTTAGATGAGGTGCCGGCGAGGGAACTCAAAGCAACCATTCTCACAACCACTGTTGATGTTGTTGAGCTGATGTTGGTTTATTTGTGCGCTAGACATATTGATCCTTCACAAGAACTCTCGGTTCAAGTAGTCGAGATTCCGGAAGAGCGTCGAAAAAGTCCGAATGTTAGGTATGGCTATGGCGTGATGGTTGGCGGCCAGCTTGTACCTTTGTCAAAGTGAAAACGCCAATGTTCCGATCGTTTGTGGGGCTCCTTGCTTTCCCAACTTCTCAGCGAACATTTGGCGCGTGAGAAAAAGCAGGAGCGGGAGTCATTCTGTATCTCGCAAACACGGAGTTTAGAATTACGAGGTGAGCAATGTTGGAGTGTGCGCTATGTAGGAACGCGGTCGATCAGCTTGTCGACTCACATGTAATTCCTCGCGCTCTGCACGCCGATGCAAAAGGAGACAATCCTTTTCTACTGATAGTGCGTCAGGAAGCAAAATGGTCTCAGAGATCGATGACAGGTGTCTACGGTCAATTTGTCTGCGAGAACTGTGAAAGAATATTCAACGATTGGGACACTCACGGTGTAGAGGTTCTGAAAGCACTACCAACTGCTCCGGACGAACGTGGACAGCTCGCGTTTACGATGGCGAGCGAGGATTTCAACTATTCACTACTAAAGTTGTTTGCGCTTTCCATGCTTTGGCACGCTCATATGGCCAAACACGAACTATTCGGTATTATCAATCTCACCGAAGAACAGGAAGCATCGCTGCGAGAGTCTTTATTGCGTGGGCAGGCTGGAGATCGAGATTTTTTTGCAACCACTCTTACGAGGTTTGTTGACGAAGAAGCCCGCCACATATTGATGAACCCGTTAGCACGCAATATGGAGAAACTGAATACGTCCGTTTCTACCTTTACAGCGGATTTTCGTTTGAGGTAAAAATTGATGCTCGGGTCGATCCACAAGGACATCACTTCCCATATTTAGAGGAAGGTTCGGATCTAATCGGACTCTGGAGAAGGCTCTCCACAAGCGAGAGGCAAGTGATCGCCGAACTTACGAAGGACCTTCCGTGACTTGCGACGTTTCAGAAGTTACACCGTGGGAATTTTGTGGGTAACGGTTAGACATCGTTGTACTTAGTTAGGCATGCAATCGCAACAGACGCCCCATAAGTCATTGATATTATTGAGTTAACAAGTTAACCAACTCAACTGTTAAGCGCTGAGTCGGAGAGATCACCGGCACAAAATACTCAGAAAAATCAGTCGGTTACGGCCTAACTGAACTTTAATCCATGTGAGACGCGGGGAATTTGCGGGAGTTAGTCCCTATCGCTGTTGCTTATTGCGCTTTGTAGAATCTGCAGTGCTGTAAGTAAAAAGGAAGAACATGAGAACGTTCGCGTTAAGCCTGGGTGCGTTGATGACCATATCAAGCAGCAGTCACTCCTTCGGCCAAACAGTTGAGGCACTCGTTGAAGGGGAAACTCATGCGTTCGCCAGCTATGACCCTCATCATCCGCCGCCTCGCAATGAACCGAGTGTGTTTAGCCTAAGTCAAGACTACCCACAGTCACCCGGCGATGTTGAGGAACCCTGGAAAGCCGTGGATTTTAGGAGTCGACCGGAGGAGTACTTAGATGCGGTTCTCGAATATTCCCTTGACGGCAACATAGAGATTGATTTTCGAGTGCAAGAAAACACTATTCGTAAGTGGTATCACGCGCCTTGGTTACATGATGATGGTCTAGGTTGTGGAAATGGTCGCGAATACCTTCATGGATTAACCAGGGAGCGCGGATCACCACCTTTTGAGATTCATCGGCAGCAGAGTACACCGCTTGAAAACTGGGCGGTTGGGTTTTACAACAGGCCGGGCGGCTATACGTTGGGTCGGGTTTGGAAACTAAACCCGGAATTGCCGGATGCTAGATTGGCCCGGTTTCCAGAAGGTACCGTCACGTTCAAGTTACTATTCACGGATGGATCGATTGAGAGTGTTCCGTATCTCGACGGATCGTTTGAATGGGAAGCTCATATATACCAAAGAAAACCCTATCGTCGGCAACTGGACGGTAGCAAGGAATGCTTGGAGACCTCGAGAACAATACGGACAGTTCGATTGCTTCAGGTTGACGTTGCAGTTCGTGATAGTCGTGCCACCGAAACCGGTTGGGTATTCGGCACCTTTATCTACGACGCATCCACGAAAGGTGACTCTCCTTGGGAGAAACTGGTACCTGTGGGTTTGAGCTGGGGAAACGATCCAGCAATCAAGGACGCTATGAATAGAGATGGTGCCTTTCTAAATCCTTCACTCCAGGAGACGTGGCTCAACGCTACGTTGATCGAAAGCGCTTCTGAGGATTACGGCAACAGAGCCTTTGTGCGCTTTCACGGTCTCGGTGGGCGACTTAACGGTCCAGTAGATAACCCCATTTCGTCCTGTATGTCATGCCATGGGCAGGCAGGGATAGCTGCCGATGGCCAACCTATGCCGATGGCCAATTTTAGACATTCGCGCGCGACGTTCACCGAAGAAGACTTCGACTCCTTTTTTTCCAATGTTGCGCCCGGTAGTTACGAGCGCGACTTTCAAGGAACGAAGTATTGGACGACAGATTATTCGTTGCAGCTTGTGTTTGGGATTCGAAACTTCTTTCAACGTCGTACCGGTTCGGAGGTTCAGTCCTTAGCATTGGATATCGAAGATCCTCCCGAATCCTTGCGTGAAGTATCCAGGGGAGAACAGGAAGAGTGAATCTCTGTTTTCTTTCGAAGTGTGGCATGAATCTAGACTGGAAAAATCGGTCTAGTTTCTTCGTCCCGTCAATTTTCCAACTTAAAGTTGTTTTCTTTGTTTTTACATAGAGAAGCGAACGAAAACTGATGGTTTCTGAAAAGGAGAAGCTAAGAGAAGCAGTTGAAGGCAAGTATGTATTAGGAGACGAAATAGGTAGAGGTAATTTCGGCCTAGTATTCGAAGCCGTCCAGTTATCGACAGGTCAGAGAGTCGCAATCAAAACCCTTGCCTCTAGTTTGTCGAGATCTTCTGAAAGACTTGCGATGCGATTCGAGAGGGAGCTCGAACTTTGCACTCAACTTTCGCATCCGAATATCGTGAAGTTGTTAGATAGTGGCATTGGAAGTCTCGGTAATCGCTATGTTGTTTATGAGTTGATTGCTGGTCAAACGCTCGATTCTTATCTACTTTCTTCAGGGGCATTGGATAGGGTAGTGGCGTTTCGGTTGATGTCTCAAGTACTTGACGCTTTAGCATGTGCTCATAACTTAGGGATTATTCATCGCGATTTAAAACCGTCAAATATTATGGTCTCGAGAACTGGTCTTCGTCCTCAGGCGATGATTCTGGATTTTGGTCTCGGAAGCATGGCAGGCTTTCATGCGGCTCAACCCGGCATCACTGTGTCCAACGAGTTGCTTGGTACGCCTTCGTATTGCGCACCCGAACAGCTACGTGGAGAGGAAGCCTCCTATTCAGCTGATCTTTACGCATGGGGTTTAGTTTTCATCGAGTGTACTACGGGAAATGCTGCAGTTAAGGGTGAGGCTATTGCCGAAGTGTTGCTCAACCAGCTCAGTGAAGACCCGATCGAGATTCCATACCCTCTTAAAGCTCTTTCCATTTATCCAGTACTCAGAAAGGTTCTTAACAAAGACCCTGCAAAACGCCTGGTCACAACGGAACAGCTTTTAGATTCGCTGGAATGGCTGGAACCCGTTGGTCCGACTGAGAGCGAGCCGCCAAAGCAAGCCTACTATGTAGCTGTCACAGTGTTTGACGAAAGCCGAAAAATCGATCCGTCGTTAGCTTTCGGCGCCATTAAAGATTGCTCGACGAGTTGTGGGGGAGAACTCGTATCAACACTGGGGAATGCGTTTCTCACAAGATTCGAAGTTGGTGGCTCACGTAGTGATGGTGGCTCAGATGTACTGCAGTTTATTGATCGGCTGAGAGCTTCGATGTCGAGTTCGCTCAGCTACTCGATTGGAGTCGATAGTGGAATCCCTTCTAGTGTTTCATGGATATCTTCGAGTGGTGCTTCATCGATAGTTGCTAGCAATGCTTTGGCTTTGTCACGGCATGCGGGTGCCGATGACGTTTTGGTTTCTGCGCGCGCTCGTGAGCAGTTAGGGTCAAGAGTAGTTACTGGAGAGCGGCAGGCTCATGCTGGCCAGGCTGTATTTAGGGTCCTTAGTTTCGAGCGTAACCCGTCCACACACACATCGAGTTTCGTTGGACGCGAGCAACAACTTGGATTTCTTGACATGGCCTACCAGCAGGCGTTGGTGGGTAGAGGGAGCTTTGTTTGCCTAGTAGGTGAAAATGGAATTGGGAAGACCCGTTTGGTCCTTGAGGTTAAAAATAGACAGGATACTGCGGAGAAAACTGAATGGATTTACCTAAACTGCGGAGTGTCCGAAGTCTTCGATGAAGTTCGAATCGCCTTAGGCCAGAAAACCCGTGCTCATACATCGACGGACTCAACGGATTTGTCGATTAAAGCGCTAATCGACCTTTCAAAGAACTCCGGCGTGGTGCTCGTTATTGAGGATCTAGAGGAAATTGATTCAGAGTTTGCTCGCTGGTGCGACCTTTTGGCCGCATCTATCAGGCCACATCCGATCCTTGTCATCCTTACGACTGAAGACAAATTCGTCGCCGATAGCATCAGCAACGCGCGACAGGTGCTGATTCCAAGGCTTACTGAAGAAGAGGTGGCTGCTCTAGCAACCAGGTTTGCAAGCAGAAAGCCTGGCCATAGAGAGTTGGCACGGATTGCTGAGTATGCGGACGGAAACCCATTGTTTGTAAGAGAAATCGTTAGGCATCGCGATAATCTATTTGATAAAGAAAAGTGGACTGAAGGGAATATGTTTCCAGCATATCTCCGCGAACTGTCTTTGATTCAATATCGGAGGTTCGAATCTGCTCTCCAGCTTTTGCAGGTTGCCGCGACCATCGGCCGGGAATTCCGCCAGTCCATCCTACACCGTTTAATAGATAAGCAAGGTGACTTGCGAGCCGAAGATCTTCAACTCTCCATAGATCGAGGGCTGCTCAGTGTATCCGCACAAAGTGGCTTCCCAACGTATCGTTTCCCGTATTTAGTCGCACAAGTTTCGTTGTACGAAAGTATCGCGCCAGATTTTCGAGTTTCTCAACATTTTAGAGTTTTAAGAGCAATTGAGGACTTGAATCTAGAAACATCCGAGCCTGAGCTAGTTGCTCGACATACTGAATCCGTTGGCCTGGTCGACGAAGCAATCGACTTCTGGCACCGAGCCGGAATTTTGTCAAGAGAAATTGGTGAGCATAACTCAGCAGTATGTAGCCTTCGCTCCGCCCTCCGGTTGGTTCGAGAGCGTGGCTCTAGAGCTGGGTTAGAAGGGCGCGTGGACGGAATTGTTTCTGACTTAGCCGATTCAATTGGCCAGGTTAGCGGGTTCGGTTCTCTGGATGTGTTACGCCTCTTGTCTGAATACCAAGTTTCGCCACATGATGAAGTAGCGTGGGAAAGTAGACTCTATCTGCTACATAAAGTTGCGAGGCTTTATCAGAGTCAGGGCCGCTACAATCAATCTCTCTCAATATCGGGCGATTTGTTAGATAAGACAGCATCGACCGAAGACTTGGCGGTCAAGCGAGCGGGTTTGCTGACGCAAGGATTTACTCTTTCTTACCTTGGACAGTTTAATCGTGCTAGGGATTGTCTCAAATTTGTTGACCAGGATTCCGGAGACGTACCCTTCAAAGGTGGGGTTGACCGCGATACGTATTATTCGAGTGCGGTTTGGTTGTCGTGGATTGAATTTATACAGGGCTCGTTGAATACAGCGCAATCGCGAATCAGATCCCTTGAAAAATCAGCCGGAGCCTCAGCGAGAACAGATGTACGCCGCCTCATGCGGCTGTCGGTAGCGTCTGATATGTTTCGGATGATTGGGGAATACGATCAAAGCCTTAGATACAGCAAGTTGTTGGTTCAAGACACTCTAGAGAGGTCGGCTCCTTTTTGGCATTCAATCGGTTTGATGTTGTCGGGGGCGGTGGCAGCTCGAGCAGCGAAACCAGAACGAGCTATTGAACAGATGCTTGTCGGGTTAAGGATGTTTGAGGAAACAGGATCGAAACAAGGCGTGACGCAATGGTATGCGTTAGTTGCGGAAGAATTAGTTAGAAGTGACAGGTGTGATGAGGCGTTGCAGTTTGTAGATTTGGCGGAACGGCATATGGAATCAACCGGAGAAGCTATGTTTGCGTCACCTTTGTGGTGCCTACGTGCGCAGATTAGTAAGAGGAGCGGTCTGAGGTCCGAGGAAGTTACAGCATTTTTGGATTTGGCCGTGGATAGGGCGTTGAATCAATCGGCAGGTTTATTCGCGCTACGAGCGGCTGTGATAGGAAATCGGATCCAGGGTGGGAAATACGCAGAAACTGTTTCTAAGTTGTGTTCAGAGCTTGGAACAAAACAGTCTAGTCAGTTGGTGAAAGCAGCGTCCGAGTGAACGATCTGTGATCAACGCTCTCTACAGTGCCAATTGTTGATAACTTTGCCGTCAGCAAATTCTAGAATGTTTATTCCCTGATTTGATTCCAGTCTATTTCCCGACTGTCGGTCGATTGGATTTGTAATCCAATGTATTGCTACTCGGTTTTCGGTTTCGATCTCGCGTGTGATTGCGACATTAATATCTATATCCACCCGTACGGACTGAAGCCACTTCTTCAAGCCAGCACCGTCACTTGGTTTCCCATTCTGGCGATATTCTTCATGTGCGAGCTCGTCGAATGCTAATTCGATACCTTCGTTGAAAAAACGGTGCCAGAACCGCCTTACCTTCCCTACGTTTTCGGACGCCATCTTCGTTCTCTACTTTCTTTTGGTTTGGGCCACTTTTTTTAGCTTCTCGAATAGCGCTTCCGTATCCTGAGCATCCTCAGCGGTTATCCCTATCTGCTTCACTAGGTCAAGCAGGCGCAGGTCAGAAAGGGAGATCATTGCAACTTCATCTGTTCCTTTGTTGGTCAAAACAACGGGTTTCTCCTCTTCCGTCACCCAATCTATTAGCGATGATTGTTTTTGCCTGGCGACGCTAGTCGCGACTCGTTCATGTGAAGCGTCTAGTTCGGGGGCGGGGTCCTTTTGAGAGCTGAGCATTTGTTCAAGAGTCTTCTTACTCTTCATTGTTCGCAAATCGCATGATTTTGATCACCTATCATTATGTACTTTATAACATATGTCAAAATCAAAATATGTACAATTGACAATGTGTACAAATGTACGTAAAGTACTTTCACGCTTCGTTGGAAAGCGTGAGTCTTAAAACTAGGAGAAATCGAGATGGCTGGAAGCATTAGCGTAGGCGTAACCTGCAGGGACATCGAGATCCTCGGTGATATAGAAGAATGGAGGGCATAAGATGTACCCACTTTCACAGAGTCCGGTAAAAGAAGTCACATTTGGACAAGCTCTTAAGCTTTCACTTGACAACTACTACGATGTGCTGAAAACACAAGTAGGAGGCCTCGGTACTGAGGAGTATCTCCAGCTCAAGCTAGTCGCTGATCCGGTTGACTTGAGTGACAAAAGAGCGTCCGAAAGCGGTTACAAGTGGTTCTCGTACTACAACTTATTGAATAGATCAGATCTATCTATCATGCCAGAGCCAGTAGCTGGTGGGGTTCAAACTGCTGTTGCAGAATTTGCCGATGTTTATGGCATTTTTCTGCGTCGACTTAGGCATTTCGTTGTAAAAAAGAACCTGTCTCAAGAAGATCAAAAAGCAATCGCTGACATTGACGTTACCCTTGCGTCTTTGAAAAAGGAGATGATGGAGTTTGCCGTCTTAGATCGCACGAATTGGAAGAATTATGCTGAAGCAATGGGGTTTGATGTTGGAGATATGACCGCTTATGTGCAGTGGAGTGGAATCTACGGCCATCTAAGAGAAATTGAGCAACGCGTTAGAGCAATAAGAGCATCTGAGTTCGATAAAAAGACCATCCTAGATAAACAATATCCGGACCCAGATGATCGAGCAATCGTAGATGCGGAAGCTGCTTTTGAGAATCCCGTGACGAGGCTGCGTTATCCAATCTTCCCTGATTTTGAGTATCCCAATGGGGATGAATTCAACGTGCAGTATCTCGCGTTATTGCCTCTTGGCTCTACAGCACTGTTTGATGATCGAAGAGTAGTCACCTGGAATATGACGATACCAAATATCAAATCCAATGCTGCCGGAGCTATGTCAGCGTCGTTAGACAATTCTACCAGTGAATCAAAAACGATCACCACTGATTGGAAGGCTTCTGCTAGCGCTCGCTATGGATTCATCAAAGTTAAAGCCAATGCCTCTGATCATCGCAGGATTCAAGAGGACTTCGACAAGGGTACCAAGGTCACCATAGGTTCGAAGGCGTCGTTTAAGGTACAGATCAAATTTGGTCCATGGTTCGATGATTCGTTGTTTGAGCACAAACGTGTAAAAGAAAACATTTACGACTTTGAGGAGTTCTTTGGAGAGAAGGGTTCACTTCTGTATTACCCAAAAGCCTTGATTCTTGTGCGTGGATTCAATGTTGAATTTCAATCAACCCAGAAATGGGTATATGACTACAAGCGCAAGTTCAGTGTTTCTGGTGGCGGAGGATTCAATGCGTTCGGTATAAATTTCGGTGGTTCCGCAAGTTATTCAAAAAACGTTCATGAGCACAAGGTGGATCAATCAGACACATCGCTAAAGATTAGTGATGATGACGAGACCATACGATTTGTCGGGTATACCGTTAAAAAGAACACTGTCTACTCCGATGTTGTGGACTCGCTGTTAGATCGTGATGTGCGTTCTCTAGATGGTTAGCAGAGCATACTGCCTAATTCTGGTATGCGCCTTACTATCTGGTTGTGTGACCACTAAAACGTTTCCGCTCTGTCCTAAGTTGGCTGCCCTCAGCTTTAAGCCAGTGGATTCAGAAAAGGTGGTAAACAAATATCTCGTGTTGGCCGCCGACGAGAATGCCATACGCATCACGCCTTTGTCTGAATTCGTTGGGTTATTTAGAGGTGTTAGATGGCGGTTAAAAAAGATCGAAAGTGACTATGCCGTTTTGGTTTGCGGCTTCGACTCCAGAAATGTGATTGATGATCGGTCTGCGTTTGTATCTTGTGTACAACACGCAGACAGCTGGGTGCCCATAGTGAGGTCAGATGCTCCTGAGGATTTAATGCTGGCGGAGACGAAATACAAGGAAAATTGCGTTCACTAAGTTGAAAAAATGAGTAGCAATGAAGAAACTTGTTATGTGATTCGGCGAGCAAATGCTGGATTATGTACAGCATCATCGCACAACGGCGCCGTTGGCGGTTCCCCGCTTAGTCTTGGAAGGTGCTGATGTGGAAACCTACATCAAGCACTACTGGGAATCGGTTTGGAATGAGTAAATGCGCTTAGCGGTAAGCCTGATTGGGAAATTCAACTCCGAGAGATCCAATTGGGAGGCGACGAGGAACATTGGGAACAGGTCTGCACCTATGGGGTTAACGGGCTTCCGCTCGCAAAAGATGGGGAGGAGGTACCACCTCGAATGTAAGCTAAACGACAAAACCGGCGAGGCGCCTAACTAGTTCAGATGGTAGGCCCGATCAAAAGGCATCGCGACTCGAAAGTGAGAACCCACGGGATCGAGTGGTCCGAGCAATGCGATTTCTGTGGGGATTTTGCGGGGATCAGTCCTGCATCGTGATGCATTGTTAGACATTTGGTTGCAACAGGCGCCCGGTAAGCTATTGATTTTATTGAGCTAACGAGTCCGTTGGCTCAACTGTTAGTCAGCAGGTCGCTGGTTCGAGCCCAGCAGGCGGAGCCATCTTCTTTAGACTTATCAGGTACTTAGAAAATTGGCATTTGATGTGTACGCCTGGGGTGTACAGATAGTTCGTCGAGTGTTGGCCTAGGGTGGTGCGGCACATCCTGTGCCGTTGGTGCTTAGTCTTCTTCCTTACCGTTCATCCACGCAGGCTTTAAGAGCTAACCCATATGCTCGATGCTTTGCAGGGTCTCGCATGACTCGATGCGCGACTCACGGCGTTGCCATACCCAGAGGGTGCTAGACGTGAAGATGTCGCAGCCAAAGAAGACGCTGCTTTTGCTTTACGCTAGCCCGGATGGACTCAGCGAGGCGAGCTTGGGTGCTTCCATCGAGGTGAAAAAAGTATCTGGCTACCGAAGAGACGTTCTGCGCCGTCCGCATAACAAGGCATTCATTAACTACGACGAAGCCAGCACGCTGGCACACCTCTCACCTACTGGGACTAAAGAGGTGGAGAAGAATATTCTGGGTAGTGTCTAACTCTCGTCATCACGATTGAATGTCCCCGGCTTCCAGTCCCTGGGGTCCGCCGGTTCGAAGAAACCCCTGCCGTGCCTCTCCTGTAGATGACGATTACAGTCGATCTGGCGTTGATTACGGGTGCGCCGGCCTAACTTCTGTATTTCATTGCTAGTGGGGTTGATTTTGCCTCTCAAGCGTGAATAGGCTAACCATTGCGAAATTTCCCATCAGTCGAGAAGAACTGCTCCTCAGGATGAGAGCCGCGTTCGACCTGAGATACCGGTTTTCGGTTATATTTCAATCTTCTGTGTTTCTTGTCGGTCGATAAGCAACCAGGGAAGGGAAACGAAGATGGCGGATCCAGAGACTGCCTTACTTTCTGAAATATTGGGCAAAACGCGGCGCAAGCTCCTCGATACGACACGTCGCAACCGGCTGCTGAATTTCAAAGAAGCAGTCCGCGATATCGCGATCGTGGATGAAATGCCGGACCAGGTATTTTCTGCCCTAGTCGAAGACCAAAAACCTTTCTACTTTGATCCCCTTCCCGAGGTTGATAAAGGCGACGATGAAGAAGACATAGCAGGTCGTGATCTACCTCTGTCAATAAGTTCTGATCAGCACGTCGCATCGCGCTACACGGATGATCGTCTGCAAACGCCGTTCCGTCAGATTGAACTAGAAAAACGCCTGCGTCGGCTGTATCGGGACCATCGCACGATAATTGAGGAAACCGGCGCGAACAGTTTGTTTCTCGCAGTTGGCTTTCTCGAATGGACCGAAGAGGCTGAAGGCGCTACGCGTCAACGTTCTCCATTGATGCTGTTGCCAGTACGCCTCGAACGTGAAGGTGGTGCTGGTTCAGCCATCTACAAGCTTCATTTCGATGACGAGGCGCTCGACACTAATTATTCCCTGGTCGAAAAGCTTAAGGCCAATTTCGAAATTACGCTCCCTCCGGTAAGCGATGAGCAGCCGCCAGAATCCTATTGGCAAGAAGTGGAAGCTACGGTTGAGACGAAACCTGAGTGGCGCGTTGCCCGAGAGATGGTGCTCGGTTTGTTTAGTTTTAACAAACAGATCATGTGGCACGATCTTGATCCGTCGCGTTGGCCGGCTCACTCTCAGCTTTTGGATAAATCTGTCCTGGGGCGGATTTTGTTAGGCGTGAAGCCTGGAGAAACCCCGCCTGGTCAGCTCATGGATGAATACTCTCCTGATGATGAGGAGGAAAATCCCCTCGCTCAGAGAATCAAGCTCATCCGTGACGCAGATAGCTCCCAGTTCTCGGCGTTGATCGACGCTCTAACCCTAGACACTGGAGGTTTGGTGATCGAGGGGCCTCCCGGGACCGGTAAGTCTCAAACGATTACAAATCTCATTGCCTCGGCCATGGCGGAAGGCAAGTCTGTATTGTTTGTTGCCGAGAAGATGGCAGCGTTGGAGGTCGTATACAAACGTCTCGCCGAGGCGGGTTTGGGAGACTACTGCCTCCAGTTACACGGACTTAAGACCAGTAAGAAGGAACTCCTAGATTCTGTAAGAGACCGATTGTCACTGCGCATTTCTCCCGTAAGAGAACTAGATGCAGCATCTCAGAAGCTAGGCCAGTCCAAGGAAGGTTTGCTCGCTTATTCGGCTGCCCTCAATCAGATCGTAGGTCCGGAGTCATTGGAACTTCACAGAGTTCCGTGGCGTCTGGAGCTCTATCGGCAAAGCCTGCCTCAAGATTACGAACCGCTTCCGATCACGAATGCGGGCGAGATGACGCTAGAGGTGTTTGAGTGGGGTAGAGCAAGGTTAGATGATCTCGGCAAAGAGTGGGCTGATATCCCAGCGGCCGCTCGACGCGCATGGCACGGCTTTTTGCCTGAAAAGGTGGGGCGTCGAAGTGAAAACAAGGTCGCCTCAAGCGTTGAGGCGACAGTTTCAGCGCTAGACGCGCTATCTGGTTGGTTCGTGGAGAAAAGCGATCCGCTTCTGGCAGATGTAGACGAGATTCATAGGCTCGTGCAAATCGGTGGCCGAAGTGAGGATGAACTACTCCCAACCTTGCCACGCGATGTGTCGGACGGGCTACTTCATAGTGTCCTGCACGAAGATCTAAGCGAAGCACTGAAAGAAACCATATCTTATCTGTCGGAGTTGCGGTCGCTCGCTGAAGCGGTTCACTCGGTGTTCGACTATGCATCGAATGAGTCTGATCGCTATGCCGCTCTGATTTCTGAGAACATCCAATCCTTATCGGGTGTGTCAGTTCGGCAGGATGTTTCGATTGGAGCTCTTGAGGAAGAAGCTGCTCTACACGCAGAGGTAGTGGGGAGCCTAGAGAGTGTGAATGGGTACGCCGAGCCAATCCTGGATATCGTGGGTGGCTTTGCCCGACGGGTCGAAGACTATGAAAAGTTGGTCGAAGAGGCAGAACGGCTAACCGACGGCCCAGATGCGTTGTCGTTGCATGGTACGGAACTCCACGTTCGTAATGCGGCCGCAAACTACCTTTCGACGGCTCAAGGAGCGAACGCTGACCTGGTCAAAAGAGCAGAGAAATTAGACCTCTTCGATTTGAAGAGAACGGAAGATACAACTGCGGTTGTCTCCGCTTGCGGTGTCGTCGAGACCTATACGGAAAAAACGTTTCGCATATTTAGCAGTGACTATCGACATGCGCGTAAGCTTCTCAAGCAAACGCTAAGGAAGTCGTCGGATTACTCTACCGATGGTTCCTTTGTTCAGACACTGCGTGCTCTTTCTGAGTTTTGCGAGGACCGTGATGCCTTCAAGAGCAACGCGGACTACCAGGCAGCTTTAGGTAATTTGTTTCTTGGCATGGAAACAGATTGGGCCACGCTCACGTCTATCGTTAAGTTTACTCAAAATGCAAAAGAAGCCTGGGGTGCTGATCTTGCAACGAAGATTGTTTCAGACTGGGATGAGCACTGCGAGAGTATCGAGACGGCTAGGCGGGAACTCCAGAAGTGCGGGTCGAAGATCCGAACTTTTGAATCCGAGCATCCGTACCCAGATTCCCTTTGGCTCCGTCCCGTCGCTGACATAGCGGCGTCTCTGAAACCAGCTTCTGAACGCGTTCGTTCTGCTGCGGACACGCTGTGTCAGCCTTGGTGCGCTCCAAACGTTTCCCTCGCAACAGCCATGGAACTTGTGGATCAGTACAAGAAAGCGAAACACATCGAGCGACGGATTGAGGCGATGCCCTCATTTGACAAGTTGATCGGAGATCGTTGGCAAGGTGCTGAAACACAATTCTCGTATTTAGCGAGTGCACAAGAATGGCTACAGCAAGCGTTATCTGCGAAAGGTAGCGGTCTCGACTTGCTGAAGTGGTTGGTTCAGAAAGATACGCTGAACGCCGAAGGTTTAGCGGAACTTCTGCGGCTCAGTGGTGACGTGCGAAAAGCCATCTGGCGACAGCTCGAGACTCTCAACAAACTAGGTGAACTTTCGCAGAGGGATTGGTTGGGTCGAAGCAAGAGTAAGGCGTCGGAGTATGCGTCGCGGCAACGGATGTGTTTGGACACCATCGGACAGTTAGAGCCGCTAGCACGCTGGCGTACCACTTACCAGCAGGTAGTGGATGCTGGATACCAAGCCATTGCTGACCAGGTTTCCGCTGGTGTATTGCTTGGTGCCGCTTGTGCGACCGCGTTCGAATACTCGGTGTATTCGGCGATATTGCAGGAAAAGGTGCGATCCGATCCTCTTCTCGAAGGGTTTGGGCGCACGAGCCACGAGAACCTCCAAATCCGCTTTGCTGAGCAGGATCGAGGCATGATGTCGCTGAACGCGCAGCAGATTGCTTCCGATATTGCGCGTGCACCTGTACCTGAAGGGACAGGTTATGGTCGCGTTAGCGAGTACACCGAAAAAAGGTTGTTGGAGCACGAGGCGAACAAAAAGACGCGCCACGTCCCCATCCGGCAGCTCATGCGACGCGCCGGCAATGCGTTGCAGTCGTTGAAGCCTTGTTACCTCATGTCTCCACTTTCAGTTGCTCAGTATTTGCCACCCGGAGAGATTGAGTTTGACCTAGTCGTGATGGATGAAGCGTCGCAGATGCGGCCAGAAGATGCACTAGGCGCAATCGCCCGCGCTCGAACTGCAATAATTGTGGGCGATCCCAAACAGCTGCCTCCGACGAGTTTCTTCGATACCACTCAAGCAGAAGAGGAAGAGGAGGAAGAAACTGCTATCGATGATACCGAGTCAATATTGGATGTTTGTCTCAAGCAGTTCCCTTACCGTCGACTGCGCTGGCACTACCGGTCTCAACATGAAGCGCTCATCCAGTTTTCCAATGAGCAGTTCTACGATGGGGATTTGATCGTCTTCCCCTCACCCAAAGGAGATGCCAGAGAATACGGTGTGCATTACAACTATGTTGAATCACCCAACTACAAGAAGGGCCGAAACCAGGCAGAAGCAGAGCTTGTTGTCCGTCATATAGTTGAGCACTTCAGACGAACGCCAAAAACCAGTCTTGGTGTTGCTGCGTTCAACAAAAAACAAGCGGAAGAAATACAGCTTCTTTTAGATGGTGCTCGCTCTCGATACCCCGACGTTGATCAGTTATTGAGCGAAAGTGAACAAACTGGAGAGCCTTTTTTCGTAAAGAACCTAGAAAACGTCCAGGGAGACGAGCGTGATGTGATCTTCATCTCGACCACGTACGGACCTGAATCAGCGGGAGAAAGGGTCGCGCAACGCTTTGGACCAGTTAACGCAGACGTTGGTTGGCGGCGGCTGAACGTTATTGCCACTCGAGCGAAACAACGTGTTGAGGTTTTCTCCTCGATGAAGCCCGTAGATGTGCTTATCGGAGAGAACGCTCGACGTGGCCCAAGAGCGCTCCGAGGGTATCTCGAATACGCGACTACTGGGCGTGTGACAGAACATGGATTGGAAACAGGCGGTTCGCCCGACAGTGAGTTTGAGATAGCAGTTGGCAAAGTCATTGAAGATCTCGGTTTTGAATGGGTACCGCAAGTCGGGGTCGCGGGCTTCCATATCGACATAGGCGTGCGACATCCCGATAGACCAGGCGAGTATCTGTTTGGCGTTGAATGTGATGGCGCAACATACCATTCTTCGAGATCGGTCCGAGATCGCGATCGCCTGCGCCAAGAGATCCTTGAATCTAAGGGTTGGTACATCCACCGAATTTGGTCGACGAGTTGGTTTCATACTCGTCAGGCGGAAATCGATCGCCTTAAAGCAACGTTGGACGAGCAGCTCCGGTTGGATCGTGAACATCATCCAGCCATAGAGAAAGCAGTCGCGGAACCTGTGCTTGAAGAGTTGGATTTAGGTCCTCAGGAGACAGAGTCCGATGTGGAGGAACTCATCGAGAACGTGTTGGAACGCTTTTGGCATGCAAACATACAGCCAATCTATCGCGACAGATCTAGGAGCATTCTCAGTAAACGAATGATTGATGTGCTGAAGCTTAGTCGTCCGACAAATACTGATGAGTGGCATGCGGCGATTAATATGGAGATGCGGCAACAGTTGGAGGCAGGCGAAATGCAATTTCTACCGGATGTGCTAGAGATATTAGAAGAATTCATCTGATCTCGATCGGAACTAGTCGTTTCGGTCAGCTGTGTCCATAACTCGAACCAAAGCGAAAGTTTCGCTTGGTCTCGCTCTTTCTAACTCGATGTTTTGCGCCGCAAGATTTTGAGCACCATTTCGCATTGGACCGACCGACAAAGAATTTCTCGCAGTCCGATTGTTCACAACGTTTTAAGCTTGTAAGCCCCCCTGCGGCCAGATGACGTGACAACGCATAAACAGCTACTTCTGGCGGAGTCGAGCCCCGTTGCATATCAACAATGTTGGATTGCCAATACGTCTCACCATGCTCTGAAATCGACAAGACATGAATATAGCGAACATTTGTTAGAAGCTCGTTGAACTCATCGACCATATCTTCCGTTACGCCGTGAACTACGAATGAGTTCCGTGGTGGGCTGGTTCAATGGATCTCGAACTGCGAATCTCACCTTCCTTTGTAAATCGATTACAACCACAGTCCGACAACTATGTTAACGTTCCGTGAGGGGATTTCTTCCAGGGAGGGTTCAGATGTCATGGCCGATTATTCGGCGAAGCGTCTTCTTGGCGCTAACGCCGTTTGTCTGCGTTGATGCCGGTGCAGAGTTATTGGACCGCGGAAATGGTCTGATTTACGACACCGAATTGGATATCACTTGGCTGCAAGATGCTAATTACCCAGCGACAACTGGAATAAGTCCCGATGGCCGGCTGACTTGGGATGAAGCAGTTGCGTGGGCGGCTGACCTGGTATATCAAGGCTACGACGATTGGCGCTTGCCAACGACTCTATCGCCAGACCCAAGCTGCGGTTTTAGCTCACTACCTGCTGCCGGAACAGGCTGCACCGGCAGCGAAATGGGCCGCCTGTTTAATGTTGATGGAATCTCCTCAGATACCCCTGGCCCATTCATAAATCTGCAACCGTATTGGTATTGGTCTCAAACTGAACATCCTGATGACCCTTCTACAATCGCCTATGACTTTCCGTTCCATACAGGATTTCAAACAGGTGATTTGAAGAGTTCACCAGCGAATGTCTGGGCTGTACGGGACGGTGATGTAGCTAATTCTAGTAATGTAACGTACGAGTTCGAAGGGATAGTCGAATCGATCGAGGGCGAGGCTAATTTAGAAGGACTAGGCATTGTACCGGGGGTTTCCACATTCTCGGGCTCGTTTACTTTCGACCCCGAATCTCCTCCCGGGAGCAGCTCTAGCTCTAATAGCCAATACCATTTCGAGGGCTTCTTCAACGCATCAATCGACGATACCTACCAAATCATAGCGCAACCGCGGGACGTCGACCCGCCAAGCTATGGCATCTTTGTAGCCAACGACAGCACTGTAAACGGCGGGGATCTGTTTTCGATCACTGGCCAGCTTGAGGGGATCATTACTTACGAGCTCCCAGATAGGGGAGCGCCTGTCCTAAATCTCAGATTATCGGACTCGACGGAATCTGTATTCGGCGACACATCTCTTCCGCAGAGTTTGGACCTTGAGAGTTTTGATAGTGCGATTTTTCGTGTTGGAACCAACATTTGCTGCGATCAAGCATCGCAATACCGCATCAGCGGTAGGGTTTTAAACCTCAGACTCACCGAGGATAGGATTACGCCCGGAACTGGAGAATTCGACCTTTACACACTCTCGCCTAGCACCACCTCTGGGGAGCTACTAACCACGATCGATCCTCAATCCGGTGCCACAACATCGATAGTCGGGGAAACAGGGTTTGACCTCACTGGACTTGCATATGATGTTACGACAGACAGCCTTTACTCGGTTGCTGACGACGTTGGGGACCAATCTGGAAGCCTAGTAAGAGTTAATAAATCTACAGCTGCGAGCGAATTGGTTGGTTCGGGCTTAGGAATTCCTGCGACCATCGCAAACGACATTCTGGATATCACCGCAGACCCAACGGGCGACTCTATCTTTGGAATAATGAGAGATGGCGGAAGTGGTGTTTATCTGATCTCCATCGATACTACGACTGGGCAAGCTAGCTATATCGGTGACACAGGCCTTCAATTTGGCATCGGCTTAGCCTATCAACCAAACACCAGTCAACTTTTGGCCCTCACTGACGATCCACTTGATCCTCAACTTCAACGACGCCTCTACGAAGTCAATCCAGCCACCGCTGAAGTAACCGCTCTAGACGATCCCTCCATCACTAGATTCATGGAGCGAATTGCTGCCAATCCAAACGATGGAACGTTGTTTGCCATCGGGGGCGCTCTTGGTAATCCGTGTTGTAGCAACGGCGTCCAAACCAACGCACTTTATTCGATAGATCCAGAACTCGCGTCGGAGTCGGAGACCTTTATCGGCTTCCATGACAATACGTCCGGGTCTTTGTCGATAGAAGTCGTACCGAGAGATCAGTCTCAAGAAGAAACGGTTTACGAGCTTTACGCGATTGATATCAATGCCTCATCTCTCGTTGTACTCCCTTTCTATGGTGATACACCGATTGAACCAAGGGTAATTGCTCGACTGCCGGTTGCCACTCGGGGGTTGGTCTACGACGATATCCGTGACGTCCTGTATGCTGCGAATGCGGCCACTGACTCGTTGCTAACAATTGACCCGATGACTGGAAGTGTCTCCGAAGACCGGCCCTTCCTTCTTGAGTCTTCTGGGTCTCCCAACGTAATAAACAGTGTTGATGATTTGGCTATCGGCGGTGGTGGCAGAATTCTCGGAATTACCGCCGATCAATTCAGCGGTACTTCCTTAGTGGATATCGACTCTGCATCAGGTGCTGCAACGTACTTCGGAGGCGTATCTTCTCAAGCAAGAGGTTCAACTGGCCTTGCATATCAACCTCGTGACGGATTCTTTTATGCTGTGCCAGGCAATGTTTTTAATAATCTTTATCGATTGGACCCAGATCCAGCTTCGATGGCAGACGTACAGGTGGGGGGCATACCTGGCTCAAGAAGTGACTCGATAGCAATTCATCCCGTGACAGGGGACGCTTTCGTCGCGCAGTCATTGCTTGAGCCCGTCAATCCATCACTACTTAGAATGAGAACTGATGATGCTCAAGTTCTGGAAGATTATGAACTACCTCCGGGCATAGGTGTTTCTGGCCTAGCCTTTGTACCTGTTGCGCCAGCTCCAAACCCTGAGACTTTAGTAATCGATCCTTCTTCTTTGGAATTCGGCGGGGTGGAAGTTGGAAGTACAACCCTCCGAAGCGTGACCGCAACAAACTTTGAAGACCGCACAGTTAATGTTGGGGCAACTACACTCCCTCCGTTTTCGGTGCTTTCTGGGAGCCCAGTCACGCTTCTTGCTAATGAAAGCCAGGATATCGAGATTGAATTCGCGCCCGACGTTGTAGGAGCCCAACAAGGCTTTCTAGTCGTATCCGCTGACGTCGAGGGATCGCCGTTCGAAGTATCGCTCACCGGATCCGGAACAGAGCCGCCCGTGTTTATACCAGTCCCCTTTGGACTTTCTCCAGGGGAACTCAGTTCGCCGGGGCCTATCCTCGAAAACATTGAACCTACGCTTAGCTGGAACGCTGTGGTAGGAGCTACTACTTACCTCGTGAGAATCAGAAATCTCGAGACCGATGAGTTACTCGTCAACGCTGATGTGACAGTCACTTCAGTGTCAGAATTGCTCGATCCAACGACCCCCTTTCGTTGGGATGTGGCTGCTTGTATTGATGATCTTTGTTCTGACTTCTCTGACCCAAGGTATTTTGTAACACCCGACGACAATTCAAGCCAGGATGAGCCAATAGAAGTGCCAACTCGTATTGACGACCGGAACGTCGTGTTCGTCGACCTATCTGATCACAGCGTCTCCAATGCGACTTCTTACACCTACGAACTATTCGAAGCGAGCTATCCCGAACGTTTGGCGGTGCAGGCAACTGGTGACTGCTCGGATTGCATTTCCTACGAACGAGACGTTGAGGTATTTGACTTTGATTCGGTGACAGCACCTCGGGTTGGGGAATATTGGTTAAGAATGTCTGAATCGGACGGCAATATGAACGTCTACTACGCTCGCTACGAATACAATGGGCAAGGTTTTGAAGTCACTGGAGTTGTAGATCCTACGCCGACGACACCAGAGCTCGAGTTGGCTCCAGCTGTTGTTGAATTCGGCGCGGTAGAGGTTGGATCTGTTGGGGAAACGGTCATCACAGTAAACAACGTTGCCTCGCGCGCTATCGCATTTGCTGCGTCAACCCTTCCACCGTTTTCGCTGGTCGTTGCGGCTGAGTTCGATCTCGGCCCTGGCGAAGGTGTAGACGTCCTCGTCAGTTTCCAACCACCTTCAGAAGGAGTTTTCGATGGTTCTTTCGTTGTCGACTCGGATGCCTTCGGATCACCGTTTCTCGTTCCATTAGGTGGCGTTGGGGTTGCTATGAGCACAGCGGATGTTTCGCTAGTGCCATCAAGTATTGATTTCGGAACGATTGTGATAGGCAATCAGGCTCCTTCTGAAATCTTGTCGATATCGAATTCTGGTAATGCGGAATTGATATTCAGTGAGATATCGATCTTCGAAGAAGCGGCAGACGATTATCTGGTTGACGGAACGGATTGCTTAACACGGGTGCTCGCAAGTGGCGAAAACTGTTTGGTTCAAGTCGACTTCTTCCCGAGCGAACGGGGTTCGCGTTCGGCTTCACTTTCTTTGCTTTCCAATACCCCGCAAAGTCCTAATCTGGTGCCTCTGAATGGTATTGGTTATGTACCCAACACACGCAGATGCACGCGATTGTGGGAGAGATTTGGAGAGCTAGGTAGGCGTTGCGAAATTCTGGCATTTCTCAGAAGTGATGCGTACTTCTCGGTCCCGACCTCACTAGTTACGGACCAAGAACTTCTCGACTACGTGAGCACAAATCGAAGGGATCTGGTTTTGCTGATCAACCAAGTTAGTTTCGGTCGAGATGTACTGGCTTTCATGAATCGTGAAGCGCGCGGTTTTCCGAACGAGGACGCTTATCTGCGTGCGATACGCCGCAACCGGGAGGCGCTAGATTATGCGGATTTCTTCTTAGCGTTGAGTCTTGTGGGGCTCGACGATCTTGTGACACGTGGAGTTAGAACGTCAATTGGAGCGATAGCGCCGGTAATCGATGGTATTGCTGTCTTTAGAAGGTTTGAGATCGCGTTACGCGAGTTTCCCCTAAGAACATTGATGGAAGGATACTTCGATCTTCGAAGTACTGGCTATTCTTCAGCGGAAACAAGGTTTGAGATCGAGAATTCGGGGATTTACGACGAGTACATCGACCTCATCATAGCTTTGCAACGGCGTATGACAGAGGATCTGCTTTTTGTTTGGTTAGAAAGTGCATATGGGGCTTGGTTATTGGTTGCTCCAGGAGGCGAGGCTCTTCGCCAGGGTATCGGTCTAACTATTGCTCAAGATGCGACGGGGAGTTGATGGACTGCGCGTACTTAGGCCATAGCTTGATCCAGAACTCGGCCTTCGTGTTAATGAATCAATCTCCGCTTAGCGGTTCTGATTTAGTCGATCACCACGACACATTTAGTCTGCGCTAAATTTGAAGTTCTGCGGGGATTTTGCGGGTATCAGACCTGCAACGTTGTGGATTGTGAGGCATTTGCTTGCAACAGGCGCCCGGTAACCGAGCGATAATCCTCAGTGACTCATCATCTCTTCGCGCATCAGAGTGACGTTAGTGCTCGACCACTTTTAGACCCGCAGCACTAAGTAACCCCGAGCACAGCGACACCGCCGATCAAATTTGTTCATCTACACTCAATACAGGCTTCCTGACACAACGCCCTGACCAATTTCAGCCATGTCCGATCAAGTACAACCCGAGAATCCGATCGAACCGGACGCTCCACATGTTTCCATCGAGCTGGTTTGCGACCCGGATACAAACGTGCTGTCCGCCGTCGTGTCGGATGCAGAGACACCTTTGGCTGTGGATCTTTCTTACTTGAGAGACCTCGTGGCGAGCCACGGTTACGAGGACTTCTTCTTCGAAAACGATGCGCTGCAAACGCTGCTCGACCAGATCAAAGGCGGTGGGCGCGGCACTTACGCGATTGGCGAGCGGCGTGACGCCAAAGTCACGATTGTCATTGCCGACGATGCCATGCGCGCCGTTGCCCACACGGAGCCCGCGTATGGTGGGACGCCCTTGAGCATCGAGCTGGTGCACGAGGCTCTGAAAAACGCCGGTGTGGATCAATCGCGATGGGATAAAGAGGCGTTGCAGGAATTGATCACGAAGGAATCGGTCGTCGACCACGAAATCGCAACCGGAAGGCTCCCCGAAAACGGCATCAACAGCAGATTTGTCAGCCTGGTGGAAGGCGTGGTCAGGCGCGCGCCGACAGAAGACGAGCGCGGCAATGTCGATCAATACGACATATTCGACTTTGTGGTCGTAGAACCGGGAACGCTCTTGATGCGCCGCGAGCCCGCTACACCAGGCGTGGATGGTGCTGACGTACGCGGCAACGTTCTACCCGCCACGCCAGGCACTGATGCAGATTTTGCAAAAGACATGCACGGTGTTACCCCGCACGAAACTGACGGCAATCTACTGATAGCGGCGACCAACGGCCATCCAATCGTGCTGGCAAACGGTGTACGTTTGGATGACGTGTTGAAACTGTCATCCGCGGACATGCGCACCGGGCACGTCGACTTTGACGGTTCGATAATTATCTCTGGGGACGTATCCGCAGGCGTCAGCCTCGTCGCCACCGGCGACGTCACGATCAAAGGCACGGTTGAGGACGCTGCCATCCAAGCTGGGGCCGACATCATCATTGCGGGTGGGGTGATTCACGCCGACCCGCTGGACGATGATCAAACGCAATCCATGCGACTGGAAGCCGGTGGCAATATCCAGGCAAAGTTCGCGAGCGGCGCTTACCTGCACGCCAAAGGCGATGTGATCGTCAAGGAATACATCGGCTTCTGCCGCACTGAGGCGGGCCAGGCGGTCCTGGTCGGCCAATCCGGTGGAAAAGGCCGCGTTTATGGCGGCAGCTGTCACGGACACAATGGCGTGTTCGTCAATCGACTCGGCATCAATTCCAGCGCCTCTACCCTCATCATCGCCGGGCTCACCGCATCACCCGATGAAGATCAAACCGAGTTGAACGATGCGCTGGCATCGTTGGAGGCACAAAGCAAGAAAGTCCAATATCTGCTGGAGAACTTGCGCTGCAATCTTGCATCCACACCGGAACCGGGGGAGCAGGCCGCATCAGGAGAGGATGAACCTGTAGCACCGCCAGATGAAGAAACCTGCCGAAGACTGAACCACACGATGGAAGTCATCCAGGGACAGCAAGCTGAGCTTCGGCAATCGCTGGTTGATCTGCTGGCACAGACAGGCGCATGTACCAACGCGTCGATCTACGCCGCCAAATCCGTCCGCGCCGGCGTTTCGATGCGTATCAACGGCGTGCAGCGCCATTTCGACAATCGGGACGCGGGCGGTACTTTCAAGGTGCGGGACGGCGCGGTCGTCAGAGTCGAGTAAATCTCGTTGCAATCGCGACGTCGAACTTGGAACAGCGTTAAGTCGGGACACGTGCCTTCCAACGTGCTTCAATTCCAAGCAGGATTCTGCTGGACGCCAACAAGGGGCTCGATTTGGCAATCACCACGCCGCCGGCCCGTCGACTCAAGAAGTCGACGCTGCTGTACTTCGGCCTCCCGGACTACGCGGTTTATCTGGCAGCCATTCCGGTCTCGTTATATCTGCCGCTGGTTTATTCGCGTGATCTGGGTCTGGATCTCACAGACATAGGGCTGATTTTGATGCTCGCTCGCATCAGCGACGTCATCACGGATCCGTTGATTGGCTATCTCAGCGATCGCACGAATACCCGCTTCGGCAAGCGCAAGCCGTGGCTTGCGGGTGGCGCGTTGGTCATGATGATCGCCGCATGGCAGCTGTTCGCACCGTTAGGGCCTGTGGACAACTGGCATCTGCTGGTCTGGTCCATGTTGCTGTGGCTTGGCTGGACGATGATCAACATCCCTTATTTCGCGTGGGGCGCCGAGCTGTCCGACGACTACGACGAACGCACCCGAATAACCGGGTGGCGACAGTTCTTCGGGTATCTGGGCAACGTGAGCGTGTTGTTCATACCGACGGTTTCTGGTGAGCTGTTTGGCTATGGCTCTATTCCCAAGGAAGGGTTGACCATCGTTGGCTTCATGGCGCTGGTGCTGCTTCCGTTGCTCATGTTCATTGCCCTGTGGAAAGTGCCTGAACCGATCAAACACCGCGCGGCCCAGACCAATCTGCTGATCAGCGGCAAGCAGATGTACTCCAACGGAACGTTCATGGTCTTGTTCATCGGGTTTCTCATGCTCTCGATGGGAACCACGTGGGCAGGCTCCATGTTCATGCTGCTCGCGGTTTACGTCGTCGAGATCGAGGAGAATATTCAGGCGATCCTGCTGGGGCACTACTTTACTCAGCTATTGTCTCTTGGGCTCTGGATGCAGCTCTCCTATCGCATCGGCAAGAAGCAAACATGGATGATCGGCGCCACGATCTACTGTCTGGCAAGCCCCTGCTACCTCCTGCTGGGTCCGGGTGACGTGTGGGGGATGCTGGCCGTGCTCGCGTTGTACGGGGTTGCCGGGGGCAACTTCGCTGCGATTTCCCTCTCCATGAAAGCGGACGTCATTGACGTCGCTTCCATGCGCACCGGCACGCATGTCGCAGGCTCTTACATGGCCACGTGGTCGCTGGGTCAGAAGATGTTCCAGGCCATTGCCGTTGGGCTCGCCTTGCCCACGGTAGCCTTGTTTGGGTTCGATCCCAACGGCGTCAACGGGCCGGACGAGTTGCTTGCGCTGCGGCTGAACACGGTGGTGATACCCACGATTCTATATGGCGGGGCGGTGCTGGTAATCTGGCGCTACCCGTTGTCGGCAGACAAGCTCAATAGATTGCGCGCCGCGCTCACCCGACGAAACGAGCGGCGTGGCGAGCGACAGGAAGCCGCACCGCGCGTACATCGCCCCCGTGTCGTCTAGCCCGCCGCCTGCGCCGCTTCGGGCTGCAACGGCGCTGCATCAATCTCCTTCAATGCCGGCAGCACCTCGCGCGCGAACATCTCAAGGCTCTGCTCGGCTCGCTCGATGGGCATGTTGCCGTATTTGAAGGCGAACATGATCTCGGAGGCGCCGAAGGTCTCCGCCAGGTAACGCGTCTGCGCAATCACCTGGTCTGGGTTGCCAAGGGGATGATCGCGCACGAAGTTCTTGCGGAACGCATCCGGATCAGCGCGCACGTTTGCGGCGTTCTTCGCGTAGGTCTCGTAGCCCTTGACGTTGTCGAGGTGCGTGCCCGCAAGCTCGTAGTGGCGGAGCGCCGTATCCGAGTAGTCGACCACCCAACCCAGCGCTTCGTCGACTTCGGCTGGGTTGTCCGAGCAGTACGTCCACAGCGCGAGTTTGTTGTGCACCGGCCCGAACCCGTTCTCGTAGCGCAGATTGGCATAGTTGAGCGCCCCCTTCAGCGCAAGCTCCACCGAGCTGGTGGGTACCGCGAGCGGGCTAATGTTGTGTTTTGCGATCACCTGGGTGGTCTCGGATGTGCCGCCTGCGCAGAAGAGCTGCGACGACAGATCGCGTTCCGGTTGTGGGCGCAGGTGCAGATCGTCCAGCTGCCAGAATTCGCCTTCGAACGAGCACTTACCCGTCGCGAGCAGCTCCCGCAGAATTTCGATGCCTTCGTCGAAGCGCCCGCGCGCTTCCGCCTGGTCGATGTTCATACCGTCGTATTCTCGGCGGCCGAGCCCCCGGCCAACGCCGCACATGATCTGACGGTCGGGTCCGAGGAGCATGTCGAGCATGGCCACGTCTTCGGCCACGCGTACCGGGTTGTGCCAGGGAAGGACCACCACCATGCTGCCGAGATCGACGTTCTTCGTAACCCCCGACAGGTACGTCAACAGCTGCAGCGGGTTGGTCACCATGGTGTAGGGTGTGAAGTGGTGCTCGACCGTCCACACGCTGTCGAAGCCGAGGGTGTCCGCCATCAGCGCAAGCCCAACTTCTTCGCGGAAGATCTCCGCGTCAGGTTTGCCTGGACGCGCGGCAATGTCCTCACCGCGCTCTTCGGCCTCAAATCGGTCCCAGTCGCCAGTGTTCTGGCAGAAGATGGTCAGTCCAACCCGCATGTCCCTTCCCCTCGCAGATGACGTGTTGAGTATCCGCCGATAGGCAGCAGCCTTTCAAGACGTGTCCGTGATGGCAGGTCTAATCGGGTAAGCTCTCAGGCTTGATTGATCAGATGACGCCGGGGGAGACAATGGCAAACTGGGAAGAGCGGCAACAACAGGCCAGCGAGACATTCACACGATTTATACCTGAGGCTGAACCGGCTCGGGTGCTGGCCTCGATGGAACGCAACATGGGGGCGTTGGGAACGTTTGCGTTTACCGCAGTGGGTGAAATGTGGAGCCGTCCAATTCTCAGCCGCCGCGACCGCAGCTTGATGATCATCGCCGTATTGGCGGCGCAATCCCGGGACGAAGAGCTTGTGCTGCATACCGGCATTGGCTTGCGGCACGGCTTGAGCCGTACAGAGATTGAAGAGATCAACCTGCACGTCGCTGCCTATGTTGGGTTCCCGGCGGCCATGGCGGCCAGCCGGCGTATGGATCAGGCGTTTTGCGATGCGGAAGGCGTGGAAAAAATTTCCGGACGAAGCGGTGCCGAACACCTTGATGATGATGAACGACTGGAACGCGCCGCCGAGGTACGCAGCACATTGACCGCAGGCACAGCGAGTGCCGATCCCAAGCAGGATCTTGCGGATTTGCACAGCTTCCTCGGCGATGTAGGCGATTGGGCCATGCTCTGGGCACTCGGCGAAATCTGGGCGCGCCCGGAGCTGTCACGCCGGGACCGTTCACTGATTGTGATCGCCATATTGGCCGCGCTCGGGCAGGAAGAGGAACTGGCCTTCCATGTTCCAGCCGGCTTGAACCATGGGCTCACTCGTGACGAGATCGAGGAAATCATGACTCATTTATGTTTGTACGCGGGCTTTCCCCGAGCGGTTGAGGGCATGCGGGCTGCCAGGCGCGCGTTCTATACTTAGAATGCGCTCATACCAGCGATAGACTCTACCGAGCGAGCACGCCTGAGGGGAGGGTAGCATGACAAATGAACTCACGGGAAAGCGCATTATAGTCACGGGCTGTGCCCGCGGTATGGGAGCCGCCACGGTGCGTACCTATGCCAGGGCAGGCGCGCGGGTGGTTGGTATGGACATCGACGATGACGGCGGCGCGGCCGTTGTCGCTGCGGTAAACGGTGTGGAGAACGGGCAGCAGGCCCACTATATCCACGTGGACATCGCCGATGCCGACAGCGTAGCGGCGGCATTCACCGAGGCTGTACAGGTTCTCGGTGGTCTGGACACGCTGGCCCACCCGGCTGCCATTCAACGCTCGTCCGACGCCGGCAGCGTGAGCGTGGCGGATTGGGACCAGATGTTCGCGGTGAACGTGCGCGGCACGATGCTCACCAACCAGGCAGCGTTCGGCCACATGAAAGACACCGGCGGTGGTTCGATCATCAATTTTGGCTCTATCTCCGGCCAACGGCCGGAAGTGTCTGCCGCCGCCTACTCGGCTGCCAAGGGCGCCGTGCATTCCTGGACGCGCACCGCTGCCGGCACCTGGGGCGCCCATAACGTGCGTGTGAACGCAGTTCTGCCGGCCATGGCGACCCCCATGTACAGGGAGGCCATGGCACGGGCGACGGAGGAGCAGCGCACGGCCAGCTACTGGCAGAACCGACGCACCATCGCCCTCGGCGAGGAGTATGGCGACCCGGAAAAGGACCTCGGCCCGGTGATGGTCTTTCTCGCGTCCGATGCATCGCACTTCATCACGGGCCAGCTGATCCCGGTGGACGGCGGGCAGACGAGCGTCAGGTGACGTGGACGCGCTTTGTTTGCACCTGCAGACCCGGCAAAACTGCGCCGCTTGTGCCATAGTCATTTTTCATGAGTAGCGGATAACCAGATGGGGGACTGGCGTAAACGCTCGGCTGCACCGTTCGCGACGGAGAAGATTTCCGCCGTTGGCTCTGTGGGAATGGTGGTGACAAACAACCCGCTGGGCTCCGCTGCAGGCGCCGAGATCATTGCCGGTGGTGGCAACGCCATTGATGGCGCGATTGCATCACTCTTTGCGCTCACCGTCGTCGAACCCATGATGGTCGGTATATTCGGCGCAGGGATGTCGACGGTCCGTCTCGCCGCGGGTGAGCATCAGTTCATCAACAACTACACCACGGCACCCGCCGCGGCGACAGCCGCGATGTACCAACCGGTTTCCGACACCTGGCCCGATTACCAGGTCGTTGAAGGCCGGGAGAATGACATCGGCGTGCTGGCGACCGGTGTGCCCGGCACGCTGCGCGGCTGGCAAGAGACGCTCTCTGCGTGGGGAACCTTGTCGCTTGAGGAGGTTATGCAGCCTGCGATCCGCTATGCCGAGAAAGGTTTCCGGGCGACCGGTTATCTCTCTGAGATCATCCATAAGAACGCGGAAGACATCGGGCGGTTTCCCGAGACGGCCAGGACCTGGCTGCCGGGTGGCAGCCCCCTGAAACCGGGCGAACTGGTCTTGCAATCCGACTACGCAGAAACGCTGAGGACCATCGCTGCGGAAGGTGTGGGCGCCTTGTACGGTGGAGCCATCGGACAGACCGCGGTGGATTACATTCAGAAAGAAGGCGGCATCCTCACCATGGAGGATCTCACCGGCTACACCACGACCCACGCAAGCGTCGTTCGCGGCCAATACCGCGGCTATGACATTGTCGGCCCACCCCCGCCCACTGCCGGCGGCGTGCATGTCATCGAAATGCTCAACATTCTGGAGGGTTTTGATGTCGCGGGGCTCGGGTTTGGCACGGCCGACGGCCTGCACCTCCTGGCTGAGGTGTTGAAGATCGGTTTCGAAGACCGGCGCCATTACATGGGCGACCCCGCGTTCGTCGATGTACCGGTCGACATGCTGATAAGCCACGCTCATGCCGATACCTGGCGCGAACGGATCGACATGCAGCGGGCGCGCAACGTGCAGACCGCCTACATTGCTGAATCACCCGCAACCACCCACATGGCCGCCGCAGATGCCGACGGCAACGTGATTTCAGCCACGCATACCATTCACGCGGTGTTTGGCTGCAAAGCCACCGTGCCGGGAACCGGCATGATCTTGAACAACACGATGAACATATTCGATCCGCATCCCGGCATGGCCAATTCGATTGCCCCCGGCAGGCGGGTGACATCCAGCATGTCGCCCATCATCGTCGAAAAGGAAGAGCGGCCGGTTTTCTGCGTGGGTCTCGTTGGCGGCATCCGGATATTCCCCTCCGCCCTGCAGGCGATCGTCAACGTCATCGATCACGAGATGACACCCCAGGAAGCCGTGGAGGCGCCGCGAATCTGGACGCTAGGCGAAGAGCTGGAAGTTGAACCCGGCTTTAGTGACGAGGTGCTGAGCGAGTTGGACCGGCGCGGCCATCAGATCAGCAAACAGCCCATTGTCGGTGCAGGGATGGGGATGATTGCGCAGGATGGCGCTCAGCTGTCGGGTGCCAGCTGTTGGCGCGCGGACGGCACGCCGATTGGGATTGGCGGCGGGATGGCACGAGCGGGCATCAGGTTCAGCGTCTGATCTGTAGAAATGAACCTGCCGCGCTAATCGACCAGCAACCGCGCCCTGATGTCGGCCAATTCTGATGTTTGCGCGGGTGACAACTCCGGATAACTCATGTCCATTTGTTGCAAGGCATCCAACACGGCTGCACCCACCATGAGGCGCATGTTGCGCTTGTCGTCGGCTGGAATGGCAAACCATGGCGCATAGGGCCGGGAGGTCTCATTGATTGCGTCCTGATAGGCTGCCTGGTAATCGTTCCAATAACCCCGTTCGCGTACGTCCGCATCCGAGAATTTCCAGTTCTTCTCGGGGGTGTCGATGCGCGCAATGAACCGGTTGCGCTGCTCATCGCGTGACAGGTTCAGGAAAAACTTCAGAATCATGGTCCCGTTATCTGCCGCGTACCGTTCAAATGCTCTAATGGCTTCGTAGCGGTCGGCAAACAGGCGATTGAGATCGCGCGTCGCTTCCTTCGGCATCTTCTGGTACTCGGTCACGATCTCCGGATGGACCTTACACACCAAGACCTCTTCGTAGTGAGAACGATTGAATACACCGATATGGCCTCGCCGCGGCATGACCACGGTTGTCCGCCACAAGAAGTTGTAGTCGAGCTCCCGATCGCTTGGTCGTTTGAACGAACTGATCTCAACCCCATGGGGATTAACCCCGCTTAAAACTGCTCGAATCGTGCTGTCTTTGCCCGCCGCATCCATGGCTTGAAACACCAACAGGAGGCTATAGCGATCGTGGGCATACATCATGCGTTGATGTGCATCGATTGCTTTGCGAAGTGCGCGCATCTTGCGGCGATAGTCTTTCTTGTCCGTATACAGTCGCTCAGCGTCACATGGCGCATCTGCTATCGAAAATTTTTGATCGCCATCGAAGCGTAGATTTCCCCAATCGATTTCCAACGATACCCCTCCGATCTTGTTGGTGTGCAGTGGGGCAACTTTAGCAAGACAAGTTCGCGGGTGCTCGCAACCCGTGCGCATGGGGCGCGGCTACGTCGGCGGTGGATCTATTCTCTACCCGCCAGTCGCACAAACCTCTATGCTCGAATGCTCTAGTCGGGGGTGGGGAATCAGGATTTGGCTAATACAACGCCGGAGGCACGCCTTCTGCCGTTCACGTCCAAACTCGGATTTGGTGTGGGGCAGCTGGCCGAGGGCATTACGCTTACGGTCTTCAACACATTCGTTCTCTTCTACTTCAACCAGATTCTCGGGGTGCCTGGCACGCTGACCGGCATTGCGCTCGGTATAGCGCTCTTCTGCGATGCCATCACCGATCCACTCGCGGGTTCGATCTCCGACCGATTACAAACCCGCTGGGGTAGGCGCCACCCGCTGATGGCTGGCGCGGCAATCCCGATGGGCTTGAGCATAGTGGCGCTCTTCAATCCACCCGCGGGGATGTCGGAGTACTTCTACTTCGGCTGGTTGGTGGTCTTTGCGGTGCTCACGCGTCTGTGCCTGACGCTCTATCACATTCCGCATCTCGCGCTCGGTGCGGAAATGGCGCAGGACTATCTCGACCGTACCCGCGTTTACAGTTATAGCCAGCTCTTCGGCACGCTCGGGCAGTGGGGATTCGGCTTTCTCATGCTGACGTTCGTGTTTCCGACAACTGCTGAGTTCAGCCACGGCATGTTGAACGCGGATGGGTATCCGGTGCTGTCCATGGTCGCTGCACTCGGCATTGCCGTCTCCATCTCGCTCTGTGTCTGGGGGACTAAGAAGGAAATCCCGTACCTGCCGGAAGTGCGTTTCAAGATGGCGGAGCGGCTGCATCCACGCCGTCTCTTTCGCGAACTGAAAACCGCGTTCACCAATCACTCCTACCGCATGCTGGTGTGTGGGCTTTTCTGCGCGATCATCCTGCTCGGCGTGGAAATGGCGTTCATGGTGTACATGTATATCCACTTCTGGGGTATGGAAACGGAGCAGATGCGCTGGATTGGGCCGGCGGCACTGGCCGCATTGCCTTTCTCAGTGGTGCTGGCGCCGGTGCTGACCCGGTATCTTGATAAGCGCTACGCGCTGATCATGCTCTCGACCGTCATCATCACCTGCAACAACATCATGATCTGTCTGCGGCTTTTCACCGATTGGACGCCAGACAACGGCACGCCGGAGCTCCTCATGCTGCTGTTGACGTTCCTCTTTCTCGCGGGCTGCTGCAGCCCGGCGGTGCTGATCACTGTCAACGCCATGTTTGCGGACGTCGCAGATGAACAGGAGCTCATTACCGGCGAACGGCAGGAAGGCGTGATCTTCTCCGCGCGCTCCTTCGCATTCAAAGCCGGTGCTTCGCTAGCGAGCGTGTTTGCCGGGATCACACTCGATCTGATCGAATTTCCACGCGGAGCGCCGGCCGGCGAAGTGGCGGCTGACGTGGTCTTCCGTCTGGGGCTGGTGGCGGGACCGATTACGTCTGTGATCGGCCTTGGGATCCTGTTGTTTTACCTGTCTTATCGCCTGGACAGGCAGCGGGTTGCCGAGATTCAGGTTGAGCTGAACGCCCGCAGGCAAGCTTCCGGCTGAGGCTTGGGGGGACGCCGGTCACCGGGCGCTCAATCTGTAGGACGGAGATTTCGATCTCGGTCAAAAATCCGTCCGCAAGGGGATATTCCTTGCCTTTTCGTGGATTTGGAGAAAAACCGTTTGACGGTGGCGACAAGAAAGCGCAAGGTGCCGCGAACTTGAATAGTCACGTGTGTCTATTCGTTAGAAGGTATTGAAGAAATGATTCACTTATCGATACATCGCAGATTCAGCTGGCTCCTCGATAGCGAGAAGCCTGCCGCCGTGTGCCCGAGTAATTATCAGGGCACCTCCGGCTAACTGTGCGTTGTATCCCGCTGGTGCAACGCTGGCGGGAAGATAAAGAGCGAATTCATTCGCTAACTCAGATCCCCTTTATCCCTCCAAACATCTCTCCGCCAGGAAACCACCAGCAACCTTGATTGGCATCGGGCCATCTAGCGACGCTTGCGTCGCTCGGTGATTGGCGACCGCCTGTTAAGCGGACCGCGCTGGGTTCGAGTCCCAGGATGCCAGCCAAGTTTCAAGGCTCATAGACCGACTGGGTAGGTAACTCCCTGTCTAGGAGATTAAGGCGGGTTCGATTCCCGCATGAGCCGCCACGCTTCGGGCGCTGAGCGCAACCGGATCTTACAAGTCTGGCTAGCTTGGTTTGATTCCAAGACGAAGCACCATGGGGAACGCTCTGGGTAAGCGGATTGCTTCCACTTTTTGTGAGAAGAGGCAATGGCCTGCTCGGTTCGATTCCGAGGTTCTCCACCAATGCCCCGGTAGCCGAATTGGCATAGGCGCCGGTCTTAGAAACCGGATTTTGTGGGTTCGAATCCCACCTGGGGTACCAACGCCGCAGAAGCTTATGTGGATAAGCACTCGTCTTGTAAGCGAGAGATAGCAGCAACGCGGTTGGCGGTTGAATCCGTGCGTGCGGCACCAGTTTTTTCAGCAGGCTGGGTTCTGGGAACAGTTGGGTCTCCAAAACCCATTAGCGAGGTTCGATTCCTCGACGGCCTGCCAATGGTGTTACTAGCTCAGTGGCAGAGCGCCCGGCTGTGAACCGGAAGACCAGGGTTCGATTCCCGGTAACACCCCAACTTGCTGTGGCCGAATGGCGAGGCACCGGACTGCAACTCCGGTTATGTGGGTTCGACTCCCACCGGCAAGTCCATCTGGGTGTAGCTCAGTCTGCGCAGAGTACTCGCCTTGGAAGCGAGTGGTCGTTGGTTCGAATCCAACCACCCAGACCAATTTGAAATTGCGGGCACCATTTTAGAAGTGCCTGCACCAAGCGTCGCAGGTGTTTGTGGCGGCATGCTGGGCTTCCAACCCATGCGGACAGGGTTCGACTCCCTGGCGGCGCACCAGAGAAACGGCATAGGAGATAGGTTGGAAAAGTTGAATAGCTGGGTGACTGGAGTAGGTACCAGCGCAGGCTCATAACCTGTACAGACGTGTCCGGGGCCCGGCGCGTCGATTCCCATCCCAGCTACCAAGCCCCGTTGGCGCAATCGGAAGACGCGGCTCCCTCAAAAGGAGATGGTTCCTGGTTCGAGTCCAGGGCGGGGCACCAGCTGGAGAAAGGCGATGTACGTGAACGAACGAAGTATTGCAGTAGGCAGCCAATGGACATCCGTAACGGGGTCAGTTGTGGTGGTTACCCACGTCGGTCGGGACAGTGTTTCGTTTATCCAACCGAATGACATGGATCACGCGGTTGATTGCATCGACTTTTTGATGAAGTTCACTCCCACTGTAGCTGAGACAGACCAAGCGCCTGGTTGAAGCCCAGGAGACGAAGGTGCGAGCACTTCCAGTGGGGCCATACACATTGTGTTTGGTGGGCGAACGGCAGGGATGCCGCGAAAGTAATGCAAGTCCGAAAGGCGAGCAGTTGAACACGGCGCGTAGCATAAGTCTGGTAAATGCACTCGGCTGATAACCGGGAGACAGTTGCAACGCGGTTGCCGGTTAACTCCAACGGCGCCGACCAGACGCGCGGGAAGCACATTCAGGTATGTGCGCCCGCCTTATAAGCGGGAGGCAGTCGCCGAGGCTCGGCGCGTTAAATCCGACCCCGCGTACCAGATATGTAGGAGGTAACTGCCATGAAAATGAGTAAGCGAATACGAGAGACATAGGGCTCTGCCCATGTCTTCTAATTGGCCTAGGAACCCCGGCTTTCAACCGTGGTATTGCGAGTTCGAATCTCGTCATGGGCACCAATTACGCATCCGAGCCGACTGGACGGCAGCGGGTTTTCGAAGCCCGTCTATGAGGGTTCGAGTCCTTCCGGGTGCACCAAACAGGAGAAGTCCGAATGGACTGCGACAAACAAATCCCCCTCGGGGGTATGGTGTTTAACGGCTAGCACTTCCGGCTTTTACCCGGAAGGTCAGGGTTCGAATCCCTGTGCCCCCACCATTTTTATAGCCCTGTGCGATGGGATCGCTAGTGGTCTTCTAAGCCACGACCTACAGGTTCGAATCCTGTCAGGGCTACCAAACAAGATTAAGGTAGGGTGCCAGAGTGGTAATGGGCCCGTTTGCTAAATGGAGACGCCGGAAACGGTGCGTAGCCGAGGCTCGGCGCGTTGAATCCTACCCCTACCGCCAGAAGGAGAATGAAAATGCTAGTGGCAAAAGGTCAAAACGCATTGATCAAATCTTGGACCGAAGGTGTCGCCTTCGAAGACCAAGCCTTTGCTCAAGTGCTGAACGTCACCAGTTTGCCATTTATCCACAGGCACGTGGCTGTGATGCCTGACGTGCATTGGGGTATTGGTGCCACGGTAGGATCTGTAATCCCCGCCAAGGGCGCCATCATTCCCGCGGCTGTGGGTGTGGATATTGGCTGCGGGATGGTCGCTGCGCGGACAACGTTGACTGCCAATGATTTGCCGGACTCTCTATCTGGTATCCGAGCAGAGATTGAAGATGCAGTCCCGGTCGGCCAGGGCGAGCACAAAGTTTCGCCCTACAAAGATACATACCGTAAGAGTGGTCTGGGTGGCTTGCTGGAAAAGCACCCGAAGCTGGCGACGATGACGCGCGGCAACATCTGGGACAAAGCGGTACGGCAAACAGGCTCTTTGGGTGGTGGCAACCACTTCATCGAAGTGTGCCTGGATACCGAAGACCGTGTCTGGGTGATGTTGCACTCTGGTTCTCGTGGGGTTGGCAACCTGATCGGTCGCTACTTCATTGAGATCGCGAAGGAAGATATGCGTACACACCATATCAACCTGCGCGACGTGAACCTGGCCTACGTCAGCGAAGGGACGCAGCACTTTGACGACTACGTTGAGGCTGTCGGTTGGGCGCAGGATTACGCCGCTAACAACCGCGACGTGATGATGAAGCTCGTCATTGCAGCGCTGCGCAAGCATCTACCGGACTTCAAGATTGAAGATGCGGCGATCAACTGTCACCACAACTACGTGCAGCAAGAAAACCACTTTGGTGCCAACGTTTGGGTGACACGCAAAGGCGCGGTGTCAGCACGAGAAGGACAGCTGGGCATCATTCCGGGCTCAATGGGTGAGCGATCGTTCATTGTGCGTGGGAAAGGTAATCCAGAATCGTTCTGTAGCTGTTCCCATGGCGCCGGACGTGTGATGTCTCGTGGAAAAGCGAAAGAAGCGATTTCACTGGATGATCACGCTGAAGCGACACGTGGTGTTGAGTGCCGTAAGGACGTTGGTGTGCTGGACGAATCGCCGGCCGCATACAAGGACATTGATGCGGTGATGGCGGCCCAGGACGACCTTGTGGAAATTGTCCACACGTTGAAGCAGGTGCTGTGTGTCAAAGGCTGAATCTCTGGCCAGGAAGAGGGTGCGTGGTGTAATGGGTTAACACGCCTGACTTTGAATCAGGAGTTGGAGTTCGAATCTTCCGCGCCCGCCAATGACAACCAAGAATCCTCGCGGTTTGGCTGTGAAACGCCAGCCGCAGTGGAGAACCAAACTGTGCGTTAACGGCGTTGGCTCGTGAGTCCAACCCGGCGAGGGTTTCAGACCTGGTCTTCGAAACCCCTCGTGCCAACAAACGGTTTGCCCTAACGGCTTGTTAGCTTAGAGGTAGAGCAATCCGCTGATAACGGATGAGTCCCAGGTTCGAATCCTGGACAAGCATCATGGGAAACCCTGAAAAGGGTGGGGTTCGAGTCCCCATGGGTACTAACCCAACTCAATGAAGGCGTTGCCTTCAAAAACGGTGGCACTCTCATCGACCAACGAGTTGTTGGTTGGTGTTGGCAAAAACTTGAACACGTGCGAAATCCTGAGCGCGAACAGCCTCTGGCTCGACATTGAGCTGAGTGGTTGCTTCACACTTGACGGTTTCACACCGACGCGGGTGGTTGCCTGGCCTTGATTGCGTCCGTTTGTCCTCTCTGCAAGGAGAGCGCCACGCCCGAAAGTGGAGGGGCGCTGCAGGCAGTCGTAAGTCCGGGCATACGCACTTTGCGATGTTCGGACCCGAGACTGCCCGCCGCCACCTCGTCCAGCTTCGGGCGTCGCAAGGGCAAACCGCGCGTGAAGAGGCAGAGTGCTGCTTTTAATAGTCCTCCGTTTGGAGGGATAAGGAGACAAACACATGTTTACGAAAACAGTTCGTGTTGCAGAAAACCAACGGGTCCTTTGGTTCCGTGATGGCAACCTGATGGGTGTGTTGGCTCCTGGAAAGTACAATTTCTGGAAGCGCACACGGCACCTGAGATTCGACAGCTTCAACGTCGAGGACGGCGAGGCGATGCTGCCGAACGCCCAGTACCTGGTTCGAGAGCACGGAGACGTGCTGAGCGAGTACCTGGACATTCGGGTGCTCGAGCAAAACCAGGTTGCGTTGATCTCGGTCAGCAAGCTGGTAACGAGGCTGGCACTACCCGGTGAAGTTGTGGCGTTCTGGAAGAACTCAGTCGATACAGCGATCCAGGTTGTGGAATTCACGGATGATCTGGCGGTGCCTGAGGCATGGGTCCAGGCCATCAACCGATGTGGTGATGCTGTTGCGCTGGCAACGCTGAGCAAGGCCATTCTTCCGGTCACGGTAGATCAGGGCTTTGAGTCACTGTTGATGATTGATGGTGACGTCGATCGCACGCTGACACCAGGCCGGTATGCCTTCTGGAAGCTTGGCCGCGACGTGAAAGCCCTGGCGGTGGACAAGCGTGTGCAGGAGATTGAGATCAACGGTCAGGAAATTTTGACTCGCGATCGCGTTTCACTGCGCACGAATGCATCACTGCAGTATCGCATCACGGATGCGGTGCAAGCCATCGTGCAAACGCCCGATGTCGAAGGCTTGGCTTATCGTGCTGTGCAGTTCGCCCTGCGTCGAACCATTGGGTCTCTGACGCTGGATGAGCTCCTGGCTGACAAGACCAAGCTTGGCGAGGATGTTCAGTCTGAGGTCGGCGATGAACTTGCGAAGGCGGGTATCGCCGTGACCATGGTTGGCGTGAAGGATTTCATCTTGCCTGGCGAGATGAAAACCATCCTGAACCAGGTGGTCGAGGCTGAGAAAGTTGCCGAGGCGAACGCGATTCGCCGACGTGACGAAACTCAGGCTGTCAGAGCGCTGGCGAACACTGCCAAGCAGTTGGAGCGCAACGCAATGATGGCTCGACTGAAGGAGCTGGAGACGCTTGAGCAAGTGTCTGCCAGTGTCGACACCTTGAACGTCTACAACGGACTGGACGGCGTGATGGGTCAACTCGTAAAACTCCAACCTCAGGGAAGAGAGGAGTAACTCGGCGGTGGCACGTACGTGCCGCCGCGCTCTCACTATTTTTCGATTAGGAAGGTGCTGCTGGGTGGGCCGGCAACTGGTCTTGAAAACCAGAGGTGTTTAACAGCACGGGGTTCGACTCCTCCACTTTCCGCCATGCATACGGTAAAACGTGGCTTTGTGCGAAGCTTCCGTTAGCATTCCCGGCACTTGTCGTTGTCGATTTTGGATTTTCCGCTTTGACCAGATCCCTGCTATCCAGACTGGCTGACTCGCTGCGCGCTCGTGGGTTGAAAGAGACGTTACGATACTACGCGGGTCGTGCCGCACTGAAGCTGAACGCGATCGAGGATGTTGCGGCGACTCGGCTGCGTCTTGCGGAGCACTTCAATCAGGTGTTTGACGCAACTGTTCAATATGGGCCATTCAGCGGCTTCCGGTTCACGGCCACATCGTGGTGGAGTGATATCAACAGGGCCAGCATGCTGTTCGGTTTCTATGAACAGGAAGTCCTGAACGCACTGGTATCAGCCAGCCGCGAGCGCAGTGTCTTCATTGATATTGGTGCGGCTGATGGTTACTACGCCGTTGCGGCCGTCAGCCAGGGTTTGTTCGATCAATCCCATGCATTTGAGATATCTGAACAGGGCAGGTCAATGATCCGGGAGAATGCGCTGCTTAACGGGGTTGCCGATCAGATATCAATTCACGGTGAGGCGGATGCGAGCGAGTTGGCGATGATACCGGAAGCGCAGCGCAATGATGCCGTTGTGCTTATCGATATCGAAGGCGCTGAGTTCGCATTTCTCACGGCGGGTGTGGTGGAACTGCTGAAGCGGGCCATAGTGATCATCGAACTCCACGAGTGGCTGCTCGACGACGGCAGTGAACGGTTGGTCGAGCTCAGAGAAAGGGCGGCAGAACACTTTACGGTGACCGTTCTGACCACGTCGATCCGTGACCTGTCGGCTTACCCTGAGCTCGACACTGTCTCGGACTCTGAGCGCTGGCTGCTGTGTTCGGAAGGCCGGGGGCGGCGTATGCAATGGTGGGTTTTGTCCCCTATGCGACCAGTCTGACGTCAGGACTCCGGATAGATTCCTAATGCCACCTGGCCGACGTATCCGCGAATATCCACCGCTGCATGTGGTTGCATGAAGGGTCCGGCGCGGACATCCCGATAAAGCTGGGACAGCGGGTTGCCCGCCATGAATCCGGAACCCCCTGCAAGGTCCATAGCTTTGTCAACGATGGATATGGCGCCGCGATTCACCACCCACTTTGCGGCCTGGTATGACTGCATGAGTTCGTGCGCCTGTTCGAGAGAGGGTGGGTGCTCTGCCGCGTTCGAAAGCCATTCGTCCACGCCTGAGCCAGCTTGGGCGAGTGTGCCCCGGCATTGAGTGAGTTCAATCTCGAGCTCGCCGACGCTCTGCTGTACACCCGGGTTGTCTCTTACCGGTTGATCAAGTTTCTTCTGGGCGCTGAGCGATTCCAGCGCGAGTGCTCGAGCATGTTCTGCGATACCAAGGAATGCAGCAACCAGCGTGAGGTTTCCCAGCGTTCGATTGATCAGCACTGGGGTGCTCCACTCACCCCATCGCGCGAGTTTACGAACTGCACCCGCTCCGACTCTGACGTCTTCAAATTTTATCGACTGGCTGCCTGAACCCCGCATGCCTAGTGCATCCCAGTCATCCTGTGGAATCAGTCCCGGGGAGTCGATTGGCAACAGTGTGGTCGCGAGGAAATCTCCTTCCTCGTCGCGCAGACGTAGATTCATTGCAAGGTGGGTTGCCAGTGGCGACATCGTGACGAACATCTTGTGGCCATTGATCAGCCACCCATCTTCGCTTGCCGTCGCTTCTGTGAAAGGATGCAGATTGTCGGTTCCGCGCTCGGTGGCGGTGGCGCAGATGAGCATCTCACCTGCCGCTACCGCGCGTAGCGGGACGGCCGCTCCAGAATCTGCCCGGCTTCCCGCCATGGCGTAAGCCTGGGCCATGCCTCGCGTGACTGCCAGGTGCATGTTTATCGCAATCGCAGCTGCGCCGTCACCCTGGGCAAGCGCGCGTATGCCCAACATCCAGTCGTATACGGAAGTGAGCCCCCAGCCTCCCAGCTCTTCGGGCACGCAGGCGGCTGCGATACCGACATCCTGCAGAGTGCGGAATGTCTGCGCGGACATCGTGGAATCTCGGTCCGCGATGGGTGCTGATTCGCGCAATTCGGGGATCAGATCGGTAGCGGCAGCAACGAAGCGCCGTCCCGCTTCAGTCTTGGGGCGCAGGTCAAATGTCATGGTTGCAGGATATCGCTCCCGAAAGGCGCGGGCCAGAGTGCGTAGCTTGAGATGCGTCACAGATGACATCCGCGAGGTCATATAGGCTGGGGAAGAGAATGAAAGGGCCTGGAAATGGAATTCTCTTCGGACCAACTCCCCTACCTGATTCACACCTTTTCGATTGCACTGGTCGTCGCAGCAGTTGCGCTCTTCGTGCGCGCCTTTTTCCTGAACCGAAAAGTTGCAGCCATGACGGCAGACATGGCGAAAAAGCCCGTGCCGGAACTCGTCGGTGAACTCGAAAAGGCGAAATCGTCGATAACCGAGAAACTGGAAAAGGGCAACGCCGCCATGTCCAGTCTGCTCGAAGCGTGTGCTGGCGCCGAAGCTCAGGTGCGACAGATTGACGCTGGCCTCCCACCGCCAAACTTCAAAATCGACGACGACGAAAGTCTAAAATCCGACATTCGCGCGGCCCGTGCCCGTCAGCTCGAGCTCATCAAGACGCAGGGTGCAATCACCTCGCTGACAAGTTGGGAGTGGTTCGGAAGCAAGTCAGACGGGGACAAGCTGATTAAAACATACAACAAGCTGATGATCAGCGCGTTCAACGCCGAATTCGATATGGCGCGAGACAAGATGCGCTACAACAGCTTCGATACCGCTGTGACAAAACTCTATTCCAGCGTTGATGCGCTGGAGAGGCTCGCTGAAACCGTCAACGTATTGATCTCCCCGGAGTACCTTTCTTTAAAAGAGGAAGAGCTCCGTTTCTGGCATGCGGACCTGGTGCGCAGGCAAGAGGAAAAAGAGGCGCGAAAACGGGAAAAGGCCATCATTCGAGAGCAGAACAGAGAATACGGGCACGCCTCGGATGACGAGGATGAAGAAGACGACGAAATCGAAAACCAGCTTGCCCTCTGCTCCGCTGAGCTCGAAAGGGCGCGTGCGCGGGCAGCACAGATTGCCGGGGATGAACTGGCTAAACTCGAACTGGAAATCGAGAAAATTGAAACTGAGAAGCAGGAGCTTGCCGCCAGGTTCGAACGCGCCACCGCCCAGGCGCAAATTACCCGTGCGGGTTATGTTTATGTCATCTCCAATATCGGCAGCTTCGGCGAAGGGGTCTGCAAGATTGGCATGACGCGGCGCCTGGAACCCATGGCCAGGGTGGTGGAGCTGGGTGATGCGAGCGTCCCTTACCGCTTCGATGTGCATACGCTTGCGTTCGTGGACGACGCACCCAAACTCGAAAAAGGGCTGCACAAGGCGTTCAACTCCAGACGCGTCAACAAAGACAATCCCCGCAAAGAATTCTTCTTTGTCTCCCCGGAAGAAGTGCGAACCCTGATGGATAAGGTTGGCATCAAGTCGTCCTGGTATTTCGAATGCGATGCCAGGGAGTTCCGGGAATCTGAGCTGATGCGGGAAGCAAAGCTCGGCGAGCGTCATGTGAAGTCCGCTTCCGCGGAACTGCCGGAATCCATCTGAGCGCGTCAATGGATATCGCAATTGCAATGGTCTTCTTCATCGCTGCAGCGGCTGCGCTGGTTGCCGGCGTGCGATACATGATGAAAGTGAAGTCGCAGCACGACGTCCTGATGGTCGACTACGCGCCTGTGGATGCGTTGAACACGGAAGTGTCCAAGCTCTCCAGAACCTATGCCGACCTGCAGGCGCAGTACAAAGAAAAACACGGCGCGCTGCGATCGTTCGAAGCGCTGATCAATACCTATAGCCTTGGCGTGGGCACCGTCGATGTCAGCGCCTACGAGCCGCTTTACGACACCCGTGATCTCTCCGTTCTGGAGGCGGAGCTTGCGAAGGTGAAGCACAAAGCCAAATCATTGGTGCGTGCCAAGCGGGCGTGTGTTTCGCGTTTACCTGCAAACATGACGTTGAATGGCCGTAAGGCCGGGGCGAAGACGTTTGTGAACCGCGAGATCAGACTGCGTATCCGGTGTCTGGATAATGAAGTCAAAGCGGCGATCGCAGCGGTGGAGTGGAACAACATCAGCCGTCTGGTCGATCGCGTTCAGAAGAAGTTTCAGGAAATCAACGACGACAGCAAGATGGTCAAGATTTTCCTGGAAAAGGAATATCTGGATCTCAAGGTCCGTGAGCTGCGCCTGCACTACGAAGTCAAACAGCTGAAGGAGAGCCTCAAGGAGGAGGAGCGGGAGGAGCGCCGGCGCATTCGTGAAGAAGAGCGTGATGCCGAACGCGTGAAGAAGGAGCTTGCGAAGGCTGAGAAGGATCGGGTGCGCATGGAACGGTTGGTGGCGCAGGAACTGGCCAAGATCGGCGAGGCGACGGACGCGCAAAAGGAGAAGCTGGGGCTTCACCAGAAGGAGCTCGAGCTCTTGAAAGCCAGAGAGTCGCGGGCAATTTCTCTGGCGCAGCTGACCCGTGCGGGCTTCGTCTACGTGATCTCGAATCCTGCGTCATTCGGCGAGGGCATCTGCAAAATTGGCATGACCCGGCGCCTGGATCCCAACGATCGCGTTAAGGAATTGGGTGATGCTTCTGTGCCGGAACGGTTTACGGTGCATGCCTTCATCTATACCGAGGATGCGCCAACGCTCGAGAAGTACTTTCACGTCCACTTCGATGATCGCCGGGTAAACCTCGTAAATCGCCGGAAAGAATTTTTCCGCGTGTCGCCTGAAGAAGCGCTTGGCGCGCTGGAAAGCTACTCAGGGGAATACGACGTCGAGCGGGTTGGCTAGGTCGACACGCGAGCTTTATGACGCGCTCTTGTTCTTGGACTTCGTGCTGCGATGAAAGCTATTCACGCGCTTCGGCAAGCGCCGGTCCCGAGTTTTCAGCTTTTGTAGAAACGCGATGCACTCGTGGACCTTCTCGAGGTCTTCTTCCTCTGAGGTCAGCACGTTTTCCCAGGTGGTGTTCGGGCTCGAATACAGGTGCACGCGGTTCCGTACTTTGAGGAGACGGCTAAGGCTCGCGTTAATGGGTTTGATGTCGGCCCAGTGACGCTTGTCCGCTTTCCAGGCGACGACCAGGCTGCCGAAGGTGGCCTTGTCTGAAATTCTGATGTGTCGCGACTGGGCATGAAAGAGCAGCACACTCTCGATGACGGAGACGCCGGAAATGATGGCACTCTTCACCGCGCCGGCGCGTATGGTGAAGTTGAGGCCCAGCGGTTCTTTGTCTTGATCGACGTGCTGATGCTTCACGCGGTCGAGGAGCATCAGGTGGAACTCGAAATACTGGTGAGCGCCGAGAATGAGCTCGATGAAGCGTTCATCCTGAGCGACGTGGGATTGCCGGGCTTTCAAGTGAGGCCACTGCGCCTGGTAATCTTCGAGCGTCGGGATGCTGTGCACCGGTGGGTCGATCAGGAAATGTCTGGCCATTTGCGAGGTGAGTCCTTTCGCCCTGGACTGATCTGAGCGAACCATCCTAACAATCCCGTCATGCCGGGTTTGTGACGTAGATCAAACGCGTCTACGTGACCTCTCTGGCGAGTTCGCCGTATCGGCAGAAACCGTTGGCCATGCGCATCTGGTTGGGTGTCTTGCAGTGCGGTGCAAGCAGCTTGGGGTTGCCGACGAGGATGCACATTGCTCTGGCACGGGACGTCGCAACGTTGAAGCGGTTCGGGTTGTAGAGGAACTCCATGCCGCGAGGGGCGTCTTCCGGGCTTGAGGAGGTCATGGAGTAGATGATAACGGCAGCTTCCTGTCCCTGGAACTTATCCACCGTGCCGATGCGTTCCTGCATGCTCGGCAGCCGTTCTTTGAGCGCGCCCACCTGGGAGTTGTATGGGGCGACGATGAGGATATCGGATTCGACCAGCTTGCTTCTTTCCCCGAGCCTGTTCGTATAGCTGCCGTCCGAGACGGTCAGATCGCTCACGATGCCAGCAATCGCCTCGACCTCTTCGTTGGCTCGTGCGGTGTTGCCGGTGTGCTCGACAGGGAAGATGAAGAAGCCCGCGCCCTCGTAGGGCGGGGTGCCGTCGAGCTGCTGGTGGATGAGGTCAGGGCGTGGCTGCAGCTTGTTCTCGTAGTAGATTTCGGAGGTGAAGGCGCAGATGGTCGGGTGCAGGCGCCAGGTTTCGTCGAGAAAGAGGCCCCGGTCCGCAGGCATCGTCTCGTGTTCTCCGAGCCAGTGCTTGAGGGCGGCAACGTCGCTGCCTTCCGGGTGGCTGCTCTGGATGGGCTGCTCGAGCTGTTGCGGGTCGCCGAGCAGGATGAGGTTCTTTGCTGCCGGTGCGGCTGCCAGCACGTTAGACAGAGACATCTGTCCGGCTTCGTCGACGATCAGTACATCGACGGCCTGCTCGAAATCCTGGCGCGACCACATCCACTGGGTGCCGCCGACGACGTCAATGCTGCCATCCCGCAGACCGTCGAGCACTTTGTCGTAGTCTTTGATGTTGTTGATGGACGCGTCACCCTCGTACTTGCCATTGGTGCTGTGACGGTGGAAGAGCTGCATGCCGCTGATGCCACTTTCCTGCGCGGACGCGTCAGCCTGTTCCAGCAGGTTGTGGATGACTTTGTGGCCGACGGCGGTGATGCCCACGGTTTTGCCCGCAGCGACCAGTGCATGGATGATTTCGCCGCCGGTAAACGTTTTGCCCGCACCAGGTGGGCCCTGGATCGCGAGCACGTCGCCGTCGAGATCGAGCGCAATGCGTTTCGCAGCCTCGACAATGTCTTCGTTCTCCTTGCGCAGTGGTTGTCCCGACTTGCCTGGTGGTTGCAGGGTGAGAAGGCGCAGCGCGGAGGTGTAGGGGGAGGTTGGCGCCAGGCCGTTTGTGAGGACGTGCTGACCCAGGCGTTTCAGGGATTCGCGGATTTCTTTCGGGTTGATGTAGCTGTGGAAATACACCGTCGAAGGGCGCTTTTCTGCACTATCCGAACGATGGGTGATGTCGATCGTGCGGGCGTTGTGGTCGACGGCGTTCACCGTCCCGATTTTATTACCGTCCGTGTCGTAAACGTCTTCGCCATCGCGGGCGTCAACGTCCTGTTCTGCGAACGCGTATTGAATGACCGGCGCTTTCTTCGGGTTGGTCACGGCAAGGAAGGTGAGGCCGGTGAGCGCTTTGCGTTCCAGGGAAAGCTCGTCTTCCTGCAGATCGCGCAGGCGAAAGAACTCCCACCAGGTGGCTTTTTCTTCGCGGCGGTGGAACTCCAGCATGTGTCCGAGGAGAAACTGTGCCTGTTGCGCTGCGTTGCGCTCATTGGGGTCGACTGGGATGTCTTTGATGAGGTGCTCCCTGAGCGCCTGCAGCTCCACGTCCAGCGGGTTGGGGTCACCGGCGGATTCCTGTGTGTGGGTTAGTCGCGGAATGGCGCCGTGTGCTGTCTCTGCTTCCGCGCGCAGCACCTCCAGCCAGACCTGCAGCCGGTGGGTTGATTCGCAGTCTTCGCGGTTGTAGTCGGTGACAATCCGCTTGTGGTCGTCGGTGGAAGGATCGAGCGGCCCGTACTCGAGCGCCGCTTCGATGACGCGGCGGCTTGCGCTTGCCTCTCGAAGATCCTGGGCCCGCTCGTAGCCGAAAAAGGGTTCCAGGTTTTTGATGGAATAGCTTTCGACGCTCGCGATCAGGCTGCGCCGGACGATGCCGTGGAGATCGACGAACGCTTCTTCGATGAGGAGAATGTCGAGCTCACGCTCGCGGCTCGCGAAGCGCCCCATCATGCGTTTCAGAGCGGCGGGTTCGTAGGGTGCGAAGTGGTAGATGTGCGCGTGTGGGTTGCGCTCTCGCGTGGCGATGACGGTGTCGATGAAAGCTTCGAAATTGGCCTGCTCCGCTTCGAGCGTGTCTGCCCACAAGCCGGTGTAGGCATAGCTCCCGTCCGGGTTCACCGTGACGTAGCCGGTCAGGTACTCCTGCACGCCACCCTCAGTGAAGTGACTGCCTTCGAAATCGAGATAGATGTCGTCTGGTGTCGGCGCGGGCAGGCGCTGGAAGCCGTGCTCCCGGTCGAAGGGCGTTTTTAGTTCGTAGTGGTTGGCGCTGGTTTCGCGTCCTTTGAGCTGGATGCTGGCCTGGTCCCTGAGCTTCTTGAGCGTCTCCTCCTTGCTGGCAGACGTTGCGATGAGGGTGGGGCTGTTGGCCAGCGCGGCCAGAGAGTTGATGCCCTGCGCGCGCAGCTGCTCAATGTGTCCGGAAGACATGCCCGCGACGTAACAGAGATGATCGTCGCCGCGGCGGACTTTCTCACACTGCTGCCAGTAGGCGCAGAGATCGCAGTGACTGACGAGGTCCGGGTAAGTTGACGACGGCGCGTTTGTGAACTCGGTGATGCCTGTCGCCAGCAGGCGAAAGTAGGCGCTGAACTCGTCGCAGCGATACGTTTCGGGTTGCCAGTCGCGGCCGGGTGCGACGACGTGCATGTGCTCGGGGCGGGTGCCCTGCAGCTCGTCCAGCACCAGGCTGTACACACAAAGCTGCAGGATCGTACCGGCGCGGGTGTTGCGGGCGAGCTTGGTGTCCTGGGCTTCGTAGGACCATCCCCAGGCGTTGTCCGGGTTGGGGACCTTCACCAGGAAGTCGGCGTAGCCGGACCAGGTGTCGTTGGAGAGGTTGGCCTGGAAGATGACGTCGGCACCGAAAGCCATGGCTTCTTTGGTGGCTTCGAGAGATGCGTATTCCGGGAGTTCGACGACGTGGCTGTGTTGAGTTTTCAGGTAATCGAGGTAGCCGCGCTCGTGTTCCAGGCCTTTTTCCTGCAGGGTCTGGATGACGGGGCTGTAGACCTTGGGGCGCTCAAACTCGCCGTTTGCGGCACGAAGGTCCAGTGAGGTCAGGTGCCGACAGTTCAGGTAGCCCGCCAGGTCGGTGGGGGCTAGCGAAAGCTGGTTGTGCTTGATGCGCATTCGTTCATCCTTGCCTGCAAAGGTAGGCCGCTAATGTCCGCCGTCAGATTGTTTGCTTCCGAGATCCAACGTCATCATAGCGCTGCCGACGCGTAGATACCTGGTCAATGGCAGCACAGCATGACGCAGTTGTGGTCCAAGTCTGTGAGATGCGCAGTTTTTAGCAGTTTGCATGCCGGATTTGTGACGCCGGATGGATAAAGACTTCGCATGCCGTAGAAAATTGTCCTCTACGTCGACGTTCGTCACGCCACATTCCAGGGACAATATGAAAGCAAGCGAGAAGTACCGGATGGTATTCGGTGAGATCAAGGATCTCGCTGAGGCGGTGCCATGGACCACGGGGGTGTCCAATATGCTCGAGTGGCTGACCTGGAGCACGGGGCACGTGTTGGGGACCACCAAAACCAGATACCGAAAGGCGATTGTCGAGTGGGCGAGGTTGGCGGAAAGTGAGGCCCTGGACCTCGAGGCAACCCAGAAGTACGTCGACGCGAAGCTGAATGATGCGATGCGAGAGAGCGACAAAGTCCATCGATATGACAAGCCCACCTCAAAAATTGCATCGCCGCGTGAGGCGCTGCGCCGCGCCAAGTACTTCTCAGAAGACTACTTGAACAAAGAGTTCGACATTTTCTGGGGTCTGGTCAGCGACGCGTACCTGGACGAGTTTTACAGTCAGTTCACTACCGTGCAAAAAGGCGGGCGCTGGTATACCCACGGCAACAGCGGTTTGTTCGCAAACAGTGTGAACATTCGTGAAATGCAGATGGATAACCTGGCCTACAACCCATCCTCAAAACTGCTGGTGGCCAATGAGTTGAAGCTCGGGGAAAAAAGAACCCGGACCAACTCCTCAAGTACGCCTTGATGTTCAAACTGCTGAAGGAAAGGCGCTTTGTCGTTCCGGATACCCGATTTGTGCTCCTGTTCATCGGCGATAAACCCGAGACAGGGGATTGGGACGCTATGCTCGAGGAAGAGGTTCAACACTGTCGGTCCAGCGAGAAAGCGACCGCCGGGATGGCGCTCGCGTGCGAAGGTCTGGCGCGAGCAACGGAATACGGCAGCACAACCTGGAGTGACCTGGTCGCCTTCAACATAGCCTATCGTTCCGATCTGGATGCGACGAGCCAGCAGGTTGAGTGCAAACTCCTCGAGGGGTTTGATCAGTCGCTCCAGGCCAAAGCTTTTATGGTGCCAGCGTAGACCCTGCTACGGCGTGCCAGCCTCAAGGGTAATGTCCAACGGGGCTACCCCCGTCGGCGTCGACGCTCCGGAAGGAGTGATGGCACCGGTGCTGGGGTCGATAGCGAAGCGCTGCACGGTATTGGTGTCACTCAAGGTGACGTACGCAAACCGGCTGCTGGCATCGATCGAGATCGCGCTGGGCGTACCTCCGGCCGGCAGTGCCGAGCCTACCTGCGAGAGAAGCCCGGTGGTTGCATCGATCCCAAAAGTGATGATGTCGTTCGAACCGTCATTCAGGATGTAGGCGAACCTGCCGTCCGGCGCTATCGCAATGTCGCTGGCGTTGGTACCGGCCGCGACAGACGGCGGGATTGCGGTCAGCGCGCCGGTGATGGCGTCGATGCTGTAGAGCGACACGTCGTTGGATGAGCGGTTTGTAACGTAGGCAAACGCGCCGGATGGGCTGATCGCGACGGCTACCGGTTCAGTGCCGGTTGCCAGCGCCGCGCCGACCTGGGTTGGCGTACCATCAACCGGATCTATGGAAAACGCGGCTATCTCGTTGCTCGTGGCGAACGTGGCGTACAAGAACTGTCCGGTTGGATGCAGGGCAAGCGCAGTGGGGACGTTGGTAACGCTCAGCGTATCTGCAAGCGTCAGAGAACCATCGATTTGATCGGCGCTGAACGTGGCGACGCTGCTGTCGGATTGAGCGACGTAGACAAAGCGCGTTGTCGGATGCGCGGCGAGCGCGCTGGCTGTCGCTGCCGTGGCTATCTGCAATCCCGGATCCGTGAGCAGGCCGGTACCCTGGTTGACGTGGTAAGTGCTCAAGGCGCCCGCTGACGCGGTGTCGCTTAAGACATATACGAAGCGGCCGGTTGCTTCAGTGATGGCGGCGCGCGGTGCGGATGGCGTCGTGACGGGTTGGCCCAGCGGATTTTGACTACCTTCCGGATCAACCGTAAACGCCGACAGGGTGGCGTCATTTTGATTGAGCACGTACGCAAGCCGTTTTGGCTGGGCCAACGCGAAGGCGCTTGGACGGGTACCCGTTGCGACGGGGGTTTGTATGGCGGTCAACGCGGCGTTCGTCGGGTCGATGCTGAATGGGCTGATGTTGTTGTCCGTCCCGTTCACCACGTAGGCAAATCGGCCGGTTGGATCGATCTCTACGAATCTGACCCAGCCGCCCAGTTCCAGCGTCGGATCCACGTTGGCGATCGTGCCGTCTGCGGGGTCGATGGAAAACGTCGTCAGATCGCCATCGCCGATGTTGCCCGCGTTTGCGGTATAGGCAAAGGCTCCATTGGGGTGTATGGCGATGTCGCCGGTAAACACCGACGACTGATTGAGAATCTCGTTGACGAGCGTTCGACTACCGTCCGTAGGATCGAAGCGGAAGCTGGAAATATCGTCCAACAGCAAGTCGCCGAGCTGCCCGACCAGCACGAATCGTCCGGTGGGATCGACGGCGACGGTGAGGCTTTCTTCGACGGTATCCGTGCCGAGATCGGTGAGCAAACCGGTATCGTTATCGATGCTGTACACCGCGAGACCGGTTTCCACGATGACGAAAAGGAACCGGCCTTCGGGGTCGAATGCAACGTGCTGCGGAAAATCTGCAACGAATGTTGCCGATTCCGAGAGTGCGCCGGTTGCCGGATCGATATCATAGAGTACGACGCCCACCCCGCGAAAAACCCCATAGGCGAACCGGCCCGTCGGATGGACTCTGACTATCCAGGGATTACTTGTGGGCGTGATTTCCGCGCCAGTTGCTGTCAGTGCCCCGGTTACCGGGTCGATCGCATAGGTGCTGATGTTCGGGCTCGAAAAGCTTGCGGTGTACAGGTATCTCCCGTTGGGGCCCACAGTGAGGTCTCGCACCGGCCCTGCTGTGGTGAGAGGATCCAGCTCAGTCAACGTGCCAGAACCATCGATTTTGTATCTGCTGATCGTGCCATCGCCATCGTTTGCGGCATAAGCAAACAGCGCAAGATCTGCAATACAGTTCACCTCAACGTCGGTGATGTCCGTTGCTGCAGTCGTGCCACTGCCGTTGGTCACGGCACAGACCGCGTCGTTCGGTTGTACGGCAATGCTCACGTCATAGTTGTTGCCAGTCTCCACTCGGGTCGCGAATGTGAACGAACCGTTGGCGTCGAGCTGCAAGTCGTCACCGCCGTCTTGCTGCAGGACCACCGGGTCGGAGACCAGTCCCGACAACGTGCCGCCGATACTGACGGTGCGGACACAGCTGATGACGATCGACGTCACGTCGCTGCCGGCAACCGTTCCGGATTCACCGCTCAGCGTACAGAGTTTTTCGACAGGGGTGCTTTGCAGTACCACGCTGTAGGTGGCCTGGTCAGGCAAGGTGTTGTCGAACGTGAATGCGCCGTCAGCCGTAATGGTCAGCTGCTGCTCACCGCCGTTCAGTTCGAGGCTCAGCGTATCTCCCGCATCGAGGCCCGAGGCAGCGCCGCCGACCATGAAACCCACGCAGGTGACCGCGAGATCGACGTCGGCGTTTTGCACCGTACCGGAGCCGGCGGCGACGGTGCAGGTTTGAGTGGCGGGCTGAGCCGTGATGGTGACATCGTAAGCGGCGCCATCATCGAGTTGCGCGGTGAAGGAGGCACTGCCGTTGTCGGAGACGACGACATCCACTGATCCGTCAAGCGTAGCGGTGAACTGCTGACCGACCTGCAATCCGGTGACAGTTACTGAAACGGTAAATTGCGGTGGAGGTGGTGTTGGATTGTTGCTGCTTCCGCCGCCGCCCCCGCATCCGGTTAGAAGAACGATCGTAGCGAGAAAGAACGGCGGGATGCGGTCAATTAGGGATGTCATAGTCACTGAAGGTACTGCTCTGTTACCTGACGATATCGGATGTCTATGCAGATTGCCAACGCGCTGCGTCACAAAAGACGGACAACAATCGTTAGGCGACGATTCGCAGACAACAACCGTTCGCCAGATGCGGCTCTGGGAGTGCCGTTTTTGGGGCCGGCGTTGGTGGTGGGCTCCAGCCCTTGTGGGTGCCGCTGCTCTGCGCTTGCACCGCAACCGACCGCGGTATATTTTCTTTTGGGGTCCTCGACGTTACAGGTGGACTTTGAAGGGGCGGTTGGAAGAGCGCGGGTTTACGACAAGGAAGCCACAGTTGGCTGCACGGCTCGTGCGAAAGTTGCAACACGGTATAGCCGCTTGGTTGCGGTTTGCCCCGGTGTGCCCGGTTGGGCTTTTCAACGGCGTCGGACGATGAACGCCCACGCCAACCCGCTCATCTTCATCAGCTACCGTGAGGCCGATACATTTGCCTCGGTCGTGGAAATCTCTCGCAAGCTCGAAGCTGCGTTCCAGGCGGAGATCTTTCTCGACAAGGAGAAGATTGGTCTCGGCGACTCGATCAGCGCGAAGGTTCAGGAACACCTGGAGAAAACGACCCTCCTGTTGCTCGTCATCGGCGCGAACTGGTTCAAGCCGCGGGAAGGCGAACGGTCCGCACCCATCCACATGGACGACGACTGGGTTCGCCACGAGATACGAACCGCGTTGGAGCTTAAGGTTCCAATTGTGCCGGTATACGTCAATACCACGCGGCTGAAGGACAAGGAGCTGCCCCCGGATGTGCGGCAGATCGCGACGCTCGAGCCTGGGGGTGCGGCCGACTCGGGAATCCTGTCGGCTGAGTTGCGGCCCGGGAGCTATGAGCCTGATCTGAATAACCTCGTTGATCGGCTGGCTGAGAGTTTCGATCTACCCCGCAAGTCGGAAGACTCTGAACCAGAGAGCGGCGACCGCCTGGACGTTGACTGGGAGCTGCGGCATTTCGAGCGGCTGGCGGACGAACTCGGTTTGCTGAGTCCGGCTCTACCGTCTCACGACCAACAACAATGGCCGCTGGCTGAGGTGTTTGTGCCGCTCGAGGTGCGGTCGCGGCGCGTGACGTTGCGCGATGGGACCTTTGAGTGGAGCCGACTGATTGAAGGTGACCGTTGTGCCATCGTGGGCGCACCGGGATCGGGAAAGTCGACCTTACTTGCTCATCTGGCGCTGACTGCAGCCTCGCGGCGCCGCGCAGTGCTGGAATCAGCCCCTGGATTGGTGACTGAAGCCACGGAGCGGATCGCGCGGATTCCTGTGTGGATTGACTTGCCAGCTGCGGCCCGGCGGTTACGTGAGGAGCGACAGGACAGGAAACGACCGCTGCGCGATCTCGTTAATGACGACTGGCTGGACGTCGTGGAGCTTGTCGCAAACCTTGATGGACGGGAGGAGGCGCGAGCTCTGCTGGACCAGGGCAACGTACTGCTGCTCTTTGACGGGCTGGACGAAGTGGGTGGTACCGAGGAGCGCAGCGATCTTTTGTTGAGTATCGCCAGGTTGCCGACAGCGTACGGTAGTCTGGGATCCAGGAACAACGTGGTGGTCGCCTGCCGCGATCGTGCATGGGGCGGCGGCCGAGCGTACGCACCGTTCGAACAGTTAGCGATCAGTCCTATGGACCGTCCCCGTTGGGAACTCTACCTGTCGCGCTGGTGTCGCGCTGTCTGGGGTGACGCCGCCGACGCGGTGTTGGAGAACCTGAACCGCGCGTTACGCTCCCAGCGGGCTATTCAGGAGATGGCCGCCAATCCGCAGACGGCGACGATGCTTGCCGTTCTGGCCCACGAAGGCCCGCTACCCACCCAACGCATTGAACTCTATGAAGCGTTGGTGGAGTCGGCACTCGGTAGTGATGTGTTGCAGCGGGAACATGGCGACGCCGAAGTTGTACGAGCTCACCTCAGCGCGCTCGCGGGCGCCATCCAGAAAGGCAAACTGAATGGTGGCGGTGGAGACGATGCTCCCGGGACCGAATCCACGGAGACACTCGCGCTGCGCGATGCTCAAGCATTACTCGGCAAACGCGTATCAGGTAAAGGCGCGCGCGATACTCTTGCCGTGCGCAGGATCGGTGGCGCGTTGCTGGACGCGCTGGAACTGCACACCGGATTGATTGCCGCGGAAGGTTCTGCCCGCAAAGGCAAGGCAGGCACCGGCGTTGTACGTTTTCGACATCGCACGATTCAGGAGTTTCTGGTCGCCGCCGAACTGGTTGAGAACGACCACGCCAACGACATTCTGGCGCACGCGACCGACCCCGCCTGGGTGGTTGCCATTGCGTTGACGGCCGGACTGCTCGCAGTCGATGGGAGTAACGAGGAACTCAAGGAGTTTCTGAGCGTCATCGCCGAAACACCTGATTTTGACAGCGTGGACGATGATGCCATCGAAGAGTGGAGCTGGCGTATGGGCACGCTCAGTGCGTGTCTGGAGGAGTTGTGGGACCGGGATCTTCCCGAGGACGTTCTTGATCCGGCGATCGAAGCTCACAAGGCGAGCAGTGAGATCCTCTCGCAGCTGGACCAGACGACGCGCATTCGCATCGTGGAAGGCATGGGCGCGCTGCGCGACCCGCGCCTTGAACCTACGATGGTCTCGCGGTGGGTAGAAATCCAGGGCGGGCGCAGTGTGACGGGTGCGGAGTCGGATGAAGCCTGGGTCCAGGAGCGACCGGTGCGTTCACTTGATGTGTCGGATTTTCGTATCCAGCGCTGGCCCGTGACAATCAGTGAATACGCGCGGTTTCTGGTCGACGCCAAAGGGTACGAGGACGACGAGTGGTGGGACGAAGAAGGCCGCCGTTGGCGCGATGATCTGGCGATCAAGTCACCCGAAGGCTGGGCTCTTGCCCGTGTGCACGGCAACCGGCCGGTGACCGGTGTGTCTTGGTGGGAGGCACGCGCGTATGCCCGCTGGCTCGGCCACGTGGAGGAGGGGTTGCCGGCAGGGTGGACCGTGACATTGCCAACTGAGTTGCAGTGGGAACGCGCCGCGCGTGGTCCGTCTGACCGGCAGTCGTCGATGCTTGCGCGGTTCCCCTGGGGTACGGACTGGGATCCGGGTAATGCCCACTACGCGGGTCTGAATAGCTTACGGCATGCGCTGCCTGTTGGCCTGTTTCCGGACGGCAACAGCCCGGAACACGTCTGGGATCTGGCGGGTAACGTCAGTGAACGTTGCCTGGACGGGTTTGGCCCACCCAGCGAGCAGGCGCTGATGGACCACTGTTTCACCGACTACACCTTTGGCCACGTCGTTCGAGGCGGCGGTTTCGACTCCCCACCGCTCAACCTGCGCCTGACAGCGCGCTTTCCGGACGAGATGAACCTGGCTGCCAATCAGCGTAGCGATGCGGTGGGTTTTCGCTGCACCGCGTGGCAAGCACCGGAGCATTTAGGGTGAGCCGCGAGAGTAAACATGGCTGACCAGACGGCTTTGGACGACTTTCCGCGCGAAGATCTGCTGAACCTGCTGCACGTAGCTGAGGCCATGTTTGCAACCAGCCGGGACCGTCGCAACCTGCTTGTGGGTCTTGGCCTCACTGCAGAAATGGGTGAACAACAACAAGGTGCTGCTGCCCGGCCGGGTTTGTCCGGGCAGGATCGCGAAAGCCTGCGTGCGCTGGTCGAGTCCGAGCGCCAGCCCTCCCAGGATACCTCCCAGGATGGCAGCGTGCTCGCCGTGCGAGCGCGCGGCGATGAGAACTTCGCGGGACCGCCGAAATCTGTCATCGCCAGGCGCGACCCACCCCGTAGGGATGCGGCGCGCACAGGGCCGGTTGTTGAGCTGGCGGAGCCCGAGTCCGGCGCGCGACAACCTTCGGCTGCTCGTTTCGCGAGCGAATTGGTTGACCTGCTGGCGCACCCGGCTTATGCCGACACCGCCGTGACGCTCGCCCGCCGGGCGATTCGCGAGCTGGGCGGGGATGCTACCGAACGTTGGGCGGACTTGTTGGACACCCTTGAAGTATTGCAGCGGCGCCATCAACCGGTTGAGCTCGATCTCGGGACGCGCAGCGAATGGATCGATTTCAAGATACTGCACCAGTATTCGTTGACGGATCGTTTTTTTGGGCGGCAGGACTCGCTGGACCAACTCGACGAATGGGCCACGACTGGTACAAGCGATGCCGTAAGGTGCATCTGTGCGCTCGGCGGTGGCGGCAAGAGCGCACTCGCCTGGCAATGGGTGAGCAAGAGCGTGCCAACATTGCAGCACCTCGGCTACCAGGGTGCGTTCTGGTGCAGTTTCTACGAGAAGGATTTCAACTTCGACGAGTTCCTGCGCCGCGCACTGGCTTTCTGCGGACAGCTGGATGACGCCGATGTTGACACGATGCCGCGCGCCGTCGTCGAGGCACGGCTGATTGAAGCGCTGGAAAAAGGCCGCTTCATGCTCGTGCTGGACGGCCTCGAACGGCTGATGAACGGTTATGCCGCGATTGCCGACCGGGCAGTGGACCCTGAGGGATTGCAAGCCACCGAACAGGCTGCGGACGTCACGCGAAGCGATCGCATGATGGTCGACACGCGGGATGGCGCATTTCTCGTCAAGCTGACAGGACTCACGGTATCGCGGGTTCTGATCACAACGCGCCTGGCGCCAGCTGACCTCGAACAATGGGAGGAGGACGGCAGTTCTGGCATGCCTCTCCCGCACGTGGTGTTTACGGAGCTGTCCGGACTCCGGCCCGAGGACGCGGCGGCTTTGTGGAAGAGCATCGTGCCGGACGACGACATTGCTGAGGACCTTGAAGCGGTGTTCCACTTCTGTGGCTTCCACCCGTTGGTGATCTCGATTCTGGCGCGCTCCGTGGCCCACGCCGGAGTCACGTGGCCAGAGTGGCGGCAGATGGAACCGCACCGCGACTTCCAGGTAGATCAGAACGCGTCCGAGGCAGCCGTGCGGTCGTACGTAATCGGGGTGTGCATGCGTGATCTCAGTGAGCGGTCGTATGACCTCCTGGGATTTTTGACCAGCACCGGCAAACCGATGGTGCTGGAGGACCTGACCGATCTGGCGCTGCTTGGTTCGGAAGTCTCCGGCAACGGCCGTTGGACAGAGCCCGAACAGGTGGTCCGTCAGCTGAGTACGCTCCTGGACCTCGGCATGATCGGCAAAGCCACGCCTCGCGATGGCGTTACGGAATACGATGCCCATCCGGTGGTTCGCGCGCAGGTTTGGGAACTTCTGACCGACCCGAACCGGGAGCGATTCCTGGAGCATGCGTTTTCCGGCCTTGCTGCGGTTCCCGATCGACGCGTGCCCGGAGTGGACGAGCTTGGCAACCATATTGCCATATACAATTTGCTGGTTCGCAGCCATCAGCTCGACCGTGCATGGGAACTTTTCAGCCGGTACCTGTGGCCGCCCTTACGCCAGCACAACGAAAACCTCAAGTTGCGTGGCCTGATCACGCAGCTGATGCCGGAGAAGAACGTACTGGAACTGTTGCCGTTGAGGTCGCGCCGCGCGCAGGCTGATGCGGCCCGCAGCCTGGGCGATCTGCTGTTGGAGGCCGGTGCGAGTGACGACTCGGACATGTTGCTGCGCTGGTGCGGAGCGATATGCCTGCAGATTGGTGACCCCATGGGTTTCCTGTACGCGTCCCATGCGCGGGCATGGCGCACATTGTATGCCGGGCAGCTCTTCGAGACCGAGGTTGCCCTGCGCCAGATGAAAACCCAGGCACTCGCGTTTAGCGCACTCGAGTTGCGCGCCACCATAGACAGTTGGATTGGGATCCTGCTGGCGCTCAGGGGCGAAAAAGCGGACGCTGAAGCGTTTTTCAACGCCGCTCGCGGGATCACGTTCTCCGACCGATGGTGGATTCAATGCCAGGCCGAGGGCCTGGTGTATCTAGAGGATTTTGATGGGGCTCTGCGTGCGCTGGAGCAACTCCACGGCGGTCCTGGCGGAGACGAAGAAGGTGATGCCATGCAGGCGGCATGGGAAAAGCTGACCCAGGGTATGGCGCTCCTGCAGGCCGGTGACGAGGTCGGCGCGCTGGATGCTTTGTCAGCGGCCAATGTCAGCGCAAAACGCGCGGAGTACGTGGTCATTCAGTGTTTTGCCTTACCGTGCATCGCCGAGATTGAGCTCGCCAACGGTGCGGTAGCACGCGCCGAGGAGGCGCTCGCGATTTATCGGAAACTCGACCCCCACAACCGGTTTGTGCTGAGCGCCACCCATGCTGAGCGTGTGCTGGCGCGGTGTCATTTGAAGCGGGGAGATATTGCCGGCGCCCGCGCCCATGCTGAGTCTGCCTACACCCTCGCGGCGTGTGACGGGCCACCGTTTGTATACGACGCCAGTTTGCGTCGGGCGTTACAAGTGTTGGATGAGTGTGGCGCATACGTGCCGGCCACGCAGTCGACTCTGGAGCCTCAATGGCGGGAGCTGTTGAGTCACCTCGAGGAAGACGAATCCCGGTTGATCGAAGCTATCCGACGAGTGGAGTTTGCACGGGCCACCGCGGATATGCCGGACGACGAGGCGCTGCGCAAAGTGGCGTTGGCTCGGGCCCAGATTATCAGCCAGGCGGAGCCCGCCGATCGAGACTGGTGGCACGGGATCACCGCAGGTCACGCCGCGGTCAGGGAAATCCTGACAGACGAGCTGGTGCAGCTTCAGACAGATCTGGCCACTTTCCGCGCTGCGTTTGACGCAAGCCCGCACAAATCGATTGCGGTGGTGTTCCGCGAGCTGGCCGCCAAACGCGTGATCGGCACGAGCCACCATCCGATGCAGGTACGCGGTCTGGATACAGGTGCAACTACCCGATGGCTTGCTGGATCGGATGCGCACGTTACAGCCTTGCATGACTTCATGGAGACCGAACACGCCTTGCGCATGGCTCATCCGTTTCTTGCCAGCGGGTTTGAAGAAGAAGATGTTGCCGCGTTCCTCGCCGATCACAAGCGACGCATTGCGGTAGCCGATGACGAACTCGGCCGCGAATGGTGGGACATGCTGGAAGAAGCGAGCGAGCCCCTGCATATGCTGGTCCTTGCTGCCAGCGTGTTACGCGAGCAGGCAACACTGGCTGAGGTGGTGAGCGAGATTGCGGTGGATGCGGACCATCTCACGTTGTCGCGCGGTCTAACTTACGGATTCCAAGCGCTGCTCACCCGCCGCGAAATTGAACGCCTGGAGTCGCGGCGCATCTCCAGAACTGAAGGCCTTGGCCGGTTGGAGGTCCTGTTGCGTCTGCAGGACGTCAAACTACAGCTCGGCTGGGTGGAAACGACAGACGAAACGCGTGATTTCTGGACAGAGATCGAACAAACCAACGAAAGCCAGCCGGAGAGGGTCTTACGTCTTGCGGAAGAATTGGCCCGGCGCCGAGCTACCCTCAGCGAGTTTCACGACGGCTACCTGGAAAGTCCTACAGACAATATCCAGGCCAGCCTCGCGTACCTCGACTACCGACGGTTACGTGGCGAAACGTGGGACGGCAGTCAGCCCTGGCCGGAGGACGTCGTGTCGGAACGATGGGCATATGAAAGTGCACCACCAACCTTCACAGATACGAGTGACCTTTCATCCAATCAAGTGAGTGGTCGCATCACCATCCTACAGAACCGTGTGGGTTGGGACGAAGAGAGCGAGACCGTACAGGCGTGGTGGCGGGAGGTGGTGGAAAATGTGGCGCCGGAGGTTGCGCTACGCGCGCTGGAAGAGGTGGATGCGCGGCGCGCAAAGTTGTCACATCTGCGTAATGGTCACATCGACGGTGCCACGGACAACCTGGTAGCGGGCGTCGCGTACATGGACTTCACCTTGCTTAAGCTGGCTGATGACCGGTTGGCGGGAGAACGCGCTGACATGTACAACCGACAGGGTAACGCGTTATACGAAGATGGACGTTACCTGGAAGCGACCAACAGCTACGAGTCAGCGATCAAGGCAAAGCCGGCGGTTACGTATTACACCAATCTCGCGGGTGCGTGGGAGATGGTTGATGACCGCCTAGCCGTCGAGGCGTTGCGCCAGGCCATCACATCACTGGAACGCGGGCTGGAACGGTTTCCGGAAGCCGAGGGACTACGTTCTGCGCTGGCGGCCACCGAGCTCAAGGGTCGGTTGGCGGAGCGAGGTGGGTTGCCGAACGTCGCGTCGTCGCGGATGTACCCTATGGTCACGCCTGTTGCGCTCGAAGTCGCGGGTGACCTTATTCCGTACGCAGAAGAAAATCCTGACACTGAACGGCCGAACCTGCTTGGCGTTTTGCCGGCCATGCGGGAGCGCATATTGACGGACATGGGTGTCAAAGTCCCGGGAGCCCGGGTGCGCGGGAATGAGAGTGACCTGACGGACGGTACCTACATCATCATGCTTGACGAGGTGCCGATCGTATCCGGCCATGTGCCGCTGGAGTTCGTCTTTGTTACAACGCCGCACGAACGGCTGAGCGAGCTGGGTATCGAGTTCGACGATGCGGTTGATCCAGCCACGCTCGAGCCGGGGGCGTGGATTGCGCGCGAGGACGCCAACCAGCTGGAGGGTGAGTCTTTGGATGTGGTCGGCTACATCATCCGCCATCTCGAAGCGGTTCTCCGAAGCAATCTGGCGATGTTCGTTGGACGCCAGGAAATCATCATGATGCTGGAAAACGTCTGGAGCGAGGCGGCTAAGCGTATCGCCGAGGACGCAACACTGCTGTCCCGGTTTGTACGCGTGTTGAAAAGCCTCGTCGGAGAACTCGTCCCGATTGGCAATCTCGAGCCAATCCTGGAGATCTTCCTGGAGGCGACGTCGCAGGAGTGGGGGATGGATGTGCTGATGGAAACCATCAGGACGCAACCTGCGATCATTCCTTTGCTCCCGGCTAACCAACCGGGGACTCGTTTTCTGCAGTTCGAGCGGGCGCAGGAACGGATGTTGCGAGGCGCGCTAAGGCCACTGGGTGATGAGTATTATCTTGCTCTGGAGCCGGAGGTGACACAGGACCTTTTAGCGGCGGTACGCAATGAAGTCGTCGGCGATGAACCGATGGGAATCCTCGTCGAGGATCCCACACTGCGCCGTTATGTACGCAGTCTTGTCCAACTGGAGTTTCCGCGATTACATGTGCTGGCGTTGTCGGAACTGGCTGATGCCGGTGTTACCCCAACCAGGTTGAATCCCGATTGACTTATTCCGTATCCCTCTTATGCGAAGTGGACGGCGGGGCGACACCCGACCAGAGCTCGGCTGTTTTGCGAACTTCGATCCGGGAACTGGCGTTGCTGGGTGAAGACCTTGCGCTTGATTTCGACGTGACGGTAGAGGTGCGCGCGAGTGCGGACACGCCGCCAGCAAGACACCACACGCGACCAGGGTTCCGACTGTTCTTGGACGATATTGCGCTGCAATCGCGGCCTGCGAACGACTCCCTGGCAAGCGGTGTTGCGGAAACCCTCCACCTGCACGCGCCCGTGCTGGTCGGCGAGGCAGTAGCGCAACACCTGTGGCGGGAGTGGGACGGCGTCGGCGACGCGCCAGTGGATTGGCAGATGCTCCTACAACGCCTCGTGCGGATGCGTGTGCGGCCTGACCGGCTCGCCGCGGTACCAGCTGAATGGGACAACCTATCGAGCGATGGGGTATTTGAGGAGGCGCTGAACGAAGCAGCGCGAGCCGTCAATGTGTATGTCCACCCATCGCGCCGTGGTGACGTCGAACCTGCGTTTCCACGTGGAGCCGAAGGGGCCGCGGCGACGATGATTGACGGACTTTTCTACGAACTCGGGATACATGTCGGGGAATGCAGGATTGTGGACGACGTTGGTCTTGATCCGGGTGTTTTCCGCGTGAGCATCAACGACATTCGATCACCGCCAATGCACCTGATCGGGTCGGATGAACGTCTGGTTAACGACACGGTTGACCGGCTTACGTTGCTGAACATTCGTGGTGAAGAAGCGGTTAATCCCGCCGACGGTTCTGAGTGGGCGGTTATTCCGTCGGAACATGCAAGTATCGCAGAACAATCAGGGCTGACCTTATGGAATCCCGGTGAATACGTTGTGCTTGGTTTGTCGGCCAGACTGCGGCAAGCAGCACCGGCGCTTCTGACGGCCGATGTCCTGAGATTCCTGCTCGATAAGTTGCGCGGATCCAGCCCCGCGTTGGTCGCCCACGTCGAAGAGACGATTGGAGTCACGCGCCTCGGGTCGATTCTACGATGTCTGCTCGATGAAGAGATCAATGTCCGTAACCTGCGGGAGATCATCGACAACTTCGATCTGGTGGCACCGTTGCCAGTGCAACCTATCCCACTGGCAACGCACATTGTATTCAGTGGCACTTACGCTGCGTTCCAGTCTGTTTCCCCACCACCCCAGAACGGTGAGGACAGCGAGGATCGCATGACAGCTGAAGGGCTGCGGATGGTGATGAAGCGCTATATCTCGTACAAGTACACGCGCGGCGGTAATACGTTGGTAGTGTATTTGCTCGAACCAACCATCGAATCGAGGCTGCGCGACGCGGGGCACTGGTTCCCGGGCGAGGTTGATGAATTCCTGTCGGCGGTGCGGGAAGAGGTAGGTTCACTTCCGCCGACGGCTCAGAAACCTGTCATTTTGACCACGGAAGAAATTCGTCGCACAACGCGCGAACTGGTAGCCGCGGAGTTTCCCTATCTGGCAGTTCTGTCCTACCAGGAATTGTCTCCCGACATGAACATACAGCCGATTGCCCGAATCACATCGGATGACTGGCCTTATTCAACCACGGCCCTGCTTGAGCTGGCGTACAACTTTCAGCCGGAGGCAATCGTTGAGCCAGGCTTGCGCGTGATGGGGGACGCCCCGGAAGCTTTGCACCAGGTTGCCGAATTGCTCGATGCGAAACGCGGCGAGATACTGGAACGACTTGTCAGCACCTTGGTGCGGCTTCAGAGGACGATGCCGCAACCGTTGGCGGAGGCCCTTGCATCCCCGTTTCTGGACGCCTATCTCGAGTTGCTGGTGGCCGATCGGAGTGACAGTTACAGTGCCTGTTTGCAACAAATCCTACCGTTGCTTGCAAAAAGGCGCATCACTCCGTCGGATCTACTGCGTTTGCCGTTTGCTATCAGCCAGCAAGTCCGCCTCACGCTCGCGGAAGTGATGGTAGAAACAGGGGAAGGTGTTGCAGCTCTCAACGCGCACCTCGACAGGGTTGATGGCACCGCAGAGCAGATTCTGCAGCTGACCGTTGACCAGGCTTTTCGTTCACGATTCCAAGAGACGACCCAATGAACATACAGCTTTTCAATTTTCTCGAGGACTACAACACCCAGATCGTCAATCTCGTGACAGGCAAGGTCAAACGCGCCAAACCGGGCTATGCTGAGATGTCTGACGATGCGGTGCGAACGCTTGTTGAACATCTGCTCGATGGCTATATCGACCTTCTGGTGACCGGGCAGACGGATTCGCTGGACAAGCTTTTTCGAATGGTTTCGCGCATTGTCGTTGCCAGGGGTGCGAAGTACAGCGACGTGTTTGAGCTGCCGTTGGTCATGGGTAGCGTAATTCGACGCTTGCTGGCAGAGGAGTACTCAGACTTGCAAGCCGAGGATGGCATCAGCAAGTTCAATGCGGCACTTGAGCAGTCTGAATCTACCGCGCAAAGAGCAGCCGGGAGCTTTCTAGACATGTTTCAGAAACACGTCGACGAACGCATAGACGCGCACAATGAATACCTGCGCAAAAGCGAGGCTGAGTTTGGCGTGAATCTGTCGGAGTTTGTCATCGATCCAGCTGCGGAGGGTTGATTGCTCCCACACCGCGTGCCGTGACGATCGAGATTCTCGCGGTGTGCCTGCGGAAGTCAGCCCGCACCGTCGTCGCCGCAGGGTTTCGGGGGAGGACCTGATCCGCCCAGGCTATTCCAGTACGCTGGCGTGAGTTGCGGTATTTGACGATCGCACAGGAGTGCTGCCGGTTCTCTGCGATTGATTTGATAGCTTTTATGACCACCGGCTAGCACCCACTCGCAGTCTTCACTGAATGCGAGTTCCGAAACGAAGTCATCGACCCTGAAATCTGCCCACACGGCAGAGTGAAACAGGTCAACAACCACTGTTTGGCCATCTGCTGTTCCCAGGGCGCTCCACCTTTCGTTGCCGCAAAACGACGCGTGATGAGTCGAATCAGAAAACCTCAACTGCATGACTTGTGACCTAGATTCCAGATCTACGATAACCGTTCGCCCACGTTCACCCGCCGCGATCAGAAAATTCCCAGGCGGTGATACCCACAACGAGATAGCGCTTCCGTCATTTTTCAACAACTCGAACGCTTGACCTGTCCGGGTGTCCAGACCCACTACGCGGTCGTCCAGCGGAAGGAACAACGTACTGTTGTCTTGTGCGAAAACCATCTCTCCGGACATGCTTGCGGGTAACAATGTGACTAGTGGGTTTCCAGGTCTTTCCAGCCTGATGAGATGGAGCGAATTCTCCGCATCCACTGCCGCATACAGAGTTCCGTCCGGACTGAATTGTGAAGTCCAGGATGAGTTGGCGGGACGCTGCCACACTGGCTCGCTTGCCGATAGCTGCCATAGTGCGTGTTGAGATTGTTCGTCGACGATGGAAACGAACCGCGGGTCGGCACCTACCACAGCCGATCCAAAGCGAGCTTCATCGAAAGGTAAAGAAACTGACTTGCCGGTAAAGGCGTCAACCAGTTCGGGCACTTCAGAGTGGTGCAGTACCAGCTGTCCTCCGGCTACAAAGGACGGTAGCGAACTCCAGTCCGGTTTGCGCCATAGTACAGCGCCGGTGGCGTCCAGCATTATGCCCCCGTCCTGTCCCCAAAGCAGCGCGTTCCCACTCATTTCGTCATAGGCAATCGATTCGAAATCACCTGCGATCGTCGCTACTGTGGATGTCCGCAGCGGGTGATAGCTGTCGATACGGAGTACGCGCAATGATGAACCTTGTTGATCCAGTAGCATTGCTCCCGATTGACCATCTGTGGTTGCGTCGGCTAAAACACCTGAGGAGATGCTTGCGCTCCCGAGGTGTTCAGGTCTGACGAGTAGAGCGATAGATCGTTGGTGGTTTACATCGCTATCTTGAGTCTGGCTGATCAGGAGATGCGAAGAGGCCTCGAAACTCGAAAGGATTGACGTGGTCCATCCGGTTGTCCTTCCTAACCTGCGTACCAACCCGCCGCCGAAATGATGTTCATATAGCGTGCCGCCGCTTGTCGCTACTATCACGCTTCGTGGGTGCTTGCCGAATGCGATTTGGTCGACTTGATACGGTAGAGAAAGTTCCTGGACGTCTCCGGCGGGCGAAATTTCCAGCAACGCCCGTCCCTCGTCGACGGTCAACAACGTCTCGTCCCGGAATACTGCTATGTCAGATTGTCGATAGTTCGAGTGCGCCCAGTACGGCTGTTTCAGTCCCTGATGGAACAGTAAGGTTTGATTGGACCCTATTTCTGGCGCTAGGCGTCCGCCGGGTAGGATTTCACCAGTGATTACCGCAAGCCGATTGCCGGACGCAGACATTTCGATGTGATTTAGTCCGCCCAACTCCGTTTGTGAAGTGTGGCCTGCGATTGTCCAGAAAAGCTGTCCGGACTCGGTGGTGGTTGCGATGGACTGGGCTTCTTCTCTGCATCTGATATTGTTTACGACACCTCCAGTCTGATGAACGGGGACTGGTGGCCCGGTGAGAAGGCTGTCAATAGCGAAGACCTCACCATCTGTGCCTACCCAAACCACCTTGGATCCGCACAAGGAGAAGTTGGCTACATGCGCTGAAACGTGACGTTCTTCGTGCGTAACAAGGTTGCGGAAAACCAGCGCTCGTTCTGCAACGATGATTAGCCCATCGTCCCCCGCGTAGCGGATTTCGAGCACCTCGCCATGGGTTCCAACTGAAAATTCCCTCGGTTGGCTCTGAGCAGATACTGGAATGTCTACCGTGATTAGATCACCGTTGGAAGTTGAAGCCGCGAGTTGGCTGCCAGCGGAAGCCCAGGCTAGAAATGCAAAATCTCTGTCCAGTAGCCACGAGGCGCTCTTTTGACCGTCCTCTCTATGTAACCTCAGCTCGCGGTTCTCCGTCAGTATCGCAAACTGATTGGATATTGGGCTGAACCGAACGGTTACCAGGCCTTCGGGAGAGGCGAGCACGGGTGGTGTAAGTGAACCCAGAGCAGCTGACGCTGCGGACCAGGCTTCGGGAGATGGCTGAAGTTCGTAGGCTTCGAGTGCCAGTGCGGCTGCACGTTGTGCGTTCTCAATGCTTGCATCGCCTTGTGCCGCAGTGACCGCGCTGATTGCAGCCACTCGCTCAAACGCAATGTTGCGCTCTCGCTGCGCTTGGAGGGCAAACAGAAACGAAGCCAATGCCAGCGCAACGAGCCCAGCTACGGCACCATTCCTCAGTCGTCCAAGTCGTCTGTGTGCCCGGACGTCCTCACCCTCAACCTCGTCGAGCGACAGATCAAGGAGAGTGGCCGCAACTTGAGCAACTGCACGGCGAATTCTCGGTTCTGTTTCAATGCTATCGAGTTGTTGCCACCCCGAAAGGTCCAGCCACAAAGGCTCAGAAGAAAATGCGTGCCGCAGTATCGGCGGGAGACAGTTGTCCTGAACCGTGCAGTCAAAAGCGCCGTCTTCCCAGACGAGCTCGCCGCCTGTTTTCAATAAGACAATTGTGGAAGATCCGTGGACATCCAGCCAGTGTTCGATTTCTTTGTGAACCCATTTGCTTTCTGCGGCCGCTGGGCAGCAGAAAACCAAAAGATACTGAGTCCGGTTCAAAACGTCGTTCAAGCGATCTTTCAAGTCGGGCGAGGCAGCAAGAGAAGCTGTATCCAAAAAGACCCTGGCACGTCGCAGTGCGAATATCGGCTTGGCGAATTTCTGTAAGGCATCGCGGAAGTGCTTTGCGAGCACGCCATCGACGCTCTGGGCGTAAGAGATGAAAGCGTGCCAACCTTCTTTTTCTTTCATGCAGGCACCTAAACATGACCAATCAATTGTAACGCGGCTATGTGGCTGGTCTTGACCAGGGTGTACCATTGCCGCGGGACGGGATCGGTTTTTCGTGTGGTACGCACGGAGAACTCAACGATATCCAGGAGCGCTTCAAAGGGCGAAGGATAGCGCAATGACAGACCACGAAGACAACACGGCCGCTTCGGGCGGAAGACAAACTGGCGAGGTCGGACCCGGTACCGTGCTTCGTGACCGATTCATACTAGAAGAGGTTGTTGGTATTGGCGGGATGGGTACCGTGTACCGCGGCAGGGACACGCTCAAAATCGAAGCACGGGACCGGGATCCCTATGTCGCCGTTAAGGTTCTGAACGAATCGTTCAAAGATCATCCTGACTCTTTTATCGCTCTGCAACGTGAGGCCAGTCGCCAGCGGCAACTCGCACATCCGAACATCGCTACTGTATACGACTTTGACCGCGACGGTGGGGTGGTGTTCATTACGATGGAATACCTCCAGGGCACGAATCTCGACAAACTGATCAAGGAAGATGCGCGCCCTAACGGCGGCCTGGAACCGGCCAGGGTCATGCCGATCATCGAAGGTTTGTGTGCTGCTCTTGGCTATGCACACTCCGCGGGCTTTGTTCATGCTGATTTGAAGCCAGGAAACTGCTATCTCACTGAAAGCAATCAAGTGAAGATCCTGGATTTTGGTCTGGCCAGTGCAATGAAAGAACCCAGTCAGGGTGTGGAGGACCAAACCCTATTTAATCCGCGCAACATGGGCGCATTGACGCCCGCATACGCCAGCCCTGAAATGTTTTCCGAGGAAACCGAGGCTGACCCCCGTGATGATATCTATGGCCTTGCGTGTGTGATCTACGAACTGTTCACGGGCAAGCACCCCTTCCATCGGATGCGCGCCGACGAAGCACAGGCCGAAGGACTGCAAATGCAGTGGGTCAAGAATCTCTCCCGACGCCAGAATCTGTGCCTGCAGCGTGCGCTTGCATTTGAGCGTGAGGAACGCACGCCAACCGCTCAGGAGTTTTTGAGCGAGATGCAGCAAGCTGGATCCATGACGAACGAAAGGACGGTCTTGCCGCTTCTAGCGGTACTAACGTCGGCGCTCGCTGGCGTTGGGATCTGGCGATTCTGGGAGCCGATGGCCGATTGGGTGATAGTCGCGATTGGAAGCGCTGTCGGGTTGAGTGGTTTTTGGACCTGGCGAGCTTTAAGGAGTCCCCAGGCGGGCTCACGGTCAAGTGGACAGACGGACACTACTGCACCGCCAGAGGCTTACCAGGACAGTGAAAACCCAGCCCCTGTTGACGACTCCGATATCGCGGAAAGTGCAACCGTCTTTGCGGCACCCCCGGAGGCGTTCGATGCGGTAGCGCAACATGATCAGACGGTTTTCACAAGCAATGCCACAGATGCTTCCCGTGGCAAGCTTCCTATCGCAATCGTTGCCCAAGTGAGTAAGGATCCGGCGTTGCTCGGCCAAAGATTCCCTTGCAACCACTTCCCTTTTACGATCGGTCGTTCGTCAGAGAACGACCTCCAGGTGCTGGATCCGCATGTGTCGCGCAGACACGCAATCATTGAGCAATCGGACAAAGGATATCTCATTCAGGCGACGGGCTCGAACGGAGTCCTGGTGAACGGGTCGTTGGTCCAAAATGCGGAGTATCCGCTTCATTTTGGTGACGAAATCCGGCTGTCTGAGGAGACGCAACTCTCGCTCATCGCCAACATCCCTGCACTACCGAATTTGACCGGTGTGCTCATCAAAGAGCGGTATGAGCTTGGTGATCTGATTCACTCCGGGGTGAAAGCATCTACCTATAGAGCTTCCGACCGCGAAATGCCGCGACAACTGGCAATCAAGTTATTCACACCTGACCTTTTGGATCTTGAGCTGTATCGTGAACAGTTCGACCGGCAACGTAATCTAGCTTCTCGCTTGGAACACCCTGCGATTAATCGTCCCGTCGATTCAGGCGAAGCAGATCTGTCGGTTGCTGGGGTATCTGTTTCGGTCCCGTTCATCGCAACCGAGTGGCGCAGCGGTGGCAACTTGAGTTCGCGAATAAAACAAGAGCCTGTGGCCATCGAAACGATTGTCACCTGGATCGATCAGATTGGTGATGCTTTGGCATTTGCTCATCAAGAAGGCGTCGTACATGGCGATCTAAAGCCGTCATGTATCTTGTTCGGGCAGGCAGATCGCCCTTATGTAACCGACTTTGCTATGGCGCATGACTCGGAGCGGACTGCGCTCACCGGCGTTCTGGGCGCACCCGCGTTTCTTGCCCCGGAACAATGGGACGGGCAAGCCGCCACAACCAAGACGGACCAGTTTTCACTTGGGATTCTGACCTACATGATGGTGACGGGAAACCGTCCGTTCGAAGGACAGACAGATCCCGAAATGCGTGAGCGTAACTTCGCACGCGGTCCGCGGGAAGCGCACAAGGAAGCAGAACTCAACGGTCGGGAAGACGTTCCGGCAGCGGTAAGCAACGTGCTGACTAAGGCGTTGTCCGAGAAACCGGATGACAGGTACGGCGACGTTGTTGATTTTTGCAAGGCATTTGGAGCGGCAGCTGCTGCCACGAACTGGGACAAGCCCAGCGTTTTCATAAGCTATCGCCGAGGTGACAGCAGCGGATGGGCCAATGTGCTCGAGCAGGGCTTGAAGCTTCAGCACGATCTCGACGTGTTCCTTGACACCGGTAGCGTTGACAGGGCCAATCTTGTGTCGAAGAGAATTGACGATGCAATCGCATCACGGGATGTATTCGTTTGTTTGCTCGATGAGTCGACTCTGGGTTCCGATTGGGTGCTGCGGGAACTGGCCTTGGCCCGCGATCACAATCGCGTGATGATTCCCGTATTCCGCGAGGACTTTGATTTGAGAAAGGCGATGGAGATGGGCAACGAAGACGTGCAGGCACTCCTTGAGCACAATGGGGTAACCCTTCTGGACCGTCAGGGCGTATACATAGACGCGGCGATGAACGAACTTGCTGCATTAATTTTTAGGGCAGGACGAGGGCGTTGACGTATCTGTTGGCTTACGTGCTGCTTGTCCAAAAGTGATGTCTGTGCTCGTATGCGGCCAACGAGCGGTGAAAGTTGTTGTGGCCTCGTGCTCACGGTCCTCAACGTTTCGCGCTATTGTAGTTGTCTTGATCAAAGCGATCGATCAGCCATGGCGCGATCGAGTATGGCCAGAATAGTACTCCTTGAACTCGTGTCAGCGAGATCGCGCGAAGCTCGTTGCGCCTTGTCCTGTACGAACGGATCGGTTCCTAGCTCTATCAGCTGACGTACAACTTCGGTGTGCTTTCCCAATACCGCTTCGTGTAACGCCGTACGGCCAGATGAGTCCTGCGCGTCCAGCTTTCCACCTGCCTCCACCAGGATTTGCACCAGACCTGTCTCACCGTATGCAGCAGCGAGTTGTAGTGGGAACGTTCCCTTTTCGTTCGCAACGTTGGCGTCCACGCCATACTTCAACAGTATCTCAACGATGTCTTCATGCCTTTCTTTGATTGCGATCATTAGGGCAGAATCACCCGCTCTATTGCGTTGGGAACTATCAGCCCGACACTCAAGCAACAATTCAGAGCTTCGCGCATCGCCTTTGTAGGCGGCGGTCATTAGCGGTGACTGCCCCCATCTATTTTGCACGTCAGATTTGGCTCCGCTGGCTAAGAGTAACTTGGTTACTTCCTGATTGCCGATGCCAGCGTGCAACGGCGTGTTATCGTCTCTGGTTCGAGCATTCGGGTCTGCGCCATTGGCAATCAGGAGGGAGGTCTTTTCAACCGAACCGGTACTTGCAGCGTAAAAGAGGGGAGTTGCACCGCTGATATCAGGAAGATCCACGCTGGCCCCTAACTGCAACAGCTCTTTGATTTCTGCCGCGCCGTAACTTTCGGCAGTGAGGTGGAGTGGGGTGAGGCCTGCGCTACTCCGTATGTCGATGCTGTCCGAGTGACTTGCGATTAACTTTATTGTTGATGCTGACAACGAGGCGGTCGCGTAGTGAAGTAGTTGCCATCCGTCTTTCTCGGCGCTGACGTCGGCGCCGTTCTCTATTAGTTTCGCAATCACTTTTTCGTCACCGCGGAACACTGCGACAAACAATGCGGTCCATCCGTAAGTATCTCGGGCATTGGTGTTTACCCCATGCCTCATCAGAACGTTCGCTGCCTTGCTGTTTCCGTTGCGGATAGCCACGATCAATGGTGTCTGTCCAGATGTGTCGACAGACTCAATATCCGCGTTAGCCCGAACAAGCATCTCGATCGCTGTAACGTCTCCTACACTTGCGGCGACATGGACGGGCGTCCGATGGTTGGCGTCACGAGTATTAGGATCTCCCCCGTTTGCGAGCCACTGCTGCAATTTGACGCGTTCTCGATCCTTAATTGCCTTGTGTGGATCTGGAACCTGAATACGTTCATCGGTTACTTGGATTGGCTCGAGATCTAGTCCAGCCGTTGCCGTTTCCGTCGGCACGCTCGAATTCGGTAAGGTTGCTTCGGCTACGCTCATACGGATGTCAGTGCTGAGCGCGACGAGAAACACCCGTCGATAGTGGTTGGGATCCAGGATCGTCAGTAACAGCCAATTATCGTCGGAATTGACTGAGACCTTCTCAATGGTTCCTACTTTTTCGTCCTTTCCGAGGCGGTACAGAACACTCTCATTGGTGTCTGAGTCCAACGGCCAAACGCGGATCTCGCCTTGTTCGTCAAAACTCACCAGATCCAGGCTGTTGTTGAGAATTTTTGCGGCTCCGATCGACTCCATGTGACCAGCGAGGATACGTATCGGATCATCAGGTTTCCGTCGGTCGAACACCAATATGTCATTGTTCGATGTTGTGGTTGCAACGACTGATCCATCGACGCTTACGTGTACATGGGGTTGGAATTGATAGTGGCCTTCCAGCGACTTGATGGTTTCCGGCGTTTCGTCAGTCTTGTCGGTTCGCCAGATCTCCAATGTTGATTCGGTGTTGATGGCAACAATTTGTCCACCGCCGCCAACACCAGCGGACCGAATTCGAGATTCGTAGCGATAGGAGCGAGTTGATTGCAGTGATTCGGCGCTCGTGGCGTCCCAAAGGTCAACCTGCTTGTCGCGCACTGCTAATACGCAATTCGCCTCTCGATCAAGAATGATCGTTGCCCAAGATTCTTCAAAACTAGCGAGTTCCACTGCTTTGAGGTCGTCGTTTTGCAGATCGATCAACATCAGGGAGCGTTTCTCTCTCCCAATTGAAAAGACGATTGCCCGACCGTCACCTGTGAACATCAGATCGATAAGGTCTGTAACTGTTGAAGTGAATCGTTCGCCTCGATTGCCAAACGCGCCCCAAATCCAGATTTTCTCCCCTGCCGCAGCGATCCAAGTTTCACAATCGCTGATCGCAACTGCAGAGATATCACCACTGGGCACGCGACCTACCGTTCTAATGTATCGTTGTTCCCAGCGTGGTGACGCGAGTAAATCCCAGATAGTCACAACTCCATCAACCCCTCCTGACACGAGCCATCTTCCGCTCGTGCTGAAAACCGCGGCACGAACGACGCGACTAGTATTCATGTGGATACGTACGGGCATCGCTGCTGTAGTTCGTAGTGGATAGCTAACGCGAACGTTACCGCTGGGATCAGCCGAGGCAAGGAGCCAGCTTTGTGGTCCGATGGCAGTGGCGGTCAGTTTCTGATCGTGGTTGCGCACGACAATTTCGTTTGAATTCCAGTCAAAGACCCACTTGCATAGCACTGAGTGCTCGTCCCTCATACAGATTAGAAAGTCTCCATAGAAAAGATCCTCCTTTCTTATCTCTACCACGTCCTTTCTATATCTATCGAAATACTGCTTTAAGTCCAGTCGTGTCTTGTCATATGCGCTTAGGTCGCCAGTGAAAGGTTTTGCTTCTCGGTGGCGCCATATCCAAATCTCACTCGTTCTTGCCCACACCCCAAACCACGTTCCGTTTGGACCCATGAGAACCGCGTTGATGTACTTAATATCGTCGAGATTCGCACTTTCGGACATCGATTCGCCGAGATCGCGCACCACAACTCCGTCGTGTTCGTCGCAGGAAATAACGAACTGGCCATCGGTGCTTACGCGTGCGTGCGACAATCCGTTGAACTCTTCCGGGAGGCTTTCTTGTTCTGCGTTGGTACTCCAGACTTCGACTCCACCCACGCCGGTTGAAAAAACAAGCTCTCCCAAACTTGTTTCAACTCGTGCAACTCGTTCGTGTTCTCCAATTATTCGAGGCTCTGGTATGGGGTAATCAAGGTCCCACACACGAACACTATTGTCGTAGTGATCTTCACCAGCCCATATTTCGCCACTCGCGCTGACCAGTTTCGTGCCATCTTGTGTGAAGCAGAGAGCTCGTATTGGCGAACTATGGGCTTCCAACACGATCGGACTCGCAGATGGATCGTTTCCGGCCAGGCTCCAGAGCATCACTGTGCCGTCCATGTGGCCGGACGCCAGCCACTGTGAGTCGTAGCTGAATGCCAACGCTGATGTGGGTCTGTTCGGCTCAGGCGAAAGTTCGCGCCAATCTTCAGGCTGCGTATCGAGTATCGCCATCCAACGACCGCTGGGGTTGAAGCCTGAATATCCGGCCGCAGCCAGCCAGCGGCCGTTGTTACTGACAGCAAGATTTGAGATCTCACAGTTTTCGAAAGACAGAATGTCGCGACCACCAAAATTAGTGAGCGCCGCATGAAGCGTCTCGTCCGCCAACCCGGGACTTTCCCGTGCGTCGATCCGCTTCCTGACGGCTTCGGTAGCCAGTGACAGCGCTTCACCAGGAGAACGCTCTGCAATGCGTTGCGAAGTGATGATGAGTTTTTGTGATTGCGAACTCAGGGCGTGAAGTTGTTGTTGTCGGAGGTACGCCGGTAGCAGGTCATCGTCGGCAGCCTGTCCTAGTAAATCTTTCGCCAGTCGAATCCGGTTGGTATCGTAGTCAGCCTTACTGGTGCGATCTCGAAACTGACGGAAGTCATACCACAAACGTAGATCCAGGCCAGCATCCTTCAGTGCTTTGGGCAAGAAATCGATGTCTTCTCCATCCGTCAAAGCGACACGGATGTAGTCAGCCCCCTTGTGCTCCAGAAACCACGTTAGTTCCCAATCAACCCAGGCGGACTCTCGAGCTTGTGGTGAACAAAGCACTAGCAGCTCGGATGATGATTCGAGACTCTGCGTAACGATTGACCTGAGGTCTGCGGGTGACTTGCCCGAGGGTTGTGTAAAGTCAGAGTCGTCCCGGCAGACTTTCAGCGGCGGCACGTTGTGCCCAGCCTGCAATGCGAGCTCGTGGAATTGATCCAGGAAAAGATCCAAATCCCGCGCTAGTGCGTAGTCAGGATCTCGTGAATAGCTTATGAATAGGTCGTAGCCGTCAGCCACTGGTTGGATCCTATCGTGTCCCTCTTGGATTAGCCTGTACTACTCCTTGAGATTAAACAAACATGAAGGGACAAAGAAGCGTGAGGTGGAGGGCGATGCCAGAGAAGTTGAAGTGACCAGTCGTCTTGTATACGCCTCGCTTTGGAATACGATTCAATTCTCGGGGAGAAGCCAGCGCCCTGGTGACATGGCGGATGGGTACTGGCACCCCGCGTCTGTTTACACCTGAATTGGGTAGGATCTTGTCATGACAGATATTTTCATTTCGTTTGCTGAAGAAGACAGTGCGGTGGCGGAGCAGGTCGGTATGGCATTGCGCGAACGCGAAGCCGCTGTCTGGTGGGACCGTAATTTGCAGAGCGGGGAACGCTACATCGACACTATCTTGCGACAGATTCAACTTGCGGATCATGTGCTCTTGCTATTGACCGAGCAATCGAGGCAATCGCTTTGGGTTGCTTTTGAGATCGGCGCCGCGCGGTCTCGGGAGGCCGCTCTTGGCAGGGAAGAAGTCCTGAAGATTGCGATGGTAGGCGATTGTGACATCCCTGGGTTTATCGGTGACCGCCAGGCATCCAGGCTTTCTAATCAACCAACCGAAGATGAGATTGCCGGCTTAGCCCTCGAACTCGGCATTTCTGAGTATCCATATCCCGAAAAAGAAGTGGGCCCTGATGCGCGAGGGCTCGTCGTGTATAGCTCGGGTGCCCAGTGGATGGAGCTCGTCGCTACGGATCAGGGGATAGACTGTGTTCTGGTGGACTCTGGCGCCCGAAACGCAAGGAGGCAATGGACCGTTCCTGCTTCGGAAGTGGATGCCGCTGAGCTTGAAGTTTTAGATCCTGTCGAGGGAATCCCACCCACTTTCAACTTTGGCGGTCACTGGCACTGGCGCTGGACGCCTACGTTGTTCAAAGATTCCGCGGATAAATTCCGTGAAGCCGTAGAGGAGCTGAAAGCCTGGCGACGGATCTGAATGGCGAAAGCTGTGGTGAAATGATGCGCTGACGGTTCGAGTCTATAGATGATCGGAGCGCCTAGTTAACGCTACGTGCTGCCTGACCCGCCATGCGGATTGCGACACGCGCACTTTTCTCGCTCAAAGCATCTTCGAACAACTCGTTTGATATGCCAGTGATTGGATCACCGCGCCGCAAGTGGTCCTTCAATCTGGATACACTTGCGTGGAGGCTCTCGTACTTACCCTGTATCGCATCTCGGTTTTTGTTGCTAAGTAGTTCGAGGTATCGTTCCGATTGACAGCAATAGTCGAAAGTAAGTTCCTCAGGCCACTCCGCTCCTTTGGTGGACAGATACTCGGCGATGAGCTGAGCGCAGCCTCCAAACCCGCCCAAGATCAATGTTGGAAGCTCTTGCTCAATCGAAAAGAGTAGCTCCTCGGCGATGCCCGCCATCCAGCCTGCAGCACCAGAGATTTTGCCACCCCAGACGATTCGCATATCTGCGTCACTCGTGGAATGTCTGCGCATCTGGGAAAGAGCGTCTGCCGTATGGCGCCTGGCTTCAACGTCTGTCTTCCAATTTTTCAACAATGGTTCGAGTTCGGCCTCCGAAGCCCCATGCGGCAATACAGGCACGAAGTCGCACACCCCAACCAGCGATGCTTCTTGCTCGGGTGACAGGAAAGTGTAGTAAGGCCAAGCCCCATAGTTCACAAGCGGCCATGTTTCGGTATTGGTGACGTCGGCGCCTCCGGCCGCGTCTTCGTGGATCCAGCCTAACGCGGAGTTTATCAATAGCTGCGTGAGCTGCTTCTCTGGCTCCCCTAAAGTTCCGCCAAACCCAAGGCGATGTCCCTCCTGTAAGAGATGCCTGGACATGCGCACAAGCAATTCATCGATATGCTCTACTCCCAATCCCTGTCGTGCGAGTTCTGTTGCGTCACCACCGGCTGAGAGCACAATTAGATTCGCCATCAAAGCACCTCCTCGAAGGTCCTTAACTCAACTGAGTCATTGAATGCGCTCAGTGCTGAGGTTAATTCTGCGCGCTCAACGGTACGCAATCCATGCCCTGGATATACTATTTTCCGGACGTTTGCCGATTGAGCACCGAGCATTTCACGCAACTCGATCAGGGTCCATGTGTCGGGCACCCAGGTTATGCAGATAACGCCGTCGCCTTCCGGATTTTCTAGAATGTTCTCTGCGATGCGCTGGTGTGTCTGGGTGAGCAATATCTCGAGTACGAGCCTATCGACCACGTGAGCAGTATCGCCGTGCATGCCGTTGTCATGCCATCCAATCCGAGGGACACCATTCAGCATTGGAACTTCTCGGACCCAATTTTTTTGCGGCTCGTGGACTGCAAGGACGGGCTGTACAGTCCATAATCCTGGTTTCAACTCGACGGGCGTGCGCGCAAGTCTTGCTTCTTTTCGACACCAAGGTCTGGTGGGGTAGGCGTCGGTTACCGTAGCGACCATGGATGCCGTGCCGTTTTTTGCGGCCGTTTCCATTGGGGATTGCCAACTCGATCCGTAGGGCAAGTCGTTGGCATCGTACCAAGCCACAAGCTGGCCAAAGTTCTTTACACCGTCTCTGAGTTTCTTGGCAATGTGCGTACCGTCTGCTTTGGCATGACTAAGAAAAACGTTTAGTGGGGGTGGGCTATCTGTACCAAGAGCCATCCCACGCAATGCACGAGCTGATGCCTCGGTAGATGCGCGACGGAGAACAGGCAGCATGTCCTTGTCCGGCAACTGAATCAGGCGAACGGGATTGAAATTTTCGTACAACGGCCCCGTTTGGTAGAAGCTTTCATGTAAAGCGACGGGGATGAGGAGCGCCCTGCAGGACATCAGTTCCTGGCGCGCCCGAACCTCATCTGCTAACTCGATCATCGCTTTTCGCCATTCGGCGTCCAACACCGCGCGGTGATCGACCATCAGGATAATCACGTTTAACTCTGCGGACTCCCAATCGATGCTTGGATCTATACCTGCCGCGGAAATGTTTCGTCTGAAAAATACGGGCAGTCCAGCCGCGGCAGATTCGCCGGCAAGATCACCAAGTCGAAACCAGCTGAACAGTTGACTCGCCAGGCGTTCCGCATCCGTGCAGTCAGGGTGGTGGGCCAGATAGATGCTGATTGGTGCGACGAGGCTTTTCATGGCTTGCTGCCTCTGGCTTCTGGAATGAGTTCTTTGATTAACTGATTTACCCAGCTGTCCACCGTAAGCCGGGTGTGATCAGGTGCCAGCTCTGCTGTAAATAGATCACCCATGGCATGTTGACCAAGCGCTCGGTAGGCTTCGAACTGCTCTTCATCAAAGAGCTGGTCCGCGGTGGTTTGATGAGGGAAAGTTGGATGTTGCTGACGATATTCGTCGATGTAACTTGACTCGTTTCCGGTGACTGAAGACTTTACATATAAGAGATATCCGGTTTGCCCTTCAGGATACTCGATTTCTCCAAACGCGAAGTGGGCTTGGCTGAGACCGTCGTCGTCGATGTGTAGCGCCGAGAAGTCGATCTCAATCTCAACACCAAAGTCTATTTTGGCCAAACGAATGGCTTTTGTCAGCGCGGCGCATGTGCGTCCTTCGTCACATTCACCGTCCACCGCAATAATGAAGTTGCAACGGCGCCGTAAGAGTTCGTACACGCCTAGATTTTCTACGAAACCCCCATCAGCCAGATTTACATGATCAGCGGTCTCGTCCAGTTTGCCTCTGAATTCCCTATATTTGCCGCGCATCCGGGAGAGCCTTCCAGGTGTTTCCCCGGCGGCAATCATCTTTGGATTTGGGACCCACATGCCAAGGCGTAGATTCAGGGTCGACATGAGTTTTGATACAGGGCGTTTGGTTTTCATACCCATGTGTGGCGAGATCGCCGCTCCCGATGTCGCAACCGCGCCAGCCAGGTCAATCTCCTTGCACACTTCTTCCATCGCTTCAGATTTGCAATATCCCGTTGTTACGCTTCCCATGTAGTGTGGTGTTATTGCAAAGAAGTCGGAGTCGCGTCCACGCAGTTCTTTGTCCTCGCTACCAGGCAGGTTTATCGCCGCGTTGATAATGGGATAAGGGGCTGCCGAGTCCAGTCGAGCCAACTGCGACATTTTGATGTTGGGTTGGTCGGCGTTCTCTTTCAGATATGTGTTGGCCAATTTGTCGCGGTAGTACTCGTGTAAGGTGCGCGGACCGAAGAACACCCGGAGAAGTTCTCTGCGTGTGGCACGCTTTTCCTCCCGGTTGTGCCCGATCAAGTATTTGCTGTTGTTACGAAGCCAGCGCACATAGGTGGAGTCCCCAGTGCCAGGGGCGGGTTCCACCAGGAGCGCATTGGCTTTGACGTTGCGTCCAGGATCTGGGTTTAGACTCGCGGTCAAAAAGCCGCCTAAGTAGCCGCCACCGGATACCGTCGATAAGTAGTCAACTGCTTCGAAGACACCCTTTTCTACCAGAGTCTGGACAACCCCCAGGCAGAACGTAGCTGAGCGTATGCCTCCTCCGGAAAGCGAAAGTCCGACAAGACCAATATCAGGATTAATCTTCACATTGGCGCGTCGCGCTTCGATTTGAGCATGTTCCAGCTGAATGTCGGCGGGGAAGTTCTCGTTGATAGAACCAAGATACACGTCAGGCCGAACGTTTTTATCGGGCCAGAGATCGCCAGTTTCCTGTGAGCCGACGCTGGAGAACTTCGTCTGGCTATCGGATAAGAGCTGTAACAGATTTGCGAACCGCTCCATCTTGGGCTGTAGGGCTCGCAATCTTTGCCGGAATTCACGGCGTGTGTCATGGTTCGCGAGCGAGCCGTCTTCCTTTTTTCCATGCCAATAGCCGGTAAACGGACGTACGTGTTGTTCAAACATCTGACGAGTCACCGTTGCGAAGTGATGAGCGCTTCGTCCGTGCTCTGCTATGAGTTCTCTAGATTTGGTAAAAACGGTGTATAGACTTGTTAATGCGGTTACTTCATCGCCTTCCTTGTACTTGAGCGGTGCGACCGATACGCGCGTGCTCAACTCCGTGTACAGTATCCAAGCCGCTTTTCTATCGTCATCATTTGGCTCGTAGATATCTGGGGATGCAAGGGCACTCAGGTCTTCGTCCAGACCGGCGTTCGAAATCCAATCCTTCCACGTTACTGGTTTCGCTTGTGCCATCGCAGATGCCCTGATCAGTTACAAGGCGAACCGTAAATCCTACGCACGCTCCACGGCAATAGTAGGAATTAGGAAATATCGTCGAAACTGTCACTAAGTTGACACTACTTGTGCATTTGCGACGGGATTAGACCCCAGGTTGGCGCGCTAAAGCTAGACAAGAGCGACACGGCTTTGAGTGCAGCCGGTGGGCAGCGAGATGCTTGTCATTCGCGGATCGCTGCGCCTAAATACGATTTGTCGTCCGCACCCGCCTGCCATTGGTGGCTGAAGCGAAGAAACCATCGAACTCCAGCTCCTCGGCCATCAGCTCCAGCCGTGTGGCAAGGCCATCCATCATGGGCTCAAAGTTCTCGAGCTTGACGACCTCGACGAAGCAGGGCTCAAAATACGGACGCCAATGCTGCCGCCATCCGGCATCAATGGCCCGCTGAAGGTCGACCAGCGCCTGGCGGTTTTCACCCCGAATCGCGGCCAGCTGCGCCTTCACGTACCAAAGTTCCGAATCGTGCCGCGCGTTGTCTGTGATCAACTGGTTCAGGGAAGTCTCAATCCGGGCAAGCAGCGGTTCAGCCTTTGGCGACCCTAGCGTCTTGTAGGCGTGGGCCGCGCTGATGGCAACCCCCATGTGCGCAACGCCAAACGGTTTGGTTTCCGAAATCTCGTCCTTCATCAGCTCGAGCGCTTGCTCCCAGGCGGCAACTGCCGCTTCCGGTTGCGCGAGGAAATAGCCTGCCTGGGTTGCATCCATCAACCGTTCAACGTCGCTCGCCTCAGTGAGAGTCGGACGCAACAGATCTTCTACACGCTCCCGTTCACCGCGCGCGGCCAGAATGGACACCCCAACCCAGAAGAGGCGCGATGCTTCCGACTCTGACGCGAGCTCGCTCGCCGACGTCAGCCACTCTTCGGCGCGATCAAATCGCCCGATGTCGATATAGAGCTCAGCCAGGCTCAACGCGGTGTCCGCCGACGGCTCCAATTCGAAGCTCTGCTTGTAGTTGTGTACCGCCGTGGCAAGCCGGCCGTTCGATTCGTTGATCCGGGCGACGAGGTCGTAGGCCCTCGGGTAGTAAGGGTCCGCCTCGATGATCTGGTCGAAGATGCCGAGCGCCTCGACATCGCGTCCCACCGCAAAGAGCGCGTTGGCCAGATTGTAGCCGGCAACCGCCGATCTCGGGTCTAGGTCGAACGCGCGGGTGTAGTAGCTCTGGCGTTCGGCTTTATCCGACATGAGCTGGCCCATCCACATGTGGGCCATAGCGTGATTCGGGTTCATGGCGATGGCCCGCGCCAGCGTATCCTGCGCCTGGGCGGTCTCACCTTTGATCATTTCGAGAAGTCCAAGCGTTGCGTATGCATCGGCAGATTCCGGGTCGAGCTCAAGCGCTCGGTCGATCGACGCCTGCCCCTTTGCGAGGTGCATGTTTTTGGTGTCGCCGTAGTCGTGCAGCAGCGCGTGGCTGCGGGCGAGCCCTGAGTGCGCTTCAGCGTAGGCTGGATCGAGCTCAACCGCGCGCTCAAAAAACCGCACCGCATCTTCGAGGCTTTGCTTTGTTCGCTTGGCAAGCTCCGCCCGCCCCATGCTGACCACTACCAGGGCTTCCGGATTGCTGGACTTGGCTTCCGTCGTTTGGTTCGCGAGTAAGTTGACTTCGAGCTCGTTGGCGACGGCTGACGCTATCTCGTCCTGTATGGCGAATACGTCGCGAAACTCCCGGTCGAACGTTTGCGACCAGAGGTGTCCACCGGTCTCGACGTCAACCAGCTGAGCGGTGATGCGGATGGTGTCGCCAACGTCGCTGCGGCGCACGCTGCCTTCGAGGATCGTGTCGACCTGCAGCTCGTAGCCAATCTGCTGCACCGGTTTGCTCACGTTCTTGTAGGCAAACGAAGACGTGCGCGCGATGACACGTAAGTCCTGCAGCCGCGAGAGCACGTTGAGAAGCTCTTCGGTCAAGCCGTCCGCAAAAAACTCATCGTCCGGGTTCTGGCTGAACGTCGCGAACGGCAACACCGCAATGGCGCGCGGGCCGGGTTGGTCTGGAGACGGCGTGTCGGACACCGTGTTGCTCGTGTATTGGAAGTAGAAGAGCACCGCAATGACTAACAAGAGCACACCAATCAGACCGCGTTCGAATGTGCGACCCACTAACGCCTGGCTGGTTGTCGTCGCCGCGCTCGACGGGTCTGCGGTGCCGCGAACGATGCCACCTTTGTTGAGGTCGTATAGCCACGAAAGCACCATGACGACGGGCAGGCCGAGCACAAAGACGGCGAGCAGGTAGCGCATCGCATCCGCCGGTATGTCGAGGGCCGGTGAAAGGATGTCCGCGATCTGGATGACAGGCCAGAAGAGGACAACGTATAAAGTTGCCACGCGCATGACCCGGCGATCCTTCAACTGACCGTAGAAGTCCTGCCACCAGCTTTGTTGCGTTTCTTCTGACATCAGTCGATTTCGATGGCGCCGTTTACAGTGGTGAGCGTCACGTCGCCTGATCCGTCACCCGCGACGGTCCTGAGTACTCGGCGTCCTTCACCCTTGCGCGGTCTGTCGTCCGTCAGGTCGTTGTCGATGCTGCCGCCGCCCATGGCGACAGCCCGAATCCGGGCGTTGACGGGCGAGTGCAACTCCACGTCGATGTCCGCGTTCGTGGTGTTGGCGACCAGCTGGCCGCCCGCGTTGAGCTCGCCTGAAAGCTGCAGCGCCCCGTTTTTGGAAGTGGCAACCAGCCTGTCGAAACGTTCGAGCTCGAGATCGACATCGCCAGTGATGCTGTCCACAACCACCGTCGTTGCGCCAACGTTGATGTCGACGTCTCCGCTGGTTGTCGTCACCCCCAGGGTACCCGTACCGTCAGACACATCCACGTCTCCGCTCACCGTCTTGATACGGGTCCGGCTTTCCATTCCTTCGACGTCCACATCACCGCTGACGCTGCGAATGGCCAGCACACCCTGTACGCCGCGGACGTCGATGTCCGAGGACAGTCCGTCCACCAGTACGGTGGCAGAATGCGGCACGTGAATTTCGAAGTCTGATCCATCACCCCAGTTCGCGTTTTTACGGGGCAGGTCGACCCGGATGATGGTGAGATCACCCTCGACGCGGAAGACGAGGTTTCGCGCGAGATCATCGACTTTGCCCTGCACCCGCACTTCGTCGCGGTCCCAGCCTTCCACCTCGATGTCACCGCGTGGATTGTGGATGCGAACCGTCCCGAGGGGGTCTACCGTGACCGTTTGGTCGACTTTCTCGTCGGCCAGGACAACGTTGGCCGCGACCAGGGCAGCCGACAGGCTCAGGGTGCGAGCCGCGCGCAACGTTGTCTTTCCGGGCATTCGTGTCACCTGTAAAAAACGCTCAGCCAGATCAGGTCGGCTAAGTATGGCCCTCAAATTGGGGGGTTCCAACTCATGGAGTCGCGCTAGAAGACCATCTGGTTCTATTTTGGGCTACAGGTTTGGGTTACAGGTTGGTCAGCCCGGTTCGGGCGTCATCGGCTTTGAAATACGGCCGGCAAAATCTGTCCAACACCCGCGCTCAAAGTCGTACAGCTTGCAGCGTCGTGCCGTATCGAAGTACCACCGCCACGAAAACCGCTGCACGATGATCTGTTCCGGCAGTTTTTCCTCGAGCAGCGCCTGTGCTGCTTTGAGCTTGTAGAGCGGCACACTCATATCAACGTGATGCGCCGTATGTTCCATGATGTGGTGGAACAAGGCGCCGAATTTGAACGGGAAGATCAAATGCACGGTGGTGGAAACGAACGGCATGGCCCTGGCCCACTGCTTCTTGTCGTCGTGCCACTCGGATCTGATATGGGTGTGGTGTACGTAAACCACAAATCCAATGAGCCCGTTCCAGATCAGGAAGGGCACCAGAAAACCAAGCAGCAGCATCAACCAGACTGACTGGCCGGTGAGCGTTGCGGCAGCGATCAGGCCGCCGATCCACGCGATGCCACCGACAGCTGACAGTAAGCCATCGAGCAGGAATTCGTCGCGCCGGGTTGCCATGTAGCGTTCGCTGGGAAAGAACATGCGCAGCCACCACATCTCGATGAGGTAGTAGAGCCAGGGTCCCCAGCCGCTTCGATAAATCCGTTCCAAACGCTGCCGGGCTGGAGACAGGGAGGCGTACTCTTCCAGAGTCAGCGGCGCCCAGACGAAGTCGACGCCTTTCAAATTGGTGTAACCGTGATGGATGACGTTGTGTCCCACCTGCCACAGGCTGTAGGGCGTGAGGGAGGGCAACATGGCGAGGCGCCCCAGCCACTTGTTGAGACGGGGGTTGGGCGTGAAACTCATGTGACAGGCATCGTGCCCGATGATGAACAATCTGCCGATGCTGAATCCTGCGGCAATGCCGCAGAGCGATTTGGCCCACACGGATTCCAGAACGACAATACCGGTCAGCAGGAGTCCGTAGACTAGATAGTCTGCCAGCAGCAGCCATACCGCGTGCACGGTACGTTCGTTTTTCATGGGGGCCAGCCACGATCGGATGGTCTTTCGAGCGGGCAAGGATTGTGACGAGGCGACGGTCGGTAGCTGGGAACGTCCGCTGTGGGTCATCTCTGTGCTGGGGGTTACGGAGTGCGTCGCGATTGTGCGGGGTGGGTTGATCCTCTTCTTTGATCTGAATCAAATACTGTACGGTCAGAACGGTGACGGCTCTGTGCTATAAACGTTCGACAGATCCTTCGGACGAGGAGAGCAGCCGTGAGTATTCCCGAAAACGCAGACATCGAAAACTGGATTGCGCAAGAGACACCGGAAGAAGTGCTCGAGCCGGATCTGCCGATCATCGATCCTCACCATCATCTGTGGGACCTGCGCGGGGGTCGCAACGCCTTGGGCTTCCGCCAGGAGGTGTATCTGTGTGAGGAGATCAGCCGGGACATTACCGATAGCGGGCACAACGTCGTTCAGACCGTGTTCGCCCAATGCGGTGCGTTCTATCGCGCCGACGGTCCTGAGGAGATGCGTCCCGTCGGAGAAACGGAGTTTGTGCACGGGATAGCCGCCATGAGCCGCTCAGGCATCTACGGACCAGCCCGATTGTGTACCGGCATCTTCAGCACCGCCGATCTCCGGCAGGGTGATCGCGCAGCCGCCGTGTTGGAGGCACACCTCGACGCCAGTGAGTATTTTCGGGGCGTGCGCACCGCGTTCCCGTCCGATCTCAACGACGAGTTTCTCAAAGGGTTTGCGTTGCTCGAGAAGTACAACCTGAGCTACGACAACTGGTCGCCCGATTTTGCCCGGCTACCGCGTCTGGCGGAGCTGGCTGACAAGTTCCCGGGGGTTACCGTCATCGTCAACCACCTCGGCGGCAGGATTGATCCGGAAGCCGATGAGGCGGAGGTGAGCGCATGGAAATCAGCCATCGATGTGGTGGCCGCGTGTTCGAACACCGTGATGAAGCTCGGCGGTGCGCAGATGCGGGTGGGCGATTGGGAGCCGCCGTACCACATGCACCGTGCCCCAGCGCCCTGGAGCTCTGACCAGTTCATGTCCGCGCTGTTGCCGCGCTACCAGTATGCTCTGGAAGCTTTCGGCCCCGAGCGATGCATGTTCGAAAGCAACTTTCCGGTGGACAAAGACTGTATCTCCTACCGCACGCTCTGGAATATGTTCAAGAAGATGGCCAACGAGCTGGGCCTGTCTGAATCAGAAAAGCGCGCGGTCTTCAGCGGGACGGCGGCCAGCGCCTATCGACTCACCTTGCCGGAGTGAATCGCAGGGTGCGAACCAGGATATGGTGGTGGCACAGGCCGCCGTGGCAAGCACGAACTGGCTAGGCCTTCACAGCCGTCAGCGTACGCGCCTGGCCTACCCAATCTTCGCGCTCGATGCGGCCTTTCATCTGCAGTCGGTCTTCGATGCGATCGATGTCTGCTGCGTTCAGTTCGGCAATCTGCTCGATACGCTCGTAGCCGAGTGTGGTGAGGAGCTGCGCATATTTTGGACCGATACCCTTGATTTGTGTGAGCTCTTCCTCTGGGTGTGCCGTATTCCCCGTGCTTTCACTACGGGAACGGTTGATCGCGCGTTCGATGAGGCTTGGCGCGGACGGCGAGTCCGCGGTGGCCACCACCAGCGCCTGCTCACCCGTGGGCGGCGTTGCCTGGCTGGTGTTGATGTGCGACGCGGATTCAGCCTGCTTGGCATCTCCGGCAAAGTCATCAACGGCAATCACACGCGCGACGGCGGCCTGAGCCGTTCGCACTAGCGCTGCATCCTCGTCGGTAAAGTTGCCCTCTGCCTGAGCCTGGCGGATCAGCACTTCGTAGTTGGACGGCAGCACAACCTCGTGGGTGAGCGCCCTCAGCCTTTTGGATGCCTGTTCGGCTGCGCTCACTGCGGCAAACGCGACGTTGAGCTCAGCTAGACCCTGGCCTTCGTTGGTCAGATACATACCCTCGAGGAGACGGTCCCGTGCCGGTCCCGGTGCCAGCAGGATTCGCGCTGCGCGCTTGCCGAGGTTGTCCGATGGCTCGCGATAGAAAAGGCCAAGCGGAAAGAGCAGGGCGCGGAGCGGGCGGCGCAGCCACCAGATCGGGAAGTTGCGCGTTACGTTGACCAGCCTGTCCTGGATGATGAAGAGACTGTCGCGCATGGCCCAGTTCAGGAGCGGCAGGTCTTCTTCCGGCCGGCCATCGTCTTCGAACTGCTTGAGCATCGCAGACGCCATGTAGAGATGCGCCAGGACGTCGGCAAGGCGCCCAGACAACTTCTCGCGGAACTTGAAGTTGCCGCCGAGCACCATCAGCACGAGATCGGCGATGAGCGCAAACGCGGCGCTCATGCGTGTCAGCTGCCGGTAGTAATGCGCTGTTGGCCCTTCGATCGGAACGCTTACGAAGCGCGCGCCGGTGACGCCCATCACAAGCGTTTTGACGAAGTTGGATACGGTAAACGCAACGTGCCCGAAGAAAGCTTTGTCGAAGCGGTCAAGCGTTTCCGCGGAGGGTTCCGCCTGAGCTGCTTCCATTTCTTCGAGAATGTGGGGATGCGCACGAATTGCACCCTGGCCGAAGACGATCATGCTGCGGGTGAGAATGTTGGCGCCTTCCACCGTGATCCCGATCGGCAGGATCGTGTAGGCGTTCTGCAGGTAGTTCCGCGGGCCCTCCATGATTCCTTTGCCGCCGTGGATATCCATGGCGTCGTTGATGGCGCGGCGGTTGCTTTCGGTGAGATACGCCTTGGCGATGGCAGTCAGCACGCTCGGCCGCTCGCCCTGGTGCAGGGCTGTGAGCGTCAGCTCGCGGGTGGCATCATCCCGGTACGCACTGCCGGCAATGCGGGCGAGTACCTCTTCGATCCCCTCAAAGTAGCCGATCGGCATTTTGAACTGCTTGCGCACGCGCGCGTAGGCGCCGCTGGCATGGGCGGCGAGCTTGGTGCCGGCAACCCCCATAGCGGGTAAAGAAATGGCGCGACCTGCGGCCAGACTCTGCACCAGCATCGACCAGCCCTGGCCGATCATCTCTTCGCCGCCAATAACTGCGCTTAAGGGTACAAAAACGTCTTTGCCCTGGGTGGGGCCGTTCAGAAACGAAGCGCCGCTCGGCATGTGGCGCCGGCCGTTCGTCACGCCCGGCAGGTGCGTCGGGATCAGGGCGCACGTGATGCCTAAGTCTTCTTCTTCGCCGAGGAGGCCGTCCGGGTCACAGGCTTTGAACGCAAGACCCAGCAGCGTCGCCGCGGGCGCGAGCGTGATGTAGCGCTTGTCCCAGTTGAGGCGGAATCCGAGCACGCGCTCACCGTGCCAATCGCCGTGGCATACGACGCCGCTGTCGGACATCGAGCCGGCGTCGGAACCCGCAACGGGAGACGTGAGGGCAAAGCAGGGCAGGTCCTCTCCCCTTGCCAGGCGCGGCAGGTAGTGAGCCTTCTGTGCGTCAGTGCCGTAGTGCAGCAGAAGCTCTCCCGGACCGAGCGAGTTGGGCACCATGACCGTCACGGCGGCGGTGGCATCCCGGCTTGCAATCTTCATGACAACCGCTGAGTTGGCGGCGGGTGAGAAGCCGAGCCCGCCGTAGGCTTTGTCTATGATCATGCCGAAAAAACCATGCTCGCGTAGATACTGCCAGACGGGTTCCGGTAGCGTGCGTTTCTTTGTGATCTCCCAGGTGTCGAGCATGTCGCACAGCGCTTCGACCGGTCCGTCGAGGAAGGCCTGCTCTTCTTCGCTGAGTTCAGGCGCGGGCGTTTTGATGAGGCGCTGCCAGTCCGGATCACCCGAGAAAAGCTCCGCATCCCACCAGACGGTCCCCGCATCGAGGGCAGCCTGCTCGGTTTCGGAAAGCCCCGGCAGCGTGCGCCGGAACCATTCGAGCACGGGCTGTGAGACATGTTCTTTGCGTAGATCATCCATCCCGAAAAGAAACACGCCAACAAAAATGAGAACGGTGAGCCCGGCGAGCCAGAAGCTGATGCCGGAAAAGAGCATTGCGATGATGGCGAGTACACCGGATGTTGTCAGCACCGTCTGGTGTCCGGAGCGGTGGTACGCCAGCGTGCCGTATGCCGCAATCATGATGAGGAAGAAAGCGATGTTCATGTCCTGCCTCGAGTCGGTCTTGACTTAGCCTAGCAGCATAGAAGCGCGAGTCGCTATGCCGTAGGTCCCATCGTAAATCGTCAGTAATAGTTTTCCCGATGTCATGGCAAGGCAGACGTCAGGAGATATGACGAATTCAGGGATGAAACCAACCGGGGAGCCAAGCCTTGGAGAATCCGCTCAAAAGCGACCGGCAGCGCCGCTCGCTCATTGCGCAGCGGCAGGTGACCTCCCGGCAGTGATCATGGTCGTCGTGATACATCGGCTGGGGCCGGTCACGGCGATGTCGGTCGAGTTGGGATAGCGCTTGAAGCCATCGTGCTCGAAGTACACTTGTGCAAACTGCGCACGGCAGCTTTTCTCCGAGGTAGGCACTTCCGCGATCATCGTTTCACTGCAGGCGCGCCTGAACCAGGTCCACGGTAACGCGCTTCGGCTGCCGCAGAGTACGCGCTTTGTCCACTTCTCGTCGCGAAAGTCACGATCGCTTGACGTAGCGCTCCAGATTTCAATCTTCGACGGCGCTGCATCAGTCTCCACGGTAATCCTCAGGGCATCCGGCATGTCTGCGTATTGCCAGTTGAGAGACGCCAACTGGTTGCCGGATGAGGCGCTTTGATGCATTGCGTGTGAAGCTGCAGTCAGCAGGCGTAATCCCCCAAGCGTTGCCTTGTGTCCTTGATTGGGTAAAAACAGCAGTCGCGTTTCACCAGGCAGGTCGGGCGCGTAGTGACGCGTCGAATCTACGGGCCAATAAGGGTCGTTGGTCCCGTAAATAAGCAGCTTGGGTTTATCGAGATGCTCGCGATACGTGTAGGGGTCTATCATCGCCAACAATTGGGCGCCGGCGTCGCTGTCGAATTGCTGCAAAATGCCGTGCCGGGCATAGTCCTGGATTTGTGGCGAGTGCGTCCCCCACGCGTTCAATGCGTGCTGGATGTAGGCGGGCATGTTCAGCATGTTGATGACAATGGGGATCGAGGCCGTCACACGGTCGTCTACAATCGAGATCATGTGCGTCGTCCAGCCCCTTTTTGAGGCGCCGATTGCAGTGAACGTCTCTACATCCGCACCCCATTCGTCTCGGAAAATCTGCTGGGCGATGTCCATGTTCACTTTGACCGTCTTGGTCATTGGAAAAAGTAACGGCCAGTTCGGATCACCGGTTTCCAGATACTTTTTCAGTGAACAGGCGATGAGGGCGTCTTCACTTTGCCCGCGCGTATGCCCGCTATCGCACAGCTTCATTCTCTGGAAAGGCACGTGCCGCACGATCACCGCGGCGGTGTTCAGCCTGGTGATCAGCGTTGAGTAACGTCTTGCCTTTTTGAGGAAGCGATCAATTTCCCTATCCGTCGGTGGCTCGAAGAGGCGGCTGCGAAATGAGCCACCGGTGATGACCAGCAACACGTGTTTGACTTCGCTCGGATCGATGCCGGTGGGAATGGCGGTGTACATCTGGTTGAAGAGATCACGCCCCTGCCACACCTGCGAGCGGACAGTGTAGAGGTGAATGTCCAAACCTTTGGTTTGAGTTTCAAACCGCTTGTCGTAAACCGGGGGGAATGTGTCGTCGCGATGCACGTACTCGAAGAGCGCTTGATTGACGTGCCCTCTGTCAGCAGAGAGGACGGGCGCGTGGAACAGAGCCAGGCTAGCCAGCAGATAAAGAAGATGTATGCGGGGAATGAGGGCAATCTTCATCGTCAGCTCCAGCAGTTACCACTACACAGGCCGGACTGAACGTCGATGTCGGCGATCGCCTGTCCGCGATCCTGTCCGCCCACATTGAATCGGGCGAAGAGCCATTTATATGGGGTTTTTGTAGTCGGTTTGCAATCACTTGGCCAACCGTTTGTATCTGGCGCTGTGCTTTTGCTGATCGACGGGTGCATGGCGGAATCCCGCCGCCGTGCTGTATCCAACGGCGGCGGGCTCGCCTGACTCTGACAACTATTTATTGAGGTTATACGTTAGAGACAGTGTCACCAACCTTGGCGGCGCTATGGATGCGGTCATATCGCCGTTCACGCCCGGATTGATTTTGGCCAGCGGTTTGTTACCAATGAACGTGACGTAGACTTCGTTAAAGCAGTTGGTGCAACTCAATCCAAGCTGCCACGGACCGTCGTTTTCGAACAGAGTGGCGGCCATATGTGTCACCGTGCGGGAAGGTATGTCAGTGAACGGCTGGTTGAGCACTCTTTCGCCATCGGAATGGTAGATGGTGTCAAACGATGCCTGCAGGCCCCATTCGCCGAACAGCGATTCGTTGTAGTAGCTCGCGCCAACGTTGACGGACAACGGTGGTCCGCCGTATTTCTTGCCCGAGAGATCCTGAATCGGCGCCCCTTGAGGGCCTATGTGGCAGCCCGGTCCGGTTCGGGTCGCAAGGTCGGGTAGTGCGCCATCGACGGGATGGCACCCGGCGTCTTCCCACTCATCGAACTCGAGGTGGGCATATGACAGGGAGGCGCGCAGCTGCCATGCCGCGTTTACCTGGAAAATCGTGTTGGCTTCAACGCCATAGTTCAGCGCAACGGCGGCATTCTGCAGGGTGAAGCTGGTGGTATTCGAGTTGAAGATACCCACCTGCAAATCCTCGGATTCGAAATAGAAACCGATCAATTCAGCCGTCAGACGGTTGTCCAGAAAGCGCCCTTTCATCCCGAGTTCAATCCCGTCTACGGTCGTTTCATCAAAAACCAGTGAGTCATTGGCGACGTCTATGGGTAGCGCCGTAAGGTTGGGTACGGTGCCCGGGTTTGAGATTCCCGCAGACTGGAAGCCGGCTTTGTATGCGGCGTAGAGCATCAAGTCTTCGCGGGGGTAATAGCTCAGCGTCAGTTCTGGCGACACGTTGGTTGAGGTGTCTGAGGGATTAAAGACAAAACCAGCAGGACCAAATCCCAGCGCACCGCTGTTCTCGAAGAGATTCCCGCCTTCCGCTTCGCGATCCTCTTCCGTAAAGCGCAACCCGCCTGAAACCGTCCACCGCTCGTTGATCCGATAGTCGACGCTGCCAAAGACCGAGAAACTCTCCACGTCGTTGTCCCAATGCTGGTGATAGTTGATGTACGAGCCCGTATAAGGTGCGGGTGCGCCCACCGCCGGTACGCTGGCGCCAAAAGCGTTGCTCAGGTTTTCCGTCAGAATCTGCACGGGCGCATCCAGGTCGCGAAAGAGATCCTCATAAAAGACGCCGAGCATGAAGTTGAAGTCACCGTCGTAGTTAGATTGAAGTCGGAATTCCTGCGTGAAAGAGTCTCCGGACTCACCCTGTTCCGAGACAACCACCGCAAAACTCGTGTAGTCGTAGTTCGTGTATTCGCGGTGTTTGTAATCCCAATAGCTGCTGAGCGACGTAAAGAGAAAGTCACCCGTATCCCAGTTCAGCTCGAGCGTGTAGATGTCGTTTTCCACTCGGTTGAAAAAGCGGTCGCCGGCGTCGATGAAAGGATGCGCATCGGCGATTGCTGCCGGTGGCAACGCACCGTTTCTTTCGAGCCGTGCCCCGCTGGAACAGGTTTGCGAAACGTCCGGCCATAGGAAAGGCCCGGCACCGTAGTAGGGATTGGTGCCGGGGCCGTCAGCGCAGGCGTAAAGCACGGTGACACCCGCGTCGTTCTGCTCTGATTCGGAATAGAAGAGCTTGAGCTTGGCGTCAAAGCTCTCGGTTGGCTGCCAGACCGTTGTCCAGCGGACCACAGTCTGTTCCTGGCCGGGATATTCATCATAAGAAGGTCCACGGACTGGCAAGGGTGTCGAATACTGCGTGAGCCCCAGGGCGGCTTCCGGCAGGGAGTTGTCGATCGCGCGTGCGGAGTTGTCGAGCCAGCCGCCATCCATATCCTGGTACCGCCCCGCGATACGCATGGCCAGCGTGTCATTCAGTGAAAAAGACAAGCCCGCCTCGAACACCGGGTCTTCCGCTTCGAACTCATAGCTCCCCCGGATGAAACCTTCCGCATCAGCCCCAACGACCGGGGATTTGCTGACCACACCGATGACGCCCGCCGGGCTGTTTTTGCCGAAATACAGAGACTGCGGTCCTTTCAGCACCTCGACGGATTGCAGGTCAAAGAAACCAACGTCCAGGACGTGGCTCCGTTGGAACGACATACCATCCAGCACCAGTGACACCGGTTGATCGGTGCCATAGTCAACCGCCAGGTTGCCCACACCGCGGATGCTGATGTTGCCCCCCTGTCCGCCACCGGCGGCATGGGCGATCTGCACGCCTGGGATCCGCTGGGTTAACTCTGCGAGATCGCGGGTGCGGTAACGATCCAGCTCTTCGTCGGTCAACACCGCCGCGGACACAGGCACATCAATCAGCCGTTCTTCGCGTTTACGCGCCGTGACGATAACTTCTTCGACAAAAGATTCTTCGGCAGACCAGACGGGCACGGGTAGAAACGTACTGGAGATGAGAGAGAGGAGTAAAAGACGTATGGAGAACTTGGTAGCTGCGTTTTCCTGGGCGACTTCAGACATGAGAACCCCCAAATTGGTTGCTTAGACCACTGGGAATCCGCTGCATAGGAAACACGCGCTACAGTTCCAACGCTCATTTTGAAATAAGCAGTTGCAAACTGTGTCGCAAACGATGAACGCCTCCCCTTGCGTCAAGGGTATACCCACTCCGAGGTGGGATACAACGTATAAATAACCGATGGTGACCCGGCAATCACCAGGCAGGCACCAGGTTCAGCGCGGGTCGAGGCGCACGAACTCTCGTGGTGGAAAGCCCATCAGCACCCGGGCAAAGAGTGGCAGCCGATTGTCCTCCAGCACCTGGTCGTGAAGCTCACCTTCCACCGCTACTGCCGTGTAGTTGCCGCTTTGCGCCGCTCGCTCGCCGCCGAACTCGATGTGTATTTCAGGGTTGCGCTGAACCTGGCGAAACCAACCTCGCGGCCAGTGGTTTGCAGCGAGGTACATATCTCCCTGGCTTTCGAAGAGGGACAAGACGCGCTTGGTTTCGCTGCCGTCGTCCTCAGTCACGGTAATGACCAGGTTGTCATCGCCGCGGGGCTGTGAGTAGCCGAGCCAGGTCTCGAACGCAACCACCAGAGCGACGTAAATGACGAACAGGATGCCCAGAATTTTGATGGTCAGTTTCATTGCGGTACCTATTTTCGTTTCGAATCAATGAGGGGACTTTAGCAAGACAAACCCCAATTTGCCCGGTCCGCCTAAGGCATCCTGAGTTAGTGTATGGTACGTCCTGACCAAACGATCTCGATAACATTGCATCGTACACAGGAGGTGGTATGCAGGGCGAACGTGCACGTGTGGCTTAGACGGTGTTGTGGCTCATTGGCATCGTCGGCCTGCTACCGCTGGTGTTTATGCTGCCAGCCGGCTTTGCTGACGGTGGCGGCTTTGCGCTTGCGGATTTCAGCTACCTGGGCGTCGCGGGCGCTGCGGCTTACGCCGTGATATTTGTGTTCGGTGCGGCCCTGGCGATCTATCTGGCACAGCCCGGCAAACTGGTTCTGACCCTGCCTGCACTGCTGGTGTCGCTGATGCCGGCGTTTGCGAACCTGTCACCGACTTCAGTGTCTGCAGACGTTGTCGCCCGTCTGGAGCGTATCGAGAATCCCTGGCGTCCGATAGACATGAACCTGCGCACCGTGATGCAGACCATCGATGGGCAGATGCGTGAAAGGGTGCCGGTGACTGAGTGGGAGAATGCGCGCTGGGAGTACGCAATCCGCAGAAACGGTGACCTCCGCCCGCTGACCTTCAGTACCTGGAATGGTGGGATTCGTGCGGTGACTACCCCCTATCTGCGTGGTGACTATGCGCGCAGCGGGCAGAATTTTGTCATGGGTCGGTCGATGTGGATATTCGGCACCCCTGAACCCGACGACGTGTGTCCGGGTGCGGATGAGGTTCGTCACCATTACATGAGCAATGAAAGCCGCGGCGAAACGCTGCGCAGTTCCAACGGATGCAGGGTGGAGAGCACGGTCTATCGACGTGCCAGGCACATCGCCGACGGACCTGTTACCGACGAATGATCATCGCGCTGTATGCCTGTTGCGTCGGGCTCACCCTGGCCTACCTGCTGTGGCAATGCCGCGATTTCCGAATGATCTATTTTGCGCTGAGCGTCGTCCTGCTGTTGATGCTGGTCTACCTGCCGATCGGTGATCAGCGCACGTTGGTGATGGCGGTATTGTTGCTGGTGACTGTGCTGGTACCGGTGAGCAGGCTCTTGTGGCGGGATCTCCGCGACGTGGCTTCGCAGCTCGGGCACGTGCGCCTGCTTGGGCTTGCGGGCCGCTCGATACTGCTGTGGTTGCCTGTGGCGTTGCTCGGCGCTGCTTCTGTTGCTCTGGTCAGCTGGCGCGACGACGCGGTTCGCGATGGCATCTATTCGATCGACGCCAACTCGGAGTGGGCGGGACCGTGCCGCTATCTGGTCTGCGACGAGCACGACGGGCAGCAGGACATGCGCCGCGACCTGCATGTCACAACGCAGCGTCTGGCGGATCGGATGCGCACCAAGATCGGCGAAGAGCTGGGACCCGTGATGGCGAAGGTCAACGCCGACGCCGGGGATGCAGGTGCCACGCTCCTCGACGAGCTATTCGACAAGCGTAACGGGGCATTGTTTCCACCGGACTTCGAAACGTTCGCCGGCATTTCCATTCCCGGGTGCGCCTGGCCGCTGGCGGTTGTGTGGCCGCCGGAGATGGTCAACTGCCTCAAACGCACGGTACTGCAACCGGTAGCCGCTGCCTATGCGGATATTCGTGGCGACCTCAAAAAGGAACTGTCCGGACGCATCGCGCAGTTGAGTGCAGATCTCAGCGAGGGTACCGACCAGGTGCAGCAGGAGCTGTTGGGCTTCATCGAACGGGAACTGGATGATCGGGTGAAAGCGGCTCAGGCTGGCATTGACTGGGCGTTTCTGATCGGGTGGATCCTCATCACGCTGTCGTGGCTGACGCTTGTCATGGTGATGACAAAAACCTTTCTCGTGATCCTCGCCAGGTTCGTGTTCGATGCGCGGACCGGGGGTGTGCCGCTGTCCTTGTCCGGTCAGCGCCGATCGACGCCAGCGCTGGTCGGCCGGGACATTACGCGTTCAGACGGCGCGTTTGGCTACCGGGTACCGCTGGAAGGGCAGGCGTGGTTTGGCAGCTTCGGCCGCAACGTCAGGCCCGACGAGCACGGACGGCCGTGTTTTCCCATGTTGGGGCGTTTGTTTCTACGCCGCGCCTTCAGCGGCAAGCTGCGCATGCAGCGCTTCGACCCTGCGCGGTTTGAGCATATTGGTGGTCAGGCAGACCACTCCACGCGCTTTGTTCGCGTAGATCTCACTGCGCAGGATCAGCTGTGTTTTGCGATGCCGAACCTGGTGGCGTTTTCGGCAGGCATCAGCCTGGGCAGTGTGCTCAACCTCAAGCTGGCCGCGATGCTGCAGCATCAACTGTTCTTCTCCGTAGCCCGTGGTCCCGGATCGGTGATATTGAGGGTTGATGGCGGCACCATGCGCCTGATGCCGCGCGACGAGCCCGAAGGGGCTGATCCGATGGACATGGCGGCTTTCGATATCGACGGTAGCTTCGTGTTGCGGGCCCAGCATGACTACCTGAGTGTCTACAGCGAAGGGTATACGGTGTTGCCGGACGCGCACACGTTCGCCATACGGCATGCGCCGGATCGGATGAGCTGGCGCGGCGGCAAAATTCTGCGCAAGGCCATGTTTTTTCTTCTGCCAATCTGAGTCTCCAGATGATCGGCGCCTGACTTGATGTATTCTCGCCTGGCAGGGTTGAAAAGCACCCAGGGGGCAAACCGTGGAGAATCCGCTCAAAAGCGACCAGCATCCGCTGAAACTTGCAATCTTCGGCGTCAACGTCAGCGGCGGTTGTTCCATGACCAGCGCGCCCGGCACCTTGCAGATCAGCTGGCCGGAAACGAAGTCCATTGCCCTCGCCGCCGAAGCTGCCGGGTTCGATGCCTTGATTCCAGTCGCCCGTTGGAAGGGCATGGGTGGTGAGACGAATTTCAACCACCGCAACTTTGAAACCTTCACGTGGGCCAGCGCCGTTGCCGCGGTCACCGAACGGATCGCCGTCTTTGCGACCTGCCACGTGCCGACCGTACATCCGGTGCGCGTTGCCAAAGAGGTTGCCACCATCGATCAGGTCGCGGGCGGTCGTTTCGCCTTGAACATTGTCGCCGGCTGGAACGAGCAGGAAATGAACCTCTTTGGGGTGAACCAGCTGCCGCACGACGAGCGTTACGCGGTTGCGGACGACTGGATATCGTTGTGCAAGGCGCTGTGGCGGGAAACCGAGGAGTTCGACTACAGCGGGCCGTACTTCAACTGCCCTGGCGCCTATTCCGAACCGAAACCCGTGCAGCAGCCGGCGCCGCTGATCATGAGTGCCGGGAACAGCGAGGCGGGACTGGCGTTCGCATCGAAGCAGGCGGACCTGAACTTTGTGGTCGCCCCGGATCTCGCCACGGCGGGCGAGAACGCAGTGAAGGTCAAGGCGCTGGCTGCGGAGCACGGCAGAGACATCCAGGTGTTTGGCCAGGCGTATGTCGTCTGTCGCGACAGCAAGGCGGAAGCCGAGCAGTTCGTGCAGCACTACGTGCACGAGCTCGGCGATTGGGAAGGGGTCCGCAACCTGCTCGATATTCTGATCCCCAACTCGCAAAGTGCGTTGGGCGATCAGTGGGAGGCCATGGCCGCAAACATGATTGCCGGTTACGGCGCGCTGCCGCTCGTCGGCACGCCTGATCAAATTGTCGAAGACCTGCTCGCGTTCAAAGCCGCCGGGTTGGACGGCGTGACGCTGAGCTGGGTCGATTACCTGGCCGGCATCGAGCAATACCAGGCGCTGTTGTTGCCGCGCCTGGTTGAAGCGGGCTTGCGCGAGCCGAACTGAGCTTCGACCGCGAGCTAGACGGCTTCCGCTATTGCGGCCAGCGGCTCGAGGATCGAAGGGTCATGGGGCGGCGGCAGGTAGAAGACCATCATGCCAAGCCCCGCCTCCTTGAATGCGGCTACGTCGTCTTTCAGTTGGTCCAGCGCCCCGGCATCCACCGGCTGGTGAATGCTCGTCAGAATCTCGTCTGGGTTCCGTCCGGCGGCGGCGCACTGATCGGCCAGTACCTGTCGTTTTGTTATGAAACCGTCGAGGTCGAAACCGGCGTAGTTCCAGTGATCCGCCCACCTCACCACGTTCGGAAACGTGCGTTTTTCGCCATTGCCGCCGATGCAGATGGGTGGGTGTGGGCGCTGTACGGGCGGTGGATTGCAGCGCGCACTCGTCAGGTTGAAGTACTTGCCGGCGTACGTCGTCTGCTCCTGACTCAGCATGCCGTGGAGGACTTCGCACGCCTCGTCGAAACGATCGAAGCGTTCGGTCAGCGTACCAAGCTCAATGCCGTACGCATCACACTCCTCTTCGCTCCAGCCGGCGCCGATGCCAATTTCGAGGCGTCCGTCGGAGATGATGTCCAGGCTTGCCATCATGTTGGCAAGCACCGCGGGATGGCGGTAGACGACGCCGCTCACCATACAGCCGATGCGGATGCGGTTGGTGGCCTGGGCCAGCGCTGAGAGCGTCGTCCACGCCTCCATGCAGGGCCCGGATGTGTCGGGTACGTTGATGGGGTAAAAGTGATCGAAATTCCAAGCCGAGTGGAAGACCTCCATGGCGTCGGCGGCCTGCCAGACGGATAACATATCTTGCCAAGTCGTGTATTGAGGGGCGGTCTTGATGGCATAGAGCATGCGAGGCCTCCTGTGTGTCAGCTGAACACGAAGACGGTCACTCTACGCGTTCTTCATTCAGTTTGCTGTCTGATCTCAGACTCGAACCAGTCCTTCAATAGATCGATCTTTGCTCGCCCTTCGTACGCCGTCGGATACACCAGATAAAAGGCTGATCCCAGGGGTAGCGACAGCTCGGACAGCGGTATCAGCCGCCCTGCTGCGAGGTCGGCTTTCGCCAGAGACTGCCAACCCAGCACGGCTCCAGCACCATCGATCGCGGCTTGAATTGCATGGTCGGGCTGTTCGAATCTGGGTCCTCGTTGTTGATCGATGTCCGTTAACCCGGCGGCTTGTAACCATCGCGGCCAATCGGGCGCGTTGGGATCGAAGGCCATGGAATCGTTGTGCAGCAACGCAACCTTGTGCAGCGCCTCGTGCCGCGGGCTTTCTTGCAGCTGGTCGAGAAGTCTCGGGCTGCACATGGGGACCAGCGATTCATCGAAGAGTTTGACGGCCTGCAGACCGGGATAGTCGCCGCCTCCGAGACGCACGGCGGCGTCGAACTCGTCCCTGCCGAAATCGATTGTCGTGAGGCTTGATGACATGCGCAGATCAATCTCTGGATAGGCATGCTCGAATCGCTCGAGCCGGGGTACCAGCCACTTGGTGGCGAACATGGGTGCCACGCTGATGGTGATGGCACCGCTGGTTGCGTGTTCTCTGGTCCGGTCGATGGCAGCGTCCAGGGCCAGAAACGCAGGGCCCAGATCACGCAGCAGCGCTTGCCCGGCATCAGTCAGAAGCAACCCGCGGGGCAGTCGCTTGAAAAGCCGTGTGTCCAGGTAAGTCTCCAACCGCTTGATTTGTTGGCTGATGGCTGCGGGTGTGACGGCGAGCTCGTTTGCGGCCTGAATGAAACTCAGGTGTCGTCCCGCTGCTTCAAACGCTCGCAGCGCAGTGAGCGGGTAGTTACGCGCCACCGGTACCGATCCTTTGTGTTGTAGATATAGATTTACTTATCTATCGAAAAGAAAGAGTCGTTTGTATGTGGCCAACTGGGTGGATTTTAATGGATAAACCGCCTATCGGCGAGTGCAGTTGCAATAACTTTTTCTTAACTACAGTGAGGCGAGCGATGACACCAACCAACTTTGATGCGTACGCATTTTCCAGGCAACCGGGTTACGACGAGCAGGCCACCCGTGCCGCTTTTGCGCAAGCCGTGCCACTGAGGACCGTTGTCGTCTACTGCTATGATCCCCGCGCCGTGGGTATTCCCGGTGCGGTGGCGAGGGAGTTCGGGGACGAGTTTCCCGGCGAGGTCGTATTGGACGACGACGGCAACAAAGCCGCATCCACGGCCAACGTGTTCGAGGTGGTTGTTGCCGGTGGGCGCGCGGTGGATGCGCTTCGCTCGGTGACGGTGGCGCAACATTTGTTTGGCATTGAGAACGTGGTGGTGGTGCACCACAGTCACTGCGGCGCTACGTCTTTCACCGCGGATGGCATTGTTGCGGCGTATCAACGAGAACAGGGCGTCGACATTTCCGGGCTCTATCCGGAGGAGAGCGTCTGCATATCCGATTATGAGAGTTCGCTTCGTCACGATGTTGCGCTCCTGCGCGACAGCGCCGGTACGCCGCGCAACGTAAATCTGTACGGCTACTTCTATGACATTGATGACGAATCCCTGACCAAGGTTGTCGAAAACCGGGGCGTCTCCGGACAGGGGGCGGCAGAATGAGTCACTTCAGCTTTTCCAGGCGCTACAACGGTGTGGCGGACGTCTTCTTACGTTCTCCGCAAACCTATCGGCCGCTACTCAATTTCCTGGAAGTGGTCATGCTGGGCGAATCCGAGCTCAGCAAGGTGGAACGCGAGGTGCTGGCGGCGCGGGTGTCAGCGCTCAACGGCTGCGAGTTTTGTGTGCAGGCGCACCTCGCCACGCTGGCTGCGTTGGGGGTGCAGGAAGCGGACTTGAACAGGCTCAGAGCCGACGCGTGTGCTGCTTTCGGGGAAAGCGGATTTCAGCGCTTGCTGGACTTCGCCGAGCAGCTGACTCGGGCGCCGCACGCGATCGATCAGGACGACATCGACACGCTGCTTGCCGCCGGTGTCAGCGAGCAGGCAATTGAAGATGCCATCAACGTGATTGCGCTCTTCAACTACGTCAATCGCCTGGTGGACGCCTTTGGCGTGCAGGGCAATCCGAGATATTTCGAAGGTGTGGGGCGGGCGCTCGCGCGCGACGGCTACGCCAAGCTATTGCCCGTGAAGGGTTGAGGAGGAATAGGATGGACACGTTAGGTTGGCAGAACCGAGGCCATTCTTTCGAGGACGGCAGCCGCTTGGCCGACTGGGAGAAGGTTTATCAAAGCGACACCTGGCACTGGCAGTACGATACGCATGAATTGACGTTTGCCATCTATGCGCACGACGGTCAGTACTGGAAGCTCTACCAGTCCCGCTACGTCGCACCGGGTGAGCTCGACTATACCTGCGGATACGGCGGCGTCGCCTGTCGGATGGTAGAGGTGCGTTACACCCGCGCGGCCAGGTCACCGCATTCCTCTCTACCGAAATCAGCGGGTGACATCGAGTGGATACGGACATACGAGTTCGACGGCGACATGCACGAGGTGATCCGCGCGGGAGAGGCGAACGAAAAGTATGGCCTGCCGTACGGTGAGACCAAGGTCGGTGCGCTATGACTTCCCGGACACAAAAACCCATCTGCCTGATCACCGGAGTAGGCGATGCCACCGGGAGCGCACTTGTAAAGCGGTTCTCCGAAGGCGGTTACGCGGTGGCGATGATTGCCCGCAACGAGGCGCGCCTGGTAGGGCTCGCGGAAGCGATCGCGGACGCTCATGCGTACCCTTGCGATGTCGCTGACCTGGACGCTCTGCGTGATACCGTCAAGCGCGTGCAGCGGGAGCTGGGTGAGGTCTCGGTGCTCGTGCACAACGCGGTGGCGCATACGTTCGGCACGTTTCTGGAAGCGGACCCCACTGAGCTCGAACGTAACTTCCGGGTGAACACAACGGCGCTGTTGTGCCTGGTCCGCCACCTCGCGCCGGGTATGATCGAGGCAAAACAAGGCAGTATTGTAGTCACCGGCAACACAGCCTCGCACCGCGGGGTACCCAACTATGCGCTCTTTGCGCCCACCAAGGCGGCACAGCGGATACTGTGTGAATCGCTTGCTCGCGATCTCGGACCGAAGCGTGTGCACGTTGCTTACGTTACCGTCGATGCGCCTATTGACGTCACCTGGCTGGGCGACACGGACGAGGAGCGCCCGGCCTGGCTCGTCCCGCCAAAGGACTGGCAGTTCGACCGGGCGGATTTTTTTGCGCATCCGGACGGGATTGCCGAAGAGATTTTCCACGTGTGCCATCAGCATCACACCACGTGGTCGTTCGATACGGTGATCCGGCCGTTTGCGGAGCGCTGGTGAACGAGCAGCTTCGGCGCCAACTTGCGAACCCAAACCCGGAATGAACGAGACGATGAGACTTGAACTGAGAAACAGCGTGGGACTGCTGACGCTGGCCAACCCCCCGGTAAACGCGGTTGGGTTGGATCAGGTTGTGGAAATCACGGAACTGGTCCGATCCCTCGAAGCTGATGTACCGCTACTCGTTACGGGAGAAGGCACCGCTTTCTGCGCGGGTGTGGATATCAAGGCGTTTGCCCGCTATGACGGAGGCGCCAGGGCGGACCTTGTCTACGCCATCACGGGTATGGTCGCCGCTTTGCTCGAGGTCGGAGCCCCGGTGGTGGCCGCCCTCAACGGGCACGCGCTCGGCGGGGGTTTTGTTTTGATGCTGTGTGCCGACCATCGCATAGCAATCGATGACGCCGGGATCCGCCTTGGTTTGACCGAAGCCGAGGCGGGCATTCCCTTCCCCATCGGGCCGTTGGAGATCATTCGCAGTGAGCTTACACCGGGTTTGCTGCGCGATCTGACCCTGTCCAGCCGAACCATGAATCCTCGGGAGGCGGCAGCGGCGAATGTGATCGATTCACTCGCCAACCGTGAAGATCTTCTCGATCAGGCGCTCGCAAAGGCGGAACAACTTCGCGCCCAGCCGGGATTCGGCGCGGTGAAGCAACAGATACGGCATGATCTGGCGCGACGCGTGCGCGAGCTTGCCGACAGCAGGCAGGATCCGCTGGCGGAAAGTTTCATCTGAAGAAAACCAACTTATTGATGGGCTGCGCCCGTCAAAAAGAGTAAGGTCACCGCTCGTTTGCAAACGCACGGGGAGCGGCTGATGGGATCTAACAAGACAAGCGTCGTTAAAGTTGGTTTGTTGGCCCTGGCGTTACTAGTGGGTGGTTGCGCAGAGCCGGGTAGCGACGCGCCGGCCCCCGCACGCCTGCAGGTCCCGTCGCTGGAAGGTGGCACCCCGTGGACCGATCTCAACCCGGAAGATGCTCCTGATGACTTTCACTTTGTTGTGGTGAGTGATCGTACGGGCGGCGCGCGACCTGGCGTTTTTTCGGGGGCGATGCCCAAGATTAATCTCCTGTCTCCCGCTTTTGTCGTCAGCGTTGGCGATCTCATCGAAGGGTACACAGAAAACCAGTCCCAGCTTGACTATGAGTGGGATCAGATTGAATCGTTCGTTGCCGAACTCGACGCTCCGTTCTTCTATGCCGCCGGTAACCACGATATGAACAACGCGGTCATGGCGCGCACCTGGCAGCAGCGGTTCGGACCGTCGTATTACCATTTCAACTACAAGGGTGTCCTGTTCCTGGTGCTGAACTCGGAGCTCTTCGGCATGGTGGGGCAGCCGGATACGCCGGTGCCGGGTCCCTGGCAACAATCCGAGCAGCTCGAGTTCGTGCGCTCGGTGCTTGCTCAACATGCTGATGCCCGCTGGACGATTGTGCTCCTCCATCAGCCGCTCTGGGACGCGCCAGAGATCGATCCAGATTGGCTCGAGGTCGAAGCCATGCTGGGCAACCGGCCGTACACCGTTTTCGCCGGGCACTTCCATCAGTACAACCTGGTGCGCCGAAACGATCGAAAGTTCATCACGCTGGCGACCACGGGCGGTGGCAGCTCCCTGCGCGGATCGGCGTTTGGAGAATTCGATCAGGTGGCCTGGGTGACCCTGCGCGAAGACGGCCCGGTCATTGCCAACGTGGAGATCGATGGCGTGCACGACGATTCGGTGTCGTCCTCTGCGGTGCGCCAGACGCTGGATGAGCTGGCCGCGGGAATTTCGATAGAAAATCCGGTGGCCGACGATGAGCTCTTTGCCAGCACGGCGCAACGCGTGCTGGTTACGAACCCGACGGCAGAGCCGATGACGGCGTCCCCTCAGGTGCAGCGCAATGGCACGTTCGATATCTCCGGTCTGGTGCCGGTGACGGTTGCACCGGGGGAAACGGCTGAGCTATTCATGCGCCTCGAGAGCGATCCGCCGATGCCTTACCGCGACCTCGTCGCTGCGGGTCTGCAATGGACGTTGACCACCTCCCTGGATGGCCGGCCCGTGCAGTTTCCGGTGCGCAAAGCGGTCCTGCCATTGTCCCATCACGCCATTGATACCGGCGAGGCGATCACCGTGGATGGAGATCTTGCCGAGTGGGGTGAGCTGCGATTCCGGGCGAGTCAGCAGGGTGACATTCTGAGTCCGGAGCTTGCGGCGGAAGACATCAGCTTTGCCTTTGATGTGCGTGAATCGGCTGATCACCTGAACCTTGCCATCGCGGTAACGGACGACGACATCCAGCATCTCCCGGACAACATTGCGCGCAACCAGGACGCGGTTGCAATCTACGTTGATCCGCGGCCCGCGGAGGCCCGCGACCGCAATATGGATATCGGGCGCGCGGTGCTTGGTGGTGACATGGAGGGTCTGGTGGGCACCTTGATCGGCAGCGGCCCGACGTCGGAAGACAAACTGTTGGGGTTTGTCGCCGAAGCCGACGCTCGATCAGCACACGCGATTACGCGCACCGATACGGGTTATACGATCGAGCTGGCTATCCCGCTGGCGTATCTCGCTGAGAAAGCAGGCACTGAGAGTTGGCGCGTCGGCCGCGTTGCCGTGTCGGTTTATGACCTCGACGCGGGCGACCACGCACCGGTGTCGCTGCATTGGCAGCCGTGGCGGTACGGCGGTGCACCGATGACGGGGAGCCATCTGTTTCGCCGACCGTGATGGGTCAGGCGATCGCCGCCTCGCACGCCGGGCGCCGCAGGAGATCCACCTGCTGGAACGCCTGCTCAATCTGATGGGCTGCTGAGAGCAACCGGTGATCTGAGTACATGGACCCGACAATCTGCACGCCGAATGGCAGCCCGCCGTCGTCCAATCCCGCAGGAACCATGATCACCGGATGGCCCACCACGGTGAGGGATGCCGTCAACCCCAGCCAGCCCATGTAGTTTTCCACGGGCTTGCCGTCGATGAGCTCGGGGTAAAGCTGCTCATGGGGAAATGGCGGTACGCTCATGCCGGGGATGATGAGGAGGTCGTAGTCCTCGAAGAGATCCTGACATCTCCTGATCAGATCCAACTGCCGGCGGCGCGCGGCTGCGATATCTGCCATCGGCGTTTTGAGCGCGGTGTCGTACGTGGCGAGCACGTTCGGATTCATCCCGTCGGGCCAGTTGTCCGCCTGGTCAAAATATTGAGTGACGAATACATCCTGGCGAATGAGCCAGTCAACGGCGGGTGCGTCTGCGAGGCTGACGTCATGCCAGTCGCAGCGTTTGAATAGTGCGCTGAATTGCTCGACGCGTTGGGCGAATGCCTGCCGGTTTGCCCGTGATACAAGCAACCCCCCGAGATCGGCGCTCACGGCGACACGCAGACTACCGAGATCCACGCTTTCGAGCTCACGGAATCGACTGGCATCCAGGGGAAACGCCATGGGGTCTCGACTCCCACCTGCGCTGCGATCCGCAATCACCGACAGCATCAGTGACACATCTTCAACGCACCTCGCGATGGGCCCCTGGAGGCTGTAGTGGGTCGAGGGTACTGTCCGCTCCTCGTTGGGCACCATGCCGGGAGAAGCGCGGTAGCCGACAACGCCGCAATAGCTTGCCGGGATGCGAAGGCTGCCGCCATGATCGGACCCGGTCGCCAGCGGTGCCATGTTTGCAGCAACGGCCACGGCACTGCCACCGGAGCTACCACCGCAGCTGAGCCTGGTGTTAAAAGGATTGCAGGTGGTGCCAAAGAGGGGATTGGTGGTGTTGGCACCAATGCTGAACTCCGGGATGTTGGTTTTACCCAGCACTATGGCACCGGCGGCGCGCAGGCGTTTCACGATACCGGCGTCGACTTCAGGAATCCTGTCACGATAAATCGGGCTGCCCAGGGTGGTGGCAACGCCTTCCGTCAGCTGATTGTCTTTGATCAGCACCGGCACCCCGGCCAGTGGTGGCAATGTGTCGCCACGGATGTCCTCCATGGCTGTCGCTTCTGCCCTGGCCCGGTCGAAGCAGGTGGTGACCACGGCGTTCAGCGCGGGGTTAGTGGACTCGATCTGCGCGATACAGGCGTCGACGAGATCCAGCGGCGAAATCTTACGCTCTCGTATCAGCGAGGCGGCCGCGGTTGCCGTCAGTTGGGTGAGTTCGTCAGCCATCTATCCGTTGCAGAACGTGTTTTGCCAGTAGAATAGCATGACGCTGACCCGGCGAATCGCGGGTCGATAGGTTGGAGTATGAGAGAAGTATGACCACAAATGTCGTTGTCACCGGCGGAAGCTCAGGCATTGGCGCTGCTGTGATTGCCAGATTGCTTGGAGCGGGCTGTGACGTGTGGAACCTGGACGTTTCGGATGATGTGCCCGAGAAGGTCACCGCCGTGCGTTGTGACCTTGCCGATCCTGGCGGCGTGGAACGTGCGCTGATTGAACTCCCCAGCCGTATCGACGGGTTCATCAGCGTGGCCGGTGTGGCACCCGGCGCGGTCCCGGACGTGCAGGTGGTGGCGGTCAATTTCCTCGGCGTTCGATTGCTTGTCGATAAAGTCATCAGCAGGGTGAGCGACGCGGGCAGCGTGGTGATTGTGGCTTCGAGCGCGGGGCGAGACTGGCGAGACAACGAATCAGCAGTGAAAGCGCTTCTCGACACCCCGGACTATGAAAGCGGGCTGAGCTGGCTGGATGGGCACGAGCATCTGTGGGAGGACAATGCGTATAAGTTCTCCAAGCAGTGCGCCGCAGCTTATACCTATCGCGCCGCGGGCCTCGGACGGGATCGCGGCGTTCGAGTCAACTGCATTAACCCCGGGATTGTCGAAACCAGACTGTCCCCATCGTTTCGTTCCATGCTCGGTGAAGCCACCTTCGACTACATTGTGAGCGAGAGCGGCCGTGCCGGTCAGCCGGATGACGTGGCCGCCGTCGCCGAGTATCTGCTCCTCGGGGACTGTGGTTGGCTGAACGGGGTTGAGATTACTGTGGACGGTGGGTACCACGCCGGGTTGGTGGGAGGTTGGATCAGCCCGCCTCCCTGAACTCAGTGCACTGGGAGCTGGCTAGTCAGGTACGGGATCCGCGCCAGTGCTTGGCGTCGGTGCGGTTGGTTGTCGCTTCTGCTTTTTGGCTTCCCATTCCGCGATGAGCTCATCAGCGGCCGCCTTGCTGCTCGATTCCCAGAACGCAATCTCTTCCGCTGACAGCGGTCCGCAGAGGTTGTCTGGCAGGCAGTAGCTTTCCTTGTTGAAAGGATCACTCACGTGGTAGCAGGCCTGCCCGTTTGCACAGCCGCCGGGATCGCATTGCCGCGCGCCGCTGCAGATTTTGGGTCTTTGGATGACGGTGCCCTCGGGGCAGGTGATGCTGCGGTGTTCGAGACAGCGATGGCGACAGTTGTCGCTGGCCGTAAAACCGCTGCCCGAGAATTCACACGGAGCACCGATAGGGTCGCCGCACCCGGCAAGCAAAGAAATGAACGCCAACGCGGTTAGGCTTTTATTCAAGGCAACTCCAATTCGGGTAGCGATTCAGACTCGATGTTACGAAAGGCCAAGTCCAGACCGATTGTTCACACGGTTTCGGTATAGTCATGAGCCTACCGCGATGGGAGTCGAAAGTGACCTACACGCTCTACAGCTTCGTTCGCTCCGGCGGCGCCATGGTGGAGGCGGCGCTGGCGGAAATTGGCGCGCCCTACGAGATCCAGCCGGTTGATCTTCATACCGACGAGCAGCGCGCCCCGGCCTACTTAGCGATCAACCCGCACGGGAAAGTGCCGGCCCTGGTGACACCCGAGGGTGATCTGTTGACGGAAACGCTGGCCATTCTTCTTACCCTCGATGAGCGTCATGAAGGTGCGGGTCTGCTCCCGTCACGCGGTTCATCGGAACGGGCAAAGGCGCTGCGCTGGCTGGCATTTGCCGCAACCGAGCTTTATCCCATTGTTGAAATCATCGATTACCCGGCTCGGTTCGCCCCCACCCCCGATAGCGAAGACGCTACACGCACCGTGGCGCGTGAAATCTGGCGCGATCGCTTGAGGACCATGGAAGCTCAGCTGGTTGATGAGGCACCTTATCTGCTTGGTGAACGCTTTTGCCTGACTGATATTTATTGGGCTGTGATCGCCCGGTGGGGCTACCAGCCGGGCTGGACCGCCGAGCACACGCCAAAGCTGGAGCGTCTGTTTCACGCCGTCGCGACCCGGCCGAAGATTGCGGCGGTGTGGGGAGATCGATGGGGCTAGCGCGTCGTTTGCCAGTGAGGGAGCGGCATTCACACGGTTCTCATCAGAACTGCACGCGCTTGGTGTAACCCCCGTCCACGATCAAATTGACGCCCGTAATCCAACTTGCCATCGGACTGGACATAAACACCACGGCTCGGGCTACCTCCTCAGGACTCGCCAACCGGCCGAGTGGCGTGGCGGCTACTGTAGCATCGTAGAAGTCCTGTGCCTGTTTGCGTATGCGATCCCAGGAGCCGCCCTCGAACAGCACCGGCCCAGGTGACACAACATTCACGCGCACACGGTCTTCACCGGTGACCTGGCTCAGCTGCTTGGCGTAGGTAATGAGCGCAGCTTTCATGGCATTGTAAGGCTGGGGCACGCGGAACGTCTCTACTGCCGCGGTTGAGCCGATGAACAACAGCGAACCGCCGTCGCTGTTCTTCAGGTGCGGCAGCGCGTACTCGGCACCGCGAGCCCCGGCCAGCACATCAAGCTCAAAATTCCGCTGCCAGGCTGCTTCGCCGTCGGCACCACCGCCACCGGAAGCGTTCTGTACGAAACAGTCAATACTGCCCAGCGTGGCGGCGGCATCTTCTACCCAGCCCCGATATTGCTCCGCATCAGCCAGGTCGACCGGCCGGGCGAACACCTCGGTGCCACTCGATCGAAGCTCATCCGCAAGCCGCTCGAGCTCCGCCTCGCCGCGAGCACAGATGCCAACTTTGGCGCCCTCCGCCGCAAAAGCCTGCGCGATGCATCGACCGATACCGCGACTGGAAGCGGTGATCAAAGCGGATTTTCCCTGCAGTCCCAGATCCATGCGTGTCTCGCCAATTTTCTATCAACCTTGTTAAAAAATAGCCTGCATGTCAAATTGTCGGTATGAACGAAGCTCCTTGGCCCTCGGCGCGCATGGCCTGGTACGCGGTAGCGCTTTTGTCGCTGGCGTACGTCATGTCTTATCTGGACCGGATATTGATCAATCTATTGATCGTGCCGATACAGGCGGATCTGTCCCTGAGCGACACTCAATTCGGCATGTTGCAGAGCGTGGCCTTCGGTATCTTCTACACCGTCATGGCATTGCCGCTCGGGCGCCTGGCTGACCGCGCCACTCGCAAACACATTGTTGCGGGTGGTATCGCGTTGTTCAGTTTGTTTACTGTGCTTTCAGGCTTGACCCGCAGTTTCGGACAGCTGTTTGCCGCGCGTATTGGCGTAGGCGTGGGCGAAGCCTCGCTGACACCAGCCGCGTATTCGTTGCTGGCGGATTACTTTCCACCATCCCGGCTGGGTCGGGCCATCGGTGTGTTTACCATGAGTGCCTTCGTCGGCACGGGCATCGCCTACATCGGCGGCGGGGCGCTGATCGACTGGCTTACCGAACTGGGCAGCATCGACGTACCCGTGCTTGGGGATGTGGCGCCCTGGCAGGCGGCTTTCATATTAGTGGGCCTGCCGGGCTTAGTGCTGGCACCGCTGATACTCACCCTGCGTGAGCCGGCACGTCGCGGTGCAACCGGTGAACCACCCCCGCTGGCTGAGGTAGCGGTCGCCGTGAGACGGCGTGGTCGGGCGTTGACGTTGCTTTTCGCCGGGTTTTCCATGATTACGCTTTCGAGCTACGCATCCGCTGTATGGACTCCAGCGTTTTTCATACGTGTTTACGAGTGGCAGCCGGGGCAGATCGGGTTGTGGTATGGCCTGATTTACCTGACTTTTGGCACCACTGGCGCGCTATTTGGGGGTTGGCTGTGCGATCGACTGACTGCAAAAGGTGTGCTCGATGCGCCGTTGCGCGTCGCTGCCTGGGGATATGTGGGCACGGGTGTATTTGGCGGCCTGGCGCCGCTGATGCCGGATCCCGTTCTAGCGCTTCTGCTGTTTGCCCCGGCCACGTTCATGGGTACGTTGCCCTATCCCCTGGCGGGTACGGCAATCCAACTGATTACACCCAATCGTCTGCGCGGACAGATGAGCGCGTTGTACATGTTGGTGATCAACATAGTAGGTCTAGGGCTGGGTCCGCTGCTTGCCGGCGCGCTAACGGATTATCTGTTCAGTCAGCCGGCCGACGTGCGCTATTCTCTAGCCATAATTAACGCGGTTGCAGCCCCCATAGCCTTTGTATTCTTGTTAACAGCGCTCAGTCATTACCGTACGTTGCGGAGCAATCTGGGCGCAGAAGCTCAAAACCTGGAGTGAAATCATGGAGTTTGACGAGCGCGTTGTTGTCATTACGGGGGGCTTTGGCGGTATTGGCCAGGCGTGTGCGGTCGAATTTGCCGAATCAGGCGCCCGGGTGATTCTGCTGGACAGGACAGTCGATCAGCAGCGCGCTGAGGAGATCGGCGCGGAAGCTGTCACAATAGATGTGAGTGCCGACGATGCCTGGCAGGATTGGCTGGATAGTTCCATGGGGCGGGAACTGGTGCGTGAGGGTGTGCATGTACTGGTTAACGCGGCTGGAATATCGGGTTTGCGTTCCATCGAAGATGCTGACATCGATTGGTGGCATGCCTTTCAGCAGGCGAATTCAGACAGTGCATTCCTGGCCATTCATCATCTGCTGCCGGCGTTGAAACAGGCGGGGGACGCGGCCATCGTCAATATCGGTTCGACGCTGGCGCTCAAGCCGTCTGCGGCTTTGCCTGCTTACACTGCCAGCAAAGGAGCGCTGCGTAACCTGACCGGCGCGGTTGCGTTGCATTGTGCAGAGCAGGGTTACCGCATTCGCTGCAACTGTGTACACCCGGGCTCCACGCTCACCCCCATGATGGAAGCCAACTTGGGAAGCACCGAAAATGAGCGTAACGCTAACCTGCAGAGCCGCATGGCCGCACATCCTTATGCCCGGGTACTGGGACGTATTGCTTTGCCGGAAGACATTGCGCACGCGGTGCTGTTCTTAGCGAGTGACCGCGCTGCCTTCATCACCGGCGTACACCTTCCCGTCGATGGGGGTGCGACAATCTGAGTACGGTCAAGCTGGTGATGGCAGCGGCTCGAGTTCCGGTTCCAGCGGCACCCGCAGTGAATTCAGCGTAACGGCCACCAGCACGAACTGGGACGTCACAAACAGATAGTCGATCAGCTGCACTTCGTCAAAGTGCACTGCAAGCACAGCCCAGGTCTCATCGGTGACCATTTGCCAGGTCATGATTTCATCCACGCCCCTCACCAGGGCGCTTTCAGCATCTGTCCAGTGGCTGCTGTCAGCACCGGCTGCAATGGCGTCGACGTCGGCGTCACTGAACCCGAGCGATCGTGCCAGGCGCACATGCAGCCCCCACTCGTAGGCGCACTGGGCATTGTAAGCCACCCGCAGGATGGCAATCTCGCGCTCTCGTGGCGGCAATGCGTTGTTGCGCAATATGTGCTCCGCATAAGGCATCCACGCGGTCAGAGTGGGGATGTTGCGGGCCAGCGTGCGGTGCAGGTTGTACGGCCAGTCGCGCAGAATCTCCTGAGCCTCGGCGGGTGCGTCCTCGGGCGTCAGCGGGGGAATTCGCGGGGCGGGCTCATCCGCATGCAGATCGGGTTTGGTCATGACACTGTTCTCCAGCGGTTGTTTTCAGTGGTGTGCTGCGTCCCTGTCGGTGGGGTTGGGGTGCCGGGCCACCGCTTCAACGTCATAAACCGGGTCACCTACGGCCCAGGCGACGCAGCGGCGCAGCAATTCCAGGTAAGCCGGGGAGGTCCAGGCGCCGCGCTCTACGGTGGGATAGTACGGCGTGCGATGGGGGGCGTCCCAATGTCCGCGCGCATGGCCCAGCGCGAAAAACAACACGCGGCCTCGTCCCGTTGGATTGAAATACATCATCGGACGCAGTTCTGAATCCGGCCACTGATCGACGGCAAATCCCGGGGCTTCCCCGGTGAATCGGGTGCCCAGCAGAGGAGTGATTTCGCAGAGGTATTCGGAGAGATAGAGCTCATCCACTACCGCAAACGGCGCTATACCCTCGGTTAGCGGATGTTCCCATTCCGTTGGACTGACAGTGAATTCGCCTATGGGTGGGTGGGCAACAAACGCGCTGCCAAGGGTTTTGAAGAACGGTCCTTCGTCGTGAGCGCTGCGCACCCCCTGCTCTGTCCACTCGAGAAACGAGTTGGTGGCGTGTAAGGCCAACCACCTGCCGCCGTCCTCCACAAAGCTCTGCAAGCGATCTTCCGACGCGGCGCTTGGACGCACGTCACAGGTGTAGCTGATCACACAAGCCGCATCTGCGAGCGCTTCCAAGTTTTCGAAGTCGCTCGACACCGCCGTTCGTACGTGCGGGTAGCCAGTCAGGAGATTCAGCAGTTGCAGGCGCACATAGTCGAAATCGTGGGACTTGCCGCCGACGACCAGACTTACATCCTGCCTCTCATTGTGTTTGATTTTCATACAAGGTTGTATAATTATTGCCCGTCGCGATTGTACCGCTTTGGTGAGAGGAGAGCATCATGAGAACGTTCGCAATAGCCAAGCGCCCGCTCGGGTTGTGCCTGGCCGGCCTGCTGACATTGATGGTCAGCACCCCTCCGGCGTTGGCCGCGGGCCTGGAGATCGAAGAAATCATCGTTACCGCCGAAAAGCGCGAGGCAAATATCCAGGATGTGGGTATCGCCGTTTCCGCACTTGATGTCACCGCCATTGAACGACTCAATGCCCGAGATCTCAGAGATCTGCAGGGTATCGTTCCCAATTTGACCCTCAACGAGGTAGGCATTGGGCCGTCAATGTCGCAAGTGTCGATCCGTGGGGTGAACAGTCAGGATCCCGAAAAGAGTTTTGATCCGGCGGTGGGTACTTTCCTCGATGGCGTGTATCTGGCGTCCTCGGCGTTCAATCTTCTGGACACGTTCGATCTGGAACGGGTTGAAGTGCTGCGTGGGCCGCAAGGCACGCTGTTTGGCCGCAATACGACCGGCGGCGCGATCAATGCCATTCGCAGTAAGCCGACCGGCGAGTTTGGTATCAAAGCCGGCGCGGTCCTGGGTGACGAAGGACGTCAAGATCTCAAAGCGGTCGTCAACTTCGGCCTGGCCGAAAACCTGGGTTTGAAAGTGGCTGCGTATCGCGAAGCGGATGACGGCTACTGGGATAACTCCACCGGAGGCGGGCCCCAAGGTGAACGCGATTCCTGGAGTGCGTCTGCCAGCCTGTTGTGGGAGGGAGAGAGTGGTGACATCCAGCTTACCTACGACCGTGCCGAAGACGAAGGTGAATTGCCGCCGTACATTGCGCGCGGCGTCGCGGTGCCGTCCCCCATCCCGGTGCGTATTACTGAAGCCAGCTTTCCCACACCAGCCACCGTAGTCTCGGCCTTCCGCCCTGACATCTGGTGCAGCGTGGCGGGTCTTGCCGAGTGCTCACAGTCTGATTCGGCCAGTAACGGGCCGCATTTCCAGGATTCGGAGCTTGATGCGTTGACGCTCAACGCCTCTTTCGATGTGGGTGACCAGCATACGTTCAACATCATTTCCGGCTGGCGCGACCATGAGGAGGCTGTATACATCGACTTTGACGGCACGGCCAGCACGGTGTTCGACGTAGTGCGCTTCCAGCAGGCTGAGCAGACCAGCCTGGAACTACAGTTGGCATCCGATCGTCCGGGTAATTTCAATTACATCGTGGGCGCGTTTTGGATGGAACACGAGTATGACCTGCAGCAGGCGATTAAGCTGGATCTGGCCAACGTCGGTGCACCGGTCCCTCCGGGGCTCTTGTACGTGAACGGTAACGGCGACGAGGACAGCCATGAGTCCAAGAGTTACGCCGTCTTTGCACAGGTGGACATCGACCTGACCGAGCGCGCGACGTTGACTCTGGGTGTGCGTGGCACCTGGGACGAACGTGAGATCACAACCACTTTTTACGGCAGCACGCTGGCGCCGACCGACCCGTACACCATCCTCAACGGCATCCCGGCCAACCGCCCTGTGAGTGCAGCGGGAGCCGGCAGTAACGATGACGACTGGTTCGAGATTACCCCGAAGGTTGCGCTGAATTTCCAGCTCAACGAGCAGATCCTGTTATACGGGTCCTACACACGAGGCTACAACGCGGGCGGATTTTCCGCGCGTGCCGGTACCGTCGCCACCGTGACGGAAAGCTTTGATCCTGAATTCATCAATGCTTATGAGGTTGGCATGAAGTCTGATCTTGCGGATGGACGCATCCGTTTCAACGCTGCCGTCTTCTACAACGACTACGACGACAAGCAGGAAGAAGCCATTGAACCGGCACCGCCACCCACGTTCACCAGCACCACGGTGCGCAACGTTGCCGGTGCGCGCATCATGGGTGTCGAACTGGAAATGTCAGCTCTCATCAACGAGAACTTCCGCATTGACGCCAATCTCGGCTACATGGACGCGGAGTACACGGATTTTGACGGCTTCCTGAGCGATGCACAGTACGTGTCGGTACCGGCGCAACCGGCCAATACCCTGCTTGCTGCGGATCTCAGCAGTCTGGAGCTGCGGCGTGCCCCGGAACTGACCGCATCGGTCATCCCGCAGGTGTTCTTACCCATCGGTACCGGCGAGTTGGAGGCCAACGCCGTGGTCCGCTACGTGGACGAACAGTACACGGAGATTTTCAACAATGAGCGCGGACTCATCGACAGCCAGGTGTTGGTCGACGCAACCATTGCTTACCGATTTGGGGGTGAAGAGGGTGACCGCTATACGCTGAAGCTGTTCGGTCGTAACCTCACTGATGAGGATGACTTCGCCTCGTTCACCAACTCTATTGTCGACTTCTCAACGGTGCAGCTCCCGCGCCGCTACGGCCTGGAATTTCAAGTCCAGCTTTGACGGCACAGCGGGGCGCAGCCAGTCTGCGCCCCGCGATCGATCCAGTGGGCTATTCCTGGGAAAGCTTCTGAGCAATGGCGAGCAGGGCGTCGCCTTGTTTCGTGGTCGACAGTGCTTTTAAGAACGCGAGTATTTCATGCCGTCGCTGTTCTGCGGCGAATGACAAGCCATCCGGCTCGTCCGCCAGCCCTTCCAACAGGAAGCGTACGATGTCACGACGCAGGTCGAACCACGGCTGCGCGTTGTGATCGCTCGGGAATAGGCGGCGCGCCGTGGCGCGGCGTGCGCGGTCGTATTCGACCAACGCGGGTGTAAACACTGCGGCTACCTCAGCATCGGTTCGCGCAGCAGCAGACAATTCCTTGAAAGCGCGGAATTCCGGCGTCTGCAGGTGTTCCCACGCCATGTCGATGGCGACACCAAAGTAATCTTCACCATGCGGAATACTGGCCATTGCCTGGGCATACATCTCAACCCGCGCGCGAGTGACGTAATGCACCGTGGCTTCGACCAGTGCCGCCTTGGAAGGGTAGTGGTACAACATCGCCGCGCGGGTAAGGCCCGCGCGGTTGGCGACCATTGTGGTGCTCGTTGATGCGTAGCCGGATTCCGCAAGGCAGTGCACGCTCGCCTCCAGGATGCGGCGACGGGTCTCTCTGCTCTTGGCAAAAGAGCCTTCGCCAATGTCGGTGGGATCGGGCAGACGATGCTCAATCAGGGTGTCTTCGCCGGGCTCGGTCACGCTGCCTGGGTCCTGTGCTGGTTGGACAGCGTGCATCATACCGGACAACGTTCGTTGGACAATGCGGGCTTCTACCGATCTCTCTGACAAAAGTCCGGTTATTGAAAGCGCTCACCTCATTCGCAGGCGTACGGGCAGCGCTTCCAGCCCGCGCAGGTGGAAGTGTGTGTGGTATTCGAGCTCTTCTTCCGGTACGGCCAGTTCCGCGGATTCCACGGCTTCAGCCAGGTGGGTAAACGCGGTCTTCAATTCCAGGCGGCTGAGCATGGCTCCCACACAGAAGTGCATGCCCATGCCAAAACTCTTATGTGGTGGCTGCTGCCTGCCGTCGAGGTTGAGCGTATTGTTATCCGTCCCAAAGTAGGCTTCGTCACGATTGGCGGACGCCAGCCGTACGTGGAGCAAAGCGCCGGCTGGTATGTCTTCGCCGCCGAGTGTGGTGTCTTCGGTCGCCTTTCTGAACTGACCCTGCACGGGTGACTCCAGACGCAGCAGTTCCTCGACAAAGCGAGGCACGTCTTCGGGTTTCTGGCGCAAACGTGTGAGCAGCGTCGGGTCTGAAGCCAGCCGGCGCATGCCGCCCGAAAGAGTATTCGTGGTGGTTTCGTTGCCAGCTACCAGTAGCTGGGTGAGCAGGGACACGAGTTCGGAGTTATCGAGCGCGCGAGTCTCGCCGTGTTGCGGATCTGTTATCTCTGCTGCCGCCAGACGGCTGATGATGTCTTCGCGCGGATCGTCGCGGCGTGCATCGCACAGGCTCACCATGGCGCGGTGGCAATCGAGGGTCAGCTGCGCAATTTCTACCGCACGTTCTTCTGAGGTGAGCAGACCAATCTCGTCTGCGAAGGCGTCCGACCACCGCTTCAGAAGGTCGTTGCCATATTCTGTCATGCCCAGCGCGTGGCCGATCACGTGAATAGGAAGGGGAACGGAGAACGCTGCGACAAAATCAAACGGTTGGTCGTCAGGCAAGCGTTCGATCAGGGAAGCCACTTGTTGCTCGACCACCGGCTCGAAAGCGCCCAGATTGCGCGGCGTGAAAAACGGCGCTACCAGGTCTTTGTACATGTCGTGACTGGGCTCATCGTTGTTAGACATGGTCAGCGCGGGCGGAAAGCCCTGGGCTCTGATGTCCAGCGCGGCTTGTGGCAGGCCGCCTTCACGCATGGCGGCGCGATCCACGCGGCTGGAAAAACGCTTCGGGTCGCGCATGACTTCAGCGACGAGATCGTATGAGGTGACAAAATAGATGTCGTGGCGCGGGTCGAGGAAGACCGGGGCTGTAGATCGCAGTCGCCGATAGTGTTCGTGAGGGTGATTCATGAAGTCGTCCGCTTTCGGATCGAAAGCCAGCAGATCTTCCTGGTTCAAAGGGTCACTCATGATCGCCGCCACTGGCTTGCAAGTAGTCATCTATGCGCTTGTGAAAGTGCCGGATACGCATTTCCTGGTAGCGACCCAGAGTCGTGCCTTGGGCGGCGTCTTCGGGGAAGTGCCGCATGGCTTTCAGCCCGCGTTGGATTTGCGGGATGTTGGACAGATCTTCATCAAATACGGCTGCGAAGGGACCGAGCTCCGGCGCTTCGTGATGGCTGTCCCGGGCCGTCAGGCGCCGCGGCTGCCTGGCAGCCTTGATTGAGCCATCGGCTTTCTGTGGTACCAGAAAGTAGATTTCCATGATCGACGCGTCCGGGTCGGTGCCACAGGGTCGAAATCGATACACCAGAAACGAACCCCAACCCGCCCAGCACACCAGGTTTGGAAAGATGTGATACTGAATGGTATCGAGGGCTTCGCTGTCGGTGATGTCGTCAATATCCACGTCGTAACGGTCTTTCAGGAAGCGACGCTTCAGATCTCCCATGTGCTGCCGTGCTGTCAGTCCCTCCGGCACCACCTGGTCACCTTCCGAGAGCACATAAGCTTGTGAGCCCGCATCCGCAATGTCCTGCTCGCTCATGTCACGTCCGACATGTGGGCTGGCCAGGCCGCGCGGCGAGATCATACGGGTGTAGTTGCGTCGGTCGGGCCAGACATCATACTGGGTGAAAGCATCACCCAGGTAAGTCATGGCGCCGGGATGGGTGGCGACGACGTGGAACGACTCGATGAACGCCTCCAGCACCACCTTCCAGTTGCAGTGGTTGATCTTCTCCACATGCACCGCCTTCACTCTGGCGCCCAGATCCCAGCCGCGAGTGGCGTAGATCTGTGGCAGATCCTCCATGTAGGTCTCAAAAGGTTCCGGTGCGTCCGCCAGATTGATGAACACGAAGCCGCCCCAGGTGGCGACGTGCACGCCGGGTAGAGCAAACTTATCTGTGTCGATGTGTGGAAAGTCCCACTCGTTGGTGACGCTGCGGCAGCGGCCGTCCAGTTCCCAGGAGAAGCCGTGGAAAGGGCAGCGGATGAATTGGGCGTTGCCGGCTGTGTCTTTCAGCAGGCGAGCGCGATGCAGACAGACGTTGTGAAACGCCCGGATTTGCAGATCCTCACCGCGAACGACCAATATCGACGCGTCGCCTATCTCGTAGATTTCGAAGTCGCCGGGATTGGCAATGTCCTCTTCGCGGCACGCCATTTGCCACACGTGGGACCACATGTGGTCGACCTCTGCTGCAGCAAAGGCAGAACTGGTGTAGCGCTCGGCTGGAATTGGCGTCACGCCATAGTCGACGCTACCGCTGGCTCTTAAGGCGGCAGGCACGGGGCCGCGCTCCTGATCTATGAGTTGCTGGACGGTGGGACCGGGTCCACGCATGGCGGGAGGCGGGTATCCGGAGTGCTGATCGGAACTCATTGCCGGTGCTCCTTAGACAAGGACTCAAATTTTATACAATGATGCCAAAAAATTAAATGGCTACCTGCGAAGGTGAGCGACGTGCGGAGGTGATAAGTGTGGCGCAGCGTCGGCCTGATATCGATGAGGCGCGGAAAGACTATTCGATCTTGTACCCGACACCGTACATCGACTGTATCCGCTCGGCGGATTCCGCGCCAAGCTTAGCCCGCAGATTCTTGATATGGCTGTCGATCGTGCGGCCACTTACAATGCGGCCGTCGTTGTAAGCTTTGTGCATCAAAGTTTCCCTGCTGCAAACCCGGCCGGGATTGGCCAGCAAAGCCCCCAACATCCGAAACTCGATCGGCGTGAGCTCTACCAGTTCGCCGACGACGCGGCATTCGTGGGCTTGTTCATCCCAGTCGATGTCAGCATAAGAATAGCGGCCGCTGGGCTCGGTCTGCGGGCGTGCCGAACGCTTCAATATGTTGCGGACGCGTGCAACGATTTCTCGTGGGCTGAACGGCTTGCAGACGTAGTCGTCCGCGCCGAGGTCCAGTCCGCGCAGCCGATCGATCTCGTCTACTCTCGCCGTCAGCATCAGTATGGGCACGTCGGATCTGGCGCGTATCTCCTCGCAAACGGTCAGGCCGTCCTTGCCCGGTAACATGACATCCAGAATGACCAGGCTGACATCACCCATCAACGCGGTTGCGGTTGCCGCCTCACCGCCATTCAGCCATTGCGTTTGATATCCGGCTCGCGCCAGGTAGTCCTGCAGTACGTGCGCTATTTTCATCTCATCCTCGACGATGAGAATTGTCGAGCGTTGCGGTGGATTCACAGGGGTAACCTGACTTCAATTGCGACCCCGCCGAGCTGACTCGGCACCAGGGTGATCGTGCCGGAGTGTGCCTCGACAATCCGTGATGCAATGGACAAACCCAGGCCGGCTCCCTCGCGGGCGCGGCTTCGGGATCGGTCAGCTCGGAACAGCGGTTCGAAGAGGAGGGCTGCGTCCTCGTCGCTCACGCCGGGTGGACTGTCGTCCACTTTAACCACGGCGTTGGCATCTGCGACATGGACCTCAACGGACAGCTTGCCGGGTAGGTCCGTGTAGGCGATGGCGTTGTTCAGCAGGATGACGAAGAGTTGATGCAGGCGATCCGCGTCTGCGAGCAGCGAAACATCGTTGAGCGACTTTGTGACGGTCATGGCTTCGGGGAAGTGCAGTGAGTCGAGGCAAGCCTGCATGACTTCGGCAAGGTTGGTGTCGGCGAACGTGTAGCGGAGTCCGCCGACGTCAGACAGCGAGAGCTGATGGAGGTCGTCTATCAGCTTGTTCAGGCGTTGGACTTCTTCGGACAGGGAGATGAGGCTGTCTCGATCGTAGGGGCGAATACCGTCGAGCATGCTCTCCACTTCGGCTCGTATCACGCTGACCGGTGTCCTGAGCTCATGCGACACGTCGGCGATGAACGTTTGACGAGATGCCTGATTGGCGCGCAGGGTCTCCGCAAGACGGCCCAGGTCGATCATTAACTCTCCGAGCTCATCTCGAGTGGCAGGCTTTGGCGCCACCTCATAGTTCCCTTCGCGCAAAGTCCTCACGGCCTGTTGAGATTGCCTGATCGGACGCACCAGCGCGCGTGCCAGGACAATGGCAACCAGCATGCTCACCGCCAGCGCCGCCAGCGCCACCACGATGCTGATGTTGAACTGCTGCGCTGAGAAGCCGAGCTCCGTGCCGCCGCTCAAGCGCACCTGCGCGGGGGCAGCCAGTATGCCCACAGCGCTTCCGGCCACGAGCACGTCTACCGCTAAGTGCTGTTGTTGGATGATGTCTGGGTCTCCAGCTACCGGGCTACCGGTTGTCGAAAGCAACACGGTTGCGGGCATTGCCGGGGGCGGCGGTTTTCTTCGTTCGCGGTGGCGGTCCGGTCCGGGTCGCAGCCCTGGGGGATGTTCTCGCGGGGGGCGGTCGTGTCCCGGCGGTCTTGTTCCCGGAGGGTGCGGGGGTGGAGGACGGTGGGATTGCATCGAGGAACGTTCGATCTCGCTCAAGAGAGCCGACTCCAGGGACGAAGGCCATGTCCCGTACGACTGGTATTGGTCGGCCAGACGTTGGGCCAGGTTCTCCAGCCGCTGGATTTCCCGCGCGTTGATGTAGTCGAGGAAACCGGCGTCGAAGCTCCAACGTGCGAGGATGAGCGTCACGATCAGCGTGGCGGCGGTGATGCCCACCATTGCACCGAGCAGTTTGTACTGAACGCTCATCCTCACGCCGCGCAATATACAGCACCCGTTGCATATTCGTCCCTACAGATCCGCGCCACCGGCATCCACGGCGTTCAGCTGGTTCTCGTCCGGTGCTTCGTCCCGCGTTGGGATCCATGGTGCAAGGCAATCGCGATCGACGGTGCAGGGATCGGTCAAAGACTCGAGGAACGCCACAATGTCGGCGCGCTCGTTGCCGTTTAGATTGGGATTTTCGAACAGCGAATCACCTGAGTTTCTCTCCTCGGCGAGCTTCTGCAACGCAAGCTCGGTGTTGGCTTCAGCTGCTGGATAAAGGTTTTCGCAGTCGGGGACGCCTTCGAACTGACTGAGCTGACACACGCCGCCGGCGTCGAAGAAGTCCTCAGTCTCGTTGCCCGGGTTGTCGTAGTGCTGTAGGACCTGATCGAGACTTTCGTATGCACCGGCATGTCCGTAAGGGGCGGTAACCGCGATGTTCAGGAGGCTCGGCGTGCGAAAGTGATAGCGCTCGTTGTCGTCACCGGTTTCCCTCGCGCGGCCGAAGTCGTCATCCGTTCCGTCGCCTTTGCCCGGGCCAATCTGGGGGAAGGCGATCACGTGGTGAAGCTCATCGGTGAAGCGGTCGCCGCTGTGACAGTTTGCGCAACCTCCGCCGCCTTCGTCGACCGTTTGAAAGAACAGGATGGCGCCTTCCTTCTGCTGGTTGGTCAAGGCATCCAGGTCGCCGTTGACGTACTCGGCAAACGGGTTGCTGGTGAACACCATCGACCGCTGGAACTCAGCCAGCGCGAGCGCGATGTTGTCGAAAGTGATCAACGTTTCGGCGTCGGCGGTGCTTGCGAATGCGCCTTGAAACTCCGCCAGCCAGTCGTTGCTGAGAAGCTCTCCCTGACCTGCGCCGTAGTTGCCGATGCGTGCGGCCAGGTGCTCACGTAAGGCGGCGTTGGTCTCACCCGCCAGGAAGTTGCTCCGCATTTCTTCGGCGGAGGTGACCGGAAAGCGTGCCTGGGCAGCGGGCAGATTCGGACCCGCGTCGGGGTCCGCCAGACCGAAGGCGACGTCCGGGGTGCGGATGTCCGAGACGGAACCGTTCGCAAAGGCTTCTTTGCCAAAGCTCTCCACCCGGGAGTCCCAGAAAAGCCCTGAGTCCCATAGACCCACGTTGAACACCGTGGGTGAGTGGCGTGGCACGTCAGGGATGAGATTGTCATCCACGCGTCCGGGCCCCAGCAGGTCCGGGTTGGCCGCGCCTACGCCCACGGGCAGGGTCAGGTTGTCGCCGCCACCCAGCGCCGGGTGATGGCAGGACACGCACGCGCTGTCGAATTCGCCGCCGAGACTTTTACTGAAAAAGAGCTTTTTCCCCAGCTGGGGGAGGGGATCTGCAATGTCCGGCAGGGTTCTGTTGAACGCGGCGTCGCCGCTCAGGCCCGCACGGGTGATGAGTGTGCCCAGGGTCTCGTCGAGCGGACCGGGTTCGGGGTCGGGTGTGGGATCTGGTGCGGGATCAGGCGTGATGGGATCGGCGTCTGAGCTGCTGCCGCCGCTACCCCCGCATCCAACAAGAACTACGATCAAAAGACAGTACAACAGTCGCATGATTACCTCAGTGTTGTGCGTGATGTTGAGTTAACGGGTGCAATGTGCAGTTACGGTGCAGAATCTGTAAAAAGGGGTGGGCCGATGCTGCCCAGGCAACCGGTGGTGCGATCCAGTTCCCATTTCGGTTGATCTGCACACGTTCTCCACATTTCGGAAACAGTTCCAAAACTCGTCTGATCTAGCCTCGTGGTGCTCCTTCGAGCGAGAGAGACGAGGTAACTATGAGATGTTTTAAATCAGGTACGTTTGTGTCCGCGCTGGGTGTTGCGCTCACTGTGGTCACCATCCACTTTCCCGCTGCCGCCGATGGCAGCTCCAATGAGGACTTGAGAGAACGCAACACCGACACGAGCGTGCTTTCGCCAGCCCGCCGGATCCGCCGTGATGAGGCCGAGCCAGAGCGCACCCGGGACAGGCGCGTTGACGAGCCTTCCATCGACGGCGCGGGCAACAACGAGAGCCGTAGCGAAGACAACGCCGCGCACACGCCGCTACGGCGCGCGCTCGACAGCGACTACGCGGACGGGACGGACGAGATGGCTGGCGCGCATCGACCGAGTGCTCGAGAGATCAGCAATGCCGTGTTTTCCCAGACGGCGCTGATTCCCAATGACAACGATGCAACAGACTTCGTCTGGCAGTGGGGACAGTTCATTGATCACGACATCGACTTGACGGATGGCACCAATCCACCGGAACCGGTGGATATTGCGGTGCCGGTCGGTGATGCCTGGTTCGACCCGGATGGCAGCGGCGACGAGCTCATTTCGTTCAACCGCTCCCTCTACGAACATGACGGCGACGGCGTCCGGCAGCAGATCAACGAAATCACCGGCTGGATTGACGGCTCGGGCATCTACGGATCCGATGCAACCCGGGCGGCTGCGCTCCGGCGCCTGGATGGCAGCGGCAAGTTGCTGACGTCCCCGGGTGAACTGTTGCCATTCAACAGTCAGGGTCTTGCGAATGCCGGCGGTGACAGCGACCGCTTGTTCCTCGCCGGGGACGTGCGTGCGAATGAGCAGGTGGGGCTCACGGCCATGCACACGCTTTTTGTGCGCGAACACAATCGATGGGTGGATGTGCTTCTAGCGGAAAATCCCGACCTGGACGGCGAGGCTCTTTATCAACGCGCACGCGGTCTTGTCACCGCAGAGCTGCAGATCATCACCTATGAAGAGTTTCTCCCCGTGCTGCTGGGAGGGCGACTCCCGCGGAGCGGCGGTTATGACCCGGCGACAGACGCCCGGATCTTGAACGAGTTTTCGACCGCGGCGTTTCGGCTGGGCCACAGCATGCTCAGCCCCACGCTCCTGCGTCTCGATGAAACTCTGCAGGAGGCAGACGCGGGCCACCTGCCGCTGCGGGAGGGATTTTTCGCGCCGCAGGAAATCCAGCAACATGGCATCGAGACGCTGCTGCGTGGTTTGAGCCGGCAGTTGGCGCAGCGCATCGATGCGTTTGTCATCGACGATGTTCGAAATTTTCTCTTCGGGCAGCCGGGAGACGGCGGTTTCGATCTTGTGAGCCTCAACATCCAACGCGGTCGCGATCATGGTCTGCCGAGCTACAACGCGGCGCGAGTGGGCTTCGGTCTCGAACCGGCGCTCGCGTTCGAAGACGTGTCGTCGGATCCGGAAGTGGTCGCTCGGCTGCGTTCGGTCTACGCACACGTCGATGACATCGACTTCTGGGTGGGCGGCGTTGCCGAAGACCGTTTGCCGGATGCGATGCTGGGTGAACTGTTTGCGAACGTGATTACCGCTCAATTTGCCGCATTGCGTGACGGGGATCGGTTCTGGCACACGCGGCACTTGAGTGATCGGGACGTGCGCCGGGTCCGCTCGCTGCGTTTGGCCGACATCATCAGGATGAACACAGGGATTGGTGAAGAGATACAGGACGATGTTTTCAGGCTGGGTGATGCGGCCCGAAATCGAACCGAGCGTGGTACGCGGCGTCGTTGAGCGGTGGTGCGATTAAGGCGTCCGTGCCAATAATCCACGTGAACTCGAACCAGGGTATGCGGGGAGACTCGGGTTTGCCCGAGTCTCTACCGTATCCCGAGAGTGACCGGACTAAAGTTCTCAAGCCAGGTGCCGATAGTTCACTTAACCAGTCCTGCAAAGGCGGCGCTTCAAATGAAACCGATAGCGCGCAAAACTGAAATCCTCCCGAAGTCCGGCGATCAGGCCCTGCGTGCCATGGAGCGCCACATCGATGACCTTCCGTTGCTCCCGCAGGTGCTCGTGAAGATCCTGCAACTCGATCCCGAGGCGGAGAACTACTTCGACGAATTCGAAAAGATGGCCGCAGAAGATCCCGCGTTTGCGGTACGAGTGATTTCGCTCGCCAACTCCGCGTCTTCCGCGCCAGCCGACCCGATCGATACGATCAAAGGTGCGCTGGCGCGACTGGGGGCCGGCAGCATTGCCAACTTCGTGGCGTCTTTGTCCGTACAGCGCGTGTTCGTGCCGCGCGAGCCTTCGCAAATCCGCTTGTGGAAACACTCCATTGAAACTGCCGTCGGTGCTCAACGCATCGCTCAGCTTGCGCCGGAGCTGAAGGTAAATTCAGACCGGGCCTACCTGGTTGGACTACTTCACGATATCGGTCGTTTTGTGATGTTGGAGCACGCTGAGCCTGAGCTCAGGGAAGTTGAGGAACATAACTGGGCGACGCCTGATGAGCTGGTGCAGGCGGATATCGACGTCTATACCTATACGCACAGCGAACTGGGTTATCTGGCATGCCAACGTTGGGGACTCCCTGATTCCGTCGCCGACGTCGTAAGGGGTCATCACGACGACCTGCCGGACGTCATCACTGCCGGGTCGCTGGATGCGGAGGTGTTCTGCGTTCAGATTGCCGACTGGTTGAGTGTCGTGGTGCTCGACGGGCTGGATGAGCTGTCTGAGGCTGAAGTTGAACATCGAATTCGCCACAAATGCCTGCACAAGGAAAGCGCCCAATCTATTCTACCGGTTGCCGCGTTGTGCGCGAGGTTGCGGGACATCAGCCTCGAGAGCGAGCGGCTGTTCGCCAATCTCGGTATCGGCTGATGCCGCTATCTTCTTGTGGTGGCTGATTAAGGGCGACGAGGTTTTCCTTCGAAAAAGAGCGCTGGCCCATTTCGACGTTTGTGATACAAGAGGACAAAACGTCAGAGACCCGCACCTTGTCCTCACGTAGCTTCCATTCCCGCGCCTGACATGCGTCGAACGCTCGTCATTACCCTGCTGCTTTTTGTGGGGGTGGTGCTCGGTTCGTACCTGGCATCCCCCTGGCTCCTTACGCGTGCCGTGCAATCTGCCGCGGCTACCTCCGGGGTCACTGATCTCACCATCCACATCGAACGTCCGGGTTTGGATCACGTGCTGGTTCGCAACGTGCAGCTGTCCTCCGCCGGTAGCAGGTTGACGGGCAAGAACGCGCGGATCGCCTACACCGTAGCCGGGCTCCTGCAGGGCCGCCTTACCGATGTTCGCATAGAGGAGCTCGCGCTGGTGGTGGCTGAGGCGGAAGGTGCGAGTTCAAACGGAACGGATCTGTCTCCCGATTTGCTCTTTCCGGTTCTGCCCGTTGCATCCATCAACGTCGACCGCTTGCGACTCGAGGTGCCCGCGCTCGCTTTCCTTTGCGCGGGTACGCTGCGTTGGACCGTAGAGGATCTTTCCCTGAGTCTTGATGGCATTGCACCGGAAGCCGCCAGCCGCTTTGCGCTGGATGCGACGCTGTCCTCAGCGGGTCAGTTCAACGTGAGATTCAGCGAATCTGCAGCTGATAGGGGCGAGCTTCTGCGCGCCGTTGGTCGCGTAGAGGCAAACCGCCTGGCGCTGAGTGGACAGGTTGATCTTCGTGGCTTTGCGCAGTCACTGGTCAGCGCTGTGGCGGGACTGCCCGAGGGTGAGGGCAGTCTCCGCGGTGCCTTCGAAGCGACGTTGCCCTGGCCGCCGGCAGCTGATTTCGGTTTGCAGGACTTGAACGGAACGCTGGAAGACGCTGCCCTCAATTGGCGCTCCGCGGCTGATGATCTGGCACTCGACCTGTTCATTGATTCACTGGTTGCCGACGGGGGTGCGGTGGAGGCGACGATCAGCGGTGCGGCAGATGTCACTCGCGAGGGGCTGCGCGGGCGCCTTGCGCTGCCTGCGGGCTACGCGTTGAACTTTCGCGAAGGGATATTGAGCGGCGCTGATGGTCCCGAGCTCGAGGTTGTGATGGACAACGGTGAGCTCAGTGCCACGGTCCAGCAGTTCATTCTGGATCCCGATGCCGCGTTGCCGGTGACGTTTGCCGCGGAGGTCACGGCGAATGCCGAGCGCCTGCAATTGGCCGGCAGGCTTGCGGGTCAGGTTGCACCCGCTGCGGGTGATCTGACCTATGCGGGTGAACTGGTTGCGCTCGACGTGAAGAAGTCCGGTGAGGTCAGCGCGCGCTATCAGGTGGCAGGGGATGCCGTTGCCGTCACGGGCGAACTGAGCGTTTCCCAGGTACAGGGTGCCGCCTTCGACGTTTCGTACGATCTTTCGACGCAAGCGGGCAGCGTTGATGTCACACATAACTTCGCGGTTGAGAAGCCGCTGGCGGCGTCGCTCCTTCCGGGGTGGGAGGCGCCATACGATATCGACAGCGGCGTACTCGATGTGACGGCCCAGGCGTCCTGGCGTACGTTCGACAAGCTCTCCAGCCGGGTGCGCGTTGTCATGGAAGGGGTCGCCGCGCGCTACGATGACTATCTCGCGGCTGACGTTCGCGGGACGCTTGATCTCAGCACGGAGGATCTCGCCGAAGCAAACTGGCAGCTTGCATCTACCCCTCTCAATGCTGGAACCGTGGATGTAGGTTTTCCGATAGAAGATCTGCAGATGACCGTGGCCGGGAATCTCGAAACGCTGCGCTTCTCCGACGTGAGCGCCAGGCTGCTCGGCGGGCGCGCTCGCGCGGCGCCGTTCGACTACACCCTCAGCACGGGAGATGCGCAAATTGCGCTCACGCTCGAAGCGCTCGATCTCGCGGCGGTGCTTGCGCTCGAAGGTGAGGACGTATCGGGCTCCGGGACGCTCGAAGGCACGCTGCCGGTGACCCTTCGTGACAACACGGTGTCTATGCAGAACGGTGAGATACGCGCGCTGGCGCCGGGCGGCACGATCCGGCTGTCACCGTCGCTCGCTCGCGGCACGGGTCAGCCAGGCCTCGATTTTGCGCTGGTGGCGCTGCAGGATTTTCGTTTCTCGGCACTGACGGGCAACATCGACTATGCGGAAAGCGGCGATATGGTCCTCGCGGTGCAGCTCAGGGGTAACAACCCGGCTGTGGAACAGGGGCGGGCGATCGAGTACAACCTCAATATCACGGAAAACCTGCCGACCCTGCTCGAATCGCTGCGCTTACAGGATGAGGTACAGACGCGAATTGAATGTAAGCTGAACCAGTGAATGGCAGCGCCTGTCAAAATGCGTTAGGTTGCGCGTGTCTCACGTAGAGAGTTCAGCCCAAGTGCGTACGCTATCGCTCGCTATCCTGCTCGGTCTCATCGGCTGCACACCCACCTTGAAAGTGGCAACCGACGAGCCGATCACCATCAACATGAACGTCAACATCAAGCACGAGATTCTGGTCAAAGTGGACAAGGACCTCGAGGAGATGTTCGACGATGACAGCCCCCTCTTCTGATTTAGAAAGGCTGATATGAAAAAGCTTATCCACACCATTTTTCTGTTACTGACGTTCGTCTCTGTCACCGCGTTTGCCGCAGATCTTGATCAGGCGAAAAACGACGGCCTGATCGGCGAGCGTGCAGATGGGTATCTCGGCCTGGTCGATTCGAGCGCTGGCGCCGACGTGCGTGCGCTGGTGGCTGATGTCAACAACAAGCGCAAAGCGCAGTACGAGCGGATTGCCTCGAAGAACGATCTTCCCCTGGCGCAGGTGGAGGCGCTCGCCGGTAAGAAGACGATCGAAAAGACGCGCTCAGGACACTGGGTGCTGCTCAACGGCGGCTGGCAGCAGAAGTAGCGAGCCGGCTAATCCGGTTCGTGCGTACGCACGCGCCGTCCCAGCCAACCCATCGAGAGCAACAGTACCACAAACAGGACTGCCGCGAAGGCGTACGGCAGCGTGGGTGCCGCCTGGTACATGATCCCACCGATGAGCGGTCCCAGCGTAAAACCCAGTGGTCCGCAGGAACCGGCAACGCCGGCAACCGCACCCTGTTCGGACGCGGATACGGCGAGCGAAGCACCGGCCATGAAGCCGGGTCCGGCAAGGCCCATACCCAATCCCTGAATCATCATTGCGACCGTCAGCCAGAGCTGCGATTCGAGCGTGGCCATTATCGTAAAGGCCACGATTAAAAGCGGCAGGGCCATGCGCAGGAGATTGAAGGGTGCAACCCGCAATCGCTGCACGATCACCGCCTGGGAGAAGAGCGAAGCCGCGCCGGACAGCATCATGGCAAAGCCGACGCTGGTAGCGGTGTCGGCAGCGCTCAGGCCCAGCGCATCCTGAAAGCGAAACCCCATGGTCTGCTGCACGAGCCCCATGCCGGTGAACATGGCAACGCCGACAATGATGAACGGCAGGATCCGCGGATCGCTGTACTTCATGCGCTGCTGGGCGGGTGGGGTGTCAAAGTGTTTCGGCGGTTCTCTCAGAAACCACCAAACGAAAAGCCCGTTCAGAAACGCGAGCGCCGCCATGATCCAGAGCGGGGTCAGCAGGGAGATGACGGCCAGCGCCGCAACGGCGGGACCCAGAATGGCGCCGAGGTTGTTCGCCGCACCGGCGGCGCCCATTCCACGGGTGCGGCTTTCCGCGTCGGTGATGTCCGCCATGAAGGCGTTCGCAGCCGGCATGGACGCGGACATCATTGCCGCATGGGCGACTCTGGCGATCACAAGTGCGGCGAACAGCAGCGTGCCGGTCAACGCGCCGGACAGGCCGAGATAGAGCACGGAGTTGAATAGCGCGGTGCCGATGCTGAAACCGAAAAGACCACATAGCAGTACCCGTTTGCGCCCCCAGCGGTCACTGCGACGACCCCACACCGGACTCGAAAGAAAGACCATCAGCCCGGAAGCGGCAATGATGAAGGTGATCTGAATCTCGGAGAGGCCAATCTCGCGCCCGAGCGGGGCGAGCACCGGAAACAACACGGTAAAACCCATGCCGACGATGACCAGGGAAGCGAGCAGGGTGCGCCTGGCTCTGACGGCGTCAAAAACGGCTGGATCTTGGGGCGGGCTATCGTTCATGGCGGGCGACATTCAACAAATTGCGCCAGGTAGTGTCAACAAGATGACAGACGAATAGCCTTACAGGGCGCATCATTGCCCAATCTCTGGTAACTGTGAGGAAGAGCTACGTGGCTAAGAAGACACTGGTAGTCGTTCACGGCATGGGGCAGCACACCAAAGCATCGGTCAAGAAAGAGGTAGATGATGCCTTTAAGGCGGCCTTCAAGCTTTATGACTCGCTGAACGGAGCGAAACCGTCGGATAAGTTCGATCTTGTCGTCTTCGAGTACAACAGCTTCTTCGACGACTACCGTAGTGCTCTGGAGGAAAACTCCAACGACATCCTGGAGGCTCTGTCAGGCATATCGGGAGATCTCCCTCCCATACCCAAGCTTGCCGCAGCAATCACGCAGCTGGACAACTCCGTCAAAGAGGACTCGTTCTTCAACACTCATTGGCTCGACGTGGTGCTCTACCGGTTTTCTTTGCTAAGTGAGCCGATCCGGCTTGAACTGGCCGCCGTCATCGGCGAGGCGATCGCGCGGGTTGGTTCGACCAATGTTCACGTCCTCGGCCACTCGCTCGGGACCGCCGTGCTCCATGACACGCTGGCGAAAGCGTATGGCGCTGAGCCCCTGGAGCGCGACGGTAAGTCGTTGAAGCTGCTGTCGAACCGGGATCGTCTTGGCGGCGTCCATCAGGTTGCCAACGTCAGCCGGGTGCTGGAGTCGTTTCGCAACGTGGATGCGTCTGAGGTCAGGCCGGGACACGGCTGCTGCAGCGTTTTTGTGGAGTACAGGCACAAGCTGGACCCGTTTACCAAGGTCAAGCCATTCGACCCTACCGACAACGAGGAGTGGATATCACACGCTGTGTGGCGCTCTGCCTATCAGCTGGTTGAGCCGAGCTCTGTTACCGAAACGAACGTGCACGGTCTGGGCCACTATCTAAGGAACCCCATGGTGCATCTGATGTTGTTCCGCCTGTTATTCGGATTTCGACCCAACGTATCCGAAAAGACCGCGGCAAGTGACAAGTACCTCGCTGGTACGGTGCAGGGCAAAGCGACTGCACTCAGAGACGCGGTGGACAATCTCCAGCTGACGGAAGAATCCGTGGGCGAACTGTTGATGGCGGGAAAAGCGTTCAAAGATCTGGTGAAAAGCTTCGGGGAGAAATTCTGATGCGTGCAGCAATTGTTCTGTTGGGTATCTTCTGGTCTACCTCGCTCTGCGCACAGGCAGCTCAGCCTTGTGTGGGGGACGAGGGATTGAGCGATGCTACGCACCTGTCCGAGCTTCGCGAGGCGGCAGTGAGGGTAAAGGTTGTTCAATGCAGCGGTGGTTCGCAGGATGAGGTGACCCAGGCGTTTGTCGAATTCATCGAAGGAAACCAGGATTGGTTCGCGCGGTTTGGGGGTTTCGAAAACGACCTGAATCCGATGGCCGTCATCAAACAGACGCTCGCTGCCGGGAGAACGTACGACATACCGTCCATTGGCATCTCGCTGAACGATGAGTTGCAGATTGGAGCCGCCTTCTTTGCTCCCGCTTCGATGGCCACGTGTCAGGCCAGGGCCGCGCCGGAGGCATGCCCCAACGTTTTTGATGAGTTCATTGAGTACTACACTCATGCCCACACCGCCTACGCGACGCCGCCGAGACTTGCGTTTGTCCAAGGCGTGAAGGCGCTCAGCGGCGAGTGGGATCGCTATCTGACTGCCTCGCGCGGGTTCACGACACTCGAAATGGCGTTCAACTCGGCGATGTACAAAAGGAACGAATCCGTCGATTTTCAGAATCCGCCGGACATCCAGTGGATCCTGCTGCATCCCAACATCGTCATTGAAAACGTGGATGATGCGGCTGATGGCAACAACGTGGAGGAAGCGATTGTCGTCGACATTTTTGGGATGAACTGGTGGCGGCAGGACAAGTGGTATATGCCGACCGGGTTTGCGGTGACCGGCGTCTATTCAGATAGACCTGAGGTGCAGGACTGGGGATATGGCGCCTCGCTGTTCTTCGACAGCGTCTATACCGTCGGGTATTCCAACCACGATGGCGACCACGGTGTCTACGTGTCCTTTGATTTGCTCAAACTCTTCCAGGACAAGGAACAGGTATACGATCGCCTCGTATCCAGGCTAAGAGAGAACTAGCGCGAACCATCGGCCGGCGCGGGGCTTTACGACTCAATGGAACTTGGAGTATGTTGTTAGCGCCGCCAATGGTTTGGTGAGGAAACTATGGCTGCGTTGCTGTTTGCGATTGGGACCTATATCGCTGCATTCCTTTGTCTCTGGTTCTGCTATACGGAAGGCGGCACCTGGTTCAAGCGCATTGTGTACGCGCTCACCCTGATCGGGTTCATGTTCTTGTTTTATCTGCTCGAGTCCTGGGCGGGTATACGCGCGCCGTTTTACGAATACGAAGTCTCGGGCGGCTTCCCCTGGTACATTCCGAAATTCGATTTTTCGCCCTTCGCCGGCTTCTCGAGCCTCTTGCAGCCGAGCATCCTGGCAACCACCCATCCCTGCTCGAACATGACGAATTACATGCCGCTCGCCATTCCGGTTGCCGGCGGCTGTATAGTGTTTACGCTCTTGTGGACGGTGCGCCTGCTGTACAACAGCGAAGGGTTTGCCACCATGCCGTTCAATCCGGTGACCGCACCGTTCATTGTCGGCCTGATGGCGCTGTGGATGGACCTGCCGCTGGATCCGATCCTTGCGGAATCGCAGAGCTGTATTCCTCCGGTTGAATCGATCCACGGCGGTCTGCGTTTCTGGCTCTGGTCGAGTGATGCTTCACTTGCCGATATCTGGTTCCATGTGCCGCTCTACAACTTCGCAACGTGGTATGCCGCCCCCGCCATTCTGACGGCGGTCATCATCTGGCTGACCTGGCTGTATTTGTGGATCACCGGTGCGGTTGTCCAGTTCCAGGACGGTGCGCTGCGGTCCGTCATTCTGGGTCTCCTGCTCGTCATCTTCATCGTCTCCCCGAACTCGGCGGCGTCCATCGCGACGATCTACACCATTGTCATTGTCCTCGTTGCGATTGGTGTCTACTACCTCATCACGAAGTATGAAACGTTCAAGCGCAACAACGAGTGGCGCATCCCGCTTGTGGCGACGTTGACGTTCTTTTTCATCTTCCCGCTGCTTGCGTTTCTGTTCACAGGCGCGTTTTCGCTCCGGGATATTTATCTCTTCCTCATTGCGCTTTTTGTGGCGGTGTGGGGGATTGTGTTTGCGACGCTGCCGTACTGGAAGCTGACCAATCCGATTGTCGGCGTCACCCCTCTCATTCTCGGGATCATTCTGGTGGTTCTGATACTCGGCTATCTCGGGAACACGTAGCCGACGGGTGCGCGTGGTGCTCGCCGACACATTTGCAGGAACCCTCGAGGCGCGTGCTGCGGCCCACGCGGCGCCGCCATTCGAAATTGCGTTTCCGGACGGCAGCACGTTCCGTCACGGCGGTGCAGACAGCCCGGCCTGCCGCTTTGATTTGACCACGTCTGCCGGCGTGGACGCGTTCACGAGTTTCGATGAACTCCGTCTCGGCGAGGCGTACCTGCGCGGCGATGTGGATGTAACTTACGGATTTGGCGCTGCGTTCCGGCTGCGGCCGATGTTTTCCGATCGTCACCCCTGGCTGTCGCTGTGGCGTTTCCTGCGGCCTGCGCTCGTCGGTCAGTCGCGCCAGAACCTCGAACTTATCCCGGATCACTACGACGAATCGCCGGAGTTTTATACGAGCTTTCTCGACGAACGTTACCATCTCTACTCCCAGGCGGTGTTCGAAGAGCCCGACAACTCGCTCGAGGAGGCGGCGGAAAACAAGCTGCACTACGTCGCGACTGCCTGCGAGTTTTCGCAGCGAACGCACGTGCTCGACGTGGGCGGCGGCTGGGGTTCTCTGGCGCGGCGCGCGCTGGCGGCGGATGCGCGGGTCACTCTGTTGACCGTCTCGCCTGAGCAGGCCCGCTACCTCTCTGAAGCGTTGGTCCGTAAACATCCCGAGCAGCTGGACGTCACGCTGGAAGACTTCTTCCGATACCGGCCTGACAAGCAGTTCGATGCGGTTACTTTTCTCGGCTCCATGGAGCATCTGCCGGATTACGGGAAGGTGGCGCGCCGCGTATCCGCGTTGCTCAGACCGGGCGGTTTTGCCTACATGGACTTTTCGGCAATCAAAGAGAAGCACGCGATCAGCTCGTTCACCTATCGTCACGTCTTCAAGGGTAACGGCACGCCGGTGTTCCTGCCGGAACTGCTCGACGCGATGATCGCGAGGGGGTTTGACGTGCTTGCGGTCATCAATGACACCGAGAACTATCACCTGACGACCAGGGCGTGGGCTGAGCGACTGGAGAGCCGCCGCTGTGAGCTTGTCAGCCGGTTCGGTGAAGCTCAGTACCGACTCTTCCGCCTGTATCTCTGGGCCACCGCATACTCCCTGGGAGTGGATCGGTCTCTCGACGCTTACCGGGTGGTCTTTCGTAAGCCGCACAACCCCTGAAACGAGGAGGGCGCTCCATGAGTATCGTCTACTTTGTTCTGGTTTTCGTTTTCATCGCCATCTGGCATGAGTATTTCTTGTCGAGCGGATCCATGGTCACGGAAAAGCGCACGGCGGAGGCGTGGCTGAACCGCGTGTTCGGTATGTGGTACACGATTGCGCTCTTTCTCGTCGCGTATCTGTTCATCGCGGGTGACTTGCTCACGAGCTACGGCTTTCCGTACCTCTTTCGCAGTGACGGCGACAGTTTGGGCAGCTCCTTCGGGTTTGTGCTGAGCCCGGCGCTCTGGACCTCGGCCGCCCTGGCGCTGCTGCTTGTGATCGGTTTTTCAACGAGCTTCGTGTATCAGACCGGTGATGAGCAGCTGATGTACGGTTCGGGCGCGCTCGACCGCAGCGCGCACCTCAGGTACCTGCTTCACCAGGCGGTTCCGCTGGGTGCATGCGTCCTGATTGCGCAGCTTCTCTTTGCCGGTGACACCGCGGTGCTCGTTGAGCTCCTCTTCAGCGCCGCGGGTCTGGCAGGCGGATATGTGATCGGGCTCGGTCTGGTCTGGCTCGCGTACGCTGTCCCGGCACCGTCCTGGTATCAGGCACTGATCACGTGGCTGCGTCGGTTCTTCACGTATCACGGATCGGCCGGGGTCTCGTGGACCATCGAAGGTGCGCTGGTGCTTCTGTTCTTCCTACAGCTTGTCATCCTGCTGATCGTCACGGCGTTCAACGTCATCCCAACGGGCGCGGCGATCCTCATGTTGCTCGGCTGGCTGTATCTGGTGATAAGCCTGCTGCAACTTTTCCGCCCTTCGCTGCGCACCGTGGCGGCAATCGCCGGAGCTTTTGTTGTGGTCTTCACCAACGGTGTCGAAGACAAACATAAGTACGACGACTTCGAGCCGTTATACGCCACGCCGGGCGGCGCACCGGCTGCAACAACCGACCCCATTGTGGCGCTTGATGCCTGGAAGGCGCACCTTGCGGGTATTGGCGAGACGGATACCAAGCCGCCGCTGGTCGTGCTGGCTTTGAGCGGTGGCGCCTACCGGGCGAGCTTCTGGTCAGCGGTGGTGATGGATGAGCTGCTGGCCGAGAGCGCGGATTCAGCCTCGCGTCTCAAAGGCTTTGCCGAGCACGTGAAGCTGGTTACCGGCGCATCCGGCGGCACTGTCGCAGGTGCCTACTTTGCCACCAACCGCGGTGCGGCACCCGGACAGCCGCCGTACGTGCTCGATGCGTTACTCGATGACATTCTTGCGGCCCGCTCGGCGGATCCGGATTATTCGACCGTCAATCCCTACGGCCGCGACAGCCTCTCTCCCGTCATCCAGCACCTCGTCCAGCGCGATCTCTTCAAGGTGTTCGTGCCGTTTTTTCACAATCTCAATCAAACCGATCGCGGTGAGGTGCTCGAGCGTCAATGGGCGGGTTTGCAGGGTAAGTTCACCGACCTCGGTGCGGGTGAAGCCGCCGGCTGGCGTCCGTCGCTGATGCTGAACCCCACGCTTGCGAGTTCCGGTCTGCCGCTTCTCGTCAGCAATCTGACCATGACGGCGTCGTTCCCGAGCCCAACGCTTGCCGTTGACAACCCGGCGGTTCATGCGGAGCTGCGCACGGCCACCGCGGTTCGTATGCAGGCGACCTTTCCGTACGCAAGCCCAGCCGTCAGGCTGCCGCCGCCGACACATGAGCCGGTTGTCGACGCGGGGTACTTCGACAACTTCGGCGTCCACGCAGCCGCGCACTTCTTTGGCAGCGAGGCGGTGCGGAACTGGGTGGTCGCGGAGACGTCCGGAGTCATTGTGATCCTCATCAACGCGTTCGCGAGTGCGCCGGCCGCGCCGGCGTCGAACCGGGTGAGCCGTGCCGCCGAGTCGTTTGTGCTGCCTTTGTCTGCCGTTTTTCAGGTTGCCAGAGAGGGCGGACGGCTGAGGGACACGGCTGCGTTTGCCGAGCTCCAGTCCCGTTATGCCGAAACGGCGGTGGGCTGCGTATCGTGTCCCGCAACCTGGTTTACGGTCCTCGAGCTCGAGAACCGAGCGTCATCGGCGCAGGCCAGCATGTCCTGGTATGTCCCCAAAGGCGGGCTTGCCGAAATCGAGTCGCAGATCCATGCGGCGCACAACGCAGCTGTCCTCGACGATCTTGCCGATGACTACCAGGCGCGGCTAAGTATTCCGTGAGTCGTCGACGTTGCCGTAGTCGGCAAGATAGTCGGCGAAGTGGCGCAAATCGGCGATGAAAATCAGGTAGGGCAGGAAAAAACAGACGAGCAGGGTGATTGCCAGGGTGTCATCCAGGAGGGGCAATTGCACGATGACCGGCGGCAGGAGCAACGGCAGCTGATTGATGAAAACGCTTTTCTGGCGATTTGGCGAGCTGATGCTGACCACGCGGAAGAGCACGAGCAGGCTGTACGCGTTGATCAGGATCCAGGCAGTGATCGCAACCAGCCCGGGTTTCAGCTCGCCGCTGACAAAGAGGATCACGGGTGGCGCGAGTAGCGCGGCAAACACCGCATACGCGTAGGCTGCTAGCCGCCGCGTGCCGATGATGTCCCGACCGATGGGTCTCGCGCCAAGATAGATGGCGGTTGTCGTTTGGCCGTTGTGGTAGTCGTTGTCCAGATCGCGGAGGCTGCCGTGTATCCCGTTGATGAGGACGATGTAGATGAAGGCAAACGCCGCGGGAAGAATCGTCAACGTGGTTGGTTCGCCCACCAGAGCCGCGCCCGTCAACGCAAGCATGGCCCAGGCGATACCCTGCACAGCGTCGGTCAACATGGGTACGGGGCAGCGCTTGCCGTAAACGTTGTATACGACCGTCGCAGCGTATCCTGTGACGAGGAGCGGAAAGGCGAGCCAGCTCGCCTCGGCGAGCCACAGCACCAGCAGACTCACCGGTATCTGAGCCAGAACAAAACGCCATGCGCTGCGCTCGGAAATCTGCCCGGTGACGAGCGGGTCCTGCGCGCGGCGGGGCTGCGTGCGGTCGAGGGGCAGATCGATGAGATCGTTGTGCATGTAGCCGAAAAAGTGGTAGTTGAGGCCAAGCACAATCAGGGCCACGATCTCGCCGGAAGTCGGGACCTCTGACGACGCGCCCGCCCCGAGCATGACCAGCAACCACGTATAGCCGAGATACGAACCGCGGAACAGACGTTCTCCGGTATCGATCCAGGCGCGCAGCGGTTTCATCATTGATTCTGCAGCTCGATGACGGCCGGACTCGACGGTCCAAGCGTGCGTTCGAGCATGGTCAGGGCCTGCGCGCGGGTATCCCTCGCGCGGGCATCGTTGGTGGTTTCGTAAAGGTTGGCGAGACCAATGAGGTGGCGGCCCAGCAGCGGATGTTCGAGGATCTCGTGCTGCGTACAGATATGCAGCGCTTCCTCGTGGGCGTGTTCAGCGTCAGCAATCGATCCCTGTGCCGCCAGCGCCGCGCCACGGGTAAGCAGCGGCATGAGCCGGTATGGGTGGTTGGATCCGTACGGCGCGAGGATAGCGTCCGCGTTGTCCGCGTGCGCGACGGCTCGCTCCAACGCGTCCGACGCGGCTGCAATCTCGGCGTGGGCAAGCTCCGTGGTGGCGAGCGCAAGCTTCGATTCACCCGCAACGAGGCTTGCCGGGTCTGACAGCCGGGTCTGCATCAGGTGTTCGGCTTCTTGCAACCGGCCTTCCCTGACGAGCGTCATTGCGAGATAGCAGATGGCGGTCACAACGTCTTGATTGATCGGGTGGGCAACGTGGGAGGCGCATTCAGCGGCAGCTTCGAATTCCCGTCTGGCTTCCTCGAGCTCTCCCAGATCGAGAAACGCCTGGCCAGCGACGCAGTGTGAGGCCCCCATGACGGAGTGGTGTTTGCTGAAAACCGGTGTCCCCAATGTCAGCGACTCGCGCGCCCAGGAGATGGCACGCAGCGGCGCGCCAAGATGCCGCAGCACATAGCCCACCTGCAGAAACACCGCGCAGAGGAGCGGGCTACGCAAACCCTGCAGGCTCTCGATTGCTGCGGTCGACTGCGCCAGCATGTCGCGCGCGGCAGTGAGATCGCCGTTCTCGAGATGCAGGCGGCTCAGGATGGAGGTGCCCGCCATGCGGCGTGCATCTTCCGGCCCGCCCGAGGACTCGACCATCGTCAGCACGGTTTTCGCGTGGTCCATGGCGTCGCCGATGGTCCCGGCAGTCCAGTCGACCCAGGCCAGATCAACGTGAATCTGCATGACGTGGCGTTGGCCCTGTTCACCTTCTTCAGCAAAGATTGCGAGCGCCTCGTTGAATACCTCACGCGCCTGTACCAGCTCACCGTTGGCATACAGCGTCCGCCCGTAGAGTTCGCAGACGCCGGCAAAGCGGTGGGTCTCTGCCGCGTTGCCGGTGACGCGCGCGTGCGCTTCGGCCAGCAGGCGCGCTGCTGCAAATGGCTCGTTCCGTGCGCTCAAGAAAGTGCCTGTCCGGCTCAAAAGGGCGGCATGAATACCCGCATCCGTCGTAAACCCAGGCGCGTGGCCGAGCGCCGCGATCACATGCGGTAACAGGCGCCGGCACTTGGGCATCGCTTCACCGGTAATGTCGGTGACCCGTGGGAACTCGGCGCCGAGAATCGCGAGGACTTCTTCCATGAGCTCGTTACCGCGGCTGCTGTCCATGCGGTCGCGCAGCACCAGCTGGGTGAGCCGGTGGACCGAGATGCTGTCAGGCTGCACCCCGATGAGGGAGTATTTGCGCAGCGCCGAGACGTAGCCGTCGAGCTCGAGTTCAGTGGGCTCTCTGCCGGATACGCGCAGCTTTGCCAGAAAGCTGAGCGGAATGTCGTCGGGCGCCAGATACGATAGCGCGTCCAGGAATCCCACACTCTCGGGCTCAATTTCCTCGACTTTGCCCAGCGCCATCTCGAGCGTCGTGCGCAGCGATGCCGGATAGTCGGCGGGCGGTCTGGATCGTCCCATCAGCTCGTCGTGGTGTTCGCTGAAGAGATCGAGGTAGCGGGCGAGCGTGCGACCGGTTGCCGTGACGTATGCGCTGGCCTCCTCGAGCGCAAGCGGCAGGAACCCGAGGGTTTGCGCGAGCTCGCGCGCCGCTTCCTCGTCGTCCTGGCCGGTTCGATCGAGCACGAACTGTACGGCTTCGTGCTCTGCAAACGGGGTAATCGGGACGCTGGCCGCGAACCTGTCCCAGGTCTGGTTGCGGCTCGTGAGGAGCAGATTACCGCGGAGCTCAGCAGGCAGGTAGGTGGCGATCTGCTCCGGAGACTCGACGTTGTCGAGTACCAGCCACCATCTGCTGTGATCAGAAAGCCATTTCGTGACCGATGCGATGATCTGCGGGGTGTCGGCGTTCCGGGCTTCGGTCAGGCCGAGGTTGACCGCCAGCTGAGTGAAGTCCGCGTCGAGGCTTGCCTGATCCTCCGCACGAATCCACGCCACCAACGCAGCAGAGGCGCAGTGGCGATAGAGGAACTCCAGCGCAATCTGTGATTTGCCGACGCCGGGGTGTCCAACGAGGACCACCGCCCCCGGCGCATCGCCGAACGCGTCGTTGATGGCGGCGAGTTCGCTCTCCCGTCCCGAGAACGCGCGGTTGCGGGCGCGGGGCACCTGGAATATGCGTTTGGCGCTGGTCGTGCCGAGCCCGGTCAACGCCATGTCGTTGCTGAGCGCCTCCAGGGCAAACGACAGCTGCTCGTGGTACTCGTCGGCATTCAGCTGCCAGCGAACTATGGCCTGTTGGCGCAGGAGCGAGAGCTTCAGTCCCCCGGATAGCTCCAGCGGCTCCATGAACACCGTGAGCACGGGCTTACCGACGTCAATGGCGTACGCAATCTCGTTGCGGCAATAGCGTGACTCTATGGCGTGAGGGGTGGCGAGAAACAGCAGCACGGAACATTCGTCGATGGCTTCGGCCAGCTCATCTGCCCACTCGAAACCGGCGTGAATACGCTCGTCGTACCAGACGGCATGGCCCCGAGCCTTGAACCAGGCGCACGTTTCCTCGAGCGCCGCAATATCTTCGTGGGCGTAGCAGACAAAAATGTGCTTATTCCGACCATCTGGTTCGGACATCGATCCCTCCGCGCAACGCCTGCTATTATGCGGCAAGCGACGTCAATTTATAGAACGATCGTGACTGATGCTTATACCCGGCGCATGGCGACGAAGTTCTCGACCATCGTCGTCATGGACTCCCCAAACCGGCTCCCGCACAATGCGGTGAAGTCTGGGGAGATCTTTCGACATGAGTGACGTCATCACGGGCGCGTGGCGCAGGCCCACCAACACCTCCGCCCACGAGAAGGGTGGAATCCACGACGACGACACCGCCCAGGATCTCGGTTTCCAGGGCGGCACCATCGCGGGCTCCATTCACATGGAGCAATTCACGCCCATGCTGGTCGAGCACTTTGGCAACGACTGGTGGCAGCGCGGCGGCATGTCGCTCTACTTCAAATCAGCAACCGTCGACTCGGAGCCGGTGCGCTGTCTGCTCGAACCCCTGGGTGATGACCGTGCGCGGATCTGGATGGAGGATGAGGCGGGCACCGTGATCATGGAGGGTAGCGCCTCGCTGGGAGCGGATGACGGCTCCGAACTGCAGAACCGTGTGGCCGGTGTGCGTCCGCCGGGTGACATCCGCATGCTCGCGGACGTTGTGATTGGTCAGGATTCGACCGACCAGCGTGTGACCATTCCCGCCGACAAGGTGGATGAGCGTCTCCGGGTGATTACCGAAGATCTGACCTGTTACCGCGACGGCGACATCTTCGGCGGGCGCGTGCTGCCCGTGGCGCCGTTTGTTCATGCTTTCCGGGTGGTGGAGCCGGATATTGCGCCGGTCAAAGGCCCGTATGTTGGCATGTTCGGCGCCATAGAGGTGCAGTACATCAACGGCCCGGTGGTGGCCGAGCAGGAGTACGTTGCGCGGGGCAGGGCGCTTGCCGTGAGCGACAGCCCGAAAACGGAAATTCTCTGGTACGCCGCGAGCTTGTACGACCCCGTTAGCGGCGACGAGGTGGCCCGCATGATTAAAATGGATCGCCTGCTGAAAGGTGCATCACCCTTGTGGGAAGCTGCAGGCTAGCCCGTACTTTTCTGGTTAAAGGTTGATCCTGCGAAACGCGAGGTTTCGTATTCTGAAGGTGTTGAGGGTGAATCCGTCCGCCCGGCCTTGTCCGTCCAGGGTGAACTCGAGCGTGCCGACTTCGCCGGCCAACGTGTTCTCATCGACCTTCAACAGCTCAACGTCGGGGTGTTTCACGTAGTCGATACGCATCTGGCCGCCGTCGTTCCGAATGCGGTAGACCGCATCGAGCTCTTCCGAATAGTAGGCCCCGGCCAGCGGACTCAGATTGTCGTCGGAGGCATTGACGCGCGCGTAGACTGCAGTGTCGTTGGGTGAGCTGATGGTGACTTCCGAATACGTCCTGTTGAACTCGCCGGTAACGCCGAACGATGGCATCAACAGCGTGCGCTTCCCGGTGGCCAATAGCTCAGCCTGAAAAGACAGGAACGTGGCCACACCGTCTCTGAACCGCCACAGGTTACGGGTCTCGGAGCTGTAGAAATCGCCGTTGAACGCTTCTGGATAGGGGATGGATTGCGGTTGCGTTTGTGACTCCGTTGTCTTGTCTGTCAACAGGCGGTACAGCGCGTTGCTGAGCCTTCCCGGGCTTGCCGTGGTGTTGCACGCCACGGCAATGCTGATGGCATCTGCGGGCACGGTCATGAGGAACGCACGGTAGCCGGCATCACTACCGCCGTGGCTGATGAAGGTCTTGTCGTCTCTGGTCGACACGTCGATGCCGAAGGCATATGAGATCTCTTCACCATCGGCCAGGATACCTTTTGTGGTCATGCCGTCGACGAGTGGGTCGTTGGTGATGAAGAGGTTCGCCCACTTGACCAGATCCCGCGGGGTCGTAACGAGGCTCGTGGCACCGGCCGTGTCAAAGTTGGTCACGCTGAGGGCATAGCCGCCGCCGGCTTTCTTTTGCACATAGCCTGCGGCGTGGTCGGGAACGACCTCGTCGAAGTCGTCGCGGAAGAACGTCTCGGTCATGCCAACCGGTTGGAACAGGCGGGCGTGGGTGAACTCTCTGAACGTCTGCCCGGAGACACGGGAGACAATTTCGGCAAGGAGGGTGTAGCCGGAGTTTGAGTAGAGGTATTCGCTATTGGGTGGGAAGTTGAGGTCCCGCTGACGCGCGAGCATTGTCATCACGTCCTGGTTGGTGATTCGGTCGCGCGCATAACGCCAGCCGGCGAGACCGAGAAGGTCCCATTGATCGCGGATGCCGCTCGTGTGGTGGATGAGATGGCGCACCGTGATGCCGTCCGGCAGGGCGCTCACCTCGGGCAGGTATTCCCGCGGGTGTGCTGCGAGCGACACTTTGCCTTCCCGCACGAGCAGCAGCACCGCGGCGGCGGTGAACTGTTTGGATACGGAGGCGACGTGATACTGGGTGCCGGGGTTTGCGGGAACGGCATAGTCCAGATTGGCGAGGCCGTAAGCTTTCCGGAAATAAGGCTCACCCGACTTGTCGACGGCCACGGAGCAGCCCGGGGTGTGGGTCGAATTCCATGCTGCGAAGAGGGCGTCGATCTTTTCCGTCGCCTCCTTGTCCACCTCCATTGCGGCTGGGGGGAGTGTGGTTATCAGGCAGACAACTACAACGATCAGGCGCATGGTGGACTCCCGTGGTGTCGGGACAGTCTAGCGACGCAGCCCGTGTGCTGGCTAGTTGATTAGCGTGCCCCAGAACCGCATGTCCATCTCGTCGTAGATGAGCGAAACATAGCGGTTGAACCGTTCGAACTCTTCGACGCCAACTTCGCGCCGGGGTAGCGCAATCTTTGTGGTCACGACAATCGCCTGGCCGTCGACCTGGTAGGTGCGTTCGAATTTGCCGAACTCAGATTCGAAGTCGACCTCCGCTCCGGTGCTCCAGGGACGCCACAGGCCGTTCAGATCGAAACGATAGACGGCTTCTGCCTGGATGCCGGGAAAAGACACCGGGTAGTGCTCATTGCCGATGCGCTGGTCGCTCATGAACTTGCGCAGCCAGAAGGTGGTGTCCGTATAGTCGAGTGCCGTATCCGGATCGACAAAAGGATCGAACGTCGTTTCGCTTTCGAGCTTCAGCGGCACGTCGATGTTGTTGAGCATGTCCACGGCGAACTTCGGCTCGGTGTCGGAGCTGACGGTCTCACGATATTGATCACCAAGCCATTCCTGCAGGTCTTTGGCGTTGCGACCGCCCAGGGTATCTCTGTACAAGCCTGCCAGTGCCCCTTCGTAGACGCGCTCCGCATGCTCAACCTGGCTGCCGTCAGCCTGAAACTGCAAATTGCTCTTGATCTTGAAACGCCACAGATAGAGGTCACTGCCTACCGTGGTAGGCGCCGCACCGGGCACCAGGTTGAGTCGTACTCTGCCTTGAATGCCGTAGGACGTCTCCGTAACCGGTGTGTAAGCGTCGGTTGGATCGAAGCATCGCTCGGTGCCGTCGACTATGGCGCAGACGATCATGTGGTCAAAGTAGCCGCGGCTCGGGACCACCAGCGCGGATGCGTCGGCGCGTTCGGTGGCGACTAGGACGGGATATGCCTGAGTGCCGGTCGCGCGCAGCAGCGAGAGCAGCAGGGTCGATTTGTCTTTGCAGTCGCCGTAGCGGTTCGCAAGCGTGCGCTCCACGGCGTGGGGGCGATGGGAGTGCTCCCCTTTCGAAAAGGAGACGTAGCGAATGTCCTTGGATGCGAGCGCGTGTGCTGCGTGCAACGGCTGGTCCACCGCTGAGACGTCTTCGATGGCAGCCTGCAGATTGGGCCCTGCCTCCATCGCGGGCTCGATCAGCTCCCACATGTCACCGATGATGTCATCCCAGGACTTGGGCGCGCTGACGTTCAGCTGCGGCAGGACGTCAGCGTAAAGAACGTCCACGTCGAGATCCGCGGCCGGCACCTGCTCCGCACGACAGGTCAGCTGCCGTGGCGAGGTGCTGCACTGCATGTCCGACTCTGCCAGGTGCCAGGCCGGTGCCGTATCAGTCCAGGTGACGATCACTTCTTTCAATTCCGTCACCAGGCTGTCCTGCACCCAGACGTTGAAATGGTAGTTGTCCGGCTCGAGCAGCTCGCGTTGATAGGAAAGCACCGAGAGGCTGCCGGGCTGCAGGTGCGGCAGCTGCATCACGACGCTGGTGGTGTCGGTGAACACCTTGTACGAGTCCGCGTCGATCAGTTCTGCCGTGCTGGGGTCAAATGCGTGGTGGTCACCCGTTGGCGAAATGACCGCGCTTTCGAGCATGGTGAGGTGTTCTCCGCTCGTATCCCAATACACGGTGTCGACGCCGTTGTCCTGCACGCTGTCAGTGCTCGGATAGTAGTAAACGAGCTCCACCCGCTCGGCCACCTTATCGCCGTCGATGGTGATGCGGCGACGGTCGAGGAGGCGCACGACGGTTTCACTTTCCGGCAGCCGACCTGCGCTCAGATACCCAAGCGCCTCGGTGGCGAGATCCGCGTGACGGCCAATCTCCCAGTTGAGCTTGCCGTTCGCCTGTGCGGGCACGCTCAGGCAACTCGAGACAACAATTGCGCTGACAACTACAGGGATCTTCATGCCTCGGGCTCCAGGAGCTCTATGTCTTCGATGAACCGGCGCAGGTTGTGGCTGGTGTCATCTTCTCCGGGACCAACGTACGCTTCGCCCCAGGCTTCGATGGCGCGCTTTTCCGAGCTGATGACCGTACTGATCACAGTAACCGTGGAACCCAGAACCGAGCCGGTACAGACGAGCTCCGCGTAGCGTTGCAGCTTGTCCGGTTCGATCCAGCGTCGTTCGTTGCACTCGCCGCTGTCGTCTGTGCTCAGGAATTCGTTGCGGCGGACGTCGCCGATCCCTTTCAAATTGTTGTTGAGGCTCTCGTCGAACACCATGATGTACACCGAATCGGTATAGGAAAATTCAGCCTCCGTGGTGCCATCGCTGAACGTGCCGATTTCCGCAATCGACCACGCATCACGCGGCGTGACGCTGAAGGTTTTTTCCGCCGCCGTCCAGGTCTGCCCGCGTTTCAGCGATTCGCGCGAGAGGTGCCGGACTTCATCGACGATCACAAAACCCCACAGCGGCGCCAGCAGCGCGAACGCGACGACCAGCCAGATCCACGTTCCCGGCGTTATCGAGTAGGCCGCACGGTTGAACCAGTCTTCCGGCAGCGCGCGTTTGACGGTGTTGAGCTCGGCAGTGAATCGGGCGATGGAGATGCCAAGAACGGGCATGGTGATCAGCGTGACCAGCCCGCTGACCTCGAGGGCGAACCGTTCCACCACGCGATTGATGGCGAGCACGACAAACACAATCGACCCGTAGTGCCCTCCCCGAATGGTTGCCTCGACGCCCAGCTGCCTGCCGACGGCGGTGTACTTGTCAGCCAGGTTACTGCCGGCAAATGGCATGGCGATGGCCACCAGCGGGCTGAAGATCCACAGCCACGGTCTGGTCTGCTGCCCGAGACGCTTCAGATCCCGGGCGTATACGTACATATAGAAGACGAGATAAAAACCCCACGTTGCCGCGGCCAGAAGGCCAACGAGCCACGGCCGCTGAATCGCGTAAAGCGGTTTGGCTGGCGGATCCAGCGGCGGGTCCTCCGCGGGAGCCTCGATACTGAGTTCGCTCATCTGTCCGGTACCTGAATTTGCGCCAAGCCTAGCAAATTCAGGTGTAGAAAATTGGCGGTTGGTTCAAGCGTTGGCGCATTCGCAGCGCTAATCCTCAAAACCTCTGCTCGTTCTGCCGAAATGCAGCTGGAGCGGACGCGGCAGCAGGCCCAGCAGGGCCGCGATGCAACGGTTCAGCGTGCCCGTCACCTTGATCACCTTACCTTTCATCACCGCATCGTAACCCTCTGCCGCAACCTGCCGGGCGCTCTGCCAGACGTATTTAGGGAACTTGTTTGTCGCTTCTCGCACGCCCATGACGTCGTGAAACTCCGTGTAGGTGAATCCCGGACACAGCGCCGTGCAGTGCACACCCCGCTCGCGAAACTCGAAGTCGATCGCTGCGCTGAAGTCGTTCACGTATCGTTTGATGGCGCTGTAGAGACTGCCTTTCGATGGCGGTGCCAGCGCGGACAACGAAGAAACGTTGATGATCCTGCCGAATCCCTGCGCCAGCATGCCGGGCAGAAGACGATGGGTGACCTCCGTGTAGCCGTTGAGCATGACCTGCAGCATGGCCTGGTGTTCATCCCAGCTGCATTCCACAAAACCGTCAGGTAATGCGTACCCGGCGTTGTTGACAAGGACGTCCACGTGAACCGCCTTGCCTTCCAGCTCGGCAACGATTGCTCGACAGGCGTGGGTGCTTGCGAGATCCATGGCAAGGGTTGTCACTTGAACCGGGAACTGAGCTTTGATGTCCGCAGCGAGCGCCTCGAGCTTGTCGGCGCGGCGCGCGACCAGCGCGATGTCGTAACCGTGACTGGCAAACTCGTGTGCAAAGGCAGCACCGATACCGGCGGATGCGCCGGTGATCAGGGCCGTTCGGTTTCTCGACATGCGGCGGCTACTCCAGGGTTACGCCTGGTGCAATCTAAAGATCGGCTCAGCCTGCTTCAACAGGTCCCGCACTCTGGGTGCGATCGCGTGCAAAAGGTGCTTGCCGCTCAGCTGGCCGGGGCGCCCTCGCGGATCATCTCTACCAGACTCATGAACTCCTCGGCGGGCATTTTGATTTCTTTCAGCATCACGGCGCGGAACAGGCGCAGGCGTGCGCTGTGCGTCTCTGCCGTAGCGTTGCCGGTGTTTGGCTGGGTGTCTGAATTGTGCATGTTGTTCTCCTCAGGTCTACGGAGATCAAAGCAAAGGGCGTGCCAGGCGCTGAGACACCCGTCCGGTGGGGTTTCGCGAGGCTCAGCCGCAGAGGCCTGTCTGTCGCGAGCAAACATTTACAGCACCACGTGTTCGAGAGGGTCAAACACTAACTTCTGCGCGCCACCTTGTTGGCCAGGATCGAAATCAGGATGCCGAGCATGATGTAGCCGAGCACCACTTCAATCATCACCAGCGTGGCCGCAAACGGCGTTCGCGGCGTGATGTCGCCGAATCCAAGCGTCGTGAATGTCACCACGCTGTAATAGAAGGTCGTGAAGACCGACCAGCCGATACCTTCCACATTGGCGACGGCAAACGCGTCAGGCCCCAGCGCAAAATAGATGAGTGCAAACAGGAGGATAAACAGAGACGACCAGAGCGCCACGCGCAGCATGGAGCGCCCACAGTCGGTGAGTAGCCACCACACCCGGTAGAGGGACGGATGGTTTTCCTTGAACTCCTCGATGAAGTCCTGGTCTTCGGCGAACCGCCGGAACACGCTGCTGCCGTAGCAGGTGGCGACGCGGGCGCCACGGAAGCGGGTGCGCCGGTTATACTGGATACCTTCTACCTGCGATTCAGCAAGGTCTGCGCCATGTAGCGTGGCGCCGCGCACGTCCACCCGCCGCAGATTCGCCTCGCTGAGATTGGCCTGGGTGAGATTGGCGCCACGCAGGTCCGTGCCCTCCAGGTTGGCGTTTTGAAGATGCGCCTGGGTCAGGTCCGCCTCGTTCATGGCAAGGTCCTGCAGCTGCGCCCCGGCAAAGTTGGCGCCGGTCAGCACGGCGCCGGTCCAGCGGGTGTCGCTGAGGTTGGCCCCGGTGAAATCAGACTGTGCACAAAAAGAGCCAGACAGGTCGGCAGCCTCGAGGTTTGCTTCCCTGAGGCGGGGTCCACGCCTCAGGTGTCCAAGCTCTGAGCTCTCGGCGGACGTCGTGTCAGTGATCCTGGCGTGACTCAAATCTGCGCCGGTGAAGTCGGTCAGCAAGAGGTTCGCCTTGTCGAGGTTGGCCTCCTGCAGCAGGCAATCGCGCAGGTTTGCGTGCACGAGCTCAGCACCCGATAGATTTGCCCCGCGCAGATCGCAGCCGGTGAGCGCCGCGCCACGCAGATTCGAACCCGAAAGATCAGCGCCGGCCAGATTGTAGTTGGCCAGGTTGAGTCGTTCGCCGGCTTGTTCGTTGGATTGCAGCCATACCTGGTGCTCTTCGAGAATGCGTTTGAAGTCGTCCATCCCCACGCTTCCGCCTTATCTTGCTTAGATCTTGTGATAGCCTTTCGCGAACTTCAAACGTCTTATGGCCGCATTGATCGGGGGAATGGTCCATGGCGCTTCGCATTCAGGTGAAGGGGCAACCAGATCGCTACGTCGTGGTTGGCGCCAAAGCCATCACCATCGGCCGCGATCCGGCCAATGATCTGGTCGTCGACGGCGCCAGCGTTTCCGACTTCCATGCTGAGGTGATGCGTCAGGGCCAGGAGATCTGCATAGAAGATCTCTTGAGCCAGACCGGCACGTTCGTCAACGGCGAGAAGATTGCCGGCCTCAAGCCGCTCGCGGCCTGGGACGTCATCCGCGTCGGCACCACGGAGATAGAGCTCAATGACCCGAGCATTGCGCGCAGAGCGCAGTGGATGCTGGAGGTGCGTCTGGGCGAGCGCGTGGAGCAACGCCTGGCGCTCAGCGGCAGTGCGGTCATTGGCCGGGATCCTGCCTGCGATGTTGTGCTCACCGGGGAGCTGATTTCACGTCGACACACATCGCTCGAGGTCGATCAGAATCACGTTGAGGTGACGGACCTCAACTCCATGAACGGCACGCTGTTGAATGGGCGTCGTGTCAGTCATGCCGAAGCGTTTCACTTTGATGAGCTCGAGATCGAGCCGTACACGATTGTGCTGCTACAGGCGGGGGTTGCCGCCCCGTCGCCCGAGCTCAGTAACCGCACCGTGGTCAAGAATGCCAATCTCACTGAGCCCCGCGAGGATGCCACCGAGGTCCTGTCTATACTTGGCAGCGCTGCCCGTCTGGTGGAGCGGACCGGGATTCTTGGCGATGCCACCATTGCCCTGACCGGTGGCCCGTACCGTGTCGGGCGCGCGGCGGACAACGACATAGTGATTGCCGATCCGAGCGTGTCCAAGTCTCATGCGCGGCTCGAGTATGCCGCTGGTGCCTGGCACATCGAAGATCTGGCTTCGAGCAACGGTGTTCTGATCAATCAGTCCCGCGTGCAGACTTCGCTCCTGGCTGATGGTGACGTGATCGGGCTCGGCCGCTGTGAGCTCGAGTTTCGCGACGGTTGAGGCGCCTCAACGCTCGATGAGCTCGTAGCGGATGCGTCGGAGCACGTCGGGGTCGGAGAAGAGTGCGCCATGGTGCTGATCGATCGGGTGGATTTCCGCGGCGCTCAACACGGCACTGCGTTCGGCCACGATGCCGTCGCCGCTGTCAGTATGGATGTCCTCTTTTCTGAAGAGCCGATCGCCATCGCGGGCGACGACGAGTCGTTCCAGGGTTTTCTGGCCGTAGCCGAAGATACAGGTGGTTTGCGGGCTGGCGGAGGTGCGGTCGAGGGATTGGTGAAACCGGGCGGCGTCGTCGAGCTTGGTCCAACGTGAGGCGGGCAGCCACGAGCGCTCTTCGAACGGTGAGAACGCCTGCCCGTCTTCGAACGTCGCGCAGGGGTAGGTTGGTATCAGCTGGTAGAAAGCGTCCAGCTGTAGGGCGAGATTGGTGACCTTGCCGAACGCCAGGCGCAAACTGAGTGCCGAAGACCCTTCGAGGACGGCTGCCAGCGCCGAGACTGAACCCTGATGCGGGGTGCCCAGAAAGATGCAGCGTTCGCAGGCGTCGGCCACGATGGGATCGTTGAGCGCTGCGCGCGCCACCAGTCCACCCATGGAGTGCGCGATGATGGTGACCTTTTCGCTGGGATCGCTGCGCGCGGTACGCCAGGCGGTAAGCCGCTCGGACAGATGGCGGGCGCTGACCGCGTTGTCGGCGCGCCAATCGTAGGGGAACTCGATGAAGTCGTCGTCGGGTTGGTAACCGAGCTCTTCGACGAGGTAGGTCACTACCCTGGCAAACGAGTCGCTGCGCGCAAGACCGGGAATCACCGCGGGTTCGCGCACCATCTGTCCAACCCGCAGAGGCTGAAGCCACTCTTCGAGGAGCTCGAGCTCGGGTGTTTTGATAAGGCGGCGCAGGTTTGGCCACAGGCAGGCCTCGCCGATCCAGAGCTCGGAGCCACCCAACCCGGGAATCAGAACCACCGGGCGCCGGCGCAAATTGGCGCTCCCCCCCACGAGATCATCGGCGGCGTAGTGCAGGGTGGCATTGCCGATCCGGATCACGTCGCCGTCCCGCAGGCGGATAGGACGGTCGACGAGCACGCCGTTGACGTGGGTACCGTTGGTTGAGCCCAGGTCTTCGACGTAGTGCTCGCCCTCCTGCCAGAGGAGACGAGCATGCGCCTGGGAGGTGCGTGGATCACTCAGCACGACGTCGTTGGCGCTGTCCCGTCCGATATCGCAGGTGTGCAGGGGCAGGGTGCGGGTAGTCACCTGGTCGTGCTCGCGAATGGTCAAGTGACGTTCGCGCTCGTGGACCACCACCGGGATGAAGGCGCTGAAGCGCTCTTCTTCAGAGACGACCGTGTCATCGCGTACCACCGTCTCCGCACCGCGTGCGGGGACCGAGGCGACCAGCGTCTCAGCGCTGGCATCCGCGTCCCGTACCAGCGGCATGGTGTCGAACTGGGGGGACGCTGCGTCCTCGGCCGTCGCGTGCCGCAGAATGAAACCGGAGATTTGCACGATATCTCCGGCGTCGAAGGTGACCGCCGCAGTGCCGATCGGCGCGCCGTTCACAACCGTGCCGTTGGTGGACGCCAGGTCACGGATGGTCAGCGCGTTGCCCGAGACTTCGAGCTCGGCGTGATGGCGCGACACTTCCGCGCCGGCAAGACCAATGGCGCAGTCGCCGCCTCTGCCGATCAATACTCGCTGTGCGCCGATCTCGTAGAGGTAGCGGTGCGCCTCAGGTGTTGTGACGAGGATGGTGACCCGCGTATAGACGGCTTCCCCCATTGTGCTCCACCAGCCGTGATCGGCATCGATCTAAGCATACTTGGCGATGATAGGAAACGTCCGGCTGAAATGACGGTTATCAGCGAACACAAAATCCTGGTTGTTTGTTAGTTGCGAACAAGGAAGATTTTCCAGGGGAGCCCTGATTCGATGGTTTCTGGACGTTATCAGGAAAAAATTTATATAAAACAATCACTTAAAATTTTTCTGAGCACTTTTAAAAAAGTTGGCACGGCGTTCGCAATAACTCAGGTAAGCGGATACGAACTACCGTTTAACGAAAACTCTCTAAC
>JANQPF010000003.1 GCA_028285415.1 Pseudomonadales bacterium
GTCGATCAGCCGCATGGGCGGCTGGTCGACGCGATTCTCAGTCACGACGGTGAAGGCGTGTGGGCAACGCGCGACATTCGCCCCGATTCCCCATTTGTCGGCGCACACGGATTGCGCGCCTGTTTCGGTCTCGAGCTCGTCGCCCAGGCCGCAGCGGCGCTCCTCACCCTGGTCAGCCAAGAAGCGGGACCGCCGCGACAGGGCATGTTGATTGCGAGCCGCAGCTTCGAGAGCAACCTCTCGTACTATCCCTTGCACGCACGGTTGCTGATTCGTGCGCGGCTCGATTCGCCGCTGCCAACTGACGACCAGACCTCGTCTTTGGTAAAGTTTGCCGGGGAGATCCGGGTGTTCGAGCAATCCAGCGAGATACCGTCGCTGCTCGATGAGCTGGCGTCCACCGACATTGCGACCCGTGCCAGTTTATCCGTCTATCTATGAGTGAAGCACAGAACACAGCTGACAGACTTGCCGTCCTTGTCACCGGCGCGAGCCGCGGTATCGGGCGCGCCGTTGCCCTGCAACTCGCCGCGGCGGGGTACACCGTTGTGGTCCATTACGGCCAGCGGGAAGACCTCGCTGACAGCTGCGTGAGCGAGATTGCAGAGGGCGGCGGGACGGCGCGGACGCTCGGCTTCGATATCAGCGACCGCGAAGCCTGCCGGGCGGCCATCGAAAGCGACATTGAACAACACGGCGCGTACTACGGCGTAGTGTTGAACGCCGGCATCAGCCGGGATCAGGCGCTACCGATGATGACGGACGAGGACTGGGACAGCGTCGTGCACACGAACCTGGACGGTTTCTACAACGTCCTGAAGCCGGTGGTGATGCCAATGATCCGGCGTCGCGCCCCCGGACGGATTGTCGTGCTGTCTTCTGTTTCCGGCCTGATCGGCAACCGCGGGCAGACCAACTACGCAGCCTCCAAGGCGGGGCTCGTCGGTGCGACCAAATCACTGGCTCTGGAACTCGGGAAGCGGAACATTACCGTCAACGCAGTGGCGCCCGGGCTGATCGAGACGGACATGACCGAAGACCTGCCCGGGGAGATGGTGCGCGAGATGATCCCACTCCGGCGCACCGGCACGGTCGACGAAGTGGCCGCGCTCGTTGCGTTCCTGTGTTCTGACAAAGCAGCCTACATCACACGCCAGGTGATAGCGGTAGATGGGGGCCTGGCAGGCTAGTGTCGACCTCGAGGGAGCGGGTTGTCATCACCGGCGCAGGCAATCTCACGGCGTTGGGTACGGACTGGCGCAGTTTCAGAGCGGCTCTGCAGGCAGGCACTTCCGCCGTGCGACGCATGGAAGACTGGCAGTCCGTCACCGGACTGCAGTGCCACATGGGTGCGCCGCTCGCCTTCGAGATGCCCGACCACTATTCGCGCAAAGCGCTGCGCAGCATGGGACGCGTTGCCCGCCTGGGGGTGCGCGCCACCGAGCTTGCGCTGATCGACGCCGGTTTGATCGGCGAAGCGGTGCTCAAAGACGGTCGCGCCGGCGTGGCCTACGGCTCCGCCACGGGCAGTCCGGACGCGCTGCTCGAGTTTGTCAGCACCCTGGAGCGTGCTGATGCGAGAGCACTGAAGGCAACAAGCTACCTGCGAGGAATGAGCCATACCGCGGCCGTCAATATCGGGGTGCACTTCGGATTGACCGGGCGTGTACTGACAACAAGCTCCGCGTGCACCGCATCAAGCCAGGCGATTGGCTTCGGCTTTGAGACCATTCGCAACGGCCACCAGGACATTGTCCTGGCCGGCGGCGCCGACGAGCTGACCGTTGCGCATTCGGCGGTTTTCGACGCGCTCTACGCAACCAGCACGGCCAACGACAACCCGGCTGATACTCCCCGACCCTTCGATCAAGCGCGTGACGGCCTGGTGCTGGGTGAGGGTGCAAGCACGGTCGTCCTGGAGTCTCTGCAGCACGCAGTGGATCGCCGCGCAACCATACTGGCGGAGGTTGTGGGATTCGCGACTAACTCGGATGGCGCCCACATCACACAGCCGAACACCGAGACACAGGAACGGTGCATCAGAATGGCGCTCGATGACGCCGGTCTGCAGGCAGCTGACATCGGCTACGTCAACGCCCACGGCACGGGTACCGCAAGCGGGGACGTTTCCGAAGCCAGAGCGACGGGCGCGGTGCTGCCCGAGGTTGCCGTGAGCTCTCTGAAGGGACATCTTGGGCATACGCTCGGCGCCTGCGGCGGCATTGAGGCATGGGCAACCATCATGATGCTGCGCGACGGCTGGTTTGCGCCAACGCTGAACCTGTCCAACGTGGATGCCCAGTGTACCGGCATCGACCACATCACGGCCGAGGGCCGCACCCTCGACGCCCGCTACGCCATGAGCAACAACTTTGCGTTTGGCGGCATCAATACTTCGCTCGTCTTCGGACCACCACCCACTGCCTGAGCCCGGGCACTGTCCGATGCTGCTGACCTCATCGAGGCCGCCTGCAGACGAAGCTCTACGGCCTTCAGGCTTTGTGTCTTTGTTCGTACTTCAACATGTAGTCAGCCAGCGCCTCGGTAATGATCTGCTGGGTGGACTTATCCAGCTCAACGCCAAGACGCCGTAGACGCTTGTGCTCCTCCTTGCTCACGTAGGCAGTCACGGGTTTTTTACCAACTCGGCTGGGAGGCCGCTTATTCACCTGATTCTCCTGAACTGGTCCTCGAGGTAGTAACCCAGGTCTTCCAACTCCTCTTCACCGTTCGGCAGATCAACGCTGACCGGTCTGCCAATGGACACATCGATGAGCCTCGATGCAGGGGCCGTTGTCTCAGTTGGCACCGGCCGCGGTTCCTGTGCGATGAATACCGACTGCAGGAGCGCAAAAAGTTTCTCGACTTCTTCCGCCGCCGCGCCGCCGGGATTGAGTTCCGCAGCCGAGAGGCCTTTGTCGTCGCAGTACTCGAAATCAGCACGACGCGACAGATACTTGGAAAGCACCGCAACGTTGTATTCGCGCTGAATCTCAACCTGTTTGTTCCTAACCAGCCGAGGCGAGTTCGGCGGTACCTGGTTCATGAGGACATAGGCCGGTTTGTCGGCACGGTTGGCCTCGGCGAGCGTTGCCATGACGGCGTCGAAGTCTTTCATCGACTGGATTTTGCAGGGGATCAGAATGAGGTCAGCTTCGGCGGCGGCAGCGCATGCCGTGCTGGTATCGTGACCGGGGGTATCGATGAATACCCAATTCGTGGATTCAGAGCGCGCGGTGTCGAGAACGTCACCCATTGACTGAGGCAGAGTCTGCAGCACTTCCGGCTGCGCCGCTTCGCGGCGTTTTGACCAGTTCTTCAGCGTGCCTTGAGGGTCGAGTTCGACGATGAGGGTTTTTTGACCATGCTGTACTGCACAAACCGCCAAAGATTGGACGACGGTAGACTTCCCAGCTCCTCCTTTCAGACTCAGCATGCAAATCGTGTGCATCGCGTCTCCAGGTGATGAGTGGAATACGGCCAGATGCAACCACGGCTGCATGTAGCCGTGTAGACATGCTAACACCGGCGTTAAGACGGCCGATGTAGGACATTGTCTGAAATGGAGCGCGCAAGCGGCGCAACCGCCGCTTGCTGCAATCTGTGAACGGAGCCGTTTAAGACTCGACAGGCAGGACCAGCACCTCGGTATCGACCTCATCGATCACCTTGCGTGCCGTCTTACCAACGTCAGTGGGACTTTCCGGCCGGGCCACCCGCGCGATGACCAGCAGGTCACTGCCGTGCGCCGCGGCGGTTTCCGCGATGATCTTTTCCGGCGTGCCCTCATGGGCGGACACCTGGTTGCGGGGCAGACCGCAGCGTTCCGCAAACCGCTGCGGATCGGGCCGGGTTGCAGCCGCCTCGTAACACGTGACCGCGTGCAAAGATGCGCCGAGATCTTCCGCCAGGGTCTTGGCCGCCCCGAGAATGTTGTCGTTCGCCTTCTCGTACGTCTCGTCGTCCGGGCTGTGCTTGACCGCAACCAGCAGATTGCCCATCTGGAACTTCCTGCCGGTTTTGACCAGCAGCATCGGGCAATGGCATTCGCGAATCAGCGTCCAGTCCGACGTTTCGCGTACCAACCGTACAAAGCGCGAATGCTGCGTCATGTTCTTGACGAGAATCGAGGCGTTCTGACGGGCGGCAGCGGCTGGAATGGCGTGGCGCCAGTCGTCGTTCCACTCCACCTCGATTTCAACTTCAATCCCTTCATTACGGGGCGCGAATGCCAGGCGCTCCAACCAACCCCTGACCCGGTCATGGGTGGCCTGCCGCGAGGCAGTCTCATCGTCGTCCGGAATCAGCGCTACCGAGTCGCCGTTAATGCAGCAGTAGAGGTGAAGTACCGCGTCCATGTTCCGCTGGTTCTTGTACGTGCGAACAATCTCTTCGCCGGCCTCGAGCGCTGCCTGCTCCATGTGGGTGGGATCCAGGACGACAAACACCTTGGTCGATTCGGTCATTTTCAGCACCTGAAGCTTGTGGAATGAACCTCAGTCTACGCGCGGGCATTGCCGCAACTATCGTTACTTTCCCGTATATGACCCCGCAGGGCTCGCGACCCCGGTCAATCGATTCCCCGGCGTTCGAGTTCCTTCGGCATGCGTTTGGCATCAGCCTCCAGCAGCGGGCCGCGCTCGTCATCCGAGAGTTCACCCGCGGTGTCTTTGGCCATCTTGTCGCTGTCCAGCATGATCCACTTTTCCGGCACGATCTCGATGACAACTCTGAGCGGCGAGTTGAGCCGCTCGACGAAGCCTTCGGCCGCTGCCTTCTCCTCCTCGGTCATCTCGCCTTCCTTGCCGGCTCGCGTGTACGGGCCGTAAGCAAGCGCAGGATAGAACCAGGCCTTGGTCTCTTCGTCATCATGGATGATGGCGCGACCTTTGAAAGTGATGGCGCCGTTGGGGCCATTTGGTGCTGCGACACCACTCACCACTACCGAACAGCGCGGGTCGCGGCGGATGGCCGATACCCGGTGGCGGTGCGCGCCGCAGGTGATCCAGCCACGCCCGTCGCGCCACACGAACGCATGTACAACCCCAACCGGCCAGCCGTCTTTCGTCGACCAGTTGAACACGCACTCGCCGGCTTTGCTCAGTAGCTCCTCGCGCTCGCTATCCGTAAACGGATAGATCGAAACAACTTCATGCTCTTCACTCGACACAACCCTTCCCCCCTGCGCTCAGTCGGCAACCGAAGACGGAATCCAGCTGCCGTGGAAACCGCTGGGAATGCGCGGCAGCTCAACGGAAGCCACCGGCTCGTTGTCCATTGAAGCGGCGTCCATGATGACAAAACGGCTGGTATCCGACTCCGCGTCATGGAGGTAGGTCATCAGGTACCCGTCATCTTCGGATTGGCCATTGGCGGCCGGCGCAAACACCGGTTCACCACAGGTCTGCCCTTTGCCGAACTCGATGTCCGTGCGCGTTCCGGTTTCGCGGTCGTACTTCAAGATGGCACCGCGCTGTTTCGTCTCATCATCGAAGATGCCGCGCTCTGCCATCGCCATCTCGTAACCGAAGCGGTGCTTGAGTCCCACCACGCTGTCGGCGACGCGCGGAAACTCACCGGGCCGGTCGTCTATCTGCTCTTCAGAGACACGGCCTGACTTCGTGTCGATCGTCCAACGCCACAGCACCGGCGGCGGGAAATCCATGGCCGAGTCACGCCAGATGTAATCGAAGCGGGCGACGTCCAGAACGATATTGTCCCCGTCTTCGTAGGCGTTCATCGGGTGAAAGACGTAGCATGGATTGATGTCGTACCACGTGACGTCACCATCGCGGCCGTTGCGGGGCATGACGCCGAGGCGTGCCGGGTAGTCATCGTCCCAGCGGATCGGCATGTCGCCACTCATGGCCAGGTTCAGATCGAACACTGCGGGCAGATCCATGAAGATCACGTAATTCCGCGTCACGTTGAAGTCATGCATCATCGTCGGCCCGCCGACGGTAATTTCTTCCGTTTGCGCGAGCGTGCCATCCGCGGAGACCCGCAGATATCGCAGGTAAGGCGGCATGGCGGAGTAGCCGAATGCCAGCATCTCACCCGTGACCGGACAGATTTTCGGATGCGCGGTAAACGAGCCGGTGAGCACGCCGTCGTAGTCCACCGGTCCGACGGTGTCGAGGTTGCCGTCCACATGATACGGAAAGTGACCTTCCTCGAGCGCCAGGATCTTGCCCGCGTGGCCAACAACGTGGGTGTTCGCCTTGGAAGATCGCATGTCCATCATCACCGCAGGGTCGAGCACGTCCACATCCGGATTGGTGATGTATGGCGTCTTCACGTAGCGGTTATGGTACCACTCCGCCTTGCCGTCCCGCAGGCGAATGCCGTGCAGCATGCCGTCGCCGAAAAACGGGTGTGCGCTCGTTCCGCTCAGTGGGTTGGCGCCGTTGCGCACGTAGCGGCCGTTCAACTCCGGCGGGATGGTGCCGTGGACCTTCAAGTCGGTGAGGGTGCGCTCCTCCTGGATGGGACGACCGTTACCTCGAAGGTGCTCGGGGGTTTCTTCCACAACTGCAGCCATGCTTTCTCTCCCTCTCAAGTTTGCTTGTAAACCATGTTAGAGCGGCGGCTGCGACAGGTCCAGACGGGGCAGCCCGACCCGTGGGGGCTCATCGGGCGCTTTGCAGGAAGGGTTCACAGCCTCTCGCATACGTCGCGACGGCGGCTTCCCGATGCTCCGTCTTGTGGTAAGTCGCCTGCGTCTTCGCCCAGGTGACCGTGGTGCTGCAGATCTCCGCAAGAAACGCCGCGTCAGCCTGGGAGACACGCCGCCTGCCGTTCATCTCGAAATAGATAGGACTCGAGTGCGCCATCACGATCGAGCCCGAACCGGTGAGCTCCGCCTGGGTCGGCAGCGTTTCGTCGCCATAGGCGCGCGCCGCAATCCAGGCGCTTTCGGTAATCTCAACGTCTCCCTTCAGCGTCACCTCCCTTGCACCGGCGGCGTTGTCTTTGCTGAGCACCACCTCGCCATTGACGACAATTTCCACCCGCGCGACCGGCAACCGCGACGCCACACGGACCTCCACCGGCAACGTCCCAGCAGCGGTGAGCTCAATCACATCGCCGAGCTTTGCAGAGCCCGCGGAGAAATCCAGCATGGCGCCGGTAGACACAAAGTTGCGGCCGCGCCTGATGCCTTCGACCCAGGCGTCGTAGCTGAACGGTGGATCAACGTTGACGTAGGTGCGGACCGCGCCGGTCACCTGCGTATTCCACATTTTGTCGGTCCCGCCAACGGCGGGGAGGTTGTATCCGGTATTCAGCAAGGCATACCACAGCCTGATTGGACTCATGGGCTGGGGACTGTGCTCCCCTGCACGGAACCGCACGGGGTGAGGTACAAAAGGATTGCCGAATACAAAGGCCTCCACTGCATCGACTTTTCCAAGTGCCACCCCGATCGGCAGCTCCGCGTGCGGGTGCGGCAGATGTGCCCACGCAACCAGCGCACCCTGCGCATGTGCTTTGTCGGCCTGCAGGGCCATGGTCGGGTAGTCGCTGCCGCCATGCACACCCGTCAGCGGCGAGCCCCAGCCAAAGGGAAAGATGAACTCCTTCAGGTTCATCAAAACCGTGTGCCCGAGGTAGTCGTGCCGGGTTTCTTCCGAGACGTAGACGATGTGCCGATCGGTCGAGAGCACGCTGGGACCGCCCACAAAATGCGCCAGCTGCGTGGAAAGATTGCCTCCGGAGGATGCCAGCACGTTGACGACGTTGACGTCTTCGCCTTGCGCTTCGAGCATGCCGAAGTGTGGGTCCAGAAAGTGAGTATGCGTATCGCCCGAGAACCATCCGCGTTCGGCCATATGTACCCAGCGCGACAACTCGACGGTCACGTCAGCACCTTCCTCCGTAACCGTGAAGGTTGTCCGTGCTGGCTCATACTCGAGGCCGCGCCGCGCTTCCAACACGTAGTCGCCGACTGGCAGAGATAACTTGAATTCCGGTTTGACGTACGCCCACGTCTGACCGGCAACTTGCACAGCCCCGCCGACATCTGCGCGCCAACCCAGGGGAATGCGCTTGCGGTGGCCCTGCGGCGGCCAGTATTCACCGTTCGTATCGCGAACGCTTACACGAGCGTGTACCGGCTCGTCAGTATCCGCATCTCGCAAGACAACGCGCACCTCCTGCACGTCGTGGTGCAGCATGTGATTCGGGATGGGCCACTCATCCGGCAACGGTGCCGGGTCGATCCGGGCAATGCGCCAGGCTTCACCTTCCTTGCGCAGACGGAGGCTCAGCCCGTAAGCGTTGTCGTGTTCACGATACGGCACGTAGACGATGGGTTCGACCGTGGCGCTGTCGCCGTCTACCGCATAGGTGGCGTGTTTGAGATCAACGCGTGTGATCTGCACCATCTGCAGGGTGGCAAGATAGGCCGATCTGGGTCTTCCCTGAAAAACGAAATCGTCGGTGGTAATGCGCGCCAGCGCCTCCCTGTCATGGCTCTGCGCCGCACTTGCCCACTCGGTTGCCACCAGCTTCAGAGGAATGAGCTCTTTACCAAGGTGCGCCGACGCAGAAGGCGCAAGGACCGCCAACAACAAACAACACCATCCACGACAAACCGCGTTTTTCATCTGTCCCCCCCTTCGATCCCAATCATACACCCGTCCCGGTGAGCCGGTAGGGGTTACTCCTGATTCGTGCATTCGCCTGACAAGTGCTAGCTTGTACGGCTTCGAGGGGAGACCAAATGACGTTCAAATCCTGGTTTTACGACCACTTCGTCGCCGCCCGCTACGACAAAACGCTGGCAGAGATTACCGACGATTTCCGCCAGATCTGCATCGACCGGACCACCGTCAAAGCGGGCGACACCGTGCTCGATCTGGGCTGCGGTACCGGCTTGAATCAGCCTCACCTCGCAGCCCGCCTCCGGGCTGACGCTGGCGGTAAAATCATCGGCGTTGATGCCTCGGAAAACATGCTGGCGCAGGCGCGAGCACGGGCGCAGGCACAGGGCTATGCTGATCGACTGCAGCTGATACAAGGCGACATCCGCAACCTTCGGCAGCTGGTCGAAGGCCCGGTAGACGTTGTCATCGCCACCCTGATCTTCAGCGTGGTACCCGACTGGCGCAACGTATTCGCCGCATCTTTCGAACTCCTGAAACCAGGCGGGCGCTACGGCACCATGGACAATTACTGGCCCAATCCGTCGCTCAGACTGTGGTTCCTGAGCTGGACGTTTGCCGCGGATGCAAAACGGCCCGGCTTCGAACCGCTGCAGCAGGCGGCTGCTGATTTTCAGCTCGAATATCATCCACCCGACGCGGACGTGCAGTTTTACGTCGCATACGGTACGAAACCCGAACAACCTGAATAGGAAGGCAGGTCAGCCGTGTTCATCGAATCAGACGGTTATGCCATTCACGTGGAAGAGTGCGGCACCGGACCCGCGATGGTGCTGGTCCACGGCTGGGGTTCCGATTCCGCCCAAAACTGGCGCGACACCGGTTGGCTGGAAGCTCTATCACCGCGACGCCGCCTGATCTGCATCGACGTTCGCGGACACGGGAAAAGTGCCAAACCGCACACCCGCGTGCCCTACGGCTACGCGGCATTGGGCCGCGACGTGCTTGCCGTCATGGATGCGTTGGATATCGCACGTTGTGACTACCTCGGTTACTCCATGGGCGCGTTCATGGGCGCGCATCTCCTGGGACACCAGGCGCAGCGATTTACCTCAATGGTGCTGGGCGGGATCGGCAACGAAACTCCCGCGAGCGCGGCCCAGGGCACTGTCATCGCGGCAGCCCTGCGCGCGCCGGACCCGGATGCGGTCAATGATCCTGTCGGGCGAGCCGTCCGTCGATTTGTCGAAGCAAATCCGAACAACGATCTGGAGGCGCTGGCCTGCTCGGCCGAGGAAATGTGGCCGCAGGGTTATCCGCTCGATCTTGCAGGCCCGGACATCGCACGGGCTGACCTGCCCGTGCTGATCGTCAACGGCACGGACGACCACCCCTACGTCGATTCGGCGGACAAGTTTGCAGACGCGCTCCCCAACGCAAGACACGCCCGGGTGCAAGGCTGTGATCATCTGACCGCGGTTTCCGACCCCGCCACAAAACGCATCGTCCTGGAATTTCTCGACGCTGAGCAACCCTAAGTAAAACCCCTGGTTTCGGCGCGCGTCCTGCGGAGTAGGCTAATCAGGCTCGTTCGAGAGGAAACCGTCATGTTTGAGAGCCTGGAGTCGGAAGGATTCGAAGTCGAGTTGCTGGGTGACGTCCTCACCGTTCGTCATCCCGAGCTGGGTGAGAAAAGTGCGCAGATCAGCGACACACCGGCTGAGGTCGTGGCGAAGCTGCTGGCTGACGAGCTGCGGAGCAGCGCTACCTGAAGCACACATCCGGCAACCAGACGCCCCTGCCGCTGGAAACTAGAGCTGGATACTAGAAAAGATCGAACTTCTCATCGAAGCCGAGGATGAGAATCAGCACAACGGCCAGGGGCGCAAGAAAGCGCATGGCATAGCGCCAGAATGCGAAGAGCCCCTGTCCCGTATTGTGCAACTCTTCGCGTATCGCGCTGAGCGGCGCTACCCAGCCGACAAACACCGCAATGAGCAGCCCACCCAGGGGCACAAACAGGCTGCCGCTTAGAAAATCCAGCCAGCCCGCAAGCCCGTCTACGGACACCGAAGCGGTGCCAATGATCCAGGCGGCAGCCCCGAAGAGGCACGCCGATACAGTACGACTCAAACCCATCTGCTCTTCACCCACGGTTGCGAGGGCGACCAGAATGGCAATCGACGTCGTCAGCGCCGCAATGAAGGCGAGGAAAAAGAAAAGCCCGCCGATGAAAGCGCCGCCCGGCATGTCGGCAAAGACGACAGGGATCGCCTCGAAGATGAGCCCTGCCCCGGACGCCGGATCGAGCCCGAATGCAAAGACGATCGGGAATATCATCAAACCGGCAACCACCGCGACCAGCGTATCCGACCCGGCGATGATCGCAGCGTTCTTTCCGATGTTTTCCTCGCGGGAAAGAAAGGAGCCGTAGGTGATCATCAATCCGCCGCCGACGCCGAGCGAAAAGAACGCCTGGCCCAGGGCAGCGAGGAACACGCCAGGAGTGATTGCAGAAAAATCGGGTTCGAAAAGATAGGTAAATGCTTCTGCCGCTGCTCCGTTCACCAGCGAATATACGCAGAGCATCGCCAGCATGACGAAAAACAAAGGCATCAACACAGTCACCACACGCTCAATGCCGGCTCGCAACCCCGCCGAAACCACGCCGATGGAAATGAGCATGAAGAGCGTGTGCCAGAGCACGGCGGAGGTTGCACCGTCATAGAGCGACGGCGAGCTTGCCACAGTCGAGCTGGCCGTACCCACGAATTCACCCGCAAACGACATCAGCGCGAAGGCAAGCACCTGGCCGGCGATGACGCTGTAGGTGGTCAAAACGGTAAACGCGCCGAAGAGGCAGATATAGGCAACGATCGACCAGCGCGCCGGTCGTCCGGCATCCAGCGCCATCTGACGAACGGATCCGATCGCAGATCGTCCGCGATGCCGACCGACGGCAAACTCGGACATGAGGATGGGATACGCCACGAGCGCAACGGCGGCAAGGTAGATCAGCACAAAGGCTGATCCGCCGTTTTGCCCGGTGTAGAAAGGAAACCGCCAGAGGTTGCCAAGCCCTACCGCGGATCCGATGGATGCCATCAGGAAAACGAAGCGCGAGGACCATTGTGTTGCCGGTGCGCTCATCAGATGCGTCTCCCCAGTTCGTTACCCGCATGTATGGCAGACATGATGCTGCTGCGACCGCGGACATCACCGATCATGTGCGCCTTCGGACCGTTACCCTGCAGGTAGTGCCAGAGGTCGCGGTTCGGCGCGTTGTACCCGACAAACACCACCGTCTTGGCAGGCACGTTGCGCACGCGTTCGGTGAAGAGCACGCCGATATCGACACTGTCTTCGTTGATCGCGCGAACGTAGTGGTTGCCGATGAATTCGAAGTTACCGTTGTAGAGTCGTTCCCGCGCGGCTCCCGCGGTCACCGGCGGATAAGGCAGATTTGCACCCGGGCTGTCGCAGCGGGATATCATCGTGACGGCAATGCCACGCTCGAGCAGCACGTCAGCTACGGAGATGGCTTCGAAGGTGCCGGTATCATCGTAGACTACGGCGGGTCCTTCGAGGTGAGTGATTTCACCGAATCCAAAGAGATCCCACGACGAGTAGACGTGTGCCCGTTCGAATCCTGCAGTGCCGGAGCCTGGCGTCGACTGCTGCATGCCATCCTGGCGAGGCATCGTGCCGGTCGCAAGCACGACCTCGTCCGGTGCCATTCGCGCGATCGCCTCTTCATCGACATAAGAGTGCAGATGCACGGGAACCCCGAGAAGCTCCAGCTCCTCGGCCAGCCAGGTGACGATCCCGCCAATGTCCGCCCGATGCGGCGCGGATGCCGCCATCGTGACCTGCCCCCCCAGGGTCTTCATCGCCTCGTGCAGCTCGACCTGATGGCCACGCATGGCCGCGGTGCGCGCAAACTCGAGCCCTGCCGGGCCGCCACCGACCACAAGAATCTTTTTCGGCTGCGCCACGCGATCTTGCGGTTCGAACGAGAGGACGTCCTCGCGCGCGGCGGACGCGTTGACCACGCAGCTGATCCGGCCGTTGGACATCAGCTGACCTACGCAGCCCATGTTGGAACCGATGCAGGGTCTGATTTTGTGCTCGTCGCGATTTCTCGCCTTGTTGACGAGCTCCGGATCGGCAATCAGGGCACGCACCATGGACACCATGTCAGCCTCGCCGCTTGCGACGATGGCGCTGGCATGATCCAGCGTCATGATGCGGCCGGTGACGATAGTAGGCTTGGTAATGACCGGACGGATGACTTTGTTGGCTTCCATCTCCACGCCCAGCGGGTCATCCGCCGGCGCAATGAGCTTGTGGAAACGCCAGTAGGCGCCCATGTGCAGGGAGACGTAATGCACGCGCGGATCGCAGGCGGCGGCAATCTCCGCATTTGCCTCAGCCGTCAACCCGCCGGGGACATAGTCTTCGTTAGGCAGGCGCACGCCAACAACAATATCGTCACCGACTGCCGCCATGACGGCGTCGATCACCTCCATCATGAAGCGCATGCGGTTTTCGAGGCTGCCGCCATATTCGTCGGTGCGCTGGTTCAGTGCGGGAGACAGAAACTCGTGCAGGAGATAGCCGCTGGAGGCGTGTATGTCGACGCCGTCCAGGCCGCTGTCGCGTATGCGCTCGGCCGCTTCAACAAAACTCTGCACGACATCATCAATCTGCGTTTTGGTCATTTCCATGGGGATCATGCCGCCCATGGGATTCGGAATCGCGCTCGCCGACCAGCTTTCCGGTGCCGCCGGATAGCTGGCACCCGGGTGGTACAGCTGGATGAAGAGCTTCATGTCGTGAGGACGCACACGATCCGCGATTTCCGTCAGGAAGGGTCTGCAATCGTCGGAGAAGAGTGGAATTCCTGTCGGAGCGCCGGGATGCACCCCTGTTGCCTGGATGGTGGACATCCCAACGCCGCCACGGGCGCGCGCTTCGTGATAGGCGATGAGCGCCTCACCGGCAAGGCCTGTCCCATGAGGCGATCGAACGATGCGGTTTTTGATCTCCGTGTTGCCGACGCGGACGGGTTCAAACAAGTTGTCGTACAGCGCCATCGTTCTCCCCAGTTCGATGCCAGCTTCACGGGCATTGTACGGGGCTGATAGGATGCTCACCAGAAGCACACACCGGGGAACACCATGAAAGTAGGTCTCGCATTCGCAAGCAGCGTCGGCATCGACGGCGCTACGGCTCTGGACATCTGTAAGCGCGCCGAAGACGCCGGTTTCGAATCGGTGTGGGGCGGCGAACATGTGATCATGCCGGACTCCATCCTCTCGAAGTACCCGTACACGCCGGACGGCAAAATTCCCGCCGAGCCGGATACCCCGATTCCCGATCCGCTCATCTGGTTGGGATTCGCCGCCGCCGCGGCGCCGTCACTGAAACTCGGCACCTGCATTCTCATCGTTCCTCAGCGCAATCCGCTGATCCTGGCAAAAGAGCTCGCCACGCTGGATCAGCTCTCCGGCGGTCGCGTCGAGCTGGGCCTGGGCGTCGGCTGGATGCAGGAGGAGTTCGACGCGCTGGGTGTGCCGTGGGAACGACGCGGCGCGCGCAACGACGAGTACATTGCCGCCATGCGTGCGCTGTGGGCAGCACCGCACGCCGAGTTTCACGGTGAGTTTGTCGACTTCGAGCCCGTCACCTGCAGCCCACGTCCCGTCAACGGCAACATTCCCGTCCTCGTGGGCGGGGATACGGATGCCGCCATCCGCCGCGCGGTAAAGCTCGCAGACGGCTATTTCCCCGGTGAGGGCGACGTCAATCGCCTGGAGGAACTGCTCGGCAGGGTACGCGGCGCCGCTGAGGCTGCGGACCGAGATCCCGACAGCATCGAAATCAACGCCATGTTCGGGGCGCAAATGGCGGATCCTGTGCGCGGTGCTGAAGAGCTTGCCGGTCTCGGCGTCGGGCGCATCATGATTCCGGCGTTTTTCTTTGCCGGGCCGGACGGGCTGGATCGTTTGAGCCAGTTCGGCGAGAACGTGGTCAGCCAGCTCAAGTAACCTTCACGCGGTTTTGCCGCGAACGTGCTAACGTCGGCCTCACCACACTCGAGGAGCAACTCATGACTCAGCGACTCCTGTCTTTCGCCGCCTGCCTGCTGTTTGCCTCAGCAGTTCATGCAGCACCCCAAGTCGGCGATCCGGCCCCTGACTGGACCCTGCGGGGCTCAGACGGCAACCTGCACAGCCTGGCGGACCTTCGCGGTCAGCACGTGGTCATCGCGTTCTTTCCAAAAGCCTTTACCAGCGGCTGAACCATCGAATGCAAAGCGCTGCGTGACAGTGACAAAGAAATTCGCAACTACAACGTCGTCTACTTCATGGCGAGCGTTGACTCTGTCGAAGACAACACGGGCTTCGCCAGGAAAAACAAAGCGACGTTTCCCATTCTGGCCGACCCCACCAAGGAAACGGCCCGCGCTTACGGCGTGCTCGGCGGTCACGGCTTCGCCAACCGCTGGACGTTTTACATCGATCCGGAAGGGCTCATCGCACGCATCGACAAGTCGGTGAATCCGATGTCCGCGGGTGACGATCTCGTGGCCAACCTGGAGGAGCTCGGCGTCCCAGTCGCGGGCGCGGACTGACCACCGGGAGCTGAAGCGCGCGTCATGGACCGCGCTTCAGCAATTCATCCGTCTTCCGCACGAGCCAGGCAAGCTCGTCCTGCTCGCCGGTGCGCAGATACCAGCCGAAATGCGACGCGGCAATCTGCACCTGGTAACAGTAGTGCCGTAAAGCGGCGTCGGCGAGGTCCCGCGCATCGAGATCGTCCGCGGCGAGCACCCGTTCGAACATGTCTGCCGCAGCCAGTGCGGGGTAGCGCGCTCCCCAGAAAGAACACCACGCGACGTCATACAGAAAATCGCCTTGCAAAGAACACTTCCAGGAGAAGAGCCCGGTCATTGCCGTTGCATCCTCCGTCACCAGAACGTTGCGATGTAAAAGGTCGCCATGGATGAGGTCGCGCCGCTCCGGACACACAGGCAGCAGCTCTTCAATCTGTCGACGGCAGGCCGTAAAGAGTCTCGTCAGATCCGGATGCCGCTCCAGCTCACCCCGCCACCGCGCTCCGGGGCGATCCTCGAGACCGGCGCGCAGGAGCTCATGCCAGTCAGCAGGACCTTCACCGGCGGCTTCACTCCAGTAGACCGCATCGCTGCCGGTTGCGACACGACGTATCTTGGCTAGCAGTCCGGCCAGCGTGCGCGCCAGCGGTTCGGCAAGCTCCACCGGCGTGTCTTCCAGAATCATGCCGTGGTGACGACGCGTAATCGCATAGTGACCGCCAAAAGCATCACCCCGGTCCAGCATTTCGGGAACGGGTAGATGCGGTGCGAACGCAGCTGCGTCGGCATCCATGGCGAAACCCTCCACGCCGTCACTGAGGCGCAGGACCAGCGCGGTCTCATTCACGCGATACGCAAACGCGCTGGACCAGTATCCACCCGACAGTGGTTCGAGATCCTCGATCTTCCCGCCGTGTTTCGCCTCAAGCCAGCCACCAATTCGTGCCGGTGGCAGGTGGTCAAACGGTTTGGTTCGGCTCATGGCAGCAGTGCTGCGAGACGCTGCACGAGCGCCGGCAGATCAACCTTGCCGTCGCGATTGGTCTGCACGGCGACAGAGGTTCCGGACGGGAGGTGATGGAGCACGCGCGAGCGGTACCCGGGCCAACGCCCGCCGTGCGAGATCGTTTCCCCGTCCGCAGTGACAAACAGGCCAAATCCGTAGTGATAGCCGGGCTCAGCAGGATCCTTGTATCCGCCGTTTACCATTGCGGTAAACGTTGCCGGCTGGACGACACGCCCTTCCGCGAGCGCTGCGTAGAAACGCACCAGCATGGTTGGGGTGGTATTCAGCCCGCCGCCGGTCCATTCCGTTGCGGGGTCGAGTTTCATTCTACCTTTGGCGTCGAGATTCCGTGACAAACCAAACCAGCCGCCGTCGAGGTAGCCGGGCGGCACACCCGCCGGATTGGAGGTAACAACCGGAACAACGTGCTCAAGGGACAGCGGTTGCAGTATCCGCTCATTGAGCAACTCGTGGTACGAGCCGCCGGTAGCGGCTTCCAGCAGCCGACCCAGCACCAGATAACCCGTATCGGAGTAGGCAAACCCGTGCCCGGCTTCGAACAGCGCCCGACGGTCCAGCGTAAAATCGATGAGCTCTTCAGGCGTGAAGTAGCTGCTGCCGCGGCGCAGAGCGCGCCAGGCGTGCGCAACCTGAAACCCCATCGTATCGGAATAGTCTCTGATGCCGCTCGAATGGGATAGCAGATCCCTCACCCGCATGCTGTCGGCGTTGGGTAGTCGCGCGTACCAGCCTGTCTCTCCAAGCCACGTTGCTGCCCTGTCGTCTAACGACAGCGTGCCGTCTTCCACCAGCAGGCAGACCAGCGCAGCCACGAACGTTTTGCCGGTGCTGCCGCCGGGCATCGGCGTGGTATCGTCCAGCGCAATCTCCGCTTCGATATCGGCAAAGCCAACCGCTGCCCGCACTTCCTCGCCATCGGCAAAGCGAACCGCCGCGCGTAAGCCCGGCATGTTGTGCGCCGCGCGCTCGGTTTCGAGAAATTCGACGAGCGCCGGACGATCCAGGGCAACCGCCGACACCGTCACGCTCATCAGCAGCAGAACCAGGAGGCTATGGCGCATCAACGCGGGCGCACCGCAATCCGCAGCCGCTCGAGTCCCCGCTCCGTGATACCACGCTTGTAGATCGGCTCCGTTTCCAGGCATTGGATGTCCTCCGTTCGCGCCAGGAGCAGCGTCAGAAAAATCTCCATGTCGAGGCGCGAGAGATTATTGCCAAGACACAGGTGCGCGCCGCGCCCGAACGCCAGATGGCGGTTGGGCCTGCGGTCGACGCGCAGGCGCTCCGGATCCACAAACGCTTCAGGGTCGCGATTGGCCGCGCCATAAAGGAGCCCGAACTTCGTGCCTTTGGCATAAGTTTTTCCGCCGATCTCCACTGGCTCAGCGGCGTAGCGATGAAAGTAGGGTAACGGAGACTCGAAGCGGAACATCTCGTGCACGGCCGTCGACATCAACGCCGGCTCCCGCCTCAGCCTGTCGAATTCCTGCGGGTGGAGCAGGAGCGCGTGGAGACCGGTGCCCAGCGCATCAATGGTCGAACCATGCCCGGCCATGAGGACGAGCATGCATGTGGATATGAGCTCCGTCTCGTTCAGCTGGCGAGCTTCCTTCGCCGCGATCAGGAGAGACAGCAAATCGTCGCTCTGCGTCTGCCGGTGATTCGCAACGAGCGCTTTGAGATAGTCGGCAAACTCAGCCGTGTTTGCTTCCGCCAGGGCCGCGTGCTCCGCCGTACGACCCGCGTCGAAGAATTGCACGATGTTTTCCGACCAGAGCTTGAGCTGCGGGCGATCAGCGGGCGGCACGCCCAGCACGTGTCCGATAATCCAGCCCGGCACATGCGCCGCCAGATCGGCGACAAAGTCGAACTCACCCTGCTCCAGACACCCGTCAAGCAAATGGTTGAGGTGCGACATGATGATCGGAGTGAAACGCTCGACCGCACGCTTGGCGAACTGCCCGAGCAGGAGCTTGCGCAGCCGGCGGTGCACCGTACCGTCACTGTCGAGGAGACTGAACTGCACATAGCGGAAATGATTCGGCATCGCTGCCGCGGCGGCGGCGTGCTCCGCCGCGAGCGTTTCGGGTTCGAGGAATGCCTCCCGGGTGCGCACCATCAGCGGGTTGCGCGCAGCGGCATCGACGTCCGCGTAACGGGACAAGAGGTGCACATCGAGCCCGCTGTGATAAAGCGGCTCCGCCGCCTCGCGGAGAGTCGCGTAAACCGCATACGGGTCGGCAGCGAAGTCCGCTGAGAGTGGGTCGAAGCGGTCCTGCGTGCTTGCCGGGCTCATACGCGCACATGTTAGCATCGAACGCATGGCAACCATCGGCATCATCTATTTCAGCGGCACGGGCACGACCCGGGCGGTCGCGGACTACGTCGAATCCGGCGTCGTTGAAGCCGGTGCGACTCCTGAGGTTTTTGCCATAGCGGGCAGCGACATCAGCGAAGGGCGCTGGGCAAATGACGCGGTAGCGCAGACGCTCGACGACTGTGATGCGATCATTTTCGGGTCGCCGACCTACATGGGTAGCGTCTCAGCACAGATGAAAGCATTCTTCGACGCGATGGCACCGCGTTGGTATACCCAGACCTGGAACGGCAAGCTGGCCGCGGCGTTTACCGCATCCTCTCTAGCGGCAGGCGACAAGCTGAACTGTCTGCAGGACATACACACCTTTGCCATGCAGATGGGCATGATCTGGGTGGGTACTGGCGCAAGCTTTTCAGCGAAACTCAATCCAAACGGGTTCTATCTGGGAGCCGGGGTCACCGCCAGCGCGCCCGACCAGATTTCTGAGATGGATGGAGCAACCGCAGCGTTTCTAGGCAAACGCGTGAGTGAGCTTGCTAACCGTCTCAGCTAGAAATCAGGCGCTCGCGGTCAAAGGCGCATCTTCCGGACGCACCGCTTTGCGCAGCACGTCGACGTAACCGAGCGAAAGGCAATCGCGCGACGCAAAGAATCCGCGTTCCTTCAGCAGCTTGTGCAGCGCGGGCAGGTGGTAACACGGCACCGCCGCGCTCAGGTGATGCTCGAGGTGGAAGTTCACGAAGTTTGGACCAACAAACAAGCGCTCCCACCAGCTCAGGACGGTTGTGGAAGTATTTTCTCTGGCATCAGGGCTCAGGCGGTCGATCGCAACGCCATGCTCACCGATGAAACGCAGGCGCAGGATGACCTGATAGACCACCAGATGCGCAACCCACCAGAGCGCATACGCCCAGGCAATCCCTGCCGCCCAGAGCGCGCCGATGAGCAGCACATGTGACAGAAGAAACGGGGCGTTGCGCTTCACGCGCACGCGCTTCAGCTGCCCCCAGACGACTTTGATACCGGTCTGGCCCGTCAGGTCACGCACGAACTTGCGCTTGAGGCTCGCTTTGCTGGCCGGATAGGTCAGCGCCAGCTTCATGTCAGGGTCGTCCATGGTGCCGGCGAAGCGATGGTGCTTGAGGTGGTAATTCCGATAGGCGTACATCGAGGTATTCAGGAGCCCCCCTGCAAACCAGTGACCGATGACTTCGTTGAGCCAGCGGGTGCGGAAGAACACGCTGTGCGAGCAGTCGTGGTAGATCACCGCCAGACCGAGCTGCCGGCCGCCGAGGAGCAGAATCGCCAGCACTACCGTCAGCGGGTTCAGCCACAGCGCGGGCAGGGCAAACGCCGCAGCCATGATCACAATGTCACCCGACACAACCCACCAGGCGCGCAGATCCGAGCGCCGCGTGAACGGCTTGATCTCGTCGCTCGTCAGTACGTCAGACAGCTTGACCGCAGCGCCAACGCTGGCGTCGACAAAATCGATTGGCGGTTCGGCGGTTGTTTCATGACTCATCAAACACTCCAGGATGTAAAGCACCTGCAGGATCAAATGTAACTCATTTTTCCACTAATCGTCAAATCGTGTAATATAGGTAAATGCCGGAACAAACCCTGTCCGCCCGCGAGCTCATTCTGACGCTGATGGATTCCGCCACCGGCGGCGCCCTGCCCGCCAGCTACCTGGTGGCGGCTGGCCGACTGTTCGATATGGACTCCGGCAGCATTCGCGTTGCGCTTGCGCGCCTGGTGAAAGACGGATCTCTGACCACGGAGGCTCGCGGCGAATATCGGCTCGGCACCCGGGCAGGACAGCTGCACCACCTGCTACGCAATTGGGCGCAGGTGGAAACCTCCGTCAAACCCTGGCGCGGCGACTGGCTGGGCGTCATGACGGCGCACCTCAAGCGCGCCAATAAAACCATGCTGCGCGGCCGTGAGCGCGCGCTGAATCTGTACGGCTTTGCCGAGCTGCACAGCGGATTGTGGGTACGACCGGACAACCTCGCCGAGTCGCTTACGGGATTGCACGGTTCACTTGTGGCGTTGGGCCTCGATGCCGACGCCAACGCGTTCGTCATGAGTCGGCCGGTAAGCGCGCCGGAGCCGGCCACGCTCTGGAACATCCGTGAGCTCGAGGCCGGCTACCGCAGCCGCCTCCAGGCGCTGGCGGCAAGCAGCGCCCGCCTGCCGGAACTCAGCCAGATTGAGGCGGCAAAAGAAACGCTGCTGCTGGGGCGTGCGGTCACCCGCGAAATTCTCCTTGATCCCCTGCTACCCGACGAGCTCGTCGACACGCAGCTGCGCGGCGAGATGGTTGCCGCCATGCGTCGCTACGACCGCGACGGCAAGGCACTCTGGCGCAACTACTACCGCAGTCACATCAAAGCTTGAGCAGCTGTTTGCCGAAATTCTTGCCGCTGAAAAGCCTGAGTAGGGTCGTGGGGATGTTGTCGAAACCTTCCTGGATGTCTTCTTTGTAGACGAGCTCACCCGAGCGAATCCATTCGGTCAGGCGTCTGCGCGCTTCGGGATACTCGCGTTCGTAACCGCTCAGCAGAAAACCCTGCATCGTCGCCTGCCGAAAGACGATGTTGAAGTAGTTGGCCGGCCCCGGCGGCAGCGTTTCCTGTTCGTAGCGCGATATACCGCCGCAGATCACGACGCGCGCAAAAGGCGCAATCCGGGTGAGCGCCGCGTTGAGCGCCTCACCCCCCACGTTGTCGAAAAAGACGTTGATCCCTTCAGGACAGAGGGCTTTCAAACGTGCCTTGATGTCGTCGTTTTTGTAGTCGATCGCCGCATCGTAGCCAACCTCGTCGACGAGCCAGGCGCACTTTTCGCTACCACCCGCAATGCCCACCGTGCGGCAACCGGCAATGCGCGCAATCTGCCCCGTGACTGAGCCCACCGCGCCGGCAGCGCCCGTTACCACCACAACGTCTCCCGGCTCGGGTTTACCGATACGGAGGAGGCCAAAATAGGCCGTCAAACCCGTGCCGCCGAGCGGGCCCAGATGCGCGAGCAGAAGATCGTCATCGGCGAGCACTTCCACGGCGCGGGCATCGAGATCGGCGTATTCCTGCCAGCCCACCATGCCGGCCACCTTGGCACCCACGGTAACGTTCGGGTCGTGGCTTTCGACAACCTCCCCGATCCCTCGCGCACCCATGACGTCACCCGCAGCCGCACCCCTGGAGTAGCCGGCAATGTTCTCCATCTGACCCTTCTGCGAAGGGTCGAAGCCGAGATACTCGACTTTGACCCGCACCTGCCCGGGCCCCAGGCGGGCGAGCTCAGCGTCATGCAAGGTGAAGTCATCGAGTGACAGCGCCCGGCCGCGCGGGTTGCCGTTGATTAACCACTGGCGATTCACGTGTGTCATATTCCCCTCCGTAAAAACTTTTTCCCAGGCTGCATCCAAATAGACACTTTATGCACCTCTATGAGCAAGACATACAATCACCAGGAGGTGAGTTATGGAACATCTGGGCAACACCGCCGGCTACGCGGCCCTGGGTTTCTGGATTTTCATTGCGGTTGTCGTCGCTTCGGGCGTCTGGGACGGCATCCGTAAACGCGAATCCCAGCACGAGACGCTCCGCCGCATCATCGAGAGCGGGCAGTCCATTGACGATGAGCTCGTCAACAAGCTGATAGAGCTCACCGGGGGCAACAAGGACACGGAGCGAGACTTCCGCATCGCCGCAACCATCCTCATCTTCATCGCGCCGGGTCTTGCCGTATTCGGCTGGGTCATGGGCATCTTTCTGGCTGAGCAGCTGACCTGGGTCATGCTGGCCGTGGCCGCGCTCCTGGTCTTTGTCGCCGCGGGCCTCTATGGGGCGGCGCTCCTGGCAAAACGCTGGCAGACGACCGGCGCGAACTTCGATCGCACCAGCTCGGAAGGCAGCAGGCTGTAGCACGTGTCCACGCCGGACTACGCCGAGAGGCCTGAAGCGCTGGTTGCGGCGCTGGCCCGTACCGGCGACCGTACCGCCTTTGCCGCGCTGGTGAAAAAACGCCAGTCCTGGATACGTGACCTCATGCGCCGCTGCTGCGGCGATCCGGTGCTCGCGGACGATCTCGCCCAGCAGACGTTTCTGCAGGCGTGGCGAGACATTGCAAAGCTGCGCGAGCCCGAAAAATTTGGTGCCTGGCTGAAACGCATCGCCATCAACGTCTGGCGCCAGCACGCGCGGAAAAACGATCCGCTGTTCGCATCGGACGAGCTGACCGCTGACACCGGTGCTGCGTCCGGAAAAGGAGCGCGGCCGGGGCTCGCGCGCGACCTCGATCACGCGCTGCAATCCCTGTCCGGCGTGGTGCGTCTGTGCATCGTGCTGAACTATCACGAAGGCATGACGCACGCGGAAGTAGCGGCCCTCACGGGGCTGCCGCTTGGCACCGTCAAGTCGCACGTCAAGCGGGGGAGTGAACAACTCAGGCGACTGTTGTCAGCCTACGAACCACAAGGAGATACCATCTGATGGATGACGACAGCAAAGATCAAGATCTGCAGGCCTGGTTCGACGAAGTCACCGAACCCGCACAGGAAGCTGTATTTACCCAATCCGTCATGCAGGAGGTCGATCGGGCACGGCGATGGAAAATCGCCCGGCGTGTCGCATTGGCCCTGGCGCTTGCTTTGCTATCTGTGCCGGCTCAGGACATCGGTCTGCTCATTGCGGAAGCGTTCGTGGCGCAGCTCATCGACGTTCCGAATCAGGCTGTTGCGGTTGTGCTCGCGCCGATCAACTCCGTCGGCGGGGTTCTCTCCATGGTCCTCCTGCTCATCCGAGCCATACACCGGCGCCTCTTCAACTGATTGCAGGGCCCGATCGGGCGTCAGTGATCCAATAGACAGAAACTGTCAGTGGTTTCTGCCAGAATGGACGCATGAAGCTTTTTTACCTGCTCATCACGTTAGTGCTCATTGGCGCAGTTGGCGCACCGTTCTTCCTGAAGGGTCCAACCGGCCAACCCTTGATGAGCGTTGATCAGGTCATCGATGACACGGTGCCGAGCATGCCAACCAAGGTGTACCGGTGGAAAGACAAGCACGGCGTGTGGCAGTTCGGGGAATCCCCCCCGGCAGGCGCTGCCGCTGAGCCGGTCGACGTCAGCGAAAACTTCACGCCCTTTGAAGCCGAATGGGCGGCGGAGTGGGAGGCGCGTCATCCCGATGACAACGTCGACCACAGCGTGAACATTCCGAGCGGGTCGCCCTCTCTGCCGGACCTCGGCAACATCTATGATGGCGCGGCCATCGAGAAAGCAGAGGCGGCCGCCGAGGCGATGGAGGAGCGTATTCAGGATCTGCAGGGCGTGATGGAGGACATCACGGGATCCAGGTAAGCCGATCAGCGACGCTTGTCAGCCAGTGCTTCCTGCACGCACCAGATCAGACACCGCTCAGCCACGTGCAGCGGATCATCATCCCTGCCCACCGGCGCTCTCACGAGCCATGCTTCGCGACTGACTTCAACGATGCGTCCCCAGCTGCCATCTTCCCAGGTATCCCAGCTGCCTTTGTAGTGTTTGCCGTCTACGGCAACAACAAGCTCTCTCATATCAGCGGTGCTGATCGACGAGGATGGGATTGCCGTCAGGATCAATCACCATGAAGCTCGCCGGCCCTTCACCGCTTTCATCCGCTTCGGATGCCAGCGCCACGCCCTGCGCCTTCAGCGCCTTCTGCAGATCGCGCACGTCGGTAAAGGCGTCGAGCTCGCCGGTGTCCTGGTCCCAACCCGGGTTGAAGGTCATGACGTTGCGATCGAACATGCCTTGAAAGAGGCCGATCACGTGGGGCCCGTTCTTCATGATCAACCAGTTCTGCTCGGCCTCACCGCCGATGACGGTGAATCCAAGTTTTTCGTAGAAAGCCCGCGACACAGCAAGATCCTGCACCGCCAGGCTCATGGAAAACGCACCAAGCTCCATTTACACCTCCATCTGCACCTCTATCTGCACCTCTATCTGAACCTCTATCTGAACCTCTATCTGAACCTCTATCTGAACCTCTATCTGAACCTTTATCTGAACCTCCACCCCTCTCTCATTGGGGGATTTCCCTGAGAGACGCGTTAAACCATGCAGGGCACAATGCCCGAAAGCAAGTCGCAGCGAGCACCATGCAGGCGCAAACACAGGCCGAAGCGGACGTTGATCCCAGCTGGCGGGACGTCATGCTGGGGATTCCCGGCGTTGCGCCCGCGCGCTGGCACCGGCTGCACCCGCTCAAACGCTGGCTCATTGCCAGTCGGGCAATGGTGCTGCCGCTCACCCTCTTTGCCGTGACGTTTGCAGTATGCATCGCTCCGCCTCCGAGTATCAGCGGGTGGCTGCTGGCGGGCGCCGTTCTGGTTGCCCTGCTGCTCGCTCATGCCACTAACAATTTGCTCAACGACTACGTCGACCACGGCGCGGGGCTGGACCGGGGTAACTACGCCCGCGCGCAGTATGGCGTGCACGTGCTCGAAAGCGGCCTCATGAGCAAAGCAGCGTTGCGCCGGTACATCCTCTGGACTGGCATACCGGCGCTCCTGCTGGCGTTGTTCATCTGTTGGATCAGCGCCGTCGAAGCGAGCATCTACGCCGGTGCCGGCGCACTGCTCGTGCTCTTCTATACCTATCCCCTCAAACGGATGGCACTTGGCGATCTCGCCGTATTTGCCGCCTGGGGGCCGCTCATGATCGCGGGCACCGCAGTTGTGGTTACCGGCAGCGCCGATATGTCAATTGCCGCCGCTGGCGCTGTGTACGGTCTCGGTCCAACGCTTGTCATCTGCGCCAAGCACCGCGACAAGCTGGAGGATGACCGCACGCGGGACGTGTATACCGTGCCGGTGCTGCTCGGCGATCGCCACACCGGATCGCTGTTGACCGCGCTCGCTCTGTTGCAGGTTGCCGGCGTTATCTGGCTTGCGGTCGACAGCCGTCTCTACGGCCTGCTGCTCAGCCTCGCTGCGTTACCGCAGCTCTTCAGGGTCATTGCCGTCTATCGGGCTGGTACGCCGCCGGAAAAGCCGGCCGACTTCCCCGCAGCCGCATGGCCGCTCTGGTTCACCAGCCATTCTTTTCTCTACGCCAGAAACACCGGGCTCTTGATGACCGCCGGCGTGTGCGGGCAACGTTTGCTGTTCTGAGCGCAGTCAGGAAAAAGCGTACCCATGCCGATTGGCCGAGAGGTCAGCTGATCAACGGTCACCGAACATATCGCCGAGCCCGCCAAGCACTGAACCCTCACCTTTGGAGCCCCCGGGTGAGGCGGCCTGCATGATGCGTCCCGCGAGGCGGGAAAAAGGCAGGCTCTGCAGGTACACGGTACCCGTTCCCTTCAAGGTGGCGAGAAACAGACCTTCACCGCCGAAGATCATCGACTTCAGCCCACCGGCACGCTCGATGTCGTAGTCGATGCCCGGCGTGAAGGCGGCGATACAGCCGGTATCAACCCGCAGGGTCTCGTTGTTGAGCTCACGCTTGATGACCGTGCCACCGACGTGGATGAACGCTTTACCGTCACCTTTCAGACGCTGCAGGATGAAACCTTCGCCACCAAAGAAACCTGCACCCAGACGGCGGTGGAAGTCGATGTTCAGACTCGTGCCGAAAGCCGCGCAGAGAAAAGCATCCTTCTGACAAACAAGCTCACCACCAATTTCCGCCATGTCGACGGGAATGATCTTGCCAGGGTACGGCGCGGCAAAGGCAACACGTTTCTTGCCCGCTCCACGGTTGGAAAAGTGTGTCATGAAGATGGATTCGCCGGTCAGCACACGTTTGCCGACGTTGAAAATGGAATCGAGCACGCCGCCGTCGGGATTGGATCCGTCCCCCATCTTGGTTTCGAACGCAATTCCGTCTTCCATGTAGTTCATGGCGCCTGCCTCGGCGATGACAACTTCTTCGGGGTCGAGCTCCACTTCGACGATCTGCATGTCGTCGCCAAAGATCTCGTAGTCCACCTCGTGACAGATCATGATCGTTCCTTGTGTTGTGTTTTCTGCATTGTGGACAGCTCTGCAATCTCTGCCAAGGCACAGTTGCCGCAACGGCAGCTATTCGCCTAATCTCCCGCCATGCCTGAACTCATCCCCAGCCGCGACGTGACCCACGCCGCTGGATCTTTCAGCGTGTGGCTCGAGCAGCAGCAGACCGCCAGAGGCAGCGACGTGCCCTGCGGATCCTGCACCGCCTGCTGCGAATCCGGCTATTTTGTCCACATCACGCCTGAGGACGGCGACGCGCTTACCCACATTCCCGAAGCGCTGCTGTTCAAAGCGCCGGCGCGCCCTGCCGGCCACTACGTCATGGGCTTCGACGCGCGCGGCCGCTGCCCGATGCTGGAAGACGGGCAATGCGCCATCTATGAACATCGACCGCAAACCTGCCGGGATTTCGACTGTCGAGTATTTGCCGCGACGGGGATTGCTGCGGGCGGCGACGACAAAATCCGCGTCAACGCCCGGGCCGGGCAATGGCAGTTCTCATTGACCGACGCCGAGCAGATAGAGCTCAGTCAGATGCAGCGGGTCGGCGCCTGGCTCCTGGCTCAACCCGACGCGCCCAGCAACGGCACCCAGCTTGCGCTCCTGAGCCTCGAACTCTGGGGTGATCTCGTCGACGCCGGGGACTTCAGTACGGAGGTGCTGCGCGCAGCACTGACGCGGCGCATCCAGCAGCGTGGATCACGCCCTTAACTCGAACGACCGTTTGCCGCGGCTGACGCCGTTGACGACCAGCTCCACATAATGAGTGCCGGGATAGAGCACGCGCGTTGTCATGGGTTTGAACCTGATGCGCTTGCTGATTGCGAGCTCCTCACCTGGGCCAAGCTCGGCGTCTTTGACTTTGAAGACTTTAGCCGCGTGACGGCCGTTGGCCTTGAGGAACCCAACCTTCAAAGCGACTTTGAGTTTCTGTGACTTTGCCGACGTCAGCGTCGACTGCCAGGTCAGCGCATCACCCACCTTCACCTCCGTGCTCACCTCAATGTCACGCAGTCGAAACTTCGGGTCGAGCGGATAACCAACGAGCTCGAGAGCGGCAGGGTCGTCCGCGCTCAAGAGCGTCCTGAGCGCATGGCGGGTCATCCATTCGAGCTCCTGCTCGTCCTGGCGGCCTTGTTCCGCCCAGCCTTGCAGCGTCTTCAGAACGGCGCCCGGTTCAATTCTCGTCAGGTCATTCAGATTATTCGCGACAGACCGGGTTACGTAACGCGTTGGATCCGCATGCAGATTATCGAGCACGGCAAGGACGTCGGCTGCCGGGAGCACCACCCGCGCGGCCCACGGCAGGAAAGGCCTGATACCCTCTGATGCCAGACGCCGTACGTGGTAGTTGTCATCGCGCGACCATTCACGGACCCGCGCCATCGTCTCATCGGGAAAGGACAACAGGAACGGCCTGATGGCGCTTTCCGAGGAAAAGCGCTTGGTCGCCTCCCGCAGAAAATCCAGCGACGCGGCGAGCTGTTCCGCGTTGCAGCCATACCTCGCGACGTACTCACCCGGAACCACCCAGATGAAACGGCCAAAATCGTCATCATTCAACGTGGGATCGAGCGGCGCGGGCAGAGCTGTCTGCCAGATTTCCCGGGCCGCATCCAATTCTGGCGGCAGGTGCCGGTGGGCGGTCTCCACCATCCAATTGATGCGTTCCTTGAGCTCCAGATCGGGAAAGGCGGCCAGCACCTCTCGCTCGAAATCCTGCCGTGCAAACGCCGGATACGCTGAATTCAGCGCGGCACCAAGCTCGGCCACGGTCTGCGGATTGAAAAGATCGTCCTTCAGCGAAAAGGACGTTTCTGCCTTGATGCTCATGTGTTCACCCTCCGTGCGTGGTGTCGCCAATCTGCACCGAGCGCGCGTCCGCCGCCAGCGCGGCGACGTTGTCGCCATTGAGCGCAGCCAGAAACCCGAGCAGCGCCCGTCTTTCCTGCTCGTCCATATCGAGCGGCAATATCCAGGCGTCGAGCTGCGGGTCTGCAGACCCGCCACGTTCGTAGTAGTCGATGACCGCGGCCAGCGTCGGCAGCGAGCCGTCGTGCATATACGGCGCGGTGAGCGCAACGTTGCGCAGGCTCGGCACCCGATAACGCCAGCGATCACGGTCGCGCCCCGTGCGCTCCGCGAGGCCATCATCGCTCTCCCGCTCTACCTCAACCGGTTCAGCAAGTGGAATGGTGACGCCAGGTGCAATCTGCATCGACCGGGTACGTTCGCGATTGGCAGCCTGATACCCGATGCCCGTATTGTAGTAACCATGGTCGGTGAAGAGGGCGGCCTCGCGACCCACCGCATGGCATGCTGCGCAGCCCTGCTCACGAAACACTCTGAAGCCCTGCTGCTCGAGTTCGTTCAGCGCATTCGCCTCACCGCCGAAAAACCAGCGGTCAAAGCGTGAGTTGCCGGAAACCAGTGCCCGCTGATAGCTGGCAAGCGCATCGCCCAGATTGTCTGCGGTCAGCCCGTCGGCGTAGACCTCGGCAAACGCGTCAGCATAACCGCGTATGCCGGCCAGCCTTCTGACAACCGAACCCTGATCCGGATTTGCCATCTCGTTGATCGCGAGCAGCGGCGCCCAGATCTGCTGCTCGAGGGATGTTTCCCGTCCATCGAAAAAAAGCTCCGGCAGATACACGACGTTGTAGAGCGCCGGTGCGTTGCGCTTGACCGAGCGGCCTTCCACGCCGACGGGCGTCGCCAACTCGTTCTGCGTAAACCCCTGTTCGGGGATGTGGCACATACCACATGACACCGTGCCGTTTACCGAAAGACGCCGGTCGAAAAACAGTTCGCGACCGAGCGCCAGCGCTTTTTCATCGATTGAATGGACAGACGGCGGCAGCCCCAGCGGCGTCGCCCGGTCGGTGAGCTGTATGGGGATTCCCGGGGTCAGGTCCAGCGCTTCGCTACGGGTCTCGAAATCTTTGCGATCATAACCTTCCCGATAGTCGCCGCTGCCGACAGCTCCGGCCAGCAGCCACAGAAGAAGATGGGTATGGATGACGCGGAGTGTTAGCATCGGGGCACGGCTGGATTCAATCTCAAGGGGATAGAGACATGATGATACCGCGCCTGACTCGGGCTGCAGCCCTTTCCGCGCTCGCTCTGATTCTGTTTGCGCCAAACGCGCTCGCCGACGAAACCTGCATGTCGCCGTATATGGCGAAGATTGTTGGCCAGGAAGACTACATCTACATCTGGACACTCGGCATCGAGGGGGTGGGTGACGGCGAGGACAAGCTGGTGACAGTCGACGTCAATCCGGACTCCGAGAGCTACGCGCAGGTTGTCCACAGCGTGTCGGTTGGCGGGAGAAACGAAGCACACCACTCGGGTCTTTCCGACGACCGGCGCTATCTGTGGGCGTCAGGCCTCGACACCAGCAAAATTTTCATTTTTGACGTACATACCGATCCCGGCAAACCGCGCCTGCACAAGACCATCGACGACTTCGTGGCGAAATCGGGGGGCATCGTCGGGCCGCATACGAACTACGCGCTGCCAGGACGCATGCTGCTCACGGGTCTGTCTAACAACCGCGACCACGGGGGCCGAACGGGCATGGTGGAGTACACCAACGCCGGCGAGTACATCACCACCCACTGGATGCCGACCGACGACAACCTGCAGGGTGCCGTCAAGTCCGGCAGCTACGCTGACGGCTACGGCTACGACGCACGCGCGCTGCCGCGCCGTAACGTGCTGGTGACCTCCTCGTTCACGGGGTGGAACAACTACATGATGAACCTCGGCAAGATGATGGCGGACGCGGAAGCCATGAAGCGCTTCGGCAACACCGTCGTCATCTGGGATCTGCATACGCGCAAGCCGAAGAAGATTCTGGACGTCCCCGGAGCGCCGCTGGAGATTCGCTGTGCCTGGGGTTCGCGCAGCAATTACTGCTTCACCTCAACGGCGCTGACTTCGAAGATCTGGCTGATATACGAAGACGACACGGGCGACTGGCACGCCAAGGCCGTCGCTGACATCGGCGACGCCAGCAAAATCCCGCTGCCGGTGGACATTTCCATTTCTGCAGACGACAACCATCTGTGGGTCAACACCTGGAACGATGGCAAGGTCCGGCTTTACGACACGACCAACCCACACGCGCCCACGCAGGTCTTCGAGCACCAGATTGGCGAGCAGGTCAACATGGTTTCCCAGAGCTGGGACGGAGAGCGCGTCTATTTCACCTCCTCGCTCCTCGCCAACTGGGATAAAACCGAAAGCACCGGTGGAGATCTACAATATTTCAAGCTCTACGGCTGGGACGGAGAGAAGCTGTCACCCCGCTTCCATCTCGACTTCATCGAGCTCGGGCTCGGCGCGCCGCATCAGATGCGTTTTGGCGCATACGCGCTCTACGGCCTGACGCCACCCGCGCGCGACGCTGCCGCTGCTGATGCCCGATAGGCGGCTGATACTGTGCGGCCTGGTGCTCATGAGCACCGTCCTCCAGGCCGCACCCCATGACCACCCGGAGCCGGTGGTGCTCGCGCCCGGTTACTCGGCGCTCGAGTTCGTTCCACCGCAGCCCGGTACCTACCAGCTGCCACCGCTGGGCAGCGCCGCGGACGGCGAGGTCCTCGACAGCAGCGGGCAATCGCGCCGCCTGCACGACTATCTGGGTGACAAAATCACCGTGCTCAGCTTCATTTTCACGCGCTGCAACGACGTTAACGGGTGTCCGCTGGCAACCTTCGTCATGAAAGGGGTACAGCAGACCGTCATGGCGGTTCCAGCGCTCAAGAACAACGTGCGCGTCGTGAGCTTCAGCTTCGATCCTGCCTACGATACACCCGAGGTACTGCGATCCTACGGCGAACACTTCAGGGATCCCGGTTTCGACTGGCAGTTCCTCACCACGGCGGGCGACGCTGAGCTTGCAGCCATTCTTGATGCGTACGGGCAATGGGTCATCAAGGACTATGACAGCGAAGGCAACTTCCTCGGCACCATGTCCCACGTGCTACGCGTCTACCTGATCGATCGCGACAAACGCATCCGCAATATCTACAGCACGTCGTATCTACACGCTGACACCCTTCGCAGCGACATCGCCACGCTTCTCCAGGAGACCGGCAAGCCTTAGACTCGAAAAACGACGACAAGAGGTCAATGTGCAGGGTCCATTCCCGGCCTATCGAGGTGACGCGCCCTACGTATTCGTGTGCTATGCACACGAGGACAGCACAACCGTGTACGCCGACATGGCGTGGCTTGAGGAAGAAGGCGTCAATCTCTGGTACGACGAAGGCATTACCGCCGGCAGCGAGTGGACCGAGGACATTGCCGGCGCAATCAACAACTGCACCCATGTGCTGTACTTCGTTTCCGCGTCGTCGGTCCGCTCGCGCCATTGCCGTAACGAAGTTCAGTACGCAATCGAGCATGACAAAGCGGTGCTTTGCGTGTACCTCGAGCCGACCGATCTGCCCGACGGTCTGCAACTGTCCATTGGACTGTCCCAGGCACTCGCACGATACGACCTGAGCGATGCAGATTACCGAGGCAAGGTATTCGCCGGGCTCGCCAGACCGGGAGCAACGGCGCTCAAACCGCGCGCACGACGGCAACGATGGCTTGCGCCCTCGGCGGTGCTGGCGTGCGTTGTGGCGATTGTCGTCGCCATGGGCTTCTGGCGCGAGCCTGACAACGCCCCGGATCCCAACTCGATCGGCGTGTTGCCCCTCGAGTATCGCGGGCCCGACTCCTCTGACGATTACTTTGCCGACGGCCTGACCGATGAGCTCATCATTGCGCTCGCACGCAATCCCGAGCTACGCGTGGCGCCGCGGTTGTCTTCGTTCTACTTCAAAGACCGCAGCGCCAGCCTTGACGAGATCGGCCGCTCGCTGCAGGTGCGCTATCTGCTGGAAGGCAACGTATTGCGCACGTCCGGGGACTTCCGCATCAGCCTGCGGCTGATTGACGTGAAGAACGGCTCGTCGGTCTGGCAGGAAACCTACAGCCGCGACGCCCAGGCAATCTTTGCCGTGCAGAACGACATCGCCGGGGCGGTCACGCGCTCTGTGCTGCCTGACGCCGTTGCTCCCGCCGACAGCGGCATTTCCACGCGTTCCACGGTGGCATTCGACCACTATCTGAAAGGGCGCGCGCTGTTGCGCACCGGTCGGTCGGCAGCAGCCTACCAGGCGGCGCTCGAGGAGTTCGACACGGCGATCCGGATTGATGCAAACTTTGCGGAAGCATACGCCGCACGCTGTAAAACCTATCTGTCGAGGTATCGGCGGTTGCACGACGACGCCGATTTTACTGAAGCGGAAGCGGCCTGCTTCCGCGCGCTGACCCTGCAGGACCGGTCACACCCGACCTGGCAGGTGCACGCCGCGCTTGGCGAGCTTTACCGGGTAGCCGGCCGTCAGGACAAGGCCATCGCGGAGCTCAGCATGGCCAATACCATCCATCCCAATTCACCGGAGGTTCTGCGATACCTCGGCGCTGCCCTCGCTGCGTCCGGTGACGTCGACGGCGCAGAAACGACCCTGCGTCACGCCATTGCAATAGATCCCTCGGACTGGGAGACACGCACGGCGCTTGCTGCCGTCTACTACGACCAACATCGCTACGAGGAATCCGCCGCCGTTCATCAGCAGGTGCTCGACGTCGCCCCGGAGTACACGAACGCCCTCCTCGGCATCGGCTCAGCCAGGTACATGCTTGGCGATCGGGAAGGTGCCAGCGAGGCGTGGATCAAAGTGGAGCAGTCCAACCTGCCCATCGCAAAAACGACGCTCGCCACGCTGCACAGCAATCTGGGGACCAGCTATTACTACGACGGGGATTTCGAAAGCGCCGTCGAAAGCCAGACCCGTGCAACGCAGCTGGCCCCGAACGCCCACGAGTTCTGGGGGCGTCTCGCCGAGTCTCAACGGGGCGCGGGACATCCCGACGAGGAGAAAGCGGCCTACGAGCGCGCCATCGCCATTGCGCAGCAGACGTTGCTGGTAAATCCGAACGATTGGGAGACGCAGGGGCTGCTGGCGATTTACCTGGCCTTCAGCGGCCTCGACGGCGCTACCGATCATGCTGAGCGTATGCTTGCGATCGACCCGGACAACCCAACCGCACACTATTTTGCGGCGCTGGTGAGCTACGCTCTGCACAACTACGATGCGGCGCTCGCTTCGCTCAACCAGGCGGTAAGCCTCGGCTTCAGCATGGAGATGATCAGGCAGGATCCCGACCTCAAAGATCTGGCAGCGCAGCTGCCGGAGCAGTTTGCGGCGATTTTTCAGGACTGATCGGGTGCGCCCGTCCTCCCGTCTCAGGTGGCGCGGCGCTGCAACTCCCGCTCGTCCCGCAGGCTTGTGAGACTGACCCGTTGAATGGACGACGCGCGCGGACCTTTGCGTCCACCCATCTTGTCAAAGAGCCCAGTGACGATGGCTACGGCCAGCTGAGTGTGCAGCTCGAATATCTGCGTCTCCTGCATATCAAACTTGGATGACCACAGCTGCCGCTCCGTCTCCACGTCACACAGCACGGTTGTTATCCGCACGCGTCCATCCGCCACCATGAGCGAACCGGAAAGTACCGTTCGCGCGCCTACCCGGCCGCCTACTTCGAGATCGGTAAAACCGCTGCGCTGCACCCGGGCAGCGCGGTCGAGGCTGACCACCTGAGCACCGGACTGCATGAGATGGTGGCAAATCTCGAAGCTCAGTCCGTCGATCACGTAGGCATCGTTGCCGCCGTCTGAATAATCGCGAAACGGCAGGACCGCAATCGGACTGATCTCTTCACTGTAATCGCTCGAATCCTTCAAGGGTGTCACCGGCGCAATGAACTGGTAACCGAGCTTCGGCAACGTCTGGATGTAGATGGGGTTGCGGGCGTTGTCGCCAAGGACCCGTCGCAGGCGCCCGATGGATTGATGCAACGCGTTGTCGCCGACAACCTTACTGCGCCATGCCCGTCGCATGAGCGCCCGGGTTGTCACGAGATTCGGCGCACTGTCCACAAGATGTCTGAGCACCGCGTAATCGCGCGGTTCAAGCCGATACAGTTCCCCATCCCGCACCACGCCATGCCGCCCGACATCGAGCTGGCATTCGCCGATTTTCATCAAGCGCGCTTCCATATCCGTCCTCCCAACGTGTCGGATTGCGCCCTGGCAATCCGACGGCAACGTCTTTTGTTTTTCTGATGCGACGCACCTTCTGACGTCAGTCTTATATAGCAGCGAAAGAGGCGGAAGGACAAGTCGCAGATATCAGCCCGCCTGGCGGGCGTGGCTTGCCAGTTCTCCGGAGGCACCAACATTCTTTCAATTTTTCAACCACTTAAGGCCACCGTCGGGGTATGGGTGGACGCAACCGCTGCCGACCTTCGACCGCAAGTCCGACTACTAATCTGTCATGAAAGCCCGGCATTCATCAGAAAAACAAAAGAACTTTGGAAGGACTTCAGAAGGGACCGGGACGGATATTGAAGGTTCAGGCACGACGCGGTGTGCCGGGAATCAGACAAGGAGGCGGACATGTGGTACATCGGTTAAAGACAGTCATCTAGATTCTGGTGCGAGTGGGTCGATCCTTTCCGCCGCACCATGCAATGGCGTCGTCCAGGAATGGACGGCGCCTTTTTTTGTGCTCAGTTTTTTCTCAGCGCCCTCTGAACTCGGGCTTGCGCTTCTCGGCAAACGCGCGAATGGCTTCCCCGGCATCCTCCGTCTGAAAGCTCATCACCATGTGTTCCGCCTCCATGGCAAGCGATTCTCTGAGCCCCTGCAGCGCGCCCCGGTTGAGGTTGCGTTTCATGCGCGACAGCGCGACGCCGGGGCCTTGTGCAAGCCTGCGGGCGTAGCTAAACGCTTCCTGGCGAAACGCATCGTCGGCAAACACCTTGTTGACGAGACCAATCCGCTCGCACTCCTCGGCTGATACCCGCTCTGAGAGGTACATGAGCTCTTTTGCTTTCGCCTGGCCGATCAGTCGGTTGAGAAACCAGCTGGCACCATAGTCGCCAGACAGGCCAATATTGGCGAAAGCGGTGACCATGAACGCACTGCGGCTGGCCACCCTGAGATCACACGCCAGCGCAATCGAGAATCCCGCACCGGCTGCCGCACCGGGTAAGGCTGCCACAGTCGGGACTGCAAGCTCATACAGCCTGAGGGTCAACGCTTCCTGTTTGCGTATGAGCTCTGCAACCCGTTCGTCTATGGTTTTTTTCCTGACAGGTTCATCCGCGTTTGCCGCGCCGCCGCCCATTCCGCTCACGTCTCCACCGGAGCAGAAGGCGTCACCAGTGCCCGTGAGCATGACACAACCCACATCGGGATGACTCTCGAGTTCCAGCAGCACTTCGCGCAGGGCGGGCGTCAACGCATCGCTCAAAGAGTTTTTCTTGTGCGGTCGATTGAGGGTCACGGTTGCCACCCGATCCTCAACTTCGCACAGCAGTTCCTCGGTGCCGGTATCAATCTGCATGGTCTAGCTCCTCCGGAAATATCGGCCAGAGTTTACGCGTCCGCCAATCCGCGCACAGCGTGCTGCACGCACAAGCCGGTGCACCATTACACTCGCTGGTTGCACTTGTCCGCGACCACCGCCCGTGCGCCAGGACTGTGCGCCGATCCGCTCGGCAGCGCCTTCGAGACATTCAATTTCGAGGTTTTCACGCAGGCTCAGATTGAGCGCCTCTCCAGCATCATTGGGTCAGGATCGATGCCGGTTACGCTCAGGCGTGCACAAATCTGATTTTGTCCGGATGCGCTTCGGCAACTCGACCGGGTTTGCCGTCTGCTTCATAGCGGAAGTCGCATTGATGGGCACCGAGCGCAATGGTGCCGGTGCGTCTCAACCCCTCACCGCGCAGGTCACTCATGACGTCATCGCTCGCGCACATGTACGGCACCAGATCCATGGCGTCGTGTTTGCCGTACAGGTGGCAAATTGCGCAGGACTTGATGTTGTAGCCATAGTCGAACGCGCCTTCGGATCGGTCGACAACTTCCACTTCAAACTCCCCCGGATGCGTACCGGGGCCCTGGAAATCGGCCGCCAGCTCTTCGTCGGTTCGCCCGGGCAGGGGTGAAAGCTCGAGGCGGGCGAGCTGCTCGAGCATCGCTTTGCCGTACGTATGGGCATCCACGCCGTGCGTTCTGACTGCCAGATAGGCCGCCAGGTGGAAGGTACAGAAAAAGAGCGCACTCGCCAGCGGGCTTTGCGGCGCGTCGAGATAAGCGCTGTCCGGCGCCAACGCTTCGAGCTCCGCGCGTGAGGCGGCGTAGGCGGCGTCAGCGTCGTCGACAACGTCAGCAAGCAGCTCGCGCATGGCAGCGCGCTGCCCATCGAACATATCGAGTACAACCTGCACCCCTTGTTCTTTCTCTTGTTCTTTCTCTTGTTCTTTCCCTTGTTTTTTGCCTCGCATGATCTTTACCTCAGGCTGAACCCTGCAGTATCAGCTCCTCCAGCGGATCGCCGTTCTCGTACCGGGCGAGCAGTTTCTCGGGATCAAAATCTACGCCGATGGGGTTCGCCGCGAAAGCCTCGGAGCGCATGAACGCCTGCAGCGCTTCCTTGGTCTCGAGATTTTCGACCTGAAACTCCACGCGGTTGCCATCCGGGTCAGCGTAGTAGAGCGACGTGGTGAGGCCATGGTTGATTGGCCACACCGGCAGAATGTCGAGCGCCTTCAACCTTTTGTAGGTGGCAAGGAGATCCCCGAGCGACTCGAGGGTATAGGCAACGTGATCGAGTCCCGGCGCGCCGTCTACCTTTTCCACCGGAGGCACCTGCACCAGCGCCAGGCGATGGTGCTCATCGTCATAGGTCATGAAGGCAATCATGTCGTTACCGTGGACAACCTCCATGCCGAGCACCGCGCTGTACCACGCGACCGACGCGTCTTTGTCCGAACAACGCAGGACAAAGTGGGCAAACTTGGCGGGTTTGACGAGGTCCGGTTCTACCGTTCGCGTCATGGCTCTCTCCCTCTGCTCGATTGCCGTCATCTAAGACCCTATTCAAGCAATTTGCAATCGCGCTTCCGCCCGCCTTTTCGCTAGGATGGGCGGCAGAGGAGGAATACATCATGTCCAAGTTCATCGATTTGTCGGTTGCCATTGAAAACAACGAGCACACCGATCACCCGGGTGGGAGCCCGCAGGTCACCTACCGCAATCATCAGGAGACCGCCGGTGGATTGGCGCATTTTTTCCCGGGTCTCGAGCCCGGAGACCTGCCGGACAGCGAAGGCTGGGCCGTCGAGACGATCACGCTCTCGACCCACAACGGCACGCACATGGACGCGCCCTGGCATTTCCACAGCACCACCAACCATGGCGCGGAGCGGGCGCCCTGCATTGACGAGACGCCCCTGGAATATTGCTTCCAGCCCGGCGTCAAACTCGACTTCCGGCACTTCGAAGACGGCTACCTGGTCAGCGCCGCCGACATTGAGGCGGAGCTCGAACGCATCGGTCACGACCTTCAGCCGCTGGACATCGTGCTGGTCAACACCCGGGCGGGCAGCGTCTACGGTCAGCCCGGCTATGTCGACGCCGGCTGCGGCATGGGTAGAGAAGCCACACTCTATCTGACGGAGCGGGGTGTCAGAGTCGTCGGCACAGATGGCTGGTCGTGGGATGCGCCGTTCAACCACACGGCCAAGCGCTGGGCTGAGAATCCAGATCCGAGCATGATCTGGGAGGGTCACAAAGCCGGCCGGGAAATTCCCTACTGGCAGATGGAGAAGCTGCACAACCTCGAGGCGCTGCCGCCTGACGGCTTCACCGTGGCCTGCTTTCCGGTGAAGGTCAAAGGGGCCTCGGCAGGATGGACCCGCTGCGTGGCTATCCTGGACTAGCCTAGTCGACGACGTTGTCACCGCCATCGTCGAGCTGCCCGGGACGCTGCCAGTAGCGAAACTGCGGCGTCCACTCGCCGTCGCCGAGACCCGCCATGGCAAGCAGGTTCCATGCTGAGCAGTAGATATCGCCCGGCCCGAACACGCACGCGTTCTTGCGTCTGATGACGTCACCTTCGCGCGTATAGACCACGGCGCCCGGCATGTTTCCGGCTCCGGCCTGGACGGTCTGCTCCGTGATGTAGCGACCGCCACCGTGAGATGCCAGACGGAATCGCCAGCCACGACTGAGCGCAAACCGGCGCTGAACCTCCGGCGCATCTTTCGAGACCAACACCACTGACATGGCTGCTTCGAGATGTGGCAGGAAGCCGTTGAAGCCATCCGCCCAGAGCGTGCAATAGCGGCAACCTTGTCCCATGTTGTGGATGACAAGCAGCGTGTCACGATCGCCAAAGAGGTCGAGCAGCGTGGTATCACCCGCTAGGCTTTTCAGAGCAAAGTTGGGAATCTCATCGCCCGGCTCTGCCTGACGCAGCGCATTGAGCTTTGCGGTCAGCTCGAAGATCTGCGCCTCGAGCACCTGGATTTCCGCATTCGCCATGGCCCCCCCAAAAAAGGACTCCGGAACGTCCAGCCAATGTATACAAATCAGCATGACGGAGCAAAAGCGCGGTCTGTTAAGCTGGACGTTTCGTCGACGTAGAGCGCAATGACAAAAGAGTGGCCGGAGCTCGGCAGCCGGGTGTCCCGGCGCGGCAACCGCTTCACGCAATGGGTCGGCCGCACCGTTATCCGCACCATGGGTTGGCGGCTGGACGGCGAGTTTCCAGACCGGGCCAAACTGATTGTTGCCGTTGCACCCCACACGTCCAACATCGACTTTGTGCTTGCGGCCGCCGTCATCTGGGGCTATCGCCTGAACGCCCGGTTCCTCGCCAAACATACCCTGTTCAAGTTCCCGCTCGGCAGCATCATGCGGCTGTTCGGCGGCATTCCGGTCGACCGACGCAGCAACCAGGGGCTGGTTGCGCAAATGGCGGCTCACTTCGACGCGAGCGACGGCCTCATTCTCGGCATCACCCCGGAGGGAACGCGCAGCCGGGTAAGGGAGTGGCGCAAGGGATTCGCGCAGATCGCCGCCGCCGCCAACGCCTCGGTTGTGCCGACCATCGTCAACTATGAGACCCGGGTGGTGAGCTTCGCGCCCGTCATCGACGCGGTTGACGACCCCGACGCAACCCTTGCCGCGGTTAAGGCCGCTGCTGCAATCGGCGTGGGACGCGCTGGCTAGACATCACCCGGCAAATCACGCATGTTGTGCAGCCCCGTACAGGCTCCGCTGAATGGACTCCAAACGCCACGCGCTCACCTTCGTTACCGTGACGGTCTTCATCGACACCGTTGGATTCGGCGTCATCATGCCGGTGCTGCCGGAATTCCTGATGGAGCTGACCAACCAGGACTTGTCGTCGACATCGGCCATCGCCGGCTATCTGGTTGCGTTTTATGCCGCTCTGCAATTCCTGTTTGCCCCGGTCATCGGTAACCTCAGCGACCGCTTCGGACGCCGCAAGGTACTGCTCGTCTCGCTTGCGGCCTATAGCATCAACTATCTGATCGCGGGGCTGGCGACAGTCCTCTGGGTCCTGTTCCTCGGACGCATTCTCACCGGCATCACGAGCGCTACCTACGCCACCGCCAACGCCCTCATTGCAGATGTCTCTCCACCGGAGGAACGCGCGCAGAATTTTGGCCTTCTCGGCATGGCCTTCGGGCTCGGCTTCATCTTCGGCCCCAGCATCGGCGGCGTGCTCGGCGAGTGGGACATTCGCGCGCCGTTTTTCGCCGCCGCCGGGCTTGCGGCGCTGAACACCCTGTACGGCTTTTTTGTACTCAAGGAGACGTTGCCGGAAAACCAGCGCCGGCCGTTTAACTGGCGCCGTGCCAATCCGCTGGGGATGCTGCTCCAGGTGCGCCGTTACCCGATCCTCCTGGGCCTGATCGTTGCGATGTTCATCTACAACATCGGCCACCACGTTTACCCGTCGAACTGGAACTTCTACACGATCGAAAAGTTCGGCTGGTCGCCGCTCGACGTGGGCCTCTCGATGGGACTGGTCGGTATCCTGATGGCAATCAATCAGGGTTGGCTCATACGCGTGGTGATCCCCAGATGGGGCGCGCCGAAAACCGCCTTCGTCGGTTTCCTGGCGGCGTCCGTTGCGTACGTCGGTATCGCCTTTGCGCCGAACTCCATTGCCGTCTATCTCTGGTGCATCGTGTCCGCATTTGCCGGTCTGGCCGGGCCGGCGGTCGCCGGTATCATGTCCAACCAGGTGCCCCAGAATGAGCAGGGTGAGCTGCAAGGTATCAACGCCAGCGTCGGCAGTATCGGCGCCATCATCGGTCCGCTGCTCATGACGCAGAGCTTTACGCTGTTCACATCGGACAACGCACCCGTCTATTTCCCCGGTATCGCCTTCCTGCTCGCCGCCGGTTTGACGGTCGTTGCGGTCCTGATATTTGCTTACAACGTGCGGGTTCTGGACGTGTCCGATACCGCTGATCAGAAAGGCTGACCGCAATGTCGGATATCGTCACCCTCAATCGGGAAGCATGGAACAATCAATCCCGGGATGCCACGAGCCCCTGGGTGCAGCCGGTGAGCGCAGCCGTCATCGCCCGGGCACGTGCGGGTGACTGGGAGGTCATTCTTACGCCAACGCTACCCGTGCCGGCAGCCTGGTTTGGCGACGTGGCGGACAAGTCGCTGCTTGGGCTCGCTTCCGGAGGCGGTCAGCAGATGCCGGTGCTTGCCGCAGCGGGCGCCCGCGTGACGAGCTTCGACAATTCACCTGAGCAGCTCTCCCGCGACCGAGACGTGGCTGAGCGCGAGGGGCTGGAGATGCGTTTCGAGCAGGGCGATATGGCAGATCTTTCACGGTTTCCGGACAACAGCTTCGATCTGATCTTTCATCCCGTGTCGAACGTCTTTTGCGAAGACATCCTGCCGGTATGGCAGGGTTGCTATCGCGTACTGCGTCCGGGCGGTCGCCTGCTGAGCGGCTTCATGAATCCCTGCTTTTACCTCTTCGATCACGAGGCGATGGAAGCCGGCGCAGCCATGGAGGTGCGCTTCCCGCTGCCGTACAGCGATCCGGAGCACCTGAGCACCGAGCAGATCCAGGCGCGCATTGCCGACGGCGAAGCAATCGAATTCAGCCACAGCCTGGATACCCAGATTGGCGGGCAGCTCGAGGCCGGATTTACGCTGAACGGGTTCTACGAAGACCGCTGGGACGACGAGGCTACGCCGCTCAACGGTTTCATGCCTACCTCAATGGCGACGCTTGCCGTCAAACCCCCCGCATGACCCGGCAGAACTTCACCAGCGGCTCAAGCTTCGAGTCGACCATCGGCTACAGCCGCGCGGTCCGCCATGGCGACATGGTGTTCGTCTCCGGCACGACCGGCTACGACTATGCGAGCATGACCATCTCCGACGACGTCATCGAGCAGGCGGAACAGGCGATGCGCAATATCGGCGCGGCGCTGACCGAGGCGGGTGCCGCGTTCGAAGACGTTGTGTTCGTACGCTACATATTCCCGAGACGCGAGGACTTCGAGCCCTGCTGGCCCGTCTTCCAAAGCTATCTCGGCGACGTCGGTCCCGCGGCAACGATGATGGTTGCGGGTTTGTTCGAAGAAGACATGCGGCTGGAAATTGAGGTTGTGGCCCGCATCACGCCCTAGTCTGCCGCGCGGAATACCTCCGTGTCCGGGTGGAAGGCATACCAGGCGAACCAATATGCCTGGGTAGCCGCAAGCGGTTCGCCGTCGACGCGAGCTGACGCGGTCTGATGATCCGGATCCCACTCGAGCACAACCGGCGTATTGCCAACATGATCCGTAAACCTCTTCTGCCCGTGTTTGTCGAGCTCGACGAACGGATAGGCTTTCTTCGCCGCACCAATCATCACGCCGAGCACCCAGTCCTTGGGATGAAACTCCTTCGGCGCTTCGTGTTCCACCGCGAAATACAGGCGCCGGCTTCTGGCATAGCCGGGATAGGGATGGACACGGTACGCCGCGCGGAACTTCGGGTGACCCGTCATGACCAGCGAGTGTGGATGCTGCTCCCGCCAGGCAGACCAGCTCGTATGGCTGAGCGGCAGGCGCGGCAGCGCGGTCCCAACGAGCGGCCCGGCTATGGCGGTTGCCGACATCTGCGACCAGAGCGACTCCGTGTTGCGGTCATACATGAGCAGGTCGCTGTTGTAGAGCAATCCTGATACGCCGAAGTTGAGGTGGACGCCCGTGCGGACGTTGGTGGCGAACGCCACCCCGCTGCCGCACAGGGGGCAGTATGTGACCGTATAGAATTGCTCTCCTTCGCGGTCGTTGACAATTTCGTGCACAGTCAGGTAGCGCACCGGATACGCTCTCGCTGAGCCGTTTACGATCAGCCCGAGCACCCGCGCGTCATCCTGCAGGCGGGCGTCTTCAGCGTTGACCATACGCGGTCCCGTCAGGGCGACGATACCGTCACGCGGCGGACCGCCGCGCTCGATTTTGTCGAGCGGCACGCTCGCGTTGTCGAGCGCAAAACCGTTCATGCTGGCGGCAACGGCCGCCCCGTTGCCGGTCACCAGCACGGTCGCAAGCAGGAGGCGAAACAGGCGCGTGGCTCTACTCATGGGCTCATTGACCGGAATCACGCCGGGAAGTTCGGCATATAAATTCCCATTTTGTTGACGCATTTCCTGATCTATAGTGCAGACGGGTCTAGCATGCTTCCCAGCACTTCCGACCATAGCAACACGAGGTCAGCCATGTTCGACAAACGCAAAGAAACCCCCGAGCCCCCGCCCGAGCCCGCTGCAGTGGCGCCCAGCACCCCGAAGGAATTTACCAGCAGGAGTAGCGCAGTGATTGGCAAGACCATCAACATCAAAGGCACCATCAGCGGTGATGAGAACTTGATCATCGAAGGCACGGTGGATGGTTCCGTCGACCTGCCCCAGCACGATCTGACGATCGGCGAATCTGGCAAGGTGACTGCCGATCTGGACGCCAAAGTGGTGAAAATCGACGGCGAGGTCACCGGCGACATCAGCGGCGGCGAGAAAGTTATCGTCTCCAAGTCCGGCAGCGTACGCGGCAACATCGTTGCACCGCGCGTTACCCTGGAAGACGGCGCCAAGTTCAAGGGCAGCATCGATATGGACCCCAGCGACAGCAAGTCCACTGCGAGCACGCCCAAGCCGACGCTGACGTCTTCTACCAGCGCCGAGCCGAAGGGAACGAAGGACCTGGATAAAGCCGCAGGCTGACCTATCACGCGGGGAGGAGGAATGTGAGCGAAGCACAAGGGCAAGGCCCTGGCCTCGTTTACAGCCGCCTCCTGCCTGAACTCTTCGCCGGCTATGAAGACGGCGAACCTTTGACCGTTCTGGATCTCGGCACGGGTTCCTCCAGCACGGTTGCGTTCCTCAGCCGCTTCAAGGTGAGGATTTTCTTCGCCGATCTGCTCGAGCATCCGACGTCGTTACGTCCGGGTGACGACCCGAATCCACTGGGCCTGCAGCACGCCATCGCGCGCCAGCTCGCGCTGCCCGAAGACGCCATGCTCGATGTCGTGCTGCTCTGGGATTACCTGCACTACATCGAGCTCGAAACCATCGAAGCCCTGTCGGCGGTGCTCCTGCCGCGCCTGCACAGAAACAGCCGCGGCTACGGATTCGGTGCGCTGCACGGCCGTAAACCCGCGGACGCGAACCGCTACGGGATCGCCGACCGTGACCACCTGCTTGCGCAGCCGACCGACCAGGAACCGCAGTACTACGCCCATTCCCAGCAGCGTCTGAGTGAGCACTTTGCGGCACTGCGCATCGCCCGCGGTACGCTGCTGCGCGAAGGGCGGCTGGAGCTGTTGTTCGACTCCCCCTGAAGGCCGGCTGAAGAGCTGCCAAATACGTTGTCAGGCGTTATACTTTCTGCAGCAACTCGTGGGTTGCACTGCACTGGGGGGTGCTTTGAGGTAAGTCAACATGTCTACCGTTGCCGTCGATCTGGTTTTCACCGCCCTGGCTGACGCTACCCGCCGCCAGCTGCTCGAGCGCCTTGCGACCGGGGGTTCCGCAAGCGCCAGCACCATCGCCGACGAGCTACCCATTACACGCCAGGCCATTGCCAAGCATCTTCTGGTGCTGGAGAGCGCGGGCCTCGTGTCCCGGGTGCGACACGGCAAGTCCATCTGTTTTCACGCTGAACCCCACCAGCTCGCAGCCACCGGACGCTGGCTGCAACGCATGGCCGGGCGCTGGGAAGAGGCCGGAGATTTGCCCTCAGGAGACCATGCTGCTACGGAAATTGACCAGATGCGCCACGCGGTCTAGCAGCTCCTTGCGCCGGAACGGCTTGGCGAGGAACTTGATCCGCCCACCCGTATCTTTCCATTCACCGAGCTCGGTGTCCGAGTAACCGGAAATGAAGAGAATCGGCACTTCACTCGACGCATCCCTGAGGCGGCGCGCGAGTTCGGTGCCGCGCCCATCTGGCATCATGATGTCGGTAATCAACAAATCCGGAAGTCCTGCCTGCAGATGTTGCCAGGCGCTTTCGACATCGTTTTTGATCGTCACGCTGTAGCCGGCTTTGAGCAGGCTGCGGGCAATCAGATCGGCAACCAGCCCATCGTCTTCGACAACCAGCACGTTGCCCGTGCCACGCATGACGGCCACAGTTTCGGCCGGTTGCCGAACCGCCTCAACGGCGTCACACCGCGGCAGCTCTACCAGCACTTCCGTGCCTTTGCCGACGGTTGTCGTCAACTGCACGCGCCCGCCGACCTGCTCGACCAGGCCTTTGACGCTGGCCAGACCCAGACCCGTGCCACCACCTCGGGACTTGGTCGTAAAGAACGGATCAAACGCCTTGGCCTGCGTCTGGCGGTCCATACCCGGGCCATTATCGCGCACCCGGATGTGCACCCGCCGCGCACCAAAATCGTCACGATAGCCTTCGACCATCAGCGACACGACGCCGCCATCTGCGAGTGCTTCGCGGCAGTTGGTGATGAGATTGAGCAGAATCTGGCTGAGCTGAGGCGTCCCCAGCGGCGCCCACAGGTCTTTTTCCACCGTTACGGTCAGCCGTACGCCCGGACCCAGGATGCTCGCCAGGACGGTTTCCATGCTCAGCGCCAGAGCGCTCACATCTTCCGCCTCACCTTCCATTGCCTTGTTACTACCGAACGCCAACAGGCGTTGAACCAGCACCGCCGCCGCATCTGACGCATCGAGAACGTTGTTGCGTGCTTCGCTTTCCTCGAGAATTTCCGCAAACCCGGTAATCACGGTCAGCATATTGTTGAAGTCGTGAGCAATACCGGCGGAAAGCACGCCCAGGCCTTCGAGGCGCTGCTCCTGCACCAGCGCTTCCCGCGCTTCACGCTCTCTGGTCGCGTCGTACGCGGCAAGCGTAAAGCACTGCACCCCGTCCAACTCCCGGCGGTTGGCGGCAAAGACTCGAGACCAGACCCAGCGCCCGCTTTTGTGTCGCAGCCGCACCTCCAGCGCCTCACTATGGTTAGATCCTTGCAACCACGACGTGACCGTCGTGAGGTCTTCCGGATGAATGAATTCCTTGAGAAACCGCCCCTGCATCTCCGCCGGATGATAGCCCGTCAGCATTTCCTGCCGGGGGGCGACGTAGACTATCTTGTCACCGCTGGTTTCGATGAGAGAGGGAAAAACCTCTTCGACCAGGGCCTGCAAACGCTGGCGTTCGTCTTCAGTGTGGGCTGGGACGGTTTTCTGGCCAGCATCAGCAAACCACCGGTGCTGAACGTAGTAGGCGGCACCGCCGAGGAGGACCGCCAGTCCGGACAGGACACCGGCAATCCAGTTGAGCACGAGTCCAACCAGAAACGTCACCAGCGTCGCGAGACCGGCACCGATCAGCGCCATGCGACGACGTTCGCTGACCTGTGGCTGGTCTTCCTCTGATCGGATCACGTGCTCATCCCCGTGGTGGCATCAGCACCAGTGCGGGCGTGCTGCGTTTGTAAGCCTGGTATTCCGGATCTTCTCCCCAGGCTTTGTCGGCGCGCCGCTCGAGCAGGCGCACGCCGCTGATAAAGGTCAGCAGCACGACAACGAAGATCGGCGATATGAGGGTCGCATACTGCCACCCGCTCAGCGCGGGTGCTGCCATCAGGGCAACGCCACACCAGAGCACAATCTCGCCGAAGTAGTTCGGGTGCCGGGACCATGCCCACAGCCCCGTATTGATGAATCTCGACTGGTTGGCCGGGTCCGCGCGGAACGCCGTCTTCTGCCGATCGGCAACCACCTCAACGGCGAAGCCGAACACCCAGAGACCAAGTCCCGCCCAGAAAAGTCCACCAAGGGGTACGGCGACCGGCGAGACAATGGCAGCAAGCGCGCAGCTTGCCGTGACGAATACCCAGGTACCCTGCAGCGTCCAGGTCATCAGGTACATCGGAAAAGACGTTTTCAAGCTGCGGAAGCGACGGTCTTCTCCGGCCGCACGCGTGCGCTTGAAGAGGAAAGGCCCCAATCTGAGGGCCCAAACCACAATGAGCGCCGCGAGGATGAGTGCACCCGGGTCGCTGGTCCCGGCGAGGGCCACAGCCGCCAGCACCATGACAATGTAGGTAATGCTGCCGGTAAGGTCGTAGTAGAGTTCGGTCTGATTGACCCAGGCGTGCACAAAAACAATCCACTGCACCAGGTAAGCGAACACGCCGCACAGCAGAAAAACCGGCCAACCGGCGAAGCTCACGCTATACGTACTGCCGGCCCAGGCAAGGAAAATTGCCACGGTCAGGCCGCCGACGATCCCGCTGATACCTGTTGTCCAATCACTGTTCATTGCTATCCACCTTGCATCATTTGACTGCCATTCGATCGCGGCATGGTCCTTGCCGGGCGGTGAATGCAACGTCAATGCCGCACCCTCAGATGCAAAGCTCTCCCTCTAAGTAAGCGCTATACTAAACTCGGTGGGCACAAATTGCGCCCCCACACTTGAGCCGTACGGGGCGGCTCGACATACTGCCTCTCGCGTCTCAAGGATGTTTTCCACCCCAGATGGCCTTTCTACTGCTTGCCCTAGGTGTCGGCATGTTGCTACTCGGCGGCACGCTGCTCGTGCGCGGCGCTTCCGGTATTGCCCGCTCATTCAACGTCTCTACGATGATCATCGGTCTGACGGTGGTGGCGTTCGGTACAAGCACGCCTGAGCTGGTGGTCAACGTCACCGGCGTGCTGCAGGGGCAAACGGATCTGGCTTTCGGTAACGCCGTGGGCTCAAACCTTGCGAACTTCGGTCTTGTGCTCGGCTTTGCAGCGGTGCTGTCACCCATCTATCTACAGGGTCAGGTTGTCCGACGCGAGGTGCCTTTTCTGCTGCTGGTCACCGCCATTCTCATGGTGATGGCCGCCGACGATTCGCTGTCGGGCACCGCGCCCACGCTGGACCGGGGCGACGCCATCATTCTTTTCCTCCTCTTTACCGTCTTCGTCTACATGATGGTGCGCGACGTCATGCAGGAGACCGGCGATCCAATTCTGGTGGAAGCCCAGCACTTCCCGGTCTCACCGTCGCGCTCGAATCTATTCATCAACTCCATCATTGCGATTGGCGGCATGGTGCTTCTGGTCTACGGCGGCGACATGACCATCCAGCAGGGAGCCGTCATCGCCGAGCTCCTCGAAGTGCCGGAGGTGGTGATCGGGATATTCATCGTCGCCGTCGGCACCAGCCTGCCGGAGCTCGTCACCTCCGGCATTGCCGCGTTCAAGAACGAAACCGACCTCGCCCTCGGCAACATCGTGGGCTCCAACATCTTCAATTCGCTGGTGGTGCTGCCCGTGGCTGGAATCATCCGGCCCCTGCCAATTCCTGACGGTGGCGATCTGGATCTGGCGGTCGGCTTTTTCTTCGTATTGGTGGTGATTCCTCTATTCGTATTCAGCAACGCACGCCTGGGCCGCCGCGCAGGGGCAGCCCTGCTGACGTCGTACTTCCTCTACATGGTTTACCGCTTTACGTTCTGATCACCCGGACTAGGGAAAGTCTGGCGGCGGTTGAAAGCCACCGAACTCCACGCCCATCAGGCGCGCAAACTCTATCGTCGTGTAGTCGTTGAACTCGGCGCCCACCGCCTGCAATCCAATGGGTAGCCCGTCGCTGGAAAGGCCCGTTGGGAAGACGGTGCTCGGCAGATGCGCCACCGTAATCGTGCCCGCCCAGAACAGCTGCTGCCAGTAGGGTTGCTCGACGTTGTCGACCATGAGCGTGCGTTCGGTCATCGGCTGGCTGTGATCGTGTGGGAACGCCGGCGTTGCCGTCTGCGGGCAGATGAGAATGTCGTAGTCCGCAAAAAAAGTGCGCCACGCCTCGCGCAGGTAGTAGCGTTGGTTGTGTGACTTCAACCACGTGCCATGATCCTGCACGGCGCCGCGCATCATCATCGCATTCATGGACGTATCGTCGGACGGCAGCGACGCTACCGCCTCGATCAGCTGCTCACGCTCCTCGCCGACGACACCTTCCGCCATGACACCCTGCAAGAGGCCAATGTAGACATCCTGACTCTCCTTGAAGTTGATGTCGGGCCGCGCATCGAAATGGACGTCCGCGCCGAGGGTTTTGAGATTACCCGCAACTTCCTCTACCCGCGCCGCCACCTCAGCCGCCACGGGGGCCAGCTCATGCGTCGGCCAGACCGCAACTCTGAAGTCGGCCAGGCGGGTTTTGGTCGGTGCGGGTAGATTGAGCTGCCAGCCGGCGGCGTTATCGACGTCCGCCCCGGCCACCAGCTGCATGGAGAGCGCAAGGTCCTCAGCACTGCGGGCCATGGGACCGATGACCGCAATGTCGGGTGGCTTGCGGTCGCCGGGCAGGCTGTGACCCTGGGGCGGTACGACACCCCAGGTCGGCTTGTGTCCGTAGATGCCGCAAAAGTGCGCGGGATTGCGAATCGAGCCGCCGATATCGGAACCCGCTTCGAGTCCCGTCAGCCCCGCTGCAAGGGCTGCCGAGGAGCCGCCGGAGGAACCCCCTGGCGTGCGGGTGGTATCCCAGGGATTACCGGTCTGCCCGTAGACGTCGTTGTAGCTCTGGAAGTCCGCGAGGTTAAGCGGCACGTTGGTTTTACCCAGAAGGTGCGCACCGGCTTCCTTCAGCCGGGTGACGTAGGCGGCGTCGGCGGTGGCGATGTTCTTGGCCAGCAGCGGGATACCCCAGGTCGTCGGCATGCCTGTTACGTCGTACGCTTCTTTGACCGTCATGGGCAGACCGTGCAGCGGCCCCGGTTTTTCCCCGCGGGCGAGCTGAGCATCCGCCTCGTCCGCGGCGGTGAGCGCGCCCTCGAAGTCGCGCACCACAACCGCGTTGACGGCGCCATCGTAGCGCTCGATGCGATCGATGTAGTGTTCGGTGAGTTCGCGAGAGCTGATTGCTCCCGAGGTGATGTCCGCCACCAGCTCAGTGGCCGACTTGTATCCAATGTCCACGACGTTCTCCCCTCCGCGTGCAATCTGATTTCGACACTACCACAAAGAGCGGGGTATGATCGGACGCTCGAGGAAGAGAATTCGTTACACAAAGTACTCATACCATAGGAAGGAGATCTCATGTTCCGACGCAGCATCGTCCTGTTATCTATTGCAGCTTCTGCAGCTTCGGCAGCTTTCGTGCCGGCAATCGCCGTCGCTGACGAGCACATTCAGAGGGCCGTTGAGACGCGCCAGGGTTTACTCAAAGTTGTTGGTTTCTATATGGGCCCGATCGTCGGGATGGCCCGTGAGCAGATTCCTTATGACGCTGACCGCATCAAGGCAAATGCTGAGCGGATTGCCGAGCTTGCACCCATGATTCCGGACGTATTCCGCAGCGACACGCGCGGATCGGACGTACCGACCGAAGCGCTCGACAAAATCTGGGACAACAGCGCCGACTTTGCCGACAAGGCGGCAACGGTTGCGGCTCGCGCGGCTGATCTGGCCGCGGCCACCGCCAACGGCAAGGGCGCAACGATGCAGGCGTTCGGGGCGATGGGCGGCGCGTGCAAAGCCTGTCACGACGACTACCGCCAGCAGGAGTAACTCGTTGCACGAGCGCGGGTCCCTGGTCTGGGATCTGCCTTCACGGCTGTTCCACTGGACCCTCTTATGCTGCCTGGCCGGATCCTGGATCACGGCCGAGGCAGGATTCGAGTGGACCGAGTGGCACTTCCGGCTGGGCTACGCCAGCCTCACGTTGATCGCGTTTCGCGTCATCTGGGGGCTGGTAGGCACCCGCCATGCACGCTTTGCAGACTTCCTGCGCGGTCCGGGTCCTACGCTTGCGAACGCCAAAGGCCTCTTCACCCGCACCCCTTCGAACTACGCCGGTCATACGCCCATTGGCGGGTGGTCGGTGATGCTCATGCTGACCCTGGTTGCCGTGCAGGCGGGTACGGGACTGTTCCTGACCGACGACATTTTTTACGCCGGTCCGTACAACGGGGTCGTGTCGAGTGCAACCGCCGGCACGCTTGCTCAGATTCACCACCTCAACTTCAATCTGCTGCAGGCAGTCGTTGTGCTGCACGTAGCCGCGGTGGCCTGGTACCGGTGGGGCAAGGGCACACATCTCGTCGCGCCGATGCTGCACGGACGCAAATTGGACGTGGATCCGGCTGAGGCCATCGACTCGTCAAAGCTCACGCGCGCGTTCCTGGTCCTGGTGCTGGCCGCAGGCGCCGTCACCGCGCTCGTACAGCTTGCACCACCACCGTCTACCGACTTCTACGACTTCTGACCTGCTCCTCTCAGTAGAGCGTGCGGCGCATGTATTCGGGATAACCTTCGTCGTAGGTTGCGCCGTCGAACGACTGATCGATCGCTTCGAGCATCTGTCCTCCGGTTGGCACGTCTTCCCGGGCAGCATGACTCGACTCGAGCCAGAGGCCGCTTCTGGCAATGGCTTTCTGGCACTGGAAATACACGCGCTGCACACGAATGACGAGCACGCTGACGGGCGCTTTACCCTTGACGACAAATTCGTCGAGGAGCGCAGGGTCCGTGACCACCTGCGCCGTGCCGATAACGCGCAGCGTTTCACCGATGCCGGGGATCAGAAAGAGAAGCGACACGCGCCCGTCCTCGACGATATTGCTCAGTGTGTCGACGCGGTTGTTGCCCCGCCGGTCGGGCAGCAGCAGCGTGCGGGGATCCGCAACCTTCACAAACCCTGGCGCATCGCCCCGCGGTGATATATCCACCCCGCGCGGGCCGACGCTCGCCAGTGCGGCAAACGGTGCCGCCTCGATGAACTTCTGATAGGTGGGCGCAACGTGATCAATTTCTTTGATGAGCGCGCGCTCCACGGGCTCGCCGTAAAGTTCACGCAGCGCTGCTGCATCCGCGATGACCGCTTCAGGTTTGACGTCTACCACCCAAAATCTCCTCGAGAGCCGCCAGGTTTTCTATCTGATACCGCGCGCCAGTAAAATCCTGACCCGCGGTGAAAGCCGAATGTACCACGGCACAGTCGAGCCCTGCAGCCGACGCGGCGGCAAGTCCCCGGGCTGAATCTTCCACCACCAGCGCCTCCCCTGGCGTTACACCGAAACGCCTAAGCGCGGTGAGATAGGGTTCTGGATCCGGCTTGCTACGTTCGTAGTCTTCCCTGCATAGCACAAACTCCATGAACGGGACGATGCCTCGATGGCGATGGATCAGCTCGAAGTCCTCCCGTCTCGACGTTGTCACGATGCACATCTTCACCACCCCCGCCAGCGCCTCGAGCGTGTCCAGCACGCCGTCGATTTCGATGCGTCGGCTGCGCAGCAGGCGCTGATAGGTTGCGTTACGCGCGCTACGTGCCTGATCGACGTACCTCTTGAGTGCCGGGGCCACCAGTTCCCAGGCGTTGCAACCACGAACCTGCAGCGCGAGAAACTGCTCATGCTCAAGTTCAACACCCAGACGGGCCAGGTGCTGCTGCGTCGCGGCGAAGTAGAGCGGCTCCGTGTCGACGAGTACGCCGTCGTGATCAAACAGTACGTGCGTGTAGCAAGGCACCGTCAGGCAACGCGGTAACGGCTGATCTGGATATCCTCGACGCCGTAGTCGGCAAAATTGTCGCTCACCCGCCCATGGATGTAGTCGCGCCACGAGAACGGCCGGTAGAGCGGTGCTTCCCCGCTTTCCGTCCACGGCACGACGGTGGCGTCTATGCGCGGCTGAAAAAAGAACGGCACGCTGAAACGTCCGCCGCTGTCTGCGTCGACCGGGACAACTCGATGCATGCCGGCAACGCAGCGGTCGTTGGTCCACACCTGCAGAATGTCGCCGACGTTCACCACAATGGTGCCCGGCTCGGGAACAACGTCGATCCAGCCGTAGCGTTTCGAGCGGGCCTGCAGACCGCCGTGATTGTCCTGCAGGAGCAGGGTAACCGCTCCCGGATCGGTATGGTGGTGCAGCGCCATGTCTCCCGGCGCGGTCACATCGACGCGCTCAGCCGCGGGCACTGGATCAGCCGGGGGATAAAAGTTGAGCCGTGCGGCGCTGGAATGCCGTTCACCGAAACTCTGCTTCATCGTTGCGTCGATGACCGCAGCCGGCATACCCAATGCCGCAAACGTCAGCGCCATCGTCTGTTCCGAAAGCGCGGTAAACGTCGTGAAAAATTGCGTCAACGTATCGCGAAAACCCGGCGGATCCACCGGCCACCGCGTGCGTTTGGCGGGATTCTTCGAGAGATGGCCCCCGGCTTTGAAATCGAAAACTTCTTTGAGATCCCGTCTCTGCTTGGTCAGCTCGCGATCGTAGTAGCCAAGCGGATTCTCCGCGTCACGCACCACGGCAAGCTTGTCAGCGCGCGGCAGACTGAAGAAGGACCGTGCCTGATCAAACACCTCAGCAATCAGCGCATCCTCGCCATGACCGCTCAGCAGGAAAAAGCCGTGGTCTTCGCACGCCGCCGCAAGCTGCGCGTACATTGCCTGTCGCTCAGCGACAGGCAGGGCGTCGCCGAGCGCCTGAGCCAGATTGACGTTGGGAATATCATGCATCTCGGTTTTCGCCTCCCAGAGGTTTTTGCACCGTAATTCTTGCAACCGCGCTCTGCTCACCGTCCGGGTCCAAAACCAGTCCTTCGAAGCTCTCCAGCACGGGCATGCCCGCAAGGCTCGCGGCAAGCGCACCGGGAGCAACGCGAAAGCGGTTGCCGCGCGGACCTGCTACCTGATCGTCGGTCTGCAGGTGCTCCTCCACCACCAGAAATCCTCCCGGGCGCAGATGCGCTGGCAGGGTATTCAAGAGCTCAGGCGCAACGAAGCGGAACAGTATGATCAGTTGATAGTCGGAGCGCGGCAGGTTCGGATCTTCGAGCAGATCCTGCTCGATCCAGTTCACCGTAACGCCCTCTGCATCAGCCTGCGCCCGCGCGCGCTCGAGGCCAACGGAAGATATGTCTATGGCGTCAACGTCAAAGCCGCACGCCGCCAGGTAGCGGGCGTTACGCCCCGCACCGCAGGCAAGATCGAGCGCCGGACCGGGCTCGATCCCGGCCACGCGGCTTACGAGGTATTCTCCGGGGTACGTACGTCCCGCATAAGCGCCCTCAGCATAACGTGCGTTCCATTTCTGCCGGTCGGCCTCGCTCATCCCTCGGCTCTGTGTAGTTGCGTCCAGTCCATGCAGGCGCTAGTGTCGCATCCCTTGCAAATGCGCCGCAATCCAGCGCGCGCTGCAAAGACAGCAAACCACAACAAAGATGAACCACGGTAAGCCCAACGACATGCTGGATCGCAGCGCGATTGCGCTGTCCGGATTGTGCCTGCTGCATTGCCTGGCCTTGCCTTTTGCGCTGCTTCTGGGCCCATTGCTGGGCACGTGGCTCAGCGAATCTGAAACGCAGGTCCACTGGGTGCTACTGGGCCTTGCCATCCCCATCAGCGGCGTCGCTTTGTGGCGCGGTTTCGCACGCCATCGCAACATGCTGACGATGCTCCTTGGAACCGGCGGGCTCGTGCTCATGTTTCTCGGCGCATCCCACCTGCTGGGTGAATCGCTGGAGATCGGTTTGACCGTGACAGGTGTCAGCATCCTGCTCATCGCTCACGTGCGTAACATGATGGGACACGCAAAGCATGCCTGAGATGCGCGCAACGCTTACCCTGGCCGCGATCGCGGCCCTGAGCTTTGCAGCGACGGCGCAGGCCGCTGACGAGCTCATGAACGCAAGCCAGGAGCGTCTGCTGAACGCTGTTGAGGAAACGCTGCTCGCGCGGGAGATCAGCGTGCTCGAACGAGCCCAGACCGATCGTTTTGTACTGATTTACGCCGCCGAGACCGACGGTAGTCACGTCACCATCAGCGTGCGCCAGCTGCCTGCGGATCCCGACCGGGCCCGCATCAGCATCACGAGTGACAGCCCGCCCAATCCGAATCTGGATCGGGCGCTGCTCAACGCCCTCGGCGACGCCATCGAAGCGGGGCCGGAATAGGGCGCTAAACGCTTTCTTCCAGCAGGCCGTCCAGATCATGGACCACAATGCTGCCGCGCTTGAGGCTGACGTAACCCTGCTTCTGCCAACCCTGCAGACACCCGTTTACGAGCTGCCGTGACGCGTTGAGGAAGGTGGCAAGCTCACCTTGAGAGATCTTGATGGTGACGGGTAATGCCCCCGCGCCGGTGTTGGCCAGGGCCACGAGCTGCCGCCCCAGCCGCTGCGGCAGCGTGAGAAAGGCAGCTTCTTCCACCTGCTGATGTGCGTGACGCACCCGCTCGCAAAGCAGCTCGATCATATGCAGCGCAATGTCCGGTTGGCGCCGCATCAGCTGGGCAAACGGCTCTCGCGGCACGACAAAAACCTGAGTGGGTTCCGTTGCGCGGCCGGTGGCCGTGCGCACGCCACCGTCAAGCACTGCGATTTCGCCGATGATGTCGCCCGGGCCCATGGTATTCAGCGCAAGCTCGCGCCCGTCCGGCGAATGGATGGCCACCCGGATGCTCCCGGCAATGACGCCAAACAGGTAATCGCCCGGCTCGTCACGCTGGAAGATCGTTTCCCCCACGGCGTAGTTGCGGGTGACGCTCAATGCTGCAATCTCACGCAGCAGCTCGTCCGCGATGCCGCGAAACCAGTTGCTGTTCTTGAGCACCGTCAGGGTGGCCAGATTCACCCGCGTCTGACCACCTGCTGTTGAAGACTTATCCCCCATGGCTTTATTGTGGCGGCTGGCGTCTCACGGTACAACGTGAGTCCAGAGGACACACAACGCGAGACCGTATGGTCAAACAAGGAGAAATCGAGGAGCGCACATGAAATACGACAACATTCTGCAGACCATCGGTGACACGCCGGTCGTCAAACTCAACCGCATCGCCCCCGATCACGTCGACATGTACGTCAAAGTCGAAGCGTTCAACCCGCTGTCGTCGGTCAAGGACCGATTGGCGTATGCCATCGTCAAGGACGCCCGGGATAGCGGCGCCCTGCAGCCAGGGCAGACCGTCGTCGAGGCAACGTCAGGCAATACCGGCATTGCGCTCGCAATGGTCTGCGCTGTAATGGGTCATCCATTCGTCGCCACGATGGTGGAAACCTTCTCCATCGAGCGGCGCAAGATCATGCGCGCGCTGGGTGCCAAGGTCATCCTCACACCGGCCGCCGAGCGCGGCTCGGGCATGGTGCGCCGTGCCGAAGAACTGGCTGAGCAACACGGCTGGTTCCTGGCACGCCAGTTTCAGAATCCCGCGAACCCCGCCTACCACGCGAGCACCACCGGCCCGGAGATTCTGCGCGATTTTGCCGGCGAACGGCTCGACTACTGGGTAACCGGCTGGGGCACCGGCGGCACCCTGAGCGGCGCAGGCAAGGTCATGAAAACGGCACGTCCGGAACTCAAAGTCATCGCCACGGAGCCGGAGCAGGCAGCGCTCCTCTCGGGCGGGGAATGGTCACCCCACAAAATACAGGGCTGGACGCCAGACTTCATTCCGGAAGTGCTCGACCGTGAGGTGGCCGACGAAGTGGTGCAGGTCAACGAGGACGAATCCATGGCCACGGCCCTGCGCCTGGCCAGAGAAGAGGGCATCTTCGTCGGCATCTCCGCCGGCGGCACGCTGAGCGCTGCACTCAAGGTGGCCGAGCAGGCGGACCCGGGAAGCGTCATCCTCGCCATGCTGCCGGATACCGCCGAGCGTTACATGTCGACACCGCTGTTCGAAAGCATTGCCGAAGGCTCCGACGACGAGTGGCTGGCGTCACTGTAACGATCGCGTGGAATCTCAAAAGAAGAAGCGCGGGAACTGAGCCGCCGGGGTGCCTCGTCGCAACGGCGAGGCCCCCTGAGCTCACATGCTGGACAGGACGGTCAATCCAACGTTGAGACCGATGCCGATGACGATCAGCACAAACCAGTGCGCGCGATTGCGCGCCGGTGCGCTGCGTTGTTTATCGGCAGCCTCATGAACCCACCGCCAACCTTGTTGACCCGCTTTATGCTTGCTCATCCGTGCCTGCATGCTCACCCGTCCTGGTGTGCCCGTCGCCATCCTGGCGGGCTATGAGGGTCCACGTCCCTGTGGTGGTGTGTCCATGGGGTGCATATTGCGTGAGCCCCGGATCAATGTATGTCAGGTAGGTGACACAACCCCGCAATCAGGCAGATTTAGTGCACTCAAACCTGGGGCAATGTCCGCCAGGCAGGGCCCGCCGCCCGGGCTAATCTCGCGTCATGTCGAAACTCACGATCCCCATCACGGCAGCCTGCATGGCAACGCTCCTCGGCGGCCAGGCAGCTGGTGCCGTATTCACCTGCCTCGACGCCAACGGGCATCGCACCTTTACCGACCTCGGTTGTCCACGCCATACCACCCCGGAGCGCAGCGCTCCGCCGCCGCCGGCAACACAGTTTCTGCCGTTCGCACCACTCGATGAGGCGGAATCAGCGCGCCTGGCGGCCCTGCAGAAGCGACTGCAGGAGCGTGCGAAGCAACACCGCCGGACCCAGGCGGCACGCCGGTCCGATCGAGCCCGGGACCAGGCCCGACGTGGGCAGCGGTGCGACGCTGTCAAGGCATCACTTCGCGCGCTGCAGCAACGACGACGCAAAGGTTACAGTCTGGCGGAAGCGTCCGCGCTCGATGCGGAGGATGCGGCTTTGCGCGCCGAACGCGCCACCGTCTGCCCTTAGCGGTCAACGTCAGCGTGGGCGACGCGGTCGAGGATCTCTTCGAGGCGGTAGGCGCCCGGCGCCAGTTGCTGCTGGATCATCTCCCGCGCGATCTCGACGACGGTATCGTTCGCCGGCGTGGGCACCCCGTGCAGTCGTCCGAGCAGACAGACCTCACCGTTGAGATAGGCCGTTTCCAGATCCCCGCTGCCGCGGGCCAGGCTCTGCCAGGTGGAGCCCCCGGTGCGTGGATAGGCATCAATCTCGGCCATCTGGAGGTCGCGACGCCGCGTACGCATTTCCGCCGACGAGGCGCAGTCGATGCCGGCTGCGGCATAACAGGCCAGCGCCTCACCGCGCAGGCGCTCACGCAGCTCGCGGGGTGCAGCGGCATCGGTCAGGGCCGCCTGCAGCACGTTGAAGAGGTTAGTCAGAAGTTTTGCATATTTCAGGCGCATGACCGCGGGATCAGGACGCGCGCTGAAACCGGCGCGCGTGAGGTCTGCGGTAATCCGCTCGGCCCGCGCATCGATTCCCTGGGGATAACAGCCCGTATCGAGCACCCCGCCGCAGCCGCGCGCGTGGGTCACAACCTCACCCGGCTCGAGAAAGAGCGCGGGAAGGATGACCACCGACGCATAGGTATGCGCAAAGTAACGCAACGCCTGGCGCTCGTTGGCAACCCCGTTCTGCACGCAGACAACCGCGGTGCTCGCGGGCGCTACCTCGGCCAGATCGACCAGCGCCGCTGCCGTGTGATGTGACTTCATACAGAGGAGCACAACCGTATCGTCTGCGAAGGAGATCTCACGCGGATGGCCGACAACGGGAAGTTGCAGTGTCTCAGCCGCGTCCGGCGCCACCAGCGTCAGGCCTTTTTGTGCAAGCGCACGGGCGTGCTCACCGCGCGCTATCAGCGTGACGGTCAGACCCGCCTGCTGCAGGCGGGCGCCGATCACACAGCCTACTCCGCCCGCACCGTATACGACGTAATGTGTCACCAGCGAATCCTCAACGCAGCAGCAGCGGGTAGTCCAGCTCGATGTCCCAATATACCTGCGCGACGCTTGCGTACCGCGACTCGTTGGCAAACCCGTGATGCCGCAGCGTCTCCAGATCTCGGCCCATACGCTCGAGCGGATTCTCTCTGGCTGTGGCGCTGGAGCCGGCCGCGTCCGCAACGTGACGAAAGGCCGTCGCGCTCGACTGCATGGCGTGGGTGCCGGCCAGATAAAGGTCTGCCCGCGCCCTGGCGTCGAAGGTCTTACCCTCGATGGCCGCCTGCCAGACGTTCTCCAGCGCTGCAAAAAAATATTCCCTCGCAGCGCGATACGTGGCGAGCGCCTTGCCGAAATGACTCTGCGCAAGCCCCCGCGCGGCGAGCTTGGCATCACTCGCGTAAGGCACCTTGTTACCCGCAAGCTCCGTCAGAACGTCCAGCGCGCCGCGTGCAAGTTCCATCGCCACCGGCACGTAGGTGGCAAAGACGACGCGGGACGGACAGCGATAGAGGGTATCCGTGTAAAACTCGTTCAACGCCGGCTCACCTTCCGCCGGGGCAGCGAGCTCAGCTGGCACGCGCACGGCATCAACCACAACGTCGTTGCTGCCTGTGCCGCGCATCCCGAGCGTGTCCCAGTTGTCGACAATCTCACAGGACGACATGGGCACAACGACGAAGTAAGGCGTACCATCGATCAGCATTGGTGACATCATGGACTCTGCGTGGTGACAGCCGCTGACGAAGCGCTGACGCCCATGCACGACCAACTCATCCCCCGCACGCTCGCCGGTCAGCGGCGTATGGCCGCTGGCAGCAATCAATGTGTCCGGGTTCTCGCCCCAGATCCGACGGACGAGTCCGGCAGGCCAGCGCGCCGCCATCAGCCGCGCCGCGTTGAAAACCATGACGTACCATGCCGCTGACGGATCACCCCGGGTCAGAATCTCCGTAACCCGCGCGCAGGTCATGGGATCAACGGCATAGCCTCCCAGCTGCCGCGGCAGATACAGACGCGGCACACCTGCCTGCACCAACGCTGCAAAGGCATCGTCGTGCAGGCGTCCGTGGCGTTCCCCCCAGTCCGAGTGCGCGGCGAGTACCGGCACGGCCGCCTCTGCCGCCGCCACAATCTCCGCCGTCGGCGTCTCATCGTACATCGTCATTCCTTGTCACCACGACGAAAACATAACAGAGCCTGCCCGCCATACCAGTCTTGCCTCGCTTTTACATTTTGAGGGGAAAAAAATTGACAAACCTGCGGTAGGGCGCACAAAGAGGGTGCAGGGATTCGTCTATATTGAAGGTGTCATTGAGTTTTCTGGCCCATATCCATGCCCTGCGGCTACCACCTGAATCAAGAAGACGGCCTGGTGACGATCACAGGCTCCGGCGAAGTCTCACTCAGCGAAGCGATCAGCATCGGTCGCGAACTGCTGGACGACCCCGTGTTTGACCCCCAGCTGCCACATCTGATCGACCTGCGCGGTGTCGAAGTCGAGCACAGCCACGATGATTCGATGGAATTTCGAGAGTTTGTGCTGCAGGCGTATCGGCCGGGCGTCGACGCCAGCATTGCGGTTGTCATCGATCACTCGCTGGATCAGGCGGCCGTCGCCAATCTCTTTCATCTGTCGTGCGCGATGGAGCAGACTGAGCTCTTCGACCAATACGATCAGGCCCTGAAGTGGCTGATGCGTCGCGAGTTCGTGCAGACCGCTGTCCCGCGCTGAAGCTCGAGCTACTGCAGCATCAAGATACCGGCGCTGAGGGCGACGACGGTCACCCAGAAAATGTAAGGGCTGGAATAGGCGACCAGCCGCGAAATGGACTCGTTCACCTCAAAATCACCGGTAACGGCAATGTCACCGGACGCCTCTGCGGCGCGCTCGTTGTATTGGTCCACGTACGTCTCCCACTGCGGACACTGTCTCTCGAGCCTGCTGAGCAGCTGTGAGGCTTAGTCTAATTCCTTGTATCTAAACGTTTTTCTGGCTGCTTGCCGAATCGTCGTTTGACGACACGGAGGGCTCACGCTAGCGCGGGCGCTGGTCGTTCGCCCGCAAAGGACCGCTCATCGATCCGCACCACCCAACCTGGTGCTGGCTGGCAGTGTGGCGCATACCGGAGCTGGGAGGCAAATTCTGAAGGCGATTTAATGTACTCGGTTTGTAAACGTCTTTTACGTCTGGGACGTGCGTTCGAGACGCGCGTTCGGAGGGGCCGAGTCCCCTGCAACCGCCGGAGCGGCGCTAAAAGTGAAGGAATTATGGATTCGCTCGGGCTAACGCATTGAACTGAAAAGAGATTTCGATTGGCCCCTCAACACGCCGCTGAGAAGCCCTTTTTTTTGCCGCGTTTTTCTGTATCCTAGCAACCCTCACTAGCCGGAGCTGTATGTTCATACAGTGTTATTCTCCTCGGCAGGGCGATTACACAACGTACAGCCCGGCTAGTTGAGGCCAAACCCGCCAGCCCCCGCTTCCCACCCGAAATTTCCAAACGACCAGCACGCCTTCACCCGGCAGATGATCGCACGTTCCAGACGTTTTTTACGTGTGTTTACTCGTCAAAACGTGCGCGTCGCTAAACCTCGTGTCCACCCGGCGGCAGCGCAGGGAGTACCGAAAACCAGTCGTAGGTTGCATCTGCAACCGCAACAAATTCCGGATTCAGCAAACTCTCTTTGCTGTTGTAAGGCAGCGTCGAACCGTCGAATTGGTACACCTCGCCACCCGCAGCGCGCAGCACCGCATGTGCGGCGGCGATGTCCCACTCACTCGTCGGACCCAGGCGCGGATAGCAGTCAGCCTCGCCGGCAGCAAGCACACAGAGTTTGAGGGAGCTGCCGACCGGCGTGCGTGAGAGGCCGCTGAACCGGATCTGAAGCTCGTCCAGATAAGATTCGAGACGCTCACCGCCGTGACTGCGGCTGGCCACGACCACCAGTTCCGATTGTCCGTCTTGCAGGGCGCGGCCGCGGATCGTGCGCTGTTCCCCGTCAGGTTCGCGACACCAGGCCTGACCGCTTGTCGTGTCACCCACGTAAACCCTGCCCTGCACCGGAACGCCTACCACTCCGAAGGTGGCGGTGCCGTCTTCGATCAGCGCAATGTTCACGGTGAACTCGCCGTTCCTGTTGATGAACTCCTTCGTCCCATCAAGCGGATCGACCAGCCAGTAACGCGACCAGCCGCTGCGCTCAGCGTACGCAGGCGGTGAGCCTTCTTCCGAAAGAATGGGGATATCCGGAGTGATGGCCTGCAGCCCCTCCACGATCAAGGCGTGGGCAGCAAGATCAGCCTGCGTGAGCGGGGACTCATCCGCTTTGTTCTCTACGTCGAAGTCGGTCTCGTAAATCTCGAGTATCGCGGACCCGGCGCGATCGATGATGGCGACAAGCTCGTCGATGGGTATGTTCTGCATGTATTTTCCTGGTCTATTTTTCTGGTCTTCCTGGTCGGACGTTACCGCCTGCAAGGCTTCACACCTGGAGCCTGACCCTCGTGTACTATGATGCCGACAGTTTACAGCTAACACATTTCGAAAGACGTATGCAGCATAACATTCCTGCCAACGCCAGCGCCGGGATCCGACAGCTCTCCTGGAATGATATTGACTGGGTGCTGCTCGACATGGATGGCACCGTGCTGGATCTGAATTACGACAACCGGGTATGGAACGAGCTTGTGCCGCTTGCCTACGCTGAAGTCAGAAACATCAGCCGGCACGCAGCGACGGCAGAGCTCCTCGCCCACATGCGCGAAATTCACGGCACCATCGAGTTTTACTCTTTCGATTACTGGAGTGAGTACACCGGGATTGATCTGGTTGCCGTGCATCGCCGCGCAACCACCCTCATCGACTTCCGTCCCGGTGCGAAGGACTTCCTCAGCTGGCTGCGCAACACCGACCGCAGAGTGATACTGGCCACCAACGCGCACCGCGACTCCGTGGCGGTCAAGGACGAGTTCACCGATATCTGCAACGCCGTCGATGCGGTGGCTTCGAGCCACGACTATGGCGCACCCAAGGAATCGGCCGCGTACTGGCGCTCGCTTCGAGCCGAGTTCGGCTACGACCCGTCGCGCAGTCTCTTCGTTGATGACAACGAGCCCGTGCTGGACGCCGCTCACGCCAGCGGGATCCGTCACAACTTCTGCGTGCACACGCCCGATTCCAGCAAACCGCCGCGAACTGAGTTACGCTACCCGAGCTTTGATCACTTTGCCGAAATCTGTGCACACATCCGCTGAGGCGCGTCAGCCTTGACGAGCGACGCCAAGGCAACGTCTGAGGTCCGCATTGACCGCTGGCTGTGGGCGGCGCGTTTTTTCAAGACGCGCAGTCTCGCCAAACAGGCAGTGGACGGCGGCAAAGTCCAGCTCGACGGGAAGCGCGTGAAGCCGGCCAAGCCGGTGCACGTCGGCCAGACGCTCGAGGTCAACCGCGGCGGCACAACGCAGACCATTGTCGTGCGCGCGCTCAGCGAGCAACGCGGCCCCGCGAGGATTGCGCAGATGCTGTACGAGGAAACGCCCGAAAGCATCGAGACGCGTGAGGCGGCGCGTGCCCGGCGCGCGATGGAGCGTGCAGGCCTCAAAGTGCCCAGCGCCAAACCTTCCAAGAAAGAGCGGCGGGATCGCAGCAAACTGAAAGCTCTGGACGGTGAGTGGACGCCGAACTAGTGGCAGCCGCGGACAACGACAAGCTGTATCGGTTTACGTTCGAGGGCTTCCCGGTGCGAGGCCAGTGGGTCAGGCTCAGTCGCACCATTGCCGATGCACAGGCGGTGCGAGCCTACCCGGCCGCCATCGCCGATCTGCTCAACGAGATGTTCGCCGCCGTGGCCATGTTCGCCGACAATCTGAAGTTCGAAGGCGCCGTTGCCCTGCAGTCGCGCGGCAACGGCGGCGCGCTCATCCGTTCTCTGGCAGAGTGTCGCAATCAGCAACATCTGCGCGGCATTGCGCACCTCGAGGAGGACATCGCGCTGCATCCGAACGCGCAGGATTTGAGCGTCTGGCTCGGCGACGGCCAGCTGGCACTCTCGCTGATACCGCCCCCGGACACACAACAGACGCCCTACCAGGGACTCGTCGCGCTGACTGAGCCGACGCTGGCCGCCAATCTCGAACACTATCTCGAGGTCTCCGAGCAGCTCCCTTCGCGGCTCTTCCTGACGAGCGCTCGCGACAGCGTCACGGGTTTACTGCTCCAGCGCCTGCCGAGTGCCGATCAGGCGACGGAAATATCGGCCGCCGACGACGATGAGGCCTGGTCGACCATCACAACGCTGGCTGATACCGTGACCGTCGAGGAACTGCAGACCCTCCCGGCCGAGGTGATGCTGCGCCGGCTTTTCAACGAATACACCTGCCGCCTGCATCCACCCCGCAGCCTGTCTTACCGCTGCACGTGCTCGCGCCAGAAGAGTGACCGCACGCTGCGCATCCTCGATGCCCGGGAGCTCGAAAGCCTGCTCGAAGAGCAGGGCCAGATACACGTCGATTGTGAGTTCTGCGGCACCCGTTACGCGTACGACGCCATCGATGTGGGCGCCCTGCTCAGCGGTGCCGATACGGCGCCACCGGGCGCCACGCCGCACTAGCCGGCCTCAACACAGTCTCGGGACAAAAAAATACATTGTGGCCGTCAGGTCTGGCATAATTTTCCGCCACTTGAGAGGAATTGTGCGGGTCAATGGCCGTAGATATCGACACAACCGTCAAAAATGATAATTACGTGAATCTGAGTTCTGCGATGCTCGCTGAGCAGGCGGTGCTGCGCGGTGAAGGCCGCTTCGCCAGCAATGGCGCCATCGTCGTGGAAACGGGTCATCGCACCGGCCGTTCCCCCAAGGATCGTTTCATCGTCGATGAGCCTTCCACCTCGGAATCCATCGACTGGGGTGCGATCAATCAGCCCATCGCTCCGGACGTATTCGATCACCTCTGGGACCGCGTGCAGATTCACCTGCATGAACGCGAGACCTACACGTCGGAGCTGCACGTCGGCGCCGACCCCGAACACTATCTACCCATCGAAGTGACCACCGAATACGCGTGGCACGGACTGTTCGGCCGCTCGCTCTTCATCATTCCGGAATACTACAACCCGCATAACAAAGAAGTCTGGCAGGTTGTCAACGCACCGAATTTCCAATGCGATCCTGAGCGCGACGGCACCAACAGCGACGGCACCGTCATGGTCAATTTTGCCCAGCGCAAGGTGCTGATTGCCGGCATGCGTTATGCCGGGGAAATGAAAAAATCCATGTTCTCCGTGCTGAATTTCCTGCTGCCCGAAAAAGACGTACTGCCGATGCACTGCTCCGCCAACATGGGTGACGACGGCGACGTGACGCTCTTCTTCGGCCTCTCCGGCACCGGCAAGACAACGCTTTCCGCCGATCCCGAACGTCTGCTGATCGGCGATGACGAACACGGCTGGGGCAAAGGCACCGTATTCAACTTCGAAGGCGGCTGTTACGCAAAGTGCATCGATCTCAGTCGTGAGAACGAACCGGTCATTTTCGACGCCATCCGATTCGGCGCCATCGTCGAAAACGTCATCATCGACGACGTCACGCGTGTGCCGGACTATACCGACTCCACCCTGACGGAAAACACCCGCGCCTGTTACCCGCGCGCGAACATCGCCGAAAGCGTGCCCGAAAACCGCGGCGGCGAACCGAACAACATCATCTTCCTGACCTGCGACGTGAGCGGCGTGTTACCACCGGTGTCGATTCTGTCGAAGGAAGCTGCGGCCTATCACTTTCTGTCTGGCTACACCGCAGCGGTGGGCTCGACCGAAATCGGTTCTACGGAAGCCTACTCCGCCACGTTTTCCACCTGCTTCGGCGCACCGTTCTTCCCGCGGCCTGCTGGTGTCTATGCGGATCTGCTGATCAAGCGCATTGAAGAATTCGGCTCACGGGTTTATCTCGTCAACACCGGCTGGACCGGCGGCGGCTACGGCGTCGGTTCGCGCTTCAAGATTCCCGTGACGCGCGCCATCATCCACGCGATACAGAACGGCAACCTGAAAGACGCCGACTCGGAAACCTTGCCGGGCTTCAACCTGGCCATTCCAACGTCCATCGACGGTGTCGACGACGAACTGCTGAATCCGCGCAAAGCCTGGGCCGACACTGCCGCCTACGACGAGGCTGCGGCGGGTCTGATCGGTAAATTCGTCGAGAACTTCAAAAAGTTCGACGTCGACCCGGCCATTGTCGCAGCAGGCCCCAGCAACTAAGTTCAAGCTCAGCGCCAGGCCATCGAGTGTGTATGATTGGCTTACCCGCCAATCTGCCGATGGTTCATGGCTGACATATTCCTGAGCTACGCCAGCGAAGACCGCCACACGGCCAGCACCTTGGCCGCAGCGCTGACTGGCGCCGGCTGGACCGTCTGGTGGGACCAGGACATTCGCGCCGGCGATCACTGGGATCAGACCATCGAGCGCGAACTCGAAGACTGCCGCCTGGTCCTGGCACTCTTCAGCACTCACTCCGTCGGCTCGCGTTGGGTGCGAGCCGAGGCCATGTTCGGTCTGGAGCACCGGGTGCTCCTGCCCGTTGTGCTGGACGACAGCCGGCTCCCCGTGGTTTTCACCACCGTTCAAGCCCTCACCTGGAGCGGAGCGACAGACCCGGTGTTGGACGCGTGCACCCGCACGCTGGCCGGTGAAACCGGGGCGCCCGCCAGCCCACCCACGCAAGTTCACCGTGCCCGTCAGCCAATCATCCGAACGATCGGCATGATTTTCTTTGTCGGCGCGGCAGCGCTCGTCTTCTGGGCGTATACGTACATGGAAAAACCATCTGGAAGCGACGCGGCTGAGCGTTACGCCCTGGTGAAGGGGCCCGGCAAACTGGAAAAGCTCGAGGCGCTCACCCACGATCATCCAGACTTCGCACCAGCCTGGGCAGATCTTTCTCATCATTACTACTTTACCCAGCAGCCGGGAGCCGCACTCAAGGCGGCGCAACGCGCCGTGGCCCTCGACCCCAGAAGCGCCCTGGCGCATCTGATGCTCGGCAGGCTGACTGCGGGCAGCGAACAGACCCACCATTTCAATGAGGCAGTTCGTCTAGGCCCTGACGACACCGAAGTACTGACTCGCTCTGCCTTTCACTTCGGCACACTGGGCGATCGAGAGCGGGCACTGGCGCTTTACGAACGCGCGATCGAGTTGGACCCGAATAACCCCGCGGCGCATCGCTCGTACGCGCGTGTGCTCGGCGCTTTCAGTAAATATCGTTACAGTCAGAGCCTCGCCCACATGGACCGCGCGACCGAGCTCGACGGTCAGCTGGGTTTCCGCGCACCCTACTACTTTTTTGCCGGTGATCTTTTTGGCGGCCATCGCGCCCTCTGGGAACTCTTTGAAGCCCATCCGAATGCCGATACCGCGTTAACGATCGCCAGCTGGCTGGAACCACAGGCGCAGCTGCGGTGGGCGGACGTCGCCGAAGCGCTGGACGGCGATCCCGCACAAATCTCAAACCTCAGGGTGGGAGCGCTCATCGGATGGGGAGAGATCGAAAGGGCTCAATCCGAAGCCGACGCCTATGCAGAGCGCTACCCGGACGGAAACCGCTTGGACCTTTCTCTGCTCAAAACCGAGCAGGCGCTGCTCGCAGCCGACGCCGGCGATGACAAGCAGGCACACACACTCCGAGTGGCGGCGAGGTCGGCACGGCAAACCGAGCTTGCACCCTACAGAACCATCGAGGGATACCGCATGCCACGCATAACGGAAATCTGGTACGCCGAAAACACCTATTTCGAGTTACTGCTGGCTCACTGGGGCTTGCGGGAGCCGGCGGCAGAGTCGATGGCAGTGCATTTGACCGAGCACTGGGCGACGCTGCGGATGACAAACATTGGCGTCCACATCGTCGCTCTGCAGCAGGCTTTCCTCGCGGCGCACAACGGCGATTTCGAAGCGGCCTTGCGCTATCTCGACGACGGACACCGCAGGGGTCTACGCGTCGCCAGTTTTCTCGAGATTGTACGCCGTTTCGACGTCGACGAGTCCCTCAAACCCCTCCTCGACGACCCCCGCCTGCAGGCGCTGGCCGAACGGTCACGCGAAGCCTGGGACGCGACTAATGCGCGTGTCGAAGAAGAGATTCCGCTGCTTCTCAATCCCGACGTTGACGCCATCCGGGCCATGGTCACCGCGAAAAACGCCGGGCCAGGGCAATCCTGATCCCTCAATTCCACCAGGCGTGCAAATTTGCAGCAGCATTCGTCTCGAGGGTGTCAATCAGCGCAACTTCATGTAACTTTGCGCCCCCACGGAGGGAGGTTAAGAGGAGCGCCGTTCGACAGATGACGGGACAATCCGCGTGACCCGAAGTGTCACCCACAACACCGGTAGCCCAGACATCCATGCCGACACCCTGGCAGCGCTCGGCAAAGAGCCCCATGCACTGGCTGGTCTGCAGCGCGGCGTCGAGAAAGAAAGTCTGCGCGTGACCCCTGACGGTGCGCTGTCCCAGCTGCCGCACCCTCGAGCCCTTGGATCGCCGCTGACTCACGAGGCAATCACCACCGACTTTTCCGAGGCGCAGGTCGAGCTCATCACCGGCGTGCACAACTCGCCGGAAGCTTGTCTCGAGCAGCTCACGAACGTGCACCGGGCCGTCTACGCCAGCCTTGGCGATGAGCTGCTGTGGCCAAGCAGCATGCCCTGTATTCTCGCCACGGACGAAGACATTCCCGTGGGGCAGTACGGCACTTCCAACATCGCTCAGGCTAAAACCGTCTATCGTCTGGGGCTCGGGCTACGCTACGGGCGCCTGATGCAGACAATCTCCGGTATCCACTACAACTTTTCCCTGCCGGAGTCGGCATGGCCGATGCTCGGCATCAACGACCAGGACGGCATTACCGCCGCCTACTTCGGCCTCATCAGAAACTTCCGTCGCTGGTCATGGCTCCTCCTGTACCTCTTCGGCGCATCACCGGCGGTGTGCAAGTCGTTCACAAGGGGCATGAAACACAACCTGCAGTCGTTCGACGAAGGTTCCATGTACCTGCCTCACGCGACCAGCCTCAGGATGGGGCCGCTCGGCTACCAGAGCAACGCCCAGAGTGAGCTGCACATCTCCTACAACTCACTCGACGAGTATGCAAACTCCATGGTCGAAGCGCTCACATGGGAGTATCCCGAGTACGCCGCCCGGGGTGTCAAGAAGAACGGGAACTATCAGCAACTCAACGCCGCCATCCTGCAGATCGAGAACGAGTTTTACGGCACGATTCGGCCGAAGCGACCCATTCGCACCGGCGAACGGCCGATCACGGCTTTGCGGGATCGCGGCGTCGAATACGTTGAGGTGCGATGCCTCGATCTGAATCCCTTCCTGCCGATTGGTATCGACACCGAAGCAATCAACTTCCTCGATACGTTCCTGCTGGTGTGCCTGCTCGCCGAGAGCGGCATGGACAGCGAAGCAGAATCCCAGCGCATGGCGGCCAATCAGTTGAGCATCGTAGAGCGTGGCCGGGATCCCGAATTGCGGCTCTCCTGCGACGAGGGTAAACCACTCAGCGTTGCCGAATGGGGTCAGTCGCTGCTCGATGCCTGCGCCACCGTTGCGGACATACTCGATAAGAATGCCGCGGGCACGCCTTACCGTGCCGCCCTGGCTGCCCAGCAGGCCAAAGTTGATGACTCAGCCCGCACCCCTTCAGCACGCATTCTTGCTGAGATGCAGGAACAGGAGATTCCGTTCTTCCGCTTCAGCATGAATCGAGCCATCGCCCATCAGGCGCACTTCGCCGGTATGCCGCTGGACGATGACGAACAGGCCGCCTTCGACCGCAGCGTCGAGGCTTCACTGGCCCGTCAGCAGGAGATCGAGCAGAGTGACGACGTCGGCTTCGACGAGTTTCTCGAAGATTATCTGGCGATCCCGCAAATGGATCCGGCCGCGGAATAAGCCGTGAACTTCCTCGCGCACTGCGCATTGGCACATGATGCCGCGCTGACCTGGAACACCGGCTCCGGAGATCGCCGCGGGCTGCTCGCCGGCGCGTTTGTCGGCGACTTTGTCAAAGGCCCGATTCCTTCCGACTGGCCAATCGCGCTCCAGGCAGGCGCACGGCTGCACCGACGGGTTGATGCGCTGTCCAACGTCAATCCTGGAATCCGGCAGAACTGCAACCGCTTTCCGGATCATCTGCGCCGCTTCGCGCCGATCTTCGTAGACGTGCTGGCGGACCACTGCCTGAGCGAAGCCTGGCACGAGCACTACTCTCACGATCTGGGAGACTTCGCGGGAGAGTGCTACGAGGCCATTGCTACCCATGCGGACCTCCTGCCGCATCATGGCCGGCGGTTCTACAGCTACATGCGGGACGAGGACCTGCTCGCCAGCTACGACAACTGGCGCCACGTTGCCCGCGGACTGCATTCGGTGCTGCGGCGCCTGCGGCGGGAAGAGTGGTTCGAGGAAGTCGAGCAGGTGAGTCTTAGCGTGCTCGACGACAGCCGGCTGGATTTTGCGGTCTACTATCCGGATCTACGTCAGGCGTGGGAGGATTGGGACGCGTTCAACGCTATCGCTGCACCACAAAGTTCGTGAACATCAGATCTTCGATATGCGGTGCACCTTCTTCCGTCTCCATGACCTCGCGCAACTCCTGCAGCGCCTCAGCCTTGATCGTTTCGCGTCCGGATGCGCTCGATATGGTCGAGTCATCCTGGCGGGACAGCAGCAGCACCAGGCGATTGCGCAACGCCGGTGCGTGATAGCGCGCCGCAAACTCTGCGTCTTTGTTGGATACCCGCACGGTGATGTCGGCTTTGACATACCGTAGACGTCCGGAATCGGAGACGCCGTAGTTGGTCACGAACGTCGGTGTGAGATCAACATATCTCACGACGCCGGCAATCGGTTCCGGCGTTTCTGCGCCTTCGGCGGCGTCTTCTGCAATCGCGGGCGCGATGATGGACCCCGCCGCCACCAGGGTGAGAAACACAGTTTTGAGATTCATGGCGCTGCTCCAGGCCTTTTCTGCAAATAAGCATAGTTGACCCCACAGGATGCACCAGTAATCTATGGCGCCTCCTTATCGAGTAACGTGTGTCCATTGAAAGCAGTATTGTGTAAGTCCTACGGCCCCCCGGAAAACCTGGTGCTGGAAGAGGTGCCAACGCCGGAGATCAGGCCCGACCAGGTACTGGTCGACGTGAAGAGCAGCGCGCTCAACTTTCCCGACGTCCTCATGGTGCAAGGCAAATACCAGTCTCAGCCCGAGTTTCCGTTCTCGCCCGGCGGGGAATTTGCCGGGGTAGTCAGCGCGGTAGGCGCTGAAGTCAGCGGCTGGCAAGCCGGTGACGAGGTCTTCGGCGGTATCGGCCATGGCGCTTTTGCTGAGCAGGTTGCCGTGCCTGCAGCCGCATTGCGCAGGAAACCGGCAAATCTCTCGTTCGCCCAGGCTGCGGGTATCGGCACCACCTACGGCACGTCGTACTATGCCCTGAAGCAGCGCGCCGCGCTGCAGCCGGGTGAGACCCTGCTCGTTCTCGGCGCGGCTGGCGGCGTTGGTCTCGCCGCCGTCGAGTTGGGCAAAGCCATGGGCGCGCGGGTCATTGCCGCTGCCAGCAGTGATGAAAAGCTGGAGGTTACCCGTCGTGCAGGTGCAGACGAACTCATCAACTACAGCGATGGCGAGCTCAAAGAAAAAGTCAAAGCGCTTACCGACGGGAAAGGTGCCGACGTCATATACGACCCCGTTGGCGGTGACTTTTTCGATCAGTGTATGCGTTGTATCAACTGGTACGGGCGCGTGCTCATCATCGGCTTTGTGGGCGGCGATATTCCACGCGTGCCAACCAACCTCATCTTGCTGAAAAGCTGTCAGGTGATCGGAGTGTTCTACGGCGCCTTCAGCGCGCGCTACCCCGAAGAGCGCGAACAGAATTTTGCTGAGATCATGGAGATGGTCGAGGCGGGCAAGGTCAGCCCGCTCATCGGCCGCGAGTTCGACTTCACGGACTACGTCGATGCGCTCAACTGTCTCGATCGCCGCCAGGCCATCGGCAAGGTGGTATTGAACGTCTCATGAATCTGCATTTTCGACAGGGCCTGGCCCAACAATGGGGTGTCTTCACGGTGCTGCTGTGCGGCGGTTTCCTCAGCATTGCCCTCGTTCTCGAGCACGCGTTCGGTTACAACCCCTGTCCGTTGTGCATGATGCAGCGTGTGTGGGTAGCCGTTGTCGCTCTCATCGCGTACGCAAGCCTCCTGCACAATCCACGCTGGGGCATCTACCCGCTGCTCGGGATTCTCGCAGCCGGTGTCGGCAGCGGATTCTCTATCCGCCAGCTGTGGCTGCAGAGTCTGCCGGCCGACCAGGTACCCGCATGCGGCCCGGATCTGCAATACATGCTGGAAGCCTTTCCGCTGTCGGACATTCTGATTGCCATGACGTCAGGGACCGGTGACTGCGCCGAGGAACCCCCATTTCTGGGCTTCCCGATCCCAGGCTGGATGCTGATCGGATTTGCGATGTTGATTGTCAGCAATGTCATTCAGCTACGCCAGGGGACTCGCTGAACCGTCGCTGCAATGGCGCTTTCCCGAATCACTGCTATCTTTCCCTTACAACATGGTGAGGGAAAACATGTCAACACAAACAGAAGATACCGCTCAGGTCACCCGCGCAATCGGCCGCAACCGCGCGCAAGTCATCAGCTACCTGATGAAACTCAACAAGTGCGTTTCTGCCAATCACGGCGACCTGGCGCAGGCGGTGGCCCAGCGCTTCAATGAGGTCCTGGTCGACTACGTCTCCTACGGACACTTCCGTTTTCTGACCTGCTGCCAGCCCGAGCCCCATCAGCTGGCGGCACTGGAGCGCATTACTCAGCAGGCAGTCTCCTTCAGCGAGAAATACAGCTGCAAAGCGGATCTTCCGCTCGAGACGCTCAAGCGCGATCTCGAAGCGCTGGCGTTTGCACTCGAGACCCGTTTTGAAATCGAGGACGAAATCGCCTGCGTCGAAGCGGCGTAAGCAAACTCATCACAGCCATCTACACTTAAGGACAGGTAAGGAGAGGTCCATGCGACGTCTTTGTCTTGTCTTTTTACTTCTCAGCGGATGCAGCAGCGGCGAGCCACCCAGCGCAAGCTGGGAAATGGCCGCCCAGGGTTTCTACGCCGCCGCCATTTCCGATGACGGCGAAATGGCCGTTGTCGGCTCCATGAACCACGGTGCCAGCATGTGGCGGCTGGCTGACCACGAGCGCCTCTTCAACTGGGCCCACGAGAGCGGCGAGTTTGCCGAGCTCGTGGCGGCTGATTTCTCCCCGGACGGCACGACCGCCGTCACCACCGACCCCCGCACCCTGGTCATGTGGAACACCGCAAGCGGCGCGGCCATGAATTTCTGGGCCACGCCCGGAGTGGTGCTGGACGTCGCGGTGATGAACGACAATCGTCACGTGCTGATGGGCCTCGACAATCACAGCGCACTCCTGTTCGACGCGGTGAGCGGCGACTACAAGCGCACGCTGCTGCACGAAGGCGAAGTCGCCTCGGTGGCCGTGGACGAAGCGGGCGATACTGCGCTGACCGGCAGCGACGATTACACGGCCATGCTCTGGCAACTGTCAGACGGTACCGTGCTCAACACCTACCAGCATGACAATCCGGTGCGCTGCGTGGCGCTTTCGCCGAGCGGCCGCTATGCCTTCACCGCTGCCCAGGGGGACCTCGTTGCCATCTGGGACAACGAGTCGGGAAGTCAGCTGCATGAGCTGCACCACGGCATCAATCACGGCGTCGTCTCCGCACGCTTTTCACCCGATGACCGGCTGCTGGCGGTGGGCTATGCGAATCGCAGAATTGCGCTCTACGACGTTGTCAGCGGACGCCCGATGCAAACCTGGGATCCCGGTACCCGCCACGCGATGCGGGCCAGTGGCGCGGCCATTATCGAGCTTGCCTTCACCGATGGCGCAGCGCTCTGGGCGCTCGCCGGAGATGGCCGTCTATTGCGGTTGCGACGCTCATAAAAAGTTTATGAAGGCTTCGTAAGTAGATAGTGCAATTGAAAAATTGCCTGGTATAGTTATCCACAGCTAGGTCACAGACCCAGTAACTCGGCACGCTCCGAGGCGCCACAGACGGCAGCCACGAGCGCTCAAAACAACATCGCCGAGGCCGGACTGGACCATGGGGGAAGCAAGTTCGCGGTTCATGTGAACTCACTTCTTACGCCGCACAGGCACACCGCGCAAGCGGTACACGGCCGTTGGCATCGGCCGGATAAAAAAGCCGCGATTGCGGCCCGACAAAAAGCCGCTCGAGCGGCCGGAACAAAAAAAGCCGCAAAGCGGCTGCACAAACAGTGATTGAGAATCACCGTTAGGGGCCAAGCTCTACAGCAATGGTCAGAGGGTAGGATGCCCACAGCGCGCCGGCGTTGCCGCTGTACCGTACGGATGCTCTATGGCTTGGTTGGACACTTTCAGGCAGACACTGGGGTCTGCCCAACGAGTGGAATGCTATGGATTCACCAGCACGCCGCGTTCTCGTCATCAACGGAAAAGGTGGTTGCGGCAAAACCACCATCGCCACCAATCTGGCCGTTGCCTACGCCTGCCGCGGCACCCACGTTGCGCTCCTCGACAACGATCCGCAAGCCAGCAGCACCTACTGGGCCAGCCTGCGCGACCCGGAGCTGCCGCCAATCAGCATCGTCGCCAAGCACGAGCGCCCGAACATGTATGAGACGCAGTCTTATCACCACCGGCTGCCCGCAGAGACGGAGATGGTTGTCATCGACGGCCACAGCAACGCGCGCGGACGCGATCTCGAATCGCTGCTGCGCCAGACCGACGTCATCCTGGTACCGATGCTGCCGTCCTCGATCGACATCCGCGCCGGTGGCCGCTTCATCGCAGATCTGTTGACGCACCGGATTTATCGTGCGGCACCCCGTCCGGTTGGGGTCATCGCCAACCGCATACAGCCGAACACGCAGACTCACGACAAGCTCATGCATTTCCTCGGTTGCCTGGACGTGCCGGTTGTCGCGCAATTCCGCGACTCTCCGGTATATACCGACGCCGCAGAAATTGGCCAGGGGGTTGTCGATATGCGTGAGGTGCGCGCCGCCCGCAAAGAGACCATGCAGTGGAAGCAGCTGGTCACCTGGATTGACGCACAGGCGGTCGATCAGCCCGCAACGGTGGCCACAATCCGCGAAAAACTCAAGCCAAGGGCCGCGGACCGGAAGCCCGCAAAGGAATCCATCCGCGAGGCCTGAAGGCTATACTTGACCGCGCGCCACCAATGGCGCGCGTCTCCTTCATTGTGCTCTGAATCATGCTGCGAGCTGAAAACCTACAATTTCGCCGCGGTGAAGCCGTGCTTTTCAGTCACCTCGACTTCACCGTGCACCCCGGCCAGCGCGTGGCCGTTGCGGGACGCAACGGCGCGGGCAAGTCGACCCTCTTTCACCTGCTGCTCGGCCGCCTGCAGGCGGACCGCGGCGATCTCAGCATTCCCGAAGGCTGGCGCATCGGCTATATGGAGCAGGAAGCGGAGGCCACCGACCGCGAAGCGCTCGCGTACGTCATCGACGGCCATGCGGAGCTGCGGCGGATAGAAGACGCCATTGCTGCGACTGACAGCGATGAGACGCTCGCGCGGCTGCACTCCGATCTCGAGGACGCGGGCGGCTACGAAGCGTCAGCGCGGGCTGCCAGCATACTGTCCGGTCTGGGGTTCAAACCCGACGATTTCACGCGGCCTTATGCCGCGTTCTCCGGCGGCTGGCGCATTCGCCTCAACCTCGCCCGTGCCCTCATGACGCCCTGTGACCTGCTGTTGCTGGACGAACCCACCAACCACCTGGACCTCGAGACCATCATGTGGCTGGAACGCTGGCTCGCCCGTTTTCCGGGGACGGTCATGATGATTGCCCATGATCGCGCTTTTCTGGACGCCTGCGCGACCCATACGCTCTACCTGTCCACCGGTTCCGGCAAACTTTACAACGGCAACTTCAGCGCTTGTGAACGCCAGCGCGCCGAGCACGTGCTGCAGCAGCAGGCCATCCAGGTCAAGCGTGAGGCACAGGCGCAGCACATTCAGAAGTTTGTCGACCGATTCCGCGCGAAGGCCAGCAAAGCCAAGCAGGTGCAGAGCCGTATCAAGGCGTTGGAGCGCCTGCAGACGAGTGCGACGCTCGCCTTCGAGTCACCCTATCGCATCGCCTTTCAGAATCCGGAAAAGGTCTCCAATCCGCTTTTCTCGATGCGCGATCTGCAGTTGGGGTACGGCGACCAGGTGGTCCTCGAGCACGTGGGACAAACTGTGCTGCCGGGCGCACGCGTGGGCGTTCTGGGTGCGAACGGCGCCGGCAAGTCGACGCTCTTGAAAGCGCTCGTCGGCGAGATTGAGCCCCAGGCCGGTGAGCTTGCGCGCGGCCAGCACAGTGACGTGGGCTACTTTGCACAACACCAGATGGAAACGCTCAATCCCGAGGAGCTGGCGTTGAATCTCCTGCAGCACGCCCGCGAATCCTGGCGCGAGCAGCAGTGCCGCGACTACCTCGGGCGCTGGGGTTTCGACGACGGCATGATCACCCGCCCGATTGCCACGCTATCCGGCGGCGAGAAAGCGCGCCTGGTGCTCGCCATGATCGCGCTGGATAAGCCTGCGCTTCTGGTCCTGGATGAACCCACGAACCACCTCGACCTCGATATGCGCGAAGCCCTGGCGCTGGCGCTGCAGGACTACACCGGCGCGGTGATCATCGTCTCCCACGATCGAGCTCTGCTGGAGCGATCCATCGACGACTTCTGGGTGATTGCGCGCGGTGCGCTCGACGTCTACAGCGGCGATCTCAACGATTACACCGCGGCGCGAGCCGCAGAGATTTCCGACGGTCCTGCGCAGCCCGCAGGCAGCTCGCGTAAAGTGCAGCGCCAGGAACGGGCCAGGCAGCGGGCGTCGCTGAAGCACCTGAAAGACGAAGTCCGACGTCTGGAACGACAGCTGGACACGGAGAGCGCTGCGCTACGGGATCTGGAGGTGCGCCTGGCGGACACCGACACCTATCAGTCGATGCCCGCGAGCGAGCTGGATGAGTTGCTGGCAGAAGCCGGAAAACGGCGTGCCCGCCTCGAGACGATCGAGGAGGCGTGGCTCGAGGCCAGCGCCAATCTCGAGCAGGCTGCCGCTAGTCCTTGATCTCGACGACCGTTTCTACCTCCGGCGCGTCAGGCGCCTGGATCTGGATCGTTTTGATTTTGCTCAGCGCCGCAAACTCACCCGCATCGACGGCAATCTCACGCTTACTGCCGCGGCGTTTGACCTGCACGGTAGTTTCCTCCTCGAGTGCGCTCAGGCGCTCCATGGCGTCATCGAGACCATCGACCTCCACATCGTCGATGCTTAAGAGGACATCACCGGCTTTGATCGCCGAATTCTCAGGCGGCTCGACGACCACTACCCCTTCATCGACGTCGAAATACCGTGCGAGATCTCCGTCCACTGCAAGGAGCTGATGGGAGCGCATGACCTGCTTCACCTGCACGTGAGGCGCTACGTGGCCAAAGTCAAAGTCAAAGTCGAAATCGAAGTCCTGCCCGAAGAACTCTTTGACATGTGCGCCCTCCGCCTGGGTGACCACCACAACGGAGAGCCCATCGTCACCGCGCTCGAGATCCAGGGGCACGGCATCACCCGGACTCACCTTGCGCATGTATGCCGACAGGGCCCGGCCGGGACGTCGCTCATCACCGAGATCAACGTCGCCGATGACGACAATCTTGTCGCCCGCCTTGAGGCCAGCCTCCGCCGCGCCGCTGCCCGGGGTTACCCCGGCAACGGCCACGCCGCCTTTCGTTTCCGGACCCACCAGAATGCCGAGCATGGCACGTCTAACCTGCTTGAGCTCGAGCTCGGCTTTGGTCACCACGGTAACGTCAAAGCGTTCACCGTCGCGTTCCACCGTCATCGGCACGGACTCTCCGGCGGCGACGTCTTTCATGTATTTCGACAACGCGTGGTTGGGGTTACTGGTATCCGCAAGATCAACGTCGCCAATGACGACAATCTTGTCGCCGCCGCGCAGACCCGCGAGCGCGGCGCCGCTCTGCGACGTTACGCCGTCGAGGACCACACCGTCATCTGCCCGGTTGGCACCCAGCAGGATGCCGAGCATGGCGCGTTTTCCGCCACCGCCCAGCGCGTATTTCTGGATCGAAAGCTCTTTCAGAACTCTGGCAGCTTCATCGATCTGGCGGCGCGCCTCTTCGATTTGACGCTCGATCTCCGCTTCGTCCAGAGTTTCTGCGGCCATCGCCTGCGGCACGGAGAGCACCACGGCGAGCAATATCATTATGATTTTCACTACATACTCCTGATTTCTTGTGCGGCCTGCGGACGCTCACCTGCGCGCGCGGCAACAATGCTCTCCAGCAGGTTCACCCGCTGGCGCCACAGCTCAACGCGTGCGTTGAGGTCTACGGCGTCGGCCTCGTAGAGGCGCGCAATCTGCGCATCTACATCCGCCAGTCGATACAGCAACCGGCGTTCAGTGGCGGTCACCGCCGCCGGCCGGGTTGCGGCGTCAGTCTCTGCGGCATAGCGCATGCCCTGGCTGGCGGCCGGGGCGGTCAGGCGCGTTTCGAGATCGCGCGACTGATTCATGAGGGAGGCAAGCCGCACGCCACCGGGTTCCACGTGACCGGCACCGGCAAAGCTGGGCCCGGTATCCGACGGCGTGAGGCCGCCGGCCATCATGAAAATACCCAATGCCGAGGCGAGGAAAACCGTCGCCGCCGTTGCCAGCGGATAACGCAGCCAGGCGGAACGTCTGGCCGGCGGCATCCGCGACAACCAAAGCTCTTCGTCTACCGGCACATCCGGCAGCTCGCGCAACTGCGCGCGAAGCGCCTCGATCTCGCCAAGCGCTGCCTGCGCTTCGGGGCTCTCCACCTGAGCCTGCGCGTCCCGCAGTTCACCGTCAGCCACGGCAAGGAGATCCGATATTTCCCAAGGTCTTTTCTGCATCTTGACCCTCTTTTCTGTTCGTTGATCCCGCACTCCCGGTGCGGGCATCCTGTTCACCTTCCAGCGATGTGCGTTGCTGGCGCCAGGCCAGCAGCTTCTCGTAACCGCGCGCCAGCTGGGATTTCGAAAAGCTGGCGGTTTTGCCCATGACTTCACCAATTTCTTTGTGGGTGTAGCCTTCGACATCGTGCAGCCAGATGACCGTCCGCGCTTCATCCGACAGCACCCCGAGCGCACGCTCGAGGCTGGGAATCTGCGCCATCCACTCGAGGTCACCGTCCGGAGCGGCCCGGGCATCCAGATGGCTGTCATCCAGCTCATCACGGCGCGCATGCCAGGGTGAACGCAGCCGCATGAGGCAGTGGTTGACCGCCACGCGACGTACCCACGGTACAACCGCATCGCGCCGTTGAATCTGCGATCCCTTCTCGACGAGATCGATGAAGGTGTCCTGGACAACCTCTTCCGCCAGCTGCCGGTCCTGCAGGATTCTGGTGGACATGTTCATCACCGCTCGAGCGAGCTCGCGGTAAGCAGTCTCCAGCGCCGGCCGGTCACCACGCATGACGCCTGCGGCGACCGTGTCTGCCAGCTGTATGTCTGCAAATCCCGACATGCTTATAAAGATGCGCCAGTCGGCAAAAAGGTCGCACGGCAGGTGCTCGAAATCACAGATATGACGTTTTTATGATGTGACATGAACGATCGTTCGGTTACCATCCCGGTTTTCTTTCACTGTTTGGCATCGTGACCCAATCTGCTGCAACCAAAAAGTTGCTCTACAACCAGCTCAGTGCCGTGTTCATTCAGCGCGGCTACGATGGTGCCACGCTGAACCATCTGGCGGTGGCGGCCGGCCTGAGTAAAGCCTCTCTCTATCACCACTTCCCCGGCGGCAAGCCGGAGATGGCCATGGTATTGCTGCGAAATGCAATTGCCGAGTTGCAGAAAACGGCCTTCCGCCACCTGTCCGGCTCCGGCAATCCGGGCAAACGACTCGGCGCTTTCATTACCGGCTTCGCCGAGTATACCCGGGACGGTGAAAGCGATTGCCTGCTTGCGGTACTCAGCCATCATCTGACCGCCGGCGAAGAAACCGCCATCCATCGCCAGGCCATCACCGATCAGTTCGCCGACTGGCATGCGGCATTGAGCGCCACCTACGAGGCGGGCGGTGCCAAACCGAAACGAGCCGCACGCCAGGCACACGAGCTCCTGGCTGCCTTGTATGGTGCTTTACTCACCGCGAAAATGCACAATCAGCCGGAGCTCTTTCAGACAGCTGTGCGTCGTCTGCGCAAAGCAACGGCGCGAGTCTGAAGAGCGTCTAGTGACACGCACAACATGAAACACACCAGGGGAGCCATCATGCGTCAGTTTCCGCGCACGCGAATGCGCCGCAATCGCACGGACGACTTTGTCCGCCGTCTGGTTCGGGAAAATGAGCTCTCGCTCAGCGATCTGATTTACCCGATGTTTGTCATCCCCGGCGAAGGCAAGCGCACGGACGTTGCCTCCATGCCAGGCATTCAGCGCCACAGCGTCGATCTGCTGGCTGAAGAGGCAGCCGCCGTCGCAGAGCTGGGCATTCCCGCGATTGCGCTTTTCCCCAACGTCGACGCTGACGGCCGCAGCCTCGACGGCGCGGAAGCCTACAACCCCGACGGCCTGGTGCCGCGCGCGGTGCGGGCCATCAAAGCCGCGGCACCCGAACTCGGCGTGATCACCGATGCCGCGCTCGATCCCTACACGACGCACGGCCAGGACGGCATTCTCGATGCGGACGGGTACGTCGCCAACGACATCACCGTGGATGCGCTGTGCAAGCAGGCGCTCGTGTGCACGGAGGCGGGTTCCGACATCATCGCACCCTCCGACATGATGGACGGCCGCGTTGGCCGTATTCGTGCAACGCTCGATGCCGCCGATCACATCAACACCAAAATCATGGCGTATTCCGCGAAATATGCGTCAAGCTACTACGGCCCCTTCCGCGACGCAGTCGGCTCAGCCAGCAATATCGCCGGCGGCAACAAATTCACCTATCAGATGGATCCCGCCAACGGCGACGAAGCGCTGCACGAGATTGCGCTGGACCTCGAAGAGGGTGCAGACATGGTGATGGTCAAACCCGGCATGCCTTATCTGGACATCGTCACCCGCGTGAAGCGGGAGTTCGGCGTACCGACGTTCGCGTACCAGGTGAGCGGCGAATACGCCATGCACATGGCCGCCATCAATGCCGGCTGGTTGACCGATGCGGTGATCCTGGAAGGGCTGCTCAGCTTCAAACGGGCCGGTGCCGACGGCATCCTGACTTATTTCGCCAAGGCCGCTGCCGGCATCCTCAACAACCGCTGAGTCAGCCGGTCGAAAGCACGAAGCCGCCGCCTTCGAGCTGGTCGCGTTCCACTTCGAGCTCCCGCGCCGACAACGGATGAGCCTCGAGCCAGCCCGGCGGCAGGGTGAGATCAAGACGCCGGTCGGCCACCGCGAAGCTGACGGCGGGAGAATCGTCATCGTTGTGGCTGCGTTCGAGAATCACGGCAATCCGCAGCAGCGCAACAAGGCGCTGCAGCTGCGCGGCTGCCGCTGCCGGAAACGCCTGGAAGGCAAGACCCGGAAGGCTGCGGCGGTGCCCGCGAATGAGCAGCGCCAGCATGTTTTTCTGCCAGTCGGCAAAGCCGGGCAACTCGGCGTGCTTGATGATATAGGCGCCATGCCGATGATAATGCCGCGTGCTGATCTGCGCGCCGATTTCGTGCAGACGCGCGGCCCACCTGTAAAGCTCGAGGTACTGGGCAATTTCGGGCCACGCGGGAAGCGCCTGGTTGAAAAGCGCAAGCGCCGTCCGTTCCACCCGCGCCGCCTGCGCATCGTCAACCGCAAACCGCGCCGCCAGCTGGCGGACGCTGTCTTCGTGCAGACTGCCTTCCTGCCCCGTCACCACTGCCTCGCACATCATGCCGTGCAGCAATGATACATCGACGTATTCGAGCGCTTGAATGTCGAGCTTTTCGAAACAGGCCGCAAGCAGAGCCACGCCTGCAGGGAAAATGTCGATCCGGTCCGGCGCAAGCCCCGGCATACCCACCCCAGGCACCCAGAGCCCATCGAGCAGGGCACGCTCCAGGAAGGACATGGCATCCGCGGTAATCCTCTCGCTGCTCCAGCCGTTCGCCGTGAGCACCATCTGGATGGACTGGATGGTCCCGCTGGTGCCGTAAATCTGCATGGCCGGCGAGCGCGGCACGTCAGCAAGACAGTCATCCAGACCGGCAAGCGCGGCGCGCCGCGCGCGTCGGTAGGCCGCCGCAAAATCCGTTGCGCCGTCAAAGAAACGATTTCGCGAGGACACGCAGCCGAGCGTGGCGGAAGCCGCACCGTCCGGACGGGCGGCATCACCCCAGGCGAATTCCGTGCTCCCGCCGCCGATATCAATCACCAGCCGCGTCGCACCCGGACCATCGAGATGATGATCGACCGCGGTATACACCAGCTCTGCTTCGCGCCCACCGTCGATCACGCGGACCGGTACGGGCAGCACATCCGCCGCAGCGGCAATGAAATCCGCCGCGTTGTCGGCTTCTCTGAGGGCACACGTCCCCATGGCGAGAATGCGTTCGGGAGGTATGGGTCGCAGCCGCTGTGCAAACCGCGCCAGACAATCGAGTCCGCGCGCAGCAGCCTGCGGTTGGATGCGCCCGTCGCTGAAGCCGCTCAGCAGCTGCACTTTTTCTTTCAATCGCTCGATGACAAAGAAGCTGCCACCAGACGGCCGCACCACCAGCAAATGAAAACTGTTTGAGCCCAGGTCCAGCGCCGCCCAGGGCTCAGCCTGCGATAGATCTCGCGTTTCCGGCAAATTCTTCAACGGGATTACTCTACTTCGGCTGCATGATAGCGCAGCTTGGTGCTACACTGCGCCGGCACTCAGTTTTGTGGATGTTTCTGAATGAGCAATCCGATCGTACACACCAGCGACGACGCATTCGAAAGCGACGTCATCAACGCAGACAAGCCCGTGCTTGTCGACTACTGGGCAGAGTGGTGTGGCCCCTGCAAGATGATTGCGCCGATTCTCGACGAGATCGCCGACGAGTACTCCGATCGTCTGAAGATCTGCAAAATCGATATCGATGCCAATCAAGCAACGCCGCCGAAATACGGCATTCGCGGTATCCCGACGCTGATGCTCTTCAAAAACGGCGAAGTGGAAGCGACCAAGGTTGGCGCTCTGTCGAAGTCTCAGCTGCAGGCTTTTCTCGACAGCAATATCTGATCCGTTGCCATTCATTCCGGCCGGTACACGTCCGGCCGGGGCAACGTCCGAGCGAGCTGCAAGCCACCATCGCGCTTCACTGCGCATTCACCTCGAACCATTCACGCTTCAACCATGTTGAAAGCCTTGCAATGGATGGTGTTCGCCGTCGCCGCGGTTGTGGGTACACACGCCTCGGCGGAGCTGCGCACTGACCTGCGTTTTTACTGGAAGGACACGTTCAGCGTCGCCGAGCAGCAGAAACTCGAAGCGTGGATCCGCGACGTGCAGACCACCCTGGAATCGATGACCGGACCTCCGCCTTTCCCGGTGCACGTGACTTTCCTGCGCGCAGATGACGCAAACCGGCCGATCCCCTGGGCGCACACCACCCGCGGCACACGGCAGGGGGTGAACTTTCACGTCAATCCTGCGTTCTCCGCAGAGGCTTTCCGCGCGGACTGGACCGCAAGCCACGAGCTCAGCCATCTCTTGATCCCCTATCTCGGCCGTCGCCATGCGTGGTTTGCCGAAGGGTTTGCAAGCTTCATGCAGTATCAGGTCATGGCCGTTGGTGGCGTGGTGTCCGATGCCGACCTCCCGGACATCTATCGGCAGCGCTTCGACCGGGAACGCCGCCGTTACCCTTATGAGGCACTGCCGTTCGCCGACGCGGCGCCGCTGCTGCGCGCGGAGCGGCGCTATCCAACCATGTACTGGGGTGGCGCCGTTTACTTCTGGCAGGCTGATCAAACGCTGCGCGCTGACGGCCAGAACCTGACCGCGCTGCTGCGCCGCTACCTGGCCTGCTGCCGTCAGCAGGGCCATGACCTGGAGGGCCTGGTCACCGCGTTGGACCAACTGGCCGGCCGCGACGTTTTCAGCACGCGCCTCGAGAAGTTTCGCTCCGAGCCGGGCTTTCCACACTATCAACAGTGAGAATCCGGTCAGTTTTTTTGCCTGAAGGGCGTGACCCAGGGGCTTGACCGGGGCTATCAAACCACTACACTTGACCTCGAATCGACTGTGCCAAGCCGGCAGCATAAGCCTCGGCCCCGCACGGCTCTTCATTCACCCCCTTTATCTCTCCGTAAACCGACCAGTTGTGTCCGCGACGCGGAAGAGTTATTAACCCTTGCGAGAGTTTGAGCCAATCCCATGTCTATGAACCTGTCAGATTTAAAACGTAAGCCCGTTGGCGAGCTGGTCGATATGGCCCGTGAGATGGGGCTCGACAACGTCGGCCGCTCACGCAAGCAGGAAGTGATTGCCGCTATTGTCCGCAAACAGTCGAAGAACGGCGAGGACATCTACGGCGAAGGGACGCTCGAGATCCTGCAGGACGGTTTCGGCTTCCTGCGTTCACCGGAAGGCTCCTACCTTGCGGGCCCGGACGACATCTACGTGTCGCCGAGCCAGGTGCGTCGCTTCAATCTGCGCACCGGCGACAGCATCGCCGGCAAGATCCGTCCGCCGAAGGACGGCGAGCGCTATTTTGCACTGCTGAAAGTCGACGAAATCAACTTCAGCGAACCCAACACCAAAAAACACAAGATTCTGTTCGAAAACCTGACGCCGCTGTTCCCGGATGAGCGTCTGATGCTCGAGCGGGGTAACGGCAGCACCGAGGACCTCACGGCGCGCATCATCGATCTCATCGCGCCCATCGGCAAAGGTCAGCGCGCGCTCATCGTGTCGCCACCGAAAGCGGGTAAAACGCTGGTGCTGCAGAACATCGCGCAATCGATTGTGGCCAACAATCCCGAGGTGGTGCTGATTGTCCTTCTCATCGACGAGCGTCCGGAGGAAGTGACCGAGATGCAGCGCTCCGTGCGCGGCGAGGTGGTCGCATCGACGTTCGACGAGCCGCCCTCACGGCACGTGCAGGTTGCGGAAATGGTCATCGAGAAGGCCAAGCGTCTGGTTGAACACCAGAAAGACGTGGTCATTCTGCTCGACTCGATCACGCGTCTGGCGCGAGCCTACAACACCATTGTGCCATCGTCCGGCAAGGTCCTGACGGGTGGTGTCGACGCCCACGCGCTCGAGCGTCCCAAGCGTTTCTTCGGCGCCGCGCGCAACATCGAGGAGGGCGGCAGCCTGACCATCGTCGCCACCGCGCTGATCGACACCGGCTCCAAGATGGACGAGGTGATCTACGAGGAGTTCAAAGGCACGGGTAACCAGGAGCTGCACCTCGAGCGCAAGATTGCAGAGAAGCGGGTTTACCCGGCCATCAACATTCGCCGCTCGGCCACCCGCCGCGAGGAGCTCCTCATGGGCGAGGAGGAGCTGCAGCGGGTCTGGATCCTGCGCAAGCTCCTGCACGACATGGACGACATCGCCGCCATCGAGTTCCTCCTCGATAAGCTGAAGGAAACCAAGAAGAACGAAGAGTTCTTCAACTCGATGAAGCGCTAGAGCAGGGCCGCATCCGCAAAAACCGCCGCTCGGCCCACTCAGCAATGACGCCTCTGCACAACGCCGAGATTGTCGCCGTCCGCGGCGGACCCACCCAGATCATCACGCTGGCCGTGGATACCGGTTACCGGTTCCGTGCCGGTCAGTACCTCGAAGTCGTGGCGCCCGGTGACGTGCGCATCCCGCTGTCGATCGCTTCTGCGCCGGGGCGGCTGCCTGAACTCGAGCTGCACTACCGTTCCACACCCGGGTTGCCGGAAGCTGAAGCGATGGACAATCTGCTGAGTGCCGAGACGCTCTGCATCACGCCTGCCCGCGGTGACGTTCGGTCAGGAGCGCCTGAGCAGGACGTCCTGCTGGTTGCCGGCGGCACCGGGGCTGCACAGGCATTCAGCTGTGCGGAGTACCGATCCGACAAACCGGGCAGCGGCAGAACAGACATCGTCTGGTGCGCAGATGATGCCGGAGATCTCTATGAGATTGAGCGCCTGGGTGGTTATTCCAATGTCACCCTCCACACGATCGTCGACGACCGGCGGACGCCGGCGAACGAAGGTCTGGTCTGGCTGCGCGACAATGCGAGCCGCTATGCGGCCCGCAATACACCGGCGGATGGCGCGTATGTGCTACTTGCCGGGGGACCGGCCTTCGTCTATGCCGCGCTGGACGTGCTGCTGGCGGAGGGCATACATCAGGCGCAGTGTCACGCTGACGTCTTCAGCTACGCGCCAAGACACTGAAGCACCCGTCTGAATGACCGTCAGGTGACGCTGGCTTTGCGGATAGTCGGTTCCTGCGGCTGCGGCAGCTCACTGAGCGAACCGAGCGAACGCAGCAGATATTCGACGCCACGCTGCTGATCGCCGAGCGCCACGCACAACCGTCCCAGCTCACCGTAAACGACATCGCCGGGCGCAAGCCGCAGACTGGTTTCGAAGTAGTCCCGCGCCTGCTCGAACTTCTCGTTGATGAGACACAGCCGCCCCAGGGTCAACGCAAGCTCAGCATCGTTCGGGCGCTCCTTACCCCAACCCTGGGCAACGACAAGCTGACGCGCGGGATCGCTGGAATGAATTTCTCCGTAAATGGAGGCAAGCTCGCTGTCCCACTGCTGTCCGAGCGCCAGACGTGCGGCGTGTTCCGCATCGTCTATCCGCCCGGCGTGACGCAGCACGTTGACCCAGTCACGCAGGAGCCCCGCTTCGTTTTTCAGATGCTTGGGCATCTTCTTCCAGAGCGTCGCCGGGGATTCGGCACCCGCAAGGAGTGCCTGCCAGACAACCTGCTCGACGCGTTTGATCTCCACCTCCGACAGCGCCTTGTGACGCTTGAGATCGCGCAGGAGTTCTTTCAGCGCTTCCCAGTCGTGCAGCGCTTCGTAGCAGTCTGCAAGCATGGCCAGCACTGCGCGATGCTTTGGCGCGCGCCGGCGCAGCACCAGGAGCGCCGCCAGCGCCTGCTCGTACTGGCCTTCATGGATATGGAACTCCGCCTGGGTAAGGGTGACGGCAAACTTCGCGCCGGGCGTCGATTCGTGGGCAAGCTTCAGATACTCGTCACGCGCATCGCGCTCACCCAGCTCATGGCTGGCGCGCGCCGCGTTGAGGTAGTTGATCAGCGGCGTCTCGACGTTGTCCGCCGCGTCAGCCAGGAGCTTCTTCGCTTCCTCCCAGCGACCTTCAGCCATGACCAGGAGCCCGCGTACGGTTTGATTACGCGCGCCACGTCGCTTACGTCCGGAGCGCCAGCGCACCAGCTGCAGCTGTCCCTGGCCGAGCTTGCGGGTGGCGAAAAAAAAGCCCCATATCAAGACGTAAAGCGCGACGAGGAGCAACAGAGCAATCCACAAACTCGTTTCGAGCACGGTGTCGCCGTAGCTGATGAGCACGTAGCCCGGATCCTGAACCAGCAGCGTGCCGACCACACCGCCGAGCAGAATCGCTAACAGCACAGCCGTTGCAAAGATTTTCACGATCCGCCCCCGATGGCACTCAGGAGCTCATTCAGCGAGCCCGATACGTCCGGCAGCGGCCGCGCGAGTTCCAGCTGCAGGAGCTCATCAACCGCATCCAGCACCGCCTGCGTGCGCTCATCGTTGGGATCCATGTAGCCTGCATACCAGTCACGCAATGAGGTCAGGCTCTGCTCGAACACAACCTGCTGGCGTCGCAGCGCCGCCAGCTGAGCCTGCTCAACGGCAAGCCGCAGATTGAGCTCGAGATAACGTTCCTCTTCGGGCGCCAGCAGCGGCTTGATGGCCTCACCCTCGCCCATCTGGCGGATACGGACAAACTGCTTGAGCTCTTCCGCCATGGTCTGCCAGACAGTGAGCTCCGCCTGGGATTCGTCAGGCTCGGACTCGAGGTATTCCGGCGTCGCCAGGGGCAGATCCTGAAGTTGCCCTTTGAGGGCCTCCAGACGCAGGTAAATACCCTGCAGATCGTCACGCCGCACCTGCTCGAGCGCAATGATTTCATCAGCCAGGCGAGCCCTCACCTGATGCAGCGCAAAGTCATCCAGCTCGGTCAGGATGCGATCCGCCGCCATGAGGAGATTCAGCGCGCCGTCCGAGTCCTGCTCCATGAGTACACGATGGTTGGCAATGCGCATGAGGTACTCCGCCTCGGCGAGCTTCCACTCGCGCTGCGAGGGCGGCGCCGCCAGGAGCGCATCGTTGAGAGATTTGACGACCGCCGCTTCGTTCTCCGCGAGACGGGCCGCCTGGCTCTGCGCCAGCTCGCTGACCGCCTGACTGCTCGTTGCCGAGATTTCTTCCATACGTTGCGACAGCTTCGATTCCAGGTCGGCGTACTTTGCATCGAGCTCCGCGCTGCGTTCGCTGACGGCGTTGAGCGGCGCGAGGTAAACGAGTTCGTAGTAGAGATAACCCACGCCCGCCGCCGCGGTCAGCGCCAGCAGCAGCGCCAGCGCTCCCAGCAACCTTCCTCTGGGTTTTACCGGTTGTGGTGCCACCGTTTCCGCGGGTTGATCCGCGCTGTGCGCCGCCGGGTCATCGACGCGTGCCTCGTCTCCCGCTTCCGCCCGGGGCTCAGCGTCGGTCGTCTCAGTCTCGACGGATGCGTCTACAGACGCGACGGCTTCGCTCGCTTCCTGCTCGGGCTCGACGGCATCTTTCTGTAGCGCTTCATCCCGCTCTTCGCCAGCAACCGGCGCCGTCGTCTCAGCGGAGTCCGCAAGCTCAGCCTGGGCTTCCGACATCGTTTTTTCTTCTGGCTCGTCTGGCGATCTGCGCTCGGTCATCCTGTTCTACTACTGCTCTCTTGTTGATCGCATTTTATGCTGCTGCGTACTGGTCTACCGCTTGACAGACCGACTGCGTATCGGCTCCATCACTGTCGAAAATCCTGGTGTACCCCAACTCACGGGCGCGTGCTGCTATGCGCGACGACACCGCAATGATGGCCACATTATACCCACCACCCGCACCGCGCCATGCTTCGTGAGCGGCCTGCAATCCTTCGATAGAGGACACGATGACCGCGCTGATGCGGCTTTGCGGGACATCGTCGAGCGGTAAAGGGTGGCGCAGATATAACTCAAATTTTACAACGTTTGCCGTTTTACCGAGTTCCTGCTCGAGCAGATCGCGTCCACCGCGCCCCGCCCACAACCAGACGGTCGCAGCCGTGTCGAGCGCGGCAATTTCCGCCATCCCGAGGATCCCCTCGGACGTCGCTTTTGCCGGTATGCGTACGCTCGCACCTGCCGCTTCGAGTTCGCGCGCCGTCATCTCGCCAATGGCGACGTGAACCGCCGCCGCGGACGCTTCGAGATGTCCCTGCGCAATGGCTTCGCGGGCCGCATGACCGGACAGGGTGATGACCAGCTGCGGAGGCTCCCGCGGGGTATCAACCGACAACGGGGTGACGCCGAGAACCGGCCCGAGCCAGGTGCTGTGGCCACGCATCTCGAGTGCCCGGGCAAGCCGGCTCGCGCCGGGTTCGCTGCGAGTCACCCAGATCATGCCGGTCTCCTGCCGTTGATCTTTCTGCTCCCCGGTCATGAAGGCCCGGATTGCAGCGTGTCCAGAATGGTTTGCGCACCCTGGGAATAAAGCGTCTCGACAACTTCAGCCGCAACCCCTTCGGGGTCGCTGCCGCGCGCCTGAGCTCTCAACAGGGTCGATCCATCGGCGCTCGCAAGCAGCGCACGCAGCGTCACCTCACCATCGGCAACCTCGGCGCTGGCCGCAACCGGCAGGGAGCAGTCCGCACCCAGGCCGGCGCTGACGCCGCGTTCCGCCGTGACGGCGGCTGCAACCGCCTGATCGACGAGCGGTGCCAGCAGCGTCTGCACCGGGCTATCAGCGAGACATTCGATGCCCAGCGCTCCCTGCCCGGGGGCCGGCAGACACAGGTCTGCAGGCAGCTTGAAGAGATCGTCACGCTCGATTTCCAGACGGTTGAGACCGGCTGCCGCCAGCACGATCGCGTCATAGTCACCGGCGTCGAGCTTGGCCAGGCGCGTGCCCACGTTGCCGCGGACGGGCGCGATATCGAGGTCCGGACGCAGCGCCAGCAGCTGGGCCTGGCGCCGCAGACTCGACGATCCGACACGTGCACCTTGGGGCAGGGCGTCGAGGCCCCCGGGGCAGCCAACAATCACGTCGCGAATGTCATCGCGGAACGCGACCACCGGCAGCGCAAAGCCGTCCGGCATGACGGCTGGAAGGTCTTTGACCGAATGCACGGCAATGTCGGCGCGTCCGTCGAGCATGGCCTGCTCGAGCTCTTTGACGAACAGACCTTTGCCACCAATTTCGCTCAACGGCGACTGCAGCCACCGGTCACCGGCTGTGGTCATGCCGAGAAGCTCAACCTCCAGACCCGGATGGCAGGCGATGAGCTGGTCGCGAATGTAATTTGCCTGCCACAGAGCGAGTGCGCTTTCCCGGGTGGCGATGCGTACGGTATCCAATGTCACTAGAGTTTCTTCACCAGTTTTCTAACGGCAGGTAAATGGCGCCGGCTGATGGAGATGGCCTCGTCGAGACCCCGCATGCGCACGGCAACCTGGCCCGGGCCTTCCTTGGCGAGCCCTTCGATGTGGTGTTTGGCGACCAGCGCGTTGCGGTGGACCCGAACAAACAGATCTTCGAATTCGATTTCGAGCTCTCTCAGCGTCTCGTCGACGATGATCTCACCGCCGCCGTAGCGCACCGTCACGTATTTCTGATCGGCCTGAAAGTAGCGGATGTCGTCGACGGGAATGAGCTCTATGCCCCTGTGCGTGCGGGCGGAAATGTGCGAACGGCGCGAGTCGTCCGCCGCATTGAGTGCAGCCAGCTGGGCACGATTGAGACGCATGGTTTTGGACAAAGCGGCTAAGAGGTTGTCTTTACGCACCGGCTTCAGGAGATAGCCGACCGCCTGCAGGTCGAACGCCTGTATGGCATGTTCTTCATAGGCCGTACAGAAAATGACGGCCGGCGGGTCTTCGAGCTCGAGGAAATGGCGCGCGGTCTCGAGCCCGTCCATGCCCGGCATGCGGATGTCGAGGAGCACCAGATCCGGCTGCTCAGCCTCGCATACGCGCACGGCTTCCGTACCGTTGGCGGCTTCGCCCACCACTTCGTGATCGTCTTCCGCTTCCAGCATGCGCCGCAGCCGGTCGCGGGCCAGATTTTCATCGTCGACTAAGAGGATCCGCATGGCTATCTATACCGGTTGAGCAACTTTCGGGAAACGCAGCTGGGTCACGAACACCTGCCCTTGTGATTCAGCATCCAGCGAGGCGCGGTTGCCGTAGAGCACGCTGAGGCGGCTGCGAATATTGGCAAGCGCCATGCGATTACCCTCACTTTCGCTCTGCCGACTGGGCCCGGGGATGGGATTACTGATCTTGACGACAACAAAGTCCTCATCGTAACGCAGCTGCAACTCGATGGTGCCGCCTTCGGGCAGCGGTTGAATGCCGTGATAGATTGCATTCTCCAGGAGCGGCTGCAGCGTGAGCAGCGGAATTCGCGTGCCGGGGAGGAGATCCGGGACGTCCCATTCGAGCTGCAGACGTTCCCCGAGGCGCAACGATTCGATGCGGATGTAGCGCTCGCAGAGATCAAGCTCCTCCGTGATCGGCACCTGGTTGCCCGCATCGTTGAGGCTCGCGCGAAAGAGCTCGGAAAGATCTTCCACGACGGTCTCGGCCGTGTCCGGATCTGTCGCAATCAGACTCGCAATGATGTTCATGCTGTTGAACAGAAAGTGGGGCCGGATCCGCGACTGCAGCGCCTGGATGCGCGATTGGAGCTCCGACTGCTCCTGCAATCTGAGCCGCTGCTGCACATAGAAGTAGCGCAACACGAGCGCGGCAATGATCCCGGCAATGGCCAGCTGCCCGGTGATTCGCGCAAGCGGATCCGGACCGCGATCCACGGCCCACTCCGCGATGGCACTGACAACCAGCGTGACTGCAATGACCAGCAGAAACGCCCCGCACGCACCGGCGACGAGACCAAGACGCTGCAGCGGCACGCGCAATAGACACAGGCAGGCGGCGCTCACGAGTGCAACCCATTGAACGAACAGTGACATGAGGCCAAACCGCACCCAGGACAACTCGCCCCCGGCAAGGAGCAGAATGACAACCAGCAGCTGGCTGAACAGCACCAGCAGGGTGAGCGCGGTGGTGTTGCACAACTCGGGAATGACAAAGTGGGCCGGGCGGGCGCTCATTCAGGGATTCTCTAACCAGGTCTCAAAAGCTCAGCGGCTCTGATTCCGCTATAATTTGCCACCCGAATTTCTGCATGCTGGACATGAGCGCCAATAGTACACCGAAGCAGGGCCGAGCGGGCTTGCTGGGCGGACGTTTCTCCGAGGCAACGGACGAATTCGTCGAAGCATTCACCGCATCGATCGAGTTCGATCAGCGCCTTTACCGCCAGGACATCGAAGGCTCCAAAGCGCACGCGCGAATGCTGACGCATATCAGCGTGCTGACGGACGACGAGTGCGCGCAGATTGTCGACGGTTTGTCGCGCATCGAGAGTGAGATCGAGGCCGGACAATTAGCGTGGCGCGTTGAGCTCGAAGACGTCCACATGAACATCGAAAGCCGGCTCATCGAGCTCATCGGCGACGTTGGCAAGAAGCTCCACACGGGGCGCTCGCGCAACGATCAGGTCGCAACGGACATCCGGCTTTACCTGCGCGAGGCGATAGACGAGCTGATTGCACTCGAAACCGACCTCCTGGGCGGTATTCTCGAGCTGGCTGATGCCCACACCACGACCATCATGCCCGGATTCACCCATCTGCAGGCGGCACAGCCTGTCACGTTCGGTCACCATGTGATGGCGTGGTTCGAGATGCTGTGGCGTGACCGCGAGCGCCTCCGCGACTGCCGGCGGCGCGTCAACGTCCTGCCGCTCGGTGCCGCAGCGCTTGCCGGTACGCCGTACAAGCCCGACCGCAATTTTCTCGCAAAGGCGCTCGGCTTCGACAGCGTGTGTGAAAACTCTCTGGACGCCGTGAGTGATCGGGACTTTGCCATCGAGTTCTGCGCGGCCACGGCGCTGACGCTGACGCATCTGTCCCGCTGGTGTGAAGAGCTGGTGCTCTGGTCTTCCCAGCAGTTTTCTTTCGTTGAGCTGCCGGACCGTTTCTGTACCGGCTCATCGATCATGCCGCAGAAGAAAAATCCCGACGTGCCGGAGCTCGTACGTGGTAAGACCGGACGCGTCAACGGTCATCTGATTGCCCTTCTCACACTGATGAAGAGCCAGCCGCTGGCGTACAACAAGGACAACCAGGAAGACAAAGAGCCGTTGTTCGACGCGGTAGATACGCTGCATGGCTGTCTCACCGCCATGAACGGTCTGGTGCCGAATATCGAGCCCAACATCAACGCGATGCGCGAGGCCGCCACCCTCGGCTACACGACAGCCACCGACCTTGCGGACTACCTCGTGCGCAGGGACGTGCCCTTCCGGGATGCACACGAGCTGGTGGGCGGGGCGGTACAACGCGCCGTCAGCCAGGGCAAACCGCTGGAAGCGCTCAGCCTCGAGGAGCTGAACGGCCCCGGGGAAGACCGCATCGGTGAAGACGTTTATCAGATCCTGACTCCCGACGGTTCGGTCGCCGCGCGCGACCACTTCGGCGGCACGGCACCGGCACAGGTAAACGCCGCCATCGAGCGAGCCCGCCAGCGCCTGTAGCCGCATCCTCCGGGAGGCCACCTATACTTTGGTATGGGTGTAAAAAACACAGCACGGACGCTGGGCATAAACCCGTCGCTCACGCCGGTAACGATACGCCGCGCGCGGCTGGCATTTCGCGCCGATCACGCTGCGCGCCTGCAACAGACCCTTGAACGTCTGCCCGATACCGCACGCCACGTACTGAACGCGCTGCCGCTGTTACTGCATGCCAATCACCCCTCCCTGCCCGGTTTTGCGGGCTTCGACACGCCGGCGGGTATCGCCGGATATCGGGCTGATGCCACCACCCTCGCGGCACTGCGACGGTTCAGCCGCAACTACCGTTACGTACCCGCAGCCACCCACCAGCCGGAAATCAACGCACTATTCATAATGGGCAGCGCGGGATCCGTTGCCCACACCCGCACGAGCGACCTGGACGTCTGGGTCTGCGTCGATGAGCAGCACGTCGACGCCATAGCCCGCAAACTCGAGGCGTTGACCCTCTGGGCTGCTGGTCTCGACGTTGAGCTGCAATGCTTTGCCGTGCCTCCCGGACAGTTCAACCATCCCGGAGCGGCAGCCTATGCGCCGCTGCTGCTCGACGAGTTTTATCGCACCGGCTGTCACCTCGCAGGCCAGATACCGCTCTGGTGGGTACTGCCATCCGACGCCGAAACTTACGCTGAACAGGCACACGCCGTGCTGCGCAAGCGCATGGTCCAGCCCCGGGACTACATCGATTTTGGCCCGGTCCGGGCTTTCCAATCCGAGGAGCTTCTGGCGGCCGGCGTGCGCGAGCTCGAGCACAGCCGGGTCACGCCGTACAAGTCACTGTTGAAACTGGCGCTGCTCGAAAGCTATGCGGCAGGCTCGACGCCGCTTTCGACCCGCTACCGCAGAACCGTAGTCGATGGTACGCGCGGCACGAGCGACAGCTACCTCATGCTCGCGGAGCAGATCGACGAATTCTTCCAGGGGCCTCGATGGCGTTCGCGCCAGCAATTCATGCGCCATGCCTGGATCATCAAAACCAGCCGCGGCAACACGCGGCTTACCAGCAGCGACGCCTGGTGGGCGCTCGTCAGCAGCTGGGGCTATGGCCGGGAGGACGTTGAACACCTGCGATGGCCGGGCACCTGGTCCCTGACCGAAATCGTCAGCGAACATCAACTCACCATGGCCGCTTACGCGCACGCGTTCAGCTTCCTCGATACGCTGTCGCGCACATGTCCGCACGCAACTGGACGCCAGCAGCACGTCGAACGCCTGGATCAGCTGCGGCAGACAATCATCAACGGCACACAGTACAACGACAGGCTGCTCCCTGCGCTGGTCCCAACGGTTCAGCGCGGCCGGGCTGTCGTCACCGTCAATCCGGAGGGACTGTGGTGTCTTGAAGAGGCCGGGCGCACGTTTGTCCTGCGGCCGCGCCTGACACAGGTGTTTCTCTGGCTCAAGCGTCAGGGCCTGGGCCCTGGCGCCCTCGCTCCGGCCATGCGCGGGAACAATCGCTATCGGCAGATCCACGCGGCCCTCCAACACGAACCGTTTGTGCTGGTGCTGAACGCCGAAACGGACAGCAGTCTATCGGCGGCAGCGCGTTCCGCGGCCGACACGCTCATCGCAGAGAAGGACGATCCGCTGTCATACGGCAACGACCGGGTTTGTCAGGTAACCCAACTCGAGCTGCTGCAGACCCGGGCTGAAGGGAGGCCGGAAGCTCATGCGTGGACGAACCTGGCTGAGGCGCTGCCGGAACTCCTCCGCCGCCCCGCAACCGCCGTCGTCTGTATTGGCGATGTGCGGCGCGCGCGCATCGCCCGGCGCGTCGAGCAGCTTCTGGGAGAAGCGCGCAAACGCCTTGCGAAGGATGGCAACTTCCTCTTCACGTTAGGCAAGAACATCTGCTGCCTGCATAAAGGTGCTGACGGTGAGATAGAGGCTCAGCTTTTCCCCAACCGCTATGCCGCTTTTCTGAGTTGCCCCGGAGCGCGGCATACCGTATTCAGCGAGCACGGTCGCCAGGACCATAGGGGCTGGCTTGCGCGCGACAATGTCATGCACACACCCACGTTGATCATCAACACACAGAACGAACCGCTGCACATCGACTATCGCAGCGGCTCCGGCACGAGAAGCCTCCACCCACCACCACGTCGGCAACGGGATTTCATTCAATCATTGAGCCTCTTCTGCGCCGCGCTGAACCAGCGCGGCGTCGACATTCCGAAGCTACGCCTGTGCCATGTCGCAGACAATGTCGAGAGGCTGCCGCGCCCGGACATCCAGCCACACCTGCGGTTTCGCCTCGTCTTCATCCAGACCGCCTCCGGCTGGACGGTGCAATGCGGCCAGGAAACATGGTCTTCGAACAAGATCGACGGCAGGCTGCTGGCTCGGGTACGGCGGACTGTTCAACAGCACCGTCGGGGCGGCGCTGACTATCCCATTTATCTGACCGACATCGATCTCATCGAAGCAAATTTCATTGCACACCTCGAAGCCAAGTTCGCGCTGGAGACCGCGCTCAGCGGCGAGACCGTGAGCAATCCGAAGTTGTTCCGCGACCTGGCTTAGAAAGCGCTATACTCTCGCGCTATTTTTACAGCGCGAAGAACAATGATGGTGCGATGGTTAATCCTGTTGATCGCAGCGGCATCTGTCGCAACCTGCGGCCAGAAAGGTCCGCTGGAGCTTCCTGCTGCGCAAAACTCAGGCAATCAGCTTGTTGACATGCGAGCCCACACGGCTGTACCCAGAGGCTGACATGTCGGCGCCCGCGAGTTCCATTCTGAATCACGTCGATGGCGTTCTGCATATGGAAGATGTGCCCCTGCCCGTAATTGCCGAGGCGGTTGGCACACCCGCATACATCTATTCGAGCGCCTATATCCGAACGGCGATAGCAGACATCCGCTCTGCCTTTACCGGCATGCCGCTGACCATTCAGTATGCCGTCAAAGCGAATTCCAACCTGAGCATCCTGGCGCTCTGCCATGCCGAAGGGTGCAGCTTCGACATCGTTTCCGGCGGTGAGCTCGCCCGACTGCTTGCGGCGGGTATCCCGACGGATGGCGTGATCTTTTCCGGAGTCGGCAAATCCGTCGAGGAAATCGACTTCGCGCTCAAGGCGGAAATAGCGTGCTTCAACATCGAAAGCGAGCCGGAGCTCGAACGAGTCGCCGCCCGGGCTGAGGTTCTGAACATCCGGGCACCGATATCGATACGGGTCAATCCCAACGTCGATGCGCAGACGCACCCCTATATTTCGACCGGCTTGAAGCAGAACAAGTTTGGCGTAGCGCCAGAGCTTGCGCTAGAACTGTACCAACGTGCGCACGCACACGACTGGCTGGATGTGGCCGGCATCGATTGTCACATCGGCTCGCAGATTGGCAACGTGGAGCCGCTACTCGAATCGTTGAGCTGCTTGCTGGAGCTCGTCGATCAGCTCGCCGCGGAGGGTATCGCGCTCCACCATATCGACCTGGGCGGCGGCATGGGCGTCACCTACCAGAACGAAACGTCGCTCGACATGGACGCATACGGCGCCGGCGTCAGGCAGATACTTGGCGCGCGCAAGCTTGCACTTATGCTCGAGCCGGGACGGTCCATCGTCGCCAACGCGGGTGTACTGCTTTCCCGGGTGGAATATCTGAAGCCTGCGGCCGAGGCCGGCGCGCCGAGTTTTGCCGTGATCGACGCGGCAATGAACGACCTCATCCGCCCGGCGTTGTATCAGGCATGGCACGACGTCCTGCCGGTAAATCGCCACGAAGCGCAGTCCCACGTCTGGAACATCGTGGGACCCGTCTGCGAAACTGGAGACTTTCTGGCGCACGAGCGCGAGCTTGCGCTGGAGCCCGACAGCCTTGTGGCCATAGCCAGCGCCGGCGCCTATGGGATGGTGCAGGCGTCGAACTACAACGCCCGCAACCGCGCCTGTGAGGTGCTGGTCGACGGTGGTGAGTTCCGCGTCATCCGTCGCCGAGAGACGATGGCCGATCAGCTGCGCCTGGAACAGGAGCTGCCGGGATGAGCAGGCAACGACGCGCCATGGTCTTTCACAAGATGCAGAGTCTGGGCAACGACTTCATGGTCATCGAGCGGATCACGCAGAATATCGAGATCACGGCCGAGCAGATTGCGGCGTGGGCCGATCGTCATACCGGGATCGGGTTCGATCAGCTTCTGATCATCGACCCGCCCACGACCGGTGACGCAGACTTCTGGTATCGCATCCACAACGCCGACGGCTCGGAAGCTGAGCAGTGCGGCAACGGCACGCGCTGCGTGGCGATGCTTGCCCAGCACCTTCGCCTCACCAAAAAAGACACGTTGTCCTGGCAATCGCTCGCGGGCCGGCTGGAAACCAGGGTGGCAAACGCGCAGTTCGAAACCACCATGACCGTGCCCGTGTTGGAACCGGCGGCGATTCCCTTCGACTCTGCTGCCGGTGAAGCGTTACATCAGACTGAACGCGAAGGCGTGTCTGTCTGGCGGCTCGACGCAGATGATGAGACCTATGAAATCACGCCGGTGAGCATGGGCAATCCGCACGCGGTGCTGTTTCTCGACAACATCTTCGACGCAGACGTCGATGGCATCGGCGCGCGTCTCACCCGTCATCCGGCTTTCCCCGAAGGCGCAAACATCGGGTTCTGCCAGGTCATCGATCAGCAGTTCATCAGATTGCGCGTGTACGAGCGTGGGGTGGACGGTGAAACCCGCGCCTGTGGCAGCGGCGCCTGCGCCGCGGTGGTTGCCGCAATCTGCCACGGCCACGTGGGCCCCAGGGTCAAGGTTTCACTGCCGGGAGGCAAGCTCCGAATCACGTGGCCGGAAGCGGATGCCCCCGTTACAATGGCGGGAGGAGCCAACCTGGTTTACCGGGGCGAATTGCAAAGCGGAGTCACGAGCTGACATGCAACCAGACGAAATAGACGTCCTCCCCCTCGAGGAAGCCGCCATTGTCGACTATCTGACCGCCAATCCGGATTTCTTCACCCGACATCCGAGCCTGCTAACCGAACTACAGCTGCCACATCCGTCCGGCAAGGCCGTGTCTCTGGTGGAACATCAGATTGGTATCCTGCGGGAGCGCAACGTCGCCATGCGCAGGCGCATGCACGAGCTTGTGCAAGCCGCGCGTGACAACGACAACATTTTCAGCAAAACACGATCGCTGACGCTTGCTCTCCTCGATACTTATTCCAGGGAGGCGCTCAACGAGGTGTTGGCAACCTACGTGCTCGTGGACTTCGAAGCCGACTACGTTTGCTGCCATCTGCACGGTGAGGGCGTGAGCATGGATCACATGATCCACTACGACGCTGAAGAACTACCGTTCGCTCATTTATTCAACGGCGAGGACGCGCAATGCGCGACGTTGCGCGAAGAAGAGCTGGCTCTCCTCTTTCCGATATCACAGCACAGTGATTCCGGCAGCGCCGTCATGCTGCCGCTCGGCCCGGATGGCGCCACGGGTATGCTGTGCATCGGCAGCCGTGATCCACAGCGCTTCAGCAGGGACATGGACACCTTGTTCGTTGCTTACATCGCCGACGTGCTGACCAAGGTCATCCAGAAGCTCAGCTGAGGCCGTTGCGTTGGCAACACCCGACATCACCGTCCCCGAAGTTGCACAGTTTCTCGATCACCTGCGCGTGGAGCGGCGATATTCCACCCATACCCTCACCGGCTACACCCGAGAACTCAAACGCTTCATTGAGCTGATCGACGTTGCGCCCCTCGACTGCAGACCGCATCACGTCACCGCCTTCGTCGCAAAGCTCCGCCACGCAGGCTTGTCCGCCAAAAGCATCCAGCGGGCGCTTTCCGCCGTCCGCAGCTTCTACCAATACTGTCAGCGTCGCGGCCTGATCGCCGCGAACCCCGCCAGCGTAACAAAAGCCCCGAAAGTCAAACGCAGGCTACCCACGGTGCTCGACACCGACCAGGCGGCGCAGCTTTTCAGCGGTGACGCAGAGACGCCTATCGAAACCCGCGATCGCGCAATGCTTGAGCTTTTTTACGGAGCAGGCATTCGTCTGGCTGAGCTGGTCCAGCTCAACGTCGGCAGCGTCGATCTCAACAGCGGCTTTGCCACAGTTACCGGCAAAGGGAACAAAATCCGTCAGGCCCCGCTGGGCCGTTATTGTGTCAGCGCGGTAGAAGCGTGGCTTCAGCATCATGCCCACAGGCACCCGGAGTCACCGCTGTTCACCGGGCGAGGCAACCGCCGCATCAGCGCCCGCACCGTGCAGCAACGCTTGAAGAAGATTGCCGAGCGTAAGCTCGGGAACGACAGCCTGCACCCGCATATGCTGCGCCACAGTTTTGCCACCCACATGCTCGAGTCTTCCGGAGACCTCCGCGCCGTGCAGGAGCTGCTTGGTCACAGCGACATTGCCACCACCCAGATCTACACCCACCTCGACTTTCAGCACCTTGCCGGGGTCTACGACAGCGCGCACCCCCGCGCACACGCCAAGAAAGATGAGGATCATGAGTCGCATTAAGCTCGTCACGCTGGACCTCGACAACACCTTGTGGGACGTCGACAGCATCATCGTGCAGGCGGAGGCGGACATGGTTGCCTGGCTCGAAGTCCACGTTCCCGACAGCCTGGCCTTATATCAATCCGACACGCTCGGCGAGGTCCGCAACGAGGTCTTCGTGAGGCACAAAGATCGCACTCATGATCTCAGCTTCATGCGGACAGCGGTGCTCCAGGCTGTGATGCAGCGGGCGGGCTACGCCGAGGCCGAAGCCAGCCGGCTCGCCCAGCGGGCTTTTGAGGTGTTCTTCGAAGGCCGCAACCGGATCGTATTTTTCCCCGGCGCCGAGGACATGCTGACGGCACTGGCTGAGCGCTATACGCTCATTGCGTTGACCAATGGCAACGCCGACATCGGCAAGGCAGGTCTCGCCACATACTTCCAGGGGGCTTTCAGCTCAGCCGACGTCGGCGTCAAAAAGCCTCATGCCCGCATGTTCGAGGCGTCTCTCGAGCACGTCGACGTTGCCGCCCACCAGGCCGTACACGTCGGCGACCACCTGGTCGACGACGTACAAGGCGCTGCCGGTGTCGGTATGCATACGGTCTGGGTCAACCTAAACGACGCCGCGCATGAGGGCGACGTGCACCCGACGCATGAAGTCTCGGATCTGACGCAGGTCGCGGAGGTCATCCGCAGGTTGGAGTGACGCCGCGCGCGAGCCGCGCAATCAGCTGAGCGTGCCTGAGATGAGGCTTTTTACGGCATCTATGTCCGCCTCAATCAGCTGCTTGCGCACCGCCTGCCCGGCGAGCGCGTCCAGTGTGGGATGACGCACGTCCACGTCCGGCAACGCCTGCCTGACCGCATCCGGAAATTTTGCGGGGTGAGCCGTTGCAATACAGACGAGCGGCCCGGACACCTCGCTTGCAAGCTTCTGCGCAGCGGCATAGCCCACGGCAGTGTGCGGGTCGAGCACATAGCCGAACCGCTCATGCACCGCGCGTATGGCCGCCAGCGTCTCGTCGGTGTCGACGGACGTTGCCAGAAACTCATCATCACCCGGAGGTGCGCCGATGCTGGCTCGCCCGGTTTCAGCAAACTCCTGCATGAATGCAGCCAGGCGGTCTGCATCTTTGTCGAAGTGATAAAACAAAAAGCGCTCGAAGTTGCTCGCAATCTGAATGTCCATTGCGGGCGAGAGTGTGAAATGCACCTCGCCGCGCGAGTATTCGCCCGTGGCAAAAAAGCGCGCCAGGATGTCGTTGGCGTTGGTGGCAATCAGGAGCCGCCCAATGGGGAAACCCATACGCCTTGCGAGATAAGCCGCAAACACGTTGCCGAAGTTGCCGGTTGGCACACAAAACGCCGGCGCGCTCTCCGCGCGCAGGCTCGCATAGCCGTAGTAGACGATCTGTGCCATCACCCGCGCCCAATTGACGGAATTGACCGCGCCCAGCTGATGCTGTGCTTTGAACGCCAGATCGCCGAAGACGCTCTTCATGAGCGTCTGGCAGTCGTCAAAGCTGCCTTTTACCGCCACACAGTGCACGTTGTCGTCCGGCACGGTGGTCATCTGCAGCTCCTGCAGATCACTGACCTTGCCTTCGGGGTAGAGCACGAAGATGTCGATGTTGTCCTGACCACGCACGCCGGCAATCGCGGCGCTGCCGGTGTCGCCGCTGGTAGCGCCCAGGATGTTGAGGCGCTCACCGCGCTCGGCAAGCACATGCTTGAAGAGCCGACCGAGCAGCTGCAGCGCAACGTCCTTGAACGCAAGCGTCGGACCATGGAAAAGCTCAACCAGCGTGACGTCACCCAGCGTCTCGATGCCGACGACGTCCTCATGGGAAAACGTCGAATAGGCATCGGCTATCAGCGCATCGAGGGTTTCACGCTCGATGTCGTCAACGAAGAGCGCAATCACTTCCTGGGCAAGCTCGACAAAGCCGAGCCCCCGCCATGCCTGCAGGCGACCCGAGACGTCCGGCAGAGTCTCCGGCACCAGCAGCCCGCCGTCCGGAGCAAGACCGGTCAGGAGACTGTCGACAAACGACAACCCCTGAACACCACCGCGCGTGCTGCAATACTTCATGACTGATCGGCCAGGCTCACTAAGGCCGGCCATTGTAAAGGCTGCGGTATCAGATGGAACCGCGACCGTAATTGTTTTCCGGCTTCTTCGGCGGGTCCGCACGCTCACCTTTCGGAACCTCGGTGACTTTGCCGCCCGACTTGAGGAAAGCTTCAACCGCATCAGCGATATCGCTGCGCTCTTCCTCACGCGCCTCGGGTGAATACACCCCTTCGTTCTGATTCGTTTCCATCCTGTTTCCCAATCCGTTCTACCTGAAAAATTGCGCGAATTTGCTTCGAGCGACAGTAGTTATAGAACAGATTCGAAAATTCGCCAGAAAGACGCAAAAAAGCCCGCTCCGGGGAAGGAGCGGGCTTTGAGGGAACCGGGTTGGTGCCTGATCACACCTTCCCGGGTTGGAGAGTTCAGGTTTTGGAAAACTCCGGGTACGCTTCGATGCCCGTTTCCGAGATGTCTGCGCCTTCGTACTCTTCCTCTTCGGAGATCCGGATACCCATGATGGCCTTCAGCGCAAACCACGCGATACCGCTGACCACAAACGTCCAGACGAAGATGGCGAACGTGCCGGTGAGCTGAGCCCCGATGGTTGCGTCGCTGTTGGTGATCACAACCGCAATCAGACCCCAGATACCGCAGGTACCGTGAACCGAGATGGCACCCACCGGATCGTCGATCTTGAGTCGATCGAGCCCGACGATGGAAAGCACCACCAGGACACCGCCGACCATGCCGATCAGCAGAGATTGCATGGCTGTGCCGGTCAACGGCTCCGCTGTGATCGAAACCAATCCAGCCAGGGCGCCGTTCAACGCCATCGTGAGATCCGCTTTGCCGAACATGATCCGGGCGAGAATCAGCGCCGCGATCAGGCCGCCTGCAGCCGCCGTGTTCGTGTTGACAAAGATCGCCGCCACTGCGTTGGCTTCGTCGATGTTGGAGAGCTTGAGCTCCGAACCGCCGTTGAAACCAAACCAGCCAAACCACAGGATGAACATACCGAGGGTCGCCAGCGGCATGTTCGCACCGGGGATCGGCGTGATTTTGCCATCCGGGCCGTACTTGCCGGCACGCGGTCCAAGCAGAATGACACCAGCCAGCGCGGCCGCTGCACCACACATGTGCACGACACCGGAGCCAGCAAAGTCGAGGAAGCCGAGCTCATCCAGCGCGCCGCCGCCCCACTTCCAGAAGCCCTGGATGGGATAGATGAAGCCGGTCATCACGACTGCAAATGCGAGGAAAGCCCAGAGCTTCATGCGCTCGGCAACCGCGCCGGACACGATGGACATGGCCGTGGCAACGAATACCACCTGGAAGAAGAAGTCGGATCGAGCCGAGTAGTAGGTGTCGCCGCCGGATGCGAGGGTGTCCGCAACGGTGTTTTCCTCACCGATGCCGAAACCGAACGCAGGTATCCAGCCGGAACCGTCACCGTACATGATGCTGTAGCCGACAAGCAGGTACATGACCGAAGCGATTGCAAAGAGCGCAACGTTTTTGGTCAGGATTTCGGACGTGTTCTTGGCCCGCACCATGCCCGCTTCGAGCATGGCAAAGCCGGGTGCCATAAACATGACGAGCACGCCGCAGATCAAAAAGTAGAACGTGTCTACCGCATAAGCGAGTTGAATTAGATCATCCACGATATTCTCCGTTGAATTAAGCGCTATACAGCGTCGGGCCCGGTTTCACCGGTCCGAATACGAACGACTTCTTCCAACGCGGTCACGAAGATCTTGCCGTCCCCTACTTTGCCTGTGTTTGCTGACTTGGTAATTGCTTCGAGAGCCTGCTCGAGCAACCCGTCGTCAACCGCTGCCTCAATTTTGACTTTCGGCAGAAAGTCGACGACGTACTCCGCGCCGCGATAAAGCTCAGTGTGTCCTTTCTGACGTCCGAAGCCTTTGACCTCGGTGACCGTCAAGCCTTGTACGCCGACCTCAGAGAGGGCTTCGCGCACATCATCCAATTTGAATGGTTTGATAATGGCTGTAATCAGTTTCATGGTTTTTGTCTCCTAGTTCGGAATGCGCGCGACATGGTGTGGATGATCATGGCTACTCGCATTCCTAGGATTTTCTAATATTCGGATAGTCGATACCACTTCGAGTCACTAACAAAGCGGCTCCAGTGGTGTCGGTGAATCCTTTCTAGAAAGTCTTGCCGATTGTGAAAATGAGGGCTTCGCCTTCCGTCGGGTCGCCGCCGCTGTCAGCCTGGTCAGACAGCTCGTCGCTGTTCAGGATGACCGCAACGCCGAAGTCGATTTCTGAAATGGTGGTGCCCCAGCCGAGCTCGAGGTATTCCCCTTCACCCGCTTCGTCTTCGATCAACCCGAACGCGCCGATCGTGCCGTAGAAGCCTTTGCCGAAGTCCAGGCTCAGCGCGGTGAAATCGTAGTCGACGTCGTCACCGAAGTTGTCGTAGTTGCCGCGCGAGTATTCGAGGCTGGCGATGCCAAAACCGAAGTTCAGGTTGATCTCTTCGTACGTGTCATCGAACTCGCCCGTGTAGTAATACCCGGTGAAGCCGATGCTGGCACTGAAGTCTTCGGTTTCCATGCCGTAGCCGAAGTACAGGTCCGTTTCCAGGCCGTCGCCGACGTCGGCCGCCCACGTGCCGATATAGAAGCCGCCATTCTCATAATCGATACCGGCGCTGGCGGACGAGTTCTTCTGTTTGATACCGCGGAAGTAGTACTCGCTGGCGTAGCCGATGTTGTATGACACTTCGGCGTAGGCCGCGCTGGTTGTCACCATTGCGCCTGAAGCCAGGATAGCAACGGTCAAAATTCTGCTGAGTGTTCTCATCATGTCTCCTTAAAAGCTCTCTAACCCCTAATATTTTTTGCTGTGAGGGCAACGCTGAGGGACGGGATGACCCACCCGAAGCGCTACGCTGACTCGCCTGCAAAGAGTGCACGTTGCGTGCCAGAATTAATTTCTAAACAAATCAGCGGGTTAGATCGCTGCAGAAAAACGTGCACCAATTTGGCGCACCGATGTGGTGCGTCGCGCGCCCGATTTCGGGGCAGAAATCTTGAGGATACGGCAGCCAAACGCCCGCAACGCACCGCGACGATGCATCCGGGCTCACAGAGACATGACGGCGAGCAACGGCGGCGGGCTTGGCCTAAAATGCGCCCTTTCTATCACTGGACGCCGCGATGGATCCGCTCAAAAACCTGCTCGAGCACATACGGGCAACCTTCGGCGACGTGTTGCCGGGGGATGCGCTCGCGGCGTTGGAGAACACGGCCGGCAATCTCTTCGAACGCTTTGAGCTCGTCCCCAAGCACGAGTACGAAGCACACCTCGATATCCTGGCTTCGCTGAACGCTCAGGTCAGCGATCTCGAGCAGCGTCTGGCCGCCCTGGAGCAGGAGGACTGAGCACCGGGGTCGCAGCGTCGACTGCGGGCCAGGTCTACACACGCGCTCTGCAGGGCCTGACGGCACACCACGTCACCGTGGAATGCCATCTCAGCGGCGGGCTGCCCGGCACAACCATTGTCGGACTCCCGCAAAGCGCCGTGCGCGAGGCCCGCGATCGCGTGCGTGCCGCGCTGCAGGCCAACGGCTTCAGCTATCCGCAGGCCCGAATCACGATTAATCTCGCACCCGCGGGCTTGAGCAATCGGGCACCGCGCTCGACCTGCCCATCGCCATTGCGCTCCTGACCCGCAGCCGGCAGATCAAATCACATCGGCTGGCGGCGTTCGAGTTCCTCGGCGAGCTTGGTCTGTCCGGAAAACTTCGCAAAGTGCAGGGTGCGCTGGCATGCGCCGCCGCAACCCAGGCGCAGGGGCGAACGCTGGTGGCGCCCGCAGCCAACGGCGTCGAAGCCAGGGTGGCGCCACCCGGAAGCATGCGCCTCGCCGACGACCTGCGGTCGGTGACGGATCTCCTGGAGGGCTTGGAGGAAACCACTCGATTACCGGACCATGCGGGTCTTCGGGAGCAGAGCGTTGCCGCACCGCAATTCGATGCAATCATCGGACAACAGGCAGCCAAACGGGCGTTAACCGTCGCGGCAGCAGGTGGTCATCATCTGCTCATGGTTGGCCCGCCCGGCACCGGTAAAACCAGCCTGGCGCGTGGTCTGGCAGAACTCCTGCCCGCGCTGACGGAGGAAGAACGCCTGGAAGTTGCCGCAGCCTTCTCCGCGGCGGGATTGAACCGCGACCACTACGGCGAGCCACCCTTTCGCGACCCTCATCATTCAGCGACGGCACCTGCGCTCCTCGGCGGCGGACAGGTTCCCCACCCCGGAGAGGCGGCGTTGGCTCACCGCGGCGTGCTCTTCCTCGACGAGCTGCCACACTTCAAACCGTCGGTATTGAACCTGCTGCGCGAGCCGCTCGAAAGCGGCGTTGCGGTCATCAGCCGCGCCAACTACACCGTCAGCTACCCCTGTCGGTTTCAACTGATCGCAGCCATGAATCCATGCCCGGCGGGCCTGAGCTGTCGCGCAGACAGCTGCCGCTGCGCCCCTGGCGAGAAACAGCGCTATCAGAACCGCATTTCCGGGCCGCTGCTCGACCGCATCGACGTGCACGTGAGCGTGCCGGAACTCCCGCGCCAGCTGCTGGCGAATCTCGCAAGCACCCCGGCGGACAGCGCGGTGGCCGAGCTTCGCCAGCAGATCACCGCTGCTCGCAAGCGGCAAAGAGAGCGGCAGGGTTGTTTGAACGTGGCGCTCTCGAGCGAGCGCCTGCGTCGGGAAATGCAGACCGCGGACCTGCCCGACGCACTGCTGGAGCAGGCCATCAAGCGGTTTGCACTTTCCGCACGCAGCTATCACAAAATCTGGCGGGTGGCCCGCAGCGTTGCGGATCTGGAGGGTGCCGACGCCATCGCGCCGGCGCATTTCAAAGAGGCGTTGTCATTCCGCGCCCTCGACTGGGCGCCCTGAACCGACCTTACTGAGCGTTGTCGAGGATGTAGGTCACCGCCGCTTCGAGCTCGTCGTCGGAGCAGTTCATGCAGGTCCCCTTGGCCGGCATGGTGTTGATCCCGTTGATGGTGCTGGCCATGAGCACGTCCATCCCTTTCTCAGCGCGTTCGCCCCAGGCAGCAGCATCACCAAAGAGCGGGGCGTCGCCCACGCCCGTCATGTGGCAGGCAAAGCAGAACTGATCGTAGACCTGTTGGCCGGAGAGCGGCCCTGACGCGGCTGCGACGGCAACCGTACCGCAGTCGTCACCCGCGCGGCAGACGTTGCCGAACGGTTCCAGACGGGCGCTGATCTCGTCATCGGTACCCGGTGGAATTGCGCTGATGCCTATGCCTGCAAGAAGACATGCACATGCTAGAACAAGACTACGCTTCAATGGTTTTCTCCTGTCTCTTTTGTCTGGCAGCGCTTTCGTACCGCTACCACAGAAATTTGGCGGCGCAAATTATAGCTTCAGCCGGCGGTGGCGTCGAACAGCTCACGGCCTATCAGCATTCGGCGGATTTCGCTCGTCCCCGCGCCAATCTCGTAAAGCTTAGCATCTCTGAGCAGCCGCCCCGTGGGATAGTCGTTGATATAGCCGTTACCGCCGAGCGTCTGTATCGCCTGCAATGCCATCTGCGTCGCCTGCTCCGCGGCATAAAGAATGCATCCCGCAGCATCGAAACGGGTGGTCTGTCCCGCATCACAGGCTCGCGCAACCGCATAGACATAGGAGCGGGACGCGTTCATCTGGGTGTACATGTCGGCGACTTTGCCTTGTATGAGCTGGAAGGTGCCAATGGGCTCACCAAACTGCTCACGCTCGTGGACGTAGGGCATGACCACGTCCAGACAATTGCGCATGATTCCGAGCGGACCACCGGCTAGTACCACCCGCTCGTAGTCGAGACCACTCATCAGGATCTTCACCCCTTGACCCACCTGGCCGAGAATCTGCGACTTCGGCACCCGACAGTCTTCGAAGATGAGCTCCGCGGTATCCGATCCGCGCATGCCCAGCTTGTCGAGCTTGACGCCCGTGCTGAAGCCGGCCATATCTCTTTCGATGAGAAAAGCGGTGATGCCTTTCGAGCCTGCCGCGGGATCCACCGTGGCATACACCACCAGTACGTCCGCGCCGGGGCCGTTGGTGATCCACATTTTGTTGCCGTTCAGCACGTAGTCGTCGCCGTCTTCGATCGCGCGGAGCTTGAGGCTCACCACGTCGGATCCGGCGCCCGGCTCGCTCATGGCCAGCGCGCCGAGATATTCACCCGTGACGAGCTTCGGCAGATAGGCCTGCTTCTGCTCGTCCGTGCCGAAGCGGCGAATCTGATTCGTGCAGAGGTTGGAATGGGCGCCGTAAGATAGCCCAACCGAAGCAGACGCGCGGGAGATTTCCTCCATGACAACGGTGTGCGCAAGATAGCCGAGATCAACCCCGCCATACTGCTCCTCGACCGTCATGCCATGCACGCCCATTTCGCCGAGTTTCTCCCACAAGTCCCGGGGAAATGTGTTGTCGCTGTCGATGGTGTCCGCCCGCGGGGCAATCTCCGCGGCGGCAAACTGCGCGACGCTGTCGCGCAGCATGTCTACGGTCTCGCCGAGACCAAAGTCGAAATCCGGTAGGTTGCTCAAAGCCGTTCTTCCTGCTCGTCCCGGGGCGGCATGATACCACCCGGGGACTCAGGCAGCTTCGACCTCCGCGGGATCAAAGAGACGAACCGGCTCCGGCGGCGTCGTGAATTCAGCCATGAGGCGCGCCTCTTCGGCGAGCGCCTGCTCGAGATGACGTGCTTTGACGTGACCGTAACCGCGCACCTGCTGCGGACACTTGGCGAGCGCCACCGCAATACTCAAGTTAGAGATGCTCAGCTGGGGCAGAATCTCGTCGATCATGGCCTCAAAGTGTTCGAGGAGGAACGTCGCCTGCTTGCGTTCGGCGGTATACGCAAACGGGTCGAGCGGCGTGTTGCGTAAGCCCTTCATGGCCGCCAGCGTCTTGAAGCCCCACGTCATCCAGCGGCCGAAGCGGCGCTTCTTTGTACCCAGAAGCGGCGGCGCCAGCAGGTAATTGATCTTTGCACCCGGCTCGAACTGTGCCGCAAGTTCAGCCTGAAAGTCGGGGTTGGCATGCAGACGCGCCACTTCGTACTCGTCTTTGACGGCCAGGAGCTGTGCGTAAGTCACCGCAACCGCACGGGTCAGCTGCTCACTGCCCGGACGCAGCTTCTGCTCGACATCAGCGACCTTCGCCAGCATGTCACGATACCGCGCGACCAGCTTGTCGCCGTCGTAAGTTCTGAGGTGCTCACTTCTGTGCTCGATGAGCTGAGGCAGGCTCTGCGGCTCTGCCGTCTTTTCTAGCGTTACCGCTTTGTCGCTTTGCGGCAGCTCGTCCAGATTCCAGGCGGCAATGCGTCCGAGGTGGAAAGCGGTGAGGTTACGTTCCACCGCCACACCGTTCACCTCAATGGCGGCTTCGATGGCCTCCAGCGTCAGCGGGATGCCGCCGAGCTGATAAGCGTAGCCGAGCAGCATGACGTTCGCCTGTTGCGCATCTCCCAGCAGCGCTTCGATGTGATCCTCGGCGGCAAAGCTCTTCAGCTCACCGGCGAGCTTGTTGATACGGCTGATGCGCTTGCGCAGCTTCACGTCGTGCGACTGACTCAGCACGAAGTCGGCGGTTGGGGTGACGTGGGAATTGACCACCGCCTGCGTCGCATCGGAGAAGAGCTCCAACGCTTCGTCGCTTGCCGCGGAGACGAGATCGCAGCCGACCAGCACGTCCGCACTGGCATCGGGAATGCGCGGGCTGTGCAGCTCGCTGACAGCACCCGCAATGCGCACATGGGCGAATACCGCGCCGCCTTTCTGCGCCAGACCCGTCATGTCGAGAGTGCGTACCTGTTTGCCTTCGATGCGCGCCGCCGCTGCCAGGAGCGCGCTCAAGGTCACAATACCTGTGCCGCCCACACCCGTGATGAGGATGTTGGCATCGTGGCGCTCGAACGTGGGACGAGGCGCCTTGTCGCGCAGGGCGGCCACGTCCAGAGATTTGCCCGCCGCACGCCGCACATCGCCCTGCACTTCAACGAACGCGGGGCAAAAGCCCGTCGCGCAGCTCAGATCCTTGTTGCAGTTGGTCTGGTTGATTTTGCGCTTGAGGCCAAATTCGGTTTCCACCGGCTCAACCGCCACGCAGTTCGACTGCACGGAGCAATCGCCGCAGCCTTCACAGACCGCTTCGTTGATGAACAGTCGCGGCTTGTTGTCTTCGATCATGCCGCGCTTGCGACGACGACGCAGCTCAGTGGCGCACGTCTGCTGGTAGATGATGATGGAAACGCCTTCTTCTTCGCGAAGGTTCTTCTGAACGTCGTCCAGCTTCGAACGATGATCCAGGGTGACCCCGCCCCCAACGAGCATTTCATGCTGCGCGGGGTCATCACTGACAATCGCTACTCGACGCACACCTTCCGCCTGCACCTGGGCAACCAGGTCGGCAACCGTGAGCTCACCGTCGGTCGGCTGCCCGCCGGTCATGGCCACCGCGTCGTTGAAGAGCACCTTGTAGGTGATATTCACACCAGCAGCCACCGCCTGACGAATGGCGAGAATGCCGGAATGGAAATAAGTACCGTCGCCGAGGTTGGCGAAGATGTGCTTCTCCTCGGTGAAAGGTGCTTCGCCCACCCAGGTGATGCCTTCGCCGCCCATCTGGGTACAGCTGTCGGTAGTGCGGTCCATCCATTGGACCATATAGTGGCATCCAATCCCCGCGGTGGCGCGGCTGCCTTCAGGCACCCGCGTCGACGTATTGTGCGGACAACCCGCACAGAACAGTGGCGTGCGCTCTTTTTTCGCGGGAGCATCGATTGAGCTCGTCACCGCTTCCGTGCGAGCCAGACGCTCGAGCACGGCGGGAGTTTCCAGACCCAGCAGGTCCACCAGTACGCTGGTGATGTCGGTCACGCTGAGGAGGCCGGTGGACGGCAGCAGGAACGACCCATCAGGACGGGCTTTGCCGTAAATCGGCAGGCGGCGCGTCGCACCGTAAAGAATTTCCTTTACCTGAGGTTCAACGAACGCACGCTTCTCTTCGACCACGAACAGTTCGTCGACATTGGCGCTGAAGCGCTCGATCAGCTCCGGATCGAGCGGCCAGGTCATGCCGAGCTTGAGAATCTCGATACCGGCGTTGCGGATATCAGCCGTGGTTTGCAGGCCGAGCTGCGCGCAGGCCTCACGCACGTCGCGATACGCCTTGCCGGCGGTGATGATGCCAAGGCGGCTGCGTGCGCCGGAGGCGTTGTGGCGTTCGGTGACCCACCGGTTGATTCCCGCAGCACGGGCAAACTCCAGCACGCGCGGCAGCTTGTCGGCGAGCAGGCGATGCTCCTGAGCCACCGGCGTGTCTTCGACACGAATGTGAACCTCGCCGGTTGCCGGCAGCGTCAGCTCTGGAAAACGCGCGTCCGTGACGTCGACGGTAGCGGCGCTGTCCATATGATCGGCGATGGCTTTGAGACCTATCCACATGCCGCTATACCGCGACATGGCCCAGCCGAGGACCGTAAAGTCGTGCACGTCCTGAACGTCGCTCGGAAACAGAACCGGCACCATCATGTCCTGCAGCGCAAACTCACTCTGCGTTGCCAGACTGGAGGATTTCGCAGCGGGATCGTCTCCAACAACCAGCACAACGCCGCCGTCGGCTGACGTGCCCCAGGCATTGGCATGACGAATGGCATCGCAGCTGCGGTCGAGTCCCGGCGCCTTGCCGTACCACATGCCGAATACGCCATCGACTTTCGCCCCGGCATGGAGACCCACCTGCTGGCTGCCCCAGACCGCGGTGGCCGCCAGATCTTCGTTGACGCCAGGCTGAAACTCGACGCCCAGGGACTTCAGGCGCTCCGCCTGACTCCAGAGCTCTTTGTCGAGACCGCCGAGAGGAGAACCGCGATAGCCAGACACGAAACCGCCGCTGTTACGTCCGGCGGCCCGGTCGAGGCGGGCACGGGTCTGCAGCGCACGGACCAGCGCCTGGATGCCGGTGACGAGGGCAACGCCGCTTTCCACGGTGTACTTGTCATCCAGAGAAAATGCGTTCAGAGCAGCTTTTGCGGTCATTAATACTTCCTCCAATTGACCCTCATGCTAGCGGGCACACGGTAGGATTCCGTTGCTTTATTGCCCTTTTGGTGGCCAAATTAGCGAATTCCTTCCGCAATAAGGGATATCCGTAGGATGAAATCTCTCGATACGTTTGACATCAAAATTCTCCGCGAGCTCCAGCAGAACGCCGAAATTTCCATGCAGGATCTCGGTGAAAAGGTGGGACTGTCCCATACGCCGTGCTGGCGGCGGGTCAAGCGCCTGGAGCAGGACGGCGTCATCCGCAAGCGCGTGACGCTGCTCGATGCCGAGAGCCTGCACCTGGCAGTCAACGTGTTCGTGAACGTGACGCTGAAGAATCACCAGGAGAACGGTCTGACGCTCTTCGAAGAATCGGTGCAGGACGTACCGGAGATTGTCGAGTGTTACACCGTTTCAGGAGACCGGGACTTTCTGCTGCGGGTGGTTGTTGCCGATGTCGGCGCGTACGAGCACCTCTTGAAACACGTGCTCATCAATCTACCGGGCGTCGACAATCTGTCGAGCACGTTTGCGCTCAGGCAGGTGAAATACACCACGGAGTATCCGCTGGGGGCAATGGGCTCGGACTAGCGGCGGGTGCCTGCCCGTCGCTTCAGAGTTCGACGAGAACGGCGCCCTCTTCGACGCGATCCCCGGCCTGGCAGGCAACGCTCTTGACTTCGCCGTCCTTGGGCGACGTGACGCTGTGTTCCATTTTCATCGCTTCCACCACCGCCAGCACGTCACCCTGCTTGACCTTGTCACCGGGTTTGACGTTGACCGCAATCACCTGCCCGGGCATGGGTGCAACCACGCCACCCTGATTGAGCGCGAGCCTGCCGAAGCGGGTCATGTCGTCGGTGAGCTCGAGGAACCGCTCCGTGTGGCCTTCACACATGACGTAGAGCGTGGCATCCACACGCAGCACCCGCGCCGTGAGGTTGTGCTCGCCAATGCGCGCGGCGAACTGACCGCCGCCGAGCTCGCGCACGGCATCCAGTTCAAGCGTGGCGTCACCAACCTGCACCGAAGTCTGAGAAAAGTCGATGCTCAGAGCCTTCTTGCCCTGCGCCAGATGCACGCACCGGCGCGGCGGCACGTTCAAGCGCATGCCGTCCGCAGAGGCCCACGGTGTGCTGCCAGCCGCCTGATTCAGGATAAACAACGCAGCAAACACAGCGCTTTGCAGCTTGAGCTGCGGTACGACCGCATCGTGCACCTCTTCGGCAAGACCCGTGGTATAGCTGCCGGCAACAAACGCTTCCTGCTGCAGCACGCCGCACAGATAACCGAGATTGTGTTCCACCCCCGCCACCTCGGATGCGGCAAGCGCCTGGCCGAGGCGTGCGATCGCCTGGCTGCGATCCGCGCCGTGCGCAATGATTTTTGCGAGCATCGGGTCGTAGTGCATTGTGACCTCGTCACCGCCGCGAATACCGGTGTCCACGCGCACCCCGTCCCCGATTTCAAAGTGCTCGATGCGGCCGGTTGACGGCAGAAACTTCTTCGCCGGATTCTCCGCGTAGAGGCGCGCTTCGATGGCATGGCCTGCAAGCTTGACGTCTTCCTGAGCAACCGGCAGCGCCTGACCGGCAGCGACGTTGAGCTGCAGCTCAACGAGATCGAGCCCGGTGATGGCTTCGGTAACCGGATGCTCTACCTGCAGGCGCGTGTTCATTTCCATGAAGAAGAATTCGTCCCCTTCTGCAATGAACTCAACGGTACCGGCACCGACATAACCCACGCCTTTGGCCGCCTGCACCGCAGTGGCCCCCAGACGCGCTCGCATCTCCGCCGTCACCGTGGGTCCGGGCGCCTCTTCGATGACCTTCTGATGGCGCCGCTGCACCGAGCAGTCCCGCTCGAAAAGATGCACTGCGTTGCCGAGGCTATCGGCCATGAGCTGCACCTCGATGTGCTTAGGGGAAGTCAGGTAGCGCTCGAGGAGCACCTGGTCATCGCCAAAAGCGGCCAACGCCTCGCGCCTGGCACCCACGAGCTGATCGGCGAATGCCTCCGGTGATTCCACCAACCGCATGCCTTTACCCCCGCCACCGGCCGAGGCTTTGATCAACAGTGGATAACCCACGCTCTCTGCCTGACCGGCGAGAAAGTCGGGATCCTGCTCATCGCCGTGATAGCCAGGCAGGATCGGCACACCGCTCGTTTCCATGAGCTGTTTGGACGCCGTTTTCGAGCCCATCGTGCGGATCGCCGCAGCGGGCGGACCGACAAAGACGATATCCGCGGCGGCACAGGCTTCCGCGAACTCCGCGTTTTCGGAAAGAAACCCGTACCCCGGATGGATCGCTTGTGCGCCGCTGTCTCTGGCTGCCGCTATGACGTTGTCGATTCGCAGGTAACTGTCTGCCGTAGGCGCGGGCCCTATGCAGACGGCGTCGTCCGCTTCCGCCACGTGCAGAGCGGCATGATCCGCTTCGGAATAAACCGCAACCGTTCTGATGCCAAGACGTCGCGCCGTGCGGAATACACGGCAGGCGATCTCCCCGCGGTTGGCTACTAACAATGTATCAAACATATCTGATCCGAAACTGGTTACATCCTGAAAATGCCGAACTCGGACGCCGGTTGTTCGGGTTCGCGTGTCGCGAAGGCCATTGCCAGCCCCAGAACATCACGCGTCTGCGCGGGATCGATGACGCCGTCGTCCCACAAGCGCGCCGACGCAAAGAAGGGATGTCCCTCGGTGTCATAAGCGCCGCGAATGCCGTCCATGAACGCCGTCTTATCGCTTTCTTCCCAGGTTTCGCCGCGCGCCTCCATGGCGTCTTCACGCACTGTGGCAAGGACGTGCGCAGCCTGTTCCCCGCCCATCACGGAGATCCGCGCGTTGGGCCAGGTCCACAACATACGGGCACCGTAGGCGCGCCCGCACATGGCATAGTTGCCCGCACCAAACGATCCGCCAATGACCACGGTGAACTTCGGCACCCGGGCACACGCGACCGCGGTCACCATCTTCGCGCCGTCTTTGGCGATTCCCTGATTTTCGTACTTCTGACCCACCATGAAGCCGGTGATGTTCTGCAGAAACAAAAGCGGTACGCCGCGTCGGTCAGCCAGCTGAATGAAGTGCGCGCCTTTGACGGCAGACTCTGAGAACAGAATCCCATTGTTGGCGATGATGCCAACCGGCATGCCGTGTATGTGGGCAAAACCGCAGACCAGCGTTTCACCGTAGAGTTGCTTGAACTCGTGGAACTCCGAGCCGTCGACCAGCCGTGCAATCACCTCACGGACGTCAAACGGCGTGCGGGTGTCTGTTGGTATGACCCCGTACAGCTCGTCCGGCGCGTACCGCGGCGGTGCTGCCGGTCGCGACGCAACGCGGGAAGCAAAGCGCTGGTGGCTCGCGGCAATCGCTTCCCGGGCGAGAATCAGGGCGTGCTCGTCGTTTTCGGCCAGGTGGTCGGTCACCCCGGAAACGCGGCTGTGCACCTCGCCGCCGCCGAGGCTTTCCGCGTCCACCACCTCACCGGTTGCCGCTTTGACCAGCGGCGGCCCACCCAGAAAAATGGTGCCCTGCTCTTTGACGATAATGGCTTGATCACACATTGCGGGCACATACGCGCCACCCGCGGTGCACGACCCCATGACCACCGCCAGCTGCGGGATACCAAGCGCCGACATGTTGGCCTGGTTGTAAAAAATGCGGCCGAAGTGCGTTTTGTCCGGAAACACGTCAGCCTGCATCGGCAGGAACGCACCGCCGGAATCGACCAGGTAGACACAAGGCAGATGGTTCTCGAGCGCAATTTCCTGCGCACGCAGATGTTTCTTGACCGTGATTGGATAATAAGTGCCGCCTTTGACCGTCGCGTCGTTGGCGACGATGACGCAAGGCTGACCGACAACGCGCCCGATCCCGGTAATGATGCCGCCGCCCGGAATCCAGTCGTCGTAGAGCTCATAGCCGCCCAGCTGGCCAATTTCGAGAAACGGCGCGCCCGGATCGAGCAACCGGTCTACGCGCTCACGCGGCAGCATCTTGCCGCGGGCGACGTGCCGTTCCCGGGAGCGCTCATCACCGCCAAGTGCAATTTGTCCGGTCAGCTCCCGCAGCTCTTCGCGGAGTTTGACATGGTGCCGCGCGTTTGCAGCGTACGCTTCACTCGATGTGTTCACCGAGCTGGTCAAAACGGACATCCCACCCCCTGACGCCTCTTACGGGCTTGTCTTCATGCGGGTGCGAGTGTGCCGAGGGGCGGCAGGGTTGTCCAGACGACAGGGCGGTCTCGGGCGGACCTAGATGCAGGCGGTGATTTCGCCCAGCTTCTGCGTCAGGAGCGGATTTTCTCGATAGTCGATGGGGATCACAACAAGGCTCGGGCCGTCCTCGTTGAACGCCGCCTCCAGGGTGGCCTCGAGATCGGCGCTCTTGCTGCAGTAGTGGCCATGCCAGCCGAAGCAGCTCGCGAGGCCCATCCACTCCGGATTGCCGAATGCAAGGTCGGTATGACGCCCGAACTCGTTCTCCTGCTTCCAGGCGATGAGGCCGTATTCGTTGTCCTCCCACACCATCATGACGATGTTGCTGTTGAGGCGGGTTGCGGTTTCCATTTCCTGCACGTTCATGAGGAATCCGGCGTCACCGGCGATGCCGAGCACCCGCCGATCGGGCGCCACCAGAGAAGCCGCGATTGCGCCGGGTAATGCAAATCCCATAGAGCAGAACCCGTTGGGAATGAGGCAGGTGTTGGGTTCGTGGCAGTGGTAGTGGCGCGCGATCCACATTTTGTGGGCACCCACGTCCGAGAGCAGGATGTCCTCGGGACCCAGCACCTGGCGGCAGTCCCAGAGCGCTTTCTGCGGTCGAATGGCACCTTCCTGATCGTCATTCGCGTATTCAGCCAGATCGTCCGCCATTGCTTTGCGTGCGGCCGCCTGATGATCGAGGTCGAACTTCGCTGACCCGTCTGCTGCAATTCGTTCGTTCATCATCCAGAGAAAATGGGCAAGATCGCCCACCACCTCAACTTCAGGATGATAGTGCTCGTCAATTTCCGCGGGCAGGAAATCAGCGTGAACAATCACTTTGTCACGACCCGGATTCCACAGGCGCGGATGGTATTCGACCATATCGAAGCCCAGCGTCAACACGAGATCGGCTTCGTCGATGACGAGATTCATCCGGTCTGTACTGCCGAGACCCACCGTATAGAGACAATAGTCCTCGTCCATGTCCACCGCGCCTTTGGCCATGAAGGTGCTGATGACACCGATACCGGTGGCGTCACACAGCGCACGCAGCTGTTTGCTGGCGCGTCGGCGGATACAGCCGTTACCGGCAATGATGACCGGTTTCTTCGCTTCTTTGAGCAGCGCAAACGCGCGGTCGACTATCTTGTCGTCGGGCACTGAGCGGCGGAAGCGGCGAGGCGTGAGCGGCACCGCGCTCGTTTCATGCTTGGCAAGATCCTCCGCAAGCTCGATGTGCACGGCGCCCGGTTTTTCCGTTCGCGCGAGACGCACCGCTTTGCGGATGACTTCCGGGATGGTATCGGCATGGCGGATGGTCTCCGCCCACTTTGTCACGGGCTCGAACATCCCCACCACGTCCATCACCTGGTGAGACTCCTTGTGCAGACGGTGCGTGGCACCCTGACCGGTCAGGACAAGCATCGGCGCACGGTCCATGTTGCCGTCGGCAACCCCGGTGATGAGGTTTGAAGCCCCCGGTCCCAGCGTACCCAGACATCCCGCCGGATTACCCGTCAGGCGTCCATAGATTTCCGCCATGAAAGCCGCACCCTGCTCATGCCGGGTCAGGACGAAACGTATGTCGCGGGACTGTTCCAGTGACATCATGAAGTCGGCATTCTCTTCGCCGGGAACGCCGAAAATATACTCGATGCCCTCTGCTTCGAGGCACTTAACAAACAGGTCAGATGCTTTCATGCGCTAGTCTCCTTGCCTTCCCGATTCCGTTCGGAAAGTCTCCCGTGCGGAAGCACTTCCTTAACTATAGGCGCTTTTTCAGCGCCCGAAGTCCGGAGATTCGTGGCGCTAGCGCAACCAGTTCAGCGTTTTGTCGAGCCCGGTGGCAAACTTGGTGAAAAGTTCGTCCACTTGTTCGTCGGTGATAATCAGCGGCGGACAGAACGCAATCGTGTCGCCCATGTTGCGCACGATCAGACCTTCCTCCGCACACGCGGCGGAGCAGTAAGCTCCCACGCCCTCTTTGGCAGCAAAAGGCACGCGAGGTTCCTTCTCTTTGACCAATTCGATGCCGCCGATGAGGCCGGCACCACGCGTCTCGCCAACCAGCGGGTGGTCCGCGAAGCTGTGCAGGCGTTCCTGGAACGCCCGGCCCACGCGCGCGGCATGATTGAAGAGGTCCATCTCTTCCATGATTTCCAGATTCTTGAGGGCAACAGCGGCACACACCGGATGACCCGAGTACGTGAAGCCGTGGCCAAACACGCCCAGCTCATCCGACTTCGCTGCAAAGGCGTCGTGCATGAACTCCGGCACAAGCACCGCGCTGATCGGTAAATAGGCGGACGATAGTGCTTTGGCCACGCTCATGGTCGTTGGCGTGATACCCATGGTCTCGGCGCCAAAGGCGTTGCCGGTCCGGCCGAATCCGCAGATGACCTCATCATCGATGAAGAAGATGTCGTGCTTTTGCAGGACCGCCTGAACCTTTTCGTAGTACCCCGGTGGCGGCACGATGACTCCACCCGCACCCAGAATCGGTTCCGCGATGAACGCGGCAATCGTGTCCGCGCCTTCGCGCACAATCAGGTCTTCCAACGAGTTGACGATGCGGTCCACGAATTCCGTCTCGGTTTCACCGGACTCAGCTTCGCTGTAGTAGTGCGGGCAGTCCGTGTGCAGCACATGCGGCAGCGGCAGATCAAAGGCATTGTGGAAGGGTGGCAAGCCGGTCAACGAGCCGCTGGCAACCGTCACGCCGTGATAACCCTTCTTGCGGCTGATGATCTTTTTCTTTTCCGGCCGGCCCACGGCATTGTTGTAATACCACATGAGCTTGACCTGGGTGTCGTTGGCGTCGCTTCCTGACAAGCCGTAGAACACACGGCCCGCGTCGAACGGCGCCATCGCCTTGAGCTTTTCGGCAAGAAGCACGGAAGATTCGTTGGTTTTACCAGCAAAGAGCTGCGAGTAGGACAGCTTTTTCATCTGCTCAGCGGCAACTTCAGCGAGCTCTTCCCGGCCGTAGCCAAGCGCGGTACACCACAGGCCCGCCATGCCTTCCAGATATTGTTTGCCGTGGTTGTCCCAGAGATACACACCCTCAGCGCGCTCGTGCACGCTCGGGCCGTGCTCGGCATGAAGCTTCAGATTGGTGGTCGGATGCAGCAGGTGTTCGAGGTCTTTTGCCTCGATTGAGCCCGGCGGAAATTCGTTGTGGAGCGCGTTCGCTCGTTCTTCAGCCATGTGCTTCTCCCTTCACCCCGGCAGCGCTGATCTCGCTAAGCCTCCCACAGACCCGAACGAGGCACAACTCGTCTCACCCGGGCGCAGATAAGCGACAAAACAGCGGTTCAGGCGGCTATCGCCGGAGGCAAACCCAGGGCCTCGGCCACGGCTGCGTGGCGGATTCTACCGTCGCTCACGTTCAAACCTTTGGCGAAACCTTTGTCGTCGGCAAACGCCCGCGCGATACCTTTGTCCGCCAGCGCCGTCACATAGGGGAGGGTGACGTTGTTGAGCGCCAGCGTCGACGTGCGCGCCACTGCGCCAGGCATGTTCGTGACACAGTAGTGCACGATGCCTTCTTCGATATAGGTCGGATTGTCGTGCGAGGTCGGCCGGCTCGATTCGAAGCAGCCTCCCTGATCGATGGAGATGTCCACCAGCGCCGCCCCCGGCTGCATTTCGCCGAGGAGTTTGCGATCCACGAGCTTCGGCGCACTGGCGCCAGGCACCAGCACGGCACCGACAACCAAGTCCGCCGCACGTACCGCTTCTGCTACATTTTCTCGTGAGGCCATCAGCACCTTGGCGCGTCCGGCGAACTCAGTTGACAGCGCCCGTAACCGATCGACGGACTTGTCCAGAATGGTGACGTCTGCCTGCAGGCCCACGGCCATATAAGCCGCATTCGTGCCCGCCATGCCGCCACCGAGAATGACCACTTTGCCGGGTGCCACACCCGGCACGCCGCCGAGCAAGGTACCGCGCCCACCGCTCGCTTTCTGCAAGGCAGCGGCGCCCACCTGTATCGACATGCGGCCTGCCACTTCGCTCATCGGCGAGAGCAGCGGCAGGCGTCCCATGGCGTCTTCGACCGTCTCATAGGCGATCGCGATGACGCCGCGTTCCATGAGGGCGTGCGCCTGTTCCTGCGCAGCAGCGAGATGCAGGTACGTGAAGAGAATCTGTCCCCGCTGCAGGCGTGCACATTCTGCGAGGGACGGCTCCTTGACCTTGACCACCATCTCGGCGCTGAAGGCTGCATCGACATCAACGATGCGCGCGCCGGCCGCCTCGTAGGCGGCGTTGGTGAAATCGATACCCAGACCGGCATCGCGTTCGACCCAGACCTCATGACCTGCAGCGGTGAGCTCCAGCACGCTGGCCGGGGTCAGGCCAACCCGATACTCGTGAACTTTGCTTTCCTTCGGCACACCGATACGCATGACCGCTACCCTGCTCGCTGGTTGAAATTGATCCACATTGTAGGCAGAGCGCGCTGACGGAACTTTGCGTTGTCGGCATTTTTCAGCCAGAATACACAATATTCTGCCTATATTTATTGATCAAGTGACAGATTCTTCGATAGACCGACTCGATCGAGCAATTCTACACGAACTGCAGCTCGACGGCCGTCTGACCAACGCCGCACTCGCCGAACGGGTGAACCTGTCCGAATCGGCCTGTCTGCGCCGGGTCCGGGGTCTCGAAGAGGCGGGCTACCTGCGCGGTTATGTCGGTCTGGTCGATCAATCGCTGGCGGGTTATCCGGACAACGTGTTCGTGCGCATTACCCTGCACAGCCAGCAACAGGACGACCTTGCGGCGTTCGAAGCCCGGGCCCGCGAGCTGCCGGAGGTCATGGAGTGTTATCTCATGAGCGGCGACGCGGACTATCTCCTCAGGGTGATCGTTGCCGATGCGCGGGACTATGAACGCATCCACAGCCAGTACCTGACCCGGCTGCCCGGCGTGGCAAGGGTGCACTCGAGCTTTGCGCTGCGCACCGTTGCGAAGAAGACCGAAGTGCCGGTGCGTTGAAACGCACCTAAATCAGCGCAACCGCCTGCAGGTTGAACTCTTCCATGACGGCGTCCGCGTAGTCGATGCGTCCGGTGAGTTCGCGGCTGTCGCCGTGACAGAGTCGCAGACACGCCTCAGCCATGTGCTCCACCGGCGTGACGCGGTCTTTGCTTTCTTCAGTGATGAGGTTGTGATGCACGGCCCCCGGCGTCGCCACCAGGCCCGGGGAGACCACGTTCACACCGATATTCTCGTCATACAGCTCCTGCGCGAGGCCTGTCGTGAACCGCTCGAGTGCCGCCTTACACATCCCGTAGACCGTCGAACCCCGGGCGGGGAGGGTTTTGTCCGGATGGATCGCCGCGTGCGAAGAAACGTTCAGGATCCTGCCGCCGCCGCGCTCGCGCATGCCCGGGATGAAGAGCTGACTGAGCTGAAAGGGTGTCCAGACCTGGACGTCCATCATGAGGCGGAAGCGCTTCTCGGGGAAATCGGCCACCGGAATGAAAAACGTGACGGCGGCATTGTTGACGAGGATGTCCACGCCACCGAACGCCAGCAGGGATTCCTCAACCAGACGTTCGCGATCCTCAGGTTGCGAGAGATCAGCCTGCACGGCTACCGCTTCACCGCCAGCGTTTCTGATGTCCGCCACCGTCTCGCCGATGGTGCCGGGGAGGTAGTGGTCAGCCTTTTCGACCGTCCGCGCGGTCACGATGATCTTCGCGCCCTCCATCGCAAAGCGTTTGGCGACCGCCACGCCAATGCCGCGGCTGGCCCCGGTGACCACGGCCACCTGTCCCGCCAGCACACCATCCGGATTGATCGAAGCTGCCATGTTTCCCCCTTTTGTCTGTACCGGTGCAGGCTGCGCTAGCTAGTGCAGTCCGCACTGGTGCCGGCTGTGCCGGTGCTGTCTGTCACGGTGCCGCGCGCAACCGCCTGATCCTTGCCGCATCAGGTCTGGTTCTGCACAATCCACCCGACGCTACCGGAAGTTGCCATCTTGCCCGCTACCCTACCATTCATTGCTCTCGTGTTGGTTACTGCGCTCTTTGCAACCGGCTCGACGCAAGCCGAAGAGCGCCTGGAGTCCATCCCGCTGACGCCGCTGCAGCCGGTCGGAGCGGGGCTTGCCGAGTGTGAGAAACTGCTGACGAACGTTGCCGCCGACGACACGGCCTGCCGACGTCTGGCGATGACCCCCGGAGCACCGGAGGCGGCACGCGCTCACAGCATGCTGAGCGTGCATGCTCAGCGACGCGGCGAGCTCGACCTGGCCCGCGAGCATGCCGAATCCGCCCTGGCGATGGCGCCCGCCGATGGTGCCGTGCAGAGCAACTACGCCAGCCTCCTCGTGCGCCAGGGTCGCTACGCAGACGCGCTATCGTCGTACGAACGGGCTTTGGATGACACCACCCTGACCAGGACCGACATTGCCGCCCTGCATTTGAACCGCGCGCTATGCCTGCGCGCCATGGGCCGCTACGATGCCGCTAAAACGGCCTACCTTGCCCACGAGTCCTGGCTGCAGGATCCGGCGGACGCGCGCTAAGGCAGCGTCGCACGGAATTCCCGCGTCACCCGCGGCCCGAGCCCCGTCAGGATCTCGTACGCAAGGGTCTGCGCCAGTTCAGCAACCTCATCGACGGTCACATGCTGACCCAGGACTTCGGCCCAATCGCCCTCCTGGACTTCTACATCGGTGACGTCGACGTGGATCATGTCCATGCTGACGCGGCCGACGATGGAACAATACTGCCCGGCAACGAATACCCGTCCTCGGTCCGAAAGCAGGCGTGGCACGCCGTCGGCATAACCAGCGGCTACCGTCGCGAGCCGCATGGGCTTTTCACTGACAAAGCTACCGCCGTAGCCAACTGCCACTCCGGACTCGATGTCCCGCACCTGCAGCACGCGCGCTTCGAGGCATGCCACCTGGGACATGGGATTCTCGCGCTCCGCGAAGGGATTGCCGCCGTAGAGGCCAATGCCGGCTCGGCCGAGATGCTCGGGGCCTACGCCGGACAGGAGCGCGGCTGAGTTCGACAAGCTGAGTCTTGCATCCGGCTGCGCCTCGCGCAGTGCCTGATACAACGGCTGGATGAGGCTCATCTGCGCCGCTATGGATTCATCCTCCGGCTCATCCGCACGGGCAAAATGAGAAACAAGCAGCGTAATGGGTATGGTGGGGTCGCTGACAAACTGCAACGCTTCAGCCGGGGCCATGCCCAGGCGCTGCATGCCGGTGTCGACATGCAGCGCCGCTGGCAAACCCGTTGTCACCCAAGCGGCGCACTGTAGGGCAGTGTTCAGCACGGGTACCAGATTGTGCGAGCGCAGCGCCTCGACGGTTTCCGTCCACACGCCTTCGAGAACGTAAATGACTGCGTCCGGATGAGCGGCGACAAGATCATTGCGCAGGGCCGACCCTTCAGCTGCGGTGGCGACGAAAAACTCTCGGCAGCCCGCCTCGGCAAGACAGTGACTGACGGCTGTGGCACCGAGGCCATAGCCGTCAGCTTTGACGACGGCAGCAACTTCACCCTGCGCGTTTGCCTGCAGCAGGCGGTAGTTTGCCGCCAGAGCCGACCGCGAAACGATCAGCCGGTTGGACATGCTACTCAATCAGCGTGTTGATATAGGCAACCACGTCGTTGATTGACTGATCGTCCGTCAGCGTTGCCACCATGGGACGCATCTGCCGACCGCCGTGGTCGCTGTCGTGATACCCGCGCTGTCCAGCCTTGAACTTCTTGATCTGGCTCACGAGGTACCAGTCGTTCTGGCCGGCCAGGCGGGGGCCCGCCATGGCTTCGATACCCTGAGCTTTATCGCCGTGGCACGCGGCACAAACCGCATAGAGCGCTTTGCCTTTCTCGACATCACCCGTCACGGTCAAGGCCGGCGGCTCGTCGGGGAACGTTGCGACGTAGGCAGCGAGATTGGCCAGCGCTTCGTCACCTTTAAGCTGCGGTCCTTTGGCCATGGCGCCCATCTGCATGCCCTGCATGTCGCCAGGGGCGGTGCCGCGCGCGTCGGTCTGAAAGAGCTGCATCTGTTTGATCAGGTACCAGGTTTCCTGGCCGGCAAGCTTCGGCGCGTTCATCGCCTGGTTACCCTGGCCGGTGGGTCCATGGCACGCCGTGCACACCGGATAAAGACCTTTCCCGGCCGCGGCGTCTCCAGCCAGCGCTGTCGGACCTGCAAGCCCGGCCACTGCCACCAGCAATACGTGGATCCATCGAAACTGCTTCATAACACAAGTTTTCCTTTTTCAAGTTGGGCCCGAGCGCATTGAATGCGCCCTTCATGCTCCCCAGGAACATGCCACACAAGGACATGCCACACGCATGTGACGACACCGCATCCGCTTCTGCGGTGCAGCGCCGAGCCCCCAGCCAGCTATAGGATTCTAGACGTCAGAACGGCGCCAGAACGCTAAACGAAATCGAGTCCCCGAACGCCTGTCTGTCTGTCGACGGTCTTCGACCAGACGGTCACGGCGCGCCCTGTACTCGAACAGACCGCGCGCGCTACGGCGGCGATCTTCACCCCTGCGCTCGCTTTCGGAGCGCCTGTTCAGAGTTTCGGACGGTGATGGATCTGTTTCCATAACCCCATCGGGACCTTCAAAACGCGCCAAATAATAGCGGCACCTTCCCGCAAAGTAAAAATTGCGGGCGGTGCAGAAGACGAAGGTAACTTGCCTAACGAGGCGAGGGGATGGCTACTGTTTGAGGACCGCTTTGGCCTGTGCTACCCAGTCGTCACGAACCACGCGGGCGCGGAAGCCATGCAGCACGTGGCTTTCGTCATCCAGCGCGTCGACGTCGAGCTCGGCAATCTGCTGCAGACTCGTGACTCCGAGCTCAGCCAGCTGTTCGGCAACCTTCTCGCCGATGCCTTTGAGCACGGTGAGATCGTCTGACGATTTTCCGGACTTCTCGTTCTTAAGCTTATCGCGCAGTCGCTTATTTTCTTCACGCACGTCGTTCAGCTGCTGGTTGAGAATCATGACAACGTTTTCATCCTGGGCGGATTCAGCCTGCTGCTGCCGCCAGCGCAGGTTGTCCAGCTCTTCGGTGCGTTCGCGCAGCAGCTGCTCGAGCTCCCGCAGCTTCTCGGTGTCTGCCGGGCCGGGTGATGACGCATCTTCTGACTGCGCTGACTTTTCCGCCCGTTCGGACTCTGCGAGGCGCGCTTCGGTCTTTTCCAGCGCATCGTGCAGGTAGCTGATTTCCTCGCGCAGCGTACGATTTTCTTTGTCCGCAGACTTCAGGTCTTTCGCAGCCTGCTGCTGAGCCTCGGAAAGTTCCACTTCCAGCTCGCTCATGAGGTTCTGCTGGGTGCTGAGCTTGTCTTCGAGCGAGCGCGCGTGCTCCTGGAAGGTTTCCACGCGATGCAACGCTTCCTTCAGCTCCTGGCCGAGCTGCTCGGTGCTCTGCTGTACGAGCGCTTCCTGACCCGCTGCCTGCTGCTTCTCAGCCTCGAGCTCGCGCACGATCGCGGCACGCTCGTCGAGGTTCGATTTCAATCGCACATTGTCTTCTTCAAGCTCGCTCACCCGGTTGGCGAGATGGCGCCGCTCTTCTTCACGCTGGGAATGGCTGTCCTGAGCCTGGCCCACCACGTCCGAGAGGCGGCTGATTTCAGCGTCCAGCTCTTGCTGCTTGGCTGCCGCCGCGGCGGTGACTTCGTTGACCTGCCGCAGGAGATCTTCTTCGTTGGCCAGGTGTTTTTCCTGTTCACCCTGCAACGTCTCGAGGCGGTCGTTCTGCTGCGCGTTCGCGTTGCGCATCTCGTCCGCTTCGTCTTCAAGTGCCGCCAGCGCTTCGCGGAGCTCACCCACCTGGGCTTCGAGGTCCACGCGGCGGTGCTCCGCCACGCTCTGCTCGGCGGCGGCTTTTTCTTCCTGGACGCGCGCTTCGTTTCTCGCGTCGTCGCGTTCAGCTTTGGCGGATTCGAGCTCCGCTGTCATCGCCTCGAGCTCGGTCGTCTGCTCGGCTTTTTCTTTGCGAAGGTTTGCCAACTCGTCCGATAGGACATCGCGCTCTGCCTCGAGGCTGCCTGCGCGGCTGTCGAGTCTCTGCAGATCCGAGCGCTGCTCGTTCAGCTCTTTGTCGAGAGACTCCGCGTGGGCGCGGGCTTTCTCCAAAGCCTCATCGTGTCCAGCCTCGGCTTCGCGGAGCGCTGCGATCGTTTCGTCTTTCGCATCGAGCATCTCCGCAAGCTGATTCTGTTCCTGGTCCGCCGCCTGCATGGCGCTGCTGTAACGCTGGTCTTCCTCCACGAGGCGGGCTTCGAGCGCCGCTATGCGTGTTTCGGTGTCTTTCAGCGCGGACGCCTTCTCTTCGAGACTGCTGAGCAGCGCGCCTTTCTCCTCGCGCTCTTGCTCGAGCGTCCGTTCACCGTCGGTGACGCTTCTGTTGGCCGCTTCGAGATTCTGCTCGAGCGTGCTGCGCGCTTCCGCCGCGGCCGTCAGCTGGCTGCGGAGTTCGTCGCCCTGACTGGCAAGCTGCGCAAGCTCCTGTCCCAGAGTATCAATCTGCTTGTTCGCAAACTCGGTCGTCTCTGCGAGCTTTTCGTTGCGTACCTTGAGGCTCTCTGCTTCGCGTTCGGCGCGTTGCAGCGCTTCCGTGTGATCGGCGCGCAGCGATTCGGTCTCCGCCTGAAACTTCTGACGCTCTTCTTCCAGTTTGGAGGACGTGCGTTCCCCTTCGGAAACGGCTGCGTCCAGAGAGCTCGTGACGGACTGCCATTTGTCGCGCCAGCTCTGACTTTCAGCCTGCGCGGTTTCCAGGTCCAGTTTGAGCGTGGCGAGTTCCGAGGTTGCGGTGCGGTGGCGCTCGTTCAGCTGTTCCACCTGCTGCTGCAGATCGCTGATGAGCTCATCCCGGGCAGCAAGACGCGCATCGGAGCTGCCGCCATCGGTGCTGGGGCTTTGAGTCTGCGCCTGGCGCAGCTCGTCGCGAACCCGCGCAAGCTCTTCCGTCCGCTCGCGCAGCGCGGCCGCCAGTTTCGGCACCCGTTCCTGCCATTTGGCAACTTCCGCCTGCAGCGCCGCTACGTCGACATCTGGCGTTTCAAGTGGCTCCTGGGCTTGACCGTCTATACGCATTTACCTGTGGGTCCATTCACATCAGTCACAGCGAAACAGCAAGCTACCGTATAAACGGCTGAAGTTATGTGAACTGCGTAAGCTTTTGAGACCTGATTCACTTTTACGGCGTTAAAGCGTGACGAACGCCAAATAAGGTATGCTCGCCGCCCATGGCAAGAAAACGACCTTCCGCAGCCTGCGGCCAGCTGGTGACCCTGCAACATGAGTCGCGGGTCCTCAAGGACAATCCTCTCGGCGACCCTTACGTACGCGAAGTTTCGATCTACCTGCCGCCGCAGTATGCCGACGCCCGGCGCGTCAATCGGCGTTTTCCGGTGCTCTTCGACCTGGTCGGCTACACCGGATCCGGGCAGAGCCATACCAACTGGAAAAACTTCGAAGAGAACGTGCCCGAAAAGCTCGACCGCCTCATCGATAGCGGACGCATGCCGCCGGCCATTGTGGTGTTTCCGGACTGCTTCACCGCGCTTGGCGGCAACCAGTACGTCAATACGAGCGCCATGGGTCGCTACGCCGACTACCTGACCCGCGAGCTCATACGCTATGTCGACGCCGAGTTCCGCACGTTCGCCGAGCGCAATCACCGCGGCTGCTTTGGCAAATCTTCCGGTGGCTACGGCGCGATGATTCACGGCATGAAATACCCCGAGTACTGGGGCGCCATCGCCAACCATTCGGGTGACGCCTACTTCGACTTCGTCTACAAAGCCGAATGGCCGGCCGTGCTGACGGCGCTGCAGCGTTTCGCCGAGCCCGCGCTAAAACCCGGCGCGCGACGGCGCAGTGCCGGTCAGGCACGACCCGGCTTCGACGACGGCCGCGTCCGCCGCTTTCTCGACTACTGCTGGAGCACCGCAAAACTATCCGGCAGCGACATTACGGTCCTCATGATGGTGTGCATGGCAGCAACGTACGATCCGGACCCACGGGCGCCGAACGGATTCCGCCTGCCTTACGATCTGGAAACCGGCGCGCTCATCGACAGACGCTGGCAAGCCTGGCTGAAACACGACCCCGTACATCTGGTTGCCAAGTATCGGAAAAACCTCAAGTCCCTACGTGGGATTTACGTCGACTGCGGCTGGCGTGATCAATACCACATTCACTTCGGCAGCCGTCAGCTGGCGGCGGCGTTGAACAAACACGGCGTCGCGCACCGCTACGAAGAGTTCAACGATACCCACAGCGGTATCGACTACCGCATGGACATCTCACTGCCGTATCTGGCGAAACGCCTGAGCTGACTGTCAGGCGAGCACCGCCTTCAGCATCTCATCGAGACCGGTCAGCGAATCGATGCCGAGCGCGTCGAGCGCCGCCTGTGGGTCGATCTCATCGTCATGGTCCAGAACGCCAAGCATCGCAGGCGTGACCGGCGGGTTGGCCAGCAGTGTCGCCATTACCCACGCTATGCTCATGCCAACGCTGATGGGCAAAGAAATGACCAGCGGCTCCGGCATGCCGAGCACGTGCGCAGCCCGCAGCGTCAGTGCCCTGCGTGTCAGCACCTCAGGACCGCCGAGATCCAGCGAGGTATTGAGGCAGCTCGTCCCGGCCGCCTTGATGGCGCGTACGACGTCACCCGCATAAATCGGCTGCTCGAGGCTGTCCGCCCGGAAGGTGAAACTGCGCGCGCTGCGCGCCCGCTTGCCGAGCGCAAAGCTTGCGTAGTCCCCTTCGCCGAGGACCATCGGCACTCTGAGCACACAGCAGGGCGTTGCGCCGGCGCGGCAGATGGCTTCGGCCCGGCCTTTCGATGCGAGACATGCATTGTCCTCACCCGGCGTCGAGCCGACGATCGACATGTACGTCAGATGGGCAACTGTCGAGCCGTCCAGCGCCCGGGTCAGCGCCTCGCAGCTTGCCTCGTGCGCATCCGTGTAGGTGGCGCTGCGGGTTTCTTTGAGAATGCCGACGAGATGCACCGCGCGATCGCATCCGGCGGCGGCACCGCGCAGCGCCTCGACGTCGTGATAGTCGACAATCTGTATGCTGAGCCGTGACGCTGCCGCGGCATCGAGGCTGATGTCGCGGATGGTGGCCGCAGCGCGCTCGCTGCGAACGACCGCTTTGACTTCCGTGGCAGGATCTTCGAGCAGTACCTCGATCAGACGCTTCCCTAGATTGCCGTTTGCGCCGGTAATCAGCCAAGTGGGCATGTATTTTCTTTCCCTGCTGTTCGTGATTTCCTGGATGTGCCTTCTTTGCCGCTGTCGCTTGCAGTAGCATAAGCTCAATAACAATATCTTGGGGGAACACCAATGCGCAACGCGGCTGTCGGCGTTCTTTGCTGTGCTCTAACGTGCGCATGTTCCGGACCTGTAGGCCCTATTGCCGGGGGGGCGTTGGAAGGCACTCCAATGCCATGGCCGGAGAACTGGGAGTTCACCGACAGCGTCGAAAACGTGCTTCTCGAGACGAACTCCACCGAGGATCCTTACTCCGTCACGCTCTGGTGCGCGCAGGACAGCGGCAACCTGTACATTGCCGCCGCCGACGAGAGCAGCCAGTGGGTGGTCAACATGAGGGCGGACTCCCGTGTGCTACTCAGCATCGAAGGCAAGCTTGTCGAGGGACGTACCAGTACCGTGAGCAACACGGACGAAATCCGTCGCGTCATCCAGGCCTATCTGGTCAAGTACGAGATCGAGAAGGAAGAGTATTTTGTGGAAGAGGATGGCGTCCTTTTCCGCTTCGATCGCCGCTGACCGTGCCTGAACCACGCTCCACCACTTCGATCTGGTTTACGTGGGCAAATCTGTTAACCGCTGTCAGGCTGGTGCTGATTCCACCAACCTGCTGGCTCATTCTCGAAGCGCACTGGCTATGGGCGGCACTGCTGTTCACCGCGGCGGCGACTTCCGACTACTTCGATGGCAGGGTAGCGCGGCGTCTCAACCAGACGAGCCCGGCCGGCGGTCTCTTCGATCACGCCACCGATGCCTTGTACGTTACCGGCGGCTGCTGGGCGCTGGCTGAGGCCGGCTTCATCAATCCATACCTGCCCTGGCTCATCGCGGCCGCTTTTGTTCAGTACATGCTCGACTCCCGCGCGCTTGCCGGACACAAGCTGCGCATGAGCACGCTGGGGCGCTACAACGGCATCGCTTACTTTGTGGTCATCGGCACCGGGATCGGCTTGAACCTGCTTGGGCTGGAGCTGCTGCTACCGGTGCTCTATTGGGGTGCGTGGCTGCTGGTTGCCACGTCACTCGCTTCCATGCTCGATCGCGCCGTCACGTTGATCCAGCGCGGTTTTTCCTCAAACGGCGACTGAAGACGAGGCGCCTCAGACCAGTCCCGGTTGGTGGCGTTTGAGCTCAACGCGGTTGCCTTCCGGATCGATGACATAGACGGAAGGTCCATAACCTTGCGCGCCGTAGATCTCCCCAGCCACGTCGTAGTCCACGTTCATGGCCTGTAAATGAGCTTCTATGGCCGGTCGGTCGAACGGTGCAACGCGCAGGCAGAAGTGATCCATATTGGCCGCACCCGAAGCGTCTGCGCGGATGATGTCGAGCAGCGCGCCCCCGACCCGAAGCTGCCACAGAAAGTCTCCGACCGTACGTTCCACCGACACGCCCAGCAGCTGCTCGTAGAACTGAACCAGCTTCTCGGGTGAGGCACTTTTGAGAACGACATGATCGAGCGTCACAACCTGAAACGGCAGTCCCGACGGCACGTCAGCGAGACGATGGGCAACGAGGCTCAGGCGATCGTTACCCCAGAAAAGCTCATCCCCGACGAATACCGACGGCGTACCGAACGCACCGCGGTCAACGGCCTCTACGCAGTTCTGCTCCAGCACGGTTGCCGCCTCGAGACAAGCTTCATCGAACCCGTTGAGATCGATGCCCTGATCCGCGGCGACGCGACGGACGACGCGCTGGTCGAGTGGCCAGGTGCGGTTGGCAAAAACCTCCTGCGCCAGCGCCCAGGCGTATGCGCGCATGTCCCCCCGATCACCCGCGGCAATAACAGCACGGAGCAGCAATTCGACGTCGAATTCGACGTCCTCGGGCTCCGCAAAGGCAACGCCATAGAACTCCGCCCAGGCTTTGGCGTCACGTTCGCGGTAACCCCAATCGTATTGACCCGATACCGGCGCGCCCGCAAACGGGTCTGCACCCCGCAAAGCACGAATCCGCTTCCCATTGACCGGCACCCAGCGAAACTCGACGCCGAAGCGTCGTTCGAGGAGCGGTATCTGCGACGTCGCGAGATAGGAGTATCTGCTGCCCGTGGAGAAGTAGAAGGTGAGATCAGCTGTCATGTCACCGTGGCGTAAACCATCGATTTGAATTCGTGGCTGAAAGGATGCCAGAAACCCGGCATACGCTGCGTACCGCAGAAACCCATGATGTCCGCCTCCGGCGCCATCCAGGTGTGGGTGCCTGCCATGCCACCCCAATGGTATTCATTGCGCGAGGCCTCCGGATCACCTTCCTGCAAGGTTTCCTTGAGCGCAAAACCGAGCCCGAACACCGTGCCCGGCATGGCCCACATCGGAAACGCCACGCCCACACCTTCAGCCAGCTGATTCGTTCGCATGAGCTCGAGCGTCTCTGCCTCGAGTATGCGTTGCCCCTGCCATTCGCCGCCGTTGACGATCATGCGAATGAACGCCATGTAGTCGGCAACCGTAGACACCAGGCCGCCGCCGCCACTCAGCAATGTCCGCGGTGTGTTGTAAGTGCCCGTCCTCGGATCGTCCGCTTTGACCAATCCCGGCTGCATGGGATCAAGCAGGTCTTCCGGCGCGTACATGGTGATGAAGCGATCGGCTTTCTCTTCCGGCACCCGGAAGTCCGTATCAATCATGCCCAGCGGCGCGAAGACATTGGCTTTGAGGAAGGCATCGAATTTCTGTCCCGACAGCACTTCTATCAAGCGTGCGCACACGTCTGTCGCCACCGAGTAACGCCAGCTGGTACCGGGCTCATAAGCAAGCGGCAGCTGCGCGGCGCGGTCACAAAACTCCTCGAGGTCGATGCTGAAGTCGGTCAATACGTTGAGGCCACCTGCCATGTACGCCTGATCGATCACCGATTCCGGCTCTATGAAGCCATAGCTCAGACCCGCGCTGTGGCTGAGAATGTGTCGAATACGAATGGGCTCGGCGGACGCGACCACGTCGGCCGCGTCGGTTGCACCCTCGCACAGCACCTTGGGATCACCAAAAGCGGGAATATAGCTCGCCAGCTCGTCATCGAGACCAAACTTACCTTGCTCATAGAGCATCATCAGCGCCACGGACGTGATGATTTTGGTATTCGAATAGATGCGATAAATCGCATCGGACCGGAGCGGCGCCCGAGTTTCGGTGTCCATATAGCCAAACGTCGAATAGTCGAGAACATCGGTGCCGCGCATCACAAGCGTGCTCACGCAGGACAAAATGTCTTTATCGACGTAGTCCTGCATGCGCGCGTGGATCGGCGCAAAGTCCAGGTTGTGGTCGACGGTTTCTATGGAGGCCGGGTGAGGGCTGCTGATGACGGACTCCTTCGAAGTGATGGTCAGCGCGTGGTAAAGGCGCGCAAGAGGTCATAGTAGATGCGCACACCGTTTTCGATGTTCTTGACCGATACCCGCTCGTCGTTGCCGTGCACGCCGGCAAACTCGGCCGTCGTAAACTCGAACGGCGAATACCCGTAGCTTGTAATGCCGAGATCGCGAAAAAAGTGGCTGTCGGTAAAACCGCCGGCAACCGTGGGCACCACCTGGGCGTCGAGCGCTGCCGCCGACACCTTCTTGATGGCGTCAAAAAGTGGCGTTCCCGTTCTACTGACGGCGGGGGTGAAGCCCATGATGCGCTCGATGCTGATCGCGTCGTCGTTGATGATCGTTGCAAGCTCCGCAAGAAACGCTTCGGGATCCTGGTCCGGCAGGAGCCGGCAATCGAGCTCGGCATGCACTTCTGCCGGAATCACGTTGATCTTCGAGCTGCCTTCGAGGCGGGTAATCGAACACGTATTACGCAGCAGCGCATGAGCGCCCGGATTGCGCATCTTGAGGCTCAGCATGTAGCTGTCCGTTGGATGCGTCTTGCCCGCGGCGTGTCCGCCCATGCCGGAAAACTGCTGACGATCCTCGTTGCCCTGAAAGGGGGCAATCCCTTCGAACATCTCAGCTACCGCTGGCAGCACCCGGACCGGGAATTCAGTTTCGGCAATGCGGTCGAGCGCGCGCACCATGCGCGTCACCGACGTCTCGACCAGCGGCGCTGAACCATGACCGGGGCGGCCTCTGGAGGTGAGGCGAAGCCAGAGCGGCACCTTCTGCGTCACTTCAACCATGACCACCGTGGTGTCGCCAAAGACGCGACCCGAGCCACCTTCGTTCAGCACATAGCCGATATCCGCAAAGAGCTCAGGACGGTTTTCCACCAGCCAGCCGGCGCCGAAGAAGCCGCCGGCCTCCTCGTCTGCGGTAGCCATGAGCCAGACGTCGCGGTTGAGCTCAGCCCTGCTGGCATGCAAGGCCAGAAAAGCCTGTAACTGCGCAATGCCGAGGCCTTTCGTGTCGATCGCGCCGCGGCCGTAGACGTAGCCGTCTTTGACCTCCCCGGAAAGCGGTTCGAAGCTCCAATACTGTCGATTGGCTGGCACAACGTCGATGTGGTGCAGGAGTACGAGGCCGGGTTCTTTCTTACCCTTGCCGAACGCCGGCAGCTTGGCCCAGATGTTACCCCTGCCGGGGGCGGACTCTGCCGTCTCGTAAGGAATACCGGCCTCGTCGAGAATGGCGGCGAGAAACTCGACTCCGCGGGATTCGTTACCCGGCGGGTTGATGGTGTCGATCTGCAGATACTCCGAGAGTCGCGGTACCGCCGACGCGACGAGCTCGTCGAGCGCCTCCGCGTCTGCCGGTAACGGCGTGATGACAAAGCCCAACACGCAGGGCCAGAGGGCAGCTACCCGCCGCCAGCGACTGATATTCAAGTTTCCACCTATGTTTATGTTTCGCGCGCAGCTTGCTGAGGTTGCCTAACTCGCCATAATCTCGCAACAGGACATTTGGAAATGAGGAACAATCAATGCGCATATCTACGCTGTTGAGCTACGCGGGTGGATTCAAAGAGGCGGTGGCCGAGGTGGCGGAGCTGGAAAAAGCGGGCCTCGACGTCGTCTGGGTGCCGGAGGCCTACTCTTTCGATGCGCCGAGCGCCATGGGCTATCTCGCTGCGAAAACCGAGCGGGTGACAATCGCCTCCGGCATTCTGCCGGTTTACTCACGCACGCCATCGCTCCTTGCCATGACCGCTGCCGGTATCGACTCTCTGTCGGACGGACGCTGCATGCTGGGCCTCGGCGCTTCCGGCCCTCAGGTCATCGAAGGTTTTCACGGCATGCCTTACCAGGCGCCGGTCGGCCGCATCCGTGAGGTCATCGAAATCTGCCGCATGGTATGGCGCCGCGAGCGCGTGCAGTACATGGGTAAGCACTATCAGATCCCGCTGTCCCAGGATCAGGGCACGGGTCTCGGTAAGCCGCTGAAGCTCATCAATCACCCCGTGCGCGAAGAAATCCCCATTGCCGTGGCTTCGCTTGGCGCAAAGAGCGTCGAGATGACGGCGGAGCTGGCCGACGCCTGGTTGCCCGCCTTTTACACGGCCGAGGCAGCCGCGGACGTGTGGGGTGCCGCCATCGCTGCGGGTAACGCGAAGCGCGACGCGAAGCGCCCGCCGCTCGAGATTTTTGCCGGCGGCATGGTTGCGATCGGAGAAGGTCTCGAGCATCTGCGCGACCTGGCGCGGCCGCAGGCCGCCCTGTATATCGGCGGCATGGGTGCACGCACCAAGAACTTCTACAACGACATATTCGCCAGAAGCGGCTATGCCGATGAAGCAAAGCAGATCCAGGACCTGTATCTCTCCGGAGAGAAAAAAGCGGCGGAGGAGGCGATTCCCGACGAATACCTGGCCCACAGCTCGCTGGTCGGTCCGGAAGGTTTCGTGCGCGAGCGGCTCCACGCGCTCAAAGAGTCCGGGGTGAGCTCACTCAATATTGGCCTGGCAGGTCAGACCCGCGCCGAGCGGGTCGCGCAATGTGAGCGACTGAGGAACCTCGTGGATACGCTCTAACGCCAGGATGAATTGGGGGAGGGAAGTGATGCGCCAGCTGCTGATGATTGCACTATGCGTGCCGGTGTGGACACATGCGGCGTCCGCTGGAGGCGTCATGGACGCGTCCCCGGGTGAAGAGACCGCCACGCTGGCACAATCCGCCGGACTCGTAATTCCCGATCCTGCGCCGCCGCGGGGCCCGGAGGCGGAAGGTCCGTTCGAGCGGCTCGTCATCAGCAACGTGATGCTCGTGGACGGCACCGGCGCGCCCACCCGGGGGCCGGTCAGCATTGTCGTCGAAGACGACAAAATCACCGCCATCACGACGCGCCCGGATACGGCCGGTGCCCGCGTCATCGACGGTACCGGTCACTATGCGCTGCCAGGATTCATCGACGCCCACACTCACATCGGCAACCCCATGCAGGGCCTTGCCGGTCCAATTGTGACACCAGAGTACGTGTTCAAACTATGGCTCGCGCACGGCGTCACGACAGTGCGCGAAGTGGGCTCGCTGATGGGTCTCAGATGGACCGTCGAGCATCGCGACCGGGCGGCACGCAACGAAATCACTGCGCCGCGCATCGTCCCGCAATCCATGTTCCCCGGTACCGTCATCGTCACGGCAGACGGCGCCCGGCGCTGGGTGCGGGCCATACACAAAGCCGGCGGCGAAGGCGTCAAGCTGCGCGGCGCAACTCCTGCTGCGAGTACCGCTATCTACGAAGAAACGCAGAAGCTCGGCATGGGGACGTCGAATCACCACGATCAGACGGCGGTGTACCGGGTCAACGTGCTCGACAGCGCGCGCCAGGGTCTCGACAGCATGGAGCACTGGTACGGGCTGCCTGAAGCGCTCTTCACGAGCCGACGTATCCAGGACTATCCGCCGGACTACAACTACGCGGACGAGCAATGGCGGTTCGGTCAGGCGGGCAGGCTATGGCGACAAGCGGCTTCGCCCGGTTCGGAGAAATGGAACGCGGTGCGCGACGAGCTCGTTGCGCTGGACTTCACCCTCGTCCCCACCTTTACCATCTACGAAGCGAACCGCGACGTGACCCGCGCGCTGCATGCGCCCTGGCACGATGAGTACACGATGCCGGCGTTAATGAAGTTCTTCATGCCGGACCCGCGTCTGCACGGTTCGTACCACTTCGACTGGACAACGGCGGACGAAGTTGCCTGGCGCGACAACTTCAACCTCTGGATGCAGTTCGTCAACGACTACAAAAACCACGGTGGCCGGGTTGCCGCCGGCTCCGATTCGGGCTTCATTTTCAAGCTATACGGCTTCGGCTACATTCGCGAGCTCGAGCTTCTCCAGGAGGCTGGCTTCCATCCCCTCGAAGTCATTCAGGCCGCAACGCTGAACGGCGCTGAGCTCATCAATCGCGCAGACAGCATCGGCTCCATCGAACCCGGCAAGCAGGCGGACATTGTGCTCGTCAGTGAAAACCCGGTCGCCAATTTCAAAGTGCTCTACGGCACAGGTCACATGCGCCTCGATCGCAACAGCAACAGGCTCGCGCAGGTAGGTGGCGTGCGCTATACCATCAAGAACGGAGTGATCTACGATGCACCGATGATGCTCGAGCAGGTGCGGGCCATGGTTGCCGCCGCGAAAGCGGGAGGCCGTCAGTGAGCATGATCTTGAGCAAGGCACAGCTCGACGACTATCGGCGAGACGGCTATCTGGTGCTGCGCGGCGCTATTGCCGAAGCGGACATCCGACGCCTCGAGCAGGGTGTGGCCAACAATCCACCGCTCGACGGCACGCTCGATCCTAACGCGCCGGCGTATCCCGCGCCAGGACGCTATACCCTGGCGACACAGGCGCTCAGGGACCCGGACCTCGCCTTCATCGTCGAGCACCCGACCATTGTCGGTGCCGTCACCGACGTTCTCGAAGACCAACCTAGATTGACGGCTTACGTCATATACGATCGCACGCCCGCGGGCCAGGGGCTGCCCGCCCATCACGACTACAAACGCTGGCGGCCGGTCGGGTCGTCGATGCACTGGCTCTTCACCATCGTACCCTTCTGCAATTTCGATGCGGATGCCGGAATCCTGTACGTTGCCCCGGGCAGCCATCTGCTCGAACGCGTGCACGGCGGCGCCGGGCCGTGCCTCGAGGTTGACCCTGCGGTTCGCCCGGCGGACGGCGACTTCATCGACCCGGGCCTCGAGCGCGGCGACCTTCTCCTCATGAACATGCACCTATGGCACAAAGCTGATGCTAACAAGTCATCACACCACCGGGTTGGACTCTTCAACAAATACGCGGCAGCCAACGCCCCGCCTGCCACGGGCTACTACCTTTACGAAGACGCGGTCTACCACGCACTGAGCGAAAAGGGCCGCGACCTCATTGCGGTTCACAGCGACAAAACCATCACTACGACACGGGCCGTGCTGGTGCGATATCGGAACGGGCCTGAGCTCTACCTCTGTGAAACGGGTGCCGGCCGCTGGCAGCTGCCAGGCGGACCCGCGTGGGACGAGCGCGCCATTCCGGACTGGGACCTCGGCAATATGATTGCGCCGCTGCAACAGCACCTGCGCGAACAGGTGCTGATCGAGACGCCCTGGCTTTCCTACATCGGTGACTACGAGGAGGACGAGGGGCTGTGCCGCGTGTACGGCTATACGCTGAACGACAACGGCTTTCCCGTCGCGTATCCCGGGGAGTGGGTGCAGCTCGACGCCGTCGACAATCTCCAGTACGGCTGGGAGCGCGACGCTGCCGAACGCTGGCTGGACCCCGCTATCGTCAGGGGCAAAGGCTTGTCTCAAGCGCAGTCCCGTATCGACCAGTTCGCTTATTGAAGGTTCGCCAACCCCGGACCGCCTCTTCTCGAAACCAGAGTTCCATCGCTTTTTTCGAACAATTCATCAGAAAGTAACAGCTGGGTATCGACGCTGCCTTCAGAGATAGTCTCCCGCTCTTTCGAAGCACGTTATCAGTGGAGGTGGGGCGGATGTCTGCTGTCCTGGAATCGGTCGACGAACCGCTCAAGTCACCGCGTTACCGAAAATACGTGCTTGGCATGCTCGTTGTCGTTTACGTTTTCAACTTTCTCGATCGTCAGATCGTCACAATCCTCGCGGAACCCATTAAAAACGACCTCGGCCTGAACGACACGCAGATCGGGCTCATGACGGGTCTCGCCTTTGCGCTTTTCTACACCATCCTCGGCGTGCCCATCGCACGCCTTGCCGACCGTGCCAATCGCGTCTCGATCATCTCAGTGGCGCTTGTGGTCTGGAGCGGCATGACGGCTTTGTGCGGGCTGGCAAACAACTTTGTGCAGATGCTTGTTGCGCGCATTGGCGTTGGCGTTGGTGAAGCGGGCTGTTCGCCACCCGCTCACTCGCTGATTGCCGACTATTACCCGCCGGAGCAGCGCGCGTCTGCTTTGTCGATCTACGCCCTCGGCATTCCCATCGGCAGCATCCTGGGTCTGCTGGCTGGCGGCTGGATCGCCGAATTCTACGGATGGCGCATGGCGTTTTTCATTGTTGGCATTCCCGGCATTCTGCTGGCGGTTGTCCTCAAGATGTCCGTCCGCGAACCCATTCGCGGCATGTCCGATCCGGACGGACGCGCGGCTACCAGTGAACAGCCACCGCTCCTCGATACCCTCAAGATCCTGCTGCGCAATCGCACCATGGTGCACCTGGCGATGGGTGGCGCACTGACGTCGTTCGTCGGTTACGGCCTGGGTCAGTGGCTGCCGGCGTTCTTCATTCGCATCCACGAACTCGGCATCGCGGAAACGGCAACCTATTTCGGACTCGTGCTGGGCGTGGCAAGCGCGGTGGGCACCTTCCTCGGCGGTACGGTGGCCGACCGGCTCGCGAAGCGCGACGTGCGGATGTATACCTGGTTGCCGGCGGTTGGCGTGCTTCTGGCCTTCCCGTTCTACGTGGTTGCCATGGTGTCCGACCAGCCTTACCTGGCGATTGCCATTCTCGTCGCACCGAGTCTGCTCAATTCGCTCTGGCTCGGGCCTGCGTTCGGTACGATCCAGAACCTCGCGCCGACACGCATGCGTGCGATGGCTTCGGCCATCCTGCTGTTCATCCTGAATATCATCGGGTTGGGCCTCGGACCGTTCATGGTGGGCGTGCTCAGTGACCTCTTGGCAGGACCTTTCGGCGAGGAGTCCTTGCGCTACGCCATCCTGATTGCAACGGTTGCGTACTTCTGGGCGGGAGCACATTTCCTGCTTGCGGGCCGCTCGATACGTGCCGACCTGAAAAACGCTGAGGGCGGCTGACACCCGGTATCAGCCGCAGGCTCGGGTTAATCCAACCCGTCTGCGAACTGACCGTAAAACGGATGTTCACGGTGATGATAGCGACGTTCGTCCGCGCTGATGCCGTCGAGGTGATTCCACAACAAGTTAACGGACAAGTCTGTTTCCTCCACCGGATTAGCCAGCGCGTCGAGCATGACCACGGCATCTTCACTGGTAATCATGTCGAAAGGCAGCGCCGCCAGCGTATCGACGATGTCTCGAACCAGCTCATCCGCGGCGGGTGTCTGCGCCAGCTGTGCCTGCGTTTGCTGACCCCACTCCCAGACCGCAAGCTCGGCCATGTCACCGGCCACCCACGCATCCAGCACCGCTTTGACGTCTGCTCTGACAGTCACCTTTTCCCCTGTAAGCCATGTAGAATCGAGCGCCTTAGTTTACGTTCGGGGGGAGAGCATGAGAACAGTCATGAGCCTGGGTCTGGCAATGGCCTTTCTTGCGGGATGCGCCGAGGCGCCGGACGACCCCGTCCCGGAGGCAGCACCTCCCGCCGCCGGTATCACCGAGCTTGCTCCGGGTTGGACCTCTGTCGCGCCCGGCGGCGAGACGACGTGTTCGGACGGCACGCCTTATCGATTCTTTGCCCGCCCCGGAGATCCCGAAAAGCTGCTGGTCTTCTTCCAGGGTGGCGGCGGTTGCTGGACGAGCGACACCTGCGATCCTGACGGCAACCCTACCTATACGGTGAACATTGATCCCGAATACACGCCCTTCGCGTTCGGCGCGTTCAATTTCGACAATCCGGAAAATCCATTCAACGACCACAGCGTCGTATTTGCCCCCTATTGCACGGGGGATGTCCACCTTGGCGCCTCGGACACAATCTATCCACCCCGTGAGGAAGGCGGGGAACCGTTCACCGTGCGTCACCAGGGCCGCGCCAATGCCCAGGCCGTGCTGGACTGGACCTTCGCCAACGTGCCCTCACCGGCGGAAGTGTTCGTGACCGGTTCGTCCGCAGGTGCCATACCGTCCCCGTTTTACGCCGCCCTCGTCGCCAACGCTTATCCCGACGCGCGCATTGCGCATATGGGCGACGGCGCGGGAGGCTACCGCCGCATGAACGGTGATGCCCGCCCGGACGAGCAATGGGGAACCTTCAGTTTCATTACCAGCGAGCCCGGCTTCGAAGATCTCGCTCCCGACGGTTTCAACTACGAACGTCTCTACATTGCGGCCGCCAAAGCCCACCCAGACATTCTCTTCACCGAATTCGACGCGGCGGAAGACGATGTCCAGAAAAGGTTTCTCGCACTATCCGGTGCTCACGACGTCAAGCTGCAGGAAGCGCTCGAAGCCAATCATGCGGACATCCGCGCCGAAGTCCCCAATTTCAGGGCGTTCATCACGGGCGGCGAGTCCCACACCATCCTCCGCCGGCCGGAGTTCTACACCTACGCGGCGAACGGTGTGCGGATTCGCGACTGGGTCGCAGATCTCGCCGCGTTCAAACCGGTAGCCGACGTGACCTGCGTCGACTGCAGCAGAGACACCTACGCAGGCGAGCCACTGCCGGAAATCTTCCAGGCGCTGTGGGATGGCTGGGAGGACAACGAACAACAGTACGTCGAACCGTTCAAGATTTTCGACAACGTCTACTACGTTGGCATCGACTGGGTAGCGGCGTATGCGATTACCACCAGTGACGGTGTCATCCTGATCGATTCGCTGTACGGCAAGTGGACCCGGGTGCTCGAAAACAATCTCTGGCGGGTTGGCATCAACCCGCGGGACGTAAAGTACGTCATCAACACCCACGGACACTTCGACCACGCCGGCGGCAGCAAACTCTTCCAGCAATACGGTGCCCGAGTTGTCATGACCGAGGAGGACTGGCAGCTGGTCGAAGCCAGACCCGACAACCCGCGTTTTTACGTCCCGGTACCCGACCGCGACATCGTGGCCGTCGACGCTGACGTGATCGAGCTGGGCGATACCCGCATTGAGCTCTTCAACACCCCCGGCCACACCGAAGGCGTGCTGACCTTGCGCTACGCGGTGCGCGACGGTGACGACGCGTACACGGCGGTCAGCCTGGGTGGCGTTGGTCTCAACTTCAACGGCGTCGAGCGTACCGAAACCTACATCGAGAGCTATCGCCGCCTGCAGGCAATGCAGGAAGGCGTCAGCGTCAGTCTGCCCAATCACGCCATGATGGGGCGCGTTTTCGAACGGGCTGCGGCGCTTGCCGAACGCGGCCCCGGAGATCCCCATCCGTTCGTTGACCCGGAAGGCTACCAGGCTGATCTCGCCACGTTCATCGCCAACGCCGAAGTCAAGCTGGAGGCGGAACGCAACGGCACGGCGCTCGATCCGCTGGAGGCTACCGCCCGCACTCTGGCGAGTGAATAACGCATGAAGTTTGGCCTCTTCATGTACTGCACCATCGGCCGCCGCGGTGAGCTCGAAGGCGGTATGGCCGGCCAGGACAATACGCTGTATCAGCGCATGCTCGACGAAATTGCCCAGTACGCGCGTTTTGCCGATGCTGCGGGATACTTCGGCTTCGGCCACCCCGAGCATCACCTGCAAATCGAAGGGTTCGAGATCTCCAACGACCCGTGTCTCATGGCGATGCACCTCGGGCGCCACACCGAGAAAATGAAGGTCATCACCTGCGGTTTCGTCTCGACCGCCAATAATCCGCTGCAGACTGCGGAAAAAATTGCCACGCTCGACCACATGCTCGGCGGCCGCTTTGGCGTGGGGCTCGTGCGCGGCTATCAGGCGCGCTGGGTGGAAAACTACAAGGTGAAGCCCGAGCTCACCGCAGTTGGCCCGTGGAACGCGAAAAGCGCCGCTGACGATCTCAATCGCGAATACTTTGCCGAGTTCGTCGACGTCGTGGTTCGGGCCCTCAAGGAACCGATGCTGACGCATCGCGGCAAATTCTGGAACTTTCCGCCAGAAGGTTTCGTGAATCCACACGACCATCCGGTGTATTACGACTACGGCGAAGGGGTCGCGGAAGACATGCGGGTGGATGCCGTGGGGATTGCGCCGCGCCCGCTGCAGGATGAGATTCCACTGTACGGCGGTTTTTCGCAGAGTCTGACGACGGCCAAGTTCTGGGCGCGTTACAAAGGCCGGCCGATCATCCTGTCCGGCAACACGGAATTTCTCGAGCTCCTGTGGAGCGAATGGACCGAAGAGGCGAAGCGGCACGGCCACGACGTTGCACCCGGCGACCAGGCCTGCTGGGGGGGCATCATGGTCTGCGCGGAGACGGACGCCAAAGCCATGGCGCTGTATGAGGACATGGCCTGGTTCTGGAAAACCTGGGCAACGCCGTTCGGCCAGGGTGTACCTGAGCTCCTGGTTGGATCGCCGGACACGCTCAATCAGCGCATCGAAGAGATTAGTAAAGCTGTGCCCATCAAAGAGGCATTCCTGCTGATTCCGCAGGGACTACATCCACCCGAGCAGCTGCTCGACTCTCTGGACCTCTTTGCACGCAAGGTGATGCCCAACCACGGTTAGCGATCGAGGAACTTTTACGCAATCAGCGGCTCAGAACTCATATGCGACTATTCACCGTCATGCTCCTGCTCCTGCCCGCAAGCCTCGGTTACGCGGCGTCACCCTTTGACGGGCGCTGGACCATCAACTACGAAGAAACCGACAAGGTGGCCGTGAAGTACAAGGACGGCAGCGGCATGAGCGGCAACAATTTCAAGCCTCAGGTCTCCATCATGGGGATACCGTTGCCGGGTCAGTCACAGCCGCGCGGCAACTCCTCCTTGACGGCCAAGAACCCCAAAGTCCTGCGCTGCACCACCATGGAGATTGCGGTCGACGGTAACCGCATTGAGATGGACTACGACGCTGAAGGCAGTGAGACCCTGCGCAAGGGTCACTACCGGGGACGCGACACACGGATGTCGAAAAAAGAAATTCGCCAGAAGTACGAGACCAGCGAACGCAAGGTCACCAAAACCTGGACCATGCGCGACGACGGGCGTCTGTTCGTCTCCGTCAAGATCAACCCGAAGGGCGACAAGTCCCGCACCTACAACCGCGTATTCGATCGCGTCACCGAGGCAAGCGAGGCCAACGCAACGGCAGCCGCCTCGAACACCTGATCAGGCGGTAATCGCCATGACAAATATCCAGATGGACATGGCAATGCCGGCCACGAATCCCGCTACGCGCAACACCGGGATCCCGGCAACGTAGAAAGCGCCGTGGGCAATTCTCGCGATCACCCAGATGATGCTCGCCGTCGCCCAGGATCCCGCTGGATCCACACCCTGCATGAACGCGGCAAGCGTTGCCGCCGTGAAAACGGACAGATTTTCCCACTGGTTCATCTGCGCGCCCCAGGCGCCGGCACCACCTTCGGTCAGATCCGCCGCCTGCAGGCGTGGCTGACGTAAATCGACTTCACCCAGCTGTTTGCTGCGAAAGGGCACGGATACGCCGGCCCAGATGTAGGGCAGCACCGCCCCAACTAAAAGACACCACAATGGAATGGTCATCAACGCTCTCCTCGCTCACTCAGATATTTGTGCTTGCTGTTATCGGTATGGTTATCCACTCCGACGAAAAAGGGTGCACAATCCGGACAAAGACTGCCTAAGCTCGATACAGCGCCTCGCTGCCGTGCTTGACCTCGAGGCTGACGCGCTCCGCTTTGGGCAGCTTTTTCACCACGAGGGCGTAAGAGTGATCGATCATACGCTCGATCTCGCCCGCGGGGATGGACCCATCCAGAAGCACGGTATTCCAGTGCGCTTTGTTCATGTGATAGCCGGGCAGCACCGCGTCGAAGACGTCGCGGAGCATCAACGCCTGCTCCGGATCGCACTTGAGATTGATGCGCGCCAGTCCCTTTTCCCAGCCCAGAGTACCGAACATCTTGTTGCGGACTTTGAAAACGTAGACGTCATCGCCAAACGGAAAGTCGAGCCACGCTTCCGGACGGCTCAGGAAATACTGCTTGGCGCCGTCGTCATCCATGCTCAGGAGGCAGTGCCGGCGACGGGATAGAGCTCATCCAGCGGCACCGATCGTCCGTTCGCCTGCACAATCCGGCAATGGAACCGTTTGAGCCTGCGGGGTTCCGGCACCCCGCAGGAGTGCGCGATGATGCCGACCTCCTTGCGCATGTTTTTCGCATAGTGATACACACGCTCGGTTTTGTCGCCGACATCAAGACCCCGCTGCAGGTCTTTGTCGTGCGTCGTGATGCCGGTGGGGCATGTGTTCTTGTTGCACTGCAGCGCCTGGATACAGCCAAGCGAAAACATGAACCCGCGCGCCGTCACGGCAAAGTCGGCGCCCAGACACAGTGCCCAGGCCACCTGCGCAGGCGTTATCAGCTTGCCGCTGGCGACAATTTTGATGCGCTTACGCAGACCCTGTTTGTCGAGCATGTCCGCAACCAGAGGCAGGCTTTCCTTGAGCGGTAATCCCATATAGTCGATGAGACTCGCCGGCGCCGCCCCGGTGCCGCCATCGGCGCTGTCGATCGTAATGAAGTCAGGCGCGCTCTCCTCCCCGCGGGCATGGATGGCTTCACAGAGCTCGTCTATCCAGCCGTAGGCGCCAATCACAGCCTTAAAGCCCGTTGGCTTACCTGTGACCTCGCGAATGTGCCCGATCATGTCCAGGAGATCTTCCGCGCTGTCGATCTCCGGCTGGCGATTCGGGCTCAGAGAATCCTGGCCCTCTTCGATGAAACGGATCTTCGCAATTTCAGCGGTCACCTTCTCACCGGGCAGAATACCGCCCTTACCTGGCTTGGCGCCCTGACTCAGCTTGATCTCGAACATCTTCACCTGCTCATGCGCCGCCTGCTCTCGCAGGCGCTCGTCGCTCAGGCGGCCTTCGGCATCGCGTACGCCGTACTTGGCGGTACCGATCTGATGCACGATGTCCGCACCGCCTTCGAGGTGCCAGGGTGAGAGGCTGCCCTCTCCCGTGTTCATCCAGATGCCGGCTTTCTTCGCCCCGCGGGACAGCGCCTGGACCGCGGGTTTGGAAATTGCGCCGTAGCTCATGCCCGATATGTGGAAGACCGAATCGGTGGTGTAGGGGTGCCGGCAATAGGGGCCGATGGTCACTTCGCTGGTATCGCTCGTTTCTTCCTCCAGCTGCGGATACGGGCAGTTGACGAAAAGCACGCTGCCGACCGGGCGTAAATCGCGGGTTGAGCCAAACGCCACGGTGCTGTCCTCGTTTTTTGCGGCCCGGTACACCCAGGAACGCTCTGCCCGGTTGAACGGCATCTCTTCGCGGTCCATGGCAAAGAAGTATTGGCGGAAAAATTCGCCGAGGTGCTCGAACCAGTAGCGGAACCGTCCGATGACGGGAAAGTTTCGGCGCACGGCATGTTTGGTCTGCGCGCGATCGATGACGTACAGCACCGCAACGACGATCACCCCGATGCCGAACAGCCACACGATCAGCTGGGCCATGACGTTGAACACCGTCAACGCAAATTCCATGTCCATTATTTGTGCCCCCTTTTGTTCTTATCTGCGCCGTTGGAGTCGTCAGGGCTCAATAGGTTCCCTGTCCAGCCTCGTTCAGTCCGGCAGACCCAGCACGCGCTTGGCAATGATGTTGCGCTGAATCTCGTTGCTGCCGCTGTAGATCGACGCCGCGCGGTAGTACAGCCATTCGCGCGTGCGGTTGAGCTCGTTGCCCTCGAACTGATCGTTCTCGTTCATGATGTCGCCGAAGCCCCGTACCCCGCGCATGCGCAGCATGAGGTCGTAGTAGGTCTGCTGCAGCTCTGAGCCATACACTTTGAAGATCGACGTGACGGCACCCGGTGTGCCGCCTTCCGACTCCTCGACCGCCCGCCGCTGAGCAAGCCGGAAGACCTGGCTGTCCATCTCGTATTTCAGCAACTCCGCTCGATAAGCCGCATCCGCGATCGCCCCGTCCCGCTCACCGAGCGTACGTTTGGCCTCTTGAACGAGACTCATCTCATCTTTCTTGGCGCCGCCGCTCACGAGGCTTTCCATGCCGGAACGCTCGTGCTGCAGGAGGCGCTTGCCGACCGTCCAGCCTTTGTTGGGCTCGCCAACCAGATCGGATTTCTGCGCAATGGCATCATCGAAGAACGTTTCGTTGAAGCGTGCATCACCGCTGATGAGCTTGATGGGTTTGACCGTCACCCCCGGCTGATCCATGGGCAGGAGGACAAAGCTGATGCCTTCGTGCTTGGGGGCGCTCACGTCGGTGCGGACGAGACAGAACATCCAATCGGCATTGTGCGCACCTGAGGTCCAGATCTTCTGGCCGTTGATGACAAAGTGATCGCCACGGTCTTCCGCCCTCGTGCTGAGCGAAGCGAGGTCGCTGCCGGATCCGGGCTCGCTGTAGCCCTGGCACCACTCCACTTCGGCGCGGGCAATGCGTGGGAGGTGCCTTGCTTTCTGATCATCGGTACCGAACTCAAGGAGCGTCGGACCAATCATGCTGGTACCGAAGCTCGACAACGCCGGACGCGCGTTGATGGCGGCCATCTCCTGCAGCAGTATCAGATACTCGTCGTTGGAGAGCCCTCCGCCGCCGTATTCCTGCGGCCAGCTCGGTACCGTCCAGCCGCGCTCGACCATGCGTTCGAGCCAGAGGAGCGTATCCGCATCGGTGATCTTGATTTTGGTGCTGCCGTTGGAGATGGGCCCGGGTCCGCGGGCGCCCGGTGGGCAGTTTGCATCCAGCCAGGCACGGGTTTCGGCACGGAATTCGTCAAGCTCCGACATGTTTGTCTCCCTCTCAGTCTTGCGTTTTTCTCTTCACACGATCCTAACGCCAGAACGCCGACGATTACATCCTTGGACCAGGCTGTGTTAGAACCCCCGTATGGTTACGAGAATAGGGATTATTGGCGACGTTCACGCTGAGCACGAGCGGCTCGAGCGCGCGCTCACGTTTCTGGCCGGTGAAGGCGTGGATACCGTGATCTGCACCGGTGATCTTGCTGACGGGCAGGGCTGCCTCGAGCGCTGCGTTGCGCTCCTGGCAGAGCACAACGTGCAGACCGTGCGCGGCAATCACGACCGCTGGGTGCTGGAAGACAAAGCCCGCCACATTCCCAACGCGCATCTGCGCCAGCAGCTGAGCGGCACCGTGATCGACTTCCTCGAAGCGCTGCCACAGGAACACCACCTCGAGACCCGCATGGGTGCGCTCAAGCTCTGTCATGGCGTCGGCAGCAACGACCTCAAGAAGGTCTGGCCCGGCACGGAGCGCATGCCGGCCGAGCGCAGCGCACACCTGGACGACATCATCGCCGAAGGCCGCTTTCGACTGATGGTGAACGGCCACGTGCACTACCGCACGCTGATCCATTTCCACGGCATGGCCCTGCTGAACGCTGGCACTCTGCGCGGCGATCACCGTCCCGGATTTTCCATGCTCGATCTGGAGGCGGAGGAAGTACACGGCTTCGAGCTCGAGCCGAGCGTGCATGCCGTGAAGGTACACAGCCTGCATCCGTGTGACGCTACCCGTGTGTTTACCAACACGCAGCACTTCGATGACAACTGGGAACCGGTTACCCTATATGCGTGAACCCCGAAGTACGCATTCCTGAAGAAGCCTGCGAATTCAAATTCGTTCACGCTTCCGGCCCCGGCGGCCAGCACGTCAACAAGACCGCAACCGCGGTTGAGCTCCGCGTTGACATCGACCGGCTCGGCCTCAACCACGAGATCCGCTCGCGCCTGCGCCAGCAACAGCGCAACCGCATCAACAAACAGGGGCGCCTCGTCATCCAGGCCGACGAATTCCGCTCACAATTGAAAAACCGCAAGGCTGCAATCTCGCGCCTGGAAGGTATGATTGCCGCCGCGCGCGTGCGGCCCAAGAAGCGCATCGCCACCAAACCCACGGCGGCCTCAAAACGGCGTCGGATGGATACAAAAAAACAGCGCGGCCAGACGAAGGCCAACCGCCGTAAACCCAGCTTGGATTGATATGACGCTTCTAGAACGCCTGCTCACCCGCCTCAATCTGCAGGCATCAGCAACCGGCATCTTCATCGGCGGCGCCGGTGCCGGTGGCGTAACGGACAACGATCGTCTGTTCGGCGGCCTGGTCGCGGCGCAGGCCACCATGGCTGCGCTGCGCACGGTAAACGACTTTCCACTGCACTCACTGCATGCGTACTTTCTGCGTCCGGGGCGGCCTGACGCTGACATCAAGTTCCACGTCAGCCACACCAAGGAAGGCAGTAATTTCAAAGCACGCAGCGTTGCCGCCTGGCAGAACGAGGAGCTCATTTTCCAGCTGCAGGCGAGTTTCCAGCGCCCCGTGGAAGATAGTCTGACCCATACCGATCCCATGCCGAATACGCCGGCACCTGACACGCTGCCGAATCGCGATCAGCTGCGCGGGCGGTCGAACTGGCAGGACATGCCCGTGGATGTGCGCATGGCTACGGACATCACCGCAGATGAGCCGCTCCCGCCCGAACAGGCAATCTGGCTGAAGGTCAACGGCGCGCTTCCGGAAGATCCGAACCTGCATCTTGCCATGCTGGTCTACGCAAGCGACCGCTCGCTCCTCGACACGGCCTTCAGGCCCCACGCTGACCAGGGCAGCCTTACCGGCGCCAGTCTCGATCACAGCATGTGGTTTCATCAGCCGCCACGTTTCGACGACTGGGTGCTCTACAGCATGCAGAGCCCGGCCGCAGCGGGGGGACGGGGTCTTGCGTTCGGTGCCATGTTCAACGCAGCCGGTGAGCGTCTTGTGACGGTTGCACAGGAAGGTGTGCTGCGGGTGCGCCCGCAAACCGCCGGTTGAAGTGCACTAGCTCAGCATGTCGAGCAGTTTGAATTTCTGCACCTTGGTGCTCGACATCGGCCACTCATCCACGAAGTAGATCTCTCGCGGCACCTTGAAACTCGCAAGGTCCGCCTTGCAGTGAGCGATGAGCTCAGCAGCGCTTGCCGACGCACCCGGCGCCATCTCGACAAAGGCAACCGGTACCTCGAGCAGACGATCGTCCGCACGACCGACAACCTGAGCAAGCTGCACGGCAGGATGCGAGGCGAGGTGTGACTCGATCTCGAGCGCCGCCACGTTTTCGCCGCCTACTTTCAGCATGTCTTTGATGCGCCCGTGGTAACAGACAGCTCCACGATCCGTCACGCTGCAGAGATCGCCCGTACGAAACCAGCCGTCAACAAAACTCTCTGCATTCTTTTCCGGGCTCTTGTGGTAGCCATCGAAGACACAGTAACCGCGCACCCAGATCTCGCCGCGCTCGCCGTGCGGTACCTCTTCGAGCGTGTCCGGGTCGGTAATGCGCACTTCTATCCCGGGAAACGGTACGCCACAGGTATGCAGACGATCTTCCAGGCTCTCCTCCGGATGGTTGAAGGAGATCACCCCGCCGCACTCGGTCATGCCGTAAGCGCCGGTCTGAACCGCCTGTGGAAAAGCGTCCTGAAAACGACGCAGCATCTCGATCGGCGCTACGTTGTTGATGCGCCTGAGTGAAGACAAATCGGTGTCGGCAAAACGCGGATGGGTGATCAGCTCGTTGGTGACCGTCGGAAAGGATGGGAACGCAATGGTTGCACGGTCGCGCTCCATCATCTCGAGCGCGGTGCCCGCTTCGACGTGCGTCATGGATGCAAGCGCAGCGCCGGCGTCCAGACACGCCAGGAGCGGCAGCACCGACGCCATGTGGAACATCGGCAGGGGCGCCCAGAACACGTCGGACTCTGAGAGAAAATAGCGCGTGCGGTTCATGTTCACGCCGTTGCGCACCAGCAGGCCGTGGGCAAGCGGGCAGCCTTTGGGATTTGCCGTTGTGCCGGACGTGTACATCATGATGGCCGGATCCGAAACGCTGACCCGGACCCTGAGAGCATCCACCGCATCGTCGGTAACTCGGGTACCCGCCGCCTCAAATTCAGACGCCGTCAAAAAACCCGCCGGGGCATCACCCAGCATGACAACGTTTTTGAGGCGCGGAGCGGAGGCGAGGTCGAGACTCGTGGCGTCCGCATCCGCAAGCTCAGGGAACGCGGTGGTCAGAAGCTCGCCAAAATCGGCGTACTCCGAAATGAGATCCGACGTGACGAGGAGCTTGAGATCGGCATTTTCGACGACGTAGGCAAGCTCTCCCGGCTTGTAACGTGCGTTCATGGGTACGGCGACTGCGCCAATGAGATGGCAGCCCAGCACCAGTTCCATGAACTCGATGCAGTTGGCCATGAGCACGCCGACAAAGTCGCCAGAAGTGACGCCAAGCCCCAGCATGCTGCGCGCGCGTCCATAGGCACGCTCCGCAAACTCGGCATACGTGACCCTGCGATCCGGCAAGATCATGAGCGGACGATCAGGATGTCGATCGCGCGTCGTCAGCAGTAGATCGCCGATGGTTGTGACGTGAATACGATGGTCTCGCAGATTATCCATGCTGAGTTCCTCCCTCGGAGCACCCTAGCGCGACGCCTCGCTGTTGGCTAGCCATGCCGCTTTTTGAGTAAGATCGAGGCAAAGGGGTATCTGAGGGGATCACATGAAGAGAGTGCTCGGCTGCATGCTGCTTGCGCTGACCGTCACCGCCACGGCAGAAGAGGAGAGCTACTCGCCGACCGTGGAGGACAACTTTCCGCGCGAAGTGTTCTGGGGTGATCTGCACGTTCACTCGAACCTGTCACCGGACTCTTTCAGCTTCGGCAATCCGAACCTGGGCCCCGATGCCGCCTATCGTTTCGCAAAGGGCGAGGCGGTAACGGCCAGCACCGGCCGGCTCGCGCAGCTGCGCCGCCCGTTGGATTTCCTGATGGTGGCGGATCACGCGGAATTTCTCGGTGTTTTCCCGCGCCTCATCAGTCAGGATGAAGCGCTCCTGGCCACCTCCCTGGGCGAGCGCTGGGGCGGCTACCTTGCGGGCGGTGACATGAGCCGGGTGATGACCGAGTTTGTCGACGCCATCCAGGGCGGTGACTACGAACAGGAGCTGTCTGCGGCGTTTCGCCGTGATATCTGGCGCGACGCCGCATCTATCGCGGACGATCACAATCAGCCCGGAATTTTCACGGCTTTTGTAGGCTACGAGTGGACCTCGATGGTCAACGGCAACAACCTGCACCGGGTTGTGGTGTTCAAAGACGGCGCTGAGGTTGCTGCTTCCCGGCCGCCGTTCTCGTCCCTCGACAGTCAGGACCCCGAGGACTTATGGGCGGCGCTTGCCGACTACGAGGAGGCAACCGGCGGAAAGGTCATGGCCATCCCTCACAACGGCAACCTTTCCAACGGCCTGATGTTTGCGGACACAACCCTCGGCGGCGAGATGCTGGACGCAGACTACGCCCGGCGGCGCGCCAGATGGGAGCCGTTGTACGAAGTTACGCAAGTCAAAGGCGACGCAGAAGCACATCCGCTTCTGTCACCAGACGACGAGTTTGCTGCGTACGAGAACTGGGACGCCGACAACATCGGCCGCGTGCAGGAAAAAGAGACGTGGATGCTGAATCACGAGTACGCCCGCCCGGCATTGAAGCTGGGATTGAAGTGGGAGGCAGCCCTGGGCGTCAACCCGTTCGACTTCGGCATGATCGGCAGCACCGACTCTCATACCACCCTCGCCACCGCCGACGACGACAACTTCTGGGGCAAATTCAACGACTCAGAACCGAAACCCGACCGCACCGCGAACACGATGGGCGGCCGGCTCTGGTACAACTGGAAGCTCGCCGCCTCGGGATACGCAGCAGTCTGGGCCAGAGAAAACACCCGTGAAGCGCTCTTCGAGGCCATGGCGCGCAAAGAGGTATATACCACGACCGGACCGCGCATTGCGTTGCGCTTTTTTGGTGGCTGGGACTATCCGGCGGGCGCAGAAGACACGCCGGATCTGGCGCGCCTCGGCTACGCGGCAGGCGTACCCATGGGCGGACGCCTGGGTAACGCAAGGGCCGAGGCACCCGTCTTTCTCATCCAGGCGCTACGCGACCCCGACGGCGCCAATCTCGATCGTGTGCAGATTGTGAAGGGCTGGCTGGATGCAAGCGGCAAAGTACAGGAGAGGGTCTACAACGTCGCCATGTCGGACGGGCGCAAAACCAACCGCCGCGGCCAGGTGCAGGCCGTCGGCTCGACCGTCGACGTCGCCAATGCGAGCTACGACAACAGCATCGGCGCGGCTGAGCTCACCACGCGGTGGGTGGATCCGGACTTCGATCAGAATGAGCTTGCGTTTTACTATGTGCGCGTCCTGGAGATTCCTACACCGCGCTGGACGGCTTACGACGCAAAGGCGTTCGGGCTGGAGCTTGATCCGCAGATACCGATGATCAACCAGGAGCGCGTCTACAGCTCGCCGATCTGGTATTCACCCTGACCTATTTGAAGGGGTAGAGAAACTGTTGCCAGAAGCCCTTGGGCACCGGCGCGCTGAAAACGCCGTAACTTTCCGGCCAGGCCTCTTTCGGCAGCTTGAAGGTACCCATCAGCATGTCGATCAGCGGGAGATGTACGGCGTAGTTCGTGTTCGCGTACGCCGGATCGTCGCTGTGGTGCCAATGGTGGTAGCGCGGCGTGACAATGACGTAGCTCAGCCAGCCGAACCTCCAGTTGACGTTGGCGTGCACAAAAACCGCCTGCACGCCTACCAGGACAACGTAGGCGTTCAGGGCCACTTCGCTGAATCCAATCAGGTAAAGCGGCACGATGACGGCCGTGCGGGTGAGCGCGGCTTCGACCAGGTGCGTTCTGGATCCTGCAAGCCAGTCCAGATGCTCACTCGAATGATGAACCGCGTGAAATTTCCAGAGCCAGGGTATCTCGTGATACCAGCGATGTGTCAGTGCCTGAAAGAAATCAGCGATGAATACACAAGCAATGAACTGGGCCCAGACCGGCATTGACCGCGCGATCTCTGTGACCGTTTCGGATTGCGCCCATCCCAGCACGTAGACGTGCACCGCGTTGGTAAAGAGGAGGAAAAACTGTATCAACAGGTGCGCTACCACGAAGTAGGTCATGTCCGTGCGCCACTCCGGGCGCAGGATATTCAGCTCCTTCTGCGCAAACGCTTTCTCGAGCGGAATGAAAATCAACATCGAGAAGATAAACGCAAGGATGAACCAGTCCAATCCAAACGACACGGGTGCGACCCCTACCGGCTGGTCAGTGACGGTGAAGGCGCCCAAGCCAACTGCCAGCAACGAGGCGGCGATGCCCGTTACCGAAAGCTTCTTCTGCTCACAGATCGCAAAGCTCACAATCCCGCAAATGAACGCAACGACGATGCCCAGCCAGAGCAGATTGCGGGCAAATTCGAAGCTGTACAGAGCTTCACGGAATTCAGCCGTTGTCAGCCACGCAGGGTATTTGAAGCACAGCACCCCCAGGAAAGCGCAAATCCCAAGCGTCGCGGACAGGTATCCCGCAATGCGGCCCTCACCCCATATGAATGGAAGGTGTCCGTGACGTGAGAAGAAAGAAGTTTGCTGGCTGTTGTCCATGGCGCATCCTCTGCTGAACAACTGGAGGTTCGCCAATTCTGACACCCGGCTTGAACAGCTGGCGTGACAGAAGTCTCAACGCACTACAGATGACGCAGCGCAAACATCTCGAACCAACGATCCAGATTCGCGTAACCCTCATCAAGGATATCCAACCCGCCGAACTTCGCGAAATTGAATCCCGCCAGCAGCGTGCAATCGGCGATGGTGGGGCCGCTTCCCATCACAAACGGTCCGTCGCCGACCAGCTCGTTCACATAAGCCAGCGAACCCGGCAGATTGCTGCGCTCACTTTCTGCCAATCCCGGATTAGGCGGCAGGCCAATCGGAGAGTCGGTCGCGTGAACGAGACGCACCAGACGGTTGGTTATGTTGAGCTCGATATAACGCTCCCGGGCGCGCACCCGCGCCCGCTCGAGCGGCGTGCTGCCGATCATGACCGGCTCGGGATACAGCTCCTCCAGATATTCCATGATAGGCAGCGACTCGGTCAGGATGGTGCCATCATCGAGCTCGAGCACCGGCACGGTTCCCCGCGGCGAGCGCGCAAGGTGCTCGGGACTGCGCTGCTCGCCATTGAGAAAATTGACCATCACGAGCTCAACGTCTGCGATGTCTTTTTCCTTGACGTAGAAGATTACCTTCGCCGGGTTGGGTGCGGGCGGGAAGTGATAGAGCTTCATCTGCCGTCTGTCTTACATTGCGGATTGATCTGCGATGGTATCATTGCGTCATGACCAGGCACGAAGCAGTACGTCAGGCCGTATCTGTCGCGCACCAGGCGCGTCGCGAGATCTCCCCGACATCCACGCCGCAGGAAAAGGCGGACCAGCTCGAAACGCTCATGCTCGAGGGGCACACGGTACAGGTGATGCCACCCTGGCTCGCAGACGTGACTCGGGAGCCGCCGCCAGGACTGCCCACGGGACGTTTCCTGATGGGTGACGACCCGCGCCTGCCGGCCATGCCGGACCGGCCTGCGCTATACGATTTTTATACGTGCCGCGTCGCGCTGAATCAGACCGGCATACAGCACATGCTGCAGAGCGCAGCACTTGCGCAGGACAAAGGCCTTTCCGACAACGTCGTGCTCGCCTGCATCCTGCACGACATCAGCGTCACGAACCTCGTACGTACCGACCATGGCTACTGGGCAGCACAGCTCATCGAGCCCTATGTCGATGCCGAAGTCACCGAAGCTGTCCGCTACCGTCAGGCGCTGCGCTATTTTGCAGAGCCCGACTATGACTACGACTATCCCGCATTCTATCGGGAAGTGTTTGGCGAGGACTACAAGCCAGCAGAGTATCTCGAGGCGGCACGCGACTTTGCCCGCACCCAGCCCTGGTACGATACGGCGATGCAGGTTGTGGTGAACGACTTCTACGCCTTCGACGCGAACGTCAGGATCGAACTCAACCGGTTCGAAGGCGTCATGAAGACCGCATTCAGAAATCCCATCGAGGGCCTCGGCTTCGATGCCAGCGCTTCCGCGCACATGTGGCGGACCCTCATCTGGCCCAACAATTTTCTCTAGCGGCCTGTAAGCTCAGCCCACCGCTGCAGCGGCGGGTTGGACGCCCGAGGTGGTTTCATCCAGCGCGGTTCCAGGGAAGAAGTTGACCCAGGCGAACCAGTACATACCCGGGTACAGGGTACGGATGCGTCGGAGTAGCCCAACGTCGCTGCGCCCGTGGCAGTTCAGCTGACGGATCTGCACACCTGCCGGTCGTTCGAAGGCAGCAAGACAGCCAGCGTCCTCATCGAACGTCAACGCCACCGATAAGCCGCCCACCTCCGTATTCACGACACCCTGCGACTGCACGTACGCTGATGTAAACGCCGCCGCTTCGTCGCCTTCGGCTATGCCCCACACCAGGGTTTTCCGCGAAAGCCGGTCGTCTTCGTTGCTCAACGTTTCGAACATCAGAGCGTCCGTCCGATGATGGGTGTCGAGGGCGCGGTCGAACACGCGCTCGACCACCTCGTCAACAAGGCGCAGAAGCGGATTTCGGGACCAGAGCCCCATGGGGTTGAGGTAAACCAGTCCATCCGGATGAGTCGATCGATAGCACCGCCATGACATTCGGATCACGGCTACTCGCCGGAGCCCCGAGGTACACGCCGGGGTTCCCGCATAAATCTGCTGCAGACAGGCGCCATCCATCTTCAAGATGAGGTTGTTGCCGAATTGGCCTGCCACCGAGAGATCGGCACTTTCGGGCACCTCAACGGCCATGCCCAATCGCGAGAGCGCGCAGTAGGTCATCACCAAGCGATGGTTCAGCCCCACACCGGCCCCTGTACCTGCCCCCACACCTGCAACGTGCGGGCGACGGATTTCTCTGTCCGCAAATGCCCACGTCTGACCGGCGGCTTCCACCACGAGCACCTCGTCGTCGTCAGCCAGAGCAGACGCAGCCGCCTGGACGTCGAAGTATCGTGCGCTGGTTTGCTGACCACGTAGACCCACGTGTACCCACAGCCAGGGAAACGCCGTGCAGAGGATCATCAGCGCCAATGCACCAATAACGACCCACCCGTCTCCAGCGCCCGCAATGTGAGTCATGACGCTTGCGGCAGCACAGCCCGCAATCAGCGCAAGCGTTCGACCTTCATCCTCAGCCGCAGAGATGAGCTCTGCACGCTGAACGTTGAATACGGCCTGGGTAACGTCGCCCAACGCTCTGAAGTACCGAAACGCCAGGACCACGCCGCAACCCAGGGCCGCCCAATGCACGACGGTGCAGAGAAACGCCATGTCAAAGGTCGTACTTTTTCATGCGCTCGGCAATGGCGCGGCTTTCCGGGCGCAGATTGGCGATGCCTTCGTAAGGCACACCACGGGTGGGTTCACGGTGCGGAAACTGCTCAATCTGTTTTTCATGGCGCGCTTTCATATGATCAAACGCCGGCCACGCCCAGATGTACTGCGGGAGCTCACCGTGCTCCTCACGTGGATCACGGTACAGATCGTAAAAGTCTTCACCGGCAAGACCTGGACGGTCGCTGGTCCAATCGCGCTTGACCTGCTGCCTGATGGACGCAGCCAGATAGTTCCCCGTGTAGACATGATAGTAGTCACGCCGCGAGTGACCTTCCCCTTTGAGCAGGAGCGCCGTCTGATCCACGCCATCAATGACCCGGTCCCGCGGCACATCTGCCGTTGCCCCGGCAAGGCGCGCGAACGTCGTGAAAAGGTCGTGGACGGTGATCATGTCGTTCACCACCTGCCGTGGACTCACCATCCCGGGCCACCAGGCAAACGCCGGCACGCGGATACCACCTTCGCGGTAGTCGCTCTTGTAGCCGGCGAAGATCACTTCATGAGGTCCATTCGGCGCAAGCTCGTGCATGGGACCATTGTCTGCCATGGCAATCACCAGCGTGTTCCCGGCGATGCCGAGTGCGTCGAGCCGCGCGAGCACCTCACCAATATCGCGGTCCAGCTGCTCCATCGAGTGGGCCCACCAGGTAGACGCATTGCTCGTCAGCTGTTCTGGAGGCACCATCGGGTCGGCCATGTGGGGCCAATAGGCAAGATAAAAGGGTTTGTCAGCGCTCGCATTGTCCGCGATGAACTTGAGCGCCTGCTGTTGATTGGCACGCATGAGCTTCTTGTAACCCGCCGCAGTCGGCGGTCCCATGAACTCACTCGCCTCGCCACCCCGGGTCGCTTCGAGCTGATTGATCCAGCCAAGCGGGCGGAATTCCTGGTCGAGCGTGTGTTTCTTGTCCCACTGAAACGGAAACAGTCCGTTCGTGCGGCCCGCTACCGCCGGAGCCGGGTGCCACATCATGAACGGAAACTGGTTGTACATGGAGAAGTTGGCGTAGTCGAAGCCCTGGTTGTGCATGTAAGACTGTTCGATGTCACCCTGGTGGGCCTTACCGACAAATCCAGTGGCATAACCCTGCGCGCTCAGGATCTCGGCAATGGTGATCTCGTCTTTGTGCAGACCGGCCCCTTCCGGCGGAAATCCCACCTTGGACATACCCGCGCGTACCGACAGCCTTCCCGTCAACGCAGCGGTACGCGTCTGCGTGCATGCAGGTTCCGTGTACATTCTTGTGAACGCGATGCCGGCATCGGCCATGGCGTTGATGTAAGGCGTTTCGAACCCCAGCACTTTGTTGAGCTCAGGAATGCCGACTTCTCCCAGACTCGTATCGTCCCACATGATGTGGACCAGGTTGGGGCGTTTGCCGTGAGTTTCCTCGAGCTGTTTCAGCAGGGTATCAACTTCTTCATCTTCAGCTTGCCAGCGCTCACCGTGCTGGTCGATGAGAATCGCCTGTTCCGGATCGTGGATGATGTCCTTCGCTACTACCGGACCTGACAGAATCGCTACCATCACTGCAATGAGTGTTTTCAAAACGCTTCTCCCATCGCCGCGGTATCGTTGAACTCCCGCATGTTGGTGATTCGGCCGTCAGCGTTGACCGTCAGCCAGTGGACGAAGCGCATGTGGTAACGCTTCCCCGTCGCGTGGACAAGGCTGCCTTCTTCGCCCCGTACGGCAACGGTATTGCCATCACAGATCCACTCTTGCATATCCAGCGGGCCCATCTCGATGGCGCCGCCCAGTTCCTGAAGATACTGCAGCATGCCCGCACGGCCTTCGTAGCGGCCGCCAAAAGGAAAACGTTCCGGCAGATAGTTTTCCAGGACAAAGTCGTCTGCAAGATAGCTGTCACACGCAGTAGCCGGATCCTTCAGCACCTCGCCATAAAACCGCTTCACAATGGAAAGCACGTCCGTCATCACTCTTCTCCTTTTCTCAAACCGGCAGGGCGCTCATCAATACCTTGCCGAAGCCCTCTTCGTAAGGCGTGAACGCCCGCGGGTGAACCCGAACGTGTTTGAACCGCCAACCGTCGGCGGTGCGCACGTAGGTGTCTTCGTACTGCGCTGCAAACCAGAACGCCTGCTCTCCTCCCTTGATTGTCATTGGCTGCAAGAGATACCAGCGTCCCGAAGCTTCGTCGGCGTTGATCTCGATGAGCGGATTGCTGACACCATGGACCGCAAAGCCGACCACGTTGGAGGCGTTGGCAAAAAACTCGCGTATGCCCTCACGCCCTTCGGCGTATCCCATGAATCCGCCATCCCAGATGGCATCTTCCGTAAAAAGTTCGGCAAGCACGTCCGGCTGGTAGTTGTCATCGCAGGCGATGGTGTAGCGCGCCTTCAGCTGTTTGATCTCTTCGATGTCGACGAGCCACTGCAATTTTTCCCCATCAAGCGACACGGCGATTCTCCTCATGTCCACGTTCAACGTCCGCCGCAAACCGGTTCAGGAGCTCTGGCGGAAACACTTCATCCAACGGCACGCTGCCCATGAACGCGCCGATGAAAGCGCTCGTCAAAGCGTCATCGTTCTGTACGGCCGGCAGCATGCCGACAACCTGTTCCGGCAGTGGCTGCAGCATGGCCAGATGCACCGTGTAATCGAACATGCCTTTGAGCTGTTCGAACTGGCGGCGATCGTAAGCTTCGAGGGCGACATCCATTGGCCGGTCATCCGCGAGCGCCAGGCCAATTTCCTCGGCGAGGATGTCCGCATGTGTAAACGCGTTGGTGATGCCCTGAGCGGTAATCGGGTCACGATGCAGCGCCGCATCACCCACCAGCGCCCACCCCGGTCCATGTGCCCGGCGGAAGAAGTTCGGCAGGATGTGGGAACCGGAAATCCGCGTTTCGCGCGTACCGGAAGCCACCCGGGCCTCGAGCTCGGGGACCAGCTTCAAGCTTTCGGTGAAGGCACCATCGAGGTTCGCGCGAACCTCACCGGCCATAGCGGTCGGCCAGAACAGGAACACCATGTCGAGATCGTCATTGGTGGGGAAAGTGATGTAGAAGCGCCGCGCTTCTGTATCCATGAAGAGTGATGCAGCGTCGTTCTGGTCGCGCATGCCGCTGTAGTAGGCGTAGTGACCGCAGGTGTGGATACCGGCATCGACGTAAAGATCAGCATCAACCTGCTCTCCAACAAAAGAGCGCACGCCGTCGGCACCGATGACAACCTTGGCGCGCTCGGTGACTTCCGCGCCGCCGCGCTCGGCCCCACGGATCCCGACGACCCGCCCGTCGTCGAAAAGGAGCTCGGATACGGTAAAGCGTTCGCGGCCTTCCACACCGGCATCCAGCGCTGCGTCCACCAGAATCTTGTCCAGGTAAAACCGACGCGGCGTGAAATCCGTATCTACCCCACCGGCTCCAGGGGCGGTACCCTTCAAATGGACATCGTCAATGTGGAAAGTGAGTTCGCGGATGGCGGGTGTACCTACCTCACGCAGAGCGTCCAGCAGCCCCCACTTGTGAAGAAAGCTAGCCCCGGTGCGCTTCACGTAGTGGGTAGACATGATGTCGGAACCAAATGCCATGCGGTCGACGAGGAGTACCTTGTGACCGGCGCGGGCGAGCAGCATCGCGAGTGGCGCTCCGCCGCAACGCGCGCCGATGATGATTGCGTCATACATGAGAAATCTCCCGTGTGTCAGGACGCGAGACCACGCAGCAGCGTCGCTACCGCGGGCTCGACGAGCTGATCCAGGCTTCTGCCCAGATCGAGTTGATTGGCAACGGCGAGGGCCGCGAGGCCATGCGCGTTGATCCAGAAGAGATGTGCCATTTCCGTGGCGTCGCCCTTCCTGTCGATCGCCTGCAGGACGTCTTCGGCCATGCCTATGGCTTCGGCAAACGCCTGACGCCGGTTTTCGACCACTTCGGGAACGGCGGCTATTTTTCCCTGATCGAGCTCATACATGAGCTGGTAAAGCGGGGAACGCGCGACGGCAAACTGCACGTAGCTTTTCATACCTTCTGCGGCCGCCTCGATGGGGTCGGCTGACGCTGCCCGCACTTCCCGCAACATGTCACGGATATCCAGAAAGCCAGCGGCGCGGATCGAGGCCAGGAGCGCCTCTTTATTCTCGTAGTATCGATACAGGGCGGTCGCGCTCCAGCCGAGCTCAGCGGCGATCGCGCGCATGGAGACGTTCCGGTAGCCGGATGCGGCGAAAAGCGACACCGCCCGTTCACAGATATCCGCTTCGATCGCCTGTCGTTTGTTTGAGTCGTACGCGGGTCGCGCCATGACATCTCTCCAGTTGAGAGATGAAGTTAACATCATTAACTTAACACTGTCAACTAAAACGGTTCAGCTGGCGAGACGACGATTCAGGCCGCTTTATGTCGCGCGACGCGCGCGCCAGGCGAAGATCAGGATGATGATAAGCGCACCGAGCAGGATGGGTAGGACCGCGCTTTCCAACGCCCGGTCCAAAGACAGAAAGTCCGGCTGACCCGTCTGCCACAATACCCACTCGCCGCCAATCTCCGAAGCCAGAGAGGGATGGCCGTTGACCAGCAGGACGAGAGCATCTGCATTGTCCGGATTGATTCTGAGAGAGCTGTTGATCGCCGGTTCGTTGCCACCATCGTGGCCGTATACGAAGTCACCGCCAGCGCTTTCAGCATAGAGTTTGACGCCGAGGCCCCATACCGGGGCGCCAAAAAGGCTGGCGTTCGGTTCGCGCATCGTGCGCAGCGTTTCGCCTGCGACGGGCCCTGGCGCCGCGCCACCTAGAAACGCGGCCAGCCTGCTGAGGTCGCGGGCGGAGGTGGTCAGCCCGGTCCCGGCGGCTGACGCGTACTGATAGGCCGGCGCTGGCGAGCCATCCGCATGGAATGACGCAGACGCGTTCGGCTGCGTTCCGACGAAGTCGTAGTTCGTGCGCATCATGGCAAGCGGGCGATAAAGGGTGGCTGCCGTGTAGTCCGCAAACGTCTGCCCCGTCACCTCTTCGACCAGAAGCTCGAGGATCAGATAGCCGCCTCCGGAATAGCGGAATTCACTCCCCGGTGGGATTCCAACGCGGATGGACGCTACCTCGCCGCTGCCCGTACGCGGCGCGTTCAGCGATGCAACGAGCGCAGGCACAGCCTCGTCGGCGGCGTAGTCACCGAAACCGAGTCCATCTGTCAGTCCCGCGGTATGGCTCAAGAGGCGCCGGACCGTGACCTCATCCAGGTCAAACTCACCATACGGCAGCTGCCAGCGGGTGAGGTAGTTGCCGACGGGCGCATCCAGATCGACCTGGCCGCGTTCGACGAGCGTCATGACCGCAAGCGCTGCAGGCAGCTTGCTGAGAGATGCCGCGGCGAAGACTGTGTCCGCGTTGACGCTGCGGTCCTCCTTTGCGTAATGCTCAGCGACGACATCACCGCCAACCATCAGGACAAATGCCGAGTTGCCGGCGTTGCGTTCGTTCAGCTGTTCAGTGGCCCAGGCGGCGAAGCCGTTCGCATCTTCACGATCAACCACCGGGCTCATCCACCATCCATAAAGGGCACCGTAAACCGCAACAAGCGCCCACAACACAACCGCGGTCAATGCCAGCAAGCCATTCATCAGCCATCGCTTCATGTCTCATCCCCTCCTCGCAGCGGCTTCCAGGGTATCAGTGCCGGTACTTCGCGCCGATAGGCTTCGTAGTCGGGCTTGTTGGCGAGCTGGCGCTTGTCGATCATCGGGATGCTGACCACGAGAAAGAGCCCCAGCATGAGCACAAAGCCGAGCCCGCTCAGCGGCTGGCCGGAAGCCGCGTATCCCGCGAGCCCGAGTGCCAGCCAGAATCCAAGCTCACCGAGATAGTTCGGGTGGCGGCACCATGCCCAGACGTCATGACGCAGCACCCCGCCGTTGCTTGCAGGATCGAGCCGAAACGCGCGCAGCACGTTGTCCGCACGAAACTCGAGCCACAGCGCACCGAACCCTATGACAATCCAAAGCACGTCGAGCCATCCTAAAGCCCGGGAAGGTTCTGCCAGCATCATCCACAACGGCACACAGCCGACGAAAACCAGCGCGGTTGGCAGCATCTGAATCCCGAAGAGATCAACGAGCGGATAAAAGACGCCTGTTTTGGCTTTGAGATCAACGTAGCGCCAATCCACATGATTGAGCCCGTGCCAGCCCCGCGCCCAGTTGTGGGTGAGCCGCACGCCCCAGAGCAGCACGAGCACCGCGATGATGACCACGCGCAGATCCAAGCCGCCATAGGTCCACCACCAGAAAGCGATGAGCACGGGCGGAGCGACGGACCAGTAAGCATCGTAGAAACTGGAGTTATCGAAAATGCGGCTGAAAGCAAAGATGACAAGCGTCGCCGCAACGTCTGCCCAGGCTGCCTGCCACAGGGGTTCCACGTCGGGCAGGAGGGCCACGGTGAGCGCGGCCGCCACCAGCGCGGTTGCGTAAGCAACCCCAATCCACGCAAAATCCCGTCTTCTCTCCGCTGTCACCGAACTCCCCTTTGAACTACGTCATCTACGCCATTCCATTTTTTGTGCTCGCCGTACTGGTGGAGAGCCTCTACGGCTGGCTGACCCGGAACAACACCTACCGCCTGGCAGACACCATCAACAGCCTGCAGCTCGGCACCTTGTCGCGCCTGCGCGGCGTTGTCCAGCTTGGTATTGTCGGCATTTCTTACCACGCCCTCTCCGGCGGCTGGACGCTCTTCACGCTGGATCCCGGCAACTGGCTGGTCTGGCTCTTCGCGTTCGTCGCCTACGACCTCTGCTATTACTTTTCGCACCGGTACGGCCATGAGTGGCGCATTCTCTGGGCGTCACACGTCGTGCATCACTCGAGCGAGGAGTTCAATCTGTCCACGGCGCTCCGTCAGACCAGCACGGGCTGGCTGAACGGGATCTTCTATCTGCCACTCTATGTCATTGGTGTGCCGGTGGAGCTCATGGTCAGCGTCGGCAGCCTCAATCTCATCTATCAATTCTGGGTGCACACCGAGCATGTGCGTCGCATTGGCTGGTTTGAATGGGTCCTGGTCACGCCTTCCAACCATCGGGTGCATCACGCCAAAAACCCGCGCTACATAGATCGCAACTACGGTGGCGTCTTCATCGTCTGGGATCGCATTTTCGGTACGTTCCAGGACGAGCTCGACGCGGAGCCCTGCGCGTACGGCATTACCAAACAGCTGAAGAGCTGGAATCCGGTCTGGGCCAACCTGCACGGCTGGACCGACGGTATCCGTCAGAGCTGGGAGACGCCGCGACTCGTCGACAAAGTGAAAGTCTGGTTCAAGAGTCCGGCATGGAATGCACCCGGGGTGTCCGAAGGTGAATACGACTGGCACGCTGAAAAATACGCGCCTGTCGCAACGCCTTTTGCACGGGGCTTGAGCTTTGCTCAATTCTGGCCGCACGTAGGGGCGGTGTTCTTGCTGATCGGGTACGCCAACGCGCTGACTGAGGTGCAGGTGCTTGCCACGGCCGTCTGGCTGACCTTCGGTTTTTACGTTCAAGGGCTTTTGATCGAAGGCCGTTCGAGCGCTCTTTATACAGAGTGGTTACGCCTGGGTACCGGCGTGCCGCTCACGCTGTGGCTTGCCATGCCTGAGCCGGCAACCATTGGCGCGATGGTGTACCTCGGCGTCAGCGCAGCGGCGACCGCCGTGCTGCTCAAAACAGCGCAATCTGACGATCGTCTCCAATCACCTGGTTGAATGCGAGGCCCAGCACCTCGAGCACCGGCTCCGCCACCGGTTTCACCTGCTTCTCCACGTAGTGTTCGCGATCGAGCGGATTAGCGATTTCATCGCTCAGCTCCGGACCGGCCGTTGTCATGACATAGGCGACCACGCGCGGCGGCGGTGAGCTCGATTTCTTGACCGCCTGCACATGGGGCGGCACGTTCGTCGTATACGAGTTCACGTCTTTGCGTAAGCCCTTGCGGTAGACCAGCTTCTCATCCAGCTCACCCTGCCGCAGCGCAGCCACCACGCCGTGCAGGTAGTCGGCAACTTCATCGCCATGAAACAGTCGGGCGAAGAGGTTTCGCTGTATGTCCTTGGCAAGCTCGGTCCAGTCGCGACGAACCACCTCCATGCCTACGAACTCGATCTCGTCGCTACCCAGCCGCTGCCCTGCATAGCGCTTGCGCGCACCCTGGGAGCCGCCGCGAACCTTCGCGAGAAACAGCTGCGTGTAGAGCTTCTCGAACTCCAGCTCCAGGCGACTCTCCACGCCGGCAGTTTCCTGAAGATGAGCAGCAAGCTCTGCGTTGAATGCCGCGACGAGCTCATCCGCAACCTGTCCCGCGGCTACAGCGTCCTCCATCCCCGACGCGACGAAGACGCTGTCCGTATCACCGTAGAGCACCCGATAGCCGTTGCGTTCGAACCACTGTTTGCTCCACCCCAGAAGATAGCGCCCCTGGCTGGTGATGGCGTTGGCAATTGCCGGGTTGTAGAACCGACAGGCTGGCGTGCCCAATACGCCGTAAAACGAATTCATGAGAATCTTGATGGCTTGAGACGCAATACCGTCACCACGCGCCTTGGCGTCCGCCCGCTGTGGAAACAGCTGATCCAGCATCGCGGGCAGAATGCTGCTGCCGCGCGCAAAGCGCGTGCCGTCGTAAGTACGAATTGCGTCGACAGCTTCGCTGCCCTCGACGTAGCCGAGCGGGTCGATGTTGAAAGTGCGAATGATGCTCGGATACAGGCTCTTGAAATCGCATACCCAGACGTTGCTGTGGATACCCACATCGGGTTCGAAAACCGCGCCGCCGCCCTGCGCGATGCGCCCGGCCCCTGGCGAAGCGACGCTCGGGGCGGCAATGCCGCGCTCGTGCAGCGCGCTCAGATAGAGAAAGTCGAAGCTCGCAATACTCGCCGCCACGCGATCCGGCGGCATGCCGGTCAGGCTGGAGCGTGCAAACGCAAGCTCGATCACGTCGAGTTTTTCGACAATATCGAGCGCCAGGCGGGCATCCGTGCGCGCATACGTCGTAAACGCATCCAGGTCATTGGCGTAGGTATCGAGAATCTCCGCCACCTTGTCGCGCCCCTCGCCGCCGAGCGTTTTACCTTCACCCAACACCTCCTGCGCCACCGCATCGAGAGAATAATCGTCCAGGCGCATGAACGCGCCGCGCAGAAGATCGAGACCATCCAGGACCAGGCGCCCGGGAATATTCGCCTGGCCACTGCCAAAGTAACCCTGAGCCGGACGGATCCGCAGGTTGCCGGGACCTCGGCCGAGCTGCAGATCGTAGCTCACTCTTCTGGCAACCCGGTCGAGCACTGCAACGTCGAAGTCGATGACGTTCCAACCGGTCAGCACGTCGACATCGAGTTCTGCCACAAGCGCCGAAAACCATTTGAGCGCCTCACGTTCCGAGGCTACGCCTGATGCGTTGGCTGGCATGTCACGCTGGGCAGGATCAACCACCACCACCTCATCCACGCCACAGCCATAACAGGCGATTGCGAGGAGTTTTTCCGCACGGGGGTCAGTCTCAATATCAAAGCTGAGCACGCGTGGCTGGATGCTGACGTCAGCGGGGCTCACCTGCGGATCGTCGAAGACGAGATCCGTGCCGTCTCCCGAGCGCGGCTCACCGCTGATCTGAAGCCCGCCTTTGATGCCGCGGTCTATCAAGTACCGCATGGCAAAACGCACGTCAGCTTCGTAGGTTGCAACTCCCCGCGCATGCAGATCGTCGCGCACGCCCGGGGCGTCCTGGGGTACCGTCACGTCCACCCGGGACAAAGCGCCACCGGCAAAGCTCTTTCGCTCGGAGGGTCGGACGTTTGCATTGCTCACGGCATCAGAACGTTCGGCGGGTAAGTAAAAGTGGGGGATCTGGCGGAAATCGCGAACACAGAACGTCTGCCCGTCTGTGAGACGGCCGTAGAGATGAACTACCGGAACCCGCTCCATGATCCGGTAGGTCGCCTGCAGAATAAAGCCGGTATGAAGGCGTGACCCGGGCATGTAGTCTTCCGCCGAAGGTTTCACCAAGTGTCACACTAGCTTACGCCATGAAGAAAGTACTTATCTATGGACTGCTGCTTCTCGTCATCGTTGCCGCCTTTGGCGTCCCCTACGTGGTGGAAGACCAGATGAACGTCGTGCAGCGCGACAACGTCTGGCCCGTCACCGAACGCGCGCGCAATCTGCACGCCACTCTACGGATTGCGGACCTTCACGCTGATACCCTGCTCTGGTCACGCGACTTCGACGACGCCAGCAGCATCGGGCACGTGGACCTGCCGAGGCTCATCGAAGGCGGGGTAACGCTGCAGGTCCTGGCTGCGGTCACAAAGTCTCCGGCCGGTCAGAACTACGAATCCAACGCAACGGATACCCGCGACAACATCACGCTGCTCACCGTCGCGCAGCGCTGGCCGGTGCGCACCTGGGGTAGCCTCCTGGAACGTGCGCTCTACCAGAGCGAGCGGCTGCACGAGATCGAAGCGGCCAACGACCGGCTCGTCATCATCCGCAGCGCTGCGGATCTCGACGGGCATCTGGCTGCCTCAGCGGACCGTGTTGCCGCGCTGCTGGCTGCGGAGGGTGCACACCCGCTCGAAGGTGATATCGACAATCTCGAGCGGCTCTGGGATGCAGGCTATCGCATGCTCGGCCTGCACCACTTTTTCGACAATCGCCTTGGCGGTTCGCTGCACGGTCAGAGCGGCGCTGGTCTGACCCCCTTCGGCCAGGAGGTGGTCGCCACTGCAGTCGACATGGGATTCATCATCGACTTGGCGCACTCATCCTCCGCGGTGGTCGACGATGTTCTCGCGTTGAGCGACAAACCCGTGGTGGTGTCGCATACCGGCATTCACGGCACCTGCGCGAGCCCCCGCAACATCGCGGATGAGCAGATGCAGCGCATCGCAGCGGCCGGGGGGCTCGTTGGCATCGGTTACTGGGACGCCGTCTGCGACATCACGCCGCGAGGCGTGGCCAGAACGATCGCCTATGCCGTGGATCTTCTGGGCGACGATCACGTGGCACTGGGTTCGGACTTTGACGGCTCGACCACCGTGACTTTCGATACAGCAGAGCTTGCGGTGCTGACCCAGGCGCTGCTCGATGCCGAGCTCGATGAGGCGACCGTACGCAAAGTCATGGGGGAAAATCAGCTGGCCTTTCTCACCAAACATCTGCCCGCGGACTGATTTCATGTATTCCATCGACGAACTCGCCGAACGCATTGCCGACCTCGAAGCCCGTCTGGAGTTTCAGGACGAGACCATCGCACGCTTGAACGACGAGCTGGTGGTGCACCAGCAACGCTACTTCGAGCTCAATAAGAAGGTGGCGTACCTAACCGATCAGCTCGAGAACAAAGCGGCGGATATGGCGGACCCGAAGGACGAACCACCGCCACCCCACTACTGACGCACAAACACCAGCGACAAATTGTTGGCCGGCATGGCAATTTGTTCGAGGCAGGCAAACCCGCTGTCCGCCGCCGCTTTGATGACCTGCTCGGCGTCACGAATCCCCCATGTCGAATCCTGCCCGCGCAGGCTCGCGTCGAACGCTACGTTTCCTTCGGAAGTGTGTTTACCCTCGCGCATGAACGGACCGTAGACGTGGAGGATCCCGCCGCTCCGGCAGACACCCGCGGCACCCTGGCAGAGCGCCTGCACGGTTTCGGGCGGAGATATGTGCAGCAGGTTGGCAACAATCACCGCGTCGACTTCGAGATCCGGCCACGTCCCAATGACATCGATGATCAGCGGCGCGGCAACGTTGGGTCGCTTGAGTCCCGCAAGACCCCGACCGAGCGTTGCCAGCGTCTCCGCGTCCTTTTCCGAGGGAATCCAATGACACTCGGCCAGCTCACCGGCGAAGTAGTTCACATGCTGGCCTGTGCCGCTTGCGATCTCGAGTACCGTTGCCGCCTGTGACAGGTATGTACGCAGCACCTCGAGAATGGGCTGGCGGTTGCGCTCCGCCGCCGGCGCAAAAGGTCGTGTCACGGCTACGGCGTGCTTGCGGGTGGACGGCGCACCCCGAGGATCGATTCCACCGTCCAGGCGAGGTCGAGGAGCTTCTGCTCGGACCAACGCTCGGCGAGCAACTCGAGACCCACCGGCATCCCGTCCAGGAATCCTGCAGGGACGCTGATGGCGGGCAATCCGGAGTTGGCGGCAAGGCGGCAGTTGGTCCCCATCTGTTCCCGTCCACGCTCGTCGGCAATCCGGCGAATCGTCGGGTAGGCCAGGGCATCCAGTCCGTGCTCCGCCATGAGGATCAGAAGGGCCCGCCGCACAACCCGCCTCTGGGCAAGCTCCTCCAGATAAGCGGCGCGCGATCCTTCATTCATTCCAGCGGAAGCCTCGAGGGAGGGTTTGACGTTCGGATGGGCTCGTCCATCCGCAAGCATAGCGCCGAGATCCGCGAAGCCAAGCCCGGGATTGGCGGCGAGATAGGTATTGATATCGGTCTTGAAGTCGTGAATCAGCACAAAGTGGCCGTTCAACGGGCGGTTGAGCGCTTCGTTGACAGCCGGTGAAGGAAGCTCTGTGATCTGCCAGCCGCGCGCGTCAGCCATCTGCGCGAGCGCGTCTGCAATCACCCCGGCAACGGCTTCGTCGCCGCTCTCCTGCACCATCCAGTCTGTGAGGACGCCAATGCGGGCGCCGGGTCTGAGGCTCAGGTTTGCCAGATAGTTGGTCTCATGACCGTGCGCCTCCGCGGTCTGCGGATCGCCCGCGTCAAAGCCCACGGTGGCGTCGAGCACAATCACCAGGTCCCGCACCGATCTCGCCAGCGGTCCGCCGATGTCCTGGGTGGACGACAGCGGCACAATGCCACGCCGGCTCGCCAAACCCTGGGTGCCACGCAGGCCCACCAGGTTGTTGTGCGCCGAAGGAATACGGATTGAGCCACACGTATCGCTTCCCATGCCCACGGTGGCGAAGTTGGCGGCTACCGCAGCGCCCGTACCACCGCTGGAGCCGCCGGGATTGCGGGAGAGATCGTAGGGATTTTTCGTCTCACCAAAGTTCGATCCGACGGTAGTAATCCCGTAGGCAAACTCATGCATGGTGGCCTTGCCGATAATCACGGCACCCGCATTTTTCAGACGCGCGACAAGCTCCGCATCGCGGGGTGGGGCGTGCCCGTCGAAGAGCACCGATCCGGCTGTCGTCGGCATCCCCATGGTTTCATAGTTGTCTTTGACGATCACCGGGATGCCGTGCAGCAGCGAACGCGGGCCCTGCTGCGCACGCTCTGTATCGAGCGCCCGGGCATCTGCCAGCGCGCTCTCGTTGATCACCTGCACCGCATTCAACGCCGGGCCGCTCTTGTCGTAGCGAGCGATTCGCTCGAGGTGATATTCGGCAAGGTCCGCCGCGCTCAGCTTGCCGCTCTGCATCATCGCGTGCAGCGTCTCGATGGACGCGTCCAGCAAAGGCTCCGTCATGGCTGTCTCTGTCTGCTGTTCCAAATCCGCTTCCGCGCAGGCGCCGCTCAACAGCACGCACAGCACGGTAAGCCCGGCTCTCCACACGGTCATGACCCGTCCCTCCTGCAGCTCAAGTTACCACTTGTTGGCGCACGATGGCGCGTGGTATTTGTGTTCAATGAGCACCCTCGTGCAACACATCCTGCAGCGATACCCGGCACTCTCCTTCCGCCTTTATCGGCGCTACTGGTTTGCGTCGTTTGCATCGGTCGGCGCCACACAGCTCATTGCGCTCGGTCAGGGCTGGCTCATTTTCGAGCTGACGGGCTCAGCGCTGCAGCTCGGGGTGCTGGGCGCCGCGGCCTCTCTGCCGAACATTGCGATGACACTCTTTGGCGGCGTGGTTGCGGACCGTTTCGACAAGCGTCAGATTCTCCGCGCAACCTCACTCTCGATCACGCTCCTGCTTGCTGTTCTCGCGTGGCTGGATTTTTCCGAGCAGGTCGAGGTCTGGCACGTCATCACCATTGCCGCAACGTTCTCTGCGATCACCGGCCTCGACTGGCCAACCCGGGTTGCCATCTACCCGCATCTGGTCGAGCGCAGCGCGTTCATGAGCGCCGTGGCCCTCAATTCGTTCATCTGGCAGGCAACCCGCATGGCCATTCCGGCGCTCGGCGGCGTCATCATGTACCTCGCCGATACCTGGTTGATCTTCGCCATGGCGGCGGCGGGTTTCTTCACGATGTTTGTCGTGATCTCAGGCATTCACGTCAAGTTGCCCGAGCCTACTGAAAGCTCACCGCTGCAACAGCTGTTGGAAGGGCTTGCCTACATCTGGCAGAGCCCCCTGTTCAAGTGGCTCCTGCTGTTGACGTTTGTCGGTATGTTTTTCTCACAGTCCTACGTCCAGATCCTGCCGGTATTCGTCGGCGCAATCGGAAAGGCGGAACAGGCTTTCGGTTACCTCCTCTCGGCAGGAGGTTTGGGGAGCATCGTCGGCACGTTGTTGATTGGCTCCATTGCCGCGCATCGGCCGATTGGTCACTACATGTTTCTCGGCGCGGCGAGCTCTGTGGTCGCGTTGGCAGGCTTCGTCTTTGTCGCGCAGGCTGGCTGGTTCACCGGAGCGCTCATCATGGTTTTCCTTGCCGCTGCCTGCAGCTCCGTCTACATGATCATTTCGATGACGATCCTGCAGATGCGCGTACCCGACGAGCTGCGAGGTCGCGTGATGGGCATACACACGATCGGCTACAGCCTGGTTCCGTTGGGTGGTCTGTTTCTGGGTGCACTTGCCGAGCAAACGGGTGCCGGGGCGGCGGTGCTTTACGGCGGTGCTATCTATCTTGTGGTGCTGGCCGGCGTCTGGGTCACCAAAACCAACCTGCGAACGATCAGGAACGAACCCGCCTAGCCAGCAGCGGTGCGTTGGCTGCGGGCAAGCTCGAGCTGCTGGTGTAACACCTGCAGCGACTTGTTCTGCAGTTCCCGTTCGCGTTCGAGTTCCGTGACCTTACCCTGCTCGTGAGCAAGCTCTGACTGCAGCCGCGCAAGCTCGCGTTCGGCGTTTTTGAGTTTCGCGCGCAGGCTGTCCATCTCCACCTGCATCATCGTCTCGTCGGCGTCCACCGCCGCAAGCTTCGGACGATCCGCCAGCTGCGATTTGAGGCGGGCAATCTCGGAAGAGAGCTCGGTAATGAGCGTATTGGTATCACCCGACTGGTCCATATCCTCAACGTCGAAGCCACCGCCACCTTCTGCAATCTGCTGCGCATCAGCGGTTTGCTGCAGACGCCGCGTCTCGCGCTCCTGTTCACGCAGCTTCTGCTCCATTGCCCGGGCTTCCTGGGTCTGCTCGTTCAGCTGCGTCTTGGCTTCCGCCATCTGTTCCTTCAGCTTCGTAATCTGCTCGTCACGCCCGCGCAGGAGAGATTCGAGCTGCGGCAGTTTCGCCTTGGCGTCGTTCACGGCCCGCGCTGCATTTTCATCGGTCTTCTGCGCCTGCAGGTTGCGTATGAGCCAACCTGCCGCACCACCAATCAGCGCTGCAAGCAGCAGGTAGACGAAGATTTTGAAGATCAGGAATATCATGCGGTTCCTCCGAGAACGCGAAATTCGATACGCCGGTTGAGTTTGCGCCCGGCATCCGTGCCGTTTTGCGCGATGGGTTGAGTCTCGCCGTAGCCAACGGCGCGCAGTTTCTGCGGGTCCACCCCGTGGCGGACCATGTGCCTGGCAACCGCGTCAGCGCGTCGCTGACTGAGCCGCAGGTTGATCTCAGCGTCACCTCGATCGTCGGTGTGCCCGGCGATCTCCACCGGGGTGTCGCAGGTGCGTACGATCATGGCAAGCATGCCGAGCGCGTGATAGCTCGACTCGGCAACGTCGGCTTTGCCGGATTTGAAGTTGATCGGTTCTCTGGCGAGATAGTCGCTCATCTCCTGCTGGCAGGTACCGGCAGCACCGATCACGTTGATCTCGTTGACCACGCTGGTGACTCCCGAGACGCCGCGCGCACGGGCTTCCGCCTGCCGTTTGGCCGGCACGTCCGGCGCCGAGCCGGATAGCACGACGGACTGCCCGTTGACTTCGACGCTCGACCAGTAGAGGTCGGGTGTGTCGACGGCTTCCGTCACGTCGGCGCCAATGGCGTTTTCGATGGCTGACGCTTCAGTAAACACGCAAATAAAAAACAGACACAGCAACAGCGTGCCCGCCCCGGTGAGGATTTCAAACTGTGAGAATCGAAAGTCCATTTACTCGATCAAGTTCTCCAAGCGCCTCATTGTCCCCTCAAAGGCGGGGGCAATGGTGGGAACCACGTCTCATTTGACCCGGGCACGGCTTCACAGCAGGCTTAAGGAAACGGAGGAGCACGGAACATGACTGCAGACGACAATCCCATTGCCACCGAAGTGATCTTCGAGGACGACGAAGTGCGCGTCTGGAACCAGGTAATCGGCGCTGGTGACACCCTCGGCCGCCACACTCACGAACACGACTACTTCCTGGTCACGATACGCGGCGACGGCCCAATCGACGTTGAGTTTCATGAAGGCAGCGGCGGCCCGCTCGGCGAGCACTTCCAGTTTGAAGCCAAGCGCGGTGATGCCGCCTTCATCAAGAGAGGGCACGTGGAGACGGCACACAATACGGGCGGTGAATACCGGGCCATTCTCGTCGAGTTGAAGCGCGACGCCTGATCGAAGTCGGACCCGGGGCCCTCGATTTAGAAGGCCGGCCCCGGGATCTCGCCCGGGCCCTCTATTGAAAAAAAAGCCGGTCCCGGGATGACGCCCGGGCCCTCTAACTAAGAAAGCCGGCCCCGGGCTTTCGCCCGGGTCCTCTATTCAAAAAGGCCGGTCCCGGGCGTTCGCCCGGGCCCGGCAAGGCCGCTCGGAAAATTCTTGTCGCCGGTTCTCAGGCCTGGCTCATATGGAACACAATGCGCTGGCGGACGCCGCGCACCGCCACCGCGCTGCCGTTGACGACACGCGGTTTGTATTTGTAGCGCAGTACCGCCCGCAGCGCCGCCTTGTCGAATCCGCGGGACGGAAATGACTCGATGACCCGCGGTGCCACCACGCGTCCAAGCTCGTCCACCGTAAACTCCACGATGACCCACCCTTCGGTACCGCGTGAAGCCATGCGTTCGGGGTACTCCGGAGGCACAGTCATGATCGGCAGGAGATCACCTTCGGCGGCTCCAGGGGTGGGGGTGACATCCCGGCCGGTCGGGGGAGGGGTTGGACCAGGAATGCCACCCCCGGTGGCCACCGGCTGGAACTTGGGGACCTTAGCCACAGGCGGTGGCTGGGGCGGCTCCGGCTTGGGTGGGATCGGCGGGCGGACAGGCAGGGGTGGTTCCTCGATTTCGGGTAGGAAAGACAGAATCGGCCGAGGCTCCGGGTCTGCAATCTGCACGTCATCAGCGTGGATGGCGTAGTGCATGATCAACACCAGGACGCCCGTGACGAACGTCGCTGCGGTGGTCGATAGGGCGTAACGTTTCAAAACAGTGTACATAGCTGCCTCCAAATCATTCCGCGTTGAGGCGGAAACGGAAGTGCCGTCTCACGCGCGGGTTTTCTCCAGGCGGCCTTTCTGAATCACGCAGGGCTTGGCTTGCCCCTGTTGTTGTGGGAAAGCTCGAACGGTAGCGGGACTGGTAGCGGGTGTTTCTCACCGCCCGGAGCGCCGCCATGTCAAAAACGCCCGGGGGCTGACTTTCGACCACCCGGGCCGCGCTGACGCTGCCATCGTGCGAAACGGCAAACTCCACCACCACCTCACCTTCCAGGCCGGCACGCAGTGCGGTCCCGGGATAAATCACGGGCGGTGCATAGCTCGGTTGATCCAGTCGATGGCGCTGTGTCGACGCCGTACCCGGCGGCACCTCGACGCGCTCGGTGACCGTGGGCATGGTGACTTCGGGATTGGACGCCGCAACCTGTTGATAGCTGAAGTCCGCCGCTGCCGTGCGATAGACCGGTTCCGGCAGGCGCGGTTCGATACCCGTGAGCGCGGTCACCACGAGCAGGATACCAACCACCGCCCAGTACACGCCGCCGGTGTCCAGTTCCAGCGCGCGGGCCCGCGCAAATCGGCCGACGCGGCCGACCAGGTGGTGCTCATGCATGGCGGGCAGTTCGAGTGCCCGGGTTGAGCGTCCAACACCCGCAGCGTCCGCAAGCGCTTCGACGTACCGTACGTCCAGTCCCGCAAGCTCCGCAGCGGCATCGTCACAGCTCTCCTCCATGACGCGGACGTAGCCGCGGTAGAGCCACATCAGCCAGGGCATCCACCAGTAGAGCAGCACCAGAAGCCGGATGAACAGCATCCAGCGATCGTCACGACGTTTGAGATGGACAAGCTCGTGCGCCAGAACCCCGCGCAACGTCGCATCATCCCAATCTTCATGTTCAACCGGCAGCACGAGCAACGGCTGTCTGAAAGACGTAGCGCAGGCGTGGTCGCCGAGCACCATGCGCGGCACGGGCATTGCCAATTGTCCGCAAAGGTTCGCGACGGTCCGGCTCACGCGCGCGTCATCCAGATCCGGCAGCGCACTGAGCGTAGCGAGTGCCGATAGCAGGCTTCTCGCGTGCACAACCATGGCACCCGCCGCAACGGTCAGCCAACCCCAGATGAGCAGGTTCGGCACGGCACTTGCCAGAGTCAACGGTGGCAGGGTCGCCGCCTCGAAAAACCAGACCGCCTCGACGGATGCCAGCAGCCAGGGCAGCACGGCAAGCAATACCACCGCGGCCAGGAGCAGAATTCGCCGCGAAGGCGCATTGTTAGGAAACGCCTTGATGCAAAGCGCGGTGAAGACCCCGGACAGAAGCACCAGCCGCAGGACCTCCCGCCAGGTCAGGAAGCCTTCCGCAAGCAGATGCTGGTGCAGCTCCTCCATGAGTTCAGCGCTTACCCTTGATACGTTCGAGCTCAGCTTCAATCGCATCGATGTCCGCGTCACTCAGGTCGCCGCCTTCACTGCCGAGCAGGTTGACGACGGCGCTGGCCGGCGAGCCGTCGAAGAACGTGCGCACCAGCCGCTCTATGGCGCTTTTCTTGGCATCCGTCTTGGGGAGTACGGGGTAATAGACGTATTTGGCGCCATCCTGGCGGAAAGCGATGTGCCCTTTGTCCATGAGCTTTCTGAGCAGCGCGCGAACTGCCGAGTACGATGGCGAGTCGGGAATCTGCGCCTGTATCTCGCCTGCGCTCGCCTCGTCCGTGGCGTAGAGCACATCCATGATCTGTCGTTCGCGACGGGTCAGGTGCACGTGTTTGCTGTGGACCATTTCCGACCTCCAGGTTTGTGCTACGGAATTAGCATAGTGCTATTTTTTTAGCACTTCAAGCGTCGATCTCATAAAAACTATATCGAAATGCGCTAGCGACAAAGCGGCAGACGCAATTCTGTTCTAAAGCCGCGCCGCTCCGAAGCCCCGGTACAGCGTGTTTTTTACGCGCGGACCCCGCTACACTTCGCTATCGCCAACATGTACGAAAGAGGGGAAATACATGCGCGTAACCGCCTATGCCGCAATGGCAGCGCTGCTCGTTGTCATGCTCACCGGTTGTTCCGATCAGCCTGCGGAGGAAGCCGCAGCCACCACCGAAGTGCCCGCGGCAGAATCTCAAGCTTCAAGCCGCGCCCAGGCGATACAAACGTCTACCGCTTCCATAGACGGCGCAAGAATCGGCAAAGCCGAAGCGGGCAACTGGCTCAGCACCGGACGGACCTACAACGAGCAACGCCACAGCCCGTTGGATCAGATCAATGCGGAGAACATCGGGGAGCTGGGTCTCGAGTGGTACTGGGATACCGGCACCAAGCGCGGACTGGAGGCGACGCCCATTGTGGTCGACGGGGTGATGTTCACTTCCGGCACCTGGTCGGTGGTGTGGGCACACGATGCCAAAACCGGCGAGCTCCTCTGGGAGTATGATCCCGAGGTACCCCGCGCGTGGGGGCGCTATGCCTGCTGCGACGTCGTCAACCGTGGTGTGGCCGCCTGGAAAGGCAGAATCTACGTCGGCACGATCGACGGACGCCTGGTGGCCCTCGACGCCGGCACGGGTATACCGGATTGGGAGGTGAACACAATCCTGCCAGACCGGCCTTACACAATCACCGGTGCCCCACGCATCGTCAAAGACAAGGTCATCATCGGCAACGGCGGCGCCGAGTACGGCGTGCGCGGTTACGTCACCGCATACAACGCCGAGACCGGCGCAGAAGAATGGCGTTTCTACACGGTGCCCGGCAATCCCGATGACGGGTTTGAAAGTGAAGACATGGAACTCGCCGCCACCACCTGGCGCGGCGGCAAGTGGTGGGAAGTCGGCGGCGGTGGCACCGTCTGGGACTCCATGGCATTCGATCCGGAGCTTAACCTCCTGTACATCGGTACCGGTAACGGCTCGCCGTGGAACCGCTACATCAGAAGCCCCGGCGGCGGCGACAATCTCTATCTTTCGTCCATGGTGGCCTTGAACCCCGATACGGGCAAGCGGGTCTGGCACTACCAGACCACACCGGGCGATACATGGGACTACACCGCCGTCCAGCACATGATCCTGGCTGACATCGAGATCAACGGCGAAATGCGCAAGGTCATCATGCAGGCGCCGAAAAATGGCTTCTTCTATGTCCTTGACCGCACTAACGGTGACTTCATCTCGGCTGAGGCTTACGTGCCGGTCACCTGGGCAACCGAGGTCGATTCTGAAACCGGGCGTCCCGTCGAAAACCCGGAGGCACACTATGCCAACGCCAAGAAGCGCATCCAGCCTGGCCCCCTCGGCGGTCACAACTGGCATCCCATGACGTACCACCCGGGGACCGGGCTCGTCTATATCCCCGCCCTGGATCTGCGCTTCGATTACGCCCAGGACAACGCCTTCCAGCACTCCCCGGAAGACTGGAACCTGGGCGTCGATTTCCGCACCCAGGCGCCACCGCCGTCCGCAGAAGAGAACATCGACAATCTACAGGCAATCAAAGGTTTCCTTGCCGCCTGGGATCCGGTGACTCAACAGGAAGTCTGGCGCGTCCAGCACGCCACGGCCTGGAACGGCGGGTTGTTGTCTACCGCGGGTGATCTGGTTTTCCAGGGACGCGCTGACGGTCAGTTCGCAGCCTACGCCGCCGACAGCGGCGAGCTCGTGTGGGAAAGCCCGGTGCACGTCGGCATCATCGCAGCCCCCGTCAGCTACGAGATCGACGGCGAGCAGTACATTACGGTCGTTGCCGGTTGGGGCGGCGCCTACAGCGTCGCGAGCGGCGCCCCGCGCCACCGCGACAACGTGCTGAGCGAAGGCCGCATCCTGACGTACAAGCTCGGCGGCAAGGCAACGCTGCCGACCCCGGCCGTCACCTATCTGGCCGTACCCACACCACCCGAGATGGAATACACCCCGGAGCAGGCGCAGCTCGGTAACGATCTCTTCCACGAGTATTGTGCCGTCTGCCACGGCCCTGGCGTGGGCACATCCGGGCCAATTGTCAATCTGATGTACAGCACCGCCGAAACGCACGCCATCTGGGATGGCATTGTGATTGGTGGTGCATATACCGAAAAGGGGATGCCTGGCTTCAACCACGCGCTCGATAGCGACAAAGCTCAGGCCATTCGCGCCTACATTGTGGATCGGGCGAAAACCGTCATCGCCTTCTGTGAGTCGACGTTCCGCGAAGAGTATCCGGAGCTGCTTGACCCGGCCTGCGAAATCCCGCAGGTGGGCGTTGCCACCGTGGCCGGCGGCGGCGACTGAGCAGTACCTGATGATGGGCCGCCGCGGCGCGGAAACGCGCCGCGGAGCTCGTTATTGAAGGGCTGGGACTTCCCGCGCCGCAACTTCCACGGCAATCGGCAGATGGTCCGATATCCGGCAGTTGAGCACGTCGTAGTTCTTGATCTCGAGATTCGACGAGACGAGCACATGGTCGAGGGCCATGGCCGGTTGCCAGGCCGGATAGGTAGGATCCACCGTTTCCGCCGGCTGCAGATTCAAGTCCTTCAGCGGGGAAGAATCGAGCAGCTCGTGCATGGGTGTATTCATGTCGCCCATCAGAATCACCTGACGCTCATGGGAGACCTGTTCCGCCACGTAAGCCAGCTGCTTTTCGCGGGACTGCTTACCCAGGGATAAATGCAACATCACAATCACGAGCTCGTCGCCCGCATAAGGCAGTCGGACAAATACCGCGCCGCGTCCCGGAATCATGCCAGGCAGCTTGTGATCCTCGAGGCCTTCCGGCTCGATACGTGTCAGCAGGCCGTTACCATGCTGGGCCAGCGGGCCCAGATCGCGGTTGGTCTGGGCGTACCAGTACGGGAAACCCGCCGCATGGGATAGAAACTCGACCTGATTGACAAAGCCGCTGCGAATGCTGCCGCCGTCGATTTCCTGCAACCCGACGACATCAAAGCCTGAGACGAGCTCCGCAATGCGGTTGAGGTTCTTGACCCGGCTTTCGTGCGGCAGGACGTGTTTCCAGCCTTTGGTGAAGTAGTGGCGATAGGCGGAGGTCTTGATGCCGACCTGAATGTTGAAGCTCAGGAGTTTCAGCGGTGCATGTGCATCCGTGCTCACGGTAGAAGCAGGCGCCGAGTCCGTATTCCTTGCCGTCATGAGGGGATTGGCAACCGGGTCAACTACTGACGCACGCTCTGCGCGTCTGGCCCACGAAATCATGTTCTGCTCCCATCCTGGAAGCCTAAGTCTAGAAGGTCCTCTGAATTCGAACTGAGTACTGCCTGGCATTTTGTAGATCACGGCGCCGGTTGGGTCCGACGCCAAACTCCGTTTATGACCGCGCGGTGCGCGTTGTTACAACCAACGACGGCGCGGCTCCGCGTCGTCCGGGGCTATTCTGCCGCCTGTGCGGCGGCTGCTTCCATCTGCACGAGATGCTCGACCACTTCGAGCATTTTAGTGTTGCTGCCCGCCATGCGCCCGTCAACGCGATATTTTCCGTTGACGATCATGCTCGGCACGCCGGTGACGCGATAGGCGCGTACCTTGGCTTTGGCCTGCTCAACGCGGCTGCGGACCGAAAACGAGCTGTACGCCGTATCAAAATCTTCCGCGCTCACTTCGGCGGTCTCCGCAAAGAGCTCGCTCAGGAGATCCGGCTTGCGCAGATCCTGGCGCTTGACGTGAATCCCTTCAAAAATTGGCATGTGAACCGCGTCCGCAACGCCGAGCGTCTGTGCGGTATAAAACGCCTGCGCCATCAATTCCCAGTCGGCATTAAAGACCGCCGGCAGGCGGCTGAACTCGACGACTTCCGTGTTGCTCTCGCGCCAGGATTCGATGGCCGGATCGAAGTTGAAGCAGTGGATGCACGCGTAGGAGAACACCTCAACCACCTCGACTTTGTCGCTCTCACCCGTCTCGACGCTGATCGGCAGCTTTTCGTAATGCATACCCTCGACAAACTCGGCCGCCTGGGCCAAGCCGCTGGCCAGAACAACCACCAGCGTCAACAGCGCACCGCCAATCATCTTCGTCAATTGCATGTTCTTCTCTGCTCCAATTCGGCTCCAATTCTGCGCCACCCGATCGAATGTGCATGACCACCGAGTTTGGACATCACGACTGGTCGATGGGTTCAACGAGTCCAGGATAGCCTGTCAGTCTGAATGGGCCCTTAACGCCGCCAGTTTGCTCAGTGCAGACCCTGCAGATAATCGGCCAGAAGGGCAATTTCAGTGTCCGTCAGTCCTTCGGCAACGCCACGCATCATGCCGCCGTAGGTCTCGTCGGTCATCCGCGTACGCTCACGATAGGCTTTGAGCTGGGCTTCAGTATACGCGGCCGATTGCCCGTTGATCCGCGGGAAACCCGCCTGTGCGTTACCGGCGCCGTTAGGATTGTGACAGGCCGCACACGCGGCCACGCCTTTACGCGCAATGCCGGCCCGATAGATCTGCTGGGCCGCGGCAATCGCCTCGTCGTCGCCACTCGCCTGTGACATCTTGGCCGGCAGGCTCGCGTAGTAAGCGGCCATGTCCATCAGATCCTGATCGCTCTTGGCATCGAGCTGCCCCGCCATCAGCGGGATATCGCGCGTTTTGTCTTTGATCGCCTTGAGCTGCTCGTACAGATACTTTTCATTCTGACCCGCAAGATTCGGGTAAGTCGGATCCAGCCCCGTTGCGCCGTCAGCGCCGTGGCAGGCACCACAGGCTGCGCTTTGCGCTTCGCCGGCGGCCGGATCTCCGCCGGCCAGTGCTGCGCCGGCGAAGAGTGCCGACGCGCCAAATATTGTCAATCTGGTGAGCCAATTACGCACGATCAATTTCATCTCTTTCTTAACTCTCAAAACTGCTGTCCCGGCGCTCGCTACCGGGCCAAATCCGCATACTGCCGAAGTGTAGCTGCTATCGGCGGCCTTTTAGGAATAGACTGCCGGGTTGAGAACCCGATATGAGACCACCGTGCGGCAGGGCGCGCGAATTATACCAACATGACGGCAAAAGTACCTCTCCCGGAACGGCTCGAAGCGACCTTCCTGAAAAGCGCCCCCAGCCTCAAGCAGTGTCCGCGGGACGACGTGGCCGAGGTTGCATTTGCGGGTCGCTCCAACGCCGGCAAAAGCTCGGTGCTCAACCAGATCACCGGCAACAAGCGGATGGCCAAAGTCTCCAAGACGCCCGGGCGCACGCAGCTTCTGAATCTCTTCGATCTGCGCCGCGGCGGCCGTCTGGTCGATCTTCCCGGCTACGGCTACGCCAAGGCCGGCCGCGCGGCGCAGACAACCTGGCAATCGGCCGTCAACGACTACCTGTCGAGGCGCGACAACCTGGTCGGGCTCGTGCTCGTCACCGACATCCGCCATCCTGGACAGGTTTACGATGAGGAAATCATCGCCTGGAGCGCAGCTTCCGAGCTGCCAATCTGTGTGCTCCTCAACAAGGCTGACAAGCTCGGCAGCGGCGCTCAGGGCAAGGCGCTTGCCGCGTTCGAGCGAGCCCACAGCGACCACCCGGCGCTGACGGCACTGTGTTTTTCCGCGCTCAAGGGCAAAGGCAAGATGGCGCTGATTGAGCTATTGTGCGACTGGTTCGACGCAGCGGCCGGCGCAGACCAGCGTTGAGGCAGGTGGACGCGCTAGTGCGCCTCGTCCCAGTTGCTGCCGACGCCCGCGTCGACGATCAGCGGTACCGCCATCTCCGCGGCTTCCTCCATGATCTTCTTCACCTCTTCCGTGAGCGCGTCAACGGCGTCGCTCGCCACTTCGAACACGAGCTCGTCGTGCACCTGCATGATCATCAAGGCGTCGAGGCCTGACCCCGGCAGCCACTGATCCACGCGGATCATCGCGCGCTTGATGATGTCCGCTGCCGTACCCTGCATCGGCGCATTGATGGCGGTGCGTTCGGCGGCCTGACGCCGCATACCGTTCTTGGCGTTGATCTCCGGCAGGTACAGCCGCCGGCCGAACAGCGTTTCAACGTAGCCTTGTTCGCGGGCCACCGCTTTCGTTTCGTCCATGTAGCGGGCGACGCCGGGATAACGGTCGAAGTAGCGATCAATGTACTCCTGTGCGAGCGTGCGGGAGATGTTGAGCTGTCGGCCGAGGCCAAACGCGCTCATCCCGTAGATCAAGCCGAAGTTGATGGCTTTAGCACCGCGCCGCTCTTCATCGTCCACCTCGTCCGGCGTCTTGTTAAAGACTTCCGCTGCGGTTGCCCGGTGGATGTCCATTCCATGGGCAAACGCATCGCGCAGATTGGTGTCTCCCGACAGGTGCGCCATGATGCGCAGCTCAATCTGCGAATAGTCCGCGGCCACAATAGAGCGCCCCGCCGGCGCCACGAATGCCTGGCGGATGCGCCGCCCCTCGGCGTTTCGGATCGGAATGTTCTGCAGGTTCGGATCGGAGGACGACAGCCGGCCGGTGGCTGCAACCGCCTGATGATAAGAGGTGTGAATGCGACCGGTCTGCGAGTTGATCTGCAGCGGCAGCTTGTCCGTATACGTCGATTTCAGCTTGGCAAGGCCGCGATACTCGAGAATTGTGGAGGGCAGCTCGTAGTCGCGGGCAAGATCCACGAGCACCGGTTCCGCCGTCGAGGGAGCACCTTTGGGTGTCTTCTTGAGCACTGGCAGGCCGAGCTTTTCGTAAAAGATCTCCTGCAGCTGTTTGGGGCTGTCGAGATTGAATTCCTCCCCGGCGAGCGTCCATGCCTGCGCCTTCAGGTCTTCCATCCGGTCGCCGAGCTCCGCGCTGTGCTGACTCAGGAGCCGTCCGTCGACCAGCGCGCCGTTGCGCTCGACAGTCGACAACACCCGCACGAGCGGCATCTCGATGGACTCGTAAACAGATTTCAACGAATCCTCTGCGCTCACCCGCGGCCACAGCGCCTCGTGCAGCTGCAGCGTGACGTCGGCATCTTCTGCCGCATACTCGGCAGCCTGCGCAACGGGGATTTCGTTGAAGGTCAGCTGTTTGGCGCCTTTGCCGGCAATGTCTTCATAGTGGATGGTGGCGCGGTCGAGATAGAAGCCCGCAAGCGCGTCCATGTTGTGACGCGTGGCGACGCTGTTGAGGACGTAAGATTGCAGCATCGTATCGTAGAGCGGGCCGCGGATGTCCACCCCGTAGCGGGCGAGCACGCTCATGTCGTATTTGAGGTTCTGGCCGATCTTGGTGAGGGTCTCGTCCTCGAGGAGCGGCTTCACCACATCGAGCACCGTCTCGAGCGAGAGCTGGTCCGGCGCGCCCGCATAGTCGTGGCCCACGGGAACATAGGCCGCCTGCCCGCCATCAGCCGCGAAGGAGACGCCAACGAGCTCAGCATCCATGTAGTTGATGCTGGTCGTTTCGGTGTCTACCGCAAACGCCCCTTTGTCACGCAGCCGCGCCACCCAGCCCTCGAGGGCGGCGAGGTCGCAGATGCATTCGTAGTCGGCTGCAGGCGCCGGCGGCGGGGGTGCTTCCATACCGCCAGCCGTCTCGACTTCGTCCACCCACGTGCGAAACTCCAGATCGGTAAAGAACTGGCGCAGCGCTTCGTGGTCGGGCTCGCGCGCCACGAGATCGTCGATGCCCACCTCGAGCTCAACGTCACACTTGATGGCGGTAAGCGTGCGCGACAACGGCAGCTGATCGAGCGCACCGCGCAGATTCTCGCCGACCTTGCCTTTGATCTCATCAGCACGCGCAATGATGTCGTCCAGCGTGCCGTACTCGTTCAACCATTTCGCAGCGGTTTTGGGGCCAACTTTGGGTACGCCGGGAATGTTGTCGACGCTGTCGCCCATGAGCGCGAGATAGTCGATGATGCGCTCCGGCGGCACACCAAATTTCTCCACCACCCCGTCCCGATCCATCACCGTTTCGGTCATGGTGTTGACGAGCGTGACGTGGTCGGAGACAAGCTGCGCCATATCTTTGTCTCCCGTGGAAACCACGGTGTGGCGTTTGGCATCCGTCGCCTGGTGCGCAAGCGTTCCGATGACGTCATCCGCTTCGACGCCCGGTACAACCAGAAGCGGCAATCCCATGGCCTTGATGATCTCGTGTATGGGCTGGATCTGCTCACGCAGATCATCCGGCATCGAGTCGCGGGTCGCCTTGTACTCGCTGTAGAGCTCATCGCGAAACGTTTTGCCAGGTGCATCGAAAATAATCGCTAGCGTGCTGCCCGCGTAATCCTTGGCAAGCTTCCTGATCATGGCGATCACACCGCGCACCGCACCCGTGGGCTGGCCTTTGGTCGTCTTCAGCTCCGGCAGCGCGTAGAAGGCGCGGAACAGATAGGACGATCCATCCACCAGCACCAGCGGTGGTTCAGTGTTTTTCTGCTTGGCCATAAGCCTTCCCGGTTGTGTGCTCTCGTTGTTTTTAGCGCGCTTTGCTGGCTCGAGTGACGACGCTGCTATGCGTAACGACTGGTTTTGATTACCATGCGCTCATGTCGCTCGTGACCATATTACAGCACCCCGCGGGCGGATTGCCGAAATACCTCCGGACCGGTCTCGGTCTGGCCTGCCTGCTCTGCGCCGCGCTCACCAGCCACGCTGCCGAGGAAGACTCGCTGAGCGGTCCCGACGTGGTCATCATCGCGGGTGAAGAGAAGGTTGTGTACGAGTTTCGTCAGAACGGGGAGCTGCGTATGGTGCGGGTCGTGCCAAAGTGGGGTAAACCCTACTACCTGGTGCCGGCCGACAACACCAAAGGTTATGGCAATCTCGAGCGCGCGGAGATGCTCCTGCCGCAGTGGGTCATTGCAGAATTCTAGGGCCGAAGAGACGTGAACGCCGTTACTCAGCTCAACGAATCCGGTCTCGAAGAGACGCTGTCGCGTTACGACATCGGCGCGCTGCAGCGCTACTGGCCGGCTGCAAACGGCATCGAAAACAGCAATTACTTCATCGCCACCGAAGGCCGCTACGGCACGCGCAACTTCGTGCTGACCATTCTCGAGCAGGCCGCCAACGCCGGCGATGCATACGTACCCATGATGGAAACGCTGTACGACGCCGGCCTGCCCGTGGCACCGCCGCTGCGTAACATGGCCGACCAGGCGGTGGAAGAGCTTTCCGGTAAGCCGACGCTGCTGCAGCATCGACTGCCCGGACAGCACGTCTACAACCCGACCACCCGCCAGGTTTGCGCGCTGGCGCGTTTCATGGCGCGCATGCATCTGACCATGCACGGCGCGGACGTTGAGCTCCCGGCGTACCCGCGCAACGCCAACTGGCTCCAGGAACGCGTGGCCATGGTCGAGGGTTTCCTGCCGTTTGCCGACCACGCGCTCCTCCTGGCGAGCGTCCAGCGCATCGGCAACATGCTGGCCCGACGCGACGTCGCCGCGCTGCCGCGAGGCATGATTCATGGCGACCTTTTCCGCGACAACGCGCTCTACAACGAGCGCGGCCTGACGGGTGTGCTCGATTTTCATCACGCGGCCACCGGTTTCTGGATCTACGACCTTGCCGTGGTTGCCAACGACTGGTGCAACGACGCCGGTGGGCAGCTGGACCCCGACCGTACCACCGCCATGCTGCGCGCCTACCACAGCATCCGGCCGCTGACCGACGCGGAGCTCTGGTTTTTCTCCGAGTTTGCACTATACGCCGCGGTGGCCTTCTGGCTGTCACGCCTGGCGGTTGCCGTGTCACAACAGAACGCGGGCCTGGTACGCTTCAAGAACCCGGACGAGTTCAAACGTATCGTCCAGCACCACACCCGCCATAGTTTCTATCTCGACCCACGCGCCCTCCTGACGGACTGAACGGGCACTTTCCCCGCCTTTCCCAATCATGGCGCAACGTCCTGAATGACGTAATATCAGCATTCCAGCGGGAGGGAGCGCAGGCAGCAAGATGCCAGACACGGCCTATATCGATCGTCTGCAGAAACGTATTGCACTGCGTCTGAAGGGCGCCGAGCTGCCTCTGGTGCAATCATTCGCCGCCGTATTCTGGCAGCGCAATCCGGAAGAGGATCTGGCCAGCCGCGATCTCGACGACGACGCAGGCGCCACCATCGAAGCGCTGCGCCGACTGCGCGACCGCGCCGCGGACGAGGTCACGATTGCCGTCATGAATCCGCAAAGCAGCCGCGACGGATGGGGCTGTGCACACACCGTTGCCATCGTGGCGGCGCCCAACATGCCGTTCATGGTCGATTCGCTCCTCATGGCGCTGTCCCATGACGGCTCGGTCACGCATCACCTCAACAACGTGGTGCTGCAGGTGGACCGCGATGACGGCGGTGCGGTCACGGCGCTCTCGGAAAATCAGCAGGGCAACAACCGCGAGCTCCTGGCCTACGCGGAAATTGACCGTCTGGAGGACGATGAGCTCGAGGCGTTGCAGTCGAAGCTCGCAGACATTGTCGTGGACCTGCAGGCGGCAGTCGAAGATTTCCGGCTGATGAAAGCTCAGGTGCAGGCCATCATCGAGGACCTCGAGGCGCACCCGCCGCCGCTCGAATCCGCCGAAGTCAAAGAGGGCATCGCGTTTCTCCAGTGGCTCCTGGCCGACCACTTCACTTTTCTCGGCTATCGCGAATTCTCCTACGCCGACAATCAGATCCAGCAGACCGGCACCGCGCTTGGCCTGCAGCGCATCCGCCGAGCGGCAAGCTCCCGCAGCCTTGCCGAGCAACCCGAGCGCACCCGCTCGTTCCTGCTCGAGCCGCGACTTCTGTCCTTCTCGAAATCCGGCACGCGCTCCCGGGTGCACCGGCCTGCCTACCCCGACTATGTGGGTATCCGGCGCTTCGATGCTGAAGGCAACGTCACCGGCGAGCTGGGCCTGCTTGGCCTCTACACGTCCGGAGTCTACTGGGAGTTTCCCGAGCGCATACCGGTACTGCGGCGCAAGGTCGCGTCGGTGTTGACCCGATCCGGCCTCGATCCGACGGGATTCGACGGCAAAGTCTTTGCCCAGGTTGTACGCACCTACCCTAGAGATGAGCTGTTTCAGATCGACGAAGACGCGCTCCTGGAGACAGCGCTCGCCATTACCGACATCCATGAGCGACGCCAGGTCCGTGTCTTCACCCGCTTCGACAGCTACGGACTTTTTGCGACAACCCTGGTTTACATGCCGCGCGACCTGTTCAGCACGGCGGTACGCGTCAGGCTGCACGATCTTCTGGTCGAGGTGTTCGACGCCGAGGACGCGGACCACGACATTCTCCTGTCCGAGTCGATTCTCGTGCGGGTGCAGTTCAACTTACGCATCCGCCCGGACAGCCGGCCCGGCGTCGAACGCAAGGCGCTGGAGGCGCGCATCAGCCAGCTGATCCGCGACTGGCACTCGGAGCTGAGCTCTGCGCTCACTCAGCACTTCGGCGAATCGCAGGGTCGCCGCCTGCATCTGAAATACGCCGACGCGTTCACGGCGGGTTATGCCGAACGCTACGACGCGCGCGCAGCCGCAGACGACATTGCAGACCTCGAAAGTCTCGGCGACGTGACGCCGTTGGCGACACGCCTGTACCGTCTGCCCGAAGATCCGGCCGATACGGTACGGTTGAAGCTCTTTCATCGTGGACCACCGCTGCCGCTTTCCGACGTGGTGCCCACTCTCGAGAACCTGGGTCTCAGGGTTCTAAACGAGTTTCCTTATCCGGTGACCGCGCAAGGTGCACCCGCTGCTTCCATCCATGCCTATCGCCTGGACACGAACGTACCGCTGGATGTCAGCGCAGTGGCCGCGGATTTCAACGACGCTTTCGTGCGCATCTGGCAGCGGCAGGTGGAAGACGACGGTTTCAACCGGCTGATCCTCAATGCGGGCCTGAGCTGGCGCCAGGCCAACGTGCTGCGCGCCTATGCGCAATACATCAAGCAAATCCGGTTCGGCTTTTCTCAACAGTTCATCAGCGACACGCTGTACAAACACACGGACATCGCCGTTCATCTGGTGACGTTCTTCGAACAGCGCTTCGAACCGGCGGCGGACGCTGACGAAGCAGTCAACGTGGCGCTGCGCGAGGCCATCGTAAACAGCCTGGAAGAGGTTGAACTCCTCAATGAGGACCGCATCCTGCGGCGGATACTGGAAGTCATGGAGGCAACGCAGCGCACCAACTACTTCGTCGGGTCTGCCGCGGAGCCTCGCCCCGTTCTGTCGCTGAAGCTCATTCCAGCCAGCATCTCGGACATTCCCAGACCCGTCCCGGCCTACGAGATTTTCGTCAGCGCCCCGCACGTCGAGGGTGTACATCTGCGCGGCGGGTCGATTGCCCGCGGCGGTCTGCGCTGGTCGGATCGTCTCGAAGACTACCGAACCGAAGTCCTGGGTCTGGTCAAAGCTCAGGTGGTGAAAAACGCCGTCATCGTACCCACAGGCGCCAAAGGCGGCTTTGTCACCAAGACGAATCGCAATGGCGCCGACTGTTATCGCGATTTCATCCGCGGCCTCCTCGACGTCACAGACAATCTGGTCGACGGGGCGGTGGTCCCACCGGAAGACGTGAAAGTGCTCGACGCGCCCGATCCATACCTCGTGGTTGCAGCTGACAAGGGTACGGCAACATTTTCCGACTACGCCAACGAGATCGCCGAGGACTACGGCTTCTGGCTGCACGACGCGTTTGCCTCCGGTGGGTCAAACGGCTACGACCACAAAAAGATGGGGATTACCGCACGGGGTGCCTGGGTATCGGTGCAACGCCACTTTGCCGAGCAGGACATCAACGTGCAGCAGGACAGCATTACGGTGCTCGGCATCGGTGACATGTCCGGAGACGTCTTCGGCAACGGCATGCTGTGCTCGGAAGCGATCAAGCTCGTTGCTGCGTTCAATCATCAGCACATCTTCGTCGACCCGACGCCCGACCCGGCCGCAAGCTTCGCCGAGCGCAGGCGCCTCTTCGAGCTGCCTCGTTCCAGTTGGACGGACTACGATGCCGGTCTCATCAGCACTGGCGGGGGCGTCTTCTCGAGGACCGCCAAATCCATTGCCATTTCTCCTGAGATGCAGCGCGCCTTCGGTATTGAAGCGACCACGCTTGCGCCCGATCAGTTCATTCACGAGCTCCTGCAAAGTCCCGTGCAGCTGATCTGGATGGGCGGCATCGGAACCTACGTCAAAGCAAGCGGCGAATCTCACGATGACGTCGGGGACCGCGGCAATGATCACCTGCGCATCGACGCCAATCAGCTGCGGTGCACCGCCGTGGGCGAAGGCGGCAACCTCGGACTGACGCAGCGTGCGCGCATAGAATTTGCACTGAACGGTGGCGCGGTCAACACCGATTTCATCGACAACGCTGGCGGCGTCGATTGCTCGGATCACGAGGTCAACATCAAAATCGCGTTGAACGCGCTCGTGGCAAGCGAAGACCTCACACGCAAGCAGCGCAACCGCCTGCTCGAAGACATGACCGACGCCGTGGCCGATCTGGTACTCGCCAACAACTACTCACAGACGCGCTCTCTGAGCGTAGCCGTGCGCCACGCCGCCAGCCGCACGGGCGAGTATCAACGCCTCATTCACTTCCTCGAAGTCAACGCGGGGCTCGATCGCGCACTGGAATACGTACCTACTGAAGATGAGCTGAGCGATCGCGCCGTTGCCGGTCTGGGACTGACTCGCCCGGAATTCGCGGTGCTGATGGCCTACAGTAAAATCCACGTGAAAAGGGCCCTCATCGAGAGCAACGTTCACGAGGACGCCACCGTGCGTGCCCTGGCCCTGAAGCCGTTCCCGAATCAGCTCCTCGAGGCGCATGCGGACAGTCTCGATACTCACCGCCTGGTTCGCGAGATCATCGCCACGCAGCTGGCCAACGAGATGATCGACCGCCTTGGAGTCAGCTTCGTCAGTCATACGCTCAGCTTTGTCGGGGGCGACGTGGCTGACATTGCGCGCGCCTACGTGGTGATGTCCGCCTGTTTCGAATTTGACGCCTGGTTCGGCGACCTCCGCGATTGTCGGGAGCTGCCGGCGCAAACGCAGTTCGACGTACTGCTCGACATCATGCGTCTCGGCAGACGGTGCGTCCGCTGGATGACGAGACACTGTGACTTCTCACAGCCCCTGGTACAGCACGTTGAGGCTTTCAAACCCAGCATTGAACGCCTTGTCGCTGCACGCGATGGCGCGGTCGGGGAGCAGGGTTCGCAATGGTTGGCGCGACGCGACGCGCTGATCAGCGCAGGCATGCCGGATTCGCTGGCGCAGAAATCAGCCGGCGCTGCGGAGCTCGCTACGCTTCTGCCGATGATTGACATGGCCCGGCAGCGCGCCTGCGACGAGACTCGTCTTGCTCAGGCAACTATCGAGATCGGCGCATCACTGCAGCTCGACTGGCTCAACAACCGCCTGATGAGCATTACTTCAGCCTCCCACTGGCAGGCAATGGAACGCGATACCCTGCTTGACGACCTTTTCATGCGCCAGAATCTGCTCGGAGCGCTGGTGTTGGAACAGGCCGACGGTGATCCCGAACGCTGGCTGAGTGAACATCCCTCTTTCCACAACGCGTGGCTTCACACGGTAGAAGAGGCGCAGCACGCAACCGGCCAGGAATTTTCGATGTACGCGATTCTCCTGCGTCGTCTATCCGACCTCTGCGCACGACAGGGGTGTTGAGGACACTAGTTCCCGCGTAGCAGAAAGATCGAAAACCACTCCTGTTCGTCCGTCCACTCGGCTTCGGCGGTGAAACCGGCGCCCGCGGCGAGCTCAACGAACTCCGCTCTGTCGTACTTGTAGGAGTTTTCGGTGTGGACCCTTTCGTTGGCCGCAAAGTGCATGGTCACCCCGGCAACGTTGACATCCTGATCACGCTGACTTTCGAGAAACATCTGTATGCATCCTTCCTCCGCGTTGTAGCGGGCAAGGTGGCGGAATCCATCCAGCTCGAAATCAGCCTGCAGACGGCTGTTGATGTGCGCAAGGACGTTGAGGTTGAACGCGGCCGTCACCCCGAGCGCATCGTTGTAGGCATCTTCGAGCACGCTGACGACCTTTTTGCGATCCACGCCAATCAGGAGCGCACCGCCAGATCCGACCGTCTCACGCACGCCGGTGAGAAATCGGCGCGCCTCCAGCGGCGTGAAGTTACCGATACTCGAGCCGGGGAAAAACCCGACCCGGGTCAGCTCGTCGACTTCCGGAGGGACGGTTACCGGCAGGGAGAAATCCGCACAAACGGGGTATACGTGCAGCGCCGGAAAATCGGCATGCAGCTCGCGCGCGTTTTCCTGCAGGTGCTCATTGGAAATATCCACAGGAACGTAGGCTTCCGGTGAGACAGCCTCGAGCAGTTTGCGGATTTTGCGCGAGTTGCCGCTGCCGTATTCGATGAGGCATACGCCTTCACCCAGGCTGCCTGCCATGTCGTCGAGATAAGTGTCGAAGAGACCCATCTCAGTCCGGGTAAGGTAATACTCGTCGAGCTCGGTGATCTCCTCGAACAGCGCCGATCCACGAGCGTCATAAAAATACTTGGGAGAGATGAACTTCGGCTCACTGCCGAGTCCCTGCAATACCTCCTCGGCCATGTCTGTGTCCGGAGGCTGATGGTCGTAAAACGCGTAGTTGCCGCTATTCAATGTGTTTCGCCAGTCTGATACCTGAAAACTGCCAACGGTCCGGCGGATAGAAAAAGTTCCGATAGCTGGCGCGGATGTGGGAACCCGGGGTGGCGGTTGAGCCGCCGCGCAGCACGAGCTGGCTGCTCATGAACTTGCCGTTGTATTCGCCGAGCGTTCCCGGTAACGGCGCATAACCCGGATAGGGTCCGTAGCTGCTCGAGGTCCACTCCCAGACGTCGCCGAACATCTGCCCGAGTCCGGACCCTCGCGCCGCCTGCGGGTGGTAAACCCCATCTTCGACGAAGCTACCCGGTTCAACCGCGACGTTCGAGGCATGCTCCCATTCGAACTCGGTAGGCAGCCGCAGTCCCGCCCACGTTGCATAGGCGAACGCCTCATGCGCGCTCACGTGCACTACCGGCAGATTGCCCTGCAGCGGGTGCAGCCCGTCGAGGCGGTATTCACACCACTGCCCGTCCTCATGGACCCAGTACAGTGGGGCTTGCCAGCCCGCGGCCTGCACCGTGGACCATCCCTCAGACAGCCAGAGGTCCGCTCGCTCGTACCCACCGTCGTCGACGAAGTCGAGGAACTCGGAGTTGGTGACAAGACGATCAGCCAACAGAAACGGTTGCAGCAACACCTCGTGGCGGGGCAGCTCGTTGTCGAATGCAAATCCGTCCGCGGTGTTGTGGCCAACCGCAACGATCCCCCCGTCGAAGGTGGTGAACGTGAGCGCCGCAGGTGATTCCCCGGCGTCTGCGCAGCTTCCACCATAAGCCGGGTAGAGCGGATTGTTACCGAAGTTGTATTTCAGGTCCGTGAGCAGGAGCTCCTGATGCTGCTGCTCATGATGAAGTCCCAGGACGGTCCGCGCCTGGACGTCCTCGGCGTCCGCCGAATCCAGCAGCTCCTGCATGTGTTGATCGACGTGTTCACGGTAAGCCATGACCTCAGCCACCGTCGGACGCGACAGGTAACCACGTCGAGGACGAGGATACGGTTCCCCGACACCGTTGTAATAGGAGTTGAACAGGTATTCGAATTTCGGGTGAAAAACGGCGTATCCCGGGACGAACTCGCGCAGGATGAACGTTTCGAAGAACCATGTGGTATGCGCAAGATGCCACTTCGGCGGGCTTGCGTCCGCCATGGGTTGCACGCCGAAGTCTTCGATTTCGAGAGGCTCACAGAGCTGCGCACTCTGCTCACGGACACTGACATAGTATCGCGTCAACTCATCAGCGCTGCCGTGCGCTTGCGCCTCGGTCGGGCTCGCCGGGGTGTCCCACCCCCGTTGTGGCTTCATCGGGCTCCTTAACTCGCGTCGCCGGGAAATCGCCTGCGGCGGTCACCAGCGAATCCCTTCAGAAGTTCACCGCCAGCGTTTGATACGCAAGCCTAATGGTCTCAGGGTCATGCGGCAACTTGATGAAGCCGTGATAGTGGCCGAGCGGGTTGATGATGCTGATGTGTCCGGTGTGATCCATCGTGTAGCTGTCCCCTTCCGGCACTTTGCCGAAGGAGGAGTTGAGCTGTTGGGCAAACACCGCCGTCGCCTCGAGCGTGCCGCGAACGCCGAGGAAACGTGGCGAAAACGCTTCGGCGTACGCCCCCAGAAGTTCCTGCGTATCACGCTCCGGATCGACGCTCACCAGCACCCCCTGGAACTGCTCGGCAAGGTCGCCGCCGCGTTTGCGCAATTCCGCCTCAACCTGCCCCAGGACCGACATGCTCGTCGGACAGATATCGGGACAGTGTGTGAATCCGAAGAAGACGAACGTCCACTTGCCGTTCAGCCGCTCGCGGTCGAAGGCGGCGCCGTTCTGATCGAGAAGCTCAATGCCGGCCAGATCGCGCGGGCGGGGCAGCACAAACACGCCCTTGTCTCGCAGTTCCTCTTCCGACAGCTGCGGCACGCGCGTAAAGCTGTAGACGAACATGCTGAGCACCGCGGTGATGAACACCACGCACAAGAGCACCGAACGTGCGATGGGCGACATCAGGTCGTAATCCTGTCGAATTCGAGCAGCGATCCACTTGAGACGCTGCTGGCCATCAGATAGTGGTCGAGCAGTAAAAATCCGAAGAGGAGCCCGAGATAGAGGATGGAGTAGCGAAACGTCTCGATCGGCGCGCGAGGGTTGACGTTCCGTACGATCGCCACCGCCCAGTAGACAAAGCCCGCTCCGAGCGCCAGCGCACCCGCAAGGTACAGGAGGCCCGACATGCCGATGATGAACGGCAACACCGAGGCCACGACGAGAATAATGGTGTAGAGCAGGATGTGCAGACGAGTGAACGATTCACCGTGCGTGACCGGCAGCATCGGCACACCAACTTCCGCGTATTCGTCCTTGCGATCCAGGGCCAACGCCCAGAAGTGGGGTGGCGTCCAGGCAAAAATGATGAGCACCAGCAGCAGCCCGCCCGGATCGATACTGTTGGTGACCGCGGTCCAGCCGAAGAGTGGCGGTGCCGCCCCGAATAGACCGCCAATTACGATGTTCTGCGGCGTCGCGCGTTTCAGAAAGAAGGTATAAATTAATCCATAGCCCACCCACGACGCAAGGTTCAGCCACGCGGTCAGGGGATTGACGCCAAACCAGAGGATGAGCATTCCGCCGATGCCGATGACGGCGGAGAACGTCATTCCCTGCACGGCGCCGACCCGGCCCGTTGCGATCGGGCGGTCCTGGGTGCGCGCCATCTGCTTGTCTATGTGTGCATCGGCGATGTGATTGACGACGGCGGCGGAACCCGCAACCAGGCCTATGCCGACGAGCCCCAGCACCACAATGTCGAGCGGCACGGAGGACGGCGTGGCCAGAAACATACCAACCAGCGCGCACAGCAGCATGAGCATGACCACGCGCGGCTTGCACATTTCATAATAGTCGCGCCAGCTTGCGCGCTCGGTGATGACTTCACTCATGATGCATTTCCAGTATCTGCCAACCCGCTGATGCTTTCCCGCGATTCTGCGGCGGCCCGGCTGGGCGCTTCGGCGGACGATTTCGCGGGAGCGAAGTTTACTGTAACCAACGCCAGCAATAACAGTGCGCCGAAGCCATTATGCGCGGTAGCAACCCACAGCGGCAGCGACCAGACGACATTCAGCACGCCCAGCGTGAGCTGCACTAACAGGAGCGCGCCGAGAATGCCCGCCAATCGCGGATTGCCAGCCCGCAAGCGCAGCGCCAGCGCACCCACCACCAGCAGCACGACAATTGCCCCCAATCGATGGGTCCAGTGAATGGCAACGCGGGCTTCGTTGTCCATGAGGCCGCCGAGGTAATTCGGTCCCACGGATTGCATGATGTTGAACCCCGCTCCCACGTCCATATCAGGCCAGTAGCTGCCGTAGCAGGTCGGGAAATCGGCGCATGCAAGCGCCGCATAGTTCGAGGACACCCAGCCGCCCAGCGCTATCTGCACGATGACCGCCGCCAGCGCAAAGCGCGCGTGCATGGCCAGCGACGTTTGCGCGGCGTGACTGATCCACAGCGACCGCCCCCCGCCCTGGTAGAGGTAGAGCACCCACAAGAGGCTCCAGGTGGCAAAACCGCCGAGCAAGTGGGCCGTGACCACCTGAGGCCAGAGTTTCAGCGTGACGGTCCACGCGCCAAACGCCGCCTGACAGATGATGAGGACTAGTAGTGCCGTTGTCAGCGTGCGGATGCGTCGGGCATGCTCGGGCGAGGCGGCGGGTGCATCACCCTTGCTGCGCCAGGCTGCGAACGTCAGCCCGGCGACCACGAGCAGCAGGGCACCGGCAAAATAGCGGTGCACCATCTCCGGCCAGGTTTTGTCGAGATCAACCGGCGTATCGGGAAACGCCGCCTCCGCGCGGCTGATTTCCGCGCTGTCGTTTGGCCATAGCAGGTGCCCATAGCAGCCTGGCCAGTCTGGACAGCCGAGGCCGGCGTCTACAAGACGGGTAAACGCACCGAGAACCACAACAACGACAACCAGGGCGAGCCCCAGCAAGTTGAGCCTGAGAACGAGTTTGCTAGCCAATTTGCGACACCTTCAACAACCGTTTCAAATCTTCGAGTATGGGTTTGGGCTCGGAATCAGGCGGGTAAAAGAAGACCAGGTTACCCAGGGGATCGATGATGTAGATACCCGGGTTGATGGGATCTGCGTTGCCAATGACAACCTGATTCAATTGCGGAAAATTTTCCATCCAGGAAAGGTCCTGGACACCTGAAAGATCGGTGTAGCCACGACGAACGCGGTCCGCTTCACGGTTGAGGAGAATGTGCAGCGCCTGCAGATTCTTTGCCGTTGCCTCACAGCTTTCGTCACAGCTCGAACCGACCGTCCACAACCACCAGACCCGCTCATCCCCTTCAACCTCCCAGCCCAGGTCCGCGGTTGTCGTTGGCGGTTCCACCCAGGCCCCGTTGTTGGTTGTGCCCCAGCCTTCAGTGCCCTGAGCAAAGTAAAAAAGCAGATAGGATCCACCCAGCGAAATCATCGCCACCGCCAGCATCACGATGATCTGTGTACGGTTCTTGCGCATGACGTCCGCCTGGGTACCTTCTGGTTTGTCTATCGAATCGTTCATCAACCTCTTAATCCGGTTTGTTCAGTCTCTTCGTTGGTTTGTTGCATGCCGTTTTTGAAGCCAAACACCAGATAGCCTGCAACGAGCGCTATCGCCAGGCCAAACCACGTTGCAGCATAGCCCCGATGTTTGGCGTCGCTCAGCACCTGCGCAAATGGCGCGGCGACCTGAACGCCGGGCTGCCCCGGTTCCAGACGGACCTCAAACGGCTCTGCGCCGACCTGCGCTGCCATGCGTACAACGTCCAGCCGCTGCACGCGCTTCGGCCATCCTTCCGGCCAGGCGTCGTCGTCGAGGACCGGTATCAAGCCGGTAAACGGCCAGATGGCTCCGACCACCTCAAGCGGGCCTTCCGGTGCTGAGAGCACCGGCATTTCGCTACGAACCGGCGGCGCCTGTGTGTATCCACGATTGACCAGGTACCGCCTGCCGGTAGCGCTGTCGTCGAAACACTGCACAATCCAGTAGCCGGTCTTGCCGCCGCTCACCTGGTTGTCCACCAGAAAAACTTCTGTCGCGAAGTTGCCTTGCAGTCGGACACGCTGAAAGCGCTGCAACGACTCTGTCGCGGGATTCGGCCGTACGGGGAGCATGGTCACCCGTTCCAGGTAATCCATTTCGAGCCCGCGTTTCTCGGCGCCACGCTCCACCTGCCACGATCCCAGCGATAATACTAACGGCAGCATTACGGCGACAAACGTCGTCATTTTCCAGCCCGGTCTAAATCGGCTCACGTCTTTAACCCAGCCTGACCAATGGTTTAAAGTGGTTGTTTACCCCTACGCAAGGTCAACGTGTTTCTCAAAGTCCTCATCGTCGTTCTACTGATTGGCGTCATCATCAGTCTTTTCAGCGGCCTGGTGTTCCTGTTCAAGGATACCGACCGCGAAGATTCCAAACGCACGTTGTACGCGCTGGGCGTCAGGGTCACGCTGGCAACAGCCCTTCTGCTGACCATTTTCTATGGTTTTTATACCGGTCAGCTGCGCATGGGCGTCAACGCACCCTGGCATCAGGCATCGCCCGCTCATTCTGCGCCGGCCGATCCCGCATCCGCAGAGAAAGAAGGCTGACGCCGACTCAAAATCCCGTACATGCGAAGGGGGCGCTAGCGCCCCCTCCCTGGTTCCAGATTGTTGATGCGCCCCATCAAGGGCGCATCCGGCCCGTTCGTTACAACACGTAGACGAAGATAAAGAGGCCAACCCAGACGACGTCAACGAAGTGCCAGTACCAGCTGGCCGCTTCGAAGCCAAAACAGTCTTTCGGTCCAAAGTGTCCTTTCATCGATCGGAACCACTGGACCATCAAAATGATGGTACCCAGCGTCACGTGAAATCCGTGGAAACCCGTCAGGATGAAGAACGTCGAGCCATAGATGCCGCTGCCCAGCGTCAGCCCCATGTCGTTGTAAGCAACGATGTATTCTTCTGCCTGCAGGATCAGGAAGATGATGCCCAGAAGCACCGTGATGCCGAGCCAGGTGATCAGCTTCTTGCGGTTCTCTTCTTTGATCGCGCTGTGGGCAACGTGCACGGTCCAGCTCGAGGTAAGCAGGATCACCGTGTTCCAGAAGGGCAGATAAGACGCCCAGCTGGTGACGGAAGGCGCCGCCATGGACTCGATCGGATTCGGGAAGAGAGATGGATCAGGGTTTGTCACCACCGGCCACGCTGCCGTGAATTCAGGCCATAGATACTCGCCCGTCATGGCTTTGCCGCCTTCACCACCAAGCCACGGAACGACAAGTACCCGCACGTAGAAGAGCGCGCCGAAGAACGCGGCAAAGAACATCACCTCGGAGAAGATGAACCAGCCCATACCCCAGACGTAGCTGCGCTTCAGCTGGTCGTTGGCAAGCCCCTGATGGTTCTCGACAATGACTTTGCCAAACCAGAAATACAGCACCACCGCAAAGATGGCGAAGCCGATGATGGATTGTGTCCAGCTGCCTGCCTCACCCGCCTTGGTTTCATTCAGCCAGGTGCCGAACCCGGTCAGCATCAACATGACGCCGAACGCCAGGACCACCGGGTACCAACCGTTGTGCGGTACGTAATAGACCGATTGGTCCGATTCTGCCGCGTTTGCCATTTCCCTCTACTCCGTTAATTCCTGCGCCGTTCGATCACTCGCCACCGATGACGGCGACGTCACCCATGGTTTCCGTGATATCAAACAGCGCATAGCTCAAATTGATCGACTGTACAGTCTTCGGTACCTCGCGCCCCACAATGAAGCGCATGGGCATGGCTATCTCCTCGCCCGGCTGCAGTACCTGCTGGTTGAAACAAAAACACTCTGTTTTGTGAAAGTAAGCCGCAGCCGATACCGGCACGACCGACGGTATGGCCTGTCCGATCATGACCTTGTCGGTTGGGTTGCGCACATAGAAGTTCACTTCCTTGAGCTCACCCGGATGGACCCGCACGCCCCCTTTCTCCGGCCAGAAATCCCACACCATGCCTTCGTTGGTATTGGTGATGAAGTTGACCTTGATGAGGCGCGAGGTATCCGGCTGCACCGAAGCGGCGTCGTATGTGTACGGTCCGCCCGTTTTGCCGTTGAGGCCGGTGATTTCACAAAAGAGATCGTACAGCGGTACCAGCGCCACCACGAAACCACACATGCCAATCACTATCAGAACGGTCTGCCTGATCGTGCGGCGAATGTTGGCTTCTTGGGAAGGCGCTGACATGGTTACGCGTGCGCCTCTTCATCGGTGACCTGCGGCGGATGCGTAAAGCTGTGGTACGGCGCCGGCGACGGCAGCGTCCACTCGAGCCCTCTGGCACCTTCCCAGGCACGATCCGATGCCTTCTGACCGCTCCTGATTCCGTGAATGATCACGTAGAGGAAGAAAACCTGTGAGAATCCAAAGATGAACGCACCAACGCTCGACAGCATGTTGAAGTCGGCAAACTGCAGCGCGTAATCCGGAATACGACGGGGCATACCCGCGAGGCCGGAAAAATGCTGCGGGAAGAACGTGACGTTCACACCAATGAAGGACAGCCAGAAGTGCAGCTTGCCCAGCGTTTCGTTGTACATCTTGCCGGTCCACTTCGGGAACCAGAAATACACCGCCGCGATAATGGAGAAGAGCGCTCCCGGGACCAGTACATAGTGGAAATGCGCCACCACGAAATACGTGTCGTGATACTGGTAATCCGCCGGCGTGATGGCGAGCATCAGACCGGAGAATCCACCAATCGTAAACAAGATCACGAACGCAATGGCAAACAGCATGGGTGTCTCGAACGTCATGGAGCCTTTCCACATCGTGGCAGTCCAGTTGAACACCTTCACCCCGGTTGGTACCGCAATGAGCATGGTCGCGTACATGAAGAAGAGCTGTCCTGCGAGCGGCATCCCGACAGTGAACATATGGTGCGCCCAGACAATGAACGACAGGAACGCAATGGAAGCCACCGCGTAGACCATGGAGTCATAACCGAACAGCGGTTTTCGCGAGAACGCAGGAATGATGTGCGAGATCACGCCAAACGCCGGCAGAATCATGATGTATACCTCGGGGTGCCCGAAGAACCAGAAAATGTGCTGGAACATCACCGGATCGCCGCCACCCGCGGCATTGAAGAAGCTGGTGCCGAAGTGGATGTCAAAGAGCATCATCGTCACGACGCCTGCCAGTACCGGCATCACCGCGAGCAGCAGGTATGCCGTGATCAGCCAGGTCCATACAAAGAGCGGCATTTTCATGAGCGTCATGCCCGGCGCCCGCATGTTCAGAATCGTGGCAATGATGTTGATGCTGCCCATGATCGAGGACGCGCCCATCATGTGCACGGCAAAGATGAAGAACGTGACCGAGTCAGGCGCATAGGTAGTCGACAGCGGGGCGTAGAACGTCCAGCCGAAGTTCGGTCCGCCGCCCTCCATGAACAGGGTGGAGATCATGATCCCGAACGCAAACGGCAGTATCCAGAACGACAGATTGTTCATGCGCGGCAGCGCCATGTCAGGCGCGCCGACCTGCATCGGCACCAACCAGTTAGCAAGCCCCACAAAGGCCGGCATGATGGCGCCAAACACCATAATCAGACCGTGGTTGGTGGTCATCTGGTTGAAGAACTCGGGGCTGACGAACTGCAGGCCCGGCTGGAACAGCTCTGCGCGGATGACCAGAGCCATCACCCCGCCAATGAGGAACATCAGGAAGCTGAACCACAGGTAGAGCGTACCGATGTCCTTGTGGTTGGTCGTAAACAACCAGCGCGCCAGGCCTTTATCCGGACCGTGGTCGTGATGGTCGTCGTGGTGATCTGCGTGAATGACTTCGCTCATGACTTCCTCTTTTATTGTCCGGACAGTTCGATGACGTCACGCGGCTGGGTGATGTCCCCCGCGTCGTTGCCCCAGGCGTGCCGCTCGTAGTGAGTAACCGCCGCAAGCTGCGCTGCGTCGAGTTGCCTGCCGAACGCCTGCATGGCTGAGCCCGGGACGCCTTCGATGATCAGCCTGATGTGATCGTCACGCGGTCCGGTAACGACTTCTGTGCCGACCAGTGAGGGGAATACCGGGGGCACACCCTGACCGTTGGCCTGATGGCACGATGCACAGAACGTGGCATACACCTGCTCACCTTCCGCCATCAGCTCCTCGTGCGTGAATGTTTTGGACAGCGCCTCTTTGCGGACCGCTTCGTTTTCTACTTCCGCCGCGTACCAGGCATCAAATTCGTCTTCCGGGAGCACCTCGACGACCACCGGCATGAAACCGTGGTCTTTACCACAAAGCTCTGTGCACTGACCCCGATACACGCCCGGCTCGGGAACGATGGTCCAGAGCTCATTCAGAATGCCCGGAACAGCATCCCGCTTGATGCCGAAGTCCGGAACCCACCAGGCGTGGATGACGTCTTCAGCTGTAACAAGGAAGCGCACTTTTCGGTTGGCGGGAATTCTCAACGGATTGTCGACTTCGAGGAGATAGTGCTCGCCTTTGGCGCTCTTGTCGTAAATCTCGTCCTGTGAAGTGGTGAGGTTGGAAAAGAAGGAAAACGTGTTGTTGAAATCGTCGTCGAGGTATTTGTACTGCCATTTCCACTGGTAGCCGCGAACCTCGACGGTCATGTCCTCGCCACCGGTATCGTACATGGCAATCAGTACCTGGGTTGCGGGTACTGCCATGGCAATCAGAATCAACGTCGGTACGATGGTCCAGGCAATTTCCAGACGGGTGCTTTCGTGAAATTGCTCCGCTTCGTGGCCCTGTGATCGTCGGTGATGAATGATTGACCAGAACATGACGCCAAACACAACCACGCCGATCGCAACGCAGATGAGAAAGATGGTCATGTGCAGGTCGTAGACCTGACGACTGATGTCGGTGACCCCCACCGGCATGTTCAGTTCGTCAGCGGACGCAATGCCAGCCATGAGCAGGCCAATCATTGCACCCGCAAAACTCAGTTTATGCTTCATTCCGTTCGTTCCGTTGTTTCCACTGGGCCCTTGTCAGGGAAGTTCTCGCACCTCTCAGCGGGTGCCGCCACGGCATTGAGAATAGGCGATCACAACCGCGCCTAACACCTTGCACCTGGTGCCTTATGATGTTGACCGCTGATTGTTGAATGAAAAGACGCGACCACAGCCTCTATCTGTCCGTCGCGATTCATGACTCATCTATCCCTGCGCCGTTGTCCACCGTCGATGCCAATACTGTGGTCACCAACCCTGCCCCCTCCGCCAGGCGTGAAGTTGCGCATTCAGCCCGGCGCACCTGCAGGACGAACCTCTGCCAAAGCGCGGCGCAATTATAGCAACAGGTCCACGGGGGGCAACTCTAAGTGTTTTTACGTATGTCTCGAAGAGAGCGTTTCGGCTAGCGGTCTGCAGGCTTATCCAGAATGGTCACCGGTGCGGCTGTCACCTCACCGTGGCGGACCCGCTCAGGCTTACCTCGAGGCACGGCGCCGGTCGCCTGAGCAGGCCCCTCCTGGCTGAACGGGTCGCTGAAGCCACATGCCACGCAGCGGCGGCGGCTGAGCGGCGGCTCACCTTCGGCGGTCCGCGCGTATTCAACAACTAACCTGTCCAGTACGTTACATTCCGGGCAGACGGCGCCCGCAATGAACTGTTTGCGCTCAATTTCCAGCTCTTTCATCGTGCTCTGCTTTACCTTCCATCAATCCTGCAGGCTCTGCCTGAGGGTGGTGATCACCGGTGCCGTCTGCGGGCGCTGGCCGCGCCAGAGGTAGAAGCTCTGCGCCGCCTGCTCGACCAGCATGCCGAGTCCATCCAGGCAGACCGCGGCACCATGGCGGGCAGCCCATGCGGCGAAGTGCGCTGCCGGCCCATAACTCATGTCGTAGCAGACCGCGTTCTCGACAACTTGCACCGGTAACGGCGCCACCGCTCCCTCGAGACCGAGAGACGTGGCATTGATCACTATATCGGCCGGCTGTGAAATTGCCGCGAAGTCCAACGCTTCGATATCTACCTCTCCGGCGAGCCCGGCATGGGCCGTCACCAGCGCCTCCGCCCGCGCGCGCGTTCGATTGGCAATGGTCAGCACCGCGATACCCGCACGGAGCAGCGGCAGCACTACGCCACACGCGGCGCCGCCCGCGCCGACCAGCAACACCCGGGCGTTTTCCAACGCGACGCCATTGGCACGGAGGTCCGCCACCAGTCCGATGCCGTCGGTATTGAAGCCGTGCAGGCTGCCATCCGCCATGACCTTGATCGTATTGACCGCCGCGGCCGCGGCTGCGAGTTCGTCGCGGGCATCGACGACAGCGTGGGCGAGCTCCTTGAAAGGTACGGTGACGTTGAGTCCGGCGCCCCCACTTGTCTTGAAGTCCTCGACAAACCGATCGAATTCTTCGGGCTCAACCAGGAATTTGTCGTAGCGGATCGCAGCACCGAACTGCGCAGCAAACGATGCGTGTATTTCCGGCGAACGGGAATGGGCAACCGGATTGCCGACTACCCCGTACCGGGCGGTTTCCCCCGCTTCTGCCACTTCAAACTCCAATCCGCTGTGCCTGCATCATACCCTGCGCACGGCGGATCCCGCCTCAACGCAGAATCTTGCCGTCCAGGTCGTGAATGGTGCTGGCACGGCCTGCGCTGCCAACTTCTCCGGCCAGGAAATAGTCCACCAGCGCGCCAAAGTCGCGGCGTGCAATCTCGCCTTCGGTGATGGGCGGGCAGCCGGACAGATTTGCCGACGTGGAGATCAGCGCTCCGCCGAATGCGGCACAGAGCGCTCGCGCCTGCGCATGTCCCGGCACCCGGCAGGCGATGGTCTCCCGCCCGCCCCGAACTTCATCCGGAAAGCTGGTGTCGGGCAATATCCAGGTATGGTGGCCGGGCCAGGAAGCGCGCACCTCTGCCGCATGCGTCGCGTCGACAGCCGCGAGCTGCGTTTCGAATACCGAGGCCTCAGCGCCGATCAGGACCAGACCTTTGCTGGCGGGACGGTTCTTCAGCGCAAAAATCTTATCGATGGCCGCGGCACAGAATGGGTCACAGGCGAAACCCCAGACGCCTTCGGTGGCATGCAGGACAACGCCACCCCCGGCGAGCGCTGCGGCCGCCGACTCGATGTCCGCGGTCATGGTTGTAAAGCCTGTGCCGCTTCGTTCGGCGCGGCAGGGACCGGGGACATGCTCACTCCAGCGCGTTGGCAAGCGTGCGAATATACCCAAGCCCTTCCTGACGAACAAACCCACCGAGTTCGAGGTCGGTGAGGGTTGCACAAACGAGGGCAAAATCGGTACCGACACGCCGGGCGATTTCCTCAGCCAGTACCGGCACCCCATCAACCGCGGCGTAAACCTGCGCCGCCAGGCCTTCGAGCGCCGGTGTCTGCGGGGCAGGCAAGGCTTCCAGACCCAGGTTATTCAGCACATCACGGGCATCGGTAGCGAGGCCGGCGCCGTGGCGAATGAGTTCGTGGCAACCCTCACTCAAAGGGCTCTGCACCGGCCCGGGACACGCGTAAACATCGCGGCCCTGCTCGAGCGCCAGGCGGGCCGTGATCAGCGAACCGCTGCGCCGCGATGCCTCGACGACAATCACGGCCATGCTGGCACCGCTGATGAGACGATTTCGTTCGGGAAAGCGAAACGGCCGCGGCGGTGTGGCGCTCGGATACTCACTGACGACAATCCCCCCAGCAGCGACGATGGCGTCGACGAGTGCGGCGTGCCGGCGCGGATAAACCCGGGCCAGACCGCTGCCGAGAAAAGCCGCCGTCAGACCGCCTGCCCGCAGCGCGCCATCATGCGCGGCAGCATCCACGCCTGTGGCCAGGCCACTGACAATGCAGCAGCCCGGTTTAGCCAGCTCACCGCCCAGATGACGCGCGAGCTCCCGACCGGCGCCGGTGCACCGTCTGGCGCCGACCACGGCCACGGTCGGTTGCGAAAAGACGCCGAGGGATCCCCGGTAAAAGAGGATCAATGGCGGGTCGGGGATGTGCTTGAGGAGAGGCGGAAAGTCGGCGTCAAAAAAACCCGTTACTCCCACATTGTCACCTGAGCTCCAGGCTGCTGCACCGGGGTCGTACGCAATGGGCTTTGCCCTTTGCAAGGCTGCTCGCACACGGCCCTCACAGAGCGCTTCGACAGGCGTTTCGCAGTTAAACAAGGTCGTCGACACATCACGTCGCCGCCAACAGGCAAGCAGCTCCAGAAGCAGTACCGTTTCCGGCGAAGGGTCAGGAAAAGAGTTTCTTAGTGAGGGCGAGCGTTCTCCTATGGCCATGTAAACAAACTACGCCACGCCAGCGGGTCGCTTTACCGGGCGATGGCCTTTTTCTCAGTAAGACACCCGCTTTCCGACAAGTGCGCCGACGCGCACCAATGCGCACCAAGAAAAAACCCCGCGTCTGCGGGGCTTTTTTAAACTCAACGAAAGAAAGGAGTTACGGGTTGCGCACCTCGTCGAATACCGCCAGCGGCCGCTCGGTAACCAGCACCAGGCCGTAGGACAGTTTTTCAAACGTGCGGAAGATCATCAGCAGTCCGGCTCGCTCACTAGGCAGACGGATCGTCTGATTGGCGATCCGGTCGCGGGCGATCGCGCCGCGCTTGTAGATGGCGAGGACGTTTCCGACCTCGAGGTCTTCGCGCTCACCACGATTGACGACAACAACGTCGAACTGACCAACCTGGGTGACACCGCTGAATACGGAGATGATCTGACCGAAGATCTGGCCCTCGGGTGCGCTGGGGAAGAAATTGGAATCAACCTTGCGCTCTTCAGTCGGTAGCACGCGGTCACCAATGAAGAGTTCCTCGCGAGTTTGCCGCACTGCCATCGTCGCAATCTCGCCTTCCTGCGCGACCGCCGTGCCGAGACCAATATAAGTGGCTTCGCGCCCCAGTACTTCGTTGGTTTCCGGGTCTACATAGACCGGTCCCTTGCGCACAACGTTGTAAGAGTCGTTGATGTCGAGCTCACCGCGGATGTAAACGCGATCGCCCGCACCGAGCACCAGCCGTTCACTTTCACCCTGCACCACGTAGGGAGCTGCATCCAGCACCCCGTTACCCACTACCCGGTTGTCCACCAGAAAACCCTGGATGGCGTCGAGGCTGATGGCGGGAATGGCTGACTCGAGCGGCGTCGCACGGATCTCCGGTTGCAGACTCACGGTATCCGACGGCGTCAGTTTATACGTACGTCCGGCATCACCACGGCGCAGCTGCAGGCGCGGCTGACCGTCGACATAAATCAACGCAATCTGATCACCCGGGTAAATCAGGTGCGGGTTCTCAATCTGCGGATTGATCTGCCAGATATCCGGCCACAGCCACGGCCGCGAAAGAAACGTGCCGCTGATGTCCCAGAGGGTATCGCCTTTCACCACCTCGTAGATGTCCGGATGACCCGGCTTGAGATACTGCGAGATGTCTTCAGCAAGCGCCGCGGGGCCCGCTGACGTCACCCCAAGCCATAGTACGCAGGAAGTCAGTAAATGCTTACATACTCTTTTCACGACGCTACATGTCCTTTGTGTGATTAATAAAGTCGCGCTTTTGAGGTGGTTCAACCGGCCGCCACCGGGAAAGAGCGTTTCAGCTTCAAACCAGCAGCCGCAAAAAGCTATAATCCGCGCCATCTTAGCAGCACAAATTAGACCAATACTAGAGACAGTTCACAGCTGTCGTAACGGCAAAAAGCTCTATCCAGATACCCTTTTACATGACGATATTGAACATTCTGCACTACCCCGACCAGCGACTACGCACCAAAGCCGTGCCTGTCACGGATTTCGGGCCGGAACTCGAGCAATTCGGCGCTGACCTGCTCGAAACGATGTACGCCGCGCCGGGTATTGGTCTGGCCGCGACCCAGGTTGATGTCCATCAACGCATCATTGCCGTAGACGTTTCCGAAAACCACGACGACCCGCATGTTCTGGTGAATCCCGTGCTCACCCTGCACGGCGAGCTGCAGGAAACGGAGGAGGGCTGCCTGTCCGTACCCGGGATCTACGAACCGGTCCGTCGCGCGGAGCGAATCACCGTGGCAGCACGCACGCCGGCCGGCGACGAGATCAGCTTCGAGGCGGACGGGCTGCTCGCCGTCTGTATCCAGCACGAGTGCGACCACCTCGAGGGCAAGCTCTTCGTCGACTATCTGTCGAGTCTGAAGCGCTCCCGGATTCGCAAAAAACTGCAGAAGCAACAGAAGCAGCGTGCCTGAGTTGCGTATCGGCTTCGCCGGAAGCCCCGAATTTGCCGCGGCGATCCTGGCGCAGCTGGCCAAAACAGCCTTTCGTCCCTGCGCCGTACTCACCCAGCCCGACCGGCCGAGCGGACGCGGCAAGAAAGTCAAACCCAACGCAGTCAAGCAGCTTGCCGAAGAGCTTGGCCTGCCGGTGCAGCAGCCGGAGAACTTCAAGAAAAAGGCGGCCCGGGAGGCATTGGCGGCCTGCAACCTCGACGTCCTGATCGTCGCCGCGTACGGCCTGATTCTGCCCCAGGCTGTGCTCGATACACCGCGCCATGGGTGCATCAACGTCCACGCCTCCCTGCTGCCGCGCTGGCGCGGCGCGGCACCGATCGAACGGGCGATGATGGCCGGCGATACCACCACCGGCGTGTGCATCATGCAAATGGAAGCCGGGCTCGACACCGGCCCGGTGCTCGCGAGCGCCGAGTTACCGATCAGCGAACCGCTCGATGCCGCAGCGCTCGAGGCCGCGCTTGCCGATTCCGGCGCCGGACTTCTGCTGGAGGTGCTCAAGCAGCTGGCAGACTCCGGTGCCCTGCCGCAAGCGGTCCCTCAGGACGACGCTCTCGCCACCTACGCACACAAGCTGACCGCAACCGATCGGGTGGTCGACTGGCAGCAGGACGCCGCTGTCATCGCGCGACAGGTCTGTGCGCTGGCGCCGCGCCTGCCCGTCAGGGTCGAAATTAACGGCACGGGCGTGCAGCTCCTTGGCGCCAGCACCCGCGAACAAGGTATCGCCGCTGATGACGTGCCACCCGCCGGGACGATTGTCGACGCCACCAAACAGGGGATCATCGTGCAATGTGCAACCAACTTGTTGCAAATAACTGCCCTCAAGGTCGAGCGCGGCAAAGGCAAAGCGCTCGACCCGGCCGCCGCCGTTAACGGATTCAGCGATCTGTTCTTCTCCGGGGCGCGCTGCAACTGAGTCCGCCTTGAGCCGCAACGCACCAACCGGCCCGATTCTGCGCGCCAACGTCGCGCGCGCGTTGGTCCAGGTGGTTATCAAAAACCGAACGATCGATTGGATTCTCCAAGAGAGGCCGGAATGGGTCGCTGAACCCCTCGCCAGGGAGCTGCTGTATGGGACCGTGCGACACTATTTCACCCTGCGGGCAGGCCTCGATCGGCAGCTCGAAAAGCCCCTGCGACGTAAGGATAGTGATATCGACTGCTTGCTGTTAGTAGGCGCTTACCAACTCGCTTACACTCATGTGGCAGACCACGCCGTGTTGAACGAAACGGTCGCCGCCTGCAAGCCTTTGCGCAAACCGTGGGCCAGGGGATTGGTCAATGCCGTCCTGAGAAATTGGCAAAAACCCGACCAAACGTTTGATCACCCGGATTGGATGATATCTCAACTGCGCGCCGAATATGCCGACGATTGGCAGGCTTTACTGGCCGCCAACAACGATCGCGCCCCGATGTCGTTGCGCGTTAATACCACCCGGGTCGATCCTGCGGATTATCTGGCGGTGCTGATATTGCACACCTCCGCCCGCCCCGGGCCCGTGCCCTCGAGCATCATCCTCGACAAACCCTGTGCCTCCGCGACGCTGCCAGGTTGGCAGGCAGGCGAGATTGCGGTGCAGGACGCGGGCGCACAGTGCGCCGCAACGCTGCTGCTCAACTCCCTTGAAGCAACCACGGATTTGCGTGTGCTGGATGCGTGTGCCGCACCCGGTGGCAAGCTCGCTCATCTCGCGGAGGAGATTGCCGCTCACGGCGGCGGTCATCTTGTTGGTCTGGATCACAGCACCGCGCGGATCGACGTCACCCGCGGCATTCTCGCCCGCCTCGGACATGAAATAGAACTCATCACGGCCGACGCCGCAGATGCCAGCTGGTGGGACGGTCACCTGTTTACCCACATTCTCGTCGATGCGCCCTGTTCCGGTACCGGCACCCTGCGCCGCCACCCGGACATCAAACTGCTCCTCAACCCGGCAGCAATCGATGATCACGTTGCCTTGCAGCTGGCCATCCTCGAGAACCTCTGGCCCATGCTGGCACCGGGCGGCAGTCTGCTCTACTGCACCTGTTCTCTGTTCGAGGCGGAGAATGATGGCGTCGTGACGACGTTTCTCGAAGCCCTCGGTAAAAAGGGTCTACAATACGGCCGCGCGATCGAAGCAACCGGCAACAATCCGTCCGACGATCTGGACGAACACAAAGAAGCAAACGTGGTTCCCATAACACTTCCCACAGGCCGTCGTACCCGCCACGGCTGGCAACTCCTCCCGACGGACCCACGCACAGACGGTTTCTACTATGCTTTGTTGAAGAAATCCGCAGACGTGCCGGACACGACGTCATGAAAATTCTAATCCTCGGTGGCGGGCAGGTCGGTGGCACCCTCGCGGAGAACCTCGCCAAAGAAGCGTTCGACGTCACCCTGGTAGACAGCAAAACCGAGCGGCTGCAGGAGCTGTCCGAGCGCCTGGATATCCAGACCGTGGAAGGCTGGGCGTCTCATCCCGATGTGCTGCGTCGAGCGGGCGCCGACGATGCCGACATTCTCGTTGCAGTGACCTCCAGCGACGAGGTCAACATGATTGCCTGCCAGGTCTGCTACTCACTTTTCAGAACGCCGACAAAAATCGCTCGCGTGCGCGCCTCCTCGTATACCACACGGGAAGGATTCTTCTCCAAGGAACACATGCCCATCGACGTCCTGATCAATCCGGAACAGGTCGTCACGAACCATATCCACGAGCTGCTGAAACACCCCGGCGCGCTGCAGGTGCTGGACTTCGCGGACGGGCGTGTCCAGCTGGTGGCGATGCGCGCCTACTACGGCGGGCCGCTGGTTGGCCAGGCGCTCAGCTTTCTGCGCGAGCACATGCCGAATGCAGACACGCGGGTTGCGGCGATTTTCCGTCGTGGGCGGCCCATCATTCCGAAGGGGGATACCGTCATCGAGGCGGATGACGAAGTCTTCTTCATCGCGGCGCGGGAGCATATCGACGCCGTCATGGGTGAGCTGCGCAAGGTCGAACGCCCGTTCAAACGCGTGATGATTGCGGGCGGCGGCAACGTCGGCGCGCGGCTCGCACAGGCGGTGGAGGATCACTACGCCGTCAAGCTCATCGAGTACAGCGTGCCAAGGGCCAAGTTCCTGGCTGACCAGCTCATCAAGACGGTTGTGCTGCAGGGTGACGCCACCGACAGGGAGCTGCTTCTGGAGGAGAACATCGAACAGTGCGACGCATTCTGCGCCGTCACCAACGATGACGAGGTGAACATCATGTCCTCGCTGATGGCCAAACGCCTCGGCGTGCGGCAGGTGATGACGCTCATCTCGAAACCCGCCTACGTTGATCTCATGCAGGGCGCTGACATCGACATTGCCGTATCGCCGCAACAAGCAACAACAAGCTCACTCCTGTCGCATGTGCGACGTGCGGACGTCGCGCGCGTGCACAGCCTGCGCCGCGGCGCTGCTGAGGCCATCGAAGCGGTTGCGCATGGCGATTCGAAGAATTCCAAGGTGGTCGGGCGGCGCATCAGCGACATCGATCTGCCGGAGGGTGCAGCCATCGGCGCCATCGTACGCGGCAGCGAAGTGCTGATTGCCCACGACAACGTGGTCGTGGAGCCAGACGACCACGTCATCATCTTTCTCATCGACAAAAAGCAGGTACGGGCGGTGGAACGATTGTTCCAGGTTGGCCTCAGCTTTTTCTAGGCGGCAGGACAGAGCGCTCGCCTCATGCACCTTGCGGTCATCTTCAGAGTCACCGGCACCCTGCTGACATTTTTCAGCCTGACGTTTCTTATCCCGGCCGCCATTGCCTGGTTCTACGGTGAGAAGATGCTCGGCAGCTTCGGGCTCGCCTTCGCCATCACGTTCGCGAGCGGCCTGATCCTGTGGCTCCCGTTACGAGGCAATCGGGAGCTCAGAGGGGGTGACGGCTTTCTCATCACAGCGCTCTTCTACATTGGCCTCGGCATCTTCGGCGCCATTCCGCTGTATTTTGCCGAATCTACTCAGCTCAGCTTCACGGACGCCGCGTTCGAGTCGATGTCGGGCCTGACGACAACGGGTGCGACGGTCATCACGGGGCTCGATGCGTTGCCGAAATCCCTGCTGTTTTACCGCCAGCTTCTGCAGTGGCTCGGCGGCATGGGCATCATCGTTCTGGCGGTTGCCATCTTCCCCATGCTCGGTATTGGCGGCATGCAGCTCTATCGAACGGAGTCGCCTGGACCGGCCAAGGACAACAAGCTCACGCCACGTATCACGGAGACCGCCAAAGCGCTCTGGTACATCTACCTGAGTCTGACCATCGCCTGTGCGCTCGCCTACTGGCTCGCCGGCATGACGCCTTTCGATGCGATCAGCCACAGCTTCTCCACAGTCGCCATTGGCGGATTCTCGACACACGATGCGAGCATTGGATTTTTTGCGAGCCCCACCATAGAAGCGGTGGCAATGGTGTTCATGCTGCTCTCGGGCATCAACTTCGGCCTGCATTTTCTCGTGTGGCGGCGGCGCAATCCCCTGCACTACTTCCAGGACGCAGAAGTGAAAACCTACCTGCTGGTGCTGGCACTGGTTGCCGCCGTGGTGTGCAGCATTCTCTATCTGTATCCGCAGGAAGGTGTGGCACCGCTACGGGACGGTCTTTTCCAGACGATTTCCGTGGCGACCACAACAGGTTTTACCACCCAGAACTTTTCGCTCTGGCCATCCGTTGCCCCCGTGCTTTTACTACTCGCCGCGTTTGCCGGCGGCTGTGCCGGTTCCACCGCAGGTGGCATCAAGATGATTCGCGTGCTGATGATTTACCTGCAGGGTATGCGCGAAGTAAAGCGCCTGATCCATCCGAACGGCGTGTTCCCGATCAAGCTCAACAACGCGCCGGTGGCTGACCGGCTGATCGAGGCCGTGTGGAGCTTCTTCAGCGTATACGTGATTGTCTTCTTGCTCATGGTGACCGCGGTGATGTTGGCCGGGGACCTGGACTTCATCACGGCCTTCTCCGCGGTTGGCGCATGTCTCAACAATCTTGGTCCGGGTCTTGGCGAAGTGGCGCTGAACTACGAGTCGCTGGCTCCGAGCGTGAAGTGGATGCTGATGTTCACCATGATGCTCGGCCGCCTGGAAATCTTCACTCTCCTGGTGCTCCTCACGCCGGCGTACTGGCGGCGCTGACACCTACTGACGGTAGATGTTGAACTTACCCAGCTGAGGCGGTCGCTTGAAGCGCTTGTATTCCCACTGGTATTGCTCGGGCGCGCGACGCACCACTTTTTCTATGGCGGCGTTGATGCTCGCCGCAGCCTCCTCGGGGGATACCCCGGACAGCGTTTCCTCCAGGGCTTCGAAACGCAAGGTGTAGTCGATCCCGGCGTCATGCAGCCTGCGTTCAACCGAACCCATAAGTACGGTTGCCTTGTTAGACTGCATCAGCCGATGCACAAGCGTCATCGTGAGCGCCGGCTGCCCGAAGAAGGGCGCGTAGACGCCGGCGTTGCGATCGGGCACCTGATCCGGCAGGACCGCAATGAGCTTGCCGTCGCGAATGGCGCGCAGCAGGCTGCGCATGCCGCCCGTATCAATCGGATACAGCTCTCCTTCGAAGCGCTGTCGAGCTTCGAGTATGACTGGGCCCGTACTGGCTACCTTGGGTGGGTCGTAGAGCGCTGCAAACTGATAGTGAGCGCCGAGGTACGCACATAGAAGCTCCCAGTTGCCGAAGTGCGGGACCAGTAACAACACACCTTTACCCTGCGCGTATGCTTCGTCCGCCAGCCCCTTTCCTTCCACCTCCGTGATCTGTTCGAGCAGCTCTTTCTCCGGCCAATACGCCAGCTGAGCGAACTCGAAAAACAGAAGCGCCATGTGTATCAGGCTCGCACGGCACCGTGCCTTGAGCGCGTCCTCATCGAGATCGGGAAAACAGGTGGCCAGGTTCGTGCGCGTAACCTGTGCAGTCTGACCGTTGCAAACGAGATTCAGCCGGGCGAACGTGTCCGCCAAGCGAAACGTCGATCGCGGGCTCAGCCGCGACGCAATCGAGAGCGTCCCTCGCAGCAGGCTGCCTATCAGCGCCACTAAGCTCGCAGCTCCTGACAAGGTGCAAAACGGATACAGTCGGCAACATGGTCATTGACCATGCCCACGCTCTGCATGAACGCATAACAGATCGTCGGACCGACAAAGCGAAATCCGGCAGACTTGAGCGCTTTGGACATCAGCTTTGACTCGCCGGTCTCCGCCGGGACTTCGGATCTCGACAAATAAACCGGAGCCTCGCGCGGCGCGAACGACCACAACCACTCCGCGAAGTCGCTACGTTCCCGAACCAGGCGTGCATTGTCGATCATGGCGATGAGCTTCGCACGGTTGCGAATGAGGCCCGCATCGTCGAGCCAGCTTTCGAGCTCGCTTTGACCGGAGTCCGCCAGCCGTTCGATGTCAAATTCGAAAAACCGCTCGCGCATGTGCTCACGTTTACGCAGAACCGTGATCCAGGAGAGCCCCGCCTGCATCCCCTCCAGCACCAGCCGTTCGAAGAGCGCTTCACGGTCGAAGACCGGCACGCCCCATTCGCTGTCGTGGTATTCGACGTAAATTGGATCGTCGCCACACCAGTCGCAGCGCGCCACCGCCAACTCCGCCGATCCGTCAGGCTGTCGCAATTGCTTCACTTTTCCCGTAGATTGCCCGGCATTCTACTCACGCGCCCCGACAGGCGCATTCCCGCGGCGCACAATTTACGCCGCGCGCCAGGACGCTGGAAGGCAAATTGTCTGCACTCGATTCCACCCATCTGAGACTTGTGCTTCTGGACCGGGACGGTGTGATCAATTTCGATTCTCCCGATTTCATCAAGTCCCCGGAAGAGTGGCGTCCCATACCAGGTGCCCTCGAGGCCATTGCCGCGCTACAGGCACGCTTCAAAGTTGCGGTCTGCACGAACCAGTCCGGTCTCGGCCGGGGTCTCTACGACGAGGCGGCGCTCGCCGACATCCACGCCAGACTGCAGGACGATCTGGCCGCCGCAGGTGGCAGACCCCTGGACGTGTTTTTTTGTCCGCATCATCCCGACGATGGGTGCAGCTGCCGCAAGCCACAGCCAGGGTTACTCGAAGCAGCTCTCAATACCAACGGCGCTGCTGCCGCAGAAACGGTTTTTGCCGGTGATTCCCGCCGTGATCTGGAAGCGGCTGTCAACGCCGGCTGCCACCCGGTGCTGCTGTTGTCCGGCAACGGCCAGCGTACCCTGGAAAACCTGAAAACAAGCCAGCCAACGAACTTGAAAAGCCATGAGGGCGCGGAGAGCCTGTTGCAGGCAACGTCCGTCTACCAGGACCTCCGCGCATTCGCGGATCATCTGCTCGCTCGTTAAACGTCCAGGTTCACGACCGACAGAGCGTTCTGCTCGATGAATTCCCGTCGCGGCTCAACCTGATCACCCATCAGGGTCGTAAAGATCTGATCCGCACCGATGGCGTCATCCACGGACACCTGGAGCATGCGCCGCACTTCGGGATCCATGGTCGTCTCCCAGAGTTGATCCGGGTTCATCTCCCCCAGACCTTTGTAGCGCTGAATGTCGACGCCGCGACGCGCCTCATTCAAGAGCCAGTCATAAGCGTCAACAAAGTGCTCCACGGGATGCGTTTTCTCGCCGCGCTGAACGTAAGCATCCGCCTCGAGTAACCCATCGAGTTCGTTGACCATCTCAGCAATTGCCGCATAGTCCGCGCCGGTAAAGAAGCCCTGAGAAAAGTCGACGCTTTCGGTCACCCCTTTCAACATGACCTGGACGCGCGGAAGATACACCTGGTGTTCAGCGTCGAACTGCAGCGACACGCCCGCGTTGTTGCCTTCTCCGCCACTGAAGCGTTCTGCCAGCGATTCCCCCCAACGCTGCATGGCGTCTTCGTCGCGCAGCATCTCGCTCGTCACCGCGGGTACCCGCAGCAGCTCACGTGTGACTTCGAGCGGATACTTCCGCTTCAACCGCTCGAGCCGGCCGAACACATCCTGCAGCTGGTGGACCAGCGTTTCGAGCGCTTCATCCTGGAGCGATGGCGCCTGAAGATTGACAAATAAATTGGCGTCTTGCAGCGCAAGCTCCGTAAAATAGGCGTCCAGCTCAGGCTCGTCTTTGACGTAGCGCTCCTGTTTGCCTTTTTTCACTTTGTAGAGCGGCGGCTGGGCAATGAACACGTGCCCGCGCTCGAGGAGCTCCGGCATCTGACGGAAAAAGAACGTCAAGAGGAGCGTGCGGATGTGCGAACCGTCGACATCCGCGTCCGTCATGATGACCACGCTGTGATAGCGCAGTTTGTCCGGATCAAACTCGTCGCGCCCGATGCCGCAGCCAAGCGCGGTCACCAGGGTGCCCACTTCCTGGGAGGACAGCATCTTGTCGAAGCGTGCCTTCTCGACGTTCAGGATCTTGCCGCGCAGCGGCAGAATGGCCTGGGTGCGTCGGTCCCGCCCCTGTTTGGCAGATCCCCCGGCAGAGTCACCCTCCACCAGGAAAAGCTCCGACAGCGCGGGGTCTTTCTCCTGACAATCAGCCAGCTTGCCCGGTAGACCGGCGATATCGAGCGCACCTTTGCGACGCGTCATTTCCCGTGCTTTGCGCGCCGCTTCCCGAGCCCGGGCCGCGTCAATCATCTTGCCGACCACGGCGCGGGCGTCCTGGGGGTGCTCATCGAGGTAGGCGGCAAAAAACTTGTTGAGTTCCTGCTCGACGGCCGTTTTGACCTCACTGGACACGAGCTTGTCTTTGGTCTGTGACGAAAACTTGGGGTCCGGCACTTTGACGGAGACAACCGCGGTCAGGCCTTCACGGGCATCGTCTCCCGTGGTGGTCACCTGGGCTTTCTTGGACAGCCCTTCCCGCTCGATATACCCATTCAACGTGCGCGTCAGCGCGCCGCGAAATCCCGCCAGGTGCGTGCCACCGTCCCCTTGCGGAATATTGTTCGTATACGCGAAGACCTGCTCCTGGAAACTGTCATTCCACTGCATGGCCACTTCCACACCAATGCCATCCTCGCGATCGACGGTGAAGTGGAACACTTCATTCAGCTCGGTCTTGTTGCGGTTCAGATACTCCACAAACGCCCGTAATCCCCCTTCGTAGAGAAACACCTCGGATTTATCCGAACGTTCGTCCACCAGGTTGATTTTCACCCCGGAATTGAGGAAAGCCAGCTCCCGCAGGCGTTTGGCGAGCACCTCATACTGGAAATGCACGTTGTTGAACGTTTCTGGAGAGGGCTTGAAGTAGCATTCGGTGCCCAGTTCGTTGGTTTCTCCCACCTCGTTGAGCGGCGCGGTTGGTACGCCGTCACGATACTCCTGCTCATACACCTTGCCGTCACGGCGAATGGTCAGCCGAAAGCGCTCGGAAAGCGCGTTGACCACTGAAACGCCGACGCCGTGGAGCCCGCCGGAGACCTTATAGCTGTTGTCGTCGAATTTACCGCCGGCATGCAGCGTGGTCATGATGACCTCTGCCGCGCTGACGTTTTCTTCCGGATGAATGTCGACCGGGATACCACGGCCGTTGTCACGCACTGAGACGGCCTCTTCAGGGTGCACAATGACGTGGATTTCGTCGCAGAACCCCGCCAACGCTTCATCGATGGCGTTATCTACCAGCTCCTGCACCATGTGGTGCAGTCCGGTGCCATCTTCGGTATCACCAATGTACATGCCCGGGCGCTTGCGCACCGCATCCAACCCACGCAGCACCTGGATACTGCCTGAATCATAGGTTTCATCGTCTGACATCTTAGGCTGTTGCCCTCTCTTCCTCTATTCGTTCCATATCCCTGTCGCTCGATGCCCGCTCAATCGGAGATTGGGTCAATACTGCCGTGTTTCACGTGAAACACGCGGATTGCATCCGTCTGGGCACGCACCGCCGCATCCAGCGGCGTCGTCGAGGTCGCCAGAATCTGACAACCCAGCGCGACAAGCGTTGCGGTGAACTGACGCCAGTGGCCGGCGTCGAGTTCAGCACCGAAGTCATCGATCAGGAAGACGCTTTTCTGCTGTCGAACCGCGTAGAGGTGCTCCGCCTGAGCCAGCAATGCGGCGCTGGCAATCAGCTTAGCCTGACCTCTCGATACGATTTCTGCTGCTACTCTACCGCCGTTGACGAAGAGCAGGTCTGCCCGGTGAGGACCTCGATGTGTTACCCCGAATTTTACATCGCGCGAGAAAGAATCGCTCAACTTTTTCTCGATCTCCGCCGCTGACGCGAGCCCACCCCAGTCGAGCTCCAGGGCCACCTCGAGCTCCGGCGCCAGGCGCGCCAGCGCATCGGCAAATGCGGGCTGAAAGTTGTCGAGATAGCGCTGACGCATGTCGCTCATGTCCGCGCTCAAACCGCACAGCTGCTCGAACCAGGGGTCCGTCTGAGGCGTTTCCGAGTCCAGCGCGGTTTTCAGCCAGGCGTTGCGTTGACTGAGCACCCGTCGATAGCGCCGGGAGACGTCCAGAAACTGAGGTTCCACGTGAAACAAACCCCAATCGAGAAAAGAGCGCCGGTCTGCCGGGCCGGCCAGAACGAGATCCGCCGCGCTGGGAAGCAGCACCTGTACCGGCAGCAGCCGCGCCGTCTCGGAGATGCGCCGCTCTTTTTCGCCGTCAATACGCAGCGCCGTTTGGCCCGAACGATCTTTCGACATGGCGAGCGTATGACCGAACTCGCCCTCACCCTCGAGCCCCGCACGCAGGAGCAACCCGTCAGCTGCATGATCAATCAGCGTGGTCGCCCTGGCAGTACGAAAAGAACGGCCTCGCGCGAGCATGTACACCGCCTCCAGCAGCGCGGTTTTGCCCGCGCCGTTGTCGCCATGAAAGTAGTTGAGACCGGGTGACAGCGCCAGATCAGCGCCGCTGATATTGCGAAAGTGCGCTATGTGTAGAGTTCTGAGGTACACCGCAACGCGTACCTGGCGGCATCAGAGCCGCATGGGCATGACAACGTAGACAGAGGACTCGTCACCAATTCCCTCAATCAGGGCAGAGCTGTTGGCATCCGAAACGCTGAGGCGAACGCTCTCGGTATCGAGCACACCGAGCACATCGAGCAGATAGCTCACATTGAAGCCAATTTCCAGATCGCCGCCGTTGAAGTCTACCGCCACGGTCTCTTCGGCCTCTTCCTGCTCGGGGTTGTTGGCTTGAATGGTCAGCTGCTCGTCCACCAGGGTCAAACGCACCCCTCGGTACTTCTCGTTGGAGAGAATCGAGGCGCGTTGAAACGCCTGCCGCAGGGTTTCGCGATCACCTTCGAGGGCTCGGGATCCATCCGCCGGGACCACCTTCTCGTAGTCCGGAAACTGACCGTCAACCAGCTTGGTGGTCATGGTGAACGGACCCGCCTGAGCGGTGAGGTGATTGCCGCCGAGGTGCAACGCTACGGTTTCAGATTCACCATCGAGCAGCCGTGCGAGCTCCAGAACACCCTTGCGTGGCACGATGGACTGGAATTTGGCTGCTACTCCCGGGTTGCTGCAATCTACCGTGCTCATGGCCAGACGATGCCCGTCCGTCGCCACCGCCCGGAGGTGATCCGACGTGACTTCCAGCAACATCCCGTTGAGAAAGTAGCGGACATCCTGCTGTGCCATCGCAAATGACACGGCATCGATCAGTGCGCGCAGGTCCGACTGGGGTACTTCCAGCGCCACATCCGCCTCCCCACCCGGTACCTTGGGGAAATCCGCTGCCGGCAGCGTTGCCAGACTGAAGCGGCTGCGGCCCGAGCGGACCACCGCCCGATCACCCTCGACCCCGACCGTCACTTCCGCACCGTCGCCAAGCGACCGCCAGATGTCGGCGAGTTTGCGCGCCGGCAGGGTGGCTTCGCCGGTCTGTTCCACCAGCGCGTCACATTCGGCCACCAGCTCCACCTCGAGGTCGGTGCCGGTTATCTCAAGACGATTGTCGGTTGCCTTGATTAACAAGTTCGCCAACACAGGAAGCGTTTGCCGACGCTCGACGACACCGGTCACCAGTTGCAGGGGGCGGAGCAGTTGCTCCCGCGGAAGGGTAAATTTCATTGCACTAGCCTGATAGCAATCGCGTCAGATTCTTGTGGTCCTCAGCAAGGTCCGCGCTGGATTCACGTAGTTCTGCAATCTTACGACATGCGTGCAGCACCGTCGTGTGGTCTCTGCCACCAAATGCATCGCCGATTTCCGGCAACGAATGGTTGGTCAGCTCTTTAGCAAGCGCCATGGCCACCTGGCGGGGGCGGGCAATGGTCCGATTGCGCCGCTTCGACAGGAGATCACCAATCTTGATGTTGTAATACTCGGCAACGGTACGCTGAATGTTATCGATGGAAATCTGCCGGTCCTGGATCGCGAAGAGATCCCGGAGCGCCCGTTTGACCTGATCGACGCTGATTCGCGCACCGGTGAACCGCGCGTTCGCAATGACTCTGCGCAGCGCCCCTTCGAGCTCACGGACGTTGGAGCGGATCCGCTCAGCAATGAAAAACGCAACGGCCGGATCGAGATCCACCTCTTCCGCTTCGGCCTTTTTCATCAGAATGGCCACCCGCGTTTCGAGCTCCGGTGGCTCAACTTCGACCGTCAAACCCCAGACGAAGCGCGACTTCAGCCGCTCTTCCAGGCCGTCGATCTCGCGCGGATAACGATCGCAGGTCAGCACCATCTGATGGCCACGCTCGAGAAGCGCGTTGAAGACGTGGAAAAACTCTTCCTGCGAGCGCAGCTTCTTCGCAAAAAACTGAATGTCGTCGATCAAGAGGGCATCCACCGAGCGATAGTACTGCATGAAATCCTGCATGGTGCCCTGCTGCAGGGCCTTCACCATATCCTGCACAAACCGCTGGGAGTGCAGATAGACCACTCTCGAGTCCGGCTTGCGCTTGAGGATTTCGTTGCCCACGGCCTGCATCAGGTGGGTCTTGCCCAATCCCACACCACCGTATAACAACAGCGGGTTGTAAGAATTCCCAGAGTTGTTGGCCACCTGCAGCGCGGCCGCCTTCGCCAGCTCGTTCGATTTACCTTCGACGAACGTGTCGAAGTTGAACTCGCTGTTCAGATTATGTGTCTGCCGGGACTGACCGTTGAACGCGTCCGCCCTGAGCGGCTGCGCCGCGGCGTTGTCGCCGACGCTCAGAAGAATTTCCATCTCCTCGTCGGTGCCGTTCGCCTGCGCTATGAGATCGGAGATGCGTTGCAGGTACGTCAGACGCACCTGCTCCTCGACATAAATGTTCGGTGCAAAGAGTGCTACCGAACCATCTTCCACGCGTACCTGCAGTGGCTTGATGTAGGTTTCAAATTGTTCGTCAGAGACTTCGTCTGCCAGTCTGCCTAAGCATTGTTGCCAAATGCTGTGTCCCACTTAGATTGCCCCCACTACACCAGGCTTCGGCCTGTCCTGTGCTGCCACACCTGGTGCATGCTGTCTTCGTTTTAATTGTGTTTGTTCCAAGCGCCCCTTCCTTCAGCTGAGGCGTGGCGGTCTTTCCTGCGGTATGCGATCAACCGGACCACCCCTGAGTTCTCGCTCAGAACGATTTATACCTGTTTTAGTTTTGGACCGGGGTATCATGCCGTTAAGCCCAATGCACCGTCGCGACCAATCGTCGGAGACAAAACATCCTCCCGGAATGGGTTGACAAGTGTGCCAACGGGGTGAATGAGTGTCGCTACGGAACGGGCTCATTTAAGCTCAAGCTCAATCAAATAGCTACGCGTTGCTCAAAAAAATCACAGTTTTTTTACGAAGATAAGCAAATTCAAAAACTTACGCTACGCTTCCAGAAAAGCGGCGCAAACGCGCCGATCAGGCGTGTGTGCGCAAGATTTTGGAGAACCTGTGGATAACTCGCGGACAGCTTTTCACTCACATTTTACCCGGCCTTTTACACCAGGCTGACCACCAGATTTCCACAACGATTGGCGGTCGATAACCCGTTGACCGGAGAGCAATATTCGCACTTACCAACAGGCGATCGGCGCCTTAACAAACAACAATCACAAATTCTTAAAATATATATTTCTTACTATTTGACAGGCTGCGGAGCTGTCCATAGAATCGCGCACCCTTTCCATCGGAAGCAGAGTCAGGCAGCCGCATGACGGCGCAGGCTACTACGGATACAGAACATGAAGCGAACTTTCCAACCGAGTAATTTAAAGAGAAAACGCACGCATGGCTTCCGCGCACGTATGGCGACCAAAGGCGGACGTAAAGTCCTGGCCGCGCGTCGTGCCAAAGGCCGTAAGCGCCTGGCGGTTTAATCCGCTTCCACGTTCAGTGGATGCCTGAGCATCCAGCCGGTGGACGTGTTTACATTCCCCAAGACCGCGCGTCTGCTCAAAGCCGCGGACTACACCAACGTATTTCGCCAGCCCGACATAAATCTCTCTGCCGGGCCATTACGAATCCGTGCCAGAAAGAATAGAATGCGCCACGCCCGGCTGGGCCTGGTTGTCACCAAACGCGGCACGCCCCGGGCACACGATCGTAATCGGATCAAACGACTCGTTCGCGAGGCGTTCCGTCATCAGGCGCCGCGGTTACCGGCCGTCGACGTTGTGGTGCAGGTCTTCGGCGAGATGGACGAAGATCGACTGCGGGATACGCTCTCGAATCAATTCGGCCGCATCGCAGACGAGCTTGGCTGAGCGGCGCGGGGATGAGTGCAACGTAATGGACAGAGATAATGCAGACTTCTGACACGGTCCCGCAGCGTCCAGCGGCGAAAGACGGGCGGATTGGCGTACGCCTGGCGCTCATGCTGATCCGCGGCTATCAGCTCGTGTTGAGCCCCTGGATCGGACGCCAGTGTCGGTTCTATCCCACCTGCTCCCACTACGCGGCGGATGCCATTCACACCCACGGTCTCCTGACCGGCGGCTGGCTCACGCTCAAGCGGATCGGCAAATGTCACCCTTTTCACCCCGGCGGCGTGGATCTGGTGCCTGGTAAGGCATCGGGAAGCTGTGCGGACCACAGATCTGAACAGGACCTTTGATGTTACCCCCGGAAATTCAACGCATCGTGTTATTGGTCGCGCTGGCTGCCACCGGCTATTTGATGATCCTCGCCTGGACCGAGGACATGGAAAACGCCAAGGCGCCGGTGACGTATGAGGAAGCGCCGGCTGTCACACCGGACAACGGCGTCGCCGCTGGCTCCGACGTCCCGACGATGACGGAGGAAACAGCCTCCTCGAGTGACGTCCCGGATGCCAGTCTGATTGCCGGTGAGGCAGAGGCGCAGGCAGTGACCGCAGCGCCTGCGGAGGCAAACGCAGCGCGTCTCATCGAGGTCATCACCCCGTCGTTGCGCCTCTGGATCAATCCGGTGGGCGGTGACATCGAGCGCGTGCAGTTGCCGCAATATCCGGTAGAACTGGACCAGCCCGATTTGCCGTTCCAGCTGCTCGAGCGGTCGTCGCGGCATACCTACATCGCACAGAGCGGTCTGCTGGGTCGGGAGCACTTTGACAGTCGCGGGCGACCGACCTATGCGACGACGGACTACGAGGTGAGGCTGACCGAAGGACAAACCCGCGAGGTGGTGCTCACGGCCGATATCGGCGGCGCGTTGGTACGAAAAGTGTTCGTCTTCCGTGCCGACGATTACCTCGTTGATCTCCGCTTTGAGGTGGAAAACCAGTCGACGAGCCCCATGCGCGGTGCGCTTTATGCGCAGATCAAGCGAGACGACAAACCGCCCCGGAACGTCGATACATTTGCGCTGGCACCGCAGCCGTACCTCGGTGCCGCCTTCACCACGCCCGAAGAGCGATATCGCAAGATCGACTTCGAAGACGTTGACGACGACGGCGACTTTGAGGAATCGGGTCCGGGCGGCTGGGTCGCGTTTCTGCAGCACTATTTCCTTTCCGCCTGGGTTGCAGACCAGGACGAGACCAATAACTTCTTTGCCAAGCGCAATCGCGATGGCACGTACATGTTTGGCTTCACCGGGCCGTCGAAAACCGTAGCCCCGGGTGCAACCGAACAATGGAACGCGCAGTTTTATGCCGGTCCGAAGGACCAGAAACGTCTGGAGACCATTGCCGAAAACCTCAACCTGACCGTGGACTACGGATTCCTCTGGTGGGTCGCAGTGCCGCTCTTTTATCTGCTCGACTGGCTGTATGGGCTGGTAGGCAACTGGGGGGTTGCCATCATTCTGCTCACCGTCGTGGTCAAGGTGCTCCTGTATCCGCTGTCTGCCGCGGGCTATAAGTCCATGGCCAATATGCGCCGCGTCGCACCTGCAATGAAAAAGTTGCAGGAAAGATACGGCAACGATCGCGAAAAGCTCAGCAAAGAAATGATGGCGCTCTACAAGAAGGAGGGGGCGAATCCTCTGGGTGGGTGTCTGCCGATGCTCCTGCCGATGCCAATCTTCATTGCGCTCTACTGGGTGCTCTTCGAATCGGTTGAGCTCCGCCAGGCGCCGTTTTTTCTCTGGATCGAGGATCTGGCGGTCATGGATCCGTTTTTCATTCTGCCGCTCCTCATGGGTGCGAGCATGTACTGGATGCAGACGCTCAATCCGCAGGTCGGTGATCCCATGCAGGTCCGCATGATGAAGATGATGCCCATCATGTTCACGGTGTTGTTCCTCTTCTTCCCGGCCGGTCTCGTGCTCTACTGGCTCGTCAACAACGTGCTGTCGATTGCGCAGCAGCAGTACGTCTACCGGCAGGCGGAAAAGGCCCAGGCGGCCAAAGCGTAACGTGCGGTGTCTCGCGGCGGCGTTCAGCAGGACCTGATTGCTGCAGTTGCCACGCCGCCGGGTCAGGGTGGCATTGGCGTCGTGCGGCTGTCCGGTCCGGGCGCGCGTGACGTTGGAGAGGCGCTCTGCGGCTGTGAGCTTACCCCCCGTCGGGCAACGTTTGCCGCTTTTCGCGACGGTGAAGACGTTCTCGACGAGGGCATAGCGCTGTACTTCGCGGAGCCTGCCTCCTTTACCGGTGAAGACGTGGTCGAGCTCCAGTGTCATGGCAGTCCGGTGGTCATGCAGCAGCTGCTCGATGCAGCCTGCGCGCGCGGCGCCAGGCTCGCGGGTCCTGGAGAGTTTTCAGAGCGCGCGTTTCTGAACGGCAAGCTCGATCTGGCGCAGGCCGAGGCGGTGGCTGATCTCATTGCGGCAACCTCGGTAGCGGCTGCGCGCGCTGCGGTTCGATCCCTGCGCGGCGAGTTCTCCGAGGTGGTGCATCGTCTGGCCGAGACGCTGGCACAGCTGCGGATGCTGGTCGAAGCCTGCATCGACTTTCCGGACGAAGACGTCGAGTTTCTCGAGGAAGCCGACGTCGGCGGGCAGATCAGCGCGCTGCTTCGTGCGCTGGAAGATCTGCGCGGCCGTTCGCAGCAGGGCCAGCTCGTGAACGAAGGCATTCATGTGGCCCTCATCGGACCGCCCAACGCCGGAAAATCGAGCCTCTTGAATGCCCTTGCCGGCGAAGAAGCCGCGATTGTCACCGATGTGCCCGGGACTACCCGGGACCTCCTCAAGGTGGATCTGGTGTTGTCGGGCATGCCGCTCCGGCTCATCGATACGGCGGGGCTGCGCGACAGTGACGACACCGTCGAGCGTATCGGGATTGCACGCGCGCGCGAGCAGGCGGACGTCGCCGATCTCGTGATTGTGGTGCTGGATGCAGCGCTTGTGGACGCTGCTGCTATCGATGCCGCGGTCAGCGCCCTGGCGCCCCCGCAAGGTCCGCGACGGTTGGTCGTGATGAACAAGTTGGATCTCATCGCCGACCCCGGGCCGGCGAATGTGGCTGAGGGGGTCTTCTGGATCTCAGCGCGCACGGGTGATGGCGTAGAGCGGCTCAAACGCGCCATCGTCGACGCTGCGGGCTTGAGCGGCGCTGAAATAGGATTCACCGCAAGAGCAAGACACCTGGAATCGCTCGACAAGGCTTACGATGCATTGCAGAAAGCGGATCAGCAGCTGCGTGCCGGTGAAGCCACGGAGATTGTCGCCGAGGAGCTGCGTGATGGGCACAATGCGCTGGGTGAAATTGTCGGGACGGAAACGCCGGACGATCTCCTCGGGCGTATCTTCAGCGAGTTCTGCATCGGCAAATAGCACGCTTTCAATCGCAACCCAAGCCACTATACTTTGCCGCCCGAAAAACCAACCGGGCAGCTGAGTCGACAGCATGCACTATCCCGACCACTTTGATGTCATTGTCGTAGGCGGCGGCCATGCCGGCACCGAAGCCGCCGCTGCCGCTGCGCGCATGGGCGCGCGCACGCTGCTCCTCACGCAAAGCATCGAGACGATTGGACAGATGTCGTGTAATCCGGCAATCGGCGGCATCGGTAAAAGCCACCTGGTTGCCGAAATCGACGCATTGGACGGGCTCATGGCACGCGCCACCGATCGCGCCGGTATCCACTTCAAGGTGCTGAACGCGAGCAAAGGCCCGGCGGTCAGGGCAACCCGTGCCCAGGCGGACCGGGCGCTCTATAGAAACGCCATCCGCGACCTCCTCGAGCACCAGGACAATCTCCACATTTTCCAGCAGTCGGTGGTCGACTTCGTGGTGGAGAACGGTGTCATTCGCGGCGTGGAAACGCAGATGGGTCTGACCTTCTCCTGCGCCACCGTCGTCTTGACGACCGGTACGTTTCTTGGCGGTAAAGTGCACATCGGTACCGAGAATCATCCCGGCGGCCGCGCCGGTGATGCGCCCTCCATTGCGCTCGCCGAACGTTTGCGCGCGCTGCCGTTTCGCGTCGGCAGACTGAAAACGGGTACGCCGCCGCGCATTGACGGACGCACCGTCGATTTCAGCCGCCTGGACGTGCAGGCCGGGGACGAACCGCGTCCGGTCATGAGCGCGCTTGGCAGCGCCGACGAGCACCCGCGGCAGGTGGTTTGCCACATCACCCGGACCAACCCGGCCACGCACGACGTCATCCAGGCCAATCTGGAGCGCTCGGCGATGTATAGCGGGGCGATAGAGGGGGTTGGTCCGCGCTACTGTCCGAGTATCGAAGACAAGGTGGTGCGCTTTGCCGACAAGACCAATCATCAGATTTTCATTGAGCCGGAAGGGCTCAATACCACAGAGCTTTATCCGAACGGCATTTCCACCAGCCTGCCCTTCGATGTGCAGCTCAAGTTCGTCCGCAGCATCGAAGGGTTCGAGAACGCGCACATCTCACGGCCGGGCTACGCCATCGAGTACGACTTTTTCGACCCGCGCGATCTCAAACATTCGCTGGAAACCCGGGCAGTTGAAGGGCTGTATTTCGCCGGTCAGATCAATGGCACCACCGGCTACGAGGAAGCCGGGGCGCAAGGGCTGCTGGCTGGGATTAACGCCGCGCGCAAAGTGCAGGGCAGAGCACCGTGGGAGCCGCGCCGTGACGAAGCTTATATCGGCGTCCTCGTCGATGACCTCATCAATCTCGGCACGAACGAGCCGTACCGGATGTTTACCAGCCGCGCCGAGTTTCGCCTGCGTCTGCGCCAGGACAACGCCGACCAGCGTTTGACCGAGCTCGGCATCGCCATGGGCGTGGTCGGCGCAGAACGAGCGAGCCGTTTTCGCGACAAGATGAGCGCGCTGGAAACGCTGCATGGGCGTATCGCTGCTACACAGGTTGTGCCCGGCTCACCCCTCGCGGGAGCGCTCGGCGTTGACCTCAACAGACACACCGACCTCGCGGCGGTGCTGCGTCGCCCGGAAGTGACGGCCGCAGAGCTGCGGGCGGCGTTTGCCGACGCCACCGCGGCGCTCGTCGATCAGGCGCTGATCGAAACCAAGTATGCGGGCTACATTGCCCGCCAGGATGAAGAGATTGCCAAGATCCGTCGCCACGAAGGCATGTCGCTGCCGGCAAGCCTCGATTATGGCGTGATTGACGGCCTCTCGAACGAATTGAAGCAGAAGCTGACGCACAACCAGCCGGCAACGCTCGCCAAAGCGGCGCGCATCCCGGGTATGACACCCGCAGCCCTTTCGCTGCTGCTGGTGCACGCGCGCAAGGAAGCAACGCTCTGACGGACGAAGAGGTGCTGGCGGCAGGAGCCAGAGCGCTGGGTCTTGCGCTCGAGCCGGTGCAGGTGGCGCAGCTGGCGCGGTTTGCCGCGCTCATTCGTAAATGGAACAAAACCTTCAACCTCGTCTCCAGAAAGGACATCTCCCGCCTGCTCGAGCGCCACATTCTAGACAGCATCGCCCCCGCCGGACGCATTCGCGGACCAGCGGTCATGGACCTTGGCAGCGGTGCCGGCCTGCCGGGTGTGCCGCTTGCCATCGTCAGGCCCGACATCAGCATGACGCTGTGTGATCGCAGCGAGCGGCGTATGCGCTTCTGCCGACAGGTGGTCCGGGAGCTGGGGCTCGACAACGTGGTCTTATGGCGTGGCGATTTCACAGCCGTTGACGGTCCGGATGGTCCGTTCAACACGGTGGTCGCGCGGGGCGTGGCGACTTCGACCGAGGTTTGGGATATGGTGCATCTGACGCTCGCGCGCGATGCCTGTGTGCTGGTTTATGCGGCCACGCAGGCGGGGGACGCGATGCTGAGCGCAACCGAAACGGCAGCCCGCCGACAACAAGATGAGATCAGAATCTCGCAGCATGACTTCAACATACCGAAACTGGACCGCACCCACAGCGTCCTCGAGATCGAGGTAGAGCGGTAAGCTATGCAGACTAGAATCATCGCCGTCGCAAATCAGAAAGGGGGCGTCGGCAAAACCACAACCAGCGTCAACGTCGCGGCGTCGCTTGCCCTGTCCGGTGGCCGCGTATTGCTCATTGATCTCGACCCCCAGGGCAACGCCACCATGGGTTGTGGCATCGATAAAAACGGCCTCGACGCGACCATCTACGAATGGCTGATCGAAAATCAGCCGCTCGAGCAGGTGGTCCAGCACTGTAACGGGGGTTTTGACGTTCTCCCCGCGAATCTCGATCTCACCGCGGCTGAAGTCCAGCTCATGCAGGCCGAGCGGCGTGAGTACGTCATGCAGGATCGGCTGCGGCCCCAGGCATCAGGCTATGAATTTGTCATTATCGACTGTCCGCCGAGCCTGAGCATTCTCACCGTCAACGCGCTGATCGCTGCCCACGGTGTCCTGGTGCCGATGCAGTGTGAGTACTATGCGCTCGAGGGGTTGTCCGCGCTCCTCGAGACGATCGACGGCATCAAGGAGCACGCCAACCCGGGTCTCGAAATAGAGGGCATCCTGCGAACGATGTATGATCCGCGCAACAGCCTGACCCGGGACGTGTCACGGCAGTTGATCCAGTATTTTGGTGATCAGGTGTTTCGCACGGTCATTCCGCGCAACGTGCGTCTGGCGGAGGCGCCGAGTCATGGCCTGCCGGCGATCCTCTATGACCGGACCTCGAGAGGGGCTGTGGCCTATGCGGCGCTGGCCGGTGAAATCAGACAGAAACACCAGCGTGCGCCGGTTCCCCCCTGAAGTGATGAGCGGCGTGACGCGGGTCGATAAAGAGAATCATGAGTAAGAAAAGGTTAGGGCGCGGTCTGGACGCGCTGTTGTCCGAACGCAGTGCCACTCAGCAAAGTGCGGCGCAGGAAGCCGTTGGCAACGATGCTCAGGGCGGGACGACGAACGAATCGGCTGCAAATCCCGTTGCTTCCCCAGGCAGCCTGGAGATTGGGATCGACGACATTCAGCCGAGCCCCTACCAGCCGCGGCGACACTTTGAGCCGGAAGCGCTGGCCGATCTCGCCAACTCCATTGCCCGGCAGGGTTTGTTGCAGCCCATTGTCGTGCGTGAAAAGCCGCAGGGGGGCTATGAGCTCATTGCCGGTGAACGCCGCTGGCGCGCGGCGCGTCAGGCCGGTCTCGAGGCGTTGCCCGCGCTCGTTCGCAGCGTGACCGACGAAGAAGCCTCCGCGTTTGCGCTGATCGAGAACATCCAACGCGAAGACCTCACTGCTCTGGAAGAAGCCATGGGGCTTGCACGACTGCGCGACGAATTTGAGCTGACGCAGCAGGAAATAGCGGATGCGGTGGGCAAATCCCGCGTTGCCATTGCAAACCTGCTGAGACTGCTGAATCTGGGGAGTACAGCGCGAGGTCTGCTGGAGCGGGGTGCGCTCGACATGGGGCATGCCCGGGCGCTCCTGAGCGTCGACGGCATACTGCAGGACCAGCTGGCGCAGCAGGTGGCAGAGCAGGGTTTGTCGGTGCGTCAGACCGAAGCGCTGGTGCGGCGCGCCACGCAGCCGAAAAAGGCGGCGGACAAACCTCCCAGCCGCAAAGATGCCGACACCCAGCGGCTGGAGCAGCGGCTCACCGACCACCTGGGCGCACCGGTTGCGATCAAGCACGCGGCAGACGGACGCGGAGAGCTCACCATCAGATACTCGAATCTCGACGAGCTCGACGGCGTGCTCAAACACTTCGGCCTGGACGAATAATCACCAGGCGCAATCCCGTAGAAAAAAACCCCGCTTAACCGCGGATTTACATTGAACGGTAAAGGGCGCCTCCCTATAATACGCGCCGCCTTTTATCGGGTGTCGTCATCAGGATGAGCGTGGCTAGCCGCATCGTATTGGTTCAGGCGGCCATTGGTCTCCTTTGCGCTTTGACCTTTTTGTGGGTCGACACCGCCTCGAGTCGTTCAGCCCTGTTGGCGCTGGCGTCTACGGTGGTGCCGAGTGCTTACTACGCCTGGGTGCTGGGCAGCAGCTTGAACGCAACGCGTCTGCTGCTGCACGGCGTGCTCAAGACTGTTCTTACGATCATTCTGGTAGCCGTCAGCATCGTGGTGTTCGGCATCGAACCGCTCGGCTTCTTCGTGACGCTGGCGTTGATGCAGTTGAGCTACCTGGCCAGCGGCCAGATGCAGAAGACACCGACGAAAAAGGCCTGAAAGCCCCGGTAGGGGCAGGTAATAGAAAGAGGTAATTGCGCTCAATCCTCATGCCCTCAGAATAACGGGTGGGGCGGTGAGGCGTGACGAAGCTAGGAACTTGCATGGCCGGCACAACCGCAGAGTACATCCAACACCACCTGACCAATCTCACCTTTGGTCAACTGCCAGACGGCACATGGGCTTTCGCCAAGAGCGCCGAAGAAGCCGCCTCCATGGGCTTCATGTCCATCAACGTCGATTCCATGGGCTGGTCCATCGGCCTGGGCCTCGTCTTCTGCTTTCTCTTTCGCAAGGCCGCGGTGTCGGCAACTTCCGGCATACCCGGCGGATTACAGAACGGGGTGGAGATGATTGTCGAATTCATCGACGAGACCACCCAGAGCATCTTTGAGGCTAAAAACGCGCTGATTGCCCCGCTGGCGCTGACCATTTTCATCTGGGTCTTTCTGATGAACCTGATGGACCTCATACCGGTGGACTGGATCCCGGAGCTGGCGTTCCTCCTCGGCGTGCCCTACATGAAGATCGTGCCGACCACCGACCCGAACATCACCATGGCAATGGCGTTTACCGTCTTTGCCTTGATTCTCTACTACAGCATCAAGTGCAAAGGCGGCCTTGGCTTCCTCAAGGAGCTGTCTTTTCACCCGTTTCCGCCGTATCTCGCGCCGATCAATTTCATCCTCGAAGGCGTGACGCTGATTGCCAAGCCGCTGTCGCTGGGCTTGCGTCTCTTTGGCAACCTCTATGCCGGCGAGATGATTTTCATCCTCATCGCGTTGATGTTCGGCGGTGGCATCATCTGGTTCCTCTTCGGCGGCGTGCTGCAATGGGCGTGGGCGGTGTTCCACGTGCTCATCATCACGCTGCAGGCATTCATCTTCGCGGTCCTGACGATCGTCTATCTCGCACAGGCCCACGAAGTCGAAGAGCACTGATTTGAATTTGCCCTTCGGGGCGTTGAGTGGCTGATGGCCACGAACAATAAAACTCGTAACTGGGAGTAAAAATGGAACTGACAGGTCTTCTCTATATTGCCGGTGCCCTGATGATGGGTCTGGGTGCGGTAGGCGCCTCCATCGGCGTGGGCGTACTCGGCGGCAAATTCCTCGAAGGTGTTGCCCGCCAGCCTGAACTGCTGCCGATGCTGCGTACCCAGTTGTTCATCGTTCTGGGTCTGGTCGACGCGGTACCGATGATCGCCGTTGGTATCGGTCTGTACGTCATCTTCGCCGTCGTCGGCGGCTAAATAGGCCGGAGTGGATGCCGGGCTCCCGGTATCTAGGCGCTTATTTGATACGCGCCCGCTCCAGGCGGGCGCGACTAACGGAAGATAAACGATGAATATAGGGCTAACCCTTTTAGGACAATCACTCACGTTCATAGTGTTCGTGTGGTTCTGCATGAAGTTCATCTGGCCACCGATTGTCACGGCCATGCGTGAGCGTCAGGAAGCCATTGCGGCGGGCTTGAGAGCATCGGAAGAGGCGGACAAGAAGCTCGCCGACGCAGCCAGCGGTGCAGAAGCTGAGCTCGAGCGCGCCAAAGAAGAAGCAGCCGCCATCATCGATCAGGCACGCAATCGCGCCAATCAGATGATCGAAGAAGCCAAGAACGACGCCCGCGTCGAAGGCGAACGGCTGATCGAATCCGCCAAGGCCGAGATCGAGCAGGAAGTGAACCGCGCGAAAGAAACGCTGCGCGGGCAAGTGGCAACCCTCGTCATCAACGGCGCCGAGCAGGTGCTCGAAAGCTCGGTTGACGCAGGCAAGCACAACGACATGCTCAATCGCCTGGCGGCAGAGCTCTAAGCCATGGCGGAACTGGCAACCATAGCGCGACCGTACGCCAACGCGGTGTTTGAGCTCGCCAAGCGCGAAAACGCGCTGGACCAGTGGTCGGGGATGCTCGGCACTCTGGGTGCGACCACGGAGCACGAAACCGTGGCGCTGCTGCTCGACAGCCCCGATCTGCCGTCTGCAGCCAAAGCGTTCCGGCTGGCGGAACTCTGTGGCGACGAGCTGGACGACCGCGGCAAGAAGTTCCTGCAGGCGCTGGCGGATCACGATCGTCTGTCGATGATCGGCGAAATCCGCGACCAGTTCGAGACGCTGCGCGCCGAAGAGCAGAAGAGCCTCGATGTCGAGGTCATTTCGGCGTTCGAGTTGACCGAGGCGCAGAGCGAAAGCCTGAAGAGCGCGCTCAATCGAAGATTTGAAAAAGACATAACCATTGAAACCCGTGTTGATGCGAGTCTCATCGGTGGCGCCATTGTGCGCGCCGGTGACATGGTCATCGACGGTTCGTTGCGCGGCAAGCTCAACAAGCTTGCCGATACGCTGATTCAGGCTTAGCCGGGTCACAAAGAACAAGCGGAATACTTAACAAGGTAGCTAACATGCAGCAACTCAACCCTTCCGAAATCAGCGACATCATCAAGAACCGCATTCAGGGTCTGGATGTCAAAGCTGAGGCGCAGAACGAAGGCACCATCGTCGGCGTGTCCGACGGTATCGTGCGCATTCACGGCCTCGCGGATGCTCAGTACGGCGAGATGATCGAGTTCGACGTCGGCCTCTACGGCATGGCGTTGAACCTCGAGCGCGACTCCGTGGGTGTGGTGATTCTCGGTGACTACGAAAACCTGACCGAAGGCATGACCGCACGCTGCACCGGCCGTATTCTCGAAGTGCCGGTGGGTCCGGAGCTTCTCGGCCGCGTTGTGGATTCCCTCGGCAATCCCATCGACGGCAAAGGCCCGATCAACGCTGCCATGAACGCGCCGATCGAAAAAGTTGCTCCCGGCGTTATTGCGCGTCAGTCAGTCGACCAGCCGGTACAGATTGGTCTGAAGTGTGTCGACGCGATGGTGCCGATTGGCCGCGGTCAGCGTGAGCTCATCATCTCCGACCGTCAGATTGGTAAGACGGCGATTGCCATCGACGCCATCATCAACCAGAAGCGCAGCGGCATTAAGTGCATCTACGTGGCAATCGGCCAGAAGATGTCCACGATCGCCAACATCGTGCGCACGCTGGAAGACTACGGCGCCATGGAGTACACGACAATTGTTGCGGCCAGCGCCTCCGACCCTGCTCCCATGCAGTTCATTGCGCCCTACTCCGGCTGCAGCATGGGTGAGTATTTCCGTGATCACGGCGAAGACGCGCTCATCATCTATGACGACCTGACCAAGCAGGCCTGGGCGTATCGCCAGATTTCACTGCTCCTGAAGCGTCCACCGGGACGTGAGGCCTACCCGGGTGACGTCTTCTACCTGCACTCGCGGCTGCTCGAGCGGGCGGCGCGGGTCAACGCGGAATACGTCGAGAAGTACACCAACGGTGCGGTAACCGGCCAGACCGGTTCACTGACGGCGCTGCCGATCATCGAAACGCAGGCCGGCGACATTTCGGCGTTCGTACCAACCAACGTGATTTCGATTACGGACGGTCAGATCTTCCTGGAAACTGAAGCGTTCAACTCGGGGCTCCGTCCGGCGATGAACCCGGGTACCTCCGTATCGCGGGTAGGTGGCTCCGCGCAGGTGCCGTTCATGAAGAAGATTTCCGGTGGTATCAAGCTTGCGCTTGCGCAGTATCGCGAGCTCGCGGCGTTTTCGCAGTTTGCCTCCGACCTCGACGATGCAACCCGTCGCCAGCTCGAGCACGGTGAGCGTGTCACGGAGCTGATGAAGCAGAAACAGTATGCACCGATGTCCGTTGCCGAGATGGGCACCGCGCTCTTTGCGGCGAACGAAGGTTATCTGCAGGACGTGGAAGTGGACAAAGTCCTGGACTTCGAAGCGGCCCTCCTGTCTTTCATGCGCTCCGAGTATGCGGACTTCATGAGCGACATCGACGAAAACGGCACCTACAACGACGACGTTGTGGCGACGCTCAAGGAAGCCATTGAGAAGTTCAAGGCGACGCAGAGCTTCTAAGAGACGTACCGCAAAAGATACAACAGGACGCTTCAATGGCAGTCGGTAAAGAAATCAAAACCAAGATCAACAGCGTGGCCAACACGCAGAAGATCACCAGCGCCATGCAGATGGTTGCGGCCAGCAAAATGCGCCGCACCCAGGACAAGATGGCCCAGGGCAAGCCCTACAGCGAACGCATTCGCGGCGTCATCGGTCACCTGGCTAACTCCAACCCGGAGTATAAGCACATCTACATGCAGGAGCGCGAGGTCAAGCGTATCGGCTACATCATCGTGTCGACCGATCGTGGTCTCTGTGGCGGCTTGAACGTGAACCTCTTCCGCGCGGTTGTGAAAGACATGGCCGAGTGGCACGCCAAGGGCATCGAGTCGGATCTCGGGCTGATCGGCAACAAAGCCGGCCCCTTTTTCCGCTCGGTCGGCGGCAACATCAAAGCGGTGATGAACGACGTCGGTGAGACGCCGTCGCTGCAGGATCTGATTGGCGGCATCAAAGTGATGCTCGATGCCTACGAATCCGGCGAAATTGATCGCCTGTACCTGGCCAGCAACGACTTCGTCAACACCATGACGCAGTCGCCGACCATTCGTCAGCTCCTGCCGCTCGACCCGGAAGAAGACGAGTCGTATCACCATCGCTGGGACTACATCTACGAGCCCGACGCACGGCAGCTCATCGAGGGGCTGGTCATGCGCTACGTTGAGTCGCAGGTGTACCAGGCGGTCATCGAAAACGGGGCATGCGAGCAGGCGGCCAAAATGATCGCCATGAAGAACGCAACGGAAAACGCTGAGAAGCTGATTGAAGAACTTCAGCTGATCTACAACAACGCCCGTCAGGCGGCGATTACCCAGGAAATCGCAGAAATTGTGGGCGGCGCCGCGGCTGTATAGACCCCGGCAGGAAACGAATTGAGATTGGGCACACAGCCCGTTTAACGAACGAGAAAGGCAAGAGGCAAATATGAGCAGCGGTCGAATCGTACAAATCATCGGCGCGGTCATCGACGTAGAGTTCGAACGAGACAACGTACCAAAGGTCTATGACGCGCTGACCGTCAGCGAAACGGGCCTGACTCTGGAAGTCCAGCAGCAGCTGGGTGACGGCGTCGTGCGTACCATTGCCATGGGCGTCTCCGACGGTCTGTCACGCGGTCTCGAAGTGACCAACACCGGCGCGGCGATCTCGGTACCCGTGGGAGAAGAGACGCTCGGCCGCATTGTCGACGTGCTGGGTGACCCCATCGATGAGAAGGGCCCGGTAAACGCGCGCGAGCACATGCCGATTCACCGCAAAGCGCCAAAATACGAAGACCAGGTGGGCGGCAACGAGATCCTGGAAACGGGCATCAAGGTCATCGACCTCATCTGCCCCTTCGCCCGCGGCGGTAAAGTTGGCCTCTTCGGCGGCGCCGGCGTTGGCAAGACGGTTACCATGCTCGAGCTGATTCGTAACATCGCCATCGAGCACTCGGGTCTCTCCGTGTTTGCCGGTGTGGGTGAGCGTACCCGCGAGGGCAACGACTTCTACTATGAGATGGAAGAGGCAGAGGTTCTCGACAAGATTTCCCTGGTGTTCGGTCAGATGAACGAACCGCCGGGCAACCGCCTGCGCGTGGCGCTCACGGGCCTGACGATGGCGGAGAAGTTCCGTGATGACGGCCGCGACGTCCTGCTCTTCGTCGACAATATTTACCGTTACACCCTGGCGGGAACCGAAGTATCGGCGCTCCTTGGACGGATGCCCTCGGCTGTAGGTTATCAGCCGAACCTCGCCGAGGAGATGGGGGTACTGCAGGAGCGCATCACGACGACCAAGACGGGCTCCATCACGTCGGTACAGGCCGTCTACGTACCCGCGGACGACCTGACCGATCCGTCACCGGCGACCACCTTTGCTCACCTCGACTCGACCGTTACGTTGAGTCGCGCGATCACCGACCTCGGGATTTACCCCGCGGTCGACCCGCTCGACTCATCCTCGCGTCAGCTGGATCCGCTGGTTGTCGGTGAAGAGCACTACAACGTCGCACAGACCGTCCAGCAGGTACTGCAGCGCTATCAGGAACTGCGTGACATCATCGCCATCCTGGGCATGGACGAACTGTCTGAAGAAGACAAAGCCCTCGTTTACCGTGCGCGGAAGATTCAGAAGTTCTTCTCTCAGCCGTTCTTCGTGGCAGAGCAGTTCACCGGTAACCCGGGTAAGTTCGTTTCCCGTGAAGATACCGTGCGCAGCTTCAAGGCGATCCTCGATGGTGAATACGACGACCTTCCGGAAGATGCCTTCTACATGGTGGGCAGCATCGAAGACGCCATCGAGAAAGCCAAAACCATCTAAGGTCCATCGAAGAGTAAACAGCTATGGCAACCATGCATTGTGAGATCGTCAGCGCGGAGCGGGAGCTGTTCAGCGGCACCATCAGCAAGCTGACCGCAGTGGGCACCATTGGCGGCCTGGGGATTTACCCGGGCCATGCGCCACTGCTGACCGGAATTCAGCCTGGACCGGTCAACCTGACGATGGAAGACGGTGAGGAAGAGGTGTTTTTCGCCTCCGGCGGCTACATCGAGATTCAACCCGGCTACATCACAATCCTGGCCGATACCGCCGTGCGTGCGGAAGACCTCGATGAGGCGGAAGCAGCCCGTGCGCTGGAAGCGGCCGAGAAGGCACTTTCCGATCGCGCGGCAGACCTCGACTTTGCCGTTGCGGCGGCCCGCCTGGAAGCCCTCGCACAGCAGCGCACGCTCGATGAGCTGCGCAAGCGCCGCCGCCAGCTGGGCTAGCGCATCGAAGTCAGTTAACCGCCAGACAAATCCCTGGCGAAACAATTGCTTACAAATGGGGGTGATCACAATCACCCCCTTTTTTGTGGCTTCTCCTTATAATCCCTCTTTTGCCACGAGCATCGCGCTTCATGAATCTGGACGTTGTCATCCTCGCAGCAGGCCAGGGCACCAGAATGCGCTCGCAGAAGGCCAAAGTACTGCACGAGCTGGCCTCCCGGCCGCTCATTCATCATGTGCTTGCGGCCAGCGAGGCGCTTGCGCCGCGCAGCACGACCGTGGTTGTCGGTCATCAGGCGGACGCGGTCCGTGAGTCGGTCGGCACCCTCGGCAACTGCGTCCTGCAGGCGGAGCAGTTGGGCACCGGTCACGCTGTGCAGACGGCCATTGCAGACCTCCCGGACGACGGCATTGTGCTGGTGCTCTACGGCGACGTGCCATTGATCAAGCCACAAACCCTCGAAAGCTGCGTTGCGGGTGCCATGCAGGGTGGTGTGGGCCTGGTCACCGCCCACTTCGAAGATCCGGCGGCGCTGGGTCGCATCCTGCGCGATGCAGACGACGCCATTGTCGGTATTGTGGAGTTCAAAGACGCGAACGATGCCGAGCGCGCGATCAACGAAATCAATTCCGGCATTCTGGCAGCACCCGCCGGACAACTGCGTGGTTGGCTCCATCGCGTCAACAATGACAACGCGCAGGGCGAGTATTATCTGACCGATATCATCAGCCTCGCCGTTGGCGACGGCGTGCCTGTCTATGGGGTTGTATCGGATAAGGAGGAGGTCAGCGGCGTCAACGATCGTAAGCAGCTGGCTGAGCTCGAGCGTACCTATCAGAAGCTCGAAGCTGAGCGATTGATGCTGGAAGGCGTGACGCTAGCGGATCCGGATCGATTGGACGTACGCGGCCGCGTAGTCGCGGGTGAAGATTGTTTCGTCGACATCAATGTGGTGTTGTCCGGAGACGTTGTGCTCGGCAACGGTGTACGCATCGGTGCCGGTGCCGTGATTACCGACTCCTCGCTGGGCGACGGCGTTGAAGTGCACCCGCATACGGTCGTAGAAGGCGCGGAGCTGGCGGCCGGCTGTACGGTAGGCCCTTTTGCGCGCATCCGCCCCGGCTCACGCCTCGGCGAAGGCGTCAAAGTCGGCAACTTTGTCGAAACGAAAAAGGCCACGCTCGGCGCCGGTACCAAGGCGAGCCACCTGGCTTACCTTGGCGACGCGACCATTGGCGCGGAGACCAACATCGGGGCAGGCACGGTCACGTGTAACTACGACGGCGTGGACAAACATGAGACCCATATCGGTGACGACGTGTTTGTGGGCACCAACTCGACTCTGGTGGCACCCATCGAAATTGCGGACGGCGCATTCGTTGCGGCAGGGTCAACAGTGACAACCAGAGTCGAAGACGGCGACCTTGCGGTTGGCCGTGCCAAGCAGCGTAACATCAGCGGCTGGACGCGGCCTGACAAGCGCAAAGACAAGTAGTAGCGAAGAGGGATCTGAATTATGTGCGGTATCGTAGGAGCAGTAGGCGAACGCAACGTACCTCCGATTCTTCTCGAGGGGTTGCGACGTCTGGAGTATCGCGGCTACGACTCTGCGGGACTTGCGGTGCTCGACAGCTCCGGAGAGCTCAAGCGCCGGCGCCGTGTCGGCAAGGTTCAGGAGCTTGTCAGCGATCTTGCAGAGAATCCGCTGCGCGGCAAGCTCGGCATTGCTCATACGCGCTGGGCGACCCACGGACAGCCCGCGGAGAACAACGCGCACCCGCATGCGTCGAGCGAACGCGTCTGCATCGTTCACAACGGCATCATCGAAAACTTCGAGGCGCTGCGAGAGGAACTTCTCGCAAAAGGTTACGTTTTTGATTCGGAAACCGATTCTGAGACCGTGGCGCACCTTGTGGACTCGTACATTGCCGACGGACTGGATCTGCTGGATGCGGTGCGGACGACGATCAAACGACTGGAAGGCGCCTATGCCATCGGCGTCGTGAGCCGTGACAATCCTGATCGCATCGTCGCTGCGCGTGCCGGTTCCCCGCTCGTCGTGGGCAAGGGGATTGGCGAGAATTTCATAGCGTCCGACGTCCTGGCGCTGAAGCCGGTGACCGACCGGTTCGTCTTCCTCGAGGAGGGTGACCTCGTCGAAATCACCGCCAGCGAAATCCTCATCTGGAACATGGCGGACGAGTCTGTGATCCGCAGCGACGTCAAAGTCGAGATGGGTGTCGACGACGTCGACAAAGGCAACTACCGCCACCACATGCAGAAGGAAATCTTCGAGCAGCCTAAGGTGATTCGCGACACGCTCGAAGGCCGTATCGGGCGCACGACGATCCTCGAGCAGGCGTTTGGCGTGGGTGCTGACAAGGTGTTCGACGGGATTGACGCGGTCACGATTGTGGCCTGCGGCACGAGCTACTATGCCGCAAGCGTTGCGCGCTACTGGTTCGAAGAACTGGTCGGCATCCCGTGCCAGGTTGAGGTCGCTTCGGAGTTCCGCTATCGCAAAGTGTCGGTGTTACCCAACACGCTCTTCGTGACCATCTCCCAGTCTGGTGAGACGGCGGACACGCTGGCGGCGCTGCGCATCGCCAAAGATACCGGATTCAAGGCGACACTGACCATCTGCAACGTCCCAACGAGCTCCATGGTGCGCGAGAGTGACATTGCGCTCATGACACAGGCCGGGACGGAAGTGGGGGTCGCCTCGACGAAAGCGTTTACCGCCCAGCTCACGGATTTGATGATGCTGGTGCTTCTCCTTGGCCGTCGCCACGGCATGGCGTCAGCCTGTGAAGAAGGTCTCGTCAAAGGCCTGCACGTTCTCGACGACCTCATCGACCAGGCGCTTGGTCTGGATGAGCGCATTCAGGAAATTGCGGAAAACTTCAACGAAAAGCATCACGCGCTGTTTCTGGGTCGCGGCACCATGTTCCCGGTGGCCATGGAAGGGGCACTCAAGCTGAAGGAAATCTCCTACATCCACGCGGAAGGTTATCCGGCTGGCGAGCTCAAGCACGGTCCGCTTGCCCTGGTCGACGACGATATGCCGGTCATTGCGGTCGCACCCAACAACGATCTGCTCGAGAAGCTGCATTCCAACCTGCAGGAAGTACGCGCACGCGGTGGCGAACTTTTCGTCTTTGCGGCGGAGGACAGTAACTTCCGCGAGGAACCTGGAGTCACGGTGGTGCGCTTGCCCAAGGTAGACCCGATCCTCGCCCCCATCGTCTATGTCGTGCCGCTGCAGCTGTTGGCGTATCACGTCGCCGTCCTGAAAGGCACGGATGTCGATCAGCCGCGCAACCTGGCGAAATCGGTCACGGTGGAGTAGTAGACGCGCCTGCGGAATCAGGCGTGCCCGTTCTCCTCAGTCACTTTTGATAAGAGCGCTGCGTATACAGATGGCTCATCCACATCTGGTAGCCGAGCAAACCAATCGTCGACAGCACCGCAACCAGCGCGAACCAGCCCTGGTTTTCCGTAATCCAGATACTAATGCCCAGGATGAAGATACTCATTGCCGGGATGATGGTCAGGAGATGGTCACGAAAAGTTGCTGGCCGGACGTTCTCGAAGAAATCTTTGTTTTCGCTTGCCAGCCTGGCGCGTTTCATTGAGGACTGACTGATCCAGGCCATGGATGCAAACAAGATGGCAAGTAATATGAACCACAAGCCGATTGTGGACGCACCCAGGGCGCTGATCTGTGCAAACTCTAGAATCCCGACCAGGAAAGGAAAGATGGCGTCGATTGTCCTTGGTAGCCAGCTCAAACGGAGCACCATGTCACTGTAGATGAGCCATATGAGCAGAATCCCCAGCAGCGTGGCGGTGATCTGCAACCAACCTAGAATCGCAGGGAACGTCCATTCGTAGAGATAGTTCTGCTCGACGAGATAGCCCCAGAGTAACTCGAGCGCCAAGGCCTGAACGATGCTCAACAACGTCAGCAACACGGTTGGGAAGTGAGCTTTCGCTCGCTGACTTACGGGATTGTCACTCAACACAAATCTTCTTTGTTAGCCATCGCGAAACAGAATATCAGATCGGCCAGGAGCGGCCCGGATCCTATGCACTTGTCATCGTCCAGAACTCCCGCTTGGATGACTTGTTGCACTAGTCCGGAACCGGCGTGGCCGCATCATGGTGCCCGAACAATTGCTTCATAGCGGGCGTCGGCAATCGCGTTGCTTCGTTCAAGGCCAGGAAGTCCTGCGCGAGCATCTGGAATTCGCGCTTAGCGTCCTCGGCATGTCCCACTTTGATGGCCATCGTTTCACTGCGGAACATTCGCTTCATACCGAGAACAATCAACCACTCGGGCAGCCAGAGCAGCACCCGGTGATTTGCCGGTGTGATGGGTATGCCATTGGCACGCAGGATCTGCAGGCACTCCCGCATGGCGCGCACCATCAGCCGCATGGCTTTGTCATGGGTTGCGAGTTTATCGACGCGGCCGCCAGCGTAAAAAAGGGCGCCGCAGGTTGGCAGGATTTTAGCCGCATGCGTCTTCAGCCAGGCATCCATGTTCGTCGAGATGGAGGTCGGAAAACCTGCCTGCTCGAGTACCCCGGCAATCGTGGCCAGGCGCTCCGTGCGGCGGCCTTCGAGCTCCCCGACGGTTGTCGGCTGCTCGCGGCGTGATGTGATGACGTAGCGAATCGTGCCAGCCCGGGGGATCGCCGCCGCGCCCGGAAACCCGAGGAGCACGCGGTCTTTGCCGAGGGCCGAAATCATGGGCTCTGGACCGCTAACGTGGTTAGCGAAGAACATCACGCTCGGGGTGCGTTCGTTTGCGGCCAGGATCGGCAAGACTTCGGCGAGCGCCGATTCTGGCAGCACGACTAGAACGAGGTCGTAGGCATCTTGCGGATCCAGGCGATTGATGACGGGAACGCGCGTTGTCGTGCATTCGCCGGATACGGCATCCTCCATACTGACCCCGTGGTCGCGGAGGCTATCGTGGCGATTCCCGCGCGCCATAATCACGACGTCCTGCCCGCTCTCGGCGAGCCGGGCTGCGTACAAGCAGCCGATATTCCCAGCGCCGTATATCAGAATTCGCATGCTCACCTCCTGTGACGTCCCAACCTAGCGCTGCGGCCACGGCAAGAAAACCCGGATTTCCCGAAAAAAAGCGGCACCGGATCTAGCTATGGTTCGCATCGACGCTAGGATGTGGCATGCGTCTCCAACTCGATCACTTCAGGCGTGAACTGGGCGTCCCCGCGGTAGCGGGGGGCATTCTGGATGCGTCAGGTGAGGCCGTCTTCGACGCGGTGGGCACCTGTCGGCGTGATGCGGAACTGCCGGTTGCCCTTTCCCATCAATGGCACATCGGCTCGTGCGCCAAGTCGATCACGGCGCTGCTTTTTGCCCGCCTGGTGGAGCTTGGGCTCGTCGATTGGTCAACGCCGGTTGCAGCCGTGTTCCCGGATCTTGGTTCCGCCGTCCATGCAGGCTGGCAAGACCGGTCGTTTGAAGAGCTCTTCTATTGCCGTGCGGGTATGCGGGCCAACCCGTCGCTGCGGCTCATGCGGCGTTTCTGGCCAGACACCCGCGACCTGACCGAGCAGCGTTCGGAGGTAGCCTGCGTTGCCATGCAGAAACCGCCTCACAAAGCGGGCAAGTTTGTTTACTCAAACCTGAGCTACATGGTCATCGGCGCGGCAATTGACCGGCTCACCGGTCAGTCTTTCGAACGGGCGCTGGATGAACACGTCTGTCGTCCGCTCGGTATCACGTCGCTGGGCTACGGTCCGCCGCCCGAAATCTGTGGTCACGCTGCCGCGGTGACGCTGCCGGGAGTGGGGATTTTTCGCGGCAAAGCGGTAGCGCCCGGCGCGCCGCGCAGCGACAACCCCGCGGTGTTCTCATCCGCCGGTACCTTACATATGACCATGGGTGACTGGGCGAAAATCCTGCGGCTCTTCGTGACGGAGGGCGGTGAGCTGGTGCAACCGGAAACTCTGCACACGCTGCTCGAGGGACCGGCGGAGTACCGCATTGTAAAAGGCTGGGCGCGAGCGGATCTCCCCGGCGTCTCGTTCGGCGTTCAGGGTTCGAATACTATGTGGGCTGCAGCAGCGCTGCTCTCGCAGGCGCGTGATCGGCTGAGTTTGGTGGTCTGCAACGACGGGCGTACCCGCGTGGTCATGAAAAGTGCGTTGCTCGCCGCGGAATTGCTCGAGCTGACGCGCGGACCCACAATTTGATGCCATTGTTACAAAACGCGGTGGAGGAACCGGGCCGTAGCCTCTAGCATCCCTATCTCGACAAAAGGAGGTTTGCTTTGAACATCATGGATTTGTTGGAAGGCGTTCCGGGTCTGCTCGACTCGGTGAAAGAGGCCGGCGTTGCCGATGATCAGCTCCCGGGCCTGGGCAGTGCTCTGGGCCAGCAGCTTGGCGGCGATGATGGTTTCGACTTCACCGACCTTCTGGGTGGGCTCGATCTCGAGAATTTCGTTTCGCAGATTGACATCGGCCGGCTTGCCGAGCAGGTGGGTATCTCCCCTGCCATTGCCGAGCAGGTGGTGGCCCTGATTGGACCCAAGGTGGCAGATTTTTCTCCCGCAGACGGCTTGGGGGGTGCGCTGGGCTCGCTGGCGGGCAAGCTCTTCGACTGAGACCCGGGCCCGCGCGTGAGCGTCTGACCGCTGTTGGCTCTGCGCACGGCTTGATGCATGATGGCCGCGGCCGGTCGGGTGGTGGAGAATCAGGTGAGCGAGTCGAGCGAAGTGAACCGAATGGACAATCCGGTCTGTCCGGTCTCGCTGGAAGAGGTGACCCTCGCCGACGTTGAGGTCCTGGAATGTCCCTACCCGACTTACGCGTATCTTCGCGAACATGCGCCGGTCTATCAGGATCCGCTGACCGGCATGTATGTGGTCACCCGGTATGAAGATCAGCGGCAGATTGCACTCGACTACGACAACTTCAGCAACTGGCGCCCGAGTAACGACCACGCCAATCTGACCGGCAACGCCCGGCTTGCCTACGAACGGTTTCTCGAGAACGGCTGGGTGCCGGGCGAGTCGCTTGCGGCAAGAGACGACCCTGAGCACAAGCAGATGCGGTCGATCTTCGATCATGCGTTTCGCCCGAAACGTATCAACGCAATCGACCATGAGGTTGAGGCACTCGCGTATGAGCTCATCGATGACGTTGTTGCCGGGCAGGACGGCGTTTGTGAGTTTGTCTCCCAGTTTGCCGTACCTCTACCGCTCATCATCATATGCCGCCAGATGGGCGCCGACATGGAAGACGTCTGGCAGATCAAGAAATGGACCGATGCCTGGATTCGCGGCGTCGGGTTCGGCTTGTCTGCAGAAGATGTTCTGAAGTACACCGATCTGGAGATACAGGCGCAGCACTACTTCCAGGCGATTTTCGACAAGCTGCGCAGGACGCCGGACGACTCTCTGCTTTCCGATCTCGTCAACATAGAGGTTCCCGGTTGGGGGCGCACGCTCTCCGACAACGAGCTCCACGCGGAAATGATGCAGGACACCTTCGTGGGCGGCTCTGAAACGACAACCAATGCGCTTTCGGCGGGTGTCATGCTGCTGGCGCGCAATCCGGCAACCTGGGAAAAGCTAAGGAGCGACCCCGAACGGTATCTGAAAACCTTTTGTGACGAAGTCGTGCGGCTCGAATCACCCGCCCAGGGTATGAGCAGAACGGCGAAAAACGAGGTGGTAGTGGGTGGGGTGCGTATTCCCAAGGGGGCGCAGGTGGATCTGCGCTATGCAGCCGGCAACCGTGATCCCGAAGTATTCGACAACCCTGACGAGATTGATCTGGAGCGCAGGAACGCCGGTGCCCACCTTGGATTCAGCACCGGGACTCACTACTGTCTCGGCGCTCCGCTTGCGCGGCGAGAGCTCTACTGGGGTTTCAAAGCGTTCATTGACCGCATCGAGCACTTCCGGCTGATCCCTGAGAAAAACGATTTGCGCCACCTGCCCAACTACAGCCTACGTATTCTCAAGGAGCTGCACATTGAGTTCACGCCGGTGAAATAGATGGCTATGCTTTAAGGACGCGCTTTATGACGGAGCCGTATATCAACACGTTAGCGAAACACTCGGCAGAACTAGCGGAGCCACAGGATCTGTCGAGCCACGAAGGTTCGCACGGTGAACGCTACTTCGTAGCTAAAACCGAAACCGGGGTTTGTGTGGTCAACTATGAGCCAGGCGAGGAAAGCTATCTGGGCGGTCCGTTCCTGACCTGGGACGGCGCCGGCGCGTTCGTCAGCGCTCACAAACGCAGACACTTGTTATCCGGCATGCTCGTTGGCGGCGTGGTGCTTGTGGTCCTTGCGCTTGCCGCAACGCTGGTGCGCCAGCTTGTCGTCTGACGCCTAATCCTTCCTGGGGTGCAGCTGCACCGGCAGGTCAGCATAGCCACGCACGAAATTGGAGCGTACCCGCTCGGGTTCGCCGACGACTTCCACGAACTCGAAGCGCTTCATGATTTCTTCCCACAGCACGCGGAGCTGCATCTCCGCCAGCCGGTTACCCATGCAACGGTGAATGCCGAAGCCGAAGGAAACGTGATTGCGCGCGTTGGGGCGGTCGATGATCAGGCGGTTCGCGTCCGTAAACTTGTCTTCGTCACGATTGCCGGACACGTACCACATGGCCACTTTATCGCCTTTGCGGATGAGTTTGCCGCCTACTTCGACATCTTCGAGCGCGGTCCGGCGCATGTATGCCAGCGGCGTCTGCCAGCGGATGATCTCCGCCACCATGTTTGGAATCAGGCTCTCGTCGGCACGCAGCTTGGCGTACTCCTCGGGATACTGGTTCAGCGCCAGCACGCCTCCCGAGATCGAGTTTCGAGTGGTGTCGTTGCCGCCCACGATCAGGAGCATGATATTGCCCAGATACTCCATTGGCTGGTTGACGAGGTCTTTGGTGGCCTCACCGTTGGCAAGCATGGAGATGAGGTCGAAACCCGGCTCCTGGTGCGCGCGCTGATGCCAGAGCTCGGTGAAACAGGCCAGACACTCGAGGAATTCCTGGCGCCGTTCTTCCTGTGACATCTCCGTTACGGTCGCGGCGTCCGACCAGCGGGTGAGCTTGCGGCGGTCTTCGAACGGGAAGTTGAAGAGCGTTGCCAGCATCTGGGTCGTGAGCTCAACCGAAACGCGGTCCACCCAGTTGAACGTCTCGCCGATCGGCAGACCGTCGAGGACGCGGGCGCTGCGCTCGCGGATCAGCGTTTCGAAGGCGGCGAGGTTGCGGGGCCCCACAACCGGGCTCACCACTTTGCGCTGCGCATCGTGCTTGGGCTGATCCATGGCAATGAACATGGGCGTCTTGAAGTCTTCGTTCACGTCAATGAGCGAAATGGTGCCTTCTGACGAAAACTGCTGATGATTCGAATCGACCGCTTTGATGTCGTCGAACCGGGTAATCGACCAGAACGGTCCGTAGCGACTGTCGGCGTGGTAGTGCACCGGATCTTCTTTCCTCAGACGTTCGAAGTAAGGCCAGATGGCGTCGTTCTGCATGAGGTGCCAGTTGCTGACGTCGAGCTGATCCAGCGGCAGCTCCGACGCCTGGCGCAGCAGCTTTTCCCGATCGGGCAACACAGTCATGTTCATGGGACTCATCTCGTGTGAAGGCGCCAGTCATCCTAAGGGCGGACTGGTATTCAGTAAAATGAGAAATCATGCTGTAATCATTCCAAGCTGGAATGTCAGGAGGCGCTATGCGGGCTCTGTCCGATCTGAAAAAGCTCCGTCACGTTGTGGAAGTGGCGCGGGCGGGCAGCTTCACCGCGGCCAGCGCAGCTCTGGCGGTCACCCAGTCATCCGTGACCAAAAGCGTTGCGGAAACCGAGCGGCTCCTCGGCATCAAGCTCTTTGAGCGTTTGCCGCGCGGCGTGCAGCTGACGGCCGCCGGCGAGACGTTCGTGCCGCGGGCGGAGCGCATTCTCAACGATGCCGACGAGCTCATGGAAGACCTGGCTTCACTGCGGACGCTCGAGCGGGGCAAGCTGCGCATCGGTGTGGCCCCCGCGGCCTTTGTCACCTTTCTGGAGAGTACGGTCAGCGCGTTTGCCCGGGTGTATCCGGGGTTGAGTGTGAGTGTCAGCGAGGGCACGGTGGCCGATCTCACCCAGGCGGCGCTCAATGGTGAGGTGGACCTGGTGGTTGGCGGCGTGAATTACCTCGATCGCGAAGACATGTTCACCACCCAGGTTGCCAAGCTCTACTCGTTCGTCATTGCTCGAAGTGACCACCCACTTACCGTAAAAGGCAGTCCTGATGGGGCTGAGCTCCTGAAATACCCGGTCATCATGCCCGAGGCCGGCCCGGTCGCCGATCGGGTCCTTGCCGCCGCCTACCAGGCGGCTGGCCTCTCGCCCGTACCTGCTCAGTATGTCTGTGACTACTTTCCGCTCGTCCGTCAGCTCGTGCAGGCGACGGATGCGATCTCGCCGGTGGTGAGTCTGGCACCTGCAAGTCTGCGGTTTCGCGACGAGTTTGCCGTCTTCGAGGGGGTGTTGTTGTTGAACGAGCAGTATCTCGGTGTGGCCCATGCGGTGCGGCGCTCGCCCGGACCCGCGGCGCGGGCGTTCATCGAGATTTTCCGCAGTTTCCTGCGCGATGCCGCGTGAGCTACGGGCCGCGGTTGATCTGCTCAGCCACCGCAGTGAAGAGCGCGGTCGATGGGTAACCGTCGGCGATCAGACCAAACTGCTGCTGAAAGCGGCGAATGGCGCCCCGCGTGCCGGGACCCAGCACCCCGTCGGGTTTGCCGGCATCGTAGCCGAGCGTGTTGAGATTCGACTGCAGTCGGGTGATATCCGCCGTCGCAAAGCGCTCTGACGGCAGCGTCGCGCGCAGACGTCCGGCACCGGCTATGCGGTCAGCCAGGCGTCCGACGGAGAGCGCATACGATTCCGACCGGTTCCACTTCATCAGCGTTTTGAAGTTGGGGTATACCAGGAAGGCAGGTCCCGTATGACCGCTCGGCAGCAGCAGCGCCGCTTCGAGGTCGATGGGGGCCAGCGGTCTGTCGAACGTGTCCTTGATGCCGGTTTCGGACCAGTAAGCCAGCGACTGCCAGTTGGATCTGCCGGCCTGCGCGTGGTCGAAGTTCTCGGGCAGCACCACCTCCCGGCCCCAGCGGTAACCGGCCTGCCAGCCGAGGCTCTCGAGATACGCGGCACCCGATGTGAGCGCGTCGGTCAGGCTGCCAAGCAGGTCACGCCTGCCATCACCGTCACCGTCGACGGCGTGGGCGAGGTACGTGGTTGGCATGAACTGCATATGTCCGATGGCGCCCGCCCAGGAGCCGATGAGCGCATCCGCATCGATGTCGCCGGCTGCAATGATCTTGAGGACGGCAAGGAGCTCATTCGCAAAGAAATCGGCCCGGCGCGAATCGCAGGCGAGCGTCGTCAGCGCGGAGGGAATCGACAGTGTGCCGAAGTAGCTGCCGTAGTTCGTTTCCAATCCCCATAGCGCAACGAGGTATTGCGGCGGGATACCCGTCTCGCGCTGCACGAGCGCCAGGAACGATGCGTGTCGGGTCAACATCTCGCGGCCTTTTTCAACGCGCTCCGGCGTGACTCGGGCGTTGTAGTACTGCGTAAACGTCTGGGTGAATTCAGGTTGGCTGCGATCGGCGCTGATGACCCTCGGCAGCTCGACGACCGTGTCCATGACCGACGCGACGGTGTTGTCGGGTACGCCGCTATCGAGCGCTCGCTGACGCAGGTCGGCAACGCAAGTCTGCCAATCGGCCTGCGCGGGCGCGGCCAGACCGGCCAGCAGCACCATAGTGGGCAGTCCCAGGGCGGGCAGTCCCAGTGCGGGCAGTCCCAGGCCGCGCCTGACATGCATCCTTGTACTCATCCTCGTACGTTTCCTTGTACCTTTTCTTGTCCGGGGCCAAGCATCAACTGTAGACTGACGCCACGCTTCATCCGCTGCAAGTTTTTCTCGCTTTCTCGAGTGAAAACGACGCTTGGACCATAGCAAGCTTGTGGCGAGAGAGACAATTTTTGGACATCACGCACATCTTAGAGGGCCTGAACGAGGCTCAACGTCAGGCCGTCTCCGCACCCGTTGGTAATACCCTGGTCGTGGCCGGCGCGGGCAGCGGCAAAACCCGGGTGCTGGTGCATCGCATTGCCTGGCTGATCGACGTGGAGGGCGTCTCACCCCACGGGATCCTGGCGGTGACGTTCACCAACAAAGCGGCGTCCGAGATGCGTGCGCGCATCGAAGAGCTCCTGCAGATCTCCGCACGCTCGCTCTGGGTCGGGACGTTTCACGGTCTCGCCCATCGGCTTCTGCGCATGCACTGGCAGGAAGCCAAGTTGCCGCAGAATTTTCAGATACTCGACTCCGATGACCAGCTGCGCCTGGTCAAGCGTGTCATGCGGGCTCTCGACATAGACGAGAAGAAGTGGCCCGCGCGCCAGGCCACCTGGTTCATCAACGGCCAGAAAGACGAAGGCCGGCGCGCGCATCAGGTCCCGAGTTCCGACGATCTGTTCCAGATTACACACAAGCGAATCTACGAAGCATACGAGGAGCTCTGCGAGCAGGGTGGGCTCGTGGACTTTGCGGAGCTCCTGCTCAGAAGCCACGAGCTCTGGCTCAACGATCCGGTGCTCCTCGACCACTACCAGAAGCGTTTCAACAACATCCTGGTCGACGAGTTTCAGGACACCAACACGATCCAATATGCTTGGCTCAGAGTCCTTGCGGGGCAGACCGGAAACGTCATGGCGGTTGGGGATGACGATCAGTCCATTTACGGCTGGCGCGGCGCCAAGATCGAGAACATTCATCAGTTTGGCAGCGACTTTGCCCAGGTGGAGACCATTCGTCTCGAACAGAACTATCGTTCGACGCAGAACATCCTGAATGCCGCCAACGGGCTCATCAAGCGCAACACCGATCGACTGGGAAAACATCTCTGGTGTGATGGTCCCGAGGGTGAACCCATTCGCCTCTACTCCGGCTACAACGATCTGGATGAGGCGCGTTTCATCGTCGAGCGCACCCAGCAGTGGCTCGACGAAGGGGGCAGCGCCAACGAGGTAGCGGTTCTGTACCGCTCCAACGCCCAGTCGCGGGTGATCGAAGAAGCGATGCTGCGCGCCAACATCCCCTACCAGATATATGGCGGTCAGCGCTTTTTCGAACGGGCTGAGATCAAAAACGCGTTGGCGTATATGCGTCTCATGGACGATCGGCATTCCGATACGGCCTTTGAGCGTGTGGTGAATACGCCGCCACGGGGTATTGGTGACAAGTCGGTGGAAGCTGTGCGCCAGCTGGCCCGCGCTGAAGGTGTATCACTCTGGCAGGCAGCGAAAGAGGGTATTGCCGGCAGCAAGTTTACCGGGCGGGTGCAGACGACGCTCGGCAACTTCATTGCACTCATTGACGACATGGCCGAAGCGGTCAACGAGATGAGCCTGCACGAGTTGGCCGATCATTGCATCGAGACGAGTGGGCTCATGGCGTATCACAGCCAGGAGCGCGGTGAGCGGGGTCTTGCTCGGAAAGAAAACCTCGAAGAGCTCGTCAACGCCTGCCGTCAATTCAGCGGTGAGCTCGTGTTTCCGTTTACCGATAGTGACGATGCCGAGGTGTCGGTGCTGCAGGAGTTTCTCGATCAGGTGGCGCTCGATGCGGGTGACCGCCAGGCGCAGCAGGGGCCCAGCGTGCAGATGATGACGCTGCATTCGGCCAAAGGTCTCGAATTTCCGCTGGTCTTTCTCGGCGGCATGGAGGAGGGTCTCTTCCCGCACCGCATGTCGGCGGAAGAGCCGGGGCGCATGGAAGAAGAGCGCCGCCTTGCCTACGTGGGCATCACACGGGCCATGAAAGAGCTTTATCTCACCTACGCCGAAACGCGGCGTCTGCATGGCCTCGACAGTTACAACCGCCCCAGCCGCTTCCTGCTCGAGATTCCCCAGGATCTGATTGCCGAGGTGCGCATGAACGGCGCGGTGCAAAGGCCCTATGGGGATAGCGGCTCGTCGAGCCTCTTTGAAGAAAATGACGATCTCGGCTTCCGCATCGGCCAGCGCGTGCAGCATGGCAAGTATGGCGAAGGGGTCATCATGCAGATGGAAGGCGGCGGCGACCGGGCCAAGGTGGAAGTCAATTTCCCGGGCGCCGGCGCTAAATGGCTGATGGTCGGTTACGCCAATCTCGAACCGCTGGATTGAGAGGAGAAAAACTTGTTGAAAACGTTGCGTACCAGTCTGCTGTGCCTGGGACTTCTGGGCCTTTTCGGGTGTGCCCCCGCTGAACCCGCGGGCGGCGGTGCCGAAGCTCAGGCGCCTCAGAAGGTTTACCGGTGGAAGCTGATCACCACCTGGCCCAAGAATCTGCCCGGTCTCGGCACGGCGCCGGAACGCCTGGCCGAACAGCTCAAGGTCATGAGTAACGGCCGGCTCGACATCAAGGTGTATGGCGCGGGTGAGCTCGTTGGCGCATTCGAAGTGTTCGATGCGGTCTCCCAGGGAACCGCGGAGATGGGTCACGGCGCTGCTTACTACTGGCGGGGCAAAATCCCGATTGCCGCCATGTTCGCCACCGTACCCTTTGGTATGAACGCTCAGGAAATGAACGGTTGGCTGCACTACGGCGGCGGCATGGATCTCTGGCGGGAACTCTACGAGCCGTTCGGTCTGGTTCCCCTGGCGAGCGGCAACACCGGCGTGCAGATGGCGGGCTGGTTTAACAAGGAGATCAACAGCCTGGCCGATCTGCAGGGGCTGAAGATGCGCATTCCGGGCCTTGGTGGAGAGGTTCTTCAGCGCGCCGGCGGTACGCCGGTGGCGCTGCCGGGAGGTGAGGTGTTCACAGCCTTGCAGACCGGGGCAATCGACGCCACGGAATGGGTGGGACCTTATAACGATCTGGCTCTCGCGCTGCATACCGTGGCGAAGTATTACTACTATCCCGGATGGCATGAGCCCGGCCCGACCCTCGAATCCATCGTGAATAAAGACGCGTGGGATAGCCTGCCCGCGGATCTGCAGGCGATGATCGAAGTTGCCACGCGGGCGATCAACGACGACATGCTGAGTGAGTTTACGGCGCGCAACAACGCCGCGCTACGCACGCTTGTCGACGAGCATGGCGTTGAGCTGCGTGCGCTGCCCGATGACGTCATTGCGGAACTGCGTACGGTATCGGCAGAGGTTGTCGCCGAGGCCGCCGCCGAGAATGAGCTCGCGCAGCGGATTTACGACTCTTACATGAGCTTTCTGGAAGACGTGCGGGCATACCACGAGATCAGCGAGCAGGCTTACATCAACGCGCGGTGACGTCATGGAGCTGAAGAATACCGAATACGAGATACACGACGGCATTGCCGGCATCTTCCTGAACCGCCCGCACCGTATGAACGCCTGGACCGGTCGCCTGCACACCGAATACCGGCACCTGCTGGCGCAGGCGGATGCGGATCCCGCCGTACAGGCGATTGTGGTTTCAGGCCGCGGGCGCGGCTTCTGCGTGGGCGGAGACTCTCAGGCGCTAGAAGGGCATTCGGAACGCGGCGGCTATGATGCGGGCACCACTCCGGACATCGCCACTCCGGGTTACGGCGTTGCCGACGAATTTGATGCAGCCTTCGCTTACCACTTCGGGCTTTCCAAGCCGATAGTGGCGGCCGTCAACGGGCCGGCTGCAGGAGTTGGGCTTGCGCTCGCTTGTTTCGCCGACGTCCGTTTTGCAGTGCCCGGCGTCAAGTTCACCACGGCTCACGGGAAGCTCAACCTGCCCGCAGAGTACGGGCTCTCCTGGATGCTGCCGCGTATCGTGGGATTGGGGCGTGCCAACGATCTGTTGTTGACGAGCCGGGTCTTTACCTCGGACGAGGCGCTGGAGCTCGGTTTCGTCAACGCCCTGTATGAACCGGAAGCGTTGCTCGAGGAAACCTACGCGTACGTCAGACAGATGATCACCACCGTGGCGCCGAACTCTCTGAAACAGACCCGCTGGCAGATCTATCGCGATCTGCATCGCGACGTTGCAAGCTCGGTCAAGGAATCCGAGCGCCTCCTCAACGACATGATGGGCGAAGACGACTACAAAGAAGGTGTCCAGGCGTTTGTTGAGAAGCGCCCGCCCGACTGGCCTTCCCTCAAGTCCTGAAGACGTCCGGCGGCCGGACTAACCGTAGATCTGCGAAGGCAGCCAGGTGGCCAGCGTTGGCCAGGCCAGGAGTGCGCCCAGGAGAATGAGCTGCAGAACAATGAACGGCACCACGCCACGGTACATCGCGGTGGTGGTCACCTCGGGTGGGGTTACCCCGCGCAGGTAGAAGAGCGCGAACCCGAAGGGTGGGGTCAAAAACGACGTCTGCAGATTGACTGCAATGAGGACGCCCAGCCAGATGGGATCAACGCCCATGGCCAGGAGCACGGGACCTACGATCGGCACGACCACAAACGTGATCTCAATGAAATCGAGAATGAAGCCGAGAAGGAAGATCACCAGCATGACCACGGCAAGCGCGCCCCATACGCCGCCGGGCATCTGCTCGAACCAGGCCTGGACCATTTCGTCGCCGCCGTAACCGCGAAACACGAGCGAGAAGATCGACGCGCCGATCAGAATGAAAAAGACCATTGCAGTGGTGGACAGCGTCGACTCGCAGACCTCACGGAGCACCGACCAATCGCATTTCCTGTAGGCGAGCGCCAGCACAATGGCTCCGGTGGCACCGACACCTGCCGCCTCAGTCGGGGTTGCCAGCCCGCCGAGAATCGAACCCAGCACGGCAACGATCAGAAAGAGCGGCGGCACCAGTGAGCTCAGGCTCTGGAGCCACCGTATGGGCTCGTGCGTCTCGCCGTTGTCGCGTTGGGGCATCGCGCCTGGTTGCAGCCACCCTTTGGCCAGCACGTAGAGAAGATACAGTCCAACCAGCACGAGACCCGGCACGATGGCGCCGGCGAACAGGTCGCCGACCGAGACGGACTTGGGGGCAAAGATGCCCATCGAAAGCTGCGCCTGCTGATAGGCGTTCGACAACACGTCCCCCAGGAGCACCAGCGCGATCGAGGGCGGGATGATCTGACCCAGGGTTCCCGTGGCGCTGATGGTGCCGGTCGCAAAACCGGGCTCGTAGCCTTGCTTCAACATGCTGGGCAGAGACATCAGGCCCATGGTGACCACCGTAGCACCGACAATGCCGGTGCTTGCCGCCATCAGCATGCCCACGAGCACCACGGTTACTGCCAGCCCGCTGCGGAGGTTGCGCAGGAGCTCGGAGAGACTCGTGAGGAGCCCCTCCGCCAGGCGGGTCTTCTCGAGCATGACGCCCATGAACACGAACAGCGGCACCGCAATCAGCGTCTGGTTCGTGACAATCCCGAACAGCCGTCCGGGCGCGAACCCGAGATCACCCGGATTGAAGGCGCCGGTCAGGATGCCAACGAGCGCGAAGATCAGGGCAACGCCCGCCAGAGTCAGCGCCACCGGATAGCCGGCAAGCAGAGCGGCAAAAGTCACCGCGAACATGGCGAGCGGGGTTGCGCTCACGTAGCGTTTGCCTCGGGGTCGAAGATCAGGCTGAGGATGGCGGCAAGACCCTGCAGGAACAGCGCTACGGCCATCACGGGAATCAGGGTCTTGAGCAGAAACACCGCAGGAATGCCGCCAACTTCCGGGCTGCCTTCGAGCACCTGCCAGCTGGCGGCAACGTAGGGCAGGCTGGTCACGAATATGAAGCCTGCCACCGGTAGCAAAAACAGGACGTGACCCGCAATGTCGATCATGCGCTGCCGGGCCGGGTCGAGTTTGCTGTAGATGATGTCCACGCGCACGTGAGCGTTTATGTTAAGCGCGTACGGGATGCCGAGAAGAAACAAAAGTCCGTGCATGTAAACCACGGCTTCCTGCAGCATGATGGCGCCGGTGTCGAACGCGTAGCGCAGAACGACTACGGTGAGAGTCACCACAACCATTGCCAGGGCCAGCCAGCGCACCGCGTGCGCAATGGCAGCGTTCAGGCGATGGACAACTCGCGCCAGCGTCAACAACGCTTCAGCTCAGGAGCGAGCGCAGGCTGAGCTCGACAACGGTACCGCAGAAAAGGGCAAAGCCGACCCAGATGTTGTTGGTGAAAGCCTGGAAGCACCCGGCTCGATCGCGCCGGCGGATGAGCCGCTGCTGGTAGACCATGAGACCTGCGGCGCACGCAAGACCCAGGTAGTAGGCATAGCCGTATTCAAGCTTGTTACCCAGCAGAAAAAACGCCAGGAGAGCGGCACCCTGCAGCACGCCAATCATCAGCCGGTCGAGATTACCGAACAGTATGGCCGTGCTTTTCACGCCAACCTTGAGGTCATCGTCACGATCGACCATGGCGTACATGGTGTCGTAGGCCACGATCCATACCACGCTGCCAGTGAACAGGAGTCCGGCTGCTTCCGTGAGTCCCCCACCGGTTGCGGTCCAGGCCATCAAAATGCCCCAGCTGAACGCAACGCCGAGCACCACCTGAGGCAGGTGCGTCCAGCGCTTCATGAATGGATAGGTTGCTGCGACCAGCAGACCGCCAACGGCGAGAAGCTGAGTCTCGCGGTTGAGAAAGAGCACAAGAAGACCCGCAGCAAGGGCAAATCCGGCAAAGAGCATGAGCGCCTGGCGTGGCTGTATGGTGCCGGTGACGAGTGGTCTGCCGCGTGTACGCTCGACGTTGCCGTCGACGTGACGGTCGGCATAGTCGTTGATGACACAGCCCGCGGAGCGCATCAAAAAGGTGCCGAGGGTGAAGATGACAATCAGAGCAACGTCGGGCACACCTTCAGCGGCCATCCAGAGCGCGGCCAGCGTTGGCCAGAGCAGCAGCAGACTGCCTACCGGCCGATTCAATCGGGTCAGGTCCAGGTATGGATTGAGGCGGCCGGCGTCGATCTGCACAGCTAACTCGCGACAACAGAATGAGCAGCGCAGTGTAGTCTCTCTTGGCGCCGTGGGCCATGCTCATGCGAACGCCTGAGGTGCAGTAAAACGTTGATTTTTAAGGGGCAGACAAGTAATTTATCGCGCCTTGTTCCACGCGTGAGTTTTTTGAGCACCCATGAAGAAGTGGCAGTGTATTGTCTGTGGCTGGATCTACGATGAAGCCGAAGGTTGTGATGAAGAAGGCATAGAGCCAGGCACGGCATGGGAAGATGTGCCGGAAGACTTCGTGTGCCCGGAATGCGGCGTCAGCAAAGAAGACTTCGAAATGATTGAGGTGGGCTGAGCAGCCAAGCCCGCTCACATGGCAATGCTCAAGTGAATCTCACCTCGCGCATCCTCATCGGGATGGGTGCCGGGTTGCTGGTCGGTGCGCTGATTCAGGCGCTTGGTCTGCCGGAAGACCACTTTTTCTCCAGCTTTTTCACGTTCGGCCTGATTGATGCCGGTGGCGACATTTTCATCACCTTGCTCAGGATGATGGTGGTACCGCTGGTGCTGGTTTCGCTCACCTGCGGTGCGGCGAGCCTGGGTGCAACCGGCAAGGTCGGCCGTCTGGGCGGTAAGTCCATCGGCCTGTATCTCCTCACCACCGCCATTGCGGTCAGCCTTGCGTTGACGATGGGGCTCATCGTCGAGCCGGGCGTCTCCGCCAGTGACAAGGGCCTCGAAGTCGTGACCTACGCGGCGAAAGAGGCGCCCCCGTTCAAGGACACGCTGGTCAACATCTTTCCCAGCAATCCGGTTGCGGCCATGGCCAACGGTGCGATGCTGCAGGTGATCGTGTTTGCGGTGCTGCTGGGGATTGCCATCTCCAAAGCGGGTGAAGCCGGGCAGCGCATCCGTTCCGTCTTTGACGATCTGAACGAAATTTTCATGCAGCTGATCACGATGATCCTGCATATCGCGCCGATAGGCGTGTTCTGTCTGATGGTCAGTCTTGGCGCTACCGTCGGGCTGTCTGACATTGCCAAGCTGATCACCTATTTCCTGACCGTTGCCGCGACCCTCGTGTTGCACATGACGGTGGTGTATCCGTTGCTGCTGCGCTTCCTGGCAGGCCTCAATCCGCTGACTTATCTGCGCAAAATGCGGGAACCAATATTGGTAGCGTTTTCCACCGCATCGAGCGGCGCCACCCTGCCGGTGACCTTGCGCACGGTGGAGCATCGGGTGGGCGTCAGCAACAACGTCGCAAGCTTTGCGGTACCGCTCGGAGCAACTATCAACATGGACGGCACGGCCATCATGCAGGGTGTTGCGACCGTGTTCATTGCGCAGTTTTTTGGGGTGAGCCTCGGACCGCAGGAGCTGCTGGTTGTGGTGTTGACCGCAACCATGGCGTCGGTGGGCACGGCGGCGGTGCCCGGTGTTGGCCTCATCATGCTGGCAATGGTGCTCGATCAGGTGGGCTTACCCGTCGAAGGCATTGGTCTCATCATTGGCGTCGACCGGCTGCTGGATATGATGCGTACCGCGGTCAATGTAACCGGCGACGGCATGGTGGCGACGACCGTTGCAAAGTCGGAAGGTGAGCTCGATCTCGAGGTCTTTCACGAGCCGGACGCCGGACGCGTCATTGCATCATAGAGTTGGCGAGCTCGCCGAGCTCCTCCTGGGAATTCCGAACCACCCCGCCCACTTCCAATAATCCCGTTTCATCAATGCCGAGATCGTGCGCCTCGTCGAGGTGGGCCTGGGTCAGATTGTCCGGTCCAAGCTGCAGGAGATCGTGCGCAAGCTGCTGCAGCCGCACGTAGGTCCGATGCGGACCGGCGTAGTCGCGCACGTACTGATAGCGCAGCGCGGTGGTGATTTCGTCGGGCATGTCCCAGAGCTCCAGGAGCGTCGCCGCAATCACCTCGCGATTCACCATGAGCACGTGCTGGTCGATGCTCGTCACGGGGAGCTGTGGATTTGCCTCCTGCAGCCGGCAGATGGTGTCGTACTGCGGCGGAAAGACGTGGCCGACCACAAGCGTGCCGAAGTTGGCGAGGAGCCCGATCAGATATGCCGTGCCCTTATCCGGACGAGTATCGCTGTTGCTGTGCCGTGCCAGAGCTTCCATGGTGGCGGCGTTGTAGACGGCATCCAGCCAGTAGGGGCTCGTGCCCGATACGTGGCTTTTGGGCAGCCCGAGGCTCGCCCCGATTGCCATGCCCAGCGCCATGTTGAATACCATGTCGAAGCCGAGCACGCGCATGATGGCATCGTTGATGGACTTGGAGGGCGTGTTGTTGCCGTAGAACGCGGAGTTTGCCCAGCCCATGATGCGTGCGGCAACGGCAGGGTCTGCCTCGACGATCTGCACGAGATCTTCGAGGTCGTAGCTCGTTTCCTGCTGCAGCGCGATGATGCGCCGCGCCGTTTCCGGCAGCGGCGGAATATGCAGCGTTTCGTCGAGACGCGCTTCGATGCGGCGTGTGGTGAAGGTTTCCACCGCTCGCAAAATGTCGTCGTGGTCGTGGGCGGTGTCAGCGGGCGTTGTGCGTAGCGTTTCACAGAATTCGGCCTCGAAAGAGGCGTGGGATGCGCACATGCGACTGAGCTCAGCGCCGCTGGCGCGGACATAGTGACCGGGAATCTCGGTTGCCAGCGCCAGTAGCGGACGCGCCTTCAGGGCGCTATGCACCACGGTCGGTAAACCGTAGACGCCCGGGATGGCGCTGACGCCCACGTCCTCGGCGGCGGGCACGCTTCGCAGATTTCGGGAAGTGCTTTGACGAATCGGTTCCGGATCCACGAGCGCCTGTTCCGGCGCAATAATCTGCATCTGGCCTTTGTCGTCTGAGCCCAGGAGCCCGCGCACGCGCTCGCCGGGAGGGGGGTTGTCATAAGCGGGCAGATCGTTGATGTCGAGTGGCATGGGTAATAAAGGACTAATGGCTCCTTTTCAGTATAGGAAAGGCGCCTGCAGCTGCAGGTCAGATGCGGTCAGAAAGGCGCCTTTTTATCGAAAAGTGAGGCAGAGTGCTCAGGCTGAGAGGTGACCGGTGTCAGCAGGCGCCCATGCTTCGAGCAAAGCCAGCGCTTCCTGAGTTGACGGTTCGTCGTTGGCGCCGAGGAGCGCCTCGCCGCGGCGGATGACTTCAGGCATCAGATGGGCGTGCACACCGAGATCTGCGATCCGGAAACTCTGCTCACCGGCCTGACGGGTACCGAGAATGTCTCCCGGACCGCGCAGCTTCAGGTCCTGCTCCGCGAGATAGAAGCCGTCCTGGCTTTCGCGCATCGCGTTCAGCCTGACCTTGGCGGCTTCGCTCACGCCGCTGTTGAAAAGGAGATAACAGTGACTCGCGATTTCACCCCGACCGACTCGCCCGCGCAGCTGGTGCAGCTGTGCAAGCCCAAGGCGGTCGGCGTTCTCGATCACCATATGTGTGGCGTTGGGCACGTCGACGCCTACCTCGACGACCGTGGTGGCGACGAGCAGGTTGAGCTCGCGTGCTTTGAAAGCCTGCATGATGCCCACCTTGTCGTCGCTTTTGAGACGCCCATGCAGGAGGCCAACGCGGAAGTCCGGGAGCGCCGCGGTCAGCGCCTCGAAAAGGGTTGTGGCCGCGGTAGCGTCAATTTCATCGGACTCGTCGATCAGCGTGCACACCCAGTAAGCCTGCTGCCCGCTCGCCAGCACCTGCCTGAAGCGCTCGACGAGCTGCGGTCGTTTGCCGCTCTCGAGCGTATGTGTGGTGATCGCCTGACGCCCCTTCGGCAGCTCATCGATCACGCTGACGTCCATATCGGCATAAAGCGCCATGGTGAGCGTGCGGGGTATCGGCGTTGCGGTCATGACGAGCTGGTGCGGTTGGCGATTTGTGTCGGCAACCTTGTGTTGCAGCGCCATGCGCTGGTGCACGCCGAAGCGATGCTGCTCGTCGATGATCGACAGGGCCAGATTGTCGAATGAAACTTTCTCCTGAAAAAGTGCGTGCGTGCCAACGACCACGTGGCTTGCCCCGCTGGCGACTTCGGCCAGGCGTATGCGGCTTTCTTTGGCAGAGAGCTGACCGGTCAGCAGGGTCACGCGCAGCCCCAGAGGCGCCAGCCACGATGAAAAATTCAAATAGTGTTGTTCGGCAAGCAGCTCGGTGGGTGCCATCAGCGCGGTCTGACAACCGTGCTCGGCGGCGCGAATGGCGGCAAATGCGGCAATGACGGTTTTCCCCGAACCGACGTCACCCTGCACCAGGCGCAGCATCGGCACGGCCTTTTCCAGGTCCTCCAGTACCTCACGAACCACCCTTGCCTGTGCTTTGGTGAGACGGAAGCCGAGGTGGTCGAGCAATCTACGGCCGAGACCTTCAGCCTGCGGCAGCGGCATCGCCGATTCCTCCGCACGCTTGAGCGCACGCCCTTTCATGACGAGGTAGTAAGCGGTCAGCTCGTCGAGTGCAATTTCCTCTGCCGCCGCGGCAATCTCGTCGAGCGTTGCGGCTGCCGGTGGCTGGTGTAGGTAGCAGAGCTTCGTGAACGGGGCGCCCGCGATGTCGGGCCAGGATTGTTCGCACAGCGACGCAACGAGCTTACGCAGCCTGTTCTGGCCGAGGCCCTGGGTGGTCGGGTATATCGGCGTCAGTGCCGGGGTGGGGGGTGGCGGCGCCTCGTGGAACGTTTCGTACTCGGGGTGCGCACACGTTAGCTCCCTGCCGAAGAATCTGAATTCGCCGTACGCACGCACGAACGAAGCCTGCTCCAGCGCGTTCTGCTGATAGCGGGAAAAATGGAAAAAGCGTAGCGCCACCTGACCGGTGTCGTCGCGCACCACCACTCGGAGGCTGCGGCGTTTGCCGAACTGGACGTTGACCGATTCGATACGCCCTTCGACCAGGCAGTCGTCGCCCGCGTGAACCTCAATCAGCGGCACAACCCGCGTGCGATCCTGATAACGCAGCGGCAGATGCAGGAGAAGGTCGACCAGCCGAAAGACGCCGAGCTTTGCAAGCGTTGCCTCCAGACGAGGCCCCACGCCTTTCAGCGTGCTGACACGTGCCTGCGGGTTGGCCTGCACGGGCAGGCGTTACTCCAGCGCCATGATGGCGTCGATCTCGATGACGGCGTCCTTCGGCAGCTTGCTGACCTCAACCGCCGCGCGCGCTGGATAGGGCGCGTCGAAGTACTCGGCCATGATTTCGTTCAGATTGGGGAACTGGCCGAGGTCCGTCAGGTAGACCGTCAGCTTCACGCAGTCGGCAAGGCTGCCACCGGCGGCCTCAGCGACCGCCCTCAGGTTCTTGAATACCTGGTGCGCCTGGTCCGCGAAGTTGTCACTCACCAGCGACATGGTCGTCGGATCCAGCGGTATCTGCCCGGAAATGAAGACGCTTCTTGCCGCTGTGGTAGATGTGGCCTGTGAGTATGTACCGATGGCAGCAGGCGCGTCGTCTGTGTGTATGTTTTTGTTAGGCATCGAGTCCCCCTGCAAACCTTTTTTGTTCTAGTTACTCGGCCGCGCGAGGCTGATGACAGCCTGCACGTTCCTGAGCCGGCGCATGACGCGCGCCAGATGGCTGCGATTTTTCACCGTCAGTCCAATCACCATGGTGCTGACCTCGGCGTTGCGTTCTTCGACGTGAATGTTGTCGACGCCTGCATCCGCAGCGGTCACCTCAGAGGCAATTTCAGCGAGGATGCCTTTGCGGCGATTGACGTCAACCCGGAGCGTCGTCAGAAACTCTCCATCTGTGGTCGTGGTCCAGCGCGCGGGAATGATCTCGCGTGCCGCGCGGCGGCGGATTTCGTTGATGTTCGGACAGGTTTCAATGTGCACCACAAAGCCTTTGCCTGGCGTCATGTGACCCACGATCTGGTCGCCCGGCACGGGACCGCAACAGCGTCCGTAGTTGATGACCAGGCCTTCGCCACCGCGAATCGCAACAGGACCGCCACCCTCCACGGGAACCGCCTCGTAGTCGGGATTGTCCACGGCCAGGAGCTTCTGCGCGGCGACGTAGGCCATGAGATCACCGTTGCCGATGGCTGCCAGCAGGTCGTTCAGCTTGCGTACGCCAAGCTCGTTGAACACGCGGCGCAGGCGGCGGAAATCCAGATCGTTGATGCTCATGTTCGCGTTGCCGAGCGCCCGGTTCAAAAGCTTCCGGCCGAGCGCCACAGACTCGGCGCCCTGCTGCTGCTTGAGCGCGAGACGTATGGCCGAGCGGGCGCGTGAGGTGACCACAAAGGTCAGCCAGTCCGGATTCGGCCGCGCGTCATCGGAGGTGATGATCTCCACGCTCTGGCCGCTTTGCAGCTGCAGGGACAGCGGTGCGAGATTGCGGTCGACGCGACAGGCCACACAGCGGTTGCCGATGTCGGTGTGTACGAAATAGGCAAAGTCGACCGGGCAGGCACCGCGCGGCAGCTCCAGGATGTCACCCTGGGGTGTGAATACATACACTTCGTCCGGGAAGAGATCGAGCTTCAAGCTCTCGATGAACTCCAGCGGATTGCCTGCCTGACGCTGCAGCTCCAGGAGGTCCTGCGCCCACCGTCTGGCGCGGCGCTGGCTGGGCTCGAAGTCGTCACCGCCTGCTTTGTAGAGCCAGTGTCCGGCAATGCCGTTTTCGGCTACGGCCTCCATCTGCTTGGTACGGATCTGTACCTCGATCGGCACGCCGTGCATGCCGAAGAGGGACGTATGCAGGGATTGGTAGCCGTTGGCCTTTGGTATCGCAATATAGTCTTTGAAGCGCCCGGCAACCGGTTTGTAAAGATTGTGCACTACACCCAGCGTCCGGTAACAATCCTCGACACGTTCGACGATGATGCGGAAGCCGAACACGTCCATGATGTCGTTGAACGTTTTCTGCTGTGCTTTCATCTTGCGGTAGATCGAATAGGGGTGCTTTTCCCGGCTGACGACCTGGGCGTTGATGCCTTCGCGATTGAGCGCCGCCGTGACGGTGTCGCCGATTTCTTTGATGAGCTCCTTGCGATGGCCCCGCGCCCCCTCAACGGCTTTTTCGATGCGGTACGCGCGCAGTGGATGCAGGGCTTTGAAGCCGAGCTCTTCGAGCTCAGTTTTGATGGTATGGATGCCCAGACGGTTGGCGATCGGTGCGTAGAAGTCCAGCGTTTCACGAGCGATACGCTTGCGCTGGGCGTCCGACATGACGCCGATGGTGCGCATGTTGTGCAGGCGATCCGCCATCTTCACCATGATGACGCGAATGTCCTTTGCCATTGCCAGCGCCATTTTCTGAAAGTTCTCCGCCTGCGCCTCGGCGCGGCTGTCGAAAATTTTGGTCAGCTTCGAAAGCCCGTCGACAATTTCCGCTACCGCTTTGCCGAAGCGGCGGCCGAGAGCGGTTTTGCTCGTGTCCGAGTCTTCGATGACGTCATGCAGAAGGGCAGCCATCAGTGTCTGATGGTCCATGCGCATCTCTGCCAGGATCTGTGCTACGGCGGTGGGGTGAGTGATGTAAGGGTGACCGGTGCGGCGCCACTGTCCCTCATGGGCGCGGGTGGCGTACTCGTGGGCACGGCGCACGGCATCAACCTGGTCTTCAGAGAGGTAGTCGAGCTTCTCGACGAGCGTGTCCAGGGTCGCCGGAGCGGCAACTTCCGGGCGCTTTGCATATTCGGCCAGCTGGCCGACAAAATAGGATTGGGTAGCGGGTTCGGGCCTAGTGTTACTAGGTTGGCTCGTCATCTCCTATCCGATCCTCAGGCAGCCCGCCCCCCAGGCTGAAGCTTACTTCGACATCTTCATCCTCGGTAGAGACCTCCTGACTGTCAAGCATTTCATGCGAGACGAGGCCTTCGGCAATTTCACGCAGTGCAATGACCGTTGCCTTGTCGTTTTCTTCCGGCACGAGCGGATCGTTGCCGTAGGCGCGCAGGCCGCGGGCGCGGCGCGTGGCCAACATGACCAGTTCGAAACGGTTGTCGACGTGTTCCAGGCAGTCTTCTACGGTAACTCGTGCCATGAATAACCTCTGAGCGGGTGGTTATGCAAAAAAGAGCCGCGCAGTCTACCTATCCCTCAGGGGGCTGACAAGATCGACTTGACGCGTTCGTTGCCGTCGATCTGTGCCCGGGCTCGCAGGCGGATGGCCCTAAACAGACTCTGCATGTCACCCACCGCGAGATCAAAATTGTCGTTGACGACGATGTAGTCGTATTTCGGGGCCTGGGATATCTCGAGCTGGGCCTCGGACAGTCGCCGGCTCATGCTGGCTTCGCTGTCCTCGCCGCGCGCCTCGAGACGCTCGCGCAGCACCTCGAGGCTGGGTGGAACGATGAAAATGCTGGCGGCATCGGGTGTGGTCGCGCGTACCTGATCGGCGCCCTGCCAGTCGATTTCCAGGATGACGTCGCGACCGTGCTCGAGGTGCTTGTCGACCTCTGCTTTCGACGTGCCGTACTGATGATCGAAGACGTTTGCGTGTTCGAGGAAACCATCAGCCGTTACCATGGCATTGAACTCGTCGTCCGACACGAAGTGATAGTTCACCCCGTCCTGTTCGTTGCTGCGCCGTTTCCTGGTGGTGTGCGAAACCGCAACGACGAGATTGTCGTCTCTTTCGAGCGCTGCTTTCACGAGGCTCGTCTTCCCGGCGCCCGAGGGTGCTGAGACCAGAATGAGTTGGCCGCTTTTCATTCGATGTTCTGCACCTGCTCGCGGATCTGCTCAATGATGACCTTGAGGTCGACCGCGCGCTGACTGGTCTCGGGAATGATCGACTTGGCGCCGAGCGTGTTGGCTTCGCGGTTGAGCTCCTGGGTCAGAAAGTCGAGACGGCGGCCATGCGGACCGGCGGCGCTGAGGTGACTGCGCGCTTCTTCAACGTGGATTGCCAGGCGATCCAACTCCTCCGCGACGTCCGCTTTCTGAGCCAGGAGCGCCACCTCCTGCTCGAGCCGTCCGGGATCGACGTTCGCCTGCAGATCTTTCAGCCGTTGCTGCAGTTTGGCTTTCTGTTGATTGGCGAGGTGGCTGGTCAGGGGTTTCAGCTCCTTGAGCAGTCCATCAATCTGATCGAAGCGGTCTGTGAGCGTGTTCTTGAGATGTTCACCTTCGCTCTGGCGCGCTTGAATCAGGTCGGTCAGTGCCTGTTCGAATAGCTCGGTGGCCGTGTCGGCGAGCGCATCGTCTTCGCTTGGCGTGTCGTCGAGCACGCCGGGCCAGCGCATGAGCTCCATTGGACTGACAGAGCCGATCTCGGGCGCGTCGCGTCGCACCTGCTCAACCGCAGCCAGCACCTGCAGCAGCACGCCGCGGTTGAGGGTGATGCCGGTGTCTTCAGCGAGGCGTTCCAGACGCAGGGTGCAGTCAACCTTACCCCGCTTCAGGTGTTTGCGCGTCAGCTCGCGCAGCGGATGCTCGATGGCGCGCAGCGGTTCGGGCAGGCGGAAGTGAGTTTCCAGGAAACGGTGATTCACGGACTTCACCTCCCACACGAGGTGGCGCCCATGGGCGTCCAGGGCAGCCCGGGCGAATGCGGTCATGCTATAGATCATTGTTATCGTTCCGCCGGTTCGTTGACGTGCGAACTATTTTGCTTGCGAACCGTCTTGCAGTTCATCCCTTCGCCGTGTGTCACTCGATTGGGACACATCGGAGCGTGCGATTCTACCTTGTCCTTTTATAATGTGCCGAAAAGAAGGAGTGACTATGCGACCCAGTGGTCGAGCACCGGACGCGATGCGGCCGGTCCGGTTTACCCGCCGTTTTACGAAACACGCCGCCGGGTCGGTGCTCGTGGAGTTTGGCGACACAAAAGTCCTGTGCACGGCAGCCGTCGAAGACTCAGTGCCCGGATTCATGCGCGGCCGCGGCGAAGGCTGGGTAACGGCAGAGTACGGCATGCTGCCGGGTGCTACCCACACGCGCAACGATCGCGAGGCGTCACGCGGCAAACAGAGCGGCCGCACCGTCGAGATCCAGCGCCTCATCGGCCGCTCGTTGCGCGCCATGGTGGATATGCAGGCGCTCGGCGAACGCACCATCCGCATCGACTGTGACGTCCTGCAGGCAGACGGTGGTACCCGCACCGCGTCCATTACCGGTGGCGCGGTGGCGCTGGCGGATGCCATCCGCTCTCTCCCTGACGTTCAGGGTGCGTTCAACGAGCTTGTGGCATCTGTATCCGTAGGTATTTATCAGGGTGTCCCGGTATTGGACCTGGACTACGATGAGGACTCGAACGCGGAAACGGACATGAACGTGGTGCGTCTGGGTGGCGGGGGTTTCATCGAGATTCAGGGCACTGCCGAAGGCGCACCCTTTTCGGCGGATGAGCTCGACAGCCTGATCAAGCTGGCTGAAGCCGGTACGGCCGAGCTGCTCGAGCTGCAGCAGGCGGCGTTGTCTGAAAGCTGAAACGAGAGCAGGTCCGTTCGCGGATCTTTACGAGGAAACAAGTTGAGCGACAAGAAAACCACAGCATTCATCGACTTTCTGCTCACGCAGAACGTGTTGAAGTTTGGCGAATTCACGCTCAATTCGGGGCGCGTCAGCCCGTACTTTTTCAATCTGGGTGAAGTCAGCGGCGGTGCTGCCTTCGCCACTCTGGGTGAAGCTTACGCCGACGCGTTGGAAGGTTCGGGACTCGAGTTCGATGTCTTGTTTGGTCCAGCCTACAAGGGCATACCCATCGCCGTTGCTACGGCAGTGGCGCTCGCGCGGCGTGGTGTGGATGTCGGCGTTGCGTACAACCGCAAGGAGGCCAAAGATCACGGCGAAGGGGGACGGCTCGTGGGCGCCCCGGTCGAGGGCCGCGTGCTGTTGATCGATGACGTGCTGACCTCGGGCAAAGCAATACGGGACGCGGCGTCGCTCATTGCCGACACGCAGGCGGACATTGTGGGCTGCGTCATTGCCATGGATCGTCAGGAAATCACCACGGCGTCTGCCGTCAGCGGCGACACGGCGGTGCAGGCGCTGGCGCGTGATTTGAACGCACCTGTGACGAGTATCGCAAATCTGGGTGACTTGATTCAGTATCTTGACCAATCTGATGACCCTGCCTCGACATCAACCCTTGCGGGTATGCGAGACTATCAGGCGCAGTACTGTCAGGTGACGACTGTCTAATGGATAAGCAACGAGGCCTTCGAAGATGAAGATCGCTGTGCAAACGACGGGGTGGCTGCGCCGGATTGTCGGCCTGGCGCTGCTGTGCCTGGCTGTTTCCGCCCATGGTTACTTCCGCTACGTGGACGAAAATGGCGATCTGGTGCTGTCGCAGACGATTCCCAATGATCGCGTGAAGTATGGCTACGAAATCGTCGATCAGCACGGCAACCTCATTGAGCGCGTGCCGCCGCAGCTTTCGGATGAGGCGTATCAGGAAAAGCTGAGAGTCGACGCCATGCGCAACGAATGCCGACGCGCCTTTGATCGTGTGCACAAGCTCTATCAGGTGCTGGACGACATTGACTACGCCGAGGAGCAGGCGCTGAAATCTCTGGAGACGCGAGTTGCCAATACGCGTGCCAATCGTGCCGTGGCGCAATCCCAGTTGGAAGAATTCGAGTCGACGGCAGCGCAGCTCGACATTGCCGGAAAGACGATTCCGACCGCGCTTCTCAGCAACATCCAGCGCGCGGGCGCGCAGGTAAAGAACCTCGACGATGAGCTGAAACTTCGCGACCAGGAAAGGCTCGATCTCATCAATCAGTTTGCGTACGACCGGGACGTCTTCCAGCTTCCGGACTGTGAAGGCGGTTTGCCGGCGCGCACCCGAAGCTGACAATCACTCGCCGAAGAGCGCTCGCTCCATGAGCTGCCACTGCTGATCCCAGTCCTGGGTCGGCAGCGCGCTGAATTCCGAACGCACGTACTGCTGTATGCGGCCCTCGGCGTAAGCAAGCAGCAGGTTGGCACCCGGATTGATCGGCAGCGTGGGCACGGTCACCTGACGTGCGTTGTGCTCGCGCAGCACCTGACGCAGCTGTGTCTCGAAGCGGTTCAGCAGCTGATGCATCCGTCCGCGCAGGCGCTCGTTCTCACCCTGTAGCGCATCCCCGACAAACAAGCGGGCAAAACCGGGATTCCGTTCGACGAAGCTCAGCAGCAGAAAGACGATGTTGCGGCAGCGCGCGGACGCTTCGGTTTGCTCGTTGAGAATCAGATTGATGCGGGTGAACAAGGTCTCCTCGGCAAAACTGATGAGGCCTTCGAGCATTTTCGCTTTGCTCGGAAAATGCCGGTAGAGCGCCGCCTCCGAAACGCCAACGCGCCCGGCGAGCGCCGCGGTGGTGATGCGGCCGCCCGGATGTTCCTGCAGCATGGCCGCGAGGGCTTCCAGGATCTGTTGACGACGGTTGATTTTCGCCATTGCTTCAGCTGGCGAAGATCTGCGTGCCGACGCCTGCGTCGGTGAAGATCTCCAGCAGCACCGCGTGGGGTTCGCGCCCGTCGATGATCTGGACGCTGTGCACGCCTGCGCCCACTGCGTCCAGCGCGCACTGTACTTTGGGTAGCATACCTTCGTTGATGGTAGCGTTCGCGATGAGCGCTTCCACCTGAGGCTTTGTGATGGCGCTGATCGTCGCACCGTGCGCGTCGAGGATGCCGGGCGTGTTCGTCAGCAGCACGAGCTTTTCCGCCTGCAGCGCTTCTGCAATCTTGCCGGCGACGATGTCGGCGTTGATGTTGAAGGATTCTCCGTCCTCGCCCACGCCGATAGGCGCGATGACGGGGATGAACTGGGAGGTTGTCAGCGTGGTGAGGATGTCGGTGTTGATGGCGGTAATTTCACCGACATGGCCGATATCGATGATTTCCGGCGCGTTCAGCGCGGGCTCCATTTCCAGCTGGCGCGCTCGAATGAGGCTGCCGTCCTTGCCGGTGACGCCGACCGCGCGTCCACCGTTGGTGTTGATCAGTGAGACGATCTCTTGGTTGACCAGACCGCCGAGCACCATTTGCACAACGTCCATGGTGGCCGCATCCGTCACCCGCATGCCGTTGACGAAACGCGATTCGATGCCGAGCTTATCCAGCAGCTCGCCGATCTGCGGCCCACCGCCGTGCACCACCACGGGGTTGATGCCAACCAGTTTCATCAGAACGATGTCGCGGGCGAAGGACTGTTTCAGCACTTCTTCGGTCATGGCGTTGCCACCGTATTTCACTACGATGGTCTGACCGTGAAACTGCTGAATGTATGGCAGCGCCTCGGTGAGAACCCTGGCTGTGCTGGATGTCTCGTCTTCGTTCATGCTCGGATCGACTGCGTTGTTCTTGCGTAAATCGTTTTGTCAGCGCTAGCGGAAAGTCAGGTTCTGGTCGATGGCGCTGAGGTGGGTCTGGAATTCATCCTGTATGCGCTCCAGCGCCTCGGCGTTGTCCGCTTCGAACCGGAGCGTCAATACCGGGCTCGTGTTGGAAGGCCGGATCAGGCCCCAGGCGTCCGCGTAATCTACGCGCAGTCCGTCGATGGTGGTCACGGTGCCGTCGCCAAAGTCCGTCCCGGCTGAGAGGCGCTCCATGATCTCGAACTTCTCGCCTTCAGTGGTGGTGATCTTGAGTTCCGGCGTCATATGCGTTTCCGGAAAGCGGCTGAACACTTCGTCGGGACCGTCGGCTTCGGAGCCCAGGATTTCCAGCAGACGCACCGCGGAATAAAGCGCGTCGTCAAAGCCGTACCAGCGTTCGGAAAAACAGATGTGGCCGCTGAACTCGCCGCCGAGCAGCGCGCCCGTCTCGCGGATCTTGGCTTTGATGTGAGAGTGCCCGGTGCGCCACATGATGGGCCGTCCGCCGAGCTCACTGATGACGGTGTTCAAGTGCCGGCTGCATTTCACGTCGTAAATGATGTCGGCGCCGGGGTTACGGCTGACGATGTCCTGTGCAAAGAGCATCATCAGCTTGTCAGGCCAGATGATCTTGCCCGCGGGCGTCACCACGCCAAGCCGGTCGCCGTCGCCGTCGAACGCGAGGCCAAGGTCCGCGTTTTCTGCCTGGACGACCGTGATGACGTCCTCCAGATTCTTCGGGTCAGCAGGATCGGGATGGTGGTTGGGAAAATCACCGTCAACCTCGCAGTAGAGCTCAGCCACCTCGCAGCCGAGCTCCCGCAGGAGTCGCGGTGCCACCGCACCGGCGACGCCGTTGCCGCAGTCGACAACCACTTTGGGTGGCTGTGCGACGGCGACATCGTCGAGCACGCGGTCGATGTAGCTGTCTGTCAGATCGACGGCTTCAATGTCGCCTTCACCGTCGCTCAGGTTGCCGCTCTCGAGACGGGTATAAAGGTCCTGAATGCGATCTTCTGCGAGCGTGGTGCCGCCAATCATCATCTTCAGGCCGTTGTATTCGGGCGGGTTGTGGCTGCCGGTGACCATGATGCCGGTGCCCGTATCGAGGGCGAACGTCGCGTAGTAGAGCATGGGCGTCGGCACCTGACCGATGGTAATGACGTCGGTGCCACCCTCGGTGAGCCCTCTTGCGAGACTCGCCTGCAGTGGTTGACTCGAATGGCGTCCATCCCAGCCCACCGCGACGCGCGATTGATTCTGTGCCAGCGCCTCCGCCGCGAACGCGCGGCCGATCCAATAGACGACTTCCTCGGTCAGATTCCTGGTGGTGATGCCGCGTATGTCGTAGGCGCGAAACATGCTGCGGTCGATGTCCACGCCCATTGCCAGTGGACCTTCGGCTTCACTGACCTCAATGCCAAAGTTGTCTCCGCCGCTGGTACGCACGTCGAGAAAGTCCTCGTCGTCATCATCCTTTGTTGCTTTGGATTCGGCCTGCTTCTCTTTCTCTTCCTCTTCGGGCTCCGCTGCCGCGCTGTCCTCCTCATCCAGGCCGGCCAGCAGATCGTCGTCGTCTTCGGGCTTCGGCGCGGCTGCTTTGTCCGCTTTCACGGCGGGTGCCTGCCGACTGAACGCCTCCGCAATGCCTGCCATGGTGGCCAGCTCCAACCCGGCTGCCTGACCCTGGCGTCCGCGCAACAGGCGCAGTCCATGGTTGGTGAGGATTTCGGCGTCGTGCTCGAGCTTGCGTGCATACATGGAAAACGCCAGGTAAATACCACCAACGACAACCCCCCAGGCGACGAGGAGCGGCACCAGCAGCAGAATCGTCGAGTCGGCCAGCGGCACGTCGTCGGCGCTGGGCGCGAACGACAGCTGCCAGTGTGGAATGATCAACTGGCGCACGGCGCTGGACGAGAGATTGGATTCGCTGCCGGCCGTCAGGACCGCCTGCGTGGGATTGCCTTCGAAGCTCTGCAACACCTCTAATCTGCCGCGCAGCGAGCTGAACGAGGCGAGCGGTTCGAGGAAAAACTGCGTGTCGAAGACGACGAGCAGTACACCCGCAACCACACCTTCCGGGGTAATGGGCTGCGCCGCGTAGATGAGATTGCGCTGATTGAGGCTGACTTCGGGACCGACGAATGGGCGCGTCTCGGCGCGACGAATGAGATTCAGGGCGGCAAACGAAATGGGCACGGCCGCATTCAGATCAACCGCGGCTGCGCCTTTTTCGATGATATCAACGCGGCGGATGTACGGATGCTGCGAGGCGAGGAGCGCCGAAAGCTCTGCGTGCCGGCCGGAATCGTAGGAGGCCAGCGCCTCGACGGTGGCGGAGGCGGTAGCCATGGCGCCCACAACCTGGCGCAGATCGTTGACGCGTCCGTCGAAAAACTCAGCGTAAAAATCGAGCTGCCGTTCGCGCTGCGCTTCCCGCTGTCCCTGGGCAGGCTCGAGAATGACCTGCCACCAGACCAGCGCGAACGCCACGATCAGACCGATCGTTGCAATGATGATGGCGAGCCCGCCACGTACCAGAAAACTGTCGGTGGGTCGGGTTCGTTTGGAAGTCTTCTTCTTTGCTTTTCTGGCAGCCACGTTCAAAGCATCCTGCTGATTGCATGGGGGTTACCGGCCGCACGTGCTGCGGCCGGTGATTTCGGCGGGGCTTATTGTGTCACAGTCTCGGGGTTTGTATCTGCTAACTGTGAGGCAAAAATGTCCGGAATCTGGCTGATGAGGCTGTCAGCCAGCTGTCTTTTGGACTGCTTCGGGAACGTCACCTCACCACCGTCGTAGATGAATGTGGCGGCGTTGTTTGCGCTGTTGAAACCAATGCTGGGATCGGAGACATCGTTCAGCACAATCGCATCGAGACCTTTGCGTTCCCGCTTGGCCCGAGCATGCGCCAGCGTGTCGTTGGTCTCGGCGGCGAAACCGATGACCAGCTTCGGGCGCTGTGCGTGACGGGCAACCCCGGCGATGATGTCCGGATTTTCCACGAGACTGACGGTCATTTCCGCGCCGGGCTCGCCGGAACGCTTGAGCTTCTGCTCGTGAGAGGTTGCCGGCCGGTAGTCGGCAACGGCAGCGACGCCGATGAAGATGTCGACCTCAGGCAGGCGGCTTTGCACGGCCTGCTCCATCTCCAGCGCCGTAGTGACGTCGATGCGCTCAATGGGTGCGGAACTGGCCTGAACCTTGGGCCCGGCAACGACGATGACCCGGGCCCCCGCCGCGGCCGCAGCTTCGGCGAGAGACAGTCCCTGGAGGCCGGAACTGTGATTACTGATGTAACGGACGGGATCGATCGGCTCGAGCGTCGGACCCGTCGTAATCATGACGGTGTGGTCTTTGAGGTTTCCGGGTACGGGGGTGGCAAGGGTGCGCCCTACCGCCGCAATCAACGCATCCGGTTCGCTCATGCGCCCCGGACCCTCGTCACCGCACGCCTGTTCGCCGCTGTCGGGACCGATGAGCTCGTAGCCGAGCGTCTCGAGCAGGCGCAGATTGTTCTGCGTCGCCGGGTGACGATACATCTGCTGGTTCATGGCGGGTGCCACGAGCACGGGCGCGGGTGTGGCGAGGCACAGGGTGGTCAGCAGATCGTCCGCCTGCCCGTGCGCGAGTTTGGCCATGGTATTGGCGGTTGCCGGTGCCACGAGCACCAGATCCGCCCAGCGGGCGAGCTCGATGTGACCCATGGCAGCTTCAGCCGCGCTGTCCCAGGGGTCCTGGCGCACGGGATTACCCGCCACGGCTTGCAGTGAGGTTGGGGTCACGAAGTGATGAGCGTTTGCACTCAGCACCACCTGCACCTCAGCGCCGGCCGCGCGCAAACCTCGCACAATGAAAGGCGCTTTGTAGGCTGCAATGCCCGCGCTGATAGCGAGCACTATCTGCTTATTCGTCAGGTCTACGGTAGACATTTCGGTCTTACTCCATGCAGCGCTTGAACTGAAGCTCGTTCGCGATTTTACAGGTTATCTCAAAAGGGATCTTACAATTGATCTTAAAATGGCGAGACACAGCGCATTTGTGCCATGCAGCAAAGTGCGCCACGACCGGAAACGGGGGATGAAGCGGTCGGATTGGGCGGTCATGGATCAGCCGCGCGAGCGTCTCTTCAAAGCGGGTGCGCAGAGCCTCAGCGATGCCGAGCTCATTGCGCTGTGTCTCGGCACGGGTGGCACCGGCGAGGACGCCGTGAGCCTGGGCCGCCGCCTGCTGGCGGAGCACGGCGGGATTGGCGGGCTGCTGCATGCCTCGCCGCGGCGGCTCTTGATGAGCCGTGGTCTGGGGTATGCGCGGGTGGCGCTCTTGAAAGCGATTGTCGAGCTGCAGGCGCGACAGGCGGAGGCTACTTTACGGCAGCGTCCGGCATTTGCCGACGCGGGCGCGGCAGGCACCTTTGTCAGCGCGCGGATCGGCTACTGCGAGCGCGAGGTTTTCGGCTGTTTGTTTCTCGACAGCCGCCACCGCCTGCTCGGCTGGGACGAGCTGTTCCTGGGCTCGATCAACCGCGCTCATGTGCATGCCAGAGAAGTGCTGCGCCGGGCCATGGAATACAACGCCGCCGCGGTGGTACTTGCCCACAATCATCCGTCCGGTAACGCAGAACCGAGCCAGGCGGACCTGCACATCACGCGCGAGCTCGAAAGCCTGCTCGAAAAGGTCGACATCAGCGTCCTGGACCACCTCGTCGTTGCCGGGTCGGGTTGGGTGTCACTGGCCGCCCGCGGCCTCATCAGCCGCCAGCTCGCGTAGTTTTGTATTGCCCAGGCTCCGCGGGTCTGGTATAAACGCGCCTCTTTTTCTCAGGGGGCCTGAAAGATGTCTCAGGTATGCCAGGTAACCGGCAAGCGCCCGATGGCAGGCAACAACGTCAGCCACGCGCAGAACAAGACCAGACGGCGTTTTCTGCCGAATCTGCACTACCATAGATTCTGGGTTGAATCCGAAAAGCGCTACGTCAAGCTGCGCGTGTCCTCCAAGGGCATGCGGATCATCGACAAGAAAGGCATTGACGTTGTGCTCGCGGACCTGCGTGCCGCGGGCCAGCGCGTCTGATTTCAGACCCGTAAAGAAGAGGTAGACATGCGAGAAAAGATCAAACTGGTATCCAGCGCGGGCACGGGCCACTACTACACCACCGACAAGAACAAGCGCACCATGCCGGATAAGCTTGAGATGAAGAAGTTCGACCCGGTGATCCGCAAGCACGTGATCTACACGGAAGCCAAGATCAAGTAACCCCCCTCATGCCCGAGCTCCCGGAAGTCGAAACGACTCGTCGGGGTATTGCACCCTGGGTGGTCGGGCAGACCGTCACCGGCTGGACAATCCGCAATCCCCATCTGCGCTGGCCGGTAGATATTCCTGACACACTGCGCGGCCAGCCCGTGCACACGGTCGGCCGGCGAGGTAAGTACTTACTTATCGGCAGCCCCGCGGGTTACCTCATAGTGCATCTGGGCATGTCGGGCAGCCTGCGCATCCTCGAAGGCGCCACACCGCCGCTCACCCACGATCACGTGGACATTGAGCTGGCCTCCGGGAGGATCCTGCGGCTGAACGATCCGCGCCGTTTTGGCTGTGTGTTGTTTCAAACCGGCGATGTTGAAACCCATTGGTTGCTCAAGCACCTGGGCGTTGAGCCGCTGGGGAACGAGTTCTCCGGAGACTACCTCTTCGAAAAGTCGCGCAAGCGGAAAGTTGCAGTTAAAAACTTCATCATGGACAGCAAGGTGGTCGTCGGCGTGGGCAATATCTACGCTGCCGAGGCGCTGTTCATGGCTGGGATTCGCCCGGGCACCGGCGCGGGCCGCATTCCGCGGCATGCCTACGAGCAACTTGCCGTTGCCATTCGCGAGGTGCTCATGCGTTCGGTCCGCCAGGGCGGCACGACGCTGCGGGATTTTGTCGGTTCGGACGGCAATCCCGGTTACTTCAAGCAGCAGCTGAACGTCTACGGGCGGCAGGGCGAACCCTGTCGGGTCTGTGGGACCGGGTTGAAACTGCAGATTCTGGGTCAACGGAGCACGGTTTATTGCCCAAATTGCCAAACCTCACAAGGATTTAGGCCAACAAAGTGATAAAGTGCGCGCTGATCCGCATGGAGATACGATCGTGAATATGCGTAAGAAACTGCTGACAGGGATGCTCGCTGGCGCACTGATAGCGGGTGCCCCCGGCGTTGCAGCCAACGAAGACGAGCCGACCTACGGTGCCATGGCTGCCGACGTGGTTGTCGGGCGCCCTCTGGGCTTGCTTGCCACCGCACTCGGTACGGCCACCTTCATCGTGAGCCTGCCGTTCTCAGCGCTTGGCGGCAACGTCGAGCAGGCAGCGGAGCACCTGGTAGTCAAGCCCGCGGAGGCAACGTTCGTCCGGTGTCTCGGCTGCAAATCTTCCGGCCGTTACCTCGACCCTGACGAAGCCGAATAAGCTCGGCCGCGCGCTACTGATCCTGCAGCGCGCGCACCACGGCCGGGTGTACGAACTGCGAGATGTCGCCACCCAGGCCTGCAATTTCCCGTACCAGGGTTGATGAGATGAACGACGTGTCCTTGGAAGTCGGCAGAAAGACGTATTCGATGCCGGGATCCAGGGACTGGTTCATTTCCGCCATCTGAAATTCGTAATCGAAGTCCGTGACTGTGCGCAGGCCGCGCAGAATGAACTGGGCGCCTTTCGACCTGACGTAATCCACCAGCAGATTGTTGAAACCATCCACGGAGACCTGGTCGCCGAACTCGGCCAGCACTTCGCGGCACAGATCTATGCGGTCGGCGAGCTCCACCTTGGGATTCTTTTGTGCGGAAGTGCCGATGGCCAGAACGACGTGATCGAATAGATTCAGCGCCCGCTTGACGAGATCCGTGTGGCCATTGGTTATGGGATTGAACGACCCCGGATACACCACGACTTTCATTGTTGTCCCCTTCCCCTCTCCCGGAAAGAAAAACGCGCGTCATCACCGAAGCATCTGGCGCGCTCTGGCTGGGGCGAAACGCCCACCTGCAATCATTGTTTGCGGCCGGATCTTAGCCTTGGCGATCCGTGCCTGCAACGCTTGCGCTGGCTGAACGAGCCGCCTGCTCGAGCAACACGCCGCTCGCGTCGCCGGTGCGGGTGGTCTTAATGGACCGCCAGCCTTGCGCCGCGGCCAGGCTTTCCAGATCCGTTTTCGCCGGCGCCTCGGCGTATACCAGGCGCGGCGCGGGCGCCAGCTTGTGGAGCTGCGCCAGCGCGGTGGTGAGTAGCTCCGGACTAGCAAACGGTGGATCCACAAACACCACATCGAAGGTGCCGTCGAGCGATGACAGATACCGCAACGCATCGCCGCGTACGACAGCGCATTGGTCGTCGACGCCCAGAGACGCGACGTTGTCTTTCAAGGCGCGCACGGCGCGTCCGTCGCGCTCGACGAACGTGACATGCGCCGCTCCCTGGGACAGCGCTTCGAAGCCCAGCACCCCGGATCCCGCGAAGAGATCCAGACACGCGATGCTGTCGAGCTCACCGCGCAGCCAGTTGAATAGCGTCTCGCGGGTACGTCCGAGGGTAGGTCGCAGGTCGAGTCCGCCGACGAAACGAAGCTTCCGTCCTTTGTGCTTACCACCGATAATGCGCACCTGCTGCGGGCTGCGTTTCTGCTTGGGGACCTTCTTTGAGTCCTTCTTTGTGACCATGGAAGAATCTCTGCTGTGCCGATCGAGTATAGAACAGACGCCCGTTCGAGAAACTGGAGTGAGGTAAGAATTCCACTGTGACTGAGGGAAACGAAGAGACCATCGACAACGCTGACGAAGAAGAGAAAAGAGGCTTCTTCGGGCGCCTGCGTTCGGGGCTGGCGAAGACGCGTTCGCAGCTTGCGACGGGGGTTGGCAATCTGCTCCTCGGTGAGCGCGAAATTGACGACGGCGTGCTCGAGGATCTGGAGACCGCGCTGCTCCTGACGGACGTTGGCGTGGATACCACGCAGGAAATCATGGACGCGCTCGCACAGCGGGTACGCCGCCAGGAACTCAACAACACGCGCGCGCTGCACAAAGCGCTGGCCGGCCTCCTGACCCAGCGTCTCGAGCCGCTGGTCAAGCCGTTGACGATTGGCGAACATCATCCGCACGTGTTGTTTTTCGTCGGCGTGAACGGTGTCGGCAAAACAACGACCATCGGTAAGCTTGCCAAACAACTCCAGGCGGAAGGCAAAAGCGTCATGCTGGCCGCAGGGGACACGTTTCGCGCCGCGGCCGTCGAGCAGCTGCAGGTCTGGGGCGAGCGCAACGATGTTCCCGTTGTGGCCCAGGCGCAAGGCTCGGATAGTGCATCCGTGGTTTACGACGCGGTCGAATCGGCCCAGGCCAGAGACGTCGACGTGCTGCTTGTGGACACGGCGGGGCGGCTCCAGGACAAAGCCCAGCTGATGGACGAGCTCAAGAAAGTCCACCGGGTGATCAAACGCCTGGATGAGTCGGCGCCGCATGACGTAGTACTGGTGCTTGATGGCGGTGTTGGCCAGAATGCGCTCTCGCAGGTGAAGCTCTTCAACGAAGCCGTGGGGCTGACCGGGCTTGTGCTCACGAAGCTCGACGGCAGCGCCAAAGCGGGTGTCGTCTTCGCAATTGCTGCCCTGAAGGAAATCGACGTGCCGATATACTTCGTCGGGGTCGGTGAGAGCATCGACGATCTAAGACCGTTTGCAGCGGCGCCGTTCGTCGACGCGCTCCTTGCTGAAGAGATTGCGGCAGACTGAACGCCTGCCAGACACTGAAAAAGGATTACCGGTTACTGCGGGCAGATGGGGCACATTGAATTCCAACACGTCACGCGACGCTTCGAAAATGGGCACGAAGCGCTGTCGGATGTCTCGGTCGCGTTCGACGAAGGCACCATGACGTTTCTGACGGGCCACTCGGGTGCGGGGAAGAGCACGTTTCTCAAGCTGCTGCTGGCCGCTGATATTCCCACCCGGGGCCGTGTGCTTGTCAACGGGGTCAACATATCCGCCATGACGCCCTCCCGTCTGCCGCGTTACCGACAGCATCTCGGCGTGGTTTTCCAGGACCATCACCTGCTTGCGCAGCGCACGGTGTTCGACAACGTCGCGATGCCGTTACGCGTGACCGGGATGCGGGAACGGGAAGTTGCGCGCCGCGCACGCGCGTCGCTCTCTCAGGTGGAACTCCTCGACAAAGAGAACCTCTTCCCGCGACACCTTTCAACGGGGGAACAGCAGAGAGTGGGAATTGCCCGGGCCGTGGTGACCCGGCCGAAGATCCTGCTTGCTGACGAGCCGACCGGGAACCTGGACCCGGACCTTTCCATCAACATCATGGATCTCTTCGCGCGGTTTAATCAGATTGGTACAACCGTCATCGTCGCAAGCCATGACGTCCACCTCATAGAAAGCATGGGCCTGCGCATCCTGCACCTGGAGCTTGGCCGGGTTGTCGAAGACATTCCGGCAACGGTCACGCCGCAGCCGATTGCCCAGGCGCCGGAGGATCAGCTGGCGGGAGCGTCCTCATAGCCCGCGAAGCCAAAGAGCCCTGGCGTGCGGCCCGGCGCCAGCCGCTCGGCTGGGCGCGCGACCATTTGCGGGTCGGATCCGAGTCGGTGCATTTTGTGAGCTCCCGGCTGGGGACGAGTTTTCTCGTCTGGCTGGTGGTGGGTATTGCGCTGGCGCTGCCGGCGGGACTGTGGATTCTGCAGGTCAATATGGACGAAATGTCGGCGGGCTGGGAAGGGCGACCGGGTCTGTCCATCTATTTTGCGACCGATGCCTCGCCGGAAGACGTTGAGCTGGCGGTTGCCGCGCTCGAAGGGGAATCTCTGGTCGACGCGGTGGAGGTCACCACCGCGGAGGCTGCGCTCGACGAGTTCAAAGCCTATAGCGGTCTGGGCGATGCGCTGAACCTGCTGGAAGACAATCCGCTGCCGACGTCTCTGACCGCGCGCTTTACGGGTAACGTTTCGACCGAGGACCTCGACGCGCTGATTCAGCGCGCAGAAACGCTGGGCGGTATCGCCGAGGTGATCGTGGAGAAAACCTGGCTCGAGCGTCTGCACGACCTGTCTCTGGTGGTCAGCCGGCTGGGCACGGTCCTCGCGGTGCTATTTGGCGTCGGTGCGGTGCTGGTTACCGCGTCGTCGGTGCGCCTTGCCATAGAAGGTCGGCTGGATGAGCTTCGCGTGCTGAAAATGGTGGGCGCTACCCAGGGTCAGATCCGCCGGCCTTTCCTCTACTTCGGCGCCATTTATGGTTTCGGCGGCGGCGTGATCGCGGCGATGTTGATTGCGGTGACGCTGGTGGTGATCGAACCGCCGCTGAAGTCGCTGCTCGGCAGCTACAGCCAGGAGTTGAACCTGGCGGGGTTTGACCCCATATTTCTGGTGGCCATTCTCGGCATTGGCAGCCTGCTGGGTGTGGTTGGTGCGATGATTGCTGTGAGGCAGCGTCTGAATCACCTGGAAATCGTTTGAATTCAGCGGGTTAGGGCCGCTGAAGGAACTTTCACTGCGGTTAGCAGTCCTATTCCTGGAGTGCTAGTATTAAGGGTATATGTGGAATGAGTGTTACCGGAGGTATCACATGTCTACCAATGTAATGGCGTTACCCAGCCTGGCCCCGGGCCGCGACATCGATGCGTACATGCAGACGATCAGCGCGTTCCCGGTGCTGACCGCGGAAGAAGAGCGGGAGCTGGCTGAGCGGTTTTACTACGAGAACGATCTGGACGCCGCGCGGGAGCTCGTGCTGCGTCATCTGCGCTTTGTCGTGCATCTGGCGCGTTCCTATCAGGGGTATGGCCTGTCTCAGGCTGACCTGATCCAGGAAGGCAACGTTGGCCTCATGAAGGCGGTCAAACGCTTCGATCCCAGCGTGGGCGTGCGCCTGGTGTCCTTTGCGGTGCACTGGATCAAGGCGGAGATGCACGAATACATCCTGCGCAACTGGCGGATTGTCAAAGTCGCCACCACCAAGGCCCAGCGTAAGCTTTTCTTCAATCTGCGCGGTCAGAAGAAACGCCTCGCCTGGTTGACCCAGGACGAAACGAAAGCCATTGCCGATGAGCTCGGTGTACCCGTTGCGGAAGTCAGCCGCATGGAGGGTCGTCTTTCGGCAACGGACATGGCGTTCGATGCGGATGACAACGATGATGAGAAGCCGGCCGCACCCGCTTACTTCCTGGCGGCCGAAGCCAGTGACCCGGCGGATATCGTGGCAGCCGCGGACGCTGAGGCGGACAACCTCGAGCAGTTGAGCGTGGCCTTCAAGACGCTGGATGACCGCAGCCGTGACATTGTCCAGCGGCGCTGGCTGACCGAAGACAAAGCCACGCTGCATGAGCTCGCTGCTGAGTACGGCGTCTCCGCCGAACGCATCCGGCAGCTCGAAAAGAACGCGATGAAAAAGCTCAAGAAGCACATCGCCGCCTGATCCGGATCATTGAATCCCGTCAAAATCAGCCTGCTCGCCGGTGCGCTTTTTGGCGTCACCGGCGTTGTTCTGGGTGCCTGGGGCGCTCACGGGCTCGACGCGTTCCTCGGTGGCGCTGACACCGGCGCCTGGGAAACTGCCGTCCAATATCAGCTGATACACGCCCTTGCACTGTTGCTGCTGGGTGTTCTCCTGCATCTCAGTGCCGATCCGGCGCTGGTCTGGTCGAGCCGTCTGGTCATCGTGGGTGTGCTCCTCTTCAGCGGCAGCATCTATCTCCTCACGCTGGGTGGACCGCGCTGGCTTGGACCCGTGACGCCGTTGGGCGGGAGTGCGCTCATTGCAGGGTGGCTTGCGCTGGCTGTTGGAGCCTGGCGTTGGCGCTAGAGGAGTCGGCGCGTCCGGAACACGCCTACATCCGCCGCCGCGGCCGGCTGACGAAGGCCCAGGCCCGGGGTCTGGAGCTCTGCCGCGAGCGGTTCAACGCTAACGCAGCGGCGGTCATTGCGAGCCCGGCACCCGTGGGTGTGGAAATCGGCTTTGGCATGGGTCATGCGCTCCTCGACTGGGCTCGCGAAGCGCCCCGGTGGCACCTGTTCGGGATTGAGCTTTATCAGCCGGGAGTTGGCAGTGTGTGCGATCACTTGTCTAAGCTTGAGATCGAAAACGTACGCGTCATCGAAGCCCCGGCGCAGACCGTGCTTGCTGCCTTGAACGACGTCAGCGTGGATGAGTATCGCATCTTCTTCCCCGACCCCTGGCCGAAAAAGCGGCACGTCAAAAGGCGCCTCGTGCAGGAAGCGTTTGTCGCGGAGCTGGCGCGCACGCTGCGTCCGGGTGGACTCGTGAGGCTGGCCACGGACTGGACGCCATACGCTGAATGGATGCGGGATTGTTTTTCCAGTCAGACGGATTTGCAGCCGCAGCTCGATCAGGTGCGGAAGGCAAGTGCCGCAAACACGGCCGACGTAGGCCGGGACACCACCAAGTTCGAAAGTCGCGGCGAGCGTCTCGGCCACGACATCCACGACCTCATCTACACAAAGATCCGGTCAGCGTCAGACTAAGCGTCGAGCAGGCGGCTGAGCAGCCCATCGAGGTAACGCAACCCCAGGGGCGTTGTCACCGGGCGCTCGGCATCCACGAGTCCGTCTGCCGCAAGCCGTTGCCACAGCCGCTGCACGTCTGCCCACTCAAGCCCGGTATGGGCTTCAAAGGTCGTCACCTTGGTCCCGTCGACGAGGCGCAGCGCGTTCATCATGAACTCCGTGAGCCGCTCGGATTGGGGCACCGGGGTTTCGCTCAGATCCTCCGGGTTTGCCTGGTACAGGCGGGGCTGGGAGGCGTTGGCCGTGCGCACGATCTCAGCTGCCGCCTCGTCGAGCGTAACTTTGCCGTGGGCACCGGCGCCTAAGCCCAGGTAGTCACCGAAGCGCCAGTAGTTGAGGTTGTGTCGACAACGCCGACCGTCGCGTGCGTGAGCTGATATCTCGTAGCGCTCGTAGCCGGCGACGGACAAGGCTTCGAGTCCGGCCTGCTCCATCGCGTAGAGGTCTTCCTCAACCGGCAGGATCGGCGTACGGCGGGCAAATTCGGTTTTCGGCTCGATCGTCAGCTGATACCAGGACAGGTGCTCGGGCTCGAGCTCGATGGCGGCGCGCAGATCCGCCATTGCGGCACCGGGGTCTTGTCCGGGCAGTCCCCACATGACGTCCAGATTGATGTTGTCGAAACCGTCACGACGCGCTTCGGTGTAGGCCCGTCGCGTCTCGGACGCGCTGTGGATCCGGCCGAGCGCTTCGAGGCTTGCGTCGTCGAACGATTGAGCACCCAGGGACAGGCGATTGATACCGGCGGTGTGATAGTCCGCGAAACTCGCGTGCTCTGTCGTGCCGGGATTGGCTTCCATGGTGACTTCGGCGTCTGCCTCCAGCGGCAGCATGTCCAGCACGCGTTGCATCTGCTCAGGATTGAACAGGCTTGGCGTCCCCCCGCCGAGAAAGACAGTGGCAAATGAGGCAGGCGCGAAGCGGGAAGCTTGCGCCTGCCAATCTTCGATCAGGGCATCAACGTAGGCGTCGAAGCTGACGTCCGTCCGGGTCGGGTGGGAGTTGAAGTCACAGTAGGGGCATTTGCGCACGCACCACGGGAAGTGCACATAGATCCCGGCTGCTTCAAGCATCGATGATGTCAGCCGCGCGCAGCGCGTTGACAAGCCCGGCAACGGCCTGACCCCGATGGCTCACCCGGTTCTTGGTCGCGGGCTCGAGCTCCGCAGCGGTTGCGCTGCCGCCCTCCGGTACGAAGAGCGGATCGTAACCGAATCCGCCGCCGCCGCTTGGTGCGCTGGCTATTTGGCCATGCCAGGCGGAGGTGGAGATGAGCGGCGTTGGATCGTCGGCGTGGCGTAGATAAACGATGGCACAGTAGAAGTACGCCGCGCGGTTGGTAGCGCCCACGAGCGCGTCCAGGAGCTTTGCATTGTTCGCCGCGTCGTCGCCGTGCGTGCCGGCGTACCGCGCCGAATAGATGCCGGGCGCGCCGTCAAGCACAGGGACGACGATGCCGCTGTCGTCGCCAATGGCCGGCAAGGCGGTGGCGCGACTGACGGAGCGGGCTTTGATGATGGCATTCTCGAGAAACGTCAGGCCATCTTCCACGGGGCTTGGTACGTCGTGTTCGGCCTGCGACTCGAGCTCGAGGTCAAGCGGTGCGAGCATGGCCTGCAGCTCCACGAGCTTGCCGGGGTTGGCGCTTGCGAGAACGACCCTGGTGCTCATTCTTCGAAGAACATCTGCTGCTGAAAACGGATTTCACCGCTGCTGCCGTCCGGCAGCGTGACGTCGATGGCAACGCGATGGAACTCCTCGTCACCGTGGCGCAGCAGCGCCAGATAGTAGATTGCCGGTCCTTCGCGGATCTCTTTGAATTCGAGAACCTGGCTCTGTCCCAGCAGATTCTCCGAGCGTCCGCTGAGATCTGCCGTGATGGGTGCGTCGTTGGCGTCCAGCACGGACACGTTCACAAGCGCTCTGTTTCTGCTGCGCGTGATGTCGTAGCGCGCGGCAATGTCGGCTTTGAGAAAGGTGGTGGGTACCACGATGTAGTGCACCTCATAGGCGCCGAAAGTTCGCGACTGTTCGGCACCCGCGGGGAAAGCCGCTATGCAGCAGAGGGCAAACACGACGGCCGCCCGGTGACACAGTGTCATTGTCAGGCTCCGGAGTTGTTCATGGCTGGCGTCCCAGCCGGTAGAAGGCTACTGGACCCAGCAGGTTCGGCAAGACTGAACCCCAGGGTTGTTCGACATGGTTGTGGTTGACCACCCGGCGCTGAATCACCCGTAGCTTGAGGTCGTGGCACAACGTTTCGAAGTCGGTAAACGTACAGAGGTGGATGTTAGGCGTGTCGTACCAGCTGTGAGGAATGTGCCTGGCCACGGGCATGCGTCCGGAGGTGACCAGCTGCAGGCGGCAACGCCAGTGGCCGAAATTGGGAAAGGTGACGATGCACTCTTCGCCAATGCGCAGCATCTCCTCGAGGAGATGATCGGGTCGGCGCACCGACTGTAGCGTTTCTGTCATGACCACCATATCGAAGCTGGAGTCCTCGAAGTTCTTCAAGCCTTCGTCCAGATCCTGCTCGATGACATTGACGCCCTTGCCGAGGCAGATACGGATGTTATCCGCGTCGACGTCCAACCCGTATCCGTTGACGTTCTTGTTTTCCTGCAGATGGGCGAGGAGGTCACCCTCGCCGCAGCCGAGGTCCAGCACCCGCGCGTCGGCGTTGATGAGATCCGCGATGATAGCGAGGTCGGGTCTCAGGCTCATGGACTGATCTCTTGATGTACGCGCTCGAGGAACGTACCGAGCACGGAGATGTAGCGCGGCAGCTGCAGGAGAAACGAGTCGTGGCCGTGCTCGGACTCGATGATTGCGGATGCCACATTCTTGCGGGCCGCCATCAACGCGTCGCTGATCTCTTTCGATCGCTCGACGGAGAAGCGCCAGTCCGATGTGAAGCTGATGACCAGAAACTTCGCGCGGGTTTTCTCCAGTGCGGCCACGAGATTGTCGTTTGTATCGCGGGCGGGATCGAAGTAGTCCAGGGCCTTGGTCATCAGGACGTAGGTGTTGGCGTCAAAACGCCGGGAAAACGCCTGACCCTGATGGTGCAGGTAGCTCTCGACCTGGAACTCGACGTCAGCGCCGCGATCGATATCGCCGGACTTGAGCGCGCGGCCGAATTTTTCGCGCATGCCATCGTCCGAGAGATAGGTCACGTGACCTATCATCCGTGCAAGGCCCAGACCTTTGTCGGGATTGCTTTCGCTTTCCGCGTAGTGACCGGCAAAAAAGTTCGGATCGGCCGCTATTGCCTGTCGCGCGATCTCGTTGAACGCAATGTTCTGCGCGGACAGCTTGGCGGCTGCGGCGATGACCACAGCGGCGTGCACGCGGTCGGGAAAATCGACGGCCCATTGCATCGCCTGCATGCCGCCGAGGCTCCCGCCGATGACCGCGGCGAAGCGCTCGATGCCCAGGTGGTCAGCCAGGAGCGCCTGGCTGGCAACCCAGTCTGCGACCACAACGGTTGGGAACTGCGGGCCGTAGGGTTTGCCGGTGTCCGGGTTGGTGCTCAACGGTCCGCTGCTGCCGTGGCAGCCGCCGAGATTGTTCAAGCTGACGACAAAGAAGCGGTTGGTATCGATGGGTTTCCCGGGACCGATGCAGGTGTCCCACCAGCCCGGCTTCGCCTCGTCTTCGCTGTGGTAACCGGCGGCGTGATGGTTGCCCGAAAGCGCGTGGCAGATGAGAACGGCGTTGCTTTTGTCCGGATTCAGGTTGCCATAGGTCTCGTAAACCAGGTCAAAGCTCGACAGCGTAACGCCGCACTGCAGCGTAAACGGACGCTCGTGCCGGAAAGTCTGGCTGCTGACCAGACCGACGGAGTCAGCGGGAAACGCGGATGGCATGTCAAAGCCCCAGGTAGGCGACCCTGCGCAGCATGTCCTGCACCAGAAAGATCAGGATGAGGACAACCATGGGTGAAAAGTCGATAGGCCCGAACGTAGGCAGGATTTTGCGGACCGGTGCGATGAGCGGGTCCACGAGCTGGCTGAAGAGCGCAAGCACCGGGTTGTACGCGCCCTGGGCCAGAAAACTGGCGAGCACCAGGATGAAAATGCAGAAGATGAAGAAATTGGTGAGCACCTGCAGCATGAAAATGAGGCCTACCCACAACAGCAATCCAATGGCATTGAGGAGGCCCGTGTTCATGATGGCCTGGGCAGCAACGCAGACCAGCCAGGCAACAATCAGAGACGCGAAGTCAAAATTGCGGAAGCTGGGAATGGCCATGCGCAGCGGCTTGCAGATGACGTCGGAAGCTTTGACGACCGCCTGGCTCAGCGGATTGTAGAAATCCGCATTGGTTGCCTGCAGCAGAAAGCGCAGCAGAAACAGCAACGCCAGCAAGGAGAAGAGGAAATCAAGAATGTTCATTTACGTCGTATCGTCACTCGTCTCGGGGATCGAAGCGTCGATCCATCACTTGTTCATTAACCTTCGGCGCTGCCGAATTCCCGGGCCAGCTCTCCGGCACGCCGGTCAGCCGCCGTCAGCGCCTCTGCGATGTGCCCGGGGATGCCGCTGTCTGCCATGACCGCGAGCGCCGCCTCCGTGGTGCCACCCGGCGAGGTGACATTCTGACGTAAGACGGCTGGCGGGTCATCGCTCTCGAGCGCCATGCGCGCCGCGCCGTAGGCGGTCTGCAGCGTAAGCTCCGTAGCCTGTTCGCGTTCGAGCCCCAGGCTTACGCCGGCGTCGATCATTGCCTCCATGAGAAGGAAAAAGTAAGCAGGCCCGCTGCCGGATACGGCGGTGACGGCGTCGAGGTCCCGTTCCTCGGCCACCCACAAGGTCTTCCCTGCTGCGCGCATTATCCGTTCGGCACTTTGTTTTTGCGCTTCGGAGCAGGCAGCGTTGGCATAGAGGCCGGTCATCCCGGCGCCCAGCAGCGCCGGTGTGTTCGGCATGCACCTTACGATGGCTTGCTCTTCCGTGCTCCACGCGGCGAGGCTGGCAATGTCGATACCCGCCGCAATCGACAGGAGCAGCTGGCCCGAACTCAGCGGCAGCGCGCTCACGACGGCGCCTGCCACCTGCGGCTTGACGGCCAGCACCACCACGTCCGCATCCGTCACCGCTGCGCCATTGTCCTCGCAAGTCGTGACGCCGAGCGCCTGGAATTTGTCGAGCTGTGCTGCGACCGGATCCGCCACGCGAATGTCTCCCGGCGTCGCGTCTTCGCGCAGCAACCCCTGAATGAGACTGTTGGCCATGTTGCCGGCGCCGATGAAGGCGAGCCGGGCCCTGCTGTCGTTTGCCAATTGATTTCTCCGGAATACGGCGTCAGGTATCACGCGCGCCGAACAGCGCCGTGCCGATGCGCACATGGGTGGCGCCCGCGGCGATTGCCTGCTCGAGATCGGCGGTCATGCCCAGGGACAAGGTGTCCCAGTCGGCGCGAGCCTTCGGGTTGAGCGCAGCTTTGATCTCGCCGAACAATTGTGCCACGGATTGATAGCCCGACCCAGGATCGGTTTCCCTGGCGAGAATGGTCATCAGGCCGCGCAGCTTGAGGTTAGGCAGCGCCAGAATGTCTTCGATCAGTGCCATGGTCTCTTCGGCTGCCACGCCCGCCTTGTTGGGATCAGCGTCGGCGTTGACCTGGACGAGCACCGACAGGGGCGTGCGTCCCTCGCGGTGGGCGTCCAGACGCCGGGCAATTTTGCCGCGCTCGATGGTATGCACCCAGTCGAAGTGCGTTGCAATCGCCCGCGTCTTGTTGCTCTGTACCCGGCCGATGAAATGCCAGTTGAGCTGCGGCTGGGCGAGCGTCTCGATTTTCTCCACCGCCTCGTCGACGTAGTTTTCGCCGAAGTCGGTCAAGCCCAGATCCGCCGCCGCTTTGACGGCGCAGGCCGGTTTGGTTTTGCTCACCGCAATCAAGGTGACGTCCGATCGCGCACGGCCGCTCGCGTGGCATGCAGCCGCGATGCGCGCTTCCACCTGGTCGAGATTCTCACGAATGCTCACCGATGTCCCACAAGCAGTGTTAACGCTGTCCCATACTGAAAAAATGCTGACGTCATAGCCTCAAACTTGACAGTTAAGTCCTTGGTGCGTTCTTCATGGAAGGCTTAGTATAACGGGGTGCCGCAGGCCGTGGCGCTTGAGTCCGTGGGCCGTGCGCCACCGTGTATCAGCCGGACGTGCGGACGCGACGCGAGCTGATATTTAGTCAGAAAATTTGACTTTAGCTAACGAAAGTTTGACAGGGACCGCTCATGGACATTACCGAACTCCTCGCCTTCAGCGCTAAGCAGGGTGCTTCAGACCTGCATCTGTCCGCCGGGCTGCCGCCCATGATCCGGGTTGATGGCGACGTACGCCGCATCAACCTGCCGCCGCTCGAACATCAGGAAGTGCATGGTCTCATCTACGAGATCATGAACGATAAGCAACGCAAAGATTTCGAAGAGTTTCTGGAAACCGATTTCTCCTTCGAGGTGCCTGGCGTGGCCCGCTTTCGGGTCAACGCGTTCAATCAGAACCGCGGGGCTGGCGCCGTTTTCCGAACCATTCCCTCAAAAGTGCTGACGATGGAAGACCTTGGCATGACCCAGGTGTTCAAAGACGTCTCCATGGTGCCGCGCGGCCTGGTGCTGGTCACGGGTCCGACGGGCTCGGGTAAAAGTACGACGCTCGCGGCCATGATCGATTACATCAACGATAACCGCTACGACCACATTCTGACGATCGAAGACCCGATCGAATTCGTGCACGAATCGAAGAAGTGCCTGGTCAACCAGCGCGAAGTGCACCGCGACACGCACGGCTTCAACGAAGCGCTGCGCTCGGCACTGCGGGAAGACCCGGACATCATTCTGGTGGGCGAGTTGCGCGACCTGGAAACCATCCGCCTGGCGCTGACCGCGGCAGAGACTGGACACCTGGTCTTCGGCACGTTGCACACCACCTCAGCGGCCAAGACCATCGACCGTGTGATCGACGTTTTCCCGGCTGAAGAAAAAGATATGGTGCGCTCGATGCTCTCGGAGTCATTGAACGCCGTGATTTCCCAGACGCTTCTGAAGAAGGTCAACGGTGGCCGCGTGGCGGCGCATGAAATCATGATCGGCACGCCGGCCATCCGTAACCTCGTGCGGGAAGGCAAGGTGGCCCAGATGTATTCCGCCATTCAGACCGGCGCCGGCGTGGGTATGCAGACGCTCGACCAGTGTCTGCAGGATCTCGTGCAGAAGCGCCAGATCAGCCGCGATACGGCCAAAGAGAAGGCCAAGATCCCGGAGAACTTCTAGTCCCGATTATTGGAGAGCTGAACCGAGATGGAATTTGACAAGCTGCTGAAACTGATGGTGGAGAAGGGGGCTTCGGACCTCTTCATCACCGCAGGCAAACCGCCCATGGTGAAGGTCAACGGCAAGCTTTATGCAGCCGGGAAGTCGTCACTGTCGCCTGAGCAGGCGCGGGAACTCGTCTACGGCGTCATGACCCCGGATCAACAGGAAGTGTTCGACAAAGAGCACGAATGCAACTTTGCCATCAACACCCGCGGGCTCGGCCGTTTCCGGGTCAGCTCGTTCTATCAGCGCAACCTCGTCGGGATGGTGCTCAGACGTATCGAAGTCAACATCCCGCGCGTGGCAGACCTGGGACTGCCACCCATTATCGAGGAGCTTGCGCTCACCAAACGCGGTCTCATCATTTTCGTCGGCGCAACGGGTACCGGTAAGTCGACCTCGCTCGCCTCGATGATCGGCCATCGGAACGAGAACTCGTCAGGCCATATCATCAGCATCGAGGACCCGATTGAATTCATCCACCAGCACAAAGGCTGCATCATCACGCAGCGTGAGGTGGGCGTGGATACCGATTCGTTTGAGATTGCTCTCAAGAATACGCTGCGTCAGGCCCCTGACGTGATCATGATCGGTGAGGTGCGCAGCCGCGAAACGATGGAGCACGCCCTCACGTTTGCCGAGACGGGACATCTCTGTCTCTGCACGCTGCACGCCAACAACGCTAACCAGGCGCTCGACCGCATCATTCACTTCTTCCCCAGCGATCGTCACAGCCAGGTGTGGATGGACTTGTCACTGAACCTGAAGGCGATGGTAGCCCAGCAGTTGATCCCGACCGTCGACGGTCAGGGGCGTCGCGCGGCCGTTGAAATTCTCATCAACACGCCGCTCGTGGCCGATCACATCAGGAAAGCTGAGGTGCATCTCCTGAAAGAGCTGATGAGTAATTCCACCGAGCACGGCATGCAGACCTTCGACCAGGCGCTTTACAAGCTCTACGTCGAGGGAGAAGTAACCTACGATGCCGCGATTGCCAGCGCGGACTCACCGAACGATCTGCGTCTCATGATCAAGCTCGGCGCGGATGCCAAGACCAACCCGCTCGAAGACGTGGATCATCTGTCGCTGGAACACGACGAAGACAGCGAATCTGTTTTCGGCCTCAGACGCTAAGCGCCGCGGGCGCGTTCCCGCATCCAACTCTCGGCGATGAGGCATGCGGCGAGCTCGTGATCGCTTCGCGCGCGGCCGGATGCTCTGGCCGCTTCCAGATCTGACCTGGCACTGCGCGTCGTCAGCCGTTCGTCGTGCATCTCCGCCGGCAGTTTGCAACGCTCGCTGAGCTTCTGCGCAAACGCTCGAGCGGCCTCGGACATGGTCGAAGGGGTGCCGTCCATGTTGAGCGGCAGCCCCACCAGCAGAACGTTCGGTGCGTACTCATCGACGAGCGCGGTCACTTCCGGCCACCTGGGTTTACCGTCGCGGCAGTTGAGCGTCGCCACGCCGCGTGCGCTTAGAGTGATGGTTTGACCGACCGCAACCCCCGTCTGGCGGAGACCAAAGTCGAACGCCATGACGGCGCGCGGCATCACAGTGGTGTCTGTCATCAGGCGTGGCCGGGTCGTCCGCTCATGAGGCGCATGTCGACGCCAATGATGTCCGCCGCGCGCTGCAGTTTGTGCGCCGAATCGGGATCGAAAAGCACGTCCAGATCAGCCGGCACGCTCAACCAGGCGTTGCCCTGCATTTCCGCTTCGAGCTGACCTTCACCCCAGCCGGCGTAGCCCAGGGCAACCAGAAAGCGTGCGGGCCCCTGGTCGGCTGCGATGGCGTCGAGCACGTCGACGGCGGTGCTGAGTGCCAGACCATGGCCGAGATCTGCTGAGGATTCGAAGGTTTTGTCATCGCTGTGCAGCACAAAGCCACGCTCCGGGGAAACCGGTCCGCCTTCGAAGAGTGACGTTTCCACCCACTTGTGATCAGGCTTCAGTCCAATCTGGGCGAAGAGCTCGAGGAGCGTCATGTCCGCTGCCCGGTTGACCATGATGCCCATTGCACCGTCATCACCGTGCTCGCAGATGTAGGTCAGGCTGTCGGCGAAGTAGTCGCCGGCGAGCCCCGGCATCGCAATGAGAAAGTGGTGCTTTAGATTCAGTTAGCCTCCCAACGCCGAGCCGGACTTGGTGAACTGCCAGGTGCGGGTGAACTCCAGGCGGTCGTAAGCTTTGCGCATTTCCACGTTGAAAGGCTGATAGGGGGCTGCCTGGCGTACCGTGGCGAGCGCTGCGCGATCGAGCTCACGGTGCCCCGAGGATTTGAGGATACGCACTTCCTCCAGCGTGCCGTCGGCCAGGATGGAGACCAGCATCAGCACCTCACCCTCGAGCTGGCCCGAGGGATAGTTGGCGCGGCCGATCCGCTCACACTTCTGCCGCCACATGTTGAGGTAGGCGGCTTCCGATGCGGACCGGGTGGTGACGCTGCTGATGCGCTTGGTGCGCGGCATTTTAGCCAGCGCCTGTTGGTCCTGCGCTATGCGTGCTTCGAGACTCGCAATTTCCTGCACCAGGCGCTCGCGATCGAGCTGGTTGGTGTCCGGCGCTTCAAGCAGCTCGCTGATCTCCTGCAGATCGTCGCTCACCTGTTCGTCGGACGGGCTTTCGGTGTTCAGCATGTCCTCGGTTTCCTGAGTCACCTCGGGCACCGGGGCGGCCTGGGAAACCACGGTTTCGAATTCGTTGCTGTGAAAGTCCGCGCGCTCCGTCGTGGTCATTTCCTGTATGTCGCTTTCGGTGCCGCTGCCGAGCTGGTTGGTGGCCGCGATGAAGTCGGCTTCTTCCGGCTCAACCACGTCGTTGGCGACGGACAGCGTCACGTCGATGCTGATGTTGTCCGCGGTGTTGATCTCCGATGAGAACCCGACGCCCAGAATCAGTGCCGCGTGCAGCGTCAGCGCCAGAAACAGGCTGAAGCTGAAACGGTCTTTGGATGTCACGCCTTCGATCACCATGTCGGGGTAGTTTACTTCAGTTTGGTCAACACCGTGTCGATCAGCTTACCGCCAATATCGAGAGAAAACTGTGCATCCAGTTCGCGTATGCAGGTTGGGCAGGTGACGTTGATTTCGGTCAGGTAGTCGCCAATGACGTCGATACCGACGAAGACGAGGCCGCGGCGTTTGAGCTCGGGCCCCACCTGCTCGGCGATCCAGCGGTCGCGCGCGCTCAGCTCGCGGCCTTCCCCCCGGCCGCCGGCGGCGAGATTGCCGCGGGTCTCGCCCGCCGAAGGAATGCGCGCGAGGCAGTAGTCCACGGGTTCGCCGTCGATCAGGAGAATACGCTTGTCGCCGTCGACAATCTCCGGCAGATACACCTGCCCCATGATCTGCTCCGCGCCGCCCTCGGTCAGCGTCTCGAGCACAACGCTCAGGTTCGGGTCGTTTTCCATGATGCGGAATATGGACGCTCCGCCCATGCCGTCGAGCTTTTTGAAGACGACGTTTTTGTGCTCGGCGTGGAACGCTTTCAGGATGTCCTGACGACGGCTGACGACCAGAGGCGGCCCACATTCCGGAAACGCGGTCGCAAAAAACTTCTCGTTGCAGTCCCTCAGGCTCCGGGGTTTGTTCACCACCAGCGTACCGGCCTCCTCGGCACGCTCCAGCATGTAGGTGGTGTAGATGTATTCCATGTCGAAGGGCGGGTCCTTGCGCATCAGGATGACGTCCATTTCCGCCAGGGGCGTGCGTATTTCCTCGCCCAGGTTGTACCAGTCCTCGCCCGCCAGGCTCACGTCGAGCTCAGCACAAAACGCCTCGTCCAGACGCAGGGTGCGAACCATGCCGCAGACGGCGCCCTCCCATAGATGTATATCTTCTTGACGTAAATAGAAGACGTCGATGTCACGCTGTTGACAGGCCCGGATCATGGCCAGGGTGGAGTCCTTTTTGAGCGCCAGGCTGTCCAGCGGATCCATGACGAACGCGAATTTGGGCATGCGCCCTCCGGGGTGGCAAGGAGCGCGTAAATTACCCATAGGGGGACGAGTTAGGCAACTAAAATGAGAACAAAATCCCTTTCTGAACGCCTGCTTATAGCCGCTCCTGCGGTGCCGTGTTACAACATGTCCACGAATCTGGCGGCGCCTCGAAACGGCCGTCGCGCGCGATGCTGTTTGCCTCAAAACATGATGTGAGGCGCATGAAACCGCACCGCAGATTCAGCCTTTGACGATAAAGGATCACATAGATGGAAGAGGAACTTCGAGGCGTAAAGGTCTTGGTCATAGACGACTCTAAGACCATCCGACGTAGCGCAGAGAACTTGCTGACCAAGGAAGGCTATGACGTGATCACGGCCACCGACGGTTTCGATGCGCTAGCCAAAATTGCCGACGCTCGTCCGGAAATCATATTTGTCGATATCATGATGCCGCGCCTGGATGGCTATCAGACCTGCGCGCTGATCAAAAACAACAGCGAATTCAAAACCACGCCGGTTGTGATGTTGTCTTCCAAAGACGGCCTCTTCGACAAAGCGAAGGGTCGGATCGTCGGCTCGGACCAATACATCACCAAGCCTTTCAGCCGGGAAGAGCTGCTGGGCACGATTCGGACCTTAGTCCACTAGTTGGTAGCAGGCGGAGATGGCGAGAATACTAGTAGTAGACGATTCACCGACTGAGACGCATCAGATGGTGAATACGCTGGCACGGCAGGGTCATCAGGTGCTCACCGCGGCGACTGGATCCGACGGGGTGTCGCTGGCGCAGGAAGAGCAGCCCGACATCATCCTGATGGACGTGGTCATGCCGGGCATCAACGGCTTTCAGGCGACGCGTCAGATCACCCGCAGTCACAATACCAGCCACATCCCGGTAATCATCGTGTCCAGCAAAGATCAGGACGCGGACAAGGTCTGGGGTGAGCGTCAGGGTGCCTGTGGTTATCTGACCAAACCGGTCGACGACCGCACGCTCATCAGCACCGTGAACGGGCTCCTGGCCAGCTAAGGATTGATCATGGCGACGAGCGAAGCCCTCAACATACTGCAGGACATCAAGGCGGCGACCTTCAAGAACGCAGCCCCGCTGCCGCACAAAGAGGAAGTGCAGGCACAGTGGCAGGGTCTGGGTTTCCTGGTCGGCGGCATGCGCCTCGTCTCCAAGCTCGGCGACGTCAGCGAACTTTTGCCGATGCCGAGACTGACGTCGTTACCGGCGGTCAAGCCGTGGCTTCTGGGCATCGCGAATGTCCGGGGCCGGCTGATCCCGGTCATTGATCTGCACGAATATTTACAGGTACCCACCACGCTGCCTTTCAATCAGTGGCGGGTGCTGGTCGTAGAAGACGGCGATGTGGTCGCCGGTCTGGTGGTCGAGCAGTCGCTCGGCATCCAGCACTTTCTCGAAGACAGTTATGAGGAAAACGACAGCAGCGACCTGGGTGAGTTTTCACCCTACGTCAGCGGCGCTTTCCGTCATGGAGGACGCGTGTATCACGAGGTCCAATTAAAGGCGATTTTAAGGGACGAAAAGTTCTTTGACGTTGCGCAAGGTAACCAAGAGCAGCTGTAGGTAAAGGATATGAAATCAGGGAAGTTGTCTCCGTTGTTATTGACTCTGATAACGCTCATGGCCGCCATCCTGTTTGGCATGGCGTACTTCATATGGTCCGGAGGTGTGTCGGTGCTGGACAGCCCGCCCCTCATGCTGGCCGTAGCAGGCGTTGTAGTCATGGCCGTCATCGGTGTTGTCATGGTAAGCAGTACGCGCAAACAGCTGCATGAACAGGCAGCCCAGAACGAGCGCAATCAGGCAGCCATTCTGCAGCTCCTCGATGAGCTTGCGGACCTCGCGGAAGGTGATCTCACCGTACACGCTTCGGTGACTGAAAACTTCACGGGCGCGATTGCCGACTCCATCAACTTCGCCATCGACCAGATGCGCGGGCTGGTGTCGAACATCAACCATCTGTCCGTGCAGGTTGCGAAAGCGGCAGGTGACAGCCAGGGCACGGCGTCCAACCTTGCCACGGCGGCGGAGAACCAGGCGAAGGAAATCGGCGCTGCGTCCACCGCTATCAACGAGATGGCAGTCTCCATCGACCAGGTATCTTCCAACGCCGCAGAATCCGCCTCCGTTGCAGAGCGCGCGGTAGAGATTGCCAACAACGGCTCGCACGTCGTGCAGGACACCATCGGCGGTATGGACAGCATTCGCAGCCAGATTCAGGAAACGTCGAAGCGGATCAAGCGCCTCGGTGAATCGAGCCAGGAGATTGGCGACATCGTCTCGTTGATCAACGACATTGCCGACCAGACCAACATCCTGTCACTGAACGCCGCCATCCAGGCTTCCATGGCCGGTGATGCGGGCCGCGGCTTCGCCGTGGTAGCGGACGAAGTTCAGCGCCTGGCGGAACGCTCTTCGGCGGCAACCAAGCAGATTGCTGCGCTCGTGAAGACCATTCAGACGGATACCAACGAAGCGGTCATCTCCATGGAGCAGACGACCGCGGAAGTGGTTGATGGCGCGAAGCGCGCCCAGGATGCCGGTGTGGCCCTGGAAGAGATTGAAAGCGTATCAACTTCACTCGCTGAGCTCATTCAGAACATCTCCAACGCGGCGCGCCAGCAGGCGGCCACGGCGGGACATGTGAGCAACACGATGAACGTGATTCAGGAAATTACCTCGCAGACGGCCGAGTCTACCGACAATACGGCAAGCTCGATCGGCGAGCTTGCGGGCATGGCCAACGAGATGCGGTCTTCGGTAGAGGGCTTCAAGCTGCCGGGCTGAGGGGCAACCCTTGAGCGCAAGGCCAATTTCCTAAGAAGGGACACCATATGCCGACGTCGCGAGAACATTTCGCACTCGACTGGATCAAAAGTGATCTGCTCGAGACGCTGAACGAAGCGCGTACTTCACTGGACGACTATGCCGAGATGGCGGACGAGACGCGCATGCGTGCGTGTCTGACCGGTCTGCATCAGGTGCACGGCACGCTGGTCATGCTCGAGCTGAAGGGCGTGACCCAGCTTGCCGATCATCTCGAGCAGCTCGCGCAGGCGATGCTTGCCGGTCAGATCGCGGATCCGACGGCGTCCGGCCAGGCGTTGATGCAGGGTATTCTCGAGCTGCCGGGATATCTCGATGAGCTGCAGCGCGGCGGCGACGACAGCGCCAGCGTTTCCACCGAGCTCGTCAACGAAATCCGCGGCATGCTGGGCCTCGAAGCGTTGAACGACGGCGCGGGTGCCAATTTGAGCGAAGGTGCGAGTGACGAGGTCATCGCGCGCTTCAACGCCATCGGCGGTCCGGAAAAAGTTGCGCGCATGCGCTCGGCCTATCAGAACGTGCTGCTGTCGATTCTCAAAGGCGACGACCGCGCGCAGGCGGTGGGCGTTCTCAAGAAGATTGCCACCGGGTTGCAGAAGGTGACCGAAGGTGCAGCCCTTGCCGGGCAATGGCAGGCGTTCGGCGAGTTTGTCACCAGCCTCAGCTACCAGGACGGCGTCCTCGAAAGCGAAGCCGTCAAGCTCCTGCGTCGCGTGGACGTGGAAATCAAGAACCTCGCCAAAGACGGTGAGGGGGCGCTGCGCCAGCCGGTCAACATGGAGCTCATTCAGCAGCTGCTGGATGCGGCCGAAGCGCGGGATCATTCCAGCGAGGCGGTCACGGACCTGCGCGAGGCGGTGAGCCGCGACGCGGGCAGCAACAACACGCTGGCGATTTCCGGTCGTCAGGCATTGTCCTCAGCGGCCGGTGCGCTGCAGGAAGACCTGGCACTCGTCAAAGACAAGATGGATCTGCTCGTGCGTGCGCCGAGCGTGGATCTCGAAGAGCTGCGTGCCCTGATCAATCCCCTCAAGCAGATTGGCAGCACGCTGTCGCTCCTTGGTTTCGAATCCTCGCGGGAGATCGTCAGCGATCAGGTGGACGCCATCGAAAGCCTTATCGTGCTCGGTGACGGCGATCCCCAGGGTGTGCAGAGTATCGCCGCGGCGCTGGTGCAGATCGACGAGAACCTGACGAGCGTCATCCAGGGCTCGGGTCAGACCGAGGTCGAGCAGATTACCGGCGAAGCACAGCTGCAGGTATTGCGTGAAGCGCGCAAAGGCCTGGAAGTCGTCAAGCAGGCAATTGTCGACTTCGTGTCCACCCAGTGGAGCGTCAATCACCTCGAAGTGGTGCCGCCGACGTTGAACGAAATTTGCGGCGCCCTGGGTATCGTGCCCCTGCCGCGTGCCATCAGCATGCTGCAGAGCATCAACGCCTACGTGAGCGACGAGCTCATGCAGGGCCGCCAGCCGGACTGGCGTGAGCTCGATCAGTTTGCCGACGTCGTGAGCGCGGTTGACTACTATCTGGAACGGCTCGGTGAAGAGAGCAGCTCCGGAACCGACGACATTCTGCAGGTTGCAGAACGCAGCCTTGCGGAGCTGTCGACCAGCAGCGACCAGGCCGTCGCAGCGCCTGCTGCGGAACTCGTGCAGGCACCGCTCGATGACACGCCGGACGAAGTCCCGGCTCCAGTCGCGGAAGCGCCGGTGCAGAGCGATGCGGCTGACATCGAAGTCCCTGAGGTCGACGCGCAGGCACCGGTCAGCGAGACCGTCGACGAAGAAGAAGCACCGGCCGCGCTCGAGCCGGCGGCGGACGCGGGCGCAGTAGACGAAGAAGCGCACGCACAAGCCGAGGAAGAAGAAGTCGATTTCACCGCCGCGCCCGAAGAGCCCAAGCTCAGACGCGAGCACGACGATACGTTCGATCTGGCGAGCGATACTTTCGCGGATCTCGACGACAGCGCGCTTGAAGACGGTGCGCTTGAAGATAGTGCGCTTGACGATAGTGCCTCGGAAGACAGCGCACCCGACGAGGTGCTGGAAGCCACTGCGGCTGCCGGCGACGCCGCACCCGAGGCGCCGGATTGGGATCTGATTTCGCAGGACGATAACGCAACGGCGAATGACACGCCGGCAGCGGCCGACGATGCGCCGGAAGCCGCCGCCAGCGCGGTCAGCGACGATCTGGCGGACGCCGACGACAGCCTGAACCTGTCCGTGGATGACGCCGAAGAACTGGCAGAGAGTGCTGAAACGGCGCTGCCGCCGATTGAATTCAGCCCCGAATCTGCGGACGTGGCGGACACGTTTGCGTCCGAGGACGAGGCTGCCGCCCAGGAAGATCCGGCAGCAGCGCCGGAAGAGCCGCTCGAAGCCGAGAGCGGTGACCACCCCGATCCGGAAATTGTCGAGATTTTCGTCGAAGAAGTGGGTGAGGTGCTCGAAAACATCGACGAATATCTGCCGCTCTGGGCGCAGACCCTCACCGTAGATGAGCCGTTGACGGAAGTTCGTCGCGCCTTCCATACCCTCAAGGGCAGCGGGCGCATTGTGCAGGCGGCTGAGATTGGTGAGCTCGCCTGGGGCATCGAAAACATGCTCAACCGCGTCATCGACGGTACGGTCGATCCGACGCCACAATTTGTCGACGTCATCAACGAGGCGCGCAATCTGATTCCGACCCTGCGCGATGCGTTCGAGCAGCGCAAGGCTATGGACCTGGGCGTTATGAGCGCCATCATCGACCGCGCAGACGTGCTTGCCTCCGGTGGCACGCTGGATGAAGCCCCGGTAACCGAAGCGCCGGTGGAAGATCCGGTGGAAGATGCCGAGGAAGCGGTCGAAGCGCAGGCGGACGCAGAGCTCGAAGCCGTCGCGGAACAAGTGCCGACTGACGACATCCCGAGTATCGAAGATCTGGCGGATCTCGTTGCCGAAGGCGACGCTGAAGCGGCTGCCGAGTCGGCTGGCGATGCCGCAGTCGCCGAGCAACCGGATTTCGAGCTTGCCGACGATGACCTCGACGAGGTCATGGGTGACTCGAGCCTCACGCTCTTCAAAACCGAGGCGCAGGAACACCTGGCAGTGCTCGCCGCGGAGAACGCGCGCGTGCCCTGGACGCTCAGCGAGCCCATGGCGCGCGCTTTCCATACCCTTGCAGGCAGCGCGGCGATGGCCGGCATTCAGGAAATGCAGCTCATCGTCGAGCCGGCGTATCAGGTGGTGGAAGCGTTCCGCGGACAGTCTCCGTCGACCGAGCTGCAGACCTTCTTCCAGGAGGCGGAAAAGCACCTGAACGAATGCCTCGCGGCGCTCAGCGGCGAGCTTGACGGCGAATGGGAAGAGCCGCTCGAGTTTGTTGCCCGCGCCGACGACCTCATGGCGACCGGCAGCACCAAGCCAAGGCCGATCGACCAGTTGCTCGATGCCAAGGTCACGGCTGCCATCTTCGAGGCAGAAGCAGAAGTGAATGCTTACCTGTCCGGTCAGACTGAAACCAGCGTGGATCTGCAGGCCATGCTCAACGAGCTGGCGGAGGTTGCGCGCGATCTCAATGCAGGGCCGCTGGCGGAACTCTCGACAGCGCTCGCTGAAGCGATGGCAACGGCTGCCATCGCGCAGCACATGCCGCCGACGTGCGCGGTGGTCATGCAGCAGGCCTATGAACGGCTGATCGATCAGCTCAACGAAATTGCTGCGGGCAGCGAAGTTGCCGAGCAGTCCGAACTCGTCGCCGAGCTGCAGAGCCTCGACTTCAGCCCGGTCGCTGTGGTTGCGGAGCCGGCTGACGAAGACGATGCGCCTGCGGAAGCGCAGGATGCGCAACCTGAGGCTGAGGAAGCGCTGCACGGGCAGCCTGAAGAAGCGCCGGAAGCCATGGAGGCGCAGGCGGCACCCGCCGACGAAGCGTCGCAGGATGCGCTCGTCGAAGAAATTGCCAACCTCACTGAGGTTGACCCGGATCTCGTTCAGGTCTTCTTCGAAGAAGCTGAAGAGATCAACGAAGACCTCGAAGCCAATATCGTCAACTGGTCAGGCGAACGTGAGAACCGCCTGTACATGGAAAACCTGCTGCGGGGTCTGCACACCCTCAAGGGTGGCGCCCGGCTGTGCGGACTGTCCCGGCTTGGCGACCAGGCCCATGACTTCGAAAGTCTGGTCATCGAAGTCCAGAGCAACGAACGCGACGTAGACGACGCGCTCTTCGCGGAGCTGAACAAGCGCTTCGACGCGATCACCGCGCATCTGGCTGAAATCAATAAGCAGCTCGACATGTCTGAAGCAGGTGCCACGCCGGCGCCAGCTGCGCCGGAACAGCCGGCGGAAGTCGAGTCTTCTGACGCTGAGCCCGAAGCTCCGGTTGCGGAGGTCGAGTCCACGGTCAGCGATGTGAATAAGATCGTCGAAGCCGTCACCGCGCCTGGCACGTCAGCTTCGACGCCTGCGCCGAGACCGGCCCAGGAAGCGGACAAACCTCAGGCTCCGGCCGTGGAGCGGCAGAACCAGGAAATGGTTCGGGTTGGCTCAGGTCTCCTCGAAGAGCTCGTGAATCTGGCAGGTGAATCTTCGATCCTGCGTGCGCGCATCGAGCAGGGCATGAGTGACTTCACCAGCTCCCTGGACGAGATGGAGACCACCATCGAACGTCTGCGCGAGCAGCTCAGACGCCTCGAGATCGAAACCGAAACGCAGATTCTGCATCGCCACGAACGCACCGACGGCCCGCAGTACGAGAATTTCGATCCGCTCGAAATGGATCGCTACAACCAGCTCCAGCAGCTGTCGCGCGGCCTCTCCGAAAGTGCTTCGGACATGCTCGATCTGAAGGAGACGCTGCTCTACAAAGCGCGCGAATCGGAAACGCTGCTGCTGCAGCAGGCGCGTATCAACACGGAGCTGCAGGAAGGCCTGATGCGCACCCGCATGGTGCCCTTCAGCCGCCTTCTGCCGCGCCTGCGCCGGATCGTGCGGCAGGTCAGCGGTGAATTGGACAAAGAAGTCGAGTTCCATGTGCAGAACGCGGAAGGTGAACTCGATCGCAACCTTCTCGAACGCATGGTACCGCCGCTCGAGCACATGCTCAGAAACGCGGTGGACCACGGGATTGAAAGCACGGAGATGCGGCGCAATTTCGGCAAGGCTGCCAATGGACGCATAGATCTGAGGCTCACCCGCGAGGGCGGCGACGTTGTCATCGAAATCAGCGACGACGGTGCGGGTATCGACGTCGAAAGCGTCCGCGCCAAAGCGATCGAACGCGAACTGATGGCGCCCAACGCGGATCTGACGGAAGAAGAGATTCTGCAGTTTGTCCTGGCGCCGGGATTTTCCACGGCCAAGTCCGTGACGCAGATTTCGGGTCGTGGGGTTGGTCTCGACGTCGTGCACAGCGAGGTCAACCAGCTCGGCGGCAGCATCAACATTGTTTCGCGTCCGGGCAAAGGCACGCGCTTTGTCGTGCGGGTGCCGTTTACGGTGTCGGTAAACCGCGCGCTCATGGTCTCAGTGGGTGACGATCTGTACGCCATCCCGCTCAACACCATCGAGGGCATCGTGCTTCTGAGCCCGGATCAGCTGCAGGCGCTCTATACCGGCGAAGGCAAGTCGTTTGAATATGCCGGCATACCCTATCGCGTGCGCTACCTCGGCCAGTATCTCGGCCGGGAGTTCAGCCGCGTGGCGGCGGGTCAGGCAAGCGTGCCCATGGTACTCGTGCGCTCAGGTGATCATGCCGTCGCGATACACGTCGACCAGGTTCAGGGCAGCCGCGAGATTGTGGTGAAAAGCCTCGGGCCGCAGTTTGCCGGCGTGGGTGGTATCTCGGGCGCGACGATTCTCGGTGATGGCAGCGTTGTCGTCATTCTCGACCTGCTGGCGCTCATTCGTGCTCAGCATCTGCAGAGCGGACGCCGCTCGAAACCGGCGCAGCCGAGCCGGCGGGGACCGCGTTGCGTCATGGTGGTCGATGACAGCGTGACCGTTCGCAAGGTGACATCGCGCCTGCTCGAACGACAGGGTATGGACGTGCTCGTCGCCAAAGACGGTATCGAGGCCGTGGCGCTCCTCCAGGAACGTCGCCCGGACATCATGCTGCTCGACATCGAAATGCCCCGCATGGACGGCTTCGAAGTGGCGCGCCAGGTGCGCCATGACGAGCGTCTCGGCAGTCTGCCGATTGTCATGATCAGTTCGCGCACGGGCGATAAGCACAAAGAGCACGCGAGCCAGCTGGGCGTAAACAAGTTTCTCGGCAAGCCGTTCCAGGAGAACGAGCTGCTTGCCACGATCGATGAGTTGGTCACCCGCGATTAAGCCGGGTGGTGAGTTGACAGCAACCCTTCAGCAGTATTGAGGACAGAGCATTGAGTACGGCGGCACTAGTGGCAAACGATGCAAACGAGCTTTCCTGCGTTCTGATTCCCACTCCGGGTATCCAGCTGCTGCTGCCTAACGTCTGCATCGCAGAGATTGTGCCGTGGCGGCGCATCAAAGCGCTGAAGCCGGGTCCCGACTGGTGCTTGGGTCATGTCGGCTGGCGCGGCAAGAATCTGCCGGTGGTGCACTACGCCGGTTTCGACGACGCTGATGCGGAAAAGAAAGGCACAGCCCGTTGCCTGGTGGTCATGAACCGCGCACGGCACAGCTCCGGGCCCGCGTTTTACGCGCTCGCGGCACAAGGATTGCCGCGCATGCTGCAGCTCGTCGCTGAAGACATCAATAACCTGGACCAGCCCCTTGGCTCGGCTGATGCCATGCAGGTTGAGGTGGGCACGGAGGCGGCTGTCATTCCAAATCTTGCCTTTATCGAAGACCGGCTTGCGGAGCTGCAGAAAGCGCTCACCGATGCCGGCAGCGCCTGACACACCTCGGTCGATACGCCTCTGTCAATGCACCGTGCCTTCCGTGGGCTGGTGAATGCTTGGATCCACGTTCAGCTGATTACATGCCCCCAGCAGCGCATCCTGTAGACAGGCAGCGCACAGACCCTCGCGGATCAGTTCTTCCATCGCATAGCTCAGCACGTCGTAGGCGGTGTGCGTGCCTTCGTCGAGTTGCTCGTAGCGCAGCAGCACGTCGACCAGCGTCTGTGCGGTAACCTGGCATCGTGCGTCGTCGCGCGCGCGTTTCATGTCGTCGTCTTCAGTCAATCGTTACTCCCTGGTAAATCCCGACCGCTGCAAAGGAGGCGCATTGTTTCATGGCGTCCAACCCTGTGCCTGCTGAATGAGCGCCAACGCGACGCCGGGCATGGTTTCCGCACGGAGGATGTTGCCGCCGAGTCGATAGACGGGCACACCGGCAGCGCTGAATGCAGCCAGTTCCTCCGGTTCCCAGCCACCCTCCGGGCCAATGAACAGCGTACGTGGTGCAGCCCCAAGCGCCTGCGGTAGAGGTACGCCACTCTGGTCGAACACGACCGCTGCGTTGCCGGCTGCCCGCAGTGCCTCCCGCAGCGTCAGCGGAGCATGCAGCTTCGGGACGTATAACGCGCCGGACTGTTCGCAGGCCCCCTCGATGACTTTCTGCCAATGGCGCAGTTTGTTGTCGGCCCGCTTGGCCTCGCGCAGCCTGACTTCGGTTCGCGCGGTCGTCAGCAGGGTAATTTCGGTGGCGCCGAGCTCAACGGCCTGTTGTACCGCGCGGTCCATGGCGGCGCCTTTGAGCAGACCAAGCGCCGCGTGCAGCGGGTGTGGGGGCGGCGCCAACCGGGTCTGCACGCGGGTGACGGTGACCTCCCCGCCGCGGGAATCGATGTGCGTGAGTGCGGCGCTGAAAGCCAGGCCCCGCCCATCGAAGCAGTTCAGCGAATCGCCCGCCTTTATCCGCAATACGCGGCCCACGTGATGTGCCTGCTCGCGGTCAATGGACAGCGTTGTGCCGGTCTCGATGGTAGCAGGTGCCGGAATCAGAAAGCGCAGCGGCACGGCGGTTTCAGGCGGCCAGATTCCGGCAGATGCGGGTGGTCGCGCCCCAGCGATTCATCGTGTAGAAGTGCAGGCCCGGCGCGCCGAGGGCAATCAACCGTTCGCACAGGCGACTGACCACCTCGACGCCGAAGTCGATGAGCGCGTCTTCGTCGTCCTTGAGATCCGCCAGCACGTGGCGTAGCCAGCGCGGGATTTCGGCGCCTGATTTGTCGGAGAAACGAACCAGATTGTCGAGATTCGTGATGGGCATGATGCCGGGGACAATCGGGATGTCGATGCCAAGGCGTGCCGTCCGCTCGAGAAAGCTCTCGTACGCATCGGGGTTGTAGAAGTACTGGGTAATGGCGCTATCAGCGCCCGCGTCCACCTTGCGTTTGAAAAACTCGAGATCCGCTGCGGCGCTCGTCGCGTCAGGGTGGGTCTCCGGATAGGCAGCCACGACCAGATGAAACTGATGGTCCGTATAGCGCCGGATGAGCGCTACCAGATTCTCCGCATTGTGCGTGAAGCGCGTGGCGCCGTAGCCGGATGGCTGGTCGCCGCGCAAAGCCACGATCTTTTTGACGCCATGGTTCGCGTAGTCCTCGAGCTGCGCAATGATGTCCGCGGTATCGTCGGCGCCCATGGAGAGGTGCGGTGCGGCGTTATGACCCGCGTCGAGCAGATCGCACACGGTCTGCCGTGTGCCGTCCCGGGTTGATCCACCGGCACCGTAGGTCACCGAGAAGTATTCCGGTTCGAGCGAGCCGAGCTTGCTTGCAACGTTGGCGATGAGGCGCGAACGCGCGTCATCGTCGCGGGGCGGAAAAAACTCGAAGCTGATGGGGGTGGACATGGTTGTGTCTGCTCAAAGGGCCGCGGCCAGCGCCTCAGCGCGGTCGGTACGCTCCCAGGTGAATGCCTCTTCAGTGCGGCCGAAATGGCCATAGGCAGCCGTTGCCCGATAAATGGGGCGTTTGAGGTCCAGCATGTCGATCAAGCCTTTCGGACGCAAGTCAAAGTGCTCACGTACAAGTTGAACAATTTGCTCGTCAGACAGTTTGCCCGTACCGAAGGTGTTGATGCTGATGGAAGTCGGTTCAGCGACGCCGATGGCGTAGCTCACCTGTATCTCGCAGCGCTCGGCGAGACCAGCCGCCACTAGATTTTTGGCGACATAGCGACCCGCGTACGCCGCGCTGCGGTCGACTTTGGACGGGTCCTTACCGGAAAATGCCCCACCGCCGTGACGCGCCATGCCACCGTAGGTATCGACGATGATTTTGCGTCCGGTGAGACCACAGTCGCCAACGGGCCCGCCGATGATGAACTGGCCTGTGGGATTGATATAGACCTTGGTGTCGCTGGTCATCCAGTTGTCGGGCAGCACGGGTTTGAGGATTTCCTCGCGGACCGCTGCGTTCAAATCTTCCTGGCTGATGTGCGGCGCGTGCTGCGTAGAGAGCACGACGGCGTCGATGGCCATCGGGCTGCCGCTCTTGTCGTAGCGAAACGTCAGCTGACTCTTGGCGTCAGGACGCAGGAAAGGCAGGCTGCCGCGGCGGACTTCGGCCTGGCGTTGCACCAGACGGTGGGCGTAGGTCAGCGGTGCAGGCATGAGCACGTCTGTCTCGTTGGTGGCGTAGCCGAACATGAGCCCCTGGTCACCCGCGCCCTGCTCGTGATCCTCACTCTCGTCGACGCCCATGGCAATGTCAGCGGATTGGACGCCGAGCGCGTTCACAACGGTGCACGCATGCGGATTGAAACCAACCTCATCACTGTCGTAGCCGATTTCGGCGATGACCTGGCGCACCAGTTCATCGACATTGACTTCTGCCTGAGTGCGGATTTCACCGGCAACGATGACCACGCCGGTTTTGATCATCGTTTCGCAGGCAACCCTGGATTCAGGATCCTGCTCCAGCATGGCGTCGACCACGGCGTCCGAGACCTGATCAGCCACCTTGTCAGGATGACCCTCGGACACAGACTCGGAGGTGAATACGGAATAGTCGGCCATGATCTTGAGTTCCTCTTCTGGTACCAAGCTGTTGTCAGCTCGAAATAGCGGAGCATTCTACGTGAAGCGCTATCAGAATCGTACGTCTATTCAGTACAGTGGAACGGTCTTTGAAAGCGGTTTGCATCGCAACAAAATTTGCAGCTGAGCGTGCAAGTGCGGACAATAGCGCCGCTTCGACACTGAGGGATTCCATGTCTTCGAGAATTGAACGGGCGAACGCCATCCGCGCGTTGTCCATGGACGCCGTGCAGGCTGCCAACAGCGGCCATCCGGGCGCGCCGATGGGCATGGCCGACATCGGCGAGGTGCTGTGGCGGGAGCTCTTGCAACACAATCCCGCAGATCCGGCCTGGCCGGACCGGGACCGCTTCGTTCTGTCGAATGGTCATGGTTCGATGTTTCTCTACAGCCTGCTGCACCTCACGGGCTATGACGTGTCGCTGGATGATCTGAAAAACTTCCGACAGCTGCATTCGAAGACCGCTGGCCATCCCGAATTTGGCGAATGTCCCGGCGTCGAGACCACAACCGGCCCCCTCGGCCAGGGTTTCGCCAACGCGGTTGGTATGGCGCTGGCTGAACAGAAACTGGCCGCAGAGTTCAATCGTGAAGATGCCAGTATCGTCGACCATCGCACCTGGGTGGTGGCCGGAGACGGCTGCTTGATGGAGGGCGTGTCGCACGAAGCGGCTTCCCTCGCCGGTACACTCGGCCTCGGCAAACTCATCTGCGTCTACGACGACAACGGTATCTCCATTGATGGCGAGGTTGACGAGTGGTTTGGCGAGGACGTGCCGACGCGTTTCGAAGCGTATGGCTGGCGGGTGATCAAAAACGTCGACGGCCACGACGGGGACGAGGTGATCGAAGCGCTCACGAATGCCCGGGACGACGACGGACGCCCGACCCTCGTCTGCTGCCGCACGACTATTGGCTACGGCGCACCCAACAAACAGGGCACGGCGGGTGTACACGGCGCGGCGCTGGGTGAAGACGAAGTGGCGGCGACGCGCAACATGCTCAACTGGGGTGACGATCCGTTTGTCGTTCCGGAAGCCATCCGCGCCGACTGGGACATGCGTGGGCGTGGCGGCGAGTTGCAGGCGGGCTGGGAGGCGCAATTTGCTGCTTACGCGCAGAAGTATCCTGAGCTTGCCGCTGAATTCACCCGGCGGATGAAAGGCGAGCTGCCCGCCAACTGGAACGTCGGTATCCGTGCTTTCGCCCGAGCCCGTCAGGACGAGCCGACGCCGCTGGCAACGCGTAAATCTTCTCAAGCTGCCATTGCCGCGGTGGCGGGTGGCGTGCCTGAGCTCTTCGGCGGTTCGGCGGATCTCACCAGCTCCAATCTCACCCGCTGGGAAGGTGCGCGCGAAGATCAGCACATGAGCTACGGCGTGCGCGAGTTCGGAATGACCGCGGTCAGCAACGGTCTGCTGCTGCATGGTGGCTTCCGTCCGTTCACCGGCACGTTTCTCGTGTTCATGGAGTATGCGAGGAACGCCGTGCGTCTTGCGGCACTCATGCAGATCCCCAACATATTCGTGTATACCCACGACTCGGTGGCAGTTGGCGAAGACGGTCCGACCCATCAGCCGGTGGAGCAGTTGACCAATCTTCGCACGACGCCCGGGCTCGAGACCTGGCGTCCCTGCGATACGGTCGAGTCGGCGTTTGCCTGGGAAGCGGCACTCGCCAACCGCCAGCCAACGGCGCTGATCTTTACGCGGCAGAACACCGCCGCACAGGCGCGTGACGAGGCGACGTTTGCCAGCATTGAACGCGGCGGGTACGTACTGCTCGATTGCGACGGCACGCCGGAACTGATCCTCATTGCTACGGGTTCCGAGGTGGAGCTTGCGGTAGATGCGGCTCGAACGTTGCAGGCAGAGGGTGTGCAGGCGCGGGTGGTGTCGATGCCCTGTGCTGAGCGATTCCTCGCCCAGGACGATGGCTACCGCAACGCGGTCCTGCCGCCGGAAGTTCGCCGCCGTCTGGCGGTGGAAGCAGCCCATCCGGGTTACTGGTACCGGTTTACCGGCCTGGACGGAGCCGTTGTCGGCATCGAGCGTTATGGCCTTTCCGCACCGGGCGGTCAGGCCATGGCTGAACTCGGGATGACGGTGGACAACGTCCTCGCTCATGCCCGCAGCGTGCTCGGCGCGTAAGGAGGATTTGTGGCCGTTACCTCGATGCGGGATGTGGACCTTGCCGGCAAGCGGGTCCTGATCCGGGCTGATCTGAACGTGCCCGTGGCAGACGGTGCTGTCACCAGTGACGCCCGCATTCGGGCATCGCTGCCAACCATTCAACATGCGCTCGATGCCAGCGCCGCCGTGGTTGTCATGTCACACCTCGGCCGACCCAAGGAGGGCGAGTTTGATCCCCAAGCTTCGCTGGCACCTGTGGCGGTTCATATGGGGCAGCTGCTCGATCGCTCGGTGGCGTTGCTGCCGGAACTCCAGGCATGCGGCGACGTGGCTGCGGGGGAGGTTGCGCTTCTCGAGAACGTTCGTTTCCTGCCCGGTGAAAAAGCGGATGACGATGGACTTGCTGCGGCCATGGCTGCGCAATGTGATGTCTACGTCATGGATGCGTTTGGCACCGCCCACCGTGCACAGGCTTCGACCCACGGTGTCGCGAAGCACGCGCCCATAGCGTGCGCGGGGTTGTTGTTGAGCGCGGAGCTCGATGCGCTGGGACGCGCGCTTGCCGCGCCGGAAAGCCCGATGGTGGCAATCGTCGGCGGAGCCAAGGTATCCACCAAGCTGGAAGTGCTCGACTCCCTCGCGGCGATTGCCGACCAGATCATCGTCGGCGGCGGCATCGCAAACACGTTCATTGCCGCGGCGGGACACAACGTCGGGAAGTCGCTGTACGAAGCGGACCTCGTCGACTCGGCCAGAACGATTGCCGCGAGGGTCGACATCCCCATACCCACCGACGTGATGGTCGGCCGCGAGTTCGACGCATCGGAAGCGGCCATCGTGAAAGACATCGCAGACGTCTCAGATGACGACATGATTCTCGACATTGGACCGGTAACGGCACGGGCCTGGGCGGAACGGCTGACGGTGGCGCGAACCATATTGTGGAACGGCCCGGTGGGCGTGTTTGAGTTCGACCAGTTCGGTGAAGGAACCCGGGTGCTCGCTGAAGCCATAGCGGCAAGCGAGGGGTTTTCGATCGCCGGTGGCGGCGATACGCTGGCTGCGATCGACAAGTACGGCGTGCGCGAAGGGATCTCCTACATCTCCACAGGCGGCGGGGCTTTTCTCGAATTTGTCGAGGGCAAAACCCTGCCTGCCGTGGCGATGCTCGAAACCCGCGCCTGAAGGCGGCTCCTCAGGTGATGGAGGCCTGGAAGATTTCCTCCACGGCTGAATCCAGCGCCTCGTCGAATTCGTCAGCGCTCTGATTGACGTTCAAACGCTCCGACAGCGCCCGCGAGAAACTCGCGGCCATGCCGTTGTTCTGACTCAGCATCGCGTTCGCGGTATCGATGTCGTAGCCGCCGGATAGCGCAACCACGCGAAGGGTTTTGGGGCTTTCTGCAAGACTCGCATAGAAGTTTGCCGCATCGGGCAGAGTGAGCTTGAACATGACGGGCAGGTCTGCCTCGAGCGCGTCGAGCTCCGCCTGCAAAGCGTCCCTCAGAAGCGCCTCGCACTCGGCTTTGGCCGGCGCGTTGATGTCGACCTCGGGTTCAATGATCGGCACGAGCCCCTTGGCCAGTATCTGTCTGGCCGTATCGAACTGCTGTTTGACGATGGCATTGATTGCCGCCTCGTTGGGTGCCTTGACCACCGAGCGCATCTTCGTGCCGAAGATCTGCTTTTCGTTAGCACGGTCGAGCAGGTCGTCCAGAGCCGGCATCGGCTTCATCATCTGCACGCCGTCCGCCTCGTCGGCCAGACCGCTATCGATCTTGAGAAACGGCACGACGGATTTCGTCTCCCACAGGAAGTTGGCGGTGGGTGTGCCTTCTATCTCGCGTTCCATCGTCTCTTTGAAGAGAATGGCGCCCATGATGCGCCGGCCATCGAAGCTTGGACTCGTGATGATGCGGGTACGCATGTCATGCACCAGCTTGAACATTTCCTCTTCCGAGGAGTAGGCGGTCTCTTCGACGCCGTAGTTGGCGAGCGCCTTGGGCGTGCTGCCGCCGCTCTGATCCAGGGCGGCAATGAAACCTTCACCGCGAATTCGGTCCATCTGTACGTTCAAGTTGGGATTGTTGGCCATTGGGAAATTGCGTGGTCCTGATTTGGAGCGCGTATTATGCGCATTTGTGCAGTCGTGTTCGATCCCGTTTTGTCGGCGATACGTAACGTCCGAGCACGCTGTGCTAACATCGCGCGCCATTCAAAGTGCGTGAACAAACCATCAACGAATCAGATGCCATGCCCGCACGGGGCGCCGCCGACTTCGATGCCGCACGTCTTCGAGATGTCGTCGCGGCGCTGGCCGATGGTGCCCGGGCACCGGCGGCTGCGCTCGAGAATTACCGGGCATTTTACCGGCTGAGCTTTGCCGATATGCCGCACGAGCACGAGATGTATCGGGTGGACGTGGTTGGTGAGCATCTTGCGGTACAGTTTTTCCTGCCCCCCGAGCCCGCCGGATGTGTGCTCTTCTGCCACGGCTACTACGACCACGTTGGCCTGTTCCGCTATGTGATTAGGTATCTGCTGCAGCGCGGATTTGCGGTTGCGACGTTCGATCAGATTGGCCACGGTCTGTCGAGCGGCGCGCCGGCTACCATCGAGAGCTTCGACCGCTATGTCGCCGCCACCCGCCGCGTGCACGCGTTTGCAAAAGAAAGGCTCGGCGCGAACGGACCCTGGCACTTTTTCGGTCAGAGTATGGGTGGGGCCATTGTGATGGAGTATCTGCAGCAGCATCCTCCGGCGGAGGGCGTGGGCGAGATTGTGTTGTTTGCGCCGCTGGTGCGCCCCTACGCGTGGTGGCTCAACCGCTTCGTTTTCGGGATTGCCAAGTACACCATCGAATCGCGCGTAAGAACCCTCACCGATAATGCCGAGAACGCAGAATTCCACGCGCTGCAGAAAATTGATCCGTTGCAGGCGCGTACGCTGCCTGTGGCCTGGGTACAAGCCATGGTCGACTGGTTCAAACGTTTTGAGGCCTACCCCGTCTCGGCGCTGGCCCCGAAGGTGTTGCAGGGGGATGCCGATCGCACGGTGGATGCCCGCCACAACCTCAAAATATACCGGCGTCGCTATCCGCACAGCCTGCATCTCGTTATCCCCGGCGGTCGCCATCATCTGGGCAACGAATCTCCCGCAATCCGCGAAGCCATGTGGCGCTGGGTCGACGAGACCTGCAGCTTTGCCCCCCGGGTGCCCTGACGTCATCGGGGTGGTAGGGTGGCCGCAGATGAGCAGATGAATAGCGGCTGAAGTTTCGTGTTTGAGAACATTCTCGGAGATCGGCAGATAAAAACCGCGCCGGACGATCTTGCGGTATGGGGTAAAGACTGGACCAACGGATTTGAGGTCGCGCCGAGCGTGGTGGTTTTTCCGGAGGACAATGCTCAGGTTGTCGACATTGTCGACTATGCCATTGCCAACGAGTTGAGGCTGGTACCGTCCGGCGGACGCACGGGATTGTCCGGCGGTGCTGTGGCCGGAAACGGTGAGGTGGTCGTCTCGTTCGACCGCATGAACCGGATACTCGAGTTCAACGCCGAAGACCGCCTCGTCACCTGTCAGGCAGGCGTGGTGACACAGACGCTGCAGGAGTTTGCGTCGGATCAGGGGCTCTTTTATCCCGTCGACTTCGCCTCAGCCGGTTCCAGTCAGATTGGCGGGAACGTCGCCACCAACGCGGGTGGTATCAAAGTCATACGCTATGGTCTTACCCGGGACTGGATTGCGGGCTTACGCGTGGTTGACGGGCGCGGCGAGCTTTTGAACTGCAACGCGGGGCTCGTCAAAAACGCGACGGGATATGATTTCCGACATCTTTTCATCGGCTCTGAGGGCACGCTGGGTCTGGTCTGTGAAGTTGACGTGCGTCTTGCGCCGGCGCCGGAACCGCAGCTGGTGATGGTGCTCGGGGTGCCGCGGGTGGCAGATCTGCTCGACGTGCTGAAAACCTTCGGTGCCCGCCTCACACTGTCGGCATTTGAGTTCTTTTCCGATCTCGCGCTCGAAAAAGTACGTGCGCATCGTATGCTGCCAATGCCGCTGGAGGACTCGCAGCCGTTCTATGCCCTTCTCGAGTTCGATGGCTCCGCCCTGGAGGCGGGCATGGGAGCGTTCGAGTCCTGCGTCGAGGCGGGTTGGGTAACGGACGGGGTTGTCAGTCAGTCTGAGGCGCAGGCGCAAGCGCTGTGGCAGCTGCGCGAAGGGATCTCGGAGAGTATTGCGCCATATACGCCGTACAAAAATGACCTGTCGGTGTGCATTCGCGAAGTGCCGGATTTTCTGGCTGACGTGGACAAATTTGTCAACGAAAGCTACCCCGACTTTGAAGTCTGCTGGTACGGTCATATTGGTGACGGCAACCTGCATCTCAACATCCTGCGGCCTGAAGCGATGAGCGTGGAAGATTTTATGGCAAAAGGCCACGCCATGAGCCCGCGGATCTTCGAGCTGGTCAAAGCGCGGCAGGGCAGCATATCAGCCGAGCACGGCGTGGGGCTTTTGAAACGTGACTTTCTCGAGTATTCGAAGAGCGCAGCAGAGATAGAGTTGATGCAGGGACTGAAGGCCCTCTTCGACCCCCATCAGATCATGAATCCGGGCAAGCTTCTGCCCTAGATCTCGCGAACCCCGCTGCTGGCGGCAACAATCACCACGTCAGCCGCGTCTACCGCAAACAAACCGTTGCACACGACACCTGCGACGTTGTTCAGCGTGGCTTCCATGGCGAGCGGATCGGGCACCGCAAAGTCGTGCACGTCCAGCAGCCAGTTGCCGTTGTCGGTGGTGACGCCTTCGCGCCACACGGGCTGACCGCCGAGATCGACGAGCCTGCGCGCAACGAGGCTCCTGGCCATGGGGATGACTTCAACCGGCAGCGGAAACGCGCCGAGGGTATCGACCAGCTTGCTTTCATCGACAATGCAAATAAACTCGTCCGCCGCGCTGGCAACGATCTTCTCGCGGGTAAGTGCGGCGCCGGCGCCTTTGATCAGCTGCCGCGCAGGATTGGCTTCGTCAGCGCCGTCGACGTAAACGTCGACGTGAGGCGTGGCGTTGAGATCCATGACGTGGATGCCGTGATCCTTCAGGCGCGCGGTAGACGCCTCGCTGGATGAAACGGCGGCATCGAACATGTGCTTGATTTCAGCCAGCGCGTCGATGAAGAAGTTTGTAGTTGAGCCGGTACCAACCCCGACGATGCTCTTGGTAGTGAGTTTGGGGGTGATGCGTTCAAGCGCGGCACGTGCTGCCTGCTGCTTGAGTGTGTCCTGAGTGCTTATGAGGGGTACCGAAAGTATCTGAGACAACGTGGCGAGATGGTGCCGATGCTCGAAAGTTATGTAAAGAAGATTCTCGCTTCCCAGGTCTACGACCTGGCCGAAGAGACCCCGCTGACCCTGGCGCCGGCCTTGTCGAAGCGTCTCGGCGCCGAAGTCATGTTGAAACGCGAGGATCTGCAGCCCGTGTTCAGCTTCAAGCTGCGCGGGTCGTACAACAAGATGGCGCAGATGTCAGTGGAAGAGCAGGCGCGCGGTGTCATCGCAGCGTCAGCGGGCAACCACGCCCAGGGTGTGGCCATGGCGGCGGCGAGCCTTGGCATCAAGGCGACCATTGTCATGGGCCGGAACACGCCGAGCATCAAAGTGAACGCGGTCAGGGCGCGCGGCGCACGGGTGGTGCTGCACGGTGACGGATTTGATGAAGCCAAGGCGCACGCGGATCTTCTGCAGAAAGAGCAGGGCCTGGTATTCGTGCACCCGTACGACGACGTCGACGTAATTGCGGGACAGGGCACGGTTGGTATGGAGATTGTGAATCAGCATCACGGTGAGCCGGACGCCATTTTTGTACCCGTCGGCGGCGGCGGCCTCATTGCCGGTATCGCCGCGTACGTCAAATACCTTTATCCGAAGACGCGGGTGATTGGTGTCGAAGCCCAGGGTTCTGCGTGTCTGCATGCCGCCATGCAGGCCGGACGGCGAGTGAAGCTGCCGGCGGAGACGCTGGATCTTTTTGCGGATGGCGTATCGGTGGCGCAGGTGGGCAAGGAGACGTTCAAGATCGCGCGACGCTATGTCGACGATGTGGTTGTCGTCAACATCGACGAAATCTGCGGCGCCATCAAGGACGTGTTCGAAGAAACCCGGGTCATCGCTGAGCCCGCCGGTGCATTGGCGGTTGCCGGCATGAAGCGGTATCTCGCTGAGCACAACCTCGAGAGCGTCGTGGCGGTCATCAGCGGCGCAAACGTCAACTTCGATCGGCTGCGCCACATTTCCGAGCGTGCGGAGATTGGTGAGCAGCGCGAAGCCATTCTTGCCGTCACCATCGACGAAACCGAGGGCAGCTTCCTCAAGTTCTGCCGGGCGCTCGGCAAGCGCTCCATTACAGAGTTCAACTACCGCTGGTCAGCGAGCAGCGAAGCGCACATCTACGTGGGTATGCAGGTGACCGCGCCCGAGGACAAAGCTGCGGTTGTCGACGACCTGGGTGAGCGTGGGTACGCGGTGGTCGACATGACCGACAACGAGGCGGCCAAGCTGCACGTCCGGCACATGGTGGGTGGGCGCAGCCCCGGGGCTTCGGATGAGCTGCTCTTTCGTTTCGAGTTTCCCGAACGCCCGGGAGCGCTCCTCAAGTTTCTGTCGGGAGTGGGCGCCAAGTGGAACATCACGCTCTTCCATTACCGCAATCACGGCGCGGCCTACGGCCGTGTGCTGGTTGGATTTGCCGCGGCGCGTGGTGAACGGGCAGAGCTCGTGCGCTACCTTAAACGCATCGGCTACCGGTTCTTCGAAGAAAATGACAACCCCGCGTATCAGCTCTTTTTAAAATAGCCGGACTCAGTCTTTCGCGCCGAAGCGGGCGAGCTCCTCCTCGAACACGAGCTTCGTGGAATCGGTGATGCGATCAACGTAGAGCGTACCGTCCAGATGATCGAATTCGTGCTGAAAGACCGTCGCCGGAAAGCCGGTGAGCTCGAGCTCGCGTGAGGCGCCGTCAGTGCCGGTATAGGTCACCCTGATGTGCTGCGGCCGCTCTACCCAGCCGCGCAGGCCCGGTACCGACAAGCACCCCTCCCAGTTGCCGGCTGCGGCAGGATTCAGCACCTCGATGGTGGGGTTGATGAACGCGGTCAGCGGCAGCGCTTCGAGCTCGCCGTAGCGGGTCGGTCCCGCGGGGATTTCGATGATGGCGATTCTGAGCGGGACGTCAATCTGCGGCGCGGCCAGGCCAATGCCTCCATAGTCCTCGAGCGTATCGTGCATGTCTGCGAGGAGCAGCTCCATTTCCGGGGTGCCGATCATCTCCACCGGCACGGGTGCTGCCACTTCGCGCAGATGCGGATGTCCCATGCGTATGATTCTGCGTACTGCCACGTTGCGCCCCGAGCGGTTTCAGCTGAACTCTAGCACGCCGTCTTCAGTCACCACAGCGTCCAGCCGCACATCCCAGGCTTCGGCTGCAAGCGCATCCGCGCGCTGACAGGCGAACGCGACGCCAAGGAGGTAGGGACGCTGTGGCGCTCCGGCGAGAAATCGGTCGTAGTAACCGCCACCCATGCCGAGCCGGTTACCCTGCGCGTCGAATGCCACCAGCGGCATCAGCATGACCGCTATGTCACCAACGCGCAGCTCTGTTGTGCCGGTCGGCTCGAGAATGCCGTAGCGATTTGCCGTCAGTCCCTGCGCAGGATCGTAGTGGTGAAACGACATATGCCCTTTTTGCCCGGCAACGACCGGTAGCGCAACGCGGGCGGTGGCCGCCCGCGCCGACAGGTAATCCGTGAGATCTACTTCTCCGCGTGTGCCGATGAACGCAGCCAGAGTCTTGGCTGAGCTGATTCTCGGGTGCTGACGCAGGTGCTCGATGATGCGGCGCTCGGCATCTTCGCGGGTGGTCGGATTCAGCGCTTCACGCGCGGTGATGTACTGGCGGCGCAGAGCAGCGCGGGGATCGGTCATAACAAATTGCTCCCGGAGATGCCGCTGATGGTTTGCCCTGAACCGTTATGGTTCAAGGCGGAGACCTGTGCAACGCCTAAGGCGACCCATCAGATTGGGTATGCACACCGGCGTTGACCCCAGAATCCCCTAAGGTTTCTCTAACGGCTCAAGGACGCGACCAACTGGCAAACATCCCAGGAGCAATTCGAGTATAGCGCTTATTGAATGGCAGCCAAGGCTTGTAATTGGCCGCGTTTAGAGTTTGGGAAAGGGTTATCGAAACTGTCCGACGCTGCTTTACAGATCCAGCTGCTTGTGCTGCGCCAGCGCCTGACTCACCTTGTCAGTCAGCGTGGTTATACGGCTGCCGTACGCATCCTGGGTCTCGGACAGAACCGCTTCACCGTTCAAATACTCATTGGTGATGTTGAGCGCGGCCATGACCGCAATGCGGTCCAGCCCGACAACTTTACCCGAGGCGCGAATGTCCTCCATCTTGCCGTCGAGAAAACGCGCGGCGCGGGTCAGCGCGTCGACCTCTTCTGCCGGACAGCTGACTTGATATTCTTTACCCAGAATATTGACGGTTACGGTGCTTAGATCACTCATGCGCGGTCAGGATTCCCTAGTCTTTTTCGAGCGCTTTCAAGCGGCTGATCATCGATTCGACGCGGCTTTTGGCGAGCTCGTTTTTCTCGATGAGCTTGGCACGTTCCGTCGACCAGTTCTTCTGTTGGGCGCGTAAGGCTCTATTCTCTTTGCCGAGAACCTGTGTCAGCACGAGGAGTTCGTCTACCTGCTGCTCCAGCTGTGCCAGTTGATCTTGTTCTGCGTTTGCTGCCATGGCTATAAAGCTTCTTGTGTGTGGCAATTATGCGGTTGTTGGGCGATAGTTTGCGCTGTTTACATGCCTTTGTGTAGTCCCATATACCGTGTCTGATCTCGAGCAGAAGGCGCAGGACGCCTCGTCTGTCATTACTCCCGCTGAGCTTCACGGCCTCGTCTGTGGCTTTGCTTCTGCCGGGGTGCAGGAATTTTCCATGAGCGACTTCGTGGCGCTTGCCGGAGCCGATGCGCTGTCTGACGAAAATGCCGTTGGTGAGTTTGTCAGCGCCAGCCTCGATGTCCTCTACGCTCAGGACATGGAGTTTTCGCCGCTCATTCCGGATGACGACGAGGTGCTGAGCGTGCGTCTGGCCGGGCTTTCGGAGTGGTGCGCAGGGTATCTTTCGGGCTTTGGCGCCGCGGCCTCAGGGACGTCCGTCAAAGCGCTGCCTGTCGACGTGCAGGAGATCCTGCGCGACTTTGCCAGTATCAGCGGCCTTGACGATGACGTTGAGGGGGATGAGCAGGACGAAAGCTCCTTCATGGAGATTTACGAATACGTGCGCGTGGCGGCGGTGCTGGCGCTGACGCTCATGAACGATGACACCGCGTCGGACGCCGGTGAATGATCGGCGCCGCGGAGTTCAAAAAACGCCGGGCGCAGCTCATGGCGATGATGTCGCCGGGTTCCGTTGCGGTCATCCCGGGCGCAAAGCTGAGCCGGCGTAACCGTGACATTCAGTATCTCTTTCGCCAGGACAGCGATTTCTACTATCTGACGGGCTTCGTCGAACCCGAAGCGCTCCTGGTGCTTGCGCCGGGTCGGGAGCACGGCGAGGAGATCCTTTTCTGTGCCGACCGTGACCCGCACGCCGAGCGCTGGGACGGTGAACGCCTGGGCCCTGAGCGGGCGACGCAGATGCTCGGCGTGGACGATGCGTTTCCGTATGCGGACATGGATGACATCCTGCCCGGGCTCCTCGAAGGTCGTGAACGGATCTATATCACGCTGGGTGAGTACCCGGAATTCGATCAGCGCCTGATCGCCTGGGTGGCGGACATACGTAAGCGCGAAGCCGGTGGCGCCCAGCCGCCCGGTGAGTTCATGGAGCTCAAACACTTCCTGCACGAGCTGCGGCTGTACAAGTCGACGAAGGAAGTGAATCTCATGCGCAAAGCCGCGGACATCACCGCGGCGGCGCACGTGCGAGCCATGCAGGCCTGCGAGCCGGGTATGACCGAAGCACAGCTCGAAGCGGAGCTGACCTACGAGTTCATGCGCTCCGGGGCCCGTTCCCCGGCCTACCCCTGCATTGTCGGCAGCGGTAACAACGCCTGTGTCATGCACTATGTCGAAAACACGGCAACGTTGAAGAAGAACGATCTGGTGCTCATCGATGCCGGCTGTGAATATCAGCACTACGCTGCGGACGTTACCCGTACGTTCCCGGTCAGCGGGCGGTATTCGGCTACCCAGCGCGCCATCTACGAGATTGTCCTGGCTGCCAACGAAGCCGCCATAGCCGAGTGCAGGCCGGGTAGACATTTCAACGCTCCGCACGAGGCGGCGCTCAGGGTCATGGTGGAAGGGTTGGTGGCGCTGAAGATTCTCAAAGGTGAGGTGGCTACCCTCATCGAGGAAGAGGGCTACAGAGATGTCTGCCCCCACAAAACGTCCCACTGGCTTGGTATCGACGTCCATGACGTCGGCGACTACCGCATTGACAGCACCTGGCGCCAGCTGGAACCCGGCATGGTGTTGACCATAGAGCCCGGTATCTACATTCCGCGCAACGAGACCACCGAGCACCTCCCGTCGAAATATCGCGGCATTGGCGTGCGTATCGAGGACGACGTGCTCATCACGCGCGGGGGCTGCGAAGTGCTGACGGCGGCGGTACCAAAACGTATCGACGAGGTTGAGGCGCTCATGGCTGACCGCGCATGAGCGACCACCAGGTGCTCGTCGTTGGCGCGGGTCTCGTGGGAGCCACCTGTGCGCTGGCGCTCGCAGATGCGGGATTCGAGGTGGCGATCGTCGACCGCAGCGAACCGCAGAGAAACCGCGGCGCGCTGGGTATCGACATCAGAAACGTGGCGTTGTCGCCTGCGTCGGCGGCGCTCCTCGACAGCGTCGGGATCTGGCCCGACGAGGGGCTTGCATCTTATGAACGGATGTATGTCTGGGAACAGTGGGGAAGTAGCGCGCTCGACTTTCGAGCTGCCGAAGTTGGCAGAACGGAACTCGGTTGGCTTGTGGAGGCATCCGCTCTGGCAGTGAGTGCCTGGCAGGCGTTGCGCACACATCCGCGGGTTGCAGTCTATCTCGGCGAGCTCGAAGCGCTGGACGAGGCCGCGGACGGGATTGCGCTCGAGCTTGCTGGCGACACGGTTGTTGCCGGTGAGTTTCTGATTGCCGCCGATGGCGCCCGGTCGTTCGTGCGCCGGGCGCTGGACGTTCCGGTCAGAACGCTGGCAGTAGACCAGGTGGCGCTGGCGACCGTTGTGCGCACGGCTGCGCCACATGAGGACACGGCCTGGCAGCGGTTTCTCACCGACGGGCCGCTCGCCTTTCTGCCGGCGCCGGATCCGCACGTGTGCTCGATCGTCTGGTCCCAGTCTGCGGGCAAAGCAGAGCGGCGCCTCGCCATGGACGATGCCGCCTTCTGTGCGGAAATTGGACACGCGATCGAGCACCGCCTCGGCGCAGTGGTGGCCGTTGATCAGCGGCTTTCATTCCCCCTCGTGCAGCAGCGGGTCGAGCAGTGTGTGCCGACGCCGCGGGTGGTACTGATTGGTGACGCGATGCGGACCATCCACCCGCTGGCGGGGCTGGGGGTGAATCTCGGTCTCGAGGACGTGCAGGCGCTCCTTGACGTTGCGCGCGGTCAGCCCGCGCTTGCCGAGCCTGCCCTGTGGGCGCGTTTTGCCCGGCAGCGTCAGGCGCGCTCGGAGCTCATGATGCAGATCATGGCCAATCTCCAGCGTCTTTTCGGGCAAACGAATCCGCTGATGACGCTGTTGCGTAACGTCGGGGTTCAAACGTTTAATTCGCTGGACATGGTCAAACACCAGATCATGCGTGAGGCCATGGGCCTCCAGGCAGGAGGAACCTGAGGTGACGCGACAAACACCGCTTCATGCGGAACACGTAGCCGCCGGCGGCAAGATGGTGGATTTTGCTGGCTGGTCAATGCCCGTCAATTATGGCTCGCAGATCGAGGAGCATCAGGCGGTGCGCGGCGGCGCCGGCATGTTCGATGTCTCGCACATGACCATCATCGATGTCGACGGGGCTGGGGCCGAAGCCTATTTGCGCCGGCTGGTAGCCAATGACGTGGCGAAGCTCAAGGTGAACGGGGCGCTTTATGGCGCGCTACTCAACGAACGTGGCGGCGTGCTCGACGATCTCATCGTTTACCGTCTCGAGAACGGCTACCGATGTGTGGTCAACGCAAGCACCCGGGACAAGGTACTTGGCTGGTTTGCGCGCCACGCTGCGCCTGATGCGCAGTTTGCCGAGCAGGATCTTGCGATGATTGCGGTGCAGGGGCCGGACGCGGTGGCCATCGCGTCTGAGGTCATGGGCGAAGCGCTCGCTGAGATAAAGCCGTTTGCGGCGCTCGCGGCAGGGGATGCCTTGATTGGCCGCACCGGCTATACCGGCGAAGACGGCGTGGAGGTGATGCTCCCTGGCGACACTGCGGTGACGCTCTGGCGAAGGCTTGCAGCCGCGGGTGTTGCACCTGCGGGCCTCGGCGCGCGGGACACGCTGCGCCTCGAGGCAGGGCTCAACCTTTACGGACAGGACCTCGACGAAGACACTTCTCCGCTTGCCTCCAACATCGGTTGGACAATTGCCTGGGAGCCTGTGGACCGGGACTTCATCGGGCGTGCTGCCATTGAGCCGGCACGCGGGCAGAACGAAGAGAAGCTGACCGGCCTGTTGCTGCAGGACAAAGGTGTCCTCCGACACGGACAGGTGGTGACCACGCCCTTTGGGAATGGGATAATTACCAGCGGCACGTTTTCACCGACCATGGGCTCGAGCATTGCTCTGGCGCGCGTACCCCGGGCGGCCAAAGGTGATTGTCAAGTCGACATACGCGGCAAGTTGAAAGAGGCCCGCATCGTCAAACCGCCGTTTGTGCGCAACGGTAAAATTCTGGTCGAATGAAACGACTGTCCCGGATGTGGTCCGGGCGATGATTGAAACAATAAATACATCAAACAGATCCATATAACAAAGAGGCAGACGCCTCTCAAGAGTACGAAGGACACGCGGGTATGAGTGAAACCCCCTCAGAATGTAGATATCTGGCAACCCACGAGTGGGCGCGCCTGGAGGAAGACGGCACAGTGACCATTGGCATCACTGATCACGCGCAGAACGCGCTTGGGGACGTGGTGTACGTGGAACTGCCGGAAGAAGGTCAGCAGGTGGGTAGCGGCGAAGAGGCGGGTGTCGTCGAATCGGTCAAAGCTGCGTCGGACATCTACGCCCCGGTGACGGGTGCCGTCGTTGCCATCAACGCGGCGCTCGAAGACGAGCCGGAGAAGGTAAACCAGGACCCGTACGGAGAAGGCTGGTTTTTCAAAGTGGAACCGGCCGACCCCGGCGAACTCGAAGATCTCCTGGATGCCGACGCGTATCAGGAAGTCTGCGATGCGGAAGAGCACTGAGGGTATGTGCTGATGCCTTTTATCCCGCACACACCGGCGGACGTCGATGCCATGCTCGCGGAGATTGGCGTTGATGCCATCGACACACTCTTTGATGAGATCCCCCCGCACCTCATGGGTGGAGAGCTCAACGCCGTGCCGGACGGCATGAGTGAAATGCAGATGCTGAACCTCCTGGCGGAACGAGCGGCGACAGACTCCGGGTATACCTGTTTCCTGGGCGCCGGCAGCTACGATCACCATATTCCGGCCGCGGTATGGGATCTCACCGCCCGCGGTGAATTCATGACCGCGTACACGCCCTACCAGGCTGAAGCGAGCCAGGGGACGCTCCAGCTCATATATGAATATCAGTCGATGATGGCGGCGCTGACCGGCATGGACGTCTCGAACGCGTCCGTCTACGACGGTGCCAGCGGCCTGGCTGAAGCGATGCTCATGGCGCTCAGAGGCAACAAAAAGAACAAAACGGGCCGTATCCTGGTTGCAGACAGCGTACATCCGCACTATCGCCAGGCCAGCCAGAACATTGTCAGGAATCAGGGCGTGACGCTCAGCCGCCTGGCAGTCGACGCCAGCGGCGTCGTGGACACGAGCGCGCTGCCTGACGAAACGCCCGTGGCGGTGGTTGTCCAGCAGCCCAACTTCTTCGGCCGTCTCGAGGCCGTCGACGCCATTACCGACTGGGCGCATGCGAACCAGGCGCTCGTCATCGCCGTGGTCAACCCCATGACGCTCGGTGCGTTGAAGCCACCGGGAGAGTGGGGCAGAGACGGCGCGGATATCGTCTGCGGTGACGGTCAGCCGTTTGGGGTACCGATGGCCTCAGGAGGACCATCTTTCGGTTTTACCTGCTGTCGGCAGAGCCTCGTACGGCAGATGCCGGGACGCATCATCGGCCGCACGGTGGACCTCGAAGGCAGGGAAGGGTTTGCGTTGACCCTGCAGGCGCGCGAACAACACATTCGCCGCGGCAAAGCGACGTCCAACATCTGCACCAACCAGGGGCTCCTCGTCACGGCGGGCACCATTTACCTCTCTCTGGTCGGTCCGCAGGGGTTACGTGAAGTAGCGGTTGCCAGTCATGGCAACGCCATGTGCTTGCGTGCCGGCATGCTCGAGCTGCCTGGCGTGGAGGCCGTTTTTGACGGAGCACATTTCCATGAGTTTGCCGTTCGTCTGCCGGTTCGCGCCGGCGCAGTCATTGAGCACATGATGGGTACCGGCATTCTTCCGGGGCTTTGCCTTGCAGACTTCACGCCGGATCTCGTGGCTGACGCTGAGCGTACGCTGCTGGTTGCCGTAACAGAAAAGCGAACGGAAGCGGAGCTTGCGGCGTACCTGGCGGCGCTGCGCGACGCGCTGGCGGCAACCGCCCAGGGAGATGCCGCATGAGCACCATCTTTGATATCTCAGCGCCGGGCAGACGTGCCGACGCGCAGCGAACCGACGCGGACACCTCGGTGCTCGAGGATCTGCCGAGTGATCTTTTGCGCGGTGACCCACCGGGCCTGCCGGAAGTCTCCGAGCTGCAGGCCGTGCGCCATTACACGAACCTTTCGCGCAAGAACTTCAGCATCGACACCCAGTTCTATCCGCTCGGCTCGTGCACCATGAAGTACAACCCGCGCGGTGCGCACAAAGCTGCCAGCCTGCCGGGTTTTCTGGGACGTCACCCGCTTGCACCGGAAGCGGCCAGCCAGGGTCATCTCGCGTGTCTCCATGATCTGCAGGAAATCCTGCGCGACGTCACCGGTATGCAGGGGGTATCGCTGACACCGATGGCGGGTGCGCAAGGGGAGTTCGCCGGGGTTGCCATGATTCGTGCCTATCACGAGGCTCGCGACGATCACGCACGCACCGAAATACTCGTGCCGAGCGCGGCGCACGGGACCAACCCCGCCACCGCGGTGATGTGCGGCTACAAAGTCACCGAGGTGGCCGTGGACGACAGCGGTGATGTGGATCTCGAAGCGCTGAAGGCGGCGGTGGGTCCGCAGACGGCAGGCCTCATGATGACCAACCCGTCAACCTGCGGCGTTTTCGAGCGGCAGATTGAGGAGATTGCCGCAACCGTGCACGACGCGGGTGGCCTCCTCTACTACGACGGCGCCAACCTGAACGCCATCCTCGGCCGGGTCAAACCGGGCGACATGGGTTTTGACGTGCTGCACATGAACCTGCACAAGACGTTCGCAACCCCGCACGGCGGCGGGGGTCCCGGCGCCGGACCGGTGGGCGTGTCCGAGCGGCTGCTGCCGCATCTGCCCGTGCCGATTGTGGCGCGTGACGAACAAAGCGGCGTCTACCGCTGGGTGGACGAGGATGACCTGCCGCTGTCCATTGGCCGGTTGTCGGGTTATGCCGGCAACGCGGGTATTCTCATACGCGCGCTCGCCTATGCGCTCCTGCTCGGCAAAGAAGGGCTGCATCGCGTGGGTGAGTACGCCACGCTGAACGCAAATTACATGGCCGCGCGTCTGGCCAGGGCAGGCTTTCAGCTCGCCTACCCGGAACGCCGCGCCACGCATGAGTTCATTCTGACGTTTGCGCGCGAAGCGAAAGAGCTTGGTGTGAATGCCATGGACATTGCCAAGCGGCTGCTCGATTACGGGATGCATTCGCCGACCACCTACTTCCCGCTCCTGGTGCCCGAGTGTTTTCTCATTGAACCGACGGAGACCGAAAGCCGGGAAGAGCTCGACCGCTACGTGGATGCGCTCATTGCCATTCGCGATGAAGCCGAGGCCGATCCGGATCTCGTGCAGCAGGCGCCGCATACCACCCCGGTACGCCGGCTCGATGACGTCAAAGCCGCGCGCGAGCTCGATCTCACCTGGGGCAGCAGAGACGCTGCCGCCGGATAGCTCGTGCGGATCGCCATTTACGGAAACTCGGGGTCTGGCAAATCCACCCTGGCCGGCTGGCTGGCCGAACGCGCCGGCACGCCTGTGCTCGATCTCGATACGATCGCCTGGGGTGAGACGGCGGTGCGCCGCTCACATGAGGCAAGTACTGCGCTTCTGCGGGAATTTGTCGAAAAGGAAGACAGCTCCGGCTGGATCATCGAAGGGTGTTACGCGAATCTCATCAACGCAGCACTTGCCTGGCAGCCGGTGCTGGTTTTCCTGAATCCCGGCGTTGCCGTTTGTCTCGACCACTGTCGCGCGCGTCCCTGGGAGCCGCACAAGTACACAACCGCTGAGGAACAGAACGAGCGCCTTGCCTTTCTACTCGACTGGGTGCGTGCATACGATCAGCGTGATGATGAGCTTTCGCTCGCGGCCCACCAGCGGGTGTTCGATGGCTACGCGGGTGAGAAGATCTATCTGGAAAAGCCGGTTGATCTCAGCGCACCGCCGGACTCAATTGAGCGCCTCTTCGAGCGCGTCCTTCGACGTGATGGGTAGCGAGCACGAGAGGCCCCGACAGACGTAAGCGGTCACCTGGCCCTGCACGTCAGAGCTCACAAGCCTTGGGAGATATTCCGGGACCAGGCTCACGCCTTCGTAGGGGATCGCATATACCCGTCGCCACGGCGTAAACCCGCCGCTGATGGCGCTCTGCCACTCGCGCGCCTCGTTTGCCGGGCCCCGAAGAATCACCAGTTCCGGCTCGTAGACGGTTTCTTCCAGGCCGCCAAGCAGACTGCAATGACCGCTTGGGATGCGTTCCATCACGGCCCGCGCCCAGCGCAGGGTGTTGTGGGCGGCGTCCAGGTAGTCGGTGTTACCGAGAAGATGGCCCATGCCGAGGAGCGCCCGGGTGGCGGTGGCGTTGCCGGGCGGCAGCGCGTCATCCATGGTGGGTTTTGGCCGATGGATGAGCGCTTCGTGATTGTGCTCGGTGAAGTAGAAGCCGCCGTTGTCGACGTCGTAAAACCGCGCCAGGAGCGCTTCGGTCAACGCTTTCGCAAACTGTACGTCCGACTCCCGCCACGCAACGCCGAGCAGCGTGAGAATGCCGTCCAGCAGGTTGGCGTAATCGTCGAGGTAGCCGGCATATTTGCGCTGTCCGTCTTTCCAGGTGGCGTAGAGCGTGTCACCGTCCCAACAGTGCGCCCTCAGAAAGTCGACGGCAGCCTGCGCCAAGACGATCCAGTCTTCGCGGCCGAGCGCCGTTGCCGCGTGGGCGAGACCGCGCACGGCTAGACCGTTCCACGCCGTCAGGACTTTGTCGTCGGTCCCGGGACGAATCCGCGCGTCGCGTGCATTGAAAAGCTTCTGCCTCGCGCTTGCCAGGAGCGCATCCGCCTCGTCGGCCTCCAGTGACAGGCGGCTGACGACCGAGCGCCACGAGTCGTGGCGATGCAGATTCCACTTATTCTCGAAGTTGGCAGGCTTATCGAGCCCGTACAACGTCTCGACCACGAGATACTCTTCCGCCGTCAAGAGCTTCTTCACCTGCTCGCGGCGCCAGACGTAGAACCTGCCTTCCTCTCCTTCGGAGTCGGCATCGAGAGCTGTAAAAAATCCCCCCTCGGGGTGGCGCATCTCCCGCGCCATCCAGCCGACGGTTTCCTCGATGGCGCCGCGGAACAGCGCATCGTCGCCGAGCGCCAGCGCATGGCTGTAGAGTGAAAGCAGCTGGCCGTTGTCGTACAGCATCTTTTCGAAGTGCGGAATCATCCACTTGCGGTCTGTGGCATAGCGGCAGAAACCGCCGCCGAGATGATCGTAGATACCGCCGCGGGCCATCTGCGTGAGGGTGATCATCACCATGTCCAGCGCTTCGCGGTCGTTATCACCGCGGCGCCGCGCATAAGCCCAATGGTGGAGCAGGCGCTCGAGCGTACCCGGCATGGGAAATTTCGGGGCGTTGCCGAACCCGCCGTCCTGCTGGTCGTACTGCTCGGCGAGCGTGTTCCGACACGCACCAAGAACCGCAGCGTCGTCCATGGTGGGATCAAGCACGGGTGCCACCATCTGTGCGAGCGTGTTCTGCACCTTTTCTCCCTGCTCGGTGAGCTCACCCCGTTTGCTGTCGAAGACTTCCCTGAGCCTGAGCAGGAGATCCGTGAATCCGGGCAGCTGGTGACGTGGCGTTTTCGGAAAGTAGGTGCCGCCGTAGAAGGGGATGAGCGTTTGTGGGTCGAGGAACATCGTCAGCGGCCAGCCGCCGCCCTGCTGCGTCAGCAGCTGCAGGCTCGTCTGATAGATTTTGTCCAGATCCGGTCGCTCTTCGCGATCGACTTTGATGTTCACGAAGTTCGCGTTCATCACGTCGGCGGTGGCCTGGTCTTCGAACGACTCGTGTGCCATGACGTGACACCAGTGGCACGTAGAGTAGCCCACGGAAAGGAGGATCGGTTTGTCCTCATCCTTCGCCGCTGCCAGCGCCTGCTCGTCCCAGGGCTGCCAGTGCACCGGATTATCGGCGTGCTGCTTGAGGTACGGGCTCAGTTCAGAGGCGAGACGGTTGGTCATGATGCGTGGTGGCTGGTGGCGACGGCACATCATCGCACGGATGACGGGCGCATGCGCCGGCTTTGCGGGGTTGTCATCCACGCGTCACGCAAGGTCGGTTAACTCGCGGGAGCGGATTTGTGCTTCTTCAGATTTTCCGGTATCAAGGGCCCATAGTAGATGGGATCCTGCTGCTACGAGGGGCCGGGAACCGTGCGCAACCGCACTACCCCTGGCGCCGTGAAATGCGGCGGGTTTATTGGGGAATGCATGGTTGATGCGGATGGTTTTCGACCGAATGTAGGCATTGTGCTCGCTCATGGACAGGGCACCGGACAGGTACTTTGGGCGCGACGCGTAGGCGGTCACGACGCCTGGCAGTTTCCGCAAGGTGGCATCAACGACGGCGAGACGCCGGAAGACGCGCTGTTCCGGGAGCTGTATGAGGAAGTTGGGCTGAAAGCGGAGGATGTGAAGATAGTCGCGCGCACCAAAGGGTGGCTGCGTTATCGCCTGCCGCGCCGTCTGCGGCGCTACAACTCCACGCCGGGTTTTGTCGGTCAGAAACAGAAGTGGTTTCTCCTCGAGATGCAGGCGGACGACGGCGCCGTACGCATGGACTGTGCCGGTAAACCCGAGTTCGATCACTGGCAGTGGGTGACGTTCTGGTATCCGCTGACGCAGGTGGTCGATTTCAAGCGGGACGTCTATCGTCGTGCGCTGGCGGAACTGGCGCCACATTTACCGGTCAGCCGCTGATGGATTCGATGCTCACTACGCTGCGCCAGATAGTGCTCAAGTTCACCGAGTACTCGCACTTTGCCGACGCGGTGCAATCCCTGGTCTCGGAAGTGAAAGCGGCCATGGGTGCCGACGTCTGCTCTATTTTCCTGCTGGACGAGGATCACAGCGCCTATGCGCTGGCGGCCACAGACGGTCTCAACGTCGACCAGGTGGGCGAAGCCCGCCTCGAGCTCGACCAGGGTCTCGTCGGCCTGGTGGGTGGGCGGGCGGAACCCATTAACCTCGACCTTGCCAGCGAGCATCCGCAGTATCACTTCTTACCCGACAGCGGCGAGGAGGCTTACAACGCCTTTCTCGGGGTGCCGATCATCCACCAGCGCAAGGTGCTGGGGGTGCTGGTGGTGCAACAGGCCGATTCGCGTAAGTTCGATGAATCGGAAGAGGCTTTCCTCGTCACGCTTGCCGCGCAGCTTGCCACCGTCGTCTCGCATGCCGAGGCCGTGGGCGATTCAGCCTTGCCGAAGGTCGAGGGGCACGGACTGCACGATGCCTGTTTCATCGGCGTTGCCGGCGCGCCCGGCATTGCCATCGGACGTGCCGTGGTGGTGCACCCGGTTGCGAACCTGGAAGCGGTACCGGAGCGGGAAACCGAAAACGTGGTCATGGAGCTGGTGCTCCTCGATCGCGCGCTGGAGGCGGTGCGCAACGACATCCGTCATATCACTGAACAGTTTGAGAACAGCCTGCCCAAGCAGGAGCTGGCGCTCTTCGACGCTTACCTGCATATGCTCGATGAGAATGCGCTGGCTGGCGACATTCGCCGCGAAGTCCAGGAAGGACAGTGGGTGCAGGGTGCGTTGAAGCGGGTCATCCGCGAGCATGTGAGCCGCTTTGAGCTCATGGAAGACCCCTATCTCAGAGAGCGCGGCGCGGACGTCAAAGACCTGGGCCTGCGTCTTCTGGCCTACCTGCAGGACATTCGCGACAAGAAAACGCAGTACCCGAAAGACACGGTGCTCGTTGGAGAGGAGGTAACCCCGGCGATGCTCGCCAAGGTACCGGCGGAGCGTCTCTCTGCCATTGTCTCCAATCGTGGTTCCGGCAGCTCGCACGTGGCCATCCTCGCCCGTGCCATGGGCATCCCGGCGGTGATGGGCGCCGTTGACCTCCCCGCCTACGGGCTCGAGGACGAAACGCTCATCGTGGACGGCGACTATGGTGAGATATTCACCCAGCCGACCAAAGAACGCATCCAGCTCAACCGCGAGCTGATTGAGCAGGAACGCATCTTCGATGAAGAGCTCGACGAGCTGAAGGAGCTGCCCTGCATCACGCGGGACGGCTGGCGCGTGCAGCTCTGGGTCAACATCGGGTTGTCCGGAGACATACACCGCTCTCTGGATCGCGGCGCGGAAGGGATTGGTCTCTTTCGCACCGAAATCCCTTTCATGACCCAGGATCGGTTTCCAACCGAAGCTGAGCAGGCGGCCATTTATCGTGAGCACATGGAAGCCTTCGAGCCGCGCTCGGTGACGATGCGCACGCTCGATATCGGCGGCGACAAGTCGCTGACCTACTTCCCGATCAATGAGGAGAACCCGTTTCTCGGCTGGCGCGGCATCCGCGTCACCCTCGACCACCCGGAAATATTTCTCGTGCAGGTGCGCGCCATGCTCACCGCCAATGCGGGTCTGCAGGGTGAGCTCCGGATCATGCTGCCGATGATCTCGAGCCCGGCAGAGCTCGTTGCGGCCAAGGTGCTCATCCAGCAGGCTTACGACGAGGTGACCGAGGAGGGCATAGACGTCAAGTTGCCGCAGATCGGCGTCATGGTGGAGGTGCCCGCGGCGGTTTATCAGGCCCGCCAGCTCGCGCGCGAAGCAGACTTCCTGGCGGTCGGATCAAATGACCTCACGCAGTACATGCTCGCTGTGGATCGCAACAACCCCCGCGTGGCGAATCTCTATCAGGATGTGCATCCCGCGGTCATCGCCGCGCTCCGGGAAGTCGCTCGCGCGGCCCATGCCGAGGAAACGGGCATTGGTATCTGCGGGGAGTTTGCGGGAACGCCGGTTGGCGCGGTGCTGCTGATGGCGATGGGCTATCACGTGCTGTCGATGAACGCGACGCATCTGCCCAAGGTCAAGTGGGTCATCCGGCAGATCAAGCGCACGGATGCGCGACGCATGCTCGCCAAGGTACTGCGTATGGAATCACCGCAGGAAGTCCGTTCCTTCATGCATCAGCAGCTCACCGATGCCGGGCTCGCGCGGGTCCTGCCGCACCATCACGAATAGCGGTTTCAGACGACTTTCGACAGACCGCCGTCCATGTTGATGGCGCAGCCGGTGACGTAAGACGACGCTTCGCTCGCAAGAAAGAGCGCCAGGTTCGCGCATTCCTCCGCCTCGCCCATGCGTTTCATCGGCAGGCGTTCGCCGGCTTTTACCATGAAATCCTCCAGCGACTCGTTGCTGCCGGCGCGCTCGTGCATGCGCCTGATCTGATCGCTTTTGATGAATCCGATCAGCATCGCATTGACGAGGACGTTGTGTTCAGCGCCCTCGGCTGCCAGCACCTTGGTGAGCGCCATGCCGGCAGCGCGGGTGACTGACGTGGGTGCGGTGCGTGCGTCCGGCGCCTTGGCGAAGACGTTCAAGAGGTTGATGATCCGGCCCCAGCGTTGCTCGATCATCTGTGGCCAGACGAGCCGCGTCATACGCACGGCTGCCATCAACTTCAGGTCGATGTCATCCTGCCATTCTTCGTCGGTGATCTCCGCAAACGGTTTGGTTGCTGACTGCCCGGCGTTGTTGACAAGTATGTCAACGGGACCGAAACGATCCACAACTGCAGCGTGAGTGTTTGCAATGTCGTCGGCATTTGTCACGTCGCAGGTAAACGCTGCGACCTCTCCCCCGGCCGTGGCGCCAATCTCCTGCGCCGCTTCCTCGAGGGGTTCAGCGCGCCTGGCGACAATTGCAACGCGGGCACCCTCTGCGTAGAAGGCACTTGCCATGGCTTTGCCGAGTCCCAGGCTGCCGCCGGTGATGAGTGCCGTTCTGCCATTCAGCGATGTATCCATGGTGCTCCCCTCATTGGTGCGAAAAAGTTATCGGGTAATTTCGTAGTCGACAAACCCGGCGGACACGCCCCCGGCGAGGTAACTCTGCTCAGCGAAGACAATCCGTTCGCGCCCGAGCAGCAGCACGGTGCTCGCGCGAGTGCCGTACTCCTCACCGACGATGAAGCAGGGTGCAACCCGTCGCTCGAGCTCGATCGGGCGGCCGCGATGGGGCAGCGCTTCGTCGGCGGGCACGTCGCTGTCATGCAGGAGCCCGATCAGGTCGGCGATGTCGTAATCGCCGCCCACAATGTGCTCGAGCGCAAGAGCACCTTGTTCGCATTTGGGCCAGCGGGCGCCGAGCTCGGCGTTGCTGAGCCCGAAGAAGCCGGGCTGCAGAATTTCGGTGGCGCCTTTGTTCGACGTATAGACGAGATCGTTGCCGTCGAAGAGGAGCAGGTTGAAACCCGCATAGTCCGGTCCGTGCAGGTGGTGCGCATAGTGCTCGGCGCGGTCGTCACCCGTCAGAAAGTTCTGTACCAGAAGGCCTCTGGATCTGGGAGCCGGCGGATCGTCCGGGTCCGTGAAATTCGTCAACGCGGCAAACCGTCCGTCGCGGGTGCATCCAAGCCAGGTGCCGCCGGCGACCAGGTCGCGTCCGGCCAGCACGTCTGGATGATCGTCCCAGAAGCCGGCTTCGCTGGAGGCGCGCGCGTGCAGCTCGTCGCGGTTGGCGGCGATGATGAGCGGCCAGTCGGCGTTGGCGCGATAGCCCACCAGTATCAGGCACATATGAAACTTCTCAATTGGCAAGGTCCGGGACTGCCGCAACGACAGCCGGTGCGGAGTTTGCCCCGGAACGCGCGCGTCTCACAAGTGGGCAGGGCCGGCGGGCCTGAGGTATGCTCGGCGGCGCATTTGTGAGGCTTTGAATTCGTGCACTATCCCATCATTGATCCGGTCATCCTTCCGCTGGGCGGCGACTTCGCCATACGCTGGTACGGCGTGTCGTATCTGGCCGGATTTGCGGTCGTGTGGTGGCTCGGCAGACTCCGAGCGAAAACGCACCCGGGGAACTGGCAGCCTGAGGAGATCTCCGACCTCGTCTTTTATGGCGCCATGGGCGCGGTGCTCGGCGGTCGCATCGGCTACGTGCTGTTTTACAACTTCGATCAGTTCCTGAGCGATCCGGTTTATCTCATTCAGATGTGGAAAGGTGGCATGTCGTTCCACGGAGGCCTGCTGGGCGTCATCGTGGGCATCTGGCTGTTTGCGCGTAAGCGCAGCCGGCGGATCATCGACGTCATGGACTACCTCGCGCCGCTGTGCCCGGTTGGGCTCGGCTTCGGTCGCCTGGCGAATTTCATCAACATGGAGCTCCCGGGCCGGGTGACCGACAGCCCGCTGGGGCTCATCTATCCCTGCTCTGCCGTGCGGGATCTGAATCCGATGTGCATCCCCGCCGACGGATGGGAGTCCGTGGCGCGCCATCCGTCGCCGCTCTATCAGGCCTTTACCGAAGGTCTCCTGCTGTTTGTCATCGTCTGGTTCGTCTCCTCCAAGCCGCGCCCGGCAGGTCTCGTCGCAGGCACGTTCCTCGTCGGCTACGGCAGCTTCCGCATGCTTACGGAACTTTTCCGCTCTCCGGATGCGCACATCGGTTTCATTGCGTTCGATTGGCTCACCATGGGCCAGTTATTGTCGCTCCCGATGTTCATCGCTGGTATTCTGCTGATCGTCTGGTCGCGCTCCAGCGGCCAGGCACAATCCGCGTGATTCACCTGATTTGTGACTAACTTGAGAGAACGGACTCCGTCATGAAGCAATACCTCGATCTCATGCGCCACGTGCGCGACAACGGCACCTTCAAAGGCGATCGTACGGGCACCGGTACCTATAGCGTGTTTGGCTATCAGATGCGTTTCGATCTGAACGATGGGTTCCCGCTCGTGACGACGAAGAAGATGTTCTTGAAAGGTATCATTCACGAGCTTCTGTGGTTCCTGTCCGGCTCGACGAACATCAAGTATCTGACCGAGCACAACGTACACATCTGGGATGAGTGGGCGGACGAGCACGGTGAGCTTGGCCCGGTTTACGGATCGCAGTGGCGCTCGTGGCCGGGGCCGGACGGCAACACCATCGATCAGATCAGTCGCGTGGTTGACGACATCAAGAACAACCCCAACAGCCGCCGGCATATCGTCAGCGCCTGGAACGTGGCGGAGGTGGACAACATGGCGCTGCCGCCGTGTCACTCACTCTTCCAGTTCTACGTGGCGGACGACAAGCTTTCGTGTCAGCTCTACCAGAGAAGCGCGGATGTTTTTCTCGGCGTGCCGTTCAACATTGCTTCCTATGCGCTCCTGACGATGATGATTGCGCAGGTGGCAGAGCTCGAGCTCGGCGATTTTGTGCACACCTTTGGCGATGCCCATCTCTATGCCAATCATCTGGAGCAGGCAGACCGGCAGCTCGACCGCATGCCCATGCCGATGCCGACAATGACGCTCAATCCTGAGGTGAAAGACATCTTCGGCTTCAAGTACGAGGACTTCACGTTGAGCGGTTACCGCAGCCACGACGCCATCAAGGCGCCCATCGCCGTCTAGCGCCGCATGGACATCTCTCTCATCTGGGCGATGGCGGAAAACGGTGTCATCGGCCGGGACAATACGTTGCCCTGGCGTCTGCCCGATGACATGAAACACTTTATGAAAGTGACCATGGGCAAACCCGTGCTCATGGGCCGAAAAACTTTCGAGTCCATGAAGTCGCCGCTGCCCGGCCGCACGAACATCGTCATGACGCGTGATACCACCTGGTTCCGCGAAGACGTGAGAGTAGTGCGCTCGCTGGACGAGGGCCTGGCCATCGCTGAGCAGCAGGCGCTCATCGACGGCCGCGACGAGCTCATGGTCATTGGCGGCGCGGACGTCTACCGGCTCGCGCTGCCTCGGGCTTCGCGGCTGTATGTCACCCATGTCCACGCCAGTCCCGAGGGCGACGTCTTCTTTCCTGAGATCAACCTGGAAGAATGGCGGCAGGTTGCGAGTGAACGTCACGAGGCGGATGAAAAGCACACCGCGGCGTTTACCGTGGCCGTCTACGAACGCTAGGTCAGTCCCAGGCTGCTGATTACACTGCCGTCACAAGGTAGCTCCCGCCAGCTGCGGTTGGGCAGGTTGCAGTCTACCGGCAGCGGAACGGTTCCTGTGAAAGTGCCCTCACGCATGACCAGGAGCACCGGCAGCGCCGATGCCCCATTCGACAGGCTGAAGACCTCGTTCCGTGCGCGGTTGATGTCGCACGAGCCCTTCTGGAGCGAACGGACCGTGGCGAACATGGCGTCCTCGCCGATGGCGCTCAGACGGAACACGCTGACAGCGCCCGCCGTGTCGGCCATCTCGAAGAGGTAACAGACTCCGCACGCCCGGCAGCGTGCAAAGCCGTCGGTGGCGTGCAGGTGCTGGTCCATGACAAATACGACATCGAGGTCGGGCGATTGGACGATGTGGGGGCAGGGTTTGGCTGCAGACATGATTCTGGTAGGGTGTCGAGCCGGTTTCGTCAGGTGCTTACCCGACCCTCAGTAATTTTTTGGACGCACTTATGATCCAACGTTTTTCAACGTTTGTCCTCCTCTTGTTTGCTGCCTCGGTCTTCGCCGCCGGTGAAGAAGAAGGCGTCGCCATCCCCGCCAACATCGTCACGAGCAACGTGCCGCCCCTGCCGCTCGCCATGGCCGAGCGCCTGCAGAGCTTTGCCAACACCCGGGGTGCCGTGCAGGTTGGCTGGCAGGATGACGCCATGCTGATCCTCACGCGTTTTGCGGAGACTGCGCAGCTGCACCGCGTTGCGCAACCGCTCGGCTACCGGGAGCAGCTGACGTTTCTGGATGAGCCGGTGGCAGAGGTGGCGCTACCGGCAAGCGGGGTCAAAGACAAACTCATTCTCAGCTGGGACGTCGGCGGTTCGGAGTTTGATCAGCTTTTCGTCTTCGACATGAAAACCCGTCAGGCGCGGATGGTATCCAACGGCAGCTCGCTCTATGGCTACGCCATCTGGGCGCCGGATGAAGAACGCTTCGTTTACGTGACCACCGAGCGCAATGGACGCAACTGGGACATCCACGTGCAGAACCTCGAAGGCGAGGTCGACAAGGTGCTCGAAACGGAAGACGGCTACTGGTTTCCCATTGACTGGTCGCCGGACGGCAGGAAACTCCTGGTGCGTGAGCGGATTTCGATCAACGAGTCGAAAATCTACGAGCTCGAGGTTGCCAGCCGTAAGCTGACGCCGCTGCTCGGCCACGAGCAGACTATGAGCGTTGCCAACGCCCGTTATGACAATCGTGGCGGCGTCATCTACACCGCGGACGCAGACTCAGAGTTCCTGCGTCTGCATCGGCTCGACGTCGCCAGCGGCGAGACCCGGGTGCTGACCGCGGATACGGAGTGGGACGTCGAAAACTTTGCGCTTGCCCACGACTACTCGATGCTCGTTTTCAGCGTCAACGAAGGCGGGATTTCGAAGCTGAACGTCTGGAGCCTGCCGACGATGAAGCCGCTGAAGCTGCCTGAGCTGCCCGGCGGCATCATCAACGGCTTTGCTGTCTCGCCCGATCTGAAAACGCTGGGCGTGTCCATCAACAGCGCAACGTCACCGGCGGACATCTATGCCATTGACTTGAAACGGCGCAAGCTCGAACGCTGGACCCGAAGCGAAGTCGGCGGTCTCGACACGGAAACCTTTGTCGACGCGCAGATGATCGACTACCCCACGTTCGACGGCCGCGACGTGCCTGCGTTCATCTACCGGCCGCGCACGCCGGGACCACATCCGGTGGTGGTGCTGATCCACGGTGGTCCCGAGGCGCAGTATCGGCCGTACTTCTCCACAACCGTGCAATCGTATGTCACCGAAATGGGTGTGGCGGTGATCGCGCCCAACGTGCGGGGTTCTGCCGGATACGGCAAGTCCTACCTCAAGCTCGACAATGGCTACCTGCGGGAAGATTCAGTCAAGGACATTGGCGCGCTGCTCGACTGGATAGGCACACAGGATGATCTCAATGCGGACCGCGTGGCGGTGTTCGGTGGTTCCTACGGCGGCTACATGGTGCTTGCGAGCATGGTGCACTATGGAGACAGACTGGCGGCGGCGGTGGAGTCCGTGGGTATATCCAACTTCGTCACCTTCCTTGAAAACACCCAGGCCTACCGCCAGGACATCCGACGGGTGGAATATGGGGACGAGCGCGATCCGAAGATGCGTGAATTCTTGACGAGCATCTCGCCGCTCACCCACGTCGACAAGATGCAAACGCCGCTCCTCATCTCACAAGGCGCCAACGATCCGCGCGTACCCGCCTCGGAAAGCGATCAGATTTTCGCGGCGCTCTCGGAATCGGGGGTACCGGTCTGGTACATCCTTGCCAAAGACGAGGGCCACGGTTTCCGCAAGAAGGTGAATCGTGACTATGACCAGGCGGCCAAATTCGCCTTCTTGGAAGCCTATCTGAAGGCTGAATGAGCCGAGGATGAGTAACGGCAAGCTTGGTCTTGCGGTTAATCCAATGTCCGGGCGCGACGTGCGGCGCCTTGCTGCCCGTGCCACCAACATGACTCACGAGGCGAAGCGCGACATAGTCGCGCGCGTCGCCGCGGGTGCGGACGCCATGGGTGTCACGGACATATACATTACGAAAGAGCCCTTTCGTATTGCGTCCATGGCGCTCGAGCACATGGGACTGAAAGCAAACGTCCATGTGGTGGAGCATGCGCTTGCCAACGACGCGTCGGATACCGAAGCGAGTGTTGCCCTGTTCCGGGACGCGGGCTGCGGAACCTTCGTCTCGCTTGGCGGTGACGGTACCAATCGCGCCATTGTGCGAACCTGCGTGGATATTGATCTCGTGCCGCTGTCGACAGGCACCAACAACGTGTTTCCCGTGCTGGTTGAACCGACAGTGGCCGGCATGGTCGCGGGTCTGAACGCGTGCGGAAAGCTCCCCGACGACAATCTCGACATCAAGCGGCGGGTGAAGGTGTTGCACGTCAGTACACCGCGAGGCAGGGATGTCGCGCTCATTGATGCCGTGCTCCTCGCCAACGATCACGTCGGTAACCTGCTGCCGTTTGATGCCGAACGCCTGCGACAGATCTATTTGTCCCGGGCCGAGCCCAATGCCATTGGCATGTCCCCCATCGGCGGTCTCCTGCATCCCGTTTATGCCGAAGACGACGCCGGTCTCCTGGTTACCATGGAGGCCGGCTGCCCCACCGTCACCGCGCCGCTGTCTCCCGGGCTCTTCAAAGAGGTGCCCATCAAAGACGTGCAGGAGATGGCGTTTGAGGTTGCCGTGCCGTTTCGCGGCCCGGGGGTCATTGCCCTCGACGGTGATCGGGATCATTACCTCCGCGAAGGTGAGCGCGCGACGGTGACGCTCCGCCGCGATGGACCCCGCGTGATCGACGTGGAAGCCGCCATGCGCTGGGCGGTAGCAGCAGGTATCATGGCGCCTGCCCAGCAGAATTAAGAACAAGCTCATGATCGTCAAACCCCGTATCCGCGGCTTCATCTGCACAACCGCCCACCCCACCGGCTGCGCCGCCAACGTGCAATCGCAGATTGACTACGTGCGCGCGCAGGGGGAGATATCTTCGGGCGAGCTCAAAAACGTGCTCGTGCTCGGCTGCTCGGGTGGCTACGGTCTCGCCTGCCGCGTTGTTTCCGCGTTCGGCTGCGGTGCCAACACGCTGGGCATTTCGTTCGAAAAACAGCCTGCGGAAAACAAAACGGCAACCGCCGGCTGGTACAACAACGTGGCTTTTGAAGACGCCGCCGCCGCGGCAGGACTCTATGCCAGAACCCTGGACGGCGACGCGTTTTCCGACGAGATGCGCGAGCGTGCGATCGACACGATCAAGGCGGATCTCGGCACGATTGATCTCGTGGTTTACAGCCTCGCTTCGCCCGTGCGCCAACATCCGAAAACGGGTGAGCTGCATCGCTCTGCCATCAAACCCCTGGGCGAAGCCCTGGACATCAAGTCCGTGCACGTGGACAAAGGTGAGGTGGTCCAGGTCAATCTGGAGCCCGCAACGCCGGATGAGACCGCAAACACCGTGGCGGTCATGGGCGGCGAAGACTGGGAGTTCTGGATGGACGCGCTCAAGGAGGCTGACCTGCTCGCCCCCGGATGCCAGACGGTCGCTTTCACCTACATTGGTACCGAGCTCACCTGGCCCATCTACTGGGACGGCACGCTGGGTCAGGCGAAGCTGGATCTCGACCGCGCGAGCCGTGCAATCAGCGCAAAGCTGGCGGATGTCGACGGCGCGGCCCACGTCGCCGTGCTCAAAGCCATTGTGAGCCAGGCAAGCTCCGCGATTCCGGTAGTGCCGCTCTATGTGGCGCTCCTCTTCAAAGTGATGAAGGAGCAGGGCATTCACGAGGACATCATTTCCCACATCCACCGCATGTTTGCGACCCAGCTGAAGGCCGGTGTGGACATGCGTCTGGACGACGACGGCCGCATACGCATGGACGACGTTGAACTCTCGGATCCGGTGCAGGAAGAGGTGCAGCGCCGCTGGCCGCTGGTGACGACGGAGAATCTCGACGAGCTTGGTGATCTCGAAGGCTACCGCGAGGACTTCCTCAAGATCTTCGGCTTCGGTTTCGATGGCGTCGACTACGACGCGGACGTGGATCCTACGCTCGGCAGAGTCTGATGCTCACGCCGCCGGCCGTCTGATCGGGGGGCGCTGATTTCCCGGGTGGGGTAGCGTCCCGGGGTGCACCACCATCCTTACAGCTCGGTTACCGGACAGCTGTTTACGGCCTGCCGCTATGCGGTCTACGCCATCCTTGCGCTCTTGATCAGCCTCACGTGGACGGAGACTCGGCTCTTGGCCGTGGCAATTGCGGGCTATCTGACCCTTGCATGTGTCATGCACGCCGTCTGTCGGCCGCGCACGGCTGCAACGTACGTCCACGTTGCGCATGGCCTCGAGGCGGTGCTTGCGCTGACGCTTCTCGTCTGGATCCGCGCACCGCTCGAAATCCATCTGCTCGCCGCCAGCGTCTTTGTCAGCGCCAATACGGCGCTCTGGGGCTGGCGTGGTTGTCTCTCGCAGGCCCTCGGCGCTGGCCTGGTTGCCGGGATTGCGCTCGCAGCGTTGCCGTCTCCGTCGTCTGAGGCCGTGCGCTTTGCGTGTCTTGGAGCGGCGCTGGTTTTCAGCCTGGGTTTGAGCCTGGCGGCCCATCAGCAGGCGGTACGCCTGTCCCGACGGGGGTGTGCCTGGCGCGACGAAAGTCGGGCGCTGCGCCGCTATCTGCCGGAAGATCTGCCGCGACGGCTCGAAGATACGTCCGTCCATCGCGCCTGGTATTGCGTCGGTTTCGTGGACCTGAGCGGCTTTACCCGCGCGACGCTGGAGCTCGACGACCGCGCCCTGGAGTTGTTTCTCAACAACTTTCTTGCAGCGGCCACGTCTCTCGTGCGGGCGTGGGACGGCCACGTTGCCAAATTCCTCGGCGATGGCGTGCTGTGTGTATTTCCTGCCGAAACGGCGTTTGAGCAACGCAACACCGCCGTGCAGGCGGTGCGCTGCCTGCGCCAGATGCCGGAGGCATTGCAGACCGGCAGGACGCCGGTGCTGCCCGATCTCGGCGCGAGCATCGGCATTGCCTGTGGAGAGTGTCTCGCCGGAGAGTGGGGGGGTGCGGGCCGCTATGACTACACGGTCATCGGCGCGCCGGTGAACCGCGCGCAGCGGCTGCAGGCCAGGGCTGCCCGCCACGGTGGCCTCTTGATGGACGCCCGCACCGCCGCGCTCATAGCCCCCGATGAGAAACCGGGCCTGAAACTCGATTTGAAACTGAAAGGGTTGGGTCTGGTCGAGGCCTATCCATTGAGTGGCTGACGGACAATACGCCGGTGAATGTGCGGATCAGGTCTGCTAAGGTTCGCCCGTTTTTTCGACGACGTAGACAATGGACAAGGTTTTCACCGCCGCCTGCCGCGGCGAACCCACGCCGCACACGCCGATCTGGCTGAATCGACAGGCGGGACGCTACATGCCTGAATATCATCAGGTAAAAGGTGACATGCCCAGCCTGGACTTCTTCAAAAATCCGGAGAAAGCGGCGCAGGCGACCCTCGACGCACAGCGGATTCTCGGTGTGGATGCCGCCATTATGTTCGCCGACTTGTTGCCCATCATGGAGCCGATGGGCCTGTCCCTCGACTACGTGGCCGGGCAGGGTCCCGTGTTTGCCAACCCGGTGCGCAGCGCCGCAGACGTTGCCGCGCTCGTCAACGCGCCGGCCACGGAAGCCACGCCCTACATTGCCGAGACGGTCAAAAACATCATCGATGGTTTGCCATCTGATATTGCCCTCATCGGATTCGCCGGTGCGCCGTTCACGCTTGCGTCCTACGCGATCGAAGGCAAAGGCTCGCGCAACTACGTGTTCGTAAAAAAAATGATGTACGAGGCGCCTGCGCTCTGGAACGAGCTCATGGGTAAGCTGGTTGATCAATTGGCAAGTTACCTCTCCCTGCAGATTGATTCCGGCGTCGATGCGGTGCAGCTCTTCGACACGTGGGTGGGCAACCTCTCCGTGACTGATTTCCGCAAGTATGTGCTGCCGCATCTTGAGGCGCTCAGGAAAGCGCTCGGCGATCGGGTGCCTGTGATCTATTTCGGCACCGGCAACAGCCATCTGCTGCCTGACATCGTTCCGCTAGGTTTCGACGTGGTTGCGTTCGACTGGCGCACCCCGCTTGCCGAAACCTGGGAAACCCTCGGTTTCAAGGCGGTGCAGGGTAATCTCGATCCGATTGTGCTCTGCGCCGATCGCGCCACCGTAGAACGGCAGGCAAAAGCGCTGCTCGACAGCGTCGACGGCAAGGCCGGCCACATTTTCAATCTCGGCCACGGCATCATTCCGGAAACACCCGTGGACAACGTGAAGTACCTGGTCGAGCTCGTGCACGAGCACAGCGCCAGGTAGTTGAGAAGGCATAGGGGGATGCGATGAAAACGGCACTCAAACTCTTTGGCGCCCTGGTGGCGCTTCTGCTCGTTGTGATCGTTCTGGAGGTTGTCGCCTCAGAAAGCGGCGAGGTGGTGGTTGTCACGACCACCGATGCAGAAGGCGCGCAGGCAGAGACGCGCCTGTGGGTAGTCGATCATGACGGCAGCGTGTGGCTGCGTTCCGGGTCTCCGGCGTCGGGCTGGTACCAGCGGATGCAGGCCAATCCGGAGGTGACCGTTGAGCGTGATGGCCAGACTTTCACCGCGCAGATCGAACCGCTGCCGGCTATGCGCGACGCCATCAACGCTGAGATGGCGGACAAGTACGGATGGGCTGATGCTTACATCGGGATGCTGTTCGGTCGCGAAGACGCCATTCCCATTCGTCTGGTCACCGCAGCGCCGTAGCTCACAGATTGAAGTCAGACGGCGGCTGATACTCCCTGGGCAGACGCCCGTAGTTGTTGCGATCCGGTATCAGAAGGCCCGCCTTTGACAAGGCGGCAAACAAGCTTGCTTCGAATGCCTCCGGCCAGCCGTCACTGGCGGCCGACCAGCACTGCGCGCACACACCAATTCGATAGCCCGGCACGTCCTTGACGGCGGGACCTGCCAGGCACAGGTAGCAGATGTCAGGCACGCGGCAGCCAGCTCAGACGGGTGTCGTCGTAGACGTCCCGGTCCGGCGGAAACTCGTTGGGATCGTCCAAGCTGCCCAGGGTCACGTCAACCCACTCCGGGTGAGAGGCGTTGATACAAACGACAGGCGTGCCGCAACCGGTACAGAAATAGCGGGTGCCGTCGGTGGAAGATTTCAGGGTTGCCGGCTCACCGCGCGTGTAGCGAAAGTGCGCTTTGTCGACGACCAGCCAGCTGACGAAGGGTGCCGCGCTGGTGCGCCGGCACATCGTGCAGTGACAGTTGACGGATGCAAGCGGCGCGTCGCTGATCTCATAACCGATGGCGCCGCAAAAGCACCCTCCGGTGGCGGCCATGTCAGCGCTGCTGGCGCATCCGGCGGGCAATCAAAGCAATGGCGGCCACCACCAGAATACCTGGAAGCAGGTGCACGGGTTCCGCGAGATAGTGCAATACGCCGCTTACAGCGCCGTGGCCTTCATGTGCCGCGGCGCTCATGCCGCTGATGAGAAGGGCAGATGCGAGCAGAATGCGTTTTGTCATGTCAATTTCTTCCAGTTGATCTCAGAAACGGGAAACGGATTGCGGACAATATAGCCCCGCAGGGGAGCCAGGCGCCAGTACTACGTGTCGGACTAGCTCAGATTGATCCGAAGATAGGCCCGTCGGTGAAACTTGCCGGTCAGCTTTGAGCCGGTGTTGGCAAGCCACATCTGCCAGCCGTACTTCTTCTGCAGTGCCGCCAGGGCGCGCTCAATCTCCGCCGGATCGTCCACCACCAACGCCGTGGCGTCCACCCAGTCGCTCGTCAGCGTGCCGTTGAACGTGCAGCAGGCCATACGTGCCTGATTCGAATTCCGCAGCCGCTTGACCTTACCGGCATCGCTTTCGCTGAAAACCCACAGGCCGTCGTCGACGGCGGCACACCACACCGGCGTCGCCACCATCGCCCCGGACTTGCGGAACGTCGCGAGGCTCACGTAGGGCGCGTCTGCGAGCTCGTCAAATGTTGTCATAGATCCTCTCGCTCCCGTTGATAGTCGCGATACGCTCTTTCGAACTGGGCCGCGCAGGCGCGGCGCTCATCGGCAACGGTCAACGTTTCGCACTGTGCTTTGCTGCGGCCGAGGTCGCGTCCAAACTCGTAGAGCTGCCGGTCGGAGCAGCCGCCGAAGAGCACAATGACGACAATGAACAAACGGCTCACTGTTCGAGAGCGTGAGGAATCCGCGCCCAGGGTGGTGCGTCCTCGGTAAACACCGTCCGCGTGGGTACGAAGTTCGTCGGGTCGTCGAGTGTTCCGGCAGCGACGCTGATGAGATCAATCTGGGTCTCCCCCCAGAGATGGCTGCCGCAGTTCGGGCAGAAGTGACGGTCCACCTCGCGTCCCGATTCGGCAGCGGTTCGGTAAAAGGACGTGGTGCCGCTCGTGTGCGTGAAATCCGCAGCCGCAACCATCATTCCCGCATAACCGTCGGTCCCGGCGCGCCGCGTACACAACGAACAGAAACAGTAGAGGGAGAGTACCGGCTCGCCGCTGATCTCGTAGCGCACCTGTCCGCACGCGCAGCCGCCTGTGATCACCTTCATGTTGCAGGCAATCCGTCGATGACCACCACGTTTCCGCTCGATGCGGCCAGGCGATGCTGCAGGATCTCCTGATAGGGACCCGACTGATACCACGCGTCCAGATCGGCGCGGCTCGGGAACGACAGAAGCACGGTGCGGGTGAACGCCCAATCGCCTTCCAGCGTCGCCGGGGCTTCGTCCACGGCGAGGATGGCGCCGTTGTGGGCGCTGAAAATGTCCATGAATCCGGCTTCGTACTGCGCATAGCGCTCGCGGTCGTGAATGTTCAACGTGGCAATAGCGTAGACCGTCATGTTTCCTCCGTACGAGACAGTTCCATCATCCGGGACGCGCTGGTGTCGAAGAGCATGCCGATCCAGGCGTCCCGCCAGCCATATTTTTCCCGCATCATCCGACGTATGCGTTCGTGACTTTCCGCGGACGTATGCAGCACAAAGTGGTAGCGGCCATCCAGGTTCTGCCCGCTCAGCGTCAGCTCATCTTCGCCGATCAGATCAACAACCCAGGGATTCTGCGGGTTGCCTGCCTCCAGATACAGCGTGCTGTCCTCTTCGACGAACCAGACGTGTGTCGTCCGGTTTGCCCCGGCCGCGGATACGGTGTGGACAGTGACGACACCGCTGATTTCGAGCGCAACCGCGGTCACGACGACAAAAGCGACGAGCAGTGAAAACGTTCCGCTGGCCAGCCGTTTCACATCAGTCGAGCTCCGTTTCCGCCTCCAGGGTTTTCTCGACGAACAGCGGCGGTACTTCCAGGGAGTGTGCTATTTCGCAGAGCGTGTCCCGTTCCGCGCCGGTGCTATGGCCATCTGCGCGTGACATCATGCAGAGGTCGCGAATGATCTGCATGCGCTTGGGTATGGAAGTCATCGCCTTGACCTGCTTGATGCGCGCCGGCACTTCGGACTTGAGCTGCTCGATATCGAGTTTTCTGGTGAACGTGGCTTCGCCAAAAAATTGTTCAAACACTTTGATCTCCTCGTCGGAGATTCCCCGGCTTGCGTCGGCAACGGCAATGGCTGCGGCAAAAAGCAGCCGTCGCATGGCCTCGGCAATGTCCGTTTTGCCTTCGAGGTAGCTCGGCTCCATCAGGCTCATGATGCCCTCGACGCCGAGGTCGAGCTCGTCAATGTCCATACCGTCCGGGACGATGAGCTCGGACTCGTGGAAAATTTTCAGCGCTTTGACGCGTAGCGGACTGAAAGGGTGCGTCAAAAACCAGTCCTCTGTCGGCGCGCCCTGGCCGGGCTGGGCGTCTTCCAGCTGCATCTCGTCCACCTGGGCGAGGAACTCCGCAACGGAGAAATCGGCGTATTGTCCGGTCAGGCCGCTCGCCAGCTTGAAGAGCGCGTGTGCCACCGATTCCAGATCCTGAGCGCAGTAGGCGCCGGCCCGGTCCGCCGAAATTTCCGCATAACGCGACCAGCTCGTGAGCGTCAGAGCCAGGCGGGGATTCGGCCGGTGCTGACCGCGCATGATGTAACCGATCGGAATGTCGTGATGCCCGAACAGGTGGTGGCCGAGCTCGTGGCCCATGACAAAACGTATCTCTTCTTCGGTGAACGCCTCCAGAAGGGCAGAGCTGAACATGATGAACAGGCGCCCCGCTTCGGGTTTCACGCAGGCGGCGTTGTAGCTCGGGCTCGGAAACACGTAGAGCTCGAGGGGTATGTCCATGGACAGCTGTTCGCGGCACGCCTCGGCCGTTTTGTGCAGTTCCGCGGCCATGGTGGGACTCAGCCTCACGGAGGTGGACAGCAGCCGACGGCGCACACCGAGGTTGCCTTTCTCTTCGTGTCTCGCGATCTGTTCGTTGACTCTTCTGACATCCTGGTCTGTCAGCAGCTGGTCGAACAGTTCCTTGTCATGCTGGTTGCGCAGCCGCTGTGGGTCCATGAGCTTATCCTGTCAGGTGATTGAGGGTCGCACGGAAAATCATGAACCACAGCGCTGCGGACGCGGCAAAGTAGATCCAGAAACGCACGATGACGACGTTGACGGTGCAGTGCACGGCGCTGTGGGCAACCCGCAGCGCGGTGAAGAGCCACGCGGCGCCGAGGTACACGCTGTCCACCTGTCCGGTGACGTGCAGGTACAGACACATGGCGTAAAACAGCACCGGCATCTCGAACAGGTTCTTGAGATTGTCCGAGGGATTGGAGACTTCCGGCGGCTGCAGCTCGGCAAACCGCGCGGATCTCAGTTCATCGGGACCGAACTCGTTCTGCGTAATGAATGGGATACGTTTGGCATACATGTAAACCCACACCACAAAGGTGAGGATGAACATGGTGAACATGGGCGCAAATATGGCGTGGTCCTGCAACGTGACTCTCCCCCGTCAACGCTCCCTAGTGTACCCGCCTGCCTCGCGGCTGCCACCTGGGTCTTAGGCCACCGGTCGCCGGAGCCTGAAGGTGAGTTCGTGGATCACCTTGCCGTCGCAGGTGCTTTCCTCAGTGGTCTCGAGGGTCATACCGAGACGCTCCAGCAGCCGTGCTGAAGGCTTGTTGCGGGCGTCGGTGATGCCCTCGATGACGTCGGCGGCGGTCGTTTCCCACAGCCAGCCGATGAGCGCGCCGAGGGCTTCCGAGGCAAGCCCGCGTCCGTGATGGTCGTGGCTCAGCGTCACTCCGAGCTCAATTGTGCGTCCGGTGGCGTCGAGATGGACGCCAATGTCGCCGATCAGGCGCATGTCCGCATCGGCGATACCCAGCTGATGCCAGCTGCCCGGCTGGAAGAGCTCGATGTGCTGATGCTCACGCAGGAATTCCAGCGCCGCTGCGTCGTCGGTGACTGACCAACCCTGATAACGGGCCAGCGTCGGGTTGGTCCGGTAGTGCTGAAAGTCCTCGAGATCAGCGGTACTGAGTCGCCGCAAGTACAATCGCGGCGTCTGCAACAGAATCGCGGACACGTCAGCGCCGTGCGATCGCATCACCCGCGGCCGGGGCCATGCGCACGATGCGCCCACCGGTCGAGTGTTCCAGCAGCATGTAGACGTTGCCGTCGGGTCCGGTTTCGATGTCGCGAATACGGCCGAATTCCTTCAGCAGGATTTCCTGGTGCACCACCTGCTCACCCTCGACGACAAACCGGTAGAGCATAGTGGCTTTCAGGGAACCCGCCAGGATGTTGTGCTGCCAGCCTGGGAAGCTTGCGCCGTCGTAGAAGATGAAGCTGGAAATCGCCGGCGACGGCGTCAGGTCCACCACGGGCTGTTCGATGTCTTCGAGGTCGAATTCGATGCCGAGTTGAACGCCGTAGTTTACCGGGCTGCCGTCGTAGTTGACCCCTTTGGAATAGAGCGGCCATCCGTAATTCCGCCCCGGTTTCAGCAGATTCAGCTCGTCTCCGCCCCGGGGCCCCATCTCGGTACTCCACAGCAGGCCGGTTACCGGGTCGATCTCCAGGCCCTGTGGACTGCGATGGCCGTACGTCCAGGTTGTTGGGACAACGTCGGGCTGACCGTGAAAAGGATTGTCTGTGGGAATCGAGCCGTCGTCGCGCACTCGATGAATTTTGCCGTAAGGCAGGCTCAGATCCTGGATGCCCTCGTAGTTACTGGGACCTTTCATGCCGATGCTGATGAAGAGCGCCCCTTCACCGTCGAAACACAGACGCCCGCCTGCGGCCATGTCCGGCGTGGGCGTGTAGTTCGCATGGTCGGTCTGCCAGATCACCTCGTCGTCAACCCATGCGCCCTCGTGAATGCGGCCGCGGATGACTCTGTTCATGGTCGACGGCATGAACGAGTCGCAGCTTTCGCAGAGGTCGCCGTAGTGCAGGTAAATCCAGCCGTTGTTCTCGTAGTCCGGATGCAGCGCCACGTCCATGAGCCAGCCGACGCCGTACTCGAGCTGACCCACCTCGAAGGTGCTGTCACGCGCCTGGGGGGTGCCGGTGATGTATTCCGACAAGGTGCCGTCCGCTTCGACGATGCGAAGTCCCTTGGTCTTTTCGGTCACCAGGAAGCGTCCGTCCGGCAGCGGGGCGAGCGAAAAAGGCAGGGCATCGATGTCCGTGGCAACGGTTTCAATGTGGAAGGTATGCCTCTCGGACTCGATATCACCCTCGGGTATCACGAGTTCGTTGTATACCTTGAAGTCGGTGAATAGCCGGTCGACCCGGCGTTCAGCGACAAAAATTGCCAGGCGCTGCACGGTGCCGTCGTCGAGACTTTTGCCCCAGGCAGGCATGCCGCGCTGCGGGAATCCGGTTGTGATGCTTTGCATGATTTCGGCGACGGAGTCGCCGTGGGTCAGCTCTCGTCCAACTAGGGCGGGGCCGAGTGCCGTGCCTTCGAGCGCTTCGCCATGACAGGTAGCACACTGGGCGTTGTATTCACCGAGGAACGGATCTTCATACGTCGCAATAAAAATGGCAGCGACAACACCGACTACGACAATGATGCCAACGATGCCCAGGAGCACATACTTCAGAATTGTCATGAACCTCTCCGCCCGATGACCTCACCGCAGAGCATAGCGCGAGGTAAATCGCCTTACGAGCGGCTGACCGCAACCCGGTAGGGGAAAAGCTTTGCGTGCATGACGCCGTCGGCAACCGCCGGATCGTCTGCCATCAGACGCTCGGCAGCCGCGTCGTCTTCCGCTTCGAAGATCACAATCCCGAACGTGTCGCGGTCCGCCGTCTGCGTGCGCCCGGCAAGGATGACGCCGCCGTGCGCTGCCTGGGACTCGAGGTACGCGACGTGTCGTGCCAGCGTCTCCGCCTCTGCTTCGGTGGGCCCCTGGGTGAGCATTTCCAGCCGCGTTGGCTGAATGCGATACAGGTATTGCGGCATGAGAATTCTTTCCTTCGGGGTTAACAAAGACGCTAACCGGCGGGCTCCAGGAGGTCCCAGCGGTTGCCGTAGCAGTCCTCGAAAACCGCAACGGTACCATAGGGTTCGTGCCTTGGCGCCTCGAGAAACGTCACCCCGCGCGCGGTGAAAGCCGCATGGTCCCGGGCAAAGTTGTCGGTGTGCAGAAACAGAAACACCCGTCCGCCACTCTGACGGCCGATCGCCTGGCGCTGCATGCTGTCGTCAGCCTGCGCAAGCAGCAGCCTGCTGGCGCCGTTCCCGGGCGGGGAGACGATAACCCACCTTTTCCCGCCACCGAGGTTCGTGTCTTCCAAAAGCTCAAATCCCAGCGCGTCCCTGTAGTATTCGATGGCCTTGTCGTAGTCATCGACCAGGAGGCTGACCAACGCAATGTGCTGCCGTACCCCGGTCACCGGCTGATCTCCAGAGACTGCGGACGCCAGGTCACGGCGTCGGCTTCGATACCGGCGCCAAGCACCTCTATCCATTCAGGGGTGATCTCTATCAGCAGGTAGTCCTTCGGAAACTCCGGCCAGAAGGCGCTGCGCGATGCGTCATCGCGCCAGGAGATGCGTGCGATCACCGCCGGGTCGTCGACGAGGCGTGCGGTGCCCATGACAGAGACGTAGCTGCCTTCATGGTCGACGTTGAAGTACAGCGTGACCCGGCTGTGGCCTTCTATCTGCGCCACTTTGCGGGTGTAGGGGTTTGTCGCCACCCAGAACGTCCAGGTGTCGTCGAGCGGCCGCACGTCGACCGAACGCGTTCTCGGTTGACCCGCGTCATCGACGGTCACCAGAGCGGCCGTTGGATCTGCCGCGACGATCGCGCGAATGGCGGTTTCAACGGCGCTGGCTTCGGTGTATCCGGTTGACGGCAACATGCAGCAAAGGACGGCCAGGAGACTACGCACCATGTTCGTTTCCATGTTAGTCATAAGGCAGGCTGTCAGGGTCACGTCCGACGTAGTCCGGGGGTGGCGTCGCATCGAAGCGTACACACGGGACGGAGGGAATGTCGTCGCGCAGGGCTTTGCATACGCGGTGCATACCGTCCATGACGTTGCCTTCGGCATCCAGAATGATGGGATAGGACAGGTCGGCTGCGTCGATGAGCTGCGCGTGAAGCACAACGCTCCTGCAGGTTGGCGCGTTGTGGTTGAACCAGTGATTATCGTCGAGCTCGTGAATCTCTGCCACGGCAACCTGTCCCACGGCGAAATCTTTGCTGAGCTCAACAAGACGTTTCACGTCCCACGCCAGCAAACCCTGTTCTGAATCCCGAAAATGATATTGCGGGCGCAGCCCGTCAGCTTTCATCGTGACACCCGCATACCAGGACCATCATTCAGGCGCTGTCTCCAGCGGCATGACCATGTTGCTGCTGACCTCACTGAAACCGAAGCTTCGATACAGCGCCCTTGCCCGTTCGTTGTCGGCAAAAACGTTCAATCCGAACGAGGTTGCGCCGTGGGATCTGGCAAAGTCCGCCAGCGCCTCGAGCGCCTCGCGGCCCAGCCCCCGGCCGCGCGCATCCGGGTGAAGATAGAGCTCGTAGATGAACGCCAGGCCCATGCTGTCGTCCACGTACAGCCAGGCTTCACCGCGGGTAGATCCTGCGTCGTCAACGAGCTGGAAAAAGTAGTGCCCCTGCGTCTCTTGTCCGTCCGGCAGAATCTGCGCCCACTGGTTGTCCACGTACGTCTCTGCGGATGCGTCGCTCAGACCGAATGCCTGCCTCTGATCGGCGGTGTAGCGCACCTTGAGGTCGGCCATGAAGGGTTGGTAAGCCGCGGCCGGCAACACGCACAGCTTCATAGGCCTTCGGCGTAGCCTTTGCGTTTCAGCGTTTCCACGAGCTTGCCCTGGACCTCTCCTGCCCAGCTTTGACCCGCCGCGATGGAGTCATTGAGGATCTCGGGCTGTTTCGCGAGCAGCTGGCGGCCGATATCGGATTCGTAGAAGGCAATCAGCGCGTTTATTTCCGCGGCGCTGAAGTGCGCATCGTAGATCTGTGCGAGAGCGGGCTTGAAATCGTTGAAGTCGAGCTCGGCGCGAATTTCGGCCCAGGCCTGAGCCGGCACGTCGGGGTGGGACTGCTGATGCAGCGTCAGCAGCTGATTGATGATCTGTTGGCCCATCTGCACGGCGCCGGTCAGATCCAGCAGGCGGTTGACCGCGGCGAGTTTCTCGGCGGTTGCGGGCTCAGTTTCCTCGGCCACCACCGTTGACATGGCGAGGCTGAGAACCAGTAGCAATCCCAGTGTGCGTTTCATCGACCATCCCGGATCAGCTGCGGGACATTAGTTTGCGCCAGCAGGGGCAGACTTACCAGATGACCTAGGGCGGGCCCTGCGGGTGCTTGTCGAGACTGTCGTCGAGGATGCACCAGGACGGTTTCGAATCCGTCCAGAGATGCATGGTGGGTGAGGGGACGTCACCGGCGTCGATGATGCCGAGCGGCACGGCGACAATCTCCGGAAAGTCCAGAGATTCGAACCAGACGGGGCCGCCGCAGTTACCACAGAAGCAGCGCAGTCCCCGGCCGGAGTTGTATTTTATGACGCCACCCTCGGCGCTTTCGTGCTGCAGCTCGGCAGCGTTTGCCAGCGCCCAGGCCGCGGGGCTGGAGCCGGCGAACTTGCGGCAATTCCCGCAGTGGCAGTAGCGGGGTTGGTGCAATCCACCGTTAATACGCAGCTTGACCGCGCCGCAGAGGCACGTGCCGGTGATCATGGTGTGTCGCCGGGGCGACGCGCTGAGGTTTGCATGTGACCTCCTCAGGTTCCGGTGTAGGCGGAAATCCACCAGGTATTGCCGAAAGTATCTTTCACACCGCACTGTCGCTCATCGTAGGGCTTGTCTTCGGGCGCGGCGATCGACGTCGCCCCTGCCGCGAGCGCGCTGGCGTACGCTTTGTCGACGTCGGGCACATAGACGTAAGCAGAGCCCGTTGTCGTCTCGACGTGCTCGGGAAACTGGTCCGCGGCTTCGATCACGACAATGGCATCTTCAATTGCAATCTCCAGATGCGCACCGCCAGGGGTTTCGTGGCGGGCGAGCACGGTTGCGTCGAAAACGCTGGTCACGAACGCTTCGGCATCCGACGTGGCGAAGAGGTAAGGCCGGGCCGCGCAGCGACCGTTGCGGATGTGGCTGGTTGTCATTTGCTCCTCCCGTTCATTCATCCCGCAAAGAAGTTCTGGTAGGTGAGGACGATGGCGATCAGGATCGCAGCCCACATCAAGAATCGGCCGCCGCTCGAGGCCTCGGGTTTCGGAAAACGCTCCGGGTGCCGCGCAACATAATCATCAACCCACTCCTTGGCTTCCTTGAGGCCGATGTTCTGTTCCTCGCGGACGAGCTTGATCGCGTCAATCTTGCGCCCGGCAGACAGGAGATTCTGTACCTCGGTAGATGGCTCGTCTTCGATCATGCCTCTTCCCTGGAAGACGTAGTGGCCAGAAAGTAAAACCACAGACCGGCAAAAGCGATGTCGCCGCTGATCACGAATGCGGTGACACCCGCCAGATCGTTGCTCAAATATAACCCCCAGGCAATCAGCACCGCCAGGGACTTGCCGCATGCCCCGACACAGAGCAACGGTCGGCTCAGCCCGGTGCTCAAAGCCAGCCACAGGTAAGCCGGCCCGAAGAGACCAACCAGAGCGCCGCTGAGGTAGGCGTAGAACGGGTGCACGTCGGTCGGCAGACCAAGCACACCACCCAGCCAGGTTGACGGCCAGGCGAACGCAACGGCGGCGACAAGGTTGAACGGTGCGGTGACGCCGAGAGACACGCGTACCAGCTTCTCCAGCGTCATGACGCCAGGCCGGTGATCAGCATCGCGAGCAGCGCGAGGAGGGAAAGCCCGAAGCTGATCGATCGATACGTCGGCAGGTTGGCGTAGTAACAGACCGCGTAGAGCATTCTGCAAATGACATACGCCCAGGCACCCCAGGCGGTCCAGACGGGCGATGCGCCCCCGAGCATGCAGTACAGCAGGAGCACAATGAATATGGCAACGCTTTCATTCGTGTTGGCGAGCGTGCGCGTTACGCGGAACAGCGCATCTGCATGATCTGGCGTTACCGGCGTGCCCGGCACATGACGTCTGCGTATGCCGGTCACGTCGGCAACCAGGAGCTGCACGATCATCAGCGCGGCGAGGACTGCAAGGCTCGATACGGCGCCCGCATAGGCTTCCAGGGACATACTCGGCTCCTTTGCTTGAGTTAGTGTGGCTGTTCTTGCCCGCGTATCCAGGCGGCGCGGGCCAGGAGGACCACGGCAATGAAGGTAAAGATCATGGCCACGCCGCCGCCGAGGTAGGCGAGGACGCCCGCGATATCGCTGTCTCCGTACGGGGTCGCCGCGGCGGACAGTCCCCGGTTTGCCGCGAAGTTGCCGGCCCAGTAGAAGAGCGTATTCCCCCACCCGGTCACAATCATGCCCCACCCGACCCAGTCTGCGCTCCGGCCGGTCAGATTGAGATACGACATCAGCAACGCCACCCCGGCGATCATCACACCGTTCAAAATGCCGCCCACGTGAGCAGCCTGCCAGCCCCGGGTGCTGCCGGGAATGGCAACCTCCAGTGCCGGAAGTGGCCACAGCGCAATGGCGTCGAGAAGGGAGAACACCAGCATGACGCCCGCGACGAGGCCGATGAAAAGCACCACCATGCCATGGAATATGACGAGATAGCTCAGGCGTGAGGGGGTCATGTTGGCTCCGGTAGTCGGTCTCTTCTCATTGGTGTCCGCCGGTCATGTGCCACGGTTTTGCTCGTCCCGGATGACGCATGCCGGTTCTGGTGTGGTCAGGCTCGGCGTCGCGCCGCGCGCTTGTCCAGGTGGTAGGTCAGGGCCATGCTGATGCAGCCGGCGGCAGCCTCTTCAGCCAGCGGCGCATCCAGATCGAAGACGACGGCCCGGTTGCCCTCGTAGCTGAGTTCCGGAAAGCGCGTGCGGAACGTGTCGACGAGATTCGTCTGGCAGTGCACGTACATGGCGTAGCTGGTTGGTGCTGAGGCTTTCCAGGCGATGCGGATGGTGGTGCCGGACTTACTCTTCTCGGTGAGATAGGCGGCTTCGCCCCATTTCAGCGTTTCGGTGAGCGGGCCCACGTCCGGATGCGCGGCCGCGGTGTTGAATATGAGCTGGCGCAGCTGCAACAGACGCTGACGCGCATCGTCAGGGTAGGTGGCGAACACCCGGGCAACTTCCGCTTCTGGACGCATCCCTCTCTCCGCTCAGGATGATTCGTAGCGGAACTCTACCAGGTACACATGCTCACCGGCACCGTGGCGCGCCGTTTTGAGGAGGTCGGCCACCCCGGCAAATCCCGACTCGCGGGCCAGCTTGGCGGTGATGCCTTCAAATCCGATTTCGCTGATGCGCTCGACGACAACGTATCCGTCGTCGAGCCGGTAACGGTTACCCACCTTGACCCTGGGCTTTTTCCAGATGCGGATGCTGGTCGTAATCTCGCCGTTCCTGATAGGCGCTCGCAGCCGTTTGGTGAACTGCATCGCTCAAGTCCGTTCGGCAAAGCGGACGCGCGCGATGCCGACGACCCGGGAGGTGTCCATCACCCTGACCAGCGTATCGTTGTTCGACTCGGGGTGGGCGTCGATGACAACGCCTGCGTCGGGTTTTTCGGCATGCAATCGCTCCAGATTGGCCCTGAGCCGCCGCACGTCGATGTCGCGGCTGGCGATGGTGATCCGGTTGTTGTGGCCAATACGCACCAGAATGTCGGCATCAGCCGGAATGGGGTGGTCCGATGCGGGGCTCGGCTCACCGACGTCCAACCCCACTTCCTGCACGAACGTTGCGGTGACGATGAAGAAGATCAGCATGATGAATACGACGTCGAGCATGGGCGTGAGATTGATGCGGGACTCGGAGGCGTTGTCGTCGGCACGGTGCATGAGCGTACTCCGGTTTCCAGATGGCACCGAGCGTACTCCTTCTGTGGACAAAGTGCTACTTTTGTAGCACCCTATCGATCAAGACGTTCGAGCTTGCTGTTGTCCCACGACACGACGTTTCCCGGCTCGAACACAATCCAGCGCCTGCTGCGCCCTGAAGCCGTGGCCTGGTAGGGTTTGCCGAGGGCGTGCTTGTCGCCGAGGTTGACTTGCGCTGTCTCGAGATGGCGCTCTTGCGCTTCCGCAGCCTGATCCTCCAGCACGCGTGCGGTGCCGCGCATCATGACACCCTGCAGGGTCGGCCAGGCGTCTCCCACGTCTACCAGCACGGTAGCCGTTGGATTGCGACGCAGATTCGCAATTTTCTGGCCGCGTCCGAAGATGTACACCCTGCCGTTGGCCCAGCCGAATGTCATGGGGGTCAGGTTGATCTCGGAACCCGGACCGATGGTGGCGATGCGACAGTGCGGGCAACTGCCCATCAACTCGTTCAACTCCTCGTCGGTGAGATAAATCTTCCGGTCTATGCGAGCCATGGTTGCGCCGTTTCTCGCAATTGCCCCTGGACGGTTTCGTCGCTGATTGCTGCAAGTGCTTCAAGCATGAGAGATTCCTGTCGGAGTACGGGCCCAGTGTGCCATACCTGTGCGGTTCAAAAATTGAATCCGCTGGCGGCTACCCGCGCCAGCCGCCGCTGCCGGTGGCGGAAAAAGAGATTTGCAAAGAGCCAGACGAACGGCGTGAGCAGACCGGCGTCGACGTCGACGTCATCCTGATAGTCGGTCTGCGTGCCGGCGTTGCGAATGGTGATGCGATGGTCCCATCGTTTGATCAATTTGCTGTAACCGGCGTCGTGCAACGAGAACGTGTCCTGGGTCTCAGCCATCGTGACGCGTATGGCCTGTTGCCCCAACGGCAGCACGCCAAAGAGCTTCAAGCTGAACCAGTACGTTTCTTCCGCCCACTGATCGGGCTCGGGATCGACGGCCTCGGCGTTGATGACAGGCGCGGCAACGTGGCGGAAGAGGGCAGGCCGACGGACGGCGGCAACCGTGGCGCCGAAGCTGCACTCGAGACGTTGCTTGAGGCTGAATTTCATTGCAGCGCTTGCCGGTCAGGCAAAACGTTCCCACGCGGCCTGCCGCGACATGCCAAGCGCGGTACCGATTCTGGCCCAGCTGACCTTGCGCTGGCGCAGCTCGTCAACGCGGGCCTGTAGTCCCTCGCGAATCGTCTCGGTGCTGCGCAGCACGCCGGGCAATGTGGCAAGGAGCTCGTCGTTGTCCATGATCGTCCAGCCTCGCCAGCCGCCGGATGCGTCCTGGTATTTCTCGTCACCCAGAATGGAATTGCAGATCCCTATGCAGCCGTCGCAGATGTATACGCCTGGCCCGGCGATGAGCCTGGCAACCTCGCGATGGGTTTTGCCGCAGAACGTGCAGACCGGTTCTCCGGTTGTGGCGTTGGGCATGGTCAGTCTCGATAGCGGAACGAGTGTCAAGCATGGCTTGACATCATGAGCATGTCAAGTAATACCTGACAACCGGGGCGAGGCGCCGGCTGACGCTCACATTTCCGTCAAGGCGTAGGCGACGAGCAGCGTCGATGTGACGCACGCGGCTGACCGCACATGATTCCAGTTCGTCCAGACGACGAGGTAGCGCTGCCACAAATCACGGCCTTCCTGGCTGTCTGCTTGCGCCGCATCCAGCTGATTGTTGAGCGGAACGTTAAAGGCCATGGTCGACAGCACGCAGGCGGCGGTATAGACGACGGTGGCGCAGAGGAGGACAGCAAATGCGGGGGTGAACGCTCTAGCCAGGTAGCTTGCCGCCACCAGCAGCACGGCGGTGCCGAGAAATACGAGCAGAAAGCTGGGTCGGATGATGAAGCGGTTGATCGCCTGCATGGAACGCATGCCCTCGGAAGATGCCTGGGAGCCCAGCGCTTTCATCATGAACGTCGAGAAGGCGACGAATAGCCCGGCCATCATGCCGCTGCCGAGACAGGCCAGTATGAGTACCCAGCGCAGCGTCTCCGCCGGCTCGTCCGTGATCGGATCCATTCAGCGCTCAGCCTGTTCGATCATGACGAGGTTCCCGCAGCCATCTTCGAACAGGTTCCTGAGCCCGTACTCCGGTCGGTCGAGCTCAGGTCTCAGCTCGATGCCTGCAGCCTGGAGCCGCAGCAGCTCCGCCTCCGGGTCCGCTGCGCTGAAAACCATGATCGGCAGGTTGGCCTCGTAGGCGGCGCGCTGGTAGGTCTCGGCGAAACTGCCCTGGCAGGGTTCGAGGAGCATGGCCGTCCCGTCGGGTGCTTCGGGAGATACGACAACGGCCAGCAGGGCTTCCGGGTCGAACTCTTTCGATTGAAAGCCCAGCTGAGTCGTGTAGATCTCGTGGGCTTTGACCGGATCCTGGACCGGTACGCTGACGAGCGACAGTTTCATATGCCTACCTCCCGGCACGACGGCGCAGGGTACGTCCGCTACTCATCGGTCTCAAAGGTGTACCCGATGACCTTGGCGATGTCATCGGGTGAGAGTGATTCGTACAGAGCGTTGGCCGGGGCGTTATCGAACTCCGTGCCGAGCCACAGCTCTTCGCAGCCTTGCTCCTCGGCGATCTCGAGGAGCTTCTGCATCATCAGCTTGCCCACCCCGCGTTGCCGATGATTTGTGCAGACGTCAACTTCATCGACGTAGAGCCAGAGCGCCTTGTCGTACGGCTTCATTTCGATTCTCGACGAAGCGATGCCGAGCAGCGTTTCCCCGCCGGCATGCGCTTCGTGGCACGCGATGAAGATTGTGTCCTGCCTTTCAAGGTACGCGCTCAGCGCCTCGACCTCATATACGGACATCTCGTTGGCTTCGTCCCACGACGCATCGTTGATTTGTGCAACGAGCGTTGGCAGGTTGTCCTCGCCGGTAATCGTTCGAACGATCAAGGTTCGTAAGCCTCCAGGTCCTTCTTTCTGGCCACCCGGCGCCACGCGAGTTCCATCAGGTCGCGAAACTCGGCCTCAGGGATGGTGGGGCGCACCAGGACGGCGGGGTAGCCCGCATAGTGGTCGGTGATGTAGAACGTCATGGGATCTCTCTCCATCAGCGCCTGTTGTTCCTCAACCGAGTTTAATAGCACAACAATGGCGTCTTCTTTGTTGTGCAGTCTCAGCATGAGCTTCTTGGCAACCTTGATTGCGGGCGTGCCGTAAGAAGTGCTCTCTTCCGTACCGGGGAACGATCGTGCCATGTCTCTGATAGTGTTGAACGTAATCATCGTTGTAATTGACCGTCATGGAATCGGATCGCGTGCGCTGCCATGTTCCGCTCAGAGCCGGCGCGCCTGCTAGCGGTAGAATTCCACATAGAAACTGACAATCCCATCGGGTTCAACTTCGTGCAGCACCTCGGGCTCGACAACGCCGCTGTGTTCCGGGTCCAGGACGTACTCGTTGGTTGAGGGTTCCAGGATCCGGTATCTGAGCGTGCCTTCCAGAACGACGATCTTACCCCATGTGCCTGGCTTCGTTTGGTGCGCGTTTCGAAGCCCCTTCGGTATCGACGCTTCGTCAAACACGGGCGTTTTCTTGTAGGCGGTCACGTGTTCAGGCAGGGCGCGCACGTGTCACAAACGCCAGGTGCGGGCGGCGGTGACGCCGAGAATCACGAGCAGCAGCGCCAGGAGATATTTGAGGTAGGCCGCAATCTGCTCGAAGAGATAAAGCACTTGAGATTTCCACACGAACCAGGCACCGGGCGGGTAGGACATGAAGGTATTGTCCACGGTACTCGTGAAGAACGGTATCACCGTCGCCCTGGGTCCGGCGTAGGCCTGGCGGAGGAGATCCTCACGCGCGGCCAGCGCGTTGACGCTGAGCAGGCGACCGGATTCATCAGGTACCACAACCTCCATATCCGGGTCGTACATATGCCACTTGCCGTCATAGTAAGCTTCCATGACGACGTGGCCGTTCAATCCGACGTGCCTCGAAGGAATGCCAACGTCGTTCGCCAGTGACAGGAGCACGTAAGAGCTTTGACTGCAGAACGTCGACGCTCCCCGGGATACCAGGCTCTCCTCATCGTGAACCGTGCTGAACGCGGGATGCAGCTGCCCGAGCGTCCACAGCAACCAGTTGCTGAAGATATTGTGACGGGCAAGCCCGTGGGTGAAACGTTCAGTGACCGTTTTGTACAGTGCATCCATCGCTTTCTCGGGCGGCAGCGCTTCGAGCGGCTGCCCGGCTGCGAGGGCAGCACGTTGCAACAGCGCGTCATAAGAGCGCGCATCTTCAGCCAGATTGAGATCGAATTGCTCCCACGCCCGCGGCGCTCGCGCCTCGTAGTCGCCGAGGGACGTGACGTCGCCGGCGAGACTGGTGCCGAGCAGGATGACGCCGAGGAGTGAGAGCAGGAACGGCAGCACCTTTCGCATTGTCATTCACATGCCTCTCGGCGGTACGCAGGTTCTACCGTTGCCGTGGACATACCGTGCTGGTCCAACATTCGTTCCTCTAAGCCAGAGAATAATGTCGGTGCGCGCAATCGTCATGTGCTTCGCGGTGGTGTGGTTGCGGTCTGAGGCTCGAGCGCATCGAGATGCGCCAGGATGAGTGCCACGCGATTCTCCACCGTGCCCGGCGGCACGGCGATCGGGGTGTAGCCTTGGCTGTGATAGAAGTGCAGGGTGGACTCGTACACGTTCACTGCGTGATCAAACGTGTGATCGCGTTCGTCGTCTGTGCGGTAGATGTCTTCCCAGGGCGGGAAGAGGAAAACCAGCTGATAGCGATACTTGCTGAGCAGCTGACGAGCATCCTCCTCATCGAGCGCTCCGGCAGCCAACAGCAAGCCAACGGCCTCAACCACGCCGCGCTCGAAAAACGCAGGTGAGGAGCCTTTCGACTGGTAAGCGTCAACTTCCTTCTCGAAGACCTGCTGGGCAAACGTCAGTGCATCAGGGCGTGGCGACAGCCCTGCGGCTCTTCGTTGGCGGATGATGGACCGCGCGGCATCGTCGCCGGTTGCATAGCCCCGCCGACGGAGTTCCTCGAGCACGGTTGTTTTACCGGCACCAGGACCTCCCGTCAGAACGATGCGATGCACGCGCGCCGTTCCCGATCTAACATGACAGTTCATCCACCTGGATCATGATGGCATGCATCCCCGAGGCGCTGCCTTTGGCGTGCACTTCACCCTTCTCGAAGTAAGCGCCTTCGCCGGCAGCCAAATCCAGACGCTCACCGTTCTCCCCCGCAACCCACCCGCTGCCGCTGACAACCAGGAACAGCTGGCAGAACCCGGCAGGGTGCGCGCCAATCTGCGAATTCACATCCAGGTAGATGGAGTAGACGTGAGTTGTGCCGGATCCGGATCCCAGCACGTTGCGCCATGCGCCGCTGCTTTCGAACTGTGTGATCGATTCCGCCTGATCTTTTTTGAAGCTTAAGAGGCGCATCTTCAGGATTGGCCGTGCCATCGATACTCAACGTCCGGGACGGATTCCGGGGGCGGGCTGACGCCGAACTTTACGACAACGAAGCCGAATTTCTCGTAGAAACGACGCGCGCCGTGATTTTGTTCGTGTGTATGCAATGTCAATCCTTGCGGGCAAAGCGCTTTGGCGTGGGAAAGGAGTGCCGTCCCAATGCCGGTCTGCTGCGCTGTCGGGTCCACGTACAGTCGGTCGATGTAGGCATCCTGCATAGCGAGGAAACCGAGCACGTTCGAGTTGATCTCGTACACCCAGATATCACAGTTTCGCACAATAACTGACTCGAACACCTCGAGCGCACTGGCTTGGTCGAGGCGCTGAAACGCCGGCAGGTAGTCGTACGCCTGGAGTCCAGAGCGATGCCAGACGTTCGCCGTGGCCGCAGTGTCCCGATGCTCAAATGCTCGAATCATGACGGCGTCATGTCATGGGTCTTCAAACCAAATCTAGAATAACCAGGAGTCATCGTCTTCGGTGTTTTCGCACAGGGAGTTCAGAGCGAGCAGGGTCGCCTTGGTGTCCTCGAACTCGTCCTGTGTGATTGCGCCGCTGTCCAGAGCCGACTTGAGATCGAGCAGCTGTGTGCCGAGCGAGACGTCACCCAGACTCACATGCGTGTTGCCGCCGTTCCAGCATCCGCCAAGAGCAAAACAAAGGGTCGCGATCAGAATGGTCTTGTGAATCATGCTTTCCTATCTCGTGTTTCCAAAGTGAAATAACCGGCTGCGCCAATGAATGAGCTCACCGGGCGTCGGTTCGCGCCGCAGTGCCATCAGACAATTTCTTCTTCGCCTCTCGGGTCGAACCTCAGGAACCGTCGGGGTGCGAACCCACACATCAGCCTGAGAACAAACCTCATCTTGTATTCGCGGGCAATTTCCGCCCGTTCGTCGCCGTGGATGGCAACTGCTGTGTACGGTTTGATGGTCCCCTGATGTGCCACATCGACATCCGGGTGGTCGAGGACGGCGTGGTACCACTGGCGGAACCAGTGGTTCGATGACCCATAAAGTCTGCCGCGGTAGTCGAAGCCGTACAGTTTGCGCTGGAACGTTTCATCACCTCGACGCACAAACACGGTCACGCCGTTTTCCATGTCCGGCTGGGTTTTCCAAACGACTGCCTCCAGCAGGAGCAGTAGCACGAGGTAGCCCACGAAGATGAGTCCTGCGATCTCCAGCACGCTCACCGGAAGCTTCCCGGACGGCTGGCCAGCGGCAACAGGGTGGTATCATCCATCGCCGCTGTGTCTCGCCATCGCGAATACATCGACATAGCGCCCGTCCCGAAAGGCATAGCGCTTGAGGGTGCCTTCCACCTCGAAACCGCATCGTTCGTAAAGCTTTATGGCGGCTTCGTTGTCTGTGAATACGGACAATTCAATGCGCGAAAGCTGCATCCAGTTGTCAGCCAGATCCAGCACCTCGGACATCAGCCGAAAACCGATACCCTTGCCTTGCCAGTCATCATGCACCGCCATGGCGATTTCTGCGGCATGCCGACGGCGGGGGCTGTCCATGGTCCAGATTGCGATGTTTCCGACGGCGACGTCATCGGCGCATGCAACCAGCCTGGTCATGTTTCGCGGCTCCTCCGCGCCTCGCGTTTGCCACGCGTGAAGCGATGGGTGGGGCATCTGGAGCGTCCCCCAGATCACCTTGGGCTGGGCATACACGCCATGCAGGGCTTCGGAATCCCTTGGCTCCTGGCGCCGGACTGTGATTTGAATGTCGGTCATTTGCCGCACCTCGCGATGGAACGTCGGCACTTGTTGCGCTGGACCCGGAGCGCGAGAAACGTCAGATCCAGCCGCTCGTCATCGCTCATCCTGGAAGATCTCCGTCTCAACGTAGTCGATAAACCTCCGGTCGTACACATGTTCCGAAAACGACTCCCAGAATTGACGTATTTTTGGCTGGTTGAGCGTCCAGACCATATTCCTGTGTTTCGCCTCAAAGGCTTCTTCGTCGTATGCCCCTTCGATGTGGTGCAGATAGTTCGCCTCGAAGAGGTTACAGACATGGAAACACCACGCTGTGAAAATCCTCAGCTCTTCCGGACTCAGATCGTCTCGAGGCACGTTCGGATCGAACGCCTTTACGAATACGCCGGGGTGCTCGGTTTGTATGAGTTGAGAATGGGAGCTGGTATCGACCCAGGACGAGTAGATATTTGATCTCAGGGTCTTGGTGTTCTGCCGGATCTGAGTTGCCAGGTAGATCAGCGTTGCCAATGTGGCAATCGCGGCAACGAACTCGCCGATGTTGCCAAGATCTTGGATAGACATATGGGCTTCGCCTGCGTTCAGGCTCCGTGGTGATGCGGCTAGATTACTCCCGAACCCGAGACAAACCTAGAACTGCCGTGGGGCGCGCAGACTACCAGCCGAACTCCGAATAGGTAACGCCGGCTGATCCCTGTTCGATCGCGTGTTTGACATAAGGGATCGTGTTGGTGGGCATCTGATCGAGCGAAAACCAGCCGAGGTGATCACATTTGTGTGGCTCCATGTTGGTAGGCTCCCCCGCCCATGTTTGCGCCTGATAGAAAAAAGAGATGCGCTCATCGGTGTCTTTTCGGTGAATGAGGTGGAACAGAGACAGGTCTTCCGGACGTAAGCGAAGCCCGGCTTCTTCCCGGGCTTCCCGCACCATGGCCTGGCGGCCGGATTCGCCGCCATCAAAGTGTCCCGCCACCACCGAGTATTTGCCGTCTTCATAGCCGGTATTGAAGCGCCTGAGCATCAGAATGTCGTTGTTCCTGATGAGTATCAGATGTGCTTCGGGTATCGCTTTGAATCGCTGCATCTAAACCCCGTAGATCCCATGAGGCTGCCGAACGTCAGGTGTCAATCTCGAGTGCCTCCAGCTCCAGCGGGGACAACGAAGTTTTCATGGTCTCAAACCACTGCCGGCCACCCTCAGTCTGAAGGAAGAGGTGTTGGTACCCGGCAATCAGCCGTTTGGACATATCTTTGGATATCGATTTTTTGTGGCTGCGACGCACGATCGTTGCAAAAACGCCGCGCTGTCGGTCCATCAAGAGTTTGAAGAGGAATGCCTCGTCGGGATCCAGCTCTGAGGGCGATTCGAGTCCCTTGCGGAACACGGACGCGTTGTTGCCTTCGTAGACCGGGCTGTACGCCTCGAAGGCCCGTGAAGTGATGTTGTCTTCAGCTTGTGCCTGCAGCTGCAGCCGCGTCTGTCGAACCTGGGCGGCGAGATAGACGATGGAGATGATGACGGCGACAGCGCCAATGAATTCCGAAAGTGCACCGATGGCGTCCCAGTTCATCCAAGCGTCTCCGTGTCTGATGCGGCGTGTAACCAGCGTGTTCGTGACGTCCTCACGCCTCTGGACCTTCTGGAAGCACCGGCTCCAGGAACTGGCGGTTCAACCGGACAATACATCTGGTCTCTTCGGCAAACCTCGAGGCAGCTTTGCAATCTGGATCGTGCTTCGCTTCGGCGCGGTAGTTCTCGTACGCGGCGAGCGATTCGAAGGAGAAGAGAGCAACGGCCAGATCGCTGGCGCTTTCTTTGGGCAGGAAGTAACCGTGATGCGTGCCGCCGAACTTTGCGACCAGCGGCAGCCACATTTCGGCGTACTGGCGGAATTCGTTGCGCTTGTAGGGATCAATCTGGTATTCGAGATAACACGTGATCATGTCGCACCCCCTGACGTCAGCGGCGTTGGCTCGCTGCCGCGGGACGCTCTAGAGGATCGCAACAAGCGGTCGCAGCAGGCCTGCGGGCGACTAGTGACTGCTTGTGTTGAGGTGAGCGCCGAAGCCCAGTAGCAAAACGATTGTTGCGCCAACGTCGATCCATGCAATTTGGACGAGGTTAGGATTGCTGTTCTTGGTGGCGAAGACAAGCAGAATGAAGGCGACCATGCTGACCAGCCCCGCAACGGTCGCAACCGGACGCAGGCTGGCGACAAAACCGGCCGCGATGATGATTGAGCCCACAATGCCGAAGAGGATCGCGCGATGACGGAGCAGCAGTTCGATATCGGCGCTGGCAATCTCGATCTGGTAGAGCTTGCTGAGCTGATCTCCCGATACGATGCCGGAGATGGGGACAAAATTGATGAGCCCCGCGATGATGAATAGTGCAGCAGTCAAATAACCCATAGGCCACATTGTGGCGGGCGCGAACCTGATGGCAATTACCCGGCAGGTAGTCGGTGGGCTAGAGCGTTTGCGCGAAAATCCAGTGGTAACCGGCGAAATCGGTGACGGAGTAAACCCGCGCACCGTAGTCCGTGTCCCTGATATCGGCGGTCAGGGTTGCTCCGGCATCGATTGCCGCGGCTTTGTGAGCGTTGGCGTCGTCGACAGAGACGTAGAGGCAATGGTGGTGGACGGAGTCAGCGCCGGGCACCTGGAACTTGTCGTAAACGGAGCTGAGGATGATCATGCCATCACCCATGGCCAGTTCAGCGTGGACAACTTCACCGCTGTCCAGGGTGACGCGTTCGCCAGCGCGCTCACTGAAGCCGAAGGCCCTCGTCAGCCAACCAATGGCGTCTCCGAGGTTTTCGTAGAAGAGCACCGGAGATATGGTTGGAATCGTGTCTTTGCCGACTGTACTCATGCGACGCGCCTATCCTTCGTAACACACGAGCTCAATGTTAAGTCCATCCGCACTGAATGCGAAAGTGGGGCTCAAGCGCCACGCACGCGGTTCCTCGCGCCAGCTTAACCGTCATTGGAACCCCACTCTGAACGTAGAGTTGCATAGAGAACATGGTCTACGTAGTGGTCATAGAGCCACTCAGCATCCCGAGCGACGCCCTCGATCTTGAAACCCAGACGCTCAGGAATTGCCCGGCTCCTGGTGTTCTGCTCAGCTACCGGGATACAGACTTTGTTCATGCCGAGGCTCGTAAATGCGAAATCGATGAGCGCTTTGGTGGACGTTGTCATGATACCGAGCCGTTGATGGTCGGCATCGACCCAGTAGCCGATTTCGCATATCCGGTGGAGCGCATCGATCGAGTTGAAGCCGATGATTCCGCACGTCGAGTTTCGATAGCGGATGGTCATGACCTGCCCGGAAGTTTCAGTGGCTTGTTGCAACGATCTTTCGATGAACGCCTCAGAGTCTTCGAGCGACGTGCTGAAATCGAGCCACGGCAGCCATTCTCTGAGATGCCCTCTGTTCTTCTCGATCAGCGCAAAGATCGACGCGGCGTCTTCGCGCTTTATGGGCGACAGCGACAGCGCTTGCGAAATTTCGATGTCCTCAATCATGTGATTCAACAGTTTGTCAGGCGTCATCAGGTGATTTCCTAAAGGTCTGGATCAAATTGCCGATTGTTAGGTTGTGGTGCAGCTATCGGAGCAGGTTTTGGTATTTCAGCTAGTGTATGTCAGCAGGGCCTCATCAGAAATGGACACTGAGGGGCTCGACGAAATCTTGAATACGGCGAGGACCAACAATAGCAAAAGAGACGTCACGGGAATGCTCCTGTTCCACGATGGATCCTTCATTCAGGTTCTGGAGGGTGAGCAGAGCGAAGTTGAAACTCTCTTCGAAAAAATACGGCTCGACCCACGTCATTGCGATGAAAGCGTAGTGCTGAGAACTGAGGTGGAAGACAGAGCGTTTGATGGATGGTCCATGGGCTACAAACGCGCGGCAACACTCGAGGAGGTGCCTGAGGGGTTTCATTACTTCCTGCAAAGCGGTTATCGAAGACAGTCGGAGGCTGACAACGAAGCAGCGCGCAAAGCGCTCCTGGCGTTCAAAGAAGGACGCTGGCGGGTCTAGCGAGTTGGCGTCGCTACGATCGTTTCCTCGGTGGTCTCGAAGCGCAGGCGCTGTCCGTATCGAGATCGTCCAGCCATTGGTAAATGTCCTGAACCAGGGAAAATCGGATGTTCAATCGCTCCTGCAGACCGAGATCACCTTCGGGCTCGAGTGTGTGGCCCACATTGTCTACCTGGACGACCCGGTAGCAGGCACCGTGTTCCTTTGCCGCAGCCAGCCGGTTCAGGCTCAGGTCGACCGGGACGGATCTGTCCAGCAATGGATCGCCGAACAGCCACAGTATTGGCGCATCGATTTTTCGCAAGTGGGGTTGAGGATCAAAATCCAGAATGGACTTCTCCCACTCGCGCGCGTGAGAACCCACCGGCTCGGGTGCGCTGTCGCGGTAAACTTCTGCAAACCATGCGCGAGGTTCGTAGGCGTCCCAGAGTTCCCGGTAGCGGTCATATCCTGAACCGGTGCGAGTCACTGCATGATCTGCGGTGATGAGCTGTGATGCTTCCGCTGCCGCCTGATCGCCGAACCCGAGGTGGCTGACCCAGGCGCTGCGTTGAAAAACCCGATCTTCTGCGACGGTTGAAACCGATGGAGAAACCATGGTGATGAACGCGGGTGACTCAACCTGATTGGCGGCCAATGATACGACCCATCCGCCTTGACTGCCTCCGAAGAAGCCCACTCTGTGCCCGTCGATGTGCGGATGAGATTGCAGGAATCGGTAGCCCGCCACCGAATCGGCAGCCAGGTCCTCGAAGCTGAACTCTCGCCACTCGTGCGGTTCACCGTCGGAAGCCCCGGTACCGCGTTTGTCATAAGCGAGTGTCGCATAGCCCTTCAGTGCGAAAAGCCACGCATAAACGACCATGGTTTGTCGGGTTGCCGGTCCTGAACCGTGGACCATGACGAACGCTGGTGCCGAGTCCACCCATCGCGGCGATCGCAGCGTACCGCGGAGTACCAGATCGCCGCTCCGAAATTCGACGTCTTCCTCGACAACGGACACCCATTGCCAACCAACCCACGCGACAATCAGGAGCCCTATCGCAACTGATAGAAAAAAGAGTTTGCCAGGAAGCCGCATCCCAGTCCCCAATACGCTTCACGTGCCCGAAGGCTAGTTCGGGAAATGTGAACACACTCTGAATCGGCCGGAGCCGTTGTTCGAGAAGCCGAGGAGCTTACGGTTCACTCGGGCGCTTTCCAGGCTGAGCGGAGTAAACAGAACGTTCGCCCATCATCATCACCACCGGTTTCTTCGATGAATCCCATCTTCTTGACGACGCGTACAGATGGGTGGTTGTCCTTGTGGGTATACGCACGGATCTCGTTGAGCGCCGGGTAGGTCGCAAAGGCGCTATCCAGGGCCGCTGTTGCCGCCTCCACGCACAGGCCACGCCCCCGTAAGTCGGCGTGAATGCCGTAGCCGATTGACCCTGTGCCATGACCGGCTTCGAAGTTCAGGCTGACGACCCCCACGACCCTGTCGTCGTGCACGATCGCCCAGTTCGGCTGCTCGCTTCGATCTCGACCGCACATGGCGCTGACGAAATCGTCGGCGTCGCTTTCGGTGAATCCTGAGGGTACGCTGATGTTGAATCTCTCCCAGCCGGGATCGCTTTTCCAGTACGCGTATACGGCGGGGCCGTCTTCAGCGGAAAATGGTCTCAGGGTCAGATTGCTGGTGTGTAGCTGATCGGGAATCACAGCGGCCAGTCGATGGAGTGCTCGGTGGGCTGTGGCGTAGTGGTCAGCAGCTTGACCTCCGTTGGCGTATTGAATCTGTGCCACACGCTCTGCGGAACAACGATCAGCTCGCCGGCCGACAGCGTGTGAGTGATCTCTTCGTTGTCGATCAGAAGGCTCATTTCAGTAGCACCTTCGATGACCATCACCATCTCGTCCCCGGAGTGATGGACCTCCCATTCGCTCCGTCCGGCCCAGTGCGCAAGAAAGACGGCGCCGTCCCGGTAGGGCGCTAGTTTGCAGAATGCGGAGTCCATGTCATCGGACTCCGGTGTGCGATCGGGTTTGAACGTCAACGCGCTGAAAGCTTCCGAAAGTACCTTTGGGCTCGCTTTGGACATGATCTATATCTCCTGGAATCCCGACGTTTTGCCAGGTGTTTTGCATCTCAATGTGGCCACTGAACCTCCATGTGCTTGCCGAAATGAGTTGCGCGCCACTGCCCTCTGAGCGCTCTGGCGCGTTGCAGGATCGAATCTGCGACGTGGTCGAGCTCCGGTTGGTCCGGGAGCACACGCGCGAGCACCGCATGGAAGTCCGCCGCGGAGGCATCGTTCTTGATGAGCGTCTGGATTGGTCCCGCCAACGCCTCAGCCTTTGCCAGCTCGCCTTCGAGTTCGCCCGGGTCGTTCAAAGCGCGGCCATCCGCTACGTTCCCCCAGAACCCTCGCAGGAGCGGCAGCTCGATTTCGATTGCGAGATGGGCAAAGTCGTGGAAAAGAAAGCTGCGTGAAGCCAACGCGTTCGAGTCCATGCTTCCGTCCGACCGGATAACGGTTACACGATGCTCTGAGTTCGAGATTTTGTGAAACTGGATGCGCACAAACACACGCCCTTTATTGCGTTGGATTGTTTGTTGTCAGTGATCCTGTGGATGCACGCAACGCCCCGAAGCTGACCAGCGTGATCCATGCGTAGATTAGCGCGACAACAACACGTTTCGCGAGTGTAGTGGGGTCAACGGAAGGTGTGAGTAGGAGATGAAGGCAGCTAGATGCCAGGCGGCCGCCGCGAGGGCGAGGTAAGAGAAGTATTGGCTCGAACCGACCATGGGGACTTCTCCCGCTTGATTCCCTACACCGACCCTGAGATGAACCCCGGATCAAAGACGTTCTGAAACAGTCTCGGCAGAATACCGCTGAACATGCCGAACCGGTACAGAATGATGAACCAGGTGATGCCAATGACTGAGATCCGCGTGATCAGTTCATCGAAGTGGGTGAGTTGCTGAATCGTCCAACCCACCAATCGATCCCTGTAGACAATTGCCAGAATGAGGGCAATGTGGACGAGAACGCCTGCAATGGGATTGCTGCCAATGACAGCCCCCACTCGGGTGTAGCCCAGCGAAAATTGCGCGTAGGAGACATAGAGAAGCAACGCCCCTGCGACGGCAACCTCGAAAGCTCTGACAGTCATCCGGCCGCTTAACGCTGTATGACGGGCGGCGGGAGCCGCATGGAGAGGCGGTTGCCGACGGGTTTGCTCCGCATGTTTCTCAGTCGGCTACGAAAAGATGTGCTGAGTGCGCCACACAATCGACGGAGAATCCCCGTCTTCGCTCGCGATGACATAGATGTCGCGTCCTCTCTCGCGATAGCGATTATCGTCGAGCTGATACGCCACCTCGAAGTCCATATGACAGATGCTGAAGGCCTCATGTTCGATGGTCTTCAGCCGGGTAACCTCAAAGTGCTCCAACGCGCCGGATTCACCGAATTCCCGATAGCTCTCGACCAGGTCTGCAACGCCGGTTATCGGCTCTTCACTCCCACTGAGCTCCATGACCACGTCGCGTGCAAAATAGTCGTACAGCGAGTCGTAGTCCCCGGTGAGCCAGGCTGCGTTCAAGTTCTCGATGAACGTCTCGACTTCAGAGTGATCCATTTCAGCTGCCTGCCGTCATAATTTGCGACGGATATCCCGCCTGGCAAGACGCAGCAACCGCCTCGCCGTCGCCGGCACGACGCAGCGAGTGCAGGGTGTTTTTGCTGTCGGCTTCAACGGCGAGCGTTGGAATAAGATTCATTGCACCGGCTACTGATGGTCCGGGTGCAGACTATCAGTACATACGGGTGCCGCCTATGAAGCGGTTCGCGTTTGTCGTGCTTCGTCGCCTCAAAGACGCTTCGTTAACTACACGGGCAGCCCATGGCGTTCCAGGATCGAAGTGAACGAATCCAAGCCATGGTCCACGTGGTACAGCGCGCCTGCTATCCCGGTACTTTCCGCGGCTGCAACGTTCTGCGCGTGGTCATCAACAAAAAGGATGTTGTCGGGATTCGCCGGTAGCTGCTTCAGGATCGCGAGGAAGAAATCGGGTGAAGGCTTTGCCACACCAAGTTCAAAGGAAAAGAAGAGCTGATCGAAGAGAGGTGCGTATCCCAGATGATCAGCCATGATGCTTGCGCGATGGGCTTGCTGGTTCGTCGCCAGACAAACTCGAATGCCCTTTGCGCGGAGGCTGGAAACGATATCCAACATACCCGGTGAGGGTTCTATCCGAGTCCAGAGCTCGAGCGCGTCGGCCAGGACAACATCAACTGCCCAAGTGCGCAGAACCCGTTCCAGCGCGTCGGGAAAGTGGGCTTCCCCGGTAAGACACGGCTTTTCGGACGCGAATACGTCTTCGAGAAAGCGCTCGCTTTGCGCCGCGTCCGGGCAGAGCGCCCGGAGATCCTCGAGAAAACCGCTGGAGGAGATTTGTATGACCCCGTCCGCGTCGAGCAGCAGCGTCTGGATGTCCGGGGCGTGTTGAGGCACGTTGGATCGCCTCATGCCTGAGACAAAGAAAGATACAGCGCCACTTCGCCCTCTTCCATCCCGCGCTCAACAAAGCCCATCTTCTGGTAGAGGTTCAGCGCGGTGTGATTCTCGGGCAGCGTTGAAATGCGCACGGTGGCGACCGCAGGTTGCAGCACTGCGATGAATTCGAGTGATTTCGCCAGCAGACGTTTGCCGTGCCCCTGTCCCTGATGGTGCTGGTCGATCATCAGTCTGACGATATTCACGCATTGCTGGTCGGATTCGACATAAGGAAAGAGCAACACGTATCCGACGAACGCTTCGCCCCAACAGGCGATACGAAAGATGGCTTCTTTGTGGACGTAGGCATCTGCGAGCGATTTCTGGACCGTCGCTACCAGCGATTCCTGATCTTTCCTGACGGAAAGTCGGCTGGCGCGTTCGTAGTTATCCGGTGTGATTGGTCTGAGTTCGAATGGTCTGGTATCAGGGTTCATCTCGAGTGGGCAACCGACGCGTCAGTCGGGCTGCTCTTCCTCTATCTCATAGTGACGTGCCACGTTGCTCGTCACCGCACCCCAACGAGACGTTTTTACCCGGGCCTGATGCAGCTCGAAAGCCGCGCGGCTTTCGAACGTTTCGTTGACGTCAAATCGGTGCGGGTCGGTTTCGGACTGGCGAACCTGAAACGAAATGCAGCCGGGTTCGTTGCGGGTGAGATCAATGTGGTTCGGTAACTCAGACCGCACAACGTCGAGATCCCCCTCCGGAACGATGATGAATCCTGAGAGCTTGACCTTCGGCATGTGGACGCGTTTGTCAGTTGCCATAGATCTTCGCTTAGCAGCCGCTCCCGGAGACGAGCTACGGGTTGATGATGATTGGTGTGCCATCTGGAACCAGATCCCAGATTTCCTGCATCTCAGTGTTGCTGTTGACGGCGATGCATCCGTCAGTCCAATCCCGGCCGCGAAACCAGCGCCCGAATAAGCCGAAGCCATTGGGCAGGCCGTGAATGAAAATGGCGCCTCCCGGGGATACACCGCGCTTGCGCGCCTGCGCCTCGTCAGCGGCGTTGGGATAGGAGATGTGTATGGAGAGGTGGTATTTACTCTTTGGGTTTCTCCAGTTCAGCACGTAGCGGCCTTCCGGCGTTTTCTCGTCACCTTCGATCGTTTTGTGCCCTTCTGGCGAGTCGCCCAACGAAACGTCATACGACCTGATGACCTGGTTCTCGCTTTCCAGATACATCTTACGCTCCGACTTCTCCACCCGGACCGTGTCGATGATCGAAGCCAGAGTTGTATTCGCGCAGACGCACAGCACGATGGCGGCAACGAAGCGCGTTTGTCTGAGGCTTGAGATTCCCTTGCAACCGTTGCGCGTTTGCCACGTCCGCATCATCTATTCACCCGCGCTCTGGAACAGTTCGATAACGTTGCCAGAGGGGTCGAGGCACAAAATCTGCTGACCGCCCGGGCCGGAAACGATGTCGTTTCTGAATTGGACACCGTTGGCGCGGAGCGTGTCGACGGTTTGTTCCAGACTCTCTACTGGCAGAACGAATCTCGACCATCCCCCGGGGATGGGCTGAGTGCCATCGGGCATGGGTTTGGATGCCGAGGCCGCCGGGCCGGCGAGCCACAGCTGAATGTCGCCGGACTCGAGAATCGCCATCGCAGGACCGAACTGTTGCTTGAGTTCAAATCCAAGTTGCTGTGTGTAGAACGCGATAGAGAGAGCAACGTCGTTCACAAGATATCTGATTTGGGCCATGGTCAATCCTGGGTCGTGTTTCCCGGCGGTGCCGTCTTTCGGACTCAATGCCAGCCTTCAATGCAGGCTTTCTCCAGTGATGAGCGACGCGACAATGAACAACCAGATCAGCGCAAACAGTGATGTCGCCAGAAAGGAGATCACCCCGATCCAAGTGTGCTTTGCGTTGGCGGCCAGGTAAAGGAACAGTAACAGCAGGAATGTGGGGATGACGACGATGAGGAGGGCGGCAACCCATTCGTGAGCGCGAACGTGGCCGGAAGCGAATCCCATTGCGCAGGCCACAATGGTGATGAAAATCACGGCAATGGCAGGCGTTCTGATTTTCCTTATCTTCTGCATCTACCCTCCGTCACGCGTCTGTCTTGTACAGGTATCTGGCTGCAATCCAGATGCCTCCGACGATACCCGCACCCAGACAGACGTAGTGCAGGTTTGCGACCGATATGAGCCCCAACAGCGGGTTGTGATGGGAAAGCGGCGCCCAGGGCGCCATGTCTGAATGCATGATGCCGTCAACAAGGATGTGGCTGAACGTACCGAGATAGGCACTGATGGCGGATACCCTCCATGAAATCTCCGGCTTCTGGTAGCCAATCAGCTTCAAAAACGCCTGGCCAATCGGCTTACCCAGCAGCGTCGCGACCAGTCCGATGACAAGGGCGCCAAGCATGGTGTGGGAGGGGCCATGAAGGGCGGTTGACCCACGAAGTAGCTGAATGAGGGGTTCGAGATCGATCAACACCTGCGATCCGCCGAAAACAACAAAGCTGAAATTGGCCCCGAGAAAACCTTTGAGCAAAGCGCCTGGGCCCAGATGTACCGGTGTAAATGGCATTGGCAGGACGCCTAGAACGGCCCGTCAGGCGCCATACCGTTCAACCATGATGGTTTCCATTGTCGAGTCTTCCGTCCAGAGCCGATGCGGCAGTCCCTTTGGCCATCTTATGTTCTCGCCGGACTTGATAGACAGCTCTTCTTCTCCAACGGAAGTAAAGCCGGATCCAGCGATGCACAGGACATCGATATCATGAGGCGCGGTGTGCTCATCGATGGTGGCTTTTTCCATGAACCGCAAGTTCGCGATCAAAATACCATCTGCATTGAGCAGCACGCGAAAATCAACGTTTGCGCACCCGGGTCTGGGCACGGGTGCCCAATCTGGTTTGGGCTGTTCTTGAATTCTGGTCATCGCGTCTGCCTCACAAACCGCTCGTCTCGCCGCCTTCGAAAAACTCGAACTCGAGCGTTTCGCCCGCGTGCAGCGCGGCCCAACGCTGCGACTGCGAGGAGATCTTCTCGCAGATTTGGTCCACGTCCGAGTCTGCGCAAAAGCTCGGGTAGCGCAAGCCATACAGCCCCCGCAGGTGGGATGACGAAGCGTTCAGTTTCCCCGCTCGGATGTCGTGATCCGTTTGAATGAGGAGCACAAGTTTCTCTGTCTTTGCCAGCTCAGATTCAGGCTCCGCGAGCTCATTGACAGCGTACTGATCCGTTCCCGCCGCAATCTGTCCGTAGAAGGCGTGTTTCAGATCGAAGTGGTCTTCGACGATCCAGTGAATCAAGTCGTGCGGAATCCCACATGCCATGGTCGTCAGCCAGGAGTCCGCAGAGCCGTCGCTTCGCGTGATGGTCAGATCCGCTGCCGTGTCTGTTTTTGTGAACGCAAGTTTCAAGAAGATTTCCGTGCTGCGAGAATCACTGCGTTGAGCTCGGTGTGTTCACGCTGTCCCGCTGAATATATGCATCGATCACCATCCGTGAGCTCGGCGTTGTTGCTGGAATGTCTGAGCAATCGAACCACTCGAGACCAGCACAAAGCGTCGTGTTCCTGTTCGTGATACGACCCGACCATTGGTCGACCACGTAGACATGCAGAACCAAATCGGGGGACTCCTCAACGTCGAACGACGATGATGGCATGGGATGCTCGATCCCGAGTTCTTCTCGCAGACTTCGAGAGAGCGCCTGCTCTGGTGTTTCTTGTGCCAGCAGTTCTGAGCCTGGCAGCGACCACGAGCCGTCGCGACGGCCGGTGTTCTGCCTCTGTCCAAGCAACAGCCTGGCGGAGGCGTCCAGGAGGATGGCAGCTACGGTATCCAATGGACCATTGCCTTAGTCATGATTCAGCAGATTGCTTAGTTTTTCGATGGAGTCCCAGAGCTCAGATTCTGTGTTGCCGCAGAACGAACCAGTGTGATTGTGACGCCGCCATTCTATATAGAGTGCCATCCGTAGCTGATCGGCATTGGGCTTGGCAGGGAGGTCGGAAATGCCCTGAATCGGCAGGTCAGGTTCCCGGCATTGGTTCGGGTCGAAAGTACTCGCGAAGTTGATCAGGTCGGCGAGTCGACGCCTTTGGATATCAGGCAGGTCGTCCAGGGTCAGCTGATCCGATGGAATGTGATTGATCATCCTGATCTGCGCTCGGCATCGCTCGCAATGACTCGACCCTGGCGTTCGATGCTGGAGAGCGTGGACTCCAAATCACTGATCTCACCCTCGCTCATAGGCAGTGATGAGGCGGCTTGCAGCAGCGTCTGGATGTCGCCTGCCAACTTTGACAGCGCCCAGCCAAACGGATCCCCGGCGTCGATGCGAATGAACGGGTCGTTTCGATAGGACCAGGCAAGGTGATAGTGGGGGTCTTTTTCGAAGCAATCGAAGCGCAATACTTCCTCTTCCTGCGAATCGGAAGTCGGGCCGAAAACGTGGATCGCCAAACCTCTATCGCCTTCGACGTGACGAAATGCGACTCTGAATGTGAATCTACCGTTCTGCGTTTCGTACATGCGCATCTCCGGTGTGCGGATGGTCAGGCATCCACGGTTTCAATGTTGATGTCGTAGTGCTGCTCAACAAAATGCGTCTGCCGTCGAATATCCGATTCTGTCATGCGATCGGCAGCAACGACCAGTTTGTGTTCGTTGTCGTCGCTGCGAAGAATGATCCCGACGCAAACACCCGTGTAAGTCTCAACGGATTCGCTGACGCCCAATACATAGGCGTCGATTTCATGGCCGTCGCCGGCTCTGGTGTTTTCGATGTAGCCGTAGTTCGTTTCGTAGATGAAGTCGTGGCGCGGGTGCTTTGAACCCAGAGGTCTATCGATCACGACGTCCACTGTCTGGCCGAGGAATGCACGATACTTGGCAGGATCATCCATGGGTATCTGATTTGCGTCGCACGCGGTGCGTTCAAACCTCCAGGTGCTCGTTAGACGTTTCCTGAGAACACTGCTGCCCTGAGCTCGGGTAAAAAAGCGTCGTCGATTCCACCTAGCCTGGGTAGGGCTTCAAAGGACGACCAATACAGTTCGAACTCAATGGGTCCATCGCCCTCGGAGGGATCGTTTTCGAAATGCCTCCACCTGGGCGGCGTAACCTCACTGGTTTCGAGGTGATAGTACCAGGCGACGATTGTCTCATCTCTGCCGATGTCGGAGAGGTCCTTTTCCATAGCGCCGAGCAGGGAAACGGCTTGCAACTGCTTGAGTCCCGTCTCCTCACGCGCTTCTCGAAGCGCCGCGATTTCGGGTGCTTCTCCCGGTTCCACCGTTCCGCCAGGGATTTGCGGGTCCAGATAGCGATGGTCGGTGTGATCCAGGAGGAGCAGGTGGCGATCGCGGGTGATGTAGGTGAAGACTCGATGCCTCATACACTAGTGAGCCGGTTCTACCATCGAAGCGCCTCGAGGAAGATGTCATTCATTGGTACGTTTTGCCTTGATGCTTGAGCCAGCCGCCGACGTGCCGGCCTTGTGGATCGTGGTGGGTCCAATGAATCACACCCCCTCGATCGTTCCATTCGTACTCACCAAAGAAATGCACGTCGTCCCCTTCTTCGAGGTTGGGTATGCGCGGTGCAAGGTCGATGTTGTGTGCAATCAGGATGGTTTGCTCAGCACTTACGCGGAGAATGAAGCGCTGGTGTCGACTCCCGTCGTTGTCGTCGGCCAGGATTCGAACGACCTGCCCACTTCCGCGGACCTGCAGATCGCTCTGTCTGTTTTTGTAGGCTTCAGCGAGGGTCAGCTCAGCGTCGCCGGGCTGATCGAACACACGATCTGACAGCTCGGTCTCGTCAAGAGCAAGGTAACCAATGGTAACGAGTATCAATACGGGCAGTAGTTTTCGCATAGCGGGTGCTTGTTTTTGTTACGGACGATCTGGCTCGGGGATCCTGTGAATGCCGTCAATATTGGTGGCCCAGGGCATTCCCGATACGCAGAACCCTTGCGCCTTCGGAATCAGTTTGTCGCGCTCTTTGATGGCGCCGACGCGCAGATTGAAAGGACCTTCGACGTCGTCTTTCGTCGAGTACAGCGCCGAGTCACAGTCCCCGCAGAAAGCGACCAGAACCGTCAAGCCGCTACCCCCGGTTTTGGGGTAGATCTTCGGCGTGCCTTGCAGCCGGAAGTTTTCCGACGGAACGCCGAACACGCTGACGCGATACGGCGCGCTGGAAAAGGTCTGGCAGTCACTACAATGGCAGATGACAACGTGATCCGGGTTGATCTCGGCTTTGTAGGTGATGCGCCCGCAGTGGCAGCTTCCATCAACTTTCATTCAGAATCCTCAAAGTTGGCTATGCTCGACTGCTTAATCCTCAAAAAACGATGAGATGCCGAATACCCAACTCATGTATCGAGAGATTGATCTGTGGATCCATGATTCTCGAACCAGGCCGGATTGTGCATAGTGCGACATCGCTTCTTCGATTGTCGCTTGCGGGACGATGATCTTCCACAAGAGCAGGCAGACGTTGAGTGCGACGAACAGTGCTAGGAAAAGGCTGAACAACAACACGGCGATTAGCGATATTTGATCGACAAAACCGCCATCGTTCGACCCCCGAATCATTGGATAGACGTGGGTCACCGCACCGAGCACTCCGAAGATCATGGCGCCGAGCATTGTTGGCACGCTGATCGCCAGCACGGCGATCTCAGGTCCGGTCATTTTGTAGCGTTCCTGAGTCACTGGCTGAATCCGTCTAACACGGCGAAGAGCTCTACGCACAAAGACCGGCACGCGTGTGGGCCGAGCGCAGAAACACGACGCACGTCAATCGTCAGGTCGACGTCCAATGGCTTCTTAAGCGTCACCCACGAGTTCCTCGTACCTCGCCTCGTACTTGAGTGAAAGTGCGTCGGGCATGCGTTCGTCGATCTCCTCACGGAGATCGAAAGGATCAACTTCTTTGCCGATCAGGTCCCCGTCCCAATTGGTGCCAGCGAGCGCCCGGTCTTCGCTCATGCCAGGCAACCAGCGATAGAGAAAGTCGAACAGACTGAGTTCGGAGACTTCGAAGCTTTCTGCAAATGCCTTTGCCGCTCGGGTTGCATACGCTCGATCGGACCAGAACGGCAAAACGATGGTGTCTTCGTACTCGTTCGATTCTGCGTTGGCCAATCCGTCTGAATTCCTGAGGAAAAACACGAGTTCATTGTCGACGATTCGTTCGATGAAACGGCGATGGTTCGTTTCTGTCGTTTGTGAATCCTGGAAGTTGTTCATGTGTCGCCTCTGCAAGCCGTCGAATTAAATTCCGCTGGAGTTTGCCCGGACGTAAGCGAGATGATGTGAGATTAGAACGTCAGCGGAATCCGGTACCCCATCCTTCATAGTAGGCGGAGCGGTCTGCAAGATACGCGGTCAACTCGCATCTTATGTCCGATAAACGCTGTGGATCGAGAGACATCGTAATGTTGCCGTTTACGAGCGTGCGACCATCAGGGCGGTCGTAGACCTTGACGTCCATCTCCATCGATTGCAGTTTGTCGCGAATCGCGGTGAGCTCATCCAGATCACTGACAAAAACCCTGAAACTGACCTCTCTCGGCGTTTGCGTATCCCTTCCCTCATTTTCGAAGTGTCGAACGATGTAGAAATCAGTGTTCCCAAGAACGCACGTGCTATTGGACCCAGAAACGGCCAGTAGCAGCATTGCGCCGGTGATGAGGCCTAACACCGCATCATCCAGCTGCCCTACCCGAGTCCGCGGCGAGCAGAGGGAATCCCTTAGACTGAAGTGGAGAATCGGACGTCCAGTTCAAGGGTTCGTGGTGAGTCATTTGGATATCTCCTGGCTGATCGCATCTGCAACCTCATCAGGACGCAGACTGGTTGTGTCGAGTTTGGTAAACGGCAAAGATCGAATCAACGCGAGTCTGCTTAAAGCGTACTCGATTCTATCCGGCTCTCCCCGTTTTCTGAGGCGAGCTTCCAGAGCCTCAGGATCCGCCACCAGGTAGAGCTGCTGAATTCTATCTACGTATCCCGTGAGCGCATCGATGACAGGCTGATAGAGTGCCGATTTAGCGAAGACCCAAGACACGATGCCGAGGTCACAGTCTGCGTCGAAGTATCCGCGCATTGCGTTTGTCACGTTCCGGATTGCGATGCTTCGGTTTTGCGGAATTGCCACCTTGCTCCCCACGCGCCAGACGTCGTCCGCGTCGAGGAGCCCGCTGCCATCGAATCGCCCGTGCAGGGCTTTCATCGCCGTTGTCTTCCCGACACCGGTTGGGCCGCCGAGTAGAACGAGTTTTTTCAACCTCGGAGAGTCCTTCTCATAGTGCGCGCCGATAGATGAGCCTGGGTTTCGTATCGAACCTGACCCCGGCTGCGGTGAATCCTGATGCTTCGTTGAGTTTACCCATTGCGTGGTTAGTTTGGATCAGCTCGGTCTCGATGACTTTGAATCCCTCCGCTTGGACCCACTGGTGCTGGCGTTTCATCAGTTGGGTGGCGAGACCCCGCCTCTGGTAAGCGGGATGAACCCCGCCGAGCCAACTGTAGTAGCGTTCCGAGGTGACGGCGTAGCCAAGCTTGAAGCCAACGATTTCTGACTCGTCTCGTGCGACGAAGCCACTCAGCTCGGGCATGCGCTCAATGCGCCAGGTGAAGTCGCTTGAATCTATGGTAGGGAATAGGACGGAAGAAAGGTTCAGAAGCTGTTCTACAACCTCCTTTGAAAATGGGGTTGGAATCTGAGAGTAACTAATCCCCACGGTAGCCTGACCCTAACGGTTGCGCCGGTCCTGCGTTGGATCAACGTCAGGATTTGGGATTGAAGATGGTATGTCCATGATAGTCATCAAACGCTTGTTTGAGCGGCGCCAAGTCCAGCGCCGTCGAGTTCTCCGGTTCCTCACAGCCGATCCAGTAGCGGTCACTGGCTCCCCAGGGTTCGTAGATTACCATCGGCACGTCTTGGTAGCAGAAAGCCACCCGGTTGTGATTGACGAATTGTCGTCGCACCTCAGTTGTACCGGGTACGGCCTTCAGAATTTTCAACAAAGGACCGAATCGAAACCAGGTGCTCGTGATCTCGAACGCGTGGAGCCGGTTCTCCAGGTAGATGGGATACGTTTTCAAAGCAGCTGACCTCGCGGCTTCAACCCCTATTTCGATTTCGAACGTTGATAGGAGAGATATCCGGATGCAATTTCCCGCATGTTTTCACTCGTATCGCTAGCTTGGTGAACACTTTCTAGAAGATCCAGCAGATCGTGATTCCCTGCTCGAAAGACGCCACTATTCATTAGCCTATTCACCATCAACAGACCAAACTCTGAGGGCGTCCGCCGAACCGATTGTACGAGTAACGTTTCGTAAGAGTCGCAGGTTTCCAGGAAATGGAGAATCCCCCAGAAAGTACCGAGGCCATCTGATTCGGGAAAACTTTCAAAAAGACGGAAAAGTGATTCGATCTCACTCGATGTGTAAGCGCGCTCCTCCAGGTGTTCGACGACCGCCTCCAGCTGCTCAACCTGAGAGTCGTCTAGTAACGTGATGCGAGCGAGCTTTTCTTCTAAAGTCTGCGGCACGTGTTTGCTCGATTCACTCGTCTGCCGGTTCGTCATTCTCCGGCTGCTTGAACTTCATATTCACTCCTGAATTGCAATCCAACGACGGAATGTCGGTCCGCGATCGCCTAACTATCCCTCTGTAGCGCGTATTGTATGCTCTCAAAGGGCGTGCGGTCGAAAATCACCCCGTCTTTCAGCGACAGCCCAATTTCTGAAAGGACCTCCAAGTCGGAGATTGGATTACAGGCGATGGGTTCGAAAACGTTCGAGCCCGGAATCAGGTCCACAAGCTCACCGTTAGAGTTACGCCGCCGGAGTGAAAACTGCGTTGTCGGAAAAAGTCTGTGGTTTTGCAGCGCTTCGACTTCGTTGAAGGGCTCATAGTCAAAATACTGCTGCCCTGACAGGCAGAGTACGCGTCCTTCGCCAATGTCGACTAAGTAGACCAGAGAGCTGGTGGTATGGTCTTCTGCAACCAGTGCTCTGATTGCGGTGTAATCCTCTCTCGAAACCTGGCCTCTCGCTTCGAGGCTGTCGACATATTCGTTGTAGGAAATCCCTCGCAGGGAGCGAATCCATGACGGCACGTTCGAGCAAAGGAACCCGATTATCGCAACTGCCAGCGTAACCCCAAGTGAAAGGACGGCTAAAGAGAGCGCGGCGCCTGTTACGTCGCCTAGAAGCATCCACAGTGCGACGAAAGCAACGACAAATGTGAGAACAAGCGCATAGAGCAAAAACTTCAGCATTTGGCTTTCCTCCGGTTGGTCTAAAAAGGCGATGTCTCTCTGGTGTTAGTCACGCACCGCTACGCCTTCTCGTTGCAGGTAGGCCTGTATCTGGTGCATAAGCGCTTGGTCTCTCTCCTCATCGAACGCCAAAGCGTTTTCCCAATCGTAGAACCAGGCGGGAAGCCGGCGTAGCTCGTCCGGCTCGCTCTTGTACCTGGGGAAAATATGGGCGTGTAGTGCTGCCTCCGAATTCCCGAGAATCTCGTAGTTGATGCGATACGAATCGGTAACCTCGAGAAGGGCGTCGCCAACGATGGAGACCTCGCGCAGGAAGGCTTCCCGGTCGGGCATAGCTAACGCGTTGAGATCGGAAACAACCGGATCAGGCAGAACAAGTGAGTATCCCGGCAAGAACTGAACGTCTCCGATGACCACCCAGCCAGAGGAAACGCGGCAGATCGTCTTCGGGTTCGTGCCGTTCCTGCACATCTCCACTCTTTCATGGATCAGCGTCGTCATGGCCAGGGTAGCGGATGGGCTCTCGGGTTCAACGGATCTTCAGGTGTCGTTCGGATTCATGAATCCCCCTTATGCTATCAGGAGTTCATAGTGAGCCGGAACGTCGGTGATGAGTGCGAGGCCAATGCGGCAAACGACGGAGGCCGGAAGCTACAATGGACGACGAAACAAGTGGGGACCGCGCAGAGGCAGGTCCCCTTACGGTCGAGTTTCAGCCGACGGCGGCGAACTCAATCTCGCCATGGTTGAGGAAACATGCCTTATCGAAGAGCGTAAGATTCAGGGGATTCGGAAGACGAACGTCCTCCAGTCCCGGGAACGACTTTTGCGAACCGTCGAAGTCCCGGTGAATCTGCGCAATGAACACCAGTATCAGTTTCCGTTCCCTGGCAAAGGTTCTGAGGAAACCGACCTGCTGCATCAGATCAGGATGTTCCCGTTTCTGATCCAACAGCTGAAGATAGTCGATGATAACGACAGTGCCTTCGGACGCAGATTCAAGCTGATTGATGATGTAAGACGCGCAAATGTCGTCCGAACCATAAAAGGCGAACCTGCCTTCAAAGCGGGCCAGATCCTGGTCCAAGGCGGTGAAGCTCGCCGCAACGTCAGCTTCATTGTATTCGAGCGAGAAAAATGCGCTCCCGTGGCCTTTTTTCATGGCCTCGATTGCAATCTCCAGGCTGAGCAGCGTCTTGCCCTGGCCCGGGCGGGCGCCCACCAGTAAGAGATCACCGGGATGCAGCTCATTCGTCAGGGACCTGCCGGTGAGATCGGTCGCGTAGCGACTTGCCAATAAACTCCAGGCATCGAAGCCCTCCTGCTGAGCGATTCGATCCAGTGCCTCGTGGTGGGGAATACCGTGAGTTCGTGAAAGGACTCGTGCTTGGCGCTTGAGTCGATAGATGGGTACAGACAACCTCATGTTGAACCTCCAATTGCGAGCTTGCGTCACAACCCCTCCTTATGTGAACAGCTCTCTGGCTGGTTCGATTGAAGTTCAACCCTGCACGTGAGGTACTTTCCCTTTGGAGGGGGGAGGCGCGGGCGTCACACCTGCCAGAAGTATGCATCAGTTGTTGACCAGGCAGAACCCCCGGTGCGCGTAGCAACGCTTCGGCGGTTGATGGTGGTGCGTTGTGCATTGGGCACGCTAGAAGACGAAGCGCAGGCCTCCCATGGCTTTCCATGCCACCACTACAATCCAATGCAGTCCGATGCTCGCCCAAAGGGATTGCGCTCGAACATAGACGAACGTACAGGAGAGACCCAGAACCGCAACGATCAGCAGGAACTTCGGATCAAAGAACAAGTTGGCAGCTTCGGGAAACAGAAAGAGCGCTTCAATTGGGTGCCAGGCGATGTATAGCGCATTGGACAACGCTATCCACGTCCATGAAAAGTAAGGTAAGAGAAGTCCCCGAAAGACCAGTTCTTCGAAAAGCGCCGGAACGAAGAAGGCGACAATCGCGACGGCAACCATATTGGAGAGTGATGGAGCCAAGCTCAGATCAATGAGATTGGGTTTGAGTAGCATCGCGAGCACACCGATGGCGATGCCGATTGAGAAAACTTCGAACCACTGGCGTGGAGAAGGCCAGGTCTTCAGTGTCGTGAGGATTCTTACACCTGTCGACGGCACGTCAGCCCCAACCTGTCGTCAGGCGACGATTCATCCTGGCTACGCTTGCCCATCCATAACGGATTCATGGTCCAGGTGCTGGTCGACCTCCCGTTGCAGCGACTCGGAGTAGATGTGCCGGCGTTGCCGCCACACCCGACGTACCAGATCTCGTCGAAGTGAGTTCTCGATCGCCGATGCGATCGCAAGCCATTCCGACTCGTCCAGGAGGCCCTGTTGGTACTGATAGAGGTAGGCTTCCCAGTCTCGGAACATGGTGCTGTAGGCCAGAACGACTCGAAGCTCTTCCGCAGGAGTGAGCGGTTCGATTTTTGTGATCAGCTCCGCTTCCTCCTTGATGGCCAGCAGCACCCGCTGGGAAGCCGCAGTCCGACTTTCTCGAATGGAGGCTTTTGTGAGTTTGACGTTCTGCTTAACTTGGATCGCGAGGTAGATCAGGGTGATGAGCACTGCGGCTGCTCCGAGTACCTCTCCGCTTGCTCCGATTGCTTCCCAGTTCATGAAGATCTCACTCTGACACCTGAGACAGCGTCGTCAGGCGTCATCCCGGAGTGTTTTTCGAAGCACGTGGCCATTTGAATCTTCCTTGAGTCGTTCCCAGCGGAGACCGATGTAGATTTGAGGAATTTCGGTGAACACGTATAGCTCCTCAAGACCTGATTCTAATGCGAGAGCCTCCGCGCTTTGAACGAGTAAGGTAGCCATTCCCTGTCCTCGATGGCTCGGTTCCACGTACAAAGCGTTAATCCAGACTGCATGAACGTCGGAGTCCGGTTTCTGAGCGCGGGTGAACGAGAGCCCACCTGCGAGTCGAGCATTGTATTTCCCGAGGATCGGCGGTGGACAGTCGGTCGCGTTGATTGGATCGATGACACCCCATTCAGACGTGAGCCAATCTCGAAATAGATTGAGATCTGCGGGCATGTGGTTGTTCGTAACGACGGATAATTGCATTTCAGCATGTACGTAGTAGTTGGCGACGCCTGCCGCTAACACGTCGGCGCAAACGGTGTGTCAGGCGTCATTGCTGCGCACCTTGAGTACGAGTATCAGTTCTTGTGCATCATTGTAGTTTCCGCGAATCTCCCAACAACCCGGTGAAGGAAAGTGCATGCCGACTAGCATCGCGTCCCAATCACCGTCTATGCCGGCTCCGTTCGTCGCGTTCTCAACCGTCACGTTTTCCCCTGAACCGTCGAGCCGGACAGCAGAGATTCGCAGATTCGGGCGAGGTTCTGCCTTTGCCGAGTATCCGGATCTCCACCACCAGAATTTGTCGGCAAAACGCTTTGCCTCACCCATTCCGGTCCAGACACCGTTCTTTGGTATGGCGGCCGCGAGTAGGTTGCTTCCATACCAGGCGTGATTTGGACCGGTTGGCATAGGAACTTCGTTGTTGGGCCAGTGCCCTGGTTTTGTCACAGGACACGTGTCAGCCCGAGTGAGCAGAGGTATTGCCAGCAAGCCTGTAAATACGCAAACGGCGACGATCGAAATATGGGGTGCGGTCATGGTGGCGCCTGACTCTGTGTTGAGTGACGTGCGTGAAGACGGGCACGAGCTTGCGGCGACAAGAGCGAGCCGATCGCAAACCAGGCGACGGTCAGCACCTCAGCACCTCAACGCCAACGGTGCGTTGGGTGTCACTGAGTATGTCTCGTGACGGTCATGGAGAGTGTCATATCGTCTATTGAGACGCTTGCTTCCTGCCCGAGATGCACCAGCAATGCGGGATTGTAAGAATTGCCCGCAATATTCAGGTTGGTCGAGATTAAAACGGATTCCTCGTTGTTCGGTTTGACGATGAACGACAACTTGTAGGAATCACCGGCCTCCAATGACGCAGAGTTGTTAGCCAGCACCAACATGCTGGGAGAGCCAAGGACGCGATTTTCGTGAACGATCTCAGATGAGACGAAGTAGGCTTCGTCGGCAAATGCTGCTGATGCGCAAAGCGTCAGAAGCGTGGCAATTGCTTTGAGTTTCATAGTGATTGTCCCCGTTTATGTATCTGTGACACCTGGTACTTGTCAGCTTAAAAAAGCACGCCGTATTTAGTGAGGCGAAGCTCCGCCTTTTCGCGAAGCTCGGGATGCTGATCGTAAATTTTCGAAGTGATGTTCTGATCGATATCGTCGCATATTTGTTCAATGATGGATTGCCAATGGGTAAACTCTTCGGCGGGCAGGTGTTCTTCGAGCACGGGAAGCACTGTACTCAGTTCACCGAAACCCTTCGTTGCCGCCTGGGTGAGTAGTTCTGCTAAGTCTTGATTCATGAGGTTTGAACACCTTTGCTGCTAGGCGAGTACGGTTCCGTCTAAAGTCTTCTGCCATAGCGAATCTTATTTTTCTGACGCAGTACAAATTGGTTTGTTGCTCCCTGCATCGGTTTTTCGAACGTGATGAGTGCTTCTGTGTAGTCGTTGAAAAAGGTCGATTCTGATCCTGGGAAAATCTCGACTCTGATTTGATTCGAACCCTGTGCAAAGAGCCTTTCACCATCGGATGTGATCGATATGTTGAAATCTGGTTCCAGCTGATACATACCAACGTAGGCTGCGTAGATGCTTGGATTAACGTTAGCGATTTCCCGCTCGAAGCTGACAAGTAGTTCGTTGGAAGCATCAATTTCGCGCTGGCGCTGATAGGAATCGAACGCGGAAAGAACAACAAGGACTACGACGGTAGCAGCTGCGATTCCGAACACTGCTGATTTTAGTTCTACCTGAAACATGGATAATGTCTCCCTGCCGCCTGGCACGTCAGCTCCAACTCTTTGTCAGGCGTCTGCTGGGTCTTCACTGTTCTTCTTCCATATCGCGTCGAAAACGCGCTGAGATTTGCCGGATAGTTGCGTTTTGAAGACTCTCTCGAAGTTATGGTACACCCGCATAGAACTGCACTCATAGCAAATGAGGAACTCAGTGGTTCCCCGACGCCACTGAAAAGAAATCGCATGGCGGGGCGTGAAGCAGAGCGCCCAGAATTCCGATTCGAAGTCGAGTTCAGCCTTCACAGCTTGCGTAAGCGAGGCGACAGACTCTAAATCTGTCACGGATTCTGTGGCGATGAGCTGGTAACCGATGTAGTTCGGTGGATCTGATTGCTCGCCGGTAAGACGGTGGAGCGTGACGTTTGGCGAAGAGGCGAGTTCCAGCCAGTCCTCATCTGAGAATATGGCTGAGTCTTCGGCCCAGGAATTCACCGAAATTGCGCAGACGATGCACGCGCCGATGAGTTGCAAACGGTTCATCGGACGCGTAACACCGCGTTGAGATCTGTCGTCCAGACAGCACGAGTTTGACGTGAGCAGGCGACGGCTAACACGTCAGCACCAACCGCTCGTCAGGCGGCATTCAAACATTCTCGAAATATGGCGTTGAGTTCATCACGCGCAGAGTTTCCAGCGGCCAGGTCAGGACGACCTTGGCCGGAAAACGTTTCACCATGCCGAGAGATCTCAGCTTCGATAAATTCGTTGATTTCTGAAATTGGCTCTCCGAGTCCGGATTCTGGCAAGTTCTGCTTGAGCTCTAGCAATCGTGAAATGCCTGGCACAATTTCAGCTGGAGCAACCGCTTTCACCAGCTTGCCAAACTCGATTGGCGGGGGCGATTGATTCTGCTCAATGTATCGAATAGCGAGGAGAGGCCGGAGGACATAAAAGTATTTCTTCAAGCGTACTTTGTCCTTGAGAAGGTACTCTCGGGCGTTCCTCCGTGCCATGTGGCTGTAGTGATAACAGAGGGCTATCTGATTCGCGGTTCGGGGTGCCAGGTTCGTCAGTCGCGATCGTAGGGGCCCGCTTTCAATGTACCGAATTGGGCTGACGAGCCATTCCAGCAGTGCACCGTTGGTCCTGGTGAATAAGTAGAGTGCCTTACGAATGTCCCAGCCACTACAGTCGATCTCGTCTACGATCTCATACTCGATGACATCCCGCTTCGATTCGACATCAAATGATAAGTACCAGTCTCTCGGACGGGCGTAGATGAACCTGACATCGTAATCCGAATCAGGGGAGGCAAATCCCCAAGCCCGGCTGCCAGATTCGCATGCGTATAGGATCTTGACGTTGTGTTCGGCCTCGGCCGCGTGCAGGCGCCTCATAATTTCTTCATGTACGGTTTTTTCGATCATGTCATTCGGCGAGTTACGAATCTCCTCGAATCTGTGATGCCTAACGGTGCAGGTCAGTAGTCCCGCTCACGAACGAACGTTTCCACCGGTACATCCAGCCAATGAACCATCGCAAGCATGCCATCGACTTCCATGCGACCACCACGTTTTGTTCCAGTGATGGTTGAGGTGCTTACGCCAATTTCTTTCGATACGTCCGCCCAGGTCATGCCTCGATCTTTCCTCTGATCATCGATTGCTCGATATAACGCCTTTGAATCGAATCTACGCATGAATCTGTCGGTTCCTGCTCATTCGGTCTTTTCAGGCTGTTCGTGCTCTCTGAGAGGCGTTGGTCTGTCTTGGCTCGAGTCAGGCTTCAGTTCTTCATACACTTCGGCGACCACTCTAGAAATCCCAGATGCAAGTGACTGCCCTTTTCTCTGAATGGATTTGCCGGTTTCGCTCCCATAAAACTCCCGCAAAGCTTGCAACTCCTCGGGTGTGTAGATCCGTTCGAGGGCATCAATGACCTTCTTGCGAAAGAGCTCCTCCGCTTCATCAAGATCGATTCGTGTATCGACACCGAAGATGCCGGTACTTCGAACGGTCTGAATTTGGGTATCCAGGTTCATTAGGGAGTAGAGCAACTCGGCGTCAGAAGGCTGATCCGCAAGGCACTCGGCAGGCACTGAGAGGATGCTGAACACAACGAGTACCCTCGTGCGGAGCAGGCATCGTTTTGCTGAGACGCCTAACACTGCGTCGAGCTGCGTGCGTGAAGACTGGCACGACCTTGCAGCGACCGGTGATCGAAACAAAGGTCAGACATAAACGATCGACTCGATGTTGTTGCCGTCCGGATCGAGAAGAAAGGAGGCATAGTAGTTTGGTGCGTATTGCTCTCTGATGCCGGGCTCACCGTTGCTCTTGAAACCAAGTTTTACACCAAGCGAATGAAACGAGTCCACGGCATCTCGGTTTGGAGCCGAAAAAGCGATGTGACAATTCTGAGCTGATTGAGATTTTTCGATCAGAAATCTGACTTTTGTCTCGTCGATTCTCCCGAATCCGGCAGCGGATTCACTTGACCACTTCAACTCAATTTGAAGGCACGCAAGCACGGCCGAATAGAATTCAACGCACTCTTCAAATCTCAGGGTCTTTATTTCGAAGTGATCGACCATGAAAACCTCGCTCCCTGCGTGGCATTGTTCTAGACGGCTAACGCTGCCTTAAGACCGGCGCGAGTTTGCCGCGACATTAGGGAGCGAAATGCAAGACGTAGTACCCGCCTTCTGCGGGGACGGTTAGCACGTCAGCTCCAACTGCTTGCTAGACGCCAATCTGATTTTCATGTCCGCATTTCTCACAAATTACGACTCGTGTAGTACTTTCCGACACCCAGATTTTCCCATCACGAAACGAGGTAATGATCACGCTTGTTTGAGGCGTCAAATTTGAGCCGGTTACCGGTGCAACGGTATCTCCAAATCGAGCTTGGGACTCTCCAACGAAAGATCCAAGATCGCCAACTCGAACGCGTTTCCAATGGTTACTCGCAAACGGCGATTTGAATAGCAAACCTGGACCGACGATGGAATTGAATCGTCCAAGTGTAGTGACTATGAATCGTTCGTCTTCGCTGGCTATGCGAATCCCGAAAGCGAGTAGCAAGATCGGTGGTAGAGCTACGAGCCAGATACCGAAATCCATGGTTACTTACCTAGAGGCACGTAACACCGTGCTGAGCGGCTGCCGTTAAGGCGCGTCAGCTCCAACTGATTGTCAGGTGTCTTCTTGATCATATTCATGAGTAAAGTAAGTAAATGCCCAATGCTCCCAATGGAACGTAAATCAACCAGAATGGGGGGATATCGTAGATGGTTAGTTTCTGCCAACCTGAACGCCACCAACTGTAGATACCGATACAAATCAAGGTCAAGCTGCTAACGATGATGATAGTTGTGTGATGAGAATTTACCCAATTGCCAAAAGGTCCCTCGCTCAAGTTAACGGGAAACGGGTCGGGCAAATACCCCCGATCGAACAAAAGATCCGCGATGAGGGGGTAGCAACCAAACAGAATGAGGAAGACAGCGAAAGCTATGTTCGCCCATGGGTTACGGTTTCTTGAGAACTTGCTCATTCCTTTCGCCTAATACCGTGTCGAGCGGCTGCCCTTGAGACTGGCGGATGTTTGCCTGGAGCGAAGCGACACGCAAACAAAGTAACGGTTGGGTATTCCGCTAAAACAACACGTTAGAAGTCGCTCATGACCAATAGATCTTCATACATCTTCGCTGTGAAGTTGCTTTAAGAATGCCAGTTTGGCTGCTGCCCGCGCTTTGGCGAGATCGCGATTGTCATCGATCGTGGAATCAATGTAGACGGTGAAGCTTTCGCCGGACGGATGGTGCATCAAGTCTATCCTGCAAACAGTGTAAGAAGATTCGCAAGGCTGATCACTAAACTCCCCGTCACCTGACTCTGAAACGATCTCGATATCTGAGATTTTTGCTTCGGGAATGTGACGGACCATCTCGAGGCTTAACGTTAGTTTACCGGCCGCCGTGCAGCTCGGCGCGGAGTTCGGGGCGACCGGCGGGAGGCGGCACCCCTCTAAGTGTATTTTGAGAATACATAGAGATCGCTTCTCTCCTGCCACCCAAGCTTATTCCAAAAAAGCTCCGCGTAGGGATTCGTTCTGAAAACGAAAGCATGGCACTTTCGAATACCGTCTGCTTTCAGGGCGAGCAAAGACTGATCGAGCAGGGTTGTTGCGATCCCCTCCCGACGGACCGAGCCCGCTGTCGCGAGATGGTAGATAAAGCCTCTCCGATGATCATGTCCCGCGAGGATGGTTCCCACCAGCTGTGCCTCCTGCTCGGCCACGAAGGAGTATCGATGGTTGTGCTCGAGAAATGTCTTCAGATCGGGGAGCGCGTCGGAATCGCCCATGCCGATATGTTCAGTTGATTTCCAGAGCTCGACTGCAGCGTCGAGGTGTTTTTCGTCAAAGGTGGATGTCTGAACCATGGGACGTGACGCCTAACACGGCGTTGAGCTGCGTGCGCTAAGACCGGCACGAGTTTGCGGTGAGCTGGACGAGGTGATTGCAAGAGGTAGTACCCGCCTTGTGCGGGGCACGGTTAGCACGTCAATTCCAACTGACCGTCAGGCATCTCCCTTTATCCATGCTTGGAGCGATCCTCTGAAAACTGCATGAGCTCAACTGGCGCACCATTGATCTCGACGAATGCAACGACAAGTCCAGGGCTGGGGCTATTTGGTTCAATGATGACCTTCTTGCCTCGTAGTTCATCTTCCAGATCGTCGACCTCGAAAGCGACATGGGGAATGGTCTGGACGAGAGTCGGATACGGAGCGTCATCCCAGTAGCGTTGCCACTGAATTCCGTAAGGGTTGTCTTCGTGATCCGATACCGTCATTTTCAGGTGAGGTAAATCGATTTCCCCCTCAAAGGACTCGGTAGTCGGTATTCCGATATGGTTGAATTTCATCTCCGTATTGTAGCGGCAACGACGAGACGCCTGACACTGCGCTGAGCTGCGTGCGTTAAGACCGGCACGAGTCTGCCGCGACCCCAGGTAGCGAAATGCAAGACGTAGCACCCGTCTTAGGCGGGAGGCGATTAGCTCGTCAGCGCCAACCGCTTGTTAGGCGTCCTGGGTCAGTGTTCCCGCAGTTTCTCCAACGGTTCGAGATATTCCTCCGTAACATATCGAATAGTACTCGAGCAGCCAGAGAAAATTGGTGTTTCGCCCACATTCCGAAACACGACAAATAGATACTCCCGACTGATGCCGGTACCGCAGCTACTTCTTGCAACGGGATCCGAAGAATCCCGGTAGTAACCGCTGGCTTCACCAACAACTTCAACTTCAGGTGAGCCCTTGTAAACGTCGAGTACCGAAATGTAGACATCAAACTTCGTTTCAACGTCGGTTGGAGGGAAGATCTCCTTATGCCGAACGACGGTGATTTGTCCAAGAAACACTTGGTCGTATGTTTCGAAAGCTTCTTCCAGAGGCGGGCCGCCGCCACAGCTACCTGGTTCTCCTACGAGAGGAATGAGAACTAGGATCGTGAACACTGAATAGCGCATCTGGGACGCCTATCACTACGTCAAGCTGCGTTCGTTAAGACCGGCGTGAGTTTGCAGCGACCGTTGGGAGCGAGATGCAAGATATGATAACCGCCTTCGGCTGGGGACGGCTAGCAAAGCTCCAACTGCTTGTTAGGCGCCAACTCAACTACGAACATATCGGACAAAGATAGCGGCGAGAAGCACAACCATCATCGTTGCAGAAGTCAGGATCGTTACCATAGCGCTAATTCTAAGGACGGCAACTGGCTCAACGGGACAGCCAATTCCGTATTCTTGGCAGGAATATTCTTTGTCAGGAACAGTGACGTCGTCACCTGATCCACGCTCATCGATTCCATTCAAACCTCGAGAGTACACCAGGTAATCTCTGCTCGTGAGGTAGAGATACTCGTTTCCCCAAGGATCCCTTGGAACGCTCATCAAGTATCCAGGGTTGCTGTCCGTGGGCAGCAATGCTTCAAGACCAACCGAGTGAGGCGGTTGTGTACTGTGGTCATCTTTGTATAGCTCGATCGCGTGCCTGAGCTGCTCGAGATCTGAGAATGCGACTACGATGCGAGGGTGAGAGATCCGTGACGGCTCTATCGTTTCAATGATAAATAGCGAAACAAGGCCTGTTAGAAAGAAGACCAAAGACCATTTCAGGCAACGGAACACGTTTCTTCGACAACTAACACTGGGTTGAGCTGCGTGCGTTAAGAACGGCACGGGTTTGCGGTGAGCGGAGCGAGCCACATGCAGGACATAGTACCCGTCTTCGGCGGGGGATGGTTAGCACGCCAGCTCCACCGGATCGTTATGCGTCTACTGAAGACGATTGTAGATGGAAAGGAAGCGAACCTGTTTCGGGATATCCATAGCTGCTTGGTTAGCGTTCATCCAGACGCCTGACTCCGCGTTGAGCTGCGTGCGTCAATACCGGCGCGAGTTTGCGGTAAGCGGAGCGAGCCAAATGCAAGACGATGATAATCCCGGAATGGTCTAGATAGCATAGATTCTTATGGCTTCGGATGGTCATCGCTATTCATCTAGACAAAGCCGACAAGCGAGTACAAATCCCAATACGCAAAAGCAAAGAATTATCAGCCAAGGAGCGAGGACCACACCGATGTCAGATAACCAGCCAGAACTGTCCAGGTAGGAATCTAGATGTGGCCCAAAGGCTTCTCCTAACCATATCAAGATTGATGACGCCAGCGCCATTGAGGCTGTGCCTACGTAGAGGCAGCGATGGCTCAGAAGCGCAACTCGTTCCAGTGAGCAGATTGCGCCGAGTAGAGCGCAGAGACAGAACCCGAACGAGATGATTGGCCCTACGTATATGGCGATTTCGAAAGGCGGGTATGCTTCGAAAGGCCCAAAAATCAATTCGTATACATAGGCTACTGCGGCATAAGTTAGGTAGAAGAAAAAGTATGCGGAGATCGCCGTAGCTAGCAGTGTTCGTTTCACAATGAATCTTGTGAGACGTTCACGTAGACGCCCAGCACCGTGTCGAGCGGCGGTTAGGCAGTCCATTCCAACAAGTAGTCAGGCGGGAACAGGCGATAGCTGCGCCACGATTCATTCGATTGTTTGGTACAAGATGTATGCCATGAAGAGTAGCACTAACGTAAAACCGAGGAATAGAAAACCATAGGGTATCGCTTTAGTCATACCGGTCTGGGATGGATCATTAAAGCAGACGTATGAGCGCTGTGCGCTGAATGCTGCGATTACTAGAGTACTTGTTATTGGATACTCACGTTGTATCCAGCTTCGCAAGGCTTGATCCGCAACAAAGGTGTCAATAACGAATACTGCAGCAAACAGTAGAGCTAGTGTTATTCCAATGGTCAGTCTTGGTTGATCCGTCATGGCCGCTTAACGCTGCGTTGAGCTGCGTGCGTTAAGACGGGCACGAGTTTGCGGTAAGCGGAGCAAGCCAAATGCAAGACGCCGTACCCGCTTCGGCGGGTGACGGTTAGCACGTCAGCTCCAACTGCTTAGGCATCAACAGGTTTAACTGCAAAGTCGTGCTCTCGCTTAGTCAGATCACTCCGGATGTTTTTCACCACGGCGTATTTTGAGTTCATCGCTGGCGATTTCTACACACTGATCGCAAATATGAGCGTCAGGTCCGTCAAAAATATGTTCGCACTCGTGTTCGGCGATTCCGCAGAAGCTGCAGTAAATGCTCCCGGTCGATTTGGGAGGGTGAGTGGGAAGGCTCATCAGTGTTTGGATTGGGCGTTTTTCCTTCATCCTAGATGCTCCAAGCGAGATAGTAGTTTGTATGTAGGTACAGAACGACACAAGCGGGCAGGTGGCTAACTAGAGCAATCCATCTCGGGGCGTACAAGACACTAATTCCTGCTAGAAGCAGCGAGAACGACTTCGCGAACCAAAGTGGTCCCGACCAAACCCAGGTTCCTTCAGCTAAGAAAGAATCAGAGTTTGCGAAAGGGAGATAGAAAAGACATAGATACGCAAATATCAGAATGCCGATTGCAAGTTCAAGATAGCCGAGAGTGTTCAGGAGACGGATCAACGTTGAACTAAACGCCTAACACAGCTTTGAGATGCGTCCGTCAAGACCGGCACAAGTTTGCGGCGAGCGAAGCGAACCGACTGCAAGACGTAGTACCCGCCTTCGGCAGGTGATGGTTAGCACGTCAGTTCCGACTGCTTGTTGGGCGGGCTGAACGTCAATGGTCGCATCGAGATAGGGACGATTTTCAAGCAAATCTGCGCCGGTGCGAAGCTAGACATCTGATCGTTCATGAGGCTAACCAATCGAACAAGATGAAAACAGAAGCTGCAATTGAAATGAGTGCGACGATGTAATCGTAGTAGCGCTCTTTCTCCAGGGCGGACTTTAAGGCCAGGTAAGCTACGATGGCGGCAATAAGGATGGTTGGGCCAGGGTATCTATCTATAAAGGAGTCTATGTAGTGCCGGAAACTCTCCTCATCGAAAACGCGGAAGTAGGCATAGATGAGAATGGCGCAAATCAACGCTATCTCGACAACGCGGCGCATCAGCTCGTATACAGCTTCCCATTTGCTCATGCTCAAGCCTCAATGCGTATGGAATTTCTCCATGATGCCTAACACCGTGTTGAGCGGCTGCCGTTAAGACCGGCACGAGATTGCGGTGGGCGGAGCGAGTCGAACGCAAGACGTAGTACCCGCCTTCGGCGGGGAACGGTTAGCACGTCTGCTCGAAGAGTGCGTTAGGCGGCAATTTCGAGATCTTCTCTGAGGCTCTCATCTCTAGGTACTCCCACGTTCCAAACTAGACCAAATCTGTGGAGAGAGTCTAATACAAGCCAACCCGGATCGAACTCGTTAGCGTTGATTCCGATTCGGGCGGATTCTGGGAAGGCGTGATGGTTATTGTGCCAGCACTCTCCCATGGTGATGAATCCAAGTCCGGGAAGGTTTGACGCTTGAACTCCTGCAGCTGGAATGATCCAAGTTCCTGGACCTGGATTATGGGTGAAGTAGGTTACGGTCCAATGACCGAAAACGCTCACAAACACGCGCCCGAAGGTACCCCACACAACCCAGGGCCAACCTCCTATCAGGAAAAGAATCAGGGCCAACGGAAGCTGATGCAGGATCCACGTTTTCTCAAGAAACTGGTAAAAGCGATCTGCCGCTATTTCATCCTCAAGCCTGAATTTCGGAGGCTGCTCAAATTCGAACGTGCAGTTGAGTTGGTACAGTGCATCTCGGAAGAACGGATACCGATGCGCAAAGAAATCGTGGCATTGATTCTCACGTTGCGCCCAGTCGCGGATGTCATGGATACGAACCAGACCGAAAGGACCTGCCATTCCAACGAGCACACCTAGGTAGACAAGCGTTCGCTCGAGCCATTTTGAGCAGTCGAAAGTTCGATGAATGAGTTTACGGTGCGCGCCGAGCGAGTGACCGATCAATAATGTTGTGTAGGTCAGAAGTGAAAAAACGACGACCGCGGAAAGCGTAGTTGCGAAGGGGATACTGAAAATGAAGGTGATGAGGCATGAATTTATCCAAATCGACTTTCCCGGAGCCCAGACGATCTTTCCGTATCTCGGGTCAGCGTTGCTAGCGTCAATTCGGAATACGGGAGGACGCATGGGTTACCGCCTGATACCGCGTTGAGGTGCGTGCGTTGAGCGGAGCGAGCCGAATGCAAGACGGAGTACCCGCCTTCGGCGGGGGACGTTTAGCACGTCAGCTCTAACGGGTGGTTAGGCGTCGGCTGTGAGCTTTGCATAGGCACCCCAGACTAGATACGCGAAGGCTAGCAAAGTCCCGATCGCGATGTCCCAGATCACGGATGAGCTTAGACCTAACACGATCCCTAGGAAGGCCCAAACGTCATAGCCTTGTCGCAAGAGTTTGAACGAGAAAAACGCCGAGATGACCGCAAGTGCTAATCCAATCGAAAAGGTGATCCATACTGCAGTGGCTTCACTGAACTCGTAGAACCGTGAAGGACGTAGTGCCGGTGTTAAATCCGGTTTTTTTCCTGGAATGAGAGATCCGATGGCATGAGCGTAAAGAGGGGAGAGCACGGGTGGTCCCATACCTCGCTGCGATTCCACGTATCTAGCCCCAAAAGCCATGAGCAAACTCAAGAGCCCACACAGCAGAATCGCGGCATGCAGTTTAGTCACGGCGCCTAACAGTGCGTTGAGCTGCGTGCGTTAAAAACGGCACGAGTTTGCGGCGAAAGAAGCGAGCCAATGCAAACACACGGTTAACACGTCAGCGCCAACTCAACGATATTCAATCCTGATTCCCGAGAGCTCATCTTCTGCTTTCGAGGCTAAGCCCGTGCCTCTCACCTCCAGGAGGGATTCGTTGTTCCAACGTATCACATATCTATCTGGGGAGCCTTCGGCTGCAAAGATGTTCCCAGGATCGTTGCTGAGATGAGCCCCCTTCGTAAGAATCGAGATCTGAGAGGAGAATCCGGTAGTCGCTCCACAGCTTCTCTCAAATAGCACGGCCTCCCAAGATCCCGAGGGTGAAGGCACCACCTTTACTATCGTGTTCCCACACAGACCCGAAACGAGTTGGTTGTATGTTAGCCAGCCAGCTCCGGCACATAGCGCTAGCGAAACGGTCACAAATGCGGGAGCGTGTCTCACTTGACGCCTAACACTGCGTTGAGCCGCTGAGTGCTATCTCGATTCCGAAAGCCGTGCAGATACCGATTGATAAGACGAGACCGATGAATTGAAGAATGCGATTCAATGTCGTAACCGACTACTTCTCAAATACATTTAGTCTTGTTGGGCGTCATCCTCGCTGTCGAGGTCGACAACGCAGAACTCGTTCCCTTCGGGATCCAACATGACAGTAAAGTCATCATGCATGTTTCGAATACGCCCTCCAAGTTCTTGGAGACGTGCTACTTCCTTCTTTCGGTCTTCAGCGCGTATGTCCAGGTGAACGCGATTTCTTTCAGTTTTCGGTTGCGAGGATTTTTGGAAGAAGATGGTTGGGCCTGTGCCATCCAACGCGACGTTCGGGTCTGAACTCGGAGTCAGGCCACGTTGAGCCAAATCCTCTATGTCTTTTTTGGTATATGGCCGAATTTCATAATCGTCCAGAACAGAAGCCCAAAACCTGGCAAGCCTGGGTGGATCAAAGCTGTCGAAAACAATATCAGTGAGCTTGGCCATATTGAAACTTGGGTATGACGCCTAACACTGCGTTGAGCTGCGTGAGTTATGGTCGGCACGAGTTTGCGGTGAGCGAAGCGAGCCAAATGCAAGACGTAGTTCCCGCATTCGGCGGGGGACGGTTAGCACGTCAGTTCCAGCTTGTCAGGCGTCACTTGAGGCTGCCTCATGGGTTTTCCTTGATTATGCAGAATCCATTTCCGAACGGATCTACACAATACTCGATTTCGCCCCACGGCCCAGATTCTGAGCCCTCATGCGTTCCGCCCAATTTCAGAATGCGCTCCAAGGTTGAATCCAGATCATCCACGCCAAAGTCTAAATGAACCGGGGTCCAATGGCGGTCGTAAGAACGTGCCTGACCTTGGTCTGGGGTTGGATGAGTTCCTTCACGTCGTTGAAGGAGATAGATTTCGCAATTCTCTGCGCGAAGCACCCTGATGTTCTGGGAGTCTTGCCTAAGGTGTTCACAACCCAGCGCTGATACGTAGAAAGCGGTGGCTTCCTCCAAGTTTGGTACGTCGATGCTAACCGATAACCGGATCATGCCTTTTGACGCCTAACACTGTGTTGAGCTGCGTGCGGTAAGACCGGCGCGAGTTTCCCGCGGCAGTAGGGAACGAGATACAAATGGAGTCAGCTCCAACAGTTTGTGCGGCGTCACTAATTCGGTGTGTGGGTCGGTCATTGGGAGGCCTCGTCAATCAAGACAAGGAAAGCAGCCACCACTTCCAAACCCGATTTGGTGGGTTCCAGCCGAATCTGTCTCGTTCCTTTTTGAGTGCCATCTGGGAGCCCATCAGACTCGTGAATCACTGCGAACCCTTTCCTTTCTAGCTCTTCCATCAACTCAATTCGTCCGGATCTTTGAAGGTAGTCTAAAGGTTGGAATGTACCAGGCGCCCAGTACGAAAGTACGGTCAGTGCCGCTAGCGAAACACCGATCCGCTCTTTAGAGATGTCGCTCAAAAGGAAAACTTCGTCCGAAAGAGAAAGTGCTTCGTCGACACCAAGCTCAGAGCTTTTGGCCAGTCGTGGGAAGAGCAGCAGGCCCAAAATCAGAACCACGGAAAGAAGCCTGCGCATGACGTCTAACACTGAGTTGAGCCGCGTGCGTTTAAGGCCGGCGCTAGTTTGCGCCGACCGTAGGGAGGCAAATGCAAGACGAGGTACCCGTCTTCGGCGGGCGACGGTTAGCACGTCAGCACCAACTGCTTGTTATGCCTCATTTGTGAACGCAGTTTGGAGTAGAAGGAAGGTAGCCGCTGCACCTTCCTCGTCGCCAACGTAGGACCCAACATCTCGTCCAAGACGGTCGTAGATCGTTCCGTTTGAATAGGAGGCGACTTTTTCGCCGGATAGGGAGTAAATGTTTCCTCCATGGAATGTTCCTACCTTGCGGTTATTCGGATGATACGCGATACCTGTGTCGTAGGTCCCGAGATCCCGTCCCTTTGCCGCGTTGATAGCGCCGTCTCGACAGGTAGCAAGCAAACCGGATTTAACGCTAAAGACTTTGGTGCTGCTTATGTGGTCAGACATAGCTCTCAAATCACGGAGGCTGCTTGTTAGGCGTCACCTTCGTGACCTCGCGCGATATTGAGGTCACTCGGAGATGCCAAGCGAATGGTTTCGAAAACGAGGTAGCAGATTGTAAACCAGTTGCCATACGCCGCGCCTAGATTCTTCACGGAAGTAACGGTGTTTGACAGTCGATCACCAGTATCGTGTCCGAAAAGATCAGGAAGTCCAGAGATCGAAACGAAACCGAATAGGAGAATGGAACCGACGAAAACCAAGTGAGTAGCGGGGTACAATAAGACTATGCGAATGGCTAAGTGACGTCTCGCGAAGACGTTGAGGCGAACTAGGTTCAGTAGAAAGAAACTGGCGAGCAGCCCCATTCCGAAGGCAATCGATGGTGGGTGGATTGTGTAGTCGGAGTAGTAGTCCTGGCTTATCAAAACCAGGCTAGTGATTGATAGGCAGAAGACAACCCTCAGTCCATTAGCAGCGTCTCTAGTGATGCCTAACACCGCGTTGAGCTGGGTGCGTCAAGACCGACATGAGTTTGCGGTGAGCCAAGCGAGCTAACTACAAGACGTAGTACCCGCCTTAGGTGGAGGACGGTTAGCACGTCAGCTTCAACTGCTTGTTAGGGGCCGGACCATTTGGTTGCCTGTTCCAATGCGGCATCAACTCTCTCCTTGAGTAGCACATATCTATCTGCTCCATGGAGCGGCAATTTTGCCGCCCGAGCCGATGGTTCGGGTGGCTGTAGGTGCTCATGATCATAAAACTGGTCGACGGTGAGGTCCACGAGTTGCCCGCACGGAAGCCTATTCGAATAGTGATATCCGTCCAGCACTCCGTTCACAAACACTTCGGCCTTCATCAAGTCTCCACCGAGATAGTCGTTGATGATTAACGCTGTAACCCCGCATTGTCCTCGGCTTGGGTTGGATGGAGTCCACTCCTCTGGATGATCGCAGGTGTTGGAGTCCCACGATTGTCGTATCGCCTCGAATAGATTCTCGTTCTGATTGTCTGGTGGTGGATGAACCATGTCTCCGACGCCTAACACCGCGTTGAGCTGCGTGCGTTAAGACCGGCACTAGTTTGCGGAGAGTGAAGCGAGCCAAATGCAAGACGTAGTACCCGCCTTCGGCGGGGGATGGTTAGCACGTCAGCTCCAACTGCTTATCAGGCGTCAACTGGAAGCCTCCTTTCATACAGCACCTCAACCGGGGGAAATGATGCACAGTCTGCAACATCAAATACTACATCGAACGGTTCTATTGGACGATTTGCAGCATCGATAGCCTCTGCCTTGCGAGACGGATCTATGTCTGTTGCCAGTGAGCAGTGGGGGACCCATATGCCTGGCCGATAGCTGGGCCGACACAAACCGGAGTTTATGAAGGAGTGTGCCCGCTCATACAGAAGATTTGCTCCTTCATTGAGTGTTGGGGCTGCCCACAGGATGATGGCGTGTGGGGCAACGAAGTGACCCAGATGTTCAAAGCGGATTGTGAGATGGGGGATACCGACGACAGCTTCGTCAAGGGCAGCGAAAAGCAGTTCAGTATTCATTTCGTCGTAGACGGCCAGCGTTATGTGTGGCGGATAGTCCAATGCAGCCATGCTAGGAGAAGCCTCGAAAGAGCTGCACTTCTCCCAAAGGTAGCGAATCGCCTCGGCGGATTCGTGGTCGCTACGAAGGTTGATGGCAAAAGGCATGGCACTCGGAGGATAATGATATGACGCCTAGCACCGCGCTGACCGGCGGCCGTAAAGCCGGCGCGGAGCTTGCGGCGACCGAAGGGGGCCAGATGCAAACGAAGTGACGGTCAGGCTGTCCGCTCCAACAATTAGCTAGGCGGCTACTCAAGGTATCTCCCTCCTCTCAATTCCGCGACTACCTGCTTTGTATGGAAATGCGTAAATGAATCTCCCCATTCTCTCAGGAAAGCCTTGCATCGTGCTTTTGCCGTGTGAGAGATCCTAGCCGACTCAAATTCGAAGAAGTTTAGAAGGTGGGCTGGGATGTTGGAGCCAAACAGTGATTCTTTCTTGGCGAGATTGAGTATCTCGAACGCAACTTCGTCAGGGATCAGATCGGAACCAACGAATTGTGCGCCCGCTACTAGTCGAGCGACAAGTTTCGAATCACCCATCTCAACTGCCGATTTCAGTTTATCTAGCACGGCCACCTAACACCGTGTTGTAGTCCGCTCCAACGACTAGTTAGGCGGTGTCTGTATAGCATCTCAGGTAGCGTCTCGCCGATTCAACATCCTTGGTGACAAAGTAGTTTAGCCGCGAATTTGCTTCGTTCCTGATCTCGGCACCGGCGAGTCTGGGGAACGTATACGTCAGCCTTATCGCTTTAAACAAAACATAGAGTTCAGGGCACGGTTCTGGAAGTTCCGGTCTTGTTTTCATGCCGATAGTAAGACAACGAAGAATGCACCGTGCCATACAGAGATATCGTGACGAATCTATGAATACGACAACGTCTGCTCTATCTCGAACGATTTTAGAGACTCCTTCAATGATCCAGTCGTCTGTCTCGCAAATAGACCTGATGGCAGCATCTCTTGTATCTGGATCTACCTTGGTCCACTTCGGTCCCCATACGTAGCTGTCGAGATGATGTAGTTCGAGGTTTCGGAGAATAGAGATCTCTCTAGCAAGGGTAGTTTTCCCTGCTCCTGCGTTACCGGTTATGTGAATCTTCACCGAACCGCTTAACACCGCGTTGAGCTGCGTGCGCTAAGACCGGCACGAGTTTGCGGTGAGGGGAGCGAGCCAAATGCAAGACGTAGTATCCGCCTTCGGAGGGTGACGGTTAGCAAAGGTCTATGCCCAGATCCACAGGATCAATCCTATTTCTGCTACCACGAACACAACTAGAGAAACGATCGTTGCCGTCTTACTCCCTTCAAGGCTGTCAGCGATGTGGAAGTCTAAGAGTAGATGTTTGATACCCAGGATCAGGTGGTATGTGAGAGCTGACAGAAAAGCGAATAGAGCCAGTTGGTGAGCGGGTTGTGCGAGAGTTTCCTGCGCTGCGTCGAACCCAGCAGGACTGGCTAGTGAGAGATCCAGCAAGTAAAGGAAGTAGCCAACGCCAATTACCAGAAACGCACCGCTGATGCGGTGAACGATGGAGGCGAGTGCAGCAATAGGGAAGCTAAACTCAAAAGGGTTTACCGAAAGGTAAACGGGGCGTTTGTCCTTCATTCAATGACCCCCCACAGATCCGTCTCAATGAACGTATTGGATCGGCTGAGCTAGCACCTCACTCTCCGATTTTGTGGATGAGGATGTTCGATATCAGTTAGGTAATTTCCGTCTTCGGAGACTTTGAAATGAATGAGGCCGATCCATTCCTCCCCCTCTCCGGTGAAATCCAAGATGAGAGCAAGCTCTCTTTCGTCCTTAACCACGACTGAGATTACCCTTCCGGTACTTTCCCAGAATTCTAACAAAGATGGACCAATAGATAGATTTGCGATGTGAGTCTTATTGCAATGGCGAGCGTCCAGTGCCCAGTCTCCATGAAACAACCTGGGAATCGACTCTTTGGTTTCTACAGTGGACGCGTGTGTATATCCGACTGTTGATGCCACAACGAGTGCAATCGTTGAGATCGCGTTAGGTTTTTCCAAGATGCCTAACACGTCAGCTCCGACGGGTCGTCAGGCGTCAGCTGGGTCATTGTTCCAGGCTCGATGCTGGTTCGCTTAAAACAGGCTTAGGCCTCAATTGCTTCGTGGGCAACTCCATGACACAGCGCTTCTGGACACAGCGAGCTTTGGCACCGCCAGGACAGTCGTAAACACATTCTGTTTTGAAGTTTTTCATCTCTATTTCTGCTCGCCATCCGGTTTCCCTGTTTAGCGGAACGTTACACCCGAAAGGACAATATGGCGGTGCGATGTAGCAGTCTGAATCATGAGTGCAAGACTGATGCTCAGCAACCAGATCTGTTATTCGTTTGATTTCTTCACCTTCAGTATTGGAATGGGCTGGTAACGAGGAAAAAAGCAAAACGAGTAGAGCTGTGGCCCTGCCGTGGTGAAAGAAGCTGAGCATAACGCCTAACACCGTGTTGAGTTGCTTGCGTTGAGACCGGCACGAGTTTCCAGTGAGCCAAGCGAGCCAAATGCAAACGGAGTGCCGATTGGCACGGCATCCAACTGCTTGTTAGGCGTCACATCGGTGGCCTTTGATCAAGCGAGTGATAAAAAGTAACAGTCACCGTTTTGGGACTCGCCAAAGGAAACGCTTCAAACGGATCCTCAATGCCAATCGAAGTCAGTTCTTTCATTACTCCGTTCCAAGAAAAGTTACGCTCTTCTGAGTACACATCAAAAGGTATGTTGACGAGAAATCGATCGCCTCCTTGTGAAAGCCCGTAGAGTGAATCAACTGGGCGGTCTTCCGAATTGTCGCCGAAAAGCAGATAGCCTGAATCAGCATCTGGTCCTAATGCAATCCCGATAACTTGGTCGGCATAGTTTGGATCGTCGGCACCGAATCCGAGAAACCAGAAGGCAATGTTGTGGAACATCCAATGACTCTCAGCGCCTGGGAATCGAAAGACCGTCCAATCTCCTAAAACGTCAACCTCAAAAGCGTATTCCATTTCAGGATTTGGGAACGCTAGGTTTCCGTAGTCTTCAAGCTTGGTGATAGGTGATCGAAGACTCTGTCCTCGTACGATCAAGTATCGCTCGTTTGCGTCTCCGGGAATCTCATAGGAGTTTTGCAGGGTCTCCTTTTTACAACCAGTTACCGATCCAACTATTAGGATCAACATCATGAAGCCACGCAAACGCATCAAGTGACGCCTAACACTGTTTTTAGGTGCGTGCGTTAAGACCGGCGAGGGTTTGCGCCGATCGAAGGTAGGCAAGTGCAAGACGTAGTACCCGCCGTTGGCGGCACGTCAGCTCAAACGGTAAGTTAGGCGTCTGCATACGAGAGTCCAATGGCGTAGCGGACATATCCGAAGTATACGATTCCGACAAACACTACCAAGACTAAGTCTACTAACGATGACTGTGTCGGCTCTTCCTGAACTGGAATTGTTAGCGCCGAGATAACACCCACAAGCATGCTTAGCACGAAAAGCTGGATAAGCACTGGGAAAGATAGACAAATAAACCTTGTGATGAAGCCGGTGTGTCTCTCGGTTGGGCGTACGGCGGTATAGCAGTAGGTAGTGCCAGCAATAGCTATCACAACGGAGGAAACCAGAATGAGCTGATCGAAGAATCCTGTATTCGGCAAGTTGAGGAGACTTGCCAGATAAGGATCTGCTCCTAAGGTCGAAATTGTGACGAAGAAAATCAGGTACTTGAGTTGATCTCTTTCTGAAACTTGGTCTTTTCCTAATTCAGAAGCTAGCAATGATACGTTCCAAACCTTCATATTCCACTTTCCCTGTGATTCGAGTTGCGGACGATATTTGTCAAACGCCTGACACCGCGTTGAGCTGCGTGCGTTAGGTCGGCACGAGTTTGCGGCGACCGAAGCGAGTCGAATGCAAGACGTAGTACCCGCCGTTGGCGGGCGACGGTTAGCACGTCAGCTCCAGCGGGTCGTTAGGCGTCTGTCTGAACCAAGTTGCAGCGCCGCTCTGGGTGGTGTGTTTCACGCCACAGGTGAGGCCAGGCGTTGGCCGGATGTGTCTAAAAGAAACGGACATTACTGTTCCAATAGTACTGGCTCGCCGTTCTCGTTATCCCAGGGGAAAGCAATCATTTCGATTGACCCAGAAGACTTGGTGAAAGCGACAAGAATCGATTCGCGGTCTTCGTCTATTTCGAAAGCACGACGTGCAATTTCACGTGCCAGTTCGAGACGCTCTTCTTCCGACAAATCGAATGGCTCGTCGGTTTCGATATTCACTACTGATTGTCCAAGATTATCCATTGTGATGATGTTTTTCGTTTCGATGAGACTCTTAACATGTTGTTCCAATTCAGAATCGCCAGCAGAAAAACACCCAGAACATAGAAGCAAGAGACCTATCAGTATCAGATGTCTGCCCATGACGCCTAACTCTGCGCTGAGCTGCGTGCGTTAAGACCGGCACGAGTTTGCCGTGAGCGGAGCGAGCCAAATGCAAGACGTAGTACCCGCTTTCGGCGGGGGACGGTTAGCACGTCAGCTCCGACTGCTTGTTAGGCGTCTTTAGATTCATGTTGAGTCGTTGCTTATCCATGCTCGGAAAGGACTCGAGAGTAGCCCGGCAACGATACCGAATACCACGCTGTACAGTAATGCCCAATGCCAAACGAAGTTGTGAAGCGTGAAGCCGTGCTCGTTAGTTTCACCTACGATCAAGATGTGCTCGCCAACAGGGAAGAAAAGAAATTCCTGGACTACCCAGTTGAACACTTCGATGTCGTTTATCGAGATTCGGACAAACCGGACCATCAGAACTGTGATGCAAAGGTGTATGAAAAACGAAAGTAGAGAGATCTTAAGAAACTGGATCACGTGGCGCCGTGACGTCTAACACGTCAGCTCCAACTTCTTGTTAGGTGTTGACTAGGAAACAAGTCCGTCGTCCTTTGTGATGACATACAGCACAAGACTAAAAAGCGTCTTGGAAGTTGAGCAAATGTACCCCGCAATGATGGGAATAAAGTAGCTAGATGGTTCACTAGTGCTCAGAAGCGCCGATGCGAAAAATAAGAAGCCTCCAAATCCTACGATGGTTTGAAATGCCCCAGAAATCCATTTGATCCAGGGTTTGTAGGTATTTGACATTTGTACGACATGATTGGTTTGCTTTCGATGAATGGTAAATCTACCGACGGACCACGCGAGGGTGAACAAGACTGAATATAACCCTCCAAGCACGATACCCATGGACCTAGACGCCTAACTCTGCGTTGAGCTGCGTGCGTTGAGACCGGCACGAGTTTGCGGTGAGCGTATCGAGCCAAATGCAAGACGTAGTACCCGCTTTCGGCGGGGGACGGTTAGCACGTCAGCTCCGACTGCTGGTTAGGCATCATTCGTTTCTCGGCGTTTGCGACAAAGAGCGACCAGGCCATCTGGTTGGCGTACCACAAATAGTTCGTGTGACTTAACCGATAGTAGCTCGATTGTATTGCTTTCGGTGTAGATAAGAGTGCACTCGGGAAGTTCGTCATCCAGTGCGTTGATTTTTTCTAGTATCTGGTTCTTAGCATGAACTGCGCCGTCGTTGAGGCCTACCGCGTGATAGGACGCTCTTGTGTGCTGATAGGTGTAACAGTTGGTTACCCCAACGACAGCAACCGAGAGCAGAAGCAAGATTGGTAGTTTCATTGCTCGGGTCATTGTCTAGACATGGGGAATACTGAAGTGACGGTTAGCACGTCAGCTCCAACTGCTTGTTAGGCGTCATTTGAGAATTATGTCCCAGTGTACCAAGAGAGTATTGCCCCGCCTTCGTAGTGTTTCAAAGAGCGACTCTCCACAGTGCAAGGATTAGTTTTATCGAGAACTTTGAATCCACTACCCATCCAGCCGAATTTGAATGGTTCGTTGGTTTCCTGAATATGCTCGATTGCCTTTAGGTGATCTTCCTTTCCTGGTATGAAGCCTGACTCGGTAAGTCCTTTGGTTCGGAATTTACCGAGGACAACAAAGACATCACACTTTCCCATATGAAAGTCTTCATAGCCGTCGATGTCTGGTCTTGGTTTGAGAGTCATTACAAAGTCAGTTTGACTAGTCTTGCTTAGATGAATTAGTTCGACAGTTTGCTCGGAACCACCGGCAAAGACAGAAGCCGTAGGTAAAACCGATGCCATCAGGAGTATGAGTCGCTTGCCGTTTGCACGATCTCGCATGACGCCTAACACCGTGTTGAGCGACTGCCGTTGAGACCGGCAGGTGTTTGCGGTGAGCGGAGCGAGCCAAATGCAAGACGTAGTACCCGCCTTCGGCGGGGGACGGTTAGCACGTTAGCTCCAACTGCTTGTTAGGCGTCCTTTCGATCATCTTCTCGCAGGCTTAAGATTGTCGTCAGGATAGTGAATCTGATCCTTCTCGGAAAGCCGAGCTCCAACCGCGATGTAAGTGGCTGGTTGATCCGAGCGATTTGCTAAGTGGTGAGCGTTAGGAATACCAGCAGGAAAACCCACTGTGCTTCCAGCGGCCAGCGTGTGCTCCCCATTGTTGTCGATCAGAGTCAAAGTTCCTTCGACTACGAAGACAAACTCATCCTCACCCTCATGCCAGTGTCGGAGTGCGGAGTATGAGCCCGGGTCTAGAGTGACAAGATTTACACCAAACTGTTCAATGCCGACCGCCTTAGCCAGGCGAGCTTCATGAACGCCACGGAACCAATCAGGCTTGATCGGGTTCTCGAGAGAATCCGGATCGAAGGTGACAGTTGGGGTAAGGTCAATGGACGATACTCTTGTTTCTGACATTTAACCTCCGAAAATTCTCCAATGGACGCCTAACACCGTGTTGAGCGACTGCCGTACATTGCGCAGACTTTTTGCGAACGCAAAGTGTGCGCAATAGGTAGCTCGCTCCAACCACTCGTTAGCCGTCACTTGGAAGCTCTGCAATGTACTGCTAGGGACTGGTTTTTCGTCGTTGATACCAGGCTACGTAGTCTCGGAGCCACTGTGTTTCTTTCGCATAGGATCCAACTATACGCTCGTTCGTATCTCTCAGCGCTTTCAAGCCGGGGATGTATGAAAGCAGCATCAAGAAAAGTACGGCTAATCGAGACAGGTTCGGATCTTTGTCGTCTAGTAGTGCCCGTTGCGCGTAGTTGTAGGCGTCTTCATAGTTTTCTAGTTTTGCGGAACAGCGAGCAGCGAGTGTTAGTACGTAAAAAATGTCGGGTTTTATAGACAAACAAAATTTGGCGTGCCTCAGAGCTAACTCTTCCTTGCCGGTCGATTCGTACGCCTGGGCCATTTCGAAATGGCTCATCAGATCATCTGGATCTGATTCCAATTTGCGTTTTGCTGCCTGTATTACCTGATCGTAGTTGCCTTGTTTTAACGCTTTGATCTGGGAACCCCATCTCATGGCGCCTAACACCGCGTTGAGTTGCGGGCGTTAAGAGCAGCACGAGTTTGCACCGACCGAAGGGAGGCGAATGCAAGACGTAGTACCCGCCTTCGTCGGGGGACGGTTAGCACGTCAGCTCCAACGGATTGTTAGGTGTTTGTCCAATCATTTTCGGGTCGTTTATCGGCTAACTGCGTTACCCCAAAAATTCTTCGTTTCAAGCCCCTAGGTTAGCAAGCTTCCAAAAAGATGCGCCATTACTGAGTCGATTTCTGCAGCAGACATAGTCTTTCTTACTGCCCTGAATTCAGTAATCTCGTCCTGATCGTAGAGACGCGGAAAGGCTACAAAATCCTTTGTGGTCAGCAATTGCTCTTCAATGGATTTGCGACTCTTGTTCAATGCTCTTGCAACTGCGTCTAGCATTAGCTCAAAGCAATGTTGATTGTTGAACTTTTCGCCATAGAGGGCGTAGTTTTTTTCAGAGGCACGCCTGACTTGATCAAGTCGATCCCGCATCTCATTACCTGGGTAGAATCCGAAGCTCGAATATTCGTAGTACTTATACCTTTCGATACCTCGTGCTGAATCGTAAACATCTGTGCGCGTTTGCATATCTGCGAGCGCGCTTTCAAATCCGTTCTTCAGGCATACCTGATAATCCCACTGACCCTGCTCAGCATCTGTCCATATCGTGAGTGCGTAGGCAGGATCATCCTCTTGAAGTTGGCGCGCTTCTGCTAAGAATCCTGCAATCTCAGTGATCGCAATTCGTTGAATGTCTTCAAACCCACACTCAGCCACAAACCCCTCGATCGCCTCACTTCGCAAGACTTCAAAAACGCTACTCCCGCGTAACACGTCGTCAAAGTTTTCCAATTCGGCTTCGAGCTCGTGTCGGTGTTTCTCTTCTTTGACATAAAACGTTCCGTACAACTTTCCAGTCTTATGATCGACTTGAATTTTCCTGTTGAATCCTGGGCAATAGCGTTGCGTGATATCAAGTAGCTCCATGACCCGGGCGTGGAACGTGTCAGCGTTGGACGGCATAGTTCTCTCGTTGGAAAAACGGCATTATCTTGTCCACGTTGGGTTTTTATATCAACTGTTGACGGCGTATCAGCGAATGCCAGGTGTTGTATGTGAGACGCCTAACACCGCGTTGAGCTGCGTGCGTTAAGACCGGCACGAATTTGCGCCGACCGAAGGGAGGCGAATGCAAGACGTAGTACCCGCCTTCGGCGGGGGGACGGTTAGCACGACAGTTCGAACTGCTTGTTAGGCGTCAACTGATTGTGAGTAGTCCCAAGCAACACGAACGAGTGCTTCGACGAAGAATATGACCAGTAACCCTATCAGTAACGGTATTGCGATCAAGCCGCGGGACTTGAAAAGATAAAAGGGTAGAAATATGGGCCAGAAAAGAAAGGCGAGGAATCCCAAGTCGTAAGCGTCATACACGTGGTGCCCGAGCTTATTGTCGTTCACGAGTGCCCAGATGACAGCGCAATAGACCGCTAGTTGGTACGAGACACTGAGACGTTCAGAAGGATAGTAGTCGGTGAAGAAGTAGATCCAAGAACAGTAGGCAGTGTAAATAACGAAGAAAGCGATGCTGCCCAGAATGAGGCTATCTCTAATGCGCCGATGATATTCCATTGACGCCTAACATTGCGTTGAGCTGCGTGCGTTAAGACCGGCAAGAATTTGCGCCGAGCGTAGCGAGGCAAATGCAAGACGTAGTACCCGCTTTTGGCGGGCGACGGTTAGCACGTCAGTTCCAACGGCTTGTTTGGTGCCAGTACGGCAGCATTTGGTTGGCTCTTTATTCGCATGAATAAACTCTGCTTGCTTCTGGTTCTTGCGGCGTCCGCATCACTGCGCGATTTCCACCAAGAGATTCTACTGCGGTTTGTAAGTCGAGTAGGTGAGACTCCGAAATCTCGGCATCCTCCAGGTTTTGTTTGAACTTGATCTCGCCGAGCAGTTCGCAACCTTCCAGATTCGGGTCGGGATGCTGAGTGAAAATGATGGCGTGCGAGTTAATGACATTGAAGCTCTCGAGTCCGGTTGGATCTATCAGGCTAACCCCAGTAGGTTCCTCGAAGACCTCTGGAAAGCACACGACGGATTGGTTCTCAAAAGTTGGGCAGGGTATGTTTTCAGAGACTACTGAGATGCCGGTCAGGATTGAGGCGAAGAAAGCCAAGACCCGGAGGATGCTCATTTGACGCCTAACACTGCGTTAACCGGCTGCCGTTGGTCGGCGCGATGTTTGCGGCGACCGAAGGGAGCCAAATGCAAACGGAGTGACGGGTAGGCGGTCGGGTTCCACGGTAAGTTAGGCGGCAATAGAAAAGCCGCGACGCCTCGATCTTGAAAGTACGAATGCAACCTAGTCACGAAGTCTATGCCTACGTCGTGAATTAGCTAATCGGAAGCACCAAGGAACAATGAATATGTACGCAATAGTCATCACCGAGTTGCGGAGTGGATTGTCCCAAAATGTGCCGAATGCGATTGATGCCAAAGGAAAAATTGCAAACAACGCACCCGCAGCGTAAAGCAACCAAGGCGGCAATAGTCCCGCATCTTTTCTACTCGGCTGGTTCAATATCATACGATAAGAAAGAATTAGTGCGAATGTGCTAGTTGTCAGTAGGAGAGATCCGATCGTGAATCTACTAAAAGAAAGCGAATTGTCAGGTGAAAGAAAGAAGAGTATGGATGCGACGATTGAGACAAGGGCGAGTGGTAGAAGTAGCAGCCCGAGTGGAATCGTAATCCACTTAGTTAACCTGGGTTCCTGATCGACGTCACTCATGACGCCTAACACAGTGTTGAGCGGTCAAGAGTCCGCTCCAAATACGAGTTAGGCGGCGCTCGCTAATCGCCACCACCATCTCCACCAATTCCCCCATCGCTACCGGTCACCACGGAATAGCCTAATCAACTTTTGTTCGAGAACGTACTCAAGTTTCGTTGGTTTTACATGAGACTTGGAAATGTCTTCTCTATGCGTGATGTAGAGAGCATAAAGAGTAGCTACTAAGGGGAAGATGAAGCAAAGAAGTGAAAGGATCCACTTCTGATACTTGGAGATACTTTCTGCTGTTACTAGCCGGTAGGAAGCCCAACTAGCAATGATCAGATGAGTTGCAAGTAGGAGACTTAATACTAACGTCGCCGAACTCACGATAATCCTTACTCGGCGCCTAACACTGCGTAGAGCTGCGTGCGTTAAGACCGGCACGAGTTTGCGGTGAGCGGAGCGAGCTAAATGCAAACGGAGTGACGGTTAGCACGTCAGCTCCAACTGCTCGTTAGGCGTCGCGTGTTTTTGCGAATACGTATACATCGCGAATAGGAGCTCCAGGTAAATTTGGACGCACTTCCCATGCTCGAAGGATACCTTCTTTGGATAGTCCAGACTTCGTTAATACGTTTGCTGACGCTGTGTTTTCGATGTCGCAAACGGCCCAGATCCTAAACACCGCAGGATTTGAACTAAGCCAATTGACGATCACCTTTGCGGCTTCGGTGGCGTATCCATGGCTCCAGTGTTTCCGTGCGAGCGTATAGCCGAAAGATACTTTGTGTGAGATACGGCTACACGAGACAACACCTACTAGTTCTTCAGAGGTCGGTAGTGTGATTGCCCAGGAGTATTGATCCCCAGCGTCCCATTCTTGAGACGTTCTTTGGATGAATTCGAGTGACTCTGATCGGTCTTGATGCATGGGCCAGTCCATGAGCCGAGTGACCTCTGGATCGGATGCGTATTCGAATACTGAGTCTGTGTCTTCAATCTTTAGTCTGCGTAAGTCGAGACGTTCGGATTGGAATTCCATCGGGGGCGCGATCATGCAGTGACGCCTAACACCGCGTTGAGCTGCGCGCGCTAAGACCGGCGCGAGTTTGCAGGGAGCGAAATGCAAGACGTAGTACCCGCCTTCGGCGGGTGACGGTTAGCACGTCAGCTCCAACTGCTTGTTAGGCGTCAGATGTGAATGACTGTGTCTTGCCTCGCCACTCTGATAGAAGCTCATTATTCTCCGAAACCCTCTAACCAGCCAGGCTGATCTATTTCATACACGTCGATCTCAAAGCCCTCCGGATAGTCACAAAAGCCTGGTTCGTTCTTTGTCTGGTACATCGCCTGTTCTGCCGCTTCTCGCGTTGAGAATACACCGATGAGTTTGATGTCCTCATGATCTTCGTGTTCACGTGTGTGATGGAGGAGAAACACAGTTTTCATATGTATTCGATAGCCAAGAACACTGAGTGGCGTTGAGTGACGCCTAACACTGCGCTAACCGGCTGCCGTTGGTCGGCGCGATGTTTGCGGCGACCGAAGGGCGCCAAATGCAAAGGGAGTGATGGGTAGGCGGTCGGGTTCAACGGTAAGTTAGGCGGCAACCGATAGCCATGTCCCCGGCGTCTATCGACCACGAGCCAATCTCCAATGGAAGAAGAAAATGCTGGCGCTCACGATAAGGACGATAGTTGATAAGATAAGGCTCTGGATCGCAGAGTTTATGAAGTAAGTGTGGTTCGGTTTAGGAATCTGAATTGATGCTAAATCTGTAGCAATTGTTCCATCTAAGACGCTTTCGCCATCTGAGTTAGCTCTAGCTGCCAGCTGGTCGGCAAGCATTTTCTGTTGCTGTGCTGCCTGTTCGAGTTGCATCTGAAAGCTCGTGTTTGTCGCCTCAGGAAAGCTGATCTGCAATATGTCGTACAGTCCGATGACTAGGGCGACTGCGCCTACGAAAAGCGATGAGAAACAGACAACTAGTGAATAAGTTCTGATCGGGTTTCTAGTCGAGTCCATGACCTATCACTCCTGATAACGTTTTCTTGCCGCCTAACACCGCGTTAACCCGCAGCCGTTAAGCCCGGCGCTGCGTTTGCGGTGAGCCGAATTGACGGGCAGGTTGTCGGGTTCAACGGGTCGTTAGGCGTCTTTTTTCGGTGCATCGCCGTGGCCCGCGTCGATTTGTGCTTGAGTTTTTCTACCACGTTCTTTCTTTCTACAGGTTCGGCAACGACTAGCGGACGTGAAAAAGTAGCCTCCTGCTTCTTCATACCACCACTTTTGTTGTTTGGCTGTCCAGACTTGATAGACGCCACAGTCAACGCAATGGAATTCTTGGTCGTAGTAGTACTCGGGGGGAAGGTCATATGTGTTGCCCATGTTGAGTTTGTCTGGATCAACGGGAAGCCGTCGATCCTTTCGGTCTTTGGATCTAATAATCCTGGAGGGACTCATTCAGATGCCTAACACTGTGTTGAGCTGCGGTAGTGCATGAGCCGGCGTACTTCGCCGCGACCATGGGGAGCGAAATGCAAACGGAGTGGCGAATAGGCCGTCAGCTCCAACTGCTGGTTAGGCGTCATCTGAATCTCCCTGCTCGCAATCCTCGATTGTGGCCTGAGATTCCGTGCCTGTTCCTTCCGCCACCACAATCTCGCTGTTCAGTGATATCAGGACTGTGGTTGTGGTGAATGTGGTCTGGGTTTTGCACCTACCCCCTTCAGTGGACGAGGTTTTGGACTCCTCAATGCCTAGTACTACCGACGCGGTGCAGTTGTTCGCTTCGAATGGGGGTGAGCAGAACAGCATGATTCTCCTCGTTTCGGAACTGCGGAACTTTGTATTTCTTTCAGCTAAGGCAGATTTAGCTTGAGCGATTAGTTCATGCGGTTCGAGCACGATCCTTTCTTCTGCGTGCGCCCATGAACTCGCGATGATCCAAACGCACCCCAACGCCAAAACGTACTTGGTCATGACGCCTAACACCGAGTTGAGCTGCATGCGTAAATACCGGCGCGAGTTCGCGGTGAGCGAAGCGAGCCAAATGCAAGACGTAGAACCCGCCTTTGGCGGGCGACGGTCAGCACGTCAGCTCCAATGGGTCGTTAAGCGTCGAGAGGATCATTTCAATCTGGTTCCTCGCCAGGTGTCATCCATTCTCTTGTCGATAGGCAGCACAACTATCAAACCTGTTACCCCCCAAAGCAGCAAAATGAGTGGGAACCCAAGATTCAAGAACGCGGCGATGAATAACGCAACGAATCCGGACAGCAACCACAAAGCCAGAAGAGCAGCGTAGTACTTAAAAGAGTGCTCTAAGTAAAAGTCTACTGAGCATTTCTCGCATTTGTGTTTTCCGAATGGAGAAGCCCAGTAACGTCTCCAGGTGAGTTCGTTTTCGGCACCACAAGTTGGACAGATCATGATTAGTCAGATTCTGAATCGCTGGACTGTTGCACTTCGTCGAATCTAGGTTCCTTTTGGTCGGCGAATCTCACCGTTGACCTTGATCGTTGGGTATTCATAGAAATCAACGATATCTCCTTTATTCAAGGCGCCATAGTCCTTCCCATTTACGGTTAGGGTCTTGCCATTGGTTTCGGCGCTGAAACGTTCGCTTTGATATGTGATCCCAGGTGTTCCAGTAGTTGCATCGGAAGTCTCCATCGGGATCTCAAAGACGATACCTGCTCCGCTGAATCTATTCTTATCGGTAACGGTGACACCAGCTTGAAAGTCACAACCTGCGAGGAACAAGCACAAGGTTAGAAATTGAATTTTGAATCCTGAAGGGTGCATATCTAGACGCCTAACACTGCGTTGAGTTGCGTGCGTTAAGACCGGCACGAGTTTGCGTTGAGCGGAGCGAGCCAAATGCAAGACGTAGTACCCGCCTTTGGCGGGCGACGGTTAGCACGTCCGCTCCAACGGGTCGTCAGGCGTCTCTTGCAATGCGGACGTGAATGCCACCGATTGTGGATGAGAAATCCAGTTCAGAGGTCCATGAGCCCGGTAAAAGGGTAACGACAAGCTCTTACTCGGTTTTGCTAACGTACATAACGCCATTGTTAATTTTCAACGTTAAGTTGTACTCGCGAGCGATATTTTCTGCTGCGATTAGCCAGTACGTACAGTCGAAATTAACAGGGCCAGATTGAACAATCTCTGGGTCAATTTGAAGCCTTAGCCCAGCAAAATCGGCGATTAGTTCGAAAAAAGATCTCACTTTTAGTTCATCAAACGTGAATCTGACTTCCTCGCCCGCACAGTTCGCCAGAGCCGTATGCGATAGCCCTAGTACGAGAACGCTAGCGAAAACTGCAAGGTATTTTTTCATTCGGTTCCTGTGGTGTGGTTTCTTGGTAGATCTTTTAGAGTCGCCTAACAATACGTTGAGCTGCCTGCGTTAAGACCGGCACGAGTTTGCGGTGAGCAGAGCGAGCCAAATGCAAACGAAATGACGGTTAGCACGTCAGCTCCAACTGCTTGTTAGGCGTCAATCTAGGGTCTCCTTTGAGGCCGTTGATCCATTTGCTTTTCGCTCTTCGATTCTTTCAAGAACCTGCTTAATCGCTTTGCGGATGTTGGCTTGAGCTTCTTCGCAGCGTACTTTGTCGATTAGCGAATCGAAAGCGAATTCACAATCGCGCAAGCTGTCCTCCACAAGCCGCAGGTTTGCAGCTGTCGCCTCTACGCTTCCATGGTCCATTTGGATTTTTGAGTGATCTGCCGCAGTTAAAGATATGGTGGGGATTGATGCTAGGAGTACCAGCGTTAGCCAGAGAATCTTACTTGGAGAAACCAGACAGTCTTTGACTCTCCCGAAGGGTGGTATCTGTGAGCACTGGAGATCTTTCATTGACGCCTAACACCGCGTTGAGCTGCGTGCGCTAAGACCGGCACGAGATTGCCACAAGGGTAGCGAGTGAAATGCAAACGTAGTGACGGTTAGCACGTCAGCTCCAACTGCTGGTCATGCGTCAGCTGTAGCATATCGATCGGCCTCTTCCGCTATTCGGAAACAACTTCGATCCATTCATCCAATGGAGTGAACATGTAGTTGCCTACCGGTGCGTAGTTCGGATCCTCGTGGTGGAATGGGTTCGATTCGAGCCACTCAACAACTATCGAGTCTTCATTCAGATTTCTTTCTCGCCTTACCCAGGAGAGAAATTCGAAGTCGATATCACCGTGTTCGTATGTTTCTCCGAGCATGACGATTCTTGCTCTCGCTTTACCATCGGGGATCGGTACATCAACGATGTCTCCGATCTTTACCTCTCTCCCATCTTGGTAACGCATCGCCATGACGCCTAACACCGCGTTGAGCTGCGTGGGTGAAGATCGGCACGAGTTTGCGGTGAGCGAAGCGAGCCGAATGCAAGACGTAGTACCCGCCTTCGGCGGGGGACGGTTAGCACGTCAGCTCCAACGGTGCGTTAGGCGTATCCGCAACAGTCTTAGTTCGGTCAGCGTACAACGATGTATCTCGCATTCTCAGCGTCGAACTCATTGCAGGTGTTTAAGCTCTTAACGTAGACAACGTGCTTCATGTCCTTGGCTCTTAGTAGAAGTTCAAGAGTAGATCGACCTCCGGGAGCGCGCATATCGATCGAAAAGCGACCTGAAGAGTTACACCGGTGTGGGTTAAAACCTGAATCCTTGATGGTGAACATAACGTAGCTTGAAGTCGGCGAAGCCCAGATTTCCCCGACATTTCCTTCGGCTTCACCGGCAAAGGCTATCGAGCCGATCATCGATAAGAATACGAAAAGGAATAGAGTGCCGACCTTCAATTTCTGTACCTCCTTGATTGAGACGCCTAACACTGCGTTGAGCTACGTGCGTTAAGACCGGCACGAGATTGCCGCGAGCGTAGCGAGTGAAATGCAAGACGTAGTACCCGCCTTCGGCGGGGGACGGTTAGCACGTCAGCTCCAACTGCTTGTTAGGCGTCATTTGTTCGCTCCTGATAGTGTCCCAAAGCGAGACTGTGAGAGCCTTTTTACAGGACTCTGTGGTTGGGACCAACAGCACCAATCCGATGATGACTGTGATTACCACGTATTTCTTACGCTCGGGCTTTCGCTGACAGGTTGCGAAAGTGAATGCATTTACTACCGCCACGATAGATAGAAGCGTAAAACAAGTCCCACACGTCAGAAGCACTTTAGGTGGACCGCGATGGACCTACAAAGACGACCATCTGTACTTGTGAATTCATCCGGGGTTCCCCGTTCTGTACCGTCGTTGGTCGGCGAATTTCGCATGGCAAAGAGCTTCGAAGGCAAGCCAAGGTATGATCCAAAGCGCGCCAAACCAACCAATGAACATGAATGTCACTGCGGAAAGTACGACCAGTGCGATGATGCCCCATTTTCTTGGATGTGGCTCTACCCAGCGTCGTTTGGGGAAGCTTGGTCCAGGTGGATCGTCCATTCCGCCGAACAATAGCTAGCTCCCTTGAACTCTGGAGGATCTCGCCATGACGCCTAACACCGTGTTAAGCGGCTGCCGTAGACTGGGCGGACTTTTTGCTGCAGCGAAGCGGAATGCAAAAAGTGTGACCAATAGGCAGTCCGTTTCAACAACTCGTTAGGCGTCACTTCAGCTTCTCGCGGTTGGGCTACTGAGATATACAATGAAAACGTTACTAATGAAACAAGCAACGTAGATAACACTGGCGATGGATGTGTAGGGGTGTGATGCTAGTGGAAAGAAGAGGTGATCGAATAGCACGGCCGATGGGAACGAATCTCCGTGAAAAAAATCGTAATCCATGAGTACCCAACCGCTCAGAAACACATAAGTGACTAGTAAAACGAAGCTCAAGAGATAGCCATGCACAATAGCGCTCGCAGATGTGCCCCGATACCAATAGCCAATTGACGCGTGCCCAAGCGCCAGGCTGACGACGAGAAGACTCTCTATCAGTACGACTTCACCGCTCTGCCAATCTGACAGCCAAGCAGAATAGTGAGTTACGATCTCTCCACCGTAGAGCATAGGCGTACCCACTGAATAGTAAGTGGCAATAGAGAATGGTTGTGCCCATGTTTCGCGATACACGGATAATGTCGTTACTAGTAGTAAGCCAGCTCCTATCCATACAAGACCTGCGACGATGGCTTTCTTCGGGCGCGCCCGAATGGAGTCATAGGCCGCGCCTAATCCAATGGGCAAAGTGGCTAGGACCAATATTTTGAGGATGCATGAAGTGGACCAGAGGGCCAGTTCTATAAGATCGGTGGGATAATCGGAGGTGCTGGCATATCGTACTTGTAGATACCAGATTAGAACGAAGCAAAGTAGTAGAACTGCTTGATTCTTTGGCTTTTGAAGTAGCTTAAACAACCATCGTTTGACGCCTAACACCATGTTAACTGGCTGACATAAGTGCGGGCGAGTTTTGCGCGAGTGAAACGAGCAGATGCAAAACGAAGTACGCACATGGCAGTCCAGTTCAACAACTCGTTAGGCGTCGGGCTCGATAAGTTCTGAGTATTCAGTCCTAAGGTCCTTTACAGATCTGATGTTAGAGTTCCGGAATTCTAATTGATGTAATTCTCCGTTGAGGTTGATGTCTATCCAAAAGTCCTCAAGTGTTAGGTCCTGGTGTATCCCGTAGTCGATAATTTGGATGTTTTCGGTTGACTGAAGGTCGGCATAGATTTGATTGAATTTGCCGTAGTAACCAAAGTGATACCCAAAATTGCCACCGAGACCCAGGAAGAAATGTGCTGCCAATGCAATTGTGCCGACGAATGTTGTTAGTGCCAAAACTACGAAGAACAGAATACGTCGCATGACGCCTAACACCGCGTTGATCTGCGTGCGTTAAGACCGGCACGAGTTTGCGCCGACCGTAGGGAGGCAAATGCAAACTTAGTGACGGTTAGCACGTCAGCTCCAACTGCGTGTTAGGCGTCGTGGTCATCCTTAGTTTTCTCCAAGTAGCTCGAATTCGCTAGCGAGACCCACACCATAGCTTTCGTCCGAAAAGTTATAGTAGCCGAACACCTCCGTTTCCCCATCTGTTTCAGCTTGGATGATAACGACAGGGATTAGCTCGCCTTTTTCTTCGTCGAAGACCTTCGCATACTGGGGAAGCCGTATCTGCATAGGACGACCGGCAGATTGGCCGTCGACTTGAATCAAGAAAGCCGCGCGCCCCTCGTTGATGTCTGACTCTGTCGCTGGCCGTCCGACGACATGAGGTACGGTTTCAAGGGGAGGCCAGTTTGCGGAATCTGCGAGTGACATAGCTGGACCCATGAGTAGTAGCGAGAGAACGATGAATCTCGGCATTAGACGCCTAACACTGCGTTGAGCTGCGTGCGTTAAGACCGGCACGAGTTTGCGGTGAGCGTAGCGAGCCAGATGCAAACGGAGTGACGGTTAGCACGTCAGCTCCAACGGGTCGTTAGGCGTCAGCTGAATCGACTGGTGTTTGTCCACTGGCGATCACCCTAAACAATAGATCTAGAGCAAAACGATAAGCAGGAGCGTGGCGAAAGCCAACAGTTTTAGCAACAACTCAACCACAGATGAATACCACACTTTCTTACTATCCTGCGGATTGGACCATTCGCCAGGCATATCCTCGTCGAGGGTCACGAAATGGCCAAGGAATGCCCAGCCGAGAAGAAACAGTCCGGGTGCGGCTACAAAGACCACAGCGCTCTCCAACTCCAATAACTTGCATGCAGCAGCACCCAGGTAAGAAATTGAGGAGATCCAAGGGCTCCACCTAAATATGGAGTCTGTTGTCATCGGTGGAGGTTCGGCTTTGCCGTTCTTGGACCTTCGAGGATTGCCGACATGACGCCTAACACTGCGTTGAGCTGCGTGCGTTAAGACCGGCGCGAGTTTGCCGTGACCGTAGGGAGCGAAATGCAAACGGAGTGATGGTTAGCACGTCAGCTCAAACTGCTTGTTAGGGGTCAACGCGATCCTCCCTCCTGAAACCAGCGGCGAGCAGTCGGCAAGTGCAACAAAGCCGCGCCAACGGCCAGCATGAGTATTGAGACGAGTGACAATATAACCGCGTATTCAGTTGGACTAGCTACGGTATTTGTAGACGGCTGAAACTGGAAAAAAACAGAGTACAAGCCCGATATTGCGATCATCGAAATGATACCGGTGAGCGTCCAGCGAGCGACGTTATCCCGTTGGGTGATTCTATAAACCACAAACAGCAATGGCGCGAAGAGCACGGCGGGAAGTGACAAAGAGGTTGGATTGAAAAGCCTTGGATCCGAGAAAAGCGTAATTCCGATCATTGTCAGTATTGCAGCAACCAAGGGTGTGTAGAGTAGCAGTAAGGCAACATCAACTAATCGAGGCCTATTGGGATCTGAGAGAACCATCATTGACGCCTAACACCGTGTTGAGCTGCGTGCGTTAAGACCGGCGCGAGTTTGCGGTGAGCGAAGCGAGCCGATTGCAAACGAAGTGACGGTTAGCACGTCAGCTCCAACTGCTTGTTAGGCGTCCTTTGTATCATCTACCAGCTCGATCTTTAGATTAATGGATTGCAGTTCCTTGACGAGTTTGTCCCCGTGTCTCAGCGGTGGAGTTCGAAGTTTGTCCATTTCTTCGGCAAGGATCTTAAGCCGAAATACTTCAGGTCCAGTCTTCTTAACATAAACCCGATAGATCTTTTCGATTGGGTAGGAGCGGCTGGCACTGATACGAAGACTGTCGCCGTCTATTGAAAACGCCGGTTTCTCGGGTTTGGAGAAGACTTGGAAAATGAACATAACTGCGAGGCCGGTGAACAGGCTCTGTATGAAGTAGTTGTAGTCCAGCAGCTTGAGATAAATGGAAATGCCGGTGACCAAGACAACCAGCGGGAATATGGAAAGAGCCCATATACGATTGGATCTTACGTACCCTTCATCAACTGGATAGCTCATCAGGACGCCTAACACCTAGTCTGCGACCAATTGTCGTGTAACTCCGTCTGCACAGGCCTATCTCTCACAACGGCTTGGACGAATATCCTAGTCGAATCAAAGCCCTAGTCCCACATATCGCGGCAGGTTGTCGTGTAACTCTGACTGAGGTTGATATGACTTTGTGGTGGTGTTTTGTCGGGGGAATCTCCTCAGGGTACGCGGCCTCGATTGCTGGACGAGGTGCGCGCGCGGATTCGCAGATTGGGTTTGGCGAAGCGAACAGAAGCGGCGTACGTCAGGATTCGTCGTTTCATCATTGCCAACGGCAAGCGGCATCCGCGGGAGCTCGGTCGACGTGAGGTGGAGGCGTTCCTCACACAGCTGGCGGTGCGAGACGGGGTAGCGCCGTCGACGCAGAATCAGGCGCTGTCGGCCATTCTCTTTCTCTACCGGGAAGTGTTGCACATGGATCTGCCGTGGTTGCAGGGTGTGCAGCGCGCGAAAGGTGCCGGGAATCTGCCGGTTGTGCTGACCCGGGATGAGGTGCGGCGGGTGCTGGATGCGCTGGCGGGGGTGCACTGGCTGACGGCGAGTCTGTTGTATGGCTCGGGGATGCGCCTGATGGAGTGCATTCGCCTGCGGGTGAAGGATCTGGATTTTGCCCGCTGCGAGATTACGGTGCGCGATGGCAAGGGCGGCAAAGATCGTCGCACGTTGTTTCCGGACTCGCTGCACGACCCGATGCGTGCGCAGCTGGCTGGGGCGCATCGTCTGCATGAAGTGGATCTGGCGGCGGGACACGGCGCGGTCTGGATGCCGTATGCCCTGGCGCGAAAGTACCCGAACGCGGCGCGGGAGTGGGGGTGGCAGTACGCGTTCCCGGCGGCGGGGCGCTCAGTGGATCCGCGCGGTGGCGTGGTGCGTCGACATCACATTGGCGAGGCTAACCTGCAGCGTGCGGTACGCAAGGCGGTGCAAGAGGCGGGTTTGACCAAGCGCGCGTCCTGTCACACGTTTCGTCATTCGTTTGCGACCCATCTGCTGGAGCGCGGTTATGACATTCGCACGGTGCAGGAGCTCCTCGGCCATTCTGATCTGTCGTCCACGCAAATCTATACACACGTTCTGGGCAGGGGCCCGAACGCGGTGATGAGTCCACTCGACACCTCGTGACGTGAGGTGTGGCTGGGGTATGTGTTCTCCATCTTGTTCGTCAGCGGATTGCCTCGGAACGTGTGGCCTCGCTGAGAATCCTCTCGAACAGCGGTGTCAGGCGCTGCGCGCCGCGGCTGGCAACGTGGTTGTTGTCGAAGTACAGCGGCAAGCCGTCTTGCGTCACATCCGCGCAGCGGTTGTCCTGGCAGAAGTAGGGGCTCGGATCGTGATAGTGGATGTTGAACCGGTCAGCTGCCTGCTCGAAGGTGTCGTTGACAAAGGCCTGGCGCGCCAGGTACGCATCGATGCTCACGCTCAAGTCTTTGGGCTGCTCTCGCCAGGTGGCTTTGGCGAGGACAATCGGCACGTCGACGCCCATTTCGGGGATGGGGCCGACAATCACGATGTTGCGGTTGAGCGGCATCAGCTGCTCGAGCGTGTTGAAGAGTTCTCTGCGGTAGATGATCCGGTTTTCCTCGACCGTCTCGGCCAGCGCGTCGGCCGTGGCGAGAAAGAGCGCGCTGCGGCTTTCTTCACCGTAGGGGGTGCCTTCGCCGTGTCTCGCCCACCGCGCGACGATGACAATGGTTTCGAGTTCCGGGTGTTCGCGGAGGATCGAGAGCACCTTGCCGTTGAACGCGGGGCATTCGCCGCGCAGGTCCCGTACGGGGCGAGAGACGTTGAGGATGGGTGCGCAGCCGTTGGAGGTGAAGTTGAGCCCGTTCCTGCCTGCGGCGGCGGCGACTTCACCGATGGTGGGCATGACTGCCATGGCGTGCGAGTCGCCCCAGACGGCGAAGGAAGGCGGCGTGTCCAGTTCGTTCACCCGACAGACCCGTTCGTAGCTGATCTCCTCCGGCGCGATGCCTTCGCAGCGCCTGCGTTCCGACGGCTTGTCGTTGGCAACGTCGGCGATGCGCGCAACCTCCGCGGGCAGCCGTTCCGGCAGGCCTTCGGTTTCGTCGTAGACGAGGCCCACCGCAATGGCGCCGATCATGAGCGCCAGTGAAAAGCGCAGCATGCCGCGCCCGTCGAAGAGCCCATCCCGTCCGCGAAATGGCTTTTCGACGAACCGCCAGGAGAGGATTGATACCCCGATGGCGGCGGCGATGAGCAGTGCGGTTTCCGTGGCGTCGAGGGGGCGCAGGAGATAGTGCTTTGCCAGAACCAGGATGGGCCAGTGCCAGAGATAGAGCGAATAAGAAATGAGGCCACAAAAGACGACGGCGCGAAGGCTCAAGAGCCGGGTGACGACCGTCAGCTCGCTCTGCGGCCCGCAGGCTCCACATGCAATGATGAGCGCCGTGCCAACGCACGGCAGCAGCGCTGCCGCGCCCGGGAATGCCGTCTCTGAAGAGAAGCCGAAGATGGCAATGGCAATGAGTGCGATGCCGGCGAGGCTGCCGAGCTCGCGTCCCCAGCGGTGCTCGATCCGGAAGCTGGTGAGCGCGAGCAGCGAGCCGAGGAGCAGCTCCCAGGTGCGGCTTGGCAGCAGGTAAAACGCGGCGTCCGGGGCGTAGGCGACGCTCCATATGCTGATGGCGAGGGAGGCGGCGAAGAGCGCCATGATCCAGCCGACGTAGCGGCGGCTCGCATACTCCCGGATCAGAATGAGGAGACCCGGGAAGAGGAGGTAGTACTGCTCTTCAATCGCGAGCGACCAGGTGTGCAGGAGCGGCTTTGCCTCCGCGGGTCCTGCGAAGTAGCCGGCTTCGCTGAAGAAAAGGAAGTTGGACGTAAAGAGTGCGGTGGTGGCGACGCTCTGCCCAAAATCCTCGAGCTCTTCTGGCATGAGCAGAAACGGGGTGGCGATACAGGTGAAGCCGAGCACGGTGAAAAGCGCGGGAAAGAGTCGCCGCGCGCGACGTTCATAGAAATTGCGGAAGCGAAAGCCGCCGGCGTCGATTTCGCCGGCAATGATTGATGTGATCAGATAACCCGAGATGACAAAGAAGACGTCCACGCCCACAAAGCCGCCGGAAAAAAGCTCGATGCCCGCGTGATAAAAAACAACCGGGAGCACGGCGACCGCGCGCAGTCCGTCGATGTCGGGTCGGTACTTCAGGTTTTGCTGGGGGGTCAGGGGCAACTGTCTTCGTGTGTTCTTGTTGAGCGCTCTTGGCGAATGGCGGCAGCGGCCGGTCTGGATCGGGCGTAGAGTATACTCCAGACTCCGTGACAATCGCGTTCCTGCAACCCTTCTGGTTTTGAACAACAGCCCATCATCCAAACAGCCTCCCGCGTTCGATCCGAACCTGCCGTGTGCCACGTTTGATCCCGGTACAGGAACGTCCGCGGTGCGGCGTGATGCGGTCATGCGTTTTGTGTCTCAGGCGGGCGAACGTTTTGTGGTGAAGTCTTTTGTTGCCCCAGGGAGCGGTGACCTACAGGCCGGGCGCGGGGGCGGCGGGGGGGGG
>JANQPF010000018.1 GCA_028285415.1 Pseudomonadales bacterium
CCGCCGGCATTCCGTAGTTATACATAGGCACCGACATGACTATCAGGTCGGCGGTTTCCACCTCTTCGATCAGCTCATCGGACAGGGACAACAACGCTCGTTGCTCCGGTGTTCGGTTCTCGCCAGCAAACGCTGCGGCAATCCACTCCTCACTCACAGCGGGGGGCGGTTTTCTACCGACATCACGGAGAATCACCTGGGTATGCGGTGACCGTTCCCGCCAACTGGCAACGAAGGCATCAGCAAGCCGGCGCGTTACGGAGCGCTCTTTTCTTGCGCTCGCATCGATTCTCAGGATTGCGGTCATCGTGGATTCTCCTTTGTCAGTCACTAGAAAATGGATGAAAAATAGTCATCCCATTCGCTTATTGCTCGGATAATGTCCAATAAAAATAAGATTGACAAAGGATGAATTCTGACTTATAGATGAATAAAACTCATCTATCACGATTCATGTTCGAAAGCCTCCCTTCACCCGGTGCGCTGCGTACCTTCGAGTCAGCTGCCCGGCTTGGTAGCTTCAAGCGGGCGGCTGCTGAGCTATCGGTTACTCCCACCGCTGTGTCTCACCAGATTCGAGCGTTGGAAGACACACTCGGAGTCCAGCTTTTCGTGCGCCAAGCGAGGCAGATCAAACTCACGGAGATCGGCTCAGCGCTTGCGCCAGCGTTCACTCGTGGATTTCAAGAGATGAAGACTGCGCTGGACGAGGTGCTAGCGACCGACCCCGTTATCACAGTTTCCACTACGGCAGCATTTGCGTTGCTAAGGTTGGTACCGGAACTACCTTCGTTTTACGCGCAGGCGCCCGGAATGCGCGTACAGATCGAGACTGCAACTCATCCAATTGATTTGCGGCACGATAGGCATGTTGATGTAGCGCTGAGGTATGGCAGTGGCCCGCATCCTGGTCTTTTCGCGCTACCCCTCGTGGAAGAGGAGTTCGGCGCGTATGCAGCACGCGGCAGGATTGACAAAGACTCTCGTCTCAGCGGAGCAACGCTGCTCGAAACAGATTGGCAACAACCGGTCCTGCGGGACGTTAACTGGCAAAGTTGGTTCGCTCGCGCACAGCTCAAGATCGACGACGTCGCGCGAATCGTCCGTTTCGACGAAGAACACTTCGTTCTCCAAGCCGCGATCGCTGGCCAAGGGGTGGCGTTGGCGAGCTCGGTGCTGGCCTCTGACATGGTCGCGCGCGAACTTCTCGTGCCGGTGCGACCAAACGTACAGCTGAAAGGCTCCGCCTACACAGCGCTATGCTTGGAAGAAAATTCACGATCCCGCAAAGTAAGCACGTTCCTCGCATGGTTGGATGCGAGGTTCAGTTAACCGCATTTCCGTTCTACGCGAATTCCGCTTCGGGTCGGAATCGGCCGCTCGCGACAACGGCACTATCAGGCCGCTCCCGGCCAAGACGAGACATTAGTTACTCCGGTACACGGACTATCACAGATTGGCTGGCAGTTGCCATTAGGACACCATCTTCGGAGAACAAGTGCGCCGTCCCATAACCAAAGCCGTTGCCTATGTGATCCATCGTAATGTCACATTGAACCCAGTCCGTTTCTACTGGGTGGGCGGCTCTAATCGTGTTATCGAGACTAACGCCATAGGCTACTTTGCCGAGGGAGTTGCCGATGCCAGATAACATATAGTCGGCGAGTATCGCTAGGGCACCAATATCGTTTACAACTCTGGGCATCCTAACCCACATAGACAACAATCCAACGTCACTTGGTGAACCTTGGCCGGTAACACCGAACATGCCGTGAGCAAGGCGCAGTTGAGTATGCGAATGCATAGCTGTTCTTGGATCACCAAGGTCTACGTCATCGCAAACATCATAGTGAGGTATCGAAGCCGGTACCGGAGCATCAGCGACTTCCTTTGAGTTTCGACTGCCCAGACAAGCAGCAACGCGGAGAAAATCTACATCATCTAAATAGCCGCGTGCGTAGCCCTGAGCAACAGTCCGGCTTTGACTTGCAATTTCACAGTCTATCTTCAGTTGCTCCGCTCTGGTTTTGTTGGAGAGAAACTGCGCGGAGGCGAAAACCAATGGCATCCCCTGAAGCTGATCAGACAACGCGTTCATCGCAGCGGCTAACGCAACCCCTCCCCAGAGATCGCCACGCCCGCTACAAAGCTCGTAGGCGACATCCATCGCATAACTGGGTGTGTTGTCTAGCTGGTCGAGACCTAAGAACTCCCTCGAACCGATTCGCTCAGTCACAGCCCTCTCCGTGGCTAACCATCTATTTGCCGGAGTCTACGTCCCTCCGCACACTATGTCTCTTATGGGTCGTGAGCAGCCGACTAAGCGTCCTCGATGAGAGGCAGCTTTCGGCCAATAGCGGAAGTTCGTTTAGCCTGTCACTGGGTCGATGGGTGTGATTGATCCCACAATGTTCTCTATGGTTGCACCTGCCGTCAAACAAAGGTCTTCACGCCACAAATCCGAATATATCTGAACGCCAGTGGGCATCCCGTTTGCCGTCCCCATGGGTATTGCAACAGCTGGTAAGCCAAGGGCGCTGCCAGGTGTGATGAATTTGTTGGTATCGAGCACCAGTTCTGTGCCTACTTTCGGAACCAAATCTGCGTCGAATGGCCAAGGCAGTTGCGTCCACGTCGGGCCAATCGCGACTGAATAGGATTGAAAAAACTTCGACCACAACCGAGAGAGTCGTGAACGTTCAGAGTGAACGACACTATTTGGAATATTCGTACAATCAAAGATTGAGCAAAGTTCTATCAAATTGTCGTAAATAGGCTTAGCTAGTAAGGGTTGGACGTCTGGAAGCAGCTTTGAAAAATCGATAGAAATCAGGCGGCCCCAGATCTCTGAAACCTTTGCGAGTTCCGGGGGTGCTGCTTCTTCTACTCGCCATCCGGCCTCCTCCAGTATTTTTCCTGCGCGACGAATTTCTCGTCGAGTGTCCAACGGAATCGCTACGCCAGGAATCTCGGTTACAAGAGCAGCGCTAGGTAAGTCAGGCATCACGCCGGTAAGCGGTGCATCCACCGATCGAGGGTCACGAATGTGTCGCCCAGCAGCGACTGTAAGACCCAATTCCAGATCTTTGACCGATCGCGACAAAAACCCTTCGGACAGCATCAATTGCGACGCCATTCCAAAATCGAGTGGTTCGATGGAGCCTGCGCGTGGGACACGACCTGAAGTGGGTTTCAGTGCAGCAACACCACAACAATATGCAGGGCTACGAACAGATCCTCCAATATCGTTTCCAAGACCAAATGGACTCATACCCGTGGCCAATGCAACGCCTTCACCTCCGCTTGATCCACCAGCAGTCAGCTGGGAATTCCATGGATTGAGAGTACGACCTCGCAACGAACTATCCGTGGTCAAACGCATGCCCATATCCGGCATGTTGGAGCGGCCAATAGGTACCCCTCCTGCTGAGATCATCCTTGCGACTACGGGGGCATTCTCTGTGGGTAGGGCGTGCTCATTCGCTTTCATGCCATTTGTCGTTGCCGAGCCGACGTAGTCAATGTTCTCTTTGACCGTAAACGGAACACCAAGGAACTGCTGATCTGTCGACCCAGATCTATCCAGTTGATCTGCAAGTCGGAGAGCGCTTTCATCCAGTACAACTGTGATTGCATTTACATCATCGTTGACCGCCTCAATTCGCTCTAGATGGCTTTCTACAACCTCTCGACACGATGCTTCTTTGCGCTTAACGATGTTTGCCAGCTCGTGGGCTGAGTACTCGAATAGCTCTGTCACATGAACCCAGGAGTAGTGCTACAAAATTAGCATATCCCGGCTTTGATCATAGATCTACCGCTAAGACTGTTGAGGGTCGACAACAGGCGCTTAACCCAAACATCGGAATGTCAGCGCTCATGCACCAGATCCCGGTTCGCGCCGGGAACATACCTGGTACCCAAATCGAACAGCGCTGTTTCATGTAAATCTGCGGTTGAGCTTCGGGCTATCCTGCATCTTTCACCTCTGTGCCAATGACACGATAGACGAAAGCCCCCAAGACCCCTCCGACGATGGGCGCAACCCAGAACAACCACAACTGCGCAAGCGCCCAATCGCCTACAAACAAAGCAACACCGGTGCTGCGCGCGGGATTTACCGAGGTGTTGGTGACCGGAATGCTGATCAGGTGAATCAACGTCAGGGCCATACCGATAGCTATGGGCGCCAAACCCGCGGGGGCTCGATTGTCAGTTGCACCCAGGATCACGATCAGAAACATCATGGTCAGAACCACCTCGACGCACAAAGCGGCGAGCAGGGAGTAGCCACCCGGTGAATGCTCACCGTAACCGTTCGACGCGAACCCAGCCGAGACATCGAAGCCAGCTTGGCCGCTCGCGATGACGTAGAGGATGGCACCGGCCACAATAGCGCCGGCGACTTGTGCGGCGATATACCCTGGCAGCTGAGCCGCTGAAAATCTTCCGCCCGCCCACAGGCCGATAGAGACGGCAGGGTTTAAATGACAGCCAGAAATGTGGCCGATGGCATAAGCCATCGTCAGTACCGTCAAACCGAAAGCCAGGGAGACTCCAAGAAGGCCGATCCCCACGTCTGGAAATCCGGCAGCCAGCACGGCACTGCCGCAGCCGCCCAGAACCAGCCAGAAGGTTCCGATAAATTCAGCCAGGTACTTGTTCATATTCATAACCCCCTCGCGTAGCTCCGCGTCCGCACTCATTGTTTGTTTGTCCGTAGCAAAGGGAGCGCCGTTTGTTTCGCGACGACCTTTTCCACTGTGCTTAATATACGCGGGCGCTTTGGCGGTGAGAGCTGGAATGTGTAAAACAGCAGTAAAACCAGGTGTCCGTGGATCGAACAGCGTCTACGGTTCACTGCCGTTTGAGGGATACCCACTCAGTCGTGTGGCTCTCTCTCTTTGTAGTCAAACGCTTGAAAACCTGTAGATGACTTCACCAGCATCACAGACCCCGTTGGGTAAAAAACAACGTCGTCCTGTTTCCGCTCACCGAAGACGAGAAATTTGAATGGCGCGTTGGACGTATTCTCGATGTGATGCGCGACAGCCTCTCCCGCAGGAAACCAGATGTGATCGCCTTGCGTGATCTCGATGTCTTCATTGCCAAGATGCAGAGTCGCCACGCCTTCAAGAACGAGAACGTGTTCCTCTTCAGCAGTGTGGTAATGATGATGGCTTGTTGTCGCGCCTGCCGGCGTCTCTTCGATCCGCACGCCTATGTGCTGACCGCTGAGATCAAGAAATCGAAAGCTGGCTTCCTCTTTCCTCGTCGACTCGCCTTCTTCGTACTGTGCCGTGTCGATGTTGGTTAGTCGGTCGTTCATTCCAGGCTCCGCAGGTTACACAGGTCTACTCTAGAAGTTCGACCGAAGGGCGGCAGCGGATCGAACTGGCTCTCGCTCATTGTTGGGCAAAGGTCTCTCTCGGCCAACTACACGCAGTCACTTTCTTCGGTGATTGATGATGTGATAGTTGGGAAACCACTCCATGCCATCGATGCTGACTTTCTGCTCCCACTCGGTGGACTCATGCGAGATATTGAATATTCGGCTCTTTGTATAGATTTCTCTATCAGGAAGCGTGATTACTGATTCATAGTGGACTTCACCATCAACCCATGACGGTTGATACGTCCCTGCTCCCGTGGAACCATCGACAGCTGCTACATGCCATTGCTGAGAAGATGGACTGTAGGTATAGAGCGCTGTTCCACCTCTATAGGCTGTTCCGTCATCGCGGTAATTGTAGAAATCTTCTTGGATTACCCGACCTTCGAAAATGTACCTGGCAACGACGGTTCCTTTTGTCTGATGAGCGACGTCACCATTGGCGTCGAAACTTGTTCGTATCAGTTCCCATTCCCCAATGAGAAATTCGAACTCGCCGTTGCTTTGAGCAGTCGCGCCCTCAACAAAGTCAGCATCTATTTGCGCTTCCAGCATAGACTTCAGTGAGAAAAGGTCTGATTTCGAAAACTCTGGCACGGTCTCTCCTTTAGAACCTGTGAATCAACTCTCCGATCCGAGTGGCGGCTTTCTCGACAGCAGCCAGTCGACATCGAACCCCATCGCTCTCCGAACGGCCAGACGCGGTTACATGTCCGACTCGTACTCTTCGTCGCTCCGAAGGCCCTTGATGAAGCCCTCGAACGTATCGGCTAGAAAGGTAATCTTGTAGCCAAACTCCTGGTCAACATGGACTACCTGCGGCCGGCCATCTCTACCGCAGTGTCGGTAGTCGAGACAGATCATGTCATGTCCCGCTGAAGGACAGTCACCGAAATAGACGCCAATGTCCGGATAACCCCATCGTTCGATCATGAACTGACTTCCGAAGTCACCGCACAGCGAATGCGCCTTGGAATCCCCGATACCCAGTATTCCGTGGATGGCGACATGATCCTCTGCCCAGGAAGTAGGTTCCGTCGCAGGAAACGCGGTTTTCTTTGGAAGTCCACCATTCTGATGGCGCATGAGTTCAACGTAAGCCTCAGGCAGCTTGTACCCCAATGCGCCCTCTACCCTGGCCACTGAAATATCGGTGGGCCGCGGAAGGACGTATTCCCTTTTTTCGTAGTCGGAATTCAGCCAGAAGTCGGCAAGATCAAACCCATCGAAGTAGCTCACAAACACCCCTCGGACAACGGTCACTCAAGCGAGCGTATCCTGCCCCACTCAACACGCGACTGAACGCGATAGGTCAGCATCCCGTCGCCGTCTGCGTGAGGCCCCACAACCTCTTGCAGATCGTTCGAGAACTCTTCCATTCTCGTTCCTAGTCGAGACGGGGCGAACGTGTCTCTCGAGTACTGACAAAAAACAAATTCGTCGACGGACTGCGTGAACGTGAGTTCAAAAGAGGCATTCCCCTCCAAGCTCAACCAATCCTTGTGGCGCTCCATTTTCCTAGCGAAGGCTGAATCTTTGTTTCCGGGCTGGTAGCGCTCCCCCTTCAGTTCGAAAATCCACTTCGCCAAGAAAGCATCCCATTCTTCCTGCCAGGGTGGGAGATAAGCGTCGTCCCCTTCCACAACGGCAAATATGTGATTGTCGCGCACATGATTCAACAAACGAGGAAACAGCACTGCGTGATCCATCCAATGGATGCTCGCGGCGGCAACAATCAAATCAAACGGCGGGCTACTAAAACTCGCTTCCTCAGCAAGACTACACACCCAGTCGATATTGGCGTGTCTCGACGACTGTAGCGCTTGCGCAACCGACAACATGGATTCGGATGGGTCGACAGCAGTGACGGCATCGAAGCGCTCACAGATCTTTCGAGCAATCTTCCCGGGACCACAACCTAGATCGAGAGCGCTGTGATGTTGCTCCGTAAGCTCATACAACTTCTCAAACAGCGCCGCAGGATAGGGCGGACGATATTTGTAGTGCTCGGCTACTTCTCTGCTTTCGAAAGACTGCCCCGGTCGCATTCAGTTCACACTCGTTGCGCATCGATTGCTATGAAGCCACATAACTGGCGCCGTTTCTATTCTGCTGATCAGTCAGGGCGCGGCGTCAACCCCGCTTCAGAAACTGATTTCCGTGTGAAACTCTCCGTTCTCCCCAAAGGCATCAATATGCGGAGCGAGCCGGGCTATGAACCCGCGATCGAACCGATCACCCACGTTGATACCCTCATCAGCTACCGTGACGGCGCTTACCGAACATGCGACGCCGGATGCAGCGAGATCATGCAACAAAATATCGTACGCAATCTGCCAGATTGGAAACTTCAGATTCAGATGCTCGGTCCGGGCGTCCTCGCCGAACGCTCGCTCACGCCAGCTGCGGATGTGCTCGAGATGAAGGTCGCCGAACGCCAGTGAGCCGACGGAGGGCATCAGCTCCAGGCCGAGCACAACGTGATCCAGATAGTCGAGATTCGAATGCAGGGGGATACCAATCAAGGGGGCATTCAGATGCTTCGCCTGCGCCACGACGGTTTCGATTGGCAGATCCTGATGGGCAATCTGTCCCGTTGATCGATCAAACGTCGTGATCAGCACAATCTCGTCATGATCGTTCGCCCTGGTCAGCGATCGATACGCCAGATAGCTGTCCTTGCCGCCGCTCCAGAACAAACCGCAACCTTGCTCAGAATCAGACGCACGTCCGTTGAGCCAGGCAGGCTGCTGTATCCGTCCCGGCCGGCTTTCCATCGGCACGGAGGCATGATGGTACGGGCAGTGCCTGCATCCGGCGCCGCAGCACTGGCCTCTTTCCAGCAGCCCCAGGCGGGTGAACACCTGGAATCCGGTGGTCGGGTCGACGTAAGAGAGCGCGCCGTCTCGACACGCCGCTTCGTGTACCGCAAAAACGTCCGGGTCAGGCACTCAAGCACTCACCGATCGTGCGGTCGAGCACCGCGATGCTTTCCATCAGCACCGGGCTGGGTCGACTGAAGTGCTGGTACCCATCGAGGCAAACGATGTCCAGGGGTGCATCGTTCGCTTCCCGCGCAATACGCGTCTCATCAAATCCGCAACAGGCGGCCAGCACAACGTCAGGCCGTGCGTTTGTTACTTCCGCCCAGCTGAGCGCGTAAGACGGTTGTCCTGATTGCGCAAGTACGCTCACCCCACCCAGCCATTCGATCAGATCCGGCACCCAGTGCCCCGCTGCGAACGGCGGTTCCAGCCAATCCAGAAAGGCAATTCGGGGTTTGGCGGACGCGTACTTCAATCGGTATTGGCCGAAGGTTTCGTGCCAGGTACTTTGCAGCGCTCTTGCTGCCTCCGGCCGACCGATGATGTCCCCGACAACGGTGAAGTCCAGCGGCACCTCGGCAAGACGCTGCGGTGACAAATCCAACAGCACGGGAGCGTTCGGCAACGCGCGAATCGCCTCTTCCACGCTGCCGGCCGGAATGGCACAAACCTCGCATAGTGACTGGCTCACGATGACGTCCGGCGCGAGCGCTTCGAGCAGTTCCAGATTGAGCTCGTAAAGCGGTTGTGAAGCGTTACGCACCTGCTCATCGATCTCGTCGCTCGAAACCGAGGTATCAATCCAGGTGCGGGTCAGCTGAGGTACGTCGGACCATTCTGAACCACAGCTGTGACTGACCCCCACCACCTGATCGGTGGCGCCCAACGCAACCAGTATGTCAGTGGCGCTCGGCAGCAGCGAAACGATCCGCACGGATTTCCCTTACTAACCAGATGACACCGAAAGCACAACCGCCAAAGAGAAGGTTCGCCAGCACGCCGCGCCACAAGAACGGCAGTCCGTTCACGTAGCAGGCGATCCAGCCCTCCAGCGTCCCCGGGTAGTAACCCATGGCCATCGGCGTCAAATGACTGAGGAGATAGAACACGATGGCGCTTGCGAGGCTCGCACCCAGAACCGCGGATGGTTTTACGACGCCGAGAATGGGGCGCGTTGCGTATGCCGCCGCAACATGTGCGAGGTAGACGAAACTCATCGCCAGAACGGCGTAAAACCCGTTCACCGCGTCAGCGACCAGGACCGTCGCAAGTGCCGGTACACCGATGAGGTATCGAGGGAGATAGGCGGCCGAAAGCATGCCAATTGCCCCCACGGTTGAGATCCCCATTTCGTGTGGGATCAGATGGGTGATGATGCCAAGGACAGTACAGCCAACCAGGATCAGGCTGGTGCGCGCATGATGATGCATGTTGAAACTCCGTAGGCCGCCATTCCTCGGACGGGGAAGTTGAACCTGTTCGGCCGGTCTCCGGACTGACGAGTATGAGCTTTTGCCACCTTCCCATCCCGAGGGACAGTGGTATTCAGCAAAAAGCCACTCGATTACCGTTGCGAGGACAGTGTCGGAGTTGCGCCGACTTCCCGTTCACCGAACTGGCTGTGCGAGTTCGCACGGCGACATCATACCTCAATCCTGTCGAGAACCGAGTCGGGACGAATATTCGATGTTTTTCGATATTTGACATTTTTGTATAATATATGACATATTTGTCTCATGACTTCAGTTGTAAAAATAGCCACACCCGACGCCATTGCCGAAGCGGGGTTCCGCGTATTGAGCCGCAACCCCGGCGCCAACCTGGCGGAAGTGGCCAACGCAGCGGGCATCACGCGCGCGACCCTGCATCGCTACTTCCCTTCCCGGCAGGCGCTGACGGCGGAACTCGCGCAACGCGCCATCCAGGAGATGGAAGACGCCGTCGAGATCGCCTGTGCAAACTCCACAACCGCAGGCGCGGCACTCAGGGATTCGCTGATCGCGCTGATCCCTCTGGGTGATCGCTATGGCTTCCTCGCACACGAGGAGCTCAACCATGACGCAGCGATCGAGGCTGAGTTTCTGAGAATTCAGGCTGAAACCTCCGAGTGGATCGAAGCGGCAAAGCTCGAGGGGGTTTTCGACCACGCCGTGCCTACAGCGTGGATTAACCGCGCGTACGATTACTTGTTGTACAGCGCCTGGGACAGCGTTCGCGCTGAGGAAACGACACCCAATCAGGCCGCAGACCTGGCCTGGCGTACGCTCACTTCCGGACTGGGAACTGCAACATGACAACCATTGATGTTGACGCGCTGGGCGTGGCCGTAGATGACGCCTCCTATCTGGCCGCAGGCCTTGTACTCGTCTATGAGCTGATTGTCGGGCTGCAGCACAAACGCTTACGGTTGCGAACCTTTCAGGACATGTTTGCAAGCATCTCGACAACGCTACCGTACCTTCTGGTTGAGATCTTCATCCTTGGCTTCGTCTACCTCGGCTTCGTATACGTCAGCGACGCCTGGGTAACATGGTCCATGCCCATCAATGCCTGGACGATCGCGGCAGCCCTGCTTGCCTGCGATTTTGTCTACTACTGGGAGCATCGACTCGCGCACGAGGTTCGGCTGCTGTGGACACAACATGCCGTGCACCACTCCTCGCGCTACATGAACGTTCTGGTGGCGTTCCGGTTCGGACCGTTCGAGGGCGCCATATCCGGCATTATCCACCTCCCACTGGTCCTCATCGGGTTTCCACCCGAGCTCGTATTCTTCGGCATTCTGGCGGTGCTCGCCTACCAGGGGTGGATTCACACCGAGTCCATCGGCCGTCTGGGATTCCTGGATCAGATACTGAACACCCCGTCGAATCACCGCGTCCATCATGGATGTGACGATAAATACCTGGACAAGAACTATGGCGGGATACTGATTATCTGGGACCGCCTCTTCGGCACCTACCAGGCAGAGGAAGAGCATCCCCGCTTCGGGCTGAAACGGGATTTCGACAGCGTCAATCCCCTGCGAGTCTGGATATCAGAGTGGCCGGGCTTGTTCCGGGATCTGAGGTCATCAACCTCTTTCGGTGACGCGCTCATGATCCTCTTTGCCCACCCCGATTGGCTTGCAAAACAAGGTGTACAGAGGCGGAGCGCCAACGCGCCGCAGGTCCAATGATTGGGAACGATCCGCTTTCCGTCGGCAGTCTACTGCGCCGCTACGGCTCGCGGGTTTTCATCACGTGGGTGATGCTGGTGCTCGAAGTGGCGCTCCTCGCGCTGATCCCTTTGTTCATCGGGCAGACGATTGACGCACTGCTGCAGGAACCATCCCTCGCTGCGCTGACCGAGATATCGCTGCTTTTCCTGGCGTTGATCGCAGTTGCAGTCGCCAGGCGAGCCTACGATACGCGCGCATACGGCACGATGCGTATTCATCTCTGCATGGCGCTCGTCGAGCGTTCGGAGCACAAAACAGTCTCCACGTTGAACGCTCAGGTTGATATGGGCCGAGAGCTGGTCGACTTCCTGGAAGAGCACACTCCTCTTGTCATCAGCAGCGTGATACAGGTGATCGTCAGCATCGTCGTGCTATTCAGCTTTGGCATGACAATGGGCGTTGCGGGTATCGTCGCCGTTGCCGCGATGCTGCTCCTCTACGCCGTGTTCCACTTTCGCTTCTTCAAATTGAACGCGACGCTCAATTCGATTTCAGAAGGTCAAGTCGGCGCGATCGAATCCGGCAACCTCAATGTGATTTCTAACCTGTTTACTCAGCGGCGTGAAAGCGAAGTCAAACTTTCCGATGCAGACTCCATCATGTACGGCCTGGTTTATCTGGTGATGTTTGGCCTGATCCTGGCGAATCTATGGACCGCCAGTTTCCTGCCTGCGGTGACGGTGGGTGCCATCTTCGCCATTATCAGCTACTCGTGGGAACTGGTGGGCGCAAGCGTTGAGCTGCCGGCTGCCCTGCAGCAGTGGACACGGCTCACGGAAATACAGGAACGGATCAATCAGTAGCAGGCTGAGCGCGTCAACCGGCAGTCAGCCAGCTCAGCGCCTCCAGCCGATGACGGAAGACTTTGAACTCGAGACCAAACTCGCCGCCATAGACCTCCAGCATTCGCCCCAGGCCGAAGCGAAGGTCGTTTGAAACGACAAGCGCAATTCTGGGATCAATGCGGTCGAGCAGCGTCGAGGCAAAGTCTGCGACGGCATGCAGCTCTTCTGCGGACGGCGAGTGTTCGGAGTGGCTGGCATCGATCATCAGCGACCGACGATCCGAGCCAACGTGCTCACGAAGGATCGCTTCGATCTGATGCTGAATATCTTGCATCGAGTAGTCCCCGGATGCGCTGACTTCCAGGATGGGTCCAACCGACGCGACACTGAAGTTCATGCAAAGATACCGTTCTAAGTTACACGGTAAATGGTGTCTCTGGTTCGGTTTTTCAAGCGGCGGCCGTGAGCTCGTGACGGATGCCCGCGATCAATGCTCGGAGCGTACGTTCGAAACTGTCGTCGAAGTCTGGTGGCATCATCGCCTGCAGCGAGCGCGCCAGATTCGGGAAGGGCGTAAGTTCGTCACCTTGCAACTGCAGCACCCGATATCCACCCGGCCCGTTCTGTTGCTCGAGTTCGGCAAATCGCTCCTCTTTCTGCACGCTGTTGAATGAGTGATCAACCACCAGGCTGTAGGCACGCCAGGCGCCAGGTGTATCGAATCCAGCCGCAAACAGCTCGCCCAACGCGGTATCCAGAATGCGATAAGCTGACGGTGTGGACGGTCCAATCTTGAGCCCGTACTGACAGGCGCCGGGCATAGCTTGCAACGCAGCGCGAAAGGCATGCGCGAGTTCATGGAGATAGGACTGCCAGTCCGAGTTCCGCTCAGGCAGCTCCACCGTTTCGCAGAACTCATCCATGCACGCATCGAGCAGCGCCTCTTTCGAATCCACGTAACGATAGAGCGCTGCGGGTGACACCCGCAGGTGCCGGGCAAGCGCATGCATCGAGAGGTTGTCCACCCCAAGCTGCAGCGCGGCGTCAACAATGCGACGGCGGTCCACAACCTGTGGACGGCCTTTGAATAGGGGCGCTTCCGCGGATCTTTTTCGCATGCCAGTCTCGATTTAGTGAATTGTGTTCACATGCAAACAAGAATGATTTGCATTTACATGTGGATGCTATTAACTTAACACTCTGTCGGGCGTCATAGACAGCGGAGAGGGTAAGCAATTCGATGAACACGGATCAAGCCAGAGCGTCAACGAAGAAACGTCTGATCACCTCTGTCACGCCCGGTCTCGTGGCCTTTTCCATGGGCCAAACCGTGCTCTTTGCCGTCGCGGGTCCTGCATTTCGCGAGGTGGGTTTGAGCGAAGCCCAGCTAGGCCAGATCGTTTCAGCGGCCGCCGTAGTATTCGTTTTTTCTTCCGGCATCTGGGGCCGCATCGCCGATCGCTGGGGTCGCAAACGCACGGTGGTATTTGGACTGTGGTGTTATAGCCTCATAAGTCTCGCGTTCGCCGTCGTGCTGCAGATGGGTATCAACGGCGTCGTGGCTGCGTCGACCACATTCGCCCTGCTGCTGCTGCTTCGACTTGCCTATGCCGCGTTTGGCGGCGGCATTCAACCCGGCTCGGTGGCGATGATGGCGGACATTTCTTCTGCCGAAGAACGCTCCTCGTCCGTCGCGGTTGTGGGCGCGGCATTCGGGATCGGCATGATTCTGGGTCCGGCGGCCGCCGCGGTGCTGGTCGGGTTCGGCATTTTGACCCCGCTTTATGCGATCGCCGTGCTGGGTTTGTTGACGGCTGTGCTTGCAACGCTGCGGCTGCCGGACGTTCAGCCAGTCCGGGAGGCAAGCAAAACGCCGGTGCGTATGCGTCAGCTGCTCCCAGCCATGGGCGCGGCGCTCTTCCTGTTTCTCGCCGTGTCTTCTCTTCAGCAAACGCTGGCGTTTCGCATTCAAGATCAATTCGAACTGACCGCAATGGATGCGGCAAGGTTGACGGGCTTCTGCTTCATGGCCATAGCCGTGGCCACGCTTGTCATACAGGGCGGTGTCATTCAGTACTTCAAGCCGCAGCCACGCACTTTGCTCCTGGCGGGGCTTCCCCTCGTCCTTGCCGGCTTCGCGGCCTACGGATTCGCTGCCACATACTGGCAGGTGCTGGCGGCCAGCGCGCTGGTTGGTGCAGGTTTCGGTTTTGCCAATCCCGGCCTCACGGCAGCCGCGTCGTTACGCACCGGACCAGAAGCACAGGGACAAACCGCGGGGCTCATACAGGCAATGATGTCGGCGGGCTATGTCTTCGGTCCCGTCACCGCCACGACGCTCTATCAGAGCTCGCCAGATTTTGCAGTCATCTTGAGTGCCGGTTCGGTGCTCGTGGCGTTCGTGGTCATCGCCCCTTGGCTGCTCACGAGAACCGGACAGCCCCAGCCAGCCTGAAGATCCGAAGCGCCGTCGCAGGAGGAAATTGACATGAACAACTCAGGTCGTATGGCTGTGCTCACCGAACGCATCATCCGCTGGCGCTGGTGGTGCCTGGGCCTCGTCACCCTGGTGACGCTCGCCGCAGCCAGCCGGCTGCCCTCACTCCAGATCGACAATTCGAACGAGACGTTTTTCGTGAGCGGCGATCCGACCTATCTCAATCTGGAGGCATTCCGCGAAACGTTCGGTAACGACGACTTTGTCTTCATTCTGATCGACGTTGACGACGCTTTCGAGCCCGACGTTCTGGCGCGGCTCGCGGAGTTGGCAGACCGCCTCGAATACGAAGTTCCGCACCTTGTGGATATCACCTGGATCGGCAACGTGGAGTGGATCGAAGGCGTGCCGGGCGGCATTGTCATCGATGAGCTCATCCCGGACTTGAGCCTGCCAGCAGAGGAACTGGCGGCGCTGGGTGACAAAGCGACAAGCGACCCGCTCTATCGTGACCGACTGATCTCCGCAGATCGCGCCACCGTTGGCATCCTGATGGAGTTCGAGAATTATCCCGACATTGGGATCGATCCTCGCAAGGACAGTCCACCGGTCATCGACGCAATCGTTGCCGAGTTTGACGATCTCGATACGCATGTCGTGGGCGGCCCAACCTCAGACTACGTCATGGACAATCTCACTGCTGAGGAAGGACCAGTGTGGGTGGCTGTCGCTCTCATCGGCATGTGCATGGCACTGGCGTTTACTACCCGCAGCGTAGCAGGCGTGCTGGTTCCCGCCGCGACCGTCATTCTATCCGTCGTTTGGACAATGGGGCTGGTCGCCCAGCTTGGGCTCACCCTGAACATTCTGGTGATCCTCGTGCCCACGTTGCTGCTTTGTGTGGGCATCGGCGACAGCATGCACGTGGTCGCCGAGCTCAAGCAGGTGCGCCGCGAGGGCGTAGCCATGCGTCCCGCAATGGCACATACCCTCGATCTGGTCACCCGCCCGATCGTGTTGACGACAATAACCACCGCCGCTGGGTTCCTGGCTTTCCTGGCCACCGACCTGAAACCGCTGCGCGAATTGGGTGCCCAGGCAGCAAGCGGGGTGGTGATTGCGTTGATCCTAACCTACCTCTTTGCGGTGCCCGTTCTGTCATTTACGAGAAATGAACAGGCTTCCCCCGCCGGTGACAAAGGTCCGGATCTATTCGATCGCTTGCTTGGCTGGACCGTGTCTCAGGTCAACCGCCACGGCAACGCCATTGGTGTCTGCTTCCTCGCGTTGACCGCGGGAGTCGCCTTCGGCGCCACTCGCCTGGTGATCGACACCAATACCATCAATGCCATGGACGCGGAACATCCGCTACGCGTGGCGTTTGAGTACGTCGACGACAAGATGGGCGGTTCGATGTCAATTGAGCTTGTTGTGGACAGCGGCGAAGCCGATGGCATCAAGCGCCTTGCGCTACTGGAGAAAGTTGACGCCCTCCAGGCATTTCTAGAGCAGCATCCCCTCGTCACGCAGACGTCGAGCGTCGTCGATCAGCTGAAACAGATGAATCGCGCCGTGCGTGAAAACAGCGCTGATGCGTATACGCTGCCGAAATCTGATAGCCAGGTAGCAGAGTATCTGCTCCTCTACGAGAGCGGCGGCGGATCGCAGCTGGAAAAGTATGTGTCTTTTACCTACGACAAGATCCGCGTACAGGCGCGCACGAAGTCCATCGACTTTGCCGACGTGCGGGAGCTGCAAGCGGCCGTTAGCGGTTTCGTCGAAGAAAACTTCGAAGAGGAAGTCGACATCCATACAACGGGCACGCTCCCGGTCTTTCAACGCCTCGGCGACCTCATTGCAGAAGGCCAGTCGAGAAGCTTTGCCGCAGCGTTTGTCGTCATCGCGCTGATTCTGATGGTCACGCTGCGTTCCGTGAAGCTCGGCCTCATCGCCATGGTACCCAACGTCCTGCCCGTTTTTGTGGCGCTCGGCGCCATGGGATGGATGGGCGCGGAGTTCAACATGATCATGCTGGTGCTCGCCCCCATGATTCTCGGCGTGGCCGTCGATGACACCGTGCACTTCTTCGTTCGCTACCGGCGCTACTACGACGAGCTCGAAAACTACGCTGACGCCTACCGCGAGACCATGCGCACAGTCGGTAGACCGCTGCTCTTCACGACAATTGTCCTCGTTATTGGGTTTTCCGGCTTCCAGTTCACTATTTTTGACGGTCCACGTAACTTCTCTCGCGCCGCAATGATTGCCTTTACGTCAGCACTCCTCGCGGAGTTTTTGCTCGCGCCGGTCCTACTCAAGTGGTTCAAGCCGCTCGGCAAGGTGAACAAAGAAACGTCCATATCTGAGCAGTCGCAGCCATTCGCGCAACCGACAACTTAGGGGAGATGAATATGAAAACGGTAATGATGACAACTTTTCTTTTTCTTGCCGAAGCGGCATTCGGCGATTCGCTGAGCGGGCGCGACATCATCGCCCGCGTGGACGCGGTCGACAGCTCTCTGGATGGCCAACGTCAGGCCACCATGGCAATAAACCGGGGCAATCAGCGGCTCGTGCGTCAGCTGGCAATGAAAAATAAAAAGTTCGGTGAAGACGAACGCTCGCTCATTCGCTTCATCGAGCCCGCAGACGTACGCGACACTCAGTATTTGTCCTGGACTTACGAGGCGACCGAGCAGGATGACGACATGTGGGTGTATTTTCCCTCCGAAAATCTCGTCCGCCGAATCAGCGGCGGTGGCAAAAAGGGTTCGTTCATGCGTAGCGATTTTGCCAACGAAGACATCGAGCGGCGCGCTGTCGACGATGACGTGCATACGTTTGTCGAGGAAAGCACGCTGAACGGCCGGCCCGTCTACATCGTGGAATCCCGCCCCATTCCAACCAAGGCGAAAGACTCGAACTACGCCAAACGCAAAAGCTGGGTGGACGCGGAGTATTGGCTGCCTTTGCAGGTAGAGTATTTCGACCGGCGAGATCGCCTCCTGAAGCGATTGACCCAGGGTGGCATCGAACACATTGACGGCATCTGGACGGCAACCAAACTGATTATGGAAACGCCGCGCCGCAAGTCGCGCACGCTCATGCAATACACGGACGTGCGCTACAACGTCGGACTCACTGACAGCACCTTCGAGCAGACCGCGCTCAAACGGTAACGTGAAAGCTTCGCGTGTGGCAGCCCGACTCGCGGCGGTGTTGTGCGCCTGGGCGCCACCGGTTTTCAGTCAGGCGGATCCTTTCGACTTCGACCTGACCGAGACCGAAAACGCCGACGCATCCAGCTGGCAGTTCAGCGGCTATCTCGAGAATCGCAATCAATATTTCACAGCAGACATGGACGAGGACTGGCTATCCAATCGCCTGCTGGGACGCGGCGAGCTCACCTGGCGCCGCGATCGCTGGCTGGCGTTCGCTGCCACCAACGTCGAACACGATCCCGCTACTCGAGACTATCGTGACCCGTTCCGAACCCAGGTGCAGGAAGCGTACCTGCAATGGGACGGTGATCGTCTCGACGTCAGTCTCGGCAAACAACGCGTCGCCTGGGGCACGGCTGATGGGGTCAGCACCATCGATCGGGTCAACGCCGTTGATCTACGCGAGCCGATTGGCAATGCCCGCACTGCCTCGCGACGACCCTCCTGGCTCGTCAGGGTGCAGCAGTCAACGTCCATCGGGATTGTGGAAGCCGTCTGGCTGCCACGAGGCCGCGACCGCAAACTGCCTGAACGAGACAGCCCCTGGGAGCCTGCTGATCTTGCTGCGCTACGGGAGCTTGCCGCCGCGGGCGTCGCCAATCTCGTGACCGATGATCCCGAGGATGACGAATACGGGCTTCGCTACTCGCGCTACGGCCAAGGCGTGGATTGGGGGCTGGCCGTTTTTGACGGCTACACCGACGCCCCGGTCACCCTGGCGGAAGAAAACAACTCGGTCGTGCTGAAACCCGAACGCATCACCACATGGAATGCCAACGCCGCAGTGGGGCTAGCCAACAGCACCTGGCGGGGTGAGGTGGCCTACACACCGGATCACGTGAACGGCGATGAGCAAACCGGTAGATGGCAGGCTGTTCTGGGCTGGGACCGGACCTACTTCTCCAATCTCTACCTCAACTTTCAGCTTTTCTGGGAAAAGGTTGGGGGCAACGAGGAAGACTTCGGCGGCACGTTTGCGGTCACAAACAAGTTCTTCGACGACGCGGCAACCGCTGGCGTTCGCGGACAGCTTGGCCGCGACAATCAGCTGTCAGCGGAAGTGTACATAGACTACGCCGTCAATGACGCATGGACGTTGACCGCAAAGGCGTTTGTTTTCGAAGGCGATATCGGCAGCGCATTGGCTGACTTTACGGAGAACGACTTTGTCGAGTTTACCCTGCGCTGGTCTTTCTGAGCGGTCACCCAGACGTTCACATTGAGAGCTCTCGGTCCCCGATTACGATTTTCCAGACAGCAATCCATATCTCGCGGGCAGATTCCAATTGGAGATGAGGGCCCGCACAGAATGGACATTGACGTTCATTTGAACGGTCGGCCAATCGTGCTAGCCTGCCTGGGAATTTACACAAGGAAAAAGGTGTTGAGAAAACCGGCATTAACGATCGTCTCATTTGGATGGATTGCCGCACCACAAACGGTATTGGCCCACCACGACGGCGCACACGGGGATCCGTGGACAGTTCTGGGGCTCGGCTTACTGATGCTGGCGGTGCTTCTTGCAACCGTCGCCGCGCGTTACGATCGTGGCGGACCTACCCCACTCGAGCGGGCATGGAAAAACCGGCGCTGGCTCAATCTGCCGGTAGCTGAGGCTCACTGCGATATCCCATGTGGCATCTACGACCCCACACCCATGCAGATTGCAGCCGTTTCTGTGCTTCGTTTCCTCGACCAGCTGGCTGAACTCGACTCGAGCACGCAAGCAAGCCTGAGCGACCGAGCCCGGCTGACGAGACTCATTGCCGAGAAAGAAAGCCACGCTCAGGAAGTCAAAGATGCCGCAGTGGTCATCTGGGGCGATTATTTCAACGCCGCACGGATCGAAGCGCACCCGGAAATCCATGAGCTGACTCACGCCATCATGAAGGCTGCATCAACCTGCAAACAGGAGGTTGAACGGGAAAATGGCGAGCGCCTGGTTGAGCTGGTCAATCAGTTTGCCGAGATTTTCTGGGCAACCAAGGGCGTGTCCACCCGGCGAGCGATTGTCGCTTATAAGCCGGGGGTTGCCATTGTGCAGCCGGAACTCGCAGACGCAGGTTAGCCGTGTTTCGCCTCTTCCGTATTGGCGGCATCAGCATGGAGCCAACGCTCGAGAGCGGCGCTGTTGTCCTGGCGGTGCGTTGGCCGCGACGGCTGCTCAAGGCCGGGATGGTGGTGGCCGTCAACGCCGCGCCAGCAAAAGTCATTGTGAAGCGGATCGCCGCCATCACTCCCCACGACGAGATTGTGCTGGAAAGCGACAACGCGGCCACCGCTTCACGGTATTGCGGCGTGCCGCTTCCTCGAGATCGCGTCATTGGCAGAGTCGTTCTGTCCAGATATCGGGCAGACCAAGCCAAGGGATCACCCTCGCTCGGTTAGCCGTCCAGCGCGCGGGTTCGGTACTCTGGCGTCAGCGCTGAACCAAATTCTCGTACCGCCGATCGGTGAGCGCACGGAGGAAAGCGGCCAGCGCGCGGATCTGCTTCGGCGTCATGGGCTGGCCCCTGCGCAGCTCTTCCAGAGCGACGGTTTCTTCTATTTCGGCCGGCTGCCAAGGTCTTCCGGTCTCAGGGTTGTCACTGCGCACAAGGAATTTGTTGTAGAACGCAATGGCAGTTTCGAGCTCACTGAAAACGCCGTTGTGCATGTAGGGTGCCGTGAGCGCCACGTTTCGAAGGGTTGGCACCCTGAACTTTCCACGCCCAGTTTCCGCATCAACCTGCGGATTCTCGAGAAGACCTTGATCGGTCGTCTCATCATCCCGCAGAGATTGCACCGCGACGTTGACGGGCACGCCGATATTGAAGTACTCGAAGTTCGTGAACGGTTCGCGCAGACGCCCTTCCATGCCATCCTCAAGGTGACAGTTCGCGCAATTCAACAGCGGAGAAAAGAACAGCACACGTCCTTCCTCCTCGATGCGCGACAATTCAATCTCGCCGGCAAGGTAGCGGTCGTAGCGGGAATCAAAAGGCGCAAACTCGCTGGTGCGTTCGAAGGCGGCAATGGCTTCGCCCGTCGCTCGGTGCAGCGCTTCGGGACGGCTCAGAACGGCTGCGCCAAAGTGACAGGAAAATCCTTCACGATAAACCGGATTTTCCGTCAGTCGCCTGGTCAACGAGTGCGCATCCGGCATCGCCATCTCCAGGGGGTTCACGATAGGTTGCATCGCCTGGGTTGCCAGATCAGAGGCTCGACCGTCGTGGAACAAGCCGCCGCGATAGACGCTGCCATCGTCCACCGCGAAGTCAGGCACCAGCGCTGCGTAAGTGATTGTCGGTGTATTACGTTTGCCCAGGGAAACACCGTCAGCACCCAGGGAAATCGCACCATCAGCGCCGTTGTCGCGTGTGTCGACAAAGGCCAGGTCGGGGCTATGACACGTTGCGCAGGACTGACTTCGATTCACGGACAGATTGACATCGAAGAAGAGCGCGCGGCCGAGGGCATCCAGGCTCAACGAACATGTGCCGCTGTCGTCAGCTGCGATCGACGGCACCGCCAACGCTGCAAGGGACAACAGGAGGGCACCTCTCAGTGATACGGACACAGGCTGGTTCCTGATGAGTACAGTGTCCATTCTACAACAGCGGTATTGTCCTCCCGGCCTGCCGTCGACGCGACCATCCCAGCCGGTGATCACAGCGGCGAAGTGGACGGCTGGCAGATTTATCTGCACGCTCACCAACTGGCAGAACGAGAACCTTCAAGGAAAGAGCCATGAGCCACACCACACGCATTGTCAGTGACAGCATGGGCGATCTGGAAATCGACGCTAACGCCCTGTACGGCGCACAGACCCAGCGTGCCATCGACAATTTTCCGGTCAGCGGGCAGACGATGCCGCGTCGTTTCATCGAGGCGTTGCTTCTGATCAAAGAAGTTGCCGCGCTCACTAACGCGCAGCTCGGCTGCATCGACGAAGATATGGCAAAGGCAATCGCAAGCGTCAGCGCCGCTCTGCGAGAACGCGACGATCTAATGGCGCACTTTCCCGTAGACGTGTTCCAGACGGGCTCCGGTACCAGCTCGAACATGAACGCCAACGAAGTTATCGCCACCCTGGCAACTGAAGCGCTGGGCGGTACCGTGAATCCGAACGATCACGTCAACTTCGGTCAGAGCAGCAACGACGTCATCCCAAGCGCCATTCACATCAGCGCGGCGCTGACGGTGAGCCACGAGCTCATCCCGTCAGTGGGTCGACTGATCGGTATCATCGAGGCCAAAGCAGACCAGCTGGAGGGTTACTACAAGACCGGTCGCACGCACTTGATGGACGCGATGCCGGTGAGCCTCAGCCAGAGCATCAGAAGCTGGGGGGATCAGCTGCGCAACAACCTCACGCTTCTCGAAGGGGTATTGCCAGGGGTTCGCATGTTGGCCCTGGGGGGTACCGCCGTGGGCACGGGCATCAACACGCATCCTGAGTTCGCTGCTGCGTTTGCAACCCGCCTCTCCGAGATGACCGGCATCGACTTCAAACCGGCGGACAATTTTTTCCCGCTGATCGGCTCGCAGGATGCCGCGGTTGCCTTGTCCGGTCAGCTCAAAGCGCTGGCGGTGTCGATCATGAAAATCGCCAACGATCTACGCTGGATGAACTCCGGTCCACTGGCGGGCCTCGGTGAAATCAGCCTTGAGGCGCTGCAGCCGGGCTCGTCCATCATGCCGGGTAAGGTCAACCCGGTGATTCCCGAATCCGCCGCCATGGTGGCTGCCCAGGTCATCGGTAACGACACCGCCATCACTATTGGCGGTCAGTCCGGCAACTTCGAGCTCAACGTCATGCTGCCGATGATCGCAAGCAACCTGCTCTCGAGCACGACCATCCTCGGCAACGCAGCAAGGCTCCTGGCCGACAGCGCCATCGCCACTTTTGACGTCAACAAAGAAGCGCTCAGCGAGCCCTTGCACAGAAATCCGATCCTCGTGACCGCGCTCAATCCGGTGATCGGTTATGCCGCGGCAGCAGAGATTGCCAAAGCTGCGTATCGCGAGGGCAGGCCGATACTGGACGTTGCGCTCGAGCAGACGGATTTGAGCCGTGAAGAACTCACACAGTATCTCGACCCGGTCCGGCTGACCGAGGGGGGACTGTTTTGACCTGGAAACCGGCACCCGTTGCTGGATCGTGGCTGATGACATGCACCCCGCGGTTGATCGAAAATCCACAGAATGAACGACACCCGCGCGCTCCTGGTGGCCGGATGGCACGTCGATCCCGAGCGCAACATGCTGACAAAAGGAGCAGACGAACGTCGGCTCGAACCGAGAGTCATGGATCTGCTCGTGTACCTTGCCCGACACCCCGGCGAGGTGATCGACAACGATCGCCTCATTCGTAACGTCTGGCCGCACCAGTTTGTCTCCGATACCGCCGTGCAGACCGCGGTCTCACATCTGCGGCGCGCGTTTGGAGACAATCCGCGTCATGCAACAGTGATCGAAACAGTGCCCAAGCGCGGCTACCGTCTCATAGCCTCAACCAACGCCGCGTCGCTGGTGGTTGCGGTGCTGCCATTCCGGGGCACGGCGGATCCCGCCCTGGTGGATGGTCTGACGGATGCGGTGATCGGCGATCTCGGAGCCTCGGACACCCTCAGGGTTCTGTCCAGGCACTCGGCGATGTTGTTTCGTGAGCGCCGGGTGCCGCTGCCGGAAATCGCCGACCAGCTCAACGCCAGCTATGTGCTCGATGGCAGCTTGCAGGTTGACGGTGATCGCGTCGGTGTATCGATCCAGTTGGTCGATGCCAGCCAGGATACGGTTGTGCTTGCGAAATCCTACAGTGCAAAGTTCACCCAGCTCTGGTCTGTGGCAGCGAACATTACCAGGGACATCGCCGCCCAGCTTGGTGCCTCACCGACCAAGGTCGCCGTCACGCACACCCAGGTCTCCGAAGAAGCCTTGGATGCTTACCTGCATGGCCGCTTCTATTGGTACCAGCTCAATCCCGAGTTGTTTTCCAAAGCGTTGGAACGGTTTGAAGCTGCCATTGCAGTCGCCCCGGAATTCGGCGCCGCACACGCCGGGATCGCCGACGTCTGGGGTGCTCTGGGGTACTGGGGGACAATGCCGACGCACGCGGTGCGCGCGCCGCTGCTGGAGGCGCTGCAGCGAGCGCTTTCCGCAGAGCCGGATAGTGCCGAGGCCAACATGATTGCAGGAGCCGCTCACTTCTATCTGGATCACAGCTGGCAGGCGGCACGCGACGCGCTTGATTACGCAACCCAGCTCAATCCCAATCTGGGTCACGCTCACCTGCAGCGCGGGCTCCTGGGCGCGACGCTGGGGGAACCTACCGCCCTGGATGCAATGGACCGCGCCGTGCGGGCCGATCCGCTGAATCCGACTTGCCACTACGCGCGCGCCTTCTGCCTGGCAGGCACGGAGAACCTGAACGCAGCCAGGGCGAGCCTGGACCGCACGTTCGAGCTGGCACCGGCGTTTCCGCCCGGCCTGGAGTTACAGTCGGACATAGCCTGGATCACGGAGTCACCGCAGGCGCTGGCGCTGGAGCGCGCGCTGTGGACCCAGGACGCCGCCATCCGGGCACTTCTCGATGACGCCGACGCCAACCCGCCGAAAGCACTGCTGCACGCTGCTGATGAACTCAAAAACCGATCGAGTTACGTATCACCCCGCCGCATCGCCAGGCTTTTGAGCCTGGGCGGCGATCCCGACCGTGCGCTCGAGGTACTGCACGCCGCGTTTCTCTCCGACGATCTCTTCCAGATCGACTTTCTGCAACTCGAGCCCGCGTTCGAACGGGTTCGTATCCTGCCTGCGTATCGCCAGCTGGCAGATGCCATGGGCTTGCCCTAGCGCAACCCACAGCAAACCCCAAGCTTTCCCCAAGGACTTTGCCCACCCGCGTGCCTACCCTCCAGGTTCCTCACAACACGGAGCACAGTCAGAGATGTTGCACAGCAAACAGAGCCGCCGCGTCGCGGCCACCTTAGTGTTGGGCCTGGTCTTCTCGGGCATGAGCGCACTTGTCGCAGCCGACAAACCAAAGCCGCGTCCGGTGGGTGCCTGGTACCTGGCGCTGGACGCCACGCCGTTCGGATTTCCCCCTGAGCTCGCCCTGACGCTTCCGGGCATGGCTATCCTGAACGCTGATCGCACGATCCAGGTCATGGATGGTGGAGATTTTGGCGGACAGCCCTTTCTAACCCGGGATTCGACTCAGATGGGAACCTGGCGCCGAACCGACGACGGCAATATCCTCGCGACCACGCACTTCTTACGGGCCGATGCGTTGACGGGTGAAGTCAGAGCCTGGTTCAGAGTTGAGCTGCAGCTGTCATTCCGCAACCGCAACACGCTTTCCGGCACGGTCAACGTCTATGCGTTGCCGTGCACGGAGCCACAACCGTTGCAGATCTTCAGCTGTCCGGATCCGGTCGCTGCAGTCGGCCAGTTTGTGCAGGACGGTCCGCCTGACGTGAAGGTCACTTTGCGTCGATTCAAGGTTCCCGAACGCCATTGAGCGTCGAGAGCGCGAACGCTGATCGACGCTATGCCGATCAGTGTTCGCGTAGACCGTCGCCAACGGCTGCGCGTTCTGCAGCCGCCCCGTTTCGAAGGTTACGGTTTGATGAGCTCAACCGTAATGTTGAGCGTCACTTCGTCACCAACGGCGGGCACGTACTTACCCAATCCCCACTCCGAGCGTGACAGCGTGCCGGTGGCGGACAAACCGATCGTCGGTACACCACGCATCGGGTGGTTGGCAGCTTTGTTGATCGTCGCGTTTAGAGTGACCGGCTTGGTAACACCTTTGATTGTGAGATCACCTGTCACGTCGAAGGTGTTCTCGCCCGTAGCGACCATCCCCGTCGAAGCAAAGGTGATCTCAGGGTGGTTTGCGGTATCGAAGTAGTCGCTCCCGATCAGGTGTTTGTCGAACTCCTCTACCCGGCTGTCGATGCTGGACGCATCGATGGTCACGCTGACGGTGCTTTTCGAAGGATCCTCACTGTCTGCATTGAGGGCAACGTCAAAAGTGTTGAATCCCACGTGCGGCGTAGAAAACCCAAGATGGTCGTACGAAAACGTAATGTAGCCGTGGGTATTTTCGAGCTCGTACGCGCCGCTCGGCACGGCAAATCCTGCGGCAAAGGCCGTGCCGCCCGTAAGGCAGAACATCGCGACAATCAATGGACGAAACTTCATCGTATCTCCTTCATGGTCTAAGTCCTTGTTCGAGGCCCGGCCGTCACCAGAACGCGTACTGCTACGTGCTGTCCCACCCAGGTCGTATCTTGCCAATCGCCGGTGCCAACGTTGAATGCCAGCCGGTCGATGGTTGCCGTCCCCGATAGCACCGTCACGGACGGGCTTTCGACAACGGTAAACTGGAATTCTAAGGGAAGCCGTACAGATTTGATCAGCAATTCTCCCTGTGCCACATATCCCTGACTGGTCTCCCGGTAGCTGACCGCGGTGAAGGTTGCCTGTGTAAAATTCGCTACGTCGAAAAATTCAATACCGCGGATCGTGTTGTCACGCTCAGCATCGTCAGTGCTGACAGCCCCGGTCTGAATGGTGACCTCCGCGCTGCTTGCGGCCAGCTGCTCCGGATCGAACCGGATATCCGCCTGCCAGTCCGTCCACCGCCCTGTGAAAGGTGCGCCTGCTTGTTCACCGGAGAATTCAACAAAACTCTCTTCGTAGTCGACAACCCAGCTGGGGATACTCGTATCTACCACAACGGGTGCGACCGCAGGCTTCTCGGCGGCCGGCGCGGCCTCGTCGCCAATCGGCTTCGCCGATGGCTGCAGCAGGACAATCCCGAGCACAAAAACCACGCCTGCGGCAACGAGCGCCGGCCACGACGTCATGCGCGTGAGCACGTCATCACGATCCCACAGCGCATGTTTGATCGCAGCGCCAATGTGCAGGAGCGCAAGCACAAACAGGCACCCCGCCAGTGTTTCATGAACAATCTTGAGCTGGTCCGTAAGCGCCTCGTCCGGCGCCACGAGGTCCGGCAGCTGCAAGACGTTGAACCAGCTGACCGAGTAAGCGGAAGCTGACGACATCAACCAGCCGCTCATCGGTAAGAGCAGTAGGCAGAGATAAAGGCCCCAGTGCGTGACGTTGGCGGCCGTACGATGCCACGCCGGCATCTGCTCAGGCAGCGCCGGTGCCGGATGCCGCCAGCGCCATCCAAGGCGCACAATCGCAACCGCAAGTATCGTCATGCCCACCGACTTGTGGTTTGCAAGCAGCGCCAGCTGCTCGAGCGTTGCCGACTCGGCAGCGGCAGCTTCGGCAAGATTTGCCAGAACGTATTGCAGGACAATGGCGGCCACAATCAGCCAGTGCAGCCATCGCGCCGTCAGCGTGTAGGTCGTGGCTGTCATCGGTCCGGGCGCCTCCTACTCGGGGTTGATTGCCCGCCATGATGCGTAAAGCCCCTCACCACGCATCCGCGCGCGCGGTCCCCGCGAAACAGCTGCGCCACGCGCTCAGACTTGTCTCTCAGTCTTCTCACTCGATCCTTCCTCGGTCCTTCCTCGATACACGCAACCCCCCGCGCCCCTTCCAGACGTACGTTCGTGAGCGTTTGAGATACGCCGCCTGGGTACTGCGTGTCAATGCCGGCGGGAACTGAGCCACAAATTCATCGTTCTGTAGTCGTTCTGTATCAAATCTGTAATTGAAACTCATTCTCATTTACGTTAGCGTTCGTGCCTCGAACTTGGGGATCACTCATGTCCATTGTAAAAACAACGAGAACAACCGCCTTGCACGCGCTGCCTTTGCTCGCGTTCGTGACCGCCAACGCATTCGCAGACGCCAGCGACGTTCAGCCGATCGAAGAAGAGATCATCGTCAAAGGCAAGTACCTTTCGATCGACAAGATCAACTCGGTGAAAACACCGACCCCGATCCTGAACGTGCCCCAGAGCCTGTCGATCCTCACCAGCGAGCAGATCCAGGAGCAGGCATTTCGAAACTTCGGCGACGTGCTGCGCTACACGCCGGGGTTGTCCATCAGTCAGGGCGAAGGCCACCGTGACGCCATCATCATCCGCGGTCAACAAACCACCGCGGATTTCTTCATCGACGGCGTGCGCGACGATCTGCAGTATTTCCGACCGCTTTACAACGTCGAGCAGATTGAGATCCTGCGCGGCTCCAACGCATTGCTGTTCGGTCGCGGCGGCGGTGGCGGCGTCGTCAATCGTGTCCAGAAAAAAGCGATTGTCGGCGAGCAGTTCACCAGCCTGAACGCGGGCATCGACACGCTCGATGCACATTCGTTCGAGGTTGATTCCAACTTCGGTAACCAGGACCGCGCGGCGTTTCGCGTCAACGCGTACTACCAGGGCCTCGAGAATCACCGCGATTTTTACGACGGCGACAGCTTCGCCATCAACCCGACGCTGACCTTCCTGCTGAGCGATGCCACCACCGTGCAGGTTTCGTACGAGTACGTCGACGATGACCGTACCGTCGATCGCGGCGTGCCGTCGGAGAACCGCGACAATGGCCCCAACGTACCGCTCGAAGGTTTCGAGGATACGTTCTTCGGTTCGCCGGACGCCAACAAAACCACCCTGGAAGCGCATATTCTGCGCGCCCGCGTCGAACACGAGTTCACCGACCAGCTGCGCGGCAACGTCACCATGCACTATGCCGACTACGACAAGCTGTACCAGAACCTCTACCCCAGCGATACGGTGTTCGTCACCAACGGTACGTTCCCGGACGTTGAGCTCGACGGCTATCTGGACACGACCGAACGTGAGAACCTGATCGTTCAGGCGAATCTGATCGGTGAATTCCAGACGGGCGGCTTCGGCCACACTCTCCTTTTTGGTGTCGAGTTCGGCAATCAGGAAACGACCAACGCACGCAACGACAACGTATTTGCGGCCAACGGTGACGACCAGATTCTCATCACCCCCTTCACCGATCCGCTTGTCATCCCTGACTTCTCGTTCTCCGCACCGGTACGCGACCGCGAGTCGGATCTCGATTTCGCGTCTGTCTACCTGCAGGACCAGATCGACGTGACCGAGCAGCTCAAGGTGTTGGTGGGACTGCGCTACGACGCTTTCGACATCGACGTGCTCGACAACATCGAGCAGAACGACGGTGACGCCGTCGACGGCAACTTCGACCGGAAAGACACCGAGGTGACACCCCGCTACGGCATCATCTGGAAGCCCGCCGAAAACATATCGGCTTACGCCTCCTACAGCGAGACGTTCCTGCCGCGCTCGGGCGATCAGTTTCTCACGCTCACTCTCGACAGCGAGAGCACGCGTCCTCAGTTTTTCGAGAACCGCGAGATCGGGCTCAAGTGGGATCTGCGTCCCGACCTCAGTCTGACTGCCGCGGTGTTCGAGCTCGAGCGCGAAAGCTATACGTCGGTTGATCCCGAAGACCCGAGCCAGGTCATCATCATCGAAGGCTCGGAAACGTCTGGGTTTGAGATCCAGCTGTCCGGGAACCTCACCGAGTACTGGGCAATCACCACCAGCTACGCAAGCCTCGACGGCGAAGTCGAGCGCGCAGACGGCAGCGGCAACGACGGCAACGCTACCCGGCAGACGCCGGATCACATGTTCTCGATCTGGAACAACGTGCGCATCAACGACAAGCTGAGCTTCGGTCTGGGTGCCACCTACCAGGACAGCTTCTTCGTGCGCGAGGATAATTCTGTGGAAGTGCCGGACTTCACGCGCGTCGACGCTGCGGTGTTCTACGACGTGAGCGAAGATCTGCGTCTGCAGCTCAACATCGAGAACCTTCTCGACGAAGAGTATTTCCCCGATGCGCACAGCAACAACAACATCTCCACCGGCAAACCGCTCAACGCGCGCTTGTCCGCAACCTACCGCTTCTAGAGATTGGGCGAGGAAGCTTGTGCGCTGGTGACACCCGGATTGTGTTTGCGACATAATCCGGGCGTGGAACCCAAACTCGCGCAATCCATCCTACAGGCAAAGCAGCTTCTCGCTCAGGAGGGTGCCGTTGTCGTCACCAACGTCGGCAGCTCCGCAGAAGCCGCCAAGGCACTCATGCGCGAGCTCTTCGAACCGGGCTTGAAGGCGCTGCCCGAGCCCGCCAGGGTCTTCGAAGGTGGCGAGAAGGACCGCAAGCTTGCCGGTACAGACCATCACGATCCCCTGCCCGCACACACGGACGGTTTCGCCTACGGTGACTACTACCCCGATTGCCTGCTGCTGGTGTGCGTCCACGCCTCCGGCCAGGGCGGCGAGAGCTTTCTCGTTGATGGGTACGCCGTGTTGTCCGAGCTCAATGCTAATGAGAAGACGCACTGGGTTGCTGATGCGCTGGCCGAAGTACCCGTCGATCAGACGGAAGAAGGGATGCAGCCCTCACTGTCCCCGATCGTGCAGCACACGCCAGCCGGCCGGTGCATGGTGCGACGCGTGCTCGATCAGTACGGCAACGGTCCAGCCGTCAGCGACGACAGCACCAACCCTGACCGGGACGCCGCGATGATCGAGGAGTGGCTCAAGAGCATTGAGGAAGCAGCAGCCCTCGCCCCTCGATTTCGTCTCCAACCCGGCCAGGCGCTGCTGGTGGACAACTACCGGATGTTCCACGGGCGCGAAGGTTATGCCGACCCGTCGCGCTGTATGTGGCGGGTCTGGGGCTGGTCCGACGGCGCGTTGGGTGTGCCCGACCTGCCGCTCCATTCGGATACCCGCTACGCCTACAACAGCGCGCCCGAGTCCTGATCGGCTCAACCCAGGGCAATCCAGGGTAGCGCGTAAGCGGCGAAGGCACCCACAAACCACAAGACGCCTGATAACCAGACAAATCGGCGGTTCCGTCGGTCTGCCCGCTCGCACGCCGCCGCCAACTCCGGATCGGCCGGACAGGCCCGGCCCGGGCGGTATACCGCCCAGGCGGACAAGACGATGAGTACGCCCGAGACCGCGAACATCCAGCCTTTGTAGAGACTCAGCGTCACGAGCCAAGGCATGGACGACGCCATGGACGCCACCGCCGCGCCAAGCCCGAGGCTCACGAGCGTGATCGGAATGGCGCAGCAGATGAGGGTACCCGACGTCGTGAAGAGCAGCAGCCAGCTCCACGTAAAGGGCCTTTCAGAGCGTTCCATGGTCACACCTCAGAAGACAAAGCCAAGTCCGACGTTGACAAAACCGCCGTCCCAATCGCTGTTGCGCTCATAGACCAAGTGCTTGTACTCCGCGCGGAAAATGACGTTCTTCCGGAAGTAAACAAACACGGGACCGGTCTGGACACGGTCACCCTCATCGGACGCCAGGAGCGAGACGTCCCAGAGCGTGTACAAGCCGCTGCCTCGACCCGGGAACGCAAGGCCGAGGTTGACGTCGAGGCCCGTGCGGTCGCCCCACGTGTAGAGGTCGTAAAGCTGGTAGAACGACGAGGTCTCCGTGCTGTAGGAGAAGCTGGCGCCGGCATCCCACTCCCCGTCCTCACCCGTGGGCAGCTGCACCTGTGGCGTGAAGCTCCAGTTGCCGGTTTTTGCCCCCTGGTTGAAGTAGCGCTTCAACGGCACGCCAAGCACGAGATCACCCAGGTCACCGTCGTGATACGGCAGCTTGAACGTCGCGCGAACGGACCGGTCCCAGGTGTAAACACCCTCGAGCCAGGTGGTCGTGACATCATCGAAACGTTCGACACGGGTCTGAAAACCGTAGCCGCCGTCCCAACGCGGCGCCATGTCCATCACTGGCTGATGGGCATGCGCGACGGCGCTCGTCAGGAGCAAGGCCGCAAGTGCAAACGGTTTCATGGCGACCACGCCCGGCGTTCGCCGTCAGGGAGGAGCTCGTAAACCTCAATGGGGTCATAGCCGCCATCTTCGATGGCCGCAAACAGTGCCTGTCGGTCCATGGTTGCGCCGGGTTTCACGGCAAAAACGACTTTCTGCTCTTCTGCCTCGACCAGCACACCGTTGTTGAACTGCGAACGGTCGACAAAGGGAAGCTTGGAAACTTTCTTGGCAACGCCTAAAGAGCAGAACTGACAGACGATGCCGTTGACGTCGACAACGTAGTTCTCCGCATGTGCGGGGAAGCTCGCCAGAGCGCTGGCGAACGCAACAATCTTGAACAAATAAGACATATCTTTCCTTTCATACAATGAGTAACCGGGGCAAGGCGCCCCTCAGCGAGTTATGAAAGGATGGGAATCGGTGGCCTGTACGGTGGGTCGGGATCCGAGGAAACGGACGGCACGTTGCCTGCAAACGGCTGCGTCGTCGGTACCGGTACCGACGCGTCGATCGCGCTTGTCATCTGCAACGCGGGCACGCAGGCAAGACAACAGTCTGCGTTGTCGTCTACCTTGTCGTTTTCCTGCACCTGGTGGCAGGGCGGCAACTCGGCGGCATCGCTCTCGGGCAGCATCAAGCAGCACGCGCCATACGCGGACACGGTGTTCAGAAAGAACACTACCGCTGCGGTCTGTATGAAGAGTCTGGCCGAACGCAATTCCATACGATTATTAGACCACGAAAGACAAAGTGATTCCCCCGGCCCCGCCAGGTGCGAGAACGGGTAGACAGTCAAACTGAGAAGCGCAGCCTGAACTCATCAGCTGACAAGCATGACGTGCCCGTCTGGTCTGACCAGCACCCAGCCGTTCGAGGGCAGGCCGAGAGATTCGACCAGGTTCCGCTCTCCCGGTCCACGGAGCTCGTCCAGATCAACCACTGAGACGCCAACGCCAAACGTCTCCGGCAGGTCCACCTCTGTGTTGCCGGAGCTCAAGAGGGTAAATGAGGTGTAGTCAAAAAGGTCGTGTAGCGATTGGGCCTGTTCAACTCCGCTCAGCGGTCGGTGCGGAAAGCGCGCGCCTGCCCCGACAGTTTCAGTATAAGTGGTGACCTCACTGCCAGGCGTATCTCCGGCGTTGGCTGCCACGCACCCCTCCCGGTATACGTACCCAAGATCCAGACCCAGTGAAGAAAAATGCTCACGCTGATTGTCGATGGCAGCGACGACACGCGCCCTGATTCCACGGCCCTTGTCGTCATGGCCCTGCGCGTCCCGGAGCTGGCTCTTAACCGGCCTGATGAGCACGGCGCGCAGCTTGTCCTGCACCGATTGGGGCAATACCTTCACCAATCGGGAATTCATCGTTTTGGCGAGCAGGCCTGCTTTCGCCGGATCCAGACCAAGCGCACGAACAACCTCGGTCATCTTCTCGTTGTTACGTCGACTCACGTCGCAGTTTCGTTGAGCCACCGGGCGCCGCTCGATCTCGTAACTGTCGAGCAATGCTTCGATCTGCTCCGCAGACGCATCGCCCTTCAGAGCAGCCGCAAGTTTCCAGACAAGATTATGAACGTCACCTGCCCCTGTATTGAGCCCGAGGCCACCGGTAGGCGGAAAACGGTGGATCGAGTCCCCGATGAGAAACACCGGGCCGTCGCGAAACCGGTCGGCCACCTGCGCGGTCATCTTCCACACGCCTTTGTGACGAATCCTGCAGGGCTGATCACCGAACACCTGCTTCAGAATGCGTTCGCAGCGGGCGTCGTCATAGTCGTCTATCGACTCGTAAGGCACCGCAATCGGTCGCATGTAAACCGCCAGCCCGTGCGGATCGTGCACGATGATGGTGCCCTGAACGTCGGGATCGAGCAGCCAGTACAGCAACGTCGCATCTTCGCCAGAGGCCTGCGCAACATCCACTTCGCAGGTCAGATTCAGAAACGTGGCAATGGCGTCCGGCCCCACTTTCCTGATATCGAGCGTTCGCGCAATTGGGCTCCCCGCACCGTCGGCCGCAAGGAGATACTGGTAACCCACGACCACCTCCTGCCCGTCGCTCCCTCGAAGCCGGCTTGCCTGCTTGTCATCGCTGGCGAAACCCATCCACTCGACGCCAAAGCGAATGTCGGCGAACGCAGACTTCTCAGCGTGGGACTTCAGATAATCTTCGAGCAGATGCTGAGAAATGTTCGTCGTATGCTCCGTGGAAAAACGGCTTTGCGCCAACAGCGCATCGCGGTTGGCGGCCATGTCGAACGTGCCGATCGGGTCGCGTTCCAGGCCGCTCTTCCACGTCACAAGGCGCGCAAGCGGATGGTGATTGAGCGCGTACAGCGCCGCGACGTCGATCCCGGCCTGGCGATAGATTTCCATGGTCCGGGTGTTGATTACGTGTGCAGCCGGAGCTCCCACCGTTTCGGCGCGTTGCTCCACGAGCACATGAGGAATCTCCTGCTTGGACAATAGAATGGAAGCCAGCAGTCCGGTGGGTCCTGCGCCGACTACCAGGACGGGTGTGCGTTCATTCGGCTCAGACATGAGAACCCCCTTTCAACAGACCGACTAAACCGCGAGCTGTTGCTCCTGGACGACATTCGTCAGCGTGCCGATACCGCTCACCTCAACTTCGACCACATCGCCGTCCTGGAGGAACGTCGGCGGCGCACGCAGCGCACCAGCACCCTCCGCCGAGCCCGTGACCAGAACATCACCTGGTTCCAGCCAGGTGACCTCTGATATGTGGGAGATGAGATGGGCAAACGAGAAGATCAGGTCGTCGATGGACATGTTTTGACGAACCTCACCGTTGACCCGGGTCTGCAGAACCAGTTCTTCGCCAGAGACTTCGTCTGCGGTCACGAGCCAGGGCCCAAAGCCGGCGCTGTGCCATGCGTTCTTCCCCGTCGTAACCTGGAAACCACGAATCTGGTATTGACGCGCGGATCCATCGTTGAAGCAGCTGTACCCTGCGATGTGCTGCGGGGCATCTTCCACCGATACGTTCCGACATCGCTCACCAATGATCACCGCAATCTCCCCTTCGTAGTCGAACTTCGGCTCGAGCGCCGGTTTTTCGATCGGGCTGCCGCTACCCACCAGCGTATTGCTGGCGCGCAGGAAAAACATGGGATATTGCGGAAGCTCTTTGATGCCCATGCGCTCCGCCGCCTCGGCAAAGTGGGAGTGGGTGTTGATACCGGCACACCACATGGCGCCGGCGTTGGGTATGGGCGGCAACAGGACCACCTCATCCAGACCCACGTTGGGCTCTGCCGTGTCAGCAATCTGGCTTACGCCCGCGTAATTAAGGGCAATCAGATCTTTGAGGGTCGCGGCGTCTGGCAGCTTGTCGGAAAGGTTGATGATGCCACCTTCCTTGATCAGCCCATAAGCCGGCGCATCGTTCTTGAGATAGGACACATATTTCACGATTCAAACTCCCGTCGTTATCCGGCGTTGGTGAGCAGCGTGGCGATGGCGTTAGCCTGAGCATCAATGGCTTCCTCTGTGAAAGGATCGTCGCCACTCAGCAATCGGCATTCCGGCGCCATGGCAAAGATGCACGCCCCACCGACCAGAACGTAGTAAAACTGCATGACGGAAATGGCGGGTATCGCACCTGTTCGACTTCCCGTGACATGGAGCTCCGCCACCGTCTCGAAAAATCCACGAACGAAGTTGTCTACGAGAAACGCTAACCGCCAGTCGTTGCAACGGCCCTCGTCGAACATGATCCGCGTCGTTTCCGGATGTGCTGCGGACGCGCGGATGTAGCGACGGACCAGAAAACGAATACGTTCTTTCGGTTCTATGTCCGCTGACTGTGTAATGGCGGGCACCATCACCTCACCGAGCCGGCCAAACAGCTCGAACATGCAAGCCTTCCAGAAGGCTTCCTTGCTACCGAAGTGATAGGTGATGAGATTTCGTTGGACACCGGCGGCAGTCTGGACGGTTCGTGTGCTGGTGGCATCGTATCCGTTCTCAGCAAAGAGCCTGATCCCTGCTTCGAGCAGCTTCTGTCGAGTCACCTCCGACTTACCCGTAGCCGCTGCCTCCGCCATGGCGTTCATCCAAATTTGACAATTGGCACATAATATATGATAGTTTTTGACACTTGGCAAATAATTGCGACATAAAACATGAGCAATCCCATTCCTGCGCCCACCAAGCTCGCCCACCTGGTGTTGAACGCGCGCCACTTCGATCAACAGATCGAGTTTTATCAATTGCTGCTCGGGGCCAGAATTGTGCATGACGCCGGGGACATTGTTTTTCTGAGCTACGATGATGAGCATCATCGTCTGGCCATTGCCAGACGCCCGGGACTCCTGCCCAACCTGCGCAATATGGCAGGCGTTGATCACCACGCGTACACCTACGAAAATCTCGACGTGCTGCTCGGGACCTGGCAGCGTATGAAAACGGCTGGCTACGAACCGATCTGGTGTACGCATCACGGTGGCACCATCTCCATCTACTACCAGGACGCCGATCGCAACGTGGTGGAAACGCAGGTTGATGTCTTCCACTCGATGGAAGAGACCAACGCTTACCTCCTGAGCGAAGATTTCCAGGCAAATCCGATTGGTGTCGATTTCGACCCGCAGACCCTTCGCGAGAGATTGCAGCGCGGAGAATCCTGGGAGACATTACGCCAGCGCACCCCATCCGGGCCGCGGGACCCTTCGACGATCCCGCGCGCCTACCTCGGCGGATTCAACTGGTTGATGTTGAAACTCGGCAAACTCCTGAGTCGCGCACCGAAACAGCAAGGCGTCTAGCGATTGTTCACCCGCTCCGGGCTTCAATGCGCGCGCGCAGCGCCTGTTGTTCAGATCTTCCGAGCGGAAAGCGCCACATGATCAAGGCAACCGCCAGCGTCACCAGAGTTGGGGACGCGGCGACGACGATCCGCACGGCATTGAGAATTTCCTGCGGATTCTGTCCGTTGGGATCGAACCCCACCCAGTCGAGAATTGGATAGATGATGCCGACTGCAAGCGCCGCGCCTAGCTTGTTCGTGAGCGTCAACATGGAGTAGTAGAGAGCACTACGATCCGCACCGACGGCAACGCGGTCCTGGTCGATGACATCCGCCATAATCGAGCGCATGAGAAGGTCTTTGCCACCGAAGTTAACCCCCACCAACAGATAGATCAGAAACACCCACCAGAAGCTGGCGCTTGGCACGATAAAAAAGAGCCCGGTTGCAACGGTCGACTGCAGAGCGGCAACGCACAACGTCTGATGCTTGCCGAAACGACCGCTCATCCAGACAAACAGAGGGACGCACACAAGGCCAAACACAAAAATCAAAACGAGAAACAGGCTGGCCGCCTCCGGCAACAGCAGAACCTGAATGATGAAAAAGAAATGCACGGATCCATTGATGCCACCCTGCAAACCCATCAACAAGTCAGCCAGCAGCAGGCGCCGCAATGCCCGGTTCTCGACGATGGCACGCCAACCTGCACTCCAACTCATCTTAGAGTGAGCGCTGACAGGAGGCTCAGGCACACTGAAGATCGCCAAGCCGAACAAAACCGGCAACGCAATTAGTATCAACCAACCCATCATCTCGCTGCGCAAGCGCATACCCCCTTCGGGAAAGAACTGATCGACTATGGCTGGAATGGCGAGTACCACCACGGCGCCCGTCAGCCCGCAGATTTGCAAGGCACCCATAATTCGAGTGCGTTGATCGTAGTCGCCTGATAACTCCCCGGCCCATGCGGTATGCGATATCGCAAGAAGCGTCCAGCCGACATAAAGAACGAGCAGCGCCGTCAGCAACGTCGATTCTCCCGGGGGGTCTGCTGGAAAGAACACTCCGAACGTTCCCAGCATGAGCACCGGCACACCAACGACAATGGCAGGACGCCGGCGACCCCAACGCGTATGGACCCGATCCCCCAGCACGCCAAACACGGGATCGGTGAAGACATCAAAAAAACGCGCCGTCATGAATATGGCCCCGACCGCAGTCAGACTGATGCCAAGCTCCGCATATAGCGGCGGCAGGATTGCAATGATCGGCAGACCCAGCGCTGCCAGCGTGAACGCCGGAGATGCAAACCCGACAATGCGTGCTGTCGGGAGTGGTCGGTCAACAATGCTCATTCGATGCCCAGGGCGACCCCATCCAGTCCCGGATCAGCACCACCCCGAAGCCCGTCAGGCGCACGCTCAATGGCGTGCACGCCGGCTATGCCGAACGACGCCGGCGAGCGGATGATCTCGTAGTCCGCCTCTCTCAAGGGCTCGACGGTGTATTCAGGAATGCGGTTGGTGATATCGATGGCATCGCTGGTGGCGGAAAAGCGCGGCGCCGAGACGGCTTCAATCACGGGCATCTGAAAATCGATCATGTTGAGCAGGGTCTGCAGCACACCCATGGCAATCTGCGTACCACCCGGCGCACCCAGCACAATCCGCGGTTGGCTACCGTCGAAGA
>JANQPF010000022.1 GCA_028285415.1 Pseudomonadales bacterium
TAGCGGCGTTAACTTTGTCACAACCTTCTTTGCCAACATGTTCAATGTTGGATGGCAGGGCCAATTCAATCTGGACTTCATGATGTTGATAATGGTCACGTCGCTTTGGATTGCCTGGCGCCACAAATTCTCGCTCAATGGTATTGCTATCGCGTTGATCTGGCCTGTCGCAGGGCTTATGTTCTTGAGCATCTACTTGTTGATCGCCAGCTACCGTGCCAACGGTAATGTCGGTAGCATACTACTCGGCGATCAAGTTGCCTGACCCGGATACGCTTAACGACTGACGTCTGCTCTTGGCCGAAAGCTGCCCTTGAGATTCTTGTTCGAGAGGGTCTCCTTCCGACCCCAAGCCGACGTTTGCGAGGGCTCAGCTAATTTGAATTACTAGACTGTTTCTCATAGGCTTTTTTCCTTAGTGTCCTGGCATGTTTTCGAGTGGACACGCCACATGAGTTCCCCCCGCACCCTCAGTCACTTCGTATGGCAGGATTGCCTAACACCTAATATTGACAAAGCTCTAAGCTACTTTGAGAAACTTGTTAACTGGAGGGTGTTTGATCAGACATGGCCGAATATTGGCCGTTACCCAATCGTGCAAAGCGAGGTTGGAGCTATTGCCGGTGTGTTGGAAATGCCCAAGTTCCTGCAAGACTCGGGAGTGCCCTCTTATTGGACAGGCTACGTAGAAACAGGCATTGAAGCTGCTGAACAGTCGGTGCCTAAACTCGGCGGTCAAATGTTTACCATGCCAACGACGTCACCGATGGGTACCAGCTTTGTTTTCACTGACCCTGGCGGGGCTGTATTGGCGGCATACGAACTCTCCGATTCTTTTACCGTTCCGTCTTCGTCGAATCTCGACGAGTTTGTATGGCAACGTTTGTACTAAAAAGATAACGATAGATCCCTTCAGTTCTACAACGCTCTATTTGGTTGGACACTCTCAAATGAGGGAACAAGCACCATGCTTGATCAATCGGAGGTTGTAGTCGCTGATGTGGCGGGAGCGCCTTCATGGATCGATCAAGATACCTGGGTGTACTTTCTCGGCGTTGAAAACTTGGCGAAAACCACTTCAGTCATTGAAAGCCTCGGCGGTGCAGTCATAGAGGAAACGAAAATACAAAACCGTGGCGCTGTGGTTTCTAAAGACTCTCAAGGCGCGGTCATTGGTTTTGTAGAATGGGAATGACCGACCGTTGTTGGCCGAAATCAGTCACTTCAACTACGTTGAAACACGACTTTCGTCGCCAACACAGTGCGCATTAGTTGACGTTCACGGCGGACTACCTTCGGTAAACTCCCGACATGGTCATTCCGCCCACCTTTCGAAAAGTTGTTTCCGTTCGTGCAGCCCTGACGCATGGTGTGTGCAAATGACGCACTGGCGTCTCATGCTCAGGCTCTTCAACGGCGTCGTAGGCGGCGGTTTGGGGGTGCTGTGTGTTTACGTTGCCATGGTGGTATCCGCTGAGCCGGATCCGTCCGACATTCGGTGGCTCCCATCATCAGCGGTCGCCTCAGTCAGCCACGAGGTATCAGATAACGGCATCTCCCGTATCCGACTTTTCGACGCCACGGGCTACTGCGTAACCGTCAGTCAAACCCGCCCGGGATTCGATGAGTTAGACAAAGCGATTACCGGCAGCTTGCCGTACTCCATCGGGTATACCCTGGACAAAGCGCTCTTTTCTTCTGATGACGTTCTGTATCAGTCGATCGATCAGATTGTCGTGGATGGCCGTGTCCTGCGCGCCGAGCCGATGCGAGCGCGCAGCGGGTTCTGGGTCCTGTTGGCGATTGGCGTTTTCATGATCGGCTTCGGGAGCTACTGCGCGTTCGGGGCGGACCACTGGTACGACGATCTCGAGCGGCAGCTTACGAAAACTGAAAACGATCCAGCATGAAAGCAGGCGCTATCTGGTTGATTGCATCGTCGAGCGTGGTGCTTGTCGTGACGCTCTGGAACGCGTTGATTGCCGGAGCAGGCGTCAGCCACCATCTGGCGGTGAGTGGAGGGATTCTGTGCTTGATGACGGGCATGGCTCTGGCGAGATGGGTGAAGCGGCAATATGAATACCTGCCTTACCTCCTGCTTCTTGTTGCTGGCCTCACGGTGTACCTTTGCCTGCTGACCGTTGACGAGTTTGTCATCGACTTCTTCAGCCCTAATCTGCTGACGCTCTGTCTAGCGATTTCACCAATATTCGTTTACGAATATTTCTTCGAAAGACCAGCGCGCGAAGGCGAGTGAACGACGGGGCGGTCATGATAAGGCCACCAGAGTACAGTACAACACGAAGGCCACGGGAAAGCAGGCCAGACCGCTCGCGAATGCAACGCGGTTATCACGTGATCTTTTTGGCGCCCCATAGTCGGTCGCACTGAAGAAAATGTAGCCCTTTCCCGGTATCGTCCGGATGAACCGGGGCGATTCTGCATCATCGCCCAGAGCCTTACGGACGTCTCTTACCAGTCGGTAAATCCCTTCTTGCTTGCCGACAACCCGGAGTCCCCAAATCTCCCCATAAAGCTGGTCGTAGGTAACGAGTTCCCCCTTTGCTCGAATCAGTACCGACAGCAACGCACTTGCCTTGGGGCGTAGCGGGACCCGCTTTCCGTCGCGAGTCAGCGTCCCACGTTGAAAGTCGAAACAGAAGTTCTCAAAGCATACAGTTTTCAGCTGAATTTCAGACAAATTCAGACCCCCAGGTCGTAGCCTTTGAGCATGCATCGTTACATGAACATCGTGATACCAGCAATGGTTTGCTTCTCCCTTGTCTGGTGTTGCGTGGCAATCGTGTTTCCGGGCGAACTAGATACAGACCCTGTTGGTGTTCGGCGCGTTCTCGGCGCAATGGGGCTTGGTTTTCTCGCCTGCGGGATTTTCGCCTTTGGTCGCGTACGGTCGCCGGAAGCCTCATTGTTTCTGCGCTACACCTCATTGGCCTGTTTTCATTGGGGTGGTGTCATTGGTACAGAGAGCGGTGCCTATACCATGGATCTCTTTGCGTTTTACCTGCTCGTGGGAGTTGGTCTCGCAGAGAGTACTTTTCTACATCTTGCGGTCAGTTTCAGAAAGGAATTGAGGCAACGCTGGCTTTTGCTGCTGATCTACCTGCCGTGCGTGCCGGGACTGCTCTTCCTGCTTCAGACGCTGATAGTGGGCGCTGGAACTGATTGGCTTGCGGGTGCTGTTTTCCTACTGAGTTCGCTTTACAGCGTGGTCGCCGGCATCGTGTGGATTGTACGCGTTGCACGTCGCGACCTGGATGGCGTCATGATGTCTGGTGGCTGGCTGCTGGTTGCAGCCCTCATAACAGGTGTCGCTTCGCAACTCCTGGTGGAGGTTGTGTTACTGCCGGAAACTCAAAGCAGCCTTTTCAATCTCGGGCTCATCGCGGTCCCTGTGTCGCTCACGTACGTTATTGTTACTTCGCGTTCGATCGGTGAAGTCGATAGGTGAGAACTTGGCCATGAGGTGGCATTGAAATGCCCTTGTACAACCCCGTTGTTGCTATCCGGTTTGCGGCCCCGCGAACTGCACTTTGATGCCGTCCGGATCGAAGAAGAACACAATGCCAACTTCGGGGCTGCCGCCAATCGGGCCCAGCTGTTCAAAGCCAAGCTCGTTCATCGTCTTCACCGTTGCGGTCAGGTCTTTCACGTAAAAGTTGATCCGGTCGATGCCGAGATGGTTGACGGGGGGCGGATAGGGCGGTGCGTCGTCATATGGGGTGATCCATTGCCGTAGCTGGATCGTCGCGCCGTCAGTGCCTTCGCCGAGACTGACATCCACACCTTCGAATTCGATAGCGCCGTCGAAGCCGTGGGCGGCGGCGAAGTCGCCGGAACCGGCTTGGGAGTCGGTTGCTGACTCAGTAAAGCCGATCAGTCGATAGAATTCCCGCGATCGTTCGAGATCGGTCACGTTCATGTTCGTGTTCACCAGCCGCACGAGATTTGGGGGAGCATCCGTGCCGCCAGCCTCATTGGTCTGTAACAACTTGATGAAAGCGCCGTCCTGCTCTTTCATGAATACGAATCGCTCCCCGTTGGGCGCCGTCGTCGGCGCGGAAACGAATTCCACACCGTTCGACTCGAGATAGGCGTATGCGCCATCGAGGTCGGTGGTCGAGTACGTGGCATACGTCATCCCGATGTGGTTCAGGTTGGCGTAGGGGGGCTCTTCACGATACGACTCACCCCTGAACTGCACGGTGTCGACGAATGGCATCTCCGGCGGGTCCTGCAAGCTGTGCAGCGAGACGTGGATGAGGTAGTTGTCCTCGAAGCCGAGAGATCGCGCGAACGTGGTGCTTGTCTCCGGGCCTGCCGGGTAGATCTCGCCGATGAATCCCAGCATCTCGTAGAAGGCGCGCTGGCGTTCGATGTCGGTGGTGTTGAGTCCGAAGTAGCCCTGGCGTACCAGGCCAAGATCAGCCTGGGTGATCTGGGTGATACGGACACCCAGCGTTCCAGTGCCGGAAACACGGATCTCAATTGTGTTTTCCCTTTCCAGCTGCAGCGGTACTGACTCCTCACGGACGTCCTGTGAGTCGATCACGCTGCTGCCGTTGACCTTGATCTCGGCGCTGTCTATCGCCTCAGGCGTCAGGACGAGCGTTGCCGGTCCCACGATCGCTTTGAACGTTGCGGTTGTCGGCGCCTGTGCAGCGTCGATGGTTAAGGGTCCCAAGCGGGTCAGATTGGCTTCAGTCATGTGTGTCCCCATACGTTTCAAGAGAAGCGTACGTCGATCGGGGGAGTTGCCGCAACGGGCAGCAGCGGGGTTTTGCGACAGCGGCGCGGCGGGCGGAACGTTCTGCCTACTGAGTCAGATGTCCATGCCCATCGCGCGGCCCATGGTGAAACCGTCGAAGTACTCGCGCCACGCTTTGACCTTGTTGCCTTCGATTTCCATGATGCCCACGACAGGAACCCGGGCGTCTTTGCCGTTGTAGGTAAAGACGTCGTCCCGTTCGAACGTGACGACGTTGCCGCTCTCGACAAGGGTGCGTACGTCGAAGCTCAACCGCTCAATCCCGCCGGCCACTTCGTTGAGGTGGCCGCGTATGGCATCGTGGCCCTCGTGACGGGCGCGCAGCGGCACAATCTCCAACACGCCGTTGTCCGTGAATAGCGCAACAACGGCGTCCCAGTCACGAGCCGTCCAGGCATCCATCATGTTGCCGGCAACTTCGAGCGCGCTCATGCTTCTATTGCCTCTATTCGGACGGGCACCGATTTGTGCCAGGGGGTGCCGACGTACTCGTCCGCCAGCGCGTTTGAAGTCAGTTCGTTGGGTGCCGCACCCGTCATCGCGAGCTTCCCGTCCGCGTCCGGATAGTCGAGCCCGAGTCCGTTGGGGAGCGAGACGTGTCCCGCCTGCATACGCTCGCTCAGCTCGACGATAACGTTGAGTGCGCCGACTTGTGTGGAGATGCGTGCGGAAGATCCTTCTCCCAGATTGAGGCGGGCGGCGTCCTCCGGGTTGATGTACAGCGCGCCGTCCGCGTCCTTCTTGCGCCACTCGGGATTGCGCATGATGGTGTTGGCCGTAAACGCGCGTCGCTCACCGGCGGAGAGCAGGAAAGGAAAGTCTGATGACGTTTCCGCGGGCGTTTCTTCGCCGAGCCGGCGGACGTCGGCGAGCATGTCCTCGAGCGCAAGATTTACGCTTCCACCGGGAACGCGGTGCCATATGTCTGCCCAGTCCTCTTTGCTGATGATGACAGCAGAAGGTCCGTTGATGATGCCGTCGAAGAGCGCGTCGCCAAGATCCATGCCTTCGCCGGTGAATCCTGCCGCCTCGATGCTCGCGCGGCTGCCCATGGCGTGTTGGTGGCAAATCGCCCAAAGCGCGGCCGCGTTCTGCATCCCGTCCGGGAGCGTCTTGCCGAGGGTTCGATAGAGGAGCCCGGGCGCGATGGCAAAAAGTTCAGGGTGCTCGGCCAGCTTCGCGAATACGGCCTCTCTGAAACCTTCGCGTCCGGCGCTGCGCAGCACCTCATTGAGCTCATCCTCAATGCCCGGCGGCACGGCGCCTAGCGCGCTGGCAAGGCGCATGTGGATTTCCGCTTCGTCCAGCACACCGTCGGGAGCGGTGAAGAGCGGTGGACGCACGTGAAAGTAGTTTTCCGGAAACTCAAAGTTGAAAAAGGTCGCTTCGGCTTTTTCGTACTGGGTCGTGGCAGGCAGCACGTAGTCAGCTTCGCGCGCGGTCTCGGTCATTGCGATGTCGATGACGACGCTGACGTCGAGGCTCCGCATGGCCTCACGCCAGCGCGGACTCTCCGGCAGGCTGTGCACCGGATTGCCGGACTCGATAATCATGGCTCTGTAGTGATCCGGATGATCGCTCAACACTTCGTCGGGAATGACGTTGCAAGGGACAAGCCCGGCGATGATCCGGGCACCCGCCACTGGACTCCTGCCTTCCTCCTTGCCGGCGCCGAGGTTGCCGAGGCCGTTGGGTGTGTAGTGGGTGCCAGGATGGGCGAAGTTACCGCCCAGGATCCAGGTCAGTCGCTGCAGGTAACTCACCAGCGTCGAGTGCCGGTTCATCTGCACGCCAAGATCTTCGAAGACCGCAACGCTCTCGGCCGCGGCAATGGTGCGCGCGGTAGAACGGATCACCGCTTCGTCGATGCCGCACTTCGCCGCACAGTCGGCGATGTCGACGTCCTTGAAGACTTCGATCACGTCAGCCAATCCCTCGGCGTGTTCACTCAGCCAGGCGTGATTTTGTAAATCCTCCTGCACAATCGTGGCTACGATGCCAGCCAGGAGCCAGGCGTCGCGGCCTGGCTTGACCGCCAGATGGATGTCAGCAAGGTCTGCCGTTTCCGTGCGTTTAGGATCGATGACAATCAGCGTGCGGTCCGGATTCTTCGCCATCTCGCGGATTTCTGCGCGTGCTCGATGAAAGCCGTGCGACTGCCAGGGATTCTTGCCGAGGAAAATGGCCACCTGCGCGTGCTCGAAGTCGCCGTGGTTATAGCCGCCGAACATTCGATGGGCCACCCAGAATTCCCCGGTTTTCTCCTGGGCCAGGGCGTTGGAACGGTAGCGCACGCCAAGGGTCGCGAGCGTTGTGCGCCCGTAGGCGCCGGGCAGGTGATTACCCTGGCCGCCACCGCCGTAGTAAAAAATCTTGTCGCCGCCCCAGGTGTCGCGTACCGCGCCGAGCTTTGCGGCAACCTCACTAATCGCGGTATCCCAGTCGATCGCCTCGTAGCTGCCGTCGGCGCGCCGGCGCATCGGGCTCAAAAGACGATCGGCGCTGTTCTGATAGTAGTTCAGGCGGGAGGCTTTGTTGCAGAGATAGCCGGCGGAGGCAGGGTGCTGATCGTCCCCTTTGGTGCGTACGATCTCCGAGCCGTCTTCGGACAGCTGCACTTTGACGCCACAGTTGAGTGCGCACAGCACGCATGCGGTGGATTTCCAGTTGTCGTCCGATTTCGCCGCCATATCCGTCTCCCTGCTCAAATATGGCGGCTAGTGTTACATCATCGCCCGCCCTCTGACAAAGCAAACCTGCACGGTTCGCGGGCAGGGTTGCACGGCAGACCGCGTGGCTTGGCTTTGCCGCGCGGCGGCTGTCTGTGAGACGCGTCCTTCTGAGGCAGTTTGTCCCGGATGATCGGCCGCTCCTCAGGAACCTCGGCGTGGGCGCTCAATAACAGCCTGAACCCAATCAACAAGCGCATGGGTGTATCTCTCAATGGTGTGGCGCTAGGTTATTGGGGCGCGATGGAAATTAGATCTCGCCGGGGTAACACTGTGTAACAAGAGGTTACGAGCGGAGCCAAAGCTTGAGCGCGCGCAGGTAGCGATGATTGAGCAACGCCAGCATCAGCTCGAGCTGCGCGGGTTTGATCTGACCGCGACCGAACAGCACAAGCGCCCTGAGCGGCATGTTATTGGCCATCTCTTCGAACATTTTGTTGAGCGTTGCGTCGTTGCTGCCGCCGCCCATGTTGGCCATGAAACCGGTTACCACGCGTGCTTTGAAGCGCGCGCCGAGCCAGGTTTCGCCAACCTCTGCGAGTGAAGAATTCAGATGGAACGGTCGCACTGCTTCCGCTTCCGGTAGTTCACGGTTCAACATAGCCGCGAACGCGGTATCCGTGGCCGGCTGGTCGGGTGCAGGACGCGGTGCGCGCGCGGCTTCGCTGGGTTCGGTCGAGCCGGTCGTTGCAAAGCTCACGACTGTCCGGATGTCGCGGCTCGAGGCGCCAATGCGCAGTTCGAATTCGCCCCCGGGGTGCACCCACTGTCCGTGGCCGACGTCGAAGTAGGTGAAGGCATCGGCAGTCAGCGAAAATGACACCGTGCGGCTTTGCCCAGGTGCAAGACGGATTTTCCTGAACCCCTTGAGCTCCTGTTCCGGGCGGTAAACCGGACTTGCTGCGGCATGCACGTACAGCTGCACAACCTCGGCGCCTGCCACCTGCCCCGTGTTGGTCACCTCGACGCTGACCGTGGGTGTTGGGTCCTCTGTCAGTATCGCCTCGCCGTAACTGAAGGTGGTATAGGAGAGGCCGTGACCGAATGGGAACAAAACCGGCGCCTCGGCACTGTCGAAGTAGCGGTAACCGACAAACAGACCCTCCCGGTATTGCACCTGCCGTCCTTCGCCGGGGAAGTATGCGTCGGCTTTGACGTCGGTCCGGGCCAGAGGAAACGTCTCCGCCAGCCTGCCGCTCGGGTTCGCGTTGCCGAAAAGGAGGTCGGCGACGGCACCCCCGGCTTGCCCCGGCAGGTAAACCTCCAGCACGGCAGGTACCTCAGCGAGCCACGGCATGGTGACCGGCGCGCCGTTGGCGAGCACAACCACGGTATTGGGATTCGCGGCGCTCACGGCGCTGATCAGCCGGTTGTGCTGCTCCGGCAGATCCATGTGGCTGCGATCAAAGCCTTCAGATTCGTAGATGCCGGGCAGGCCGGCAAAGACAACGGCCACGTCCGCCGCCTCTGCGTTGGCAACCGCTTCTGCAATGAGCGCGTCGTCCAGTGGGCTTTGCTTCGGCTCGTAGCCGGCGGCGTAGGTCAGCCTGTCACCTTGCATGTCAGACAGCGCATTCCAGGCATTGTCCAACTGCGTCGGATTCACCTGAGAGCTGCCCGCGCCCTGGTAGCGGGGGCGTTTGGCGAAGGCGCCGATAACGGCAATCCGGCTTTCTAAGTTCAACGGCAACAGGCTGTCATCGTTTTTCAGGAGCACGGCGCTCTCGCAGGCGGCGCGGTGGGCGAGGTTGTGGTTGGCTGCAAGATCAACCGCGTCCTGCCGTGCCTCTAGCTCCGCACCGAGGAGCGAAAGTGAGACGTTGCGTTGTATCGCCCGGTCGAGATCCGCCGGCTTGAGCTCGCCCGCCTGCACGGCACGGAGGACGCGCTCGTCGTTGACGCCGCCGCTGCCTGGCATTTCCAGATCGAGCCCGGATTGCACGCCAGCGACGCGATCGTTGGTTGCTCCCCAGTCTGTAACGACCAGCCCCTCGAATCCCCATTCGTCGCGCAGCACTTCATTCAGGAGCCAGTTGTGCTCGCTGCAGTAGCTGCCGTTCACGCGGTTGTAGGCACACATGACGGTCCAGGGCTGCGCCTCGCGTATGGCAATCTCGAAGCCACGGAGATATATCTCGCGCAGCGTCCGCTCGTCGACGATGGCGTCGACGTACATCCGCCCGTGTTCCTGGTTGTTAACGGCGTAGTGTTTGATGCTGGTACCAACGCCCTGGGACTGGACGCCGTTGATGAGCGCTGCCGCCAGCTTGCCGGTCAAAAGCGGATCCTCGGAAAAGTACTCGAAGTTCCGTCCGCAGCAGGGATGCCGTTTGATGTTGACGCCGGGCCCCAGCAGCACCGTGACGTCCTCCGCGGCGCACTCCCGGCCAAGCGCCCGGCCCACTTCCTCCAGCAGCTCGACGTCCCAGCTTGCCGCCAGCGCGCACGCGGTTGGGAAGCAGGTCGCTGGTACGCTCTTGTTCAAACCCACGTGGTCGGCGTCCTGGACCTGCTTGCGCAATCCGTGCGGTCCATCGGTCACCATGATGTTGGGCAGGTTGTGGCGCTCAAGGCGCTCGAGGTGCCAGAAGCTCTTGCCGGAACAGAACCGCGCTTTTTCCTCCAGGGTCATGTCAGCCACGATGGCAGCTGCCTGATTGTGTTTGGATTTGAGGCCCGGATGTGTCGGCATGTTTCGAACAATCTGGTCGTGAGAGAACGCCCATGCTACCAGAGTAAATGCGTACAATGGCGGTTGTGCTCAGCTTCGGGAAAGGACGAGGATTGGCAGCTGAAAACATAACGTTCACCGTCTTGTCGTGTCTGGCATTCATGAGCTTGGTTGGGCTCTATGCTTACTTGAAGACGCGAGGTGAGGTTGCCACCCGGGATGGCTACTTTCTCGCGGGGCGCGGTTTGACCGGAACGTTCATCGCCGGTTCGCTGCTACTGACGAACCTGTCTGCCGAACAGCTCATTGGCCTCAATGGCTCTGCGTACGGATTCAACATGTCGGCCATGGCCTGGGAGGTGACGGCAGGCGTTGCCATCATCGTCATGGCGCTGGTGTTCCTGCCACGCTATCTGGGCGGGGCTTTCTCCACGCTGCCGGAGTTTCTTGAAGATCGGTTCGACGCAACCGTACGGCGTTTGACGGTGGTTTTGTTTCTCCTGGGTTACGGGCTCGTGACCATTCCCTCGGTCCTCTACTCGGGCTCTCTGGCGGTGCTGAGACTCTTCGATGTGCCGGCGCTTCTGGGGGTGGGTTTCAGCAGCGGGCTCGTGCTGACCATTCTTTTTGTTGGCGCCGTGGGTGGGCTCTTCGCAATCTTCGGGGGCTTAAGGGCGGTTGCGGTTTCCGATACCGTCAACGGTCTGGGGCTCCTGATTGTCGGCTCCCTGGTTCCCATATTTGGTCTCATTGCGCTCGGCGACGGAGATTTCAGCCGTGGACTGGCGACGGTGCTGAGTGAGGACACTGACAAGCTCAACGCCATTGGTGCGTCCAGTGATCCCGTGCCGTTCGGCACGCTCTTCACCGGCATGATTCTCGCCAACCTCTTCTACTGGGGGACTAACCAGTACGTCATTCAGCGGACTCTGGGTGCAAAAAACCTCGCCGAAGGTCAGAAAGGGGTTCTGCTTTCTGGTTTCTTCAAACTGCTCGTGCCGTTTTTCATGATGTTACCCGGCATCATTGCCTTCCACCTTTACGGGACGGGTCTCGAGCACATTGATCTGGCTTACCCGACGCTGGTTGCAGAGGTGCTGCCGGTGTATCTGGGCGGGTTCTTCCTGGCGGTGCTGCTGGGTGCGGTGTTCAGCTCGTTCAACTCACTTTTGAACAGCGCCGCGACGCTCTTCTGTCTCGATGTGTATCAACCGCTGCGGCGTCAGCCGGTGGACGATGCCGAGCTCATTCGCGTGGCCAAAATTGCAAGCCTGGTGATTGCGCTCTTTTCTTTTGCCGCTGCACCGCTTCTGCAGTATGCCCCTGAGGGACTCTGGCAGATCATCCGAATCTTTACCGGCTTCTATAACATTCCCGTCATCACGCTGGTGCTGGTGGGACTTTTCACTCGTCGCATCCCCGCGCTGGCAGCTAAAGTCGTGGTTGTGTTCCACGTCGTTGCATACGGTCTCCTGCAGTTTGTGCTCGAGGTGGAGATCAGCTTCATCCATGTGTATGCCATTCTCTTTGTCGTCGAGGTGGGCATCATGCTACTGATCGGTGCGTTGCGTCCCGCCACGCCGTGGCAGTACGAGCGCCGCGAACGGGTCGATATGACACCGTGGCGGTTTGCCGTGCCGGTTTCCATTGTGCTCTTTGCCGGCATTGTGTTGATGTATTTGTTGTTCTCGCCGATTGGTCTCGTCAACGGCGTTGGCGCAACGTTCTATCTAGCGCTTATTGGCCTGGTCAAGGTCACGGTGGCGTTGTGCTGGCTCGCGGATCGCCGCTGGCTACGGCGACAGGCGGAATGCTGATCAGAAAAACGACGCGTGAAAAGCAACGTGCTCGTCGATGAAGCTTGCGATGAAAAAGTAGCTATGGTCGTAGCCGGCATGACGCCGTAGATTCAAAGGCACCCCAAACGCAGCTGCAGCGGCTTCCAGGCGCTCGGGCATGAGCTGGCCGGTGAGAAAGTCGTCGTCTTCGCCCTGGTCAACGCGCATGGGTAGGGGCGTCGCGCCGTCTTCGAGCAGAGCGCACGTATCGTAGGCCCGCCATGCGCTGCGATCGGCTCCCAGGTAGTTTGTGAGTGCTTTTTCTCCCCAGGGACAATTCATCGGTGATGAGATGGGCGCAAACGCAGAGGCCGCCTGGAAACGTCCCGGATTTTTGAGCGCAATGGTCAGCGCACCGTGACCGCCCATCGAATGTCCCATGATGCCCTGGCGTGCGGCATCAACCGGAAACTCGGTTTCGATCAGTGCGGGCAGCTCCTGAGTGACGAAGTCGTACATCTGATAGTGCTCTGCCCAGGGTACTTCGGTTGCGTTGACGTAGAAGCCTGCACCCAGACCAAAATCGTACGCGCCATCGGGATCGTCGGGTACGTCTTCACCCCGCGGACTCGTATCGGGCGCCACGATCGCAACGCCATGCATTGCTGCCGCACGCTGCGCGCCGGCTTTCTGCACAAAATTCTCGTCAGTGCAGGTCAGTCCGGACAGCCAGTAGAGAACCGGCACGGGGCCGTCATCTGCCTGGTGCGGCAGATAGATGGAAAACGTCGTTTCACCCTTCAGCGTGTCGGCGCGGTGCTTGAAGCGGAGCTGTCTCCCGCCGAAGGCCAGGTGTGCGTCGATTTGTTCCATATCGTTCGTCCGTGTCAATCTGGTGAGCGGCGCGCAAAGCGTTCCCGCAGAAACGGTCCGGCCAGTATGACCATTGCGGTGATCATGATGGCAAGGGTCAACGGCCGTTGCCACAGAAACGACCAGCTCTGATCGTAAATGAGCATCGCGCGGCTCAGGTTCTCTTCCATCAAGCCTCCCAGAATGAAGCCGAGAATCATCGGCGCCATGGGAAAGTCCAGCAGGCGTAGACCCACCGCGGCTGCTGCGAAGATGACCATGAGCTGGATATCGAACGTGTTGAAGCTGACGAAATACACGCCAATGAGGGAGAAAAAGAGGATCAGCGGGAGCAGGAATTGCCGGGGCACGGCCAGCAGGCGCGCAATGTAGGGAATGAGCGGCAGATTCAGGACCAGGAGAATCACGTTGCCGATCCACATGGAGACGATGACCGACCAGAATATCTCCGGTTCGTTGATATAGAGGAGCGGACCCGGCTGGATGCCATAGGCGATGAGCGCGCCGAGAAGGATTGCCGTTGTACCCGACCCGGGAATGCCGAGGGTCAGGAGCGGTACGAACGAGCCGGTGGCGGCGGCGTTATTGGCCGCCTCCGGCGCTGCGATCCCGCGCGGTGCGCCCTCCCCGAATGCGGGTTTCGCTTTTCCGGCCAGACGCTCTTCGGCACCCCAGGCAAGCAGGCTCGCAATGGTGGCGCCCGCACCGGGTAGGAGTCCAACCAGGAAACCGAGCGCAGAAGAGCGTGTGGCTGCCGGTGCAATGTCACCGATTTCGCGGCGGCTCAGGCGCAACGCACCCAGGGCTCGGCCGTCGGCCAACCCCTGCTCGCGGCTGAACCGCATGATGCCGAGGAGTGCCTCTGACAGTGCGAAGGTGGCCATGACGAGCAGAAGGAACGAGATGCCGTCCACGAGATCCAACTGCCCGAGCGTAAAGCGCGGAATGCCTTGAGTCGGATCTACCCCCACGGTTGATAACATGAGACCCAGCACGACCATGGCCAGTGCTTTCAGCATGCCGTCGCGTCCGGCGAACGCGGATACGGTCACCAGGCCCAGAACCATCAGCGCAAAGTAGTCGGTGGACTGAAAGCTCAGGGAAATGCGGGCCAGATACGGTGCCGCGATGAGGAGCAGCAGGGCGCCGAGGATGCCTCCCCAGAACGACGCCGTTGCGGCAATGGCGAGCGCCTTCCCGGGGAATCCGGCGCGTGCCATCGGGAAGCCGTCAAAGGACGTAGCGACTGTGGAAGCCACCCCCGGCGCGTTGATCAGGATCGACGAGGTTGAGCCGCCGAAAATGGCACCGTAGTAGACCGCAGCCATCATGATGATGCCCGCCCCGGGTTCGAGCGTGGAGGCAACCGGGATCATTAGCGCAATTGCCGTCATGGGGCCGAGGCCCGGCAGCATGCCGATAAACGTACCTGCCAGGCAACCGAGCATGAGGAACGCGGCGTTCTGCAGCGTGAACACCGTGGTCAGGCCCATGGTGATCCCTTCCCACATAGTCAGATACCGGCCGGCCAGGGGGCGACGTAGACCCCGAGCGCAAAGTTCATGAGTAGCCAGAAGCCTGCGGTTACGCTGCCCGCGACCAGACACATGGGCAGCCAACGCCGCTCGCCGAGCACAAAAAAGCCGATGATGAGAAAAAGCACGGTACTCAGAATGAAACCCAGCGGCCGCAGGCTCAGGCCGTAGAGAGACATCAACAAGAGGAACACCAGGCCGTGCACCCAATGCAGACGTTCGATGCCCGCAGGGTGTCCGCGGCGGGTAAGCAGGCCCAGCGACAGCACAATGCCAAGCACACCGAGCGCGCCCGGCATGCTGCGCGCGTTGTAGACGTCGGTGAACTGAGGCAGGAGAGGAATGGCAAACGTCAGGTAGCAGTACACGCTGCTGAAGAGCAGCAGACTCAACCCTCCCAACTGTTCTTTGCTCAGCCGCACCCGTTGCGCCTCACAGCAGTCCGAGCTCGCGCATGAGCGTACCGATCTGCTGCTCCTGCCGCTCGAGCAGCCGTGTGAAATCTTCGCCCGGCTGGTACAAATCCACCCAGCCGTTGCGTGCCCTGATCGCTTGCCAGACCGGCGTAGCGCGCATCTCTTGCAGTAACGTCTGGTAGCCGGCAGCGAGATCCGCATCGACGCCGGAGGGCGCGAAGAACCCGCGCCAGTTCACGAACACGACATCTTCCGCACCGGCTTCGTTGCAGGTGGGCACGTCGGGTGCCCGCGCCAGACGCTCGGGTGACGCCGCGCACAGAAGGCGGACCCAGCCCTGCTCGTACATATCGACAACCTCGCCAAAACCGGATGAGAGCAGCTGCACCTCTCCGGAAAGCAGTCCGGCCATGGCTTTGCCGCCGGCATCGTAAGGAATGTACTTGGTGGTCGTGGGGTCGTTGCCCACGCCTTTGACCAGAAGGGCTGCAACGATGTGATCCGTCCCGCCGGGCACCGAGCCACCGGCGATGATCATGCGTCGGGGCGCAGCACGCTGGCGTGCAGCAAAGTCGGCAAGATTGCGAATGTCGGAGTCGCGCTGGACGGCCAGGACCGAATAGTCGCCGATGATGCTGGCAATCGGCGTGAGATCGCGGAAGGACTGCGGGAAGACGCTCTGCAGCGAACGCACCACAATGGGCGTGGAGTTGACCATCCACATGTGTGGATTGTCGACCTCAATCAGGTGGGCAATCGCGCGGCCGCCGCCGCCACCGGACATATTCTCGTAGCGGATCTGCGCGACGAGCCCGCTTTCAGTCAGCGCTTGACCAACGCCGCGGGCGGTGCGATCCCAGCCACCACCGGCACCGCCGGGAATGAGAAAGTGCAGCCGCTCGGCGGCGGCGGCTGTACCGGCCAACGCCAGGAGCAGAGCCGTCAGCAGCGTTCTCACGGGTTGTCCCGAGCGAATTTGATGAGGGCAACGCCACGATAGATGCCGTGCACAAATTTGCCGTACGGCAGCGTGAGGAAGAAGGCGAGCACAAAGCCGAGATGCACCGCAAGCAGAGCACCCATCCAGCTCGTTTCGCGCCACAGCATCAAGGCAAAACCCGTCAGGCTGATGGTGAAAAGCATGAGCAGCAGCGACCAGTCCATGGGGCTTGTTGGGTCATCCCGCCGCCAGCGCAGCCAGGCAAGCCCCGCCGGGCCGAGCAAGAGGCCCAGACCGCCAAGGGAGCCGAGCACAACGGGCAGGCTCGTGTAGGGAAAGGGCGACAACCGACCCAGACCGAGCTCGTAGATTGTTGCGACGCAGGTTGCCGCGAAGCAGAGCAGAAATCCCCACATGGTTGCCTGATGGAAATAGCGCCGCCGATTGGTGTACGCGGCGTCCGTCTCATTGCAGCCGTCGCCGTGACCGCCGCCGAGATGGCGCATGCTCGCAATCGCGTGTGTGGTGCGAAGCAGGTTGGCGTAATTGAAAACGTCACCGCTCCGCACGCCAATCGAGCGACCGTAGCGCAAAGCGCTCACGAACATGGCCAGGAGCCCATAGCTGAACGTGACCAGACCGGTTGCCGCCATGACGCCATGGGGAATGACCGCGTAAAACGCTCCCGGGCCGGTATGCGTCTCCGCGGCGGCCGGGTTCAGCCACATGGTCATGCCGAGAACCAGCGTCAGGCATACTGCCGTCACGACGCTGGCAATGACTCCGTGGTTTGCGAACAGGTCACCAGCCGGCTTTGGCCACGCATAGTCGGCGTAGCTCTGCTCGCGCGTAGCGGTCAGCGCGCGGGGTATGTCGATGCCAAACTCGTGCGGCGGTTTGTATTGACAAGCGTGCAGACAAGCCGTGCAGTGGTGGCACAGGTTGGCGAAATAGTCGATATCCTGCGCCTCAACCTTCCGGTAGTGGCTGAGATCCTGAAATACCGCACAGTAGCCTTCGCAGTAGCGGCAGGCGTTGCACACGGTCAGCATCTGCACCGCCTCAGCGGTGGTGTCCCGGAGGGTCAACGCGTCAGGCATGCGGCCTCACGCCCGGCAATACGGCCGAAAACGCCGCCGATGGTCATCCCCGTACCCGCACAGTATCCCTTGCCGAGCACGTTACCGGCCATGATTTCCCCGGCTGCGTAGACGTTCTCGCTGGGTTGACCGTCACTCATCAGCACTCGAGCCCGGGCGTCCACCTTGACGCCGAGGTAAGTAAACGTAATGCCGGGTCGCAGGGGGTAAGCCAGATATGGAGGCTCATCGAGCGCAAGCGCCCAATGGGTTTTGTCCGGCGAGAGCCCCTGTGTGCGACAGCCGTCTAGCGCGTCGGGATCGTAGTCGCCGGCCTGCACGGCCGCGTTGTAGCCCGATACCGTTGCCTGCAGCGTGTCCGCTGGCACGTCGATGGCCGCAGCGAGCGCCTCGATAGAGTCCGCTTCGACAGGCGGGTACACGGAAGGCATGAAGTTGTCGCGGACCTTGTGATCGACAATGGCGAACGCAATCTGATCGGGCTGCTGGGCAACCAGCCTGCCCCAGATGGCATAGCGTTTCGGCCAGAAGTCTTCGCCCTCGTCGTAGAAGCGTTGTCCTGCGCGGTTCACGACAATACCGAACGGCACACAGTCGAGACGCGAGACAATGCCCCCGTCGTATTTGGGAGCCCGTGCGTCGATGGCCACGGCGTGACACTGTTGCGGATCACCCACCGCGGCGGCGCCGCCGTCCAGAAGCGCGCGCAACACGAGGCCACGGTTGTAAGGCGTGCCGCGAATGAGAAAGTTGTCCGCTGCTTCACCCCAGACGTCGCGCATCCAGGCGTCGTTTGCCTGAAACCCGCCGCTCGCGGCGACCACGCTCGAGGTGTCGAGCGTATGCGTTGCTCCGGCGTAACGGACAGTAAGGGAGCGGCAGCACCCTGCCTCCATCTCGAGCGCAATGACCTCGGCATCGTAGAAGACGGCAACGCCCGCGGTCTCCGCCACTTCGTAGAGCGTATTCATGAGCGCGCAACCGCCGCCCAGAAAAAACGCATTCGTGCGGCTCAGGTTCAGCGTGCCGCTGAGCGCGGGCTGGAAGTGCACGCCCAGATCGCTGAGCCAGCAGAGGAGGCTTGCGCTCTCGTCGATGGTCAGACGGGCGAGCGCCTCGTCGGTGGCACCCTGGGTGACGCGTAGTAGATCCTGAAAGTACTCCTCGGCGTCGTAGCTGCCGGTCAGGGTCACAGCCGGGCCGTCGTGGCGCGCTCGCAGGTTGCGCGTGTGTCGGGAGTTGCCGCCGCGCATCGCCAGAGGTGCGCTTTCGAGCAGGGTAACGCTGGCGCCTTCCCGCGCCGCGCTGATGGCCGCACACAATCCTGCGTGGCCGCCGCCGATCACCGTTACGTCGGCTTGAGGGAAAGGAGCAGACATGCCGCTAGTGTACGAGGTTCACGACGCGTTCACGAGCGGCGACGCATGGTTGTGAGATGGAAGCCATCGACACCGTCAAAGATCACCTGCGCCCCAGGCTCGAAGCATTGGTCGAGTATCTGAACGAGAACAACGAAGTCGCCGCGGCGAGCTTCTTCACCAACGTGCTCGTGATTCTCGTTGGACTGGAGCACGAGGAGGAGCTCCTGGCGCTATTCATTGAGCTCTCGACCACAGCGTTTCAAGGGTTTCTTTTTGACGAAACGTCCTGGGCCATGACGGATGAAATCCTCGCGTACGCTGAGCAGGTTGCCCATGCGTTTACCGCCAGCGAGGACGAATCTCACTAGGCGCGCTACACTGTGGCGATGCCACAGTCCCCATTTCATTTAGCCATACAGGTTCGTGACATCGCCGAAGCGCGCGATTTCTATGGCGCGCAGATGGGATTTGCCGAAGGTCGAAGCGACACCGATTGGGTCGACTGGAACATGTACGGTCATCAGCTGGTTACCCATCTCAATCCGACGCTCGGGCCGGATGGCCACGTGAATGCCATCCGCAACGGGGTTGATGGCCACGGCGTGCCGGTGCCGCACTTTGGCGTTGTGCTGACGCTGGACGAGTGGGATGAGCTGCGCATACGCGTAGAGCAGTTTGTTACTGATTTCATCATAGCGCCCTACACCCGCTTTGCCGGTGAGCCGGGTGAGCAGCGCACGATGTTCTTCACGGATCCGTCCGGCAACGCGCTCGAGTTCAAAGCGTTTGCCGACGTTGAGCGTGACCTTTTCCGAACTTAAGCCGCCAGCGCTTCGAGCAGCGTCCAATCGGGTTGGCCACCCATGCCCGCACCGACGGGAATGATCACAACGCGTGTCGCGCCGGCATCGTACTGTGCCTGAATGCGCGCCCGCAGCGTTGCTTCGTCGCCCCAGGCGACCACCGCGTCGATCAGCGCGTTGCTGCCGCCGTCCACGAAATCCTGATCGTCGAAACCCAGACCCCGCCAGGCTCGATGGTAGTAATCGAGACCAACGTAGTAGGCGATGGCCTTGCGCGCGGTTGCCCTTGCCGTGTCGGGATTGTCGTCGTGCAGGCAGAAGAGCATCGTGTTGAGAGACGCGTCAGGACCCAGCGCTTTCCGCGCGGACCGTGCGTGCTCGACAGGCATGAGATACGTGTTTGCCCCGTCCGCAAGCTTAGCGACTGTGGCAAGCATTTTCGGACCGTGAGCGGCGACGTGAACCGGGTATTCCACTTGGGGGCAGGTGAGCTTCACCTTACTCATGGCGTTCAGGTAGTCGGTCAGCTTGGTGATGGGGTTCTGCCACGCGTGGCCCCGCGCTTTGTTGAGACCGGCGTTGGATACGCCAAGCCCCAGAATGAATCGTCCGTCGGATAGCTCCGCCAGCGCGCTTGCCGAAGCCACCGTGGCGGCCGGGTCGCGCGCGTAGATGTTGGCGATGCCCGTGGCGAGCTTGATGCGCTCGGTGGCGGCCAGCAGAAATCCGGAAGTGGCGAAAGGATCGCGTGTGAAAAGCTCAGGCAGCCACAGCGATTCGTAGCCAAGCGCGTCGAGCCGCCGTGCGTAATTGATGAATTCTCCCGCGTCGAGCCGGTCGGTGTTGAAGAGCACACCCGTTGTCATGATCAACCCCGCCAGCGCGTGGCATCGAACGCGGGCAGCGCATTGGCGCGCGCCGCGAGCGCAATCAGACGCGGACCGGCATCAGCCGCGATCCCGGGCGCCGCGATGGCGGCAAAGTCGTAGGCGACCACCGCGTTCACGTCCGCCATGTTGGGCACTTCGCCGCCGAAAAAGCCCTCTTCGGAAACCGCTTCGTCGAGTGCCTGCAGGCCGGCGAGAGCCTGACCCAGGACCTTTTCCCGGTAAGGCTCGTGCACTTTCTCTTCAGGGCGTTTGCTGCGTTCGTACGCCGCAACCAGCACCTTCTCCATGACACCAATCGCAATCGTTGAGATGCGCCAGACGCGTCTGCGTTCGGGACCCGATGCGGGACAGAGCTGGTGATCGGGGTCGGCTGTCTGCAGGACGTGGTCGAAGATGGCGGCGCTGTCGAGGATGGCGTCCTCTTCGCCGATGTCGAGTGCGGGCACACGCGCCAGCGGATTGTACGGCGCCAGCGCGTCCACCTCATCAGTGGTGATTTCGCGCTGCTCGTACTCGAGCCCGGCCAGCTGCATGAGCGTGGCCGAACGCCGCACAAACGGTGACAGATAGCGGCCAATGAGTATCATCTGTGTCTCCCCGAAAATCGTCGCGGCCAAGCATAGCAAGATCGCGCAAGCCGCAGTGGAGGAAGCTGCCATCGAAGCCCGTTTCGAAACCGTCGACAGTCTGCGGATTGGCCTCATTGCCGATACGCACATGCCCGGCACCATCGCGTCGCTCTGGCCGCAGATCTACGATGGTTTCGCCGACGTCGACTGCATTCTGCATGCCGGGGACCTGCACGTCGCGGCAGTCATCGACGAGCTCGAGGCGATGGCACCCACCTACGTGTGTGCGGGCAACGGCGATCTCGACGTGCGTCATCACCGGTTGCAGGAACGCTGGGAGGGTAACCTCGCCGGGCTCAACGTTGGCCTCATTCATCGATTCCCGACGCCGCGACGGGCGGACGAGGCACGTCTCGAGAAAAAGCTCACCCAGCACTTCGGTCACACCGGACTCGAAGTGGTAATCTACGGCCACACCCATCTTGCGGAGGTGCACAGCGTCGCCGGCCGTACGTACATCAACCCCGGATCGCCCACGCTACCGAACAACCAGTCAACCCGTCATGGCACCGTGGGCTTTCTGAACATCCGTCCGGAAGGGGCAGAGGTTGAGCTCATGCAGATCAACGACAATGGACTGGAGCTTGTGGTCAGCCACGCGATTTGAGCGATGGCGGGGCGCGTTGCAGGCGGTTTTTTGCAACGCACTTTAGGGTAGAATCCCCGCCCCACGCTCCCGTAGCTCAGCTGGATAGAGTGTCGGCCTCCGAAGCCGAAGGTCGCGCGTTCGAATCGCGCCGGGAGCGCCAGTAACTTCCTGTTTTCTAAAGCAAATACTAATAGTTCTGTTGTTAGATTGAGGGAAGTTAGTTTCTATCGCAACTATGTGAATGCTGCTGTATCGCTCGGGTGTGTCTTGCAAGCTTTCTAGCCAATACACAGTCGTTACTAGTCAGCTTTTCTGTTCTCAGATGGAGCATGGTTAACTCGAACCAGAGAGCCTCCATCCTGTCCACATCGAGGTTGTGGCGTTTGCTATCGCTTCAAATCTGGCTTGCCGCAGTTTGCCGGGGACATTCCAAGCTCGCTATTCTAATTGCGCCTTCTCCTTTGTCTCTTCGTTTAACTGAGCTGTTTTCTCAGTTTTCACGGAATTTTCCATCTACCTCAGTCCTCACGTCTAACGCTTTAGGCTCGACTTGAGGGACATCGTATCTAGAGTTCCCCGCGGTTAGAACTCGGAGTTTTATTGATCGCCAGAATAGCTGACTTAGATTCTTTCGCAGAATTTCAGGACCACAAATGGGCTCATATTATTGTGGGGTTCGTTACCGCCAGTGGCGCCCATTGCACCGTGGTTTTGGATTGGAATTCGAGCATTGCTTTGGTGATGTTCTACGGAATAGCCTCCATACGCGACTATCCCTGAGTGCCTGTGAGAAGGCATCTGTTCGACCGTTAGCGTTTCGGTTTCTGTGCCTCCTGACTCCCCTACTTCGCGCTGTGACAGTCTCCTGTCGTTCTGATCTCGATTGCCTTCACCCGCTCCTAACACCATTCGGCCGTTTGCGGGAGTGAAGTCTGTCCAACCTTGAGGACACTCTTGCAAGTTAAACGCCATCACTGCGCCTCGAGGAACAGCGATTCTATGCTGGACCTTTGATTGTAAAGCTGCCTCTACAGCTACCTGGGCGCAGTCGGCTACGGTCGTACACACCTCAGCCGCTGCCGCATAGTTGAGACTACAAAACAGGAATGATGCAAGAAGTGAGGACATTACTTTCAAGTTGTTTACTCCTGAATACAGATCAATCCACTCTTAGGATCTCGGTCCAAGGCTTGTTTAGGCGCTCGAACTCCAAATAATCACGTACGAAGATAATTGACTGATTTTGATCGATGTAATGGCACTGTGTGAGCCGGGCGAGTCTGGCAAGATTCAAATAGGTCGAAACGATGATGTACGCATCATCGGTGGCCGTGAGATTCGCTAGTCTGGCTTGTCTTTGCTGTTTTACCGCTCTATATGCTATGTCAGGATCAGGAATGTCTATTGGTTCGATTTCTGTTCCAGCGACTCTTAGACCGAAGAACGTAAAGTTCGGATCTGCCGCGCGAAGAGTGTTTACGGCGTCTGCAAGTGCTCGCTTCAGAGAATCTGTTGCAAAAACTTCACTTGCACACTGCACTCGATAAACGATGTCAATCGCATCTTGATAAATCCGTTCTTCAAGTGCTTCGGCTCTTGCAGCTAACTCAAGAAGAGTATTTTCGGCGCGCTGCCCCGTCTGTTCGATCGACTCGGTAATCAGTCGCGCGATCGAATCTATTTCGCTCAGATAGTCGCGAATGTCCCGATCCGTTTCCTCTTGGATTAGCTTTAGCTGTATAAGAGCCCGATCCAACGCGTCTGATGCTGTCTTCGCTGCCGACCCTGCGTTCAATGGATCGGTAACCAACCCTGCTGCATCGTCCAACACAGTAGCAGCTCGCGTGTTACTGCATACTAATATTGTCAGAATTAGGAGCGTGCCATGTAAGAACGTCATTAGTTCACCGAACATCTAGCGAGGAGTTTTTCGAGGATCGTTTTTCCTCTGATACGTTTGCTCTTCCTGGATCTGACCATCTTGTTTATGGATGCGTACTGAGCCCGTCTTGTTGCTCATGCAGCCCCTCACCTTGTCTATGGTCTCTGCGTTGGTGTGCCGGTGACGACAGCTCGGTTTGAACCCGCTTCTTCCATTCGCCATATGTCACCCCTCATAGTGGCGTGATACTTGCCCAGTGCCATCTGAGTGTCCTCGTGTACTGTTAGTCCGCGCCGCCCCCCGCCGGTTGGTCACATCTACGTCGTCAAATAGATCTGCTTGCCTAGGCGACGGTTCATTTACATAGCCCTGCATGAACTCTCTGATTGCTTGGGCGGCGGTTTGGCCCCGCGCCTTACAGGTCAGCAGGAACTGCTCTCGCAATTCACGATCTACCCTGATTCTCATGCCCACGTCTTTCATCACGCCAGTTTAGCTGATGGCTACACATATGTGTAGCCATAGTGCCCAACACCTGGTATCTTCCGCGCCGGAATATCAGTAATTGCCCCAGTTGTCCGGAGAGATAGCGGGTTCCACTGAGATAATGAGGACTGTGCAACTCGGACTTCGCCGCTGGACCATTCCTGGTTCTTCGCATGACTTCTCGGGTCGCCAGAAAATAGACCCTGCTGAGGAGAACAATTGTGTGCGATGGCGACAGTAAATTGGCTCCGGACAAATCTCGAATCCGCATCAAGTTAGGCGGCCTGGAAATCGAGTTCGAAGGTACTGAAGCGTACTTGGAAAAGAACCTACCTGAATTGGTCGAGATGCTCGCTACGATCGAGCCGCCTGAAAACTATGACGAAGAAGACACAGAAGGGGAACTCCTAGAAGCGTCTGGAGACAAGTCGAAGCAGAAGTTAGACATGTCGACCAGTATGATCGCGAATAAGCTCAACGCGAATAGTGGAGGAGCTCTCATCTTGGCTGCATGCGCCCATCTTCACCTAGTAAAAGGTCACGACAAATACACTCGGTCAAACATCCTGGCAGAAATGCAGACTGCGACAAGCTATTACAAAGCCACCTATAGCAAAAACCTCAGCAACTACTTCAAAGCGTTGGTTAAGTCTGGTGATCTTAATGAGCTTGGTGAAAAAACGTACTCGTTGCATGAGACGAGAGTTGTGAAGCTCGTGGGGGAACTAGGTGGCAAGTGATGTTGCTTCATTGATCAACTCTCCTGATCTTGATCGAAAATATGCAGTCCTTCTATTGCTAGATGCATGTGAAGGGCGAGCCATGCCTGCCGCCATTCAAAAGCTTGGTGGCGAGCATGGATTCAATAAAGTCAAAAAGTGGAACGTCTCTCAGCTTCTGAAAGACCTAGGCATTCTCGTTGCTCGCTATAAGGATGGCTGGGCGATTACAGACCATGGGAAAGACAAGCTTGCAGAATTGGGTTTGTTGGATGAGTCCCCCACCAAAAGCCCACAAATTGCGTTGCGCGCGATCTTGCCTCAGATCTCAGATGACCAATCGCGCATTTTCGTTGAGGAAGCTGTGCAGGCTTTGGAGTACAAGCTTCTAAGGTCCGCGGTTGTGCTTAGTTGGGTTGGTGCTGTCGCGGTACTGCATAAGAAAGTATTTGATAATCACCTTCACGACTTTTACAACGAGCTTAAAAAGAGCTTTCCAAAGGCAAAGCCGATTAAGAAGCTGGCAGACCTTGGTGATATGAAGGAATCCAACTTCCTTACAGTAGCGTGTTCTGCTGGAATTTTTGATAAGAACATCAAAGGGGAGCTTGAGGGATGCCTAAAGTATCGCAACGGTTGTGGTCACCCAAACGCACTAAAGATCGCACCCCATCGCGTGGCCAGCCACATCGAAACGCTCATCCTCCATGTGTATGAACCGTTCACCTGATGTGTACCAACTATGTTTGCTGAATTCATAGGCGCGTCGCTAGCAGATCAGGTCAACATAGCTCTTGGTGTGTTGGGTATTTTTGGGGTGATCGTCGGTGCCAATATTGGCTTGTATAGGCTCATCAACCGTCATGACAAGAGCAAGCTGGATCTAAAGCAAACTGAGCTAGCCAATGAGCGAGCCTTCCACCAAAAAACCAAAGAACAGAGGGATAGCTACAAAGCTGAGATCAATCGGCTGAAGGGATTGGTTGAGAAGTTGGAAGCTCAGATAACATCGCTCGATTATCAGCGTATTGCACCAGTAGAACGCAAACTTACAACGGATAAACTATCGGAACTCGAGCGCGAAATCATCGCCATATTCCCTCTGGCTGACGTTGCAGTCCTCAGTGTGAATGAGGCTCATGAGAGTGTTAGTGAGGACACAGAGTACACGCTTCTTGAGGTTCGAACTGCGATGAAGCAAATGGAGGCGGGAGGCTGGCTGTTAAAGAGGGGCAAAAACGCGAGCAACCAACACTACCTGCTTACTGATGAAGCGGAACCGTTGATGAGTCGGATTGCTCAGCAAATCCGAGAGCAACAATCTCGAACGTGAGTTGCTCTTTCATTGCGTTTCTTTTTCTAAGAGCAACCTGTTTTGGCAGCTCGGCTCAGTCGGCCAGTTCCTCTCAATTCGCCTCCCGATGTTCGACTCGAAGTTCTGGGTCGATGTTCGCCTCAGACGCCCAGTATCTGGCGTCCGCGCTGGACCATAAAGCATGTAGTTGTGCTGCTTTGATCTGTTTCGGGGTCTTTCGCTGATGCAACCCAAGTAGATACTCTTCCCACGCCTCTACTGCCTCATCTCGCTCGTCCAAGTCAGCATACTTGTTGTTGGTCCGCTGCATCGATGGTCTGAGGTGCCCCAAGATCCGATCGGCGAGCTCAGGGGTGCAGCCCACTAGCTTCGTAGCCGCGGTGACCCGCCAGTCGTGGTTCGGTCTGATGTAGGTCAGCGGTTCCTCTGAATCCGCCGCCTTCGTGTAGAGTGCGTTTGCCTTCTCGGCCATCAACATGCCAGCTTTGTTCCAACCGGAGTAGGGGGCATGCCCATCCTTGCCGATGGCTGAGAACACGAAGGGGCCTGAATGCTCTTTACTAGCCTCGCGCTCGAGTAGCACCAAGGCTGAGTCCACCAACGACATATGAAAGGGAGCGCTTGTCTCGTACCTTATCTGACTGATCTCAAGCATGCGGTATTTAAAGTTGACCTCGTCCCATTCAAGGTCGGTGATCTCAGCTTGTCGACACGCAGTCAGCATCACCAATTGTGTGATCGGTCCGTACGCGCGATTGTTAGCGGCCGCCTACTCAGCCGCCAGCCAGTAGTAGCGAATGCTGCCGTCCAAGGCGACGGTCCCTGCGTTCAGGTTGGGGAATCACTAGACCCCCTGACCACAGATCGCAACCTCGGAAGCGAGGATGTAATAACGCAGGTATTCCTCATCCTCGCCGTAACTCTTTTCACGTACTTCGCGCAGGCGGTTCTCCGGCTTCTTGTCTTCTTCTGACTCGGCGGCCTCGTCTTCACCCGGTTCGACGCTTACGGTGGTGAGGCGGCCAGAACGGTCCTCGCTTGCTTCAGCTGCTTTCTTTCCCGCCTCCTTGACCAGATCCATCAATCGCTTCGCCGTATCCCAGGTGTCTCCCGACACTTCCTTTTCCACGACGTCAACGTAAAGCGCCGGGCCGTAACCCTTGGACTTGTCATCTTCGTCGATGGGGGCTTGCCGAATGGACAGGGTAAGGTAGTCGTTTGCGAGGCGTTCAGGGTCGAGAAGCGTCGCGTCGCAGACCAGGGGGCTCCCTGCGGCGGCTTTCTTTTCCGCCGCCGCGGTGAGTGCGCTCAGCGTTGCCATGGCGCGCTCAGCCTGGATGTCACGCTCGCCGCCAACCTTGGTGCCGAAGATCACGGCAATGACGCTGAGGGCAATCAGACTGTACACGACCCACTCGGAAACGGCGCGCCTAAGGAAGCGGGAGACGGGCGGGATCTCGTCGTCTGCCTCGGGATTGTTGTTCTCGGTCGTCATGTCGTGTGCTTACTACCTATCTTGAGTACGAGTGGCGCTTGCAAACCATTCAACAAATCACTCACCCATTCACTCAGCAAATGACGTGCCATGTAGGCTGCCTCGTTGACATAGGTCTGAACGCCCGGTGGTTTTTCAGCGTTTCGAGCGAGCTCGTGGCGTTCGACACTGCACTAGAAATAGTCATTTCGAGCGGTCCTGCACTACTTCAGTGCTGTTCCATGGTCTCCAAACCTGGGCGTGTCCGCTTGCGATCCATAGAAAACACCGGCGTCAGGGAAGGACGGCGGTTGGTCTGTTTTTTGCAGTATCCATGAATGGCAGGAACCAAGACAGACGCGAAGTTAGCCATGGAGAACGATTGATGAGCGAGAATGCGCTGGACCGTGTTGAGCTCTCGCAAAGCGCTGAACCCGGTCAGACGACCAGAACCTGGAAAGACATCTTCTGGACGGTGTTGCAGCCGACGGTCGGGATGGGTGCACCGCTCCTCGTCGCCGTCACGCTGACCACCGGTGTCTGGAAAGAAGAAGACCGGATGCTCTTCGCCCTGGTGATGATCTTCCTTCCGATCCCCATATTCGTGTGGGCTGAGCGGCGCTTCGGCCGAGACGATTGGAAGCTCAAACCATCGGAGCTTGCCGAGGATGGCTTCTGGGTTGCGATGGGCGCGTTCCTCTGGGCGCCGCTCATCACCGACATGTACCGCACTCCGGTTTCCGAGGGTTTTCGCGCCATTCGCGATCGAACTTTCCTTGAGATCAGTGTCGAGCCGACAACCGTGCTGGGTCTCTTCGGTGCAGTCATCTTCATCCGCATCTGCACGGCCTTTCCTTACTACTGGCTGCACCGCGTTCAGCACGAAGTCCTCTTCTGGTGGCGCATGCACGCGACGCATCATCACATTACGAAAATGAGTTTCTTGCGCGGCGAGCGAACGCATCCGTTCGAATATCTGGCGCTGTCGCTGGGTCGGGTGATGGTCCTGGCGTTCATCGGCGCGAGCGACGCGGTACTTGCGGTTTCGGCGGCATTTGGCATGTGGAACGGCAAGTTCAATCACTCGAACCTGCCGCTCAAGTCGCTGCCGGTCTACGATTGGGTTTTCGCAACTGCGCCTCAGCATCACGTGCACCATTCGCTGAACCGCCGGCAGAGCGATTCGAACTATGGCTGCTACATCATCCTCTGGGACCGCATCTTCGGCACCTACTGTGGTGATGCAACGAGCGACGTTAAAAAGACCGGCGCCGGCAAGGCCGTGCCGCTCTCGATCAAAGAGCAGCTGATGCTGGCCTTCTACCCCAACAAACGGCTGGTTGACCTGTGACGTGCGCGTTCCATCTGAATTGTCAGGCATGGTGAGTCGAGATTCATGAGCAATCCCTGGTTCCTGATCCCGTTTCTGATCGGGACCGCTGCCTTCCTGGCAACGCTCTATGTGACGATGTTTGTGCCGAACATGTCGGACACGCCCTGGTACGAGGGAGAACCCGAGGAAGTACATCCACTCAGGCGCTGGGACACGGTCATCACCTGGCTCATGTGGGGAGGCTGGGGTGTCGCCATGATCATGCACTTCCTGGATAAAAACGAAATGCTCGACCAGATCGAGCGGCTGGTAAGCTGACAAAACGACGAATCGGTATATAGTGCCGTGAATGAGTGCGGCCTTCTCCACGACCTGGATTGACCCGATATCCGTCGATGCGGAAGGGATTGTCGTTGGTAAGAACAGTGCATTCGGTATTGGTACGTTACTCGTCCTGAAGTGCCGGACCACTAACCGCGTGTTGATGGGACGCAAATCTTTCAGAGCAGGCTTCGAAGGGTCCAATCAGTTCACCTTTCCGGGGGGAATGTTGCGATCGGAAGGCGCCCTGGATTTCAACGCTTGCATCCAACGTACGCTTCGCGAGCGTGTGTCTGCAGAGGCTGGTGTCTCGATACACGCCCTCGAGCATCTGGTTGCGCTTGATCATTGGCCGCCGATCGTCGGGCGATACACCATCAAAGGCGATCGATTGGTGTCCACATCGATCCTGCCGTTTTATGGCGAAGTCGAAACGCAGCTCCCCGCGTCGTCGAACGACTCAACCGTCCATTCGGTGACCTGGTACGACCCACTGGAAGTGATGCATGAGGTGACGCAAACGAACGCACTCATTCTGGCGCAGGCACTTTGGACGAAATGGTCGATCGCAGAGCAGGAACGAATCAAGCCGATTCTGATGCCTCACTTCGAAGCCGTTCGTGACAACGCTGAGTCTGTCGGCGCTACTCTGCCTGAGCCGCCCTGGGGGAGCTGAAGGTGATGTTCGACTAGTGCCTGAAATTCCTGACTTTCCCCGCTTTCCCGAGTCTGTTTCGGATAGCGCGCTTCAAGAAATGACGCACATCGTCTTTGGTAACGCGTCCGTTGTCGAACCTTGCGATCTGATGTTCGTCTTCGGCGGCATCGATCCCGGATTGTGGAAAACGGCGCTCGAGGCGTATCAGAGAGGTTTGGCGGATCGCCTGTTGATAACCGGTGGTGTGAAAACCCAAGGCCTTGACCCCAGAACCACGGGCGATCCTCCCGAGTCCGAGATCATGAGAGACGAACTGGTGGCTGCGGGCGTGCCCGCTGGCGCCATCCAGGTTGAAACGCGCTCGAGCAATACGTACGAAAACGTTCGGTATGCGTTGGAAGTCCTCGACTTCGAATCGATCGCGTCCATACTCGCGATATGTACTAGCCGCGGCGTTGGTCGGCAAACGCGAACTTTGCAGCACGCCTTACCCGGCGTACGAATTCTGCCGTACGCCTTTCATTCGGAAATTCGACAAAGATCGGGGTTACTCACCCCGGCAAACTGGCGTGACGATGACGTTGGCCGCCGCTATGTCTGGGGTCAGGTCATGCGCATCTTCGAATATGGCCGGCGGGGCCACCTACTGCCGTTGACCGGTATCAGCGACGAGCTCAATGCGCTCATCCACGCTGCCTTGTCAGACCAATAGGTCCCGAGCGTTCGCGCCGTCTCTGGCGTGTCGTTGTTTCGGCTGACCGGGTGTCCACTTGTCAGCAGCAAACGGCCTGGGCGCCTTCGACGCGGATCCGTCAAGCCCCGTCACGGGGCATCGCCCAAGATTGGGGCTCAGGATTGATTCAAAATTGGGCTTGCTGAGCTTTCGAGGTTGGTAACTCCCGGTCGGTCGTTTCTTCGATATGGTGGTGTACTGCGTGTTCCGACAAGGTTCGTAATCCCCTAACTCACTGATTTGTATGGTAAGAATCCAAGGCGTTGTTATCCGGATCACCTGAGGTACGCTGGGCCGATATTTCTGGCCGGGATCTTGCACAGGGTCTTGCAAAGGCAGAGTGATGCAAATCCGTGTACTCGAGGGCAGTTTCGATGAGCGATCAGGTAGAGGATCTTCCCAAAGACATCGTTTCGGGTGAGCCCGCCCGGAAGGCGTGGACGAAGAAGGAGGTAATATGGGCGCTGCCCCAACCGATTCTTGTGTTGGGGTCCATGTTTCTCGTGGCAACCATGATTACGGAAGAATGGATGCACCACGAGCTCTTCGCAGCAATCATGATCGTGGTGCCGATCCCATTGTTGATCTTTGCAGAGCGCATCTGGACCAAGCGTAAGGATTGGCTACTCGAGCCGAAAGAGATGGCCGAAGACGCGTTCTGGCTGGCCTTTGCGGGCCTGCTCTGGGTGCCGCTGTACAGTGATTTTTATGAGACGCCCATATCGGAAGGCATCAAGGCCGTTCGCGATATGACACCGCTGCAGGTGAGCCTAGAGCCTGCTTCCATGTTGGGTTTGATCGGCAGCGCGCTCCTTGTCATCTCTGTCTCGAGCTTCGTGTATTACTGGCTGCATCGGGTGCAGCATGAGTCTTTGTTCTGGTGGCGGATGCATGCCACGCATCACCACATTACCAAGATGGGCTGCATGCGCGGCGACCGCACCCATCCGCTCGAGTACATTGCGCTGTTCATGGGCACGCCGATCGCGTTGGCGCTGTTCGGTGCCAGTGACGAAGTGATGGCGGTCGCCGGAGCCTTCAGCATCTGGAACGGCACGCTCAATCACTCGAATCTGCCGCTGAAGTCCATGCCGGTCTACAACTGGTTTTTCGCGACTGCGCAACAACACCATGTGCATCATGCTCTGGTGTTGAACCAGAGTAACTCGAACTACGGCTGTAACATCATCTTGTGGGATCGTTTGTTCGGCACCTACTGCGGTGATGAAGAGGTGGGCCAGATCGGTGCGGGCAAGGCGGTGCCGTTGTCCATTAAGGAGCAGCTTGCGCTTGCGTTCTATCCCAACGAGAAACTCACGAACCTTTGAGGCGGGGCACGATGTTTGCTCTCAAGAATGCCGGCGCGGTCATTCTCTGCTGCGCGCTCGTCGGGTGTTCGCCGGAGGCTGAGCCCGACAAGCCTGAAACGCCCGCTCCGGAATCGGTTGCACCGCTCCCGACAGAGCCGCTGCAATCGGATGCTGGAGGAACACCGTTCATTCCCGCGTCGTTTGAGCCCCCGGTCCTGGTAGAAGCGGACGGTTTCAAAATCGTGCCGCTCGGGCCTGACCTGGTAAAAATCGACTTCGACGCCTACATGTCGTCGATAGAGCATCTACAGCAGACGTTTACACGGAGCACCAGCTGGCCGCGGGAAGACATCACAGACGAAGAGGCCATGCTCGACATGGAAACGGAGCAGCGCAGATTCCTCAATCGCGAATCGTTTGCGTATGCCGTCTTGACGCCTGACGGTACCCGCGAGCGCGGGTGTGTGTACGTGAGGCCGAGCAACAAGCCGGGCTACGACGCCATCGTGCGGCTCTGGGTGACCAAGCCTGAGTTTGATGCAGGTTTCGATGCCGAGTTGTATGCCTGGACGGTTGACTGGATCAGCGCAAGCTGGCCGTTCGAGAGCGTCGCCTATCCCGGCCGCGCCATTGACTGGGATACCTGGGACGCGCTTGCCGAAATCTAGAGGGTTCAACTCCCTCCATCTTTGTGGACCATGAACTGACGGTAACCTTCGGTCATGGCTCTCGCACAGTCTTGAGGCGTGGGGCCCCCGTCGAAGAATCCCTGGCAGGGTCCGGTCATCACTTCAGGCATGTTTTCCAGCACCCAGTCCCTTGCCTCGTAGTAGATGGGCTGGTCGTTGGAGCTCGTTTCGATTGCAGTGATTGAAGATCCCTCGAACGTCACGGTAAACGTATCGGTGACGTTGAACCCGGTTTTCAGTGCCAGCACCGGGTCGTCCTGCACGGTAATTGCGCACAGGATGCGTTCCGCCGACTCGGCTTTACAGGGACTACGCTCGAGCACTACGTAGTTCCCACCTTCTGCCCAGCCCTGGTAGTAGAGGACGGCGGGTGCGGATTCGTCCGCCTCCGCCAGTAATGGCCTGAGACGATCGGCGTCGAAGGAGTAGAACGCATCAATCAGGCCTTCGGCAGTTGCGAGGTTCTCTTGCAACACTGCGTCGGTGTCAGCGCAGGCTGCCGAGCTCGCCATGCCGAGACCGACAACGAGGTGTGGAATGAACGCTCTGGTTTTCTTTGTCATTGGAGTAGTCTCATCGATTGTTTTTTTCGGGCGGTTTGTCCTCACCGGCGCTCCGCCATGTACGCGCGCCACCCGCCATAGTGTGTAATCTCTTCGGCATCTTCGATACCGCCGGGCTCGCAGACGAATCCGCTCACGGTCCGGCCATCTTCGAGCTCAACTTTGCCGATTGCCAGCGGCCACGGAATATTGTCGAGGAAGCTGGCCACGGTGCTGGCCGGCAGGCGCCACACCTCCACGTCGATCGCTTCCCCGCGGTCTGGGTCCCGCACCATCCCCGGTCGATAGGGTGGTCCCCCGGCCAACGCGAAGAGGCGGTAGTCTGGCGTGGTTTTTGTCCGGGCGATCAGCTGTCCCCCTCGCTCTGTCAGCTGCCAGTTTAGCGGCAGCTCGGACATGTGGGCGCCGCATGCCACCAGATCCATGGTTTTGAGGTTGGTGTGCTCGAGGGGCAGCGTTGCGCTCGACCCGATGATCTCTTCGAGGCGTTGGCCAATCGAAAGCAGCATCGTATCTACCAGACGATCACCGACGAGGCTGATGCCGAACGGCAGACCTGCGGTGGTTTCAGCCCCGGGGAGCGCCAATCCGCTCAGATCGAGCAGATTCATGAAATTGGTGTAATAGCCGAGGTTGGTATTGGCAACCAGCGGCTCCGCGTTGACATCGCTCAGTTGGTAGTGCGTGCCGGCAGTCGGAATCAACAGTGCATCGCAGCGATCGAGCTGCGTCGTAGCGTCACGACGTAGCTCTGCAAGTTTGTATTGCGACGTGAGCAGATCCGTGGCTGAAGGCGTACGTCCGGCGCTGATGATCTGATGGGTAATCTTCAGGAGCGCATCCGGGCGATCCTCGATGAGGGGCTGTATGGCCAGATAGCGTTCAGCGATCCACGGCCCTTCGTAAAGCTCGCTGGCGGCTTGGCGAAACGGTTCGAAGGCTACCGGAGTGGTTTTGATGCCGGCGTTCCGCAGCTTGTCAAGTGTCGACCGATAGGCGTCACTGTAGCTCGTATCGCCGAAGAACTGCAGCTGATCAGCATCCAGCACGCCCAGCGTGAGCTCGCCGCGCCAGCTGCCGAAGTTTGCCGGTGAGTTGATGAACGGGTTGCGTCGCGCGTAAGCGTCCTGGTCGTCATAGTCGATCATCGAAGCGGCGACAGTAGCGGCATCTTGAACGTTACGGGTGAGCAAGCTGACACAGTCGAGGCTGCGGCAGGCGGGCACCACGCCCGAGGTGGACACCAATCCGCGGGTTGGCTTGTACCCGACGATGCCGTTGAAGGCAGCCGGGATTCGGCCTGAACCTGCGGTATCGGTACCTAAGGCAAAGCTCGCCAGACCGCAGCTCACCGCCACCGCCGACCCTGAACTGGAACCGCCGCTGATGTGCTCCGGCCGGTCAGGATGAGTGCAGATGCCATAAGGGGAACGGGTACCGACCAGACCGGTGGCGAACTGATCCAGATTCGTTTTACCAACGGGTATTGCTCCGGCAGCGATGAGCTGGGCCACGACGTGCGCTGAGTGCTCTGGCTGATAGGTGTACGCGCTGCAGGCAGCCGTCGTCGCGGCACCCGCGAGATCTATGTTGTCCTTGATGGCAAATGGCACCCCCCAAAGCGGGGTGGCATCGATGTCCTTTGTGGAGAGCGCGTCCAGATACGGATCGATCAGCTCGCGGCTCGGCGCTTCGATCCAGATGTTGTGTTGCTTCAGCTCTACGGATCGCTGAATGATGTGTTCGATGACGTGATCCGGCTGTACGTTGCCGCATCGATACGCGTCTTGCAGACCTGTGATCGGCTGTGTGAGGAGTCGTTGAATGGTGTCGCTGTTCATTGGCTTCCCGGTTCCTGGAGGAAAAGAGCAACAATCGTGCCAACGGGGTGGATGCTTTTCGGCCGGCTCCGATCATCTACGCGGCGTTTGATAGCGATCCATATTGGTGCGCTGCCGTTTCCGGGTCACCGTACTGGTGCGCTCGTTTGGCTCGAGAACGCCTGAGAACCCGGTGATGCGTACGATGTCGGTCACACCCGGCGTGTGGCACCAGTTTTGCATTCCCTTTGTCATTCGAGAACGTCTTGGAGCGAGGGATGCCGTTAACGAGCTATGCCGACACGCTGCCGGGTGGACGTCATTGGTCGATGCGCCTCCGTCGTGGCGTTGCGCTCGAGCTGACTGACCTCCACGGTGGAGGCAACGTCGGCATGATTTTCTATAACCCGGAGAACCCGCTCGAGCGTCTCAACCTGCCGGATTCGCTGAAGTGTCAGCACACGTTCAAAATCACACAGGGACATTGCCTCTACTCCGACATGGGGCGCATTTTCTGCTCGGTCGTCGAGGATGACTGGGGTTGGCACGATGCTGCCTGCGGTACCTGTAACGCCGACATGGTGGTCGCCAAATGGGGACATTCGAGCTATCAGGACAGCCGGAACGACTATCTGCGCAACGGCAGGGACTCTTTTCTCATCGAACTCGGCAAGTACGGCATGGGTAAACGCGATCTGACCGGGAACATGAACTGGTTCAGTCAGGTCAACGTCGATGAGGCAGGGAAGCTCAGTCTCGATCCACGCCAGGCCCCTGGTGCGCGGGTCGTGCTGCGTTTCGAAATGGACACGATTGTCGTGCTGCACACTTGTCCGCATCCGCTGAACGCCTCTGCCGAGTATCCACGCCGCGATATCGGCTATCGGGTGTTTGCTGTGCCGTCACCGGCTGAAAACGACCCCTGTCGGCTGTCGCGTGAGGAGAATGCTCGCGGATACGAAAACACAGAACTTTATTACCTGGGATCGTAAGTGCTCAAAGAAAGTCACAGAGATCCGGCACTCGCGCTGGATCGTCACAACGTAGATGCAGGCAGCTTCTGGCTGGGTCGGTTGTCTGAAGGCCAGGTGCTGCGGATCACTGATCTTGAGGGCAACCAGGCTGTAGACACGTTGTTCTTCAACTCGGATAACCCCAGGGAGCGCTACAGCGCGTTCGATACCATTCGCAGCCAGGGGGAAGTCTATCTAACGAGCGGATCGACGCTGCTTTCCGATGAAAACCACGCGATGTTGCGGATCGTTGCGGACACGTGTGGGCGTCACGATACGCTCGGTGGAGCGTGCGCGGCGGAAAGTAATACCGTGAGGTATGCGCTCGAAAAGAAAACCATGCACTCCTGTCGTGACAGCTGGCTTCTGGCTTTGACGACAGAGTACGCGGATATCGGGCTCAGCAAACGCGATCTCTCCCACAACGTCAATTTTTTCATGAATGTGCCGGTGACCCCATCGGGTGGTCTGACCTTTGAGGACGGGGTCAGCGGGCCGGGCAAATACGTGGAAATGCAGGCGCTGATGAACGTTCTCATCCTCATTTCAAATTGCCCACAGCTCAACAATCCCTGTAACGGTTACAACCCGACGCCGGTTGATCTGACCATCTGGGCTGAGTGATGTTCGACAAGGTTCTCATTGCCAATCGGGGCGTTGCCGCCGTGCGTATTGAACGCACGCTCAGGCGACTGGGCGTTCAGAGCGTCGGGCTACGTTCTTCAGCGGAAGCGGATGCCACCTACTTCTCCGCCATGGATGAGGTGTTCGATCTAGGCGACGGGCCATTGGCTGATACCTATTTGAACGCTTCGCGCATTGTAGACGCGGCTGTAGAAACCGGCGTCCAGGCAATTCATCCGGGATATGGATTCTTGAGCGAAAACGCAGACTTTGCGGAAGCCGTTGCCGATGCCGGACTGACCTTTGTTGGTCCTAGTCCGGCAACAATTCGCGCGTTCGGTTTCAAGCACCGCGCTCGAGAAATTGCCCGGCAGGCCGGCGTGGAGATGCTCCCCGGCAGCGAATTGCTGGCCGACCCGGATGCGGCGGTCGCAGCTGCCGAGGAACTCGGGTTTCCGGTCATCCTCAAGAGTACCGCCGGTGGTGGCGGCATCGGGATGCAGCGTTGCGATTCCGTCGAGGAGCTCAGCAGAGCCTATTCCACCGTTCGCGATCTTGCGGCGGCCAATTTTGCGGCGCCCGACATGTTTCTCGAGAAATTCCTGGTTGCGCCAAGGCATGTCGAAGTTCAGATCTTCGGCGATGGGTGTGGGGGCGTTGTGGTGCTGGGTGATCGTGACTGCTCTCTCCAACGCCGCAATCAGAAACTGGTGGAAGAGTGTCCGGCGCCCGCTGTGCCTGATGAAGTACGCTCACAGCTGCACGCTCAGGCGGCCGCCCTTGCTCGAGCGACTGACTATGCCAGCGCCGGCACCGTGGAGTTTCTCTACGACGCGGTGGAAAACCGGTTTTACTTTCTCGAGGTGAACACCCGTCTGCAGGTTGAGCATGGCGTTACCGAGCTGGTCTACGGCGTAGACCTCGTGGAATGGATGCTGCAGCTTGCTGCCGGAGAGCTGCCTTCAGCGCATCTTCTCGCGGAATCGCTGACGCCCCATGGCGCTGCAATCCAGGCGCGACTCTATGCGGAAGATCCCTACCATGATTTTCGTCCAACACCCGGCCCTGTTGATATCGACTATCGAACAGAGACTCGCGTCGATACCTGGGTGCTGGGTTCCGAATTGGTTCCGCACCAGTTTGATCCTTTGCTTGCCAACGTCATTTGCCACGCTGACGATCGTTCAGCAGCAATGGTGAAACTGCGCCGGACCCTGGCCCAGGCTGACATCTACGGCATCGCTACGAATCGGATGTACCTGGCGGAAGCGCTCGCCGGGCAGGCGTTTGCGGATGCCTCGATGAGCACCGCCATGCTCGGGTCGTTGGTTTACGAGCCGGATGAAGTGGAGGTGGTGAGTGCCGGACTACAGACCACAATACAGGCGTTTCCCGGCAGGCAGGGTTATTGGGAAGTTGGTGTGCCGCCGTCAGGGCCAATGGATGACCTGTCGTTTCGTCTGGCCAACAGGCTGCTTGGCAACGCCGAGGACGCCGCCGGACTGGAGATTGTATTCGAGGGCCCAACGTTGTTGTTTCGCAGCGCCGTTGATGCCGTCGTTACCGGCGCTGACGTGCCCGTTCTTCTCGATGGGCAACCGGTAGCAGCCTGGCAGGTTCTGCGGGTGCAAGCCGGCCAGCGGCTCGATATTGGCCGGGTTGAAAATGGCATGCGCTGTTACCTGCAGGTTCGCGGGGGCTTTGACGCCAAAACCGTGCTGGGATCGGTGACAACTTTTACTCTGGGCAATATGGGCGGCCACGAAGGCCGGCAGCTGCGCACCGGGGACGTTCTGCGCTGGCGCGCGGCAGACCCGGTGGATGCCGCAGCTCCCGCAAAACTCGACATCAGCGCTCGACTCAAAATACGCGTGCTTCCGGGTCCGCATACCGCCCCCGATTTTTTTACGCCCGAAGACATCCAGCAGATCTTCGCGGCACGCTGGCGTGTGCATCACAATTCGAGCCGGACAGGCGTGCGCCTGATCGGGCCGCAGCCGGTCTGGGCCCGGGAGGATGGTGGGGAAGCAGGTTTGCATCCGTCGAACATTCACGACAACGCCTATGCTTTCGGAGCGCTGGACTTCACGGGCGACATGCCGGTCATTCTCGGTCCGGATGGGCCGTCACTCGGCGGCTTCGTCTGCCCTGCGGTGGTCATCAACGCCGACCGCTGGAAGCTCGGTCAGCTGCAGCCCGGTGACGAGGTGGATCTCGTTTGTGTCTCTGCCGCAGAGGCGGAGGCGGCCCTCGCCGAGCAGGAAGCCTATCTCGCTAACCCTGCCGGAGGTTTGATCGAGACTTCCGGCGAAGGCGCATCGCCTCTAGCGAGCCCCGTGTGCTGGCAGAGTACGCAGCAGGAACTCGATCTTCCGGTTGTCGTCCGCCGGGCGGGTCAGGAGTGGCTGCTGATCGAGTTTGGTGCGCCGGTCCTTGATATCCGGATTCGCGTTGTTGTGCACGTACTGATGAAACTTCTCATGGACGAGCGCCTGGAGGGTCTAGTTGAGATGACGCCGGGTGTGCGCTCGCTGCAGGTGCGGTTCGATCATCGCCGGTGGTCAACGCAAACGCTCATCGAGGCGCTCAGACCTTGTATAGAGGAAGCCACGCGGGCCCGGTCACATACGCTGAGTTCTCGCATCGTGCACATGCCGCTCTCCTGGGACGATCCGGCCTGCCAGCTGGCGGTCGAGCGTTACTTGAGCAGCGTTCGTGCGGATGCCCCCTGGTGTCCGGACAATATCGAGTTCATTCGACGCATCAACGGTCTTGATGAAAAAGCGGACGTCAAACGGATCGTCTTTGACGCAAGTTACCTGGTGCTCGGTCTGGGCGATGTATACCTTGGGGCGCCGGTTGCCACGCCGGTGGATCCTCGTCACCGTCTCGTGACAACCAAATACAATCCCGCACGCACCTGGACGGCTGAGAACAGCGTGGGCATTGGCGGCTCGTACATGTGCGTTTACGGGATGGAAGGGCCAGGCGGCTACCAGTTCGTGGGACGTACGACCCCGGTGTGGCGTCTTGAAGGCTTTTCAGCGGATGAGCAGGCCTGCTGGCTCCTGAACCATTTTGACCAGATCCGCTTCCATGAAGTGGATCCGCAAACGCTGATGGAACTGCGCGAAGCGACTCGGCGCGGTGCGTACGTGCCGGACGTAGAAGAATGCAGTTTCAGCCTGGATGGCTACGAGGAGTTGTTGAGGGACAACGCGAACGAGATCGAGGCGTTCAGCGCGCGTCGCACCGCCGCTTTTGCTGCGGAATTGCAGCGCTGGCGGGAACTGGGGCTGCATACCTTTGCAGAAGCTGCGGAAAGTGAAGCGCCGGAGACAGAGCCCGTTGACGGTTATGTCGTAGCAAGCCCGATGGCTGCCTCGGTGTGGCGTATCAACAGCTCGGCGTCTCGCGGTGTCGATGCGGAAAGCGAAATCCTCCTGCTCGAAGCGATGAAGTCCGAGATCAGCGTGCTCAGCCCGGTATCCGGATGCGTTGAATTTCTTGTTAAAGAAGGGCAGGTTGTTGAGCCGGGGCAGGCGCTTGCGGTGGTTCGCTGACGCCGGAGCCGGGCACCAAGTTTGCGCTTCTTCGGTTTCTTCGACCCATTCCCGTGCATCGTTCGAATTTCCCGTGTTCATTCCATGTGCACGTTTGCGCACCGATTTGGTTCGACGGCGCTTGAACTCCCCGTTGTAGTGCGAAAACGCTGAAAAAACCCGTCTTCGCTTCGATAACTGCGAAAACAAGTCGTTGGAAAGGCGTTGGCACGCTCTTTGCTGAATCTGCTGGAAGTTTCATTGCAATCAAATGCAAGCAAAGGGGGTAAATATGAAACGACGCACGCGCGGGCTTTACGTTCTTGCGATTGTCATATCTGCGGTCGGCCTGTCACCTTCAGGCGTTGTTCTGGCGGCCGAAGAAGAAGCAGAAATAGAAGAAGTGGTAGTCACCGGCACACGGTTGAAAACTTCCAACGCGAACTCCTCACAGCCGATTGTGTCGGTCACAGCGGAGCAACTCGTGGAAGGGGGGCAGCTGGACATCAGCGAGGTGCTGAATGATGCGCCGCCTCTGCTCAACAGTATTTCATCGACCAACTCTCTCGACGGGGTTGCTTCGAATCTGGATCTCGAAAATACACAGAATTTCGGCGGGGCGGCGCTCGACCTTCGCGGCCTGGGAGACAAACGTACGCTCACCCTGGTCAACGGGCGGCGCCACGTGTCGGGGATTGAAGGCTCCGCAGCCGTAGACATCACAACCATACCGTCGGCGCTGATCGATCGGATCGACGTGCTGTCGGGTGGTGCGTCAGCGGTCTATGGATCCGATGCCGTAACCGGGGTTGTCAACGTCATTTTGAAAGACGACTTCGAAGGCATGGAAATCTCCTTCCAGGGGGGCGCAGCAGAGGCGGGTGACAACGACGGCGGCCGCTTCTCCTTTATCGGCGGTTCAAATTTCGCGGACGGGCGAGGTAACGTCACGGTTGCGATTCAATACGAAGAAGACTCCGGATTGCTCATGGGTGACCGGGGCTTTCTGGGGAACAACAATCTCGCAAACGATGATGCGAATCCGGCGTTGAGGTTCCAGTTCGGGGATATCACCGAGTCCACCCCCAACTTCGCAAGATATTACAACTTTGAAAACACCGGTTTGTTTGGTCTGGGTTTACGTATTCCCGAATCCGAAACCTTCATCGCCGACTACACCTCTGAATTTGGCGAGGCACCGACTCTGACCCAGGCTGAGCTGGATCTGCTGGATCGGGGCGCCAACGCCTTTCCCCAGGCAATCCTGCCCGGCCGCACGTTCAATATCACCAGCCCTTACGGCGTGGTGGCGATCGGCGACTTCGGCACCGAGTTTCCTCTGGGCACCGAGCCGGACCTGGACGGTGACGGCACAACAGACTGCTTGCAGAGCTTCAATGGCTACAACAGTTCCCTGGATGGCGCGGGTTCGTTCGGTATTGCGGGCGGTTGCTGGGCAATCAACGCTGACGGGCAACTCGTTCCGTACGAGGACGGCTTGATTGCCGGGTCCTTCAATCACTTCGGAGCGGAGCAGAGTTACGTCCGCCCGGATGACTTCCATGCGATTCCGGAGCGTAAACAGTACTCCATCGACGTCATCGGACACTTCGACATGACCGAGGCCGCCTCAATTTTCTGGGAAGCCAAATACGTCTACCAGGAGATCGAAGCGATCGAGCAGTATCACAACTTTACCGACCTGCTCTACGGTGCGCCCGATAACCCTTATCTACCCGAGGAGCTGAGCGCGTTCGTCAACAACGCCGGGCTCGGATTTGGTGGTATCGACGGAGGATTGCACATCTCTCGTGATTCCGACGACTGGGGTGAGAATCTCACGACGAACGAACGAGAAACCATGCGGTTTGTCGTGGGTATCGAAGGCGCCATTGGTGACGTCTTCTCATATGAGATCAGCGGCAACTACGGCAAGTTCGAGCGCGAGATGGTCGATCGCGAAGACATGATTGCCGACCGTTTTTTCGCCGCAATCGACGCGGTGACGGACCCGGCAACGGGTGAAGCTGTATGCCGCTCGGATCTGGACCCAACGGCATATCCGCGCACAACGCCCTTCAATATCTTCCAGTTCGTGGGCGGCGGTGTGCCGTCCTCGTTCTTTACGTTTACGCCCGGTGACGGGCAGTGCCGCCCGATGAACATATGGGGCGGCAGGGGTGCCATGTCGCAGGAGTCCATCGACTTCGTGACCTATGATCGTGAAGTGAATGAAGAGATCGAGCAGACGGTGTTCACCGCGTTCGTCACCGGTGATTCCTCGCCCTGGTTCGAATTGCCTGCGGGGCCCATTGGCATCGTCGTGGGTGCCGAATGGCGTGAAGAAAAAACCAGCCAGGATTTTGGTCTCCTCGATCAGGGTATTCTGCCGGTTTCCGGAGTGACGTCGGATGGCACCCCGTTCAGCGCGGGAGACTGGGTTGGTGACGTGAGTGCCGCCCAGAGCCTGGGGCCGGTTCCGTCGACCCGATTGTTGCCGAGTTCATCGGACTACGACTTCTTCGACTATTTCGTAGAAGTCTCGATTCCGCTGCTTGCCGATCTGCCTGGCGCGCAGGAGCTGGGTATTGATCTCGCGTATCGCGAAAGCGACAACTCCGTCTTCGGCAGCAATGACACCTACAAATACGGCCTGAACTGGGCGCCGACGTCGGACGTGCGTTTCCGCTATACGTTCAGCGAGGCTACCCGGGTTCCCAATCTGTTTGAGCTCTTCTCGCCAGAGCAGGGTGCACGTTTCCGGCCGGATGATCCCTGTGACGCCAACAACATCGTGACCGCGGCGGATCCTTCTCTGCGTGAAGCAAACTGCATCGTTGACCTGCAGGCCAACGGCGTGGCGGATGCGGCGATATTCGACTCGCTCGGCAACTACGCGTTTGAAGACCCGCTGTCCGCAGGTTTCCCGGGTGCCATCGGCGGTAACCCGGATCTGCTGCCGGAGACGGGAGAAACGACCAGCTACGGCATCGTGCTGACGCCGAGATTCCTCGAAGGGCTGACCCTCAGCGTCGACTACATCCAGATAGAAATTGAAGACGCCATTCTCGATGTATCGGAACAGAACATTGTGAATCGTTGCTACGACTCGTCGAGTCTGGCGAACCAGTTCTGTCCGCTCATCAGTCGGAACGATGACCCGACGTCCGCTCAGTCGGGTGGTCTCGACTTTCTGCGACAGGTGCAGCTGAACTTCGGTTCGGCGGACTACGAAGGGTACGACATTACCGTCCAGTATGACTTTACCGCCTTTGAAACGAATTTCTCGGCGCTGTTGAGCTGGACGGTGGTGGAGACTCTGGAACTCATCGAAGAGGGAGGCGTCGTCGACGATGAGCTCGGCGAAATGCGGCGTCCGGAAGATGCGGCGCTTCTGACCCTGTCCGTCGATCGCGGCCCCTTCAGTTTCAGCTGGACCACCCAGTACCTCAGTCAGCAGCTTCTGACGTATGAAGACGGCGCAGAAATCGAAACGGCCAGCGTCAACTTCGGACCGAGTGCGTTTACGGATAACGATACGTTCATTCACGACTTCCGAGGTTCGTTTACGCAGGCAAGCTACTCCCTTTTCGGCGGAATTAACAACGTGACGGACGAGGAGCCGTTCATCACGGAACGTGCTTATCCGGTCAGCCCCATCGGGCGCTACTACTATGTGGGCGTCACCGTCGCGCTATAGCGATGTAAACGCGTTTTGCCGGCCCCGCTTCTGACGAGCGGGTGGCCGGCATTTCGTTCCCGTAAAGCAACGTCGTGCACGTGCGGTCGGCGTCACACATTCCTCCGGTTTTTGGACTACCATTAGCGGTGAGAGAGGAATGGAGACCGTTGCATGTTGTGCTTCGGGAACGTCGCGCGCGCTTGCGTGCTCGCGTGTCTTTGCTTGCTTTTCGGTTGTGCCGGCAATCCCGCTGATTTCGAAACCCTCACGGGTTCGAGTCTGCAGCCCGCAAACTCGACGGCACGCGAAAGTTGCCCCTCTGGTCAAATCAAGGTGTGTGATCGACGTAAAGCGATTGGCTGTCGTTGCCAGTCGCCTCGTCACATGCGTGCCCTGATCGGCGCCTGAGGCCGCGCTATTTTAGTGCGCTGATGCCGGACGTTGTCCGGTATGTGTGCGCTTTGCTCCCAAAACCCCCACCAGCCCGCCGAATCCCGTTGGCATAGTTATTGCTATCAATTTGGGGGGCGCTGGCGTTCATCGCCGGTGCGGTAATAACAGAATAATGCCCAACAATGGGGCTCTGGTGTTTCATGAAGGGGGTCTTCTACATAGCCGGTCTGCTCTTGCTGCCGGCGGCGTTTCCGGCGCACGGCCATCTTCTCAACATGACGGAGATGCATCTGCAGGGTGCGCAGGACGGATCCGCGATCCTCGAGGTGCGGATTGATCTCGGGCAATCGCTCATGACGCCGGAAGCCTACTGGCAGGCCGCTCTGGCCAACGGCCGCAAAGAACAGAAGCAGCACTTGGAACATGCCATTCTAGCGCTCACCGATGGCCTGTCCGTCGTCGCAGACGACCGTCGAGCAAACCTCACGCTCCGCGACTGGCGGCTGGAAGCGGTGTCTCCGGAAGCGATTCGTAATCCGCTCACCCCGCAGATGGCAACCTTGCGGTTTGATGTGAACCTGCGTTCCGCGGCGAAGGTGGAAGTCAGTCTGACGGAAAAGCTGCAGGTGCCCTGGCCATGCCTGCTCCGTGTCGATATTCCGGGCGTAGACCTGCCGGTGTCGCGGCTGCTTACGGACGACGTGCGCTCGAGCCGCGCCGTTGCGATGGTGAGCGGTGCGGATACGGGCAACGCCCCGACGCTGGCTCAGCTTGCCTCCTCCTTCCAGTCGGTCGTTCCCGCGATCACCTGGGTGGCGGTCGGTTTTCAGCACATCATTCCCCGCGGGTTGGATCACATTGTCTTTCTCCTGGGTTTGTTCTTTCTTTCGCTGCGATTCTCCACGCTGTTGTGGCAGGTGTCGTGTTTCACGCTGGCGCATTCGCTGACCTTGGGCATGGCGACGTTCGGGCTGGTGCAGGTCCCGGCGGCGATTGTCGAGCCGCTGATCGCGGCGTCCATCATCTACGTTGCCGTCGACAACCTTTACAGCGAACGTCTCGCCAGGTGGCGAATGATGGTCGTTACTGTGTTCGGTCTGCTCCACGGCCTCGGGTTTGCCTCCGCTCTGGGACACGTGCGCGTACCTGAGGATACCTTCCTGCTGTCTCTGGCGATGTTCAACTTGGGCGTCGAGCTGGGCCAGCTGACGGTACTCGCGTGCGCTTTTCTGGTGGTTGGATGGTTGCGTCGCTGGTCTGCCTACCAGGTACGCGTGGCGCAGCCGGCTAGCGTGACGATCGCTGGTGTGGGTCTCTACTGGCTCGTCAAGCGGCTCGCTTTTTGAGGCTGAAGGTTGTGAACGCGAAGCAATCCATGCTGGCAATTTTGATGGTGACGGTGTCGCTCTTCGTCGTGGAAGGGGCGCTTTCTGCTGTTGGGGGTAAGGTACTCGAGTTTCCGGCTGACGGCAGGGCGGCGGGCGAATTCCCGGACGTCTGGATTCACGGCTCCAAGTCTGCCATGGACAATGATGATCCAGCCGTGCAGGTGCATCGCTATAACGATCACACGTTCATTCTGCGTGAAAACAAGGCGATCAACTACGAAGGTGCGTTTATGTACCTCTTTTTCGGCAACGACGTGGCGTTGCTTGTTGATCAGGGCTCGACGTCTTCGCCCGCGTTGTTTCCCTTGCGGAAAGTTGTCGACGATCTCATTGATTCCTGGGGGCGAGAGTTCGGCCGGACGGATATCCGGCTCATTGTCGCCAATAGTCACCTGCACGGAGACCACTACGCAGCATGGAATCAGTTCGTGGACCGACCCAATACGGTCATGGTTGGACTCACGCACGAGGAAATGATGGCGTTCTGGGGCTTCGAAGCCTACCCGGACGAGCGGATCGAATTCGACCTGGGCGGACGGGAGTTTGTCGTCACGGGCACGCCGGGTCACCAGGCGTCAGAAATTGCTTTGTACGACAAGTGGACCGACTTGCTTTACACGGGCGACATGTTTTACCGCGGACGTCTGTATCTGGAAGATTGGGAAGCGTGGGCCGCGAGCATCAAGCGGCTGCGCGCGCTTGCAGATGACTACCCGGTTGCGCACCTCGTCAACAACCACATCGAAATGACCCGCAAACCCGGGGTCGACTATCCGATCGGAACAACCTGGCAGCCGGACGAGCCGCCCATGCAGATGACCATGAGCATGCTCGATCAGGCAGTTCGAGCCACGGCAGACATCTCGGCGCCGGGCATTTATACGTTCGATGATTTCCTCATCTACAACGAAGTGCCATGGGCATACACAACGGATCCGTGAGCAGGGTGAGGAGAATCATTGCGATCCTGTGCGTTCTGAATGCGGGCGTGGTCCACGGTGAAATTCTTTTCGACACCACAGACGTGGCGCCCGGTAATCTTCGATTCACCTGGATACACGGCAGCCTGTCTGCCAAGGCAAACACGGATGTCCGGATTCAGGTGCATCGATACAACGAGCACACCTACATTCTGCGTCAGAATCCCGCGGTCCACTGGGAAGCACCTTTCATGTATCTCTTGATGGGTAACCATACGGCCGTTCTTCTGGATGCGGGCGCGCTGGAAGAGGCGGAGTACTTTCCCTTGCGCGAGGTGGTCGAGAGGACCATGGAGCGCTGGATGTATGCCAACGACATTCGAGAGATGAAGCTGGTTGTGCTGCCGCTGGGGAATGATCCCTCACAAACGGCAGCGCTTGAACAGTTCGGCAACCGACCGGATACCGTGGTTGTCCCTCCTGAGCCCCGTGGCCGTCGCGAGGTTCTGGGAACTGACTGGCCGCAGGCCGGCCGCCTGGATCTGGGAGGCCGCGAGCTCGAGGTGCTGGCGACGCCCGGACTGGATGCGGCGGCCGTCACTGTCTACGATCCATGGTCGCGCGTGCTCTTTACGGGCAACGCCTTCTATCCCGGCCGTCTCGTGATTCGCGACTTCACCGCTTACAAGAGCTCACTTCGTGACCTCGCAGCGTTCAAGGAAATGCACCCGGTGCGCTGGATCTGGGGCGGCAGAATCGAGATGACGGCACAACCGGGTCTCGATTACATCTTGCGGACCAACTATCGACCCAACGAACACCCGCTGGAGCTCAGCCCCGATCTGCTCGACGACGCGTTGCAGATCGTCAGCATGATCAATGGGTCGACGGACATCCGCATACATGATGACTTCATTGTCATGCACGGTGTGGGCAGAGGCGCTCGCGACTACGGATGGCCCGTGTTCATTCCCGAACGGTTCCGCGAATTAAATACACGTTGATGAGTTGAGGAGTAACGCCGTGCGTTTCGTTGCCAGTATTGTTTTTTCGGTGTTGTTAGCCCTGGCGCTGCCGGTGTCTGCCCAAACTCCGCTGATCGTTGGCTACAGCGACTGGCCGGGCTGGGTTGCCTGGGAGATTGCGCTCGAAAAGGGATGGTTCGACGAGGCGGGCGTTGAGGTGGAGTTCGAGTGGTTCGATTATGTCGCCTCCATGGAAGCGTTTGCCGCCGGGCGTCTGGATGCGGTTTGCATGACAAATGGTGACACGCTTGTAACCGGCGCAACGGGCAGACGTGCGCAGATGATGCTGATCAACGACTTTTCGAACGGAAACGACATGGTTGTGGCGCGTCCAGGGATTGATTCCGTGAATGCTCTGGCAGGCGGAAAGGTTGGCGTTGAAGTCGGGTTCGTCAGCCATTTATTGCTGCTGCGTGCGCTCGAGTCGGTTGGTCTCAGCGAAGACGACCTCGAGCTCGTAAACGTCAGAACCAACGAAACGCCGATGGTGCTTGCTTCGGGTGAAGTCGATGCCATTGTTGCCTGGCAGCCGAATTCTTCTCAATCGCTACTGATGAGCCCCGGTTCGAGCGCAATATTCACTTCGAGAAACGACCCTGGGCTGATTTATGACGTTCTGGCGGTAGCGCCGGAGAGTCTGGCCGCGCGTCGAGATGAATGGCAGAAGGTATTTGATGTCTGGTACCGGATCGTCGACTACCTCGCGGTGCCGGAGAATCTGCCGGAAGGCCTGAGCATCATGGCTGATCGGGTAGGTGTCAGCCCCGCAGAATATGCAGAGTTTTTCGAAGGCACGAACATCCTCACGAAAGCGCAGGCCAAAGCGCGCTACGAGAAGGGTGAGGGGCTCGAGTCACTCTGGGGCTCAACCCGGCTGGCGGACGACTTCAACGTGAAGTATCGGGTCTACGCAGAACCGCAGGACGTTGAAGCCTATCTCGACGCCTCTTTTTACGAGTAAGCGCAGAAAGTATGTCGGTCTGGGTGCCAGGAACGCCGCTGAGCAACACGTCATCGAGAATGCTCACGCTCGCCTCCTTTTCGATACCGCTGCTGCTCTGGTGCGCCGTGAGTTACGTCCCGGCGCTCTGGCATCCCTATGTTGATGTGAGCGAACCCGGGTCTGTCGCTTACTTTCGCGAGGGCATGCTGGTCGAACGTCAGCAGTTTGCTGACGAGACTGCGGCTGCGCTGGCCAGAGGTGAGGCACCCCCCGGCGGTGAACTGGCAAACCCCGTGTACCTGCCCGCACCACACGAGGTTGCGATTGCGCTCTACACAGGCTTCACGACGCCGCCGGAGCGGCGCAGCGAGCAATGGTTGCACGAGAGCTTGTGGCACAGCATCACAATCATTTTCTGGGGGTTTGCGTATTCGTGCCTGCTTGGGGTGCCTCTGGGTGTGCTTTGCGGCGCGTATACCGCTGTAGCGCGGCTGCATGAGCCTTTCATCGAGTTTTTTCGTTACTTTCCGGCACCTGCATTCGGCGCCCTCGCTGTTGCGGTCCTGGGCATTCACGATGCACCGAAGGTTGCGATCATATTCATAGGCACCTTTTTTCAGATGGTTCTGGTGGTGGCCAACACCACTCGAAAACTGGACGTTCGTTACATAGAAGCGGCAATGACGCTGGGTGCGGAGCGACTCCGGCTGCTCTTCCGGGTCGTCGTACCCGGGGTTTTGCCGGACTTGTTCCGGGACCTGCGGATTCTCCTGGGATGGGCGTGGACTTATCTCATCGTTGCCGAGCTCATCGGCACGAGCTCGGGTATCACCTGGTTCATTACTCAGCAGGCGAGATACAAAAACTTCGACAGAGTGTTTGCGGCGATCATCGTCATCGGGTTGATTGGACTGCTCTCGGACTGGATTCTCGCGCGCGTCGGTCAGAGGCTCTTTCCGTGGCGTCGCGCGCAGGCGCTCGGTGGGAGCGCATGATGGCGGACATGTCCATGCCGATGATGTCGTTCGAGAAGCTGGAAAAAGTGTTCGAGTCGAGTGACGGGTCACATCAAGCCCTCGCGGACATCAACGTGGATGTCCGGAGACGCGAGTTTGTGGCCCTGGTTGGTGCATCCGGTTGTGGTAAATCCACCCTCATTCGCATAGCAGCCGGGTTGGAAAGCGCGTCAGCAGGGAGGGTGATGGTCACCGGCAGGGAAGTATCTTCTCCCGGTCCGGACCGCGGCATGGTGTTTCAACAGTTTTCGCTGTTTCCCTGGCTCACGGTCAAAGAGAACGTCATGTTCGGTTTGAGCAGCCAGCGCCACTCCCGGGCCACGTGCGAGCAGATTGCATCGCAGTGGATAGGACTGATTGGGCTTACCGACTTTACGAATCACTACCCCGCGCAACTATCCGGCGGTATGCAGCAGCGCGTTGCGATCGCGCGCGCCCTCGCGCCGAGTCCGAAAGTGCTGCTGATGGATGAACCCTTCGGCGCGCTCGATCCCCACACCCGGGCCCGCATGCAGGGTTATCTGCTCGATATATGGGCCAATATGGACATCACGGTGTTGTTCGTGACGCATGACCTCGAGGAGGCGGTGCTGCTCGCTGATCGGGTGCTGGTGCTCGCGCCAAATCCCGGACGAGTCGTAGGGTGTGTCGATGTGCCGGTGCCCAGACGTGAGGATGGTAGAGATCGTTACGACGCCGTGTTCAAGTCCACCGTGGCTAAGATCGAAAGCCTGTCATCGGTGTGTCAGGGGCAGGATGAGCCACCGCTGGATCTGTTTCGGCTCGCCCGTGTGGATGCGGCGTCCAGCTGAAGGGTGCGCCTGGTCTATTGCCGCTCGGCCAACGCAGCCTAGCCGCCGCCCGGTGCTTGACGTATCGAACTCAGCCAATCATCGATGTCCAGAGACAAGAGTTTGTCCAGCTGAATTCTGCCGCCCTCCACGTAGAACCACAGCACATCGTCGTCGTCGTACATGTAGGTACCAATTCTGGCCGAGGGGCTTGCGCCGTAAATACCGCCGGGACCGAAGGCTGAGGCGATGGAATCCCCCAGTTCGGAAGACTGCTCTGGTGTCGGGGGGCGCCGCGGCATGTCCTTGCGGAACCGCTCGACTTCGAGGGCAAGTTCGTCACTCGCACGCTCATAAGAGGCCTTCAGTCGGTTGACCCAGTCCGGGTCGAGCTGCTCGGCGTGTGAGAGCGACAAATAGAAGGCCATGTTTGGCTTGGCAAAGTGCTCGAACAGGTCTATCGCGGCGGGCGCAATGTGTTTGTAGCGATAGTAGTCGACTTTCGCTGAGGCCTGACGTCCGTCTGTGAAAAACGTGGACTCCCCATCCATGACTTCGTCGGCGTTGCGCAGGTGATCAAGCAGCACGTCCGCTTTCTGTTCGAACTGATAAATAAACCGATCGTAGGGATCTTCGGGCTCACGATCACAGCTGACCATCAGCAATGACACGGCCAGGGCGACGACTAGACGTCTCTTGCGCATTGGTTCCCTCCCTCCTTCTGTTACCCTAACACATTATCTATTCCGCAGAATGCTATCTCAGGGCGCATCGCCGTGAACGACCGCCGTCGAGTTGAAGAACGATGACCAGAAGCGCCGTCAATTTCCATCGGTGGGGCTGGTTCGTTTGTCTTGCCTGCGGCCTGATCCAGACCCACGCGGTTACCGATACGCTAGAAACCGCGATCATCAACGAAGATCACCCGCAAGTGCTGCACCTCCTTGCGAATGGTGCGGATCCCAACACACGCACCAACCGGGTTTCGCTGAAGAGCGAGATGGGGCATACCTCAACGAATGTCCCGCTGTTCCTGCTTGCAATTCGGCAAGGTAATCCCGAAGTGATCGAGGCTTTCATCAACGAGGGTGTCGACGTGAATGCGACGAGCTCGGGAGGCGTGTCACCGCTCTACATCGCAGCGCAGCTGGGTGATGCGGATCTCGCAGATCGTTTGGTCCAATTGGGAAGCGCGGTGAACGCCCGCACGAACGATCAGGTCACGCCTTTGCACATTGCGGCGCAAAACGACCGCCTGATCATTGCGCGACGGCTGCTGGATGCCGGTGCCGAAGTGGATGCGCGCAGACAATACGGACAAACCCCGCTTGGGCTGGCCTGTCGATTTGCCTTCGTTGAGATGAGTGAATTGCTCCTCAAGCAGGGTGCTGATCCAAACAACCAGGCGGACAAAGGCACAACTCCCCTGCATCAGGCGGCGCGCACAGGCGAGGTGGCGCTGGCTGAGTTGCTGCTTGAACACGGGGCTGAAATAGACAGCGTCGACGTGGATCAGCGCACGCCTTTGATTCTGGCAGTCTACGAAGATCAGCAGGCGTTCGTGACCTTCCTGCTTGAATCCGGCGCGGATGCCACAATCGGCGCCCGAGGCAGCGTCACGCCGTTGCACCTGGCGGCGTCCAAGAACGCCCTGGAAATGGTGCGTCAGCTCGTGCCCGTATCGAACCTTGCCGCGAAAGACATGCGTGGAGACACGCCCGAAGACGTTGCCCGCAAGCTGAAACACCATCGGCTGTTGCCACTTTTAAGTGGAAAAACCCCCTAGCAAAGACGTTTCACGGCGTCCGTGTCTCATTTCGGTCTTTGGACGGCCCTGCGGCGCCGTGTGGGTAATACGGGTTGATTGAAATCAAGTCGCGGCTGCGTTCCCGCGGTATGCTGTACGCGGATTTTCGTGAAGTGGAGGAATGAATGAACATAGCCGCGCTATCAGAGCAACACAGCGTGCAGGATGTCGGATACTTCGACGTGCTCATTGTGGGGGCTGGCATATCCGGGGTGGATGCCGCTTACCACCTGCAACAGAACTTTCCGGAACGCACCTTTACGCTGCTCGACACGCTGGAGAGCTTCGGCGGTACATGGCTGACGCATAAGTACCCGGGTATTCGCTCTGACAGCGACCTCTTCACGTTCGGCTACAAGTGGAAGCCGTGGATGGGTGCACCCATTGCCACCGCGGAAGAGATCCTCAAGTACATGAACGAAGCCATTGAGGAGAACCAGATTGATGAGCACATTCGTTATCGGCACAAGGTGCTGAACGCGGAGTGGTCCAGCGAAGAGAAACAGTGGACTGTCGTGGCCGAGAATCTGGAAAGCGGGGAATTTCTGAAATTCACCTGCAACTTTCTGTGGATGTGCCAGGGGTATTACCACCACGCGGAAGGATATACGCCGGAGTGGGAGGGCATGGCTGATTTCCGCGGGCCGATCGTGCATCCGCAGACGTGGCCGGAAGACCTCGACTACAAGGGTAAGAAGGTGCTGGTCATCGGCTCCGGCGCCACCGCCGCGACGCTTGTTCCTGCAATGGCGGCTGACTGCGAACACATCACCATGATTCAGCGCTCGCCGACGTACTTTGCGCCAGGCCTGAATCGCAACGAACTCGCCGATACGTTGCGTGAGCTCGACGTGCCGGACGAGTGGACCCATGAGATTGTGCGCCGCAAGATCCTGCATGATCAGGAGGAGATCACGCGCCGCTCGTTCGAAGAGCCCGAAGGTTTGAAAGCAGAGCTGATTGCGGGCGCGCGCGAGTACCTGCCGGAAGACTTCGACATTGAAACCCACTTCACGCCGAAGTACCGCCCGTGGCAGCAGCGGCTCGCGTTCATTCCCGACGGTGACCTCTTTCAGGGTATTGCTGCCGGCAAAGCCTCCGTGGTGACCGATCAGATCGACCGGTTTACGGAGAAGGGCATATTGCTGAAGTCCGGCACGGAGCTCGATGCGGACATCATTGTCACCGCAACCGGGTTCAACCTCTGCGTGTTGGGTGATGTGGACTTTGCTGTCGATGGCGCGCCGGTCAACTTCGCCGACTCCGTCGGCTATCGCGGTTTCATGTTCTCCGGCGTGCCGAACATGGCGTGGGTCTTCGGCTATTTCCGCGCCAGCTGGACGCTGCGGGCGGACCTCATCTCCGACTACGTCTGCCGCATTTTCCAGCATATGCAGGACCTCGGCGCGACGGTGGTGACGCCGGAGCTTCGCCCGGAAGACAGCAACATGCAGATCCGCGACTGGGTCGATCCGGACAACTTCAATCCCGGGTATCTGACGCGCAGCATGCACCTGATGCCAAAGCAGGGTGATCACGAACCGTGGGTTTTCACCCAGGACTACTGGCGGGAGAAAGACGAATTTCCGGCTGCGAGCCTGGAAGACGGTGCGCTGAAGTACACCTGAGCGAGTGAGATTCCCCACTGCTTAGGGTGTAAACTCACCGGCGTCGTTTCGGGGAGATGCCGATGAAAGTGGTGAAAATCCTGGCAATCGTGCTGGGTGTTTACGTGCTGATTGTTGTGGCGTTCGAGTCGTTCATCGGCTATGCACAGCCCGAAAGCGAGGGCACCATCATCATTGTCACCACGGACGAAGATGGGCGGCAGAACGACCGCGTTGTCACGAAGCTGGATGTCGAGGGCCAGATTTACGTGGCTGCCAACCACTGGCCGCGCGCCTGGTATGAACAGGCGCTGGCCAATCCCGCAATTGAGGTCACCATGAACGGCGAAACGGCTGGCTACACGGCGGTGCCGGTGCGCGGTGACGAGCACGAGCGCGTAGAGGCGGCCAGGCCGCTGCCTTTCGTCGCGAGATTTCTCATGGGATTCCCGCCACGCTACTTCGTCCGGCTCGATCCGGCCCTGGAAACGTAACGACTACTACTCGTTGCCGCTTGCCCAGAATTTCCACCATGGTCTCTTGGGCTTCGGGTCAGCCTGTGCCGTTGCCTGGCTGTTGGTGGCTTTGGCGGTGGCCTTGCCCTTGGTCTGATTCCCGGCAGTTTGAGCTTTTTTGGCATTCGCCTTGGCGGCAGAGTCACCCTTTTCCTTAGCCTTGCGGGCAGCCGCTTCCTGCTTTCTGCGCTCTTTCTTGGCTTGCATTTCAGCGTGCTGCTTGTTTTTCTTAGCGCGCTGTTTGTCTTGTTTTGCGTGTTGTTTGTCCTTCTTAGCGTGCTGCTTTTCGGTCTTTTCCTTCGCAGTTCGGGTTTTGGTGTTTTTCGCAGCGCGCTCTTCGGCACTCATGGTTGCCTTGCCGGCATCCTGCTTCGCCTTCATCGTTGCGCTCTGTTCCGCGTCGGATTCTGCCCACGCGGGGCCTGCCAGGAGCACCAGTAACAAGGGTATGAGTCTGTGCATCGGGAGGTTCCTGTCTGTGAGATGACTCATGTTAAGTTGATTCGGCCGCCCAAGGCCAACCGCAGGCGTAAAAGAAGCGTAAAACGCCGCCTATGCGGAAATGCCCCCGTCGATGACGAGCTCTGTCCCCGTGATATAGCGCGATTCGTCGCTGGCGAGAAACAAAACGCCGTTGGCAATGTCGAGCGGATAGCCGAGCTCGCCGGTGGGTACGCCCGTTTCCGCCATGCCGTCGAGGTCAACCGCGTTTTCACCTTCCTCGAAGAATTCCGGATTCACCTTGGTCCAGATGGGCGTGTCGATCACGCCCGGGTGCACGGAGTTCACGCGGATGGGCCAGCGGCTCTGCGCGCACTCGAGGGCCACGCCTTTGGTGAAAAGGCGTACGCCACCTTTTGTGGCGTTGTAGGCGGCCAGGTTTGCCGCTCCCTTCAAACCGGCAACCGAGGACATGTTGATGATCGAGCCTGTGCCCGATTCGCGCATGGCGGGTATGGCGTGCTTGACGCCGAGGAAGACGCCGTCGAGATTGATGGCCTGCTGGCGCTGCCAGTCCGCGAGGCTCATCTCCAGGATGCTGCCGCCGATACCAATACCCGCGTTGTTCACGAGGATGTTGAGTCCCTGGTACTTGTTCAGCGCGTAGGCGATGACACCCGCCCAGGCAGCTTCGTCGGTCACGTCGTGAGGCAGGAAGTCTGCCGTGCCGCCACCGGCTTCGATCTGTGCCACGGTTTCGCGCCCGCCGTGCTCGTCGATGTCGGTCACCAGCACCTTTGCACCTTCCTCAGCGAGGCGCAGCGCACAGCCGCGACCGATTCCCGACGCGCCGCCGGTCACAATGGCAACTTTGTCGTCTACTCTACCCATTCGAGTCAATCCTTCTTACAGGTTCAGAAACTGTTAGCGCCGCGGGGCCGACTTAGCTGCGGGTCAGGCTGTTGCTGTCGGTGTGTTCAAACTGTCTGCCGTAGATGTCGAGTAGCGTCATCTCATCGTAGGTGAGCGTGTCGCCATCGACGGATAGGCGATGTTCGAACGCCAGCGTTTTCGCGTTGTCGCGCATGAACGGTGACTGTGCGATGGGCCAGTCCGGATCGCCCGCAGCGGCCCGGACTTCAATACTGCCGTCAGCGCGCACGCCACCACCGGCCACCAGCGCCACCCCGCGCGGGATTGTCAGGGTCTGCGTCACGAGTCCGGCGTCGGCATCCCAGGAAAGATATCCGCTCTCGTTGTGGAAGACCTTGTCATTGGATTTACGTTGGACAACCTGGTGGTAGCGCAGCACCACCAGTTCCTGCTGTTCGGCGTTGTCCACATCACCGATCGCTTCGAAGAGCAGCGTCTCGTAGTACGGACTGTGCTCCGTGCCGTCCGGCTCCGGCGCTACATCCATGCCTTTGTCGCCGCGCCAGGTTCCGATCAGCGGCGCAAGCGGACCGTAGTCGATATCGTCAGTCATGCTTCTACTCGGCAGCCAGGCGCAAAATTTCGATCACTTCCATCACCTGCAGGGACCAGAACCAGATGGCGCCAATGACAACCGCCGCGCCAAAGGCGAGCGATAGTTTTTCAAGGACGTTTTTTTTGTTCATGGCTGATCCTAGGAAAATCCAATCCAGCGCCCGGACGCTGCCACGGTAAACCAGATGATGAGTGAGCTGACGGCAAGGCTGCGTAGCGCCCAGGGGTTGATGGTGCTGTGGTCATGCTTCAGCAGGGGTTTGCGTATCGCGTAGAAGAAGACAATGCCAATCAGCAGCGTGATCATCTTGGCCCAGTACATCTCGTTGTAATAGAGCTTCAGAGCGACCGCGGAGCTCATGAAAATGCCGCTGATGATGAGCACAACGAGGGCCACGCCGAACCACTTGTTGGTGTTCTCGACGACAACCTCACTCGGTACGTCTTTCATCAGAACGCCCAGGAGCCGCAGGTCCGACAGAATGACCATGCCGCCGAGCATGGACATGGAGAGCAGATGGAACATCTGCACGACGGCAAAGACGCCGCCGTACGCTTTGGACATGGTGGCGAGAAACGAGGTATCGAGCCACTCGAATAAGAACAGTAAATCCATCGCCGCCTCCTACTGCAGAGCCGCCAGTTCGTCGACGCAGCCGGCCGCCCAGTACATGAAGTTGGGCAACTCCTTGTGGCAGTCGTACCAGTCGTAGGCAATGGTACGGCCGGTCACGACAACCCCGGCCCAGAAGCCGAGCGACAGCATTGCGCCGACGCGGATGCGTTTTGGCGCGCGCGCTGCCGTATCCCAGGTGTGCACCGACTCGCGCATGCGGTTGCGGAAGAGGAGGGCGTTGATACCGGCCGCAATGAGGAGCACCACCTTGATGCGGAACCAGATGCTCTGTGTGGTGCGCACGGGAATGGCGAAGTACAGGATGAACCCCGTGATGACCATGACCGCAAATCCAATCATCATCGGCTTGTCGAGGCGCTCCGCTATGACTGACGCGGGCGTGTCCTTGAACGCGAGGCTCAGCATCCTGAGATCGATGATGCACAGCATGCCGAGAAACACCATGAGTGTGAGCACGTGCGTCGTTTCGATCCAGGGATACATGTAGTAGGACTCGTGCAGCGCGGTGCTCCACTCGAACGAGTCGAGATAGCGCGCTAAGTCCAGCAATAGTTCGTTTAAGATGGCGCTGCTCCCCCCAGTAAGCACAAAACAGTATAACTGGGCGCCGGGTTATTTAAAAAGTTGCGGCATCTACCTAGCTCAGCGGATTCGGGACAGGCAGAAACGCGCCACCTGCGCAAAAAAAAGCCGGCGCTAGAGCGCCGGCTTTTGTGGTTGGCGGTCGTTTAGAGATCGACCGTAAACTCCAGTCCCCAGGTGGAGGGTGCACCCCAGCCCTGGAAGCCCGTGTTCGGTCCACCGCTCGGCAGCACCTCAGATCCGTCGCCGAGGAAGAGCGCCTGCTCTCGCCATTCGGAGTCGGTGAGGTTCTTACCGAAGAGCGCAATCGAGGCCATGCCGTCTTCGCTGATCGGGAAGTCGTACTGGATGCGGGCATCCACCTGGCTGTAGCCGCCTTCGAAGGTGCGCTGGGTGGCGCTGGCCCCGGTGTTCACCAGCAGGAAGTCGCCGACCTTCTTGGCACCGACGTTGGCGGACAGGTAACCCCCGTTTTCCAGCTCACGGCCGTAGGAGATGTTGAGCGATGCGTTCCACTCGGGCTGGCGTGAGTCGTCGTTGCCGCCGAACTCACGCTGGGTGCCGATGGGGTCGCCGTTGGCGCACGCGTCGATGATGAAACAATCTTTGGTGAAGCGCTTGTTATCGACGTCGATGATGCCGCCGTTGAGCGCAACGGTCCAATTCTCGTTGATCACCCAGGCAGACTCCATCTCCAGTCCCTGCAGCTCAGACACGCCACCATTGTTGATGATGGTTGTGGTACCGGGAATTGAGCCCGGCGGCAGGGTGATGATGGAGCTGAACTGCGAGCCGTCGCGCTCCAGATAGAAGTAGGAGAAGTTCAGCTGCACCTTGCGGTCGAAGAACTCGTTCTTGATACCCACCTCGTACTGGAATGCATCTTCCGGCTCGAAGGCCGCTTCGTTGGGATCGCGTGCGGAACGGATGCTGAAGCCGCCCGAGCGGAAACCTTCCGAATAGCTGATGTAGGCCATGCTGGTCTCGGTGAGGTCCCAGCGCGCTGATGCCGTGAAAATCGTGTCGTCCCAGGAATCGGATACCTCGTAAGCCACACCCGCGGTTTCCGGGCGGCCGGTGAAGTCAAACTCCTGGCTCGGTCCGCCGGTGTCGAAGGTGCCGTCGGTGTAGTCGAAGTAGGAGTTGAATGCGTCTTTCTCCTCGTCGATGTGACGTACACCCACTGAGAGTTCTACGCCTTCGGTCGGGCGGAAGTTGAGCTGGCCGAAGAAGGCGGTGGACTCAACGTCTTCCCCTGCAATCTGGATGCTGCGTGCGTTCGAGAACTGACACAGTGCGTTGCCGATGCTGGGGTTGTCGCGCAGGTTCGGCAGCACGGCGACGCAGGGTACGCCTGCCGGCAGACCGAAGGGGATCTGCAGGACGTTGTTGGTCGACTGTTTGAAGTCGAGCTCCGAGTCGAAGTAGTAGGCGCCCAGCATGATATCCAGGTTCTCGTTGATGTCGACGTCAACGCGGAACTCCTGGGTGAACACTTCATACTCCTGATCACGCAGCGTGTGCAGCTGCGCGAACGGAATGGCGGTACCGCCGAGGCTGCCGCCGTCGAAATCCTGGTTCACCAGATCGTCACCGTTGTGCAGACCCGTGATGGAGTGCAGCGTGACGTTTTCGTTGATGTCCCAGTCGGCGCGCAGACCAATCTGGTCGACCTCATAGGAGGTCGGTTCACGCTTGTCAGCGCGGTTTTCAAACGGCTGAGAGCCGTCGAAGCGCGGATCCTGAGGCGGAATTTCGCTGGAGTCGTCGATGCGATCGTAGGTCAGAATTGCGTCGAAGGTTTCCGTGGGCGTCCAGCGTAGCGCAATGGTCTGTGCCTCGAAGTCGACGTCACCCTGGTCTCCGCCAAGCGTTTCATTGTCGTAGTAGCCCTGACGGCTGCGCTCCGTGGCGCCAATCTTGACGGCGAGCGTATCTTCGATGAGTGGCACGTTCACCCGCGCTTTGAACGTCTTGGCGCTGTAGTTGCCCGCTTCTGCGCTGGCTTTGACACCCCATTCGTTCATCTGCGGCTTGACCCGGTTGACGACGATGTTGCCGCCAATGGTGTTCTTACCGAAGAGCACCCCTTGTGGGCCGCGGTTGACTTCGATGCTCTCGATATCGAAGGCATCGACCAGCTGGCCGGTGGAGCTGCCGATCTGAATGCCATCGACGATGACGCCAACCTGCGGGCTTTGCGTTTTCTCGATGTCCGCATAGCCAACACCGCGAATGAACAGCGCGCTGGCTCCCGGGCCGGCGGTGTTCATGCCCACGTAGACGTTGGGCGCCAGACCATCGAAATCGCGCAGCGTTTTCGGCTTGATCTGTTCGATGCGCTCTTCGCCGAACGCGGTCACGGACAACGGCACGTCCTGGGCGGATTCAGCCCGGCGGCGTGAGGTGACGATGATTTCTTCGATGACACCGGAGGCATCTTCTTCGGCGGCGACGGCGGTGGGTGTCAACACCGGCGCACTCAGTAGCGTTGCGACAGCGGCATACGCGGCGGGCGCGCTGAACAGCCGAATCAGCTTCGGAACCTGATACATATTACTCTCCCCGCGGTTGTGCCTGGCGGCTCCCCGCGATTGACTCTCCAATGGGCGCTGCCGGTTCTAGAAAACCGGCAGCTGAGACGGTTTTTAAGGAAAGGCGGGGTCTAAGTCAATGGGCAAAGATTCACGGTGCGGGGCTTGTTTGACGTGAAATGTCAGAAAACGCGGGCCAGAACGTCGTTCAGCGTTTCCGCAAAATGGATCTTCAGGCCTTTGCGGATGTGCTCGGGAACCGCCTCAACGTCCGCTTGATTGGCCGCAGGTAGGATGATTTGTTTTATTTTCTGTCTTTTTGCGGCCAGAAGTTTCTCCCGGATCCCGCCGACGGGATAAACCTGTCCCGTCAGGGTCAGCTCGCCGGTCATGGCAAAACCGGCTCTGATGGCCTTGCCGCGCGCCAGAGACACGAGCGCACAGGCCATGGTGATGCCGGCGCTGGGACCGTCTTTTGGGGTAGCCCCGGCAGGTACGTGCAGGTGGATGTTGGCGCTGTCGAAATACGCCTCGGGAGCGCCGAGTTCGTCAGCGTGCCCGGCCACGTAGCTGTACGCAATATTGGCGCTCTCACGCATGACGTCGCCCAGCTGGCCCGTCAGCTTGAGCCCCGGATTGCGCTCGTGCACCCGGGTGGCTTCCACTGGCAACGTTGCGCCGCCGAGCGCCGTCCACGCCAACCCGGTCACGACGCCCACGCCGCGCTGCAGCTGCTCCTTTTCATAGAGCGGTTTGCCGAGGTATTCCTCAACATCATCATCGGTGACCGTGATGGGCGGGGATGCGTCTGCGAGGAGCTGCACCACGCTTTTCCTCACCAGGCTCGCGATGGCTTTATCAAGTCGGCGCACGCCCGCTTCCCGGGAATAGCCTTCAATGACTTTGCGCCACGCTGCGGGCGTGATCTTGAGATCGCCCTTGGTCAAACCGGCACGTTGCAGCTGCCTGGGTAAGAGGTGCTTGCGCGCGATGGACAGCTTCTCGTTGTCGAGATAGCCGCTGAGGTGAATGACCTCCATGCGGTCGAGCAGCGCTCCCGGAATGGTGTCGAGCTGATTGGCGGTACAGATGAACAGCACCTTCGAGAGATCAAATTCGACGTCGAGATAGTGGTCGTGGAACGCGCCGTTCTGTTCCGGATCCAGCACTTCGAGAAGCGCGCTTGCCGGGTCACCCTGATAGGACGAGCCAATTTTGTCGATCTCGTCGAGCATGATGACGGGGTTGGCGGCTTCGGTGTCTTTCAGCGCCTGTATCAGCTTGCCGGGCATGGCTCCGATGTAGGTGCGGCGGTGCCCTTTGATTTCAGCCTCGTCGCGCATCCCGCCCACTGAGAAGCGATAGAAACGCCTCCCCAGCGCCTCGGCGATGCTGCGTCCGAGCGATGTTTTGCCGACCCCGGGCGGGCCGACGAAACAGATGATCGAACCGGCGGCGTCACCTTTCATGATGCCGAGCGCAAGAAATTCGACGATGCGTGCTTTGATGTCCTCGAGCCCTTCGTGATGACGGTCGAGTACTTTGGTTGCCGCGGTGAGATCGGTGGTGTCTTCGGTGACGACGCCCCACGGCAGACAGGTGAGCCATTCGAGGTAGTTGCGCGTCACGCCGTATTCGGCGGAGCCCGTTTCCAGGATGCGCAGCTTGTTGAGCTCTTCGTCGAGTCGTTTGGCGACCTTGTCGGGGAGATCGAGGTCTGCGATGCGCGCCTCGAAGGCTTCGATCTCAGCGGTCTTGTCGTCCTTCGACAGTCCGAGCTCTTCCTGAATGTACTTCAGCTGCTGGCGGAGCACCGCCTCGCGCTGATGCCCCTGTATCTCCTGCTCCACGTGGGCGCGGATTTCCATTTGCGCCGCGGCAATTTCCACCTCGCGGCGTAGCAGCTTGACGACAAGCTCCATGCGCGGCTGCAGGGCAACGCGTTCGAGTACCTCCTGCAGATCAGCTTTGCTTGCGGTAGTGAGGCTTGCCGCAAAGTCGGCGAGCACAGCCGGTTCGTTTGGATTCGAGCGGGCCAGGAAAATCTTCAGTTCTTCGCCGTAGAGCGGGTTGAGCGGAATGAGCTCCTTGATGGTGTTGATGATGGCAACGGCGTAGGCCGTCTCCTCGGCGCTCTGGCTCTGGGACGGATCGGGGAAGTGCCGCACGCTGGCCGTCAGAGGCGTGTCCTCTTTGATCCACCGACGCACCTGGAAGCGCTGCAGCCCTTCGAGAAGGACCTGCAGCTGGTCACCTTCACGGTGCACCCGGTGGATCTTGCAGAGACACCCCATATCGTAGAGATCGGATGCACCGGGCACGCCGTCGACGTCATGTTTGGTGGCAATGAGGCCAATTACGTCCTGATCGCGGCGGCGCACTTCCTCGAGCGTCGGCAGCCACTGCTCGGCGCTCATGATGAGCGGGATGGCCTGGCCCGGAAAAAACGGCCGGCTTTCCTGCGGAATGACCTGCACAATCCCGGGCAGGGCCGCGGACGGCAGAATGATCTGGCCGCTGGCTTCGGGGCTGATGACTTCGCCGTCCTGATCGACATCCATCGCTGTTGTTCCGGGTAGACTCCTTCATTCCTTTATGGAGGCGTATCGACGGATTTAAAGGGCTTCTTGATGGCCGCGCGGTGCGCGGGGAGAATGCGGGTTCGGGGTGACAGGAGACGTTCGATGGCGCAAGCACCATATTTTCCGGCGGCCGTTTATGCAGGCGAGCCGCACAACCAGCCCACGCCGCGGGTGATGCTGGCACCGCCGAAGTACATTCAGGGCGCAGGCGTGCTCGAGCAGATCGGCCGCTATCTCGGGATATACGAATTCAAGCGCGTGGCAGTCCTCGCTTCCGCCCGCGGACATGGTGCACAGGCTGCGCAGATCATCGCGCAGGTGTCAGCCGCGGGATGCGAGGCAGTGGCTGCGGTTTTTACCGGTGAATGCAGCCTGCCCGAAATTGAAGCGCGGGCCGCGGAGCTCGAGACGGCGGCGGTCGAGTGTCTCATTGCCGTTGGCGGCGGCAAGTGCGTGGATGCCGGGAAGTGCGTTGCGCATCGCCTGCGCGTACCGCTTGTCGTGGTGCCGACGCTCGCTTCGAACGATGCGCCAACCTCAGCGGTTTCCGTGCTCTATACGCCCGAGGGCGCGGCTTCGGGTGCGGAGTTTTTCCCCCACAATCCGATCATGGTGGTGGTGGATACCCGTGTGATCGCTGATGCGGGGGAGCGTTACCTGGTTGCAGGCATGGGTGATGCGATGGCCACCTGGTACGAAGCGAAGGTCTGTATCGAAAACCCCGACGCCCGCACGGTACTCGGCGCCCAGCCGACGCTTGCCGCCTGCGCCATTGGCGAAACCTGTGCCGCCACCCTCTTTACCCTGGGCCTCGATGCCGCCGCCGCGGTGCGCGAGAATCGCGTCGATGATGCGTTGGAAAGCGTCGTCGAAGCCAACACGCTCCTGAGCGGGGTGGGCTTCGAAAGTGGCGGGCTCGCGGCGGCCCACGGTTTTGCGCAAGGGTATAGCACGCTGCCGGAGGTCGAGCGCAACTATCTGCACGGCGAGATGGTGGCCATGGGCCTCGTGGCACAGCTCATGATGCAGGACGAGCCTGCTGAAGCGCGCCGGGTTGCCGAATTTTTCGCCGTGATTGGCCTGCCGGTGCATCTCGGTCAGATTGGTCTCGATGCCTCGCAGCATGCTCAGATTGACGCCGTCGTGGACGGGGCGCTTGCGTTCGCTCCCATACACAACCTGCCCTTTCCGGTGAACGCAGACGTAGTGAAAGCGGGTTTGCTCGCGGCGGACGAACTCGGCCGCACGGTGGCAGACGAGATGGGCGAGGCCGCGTATCAACGGTTACATGGGTGAGCCCTGAGGAGCACGCATAGATGCAAGTGGAGAGAATGGCCGCGCCGCTTGGCGGTATCGTCACAGGGCTCGATGTGCGCGACGTGGACGAAGAGGCCTGGCAACAGCTGAATGCCTGGTTCTGTGAGTTCCACGTTCTCGTCTTCCCGGGGCAGGACCTGACGCCTGCCGATCAGGTTGCCTTTGCCGAGCGCTGGGGGCCAACGATCCCGTTTCCTTACGGTGGCCTGCCGGACCATCCAAACCTCATCGAGTTGCGCAATCGCGGCAAACGGCAGGACATCAACCAGCACTGGCACTCGGACATGACGTACAACCCGGAGCCGCCCAAGCTCACGATGCTCTACGCGCTCGAGGCACCGGCGCATGGTGGGGAAACCGCTTTTGCCAATCAGGCGCTAGCTTACGATGAGCTGTCGTCCGGTATGCGGCGGGTCATCGATGAACTGTCGGCGCTGCACAGCGCCGAAGGGTTGGCACGGGTGTACGGGGAAGATCCGCAGGCGGCACCCCGTGCGGAACATCCGGTGGTGCGCACGCACGATGAAACCGGCGCGCGGAGCCTCTATGTCTGCAAAGCCTTCACAACGCGTTTCAAAGACTGGACCCGGGAAGAAAGCAAGTGGCTGCTGAACTTCCTTTTTGAGCACGGGGTGCGACCCGAATTCCAGGCGCGCCACCAATGGCGAGCGCGTGATCTGGTGATGTGGGACAACCGCTGTCTGCTGCATTACGCGGTCCACGACCACGGTGATGATCCGCGCCTGATTCACCGCTGTCAGGTGGAAGGCCCGGTCCCCGCATGAACGTCGATCTGCACAGGCTCCTGTCGACGACGTCAGCCGCGCAGGATGAAGCAGAGCACCGCGCGCGCTGGCTGGCAGAGGCTGCTGGCGAGGACTCACCCTTTGCCATGGCGATTGCCGGTGGGGCCAGCGCGTCGGGGTTTGCGGGAGTTTTCAGCGCGGGTTACCAGACGGCGCTGCGCGTGACCTTCCCGGCGGTGCCGTTCCGCGGCTGGGCGGCTTTTGTCGTCTCCGAAGACGTTGGCGAAACGCCCCTGCCGGGGGTCACCTGCGCCGAGGACGGCCATCGGGTCACTTTAACAGGCTACAAAACCTGGATTGCCGCCTGCGACGTTGTCGATGAGCTGGTCGTCCGGGCAACCGATGTGGACGGCGGTTTGCACTACTATCTGGTGCCGCGGGAAACCCCCGGACTCGAGATGACGCGTAAGCCGCAGCCATCCGTCCTGCCGGAGCTGAGCCAGGGCGCCGCGCACTTCGATGGGGTAGGGCTCGAGACCGCTGAACTCGATGCGTCACGCGTCAAGTATTTCGGCATTGTCGAACCGTTCTACATATACGTGGCGTTCCTCAGCATGGCTTACCAGCGCCTTGCCAACGAGGCGCTGCGTACGACGATTCACACCACGCTCGAGGGAGCAGCCGGCCTCGACCCGATAACCGCGCCGCCGCGCGCTCTGGCGGCATTCGACGACGTTGTGCAGAACCTGCGTCGAGGCCTGGTGAACCTCACCGACGATCTAGCCTGGCGGGCCGATGCCAAGCTCATCGCGATGTACTCCAAAGCCATGCAGAAGCGCCTTTAAATCGTCGGCGAAGCTGGTAGAGTCGCGCCAAATTTTCCGAAGAGTAATCTGATGAAGCACTTTGCTGTGTTGTTTGCGCTGCTGGTGGGGCTCACCGGCTGTGGTGAAAGCCCCGCTCCCGAGAGTGAAGCTCCGGTCGCCGAATCCCCGGCGACGCCTGCGCCACTGGTTGACCGCCAGTCGTTCTTCGACAATCCGGTCCGCTCGCAGGGTCGCATCAGCCCGGACGGTAAATGGGTCAGCTGGCTCGCGCCCGCGGATGGCGTCATGAACGTCTGGGTGGCGCCGAGTGACGATCCAAGCGCCGCACACGCCGTCACGAAAGAGACTGAGCGCGGTGTGCCGGTGCACTACTGGGCGTACAACAACGAGTTTGTGCTCTACAACCAGGATCAGGGTGGTAACGAGAACTACCACATTTACTCCGTCAATCTGGAGAGCGGCGATATTGTCGATCTGACCCCGGTGCCGGAAGGCGCTCGCGCGGTGCTGCTCGGCCGCAGCAAAGACCATCCCGGCAAAATTGCGGTGGGGCTCAACGATCGCAACCCGCAGCTTTTTGACGTCTATCACGTTGACCTCGAAACCGGTGAGCGCACGCTGGTGGCCGAAAATCCCGGCTACGCGGGCTGGGAGATCGACAACAATCTGCAGCCGCGCCTGGCGTGGCAGCAGCTGCCCGGCGGCGCGCGCAGTCTGCTGAAGCTGACGGCAGACGGCACGGAGACGCTTGCCGAGTTCGGCGTGCAGGACGTCATGACCAGTGGCGCGTTCGGCTTTGACGGGGACAACGAGCACGTGATGATGGTCGACAGCCGCGGGCGCGATACCGCCGCGGCCGTGAAGCTCAACATTGCCAACGGCGAAGTGACGGTGCTGGCAGAAGATGATCGGGCGGATATCTCCGACGTTCTGCTGGATCCGCAGACACGGCAGATTCAGGCCTACGCGTCGGAGTTTCTGCGCCTCGACTGGCGGGCACTCGACGACGACTTCGCTGCCAGCCTTGCCGACATCAAAGCGCAAGTCCGCGGCGATCTGACCTTCGTGGCACAGTCGCTGGATGGTAACAAGCTGGTCATGGCGGCTGACTCACCCAGCAAGCCGAGCGCGTATTACGTCTATGACCGGGCTGCGAAGACGGCAACCGAGATGTTCCAGACCCGGCCGGTGCTGGCGGACGTCTCTTTGCAAGGCATGCAGGCGCTCGAGCTCAAGAGTCGGGATGGTCTGTCCCTCACCTCTTACCTGACGCTGCCGGAAGGCGCCGACGCTGATGGCGACGGCATTCCTGAAACACCGCAACCCACGGTGCTCTATGTCCATGGCGGTCCCTGGGCGCGTGACAGCTACGGCTACAACACCGTGCATCAGTGGCTGTCGGACCGGGGTTATGCTGTCCTTTCCGTCAACTACCGCGGCTCCACCGGTTTCGGCAAAAGTTTTCTGAATGCGGCAAAAAAAGAGTTCGCGGGCAAAATGCACGACGATCTGATCGACGCCGTGAAGTGGGCCCAGGACAGCGGAGTTTCCGGTGACGTGGCTATCATGGGCGGCTCCTACGGCGGCTATGCCACGCTCGTAGGTTTGACCTTCACGCCGGACACCTTCGCCTGCGGCGTGGACATTGTGGGTCCCTCCAACCTGATTACGCTGATCGAGAGTTTCCCGGACTACTGGCGGCCGAGCCTCGAAGGTAACTGGTACGCGTTTGTCGGCGATCCCGCCGACGAGTCGGCTCGCGCGGACATGTACAACCGCTCGCCGATTGCCAGGGTGGCCGACATCAAAGTACCGCTGCTGATTGGTCAGGGAGAAAACGACCCGCGGGTGACCAAGGCCGAATCGGATCAGATTGTTGCGGCGATGGACGAGCGGAATCTGCCGGTGACCTATCTCAACTACCCTGATGAAGGTCATGGCTTCGCGCGACCGGAGAACCGCATGTCGTTTTTCGCAACCACCGAGGCTTTCCTGAGCAGCTGCCTGGGTGGCCGCTACCAGCCGATTGGCGAAGACTTTGCGGGCTCGTCAGTACAGGTGCTGCACGGGGCGGAGTACGTGCCGGGCCTGGCCGAGCAGGTCAGCGGTGAGGAATCCACAGGCGCTGAAACCACCGGCGGATGATGGATCAGCCGGCCGCTTCCGCGGCCGGCGCCTTCGGGAACCAGTATGTGAGGTATTCGGCGTAGACGGCGTAGCCGTCGAGGCCGTCTACCTCAATCTCGTGTTTGTTCTTCAATAACCACTCACCGTTACCTTTGTCGTCAGCCTCCATGAGGCTGATGTGGGAACGCAGGCGCACGCCGTCGCCGATGACGACCGGCTGCAGGATGCGTACCTTGTCGAGTCCGTAGTTCAGCGGATAGCCGCCGTCTTCGGGCCAGAGCTCTGCGTCCCGGTAGAAGTGTGACAACAGCGACACGACGTGAAAGCCGTGGATGAGCGTGCCGCCGTAGGGGGTGGTTTTTGCGTATTCCGGGTCGCAGTGCCCGGGCGTGCGCCAGCGTGTGACTTCGCCAAACACGTTGACCTGCACCTGGTCGATGAACACCCAGTCGCTGACCCCGAGTTTTTCACCGACGCGGTCCTGTGCATTACTCAACAGAAATGGTTCCCGATCCGTCATTGCTTGTCCCTCCTCGAGCTATCCCAAGTCTACGCCACGCGCGGTGATCCCGCGTAGTCCCCTTCGGGTTTCCACAGGTTCCCGATCAACCGGGCGGCTCTATGCTCGGGCCCAGGAGGGAAATAATGAAAACAGTTAGCCGACTCCGCAGAGGGGCAGTGGTGAGCCTCTTTATCCTCCCCTTCGCCGGGGCGTCAGCTGAAACCGCCGTTGACGACGTTGTCGACGTCCGGACGAGTCAGCAGGAAGCCGCCCGGGCGGTCCAGCGTCAGGTCGACGATCTCGACGATGAAACCGTTGCACTCCTTTCCCAATATCACACCGAGCTCGAGCGGCTCGCAGATCTGCAAACCTACAATGCGAACATGCGCAAGATGCGCACCAGCCAGGAAGCCGAGAAGCTGCGCCTGAGCGAAGCGCTCAAAGACGTCGAAGTCGTCCGGCGTGATCTGCTGCCGCTGATGGTCGAGATGACCGACGTGCTCGAACGTTTCATCGAGCTCGACCAGCCGCTCCTGCAGGAAGAGCGCGAGGCGCGCGTCGCCGCGCTCTCCGACACGCTGACGCGATCGGACGTGGCGCTCGGCGAGAAGTACCGGCGGGTGATCGAGGCGTACCAGATTGAAGCGGAGTATGGCCAGAACATAGAGGCTTACGAAGGCAATCTGCAGAGGGACGGTAGCGAGCTCACGGTAGACTATCTCCGCGTAGGCCGGCTGGCACTCTACTACGTCAGCCTCGACCGCAGCGAGGCCGGACTCTGGCAGCCGCAGACCCGCCAGTGGCAGTCGCTCGAAGGCGATGCCGTGGACATGCTCGACTTTGCCCTGCGCGTCGCACGCAAACAGGCACCGCCAAATCTGTTACAGCTGCCGCTGTGGACGGGGGAGGCTGAGTGATGAAACCACTGTTGCGGATGCTTCTGACGGCGTTCTTTGCGGTGCTGCTGGTCCCGGCGTGGGCCGCCCAGGAACCAATGGCAGGAGACACTCAGGGAGAAGCGCAAACTTTGTCGGATCTCGTGCGCAGCGTGCGCGACACGGCCGCGCGGGCCGAGGCGCGGCTCCAGGCCCGTCAGGCGGAGTTTGTCGCCGCGCGGGATGAACAGCGCAGCCTTCTGAACGACGCCCGGCGGCGACGTCAGGCCGCCGAAGCGGAAGCCGATACGCTGCGTGCGGCGTTTGAAGTAGCTGAGGAAGAGCTTTCGGATCTGGAAACCAGGCTCGACGAAAGCGCCGGTGATCTGCGCGAGGTCTTTTCTGTTGTACGCCAGGTTTCTGGAGATGCGGCGCCGGTATTACAGAACTCTCTGGTCGGCGCGCAGAATCCAGAACGCACGAGTCTCGTGGAACGGCTCGCCGCCGGGGACGCGACGCCCACCTCGTCGGATCTCCGCTCGTTGTGGCTGACGCTGCTCGAGGAGATGGAGCAGAGCGGCAGGGTGGCACGTTTCGAAGCGCCGGTAATTTCGGCTACCGGCGAGGAAGCGACGCGGAAAGTGACACGCATCGGCACGTTTACCGCGATCGCCGATGGCAGCTATCTGCGATATCTCCCCGAGAGCGGCAAACTGCTGGCGCTGGCGCGCCAGCCGGCGGGTGCAAGTGCCGCGGAGGCGCTGCAGTTCGAGCAGGCGCAGGCGCCGCTGGCGCCGATTGCAATCGACCCGTCCAGAGGATCAATCCTTGCGCTCATCGTGCAGACCCCAGAAATGTCGGAGCGGATTGCGCAGGGTGGCATCATTGGTTACCTGATTCTCATCATCGGCGCCGTTGGGCTGGCGCTTGGCGGCGTTCGTTTCGTGCGGGTGATCATGACGCACCGGCAGGTCAACTCCGAGGTTGGCGATCCCAACGCCAACCACGGGCATACCATCAGCCGCTTGCGTGAAGTGGCAGTAGATGAAGCTTATCAGGGAGATGCAAGCGCGCTGGCCGCGAAGCTCGACGAGGTGGTGGCCGCTGCGGCGGAGCGGCTCAATCGGGGTCTGCCCACGCTTGCAATTTTTGCGGCCGTCAGTCCGTTACTCGGTTTGTTGGGCACCGTGACGGGTATGATCGAAACCTTCCAGGTGATAACGCTTTTTGGGGCCGGTGACCCGCGGCTGATGTCTGGCGGGATATCGCAGGCGCTCATCACCACCCAGCTGGGCCTGGCGGTAGCAATCCCTCTGCTGCTTCTTCACAGCTTTCTGCAGAGCCGCGCGAATGCGCTCATCACGACGCTCGATCAGACGGCAACGGATCTCTTTGCCAGCCAGCGCGGAGCGGAGGCGAACGCTGATGTTGGGTGATTGGCTGGAACAGAGTGATCTTTTCATCGCCGGTGGCTGGGTGCTACTTGCGATTTTAGTCATCTCGCTGGTCATGTGGTTTCTCATTCTGGAACGTTACCTCTTCTATTTCGTCGGCAGACCCCAGCTCGTGCGGGACATCGTTGTCAAATGGCAACGCCAGCGCACCCGGGTGCCGGAAGTGGATGATCGCCTGCGCGAAGGTCTGACCAATCAGTTTCGCGGCCAGCTGGCGAGCTGGGTCGGCACGATCCAGGTCATTACCGCCATTCTGCCCCTGCTGGGGCTGCTCGGAACGGTGGTCGGGATGATCAAGACTTTCGAGGTCATGACAGTGTTCGGCACGGGAAATGTGCGGGGCATGGCGGATGGCATTTCTCAGGCCTTGATCACCACCATGGTAGGACTCATGACCGCGCTGGCGGGTATGTACTTTGCCAACGATCTCGAGCAGCGGATCCGCCGCGAAACGGAACATCTCACCGAAGTGCTCAACGTTGAGCCGGGCGAACTCGATGAGGCAGGCGCATGATGCGACTGCATACCCGCGAAGACGGTGGCAACGCGGCCATCAATCTCACCCCGCTGATCGACATGGTGTTCATCCTCCTCATCTTTTTTGCCGTCAATTCCACGTTCGTGAAGCTGCCGGGCGTGGAAGTTGATCAGCCCAGCGCCAAATCCACCGCCGTGCAGAAGTCGACGAACATTCTCATTGCCGTCACCGATAGCGGTGACATCTGGATTGATAAAAAGAAGCTCGACGTACGCCGGGTGCGCGGCACCATCGAGCGAATGTTCCTGGAGAGCCCGGACGCTTCCGTTGTCGTTCTGTCGGATCAGGATTCGCGCACGGGTCTCGTCGTCGAAGTCATCGATCAGGCGCGGCTTGCGGGGGCGACGAAAGTCGCCATTGCAGCCGCGGAAGCTTCTGATGAAGTCATTGGCGAGTAGATGATAGCGTCAGTGCTGACACCGGGACGCATGGCGGGCATTGGTGTTGCTGCGTTTCTGATCAACGTGCTGCTGTTTGTCGTCATGGAGAACATGATTTCCCGTGATCGCGTGCGCATTGTGGACGCAATCGACGCGCAGACGATCGATTTTGTCCGCACGTCCATCGAAGATCAGACCAAAACCAAAGACCGGCGGCGTAAGCCGCCGCCCAAGCCGAAAGAGATCAAGCGGCCGCAGGCCCGCATGGACCCCAATATTGCGGCTGATGCTGCGGAACTGCCGACGACAACCGCCATGATGAACATCACCAGCCTCCTCGGTGAGGGAGGCGGCGTTGCGCTCGGCGCGCGGCTGGTGCAGGGCTCGGGACAGGCCATGATGGACGTGATGATGGCCAGCGAGCTGACTCCGTTGAGCCGGTTGCCGCCGCAGTATCCGCCGACGGCGCTTATGCGTGAAGTTGAAGGGTACGTCGAGGTGCTCTTCGACGTCATGGAAGACGGGAGCGTGCAGAATCCGCGGGTGATCGATTCCCAACCCGCACGCGTGTTCGACCGTGCGGCCATCAATGCGGTATCGCGCTGGCGGTTCCAGCCCGTCGTGCGGGACGGCAGACCGGTCGTGGTGCTGGCCCAGGTTCACATCGAGTTCAATCTGCCGCCGGAGGAGGCTTTCTGAGATGGGCCGCGTGGCGAAACTCTGCCTCACGATGCTGTGCCTGCTGCTCAGCTCGGTAGCCCATGGCGCGGAACAGCCACTCCTGCCCGAACGCATCATTAGAGACGTGGGCCGTATTCTGGAGCGCGCCGACGACGATCCGCAGGCGGCAATTGATGCGTTGTCAGACCTGTTGGAGAGACGCCAGCGCTCGAGGCAGGTGCAGGCGTACATTACCCAGCAGCAAGCGGCGCTCCTCATTCGCGAACAGCAGATTGGGCAAGCGCGTGATGCGCTGCGCAAGGTGCTTGCCGGGCAGCCAGCGGATTTTGCCCTGCCGCTGCGGCTCATGCTGGGACAGGCGTTGTTGATGCTCGACGACTATGCCGCGGGGCTTGCTGAGCTCGAAGCGTGGGCGGAAACGGTGGCTGAGCCGGACCCGGCAGGCCTTTTCCTGCTGGGTTATGGTTATCTTCGCACCGACGATCTGGATCGGGGTATCGCTCGTCTGGAAGAGGCGATCGGGACGGCGGAAGGTAAACCGCGTAACCACTGGATCGAGCTCCTGGCCTACGCTTACGCGAGGGCGGATCGCGCTGAGGACGCGCTCAAGCTCATGCAGGATCTCCTCGCCATAGATCCCGGACAGGAACGCTGGTGGCGCCAACTGGCTTCGGTTTTGCTCCTGATGGAAGAGATTGCCCGTGGGACCGCGGCGCTTGCCGTTGCCGAGCATGTCAAACCGGGGACGTTCGAACAACGCCGTCGCCTGGCGCGCTTTCTGGCACACATGGGTCTGCCCTTTGAAGGTGGCCAGACGCTGGCCGCGGCGCTTGTGGATCACGCCGACGAAGCGTCGGCGGATGACCGGCTCCTGCTGGCGGAGATGTGGGTGCTGGCGCGGGAGTTTGACGCCGCCACCGAAGCGCTCGAAAACGTGCAGGCGGAGCTGCCGGAAGACGGTAAGCCGTCACTCATTCTGGGCCAGCTGCATCTGCACTGGGAGCGCTACGAGGAAGCGGGCGCTGCCCTCTACAAGGCAACAGAGGTCTACGGTGAGGAGACCCCCGCGCAGATTTACTATCTCCTTGCCATCACTCACATCAACCTCGAGCAGTACGATGACGCGCGACGCGTCCTGGTGCGCCTCGAGGCTGATGAGGAATATGCCGCCAAGGGCGCCCAGCTCGAACGTTTCCTTGCCAGCCGGGAGGCTGACGAGAATGCCTAGGCGGCCGCTTCAGCCACTGTCTTTGTTGGACCTGACGGGCTCGAGGCGTGCTTGCGGGGGCGGTCTCAGGTAACCTTCTGTTTCAGTCGGAGAAGCGCACCTATGTTGTTTCAATCACTGCTGCGGTGGTGCAGCGTGGTACTGGTTGCCGCGGGCGTCAGCTGGGAAGTTGCACTTGCCGCCTCCACCCCCGTCGCCGTCGCCGAAGTGACGCAAGTCGAACTGCAGGACCCGGTCAATCTGGTGGGCTCAGTGCTACCCAGACGCAACGCCATGGTCTCAGCCCAGGTCAACGGTCTCGTCGAAGATATCTGGGTCGACGAAGGCAGCCGCGTGAACGCGGGAGACCCGCTGTTTCAGCTGGACGCTGAGCTGGCGCGCATCGGTGTTGACCGTAGTGCCGCCCGCCTCAGGCAGGCGCGTGCCGAGTTGAAAGAAAGTGAGCGGCAGTTACGAGAAGCGCGGCGCCTGCGCGAAGCAGGCCACATACCCGTCAGCGCGCTCGAAACGGCGGAGAACAACGTTGAGGTCGCGGCAGCGGTAGTTGGTCAGAACGAAGCGGAGCTTGCATCGGCTCGAGAGACGCTCAACCGCCACAAAGTGAGCGCGCCGTTTGCCGGCGTGGTAACCCGCAAGGTGGCTGAGCTGGGCCAGTGGCTCAGTACCGGCACTCCGGCGCTGGAGCTGGCGGATACCGATGCCGTGCGGGTCGAAGTTGCGGTGCCACAGCAATACATCGGCGGCGTGACGCTCGGCACTCAGGCGCGGATATCTCTCGATGCGCTGCCCGAACGGGATCTGACGAGCACGGTTTTCGCCATCATTCCCCGTGACGTCGACAGCGCCCGCACGGTGCCGATCTGGCTCGAAGTTACCAACGCGGATGGCGCCATCCTGCTGGGATGTCGGCACGCGTTTCGCTCGGCCTCGGTGAGCGTGGCGGGCTTGCACTTGCCGTTCCTAACGATGCGCTTGTCCGGCGCGCAGATGGCAGCGTGCTCCTCTGGCTGCTGCAGGAAGGTGAGCCCGACCTTACCGTCAAGCCGGTCAACGTTGCTCTCGGACGGCGCGATGCCCGCTACAGCGAAATCGTCAGCCAGGAGGTAAAGCTTGGTGACCGCGTGGTCGTGCGTGGCAACGAGTCGCTCCGCCCTGGACAGGCGGTGTACGTCGTCGAGGGTTACATGGTCGGAGGCGACTGATGTTTCAAGCGGCTATCTCCCGGCCGGTGGTTGTCACCGTAGGCATTCTGATTCTGTGCCTGATGGGTGCGCTTGCGGTGTTTCAGGTTCCGGTGCAGATGATCCCGGACATCGAGGCGCGCGTGCTGACGGTCGAGACGCGGTGGCCGGGCGCTACGCCGCAGGACGTCGAGAAAGAGATCATCATCGAGCAGGAAGAGTATCTGCGACGCATCCCGGGCCTCGAGCGCATCACGTCCCGGGCGGCCACCTCGCGAGCGGAGGTTGAGCTCGAGTTTCCCCTCGGCGTAGACATCAACGAAGTTCTCATCCTGGTCAACAACGCACTCTCCCAGGTGCCGAGCTATCCGGAAAACGTCGACGAGCCGCGCATCAGCACAAGCTCGGTTTCGGACAACCCGTTCATGTTCTTCAGCGTACGCCCGGTGGCGGGCAATCCCGACCAGATTGACATACGCACGCAACAGGATTTCGTCGAAGACCATGTCCGCACCCGCCTGGAGCAGGTGCCTGGCGTATCAGACGTCGGCGTCACCGGTGGCGCGGAGCGGCAGGTCAGGATTCTGGTTGATCCCTCCAAGCTTGCCGAGCGCAACTTACGTTTGATTGACGTGCGCAACGCCATTCGTGCGCGCAACCGTGACGTGTCCGGGGGTGACGTGAATGCCGGTAAGCGCCGCTACCTGCTGCGCACCGTTGGCCGCTTCGAGACCCTCGAGGACATGGAGCAGCTGGTCATTGCGCGGCGGGGTGGTGCTTTGATCCGCCTGGAAGACGTGGCTCAGGTTGAGCAGAGCTACGCCGAGATCCGCAACTACGCCTTTACGAGCAGCGAGTCCATGATTGGCATGCGTTTGCGCAAGGAAGTGGGCGCCAATGTGGTCGAGGTCAAAGCGGGGGTGCAGGAAGCCATACGCGAACTGAACGACGGCCTGCTGGCTGAGCGAGGGCTCGAGGTCAGGTTGACGTCGGACGATGTCGTTTACGTCGTCGAAGCGGTGCAGGTGGTCTGGCGGAATCTGCTGATTGGCGCGGTTCTGGCGACGCTGACCATGTTCGCGTTTCTGCGCTCGTCTTCGGCCACGATGATCGGTGCGCTGGGCATACCCATCTGCACAATTGCCGCGTTTCTCGGGCTTCTGGTCACCGGGCGCACGATCAACGTCATTTCTCTGGCAGGCGTTGCGTTTGCCATCGGCATGACGCTCGACAACAACATTGTCGTGCTCGAGAACATTTACCGGCATCTGGCGATGGGCAAGAAACGTCTCAGTGCGGCGCTGGACGGGGTTCGCGAGGTCTGGCCCGCGGTGCTGGCATCGACGCTGACGACGGTGTTCGTCTTTCTGCCGATCGTCTTCATTCAGGACGAGGCAGGGCAGCTGTATTCGGACATTGCCATTGCCATTGCTTCGTCCATTGTCATGTCGCTCCTCGTTGCGACGCTGCTCGTGCCAACCGCGTCGGGGCGCTTGTTGCACATACCGTCCGAAGCCGCACAACATGGTAAGTGGTCTCGCTCCGGCATTGCGCTGCAGGGGCGAATCGTCGCTGCGGTCGAATGGCTTCTGCAGAGCGTCGCCCGCAGGCTTGCCGTGGTCGGGGGAGCTCTGGGGACATCGCTTCTCATCATCCTGTTCCTGACCCCGCCTGCCGAGTATCTCCCCGAGGGCGAAGAAGCCAAGGTGTTCGGCCTGATGTTTGCACCACCGGGCTACAACATCGACACCATGCGTGACGTCTACCGTGAGATTGATGGGGTATTCAGCCCCAACTTTGGCGCTGATCCGGAGGACTTTGCCGAGGGGCGCAGCAACATACCGGCAATCAAGGGCAACGTGAGCTTCGTCAGCACAAACCGCGTGTTTTACCTCGTCGAAGCGGCCGACCGGGCGCAAACCGATGCGCTAGTTGACGCCGTATCAGCGGAGGTTGGAAAGATGCCCGGGCTGCTCGCGTTCGCCAACCGGGGGAGCATATTCTCCGGCAACTCCGGCGGCACCCGCAGCATTAACGTGGATATCAGCGCGCCAGACCTCGAAACCCTGTTTGCAGCGAGTTTCTCGGCATTTCGCAAAGCGCGATCGCTGTTCGAAAACCCTCAGGTGCGCCCTGATCCCTCGAATCTCACGATGGGCCAGCCGCTGCTCGAGGTGCGCCCCGACTGGGAACGCGCGGCTGAGCTCGGGGTGGATCCCGCAGATCTCGGCTATACGGTCTGGGCGTATTCGGACGGCGCCTTCGTGGACGAGTTCTTCATGGCGGATGAGAAGATCGACATGTTCCTCTACTCGGCCTCGGGCAACATTCTGCATCCGCGAGACATCGATGGCGTAAGCCTTTATACCGATGCAGGTACCGTGGTGCCGCTATCGTCGGTGGCGACGGTGCGGGAGACGGTCAATACCGAGACCATACGCCGGGTTGACGGTGAGCGTACCGTCACGCTCAGCATCGTGCCGCCGCGCTCCGTTGCGCTGGAAACGGCCATTGATCGGGTAAGAACCGAGCTCATTCAGGGCATGCGTGCCGACGGCAGCGTTCCCGAGCGTGTGCAGATGAGCATCAGTGGCGCGTCCGACAGTATGGAAACTACGAGGAATGCGCTGAGCGGCAACTTTGCCGTGGCGTTAGCGATCGCTTATCTGTTGCTCGTTGCGGTGTTTTCTCACTGGGGTTATCCGCTTCTGATCATGACGGCCATTCCGATTGGCGTCAGCGGCGGGATTGTCGGCCTGTGGCTCCTCAATGCGTTTGGCGGTTTGCTGGGTTCCATGGGATTGCCTGAGATTGTGCAGCCGTTCGACCTCATCACGATGCTCGGCTTTCTGGTGCTGATCGGGACTGTCGTCAACAACCCCATTCTCATCGTCGAACGCACGTTGCGAAATCTACGTACGCATCAGGCAGGCGTCGAGGAGGCTGTCGTAGAAGCGGTCCGCAGCCGCATCCGGCCGATCACCATGTCGATGGTGACAACCGTATTTGGTCTGGCACCTCTCGTCTTTTTCCCGGGCTCGGGCACCGAACTCTACCGGGGCCTTGGCGCTATCGTGCTGTTCGGGCTCCTATTCTCCACGATCATTACGCTGACGTTCGTGCCCTCCGTGCTGTCGCTTGTCCTGCAGTGGCGCCGGCAGGCACGGCCGGCACTGGCGGAGGCTTAGGTTTTAGCGGGCCGCAACTTCAGGCAGAACCAGACGATCAGCGCGGCGAACAGGCACAAAACGCTGATGGAAACCCAGCCGAAGCTCCGAGGCAGAAAGTCGATCGTCGGGAAGATGGGCCAGACGCCAGACACGAGATAGGCGCCAGCCGGCGTGTACAAGGCGATTCCCCAGATTAGACCGGATAAGACGCACGCCAACGCCAGGAAGCCCCGCGCCCAGGTCGCAGGTAAAGACAGGCCGTGACTTCCTTTCACAAGTCGAGCAAGGGCGCTGAGCGCAACGATCAAGGTCAGCAGGGCGGTGACGGCGGCGATGGCTTGCATCAGACGGGTGGTCTCTTGCTGGCGTTCGAAGTAGTCGCTGCAGGATGCCTCCATGGCAGCAGGGCCAAACTCCGCATCCCATCGACATGCCACCTCGTAGCCGAAAGCGCCGCCACTCTCCGAATTCGTCAGTACGACGATGCCGTCCCCGGAGGCGGGGGCAAACTGCATATTTGCCTTCCATCCAAAATTGCTGCCGCTATGGCCAACGAGAACACCGTCTTCCGATATGAAAAAACCGAGCCCAATCCGCAGGCTGCCGGTGTCTGCAATGGGCGTGTGCATGACGGTGACGTCTGCCGGACTCAACACGTCGTTCTGGCTGACATTGGCGATGACAAAGCGCGCGATATCGGGTCCGGTTGCATGCAACGAGGCTGCGGCCTGAGCACGGAAATTGTGATGAGGAATGACGTTTCTGGTGTGTCCGTGGGGTTGGACCAGTCGTTCGCGCAGGGCCGTGTCGGGCTCGTAGCTCGAGCTGGTCATCCCCAGCGGCTCGAGCACCGCCCGTTCTGCGTACTGCGAGAACGGTTCGCCGCTGATCTCCTCCACGATGAGCTGCATCAGCGTATATCCACCACCTGAATACGAAAACGATTCGCCGGGAGGCTGCATGACGAAAACGGCGCCGGAACCTCCGGTGTCACCGGACAACGACGCTTTGATGGAGGGCACGGGCGTGCCCTCTCGAAAACCCGGATAGCCCGAAAGCGAAAGACCTCCGGTGTGCGAAAGCAAACGACGCAGCGTGATGCCGGTGTGGTCGAACTCCGACGGCGGCAGCTGCCAGCGGGTTAAGTAGGTTGCTACGGGTTCGTCGAGGTCGAGCTTGCCGGCGTCCACCAGCGTCAGGATTGCCCACGCGGCCACCGGTTTCGAAACGGACCCGATCTGAAACACAGAGTCCGGCGTTACCGGAGCAGCGGCGTCCGCAGCAGCATGACCCAGGGACAGCACCGCCTTGATTTCCGCGTTGTCGACAATCACCACTGAAGCGCCAACCACCTCGTGGAAAGTCATGCGCTCCTCAACGTAGGCCCGGAATGCATCCGTTTGCGCCTGGGCTGGTGCCGCCAGGAAGACGAGACCCAATACTTGCCAGAACCGTAGTATCACCGGTGGCTCACGGTCACGAGACGACCGAACCCCCGTCACAGGTAATGACGTCGCCGACCGTGAAGCCGCTGGCTTTCGACGCCAGGAATATGGCCAGCCCTGCAATGTCCTCGGCTTTACCGACACGCCCGCGCGGATTGCTTTTACCTACGGCGTCCCAGTCTGTGTTCTCTGCATCTCCGCCGCCACCCACGCCGGTGCTCAGCATATAGGTGGGGAACGGGCCCGGTGCAATGCCGTTGACGATGATGTTGCGTTTGATCAGGTGTGCGGCCAGCACGCGGGTAAGGTGATGGATGGCAGCCTTGGACGGGCCGTAGGAGAAGTTGTCGAATATTGGAGTCTTGATGCCGTCTATGGAGCCGACGTTGATGATCCGCGCCGGTTCGTCGAAGGTCGCCGCCTTTTCGAGCAGCGGAAGCAGCTTCTGTGCCAGGAAGAACGGGCCTTTGACGTTCGTGTTCATGACTTTGTCCCAGCCCACTTCCGGAAACTCTTCGAGCGGCGCACCCCAGGCCACACCCGCGTTGTTGATGAGCACATCGAGGTGATCTTCGCGCTGGTTGAAGGCATCGACGAATCCCTGGATGCCTTCGAGCGTGGCCATGTCCGCCGGTAGAGACACGCACTCACCGCCGAATTCAGCCTGGAGGCGCTCTGCCGTGGCGTTGCACACGTCAGCTTTGCGCGAGCTAATATAGACCTTTGCGCCGTTGGCGAGAAACCCTGCGGCAATCATCTCGCCGATGCCGCGCGACCCACCTGTGACGATGACCACTTTACCCTCTACTGAAAACAGGTCCTGCATGATTCCACCCTCCAGTTAAAACCAGGCAGTCTAAACCAAAGACGGCAGAGGTTGGCGTATACTCGCGCGAGGGAGGAAAGATCATGAGCGATTCGACGGTTTACAGCGAATTCCGGCATCCGCGGCAGATGCTTGCCTCGCAGGAGTACGACGGACATCTGTCCATTCACGACGATGCGATGGCGGAAGACCTCGGCTTTGCCGGAGCACCGATCGAAGGACCGACGCACTTCTCCCAGTTTGTGCATCTGTTACACGATGTGTTCGGTGACGCCTGGTTCGAGCGCGGGTGTATCAGCGCGCACTACCAGAACATGGTTGTGGAAGGTGAAGAGGTCAGGGCGTTCGTCGAACCGCCCGTTGGCGGTGCCTCCGTTGCGCGCATCGGGGCGGAGAAGCGTGACGGGACACCCGTGCTCACGGGAACCGCGTCGCTGGGGCCGGATTACGGAGAGACGGAGATTGATGCCCGCATGGCGCGGCTGCGTCCCTCGGATCAGCTGGTGATCCTGAGCGAGCTCGAGGTGGGACAGAAGGGTGCCGGGAATCCTGAAACGGTGATCATGGAGATGTATCAGCACATGGGCCATCTATATCCCTTTTCGCTGGCGCAGAAGCTCGACGCGATTACCGAAGATCACGCTTACTATCACGCGGACGGCGCCTCACCCTGGGGAGAACCGGTCATCCCGATGGAAATGATCAGCGTGCTGGTGCAATACACTTCCGATCAATCGGGCTTCCGTGCGAAAGGTCCCGCGGTTGGTCTATTTGCAGGGCAGGAGATCCGGATGATTGCCGGACCGTTGCTGGTTGGTCGAAGCTACCATCTCGAGCGCGAGATCATTGCGCTTTCGGAAAGCAGGCGAACGGAGAGCAACTGGATCAAAACCCGGGTCATCGACCCGGAGACCGATACGCTCGTCGCCGAAGTCATTCTGAACTCGGCGACGCTCAAAGATTCTTATGAGAACTACGCGATAGAGGCTCAGGCGCTCGGCAAGACGCTGGACTGACCTGGCGGGAAGCTCAAGGTGATCCCGCGAAGCGCTCGAACCACTTTCTCACGTAGAGCTGCGTGCGCAGCATGTTGCTGGGCACAGACCAGGTGCCATGCCACTCTTTGTGCATGGGGATGAGCACGGTCGGCACGCCGCGGTACTTGAGCGCCTGATAAAACTCCTCCGCCTGGGCCAGCGGCGTGCGGAGATCTTCGATGCCCGTCATCAGCAGCGTTGGCGTAGTGACCTTGCCAACGTGAAATATCGGCGAGTGCTCGATCCACAACGTCGGATCTTCCCAGAACGGGGTGCGGAAGCGCTCCATCGACCAGCGTGTGATATCGGCATTACCGCCCATGGTGATCCAGTTGGTGACCGGACAGAGCGACGCAGCCGCGCGAAACCGATCCGTATGCGTCACGAGCCAGGCAGTCAGAGCGCCACCCCCGCTGCAGCCGGTTGCGTAGAGACGCTCCGGATCGATGTATCCCCGCTCCAGGATCGCGTCAACGCCGGCCATGAGATCGTCGAAATCCACGCGTCCCGGATAGGCGTTGTCGATGGCGTCGAGAAACTCGTAGTCATAGCCGGTGCTGCCGCGCGGATTTGTGTAGAGCAACACATAGTCGTTCGCAACAAACTCCTGGAAACGAAAATTGAAATTGACCCCATACATCGCGTTCGGCCCGCCGTGGATGTGCAGGATCAGCGGGTACTTTTTCTGAGGGTCGAAACCGGGTGGCGTGACGATCCAGCCCTGTACGCGGGTATCGTCTGATGAGTCGTACCAGATCTCTTCGACCGCCCCCAGCTCCACATCAGCCAGAACGTCGTCATTCACGTCAGTCTGCCGATTGATGGATCCGTTCCTGAGATTGATCCGAACGACGTCGCCGGGTTGATGGACGGAAGTGCTGACGCCATAGCCGACATCCTGATTCGCCGACGTGAGCTGGATACGTTGTTCTCCTTGTGTCACCTGGCGCAGGCTGCCTTGCAGATCGACAAAGTGGACGTTGTTGGAACCTTCTTTGTCCATCGTGAAATAAACGCCACGGCCGTTTCGCGCCCAGGTCAGCCCAGTGATGAACGAAGGCACGTCTTCCAGGAGTGCCCGGTCGTCCCCCCCATCGAGCCCCATGACGCGCAGCTCCACCGGGGCAAAGCTGGATTCTTTCGCCTTGGATCCCGTGTAGATGACGAGCCTGCCGTTCGGCGACACGAGCGGGCTGCCCCAGGAGCCCGCAATCCCAGAGAGTTTGCTGATGTCGCCTGTCGCGACATCAACGCGATTGATGTCGGATATTCTGCCGTGATCGGATGCCTCATCGTTGGTGGCACCGCTGAAGAGAATTGCTTCACCGTCGGGTGTCCAGCGCGGAACGTCGAGAAGGTCGACGCCAAAGAAGCCGCGCCCGACATCCCAGCTGCCCGCGGTCAGCTGACGGGGAGTGCCGCCGCCCGCGTCGACGACAAACAGATGTCTGAAACCGGTTTTCATTCCGACCCGATCGATTCGATAGTGCATCCGTTCGATGACGGTTGGTGCCTGGGTCCACGTTGCGCCTTCCGGTGGTGCCGGCATATCAATGGTGAATTCGGCCTGCATGGCAACTTCCGCACGGAACGCGATGTGGCTGCCGTCGGGGCTCCAAACCGGCGTGCTCGGCCGTTTTGCGTGATGCGTCACCTGAGTGGTGGCTCCCTCGGCGTCCATCCAGCGAACAAAAATTTGTGGTTTCTCGTCATCGTCCGCGGCGAGATATGCCAGACGGTTGCCGCTGGGTGACCATCGCGGATTTGATCCGCCCGGCAGGAGAAAGCGATTGCGCTTGCCGTCGCTGTCCATGATCCAGAGTTCCGGCTTGATCGTGTCTTTGACTTTGTCGACACGATTGCGCACGTAGACAACCTGTCTGCCGTCGGGCGATATTTGCGGGTTACTGACCGTTTCCCAGTTGAGATAGTCCGTCAGTTCGAGGCTGCGAGGCCATGCGGAAAGTGGTAGCAACAACAGGGCAGTCAACAATGCCTTTTTCATGATTGCGTTCCTTTGTCAGCCCTTTATCTGGAACTACACAACTTCACCCAGAGAGCGTTGAGTGTTTGACGTTCAGGCGGTGGTCAGCCTTGCGAGGTGATCCATCATTTCAGTGCGCGACAGCCCGTTCTGTACGCGCGCTCGTGCGTTGCGTCTGCGGCCCCGCAGCATGTACCGGAAAACGGTGCGCTTGACCGCCTTGTCCTGCAGGAACGCACCGGGTTTCTCGACGAGATTCACCGTGCGCATCATGCCGCGGAAAACGTGAATCTGCTCCCGCGCCGCAGCGGCGAGCGCGTCGCCAAACGCAAGGCCAAACCATTTTTTGAGTGAGTCTGCCTTATCACGTTCGAGACCCTGCATGACCGCCTCCGCGCGCTTGATACCGTTTCTGTCTTCGCGCAGGCTCGCATCGAAGATTGGCCGTATGCGCGCTTCGGTTTGTGATTCGAACGCGAGCGCGCGCTTTACAGGGTCCTCGTCAGCCGCCAGCACGTCGGCCAGGATATGCGCTTGCAGAATGCCGGTGCTGCAACCCCTTCCGTAGAGCGGGTTGGTGCGCGCGCAGGCGTCGCCCACTGCAAAGAAGTTCAGTACCTCGGGCGTGTTGTCGTGCACAAAGTTGCGCCATACGGCATGGATCTCGCCAATGCCGAAGGAGGGCGTGGTTGCTTCCGCTTTGTCAGCAGCAATCCACGGCACGAGTCCGGGTACGGTGCGGCAGATGGCGTCGAACTTGTCGCCGTCTTTCACGGCCTCGCGTAACTCTGTTTCGCCGTTCGGTACGCAGATGATAACGGCGAAGTGTCCGCCTTCGCCGGGGAAAACGCCGAACTTCATGTATCCCAGATCACCCGCGGCGGGCTCGTTTTCGTGTCGCGAGGGTTCGTTGACGCCGGGTTTCAGCTTGTAGTGGCGCGTGTAGTAGACGATTTCGGCATCGTCGCGCGTCTCGTCGATGCTGGCACCGGCGTCGTTCAGCCATTGTCGGAATTTGCTGGAGCGCCCGCCGGCATCGACATAAACGTCTGCCTGAAACGTGGACTTTGCGTTGTTGTCAGCGCGGTCGGTCAGTTCCAGGCCCGTGACGTGGAGCTGGTTGTCCTGGCGTACGGTCAGAGCGCGGGTAACGTAGGTGGTGTTGTGGATCTGAATCCGGTCATTGCGCTCAACGTAGCGACGCAGGACCGTTTCCATCGTCGCGCGCCGACACATCAGCACCCAGAGTTTCTCGTCACCGGTTTCAGGCTCGTACTGATCGAGAAGATGCGGCGGCACCATGTCCTGGAAGTCGACGCGGCGTGCACCCGCATTGAAAAACTCTTCGAGAAGCTCGGGATAGAACTCCTCCAGCAAAGAGCACATGAGGCCGAGAAACGCATGGGGATGACGGAACTGGGCGGCACCGCGGCGCTGCCAGTCGAAGAACGCCGCGTCCGCGTCACCTTCGGGCGGCGGAATGTCACGTTCGAAGACGGTGACCCGAAACCCTTTTCTGGCAAGCGCAAGGGATGTGCACATACCGGCAATGCCGGCGCCGACGACGGCTACGGTTTGAGTCATGGGCTGGCCTGCTTCGCTGAGCGGTTACTCTACCAGTTTCAGTTGCCTGAGGTTTGGATCTGCTTCGATTTCAGCATCGGTAAAAGGCAGCCGGACCCAGCCGCCGGAAGCGTACAGCTCCGTCAGATCGCTGTAGTGCGGCGAGTCCGGCTCCGGAGATTGTGAATACGTGAGCATGGCCGTGGGCTCGAGCTTCCCGTCTGCATCCCAGCTGATGACCTGGATATAGCTGTTGCCGTGGATGATGGGGTTGTAACCCCGCTCCGGCTCCAGGTTCGTTCGAATCATGCTGAACATACCGGCCCAGCCTTCGCCGCCCGGAACGGGAATTCTTTTCCCGTTGCGCTCGGCGTACTGGATCTCTCCCAGAGGTGCGTCCAGGGCCACGCCGGCGTCAGCAAGGCGGGCAACGGCCTCTACCAGAGACGCTCGGATGGCGGCGCGGACGTCGGCATCTGCAACCTTGATGCCCCTTGGCGTGTTGACCGGATCGTTTGCGTCGAACGGGATCGCGTACAGGTTGTCGATATCCCGTGCGGTGTCCCAGAACTCGCGCCAGATGTGGGAACCGACCGAGCCGGTATTCATCGTACGATCCCAGTCGGCCAGCACCGCGCAGACGCGCTGCAGGTTCTCATCGCCGTTACAGGTTTCAAGCACGTGGTCGAGCAGGAGCTCAGCCCCGAAGTTGCGGTGGTTGTACAACATGTTCTGGATGTCAGCCGGTTCGAGCTTTGCTTTTGCATCGATCATCTCTGCCATCTGCGTGAGGCCCGCGCGGGTGCGCAGGGAACGTGCGGTGCGCTCGGCTCCGATGACCGGCGAGTAGCCTTCCAGGGGTGCCATCGGGTTGGACAGCCAGTAGCTGTCGTTCGAATTGGTGACATAGTCGCCGCGTGTGAGGCGCGGCATTTTGTCCGGCGGAAGGGCACCCGGCACGCGGCTTGTCTCATCTTCGCGCCACTCGCAGCCCGAGTCGCTGCCGTTCAGAACAACCAGTCTGTCGGGTAGACCTGCCACCGGCACCGTGCAGCGGTCGAGCAGGCTGGCGTCGACGTTCGGCGTGCCGCTGATGTCCGCGTAGAATGCGTTGCCGTGGCGGTCAGCCGCTATGGTGTTGACCCAGTAGACCCCCTGCTTACTGATTGCTGCCTCCACTTCGGCGGTTGAGCCCGCCTTGGTCAACGCATCGTAGGTGTCTGCCGTGTGGTAGTTGTCGATGACCGCGTCGCGCAGCGCGTACGCGTGTTTGTCATCCCACGCCGCAGCTTCGTTTTCGATAATGGGCCCGTAGTGCGTGAAGTACACCGTGCGGGTCTCGGAGCCTTCGTCCAGATTCACCGTGACCTCGCGCGCCTCGATGGGCCGGTAGGCGCCGTCGTAGAGATATTCCCGAGGGTTTTCCGGGTTGAGGGTCAATTGGTAAAGCGTGAAGCGCAGCGCTGTGGATACGGTATGCGTCCACGCGATGTCGTTGTTGAAGCCAATGGAGACGCGGTTGGTGGTGAGGAGGCTTGTTCCCATGACGTCCAGCTCGCCGGGAATGGTCGTATGGATGAGATGGAAACGTGAAGAACCGTGCCACGGATAGTGCGGATTGCCGAGCAGAATGCCGCGGCCGCTGGCAGACAGGTCCTTTCCGACAGCCACCGCGTTGCTGCCGATGCCTGCGGGGAGCTGCCACTGGCTCTGGGCAATCTCCTGAGCCGGCGACACGCCGGGTCCGGCACCGGCAATCTCTTTCTGGAATCTGCCAAGGCCGTAGCGTATGCCCACGCCCATGGCGAGGCGCGTGACATCCGGTGTGGTGATGCGCTCTACCCAATCTGCACCCTGGCAGGAGGCGGGTAGATTGCCACCATGGTCGGCAAGATAGCGGTTGTAGCCGGCGACGTACCCCGCGGTGAAGAGGAGCGCTCGCTCGCTCTGGACTGCGGCGAAACCCGCCAGCTTGTCGTCAGTGAGAATGGCGCGATGGAACACATCGCTTTCGAGGTTACCCTCGTCCGGCCCGAAGTGCCGGCTCAGGTTACCGTTGACCATCTGCACGTCCCTGGCGATGACGCAGATGGCGTCAGTGGCCGTCGCGTAGGCGAAACCGTAGCCGAGGCTGCCCCAGTCTTCCGCTTTGACGTGCGGGATACCGTAGCTTGTCCAGCGGATGTCGACGTCGTAGGTGGTCTCCGGTGCCGCCGGCCGGGTGGGCTCGGTGGCGTCACCGCACCCGTTCGACAGAATTGTCAGCGCCAGAGCAATGGTCAGACTGCGCATGGTTTCTCTCCCTCTCTCGTACGCGCGTGTCCAACAATGCTCGCCGAAAGCGCAGGCCTTCTCAAGCCGGCGCTGCGCGGAAGTCTGCCGTTACCGTGCCGAGAGCGGCGAGCTCATCCTCATGGCTCGGCTCACGAAACGTCTCCGCGAGCGCGGCGTCAGTCCAGCTTTGCATCCCGGGCAGGGCAAGCAGGTGGCCGACGTAGTTCGCGGCGGCCTCACGCAGCGGGAGATTGAAGGTTTGCACGCGAAAAGCGACCGGTGCAAAGAAAGCGTCCACCGCGGTGAACTTCGAACCGGCAAGATAGGGTCCGCCAAACCGATCCAGACCCTGCTGCCAGAGCTCCTGAATACGCTCGAGGTCTCTGCCGAGCGCGGCACTGATCTCAGGCAGCTCGATACGCATGCCGACCGTCATGGGGCACTCGTTTCTGAGTGCGTTGAAACCCGCGTGCATCTCGGCGGTAGCGCTGCGCGCCCACGCGCGGGCGTCCGCGTCCCCGGGCCAGACTGCAGGATGTGCTTCGGCGAGGTATTCGGTGATCGCCAGCGATTCCCAGACGACGCGCTCACCGTCATGCAGACACGGGACAAGCCCGGTCGGGGAAAAGGCGCGAAATTTGGCCCAGCTGTCACCGTCGTCAAACGGGATGAGCGTCTCTTTGAATGGCAGACCGAGCTCGGTCAGCAGGATCCAGGGTCGCAGGGACCAGGACGAGTAGTTTTTGTTGCCAATGTATAGGGTGTACAAATTGATGCTCCGGGAATGGCGGCATAGATTAACACCACGAGGCGTGTCCGTTTTCGTGGGTGTCGTTCGTCATATTCATACCGATCAAGAAGACAATCCAAGGAGACGACTATGACCGTATCGATCGACTGGTTCGAAATACCCGTGCAGGACGTTGGCCGCGCGGTAGAGTTTTACGGCACGGTGCTCGGTGAACCGCTCGGCACCATGGACGGGCCGGATGGGCCCATGCACGTATTTCCCGGGAGCGATGGCGCAAGCGGGGCGTTGACGACGGACCTGGCGCCCGGTCAATCCGGCGTGCTGGTTTATCTCAGCTGTGACGACATCGAAGCCGCACTAGAACGCGCGACTGCCGCAGGTGGCAGCGTGCTGCAGGAAAAGACGTCCATCGGACCGTTTGGATTCATTGGGAGATTTGCCGACACGGAAGGCAACGCGGTTGCGCTGCACACCGCGCTGTAGCGATCTTTCGTCGGTGGTGAGCCGCCGACATCAGTGTTAGTGTTCCAGGTGTGCCGCTGTTCGACCCGATCGGCGGTAGTGGACCGAGAATAACAATCATCTGCCGCGCTGCCGTCGATTGACGGCGGCGCGCACTTGGACACGATTTCATGATCAACGCGCTGATCTGTCTGGTCGGTATTGCCGTGCTCATTGCGCTGGCATTTGCGCTCTCCACCGACCGTGCGGGCATCAACTGGCGCACCGTCGGCTATGCCGTCGGCCTGCAGGCGACGTTCGGTGCGCTGGTGCTGTACGTGCCGCCGGGGCAGGCGGTTCTCGCGGCCATGACGAGCGGCGTTGGCGCGGTCCTTTCCTATGCGTCCGACGGGATCGTCTTCATGTTCGGCGACATCGGTCGCGGCAACTTCGGCCTGGTGTTCGCCTTCCAGGTGTTGCCTGCCATCATTTTCTTCTCGGCCCTGATCTCCGTGCTCTACTACGTAGGCGTCATGCAGTGGGTTGTGCGCATCATCGGGGGCCTCTTCCGCCGGCTCTTGAAGACGAGCGCTCCCGAGTCGCTGGCAGTTGCCGCCAATATTTTTGTGGGCCAGACGGAAGCGCCCATTGCCGTGCGACCGTTTCTCGCGCAGATGTCCCGTTCGGAGTTTTTTGCCGTCATGGTCGGCGGCCTTTCGACGGTCGCGGGCGCCACCATGGCCGGCTACGTTGCGATCGGGGTTGAGCTCAAGTACCTCATTGCAGCGAGCTTCATGGCCGCGCCCGGTGGACTTGCCATGGCCAAGATCCTGGTACCGGAAAAGCCCGATGCGCAGCTCGTCAATCACGTCGATGAGCTCGACTCTGCGGAACCGGTGCCGGTGAACGTCATCGACGCCGCAGCCAAGGGCGCCACCAGCGGTCTGCAACTGGCGGCGAACGTCGGCGCCATGCTCATTGCCTTCATTGCCCTCATTGCGCTCGTCAACGGCGCGCTCGGCTGGGTTGGCGGCTGGGTGGGTTTGCCGAATCTGAGCATCGAGCTGATTCTGGGGTACCTGTTCAGCCCCATCGCCTACCTTATCGGTATTCCCTGGGTAGAAGCGGTCGAGGCAGGCAGTTACATTGGCCAGAAACTGGTGCTGAACGAGTTCGTGGCCTATATCAACTTCGTGCAGAACGGCGCGGAGCTCAGTGAGCACACCAAAGCGGTGGTGACGTTTGCGCTATGCGGATTTGCCAACTTTTCATCGATTGCCATTCTTCTCGGCGGGCTCGGCGTGATGGCGCCGGAACGACGGCCGGAGATTGCCACTTATGGCATACGGGCGCTCTTTGGCGCGTCGCTCGCGAATCTGATGAGCGCAGCCATTGCCAGCTTCTTCCTCCTGCTGGGATGAATGACGGTGACTGATGCCAGAATACCGACAGTCGATGTCAGCAAATTCAGCGGCGAGCGGGACGCCTTCGTCGAAGCCCTGGGTCGAGGGTATGAAGAATACGGCTTCCTGGGTGTCGTGGGGCACGAGATCGGGCAGGAGACCATCGATGCGGCTTATGCCGCGTTGCGTGAGCTGTTTGCGTTGCCACAGGCAGTCAAGGACAAGTACACGGCCGCTTATGGCGGCGCTCGCGGCTACACCGGTTTCGGCGTAGAAACCGCCAAAGACAGCGTTCATCCGGACCTCAAAGAGTTCTGGCAGGTAGGTAGGGCGCTGCCGCCGGGCGTTGAGCGGCACCCGAAAATGTTTCCCAACGTCTGGCCGGAAGAGGTTGCCGAATTCGAATCCCGCGTCTACGGCCTCTACGAAGCGCTGGACAATCTCGGCAACCGGCTGCTCGACGCCATTGCGCTCTACCTGGATCTGCCCGCGGACTTCTTCCGCGACAAAGTCGACTACGGCAACTCGATTCTGCGACCGCTGCACTATCCGCCCATCGAAGCGCCGGAAACGCTGTCCCTACGCTCCGCCGAGCACGAAGACATCAACCTGATTACGCTACTGGTCGGCTCTGAAGAACCCGGGTTGGAAGTGCTTTCGCGCAGCGGGGAGTGGATAGCGGTAACCAACCCGCCTGGCACCATTGTCGCCAACATCGGCGACATGATGCAGCGGTTTACCAACCACGTGCTGCCGTCGACGACCCATCGGGTCGTGAACTCACCGGAAGCGTTTACGGGCGAGAGTCGCTACTCCATCCCCTTCTTTTGTCATCCCAATCCGGACTTTGTGATTGCCACGCTGCCGGGTTGTATCACCGAGGACAACCCGAACCGCTACCCCGATTCCATCACGGCGGATGAATACCTGACCGAGCGGCTTCTGGAGATTGGCCTCCTCGGATAGAACACCTGTCGGGCGGTAGCCCTTTCTGCGATACTCCGTGGTTTACGCGGGGACAAACAAATGCCTGAACACAACCCGGAAACGCTGGATACGCTCGAAGATCTGGTGAAAGGACGTCATTCGGTACGCGGCTTTCTGCCCGATCGCGTACCCCAGCCGGTCATCGACCGGATATTCGAGATTGCCCGCTGGGCGCCGTCCGGAACCAACGTACAGCCCTGGCACGTCTGCGTCGCGTCCGGGGAGGTCTGCGAACGGCTGCGGCAGGGGTTCATCGAGCGGTTTGATGCCGGTGAAAAGGTTCACACGGACCACGCGCCTGACGGTAAAACCGGCGCGCCCTGGCAGGATCGCAAGCGTGCCTGCGCCCGGGCCTTGTACGGCGCGATGGGTATCGAGTGGGAAGATCGCGAAGGCCGGGCTTACGCTGCGCGCCGGAACTACGAGTTTTTCGATGCGCCGCACGCGGTGTTTCTCGGTATTCACGACATTTTCGGCACCCAGAGTGCGTGCGACGTCGGCATGTACGCGCAGTCGCTGATGCTTGCCATGCACGCGCACGGCGTGGCGTCCTGTCCCCAGGGCACGCTCAGAAACTACCCGGACTTCGTGCGTGACGTGTTTGGCCTGGCACCTGAAATCAAAATCCTGTTCGGGATCAGCTTCGGCTATGCCGATCCGGGCATGGGAGTGAATACCGCGCGCACGGATAGGGCACCGCTGGCGGAGACCGTGCAGTTCATGGGATGAGCCCGGATTGAGTCAGAGGTCCTCGATAAGCGGCGTTAGATTGCGAGCGCGTGCACGCACCGAAGCGGCGTCGTCCTGCGTGGCTGCTTCTATGTCATTTAGAAGCGCCGCTTTCGGGTGACGCAGTCTCACGCCCAGGATGACTCGCGCATGGAGGCTCCACGCACGCAGAAAAGGCCGCGGATGATTGGCCAGAGAAGACGCCCAGGTACAGAAACTGGCAGCGTCCGCAGCGTCGAAGTCGAACGCCGTGACGGACTGACAGATCGCAAGCTGACTTTGCCAGGCGGATATGTTTTCCAATTGCTCAACCAGCGCTCCGGTCACCCGTGTCCCGAATCGTGCCCCATCGTCGGCTTCGGCCTTGAGTATCCAGGCAGCCCCGTGCGAGATTGAGGATCTTTGATCGGCGCAGAGGCGAACAATTTCGTCCACAAAGCCGGGCCGGTCGCGGTGGGCTGCTCGAGTTTCGGAAAGCACGGAAACGGCGACGCCGTCGAATTCTTGTAAGCTCGTTTCTAATTCGATGCGCAGCGACATTGGAGACTCAGCCTTAGGACAGGAGATGTCAGGTTGGTGTCAGGCGCTCTCGTCAGCGGGAGTTTTTCCCGCAACCGCCTTCTTCAGCAGATCCAGGTGCGAGCCGACGAAAAGATCGGAGACCACGCGATTGCGGATCGTACGCGACGCATCAATGTGAAACGTCACTCGCCGCACGCCAAAGCCCAGCGGCCCGTCAACGCCGAAGGCGCGGATGGCAGCTTTCTTTGGGTCAGCGAGCAGCGGGAACGGCACGTTGAACTGCTCGGCAAACTGTTTGTGCATCGTATGCCCCTGTGGGCTGATGCCGACAATTTGTATGCCCAGCGCATCGAGACCGTCGTAGTTGTCGCGGAACGCGCAGGTTTCCGCCGTGCAGACCGGAGAAAAGTCGATGGGGTAGAAGTACACGATCAGATCGCCGCTTTCTGCCAGGAGCGCGGAAAGTGTGCGCGTATTGCCGGCCTGGTCGACGAGTTCGAACTCCGGCGCCGTGTCACCTGTCTTCAACATAGCTGATCAACCGTACAAAGGGGCGCCCATCATACGGATCGCAGGCGGTTGTGCCAGAAGATTTTGTGCCCGCTCAGATGTCTTTGAGGATGCGGCTCGGCTGTCCCAGAAGCTCCTCGCTCACCGCCTTCAAATTGTCGATCTCGAAGCCACGCTCCACCATTTCACCGGCCAGGGTGTCGATGTGTTGACCTGCTGCCTGCAGCTCTCCGGCAAGTTCATGAAGGAGAAGCACGGCCGCCGCCGTGTCAGCCCCTTTGGAGGGTGAGGCGAGCTTGCCGTCTTCGTCGGCAACCCATTCGGCCAGCTGGCCGAGGCTCTGCTGAAACCGGTTTTCGCTGATACCGCCCGTGCGCTTCAGTATCAGGAGACTGTAGTACTCGGCCAGCCCTTCGACGATCCAGTCTGCATCGTCAGCGGCGGAATGCACGCCCGCCAGGTGAATGAGCTCATGAATGAGGGTGGAGGTGGCGTTCTCACTGATCAGCGGGCGCTCCACGTGCACGTAAAGCGAACCGGGCGCGGACAACCCGCCGCGCCACATCCCGGGCGGTGCGCCCACGATCAGAATGTAAGCGGGCAGGCGTGGAAACACCCTGGACAGCTCCGGCATCGTCCACCTGACGAACGCTGTGGTGTCGAGACGCCGCATGCCCGAGTTGACTGGTGCGCTGACCACAAGCTCGCGGCCGTTGATTTTCTCGCGACGGGTGCCGAGCTCGCCGCCGAGGAGCCAGCCGGTCGGGCGGTTGAAGTTGCGGTCCCCGCCGATGTCTTTGACTTTATCCTTGAGGCTGCCGTAGCGGGATTCGAAGCTCCAGTCATCGGGGCTCGTAATGTTGATGCTGGAGATGCTGCGACTGCCTTTGATGCTGCGCACGCGTGCGCCGGGAAACAGATCATCCAGGCGCATCAGCACCCAGGTGGGTGTGTGTTTGGCATCGAAGCGGTCACCTCGGTGACTGTCGATGCGCATGCGGTATCGCAGCACCCCGCCGCCTTCCGGCACCTCCCAGCGCAGGCGTCCGTCTTCGTGCTCGACGTCACCACTGGCTTCAATGAGCTCGTATGTCTCTTCCGGTGCGTTGAAGTCGAGCTCGAGCAGCTGCGGTGAACTCTGGGTGACGCGGATGCTGGCCTCGGCAACCGCCGTTTCCGCGCCGATGTTGGCGCTGAACAGCAGATCGTAGGTACCCGCCGCGGTGGATGCGCTACCGCAGCCGACCAGCGTGCACAAGGCCAGGATGAGAAAGCGCACGTTCAGCGCTTGCGGACTTTGTAGACGGCGTCGTCCGGAAAGCGCTCGCCGCGCAGCGAATCCGGGGTTTGTGTGAAATAGTCGTCCGTTGCCGGGTCGTTGCGTGCCCAATCGTTCACCTCACTTCGAAACGCAATTTTCCACTCGTCGTCGCGCTTCTCGTAGCGGTCGACGTAGCGTCCGGAGATGAAGAGATCCCGCTCTTCACTCTCCACCACAATGCGGTGAAAAGCCTGAAAGTAGATTTCACCGTAGGCAACATCGCCCTCCACGTCGATGTTGGTCTGGCCGATCATGTGATGGTTGGCCAGATGATCCTGAAGCGCGCCATACGCCATCTCGACGAACGCGTCGGGGCCGCCCTTGAAAAAACCGTAGTCGGTTTCGGCGTCGTCGTGAAACGTAGACCGAAGGAGTTCCCTGTCCAGGCGATCGAGGCCGCGCATGTAGCGACCAACGAGATCCGCGATCTCCTGTTTGGCAATGACGTCTTCGATGTTCATAGGTTCAAGCCAGATAGGAGTCTAACGTCTTGTGAAAGTGCCGGATGCGGGCTTCCTGGTAGTTGCCGAGGGTCTGGCTGCCTTTCAGTGATGCTTTCATTCCCGCCCACTGACGTTTGAAGTTGTCGGTGTCCTGATCGAGCACGTAAGAAAGACGGTTCTCCTTGAAATCGGGCACGCTGACGTAGGGTTCATCCACGTCGAGAGCCACTTTCTCGACCGGTGGCGGTCGCTCGCCTTCTACCGGTACCGGACGCAGCATCATAATGTCGTGAATGCATTTGTCTACGCCGAGCGGACGGAACCGGTAGATGAGCGGGATCACAATCCCCGGGAAAAAGCAGGCATTGGGAAAGACGTGGTATTCGATGCTGTCGAGCATTTCGCTGTTGGAGAGGTGCGAAAGATCCACGCCTATTTCCGCGCCGAAGCTATCGCGCAGAATGTCCGCGTGGGCCTGGCGGGCAGTCTTCCCTGCCGGCAGATCGTCCGGGTTGTGACCTAGAAATTCAAAGAGCTGTGCCTGCGTGAACTCCCTTTCGAAGTGCGGATTCCCGCTGGAAAGATTCTGCAGAAAGCGGCTGACATGCGGGCTGAAGAGGTCGTATTGCGTATTGGCCCAGCCTGATGAGCGCAGGCCCTCGGGATGCGTTGCCAGCACATGATATGCCTCGAGGAAACCCTCCATGCACATTTTCCAGTTGCCGGGCAGGACCTTTTCGGTATGCATGACCACGTAGCGCTCTTCAAGCGGCCAGCCGGCAAAATGTTCGGGCAGCACCTCGAGATAGTCGTGCAGCGGTGGGGCGTTCTTGTCGAGATTGATGAACACGAATCCGCCCCAGACGTCGCAGGGGACTTCATCCAGCCCGAAACTGTCGTCGCTGACGTGGGGAAAGTCCCAACGGCAGGGGATTTCGCGCAACGTGCCATCGAGGTGCCAGGACATCCCGTGGAACGGGCAGCGCAGGAACTGCTTGCCGCTGCCTTTGCTGCCAGCGTCGGCAAACTGCATGCCGCGGTGGGGGCAGGAGTTGATGAACGCACGGATTCTTTCATCGTTGCCGCGCACGACCAGGACAGAGTAGTGCGCCACGTCGTAGACGTAGAAGTCGCCGGCATCGGGGATATGCTCTTCCCGGCACGCCCACTGCCAGGTTTTCGACCACATGCGCTCGACTTCGAGATCGTAGAACGCCTGGGACGTATAGCGCTCGAGCGAGAGGTCCTCGTTGCCGAGATACTCGTAGGCTTGCGCGCGAAGCGCCGCGGGAGGCGTATCGCCATCCTGGTCCAGCACGTCCTGGGGGCTTGGCCCGGGGCAGCGGGCTTCACCGGGTGCCAGGTCCTCAGCTGCAGGTGCGTAAATGTCCAATGCCACGGTACTACCTCCCGAAACTGTGCCTGCCGTGACCGACACGGCGTCTGCGTCATTGGTTATGATGACGAGATACTACGCATTCGATACGAGGAAATCACATGCTCAAAGCCGTGCAGTTGGGGAATAGCGGGCTCAGGGCGTCGCAGCTCTGTCTGGGTACCATGAACTTCGGCGTCCCGGGCCGTGGTCATCAAGGGGACTGGACGCTCGACATCGACGCGGCACGGCCGATCTTTCAGGCGGCGCTCGACAAGGGGCTTTTCTATTTCGACTGCGCCGACGTTTACGGCATCGGCGCATCGGAAGAAGTGGTGGGTGCGCTGCTGCGCGAGCTTGCCCCGCGCAGCGAGTACGTGCTCGCCACCAAGGTGGCCATGCCCATGGGTGCAGGCGCTAACCAGGGTGGCCTGTCGCGCAAACACATTCTGGAAGGCGTGGATGCGAGCCTCGAAAGGCTTGGGCTCGACTATATCGACCATCTGGTCATCCACCGCCACCCGCATGGGGTGCCCGGACACGTTGAGACGCCGATCGAGGAGACCATGGAGGCGCTGCACGACGTGGTCAAAGCAGGCAAAGCGCTGTACCTCGGCGCGTCATCGATGTTTGCCTGGCAGTTTGCCGAGCTGCAGATGACGGCGCTGGCCAACGGTTGGACGCCGTTCATCTCCATGCAGAACCACTACAACCTCGTCTACCGCGAAGAAGAGCGTGAAATGATGCCGTACTGCGAGGCGCACGACATTGCGGTCATGCCCTGGTCGCCGCTCGCACGAGGGATTCTGGCCGGCGCTTACCAGGGCGGCTTCGAAGCCGGCGGCACGGAACGCTCCCGCGGCGGCGACAAAAACCGGACGGAATCGCTCTACCACGGCGAACATGTGTTTCCGGTCGCGGAGCGGGTCATCGAAGTGGCGCAGAAGTACGAGAAAAAACCGGCGCAGATAGCGCTGGCATGGATGCTCGGCAAGTCGTATGTGCACGCGCCGATTGTCGGGGTGTCCAAGCTCGAGCAGCTCGAGCAGCTGGTCGCGGCGACGGAGATAGAGCTTGCCCCTGAGGACGTCGAGTATCTGGAAGCGCTTTATCAGCCGGTTGAGAACCTGCTGTCTAAGGGGTTTTCTTAGCTTCGGTATCGCGCAGCGCGCCAACCGCGGAGTACGTAGCCACGGCGTATGGGACGCAATAGGTCAGCAGCACCTTGAGCGCGTTGATCAGTCCGAACGTCTGGTTGATGACCGCGTCGGCGTGATTAATCAGCGCGAGCAGCGTGCCCACCACCAGGGCTACTTTGAGCGCACGGTTACGCACCTCCGGTAACAACGCAAGCTCCAGGAAGGACGCGTTCATTCCACGCTGACCGTTGGAATGTAGTGCGACGGTTTTGCTTCGCCCCGCGCGGACCGCGCGCGTGCCTCATCGACGGTCTCCAGCTGTGCCGCCCGGGCGATGGCATCTCTGTGGTTGGCGGGGAAAGGCTCGACGCTGTCCGGTGGCGGGTTGTCGCTGGCATGGTAGTAACCGACCGGTGACTTCTTGCCCGAGGTATCGGCGTCGAGATCCAGATCGCGCTCGTTGGTGCCGTGCACGGGGACCTTCGCGGCGCCGTCGACGATCTCGAGGTCCAGCCACCAGCGCTTCTTCGGATTGCGCCTGCCGTAACCCAGGCGGTCGTCCAGCGCAACTGCGACCGGCACGAGGAGCGGTTTCAACCAGCGGGCGTTGACGCCGAGCCACGTGCCGATGCGGTGGGCCAGGGCGCCATCGGCCGTCACCACCTTGTTCAGCGGGCACGTTTTCATGCAGCGTCCGCAGGCTGAACCTTTCGGGTTGGTCACCCGGTAGCGCGTGCAACGTTCGACGTCCGGCTTCCAGATTTCGTAGCCGTTGAACATGACCTTGTCGCCGAACGGGATGGCGTTGACCGGACACTCCCGTGCGCACTTCAGGCAGTTGTTGCAGAAATCCTGCAGGCCAAAATCGACGGGCTTGTCGGGGACCAGGGGGAGGTTCGTTGTCATGACAACGGATTTGAAGCGCGGTCCGACAAACGGGTTCAGCACCAGCTCGCCAATGCGGGAGAGCTCGCCGAGCCCCGCCCACAGCACGAGCGGAATCTGCAGGACCTCGCTATCGGCGTTGGTTTGCGCGCGTGAGGCATACCCCTCGCCGCGCAGAAACTCCGCCATGACGCCGGCAATTTCCGCGCCGCGAATGTAGCCACGCATGGACTGACAGCCGGAAATCCAGTCGTCACCGCTTGCCCCCTCCATGGTGTCGTAGCCCTGATCGATCAGCATCACTACGGCGTATTTATGGCGCATCTCGATCGGCTGGCCGTCGGGACCATGGCTGTACCAGGCATAGGGCGGAATCTCGCAGATACCGGTGAGGTCGGCACCCAGGTGATAGCTCAGAGATTTGATTGCGCGGCTGTTGGCTTCGGCATCCGCCAGCGCGGGATTGGCGCTGTCCGCGGTAGTCCCATCCTGGTGCGGCACCAGGGCCCGCAACGGCTTCATCATGCCGTCGGTGAGCGGGTGCTTGAACGCGAAACGTTTCACTTCGCGCTGGGCTTTGGCGCCGAGGTCTCCCATGCGTGAGCGGAAAAAGAACTCCGCCCGCTTCGGCACCCTGGGGACCTCGTCGTCGAGTATCAGCGTTGTCGGCCGCTCTACCCGCGTGACCTGCTCCATGGGGTAGCGGCTGAGGTGGCTCGGACGCCGTGCCACGCGTCTGTGTTCGCGGCCCGATACCGCGCCGTTGATGCCCCACCAGTAGCGCAGAGCGTTGGGTGATGCATCAGCAGCCAGAGGCTGATCCGGCGCGAGCGCATAGTCGGTGGCAACGACAACGGCGGCGTAGTCCGTGCCGAAAAACGGGCTGACAACGTCGCTGCCCCGGCGCTGACCGATGCCGGCGAGCACGCCGAGTTTATCGATATCGAGATCCGTACCTCCGGCTTGATGCAACGTCGCGGTAAAGCCGAGGGCGCGGATATGCCCGGTGATGGATACGCCGATCTCGAGCGCGCGCATGGTCGCAATGTCGTGGCTGGCGTGTTGCAGCCAAGCGTTCGCCAAATTGTCAGACTCAGGAAGTCTGCCATGGCGGACCCAGATGACCACGGCGTGACTCTGTTCGGCCGGTGATGTCAGCCAGGCCTGCCCTGGGATGCCTGCGATGCCAACGTGTGAGGCGTCGAGGTAGTAGGCGGCGCCTTTGATTTCCTGAGCGCGGCGCCCGAGATCCGCCGGCACCGGCGCGCGTGGCCATTCGGCGGGAGTATCACAGTCGATGAGAATCTGCGCGTAGCGCCGGGCAATGTCTGCCAGGGCCGAATCAGCCGGTGGCACTTTGTCGGCAGGCTCTAGAGCAGGCTGCGCGCTCTCGCGGGCAGCGAGGCTGGTATCTCGCGCCAGTGCCTCCAGCGGATACGGCCCGAGTTCCACACCCCGGGTGTGGGCGCGGTCGCGGAAGAGCATGTCAGCCCGACGCTCAGCTCACGCTGGCCAGGGCAAAAAGACCGGCGATGGTGCCGATGACGGTTGCCTGACGCAGGTCTTTCTTGCTCAACGCCTGCAGGCGGGTCTCGGGGTCCTCGCCTTCCCGGGTGTCTTTGACGATGTTGTATTCGATGACGGTGGCAAACACGATGAAACCAAAAATTGCGCTGACGAGGGCAATTCTGCCGAGGGTGTCGAGCGGCACCATGATGAGCAGCAGAATGAGAATCGACCAGTGCGCGACGTGACCGCCGTAGGTCATCCAGTGAAACTGCCGCACGTCGTTCTCGGCATAGTTGAACGCGAAGCGGAAAAAGCTGAGCGACTTCGGATAGGTTCGGGTCGTAGAGGCCCCGCTTGCCACGGCGCCTGCGTAGTGGCCCCATTCGTGAAAGAGCGCTGCCAGCAGCAGCCCAACGAGGACAGCGTCGCCGATCGCAACCACCTGGGCCAGCCAGAGCCCCGTCACCTGATACCAGGTGTCTGCCGCCGCCCACAGCGACAAAGCGGCGAAAATGATGGCCGTGTCTTTCAACAGCATGCCAACCAGGCTCGGCTCATCGGTGGTGACCGTTTCCGCGGCGCTCGGCGCACCGCTCAGATTTTCTGTTGCTTCCGCCATGGAATATCCCCCCAGATGTCACGGCATATCAGGCGCGGCGGATAGGGCCGCAGGGCCGGAGATGTTAGCCCAACTGGTCAGGCCCGGCAAAGCATGACGGGTGGTGTCTGACACCACCCGCCACAGCTTCACTCCATGCCTTTTTTGCCGGCCTCACGGAAAAGCGGTTCGTACTCTGCGAACGCAATTGGGTTGGTAGTGGCGCCAATGGTGGTGCCGGCGTCCGTGGTCAGGGTGTGGCCGGTGGTGTAGCCGGATTCGTCACTGGCAAGCCACAGGGCGGCGTTGACGACGTCTTCAGCCAGCCCCGGACGCCCCTTGAGCGGTGAGTTTTGCGCCAGGATCTTTTTAGTCTCTTCGATTGCGTCGGGATCGCCCGTCGACACGTTGGCAACCATCGCGGTGGCCATGCCCGCTGGAGCAATCGCGTTGGCGCGAATGTTGTAGTGGCACAGCTCGGCGGCAACGCCCTTGGTCAGGCCGACAACGGCATGTTTACACGCGGTGTAGCAGTGTGGTCCGAGCCCGCCCAGAATGCCCGCGGTGCTGGCCATGCTGATGATGGAGCCGGAACCCTGCGGCATCATCACGCGTGCCGCGTGCTTGCATCCGTAGAAGACGCCGTTCAGGAGAATGTCCACAGTGAAACGCCATTCGTCTCCGGGCGTGCTGGATATTGGACCTACGGCTCCGACGATGCCGGCGTTGTTGTACATGACGTCGAGCTTGCCGAACTCGGAGACTGCGGTATCCACCATGTTGGCGATATGCTCTTCGTTCGTGACGTTGCAGTCCACGTAAATGGCATTGGCGCCGAGTTCGGCGGCAACCGCCTTGCCGGCTTCTTCCTGGATATCGCCAAGAACGACCTTGGCACCCTCTGCAACGAACCGCCGTGCAGCGCCCGCACCGAAACCGCTGGCCGCGCCGGTAATGGCGGCCACTTTACCTTCGAGTCTCATAGCTCCCCCTCGATCGTGTTTAAATCAGTAACCCTGTGTTTTATCGATAATACCTTCTAAGGGTTCACCGCGTACAAATTTTCCCAGGTTGTCGACGAAACGCTGCAGGTTCCGCTCGGCCCGGTACTGACTCGCGCCTGCCGTGTGCGGTGTCATCACCACATTCGGCAACGCCCACAGCCGGCTCTCGGATGGCAGCGGCTCACGCGGCGCAACGTCCAGCCCGGCACCGGCGATGGTGCCGTTCTCCAGAGCGTCAACCAGCGCGGCTTCGTCCATGATTTCGCCGCGTGTGACGTTGATGAGAATGGCGTTGGCTCTGCACAGTTTCAGGGTCTTTTCGTTGATCAGTTTGTTGGTCGCTTCTGTGAGCGGGCAGCACACCGCAACCACGTCGCTTGCGCCCAACACGTCGGCGAGGGCGCTTTCCGGCTCGACGAGGTCGACACCCTCGCCGGGCGCTACGGGATCCTTGTCCAGCGCGCGTACGTGCATGCCGAACGCATGTGCCCGCCGCGCCATTGCGCGGCCCGTGCCGCCGAAGCCGATGATGCCCATCGTCAGCCCGGTGAGCTCGAATTCCTGGCGGCGCAGCTCCGGGCGGTGATTCCAGGCTTCCGGGCCGAGGTCTCGAGCGGCGGCAAGCTGCCGCGTCAGCATGAGAAGAAGGCCAAACCCATGGTCGGCCAGGTGTTCGCCCACCAACCCCTTTTCGCTCGTGAGAATGACGGGGCTGTTGATGAACTCGGGGTACATGAAGGCGTCCACGCCGGAAGAAATGGACTGGACCCATTTGAGCTGTGCCGCCGCGCGGAAGAGCTTTGGCGGCACAATGCCGAGGATCACGTCGGCATCGCCGATGTGGTTGACCGCGTCGGCGTACTCCGACACGACGACGGTTGCGTCTGCACCCGCGGCGCTGTGGACATCGGCCAGCGCCGCGTCGGAAATGGTGGGGAGCGTGAGGCCCGGAATGATCAGTACTTTGATAGTTGTCATGCGTGGCACTCAGGCAAGGTTGACCGCGACGCTGCCGACGCTCTGATCAAAATCGCCGCGGTACGACCCATGTGCGAAGGGGGTCTTGCCGTAAGCGCCGGTGATGACCCGCTGCCCCGCTTCGAGCTGCTGGCCGTACTCAGCCAGGCGTCGTGCCAGCGTTGCCAGGGATTCGAAGTGATCGTCGATGTGTCCGGGGCTGCTGACGCTCTCGATGATCCGGTCTTCGCCATTGTGCTCGGCCACCAGGGTGACGGTCATTTCGTTGAGCGCAACAGGGATAGGCGCTGCCTCACCGACAACAATCCCCCAGTTGGATAAGTCGTCCGCCACCCTGAGCCCCGGGCCGGCACCGCCGGTCAGACGTTTCTGGTTGACTTCGAAGGCGGGCGCGATGCCTGCTACAGCGTTCCTGGCGGCCTCGGTCGTGGCGCCCGCGCCGAGCTTGCTACCCATCACAAGGCACAGTTCGTTTTCGACCTGTCCACGATGCAGTTTGTCGAGCGGCAGCGTGGCGCCGCTGTCGAAAATGCGATCGGCAAGGATGAAGCCGAACGGCCGCAGACCCTCGCCCATGGCGTTTCTGGACGCACCGCTCGTCATGCCGATTTTCCAACCGCCGACGACCTTGCCTTCCTCCAGCCAGCGGGCGAGCAGCTCCAGCTGGAGCGCTTGACCTTCGTCGAACGGAACGTCGAGTTCCGCAAGCGCAGCCTCGTGCCCGCCGCCGGGATCGTTGTGCACGCGCCACAGCAGATCGACGATGTCTTGCATTCGTACTCCCCTCCAGAGGAGGCCTCACTGTACTGGATAACGGCGGGGAAATGAAAAGCGCCGGATTTCCAACGCTGGACGACTTTAGTAGGGTGCTGATTGGGGATTGTCATCAGTGGGGGAAGAACGATGCGCAACGGCCTCAAGGTCCTGGACACGGACGCTCACCAGATGGAACCGCCGTCGATGTGGGCAAAGTACATGGATCCGACCTTCGCCGACCGGGCGCCGGCTATCGGTGACATGGGCAACGGGGAGAAGGGCATGATGTGCGAGGGCGAGCCGCTGGCCAAGCAGGACGGTTCGTATCCGATGCATTCCGAAGAGTTTCTTGCTGCCTCGCGACGTGCCATGGCGCGATTCGAACGTGCTCGCGCCCAGGGTTTCAATGCCGCGAGCCGGCTCGAGGACATGGATGAAGAGGGCGTAGACGCCCAGGTGATCTATCCGACCGTCGGCGGACAGTTGCTGGGTAAACCCTTCCACGATACGGAGCTTCTGGCGGCGTCGTGTCGGGCCTACAACGACTGGAGCCTCGAATACTGCAGCGCAAATCGGGAAAGGCTGCGCATGGCCGCAATGCTGCCCGTGCAGGCACCCGATCTCGCCGTTGAAGAGGTGCAGCGCACCGATGCGCTGGGTGCCGCTTGTTTTTATGTGCGCCCCAATCCGGTGGCGGGTAGAAATCTGTATCACAGCGACTACGACCCGCTGTGGCGTGCCATCGCGGCGACCAACAAACCCATCTGCATTCACGATTCCGGCTCGCCGTACTGGCCAAGCTATGGTGAACGCATGGACACGCATACCGCGGGACACATCATTGCCCATCCGTTCGAAGCGATGGTTGCGATGATGTCGCTCATCTGGTTCGGCGTGATCGAGCGCCATCCGGGACTCAAGGTTGTGCACGTGGAGGCAGACGCGGGCTGGCTGCCGTACTGGCTGCAGCGCATGGAACAGCACTACGATTTCTCCGGTCAGGCTGAGCATCCGGAGCTGAGGCAGCGGCCCACCGCCTATTTCAAGTCGAACTTTCTCGTCGCCGCCCGGGGTGACGAGATGACGTTGCCGGCGGCGGTGGCGCTCGTTGGTGAGGACTATCTGACGTTCAACACGGACTATCCACACCCTGATGGCACCTGGCCGGCAGGTATGTCCGATCTCGAGCATCAACCGATCACCGATGACGCGCGGCGCAAGATTTTCTGGGACAACGCGGCGCCGCTGTTCGGTCTGTAAACGGTATCGCGTGGCCGAGTACGCCGGTACGCAGACAAGGCGACTAACTGACTGCCTCGTATATACCGAAAAAGGCTTAACCTCCGTTCTTTATGCCGAAATCCCATTAGCCATGTGAGACAAATTGTCGGACACTTTGCGAACGGGAGAGGCTGAGATCAAGGAGCGCCGGAGTCGGGAGCGTAGGTTGCGCACCTGACTCTCAGTCGACGCTTAGCTGTACCTTCCTTTCAACCTCCTTTGCGTTTTTCGATTGATAAACTTGTTAAAGGAGACTCTTGAAGTGAAAACAACAAGAAATTTCGTTTCTTTCCTATCTGTGATTCTGCTGGCTGGAGTGCCGGTGTTGAGTCACGCCGACAATCACGCGCCGCCACCGCCGGGAGTACTCGAAACCTGGGCGTGCTCATACAACCCTGGTCAGGATCAAGGGGATTTGATGGCCGCGCGTGATTACCTGGTCAAGCAGGCGGAAAAAGCCGGGGTGTCGTTGCAGCCGGCCTATGTCTGGAACGCCCTCAAAGGCGGCGTGCCGATGGATTTTCTGTGGATGTCTCCACACGAAAACCTCGATGCCTTTGCGGCAGCGATCGACGAGTTTGCGGCTGCACCGGATCTTTCCGGTGTGCAGGCGCGGTTCGATTCGGTAGCCGACTGTCAGCCGGGCCTGAATCAGACGATGCTCGTCCACTCGCGCGAAGCGGCGGAAGACTCTGACGATGCCGCCCACATCGTGTCGTTTGCCTGTGACATCAACCACGGTATGAGCAGCAGCGACCTGCCGGATCTGCGTGGCCATATCGGTAGCGTCATGGAAAGCATGGGCGACAACTCACCCAACTTCTCCGTGATGGTGCAGCCTATTACCGGCGGAGCCAACGTGCGGGACGTATACATGTTCAGCGTCTACAACAACGTATCTGCGTGGTCGAAGTTCGTCGGCGAGCTGCTGCCCAGTGAGGCGGGGCAGTCGATGATCCGCCACTTCAACGTCGTGCTGAGTTGTGATCAGACGATGTGGACCGGCATGCAGGTCATCGGCGACGACGCTTGATGCACGCTATCGAGGCACTCCGTCTCCATAGACGTTGATAGCCTTGTTAAAGGGCGCCAGACGGTCTTCGTCATAACCGGATACCGCTGGCGCCACCGCCTGCCAGAGAATCTCCGCCTCGAGCCCAGGCAGGTGCCCGCGAACGATGGATTGGTCGGCCTCATTGAGCGCAGCGAAGCGTTCGCGGAGTTGTTCGAGGCACCAGACCCGATAGCGTGAGACGGGGAGGCTGCGATAGGTACATCCCTGAACAGTCATATCAAAGTGCGGTGCCTGCGCGGCGTAGGCGGTAGCGTTGTGGGCGAGCTGCACGAGATGCGTTTCAGCGATCTCTTTCAGCATGGCTGCCGCACTTGCGGGTACGTGCTGCACAAAACTCACATGCTGGGTCGTGGCGTGTGCGTTCCACACTCTCGATAACCAGTCGAAAACCTCAGGCGCTTCGTTGCGCATGATTTCGGCCGGGGTTGGATCCTGGCCAAAATGTCTCAGCATGGGTCCCATCAGGCCAAAATCAGCGATGCTCGGCGCGGTGCCGAGGAGATAAGGCGTATCCGATAGCATTGCCGTCATGTTGGCCAGCGCGTTTCGGTAACCCTGTTCGACATGTTCCCGCGTGTCTGCGGTGACGCCGTCGTTGACGACAAATCCTATCCGTTGTCTGCGCTTGACCATGTTGCGCCGCAGAAACCGCGGCAGCGGCAGATGCGCAGCTGTCTCGTCTGCGAGAATGCGCGACAACAGCTCCCGGTCGTGCTCGTAGCTCCAGCGGTAATGCATGGCGGCGCGCCACAGCCATTCGTCCGCGTAGTCTTCAATCAAGAGAGCAATGAAGCGGACGACGGCATTGTCCGGCAGGATGGGCGGCTCCGGATACTCCTCTTCGAGTTGGAGCAGCATGGGCGTGGTATCGGACATCCAGCGGCCGTCGTCGCGTTCAACGATGGGGACCTGGATTGCGCCAACCTTTTCTTTGATGCGCTGCTGGTCCGCAAACGGATGATCGTTCATCTCGTAAGCGATGCCTTTGTAACGCAGATACGCTTCGAGTTTGCCGGTGTAGTAGGAAACCGACACGCCGTAGACTTTCATGCGCCTACTCTAGCGGAACGCGCTCGGGAATTCGTGCCTACTCGTAGCGCAGAGCGTGAATCGGGTTGGCGCGGGCAATACGAAACGCGTGTATGCCGACGATGACCCAGGCAAACACGACGGATGCGATACCGGCGACACCGACAATGCCTTCCGGGAAGGCGATGCGATCGGCAAAAAACGAGAGGAACTGGTCCGAGGCGAAGTAAGCCGCAGGAAGAGCAAAGAGCAGCGCCCACATGACCGGCCGTGAGAACTGCCAGATGAGAAGTCGCGCAATTTGCGGAATGCTTGCGCCCATGACTTTGCGTACACCAATTTCTTTGGTGCGGGTTTCAGCCATGAACGCTGCCAGACCGAAAAGTCCAATGAGGCTCAGCGCCATGGCAACAAAAGCAAAACCGGCCAGAATATTCGAAAGGCCCGTGTAGATTTCGAAGCTTTCCTGGAAATCGTCCTCGAGGAAATCGGTCTGGATGGGATAGTCGTTGATCAGCTTGTCCCAGACCTCCTCGACCGCCTGCAGCGCGGACGCCATGGCAATACCCTCCACGCGCACGGACCCCAGGCGCGCCGAGTTTTCCATCATGAAAAACACCGTGGGTTTGATCTGATTGTGGAAGCCCTGAAAGTTTTGATCAGGCATTACGCCGACGATGGTGTAATCCCGCGGTTCGCGTGAATCGGCGAAGTCGTAAAACGTCTCTCCCAGCGCTTCCTGCGCGGTACCGAAACCGAGCTGCTGTGCCGCCAGCTCGTTGATGATGACGTTTGCCGCCGACACGCCTTCGCGGACCGTATCGTTGCCGACGCTGCGATCGAGGTTTCGCCCCGTGATCAGTGGAATGTTGTAGGTTTCCAGAAAATGCTCGTCCACGAGGACCTGGTTGATCAGCATGGATTGGTCTTCGTCGCCTCTGACGGGTGAGACGCCGAACGAGGAGTTGCTCTGCTCGTAGGGGATCAGCGTCGAGAACGTCACGTTTTCGATGCCGGTTACGTTCATCAACTCGTTACGCAGGGTGTCCAGCTTGTCGCGTATCGACTCGACGTTGAGGCGCTTCAGAATGATGAGCTGGGATTTGGGGTAAATCTCCGCCGATTCGGCGATTTTATTGTTCTGCAGATACATGACCATGACCATGGCCAGCATGAAAATGGAAATTGAAAACTGCACGACCAGCATGAGGTTTCGGAAAATGCCGCCCTTGCCGCCTTTTTTATTGCCATCACGAAGCGCGTCAATGGGGCTCGCGCGGGTAATGAGATACGCGGGGTAGGCTCCCGCAACCAGGCCCACCGCAACCGCTGTCAGCACGAACCACGGCGCGAGGCTTAGGTAGGGAATGGTCAGACCTTTGTCGGCGGCGCTGTTGAATACCGGCACGAAGAGCGCAAGCAGCACCAGCGCAATCACCATCGCGATGGCTGCCACGCACAGGCTCTCTACGAGAAACTGTGCGATCAGCTGAGTGCGGGAGCCGCCCATGGTTTTCCTGAGACCAATCTCCCGCGACCGCCCCAGGGACTGCGCCGTCGCGAGGTTGGTGTAGTTCACAATGGCAACGATCAGGACCAGGAAACCCAGCAGGCGAATGGAATCGAGGATCGGGAGTCCAACGGCGTCCCAGAGGATCGTGTTCGCCTCCACCAGCGGACGCACGTTGACGCCTTCTATGAATTCCCTGCTGTCGTCGGGGAAATGGCGATCGAAGACGCCATCAATGCTCTGCTGCAGCCAGTCTCGGTCTTTGCCCGGGTCGAGCAGCATGTAGGTGAAGTCGCCGCTCGAGAGGTTGTTGAAGTTGCCGGCCAGGTCGTATTCGGTGGCACGATTCAGGGCCTGCAGCGGTGCCAGCACGTCCAGCTCGCCGCTGCCGATGATCGAGGAGCTGAAGTGGGTGTTTTTCGGCATGTCCTCGATCACCGCGGTGACGTTCAGCACCACGTTGTGATCGAGCGTCAGCGTTTTGCCCTGCGCGGATTCGTTGCCAAAGAACTTCTCCGCCATGCTTCGGGTAAGCACAACTCCCGACGGGTCGTCGAGGGCCGTGTCATCCCCCTCGATGTAGGTGAAATCGAATATTTTGGTCAGGGCCGGATCGGCAAACCGCACGCGCTCGTAGAAGTGATCGTTCTCGTGGGAGAGAAGAAACTCGCGGCCGACGGTGCGGGCGATCTCTTCCACCTCTTCGATTTCGGCATCGATGAAAGGCGCAAACGCCGTATAGATACCGTCCGTTTCCCCGACCCCGATGTTGGCGGCAGGGCCGAAGAGCGTACCGGCTGTGAAGATACGATCCGTGTGGGCCCAAGCGGTGTCGTGGCTGCGCTCGTAGGCAACGAGCAGCACGCCAAAGAGAAAAAAGGCGAGGCCAACCACGAGCCCCAGCACGTTGATTGCGGCGTACAGCTTGTTTTTCAGAAGCTGGCGGAACGCGATGACAAAGTAGTTTTTGATCATTGTTCCGCCTATACGGCCGCGCGCAGGTCTTCGGTGACCACTTCCCCGTCAAAGAGGTTGATGGTCCGCTTCGCGTACTCAGCGTGGCTCGGGCTGTGCGTCACCATGACAATGGTGGTGCCTTCACCGTTCAGCCCCTGCAGCATTTCCATCACCTCCTGGCCATGGGCGCTGTCCAGGTTGCCGGTGGGCTCGTCCGCGAGGATGAGCTTCTGATCTCCGACAATTGCGCGTGCCACCGCAACGCGCTGCTGCTGGCCGCCGGAAAGCTGTGACGGCTTGTGTTTGGCACGATGGCTGATGCCTACTTTCTCCATGATGTGGCCCACCCGGTCGCGGCGATCACCCGCGGCGATCTTGTGGTACAGGAGCGCAAGCTCGATGTTTTCTGCCACCGTCAGCTCATCGATGAGGTTGAATGACTGAAAGATGAAGCCGATGTTGTGCTTGCGGATCTCGGCGAGCTTCGCCTCGCCGTACCCGGCAACGTTTTCGCCGGCGAACCAGTAGCTGCCTGCGCTCGGGCTGTCGAGCATGCCGACAATGTTCAGGAGAGTCGACTTGCCGCATCCGGACGGACCCATGACGGCGACGAATTCACCGGCCTCGATGTCGATGTTGACGGCGTTCAGAGCAACCGTCTCCACCTCGTCGGTGCGGTAGAGTTTGGATAGGTCTTCGAGCTTGATCATGGCGGTTCCCGTCAGTCGGCCGTCAGCGTGAGACGGTCCATTTCTTTGAATGCGGAGTAAGGGCTGGTGATGATGCGCTCACCGGCTTCGAGGCCGTCGAGCACCTCGATGTATTCGGAATTGCGGCGCCCGAGGCGTACGCTGCGGCGGACCGCTTCGGTGCCCGCGTCGTTGACGACAAACATCCAGTTGCCACCGGTGTCCTGAAAGAAGGCGCCGTTGGGAACGAGGAGCGCACGGCTGGAATCGCCCAGCGTCAGCGTTGCCTGCAGCGTCTGGCCGCGGCGGATATCGTTCGGCTCTTCCCCGTCGAAGAGAAGGTCCAACTCAAACTGACCGTTGTTGACCTGCGGGTAGATCTTGCTGACCGTCAGCGTGTAGTTCCGGCCCCGGTCGAGCTCGGCAGCCTGGCCGATGTCGACGCGGTTCAGGTAGTACTCGTCGACCTCAACCCGTAGCTTGAAGCTGTCCGGATCGTCTATCTGACCAAGACGGCCACCGCGCTGGATGCTCTGGCCAATCTCGACGTCGAGACCCGAAAGCTTGCCGGATACCGGGGCGCGCACGTTGAGCGCGTCGAGATTCTTGCGCGCAAGCTCGAGATTGGCCTCGAGCTGGGAGCCGGATTCCTGCAGGAACGCGAGCTGCGTTTCCTGGAGACGGGCATCCGTCGCCTGGCTCTCGAGCGTCACCTCCCGCAGATTTTCGAAGTAGACGAGCTCGTCCTGTGCGTCCTCCAGCTGACTTTTGATGGCAAGCCCGGCGGTATCTAGACTCGATAGGCGCTCGATTTCACGTCGCAGGCGGGTGATCTGGTAATCCATCTCTACCAGATTGCGCTTGTGCTGCAGGCGATTCTGCTCGAGCTGCAGCTCGATGGTACGCATGTTGTTGAGCTGCTCGGTGACCATCGCTTCGTTGCGGGTGACATCGAGCTGCAGGGAGGTGTTGTTCAGCGTGACGATGAGGTCTCCTGCCTCGACCGTCGCACCGTCGTCGACGTAGCGTCTTTCCACCTGGCCGCCTTCGATGACGTCGAGATAGACCGTCTGGCGCGGCGTCACGCGACCACGAATCGGAATGAAATCGTCGAAGGTGCCCTGCACGACCGGTGAGACCACCACGCGGCTGCCTTCGAGGACGAACGTGCGCGCACCGGCGCGGTCCCACCAGTAGAAAACGGCGAGAGCGAGCACGACGACAACCACGGCCGCAGCGCCGATTCTCGACCAGGGGAGCGTGCGTTTTTCGATGACGCGATCCATCCCTGCCCCGGACAGGCTGGTAATGGCATCGCTGGATTTGTCGACGGCTTTCATTGAAGTTGTTGGTGCCATGCCAGACTAGGTCGCGGCACGGTCGCAAATAGTTTGTCGTTTGCCTTATTTATGGCGCTACAGGCCGCCGGTGACGTACAGGCACTGGCCGGTCACCCAGCTCGAAGCGTCAGACGCCATGAAAACGACGGCGTTGCCGATGTCTTCCGGCGCCCCCAGACGTCCCAGGGGTACCCGCAGAATCTGCTCCAGCGGCTGATCGTCCGGGAAGTTGGTCGACTCGTTGAAGTTGTCCGTCGGAATGGGTCCCGGCGCCACCGCGTTGACCCGGATGTTCGGCGCAAGCTCAATCGCAAACGTCTGGGTCAGGTTGTTCACGGCTGCCTTGGATGGTGCATAGGGTCCGTTTTTGATCGACGCGCCCATGGCCGCGCGGGACGAGATGTTGATGATTGCACCCTTGTCCATGGCCTCGGCGGCAACCTGGCAGGCGAGAAATACCGCCCGCAGATTGAGGTTCATCTGATCGTCCCACTTTTCCGGTGGGGTGCGGGTGAGGTAGCGCGGCGTGGCGTCCGGCAGGCCCCCGGCGTTGTTGACCCAGATGTCGATGCCACCGGCGTCTTTGCCGGCGGCGGCAATGGCTTCGAGCTGCTCGAGCTCCGTGACGTCGGCGGTCACGCAATAGGCAGTGCGGTCGAGGGCTTCGATTTCCTCAGCGAGCGAGTCGAGGTCCGCGCGCGTGCGCGAAGAAACGACCACGTCGGCACCGGCCCTGGCCAGCTGCAGCGCGATGCCGCGTCCAATGCCTTTGCCCGCGCCGGTAACGACCGCCAGCTTGCCGGTCAGATCAAATGGATTGTTCATATTCCCTCCTCAAAGATGTCGGACATTATGGCGCGTGGCAGGCCGCGGCGAAACGCGGTAAGTTTGTGCCTCGAATTCGGGGAGAACCTCATGGCATATGCACCAGACGCGCGTCCGTTCTACGACGCCGACAGTCACATCATGGAACTGCCGGACTTTCTCAAGAAGTACGCTGATCCGGGTATCCGCGACGATATTCCGGAGGTGAGCTACAGCGCCTCGATCGTCACCGACGAGGAAGTTGCAGAAATCATGTCCCAGGGTGGTCGCCATAGTGATGCACATATCGCGGAGCAGGTGGCGCTCGGCGACAAACTCATCGAAAGCTCCAAGGAAATCCAGGCGCTCGGCGCGTTCAACGCCGACGATCGAAAGGTTGCAATGGATCTGCTCGGCTTCAAGAAGCAGCTCGTTTTTGCGACGCACTCCGTGGCGTTTCCGTTTCACCCGAGCAGTAAAAAAGAGCCGCATTTGCGCTATGGCGCCACGCGTGCGCACAACCGCCACATGGTGGATTTCTGTGGCGACGATGATCGGTTCATGGGCGTGGGCGTGGTTCCGCTCGACGTCCCGGAGCTTGCGATCGAGGAGGCGAAGTGGGCCATTGAGCAAGGGCTCGAAGCCCTGTGGGTGCCGCATCGCGCGCCGCTTGGTCACGCACCGGGACACGTGGATCTGGAACCCTTCTGGGCGATGCTCGCCGAGGCTGGGGTACCCTTCCTGCTGCACGTTGGCGGCGCGCCGCTGCAGGTGTCCAAAGACTGGGGAAACAACGGCCGCGGTCCCACCAAAGACTGGCTGGGTGGCGGCGAGAACGTGCGTACCAAAGACGCCACCGTGATGCACCAGGCGCCGGAGATGTTTCTGAGCATGCTGGTCATGGACGGCGTCCTGGACCGCCATCCCACGCTCAAGGGTGCTGCGGTCGAGCTCGGCGCCGGCTGGGTACCGGAAATGCTGCGACGGCTCGATGCCGTGGCCAAGGTCTACAGCCGTAACGACACGTCGGTTCGGTTCGATCGCAAACCGAGCGAGCAGATCACCGAGCAGATGGGTTTTACCCCCATGCCACATGAAGACGTTGGCAACATGATTGCGCAGTCGAATGCCGATCTTTATCTCTTCTCCAGCGATTACCCGCACATCGAAGGCACCCGGGATCCGATTGCCCGCTTCGAGCGCACGCTCCCGGAAAACGACGAGACGGTGCGTACGCAGTTTTACAGCGAAAACTTCCTGCGACTCTTCCCCGAGGCCCGGGTCTGATCGTGAAGATCCTGCTATCGGCGCTGGTGGTGATTGCTGTGGTTGGCGGAGCGGCCTTCTGGTTCGTCTGTCCCTGCGCCACCGTGCCGGGTGGCCCGTTGGCCGGAGAGGCGGCCCCGGCGCCGGTCTCGGACTGGACGTTCGTCAATGACGTTGGCCTTTGTCAGGTGGAAGTGGATCGTGGCCTGCCGTGGTCGATCAACCTGAACTGCATGTCGAGCGAAGGTGCGCTCTATGTCAGCTGCTCGCAGTGCGAGGGTAAAGGCTGGTCGGGGGCGGCGCTCGACAATCCCAGCGGGTTCATCCGCGTGCGCGAGACGGTTTACCCCGTCACTCTGACAAGACTCATCGATTCGCAGGCGCTCGATGTCGCCTGGGCCGCGCGGGTTGCCAAGCTTGGCCTCGAACCCGACACCCCTCGACCCGGACACTGGTGGTCGTTCCAACTCACTTCCCGGACGTAATAGCGATGGAAAAGTTTGACGCCGTCATTGTCGGCGCGGGTTTCGGCGGCCTGTACATGTTGTATCGCCTGCGCAAGCTGGGATTGAACGCGGTGGTGCTCGAGATGGGCGACAACGTCGGCGGCACCTGGTACTGGAACCGCTATCCCGGCGCGCGCTGTGATGCGGAAAGTCTGGCTTATTCGTTTTCGTTCTCGGAAGACCTGGAACAGGATTGGACCTGGAGCGAACGCTACGCCACCCAGCCCGAAATTCTGCGTTATGCGCAACACGTGGCGGAACGCTTCGATCTATATCGCGACATCCGCTTCGACGAGAAGGTCAATCACGTCCATCTGGTGGACGGTGTGTGGCAGGTGACAACCGAAGCGGGGACAAATGTCGAAGCGCCGTGGTGCATCCTCGCGACGGGCTGTCTGTCAGTCCCTCAGCTCCCCGCCATCGATGGTATCGATGATTTTGCCGGTCCGGTGTATCGCGCAAGCCTCTGGCCCCATGAAGGCGTGGATTTCAGTGGCCGCACGGTCGGTATCATCGGCACCGGCTCTTCGGGCATACAGGCCATCCCGGTCATTGCCGAGCAGGCGGAGCATCTGTACGTCTTCCAGCGCACGCCGAATTACAGCGTCCCGGCGGTCAACGGGCCGCTCGACGATGATTGGGTATCGCAGTTCAAGACCAACTACCGTGAACACCGCCGGTATCACAAAGAGGGCTTGAGCTCAGGCTTTGGTGACCTCGAGATTGCGCCGAAGCCCCGCACGCCGGCGGCGGAAAGCGCCGCCGGCATGACGCAGGCAGAGGTCAATGACATCCTCGAGCCCTACTGGCAGCGCGGCGGTGCCTTTTTCTTGAGCGCGTTCGCCGATTCCCTCATGAATCCGGAGACGAATGCAAAAATTGCCGAGTTTGTGCGCGGCAAGATCCGCAGCATCGTCAAAGATCCGGCGACTGCTGAAGCGCTCTGCCCGACGGACCACCCCATCGGCAGCAAGCGGATCTGTGTCGACACCGACTACTACGCCACGTACAACCGCGACAACGTCACCCTCGTGAACGTGCGCGAAGATCCGATCACGCACGTCACGGCGTCGGGACTGCAAACCGCCGGCCGCGCGTACGCGTTCGACGATCTTGTCCTGGCCACGGGCTTCGACGCCATGACGGGAGCGTTGCTCAACATGGACATCGTCGGCGAGGGTGGCGTACGCCTGGCGGACAAGTGGTCAGCGGGGCCGCGCACCTATCTGGGTATCGGCATGGTGGGTTTCCCCAACCTCTTTACGGTGACCGGTCCGGGGAGCCCATCAGTGTTGAGCAACATGCTCGTTTCGATCGAGCAGCACGTCGATTGGATGGTGGACTGCCTGCAGCACATGCGCGCCAACGGCTATACGCGGGTCGAACCCGATCAGGTGGCGGAAGACCAGTGGGTCAATCACGTGAACGAGATTGCCAACGCCACGCTCTTCCCCGAAGGGGGATCCTGGTACCTCGGTGCCAACGTTGCGGGTAAACCGCGGGTGTTCATGCCGTATGCAGCCGGCGTCGGCGCGTATCGCGAGATCTGCGAAGACGTAGTCGCTGACGGCTACCGGGGATTCAAATTCAGCTGATCCAGCTCACGCATCGGGTGAAAAAAAGTGACCCCGCGCGATGCCCTCGTCGTCGTAGACGGGCTCCTCGAAGTCGACTCGATATTTCTTGATCGGTGCAGCACGGGGTTTCCTTGGGAACTTCGCGAGGTAAGCCCCCATGTCACGGTACCAGTGATCGTTGAGGTGGGCTTCGAGCGTCGCGGACGACGTCCACTCCTCGTAGACGTGCACGCGACCCGGGACGCGATGGTCCTCGGTCCAGTCATACGCAATACAGCCTTCCTCGGTCAGTGCGCCTTCGATGAGCGGTGCGGCGCCCCGCAGAATCTCGGGAACGCGTTCCGCATCCTCGAAATCGAAACTGCCGGCTATGATGACTTTCATTGATTCCTCCAGGAGTTGAAGCTCATGACAAGGTGGGCAAAACGCGACGTTTCTGGAGATCACGCAGCCAGAAACAGAAGCTCTCTTCGCTGTTGCAGGTTGCCGTGAATCCGGCTTGCTTGATCTTGACGGTGCTGACGAATGTGGGCGCCGGTGGCGTCTCCACACCGTGGGCGAAGCAGAGATCAGCGTAGAAATGTGATTCACCGAGAAGCGTGCTCAGCGCAATGGGCTGCAGATCGTAGCGGGTGATGATCTCCTGCCACTGCAGCTCACGCGTGCTGAGATAGGCGGCGACGCTCGAGGGTTCGTCGGGACCCACCTCGACGCCCAGCGTGTCCGCGATGGCAGGCCACATGTCCCGCCAGAGGAACACTTCACCGTTGGTCAAATTGAACGTTTCTCCCGCAGCCGTGTGCGAGGTTGCCGCCCACAGGCAGGCATCGCCGACGAGACGCGCATCCACCGCCTCCCACACCCAGTCCGGTCCGCCGGGAAAGCTGAACGGCAACCCCTCGTGGTGGCGTAACGCCGCCCAGGCGCCGACGACCGGCGGCAGGTTCATGACCACGCCGTGGTTCGGGCCGACAATCAGCTGCGGCCGCAGAATGGTCAGTCGAAATCCGTGGCGAGCGGCGCGTGCGCGTAGATCGTCCTCCTGAACCCAGTAGAAGTTGGGGTGCTCAACCCGGGGCTGGTTCTCTCTCGCCGGAACGCGCATGGGTTTCACCGCAGCGCCGTAGGCTTTGGTGCCCTGCAGCAGCGTGACGTGTTGCAGGTTGCCGAGTGCCGCAAGTGGATCGATGAGGTTGCGCAGCATCTGTCCGTTGGTTTCGATCTGGTCCGGGTCCGACCAGCCGGCAATCAAACCCGGTAACTCGTAGACCGCGGTGTAGACGACGTGGGTCACGTCGCCCAATTTGCTGATAGCGCTTGCGCAGGCCTCTGCGTTCTTGAGGTCGAGGGCGAGATGCGTGACGTTATCCGTGTCCGCGAGGAGCTCGGGGATGCGGCGCGAAACGGCGACGACAGCCCAGCCGTCTGCGGCAAACGCTTTTGCTGCGGCGGTGCCGACGAGACCGCTCGCCCCAACGATCAGTACCGTTCCCGTTTCGTCGGCGCGCATGCCGTTTCCTCCCATGTCCCCAACCGCGGTGGCCGGAAGTGTTATAAGGCATGCATGAGCGAGGTGCAAAGCGTAACCACCCGGCAGCCTTCATATCTCACCGCTGTGTTCCTCGGCAGCTCGGCGTTCGTGTTTCTGAACTTCGGCTTGCCGATACGGGCGGACGATCTCGGCATATCGGCGTTTGGCATCGGCGGGATGTATGCAGTCTTCACCGGCACCATGCTGTTGGTCAGGCCGGTGGTGGGTTACTGCCTCGACAGGCTGGGTCGGCGCTGGTTTTTCACCGCGGCGTTTCTCTTCTACACCGGCGCCATGGGTGTACTCGCCCGTAGCGACACCGTCGAGGAGTTCTATCTCGCGCGCTTTCTGCAGGGATTGGGCGCATCGCTCATGTGGGTGTCGGCACGTACGGTCATTGCCGACTTGCACGATGCCGCGGGCAGAGGCCTGGCCATGGGGCGGCTGACGTCAACCTCGGTGCAGGGCAGCATGCTGGGTGCGGTGTATGGATTTACGCTCCTCGGCATGATGCCGATGGCCGAAGCGTGGTTCTGGGCGTTTGCGGGCTACGCGGCGGCGGCGTTTCTGGGCTTCGTCTGGGCATCGCTTTTCATGCGCGAAACCCGACATGCGCCCGCGCAGAGGCCGGTGATCAAAGTGGTCTGGTCGCCGGAACTCAGGAAGGTCCTCATCGTTGTGTTCCTGTCGGCGTTTGCGAGTGCCCTCATCGAGCCGATTTACCTGATCTTTCTGAAAAACAAGTTTTCGCTCGGTATGCATATGCTCGCGTTTGCCTTTCTGCCTGCCGGCCTCGTCTTTGCGGTCCTGCCGCGTTACAGCGGCCAGTGGTCTGATCGATTCGGCCGCAGCCGTCTCATTGCCGTTGGCATTGCGTTTGCGGGATGCGTCTCGATAGCGCTGCCATTCTGGCCCAGTCTCGTCTTCGTTGCCGCGTCTTATATCCTCTTCGCGGTGGGCTGGGCGATGGCAAGTCCGGCAGAGGACGCGCTCGTTGCAGACCTTGCGCCACCCGAAGCACGCGGCACGGTCATCGGTGCGAAAGAGGGTGCCGCCGGTGTGGGCGCTGCGTTGGGGCCGTTGCTCGGGGGTTACGTCTATGATCATTGGGCGCCGGAATGGGCGTTTGCGCTGAACGGCCTCTTGCTGCTCGGCACGGCTGTACTCGTGCTGGTCTGGTTCAGGCGCTAGCGGTTGGCTCTTCGAACATGGCTGTCCGTCCGCCATCGATCACAAGATCGTGACAGGTAACAAAACGGCCTGCATCACTGGCCAGGTACAATGCGCCTTCAGCGATGTCCTCCGCCAGGCCGGTTTCCTTGAGCGGCACGGCATGGGCCAGGTTACCTTTCAGCTTTTCCATCTTCCGCGCGTTCTCTTCGTCCGAGAGCTTGTTTGCCCGGGCGGACCCGCCGTAGAAGATTGGCGTGGCAATGGCACCGGGGGAGATGGCGTTGACGCGGATCTTGTGCGCCGCAAGCTCGACGCCGCTGATCTTGGTGTAGTGCGTTACTGCGGCTTTGAGCGCGGAATAGAGTGCGTCGCCCTGACGGTAGCGGATCGCCGCCACGCTCGAGTTGTTGATGATGGCGCCACCGCCGCGAGCCTTCATTGGCTCGATCGCGTAGCGCGTGCCGAGGATGACGCTGGACAGTAACAGCTTCACGCCATAGTCGATGTGATCCTGGCTGAGCTGATCGACGGGTGCGCCGACCGGACCGCCGGCGTTGTTGAAGAGGATGTCGAGGCCACCGCAGGCGGATACCGTCTCCTCAATGGCGCCTGCGATGTCAGCCTCCACGGTAACGTCGACCTTGATGTAAGTTGCACCGATAGACTCGGCCAGGGCGGCGCCCTTTTCTTCGGACCGTCCGGCAATGGTCACGTTTGCGCCCTCTCTGGCAAAGAGCGCTGCCGTTGCCGCGCCAATGCCGCTGGTACCGCCGGTAATGAGCGCTACCTTGTTCTGCAGCCGTCCCATGTTTCCCCCTCTCTGCTTCTTATGATTCGGTTTTGATGTCCGGGTATGCCGGCTCCCACATGTCCGTTTCGAGGTGTGCATCAACCGCCTCGATGGACGCGTTGGTCAGACCCGCTTCGATGGCTTTCTCCGCGACCGCGTGAGCAACGTTTCTGGTGACCAGCCGCAGTCGGGAAATATCCGGATACAGCATGCCGTCGGCAAGCTCCTCATCTGTCACAGCCTGCGCGACGGCGTCGGAAGCAGCCGTCACCATGTCGTCGGTTACGGCGCTCGACTGCGCAATCAGCGCCCCAAGGCCCAGCCCGGGAAAGATGAACACGTTGTTACCCTGACCGATGCGATGCACCCGGCCGTTCAGTTCAACAGGCTCGAACGGGCTTCCGGTTGCGACGAGTGCCTGGCCGTCAGTCCAGCGCAGCACGTCCTCCGGGGTAGCTTCGGTCAATGCGGTCGGGTTGGAGAAAGGCAGAATGATCGGCCGCTCGGTGTTCTCGAGCATGCTCCGCACGATCTCCTCAGTGAATGCGCCGGGCTGGCCGGACGTGCCGATCAGCACGGTCGGTTTGTAGTGTGTCATGACGTCGGCAAGCTGGCGCTTGTCGGGGTCCGTCAACCCATGCTGCCTGGCAAGCGATGCCTCCCAGGCGAGTTCCACTTTGTAGGTATCCCGCGGCGGCTGGTCGTCGACCAGGAGCCCGCGGCTGTCGAGCACCGCAAGGTGCTGGTGAATGTGTTCAAGATCGAGTCCGCTTTCCGCAAGCGCGGCTCTGATCTGTCGGGCAATGCCGAGACCCGCCGCTCCAGCACCGTAGATGACTATGCGCTGGTCCTGGAGATCCGCTTCGGCGATGCGTAGCGCACTGAACAAACCCGCCAACGCGACCGCGCCGGTCCCTTGAATATCGTCGTTGAACGACAGGACTTCCTGCTGATGCCGTTCCAGGATTGCCAGGGCGTTGTCCTTGCGGAAGTCCTCCCACTGCAGGAGCGCTGAGGGGAACACCTCACGCACCGCGTCGACAAACTCGGCAACGAAGCTGTCGTACGCCTCACCCGTCAGGCGTTTTTCCGGCCAGCCGAGATACAGCTCGTCAGCCAGGAGGTCCTCGTTGTTGGTGCCAACGTCCAGACTGATCGGCAGGGTCTCGGCAGGGTGGATACCCGCGCCCGCGACGTACAGCGCCAGCTTGCCGATAGAGATCGCCATGCCGCCTGCACCCTGATCGCCGATGCCGAGAATGGACTCGTTGTCCGTTGCGACAATGAGCTTGATGGCTCGATCGCCCATTGCATTGCGCAGGACTTCGGCAATCCTGCCGCGCATGCTGGGGTTCAGCCAGATGCCCCGGCCGCGCTGGAAGACGTGGCTGTACTGTTGCGTTGCGAGCCCAACCGTCGGCGTATAGACAATGGGCATGTACTCGGTCATGTGGTCGAGCAGGACGCGGTAAAACAGATGTTCGTTGCGATCCTGCAGGGCGGAAAACCCAACGTACTTGTCGAGCGGTTCACTCAGGCGCCGCAGCGAATTGTGTGCCCGCACCGCCTGCTGTTCCAGCGTGTTGAACCCCGGCGGTACCAGGCCGTGCAGACCGAGCGCGTTGCGTTCGGCGTCTGAAAAGCCGCTGCCTTTGTTGAGCAACGGATCCTGAATGACCGCGCGGCCGCGTTTGTCTGTTGTTTTGTCAATGGTCATCGAGCGTCCTGTCACCGATCTACTGTTCCCGATGGGGGCGCAGGGACGGTGGATAAATCTTCTCCGGTATATGTTCAAGATAGTCGGCAAACGGCGGGAGCGCCTGCCGGAGTCTCGAAAAATCTGCGCTTTCGAGCACCAGCAATTCGCTGTCTTCAACCGCTGTCAGCTTACCTAACGTCGGGGTTCCTTCGGTCAGACAGCGCTCACCCCAATGATCCCCGGGCCCGAGGATGCGGACGAAGTCCTCACCTCCAGTCATCGGGACCCGCGATTCCAGGGTCCCGTGCACAACCATATAAAACCCGTCGACTATCTGGTCGGGCGCGAATAATACATCGTCTTTCGCAAAATGGACGACGCGCACGCCGGAATTTGTTCGCGTTTTCACCTGCACGATGCTGCGCGGCAGGAAGTAGTCGAAGAGCCAGTTCAGCGCCACGCGCAGACGTGTCGAGAATCCGGGCAGCATGCCGATATAAAAACTGCGCCACAAAAGCCAGGCGGTGAGTCCCGAAATTTTTCGTCCGTAGACCTCAGCTACGGCTCGATAGTGCCCGATAGAAGCCATGGTGCCGCGCGGCGCATAAGAAAACGGTCGGGTAGGGCGCTCCTCAAGCGTTGCCACCAGGTTGGCCGCCAGACACCTGGCTTCGCGCACGGCAAACTGAGCGGTTGTCGGCGCAGATTCAGCCTCGCCGACTGGAATCAACGCGGCGTCGCCAAGCGCCCAGACGTTCGTGTGTCCGAGCACCCGCATGTCGGCTTCGGTCTGAATGCGGCCGCGTTGCATGGGTAGATCGAGGGTTTCCACCAGCTCGGTGGGTCCGTTGCCGATGGTGGTGATCAGGGTGTGTGTAGGAATGATTTCACCGTCTCGTGTATACACGGCGGTGCCCGTGGCGCGGGCGAGGCTGGTGCCGAATCGAACCTCAATACCGTATTTCTGCATCTTGTCGGCGGCGTATTCACCGAGTGCGGGAGATAGCTCGGGAAGGATGCGCTCACCACGCTGCACGAGAATGGTCTTGATCTCATCGCGGTTGATCCGCGGGTAGTGTTTGAGCGTACGCTGCAGCATCTCGTGGAGCTCACCGGCAATCTCTACGCCGCTGAAACCGGCGCCGGCGATGACAAAGGTCAGCAGCCTCGCCTTCAGCGTTGGATTCTCCGTCACGTCAGCATGCTCCAGGCACTGAATGACATGGTTGCGCAGCTCGTGCGCGTGGGCGAGATCGCGCAGGCAGAAACTGTGCTCGGCAAACCCTTCGAAACGGTCCAGAACCGTGCGCTGGCCAAGTGCAATCACGAGGTGGTCGTAGGTTCGATACGCCGGGATGCGGCGCGAACCCTGCGCAAGCTGCACAGTCTGGTTGGTGAAATCGATGTCGCGCACTTCACCCATGCGCACGGTGATGCCCTTGAGCAGAAGACGCAGCGGGGTAACGGCGTCCTGTGCGTTGATGGTGCCGGCCGCCACCTCTGCCAGCAGCGGCTGGAACACAAAGTAGTTGCGATCGCTGATGAGCTCAATTTCCACGTTGCGCGGAGCGCGCTTGTGGAGGTGGCGGGCCGTGAACGCGCCCGCAAATCCGCCGCCGAGAATGACGATGCGCCTTTTCTGCTCCATTTGGTCTCTCCGAAGGTGCGCAGGTTGGACCTGAGCATTGGACATACGTTCAACTGCTGTTCGTGAGTTGTATCGATGACCGCGGTTTCGAGGTGGCGTCTACACAACCTGAATTAGGTCTGTCACTATCTGCGCATCGTTGGGTGAATGGGGAGAGACGAATGAGCGCAACGGGAAAGTGCCTCTGCGGCGCGGTGACCTTCACGGCTGAGGAAGTCGAAAAACACGTTCACGCGTGCCACTGTTCCATGTGCCGGAGCTGGACCGGCGGACCGATGCAGGCTGCGCGGTGCGACGGGGTGAGTTTCGACGGCGCGGAGCACATCAAGACCTTTCAGTCCTCAGAGTGGGCGGAACGGGGTTTCTGCAGCGTGTGCGGTAGCAGTCTCTTCTATCGCATGCCTGAAACCGGGATGACCATGATGGCCCTCGGAGCTTTCGACGAGCAGGATCAATTTGACCTTGCCGGTGAGATATTCGTCGACGAAAAGCCGGCGGGCTACAATTTTGCCGGCAACCATGAACGGCTGACCGCAGCGGAGTTCATGGCTTCCATCGGCGCCGGGGAGTAGCGCGCAAAGGAGATTGTCATGCCCGAACCGCTGGAAGGCATCACCGTCGTTGAAATGACCATTGCCGTGCAGGGGCCGGCCGCCGCGCTCTACCTGCGCGACATGGGCGCCGACGTGATTAAGGTGGAGCCGCCGCTTGGCGACCCCAGCCGCTACGGGCGTGGCCGCAACAACGAAACGCCGGACGGCACCATGGGCCCCCAGTTCGTTGCGGTCAATCGCGGCAAGCGATCAGTTTGTGTCGACTTGTCGACGGAGCTTGGCCGCGAAGCGTTGCACAAGCTCCTGGCAACGGCGGACGTATTCCTCACCAACTACAGGCGGCCTGCGCTCAGCAAGATGAGCCTCGATTACGAGAGCCTGCACGATCGTTACCCGAATCTGATTTATGCGGCGGTGAACGGGTTTGGTCCCGCAGGTGAAGACGCTGACAAGGCGATGCTGGACGGTGCTGCGGTCGCCAGGGGCGGGCTGGTGTCGGCGACTGGATATCCGGATCGCGTCCCTTCGGTACCCGGAGCCATCATTGGCGACACCGCGGGTGCCATGCATCTGGCGCTGGGAGTTGTCACCGCGCTTTTTGCGCGGGCGCGGCACGGTGGTGGGCAGAGTGTCCTGACCAGCGCGCTGGGGACCCAGCTCTGGCTGCAGCAGTGGGAACTCACCCACGTTGCGATGACCGGCACGGACCTCGACCGGGACGGCAATCACCATCCGAACATTCGCGGTCCATACGGGGTCTACAAAACGAAGGATGGTGGCGCCATCCTCATTGCGCAGACGATGGAGCAGGATAACTGGGATGCCTTCTGCATTTTTGCCGACATCCCCGAGATGGCGTTCGACCCGCGGCTTCAGTTGCCGGGCCAGAGACTTGGCGAAGGATTGACCGATGCGGACTCGGACGAGTTCAGGGCCAAGCTCGAAGCGGCGTTTCTGCAGAAAACCGCCCGCGAGTGGGACGATTTCCTGCGTACGCAGCCTGAGATCATCTGGGAGCGGGTGCGGTCCTGGAGCGAGGTGCTGGAAGATCCGCAGAATCTCGTCAACGAATACGTAATCCGCGTTGATGTGCCGGGTGTGGGCAGCGTGCGGACGGTCGGTAACCTCGTGCATCTGAGTGAAACACCGGGTTCGGCGAAGGGTGATCCACCCGAGCTCGGCGAAGCCAACGCGGAGCTCCTGGGACTCGCCGGTATGAGCGCCGAAGCGCTGGAGGAGATTGTCACTCGCGCCGATGCGGTGCGCGAAGAAGCAATGGCATTGCTGCTGGACATGCAGGAGAAATAACGATGGCGAAACCGGAGTTCTATACCGCGGCCCAAGTTGACTATGGCGAGCACGAAAGCGCCATGCAGGCTTATCTCGAGCGTGGGACGGAGCGTGCAATGGGGCTTGGGAACCGCGGACCGATCCACTACACCGACGACGGCAGCGTTCATCCCGATATTGTCGCTGCCTACAACGAACACGGTTTCTACGTCTTCGAAGGTGTGATCAACGCGTCCGAGCTCGACGACATCGAGCGTGACGTCGTCGACATGTGGGAGCGTGCTCCGGCGACAAAAGGTGCACAGGAAGACAAGCAGGGCCGACCGGCGCTAGCGAGTGACTGCGAAGCGCGGGTGCTGTCCTGGGTGCGGCCCTTGAGCGATCCGATAGGAGGCACCACGCTGAACCACGGTCGTCATCCGGCGAAGATGATCGAGCCTGAAGTGCCCGACGATGCGCCCGAACACGTGCTGCAACTGGTGCTTGGATCGCTGCAGTTTTCCGATGCACATCTGCGCCTCTACGCGCACCCCGATCTCCTGCGCGTTGCTGCCGCCATCCTGGGTGACGACTTTGTGCCCTTCAACGAAGGCATCTGGGTGAAGCACCCGGGATTGGGCGGCTCGGTGGCCTGGCATCAGGACGGCTGGACGCATTGGGAGTCGCCGGATCTCGACGAGAACACACACGGTTTCAACTTCATGGCCCAGCTCTACGGCTGCAGTGCCGCCAACGGGCTCTGGGTCGTGCCGGGATCACATAGGCAGGGCAAGGTTGATATCAAAGCGATGGTGACCGCCGCCGGCTCCGATCGGCTGCCGCAGGCGGTCCCGATGATCTGTGCGCCGGGGGATGTGGGCATCTGCAATCGCCAGGCCATCCACGGATCTTTTGCCAACACGAGTCCCGACATCCGGGTCACGATCAATTTCGGCTTCCACAGGCGCCAGTCGGTGCTGGGCGTGCAGAGCGGCGGCATTCACAACCCGGTCGCGGAGTACACCGCCGAGCGTATCCACGAGCGGGCGAAAATGATTGCATACGGTATCAACGCGCGCAGCGAGCGCTTCCCGGACGAGGCGCCCTACGTCTATGAACCGCTGGCCGGCGAAATGGAAGCCTACGCCTGGAACGATGCGGCCCGGGCTGCCATCAAAGACTACAACCTGCTGGACCTGGGGATCTGATCCGTGAAGCAGGCGGACTAGTCGGCGAGCAGGGCGAATGCGTCGAGCTCGATGAGCGAGCGCATCGCATTGCCGAACAGAGTGCGGCCAAGCTGCATGCCGCGCTCGTTGCCGAGATCGAGCGTTCCAGCAATGACCACGGCGTAGCAGAGCAGATACAGGGCGCTGACCCGATAGCGCTCGCGACAGGCTTCCAGACTGTAGTCGTCGATACCCGCGGCAACCAGAGTTTGATGGTAAAGCGCAACCCAGTCCGCCGCGTTACGAACCTCGTCGGACAGGCTCTGAGTCACGAAATACGCAAGATCCTGTTCCGGGGCGGACGTGCAGACGGACTGCCAGTCCACCAGCGCAATTTCGTCGTTGCCGAAGAAAATATTGTCGAGGCGCACATCAGCGTGAACGATGCTGATGGGACCGTCCGTCATGCGGTTGAGCAGCTCTTCGACCTTGTCCGGCACGTTTGCCGCGAGGATAGCGACGTCCTCCGGGATGAATTCCGGAAATTGCTGCTGCACAACGGGCCAACCCATCTGAAATCCAGCAATCATGCCGTCGCGCTGTCCCGGGTTGTTGTGTGAGACGATGAGCTGAGTAGTGCGCCAGGTGCTCGCGTGAAAGCGGGCAATCCCCTCTACCACCAGCCGCGCGTCCGCTTCGCCGCACCCCGCCACCTGATCACCGATGCGCATACCCTGCAGGTCTTCCATCAAGAGCACAAACTCCGATCTTTCCGGATCGAACTCAGCGTAATAACAATCTGGCACACGCAGATTGATGCGGTGGGCAATCTGCTGATAGAACTGAATTTCCCGATGGTACATGTCGTAGGTAGCGGCCACCGCGCGGTTTTCCTCCGCGGGCGAGGGAAACTTGGCAATGATGGTTGGGGGCGCTTCAGGACCCGTCAGGTGGAGACGTGTCACCATGCCGATGATGCCGGCGCCTTCACCGAAGTGTTCGACGCGGAATTCTTCTATAGAAGTATTCAGCGCTCTACTCAGCCATTCGGTGGTCAGATCTTCTGGTGCTGCGGGAAATGTCATGCTTCGCTCTAACGTCTATCGATGATGGTGTGTTCTTTGCCGAACCAGATGGTAGAACGCTGCATGTCGATGAAGTTGTGCTCGTCTTCGATAAACGTCTGATTGGCCAGACGAGCCTCCGCCGTGGCGGGCGCGCTGCCACGATCAATCCATGCTTCCGCGTGGCCCAGATACGATTCGACCTTCGTGCCGCGGGATTCCTGCAGCGCCTGGTCCAGCGGTGAATTGGCCCGATGCACCTGCCGGTAGCAGAGCATGCCAGTAGCCTCGGCATGCGAGCGGACGATGGGCCCGTGCTGCGTCAGCCAGTAGTGACGCGCCGCATCCTCGGAGATTCGTGCCTGATGGCGCAGCGGGAAGAACACACGCACGACGTTGCTCTTGACCTTTGCCACAACGTTTTCGGGGACGGGGTTGACCTGCGGATACTCATAGGCGAACCAGAGGGGTGATTCGGGCAGGTCGATGAACCTGCCTTCGTCTTCGAGGAGTGCCGTGCCGGCCGCCTGGCCGGCTTCACTCTGCATGGCTGCTTCGAGCTCGGCTTCCGTCGACCACCAGAGTTCTGCGACGCCGTCGTAGTGTGGCTCCATTGCACCGCGTGCCTGTTGCGCGGCCTCGTTGCCCGGATCTTCGAGCGTGTGCGTCTGCACGTAGCGCAGAATGTTGAGGTCCGTCGCAAAGCCAGCGACCAGCGGCGCGTGTTGCTCGAGCCAGTAGTCCTGGAATTCAGCCAGCGACATGCCGGCTTTCCGGCGTAAACAAAAGACCAGACGAATCATGACCCCCTCTCTTGCAGCGCCATTCGCGTTGCATGTTCAGCTCAGGTCAGATTAGCATCTTCGCGAGGGGCAGACCACGAAACGCTGGTTTGTTGCGAGCGGCGGCGCCCGGGTGCTGAATACAAACTGGTGGAGGGTCTTGTGAGCGACAAATTCAGTCGGGCGTATCTGTGGTACGTAGTCGCCGTTTTGACGCTGGCGTCGACGTTTTCGATCATCGACCGGCAGATTCTCAACGTCATGATCGGTCCGGTGAAACGCGACCTGGGCGGCATCACCGACTTTCAGGTTTCGCTCATCATGGGGTTCGCCTTTACGTTCCTCTACAGCATCTTGTCGTATCCGGCCGGCTGGATCGCCGATCGCTACAACCGGCGTAACCTCATGGCAGCGGGCATCGCCAGCTGGAGCCTTCTCACGATGGTCTGCGGGACCGTGAGCCAGTACTGGCATCTTTTTCTCGCGCGCATGGGCGTCGGCGTGGGTGAAGCGACGCTCGGCCCGGCAGCCAACTCGGCGCTGGCCGACTATTTCGACGCGACGCGGCTGCCTCTGGCGATAGGCATCGTGTCCTCTGCGCCGTTCATCGGCCAGGGGCTGGCCAATATTGCTGGTGGTCCGCTCATCGACTACCTGGAAGCCACGCCCAATTTTGTACTGCCGGTCATTGGCGAAGTGTTTTCCTGGCAGATGGTGTTCATCATCGTTGGTGCGCCGGGGCTCCTCGTCGCGCTTGCGGTATGGGGACTGCGGGAGCCGGGTCGGCGCGGCCGACTGGATGCGAATCGCAAAGGCGCACCGCTTTCGGAGGTCCTTGCGTTTGTGCGCAGCCGCTGGGTGTTTTTTGCGCTCGTCTTCACCGCCTACCTCTGCCTCGCGACGCAGGGTTGGTCGCTTTTCAGTTGGATTGTCGAGTACTACGTGCGCAACCATGAGTGGACCCGCACTGAAATAGGTCTGGTTTACGGAAGCATTGCCATGATTGTCGGCATTGCAGGCAGCGTCATTGGCGGCATCTGGGCCGGCATTCTGCTCGGTCGGCGGGTGGAGGACGCAACTCTGCGCATTGTGCTCTACGGCACCGTTGTGCTTCTGCCAACGGCAACCGCCTTGACGCTGCTCCCGGATCCATGGATGGCAATCTGGCTTCTGATCCCGGTGACGTTCTGCATGGCCATGCCGCCGGGTCTCATCATGGCAACCCTCCAGGCCATTGCGCCGAACGAGCTGCGCGGTCAGATGGTTGCGTTTTATCTCATTGCCGTGAACTTCCTGTCTTATACGTTTGCGCCGTCGCTGCCGGCCCTTCTGAGTGATTTCGTGTTCGGCAGCGAGCTTGCGTTAGGCAAGGCGATCTCCAGTCTTGCCGTTGTCAACTACAGTGTCGCCATTCTGTGTCTGGCACTTTGTCTGAAGCACTACAGGCGGGCGCTCCTGGAAGCCAGGGCATGGAGCTGACGCGCTGCCCGGTCTAGCGCGCTTGCCGTGATCGCGCTGTCCGTGTCAGCCCCTTACTTTCCGCTGAAACGATCGCGCGCGTCCCTGGCATCGTTGGACATGGCGGTCAGCCGGCTCTGATCCGCGTCGGCAAAGCTTGCCGCGCGGTTGAGCGCACCGGCAGTGGCATTGACAGCTTCTTTCACCATCTGCGTGGCGATGACGGGCATTTCTGCCGCTGCCCGGGCGAGCTCCAGCGCCTTTGTGACCGTCTCCCCGTCGGGTACAACTTCCTCTGCCAGACCCCAGTCGAGGGCAGTACGCGCGTCCATCCGCTCGCAGAGAATGCAGATCCGTTTGGCGCGAGCCGGACCGACGAGGTTGATCAGGCGGGGCAGGGCGCCCCACTGCAGGTTCAGCCCGATTTTCACCTCGGGTACGTAGAGGTAGCAGCTCTCGCCGAGCACGCGCCAGTCGCAGGCAAGCGGCAGGGCTACACCCGCGCCGACGGCAAGCTTTTCCATAGCCGCAATGGTGATCTGCGGCATGCTCTCCCAGGCTTCGCAAAGGCGTACCCCGCGAAAGTAAGTATTGCGCTTCTCGAGATCCGAACCCTGATTGCGTTTGCCCATGTCCTCGATGTCCGCGCCCGCGGAGAAGTAGCTCTTGCTGCCCGTCAGGACGACAGCGCGGGTGTCGGTGTCGTGATGAAACGAGCGAGCAACCTCGGTCAGCTCGAGGATCAGCTGTCCGTCAAATGCGTTCAGATTTTTGTGGCGGTCGAACGTGACCGTAGCGATGGCGCCGTCTTTTTCGATGTTGACGTATTCCAGATTCATGAATCCCTCCCTCAGGTGCAGGCGCGAGCTTAGCTGATCCTCACTCGGTTCTCATATCAGCCCACCGTGTGGATCAGTCTCTGCTCATCCGTTCGATTTCCGCAGCCGCCGGATGAGCCAGGCAAGCCAGCCAATGATGGTCAGGAGGGCGCCGCCCAGAAACAGCCAGGTTTTCACCGGCGTGAGGAGCGCCTTCGCGCCAACCCAGTCGACGGCTGTCGTCAACGCGAGGATCTGGACCAGGCCTTCGACGAGATCAATGACAATCAGCGCGGCGAAAACGGGTGCTACGCGCCCGCCCCAGGCGGGAAAGAAGCGGTGGGCCGAACCGGCGAAAAGGGCGGCGTAAGTCAGCGGATAAGCCACGTCCAGGGTGCCGGTTATCCAGGCGTGCGCCACCCGCTGTTCAGCGCTCATAGCCGCGATGGCCTGACGGACGGTACCCGGGTCGGACATCCCGTCGAGAAACGCCAGCGACCAGACGCCGGCCAGGTACTGGAACGCAAAGGTCATGAGGATCGTGAGGACAAACGTTGTCCACAGGGTGGTCGTCGTGGCAAGCCGGTCGAGCATCAGTTGGATCTCCGGTTGGTCATCTTTTGTCGGGCCACACGTGCGCCACGCCGGCCTCTACAAGTTCTACCGTTGGCAATCCATTCAGGTCGGATCGGTGCCACCACTGACAGCAATCGGTCGTACCGTCCTGCTCGTGTGTCAAATCACCACCGATCACTTCGGCGTGGTACAAGATGCGAATCGCATGGTACAGCGCATGCTCGGCATCCACGGCTTTTGCGTCAACGCCGGCGAGCCCCGCGGCGCGCACAACGAGCCCGGTTTCTTCACGTACTTCTCTGATCATGGCGTCCACCGGGTCTTCGCGAAACTCGAGGCCGCCGCCGGGTAGCGTCCACTGTCCAGCCAGACGCGGCAGCTGATCGGAGATGCGGCAGAGGAGCATCTGCTCGCCGTCCACAATCAGTCCGTAGGCGGCGACGCGGGTGATGCGGGTTGTTTCGGTCATTCGAATAGATCTACCGGCTTCGCTGTCAGAACTGATTCAGCGCCATAACTCATTGATATCAAGAAAAAAATTAACCGGAAGGAAATTAGAAGCCTAACGGAAGGCGCGGATTCTGGCGAGCACCTAGCGTGTCTTGCGTTACCGAACGGAGATACGCCATGTTCAGAAAAGCGGTTATTCCCGCACTGTTGCTGATGACCACGGGTTGCGCGGTTCAGGATCCCGTCACCCTTGCCGAGATGAAATCTCACGCCCGCTACGAGTACAAACTGGACTGCCTGCGGGAGATGATGCGCGAGCGTAATCTCCCGGCCAGCTTCGCCGTGCGGCATTGCAATGCGTTGGTCAAGCAACGGTATTTTGCAGAACGCTGAGCGGGAGATCGTATCGGATCTTCTCCTGCGGGCACCGCTGTGGAGCTTCCGCCTGCAGCGGTGGCCGCTTAGACTATGGGCAGCCGCATGGGAGGGGCGCTGCATGATGCGGGTTGGGCAGTGTGAGGTCTGGCCGGACAAGGACGTTATCGTCCGCGACGGCGCTGAAATTGCGGTCACGCCAAAAAGCATGGACGTGCTCACCTACCTCGCGGAACGTCCGGGTGCGACGGTCAGCGCCAATGAGCTACTCGAAGCGGTGTGGGCGAACAGCTTCATCGCTGACAATGCGGTGCATAAGGCCGTATCGGAGCTGCGCCAGGCTTTCGACGACGATCACCAGAACCCACAGTACATCAGAACCATCCGGGCGCGCGGCTACGCGCTCGTTGCACAGGTGCAGCCAACAGCGGCCGTCACCCCGCGGGTCATGGTCTGGCCGGCCTGGGTGGCGGCGCTTGTGCTTGTCGTGCTGGCTGGCTGGTGGTTACTCGCGCCTTCCTCGGAGTCGGTGGTGTCGAGGCCCTCGATAGCCGTCATCGGTTTTGCGGAAAGGGATCCACGGGCGGGCAACGCCTGGCTGGCCAGGGGTATCGGGCAGTCCATTGCCGTGGGCTTGTACCGCGCCGAGTTTGAAGTCCCACCGCAGCAGCTCATCGGTTTTCTCCGCAACCAGGGCGCCACGGCGGTGGAGATAGGCCAACACCTGGACGTCGACTACGTGCTGAGCGGCTCGGTTGAAGTCCATGACGGAATCGCCGTCGTTGATGCAGTTCTGACCGATCCGCAGTCAGGGCAGCCCTACTGGACAGAACGCTTCGAGCGCCCGATGGGCGAGGTGTTCGAGCTCGAGGACAGAATTGCGGCGAATATTGTTGCCCGGCTTCTGGGCACGTCCGGAAACAAGCCGGTATCCTTCGATCGGGGTACGAATTCGGACGCCGCTTATGTGGCGTACCTCGAAGCCATGTCACCCCCGCTACCGTTCTGTTTCAACTTTGAGCGTCGCCTTGCTGCACTGAGGAAAGCCGTCGCCCTCGATCCTGAATTTGCCAAAGCAAAAGCCTATCTCGCCATCGTCATGAAGAACCACGCCGCATTCTGCTCGCAGAATTTTGAGCAACTCCAGGCAGCGGAGCGGGCAATGCAGGAGGTGCTCACCGATGGCGGACTCGAACCCTTTTTCCGTGCGGTTCTGGCGGTCAACCTGTTTTCACCGCCGTATGAGGTCGATCCGTCCAGGATCCTCGACGAGTATGGCGAGATAGCGGCGCTCGGGAGAGAAGAATACACCGAGCGGTTTCAGAATCCCGTGGAGTCGCTGGGTACGCTCGAAGGCGGCTATGCCGTGATGTTGACGACTGCCGGACTCCTCGAGCAGGCGGAGCACTTCGCCGCCCGCTCGTTTCAGATCCTGCGTCAGCGGGACGGACCGAGCGCGAGAATCGATGCGAACAGCACCTTACGGCAGCTGTTTCTAGGTAACTACGAGCGCTGTCTGGTCGATTTCGGTGATTTGGACAGTGTGCCGCTCCTGCTCGATACCAATCATCCGTTCAGTCTTGCCCGGTTCAGCGCCATTCAGTGCGCGGCGGGAGCCAAGCGCTTCGATATGCTCGACGACTTCACCGCTTACTACGAAGCGCTATTGGAGCGCGCTGGGGAGCTGTCTCTGCAAATGCGATTACCGGAAGAAGTGGTGCGTCGTGAGCTTCTACTGAGGCTCGACCATGTGGACGTAGAGCGGCTTGTTGCGCTTGGTGAACTGGGAGTTGCGCGGGAGCGATACCCGCCGCAGAACTACCTCAATGATGCTTTTCTCGGTTATCGCCAGCGAGCGATCGTGGCGCGCCTCGGCGATCCGGATACGGTCTTCGCAATGTTGAATCGCTATCTAGACACCGGCGGTGACTATCCCGTTGCTCTGACCATCCGCCCGTGGTTCGAGTGGGTACGGCCCGACCTACTGGACGATCCGCGGACAGCGGATCTGTTTGCAAGTTATGGCGTAACCGATGCCTGGCAGGATGAGCTCTGCGCTGCCGCCATACGGGTGGGGGCCGCGCGGGACATCACCATCAGCTGTCCGGCTCGGGAGTAGCTCGCTCGTTCTCGCCAACCAGCTGCTCGAGCATCCGGCGCTGTGCTTCCGGTGTCAGCGGCCCGAGCGCTTTGTCGACTGCCGCGGCGAGTTCGGGCTCCTGGAGATCGCGCACCGACGCCCACCACCTACGGCCGGGTATGCTATTGAGAAAGTACGCTTCGGAAGCAATCACTTCTTCGAATTCGCGGTCGAAGTATCCCAGCCCCCGCTCGTCTCTGTTGCGCAGCCAGCTGATCAGAAGCGCGGTGTAGAAGTGCGACAGGACAATGGCATCCGCCTCGGTAACGTCTTCAGGATGAAATAGAGACCTGGCAATGGCCCCTTCGGGAGATTCTCCAATGAGCGCGAGGTTGCGGAAAATCGCCGCGTCATAGGCACCGTCGACCATCTGAGCGCGGGTGAGCTCACGGCTCTGGTTCAACTCGTAAATGAGGAGCAGCAACCCGATGACAACCGCAATGTTTGTCAAGAGCTGTACCCAGTCCCGCTGTCTTTTCATGCTAGACCACCTGACTCCTGTTGGTTGCACGGCCTTCTCCCATCGTTTCTCTCCCTGTTGGGGCCCGTGAGCCCTGGATCTCCGATGGGAGATCCAGAGCCAGGTTGACGTCATTCGGTATCCAGTTGCTGAGCGTCTTTCGCCGCCTGCGTACGTTCGAGGTGTTTGCGAATATAGCGCATCAGCAGGATCGCTTTCTCCTCCTGATTGAGCGTGGCCGAACCGGCATCTGCAATCGGCACCGGGAACTGGAAGCCGTTGTCCGTTTCATAGAACAAAGACTGGTCCCGATAGAACACGAAATGTGCGTTCTGGTTCTTCACGATGTCTTTGATGGTCAGGGTCATTTTCTGTCCTCCAGAAATGAAAAACCCCGGGAGCATTGCTGCTGCCGGGGTCCTTCGGGATTGCTGATGGGTTAACTGATCAGATTCCTCCGGGCGACAGCGAGCCCACGCGTTCGAGCGTGTCCGTGCCGTTGTTGCGAGAAAAGTTGAGAAAAGTGATCATGGCGGCGCATGCTATGCGCGCGCATGCGCTTTGTCCAGCCGAGTACCGTTCTCAGCGGTCGTTCACAAAGCGGTGCCGCCGTCGATGCAGAGGTTTGCGCCGTTGATACCGCCGCCCAGATCCGACGCCAGGAGGAGCGCCATCGCAGCAATTTCCTCAACCGTGTTGAGGCGCTTGATCGCCGCCTCCTCGGCGTAGCTGTTCTTGAATTCTTCGTACGTTATCCCCATCGATTCGGCTGCCGCGGGTCCATTTTCCAGCATGAGGTCGGTTTCGACCCCGCCCGGGCTGATGGCGTTGCTTGTGATGCCTGCAGGACCGTATTCGAAAGCCACCGCCTTGGTAAATCCGTTCAACGCATGTTTGAACGTGATGTAGTGACTGACCGTTGCCTTGGCGGCCTGGCGGCCCTCGACGGACGAGATGTTGATGATCCGGCCCCAGCCGCGTGGCTCCATGTCTTTGAGCGCCCGGCGCGTCGCCCAGAAGGCGGAGTTCAGAATCCAGTCGCCGGCCTCGGCCCAGGCTGCGTCGCTGAGCGTCGCAACCGGCGCGTAGCCGGTTGAGCCGCCGGCGTTGTTGACGAGAATGTCCACCCTGCCGTAGCGGGCGATCGCCTCATCGACGACGTGCTCTACGTCTGTCTGGCTGGTGACGTCGCCTGCCACGAAAAAGGCGTTGTCGCCGGCATCCATTTCGGTGAGGGCCTGAGCCCCTTTGTCCGCGCTCCGGCCGTTCACGACAACCTGAGCGCCCGCAGCCAGATAGGCGTCGGCAATACCCCGCCCGATGCCCCGGGTGCCGCCGGTGACAACGGCAACCTTCCCTGTGAGATCGACGGTGGACAGGTTTCCCTGGGTCATGTTGCTCCCCCTTTGGATTTGGCCAGACTTTAACCTAATCTATGGGTTTGTGAATTCGTGAGGGGAACCGATGGGACGACTGGATGGCAAGGTGGCGCTCGTGACGGGTGCCGCGTCCAACCCGGGACTTGGCTACAGCACGGCGCTCAGACTCGCCGAAGAGGGCGCCAAGCTCGTGGTCACCGACATCGATGAGGCCGGGGCAGCCGCCTGCGCCACGGCCATCGAGGATGCCGGCGGACAGGCGATCTCGCTGCGCCAGGATGTGATCGTCGAGGACGACTGGGCGGCGACGATGGCAGCGGCGGACGACGCCTTCGGGGGGATGGACGTGGTGGTCAACAATGCGGGAATTGCCGTGCTGGTGCCCATTGAGCAGATGACGCTCGAGCAGTGGAACCGCCAGATTGAGGTCAACCTCACTTCGGTGTTCCTCGGCTGCAAATACGCGATAGCAGCGATGAAAGCGCGCGGCGGCAGCATCATCAATCTCTCTTCGGTGGCGGGCCTTGTCGGGATGCAGACCTGCGTGGCCTACGGCGCAGCCAAGGGCGGGGTGCGTATCATGTCCAAGTCGATTGCCATGGAAGCCGCGCAATACAACATCCGCTGCAATTCGGTGCATCCGGGGGTCATCTGGACGAATATGCAGGCCCAGGCGACAGGTGCAAACGACCCGGCGAGTCTGGAGACGGGACCGCTGCGGATTCCGCTGCAGCGTGCCGGCGAGCCCCTGGATATTGCCAACTGCATTCTGTATCTCGCGTCGGACGAGTCGAACTACGTGACCGGTGCGGAGTTTGTCGTCGATGCCGGGATGACAGCGCAATAACATGCAGGTCAGAGGTATATTTTTCGATCTGGGGGGTACGCTCTTCAGCTACCTTGGCCGTCCGGCCGTCGCATCCGGGGGTGAGCCGCGCAGCGACGAAGAAAAGAAGAGGCGCCGCGGCAGAGGCGGCGGCATCGGCTTTGTGATGCGCGAGCTCGGTATACAGGCGACGCCCGAGGAGGTTGGTGCAGCCTGGGGCAAGGCCAACAAAAACGTGGGTGAACGTTATGGCGCGCAGTCCTACTTCCTGCACAAGGATCTGTTTCGCGACACGTTGACGCATTTCTTGAACGACTTCGATCACCAACCGAGTGAATCGTTGCTGGAAGAGTTCCACATCCGCCAGCGCGACGCGATGCTCGAGAACCTGCCGATCCGCGACGAGACCCACGAGGCCCTCAAGGCGTTGAAGGAGCGCGATCTGTATTTATCGATCGTTTCCAACATCGACGACGACTATCTCTATCCGCTGGTTGAAAGGCATAGCCTCGATGGGCTCCTCGACCACTGCACGAGCTCCGAGGAAGCTCGCTCCTGCAAACCGGATACTCGAATATTTCACTATTCGCTCGACAAAAGCGGCTTGGAACTGGGAGACGTGCTTTTTGTCGGGGATTCGCTCCATCACGACGTGGCCGGCGCTGACAAGGTGGGAATGCGCTCGGTGCGCATCGTTGAAGAAGGTGTGGAAACTCCGCTGACCCACGGACTCGAGGTGACGGCCGAACCCCATTTCGAGATCACCAACCTCAACGAACTCATTCACATCGTGGACGAGCTCAATGGCAGCTGAACGGGAGTATTTGCCCGAAACGCCGGAGGAGCTCACGAGCGACTGGCTCGGCTCGGTGTTGAATGGTCCCGTGCAGGCGGTGGAGCAGAACGTGCTTGGTGCAGGTCAGGGATTCATGGGAGACGTGCTGCATCTCGTGCTCACGAGCGCGTCGCCTGACGTGCCGAAACATCTGGTTGCCAAGCTGCCGAAGAAAGCCAATCGAACGATGGGTGAGCTCATCGGTGTGTACGAACGCGAAATCATGTTTTTTCGCGAGTTCGGTGAGGCGGTGCCCATACGGCTGCCGAGGCTCTTTTTCAGCGAGTTCGACCGCGACAAAGGCTCCGAGAACCAGCGGGAGATCCTGCGTCAGGCTGACAAGATACCGCGCTTCATGAGCGGTGCCCTGACGTTCGTCGGGCGACTCATTGCGGGCGCCAAAAAGCGCCGGTATATGCTCCTCATCGAATATCTGGAAGGGATGGAACCCGGCGATCAGCTTGCGGGGCTAGATGTCGAAGGGTGTCGTCGGGTGCTCGAATCCATTGCCCCGATGCATGGCAAGTACTGGGGTGACAGTGCGCTCGAAGGACACTTCTGGCTGCTGGAGCTGGACATCGACGCACGGATGCGGCACGGCATATTCAACCAGCACATCGACGCCTTCAAGAAGCTCGTGGACGAGAGCGTTCACCACCACCTCGACTGGCTGCGCGAGCACAACGAGGCGTTGATGCGCCGGTTTGTTGCTGATGCACCAACGACGCTCCTGCACTGTGATTTGCGCCTCGACAACGTCGTATTCGACGGCCCGGAGTGCGCGTTCATCGATTTTCAGCTCGTGCGCATGGGACCGGCGGCGTATGACGTCGCCTATTTCCTCACGAGCGCGCTCTCCGAGGACGCGGATGCGGACGTCGTCGACAGTCTGCTGAGGAGCTACTTTCAGGCGCTCGGCGTTGCCGACTATACGTTTGAGGCATTCAAGCGGGACTACAGTCGGGCCGTGCTGCTGATTCTGGCCGGGCTTTCCAGTGCGGATGACGTCGAATTCGAGAACGAACGGGGCGAATCGATGATGGCGGCCTGGATGCGGCGCCTCAGCGCGCGGGCGGCAGCAGTGAAACTTGCAGACATCGAGTATCAGGAGGCAGGGTGAAGCTCAAAGACCAGGTTGCCATCGTCACTGCCGCAGGTCGCGGCATCGGCAAAGGTATCGCGCTGGCGCTGGCCCGGGAAGGCGCCAGAGTGGCGGTCAATTCATATGGCGCGGAGACGACCGCGGGCACGGTGCGTGAGATCGAAGCGCTCGGCGCTGAATCGCTGGGCGTGCCGGGAGACATCACCGACCCTGACAAGATGGTGGAATTGCGTGATACGGTGCTCAGCGCCTGGGGACAGATCGATATTCTGGTCAATAACGTCGGTGCAGGTCCCAAGGACGCCATCGAGCCCGAACAGCATGAGCTGGGTCTAGCCGCAGCGCTCTGGGATGCGCTCTATGCGCAGAACCTCAAACCGGTCGTGCTGATGTCGGAGGCGGTCATCCCGCACATGAAGTCGCGTCAGCGCGGCAAGCTCGTCACCATCGGATCCATCGCGGGCCGTGCGTCGCTATCGGACAAGATGCTCGAAACGTTTGTGCATCCGTCTTACGGTGCGATGAAAGCAGCGATATCAAACTACACGCAGACCCAGGCAGAGCTTCTTGGACCGCACAACATCAACGTCAATTCCGTGTGTCCCGGCATCGTCTATACCGATGCCTGGGCGGGGAACGCAGAGCGTGCGGTGGCAACCATACCCGACTATGCCGGACAGGAACCGCGGGCATGGTTCGATGGCATTGCGCGGGGTGACTATCCGGAGGTGTTCGACCGCACGCCGCTCCGGCGCGAGCAGACGGTGGAAGACATCGGTAATGCGGTGGTTTTCCTGGTTTCCGAGGACTCGATGAACATCACCGGGCAGTCGCTCATGGTCGACGGGGGCATGGTCAAACTCTGAACGCGCCCGCTGGGGCTGAGTGACACGTCCCAGGGAACGGCGTAAGCTCGGGGCGTCTTGCTGCAGTTTGGGCCTACAGTCAGGGGAGAAACCATGGGCGTCATTCTTCGCGGGCTCACCGCGCTTATCTTAACTTCTGTTTGTAGCGTTGCGATGGCGCTGCCGCCGGACAGCCGGGTGGAGAACTTTCGGCTGCTCGATCATCAAGGTGGCTCACACGAGCTCTACTACTTCAGCGATGCACCGGCGCTGGTGCTGATGTCGCACAGCAGCACCTGCAAAGCGGCTGAGCCGAGCCTCGAGCGTTTCAAGGCGCTGCAGGTGCAGTACGCCGACGCGGGCGTCGAATTCATGCTCCTGAACTCAGCGGACGACCGCAACCTGATCCGCGCGCATGCAAACCGCCTGGGTCTTGACGCGCCCGTGTTGATGGATGCAACGCAGATCATCGGCGAGGCGCTCGCCATGACCCGCGCCGGTGAGCTCTTGCTGATTGAACCTGCCAGCTGGACGGTCAAATACCGCGGGGATGCCGAGACGGGGGCGGATGCCTTGCAGGCGCTATTGGCGGGTGCAAGCGTACCTTCGACGGGAACTCCGATCACCGGCTGTGACGTTGATCTGCCGGAGCTCGCCCGTCGTGACTCTCATGCGGAGATTTCGTATGCGAATGACATTGCACCCATCCTCAAAGACAACTGCGTGACGTGTCACCGCGAAGGGGGCATTGGTCCCTGGGCGATGAACAACTACGACATGGTGCGTGGCTTTTCGCTGATGATCCGCGAAGTCGTGCGCACCCAGCGCATGCCGCCCTGGCATGCGGACCCGCACCATGGGGAGTTCGTCAACGACCGCTCGATGAGTGCCGACGACGTCCGCACGCTCGTCCACTGGATCGAAGCGGGTGCACCCCGGGGAGAGGGTGAAGATCCGCTCCTCGAAAGGGCGAGCTATCCGCAATGGGCGCTGGGCGAGCCTGACGTCATCATCGAAATCCCGGCAGAAGACGTTCCTGCAACCGGCGTTGTCGATTACAAGTACAAGATGGTCGACAACCCGCTCACCGAAGACGTCTGGGTGCGGGCTTCGGAAATCCTGCCCGGCGATCGCAGCGTGCTGCATCATGTCATTACCCGCTTCGGGACCATGGAAACCGCGGGCCCGCGGACAGGCCGCCTCAAGCGTGGCAGCGGCGGTGGGCTGGGCGGCTACGTGCCGGGCGCGGTGGCGCGTGAGTATCCGCAAGACACCGGGACGTTCCTGCCCGCGGACGCCACGTTCGAATTTCAGATGCACTACACCACGTCGGGCAAAGCGGCTACGGATGTCTCCCGCATTGGCCTGTATCTCTACGATGAGCCACCGAAATACGCCATGAGCGGCATGGTGCTGGCCAATCCTCGCATCAACATCCCAGCCGGGGCTGCCAACCACGCTGAAATCATGGCACGCACGCTCAAGGACGACGTTCTGCTCTACAGCCTGCTGCCGCATGCTCACTACCGCGGCAAGGCTTCGGAGTTTGTTGCGCACTATCCCGACGGGACGACAGAAAAGCTGGTATCGGTACCGCGCTACGACTTCAACTGGCAGACCACGTACGTACTGAAAGAGCCAAAGGTGCTGCCGGCCGGTACGCGAATCGTGCATCGGACGTGGTGGGACAATTCCTCCCGGAATCCGGCCAATCCGGATCACACTCGTAACGTGCCGTGGGGTCGCCAGTCCTGGGACGAGATGCTGTTCGGTGCGATGAGCTTCAGAGTACTCGAAGCCGAGGAGCGTACGCTGCAACAGACCGGCAGCGCGCCGGTTGGCGGAGAGTAACAGGCGGTTGTTGGGTACGTCAGACGAGCCCTCATGCGTTGCGGTATCGAAACTCCGCGTTTCCCGAACCCGGGGTAGCGGTTAGACTGCCGCGTCTTTCAGATCAAAGGAGTATGGCGTGCGATACGCTGGAGTTGTTGTTTTCCTGGCTGGTGCCGTTGCGCTGAGCGCGCCGGCCGGCGTGGCTGCGGATACGGTTGGCTCATCGCAGGAGCCGATACTGCTTGCGCAGGTCGATCAAGGCGCCGAGCAGGCGGCTGAGAAATCCAAGAAGTCGAAGCCCAAGCGTGAGTGTCGCCGGGTACGCGTCACGGGCTCGCGTGTCAAAGAGCGGGTCTGCAGATCGCCAGAGGAGTGGGAGCGGGTTGATCGGAGCGTGCGTGAAAACGTCGACCGTGCATTCGAAGGCAGTAACCGTAATACGACGGGCGGCGACTCGTAGGGCCGGCGCTGGAGCATGTTCATCCGTCATGCGCGCGAAGAAGATCAGGACGACGTGCTTACCGTCGTGGGTGCGGCGTTTCACCGCCAGGACGAAGCGGTGCTCGTCGCGCACCTGCGCGATAATGACGACATTGTTCTGGAGTTTGTCGCCGAAATGGCGGAATCCACAGTCGGACACGTCGTTGCTTCCCCCATGACCGTTGCGGGCAACGCCACGGATTATCTCGGCGTCGCGCCGCTATCGGTCAAACCGGAGTGGCAGTCGCATGGCATCGGTACGGGCTTGATGCAGTTTCTCATTGAGGCTGCGAAAGATGCAGGCTACAAGGCGCTCTTTCTGCTCGGCGAGCCGGAATACTACAAGCGGTTCGGTTTTACGCGGTCGCATCTCGACAACGAGTACAACGCGACGGACAGCTTCATGCACCTCGAGCTTGAGACCGGCGCGCTCACCGGCGTCTCGGGGCTTGCCCAATACGCCCCCGCTTTTCGTTCCGCCAGTGTGTGACGAATCGACCGATCTCGGATTCACGTATCAGGTCCTGAAGAACGGATCGGTACAGATCATGCGTCACGGCAGGCCGGCCATGACGGTTGGCGGCCGTGACGCCGTGAAGTTGCAAAACAAATGTGCCAACGCGGAAGGCGCTGATCTGCAGCTCTTGCTTGCGCGTGCCTCGGGGCAGTTCAAATTCGGCAACGAGAAGGCAGCCAAAGACAAACGTTCAGGGAGGTAATCATGTGCCGGAACATCAAAGTGCTGCACAACTTCGAGCCGCCGGCGACGGACGAGGAGATCCGGGCTGCAGCGTTGCAGTTTGTCCGCAAGGTCAGTGGCTCCACGAAACCCTCGCAGGCGAACGCCGCGGTGTTCGCACAGGCGGTCGACGACGTGACCGATGTCGTCCGCGATCTGCTGGGTGCGCTGACCACCTCCGCGCCGCCGAAAAACCGGGAGGAGGAAGCAGAAAAACGACGACAGCGCTCTCAGCGCCGGTTTGCGCGCGCCGAGTGAGTATCTGCAAAATTGGCCTTCGCGGCGTACAATTCTCCGATTGACGTACCATCGGGAGAGGTTCGTGAATGCACCCGCCGTTGCCCAGGAGGCGGCGCCGTTTGACCTGAGCCGGCCGCTCAGCGCGCTCGACAAACGGTTCATCCAGGACAAATACGAGTACTACAAGTACCTGCGCGCATACTCACCGGTGCATACGATGAAAATCGTCGGCATGAAAGTGATGGCAATGGCGCGCCACGAAGACTGCCTGGCGCTCGTCAAAGACGAACGCTTCTGCCGCAACCGCACAACCGCCACCGGGGGCTCGCGGCTGCCGTTTCCGGTGCCCAAGAGCATAGCGCTTCTCTCCCGAAGCATGATTGTCGAAGACGATCCGGAGCATCGCCGGCTGCGCGCGTTGGTGCAGAAGGCGTTTGCCCCCAAAACGCTGAATCCCATGGAGGCGCGGGTGGAAGCGCTCACCCACGAGCTGATGGATCGCTGTCTGGCCGCAGGGAGCGTGGATCTGCAGCGCGCTTATGCGCTGGAAATTCCCACGACGGTCATCCGCGAAATGATGGGCGTCAACGCCGCGGAGATGCCGCAGTTCCAGCAGAGTCTCAGGGTGTTGAGCGAAGGCATGACAGGCTGGAACGTCATGCGCACGTTTGCGTGGGACATGCCGCGGCTGGTGCAGTTTGTGAGGGATCTCCTGGCGCGCAAACGCCGCGCGCCGGGGGACGACATCCTGACCCATCTGATCGAAGCCGAGGAGGCCGGGGATCGCCTCTCCGAGGACGAGCTCGTCAGCCTCGTTTTCCTGCTCATCATTGCCGGCTATGAGACGACGGTGCATCTCATCACCAATGGCGTGCATGCACTCCTGACGCATCCGGAAGAGCTCGAACGCCTGCGCGAGAGTCCCGAGCTTGCGGGCTCTGCCGTGGAGGAAATCCTGCGGTTCTGCTCGCCAATTCACGGCACCAAGATGAACTACGCGAAAGAAGACGTCGAAATTCGCGGGGTTGTGATCGCCAAAGGCACCCCGGCGGTGCCGCTTCTCGGATCAGCGAACCACGACGAGGCCGTCTTCGAGGATCCGGAGCGTTTTGACATTCGCCGTGATCCGAACAAGCATCTCGCTTTCTCGCAGGGGAACCATTTCTGCCTGGGTGCGTTTCTCGCCCGCATGGAGACCAGGATCGCCATCAAGACGCTCCTCGAGCGCAGCCCGGATCTGCGCCTGGCCGTGCCGCCCGAGGCGCTCAAGCTGCAATCCATGCCGTTCTGGCACCGGTACGACGGCCTGCCGGTTCACGTCGATTGAAAACGAAAAGGAGAAAACCATGAGGACAGCCCTGTTTGCGCTCTTTGTTCTATTGTTCGCGACAGCGGGTACCGCGCACGCGCGCTACAACCTCGAGCAGGCAATGACCGTGGAGCAGATCAACGGCATTGATCTCGCCTATACGGAGGCAGGTTCAGCGGATGGGCCTCCGGTCCTTCTGATCATGGGGTTGACCGGCTCCCACCGGCTCTGGGGTGAGGACTTCGTGAACCACATTGCGGACGCAGGCTATCGGGTCATCCTTTTCGACAACCGGGATACCGGGCAGTCCGCCCGCCTGGACGAGCTCGGGACGCCGACGCTCTGGTGGGAGATGCTCAAAAGCTATGTGGGTTTTGATGTCGACGCCCCGTATACGCTGCGCGACATGGCGGACGACGGCGTGCAGCTCCTGGATGCGCTCAACATTGAAGACGCCCACATCGTCGGCGCATCGATGGGGGGCATGATTGCGCAGATTATTGCCGCTCAGTATCCGGAACGCGCGCAGAGCCTGGTATCCATCATGTCCACCACCGGAGCGCCGCACCTGCCGGAAGCGTCAGGGGATGCGCAGGCTGACCTCATGGACATCGGTGATGCCGAAGGTGACCAGACCGCGCAGCTCAACGCCATGGGTATCTATCCCGAAGCCATGCCGCGCCAGTTGCTGGCCATCGTTGCCGCCGGGGACCGCTCCGAGCAGGTGAAAACCATCAGCGTCCCCACGCTCGTGCTGCACGGTGAAGATGATGCCCTGCTGCCGCCGCCTCATGGTGAGCATACGGCAGAGCTGATTCCGGGAGCGCGATTTATTCAGTATGCGGGTATGGGTCACGACCTGCCGGCTGAGGTTGTGCCGCAACTCGTTGCCGACATGACGCAGCACTTTGCTACGGTCAACGGCACCGCACCGGCAGCAAACTGAGGTTCAGCGGCCTACGTCGTAAGCCTCGTCGGCGGGACCTTCCCGGAGCAGACGCTCGAAGTGCACCGCAAATTTGAGCGGCACGAAGATCTCCGCCTTTGCCGCTGCGGCTGCCTGCATCTCCGCGAGCGACCACCAGCGGAATCCGCGGAAGATGTCGCGTTCATCCATAGCCGGGTTGGCGGTGTTGTCCGGCTCGAACATGGCGGTGCGTACCAGGTAGAACGCTTCGGTCTGATCGTACGGTTTGCCATGCAGATGGAACTGCTGCCTGCGCCACCAGACCGGACCTTCGCAGCGATCAATCTCGAGCCCGGTTTCCTCGGCAACCTCCCGGTATAGCGCCTGTTCACCGTCCTCCCCGGGTTCGACGCCGCCGCCTGGCGCCAACCAGATCAGCGTGTCCGTGTCGGGGATCAGAGTGTGGATCAGGAGCACACGCTCTTCGGGCTCGGCGATCAATAGAGCCCTGACCGCGCGGCGTGGCTCGTAGTACTCCGCGGATTCTTCGTGCATGCAGGGGTAAACACTTCCTGGTGAATGAAGGGTAGTATCTGCCAACGAGGGAGAGACAACAAACGAGGTCAAGATCATGTCGGCATTCGAAAACGCGCGGAAGTTCTTCGCCGCTTGCGAAACACCGCTGGGCTGGGCAGGTTGCAGCGAATTCGTCGAACCGGGTGCGCCATTCAGCGCCCAGAGTGAACCGCTGGCGGACGTCACCACCGTAGAAGGGTACTGTGAGTGGATGCACGGCTTCGGCACGGTCACCGCGCCGGGTGCCACTTACACCCTGCACAGCGAAAGCTATGACGAGGCAACCCGCACGGCGACGTTCTTCGCCACCTACCATGCCACTCACAGCGGTGAGGGCGGTCCAGTGCCGCCGACCGGCCAGTCGACTGACTCGGAGTACGTGTACGCGGTCACCATGAGCGAGAACGACAAGGTTGCCAGCATGATCAAAATCTGGAACGCACCCTGGGCGATGCGTGAGCTCGGCTGGGCGGAGTAAGGCTGATGACCCACGATCGTATTCGTCCGGTAGACGTGGCGCTCGACTGCATTGATATTGCGCGTGATTTCGGCATGCAGCTGCGGCGCCATAAGCCTGGTCCGCCCGAGCGGGCTGATGCCATGACCGTTGGCATCGTGTCTATGGAAACGAGTGCTCCGCACGGCGGTGAGATGCATCCGGATGGTGATGAGTTTCTGTTCATCATTTCCGGGCGCGTCCGCGTCACCGGCGACTCAGATCCGGAGCACCCGTTGGAGATGGGCCCGGGTGATGCCTGCATCGTCCCGCAGGGGGAATGGCATACCGTGGAAGTGCTGGAGCCCGTGGAGCTGGTGCACATTACGCCGGGGCCGGGTGGGGATCACAGACCGCTGCCCGCGTAGCGTTCTCAGCTTCGTTAGAGCCGCTAGGTCACCGTCAGGATGTCAGCCTGGACGTGGTGAATGAGCTTCTCAGCCGTATTGCCAAGCAGCAGCCCGGCCACGCCTTTGCGCGCCTTGGTGCCGAGCACCAGTATGTCTGCAGAGAGCGCAGTGATCAGTTGGTGCATGGCGTCCGCGGCGAGACCCTCGAGCGCGTGACAGCTGAAGTCTTCGATGTTCTGCTCCGCTGCCAGCGTTGACAGGCCATCGAAGATCTCCGCTTCGATTTCCTGGCGCAGCTTGTTGTAGCTCTGCATGGTGGTGACCTCGTCGAGCCAGTTGCTGAGCACCGGGAAAACGCTCGCCAGGTGCAGACTGCCGCCAAGCTGGTCCGTGAGATCGTGTGCCGTGGCGAGAATGCGATCGTTCAGTTCTGCGTGGCTCGGATCATAGATGTCGATTGCCGCGAGAATTGTGGGGTTTTCGGGCCATTCGCGCTCCTGCGCGAGAAGCACGGGCACTTCTGCGTTGCGCAGCAGATTCCAATCGTCCGGGGTTCGTAGCCCCGCGAACCCTTTGTCCTCGCCGGTCGTTTTGACGATGAGCTCGGCACCCGTGGACCCGGCAGCGTGCACGACACCTTGCCACACGTGAGGATTCCACATCGCCGCGCTCGTCATTCCGGCTACGGGTACTTCAGCGGCGTCGACCGCGTCTCTGAGCGACGATCGCGCCGCTTCGAGCACAAGCTCTTTCAATCCTGCCGAGGCATCGATGTGCTTGCTGTTGAGATCGGCGACGCCTTCGTAAACCACACGGATCAGGGATATGTCGCATTCGCGCCCGCGGCTCAGCGCGCTCAGCTTGGTCAAGAGCTGGTGCGTATCCTGATCTTCCTGGAGCACGGCGAGAATGTTGGTAAAAGCCTGCATGTTGGTTCTCCTAGTCCCTCACGGTCAATACGTCGCCCTCGAGGCGCGTCAGAGTATCCTCGGCGGTGTTGCCGAGCATCAGTTTCTCGAGGCCGGAGCGCGCCGCCGTGCCCATCACGGTGACCGTGGCGCTGAGCTCGCTTGCCAGGTGCGCGATGACGGGTGCGGGTTTGCCTTCCTTGATATGGGCAGTTGCGTCTTCGATTCCAAGACGTTTCATCGCGTCGGCAAGGGCCGCGCTGCGCGCCTCGCGCATGTCCTCTTTGATGCCCTGATAGTCCATCGCCACCTGCAGCGCACCCACGCTTTGACCGAGATCGGAGTGTACGCAGCACAGATGCAGCGCCGCGTTCAGGGTGTCCGCGAGCGTTCTGGCGGTCAGCAGCACCTTGTCATTGAGCGCGGCGTGAGCGGTGTCGGCGATGTCAACCGCCGCCAGGACGTTGCCACCGGTTTGCCACGCCGGGGTTTGTGATATGAGCACAGGGCAGGGCGCTTCGCGAATCAATCGCCAGTCGAGCGGCGCGTGCAGATGATCTGTGAGGCCGTAGCCCACGCCCGGCTTGATCAGGAGGCTCACGCCCTGCTGCCGGACCTCGTCTAGAATCGCCTCGTCCGTGCGTTTGTTCCAGAGAACACGGGCTTCGCTCCACGCGATGCGGTCTTTATAGGGGTCCAGCAGACTGTGAAGCCCGTGACGCTCGGCAGCGGTGAAGGCCTCTATGAGATTCGCCTTGTCGATTTCGTTCAGTGGCTCGTCTTCCACCGTGTCCCAGATGACTTCCGCAACCTCGACCTCAGCACCCGTATAGTGTTCGATGAGCGCCGCTTTGCTCAAGGCCTCGGGCATACCGTCCAGGGAATCGTTGACGACCAGGAGTTTCTCGAACGCGGCCATGGGCCACCTTTGTTGAATAACGGTTCAACTCATATTGGGGATGGCGGTATGGGCTAAACATCAGGAAAACCACGTACCCGGGCACGCAGCGCAAGCTCCGCACAATTACGTAGCGCCTGGTCGGGCGGATTGCGGTAAAACCCTGACATTCGGGTTCTCGCGAGGTGTGTGTGCAGATTGATGCGTGGCAGTTTCTTGCCGGGCTGATGCTCTTTCTGCTGGCGATGGCGCTGGTGGAAGAGTCGGTACACGTGCTTGCCGGACGTCGCTTCAAAACGCTGATTGCGGCCAACACCAGCTCGCCGCTGCGCGGCATCTTCAGCGGCACCGTGGCCACCGCCGTGCTGCAGTCGAGCTCGGTCGTGAGCCTGATGATGCTGGCGTTCGTCGGCGCGCGGGTCATTCCCATGCGTCGCGCGCTGCTGGTCGTGTTCGGTGCGAATCTCGGCACGACGGCAACCGGTTGGATCGTTGCAACCATCGGTTTCAAGCTGGATCTGGAAGCGATGGCGTTACCGCTCATTGCCGTCGGCGGCCTGATACAGCTGCTCATGTCGAAACGCCAGGCGGCGCAGACGGGCAGGCTCGTGCTGGGGATTGGTCTCCTGCTGCTGGCGCTGACGTTCATGAAAGAGTCGGTCGACAGCGTTACGCAGCTGGTTGATCCGCAGGTGCTCGCGAACTTCTCTGCCGTCGAGTTTCTGCTGTTTGGCACGGTCTTCTCGGCCGTCGTGCAGTCGAGCTCGGCAGCCATGGTCATCACCCTGAGCCTCCTCGATGCAGGGGTCATTGATCTCGGTTCAGCCGCGGCGCTGGTCATCGGCGCTGATCTCGGCACGACGAGCACCGTTCTGCTCGGAGCGATCGGCGGCACGCCCAACAAGAAGCGGCTGGCGATGGGACACTTTCTCTTCAACCTCGTAACGGACCTCGTCGCGTTTGTGATCCGTGTGCCGCTCCTGTGGCTGGCCGGTTTCATGGCGGATCCGTTGTTGACGCTGGTCGCGTTCCATTCGCTCTTCAACCTGCTGGGGTTGTTGTTGTGGGTGCCGTTGATTGGCTACTTTGCGGACTTCCTCGAATCCCGCTTCGCCGCGTCGCACAACGTCGAGAGCCTTTATCTGGAAGATACCGCGGGGGCCGTTCCGGAAGCCGCGCTGTCAGCACTGCAGCGTGAGTCGGGACACCTCTTGAGCCGCGTCGTCGAGCACAACGCCATGGTATTTGCGCCTGTGCCGGCAGCGGTAGACGCGGACGTGTTTACCGAGGCTTACGAGAAAGCCCGGCGCCTGGAAGGTGAGATGGTGAGCTACGCGCTGGACCTGCCCCGTGCCGAGTTGTCCGAGACGGAGAACGAGCGCATCAGCGCGCTGCTGCATGCCGCCAGGGACGCCCAGGTTGCCGGTAAGCTCGTGAAAGACGTGGTGACGGACTACCTGCGCGTTGCGCGGGAGGATCCGCAGCTTTTTGTTGGCCTCACCGATGCACAGCGCTCCCTGTATCAACGACTGGCGCGCCTTGCCGATGAGCTGGAAAGGGTCACGGCTGATGAGCTCGAGGAGCTGGCGCTGGCCGTAGAAGCGTCGCACCAGCAGTGTCATGAGGCGATTTACGATGCGATCAAGACGGACGGTCTGGACGAAGCGCGCATTTCGAGCGTCCTCAACGTCAACCGCAACTTCTTCAATTCCAATCGCGCCATGCTGGCCTGCCTTGGGGAGCTGGTCCAGGTCGAGGCGGCAGCAGCCGCCTGATTGTCTGCAGGTCAGGTGCTCGTGCGCTTGATCAGATCCATGGCTTCTTCGAGGGCAGCAGTTCGTTCAGCCCAGGTTTCGCCGCCGGTGGACAGGCGCAGCGTGTTGACACCCGCATCGCTGAACGCTTTGAGGCGCGCCTTGACCATGTCCTCCGTGCCGATGAGGTTGGCCATGAGCACCAGCTCGTCCGGGACGGCGGCAACGGCCTGATCGCGCTTACCGTCCACCCACAATCCCTGCACCTCTTTGGCGGTATCCTCAAAACCGGCGCGGCAGTACGCGTCGTTGTAGAAGTTTGTTTTGGGTGAGCCCATGGCGCCAAGCGTAAACGCCATTGCGGGCTTGCGTTCGTTGATCAGGCGTTCGACGTCGTCGCCAATCTCGAAATACCCGCCCGCTTGAATGTCGATGTCGGCAAGCGAGCGACCGGTCTTGTCAGCACCTGCGCGTAGGTCGTTGAAAAAGACGTCGGCGTGCTCGGGGAGAAAACAGGTACCGAGCCAGCCGTCCGCGAGCTCGCCGGTCATCTGCAGAGATCTGGGTCCCAGCGTGGCCAGATAAATCGGCAGGTTGGGTCGCGGAGGCTGCGACAGGCGCAGCGCCTTACCCTCACCGCCCGGCCGGGGCAGCAGATAGTGTTCGCCCTCATAGGCCAACTTCTCGCCGGCCAGCGCCATGCGCAGAATCTCCACACATTCACGCAGCCTCGACAGGGGCTTGGCAAACGCCGCGCCGTGCAGGCCCTCGACCACCTGCGGTCCGGATACCCCGAGACCCAGGATGAACCTGCCTTTGGATACGGTGTCGAGACTCTGGGCCGTCATGGCGATCATGGAAGGCACGCGCGAGCTGATTTGCAGAATGCCGGTACCGAGCCTGATGTTTTCGGTTCGGGCTGCGATATAGGCCAGGGGCACAATCGCATCCATACCCCAGGCTTCGGCTGACCAGGCCTGGGTGACGCCCATGCGGTCGGCGGCCATGGTGTATTCGACGAGCTGATCCCAGTCTTCGCCGTTGTAGTAGGCCGAGCCGATGGATATGGATGTCTGCATGATGATTTCCGAAGTGTCTTTTCGGGCTAGTAGACTGACTCGGTCAGGGTTTTGTCAACTTGCCTCCAAATCCCTAAACTCCTTCGTTCTTGAATGTGTTGGGAAGGGGTCCAGATGCCTGAGCTGAAAACCGGAGCGCGCCTGCAGAGCGCCGTTTGTGATGGTGAAATCATGGTGGTTGTCGCACCCGGCGGTGACGTCAATATCACCTGCGGCGGCGCGCCGATGGTGGACAGCGGTGCCGACGTGGATCGCGTTGCCGTTGATCCGGATCACGCTGTAGGCATCGTCATCGGCAAACGTTACATCAACGCCGATGAAACGCTGGAAGTGCTGTGTGTCAAAGCGGGTGACGGCAGCCTGGCGCTCGACGGCGACCTGCTGCTCCTGAAAGACACCAAGGCGCTGCCCAAGACGGACTGAACGCCCGCCATGAACATCATGATGCTGCTGGAAATGACCAGCGCCACCTTCCCGGATCGTCCGGCGTTCACCGACGGCAGTACCGGTGTGTCCCTCACGTACGCTGAGCTCTTCGCCGCTGCCAAAACGCGAGCGGCAACGCTTCGCGCCAGCGATGCTGCGCGCATGGTCAAGCTCGACGTCAGCAACCTCGGCACGCCCATGAGCCTTTTTGCGAGCGCCTGGGCGGGGGTGCCGTACGTGCCGATCAACTATCGCCTGACCAATGACGAAATCGAAAAGCTGCTCGAAAGAGTGACGCCCGCCTATCTCGTCACGCACGAAGAACGTGCGGAGCATCTCGGTACGTTGCCGGAAGTGCTCGCGGTGCAAACCCGCCATTTCGTTGATGACAATCATCACAGTGAACATGCCGACGCCGAGCACGAGAGCTGGTCGATGGATCCTGACGAGGTAGCGGTGCTGCTCTTCACAAGCGGCACAACCGGTGCGCCCAAGGCGGCGGTGTTGCGCCACAAGCACCTCGTGTCTTACATCCTGAGCTCGGTGGAGTTTGCCAGTGCCGGTGATGACGAAGCCGCGCTGGTGAGCGTGCCGCCGTATCACATAGCCGGTATCGCGGCGATTCTGAGCTCAGTCTATTCGGGCCGGCATGTTGTGCAGTTACCCAACTTCTCTGCGGATGCGTGGATCGCGCTTGCACGTGAGCACAGGGTCACCACGGCGTTTGTCGTGCCGACGATGCTGGCGCGCATCGTCGAAGCGCTGGAAGGCGAGGCAGATGCCGGCATGCCCCACCTGCAGAGTCTTTCCTACGGTGGCGGCAAAATGCCCCTGTCGGTCATCGAAAAGGCCATGACGCTCTTCCCGGAGACGGACTTCTCGAACGCTTACGGACTGACGGAAACTTCATCCACCATTACGGTTCTCGGCCCGGACGAGCACCGCTCGGCGGCGGCCAGCGAAGACGACGGCGTCCGCCGGCGCCTCGTTTCCGTGGGGCGGCCGTTGCCGGGAGTGGAGCTCGAGATCCGCGATGACGAAGGTCGTGTGGTCGGCACGGGCGAGCGGGGCGAAATCTACGTTCGGGGTGAGCAGGTGTCCGGCGAGTATGAGGGCCGGGGCGCAGTCACCGACAACGACGGCTGGTTCCCGACCCGCGATGCCGGCAGCGTCGACGCCGAAGGCTATCTCTTCCTCGAGGGCCGCGCCGACGATGTGATCGTGCGTGGCGGGGAGAATCTATCGCCGGGTGAAATTGAAGATGTGCTCCTGACCCACCCGACCGTTGCCGACGCGGCGGTGGTTGGCGTCCCCAGCGAGCAGTGGGGTGAAGCGGTGGCCGCGGTGGTCGTTGCGCGTCGCGACGCGGAGATTGATAGCGCTGCTTTGCAGGAGCACGTCAAAACCCATATGCGCAGTTCGCGTGTGCCGGAGCGCATTGAAGTGTGGGACGAACTGCCCTACAACGAAACCGGCAAGCTGCTGCGACGCGTGGTGAAAGCAGAGCTCGAAAAACCGTAGTCAGCTGAGCGCGTCGACGAGCCCCCACGATAGCGCGGTGGCGGCGTCCAGCTCTGCGTTCGTGAGTGCGAGCCAGGCAGTGCGTTGCCGGCCGATCCGCCGGCTGATGCTGAACGTGCCGCCGGCGCCGGGAATGAGCCCCATCGCCACTTCGGGCAGCTGAAAGACCGTATTCTCCCGAGCCACCACGTGGGCGAGGAACGCCGGCAGCTCGATGCCGGCGCCAATGCACGCGCCGTGCAGTTCCGCGTTGCCACGCTGGGGTAACGTGCTGAGCAGGAGACCAGCGCTGCGCGTCATACGCGTCACGTGTGCGCTCGCAGCATCCGTTGCGCTGCCGAATTCCGTGAGATCGCCTCCGGCACAGAACGACGGCCCATTGCCTCGCAGTGCCACGGTTTCAATGCTGGTATCGGCGTGTGCGAGCTGCAGACCCGTGCACAGCGCATCGCGCATGGCACGGCTGTATGCGTTGTGGCGCGCCGCTCTATTGAGCGTGAGCGTCAGGTGCTTGTCGCGACGTTCCGTAAGCACAGGAGCATCGTCTTCGATAGATTCTCCTGGCGATGGGCGGCGGCTGAGCCATTCCTGAAAACCAGAGCCATGCTGCAGCGTGGAGTAGGCCAGTGATTCCATGGCGAGTGCTGCAGGGCAGTCCAGGCTGACGTTGTGGCGCAGCACGTGGACCAGGCAAGCGGCGGCTGCTGGTTGTGCATCAATACAGTCCGCCAGGGATTCCAGCGCCGGCTCGTCCACCACCACGTCGGCGGTGGTGTCCCCGGCGTCGAGGCTGATGACGGGGCAGGCGGGCAGTTGCTCAGCCGTCACCCCTTCGAGTGGCTCACCGGTGCAGACATGGTTGACACCGGCAACGGGTGAGAGCGCTTCGCGGGTCACGGGCGATTGCAGCAGGCGTTTGAGCTCGCCTGACGAATAGACCTTCATGCGCGCAGTTAAGCACATCCCCGTGCTGAGCGGTAAAAATGCGGTTTGTTGGCTGATACTTGAGGGGAACCCACACCCGGGGCATGCTGGCCGTGTTAACCAGCCAGGTGCCGCGGTGCTTATCAAAAACGCAACAATGGGAGATCAGGTCTGTGACCTGCGCTTCACGGCACGGGTCGAGGCGGTTGGACGGCTGACGCCCGAGACCGGTGAGGACGTGTTGGACGCCGCTGAGGGTGAGGTCCTGCCGGGCCTGCATGACCACCACATTCATCTCATGGCGCTCGCACGGCTGCGCCAGTCCATAGATCTGACCGGGGTCACGAATCTCACGATGCTGCGCGAGGCGCTGGCGACCGATCCTGGCGAAGGCTGGTTGCGCTGCGTGAATTACCACGAATCCACGCTGGGCGCGCTCGACCGCCATATTCTCGACGCCCTCGAGCCGGAACGGCCCGTGCGCGTGCAGCATGCAAGCGGCAAGCTCTGGGTGCTGAACTCGACGGCCGCGCTTGGAACCGGCCTTGATGAGTGTCCGCTCGAAGGCGTTGAACGTGACGATGCGGGTCAGCCCACCGGCAGACTGTTTCGCCTCGATGCCTGGCTGAGGGCGCAGATTGGCAGCGATCTCCCGGACTTGGTCGCCCTCGGCAGGGAGCTCGCGCGCCATGGCATCACGTCGGTGACCGATACGTCTTATACCAACACGCCTGATTCGGTCGAGCGATTGCGCCGCGGCCTGCCGCAGAAGGTGTTCTGCATGGGTGATGCCTCACTGTCGGCGGGTCATCTGAAAGTCATGCTCGATGAAGACCGGCTGCCGGACATCGAAGAGTTGACCGCTGCCATTGCGGCGGCTCACGCGGCGGATCGCGGGGTGGCGTTTCACTGCGTCAGCCACGTTGAGCTCGTCTTTGCGCTCACAGCGTTGCACGCGGCGGGCGAGCATCCGCGGGATCGGATTGAACACGCGGCGGTTGTCCGCCCGGAAGCGGTGCCGCTCCTCGTCGACAGTGGCTGCACGGTCGTCACGCAGCCGGGATTTCTCTACGCACGCGGTGAACGCTATCGCCGGGAGGTCGAAGCCGCGGATCTGCCGTATCTGTATCCCTATGCGCGCCTGCTGGCGTCAGGCATACCGGTGGCGGCAAGCTCCGATGCCCCGTACGGACCGGTCAATCCCTGGCAGGTCATCGCCAGCGCCGTGGCGCGCCGCACGCGCGATGGCGCCGTTCTGGGGGCAACCGAATGCGTCAGCGCTGACGAGGCTTTGCGCGGATATTTGAGTGATCCTTCGGACCCGGGCGGTGCTGCTCGGGAGATCAGCGTCGGCATGCCGGCGGATCTGGTGCTCCTGAACGCGCCGTGGCGGGAACTGCGGCAAGGGCCTCTGGACGCTGCGGCGCGAGCAACCTATATCGACGGCCGCTGCGTCTACGAGAGTTCGGCAAGCACCTGATCGGTATGCTCACCCAGCGCGGGCGCCGCTCGGCTGATCTGCCAGGGGCTGGCCGGCAGCTGATAGGGTGCGCCCGGATAGCGCACGCTCTGCCCGTCTTCTGCGACCGTCACCTGAAAGCCGCGCGCTTTGAAGTGCGGATCTTCGAACGCTTCTTCGGGACTGTTGATCGCGCCAACGGCAAGACCAGCGTTCTGGCAACCGATGAAAAAGTCGTAAGCCGGCACGGACACCGCAATCAGCTTCAGCGCTTCGCGACCGGCGCTGAAGATGGCCGTGATGGTGTCATCCGAACCAATCAGGGAAAGATCAAACGGTCCTTCCCAGTTGGCGCCCATCTCGAGAAACACCGCTTCCGGCAGCTGCGCCTCGAGGTCGAGTTCTCTCAGCCAGCTCAGCAGCCGGCCAAACTCCTCGGGAAAGCGCGGCGGAACGCCGGTGTTCACGTAGCGGCCGTCGGCACATCGCATCTGAGTTTCGCCAGTCGGCTGTGTAGCGGCGTGCCGACCGGTCTGGCGTTGCACCTCAGCGCCGGCAACCAACCACGCGTACGAGGCTGCCTCGGTTGTGACGTTCAGCGCGGCAGTGATCGACACGTCGATGAACTGTCCGCTGCCGCCGTTGCCGCGGTGCAGGAGTGCCGTAAGAATCGAAAGGTACGCATAGTGGGAGCCGGTGTGATAGGCCTGCTGGCCCCAGCCGCGAACCGGCGGCAGGGTATGGTCGTCGTAGCCACAGCTCCAGGGTGGTCCGCCCGCAGCCATGAGCGTGAGATCCGTCGCCGGCAGGTCGCTCAAGGGGTTCGCGCGCCCATAGGGCGTGACGGCAACGTGGATGAGCGCAGGATTCGCGCGACATAGCGTATCGTAGTCGAGCCCCAGCTGGCTCAGCCGCTCGATGGGCTCTGCTTCCAGCAGCACGTCCGCACTCCCGGCCAGACGCTTGAACTGTGTCTGGCCCGCCGCGCTGTCGAGATCAATCACCATTCCGCGTTTGGAAGTATTGTAGTGGCGGAAGTAGAGACTCCGGTTGGGGTCGCCGTCTGCGAATGGCGGATAGGTTCGGCTGATGTCACCCCCGGGCGGTTCCACCAGGATCACGTCCGCTCCCATGTCTCCCAGCAGCTTACCTGCCCAGCTGATACGCTCGTTGGCCAGCTCAACGACGCGGATGCCCTGTAAAGCCGTCATATCACGCCTTCCTCACGCAAGCTCGCAACTTCCCCGCTGCTGAAGCCAAGGAGGCGGGTCAGCACGTCCTCGGTGTGCTCGCTGAGACAAGGTGCGCCACGCTCCATCTTCCAGTCGGCCGCGGAGAAGTGCACGGGTAGCCCGTCCACCACAACCTCGCCCATGGCGGTTTGCTCTACCTTCGGCCACAAGCCGAATTCTGCGGTGCTGGCGTCGCGTTCGATACGCTCTTTGGGCTTCTGCACCGCGGCAGCCGGAATGGGCAGGCTGCGGAGCTCAGCTTCGAGCGCAAACTTGTCGAAGCCTCTGGTCCAGGCGCCGAGTGCCTCGTCGAGCGCGTCCTGGCCCGCCAGGCGCGCATCCTGGTCGGTGAACTCCGCGCACCAGTCTGCCTTGATGGCAGCCGCCAGCAGCGCCCAGTCACGGTCGTCGCGGCAGCTGATGGCAATCCAGTTATCCTCGCCGGTGCAGGGATAGATACCGTGGGGGGCCATGGGGACGTACTGACTGCGGTTGGCATTGGGACCATCGTCGGTTCGAACCGGCGTGTCGTTTACCGTCCAGTCGAGGAGGGCGGGTCCGTTCAGCGTGACTGCGGCTTCGGTGCAGGCGAGATCCACCCACTGTCCTTCGCCCGTGCGCTGGCGATGCAGCAGCGCCAGCATGATGGCCATGGCCATGTAGTAGCCGCCGGTGTGGTCCATGTAGGAATAACCCCAGCCGGCCGGCGGCTGTCCGGGAAGGCCCGAGGTATAGGTCAACCCGGAGACCGCCTGCACGATGGGTCCCCAGGTTTTGTACTCATGGTAGGGCCCGGTATGGCCAAACCCGCAGTTGGAGACGTAGACGATGTCGGGTTTGATCGCCTTGAGCGCGTCATAGCCGAATCCCCATTTTTCCAGAACGCCCGCGGCAAAGTTTTCGGTGACCGCATCGGAGATTTTGACGAGTTCGGCAAGGATCTCTTTGCCGCGCGCGGTGCGCAGATTCAGGGTGATACCCAGCTTGTCGGTGTTGTGATTGTTGAAACCGCCGCCGTGATCGAGGCCGCGCTGCCCGGGTTTGAACGGCTCCATACCGCGTAGAATGTCCCAGCGCCCCTGCCGCACCGGGTCTTCGATGCGGATCACTTCAGCGCCGAACGCCGCCAGCCATTTCGTTGCGCCCGCGCCCGCCAGCTGCCCGGTGAAATCGCAGATGCGAAAGCCAGCCAGCGCCTGATCAGCGTTGCCGCTCAACGTCGACGGCGCTCACTGATTGAGCAGGGCAACCCTCGGGTCGTTGGGGTGCATCCAGTCTTCGCCGATGACCTGGGCAACGCGGAGTTCCTCCGGAATGTTGTCGATACCGATCATTTTGTCGGCAAACTGATGCCAATGGTAGATACGCGCTTCCTGGTAGCTGAGCGGCACGCCTTTGAAGCCATAGCTTTCCACGGATTTCTGTATCCATTCGCCGAACTCGGTGTCCTCCAGGAGGACCGCCGACAGCGCTTCGCCGTCGTTCTGCGTCCACATGTCGGGCTTTGGTCCGTCGCCCCAGTCGGGTGCCAGCGTCCAGGTTTCGAAGAGGCATTTGTCGATACCGAGCGGCCAGAAGAGCAGCGGTGGAATGGCGCGCTCGCTCAGCGGTGACACCCAGTTCGGAAACACGCCGTACGACTGGGTGCAGGTCCGTGCAATCTCGCCCACGGTATCAATTTCCGCCCAGGGGCTGCGCTCTTCCCAGTTGGCAATGGAACCGTCCGCGCGCTTCGGCCGCGGCGCCACCATGCGGCCGTGACCCTGGGGGTAGAAGGTGTTGACGTTGCGGCGGTCGTCCAACACCGGCAGCACGGTTTTGGGGTGGATGCTGCGCACATGGTAGACCTCGGTATTGGCCTCCATGGCAATCTTCCAGTTGCAGTTCAGCACCCATGTATGCCGGGCGGCGAGACGTGTGTTGCCGAACTGAAACTCTTCCCACTCGTCGGCCAGCGGTCCCAGCCATGCCTTCAACGTGGGGGCATTGTCGTCGAAGTTGACGAAAATGAGGTTGCCGAATCGCTCACAGCGGATGCTCGTCAGGCCGCGGCAGCTCATATCCAGGTTGCCGAAGTCTTCCGGATCCCGCACCGCAAGGAGGTCACCGTCGTGGCTGTATGTCCAGCCGTGGTACTTACAGACCAGGCGCGGCCGATTGCCCTGCTTGTCGGTGACGATCGGCGCGCCGCGATGGCTGCACGTGTTGTAGAACGCATTGATGGCGCCGCTTTCGGCGTGGACGATGATGACCGGCTGTCCCGCGTTCTCCCACAAGAGGTAAGAGCCGGGTTCGGGGACTTCATCGATGTGGGCGGCAAAGAGCCAGGACTTACGCCAGATGTGCGCCTTCTCGAGCTCAAAATACCGCGGGTCTGTATAGCGGCCGCCGGGTATGTCGGGCAACTCGGGAAAGCCGGCGGGCGGAGCGGTACGCGCGGCCTCGTACTCCATCAGCTCGCGCAGGGTATTGATCTGCTGCTGGTCCACCGTGTCTCCTCAACGTTGGAACACGGTTCAATTTTAGCCGTCTCTCAACCCGGGTGCCAGCCCCAACCAGGCTAAAGGCTGTCGATCCACTCGCCGATCAGGTCGACGCCAACGTCGTCGACCACGTGTGTGGACAGCGGCGGCATGCGCTGGGCATCCAGTGCCTGCATTCTGAGCCAGAGAACGCTGCGTGCCTTGTCACCGCCGGCAATGATGCTCGCGTTGGTCACACCCAGATCCCCCGCGGACGGTGCAACGTCGACGGCGTTCATCGCAGCAACGGACACCCGTTCCCGCAGGTCCAGGGTGGTTGGCGCACCTCCCCCGGGCTGGTGGCACTGGCTGCAGTTGACGTCCAGATACGCACGCGCGCGATTTGCCACCGGTGCGGTGTCGTCATCGATTGCGGGGAAGCGTTTGTATTGATCCGCGTCGCCGATGTTCTGATCGAACATGCTGATGTTGTTCCAGCTGCGCAGCTGATTGTCGACCACCGAGCCGTAGTCGAAATTGCTGTTCAGCTGCGGCGTCTTCAGACCGAGCACAAAATCAGCCGCCTGGGTGTGGCAGACAATACAATCGGTCCTGCTTGGATAGTCGTATTGCTGCTGGCGCGTCCCGCCGCCAGCCTCGGTGATGGCGAGCATCTCCGTTTCCCGCCCTGTCAGCAGGGTGGCATCGGCACCGTTGCTGTCCCACCGGTACGTGAAGCCCTGCCATCCCTCGGTAGTGTGGAGGAGCAGGCGGGTCTCCAGACGGGTGCGGCTGGCTGGATTGTTTTCGTCCAAAGCAAGCTCGAAGTGCTTAGTAGCGACGGTGCCCACGGGGAAGGACCAGTTTTCGCTGCTGAAGTCGACGTTGTCGGCATCCGGAACGCCAACCCAGCGCCTTTTATACGTGTTATCGGACCAGAAGGGCTGGCCCGGGGTGTATTCGATGAGGCCGCTTGCGGGCTGCAGGTTGGCCAGGTTCGTGAAGATACCCGTGTCGGAGAGTTGCGTGGGCAGCTGTCCACCGCCGCCACCGCTCGCTTGCTCGAACTCCAGAATCTCCCCGTTAGTCGCTACGACAAGAAGCTCACCGTCGTTGGTCTCACCAAAACTCGTCATGCCCGCCTGGTCGAGCAGTTCTTCATTGTCGGTCACGGCCGAGCCATTCCACGTGATCGCCCAGACCTTGCCGGTGACATAGTCGCCGTACAGATACCTGCCCAGGAGATCTGCGAAACGCGTCCCGCGATAGACATACCCACCGATGACGGCAACGCCTTCGCTACGCGGATACTCATGGACGGGTGGGATAAACGCGGAGTCGGGAAGGGTATTGGCGCTATCGTCGAAACGGCTGGTACCTTCGAACACCCGCCACCCGTAGTTACCCCCCGCAGTGATCACGTCAATTTCTTCGAGTTCGTTTTGCCCGACGTCCCCCAGCCAGAGGTCACCGGTCTGGCGATCGAATGAAAAGCGGAACGGGTTGCGCAAGCCATAAGCCCAGATCTCGGGCAAAACTCCGGCTTCGCTCACGAATGGATTGTCGAGAGGCACGCGGTACGGTGTGCTGTCGTTCGGTGGGTGGACATCGAGACGCAGCATCGAACCGAGCAGATTGGAACGATCCTGAGCCGTATTCATCGGATCACCAGCGCTGCCGCCGTCGCCGAACCCGATGTAAAGGTAGCCGTCCGGTCCGAAAGCCAGCATGCCGCCATTGTGGTTGGTGAATGGCTGTTCGACCTCCAGGATGATTTTCTCGGTCCCGGGATCAACCCGGTCGGTGCCGGCGTTCCAGGTCATGCGCGAGATCACCGAGCGTCGCGGCGCATCCATGGAGTAATGCAAGTAAACGAATCGATTGACCGTAAAGTCGGGGTCAAACGCCAGGCCCAGCAATCCCTGCTCACCGCCTGAAACTATGCGTGCGGAGAGGTCCAGAACTTCCACGGTGGCTGTCGCGGTGCGGCTGTCGTCGAATGCGAAGATCCTGCCGCCCTGTTCCACGATGGCGATGCGGTTTTCGCCCGGCACGCCCGCGATGTAAAGCGCCTCGTTGAAGGCCAGGTTGGGGTAGGCGTTACTCAGCGCAAACGTGCCGCCGCCCGACCCACCGACAGGTAACGCAAAGCTTACGAGTGATGCACGTTGGGTCAAGCCGAATGGATCCGCCGGGGGTGGGTTGCCACCGCCGCCACCGCCCGTACCACCACCACCACCCCCTCCGCCGCACGCGGTCAGCAGGAGGAGGGTCAGGCAACTGGGGATAAAAGTGGAAAATCCGTTCAGCATCGCGCGTTATACTCCCTGGTTTTTGAGGAGAAGGGCGGCGTGAGCACATTAACGTTTGAGACCATAAACGTCGAACGGGACGATACTGTGGACTGGCTCACACTTAATCGACCGGAGGCTTTGAATGCGCTGAACACCCAGATGGTGACCGACCTGCGCACCTACTTTTCGTCGATGATGGAGAATACCGACACGCGTGTGATTGTCATGCGTGGGGCGGGGCGCGCGTTCTGCGCGGGACTCGACATCAAACAGGCCGGCGGTGCCGATAGCGCCGGACACCAGCCGGTGGGACAGGGCTGGGGTTTTCAGGGTTACCTGGCGGAGGTTTACCTGCTCATGCGCCGCTGCCCGCAGCCCATCATCAGCCTCATCCAGGGCCCCGCGTGCGGCGGCGGCTTCGCGTTCGTGCTGGCATCGGACATTCGCATTGCCGCGCAAAGCGCGCGGATGAATGCCGCCTTCATCCGCATTGGGCTGTCCGCATGTGACATGGGCACTTCCTATTTTTTGCCGCGTCTCGTGGGGACTGCGCTCGCCTCCGAGCTGATGCTGACCGGCCGGTTCATCAACGCGGAGCGCGCGCTTGCCACAGGGCTCGTGTCGGAGGTGGTGCGCGACGATCAGCTCCCGGATGCGGCGCAGGGTTATCTAAAAGACATGCTCACCACGTCACCCATGGGGCTCAGACTGACCAAGGAAGGTCTCAATATGGCCATCGATGCGGGCAGCCTGGAGGCAGCGATGGCCATTGAGAATCGCAATCAGATTCTCTGCTCGCGCACTGAAGATGCGAAGGAGGGGATGCGCGCTTTCATCGAAAAGCGCGATCCCGTCTATACCGGCCGATAGTCACTTCGGCAGAGTGTCGTCGTCGGCTCCGCTGGCTTCGCTGATGCGCTCAGCATCAACCGGCGGATGCGCGCCCGTGGGGGCATCGAGCTGCGCCCGGGTCTGCTGATTGACCTGAAAGATGCGCGATGCCGCCGCGAGATCCTGTTCGTTGTTGATGCTCGCAATGGCCTCCCGCCTGCGCATGAACTGCTGCAGGTCGTCCATGATGGCGGTGAGATCTTCTTCCGCTTTGTGCATTTCCAGGATGTAGCGCGCGAGCTCGAGGTTGTAGCGCCCGCTGGTGGCAAACGTTGAGCTGATGGCCCGGGTAGCGATGACCCAGGGCGTCATGGATGAACGCACAACCACGTTTTCGGAGCGTGTGCTGTCGTAAATGCTCGTGCCCGTTGAGAGCTTCGAGGCGGTATAAGTGCCGCGGCACTGGAAGTAAACGAGCAGCGATTCGAACTGCATCTCCGCCCAGAAGGCGTGGCTGAAATTCTGCAGCAGGCGGGCAAAAGCCCCGACAATGACGCCGTAGACGGCAAAGGAGGCAACCGCCGCCTCGCTTTGCGATTCCGGCGCAAGCCAGATGGCGGACAACGTTAGCGGCAGCTGGTAGATCAGCACCGCCAGCAGAACAAAAAGGGCCGCGCCGATGATCGTGGCGCTTGTTCGTGCGAGCTGGAAGACCTGGCTGACCGGCATGGGATGGAACACCGGCTGCGTCTCCTGGATCATCTCGCCGTCGAAGTCACCTTTGTCGTCGCTGCCCTGCTCAAAAAGTTTCGCTTCGAATCCCCGGTATATGCGGTTCGGCACTTCGCGGTAGCGGCGGTTTGCCATCACGATGTTCTCGAAGTTGATGAAAATCTCCTGGGGATGAATGGATTCCTGCCAGTTGTCCCGATACTCCGCAACCTCGACCACCGGCTGTGCAAGATTGCTGCGTGCGGTGAGGAGGACAACGAAGAGGCCCGCGTTGACAGCGCCCATCAGCAGCAGCGTCAGCAGCTGCAGCCCGGCACTGAACGGCATCTCCGGCAACGGCACAATTTCCGTATGCACGAAGCTGAGCGCGACGGGCAGCATGATGGCGCCAATGATCCATAGCGTGAGCGTCATCACACCCGGCATCGATAGACGATCTTCGCGCAACAGGCGCGCGAGCCTCGGACTCGACTGCCACCAGACGAAGAGCAGGTAGAGCAGGATCCCGAGACTCAGCCAGTCCATGACCGGGGTATCGGTGACGTCGGTAATGCCCGTTGTGCCCGAAAACCAGGCCAGGGCGTAGGACATGCCGGCGATAAAAGTCTGGGTAATGGCGCGGGCGAGACGCTGTGCGAGGTTGCGGTACGCATAGGGCAGGAACAACAAACGGCGGAAGAGGGAGTGCACGAGGCGCGAAAACCAATCTTCAGGTTCGGCGAAGCTGATGTTCTGCCGTCCCTGCAGCATTTGTTCGAGCTGCTGGTCGGTGTAGACCACGGTGACGTCGGCTTTGTCTGCCTGACTCTTCTCACGGTTGATGGCGAGGTTAGCCGGGACGCTGCGCCCAACAAAAAAACGGAATGCCTGAAACAACCCTGCCCCCATGCGCAGGAGCGACCACATTACCAGCACACCGCCGACAATGCCGGTAAGCGCTGCGGTTTCGCGAGTGCCGTCTGCAACCAGAGCTTGGACCGACAGCAGCGCCAGGACGCCGAGCAACAGGATGGGTATGCCGCTGATCGCGCGGATCAGGCCCTCGGTGCGAAACGGATTGGTGATGCCGAGATCTATCGAACCGTAGTCGAACGCCATGGCGACTCTCCTTGCCCGTCAAACCGCAGTCGGTGAGGTATCAGCCTGAGCAGACGGCGCGGGTTCGTTTTCGAGCTGCGCTTTGAACTGCCTGAAGCGGCTGTCGGCTTTCACGCGGGTGGCGCGAATTGCCGCCAAGATGCTGCCGACGATCCACATGCAGATGCCGACGACAACCGCAACGATGACAAGGCCGAAGATCGCCGGGCCCAGGCCACCCTCACTGTCGAGCAGGAGCGAGAAGAACATCGGCACGCCGGTCACCGCCAGCACAATGAGCGTCGTCAGCCAGGGGAAAAGGTCGCTTCTGAGCGACTTGCCGTGATCGTACGTCTGGCGCGAGTTGTGGTTGTAAGCCTGGAAATAGGGACCACTCTGGCTGCGTCCCGATTTGATGAAAAAGAACGTGGCGCGCTGGCCTTCCCGGCACGGCACCAGAAAGTTCTCCGTCTGAATCAGGTGCTCGACTCCGTTGTCGTCGGTGAGAAAGATATCCTGGTAGTCAGTTGTCTCTGACGAGATCGAGCCACTCACCGGCGCGGTGTAGCCGGTGCCGTTGTTGCTATAACCACCGCCGCCGGAGACGCTGCCGCTGACTTCGGTTTTCGAGCGGGTCTCCGACGCTGTGACCGTGCCGGACCGTGCGAAGATCCGGTAGCTCAGTCCGAGCGCGTTGCCTGTCGTGATTTCTCTGGTGGACATGGTGTTTTCTCCTCCTGGATGTCTCTGGTGTCGTTCAAATGGACTGACGCTTGAGCACCTGACCGGTCGGGCCAATCAGCCGATCGTCCTGGCGGGCGAGCACCACGGTGCCTTGCGGCGTGGTGACGATGATGTCGTCGCCATGCGTCGTGTAGTCCGCCGCGACGGTGACTTCGAGCACGGTGATGAAAACGCGTCGGTCTGCCCGGAAGTCGTAAGCCGTTGTGCCGAGCTCATCGGCGTACACACCGCTGATGTCGCGGTAGCCGCATGCTGAGAGCAGCAGCAGGAGCAGAATCGATAAGGCTTTCATGTGTTCGGTCCATTGCCTCGACGCCGCTCAATCTCGCCCGGAACGCGCTCCAGCGCATCGGCAGATAGCGGCAATTAGCGCGACTTAGGGTAATTTCTGGTTAAATCGGGCCAATTGGGGAGGTTTTCGGGCAGTTGGCAGAGCAGCAGACGAATCAACGCAAACGCGGGGTGCAGGCATCGCGCGCCAGGTTGACAGAGGCGTTGACGGCGGCGGGTCTGAAAACTCAGGCGGCACTTGCGGAACGTATTGCCGATCTCGAGGCGCTGGAGTCGGCGCCGAGAGACATGGTCAGTCGAGCCTTCCGCGAATTACCCGTTGAACCCACCTCGCTCGAGCGCATTGCCCGCGCGCTCGAGGTGCCGGCGCACACGTTTTACAAAACCGCTGACGAGCTGGCTGCGGAAACGCCTGCGAGCAATCCGCCCCCATCGCGGCGACGGCGCGCCTGGGGCTTTGCCGGGCTGGCGGTCGCCGCCATCGTGGCGATGCTCGTCTGGTGGGTGGTTCCGGAACGTTCTGAAGTGGCCACGCCCGCATCAACGCCTGCGGCGCCCTTGAGCCTCGGCAAACTGCACGTCGTTGTGATGCCCGTCAGCGGCGATGACGACGGACGTATTGCCAGCGCCCTGCGGCATTTTCTCGAGCAAAACCACAAAGTGGCGAGCGCCACGGCCATGGCCGCCGTCAACGATTCCAACGTCAAACAGGTGGCGGATACCCTGCGTGCGGACGTGGTGATTGATGGTGAGCTTGCGCTGCAGGGACGGCTTGCCGGTCTGACGCTCTTCGCCTATGTCGACGGCGTGCGTCAGCAGATCTGGGCGGAAAGTTTTGCGACCGTAGATTTGCCCGTATTGCCGGAAGCGTTTGCCGCAAGAGCCGGTCGGGCGCTTGGCTGGATGCTTCAGCCCGGCGAGAAACCGGTCGCCTACTTTCCGCTGGCACCGGTGCTGCAGGACTACCTGGCGGGGGAGCATCTGCTGGATCAGCCGGCCAACGAGCTCAACCTCAAACGCGCGCAGTCCCGGTTCGAAGCAGCGCTTCGTCAGGACGGCAACTTCGCGCTGGCGCATGCAGGACTCTGTGAGGCGCTGCTCGAGCAGCACTGGATGTTCGAGGAAGACCGCATGCTGCGGGATGCCTCCAGCGCCTGCTCACAGGCCCTGCTGCTCGATCCTGATCACCCGGTGGTTGCCAGCGCTCACGCCCATTTCTTGAGCCGCACAGGCCGCAATGATGAGGCGATAGTCATGTATGAATCCGTCAACGCGGCGCACCCGAGCCATGCTGCAGCCTTTGAAGGGCTCGCGGCGGCACTTCTTGACGGGTACCGGCAAAGCGCTGACGAGACGCTGCTGGCGCGCGCCAAGGTGGCCGCCCGGCGTGCGGCGGACGTGGACCCCACCATCTGGAAACCGCTTTTCAACCTCGCCAGCATGGAGTGGTTTTCCGGCAACAACGCAGCTGCAATTGCGGTGAGCGAAGAAGCGCTCCTGCGACAGGAAAACGAATATCTGCTCGGTAACCTGGGGACTTTCTACATCTGTCGCGGCAGCTTCGACAGAGCGCGCGCCGCCTATACCCGCGCGCAGGAGATTGCGCCGCAGTCGTACGTTGGTGATGAGTTTCTCGGCATGACGCACTACTTCCTCGGTAACTATGATGAGGCCGTGCGCCTGCGACGCCGTGCGATCGCCTCCATTGGTGATGGGGCGCCGGAAATCCACGAAATGTGGGGGCAGCTGGCGGATTCTCTGCGCATGAGCGGCGCTCAGGACGAAGCGGTTGCGGCTTATCAACGGGCGGCTGCAATTGCGGAGCGCGACTACCTGCAGGGCACGGCTCCCGTCGCGGACCGCGCGGCGCGTGCTTACTACTACACGGCGCTCGAGCAGTTGCAACCCGGCAGCGTGCCTGCGCACACCGAAGATGCGCTGAACGGCGAGCTTGACGAGATTGCCGCCGCCGTTGTCGAAGCAACCGCGCACCGTCGCATGGCGCAGATCTGGGTCATGCGCGGAGAGTTGGGCAAGGCCCGTGCTGCCGTGGCGCGGGCAACGACTAACTGCCCGGGTTACGGCATGCTGCCGGACTTTGCGGCACTGTCGGTGAGTCGGTGACCTGAGCGGGTTAATCCGGCAGCCCGAGCACCCGCTTGGCGATGATGTTGTACTGCACCTCGTTGGTGCCGCCGTAAATTGTGACGGCCCGATCGCGCAGCCATGAGCGGGTGGACTCCAGTTCGTCCTCGCTGAACGCCCCACCTTCCCAACCGAGCCCGGCGGTACCGCGCAACGTCGACTTCAACTGCGATCCTTCTTTCGCAAGGGTTGAACCGACCGCTTTGAAGATGGAGGTGGCGGCGCCCGGCGCGCCGGTTTCTTTGCTTTCGTCGAGCACGCGCTTGGTTGTCAGCGCCAGCGCACGCTCCTGGATGACCTGCTTGATGACGTCGTCACGGGTGCCGGTGTCGGCAATCCTGCCGTCTGCGTCCGTGCCGACGTACTCTTTCGCGATGCTCGCATAAACGTTGAGGGTGGCTTTTTTCTTTTTGGGCGCGCGACGCGTGGCGCCGTTGCGCTCGTATTGCAGGAGACGCTTGCCGACAGTCCAGCCTTTGTTGAGCTCGCCGATCAGATCTTCGCGACTGGCGACGGCGTTGTCGAGAAAGGTCTCGCAGAATGGTGACGAACCGGAAATGAGTTTGATCGGTTTGACCGTGACGCCGGGCTGATCCATGGGCAGCAGCACGAAGCTGATGCCATCATGTTTCGGCGCTTCAGGGTCGGTCCGGACCAGCGCAAACATCCAGTTGGCGTGCTGTGCGCCGGAGGTCCAGATTTTCTGCCCGTTGATGATGAACTGGTCGCCTTCGAGCACCGCCTTGGTCTGCAGGCCCGCGAGATCGGAGCCGGCGCCCGGCTCGGAATAGCCCTGGCACCACTGAGCTTCACCCGTCACGATTTTCGGAATGTGGCGCTGGCGCTGGTCTTCGTTGCCCATCTCGAGAATGGTTGGTCCAATCATGGTGAGGCCCATGCCGGTCGCAGGCGGCAGTGCTTTGATCCGCGCCATCTCTTCGCCCAGGACGCGATTGTGGTCCTTGTCGAGACCGCCGCCGCCGTACTGGGTGGGCCACGTGGGCGCGGTCCAACCGCGTTCCGCTGCAGCGTCGCGCCACGCGAGCGCGTCATCGGTCCTGTAGATGTCGTACGCGTCTTCGAAGTGCACGGCACCCAGGCGCATGCTTTCCGGGCAGCTGTCTTGCAACCAGTCGCGGACTTCTTCGCGGAAGGTATCGATGCTCATCGCGTGGCTCCAGTTTGCGCAAACCGCTTATTATCGCTCATTGGCGATGGCGCATGCCACTTGGGTTGTGAGTGAAGTGTCTGACCGTCGCGTCGCGTCAGAGGGTGTCTTCAAGCAGGTTGGCGCGGTGCATGAAGGCCGTCACCGCACTTTCGAGACGCCAGATCTTGTGTTTGAGCGCTATGGTCTCGGGCATGTAAGTGGGCGGATCGCTCGACAGGTTGCGGATGCGCAGACTGCAGTCGAGCTCGCGGCAGATATAGTTACCAATGGTTCGGCGACCGTCACTGCCGGCCACCTGGGTGGAAAACATGGCGGTCCCGCGACCGCGGTACACATGATGACACCACGAGCACATGTGCGTGCGTGATTTGCCGCTGGCGTTCATCAGCCGCCTGAGCGTGATACCGCGAAGCTCATCTTGCAGCGGTAAGATGACGTAGCCCCGGCTGCCGGCCGGGTGAATCCAGCCGAAGTAGTCGAGCACACCCCAGTCGACGCGAGCGAGATCGGGAGCACCGAGGTCCTGCGCCCGCGAATCGGGAAACACCTCGCGGAGCTGTTGTGATGTGATCGGTTTCAGAACGGTGCTCGAAGCTGACTCGCGGGCCAGTGTAACGTGTACGACGGGTATTGCCATCGACCGGGCGACAGGACAAGGTAGCGCTCTCATTCTCATGCAAGTCGATATCGGGGGAAGAACAATGAGTGAATTACCGGCAAGCGGTCTGCAGCTGCGATCCAAGGTCACGAGCGGCGGCCAGCTCGAGCTTTCGCTGGAGGAAGTTGAGGTGCCCGAGCCGCGCGAGAACGAAGTTGTCGTGCGGGTGGAAGCGTCACCCATCAACCCGTCAGACCTGGGTCTGCTGCTCGGCATGGCGGATCTGGAAACGGCACAGCAGGGTGGTACGGCAGAACGTCCGACGGTCACCGCGGACATCCCTCAGGGATTGATCAAACATCTCTCCGGACGCCTTGACGAGTCCATGCCCGTTGGTAACGAGGGATCCGGCGTTGTCATTGCCGCGGGTGCAAGCGAAGCGGCGCAGGCGCTCATGGGTAAGACCGTTGCCGTCCTTGGCGGCGCCATGTACGGGCAGTATCGGACGCTCAATGTGCATCAATGCCTCGTCATGCACGAGGGAGTCGAGCCTCGCGAATGCGCATCGTGCTTCGTCAACCCGCTGACCGCGCTGGGTATGGTCGAAACCATGCGCATGGAGGGTTATACCGGACTCATCCACACTGCGGCGGCCTCGAACCTCGGCCAGATGCTGCAGAAGATCTGCCTTGCGGACGACGTTCCGCTCGTCAACGTCGTGCGCAAACCCGAACAGGCAGAGCTCCTGAAAGGCATTGGCGCAAAATACGTTTGTGATTCCTCGCAGGAGAGCTTCGCTGAGGACTTGACCAGCGCCATCGCGGAAACGGGTGCCTATCTGGCGTTTGACGCGACGGGTGGCGGCGAGCTGGCCAATCAGCTTCTCACCTGCATGGAGGCAGCAGCCAACGCCACGGCAACCGAGTACAGTCGCTACGGCTCAACACAGCACAAGCAGGTTTATATCTATGGTGGTCTGGACCGGAGCCCAACCTTGTTGCGCCGGGCGTACGGCATGATGTGGGGACTGGGTGGCTGGCTCCTGACCCCCTTCCTGCAGAAGATCGGGCGGGACAAGGCGGATGAGCTCAGGCAGCGGGTGGCGGACGAGGTGCGTACTACATTTCACTCGAGTTACGCAGCTGAGGTTTCTCTGACGGGCGCCCTGCAGCTCGAGACGCTGAGAACTTACGCGCAACAAGCCACCGGCAAGAAATACCTCATCAATCCCAACGGGTGAGTCTACGCTAAGAGTCCTGGCGTGCCGCCGGGCGCAGGGGATCGGAGAGGATCTGCTCGTATGCCTCGCTGAACCCCTGCTGCATGGTGCGCACGCGGCTCGGGTGCGAATCGATGGCGTTGAAAAGCTCCAGCGGATCGCGCTCGAGATTGTAGAGTTCGCGCGGCTCATGAGAACGGTCCAGCAGCAGCTTCCAGTTGCCCCTGCGGAACGCAAACTCCAGATCGGATTGCGCATCGAGCGCCCACAGCATATCGCGATCCGCGAGCTTTGCTCCGCGCAGCGCCGGCAGGATGTTCACGCTGTCGATGGCACGGTCTGCGGGAACGCGGGCGCCGGTGGCTGCAAGCAGCGTGGCGAACCAGTCTGTGCCAACAACCAGCGCCTCGCTGACGCTACCCGCCTCGGTGACGCCGGGAACCACAACAATCGCAGGCACCTTGATGCCGCCGTCGTAGAGCAGGTGCTTGCGGCCGCGCAGCCCGCCGGTGCTGCCGTAAGCGTTGACCTCGTACCACGCAAACCAGTCGCTGGTGACCGGTCCGTTGTCGCTGGCGAAGACGATGATCGTGTCGTCCGGAACGACATCGAGGACCCGTCCGATCTGCGCGTCCATGTACGTGACGTTGGCGTAGTACTCGCCGGGACCTCTTGGTTCCAGCAGGTGGACGGGGGGTTCAGGCAGACCGCTCGGAATCGGCACAATCTCGCCGCGGGTGAATCCGGCGTAGCGCGCGTTGTAGCGCGGCGGGTTGGCGATGGTGGTATGCGGCTCGGCCATGCTGAGAAACAGGAAAAAAGGCCGCTCTTCTTCCTGCCCCAACCAGCGGATGGCCTCGTCAGCGTACAGATCCGCGGTGTAACCGTTCTGCGCCGGGAGCAGTTCGCCGTTGCGATAGACGTTGGACGGCTTGTGATTCGTGGGAATCTGGTAGGCGTTGTGCCCGTAGGCGTAGATGAATCCCTGATCTCGAGGCTGCGGTTCGCTGTGGTTACCGAGGTCGGAGTTGAGATGCCATTTGCCGATCAGCGCGGTACGGTAGCCGCTTGCCTGCAGAATCTCCGCCAGCGTGATCTCTTCGCGACGAAGATAAATATTGCTGTCAGGCGGGATCCAGCTGCGGATGCCGGTTCGATATGGATGGCGTCCCGTCAGGAGCGCAGCGCGGGAGGGAGAGCAGAGCGCAGAGGGCGCGTAGTAATTCGTCAGACGCACGCCTCGGGCTGCAAGCGCGTCCAACGCGGGGGTTTCGATGACCGGATGACCGTAGCTGCCGAGGTCGCCGTAGCCGAGATCGTCAACGTAAATCAGCAGGATGTTGGGTGCTGCCCACCCGCTGGCAGCGAACGCACAGCTGACGAGGGCCGTTACAAACCTTCGCATGCCTGCTTCGCCAGCTCGTACGAATGAATCCTCGCGCCATGATCGAAGATTTGTCCAACGACGATGAGCTCGTCCGCCCTCGTCGTTTCGATGAACCGGGCCACCTCATCGCGGACCTGTTCGAGGGTGCCGACGGCGGAGGCTGAGCTCACCTGGGAGAGCACCTGTTGTTGATCCGGCGTCAGCGTTTCGTCGAAACCTTCCCTCGGTGGCGGAAGCGGCCCGGGATTGCCGAAACGCAGATTGAGAAATGCCTGCAGGCTGGACGTGCGCAGGTATTTTGCCTCGGCTTCCGTATCAGCCGCGCAGATGTTGTAGCCGAGCATCACGTAGGGTGCGTCGAGCTGGTCCGAGGGATCGAATTCGTCCCGGTAGATGTTGATTGCCTGCATCATCATGGCGGGGGCAAAGTGTGAGGCGAACGCAAACGGCAGTCCCAGGATTGCGGCAAGCTGCGCGCCGAAGAGACTCGAACCGAGAATGTAGAGCGGCACTTCTTCCCCCACGCCGGGCACCGCGCACACGCGCTGACCCTCCTTGGCTTCCTGAAAATAGGCTTTGAGCTCCAGAACGTCCTGGGGGAATTTGTTGGGATCGCTGTGCAGGGTGCGCCTGAGCGCCTGAGCGGTGACGCCGTCAGTGCCGGGCGCCCGACCCAACCCCAGGTCGATGCGTCCCGGGTACAGCGCTGCCAGCGTGCCGAACTGCTCTGCCACCATGAGCGGCGCGTGGTTGGGCAGCATGATGCCGCCCGCGCCGACGCGGATGTGCTCGGTGCCACCGGCGATGTGGCCAATCAACACGGACGTGGCGGCGCTCGCGATGCCGCGCATGTTGTGATGTTCCGCCACCCAATAGCGGGTATAGCCGAGGCGCTCGGCGTGCCGCGCAAGGTCCAGGGAATTGTTGAGCGCCTGACCGGCGCTGCCACCTTCGACGATGGGCGACAGGTCGAGAACGGATAGTTCGGTCATTTGATGGTACTGCGGTGACTTCTCGTTGGTCCCCATTGTAGGCTCTAACTTTTTGTGAGGCGATTGATGGCTGATAGTTTCAATCTGGACCACATCGACGAGGTGCTGAGCACGGCGCGATCGGTGCGACGTAACCTCGACTTCGAGCGTCCCATCGAACGCCAGGTGCTCTATGACTGCATTGACGTGGCGGTGCAGGCACCCACCGGCATAGCGGGTGAAAACTGGCGATTTGTGATTGTCGATGAGCCGGAGCGCAAAGCGCAGATCGCCGAGGTCTATCGTGAAGTCCTGCTGAGCCTGCTCGCTGACCGGGACATGCCTTTGAAGCCGACCCACAAAGCGCTCATCGATCGCCTGCACGAGATCCCGGCCATGATCTTCGTCTGCGTCGACGGCCAGCCCCTGGGCGAGGAGATATCCAGCAACGTGGCCTTCTATGGATCCATCCTCCCGGCCGCCTGGTCGCTCATGCTGGCGCTGCGCGCCCGTCAGATTGGCACCACCTGGACCTCGCTCCTGTCATCAAGACAGGAAGACGTTGCACAGGTACTCGGTATTCCGGCGGGGGTTGTGCAAACCGTCATGCTGCCGGTGGGTTATACAAAAGGTGCGGTGTTGAAGCGCGCGGCTCGGCAGGCGGCGTCTGAAGTGACGTTCTTCAATCAGTGGGGGGACCACAACTGAGGAACGCGGTAGAGTAGGGGCCTCGGACAAGGGGAGAGAATCAAATGTCAGATACCGCCGATCGTATTGCCGTGCAGGACGTCATGCTCCGCTATGCGGCGGGTGTCGATGACCGTGACATGGCCCTGTATCGCAGCTGCTTTGCCGACGACGTTGAAGTAGTCGGATTCGGCAGCGAGGTCTATCACGGCGTGGACAACTGGGCCAACTATGTTGAGCAGGCGCTCGAAGCATATGGGCCCACCCAGCACATGCTGGCACCCATGCTCGCAACCATCGACGGTGATGAGGCGAGCTGCCGCACCGACGTGCAGGCGCTGCACTATCTGAAAGCGCCCGAGGGGTCTACGCTCACGCTGTGGGCAACCTACAAGTCGAACATGCGGCGTATCGAAGGCGCATGGAAGATCGTGCGCCATGAGCTCGTGAGCCGCGGCACGAAGATCGACCCGGCGCCGTGATTCCCGCTATTTCGGTGCCGGTCCGCCGGCGCCGATGAATTCCGGATCCGGCTCGTTGCCGAGAAAGATGCTGCCCATGTCCTGATAGAGCGGATGCGACACCCAGCGGTGGGTGGCACAGCCGTGCGCGTCGCGGAGCTTCCGTTCCAGCGGACTGTACATGCGCATACCGCTGGTACCCGCTGCATTGTGCAGAGAATCGACGAGCTCCATGCACACGTTGGCGCCGAACGTGCACGCCAGGCGTGCGTTCAAGGTGGTGTCGGGTCCCGGGGCTGGCGCGCCGGCTGCAAGCTCCTCTTCGACGTCCTCCATTGCCTGGAGCACGTAAGTGCGCGCGGCACGGTACTTTGCCATGGCTTCGCCCATCCGATACTGAGCGATGGGGCGCTTGGCAAGCGAGCTCGTCGACATCATCGGAATCTTGTTCTGCGCCAGATCCGCGAACGTCTCGAGGACACCTTTCGCCACGCCAAGGGCAACCGCTACTTTGTTGAACGACAAACGTAAAGGCACGGGCATCCGATAGACGGGATTCGGGTAGTGAGCCGGCACGGTCATGAGGTCCACGCCGACAAACTTTGGTGCTACATAGGCGCCGTCGGCTTTGACATCGTTGCTGCCGGAGCCGCGCAGGCCCGCGACGTCCCACGTGTCGATGATTTCCCATTGATCTCGCGGCAACATCCACAGCTTGAAGATCGGATTGCCGGCGTCGTCGGTTTCCATGTCGTCACCGCGCATGAGGGGTGCACCCATGAAACACCAGTCGGCGTTGTGGCAGCCGCTGATGAAGGTGGCCTGCCCCCAGACTTTTACACCGCCGTCTTCGGTCCGCTCGGCGCGCGGCGGCGTGGTGCCGGGCCCGCCGCCGCCGCACATGATGACTCGCGGGTTGTCGACGTAGACCTCCTGTGCCAGATCAGGGTCCATACCGCCTGCCGCCATGGCGTTGATTTCCGAGCCGAGCATGACGTTCCAGGATACCGAGGCATCTATGGCGGCAAGCGCTTCGAGGATTTTGATGGTATCGGTAGAACTGGCGTTCTCGCCGCCGAGCTCCGGCGGCAGGGTAAAACGAAAGAAACCTTCGTCGACAAGCTTGTCCACGATGTCATCTGGCAGTTTGCGGATTTCCTGGGCTGTGTCTCCTGCAGCGGCGATATCGTCGCGCATGGATTCAACCTTGCTCAATCGGGCTTCGAGTAACTCTGCTTCCACTTCACTCTCCGAGAATTTTCTGTTGCATGTCGTATAGCGGGTCTTCGGGTGCGCGTGCGCCCCGGGCAAGTCCGTTGAACGGGGGTATGTCCACAATGGCGCTTGCCGTCAGATTTTGATTCCAGTCCATCACCACGCGTCGAAACAGGATCTTCCAGCAATGGTTGCGCTTCTGCATGTGATCCACGTAGCGGCCGAGATACGTCAGCTCGGTATCGGGGCCATCTTCCACGCTACGGTAGTGGTACGCGCTGACGTAAGACTCGACCACCGCGTCGTCGTCCTTGAAATCGATGGCAACGTTGGTCACCCGATGCTGCGTCGCGGCGTAGCTGCGAATGCCCTGGGGCAGGATGTCGCAGAACTCGTGCGCGCTGCCGTTGAAGCTGCCGTAAGCGACTTCGGCATCCGGCCAGTAGGCGGTTTTCAGTAGCTCCCCGTCAGCGCGATCCACGCCGCGACTGTGCTTGATGAGCACGTCCTGGATGGCCAGCCGGTCGGCAATTTCCGCGCTGTCGGGTATGTGGCCGGTTTCGCTCATCCGTTCACTTCGCTCATTTTACTGTCGCGCTCATGGCTGTATCTCACCCCGGGCAATGGCGGTATTGGCAATTTTGGCGCGATCGGCGGACCTGATTTCGTATATCTCGATGACGTTGCCGAAAGGATCGCGGCCGTACACGGCAGCGCTGTCGCCGAACTCGACCGGGGGACCGACAAATGTCATGCCGGCCTCAGCAAGGCGCGCGTGCTCAGCGTCGATGTCAGCCACCTCCAGCGCAAAGTGTGGATAGCCGTAGTCGCTCGGTTCTGAGCGCAGATCCCGGGGTGCGGGTTCCGCATACTGCCAGAGCTCGATATGCGCGTTGCCGCCGCGCAGCATGGCCATTTTCGCGGCGGGCGCTTCGATGCCGATGGCGGCCTCCACAGCAGGATTTGGTCCGGCAAACTCGCTGCGTTCTACCTCCTCGAAACCGAGGACGTCGCGATAGAACGTGAGCGCAGCCTCTATGTCCGGTACGCCGATGGCAACGTGGTGAATTCCGATGATCACTGATAACTCTCCCAAGCATTCGAATTTAGCATCGATGATGAGGGAAAGAAATTGACTCAAGCCAAGTGACAGACAACCTGGCCGTCGCCTCGCTGGCGTGGTGCGGGTGCGTCAGTGGCGCACTGTGGCAGCGCCTCTGCGCAGCGTGGATGAAAGCGACAGCCCGCGGGCGGGTTTCTCACGCTGGGCACCTCGCCAATGATGAGCGGCTGCGGGCGCTCAGCTTCGAGCTCCGGGTTGGCCAGCGGTACTGCCTGCAGGAGGGTCTGAGTGTACGGGTGGCGCGGTTCGGCGAAGAGCGCATCGCGCGTATTCATCTCGACGATCTGGCCGAGGTACATCACGGCGATTCGTGTGCTGACATGACGCACCACCGAGAGATCGTGGGAGATGAAGAGATACGTCAGACCCAGATCGTGCTGCAGGTCCATTAAAAGGTTGATGATCTGCGCCTGGATGGACACGTCCAGCGCGGATACGGCCTCGTCGCAGATGAGGAGCTCCGGCTCCAGCGCCAGTGCCCGGGCGATGCCGATGCGCTGGCGCTGCCCGCCGGAAAACTCGTGCGGGTAGCGGTCCGCCATCACCGGCAATAGACCGACGAGGTCGAGGAGCTCGGCGACGCGTTTCTGATAGTCGGCCTTCGACGCATCGGGTCGATGCACGCGCAGCGGCTCGCCGATGATGTCGCGGACTTTCATCCGCGGATTCAACGAGCTGAACGGATCTTGATAGACCATCTGCATCTTCGGACGGTGCGGGCGCATGGCTTTGCCCTCGAGGTTCGTGATGTCCACCCCGTCGAATACGATACGTCCCGCGGTGACGCGGAGCATCCTCAGCACCGCCAGCGCGGTTGTCGATTTCCCGCAGCCGCTCTCGCCGACGAGGCTCAGCGTCTCGCCTTTGGCGAGGGAGAAGCTGACGCCATCAACCGCTTTGACTGAACCAACCTCGCGGCTGATGACCACCCCCTCTGTCACCGGGAAGTGGACCTTCAGATCCTGTACGTCAAGGAGCGTGTTACTCATGGCCAACGCACGCTCTGCCATGGGTGGGGGTGAGCCATTCAAAAGGCGGGACGCCGTCGTTGCACGCCGTGGAGACGTGCGGACAGCGTGGTGCAAACGGACAGCCCGGCGGTGGATTGGCGAGATCGGGCGGCTGACCTTCGATGGTCGGCAGGCGATCTGCGATCGGACCGCTCAAATCCGGAATGGAACTCATCAGTCCGCGTGTGTATGGATGCTGCGGATTCCCATAGATTTCCCGCGCTGGCGCCGTCTCCATGATCCGTCCGCCGTACATCACCGCAACCCGGTCGGCGTACCGCGCCACCACCCCGAGATCGTGGGTAATGAGGATCAGCGCGGCGCCTGTCTCAACGGTGAGCTCTTTCAAGAGTGCCAGAATTTGAGCCTGTACGGTCACGTCGAGCGCGGTCGTCGGCTCGTCAGCGATGATGAGCTTGGGTGAGCAAGCCAGCGCCATGGCAATCATGACCCGCTGACGCATACCGCCGGAAAGCTGATGAGGGTATTCGTCGAGGCGTCCTTCCGGATCGGGAATGGCCACCTGTTTCAGCAGATCTTCCGCGGCGGCAAGCGCGTCAGGCCAGCTGGCGCCCCGGTGCAGGACCAGGGGCTCAGCAACCTGTTTGCCGACGGGAATGACCGGATTCAGAGACGTCATCGGTTCCTGGAAGATCATGCTGATCCGGTCGCCGCGCACGCGCTGCATGTCCGCTTCCGAAAACTGCACGAGGTTGTCGCCCTCGAGCTGAATGCTGCCGTTGTCGATGCGCCCGGCCTCGCCGAGAAGGTCCAGTATGGCAAGCGCGGTGACGCTCTTGCCGGAGCCGGATTCTCCGACCACCGCAAGCGTCTCGCCGGGATCAACGTGGAGGTTGATGTTGTTCACCGCGTGCACGCGGCCCGCATCCGTGCGGAAGCTCACGCTCAGGTTGTCGATTTCGAGCAGGGCCATCTAAAACCCCATCGCCGCTTTCATGTCCTGATCGATCCAGATGCGTGCGTAGATCGGACCGGGCCGCACCGCACCGGCGCGCAGCTCGCCGTTGTAGTTTTTCACCCAGGGCCACCAGGCGGTGTAGAGATATTGAATCGGCAGCCAGATGTACGGGGAAGCATCGAGAATGTCTTCCGTGATCGCGCGCAGCTTCTGCACGCGGGCAGCTTCATCGCGTGTCTCGAAAATGACTTCAACCCGCCGGTCGATGTCCGGATCCGCGTGCAGCGACGGATTCCATAGCTGCCCCGTCACGAAGTTCTTGCGGATGGTGGTGGTGGGGTTCACATGACCGCTGTTCATGAGGTACATGGGCGTGTGGTTGCGGGTGGTCATCATCGACAGATACGACGCGTACTCGAGCGGCTGTATGGTCAGATTGACCCCAATTTTGTCGAGGTAACCCGCAAGCAGCGGCAGGAGGTCCATGTTGCTCGGGCTGCAGGAACACACCTGCACGGTGACGTCGAAGCCGTCCGGATAGCCCGCTTCAGCGAGCAGCTCGCGAGCTTTGTCCGGCTTGTAGTCGAACAGCTCCTGCACTGAAGGACGCATTTCTTCGAGGGGCTGGAAGTACGGCCCGAAACCGGGATGCTGGGGAAAGGCCATGAGCTCAGCGTGGCCCCCGTAGAAAAGCTCGACAATTTCACGCTGGTTGACCGCCAGGTTCATGGCACGGCGTACGCGAACGTCGGCAAAAGGCGCAAAGTCCTGTCGCATGACCATGAAGTTACCGCTGGTTGCGAGCCAGCGGTTCCACTTGAGCTCGGGCGTGGAGGCTTTGAGGTGGTCAACCGCGATCCAGCGGATCGCTTCGAGAATGTCGAGCTTGCCCGTGCGCAGACCGGTCAAATAAGTGGCTTCATCCTTGATGATGCGATACGAGAGCTTGTCGACGAAGGGAATGCCGTACTCCGCGCCCTGCAGTCGTTCGATGTCCCAGTATTCAGGATTCTTGACGTACACCTGGGAATTGCCGTGTACGTACTTGTCGAGAAAGAACGGACCGCTGCCGACCACGTTTCGCCAGCTCTTCGTGTCTACGTCAGCCACCTCCCGCGGCACGATGGCCGAGTAGTAGCCGTAGCCAAAGCGGTAGTCCCATTCGGCGTTGAATTTGTTGAAGTGGAAGCGCAGCGTGTGTGAGTCGATCACCTCTATGTTGCTGATGTGATCGAGGTATTCGTGGATCTTTTTCGGACTGGTAACCAGGTTGTCGAAGCTGAAGACGACGTCATGGGCGTCCAGCTCGCGACGTTCGACGATTCCTGGCCGCTCGGGGATGATGACGCCCCGGCGGAGCTTCACCTCGAGGGTCAGCGGATCAAGCCACCGCCAGCTTTCCGCCAGCTCGCCGCGTACCGCCTCCGCGGGTATGTAAGCGTCGGCCACGAACCGGTGCGAGCCGCCCTTCTTGACGCTGAGATCGAGATTCGCTGCGAAGAGCTGTTCGCGCACCATCGAGGTGTCATGGTTGCTCTTCCAGTTCCAATCACGTGGGTCCCAGGACAGCGGCGTCAGCGTGACGTAGACAGTGCCGACGTTGAGATGCCCGCCGTACTGAGGCGTTTCGGCGGCGCCCGTTGCCGCCCAGAGCCCGATCAGCAACGTCAGCAGGCGCCGGGTCATCGCACCCCCCGCATGCGCGGGTCGAGAAGATCTCGCAGCGCGTCGCCGTAGACGTTGATGGCATAGACCACAATGGTCAGGCACAGTCCCGGCGCCAGAGCAAGCCAGGGGCCCAGGTACATGTACGTTCGGCCGGTGCCGGATAACATGCTACCCCACGTTGGCGCAGGGGGCGGGACGCCCAGACCCAGGAACGATAGCCCGGCCTCGGCCAGGATGGTGGCGCCCACGCGGGTGGTGAAAAGCACAATCACAACGGGCATGACGTTGGGCAGAATGTGTCGCGTGAGGATGCGCCAGGTGCTTGCCCCGATGGATTCCGCTGCATGGGTGTACATACTCTCGCGAACGGAGACGACTGATCCGCGCACAATGCGGGATCCGGCAATGCCGTAGAGTGCTCCCAGCACGATGATGATCTGCGGCATGCCGGGGCCGAGAATCGAGATGACGACAATCAGCAGTAAGAGATCCGGAAACGTCATCCACGCGTCGACAAAGCGCTGAATCAGCATATCCACACGGCCGCCGAAGTAGCCGGACGCAACGCCGATGACAATGGAGATGACGGTGGCGAGACCGGCAGCCAGAAAGCCGACCACCATCGAGAGCTGCGCGCCGATCAGCACGCGCGACAGAATGTCGCGGCCGAGATGATCGGTGCCGAAGGGGTAGTCGAGCGAAGGTGACTGCAGCCGAACGCTCAGGTTGGTTTCGTTCATGCCGTAGGGGGCAAGGACGTCGGCAAACACACCGCAAAAGAGAAACAGCAGGAAAATGATGCCACCCACGGCACCCAGGCGTTTTTCGCGCCACAGCCGGGCTGCAAACGCCCAGCTCACGGATGCCTCATCTCATTTTGGAAACCGTTCGGCATCTATTGATGCCTCATCGCTTTGTGAAGACCGTTCGGCATCATTGATGCCTCATCTCTTTTTTGAGAGACGTTCGGCATCTACTGATGCCTCATCTCTTTTTGAGAACCGTTCGGCATCATTGATGCCTCACTTTGGGGTCCAGGAAGCCATAGCTGAGATCAATGAGCAGGTTGATGAGCAGGACGCCGAGGCCCACGACCAGGAATATGCCCGAGATGACGGGGTAGTCGCGCTGGAAGACCGCTTCGAGGAGCAGGAGGCCCATGCCGGGTACGACAAATATCTGCTCGAGGATGACGGCGCCGCCGATCAGGAGCGGGACTTGGAGGCCGATGAGGGTCACGACCGGGATCAAGCCGTTTCTGAGCGCGTGGCGAAACACCATCATGTTTTCACTCAAACCCTTGGCGCGCGCGGTGCGCACGTAGTCCTGTCTGAGGACCTCTAGCATCATCGTGCGGGTCATGCGCATGGTCACGGCGGACATCGACAGTCCCAGGAGAATTGCCGGAACGAGCATGTGATTGAGGTTGGCAATGGGATCCTCGAAGAAAGGAACGTACTCGAGCGGCGGCGACCAGCGCCACCAGACGGATGGAAAAACCATGACCAGCGTCCCCAGCCAGAAGCTCGGAATGGCGAGCATCAGCAACGAAAAGGATCTCGCGATGTAGTCACCCGGCGTGTCCTGCCGCATCGCGGAGTAAATACCGATGGGGATGGCAACCGTCAGCGCAATGATCAGTGCAAGAAACCCGAGCTCAAAGGTAATCGGCAGGGAAGCTTTGAGCTGCTCGGTGACCGGCGTGTTCTGCCAGAGCGAGCGTCCGAGGTCACCCTGCAGCACGCCGCCTACCCAGCTGACGTACTGGGACAGGAGCGGCTGATCGAGTCCAAGCGCTGACTCGATGCGCGCGCGATCCTGGCTGGTGGCGATGTCGTTCTGCGCCAGCATCAGATCGATGACGTCACCGGGAATGAGGCGCATGGAGACGAACACGATCAGGCTGGCGAAAAACAGCGTGGGTAACAACGCGATCAAACGGCGGGCGATGTATGCCTGCATAAAGTCGAGTGCCTCCCCTCACCGCGACTGACCGCGCGCTAATCAGCTCATGTCAGCCAGCGCGCGGGTATGTGGTCTTCGACCAGTTGAGTAATGCTGATGTTCTTTATACCGCGCTCACCACCGACTGCCAAAGCGAATTTGGAGATGTCGTTGGTGCGGGCGAAGATCATGGCGTTCGGATATTTCTGCTTGATCCAGAGGGCCGTGCGCAGATTGTTCTGCTCCTGGCCGGTGCCGAGAATCACCGTCGGCTGATTGTCGTTGAGATCAACGTCGGCCGTCAGCTGTTCCCAGACCATGGGGTGGGAGATATCACCTTGATACACCCGGCGCATGTAGGGAGCGTCGATTTTCGCCTGTTCGTCGACCACGAGCACACGGCGATCGGCGTCAATGTCGATAACGAGCACCTGCTCGATCTCGGCGGCCGCGTGGGTTTGCAGCTCCTCCAGCAGGCTTTGCCCGAAGCGCCCGAATCCCGCCATGACAACGGTGTCGCGTCGCTCGGTGTAGTGGAAGTGCTCGAGCAGGTCGGCGTGAACGAGGCCGGTTGCGGCAAGATTGTAGGTGTTGAAGATGTCGCAGCTGGCAGCAAGGTGCGTATGCTGGAGCGAGCGCATGAAGCGCAGATTGTGGCAATGCAGGATGATGCGGGAGCGCAGCTGCGGGGCAATCTCGAGAATCCTCGTTGCCGCTTCACAGGCCTGGAAGTCGTCGTTTCCCAGCAGCAGCACGCGCTGTGCCTGCTGCAGGCGCAGCTGATGGAGGAGGTAATCGTGGGTCAGGTCGCCGACGAGCGTGGTGGCACCGAATTTCTGTCGGAGCTCCTGCTCACGGACGGGATCGAATTCACTGTCGACCACAATGACCTTGGTGTCCGGAGACTGGCGTTGCAGCAGCCGCAGATAGCTCAGGGTCAGGCGGTCGGAGCCGAACACGATCGTGTGGTTGCTGACCCGGCGCAGCTGCCAGCGGTCGGGAGACACAACGTGAATGATGGCTTCGATGACCGCGGATACGGTGAAGAGCGGCGCGCCGAAATAGGCCACCCACAGCACCATGCGAGCGAACCACGGACCGTCCTGCGGCGTGCCGATGTCCAGACCGCCGACGACAAAGAGACCCAGCGCGTAGTAAGCCTTCGTGAGGAGACCTGAATCGACGACTTCGGGCCGTTCCGTGAGACTCACTCCGGCGGCTAGCCCGAGAAAGCCGCACAGGAAGAGGCCGCCGGCCGCCCACCAACGCCAGCCGCCGCGTGTGCTCAGTTTCTGCATGCGCTGCTCAACCGGGAAATGCCTGCCATCGCCATGGGTCGCCGTATCGCACTTTCGCCATCGTTGCTAAGATCGGCGGTCATTTTAGAGGGAAGCGGCTCCAATGGCAGAATTTTCGACGATTGAATACGACAAGCAGGATTCCGGCGTGGCGCGCATCGTGCTGAACCGGCCGGATACACGCAACGCCCAGAACAAGGCGATGATCTATGAGCTGAATACCGCATTCGACGAAGCCGGCCGCGACGACGACGTCAAAGTTGTTGTGCTCGCCGCCAACGGACCGCACTTTTCTTCCGGTCACGACATGGGTGATCGCCAGCCGATGTCCGATTTCGATCAGGTCACCAACTGGGGCGGTTTTGGCAAGCCGGGCCAGGAGGGTCACCAGGCGTTCGAAGAGGAAATGTACCTGGGTATGTGCTGGCGCTGGCGCAACTTTCCGAAGCCGACGATTGCCGAAGTGCAGGGCAAGGTGATTGCCGCGGGTCTCATGCTCGTCTGGGTCTGCGACATCATCATCGCCAGCGAAGAGTCGACGTTTTCCGATCCGGTTGTTGCTTTCGGAGTAAATGGCGTCGAGTACTTCGGCCACCCGTGGGAGTTTGGCGTGCGCAAGGCCAAGGAACTGCTCTTCACCGGGGGTACCATGTCCGCCGCGGAGGCGAAATCCTGTGGCATGGTGAATCACGTTGTCGAACGCGATGATCTCACGGGATTTACGATGCAGATGGCCGAGCGGATTGCACAGCGGCCCTCCATGGGCCTGCGCCTGGCGAAGCAAAGCGTCAATCAGGCGCAGGACGCCCAGGGTATCTGGAGCGCCCTGCAGTCGGCAATGTCGCTACAACAGCTGGGTCATGCGAACGCGCGCATTGTGCACGGCATTCCCGTAGATCCGGCCGGTGCGGAAACGATCAAGCGCGAAGCCAAAAGTTGAGGTCAGCTCGCTAACGGCCGGTAAAGTTCGGCTTGCGCTTCTCCATGAAGGCTTTCAGTCCCTCCTGAAAGTCTTCGCTCTGAAAGAGGCCGCTCAGGTGCACCATGAGGTGATCGACGGCGGTGTCGTATGACTCTTCCATACCCATGCGCATCATCCGTTTGGTGGTCTGTACCGCCATCGGTGCGTTCTCGGCAATCTCATCAGCCCACTGCCGAGCCGTGTCCATGAGCTCGTCATTCGAGACCACCGTGTTCACGATACCCATGTCGAGACTCTCCTGCGCATCGATTGTGCGACCGCGGTAGTAAAGCTCTGCCGCTTTGGCCCAGCCCACCAGCCGCGGCAGGAGCCACGTACCGCCACTCTCGGGCACCACGTTGCGTTTGGCCGTCACGGCAGCAAGCTTCGCGTTCTCGGCCATGATGCGTATGTCGCAGAGCAGCGTCATATCCATGCCGTAGCCCGCCGCCGCACCGTTAATGGCGCAGATGATGGGTGTGTCCGTGTGCCACATGACGTTGATCGGCGCGTCGCGCAGATCGAACAGCTGGCGCGGTCGATTCGAACCACCGCCGCCAACGCTGCCGGATTCGTCCATGCGGTCGCTGGTGTCGATGAGATCCAGACCGCTGCAGAATCCGCGACCGGCGCCGGTCAGAATGATGCAGCGCACATCGGGGTCTTTGTCAGCTTCCACCATTTTGGCGGAAAGCTCGTTCAACATGTCGCGGCTGATCGCGTTCAGCCGTTCCGGCCGGTTCAAGGTGATGGTGACGACGTAGCCGTCCTGTTCTACGAGCAGCTGATCCGTTGTCGAGGCGGAAATGGCCATTGTGAGTTCCCCGTTCGTTCCAAAAAGTCGACCGCTGATGGTACGGCTGTTCCTGCGGGCGGTAAACAGGCGTTGGCGCCGCCACAATTGCAGTTTGTCTATTTGTGCCGCTTGGTCTAATTTTGCGCTTCGCCTGGATTGGAGAGGAACACATGCGAATTCTGTTGCTGTTGCTTGCACTCGTCGGTTTGAACGTCGAAGCCCGCGAGCTGCCCGTCGTCAAACCCGAACGTGAGGGCTTTTCCGCAGAGCGTCTGGAGAGGCTCAGTGACTTCATGGACGGTCGCGTCGAAGACGGCACCATGGTTGGTGGCCTCGGCATGATCGCGCGCAACGGCAGGGTGGTGTACCTGGACACCTACGGCGAGGCGGATCGGGAGGCGGGAAAAGCCATGACTGAGGATGCGCTTTTCCGCATCTACTCCATGACCAAACCCATTACGGGCGTAGCGGTTCTCATGCTCTACGAGGAAGGTAAGTTTTTCCTCAACGATCCCGTTGCGCGGTATCTGCCTGAGCTTGCCGATCTCGAGGTTGCGCTCTCGACGGCCGACGGACAGACCGGCATCGTTTCCGATGGCACCACCAGCCGTACGATCGGGGAAGGTGACGCTGAGAAGGCGGGAGAGACCAAAAAACCGCGTCGGCAGCCGACCATCCGTGATTTGCTCACGCACACGGCGGGCATGACTTACGGTGTCTTCGGCAACACCGAGGTCGACCAGGCGTATCGCAAGGCGCAGATTCTGAATCCCGAGCACGGCATGGGCGAGTTCGTTACGCGCCTCGGCAAGATTCCGCTGCAGTACGAGCCGGGCACAAAGTGGCATTACAGCGTGTCGGTGGACGTGCAGGGTGCCTTGGTAGAAGCCGTCAGCGGTATGTCTTTCGGCGAGTTCCTGCGAACGCGAATCTTCGATCCGCTCGATATGCCGGATACGTTCTTCACCGTCCCCGAAGCCAAACGCGAGCGACTCGCACAGATGTACGCACCGATCGGAACTTCCGGGCGTGGCTTCTTTGCCGAGGCAACCGCTGAGGGTCTGGAGCCGGCAAATCCGGCGGTGAGCGCCCGCTACCTGGGAGAAGGTGTTTTCGAGAGCGGCGGGGGTGGCCTGGTGTCGAGCGCACGTGACTACATGCGTTTTGCGCAGATGCTCCTGAACGGCGGTGAGCTGGACGGCGCGCGCATCCTTTCACCTAAAACGGTTGAACTCATGACGGAGAACCACCTGGGTGACATTCCCATGGGGTTTGGACGTCGCGGCGTGGGGTTTGGTCTGGGCGTGGCTGTCGTCGAGGACACCGGCGAGACCGGTGAAATCGGCTCGGCGGGTGAATTCAACTGGGGGGGTGCTGCCGGTACGACGTTCTGGGTGGACCCGGAGGAGAATCTCATTGGTCTCTGGATGGTGCAAAGCCTGCCCCACCGCACGCGGCTGCGCTCGGAGTTCAAAGTGCTCACCTACCAGGCGCTGGTTGACTGAGACGCGTCAGCGCTTTGGCCGGGCTTTCACCAGCATGGCCTGAATGTCGCTCACGTCGTAGTACGGTGCCGGGTTGTCAGCGGTTGCGTTGGCGATGTCGATCAGAAGATTTGCCATGAGCCTGGCGCCGCGGTCGTTGGGGTGCACGACGTCCAGGAGGAGCTTTCTGCGAATATCGGGAGTCAGTGACAGACGGACACCGTTCACATCGTAGCGGAAGCTGTGACCGGGCTTGCTCAGCGCATCGAGAACGTCGTGTGCTGGAAAGAAATGCAGGTTGGGATAGGCTGCCCGCTTGTCATCCAGGTAGGCATTCATTTCGTCGATCGTTGCCTGATTGTCGTAGCGGGTCCACGTGTAGCCGAGAATCACCTGAGCGCCGCTGCCGGCCAGGAGTTCCAGCATCTCGTCGAAGTAGCCGTACGTGCGCGGGCTGATGTCGTTTTTCTGCCGCACGTCGTGATGAAACAGATCCAGGCCCATGATGTAGCTTGGCGGGTGGCTCGAGAACTTTTGCTCCAGCCATTTCAGCTTGTGGCGAAAGCTGCCGGTGATCACCGTTTTTTTCACCACGCGATCGCGTGGATAGCCGAGGTTTTCGAGCGCATACAGCGGCGGTGAGTAACCGCGGCCGAGAATGTTGAAGCCCATGGACACCGACGCACCGATGACATAAGCGTATTGGTCTTCGTCCACTTCAGCCGCATGAACGATTCCACTTAGAAGCAGCAGGGCAATGAGGCTGCGACTCATGAGACCGAGGCGAGCCATACTTGGAGCATCAATACGTCCCAGAGCTTGGCAGCGTTGTTGGCATGCCCTTGTTTGTGCGCCCGCCACAGACCCTGCACCACGTTGGCGTCGAGAATCTGCTGCGCATGCATGAGATCAGGATTCAGATGCCTGTCAGCCCAAGACTCGAGCGGACCTCTGAGCCAGCTGTCGAGCGGCACGCCGAACCCCATCTTGGGCCTGTCCGTCAGGTGTGCGGGAACGTAGCGGTTCAGAATCTTCTTCAGCAGGTATTTCGGCTCGTCCGGGCGCCGGCGCAGCTCGGGTCCAAGCCGTTGGACGAGTTCGACCACACGATGATCGAGAAGCGGTACGCGTGCCTCCAGGCTGACAGCCATGCTGGCGCGGTCCACCTTGGTCAAGATGTCGTCCGGCAGATAAGACAGGGTGTCCTGCAGCGCCATCCGCGCGGTTCCGTCATGATCATGGGTCCAGTGTGTCGCGTCGTTGTACGGCGTTCTGAGATCCTCGCCTTCGAGGCAAACAATTGCGGGGTCTTTCCAGTGTGACATGAGCGCGTTGTAGAGCTCAGCTTCGCCGTTCACATCCAGAAGCTCGCCTGCCGTCGCGAGTTTTTGACTCAACGGGCCGCGGCGTCCGCCCCATGCCGGCGCCGGTATGTGCCGTGCGATCTTCTGCGTGATTTCCGATCCGCTGATTGCTGCCATGGCGCGCCGCAGACCTCCGGGGACAGGCGCAATTGCCTTCCAGATTCTTTCGGCGGTCTGGTAACGGTTGTAACCCCAGAAAAGCTCATCGCCGCCATCGCCGCTGAGTGCAACCGTCACGCGCGCACGTGCCATGCGGCACACCAGATAGGTTGGAATGATGGAAGGGTCTGCAAACGGTTCGTCACAGAGCGCCGGCAACTGTGCAACCGTGTCGAGCATGTCGTCCTCGTTCACGTAGAGCTCGGTGTGACGCGTGCCGAGATGTGCGGCTATCTCCGCGGCGTGCTCAGCTTCGTTGTAGCGCTTGTCGTCGAAACCGATCGTGAACGTATTGACCGGCTCGTTTGACTGTTCCTGCATCAGTGCGCAGATGAGCGAGGAGTCGTAGCCGCCGGATAGAAACGCGCCCAGAGGTACGTCGGCAATCATGCGATCGCGTACGGCGACTCGAAGCGCATCCAGCAGCTGACGCTCGGCGTCAACCTCGTCGATGAGAGGATCGGCAGAGAGGCTGTTGCGGAGGTCCCAGTATCGCTGGGGCATCGGCAGCTCACCCTGCGATATGTTGTGCGTTTTGAGGTGCAGCAGGGTCCCTGCAGGCAGCTTGCTGATCTCGTTGAATATTGTGGCCGGCGACGGCACGTAGCTGTAACGCAGATAGCTGTGCACTGCGTCGCGATTCAACGAGAAGTCGTGGGTATCCCGCGCGAACGACCGGAGCTCGGAGCTGAATACGAACTGGTCCCCGAGCCAGCCGTAGTAGAGCGGCTTGATGCCAAGGCGGTCGCGGCAGAGCCAGAGCTCCTTCGACTGGGTGTTGTAGGCAGCAAAAGCAAACATGCCGACCGCCTTCGCAACAGCGGCCTCGACGCCGTAGCGTGCAATCGCCTCTACGAAGACTTCAGTATCCGACGAGCCGCGCCAGGTCACGTCGTTGATGCCTTCGCGAATCTCGCGCGCGTTGTAGATTTCACCGTTGTAGGCCAGCATCCAGTTACCGTCAGCTGAAGGCATGGGCTGATGCCCGGCGGCACTCAGGTCGACAACGGCCAGACGCCGATGGGCAAAGGCGACGTTATGCTGTGTCCAGTGACCGTGGTCATCCGGACCGCGATGTTCGAGTGCGGCAGACATGCGGGCCAGGAGATCGAGATCAACGCGTGCGCCTGTGCTGACGATACCGGTGACACCGCACATCAGCGGCAGGCCTCCGTCACGACGTCAAGCCACTGCGGGAGAATGCGCTGGTCGCTGAACCGGTCCGCGTTTGCGCGTGCGGCGCTGGACAGGCGCTCGCGCAGGGAGGGGTCGTTGCACAGGGAAACCAGTCCGCGGCGAAACTCGGGCACGTCGTCGAGCGCAACCAGCAGGCCGTTTTTATCGTTTTCTATGAGGTCACCTGGCCCGGTGGGGCAGTCAAAGGCGAGGCAGGCGCAGCCACAGGCCATGGCTTCCAGTAGCGCATTCGGGAAACCCTCATAGCTCGATGCTGAAACGTAGACCGACGCCCGTTCGTACCAGTCCTGCATGTTGCCAACTCGCGCCAGTAGACTGAATCGGTCTGCAATGTCGAGACGTGCCGCCAGCTGCTCGATTTCTTCAGCTTTGCTGCCGCCGCCGATCATGACGAGATGCCAGGACTCGTCACCGACGGCGGCGAAGGCTTCGAGCACCAGCTCGGGTTGTTTCTGCGGAACCAGACGCCCAACCCCGAGTGCGACGTTGCGATCCGCCGGGACAATCTGACCAGGATCGACCACGGGATCATGCTGGGTCATGGGCAGGTTGATCGAATTTGGTATCACAGCCGTGTTGGACAGGCCGTAGCGGCGTTCAAACCAGTCTGCACTTTCCCGGCTGAGAACCACAATCCTGGCAGCGCCGGGGTAGTAGCGACGCTGCAGCCAGCGCCGCACCGGCGACAGATCGAGAAAGGGCGGGTGGACCCGCTCGGATACGACTACCGGAGTGCCGGTTTGTTGCGCTGCCATCAGCGCAAGCACGTTTGCTGTTGGCATGAACGCGAGCACGGCGTCAGGCTGAGCCTCCGCGATCACGTGCCGGAGTCGGCGCAGCCTGCGCAGGTTGTTGAAGAGCGCGTGGATGGGATGACGTGACAGTTCGCCCGCTTCGAGCGATGCGCGCTTTGCCGTCGTCGGATAGTGATCTGCTGCGACCGGTGTCTGCGTCAACAGCGTCACGTCATGTCCTTCTGCCACGAAGAAGTCTGCCAGCTTCGCCATTACCCGCTCAGCGCCTCCGGCAGTGAGGCTGTTGATGAAAAGGAGCAGTTTCATTCGTCCGGGCAGTGGGTTCCGGGCATGGCGGAACGGCAATCATAGCACCTCAGCTGTAAGGGGCGGAGTGTCCACCCTGCCGTGAACAAACAAAGCAACGTGCGCCAGACGCGGTCCACGGGAACTCCGGACGAAGGTTGATCGGGGCTTACGTGTTTGTACGACAGCCGCGCGGTTTTGGTACGCTTGGGGTATCTGAGACAACTGAAAAAACGCTCGAGCGCATGGAAAATCTGCTTGCCGCCGGTTTTACGCTGCTGGCAACTCACGGCTACGTCATCGTATTCGTGTGGATGTTTGCCGATCAGGCGGGGCTGCCGTTGCCTTCGATTCCCCTGCTGGTTGCCTGTGGCGCCCTTGCGGCAGCCGGAGATTTGAATTTGTGGCTGCTCATCGCCTCGGCGAGCCTGGCGACGCTGCTGGCTGACTTTTTGTGGTACGGGCTGGGCCGCTTGCAGGGCGAAAAGGCCGTTTCCCTGGTATGCCGTCTGGCGTTGGAACCCGACAGCTGTGTCTCTGCTACCCGTACGGCATTTGGCAGGTTCGGGCCGCTGACGCTGGTCATTGCGAAATTCCTGCCGGGTGTGCAGACGCTGGCGCCGGCGTCCGCCGGTCTCGTGCAATCGCCGTTGCTGGGCTTTCTGCTCCTGGACGTTGCGGGCACGTTGCTGTTCATTCTGCCGTTCATTCTCGGAGGCTACTTTTTCCAGGCTGAGTTGGTTGCCTTGCTCGATGGGGCAGGCGAGGTTGCCGGCGGCGTTGGCTGGCTGATTGCCGCGGTGCTTTCCGTTTATGCGGTCGTCAAAGCGATGCAGTGGTTTACGTTTTATCAGCAGCACCGCCTGCGGCGGATAACGGCGGAAGAGCTGGCGTCACGAATGGGCGGTGAGGATCCCGTGACCGTCATTGATCTGCGCCAGCGCCTCGACTTTGAGATTGAGCCGCGCATCATTCCAGGGGCGCTGCGCATTCCGATCAACGAAGTAGGCAGAAGACGCAACGAGATTCCCGTGCGCTACGATGTGGTCCTCGTCTGTACGTGACCCAGCGAAGCTTCCAGCGCCCGTGTGGCGCTGTTTCTCAGCAAAATCGGGTTGGACAAGGTTTATCCGCTGGAAGGTGGCATGAATCGCTGGATTGATCTCAACCTGCCGACGGAGCTGCCGGAACCTTCCGACACCTGACTTGCAAGCGCGCATGCAGTAGCCAAAATCAGGCTTTCACCAATGAGGGAGAACAGGCATGACCTTGATGGAACTCGGGGCGCTGGGTGAGTTTCTAGGATCAATAGCGGTACTCGCCACCTTGATCTATCTTTCGGTACAGCTGCGTCAGAATACCCGTTCCATTCGCGCCAGCGAGAAGCTGGCGCTCGCGCAGGCCTATCAAACCCGCGCGGATGCGCTGCAGAAGATGATGGTGAGCGCCGCAACCTCGGAGCACATCGGCGCAATTATCAACAAGCTGACGCAAGCAGGTTACTCGGAGAATTTGAGCTCGCTGGATGTGCTCACACCTGAAGAACGCAGTCGCTTCCGACAGTGGCAGATCGCCCAGCAGACGCACTGGGACAACATGTTCTTTCAGTACCAGCAGGGCTTCATAGACGAGGAGTACTATCGCGATTCGTTTCGTGCCCGCGTGCGGCGGTTGGCGCCGGTATGGCAGGCGTTGAATGTCGATGTCACCCGCAAAAGCTTTGCCGAGGAGATTGAGTTTCTGCTGGCTGAAGAGGCGGCGGCCGGCAAAGAATGAGACGCAGGATTTGCCTGGGAGTCGACCTGCGCCGGCGCAATGTCTTTACGCCGGCGTCTATTCTAGTCGGAGCCGATCAGGGCCGATCAGGGTTCGTCGCCGCGGCGTTCGAGCGATCCCGAGCCCATGATGCTTTCGTCGACCTTGGGCGTGCCATAGTAGTCGATGTCGCCTGAACCCATGACAGTTGCATCCAGTTCGGCGACGGCCCATACCTCAACGTCTCCAGATCCGCGCACCGTCACGTCCGCCTCCTGCGAACGCAGATCGCGCGCGTTGTGATCGCCGCTGCCGCTGATGCTGATCTTCTGTGAGACCACGCGGCCGCTTGCCTCGACGTTGCCGGATCCGGCAATGGCCGTATTCAGCGTGTCTGCCTCGAGCTCGTTGAGCTTGACGTCGCCGGAACCGGCAATGGCAATATCGAGGTCGTTGCAGCTCAGCTTTTCGATTTCGAGCAGAGCAGAGCCTGAGATCTTGATGTTGAAATCGTCGCTCTCGATCTCTTCGGCGTAGCCATCGCCGCTGCCAGCCATGCTGACGGCGTCCAGCTCTTCGAAGCCGATCGTCAGGACAATTTCTCCGTCCGACCAGTCGAACCACGAGTTTTCTTTGTAGACTTTGAGCGTGTTGCCATCCACTTCGGTGACCACCTCATCGATGGTGTCGCCGTCTCCTTCCAGCGTGACGAAATGCTCGTCAGCGACAACGAACTCGACTTCGAAGGGTAAGGTGTAAGCAATCTTCGTGAACTCGTCCACTTCGCGGGTATCGGTTGCCGCCCAGGCGCCGCCGGCAAGCAGCAAACCCAGCGCGGCTGTCGTGATTCTTTGCATGGTCATTCTCCTCGTGAACCTGCGCTGTATGTCGCGTTAGTTGCAGAAATAGTTTTATTCGGACTTGATGAACTTGTAGACGAAGCGGCTGGTGCGGCCGCGCACCGCAGGATCAAAAACCGTCACGCTGAGGTCATCGTCGGGATTTTCGAGAATGTCCGTTGCTCCGACGAACTCGAAGCCACGCCCGGCAATGTCGCCTTTTGCGAACTCGGCGTCGATCCGATGCAGGTTCTGTGCGTGTGCGTTGCCCGTGTTGGCTGCGGCGTGGTGATCGACGATGGCGAGCACGCCGCCGGGTTTCAAGATGCGGCGGATGGTGTTGAAAAGCGGATCCGCGGTGACGGTCCAGCCTTGCTGGGTGAAATACACGTCGTGGTATGTCATCACCAGGATGGCCATGTCGAGGCTGTTGGATCTCAGATCGAAGTCCTCGATCTCACGAACATACACCTCCACGTTAGGCAGGCGATTGTCGGCGACCCGTTCGCTCAACTTATCGGCGAAGCCCATGTACGCCTGGTTGTTGTGCAGGTAGACCTTTCCCTCGGGTCCGACGGCGTGGGACAGCACCTCCGAGTAGTAGCCGTTTCCCGCAAAAAAATCGATCACCTGCCAGCCGGGTTCGAGCCCCATGAACGCCAGTACTTCAAACGGCTTGCTGGTGACATCCCGCTCGGCATCTGCCTCGCTGCGTTCCGGTGCGGCGCCAGCGGTAATCTGGCTCAGGAACAAAACAGGGATTGCGAACAACCACGGTGGAATGCGGACTCTGGTCATTTCCCAATCTCCCCTACAGGCGACAAGTGTGATTCAATTCAAACCTTTTTACGGGGGAGACACAATGGACAAGCCGGTCATCTACGGCATCAGCGCATCGCGTGCGTTTCGGTCAATCTGGGCGATTGAGGAGGTGGGCATCGACTACGAACACGTGCCGACGTCGTTCCGCGGAGATGCTCAGGCGCCGGAATATCTGGACATCAATCCCAATGGACGCATCCCGGCGCTCGTGGACGGGGACTTGCAGCTTTGCGAATCCATGGCCATCAATCTATATCTGGCGAGAAAGTATGGCGGCCGCCTCATGCCGGCGGACGCTGAAGGTGAGGCGCAGGCCAACCAGTGGAGCGTCTGGGCCATCAGTGAGATCGAACCGCTGCAAATGCAGATTGTGGTGCAGAAATTTTTCACACCGGAAGAGCAACGCGACGAAGGGGTGGTGGCACGTGCTGAGAAGGCGCTGGTGCGCCCGTTGGATGTGCTTGATGCCAGGCTTGCGCATCAGATCTATCTGCTTGGGGAGAATTTCTCGATTGCGGACCTGAACGTTGCGGGCGTGATGGATCTCCTCTCCATGGTCGAATTCAATCTGGACAGTTGGAGTAACGTGCAACGCTGGCTCGCGGCGTGTCGTGAGCGGCCGAGCTACGGTAAAGCCAAAGTCGTGGGAGTGGAGTGATGGCGCGGCTGCAGCGTATGCAGCAGATTGCCGATGGCTATGTCGCAGCGCAGAAATACGCCGGGATCGAATGGCGCGTAGAGCGCGGCGGTGAGGAATTCATTGCCGGATCGAGCGGGGTTGCCGATGTTGCCACGGGACGCGCCATTCCCGACGGCGCCATCTATCGAATTTACTCAATGACCAAACCGATTGTGTCGGTGCTGGCGCTGCTCCTGGCCGAGCAGGGTAAGCTACGCCTCTACGACATGCTCGCACAGTATGACCGGCGCTTTGCTGCGCCGCGCGTGTTGACGTCGGCAGGGGACATCCAGCCGTTGCTGAGACCCATTCTGGTCGAAGATCTGCTGACGCACCGGGGCGGCTTTACCTATGAGTTCATCCACGGCTGCCACGTGGCTCAGTACTACCGCGAGGCTGAGATCATCGGCAACAGCCAGCGTACGCTGGATGAGATGATGGGTGCGCTGGCGGAACAGCCGCTCGCGTTTCAGCCCGGTTCGCATTGGCGCTACAGCGTCTGCACGGACGTGCTTGCGCACGTCTGTCAGCGTGCGGCTGACAAGCCGCTTGGTGAGCTCCTCGAGGAGCTCATCTTCCGGCCGCTCGGTATGTCCGATACCGCGTTCGGTGTTGCTTCCGATCAGCTGGACCGGCTCATGCCCATGTACGGCGTGGGTGACCTGCGGGCGCTGCCACCCCTGGAGGTTACGCCGCAGACGCTCGAGCCCATGGCGGCAGACGACATGTACCCCCATGATCAACAGGACGTGTTTCAACGGGGAGGTCACGGACTCTTCTCGACCTTGAAGGATTATTCGGCGTTCGCGCGCATGCTCATCGACGGGCGTGGTCCAGACGGGGAGCCGCTGATTTCCCGTGCCATGCATAAGATGATGCAGGCGAATCGCATTCCGGCCGATCAGCTCCCGCTGAAAATCGGTGCGAACGCGCTACCCGGCTACGGTTGGGGACTGACCGGTCGCGTCGCGCTCGATGCCGGTCAGCTGAATACGCTTTCGGGAGAAGGTGAATTCGGCTGGGCGGGTGCTGCGTCTACCCACTTCTGGGTGGATCCTGCCGAACGCCTGAGTGGGGTGATCATGACGCAATATCTCGGCGCCTCACTGCCGCTGGCAGACGACCTGCGCACGGCGGCCTACCAGGCACTGCCCTGAACAGGACGCTTCTCAGCTGGCGTGTTGATGATCCTGTTTGATGAAGTCTGCGCCTTGCTCCGCGATCATCACCGTCGGCGCGTTGGTGTTGCCCGATGTGATGTGCGGCATGATCGAGGCATCTATGACGCGCAGGCCCTCGACGCCGTTAACCTGCAGTCGGGGAGAGACCACCGCGTGCTCGTCGGTACCCATTCTGCAGGTCCCAACCGGGTGAAATATGGTCGTGCCGAGGGCGCGTGCCGATTCGAGCAGTGCCTCGTCGGTTGCGGCGTCCGGCCCCGGCAGCAGCTCACGGGGATTGAACCGCTCGAGCGCCGGCGCCGCCATGATTCGCCGTGTGAACTTCAACGATTCGACCGCAACGTTCTCATCCTCGGGCGTCGACAGATAGTTCAGGCGTATTTCCGGCGCGGCGAGCGGATCAGCTGACTTGATGTGGACGTGGCCGCGACTCGTGGGTCGCAGGTTGCACACGCTCGGAGTGATGGCGTTATGACGGTGCAGCGGTTCGCCAAACTTGTCCAGTGACAGCGGCTGAACGTGCCATTCGATGTTGGCGCTCGCCTGTGATTCGTCGCTGCGCGCAAACGCGCCCAGCTGGGAAGGTGGCATGGTCAGCGGCCCCGTGCGTTTCAGGAAGTACTCGATGCCCATGGCGGCCATGCCCCAGGGTGTGCGCGCCCGCTGGTTGAGCGTGACCGTGTTGTCCACGGCGTAAATTGTGCGAATCTGCAGGTGGTCGTGGAGATTGCCGCCCACCCCGGTCAGCGCGTGCCTGACGGGAATGTCGTATTGATTGAGCAGTTCCGGTGGGCCAATGCCGGCCAGCTGCAGGAGCTGGGGTGAGCCGATGGACCCTGCAGCCAGAATCACTTCGCGGTTGGCGCGGAAGGCTTGTGCGCCGCCGGGGGTGTTGGCCTGCACCCCTGTCGCGCGTAGTACACCTTCGCTGGTTTCGATATCGAGCGAGGTTACCTGCGCTTCGGTCACGATCGTCAGATTGGGGCGCTGCTTCACCGGGTCGAGAAAAGCCCGTACGCCGCTCCAGCGTCGGCCGCCTTTCTGATTCATCTGGAAGTATGCGTTGCCGAAATTGTCACCACGATTGAATTCTTCGATTTTCGGTATGCCGGTCTCAGCCGCTGCGTCCCGCCAGGCGTCGAGAATCTCCCAGTTGACGCGGCGCTCTTCGACGCGGAGCTCGCCGCTGTCGCCGTGGTGCTCGTCAGCGCCGTGCTGATAGCTTTCCGATCGCTTGAAAACAGGCAGAACGTCGTCCCAGCCCCAGCCGGGATTGCCCAGCTGCGCCCAGAGATCGTAATCGCTGCGCTGGCCGCGCATGTAGATCATGGCGTTGATCGAGGAGCACCCGCCCAGCACTTTGCCGCGTGCGTAGCCGATGGAACGCCCGCCCAGCCCGGGGTCGGGCTCGGTGTTGAAGCACCAGTCGGTGCGTGGGTTGCCGATCGTATAGAGGTAGCCGACGGGAATGTCTATCCAGAAGTAGTTGTCCTTTTTACCTGCTTCGATCAGCAGCACCGAGCGGTTCGGATCGGCGGACAAACGGTTGGCGAGCACGCAACCCGCGGTGCCCGCGCCGATGATGATGTAGTCGAAGGTCTGCAACGCCGCCCCCGTGGTTGGAGTCGGCTACATAGTACAGGCTTGGCGTAAGAAAGGTCTCGGTCTCAGACAGCCGTTGCTGACGGAACCTGAAGATTCCAGTAGAGGTCCGGCTCCGGCAGGCGCAGCTGCCGTCGCACGTCTTCGATGGGAAGCGTCAACAGCGTTTCCCAGTCCTGCGCGGGCAGCCATGCGGCGCGTTTGCCGTCGCGGTAGGCGCACCAACCGGCGCTGAAAACGCCTGCGCCGTAGTGCTCGGCCAGCTTGCAGAGGCCAACAAAACAGATGAAGCCGATACCGCGGTTCTTCGTTTGTGCGTAGGTGAAGGCCAGGAGCAGCGCTTCGCCGAGCTCGTCGCGGCCGTACTGCGAGAGCGCGTGCCAGAGGTCATGCATATCGCGCTGCCGGCGCGCAAAGAGCGCCATGTTCGGTCCAAGCTCGTCGTAGTCATCTTCGTTGCTGGCGTCGACGAGGCCGGCCGCCGTCAGGCCTTCGGAGCGCAGATAGCCGAGGTAATGGCGTCCCAGAGAATCCGCGGGCAGTTGCTCGAGGTGGTCCTGGTCGCTGAGCGTATCCAGGAGCGAACGTTGCTCCCGCAACACCTGCTTGCCGGTTTCCGTCTCTGCGAAGCGCTGATAACCGTCTCGCAGTGCCGGGCCCGACAGCGCGCGGATGATGGTGAACACCTCCTGAGTCTGCTCCGGGTCGGCGATGAGTCGGCGGATAGCGCGTAGCGCGACAAGCGGCTGAAGACGTTGCTGCATTGTGAACCTCGTTTTGTGAAAACGGTTATCAACATTGATGTTGATAGTGATTTTGCACCGTTATTGACATTGATGTCAATAACAAATCACTGGCTTTGTCCAATCGCTCCCACTTTAATAGGTGCTTTCAAGCCAGAGGGCATACCGTGAACGTAAGGCGCCGGCGCACCGCGGAAGAATCCAGATCGCTGATTCTGGAGGTTGCTGCCCGGCGTCTGCGCGAGCACGGCATGGATGGACTGAACATTACGGGCGTTGCCGAGGAAGCCGGAATATCCCACGCGACGCTCATTCACCACTTCGGGTCCAGCGGCGGTATGCGCGAGGCGCTGGCCAACAAGATGACGCTCGATCTGATGGCTGATCTGGTGAGTGCGCTCGGCGAGAAAGTGCCGCCGCGCGAGCTCATCAGTAATGTGTTCGATGCGCTGGCTGCAGGGGGTCACGCCAAGCTGATCGCCTGGCGGGCGGTGGATGGAGAAGGCGACCCCAGTCAGTACGACCTTGCCGCCGTCACGGAGATGTTCGAGCGTCTCATTGCGACGTCAGCCGAGGTGCTCAATCCCGAGAATCAGGAGGAGCTGCGACAGGTCATTTATCTGGTTGCCATTGCCGCGATCGGGCATGGGCTTGCGGGTGCGACGCTCGCCCGGGTGCTCGGCATGTCGAATGAAGAGGTGCATGCCTTTCCAGAGTGGTTGAACGAACGCCTTTCCTGAGGACATGCCACAAAAAAACCCCGGCGGTGCCGGGGTTTTCCCTGGGGTCCGTTGCCAGACCCTGATCCTCGCGATGGTTACCGCAAGGACTCCCTCTACGGTAACCGCGTTACGCGGCTTCGGCGCTGTACTGCTCCAGCTGTTCCAGAGCATTGCTGAGCGCTTTGTAAAAAAGTTCCGGATTGAACTCTTCTTCCAGCATCTCCTCGAGGGCTTCCAGCTCCAGTTCTTCGCGCAGATCGCTCATATCACACTTCCCTTTGTTATCGATAGATCCAGTGAAACGGATCATTAGATAAACCCGCTTCCGGTTGCGTGAACTGGTTCACCGTTGTGGATCTTTGTTGCCCGCTGTGTTCCAGATTCGGGCCAATAGTGCCCCCGCCATTGTGTCTTGTGTGGCGGAGATCACACTTCCTTGTGTGATCGAACGCGTGTGGTGGTCTACAGCATCTCGCCCGCAACGAGCTCCAGCGCCTCCGGCTGCTGGCAGCCGAGCAGCATTGCGCCTACCTGGCCTTTGCCGGCAGCTTCCCGCCAGCGTCCCAGACGCTCCTTGATGCGCTCGGCGGGACCAACCAGGTGGCAGGCGTCGATGAGTTCCGCAGGTACCGCCGCGGCTGCCTCGTCTCTTTTCCCCGCGAGGAACAGGTCCTGAATTTCCACCGCAGCGTCCTCGAAGCCGAGGGCTTTGGCGTAGTTGTTGTAGAAGTTTTTGTCGCGAGCGCCCATGCCGCCGATATAAAGCGCCATGTTGCCCCGGATCGGCATCATGCACTGTTCCACGTCGTCACCCATGATCACGGTGACGAAAGGAGAGACTTCAAACTGGGTCAGGTCTTTGTCGCCGGCTGCGGCAAATCCTTTCTGGATGGGATCTTCGAAAACGGAGTACTTTTCCGGGTCCATCCAGATGGGGAAGAATCCGTCGCAGACCTCCGCCGCGGCGGCAACGCCCGCCGGCGTGATGCTGGCCGCGAAGATCGGGATGTCCTCTTCACAGTGCAGAATGCTCTTCAGCGGTTTGCCGAGTCCGGTAGCGCCTTCGCCGGTGTAGGGCAGCTGGTACATCTGGCCGTCGAATGCCGCTTTGTCCTCCCGTGCAAAAATTGTCTTCATGATTTCCACGTACTCTTTCAGGCGGGTAATCGGCTTGCCGTAGGGTACGCCGTGCCAGCCTTCTACAACCTGAGGGCCGGAAGCGCCGAGGCCGCAGATGAATCGCCCACCGGAAAGCTCTGCCAGGCTCATGGCCGTCATCGCAGCCATCGCGGGGGTCCGCGCCGGCATCTGCATGATGGCGGTGCCGACTTTGATCTTTTCCGTCTGGGCAAGTATCCAGGTTGCCGGGGTGATGGCGTCGCCGCCGTAGGCTTCCGCCGTCCACACCGAGTCATAGCCGAGGGCTTCGGCGTGCTTGATGGCTTCCATGTTGATGTTGACGCGGGCGCCGATGCCGCCGCCGAGAATGCCTAACTTCATGGTGATACTCCTTGATTGATTGTCTTGTGACTGATTGTCTGGGGTTAGTTACCGGTAAACACGGGCTGGGTCTTGTCGACAAACGCCCGCGCTGCGTTTTTGTGGTCCTCACTCAAACCGGCGTGGACGTGGTGCGTCGCTTCGAGGTCGAGACACTCGATGACGTCTCCGCCCTGGGCCACGCGGTTGAAGTTCTCTTTCATGTAGCGATAGGCAATGGGTGGACCTTCTGCGAGGCGGCGAGCCATCGCCATCGTGGCCGCTGTCAGCTCTTCCGCGGGGACAACCTGATTGGCAATGCCGAGACGCAGGCACTCATCACTGCTCACCCGATCGGAGAGATAGTAGATTTCTCTTGCCTTACCCTGTCCCACCAGATGCGAAAGAAAGTAGGTGCCGCCGTAGTCGCCGCTGAAGCCCACCTTGGCGAACGCGCTCGTAATGAACGCGGTATCCGCCATGATGCGCAAATCGGCTGCGAGGGCTAACGACAAGCCGGCTCCCGCAGCGGGACCAGGCAGACTCGCAATGACGGGCTTTGGCATGAGATGCATCCGTCCGGCGGTGTTGCGCTGGTTGAGTCGCTGATTGTGGATTCGCTCATCGAGCGTGGCGCTCCGTCCACCGCTGCCGGCGTCGCCGCCGGAAGCCATGCCTTTGACGTCACCACCGGCACAGAACGCGCCTCCGGCGCCGGTGATGACAACACAGCGCACGTCCGCGGAACGCTCGGCGTAGTCCAGGCTGCGATCGAGTGCCGCAGTCATCGGACCCGACATGGCGTTACGCGCTTCCGGGCGATTCAAGGTGATGACGGCAACGCCGTCCTCGACATGTGCCAGGCAGTGTTCCGTGCCGGTATCAATGTTTTCTTTTGCCACTGTCTCCTCCTCCCGTTCAGGCTGGCGCCGCACCGATCTGCTGCGCCTCGTTGGTTTCGAGATCTGCTCGCAGCGAGCGGGCGCCGACGAAGTAATGTCCCGCCGCCCACACGTTGGCAATGACCGCAATACAGAGCGCGTAGCGCAGCGACAGGGCATCACTCGCGTAGATGGGTTCGAGTAGATCGCTGACGACGCCAACAAGAAACGGTCCTAACCCCATGCCTATGATATTCAAAACGAACAGCAATATCGCGGAAGCAACCGCGCGCATGCGCAGGCTGACGAGCCCCTGGGTCATCGCAAAAGACGGACCCAGGTACATGCCGCCGAGGATAGATGCGATACCAAGCGCGGCGATGACCATATAGAAATTGCCATGCAGGTACGCCGTGTACTGGACCGGCACCATCATGATCGTCGATATCCCGGGCACCCATAGATACCAGCGGCGATCCCCCGACTGGTCCGACCAGCGATCCGCGAGATACCCGCCCAGGAAGGTGCCTATTGCGCCGATGCCGTAGACGACGGCGAGCCAGAATCCGACCTGGGTTTCCGCCATGTCGTGATTGCGCAGCAGAAACGGCGCGTTCCAGGTGCCAACGCCGTATCCGACAAACGCGTGCAGCCCCGCGGCAAAGGCAATGTGTCGGAACGAAACGCGTGCCCAGAGCGTGGACATGACGTCTTTCACGCCGGGTGCGGGGAGGTTTGCCTGCTCGCTGGTGTGACCGTCAGCCATGCCGCGAGGCGGTTCTCTGAGCGTCAACCAGATGACTGCGGCAACTGCGATGCCGGGTAGACCAACGAGCACAAAGGTCTGCCGCCAGCCGAGCACCTCCGAACCCCAGCCGCCAACGGCGTTGCCGATCATCGAGCCGACCGGAATACCGAGCGCGTAGATGGAAAGCGCCGTCGCACGCGTGCTCACCGGGAAATAGTCGGAGATGAGCGAATGGCTGGGCGGACTGGCGCCGGCTTCGCCGACGCCAACGCCGATGCGGGCAAGCAGGAGCATCCAGAAATTCTGCGCGAAACCGCAGAGCGCGGTCATTGCGCTCCACACGATCATGGCAATCGAAAGAATCCGCACCCTGCTGGTGCGATCGGCGAGAGCCGCGATGGGTATACCCAGCGTGGTATAGAAAATGGCGAACGCAAGCCCCCCGAGGAGGCCAAGCTGGGTGTCGTTCAGCAGCAGATCCTGTTTGATCGGCTCCAGCAGTATCGACAGAATCGAGCGGTCGACGAAATTGACGACGTAGCCCAGAAACAAGATCCCCAACGCGTAGTTTCGATAACGCGGCGTGAACTCGGAGCCGTTGTTCAAAACGTCAGATCCGTAATGGTGGGTTCAGGAGCGGCTCAGCAGCCACCAGCGCATGGTGGTCGTCACGAGCTCCGCCGCATCCTGCTGCACGAAGTGCCCCGCCTCGGGTGCCGTGACAATGGTCAGATCCGCGTCTATCCAGTCCCAGGTGTTGTTGAGACCGTCGGAGTGCAGCGCGGTGTCCTTGAGCCCGTGAAAGACGAGGACCGGCATGTTGAGACGCGGCGGCGGTGGCGGAGCGGGTGCGCCAGGCTCCGGCGGCGCCGGGTAGTTGGCCTTGTAGTAGTTGAGCATGCCTGCGAAATTGGAACGCTCGAAGGCCTCAACGTAGTGTGCTTTCGCCGCTGGATCGGCAACCCAGCCGGCCAGGGTGTCGGCGCGCATGGGTCCGCCGAACATGATGTCGGGATCTTCCGGAGAGCCTTCGCGGAAACGACGCGCGTAGTCGCTGTTGCGCTGCTGCTCCGGGTTGGTGGCAAGCTCCCTGCCCATGCCGGTGGGGTGAGGCAGATTCAGCACGATCAGGCGTTCGGTCATTGCCGGCAGGGCGAACGCAAACTGCCAGGCGACCGCGCCGCCCCAGTCGTGACCGACGACGGTGGCTTTGTCGTGACCAAGATGCCGGATGACAGCGGCGACGTCGCCGATGAGGTGCGGCATGGCATAGTTATCGACGCCCTCGGGCTGGCCGCTCTTGTTGTAGCCGCGCTGGTCGATGGCAACCACCTGGAACTCGTTCTTCAGCCCCTGCATCTGGTGCCGCCAGCTGTACCAGAAATCGGGAAAGCCGTGGATCATCACCACCAGCGGGCCTTCACCGACGCTGGCGTAGTGGATTTTTACCCCGTTGTTGTCGGCGAAGCCGTGACTGACCTCGTCGTGCAGATCCCCGTGGGCACCTGACGCCACTGCGGCAAGCAGCAGTAGAATTCCCAATCGCATAGTGTTCTCCCCTTCAGGAGACGCATAGTAACAGCCTCAGCGGGGAGGGGTAGGGCACGCCAGCGCGCCGTGCCCGGCAGGCACAGGTGCAGGAGGGTGCACGCACGCCGGCCCGTTTTGTCCGGCTCGCCAGGCAAAAAACGACAAAAAGGCTGCACATGTGTGGTTTCCCGGGCAATCGAAAGTGTGGCCAATTGCGTGGATCGGGTAAACCGTATCCGCCTAGACTGCACTAACTACTGTCACCCGTTTACGGATGGTGGATTGTCATGGGAAGCGTGTTTGAGCGCCGTTGGCTGATGCGCTCGTTGTCCGGAATTCTGCTCCTCACCCTCGTTGCCTGCGGTGGCGGTGGCGGCGGCAGTGGAAGGGGTGGTGGCGGTGGCCAACCGCCCAATCCCGCACCGCAGCCCCCGACGTCGCAGGAGATTGCGGCCGCGTCTCTGAGCGCCTCGCAAGCGACGTTCGGTCTCCCATACGATGACATCGTCACCCTGGCTGAAGTGGGGCTCGACGACTGGCTGGATCAGCAGTTTGCCGTCGCACCCACGCTGCACGCACCGGTGGTGACGGAGCTCCTCGGCATGCTCGATCGCGGGGAGCTGCCGGACGTGGACGACGACGTCGAGCACCTGATCACGTTCAGGCGTTATGCCTGGTGGAACCGTGCGATGACGGCGCCGGATCTTCTGCGTCAGCGGGTGGCGTTTGCGCTGTCACAGATCTTTGTCGTTTCCGACAACGTCGACACGCTCATCGTCTATCCCTATGCACTCAGTACCTACTACGACGTGCTGCTCCGTAACAGCTTCGGTAACTACCGGGATTTACTCGAGGAGATCACGCTGCATCCGGCCATGGGGATTTACCTCAGCCACGTGAACAACGCGAAAGCCGATCCGGCGAACAACATTTTCCCGGACGAGAATTTTGCGCGGGAGATCATGCAGCTCTTCTCGATCGGACTCTTTGAGCTGAACCCGGACGGCACCGAGGTGCTCGACGGCAACGGCCAGCCTATACCAACCTACGACAATGACGATATCCGCGAGATGGCAAAAATTTTCACCGGGCTTTCTTTCGGTGGACCGGACGCTGCGTTCGGCAGACAGCAACCGCGCTTCGTTGATGCCATGGTGATGTTCGAAGACTTTCATGAAACCGGCGACAAGGCGCTGCTCAATGGTCTGGTCGTGCCCGGCGGCCAGACGGGCATGGAAGACATCGATGCGGCGCTCGACAATCTGTTCAATCATCCGAACGTGGGGCCGTTCATCGGCAAGCAGCTCATTCAGCGTCTGGTGACTTCCAACCCGTCTCCGGCCTACGTATCGCGGGTGACGGCGGCGTTCAACGACACGAATGGCGTTCGGGGTGACATGCGCGCGGTCGTACGCGCCGTGCTGACCGACCCTGAGGCGTCGAATCCACCGCGGCCCGACGAAGATGGACGGCTGCGCGAACCGCTGGTGCGCTTCATCAGCATGGCACGCCAGCTGAACGCCACCGCGGAAGATGGGCTCTTCTACAACAACGGTTTTCTACAGCAGTTTTTCCTGCGCCAGCATCCGCTCTCCGCCCCCAGCGTGTTCAACTTTTATCTACCTAATCACTCACCGGCTGGTGCCCTGGCCGACGCCGGTCTGGTTGCTCCGGAGTTTCAGATCACCGACAGCACCACCATCGTTGCCATGACGAACCTCGTCGATTTTGCGGTGCTCGGCGACTTTGTCATGGACATCCAGGAGCCGTTTGGTGCGGTCAGTCTCGATCTGACGGAGTTCGAAGATCTGCTGGATACCAGCGACGCCGCGCTGCTTGATCGTCTGGACGTGCTCTTTACGCGTGGGGAGCTGTCACTCGACACGAGAAACGCGATCCTGGGAGTCATGGCGGACGTCGCGGATCCCGAGTTCAGAGCCAGGGCGGCGATTTACCTGGTGCTGGTATCGCCGGATTACGCGGTCAGCGTGTAGGAGGAGTTGCAGATGAGCAGTCGAAGGAAGTTTCTCAAAACCTCAACGCTCGGTTTTGCGGGCTCGAGCGCCGGCCTCACGGCGCTGCAGCTTGGCTTCGTGCGTCAGGCGAGCGCCATGAGCTTTGACGACTACAAGGCGCTGGTGTGTATCCTGCTCGCGGGCGGCAACGATTCGTACAACATGGTGGTGCCAAACGATGCCGACCAGTTTGCCGAGTACCAGGCGATCCGCGCGGACCTGGCTCTCGAGCAGTCTGAGGTTCTGCCACTCAACGGAACCGCCGGCGGTCGCAGCTACGCGGTGCATCCGGGGATGCCGGAAGTACGAGATCTCTACAATAGCGGTGAGCTTGCGGTGGTTGCGAACGTCGGTCCGCTCGTTGACTACGTGACCGCCGCGGATGTGGAAGCCGGAGCGCCGATTCCGCTTGGTGTGTTTTCTCACGCTGATCAGATACAGACCTGGCAGACGGCAGTGCCGTATGCGCGCATTGCGCAGGGCTGGGGTGGCAGGCTTGCTGACGTCATGCAGGACGTAAATCCTGCGAACGGGATATCCATGAATATCTCTTTGTCGGGCAGTAACGTCTTCCAGAGTGGCGCGCAGGTATCACCCTACAGCATCGATACGTCCGACGAGGGTGTGCCCGGGATCGGCTCGTACGATGACGGTACGGACTACGGCGCCCTCAAGAAAAGGATGATCGACGACCTGTTCGCGACCACCCACTCGAACCTCCTGCGCAGCGAGTATCGTCAGCGCATGGTGGGCGCCATTGAAGCACGGGAGGTATTCGTCGACGCGCTGGCTGCGGGCACGCCCTTCACGACGAGCTTCGGCGAAGGACCGTTTTCGACGAGCCTGCGCCAGATTGCCCGGGTCATCGCCGCGCGCAGCCAGCTTGGCGTCAGTCGTCAGGTGTTTTTCGTCACGGTGGGCGGATGGGACCATCATGATGACGTGCTCGACAATCAGGCGGCCATGCTGCCGGGCATCAGTCAGGGGCTCCGGGAGTTCCGTGACGCGCTGGTGGAGCTCAACGTATTCAATGACGTCACGACGTTTACGACGTCAGACTTCGGGCGGACGCTGACGTCGAACGGCAAAGGTTCGGACCATGGTTGGGGTGGACATCATCTGGTGATGGGCGGCGCCGTTGACGGCGGCCAGTTTTTTGGCAGCTATCCGGAGCTTTCAGCGGCGAGCCCGCTCGACGTAGGGCGGGGTATATACGTGCCGACGACGTCGGTGGATGAGTACTTCACAGATCTCGCGTTGTGGTACGGCCTTGCCGCTGCGGATCTGGAGACGGTGCTGCCGAACGTGCGGACGTTCTACAGCCCGGAGTCCGGCGTGCCGGCGTTGGGAATTCTCGGCTAGCGGCGGACGCGACGCTTCAACCGGTCCAGGCGCTCCTTCCAATACTGGAACACTTCGGGATCACCGCCACGGTCGGGGTGGTGTTCCTGACACTTCTTGCGCGCTTCCATGATTTCGTGGATCGGCAGCACCAGCTGCAGACCCAGCGCTTCGATCTCCGCTTCTGATAGCGTGCGCACGGGGCTCGGATCCTCCGGTGGCCGATAAAAACCCCGCCAGTTGCTCATGCTGCGATTGGTGTACGAAACCGGTCCGGAGAGACCAAGTTTCCAGGGGTGATTTTTTGCTGGCTTCGGCATACTTATGCTTTAGTACTGATTCCGATTATCGGCGTGCGCCAAAACGAGCACGTTAACACAAACGGACGGGCATTAGACCAGCCCTTTTCGCCGTTGTGGGACAGAACATACCAATGCAACAAATGCGGGAGGATCATCTGGTGAAGCATAGGTACACGTGGGGGCGTTGGACCAGCTATTTCAGCTCGGCGGTAGTTTTTTGCCTACTACCGGCGGTTTTGCAGGCCTCCGAAGGGGGTGTCGGGTACTTCACTGAACCGAAAAAGCTGGATGCGGAAGGCTTCCAGGAAATCTTTGTGGAGATTGCGCCGGGCGTGTACATGTCCGGGCAGCCGGACGAGGCGGGCCTGGAACGAGCCAGGGCGCTCGGTGTCACGCGCATAATCAATTTACGCACGAGCTACGAAATGGATGACCGGGACGTTGTGCCGTACGACGAGGCGGCAGCGGTTGAGGCCATGGGGCTCGAATATGTGCACATCCCGTCCGGCGGTCCTGATACCCCCTACAGCCCCGCGCAGGTAGAGCAGTTTGCCGCTGCGCTAGAAGGTGCCGACGGAGTCCTGCTGCACTGCACGGTAGCCTGGCGCGCGACCCACATGTGGACGGCCTACCTCATCAGCCAGCAGGGCCTGCCTTTTGCCGAAGCGGTCGAGATTGCCAGGCAGCTGAATCTCGGTCGCATGCCGCTCGAAGGATTCCTCGACACGCCGCTGACCATCGAGCCGCAGTCGTGAGCGCGCCGGACATCAGCCGCTTTGACGTGCCTGCCCTGGCTGACATGCCGGAAGACATCCGCGCACGCATAGAAGCGGTGCAGGAGAAATCCGGTTTTGTGCCCAACGTTTTTCTCGCGCTTGCGCGACGACCGGACGAGTTCCGCGCGTTTTTTGCGCACCACGATGCGCTGATGGAGAAAGACGGCGGCTTGAGCAAGGCGGAGCGGGAGATGATTGTCGTGGCGACCTCTGCTGCCAACAGCTGCCAGTACTGCGTGGTTGCCCACGGCGCGATCCTGCGTATTCGCGCGAAAAACCCGCTGCTCGCGGATCAGGTTGCCATCAACTACCGCAAAGCAGACATCACGCCGCGCCAGCGCGCCATGCTCGACTTTGCCATGCGGGTGGCGCTGGAAAGCGCAACGGTGGACGATGCGGCCATTGCGGCGCTCACGGAGCATGGTTTCGATGCTGAAGATGTCTGGGACATTGGAGCGATTGCCGCTTTTTTCGCCATGAGTAACCGCATGGCGAACCTGACCGCCATGCGGCCGAACGACGAGTTTTACGGCATGGGGCGCTGAGGCGTTCGCCAGATCGTTGGGGCCAGAGTAAGCTACTCTGGCACCTGACTCTGACCCCATAGATAGCCGAATTCTCGTCTCAGCACCGCCTCCGGGTCGCCGGTGAACAGCTCGCCATGACTGAAAACCAGATTCTGCGGTGACCATGCGAGCAGCTGCTCCACGCAGGCGCGCGCTCTGGCTTTGTCCGATGTGAGCCAGCGGTACAGACGCGGCACGCCGCCGTGCGGGTAGATCACGCCTTCGAACGCAAGAAACCAGCGAGCGAGAAGCGGTGCGCGATCGGCACTCAGGTTGATCATGAGGTCGGTGAAAATGAGCGTCCGGCTCGGCTTGTGAAAAAACACGGCCTCTTGAAAGAGGCGGTTGCCGGAGAAGATGAGCTGCTCGACGTCTGCGCGATAGAGCGCCGGCGCTTCGTCGGAGATGTCCTCGGCGTCTTCGAGTGCCGCCACTTTGCGCTTGAGATCTGCTTCGGCAAAAACCCTTGCCTCGGGAAAACGCTCGCGCCAGTCGGCAACCCACAGGTGGTGGAACTTGTTGGGCGCGACGATGGCACAGACGTCGCCACCCAGGCTCTCGATAAACTCGGTGACAACGTCGGTCAGCGCAATGGGTGAGTGGATCCAGAGCGCGCCGTTCTCGAGCCGCACGACCGTCATGCGGGTATTCATGGGCGCGCCCGCAAAGACGAGCTCCGGGCCGCCCACCATCCAGATTCGATCGCCCAGGGCCACGACGTCAGACATGGCTGGGTGCCTTCAGGCGTTCGCCCGCGCCGCAGCCTCCCGCGCGGCGCGGACTTTTTCGTTGGTCTGGTTGAAGAGGAGTTCACGACGCGCCTTCTCTTCGGCCTCCGTGAGCTCCCGTTTGCCGAGCTCCCGACCGACCCTGCGCCCGGTGACGACGGCGGGACGTTCGCCGACTTCGTCCACCCAGCGTTTGAGGCTGGGAAACTCGTCCCACATGCTCTCATCCAGCATGCGGCCAATCAGAAAGGCCCAGGGCCAGGTGATGATGTCGGCGATGCTGTATTCGGCGCCTGCCAGGTACGGATGCACGGCAAGCTGGGCGTCCATGACGCCGCTCAGCCTGCTGACTTCGCCGACGAACCGCTTGGTGCCGTAGTCGAGCTGGCGCGGATCGTCGATGATGTTTTTGGCGTAGTTTTTGAAGTGATTGGCGTTACCCATCATGGGCCCCAGGTTGGCCATCTGCCAGTGCACCCACTGCAGCACGCTGTACTTTGCAGCAGGTTCGGTGGGCAGAAATTGACCAGTCTTCTCAGCCAGGTACTCGAGAATTGCCCCCGATTCGAACAGCGCCAGAGGCTCGCCTCCGCCAAGCGGCTCGTGATCGACGATGGCAGGCATGCGATTGTTCGGGCTCAAGCGCAGAAACTCAGGTGTAAACTGATCGCCGCCGCCAATATCCACCGGCACGATGTTGTAGGGCAGCCCGCACTCCTCGAGCATGATGGTGACCTTCCATCCGTTGGGTGTCGGCCAGTAGTGGACGTCGATCATCGTCGGTGACTCCTGTGATCCTGCATGCATGTCGCCCCTGTATAAGGTAACTTGGCGGTGCTTGGCAAACGCTTCGCGGTGTCGAGAGAATTGCACACGACGGAGGTTCGGATGAAGTACAAAGCGCTGGCGCTCGATCTGGACGGCACCACCCTGGTCGGCGAGGACCTGCCGGAGGCAAACAGGCTGGTGCTGCAGCGGGCGGCGGATGCGGGCCTCGAGATCATCATGGCCACCGCGCGCTGGGTGCATATGGTGGAACGCGTGTCCGATGAGATCGGCGTGAAATCCGTGGCCATCGCCTGCTCGGGCGCACAGGTGCACGACATGCACAACGGCGAGGACATCATGGATCTGCGTCTGCCGGCTGATTTTGTTCATGACCTGTACGACATCTGCAATCACAACCGCTGTATCGCTACCGTCACTGTGACCGATGACGTCTGGCTGAAGCTGGACGGCAAACCCGACCAGAGTCAGATGGGAGACGAGATGACCTGGGTGCCGGAGCTCAAGCTCGACGAGGAAAACCTGCCGCGGATTGCCGCGATTCAAGGCACTGCCGTCTGTGAGGCGATCAAGAACGAGCTACATCCGAAGTATGTGGAATCCGTACATCTTTTCGACTCCATTGGCCCCACGGGACGGCTGGTCATCACGCTGACCGCGGAGGGTGCCACCAAGGGCACCGCGCTTACCGCGGCGTGCCAACATCTGGGGATCAACACCCGCGAGGTGGTGGCGTTCGGCGATGCCGAAAACGATCTCGAGATGTTCAAGCTGGCCGGTGCCAGCGTCGCGATGGGGCAGGCGGACGACGAAGTGAAAGCTGCCGCCGACTATGTCTCGAAGGCAAACTACGAAGATGGTGTCGCTTACGCGCTCGAGCAGCTGCTCGAATCGGGTGAGCTGCCGAGCTGACCTACTTCTCGAACCATTCGACAATCGCCGGCATCTGATTCTCAAAACCGCCGGGCGCGTTGAAGCTGATGAATCCCACCCGATCCGAGGACCGGTTTTCGAACGTATGTTCCGTCCCGCCCGGGATGAACACGTAGCTACCGCGCACTGCCGTATGCCACGTGCCGTCGAGCTGGATGCTGAGCTCACCTTCGATGACGTAGAAGGTATGATCTTCAGGGTGCGCGTGCGCGGGCGGTGTCTGCGGCGCAACGGTGTCCGGCTCGAGCCACCACTCCGAGATCGATACCCGCGACGCGGTCTCGTCGGTGTCGGCAATGAACCTCGCCGACATGGGCCCCATGGCATACTGGCGGCCCGTTTCGGGGTGGACGACTAAAGGTTTTGTTTGTGTCATCGTTCTGCTTCGTTCAGCGGACGCCGCTTGTGATTTTCCGCACCGTCGGGTGGCGCATCATCTGCTGAATCTTTGGATGGTTCATCAGCATTTCGAAATCCCCCCGGGCAATTGCCGCCTGGATCTCCGGATCTGCAACCACGGCTTGAATCGCCGGATCGTTGCCCAGCCCCATGATCAGCGACAGGGTTTCGGGATCGCCGGCCATCTGTTGCTGCAGATTGGTGACGGCCGCGGAATTTGCATCGGCAGCCGGGGCGCTGCTCGCGGTTGCACTCGCTGTCTTGTAGCTCACGAGGGCAACGTCCTCCTGGGGAATCTTCAGCGTGCCGAGGCTCCGGGTCTTGATTTCGTAGCTGCCGCCCTTCAGGGAAACGAGCTCGCCTCGGAGCTTTGAGCCGTCGGTGAGCTCGATGGTGGCAGTCTCCGCGGCAAGCGGCGCGGCGTAAAGGGTGAGGCTCAGCAGGGCGGCGCTAATCGTTGGTACAGCGTGTTTCATGAGGCGCTCTCGAGTTGATGATGTAACCGTAGCGACATGGCGTTCGAAATCCCGTGACGCAGCGCACGGGGTCTGGGCCCGTTGGCAGACTTTACCATGCTGGCGGTAGGGAAACTCCGCCGCGTGCGCCGACAAAGCCGCTAATTTTCGGAAGCATGAAATCGTTCGTTCGTCTCGCGAAAGAGCCTTTGTACAGCCTCGAAGTCCTGCGGACGCTCCGTGAGCGTTTCCGGATCCCATTCGCTGCGCTCAGCTGCAAAGAAGTCGCCGCCGTAAATGTGGATGGCCGCCGTCAAACTCGGTATGGGATTCGTCACGGAGTGAATCGCGTCATGCGGCAGAGAGAACACCTCTCCTTTGCTGAGTGAGGCAGCGCCGGCTGCTTCCACGATCCCTTCGCTCTTTCGCTTCCAGATGATGTTGTCCTCGCGTCCCGTATAGATGCCAATGGTGGCCCACATCAGGTGGTTGTGTGCAGGAAGCATCATCCACGGAGGCCAGACGATGTTGAGGATCGTGAGATCCTTCGACCTGTAAATTGGGCTCAAACCGACCGAGGTGGGCTCCCCGAGCCCGGACAAAACGTTCCCCGGCTGAGCAAGCGCCTGGCTGAGCAATTCTTCTACCGCACGTTGTGAATCTGCCTCGTCGTTCGCCGCCCGCACGTCAGCGACAAATCGATCGAGGTCAAAGCGGGGGGTGCGCGTGGATGCAGGTACCGCGGTTGCGATGGTCGCCGTTGCAATGCCCGCAAGAAGACCGCGTCTGGTCTGAAGGTTGATCATGAGCTTTCTCCACGATCGCTCTCGCCTTATGGTCTTCGCGAACCGCTAGCGGCGCAACCGCTAATTCCGCTATCCGTGTTCGAGCATGAACCAGGGCCCTGATTACCCGGAAAACTGAGCACGATGGTGTGCCAACGCTCGTGACGATCAGAATAGTCAGGATTTTCAATACTTTACGGTCACGCTGAGAAAGCGACTAGGCGAACGTTCGCACTTGGACAACAATCACGCCGAACGCCACGTCTGGAGATCCAAGTGTCCTGCCACTGTCCATACTTGCTGCTCTTTGCCGTCTTGGGATGGTTCGCGCCTGGTGCCGCCGCTGAGCCGGTAGCCGCCGAAGCGCGCGACAATGCGTATGAATCTGGCTGGTATCGCGATGTCCGCATGGCCATGTGGTTGTGGGAGGGCGCTAAACGTGAGCGCGTCGAAGCGGCACTCGGTCGGATTGAGCGTGGTACCGGACAGCGCCGCTGGACACATCTTGCGGATACCCAGATTGACCATGGTCCGGGCCACTGGACGTACGAGTTCGTGCGGGAAGGTGACAGGGCGATGGCAGCTCGCAAGGCCAATAAACAGACCTACCGAGAAGCGGCGGTCTACTACATGATCGCCAGTTACCCCCATTTGCGCGAGCCGCATGCCAGAGCGGCGCTCGACAAAGCGTTTGATGCCTATGCCAACGCCGGCGAGTTGAGCGAGTTTGAGTTCGAGGTCTGGACGTTTGACGTCGAGGGCGTGTCATTCAGAGCCTTCGCGCACATCCCGAATACCTCAGGTCCGCATCCGGTAGTGTTGAAAACCGGCGGGATGGATGTGCTGGGCATCGAGTTTCCCGCCCTGGCCGACACGCTCGTCGCCGAGGACATTGCGATGATTGCCTTTGACATGCCGGGTAACGGCAACGACGGTATTGTGGATGCGAATGCGCACAGGCATCACGCGGCCGTACTCGAACGAGTACACGAGGATCCTCGATTCGATGCGGAGCATATTGCCGTGTGGTCGGAAAGTCTGGGCGGGCTGCCGGCGGTGAAGCTCGCCGTGACCCACCAGGACTACCTGGCCGCCGCGGTCAACAGCTGCGGCTTGTTGCACGCCGTACATGCCCTGGAGTTGGCACCACAACCGCCTGACTTCGACTTGGAGAGTCTTGTCAGCGCTTATCGGGCGGGGCAGCTCGGCGACGAAGAGATTGTCGCTATCCAGGAGGCCCTTTCCGCCTCGCCGGAGTATCAGGCGCAAACTGAACGCTTTCAGTTCGAAGTTTATGTCCAACGCGTGGGCTCGCCGACGCCCCATGTGCTCGATCTGGCATCCAGAAGTCTGCCGATTTCGCTGGAACAACAGGGGCTGCTTGGTTCTGGCATAAAAACCGGTGTGCCGCTCCTGACGATCAACACTCAGTCAGACCCGCTTGTCCCCGTCCGCGACAGCGTTCTGGCCACTCAGGCGAGCCGGCGCGGAACCCTTATGCTCTTTGGCGATCATCCTGGACATTGCGTCTCCAGGGAGCTGGAAGTCCCTGCCGTGCTGGCCTGGCTTAAGCCTTACTTAGGGCGTTAGTGGGCTGCACGTTTTTCTAGGTAACCTAACGCGGCAATCATGATCTCGTCGATCAGCGCAGGTTCGTCGAGCGTCACCTGGTTGTACACCAACGCCATGTGCGTCAGCGATTCGACCAGGGTAAACACCACAACGGCAGCGTTTTCTGCAGTGTCGCGAGCATACGAATACTCGCGTATCAAAGACTCGGTCACCGCGTCCGAGTAAAGCAGCGTAGGATCACTCTTGGGTTCAACGGCATCCAGATCGAAGCCAACGTCGCGGTAGCGTTCGGTGAGTAGATAGTGGAGCTCAGGATCGGCCGCGTGGCTTCTGACGTTTGCAGCAACGACCGCCCGTAGCTGCTCGACAAAGGATTGGCCGCGCGCTTCGCGAAGCGCCGTCTGGAGGGCGTGATTGACCTCATGGAAGTGGCGGCGTCTGAGCTCCGCAACAATGGCTTCCTTGCTCGCAAAATACTGATAGAGCGAACCAATACTGATACCGGCACGCTCCGCAATTGCATTACAGGACAACGCATCGAAACCTGACTCTTTGAGAATCATCGCGGTGCTTTCGAGGAGCGCGTCGACGGTCATCCTGGCTCGGGATTGCACCGGCGTCTTTCGAGGTTTGAGGTCGTTCGATGTCACTGGTCTCTGCTACCGACAAGTCCCGATCTTCGACGCAATGTCTCTCAAATCGTCATTGTTGCCAAGTCTGCGCCATAGCGGAGAGGAGGGTGGCGTTCACGGCTTGAGTGTCACGACGAGAACGATCAACGTCACGAGCACAAATCCGAGCGGCATGAGAAACTGCCCACTTGCCTCAGGATCGATTGCTCCCGATGCGGCGCGTCGCAGCTTTCCCGCCAACACGCCGTGCAATCCGGAAAGGACGACCACCAGGGGGATCTTTATCGCCAGCCAGGAATGGGCAAACCAACCTCCCTGCATCGCAAGCAAGATGCCGAAAACCCAGGTTGCCACCATGGCGGGCGATGTCACGAACCGGTCGTAAGTTTTCAGCGGTTGCAAAAACGACCGGACCGGATCGCGCAACGACAAGGCCAGAGCCACCATGCCACCAATCCACACGAACAGTGATACAAGGTGCGCGGCTTTGGTCAGCGCATAAATCATGACGGCCCGGGTGCCTCAAAACTTCGACCGCGCAGCCATCGTTCGTTGACGAATCCGCCCATTGGAATCACAGCGCCAATGAAGAGTCGCAGGGCGCCTGGTCCGTTGATCAGTCCCTCGGCCCAGGACCGCACCACGAACCAGAGGAATACGATGTACATCAGCCCATGCACCGGACCGACCACGGAGACCACCGCCGGATATCCGGCGATGTACTTGATTGGCATCGCAACGCAGACAAGCGCCAGGAGCGTCACAGCCTCTGCGATCGCAGCGCGCCGAAGACCCTTCATAGCGTGGCGCTGACTGAAGGTCCCGTAGTCATTCGAAGAACCTCATAAATTCGAATTCCTCGGGATACAGCCAATACCAGCTGGCGACATAGAGCGCTGAAAAAGCGATGATCGAAATCCCGACGACAAGGCGGCGTTCGACGGCGTTCATCCCGGGTGCCTGGTCTGCTTCGAATTCGTTGCCATACCCTTGCTCGAGCTAATTTACGAGCGGCATGTATTTGCCCATGTCCTTCGCCGCTGCGGCACACATGGGAGTTAACACATCGCTCATCGAGCCGAGCGTTTTCTGCATCTTACCCATGATCTCAGGTCCAGCTTTTGCCGGCGTGCCTGCGTCAAACGGAGGCGCGGGATCGTACTCCAGCATCAGCTGGGTCATCTTTGCGACGTCCTCTCCAAGCAGCTCCGCAAGCAACACAAGACCAAAATCGATGCCGGCCGTCACGCCGCCTCCTGATATACGGTTGCGGTCGCGCACGACTCTGGACTCCACCGGGATGGCGCCAAAAAGGGGAAGCTTGTCCCGTGCGGACCAATGCGACGTTGCTTCGTATCCTTGCAGAAGTCCGGCAGCGCCCAGCACAATCGAGCCGCCGCAGACGCTGGTCACGTACCTCGCGCGCGTTCCTCGATCCGCCAGAAAACGTAGTACCTCGTCGTCCCGCATGATGCTGAATTCACCCCCGGGGACGAACAGCACGTCCAGGTCTTTCGGGCACGCATCCAGTGTCGAAGTTGCTTTCATCACGATGCCGCTGTCCGTTTCCAGTAGATCGGTGTTCTTCCAGACCACGTGAACGTTGCAGTTCGAGGCCAGCACGGATTGCGGACCGATCAGATCCAGTAGCGTAACGCCTGGGTAGAGAAGCATCGCCACTTCGGGCTTCTTCTCTCCATGCATCGGTGGCAACTTTGTCTTTGAGGCTTGTAACGTATTGGTTGCGTTGGCTTGCCCCGACCTTCCTGCGAGAATCACGCCTGACGTCATGGCGGCGGCGGATACGAATCGTCTGCGATTCACGTTGGTGCCAGTTTCGTCTGTTTCCATTGCATTCCTCGCTTGTTCCCCGGGGCGAAGCGGCTATCGCCTATCGGTTTCGCAAGATGGTGCTGGACATCGTCGATGGCGTAAATGACAATGTTCCGACGATATCGGCCAATCCCGGGTAGGCGGAATCATGACGCAGCCAGGACCTGACGCCAGGCGAGGTAACCATCGCCGGGTCATCTTTGTCGCCTTTCCTCAGGTTGTGCTCCTGGATCTGATTGGACCTTGGGAAGTGTTTTCCCTGGCGAACCAACTCGCCGGCAGCGATTCGGCCCCCTACGAATTGGAACTGGTGAGCGGCAATGATTCAGCGACGATTCCCTCGAGTGGGGGGATCTCGATGGACAGCCACCGATCGGCGAAGCACTGTCGCGGTCTCATCGATACGCTGATCGTTCCAGCAACGGAAATGGCGTGGGATTCGAAATCACCGCAATTCGTTCCCGTGCTTCGACGGCTGTCGCAGAAGTCTCGCCGGATCGTTTCAATCTGCGGTGGTGCTTTTCTTCTGGCAGAAGCGGGGCTGCTTGATGGCAGGCGAGCAACGACGCACTGGCGCGGCACCGAACATCTGGCCAGGCGCTTTCCGAAGGTTGATGTTCAAGCCGACTCAATTTATGTGAAAGACGGAAATATCTATACGTCTGCCGGCGTGACTGCAGGGATAGATCTGGCGTTGGCCCTTGTCGAAGAGGACCTTGGCCAGGCGATTGCACTGGAGTGCGCCCGCAACCTGGTCATGTTCATGCGTCGCCCGGGTGGACAGTCCCAGTTCAGCACCACGTTGGAATCTCAAAACGCCGAACGGGACGTCATCAACGAGCTGGTCGCGTGGGCCGCTGATAACCTTCGCGGTGACCTTTCCGTGCAGGCGCTCGCTGAACGCGCTCACATGAGCCTGAGAAACTTCTCTCGGGTGTTTCGAAGTGAGGTTGGCCAGACGCCTGCCGCGTTCGTCGAGAAGCTGCGAATCGACGCGGTAAGGCAACGCCTCGAAGAAACGGACGAATCACTCGATGCAATCTCAGCGTACTGCGGCTTTCGCAGCGCAGATTCGATGAGGCGTTCGTTTCGACGAGTCGTCAAAGTGGCACCCGGTGACTATCGTCGACGGTTCCGCAGGCTTTGATTGCGCAGCGTTTTTTTCCCAAGCCCGCCCCGACCTCCGTGGTGCCAAAGCCTCGCATGCTCTGCAAAGCGCGTCATTTGCTGTAAAAGGAGCGCATGGGATCTTTCTTCAACGAATCAGTGGCCGCGAGCCTGCAATACGTCACGCTGCCCTTCGAGCTGGTGGGTCTGACGCTTGCGCTGATTGAGGTTCGTTTTCCGAACACGGCAGCGAATCTGACCCGGCAGATTGAACGACTTTCCGCTCCCGTGCGTGAATTGCGATCGGGCGAGCCAGGCAGCGCAGCCTTGATGGAGAAATCCCTGGGCGCGTTGCTCGCGCGCGTGCTGAAGGCGGGATACTACGTCCTGACCGTGGTTTACGCTGTCATGGCCGGCTACCAGCTCATTCGCCATGGTTACGACGCGAGTGACCTCATCGGCCTTTTCATCAGCTACGTGGTCACGGGTGTCATCATGACCGTTGCCTTGCTCGTCATCGGGCTGACGGTGTTTTTTCTGGTGGTTGGCGGCTCGGACTTCGCACGTCGGTTTGTCGCCGGGCGTGCCATCGGCACGCTCGGCATTCTCATTGCCGGCGTTGGCCTCCTGGGCGAGGTCTACCAGCTCGTCACGCAGATTGTGCGGTGAGCCGCCGCGCTAACGAACCATGGCGGCATCGTCGCCGCCTTCGAGCACGCGCTGGTGCACCTCGTTCATGGCATTGAAGATGCGCTGCGTCGCCTCGGGGACTTCGGTGTAGTAGTCGAAGAAAATGGGATCGAGGATGTGCGATGCCACCGGCCCCGGCCTGATCTCTCTGGTGCCTGGCGGACGCATCGCCTTCAAACCGGTCATGTAGATTGGCACCACCGGCACCTTCTTTTCCAGCGCCAGGATGGAAACGCCGTGCTTGAACTTGGCCAGCTGCTTGCTGCGTGAGCGGGTGCCTTCGGGAAACAGCATCAGATTCGCGCCCTGATCGAGCAGCCACTTGGGGTAGTCGAGGGCTTTCGATCCGCCGCCGCGATGTATCGGGTAGGTGCCGTTGGCGAGGGACTGATACCACGGCTGCAGCGTGATCTCTTTGCGCCCTTTGAGGAACCAGCGGTCTGCCGCGGCACCAAAGTAGATGTTGGAACGAATGTGCTCCGGCAGCGCACCGAGGAGCGCATATTGATCGAGGTGGCTTGCGTGGTTGGCGATGACTATGCACGGGCCGCTGATGTTGGCCACCTTATCCTGCCCCGTTACCGTAAACGGGGTGAAGTACTTTTCTTCCCAGCGCGTGAACTGGTACCAGCGCAGCAGTCTGCGAATGCGCCTGGCCCACCATTGGATCTGCCACCGGTGTGGCCCGGCGGTGGTTGCGCTCTGCTCCATGAGCCGTTGGAAGAGGGGTAGATCGATGGCCGGCAGGAGCTCAGTGGCCGCGGTGGTGGACAGCTCCTGTCCCAGCGTCGCGCGGTAAGCTTTGAAGTTGTCCGGCGCATCGATGATGGTGCACTGGTCGTACTCACCCAGTAGATGAAAGCTGTCGAGGACGCGCGCTTCCCAGCGTTCGATGGATTTGTGAATGCCAAGCAGAAAGTTGGGGTCTTTCTTGGCCTCGATCAGACCATGGGAGTGGTACTTCAGCAGGAGAACGTAAGTTGCCAACGTCTTGACCCCGGCTCAGTCGTCGTTGTCCTCTTTGTCCGCGCGTGGCGGATTGGCTTTCATGTTGTTGAGGAACTCTTCAATGGGCATGCCCGGAAACGTGGTCACCTTGATGGTGCCGCGGGAGCCGAGCTCCATCGAGATGCGTGCCATGACCTCGTTGCTCGGCGCGTCGATGACGTTGACGAAGTCGTAGCTGCCAAGCACGGCATATTGCGCCCGCACTCGTGCGCCCATGTCTTCGACTTCTTTGTTCACGGACTGCAGGCGGTCCGGACGTTCCTTGAGTGTCTTGCGGCCCTCGTCTGTCAGCGTGCTCAGCATGATGTAGGTTGCCATGTCTCCCCCTTCGATGGCCTGCCGATTGTGCCGTCTACTTTAGCGGCAACGGCAGGTAGTTGCAGGGGAGACATTACCCTGAGGTATGCGTACTATGACTTGTTGACGTAGCGGCCTTTGCTGCCGCCTCACGCTCAGCTTTCCAGCACGTAACGGCCCGGTGCGGGATCTATCTCGGGATGGTCGGCACTGCCGAACTCGGTCGGCGCGGGTTGCCATTCTTCCGGGCTTTTCGCCTTCAACCACTCGATCCAATGAGCGATCCAGCTGCCGTCGTGCTCCTCAACCGCCTCGATCCACGCTTCGGGATCCGCGGGGAATTCGTTACCGGTCCAGTATTTGAGGTGACGGTTGTCGTCACGGCTCGAAATGGTCTGCGTGTGGTTCTGATTGGTCAGCACGAACTCGAGATCGGTATCGAAGAGCTGCGTGCTGCGGTAGCAGGCCTTCCACGGTGTGATGTGATCCGTCGAGCCGGCCATGACATAAACGGGGTAGTCGATTTTCGTCAGATCCACGCGCTTGCCCAGCACCTTCATTTCGCGCTTGGCGAGCTTGTTTTCCAGCGACAGATCGAGGAAGTCGGCGTGTAGCCCGGCCGGCAGGCGGGTGTAGTCGATGGACCAGAAGAGCAGCGGGTGTTTCAGTGGCGCCTGGCCGAGCAGGTAATTCGAGCGCAGAAAACCCATGATGTTGTCTTCGAAGCGGAGCATCGCAAACATCTCGAAAACGTTGCGTTCGTCGAACGTGCCGGAGACCCGCGTCATCTGCTTCTGGGCGTCGACCGAGCGCTCGCTGACGAATAGTCCGAAGTCGCTGTCTTCGACCCGGCTATCGAGCACGTTGACGAAGAGCGAAAGGCTGCCGATCCAGTCATCGCCGCGGGCGTTCAGCGCTCCGGCTGCCGCCGTTGCCGCGAGGCCGCCGGCGCAGAGTCCCATCAGATTGACTTTGTCCGCACCGCTCACTTCACGGATGACCTGAATCGACTGAATGATGCCGTCAGCGTAGGCATCGAGGTTCCAGTTGCGGTGCTCCGGTTTGGGATTGCGCCAGCTGATGGCGAAGACCGGAATACCTGCTTCCAGAAGCTTCTTGAAGAGGCTGCGGTCGGGCGTGAGGTCACCGAGGTAGAAGCGGTTCACCTGACTGAAGACGTATAGCAGCGGCGCGTCGACCACCCGATCGGTTGCAGGCTGGTACTGAATCAGCTCGAGGAGCTCCGTGCGGTAAATCACCGCACCTTCGGTCGCCGCCACGTCCTGACCAATTTTGAATGCGTTGCGATCGGCGCACGCGGGGTAGCCGTGATTGTGTTGTAGATCGTCGATGAAATTCTGGATGCCGGTCAGGATGCTGCGGCCGCGGGTGTCGCGCACCTGCCGCAACGCCTCGGGATTGCCCGGCAGGGTATTCACCGGTGCAAGGACGTCTTTGGCAGCCTCGAGCACGTACCGGGCGCGCTCGCGTTGCATACCTTCGAGGCCGGAAGCCGTCAGCCACTCATCGAGGCTGTTCGTCCAGGCAACGTAGGCCTGGCCGAGGCGGCGGTATACGGCGTTCTCCTGCCAGGCTGGATCGTCGAAGCGTTTGTCGTTCGCAGCGGGAGACAGATGGCTGCGACCGAGCACAATGTCGGCAGCGTCGCCCAGGAAACTCTGTGCCGCCTGCCAGACCGCGTTCGGCTGCTGCATCGAGGTCTCGAAGATCTCACCCCAGGTGTCGAGGAAGGCTTTGCCGTCAATGCCCAGAGCAGCGTTCAGCGGGATCCCACCTTCGCGCTGCTGGCCGCTCGCGTTAGTGTCGATGTCGGGTCTCGGCTTCTCACTCATGGGCTTCCCCTCGATGCTGTGTCAGTTGGCGGTGAACACGGTGCGCCCGGCGATGCCCGCCGCGACGCGTTTCAGCCAGCGGGGCTGAAACTCCGCCCAGTTTACGGCAAGCTGATTCAGACAGCCCGGAATACGGATGACTTCGCCGCTGTGCACGGCGTCGTAGCCTGCCTCGGCGACGCTTCTCGCGTCGGACATCATGATGTCGCTACCGGGAATGCGGTCCGCGCCCAGGTCTTCGACCATCTCGGTGCGGGTGAGACCGGGGCAGAGCGCCGAGATCTGCACGCCCGTGCCGCGCAGCTCCTCCGCAAGGCTCTCGGTGAATGACAGCACGAACGCCTTGGTTGCGCTGTAGAGCGCCATGCCCGGCACCGCTTGAAAACCGACGACAGAGCCGACGTTCAGGATCTTGCCCTGTCCGCGTTCGATCATGCCCGGCAGCACCCGGTGCGTCGTTTCCATCAGCGCGCGCATGTTGAGCGCCACCATATCCTGGGCCTGAGTCAGAGACATGTCCGTGAATTCGCCCTGAAAAGCTGCACCAGCGTTGTTCACGAGCACGTCGATCGTAAGCCCCATGTCACCTACCGTGGCCAGGAGCTTTGCCGGGCCCTTGGTTTTGCTGAGATCTGCCGTCACGATGTGCACGCTGGCCGTGCCGCGCAGCTCCTCCGCCAGCGCCTGCAGCCGTTCCTCACGGCGCGCACAGATGATCAAGTCGTAGCCACGCGTGGCAAACACGCGAGCCAGTTCCTGGCCGATGCCTGCAGAGGCTCCGGTGATGAGGGCGGTGGGTCTGGTCATGGCGTCACTCCGTTTTCGTTGCAGCGTCAGCGGCTTCCAGCAGCTCGGCGAATGATTCCTGGATGCAGGTCTCGAAAAATTCGGGATCCGGCAGGATTTCCCGGCAGCTCGTAAAAGAGATGGTGATCCGTCCGCAGTAGCTGAGGACCGGGAAGATCAGACCCATACCCTGGGTCACGGGTCCCATACCCAGCGCGGTGATCATGGGCGCGCCGCTGAAATAGAGGGGTTCCTGCGGCCCGGGCACGTTCGTGATGGACACGTTGAACGGCGGCACCGGTGAGTTGGCCGCGGTTTCTGTCATGAGGCGTGAGGCGAGCGCCGCGGTGAAGGCCGGCACGAATCGCGCGTAGTCGGTCATGCTCGCGGCACCAACCGCGTTGTGCATGAGTTTCGAGGCGCTCGTCTGATCGTGGATGAACTCGAGACGCGCTACCGGATCCGCGATATCGGTGCCAATGGGCACAAACAGGGCCGATACCCGGTTGCCGCCACCGGCCGTGGATTCGTCGCCGCTGCGGATGTTGACCGGCGCCATGGCCACGAGCGAGTCATTGTCGAGCTCGTTCTTCGCTTCGAGATACGTGCGCAGCGCACCGCCGCAGATGCTCAACACGGCGTCGTTGACCGTCGCACCCTCCATCAGGCGGCGAATGCGTCGCACCTCGTCGAGAGCAAAGCTCGAGGATCCCAGCACTCGATGCGCGGTGACCGCACCGTTGAAGCGCGTTTTGGGTACCCGGCGCGGCGCAGCGTTGCCACCCGCGGGGGCGCTGACCCGGCGTGCGAGCCCCGCGGCCGATTGGCGTAAACCGCCGCTTTGGGAGAACTGGCGCGACATCGCCTCGAACAATCTGTAGGGCTGGCTCATGTGATTGAAACCGGAACGCATGAGCAGCTCACCGTCCGTCGGGTAAGGATCCGGTCGCCACGGATCGGTGGCAGGCGGAATCTTCGAGGGTGCCGGGGTCAAATCGTGCAGGAGCTCGAGGAAATGCAGGCCCGATGCGCCGTCAACCGCGGCGTGATGGGTTTTGGTGAGGACCGCAAAGCTGCCGGTCGGGATACCGTCGATGTGATCGAGCCCCTCGATGACATAAAGCTCCCAGAGCGGCTTGGTCAGGTCGAGGGGTCCGGAGAAGATGCGGGAGGCAAGCTTTTGCAGCGCCTGTCGATCTCCCGGTTTCGGCAGCGCGACGCGACGCACGTGATATTCGAGGTCGAAATCGGCGTCTTCCACCCAGTAGGGGTAGTCTGCTTCGAAGGGCACTCGCGCCAGGCGCCGGCGGGTGGTCACGTTCAGGTGCAGACGTTGGTCGACGACCCGGGTGATGGCTTCCTCGGTGAGCCGTTCGACATCCACCCCGGTGGCATCGTAGATGCACAGAGAGCCCACGTGCATGGGGGTGGCGGGGGATTCCAGATATACGAATGAAGCGTCCTGCGCGGAGAGCTGTTGCACTTTTCCTGCCCCTGAAAAACACTCGGGTGAAAGCACGTTACCGTGCGATCACCCAAGGAGAGCTAAGGGCAGGCCAGGAATGGGGAGAGGGGAGAGAATTCGAGGCCTGCCCCAGCTTTTAGAGAGGCGCCGCCAGTACTTGCGCAGCGCCTGCAATCGGTCTTATGCCGCTTTCGCTTCTTCTTCGACAACCTCTTCGGCTGCTTCCGGGGAGAAAGCGACGCGCATGGCTTCACCGCCACGCTCTACAGCTTCTTTGAGCACTTCACCGCGGGTTTGCAGACGCTCGGTCACACCGTTGTACAGCGTCTGGCCGTACTCGCGCTGCAGCTCGACAAAGGTGGAAATATCTCGCACCTCAGTCAGACGCTTGGCGAAATCCTGGTTGGTTTCGAAGTACTGCTTGACGCCTTCACCGGTGATTTCGGTCATACGACGAAGGACGTGGGTGTTGATCTCGAAAAGTTCGCGACCCAGCTTCACTTGATTCTCAATAACGCTCATCTATTCAATCCTCTTGGTTGTCCGTTACAGCGTGCTGCGCTGCACAACGGGGCGTATTGTGCACCACACAATTGTGCAATGCAACAACTTTCGCGACAAAAGCGAAAAATCATGCAACGCGAGGCTCTATTGTTGGCGGAATTTCTTTAACCTCTTGATTTGTATCCATATTTTGAATAGCGGGCGAGCTTGCAAATTCAACCACGTCCGCTGAAAGTGCGTTGTTCAACGCATCATAAGCGGCCTGAATGTCGTCCCGCAGAAGGTCCGCATCGGGCATGACACGCGCGGCGGCGGTAATCCCGACATACAGGGTGTCGACGTAGCTCTGCACGGTGATATTCACACCGAGCCCGTGGGTGGGAATCGACATCGGGTAGTGGGTCAACAGGCGCGCGCCGTTGGAGGTCAACGGCTCGCGCGGCCCCGGCACGTTGGAGATGAGCACGTTGAAGGGGGGTGGCGCGCGATCCGCCATACGCGTCAGCCCAGTCATCATTTGTGCGCCGCGCAAGAATATCCCCATTCCGGGCAACGTGAGGTTCGCAGGCAGGCACGCCGCACCGGCGGCGGTCAGCGCTTTGGCCCGGGCGGTTGCCGCTTTGATGGTCAGTAATCGCGCCACCGGGTCGGCGATGTCGCTGCCGAGCGCCACGCGCATCATGCCCACCTGATTGTTGGCGGTTTGATCCCGGGGATTGCGCAGCGAAACCGGGCAACCGGCGTGCAACGTGTCCTCCGGCAGCGCATTGTGACGCTCGAGGTAGCTGCGCAGCGCGCCGCCGCAGATGGCCAGGAACACGTCGTTGACGGTGCACTTCAGCTGACGGCTGATCTGTTTCAGAGCCGGGATGGGCAGTTCTGTCGTTGCGTAAACACGGCGGCTGTCGATACGGCGGTTGAGCGGGGTGTGTGGACTCAGGCCGTGCGCGTGGGCCAATCCTGCTTCGGGTGATGCGAGCGTCTGCCACAGCTGGCCGAAGCCGACGGCGCGCCGGGGCGCATTGGCGATGTTGTCCACCGTCTGGCTGGCGAGGTCCTGCCACAGGCTGATGCCGTGATGCAGCCAGTTGCGGGATCTACCGCCTGCGCCCGGCAATGGCAACTTGTTGCGTAGCGTCTGGCCTGCGGCGTCCATCAGGAGGTGCGTGGATGCCTGGGCTGCCATGCCGTCGAGACAGGCGTGGTGCACCCGGTTGTAGTACGCGATCCGGCCGTGTTCGAGCCCGGTGAGGACAGCCATGTCCCACAGCGGCCGGCTGCGGTCGAGGGGCGTTTCGTGCAGACGCGCAACCGTCTGCTCCATCGCCCGGCGATCACCGGGCGCGGGCACTTCGACGGGATAGATGTGCTGATTGATGTCGAAGCCGGGGTCGGCCACCCAGTTCGGATGATCGAACAAACCGCTGGTCCACTCGATCCGGTTGGTCAGATAGGGCACCAGATGGCGGCGTGCGAAGATGTAGTGCCGCAGGGACTCGATAAACTCGTCCACCCCCATGTTCGGCGGCAGCTCGAGCATCTGCAGGGAGGCAATGCTCATCGGGCAATCGCCGGTTTCCGCGTAAATGAATCCTGCATCCGTTGCGGATAATTTGGTCACTGTGCCAGCCTCACTGGGAAAAAGTTGGTGGTTGCGGGATAACAGTTCATTTTTCGTGCCAACCCGATAAGTCGTTGATTTTCATAGGAAACGGTTTTTTCGCGTCGGTCCGTGATTGGTCTGACGCCTCGATAACGTGCACTGAACGCCCTCTATCCGGGCGCGGGCGCGACTATAGAGAGACTATGTTGTGGTCGGATGACGGTCGGGTTTAGGGGCGTCGGGTCTGGGATAGGTCAGCGCACGCCAGCCGTGCCGGTGAAACGGCTCGAACGTGTCCTCGGGTTGTGCCAGCCGGTCGGCAATGGCGTAGAACACCGCCGGATTGAAGCCGAGGCCAATGTGGCTCGAATGCACTTCGATGTTGTCACGCCGTGCGGCGGGTTCGATGTGGGAGCGTTGCCACGGCACGACACCGTCCGTGCGGCTGTAGATGCTCGTCACCGGCAGCTTCGGGTTGATGCGTTCGAAGATGTCCCGCCAGCCGAGCGATGCCGGGCTGGGGGTATTGATGGGTACACCGTTGAGTGCGGCCGCGGCCGTCCTCAAGGCGGCAAAGAGTGACGTGGTCGGCCCCTCCTGCACGATTGGACTGCCGAGCGTAATCACCTGACGAACGGCATATGCGGCGCGCTCGGCGACCGCCAGACTGTGGACGCCACCGAGACTCCAGCCGATGAGGGAGACTTTCTTGTCCGCCTCGCGATGCACGCGCAGCACGTGGCTGACCAGCGATTCGTAGCCGCCCATCCGAGCGGCACCCATGTTGCGGCCGTGACCCCAGGGATTCTCGGCGTAGCCGAGGTGATCCAGATACGCCCGCAGGATACGGGTGGAATCGTCATCGGCGAGGAAGCCGGGAATCACAATCACCGGATGGCTGTCACCGCGTGGTGACAGGGTCATCCAGGGAGCTGCGGCCATCAGAGACGCCATCTCGAAGCCGGCTCGCGGTATTTCAGCAAGGCGGAGGAATTCGCTCGTTCGTTTCGTTGCCATCAGCAAATTGCGATCGTCACGGTTTATTCATTTTGGGGCCCTTTTTTTGCATTGCAACATTAATTGTTGACCGGTGCCGGGGATGCGGCCAAACTCGGTGGTTATGTTGGCGCCTCAAAAGGTGCTCAGGAAGCGGTTTTCAAGCGTTTCTGGTGCTTGTGTTGGTGATCGAAAGGTCGGTTCTATGTACGAAGACGTCGATGTTGTTGCGCACAAGAGAAAGCGGCCTGAGCTCCGCCATGCGGCCACGGAGCTCGGTCGGGCATTTGGTGAGGCGCTGCATCTGAGCTCGCTGTGGCCGCTGCACCGCGCGCCGGTCAAGGGCGACGGTCACGCGGTGTTTGTGATGCCTGGATTTCTCGGCAGCGATGCCTCGACCACGGTGCTGCGGCAGTATCTGCGTCGCCATGGCTTTGATGCGAAGCCCTGGTTGCAGGGGCGCAATACCGGTCGCGCACGGGTGCAGACGGGATTGGTGCGTGAGTTTCTGCGCCTTTCCGATAAGCTCCAGGCACCGGTATCCCTGGTTGGGCACAGTCTCGGCGGTGTCTACGCCAGAGAGCTTGCGCGCCAGCACCCGGAGCGGGTGCGCGGGGTGGTGAGCCTTGGCAGCCCGTTTGCAAGCGCCACCGGCGGCTCGGTGGCGCGGCTCGTCCGCGAGGCTTTCGATCAGGTTGCGACACGATCGTTGGAGGAGTTTCGGGCGACGGTCTCGGCGATCGATCCCCGCTTGCCGCCGGGTGTGCCGAGCACCTCCATCTACAGCCGCACGGACGGCGTTGTCCACTGGCACAGCTGTCTCGAGCAGGATGGCGCGTTGACCGAGAACATCGAAGTGTATGGTTCGCACTGCGGCATGGTGGTGAATGCGAGCGTGTTGCAGGCCGTTGCAGACCGGCTGGCGCAACCTCATCGAAACTGGCAGAAGTTTACGCCCGCAGCGGGCGTCTCCTTCCGCTACCCGCGTCATCACGCCGGGCGTGACAGCGTCAACGGAGGTAACGACAGTGCATAAGTTGAAGAAGTATCCGAACCGTCGGCTCTACGATATGACCGACAGCCAGTACGTGACGGTTGACGATGTGCGTAACCTCATCGTCAAAGGCGAAAGTATCGAGGTGGTCGACAGCAAAGACGGGTCGGACCTCACGCGCTCGGTGCTCCTGCAGATCCTGGCCGAGCAGGAACAGGAAGGTCACGGCACGGTGTTGACCAATCGCACCATTGAGCAGCTCATCCGCTTCTATGGAGATCGCTTCGGCCGTGTCGTCAGCCGCTATATCGAGGAGGCCATCTCCGCCTTTCTCGAGCATCAGGACATGTACCGCAATCGCATGCGTCAGTTCAATGCGATGAATCCGTTGAACGTGATGCGCCAGGCGTTCGAAGCGGGTCTGAAAGGCGACGACAAGCCCGACAGCAAATCAGACAAGGAGCCGGGCGCTTAAAGATCTGATGGTCGTGCGGGTTCTTGCCTGCGCTCAGAAACTGCCGACAGGATAGGGCCCATCCGTAAACGCTTCGGCGTGATACGCCTTTGTGCCGACGGTAAGTGCCAGGTTGCTGCGATAGTCGCGGCTGGCGCGCAGATCGTCGACCGCACCAGCAAAGCTCACTTTTGGCTGCCAGTTCAACACGCGCCGGGCGCGGGCATTGTCGTAGACGCGATCTATCTCGCCGAACATCCGCCAGTTCCGGTCCGCGTAGAGATCCGCGTATTCCGGAACGTAACGTGCAACTACCGCCGGTGCGTCGCGTCTCAACTCGGCAACGTCGTCCGATTGAAACGGTGTCGTGGCCGTGACGATGAGGCGATCGAAGCCAATCCGACCCGCGTGCTCGAGCGCCAGCAGGTGCGCATCCGCGATGTCTTCGAGATCAGCGCGTCTGAAGAGCAGCTCGTTGAGCTTGATATTGTCGTCCGCAAACGCGTCTCGCCGAGCTTTGTTGTCGTCCGCTTCCGCGAAGAATCGCGAAGTCCTGAGAACAACGCAGGGCAACCCGGCGTTACGATGAAAGAGCTCGCAGAGATCCTCTGCCGTCGTTTTTGTCACGCCGTAGATGTTCCTCGGCGCCGGGCGAAGCGCTTCGGTGACCCAGACCGCCGGCTGACCTTCATCCGGGCGCATGGCGTCACCAAACGTGCTTGTCGTGCTGGTAAAGACGAACGCACTGCAGCCGGCTTCCACGGCAGCTTCCAGCAGGTTCAAGGTGCCCGTGACGTTCGTGTCGACGAACGCCTGGCGCGAATGTGTGGCGACGTGAGGTTTATGCAGCGTGGCCGCGTGCAGGATGACATCTGTCCCTTTGACGTGCTGGCGCACGAAGTCCGGATCGGTTATGGAGCCGACGTGGTCGGTGAAATGGGATTCGATGAGATCCAGGCTAACGGCTTCGTGACCGGCTGCGCGCAACTTGCGCACCAGCGCCTCACCGAGGTGTCCGGCACTTCCCGTAACAAGAACGCGCATACGCTGCTCAGCTGCCGGCAACACGCCGGTCAATGCCCTCCCAGAATGGCTCGCGAAGGTCCTTGCGTTTGATTTTTCCGACCGGGCTTTTGGGCAGCGGCTCGGTCGTGATGCGCACGCCGCCGGGTTTCTTGTAAGAGCCCTGGTCTTCGGCAACCAGCGCGACAACCTCTTCTTCAGTCACGGTTGCGCCATCTGCGACCACGCAGACCGCGTAGGGCGTTTCTCCCCAGCGTTCGTGGGGGATGCCGAATACGGCTACTTCGAGTATCTCCGGGTGCCCGGCAATGACGTTTTCCAGCTCCGCCGGCCAGATGTTGTAGCCGCCGGAGATGATCATGTCGTCCGCCCGGTCGACGATGTACAGGTAGCCGTTGCGATCGATTTTGCCGAGGTCGCCGGTTTTGATCCAGCCGTTGACGATCCGCTCTGCCGTCGCTTCGGGGTTGTTCCAGAACTCGGTCATCATGCCGTCGGATCTGGCGACGATCTCACCGACTTCGTCAGAAGGCAGGGGGTGGTTCTCTTCGTCCCAGATTTCCACCTCGGCAAAAGGCAAAGCCAGACCGCACGCGCGCAGTGGATTCGAGCCTTTGAGATCTGCGAACCACTGGGCGGAGTTCATCATCGAGACTGGAAGCACTTCCGTCTGGCCGTAGCCCTGATACAAAACGTCGCCAAAGACCTCCCGTGCGGCCAGCGCGGTGGCATCCTGAATCGGTGCGGCTGCAATCAGCAGGCATTTCATGGCGCCGAAATCTCTACCACGCGCGGTATTGTCGTGCACAACCGCGTTGACCATCGTCGGCACCATGAAGGCGTAGTTGATGCCTTCGCGTTCCAGCAGGTCCAGCGTCGCTTCGGTGTCGAAGTGGTCGACCATGACGTTGCATCCCCCGGCCAGCCATATGGGCAGGTACTGGTACCCGGAGCCATGTGATATCGGGCCCAGATGCAGACATTTGTCGCCCGGCTCGACCGGTGGAAAGGTATAAAACCAGTCGCGGCCGGCCGCAAGCCAGGCTTTGTGAGTGTAGGCAACACCCTTCGACTTTCCCGTCGTGCCGCCCGTATGACGAATGATGAAATAGTCGTCGGGTTCGATGGTTACGCCCGGGTCTGCATCGGACTGTTCACCGAGCCATCGCTCATAGCCGCTGTCGCGTACGATGATGTGCTCGAGATCGGGAAGCTCCGCGTCAATGCCTGCGATCTCGTCCAGGTAGTGCTCGCTGACCAGTAGCGCCCGACAGTTGGTGTGGCCGAGCATGTGCAGATGCGCGGCGCGTCCGTTGCGCGGGTAGAGGGGTACCCGCACCAGGTTGGCGATGGCGGCACCCTGGAAAAGATCAGCCGCTTCGATGGAGTTGTCTTCCAGCACGCCCACCCGGTCGCCGGGTTCGAGGCCCAGGTCCAGGAGTCCGTTGGCAAGCTGCACGCCGCGGCGCCAGGCAGCTTCGAAGGTGAGTCGTCGTTCACCGTGGACCACGGCTTCGCGGCTGCTGTAGTGCTGTGCGGCACGACGCATCAAGGTCCGGACGTCCATGGATCCCTCTCTCCCCAAGATCGATCGGCTCATGCTAACCTGCCGGATCGATGTGGGGGAAGCGCCTGCGGCGGAAAAGCGCCTGCGGCGGAAAGGCGCCTGCGGCGTAAACTAAAGGCACGTCGGGACATTTCAAACCTTGTCAACAATCGCATTGGGGGAGGACACAGATGCGTCTGGAAAATCGAGTTGCCGTGGTGACCGGCGGAGCAAGCGGCATGGGTCGCTCGACGGTGCTCCGCTTTCTACAGGAAGGCGCCAACGTGGTTGTTGCGGACTTCAACGCAGAGACCGGCGAAGCGGTGGTTGCGGAAGCAACCGACAGTGGCTGGGGAGAACGAATCCGCTTCATCCGCACCGACGTTGCCCGTGAGGAGGACATTGAAGCCATGACGCAGTGCGCGGTTGACGCGTTCGGGCGCCTGGATATTGTCTTCAACAACGCCGGGGTGGGGGGCGCCATCGGGCCGCTGACGGAAACGACGGTTGAAGCCTGGGACTACACCATGGACGTGCTCGCCAAAGGCGTCTTTCTCGGTATCAAACACGCCGCGCGGGTGATGCGCGCGCAGGGTGAGGGGGGTGCCATCATCAATACGGCTTCCATCGCGGGTTTGAGCGGTGACGGTGGTCCCATGATTTACTCTGCCGCCAAAGCCGCGGTGATCAGCCTCAGCAAATCTGCCGCAGTCGAGCTTGCCCCAGACCGGATCCGCGTGAACGCCATCTGTCCCGGCTTCATCGCCACGCCGCTGGCTGCGGGTGGGCAGGGTGGGGAACTCGAGGCAACGGTGAAGCGATTCACTGATGCGCAACCCTGGCCTGAGCACGGCAGCGGTGAGCACATTGCCGGGGCGGCACTCTTTCTTGCCAGCGACGATGCCCGGTTCGTCACCGGGGAGGCGCTCCTCGTGGATGGGGGGCTGACCGCAGCCGGGCCTGAGCTATCAAAGAAGTTTCCGCGCACGTCAGCGCGCGACGCGCGGATCAGCGGCGTCACCAAGGGGAGCACCGGCGCCGCCGCAGAGGTCCGACGCCTGGATGATTGACCCGGCGCCGCTCGATCAGGCGCGGATGGTCACCGGGAGATCGCGGATGCCGTTGATGAAGCTCGACTTGAGATATTGCGGCTCGCCGGTGACCTCAATGTTGTCGAAGCGCTTCATGATCTCCTGCCACAGAATTCTGAGCTGCATTTCACCGAGGCGGTTACCGACGCAGCGGTGAATGCCGAAACCGAATGACAGATGGTGACGTGGATTGTTGCGGTCAATCACAAACTGATTGGCGTCGTCGATGGCGGTCTCGTCGCGGTTACCGGAGAGATACCACATGGCCACGCGATCCCCGGCTTTGATCTGTTTGCCACCAATTTCCGTGTCGGCAACCGCAGTGCGAGCCATGTGCGCAACCGGCGACTGCCAGCGGATGATCTCGGGGACCATGGTGTCGATGAGGGTCGGATCAGCGCGCAGCTTATCGTACTCGTCGCCGAACTGATTGAGGGCGAGCACCCCGCCGCTGATGGAATTGCGCGTGGTGTCGTTACCGCCAACAATCAACAGCAGGATATTTCCGAGGTATTCGTTGGGCGGCATGTCACGCGTGGATTCGCCGTGCACGAGCATCGAGATGAGGTCGTCACCGGGCTCGTTTTGCGCCTTGCGCTCTGCCCATACCGCGGCGAAGTATTCGTAACATTTCCAGAGTTCAGCAAATCCTTCTTCGATGCTGTTGAAAAACTCGGGATTGCCGAGATTCTGCACAGCGTCCGACCAGTAGATGAGCTTGTCGCGATCTTCCTGCGGGACGTTGAAGAGCGTTGCCAGCATCTGCCCGGTGAGCTCCACGGACACCGCCCGCACCCAGTTGAATTCTTCGTTCACCGGCAGGTCGTCGAGAATTGCGCACGCCCGGGTACGGATCAGATCTTCCAGACCCGCAAGCTTGCGCGGTGTGAACATGGGTGAGACGACTTTGCGCTGCTCGTCGTGCTTGGGTGGATCCTCCTGTATGAACATGGGTAGATCGTACTCGTCTGCACCGTCGGGCTGCGAAGCGCCGCCGAGCGAGATTCCGCCTTTACGGAAGTCGGACGAAAAGAGGTCGTGATTGCGATCGACATGCATGCAGTCTTCGAAACGGGTCACCGACCAGTAGGGACCAAACTGGCTGACCTCGGTGTAGTGCACCGGGTCCTCCGCCCGCAGGCGCTCGAAGTAGCGCATCTGCGTGCCGGCTTCGAAGAGATCGGGGTGCCCCGGATCCAGCGCCTCCAGCGGCAGGTCGTAAGGGTCGACGCTCGTATCAATGGCCCATTCTGCAAGCAGCTCTTCGTTGGAGCGCGAGAAGAGCTCAGCGCGGTTCACTTCTGTGCGTGGCGTGGGTGCATCACTCATGGGAGAGCCTCAGGTGTCTCGACACTGGGAGTATATTCATCAACACGGATGTTGGTAAACCGTGGCGATAAGGGGTGCGAGCGACTAGTGCACCAGCTTGCGTCGATCGCTGCGGTTGCGCCGTTCCGAGTGAACCGGCGTTCCCGGCAGACCGTGATCGGCGTCGCGTCGTATTTCGGAGCGACGGTCGGACAGGTGTTTGTAGCGACACTCGCAGCGCTCCGGATGGTCACAACCGCCCAGCGGCAGCTGAGGCGCGTGCGCCGCCAGAAATTTCTGGCCGCTGATGCGGCGCGCGGCATCGCAGCACTCTTTTTTACTGTAGATTTTGACGCCGCGGTATGGATGTTGGACTTTTGGCCTGGATCCTTTCTGTTGTCGTCGGTTCGATGCCGACGTCGACCTGCCAAATAGTTTACTCACCCAACTGTTCATCGTATTGCCCGTCACTCCCTGGTTTGCGGTTTCCGGAGACCTTTGCCGGCCTCAACGCAGGCAGCATAGCCGTCCCAACAGGGATACAGGCTAATAGTCCTGCGGGGAGGGTGCCATAGTCCATATGTACTATCCGAACGGAGATGGCCCTGAACGGCGTCGTTCGGAAAAATGCGCCTGATCTGCGATTCGCAACTGATGTGCCGGTAGCAACCTCGGCGCTTCCCTCCCACCGCGCGATTTCTTGCACGGCGTTGGGGTAGTTTATGACGATACCAGGTGGTGTCTGTCAAGCACCCGACACAAATTAAGCATAAGTCGAGATTGTTGCAGCGCGATTAAGCTAAGGGACGTGGGAGCGTATCTCGCTGCTTTGCCATCCATAGCGGACAGAGCGGGCTTCGAGCGCGGCATTGTTCACCGGGCCCGTGTAGAGGCGCCAGTGCGTTTCTCCAGGGTAACGGTACCCGATGGAGGCGCCGATCGGGCTTTCGATGCGTAGCGTGCCGTTTTCCTCTGAAAACTGCACCGGCGGTGTCACGGGCAGCGCACCGTCCTGCAGGAACCGGTTGCGCATCTCAGCCTCCTCGACGGCGCTTGTATCACCCACGTCGTCCAGGAACGCATCGAGTGCGGCCGCCATGGTGGCGCGCACCTTGCCGTGACTGTCGGCGTCGGCGAGATTGTTAGTCTCGAATGGATCCAGGACAACGTCATAGAGCTGCTCCCGGCCGGCCGGCTCGAACCAGCGTCGTTGGACAGCCTCGAGCGTGCCATCCTCGTAGGCAGCGCGCCAGGCGCGCACCATGTCCAGATTGTCCCGGTAGGCAAGCGCGTGGCCGCCCGGCAGTTCCGGGTGCCAGCTGCGGATGTACTTGAACCGCGCGCTGCGCACCGCGCGCTGTCGATCGGGTATCTCGTCGATACGGTCGCGGGCGGCATAGACGTAGGCTCGGGCTGGACCGCTGAAGATGGATCGGCCGTGCAGGTAGGATGGCGGCTCGATGCCCGCAAGCTCGAGAATGCTCGGTGCAAGGTCGACAAAGCTGACCAGCTGCTGATTGATGTCCGGCAACGTCTGAGCGGGTTGCAGCACAATCATGGGCACGTGGATGCCGCTGTCGTAGAGCTCACGCTTGGCGCGGGGCAGGCCGTCGCCGTGGTCGCTGGTCCATATGATGATTGTTTCGCGTTCGAGGCCGTCTTCAGCCAGCGCGGCGAGAATACGTCCAGCCCGTGCGTCCATGGCGCGGATGTTGTCGTAGTGCCTTGCCAGATCACGGCGCACCGCGGGCAGGTCGGGGTAGTAGGGTGGCAGCCGCACGTCTGTGGGATCGGTCGTTTCGGGGGCTACCATGCCAAGCGCGTTGCGAAACTGTTGGGTTTGCCGGTGCCCTTCGCTGTGCGGCTCGCCGTCCGGGCGCATGACCCCGCTCTCGTGGGTTTCCATGAAATTGATCAGGCCGAAGAAGGGCTGCCCTTTCGCGCGTTCGCGCCAGGCGAAATCTGTCGCGTCTTCCCGGTCCCACAGGGTAAACGGTCCTGAACCGGCTCTGATGCCGCTGAATTGATAATCGAGCTTGGTGTCCGTGAACGTAAAGTAGCCCGCCTCGCGCAGAAGCTCCGGAAACGCGCGCAGCTCGGCGGGGGGCTGTGCCAGATAGGGCCCCAGTGGACCCGTCGAGCTACGCATGTGCTGGCCGCCGAAGCTGATCTGATGCTGACCGCTGATCAGCGCGGCGCGACTTGGCGCGCACACTCCGGCGGTCGTGAACACGTTGGTGAACAACGTACCTCTCGCTGCGAGACTGTCGATGTTGGGAGTGACCGCCACCTCGTCGCCGTAGGCACCGAGCCGCGGGCTCAAATCCTCGGCGACCAGGAGCAGAACGTTGGGCTGTGCCGCGGAGGCCTGGGTGGCGCAAATGAGCGCTGCAACTGCCACGAGCAGTGCGGCGGTGCGCCCGCTCACAGGTACAACCAGGAGAGCACCCACGTGAGGGTGATCCACATCAGAATCGTCAGCGGCAGCCCCACTTTGACGAACTCGCTGAACGTGTAATTACCGGCGCTCATCACAAGGAGGTTCGTCTTGTATGCCATCGGCGTTGCGTAACTCATATTGGCACCGAAGAGAACCGCCAGCACGAATGGCTCTGCGGGCAGCTGCAGCGCCTGCGCAATGCCTACGGCGATTGGCGTGCCGATAACCGCGGCGGCGTTGTTGGATACGACGTTGGTCAGAATCGCCAGGAGCAGCATGAGTGCTGAGAGCACGACAACGGGGCCGGAGTTGCTCGTCAAAAAGAGGAATACCTGCGTCAGATACTCGGTGGCGCCGGTGGTTTGCAGTCCCAGTCCAAGTGCCAGACTCGCGGCGACGACAAAGTAGACCGACGGGCTGATGGCGCGAATGGCGCCGCCGACGGAAAGGCATCGGGTAATGAGCATCACCGCGCAACCGGCCAGGGCTGAGATCGCAATTGGCATGACGCCGGTGGCGGCCAGCAGTACCACGACGGTGAGGATGCTCAGCGCCAGCAAAGATTTCTCGGAGCTCGGCAGCGCAACGCTCGAGTCCAGCACCATGAATTCCGTGGAGCGCTTGAGCGTGCCAATCTGCTCTTTCGGGCCCTGGACAAGCAGGACGTCTCCGGGCTGCAGAATCACCTCGTGAATCTCTTCCTTCGAATGCCAGATATCCTTGCCAGCCCGGTGTAAAGCCAGCACGGCCAGCTGGTAGCGGTTCAGGAAGCGTGCGTGGGACAGATTTGCGCGATCGAGACGTGATCCCTGAGCCACGGCAATCTCCGCCAGAGTCTGGTTTTCCGCAGATAGCGGATGCTCTTCGTCAACCCGCGTGTCACCCGAAAACAGCACCGCCTTCAGAGCTTCCTCGTAGGCTTTCAAGTTCTGCGGCGTGTCACGCACGCGCAGTCGGTCGCCCGCCCGCAACACGACGTCGGGGAGTGGCATGACCGCCGTTTCGCCGCGGCGTACTCTGACTACCTGCATGTCGCCGCCAGTCAGCGCAATGGCCTCTGCGAGCGTTTTGTCCACGGCGGGGGAATCCTCGCCGATCAGGAGGCGCGCTTCGAAGAGCCGCGGCGATGGATCGGCAAGCTTCGAGTCCCGTTCAGGCAGAAGGCGCGGTGCTATCAGCCAGAGATAAAGTATGCCAACGCAGGCTGCAATCGATGCGGGGAACGCAAAGTCGAAAAGACCAAACTTTTCCAGTCCCATCTCGTGGGCGACATTGACCACCAGCAGATTCGTAGAGGTGCCGATGGTTGTCGCCATGCCACCCACCAGCGTGGCAAATCCCATCGGCATGAGTACCCGCGCGGGTGACGAATTGTTACGCAGGCAGACGCTGATCAGGATCGGCAAAAGCAGGACAACAATGGGTGTGTTGTTGACAAACGCCGACAGGAAAGCCCCGACCACGAGCGTAATGAAAAGACTCAGAAAGGGCGCTTTGCCCCAGATTTTCCCGAGCAATCGCCCGACCGGTTCCAGCGCGCCGGTGCGTACCAGACCCTGGCCCAGCACCATGAGCGCACACACCGCAATGAGCGCCTCGTTGGCAAAGCCGAAGAAGAGATCGATGGGATCAAAGTCTTCGTACGGAAAAATGGCGAAGCCGACGACGAGTACCACCAGGAGCGACAGGGACGTGATCTCCAGCAACCAGCGGTCCTTGCTGAAAAGATACAGGGCCGCCACGGTAAGCAGCATCATCGCCAGTGCGTGGGCGTTGGGTAGATCGGGGAAGCTATCCATCGGCTTCGTCGTAGCGTTGGATGATTTCGTCGAGAGCGACAATCTGATGCTTGCGCCACGCTATTTCCAGCGCGTTGGCATCTTCGTCGTCCGATTCGAGTTCCTCAACTTCCGACCTCAGCGTTGCGGCCTGCTCGCGGAAGCGCTCGATCCGTGCCGCGAGTTCAGCCTTATCGAACATGAGCTTTTCGGCTTTGCCGGTGTCTTTGTCGGTTTCCGGCGTGTAGTCGAGAGGCGGGATCACTTTGCCTTCGAAACGTCGCTGGTCCATGACGGTGGGCGTCATCACCTCAACGCCGTTGCGATGGAATGTGTCGAGAACCGCGGCCCGAAGGTCGCTGCGGCTACTGACAATCTTGCCAACGTTGTCCAGAAAGCCGGTGACCTTGTAGGTGACCGCAAAGTCACCGATATCCAGAATCTGCACAAACGCGTCGGAGAGCCCCGCGCCTTCTGCTGCTTCCAGAAGCAGTTCGCGGACCCTGCGGCGGTGCACGTCGAAGCCGATGGATATCTCCGTGGAGATCAGCGTGCCCGTTTGGTCGACCACCTGCACAGGCTGGGTGATCATGAGCAGGTTGGGCAACGCAATGACGTCTCTGTCTTCGCTCTGGATCTCGGTATGCAGAAGCGCTTTTGCGGTCACTCTGCCAAACTGCCCATCCACCCTCACAAAGTCTCCGGTGTGGAACGTGCCCATGGCTTTCAGCATGAGTCCGGCCATGGCGTTACTGACGAACGAAGTGGAAGAGAACGCAATGACCGCGGTCATCGCATAGCCGAACACGGTGAAAAGACTTTGCCGGGTCGAATCTTCCAGCGGCCAGGAGACAAGCAAAACAGGCTGCGCCACCAACACGATCGCAACGTAGGTGAGTTGTCGATAGAGCCGGTTTTGCGGCTGGCTGGCAAACGACTTGGTGGTCAGCCAGAGAAGCGCCGCAGTAACAAGGCCAACCACAAGCAGCGGTCCGCCCCAGGCGAGCAGAGGCGGCAGGATCTGGTCCAATGAGAAATCCATCGGCGAATTGTACGCGGAATGCCGAGCCTGGGGATGGAATAGGCGTAAAAACTTGTGCTGGAGTTATTTTGGTCCCGGCTTCCAGGGCAAACTTGTGCTATACCTTCATGGTTGATACATTGGCGCCGCTATGAAATTACTGCACCGTCAGACCAGCACGTTGACTACCGATACCCGGACTACGGGTGTCGAGTTGCCGGCTGTGTGAATTTTTCGAATTAAGTATGGGCGGCACCTCGATAAGAGGCGCCGCTTCCAACAAGACCCCGGGAGGCAGCGCCACCGGGGTTTTTGTTTGGGTGTCGAAAAGCTGGTTGAGATCAGGGTCGTCAACACGGAGTAGAAAGATGTCTAACTTTGAACACAGCGGCGACGAGGCGCAGGATGACCTGTACAAGGTGCGTCACAGTCTCGCTCACGTCATGGCGCAGGCCGTATTGGAAATGCGCCCCGGTAGTACGCTGGGCTTCGGCCCACCTATCCAGGATGGCTTTTACTACGATTTCATTCTGAGTGAACCGCTGACCGAGGAAGACTTCCCCGAGCTCGAGCGTCGGATGAAGAAGATCTGCAAAAGAGGTCAGCGCTTCGATCGCGAGGACTTGGACGCGGAAGCGGCGCTGGCGCGCATCGACGCGATGGGAGAGCCCTACAAAAGAGAGTATGGAGCTGAGCTCATAGAGAAGCACAAGCGTAAAGGCTTGTCGTTCTACCGCAACGGACCGTTTGTCGACATGTGTGAAGGCCCGCACGTGCACACGACAAAAGAAATCCCGCGTGATGCCTTCAAGCTGCGTAGCGTCGCCGGTGCTTACTGGCGTGGTAACTCCGACAACGTGATGATGACGCGTATCTACGCCTGGGCGTTTCTGGACAAGGAGACGCTCGATGCTCACGTGCAGGCTTTCGAGGAAGCCCAGGCGCGTGATCACAAGAAACTTGGCCGCGAGCTTGGGTTGTTTACATTCGACAACGAGATCGGGAGAGGTCTGCCGCTGTGGCTGCCGAACGGCACGGTGGTGCGCGACGAGCTCGAGAAGCTCGCCAGGGAACTCGAGTTCAAAGCCGGCTTCCACCGCGTCACCACGCCGCATCTCGCCAAGGAAGATTTGTACCGTACGACGGGGCATCTGCCTTACTACGCCGAAGACATGTTTCCCTCGATGGACGTCATGGAGTTGGGTGAAAGTGGCGATGAGGAGCGGATCAAAGAGACCTACCGTCTGCGTCCGATGAATTGTCCCCATCATCACAAGGTGTTTGCCGCAGAGCCGCGCAGTTACCGGGACCTGCCGCTGCGGTTGGCCGAGTATGGTCAGGTGTACCGCTTCGAGGATTCCGGTGCGGTTGGCGGTCTCGTCCGCGTGCGTGGGATGGCGATGAACGACGCACATATTTACTGCACGAAAGCGCAGATCAAAGACGAGTTCAAAGCTGTCATTGAAATGTCGAAAGAAGCGTACGCGGTGCTTGGTCTGGATGATTTCAAGATCCGTTTATCACGTTGGGATCCGCAAGATCCCAAAGGCAAAGACAAGTACGTCGATAATCCGGCCGCGTGGGAAGAGTCGGAGGCCATTCTCGCGGACGTCCTGGATGAAATGGGCATCGAGTTCAAGGAAGGCGTCGGTGAAGCGGCATTCTACGGTCCGAAACTCGACTTTCAGTTTGTCACGGTAACAGGGCGTGAAGAAACGGTATCGACGGTGCAGCTCGACTTTGCGCAGCCCGAACGGATGGGGCTGAAGTACGTGGGTTCGGACGGGCAGGAGCATACGCCGTTCTGTGTCCATCGCGCGCCGTTCTCGACCCACGAGCGTTTTGTTGCGTTCCTGATTGAGCACTTCGCCGGAGCGTTCCCGACCTGGATGGCACCGCTGCAAGTGCAGGTCCTGACGGTTGGCGAACAGTTCGACGATTATGCCGGCGCTATCGTGGCTCGCCTGCGAGCTAATATGGTACGCGCAGAGCTTGCCCCATCAGACGACACGCTGCCGAAAAAGATCCGTCAGGGTACGGTGCGGAAAATTCCGAATCTCCTGATCATCGGTGAACGCGAAGCGGAAAACGGCACGGTGACGTTGCGCCGTTACGGGCATGAGTATCAACACACGCTTTCCGTGGAAGCATTTGTCAATGCAATAGGAACGACAATCGCGGAGCGTCGTCTGGAATTTGCGCTGCCCGAGACGGGCTGATGGATGTGAGCGGCGCCCTGCGCCGCTCACGTTCAGCCGTCGCTTGCGGTGTCCGCCTGCGCCTGGGTGCGCAGCGGCACGTTGGCGCTCATGGCGGGTACCGGAACGGATTCGAGCTGTGCAATCTGCATGGACAGGCCGATCATATCCAGCAGGATCTTGCCGGCCTCCTCGAGCATGGCGTCGTCTTTGACGTCCTCGATCTCGTCTTCTTCCGGCTTGGCTTCCGTCTGAGTTGCCGCGACTTCCGTCCCGGCGGCTGCTTCGTCAGCGGGTGCAGCAGCAGCTTCCTCTTCTGCCTCCCGCGCTTCCTCTTCAGCTTCTTCCAGATCTTCGAGGTGATCGAGGTTGTCTGCCAGCGGTTTACCCTTGGCCGCGCGCAGCGTGTTCTCGAGATCGAGGCGCCACTGATCGTCGTCAGCCTTCTCGGTGCGGCGATGCGCTTCGTTCAGAGAAACGTGCGTACGTAGCGACGCCTCTTTGCTTTTTTCCGCCAGCGCCCGGACATAGTTGAAGTCCACGTTGTCCGCGACACGATCATCGTGGCGGCTCTGTAGCTCTGCCAATAGCGGCTGCAGCTGATTTGACTGATCGTAGACGGCCGGTTGGATCATGTCCCAGGGCATGGCGTCTTCCAAGGACGACTCACCAATCTGGTCGACGTCGTAGAGCTCCGGAAACGCAATGTCCGGCAGGATACCCTGATGCTGTGTGCTCTGACCGCTGACACGGTAGAACTTGGCGGCGGTAATCTTGAGCTGGCCGCGGTTCAGCGGAATCAGGGTCTGCACCGTGCCTTTGCCGAACGTCTGGCTGCCGATGATGAGGCCTCTGCCGTAGTCCTGGATGGCGCCGGCAAAAATCTCCGAAGCGGATGCGGACAGGCGGTTCACCATGACTGCCATGGGACCTTCCCATTCGATGGTGCCGTCGGTATCAGCGTAGACGTTAGCCCGACGACGTGCGGATTTGACCTGCACGGTGGGCCCGGATTCGATGAACAGGCCCGTGAGCATGTCCGCTTCCTGCAGCGAGCCGCCGCCGTTGTTTCTGAGATCGATGATCAGCGCGTCCATACCTTCCGCTTTCAGCTCTCTGATCAGACGTTTCACATCCTTGGTTGTGCTGCGGGCGTTTTCGTCGCCCTGCTGCATGGCCTTGAAGTCGACGTAAAACGTCGGCACTTCGACGATGCCGACTTTGGCTTTACGACCGTCCTGCTCGAGCGTCAGCAGCTTCGCCTGGGCCGCCTGCTCTTCCAGCTGTACGGTATTGCGTTCGATGGAAACGATTTTGCTGACTTCGTTCTCGCTGTCGGCGGCAACCACCTCGAGGCGCACCGTGGAGCCTTTCGGTCCGCGGATCAGCTCCACCACGTCATCCAGGCGCCAGCCAACGACGTCGATCAGCGGACCGTCCTCGCCTTGCCCGACGCTGATGATCTTGTCTTCCACGTCGATGTCGCCGGACTTGTCTGCCGGGCCGGCCGGGACGAGTCTGACCACGGAGGTGTGATCGTCTTCGCTCTTCAACACGGCGCCGATCCCTTCGAGAGACAGCGACATGTTGATGTTGAAATTCTGCGAGGTGCGCGGCGAGAAGTACTGGGTGTGCGGATCGTATGTGCTCGCAAAGGCGTTGATGTACACCTGAAACGCATCTTCGCTCTTCGTCTGCAACGCCTGCTTCAGGCGATTGCGGTAGCGCTTGGCCAGCGTCTCCTGGATCTCGTCCAGGTCTTTGTCGTTCAAGCGCATGGCCAGGACCGCAGCCTTAAGGCGTTTGCGCCACAGCTCGTCCTGCTCAGCCTGATCAACCGGCCAGGGTGAGTTCTCGCGATCGATCTCAATCTCTTCGTCCACGGTGAAGTCGATGTCGGTGATGCCTTTGTCGACTTCGCGAATGAGGTACTGCAGACGGTCGACAACATGAGCCTGATAACGATTGAAGATTTCGAACGCGGGCTCCAGCTCCGCGCGCTTCAGCGCATCGTCCAGCACGTAGCGGTACTTTTCGAACTCCTCGACGTCGGCAGCCAGAAAGTACGATCTACCCGCATCCAGGGTATCCAGATACTTGTCGAAAACGTCGCTGGAGATGCCATCGTCCAGGGGCTTTTTGACGAAGTGATTGTGGCGCAGCTGCTCAACCACGGTGAGGCTGGTCCGTGGGTGAACCTCGAGCGGCAGCAGCATCGGCGGCTCGGCAGTTTCGATCGGTGCGGCAGCGGCTTCGGCCGGTGCGGCGGCGGGCGGGACGGATTCGTCAGATTGTGCGACGACGGTAAAGGAAACGAGCCCTGCGGCGATGAGCCAGACGCTCCGGAGGTGACGATGAAACTGCAGATTCATAAGTGTGATTGCCTCTCGAGCAGACTTCTATTTCCCCGCCAAACTCACATCTGTCTGCTAAGATGCGCCTGACCGGCTGCGTGATAGCTGATGCCCACCGCACCGTCAAAATGTCAAAAGTGTACGTCTCCGTACATGTGACTGACGGGTTGGCCGTGGGTTCCCTGTCGGGATTCCCTTGTTTTGCCTGGGGCCCCCTTCTCAACACGCCCAGGCAGACTACCAAAATCAAGGTATGGTCCTGTGTGGAGAATGTAACCCGGTAGTATCAGGCGCCGCAACTTAAACTGAGTAAAGGACAGACATTGAAAAAAATCGAGTGGACTGCGGCAGCGCTGTGTTTGGGGCTGATGCTGGGTGTCGGCGGTTGCGGGGAGTCCGCGACGGCGGACAATCACGCGAACAACAATGACAATAAAACTGACTTAAACACGGATATCGACAAAGCCAGCTACCTGCTCGGCTTTCGCCAGGCGGAAGGCCTGGCGGCTCAGACGCAGGGGGTGTTGAGCGCTGAAGCTTACCTCGCCGGGGTGGCGGATTTTGTCGCAAGCCGGGACAATCGCGTTGCGGGAGAAAACCAACAGCAGCTGATGACGGCCATGCAGACCGCGGTAACGGCCAAGCAGCAGGAGGCGAATGCGGGCGTGATTGAAGCCGGTGACAGCTATCGCGAAACGTACAAGAACAAAGAAGGTGTGGTTGCCCTGCCTTCCGGTCTCCTCTACGAGGTGATCACCGAGGGAACCGGGGCGAAACCGGGTCCGACGGATACGGTAACCACCCACTATCACGGCACGCTGATCGACGGCACCGTGTTCGACAGCTCCGTGGATCGCGGTCAGCCCGCGAGCTTCCCGGTTAACGGCGTCATCCGCGGCTGGACGGAAGCCCTGCAGCTCATGGGCGTTGGCTCGAAATGGCGTCTGGTGATCCCGCCGGAGCTCGCTTACGGCGACCGCGGTGCCGGTCCGAAAATTGGCCCGGGCACCACCCTCATTTTCGAGGTGGAGCTGCTCTCGATCGACTAGTCATCAATGATGAGCCCAAGCGGGTCGAGCACCGCTGACAGCTGCTCGACGCGCAACTTCACGCCGGTGAGGTCAATGTCTCGAGGGTTCAGATTGTTGAACGCGGCGCCGCGCAGATCGGCGCCGCGAATGATGAGTCCCTTGCCGCTGACGTTGTTGAGATCGCTGCCTTTGAGGTCAGCGTTCGACAGGTCCACGTAGTCGAGACAGGCCTCGATGAGCCGGCAGTCGGTCAAACGGCATCCCGCCAGATGATTGTTAGCGAGGTTCACGTAGGCGGCGTTGCAATGCTCTAATGTGAGCGCCGCCAGCTCGCTATCCGCAATCGGCATGCTGAAGTCAGACTTCGAGAAGTCCGCGCCCTGCAGCTGACAGTGGCTGAAACAGAGGTCGTAACCCTTGATGCGCACGAAGTCGACTACGGCCAGGTTGCAGCGCTCGAATCGAGCTTCCCTGAGCTCTGCCTGGCTGAAATCCGCCGGATGTGCCGCGGCGCTGTCGTTGAAGTGGCACCGCTCGAAGCAGGCGTAGCGCAGGTCCGCCGCGCGGAAGCTGCAGCCGTGGAACGTGCAGTCGACATAGGTCTGCTCACTCAGGTCGGCGTGACTGAAATCTTCACCGCTGAAATCCGTACCGCTGTGGGTCGTTTCGTTCAATGTCCCGTGCTCTCCCGAGATCTCGTCCGCCTCAGACACTAGTACAAAGGCGCCTGGATTTCCTTCATGATGTTTGTCTGGGGGGGAAGTTGACGAGCGAAGCAGAAAAAACGATCTGGCAGAATCCCCAGTTTCGCGCCTATCTCGGCGGCACTGCGCTCTCCGGGATGGGGCTTGCGATGCAGCAGCTGCTCCTCAGCTGGATCCTCATCGGTATTCTGCTGTTGCCGGCCGACCAGGTGGGTCTCATTCAGGCGCTCATTGGCATTCCGGGCGTCTTTCTCATGCTCATGGGCGGCGCAATTGCCGATCGCGCGGATCCACGCAACTTTCTGATTGGCATCTATCTCGTGGCGCCGGTATTCCCGCTTTTCCTCGTGGCGATGGATATCGCGGGGTGGTTTGCGGTGTGGAGCGTCATCGTCTGGGGTTTCGGTATCAGCGTGGTGCAGTCCTATTCCATGCCACCCCAGCAGGCCATTCTCAACCGGATCAGCGGTGCGGCCGTGCAGCAGGGGGTGACGGCGGCCACGGCTGCCGGGTTTGTGGTACAGGTGGTCGGCCTCGGGCTTGCGGGTCAGATTGACCAACTCGGTGTGGTGCCCGTCCTCGTGGGTCAGGGGGTGGTCATTGCGCTGGCAGCCTGGGCGATGACCCGGGTCGCACCGGTGACGGCACCGCCGCCCGTGCATCGCGAATCGGCGCTCAAAGGGATCTGGGAGGGATTAAAAGCCACCTACCGGAGCAAGGTGATCTTCAACGTGCTCGTCATCAACTTTGCTTCGAGCATTTTCAACGCCGGCTCCTTCATGACCGTGTTCCCGTTTGTGGTGAAACGCATCTACGACGGTGATGCGTTTACGCTGTCCTGGTTGATGATGATCTTTTTCGGCGGCGCGGCGCTGTCGAACGCCATCCAGCTTCGCTTCATGCCTTTTGTACGTCCAGGCCGGCTGTTTCTGGCCATGCAGTTGACCCGCATCATTGTGCTCTTCCTCATCTACGTGCGGGGTGATCTGTGGCTCCTGGTGCTTGCCACCTTCGGCTGGGGACTCAACATGGGCGTCACGACCAACCTTGCCCGCACGATCGTGCAGGAATCGGCGGAGCCTGCGTTTCGCGGCCGGATTCTCTCGGTCTTCAGCGTCGGTATGGTCGGCAGCGCACCCATCGGCGCCATTGTGCTCGGCTGGATGATCGAAACGTTCGGCACGCTGAACGCGCTGTGGCCGGCGATGATTCTGTCGGCGCTGTTGTTCCTCTACGGCGTCTTCTTTACGGGCGTGTGGCGCTATCAGAGCCAGGCAGCGGCGGCAGGTCCATGAGGCGCTCGTCACACCCGAGGCAGGCGGGCAGCGGGGCCAGCTCCCCGGCGTACCAGAAGCTTGCCGCCGACCAGTCGTCCGCCCGTTCGAAGAGATTTCCCTTGTAGGCATCGAGGTCCACCGGCTGGCCGGCGTGACCAATCTGTTGAATCGTTGCCCGCATGCGTTCGTGCCAGACGATCGGATCCGCGAGGTGCCAACGGTACATTGATACCGCGCCCGGAACGCCGTTGTGGTCCGGATCCACGCGGCTTGCGCCCAGCTGAGCAAAGACGGTCTGCTGAATGCCGTAGGAAAGCCCCACGTAGTCCTCGGAGCCAGTGCCGACGATAGTGGCAAACTCGTCATCACCGTCCATGTAGAACTTCACTTCACCTTCGCCCCACCAGTCGGGTGCAAGTGGTCGTATACCGAAAACGACGCCCAGAAATCGGCCCGCCCCCTGGCGCTCGGGCAGGAATTCGAAATCGACGCCGGGCGTGGTCGGGTTCTGGCGTTGAAAGCAGCCGTGCAGGTTGCCGCTGTGGGCCGGCAGCTCGTCTTCTTCGGTGTAGTCGATCTGATAGAACACGGTCATCGGTCCGGGCGTTTCGTTCGCAAGCTCGATGCGGGCGTGACGGCTGAACGGCATCGGCAGGTAGCAGTTCATGCCATAGCGCTCGCCGACGGCGTGCAGGGCCGACTGAAACGACGTTGTCGCGCCATGGGCAAAGCCGAAAAAATCACCCAGCGGGAGTTCCAGCGAAGGAAACGCGGCACCCTCCCAGTACATTCTGATCACTGCGCCTCGAAGCACCCGCCGGCTTGCGGGCGTGGTGAGCCAGATGTGGCGGATCACGCCGGTACCTTCGATGTCGGCAAGCGTCACTGTGGTACCCGCTTCCACCACTCTGGCCGGGTCGCCTTTCCGCCCGATGCCGAGCGGGCTTGCGGCGCGTCCGCCCTGACCCGGCGCGCCGGTCGGGTTCTCGAAACAGATGGAGCGCGAGCGGGTGTTGGGCTGCAGCTGGAAGAGCGGCGGATTGTCCATCAAGGTCATGGTGCTTGTCCTGGTGCTGGGCTTGGCTTTTGCTAATCTAGCGTTTTCGAACGAGCATAAGCCAGTGGCGCGTAATCCCGAGGACATCCGCCGAGAATACGGCTCGGCGAGCTTGAGCCGCAGCGATCTCGAGGCGGACCCGCTCGCCCAGTTTGGAATCTGGTTCGACGCCGCCAACGCGGCAGGTCTCGTGGATGCCACCGCCATGACCCTCGCCACGGTGACCGAAGCAGGACTGCCGCAGGCACGCATCGTCCTGCTCAAGGGCTACGATGATCGGGGTTACGTCTGGTATACCGACTATGCCAGCGACAAAGGCCGGGAGCTTGCCGCCAATCCGCGCGCGTCGCTGCTTTTCTACTGGCGCGAGCTCGAGCGGCAGGTCCGCATCAGCGGCAGCGTCGCGAAAATCTCCGCTGAGGAATCAGCTGCCTACTTTCACAGCCGGCCGCTCGACAGCCGCCTGTCTGCGGCGGTGAGCGAGCAGTCGCGGGTCGTCGGTGATCGGCGGGAACTCGAGGATCGGGTGGCAGAGCTGAACGCCCGCTATCCGAATGGTGACATACCGGCGCCCGCGAACTGGGGCGGTTACCGGCTGAGCGCGGAGCGCTACGAATTCTGGCAGGGTCGTACGGGACGATTGCATGATCGGTTTTGCTACCTCCCCGGCGGCGACGACTGGGTGATCGAGCGTCTGCAGCCTTAACGGGTCGTTGGACACAAGGTGGCGATCTTGCTGCCGACCAGGGCAAAGCAGAACGTATCCGGGCATTCGGCCGCCAGCACTTCCACCGCAGCCGGATCGATGTCGTCGATGTCCGTGGGCCTGCCGCGCAGCGTGCTGCTGGACGCTCTCACTCCGTAGCAGGGCGGGTAGCTGTAAAGCGCCGGGTGTCTGGCCACCAGCGCATCGTAAGCCTGCTGCTCCGGATCCTTGGCGTTGATCTCCTCGGGGTCGGGTTCGCCCGCCCGCAGCTCCGCGAGCAGCGTATCCGACCGGTACCAGTACAGGCGGTAGCGGCCTTCGTCCCGCTTCAGCAAGGCGTTCTCGCGAACCTCATTGCCGGCCGCGTCGCGGCTGTCGAACTCCACCTGCAGAAATTCACCGCAGACCTCTCCGAAGCAGTCCATCTGCGTGATCCCGGCGATGGTGCGCTGGGCAGGGTCAACCCGCGCTGCATGATCGAGCATGGCCTCGCAGCTGACGTCGGGGTGCTTGAGCAAGCCGAACGCGTGACAGAGTGACTCGTCCCGTTCACCGGCTGCCGCGGCCGCAAACCAGCCGCTCAGGTACTCGAGACCCTGGTCGCGTTTCTGGGTTACGTCGTCCGTGCATGCCCCCAGAAACAACAAGGCCACCATAACGGTGGCCTTGCGGATGGGTTCGAGGTGCGTTTTATACACGTTCGATGATGATGGCCGGCGCCATGCCGCCGCCGGTGCACATCGTGATGAGCGCGGTGTTCAGATCTCGTCGCTCGAGCTCGTCGAGGGCCGTGCCGATCAGGATTGATCCGGTTGCGGCGATGGGGTGTCCCAGCGCCATGGCGCCGCCGTTGACGTTGACGACGGCAGGGTCCAGCTCCAGATCGCGGATGAACTTGGCCGCAACTACGGAAAACGCCTCGTTCACCTCGAAAAGATCGATGTCGCTGGTGGTCATGCCGGCGCGGTCGAGGACTTTGCGCGCGGCGGGGACCGGCTCGTTCAGCATCAGCGTCGGATCGCCGCCGACCGTGGCGATGGCCTTGATGCGCGCGCGCGGCTTCCAGCCGACTTTGTCGGCGTATTCCTTGTTGGAGAGGATGAGCGCGGCTGCGCCGTCCACGACGCCGGAGCTGTTACCCGCGTGGTGGACGTGATTGATCGCCAGATCCGGATACTTGCGCTTGACCAGGTGATCGAACGTCTCGCCGGTGTCGTCGATCGGCAGGTCCATGAACTGATCGAATACGGTCTTCAGTTCTGCCAGCGTCTCCATGGTGGTGCCGGGGCGGGGGAACTCTTCGCGATCGAGGGCCACCGTGCCGTCGTCGTTGTGAACCGGAATGACGCTTTTGTCGAAGTGGCCGTTCTCGATGGCGTGCTGCGCGCGGTTCTGACTTTCCACCGCCAGCCGGTCGACGTCCTCGCGGCTGAAGCCTTCGAGGGTGGCAATCATGTCTGCACAGATGCCCTGATGCGGCTGCGGATGTAGTTCCCTGAGGTGCAGATTGTTGCCGTCTACCGTGCGATTGTTGGTCGGATTTCCAAGCGTTGCGGTATACGACATCATCTCCACGCCGCCGGCGACGCACAGATCGTCCATACCGCTCATGATGTTCGCGGCTGCCAGGTTGACCGAGGTGATGCCGGATCCGCAGAAGCGATCCAGCGTCACGGCGCTTGCGCGGGTGCTCCAGCCGGCGTCCAGGGCAGCCATGCGGCCGACGCAGGAACCTTGATTGGCCACCTGGGTCGAGCAGCCGACGACCACGTCGTCGATGTCGTCGGTGTTGAGGCTGTTACGTTCGCCAATGGCTTCGAAGACTTTGGCCAAGAGGCGTCCCGAGTGAAAATGTGACAGGGCACCTTTGCCTGCCTTGCCAATGCCGCGCGGCGTGCGCGCCGCATCGATGATGTATGCGTCGGTCATGTTCCTTCCCGGTTCTTAAAAAAAGCGCACCGATTCTAACGAAACTGCGTGCGACTTGCAGGCGGGGTCAGATCGCAAAACCCAGACAAAAAAGGGGCGCGTGGTGCGCCCCTTTGGTTCGGCAGTTCCGGAGGCTGATCAGTCCAGCGTATACCGGAAGCCCAGTTTTAACATGCGTCCAAACGGATTGTGGGTGAACGCATCGTAGTTGAACTCCCGTGACATGTACGGCGGATCCTCATCTTCCATGTTGATCACCGACCCCGTCAGCGTCAGCTGGCCGTCCATGAGAGAGTAGGTGACATGCAGGTCATGGGTGACGTGGCTCGAAACCACACAGTTATCGCCGCAGGTCTGCGGTGCCGCACCCTGGTACTTGTACTCGTCGACATAGCTGGTAACCCAGCGGACGTTGAGGTCTTCCCATTGGTAGTTCACGGTGCCGCGCGCTTTCCACTCGGCAACCGTGCGCGCGAGAGAGGTGCGGTAGTTCAGCCGACCGAGCGCATCGTATTTTGGTCCGAACTCCCAGGCGTCAATCTCGAACGTCTCGATCTTGGTGCCCGTGATGTCCGTTGTCAGGTAGCCGGGGCCAACCGGGAAACCATACTGGAACGTGAAATCGAAGCCGTCCGTCTTGTAATCGGGACCGTTGACGATGTTCACGTTGATGATCTCGATGTCGGTGGCATTGGTGCCGCCACCGAAGACCAGACGATCGAAGTACGGGCTCGCCGGGTCGCAGGCGCCGCCGCCGGGACAGCTGATGTTGACGATGTTCGAGAACGGTTCCGTCACCAGCGGATCAGTGAAGTCGTAGGACCAGTAATCCACGGTGATGAAAGCGTTGTCGCCGTCCATGAAGAGACCGTCTTTGTTGAAGAGCAGCCCGACGTTGATTGTGTCGGCTTCTTCCGGCTGGAGGTCCGGATTACCCCGTGTGTCGATCCGCTTGAACGCACCGGTGGCGGCCACGAACTGCAGCGAGTTGGAAGAGTTGCCGGACGTCGTCTGATTCAGCGTCGGGCCGCGGAAGGTCGAACCGTAGGAGGCGCGTATGCCGAAGCTTTCGGTCGCCTGCCAGCGGAAGGCGATCTTCGGGTCGGTCGTCGAGCCGATATCCCCGCCGTAGTCTTCGTGGCGTACGGAGATCTGACCTTCGAGCGTTTCGGTGAGCGGGAACTGCAGCTCGCCGAATACGGCCCAGATGTCACGGTCCTCATCAATCGGGAAGCCCGGCGGCAGGAACCCGAATAGACCCGTTCGGCCGGTGGTACAGTCGGTAATCTCGGGACCTGCGGAACAGGGGAAGACGTCACCGTTGTAGAAGCCGGTGGGACCGGACTCGTAGGTTTCGTCCCGATATTGGAAGCCGACCGCGTAGTCGATGACGCCCGCCGGCATCTCGAAGAAGCCAACCTCACCCGTCAGAATACCTTCCACAACGAGCAGGGAGGTCTCACCCTTGTTCACACCGGTCGTGATCATGTAGTCACGCAGCTCCTGATTGTCCAATGCAGAGTTGAAGTCCGGATTGACGGCTTCGCCCCCCGGTACCAGCGAGTTGGCGCCAGCCATGGAGTTCGAGAATGGAATCCAGTAGCGGCAGGGACCCTGGCCGGCGTTGGCCTGGATGGTCGCCAGGTCGAAGGACAGGTTGCCGTTCGCGTCATACTGGTTGGGTACGAGCTCTTCACACTCGAAACCACCGAGACCCTGACGAGCCCGTTGGTCCCGGTACACCATCGTGTCGCCGCCTTCGCTGCCGCGCTCGGATTCCGAGTAGCTGACTGACAACTGATAACCGAGCTCACCCCACTGTCCGTCAAGAGACGCAGCAAACCGCATCAGCTCCGATTCCCGGAAGTGTTCGCGCGGCGGTCCGTCCTGGCCGTAGTAGCGGCCATAGAACCAGCCCACGTCCTGCCATTCAGGGGCAATGCCTGCGGCATCCTGAGCGCCACCGTCACCAGCCCACATGCAGTAAGCTTCCGGGCACGAGGCGTAGGCGCCATAGGTGGTCGGATACAGCCGCGCCATGTCGACCAGGCCCGGGTTGTTGGCCCGAATGGTCCGGTTTTCGTCCACCAGCCGGTTCGGCGGGTAGGAAGGTGACGTGCCCCATCCGGGCACGTCGCTGTCCGTCATCAGGAATTCCAGGCTGAGAGTGGTCGTATCGTTCAAGTCGAAGCTCGCCTCCGAATACCACTGCCAGCGGTCGGCGTCTTCGATCAGGTTGTCGAAGGCGGTGTACTGGAACCGGCAGAAACCGCCTTCCAGGTTGCCCGCGACACCGACGGAGGTTCGCGCCCCGCCTAGATCTTCGCAGTTGGGGTCGACGATGCCGGATGCCAGGAGGCCAACGAAGCCGCCGGCGGAGGCGGTGATGGGTGCCGCGGCCTCCCAACGATCGAGCGGCACGAAGACCGACGGTCGACCGACCGACGACCAGCCGCCCCGCGTGTTCTCATCGTAGCTCAGCAGGGACCAGTCGCGGTCGGCGATGCGCAGACGGTCGCGACGGATGTAGCTTGCGGAGGTCATGAAGTGAGCCCGCCCGTCCATGAAGGAGGTGCCCCAGATGGCGCCAAGCTCCTGGTCACCATTGGTGTCATCGATGTCCTTATGGCTGCCGGTGACTTCGAAGCCTTCGAAATCCCCGCGTGTAATGAAGTTCATCACACCGGCAATGGCGTCGGAACCGTACGTTGCCGCCGCCCCGTCGCGCAGCACCTCGATGCGCTGCACGGCAATCGATGGAACCATGTTGACGTCGACCAGGAGCTGCGCCTGCGCGCCGATGGCAAGCGGCGACCAGGTCGTGCGGCGACCGTTCAAGAGCACGAGCGAGCGGCTCGGCCCCAGGCCGCGGATGTTGACGGTGGCGCGGTCGGCGCCGGCGCCCGCTTGAAACTGGTCGGTTTCGCCGTCAGCACCCTGTGAGAAAGATAGACTTTTGATCAGGTCGATCGCCGTCGGCGATCCTTCGAACTCGAGGTCTTCACGCTGCAGCGTGGTGACCGGCAGTGCGGCATCCTCAGGGGTGCCTTTAATATAGGTGCCGGTGACGACCACCTCTTCTATTTCGCCCTGCTGGGCAAATACTGCGGAAGTAGTCATCAGGGTACCGAAGAACAGGGCGCAGGCAGGCAGCCCGCGCCAGAGCGTAGTGCGTCTCATAGCTGTAATTCCCCATTTGATCTCTCAAATCCGCCCTTTCATGCCTTCCTGTCATGCAGGTCCGGCGCAATCGAGCGGCTCTCCCAGAAACAGCTGTTCCCAACACACGCGCTTCGCGTCTACCCCAGTCGGAGAACAGTCATCCGACCGTAACGTTGCCGCTGTGGACTGTCAAACAATCGAGCCGTCCGGTTTTGGGTGGTTATGGCCTTCAGGACCGATCAGCAGGCAAAAAAAAGCCCCTTCGAATGAAGGGGCTCTTTGTTCGAACGCGATCCTTTAGATCGACATCAGGTAACGCATGTACCAGATGCGACCGCGGGGATCGTGGGTGAACGGGTCATAGGCGCCGTCGTTGTTCAACAGCGGCGGCTCTTCGTTGGTCAGGTTCTTGACCCCAAGCGTCAGCGTGGAACCTTCGCTCTGGAAGCTGAAGGCGGGCAGCTGCACGCTGTACTGGGCATCAGCCGTCGTGTGCGAATCGATCGTCGGCGCAAAGCCGATGAACGAGCCACGCAGCGCGCTCTGCGCCAGATCGTCGTCGTACTCGTCGACGTGGTTGATCTGCAGATTCACAGAGTGACGATCCTTCGACCAGTTCAGCAGCAGGTTCGCCTTGTACTCCGGCAGCGGGTGGCCGACCGTGTTACCGGCGTTGCGGCTGCCGATGCCGTCGATCGTCTGACCACGCGGATCCACCAGATCGTACTCCAGCATATAGCTGATGTTGAGCCCGGCGCGGAAGGTACCAATGTCCTCCCAGTCCCAGGTGTAGGACGTCACCAGGTCGATGCCCGAAGCGTCCAGCGACTGGGCGTTCAGGTAAGACGCTGAAGTACGCAGCAGGTTGCCTGACGCATCGCGGATGACCTTGTCGGGCAGACCCGGTCCAATCGAGAGGATCGTGCCGTCGGACTGTACGCCGCACACACCGACGATCACACCGTTCGGACAGCGCAAGGCGTTGTCCTGGTTGATCAGGTCCTGGTGCGCTTCCCGGGTGATGATGTCGTCGTACTCGTAGCTCCAGTAGTCGACGTCGACGGACAAGCCTTCCAGTGCCCCATCGCTGGGTGCCCAGGAGAGCCCGTAGTTCACAACCGTGGCTTCCTCGGGCTGAAGCTGGTCGTTACCAAACGTCAGGCTTGGACGGAACGCGAGACCGCCGGTGCCCGAGAACGGGTCGGTGGAGTTCAGCAGGGTTGTCTGCTGGCCGTAGAGCTGCAGCAGAGAACCGACGCGGAAGGACGTGCCGGCCGATGCCCGCAACGTCAGGTCTTCGGTCGGGGTCAGCAGCAGCGTGACTTTCGGGTCGATCGTGTCTGCGTCGATCTCCTCGAAATCTTCATAGCGGCCGGCGATGGACAGTTCCGCCCAAGGCGTCATCGGCACGAAAACTTCCACGAATACCGCGGTTGTGGTCAAGGTGCCTTCCCAGTCCTGAGCGCCGTAAACGAACTTGTAGTTGTTCGCGTTCAGATTCTTGTCGTTGTTGACGCGAATCTCGTCGCGACGACGCTGGGCGCCGACGGCCAGGCCAACCGCGCCGTTGTCCGTTTCGAAAACGTCACCGGCCAGCACCACGTCGAGCACGTGCTGCGTGGACTCGGTATCCGTCTGAATCTCGCCTGCAATCCACTGGTAGAGCTCAGCTGAGTTCTGATAGAGGAGTGCAGCCTCGGCCACCGTCATCGACGGGTCGGCCGCCCAGGGGCTGGTGTCACTGGTATCCCAGCGTGCGCCGGTCACCGGGTCGAAGCGGGAGGTCTGGAACGGGTTGTAGTAGAAACAGTTGCCTGTCCCCATGTTGCCGGAACCCGGCGTACCCGTGAGCGGGTTACAGTCGATACCGCCGAGACCCACGTAGGCGGCGTCGGTATTGCTCGTGATGGTGTCCGAGGGCGTGACGCTGTTTGCGTTGCGTTCCGAGCGCGCCAGGCTCACGTCGAGTGTCCAGCTGTTGTCGCCGAACTGCAAATCCGCAGTCATGCCGGCCGCAACTCGATAGAACTGACGGTCAAAGGTGGATTCCGTGTCGACGGGACGATCGGCAAACGGCGTTTCGTCATGGCCACCGAGCAGGCGCTGCAGTGCCAGGTACGGCACGGGTTCAACCCCGCGGCGAGCGGCGTCGAGCTGCAGGCCCGGGTTGTCCGCCGGGATGATCGCGAAGCTGACGTCCGGAAACAGCGAGTTGCCACGCTTGATTTCGTTGTCGGAATAGCTCGCTTCACCCCAGATTTCGACGGTGTCTGAAATTTGATAGTTCGCTGAGCCGAATACCTTGGTCTGCTCTTGCGGTGAAACCAGGTGGAAGAAGCTCGAGAAGTCGTAGATGCAGAGCCCGCCGACGTTGCCAAGCACACCTTTTTCGCCGTCGGCGGCAGCGGCCAGATCACAGTCCGGATCGGCGCCCTGTCCGAAGGCAGTTGCACCGCCGGGCACGAAGAAGCTCCCGGCGTCCGGCGTAATGGCGCCGAGCGGCACGTAGCGGCCGGGCTGACCAAACGTCGAAAGACCGGAGCGGCCGAACGTGTCGAAACGATCGCCGATCTGCAGACCTTTGCGATCCAGGTAGCTGGCTGACACCATCGCGTTACCCCGATCGCCGGAAATGCCGAAGATCATGGCAACCTGCGAGTCGTCCTGCACCTTGGTTTCGTCGTCCGTGGCGTATTCGAGCTGAATGTCGAAACCCTCGAAGTTGTCGCGGGTAATGAAGTTCACCACACCGGCGATGGCGTCGGAGCCGTACAACGCGGACGAACCGTCCTTCACGATTTCCACACGCTCGATGGCGATGGTGGGAATCATGCCCGAGAGGTCCACGTAGCCGTTACCGACGTTGTCGAAATCCGTCGCGACGTTGCGGCGACCGTTGAACAGCACCAGCGTTGAGCCATTGCCCAGGTTGCGCAGGTTGATACTGACGTTGCCCTGGGAGTTGTCGCCACCATAGAACGGCGTCGAGTTGCTGATGTTGCCGGAGTTGAAGGTGAGGTTGCTGACGATGTCTTTGATGTCGACGGCGCCAATGTCATCGATGTCCGCTCGTGTCACCACCGACAGGGGTGAGGGCGAATCTGCAGTCGTTTTCTTAAGGTACGAACCCGTCACCACCACTTCCTCGATCGCTTCATCCTCTTCAGCGACGGCGTTGTGGGTGATCAGGGCAAAAGGCAGGAGTACAAGCAGCCTGAAAAGGCCGCTCCAATAGACTTTCATAACGTCTCCCCGATTGTTTTACTCTCCAATGCGCACAAGTGCGCAAAAACGCACTCGAGCGCTGCGAAAAGTGGCTTTATTACACTATTTTGTCAACCCTTGAGGATTAACAGTGGGACAAGTATGAGGTAGATATAGCGCGCTATCGCAACCGTTTGACGCGTGTGGATCCGCCACGTTCCGTGGTCAGGATGTAGCCACCCATTCTGCCGCGCCTGACGACCACGCCGTCGCCGTTCTTGATGGTGAGGTAGCGAGGCGAAACCTGTCCCCAGACCTGGCCGTTGGAGAGATAGACGATCAGCTCGTTGCGCGCACGACGCTTGATGTCCGTGACGCTGGCGTTGATTTCATCGATTTCATCGCGTTCGACGATGGGCTTCGCGCGTTCGATCTGCTCGCGGCCGAAGTCTGCTTCGGCGGGCGCCTCGGGTTCTGCGTCAGCGGGTGTGACGGTGGTGCTGGCAACCTCCACCGCGTCGCGAAAGAGCGTGTCGTAACAGGCCAATCTTTCGACATCGGCATCAATACTCTGGCACGTCGCCACGTCGTCCGCGGCTGCGGGCAGGCTCGTTGCGGTCAGCAGGAGACAGAGGATGGCGTGCGTACGCTTCATGACCAAAGGATACGTTGGAAGTCGCGACACTGGCAATTTAAGATTTCCCGCAAGCCCGGAGTGTAAAAGGATCGACGGTGAGCGACTTCAACCAACCGCTGAGCGGCAACGAGATGCCGCGGTTTGCCGGTCCGGCCAGCATGTTCCGTCTGCCGGTCGCAACGATCGCGGCAGACCTCGACGTCGGTATCATCGGGGTACCGCTCGACATCGGTACGAGCAACCGGGCCGGCTCGCGCTACGGCCCGCGCGAGATCCGGGCAGAGTCGGTCCTGGTTCGACCCTACAGCATGGCAACGGGTGCGGCGCCCTTCGACAGCCTGCAGATTGCCGACGTCGGTGATGTGGCACTCAATACCTATAACCTGGCAGCGTCGATCGAGCGCATCGAAGCGCATTTCGAGGCGTTCACCGCGGCGGATGTCAAACCCGTGTCGCTCGGCGGTGACCACACCATCACGCTGCCTATTCTGCGCGCGCTCGCCCGCAGGCATGGACCCATGGCCGTGGTCCACGTCGACGCTCACGCTGACATGAACGACACCATGTTCGGTGAGCGTGAGACCCACGGCACCATTTTCCGTCGCGCGATCGAAGAAAACCTGATTGCACCCGAGAAAATGACGCAGATTGGACTGCGCGCCACCGGCTACAGCGCTGAAGACTTCGACTGGGCGCGCAAGCGGGGGGTACGGGTCGTTCAGGCAGAGGCGTGCTGGTATCAATCCCTTGCGCCGCTGATGGAAGAGGTGCGCTCGACCGTCGGGGATACGCCGGTATATCTCTCATTCGACATCGACGGTCTCGATCCTTCCGTGGCGCCGGGCACCGGCACGCCGGAGCCGGCGGGTCTCACGGCGTCTCAGGGACTGGAGATCATTCGTGGCGTGCACGGGCTCAATCTCATCGGCGCTGACCTCGTTGAGGTTTCACCGCCATACGATACAACCGGAAATACGAGTCTGCTTGCCGCCAACCTGGTATTCGAAATGCTCTGCAGCCTGCCCGGGGTGCGGCGTCGAGGGTGAACGTCCGATTGCTCATTCACATCGAACCCACCCTTATTACTGCGTGCCAGGTGTGCTAGCCTATGACGGCGTTCCGGCGCACACATAATGTACACACTACTCTTAACCTTCTTTTTTCTGGCACTCATTTTCTCCTTCCTGTGCTCGATGTGGGAGGCGGTGCTGCTCAGTACCACGCCGAGCTACGCGCGGGTGCAGACGCAGGAAGGCACCAGAATCGGCGCGTACCTCGAGGATTTCAAAGCCAACATCGACCGCCCCCTCGCGGCAATTCTCACGCTCAACACGATTGCCCACACGGTGGGAGCCATTGGCGTCGGGGAACAGGCGGCAACCATCTGGGCCGATACGAATCCCTGGGTGACGCTTTTTGCCGTGCCGGTGGGCATGACCATTGCCATCCTGGTCTTCTCTGAAATTGTGCCGAAGACGATCGGTGCACTTTACTGGCAGCGCCTTGTCGTCTTTACGGTGCTGTCGCTGCGCATTCTGATCATCGCGCTGGCGCCGTTTGTGTGGATGAGTCAGTACATCACCAGACGGCTCAAACGGGACGCCGGCCAGCAGCCGATCCTCACCCGCACCGATTTCCTTGCGATGGCGGAAATGGGAGCGGAAGAAGGTGTCATCGAAGCCGAAGAGCGCGAGATGATCGGCCATCTCCTGCACTTCAAATCAGTGGAAGTTCGCGACGTGATGACGCCGCGCACGGTCGTGGCCGTGGCGTCTGAGAAAGAGAGCATCGAAAGCTACTATTCCCAGGGCAAACGTCAGCGCTTCTCGCGCATACCCACCTACAACGAATCCATTGACCACATCACCGGCTACGTGCTCAAAAATGACGTCCTGACGGCAATGATCGACGGCCGCGGCGCTGAGCCGATTACCAGTCTGAGAAGAGACATTGTGGCCGTAAGCGAGAGCTTTGGGATCACCGAACTCTTCCAGACCCTGCGCGATCGGCAGGAGCACATTGCGGTGGTCATGGACGACTTCGGCGGCATGGCGGGGATCGTCACGCTGGAGGACGTCATTGAGACGCTCCTCGGGCTGGAAATTGTGGATGAAACGGACGCAACGACGGACATGCGGGTGCTGGCCCGGCGTCACCGATCGCGTCGAGCCAAGGCCCTCGGTGCGCTCAGCACGCCGGAATCGACATGATTGCGTGCTCGTTTGCATAACGAATTGAAACACCCCTGAAATACCCCGGTAGCGCCCGCGGCAGACAATGGCGCGATGGGGAGTCGACGCATATGGGTAGCACTGGGCGCAGCGCTTGCCGCGCACGCCGCTTTCCTATGGCTGTGGCCCGCCGCTGAGCGTCCGCTCCGTCAGCCGCTCGAGGTGACGCTCGCGCACGACACCACGGCGAAGCCACCCGAACCGGAACGGCCTGCACCCGAACTCCAACCCCAACCCCCGCCGGTGGCCCCCGAAAACCCGCCGCAACCCAGCGCCCAGGTTGCGGAGGCTGCTGTACCTGAGGACGTCGCCCCCGCGCCGGAACCTGCGCCGGTGCTGGACCTGACCCGTCCCGAGGTCTGGCCTGAAGATCCGCCGCTGCCAGAGGTCGATGAGCTGGTGTTCGCGTTCCGCCCGGAGCTTTACGAGGGACTGACCGATCGACGCGAAGCGCAGGCGCGCGCTCAGGTATTGAAAGCGCGACGCGTTGCGGTGGCGGGCCTCACGCCGGAGGAATACAACGCCCAGAAGGTCAATCCTTTTGTCTACAAAACCGAACACGGCTGCTTTGAGCAACGCATGGATCTGGACGGTCGTGTAATTGGCGAGCAGCGCTGGTGGCGGGTCAGCTGCAACGAGATTCTCGAGGACCCGCTGCTGCTGCCTCCGCTCGAGTACGATGCGCTCGGGCGCGCGGTTGGGCTCAGCGACCTTTGAATTCCGGCGCGCGTTTCTCCATGAACGACGCCATGCCTTCCTTGAAGTCTTCAGACTGAAAGAGCGGCAGGAGCTGCAGGAACACGTGGTGCACGTGGTCGTTGAAGTTTTCGTTCATGCCCATCCGCATCATGCGCTTGGAGGCCTGCACCGCGAGCGGCGCGTTGGCGGCAATCTGTCCGGCCAGCGCTACGGCCTCGGCATGCACCTCGTTGTTGTTGACCACCCGCGATACGAGACCCATCTCTTCACATTCTGCGGCGGTGAGGGTTTTGCCCGTGAAGATGATCTCGGACGCCTTGGACCAGCCGATCAGTCGCGGCAGGATCCACGTGCCGCCGGATTCCGGCACCACACCGCGGGCGGTGAACGCCGCGGCGAGCTTGGCAGTGTCTGCCATGATGCGGATGTCGGCGCCGAGCGCCAGGTCCATGCCGTAGCCTGCGGCGGACCCGTTGACGGCGGCAATGGTGGGCGTGTCGAGGTTGTGCAGAACGGTGGGCGGCGTATTGCGCAGGTCCAGATTTGCGGGTGCGGCTTTGCTGTCGGATAAGTTGTTCGTGATGTCGCTGCCACGCAGGTCCAGACCCGCGCAGAAGAATTTGCCGTTACCGGTGATGATGATCGCGCGGACCTCGGGATCGGCATCGGCGTCTACCAGCATCCTGGTGAGGCTGTCGAGCATCTCCCTGGAGATGGTGTTCTGCTGCTCCGGGCGGTTGAAGGTGATCGTGGCAACCTGATCGGTGACGTCATAGAGAACGGCTGCATCGGACATTTTGGCTTCCCCTTGAATATCGGATCGATCGATTCGGCTTTTGGAACCGGCTCCGAATGTGATTAAAACTGCGTACTGCCCCGTCGCCGAAACGGTGTAATTCCGGGACGTAGCAGGGGACCCTACGATTGCAAGTGGGTTCTTGCAACTGATGTCTCAGTATCCCGGCCAAATAAATTGGCGAACCCGCGACAGGCCATCTAGATTGTATAAAAGGTCAGGCAACAATCCCGATGGAAGAGAATCAGCAAGGCTTCGTAGATCTCCTGGAGATATACCACGCGCGACAGCTGCGCGATCAGATCATCTCGCAGCTGCGTCGGCTGCGCGCTTCATCCGATCGTCTTTCTCTGTCCGAGCAGGCGCGACGCCGCGAAGTGCGCGGCTACTACGAAGCGCTGCTCCTTACCGTTGCCGAATTGCAGCACCACATGGGTGACGAAGAAATCGTTCACTGACCCATCGCGCGTTATCCCCGCTCCGGCATCTTCTCTTCGCTCACCGCGTACCCGGCTTCGGGGGGTATGCATAGATAGTTCCCATCCTCGCGACGCTCTGTCCACGGCAGCACCGACACCACCGGGTGAGCGTCTGCGCTTTCGATGGCCTCGTCCGCAGTCTTCGCAACCGCGAGCTTCTCGATGTTACGCAGCGTTGGAAAGATGACCGTGCGCCTGCCGTTCACCGCATCCTCGATTGCCTGTGCGGGTGTGATCCAGATGGAATCCACCGACTCATAGCCGTCGTGCAGCGCCACGTGATCAGCCGGCGCCACGGCAAGGTAAAAGTGTGTATCAAACCGCTTTGGCATCATCTCCGGAGTGATCCAGTGTGCGAAGTGGATCAGCGTATCGCAGGCGAGGATCAGGTTTTCGTCGCGCAGAAAATCGAGCAGCGCAACGTCGCCGGAGTTGAGCTTTTCCCGGTAGTGTTCGAGCGCCGACAGCCGCTCGGCGGAGACGAGCGCGGGCTCGCCCTTGCTGCGGGCCAGCAGCACGCCACACTCTTCGAATGCTTCACGGATTGCGCTCACCTGGATGGCACGCATGTCGCGCGCACCGGCCGCGCCCTCTAGATACGGGAGCAGCGCGTCGTCGAAATCCTGCGGATCCGCCTTGCCACCGGGAAAGACGAGGGCCCCGGAGGCGAAGTCGATCTGATGATGGCGGACCACCATGAAGACTTCGAGGCCCGCAGCACCATCGCGCAGTAAAAGAATAGTGGCAGCGGGCAATGGCGGCGCCACCTCGACGGTATCGTTCATGCGTGATTCTCTTGGTTCAGGGCGTTTAGTGGTTTGCGGTTAGCGGCCGGCGACCTCTTTGAGGAAGGTATCCATAGTTTTCAGCTTCTGCTCTTTGGAGCCCAGGGTGAAATCGGGCAGGATGAATTCGTTGACGCCAGCTTCCTCGTATTCCTCGATGATCTCGTGGATTTCAGCCGGCGTGCCGACGAGGTGAGGTTGCTGGATGTCGCTGTTCAGCATCTGCTCGAGAAACGCGTTGTCTTCGCTCATGAACAAGAGCGCAACCGCGCTGCGTTGAATGTCGGCCGGATTCCGGTCGACGTCGGCGCAGTGCGCATCGAGGATTGCCATCTTTTGCCGCAGAATGGTGGGATCACCCCACACGTTCCACTCGTCCGCGTGTTTTGCGGTGATTTTCAGCGTCACCTTTTCTCCGCCGCCGCCGATCATCAATGGTAGAGGGTGCTGTAAGGGCTTCGGCTCCAGAGTGGCGTCGGTGAGGGTATAAAAACGTCCCTCGAAGTGGCTCCGCTGGTCGTGGAACAGGCGCTTGATGACCTCACAGGCCTCATCCAATCGTGCCAGGCGCTCGGGAACGTCATAGAAGGGCAGGCCGTACTGGCGATGCTCGTTCTCCTGCCAGCCGCTGCCGAGCCCCAGCACAACCCTGCCTTCGGTGATGTGGTCGAGCGTTGCCGCCATTTTCGCGAGCACCGCGGGGTGACGATAGGTATTGCCTGTCACCAGCGTGCCCAGCCGCACGCGCTTGGTCAGCGCGCCCAGGGCCGACAACGTGGTCCAGGCCTCAGCCCACGGCGTCGATGTATCCTCTGCGTTCGGCATGAAGTGATCGGCATACCAGACACCGTCCCAGCCCGTGCTGTCGGCGTGCTGAACCAGTTCCAACAAGTCGCTGAACGGTTGGGTAGGATTTGGCCAGAAACTGAAGCGCATGCGTCTCTCCCGCGAGCGTTTTTCGGCGAACTCAAGATGTTCGCTTATGTTCACGCCTTTTGGCAAACTTCCGGCATGGTTGAGCTTCATACCGAACGTCTCAGGCTCGTACCTTTGGAAGAAAACCATGTTGCGGTAATGCATGAGCTCAGCGTCGATCCGGAGGTGCGCAGATATCTGTTTGAAGGGCAGATCATCCCGGTCCAGCAGGTCGAGGATATGATTGCTGCCAGCGAACGCTGTTTTGCCGAGCATGAAACCGGCTTCTTTGCCATGTACATTGATCTCGCTTCCGATCCGCACGATGGCGCATTTGTCGGTTTCTGCGGCCACCGGGTGTTCGAAGGGGGTCAGGAAATGGAGCTCCTCTTCGGCATGCAGCCACGCTTCTGGGGCCGCGGTTTTGGCCAGGAAGCGGCGCGGGCGGTGCTGAGGCACGGATTTGAGGACTGCGGCATCGACCGCGTACTGGCGGCCACGGATACTCCGAACCAGCGTTCAGTCCAGGTGCTCCAACGGCTTGGCATGTCATTCCGCGAACGGCGTGAGTGGCATGGTCTGGATACGGTGTTCTATGACATGAGCGCAGAGGAATTTGCCGATCTATGAGAGTGGGTTTGTTACGCGCCGGCTTCTACCTGCACGGCTGCGGATCACTGAAGGAAAAGCGTCAGCGGCTCAGCCGGCTGAGAGACAAGTTCGGGAAACAGACGGCGCTAGCGGTCTGTGAATCGAATCACGCGGACGAGCTCAAGCGCGGCGAGTGGACCTTTGTTGCGAGCGCCTCCTCCCACACCGTCGTGCAGCAGGCGCTGGCCGATGTGGAACGATATCTCTCGACTTCGCTCGACGCGGAAGTTGTGTCCGTCGAACGCGAATGGCTGGTCTGAATGTCTTTTGTCGTGGTGCTCATCGTCGCTGGTGCAGTCTTTCTGTACATGAGGGCAACGCGACAGGCGCGTGCTGCCTGGATCGAGCGTATCGATCTTCCCGGACGCTGGCAGTGGCAGGGTGGTGAAGCTGAGCTCGTCATTCACGGCAAAGGCGCGGCCGGGCAGTTCGAGCTGAACGAAAATGGTCAGACGTGGCGTGGCGCGTGGCGGCTGCGCGGAAACGCTTTGCTGCTGGCAAGCGACGACCGCCAGGAACTGCTCGATCTGCACTTCGTCAAACCCGGCAGCATCGGTCTCGAGGATACGCGGGGTGTGCGTCGGCTTTTTTCCAAGGTGAGCACCAACGTCGTGCCCCTGCGCCCTTCGGAGCGGCGCGCGCTTTGATGAGCGCGGGATGACGGGTAGAGCCGACCGTACGAACGCCGAACGCCGTCGGCGCAACTGGATTCTCATTGCGGTAGTGCTCGGCATCATGCTGCTGACGAGCTGGCGCTCCATGCCGGAGCGTTTGCCCACACCTTATTTCGACCTTCCGACGCCGCTTGTCATCGCGCATCAGGGCGGCAACCGGCTGCGCCCGGGCAACACGTTCGCGGCGTTCGATCACGCCGTTGCCCTGGGTGCGGACGTGTTGGAAATGGATCTGCATGCCAGCCGCGATGGGCATCTGGTCGTGATACACGATGCCACCCTCGAGCGTACGACTGACGGCCATGGCCCGGTCAACGCCCTGACGCTGGCAGAGCTGAAACGCCTCGACGCGGGGTATCACTGGCCGTTTGTGGGCAAAGATGGGCAGCCCGAGTTCGAGCTGCCAGCCGAGTGGCCGGATCGTCATCCGCATCGCGCCGCGGGCCTGCAGATTCCCGAGTTTGTCGACGTGCTCGATCGTTATCCCGACATGCGCCTGAACGTCGAGATCAAGCAGGCGGATCCGCCCATCACTCAGACACTCTGCGACGTGCTCAAACGGACCAGGCGGGGGCACCTGACTCTGGTGGCATCCTTTGACGATTCCACGCTGGCGGGTTTCCGCCAGGACTGTCCTGAGGTTGCCACGAGTGCCAGCAGCAGAGAGGTTGGCTGGTTTGCCGCAGTGCGCCAGTTTGGACTCACGCGCCTCTTTACTTCACCCGCGCTGGCGCTGCAGATACCGCAGGAGCGAGACGGTGAAACGCTGGTGGATGAACGCATTCTTGCCGATGCGCAGGAGCTGCATCTTCACGTGGATTTCTGGACGGTGAACGACAGGGAAGGTCTGGCACGGGTGCTCGCTGCGGGCGCCGACGGCGTCATCACCGACCGGCCGGATCTACTGCTCGAGATGCTCGAGCGCTAGTCCTCCTCGTGCTCGCGCCGGTCGGGCTGCTCCGGGTTGCGTCTTGGCAGGGGATCCTCGGCAACGCGGTCTTCGTTGCGCCGGTCTTCTTCGGCTTCACGTCGGTCTTTTGTGCCTTTGCGGCGTTCTGGGCCGGGGTATGCGGACATGTGCTGCTGGGCCAAAAAGCATTGGTAAAACAGGCGTTAAATCATACCGCAATTGAGCGCATCTCTCATGCGAAGTTGAGTACAATGCGCGGCCGAAACCAAGTGGTGAAGATGTGTCGTCGATAGATCAACTTGCAGCCCGGCTGCTTGCGCTGCTGCCGTTACCGTACGCGGTCGAGTGGCAGCGCGCGCGTGCCGCCATGTGGCGTCGCAGTTGGTGGCACAGCGGCTTTCAGAGTCAGGACAACGTCGACGATCTGGAGCTTGCGGATCTTCTGCACATCGACGACCAGCGGGCGAAGCTCGTGGCCAATACCCGACAGTTTCTCGAGGGCCTGCCGGCCAACAACGTGCTCCTCTGGGGCGCTCGTGGCACCGGGAAGAGCTCGCTGATCCATGCGATTCTGAACGAATACCACAGCCAGGATCTGCGCCTGGTTGAGGTCCACAAAGACGATCTTGCGCAGCTGCCTGAAATTCTCGGGCGTCTTGCCGCAGAACCCTTCAAGTTCATCGTCTTCTGTGACGACCTCTCTTTCGAGGTGAACGACCCTTCTTATAAGGAGCTCAAAAGCGCCCTGGAAGGGTCCATTTTCAAAACGGCGCGCAACGTACTCATCTACGCCACCTCCAACCGACGGCATCTGGTACCGGAACACATGAGCGATAACCAGCAGGCGCGCATGATCGACGGCGAGCTGCACGAAGGGGAAGCCATCGAAGAGAAGATTTCGCTGTCGGACCGGTTTGGTCTCTGGCTTTCCTTTTACCCGTTCCGGCAGGACGACTACCTCTCGGTCGTGCGGCACTGGGTGGCGAAACTCGCCGCGCAGCACGGTCTCACGGCTGATCTCGACGACGAAAACATGCGCGCCGAAGCGCTACGCTGGGCGCTCGCCCGCGGCGTACGCAACGGGCGCACCGCGCAGTACTTTGCGCGCCATTGGATTGGGCAGCAGGCTTTGGACGCCAGCCCGTAAATCGAAGCACAACAAGGAAATAGATACGTGAAACGCATTGCATTGATTGCTGCCGCGCTCAGCTTGTGGGCGGGAACCGCCGTGGCGGATACGGTGGTATTGAAGAACGGCGACCGCCTGACCGGTACTGTCGACAGCATTGCCGGTGGGCGGCTGCTGTTGGTGACTGAATATGCCGGCAACGTGCCCATCAAGCTCGACCAGGTGGCGGAGGTTGTGTCTGAAGCCGCGTTTGACGTACGCACCAGCGACGGGGCCGTCAGCGGCACGTTTGGCGTGGCCGACGGTGCGCAGCAGATTGTCACCGACACCGGTGCAGTTGCGCTCGACCTAGGCACCGTGAGAAGTGCGGGGCAGGACAAGCTCGCACTGGCGTCGCTCGGCACTGACTGGTCGTCGCGCGCCGATCTGTCCGCCATCATCTCCAACGGCAACTCGGACACCGAAAGCTACAACACGCTCATCGAGTCGGTGCTGAAGCGCGAGACGGTTGAGCACGCGTTGTCACTCCTGGTCAGCAACGAAAAGGCAGAGGAAGAGCGAACCAAAGATCAGCTGGACATCGACTATGGTTACAAGCGGTTTGTCTCCGAGAAGTGGTTTGCCTCGGGCAACGCCGAGTACTTTCAGGACCGTCTCAAAGACATCGATCAGCGGATTACGCTCGGTGCCGGTATGGGTTATCAGTTCTGGGACGACAGCTTCGGCGCCTTCTCGACGGACGTGACGGTCAACTACGTGCAGGAAGAGTTGGATGGTGAGGATGAAACCAACCCTGCCGTGCGCTGGGGGCTCGACTACAACCGCTGGCTCCTGGCCAAGAAGCTCGAATTCTTCCATAACCAGTCGGTGCTGTTCATTCCGGACGGCGACCGCGGGGAAGTGATCGAGTCGTCCACCGGCCTGCGCTACGCGCTCAACGATCGCATAGACGCCGCCGCGCGAGTGGATGTGAACCATGAGACGGAGCCGCCCCCCGGCACGAGCAAAACGGACGTCACCTATACCCTCGGTATTGGCATCAAGTTCTAGGCAGCCGCTCAGGCCGCGCGCCGTGCGAGGTTCTCCAGGCGCTCGATGTCCTGACCAACCGCGTCGGTCAGCGCCTTGCTCATGAGCGGCGGCAGCTTCCTGCAGAGTGCCTGTGCCTGATAGGCGAAGTTGAGCGCCTGCGGATAAGCGCGCACGTTTTCCGCATCTTTGGCGGATTGACGCGCGTTTTCCACGGCAATCTGCTGCGCGGTGAACTGCGCTGACGCGTGCGCCAGGGCACCGTCGTGCTGATCGATAAGCTTCTGCGACATGCCGGTTTTCAAGAGGACGGCAAGCTCCTCCAGGGCAAGCGTGGCATGGCGGCGCGCCCGTTTGCTGCGCAGGCTCGCGCGCTGCATGCCCGACGGAATACGGTTGAGCTTCAACACCCGCTGGCGCAGCGCCTGCAGATGTGGATGCAGCGCATTGTGCTTCTCGAGGGTGTCGAGATGGGCGGTGAGCAGCAGCACCAGACCGCGACGCAGGTCGCGATGGATCAAGCCGTCGGGGACGTGCTCGAGCGCGGTAAATACGGCATGGGAGGCCGACAGTGAACGGCTCAAATGGGCCGCTTCGCGCCGCGCCAGTCGGCTTTTAATGACGTGGTAAATGGGTACCGTCACCACGAGCGCAAGCGTGATGATGAATGTCCAGGCAGGCAGATTCAGGGACGTCACGTGCAAGCTCCTATGTATGGTAGACGAAGTGTAGTTGTGATTTTCGATCTTGCCTGGAAGCTGCTTGACTGTGTCATACGACATTCATAGAATGCGCCGCTCTCAAGGTTCTGTCCCCTTCGTCTAGAGGCCTAGGACTCCGGGTTTTCATCCCGGCAACAGGGGTTCGACTCCCCTAGGGGACGCCATCTTTTTCCTAATGCCGAACGCTATTCCAGCCCGCGACGCCGGGATGAATCGGCGCCTGTGGCGCCGACCCCGGCAATCAGGGGGCGCGGCGTATGCGCCGCGCGGCCGAGCAGCGAGCGGCATACCGGCCGCTCGCGGTGACGCGAGGCCTGGGGTTTGAGCGAACTGAGGCTGTCGCGCCAGGGACGGGATGAAAGTAGCCCAAGTCGAAGGCCCTCGACGGGACGCCACATTCCAGACCGGTTAACCTCCACATCAGTCCCGCTCAGCCCGAAGGTCCATCCAACCTAGTTCGACCAACCCACTCACCCCTCCCTTCGCGACGACACCGACGGTGGATAAACCCTGGCCGCCCCCACAGCCTCTTTGCGAAAACGCTTGTACTCCCACTGATACTGCGCAAGCTCAGTCCGAACCAGTTGTTCAATCGCACGATTCATACTCGTCGCCGACGCCACCGCATCACTCGAATGTATCTCATCGTCAACCGGTGAAAACGTGATGTCGAATCCACCCGGAACCCGGCGGGCGCCCGCCACGAAGACAACGGGATTGGTTCTCTGAATCAATCGGTGCACGAACGTCATTGTCAATGCGCTGCGACCAAAAAATGGGGCGTAAACCCCGGCAGAACGTTGCGGGACCTGATCAGGAAGGATGGCGGCAACCTCACCGTCGCCCAGCATCTGATAGATGGTCCGCAGGCCGCCGCGGTCGATCGGTAACAGCCGCATGCCGGCGCGACTACGGGCGTTTCTGATGGGTGCGTCGAGCGCGCTGATGCGCGGCGGATTGTAGAGCGCCACGGCGTCGAATTTACCCAGGTACAGACTCAGAAACTCCCAGTTGCCGAAATGAGGCACCAGCAGCAGAACCCCTCGGCCCGACTCACCCGCGGCGATCACGTCCTCCTCACCGACGACGTTCATCACACAGTCCTGCCAGCGTTCTCGCGGCCAGTGCCAGACGAGGCCCGATTCGGCAACGATACGTGCCGTTTCCTGCAGGCTCTGTCTGCTGAACGCGTTGAGCTGGGTATGATCCAGGTCAGGGCAGCAGTACTGAAGGTTGATTCTGGTGATGCGCGCCATGCGCGTGTCGATGGCCCAGATGAACGTGCCCAGCCAGCCGCCAATCGCGCGCGCGGCACTCAGCGGTAGGACGCTCAGGAAGCGCGTCGCTGCCGCCAGCAACGTTGCCGTAAGGCGTTGTGAAAACGTACGGCTCTGGACGCGCGTCGATTGCACGGTCTGGTCTGGTTGTTCATCGTGTGGCGGCTTTTTCATACCTGTCAGCGGGTCTGCAATGCGTGATTCCGTGCCGGATGGTAGAGGTTTCACCCATTGGATTCGAGAAAACCGGCCTGTCGTGTTATACAGCAACCACGGATCCGGATTGATCGTTTGCTAGGAAAACAACCTGAACACAAAGCGGCACGCTGACACTTCTGCGCACCTTCGGACAATCGCTGATAACCAACGCTTACCGATCGGGCGCCATAGATGCTGACACCTGTATTGAACAGGGCAACCCCACCGGACAATTCTACGCTTCACACATGGTCATGCTGGCTCCGCGCAGCCGGGTACATCGTCGGCGCCGTCGGGAAGCTTCCGGCGTGGGCGATGGTCTCCCACGAAATTGATAGCAGGCACCAGCTGGCCTCGGACTTCATCGGCGTGAACGTTGGAACGTCCTCGGATCCGAAGTGTGACGACTACGTGGTCGCGGCACTGCGCGATCTGCAATTGCAGCAGGTCCGCATGGACTACAGCTACTGTTCGGACGGGGGGGATGCGCAACGGCTGCTGGATCGCCTTCTGGATGAAGGCTTCGACGTGGTGTTGGATGTCCTGCCTCCGGCGCCGGAAGCGGCGAGCCTGTCACGAGACTCAGCCGCCAGCCAGCGATGGAGAGCGTTTGTCGCCTCGGTGTTTCGCAACTATGGCGACAGAGTCAGCACCTTCGAGATAGGCGCCACGCCCAACCGCGGACGCTGGAGCGGTTTCAGCGCCACGAGCTACCTCGAGGCCTGGCGGGTTGCCGCCACCGAAGCGGAGCAGTATTCGGTTGAGCTTGCGGGCCCGAACGTTTCCGACTTTGAGCCGTTTTACAGCATGGGTTTCCTGAAAGCCATGTCGTGGCTGCACTCGACACCGACCGTCCATACCAACAACCTTTTCGCCGAGCGTGCCGTTCAACCGGAGGCGTATGACCATCGGGCGTTAGGCTCGTGGGCGGGCAAGATACTCAAGCTCAATCTCGTTAAAAAAGCCCGGGTTATTGCTTCGATCAGCCGCGAACTCGATATCAAGAAAACGTACTGCACGTACACATGCTGGACGCGCACGAGACTGGCCCGCTGGAATTCCAATCCGGAACAGGCGCACGCAAACTATCTCGTCCGCTATCTTGTCATGGCGGCCGCGAGCGGTGCGCTGGATCGCGTCTACTGGGGACCGCTCATCTGCAGTCGTGACGGATTGATCCACTGCGGTGCTGACGATTACCCGAAAATCGACAACGTCAGTTTTTATCGAAGCGTTCGCGGCGCGGTCGAGGATTTCAAACCGACGCTTGCGTACAAAGCGTTCAAGCACGCCGTCGGACTGTTGAAGAACGTGACCTGCCTGGGCGGTGTGAGCGCGGAAAATGGGATCAGCCACTACATGTTCGAGACCGCGCTCGGTGGCGAATTTCACGTGGTCTGGTGTCTCGACCGGTACGTGCTGCCGCTCGAGGACATCTATCCTGCCGGAGCGCTGGACGGCGCAGAGTTTTTCGACACGCTGGGTGAGCCGTTCAACGCCCCACCGTTCGTGATCACCGAACGGCCGGTGGTCATCCGCTGGCCGGTTGCGGACGGTGTCTACCGTCCCGGCGCAGCCGAATTGACGGCGATCGAAGACGTTTCCGCGGACGGTGTGGTCTATCGACCGAGCAGCACCCGCCAGCCGATGAAAGTGGCAACGAACGAGTGGCGTGGCACGGTTGCCGTCGCCCGTGGCGGCGATCCGGCTGGGTCGCTCGAGCGATACATGCCGGACAACATCAACCGCGCCGGGACTGAGCAGGTCCTGCGCGATAAACGCAACCGATTGTGGAATGTGAAGCTGGAGGGTTCGGAGGCACTCCAAACGGTCAAACTCAATCGCACGAAGGGCATCAAAAAACTCTCGTATCGTTTCAGGCCAAGCAAAGGCAAACGCCACTGGAACAACGCGGTCGAAATGTTGCGCCGGGGTGTGAAGACGCCAGAGCCAATTGCGTTTTTCGAACGCCCCTGGAACAGCGGTGTTGAAGACAACTACTACGTGGCATCGTTTCTGGAGGATGCTTTCTCGTGTCGAGACGTGTTCACGGCATTCGCCAGCGGCGATACCGAGTACCGGGGCAGGGAAAAACGGTTCTGGCTCGAGCGTATTGCGGCGTTTGTTTCGCACATGCACAAACGCCGCGTCATCCACAATGACCTGTCGTCGGGAAACATCCTCATGACGGACGTCGATGGACAGGTCGAGTTGTATGTCATCGACATCGGACGTGCAGTGATTTATGCGCCCACTCCAGACCGGATGAAAACCCGCCACAGGATGTCCGACGTCAGACGCATCTGCTACAAGTTATCACCGGCCGATCGGGAAACCTTCGTCGTCGCGTATCGCGACTTTGCGAACTGGTACTTACCGCCCTGGTGGCGCAACTCGCTCGGCTCGTATGATCTGAAGCAGAAAGCAAAGAAAGTCCTCCTGCGCAGATTCAGAAAGGCTGGACGCCGCTGAAACCAAAGCAGCCGAAACAGGACGGCACGAAAGGGGCACCGTGAACGTCCCCCGAATCGGACTTGGTCCCGCAGGCTCTGCAAACGCACCATACGTTGTTCACGACCACTACCAATGCAAAACTAACTCGTCCGATCTCAAGGGAAGTGCAATGAAGGACGCACCAGACTCCGTTCTACCAGAAGATCAGAATCCGACTTCAGCGCTAGACGCAGCCGGACAATCTCGCCGCCGCTGGTTAGGCGCCCTGATGATGGCCGGTTCTCTGGCTGCCTGCCAGACGAGCGGCAGCGTTGCTGGTAACTCATCGAAACGCACGGCGGAATCCTCGGCGCGCGTGAGGCTCCCGGCCTCCGACGCGCGCTCCTGCACCGACCAGATTCGCAGTGCATCAATCGCGACCGATCAGGCTCGATTTGCCGCGTGGAACAAAACGCTTCGGCGACAGGCGGCAGGGCGAGAAACAGCCTTCGTTGATCTGGACGCGGTCGATCACAACTTGAAACTCGTTGGCGAAACGCTCGGTTCTGGTATCGATCTTCGCCTGGTAGCGAAGAGCCTGCCAAGTCTGGAGCTCCTGGAGTACATGATGAACACCGCCTGCACCAATCGGATCATGGCGTTTGCCGAAGGTATGGTGCGTGATCTCCTGATACGGTTTGGTAGCGATGTGGACATCCTGCTCGGACGTCCGGCTGCCGTGGACGCTGCGCGACGGATATTCGGGGCGTTGGAAAGACGAGGTCAACGCGTTAATCCTGCGAGTGGTGTTCGTTGGCTTGTCGACACTGCGGAACGGATGGCGGAGTTCGCTCAACTCGCGAGAGAGCGAAACGAGCCGATTACCGTGGCCGTGGAACTTGACGTGGGTTTGCGCCGCGGCGGCGCGAGAAACGGTCATGAGCTACTCGCGATGCTCAAAGAGATCGACGTGTCTGAGCACCTGCGGTTTGCAGGTTTCATGGGATACGAGGGACACATTCCGTTTGCAGCGATGGGCGGACTGACTCCGGATGCCGAGTTCGACGCCGTGCAGAAGCGTTATCACAGGTTCCTGCAGATCGGGCGGGAACACTATCCAGGCCTCTTCGCGGAGCCTTTGGTGCTCAATAGCGGCGGCAGTCGTACCTATCAGTTTTACGCGGAAGGGGTGGATACGCCGGTAAACGAAGTGGCTATGGGTTCCGCCTTCTTTTATCCAAGCAACTTCCATGACATCCCCGAGAAAAACCTGCGTGCGGCGACCTTTTTTGCAACTCCGGTGTTAAAGCGAATTGATCCCGCCGAAGCTCCTTTCGATCAGCAATTTTTGCCAGGCCTGGCGGCAGACAACCCAAGCCTTGCGGTGGCGAACTTCATGACAACGGGTGACTTCCCGGGCTCCCTTGTTTACCCGGACGGTTTGATCAAGAACCCGCTTGCAGTCGACGACACATCGCCGCCGCGTCTGGTAAACATGCTGCCTAACCAAGGCCGGTGGCTGGGGTCGCGGCAGGCGCCGCTTGGGGTGGGGGATTTCGTTTTCTACCAACCGTGGGAGGCAGATGCCATCCGGTGGCTACGATATCTGGATGTCTTCCGCGCCGAAAAGCTGGTGGATCAATGGTCAACTTTTCAGCCCGGCAGCGCTTTGAACCAAAATAGCGAAAGCGCATTGCGGCCAGGCGCCCCCGTCTGATAAGAAGGCACAATCAACCACAGTGGAAAACGATCACATGCACAAGATGCCGGAGAAAGGCCGGGCCTGGTCGGACCTGCGCGACGAGATGATCGATCGCGGCAGCGGAGATGCAAAATGGCGTGACGGCAAAACCGCCGTCTACGTCTTCAACGCCGGCGAGGATGTCGCCGCGGTGCAGAAAGAAGCGTATACCCTCTACATGTCGGAAAACGGACTTGGGCCGTTGGCCTTTCCAAGCCTCAAGCAGATGGAAGAAGAGGTTGTCGGCATGGGGCTCAGTCTCCTGCACGCTCCGGAGGGTGCGCATGGCACGATCACCTCCGGCGGCACGGACTCGATCACGATGGCGGTGAAGGCCGCCCGCGACTTCGCACGTGCGGAGCGTGGCCTCGATGGTCCGGCGAACCTGGTTGCGCCTTTTTCGGCGCACCCGGCATTCGACAAAGCGGCTGCGCTCATGGACATCGAGATGCGGCGGGTTCCGGTTGGCACCGATCTTCTCAGCGACGTCGACGCCATGGCGGAGGCGACTGACGAGCGAACCATCATGCTCGTCGGCTCAGCGCCGAGCTTTCCGTACGGTCTGATCGATCACATCGAGGCGCTGGGAGATCTGGCCGGGAAACGTAATCTCTGGCTGCACGTGGATGCCTGTGTCGGTGGCTATATTGCGCCCTTCGTGCGTATGAACGGCGCCCCGATACCGCCTTTCGACTTCGAAGTAGTGGGTGTTCAATCCATGTCGGCTGATCTGCACAAGTACGGCTACTGCGCAAAAGGAGCATCCACGGTGCTGTTTCGCAGTGAAGACCTGCACCGGTATATGGTGTTCGACTGCAGCGACTGGCCCGGCGGGCGGATGATCACGCCGACGCTCGCCGGAACGCGCCCCGGAGGGGCAATTTCCGCCGCCTGGGCGGTGATGAACTTCCTCGGGATTGAGGGTTATCGACATAAACACGGCCTCGTCACGAAGGCCCGTTCAGCCGTCGAGGAAGGCGTCAGCAAGCTGGGTTTCGAGGTGCTGGGAGAGCCTCAGCTTGGCATTGTTGCGTTCACGCACAAGGAGGCCGACGTCTACACCGTCTACCGCAATATGTACCGCAAAGGTTGGTTTACCAGCCTGACGACGGATCCGCCCGCATTGCATTTGATGCTGTCGCCATTTCATCACGAGGTGGTCGATGTGTATCTGGCGGACCTGCAGGCGAGTCTGGCAGAAGCAGGCAGCGAGAAGACGGAGGGATTCGAGGCGCGCTACAGCTGATCATGGCGTCGGAACGTAGGATCAGGGGGCTTCCGCGGGGTTTCGTTCCAGGAGGCGCAGGAAGGCCTCCCTGATCTCCGTCTCCACGCGCGCAAAGTCGCTGAAGGTCTTGCCGTGGGTGTTGATGTTCACCGCAATGCTCATCCCGTGCTCCGGGTAAACGACGAGCCAGCTCATCGCCCCCTTGGAGACGCCGCCGTGGTGAGCGTATGACAGCGTTCGACCGTTTGTTTCGCGATTGGGATTGAAACGCCAGCCCAACGCGTAGCTCTGTTCGTTCACTTCGCCGTTGGCGAGCACCTGCGGCGTCCACATTGCGTCACGAGTGTCCCTGCTGATAAACGCGTCGTTGAGCCAGGCGTTGCCGATCAGGGCCAGCTCTGCGGACGTGGAGACCAATCCGCCGCCTGGCCAGCGCTGGGACAGATCAAAGTCCGGCCAGCGTCCCGCTGCGCCGTCTCTGATCTCGTAGAACGAGGCGAGGTTCGGACGTTCGGTTCCATCCTGGTCCAGACCGCTGGCGGTGAGTCCCAATGGGTCGAACACGTTCTTTTCGAGGAGGTCCTGGTACGAGACGCCTTGCTGATGGGCGACTACCGCGCCAATCAGGTTGGTGTCGAAACTCGAGTAGTGAAAGTCGGTGCCCGGCGGGAAGAGGAGGTCGCTGCCGTCAAATATCTCGAGGCTATCGCGCACTGATTCGTAGTGGCGGCAGCCGCACAATGTAAGAAACAGGCCCTCGTAGTCGGTGTTCTCGCGATATCCGGTCAACCCAGCGGTGTGCGAAAACAGTTGGCGCAGCGTCAGCTGCCGCCACGCCGGGTTGGGGAGATCAGGCATGTAAGTTTCGATGGCGGTATCAAGCGTGACGGCGGCGTTGTCGATCAGCCGCGCCACGGCCGTGGCGGTAACCGCTTTGGAAGTTGAGCCGATGCGCAGCTGGGTTTGCGCCGATGCGGGCTGGAGCGGATCGAGACTCTGCCAGCCTGCGCCGCCCTGCCAGATCAGGCGGCCGTTGTGCGCCACCGCGCTCGTGATTGCGGGGAAACCCTGTTCCTCGCGGTGGCTGTTGAGCGCTTCGATGGCCTCCAGGGCGGCTTCTTCGAACGCGGGATCGAACACCTGGCTGTAGGTTGGCGCGTCCACCGGTACCGGATGCCACGGACCTGCGGCAAACCATGACTCATAGGCGGACCACGCTGAGACAGCTAGAGCAGCCAGCAGCAGTAAGAAGAAGGTGGCGATGGGGTGTTTGCGTATCCAGGCGGGCACGGCTTCCTCCGGCGGGTTGAATGTCAGTTGCGTCTGGGCCCGGGAGCGCTTGTCACCGTACCGCCTTCACCTGCCAGTCGTTGGGTCTCAGCATGTCCGGTGAAATCCAGCCAATCGGCGCGTCCGCCGTTGTCTCCGCCCAGGCGTAGGTGCGGCCGCGGTAGGTAAACGTATCCCCCGACGTCGGCACGAAGATACCTACCATGGCATGTTCGTGGATGCGCGAAACGGAGATTTGTGCATCGATGCCCACGTAGCGCAGAAGGTGCAACAGCAGCAGAGATTTGGAATCGCAGTCCCCCCAGTTCTGCGAAGCCACCAGCGCGGGCGGCAGCACCCCGAACGCGTGATCCTCGGGTATCCGGTATGGGATGTTCTGCACGAAGCGCAGCATCCAGCGGCTCGCGTCCATTGCGCTCCAACGCTGTTCTTCGAGCCCGCGCGCGATACGCTTCAGCAGCGGCTCCAGATCCTGCGCATTGCGGTTGAAGACTTCCGTATAGACGCAGCTCCATGGCTCGCGGTCACATCCCATGTTGCGCAGATGGTTGCCGTAAAACGCGCGTTCCATGCGGCGCCCGTAAGCGTGGTGGTCGAATTCGAGATCTTCAATGGCTGCATGTCCATGGTCGTAGACGACCCGGGTTGTGGCGAGTCCGCCGGTCCGCCAGACGTGCTCGGCGGAGTCGTAGCTGCGGGGGTAGTCCGGGTACTGTACCGCGCCAAGGTCCAGATCGACGGTATTGCTCGGATTGATCAGCCGGGCTACGACGACGAACATGACAACGCCCCAGAACCAGCTCCTTGATCCGCGGCGTTTCCGCTTCGGCATCAGCTAGCTCGGTCCGATCTGGTCCAGCACCGGCAGGGGTAGAAAACCGGTCAGCAACGTATCCAGGCCTTCCCTGACGAGCAGTGCCAGCACCACAATGATTGCCACCAGGATGACGGCGCAGGCGATGTTACCCGTGACAATTTCTTCGATTTCGTCGAGGTCGGGGGTCAGCTGGATAGCGGCGCGTACGCCGATGATGATGACGGCTGCGCCGATCAGCAGGGCGCCCAGGGATAGCCCGAGGGCGTAGACAATGACCCAGAGGATATCGATCCAGCTTTCAGCAGAATGTTGCAGGAGATCCAGCGCATTGAAGGTGCGGGCGATGGCGGGTTCGATGAGAATGCCCATGGCCACGATGGCGGCAGCCAGTGACAAGCCGACGGCGGCGTTCTTGGCTTTGATGGCGGCGTCTATGTCCGCCAGGCCAATGGCACGCTTGATCAAGCGCGCGCTCGTGGTGATGCCAACGATGCCGACGAGCAGGCCGAAGCCGAGCTTAGCGGCGCCGATGACAATCATCGACAGGTCCATGGTCACTCTCCGACCCTCTTCTTATTTGTTAGTGAAGCGCTTCCAGTTTAAGACTTTTTAGCATTTTGTAACCAGCCATGCAGGTGTGATCCGTGCCGCGTTTCCTGATCCTACATTTGGCAAGCTGTTGATCTCTTGATGTGGCGGAATCGTCGTGCGACTCAGCTCGAGCAGAAAATCAGCGCTTTATGCGGCAATCAGCGATCCTATCTTCGCACTGCGGTTGCGTGTTGCGCAGGAAGGGGTTGACGAGCGCCGGCGTATTGACCGGGAGCTTTACCTTCTGAAGCGGGAGATTCTCGAAGGCATCTGGTCTGCGCTCAACCTGGAAGGCGAGCCGCCCGCGGACTAAGCGTTGATCGTCAGTCTGCCATGGAGAAGCTTCTAAAATTCGCCATGAGTACTAACCACCGCGTTTTTGTCAACGGCAACAAGACAGTCATACTCTAGGCGGATCCGAGCTTACAAATTCTTTACCCGCGCGCGACAAGTCTTACGCTAGGATGCAAGGCGTCTGGGGGACACAAGGTGGCGGGATGCGTGCCATCGCATACAGTTTGAATCGCATCTCGGAGCGCTTTCCCGAGCTTTCTGAGGAGGAACTTGCGTTCTTCGAGGAGTGCCTGGAGGATTGCTTTGAGATTGGCCGCACCTGGGATTCCATTCCCATCCTGGTACAGGAAGCAAAACCGCCTGCGCCTCAACCTGCCCGATCTTCGAGCCGCAAAAACCGTAAGAAAAGAAATTCCAGGCGCAAATAAACCGGGCTGGTCGAGCCCGTTTGAAAAAACGTTACAGAAAGTGGAAAAACACCTGCCGGCCCGGACGGGCCGGCAGGTCTGTCACGTTTAGAACGTGTACTGCAGCGTGGCAGCATAGTGCCGCGGCAGTTCCGGCAGAACAATTGTGCCGCCGAAGAGGTTCGGGAAGTTCGAACGGAAGTATTCTTCGTCCGTGATGTTCTTCGCGTTGACGCCAAGCAACCAGCGATCGGTCTGGTAGACAAAACCCAGATTGACCAGCGTGTAGTCGGGCAGCTCAACCGAACCGGAGTAACCTGAATCCACCTCGTCCGCCTTGATCACGCTGAAGTGACCGGCAAAGTTCTCGGTGAAGTCATAGGTGCCGGTGACGGAGAAGATGTTCTCCGGCATACCTGCGCGTCGCGGATCAGAAGCAACGTTGCCACCCAGGGTGCCGCCGTACAGCACTTCAGGCGCAATGTTCGGCAGATCGTCTGCGCCAATGAAGCTGAAGCGGAATCCGCTGCTTTCGCTCGCCAGGTTCGTCACCTCGATGTTCGACCAGCCGGCCGTCATGAGCAGACGATCCGTCACTGCCCAGCGCAGCTCGAACTCGTAGCCTTCAGTTTCCGTGGTCTGGTTCGTCACAATGGACTGCGTCGACAGGTCCGTGCGCTCCTGCTCGTAGTAGCTGAGCGCGAAGTACAGGTTGTCTTCCAGGAGGCTGCCTTTGACACCAAATTCCAGAAGCTCGGAAGTATCGAAGATGGAGTCGTCGCGAATGTTGTTGGTCACAAGCTCTGCGCCCTGACCGGCAATCAGCGTGGACTGCTCCGACGCCGTGACGTACGGACGAATGCCAATCGGCGTTTCCCAGCTGACGCTGATCGTCCAGGACTCGCCGTCGACGGTGTCGTCAGCCTCGAGCGCGTTGCCGCAATCAGCTTCGTAATCGGCGGCGGTCGCCGGGTTACAGAAGTTGTTGGAGCTCGCGAACAGCAGCTTTTCGAACGGCTGCTCGGACTCCATGTCGATGGTGTCCCAGCGCAGGCCCGCAACGATGTTTAGACCAAAATCGAACGTGACGTCGACCATGCCGGCGATGCCGAGGTTGGTGTACTCACCGGTGTAGTACTCGGTGTAGTCGTCGTCGATGCGCGTCGCAAGGAGGCGACGATCGAGGGCCGTGGACGGACCTGTCAAATCGCGACGGTCGAAATACTCGTTGGTGTAGTCATCGCCGTGGTCGAAGTCCGTGTGACGGATCGACGGTGAAAGCTGCCACTGCGTCACGACGCCGTCGGCTTCCCACTTGCCGGACAATACGAGTTTGTCTTCGACGACCCAGGTCTCGTGGAACTGCGAGAAGCCGTAGGCGTTCTCGTTCAGGTTGTCGTAGCTTTCGTAGTAGAGCTGGTTCTTGAGTTCCATGCCGTTGTCGAACGTCCAGATGATGTCGAAGTAGAAGACGTAGTCCTCGTTTTCGAGCGTATCATCGGGTGCAACGAGCACGTCGCTGCCGTCGATTTTGGCAGTGCCGACGGTGGCGGGGTCGAGGTTGAGGAGCGCAGTCGATCCGATCAGCACCTCGAGATCAGCCAGGCTTTCGGTGCTGCCGGGTGTCAGAGCGCCGCCGGGCGCGCCGGAGATGAAGTCGAAACGGAAGGGATTCAAGTTGGTGAATCCGTCGCCGTCGGTATCAAATTCCTGATGCGAGATGGAGCCGTCACCGTTGGTATCCAGTGGCGTGGGATTGCCCGTCACATAGGTGCCGTGGTCGATGAGATCCTGGGTCACCCGGTTCCAGCCGGCAATCTGATTGCCCTTGAAGTCGTGGTATTGACCGCCGAACTGGATGCGGAGCTGGTCGTTCACGTCCATATCGAAAGACGCCTGGAACAGGGTCTGCTCGGTGGCAGAGTTGTCGTAGTAGCTGCCTGAGTCTTCGACCTCACCGTAAATGTAGAAGCCGAAGTCTTTCCCGGCGATCTCACCGGGACCGCCGACTTCGGCGGTGATGATGGATTTGTCCCAGCTGCCTGTCGTGAACGAGATGGCACCTTCGTTCTCAGCCAGATATTGACCGCTGTCAGCGCGGGCCGACTTTGGTGTGAAGTTCAGGTAGCCGCCGATCTTGGACGGTCCGAAAATCGGGGACGCCGGGCCGCGGACGATGTCGATGCGGTCAGCAGCGCCGATAGGCGTCGGGTAGTTACCCGGGTTGTCGAGGCGGCGGATACCGCGGAAGTAGGTCTCGCCGGGCGTACCGCGAACGTCCAGAGCACCGGCAACGCCGAAGAAGGACTGCGTAAACGTGCCCGGTGCCAGTGCAACCAGCTCGTCGATGTCCTTGATGTTGAAACGTTCGATCTGTTCCCAGGAAACCGTCGATGCCGAGCGGGGTAGTTCCAGGAGAGACTTCTGGAAACCAAACACGGACTCTACGTTTTCCCCGGGCAGCGAGCGAAGGTCGCCGGTTACGACGAGCTCTTCGATGTACTCTTCATCGTCGTCTTCAGATTCCTCGGCGTACGCGCGGTGCGCCGCGGTAAAGAGCAGCGCAATCGACACGAGCAGTGTCACAACGCTGCGAAGGCTTGTGAGATTGGTTTTCACCACTATCAATTCCCCCAGTTTTTGTTATCTGCCCACCTTGCGGTGAGCTCATGCTGGCCTGCGAGCGCCGGCCTCGTGGCTTACAGGCAAACGGCGTGCCATTTCCTGCCATTGCCGCTCTTACCACTGTAATGCGGCGCTCGCGCACCAAAAGGGAACAAAGGCGGGGCGCAAATGCCAGAAAGCGGTGCATCGCCATGACGCATAGCGTCCGGGCGAGTCAGTTCCGGTTGTGTTGCCTTCGTTTGTCCCCAGTCAGAGCACGCACATGGATCGTTTCTGATCCGTCGTGCGCAATCAGGGTGCGATTCTATACCATCCCGGGCAAACGTCGAGCGCCGGATGAGGTTTTGCGCCTAGTCGGGGTCACCGAGAAGGTAGCGGGGCCCGGCACCGCGCCGCCAGGCGCGATCTTCGGGATTGTAGAGGGTGCAGTTTTTCAAACTCAGGCAGCCGCAGCCAATGCAGCCGTCCAGTCGCTCGCGCATGCGCTGCATCATGGCAATCCGGGCGTCCAGCTCGCGGCGAAAACCGCGGCTGATTTTCGCCCAGTCGGCCTTTGTCGGCGTGCGCTCATCCGGCAGAGATGCCAGACATTCGTGAATGTCTTTCATGCTGAAGCCGAGCTGCTGTGCGATGAGCACAAACGACAGCCGTCTGATGTCCGATCGTAGATAGCGTCGCTGACCGCCGGCGTTGCGTGCCGGGTGGACAAGTCCCTGGGTTTCGTAAAAGCGGATCGCGGAGATGGAAAGCCCCGTGCGCTCCGCCACCTGTCCAATGGAAATACGTTCGCTCATAGATGAATGCTCTTCATGACCAATACCTTGACCTAAAGTAAGGTTGAGGTATTAGAGTGTTGGCGTCAATCACTGAGATGAGGAGATAACGATGAGTTCAGGCATGTTGGAACACGTCAACGTCACGGTCAGCGACCCCGCGAAGACGGCCGCAATGATGTGCGAGCTCTTCGACTGGCATGTACGCTGGCAGGGGCCTTCCAAAATGGGCGGGCATACGTTTCACGTCGGCACTGACGATGCTTACGTTGCGGTTTATACCACCGCGCAGCCGGTAGACGGCCATAGCGACAGCCACAGGCTGGGTGGCCTCAATCACATCGGCGTGCAGGTGGAAGATCTCGACGCCGTCGAGCAGAGAGTTGTTGACGCAGGTTTCAAACCCTTCAATCACGAAGATTACGAACCGGGTCGGCGCTTCTACTTTCTCGACGGTGATGACATCGAGTTCGAAGTTGTGAGCTACGCCTGAGAGCTTTCCCGCCAGCGCGTCACGACATCGCGAAACGCAAAGCAGCGTTCAAGCAGGGCAACGTCGCTTGCCAGCACGCCGGCATCATGCATGGCTTCGCGCCAGCCGGCGGTTGCTGCAAGCACCTCGTCGGCGATGGTGCGACCGCGTTCCCCGGTCAGGCCGAGACGCTCTACGGCGGCGTTGAAGTTGTCGATGCTGGGGGTGTTGCCGAACGCACCGAGGGCAATCGCGTGTGAACCCTGCAGACCCGTGTTGGGCACGATGTCGTAGCCGGGGGTCAGCAGATACTGGGATTCTTTCGCCTTTTTGTAGAACGCGTGATTGCGCAGATGATCGTCGGTATTGCCGATGGCCACGTTGAACAGCATACGGCGGAAGATGTCCCCGCCGAGGTCGAGCGTCGCGGTGCCAATCCGATTGCCGAGCTGAAAGATACCCGGATACGACATGGCTGCTTCGTCGTACTGGGTGATATCGAACTTGTTGATGAGACTCGCCACGGAGATGAGGTGGTGCTGGTCTTTGCCGTCGATATCGAAGCGCTCGACGAGGAGCACGGGTCCTCTGGCGGTTTCGGTCAGCTCGACGTCGGGTACTTCAATGTCTGCGGCGCGCGCCATGCGCATGCTGACGTACTCGACCTTACACATGTCGACCAGATCGGATTCCCTGGCAAACTTGGCGATCCAGCTGCCGCCGTCGTAGTCGATGAGGGTTTTGGGTCGCGCACCGCCAAGGCCGCTGCCGTGAAAGAAATACGGTTCGAGGCTTCGGTCGACTTCACGGCCGGCCTCGATGTCATCGGCAATCTGCTGCAGATGCACCAGGTTTTCAAAGGGCCGCGCGGGTACGGGTCGCAGCGCGTCGCGCAGTTCCCCCGTGAAATGCAGAGCGCCGACACCCTCACCGGATGCTGCGAGCAGAAATTCGATGGCGGTGATCGGCGGCGGCTGTCGGGTTTTGGCGAGCTGGCGTCTGCCCCACTCGTCGGGCCCGGCATCAATCATGACGCCGAATACGCCGGGCGCCTCCCGCGTCCGCGGATTATCGTGAATGTCCTCGATGAGCGGCAGGTTGACCGGATCCAGTGCGAACGCGCGGGGGTGCTCCAGATAGCCGCGGGCATACTTGAAGCGACCGCGCGTATCGTCGACCAGCAGCTGACCGGTCAGGACTTTGTTGCCGTCACCGAGATCCACGTGCACAAAGAGCTTTTCGCTCATTACAGCTCCCACTCGTCGGCGCTGACACGGGGTTCGCGGGCGCGCTGGCGCAGGTCACCGCGCGCCAGCGCCTCGCCCAGGGTGTCGGACCCGGGTGCGAGCACCCGATCCAGCACGGTCGGCAGGCCGTAAACGTCAAAGAGCGCAAGATAGGCGGCGACGGAAACGTGGGGTGAGCCGCTTTCCACTTTCTTGACCGAGCTTTCCGACAGACCTGCTTTCTCGGCGGTCAGGGCCTGGGTCCAGTTGCGGCGCAGGCGGGCCTCTTTCAGGCGTCCGCCGAGCTGCAGCAGGCTGCCGAGTGCGGCATCGCTGAGGACGCTGTAGGCTTTGGATTTTCGCGGCATATAAAACTGCAAACATCGTATTTGGGTTTATTAAAACCTATTCGAACGAAGAACAGTAGTGCACGCGTCACAGCTGCGATCGAAAATAGGATTCGTATGGATTTATATACACCTGTTAAAAAGAAATAGAGATCTATAAAGATCTGTTCAGTTCCCGGGCAGACGTTGCCTCAAGCGTCTACCCTTAACAGGATGAGCGGCGAACCTGAGAACCTGGCGAACCTGATTGAAGTGCCCGTGGCGGGATTGCGTCCGGGCATGTACGTCGCGGCGCTCGACCGGCCGTGGCTCGATACACCCTTTGCCATGCAGGGCTTCGAGATCAAAGATCAGGATGATGCCGACTATGTCTCACGACACTGCGACTACGTGTTCGTCGATCCCCGTCGCAAGGTCTCCGGACGCTACCTGCCGCGGCGCAACGCCGCCAGCCGCAAAGACCCGGTCTCACTGAAGTCGGAATTCAAGCGGATGGATGCGGAGTTCGAATCCGCTGCGACCGCGATCGAGAAAGTGTTCGACGAGGTCCGCCGCAATCGCCGTCTCGAGCTCGCCGCCATGCAGAGCGCCATCAATCCGCTGATCGACAGCGTGCTGCGCAACCGTGACGCGCTGGCAGCGCTGATGCGTCTGCGACGCAAAGGGAACTACCTCTTCAATCACTCGATGGCCTGTGTTGTCTGGGCGGCCATCCTGGGGCGTCATCTTGGCCTCGACGGCCAGGCGCTGCAGGAGGTTGCGCTCGGTGTGTCCGTCATGGACGTCGGGATGACTGATTTGCCGGACAGCGTGCTCAACAAGAACGGTCCGCTCAGTCCGCCGGAGCTGGACCTTTTACGTGCTCACGTGAAAGGCAGTCTCGATATCGTACAGGCCGCCGGTGAAGTTGCGCCCAGCGTGCTCAACCTCATTGCGTGCCACCATGAGCGCCACGACGGCTCCGGCTATCCGCAGGGCCTGCAGGATCAGGACATCCCGATGCTCGCGCGCATTGCCGGTCTCGTCGACAGCTACGACGCCATGATCAGTGAACGGCCCCACGCCCCTGCGCGCAGTTCGTTCACCGCGATCCAGGAACTCGTGGACAGCAAAGACCAGCTCTTTCAGGGGGCGCTCGTCGAGCAATTCGTGCAGGCGGTTGGTCTCTTTCCGACCGGCACGGTCGTAGAGCTCAACTCCGGGGAGGTAGGGGTGGTCGTGCAGCAGAACGACACGCGGCGCCTGCGTCCGAAACTGGTGCTCATCCTCGACGCAAACAAGCAACAGCGCGCGGACTTCCCGCTGATTGACCTCAGCAAGTACACACCCGACAGTCAGGGACAGGCCGTGGTCTGGATTGCCCGGGATCTGGAAGCGGGTGCATACGGGATCGCGCCTGATGACTACTTCCTCTAACCTGCATTGCCACGCCGCCGTGCGGCTGACCGGTCTCGACCGAATCCGCCAGCACATCGGTCCAGAAACGACGCGTCTGTATATCGAAGCGTTCGAAGCACGGCTGAAAGCGGTGCTGCGCCCGGTCGACAAGCTGATCAAGCTCGAGGAGGGCAGCTATTGCCTGGTGCTGCGCGAAGTCACCGCACACAACCTGGTGGTGCTGGCCGCGGCCAAAATGGAACGACTCCTCGAAGCGCCCGAAGACGTTGTGGGGGAGCGGCTCTTTTTCAACTATCACGCCGGATTTGCTCCGCCTCCCGACGATGCCACGGCGAACACAGACGTGCTGCGGGCTGCGCAGGGTGCGCTGCAGGAGGCAATTGCAGCCGGGCGCGCCGTTCTTGTTCTGTCCGGACAGGAGCCGACGCCGGAGGAGCCGGACGAGATGTTGCTGCCGCGCATCGAGCAGGGTCTGCAGCGTGGTGAGTTTACGCTGTACTACCAGCCGAAAGTCAGCGCCGCGTTCGGTAACGTCGTCGGCGCTGAGGGGCTGGTGCGCTGGATCGACACGGAGACGCAGAAAGTCATCCCTCCGGGCGTGTTCATTGAGCTGGCTGAGCGCTCGGGACTGATCAAACCGCTGACAGAGCATCTCATCCGGGAAGCGGCGTCCAGGTGCTCACGCTGGGCTTCATCGGTCTCGGTTGCCGTGAACGTACCGCCGGTGATGCTGGAGCAGGCGGGTCTCCCGGCGGTCGTCGAAGACGCGCTTGGGGTGTTTCATCTGGACCCCGCCCGCCTCACGCTCGAGATTACCGAACGCGGACGCTTACCTGTGGTCGCGCTCGAACGATTGAATCAGCTGCGCGCGCTCGGGGTGAAGGTTGCCATTGACGATTTCGGGACCGGGCAGAGTTCGCTCAGCTATCTGCGTGATCTGCCGGCCGATCAAATCAAAGTTGACCGTTCCTTTGTCAGCGCAATGGCCGAGTCGGTCAAGGATCGTTCGATCGTGCAGGGCTGCATTGATCTGGCCCATCACTGCGGCATGGAAGCAGTTGCCGAGGGTGTCGAAGACGAAGCCACCGCCGAGCGATTGAAAGAGATGAGCTGCGATGTCCTGCAGGGCTACTGGTTCGGCAAACCCGTACCGGGACAGACATTCGAAAAGGAACATCTCGCCGGCAACCTTGCCGCCGCCGAACCGGACCGCTACAGCGCGCTTCGCTGAGCCCTGACCCTACTCGGGCTGGATTGCAGCGACTATACTACGCCGCCTTCTGAGAGAGCGTGCCAATTCCGTCTATGTCCAAACACGAAGAAAAGATCTACATCACCGCTGAGGAACTGCTGCGTGACTCGTTTGCGCTGGGCCTGCAGGTCATCGAGAGCGGCTTTCAGCCGGATTTCATTGTCGCGGTCTGGCGCGGCGGCACCCCGGTGGGTATTGCGGTTCAGGAGCTTCTGAAATACGCGGCGGTGGACACCGATCACATTGCCATTCGCACGTCCTATTACCACGGCATCGACAAAACCCATAGCCAGGTGCAGGTCCACAACCTCGGCTATCTGCTGGAAAACCTAAACTACGATCATTCGCTGCTGATCGTCGACGACGTTTTCGACCGGGGCCGCAGCATCGAGGCAATCATCAAGGAGCTGAAACGCCTGACGCGGCGTAACATGCCGAAAGACATACGCGTCGCCACGGTCTGGTTCAAGCCCGAGAAGAACGTGACGGATCTGGTGCCCGATTACTTCGTGAACGAAACCAACCGCTGGCTCGTGTTTCCCCACGAGCTTGACGGTTTGAGTGAAGACGAAGTCAACGAAGGCAAGCCGGTGATCGCCGATCTGGTCATGCGTGCCAAGGCGCTGCAGAACGCGTGAGCCTTGCAGCGAGGTGCGGTCGCCTTGATGGAGAAATGTGGTGAGTGACGGCTATCCCCGGGACATGATTGGCTATGGTGCGACGCCGCCGGATCCGCAGTGGCCCGGTGGTGCGCGCCTTGCGCTGCAGTTTGTCCTCAACTACGAAGAGGGCGCGGAAAACAGCGTGCTGCACGGGGACGACGGTTCGGAGACCTTCCTTTCCGAGATCATTGGCGCGAAAGCTTATCCCGCTCGGCACATGAGCATGGAAAGTCTCTACGAATACGGCTCTCGCGCCGGATTCTGGAGGCTGCATGCGCTATTCGACGAATACCAGATTCCCGTGACGGTCTTTGGCGTCGCCATGGCGCTGGCGCGGAACCCGGCCGCGGTGGACGCCATGCAGGCTGCAGACTGGGAGATTGCGAGTCATGCATACCGGTGGATCGACCACCAGTTCATGTCGGAAGACGAGGAACGGGAGCAGATCCGCCGCGCGATAGAGGTGCACACGGAAGTGACGGGTGAACGCCCGCTTGGTTGGTACACGGGGCGCGACAGTCCGAATACCCGGCGACTCGTGATCGAGGCGGGGGGCTTTCTGTACGACTCGGATTCATATGCTGACGACCTGCCGTACTGGCACGAACATAGTGGCGCCCATCATCTTGTCGTGCCGTATACGCTGGACGCCAACGACATGCGCTTCGCCACGGCGCAGGGCTTCAACGCGCCGTCGCAGTTTGTCGACTATCTGCGCTCAGCCTTCGACGAGCTCTATCGCGAAGGCGCGAATGCGCCGAAGATGATGAGCGTGGGACTGCACTGTCGCATTGTCGGCCGGCCGGGCAGGGCGGCTGCGCTCCGCCAGTTTCTCGACTATGTGCGGGGATTCGACGACGTCTGGATCTGCCGCCGCATCGACATCGCGCGCCACTGGCACGCTACCCACGCGCCGTCGTCTGCATAGGGCCTCGACGGTTCTTTAATTTCCGGCTTCATTCGCCAGCTTCATTCACCAGCTTCATTCGCCAGCTTCGGCGAGGTACCCCAGGAGCTGGCTGCGCTCCTCGTCGCTCATCTGGGTCAGATTTGCGAGCGGCATGTAGCGCGTCTGCACCGCGGTGTTGATCTGGCTGGCATGCGGCAGCATTTCCTCCGCCTGCGTGAGAATCATTCCGGCGGGCGGCGCGATGTAGCCTGCTGTGGTGGGCTCCTCCGCATGGCAGCCGGCGCAATGTTTCTGCACGATGGCGGTCACGGTCGCGGTGTCCGCACTTCGATCCACGTCTGCTGCCGACAGGTGCATGCCATACTGAGCTACACCCACCAGAGCGACAAACGCGGCGGCTGCGGTGATGAGGATCTGTGGTTTGTGCTCGCCTCGATGTTTCAGGTTGAAATAGTGCCGGCAGTAAGCCGTCACCAGGGCAAGCGCAATGAGTAACAACCAACTCCACGACTGGCCGTACAGGAACGGGTAGTGATTGCCCAGCATGCAGAGGATGACAGGCAGGGTGAAGTAGTTGTTGTGGGTGGATCTTCGTTTGGCTGCGGCCGCCAGATCCGCGTCCGGCTCGCCGCCGCTTTCGATGGCAGCCACCAGCGACTTCTGCGCTGGAATGATGCCTAGAAACACGTTGCCCGCCATCACCGAGCCGAGAATGGCGCCGACGTGGATCATGGCGGCGCGTCCTGAGAAAAGCTGGAAGGCAAGCCAGCAAAGAAAGCTCACCCAGACGACAATGATGACGGCAAGAATCCCGTCTGAGCCGACGCGCCGCACCAGGAGCTCATAGCCGCCGACCCCGGCAGCCAGGAGTCCGAGACTTGCCAGCACGGCAGGTCCCGGGGATGTGACCCAACCGTCGGCGCCGAGCAGGTAAGTCTGCGCCTGCACGTAGTACATGAGCGCGAGCAGCGCAGTACCCGTCAGCCAGGTGCTGTATGCCTCCCATTTGAACCAGTGCAGCGTCGCGGGCATCTGCGGGGGGGCAAGTTCGTACTTGCCCACTTCGTATATCCCTCCGCCGTGAATCGACCAGAGTTCACCTTTGAGGCCGCGCTCTGCTTTGTCCTTGCCGGCGGGTTCGAGACTCAGGTCTAGCCAGATAAAATAGAACGACGCGCCTACCCAAGCGATCCCGGTGATGACATGGGTCCACCGCAGGACCAGATTCAGCCATTCGATGAGCCAGTCCATCTCAGCGCTCCATCACAACGTTGCCATTCACCCAGGTCCGCGCCACGCACCGTTCATCACCCAGCATGATGCAGGCGAAAAGCTCTTCCTCGAGCGATGAGGCGTGGGCCACGCGATTGTCTAGCACCGGGATGGTGTCGGTCTTCAGCGCGATGAGATCCGCTTCGTAGCCCGGCGCGATCCTGCCGATGACGTCGCCGAGGTCGAGCGCTCGCGCGTTGCCGAGGGTCGCCGCATAGAGCGCGGCAAACGGTGACCAGCTCAAGCCGTTCAGCTGACAGACTTTGTAGCCTTCCGCGAGGGTCGTCAGCAGACTGTAACTCGTGCCGCCGCCAACGTCGGTGGCAACGGCGAGTTTCTGGTTCTGGAAGCGGTTGATCTCTAGCAGACCGCTGCCGAGAAACAGATTCGACGTCGGGCAGAACACGACGGTACTGCCCCGCTCGGCGAGCAGATTGCGCTCCTCGTCTGACAGGTGAATGCCGTGGGCATACAGGCTCCTGGGCGTGAGGAGGCCGAAGCGGTCGTAGACGTCTGCGTAACTGCTCGCGTCCGGAAAGAGCTTGGCAACCTCGGCAATTTCTCCCGGGTTTTCCGACAGATGGCTGTGCACATAGACGCCCGGGAAGTCGACCGCAAGCTGCCCTGCGCCGGCCAGTTGTTGCGGCGTCGACGTGACGGCAAATCTCGGCGTTACCGCATACTGCAGCCTGCCGCTGCCGTGCCAGCGTTCGATCAGCTGGCGACTGGCGGGCAGGCCGAGGTCTTTTCCATCGAGGAGCTCCGGCGGGGCGTGCCGGTTCATCAGTACCTTACCCGCAATCAACCGCATGCCGGACGCGTGTGCCGCCTGCATGAGAACGTCCGTCGAATGCGGGTGCACGCTGGTGAACGCTGCGGCGCAGGTTGTACCGGCGGCAAACATCGCCTGTAGAAACGGTTCCGCTTGGGCCTCGGCGTAGTCCCGGTCGGCAAATTTCGTCTCAGCAGGGAAGGCGTAACTGTCGAGCCAGTCCATCAGCTGGGTACCGAAGCTCGCGAGGATGTGCAGCTGCGGAAAGTGAATGTGGGCATCGATGAAACCGGGCAGCAGCAGGCAGTCTCTGAGATCCTCGCAGTGATCGAGGTTGTGACCGGCGGTGCTGAAGTCGGCAGCGCTCTGCACTGACGTAATGAAGCCGTCACGTATCTCGACGACGGCGTCGGGCAGGTAGTCAGGCGCGTGTGTTTCTGGCGGTCCTGAGAAGCTCAGGCACCGGCTGCGCAAAAGTTTCGGTGCCAATCAACTTCCCCGGTAGGTGCTGTAGCCGTAGCGGTTGAGCAGGAGCGGCACGTGATAGTGCGGGCGGTCACCGTCGACTTTGAATGCCACGGTGACCGCCGGATAAAAACAGTCGTGCCCGCGTGCCGCAAACCAGGACTCAACCTCGAAGCGCAGGAAGAACGTGCCGCTGTCGATCTCCGGAAAGCCGCTCACGCGCCCGTCGTCGTCCGTGACGGACTCGCGCAAAACGTCGCCGTCTGCGTTCAGGAGTGCAACGGCAAGCCCTGCTGCCGGCTGGCCATTCTCGAGATCGAGTACGTGAGTCGATAGGGTCGCTTTGCTCATGATGGCTCTTCTGTGATTGCCTGTGCCAGGCGCAGCGCTGTGATCTGCGCCTGCTCCCGAGCCGCGTTTGCAATCTCCTCCGCGCGGCTGTTGTCTATCCGTGCGCGAAGGTGTTGCAGCATCTCGTCCGCGGACTTTCCCGTCGCACAGATGATAAAAATGAATCCGAACTTGTCCAGATACGCCTGATTGAGCTCAGCGAGCGCCTGCAGCGTCGATTCGCTCGCCGCAAGCACCTGGCCCTGCTCACTCTGCGCCTGTCTCGCGAACTTCTGGCGCAGGTGCTCAACGTCGCCGATGAGCGGATGTGCGGCAAATGCCACCAGCCGTTCGGTGTCATCAACTGCCTGCCAGTGCAGCGCCACGCTGTCTGCGAGCTCGGTGAATCCCGCGTACGGTCGCGCTGCGGATACCGCGTCTGCCCATACTGGACTGTGACAAAGCGTGAGCAGCAGCTCATGGGCCGCCGCATCGGCGAGGGCGTTGAACTCACTGAGCGTCATGGCGGGCTCTGGTGCGTTGTTTGGGGACGGCATTTTCGGGATCGAATGTCTGCAGGAGCTGAGCCACCACTGATACGGCCACGGCCATCGGCAACTTTCCCGGAATCTCAGGGAGTCCGATGGGGCAGGTCACCCGGTCGAGTTCTACCTCGCTGAACCCGTCGCGCTCGAGTCGTCGGCGGAAGTTCTGCCACTTGGTTTTCGAACCTATCAGTCCCAGCATTGCCAGATCGTCGCGGTGGAGCAGCGCGCTCATGATTTGGTAGTCGATGAGATGGTCGTGTGTCATTACGAGGAGAACTTCCCCGGACGGGATGTCGTCGCAGGCGGAGACCGCCTCACCCGAAACGATTCGATCTGCCGCTATGCCGTCCAGAAGTTCGTCCCGCGCATCGACCACGGTAGTGAACGCGTCGAGTTCACGCAGGAGCGTGCAGACATTTGCCGCCACGTGTCCAGCGCCGAAGAGGGTGACGCTCAGGCGGCTGAGGTTGAAACTCTCGTACAGCACGGTCACCGCCCCACCGCAGCACTGCATGGCGGCGGCGGCAAGCGGGTACTTTTCGATCTTCTGGCCATCCGCGGGCTCCTCGAGCATGCGACGAGCCGTCTCCATGACCAGGAACTCGAGCTGACCGCCGCCGATCGTATCGTAGGTGTGCGTCGCTGTGACCACCATTTTGCCGCTTGCGCGCGGCGTTGAGCCGCTCGTCTCCACGATCGTTGCCAGCACGCAGGGGGTGTTCTCGATGCTGCACTCGTGCAGGGCACGTTGCCACGGATTCATGTGCTTGCTCCCTTGAAGTCGCGTGACGCACGCGCCGCGAAGTAGACCTGCTCGGCGGTCGCCGGAACGGCAAGCGGAGGCAGATGGCGGTAGTCACTCAGGCTTGCGCAGGCGTCCCGGAGTGCACACCACACGGAAATGGCCAACATCAGGGGAGGCTCTCCCACGGCTTTGGAGCGATGGATGGTCGGCGCGGGATTCGGCGCGTCGTAGAGGGATACGTTGAACTCGGCCGGGCAGTCCGCCGCGACCGGAATTTTGTAGTTCGCTGGACTGTCGGAGATGATCCGTCCGTCGTCGTCCCAGAGCAGCTCCTCCGTGGTCAGCCAGCCCATGCCCTGAACGAAGCCGCCTTCGATTTGTCCCCGGTCGATGGCCGGATTCAATGAGTCGCCGACGTCATGCAGGATGTCAACGCGGTTGACGCGATAAGCGCCCGAGGTGATGTCGATTTCCACCTCCGAGACGGCGGCACCGTGTGCGAAGTAATAGAACGGCCGACCTTTGCCCGCCACCTTGTCGAAGTGAATGTCCGGCGTCGCGTAGAAGCCGGTTGCCGACAGCGGCGTGCGCGCCATGTAGGCCGCCTTGACGAAATCGGCGAACGGTTCACGCCAGCTGCCGTCGGGGGCGCTGACGTATCCGTCGGCAAAGTGGAGCTCACCCTGATGGTTGCGGTAGTCGGCGGCGTAAGCCGTCAGCGCGGACTTGATGCGATTGCAGGCGTCTGCGGCTGCAAAGCCGTTCATATCGGCCGCCGCGGAGGCGGCTGTGGGTGAAGTGTTGGGAACCTTGTCCGTCCGAGTGGCGGTATTGCGCACGCTTTCGCGCGATACGCCAAACGCTCTGGCCACCACCTGCGCAACCTTCGTGTATAGCCCCTGGCCCATTTCCGTACCACCGTGGCTGACCTCGATGCTGCCATCGGTGTACACGTGGACCAGCGCACCTGCCTGGTTGAGATGAGTTGTCGTAAACGAGATGCCGAACTTCACTGGGGTGAGGGCAATACCGCGTCGCAGAGATCCGGTGGTCTGGTTCGCGGCTTTGTTTGCTGCCTCGATCGCGGCCCTTCGGGCTGCGTAATCCGCGCGGTTTTCGAGCGCTTCGATGAGGTCCGGCAGAATGAGCTGTTCAACCTTCTGTCCGTACGGGGTGCGGTCGGCGCCGGGACGGTACAGATTGCGCTTGCGCAGCGTCAGCGGGTCGATCCCGAGCGCGTAGGCGGCCTCATCCATGGCCGCCTCGATGGCAAGCATGCCCTGCGGGCCGCCGAAGCCGCGAAACGCCGTGTTGGACACCGTGTGGGTTTTGCAGGGATACCCGCGCAGGCGGCTGGCCGGCAGGAAATACGCGTTGTCGATGTGAAACATCGCCCGGTCGACGATGCCCTCGGAGAGATCCGGCGAGTATCCGCATTTGCCCGCGATGTCGAAGCGACCCGCGGTGATGCGCCCGTCCGCGGCAAAGCCGAGCTCGGAGCGGATGGCAAAGTCGTGCCGCTTACCCGTCTGGACCATGTCGTCGCGACGCGGCATCCGGTATTTCGCCGCCCGCCCGTTGCGCTCGGCAAACAGGGCCGCCAGGCAGGCAAGCGGAGCCGCCTGGCTCTCTTTGCCGCCGAACGCGCCGCCCATGCGCCGGCACTCGATCTGTATCCGGTGCAGCGGCTGGTCCAGCACGCGCGCCACAAGTTTCTGTACTTCGCTCGGGTGTTGCGTCGATGTGCAGACGTAGATCCCGTCATCCTGGGGCAGCGCAAAGGCCACCTGGCCTTCCAGATAGAAGTGTTCCTGGCCACGGACGTAGAGTTCGCTGGTGAGCGTATGGGCGGCATCTGCCAGCGCCGCGTCGGCGTCGTTCTGCTGCCAGTCCCGCGTCGGCAGCACGAACAGTTCTGCATCGAGCGCTGCCGCAACGCTGAGGACAGCCGCGCGTGGTTCATACTCGACGTCAGCCAGTGCGGCCGCGCGCAGCGCTTGCGTTTGGGTTTCGGCGGCAACGGCGAATATCGGCTGGCCGATGAATTCGACGCAGCCGTCGGCGAGCAGAGGATCGCCGGGAAACACTGGACCAACGTCCAGCTCGCCCGGAATATCCGCCGCGGTGATGACATCGACAACCCCGGGTGCGGCCCTGACGGCCGCAAGATCGAGACGCTTGATGTCCCCGTGAGCGCAGCCCGCGAGACCCGTGGCGATGTGCAGCGTATTGGCCGGCATCGGGACGTCGTCCACATAAAGCGCGCTGCCGGTGACGTGCTGTCTCGCGGAATCGTGGGGCAGGGCGTGCTCGTTCATGAGAGCGCCGCCTCGAGGCTTTTGCGCAGCATGTTCTGTGCCATGGCCAGTCGATATCGCGCGCTTGCGCGCACGTCGCTGATGGGTGCGAGATTTGCGGCCAGCCATTCATCCATAGCATCGAGATCGACGTTGTCGCGGCGCTGACCCTGCAGCTGCGGTTCCAGCGACGTCAGGCGCAGTGGGGTTGCGGCCATCCCGCCGTAGGCAATCCGCGCGCTCTGGATGACGCCATCCTGAACGGTGAATAGAAACGCGCCGGCAACGCTCGATATGTCGTCCTCGATACGTTTGGACACCTTGTGGAAATGCAGCGACCGCCAGTCGACGGGTCCGGGGATGCGAATTCGACTGATGAACTCCCCGGGAGCAAGCTCAGTCTGCCGGTACCCGGTGTAGAACGACAACAGCGGCAGGTGCCGCGTGTTTGCGCCGTGGCGGAGCTCGAGCTCCGCCTCCAGGCAGAGGAGCAACGGCGGCCAGTCTGCAATCGGTGATGCGTTGCCGAGGTTTCCGCCGATGGTCCCGCGGTTGCGCACCTGGGGCGATCCGAACCGAGACAGAAGCTCGGCAATGGCACCGCAGCTGAGCTGACTGAAATATGCCTGCAGCTGGGCGTGACTCACCCCCGCGCCAATGATCAGGTCGTCGCCGTCGGATTCAATGGCGCGCAGATCGGTAATGCCGGAGAGATCAATGATGTGATTGAAGGCCGCCTGGCGCTGCGTGGCTTCGAGCCAGAGATCGGTTGCCCCGGCGACAAGGCGGGCACCGGGAGCCGCGGCATAGAGATCGGCCAGAGCGCCGAGATCCGATGGGCGATCGTATTGCGCCTTTGGCTCGGCGCTGACGCGCGTTTGCTCGCCCGCCGCCACCAGCGCGTCAGCCTGACGATCTTTCTCCGGCTCAAGCCAGTCCGGATCGGCTGCCGCGCAGCCCCGCATGCCCGCTGCGATGATGGGTTTGTAACCGGTGCAGCGGCACAAGTTGCCGCCGATTGCCTCGACGATGCTGTTGCGATCCGTAGCCGCGTCAGGGGTAAGGCTGTGTCCGATCAGTGACATCACAAATCCCGGCGTGCAGAAGCCGCATTGGGAGCCGTGCGCTTCGATCATCGCCGCCTGCACGGGATGGAGCGTGTCGTCCTTCTGCATCGCTTCCACGGTGTAGACGCGCCCGCCCTGCAGCGCGCCCAGGGGCGTGATGCAGGCGTTGAGGCTTGTCACCTCGCCGCCGTGGCCGACGAGCACGGTGCAGGCGCCGCAGTCGCCGGAAGCACAACCCTCCTTGGTGCCGGTAAGGCTGAGGTTACCACGCAGAAAATCGAGCAGAGTTTGCTCCGGCGGAAATGCGTCGAGCGTGTGCAACTGATTGTTAACCTGAATGGTGAGCATGCTGGTCTGGCGCTGAGCGATGTCGCCATCATAAACCCATTTTTCGTAAAAATCTGGCCGTTTGGTCGAGATTTGGTGGCGCCGGGCGCATCGCGCTCGTATGATGGTCATTCGCCACGTTCGAGTTCCCATGTCGGTTTCCAGCTTCGACCCCCGCGCAACCCCCACCGGCGCTTACCGGCCCGGCAGGATTCGCGATGAAAACTTGAACACAATCATGAGCGCGGCTGCCGCGGAGTTCGTGCAGCACGGCTACCGGGGGGCGTCGATACAGCGGATAGCTGACCGCGCGGGGCTTCCCAAGGCCAACGTCCACTACTACTTTCCACGCAAAACCCATCTCTATCAGTCCGTGCTGAAGGAAATTGTTGCGCTGTGGAATTCTGAGCTCGACGAGCTGCAGGTTGATGACGACCCCGCGCAGGCGTTGGCGCGCTTTATTCGCAGCAAGGTCCGCCTGTCGTTCCTGCACCCCACCGCGTCGAAGCTCTTTGCGCTGGAAATCATCAGCGGCGCGCCGAATTTGCAGGCGTATCTCAGCGGTGAGCTTCGTGAGTGGGTTGCGGCCCGCGCCGGGGTAGTGCAGGCATGGATCGACGCCGGGCGCATGCGGCCGGTTGATCCGCTGCAGCTCATCGTCTCAATCTGGGCGACGACTCAGCACTACGCCGACTTCGATGAGCAGGTGCTTAAGCTCATGGGCAAACGCCGCTACGATGCGGCGGCAATGGAGCAGATTGCCGACTTTCTGACCGACCTGATCCTCACCGGCTGCGGTCTGGAACCGCCGGTCTCGTGAGCCTGTATCTGCGCAATCCGCTTGCCGCGCTCTGTGACGAGCCCATTGGCGGGATTGTCGTCGCCGACGGGCAGATTGTGGAGTTGGTGGCGCCGGGCGGTTCGCCTGCGACGGCGATCACCGACACCTTCGACGCCAGCGGGCTGGTGCTGCTGCCGGGACTGATCAACACCCATCATCACTTCTATCAAACGTTGACCCGCGCGATGCGGCGGGCGATCAATCAGCCGCTGTTTCCCTGGCTCGAGTCGCTGTATCCAGTCTGGGCAGGTCTCACGGAGCCGATGGTGGCAAGCGCCACGGAGCTTGCGTTGTGTGAGCTGCTCCTCTCGGGCTGTACGACAACAACTGATCACCACTACGTGTTCAACGACGCGCTCGGTACCGCGATTGAGGTGCAGGCAGACGTTGCGGCTCGGCTGGGCGTGCGCGTGGTGCTCACACGTGGGTCGATGAGCCTCGGGGCAAGCGAAGGTGGACTGCCGCCCGACACCGTCGTTCAGCAGAGCGACGCCATCGTTGTAGACAGCGAGCGGCTGCTGAAGAAACTCCACGATTCGAATCCTCATGCGATGTGCCAGCTGGCGCTTGCGCCGTGTTCTCCGTTTTCCGTCACAACGGAGCTCATGCGCGACACGGCGGCGCTTGCAGAAGCCCACGACGTGCTCCTGCACACTCATCTGGCGGAGACTGAGGATGAAACCGAATTCTGCCTCGCAACCTACGGTCAGCGTCCTGTGGACCTTCTCGCGTCCGTCGGCTGGTTGTCGCCGCGAACCTGGTTTGCCCACGGCATTCACTTCGCCGACGGTGAAATTGCCCGGCTGGGCGAACACGGCTGCGGCGTGACGCATTGCCCGTCGTCCAACATGGTCCTCTCGTCCGGTATCTGCCAGGTGCGTACCCTGGAGCAGGCCGGGGTCCGCGTTGGGCTCGGTGTGGACGGTTCAGCCTCCAACGATCATTCGAATCTCATGCAGGAAGTGCGTCAGGCGTACCTGCTGCAGCGCCTGCACGACCCGTCGGTCACGCATCTGGACGCGCTGCGCTGGGCAACTGCCGGAGGTGCGGACGTGCTGCATCGTCCTGAGCTCGGACGCATTGAGGTGGGTGCGGCAGCGGATCTTGCGCTCTTCGATCTCGACGAGCTCAGGTTCAGCGGCACTGAAGATCCGCTGGCTGCGCTCGTCTTCAGCGGCGCCAGTCGCGCCCGCCACGTGATGGTCGCTGGCAGCTGGCGGGTTCAGGACTACCAGATCCCGGACCTGGACCTGGCTGATCTCAAGGCGCGCCATGGTGAACTTGCGCGCACTCTGCAGGCTACAGCAACGTAAATTTCAGCAGGAACACAACGGCCACCAGGGCGACTGCCGGTGGGCATTCCCGCGGCCTGCCGACCATGAGTTTGATGACCGCGTAGCTGATGAAGCCAATGCCGATCCCGTCGGCAATCGAAAAGCTGAGCGGCATGGCAATTGCAGTCAAAACGGCAGGCGCGCTCTCGGTCAAATCGTCCCAGGCGAGATCCACCAGCGAGCGGGCCATGCTGGCGGCCACAAAGAGGAGCGCCGCGGCGGATGCATAAGGAGGAATGCTTTGTGCCAGTGGGGCAAAAAGAAGACACAGAACGAACAATGCAGCGATGACAACGGCCGTCAGGCCGGTGCGACCGCCACTTTCCACACCGGCGGCGCTTTCGATATAGCTGGTCGTCGAAGATGTGCCAAGCACCGCTCCGGCGGCCGTTGCACCAGAATCGGCCAGGAGTGCACCACGAAGGCGCGGCAGTTTGCCGTCGGGTCCGATCAGTTTGCCACGCGTGGCAACGCCGACCAGCGTCCCTGCGGTGTCGAAGATGTCGACCAGCAGCAGCGTGAAAACGACGCTGATCATTGCAACGTCAAATGCCGCGACCAGATCGAGCTCGAGGAAGACGGGTGCAATCGACGGCGGCGCGGACACCACGCCGTTGAAGCTGGCCTGCCCGCTCAGCCAGCCCACGGCGCTCAAGGCCAGCATCCCGATGATGACCGCTCCGCCCACGCCACGGCTCATCAGCGCGGTGATCAGAAAGAAGCCGAGGAGCGCCGCCGCCGGCGCAAAGCTCGTCAAGTCTCCCAACGCCACGAACGTTGCGGGATTGCTCACGATAACGCCCGCGTTCTTCATGGCGATGAACGCGAGGAAAAGCCCGATGCCGGCGCACATGCCGAGCTTGAGGTTGCGGGGTATGGAATTGATCAGCCACTCGCGAATTGGCAGCACGCTCAATACGATGAAAATGATGCCGGATATCAGCACCGCGCCCAGCGCAGCTTCCCAGGTGTGCCCCATGCCGAGCACAATGCCGTACGTGAAGAAAGCGTTCTGTCCCATGCCGGGAGCCAGCCCGATCGGATAGTTCGCCGCGAGTCCCATGATGAGCGTACCCACCGCCGCCGCCAGGCAGGTCGCTACGAACACCGCGCCGAAGTCCATACCAGTATTGGACAGCATGTCCGGGTTCACCACCGTGATGTAAGCCATGGCCAGAAAGGTCGTCACGCCAGCAGTGACTTCTCGGCGCACGTTGGTCTCGTTCTCGCGCAGGTGGAACGTGCGCTCCAGCAAATTGGTGATCATCTATTTGGCCGGTGGTGTTGTTATGACATTATGGCGCAAGCATACAAAATCTGAGGGGCGCAGGCTCTTTGAGTCAAACTGAAAACGAGACTGGGGTTGCTGACCGGCCGCTGCTATATGCGCTCGAGGATCGCCCGCCGCTCGGGCGCGGACTGATCAGTGCGTTGGCTCACTTGTTGGCGATTGTCGCCAGCATCATCGCTGCGCCGCTGCTCATTGCCAACGCGCTTCAGTTGCCACCTGCTGACGTGTTCTACGTTGTGAACGCCTCGCTTGTCGTCAGCGGTATCGCGACGTTCATACAGGTGTACCGTTTCGGCTGGGTGGGCTCGGGGCTCCTGGCGGTGCAGGGCACGAGCTTCACGTTCATCGGGCCCATGGCATTCGCGGCTTCTTACCTCGCCCTTGGCGACGACCACGAGACGCTCATGGGAATTCTACTCGGCACCGCAGCGGTTGGCGCTGCGTTCACGGCGGTTCTGAGCTTCTTTCTCGCACACCTGCAGCGTGTGATCACGCCGGCGGTCACCGGCACCACCATTTTCCTGCTTGGCCTGACGCTCGTTGCCACGGCGTACAGCAACCTGCAGCTGACCGTCACGCAGGCGGAGGCAGCGGGGCGTCACGTCGGCTGGGTCTGGGCTCAAGCGGCCGTTGTGATTGCGGCCATTGCCTGGCTTGCCACCCGGGCAAATCCCTGGGTGCGTCTGGCAAGCATCTGTGTCGGACTCCTGGTTGGTTTCGTTTTTGCCGCGCTGACGGGATGGGTGGAGTCGCCCGAGACGCCGGCAACGGCGCTCTTCGTGCTCGAGCCGGGCCGTTACGAGCTCGGTTTCGACGCCGTTGTGCTGTTGCTCTTTTTACCCATATTTCTCGTCAGCGTTACCGAATCCATTGGTGATATCACGGCCACCAGCATGCTCTCGAAGCAGCCCATACAAGGGCCGCAGTACCTCAAGCGCCTGCGCGGTGGAATTCTTGCTGACGGCCTGAATACCATGCTCGCGGCGGCGTGCGGTTCGTTCCCCAACACGACGTTCAGTCAAAACAATGCGGTCATACAGATCACCGGTGTGGCCAGCCGCTTTGTTGGCCTCCTACTTGCCGCGCTGCTGGTGCTCCTCGGCGTTGTGCCGTGGGTCAGCACGTGGTTTGTGATGCTTCCCGGCGGGGTCTTGAACGGCGCCACCGGATTTCTGTTTGCGCTCATTGCGTTTGCCGGCTGGCGCATCATTCGCCTGCAGGCTGGCGCGCAGGGACTCCGGGTTCTGCTTACGGCCAGCGCGGTAGCGCTCCTGCTGACCCAGCTGCCCACGGCGCTGGGCCTGGTTGGCGTTTCGCTGCCGCGTTATGCGGAGATCCTGCTCGCATTTCCCGTCGCAACCGGTGCGGTTGCGGCCATGCTCATCGACAGCGGCCTGCGTCTGGCGCGGCCTGGAGAGGTAATCACGTGAATAACTGCTGGAAACGATATGCCCTTGTCTGGGGATTACTCCTGGGTCTACCCGTCGCTGCATGGGCGGAAGGGCAGCCGGCTGCAACACCGCTCGACGTCAAAGTTGTGGTGGTTGCCATGTTCGAGCACGGGGAAATCACCGGAGATCGTCCGGGTGAGTTCCAGTTCTGGGTAGAGCGCATGCCGCTTGACCGTGAGCTCGAGTTTCCGGGCGGACCCTATCCGTTGCGCTACCGCCAAGACGGCGTGCTCGGTATCTGCGTGGGCGGCGGCATTGCCAATGCGACGGCATCGATCATGGCGCTTGGACTCGACGATCGGTTCGACCTCAGCCGCGCCTACTGGCTGATCGCCGGTATTGCCGGGGGCGATCCTGAGGATACGAGCATCGGTTCCGCGGTGTGGGCGAAACACGTGGTCGACGGGGATCTGCTGTATGAGCTCGACGCGCGTGAGATACCGGATGACTGGCCGTACGGCATGATTCCGCTGGGTGGCGAACGACCGGTGCAGTGGCCCGCAGATGTGACGACCGGCTGGACCGTTGATACCAGCCACTTTGCGTTGAACGAAACGCTGGTCGACTGGGCTTATGAGACCACGCGCGGTGTGACGATTCCCGACACGTCGGAGCTCGTCGAGTATCGGAAAGCGTTCGAAGGTTTTCCGCAGGCGCAGAAGCGCCCCCGGGTACAAATTGGCGATACGCTTGCTTCGAGCACATACTGGCACGGTGAGCTGCTCAACCGCTGGGCAAATGATTGGGTAAAACTCTACGCCGGCCAGGAAGCCGAGTTTGTCACGACAAATATGGAGGATAGTGGAACGCTGGCCGCGCTCGGGCGACTTGACGCCATGGGCAAAGCCGACTTCAACCGCGCGCTGGTGCTGCGCACCGTGAGTAACTTTTCGACACCGCCACCCGGCAAAACGGCTGCGTGGAGCGCTACGGCCGAGTACCCTGGTAACAGCAGACCTGCGCTCGAGTCGGCGTACCAGATTGGCAGGGTCGTTGTCGAAGAACTCCTGGCAAAATGGTCTTTGATGGGCAAGCAGGTACCAGGAGAATAGGAAAAAGTGGAATGAAAAAAATAACAAAAGGGCCTGTGTTAATCGCGTGCTTCTGTTTGTTTTCGAGTGTCCATGCCGCTGCGGATTGGTTCGAAGACTTCAAAGACAGTGCCAGTCCGGCTGAACTGCACGCGTTTCTCTACGCCATGCCGAAAGGCGGAGATCTGCACCTTCATCTCAGTGGTTCGATCCTGTCCGAGTGGTTTTATGAGCACGCGCTCGCGCAGAAGGCTCGCGGCTACAGCTACTATGCCAAGGTCAGGATCGAGAACTGTGCGTCGGGCATCGACAGCGCGGATCGGACGAACTACCTGCTCCTCTATAAAACGATCGATCACCTGTCTTACGCGGAGCTGGGTGAGTGTCAGCGCAATGAGTACGAACCCCTCGAATCGCTCACAGGTATCGACAAAGAGCGGTGGCTCGATGGTCTGCGTCTCGACGAGCCTTTTGAGGGTCGCAACGAGTTCTTCGAGCGGAACTGGGCGCGTATGGGCGACCTGTCGCGAAATCCTTACCTCGTGGCCGACGTTTTTGCCGAGCACGTGCTCGCGATGGGCGAAGAGGGACTCCTCTACATGGAGCCACAGGTGCCCATCGGTTTCGGCATGGTGCGCAGCGACGGTGAGGCTGTACATCCCGATGAGGCCGTTGCGCTCTATCGGGCACGTCTCGCGCAGCCCGACGTTCGCAAAGCGGGGGTCACCGTGCGCATGCAGGTGTCGTTGCTGCGCTTCCTGCCCCAGGCGGAGGAGGCGTTGAAGCTGCTGTACCGGTTTGCGCACAAGCACGATGACGTCGTGGCGGTAAACATGGTGGGACGTGAAGATAACGACAAAGGTTATCCGCTGCGCTTCCTGCCGACGCTGCGTGAGCTGCGACGGCAGTATTCCGGCGTGCGTCTGTCGATCCACGCCGGTGAGGTCGATGAGCCCAACCATCACGTTCGCGACACCCTGCTGCTTGGTGCTGAGCGGATCGGCCACGGTGTCAATCTCATCACGGATCCGGAAACCCTCACCGCCATGCGCTACGGCCCTTATCTGGTCGAAATCAACCTCGTGTCGAACCTTTTGTTAGAGTATGTGAGCGACTATAGTCAGCATCCCTTTCCGGAGTATCTTCGCCTTGGCGTGCCGGTGGCACTATCGACCGACGATCGTGGTATGTGGGACTCCACCATGACCGATGAGTTTTTTGTTGCGGTCACGGAATTTGATCTCAGCTGGCAGGAAGTCAAAACGTTGAGTCGAAACTCATTGGCATACGGATTTGTGGAGGAGGACGTCAAACGAGGGCTCCTTGCCGAATATGACACGCGGATACGTGATTTCGAGCGCCGCTTCCAGCGCAAAGGAGCGGACATGCTGAGCGATGTTGCGCCACTGCGTCTCGGCTTCATCTGCCGCTACTACCAGCTTTGTCCGGAGGAAAACCAGTGAAACAAGCCATCACGCTGATTGTATTGAGCCTGCTGATCGGTTGCGCGACCCAGCCGCCGGCAGCCCCGATGGACGGAAAGCTGCCGGTCAAGATTGTGCTCGTAACGATGTTCGAGCGCGGCGCTGACGAAGGTGACGATCCCGGTGAGTTTCAATTCTGGAAAGAGCGCCGCCAGCTTGACCAGCGCCTGGCCTTCCCCCACGCGCACCATGACCTCTACTACAACGCCGAATCGCAGATACTCGGCCTTGTCACCGGCGTTGGCACCGCAAAAGCGGCCGCGTCCACCATGGCGCTGGGTCTCGATCCACGCTTTGATCTGACGAAAGCGTACTGGCTCGTTGCCGGGATTGCCGGGATCGACCCCGAGGATGCCTCGATCGGGTCAGCGGCCTGGTCCACCTATCTCGTGGACGGTGATCTGGGTCACGAGATTGATGTCCGGGAAGTGCCGGAGGAGTGGCCTTTCGGCTACTTTGCGCGCCGCACGCAGTTCCCTTTCGACCCGAATCGTCCGGAGCCAAGCGGTGGTGAGATGTACATGGTCAACAACGAGCTGCGCGATTGGGCTTACGGTTTGACGAAAGATCTCGCGCTGCCCGATCCGCCGGGTCTGAAAGAAGTGCGTGAGCGATACACCAAACATCCAAACGCACGTAAGCCGCCGTTTGTACTCAAGGGCGGGCACATTGCTGCTCTGACTTTCTGGCACGGTGCAATCATGAATGACTGGGCGAACCGCTGGGTGCACTACTGGTCGGACGGCAATACCGATATGGTGACCTCGGCGATGGAGGAGACCGGGACCTTCCTTTCGGTGAAGTGGCTGCATGAGAGTGGCTACGTCGATAAAAACCGTTTCATGGTGCTGCGGGCGGGTAGCAACTTCACGATGCCGCCTCCAGGCGTCGGTGCGGCGGAGAATCTGCTGCAGGAGAACGAAGGTTATGCGGGCATGGGTGCGGCGCTCGAGTCGCTCTATCTGGTCGGTTCGGTTGTGATCGACGAGTTGCTCGAAGGCTGGGCCACCTATGAGAAGACCATACCCACACCGCAGATGCTCGACCGCTAGGGGAGGGGCGCATGCAGACATTCATCGAAAATCTTCCGAAGGCTGAGCTCCACGTTCACCTGGAGGGTACGCTCGAACCCGAGCTCATGTTCGAGCTTGCGCAGCGCAACAAGATAGATCTGCCGTACGCCACGCCTGAGGAAGTGGTAGCCGCATATGATTTCCACGACCTGCCCTCTTTCCTGGCCATCTACTATCCCGCCATGGGGGTGCTCCAGACCGAGGCCGACTTCTATGACCTGGCGATGGCGTATTTCGAGAAAGCGGCGGCACAGAACGTGGTCTACGTGGAACCCTTTTTCGACCCGCAAGGACACACCACCCGAGGCGTCTCCTTCGACACCGTCATTCGAGGGATCCACGCGGCACAGGTGGATGCAGAGGCAAAGCTCGGCGTGCGTTCCCAGCTCATCATGTGTTTCCTGCGCGACATGGACGCTGCGTCAGCCGCGGCCCACCTCGAGATGGCGGAACCGTATCTCGACTGGCTGGTGGGCGTGGGCCTCGACAGCGACGAAAAAGACAATCCGCCCGCCAAGTTTGCCGACGTGTTTGGGCGGGCGCGGGAGCTTGGCCTCAGGCTCACCATGCATTGTGACGTCAATCAGAAAGACATTGTCCCGCACATGTGGGAGTGTCTCGACCTCATCGGTGTGGATCGGATCGATCACGGCATCAATGCCCTGGACGACGAGGCCCTGGTTGATGCGATCCAGGCCCGGGATCTGGGGCTGACCATCTGTCCAATTTCCAACCGCTTCGTGGTGCAGGATCTCACTGGCGAGCAGATACGCCAGTTTCTGGGCCGTGGCATCAAGGCCACGGTCAACTCCGACGATCCGGGCTACTTTCGCGGCTACATGAACGAGAACCTGCTGGCGCTGGCCGAGGAAGCGGCGTTTTCGCGGGAGGAAATTGCGCAGCTGACCAGGAACGCGTTTTCGATTGCCTGGGTGAGTGACGGTGACAAGGCGCAATACCTGGCTGATCTCGACGCCTATCTGGCGCGGGCGGAGTAGCGCGCGCCGTACTAGAACCCTCTGATATTGCGCACCACCCCGGTTTTCAACGCCGCAAATCCGCCCGGTTGATAGGTTGCAATCAGCGCGCGGCGTGGCCTGGCGGAGCGGTTCGGACCGGAGCCGTGCACACAGTGCGGATGGAAGAAGATCAGAGATCCGGCCGGCACCTCGAAGTGGATTGCCGTCGCGGCATTAAAAGTTGACGGATCGGTGAAGAATCCACCCAGCTGCGAGCCGTCCGTGGTGCCGGGCAGGATGCCGAGTTTGTGACTGCCGGGCACAATGGCGAAGCAGCCGTTGTTTTTATCCTGATCATCGAGCGCAACCATCACGTTCGGCAGCCGTTCCACATGGTTGCAATCATGCATCCAGTACGGTGAATCCTGGTGCCAGCCAAAACCCGATCCTTCGAACGCGCGCTTGGTATTCAGTTTTACGGTCCAAAGCGCCAATCCCGTCTCGCCAACCAGCGCCTGCATCGGCTTCGCCAGGCGTGGGTCGTCCAGAAGGTCGTCGATCGAGGGATCGTGCAGATGTACGGGTTCGAGCACGCGAATGGTGCGCGAGCCGCTCTCGTGTTCGAACTGCAGCGTGCTGGGACCGCAGTCGACGAACTGTTTGCCGTCGAGATAGTAGACTTTGCCCACGGCGGCAGTGTCTGCGGCATGATCAATGGCACGTTCTGCCGCGCCGCGCAGGCTGGTTAGCTCCGCCGCGCTGAACTGCTGGCGGCGGACAAAATAGCCGTGTGCCTCGTAGGCGCGTCGTTCAGTGGGCGTAAGCGTTGATTTCGGGGCTGCGGTCATGAGCTGGTGCGTGCCGATTTCACGCTGATGCTACTAGATTGTTCTCTTTGAAGCCTGTCACCAATCTTTAACACGCAGTTTTTACCGTGGTGACACTGTGTTGCCTTCAGAGCGTGAGTCCATGCGTGAATCCTTGAACGACGAACAATCGCCTGCAACGCCAGAGTCTCTGCCGGGTTGGCTGACATGGCTGTTCGCCATTTCGCTCGTCTACGCGCTGCTCGTTGGCGTGGGGGTCGTTGGTGCCGGTTTCAAGTGGATATCGGGTGGCGCGGACGGCGCTCAGGCCATTTTCGAGTTTGCCGGTAATCCAATTGCCGGCGTGATCCTGGGCACGCTGGCAACGGCCCTGGTGCAATCGTCGAGCACGGTGACGTCGGTCATCGTCGGCCTGGTGGCCGGGGGCGTGCCCGTATCTCTGGCGGTGCCGATGATCATGGGCGCCAACATGGGCACCACAATCACCAATACGATCGTGAGCCTCGGCAACCTGCGAGAAAGCGGCGCGTTCAATAAGTCTTTTCAGGCAGCAACCGTCCACGACTTTTTCAACCTTTACAGCATTCTGATCTTTCTGCCCATCGAGATCATGTTTCAACCGCTCGAGAAAATGGGTGGCGTCGCGGCGGGCTGGCTCGTCGGTGGTGAAGGCGCATCGATGAAAAGCGCCAATTTCGTCGGCGCGGCCACCAAGCCGGTCTCCGCGGCGATTGTCGATGCCTTTCGCGCGCTGCCGGACAGCGTAGGTGCAACGCTTGCGATTGTCGCCGGTATCAGCCTGATCATGTTTTCGGTGATCTACCTCGGGCGGATCTTGCGCGGCGCGCTGACCGGTCGCGCCCGGGAGCTTCTCGAGCGTGCGGTGGGGCGACGGGCTGAGACCGGTGTTCTGTCGGGTACAGTGGTGACCGTGCTCGTGCAGTCGTCGTCGACCACTACCAGTTTGATTGTGCCGCTGGCAGGCGCCGGTGTGCTCACGACGCGGCAGGTCTTTCCCTTCACGATGGGTGCAAACATCGGCACCTGCATCACGGCGCTGCTTGCCGCTACATCCATCTCGGGGGCCAACGAAGTTTTTGCACTGCAGATTGCGCTGGTGCACCTGATCTATAACGTCATTGGCGTATTGGTGTTTCTTTATACGCCTTGGATCAGGGATCTGCCGATTCGCACCGCCGTGTGGCTTGCCAACCGTGCGGGCCAAAACCGCGGCTGGGCTTTCGGCTACATTTTTTCGGTGTTTTTCATGCTTCCCGGAGGCGTGTTTGGCGGCGAGTTCATGTTCCAGTCGCGGGAACCCCTGGTCATCGAGGCAGGCGAATCCGAGCGCATGCTCGAATGCGAGGCGGAAATCGAAGCCTGTGAGATGGCTATCGAATAGCAGAGAAGCTGAGCTTCCAGCTCGATAACATTCTCGTGAACGCCTGTTCACGCACTCTTCACGAGCCCGATTCTAGAGTGAAGTTCAATTACTTGGAGGCTCCCATGAGCTCTATATCTCAGCCCGTTTATGTCCCTGCCGCGGAACCGAAGCCGGTTTCCGAAAGAATACGCCGCCGTCTCGAAGCCGCCGGTGAGCGTTACTTTGCCAACGACAACATCGTCGACTACATCCAGCCTGCCGAGCTCGACGAGTTGCAGGAGGAGGTCAGCGACAAGCTGCGGGAAGTGCTGCGCTCGCTCGTGATCGACATCGAGAACGACCACAACACCCAGGACACCGCGAAGCGCGTTGCCAAGATGTTCGTGCGCGAAGTATTCGGCGGCCGTTACAAGGAACAGCCCGCGGTCACCGAATTTCCCAACGTATCGCAGCTCGATGAGCTCATGATTGTGGGTCCGATTACCGTCCGCAGCGCCTGCTCGCACCATCTTGCGCCGATCATCGGCAAGATCTGGATAGGCGTTCTGCCGAACGAAGACTCTGCGTTGATTGGCTTGTCAAAGTACGCCCGTCTCGTCGAGTGGGTCATGTCTCGACCGCAGATTCAGGAAGAGGCCATCAACCAGCTGGCCGACATCCTCGAAGAGCGTATGAATCCCGACGGCCTCGCCATTGTCATGGAAGCCGACCATTCGTGCATGCAGTGGCGCGGGGTCAAAGACATGGATTCCAAGATGGTCAATTCGGTCATGCGTGGTGCGTTTCTGAAAGACGCAAGCCTGCGCAGGGAATTCCTTGCTCTGAAGTGAGCCGCTCAGGTTGGGCTAGCGTCCCGTGGCATGGTGAAGTTTACCGACGCTGCGGGGCGCTTTTTTATGCCTGCGGCAATGAGCATTCGCACGGCGCATGGCGGTGAACAACTCGTGAACTGCGACATGACGTGAATTGACATCCAGTTCACGATTGCCTGGCGACACTGTCGTCATTGTCATGCATAGGGAAGGGCCATGTGGGCAAACGTACTTGCCTGGATCGATTCCTACCAACTTCAGGAACCTGACGACAGCGAAGCGATCGCTTGGGGACGCGTGCTGCCGCTGATTGCGTTACACGTCATCGGGCTGGTGGGCCTCTTCCTCTTCCCGCTGTCGGTCGTCGATCTGTCCGTAGCCGTTCTGCTTTACCTGATCCGCATGTTTGCTATCACCGGATTCTTTCACCGCTACTTTTCGCACAAGGCGTTTGCAACAGCGCGCTGGCATCAGTTTCTGTGGGCTTTCCTTGGTACGACGGCGACGCAGCGTGGACCGCTGTGGTGGGCTGCACACCACAGACATCATCATCAGCACACGGAAACCGAGCGTGACCCGCACAACGCCCGGCGTGGCTTCTGGTGGTCGCACATGGGCTGGTTTCTATCTCCAAGACACTTTGCGACTGACAAGCACGCCGTGCGCGACTTCGCCCGCTTTCCCGAGTTGGTGTGGCTGGATCGTTTCGACGTTGTGCCGCCCATCGTGCTTGCGGCGCTGCTGTATCTCATCGGCGTGATGCTCGAGCACTTTGCCCCGGCAAGCGGAACAACCGGTCTGCAGCTGGTTTTCTGGGGGTATCTCGTTTCCACGCTCGTGCTGATGCACGTGACGCTGATGATCAACTCCCTGGCCCACAAGGTTGGCAGTCGTCCATATGACAACGATGACGACAGTCGTAACTCCTGGTGGCTCGCGTTGCTGACGCTCGGCGAGGGCTGGCACAACAATCATCATCGGTATTGCGGGTCTGCGCGCCAGGGTTTTCTCTGGTGGGAAGTGGACGTCAGTTATTACGTTCTGCGCGGTCTGGCGCGTCTGGGTCTCGTCTGGGATCTGCGTGAGGTACCCGCTCCGGTGCTCGCCGAGCGTTCGGGGCGGCAGTCGTGAGCACCATGCAGAGAGTGGCGGTGATCGGCGGGGGCATTGCGGGTATCTCTTCCGCCTGGCATCTGCAGAACGCAGGGCTCGAAGTCGACCTCTACGAGGCGGACGTGCGTCTTGGTGGACATACCCACACGCACCTCCTGGACAGTTCGGACGGTGAGGTGGCAGTGGATACGGGATTTATCGTCTTCAACCAGCGCCACTATCCTGAATTCGACGCCTGGCTGACTGCGCTGGACGTGGCTTCTCAAGCTTCCGACATGAGCTTTGCGGTCAGCGATACCAGACTCGGCCTCGAATACGGAACCGGTGGCCTGCGCGCAATTGCGGCGCATCCCGGTCAGCTTGCACGGCCGGGGTACTGGCGGCTCTGGCGGGACCTCAAGCGGTTCTATCGCGCCAATGGCTCCGGCGCGACGGCAGCGCTCAGCCTCGGAAGCTACCTGGAAAGGCATGGGTATTCGCGCGAGTTCACGGACGCGCACATTGTCCCGATGTGTGCTGCGCTCTGGTCGCAGCCGGCGGACGCCAGCCTCAATCTGTCCATGCACCACGTGGTCGACTTCATGCGCAACCACGACATGCTCAAAATCAGCGGCCGTCCCGAATGGCGGGTGCTGCAGGGTGGGTCGAGCAGCTATCTGCAGGCGTTTCTGAACCACTTCAACGGCGAGATTCACCTCAGGGCACCTGTGCAGCTGACGGTGCGCGAAGACGGCTTGGCGGTCCACGGCCCGCGAGGCGTGGAGATGGTGGACGCAGCAGTGGTTGCCTGTCACAGCGACCAGGCCCTCTCCGCGCTGCGCAATCCGAGCAGGCTGCAGGTGCAGGTACTTTCGCGAATGCCCTACCGCGCGAACTCGGTCTATCTGCACAGCGACCCGAGTTTCATGCCGAAGCGCAAATCCTGCTGGTCGAGCTGGAACGTGCAGCGCAATCAGGTAGGTGAGCTTACGATCACCTACTGGATGAACCGCCTGCAGTCACTCCCGGGCTCAACCCACTACTTTGTGACTCTGAATCCATCGCGGGAACCGCGACAAATTGCCTGGCAAGGTAACTATCAGCATCCCCATTTCACCCGAGATGCGGAGGAGGCGAAAACCCGCCGCTGGGACATCAGCGGAGATCGAATTGCGTTTGCGGGCGCTTACTGGGGACACGGATTTCACGAAGATGGGTTCGTCAGCGGTCGTCAGGCAGTCGAGCACATCCTTCAGAAGGGCCTGGCTCATGCTGCGTGACGGCACCACCCGGGTGGTTGAGAACGCGTTCGAAGGTACGGTCAGTCACAGCCGTCAGTACGACGTTCGCCACCAATTCCGTTATCGGCTCTGGATGGCGCTTGCGCGGCTCGACAACTCGGAGCTGCCCAGGCTGCTGCGGCCCAACTTCAACCGGTACCTGTCGAGCTCGGAGGCACTGTCCTTGTTCAGCGCTGACGTTGCCGACAGCGAGGTCTGGCTGCTTACGCAGCCGAGCCTCTTCGGACGCTCTTTCAACCCCGTGTCGTTCTACTTTCTCGTCAGGGACGGGCAGCTCATCGGCGTTCTCGGTCACATTACCAATACCCCCTGGGACGAGACCCATTGTTACGCGCTCGAACAATCTACAGACAACGTCTGGATCTTTGACAAAGAATTCCACGTGTCACCGTTCATGCCGATGGCGCTGCGATACGTGTGGCGTTTCGAGGTGGAGGGCGATCGCATTCTGATCACCATGCAGCTGCTCGACAATGGCGAGCGGATTTTTGCCGCCGCCCTGAACCTGAAGGCTGCGGGATGCTCGTGGTCGCAAGCCTGCCGCCTGCGGCTGCGCTACCCCTGCCAGAATTTACTTACGCTCAGCCGGATCTACTGGCAGGCGTTGCTACTCAAAATCAAAGGAGCACGTTTCCATGCTCACCCAGACCAGTCTGCAACCGCATCAACAACCATTCACTGAGGCGCCGCTGTCACTCTTGCAGCGCCTTGCGCGCTCGCTCGTGTTTCGTGCGCTCAATGACCTGAACCACGGCAGCATTGAGCTCAGGGATGCGACCGGAACCCGGGTATTCGGCGACGATCCGCGATTTCGCGTCGCCGTCACAGTGCACAACCCGCGTTTTTATCTGCGCCTCTTGTTCGGCGGCACTATCGGTGCCGGTGAGTCGTATGCGGACGGGGATTGGAGCACGTGTGATCTCACCAGGGTGGTTCGGGTGTTTGCCGCAAACGAAGCCGCGCTGAGCGGCCTCGACAACACGGCCCTGCGTTGGACCAAACAGGTGCGCGAGAAATTTACCCATCTGCGGCGGGCAAATACGCTCGCCGGCAGTCGCCGCAACATTGCCGCGCACTACGATCTCAGCAACGACTTTTTCCGACTCTGGCTCGATAGCAAAATGATGTACTCGAGCGCTGTCTTCGATACCACCGATGCGGATCTTGAGGTCGCCGCTACGCGTAAGCTCGAGCGCCTCTGCGAACTCCTGGAGCTTCGCTCCGGAGACCGCGTGCTCGAAATTGGCACGGGCTGGGGCGGCCTCGCGGTCTACATTGCCTCGCACTATGACGTCCGTGTGACGACCACAACCATTTCCCAGGCGCAGTTTGACGAAGCCACGAGCCGGGTGCAGGCAGCGGGTCTCGAGGACCGCGTGACGGTTTTGCTAGAGGACTATCGTAATCTCGACGGTCAGTTCGACAGGATAGTGTCCGTCGAAATGGTGGAAGCCGTAGGCGATGAGTTTGTCGATCGCTACTTTCAGCAGGTTGATGAACTTCTTGCTCCGGGCGGACGTTTTGTGATTCAGGCGATTACCATTCAAGACCAACGCTACGCGGCTGCCCTCGAGGAGGTTGACTTCATCAAGAAGCACATCTTCCCGGGCAGCTTCATTCCGAGCGTGACTCGCCTTGTCAGCGCAGCCTCGTCCAGCGCAGGCCTGCGCCTGACCGCGCTCCACGACATTGGCATCGACTACGCCAAGACGCTCGCCTGCTGGTCGAGCGGCTTTGCCGCACACGCGGATGCGCTCGCCGGCATGGGCTTCGATACGCGATTCCAGCGTCTCTGGCAGTTCTATTTTTCGTACTGTGAAGGCGGCTTCCGCGAGCGCGCGATCAGCGACGTTCAGGCAGTTTTTTCGAACAAGCCCCAACCCCTTGAAGGAGGCACCTAAGTGGGTATTTTCACGATTCTCAACTTCGGCTTTTTCCAGATGCTCTGGTTCAGCTGCGTGCTGGGTGCCGGTGGCTATGGCCTGCACTGGCTGGCGCTGGGCGCGCTCATCCCGATCAGTGTGCTGACCTGGTTCAGCGCAAGCCGCTCAGCGGACGTGACGGTGGCGATAGTTGCGCTATCGCTGGGTCTGATCATCGACAATCTCTGGATAAATCTCGGCATTCTGAGTTACCCGCAGTCCACGTTTGCGCCGTATTGGATTGCGCTCCTCTGGATTGGGCTGGGGCTCACCGTCAATCACTCCATGAGCTGGTTTCGCGACAGGCCGCTGGTCGGTTCGCTGATTGTCGGCGCGTTTGCTCCGGTGACCTACCTCACCGGTCAGCGCTTCGGTGCGGTTGTGGTCGAGGACTTGTACCTGACGGCCGCCATATCGCTTTCTTGGTTCCTGCTTTTTTACGGCCTTGCGCGCTTTTCCCTGTGGATGCTCAACGCCGATGAGACACAACTGGCTTCGACAAAAGGAGATATCGCATGAGTTCACTCATAGGACTCGCAGAGGCGGGCTGGGTCCCTGACCCGCTGATCCGCGTGGGCATCCGGCAGCTTGTAAAGCAGCGCCTGCGTGAGGAGCGGCGTCAGCCGCAGGGTACGAAGGTCGCGCGTACGGAGGCGTTGCGTGAAAGTGCCGTTGCGCTCCACACGGACGCCGCCAATGAGCAGCACTACGAGCTGCCGACCACGTTTTTCGAGAACGTGCTGGGGCCGCGTCTGAAATACTCTGCCTGCGTGTTCCCTCACGACAATGCAAGCCTCGCCGAGGCAGAGCTGCACACGCTCGAGATGTACCGCGAGCGCCTTGCCATCGAGGCTGGTGACACGGTGCTGGACCTGGGCTGTGGTTGGGGCTCGTTCTCGCTCTGGCTTGCCGAGCGGGAACCGCTGGTGGACATTACCGCGGTATCGAACTCGACGACGCAGCGGGAATACATCGAGACGCGTGCGCGCGCTTTGGGGCTCGAGAACCTGCGGGTGATCACCCAGGACGTCAACCGGCTGGATCTGCCGGCGGATACGTTTACCAAGATCATTTCCGTCGAGATGTTCGAGCACGTGCGGAACTACGCAGAGCTCATGCGGCGCATCAGCCGCTGGCTGCGCCCGGGGGGCAGCCTGTTTACCCACATTTTCTGCCACAAAGACCTCATCTATCCTTTCGAGACGGAAGGGGAGAGTAATTGGATGGGCCGCTACTTCTTCACGGGGGGACTCATGCCGGCTGCAGACACGCTGCTCGCCTTCCAGGAGGATCTATCGCTGCAGCATCGCTGGCTGCACGACGGCACGCACTACGAACGGACCGCGCGTGCCTGGCTCGAAAACATGGACGAGCGCGTCGAAGACCTGCGTCCGAGCCTCGAGAACACGTATGGCGCTGGTGACGTCAACGTCTGGCAGCAGCGCTGGCGGATGTTCTTTATGGCCTGCGAAGAGATGTTTGCGTACGATCGCGGTAACCAGTGGCAGGTAGCCCACTACCTGTTCACTAAGGCAAAGTCAGGCGGTTAGCGAGAACGTCATCAGCGAAGTGTCGGCGCAGAGCGCCAAGCTTGGTCTGCGTGCCAAGCTGGTTCGGGTATATGCCCTGCAGGTGCTGCTCATCAGCGTCGCCGCGCTGGTGGGTGTCTACATCACGTATCTCATTGTCGAGAACGTGTTGACCAGGCAGGCCCTCGTTACCGAAACCGACTACTACTGGGAGCAGCTCCAGGAAAACCCGGCGCACCCGCTGCCGAATGTCCGCAATCTCCTCGGCTACAAGGCTGTGGGCGACGATTACAGCACCGTGCCGGAAGCGTTGCACGACCTGCCGCTCGGCTTCGGCAAGGCGGACGCCCTGCCGGGAGACAACCTGATCTTCGTCAGCCAGCGTAACAACATGCGCCTGTATCTGGTGTTCGCGGACGCGCAGGTGGCGGACCTGGTCTTCTACTTCGGTCTTGCCCCGCTGGCGGCGGTCCTCCTCACCGTCTACATCGTCTTCTTTCTGACCTATCGGCTGTCCCATGCGGCGATCTCGCCGATGCTGAACCTGGCTCAGGCCATTGAAGACTTCGACTTCCGCTCGACCGACAAACTCGAGGTGCCGGTGACACCGGACGATGTGGACCGGGAGACGCGGCTCATGGTCGAAGCGTTGCAGGAGTTCAGCTCACGTCTTGCGCAGTTCATCGAACGTGAGCGCACGTTCACCAGAAACGCCGGGCATGAGCTGCGCACGCCGATTGCCGTCATGAAAGGCTCGCTCGATCTGCTCGAAGCGGATGCGAGCCGGCCCGACAAGGACAAGCGGATATTTGAGCGCATGCGGCGCGTGGTCAACGACATGGAAACGCTGCTCGAGACGCTGCTGACGCTCGCCCGGGAAGAGGACGTGTTTGCGGACGGCAGGACGACGAGCGTCAATCAGGTCATTGCGGAGGAAATTGAGCTCCTTACGGAATTTGCCGATGAAAAAGGCAATCAGATCGAGTTTCTCGAAGACGTGGAGGCGCTCTGCAGCGCCAAACCGCGAGTGCTCGCCATCATGCTGAGTAACCTCGTGCGCAACGCGCTGACCTATACGACGGACGGCGTCGTCACGATCCAGATCACACCTTCGTGCGTCATCGTCAAAGACACCGGGATCGGGATGTCCGAAGAGGACATGGACAATGCGTTCACAGCCTTCTTCCGCGGCGATACCGCGTCCCGCACAACGCGCGGTCAGGGGCTGGGTCTGGCGCTCGTGAGACGCCTGGCGCAGCAGCTCGGCTGGCGGGTGGAACTCGACAGCAAGCTGGGTAGCGGCACGGAATTTAAGGTCTGGTTCAGCTGATCTGCCGGTTCAGTCTTCCGCCATGCGGAAGCCGCGTCCGGCCACCGTCTCGATGAGGGGACGCTCGAAAGGTTTGTCGACGATGCGGCGCAGGTTGTACACGTGGCTGCGCAACGCATCCGAATCCGGAACTTCGTCACCCCAGATTTCCTTCTCAAGCTCCCGTCTCGACACAACGGCGGGGGCGCGACGCATCAGCACGCGCAGGATTTCGTAGCTGCGCGGAGACAGGCTCAGGCGCTTACCCGCGCGGATGGCAATTTCGCGCTCGGTGTCGAGCTCGAGATCGGCGATCCGGTAGGTCGTCTCGGATACATCACCTTTGTCTCGGCGGATCAGCGCTTCGACGCGTACGGCAAGCTCCGGCATTTCGAACGGCTTGACGAGATAGTCGTCAGCGCCGACGTCGAAACCCGTCAGTTTGTCATCGAGCTGATCGCGGGCCGTCAACATGATGACGGGAGTCTGTTTGCGGGCGTCTTTGCGCAGCCGGCGACAGACTTCGAGACCGTCGATGCCGGGCAGACCGATGTCGAGGATGATGGCGTCGTAGTCTTCGGTGACAGCCAGGTGCATTGCGGTCAGGCCGTCAGAAGCGTAGTCGACGGTATAAGCTTGTGATTCCAGAAAGGCACCTACCGTTTCGGCCAGATCCTGATGGTCTTCGACGAGTAAAACGGTGCGTTGTCCCTGCTTTTCGGGCATGTGTGCTAGGGAACTCATGGTTGTCTGCCTCGCATTGTAAGCGTGTAGCATAAGTTCACAACAAGAGCGGTTAAGATGGTGTGAAGAGTTTTGGGGCCGAAAATGACCTTTGACGAGTACATTGGGCTCGAGTACCCGGGACCTGACTTTGCGGGGGAGGGGATGACGGCCGAGATCGACATTCAGGCCCATCACTGTAACCCCACCGGAAACATCAATGGCGGCGTGCTGATCTCGCTGGCGGACAATATCGCCACGGGGGCCGCCGGGCGGGCCTATCAGACGAAGTTTGGTGAAGAGCGCTTCATGGTGGGGGTCGATCTGCACGCGGTGATGCTCTCGAATCAGCAGGGGGGCCGTATCCGCGGGCAGGCGCTGCCCGTGCGCGTGGGACGACGGATCACCGTCGTACGGACCGTGGTGCTGGGGGAGGGTGACAAAAAGCTTGCCGAAATCACCACCACCCACGTTCCGGCCTGACGCGCGGTGCTGATTGCGGAAACTGCCCCGAGCGGCTCGGCGGAAGCAGCGATAGCGCTCCTGTGCAGGACGTTTGACGTATCCGAGCGGGAGGTCCGGGTCATTCGCGCGCCGTATCGCATCTGCCCGCTGGGGGCCCACGTTGATCATCAGTACGGAACGGTGGTCGCAAAAGCCATCGAGCATGCCATCCACCTCGCCTACGTGCCGCTTGAAACGAGCGAGGTGCGACTGGTGAGTGACGAATTTTCCGGTATCGCGAACCTCGATGCCCGCGCGCCGCAGAAGATGCAGCCCGGCGCCTGGGACAACTACGCCCGCGGCGCTATCGCCGCGCTCACCGCGCGCGACATTCAACCTGGCGGCATGCTCGGTGCGAGCGTCGGCGGGAGATCGAGATCCGGACTGTCCTCCTCGGCGGCGGTTGGTATTGCCTACCTGCTCGCGCTCGCCGACGGCGCGGGTAAAACCCTGTCGGCCACGGACCTGGTGCAGCTCGACAAGGTGATCGAAACCGAATTTCTCGGACTCAAGAACGGCATTCTCGATCCGGCAGCCATCGTCTTTGCCGAGCGCGGCAAAGTGGCGGAAATAGACACCCGCGCCTGCACGGCGCGCCTGCACGAGTCGCCGGAGCCGCTCAGCTTCATTGCCTTTCACAGCGGGCTTGCCGAGCCGTTGACGCCGGCCAATTTCAATTCACGGGTCGAAGAGTCGCTGCAGGCAGCGCAACGGCTGAGCGAGGTCGCCGGGCTCGGGCTCACAGCGCCCCGGCTGGGTGATGTACCGGCAGCTGTATTCGACGTTCATGCCGCCGAGCTCACGCCTCTGGAGCAACGCCGCGCCCGACACTACTTCGAGGAGGCGGCGCGGGTGCAGGCTGGTGTCGGCGCCTGGCAGGCTGGAGACCCGGCCCGCCTTGGCGCGCTGATGCGCGACAGCGCCCGCAGCTCCGTCGAAAACTACGAGGTAGGCGCAACCCCGGTACGCGACCTCGTCGATCTTCTCAATGCAACGAGCGGCGTTTACGGCGCCCGCTTCAGCGGCGCGGGCTTTCGCGGCTGCTGCATTGCGCTGGTGGAGCGGGATGCCATTGCGGATATCGTCGCTGAGGTACATCCCGCATACGGGGCCAGACATCCGCAGCTTGCGGAGCTTTCCTGGGTGCTCGACTGCGGCAGCGCGGATGGCGCGGCCCGCGAGCTGTGAACGCCCTCATCCTTGCCGCGGGATTTGCGACCCGGCTGTATCCGCTGACGCGGGATTTCCCCAAGCCGCTCATCGAGATTGGCGGGCAGACGATCATCGACCGGCTGCTCTCGCAGATCCGCACAACTGCGCCCGACGAGATTGTTGTGGTTTGCAACCGCCGTTTCGAACGCCACTTTCGCGACTGGCGGCCGCACGATGTCCGTCTGGTCGTCAATGACGCACAAGATGACGCATCTCGGCTTGGTGCGGTCGGCGACCTGGCGCTGGCGCTCGGCAACGAAGTGCGCACGGATCATCTGGTGGCGGCCGCTGACAATCTCTTCGACGTTCACTTCTCCGAGGTGGTCGATCACTTCAAAGCTCAGCAGCGATCGACCGTGTGCGTCTGGCGAAATCCCGACAAGGAAGATCGCAGGCGCCGCGGCAACGCGCTCATCGGCGACGGTCACGCGCTGGTAGCCTTTGAAGAGAAACCCGCGGTGCCGCGTTCGGAGTGGTCGAGCGCGCCGCTGTATGTCTACCGTGGCGAGGATCTTGCACGCATCCAGGAATACCTTGTGGCGGGCGGCAATCCGGATGCGCCGGGGCACTTCGTTGCATGGCTCAGCAATCAGAGCCCAATGAGCGCGTTTACGCTGTCCGAAGTGCCCGTGGACATCGGCAATCACGAGGCGCTGGCCCGCGCGCGGGCGCTTTATACCGGCTAATCGTCCGCCGCCGCTTGTGTGCGTCCCATCTGGATGCCTTTGATCAGGAGCGGGCGCAGGTGACGGCCCAGGAAGCGGCCAATGGGTCCGGGGGCCGGGGTCAAATTGGCGGAGCCGAATTCGTTCAGCCTGAGCTCATCGCGCACGTCCGCGCTGATCATCGCTACCTGCTTGTCCAGCGGAATGCCCGTGCCGTCGGCAATACGCACCATGCGCTGAAAATTACCGATGACCGCAGCGGCATCTACCAGCGCGGGTGCGTCCATTGCTGCGACGATTGCGTCACGCACTCCGGCAAGCTCGTCCGCGTTGTCGGCGGAATCGTCGAGGGTGAGCTCAACGAGACGGGAGAGCAGTTCACCATCGGGCACGCCGCTCGTGACGCCGGAGCCCTCGCGGATGGCGTCGAGGTTGGTGGTTTCACCGGCAAGCTGGCTGTTCACACGGAGCAGCGTCGCGTGCGAGCTGGTTCAGTAAAAACAGTCGTTGATGGCGGACACGCGGGCCGCGATGAATTCGATTTGCGCCCTGGAAATGGCGCGACCGCCGTCCGCGGCAGCGTTGGGCACGTCCTGCATGGGGACATACTGGGCCGCTGAGAGGACTTTCAAAAGGCGCACCGCATCCGGCACCAGGCTCATCGCGCGAATGACGTTGGCCATGCGCGGCTGCGGCCACAGATCCTGCTCGGTCTCTCCCAGCGTTTCGATCATCGGCACCCAGGCGGTCTTTTCCTCGAGACCGGTTGGCGTATGGCGGCTCGGCTCGCCCGGCAGCGCTTCCGGCAGCGGCTCCAGTTCGAAGCCGAGCGCCCGATGGAATGAGTCGATGCAGAGCGTCGTCACGACAACGCTGATGATTTCCACATAGCGACCCACGCTCAGCTCGGATCCGAGCTGCTCCTGCAGCCAGGGCTCGGTCAAACGCGACGGATCGGTTGTCAGGCGGTGCACCACATCGATGACCTCCGGTGCCAGACCCGTGGTGCTGTTGTGTGCGCCTTCGATCGGAGCAAACGGCGAGAGCGCAGCCTTGCGCGCCCTGCAAAGCTCACAATCCCGGGCGTTGCGTACCTCCTGGGCGATGGCCACGCGAGCGCCGCCCGACCACCATGTGCCAGGCGCAGCGAGCTTCGTCCAGGCGTGGCGATAAGCCTCAGACAGGTCGCTGCGGATCGGATAGGGTGAGTTGGAATATGCAAACGGTTGCACGGCTTCCTCCTGCTGATGACCCGTGATTCGAGTCTACGCAGGGAATCGGGCGTATCGCAACACGTCGCGCCACCCGTTGTCGACGTCACGGGTCGGTGGAACAATGCAGCCGTCCCCGCACGGGAGTCGTACAGGAGCAGCAATGAGCGAGATCAGTCCAGGCAGCGTTCCGGGAGAGGCCTATTGGATGCCGTTCACGGCGCGCAACGGTTTCCGCAAAGACCCGCGCATCATCACGGGCGCCGACGGTGCTTACTTTCTGAGCGAAGACGGTCGCCGGGTGTATGACAGCTTGTCTGGATTGTGGTGCACGGGCCTCGGACACAACAGGCCCGAGATTGCGGACGCCGTCAACCAGCAGCTGAGAAGCCTCGATTATGCGCCTGGATTCCAATACGGCCATCCGCAGGCGTTCGAGCTTGCGGAACGGCTCACGGACGTCGCACCCGCGGCACTGACCCACGCTTTTTTCACCAACTCGGGCTCCGAGTCTGCAGATACGTCTTTGAAGATTGCGCGTGCGTATTGGCGCATGGCCGGCCAGCCAACCAAAACCCGTTTTATCGGCCGTATCAAGGGTTATCACGGAGTTAACTTTGCGGGGACGAGTCTTGGCGGCATTGGCCCCAACCGCAAACTCTTCGGTCAGCTGGCGGAAGCTGACCATCTGCCGCACACGCTGCGGGCGGAGGATGCCTTTACGCGGGGGCAGCCGCAGGGCGGGGAAGAGCTTGCGGACGAGCTTGAGCAGCTGGTGATGCTGCACGACGCGTCGAACATCGCGGCCGTCATCGTCGAGCCGGTGGCGGGATCGGCCGGTGTCATCGTGCCGCCGTCCGCCTATCTGCAGAGGCTGCGCGCGCTCTGTGACAAGCACGACATCCTCCTCGTTTTCGACGAGGTGATCACGGCATTTGCCCGCACGGGTGAGGCGTTCGGGGCGGATACCTTCGGCGTCGTGCCGGACATCATGAATCTGGCGAAAACGCTGACGAACGGCGCCGTGCCCATGGGCGCGGTCCTGACCCGGGCTGAGATTCACGACGCCTTTGTCGACGAGAGGCAGCCCGACCACATGATTGCGTTCCCTCACGGTTACACCTACTCGGGACATCCGGTGGCGTGCGCCGCGGCGCTGGCGTCGCTCGATGTGTTCGAACGCGAAGACATGCCGGCGCTGGCGCGAGCGCTCGCCCCGGTCCTCGAAAACGCGCTGCACGGTCTGCGCGGCGCTCCGCACGTGACCGATATACGCAACGTCGGTTTGATGGGCGCTCTGCAGATTGCCGCGCGAGACGGCGACCCGCTGGTGCGTCCCTATGAGATTGGTGTTGCCTGCTGGAAAAAGGGGCTGTACGTGCGCTGGGGTGGCGACACGCTGCAGTTTGCCCCACCCTTCATCTCTACCGTCGAAGACATCGAGCGGATGGGCGCTATTCTCGACGAGGTCATTCGCGCGATCGATTGAGGAGCTGATCATGGCGGACATCACACGGCGCGACTTTGTCCACGGGCTTGCAGGCGCGCCCCTGGCGGCTGGTCTGGCCGCGGGCGCGGATGGTGCAGCCGCGGCGCAATACTATCCGCCGCTCCTGACCGGGCTCAGAGGCAGCCACGAAGGTTCCTACGAAGTCGCTCACGCCCTGGGACGCGAAGGGCAGACTGATTTCGGCGCAGCCCGGGAGGCGGAAGAATACGACCTGGTTGTCGTTGGTGGGGGTGTCAGCGGGTTGGCGGCTGCCTATTTCTATCGGTCAGCAAAGCCGGACGCGCGGATCCTGATCCTGGACAACCACGACGACTTCGGCGGGCATGCCAAGCGTAACGAGTTTATGGTCGACGGGCGCCACATCATCGGCTATGGCGGCAGCCAGACCATGGAATCACCCTCCGCATACAGCGACGTATGCAAAGCGCTGCTTGCGGCGCTCACGGTGGATCTCGAGGCGTTCGACACCGCCTACGACCAGGATTTTTTCGTACGCCACGGTCTGCGCGGCGGCGTGTTCTTTGATCAGGAAACCTACGGCCGTGCCGCGTTCGTGGACAACGTGCTGATGAATACCGGTAACTTCATGCGCCTGGCGCCCGCGCAGCTGGATGGGCCCGCGGCGCTCGAGGCCATGCCGCTGTCGCGGGCATCGCGCGAGGCCATGGCTGAGCTCATGAAGCGCGGGGACGACGTCATCCCCGACGTTGGCCTCCTGGACGTCGCAGACTATCTGAGTACGCGCAGTTACCTCGACTTCGTGCGCGACGATCTCAACGTCACTGACAACGAGGTCTTGAACATCCTGCAGAATCTGCCGAGCGGTTATTTTGGCCTTGGCATTGACGGCATCACCGCCATTGAAGCGATATTCATGGGCCTGCCGGGGATCGAACGATTGGGCCTCTGGGGCGCCGGATGGCTGCGCGAGCAGGCAGCTGATTCTCTGCTCGAACCGTACATCCATCATTTCCCGGACGGTAATGCGTCGATTGCGCGGCTGCTGGTGCGATCGTTGATTCCTGAAGTCTGCACGGGCGTGGATAGCGTGGACGTCCTGGTCGACAGGTTCGACTACAGCCGGTTGGATCGCGACGAAGCGAACGCACGGGTCCGTTTGAACAGCACCGCTGTCAACGTCAGCCGTTCGGCGCACGGGGCCAGCGTGCGGTACGTCCGCGGCGGCTCGCTCGAAGAAGCCCGCGCGCGTCATTGTGTTCTTGCTTGTTACAACATGATGATCCCCTATCTTTGCCCGGACATGCCGCTGGCGCAGAAAGAGGCGCTGGCTCAGGGTGTCAAGGTGCCGCTCGTCTACACGAACGTTGCGCTGCGAAACTGGCGGGCGCTGAAAAACCTGGGCATTGGGCAGTGCTTTGCCCCGAATATGTTTCACAACATGATGATGATGGACTTTCCGGTAAGCCTCGGCGGTTACCGGTTCACCGAGTCGGCTGACGAGCCGGTGGTATTGCACATGTCGAGCGCCTTCGGCCAGGCGGGACTACACGCCCGCGACCAGTTCAGAGTGGGGCGGGCGCGCCTGCTTGGCACGTCGTACGACACCATAGAAGCCGACATCAGGAATCAGTTGACCCAGCTTCTCGGGCCGGGGGGATTTGATGCCGAGCGCGACATTGCCGCCATTACCGTCAACCGCTGGCCGCACGGCTATGCCTACGGCGGCTACACGCTGTTCGATCCGGAGTATCCGCCGGGGCAGGCGCCACATGAGATTGGCCGGCAGACCTGGGGGCCGGTTGCCATCGCCAACTCCGACGCCGGAGCACGGGCGTATCTCGACGAAGCCATCGATCAGGCCCATCGCGCCGTGGGGGAATTGCTCGGCTAGAGGCGCTCTGCGACGACGGAGTTCCGGAGCACGCCGACGCCCGGCACTTCGACCTCAACCTGATCCTGCGGCTTCAGGTACTTCGGTGGATCGAAGCGCGCGCCTGCGCCGTTGGGCGTGCCGGTGGCGATGATATCGCCGGGCTTCAGGTGATAGAACGTCGACAGATACGCGATCAAATAGCGGAAGTCGAACATGAGGTTATCGGTGACGTCGTTCTGACGTTCCTCGCCGTTGACCCGCGTGATGACCTGCAGGCTGCCCATGGGGTCGAGCTCGTCGGCGGTGACCATCCACGGACCGAGCGCCCCGGAGGCCACGAAATTCTTGCCCTGAGTGACGTTGAACTTCGCGTGGCGCAGCCAGTCACGCACGCTCCCTTCGTTCATGATTGTCAGGCCCGCCACGTGCTCGCGTGCACGCTCCGCGGCAATGCGCCGGCCCGCTTTACCCACGACGAGCACAATTTCACCCTCGTAGTCGAGCTGATCTGACTCCGGGGGATCGCAGAGATCCTGCTCGTGGCCGACGAGAGATTCACGGGTACGCATGAAAACGCTCGGGTACTCGGGCAAATCGCTGTCGTCTTTGTACTCCGCGTTGCGGTTGGCATAGTTGACCCCGATGCAGATGATCTTCTCGGGGTTGGGAATGGTGGGCAGGTAGTCGACGTCCGCGAGGCTCGCATCCGGGGACGCTGAGGCGACCTGCTCCTGGAGGTGGACCAACGCGTCGTGGCGCAGAGCTTCGCGTAAATCGGGCAGATCGGGATTGCGCGCGCCCAGGTCGACTACCCCGTCGCCGACGACCGCACCCCAGCGTGGGGTGTCACCTGGGGATAGCCGGTAGGTCAGTAGCTTCATCGTGTGTTCTCGTTCTTGTGCGGGTTTGGTCGAGGCGGCATACTTAACATGTTAAATGACTCGCCGTGTAATTTGAACAGGGGCAGCAGATGCCACACCAGATCATCGAATACTCCGCCAATCTGGAAGCGCGCCTGGACATTGATGGGCTGATTGATGCCCTGCACCACTGTGCTGCGGGGCAGGACGTGCTGCCGATCGGGGGTTTGCGTACGCGAGCGTACCCCACCTCGCGTTATCAGATTGCCGACGGTCACCCGGACAACGCGTTCATTGCGGTGTATCTCAGAATCGGCGAAGGCCGCAGCGTCGAAGTTCGCGAGCAGGTGGGACGCGCGCTCTTCCAGGCGCTGTGTGACTTCACCGCCGAGACGTTTGCCGAGACGCCGATTGCACTGTCGTACGAGGTGCAGGAGATTGATCCACGGACACGCTGGAATCACAACAACCTGCGCGATCACATGGCACAGCGTGGAAGCGAGAATGGCTGAATTTGTACTCGTTCATGGTTCGTGGCACGGCGCCTGGTGCTGGTACAAGGTGGTCAATCGTCTCGAGGCAGCCGGTCACAGTGCCCTGGCGGTGGATCTGCCGGGTTTGGGCGCGGACGGCACACCCCTCGGCGAGGTCACGCTGGATCTATGGAACGACGAGCTGGTCAGCGTCCTGAAGAACCGTTCCGAGCCGGTGATCCTCGTGGGACACAGTCGCGGTGGACTCAACATCAGCCTGGCTGCGGCGACGGTACCCGATCGCATCAAGCGACTCGTTTATCTCTGCGCCTTCGTTCCGGAGAGCGGCCGCTCGCTGTTCGAGCAGGCGGGAGAGAATACCGGCTCTGAGCTTGCCACGGCGCTCGTGCCGAGCGCGGACGGCCTCAGCACGGTCGTGGCGGATTCCCGGCTGCAGGACATCTTTTATGCAGACTGCAGTGACGACGATCTGACGCTCGCGCGGCTTTGTCTGAAGCCGGAACCGCTGGCGCCGCTGAACACGCCCTTTCACGATCGAGAGGACAATCTCAGCAGCGTGGCGAAAACGTATGTCGAATGTCTGCAGGACCGGGCGATAACCATCGAGACCCAGCGGCGGATGGCGTCACGCTGTGATTCGGTGGTGACGATGGACACCAGCCATTCGCCGTTCTTCTCGACGCCCGATGCGCTGGTTAGCGTGTTGCTTGATCTGGCGGGCGATTAGCTGAGCCTGAAAGGACGCTGCTTGAAAGGACGCCGGTGGAAAGGACGCCGGTTGAAAATACGCCGCCTGAAAGTAAAAAGGGCCGGTGGTGACTCACGTCACGACCGACCCTTCTTTGCTCGTTGTAGGACCAACTACGTGAGCTGACCCTCGAAACTCGCAATAGATATCACTGATCACCTCCTTATACGTTTGCCCGACATGCGGCGATTATGTCGTGCGTCCAGAGGATTGCAAGGACTTGTGTCTCCTCTTGATGTAACTTTGCCGTCACTTGTTTGTTGTAGGAGTGCTTCGATGCGACTGGACGGCAGAGTTGCCGCCGTTACGGGCGGTACCGCTGGCATTGGCCTGGGGATTGCGCGCGCATACCTCGACGCGGGTGCCAAGGTGGCGCTGATGGCGCGCAACGCCGAAAAAGGCGCTCAGATAGTGGCTGATCTCGACGCAGGCGACCGCTGCGTCTTTCTTGCCGGGGACGTCATGCAGCAGGCTGACGTGGAAGGTTTTGTCGACAGAACGATCGAAGCGTTCGGACAGCTGGACATTCTGGTCAACAATGCCGGGGGCGCGGGCGATCTGCAGCCGCTGGCGCAGTTGTCCGACGAAACGTTCGACGAGACGATGAAGTGGAACGTCTACTCGACGTTCTGGGCCACCCGCCGTGCGCTGCCCGGGATGCTCGAGCGGGAGTGGGGTCGCATCATCAACGTCTCGTCCACTGAAGGCAAAGTGGGGAAACCCGTGTTTACCGCCTACTCAACGGCAAAGCACGCCATCAACGGCATGACCAAGGCCGTGGCGCAGGAAGTAGGTGCGCAGGGGGTGACCGTCAACGCCATCTGCCCGGGCCTTGTGGTCACGGACATTGTCAAAGCCAACGGTCCGGCAACCGCGGAGGCGATGGGCATGACTTTCGATGAGATGATTACGCTCTTTTCTCAGGAGTCTGCACTCAAACGTCCCAACACCGTGGCAGAGGTTGCCGCCATGGCGCTTCTACTTGCGTCTGATGAGGGGGGTGGCATCACCGGTGCCGCGCTCAGCGTCGACGGTGGCACTGCGCCGTACTGACCGTCTTCAGCTGTCGAATCTCTGCCGTGCCGCCTCGGCGATGCGTGCAAAGTCGTCGAGTCTGTGGCGGACTTCGGTCGAGTCTTCGCTCCATATCGTGAGCGTCACGTGCTCCACGCCCTCACGTGCGAGGTTCGCCAGATCGTCCGGGTTTTCGCTTGCACCCGAGATGAACACTCGAAGGGACGCGGGATCCCGTCCGTGGCGCTCGAATGCCTCGCGCAGGGGTTCGATTCGTCCTGCGAGCGAACCTCGGCCGGTGATGGGCATCCAGCCGTCGGCATAGCGCGCAATGGCGTCGTAGGTGCGCGGTCCCATGCCGCCGATGATGATCGGCGGGCCGTTGGGTTGCGCCGGTTTGGGATAAGCCCAGGATGGCTCCAGGTGCAGCTGCTCACCCTGAAATGCCGCCTCTTCCCGGGTCCACAGCGCGCGCATAATCGCCACGCACTCCTCGGTGCGCTGGCGGCGGTCGCGAAACGCCACGCCATGGCTCTCCCCCTGCTCGACGTTCCAGCCAAAGCCGATCCCCATCACCAGTCTGCCGCCGGATAAATGATCGAGGCTGGCCATCTGCTTGGCCATCCAGATCGGATCGTGCTGCGGCAGCAACGTCACGGAAGTACCCAGCGTCAGCGTTGTGGTCACGGCAGCGGCCATGGACAGCGCCACCACCTGATCGTGCAGGTGCCAGTAGTAGTCCGGCAGCGGGTCGTTCTGTCCCGGGCGGGAACCCGGCCAGACGGTGCGCCGGCTCGCCGGGATGTGGCTGTGCTCGGGCAGAAACAGCGAATCCAGGTTACGCGCTTCGATCTCCCGGGCAATGTCCGCGGGTGGCAGCAGGCGATCGGTGGCGAACAGGGTGACCCCAATCTTCATCAGGCGCCCTGCACCTGTCCAGCTGCGAGCAGCGCGTCGATGCTGTTGCTGTCGTAGCCGAGCTCCTCGAGGATTTCTCTGCTCTGCTCACCCTGTCGCGGTGCCGGGCGCAGGCGCGCGTCGACGCCGAGAAAGTGACTGGCCGGTCGTGGATGGCGGATTCGTCCGGTCACCGGATGCTCCGTTTCGCGCAGCATGCCGGTGGCCCGGATGTGGGGATCCGCGTGGACGTCGTGGGGATTGAGCACCGGCGCAACCGGGACTTCCGCGGCCCGCAGCTTTTCGACCACGGTTGCCACGGGCCAGCTGCTGACCATCCGGTCGATCGTATCCATCCATTCTCGGTTGTGCTCGCCGCGGCCAGCAAAGGTGTGGAAGCGTTCGTCTTCGTACGCCTCGGGTGCAAGCGCCTCGCACATGGACTGCCAGTGGCGATCGGCGCCCGGTGCGATCGCCACCAGCCCGTCGTTGCAGGTATAAAGCCGATAAGCGCCGAGCACGTTGGGCAGGTGATGGACATCTGCGTCGAGCAGGGAACAGTCCATCATGACGTCCGACCAGACGAAAGCCAGATTGGCTTCCAGCATGTTGACCTGCACGTGGCTGCCTTCACCGGTGCGGCCGCGTCTGATGAGCGCGGCCATGATGGCCTGGGCGTTCGTGTACGCGCCGATCTTGTCCGCCACCATCGCGCGCACGAGCGTGGGTTTGTCATCCTGCAGCTGGATGCCAGCCCAACCGGACAGACCCTGGATGAGCGGGTCGTAAACCGGCTGATCGGCATAAGGTCCCGTGGGACCGAAGCCCGATGACGAGCAATACACAATGGTTGGATTGCGCTTGGCCACGGCCTCGTAGCCGAACCCCAGGCGGGCCATGACGCCGGTCCGGAAACCTTCGACGAAGACGTCGGCACGCTCGATCAGCGACCACAGCACGCTCTGGCCTGCGGGGGTTTTGATGTCGAGCGCAATGGATCGTTTACCCCAGTTGGCGTTGACGAACCAACCGCTCATGCCGTTCTTCTGGCTGCCGTAGTAGCGCAGCCCGTCGCCGGCGGCGGTATCTTCGACTTTGATGACCTCGGCGCCGTATCCCGCCAGCACGTGCGTTGCGGCCGGCACGGCAATCATCTGGCCGAGCTCGAGGACGCGGATTCCGGCCAAGGGGGCCTCTGGTTCAGTCATACGCTCCTCCTCTTCCTGCGGGCAGTTTTCACGAGGCTCGGGCAGGGCGCAAGTGCCATGCGGCCAATCTGCGATCACGGTACAATGGCGGGCTTCGATTTTGACGAGACAGTGTGATGGCTGATGACACATACCAGGCGTGGCAAACCCGGGCTGAGAAAGAGCTGCGCGGCAAACCGCTGGATGAGCTGACCTGGGTGAGTCCCGAAGGGATTCCCATCAAGCCGCTGTATACGATCGATGATCTCGACGACATTGCCCACGTGGCCAGCATGCCGGGTGCGGCTCCCTTCATGCGTGGTCCCCGATCCACGATGTACACGAACCGCGCCTGGACGATCCGTCAGTACGCCGGATTCTCGACCGCGGAAGAATCGAACGCGTTTTACCGGCAGAACCTGGCCGCCGGGCAGAAGGGTCTGTCCGTTGCGTTTGATCTCGCCACCCATCGCGGCTACGACTCGGATCATCCGCGTGTAGCCGGAGACGTGGGCATGGCCGGCGTTGCGATCGACTCTGTCGAGGACATGAAAATCCTCTTCGACGGCATTCCGCTCGATGAGATGAGCGTGTCGATGACGATGAACGGCGCCGTGCTGCCGGTGCTGGCGGGCTACGTGGTCGCCGCGGAAGAGCAGGGGGTTGCGCAGAAGGACCTCTCCGGCACCATCCAGAACGACATCCTCAAAGAATTCATGGTGAGGAATACCTTCATCTACCCGCCGGAGAACAGCATGCGGGTGGTGGCTGACATCATCGGTTATACCGCCGAGCACATGCCGCGTTTCAACTCTATCTCCATCTCCGGCTATCACATGCAGGAAGCCGGCGCGAATGCCGTGCAGGAAGTGGCGTTTACCCTCGCTGATGGCATCGAGTACGTGCGCGCGGCGCTCGCAACGGGCCAGGAGATCGACAAGTTTGCGCCGAGACTGTCGTTTTTCTTCTGCATCGGCATGAACTTTTTCATGGAAATTGCCAAGCTCAGAGCCGCGCGGATCCTCTGGCACGAGCTCATGAGTCAGTTCAATCCGCAGAATCCGACATCGCTGATGCTGCGCACGCACTGTCAGACGTCAGGCGTGTCGCTGCAGGAGCAGGACCCCTATAACAACGTCGTGCGCACGACCATCGAAGCCATGGCGGCGGTGCTGGGCGGCACGCAGAGCCTGCACACCAACGCGCTCGACGAAGCGATTGCGCTCCCGACGCCGTTCTCGGCGCGCATTGCCCGCAACACGCAGATCATTCTGGCGGAAGAAAGCCAGATCACCCGTACGATCGATCCGCTCGGCGGCAGTTATTATGTCGAAAGCCTGACCAACTCGATCGTGCAGCACGCCCGCGAGCTGATTGCGGAGGTGGAAGGGCTCGGCGGCATGACCAAGGCGGTGGTTTCCGGCATGCCCAAGCAGCGCATCGAGGAAGCGGCTGCCCAGCGTCAGGCGCGGATCGAACGCGGCGAGGACGTCATTGTCGGCGTCAACAAATACCAGGTCGAAGCAGAGCAGGGTGAGCTCGACGTCCTCACCGTGGACAACACCAAAGTGCGTGAAGCGCAGCTGCGCCGGCTCAACGATCTGCGTCGAGACCGCGACGACAGCAAAGTGCAGGCGGCGATGAACGCGCTCTCTAACGCGGCGGAAGACGGGTCGGGCAATCTGCTCGAGCTTGCCATCGAGGCCACACGCGCGCGCTGCAGCGTCGGCGAAGTTTCTTACGCGCTGGAGCAGGCCTGGGGCCGCCACAAGCCGGTGGCGAAGATAACCTCCGGCGTTTATGCCGAAAGCTACGGAGACGATCCGGCATTCACCAAGGTGCATGATGAGATCAAAGTGTTCACCGATATCGAAGGGCAGGCGCCGAGCATCCTCGTGGTGAAGATGGGTCAGGACGGTCACGACCGCGGCGCCAAGGTCATCTCCAACGCGTTCACCGATTTTGGCTTCGACGTCAGCATGGGTCCGCTGTTCCAGACCCCTGAAGAAGCAGCCGCGCAGGCGAAAGCGGAAGGCGTACACGTGGTGGGCGTTTCCTCCCTGGCCGGCGGGCACAAATCGCTGGTGCCGGAGATGATTGAGGCATTGCAGGCCGAAGGCCTCGAAGACGTGGTCATCGCCGTCGGCGGCGTCATCCCGCAGCAGGATTATCAGGCGCTCTACGATGCCGGCGTGCATGCCATCTTCGGCCCGGGCAGCAACATTCCGGACGCGGCCAGCCAGATTCTCAAACTCATTCCCGGCAAGAACCGATAAGACCTATAGACAGGAGTAACCCTCGTGATTGGACGACTGAATCATGTAGCAATTGTGGTGCCAGACCTCGCAGCCGCCGCTGCGATGTATAAAAATTCTCTGGGCGCCACGGTGACCGAGCCCGTGCCGCTACCCGACCATGGCGTCACTACCGTCTTTGTGGAACTCCCTAACACGAAAATTGAGCTGCTGCATCCGCTCGGTGAAGACTCGCCAGTGGAGAAATTCCTGCAGAACAATCCAAGCGGCGGCATGCATCACGTCTGCTACGAGGTGACGGACATTCACGCTGCCATCGAACACCTGGTCGAGGAGGGCGCCCGCGTTCTCGGCGATGGCCAGCCGAAGACCGGCGCGCACGGCCTGCCCGTGGTTTTTTTACACCCGAAAGACTTCTGCGGCACGCTCGTTGAGCTGGAGGAAGTTGCGGCCTAAGGGGCCCATCGCGCAACCCAGAGCTCCGAGCGGCCAACTTCGTGGTGCACCCAGATCAGCTGTTCACGCCCGGTGATTGCAAAAAAGGGTCCTATCGGTGAAACCGGCCCAATCCTGGCAAACGGTTCCGTTGTTTTGTCGGCGACCGTGTAGCGCCATACCTGCAACCTTTGTCCGTCGATTGGCTCCACGAAAAAGATATGTTGGTCGTCGCGCGACCAGACGGCGTGATGGCCACGTTCAGCAAAATCGATACAGTCATCGATGCGGCCTGCATCGAAAGCGCACAACGTCATGGTGCCTGTCGGGAGTTGAGACTCGCTGAAGTCTGTCGCGGCAAGCCATCTGCCGCTGCCCGACCAGGCGGCCCAGGTCAGCTTGCGGTCCAGTTTGAGGTCAGCGCCGCTCGTGACATGCCGCAATCGTGCGGAGACGACGTGAGGGCCGTCCATTTGCGCGTAGATGACATAAGGCTCACTGGGGTGTGGTGCCGCGTCGTGTTCGCGATTGAAGGTCCAGCTGTCTGCCACGATGCTCGTGTCCGTCCGGTCGAGGCGTGTGCGCCGGTATTCCACGTTGTCGCCGATGTGATAGTAGTAAAGTTCAGCGTTGTTACCTGCCCACTTCGGCATCACGTTGATGGTTCCCGGATCGGTCAGCTCCTCGAGCTCCCGCGTGGCCAGGTTCAGGATGAGAACGCTGGTCTGGTTAGGGGCGGAGTTTGCGAAGAAGGCAAGCCGGTTTCCGTCAGCGGATAGCTCTGGCGCGACGATTGCGCCGCGAGATTCGTGCAAGACGGTGCTGCGGTTGTCGTGCGGATCCGTCAGCCGGAGGGACCATTGCTCGCGGGATGATGCGTACACCAGCGCATCACCGTTGGGATGAACTGCCGGTGTCGTATCGTTGGTGGTGCTGGCGAAAAGCCGCTGGGGTGAACCACCGTCCACGGCAATCCGGTAGATGGACTCGACGCTGTCGCGGGATGAGTTGAAGTAGATCCACTGGCCGTCCGCCGTGAATGCGGGATGCCCGGCCCGGGCGTTGTCCTGGGTCAGCTGCGTGGTGCGGCCCGTTGCGATGTCCAACAACCAGAGATCCCCCAGCGGCCCCTCCGAGGGCTCGAAGTACACCAGGCGGCGGCCGTCGGGAGAAAGGGCCGGATCCCGCGGACTGAGCAGTTGCTCGCGATCGGTGGTACTTTCCACCCGACGCTGGTCCGTGCCGTCAGAGCGTGCCAGCCAGACTTCTTCTTCCCGCTCGAAAGCAATGACGTCAGCATCTGCCGCCGCCGCGGGATTGCGGGCGTTGTGCACAATCAAGTTCGCGGAATTGGTCAGCGTATCGAGATGCCAGATGCTATTGTCGCGTTCGAACAAAACCGCACTGGTTCCCATACAAGCTGGCGAGCGTGCCGGGGAGCCGGCGTTGGTCAGCTGCGTGGAGCGGTTGCTCCCAAGATCGGTGCGCCACAGCTGCGGGATTCCGGTGCTGTCGTTGACGTAAACCACTGCATCACCGCCCGGCAAGAGACACGGGTGACGACTCGAACCGGTGGGTGTGGCAACCGGCTGCAGTGATGGTGATTCAATCGAGGACTCCTCTGGTACCAGGAGCCAGGCGGCGATGAGGGCGACGAGGGCGATAGGGGCGATGAGCAGGATGGCAATACCGGCAGCGACGGTCGCAGCGCGCGATCGGGTCGGCGTTGCCGGTAACGGCCTCGCCTGCGGGGACGGTTCGCTTGCGGATGCGTCGACGCGGGCGACCGTGCGGTAGCCACGTTTGCTGACGGTCGCGATATACGCCGGGTCGCGGGGATTGTCGCCGAGCGCCTGGCGTAGCTTGGCAATGGTCTTGTAGACAGGGTTGTCGGCCATTGGCCGTCCCTGCCAGACGATCTCGACCAGCTCGTCCGTCGCAACGACGTCACCGCCGCGCGCTGCAATCAAGACCAGGACCGCCATCATTTGTGGTTCGATGGAGACGCTCAAACCCTTCTTTTGAATGAGATTCTGCCTGGGCAGAACTTCCCAATCGCCGAGCGCGAAGCCGTCTTGGAGTGTTTCAGTATTCAACATTTCCTTTGTTTTCAAATACCTGCGGCCGGGGAAGAAAAATGGAAGGTTTTCTCCAAGAAATCAGCATTGCCGAGATGGCGCGGCGTGGCAAGTTCCGATGCTCAGAGGTTTGAGGAGAGAACACATGTGGCACACCGTTCGTTTCAATCTGCTGATGAGCTATACAGCGCTCGCTTGTCTGCTTGCGGTGAGCGCCCACGCCTGGTCGTCCAGCCCACGGCGAGTACACGTCGATTGCAACGCTGGAGAATCATTGCAAAAAGCGGTATCGCGGGCACGTTCAGGGACGGTCGTTCGTGTCTCGGGAACGTGCCGGGAGACCGTCATCGTGCGCAGGGACGGTATTTCGATAGTCGGGGACGGTGAGGCGGTGATCACCGCTGACGGCGCGCAGCATCCACAGCGCGAAGCCGTGCTGAACGTCATTGCTGCAAAGGGGGTGGTTCTTCGTAAGCTGATCGTGAGTCATGGCAGCGATCAGGGTGTTATCGTGCAGAAAGGTGCGCGGGTCAGCATCGAGAGCGTCCAGCTCCTGCAAAACGCCACCAACGGACTGTCCGTTGATGCGTCTTATGCGGAATTGACGGACGTTTCGGCGCAGGACAACGGTGCCGGGCTGGATGTCTTTACCGGATCGACGGTGATCGCCAGAGGAGAGATCTATACCCGAGGCAACCGGGGTCCGGGTGTCGCGGTCAACGGCAATTCGACCCTGGAGCTGCGCGGTGCCCGGGTATACACGGAAGACAACGGCGGCGATGGCGTGCTGCTGGTGAACAACGCGAATCTGTTGATTTTGTCTTTTCCCGAGTCTCAGGGGAGTGGCGTTACATCCCGGAACAATGGCGGCAGCGCAGGCATGTTCGTCGCCAACTCCAACGTGTCGGTGGTTGGTTCGCAGTTTGTTGGCAGTGGTGCCAACCGCTTCGACGTGTCCGGTAACGGGGTGGGGATTCTGCTGATCTCGTCCAATCTGGCTTCTCCATTTGCAACCGCGCAGTTCAATCTCGAGACGAACGGCGTTGGTTTGATTGTCACCGACAACTCGGACGTGATCGTCAACGGCGGACTCAACGTAAGCGAAAACTTCGGTCCGGGCATTCTGGCAGACGGCGCCGGCGTCTTACGCTTGCAGCAGAACGCCGATAATCCGACGACAATCTCCGGGAATCGGGGTCCCGACCTGGTGGTTTCATTTGGCTCCCGGATTGTCCTGGAAGAGGGCGTGAGCGCGACTGTCGTCGCGTGTGATCCATCCGTGCTCGCCTCGCCTGCGTCAATTTGTGGACCGTAGGCGTCCTGCACCAGCAGGCGTGTTAGCCACCCCTGCTGGTGCACTTACCCAACGCCTGATTTGAGCCGCTCGCGGCGAGACCCGCAGTTGTGCATGCCTGCGTCGTTTGCTCCGTAACGGTGCACGCAGGCGCGCGCTATCCGGTGATACCGGGGGGATTCCCCGTGGCATGGATGTTGCTTGCTCCAGGATTGATTGAGACACGTATCCGCGTTTGTACGCGGTGAAACCGTGATTGAGGTTACAACGCACACGTCCTTCCTGCAGTGGGCCTGCAGCGAGTGGGCGTCGGGTCGCGTAACGGAGGAAGAGGGTTTTTCGAGAATTGGAGATGTACGATGAAACCACTCTTATTGGCAGCGTTTACGCTGATGCTCGGCGCCTGCGCGTCCCAGCCGGCGGGCGAATGTCGCTCCCTGCAATGTGTGCTCGATCTTGCCGCGGCGGACATTGCCCGAACCTGCAGCTCGGATCTGTTTCTGTATCCGAGGGCCCGGCGTGACCTCATCGATCGTGAATACAGATATCCCTTCACGAACTTCGATACTTATTCAGAGATGCTGAAACTCGGCTCGCGGATACCGTCACCCCAGGAATGGTGTGCACAGTACGCCGCGTTCAAAATGAAGGTCCGCATGCCAACCGGTTCCGGCTGATCGGATTTGTCTCTCCGCCACCATGCCGTGGATCAAACTCGTTGGATTGTGAGATGCTTCCGTGCAATCTCCCGGCGCTGTGCTTGACTGAACTCAGAGGAACAGATCTTTTCGTGCTGCCCTGGCGCAGCGCCTCGTTCAGGGAGATGTTCGATGAAAAGGGTTTTTGTTGCCGCTCTGATTGGGCTTGTCAGCGCTTGCGCTTCCCAGCCGGACGCGCCGTGTCAGTCGGTCGCGTGTGAACTGCAAACCGTTGTTGCGGAGGTGGCCACAACGTGCCGACAGGATTTGTATCGTTATCCCCGCGTCGAGCGGGCTCACATCGATCGGAAATATCAATATCCGCTCAAGAATTACCGGTCGTATCGTAATCTGGTGGCTATGGGCGGGCGCGGACCGTCGCCGCAGCGCTGGTGCCAGGCGTATGCCGAACACGTGGCACAGGTGCGTTACCCGGGTGGGGGTACGACGCTGGCTGCTACTCGTATTCGAGGATCGGCTGGTCAACCATGAGTGAGTCCCCTTCGGCGGCCAGCACTTTCGCGACCACGCCGTCGTCGGCGGCGCGCAGGCTGTTCTCCATCTTCATGGCCTCTACCACGGCAAGCTCCTCGCCGGCTTTGACCTCATCGCCTTCCTGCACGGACAATCTGACGAGCAGCCCCGGCATGGGCGACAGCAGAAATTTGGAGAGATCCGGCGGCTCTTTCTCGATCATGTGATCGTGTAATGCCGCGGCACGTGGTGAGAGCACCAGCAGCTCCGTCTCAGCGCCGCGGTGGAATGCTTTGTAGCCTGCCTTGTGATCGTCCATCTGCACGGTGACCTCGTGGCCGTTCACCTCGGCGCGTACCAGCGCATCGCCGAACTGCCAGTCCGTTTTGATGCGATAGATGTGGTCTTTGTGCGTGACTTCGAAACCGTGCTCCACCTCATCGACCGTGACCGGGTAGTGGGTTTTGTTGGCGATCACCACCCAGTCGTTGTGGCCGCGAGGCTCGAAACGGTGGGTCTGCCCGCTGATCTCGTGAACGCGCTGCTGGTGCCTGACATACACGACAGCGGCGATTGCCACGGGCACGACCGGGTCAGACTGCGGGACGTCGGCCGCGTGGAACCCGTCCGGGTACTCCTCCGCAATGAAGTTCGTGGTGAGTTTTCCGGCTTTGAAGCGCGGGTGCATGATCAGTGCGTTCAGGAAGCTGATGTTATGGCTGACGCCGCGAATGTGGTAGGCGTCCAAGGCATCAGCCATGTGCTCGATGGCCTGGTCGCGGTTCTCACCATAGGTTATGAGCTTCGCGATCATGGGATCGTAGAACATCGACACTTCACTGCCTTCCTCGATGCCGGTATCCACGCGAACGTGGGCCGATTCCGCCGGCGCGCTGTATTTCACCAGGCGTCCGATCGAAGGCAGGAAGTTGCGAAACGGATCCTCCGCGTACACCCGGGTTTCCATTGCCCAGCCTTTGAGCTCAACGTCGTCCTGAGTGAGGCTCAGAGGCTCACCAGCCGCAACGTTGATCATATGCTCGACGAGATCCTGCCCGGTCACGAGCTCGGTGACCGGGTGCTCAACTTGCAGCCGGGTGTTCATTTCGAGGAAGTAGAAGTTCTTGTTGGCATCGACAATGAACTCCACGGTACCGGCGGAGCTGTAGTCAACCGCACGGGAGAGCGCCACGGCCTGGTCGCCCATGGCGCGGCGTGTGTCCTCGTCCAGGAAGGGTGAAGGCGCTTCTTCGATGACTTTCTGGTGACGCCGCTGTATGGAGCATTCCCGCTCACCGAGATAAATCGCGTTGCCGTGTTTGTCAGCCAGAACCTGAATCTCGATGTGGCGCGGCTCTTCGATGAATTTTTCCGCAAAGACGCGATCGTCGCCGAAGCTCGAGCGCGCTTCGTTGGTGGCGCGTTCGAATCCGTCGCGGCACTCGTCGTCGTTCCAGACCACGCGCATGCCTTTGCCGCCACCGCCAGCGCTCGCTTTGAGCATGACCGGATAGCCAATCTCGCGCGCGATTTCAACGGCGTGGTCGGCACCGTCGATGACGTCGGTGTAACCGGGAATCGTGTTGACGCCCGCTTCCTTGGCGAGGAGCTTGGAGGTGATCTTGTCGCCCATGCTGGTAATGGCTTTGACGCCGGGACCGATGAAAGTGATGCCGGCTGCATCGAGGGCTTCGCAGAAGTCCGCGTTTTCGGACAGAAAACCGTAGCCCGGATGCACGGCTTGAGCGCCGGTGTCTTTGCACGCATCAACGATGCGATCGATGCGCAGGTAGCTGTCGGCGGAAGCCGCGCCGCCAATGTGGACCGCTTGGTCCGCCATGCGCGTATGCAGTGCCTCGGCGTCGGCATCGGAGTAGACGGCCACGGTTTTGATGCCTAGACGACGAGCGGTTTTGATGACCCGGCAGGCAATTTCGCCGCGGTTTGCGATGAGTATTTTTTCGAACATCTTGATTTCCTACAGCGGGATGTTGCCGTGTTTGCGCCAGGGGTTTTCGAGCTTTTTGTCTTTGAGCATGGCAAAAGACCGGCACACGCGTTCGCGGGTCTCCGCCGGCATGATCACGTCGTCGATATAGCCGCGGCTCGCTGCGATAAAGGGATTGGCGAAGAGCTCCTGATATTCGTCGGTCCGCCGCTGTATGCCTTCGTTGTCGCCGAGCTCTTTGCGGAAGATGATCTCGACCGCGCCTTTTGCACCCATGACGGCAATTTCTGCACTCGGCCAGGCGAGATTGACGTCTCCGCGGAGGTGCTTGGAGGCCATGACGTCGTAGGCGCCGCCGTAAGCTTTGCGGGTGATGAGGGTGACTTTCGGCACCGTGCACTCGGCGTATGCGTAGAGGAGCTTCGCGCCGTTCTTGATGATGCCGCCATATTCCTGGGAGGTACCCGGCATGAAGCCGGGGACGTCGACCAGCGTCAATATCGGGATGTTGAAGGCATCGCAGAAGCGCACGAAGCGTGCGCCCTTTTTGGACGAATCGATGTCGAGACAGCCCGCCAGCACCATGGGCTGGTTCGCAACGACGCCTACGGTTGTGCCCTGCAGACGGATGAAGCCGATGACGATGTTCTGGGCATAGTCCGGCTGGACTTCGAAAAAGTCACCTTCGTCGGCAACTTTGGTGATGACCTCTTTGATGTCGTACGGTTTGGATGCGTCTACCGGTACCAGGGTATTGAGGGATGGCTCGTCGCGTGAGGCGGGATCTTCCGTCGGCCAGCGCGGCGGTTTCTCGCGATTGTTGGCCGGCAGAAAGTCGAAGAACCGTCGCGTGCGGATCAACGCTTCGACGTCGTTCTCGAAAGACAGGTCGGCGACGCCGGACTTGCGTGTATGCACGCTTGCGCCGCCGAGCTCTTCCGGGGTCACCACCTCGTGCGTTACGGTTTTCACCACGTCGGGGCCGGTCACGAACATATAAGCTGAGTCTTCGACCATGAAGATGAAGTCGGTCATGGCCGGGGAATAGACGGCACCGCCCGCGCAGGGCCCCATCACTACTGAAAGCTGCGGCACAACGCCGGATGCCATGACGTTGCGTTGGAAGATCTCCGCGTAGCCCCCGAGCGAGGCCACACCTTCCTGAATGCGGGCGCCGCCGGAGTCGTTGAGTCCGATCACGGGCGCGCCAACCTTCATCGCCTGATCCATGACCTTGCAGATCTTTTCCGCGTGGGCTTCGGAGAGCGCGCCGCCGAATACCGTGAAGTCTTGACTGAAGACGAACACGAGCCGGCCATTGATCGTGCCGTAGCCGGTGACAACGCCGTCGCCGGGGATCTTCTGATCTTCCATGCCGAAGTCGTGTGAGCGGTGCTCGACGTATTTGTCCCACTCTTCGAAGCTGCCCTCGTCGAGGAGAATCTCGATGCGCTCGCGCGCTGTGAGCTTACCTTTGAGGTGCTGCTGTTGAATGCGGTGCTCGCCGCCTCCCAACTCAGCTGCCTCTGCCTTGGCGCGCAGCTTGGCGATCGTTTCCTGCATGTTCTTGTTGTCCGAATGACCCTGAAACGGCCGCGAATAATACCTTTTGGGCCGATTTTGAGCCAGTCTGTGTCAGGCTGCGTTCAGTGGATGTCGCCGGTCACGGTGTCCAGAGTGCTGCGGAGCTTCGCAATTTCGCGTTCGTTGGCGAGCGGTTCGATGAGTCTCAGATAATCGTCAACGCGGAAGTTGGGTCGCTTGCCGAGGAGGGTCTCGTACGTTTGCCTGGCGCGTCTCAAGTCACCCCCGGAAGCGGCGGCGGCGGTGATTGCCAGATGCGCCGTAATCGCGTCTTCTTTGTCGGCAAGCGCGGACTCGGCCATCGCAATCGCGTCGTCCGGCCGCCCTGCGGCGTAGTGGGCAAGCGCAATAACGCTTTTCTGTGCCCAGGCGTTCGGGTTGAAGGGGCTCAGCTGCAGCGCTTCTTCGAGAAGTGCAATGGCCTCCTCGGGCTGTCCGCTCAGACTGTAAATCTGTCCCAGGAGCCCGAGCGCCTGGAATGAGCTCGGGTTGAGGCGTGCGGCCTGCCTCAGGTGGTTTGCCGCGGCGGCCGCGTTGCCGTGCAACACTTCCCTGACGCCGAGCGCGAGAGCGCTCAGCGCGCTGTTGGGATCGAGCTCCCGGAGACGATTTGCGGCGCGATCGAGCAGGTCCAGCGAGCTCGGAAATGGCGGGTTCCACTGCTCGATCAGCACGTGGTGGTGTACCCAGACCAGGCCGTACCAGGGTAGCGGTAGTTCCGGATCGGCGTCGATCGCACCTTGAAACAGACGGTGCGCCTCCGTCACTCGCTCCAGGGTGCGATGTCCCAATTCGCTCATGCCGCTCATGGTGAGGTTCCATGCGTCAAAGTCGTTGTCCGCGGTAGTCATGGGCACCTGCGCGGAAAAACTGATCAGCTCCGGCGCAATCTGCGCCACAATCTGCTGGGCGATGCGCTGCTGGGCGTCCAGCGTTGCCAGGAGATCAAAATCGAAGGTTTCGCTCCAGAGACCGGTATGTGACGCGGTTTCCCACAGGTGAACGTTCAGACGGGCCCGGGTGCCGTCGTGACGCAGGGTGCCGGTGATGAGATAGCGCACACCCAGTTCGCGGCCAATCGCGGGAATGTCCGGATCGCGGTCGACGTAGCGCTGGGAGGAGTTGTGTGCAATCAGCGGGAACCAGCGCCAGCTTGCAAGGCGCGTGATGAGGTCTTCCGTCAGGCCCTCGGCGAGATGTTCGAGGTGCTCGTGGGTAGGCGCGCCGAGCAGGCGGAAGTTCAGCACCGCAATGGCGGGCCGGCCGATGCGCGCGGCAACCTTGATTTCGGGTGCGGTCTCCGGGCGCGCCAGCGAGCTCTGGTAGACCCCGGCAGCTTCGGTGCGGTTCGCAACGCCCAGGCCGTCGAGAATGGCGGTCAAGTGCACGCGCACGGTATTACGCGAGATATTGAGCGCGGCGGAGATGTCCTTGTTGGTCATCCCCTTGGCGACAAGGCTCAAAATCTCTATTTGCCGCGGGGTCAGGGTTGTTACTGCGGATTCAGCCAACGGATTCAGCGTGCTGCAAAACCAGGCATGTTAAAGCATGTTTGTCCGCAACGACGAGTGCGATGAGAAAGCAGTGGGCCGTCACAGCTGCCATTTACCGATCTCATCGACGCTCGCTCGATAGCCCTTCAGACAGTACGCAAAGAGACCGATGGCCGCCGGGTAGAAGATCGCGTTGGCGGTGGCAATCGAGTAGTGCAGGAGGTTGTCATCCTGATACAGAAAGTCAGTGAACGCTGCGAGGATCGAGGTGCCCACGGCCATGCCGAAGATGTTGGTCACAAAAATATAAATGGCAGTCGTTTGTCCACGCATCTGATTCGGGGTGATCGGCTGGAAGGACGCGGCCATGACGCCAAGGTACGCGCCGCCGAACATCGTAGCGGGGAAGAGCATGGTCAACGTCAGCGTCTTGTCACCCATGAGCGGCGCCGCAACCGCCGGAAAAACCGCCACGATCGAGGCGTACATGATGGCACGCACATAAGCGTCCGTATGCTTGACCGCAAGACGGTTGGCAAGGAATGGACCCAGCAGCACCCCCAGGGTGCCGCCGACCAGGAGCACCGTGCCGAAGCTTGCACCCGCTTCAGCACGGCTCACTCCATAGGTGCGCACGAAAAATTCCGGGTACCACGCCGCCCCGCCGTAGCCGGCCATCGCCAGCATGGAGGAACCGAGAAAGAGGGAAAGATACGTACGTTTGCGCGCCCACAGAAACTTCGCCACCGTCGCTATGGGGAGCTGCAGGTCGCCCGTTGCCGTGCGCGCCACACCCTTGCGCGCGGGTTCGGTCATCGTTGCGAGCAGGAGCGCCAATAGCAGTCCAGGCAGTCCGACGGTGATGAGGGTCATCTGCCACGGTTGCAGCACGCCGACAATGGGCGCCGTCACCGCGCCGATCTCCGTGTAGTAGTCAATGAGAAAACCACCGAGGATGAGTGCCGTTGCGCCGCCGACTTTGACCGCGGATTTGTAGAACGCCATCGCGTAGCCGAAGTGGGCCGGGCGGTAGCTGTCGGTAATGACGGAGTAGGCCGGCGGTGCGAGCCCGGCCTCACCCGCACCGACCGCCATGCGCGCGGCAAACAGCTGCCAGAAGTTTTTTGCGAGGCCGCAGGCACACGTGGCAACGCTCCAGAACGCAACGCTTGCGGTGATGACCCACTTGCGGGAGTGGCGGTCGGCAATGCGGCCGAGCGGTAAACCGGCAAAGGTGTAGAGGAGGGCAAACGCGGCACCCTGCAGGAGACTGTATTCGAAATCCGATATGCCGAATTGCTCGCGGATCGGGCCGACCAGCAGGGCGAGAATCTGCCGGTCGATGAACGACAGCACGTAGGCCAGGAACAATAGGCCGAGCGCATAGTTTGCGGTGCTCAAAGATGGGTAGTCGTCAGCGTCGTGGGCGGCGCCGAGCGTCGTTTCAGCCATGTCTCCCCTGCATGAACCAAAAGCTTGGGCTAGCATACCGGAAACGTAGAGGGAGCATAGACATGCGATTGGGTGCACTGCTGGGGCCGGTTGACGACCCCACCCGGGGACAGCTGCTGGCAGACCAGGCACGCGCGTTTGCGGACGCGGGCTATACGAGCCTCTGGTCCGCCCAGGCGATCGGGCGGGGTTTCATGATGACGGATCCGTTCGTTGCATTGACGGTTGCCGCCACGGCGGTGCCCGGGATTGAGGTTGGTACGGCTGTCCTACAGGTTCCCCTCTATCATCCCATGGATCTCGCCCACCGCGTCTTTTCGTTGCAGCAGGTGAGTGGCGACAAATTCATCTTTGGCGTTGGTGCGGGATCGACGGCGCAGGACTTCGCCACGTACGAGCGTAACTACGACAGCCGCTTTGCAGATTTCAACGCATCCCTGGCGCGCCTGCGCGGCATATTTGCTACCGGCGGCGACGCCAGCGGGCAGCTTTCACCCTGGGCGCCGTTGCAGGGTGGGCCGCCATTGTTTTACGGCACGTGGGGTAAAGGCGTTGCCCGCGCTGCCACGGAGTTTGATGGTTGGATTGCGTCGGGGATGAAACGTAACGTCGATGAGGTTTGCGAAGCGCTGGCGGGATACCGCCAGGCAGGCGGGGGGCGCGCCATTGTCTCGACGATACAGGTGTCGGGGGAGACGGACCTCGACGAGCTGTCGGCCAAGCTCAACCGTTGGGCGGAAGCTGGATTCGACGATGCGGTTGTGATGCTGCTGCCGGGTGCGCCTGCGCCGGCGGAAATCATGGGATTGCTTGCCTGAGAGATAGCAGGCGCCGCTCGACCGAGCGGCGCCAGAATGTCAGCGGCTCAGCCGGAACCGCACGCCTGCGTACGCGGTCCTGCCGGGAGCGGCGTAGCCGATCACCTGCTCGTAGTCCTCATCAAAGACGTTCTCCAGGCGGACGTAGACCTCAACGTCCTCCGTGACGTCATAGCTCGCGTTGACGTTGACCAGCGTATAGCTGTCGAGCTCGGTCCGCTCAGCGACAAACCCGTTCACGAAGAAGTTGCGAAAGTCGTTGTCGAGCTGCTCACCGTTGAACGCAGCGCTTCCCGCCAGGCGCAGGCGGCCATCCAGAAAGTCGTGTGCGGCGCTCAAGCTGCCGGTATGTTCCGGGCGGCGCACTTCTTCGCCGCCGGGCTCGTCGGCGTCGGTATACGTGTAGTTGGCCGTAATGCTCGTATTTTCGCCGATCCGGTAGACCGCGCTCAGCTCGATACCCTGGCGCTCGCTTTCACCGTCGAGGTTGATGACCGACGGAAAGAAGCTCTGAATCTCATCCTCGAGATCCGCATCGAAGTAGGTGATGTCTACCGTCAGCTGATCCTCCAGGAACGTGTGCTCGATACCGGCGTCCCAGCCTCTGGATTGCTCGGGTTTGAGATCCGGATTGCCGACAAACGTGCCGGGGACGAAGCCGAACTGCTCGAAGAAGGTTGGATTCGTGACGCCCGTGCCGTAGCTTGCGTGCAGGCGCGTTCTGCCGTCGTTGACGAGGTAGGCAATGTCGACGGAATACGTCGTTTCATCATTGAAATCGTCGTTGTCGTCCTGGCGCAGCGTGCCGTTGATGAAAAACGTCTCGTTCAGCTCGACTCGATGTTCTATCCCGTAGGCCAGGAGATCGCGTTTCTGCGTGGGTGCCTGGCTGGGATCGAACGGGTAGAGGTTACGGAACGACTCTTCTTCGTCCTGGACAAACACGGTGGTGCGTTGGGCCAGCTTGTCAGTGTCAGCCCACTGCCATGACGTGTCGAAGCGGATCTGCTCCCGTTCGGCTTCGCTGCCAAACGTGCCGCCATCGAGCTCCGTGTCTGTCTTCTCGAGCCCAAGGCGGGATATGGAGCGCCCGTCGGCAAGCGACAGTGTTGCCACGGCACCCAGCGTTTGATCTTCGGTATCGCTGAAGCTGTTGTCGTCGATCGCCAAGCCCTGCTGCGGTCCGCCGCTGAAGTCGAAGCCGTCCGTTTCAGTTTCTTTTTCCGTGCGGCGGCCGAACAGGTTGACCTGAAGCGATTCGGTAACTTGTGCGTTCAGTTGACCGCTGATGGTCTGGTTGTCGTCTTCGTCGTCTTCCGGTCCGATCACGGCATCGTTGCTGGACACATCAAACTCGGACTTGCGCTGGGCAAAGCTCAGCCGACCCTTGACGCGTTCGCTGCCGCCGCTGATGGAAATTGCACCCTGGCGCGTGCTGTCATCACCACCTTCGACGCTGCCGTCGAGTGTCAAACCCTCCTTCGGTCGTCTGGTCTGGATGCTGATCACACCGGCGAGCGCGTTGGATCCGTACAGACCGCTCTGCGGACCACGCAACACCTCAATGCGCTCGATGTCGGCCGACAACAGCGAAGAGAAGTCGAATTCACCGGATCCAGCGGCCGATACGTCGATGCCGTCGATCAACACCAGGACGTGGTTGGCTTCAGCGCCGCGCAGGCGCAGCTGGGTGAGGCCGCCATAGCCACCGGTGCGGCTGACGGCGACACCGGGTACGAAGCGGAATAGATCCGCAGCGTACTCATAGCCGAGATCCTGGATCTCCACCCGGTCCAGCACCGTGACGGCGCGGCCAACCTTGAACTCTTCGGTGGGTAATCTCGATCCGACCACCACCATCTCTTCGACGTTTTCTTCACTGCCCGATTGGGCGTAGACGGACGGGGCACTGATGCTCAAGGCAAGTGCCGCAACGAACGTGGTTCTCATTTTCAGTTCCTCAATACTCCAGGCGTTGACCCTCGAACGCCCCTCAATGGGTAACTGCTGGGTCGGTCTACGGACTCGTGTGTCGAGATTCAATGATCCCTGCGGCGCCGCCTTCCCATGCTGAAATCAGCACAGTGGCTGTTGGCGCTGCGTCGAACGTTTGCACGTTCGGTGAAGCAAACGCTTCACACACACTTACCGTTGCGAGGCCAGTACCAGATTTTCACTGGTTTCCCGGGCACCCAGCAGCCGCGGTGACAAACCTGCTGATCTAGGTAGATCCACGGGCTGCACCTGACTCCTGCGCCGGATGATAACATCAACGTAGATGAGTTGTTTCAGTTGCACATCTGCCCGGCGAGTGATGGCTACGGTGGTCCTCAGTCTGGTGACGGCGCACGCGTTTGCGGATGAGCGAAGCGTCGACATCCGCGTCGGCTACCTGTTCTCGGATGGCCAGACGCCTGTGACCCTGCAGGCATACCGGACGCTGTTCGAGCAGCATCCGGAACTTCGGGAACGGGTTGAGCTGACGATCCTGTCCGAATCGACGTTTGACGAAGTGGAAGCCGAGCGTCTGCTCTCTGCTCAGGTGCTGGTCTACGACGTCATGAACGAACAAATGCTCGCGCGGTTCGACGATAAGCATGACGCGGATCTCTTGGCGCAGGTGAACCAGAATGGCACGGTCGTGGGTGTCGGGCAGGGCCTCATGAGCGATTCGCAGTACGCTGACAGGGGTGTGCACTGGGACGAGCGCGCGCGCGCGTTCTGGGGTGCATCAGGAACGGCCAATCACACAGGCCTTGCCGCGCTTGCGCTCGAGTACGCGGGCGTTGAGGGTCTGACCGTACCCGAACCCGAGTCGACCCTTGCCGGGGGGTATTACCACAGCGACTCGGGCGGGCAGGTGTTTGCCGATTGGGAGGCGTTCGACGCCTGGCGCGCCGCCCATGGCAAACACCGTCCCGGTGCGCCGCGCGTGGCCATCGGGTTCTATCGCGCGAACTACTACGGCAACGAGATGGCGATTGTCGATGCCCTCATTGCGGAGATAGAACGCCAGGGCGGCGAGGCGATTCCTTTCTTCGGATATCCGGGCCACGCGGCCATGCAGCAGTACCTTGTCGACGACAAGGGCAACGCCCGTGCGGACGTTGTGC
>JANQPF010000031.1 GCA_028285415.1 Pseudomonadales bacterium
CGCTGGACCTCAAAGCGCCGCAGGCGGCCGACATCGTGGCGGCGCTGGTAAAGCGGGCCGACGTGCTCGTCGAGAACTTCAAACCCGGCACCGTCGAGCGGCTCGGCTTCGGCTACGAGGCCATGCGGGCGCTCAAACCGGACCTCGTCTACTGCTCCATCTCGGGATACGGCCAAAGCGGGCCGAAGGCGCCGCTCGCAGCCTTCGACGGCGCCATCCAGGCGGCGTCCGGCATGATGAGCATCAGCGGCCATCCGGAAACGGGGCCGGTCAGAACGGGCTACTTCTCCGTGGACATGAGCACCGCGCTGAACGCCGCATTTGCCATCACCGCGGCGCTTCTTCGCCGCCACCGCACCGGCGAGGGTCAGCGTCTCGACATTGCGATGATGGACACCGCTCTCGTCATGCAGGCTGCACAGGCGAGCACGTATCTCAGCAACGGTGTCCTGCCGGAGCTCATGGGCAACCGCTCACCCACCCGCCAGCCGACCGCCAACGTCTTTGCGACAGCCGACGGCTACGTGCAGATTGTGGGGCTGCGTGAAAACCACGCGGAGGCGCTCTTCAAACTCGTTGGACGTGAAGATCTCTATGCCAGCCATCCCGAACCGAAAGATCGGATCAAAGCGGGCGCGGCAATCAACGCGGTGCTGGCGCCCGCCATCGCCGAAAAGCCGTCGAGCTACTGGCTCGAAGTGCTCGAAGCGGCCGGCGTACCGGCGGCACCCATACAGGATCTGGCAGCCGCAACCGCGGAAACGCAGCTGGAGCATCGGCTGATCTTCGCCGAAACGCCGGGTGCGGATGGCGCTTCCCGGAAGGTGGTCAGCGCCGGGCACGTGGCCGAACCGGACCCGCCGGCGGTGCAAGGCGCCGCCCCCAAGCTTGGACAGCACACAGACGAAGTGCTGACGGAGCTCGGCTACTCGGCCGAGGACATCACACAGTTGAGGGAGGCGGCTGTCGTCTAACCGGCGATGTGCTTCGCGACGAACTCGCTCACCTGACTCAGTGACTCCCGCGCTTCCGGCAGGTCAAAAAGCTGCCAGACGTGGATGAGTTCCTGACCCACATTGATGGAGGCCTCCACGCCCGCAGAGCGCGCATTGTCGACAATGCGGATGGCGTCATCGCGCAGGATCTCCCGGGTGCCCACAAACACCTGGAGCGGCGGCAGGCCATCGAGATTGGCATGCAACGGCGAAGCCAGCGGGTTGCGGAGATCAGCTCCGGCATAATTGCCGGCCATGTCCTTGAGCGCGTCCATGCTGACCATCGGGTCATCCACCACGCCGGGCTGATTGGATTCACCAGTGCCTTCGAGATCCACCCACGGAGAAAAGGCAACCGCGCACGATGGCAGGGGCTCGCCCGCATCGCGCAGCGCCACCAGCGTGGCGATGGTAAGGCCACCGCCGGCTGAGTCTCCGGCAACGACAATGCGCTCGGCAGGGATACCCTGGGCCAGCAGGTAACGATACGCCATGACCGCATCATCGATAGCCGCCGGGAACGGGTTTTCGGGCGCTAGTCGATAGTTGATGAGGAGCACCCGGGCACCGGTAGCGCGCGCCGTTTTGGCCGCCATCTCGCGATAGCCGACGTTGCTGCCGATGACATAACCGCCACCGTGCAGGTAGAGCACGGCCCGACTGTCGTCGCTTTCGGGCACGCTGACCCAGTCCGCGTTCATGTGCTCAATGTTGATCTCTTCGATCCTGGCGTCGTCCGGCAACGGATTGGCGGTCAACATGGCGTCGTATCCGGCGCGGGATTCTTCAATCGTGCCCTCACCAGGGGGTGCAGACAGCACCATCTCCACTAAAGCTTCATGTTCAGGGCTGGGCATTGTTTTCTCCTTGTTACAAAAGCTCGAGCGCCGCATTCCCGGGGAGCTAGCGCACCAGCAGATCGTCCAGAGTATAGCGGCGGCCGTTCTTGATCGTCATACGGACGTTGTCGAGATCACGAATCTCCTTCAGCGGATCACCGTCGACGATCACCATGTCTGCGAGCTTGCCGGCCTCCAGCGTGCCCAGGTCGCCACTCACCCCGCAGGCCTGCGCGGAGCGATAGGTGGCCTGACGCAGAATGTCGGCAGGGGCAACCCCCGCGCGGTCGTAGAGTCTGAACTCGGCGTGCAAACCGCCACCGTAGGGGACAAACGGTGAATCCGTGCCGGTGACGAGGAGCGCATCCCGCTCGGTCAGATCCCGCAGCAGCTTACCGTTCGCCTCAGCATAGAGCGGCGCGCCGCCGCCGAAGCGCGGCATCATGAGCTCGTAGGATCGACGGACCTGCGGACCGTAGAAATGCTCAAACTGGCGCGTTTCGAACCAGTCCGGCTCTTCCGAGGCAATCACCGCAAATCCAGGCAACACCGCGGTAGCCGTCAGGCCCATGCCGCTGGCGGCGAGAAGCTCAACGACATCACCATACGAATAGCCCGCGCGGCTGACCTTCGGCTGATACCCGCGCCGGCTGGTGCCGCCGATGTGCTCGACGTGATCCATGCCATGGGCAACCGCCGGGTAGAGCTCATGTGACGACACCGGAATGCCAATCTCGTGGGCAAAGTCCACCACCTTCTTCTGCCAGTGATCCGGCAGCCGTACGTAGGTTTTGATGAAATCGAGCTCGAGCGCCGCGGTTCGGTCGAGCGCCATTTGCAGATGCGCCTCGGCCCCGATGCCTTCAGCCATCGAGTAAAACACCCGGTTGCCGTCCGTGAGGTAGCCTGTCACGTGGGTGCGCGGACCAACCCGCCGGCCGCTGTCCCAGGCTTCCTGACGCTCCTTGGCAACGTAGGGATTCGAACCGGGATCACGGACCGTCGTCACGCCATAGCTGAGCCAGACTCGTCCCTGCATCTCGCTGGTTTCACCCATGTGCGCGTGCATCTCGAAGAGACCCGGCACCACCGTGTAGTCGCTCGCATCGACGACGAAGTGCGCCCCGGTATCGCCTTGCGGAACGATCTTCTCGATGCGATTTCCGTTGACGTAGATGTCCTGCTTTTCGAGATAGGCGTCACCCGTACCGGGAAACACCCTGCCCGCTCGCACGACGTAGGTTTCAGCCGGCGTGTCGCGCCGCCAGAAAAGCTCGGGCGTGATGTCAGTGGCGTTGCCGGTTGCCCGCTCGTGACGCATCAGGCGATTGCCGGAGAGATACACAAGGTGTTCACCATCGGGGCTCCAGCTCGGCATGTCGGTGAGCTCGTTGATCACCACACCCGCGGATTCGAGCGGCTGCAGCGCATCGTCGAGTTCGAGGCGATGCAACAGACCATCCTGCACATAGGTCATGGCGCCGTCCGCCGTAAGCGACGCATGCAGCACCGATCGGTGCGGATCCGGCGCAATGACCGACGCGTCGCCGCTTGCCACATCGATCACGAGAAACTCGTAGACACCCTCGCGAAACCGTGTGGAGTAAGGATTGAGGCGCGTGACGGCAACGCGATCACCAGCCGGTGACCAGCTGATCGGCTGGGCAGGCATCGGCTGAAGCACGGGCTCGCTTTCGCCGCTGGTGACGTCGAGCACGGTCAACTGCCCGCCGAGCGGATTCCCGGGCACGTCCACAAAAAAGGCCAGCCTCTGGTTGTCCGGCGCCCACGAAGGCACGCTGATCGTGCGCGCGTCGACACTCAGACGCTCACGCTCACCTGTCGCGAGGTCGCGGACCCAGAGGCCAATCTCGCCGCCTTTGTCCGAAACATAGGCAAGCCGCGAACCATCCGGGGACAGCGCCGGACCGTAGTCGGCCGCGGGATCGTCCGTCATTTTGGTTAAGGCTTGATCAGTCGGACGCCAGTGCCACAAGTCACCCAGTGCCGCGAAGTAAACGTCTTCTCCGCCGTTGGCAATCACCGGGCTGTTGATGCCGAGTGCCGTGTTGACCGCATCGCCATCGTAGCTGCGCTCACGCCGGGCATAGTCGTGCCGCTCGAGCGTGACGGAGACGCTGAACGGCCAGGGTGCCGCGGACGCGGATGCATCGATGCTGCGACGGAATATTTTGCCATTAGCGGCGTAGCTCAAACTGCTGCCGTCGAGCCAGGCTGCGCGAAAGGGGAAGACATCGATGCCCACCGCGCTCAGCGTCCGGTCTTCACCGGTGGCCAGCTCAATCAGATGCAGGCGCGGACCGCGCGGTCCCATCACCTGATAAGAAATGTGTTTGCCGTCCGGCGCGAACTGGGCACCCGACATGACGCCGGGTTGCTGGCTCAGCATCTGCTCAGCGCCCGCGCTATCGACCAGCATCAAACGGCTGCGGAGTCCCACCTGCTCGACGTAGGCCAGATCTCCGTTACCGGACCAGCTCGGTGCGTAGGTATTGTTGCCGGTCTCCGTCAGGCGCGTGAGGTTGCTGCCGTTGAGATCAACCTGCCAGATGTCGTACTGCCCGGCACGATCCGAACTGAAGACCACCTGTGATCCGTCTGCGGAAAATTGCGGCTCGCGATCGTCGAATGCGTCACGGGTGATGGCCACAGGTTCGCTACCGTCGATGCCCACGCGCCACAAATCCCAGTTGCCGTTGCGGTAACCCTGAAAGACCACCTGGCTGCCGTCCGCGGAAAATACCGGCTCGCGCGCATCGTAGTACGCATCCGTCAGTGCCCTGGCGGCGCTGCCGTCACCCGGCAGTAGAAACAAAGTGCCCTGCAGGCTGATCACGCGATTCGTCGTCGCCGGATCCACGGTGACGGCCAGATTGGTCCCTTCCGTGAGCGTCACGTCGACTGTACGTATCGTGATACCTCGCTCAGGGGCAGCAGCCGGCGCTGTCTCAGTCGGGGATTCCGGTGCAGGCGCTTCTGCGCAGGCGCTGAGGAGTAGCCCAACGCCCAGAACGGTTAACCCGCGCACCCTCAGCCGCCGCTCTGGGCTTTGTCGGAAAGATCCGGCGCGTGATGTGACGGCATGGCGGTCTGCGCCTGCTCCTGTTCGGCAAGGGCCGCGACCGCCTTCTCGTTGGCCATGATCTTGGCCATCACAGCCTCACCTGCGCGATCAAAAACTTCTCGGTTTTCAATGACATAACGCTGAGATTCTCGATAGCCTTCCAACATGCCGTTGACTTCGGGAATGACGTAGCGCGCCACCATGTCCCAGCTGCGCAGCGTGTTTTCGCGGTTGGCCCAGTCATGGGCAAATCCGATCACGGTACCGAAACCGCCGGTCAGCGTGAGCATCTCGCGAACCGCTTTGACGAGATCGTCCGGCGTGCCGATCACCGCCGCGCCGCCTTCGACGGCCGCCTGCTCGACGGCCTCATCCGGCGATGCGTACGGTTCTGCACCCGGGCGCATCAGCGTCCCCACCGTGTATTCGTTGTGCCAGCGGTACAGGCCTTCTCTGGCTTCTGCCTTGGCCTGCTCTTTCGTTTCGGCAATGTGCCAGCTCATCACCACGCGCCAGTCGCCGCGGTTGACGGTCTGTCCATGTTCAGCGGCGCTGTCTTCCGCAAACCCCCACTGTGTCGGCAGCGCCTGCAAGCCGGCAGACGACATCGAGCCGATCGACAGCACGCCAGTGCCGTGCTTACCCGCAAGGGTCATGCCGGACGGGCTGACCATGGAGGCCACAGCAAACGGCAGGTCTTCCTGCAGCGGCAGAAGCTGCAGGCGCGCGTCTTTGAGCGTGAACCAGTCGCTTTCGTGGTCGAAACGGTCAGCGCCGGCGAGGAGCTGCCGTATGACGCCAATCGCCTCATCCTGCCGGTCGCGCTGAACCATGGGATCAATGCCGAGCGTATACGCATCAGACGGCAGTGCGCCGGGACCGGAGCCGAAGATCACCCGCCCGCGGGTCATGTGGTCGAGCTGTACCAGGCGCTGGGCGACGTTGAATGGATGGTGATACGGCAGCGAGACGACACCCGTACCCAGCTTGATGCGGTGTGTGCGCTCGCCCGCCGCCGCCAGGAACAGCTCAGGACTTGCGATGACTTCCCAGCCGGTCGAATGGTGTTCGCCACACCAGAATTCGTCGTAACCGAGCTTGTCGAGATGCTCGGCGAGCTCGAGGTCCCGCTGCAGCTGCAGCGTCGGGTTTTCCCCAATCGGATGGTGCGGCGCGACGAAGCCGCCAAACTTGACTCTAGGCATGATAATCCCCCCTGTAATTGCGACACATTATAAGCACAAATCGACGCGCTGGCGGGTTGGCAGCCGAGGCCACATTCAGCCAAAATCAACGCGATACCGTCAGGACTGACGGTAATCAGAGCGCATACCACAGCAATCCAGAGAGGAAACCGTCATGAGTCGCGCAGCGCTGATCGAAATGGCTCGCCACAATATTGCACACGTGAATGCAGGAACCGTCGCGCAGGCAGACGATGTCATGCAGGTGCCTGCTGACCACTACTACGACGAAGCGCGCTGGCGCGCGGAAATGGACCAGGTATTCCGCCGTATGCCGCTGATGCTGGCGTTGACCTGCGAAATGCCCAACCCGGGTGACTACCGGGCCTGCGAAGCGGCCGGTGTGCCTATCCTCATCAGCCGGGACAACGACGGCGAGGTGCAGGCGTACCTCAACATGTGCGCACATCGCGGCGCGCAGATCATGCCGCACGGCACCGGCAACACCCATCGTTTCACGTGCCCTTATCACGCGTGGACGTACAACCCTCAGGGAGAACTCGTCGGCATCTTCTCTGAGAAGGAG
>JANQPF010000007.1 GCA_028285415.1 Pseudomonadales bacterium
GCGACAACGCCGAGGGCCAGCAGCGCCAGCACCCGGTATAAGAGAGACTGTTCGGCGTAATACCAGTTACCGAAGATACCGCCGCCGAGGATGCCGAAAACGACCATCCACTTCAGCCAGTCCAGCGCCTGGCTGGATCCTTCGCTTCCTGCACCCGTACTCGTACTCAACTCAACGCACCTGTCTGGCAGGCCAGGAGGGAATCGAACCCCCAACCTGCGGTTTTGGAGACCGCTGCTCTGCCAATTGAGCTACTGGCCTGTAATTCTGCACTGAGACAGCGGGTCGGTAAGCACTTACTTACGACCCGACTTACTCAGAATGGGCTACTCCTTAATCGACGTGACGACCCCGGCGCCGACAGTCCGGCCGCCTTCACGGATCGCAAAACGCTGGCCTTCTTCCATCGCAATCGGGCTGATCAAGGTCACCGTCATGTTCACGTTGTCGCCCGGCATCACCATCTCAACATCCGCCGGCAACTCACAGGTCCCCGTCACATCCGTCGTCTCGAAGAAAAACTGCGGACGATAGCCCTTGAAAAACGGGGTATGACGGCCGCCTTCGTCTTTCGACAGCACATATACCTCACTCTCGAACACCGTATGCGGCGTGATCGAACCCGGTACCGCCAGGACCTGGCCACGCTCGACCTCTTCCCGCTTGGTACCTCGCAAGAGCACGCCCACGTTCTCACCTGCACGGCCTTCGTCAAGCAGCTTCCGGAACATCTCAACACCCGTACACGTCGTCGTCTGGGTATCCCGGATACCCACAATCTCGATCTCATCACCCACTTTGATGATGCCTCGAGCCACTCGACCCGTGACCACCGTGCCCCGGCCCGAAATCGAGAAAACGTCCTCGATCGGCATCAAAAACGGCTGATCCACCGGCCGCTCCGGCTCCGGAATGTACGTATCCAGCGCCTCTACCAGCTTCTGCACCGACTGGACACCAATCTCGGAGTCATCCCCTTCCAGGGCCTTCAGCGCACTGCCAATGATGATCGGCGTGTCATCACCCGGAAACTCGTACTGATCCAGCTGTTCCCGGACTTCCATCTCCACCAGTTCCAGCAGTTCGTCGTCGTCCACCATGTCCGCTTTGTTCATGTATACGACAATCTTCGGCACCCCAACCTGGCGCGACAGCAGAATATGCTCCCGCGTCTGCGGCATCGGGCCATCTGCCGCCGATACCACCAGAATCGCCCCGTCCATCTGGGCGGCACCCGTGATCATGTTCTTCACATAGTCCGCGTGGCCCGGACAGTCCACGTGCGCGTAGTGACGGTTCTCACTCTCATACTCCACGTGCGACGTCGCGATCGTGATCCCACGCTCCTTCTCTTCCGGCGCGTTATCGATCTGGTCGAAATCCTTCGTCTCGCCACCATACGACTGCGCACAGACCTTCGTCAGCGCCGCCGTCAACGTCGTCTTACCATGGTCCACGTGACCAATCGTACCGACGTTCACGTGCGGCTTCGTACGCTCAAATTTCTCTTTGGCCATTGTTGTTCCTCAATACCCTCAACCAAATCGTCTCAATCTATCGTGCCGTTTTCGGACGCCGCAGCGCCCAGAAAATGGTGCTCACAATCGGATTTGAACCGATGACCTCTTCCTTACCAAGGAAGTGCTCTACCTACTGAGCTATGTGAGCAGACGGTTGGCTTCGCCAACCTTCTCGAGTTTCGCTTCGCGAACTCCGTTAGCGGGGCTTCCCCGCGGCGTTTGCTACGCAAACTCGTTAACCTCGAACCACTGCCCTCTCACTAGAGACAGACATCAATCCCTCTATCGAGCAGTTTCTGCAGGAAACTGCCCTAAGTGATTCGCTTCGCGAATCACGGCTTGGAGCGGGTAGCGGGAATCGAACCCGCGTCATCAGCTTGGAAGGCTGAGGTTCTGCCTCTGAACTATACCCGCCGAGCTCTTTCCACCGATCCTCTGCCCAAGTTTGGTGGAGGGGGAAGGATTTGAACCTTCGAAGGCTAAGCCGTCAGATTTACAGTCTGATCCCTTTGACCACTCGGGAACCCCTCCTGAACGCTCGCTATCTGTCCTGAATCGTGCTCCGAATCCTTTAATCCAATGCAAAAAAAGCCACCTCCGCCAATACGACCAATCGGCGGAATGACTGGATATCTTCAGCAGCAACCACTTAAGGTGTTGATATTGCTACTCTTTTACTATTCGCTACCGCTACTCAGCGACTCGTTGTCTGATGATCAGGCCGGGCTCACCACGCATCGTGGTGCCGCCACAAGGAGTCGAACCCTGGACCTTCTCATTACAAGTGAGCTGCTCTACCAGCTGAGCTATGGCGGCCGAAATGGGAGCGGGATTCTATAGAAACTACTTGCTCTGTGCAATCGCCACGCAAGCGGAAGTCGATGTGCCGTAAGCGTCGCTGTCGACGCCCACATGGGCAACCAGATTATAGACCGTCTGCGTCCGTTCGAGCACATCGGTAGCAACCTCGTAGCCGAGCTCCGCCACGCGCTGATGCTGGCGCTTGGCCAGGCGCTCGCGGGAAAAGAGCCCCACCGACAGAATCGGCGCGCCGCTGTCGGCAGTCATGGCGTAGCTGTCTATGTCCAGGGATTTCAGTTCCCGCGCGACGCGTTTGGCATTGTCCCGGGAGCCAAGCGCCTGCACGTAGACCAGGTAATCGGGCTCTGCGCGTACGGTCGTCTCCTGAACTTCCGGAAAGCCACCGATGGCGTCGAGCTCGGCGCGCAACGTATCGAACGCTTGCGGGTCCTGTTCCGGTCCCCAGATGCGGCATTCGCGGGCGGGCGGCTTGGGCGCCGATGCGGCAGGTGGGCCAACTTCGGCAAGGAGTTGAATGCGGTCACCGTCGAGCGCGGCAAGGCTCGGTTCCGGCGTCATGCCCTCACGGACCGTGGCATTGAGCCAGAGCGCGAGGCAGACGTTTGCGGTAATCAGGCCGGCTAGCAGTACTTTACTGCGCGGCAGTAACCTTTGTTCCAATTGAGCACCAAATTTCTGTAGCAAACTGCGACTGTCCTGTACAACGAGACGAAGCTTGTTCTTTCAAACGGTCGCAAGTGTGTCATCGCCCGAAATTCTAGGCAAGGCTTGTGCGGCCCGTCCGCGGACGACAGCACAGATCGGAAGAAAGCGCGATCAGCCGGAACGTAAAGACACTTCCCCACCGTGAAACCGCTGTTGGTCATCGAGAATCAGCTCTCCCTGCTCTCCGATGCCCGTCACGACGCCATGGAAAACGTCAGCACCCTGGATGATCTCACAGGACTGACGGTGAAATTTATGCAGCGCATTGAAGGCGTCGACGAACACCGCAAAGCCCTCCTGATCGAACAGCGCCAGGTACTGGCTGACCGTCTGAATGAGCCGTATCACCAGATCGGTGCGATTGTGCTCGTTACCCAGGGATCTGAGATCGGTGACCGGCTGATTGATCTGATGACGCTCTGCATCGCTCAGGTTCACGTTGACCCCAATGCCGACGACGTACTCGCTGGTTTGATCGCGTTGGAGAAGCTCCACGAGGATCCCGCAGAGCTTGTGGCCATCCACCAGAATGTCGTTCGGCCACTTGAGCTCGACGCCGGTGACACCCAGATCTTCGAGCGCGCTGGCAAGCGCCACCCCGACCACAATGCTCAATCCGCCCAGCTCGCTCAGGGGCCTCGAGGTGGCGGCGCCCAGACTCATGGAAAGATTCCGCGCATACGGCGAAAGCCAGGTGCGCCCGCGCCGGCCCCGGCCGCCATACTGAAATTCTGCAAGATACAACCTGCCGGCAATGACGCCTCGACGACCGTCGAGCATCATGCGGGTGTTGGTTGAATCGATCAGCGGAAAATAGTCGACCCGCATGCCCGGTAACGCACGCTCAATACGATTCGGATCAAGCAGATCCGGTGGCGACGGCCAACGCAGAATCATGCCATCGTTGTGGAGTCCCAGGTCGCGCGGCGTCAGCGTAGCCGGGCGCGGCCAGTAAGCGGCTGGCGCCTGGCCGACGCGCGTGATGGTGCGCAGGAGACTGGAGATGGCATCAGTTTCGGACATCTGCCAGATGTTAAGCGAATCAGGCCTGGGGTGCATCGCAACGCCCGCACGGGCGGTCAGCGTTTGCGACCGATGATCCAATTCAGCGCGGGGCTACGCCGTAAGAGACGAGTACCCACTGTTTTGAGGATCACATGAAAAAAGTCATTCGCATCATTCTGTCGACATTCGCAACCGTCATCGTTCTGGGGATCGGATCCTGCGCTGCGCTGGCCACGCTCAGCGTGTCCGCCATGTCCGGCATGTCCGATCCGGCCCACGAGTTTCTCGCCTCGGTTCGCGCCAACGATCAACAACGGATGGAAGCCACCTTGTCGACGGCCTTCAAGCAGGCGACGAGCCGCCAGGAGCTTCTGCAGTTGATCGAGCGCATACAGCTCAATCGCAACACGTCAGCCGAGTTCAATTCATACAATTTGAATAACGGCACCGGCACGATCGCAGGTACCGTCACAATTGCTGACTCATCACGATACGACGCGTCGTTCACGGTGACCAAAGAAAACGAGATCTGGAAGATCGTCGGATTTTCGTTGACGCCTGTGAGCGGTGCCAGCGCGCAGGCGGCGAGCTGAGCCGTATCTGCGGGTTTCTGCGCCTTTCCAAGTAGATCAACTCAGTAACCGGATAGCCCGGTGACCTCACCAGGAGCCAGCGCCATAGAAGCGGATCGCGTGTACACACTCTTCCAGATTGCAGTTGGAAGTTTCTTAGGCACCATCGTCGCAGGGATTCTGATGTTGTCGGCCAATTACCGAACGTTGGGATTTCACCAGCACGCAACCAGAACGAAGATCTATGGGTTAGGCGCTTGTCCGTTGCTGATCATCGCCGCACTGTGGTTGCTGTCGGGCGAGCTCGGCATGATTTCCAATGCCGTTTTTGCCGCAGGAATGTGGCTGGTGGCCGGACGGTTACAGGGGAAACTCATCGCCGCCGCCTTGCAGCACGGCGATGAAGCGCAGGGCGCGCTCGGAGTGGTTGGCACGGTGGTTGTGGGCCTGGTGATTGCAGCGGCGATGTTTCTACCCGCCGCTGCGGTTTATCTGGTGCTGTTTGGTTAGGGCGAAAGCTTGCGTCAACGCCCCTCTGGAGCGTGTTGATGGTCGAGGCGCGTTTGCGTCAGCAAACCGCTTAGAACTCGGCGCAAAGCGCCGAGATCAGTATGCGGGCGGCTGCTCGCCAGCGCGGCGCAGTGCGCTGCTTGACTTGGATTACTTTCATGCCGTCCATGGCACGCGAACGCATGCGTTCGCGGTTGCCGAGCCCGAGCCGCATATCGGCGGCGAGGAGGAGCGCGGCAAGTCTAGATGATGGAAGGATGGCGCAAGTCGAACCGAGCGCCGGTATGCGCTCGGCTGCTCGCCCGCGCGGCGCAGTGCGCTACTACCACTTGGATTACTTACTTGCCGTCCCTGGCGCAACGCTGTTCAGTGCGTTCGGGCCCCAGGGCTCGCTTCAACGCCGCCCGCCGGTATGCGGGCGGCTGCTCGCCCGCCGAACGCAGTGCGTTCGGCCCTACTCTCACGATGCGGGAGATGTGCAAAAGTCAGGGTTTGAATACAAAAAAGCCCCGCATTTGCGGGGCCTTTTTTGTATTTAAAGCCTGACGATGACCTACTCTCACATGGGGAAACCCCACACTACCATCGGCGCTGAGTCGTTTCACTTCTGAGTTCGA
>JANQPF010000016.1 GCA_028285415.1 Pseudomonadales bacterium
GTTCAAAGTCCCGAAATCGATATAGGGATCGCGCGTGAACCCGAGACCGGTGACATAGAACATGCTGGCAATGGCCTGATCCGGCACCGTCAAGTTGACGTGCTCGAGCATCTGCACGTTGCCGACATCCTCGAGGGATCTGTCATAAGTGTTCGTGGTTTCTGCCACCGTCGTCGCCCCGTCCTTCATCAGGTCGAACGATCGACTATACAAGAAAAGAGTTGTGGGCGCGGCGCTCGACCGGAAGTGTCGGGCAACGCCCGCTCATGCAGCCTGGCAGAACACCACGAGGCAGGGCTGGTAGTCAGCCTGGTGAGCGCGCCACCAGCGCCGCGCGCGTTGCACGAGGGAATCGCTGCCCGCGCACTGAGGGTTTACGCTTTCGAGATAGCGGCGGGTGGCGCGGGCGTTGGACCATTCGTGGCGGCGGCGTTGTATTGCGATGCAGAGCTTCAGGGCCTCGACGCCGTTTGGATTCGTATGCAGGCAGGCCTGCACGGCCCGGTAAGCGGCGTCGCTCTCACCGCGATGCAGGTAGATCTGCGCGAGCAGATAGTGTCCGGTGGGGTTGTGCGGGGCGCTTCGTACCAGCTGGCAGGCGACGGCTTCCGCGGTGTCGAAGGCTTCGAGCTGCCACTTGCAGATCACCATGAGCGCCAGCGCCGTTTCGTCGTCCGGCGTTTCCGCCAGTGCCCCGTAGAGGATGCCTGCCGCCGATGCCCACTGTCCGCAATGAATGAGGGATGTGGCGTGTTGGATGGGATCGGTCATGACAGGCATCTCTCTCTCGGGTACCAATGGGTCACGAGCAGCGGGAGGTCGGTTCAAAAGCTTTTGCATGCAGCCGTTTGAGCCGTGTGCGGCGGGCCTCGCAGAGGGCGCGCGCCCGCTCGCGAGGATAGTCCTTGGATGTGGCGTAGAAGCGGAACATGTGAATCCTGTTGCGTATTGCGTGTCTTGACCCATGGGTCACGTCGAGCCGCGTTCAGGTTCATCGGGTATAGTGTCCGGCCGAGGGAGGGTTTCTCACATGAGCGACACAGACGTTCTGCTGGACGCAACAACCGCGCTGATTCCGCCGCTGTTGACCGGCATTGAGGTCATGGGCCATGCCGGCCGGCACATGCACCCACCGAATATCCCCGCGCTGATTGGTGAAATTGAGCCGTACCGCGAGCCGCTGGTGACGGGGCTCGAAACCTTTGCAACGGCCGACTGGCCCGAGCATCTGGCGGGATTTGCCGGTCAGGCGATCAAAAGCGCCGAGCAGCTCCTGCAGAGCTTCAACGAATTCCTGAGCGCGCCGAATCAGAGCAACCCGACCATGGGCGCCTACCGCGCGATGGGTTACACCACGAAGGCCACGGAAGCGATTTATCCGCTGTCGCTGATGCTGCCGCCGGTCAGCCGCTTTTTCCTCCACCCCGAGCAGCGTGAGGATGCAGCGCTGCTTGAGCGCCTCGATGCGGCGGATGCCAGTCGCGAGCACGTTGGCGTCATGCACGCCAACAACGCCGGCGATGAGCGTGGCGGCTTTTCCATGTACGTCCCGGAGTACTACGACGGCGAAACCGTGCCGCTGGTCGTGGCCCTGCACGGCGGCAGCGGGCATGGGCGGAACTTTCTGTGGACGTGGCTGCGCACCGCGCGGTCGCGTAACTGCATTGTGATCAGCCCCACCTCGCGGGAAGGCACGTGGTCACTCATGGGCCCTGACGTCGATTCGGCCAATCTCGACGCGCTGGTGGGCTACGCCTGTGAAAACTGGGCAATCGACAGGGAGCGCATTCTCCTCACAGGCATGAGCGACGGCGGGACGTTCAGCTATGTTTCCGGCTTGCAGAGCGGCTCCCCGTTTACCCATCTGGCGCCAAGCTCCGCGTCGTTCCACCCGATGCTCGTGGAAGTTGCCGACGGCGAACGCCTCGACGGTCTGCCGATTTATCTGATGCACGGCGCCCTCGACTGGATGTTCCCGATTGACGTGGCCCGTACCGCGCGCGACGCGCTGAGTGCCGCCGGCGCTGAAGTCGAGTACCGCGAAATTGCCGATCTTTCGCACACGTATCCGACGGAAGAAAATCCGCGCATCATCGACTGGCTGATGAGCTAGCGGATGGACGTGAGACTCATCACGTACGATCCGGCTTATGCCGGGGATTACGCCTCGCTGAACTACCAGTGGATTGAAGAATACTTCGTGATCGAAGACGAAGATCGGGCGGCGCTGGATGATCCGGTCGGCTATGCCATCGAGCCCGGCGGTGAGATCTTCTTTGTGCTGGAAGACGATCTGGCGGTCGGGTGCGTGGCCATGGTGCCCGCCAAGGGCGACGCCAACGGTGTGGTTTACGAGCTCGCCAAGATGGCCGTGCGGCCGGACCGCCGCGGTCGCGGCTACAGTCAGCTCCTCATGCAGGCCTGCATCGAGTTTGCGCGCGGCAAAGACGCCGACGAGATCATGCTGGTCACCAACGACAACCTGGCACCTGCGCTTGGATTGTACAAAAGTGCGGGATTCGAGGCGGTCACCTACAGCGACAGCCGCTACGAGCGCGGCAACCTGGAGATGCGCCTCAAGCTCTAGCTGCCGTCAGGCGCCGGGGCTGATGCTGAAGTTGAGCCTGGCGGCGGCCTGAAAAGCGGGACGCGCGGTGTGGGTTGCGGCGTAGTCGGTCAGACGCTGGCTGATCTCGACGCCGTAGGCTTCAGCCCAGGTCAGCACGCTGGTCATCATGAGATCCGCCGCCGTAAAGCGGTCTGCGATGAGATAGTCCGTATCCGCAAGCGCCGTGTCGGCCACGGCCACCTGTTTTTGAAATCCCGCTATCGCCGTCTCGATGGCGTTGGGGGCTTCGCCGTAGAGGGTCGCGAGATCGCGGTGTTTGCGCATGACGTAGAGCGTGTGCGCGTCGAGCTCCATCTGGATGAACGACAGCCACTGGTTGTAGAGCGCACGTTCGCGCGTAAACGGCGCCGGTACCAGGCCGCTGTCCGGGCCGTAGGTGTCGCCGAGGTAGGTGACGATGGCGGCACTCTCCGATAGCACCAGATCGCCGTCGACCATGACCGGGATCTTCTCTTTGGCGTTCAACGCGCGGAATGCATCAGTTTGCGTTTCGCCCGTGCGTGAGCCAATGAGCTTCGGCTCATAGTCGAGCTCGAGCTCGTGACACATCCAGTGCGGACGGATGGTACGCGCAGTGGCGCCGCCCCAGATGACCAGGCTCATGTCAGCTGCCCGGCGGGCCGACTTCGGTCACCTCGTAGAACTTCGCCTCAACGCTTTCCGGCGGATTGGCTGCCATTGCAGCCTGGAAGTCCGCCATGTGCGGCATGCCGAAGTGCGCACCCAGGGCGTCCATGTTGTCCCACTTTTCGGTGATCCGCAGCGTTGTCGGATCGTTCAGCTCGACGCTGAAAGTGTAGTCGTGGCAGCCGGTTTCGGCGCGGCTCGCCGTTTCCATGGTGGCAATCGCTTCGCGCATCGCCTCAATGTTTTCAGCGGTGGTTTTGATGACGGCATTGACCACTATCATGCAGTTCTCCCCAGGTTTCTGATGGTGTCGTGTGCAAAATTCTCCAAAGCGTAAGCCACCCGGTCTTCAATCGCCATCTTTCGCGTGTCCAGGCTTTCGACGTGGGTGAGGCGCGGCAGGAGCCCGGCGTTGTTGGCAATCTGGATGGACAGTCCAGGGCGTGCATTCAGCTCGAGAATCAGCGGTCCACGGCGCCGGTCGATGACAATGTCCGCGCCGAGATAGCCGAGGCCCGTCACCTCGTAGCAGCGTGCGGCAAGATGCAGCAGCGCCTCCCAGTCAGGAATGGTGATGGCGCTGAGATCCGCGCCCGTATCCGGATGCTGGGTGACGAGATCGTTGTGCTGTACCGCCTGGATGGCGCGCCCCGTGCCGATATCGAGCCCCACGCCGATGGCGCCCTGGTGCAGATTGGCTTTGCCGTCCGATGATTTGGTGGCCAGGCGCAGCATCCCCATGACGGGGAAGCCTTTGAAAACGATGAGACGGATGTCGGGGACACCTTCGTGGCTGAACTGATCGAAGTAGGGGCTGACCCGGACGAGCGTTTCCAGGAAGGCGACATCCGTACGCCCGCCGAGCGAGTGCAGACCGGAGAGCGTATTCGTCAGATGCCGCTGGACAGCTTCGAGGCTGATCAGCTCGCCGCTTGCCTTCCGGTACTGGTCCTCCTCCTGCCCGACGACCACCAGAATGCCTTTGCCGCCGCTGCCCTGCGCGGGCTTGGCGACAAACTCCTTGAGATCCTTGAGCTTGTCACGCACCTGGGCGATCTCGTGCTGGGTGCGGACGACGCCAATGAGATCCGGCACCGCAAGCCCGGCTTCGGCGGCAATCAGCTTCGTCGTGAGCTTGTTGTCGACCAGCGGATACTTCTCGCGCTCGTTGTACCGGCCGATATAGACGACGTTGCGGCGGTTCATGCCGAGCACGCCCGTGCGCCGCAGCGACTTCGGCAGTATCCAGCCGCTCACGTCTTGAATGCGCCGAAGCGTTTCAGTTCGAGGAGGCGGTAGCCGGTGTAGCGGCCGACCAGGAGCATCACCGCCAGAAGCACCAGGTGCAGCTCGGGGAAGTTGAAAGCCAGGTGCTCGACGACTGATAGATCCATCAGCAGAAACGCGAGCACGGCCACGAAGAGGCTGCCACCACCCTGGATGAACACCTCGCGCGGTCCTTCTTCTTCCCAGGTAATCGACATTCGTTCGATGGTCCACGCAAGGATGATCATCGGGAAGAAGGTGATGGTCAGTCCCTGAATGAGCCCCAGCCGGTAACTGACGATGCTGAAAATAGAGATGATCATGATCACAATCACTACCAGAGTGGCAATTCGTGCAACCAGGAGCAGATTCAACGCGGATAAGTACGTGCGTATGAGCAGGCCAATGGCAACCACGATGATGAAGCTGGCGAGTCCCGGGACCAGTTCAGTCTGCAGAAAGGCCAGTGCAATCAACACCGGCATGAAGGTGCCGGAGGTGCGAATCCCGATCAGCACCCTGAGGAGCACAACCACCAGCGCGCCGACCGGCAGCAGCATGATGAGTTTGAACATGCTCTGCTCGGCGATCGGCAGATTGTAGAGCGAGAGCGCCAGATCGTTTGCCTCCTCCTGCGCCAGGAGAAGCGCTGACCGGGTTTGCCCGATGATGGAAAACGAAACCCGGCTGCTGGTGCCTCCGAGTACCTCCAGCACGCCGGGCGTGCCGGCCTGCCAGAGCAGCAGATTGTCCGCCCCGCTCACTTCGCCGTCGGTCGCGTGATATAGCTGCCAGCTTTCGCCGTTCCAGACCTGCAGGTATTCGGTCAGTCCCTGCCGGCGGCGTCCGTCTTCCAGCACGAGGACCTGCACCGATCGTGCCGGTATCTGCGCGGTTTGCAGCACCCGGGTCAGGAGATCCACGCGGCTGTACGCTGAGGCGAGCAGGGTCACGTTCTGATCGGCCGGCGTTCGACCCAGCGTCTGGATCAGCTGAGTCGTCAGGGTATGTGCATCCGCCGTAATCGGCATCACCGTATCCAGCAGATGACTGACCGCGGTTTGATAGGGCTCGTCCCAGATCATCGTTGGCGTCGTCTGCGGAGGTGCCATCGACCACGTGTCGTCGCCCGAGACGGCGATGTCGAGCTTGTAGAAGAGCACCTGGCGGCCGAGCGCTTCGCGCTGGGTCCAGTGGGCGCGGCGCTGCTCCTCACCCTGTTCTATGGAAAATCCCCAACCCGACGATGCGGCAGATTCGTTGACGACCGCAAAGCCTTTCTGATTTGGCGGCAGCGACAGATACACCTGGCTGGCGCCGCCGTCCGCGGTGAACTGAATGCGCGCTTCAACCTGCCAGATCTGGGTTTCCGTGCCAGGCATCCAGGGAATGCTGTAGGTGTGATGACGGAAGGTGGCGGCGCCGGCACCCGCAACCGCCAGCAGCAGCACCATAAAGAGAAAGGGTCCGCTCTGGTTCATCCGTGTGTGCGCTTATTTGTTGTTCTGCGTCCTTCGCTTTTCACCGCCGCCTGCTGCACAATCGCTTGACGTGCCGGCGCTTTCGTCGCCGGCGTCAGTGTCATTGTTGTTCTTCTGGAGTAAAAGCAGGCTGAACGAATTGCTGACTGACGTCAACCAAGGCCATGTCGGTAAGAAAGTTGCGACCGAGAATCATGCCATGCTCGAGATGGCTGCGGTCGGCCAGGGTAAACTCGAACGTATCCTGCACGTCACCAATGCGCAGACGCAGCTCGACGACGGGTCTTCTCGACCCTTCGCGGTCTGCCTGCTGGAACACGCGCACGAATTTGACGACAGGCCGCTCGACGGTTGTGGCCTCGTCGTCACTGCTGATCTCGAATCTCACCCAGTCATCGCCATCGCGCTCGAAGGGCGTGATGTTGGATGCGTCGAGGGAGCTGGAGCTCGCTCCGGTATCCATGCGGGCGATCACGTGCGCACCGGGTGGGTCGATCCAGACGTGTTCCACCTCACCCAGCAGCATCTTGTTATCGTCTCCGGCGACGATAATGGTGGGTTCGCTGGACTCACACTGGGGCGTTGCAGCAGCGGGACGCTGGCAAGCCTGCTGCAGCTTACGCTGCTGCTCAATGTCGGCCGCAAGGTCGCCGATGGACGTCTGCAGGGCTTCGAGGCGTTCGCTCATTGCGCTCTGACCGGCGTTTTCCTGAGCCTTCAGAGAGGCAAGCTCCGAGCTCGACACCGCCAGCCCCGCCCTCACGGCCTGCAGCTCGGTCTGGACTTCCGTCAGCGCATCTTCCTGCGGTACCACCTGAGCACAGCCGCCCAGCAGCACTAGACTGAAAATGATAAAACGCATGGTCCCTATGTGTGTCCCCCAGGGGAGGCGTAGTCTACTTTCGCCTCATCCATCGTAGTACTGTACATAAATACAGTCATCAGATATGGTATCCGGCCGCTTTGGAGTTTTGCCATGGCTGCGATCGATGAATCCGGTGCATCCGGTGAATCTGAAAAGGGCTTTGATGAACGTGATGCGTCAGAGTGCCATGACGAGGACTTCGAGCGGCAGGCCACCCAGCGGATTCGCAAAGGTCGCGGCAGTGTGAGCAATACCGCCAGCCGTTACCTCCCCACGCGCAGCGTCGCCGTGGACGACGGCTGGGAGAACAACTGGTACCTCGGCGACGAGCCTGATCCTGTGCGCACACGGTTCTATCCCGACAGAACGAAGCACCTGATTACCAGGAATAAGTCGCCGGACATCCCATTTGCCCATTCCATCAACGCGTTCAAAGGCTGCGAGCACGGCTGTATCTACTGCTTTGCAAGGCCGACACACGCGTTTCTAGACCTGTCACCCGGGCTCGACTTCGAGACCCGGCTCTTTTTCAAAACCGACGTGCGGGCGCACCTGCACAAAGAGCTTGCTCGCAAAGGCTACCGCTGCAGCACGCTGGCCATGGGCACCAACACCGACCCGTATCAGCCGCTCGAGAAGCGTAAGCGCGTTACCCGGGAAGTTCTGGAAACGCTGCTGCCGCTGCGCCACCCGATCAGCATCGTGACCAAAAGCGCGCTCATTCTGCGGGATCTCGATCTCCTGGAGGAATTTGCGCGACAGCAGCTCGTCAGCGTGCACGTCAGCGTCACAACCCTCGACAATGCGCTGAAAACCAAGCTCGAACCGCGCACCGCGGCACCTGCGGCGCGTCTCAGAACCATCGAAGCACTGAACGCGGCTGGCGTGCCGACGGGCGCCATGCTCGCGCCGATCATTCCCTTCATCAACGACAACGAGCTCGAGGACATGGCCAGCGCCTGCGCCGACGCCGGGGCCCGCGCGCTGGGTTACATCCTGCTGCGGCTGCCGCTCGAGGTCAGTCCACTCTTTCAGGAATGGCTGCAGGCACATTATCCGTTGAAGGCGGAGCGTGTGATGGCGGCCGTGCGATCGACCCGTGGCGGGCGCGATTACAAAAGCGGCTGGCACAAGCGCATGGTCGGCGAAGGGGAAATCGCCGATCTTCTGCGCAAACGGTTTCACGCGGCAGTGCGCAGAGTAGGGCTCGAAGGCGCCGACATGCCGGAGCTGCGAACGGATCTGTTCGTCTCGCCGCAGGAGCTCGACAAAGCTCAGATGGAGTTGTTCTAGACCCCGGGTTAAGCTCAGCGGCTTTGGTCTGGGGAGAGTGGGATGGACCTGACGGCATGGTCGTGGGTATTCATGTTGGGTTACATCGTCATGATGCTCACGTTCGGCGTGCTGGGGCAGCGCAAAGTAGCGAGCGCAGACGACTTTGCGACGGCAAGGAACGCGTACGGTCCACTGTTTCTGGCTTTTGCCTTCGCAGCAACCACCGCCAGCGGGGCCACGTTCGTCGGTTTTCCGGGGATTGGCTACAACGCGGGCTTTGCTGCCATGTGGTCGGTGTTTCTATATCCCATCGGCGTCTATCTCGGGGTGCTGCTTTGTCTCAAGCTCGTCAGTAACAGCGGCAACGAGTTCGGCAGTCGCTCGATCCCGGAATACCTCGGCCAGCGCTATCAGTCGGACTGGATCCGTATCCTCGTATCGCTGTTTTCGCTGTCTCTGTTCTTCTACCTGGCGGGGCAGCTGGTTTCGGGCATTGTTATGTTCGAAATCATGCTGGGCTTGTCCCCGGCCGTGGCGCTGGGGGTCACCGCTGCGGTTCTGATGATCTACGTGGTGCTTGGAGGCGCGCATGCAGACATTCTGACGGATGGCGTTCAGGGGTTCATCATGGTAGCCGTTGGTTTGCTTGTTGCGATCCTGTTCCTGCTCGGGTACGGCATCGATGGTGGATTTGGCGGCATGGTGGATGCGCTCAGAGCCAAAGATGAGGACCTGGTTTCGTGGATCAACAAGGACGACGTCCTCTATCACTCCTGGTGGTCTGTGCTCGCCGTGCTGCTGGCGCATATTCCGCTTGGCATGCTGCCGCACATCGGCAACAAGCTGTGGGCGTTGAAAGATCCCAGGCAGCGCCGTTCGTTCATTCGGCTGGCGTTCACCTTCGGCATGATTCTCGGCATGCTGGGCCTCGGCGGGATCATGGCCCGGGTCATCCTTGGCGAAGGGGTGAACGGGAATCAGGCACTGGCGCTGCTCTTCATTGAGCTCTTCCCGAGCTGGCTGGCGGCGCTCCTGGGTGTCGGGATCCTGGCGGCGGTCATGTCGACGGCGGATGGGCTGGTGGTTTCCTCGTCGCAGATCATCGCCAACGATCTCTATCGTTTGACGTTCGTGCCGCGCTTCAGAGCGAACCTGTCGGCGCAGGAGGTCGAGCGGCGGGTGCTCAACATGAGCCGTATCGCCACCGTTGTGATCATGGTGCTCTGTACGGCGCTCGCCTGGTCCATGCTTGATATGAACGTCACCATCATCGTCTGGATCGGCACTGGCTGCATGATGGCTGCGTTTGCCGGCCCGCTGATTCTGGGCGCGGTATGGCGTGGCGTTACGCGGGCAGGAGCGTTTGCAGGTCTTTTGAGCGGCGGCGTGGTCTTCATTGTCACATTCAATGCGATGATCGATCCGGAGTGGTTTGGCCTTGGACTGATGCGGGACGCAGCATTGTGGCTCGAGCGCGAAGCGCCGAACCCCTGGTCGTGCGCTGCGATGGGAGAGCTGGTATCGGTCACGGTGACCGTGGTGGTATCCAAGCTCACGCAGCCGCTGCCGGCGGCGCACATGAAGCGGCTGTTTCCAGCGCAGTGACGGACGGCTTCAGCGGCGCCGGATTGCTAGCCCGCACGCAGGCGGTGATGCAGCCACAGCATGCCGCCGAGCAGTGTCCAGATGACGATGGTCATCCATTCGTCCGGCCAGCTGAGCGCACTTTCGGACCAAGGTAAAAACGCCGACAAGAGTCCCAGTGCGAGCACTACCGCGCCGTAGCCCACCAGGTTCGGATGGCTCACCTTGAAAGGCCTTGGCATATCGGGCTCCGTGCGGCGCAGCACCAGAAACGAGATGGCGACGAAAACGAAAGCGATGGTGACCGCGAAGCTGCCGCTGTTGATGAGCCAGACGAGAATCGTGCGGCCGAAGAGTGGCGCGAAGATGGACAGGATGCCGATCGTGAGAATCCCGACGTAGGGTGTTTGGTAGACAGGGTGCAGACGTGCAAAAGCGGCAGGGACAAAACCGGATTCGGCCAATGCGAACAGCACGCGGGAGGCGCCAACGATGAACGCATTCCAGCTGGTCAGGATACCGCCGATGCCACCCAGGACGAGAATGGTGCCGGCCCAGCTACCCTGCCAGAGACTGGTTGCGGCATCCGCCGTTGCCATCTGTTGATTAGACAGGTTGGCCGCTGGGATACCAAGGCCAACCGCGAACGTAATGAAGATGTACCACGCTACTGCGCAGAAGACAGAGATGACGAGCAGCCGCCCGATACGATTGGCAGGGAGGTCAATCTCCTCGGCTGACTGCGGGATGACGTCGAAACCGACGAGCATGGCAGGCACCATGATGAGAACGGCCAGCATGCCGGTGGCGGGCGTTGCGATCCAGGGTTCGGCGTTGGCCATCTCGCCGTTGAACGCTGCGCCGGTAAGCAGCAGCACGCCGGCGCCGAGGATGAGCGCTGTGACGAGGGTCTGGACGAAGGCGGCGGTGCGGATGCCGACGTAGTTGACCCAGGTCACGAGAATCGTGCCGGCAGCCCCGACAATGACGAAGCCGATATCCACGTCGGAGCCGAGAACGTTCCAGAGCGTGCCCATGCGAATTTGCGGAAGCAGATACTCCACGGCCGTAGGCAGGGCAACCGACTCGAACAGGCAGACGTTGAGATAGGAAAACAAAAGCGCCCACGTGCAAACGAAGCTCCAGTCTGCGCCGAGCGCGCGGTGGGTGTAGATGTGTTCGCCGCCGGCGCGAGGCATGGCAGCTGCCAGCTCGCTATAGGTCAAGCCAATCAGCGATATTGCCAACCCGCCGGCGGTGAACGCGATGAGGGTGCCGAGCGTTCCTGCTTCGGAGAGCCAGACTCCGGTCATGAGCACCCAGCTCCAGCCGATCATGGCGCCGAATGAAAGCGTCAGCACCTGCGGCGCTTTGAGCACTTTGGCAAACCTTTCCTGTGTCACTACCCAACCCTGTCTGCGTCGAACTGGTTGCCTAGCTTACTGGATATTCTCGCCCCTGTTAGAATCGAAATTGCAGTCAACAAAGCGCGCAACATAGTGGGTTCCATCAAGTTTCAACACCGTCACAAACACCTCGAGCTCAAGCTGGACGAAGCGGGTACGTTCGAGCTTTACCTCGACAACTGTTTGCGGAAACGACGCCCGGCAACCGGTCGGGAACCGCAGTATCTATGGACGAACGTTGAGCTCGAGTGGGAAGAGCACCACTACATCGAAGCCCGTTATTGGGCCAGCAGCAATCGGGTTGAGGTCACCGTAAACGGTGCGGCGCTCGTTGAGGGTGAGTTTTAGGTAGCCTGCACCGCTTCGATGGCCGCAAGCAGCTGAGCCTGCTGCAGGGGTTTAGTGATGTACTCGTCCATGCCGGCGGCTCTTGCCCGTTCACGGTGTTCCGGGAGCGCATGTGCGGTCAGCGCGATGATAGGCAGGTCGGCCCGCGGCATGCCGCTGGTTCTGATTTTCTCCGTCGTCGAATAACCGTCCATTTCCGGCATTTCGCAGTCCATTAATATGAGGTCAATCTCGTCGCCGTTGGCGAGAAACTCACCCCACGCTTCGACGCCGTTGTTGGCGAAACGCACCATCGCGCCCCAGTTGGTCAAAACTTTTCCGGCGACGAGGCGATTGGTGGCGTTGTCCTCCGCGACAAGCACGGTCAGTCCGCTGAGGGGTGCCGGGGGATCCGGCGGCGCTTGCGCTGTCTCGTCAGTTTGATCGGTGGTTTCTTCGATTGTCGGAATGAAGCGACGCAGGATGGCAAAGGTCAACGGCAACCGCAGATCGTGCTGCAGACGCAGCGTGCGCAGCGCCGGACTTTCCGGCGCGGGTAGGTCCTCATCGATGATCAGCGTCGTGCCGGACTCTAGCTGATCGAGACGTCTGCGATCGACGCGTTCAAAATCGGCGCTCATGCGACGTGACCACAGCGACAGGGAGTGGGCCAGGTCGTCGTCTTCACCCCAATAGGCTATGTCATTGCAGCGCTGCGCTCTGGGACCGGTGGTGTCGGCGGGAGCGTCGATGGTGAATATCATTTCAGTGCCGATTCCCGGCGTGCTGTAAGCCGTGATTGTCCCACCCATCAGTTCGACCAGCTTTTTACTGATGGCAAGGCCGAGGCCCGTACCGCCAAAACGTCTGGAGATTGATGCGTCTGCCTGTTGGAAGCGGGTAAAAAGGCTCTCGACGCCTTCCCGTTCCATGCCGATACCCTCGTCCACCACGCGGAATTCGAGCACGTTGCCGGGATTGTCCTGCTGCGCAAGCGTGCGTACCTCAATGCGCACGGCACCCTCCTCCGTGAACTTGATGGCGTTGCTGAGCAGGTTTGTCAGCACCTGCTTGAGGCGGGTGCTGTCTGCAACGATGCGCTCCGGCACCCCCGGATGCAGCCAGACATAAAGCTGCAGATTGCGGCGGACGACGTCGTCACGATGCAGGAGAACAAGGTCATCGAGCAGCTCAACCAGGGCGAGCGGACGGGCTTCTATGGCCATGCGTCCCGCCTCTACTTTGGAAAAGTCGAGAATGTCGTTCAGGATGTTCATCAACGCTTTGCCGGACCGTTGCAGGGTTTCGACGTATTGCTGTTGCTGTGTATCGAGCCTGGTGGCGTGCAGCAGGTCAGCCATGCCCAGCACGCCATTCATGGGCGTGCGTATCTCGTGACTCATGGTGGCGAGGAATGAAGATTTGGCCTGGTTCTCCTCGTCAGCAACCGCGGCTTTGAAGCTCGCCTCGCGCGCCTGGTATTTGGCAACGATGGCGGCGTGCTCTGCCTCGCGTTGTTTTATCGTCAGTGTTCGGATGCGATGGGCGAGTGCCACTGCGAGCGTGACGGCAACGGTGGCGCTACCGCCCAGGAGCGATATCTGGCTGTACGCCGCAGCCCATCCCTGATGCATGAGGCGTGCGACGATCAGAATACTCAGCGCAATCAGCAACGGGCTGAAGGCGAGCAGGTACTGGCGGGCGTTGACGTTGCCGCGCCATGCTTGAGGGACCACATGGAGCGCAAAGATCAAGAGCGTTGGCAACAGCGAGATCATTGCAACAACGATGAGCAGGTGCACATCTGCGATGACAGCGGCGGGGATCAACATGACGGTGACGTAGACGACCGTCGCGTGCCAGAGTCTGCGTTGCCATCCATCATCGGCTGCGATGAGAAACGACCGGGTAAAGGCGAGGAGTGCAACCCCCGTCAGCATCATCAGCGGTCCGATGAGGTGTTTCGTGATTGCCGGGGTTTCCGGCCACAGATAGTTTCCGGCAACCCCATGGAGCACCAGCTGCAGGAGCAGCATTGAGGCTAGAAACACGCCGAGGCGAAGATATGCGGGTTCCCGCGTGATGGCTGAAAAGAGCAGGTTGTATGCCGCCATGACAAGAAGCACGCCGAACATGATCCCCTGCGCGAGGCGCCAGTTGGCCAGCTTGTCTGCATAAGCTTGTGGTTCCCAGAGAGAGGTCTGCCAGCGCATGTCGTCAGGACTCACGACATGGACGTAGAGGTCCCGGGTAGCGCCCGCGGGGAGATGGAGCTTGAAAACTGGATAGCTGCTCGAGCGAAAACCGCTGGCGACCGGTGCGGTCAGACCCTGGATCTGGTGATCGACGAGCCTGTGCTGAGCATACACATGTAGGAGCGCAGTACGAATGTGTGGGTGCTGAATTTCGAGCAGACGGGTCAGCGGCTGTTCGTTTGCGTTGGTGATACGTAGCTTGAACCAGTAGCTTCCGCCGTATTCGTCGAATGCTGCGGGCCGTGGCGCGACCGGCTGATATCCCGTCGCGGGGGGAGCGTAGCCGGTGTCAGAATTTTGACTCTGCTGGACCTGCCAATCCAGCGACACGTCAATGTGGTGTAGAGAGTCGTCGATGGTGACGTCGGCAGCGGCGGTAAAACTCAATACCGCTGCGGCCAAGCCAACGATGAGTCGGTTGGCGCCGGACATTCTCTCAGTGTAGCCGTGAATACCACCTTACGTTCCGCTAAGTGTCGATTGCAGCACGATTTTTCCGGTCGCGCCGCGTTCGCGGCGACTAAGCTGAAAACTGGAGCTCTGTATCGAGATTTGAGTGAAATTTTCACAACGGTTGCTGCCAAGGATTGCGTTGCCCGTTCTGGGTTGGATGATGCTGTCGACGCTGGCAGCCGTGCTCATCATGTGGGCGTTCCACAAAACCCTGCAATACGATGAGCTCGAGCGGCGTGCCTATCGCGTTGCCGCTGCCCTCGAGTCCGCCGATGACCGCTACCCCAGCGGGGTAGAGCTCCTTGCCTTCACCAAGTCCTTTGGTGCGAAGACCGCCAATCTCAGTGACGTTGCTCTGGTTGATCCGGAAGAGCGGATTGTCGCCTCGACCAGGGACGAGTGGCGTGGCGCCATCATCAACGATATTGAGGTTCTGCGTGCCTCGCGTCTGGCCGACGTCTGGGTGCTTGATGAGTATCGCCACGTCTACCTGTTACCCGTGCAAATCGAAAATGAGTCTCTCAACAGCCTGTACGGCGATCGGTTGAGCGCGCTGATTGTCATCGATGCCAAGGATCTCGTCGTCATCGTCCGCGAAATCATCGTCTGGGTGTTTGCGGTTGTCGTGTTTGCGTCTCTCGTCTTCCTGGCGGGTTGTTTTTACCTTCTTCGCAAGAAGGTTGTAGGGCCGGTGACCCGGATCTATGAGGCGTTGAAGGAGGCGAAGGGCAAAGGTCGCGCCCCGAAGATGCCCTATCTCTATCCCGACGAGATTGGCGAGATTGCACAGGTCTTGATGGACCTGTTCAAACAGATCAGCGATGCGGATACAGATGTGCGCGTCATGAACCGGGCCATAGAGGGGGGTAGCAACGAAGTGTTTGTCATCAACGCTGAGACGCTGCAGATTGAACGGGCTAACAAGGCGGCACGTGACAACCTGGCATACAGCGCGGCTGAGCTGCGCGGCATGCACATTGATTCGATTGCACCTGCGAACAGCGATCCGGACCTGAACGCGTTTCACCTCCGGCAACTCGAAGAGTCCGGGGAAATCCAGTACTGCTATGACCACGTCCGAAGCGACGGATCGACATATCCTTTTCAGTACAAGGCCATCCTGGTAGAGGGAAAAACGCACCCCGTGTTCATCGTGATCGGTGAAGACGTCAGCGATCGCATGGCGCAAGAAGCAGCTCTTCAGCACAGCGAAGAACGCCTGCAGCTTGCCCTGAAAGGATCCAATGACGGGCTGTTTGATCTGGACGTGCAGGCCGGCACACTCTTCGTTTCCGAGCTCATCCAGTCCTGGTTCGGCTTCTCCGGACAGATCGTGACTGTAGAGGAATTGCTGGCGCGCATTGCGCCGGAGTACGCCGAAACGGTAGAGACGGCGTTGCATGCGGCGATCCATGATGACAAAGATTTCAACGTCGAGTTTCAGCTTGTGGGTAGAGGCGGCAGGTGGCTGCAGGCCAGAGGGCAGGTGCAGTTTGACGAAGGCGCTGCGGCAAGGTTGACCGGATTTGCGTCGGACGTGACCAGGCGCAAGGTGGCGGAAAATCTGCTGCAGACGACCGTGTCCAGGCTGAGCGCGGTGCTCGATACCATCGCGGACGGTGTACTCATCCTTGACGACGACGGCCGGGTGCGCGGCGTCAACCCGGCAGCGCTGTCGATGTTCGGCATGGACAAGGATCAGCTTTCCGACTATCTCCTGAGCGACTGCCTGAGCGTCGTGACCGGTGACGGAGAGTTCTGCGCGCCCGACTGGTCGGAAATCAGTGACGGGAAGCTGCGCGAGTGCGTGGGTCTCCGAGGCGATGCCAGCCAGTTTGCAGCGGAAATTGCCGCCATGCGGATGGATGCGGTAGCGGACGAGCACTACACGGTCCTCGTCCGCGACATTTCCGATCGCAAACAGCATGAGGAAGAGCTCCGCGAGGCGATGGAGGAGGCTCAGGCAGCCACGCAGGCGAAAGGTGAGTTCCTCGCGACCATGAGTCACGAAATCCGCACGCCCATGAACGGCGTGCTGGGCATGACACAGCTCCTTCTCGACATGGATCTCAACGCGCAGCAGCGGGAGACCGCGGAGATCATCTTCTCTTCGGGCGAAGCGCTCCTCACTTTGATCAACGATATTCTCGACTTCTCGAAGATCGAAGCCGGCAAGCTCGAGCTGGAGCAGATGCCGTTCGACATGCGCACCGCAATCAAGGAGGTCATGGATTTGTTGTCCTCGACAGCGCGGCGCAAGGCGCTCGACCTGTACGTCGACTATGAAGCGGATCTGCCTTATGCGTTTACCGGTGACATCGGCCGGATCCGGCAGATCCTTCTCAACCTGGTTGGCAACGCGGTGAAATTTACCGCGGAGGGTCACGTTGTCGTCAGCGTAACTACCGAAGCTGAGGAGGAGGGCGTTCTCGTCCAGGTGAGCGTGCGCGATACGGGTCCCGGGATCAACGCTCAAGCCCAGGAGACGCTCTTTGATTCGTTCACACAGGCGGACGCGTCGACAACAAGGCGATTTGGCGGTACCGGGCTCGGGCTTGCGATCTGCCGGCAGCTGGTTGCTTTGATGGGTGGTGAAATTGGCGTGACTTCGGAACCGGGCGGCGGCGCCGAATTCTGGTTTACGCTGCGGCTGCAGCAAACCGAAGCCATGCCGGAACATGAGGTGAGGGACTTTGACAAGCTCAAAGGCCTGCGTCTGCTTGCAGTGGATGACAATCCGGTGGGCTTGCGCATTATTGAAGGCATGGCGGCCAGTCTGGGCCTCGAGGTCACGGCAACGCATGATCCGCTTGCCGTTGTTGGCCTCATGAGTGCGGCTCATGAGGCGGGGGCGCCATACGATGTCATTGCGCTCGATTACAACATGCCCCGCATGGACGGCCTGACGCTCGCCACCAGCATTGCCGACGATTCCCGCTTTGTCGAAACGCGGCTTGTCATGTTGACTTCATCAGAGCTGCGTCGTCCGGGAGGCCTGCACGGCTATGCGCTCAAACCGCTGATGCGTGACGGGCTGGGCCGTATGTTGTTGAGCGCTTGTTTTGGTGCAGCAGACAATGAGCGGTCTTCGACGCTGCTCGATGAAGTGCTGCAGGTCGGTAACAACGTCAGGGTACTGGTTGCTGAAGACAATCCCGTCAATCAGCGCGTAGCGGTGCGCATGCTCGAACGCCTGGGCTGTCGTGTCGACGTTGCCGCCAACGGCCGGGAAGCCGTGGAGATGTGGGATCAGTTTCCGTACGCCATGATTTTCATGGACTGCCAGATGCCGGAGTTGGACGGCCTGGCCGCTACCGAAGAAATTCGCGCACGTGAGGCTCGCGAAGCGCGCAGCCGCACCCCAATTGTTGCAATGACGGCCAACGCCATGCGCGAAGACGAAGACAACTGCCGCGCGGCGGGCATGGACGATTACGCCAGTAAGCCCGTCAAGCTCGATCTGTTGCAGGCGCTGGTCGTCAGGTGGTCGGTGCGATCAGACGAGACGCCCGAAAGCCTGCACTAGCGCGGCGCGCCTAGTCCTGCCAGGGTTCTACGACTACTTTAGCGAAGCGTTCGGGATCGCGCAGCGCGTCGAACGTTGCCGCGACGTCGTCGAGCGGTATGCGGTGGGACACGAGATCTGCCACGTCGAACCTGCCGTCTGCAATGAACCGCAGACTGTCGGCAAACTCCTGTAGCGAGTAACCGAGCACAAACTGCATGGAGAGCTCTTTGTTGATTGCAATGAGCGGTCTGAAGTGATCGGTCTGCAGACAGACACCGACAATCACAATGCGCGTGTCCCGGGGCACTTTGAGGCAGATGTCGTCGATGACACCCGGCACGCCGACGCACTCGAACACGATGAGCTCGCCGGGTTTTACCGGAGTGAGGCTGAACGGATCCTCGTCCGCTGGATCGCAGACGTGGTCTGCCCCCTGGCCGGCAGCAAATTCGCGGCGCCCGTGGGAAAAGTCGGCGGCAATGATCTTTTTGACACCCCGAGCACGGAGCGCCGTGATGACGGCCAGCCCCACGGGACCGGCACCGATGACCAGGGCGGTCTCGTTGCCGCTGAGGTTGGCTTTGTTGACCGAGTGGTAGCCTACCGCCAGCGGCTCGGTCAGTGCCGCGGCGGTGGCCGGCGTACCCGCGGGTACGGGCAGCAGGAACTGTTCCGATAGCACCATGTATTCGGCGAAACCGCCGGGCAGCTCGGCGCTGTATCCAACCGCCTCGGCGTTGCCCCGCATCACCATCGGGACGGAGCAGACCAGCTGACCGGGATTATGCTCAGCCCGGCAGTTTGCGCCGTATTCGACGATTTCCGCACAGAACTCATGGCCAAGCACAACGGGATCGTAGGTCGTGAGCTTGAACGCACCGCCGGCTTCGCGACTGGTTTCGACAAACGCTTCGGTATGCTGCGCGGCGTGTAGATCGGAGCCGCAGATCCCGCAGGCGCGGCTTTTGACGAGTACTTCTCCGGCGCCCGGCACGGGTACCGGGACGCGATCGACCCAGACTTTGCCGCGTTCCATCAATACAGCGCGCATGTCTGCCATTGTTTTACCCTGCCTGGACTTTGTTCCCAGATTCCCGACAATGATGAAGTTAAATCGAACGATGGGGAAGACCATGTCAGAACACATAGAAGAAACCTCACGCGAGGACATGCAGGCCCTCCTGGACCGGCAGCGCCAGGCGTATCTGGCGGAAGGTGTCGTCTCCACCGCGACGCGCAAAGACAGAATTGAACGTGCGATCAAGGTGCTCAAGGACAACGAAACGCGGTTTGTCGAAGCCATGTCTGCCGACTTTGGGCATCGAAGCGAGCATCAGTCGCTCTTTACCGACATTGCGTCGTGCATCGGGCCGCTGCGCCACGCCCAGGCGAACATCGACAAGTGGCGCAAACCCGAGAAGCGCAAGGTTGGCCCGTTCCCCCTGAATCTCCTCGGCGCGAAGGCACGCGTCGAGTATCAGCCGCTGGGCGTGGTGGGTGTCATCAGTCCGTGGAACTTCCCGGTCAATCTCACGTTTACGCCGCTGGCCGGTATCCTCGGTGCCGGGAACCGCTGCATGATCAAACCCAGTGAGTACACGCCTGAAACTTCCGCCGCGATGGCCGAGGCGATCGCGGCTGAGTTCAGCGAAGAGGAGATTGCTGTGTTCACCGGCGGGCCGCAGACGGGCGCAGACTTCTCGGGATTGCCGTTCGACCATCTACTTTTTACCGGTGCAACCTCCATTGCCAAGCACGTCATGCGGGCGGCATCGGAAAACCTCGTCCCGGTGACTTTGGAGCTCGGCGGTAAATCACCCGTTGTCATTGGCCGCAGCGCCGATATGGACAAGACCGCTGATGCGATCATGGCGGGCAAAATGATGAACGCCGGCCAGATCTGCCTCGCGCCGGACTACGTGTTCGTGCCGACGGAACGCATGCGCGACTTTGTCGAATCTTCAAAGCGGGCGGTGGCGAAAATGTTCCCGACGCTGCTCGATAACCCGGACTACACATCGGTTGTGAACGAACGTCACTTCGAGCGCATCAACAACTACCTTGCCGAAGCTCGGGAAAGAGGCGCCGAGGTTGTCGAAATCAATCCCGCCAACGAAGATTTCCGGCAGCAGCCGAACCACAAAATACCGCCGACCCTGGTCATCGATCCGGGCGAGGACACGGCCATCATGCAGGAAGAGATTTTCGGGCCGGTGATGCCGGTCAAGCCTTATGATCAGGTGGACGACAGCATCTCCTACATCAACGATCACGATCGTCCGCTTGGTCTCTACTATTTCGGCACGGACGACAATGAAGAAGAGCGCGTGCTCAGCCACACCACCTCGGGTGGTGTGACCGTCAATGACGTCATCATGCATATCTCTCAGGAAGACCTGCCTTTTGGTGGCGTAGGTCCGTCCGGTATGGGCTCGTACCATGGCTTTGACGGTTTCAAGACCTTCAGCCATGCCAAGGCGGTTTTCAAACAAACGAAAGTGAACGTTGCGGAGATGGCTGGTCTAAGACCGCCATACGGCGAAAAGCTGATCAAGGCTGTACGCCAGCAGATGCGTTGATGCAGTAGCAATCTCATGAACAACTCAGTGCAAGATAACGAGCACGCCCGAGCTGCGTTTGCGCGGGATGGCTTCATTGTGTTGCGTAACGTGCTCGACCTCGCGCAGTGTGAGGTCCTGCGCGCGCAGCTCAGCGCCGCGCTCGACCCGCTGGTTGGACCGGCAGAATTTGAAGCCGACACCGGCTATCCCGGGGCGCCCGTGCATCGTGATGCGCCGGGCGGTGCAACCCCGCGACGGCTGCTTCACGCATACGCGCGGGCACCCGAGCTGCGTGAGATAGCCTGTCATGATGTTGTTGGCAGGCAGCTCGAGGCGCTCCTTGGCGCACCGCCGCTCCTGTCGCAGTGTCATCACAACTGCGTAATGACCAAACATCCCGGATTCAGCAGCGCAACGCTCTGGCACCAGGACATCCGCTACTGGTCGTTTGACCGTCCCGAGCTGATTTCTGCCTGGTTTGCGCTTGGTGAAGAATCGGTTGCCAACGGCGCGCTGCAGGTGATCCCGGGGACCCACGTGATGGCGTTTGATCGGGGCCGGCTGGACCGCGATCTCTTTCTACGGCCGGAGCTCGAGGAGAATCAATCGCTCATCGAGCGAGCGGCACCGGTGCTTCTACGCCCGGGTGACGTTCTGCTTTTCCACTGCCGGCTGTTTCATGCCGCGGGACGCAATACGACGCCGACCGTCAAGCTGTCGCCCGTATTCACCTATCACACGGCAGACAACCATCCCATTCCTGGAACGCGGTCTGCGGCCTACCCCAGCATCGAAGCGCGCTGACCGGTGGCGGACGAAACGGACGAAGAAAGGCTCTTTGCTGACGCCATGCAGGACGTGGCGCCGCTGGATAAAGGTAAACGCGTGGAGCGGCGGGTTACGGTAGAATCCGGCGAGACCCACCGTATCCGGCGCGATGCGGCGCTTGGCCTCACGGATGACCGCGCCGATCCCAATTTTCTGACCCTGGGCGAAGTCCCCCCGCGCCAGCCGCTCGAGCATCTCGAGTGGAAGAAGGACGGCGTGCAGAATGCGGTGTTCGACAAGCTGCGGCGCGGTGAGTATGCCCCGCAGGGCAGCCTCGATCTGCACGGCAGAACGATCAAAGAGGCGCGGGCAGAGATGTTTGCCTTCCTGAACCGTGCGAGCGCGAGTAACTGGCGGAACCTGGTGGTTGCACACGGCAAAGGTGAGCGCAGCGAGACGCCGGGGCGCATGAAAAGTTACGTGGCCGCATGGCTCGAAGCGCACCCGGAGGTCATTGCGTTCTGCTCAGCGCTGCGTCAGCACGGCGGCGTTGGCGCGGTCTACGTGCTGGTACGGAAATCCCCGGCAAGCAAAGAGGAAAACCGCGAGCAGCACGGACTCAAGAGCGATCCGGATATCGAGTGACCGCTGGCGGGAGCGTTTCCTATCATTCGCAGCGGTACGCGCGAAAGCGCTGCTGACCGTTCTCGGGCTCTCCGATGGGCACAATGGCGTTCGCGCCAAGCCCCGCCGCTTCGTTGCGCGCGAGCACCAGTAGTTCCTCGCGAACTTTTGCATTGCCTCGGTTGACCACAACCTTCGAGCGCGTCTGGCTCGAGACCTCACCCACTTCCGAGCAGTTGGCAATGTCTGCGGGCTCCATTTGTGCAACTCCGTGGCCGGCATCGCTCAGCTGGACGAAGCTGCATGCGCCAAGCAGGGTGAAGAGCGGGAGTAGGGCAAGGCGTTTGTTCATGTGAATCTCCGGCGGTAGCGCGCGCAGTATACACGCGCGCGAGCTGCGTTCAGATACGTCCTTTGCCGAGCTCGAGCTTGCCGCGGCCGACGTTGAGGCGCAGCACGTCGCTCGCGCCTTCGGCAAGACGCCACGCCCGTACCTTGCGGTAGAGATCCGCAAGCGGATGGTCCTCCACGAGCGCGGCGCCGCCGACGAGCTGAATCGCGGTGTCGACGACTTCCCCCACGGTTTCGGTCGTGAATACTTTGCTTGCCATGGCCTCATTGACGATGTTCTCTCCCGCATCCGCCAGTCGTGCCGTTCGGTAAACCATGCTGCGCGCGGCGTACGCTTTGATGCGCAGGTCCGCGTAGCGCCAGCGCACGACGTCTTTCTCACCGCGCGGCGCTCCGGATTTATCGGGCGCCTGCAGGTGTTCGGTCAGTAGATCCAGCACCCACATCATGTAGCCGCTTGCCTGCGCGGCGAAGAGCAGGCGGGTGTCACCGATCTGTCGCATGGCCCGCGGCAGCCCTTTGCCGGGCTCGCCGATGACGTTGGTGAGCGGGACGTGCACATCGGTGAAGCTGAAGGCCGCGTGATGCGAACCATCCAGGGAGCTGAACTTCTGTGTGAGCGCAACGCCGGAAGTATCCGTGTCGATGACCACCATGGAAGGCCCGCGCTCACCTACGTGCACGAGCGTGTTGATGAAATCGGCGTCTGCGCCGCCGGTAACGTATGACTTCTGACCGTTGACGACGAGCACGTCTCCCGCAACCGTCCCGCTCGTCGGGGTGGCATCGTCGGGCTCGGTAAAGCCAAAACTCGAACGCTTGCTCCCGTCGATGAGCGGCTGCAGGTGCGAGGATTTGAGCGGCTCTCCGACGCTGCCCAGGACACCGGGGCTTGGTCCGAACACGGCATCCATAAAAGGCGGGTTGTGGCTGGCGAGGGTCTCACGCGCGACGCACAGCGCAAGCTGGCTTGCCGCACTGCCGCCGTACTCCTCCGGCTGTGTCATCCCGAACAGCCCCGCAGCTTTGGCTGCTTCGCGTACCGCGGTCCGGGCGGCTGCCGCATCGCCTTGGTCAGCCATCAGAAGCGTTCCGCGGGCGAAACGATGACACGTTGCTGCCAGCTCCTCGAGTTCGGGGGTCAGGGATTCGGGCATGAGATTCCTAGGCGTTTACTTGCTTGAAAAGGTTACATGTTCGGCGCAATGGTCAGCACCACAATGACGAGCATCGCCAGGACCATGGTACCGAAGGCATAGAGGAGGAGACTCTCGCGCTTGGCGTACTTGGCGAGGAGTGCCTCGGTCTCTTCAGGTGTCCGCGTCGACGCGCTTGTGGTGATGCGGTAGCGGGTGATGCCGTCCCGCTTGGGCAGCTTCACGAAAAGCTCCGGCGTGGCGTCCAGACGGCGCGCGACCTCGGCAAAGCTGATGCCCGTGCGTTTGGCTATCTGCGTCGGGTGCAGCGCAACGTTGCCTTCCTCCAGAAAGCAGTAGTAGATGTCCAGGATGCGGCGCACTTTGCCGCGAAAGCGGAAGTTGAACGGGATGATGCCAAACATCTTCAGGACCCGGTTGAACGAGCGATTACGTTACGTGAACCGGGGATCTAAGCAAAGTCCTCAACGTCGGGCAATCAGTACCGCCCGGCAGGGCGCCGGGTGACCTTCTATCGTGAGGGTCGGGTCGTTCGGATCCAACGACTCGGATAACGACTCGAAGTGCATCCAGGAGGTGCTGCGCTGCTCTTCTGTGGTGGTTACGTCGACGCTGACGACTTCGATGTCGCGTAAACCGGCGTTCTGCAGCCAGCCGTGCATGGTGGCTATCGTGGGCACGCACCAGACGTTGCGCATCCGCGCATAGCGGCTCTCCGGGACCAGGCTTTCGTCTGCTTCGACGATGAGCGATTCCAGCACCACCCGGCCGCCGGGGCGGGTGAGTGCGGCGAGCTTGTCGACGTGTGCCTGCGCATCGCGGCGGTGGTAGACGACGCCCATGCTCAGCACCAGATCGAACGTGACATCGAGCGGGACGTCATCGATGCCAAGCGGCAGCACCCAGTTGCGGATGTCCCGGGTGTAGTGCTGTATTGCCAGATGCTGCATGCAGAAGAGCAGCGTCGGATCGATGCCGATAACCTCGCTCGCGCCTGCTTCCAGCATGCGCCAGCCGAAGTAACCGTTTCCGCAGCCGATGTCGAGTACGCGTCCTCCCGTGAGGTTGCCGACGGCGGGTGCCACGCGCCGCCATTTCCAGTCCGAACGCCATTCGGTGTCGATGCGCACTCCGCCAATTTGAAACGGGCCTTTGCGCCACGGGTGCAACGCCATGAGACATTCGCCCAGTCGTGTTGTGTCGACGTCTCCGTCAACGGTGACGGTGTCGCCGTATGCAGACCTTGCATCGTTGATGCCTGGCAGGCTGGCCAATGCTTCCGCCCAGCGCGGGTAGTCGCCATGATGCTCGGCGGCATATCGATTTGCCGCGAGGTCCAGCGGCCAGCCGGGCAGATCCGGCGGATCGATGAGACTCACGGTCGTACCATGAACGATGCCCAGTTGAGACAACGAAACCACTGTTCCGCAAAACTGAAACCTGCCGCGGCAAAGCGCTCCAGGTGGGCTTCTTCCGTATCGATTCGCATCACGTTTTCGAGCGCGGTGCGCTTCTGGCTGACCTCGAGATCGCTGTAACCGTTGGCGCGTTTCCAGGCCAGGTGTGTGTCGTCGTAGTAGGTGTGCAGCGCGGGACCGTCGTGGCGCACTTTTTCCGTGATGAGCAGGAGTCCGTCTTCGCGCATCGACTGGCGGATCCGCGTGAGTGCCGGCAGACGCGACTCCGGCTCGATGAACTGCAGCACCAGATTCAGAACGACCACGCTCGCACCGTGCAGATCCACGTCGCGAAAATCGGCTTCAACGAAGCTTGCACGCGGATCGGTGATGTTGGCACGAGCACCTTCGATCATGGGGCCAGATGTGTCGACGCCAATCACACGCACGTCCTCGGCGTCGTTCTGCGTCAGTATCGCAAGCGTCGTCGCGCCCAGGGAACAGCCGAGATCGAAAGCCACGCCGTCCGCTCCCAAGTGCCGCGCGGCCATCAGCCCGGTCATGGGAATGATCGTTTCATAGCCCGGGACGGAACGTCGGATCATGTCGGGAAACACGGCCGCAACCTCGGCCGTGAAGGCGAAATCGACAATTTGCCGATCGTTGCGGTAAACCTCGTCTCGCATGCTCATCTCCTGCCTTACTTCAGTGTACGAGACCCGCGGCGCTGGCGTGTCAGGCATTCACGCTTTCGTAACATTTGCAGCGGGGGGCGCATGCTACCATTCCAGCGTTTCCTGGAAAGGTATGTAAAAGCGCCGGATCATGGGTGATATCGAGCTGAACAGCCCCGAACTTTTCATCAATCGCGAGCTCTCTCAGCTCGAGTTCGTGCGGCGCGTGGTGGCTCAGGCCAAAGACGATACGGTACCGCTCCTCGAGCGGCTGCGCTTTGTCTGCATCGCAAGCTCCGTGCTGGACGAGTTTTTCGAGATACGCGTGGCTGGTCTGCGTCAGCAGGAGGCTTACGGCAGCATGCAGCGCGGTCCCGACAACATGTCACCGACGGATCAGCTCCAGCGTATTTCTCCAGTTGTCCAGGAGATTGTGACTGAGCAATATCAGATCCTGAACGATGAACTCATCCCGCGCCTCGATAAACAGGGCATCCGCTTTCTGCGCGAAGAAGACTGGAACGCTAAGCAGAAGACCTGGCTGAAACGCTACTTCAACCGCGAGCTGCAGCCCATCATCAGCCCGGTAGGGCTCGACCCGGCGCATCCCTTTCCGGAACCTCTCAACAAGAGCCTGGCGTTTATCGTCACGCTGGAAGGTAAGGACGCCTTTGGACGCAGCAGCGGTAAAGCCATTGTGCAGGCACCCCGATCGCTGCCCAGGGTCGTGCGCCTGCCCGAAGAGTCCTCCACCGGTCCCAACGAGTTTGTGCTTCTGTCATCCATTGTGTCGGCGCACGTCTCGTCGCTGTTCCCGGGCATGCGCGCGAGCGGGTGTTACCAGTTCCGCGTGACCCGCAACAGTGACCTGTTCGTGGATGAGGAAGAGGTAGACGATCTTCTGCGCGCGCTGGAAGGTGAGCTGTCGTCACGCCGCTTTGGCGACGCGGTGCGTCTGGAGGTCGACGATGATAGTCCCGAGGAGCTGACACGCTTTCTCGCCGCGCAGTTCCGCCTCAACCCGGACAGCGTCATTCGCTGTGACGGTCCGGTGAATCTGATGCGCCTGGCTGCCGTGCCCGATCTGGTTGAGCGCCCGGATCTCAAGTATCCGGGCTTCACGCCTTCCATCCCGGAGAAAGTGCGCAACGCGGACGCCATGTTCGATGCCATCCGCAGTGGAGACATCCTGCTGCATCACCCGTTCGAGTCCTTTGCGCCGTTTGTGGATTTTCTACGTCAGGCCGCCCGTGATCCGAACGTGCTGTCCATCCGACAGACCCTCTATCGCACGGGCACCGATTCAGCCGTGGTGGAGGCGCTCATCGATGCGGCAACCCGCGGCAAAGAGGTGCTCGTGGTGATTGAGCTCAGGGCACGGTTCGATGAGGCGGCGAACATTGAGCTTGCCAACAAGCTCCAGTCGGTGGGTGCGCAGGTGGTCTACGGCGTGGTTGGACACAAAACGCATGCAAAAATGTGTCTGGTGATCCGTCGTGAAGGCCGCAGTCTCAGCCGTTATGTGCACCTGGGTACGGGTAACTACCATACCCGTACCGCCCGCCTGTACACGGACTACGGCTACTTCTCCTGCGACCCCGAGCTCAGCGACGACGTGCAGAAAGTGTTTCAGCAGCTCACCGCGATGAGCAAAGAAGGCAAGCTCAAGAAGATACTGCAGGCTCCCTTCACCCTACACTCCACCGTGCTGGAGCTCATCGACCAGGAAATTGCCAACGCCAAGGCCAAGAAGCCTGCCGCTATCTACGCGAAGATGAATTCGCTGGTGGAACCGCAAATCATTCAGGCGCTGTATCGGGCATCCCAGGCAGGGGTAAAGGTTGAGCTCATCGTGCGGGGTATCTGTGCGCTGCGACCGCGTGTCAAAGGCGTATCCGACAACATTCGCGTGCGTTCCATTGTCGGCCGATTCCTGGAGCATACGCGGGTCTTCTGTTTCGAGAACGGTGGCGACCGCAAGGTTTATCTTTCGAGTGCGGACTGGATGGGTAGGAACTTCTTTTCACGTGTGGAAACCTGTTTTCCGATTACGGAAAAGCGTATGAAGCAGCGGGTGTTCCGGGAAACCATAGAAGCTTATCTGGCGGACAACGCCCAATCCTGGGAACTGAACGCTGACGGAAGTTATACGCCCAAGCAGACGAAGCAGAATCGTAAATCCGCGCAGGAAAACCTGCTCGAAAGTCTCGCCGAAGCGTCCGCTGGCTGAGCTGCTTCCTAGTGTTTTTTGACGTTGAGCTTCAGATTCAACGCGCTTAGATAGCCTGCTTCGACATTGAGATCTTCGGTAGTGAGCGGATGGTCCGCGACCCAGGTTTTTGGCAGCGACAGCGTCAGACTGTCTTCACCTACTTTGGCCTGCACGTGCGGCAACGGCTCGTGGCTGCGATTGCGATGCAACACGGTGGCAATCCGCAGGAGCGCGCATATGCGCATGATCTCGGTATTCACTTCCTCGAGCCAGTCCGGAGTGAACTTGCGCCGGTGCGCCCGTACGAGCGTTGCCAGCTGATGCTGTTCGTGTCTCGAGAACCCCGGCATGTCCATATGTTCGAGCAGGTAGCTGCCGTGCTTGTGATACCCCGAATGAGAGATATCCATACCGATTTCATGCAGATCGGCAGCCCAGCTCAGAATCTGCTTGTGATGGGCGGCGGTCAGTGACCAGCCCATGGCAACCTGAGACAAGAGCGCAATGGCTGTTTCCCGCACCTGACGCGCGTGCTGGTCATCGATGCGATAGCGTTGCATCAGGCTCTTCACCGTATGATCCCGGGCATCGTCCTCGTGCTGGCGGCCGAGGAGGTCGTAAATGAGCCCTTCGCGGAGCGCGCTTTGCGCGGGCTCCATCTCTTCGATGTTCAGCGCCTCGAAAATGGCGGAAAGAATGGCGAGGCCGCCGGGAAATACGGCTTTGCGCTCGTCGGCAAGGCCCGCAAGCTCGAGCTTGTCAGTCGAGCTCGCGGCAACCACGCGCTTGCGCAGCTCAGCAAGCGCGGCTGGCGTTATGTTCTTGCCAAGCTCGTTGGCAACGATGACTTCGGCAATGGCGGTCACGGTACCGGATGCGCCGACGGTACTTTCCCAACCCTTGGACACGTAGTCCTGTGCGATGGGTTCCAGCTCGACGAGGGCGTCTTTGACGGCGCGTTGCATCGATTTGCTGTTGATGACGCCGTCTGGAAAGCGACGTCGGGACATGGACACGCATCCCATGTGCAGGCTTTCGAGCGTTTCAGGGGTTGTGCGGCGTCCGAGAATGAGCTCGGTGCTACCGCCGCCGATGTCGACCACAAGGCGGCTGGTGTCCTCCGGTCCGAGATCGTGGCAGACCCCGAGATAAATCAGGCGCGCTTCCTCGCGTCCGGAGATGATCTCGATACGGTGGCCGAGCACCTTTTCCGCTTTGGCAATGAACGCATCGGAGTCCGCGGCTTTGCGCAGCGTGTTGGTGCCAACAACCCGGACGTTGTCCGGATCCACCGTGCGCAGCCGTTGTGCGAATCGTTCCAGACAATCGAGCGCACGTTCAATGACCGGCTCGGCCAGCTGATTGGTATCATCGAGGCCTTCCGCCAGCCGCACCATCTCTTTGTGCTTGTCGAGCACCTGAATGCGGCCATGTGCTTCCTGGGCAATGAGGAGGTGAAAACTGTTGGAGCCGAGATCGAGCGCGCCGAGCTGCTTGCCGCGCGCTGCAAATGGAAGTACCTGTCCAGGAGATTCTGTCTGGGTCACTGAAACTGCTGCAGCGGGAAAGCGATAGTCTACCTGACACTCGTGTCAGTGAGTAGGCTGCGCGAAGATGCCCGGCGGCAGCGGGCAATCGAGCGTTGCGGCAATGCCCTGCAGCAATGCCCCTTCGTCGACGCTGACATGGCCGTCGGCAAGAATGGTGGCGGCGCACGCTTTGATCAGGGCCGGCTTCTGCAGCGGCTTGAGCTTGCGCAGGCTCGCCAGCGTATCGTTCATGCGCTTGTAATCGAAGCGCTCCTGCTTGGCGAATGGTTTGTCAATGCCAAGCTCGCTGATGCCGGCCTGGTACGCTTCGAGCTGAGCGTCGAGGTTGGCGTGGCCCTGGCTTGCCAGAATTGACAGCAGCTTGCCTGCGTCGTCAGCCAGCTTTGCGATGTTGCCGATGCGGCCATGGTAGTTCTGCGGACCTTCGAAGTGCGGATAAAGCTCCTTGGTCAAGAGGCGGTGCAGCACCCATTCGAAGATATCAACCTCCGCATCGGCGGTAATGAGCTGGGCCGCGTTCTGCGTGAAACGCCGGTACTGCGGATGGCTGAGCTCCTTGAGAGCCGGCATGGACATCTCCAGCAGCGTCAAGAGGTGGGCCGCATCGCTCGCCCGTACCTCGGGCAGCAGGCGCTCGGTGTGGGCAAGGACGCCGCGCTCGGCGTGGCTGTCCAGATGGGCAATCTGAGCGCGGGCGACCTCGGGGTCGCGGCTCAAGAGCATGGCATAGACGAGGGCGCGGGCCTCGTACGGGTCGTGCGCGGCGTCTCTCAGAATTTCGGCGTTGTCCTCGATGAGATGGCGCGCGGTGGCGAGACTGCCGGCGTCGGGGGCGCCAACCATGTCGACGATTGCTTCGGGGGTGGCAGCAACCGCACCGCTGAAGCCCGCCGCAAGCATGTGCGGTTGCGTGCTGACAGCCGTGCCGTCGACCTGGGGAAAGTCACCATCCCAGTGCGGCTCAATTGCGAGAATGCGTTTCGTGAGCGGCGGATGCGTCGCCATGAGACTGCCGCTGAATTTGCGCGCCGCCGCGCCGAAGAACATGTGGCTCGCTTCTTCCGCGTTCTTGTTGACGATGGTCGAGCCTGCGCTCAAGCCGCCGATCTTTTTCAGCGCTTCTGCGATACCGCCAGGGTTGCGGGTGAACTGCACGGCCGAGGCGTCCGCCAGGTATTCCCGCTGGCGGCTGACGGCCGCTTTAATGAGGTTGCCGAAAAACGTACCACCATAACCGATCAGCATGAGCCCGGCGCCAACGGCAAAAAGCGGCAGACCGTTGCGGCGGGAATAGCCGCCAGCCCGCAGGAGCCCGTACCCGATCATGCCGACGAAGAGAATGCCGTGCAGGATCGCAATCAGGCGCAGGTTGATGTTCGTGTCGCCGTTCAGGATGTGGCTGAACTCGTGGGCAACAACGCCCTGCAGTTCCTCACGATTGAGATGTTCCAGCGTGCCCTGATTGATGCCGATGACGGCGTCGTCGGGGCTGAAACCGGCGGCAAAGGCGTTGATGCTCTGCTCGGGAATGAGATAAACCGGCGGGACCGGCACGCCGGATGCAATCGCCATTTCCTCGACGACGTTGAGGAGCCTGCGTTGCAACGGATCGGTGGTGCTCTGATGGATGAGGTGACCGCCGAGCGCCTCGGCAATGGTACGACCGCCGCCCTGGATGCTCAGGTATTTGTAGAGGCTGGCGGCACCGACCACGCCAACGACGCCGATGCTGATCCAGATCCAGCTGTCTGCGGGTATCTCCGCAATGGCTTGACTGAACGTCATCCCCACCTGCTGCCCGCCCCAGCCGAAGGCGACGGCAACCAGCAGATTGGTCAAGACGATCAGCGTCAGCACGGCAGCGCCGAACATCGCGGCAAGCTGCCAGGTTTTACGCCGGGCCTGGTCCTGGGCCTGGTAGAAGTTCACTGCTCAGGCGGCTGGTATCAGTTGAAGGAAACCTGCGGTGCTGCCTGGATCTCGGCAGAGTCTTCAAACTCCAGCAGTTCGCCGTCCGTGGGATGTCCGAACATGGCAGCGAACATGGTTGCCGGGAATGACTGACGATAGGTGTTGTAGTCGGTCACCTGATCGTTGTACGCCTGACGTGAGAAGGCCACCTTGTTTTCGGTGGTCGTCAGCTCCTCGGAAAGCTGCATCATGTTCTCGTTGGCTTTGAGATCGGGATAGGCTTCCATTACCACGTTGAGGCGACCGAGTGCGCCGCCGAGCATGCCTTCGGCGCTGGCGAGCTCCTTGATGGCCGCTGCGTTGCCGGGATCGGCCGCCGCTGCCTGCAGGCCTGCCATCGCCTGGTTCCGTGCGTTGATGACCGCTTCGAGCGTTTCGCGCTCGTGGCTCATATAGCCTTTGGCGGTTTCGACAAGATTTGGTATGAGATCGTAGCGGCGCTTCAGCTGCACTTCGATCTGGGCAAAGCCGTTCTGATAGCGATTTTTGAACGCCACCAGCTTGTTGTAGATGCTGATGAGCCAGAAGCCCAGCGCGGCGGCAATGACGAGGAGAATGATCAATTCCATGTATCAGGTCCTGGTTGAAGGAGACGACACCCTGAATATTGGGGCAAATGTTTTAAATTTCAATGATTTACGTCGCATCCGGAGCGATCGAGTCGACCGCTGTCAGGCTAGTTAACTTAAATCAGTCGTAGGCGATGTCGTGGCGGTCAAAGAGACGCTTCACGTCGCCGAGGTGCGACTCGTATTTTTTCCACCGTGCGACGGCTCGTCTGTAGATGGGCTCCCGGACCTGCATGGTGCTCGCGGTCGCAACCGCGCCTGGATTGTCGTGGAAATAGAGGCACGCCGGATCCCAGGGCAGGCCAGCGTAGTCGAGGAGCGCCCGCGTTTCCTGTTCCGCCGCTCCGGTGAGCGTTTCGTACGACACGTTGTGGATGCGCGCCCCGAACAGTTCCTGCCAGTGCGCCATCAGCTTGTGGAACTGCACGTAGTAGAGCGCCGTATCCATGAGATCGTAGTGGTAGTTGTAGTAGGAAAAGTGGATGGCAAAAAGCTGGCGGAAGTTACTCATGACGGTGTCGAGCGGATTGCGTCTCAGCACCACAACTTTTGCCGCCGGCAGCGCTCGCAGGATGTAGCCGATGTAGAGGAAATTGAGGGGCATCTTGTCGATGAATCTGCCGCCGGCATGTCCGCGCGCTCGAACCGCCTGCAGGTAGTCCGAGGCGATGGCCTTCGCGTCGGCGTTGGGCGCGGCCAGGATGACATCCTCATCGAGCATCACTCGTGAGCTGGTTTGTGAAGCGCGTTTGACGGCCGCGGCGAACGCCTGCAGCTCACCCAGAGAACTTGCTTCGGGGTGGCTGTCGAGGATCCGCTCGATGAGCGTGGTCCCGGTTCGCGGCATGCCCGTGACAAAAATAGCTTCACCCCCCGTGCCCGACACGGGGTAGTCGGCCGTTACTGGAAACGCCCGTTTAATCGCTTCGAAGAGCCGTTCGTCCGTCTGGGCGGAATAGGTGATCTGTTCCGTGCGTCGCCGCTTGGCCAGTTCCAGCACGTTGAATGCCTTGTCATACTCGTCTGCTTTCTCGTACTCGGTTGCCAGCGCGTGGGCGAGATACAGCTGATCGTCGGCGCCGAGGCCGGGTGTAGCAAGCTGCGCTTCGAGAGGCGCGGGATCCCGAGGCGTGCGGTCGTTCTTGCCGAGCTCAGCCCGCGCCCAGTAGGCACGGTAAAACCGTGGCTCGAGACGAATGGCTTCCTCGTAGTGATCGGCCGCATCGGCGGCCCTGCCGAGAAACTGTTCGGCGGATGCGAGATTGAAGTGAAACTGCGCGTTGTCGGGTGCCGCCGCCACCGCTCGTTCCAGCAGCGGTACCGCGTCGGCGTAGGCGCCGATTTTGCTGTAAACGACACCGATGGTATCCATGGTGAGCGCATTGTCCGGCGCCGCGGCGTCGGCGCGATCGGCGGCCTCGCGTGCCGCGTCGGTCTGGTCAAGCAGCGCGTGGAGTTTGGCTTTCTGCGCCAGGTATTCCGCATCATCGGGCTTGAGCTCAATGGCCTGATCGACCAGCTCGAGCGCTTTGCTGATCCGGAAATTCGCGGCTGCCACCATACCCATCAGAAACCAGCCGTCGGCATTGCGCGGTTCGGCCAGCAGGAGTTTCTGCAGGCGTTCTGCCGCCTCCTCATAGGCGCCGCGGTTCAGTGCGGCAACGGCATCCCGCTTAAGGTGTGTGGTATCGGACATGAGGGGACGATAGATCAGGCGGCGGGCGCCGGTCCAGTGACGCCCACCGCCTGTTGTTCAGCTGCGGTCAGGCTCCGCCGAAGCTGTAGCTGAAGCGCACGCCGATATTGCGCGGCATGCCGACATAGTTGCCGTAAGTACGCAGGTTGAAGCCGTTGATCGAATTACCGGGACCGGTTTGTTCGTTCTGCAGGAACCGCCGCGTGGTGCGGGTACCCGTCACGTAGAACTCATCCCAGATGTTGTCGATGAAGGCCTGTACGCGCCAGCGATCCTTGCTGAAGGTGGCCGACAGATGATGGATGTCGTAGCTGTCGATGGCTTCTCCGCCGCGGTCGCCCGGGAGCCCCATGTCGTCGACCAACGGATCTTCGTCACCGCCGGGGATGTTGAACACATCGCCCGAATAGACGACGCCGTAGTTGATGTCGACTTCGATGTCGTCCATGACGTACGTGCTGTAGGTGACGTTGAAGGTGCCCTGGTGTTCAGCATGACCGGGTAACCGCGCCCCGGATTCAGCGGTGAACGGTCCGACGAGTCCAGGCGCGTCCTTGGTCAGCTCGGCGTTGGTGTACGCGTAGGTCCAGGAGAACTGCCAGTTCTCGTTCATGATCCAGCGGCCCGACATTTCGATGCCTTTGCTCTCCGCGGCACTGCCGTTGCCGGTAATCGGCAGGCTGCCGTTGACCGTGGTTTCCGCAACCTGCAGGTCTTCCCAGTCGATGAAGTACGCTGCAAGGTTCAGCGACAGCGTGTTGTCGAGCATCAGACCTTTGAACCCGACCTCGTAGCTGTCGATGGTGTCGGGATCGATGAGGATCTCGTCCGCCAGTGCGCACAGCTGCTGCTGGGTGCTGGCAATCTGCTCGGGCGTACACAGCGGGACCGAGTTGACGCCGCCGTTGCGGTAACCTTCAGCATATGTGGCGTACAGAAGCCCGACGTCCTGAACGTCGTACGACACGTTGAACTTGAAGAGTTCACCGTCGTCGGAGCCCTGGTTGGGATCGCCGAGGTCAACCGGAATGGCGTCCTGGGGGGCGCCGAGGAAAACGGTTTCGAAGAGCGGCAGACCAAATCCAGCCGTGGTATCAGCTTTGAACTCATAGCTTCGGTAGCCAACGGTAAAGTCGAGGTTTTCGCCGACCGTGTAGGTCAACTCACCGTAGAGTGCCGACTCTTCTTCGAGCTCATCGGTGATCTGGATGTATTCCAGGCTGTCCGGACGCAGCTGCACGCCACCAAAATTGTCGACCGCAAACTGGTCGAAGCCGGGCGTGAACTCTTCACTGGTGGCGAAGCTCGACAGCTCGGTTTCGAAGTAGCCGACGACCCAGGAGATTGGCCCCTGGTGCTGTGAGGCGAGACGAAGTTCCAGCGTCTTGGTCTCTTCGTCGACGATTTCGCGGGTAAACGAGGAAAACGTCGGGAAAAACTCGTAGCCGTACTCAAAGTTGAGGAGCAGGTCCGTCTGGTCCCGCTGCCCCAGCTCGCTGTATTCGGTTTCGCCGTAGACGGCGGTTGCCTTGACCCAATTGAAGTCGGCGGTGACCTCAATGGCCTGCAGCTCGTTCTCGTAGTCGTTGGGCTCTTCGTAACGCAGTCCGGATTCGAAGTCGCCGGTCCCGAAGGCAAGCTCGTGCGACAGCTGACGGCCTTCGGTGTCGTTCTCCTGTTTCAGGTACCAGAGGTTGACGTCGAAGATCTCGTTGGGCTGCCAGCGCAGATTGACCCGGGTGGAGGTGGCTTCCTCGCCGTTGGCGTCATCCACGCTCCTTAGATTGGCGCGTACGTCCGCTGGATCGCTGAAGTCCGGCTGGGGATTGGAAACGCCGGACTGTCTGACCACGAACGGGTAGTCGATGAAACCTTCGTCATCGAGCTGATCCACGTTGGCGCGGATGGCCAGCACGTCTTCGATCAGCGGTACGTTGACGGTCAAGCCCACATCGTAGCTGACGCCATCGCTTTCGGAGTTCTGAAACGTCTCTGCGCGTACGTCCGCGCTGAAACCCTGGAAGTCGGCCTTTTTGGGGATGTAGCGAATGGCCCCGCCGAGGGTGCCCTGGCCGTACAGCGTTCCCTGCGGCCCGATCAGCACTTCCACGCGTTCCATATCGATGGGCTTGAAGTCGACTTCCAGCGGCATTTCGCTGAAATAGATGGCCACCGTATCACTTTCGAATCCCGGGCCGAGGCCCGTGGTGTTCAAGCCGCGTACCAGTAAGTCGGGCTTCTCGTCGCGGGGTCCACGATCGACGACGCTCAAACCAGGCACGTAACGGGCTATTTCTGCGATGCCGTCGAGGCGCAGCTCTTCGATCATCGTGTCGTTGACGGCGGTGATGTTGATCGGGATGTCGCGCACACTCTCTTCGCGGCGCGACGCGGTGACCACCACCTCTTCGATGGTGGCTTCTTCGTTGGCGGCCCAGGCCTGCTGCACAGGCACGGCAACGAGCGGCAATGACGCCAGAGATACCGAACGAGCAAGCAGGGATCGCTTGAACGGCACTGGCGCAGGTGTGTCGTAATTCATAGTGTTATTCTCCAATGAGTACGTGAGCGCATAAGGCAGCTTTTTTTACGGTACTGCTCGACGCTCACCGGTATTCAACTCCTTTGTAACGCATTCAGCAAGGCGCAGATCTAGCGTTGTCGCACACGAAGGGTTATCGTCAATGGAGCCGGCAAGGCCGCAAGCCCACTCAGCCGGGTGCGTTTTTTCGCACGCTCATAACCAGAAACGCCCTCTATCGAGGGCGTTTTTCGTGGCGGGAGGAAGCGACGCCTAATCAGGCAGACCCAGCACCCGTTTGGCAATGACGTTCAGCTGCACCTCGGAGGTGCCGCCTTCGATGGAGTTCGCCTTCGAGCGCAACCACTGGCGGGTGGTGCCGATTTCCCTGGCAGTGAACGTTTCTCCCGCCCACCCGGCAGCCTGCGTGCCCATCAGCTTCAGCAGCTGTTCGTATTTCCTTTTGTTCTGCTCGGTGCCGTAGTACTTGAACATCGATGCGAGATTGCCGTCGGCACGCCCCGCTTTGGCTTCTTCACCGCTGCGCGAAAGTGTCAGCTGAAAGGCTCTGTCGTTCATGCGATGGGCAGTAACATCGGCGCGCAGTGCGGGATCCGAAATGCGGCCATCCGTCTCACCAACGTAGTTTTTCGCAACGTCCTCGAGCGCCGTGCCGCTGCCGCCGAGGGCAGAATTGCCGCCAATGCCCGAGACCATCTGGCGCTCGTGCTGGAGCAGACGTTTGGCGATGGTCCAGCCTTTGTTGAGCTCACCGACGAGCTGGCCTTTCGGCACTTTGACGTTGTCGAAGAACGTCTGGCAGAAGGGAGAAGCACCGCTGATGAGCTGGATCGGCGAGGTGGTCACACCTTCGCTTTCCATGTCGAAGAGCAGGAAGCTGATCCCTTCATGCTTGGGCGCGTCACCGTCCGTGCGCACCAGACAGAAGATCCAGTCTGCCATGTCCGCGTAAGAGGTCCAGATTTTGGCGCCGTTGACGAGATAGTAGTCACCGTGGTCCTCGGCCTTGGTCTGCAGACCCGCGAGATCCGACCCGTAGCCGGGCTCCGAATAGCCCTGACACCAGCGGATTTCGCCGCGCGCAATCTGCGGCAGGTAGTGGCGCTTCTGCTCTTCCGAGGCAAATTCCAGGAGCGCCGGCCCCAGCATCCAGATGCCGAAGCTCTGCAGCGGCGAGCGGGCGTTGATGTTGCGCAGCTCCTCCTGCAGGATTTTGTCTTCGTCGGCAGAAAGGCCGCCGCCGCCGTACTCCGTGGGCCAGCGGGGCACGGTCCAGCCGCGTTCGGCCATGCGGTCCATCCAGACTTTGGAATCGGGATTGGCCCATTCCTGCCTGCGGCCGCCCCAAACCACCTCCTCTTCCGGGGTGGCGGTGCGCATCGAGGCGGGACAGTTGTCCTCCAGCCAGGCGCGGCACTCGTCGCGAAATTGAGCTAAGTCGGTCATGGATGGCTGCTTCCGTCAAAAAATTCGAGCCACGCATTTAAGCAAACCCGATTGAGCAAACCAAGTTTCTAGACGGTATAGTCAGACGCGGCGGCGATCGTCCGAACCAGGCATTCGGAACAATGATAAGACCGCCGTTGCAACAGGGGGAGCATATGACGGATTTCGACGAGCGCACGTTTCGCAACGCCATGGGTAACTTCTGCACGGGTGTCGTGATTGCCACCGGAACGCAGGATGGTGCACCGGCGGGATTTGCCGCTCAGTCTTTCGTCTCACTTTCGCTGGATCCGCCGCTCGTTGCGCTGTGTCCGGGGAAAAACTCTTCGAGCTGGCCGAAGCTCAGGGACAGTGGCAGCTTCTGTATCAATATCCTCAGCGCCGAGCAGAAGTCCGTGTGCGATCAGATGGCCCGCTCAGGGGGCGACAAGTTTGCTGATTTGGAGTGGCGTTCCGGCCAGACGGGTTCGCCCATTCTTGCCGGCGTTGTGGGTTACATCGACTGTGATCTGGAGGCGGAGCACGATGCCGGCGATCACACGATAGCGGTTGGCCGGGTGCGCGATTTTACCATTCTCGATGCGGAGGCTGAGCCGCTGCTGTTCTTTCGTGGGGCATACGGCGCGTTCGAGGCGCGCTGATCATACACATCGCTGAGTGGTTGTAGGACAGATTCCGAAAGTGCGTTAAATCTTTGTTAATCGCTTGTCAGGCGAGCGCGGATCGTGGGTAAATGCCGCTACGAGTGCAAAGGATGGCCAGTGATCCAGACGGAAGCAGTTCCCTATACCGTCGAGTGTGTTGATGACATGTGGTTCATCGAGCTGCGCGACGGAATCACCGTTGAGACCGTCAAGCAGATGATTGTCGATATGGCCGATGCCGAGATCCGCTATCGACTCTGGCTCATTCCGACCCCGATCGATCTAGCCGTTGATCTCGTACAGGGGCTATCCATGTTCTCCAACAGTCAGGGCTTTCGTTCGCAGGTCTGCGCGGTGGTGTGTCCGCACGACTTGACCTTCGGTATCGGTCGCATGTTCGAAAATCTTGCCGAAGCAGATGGACGCCGGGTGCGCGTTTTCCGTGAGCGGGACGACGCGTTTGCCTGGCTGAAATCGGCGCGTCAAAAAGACGAGGGCACCTGAACGGCGCCCTTGTCGAATCCCATGGCAGCTCAGGGGGCGAGCGCTTCGAGCGCCTCCCAGTGCAGGTCGCCGAATACGCCGTTCGGGTTCACCGGCTGCAGGCAGACGTGGGTTGCACCGGCGTCAAAGTGCTCGTCGATACGCGCCCGGATGGCGTCGGCATCTCCCCAGGCGAACGTCGTGTCGATGAACCGGTCGGAGAGCGTGTCGATGTCCGTATCGGTCAACCCCATTCTGAGCCAGTTGTTGCGATAGTTGGGTAGCGAGCTGTAAATCTGCGCCACGGGTCTGGCGAGTTCCCGCGCTTTGGCCGGATCGCTTTCAAGAATCACTTTCTGCTCGACGCAAAGCCATGCGTCCGCGCCCATGATGTCCCGGGCCATCCGGGTATGTTCCGGGGATGAGAAATAGGGGTGAGCCCCCGTGCACTGATTCGCCGCAAGCTCGAGCATTTTCGGTCCGAGCGCGGCAATCACGGTGGGCGGTGCCTGGGCCGGCTCCACGGCTGTGTAGGGTGCTGCGGCCATGCGCTCGAGATACGTCCGCATGGTGGCTACCGGTGGGCCGTACTCGAGCCCGCGCACGCCTTCGACCAGGGGTTTGTGAGAAACGCCCATGCCCAGCAGGAATCTTCCGCCTGACTGCTCAGCCAGGGATTTCTGCGCCGCCATCGTGACGCCGGGTTCCCGGTGGTAAATATTGACGATGCCGGTGGCCAGATTGAGCGTGTTGGTATTTGCGAGCAGCCATGAGGCCAGCACCATGGGATTGCGACCCACGGTTTCCGGTATCCAGAGCGTGCCGTAGCCGAGCGCTTCGATGCGCTTGGCCTGTTCCGCTGCCGCCTGTGCCGGTAGCTGATCGAAAAAGTACCAGACGCCGAGTTTGCCAGTGTCCAATGTGTATCCCCCAGTTGTTTGAATCTGAATTCGCGGTCGGAAACGGTGTGCCAGAAGTTAGCTGTGTGTTTTACGACCCGTCACCGGTAGAATCGACCGTTCGCCGATGATCTTCTCAGCCCGCAGGGCTCTCCTGCGGGAAGCAAATTGAGCGCGCGATCTTAACAGTGAACGCCGGGCAAGCCCACGGCCGCGGCGGACGTGGTTCGACAACAAGCAAAACAACTTTGACGACAGAAACCGACAGCGCCGACAACGACGCGGACCTGATCCCTGAGGCCGCGGAAACCGCCAGGCCCGGCATCTGGGAGCTGGCTCTGCCATCCATTCTGGGCAACCTGTCGTATACCGTCGTTGGTCTCGTGCAGTCGAAGTTCATTGCGGCGCTCGGTACTGAGGGTCTGGCTGCGGTCGGGACGGGACAGCGCATCTTCTTTGCGATGCAGGCGATCATGATGGCCGTCAGCGCCGGCACGACAGCCCTGGTTGCGCGGGCCTGGGGCGCTGGTGACTATACCGAGGCCAGCCGTGTCACGATGGCATCGTTGGCGCTGGGTGGGGCCATGGCGCTGGTCATCGCCGTCATCGGGATTGTCTTTGCCTCGCCCGTGGCAGGGGTATTCGGGCTTGATGAACGCACCCTCGAGATGGCCGCCGAGAACATCCGCTGGCTCTCGGCGTTCAACGTCGTCTTTGCCGCGATGTTCATTTTGAGCGCAGCGCTCAGAGCCTCGGGCGATGCCTGGACGCCGCTGTGGATGAGCGTTGGCGTGAACATCCTCAATATCCCGCTCCTCTATGCGTTTATTTTCGGTCACTGGGGTATGCCACAGATGGGCGTCGCCGGTGCGGCCATTGCAGCCGGAATCTCATTCAGCATTGGCGTTGGCGTCCTCCTGGTCATGTGGGTCAAGCAGAAGTTTCGCGTCAAACACGTCAAAGGCGGCTGGTGGCGGCGCGATCGGCTGCGGCGCCTGCTCGATATCGGTTACCCCGCGGCGCTGGAGCAGGGTGTCTTCCAGATCGGCTTCTTCATTTTTCTCATGCTGATTGGCATTTACTACGGCACCGAGGCGTTTGCCGCTTACAACATCGGCGTCAACATTCTCGCGGTGTGCATGACCGTGGGCTTCGGCTTCTCGATTGCGGGCTCAACCCTGGTGGGGCAGAACCTGGGTGCTGAAGACCCTGCGGGCGCGACGCGCTCGGGCTGGCGCGCGTTGGGCCTGGCCATCGTGTCGATGGGCAGCCTCGGCCTGCTCATCATCATATTCGCCGAGCAAATTGCCGTATTTTTCCTCGACGACGAGGTTGTCACAATTCAACGCACGGTTGAGTTCACCTACATTCTCGGCGCCTGTATGCCGCTGCTTGCCGTGGAGTTCACCATAGGTGGTGCGCTCCGGGGCGCGGGTGATACCCGCTTCCCGCTGATGGCAACGATCCTCGGGCTCATGGTCATGCGCTGCGGTCTGGCGGCTGTTGCAACCTACCTCGGTCTCGACGTGGTCTGGGTATACGCAGCCCTCATCGGCGACTACGTCGTGAAAGGTGTCATGTTGTTGTGGCGCTTTCATCGTGGAAAATGGAAAACTGTGGTGAAGATGCCGGAGTGAGGAGGGCGCGTGCCCGAGTTGCCCGACCTGACCGTCTATGTTGAAGCCCTGGAAGCGCGGATTGTCGGCAGTACGCTGGATAGCGTGCAGCTGGCCTCGCCGTTTCTTCTGCGCACCGTGTCTCCGGGTATCGACGACATCACCGGCCGGCGGATAGTCGGCTGCTCGCGACTGGCCAAGCAGCTCGTCTTCGCGCTCGAGGACAGCTATTTCTTTGTCATTCATCTCATGATCTCGGGGCGGTTGCAGTGGTCGGAGACGAAAAAATCGCCGCCCAAGCGTAACGGCCTTGCGGCGTTTCACTTCAGCACCGGCACGCTGCTCTTTACCGAAGCGAGTAAAAAGAAGCGGGCATCTCTGCGGATTGTGCAGGGTGAGGATGCGCTTGCCGAGCTCAACCCGGGAGGAATGGAGGTGTTGGGGGCGTCCCGCCAGGCGTTTGGCGAGCGCCTGCGACAAACGCACCATACGCTGAAGCGGGCGCTGACGGACCAGCGGATTTTTGCCGGGATCGGCAACGCCTACTCGGACGAAATTCTCCTGCGCGCAAAGCTTTCGCCTTTCAAACAGGCGCCGAAGCTCGCTGACGAGGAAATCGAGCGGCTCTACGATGCGTGTCAGACGGTGCTCGACGGGTGGGTGTCGTTGCTGCGCGACAAAGCGGGTGACAAGTTCCCTACGAAGGTCACGGCGTTCCATGACGAGATGCTTGCCCACGGCAAATACAAAACGCCGTGCGGTATCTGCGGAGCGCCTATCCAGCGCATCGTCTATGCGGAAAACGAAGCCAACTACTGTGCGAAGTGCCAGACCGGGGGGCGTCTCCTTGCGGACCGCTCGCTTTCCAGACTTCTGAAAGACAGCTGGCCCAAACGTTTAGAGGATCTCGAGAACCTTTAAACGAGTGGGCCAGCGGAGAGTTGGCAGAGAGGATAGCCAGGAAAGATGAAGGCTGCGTGAAGGTCTAATCCGTTCTCTGGCGAATTGCCGTCGACGAGGTGTCGTTGCGGTACGCGGTCTCCGGCACCGCACTCGAGACCTGCGCAAGCGTTGCAGGCAGACTGAGGTCGTCCAGCGTGGTGAAGTGGCCATCCATGAGACGACCGAACACCAGGAAGTGCACGGCACAGTCATGGAAGGTTTGCAAAGCCCGTTCCAGCAGATCCACGTGATTACGATAGAACCGCAGCTCGCTGATGCGCTGCATGGTGTCCACGCCGAGCACGAACGTGGCGCCCGGAAACAGCCGCGCTTTCTCTTCGAACGTGGGTGTGTTTGTCAGCCAGACAGGCGTATCCCCCAGGCCGTCGATGCGCTCCTGGATGGTGAGGAAATCGAGGCTCGGCTTGTCGGCGTTGCGGACCGCAAGCTCGAACGCGCCGGGCATCCCGGTCCGGTCTTCCGCTACGGCCAGCATCTCCTTGTGTCCGTCGTGCAGCGGATTGAACGAGCCGGGTAGAATGAGCCGGCCGTTATGTACGCCCACGCAGTGTCGGGCCGGGGCAGGCTCAAGCAGCCGGCTGAGCTCGGGCGTAGCCTTGGCGTGAAGCTCGATGACGTGTTCGCCAACGTCAGTATTGTGTGAGATGAGGCAATGGAGGAGCGCATGCCAGATGCCCTCCAGCAGCGTCGCTTCCTCCTCTTCCCGCGTGCCGTCGAAGGTGGCGCTGAAGGTAAACGTGTCGTTGGCCGTCTGGATAGCCCAGTGAGCGCGGTGCGCGCCCTTTTTCACCCGGTTGGTTGCCAGGCTGGCCGTGCAGCCGAAGCCGAACAACGGCGCGTCGTTGTCGGCGAGCACCTGCGCACGCTCGTACGCTGCCATAGCAAGCTGACGTGCGGTGGTGGCTGAGGTCGCCTGCTCCGGTGCGCGTCGCAGCACGTCAGCCAGTGCCGAGGTTGCGTACGGCACGGTGGCTTCGAGCACCGTGCCCGAAGCGCCTGGGGTGTTCAGGAGCTCTGCCAGCAAGCTCACGCCGCCGCCCGTCACATGGAACACCCCCATCCAGGGGCTTTCGTGGAGCGTGTGGGCGCGAATGCTGTAGCTCACCGTCAGTCGGCCAGGAATTGGCGCACGCGGGCGACAAATCCGTCGAGCTGGTCGTGATGCACCCAGTGGCCCGCATCGGCGAACGCTTCGACTTCGAGCGGACAGTTGAAGTGTTTCGTGCGCCCGTCGGCGATCGGATCGCTGGCCCAGGATTCGAGTCCCCGCACCAGCAGCGTGGGGCAGGTGATCTGGCCGAACATGTTCCAGGTTTCCTCGAATGGGATCCCGATCGGAGCAAACGCACGGACGTAGTTATCGAACTTCCACGAGTAGGTGCCGTCCTCGTTCTGATTGCTGCCGTGAATCGTCAGATGGCGCGCCTGATCCTCCGACAGATGCGGGTTTTCCGCCTGCATCCGTTGGAACGCTTCTTCCAGCATGGGGTACTTGCGCGGCAGGCGCCCCGAGAGCTTGCGCAGATCTTTCATCCATTCGTGGATGCGGTGCTCAGTGGGCTTGTTCAGCCGCTCTTCCACCATCGCGGGTGGCGGCCCCATACCTTCGATGGAGACGAGTTTTTTGACGTTGTCCGGAAAGAGTGCCGTGTAGAGCAACGATATCGAACCGCCGAGCGAGTGTCCGATCACGGTGACAGGCGCCATCTGCTTCTGATCCAGAAGCTGCGCAATGTCATAGACGTAGTCGATCTGGTTGTAGGAGCCGCCCTTCATCCACTGGCTGTCACCGTGGCCTCTGAGATCCGGCGCAATGATGTGGTAGTCGTCGCGGAACTGCTCGGCAACCCAGTCCCAGTTGCGGCAGTGGTCTCGCCCGCCGTGGATCATGATCATGGGCGGCGCATCCGGGTTACCCCAATCGACATAGTGCAGGCGCAGGCGCTGCGAAAAGTAGCTGTGCGAAGTTGGCCCGATCATGGACACACGACTCCTCCGGAATTCTGAAAGCCGGGGATTATAGCGCCGCTAGCGTGGGTAAATCTGCACGCCGTGTGAGTAGGTCGCCTCCACGCCGAGGCGGAGCAGATCCTCAACGGGTATGTTCAGCGGGTTTTCGGAAAGCACCGCAATGTCCGCGAGCTTACCGATCTCGAGCGAACCTTTGCTGTCCTCTTCGAAGTTCTGGTACGCACCATAGAGCGTCATGGCGCGCAGCGCGTCGTATGTCGACAGGCGTTGCTCCGCGCCGAGGATCTGATCTGAACGCGTGCGGCGATTGGTGCTTGCCCACAGCAGTCGGATGGTGTCCGGCGGTACGACCGGCGCATCGTTGTGCACGGTGAATATCATGCCGCGCTCCCGGGTCGACGCCATTGGGCTGATACGGCTGCCGCGCTCCGGACCCAGCACCGAGTCACGATGCCAGTCACCCCAGTAAAACGTATGCGCCGAAAAATACGACGGCACCATATTCAGGGTTTTCATGCGTGTGATCTGATCTTCGCGCAGCGTCTGGGCGTGGATCATGACGGTGCGGTGGTCGTGTTTCGGATCAGCAGCCGCAACTGCGTCGATCAGCATGTCAGCTGCGGCGTCACCGTTGGCGTGGGCGAGAATGGGAATACGGGCATCGAGATAGGCTTTGACCAGCGCGTCGACCGCAGGCTGGGGGATGGTGGGGTAGCCCCTGTAGCTCGCCGCCTGGCCATGGGGTGGCACGTGATACGGCTTTGTCAGATACGCGGTCTTACCCTGGGGTGAGCCGTCCAGGAAAAGCTTGATGCCACCGATTTTAAGACGGTGCTCGTAACTGCCGAACGCATGGTCCCGGGCCACCCGGGCGGGCTCCACCATGCCCACGGGATAGGCCACGACGTCCATGACGAGCGCGCCGGCCTGTCCCGCCTGTTCGAGTACGCGGACGAGTTCCGGATTGGCGGCGCCGTCCTGGGCGGTCGTGAGCCCGAAGCTGGCATAAATATCCAGGGCGGCGCCCACGGCCGCAATCGGATCTTTGTTCACGGTATTGGCAAACCCGCGCAGCGGCGCCATGGCGGTTTCCTCCAGCACGCCGTCAGGCTCGCGGCTGCCGGGACGCCGGCGAATGATCCCGCCGAGCGGATCCTCGCTTTCCGCCGTGATCCCGCCCCTCGCCAGCGCCCGGCTGTTTGCCGCCATGAGATGGCCGGAAACGTGAATGAGCGCGATGGGGTGCTCGGCGGATACCGCGTCGAGATCGTCGCGGTCAGGATGGCGCTGCTCGGCGATGAGTGAGTCGTCGTAGCCACGGCCGATCACCCACTCACCGGCTGGGATCGCTTCGTCCTTGATGTAGGCGCGAAGGGTATTCTGCAGATCCTCGATCGTATTCACCGGCCCCACTGGCGGTGAGGCTACGTTGGCGAGCGTCGCGTACATCCCGACGCCGACAATGTGGCCGTGAGCGTCGATGAACCCCGGCAGAATCGCCTTGTCGCCATAGTCGATTCGTTGGGTCTCTTCGCCCGCGTGCGCGGCAGCATCCGCGTGGGATCCCATCCAGACGATACGGCCGTCTTTGATCGCAATTGCCAGCGGCTCCGCCGGTTCCGGCCGATGAGACGCCATGCGGAGCACGTGGTTGCTCTTAAGAATGAGATCCGCGGGCTCGGCAAGCGCGGGCGCGGGCAGCAGGCAAACCAGGAGGCTAAGACAGATACTTCTCTTCATAGGCTGAAAGCTCGCGTTTGATGAGAGGTGCCATCAGGTACAGACCCAGAAGGTTCGGAATGGCGACAATGAAAACGATGGCGTCGGATAGATCGATCAGCGCAGAGAGCTCAATTGCACTCCCCAGGACCACAAATGACAAGAAGAAGAGCTTAAAGCCGATGTCCGCGATCTTGTAGTCGCCGACGAGATAGGTAAACGCCTTGAGCCCGTAGTACGACCAGGCAATCATCGTTGAATAGGCGAAGAGTATGGCCGCCAGCGAGAGCGGTACCGGCGACCAGGAAAGCGTGCTGGCAAATGCGCGGGTGGTGAGCTCGATGCCGGCAACCGACTGACCGGCGAGCGCGGGGTCGTAGACCGTGGTGATGATGACGAGCGCGGTGATCGTGCAGATGACCACGGTATCGATGAACGGTTCCAGGAGCGCGACAAATCCTTCGCTGACCGGTTCTTTTGTGCGTGCCGTGGCATGCGCAATCGCCGCTGACCCCAGCCCGGCTTCGTTCGAAAATACCGCTCGGCGGAAACCGATGATCATGACGCCGATAATGCCGCCGCTGATGCCCTGCGGGTTGAAGGCACCGTTCCAGATAGCCACAAATGCGCCGGGGATCTTCTCGTAGTTCATGCCGATCACAAGGAGCGCGGTCAAGACGTACAGCAGCGCCATACCGGGTACGAGTCGGGAAGTGGTTGCAGCGATAGAGGTGATACCGCCGATGATCACTACCCCCACCGCAACCGCAAGTATGAGGCCAATGGCCCAGCTGGCGCCGGCAAAAAGGCTGTCGGCTCCGCCGGTGACGTCGATCAATATCGCCGCCGCCTGATTGGACTGAAACATGTTGCCGATGCCAAGGCACCCGATGACCATGCTGGCGGCATAGAACACGCCGAGGCTTTTACCGAGCCTCGGCCAGTTTCTGAGCGCAAGCCCCTTTTCGAGGTAGTACATGGGCCCGCCGGACACGACGCCGCCTTCGTACTTGCGGAACATCACCCCCAGCGTGCACTCGGCGAGCTTCGTCGACATGCCGAGGAGACCGGCGACAATGAGCCAGAAGGTGGCACCGGGACCACCGATTGAGATTGCAACCGCGACGCCGGCGATGTTGCCAATCCCGACCGTGCCGGAGACGGCGGTGGAGAGCGCTTGGAACTGGGTGATCTGACCGGGATCGTCGTGGTTGAGGTATTTGCCCCGGATGATGTCCACAGCATGGCGGAAACCGCGAAAGTTGATGAAGCGCAGATACACCGTGAAAAAGACGCCGCCGCAGATGAGCCACAGCACAATCAGCGGAACCTCGACGCCCAGAAGTTCGATGGAATAGAAGATGAAGCTCGAAGCGGCGTCCGCTACCGGACGCATGGTGCCGTCGATCAGCGCGTCGAGTCCGCCCGCTTGTGATTCTGCCCCCATGGCGCGCTATAGTGCGGCTTTGCCGGATAAAATGCACGTCAGCCCATGATCAAGGTCCTCCACTTCAGCCTCGCCTTTCTCACCGCCTCGAGCTTCGTCATTCGTCTGGGTTGGTCTTATGTTGCGCCGGATCTCCTCCAGGAGAAGTGGGTACGAATTGCGCCGCATGTCATCGACACGCTGCTGCTCATCTTGGGTCTGTGGCTTGCGAGTCAGCTGGCCGGGGGCATCTGGCAGGGCTGGCTGATTGCGAAGATGGTGGGCCTTCTGGCGTACATCGGTTTCGGGGTGCTGGCGCTGCGCGGCTCTGGTGCCGTGAAAACGCTGGGTGCGGTGGGGGCGCTGTTGTCGGTGACCTATATCTTTCTGGTGGCGTTCACCCGGCAGGTGCTGCCGGTTTAACCCGGCGGCGCCGCGCGTGCCGCCAGCGCGCGCACCAGTTCCAGACGATTCTCCACGTCTGCGACGATGCCGCGGCTCACGACGCCGCGGAGCAGGCGGTTCAGCTTGCCATCGAAGCTCAGATGCTCGACGAGCACAAAGTAACGACCCGGAACGCCTAGCGCGTCCTCTTCCAGCAGCGCACCGAAACTCGCGCGGCCGCCGAAGTAGTGGTTCGCGTAAATGGTTTTTATCGCAAATAGATACTGCAGCTGCGGGTTATCGGGTCGAATCGACAACGCATGGTTGACCGTCAGCGTGGGCCGGTGTCCGAAGTCCAGCACGGACCAGAACATGAAGTCAGCCAGGGCGCCCTCGGGAGGCGGTGCCGGGTATTCCTGCAGATAACGTATGACCTCGGGTACCAGCTGCGGCGCTGATGAAATGCTCTGCAACGCAGTCTGATAACCCGTAGCCGCGTGTAACGCATCTGCCTTGTCGCGATAGACCCAGAGTGCGTCGTCTCCCCGCTCACGGTAGCTGCTTACCATATCAACGAGGGCTGAACGGTAGGTGCGCGAAAACGTTTCCGCATGATCCGGCCACCGGTAAGGCAGGGCCGTCAGGGTGTTGATGAGATGGACCGGCAGTTTCATGCGGCATTTGTCGAGCTTGCAGCTGCGCAGCGCCTTTTGTTGCGTTTTGGTCAGCTTGAGCCGTGCGAACGTGGTCTCATCTGGTGGGTCTGGGATGAGCGACAGGTTACGCACGCTTGCCGGAAGCAGTGCCTGCGGGATGTCGTCGATGTTGGCAGCCGCGAGGTGCAACGCCCGCGGCGTGGTTTCCATGCGAACCACGCCGATGATTGCAAGATTGCGGGAGCGATCCGCTACCGGCAGCTCTTTTGCCAGCACGGCATTGCCGAGACGGGCCAGGTCACTCTGTTTGATGTCCGACTCGGTGCGCAGAAGATTGGCGAGCTCACCGGCGCCGTAGGCTGCAGCGCTCATCTGCAGAGTGACCAGCGCCACCACGAAGAGACAAGGAACGTGTTTGTTCAAACGTCCTTCTTGAGCGCATCGAGCGCGGCGAGCAGCTCGTCGCTGTGCATGTCGATCTGACCCTGGGCAAACCAGGTGGCCTGCTCTGCGTTGTTGAAACGATTGTTTGCCGCCTGGCGTTTGATCACGCCGGCGCGCGGGCTGCTGATGACGAGCACGCCGTCCACGAGCTCCCACAGATAGTCACCGTGCTGGCCGGCGTACATTACTCGCTGCGGCTGAACGTCAGTACAAACGAAACCGGGACGGCCTGGCTGATGTTCGAAAGGCCTGCAAGCTCGCGCAGCTTCTCAACGCCCGCGCCGAGACCCACCGCGGCTGCGGTCAGCACGATCGGCCGTGTGGACGTGACAATCAGCGTCTCCTCGTCCAGGCGCGCCGCCACCACCTGCGCCGCTATGGGAACCGCTTTGTCCTTGATGGTGAGAATGGCGTCTACGTCCAGCTGACGGGTGGCGCCCTGGCTGAGCCCCGCCAGATCCTGCGGATTCAGTGCGGCGTTGATGGTTGCCCTCGGGAAGAGGTTCGTTTCGAACAGGAATTCCTGCATGCGTTCGTTGCGAATGGGAATCAGCGTTTCCACAGAGGCGAGGTTGATGTCCACCTGGAATGCGCCGCCGCTGCTGATTGTGCCTTCGAGCTGGCCGAAGGTATGCGTTTCCGCGATGTCGGTCGCTTTGATGGAGATGAAACTCAGCTCTGAACGATCGTTGTCCAGCGCCCAGTTGGCGAGAGCGGCTGGAGCCAGAAAGATCGATAACAAGATAGCTAACGAGGCTGACGTACGTTCGCGCATGTCGACGTCCCTTGGTTGTCCGTGCGGCGAGTATATACGCCGCCATCCGCGCTCACTACGTATCCGCTGTTCCAGGATGGTGCATGTCCAACGATCGATGCGCCGTTCTGGCGCAGCGTGACATGGACGGTCAGCGCTGAGGGCCGTTAAGTCATTGATTTTCGGGTGCAAAGGATGTTGGCACGGCAGTTGCACCCACACCGGTCAAGAGACGTAACGACAACGGCGTGGTGAGGGGCCACAACAGACAGGTTAATCAACGAGCAGGAAGCAACATGACTATCGTGAATCTGACAGAGGCGCCTGCCGCACCGCGGCAGAAGATTGTCCCGAAGCTATATGAGACGGACAGCGACAAGTATGCGGGTCCGCATCGCTGGCAGATTCAACCCTGGGCGAAGCTCATACGCAGAGCCTGGCGCCACCGTGCGTATACACGCTGGACCGAAGCAGCCTGTGAACGTATTGACGTTGCGGGGCTCGAGCACCTCAATGACCTCAGCGGCCCCGCCGTGTTCGTTGCCAATCACCAGAGTCATCTCGACACGCTGATCACTCAGGCGGCGTTGCCTGAATCCGTCAAACGCAAACTCTTCTACGGCGCAGCGCAGGACCGCTGGTTCGTGAAAGGGAAAAAGAAGCTGGTCCTCAAACCCTGGTACCAGTCCCTTGCGCTTGGCACGTTTCCCATTATTCGGGGTGGCGGCAAAGATGCGCTGAGCTACGCGCACTGGCTACTGCAGCGCGGTCAGCACGTCTTCCTCTTCCCCGAAGGCACACGCGCCACCGGTGATGATCTGGGTGCCTTCAAGCACGGAGCGACGCTGCTTGCCATCGAGAATGCCGTCCCGATCGTGCCGATTTACCTGGGTGGGCTCAAAAAGATGCGGCCGAAAGGCACTCAGGACGTCGTGCGCGGAGTCGCGTCTCTGGAAGTTCTGCCCCCCATCGAGTTTTCAACCGGGAGTGACGTGGCAGCGGCGACCGAGACGATTCGGCGTCGACTGAACCGCGTTCACTCGCGTCGTCAACAGGAGAAGATTTTCCGAGAGGCTGCATAGACCGACAGGTTGCGCGCCATAACGCGGCCGTAGACTGTTGCAACTCCAATTGTTCCTCTCTCCAGATAGGCTCCCTTAACAGAGAGCCGGGCCACTCGGAAAACTCAGCGCCCCCTTTCGTCAGATCGGGGGCGTTTTTTTTGCGTGGACTCAGCCGTCCAGCGTGCGGCTGATGAGTTCTTTCATGATCTCGTTGGTGCCGCCGTAGATTTTCTGCACGCGCGCATCTTTGTACATCCGCGAGATGGGATACTCGTCCATATAGCCGGCGCCGCCGTGCAGTTGCAGGCACTCGTCGACAATTTCGCACTGCTTCTGGGTGGTCCAGTACTTCGCCATGGAGGCGGTTGCGGCATCGAGCTCACCGTTGACGTGCTTGATCAGACACTGGTCGACGAACGTGCGTGCAATGAGTGCTTCAGTCTTGCACTCAGCCAGCTTGAATTTGGTGTTCTGAAAATCGAGCACGCGCTGACCGAATGCCTGACGCTCCTTGACGAAATCGAGGGTGTAGCCGAGCGCGCGTTCCATCTCGACCACGGCTGCCTGGGCAATGTTCAGCCGCTCCTGGGGCAGCTGCTGCATGAGCTGAATGAAACCGCGGCCTTCCTCCTCGCCCAGGCGGTTGGCCTGTGGGACGCGGCAGTCTTCGAAAAAGAGCTCGGACGTATCTGCGGCGTGCTGGCCGAGCTTCTTGAGATTCCGCCCGCGCTTGAAACCCGGGGTGTCCGCCTCGACCACAATCAGGCTGATGCCTTTGCCGCCAAGACCGGGGTCCGTTTTGGCAACGACAATCACCAGCCCGCAGTTCTGGCCGTTGCTGATGTAGGTTTTCGAGCCGTTGATGACGTAGTCGTCGCCGTCTTTGATGGCGGTGGTGCGCACCGCCTGCAGATCGGAGCCGGTGTCTGGCTCCGTCATGGCAATGGCGCCGACCGTCTCTCCCGTCGCCATCGTCGGCAGCCAGCGCTGCTTCTGCGCTTCGCTACCGTAGTTGAGGATGTAGGGAGCGACAATCTGGCTGTGCACCTGGTTGCCGAGGCCAAGAACCCCGGCGCGCAGCTGCTCTTCCGTGATCACCGTTTCGTGCAGGTACGAGCCGCCACCGCCGCCGTACTCGACGGGCATCTCAGCGCACAGGAATCCGGCGGCGCCGGCTTTGCGCCAGGCCTCCAGCGGCACGACGCCGGCTTCGTCCCAGGCGTCGTTGTGCGGCTGCATCTCCGTGGTAAAAAACTTGCGCGCTGCGTCCTGCAGCATCGTCAGCTCTTCGGTCAGCCAGGGGGATTCGTAGTTCTCGAAAATTGCGGTCATCGGAAGTCCTCTGTGGATTGCTATGGCCAACCGGCTTTCGGATAGGGCGCGTCGAAGACTTCAACGCGGGCGTCCCGGTTGGCGCGGCATTCGGGTGGATTGGACGAAGTGGATGTCAGCACATACAGCTTGTCGTCCCCGTTCGGGGCGCGCCCAATCATACAGGCAAAAGCGCCTCTCGAGAGTGGGATCCGGTGGGTGACCTCTCCACCTTCCACCTGGCGGATACATTCGTTGCTGGTGGGCGAGGCGCTCCAGATGCCGCCGTTGGTGTCGAGACAGATACCGTCCGGTACGGCACCCTCAGGCAGCTCAGCCCAGACACGTTTGTGATTCAAGGTGCCGTCAGCTGCGATATCGAATGCGCTCAGCCGACCGCCGAAGCTCTCGCCCACAATCAGCGTACGGCCGTCAGCCGTGATCACGGTGCCGTTCGGAAACATCAGATCGTCGTCCTCTACGTGGATACTGCCGTCGGCATCGACGCGGATGAGCTCCGCGGGGCGGGGTTTCCCGCCCTGGTGCAGATCGAAGCCGAAGTTGCCCACGTAGGCGCGGCCGGCGTCGTCGACGACCATGTCATTGCAATACCAGCTGGCGTGCGCGCTGAGGTCGGCGTGCACGGTCAGGTCTGAGCCGTCGAAGCGAAGCAGCTGTCGTTTGGTCATGCCGACAATGAGAAGATCGCCGTCGGGCAGCCATCCCAGACCCGAAGGCTGGTCGTCGGGCAGCGCCACGACAACCGTGGCATCGCCCTCGGGCGTGACCTTCAGCACCTCCTGAGCGTGCATATCGGACAGGAACAACGCATCGTCGCGCCAGCGTGGGCCTTCGCCGAAACATAGACCGTCTATGAGAATCTGTTCTGTCATATCGCCTCCCTTGCGGGGTTAGTGTAGGGGATTTTTACCGGTCTTTTACTAACGGAAGTAGCTTGCTATTGGTGTTGTATGGCGCAGCAGCCTATAGTTTGCCGACCAGTTCAGGCTGGACCATTAGATAAGGAGAATGAAATGGCGCTGATTAAGAATTTGACGTGGCTGTTGGTATTGGTGGGGGTCGTTGCATGTGGGCAATCCAATGACGGCGGCATGTCGGATGCGGTGGATGAAGCGGGTGAGGCAGGCAGCGGTCTGATGGACAGCGCCAGCGATGCCATGAACGAAGCCGGCAACATGCTCGATGACGCGGTTGATGGCGCATCGGACATGGCTGACGATGCGGTTGATGCGGCACAGGATATGGCTGACGACGCGGTTGATGCGGCTCAGGACATGGCTGATGACGTCCAGGATGCCGGCAGCGAAATGCTGCAGGACGCTGAAGACGCCGTCAATGACGGCATGGACGACGCCACAGGTGAGCTGGACGATGCGCTGGAAGGATTCAAGAAGTAACGCGCGGCAATTTGCTCAAATAACTCTCTTGCAAGAAAAGGGCGCCTCTGAGGCGCCCTTTTTTGTTGCGGCAGATGCCACTACAGATGGTCGGCAAGTCCTGCGCCGATCTCCTCCGGTGTCGTCGGGGGTGCAAACCGAGCCAGCACCGTGCCGTCGCGTCCGACCAGGAACTTGGTGAAGTTCCACGGGATGTCCGCGTTACCCTCATCGTCTGCCTTGGCGGATTTCAACAGGTTGTAAAGATCGCAGGCGCCGTCGCCGTTCACTTCGATCTTTGCAAACATTGGAAAGTTGACGTCGTAGTTCGACGTCGCAAATTCCAGGATCTCCTCGTTGCTGCCGGGCTCCTGTGCGCCGAACTGGTTACATGGGAAAGCCAGCACGGTGAAGCCCTGGTCACTGAATTGTTCCTGCAGAGTACGCAACCCGGCGTACTGGGGAGTGAGGCCTCAGCGGCTGGCGACGTTGACGACCAGACAGAGCTGGTCCCGGTAGGTCGAAAAATCGACGGCGTTGCCGTTGATGTCAGCCATCGTGAGGTCGTGAAATTGAGTCATTTTGCGGCTCCCTCTCGTGATGTGGTGGTCCGTTAGCGGCCGGGGTTGATAGTAGCGCCGTTCCCGGGATCTGGGTACTATCCGCAGGGTCTGGGGATCATCAATACCACGTTTGGAACCGCGAACTGCGGTGTGGCGACTTTGCGCGTCGACGCGCGCGACCACGATCTTCACACGATCTTCATACAGAAGAGATCTTCACACAGAAGAAAAGACGTTAAGCAAATGAGGAGAACGCAATGCGCGACGTAGTCATTGTTGACAGTGTAAGAACCGGGCTGGCGAAGGCTTTCCGCGGCAGCTTCAACCTAACCCGCTCGGACGACATGCTGGCTCACTGCATAGACAGCCTGATCGACCGCAACGACAAAGTCAGCCCTGACGAAGTTGAGGACGTTGTCGTCGGTGCGGCAAGCCATGCTGGTGAACAGGACGGCAACCTGGCGCGTCTGGCCGTCATTCTGTCCAAGCTGCCGGTCACGAGCGCGGGTGTCACCATCAACCGCTTCTGCTCTTCGGGCCTGCAGTCCATTGCCATTGCGGCCAACCAGATTGCCTCCGGACAAACCCAGGTGGCCATTGCCGGTGGGGTAGATTCGATTTCCATGCGCACGCGCCAGGAACCTGGCAAAGCCGCCCAGAACCAGCGCCTGCTCGACGAAAAGCCCGACATTTTCATGGCCATGGGCAACACGGCAGAAGTGGTGGCGCGCCGCTATCAGGTCACCCGTGAAATGCAGGACGAGTACGCGCTGCAGAGTCAGCAACGCTATGCGGCTGCGGTCGAGGCGGGCAAAATTGCTGAAGAGATTGTGCCGATGCAGGCGACCATGCTGAAGGTCGACAAAGAAACGGGTGAAGAAAGTCACGTGGAAGTGACGGTGGACAAAGACGAATGTAACCGTCCGACCACAACCCTCGAAGGCCTGGCATCGCTGCCGCCGGCATTCGAAGATGACGGCTCCGTGACCGCGGGTAATGCCTCGCAGCTTTCCGATGGTGCGTCGATGACAATGCTGATGAGCGCGGAGCGCGCGGCACAGCTCGGCATCGAACCGCTGGGCATTTACCGTGGCTTCACGATTGCCGGCTGTGAGCCGGACGAAATGGGCATTGGCCCGGTCTTTGCCATTCCACGGCTCCTGGAGAACGCAGGTCTCAGTCAGGACGATATTGATCTCTGGGAGCTCAACGAAGCGTTTGCCTCACAGTGTCTGTACTGTCGTGATGCGCTGGATCTGCCGAACGAGAACTACAACGTCCTCGGCGGCAGCATCTCCATCGGCCATCCGTTTGGTATGACCGGCTCCCGTCAAGTTGGACTCGTGCTGCGTGAGCTGCAGCGCCGCAAGCAGAAGTACGGCGTAGTGACGATGTGCATCGGCGGTGGCCAGGGCGCTGCGGGGCTTTTCGAAGCCGCCTGAGCGACTGAAACAAATTGATACGCTTGGGAAATTTTGAAGTAACAGCGTATCCGCAGAATGTCGTCGCGCGGTGATCCGCGCGACGTCCGCTGCGCGACGGTCCCTGCGGAAATCGGCTACAATTCTGGCAGGCCTGCAGGGCGCCATGCTCTGCAGAGGAGCAAAAGTTTACAGGCGGAAAGTCTACGGGCGGAAAGTCGACAAAAGGGTCGGAACGATCGAGCATTCGAGCACCAACAGAATCCTTGACGGCAACGCCGGCATGCTTGCCATGCTTGGCGCCGGGTTGCTCTGCGCGCTGTTGGTGCCCACCCTCGCGCAGGCAGCTACCGCGGAAGCGCCTCAGAGCATCGATCCTGTGGCCCAGGCGCCCATTCCCGCTTCTTTTAGCGCAGCTGATCTTGCGGCGCGCTCCGACGTTGAACTGACCGCGCTGACGGCCCGCTGGGCGGAACTCGATCCAGGCCAGCGCCGCGCGCTGCTGGCTGAGGTGCGCAGCCGCATGGTGCGCAACACACAGACCCCCCAACCCAGGGTCTCCATCCGGGTGCAGCGCAAATACGGCCGCGTCGTACGCAAGCCTGACGGTTCGGTGGTGCTGGAAACCCGCGTGGTGGAAATGCGTCCGCGGGAAAACCCGGATGTGACGCGAGGCACCTTTGGCGTTGGCTTCGAGCAGCGTTCGAAACGCAGCCAGGAAACTCAGGCTCAGCAGGCCCAGGGCGAACAGCCCGCGGTCACTGTCAGCCAGCAACCCATCAAACCCTGATGGATGCCGAAAGCGGCAATATCCTGGTCGTCGATGACGATCCCGAACTGCGTGAGCTCATTCAGGCATATCTCGAGCAGCAGGGCTTCCATGTTGCGTGCGTGGAGTCCGGCGAAGGTATGGATGCGCACCTTGCGGATCATGCGGTTGACCTCCTGATTCTCGATCTCATGCTGCCCGGTGAGCACGGTCTGGCCATTGCCCAGCGCCTTAAAAAACACTCCGAACTGCCGATTATCATCGTGTCTGCTCAGGGCGAGGACGTGGATCGTATTGT
>JANQPF010000023.1 GCA_028285415.1 Pseudomonadales bacterium
GGGGGGTGGACGAAGAAGTGATCTGGGAGGCTGACTCCTGGTTCTACTCATCGATGGTCGATACCGCCGCCGGCGGCCGACTGGCGTTCGATGGCGACGGCTATCTGTTCATGAGCGTCGGTCTCAAAGGTTTGAGCAACTTCGAAGGTCCGCAGGACATGGGTTCACCGTACGGCAAAACCCTGCGCCTGCACGACGACGGGCGCGTACCCCATGACAATCCGTTCGTTGGACGCGCGGACGCGCTGCCGGAAATCTGGACCTACGGACATCGCAGCCCGCAGGGTCTCGAATACGACCGGCGTACGCATACCTTGTGGGGAACCGAGCACGGTCCGCGCGGCGGGGACGAGGTAAATCGCCTGCAACCCGGCCGCAACTATGGCTGGCCGCTGTTCTCCAAAGGGATGGACTACGATTTGACGGCAGTGGAATATGGCAAGAACCTCAATCTCGAGTTCGATATGGATGACATCGAACAGCCGGCCTACGACCTCACGCCCTCGCCGGCCGTGTCGAACCTGATGGTCTACGAAGGCACGCAGTTTCCCGGCTGGCAACACAACCTCTTCGTTGGCTCGCTCAAGGCCCGCGACCTGTTTCGACTCGTCGTGGACGGCGGACGGGTCGTGCGCGCGGAGACGGTCATCACCGATCTCGCGCGAATTCGTGACGTTGAAACCGGACCCGACGGATACATCTATCTGCTGCTGGAGAATGCCGCGGGTGGCATGCTGGTACGTCTGGTGCCTGCCGGAGCCGATCTGAACGGTTCAGGCACACTTCTGACCAACTCCTGAATGAAATTGGAGTTTGCCGCCGTGAGCATTCTGTAGAATGGCCTATTTCCCGGAGGAACGGCCATGAATTGGGACGCAATCGGAGCGGTCGGTGAGGTCGTCGGGGCTGTCGGCGTCATTTTGACACTCGGCTATCTGGCCGTGCAGATCCGCCAGAACACGGCCATGATGACGGCGCAGACGGTCCAGGCCCATAGACGCTACTCAACGGGTTCTGCTGTTTCGCGCCGAGCATGCTGATGTCCGATCTGTTTTGCGCAAAGCCCGGGCCGATGAAGAACTGAACCGGGATGAGTTCGAATTGCTGACGGCTTATCTGCAGGCAGCGTTCATGAATTTTCAAGCACGCTTGCAACACAACACCCGTGGGGTCTTCGATGCTTCGGTGAATGAGTCGTATGAGAAGATTCTGGTGGATTACCTCGAAGCGCAGTACGTTCAACGGTGGTGGGGTTACGCGCGGGTTCTGTACGGTGATGCTTTTCGTGAGCACTGCGATCAGATCATCGAGCGGCTGAACGAAAGTGAAGACGGTAGTCTGGTCAATTGGAGCGATGCCTCATCAAGCATGGGTGCTGACAAATCGGCCAGCAGAAACGACTAGCACTGTATCTCGTCTGTGCTCGTCGTCCGAACCGACCACCAGGAGACAAATTAGATGGTGATTGCGTATCCATCGTGAGCGCATTCTTCGGGCACATTGTCAGCTTGCTCGAGCATGTTGGCATGCATATGCGTCAAGACGACACGCCTGGCGTCCAGGTGGCTGATGTCCGGGTAATTCAAATGCCACGGCACGGATTTGTCATAGAAGTAGCTCTCGGCAATCAGTAAATCGACACCCCTCACCAAACGCTTGAGTTCTTCTGTCAACTCGCCGTCGCCGGTGTACGCGATTTGCTTGCCTCCGAGAGAGATTCGTACCGCTAGAGGATTCGTTTCCCGCGTGTGTCGCGCCTCTACATTGTCGATGACCAGGTCAGCAGCCTCTTTCCGTGTGCCCGGTGACAGCTCTTCGTAGTGCAACTCAAACTTCGGCTGCATCACGTGACTACCTGGAAACAGCGCTTCCTGCAGTCTCTCGAGATGTGCCTTGGTGTTTTCTGGGCCTATGATGGTCAACGGACGGGCGCGTTTGGAACCCAGCATCGCATCAAGCAGTAGAAAGGGTATCCCGCCGCAGTGATCTCCATGCAGATGTGTCAGCAAAACAACGTCAATTGAATTGGGGTCTATCGCTTCACGCCGAAGCCCAATGAGTGAAGACGCTCCGAAGTCGATCGCAATCGTGTTCATTGGTCCTTCGACCAATATGCAGGTATGAAAGCGGCCGCCACTGCCAAAGGCATCACCAGTGCCTACGAAGGTTATTTTGACGTTCGACATCGCCGCTCCCCGGACAATACTCCCCGATTCTATCAGCACGATGATCCATCGAATTGTCTGCTCTGAATCGGTCATGGAAGTTGGTTAAGACCTGCCTCCTTGCTCTGGCCGAGTGCACTATTAGTTGGTATACAACGGTCATCAACTCTGAGTGACCGGAAGAGGGGCATCTGGAGGATATCGCTTTCATTCTCGCAGGTGGGTGTGCGCTGGCTGCCATTGCGCTCATCGTTGTGCGGCTGGGACCAGTCCAGGGGAATGCCGACTGGATCTACGCCTGGGTCGCGCTTCTGGCTGCCGGAGCGGACTTGGTGTTCGTACCCACAACGAGTTGGCTCAACGTCATCTCACCACTTTATGATCATCTGTTCGCGACATTCCTGCTGTCGGGATCGCTCCGATTTGTGGGTCTGGAAAGACATTTGAGATGGCTCTGGATCGCTTCGAGTGTGATATGTCTGCTCAGGCTCACCATCCAGCCCTTTATGCCTCTCATCACCGGCGCCCTGAGCGCAACTGTGATTATCAGCTTCAGCTCATGTGCCAGCTGCTGGCTGTTGTTTCGCAATGCTCAGGAGGAGTCTCTGCCAGCGACGAGAGTGATGAGCTTTGCATTCCTGGCACCAGGCGGCGTGCAATTCTACTTTCTGATCTCCCGAATGCTCGGGGACATCGTGAGCGGTGCGTTGTTTGCCTACGTCGTGATGAGTTCGATGCTCGCCATGGCGCAGCTCACCCTGCTCCTGGAAAGAGCCCGCCGAGAGACCGAGCGGAACCGGGAAACCCTGGCGTTGATGGCGCAAACGGCCCCCGTGGGACTGTGCCTGACCGATCAACAGGGTTACCTGGAAGCGATCAATCCCGTCGCACGACAGCTGCTGAAGATTGACGAGGTCGACAAACTGCACTTGCCAGACTTTCTGGAGAATCAATACAAGAGCAGCGTTGGGCGAAATCAGATGGTGACGACCATGCGGGTGGACGACACCATCCTGCAAGTCTTCCGTAGACAGATTCCGGTCGGTGATCGACACGTGGGTGAGATCTGGTTCATTGAGGACATCAGCGCTCGCGTGCAATTGGGTGAGCTTATTCCCAAAGCTGCCAGCCTCGAGACAATAAAGAACATAGCGGCGAACATCGCACACGTTTTCAACAACAAGTTGACCGTGATCTCTGGAAATGCCGAGCTAATGGCAATGACCTCTGATCCCGGCGATCAGCACTCCGTGTACTTTGAACATTTGAACGCCGCAATAGACGAATGCAACCACATCACGCAAGACTTTCTGTTGCTGACACAGGCACAACCCGCTCATAGAAAGCCGATTGATCTACATCAAACAATTGCGGATCTGAATAGCACAACTCAGCTTCAAATCAGCTCGGCCGGTGACTCAGCCTCCCTCGATGTCGACCCAACCGCTTTCTCAAGGGCGTTTAAGGAACTGTTAACGAATTCCGAAGAAGCAGGCGCTTCTGAGGTGACCGTAGGTTGCACGCTCCTTTACGATGGATTTGTGCAACTCAGCGTATGTGACAACGGGCGCGGACTAGACGGCCGGGTGAGGGATCGTTTGTTTGAGCCGTTCTTCACGACGAAGGAGCATCCGCTGGGATCCGGTCTGGGTTTGAGTGTCGTAGACAGTATCGTTCGAGCCCATGGCGGTAGAACGGACGTCAGCCCACTCAGTGAAGGCGTGGAGATCTCAATGACATGGCCCGTTGCGAAGGCCTGACCGGCGCTTGCAGGAATAAAGAACCCCGGCGACAAGGGATTGGGGAGGGAGGGGAAGCCAGTCGCCGGGGTCTTTTGAAACCACGGGCCCTAAGGCCGATCCGGTCTCCCCTTAGGTATAGCAGGCATTTCAGATCACGCCACACACCCGCCAACGGCTTATCGACTCAGACTACAATTTTTCTTTAAGCCATTGAATTATATACGGATATGCTGCGTTATCCTGGATGAGAAAGAGATGCCCTCCGGCGAAAAAGCGGAGTTCACTGCCGCGAATTTCCGTATGCAGTGCCTGCATGTTCTCCATCGGCGCAATCCCATCGAATTCGCCGCCAACGAGCAGCACCGGCATGTCGATCTCGCCTAACCGGTCAAACGTGTCATGTCCCCGCCGCGCGTCGAGCTGCCGCTTTGCGCCTGCTTCGTCACGGTCAGGCCGCTGGGCAGCAAGCGCCAGGTCGTAGCGTTTCTGCCACGCATCGGGATGGGCGTCGATCCACTCATTCGTGTTGCGCAGATCCGCCACCTTGAGGTGCGCTGCAACACGCGCATCGACCGGCAGGTCCTGCAAATCGTGCAGCGGATACGATGCCCCACCGCCACCACCGGACGACGTGCAGGCAAGCACGAGCGCGGAAATCCGCTCGGGATGCCGCAGCGCCAGCTCCTGCGCCACCATGCCACCAAAGGACACACCCATGACCGGTACCTTTTCCAGCGCCAGCGCATCAAGGAGTGCGGCCGCGTCGTCCGCATAGTCAGCCATGGTGTAGGCGTCCGCGGGCTTGTCGCTCTGTCCGAGCCCCCGTTGGTCATAGCTCAGGAGATCAAAATCTCGAGCAAGCGGTGAGTCGAATTGATTGGGCTTATTGCGCAGATCACCGCCGGTGCCGCTGATGAATAGCAGCGGATTGGGACCCGACTGCCGTTCGTAGTAGAGCGTGAGGCCGTTGGCTTCGACAAACGGCACGATCAGGCCCGGTCCGCAATGGCCGCGGCAAAGGCGACGACACGTTCGGCTTCGGCTGCGTGCAGGTTTTCCACCAGCTTGCCGTCGAGCACCGCAACGCCTTTGCCTTCGGCGAGCGCTGCCTGCCATACCTCGAGCAGCCGGCGGGCATCCGCAACCTCTTCATCGTCATAGCCAAAGGCGGCGTTGGCGCCGGCAATCTGTGACGGATGGATCAGCGTCTTACCGTCAAAGCCCATTGCGCGTCCGCTGGCACACGCTTCCAGGAAGGTCGTTTCGTTCTGGAAGTCGAGGTGCACGCCATCGAATATGTCCTTACCGTATCGACGCGCCACCATGACGCAGTGTTGCAGCGCGTAGGCAAGGTTCTGCCGCCCGGGTTCGTGGGTCGCCCGCAGCTCCTTGACGAGATCACTCGTGCCCATGATGAGCGCTTCCACCCGTTCGTGTCCGGCAAATTCAGCAAGATCGAGAACACCCTGCGGCGTTTCGACCATCAACCACAGCGGCATGGCGCCGCCGCCCGCCCCGTCCAGCGCTGACACAATCTCATGCACCTGCCGTTCGCTCTCGATTTTCGGGAACAACAGCGCGGTCAGCGATTGTCCGGCAAACGCTGCTATGTCGTCGCTGCCCCAGGGTGTATCGAGCCCGTTGCACCGCACCACCAGCTCACGGTAGCCGTACCCGCCCTCCCCGAGGGTCGCCAACACCTGTTCCCGCGCAGCGGCCTTCGCGTCAGGAGAGACTGCATCTTCCAGATCGAAGATGACCGTATCGCAATCCAGGGTTCTGGCTTTGTCCATGGCGCGGGCGTTTGCCCCCGGCATGTAGAGCACTGATCTTCTCGGCTTCAACTGCTTCCCCTTCCACTGAATTCCGGAATGATATGCCGGGGCGCACAGCCCGCCAATCCTGCGCGCCAAAAAACCCAAAGATCAAAACTGTGCGTTCGGTCGCAAATAGAGGGCTGACGAATTCTTAACATGGCGTATCTGAAGCGCACGGAAAGCGCCTCTATGGCCTCATTCATACGCTCACGCCGTGACGTGTGGGCATTTACCCTCAGCGTTGGACTGATCGTCACCATCCTGACAGAGCTTGTCATGGCGGGTGTCTACGTCTTCGGCGGGCCAGAAGCCTTCCACATGAAGAACGCCATCATCATCGGTGCCATTGCGCCGATGATCATTTCCTGCCCCATCATCTATGCGCTGGCACGGATGAGCGAGCAGCTGAACCTTTCCCAACAGGAGCTGCAGCGCCTGGCAGATACGGATCCGCTGACGCAGCTACCCAACCGCCGCGTGTTTTTCGCCGCCGCTGAGACCGCCCTCAAACAGGCTGTCAGAAGGGGCGAAACGCTGTCGCTCCTTGTCATCGACGCCGACCATTTCAAAGAGCTCAACGACTCGTACGGTCACAGCGCGGGTGACAAAGCGCTTGCAACCATTGCCGACATTCTGCGCGCAAGCTTCCGGCCGAACGATCTCATCTCCCGCGTTGGCGGTGAAGAGTTTGCGGTCCTGCTCATGGACATCGAGATCGACAAGGCGCTGGTGCTGGCGCAGCGGGTGGTCGACAAAGTTGCAGGAAGTCCCTTGAGCGAAGCAAACGCCATCATCGAATACTCAGTCAGCTGCGGCATCGCCGACACTCGTTCCGGATACGAGCTGCAAGGACTCTTCAAGGCGGCGGACGATGCGATGTACGCAGCCAAGCAGCAGGGCCGTAATCGCGTGGTCATGCAGGCAGTTGCTTAGCGCACCTGACCCCGTGTGATAGCATGCTCTGCCTGTAAGGGGGAGCATGAACATTGTCACAGCCATTTGATCTCAGCGGCACAGTCATCGCCATTACCGGGGCTTCGTCCGGCTTTGGCCACCACTTTGCCGGTGTGCTTGCCGCAGCCGGCGCCACCGTTGTCCTGGGTGCAAGAAGAGAGGAGAAGCTGGCCGAGCGGGTTGCAGACATAGAGGCCGCTGGAGGCACCGCGTTGGCTGTCAAACTCGACGTGCGTGACACCGACAGCATCAGTCGTTTCATCGATACGGCATTCGACAGGTTCGGCCGCCTGGACGTGCTCATCAACAACGCCGGCGTTGAGGCCGGCGCCAAAACGTACGCCATGATCGATGAGGAGGACTGGGACTACGTCATCGACACCAACCTCAAAAGCGCGTGGCTTGCCTCCAAGCACTACACCGAGCAGGTACAGGCGCATAGTCAGGACAGCGGCAACATTGTCATGATTTCCTCGATCACAGATACGCGCACCATCAAAGGCCAGTTCCCTTACGCGGTCTCCAAAGGCGGCCTGACACGCATGACCCAGGTGATGGCGCTGGAGGCGGCGCGGTATAACATTCGCGTCAACGCACTGGCACCCGGGTACATCCTGACCGACGTCAGCCGCATCCTCCTCGAAAGCGACGCCGCGCCCGAGTTTGTCAAAGGTATTCCCATGCGGCGATTCGGCGACTTCGAAGACCTGGACGGACCCATCCTGCTGCTGGCAAGCGACGCTTCGCGCTACATGACCGGCTCGGTCCTGACCGTGGACGGCGGTCACGTGTGCGCGTCACTGTAAACATCGACATAGGCATATAGCATGAGCGACATCAGACCCTTCACCGTCGAAATCGAGCAGGCGGCAATCGACGATCTCCAGAATCGTCTTGCACATACCCGATGGCCGGAGGCTGAAACGCCGGACGACTGGAGCCAGGGCATTCCGCTTGCCTACACCCGGGAAGTCGTCGAGTACTGGCGCGATGAGTACAACATGCAGCGCCTGGCCGAGCGATTGAACGCGTACGACAATTTCCTCACCGAAATCGACGGCGTGGATGTGCACTTCCTGCACGTGCGCTCAGCCCGGGATGATGCGAAGCCACTGATCCTGACCCACGGGTGGCCCGGGTCTGTTGTCGAGTTCCTCAATGTCATTGAACCGCTGAGCGCTCCGGAAGACGCTTCCGCTCCCGCCTTTCATCTCGTTATCCCATCGCTTGTCGGTTACGGGTTTTCCGGGAAGCCGGAGAAGCCCGGCTGGGGCGTGGAGAAGATCGGCTCCGCCTGGGCTCAGCTGATGTCACGCCTGGGCTACGACAGCTATTTCGCTCAGGGCGGCGACTGGGGCGCCATCGTCACCTCCGCCATCGCCAGGGTAGATCCCGAACACTGTGCGGGCATTCATCTCAACATGGTCGTTGCACCGCCTGATCCCAACGCGGAAGACCTGACGGAACTCGAGATATCGGGACTGCAGGGAATGCAGTACTACCAGGACTGGGACTCGGGCTATTCGAAACAGCAGAGCACACGGCCACAGACGCTCGGTTACGCGCTGGTCGATTCGGCCGCGGGCCAGGCCGCGTGGATCCTGGAAAAGTTCTGGGCCTGGACCGATTGCGATGGACACCCCGAAAACGCCCTCAACCGCGACGAGATGCTCGACAACATCATGGTCTATTGGCTGAACGCAGCGGGCGCTTCGTCCGCGCGGCTGTACTGGGAAAGCTTCGGCGGTGCGCTCGGGGGCAATCCCATCACCGTGCCGATGGGCGGCGCCATTTTTCCGAAAGAGATTTTTCGCACCAGCCGGCGTTTCGCGGAGAACGTCTATAAGAACATCGTGCACTGGTCAGAGTTCGACAAAGGTGGTCATTTCGCCGCTTTCGAACAGCCGACCGTGTTTGTCGACGACGTGCGCGCCTGCTTCAGCCAGATTGATTGATGGCGCAGCCGCTCTGGTCACCGGTTGCCGAGGCAGTTGCCGCTTCCACCATGACCAATTTCTCGCATCGGGCTGAGGCAGCCACCGGCCTGACTTTCGAGAACTTCGAGGCGCTCCATGGTTGGAGCGTGGCAGATCCGGCTGCGTTCTGGCAGCTCTATTGGGACTATACGGGCATCATTGCTTCCGCACCCGCTGAGGAGACCGTGCAGCGTCTCGAGCAGTTCCCCGGCGCCCGCTGGTTCCCCGGAGCGCGCCTCAACTACGCGGAAAATCTGCTTGCTGAGGAAAGCGATAAATCCGCCTTCGTCTCGCTACTGGAAAACGGCGACCGCCGGACCATGAGCTACCGGGAACTTCGCGAGCAAACTGCAGCCGCCGCCAGCGCCCTCGCAGAGCTCGGCATTGAGGCTGGAGATCGCGTTGCCGGCTGGATGCCGAACATCCCGGAAACGGCTGTTGCCATGCTCGCAGCGTCGAGCCTGGGCGCCGTCTGGTCTTCGTGCTCACCGGACTTCGGCACACCTGGCGCGCTGGACCGCTTCGGACAAATTGAGCCGCGCGTGCTCTTTGCCTGTAACGGCTACTTCTATGCGGGTAAGGTCCTCGACGTCACCGAGAAGATCCGCGAGGTAGCCGCCGCGGTCGAGAGCATTGAAGTCATTGTCTGGATTGACGTGCTCGGCGAGCCTGTCACGCCCAACCCGAGCGAGCAGAACTGGGAAAAGTGGCTTACACGGGATACCGGCGCCCTCAGCTTTGCGCAGCTGCCGTTCGATCACCCGCTTTACATCCTTTATTCCAGCGGCACGACCGGCAAGCCGAAGTGCATCGTGCACGGCCAGGGCGGCACGCTCCTGCAACACAAGAAAGAGCACCAGCTGCACCTGGATCTCAGGCCGGAAGACACGCTCTTCTTCTTCACCACCTGCGGCTGGATGATGTGGAACTGGGTCGTGAGCGCACTGGCAAGCCGCTGCACGCTGGTGCTCTATGACGGCTCACCCATGCACCCCGATCCCGGCGTCATGTTCGACGTCTGCGAACGCGAAGCGGTAACGGTGTTCGGAATCAGCGCCAAATTCTTGAGCGGCGCGCAGAAAGCCGACGTCAAGCCGGCTCGCACACACGATCTGCAGCGGATGCGCATGCTCATCAGTACCGGCTCACCGCTGACGCAGGAAGGGTTTCAATACGTCTACGACGACATCAAGTCGGACTGCCACCTCGTCAGCATGTCCGGCGGGACCGACCTCATTTCCTGCTTCATGCTCGGCAATCCCAATCTGCCGGTCTACGAGGGTGAGATTCAGTCCGCCGGGCTCGGCATGGCCGTTGATATCTGGGACGACAACGGTCAGAGCATGACGCGGGGCAAGGGTGAGCTCGTCTGCACGAAGCCGTTTCCCAGCGCCCCCATTGGTTTCTGGAACGATCCCGGCGATGCGAAATATCGCGCCGCCTATTTCGAGCACTTCCCGAACGTCTGGGTACACGGAGACTACGCCGAGAAAACGGAGCACGGCGGCTTCATCATCCACGGGCGCAGCGATGCCATCCTGAACCCGGGCGGCGTGCGCATAGGCACGGCGGAGATTTATCGGCAGGTTGAGTACTTTGACCAGATTGTCGACGCCGTCTGCGTCGGACAGCAGTGGGACGACGACGTGCGTGTGCTGCTCTTTGTCGTAACACGCGATAACGAGCCGCTGACTGATGAGCTGATTGATGCCATCAGACTACGGATACGCCAGTTTGCTTCGCCACGACACACGCCGGCCAAGGTGCTGCAGGTGGCGGACATACCGCGCACGATGAGCGGCAAGATTGCGGAGCTTGCGGTGCGTAGCGTCATCCACGGCGAGCCGGTCAAGAATACGAGCGCGCTGGCCAATCCCGAAGCGCTCGCGCTCTACGAAGACCTGGAGGCACTCGAGACCTGAGCGGGTCTTATCCAGGCATGACAAACGGTTCCGGATCGAGAAAGCGGGTGAGCACGTTCTCAGTCAGCCGCGCAATCTCGTTGTCGTACTGGTTGTGCGCGAGCGATCCCGCATAGGATATTGAACCGGTACTGAACACCGCCCCACCGCCGGGCACTTCGAAAAACACCATATCCGCTCTGACCTTGGGATCGTTGCCGAGCGGCTGGGTCATGTGGAATTCTTCCTTCACGCGCAGCATTCCAGGCCGATGGTTTTCCGACGAGGCGAGAACCACAGCATGTCGGGGAGAACCGAGACTGATATCCCAGCGATCAATTTCTTCGCCCGCGGCACCACCACCCTGATTTCCGAAGCTGCCCCACACCTCCCCGGCGTCTATGCCGTCGACAATGAAGCCAACGCGGGGGTCAAGCGCGCCTTCCTGCACCCGATAGTACGTGCCCCCGTCGAACCCCTGAGCGGCAAAGCCGATGCCTACCAATTCGTTCGGCGGTTTGCCGAGACGCCGCCACAGCCCGCCGTATTCTCCGCTGAACTGGTGATAGTACTCACCCGGCTCGGCCATCCACGCCCGGGTTCCGTCCTCCGCACGCCGCACTTCGATGACACCCGGATTTTCCGGGTCGTGGGCAATACGCCAGTAAAACCCGTTGCCGCCCATGTACATGAGGCGGCCGCCTGCGCCGAGCCAGGCGGAGAGGCCATCGCGCATGCTGGACGAATAGTATTCGGGGTGAGTCCCCGTGATGACAACCCGGTAACCTTCCAGCGCTTTGGCCCCTTCCAAGTGCAGATCTTCGTCGGTCATCACATCGAACGGGATGTCACGCTGATGCAGCCAGGCGGTAATGTGGGTATCGGCATTGAATGCCCAGGTCCCGGTGCGCGGCTTCATGTTGAGGATGGGGCGCAGCCGCGACGAAAAGTGAACGCCGCTGCCATCGCGATGGTACTCATACAAAGAAAACCCGACGTCTTCGTGAGCGTATAGAAAAGCGTCGTTGGCATGATGAAAACGCGGCTCGCCAAATATGCCGCCGGTAAACTGCAGGCGTTGGTTGGCATAAGCCAGGTACGATGCGGTAGGCACCAGATAAAGTACGTCAGCCCCACGCTTGCCTGCGGGGGCCCGGACAAAAAACGGGATGTAGTCTTCCGACTCGCCTTGCACGACTTTGCAGGCGTACTGTCCGCTGGCGAGATCATCCGGTGCTTGCCAGACGAAGCTGTCGTGCCAGCCGGCATCCGTCAAATCGTCTTCATGAAAGTGAATCGCAGCGTAGTGGTCGGGGGCGGCGTGATAACTTTGCGCCGCGCCGTCCCACAGGCGTCCTTTTACGGCCCGCGTTGGAGTCTGGTAGAGCACACCATCCCGGGCGTTACCGCTGACGTCGACAATGCGCGAGCTGTCGACGCCTTGCGCAAAATCCCAGGCTGCCAGCACGCGGCCACGGCGCGTGAGCACCGGCGCTTCCAGACGGCCATTGAAGCACTTGTCTCCGGATGCCATGGCCGCAAACTGCCATGCGCCGGCCCCCAGGGAAACCGCCTTGTCGATCTGTTCATATCCGCTGCCGGCGCTTTCGGCAACGCCACCCGGACTCTGCTCCACGAGGAGAGAGAGCGCTGCGCCAAAGGTCAGGCGCAGATGAAGCCAGCGCTTTTCCACGAGATCGAGCGCCACGCGCACCCTGCCGTGGTCGTTCGCGGCCGTGACGCCCGCCTCGTCCAGCAGAATCTCGAGATCGCCTAGGCTGGCGACACACTGCGGCGTCGCCCGCAGGAGGGTTGGATAGACCCAGATTTCGAACACACCCTCATCCACTTCGGGCATGTCTTCGATGCGTGCATAAGAGCCCGGTGCAAGCGGTTGATGATCAACGTCCACCACCCCGGCATGAGGCTCACCCAACGGCCTTTCGATGAAGCCCGTCCCGTGCGGTCGATCGTCACCGCTGATCAGCTCGACAATTGACCACTCTGCCGGACCGGGTCGGAAGCTCGACAGCTTGAAGGCGACGTCTTCGCCCGCGCGCAGCGACAGCGGTACGCAGTAGCCGACGACGTCTTTAACAAAGTCTCCAGGCAGCTCGTGGCTCATGCGGCGACGGGTGTTCCCTCCAGGGTGATCCGGTGCATCAACCGGCGCTCACCGTGATAGTCATTGACCGCCCAGTGCCAGGTGGCCCGGTTGTCCCAGAACGCCAGGGTGCCGGGCTCCCAGCGCAGTCGATAGGTGTGCTGAGGCAGGCCGATGTGGCGGTAGAGAAAGTGCAGCAGCGGTTCCGATTCTTCAGCGGTCCAGCCGTCGAACCGCACGGTAAATCCGGGATTCACATAGAGCGACTTGCGCCCCGACAGCGGATGCGTGATGACAACCGGGTGCAGTGCATCCTGCGTGGCGGCTTCCTGATTGCCGAGACGCTCAGCCAGATCCGCCGGACGATTCGCCTCCGCGCCAAACACGTGACGCGATGAGTGCCAGGCGCGCAGGCTCTCCAACGTCTCCTTGAGTCCGTCGGACAAACTGTCATACGCCGCACAGGTGCTGGCGAACAGCGTGTCGCCACCGACCGGGGGCGTTTCCAGTGCCAGCAGCATCGAGCCCAGCGCGGGAATCTGGTCGTAAGAATGGTCAGTGTGCCAGCCGCCGCCGACGTTGGACGTCTGGTCCGGCTCCTTGAGCACCATGGCAATCTGCGGATGCTCAGGCACGGCTGCGAAAAACCGGTTGACGTTGATCTCGCCCCATCGCTCTGCGAGCGCAATGTGCGCCTCGGGCGACAAGGACTGGTCGCGGAAGAAGAGGACCGAATAGGCGGCAAACGCATCACGCAGTTCTGCAAGCGTCTCGTCATCGAAGCTTGCGAGATCAACACCCTGGACAAACGCGCCGAGTGCCCCGGTGGGTTCGATAGTGATCCTGCTGAAGTGTCCGCTCATGTTGCTCTCCCAATCCGTGCCCTCAAGATGGTATGTCAGCGCGCTCCCGCTGCGCAACGCGAGCAGGCCGCGGAGGCGGCACGAGAAAGATCAGGACGCCCGACAGAATGTTCAGCGTCGCCACCACAAGCAGCGCGCCGTCATAGGTGGCGTGCAGGTCGTGGTAGTAGGACACGAGCCACGGCGCAACCGCGCCGAAGGCCAGCGCCACCGGCAGGCCCGCACCGCGAATGGCGCCAATGTGGCGGCGGCCGAAAAACGAGGCCCAGATGACCTCCTGCATGGGAATCATGCCGCCCCAGCCGAGACCCAGGATCACGTAGGCAAGGTAGATCCAGAAGAGCTGTTCCGCCTGCACGGCAAACACAATCAACACCAGCGCAAGGCCGGTCACCGACGCCGAGATCGCCGCCAGCGGTTTGGCCGGCGAACGGTCGATCAGATACCCCCAGACAGGCTTCGACACCATCGCTGGAATCGACGCGATCAGCATCGCAAGGGCCGCCTGGTTGCGTGTCAATCCGGAGTCCGTGAGGTACGGCACGGTGTGCAGGAGTAGCACCACAATATTGATGGTAAAGAGGCCAAACGCGACGACCAGCGCATAGAACGACACCGTGCGGAGCGCTTCGCCGCGGGTATATGCACCCTCATCCTCAGCCCGGGCCCGCTCATTCGCTCCATCGGCAATCTGGGCGGCGCTGAGACCATCGGGATGCAGGCCATGATCTTCCGGCGCGCGCCGCATGAGAAGCGCAACCGGATACATCAGGAGCGCCGTGCCCGCACCCAGCCAGACCCAGGCCGGACGCCAGCCGATGGTATCGACCAGCCAGGTTGCGAGCGGCGTCAGCACCACACCACCAAAGGACACGCCCATGGCGGCCCAGGCAATTGCCTTGCCGCGATTCAGCACAAACCATTTGGACAGCGTGACGTTCACCACGAGGTTGCCGAGCATCGCGCAGCCGACGGTCAAGAGCACGCCGTTCAAGAGCCACCACACCCAGAGGCTTTCCACCAGGCTGTGGAGAGCCAGCGTGATGGCAAGCACGGTTGTGCCCAGGAGCATAATGGGCCGCCCGCCGATACGGTCGACGCGGGCGCCGATGAACACACCCGCAAACGCCATCACGAGCTGGCTGATCGTGCGGGTCAGGGTGAAATCAGCCCGGCTCCAGCCGAGCTCGTCGATCATGGGCGTCATGAAAGAGCCCAGCACGTAGCTGTACATGCCGACGGCCACAAACTGGGCGAGGAACGCAACGCCGACCAGCCAGTAGCCATAGTAGATGCGGGTGTTCAAAGACAGCGGCTTGGGTTAAAACCGACAGTATACGCTGTTGCCGAAGGGAGCCTGCATGCTGACGCTCTACCCTGCCCGATCCATCATCACCATGAATCCATCCGCGCCTCGTGCGGATGCCGTGCTGGTGCGGGACGGCCGGATCGTCGAAGTCGGCCGGCAGGACCAGATGCAGCCCTGGCTCGACTACGATGATCATACGGTAGACGATCGCTTCGTCGACAAGATCATCTGCCCCGGCTTCATCGACCCCCATCTGCATCCGTCCATGGCGGCGGTGCTGCTGCCTATGGAGTTCATCACGGCGATGCGCTGGAAACTGCCGTGGGGCACCGTCGAGCCGGTGACCACGACCGCGGGATTTGATTCGCGGATGGCGGCTTTGCACGCACACAAACCCGCTTCCGAGCCCCTTTTCATCTGGGGCTACCACCAGCTCTGGCACGGTGCCATGGAGCGTGCACGGATCAACGCCGTCAGCGCAGACCGCCCGATGGTGGTCTGGCATCGGTCTTTTCACGAGCTCTACATGAACGACGCGGCGCTCGAGATGACCGGTATCAGCGCGGCGGACATCAAGCCCGGCAGTCAGATCGACTATCCGGCCGGCCACTTCTTCGAGAATGGTCTGGGATTTGCCATCAGCCGGCTGAATCCGTGGATTCTTGCCAGCGAGAAATATGCGGCGGGACTCGAACGGCTGAAGCAGGTGGTCCACTACGGCGGCCATACCACCATTGGCGATCTCGCAACGGGGCTCTTCGACTTCGAGTCCGAAGCCGGTGCTCTGGCGGACCATCTGGAAGGCGATGATGTACCGTTCCGCACGCGTCTCGTGGCGCACGGCATGCGCCTGGCTGCCGGCGGTCGCAGCCTCGAGGAAGGAGTTGCCTTCGCAGATGCGCTGCCGGAGCGTAACAGCCACCGTCTACGGTTCGGCCGGCACATCAAGCTGTTCAGCGACGGCGCCTTTTTCAGCCAGCTGGCCCAGGTGCAGGCACCGGGCTACATCGACGGCCATCACGGCGAGTGGCTGATGCCGCCCGACATGCTGGAAGAATATGTGCGAGCGTACTGGCACGCTGGCTATCAGATTCACGTGCACGTGACGGGTGATCTCGGCTGCGAGCTCGCCCTCGACTGCCTGGAGAAGGTGCAGTCCGAAAAACCGCGCTTCAATCACGGCTTCACGCTCGAGCACTTCGGTTTCAGCACGCCCGAGCAGGTTCGCCGCATCAAAGCGCTCGGCGCACAGGTGTCCGCCAACGTCTATTACCTGCACGAGCTGTCCGATATGTATGCCAATCAGGGCATCGGCTACGAGCGCGCCAGCCAGATGTCGCGCCTGAAAGCGTGCTTCGACGCCGGCATCAACACGACCCTGCACTCGGACTTCACCATGGCTCCGGCAGAGCCGTTGAACAGCGCCTGGGTGGCGGTCAACCGCATCAACCATGCCGGCGACGTCATGGGCGAGCACGAAAGGCTGACCGCCGAACAAGCGCTGCAGGCCATCACCATCAACGCGGCGCACACGCTCGGCATGGCGGACATCACCGGCAGCATCCGCGCCGGCAAGTACGCGGACTTCAGCATCCTCGAGGAGGATCCCCTCACCTGCAGTCCGACGGAGCTTAGAGATATCCCAATTCACGCGACGATGTTCGAAGGCAGGGTGTTCGCGCTATGACAATCCCCGTCACGATCATCGGCGGGTATCTCGGCGCCGGTAAGACCACGCTGATCAATCGTCTATTGGCAGAACGCAAGCCTGCTGGCATTGCAGTCATGGTCAACGACTTCGGCGCCATCAACATTGACGCTGAGCTCCTGCGCGAAAGCGCCGACGGGCGCATCAGGAGCTTTGCCAACGGCTGCATCTGCTGTTCGATTGGTGAGGATTTCGGCGCGGCTCTGGATGCTTTGCGCGTAGAATCCAGGTCCATCGAACGGGTGCTCGTCGAAGCCAGCGGCGTTGCCACCCCCGCCAATCTCAAACGCCAGTGCCGCGCACCCGGATTCCACCCCCACGGCTGTGTGGTGGTGGTCGATGCGGAATATCATGGGCGAAAGTTGCAGGACAAATACGTGGGTGCGCTGCTCGAGCAGCAGATACGTGAGGCGGACTGGCTGTATCTCAACCGCACGGAGCACGGCATCAATCTTGTGGACGCCCTGCAACCGCGCCTCACGCTGGATGAGTTGGTTCACCTCGACGAATCCCTCCCTGGATCTGCCCCCGCGAAAGAAACCAGCCAAACGACCCTAGCATTCGCCAGCGTCAGCGTGCGGCAGCACCAGACTGTCGAAAAACGCACGCTGACCCGCTTGCTCAGTGAGCTACCCGACTGGATTGAGCGGGCGAAAGGATTCGTGCGAACGCCAGACAGAACGTTACTTGTGCAACATAGTGGGGGCCGTTTCGACATCGCTCCGATTGATACGAAAGCTGAGCCGGTGCTGGTGTTCATTGTCCCTGCGAACTTCGAGATTGCGTTGCGCAAGACGCTCAAAGGCTGGCACAGCTGGTGCCTGGATACGCCATAATTTTCCGCCGGATTTTCCCGCCCGCCAAAATGTCTCCCTGCCGCGCCGTTTTTTTCGACGATTGCGGCGTGGCCAATCTGCACAAGAAGCTATGAAATTAGGGAGATATATTCCATAACTATCTGTTTTTATTAATTTTATAGTTAGAATTGTCCGCCTGGCACGGCGCTTGCTGTATTACCGGCAACACCAACATTCGGAACGACCCATGCTGGGCAAGAAAACGATACTGACACTCCTGATGGCATGCTGCACCACACTTGCCTGGGCATCACCGACAAACCCGGAGACCACCACCAGGGTCATCGTGCAGGCAAATTCTGCCGAGGCGGCCCTCCAGGCGGTGCAAAGCACCGGCGGTAAAGTCGAGCGTTTGCTCGGGATCATCAACGCCGTCAGCGCAGACCTCTCGGACGATCAGCGTACCCTCCTGACGAAGATGGCGGGTATCAGAGTCATCGAGGACGCCAACGTCAAGATCAACGGGCGTGATGACGACGATGAAGACGACGACGAGAAGGAGGACAAAAAGAAAAAGAAAAAGAAGAAGGAAAAGAAGAACAAAGAAAAGAAATCCAAAGACAAAAAGAACAAAGACAACAAGGACAAAGGGAAAGATAAGCGCAGCGAGCGCGAAGCGCGCGATGACGACGACGAGCGTGATGATCACGACGAGCGTGATGATGACGACAAGCGTGAAGACACCGACGAACGCAACGTCACAGACGTCAAGAACGAAAGTAACAACACCGTCTTTTCCGGCCTCCGGGCGCTCTTCGACGCCGTGAGCACGGACGATGTCCCGCCCGTCGCCTTTCCTGGTCTGATTGGGGCGGACCAGGTCCACGACGCCGGTATCAGCGGTAACGGCGTTACCGTCGCCGTGCTCGACACCGGGTTCGACATCATTGATGGACTGGAACGCAAAGCCGAAGGCGGATGGCGCTCAATCCACGGCTACGACAGCATCAACGATTCCATCTGGACCGCGTGGCGTGATCCCAACGGCCACGGCACCCACGTCAGCTCCATCATCGTCAACAGCGATACCACCACCGAGGGCGGACCGACCGGAATCGCGCCAAATGCCAACCTCGTCTACGTCAAAGCGTTCGACCGGGAAGGTCGCGCGAGCTACGTCAGCGTCATCAGCGGACTAAACTGGATCCTTGAAAATAGAGAGCGGCTGGGCGTGCGCGTGCTGAATCTGTCATTCAGCGCAACACCGCGCTCACACTACTGGGATGATCCGATCAATCAGGCGGTGATGCGCCTGTGGGACGCCGGCGTTGTCGTCGTAGCATCCGCCGGGAACAACGGCCCGGATCCAATGACCATTGGCGTGCCCGGTAACAACCCCTACGTCATCACCGTAGGCGCCATGAGCGACAATTACACGGCCGACCCCAGTGACGATGTGTTGACCTCATTCTCCTCCGCCGGCCCCACCCACGAAGGATTCATCAAACCGGAGATTGTTGCACCCGGCGGTCACATCAGAGCGGTCATGTTCGCCCTGACAGCCCAGATTGCCAGAGAGCACCCCCAATTCCAGATCAACGAAAACTACTTCGAGATGTCCGGCACCTCTCAGGCGGCGGCAGTCGTCAGCGGCGTGGTTGCCCTCATGCTCGAAGCAAAACCCTGGCTGACGCCGGATGACGTGAAGTGTCAGCTCATGGCTTCCGCCCGCCCGGCGCGCAGCGCCGACGGGAGCCTGGCTTACTCCATCTTTCAGCAGGGCGCCGGCATGGTGGACGCGGTTGCCGCCATCGACAGCAACGAGCTTGCCTGCGCCAACCGGGGGTTGAACGTGCGTGCGGATCTGGATGGCACCGCGCACTTTGCAGGACTTGCCAATCGAGATGCGGAGGGCAACTACTACGTGATGGGCCTCGACGGTTTCCTCTGGTCCAATGGCTTCCTCTGGTCCAACGGCTTCCTGTGGTCCAACAGCGCCATGGAGACGAACGGTTTCCTGTGGTCGAACGCCTTTCTCTGGTCCAACGCGTTCCTCTGGTCCAACAGCCTCGAAACCGAAGGTTTCCTCTGGTCCAACGGTTTCCTCTGGAGTAACTCCGAGGTGGATACCAGCGTCAACCGCTGGGTTGACCAGGAATAAAGGACTCCTCATTACAGCGCAGGGATGCGCTGTGCTCCTCAACCGCTCAGCGTCTAACCGCCGAAGAGATCGGGCCCGAGATACTCATGGCAATGAGTGCCGTCTGGGAAGATTCTGAGCACATCCGGATGAAGATCTATCCCCTCGAGGCAAAGCATCTCAGTATCGCTCCGCCAAACCCACCGCCAACCTGCAGGTGGCGGCCGGGCCGGTAATCCGGGGCTTGCAACGCCTGCGTAAATGTCCGCCAATCCCTGCAGCACGTAGTGGCTGACGTTCGCGGCAATCTCCGTGCCGATGTAGATGTCATAGGACAGCAGATCGAGCACCTCGGAAGGAACCGGGTTGTCTTCGTCCTGTGAGGGCCACTGCAATCCGTATTGCCAGAACCGCGCATCCGAGGTCTGCCCCATCTCGACGGCCATTTCAATGATGACCGGCAGATGCTCCAGATAACCCTGTATGCGTTTCACCTGGTGCTCATATTCGTGTCCGGGCACATCGTCGCCGTATTGCGCACGATAGGCATCGATGTCCGGTATGCCAGCCTCGCCCCAGGCGGCAGCGTAGTTCGATTCGGTGATCAAAATGCGATCATAGGGTCGTTCTCCGGGTGTCATGGGCGCAAACCCCCGCTGCAGTCGCGCCACTGCCTCCCGATCGTAACGCGCAGCCGCTTCCGCCATGGCCACGTTAGACCAGCTGATCAAGATGCTATGGCCGGCCACAAAAATGATGCGTTCCATCAGCGTGGACGATTGCGTGCGAAAGCGTCGGAGGTTCTCGGTCAGCGCGGCTACAGTCTCTGTGTCAATCTCATCGTCCACCACCAGGTCATACGAGGGCCATGTTTGCACCGCTTCCAGCAGGCCAGAAACATCGTGCCCAGGTTGGTCTCTGGGAAAAGGATCTTCTCCCGCCGCGGGACCGACCGGCATGGTTTCGAAATAGGCCAGCATGTACCGCCAGTAGGCTGGGTTGTTCGGCATACCGCCGAGCGCTTGCAGCCGATTGTGCCGTAGATAGTCGATGCAGGTCCGCATCGATCTGCCGGTGCATGCGGACTGCAGTTCCGCGTGGCGCTCTTTGTCCTCGCCCGACTCTGACAGATACGGCGACGTGCCGTTGAATTGCGCAAGCTGAGCGCGTGCCGCGTTAAGCGCCGCGTCGTCGGGCACGTCCGCCGTCGCGTGCGCCTGGAGGCTCAGCGCCAGCAGCAAGCATCCAAACCTGAGATACATCCGATTCGTCCCCGTGGCGTGCCGATCATTCTGCCACTAATACGGCACTTCCACCGCATCGCAGAGAAACTGCATGAAGGGGCTTGCCTGCTTGAAGCGGCGTGCCACGCTCGCCACGAACTGCGGCGAGGTGATCTCGTCTTTGCCAAACTGCGTCACCGCAATGAAATCTTTGCGCTTGAGATCGGTGATGAGCGGATGCTCCGCGTCGTACCCTTTGGGCGGACGTTTCAGCGACTCACCCTGGAGCTCAAAATTGGCTTTGAACGTGCGAGCGCCGACGGCCTTTTTCCAGGCATCGGGCTTCATGTCGATCCGCGTGCGGATACCCGCGAGCGCCTTCGACTCCGGATGCCACAGGCCCACCCCGACGAAGCAGTTGTCCGGCTCGATGTGCATGTAAAACCCCGGGGCGTGCACGTCTTTGCCGAGCTCGTGACGGAACTGAATGCCGATGTTGGTCTTGTAGGGCGTTTTGTCTTTCGAAAACCTCGTGTCGCGGTAGACCCGCATGAGCGAGCCCCCCTGACGCTTAGGGATCGCCTCGAAGTGGTCGGATATCTTGTAGAGCCGCGGCCCCATGGTGGCGATGAAATCGAGCGCCGGCTCCAGTACCAGCGCCTCGTAACGCGGTTTGTGTTCGGCGAACCACTCGCGGTTGTTGTTGCGCTCGAGCTCCTTCAGAAACTTCAGCGTCTTCGGATCAAATCCCTTGAATTCAGGCATGTCTTCTCCTTCGGGCTACACACATGAGTATGACGAACGAAAGGCCACGAATCAGACAGCATTTCGCGCGGCAATTTGTGCGCGTATCCCTGCGTGACGTGCCGCCGTGATGGGATCTACTCCAGACGATGGCTGCCCCCAGGAGGTAAAAGCAGACCGAACGGCCCGGGTGGCGCGCCGCTCCGGGGGCGTTCGGTCAGCTGACCGCGCGGGCGATCGACGCCTTCAGGTCGATCGCAGCGCTCCGATCACCTGTTCGACGACTGCATCTGCCTTGGCGCGCATCTCATCGTCGGTGGCATCCTGAATGGGATGAGCGACGAAAACCCGCTGTGCATCGGTCATACCCAGCGCCGCAGCCTGAGTTTGCGCGGCGTCGACAAACTCGGTCGATGCAATCGAAACCGCAGGCGTACCCTGAATCTCAAACCATACCGTGTCATGCAAACTGCACGTGGTACAGGAGCCTCAGTCGGCAAGCGCCTCGATGACAAAATCGTTGTCCGCCTGAATCTGCTGACGCAGGTCTTCCGGGGCGGGCTTGGTGAACGTCGGCTTGGCGTAGCGGTTGAAGGTGACGCCGGGCAGACGCTCCGTCAGCAGCTCTTCGAGCCGGTCGATCAGCACGTTGCCGCGGGGCTTGGAGATATCCAGAAACGCAACGTTTCCGGTAATTTCCGCCGGCCGCGGCGTGATGGTGCGTGTCACGGGCACACGCTCATCCGTCGGGTCCAGAATGGTTGGCATAGCCACTCCTCTTTCGTTGAAACAGTTCGGGTCAAAGCTCGTCGATCTTACGCGACACGGAGATCGAGCCGATTTCTCCGGTCGCCCAGCCGTGGAACGCGCCGGAAAATTTCCCGGCCTCCGAGCCCGCCACGACAATGTGAATGTCTTCGTCCGTGCGGAACTTGGGCAGGCGCTTGTCGAGCGCCTCTTCGTCCATGTTCGCCGCCATCTCCTGCTTGAATCCCGCGCCGGATACATCGTCCGCAACGAGATCGCGAATGGGTCGCGCCGTGACTTCCTGGATGCGCCGGCGCAGATCCGCCTTCGTATAACCATCGCGCATCAGGGTGTCCACATGTTCCGGGACAACCACGAGCAGGCAGTCGGTTGCGTAGTGCGCCTTGGGATTAAACGCCGCTTCGAGACAGAGCCCCATGGTACCGGCAAGCTGACCGGCCGAGCGTGATTCCTGATCGACTATCAGCGTAGGTCCGCTTGTCATTGTGAACACTGTCACCACGGAGTCTTCCGCCTCGAATCCCCGCTCGACGTGAAGCGGTGTCCACGGATTGCGCTCTTCCCACTCCGCAAAACAGAGCGTGAACTTCATCGGGTTGCCAAGCGTCGAGCGTTCGGTGCCGCCCGGCTCGGCACCGCCGACGTTGCGAATCAGGAGACGTACCGCACGGCCGATGGTGGCGTTGGCTCGATTACCCTGCCCCAGCGCGCCGAGCTTCATGTTCATGCCAATCTTCTCGCGCACGGGGCCGTTCACGACGACTACCGGACTGGCTCCCATGGTGGTCGCCATGACGCCGTGGATGTTGTACTCGTCCGTGCAGATCGCCTGCACAATCGTGTTGATGACGGGCATGTATTCAGGTTTGCAGCCGGCCATGACGGCGTTAATGGCCGCTTTCTCGACGGTCACCTCCCCCATGTTCGGCGGCATGACGGCCAGCACCTCCTGTGGATCGCGGCGGGTGCCCGCCAGCATGCGCATCACCCGTTCCGGGGTGGGCGGGACCAGGGGCAGCCCGTCGGAGAAACCCTGGTCGAACATGAATTCGAATTCGTCGTCCTGCGTCCCAATGTCGATACGCCGCGCTCTGAGCGGGCTGTTTTCGGATTCCGCGCGCAGGCGCTCGGAAATTGCGGGATCTACGGACTTCGAGCCGCAGCCCGGGCGCCATTCCGGCAGCGCGTCCCAATCGACATCCGCGCTGCCACCAAGCTCGTCCGCCAAAGCCCGCCACTCGTCACGCACGAAGCCGATGAGCGTGCGCCGAGGCGCGCCGTCGGCGTCGGACCAGAAGAGCGTCGGCACGGTGTCAATGTCACTGGCAAACGAGACTTTCAGATCAGAATCGTCCAGTAGCGGCTGCGGCGGCGAGAATTCCGTCTCGAGGATCTCGTTACCCTCCGCGGTCTGACCCACGATATGGACGTCGAGTGCGGCCCCGAGCGTGCGCTGCAGGGCGCAGAGCACCGGCATCACTTCTCTGCAGGTCGGACAGTCTTCCTTGACGAAACAGACAAGGCTCTCGCGCCCGGATGGGAAGCTGATGTCCGTGCCGGCCGAGTTGGATAATGAGAACGGCGGTACCGCCAGGCCCATAAAATTTCTCCCCAGAATCTGACCCCGCGCGGTAAATTTGCACGGGCGTCTCGCTTGAGTTCTCTAGTCTATAACGAGTAGCATTTTTCTTTTAAGCATTTGCTGTGAGGAATTATTGTGGGTGAAGTAGCTGAATTCCGCGCTGAAGTCGCCGCCTGGTTGCAAGACAACTGCCCTGAAGGCGCGCGTGGCCCGGGCGAGATCCCCAACGGATCATCAAAAATCGAGCTGGAGCCGGATACCAAACGGTGGCTCGAAGCCTGCGTCGAGCGCGGTTATACCGCACCCACCTGGCCTACCGAATACGGCGGCGGGGGCTTGAGCCCGCAGTTTGCCAAGGTCCTCTACGAAGAGATGGCGGCCATCAAAGCGCGCTCGCCGCTGGTAGGTATGGGCACCGCAATGATTGGGCCGACGCTCCTGGAATACGGCACGGAAGAACAGAAACAGCGCCACATTCCGGGCATTGTGCGCGGCGAGGTGCAGTGGTGTCAGGGCTATTCCGAGCCGAACGCAGGCTCAGACCTGGCCGCCTTGATGACCAAGGCGGAAGACAACGGCGATCACTACGTCATCAACGGACAGAAGATCTGGACGTCAGGTGCCGCCACCGCCGACTGGATGTTCATTCTGGTGCGCACCGACCCCGACGCGCCCAAGCACGAAGGGATCAGCTTCATGCTGCTCACGATGGATCAGCCGGGCGTGACCACCAAACCGATCCGCCTCATCTCCGGATCTTCGCCTTTCTGCGAGACGTTTTTCGACGATGCCATTGCACAGAAGGAAGATCTGGTCGGGGAGCTCAACAAAGGCTGGACCGTCGGCAAACGTCTGCTGCAGTTCGAGCGTTCCGGCATCGGCGGACTGACCGGCGGCGCCCGCGTTGCCGATCCCAGCAAGTCCCTCATCAAAGCGGCCAAAAACTACGTTGGTGAAGCGGACAACGGCACCATCGCGGACGACGATCTGCGCAACGATGTGCTCGACCTCAACATGCAGCGCACGGCGTTGAATCTCACCGCCAAGCGTGTGAACGAAGAGACCAAATCCGGGACGCCGGGCGCGGCGACGAGCATCTTCAAGATCGTCGGCGCCACGCTACAGCGCGACACCGCGGATCTGAAGCGCGAACTGATGGGATTCAGAGGCCTCGGCGCCCACGAGGAAATCGGCTTTACCGCCGATGAGCTCAAAGCGACCGAAGAGTTCCTGCATCTCAGAACCACCACAATTTACGGTGGCAGCAGTGAAATCCAGGCAAACATCATCGCCAAGCGCGTGCTGGGGTTGCCGGAGTAACGACAAGCAAGAGAGGGGATCAGCATGGCAGTCATTGACGGGTTCGAAACCATCGGCGTCGACAGCCTGACGCCGCATATCGGCGCGGAGATCGACGGGGTTGATCTGTCGCAGCCGCTCTCCAACGAGCAGTTCAGTGAGATCTACCAGGCCTGGCTCGACTGGAAAGTCCTGGTGTTCCGCGATCAGGTGATTGAGCCTGAGCATCACAAGACTTTTGCGCGCAAGTTCGGATCGCTGCACGTGCACCCGATGCAGCACAGCTACGGCGGTGACCCGGAAATCCTGCGGATCAAAACCACCAAAGATTCCGCCTATACCGCCGGCAACGGCTGGCATACCGATGTCACGTGCGACGAAATTCCACCGCTCGGCTCGATGCTTTACATCAAGGAAACGCCGGCAAGCGGCGGCGGAGATACGTTGTACGCCGACATGTATCTCGCCTACGAGCTCCTGAGCGATACGATGAAAGACATTCTGGATGGCCTGGTGGCGGTCCACGATGGGGCCATCCCGTACCTCGGTAACTACCGGGTAGCACCGCCGGACGGCGAAAAGTACCCGCGCAACGAGCACCCGATGGTCACCCGACATCCGGAGACCGGCAACAAAATCCTCTACGTGAACAGCGGCTTCACCTCACACATCAAAGGCATGAATCCGTGGGAAAGCCGCGCGATCCTGCATGCGCTCTACGATCACATTGCCAAGACGCCGCGGCTGACCTGTCGCGTGGAATGGCGTCCGAACACGCTCACGTTCTGGGATAACCGCTGCACGCAGCATCACGCCATCTGGGATTACTGGCCGGACAGCCGCTACGGTGAACGCGTGTCCATCCTGGGTAACGAACGCCCCGCAGCCTGACCGCTACCGATGAACATCGACCGGGCCGTCCGCGAAGTGGTGGGCTGGCTGGGCATCCACGACGACCCCGATACCGTGCCGACCATCCGGCGTGCCTTCAACGCCGTCGCGGGCCTGCAGGACAACACCGCACCCGATGATATCGAGCACACTTCCGCCGTGCCCTACAAGCTTGTCGGGGATGCCGAGCTCACGCTCGACCTGATCAAACCCCGAGGGTCAGAGTCGCTGCCCGTGCTGGTCTATTGTCACGGCGGCGCCTGGATTGCCGGTTCACCGGCGACCCATTTTCAGCTGACGTGCCGGCTCGCGGCGCAGGGATTTCTCGTCATGAGCGTGGACTACCGGCTCGCGCCCGAATATCCGTTCCCGGCCGCTTACGAAGATTGTCTCGATGCCGTGAAGTTTGCCGTGGAGAAGGCCCACGCCTGGGGAGGTGATACCGCTCAGTTGGTCCTCGCCGGAGACTCGGCCGGCGCCAACCTCAGCGCCGCGGTCGCCGCGCACTGGCAGGACGCTGACGTACCCATCCGCGCCATTGGCCTCCTGTACGGCGTTTTCGATTTCTCGCGCTTCGACCCGGACGGCATCACCGGGCTCCTGGTGGACGCCTATCTCGACGGGCAGTCGAACCTCATCGACGATGCGCGTGTCAGTCCCCTGCAGCGCGCGACACACCTGCCCCCGGCGCACATTGCGATCGGTGATGCCGATGATCTTCTGGAAGATTCCGAAGCGCTCCGGGCATCGCTCGCCCGCGCCGGCAAGGTGCACGACTATCACGTGTATGAGGACATGCCACACGCGTTTGCGCAGATGGACTTTCTGCCGGAAGCGGACGAATGCGTGCGGCGCATGGCCAACTTCTTCAAAGCGGTGCTCGTCAACCGCTGAACCGCCACAGATGTCGACTGGCGCACGTTTCCTGCAGTCAATCGGTCACCGCGGCGATTCTCACCTACGCTTAAGGATCACAAGCAGTCACAGTGAGACATCCCATGGACCAGTCCAACCACAGCATCAGCGATGCGGCCATCATCAAGCACATGACCTACGTCGGGCTCGCTGTATTTGCCACTGCCCTGGCCATCGCCTGGGTCGCAAACGCCGTCGCGTAGCTCAAGCAGGCGCAGATTCTCTCAGCTTCGCCTGTATCTGCGTCAGCTTCTCGCGGTTCAGCCGATACCCGAACAGGCACAGAATGCCGGGTATGGCCAGCAGCGAAACGACGGGGCCCGCCCAGACACCCAGATGATAGATTGTGTCGGGTGCTATGTCGGCGGCCGTGCGCACCGCTTCACCCGTCGGCCAGCTGATGTACTCGAGAATCAGGCCGGCGCCAAAAGAACCGAGCGCTGCTGAACACTTGTTCGCAAACGCGGACGCGCCAAAAAAGACCCCTTCCTGACGGCGGCCCGTCGCCAGCTCGTTCTCGTCGGCAATGTCCGCCATGGCGGTGCCGATGCCCACGACAATCTGCGCGATGCACGCGCCACCGAGAACGCCGAAGCTGATCAGAAAGAACGTGATCGCCCACGTACCCGGATCCGGTGCAACCCCGGCCATGACCAGGAGCACCGGCATCGCGTGGAAGAACATCCAGCCCACGGCACCGGCGATCATGGCATTACGTTTGTCCAGCCAGGAGAAGAGGCGCCCGGAGAACATGTAGCCCACCATGCTCGCCATGGGCACCGTCATGACGGCGGTAAAGAGCTGAAACCGATCGAGCTGCCAGAAGAACGTGAACATATAGAGGCCCGTGGCACCGGCAATGCCAAACGCAATGATGATCAGGATGAAGCCGAACATGATCCAGCGGAACGAGTCGTTTTTCATCGCTTCGATTGCTTCCAGCACCACGTCGCGGATCCGCACCCGTTCCTCGTCCGCGCGCGCCTGGGGCAGATAAGGTATGCGACTGCGGGTGCCAAACGCGGTGATGAGAACGCTCACGGTCATCACTATGGCCAGCGTCACGGCAAACGGCGGATACGCGTCCGGGTTGAGCTGGCCGTTCGTCGGGTAGCTTTCGGTCGGCGCAAAGAAGATGCCGAAACCGGTGGCAAACACCACCAGGAACCCAACCGCGCCGAAGAAGTGGCGAATGGCAACCAGAACGGTGCGCTCGTCATAGTTCTGCGAAAGCTCAGCTCCCAGCGCCATGTGCGGGACCGTGTAGAGCGTCATGGACGCGCGCGTCAGCACGGTGGCGGTAAGCATCCACGCGAAGAGCCCGTACTGCCCAACCATCTCGAGGTCCACCCAGGGCGCAAAGAGCAACGCAAAGCTGATACCCAGCGGCACCGCGGACGCATACATGAACGGGTGACGGCGTCCACGCGGACTGTGCCAGCGGTCAGAGACGCTGCCGGCTACGGGATCGGTCACGGCATCAAAGATGAGCGCAAGCGCAATGGCGAGTCCGGCGAGATCGCCGCTCAGACCCAACACCTGGTTGTAGTAGAACATCAGGAAGTAGCCGAAGCTGCAGGTTTTTACACCCTCCGCGATCTGTCCGATGCCGAAGTTGAGCTTTACCAATCTGCCCAACGCGGGAACTGCTTGTGTCATCCCCCTACGTTAACCCAGCAACCTGCGCGGGTCGATCTACCATATGGGCTCACACAACAATTGTTCGACCGCTTGTAACGCACTGAATTTGAGCGAATAGTGTCCCCATGTCCGAACTCACCATCCGCCGCCTCGAACCCGCCGACGCTTCCGCCATCGGCGATTGTTTTCGCCGCGTCTACGGGGAGAGCTATGGCAACCCGGTTTTCTACGATGAATCAGGCCTCACTCAAGCCCTGCAGTCCGGCGGGCTCTGCAGCGTCGGCGCGATAGATCCGGACGGCAACATCCTGGGACACATGGCCATGAGCCGCGTACCGGGCGCAGGTTGCGCGGAACTCGGCAACACCGTTGTCGATCCAGAAGCGCGCGGCGGCGGTGTCGCCTGGCAGGTTGGCGCGGAGCTCACCCGCTGGTGCCGCGAGTGCGGGTACTGGGGGTTTCTCCACTACCCCACCACCGACCACCACATCATGCAGCGCCAGTCCGTCAAACAGGGCTTCGAAACCGGCGTCATGCTCGGCTACATCCCGGCTGAAACAGACGGCGGCGTGCGCGAGCGGGCGCACACCCTGAGACAAGCCGTCACCATTGTCTTCGAACCGCTCGCGAGCGCGCCGCCAGCGACGCTCTATCTCCCGGAACGGCTGGCACCCGCCGTGGAGTCCTTGAACGCGCCGATCAACCTGCCGCGGACCTGGCGCACGGCGGATCAGGATCCCGAGGCAGCATCAGCCGTGACGCTGCATACGGACACGCACAGGAGGCTCGCGCGCCTCACATTTCGCAAGGCGGGCCAGGACTTATCGGAACAACTGGGGCTGTTCCTGCAAACAAACGAGGAGACACCCTGTCTGCAGGTGGACATGCTCATGTCTGATCCGGGTCACGGTGCGGTTTACACCGCGGCCCTCGAGGCGGGTTTTGTATTCGCGGGATGGCTGCCGGGATATGCCGAAGCGGACGTACTGCGTCTCCAAAAAGTCGACGCACGTGTCACCGAGATGGCGCCAGACCTCGTCAACCCTACGGCCAGCGAACTGTTACGTCTGATGGGCGGACCTTAGGCGCTCTCTCGACGCGGCGTCTCGGTATCCGTGAGCGTGGGAATGTCTTCCACGTCCGCAACCTTTGCCGCGTCAGGTGTCTCGGATTCCGTGCCAGCGGACGCGTCGCCGGGCGCTTCTGCCACGACAATGTCCTCATCCTTCTGAGCGGCCGTTTCTGTCTCGCTCCCCGGCTCCGTCGCGGGATCGTCCACCCGGACATCCTCCGCCTGCCCGTCATCAGAGTCGGTCACTTCGGGAGCAGCAGCAACGTCCTCTTCCGCGTCGGCGCGGTCAGTCTTCGCCTCCGCCGCAGTCTCAGCGTCAGTGGCTTCAATCTCTTTTTCTTCCAGCGCGTCTGCCGGTCCCGGACCCGCCAGGAGCGGCGTGGCGGAATCACCGCAGAGAGCCACGGAGCTTTTTGCGAGCTGTTGATGAAGCTCGGTGTAGCTTTTATCCAGCGCGCGGAACTTTTCTGCCGTTTCAGCAAACTCGCCGAACACCTCGCGCTTGTAATCCGCCAGCTCCTCGTTGGCGCTGTCGAGGGCTTCCTGAAGCTCCGCTACCCGGGTTTTGCCGCCGCTCGCGCGGCTGATACCCCACCCCGCGGCCAGGCCGAGCAACAGACCCCCGACGACCAAGGCAATCACCCACCCAATCGCAACAACTTCCGGCATAACAGCAATCTCTCTTTGGATACGCGTATGATACCTGCCGCGCCGCCCGGCCTGAACGGCCAACTCGGAAAATTAGGCCAATCCCGGGCAGAATTTGCATATATTTGATAATGAATACCAACACCGCCCCTGCTAATCGATCCGAGCTGCGCGAGGTCCTGCACCTCGGCTGGCCGATGGTGCTGACACAGCTTTTCATCATGGCCACGGGATTTCTCGATACCGCCATGGCCGGGCACTACGCGGCAGTTGACCTTGCGGGTGTGTCGCTGGGTGGCAACGTCCTGTGGCCGGCTTTTCTGCTGCTCACCGGTCTCACGATGGCGTTGACACCCATCGCATCACAGCTGCGCGGCGCAGGTAACATCGAAGCCGTGGGTCACCAGATTCGACAGGGACTGTGGATCTGCCTCGTCACCAGCTCGCTCCTGGTCCTGGTCATGCAGAACGCAGCACCGCTCTACGCAGCGGCCGGCGTCGATCCCGAAGCCGCGAGAATTGCCGTGGAGTACCTCGCTGCCGTTTCCTGGGGTGTGCCGCCGGTGGTGTTCTATGTGGCGCTGCGCCACGTCTGCGAGGGGCTGGGACACACCCGCCCTCCGATGCTCATCGCCGCAAGCATCCTGCCGCTCAACGCAGCGCTTAATTACGCCCTCATCTATGGCGAGTTCGGCCTTCCGGAGATGGGCGGCGTCGGCTGCGGATGGGCAACCGCCGTCGTTTTCTGGGTTGAGCTTGCGCTCATGCTGATTGTCATCCGTCTGCCTTTCTTCAAAAAGACCGGCTTCTTCGAGACGTTCGAGCGGCCCAGGTTCAGCACCATCCTGAGCATCAGCAAAATCGGCGCGCCCATTGGCTTCACCACGTTCCTGGAAATGGCCGTCTTCTCCATCGTCGCCCTCCTGATCGCCCGCATCGGCGTCAATGAGCTGGCGGGACACTCGATCGCCGGCAACATCAACTGGCTGACCTACGTCATTCCCATGAGTCTAGGTGCGGCAGCGAGCATCCGCGTGGGCTTCCACGTTGGTGCCGACAACCTGGATGCTGCACGCAGCACCTCTGCGACGGTGTACAAGTTCTCCATCGGGTACGCGCTGACGGTAAGCGTGCTGCTGGTGGCATTGCGTTACTACCTCATCAGCGTGTACACCACCGATCCGGCGGTCATCGAGATTGCCGCGACGCTGCTTCTTTTCATTGCGGTCTATCAGCTCGTGGACGACAGTCAGGCGGTGACCATCGGCGCTCTGCGGGGTTACAAAGACACGCGCGTGCCGATGTATTTTGGCCTCGTCGGCTACTGGTGCATCGCGCTGCCGGTCGGTTATGCCCTGAGCACGGAGCAGATTGCGCCGGGGCTTGCACCGGGCGTCTACGGTTACTGGACAGGTCTCACGTTTGGCCTGACCATCGTTGCCGTCGGGGTGGGCCTGCGGCTCTGGCACATCAGCGGCAACCGGGAAAAGATCCTGCGCCTGGCAACCACCTGATCGTCATTTGGCGCATGGCGCACTGAGGCGCTAACATCACCCGCCCGAATCACGGTCAGCCATTGCCACCATGGAAAACGAATTCGCCGAGCAGCTGGATCTCCTGAATCAGATTTACCAGGTCATCGTCGATCTGGCAGTGAACTATTCGTTCAAGCTGCTGGGCGCGGTGCTGGTGGTGATTGCCGGCATCTGGGTCGGCCGTTGGATCTCCAAGGCGCTGATCAACGTGCTCGAACGTCGCAACGTGGATGTCACGCTGCGTCAGTTCATCGCTTCCACGGTTCGCGCGCTGGTGCTGGTGCTGTTCGGGATCGTGGCGCTCAGTCAGCTCGGCATCTCCATCACCCCGCTCATTGCAGCCATCGGTGGTCTCGCCGTAGGTCTGAGCCTCGCGTTGCAGGGCCCGGTTTCCAACTACGGGGCCGGTCTCATGATCATCCTGACGCGCATGTATCGGGTGGGTGACACGATCACCACGCAGGGCTGCTCCGGCGTTGTCGAGCACATCAGCCTTGCGACCACGGATCTCAGAGCTGAGGATGGCGAGCTCGTGGTCATTCCGAACCGGCATATCGTCGGCGAGATTCACGCCAACTCCGAGGCCAACCGGATTGTCGAAGGCAGCATCGGCATCGCTTATGACGCCGATCCCGAGCTTGCGATATCTACCATCCGCGAGGTGCTGCGCGCGGCCGCAGGTGTGGTGACTGACTCGGAACCCGAAGTGGGCATCAGCGGGTTTGGAGACTCCAGCGTCGACATCGAGTTTCGCTACTGGGCGCCAACCGGTGAATACTTCCGCACCATCCATACTGTCAATCTGGCCGTGTTCAACGCCTTCAAAGCGAACGGCATCGCCATTCCTTTCCCACAGCGGGAGGTGCGGATCCTCAACGAGAGCGAGAAGGGCTAACTTCGAGCGAGATTGCCGGCCAGCATCATCTCCTGCGCCGGCTGGCCGAGCAGCACTCTGCCCGCATCCTCAATGTGGTGAGCAGCCACGGTGACATGTTGTCCAACGACGCGGATGTCGCGACTGATCCGCTCCAGCGGCTGTCCTTTGAAGTTGGCTGACGTGCCTGCTGCCTCGTAGACGAGGTTGACCGCGTCGATACAGCTGCGCACAGCGTTCGAGCAGGCAAGCTGAAAGAGCGCCCTTTCACGCGTGGTGATGTGCTCACGTCGACACACCTGTTCCCACATCGCTTCCACGAGGTCCATGATGAGCGCTCTCGACGACCGCAGAAGTACCTCCGCCTCGGCAACCGCACGGTGCGCATGCGGCCGGGCGTTCAGGCTGCGCGAAGAAAAGCGCGGCATTTTACCCGCGGCAAGGTCAACAAAAGCGTCAACACCCGCACGGGCCAGACCCAACGCCACGGCCACCTTGTTGTACGCAAGCCGTGCGCCGAGGGGGAAGTTGAGGAGCGGCGAATCGTGCCGCGTTGCACCCAGCGTTACGAGGAGACGCTCCTCCGGGACAAAAACGTCATCAACACGAACGTCGTGCGATCCTGACCCACACAGGCCGCCGGTGTGCCACGTGTCGAGAATTTCGAATTCGGGCAGCGTGACGATGGCGTAAAAGTTCGGCTGGTCGGGAATCATTTCACCGTTCTCCCACACCCGTACCGTGGCGCCGAAGAGCTGGGCATTGTGGCATCCGCTGACAAACTGCCATTGTCCGCTGACCCGATAGCCACCTGAGACTTTGTCGGCGCGGCCGACGGCCGCCGTCGAGCTGCACATGACGGTCATCGGATCGGCAATGAGGTCTCGGCAGCCGACAAACGCCGGCGCAATGAGGCCAAACGTCTCGATACCAATCATGAGATTCCAGGCGGCACTGCCATCCGCACACGCGATGGCCTCAATGGTCTCAATCTGGGTTCTCGGGTCCGCCTCGCCCCCAAACCAGTCTGCCGGAGCGGCGATGCGGTAGAGCCCGCTGCCCGCAAACGCCGCGGCAACCGGTGCCGCCAGATGTCGATCTGCTTCGCTGATGTCGGCGTGCTCGCGGACCAGCGGCTGCAGCTCGATAGCGCGCGCGACAGTCGCGTTGATTTCAGGATCTGTCACCACGGACTCCCCTCCTTCCTTCAGCTCAGAGCCTACCAATAGAGTTCAGGCAGGCAAAGCAATACACTGGCTCGCATGGGTTCGCGCTTCGACATTCCCCTGTCCGGAATCAGCATCGGTCACGCCGTCGACCGCACCGTGAAAACCGGCACCACCGTGTGTCTTTTCGACGAGCCCGCAGTCGCCGCTTTGCACATCATGGGTGCAGCGCCCGGCACGCGGGATACGGAACTTCTGCAGCCCGAACACACCGTCGACAGCGTCGATGCCATTGTGCTGTCCGGAGGATCCGCTTACGGACTGGACGCCGCCGGGGGTGCACAGGCGTGGCTGCGCGAACACGATCGTGGCGTGCCGCTCGATCCGGTGCGCATTCCAATAGTGCCCTGCGCGATCCTCTTTGACATGCGCAACGACGGCAACAAGGACTGGGGGCAATATCCGCCCTACCGCGAGCTCGGGTATCAGGCAACGGCAGACTGCTCCACGTCGCCTGAGCTGGGTGCTGCAGGCGTGGCCTACGGCGCCTTCACCGCAAATACGCCTGGGGGTTTCGGCATGGCCGGCACCAGGCTTGCCGGCGGTGGCAACATCGTGGCAGCGGCTGCGGTCAACGCCGTGGGTTCACCCTTGATCGGTGAGACCGAGCATTTCTGGGCGGCGCCCTTCGAGGAAAAGGACGAATTTGGCGGCCGCGGTTATCCCCACCCCTGGCCCGCGGATGCCCACGAGGGTCGCACCAAATCCGGCCAGCGGGTCGCCGGGGCAAATACCACGCTCGGACTCATCGTCACGGATATTGAGCTCACGGCCGCCGCCGCCAAGCGCATCGCCATCAGCGCTCACGACGGCTTTGCGCGTGCGTTGTATCCGGTGCATACCCCGGCGGACGGTGACCTCATTTTTGTGGCGTCGACCGGGAAAGTGGCGGTCGATGAAGAAGCGCTGCTGGACGTTGGCGTGCTGGCGGGCAACACCATGGCCCGAGCCATCGCCCGTGGCGTTTACGAAGCCATGCAGGACGAGGCACGCGGCTGAACGGAGACGTCAACCGTGCGTCCCTCCGCAGCATCACAGACCGGACGCAGACCGGATTCAGGCAGACTGGATTCAGGGCAGCGGATCCTGCTGCCAGAATATGATCCGATCGTGACCGCGGAACCGGCCGAAGGTCGCGTCCGCCGAAGGATTCGTATCCCCTGTCCCCAGCCAGTCGAACCGCAGCCAGGCAGGCACGTTCAGGAGCACCTCGACCACACCCTCGTTGCCCGTGCCGGGGGCACTCAGTAGCAGCGGCTCGGTGGGGTTGGCATGACCCTGATCGAGGACCGCTGATGCGGCCGGAGACACAACGGTTGTCTCACCCGGATCCAGGTTGAAACGATAGTTACCCAGCGTGACGTCAGCAGCCTGATAGGTTGAGCAGCTGTCGCTCAGATGCTCGACGAACGCGCCGTTGGTAAACACTTGCGCCTCCAGATCGATATCAAGCGGCTCCGTTTCACTACCCTGAGCCGGCAGTACGGCCAGGCGGCCATAGTAGACGTCCACCAGGCCTATCTCCCGCGCCGAGCACGCGGCCGGTGCACAGGCGCCACTGGTGGACGCGTTCATATCGAGCGCGCTGAGCGTCCTGCCATCGAGGGCATCAAGCACCTTGAGTCCCACGGCCAGGGTTTCATAGGCGCCATCCGGTGTCGGCAAGCGCGCAAAGTAGGCGTCAGGATCATTGATGCTGTAGGCACCCAGCTGCCAGTCCGCGGCCGCGAAGTTGAGACGCGCGCCGAGGTCAACCGCATCGTCAGCGGCCTCCGCCTCGGCCACGAGCTGACCGACGGCGCCAGCGCCGAGAAAGCCGGTATCGTAGTTCTGTGTGGTCGTAAACAGTGCGGTACGCGCCAGCACGTCTGCCTGCAGGGTGATGTGAGGTGCGTCCATGTAAACGAACGCACCGCAGTCGAGGCTCAGCAGGCTCGAGGTCAGCTCGAAATGATCCGGAAAGAACCGCCCGACGTTGCCGGTCAATGCACCCCCGACGGCACCGGCACCCAGGTAGTCTGCGTTACCGGCCTGCAGCCGAACGACCCCCACTTCGTCGAAATAGACGGAGGAATTCGTAAAGCGTCCCGGCGTGCCCGTCGCGAGGAAAGCGCTGGCATTCCCCAGTATGCCGTCATCACCGCTGCCGTTCTGACCGGCGGCAGGCAGCACCAGCTGCGCGCTGGACGCTTCGACAAGCTCCGGGACCGCCTCGTTGCCGAAGTTCGGTGTGCGATCGCCTTCGGCATCGAGCACGTCGACAACAAGATTGAACGGCTCACCCGCCGCGACAAAGCCGGGGCCCGTGGTGGAAGCAGACGCGGGATTGGGCATCCCGCCGCCATCGGTCACGCTGAGAATGCGCATTTCAGCCGGTACACTGACAAACGCATCGGTCGCTCCCGTGAGGCTGCCTTCTTTGAAATTCAATCGCAGCCGACCGGCGTCTTTGTATTTACCCGTCAGCTCCGCCTGACCGGCCACGAAGTTGACGCTGACGATCACGGCAGCCGGCTCCGATGGACCCACGGTTGTGCCGTCAGCCGTCGCCCGGAGGCTGCCGCTGCCCGGATCTACCCAGTCCTGCCACACCTCCACGTTCCGCGGTCCGGCATAGTCCTCAATGACGCCACAGATGGGATCAGATTCAGTCGTCCCGTAAGCCGTGAGATGGACGCTGAAGTCCGTACCCGCCGTGCGGCTCGAGAGCGGATCGTTGACCGTTCCCGGCGGCGGATTCGGCAGCGCCGAGGCGGTCACCGTGAATCCGGTAGGAGAAAAAGTGAGCAGCCCTTCCGTGTCGTTGTCACGAATACTCGTGTTGCCCTGCTCCATCACCTCAATGTCCATCGCCGGCGTGCCCGCGCTGTAGCTCAAGTCGAACCAGGCTTGTCCGGCATCCGCCGCTGCAAACGTATACGTCGCCAACCCGTCGTCCGGCGTCGGATCGCTCAGCACGCCGCCACCGATCGCCAGCTGCCAGGTGCCGTTGCCGGTACCGGTGTCGAGCACGACAGTGCTGGCATAGCTCGTGAGCGTGGCGCCACCGGCGTCCAGCGCGCGAACGCCGATGCGCTCCGCCGCGCAGTAGATACCTGCACCGTCGTGACTGATCTCAAACTCAGCGGCACCAAAGGTGGGACAGGACCGCGCCGTGCCGTCCCAGCTGAGGCCGTTCAGATTGTTCGTGTAGATGCTGGTTACCTGGGCGGCGGTAAGCGCCTGGCGGAAGATCATGTATTCATCCATGAGACCGCGTACCGACTGTGAGGCAATGAAGCTGCCGCCAACCGCATCCTGTTCCTGACCGATGATAAGCCCACCGGGATCGATCGTCCGCGTGGCGGTGGTCAGATTGCGACAGTTCGCGAGCGTGCCGTCCACGTACAGGCAGTTGGATGCGCCGCTACGCACCCACACAAGATGGCGCCAGGTGCCGTTCCATAGAAACGGAACCCCCATGGAGCTGTTGTTGCTACCGAAGTACGGCGTGAAGTTGGTGCCGGACCAGAACCAGAAGATGAGTTCGTTGGCCTCCACGAGCCCGCCTGCTCTTGCGCCTGACAGAAGCGCCTGATTCGCAGTGTTTGTGGTATTGATCCAGAGGCTGATGGAGAAATCACCAGCACCGTTCAACGCCTCGTTATCGATCGAAAGATAGTCTGCTGTCCCGGCGGCGGAGAGATCAGCCGCGCGGCACACGAGACCATCGGTGGTATCGGCATTGAAGGCGTTGCCGTGCAGACCGTTGCCGGAGCTGTCTGCCACCTCGTCCGGAGTACCGTCCCAGCTCGGCTCATCGAAGAAGTACGCAGCGCGTGGCGCAAGCGTTGGCCCGCCACCACCACAGGCTCGTGCGCTGCCGTCCCAGTTCAGACCCGCCTGATTGTTCTGCCGGACCTGATTGATTTCCGCTTCGCTCATGACGTGGTCGAATACGTAAAACTCATCAACCAGGCCGTGGACATCCCAGCCGCTTCTGAAGTCGTAGCCGATATCGTCCTGCCGCTGTCCCACGATGAACCCCGTGGGATCCACATCGAGGGCACCCGTCACCAGGCTGTTGCACTCCTCCTCCACGCCGTTTAGGTAAAAACAGTTGGTGCTGCCGTTGCGGGTCCAAGCGAAGTGATGCCAGGTCCCATCGTCGAACGTGCCGAGATCAATGTTGCCGTCAGCATCGTCTTTGATTTCGGGACGCAGCCGATCGCCGTCGCGGCCACGCCAGAAAAGCTCCTTGTCCTCACCGGCGTTGGCGCCGCTGACGAGGATGAAGTTGGTGTCGTCCGTCGTCTGCAGCCAGATCATCAGCGTGAAGTTCGTCAGCCCGTCCAGCGCGTCCTCGTCGAGATCCAGGTAGTCTGCCGTCGAATCGGCTGACAGATCCGCACCGCGGCAGAGAAGCGCCGCGGTGGTATCGGTCTGGCGAGCGACCCCACTGAAGCCGTTGCCGGAGCTGTCGACCACCTCACCGGCGGTGCCGTTCCAGCTGTCCGCATCCATCCGATATTCGGCCACCAGCGCACCCTGCGCGGCACCAGCGGCAAGCAGCGTCAGCAGGAAAACCAGCCGGGTCAGGACAATTCGGATCATTGAAAAAACGCTTACACATGAAACACTTAGTCCACTTAAGCGTAGTTCATTCTGCGCAATTCTCGACGTTCGTGGACATTGAATTGCACCCTCTCTATGCTGTCGGACAAACGACCTCGGAGAGAACACGTGCGCAAGCTCACCCTCACCCTTGCTGCGGTCTGCCTGGCGCTGCCGGCAGCAGCCGACATCCCCCGCATGGCGGACGGCAAGCCGGATCTCAGCGGCACTTACAACATCGCCACGCTGACACCGCTGCAGCGGCCCGAGCACCTGGCTGACAAAGCGGAACTCACCGCTGAGGAAGCCAAAGAGATTGCCGCATACTGGCAGGACAACCTGGCAAAAGACGCTGCACCCAGCGATCCGGATCGGGAAGCGCCGCCTGAGGGTGGCGTCGAAATCTATGTGCCCGAGTTTTCCGGCGCGGCGGGCGGCGTCGGCGGATACAACGCCTTTTACGTCGACATCGGCGAGAGCAACTTCATGCTCGACGGCGCCTACCGCACCTCCATCATCACGAGCCCGGCAAACGGCCGGCTGCCGAAGCTGACGCCTGCCGGGATGCAGCGCATGATGGCCATGCGCGACGAGTTTCACGAGAACACCGGGACCGCGTGGTGGATCGACCGGGAAAAGGGTCCTTACGACAACCCCGAGAATCGCCCGCTTGCCGAGCGCTGCATACTGGGTTTCGGCTCAACGTCGGGACCGCCGTCGCTGCCGGTGATGTACAACAACTTGAAGCGCATCATCCAGACGGATGACACCGTCATCATCGTCAACGAGATGAATCACGACGCCCGCGTCGTGCGCATGAACGCCGAGCACAAACCCGCGCACCTGCGCAGCTGGCTCGGCGACTCGGTGGGTCATTGGGACGGCGACACGCTGGTGGTCGACACCACCAACTTCAGGGAAGAGCCGGGGCTCTTCATGGCGACCGGAGATCTGCGCGTCATCGAACGATTCAGCCGCATCGACGAAAACACGCTGCGTTACGCCTTTACGGTGGAAGACCCGACCTGGGAAGAACCGTGGAGCGGTGAGTTCCCGTGGCCGGCAACCGGAGACAAGGTATACGAGTACGCCTGCCACGAAGGCAACTATGCCCTTGGCGGCATTCTCCGGGGCGCACGCATTCTCGAGCAGGAAGCGCTGGAGAAAGCGGAAGCTGATCCTGCCGAGTGAATCCTGACGGGCGGGGCGCGCCCCGTCCGCTCATTCCTCCCGTGCGGCCGGAACCAGCTCAAAGTTGCCGGTCGTCTCCTCCCAGGCACGCTGCAGAACAAAGCCCCGATCGAGCCCCAGCGAAACGATGAAGCGGATGGGCTCGTAACCGGCGTCCGCCGTCAGATCTTCCGTCTGTCGGGCGTCCTCCAGGCTCCAGTTCTCCGCCGCCGCCTGGCGACCGATGGCACCAAGCTGCACGAGGAAGCTCTTGAACTGGCGTATACCATCACGATCGGTGGTGGGGCCATGTCCGGGAATCACCCGATCAAAGTTGTGCAACGACAGCACCCTGTCCAGCGTATCCGGCCATTGCTGCACGGTACCCCCTGCTTCGAGATCGATATTCGGATAGTGGCGATTGAAGAGCAGATCACCCATGTGCACGACGGCTTCGTCAACAAAGACCACCACCAGATCACCGTTGGTGTGGCCGGGACCGGGATGCACAAGCTCAATCTTCTTCCCGCCGATGAACAGCGTCTGCTGATCGGTAAACGTTTCGTTGGGTAATAGCGCCGCAGCCTCACCCTGCCAGAAGTCCGCATCGAGCGTGTTCAAATATTTGAGCGTGCGCTCGGTAGACAGCACCCGCGTACCCGGGGTAAACGCGGGATTGCCGTGTGTGTGATCCAGATGGTAGTGCGTGTTGATGATGAGCACGGGCTCGCTGCCGGTCAGCCGGACAGTTTCTTCGCGAATGCGGTCACCTTGGATACCGAAGGTCATGGTATCGACGATGACGGCACCGGCGTTGGTACGCAGCACCGCAGTGTTGCCGCCAAACCCACGCAGCACCCATAGATCGTCGTCGAGCCGTTCGACCGTGAGGTCCTGCACTCGATAGTAGACATAACTCCCGCCCAGGAGGACAAACAAAACCACCAACGCGAGTAAAACCTTCCAGAGCTTCATTGTTCTCCCCTCCTTTCTCCCACCTTGGCGTCTACAGGCTAAACGAGGCTCGAGCGCCAGTCTTCCTGCAGCAGTCGCACCATCTCACCCATGTCCGCAAAGCGGTCGTCCGGCGCCTTGGCGAGCGCCTTCATGCAGGTGGTCTCGAGCAGTGCGGGGATGCGCTGCGAGACGACCTGGGACGGCTCGGGGGGCACGTTGTTGAGCGTGGATTTGACAATCTCTTCCATCGTCTCACCCGCCGCCGGCGTGCGTCCGCAGAGCACCTCGTAGAGCACCGAGCCAAGGCTGTAGATGTCGGTGCGCTGATCGATGTCCGGATCTTTGTTGATCTGCTCCGGTGACATATACGAAATTGTGCCCTGCAGCTTACCCCGAGCGGTGATGCTCAGATCACCACCGGGTGCATCGTCGCCGGTGTCTTCGAGTTCTTCTGCCGACTCACCCTCAGGCCCCCAGACCTTGGCGAGCCCCCAGTCCAGCAGCAGCACCTCACCGTAGGGCCCCACAAGGATGTTCTCCGGCTTGATGTCGCGATGTGCAACGCCGTGGGTATGCGCGTACTCGAGCGCGTGACCAATCTGCACGATGACGTCCATCAGCTGCGTCAAGTCGTAACGTTCCCGGTAATCGAGGATTTCACGCAGGGTATAGCCATGCACGAGCTTCATGGTGAAATACAGGTTGCCTTTGTTGTCCCTGCCCAACTCGTACGTCGGCACGGTATTCGGATGCTGCAGCATCGCCGATACCCGCGCCTCGCGCAGCAGTCGCTTCTGCTCAATCTCGTCGTCGAGAAACTCGGGACGCAAGGTTTTGTAGCAAACCCAGCGTGACAGGTGCAGGTCTTTGCACGATTTGATGAGCGACTTGCCGCCCTTGGCAATCGTCGAGAAAAACGCGTAGCGCGTGCTCAGGCTGACGTTCTCGGGCAGCGGCTTGTCCGTGTCCTCTAAGAAGACACGTTCATACTTTCTGGGGGGTTCTGGAAAATCGAGCAACGGTGTGTCTTGAGCTGGCTGGTGCGCCAACGGTACCGCGAAAGGCGGTGTCATGGCCAGACAGGCGGCGTTTCCAGGAGCACGGGCTCGGCAAGGTGAATCTCGTCGCAGTTGTGCTCACTGTCATCGGCATCCACCACGAGAAATCGCTGCCCGGCGTCGAAGGCAATGAGTGGCATGTGCCAGACCCCACGGTGATATTGCACCCCCTGCTGCCCGTCGGTCACAAACGCACGCAGATCATCGCCGCTCACCGTTTCGCCTGCAGCCGCCACAACCACAATCATGCGACACGCCGACAGCGGCACGAACGCCTGACTGCCACGGGGGTGGCGTTCGAGGAGGTCAATTTCGTATGGCAGCGACGATGGCTCAAGGCACTCTGCGATACTGATGATGCCGTCGAGGCCGGCGTCCAGGTCGAGTCGCGCCAGCGCGTCAAAACGCCGGAAGCGTTCGCTGTTCATGGATTCGGCAGTCGAGGCGACGGACTCGATCACACATCCAAAGGGCGCAAAAGCCGCTGCGGTAAGCAGTTCGGGTTGAATTTTTGGCATGGGACCCATCTTACACCAGGCGGCGCAGGTGAAAGTTGCTGGCTGAGTAAAGGTGGCGGACTGCCCCAAACGTAGGAACAGGGGTATGGGGCAGCCCGCCAAGGAGAGGCTTTTCAGCCTGCTCGGATCATAGGTAGGCGGACTTGTGTAGCGCAATCAACACGATGTAGTTGGCTACATTTGGGGTGTGGGGCATGAGACGTTTGCAGTGGTTTCTTTAGCCGTTCGCTGGCGTTCAGTTCGTTCTAAGGAATTTTGGAGCGGGAAACAGGCGCAAGCACTGCTTGCGCGGACTATCACGCAGCGGCATACCGGCCGCTGCAGCTGACAGTATTCGAACGCGCGAACCCGCAGGGTCGCGAGGCAGGTAGCCTGAATCGACGGGTAATGACTTTTTTTGAGTCATTGGAGCGGGAAACGAGATTCGAACTTACTTGGATTCTATGAGCACGCTCACGCCGTCCCTGGCGCGACGGTGTACAGCTCGAGTCACCCCAGGGCTCGCATCGCCGCGAGCGGCATGCATGCCGCTCGCTGCTCGCCCGCGCGGCGCATGCGCCGCACCCCAACCTTGGCAAGAGTCCCACTCCGCCTTTTCCGTTCCAAAACAGAAACTTAGCCAGACCTGGCCATAGACAGCGCAACACAGGAAAGCAGCCTGCAGCAGCACCACCACCAGCCGCAAACATCAAATCGACATCAGGCCTCCGGTGGGTACACCGGGACACGCATGAGGTTGGCGATCAGGAAGATGGTTGGCCTGGGGAAGACATCGTCATGATTGAATGCCGGACATGCGGGACCCGGTAGAGACAGGAGTTACCTCAATGAGCAAGAGGAGGAGAAGTGAGAGTTTCAGTGATGAGCGGGGATGATGTGGTTTTGTGGCAAGAGGAAGAGCTCGATAGTCGGCGGAACCGCCCAACCAACGTATATTAAGTGGCGGTTGATGCAGGTATTGATCAAGGACATGTTCGCTCCTTTCCAAGGTGACCACGTGTGGGTCGACAATCATGAGAGAACGAACTTGCAACCGTATTGGGAAGCCAACAATCCTTCGGGCGGGACACAAGTTTTGGCAGACAACTGCTTCGACGGGGACTACGTGCATGCAAATTACATGATCATCGAAGTACCATGGCCTTGGATGTACACAGGTGTTCCGATGTGGACGGTTGACGCAAAACAAGCTTACGTGGATTGCTGAAATCATGGCGTTCCACCTCTACGTTAACGAAACTCATCCCGAGGAAAACACTGACGGCTTGGGTTTCGAAATCCATGCGCAGCTAGAAACTGCCAAGGAAAACGCAGAGCTGCTCGCCCAGGACCGCGTTGTGTGGGAGGAGTTTGGAGTCCGTCGTGGGCTCAATTCGCCGTTCCACACACGCGGCTTCATTGGAATCTCCGAACACCACCGATTCATCATCTTGATCGAAACGTGAATCTTTTCGAAAACTGCAATGGAACTAATACAACTGGCGACAGACAACAAAAAGGCTCGGCTCAAAGGCCGGGCGAAGGGTCGATTAGAAAGGAACAACCACCTTTAGATTAGTCGGACAATCCAGAAAGTCGAACAGGATGCGCAGACAATCCCGATCTGCAAGCGTGGAAAGTACTGACGGATCTTTGCGAGATAGCAGTGTTTACTAGTGACGCTGCCCACGGTCCCGCGTGTGGCAGTCTCCATAGCGCGCCATGCGCGCCGCTCGGCTCGCTTCCGTCGCTCCATTCCTAAAGCACGAGAGCGGGCCTTTTTCTGGCTGTTCCAGACGTTCGCTCCACTCCTAGACGGGGCAATCAGGGAGGGTTAGAGCACCTCGCAATTCCAACCTACACTCCCTCATTGGTCATTCGGAAAACACGTATTGGGCTACTCTATTCCCTTCAGTATTTTTTGGGACACCTACGAGCGCGGCCCATCGAGAATGACTAAGCATGGTGAGTTCAATTGGAACGAGTTACTGACGAGTGACGCAAACGCCGCCATCGACTTCTACAAATCGAGCATCGGGTGGACATTTCAGGCTGAGCAGATGCCGTCAGGTGGAACGTACTGGCTCGGGCTGGCCGACGAGAAGCCGGTGTGCGGCTTGCTATCAGTAGAGCGCAGCAAACAAGAACCGACCGATCGCTGGATCATTTACGTGCATGTTGATGATATTGATGTGGCCATCAACAAGGTGGGCGATCTAGGCGGAGCCGTACTTCGCCCACCGTGGGACGTCCCTGGCGTCGGTCGAATTGCGATGGTCCGCGATCCTGGCGGCGCTGAACTAGGTTGGGTGACACCAGTTTAGAGCTTCCGCGGTGAGTGGCTGGTGTTGGCCGATAACAGCCGTAGCTGGTCCATCTAACGAAGACCGACCCATAGCGTGTCTACTTCCGACCCGACGCAGCCACTCGAGAAATCACTCCTGTGCGTCGGTTAAAAGCTTTTTGGGTAATGATCTTGCGACGAAATCGTTCGAGGACAATGGCCAGACTGGCTATCGTGCTGACCGCTGCTGCGGCTCCGGTAGTATTGGTCTGGCTCCCTTTAGGCGCTTGGTTCATGCCCGGCGGAGTCGTTGCTGGGATGGCGGCGTTTCTAGTGCCGGTGATCGCGGCGTTGGCGCTTGGCGTGGCGATGGTAGCGCGGAGCCCACGCAAACAACGTGAGACTTGGGGCGCGAGTCTTGGTCTGGCGGTTATTCTGTCCCTCGCTTTTCTCGCTATCACTGGGATCGACGGATTGTTCCAGTTCTGGCTCAAACGCGATTTTGGACTTCCGGGCGAACTTTCCCCGCTTATTGTTGTTCACTACACCGTTCTGGCCCAAGTCATAACAATCGCGGCCAGCTTTGCGTTGGCGTATCTGGCGGACACTGAGATTCTTGGATTCCTCATCACGCCCCGTGACCGTGTTCTTGGGTGCAGTCTGCTCGGGCTTATTGGCGCTGCTCTAGTCGCCCTTGCTTTGGTCATTCCTGAAGAGGCACGCAACAGCATCGCTCGAGAGGACACCGCAAGGGCCGAACGGGCTGCCACGCGAAAGGCATTGTCCGAGCTTGTAGACAGCGTTGCGGAACAGACCGAAGATTGCAAAATAGGCACGGCACCAGAAGGCATGCTGTTTCCAGTCCCTGTTTACGCGCCGCGCTACGTTAATATGGACGGACGCCATCCAAACAACGCGCAATTCTCCGATCAGTACGACAAGATCCGATCAATTGCGGTGGTACTTGAAGAACAGCGCGAAGTAGTAGGCAGATACACCGACGGCCGCAGCGCGGTCCGGGTTGATCTTGTCATGTGCATCGCCACCCGCGACTTGTCTCAAGTCCGCCGATGGGTACTATCGATCGATCCATACGAACGGGTTCGTGTGCCCACCGACAATCGCTACGGGCCGGGGCGGCGGGCAGGCAACGTCTCCAGCTACGTCTTCTTCTCGCTCACGGCTCAGCTGGAACCCTCCGAGTGAGCTCGGCCTGAATTCAGAGAGCGCCGTTGGATAGAAAGCAGCTCCTGCTCTAATCACTCTCCGAAGTGGTGCCTCGATACGGTAATACGGGTCGAAACGCGATTCTCAGATCGAGGAATCTCGGATCGACCCGATTTGCAAGGCGCGACGGAAAGCGCAACCACAGGCATTCACCAAACCGCCTTCGAGCGGTTTTTTTGCCCCGACCATAACCGACCGCTTGTGGCCGAAAGGAGACTGATCTCAGCTGTCAGGTGAGCGTCTGTTTCCGACCCGCAAGAGACATTCAATCAGAACTGATCTCCGAATAGCATACACAGTGAAAACTGGTGATTGCGGCAAAGGGCTCCGAGGAGCCCGATGCCGTAGGTAAGTGCGCTATACAATAAGGAGACGATCTGCCACCGCAGGATTGCCGTCAAAATAGAGCAAAAATCACATCAACAGTTATATGAGTACCGGCAGCACTACTAGCTGTAGATTGATATGCCCAGTGGTTCCCAGCAGGGTCGATATAGTCACTTTCTTTGTAGTCGAGTTTTAATCCAACAATCCGTGAGTCTGCAATCGTTGAGAGTTCCGACTGTGATGACGTCGCATCAGCGTCGGAGTCGCGCCACAAAAGCAACTCTTCCCAGATTTCATCTCTTCGGGAAATGATACCGTCCCCGTTACCACCGTGTTCAGGCTCATCGTACTGGGCCAGCGCATGGTAGCCATGATCGGCCCATGTGTGCTCGCTCAACAACCACGTCGTGTTGCCAAAGAGCTCCTTACCGCTGTCGATTCGACCATTGTTATTGAGATCCAAGGCAAGAAGTACATCGTCCTCCCCAGGCTTGACCCATTGAGTCCTCATCGGTTGGTCTTCATCCCAATAGTCAAACCACACGTAAACTCCAGAGTAGCCAAACTCTATTCCATCCTGTCTCATGTCTATGACAATCGGCGTAGGCGGGGGTATGCAAATCATATGAGCGGCTGTTGCATAGCCTGTCAAAACGATTGTCGGTGGTGAGCCTGCGTACTGGAAGTCAACCTCAGTTGAAAACGTAAAATTTTGGATGGCGCATCCTGCGTATCCTTGGATTACGAAATCTGCATCTGCCGCTGGGTCCTTCTCGAAAAATTTGGTTTCACCCCACCAGAGACTGCTCTCGCAACGATGCAATCCAAAATAGTCCGTTTCACCCTCCGTTACCTCCACCATTGAGGTGCACCTCGCAGTGCCATTTAGCGGGGCAATCAATGTCCCTAGCGACGTGGCCATCGCAATATTGCTAATCACCATTAGACAACTGATTGTGAGAATCCTTTTCATGTCGCGCTCCTTGCTTCGACACATGAATTTTGGTGCCTTGTTAACCCATCGGTGAGGGTCGGCAGTTTTTCCATGTGGTTGATACGGTACGAGGCAAATCCTATGGATATTTCATTCGCCCAATCCATGATCTTGCTGAAATCACTTTCTTCGAAGGTTTGTTTTGCGAGTGCTTGAGCTTGTTTCTCTCTCGATTCTCTCAGGTCACCCAGGGTATTGAAGTGTTGTCCAAGCTCAAGGCGTGTCTGCGGTCCTTGACCATCGCACCCCAACGCAAGCGTGTCAGCATTTTGTTGACGTTTCAGCTCATCGGGCACAGTACGAAAATACTCCAATACCTCGCCAGCTTGCACGCTGTTCATCTCTAAGCGCCTCATGATGAGGTGAAGAATTCCGTTGTTATTGGCACCTTCGGTGTACTGAGAAGCAATGTAGCGGGCTAAAATGACAAACGACTGATGCTCTGGCTTAACGTCGCCGGGACTGTACCGATACAAAAATGTATCCTGGTCCATATCTTTCGCGTGCACTCTTTCATCAGTAGCGAAAGCGCCATGTCCGCACGCCAATGTGAGAATACAGATGAACTTTGAGAGTGTTTTGATTGGCCACTTATCAAGCCAATCCGGGTCTGGTTTTCGTGTTCCTATCTTTTTTACAAATGATTTCCTTGACTCACTTTCCATAAGCGTTCCCTCCGCTTAGTTTTGGTAAACGGACACAACACACCTTCCCTGATGATCGACAGCTTACCCTTAAGCATATCGTTAGAAAATAGTGGGGACATGAAATTCTCTCATTTTTGGACTCTATTCACTCCCCGCAATCAGCTTCGCTATTGTCATCGTCAAGTCTCATATTGATTCAGTTTCCATGGATTGGTTGCTCCAGGAATGAGCGTCAGCTTTGATCGGTGAACGGTTGTTTGTGGCCGGTCTGACACATTCGATCATGCCGGATGTGTCGCGTTTGAACGACCGTTCCGGAGAAAGCCGCCACTCGTGCCAGTAGGCATAATCAGGCTCCTGGCGACCCATAGGCGACGTACCTGTTTTTTCTTTGCAACCTTTTCACCCCTAAAGGGATCTACTCCTTGATGACCCATCTCTTTGGATTCCAATCATCTAAGGGAAAAATGTATGCACAGACTAAAAACCTGGTTCACGCGGCTAGTGGTCGGGTTAACCGTGATAATTGTCGTAGGCATGGTGGCTTTGCTTGTCCACCAACAGTTCTCGGATGGTCCCACAGGCCCTCTGATAGGTGGCTCCTTTAGTTCAGGAGAAATTGTCGAGACTCCGGTTGAAGATTGGTCTGAGTTGGAGGGTAATTTTGAGTTTGAGCTAGTAAGCCAGAACAGTTCGCGTACCGCTGGTGGTATTTTGTTTGATGGCGATCTCTACATCACCTGTGATCTGGGCTTCATATGGTCTCGTTCACCTCCCGGATTGCGGAGAAATATGGCCAATCTAATTTGGGTGTTAAAGACTTGGCATGAAGAGGCATTGCTTGATGGACGGATACGCATCAGAAAAGATGGCCGCATACATACGGCTGTGATCGAACGTGTCGAAGACCCCCAATTGATTGAATCACTTAAAACATCGCTTGAGAATATGGATTACTTCAAACCCGAAGGTCTGGGACCACGCCCGACGCAAGAACCTAATGACATTTGGTTTTTTCGCGTTGGACAATGGTGACGTGCCAGGAATAGTCATCAACCTCCTGAACAACGTCCGTTCGTGGCCGAAAGCCGCCTCTCGCGTGGGAAGATCACGCGGCTGCTTCCAAGCCCAACGAGGTATTAGACCGGCGTAACACAGAGTGATGCATGGACTCGATGGGATGAGCGGATGAAGTTACTCAAGTACATTCTGGTGGTCATCGCCTATGAAATAGTCAGCTTTGCGACAGGAGCAGCGGCATCCATCTAACTGACTGCACTTGGTGCGTTTGATCCCGATGAAGGTCTTGCCACCTATGGAACTAAGATAATGCTGATGCGGTACGTAACAACTGTATTGGCTATCGTAGCTGTGGCGTGGATAGCTACTAGATACGACGCTATGCGGGAACACTGAGTGGCGAACGTGCGTCTGGTTTATCGCACGACCCTCAGACCGGAGTGTGCACGAATGTCTTATTGTAGCCGTCGTAAGCCGCTATCTATTCGTATGACATCACCCACTCAACGAAGGTAACAGACGGTACCACGACATGAGTGATAAACGATTGAATTCTGAGGAAAATTTGGAGCGGGAAACGAGATTCGAACTCGCGACCCCAACCTTGGCAAGGTTGTGCTCTACCAACTGAGCTATTCCCGCTCGACCAACCCGAATGGGTCAGGGAGGCGAATTCTATAGCAGATGGGTGAGGTGTCAAACGTTTGTATCGGGCTGGTCAGGGGCCGAAGCCCATCGCATACTGGCGCCAATTGGCACGGAGACATCGTCATGCCTGCAATTGATCTCAGCAAACTCCCGATCCACCTGCCGTCGGACAGCAAAGCACCGGCCGTGATGCTGGAGAAATTCGGCTTCGACGGACCAGCCTACGAGGCCTATATCGATGCGCACTGCAGCGAGGAGCAGCCCGGACGCATTGTCATGATCGAAACCTCCCCCGTCGACTGGCCCGTCTGGGAGTGCCATCCGCTGGGGGATGAACTGGTCATCATCCTTTCCGGCGAAGGCGATTTCATCCACGAGACGCCCGAGGGTGAAGTGCGTATGACGGTGTCAGCCGGTGACACGGTGTTGAATCCCGCGGGGGTGTGGCACACCGCGGACGTGCGTGAGCCCATCAGGGCGGTGTACCTGACGCCGGCGCCTGGTACGGATCACAAACCGCGCGGTTAGTTATCTATCAACCCGGCGGTCTGATCCGCTGCGATTGAATCGGGTGCACGATTCTCGGGATTGCCGATACCGCCGCCGCCGGGCGTCTCCAGCACGAGCCGCGCGCCTGCCGGCACCACGTCCCTGCCTTTGCCCGGCAGATTCCGCTCAATCCCTGCCTCATCGATGACGTACACCCGTCCCGCGGCGCCCGCTTCGCCTCCGTCGCGGCCGCGAGCGGGATGCTGGATACGGTCGAACATCTTCGAGACGACAAAAGGTGCCCCCTCACGGTGACTGATCTCGATGCGCTGCCCCAGACCACCGCGCCAGCGTCCCGGGCCGCCGGAACCTGTGCGGTACTCCTTGTGCCAGATCACCAGCGGCGAGGTCACCTCGTTGACTTCCGACGACGTGGTGCGCACGCCGGAGGGGAACGCCGTGGTCGACAGGCCGTCTTTGCTGGGGCGTGCACCCGTACCGCCGTTGAAGATGGGGTTGATGACAAATTCGGTGCTCACTTCGTTGGCACCGGCGTCAGCGAACGTGCTCATGAACACCGGGTTCCAGATGCAGGACGCCCCTTCCGCGGGGGCCGCATCTTCAATGACCTGATGCAGGCAGCCCAGCACCACGTCCGGCAGCATCTGCCCGATCGAGTGGCGCGCGGAGACCGCCCGTGGCGGCAGCGCGTTGACAAGACAGCCTTCCGGTGCCGTGACCGATATGACGCCAAGGGAGCCGGCGTTATTCGGCACGTCGTTTCCCACCAGACAGCGCACGCCGAAGGAGGCGTAAGCCTGGGCATAGGAGAGCGGCACGTTGATGCCTTTCGACGACGCGGGTGACGTGCCCGCAAAATCAACCGCAATACGATCCCTGGTGATGCCCACCGTTGCCTGCAGCGTGACGGGTTCATCGTACCCGTCGATGGTCATGGTATAGCTGTAGACACCTTCGGGCAGCTCCCCGATCCGCTCGCACATGGCGGCGCGCGAACGCTCGAGGATGATCTCACCCACCGCCTCGAGGTTCTCGAGCGCAAACTCCTCCAGCATGGCCAGGAGCGCCCGTCCGCCGCTGTCGTTACAGGCCGTCAGCGAATACAAATCCCCTTCCGCCACCACCGGATCTCGGACGTTGTGTTTCAATATCTCGCTCAGGGTCTCGTTCAGTTCGCCTTCGCGGAAGAGATACGAGATGGGAATGCGAATGCCCTCTTCGAAGAGGTCGTTGGCGTCCGGGCCGAAGCCGCGCCCGCCCACGTCGGCAATGTGACTGGTGGAGGCAAAGAGCCCCACGCACTCGTCACGGCGAAAAACCGGCGTCACGACGGTAAAGTCATTTAAATGACCCGTACCGTCCCAGGGATCGTTCGTCACCAGCACGTCCCCGGGCTTCAGCACCGCAAGCGGATACCGAGCCAGGAACTTCGCGACCGCCGACGCCATCGAATTGACGTGACCTGGCGTACCCGTGACCGCCTGCGCGAGCATGTCGCCACGTACGTTGAAGACCCCGGCAGAGAGGTCTCCGGCCTCCCGCACCACGGTGCTGAAGGCCGTGCGCATCAACACCTGAGCCTGCTCTTCGACAATCGCAAGCAGCCGGTTCCAGGCAAGCTGTATCTTCAATTCGTCCATCAGTCGCCGGCCTCTCCTCTCATTCCAGCGTCATCAGCAGACTGCCATCGGGACAGCGCTCGATGTGCGCACCCGCCGGGACAAAGGTGGTTGTCTGCGGCTCAATCACAAGCGCAGGTCCCGCGAGCGGGGTTGCCTCGAGTGCGCTGCGACTCACCACTTTAGCCGGCGCGTAACGCTCGCCTTCGTAGACGTCGATGGCTTCCGGAAGGTCGGTCAATGCCGCCTCATGAGCCACGTAGCTGAAACGTTCCTGCTGCACCGGTGCCGTCAGTGCGAGCGTCCAGCTCAATATCTCCACCGCCATATCCGGGATGGTGCGCCCATAGAGCATACGATAGGCCGCTTCGAACTCAGCACGTACGGCGTCGAGTTCCAGCGCGTTGCCGATCGGGACGGCAACTTCATAACCCTGCCCGACATAGCGCATGTACGCATGGCGGTCTTCAACGCAGTCGTCCAGGCTCGTGACCGCAGCGCCGACGACAGCGGCAGCTTCGGTTCGCATGTCGGCAAAAAGCGCTTCAACGTCCGTCTCCTGCAGCGCGTCCAGCCGCATATACGCGCTGCGCACCACTTCGAAACGCACCGGCGCCAGCAGGAAGCCGACGGCACTGCCGACACCCGCGCCGGCGGGTATGAGCACGCGCGATATCTTGAGTTTCCGGGCCAGCGTCGCGGCATGAAGGGGGGCCGCGCCGCCGAACGCGACGAGACAACGTCCCGCCGCTTCCCGACCCCACTCCGCCGCGTGCGCGCGGGTTGCGGACGCCATGTTTTCTTCCACTATTTCGCTGACCGCAAAAGCCGCCTCGGATGCGGACAGCGACAGCGGCTCGGCAACGCCAGCGCGGAGGGCGGCGGCCGCCTCGCCGTCATGCAGACTGAAGCGACCGCCGGCAAAGCCATGAGGTGACAGCCGACCGAGCACCACATCCGCATCCGTGACCGTGGCGTTTACACCGCCCCGGCCATAACAGGCAGGACCCGGCTCCGAACCCGCGCTTTCGGGACCCACCTGCAGACGTTTGAGACCCTCCACCGCGGCGATCGAACCGCCACCCGCGCCAATCTCCACCATCTCTATGACAGGGATACGCACGGGCAAACCGCTGCCCTTCTTGAAGCGATAGCTGCGATCGACTTCAAACGCCCGCGAATGCTGCGGCTCGCCACCGTCTATCAGACAGATCTTGGCAGTGGTGCCGCCCATATCGAAGGACACAACTGCCTCATGATTGTGCTCACGAGCGAGGTGCGAGGCGAGGATCGCGCCACCGGCGGGCCCGGATTCCACCAGCCGAATGGGATAGCGGCTCGCCGTCTGCAGCGTCGTCAAGCCACCGCCCGATGTCATCATCAACACCTGACACCCGAAACCGGCCGCAACGAGCTGCTGCTCGAGGCTTGCCAGATAGGTGGCCATCAGCGGTTTGACGTAGGCGTTGGCCACGGTCGTCGAAATTCTTTCGTACTCGCGGATCTCGGGACAGACATCCGAGGACAATGTGATGCTCAGCTCCGGAAAACGCTCTTGAACGAGCGCCGCAACCCGCTGCTCATGCTCGGGTGCGGCATAGCTGTGCAGAAAGCCGACGGCAAGCGACGTCACCTCGTCTGCAACAAGTTGTTCCACAGAACGCAGCACCTCATCTTCATCGAGCGGGACAAGCACGTCGCCCTCCGCTGACATCCGTTCCGGCACGCCAAGGCGCCGGTGACGCGGCACCAGCGGCTGGGGACGGTCGATATTGACATCGTACTGCTCGAACCGGTTTTCGAACGCCATTTCCAGCGCGTCGCGATGCCCCGCGGTGGTCAGGAGACCCGTCGACGCACCGCGCCGCTCGATGAGCGCGTTGGTGGCTAACGTGGTGCCGTGCAGCATGATGCTCACCGACGCCGGATCCGTGCCCGTGGCGGCCAGCAGATCCTGAACGCCCTGCATCACACCGGCCGCGGGATCGGCATAGGTGGTCAACACCTTGGTTGTCGTGAGCTCACCGTCACGGTCCAGTACCACGTCCGTGAACGTGCCTCCTATGTCTGCGCTCAGCCGCACGCTCATGCGCTTTCAGCCCCCGCGTGACCGCCGAACTCAACCTGCCACAAATTTGAAGAAAAGGTCATGACAAGCACTACCACGAGCATCGCCACGCCGCAGGTCTGGATCGCCATCTGCGGTCCGGCCAGCGCAGAAAGATAACCGCAGAACAACGTCCCCAAGGGCCCTGCTCCCATGAAAGAAAATGCGTAGAAGCTCATGACCCTGGCTCGCTGTGACGGCGGCGCGAGTTCCTGCATCAGCGTGCGGGACATGGGCATGGCAATCCCACCGCACAGTCCCCAGAAAAAGATGAGCAATACAAAGAGCGGGAAACTCTCCATGACTCCACTGATGGCAAGCACAACGGCGCCGAGACCCTGAAAGAGCAGCAGCGCGCGTCCCGGCCGCTGCACGTAGCCGATGCGCAACATCACCAGAATGGTGAGCACCAGCCCCAGCGAGTTGAACCCATTCAGCCAGGCGAGATCGCTCGAGGACCCGGCAAACACCTCCCTGATCATCAGCGGGAAGCTGACGATGAAGCTGCCCATGAAAAAACAAGCCATCGCAACGTTCTGCACGACCACCAGTCGCATGATGGGTGAGGCTGCCACGGTTTTTGCCCCCTCCACGACACCCCGCCATACCGAGTGCTCATGGGTCGTTTGTTTCTCGATCAGCCCGCGCCGGGCAAGCATCGCGTAGGCGACAATACCAACGCTGACACAGCCGCTCTGTACCATCAGGATGGTTTCAGGACCCGCCGCGTCGGCAAAACCGGCGATGCTATAGCCGACAATTTGGAACGAAAACTGACAGAGGCTCGTCAGAAGGACGGTGTGCTGTACCCGCTCACCGGCGACGTGATTGAGCAGGCCGTCGCGAGCCGGTGTTACAAACGCCTGGGCAATCCCCATCATCACCGCGTAGACCACCATGGCCGCATAGTCGAAGAAGCCGAGCTGGAGCGCCGCTATCAATATCCACGGAATGACCGCCGCAAACGCCTGTGCGCTCAGCGCCTGCCGATCCGCTCCCAGGCGGTCGGCCAGCGCTCCGGCAAAGAGAATCAGGAGCATGCCGGGCAGCAGCAGCGCCGTCTGCGCCCAACCGACGAGCTCAGCCGGTTCACGGAGATAAATCGTCACCAGCCAGGCGAACACCACCCCCTGCATCCCGAACGCGAGGAACCAGGAACTGGTGGCAATGAGATAAAGATTGCGCGAGGACATCAGCAATGGTCAGACAACCGGCGTGTCGCCCGCGAGCACGCTGGCAAAGACCGACATGTCGATGTTACCTCCGGTCAAGACCACGGCTACCCGTTTACCTTGCTGGCGCTCGCGTTCCGCCATGAGCGCAGCCGTTGCTGCGGCGCCCGCACCCTCCGCGACGTTGTGCGTGGTGCGATACAGGAGGCGCATGGCCTGGGCAATTTCATCGTCGCTGACGCGCACTACCCTGCTCAAGCCTTGTTCGAGGACCGCAAACGCCTCCGGGTGCGGAACTCTGGTTGCCACTCCGTCGGCAAAGGTCAGCGCGGAGTTCGTCTCGACGATCCGTCCGGCTTCCACGGACAACGCAAACGCGTCTGCTGCGCTCGCCACCACGCCGACAATTTCCGTGGCACACCCGTAGAGATTGCGCACGCTGACCAGGCTCGCAGCACCCGATCCCATGCCTATCGGCACGTAGATTGTGTCCAGCTCGCCCGCAGCGTCAAAAAGCTCTGCGCCATACGTTGCTACCCCGCAGACGAGGTGTTCGTGAAATGAAGGCACGAGATGGCCGCCAGATTCGCCCGCATGCACCTCTGCGGCGACCCGCGCTTCGTCGAAGTCCTGGCCGTGCACGTGCAGGGTTGCGCCCCACGCTTGCATCGCCGCGTTCTTTTCACTGCTGTTGCCTTCCGGGACGTAGACGTGGACCACGCGCTGATAGGCGCGCGCCGCGTAGGGTATGGACTGGCCATGATTGCCGCGGGTAGCGGTCACGAGTTCGGCATCGGGTTCGCTGCGAGCGAGCGCATCCATGTACACCAGTCCGCCACGTACCTTGAATGCACCCGTTGGCGTGTGATTCTCGTGCTTGACCCAGACCTCGCAGCCAAGCGCCTCGCCAAGCAACGGCCAGGCGTATGCCGGCGTCGGCTGCATGTGACGGTAAACGAGCGCACGCGCGCTATCCAGATCTTCCCGGGTAAACACGATCATTCCTCAACTTTCGAGATCACCGCGCGACCGACGCGGCGGGCTCGCTACCCTACCACTGCGCAGGTGCAGGGTCGATCAACCCGCCGGTATGGGAACGAAAGTAATGGCGTTCAGCATCCAGCCGGCAAGCTGAAACAACCATTGAAACAGCGGAATCTGGCCGAGATAGGCGAGCACGATGATGCCGAGAAACACCACGGTCCCGTACTGCGCGTTCAGCAGCCGGTACTGGTAGGCAAGCCGCTTGGGCAGAAAGTACGGCAGGATGTAATGTCCGTCGAGCGGTCCGAGCGGGATGAGATTAAAGAGCATCAGCAACAGATTGATGCTCGCAAGATACTGAAAAAAGACGGTTGCCCCCGGATTCTGCCAGCCGCTCGAGTAAGCCAGCAGAAAAGCGTTCCAGGTCACCACCGCCAGGAGCAGATTCATGAAGGGTCCCGCGGCCGAGACCCAGAGGTCCGAAAACACCGATTTGAAATTGCGCGGATCCGTCGGTACCGGCTTGGCATAACCAAATCCGATGAGCACAACCATCAACAGGCCAAACGGGTCGATATGGGCAATGGGATTCAGCGTCAGGCGGCCCTCGCGTTCCGCGGTATCGTCTCCCTGAAGCTTGGCGACGGCCGCATGGCCAAACTCATGAAACGAGAGCGACAGCACCAGGGCGACGATGAGAAGAATGAAGACCTGATACTGGCCTTGGGAAAGCAGAGTAATCATCGGCACAGTGTACCCGTCTGCACGGGTTGTGTATCTGCGGAATCCGTCTAGCCGCTCGCCTGGGAGAGAATGAGGGCAATCTGCTGACCAAGCTGACGAAATCCGTCAATCTGCACCTGGGTGAAATCCGCGGCTGCCACGTTTTCCATGTACAACACGCCGACGGAGCGTTCGCCGATGCGCACACCGACAACGGCACATGGACCACCACACATCAAAGGCGCCTGCTGCCGGAACTGCTGGCGGACCTCAACCCCGGTTTGCTCCAGAACCTCCGCCAGTAGTTTGTGCTCGCCCACTTTGCAGATGGTGCCGATGACGCTTTCCGTATCAATGCCGGTTGCGTATTTGATGGCAAGCTTGTCCCTCGCCGGTGTCAACAAAGCAAACCACGCGCGACGGCAGCCAATGCCGTCTTCCATGGCGAGCAGCAGACGCTGCATGAGCTCATCGCGCGTCTCCCCGTCCTCCAGAGCTCGGGCCAGCTCGCTCAGACGGCGCATCAGGAGTTCGGGATCAGCCTGGCGGATAGCCTCACCCGGCGGTTCCGGCGTGGGCGCCGTTCCGCCTTCGTCGTTGCCTCCAAGCTGACCACTGCCCGGTTCAGCCGGTAGCACCGGCAACTCCTCTTCGAGTTTGCTCACGCCAAAGCGGTCGGCAATCTTCGCGGCTTCTTCGAGATTGTCACGCACCAGCTGCTCAACCGCGTCACGTTTGACGTTCAAGTGGCTGGCCAGCCGCTCGAGTAGCTCCTGAGTCTCCCGGTCACGCCACTCGTGCTCATCGAGCACCCGCGCCACTTCATGGCCCAGCTCGACGTTCTGTACGGCTGGATCGTCTACGTGGATGCCGCCGAGCACCTGCCCGAGCAGCTCGCCAAGATGCCAGTCCTGGGCCAGGCCTTTGCTCAGCTCCGAGAGTTCAAATCCGAGCACCTCTTTCTCCGCATCACCGTGCGCCATACCCTGCTTCAGTCGCATCTCGATCGCGTTGGCTTCTCGCCCCGCGCGGGACCAGAACGCCATTTCTCCCACCTGACGCAGAAGGGCCGCCACAAACACCTCATCCGGTCTCCCGCCGCAGTGGCGGGCAAACGCGCGCGCCTGCGCGGCGGCGTGAAAGGCAAGTGCCATATGCCGCCCGACGCGATGATGCTGGCTGCCTTTCAACATCTCCTCGATGACGCCCACGGTAATTGCAATTTCGCGCACGGCATCGAAACCCACCATGACCACCGCAGCGCTGATGGTGTCGATTTCCCGATTCTGCAGATTAAACAGTGGACTGTTGGCAATCTGAATGACGCGCGCCGCCATCGAGGCGTCTTGGCCAATCACATCAGAGAGGTCGTCTGCGGAGGAAACGTGACTCGTTGCCACGGTGCGTACGTCCCGGACCGTGCGGGAAAAGACAGGCAGGCGGGAGCCGCTGAGATGCTCCCGCCATTTATTCACTTTTTCGGTTTTGACTGTGGCCACAGGCGCCGCTCTTCTACACTCCAGTAAGTGTAGTCCGCTATGGCGCCTGTGCATGGGGAGGTGATGGCGGGTTAGTTCACCTTCGCGTTCAACCACTCGACGAGGTCCGCGGTCACCTCATCCCGATTGGTCTCGTTGAACATTTCATGACGGCCTTCGTCATACCATTTGACGGTGATGTCTCCAAGACCCTGATCATAGAAAGCCTGCAGCATGGTCTGGACGCCCTTGCGCTCACGATGCACCGGATCCGCCGTCCCTGACATGACATACACCGGCAGCGCTTTGGGGATCTTTGCCAGCACGTCGGGACGCTGCACAACCTCCGAAGCGGCGAACATGTCCACCAGCGAGCCGGTGGTCAGCACAAACCCGCAGGCGTCGTCATCAACGTATTTCTGCACCTCCGCTGCATCGCGGGACAGCCACTCGAAGCCGTTCGCATCCGGCGAATCGAACGGCTTGTTGGCGTCACCAAAGAGCAGCTTTTGCATCACCTCGCTGCTCACCTCCGGGCCAAGTCGACGGCGTTCGACGGCAGCAACCACCCGCCCCAGCACGCTCGCGAACCCACGTCGAAATCCCGGCGTGCCTGACAACACGAGCGCGTCGATGGAAGCCCCGTGCCGGGTAATGTAGAGCTGGGAAATCATCGAGCCCATGCTATGACCCAGCAGGACGCGCGGCAGATCCGGATGCGTGCCGCTGATGCGACGGTTGAGCTCATAGGCGTCCGCAACAACCCGGTTCCAGCCGTCACCACCCATGTGGCCGAGTTGCCCGGCACCTGTCTCCCCGTGCCCGCGATGATCGTTTGCATACACGCTGAAGCCTGCCGCGTTCAACGCCTCGGCCAGCCGATCGTAGCGCCGGGCATGCTCGCCCATGCCGTGTGCAATATGCACGACGGCGCGTGGGGATTCGATCAGCCAGCGATAGCAGCTCACTTTCTCGCCGTCACTGGCCGGTAACAAAAAGGTTTCCATAGATGTCCCTGGCGGTATTCACCCTCCATGCTAACCAACTTGGCCTCGGGAAGCACCGCGGTGTAGGCTTGACAGCGTGAACGTGGATACAGCCGCCATCTCCGCAAAGCTCGAGACGATGCGCGCCGATCTCGAGGCCGTGGCCGCCGATGGTGCTGAAGCTGCCGCTCCGGTGGAGCTGGACCAGAGCAAAGTCGGCAGATTGTCGCGGATGGATGCCATGCAATCCCAGGCGATTGCGAGAGACTCCCAGGCCCGCCGCACTGCCCGCCTCGGGGAGATAGATGCGGCACTCAAGCGTCTGGACGACGGCACCTACGGCGAATGTCTCGAGTGTGGGGAATCCATCAATCCCGCGCGCCTGGAATTCGACCCTGCCGCGGCGCTTTGTATTCGCTGTGCGGCCATTGCTGAGGAACCACCATGAAAATATTTACCGGCATCCCGTTGGACGACTTACGCAAAGTCCCGGACGCCATCAGACGGGTCGAAGCTCGCGGTTACGACGGCATCACCACGCAGGAAAACCGTCAGGACCCGTTCCTTCCGCTGGCGGTGGCGGCCGTGAACTCCGAGCGTGTGGAGCTCGCCACCTCCATCGCCATCTCGTTCGCCCGCAGCCCCATGGTATTTGCGAATATCGCCTGGGATCTACAGCGTGCATCAGCCGGACGCTTTGTCCTCGGTCTGGGCACACAGGTCAAAGGCCACAACGAGCGCCGCTTCAGCGTACCCTGGTCAGCCCCGGCGCCGCGGATGCGGGAGGTGGTTCAGTTCATCAAGGCAACCTGGCATGCCTGGCAGACAGGCGAAGACCTGAACTATGAAGGTGACCACTACAAAGTCACGCTGATGCCGCCCAATTTCCGCCCCGATCCCCTGGAGGTGCCGATCCCACCGGTGACCATTGCCGCGGTTGGTCCCGGGATGATGCGCGTCGCCGCCGAAGAGTGCGACGGCGTGCGGCTGCACGGATTTGCGACGAGGAAGTATCTCGAAAACGTCGCCATGCCGAGACTCGAAAAGGGTCTGGCGCGAGCCGGCAGGTCCCGCGAAAGGTTCGAAATCTCCGGGGGCGGCTTCGTCGCCACCGGGGCCACGGATGAGGCGGTTGCCAGGGCGTTCGAGTGGGTCCGCATGCGGGTCGGGTTTTACGGTTCCACCCGGGCATACTGGCCGGTGTTTGAAGCGCACGGTCTCGAAGAGCTCGGCGCCAAGCTGAACCACATGTCGAAAACCAATCAGTGGGATGCCATGACGGACGAGGTCAGCGACGACGTCGTCCATCTCTTCGCTGCAGTCGGCAGGCACGATGAGCTGGTTGGGGCGGTCGAAGCGCGCTTCGGCGGCCTCGTGGATGCCATCAGCCCCGGCACGCCCGTTGATGAAGCCGGCGGCCTGCCACCAGAGCTCTTGCAGGATCTGCGCGCAATTCCATCACCGTTCGAGCAGTTTTAGGCGTCGTCACCTTCGGTGACCCGCTGCACGGCGGTGACGACGTCGCTGACCAGGAACGGCTTGGCCAGAAAGCCCGCGAGACCCTTACCCACAAACGCCTGCGTTGCGTCCTGCTCGTTATAACCGCTCATCAGAATCACGCGAACCTCGGGATCTATCTGTCGCAGATGTTTGAAGGTTTCCTCACCGTCCATGTCGGGCATCGTCAAATCGAGCATCACCACGGCGCAGATCTCGCTGTTCCGGGTAAACCAGTCGAGGGCGTCCCTGCCTGAATGCACGCAGGTGACGTCGAATCCAAAGCGGGTAAGGATCGCATCCGCGGTACCGGCAACCGTGACGTCGTCATCGACGATGAGCACGCTGCCCATCCCTTCCAGTTTCGGTAGCTCCTCGACGGTATTCGATACCTGTTCTTCGCTGAGCGCCGGCAGCAGGATCTTGACGGTGGTTCCCACACCGAGCTCGCTATAGACCCTGATGGCGCCGCCGTGTCCGCGCACAATACCCAGCACAGCCGCCATTCCCAGGCCGCGACCGGTAAATTTTGTCGTATAGAAAGGTTCGAAAAGCTGCCGCTTGGTCTCTTCGGTCATCCCCACACCGTTGTCTGAGACTTCCACATGAACGGCAAGCCCGGGAGTTATCGAACCGGCAAAGTCGCTTTGCGACAGATACGCCTCGTTGACTTCCTGCGTGTTCGTTGTGACCGTGACCATCCCGCTGCTGGAGCCTTCACAAGCTTCCGCACCATTGATGATGAGGTTCATGAGGATCTGTTGAATCTGTGAACGGTCGGCTTCAATCGGCGGCAGCTTTTCACCCAGGTTCGTGCGGACAACACAGTTGCCGGAAATTGTGACCTGCAGAATCTGGTTCATCTCGGCAATGACATGGTTGAGGTCCACCGGCTCAATGACAAAACGTCCCTTGCCAGAATAAGCCAGAAGCTGACGCGTGAGCTCCGACGCGTGTTTACCGGCAGTCACAATGTCTTCCAGGCGTTGCCTAGTGCCGGGGGGCAGTCCGCTTTCGAAGAGCGCAAGGTCCGCATTGCCCATGATGCCCGACAACAGGTTGTTGAAGTCGTGGGCGACGCCTCCCGCCAGCAGTCCCAGACTCTCGAGACGCTGAGATTCCTGCATCCTCGCTTCAACCGCGCGGCGCTCCTCTTCGAGCGCCTGACGCTCGGTCAGATCGAAAAACTGCACGATCCGGTAGGTCTCACCGTCGATGTCACAGAGCTGCGCCGACATCTGCACCGGGAACGTCTCACCATCACGCCTGTACAGCTCTGCGTAGAAGGCGTCTACGTTCCCCTGCTTCTCCAGCTGCGTTATGAAGAGCTCACGCCGCTGCGGATCTCTCCAGGCACCCATGGTGGGCGCACCGACCGGCGAGTCCGACTGGCCCGCAACCAGCCTGGTAAACGCCGGATTGACGTCGATGATCTTGTTGGTCTGATGGTTGACGAGACCGGTGGGCACCGGGCTTCCCGCAAGCACGGCTCCGAGCTTGAGACCGGCAGCAGACTGCTGCACCGCGCTCTGGTGCATCCCCGCGAGCTCGGTCACGCGCTGATCCTGAAGTTGGACGAAAGTGAATTCGCCGATGACGTCCGCGGTTACGAGCACCGGCAAGTCACCGCTGACGGCACGCAACGTCACCATGCGATAGGAAACGCGATCACGCAGCGCACTTTCGATGAGCTGTTTCGGGGTCTCTGCATCAGGCCAGAAAGTGTCTTCGACGTCTTCGAGTGGGATACCGATGAGCTGCGAAAACGCGAGATTCTGATCGACCAGCTGCGCGGTGGCGTTGTCCAGCACCAGCATCGGGGTGATGCTGCGGTCGAACAACGTTCTGAAGTATACGTCTCCTGGTGTCCGATCCTGGCTCACGCGTTCTCCCTCAGTCTTTTACGAGCGCGCACTCAAGTGAGCGGCGCGGCGCTCACAACGCCGCGCCGTGCCGTTCTCGTTAGCGTGAAAGGATGGTAACGCCGGACAGGCCCGGCGCGCCGTAAACGTGCGTATAGCCAACCTTTGGATCGTTGGGTACCTGCCGCTGTCCAGCACCGCCGCGAAGCTGCAGCGCAATCTCGTAGACCTGGCGCAGTCCTGAGGCACCAATCGGCTCGCCGTTGGCGATACAGCCGCCGTCGGTGTTGACGGGCAGCTGCCCGTCAATTTCGGTTCTACCTTCGGCAAGCCACTTTTCCTGATCGCCGTCGGCACAGAATCCATTCTCGGACATGTGCATGATCTCAGCGCCTGATTCGGTGTCCTGCAGCTGCGCGACATCGATGTCTTCAGGGCCGACGCCAGCCATCTCGAACGCCGCCCGGGACGCCTGCACGGTCGGCGCATCGGCACGTTCGAGCGCCTGATTCTGCGAGAAGACTTCGAACGACCCGAAATTGCGGGTCTTGACCACGGCAGCTTTCAAGAAGACGGGATTGGACGTGTACTGCTTTGCCTTGTCTGCGCGACAGAGAATCATGGCGCAGCCGCCTTCAGCCGGAGAGCAGAACATGTACTTACGCAACGGAGCGGCCACCATCGGCGACTCCGCGACCTGCTCGAAGCTGAACGCCTCGCGTCTCCAGGCGTTTTCGTTCATGGCGCCGTTTTTGAAGTTCTTGACCGCCACGCGGGTCAGCGTGTCCTCGGATATCCCGTACTCGTGCATGTAGCGCTGGATTTTCATGCCGAAGAACTGCGGCGTCAGCGCCATGCCGATGTCGCCATACCATTTGCCGAGACCGCTGCCTTCCGGGTCGACGGTAAACGCGCCGCGTGGGTGTTTGTCGAAACCAACCGCAACGCCGACGTCGAACATCCCTGATTTGATGGCCATGTAAGCCGACTGCAGCGCCGAGCCTCCGGTGGCACAGCCGTTCTTGACGTTGATGAACTGCAGACCCGTCAGGCCCAGCTTGGACACCATCGTGTCCGGACTTTCCGCAGCGCCGGTGCCGCCGTAGGCAAACTGCATGTCCTGCCAGCCGAGACCGGCATCTTCCAGCGCCAGGCGGGCGGCGTGTACGCCCTGCTCAAGTCCGGTAACCCCGTCCGTCCGACCGAAAGGATGAATCCCGATCCCGATGATTGCTACGTCCACATTCGTCTCCTCGTTCTCTTGTCTCTATCCCGGTGTCTCTATCCCGGTATCTCTATCCCGGCCGCTCGACACTATTCGAGCTCTTCAACCGGCTGAAAAAAATAGGCCACGACGTCTTTGCCGTCTTTCTCGATATACTTTTCGACGACAAGCTCCATTTCCATGCCAACGCGGAGCTTTTCCACGTCGGCACACTTGATGCGTGTCTGCACGCGCGTCTGATCCGGCAGCTCGACGTAGCCCACCCCGAACGGACGGAAGTCCTCCGCCGTCTCTGGGCCTTCATAGGGTGGGCGATTCGGCAGGAAACACTGGATGGTATAGGTCCACAACGTACCGCGACGTTCAAGCTCGATGTTCTCGGTTTCCGTGCTCGAACATGCCGGACAGCTCGACTGCGCGGGGAACGTGACCACGCCGCAGTTACTGCACTTGCTGCCAATCAGGCGCGGATCGTTCGACGGCCAGGTAAACAGGCCCTCTGCAATCGGCACCTGGTCTGCGATACTGGTTGCCATCCCTTCCTCTCAAGCCAAAATTAGAACCTGTTTTATACCGTAATCGATGCAGGGAAACTAGCGAGACGCCATGACTTCAACCCACTCGACTCACACGACCGAGCCTGATGCGACATCCATGCGCATCAGCGGTCCCGACCAGCAGGAACTGACAACCGAGCTTGCCGTGATGCAACGCGTACTGCCCCTGGACGGCGCCAGCATTCTGGAGCTCGGCTGCGGCGGTGCAGACAAGACACGCATGATCGCCGAACACTATCCCGGCGCCCGAATCGTCGCAGCCGAAGTCGACCCCATCGCCCACGAAAAGAACCTGGCCATCGACGATCTGCCGAACGTGACGTTTGCGAGCTTTGGTGCCGAATCGATACCGTATGCGGAGGCAAGTTTCGACATTGTTCTCATGTTCAAATCGCTCCACCACGTGCCCCTCGACTGCCTGGCCCGGGCGTTTGACGAGATGCGACGGGTGCTGAAACCAGGCGGAAGGCTTTACGTTTCCGAACCCGTGTTTGCCGGAGCGTTCAACGAGATCGTACGCCTCTTCCATGACGAGGAGCGTGTGCGCCGTGCCGCGTTCGACGCCACGGTCAGTGCGGTTGCGTCGGGGCGGTGGACGCTCGCGGACGAGGTGTTTTTCGAAAATCACCTCGCCATGCAGAGCTTCGCGCAATTCGAACGCGGCATTCTCAACGCCACGTTCATGGACCACCAGCTGTCACCAGAACTCCTCGAGGAGGTACGGGCGCAATTCGAGTCACACCGAGGCCCCGATGGATACGTGTTTCGCATCCCTAACCGGGTGGACGTGCTGGAACGCGTTTGAACGATGGGTATCAATGATGATCTGCGCATACGGCGAATCCGCGCTCTGATTGCGCCCGCTATTCTCGAGGAGGACATCCCGCTGACCGCTGACGGACAGCAATTGATCCGCAGCGCACGATCCGACATCTCGGCTATCCTGCACGGCCGCGACGAACGCCTGCTGGTGATCGTGGGGCCGTGTTCGATTCACGATCTGGAAGCGGCCCACGACTATGCCGGCCGGCTCGCGCCTTACGCTGCGAACCTGAAAGACAAGCTCCTCATTGTCATGCGGGTTTACTTCGAGAAGCCGCGGACAACCGTCGGCTGGAAGGGATTCATCAACGATCCCGGCATCGACGACAGCTACCGGGTCAACGAGGGGTTACGCAGCGCGCGCCAGCTGCTCGCAGACATCACCGCGCTCGGTCTGCCCACCGCCACGGAGTTTCTCGACACGACGTTCGGGCAGTACTTGACGGACTTCATCAGCTGGGGCGCCATCGGCGCGCGGACGGTGGAAAGCCAGATTCACCGCCAGCTCGCCTCCGGCCTGTCGATGCCGGTTGGCATCAAAAACGCAACCAGCGGCAATATCGAGGTGGCCCTCGACGCGATCGTAGCCGCGGAACGCGCCCACCTGTTTCCCTCTTTGACGAAAGAAGGCGCACCGGCGCTGCTGGAGACGACCGGTAATCACGACAGCCATCTGGTGCTGCGCGGGGGTGCCGCTCCGAACTACGACGCTGAGAGCGTCAACGCCGCGGCTGCGGCGCTTGCGGAGCGCAACATCGAGACCGGGCTCGTTGTCGATTGCAGCCACGCCAACAGCAGCAAGGACCCCCAACGCCAGCCGATGATTGCCAGAGACGCGCTGCGCCAGCGCCGGGGTGGACAGGACAAACTCGTTGGTCTGATGCTCGAAAGCCATCTCGTCGCGGGTCGCCAGGATCAGCCGCAAACGTACGGGCAGAGCATTACAGACGCCTGTATCGGCTGGGAGGAAACCGCAGAACTGCTTACCGAACTCGCGATGTGAGCACTGGCCTAGCCGGAAAATTTCTGCTTAGATCGAGTAACAGCAGTAATCAATCAGGCTTGATGTGAGCGAATCGTCCCCAACAGAACAGCCGCCCAGAAGCCCGTACGAAATTCTCGGCGACCAGGGCATCAAAGATCTGGTCGCCGCGTTCTACGACGTGATGGACACCAATCTCGAAGCGGCAGAAATCCGCGCCATGCATGCAGAAGACCTCGGCCCCGTGCGCTCGAAGCTGACGGCCTATCTGGTGGGATGGATGGGCGGCCCGCCCGTCTACCAGGCGATTGCCGGTACGGTCTGTTTGACCGATCCGCACGCGCCCTTCCATATTGGCCCCAGGCAGCGCGATCAGTGGCTCATGTGCATGGACGAAGCGCTGGAACGCATTGGCGCTTCGGAGGAGCTGAAGACCATGCTCAAGCTGCCCATGCAGCACGTTGCCGAGACCGTCCAGAATCAGGAAACCTCGGACCCGGCACCGCGCGATCCGAACATCATTGCCGCCAGCCGCACCTGATCCTGCCGCCGGAATCCCGCCCCCTTAATCTCCGAGGCGCCGCGTTGCCACGGCATACGTCGTCAGCGTCAGGGCGTGACGTCGGGCAAAATTTTCACGCGCTTCGGGAGCCGGCGTGCGCGAGGTCTCCCAGGAAGCAAAACCGTCGTACCAGGTGACGAGCATCAGACGCACGATACCGTCCGCATCTGCGGCCGGCCGGAATAGGCCCATCGGTTGTGCCGCATAGTCTTCACCATGTTCAAAGGTGCGCCAGGCTTCGGCTGATAGCGCCACCACCTCATCAACGTCATCCTCGAGCACGTGGAAACGGCGGAAGACGTACAAGCCGGATCGAGTACAGGGTTCGTCAGACACGGGTCGCACGGTTGGCGCCCAGATTTCGGACGTCACGCAGTGCCGGTCCGCTGGCGGCACCTCGCCAGTAAACGCGGTCACGCGGTAGAGCTCGTTCCTGGCGAATCCGAAGAGCCCTGCAAACACGCCCCAGTGCCTGTGCGGTTCTACCGCCAGGTCCTCGAGCGTTCTGCCGGGGCTGCGCAGATGCTCAAACAGATACTGCGGCATCGCCAACCCGCCTATTCATCGTCTGCAATGCCAAATTCACTCCGCACCTCGTCGTTGTGCTCGCCAAGCTTGGGCGGGCGTCGATAGAATCCCGCCGGTGTTGCGCTGAACTTTATCGGGGATCCGACAATCCCAACTTCTGGATTGTCTCCGGGAAGCTGGAAACGTGTGATCATGTTTCGTGCGGCAACGTGCGGGTCGGCATAGATGTCTGCGGCCGTGTTCACCGGACCACAGGGCACCTTCCCGCCAATGGCATCGATCACTTCCTGCTTTGTGCGCATGGACGTCCACGCGGAGATGGCAGTCTGCACAAACGGCTGATTGCGCGCTCTGAGATGCACGTTCCTGGAGCGTTCGTCTTCGATCAGGTCGGCTCGCTCCATCGCCTGACAGAGTGCCGCCCAATGCCCCGGACCCGGCGCGGCAATGGCGACCCCCCCATCTCTGGTCGGATAGATACCAAACGGCATGAGATTGGGATGGTGTTGACCCCGCGGTCCGAGTTCCGTTTCGTTGTACCCATAGTTGACGACCACCGTCTCGCTGAGCGCGAGAATCGCATCGTACATCCCCACGTCGAGGAACTGGCCGGCGCCTGTTGCTTTGGCGTGATTGATTGCGGCAAGCACGCCCAGGGCCATCAGCGTGCCCGGATAAATATCACCGACGCTCGAGCCGGAGGGATAGCCCGAACCGTCGGCATCGCCGGTGATATGAGCCAGCCCACCCATACTCTGGGCGACGATGTCGTAGGCCGGCCAATCCGCGTATGGGCTTGCACCGGTACGCGGGTCGCCAAAACCGCGAATCGCGCCGTACACGATACGCGGATTGCGCTCTTTGATCGTGTCATAGCCAACGCCCAGCTTGTCCATCACACCAACGCGCATGTTCTCGACGATGGCATCCGCGTGTTCACAGAGCTCGAGGAGCGTTTCACGGTCGCGCTCCTGTTTCAGGTCCAGCACGATGCTGCGCTTGTTACGGTTGATGCTGGCGAAGTAGCCACCATAGTCAACGCCTGCCGGTTCCGCTGCGCTGACGTTGGCGTAGTCCGGGGGCAGCGGCGGCATCGAACGGGAACCGTCGCCGTGCGGCGGCTCCACCTTGATGACATCTGCGCCGAGATCGGCCAGCAGCGCCGTGCCAAACGGCCCGGCCAGTGCCATCGTGCAGTCGATGATCTTCAGGTTGGCGAGCGGACCCGTTCGTTCAGTCATAGCGTGTCTCCTCGGGACTACACGGCTTCGTTGTTGCGCAGGTTTTCCAGTTCTTCAGCATCCACACCGGCAAGCTCAGCAAGCACGGTGGCGGTGGCCGCGCCGAGCTGCGGCGGATCGGTAAGCGCCGGCGGCTCCAGTCCGCGATAGCGCAAAGGCGTGTGCAGGCCTGCAATCTCCCCAAAGGCCGCATGCGCGCGCGGCTCGAGCGTCCCCCGCGCGGCCAGATGCGGATCGTGGATGACGTCATCGAGGCGGTTAACAGGCGCACAGATGACGCCATGCCGCTGGGTGATTTCCAGAATTGCAGCGCGAGATCGTTCACTCGTCCACGCGCTGACAAGCTCATCCACTGCTTCCATGTTCGTAGACCTGTCAGCCATCGTCGCAAACCGACTGTCAGCGGCTGCAGCCTCATCCTCCATGGCAGCACAGAGTTTCCGCCAGTGACCTTCCCGTATGCAGATGATGGCAACGTGGCCGTCCGCGGCGGGGTAGACGTTGTAGGGCGCAAGCGCACGCCCCGGGTGTCGATTGCCAGCACGAGGCGGTTGCTCACCTGCCACATAAAACGAGCCAAGCGCCGTGGCTAACGTTGGAAACACACAATCCTGCATCGAAATGTCGACGGTCGCGCCCTCGCCCGTCTGCTCACGGGCGAAAAGCGCGCTCACGATACCCGCGTAAAGGTGCGTCCCCGCAATGAAGTCGGCGAACGCAGCGGCCGTCTTCAACGGGCCGCCGCCATCTTCGCCGGTAATGCTCATCACGCCCGTCATGGCCTGCAGCGTGATGTCCATCCCGAGATAGTCGCGATAGGGCCCTTCCGCGTTGCCGTAGCCCGTGCTCGAAGCGTAAACGAGCCGCGGGTTAAGAGCCCGCAAGGCTTCCGATCCGATGCCGTATTTGTCCATGGTCCCGGGCGCAAAGTTTTCAAAGACGACGTCGACATTCGGCACCATTCGCTTCAAGAGCGCCTGACCATCCGCCGACTTGATGTTCAGCGTGATGCTCTCTTTGTTGGTGTTGAGAATGCTGAACGGATAGCTGGCAGTCGTTGCGTCACCGCGGGCGCGCAGCGTCTCCCCACGCAATGACTCAACCTTGACGACCCGGGCGCCTGCCTGGGCGAGCAGAAAACCACAATACGGACCGTTATAAACCTGGCCAAAATCGAGCACCGTGACACCGGTGAGCGGTTGTGCGCGCATGCCTCCCCCTTCGAACGAAACGCCCGCTCACTATACCGGGAATCGTGCGACGGAGCTTCTGAATCCGCGTCCGGGATGATCCAGAGTCTCCCTAGATCGAGGACAGGTAGTTCTCGAGCTGCTCGAAAATTCGCCGCCACCGTGCGACATGCCGCTCGCGGACATCCTCACCCTGGACGCCTTCCTGATGGACTTCTATGCGGGTGCGACCACCCAGATCGACAAGTTCGACCGTGACGCGGCTCGGCGGGGTTGACGCGGAATCCAGAGCGTGCACGTCGTAGGAAATTTGCGCCGGCGGATCCACCGCGGTGATGACAGCTTCCTGCTCAACGCTTTCGCCACCTGACTTCGACCAGGCAACGTACAACCGCCCGCCGGGCTGCAGATCCACCTCCGCGCGGCGCGCGTAGCCGGCCCCGGGTGAGTACCACTCCACGAGGTGGTCTGCTGACGTCCACGCCTCGAAGACCACTTCCCGCGGAACAAAAATGTCGGGCGTGACCGTCAAAGCGTGAGATTGTGTCATCGAAAAACGTCTCCCAGGATTTCCTCATATTGCGCGCGAGAAGCTCAACTTGCCAGCCCGTCCGGCGGCAGCGCCCCATTGCACCGGCCTGCCGACGCCGGCATGCTAATGCCGCATTCGGAGGGGAAACCATGGATTCATCGCGGCTGCCCGACGCTGCCGACAACGGTCTGCTCGATCGTCGCACGCTGCTGCGCGCCGGTCTGGGCAGCGCAGCCGCCCTTCTCACGGCGTCAGCTCACGGCACGCGGCCTGACCACATGCGCCAGCCCGGCGCACCGATGAGCGGCACCAGTCCGCCGGCGACGGAACTCGCGCGTACGGCTATTCAGTCTCAACCCGGGACCCTTGGCAGTGGCGCTTCGCGTACGCCGCTGCAGCATCTCGACGGCTTGATCACGCCGAGCCGGTTGCATTTCGAGCGGCATCACGCCGGTATACCAACCATCGCCGCGCACGCTCACCGTCTGGTGATTCACGGCAGGGTCAAGCGTCCGCTGGTATTCGATCTCGACGCGCTGCACCGCTACCCCATCGTATCCCGCCTGCAGTTTCTCGAATGTTCCGGCAACAGCGCAGCGCTCCTCACCCCGCAACCCGCAGACATGGACTGCGGCGCTATCCACGGTCTGATCTCAGCCAGCGAATGGGGAGGCGTGCCGTTGAACATACTGCTCGATGAGGCGGGCATCGAGCCCGGAGCAACCTGGGCTGTTGCCAGCGGCGCGGACGCGCCCGCCATGAACCGCAGCGTCCCTCTCGAGAAGCTCTACGAAGATGCAATCGTTGCGCTCTACCAGAACGGCGAACCGCTCCGGCGCGCCAACGGCTATCCGATGCGGCTGTTCCTGCCGGGCTGGGAAGGCAACGCAAGCGTCAAATGGTTACGTGCGCTGCAGGTCACGGACCAACCCGCCATGAGCCGTCAGGAAACGTCGAAATACTCGGACCTGGACGTCGATGGCAACGCCAGGCTCTTCACGTTTCCCATGGGCGTGAAGTCGATCATCACCAGCCCCTCCCCGGGATTGACGCTCGGGGAGCACGGCATCTATCAGATCAGCGGCCTCGCCTGGAGCGGCGCCGGGCGCATACGCCGCGTTGAGGTTTCCGCCGACGGCGGCAAAACCTGGGCTGAAGCGCAGCTGGACGATCACGTGCTCGACAAGTGCCTGACACGCTTTCGTGCAGCATGGCGCTGGCGCGGTGCCCCCGCGGTGCTGATGAGCCGGGCAACCGATGCAACCGGTGCCGTACAGCCGGACCGCGCCGCCAACATCGAAGGCCGGGCCACGGGCAGCTTCTATCACGTCAACGCCATCCAGGCCTGGGCAATCGACTCGCACGGCGCTGCACGCAATGTCTATGCGTAGTCTGATCCTACTTGCGTGTCTCAGCTGCGTCGGGGTCCTGGCGGAAGAGCAGGATATCGCGACCGTGCTGGCACCCAGTCTTGGCGAGACAGCAAGTGCTGACGACTTGACGTCGCTGACGCTGAACGTCCTCCCCGACGGCCAGGGCCTGCCTGCCGGTTCCGGAACGGTGAGCGAGGGCCGAGCGCTGTATGCAGCGCACTGCGTCTCGTGTCACGGCGTCGACGGACAGAACGGCATCAACGATGCGCTTGCCGGTGGTCACGACACGCTGACGAGCAACCGCCCGGTGCGCACGGTTGGCAGTTACTGGCCTTATGCGACGACAATTTTCGACTATATCAATCGCGCCATGCCGTACCGGGATCCAGGCAGCCTGAGCCACGACGACGTCTACGCATTGACCGCATACCTTCTGCACGTCAACGATATTCTGGACGAGCGCGCGACGCTCGATGCAGCATCGCTCAAACGCATCGAAATGCCGAATCGCAACAACTTCATTTGGGCAATCAACCCCGGAGCAACGCAATGACAACACCAGACCCCTCTGCATGGATCGACCTGACCGGCAAAGTTGCCCACGTCACCGGCGGCGCCAAAGGGATTGGCCGCGGCATCTCTCGCGCGCTGGCTGCGGCGGGCGCCACCGTCATGGTCAGCGACGTCAATCTGGAGGGTGCACAAGCCACGGCAAATGAAATTGACGGCCACGCCATGACGTTGGACGTGAGCGACCGAGCCGCGGTTGACGAGGCCATGCAGAAAACCGCTGATTCTCTGGGTGGTCTGGACGTACTGGTGAACAACGCGGGTGTCTATCTCGAGTTCGGCGGCCCCGTGCGCGACATCACCGACGACATGTGGCGCACGCTCTGGTCTGTGAACGTGGACGGGGTGTTTTACTGCTGTAGAGCAGCCGCGGACATCATGATCAATCACGGCAATGGCGGGCGCATCATCAACGTCTCCTCCACCCAGGCCGTCACGCCCGGGGTTGGCGTCACCTACGACGGTTCCAAAGCGGCCGTTGCGCAGATCACCAAGGCGCTGGCACTGGAGCTTGCGCCGCATAACATCAACGTGAACGCGCTTGCACCGGGCCCCACGTGGGTCAACGAAGGGCCGCCACCCGCGACCGCGGGCAATCCTCCCCCGCCCAGCGGCGAGCCGCTGGCAGACACTGTCGCAGACCGCATCGCGCGGCTGCCGAAGGGACACTGGGGTGACCCGATGGAGCAAGGCAAGGCTGTGGTATTCCTTGCCTCGTCCATGAGCGACTTTGTAACCGGCATCTACCTACCGGTTGACGGTGGCTGGCTGACGCTTTGATTCAGGCGGCTTCCTGAGCGGCCACGCCTTTTTCGAAAGTGGTGTAGATGTAGATTGGGATATCGAGATCGCCGAGCTGATTGTCGATCAGGGCGCGCACCTCCGCCCAATCGAGGCCGCCCACGCCGGTTGCCAGACGCGGCAGCGCAACGCTCTCGAATCCTTCAGCCTCGATCAGGTGTTTGAGATTTCGTAGCGCCACATTCACGTTGTGCGACGTTGCCTTGCCGGGATTCGCATTCTTTGACGGTGGTGGTTCTTGCGTCATGAGATTCACGATCCGCCGCCCGTCCGCCCCGGCCCATGCCCACACTTCACCGGGCTTGGGATTGGAGACATGGCAGTAGTGGCGGAAATCTTTGGCCATGGCCGGGTAGTTCTCGCGCAGAGACAACGCCAACCCCTGGTTGAAGTGGTCGTCCGGCGCAACGCCGTGGGCAATGACCTGAGCCTGGCTAAGCAGAATGTCGCCTGACACCTCATGCAGCATGAATACCTCCTGACTGGGCTGCACATCAATTCGTCCATGGTGCGCCCGCACCCGAGCCCTGCCCATAAGGGATACCCGAGCCCGAGGCGCCGATGTCAGAAGCCGAGACGTCGAACTTTTGTGATCATCAGGCCTGACAAGGCGACCAACAGCGCGGCAAAGCCACCAATCAGCAGCATCGCGGCGAGATCCCATCTGGCAAGCGCCCCCGCCGCCGCGCTGGATACAGGAAAGAGTCCCTGAGTGGAAAACATGACAACGGCCATGACTCGGCCCATGCGTTCCGGCGGCACGTGCTTCTGCAACCAGGTCGTCACAAATACGATGATGTAGCCATCGAGGATACCGGCGAGGAGAACCGCAGTCGCAATGATCGCCAGCTCATGCACCCAGGCCATGAGCAGCATGATGGCGCCGAACAGGGCAAAGTCGATGAGCAGGAGCCGGCCCATCCAGTGATTGGCCGGCAGCCCTCTGGTTGCCGCCAGAATTGCGCCGATGATCGACCCGACGCCAAGCGCCGACATGATGGTCCCGAAAGCCGCGGCGCCTTCGGGAAGGTGCATGTTGGCGAGCGTTGGCACGCCAACGTTGAAAGGACCGCGAAAAATGAGCGACAGCACCCCCATCAGTAACACGAAAATCCGCACGGAAGTATCCCGCCACGCCCAGCGCAAACCATCGATCAGACTGTTGATCAGTGAACTCTGGTCAGCCACTTCGGGCTTGAAGCGTTCACGCAGCGTTGCCAGCGCCCAGATCGACGCCAGGAAGGTCAGCGCATCAATGGCAAGCACCGTTGCCAGGGCAACGCGATCGGTCAGCTCTCCGGTCTGGTCCCCGGACTCACCGAGCAGGGCAATCAGGAGCCCGCCCACCATGGGCCCAAGTACCAGATTCAGCTGAAACGTACCCTGCATCACCCCGTTGCCTGCTGCGAGCTTTTCTGGTTCGAGGAGTCGCGGAGGCATGGCGCTAGCGGCCGGAAACAGAAATGCATCCGCCAGGCCGAATATGAAGCCCGAAACGAGAACCGCGGGAAACGTAACAAAGCCGTAGTAGGTCGAGCCTGCAAGGAACACGACAACAGAAAAACGTACGATGTTGGACATCAGCATGACCAGGCGCGGCGACCAGCGGTCGCTGAACGCACCGCCAAAGAGCATGAACACGGCCCGCGGGACGGCGGCGACCGCAATGACGGTACCCATCGCCAGGGGATCGTTCGTGAGCTTCAGAACCAGCCATGGCATCGCTACGAACGTCAGATGATCACCAAACACGGAGATTGCGCCGCCGAACCAGAATCTGCGAAATGCCGGCTCTCTGAGCGGCGCGGTGAAGCCTGGCATGGCTGTCCTTAGGTCATACCTCGAGCCACCCTACTGGCGATGAGGCACGTGCGCAACGGTGATAGCATGGCCACGCTCAACTTCATGAAACGGAGGCGTGGTGGCGGAGTTCAACGACTGGATAGCAGGATTGCCAAAAGCTGAGCTGCATCTGCACATTGACGGCAGCCTGGAACCCGGGCGGCTCCTGCAACTGGCGGGCAAGCACGGCGTCGACCTGCCTTACGCCGACGAAGCCGCTGTAACAGCAGCCTGCGAATTCGACAACCTCGATGAATTCCTTGCGATGTACTATCTGGGCGCTTCAGTCCTGCGCGATGAGGAAGACTTCTACAACCTCATGATGGACTACCTGACAAAGTGCAGGACACAAAACATCCGGCACTGTGAAGTAATGATCGAGCCGCAGACGTACGCTGACAACGGCGTACCCATCGACATCTGCATGCGCGGCTTCAAAGCCGCCGTCAACGACGCGAGGCGGGAGTGGGGGCAGTCCTGCCTCATGATTCTGAGCATCATGAGACACGCACCGGAAGAGGAAGGGATCAAGACGCTCAAAGCCGCCGAACCCTACCGCGACGACTTCATCGCCCTGGGTCTCGCGAGCTCGGAAGTACCGTTCCCACCGGCGCAGTTCAAACGTCTTTACGAACTGGCGGCATCTCAGGAGTACCGGCTGGGTGCTCACGCCGGCGAGGAAGGCCCACCCGGATACATCAGCGACGCACTGGACCTTTTGCACTGCGAACGCATTGATCACGGCATCCGCTGCGCCGAGGACCCTGCCCTGGTAGAGCGCCTGGCCCGGGAGCAGATACCGCTGACGGTGTGTCCCCTCTCAAACGTGCGCCTGCGCTGTTTTAACAACATGTCTGATCACAACATCCTGCAGCTGCTCGACAGGAATCTGTGTGTCACGGTCAACTCGGACGATCCGGCTTATTTCGGAGGGTACTTGAACGAAAACTTCCAGGCGCTGCACGCGCATCTGGGATTGGACAAAGTCCAGGCAGCAAGACTCGCGGCCAACAGCTTCACAGCGAGCTATCTGGGGGATGCGGAGAAAGCGCGCTTCTTTGAAGAGCTGGAAGCGTATTGAGGGGCTGGTTCAACCGGTTCATTCGCCGTGCTGATTTAGAATCTGCTCCACGATCTGAAGTGCCGCGTCGCCGTCGAGCTCATAACGGTGAGCAATCGCCGCGGCAATCTCGCTGATAGAGCGCTTGCCATTGACGGCACCGAGAATCTGCGCCCTGAGCATGTAATTTGAACAGGCAAACTGCATCGCGGTGGTTGCCGGAACCGGTGCGCTACGATCTGCCTTAACCCCGGACACGTCTGCACACTCGCCTGTCCTGGTTGCGACAAAACTCACCACACGCTCATAGCGGCGATGGGCACTCGCCGGGGAGTGCAGATACGGCAGCGTGGAGTAGTCGCTGGCCTCGATGGTAAACCCGAATGCCTGCGCGCGTTCAAAAAACTCTTCCGGACTGAAGCGCAGGACCGGATCGTCACTTACGAAGCTCGTGGAGCCCGTGAAGATCCAGGCGCCACCGGGTTGCAGGAGCCGATTCACCGTCACGAGCCACCGATCCACCGGTTGCGGCAGAATATCGATCAACCAGGGGGTCAGCACGGTATCGAACGCACCTGCCCGGAAGGGCAGATCAGAGATGTCTCCAAGGACATAACCGCCGCCACACTCACCACAGTTTTGATCCGTTAGATTTGATGCCTGCAGGCGCCGCAAAACCGCCGTATTCGACTCGTCCAGCGGCGCAAAGGGAAACTCGTAAAGGTCCACTGCCTCGCCAGCCTGCATCGCCGCATGGATGCGGGCAAACAGCGGATTGATATCCAATTTGATCGAACGCGCGACGTTCTGTGAGCGCTCGAGAAGAAACGGCAGCGCACCGGGACCGGCACCGAGCGTGAGCATCGTGCCCAGATCGTCAAGCGACGTCTGACAGATCAGCTCGTTCAGCACCTCTGCAGACGCGTGCATCTCTTCGGCACCCCAGGCCCAGTCCCTGAAGACGTTAGCCATGTAGCTGGTCACGGTTTGCGCCTTGGAGAGCTGCTGGCGCGCCAGATTCTCCGTGGTCCTGCGCCGGAGATCGAACGGTTCAAGCAGTTCCTCGAGCTGCCCGGTGAAGGCCTCGAGGGCAGTCCCATGTCGTTCGAGACGCGCCCGCGTCAGACTCGAGACGTCGCCGCCGAGCGCGTTGACGTAACTTGCGGTTTCATCCCGGGTTTCATGCATCAGCCGGTTGTACCGATCGCCCCATTCGGCGAACGCAGCGTCGGGGTGGACGAACAGCCACGGGACAGTGGACCCATCGGGCATGGTAATCCCGGGATATTCCGCTGCGCAGTTGTCGCAACGGAAGTCTCCTTCGGTCGTATTTTGCGCAGACGAAAGATCGCCACCGCAAGCCGGGCATGCCAGTAGGTCGTCCAGGGGAACAGGTGAGAAAGAGTCGGCACCGATAGGAGCGATGAGGTTTGCCGACTCTTTCTCTTTGACCGCGCTCAAAAGCGTCCCCTCTCTCTCACACGATCGGGTCGAACGCGATATACGGATCGACCGCTGCTCCGGTGCCAAGCCCTGGATTGTTCAGGACCATCCCGAACATAGCTTGTTCACCATGGAGCGCGAGATAGTTTAGAACCACAAGCTCAGCCAGTGTTGAGACGCTATTCGCAAAAGGCGTTGCCGAAGTTATGACGTTGCCGTCAGAAGAGAAGGCTCCCAACTGCTGCGAAGCAGCACCGTTGCGCAACACCGGCTGACCGCCCGGGCTGTAGGCCAGGATGAAGCTCGCCGCAGTCTGCGAATTGTCAGACCGCCAGCGGAACTTCGTCACACCCTGACCATCGTCCTCCGGTCGGTTGGTGTCGGCAGACACAGCGCCATCGCTGAAGCCATAGATCATCACCGGTTTACCGACTCTGGCGGCATACTCCAGGGTACCCCCAATCACCTGTCCGACAACAAAGTCCTTGTCGTCGGTTTCCGGGCGCGGATCCTGATGGTAGTCCCGTCCACCGTACTCGATCGTACCGGCGCCACCGTAACCGTTAACCACCACTTTCATGACCGCCGCAGCCTTGGCAAAGTCGCCATCGTTCAGCTCGCCGTTGGCGAAGATTGCCTGCAGATCGGCATCGACCTCTGGATCGAGGTCCGTGGCTGAGACGGTGGTGTTGAACGTCGCCGTCGTCTTGTCGAATCCGCACTGCACGAGCTCTTTCGTGGCATCAGCCTCAGTGATCTGACCCAGCTTCAATGCGGTGAGTATTGCGCTCGCCGCCGCAACGCGCCCGTTCGGGAAGCCGTCGTTCGTCACGCCACCTGCAAGCCCCAGCGCATCGTTGCGATTACGCACACGAGTGGGACGGAGATCGGCTTGTATCATCGTCTCCGGCGCCGCGGAACGACCACCGGATTCCGAGTTACGTGTGCCTACCGACACCGCAAATTCACCGCTGGCGCCGGCGTGAGCTATGCCATACACCGGATTGTGCGGGTTGTTGCCGGTATCGTTCTCGGACCGAGCCGGGATCACCACCCCGTTGGTGTTCGCCCGCGTGGCAGCGGACGTCTTGTCCAGCATGCCGCGCAGAAGTGCACTGTTTGGATGCATGGCGATACCGAAGGAGCGATCGATCCCGACGTTCTGCGGAATGATCTCCTGAGGTAATCCGAGCTTGGCGTAGCCGGCGGCGGACAGGAAGTCCTCCTGTCCGCCCATGCCGCCAACCATGATGTTGGAGCCCGCAATGTTTGCGCCACCACCCTGGTCGATACCGATAAACGGTATCTTGCCGGCACCCAGCAGCGGGCTTTCGTCAATGATGCATTCGGCATGCGCCGCGGAACTCATCAACGTGGCAAGGCTGGGGAGAAGGATCGTACCGGTACCAGCCAGCAGACCACTGCCGAGAAACTCCCGACGGGTTTTCGGTCGTGCGTGACCGCGAGCGCGGCAGTTTTCCTCAATGCGCCGCTCGATCTCGACACGGCGCTTTTCTCTGGCTCTGAACTTTGATTTGTACTTGGACATACTACTTTCCCTCTCTTTAGTTCACTGTCAGCGCGCTGGTCGACAACACAGCCGCACACGCCGCTTTGAGCACGGTTCGCCCTTCAGCGCCGCTGCAGCCGTTCGCGCAGCCTAGATCATCAATCAGGCTGACGATTTCCGTTCGTACCGCATCCTGCGCCGGCTGGCTCTCGAGGTTCACGCCAATGAACCGCTCGAACAGCTGATCGGACACGGTGCCTTTCCCTGCCTGGTCAATGGCACAGGTGCCGAACAGGTCCGTGCACGCAGCGCCGTCATTGACCACCACATCGCAATAGCCGGTTGCCAATCGCTGTATCGCCACCTGATGCGATCCGCCGAAGCTGAGCACATCGTTGGTTGCTGGCAGCTGTCCCTGTATCTCGTCATACAGCGCTTCGATTGCATTGGTTTCCGGATCCACACCCGTCACGCTGGCCATCGCGTCGTTCAGCTGCGAGAAGCTGCGCACGCCAATCGCCGGCTCCGGCACGTCCGCCAGGGGTTGAGGCGGCAGCGCCGGCGATATCGGCTCAGCCGTACCCTGACGAGCACCAAGCACCTCAAACTCCAGGTGGAATTGGTCCTGGTCGATGCCATCGGCCACGGGGATGACCGCACCAAGCGGTGACAGCAGCGTTCCCGGACCGGCATCGTTGACATCCACTCGACGGAACGACTGGGCGGCAACCGGTACCACATCGTTGACCGCAATGCGGACGTTCTGGACTGTGATGCCGGAGACGCTGCCGCCGAACCTGGGTTCAGCAAAGAGGTAGGCGTTGCCGCCTATCGGCTCAAACAGCATCTCGATATAGGCATCGACACCAAACTCGGCGGTCAGATCGAAACGGAGGCTCCGCAAGTTGCCGAGGCCGGCGTCGAAGTTTTGCTGCACCTCCACGGGATTCAGCGCACGCTCGTGCACCGCCACCATATGGAAGACCCCAGCCCAAAGCCGGTCGTTGGTCACCTCGTTTCCAAGCAGGAAGATCTGCTGATCGTTCCATTCGAGCGTGGCGCCCTGGTCATCCTCCGCCAGGAGCTGGCCATCCACGTAGATGCGACGCCCGTTGACCGGGTCAAAAGACATCGCCACATGCTGCAGCGCGGTGCTGACCTCGCGGTCGAGCGCCTCCAGCTGCGGTGTGCCGTTATCACCCGTACCCGTACTGTCGTTGCGCAGCACGTAATAGAGCGCGTTCTGACCCATGGTGAAGTTTCGCTGCTGGGTATTCAGCGAGTAAGACACGATCCTTGCCGGGCCATCCTGATCATTGTTGTCCGCGGTGACCCAGGCCTCCACGGTAAACTGACCGGTGGCAGTAATCCGGCTGAAGAGCTTCTGACTGTCAGCGAGGCTTGCCTGCGCCTTGCCATTGACGTTGCGCAGACCACCACCCGGCTCCCATTCCATGCCTTCGATATTGAGCACAATGGGCGCGCCGATGCCGCTGGTGTCGGTGGCTGTGGTACCCGCACCTTCATCGAGCGCAAAGAACGCAATGACGGCATCATCTGCTCGCGTTGCGGCCGCCTCCTCGGACTCGGCAAAGCTGGTCACCGCACTCCTGATGGCCTCAGCCGCAGGCGGATCAACCACTCGCTGGTCGGCCCATGCCTGAATACCCGCCAACAGCGTCGCCGCGATCTGATCGCAGCTGGCTTCACCGCCACAGTTGTGACGATCCTCGGCAGAGCGCAAATAGATCCGGCTGTTGGTTGGAATGTCGAGATCTACCTTCTGCTGCGATATCAACGTGTTGTAGGCAGACAACACATCTTCCACTGCAAAGGCTGGTATCTGCGCGACGCCATGGCAGTTCACACAGAAGTTCGCCTGATCCCGCAGGATCGGGTAGAGCGTACTTTCAAAGACCATGACATCGGTCATAGGTGGCGGATCCATCGGCGGATCGGGATCAACCGGTGGCGGCATTTCGTCATCCGGGGGATCCGCAGGCGGGCTTGTCATGTCCCCTGCCCAGCCCTGAATGCCGGCGAGCAAGTTGGCCGCAATCTCATCGCAGCTCGCATCGTTACCGCAGTTGTGGCGATCGGTTGCCGCCCTCACATAAAGCATGGAACCCTGCGGTGCCGCGAGATCCACGAGCGTGTTCTCAATCACGACGTCATACGCCGACGATGCGTTCGCATCGGCGAACATCGGCGTCTGCGACGCGCCGTGACAACCTGCACATTGGTTGGCGGCGTCCACCAGTACCGGGTGGAGATTCACGCTGAACGCCTGAAAATCCAGGTTTGCGGGCGGGTCGTCCGGCGGCGGATCGGCAGGTGGTTGATCAGAAGGTGTGTCATCGCCACCCGGCGCCGGCCTTTCCGTACCGGGCACCTCGTCGCTTGAGCCAACCGCATCTTCGTTGCGCACGCAGCCTGCCAGAATCATCGAAAACAACACCACCATCAGCAGGTGCGCAAGCCAGCTCGGCAGTTCACGTATTTCAGTATGGATAGCGTTCATGACTACTCTCCCATGCAGTGAACGGAAGCCTCGGCAAACACACCCTTCATGCGGTGGTTGCTGGCCTGGAAGTTGTCCGCCATCGTCTGCACGGCTGCGAGATCCGCGTCACCGTTCGGCGTGCGGTAGCAGACCTTCTCGAACACTTTGGTCACCTGACATTCGGCAAAGCGGCGCGTCTGACTGATCTCCATGCCGAAGCTTTTCGCACCCATCCCGGACCCCGGTCCGTTCCAGCCAACGTGGGCGTTCGGACCGGTGCGCCAGTAGTTCACCCAGGAATCACCGAGGGTGACGAAGCCATAACGAAACACCTGCGCGTCGTTCAAGAACTTGGACTGCACGCTGCCGGGCGTGTAGGCCAGCCGCTGGGTGTCTTCGTCAAAATCGTAGAAGGCAAACGCACCCGCCAGTCCATCGAGGCCTGCGTGACAGGCAAGGCAGTCGTTCAGAAAAATTGCGGCGTCCCCGCCGGGGGCACGTGCCACATCCTGGCGGATCCGGTCCGGCCAGGCGGTGACGTCACGCATTTCCTCCATATCGAGACAGAGGAAATTGAGCGTCGCAAACCGCACCGCCGCACGGTTGGTGCCGGCTACGAGGTAGGCTTCGGCAAAACCGCGCGTGGTGAGGATACCTGCCGTATCTGCAGCGCCGAGCGGCGAGCCGGCAAGACTCGACTGCGTGCGCTGCTCGAGATTGGCCGGATTGCTCAGATCTACGCGACGCTCGGCCAGATCCTCATAGTGATCATTGTTTTCGTGAGCGTACGCGACATTGCTCGCACCGGCCGACCCGACGTAAACGATGTCGTCAAACAGCAGCGAGTCGAACGGCACGTCGTCGCGCACCATGCCAATGACGGTCGCGGTAGCGTCATTCAGCGGCACATAGACCGACTGATCACGATTGGTCCACGGCGTCGCGAATTCACGCAGCGTCGTGTTGTAGAAGTTCGGGTCGTCCATTGCCAGCATAGCCGCATCCAACGGCGTGCCGTCGACAATGCTTTGCTCCATGCTGTCCAGCACTTGTGCACTGGGCGGAACGCCCGTCAATCGGTCATGTATACGTTTGGCCTGATCGCGAGGCCCTGCACTGACCGTAGTCGCCACACACAAGAGCGTGGTCAGCGTCAGCATCCTGCCCCACCATTTCCGGTGGCCGTGTCCGTCTCTCTCTAAACCCATTCCGACACCTCTTCGATGTAAGCTCGACGAGTCGCCGCCCGCGAGCGGATATTGTTCTAGACGGGGAGTAACACCCGTCCCTGCAACTGGGTTGAGTCGATGAGATCCGGGAATGGCTTCGCGCAAATTTGTGTTTATGCACAAACATTGCCATTCGTCGGGAAGGTCTGCGTGACGGTTTCTTCACCTGCGGCCTTGCCTTGGCTTCCTGCTGATTTCATCGGAAAACCCGTCGGCGTCTCGTTCGCCAGGTGCCGTCGTCTAACGGCGAGCTGTCTCTCCCAACAGCTCATGGCAGGAAGCCTCTCAAAGATACTGTTGGCAATTCTGTCGGCTGGTTCACGTCTTGGCGAACTCGCGCATCTGTGAAGTACGTCGGCTATTTCGGGAGGTGGTTTGTCGATACTCATGGACGAGAGAGCTCAAAGCGCTGCAGGAGCACCCGCAATTCCGCGCTTTGTCAGTCCGACCCGGAACGGATATCGAGTCGTAATTGCCGTAATGACGACCGGCTAACCGTTTTGGTGACAATGAATTCAGAATCCTATGTGCAATCGTCCTGGACACCTTTCGGCGCACGCGCAACCGCGCAGGGCGATCGCGCCTGGTGGTACCGATGGGCTAACGACTTGTCGACCACGCTACGCCACGCGCTTCTGTGGACCACCCCGTTTGCCCTTCTGGCACTTGGCTGGTGGTGGCGCGACGCGCTGCCGATTGAGGCGGAGGAAGGTGTCGGCTATGGGCTCGGGATCGCCTCGGCGGCATGCATTCTGATCCTCCTGATCTATCCGATCCGGAAGCGCATCAAGTGGCTCTCGCCAATCGGCTCACCCAGAACCTGGTTTCTGGTTCACATGAGCATGGGGGTAGCCGCGCCGATTGCAGCGCTCTACCACTGCGGCTTCTCTCTCGGCTCGCTCAACAGCCGCATCGCGCTCACTTCCATTCTGGTTGTCTCAGGCAGTGGCCTCATCGGCCGTTTTCTCTATCGAAAGATCTACAGCGACTGGAGCGGCAAGCGCCTGCACCTCAAGAAGTCCGGCCAGCTGAAGGCTGCGACCAGCTCGGATCTCGAGTTTCTGAAGCTGGTCAACGAACGCCTGGCCAAGCTGGATCAGCTCACGCAGGCAAGCCGCCATTCGCTCGCAGCTTCGATTCGATGGCATCTGCGCGCCGGCTGGGTCATCAGGCGCGAACGCAAAGCGCTCATGGAATTCTGCATCCGCCAGCTGAACCGGCTGGCCCGGGCCAAACCGATGTATCGGCGCGAGCGCCCGCGCCTGATGCGGGCACTGGATGCCTATCTCGGCGAGCGTACCCTGCAGATCCGCCAGATGGCACGCGTACAGGTTTACGAGCGGCTCTTTGCTCTATGGCATGTCGCGCACCTGCCGTTTTTCATTCTGTTGGTCATCAGTGTGATCGTTCATGTCTTCGCCGTTCACCTTTACTAAGCTCCGGCTGCAATCGGCGTTGCTGTGCGTGCTTATGATGCTCGCGAGCTCCGTCGACGCCGCAAGCTTCGAGCAGCTTCTGAGCCCGGGTCCTTTGAGCGAAGCGCACAGTGAATTCGAAGAAGACTGCAGCAGCTGTCACGATCCGCTGGGTGAGAAAACCCAGCTACAGCTGTGTACTGCATGTCATGAAAACATTCTGACAGACGTTCAGGCACAGCTGGGATTTCACGGCAAACACCCCGAGGTATCAGCCAACGAATGCCAGACCTGCCACACGGAACACGAAGGCATCGAGGTAAATACGCTGCACTTCGATCTATCGACTTTCGACCATGAGGCCAGCAATTTTGCCCTGCACGGAGCCCACGAAACGCTGGCCTGCAGCGACTGCCACAACGAGACAGACCCGACGTTCACCACCGTCAGCACCGCATGCGCCAGCTGTCATCAACAGGACGATCCGCACGCCGACACGCTGAGCATGCAATGTGAGTCGTGCCACACGAGCACGGATTGGCAGCCGACGCTCTTCGATCACGCCACTATCGGCTTTCCGCTCACCGGTGCGCACGCGGAAATCACGTGTAACGCGTGCCATGCGGACACGCCGGTGTTTCCAGCCGCGCCTACCGAGTGCGCATCCTGCCATCAACAAGATGACGTGCATCAGGGTGCTTTCGGCACCGAGTGCTCGTCATGCCACTCGACAAGCTTGTGGACGCAGACAAAGTTCGATCACGCGAGCACCGGCTTTCTCCTGAAAGGTGCGCATGCCAGTCTCAGCTGCGCTTCCTGTCATGACGAGGAAGCTGACGACGGCAACGCCATGCAAAGCCTGGGTACGACATGCAATGCCTGCCACCAGGAGGATGACCCGCACGAGGGGCGTCGAGGTGATGAATGCGCCAGCTGCCACAATCAGCAGAGCTGGGAAACCGTGTTCGATCACACCGCTCGCACCGGATTTTCGCTGCTGGGCGCACATATGAGCCTGGAATGTCAGGCATGTCATACGGACGGCACCAGCGTCGATATTCCGTCCACCTGCGTGGGCTGTCACGCGCCGGATCCACACGACAACCAGCTCGGCAGCCAATGCGAAAACTGCCACAACGAGCACTCGTTCACGACGAGCATCCGTTTCAGCCATCACCTTTCGCACTTCCCGCTGCTCGGCGTGCACGCGACGCTGGCATGCGGGGATTGCCACAACGGCTTGCGCTTCAAAGATACCGCCAGCAACTGCCATGCCTGCCACGACAAGGACGACGTACACGGTGGATCCATGGGGACGCAGTGTGCCAGCTGCCACAATCCGGCGAATTGGCAAGCCACCTCCTTTGATCACGGTGTTCACACCGGCTTTGTGCTGACGGGCGCGCATGAGGCGGTGTCCTGCAACGCGTGTCACGGCGGCACGCTCAACCTGAACGTCTCTTCCGAGTCCCAGTGTCGCCAGTGCCATGACCGGGACGATCCGCACGACGGCAGCTTCGGATCCGACTGCGCTCAGTGCCACATGACCGAAACGTTCTTCAAGCTGAAGGCATTGCCATGAGAGAGAAAGACAGAAAGAAAGGACGGAAGAAGCAACAAAAAACATTGCGCACCCCATTTCTCATCGGGCTGACGACCATGCTCTTCTGCGGATTCGCCAGTGCGGAATCCGCCGGCGAGCAGAAGCCGCGTTTTGACCATTTCACCACCGGCTTCGAGCTCATCGGCGCGCACGCGCGCGCGAGCTGCGCGAGCTGCCACGAAGGCGGGAATTTCAGTTCGGTTCCCACCACCTGCGCCGGCTGCCATGGACAAAACGGGTTTGTCGCTGCAACTCAGCAGCCCACGCACCACGTCCTGACCACCAATCAGTGCGCGAGCTGTCACCAGCCGAGATCCTGGCAGCCGGTGGTTCGGGTCGATCATCTGGAAGTGATTGGTACCTGCGCCAGCTGTCACGACGGCATCCGGGCGCTCGGCCAACCGGTGAACCACCTGCCAACCACGGACCAGTGCGACAGCTGCCATAACACGCGTGCGTTTTCGTTCGCCCGCTTTTCCCACACGGCGGCCGGGACAGACTGCTTCAGCTGCCACAACGGCGTCCAGGCGCGCGGGAAGCCGCCGGACCACATCCCAGCCAGCAACTTCTGCGACGCCTGCCACAACACAATCTCTTTCGAGGGATTGCCATGAGAAAGCACGGCTATCTGCTAGCCCTTTTTTGCGTGTCCGCCTCGGCATACGGGGAGGCGGCGATCGACCTGGTTGACCACAATGTCCGCACCGGGTCGCTGAACGTGCATTTCAACTGCGACCTGCGCCTGCTCAGTCACACCTCCAGTCCGGAGGACAAAACGCTGACGATCCGTCTCCTGCAATCCAGCGAATGCGCCAGAACTCCCACAGCGGCTTCCCCGCCCAGCCTTGCCAGTGCCGGTGACTCGTTGATGGGCGTGGCGTACAACGCGGATGGGCGGGAGTTTCTGCTCACGCTGACCTTCATCGAGAGCGGCAGTTTCCTCGTCTCGCAGGGCAGCACCCTTGACGAGATTCAGATATCCCGGGGCTCAGGACAGGTTGAGCTCGAGATTGCACCATCCGCGCGGCAGAGCGACGCTGTCACAGAGGAGCAGCTCCAAGCCGCAAAATCCCATCTCGTTGATGGCGAGTACGACCGGGCAACCTCTCTGTTTCAGGGAGTACTTTCTGCCGGACCCGAGGAGCACCATCCACAGGCGCTCGAGTACCTGGCGCTCACCTACCAGCTATCCGGCAGGACAGAGCTTGCCCGCGAGCGATACCAGACCTGGCTGGATCGCTATGGGCAAACGGAAACCCCGGATAGCCTGCGCATCCAGCAGCGTCTGGGCGCGTTGAGTGTCAGTGAGCCGGAAGTGGCCACGGTGGAGCCCCGCCCACCAGCCCAGGATCGCAACCGATGGCATCTCGACGGCGGCATCGGCCAGGACATCTGGTCCATCGCCGAAACGGGAGACTTTGCAGGCACCGAGCTGGAAGATGCTCAAGCCACCGTCGCCATGACCTACGTGGACGGCGTCGCTGAGTATCGAGGCCGCGACGTCGCCGCGCGGGCCCAGGCAAGCATCGGCTACCGCAACACGTTTGGTGACCTGGAAGCCGACGACGAAGTGTTCGCCCGCCTCCTGTTTGCAGAGGCGCACGCCGGACGCTACAAAGCACGCGCCGGCCGACAACGCCACTACGGCGACGGTATTCTCGGCCTCTTTGACGGGCTGCGGCTTTCCCGCACCGTCGGCGACACCATGACGGCCAACGTCACCGTCGGTTTGCCGGTGGATAATCCGCGTTACGCGTCTGACCAGGATCGGCAGTTCGTCGCAGCGAGTCTCGATGTGGCGGACTTCTTCGGCACCGATGTCACCGTTTACGGCCACACACAGAAAGTCGCCGGCATCTGGGACCGCCAGGCAATCGGCGCAAACTGGCGCCGTGGCGGCAGCCGCTGGCATACCCAGGGACGCCTCGACTTCGACGTGAGCTACGAGGTGCTGAACACGGCGCTTTTCGAAGTGGGATTCAAACCCACGCCGGGATTAAGCACTTACGCTCGCGTGAACTTCTACGCCTATCCCTATATCGGCACCCACAACGCGCTCTGGGGACAGCCGACCTCATCTCTGGATGAACTTCTCGATCTCTACACTGACGGTCAGCTGCGGACCATCGCCCGCAACCGCACAACCGACGTCACGGAGTTCAGCACCGGCATGCACCTCAACCTCGGGCAACGCTGGCGGGCGCTCCTCGACTCGAGCCACACCCAGCTGGATGAGACGGTTGAATCCGTCGGCGTGGCGGGTCGACCGGAAACCACGCAGATCACCACATCAGTCAGTCTCCTCGGGGGATCGGTGTTCAGATCCGCCGACTCGCTGCAGCTGCGCTATGCGCTGTTCAGCGACGAACAGGAAGATGCGCACCGGGTGAGCGTCGATTGGCGGTTCGGAATCGGCGACAAGCTGCGCCTGCGACCGCGTCTGTCCGTGACCCAACGGCTGAGCGATGTCCATGGCGATCAACAGGCGGCCAGCGCCGCGTTGAAGCTGAGCTACCTTTTCCGCAGGCACTACGAGCTGAGCGCGGAGATTGTCGCACGTCACGCCGACCGGGAGCTCGCCCTCAGCGACCCGTTTCAGAACCCGGCACAGGACGCCACCGATTTGCAGGAGGATCTGGTGCTTGTCCTGCAATGGCGGGCAGACCTATGAAAACGGTGATGGCGCTGGTGGCAATGAGCCTGCTGTGCGCGTGCCGATATAATCCGACTCCCGAGCTGGACAGCGCTACGCCCTGCTATCCGATCGAAAATCCCGTTGCCAACGAGATCTTCGTGCCGCTGGCTCAGCCGGTGGTGTACGTCAACCGCAGACCGGAGCTCAGCACCGGCGGCGGTGACTTTCTGCACATCATGCCACTGCAGGTATCGCACAACGGTTACCGCCTGTTGTATCTGTGGGTGGGTCTCGGCAGCACAATCGACTATCCCGTTGCGCGTGCCACATCCGGCATCGATCTGCAGCCCACGGCGCTGGCACTGGACTTACGCGCTCAAGGTGCGCCCGAGCACACAGACAGTCTGCTGTTTCCGCTGGTTGAGTGGCAATCGGGACGAACGCTGAAGGCATTCGTCAACATGCCGATTACCGCATCGGTTCGTACGGGCCTGACCCACGCCCACCTGCGCGCGCTCGCGAACAGCGGTGGAGACCGCGTCGAACTCGTCTGGCCTTCGGGCCGTCGGGACCATTACCACCGGGTTGCAGATGCGCGGAACGAATGGACCTGGGGAGAGTGTGACGTTTAGCGGCCCGGTGTCATGGGACCGCTCCGCATCCCGAACTGGCTACCCTGTGGAGGCTTCTTCCCTGTAGTCGTCCTCAGCCTCTACGAACTCACCCTCTTGCGCAACGTCATCCTCTTCCAGCAGGGACCGCACAATCGGCCCCCGCCGGCGCAACACAATGCTGTGGTGGCAGCGAGATATACTCATGTCGTCGCCAAGCTCACGAAACACCAGTCGCTCCACCTCAGTTTCCGGGTCGAGCGTCAGCTTGATCTCGTTACCGACGACAGTGATCGTCCCCTTCACATAGTTCTCCTAATTGGCGTCAATCCTATCTCTGCCCGACAGCGTGCCCGCTCGCGCGAGAATTAACCAGGCGAGCAATGTGAGTAAAGTGTGAGAAGAATCAGGAGCTTACTAACATTTCTGATTTGTTGATCGAGCACGCGCTGTGGCGGCAGCCTTAAGAAAACTCCCGAATGGCGTTCAGAAAGGCATCCCCATATTTCTGCATTTTGGCCTGGCCAACACCTGAGAGGCGCAACAGGTCAGCGGGACTCGACGGCAGCTCACGCGTCATCTGCAGGAGCGTTGCGTCGTGAAAGATGACGTAAGGCGGTACACCATTTGCTTCCGCAAGCGTCTTGCGCAACGTTTTCAGGGCTTCGTACAGCGCCTCTTCTTCGAGCTCGAGCACAATGTCCACTTTACTCACCCGTTTGCGCTTGGGTCTGGCCGCGTCTTCGCGCAGTGTGAGCGTCGTCTCCCCACGCAGCAGACCACGGCTGTCGCCGGTCAGGCAGAGCGCGCCAAAGCGTGCGTGATTCACTTCCAGAAATCCGCGCACGACCAGCTGCCTGAACACGGAACGCCATTGATCGTCGCTGAGATCCGTGCCGATGCCGAACGTGCTGAGCGCATCATGGCCAAACCGCTTCACCTTGTCGGTCTGTTGCCCGCGCAGCACTTCTATCACATGGGCGGCGCCGAAGCGCTGACCGGTGCGATACACACAGGAGAGCGCTTTCTGCCCGGCCTCGGTGCCATCCCAGGTCACGGGCGGGCGCAGACAGACGTCGCAGTTGCCGCAGTCCTCGCTCATCGTCTCGCCGAAGTAGGCGAGCAGATGCCGGCGCCGGCAGGTCGTGACCTCACACCAACCGAGCAGGCCATTGAGCTTGGTTTGTTCGATACGCTTGTGGGTTTCGTCCGCCTCTGACTCATCCGCCATGCGCGCCAACCGAACCACATCCTGCAGACCGTATACCATCCACGCGTCCGCCGGCGCTCCATCCCGGCCGGCGCGCCCGGTCTCCTGATAGTACGCCTCCACGCTCTTCGGTAGATCCATATGCGCAACAAACCGTACGTCCGGCTTGTCAATGCCCATGCCAAACGCAATGGTCGCCACCATGATGACAGCGTCGTGGTTGAGAAATCGGTGCTGATTGGCTGCACGCTGATCTGCATCCATGCCGGCGTGGTAAGGCAGCGCCGCAAAACCCTGCTGATACAGCCATTCAGCCGTGGCTTCCACACTCTTGCGTGACAGGCAGTAGACAATGCCCGACTCACCCTGGTGATCAGCGAGAAACTGTAAGAGCTGATCCCGGGGTGCACGCTTGTGCTGCACGGTGTAACAGATATTCGGGCGATCGAACCCTTCGACGAAGATACGCGGGTCCGCAAGCGCGAGGCGCTCCACAATGTCTTCCCTGGTACGCGGATCCGCAGTTGCGGTGAGCGCAATCCGTGGCGTCTGCGGAAACACGTCGGCGAGCTGGTGCAGCGCCAGATAGTCACGCCGAAAGTCATGACCCCATGACGACACGCAGTGCGCTTCGTCGATGGCAATCAGCGCAATGCGACAGGCCCGCAACCAGTTGAGCGTTTCAGGCTGTAGCAGGCGTTCCGGCGCAACGTAGAGAAGATCCAGCTGACCACGTTGGACCCGCTCGATGACGTCCGCCTGGTCCGCACCCGAAAGCGACGAATTCAGAAACGCGGCACGCACGCCGAGCTGCTGCAACGCCTGAACCTGGTCCTGCATGAGTGCAATCAAAGGCGACACGACCAGACCCACGCCCGAACGGATCAGCGACGGGATCTGATAGCAGACCGACTTGCCTCCGCCGGTCGGCATCAGCACCAGAGCGTCAGCGCCACCGGTCACGTGCTCGATGATCTCAGCCTGGCTGCCGCGGAAGCTGTCGTATCCGTAAACCCGTTCGAGGATTTCCCCCGCCTGGCTGCGGATTTCGCTGCCCGCGATTGTATTGTTTTGCGCGTATTCCATGATGCGCCCAGTCTACCGGCGACCCGGCTGTTGCATCACCTCAGGAAGGCGCAACCGCAGGTGCGTGATCGGCTGTGTCCGCCTCACTCATTCATCAGCCGCGCACGAATTCGCGTATGACCTGTCCCGGTCGCTGTCCCGTATGCTCACCGTTCTCGACAACCACCTGACCGCCCACAATGGTGGCCAGATAACCCTGGCTCTTGACGATGAAGCGCCCACCGCCGTGGGGGAAGTCGTTGACGTACTCGGGATGACACGTGTGCAGATTGTCATAATCGATCACGTTGATGTCCGCGTGCCAGCCTTCCTTCAGGGCCCCCCGCTCCTTGAGACCAATAATCTCCGCAGACTTTCCGGTGATTCGGTGCACTGCTTCGGGCAGCGTATACACATCATGCCTGCGCGTAAGCTCGCTCAGGAGGACCGTCGGGGAATCGGTATCCGTGAAGAAACCGACATGAGCACCTGCATCGCCAAGCATCGGCACCACCCACGGCAACTGCATGAACTGCCACTGATTCTCGAGCGCACCGCCAAACATCCAGAGGTTGAAGTACTCGCGCCCCTCCGAGGCGAGCAGCCGATCGACATAGACCTCAACCGGATCTTTGCCCGCTGCTTCCGCCAGCTGTTGCAGGCTCGCCTTGCGCTCGAAATCGAGATTCGGACGCGCTTCGGTACCAAAAGGATGGAGCATCGACGCAAGCCGCTTCATGTCCCCGGCTTCGATGCCCTCGGCAATGAGGTTTGCGCGCGTGGCCTCGTCTTTGAGCGCGTCCACCCGCTCGCCGATGGTTGGCAACGCCATCAGGTCCCGCCACGCCTGGGACGATCGCGTAAACGGTGACAGCTGCGCGAGACCAAAAAACGAGCCGCTCGGCCGCGTATGGCAGATACCCGCAAAACGCCGGCCACCTTCATTCAGGCGTTCAAAGTGTTCGCGCCAGCGCGCCACGCCGCCGTCACCTTTGGCACCGGTGCCACCGGAGAAAATCACCTGACAGCCGAGTTCCGTACCCTGCTCGAACATTTCGATTTCGGTGTCGTAGCGCGTCTGGAAGTCATTTGCCGACTGGAACACGGCGCCGAGACCACCCCCGGCAATGACCGCCTCCTGAATCGCCCGGGTCTCGCGCAGATCCGCCCAGGTACCTGGCGTGCAACGGCCGTCCGGTACGGTGTGCGGCAGAAACCGCGACGTTGAAAAACCGACGGCCCCCTCCTCCACCGAAGCTTTCACCATGGCGGCAATGTGCTCCAGCTCTTTGTCGCTCGCCTGCACGCCTTCGTCCATGCTGCGATCACCCATCGCCTCGTAACGGATGGCCGAGTGACCGGCAAGACCAACGATGTTCAATGCGGGATCGAGTCCCTGCACCGCGTCGAGGTACTCCCCATAGCTCTGCCAGTTCCAGGGGAGGCCGTCCATGATCGCATCTGCCGCGATGTCTTCCACCGACTCCATCAGCTCCGCCAGATAGCGGCGGTTGTTTTCACTGCAGGGCGCAAACGTGACCCCGCAGTTGCCGATGAGGGCGGTCGTTACACCGTGGTAGCTGCTCGAACTCATGAGCGGGTCCCAGCCGATCTGCGCATCGAGGTGCGTATGCAGATCGATGAATCCGGGGGTGACGACCTTGCCGGTAGCATCGATGGTGCGGTCAGCCGTGTCCGCCGAAAGATCACCGATGCGCGCAATGCGGCCATCGCGCACGCCCAGGTCAGATTGCTCGACTTCCGCACCGGTGCCGTCGACGACGGTTCCACCCCTGATGATCAGATCGTATTCCATGATTCCCCCTCGAAGTTGTGCCATCTGGCTGTCTGAATGACCCTGATTCTAGCGGCTGCCCACGACACGACAAAGCCCTGTTGTGCCTCGGCTGCTCTGACCCGCGAGTGTCGGGTTTTATCCGGCTGCTTTGACGAGCCCGTCGAGTTCCGCCTTGATCTTCTCAGCTTCAGCCACGAGCATCGCGTTGCCGCGCACGTCGCCTCGACGCATGGCATGCATAGCCGCTTCCATTTTCTGCTCGTACGCTTTCTGCAGCTTTTTTGCCGGATCTCTATTAAACAGGCCCATGGTTACTTCGTCCGCTGTGTAGAAATCTCATGGAAGCACGCGTGCCGTGAACCGAACGTCAACCGCTCAACTCGACCGTCTTTTCGCCCGCTGATTTCGATTTTCGGTCAGATTGGCATATGACAACGAATTCACTCTGCGCGTGGGCGTACTCTAAATACTTGTGCGAGCCATACCGCACAAAGACGCCTCTTTATGAATCTTTTGGGAGTGTACCTGCAGATCAAAACCTCGAGCTCTGCAGCGTCACGTCAGCCGCGGCCCAGGCTGCATCGAACTGGGCACGCGTCTCTTCGGCGCCCGCTTCATTACCAGCGGCAAGCTGGGTCTGGTACAAGCCCCACAAGCTGAAGCCGTTAGCTGGATTCTTGCGCAGATCTTCCCAATAGATCACCTCCGCTTCCGCCAGATCACCCGCCTGCAGCAACAACGCGCCAAGGACGTGTCGCGTCGGGAAGTACCAATCCGGCGGCTCGTTGTAGAGCAGTGAGTCTTCCAGACGCGAGGCTTTGGCCAGGGCGTTCACAGCCGCTTCCAGATCACCCGATTGCGAAAGAATGTCCCCCTTGAGAACCAGGCCCGCAATGTCGAGCAGCTTGGGCGCGGTGCCAAAGCCGATGAAATAATCTTCCGCGAGACCTTGCTTGTGCTGTGCGAGCTTCTTTTGCTCGGCGCGCGCTTTGCGCAGCTTTCCGGTGTTGGCAAAGGCCATACCCCGCGCGTAGTGCCATACGCCGAGCTGAAACTGATTGCTGCTGACCGGCTGCTTTTCTTCGAGAATCTGCTGCCACAATCCAAACCGCACCATGACGTAGAGCGGTTGCGACAAAAAGGTCTCGAAGGCGGCAAAGGCATTACCCTGCATGTCTACCGGGATCTTCGCCTCGACTTCCCTGGCGCCGGCCAACGCTGCTTCGCTGCGGCCCTGGAACATGGCCGCCCAGACCAGGAAGTGAAGATTGTGCGGGTAGTAGTTGAGTGGGTAGATGCCCTGCGCGTTGCATTGAGCAATGTATGCAGAGTCTGCATCCGCCGCCAGTCGATTCGCCGTAAACGCGTCGGCATAGCGGCCGACGCGCATATAGATGTGCGAAGGCATGTGCACCATGTGTCCGGCGCCGGGCATCAACGGCTGTAACGCATCGGCACTCGCCTCCCCTTCACCGGGATGAACCGCCTCCACGGCGTGTATGTGATAGTGCAAGGCACCGGGATGGACCGGGTTGCGGTCAACGACGCTGCGCAGCGTGTCGAGAATTGCTGTGGTATTCGCTCTCGGACTGCCGTCTTTGTTCCAGTAGTTCCAGGGTGACAAGTTCATCAACGATGCTGCATACAGCGTTGCAGCATCGAGATCATCAGGGTATGTCTCAACCAGATCAGCCATTGCCTCCGCATACGCGTGATCGAGGCTCGACCGGTCATCTGGTGCCGCAGGCGAGTAGCGAGTCAACAAGGCATCAATGTACGCCTGCTCCCGCTCGCTCACGTTCGCGCTGCGCAGTTTCGCTTCATTGGCGGCAGTAAAAGCCTGCTCGTTCACCGCAGCCTGCATCGGCAGGTTGAGGTTGGGCCCAAGCACCAGCGCCCAGCCCCAATAGGCCATGGCGTTGTCCGGATCCAGTCGAGCTGCCTCTTTGAAACTGCGCAAGGCTTCCGAGTGATTGAAAGCGTAGGTCAGGCGCAGACCCTGATTGAAGAAATACTGTGACGCTTCACTGGTGGTGGTGACCTGCATGGTGTGGTCGCCCAGACCCTCGAGCCGGGGTGATATCGGCTCTGACGCAGTGGCGGGATCGGCCGCCAGCGCACGCGGATCGTGGATCATGGCGCCGGCGGTCGATGCGACGAACACCAGGGCGCCGAAGAGGAGGTGAAGAACGGGACGGTTCATGGGCAGCTCCCTTTGCGAGATTGGCCCGATTCTGCGCCTGTGCGTCGCTTCCTGGCAAGACATGGGCGGCTGAGGAGCAACTGGCCAATCGACACTACGGAACTCCAGAGCCTCATCGCGAAAAACCTGCACCCCGCCTGAAGCGCGGTGCAGGTGCACATCGTACGAACCTCAGTTGACGCTGCTCAGTACCGGGTGAACCGGTGGAAACGTAATGGTGCGGGCACCGCCGGATCCGCTATGAGACTCAATGCCGTGACGGGCACTGCCACGCAGCTTGGCCGTCCCCTCCTCGAGCTGGACCAGAACCGTACCACCCTGCTTCGTGATGCGCCCGGCGTGTACGGCGGCCTGGCAGACGATGCTGGAGAACGCGTAGCGATCAGTACCCGTGATGCGTCTGTACCGGAGATTACCGGGCGCTTCGGGGCAGACGAATGCAAATCGCTGGCCCACCAGATTACGGTTGGCAAGCCCGGTAGCCGTGAACTTGGTGTCCCATTTCAGTCGCGGCAGGTAGTCGGCCTGCACCTTGTTCTGCGGATCCACATGAGTCGATCCGACAAACTGAAAGCTTCTGGCGGTCTGCGGGAAGCTGCCTGAACGGACATCGTGGGCCTCGCTGCCTTCGTAGTTCGCGAGCCCGGGATTCAGCTGTACGGTGACCGTGCCACCTTCACGACCTACCGCGCCCGCATGCACGGCGGCAACGCAAATGGCACTGTCGGTGGTGTATCGGCCCGTGCCGAATATCTCGGTGTCGGCATCACGGACCGTGAACTCCGGACATTCGAAGAAAAGCCGCTGACCGACATACTTGTCGTTGTCGACCTGAAAGTGATTCAAGACCGTATTCCACTCGAGCTGCTTGGGCTGTGGTTGACCGGTCTCAGCAAAGGCAAGCGGGTTTGAGAAGACGTGAAGCGCCAACAGCACGCTCACGGCAATGATCTCTATGCGAGTCCAGAACGCACGCTTGCACGCTACCGGTTGAGATGCGCTGGGTATATCCAATTCCATGATTTCACTCCTGTGGTTTGATGACGTAGCCGACGCCTGCTGCCGTCGGGTCATACGCTTAAGCGGAGTAAGGACCGCGAAACGACACACAGGAGAAAATTTTTATTTCAACGGTAATACTGCTCTGCGCTTCGCCGACAGCCGGGCAACAACCGCCGCTGTCAGTCCAGAGCTCACGTTCAAATCTTTGAGGGTTCGTTCGACGATGCGCAGCAGCACGTCGAAGTGCCACTCTCGCAGACCCTGGCTCAAAATCAGCAGATGGTGAGCTTCCGCCAGCACAAGCCCACTACTGGTGTCCTCGCCACCAAGAAGCTCTGCCAGCAGCACCTCCTGGTGATGCATGACGCGTGCAACGTCTACGTCAGCAAAGAATCGAGACAGGTGCTCGTCGTTCAAAAGGTTGAAGTACAACGCGCCGACAAATGTCTGCACGCCGGCTTCGCCGCCCAGCTGCTGATAGAGGGATGAGGTCTGAGTATCGTGGGGACGCATGTCGTTTCCTTGTCGGTATTACCCGATAAAGCGAAACCAGCGTCACTCAACGACACCCGCCCTGCAGCTGTTTGCCTCCACGCTGCCACGGAAGTCGTCGGCAATCGATGCCAGCACGTCCCGCTGTGCGGATACGTGTTCGGAAAAACTGGATCGCAGCGCCGCCAGACTGCCATGTGCCGCAATCAGATCCGGCGGCAGAGGCAGGCCGCTGCCGGTCTCGTAGGTACGCAACCGTTCGAGCACCCGCCAGCGATCCAGCGCATCGAAAAAGGGCGGCGCTTCTTCCCGATAGCGTTTTACAAATTCGTCCAGCATTTGCCGATCCGGGTCGGCCACGCTGAGCGCCGCCAGGTCATCCCAGAGCGCCGCCCTCGCCGGCCGTTCTTCGCTCGCCTCCAGACGTTCCAGCACATCGGCAACTTCCTGCTCGTTGCAGTCGACCTCCAGGTGCAGGGCATGCGCCGCCAGATCCGAGGCACTCCCGAAGACCAGAAGTTTGGCGAAGACGCGCAACATGCGATCCGGCACGCCCGAGTCGTCGGGAAATGACGCTCGAGCGTTCGAGACACCGGCTACGACCACCTGCAGGGCGCGGCTCGGCGCTTGATCGGCAAATAGATAAAGCGCGAGATTCAGTTCAGCAACAAACCGCGCATACACCTGACTCTTTGCATCGAGGAGCTGCAGGGCCTGTTCGGAAGTTGCAATCGCGTCCGCAATTCGGCGATCGCGAAACTGCAGTCCGGCGTAGCTACGCAACACGTTGCCAAGGGTGGGGCCGCGGTGTTCTGCATCCTCGAAAATTGCAATGGCTTCGAGGAATCGCTGCTCAGATTCCGTAAATCGACCCATCCGTCCCAATTGGATGGCGCGATTGTTGAGCATCACCGCAAGCGCCGATGGGTTGCCGGCATCTCTGGCATACGCGACCGCATCTCGCCAATGCTGGACTTCCAGAGCCTGATTACCGGCACGCCGAGCGACACCGGCATGCAGCTGACTCAGCCGGCTGCGAATTCTCGGCTCGTTGACCTCGTACTGCTGGACAACCTGGGTCATGGCGTCCGTTTCTTCGTCGGCGCGGCCATGCTGCCGCAAACGGTTCAAGGCACCGACATACGAGTACTGTGCGTCGAGCCAGAGCGTAACCTGGTCTTCCCCGTCCGGCCGCGCCGGCAGGTGTTCAGCAAAATAGTCGGCCGCCTGCTGTGGATTCGTGCGCGCATAAGTGCCACCGACACCCGCAATACCGAGCAGGTGAGCGTAATCAGCCCGCTCGTCCAGCCGTGGCGCTACCTGCACCACCGCCTGGAACGCCCGCTGCTCCTCCTCGACGAGGCCGAGACTGGAATAAATCTCAGCCAGATTCTTCTGCACTTCAAACGCAAGCTCAGGGTCAGCCGCAACCCGCTGTTCGATCGCCGGCTGCGCCCTTACCAAAGCCTCAGCCAGAGACAGGTTGGCCCCACTGCCGCCGAACGGATCGGCGTTCTGAAACACGTCAGTCAGAATCTGCTGTGCGGCGGCACTCCGTTCAGCCTGCGCCCGCGCCTCGCTCGCGAGTCGAAGGGAGACGGCCGTTGCCAGACTCAGCCCCAGGGCCAACGCAACGCTGACGCTGACAATTCCGGCGTTACGACGAATGAAGCGACGTGTCACATACCAGTGGGACTGGCGGACCGCCATGACCGGCTGATCGGCCAGGAAACGCTGCAGATCGTCGCTGAAGGCACTCACTGAGGGGTACCGGCGGTCCGGGTCCTGGGACAACGCCATCATCGTGATTGCATCAAGATCTGCAGCAACGGCTGCATTCGAGGTGCCGGGTCCGGAAATATCTTCGTTGAGAATGACGCCGATCGCTTCGTTGAGCGACATGTCAGCAAGGTTTCTGGGCGGATGCCCCGTCAGCATTTCGTACAAAAGCAGGCCCAGCTGATATACATCGCTTGCGACGCTGACCAGATTACCCGACACCTGCTCGGGACTTGCATACTGTAACGTCAGAGGGCTTCCCTGCGTCCGGGTGACGACGCCGTCGTCCACTTCTGCAAGCACGGTGGCAACCCCAAAATCCAGCAGCCGCGATCGCCCTTGAGAATCGACCAGGACGTTCTGCGGTTTGATGTCCCGGTGCACGATCAAGCGCTCGTGCGCGTGGCTGACCGTCCGGCAGACCTCAACGAAAAGCGCAATCCGCTCGCGCAGGGTCAGCGTTTGCGCATGTGTGACAACGTCTTCCCCGTCCACATACTCCATGGCAAACCAGGGCCGGCCATCTGCGAGGAACCCGCCGTCGAGGAAGCGCGCGAGACCGGGGTGATCGAGAGAGGCAAGAATCCTGCGTTCGCGGAAAAACCGCGCTTTGACCTCGGCGTCGGCCGTCTGCGACCAGAGAATTTTGATGGCCGCGCGCTGCTGATACTCGCCGACCGTCGATGGCGCTGCGACCACCTCCGAGCCGGACGAAGTATCTGGTTCGGCAGGATCCACCACCCCGGGTTCGACGCGCGTGGCATAAAACACCTGCCCCATGCCACCCGAACCCAGCTGTTTGTGCAGCCGCCATCGGCCGGCGTGCGTCCCTTCGTCTGTTTCACCCGCTCCGGCCAGCGTCTCGTTGACGCGTGCAGCCAACTCGGACAGCAGGATGCCGTCGCGGGGCTGCATCAGCCGCTCGAGGCCTTCGCGCTCAGCCTCGCTCAAACCGGCAAGAAACGCGGCCCGCTCTTCTTCGCGCAACTCGAGCACCTGGTCCAACAGAGCATCGAGGCGGGCAAATGTCGGGGATCCTTCCGTCACGCCTGGCTTTCGAAGAAGTGACTGAGCCAGAGTTCCGCGCGTTTGAGCTTGCGCTGCACGGTGCGCAGGTTGGTCTCGGTCAGCTGAGCAATCTGCCCGGTGTCGAGACCCGCAAAGCAGGACAAATCAACCAATTCGGCGAGCTCAGGACTGTGCTCGGCAAGAGTTTCCAGGGCCTGATGGGTCAGGACAATGTGTTCCGGATTTTCCAGGTCACCGAAGTCGTGTGACGTGAACGTGACCGCAAAACGTCCACCACCCCGCTTAGCGGCGTTGTCCGCGCGATAGGTGTCCACCACAATCTGGCGCATCGCGCGCGCGGCGATGGCAAAGAAGTGGCGCCGATCGTTGACCTCGGCAACCTTGCCGTCGACAAGCTTCTCATACGCTTCATGCACGAGCACGGTCGTCTGCACCCGTTGCCCCACCTCAGAGCGCCGCAGCTGCTGACGGGCCAGTTGCTGCATGTCCGCATAGACCAGCGAAACCACCCGGTCGAGAGATCTGACATCACCCGCGGAGTACTGCTGCAGCAGCCGGGTCACCTCATGGGCTTCACCTTCATGCATGACACACCTCAATTGCTGAGTCGCAGGGCAACGAACGCCCAAACCACGAGCGAGAGCATTACCCAGCAGGCGCGGTGCCATCCCGTCACCCGCTGTCGGATCAACGGGAGACAGAGCAACGGACCCAGCGTCAGCCCGATGACGGTTGCCGAACTGAAGACAATCGCGGTCAGGAGCTCCAACGGCGGATCCCCCTCCATCCACTCGCGATGCCACATCATGCTGAGCGAAACCAGCAGCGTCGACACCCAGGCAACCGCGGTCAGGAGTCCAAGCCATTGCACTTTCATGATCATGCGCCCTGTCCCTCCGAACGCGAACACCACAAGGATATATCGGCGGTGACCAGCCTGCATGCGAATGTCCGCTGAGTCACGAGAACTCCTGACGCAAAGAGCTTGTTGACAGGCATGGGCACTTCTTTGATTGCAGCACCTCCCTTATGCGAAGAAAGTGTCGAGAAACGACATTGCAGCAGATAAGAAAAAAAGCCCGCCGGCGCGCTCAGATCTCAGGGGCAGCACGGCGAACCTCGCCGGGCGGGCGCCCGGTTTCGCGCCGGAACGCTTTGCGGAAGGCGGGCTCGGAGTCGTAGCCAACCGCTTCGGCAATGGCGAGCATCGATTCGTCCGTGCTTGTGAGCAAGTCGGTGGCTAGCTGCATTCGCCACTGAACGAGATAGTTGGCTGGTGTCACGCCCGTCAGCTCGCGAAAGCGCTCTGCAAACGCCGTACGGCCGAGCCCGGCACGAGCGGCGAGATCCTGCAGGGTCCAGGGTCGGGCGGGTGTCTCGTGAATGGCTGCGAGGGTTTTCGAGATCTGCGGATCTGCAATTGCACCCAACAAGCCTTCGCACCATCCCGCCTGCATCGCAGCACGCAGCACCTGCACGAAGAGTGCACTGGCGTACCATTCCAGAGTCGCCTCCGTCCCAGGTGGCTCGGCTTCCAGCTCAACGACAATGAGGTCAATCAGCCGCTTCGTTTGCGGATCGTCGTGCGCGACGATCACCGCTTCCGGCAGGGCATCCAGCAACGGCCAGACGGCGCGACCCTGGAATTCGAAGAAGCCGCATAGCATCAGGCTTTCCGCGGCATTTATCGGCACAGGTTCGGCGGTGTTCACATCCTCGGGGTCCGGTGCATCCGCACTCGAACTCACCACATGTTCAGCGTCTCTCGGCAGGACCAGGAGATCCCCGGGCTGCAAAGCGCGCGGCTCAGCACCCGCCATATGCAGCCACGAGTTGCCGCGCTGTATCAGATGAAACGTCGCCATACGCTGACCCGAGGTATCCACAGCCCACGCGCCGCGGTAGCTCGCGTGCACGAACACGCCCGCCGAAGGCTTCAAGCGGCGCAGAATCAGACTAAGCGTGTCGGCAGACATGTGTACTCGTCTGAGCAGGTAATACGGAGCGGACGATCGGACACAAATCGCGGCTGTTCGGGTACAGGGTTTTCGCCCCCCACCAGGCACAATCCTCCCATACCTGCGCTGGAGAGCCAGCGTGAAGCCACACATGAACCGGAGTCGTTACCATGAACATCGAAATCTATACCAAGAATTACTGTCCGTACTGTCACCGCGCCAAGGAGCTACTGGACGCCCGCGGACTAGCGTACACGGAATATGACGTCACGTTCGACCGTGACGGCCAGCGTGAAATGGTGGAACGAACCGACGGCCACACCGTGCCGCAGATCATCATCGACGGCCAGCCAATCGGCGGATCGGACAAGCTGGTATCTCTGGCACAAAGCGGCGCTCTGTCTGGCGAGACTGCCTGACCCGCTCCAGAAGGACACAGGAATAGAAGGAACACGACCATGAGCAAACACTACGACATCATCATCATTGGCGGCGGCAACGCCGGATTCGGCGTGTCGTCTATCGCCGCCGAAGCAGGCAAAACCATTGCGTTCATCGAAGGACGCGATTTCGGCGGCACCTGCCCGAACCGCGGCTGCACCCCCAAGAAGGTCCTCGTTGCGGCGGCCCACGCGCTCGACGAAATCAATCGCGCCGACGCTCACGGCATTTCCGTCGCCGAGCCTACCCTCAGCTGGTCGCGTCTGATCGACCGTGCACAGGACATGATCTCCTTCATTCCGGACGCGATGGCGGACGTTGCCGCCCAGCGTGGCGATGTCTACGCGGGCTACGCGCGCTTCACCGGCCCCGATTCCGTAGAGGTGAACGGAGAAACACTGACAGCCGAGCACATTGTCATTGCCACCGGCTCAAAACCGCGCGCTCTGCCAATCCCGGGCGCAGAGCTCATGATTTCGTCCGACGAAGTGTTGAGTAGTCGCGATCAGCCTGAGGACGTCATCTTCATCGGCGGCGGCGTCATTGCGCTCGAGTTTGCGCATGTCTATCAGCGCGCCGGTACCCGGGTGACCATTCTCGAGGTCATGCCGCAGCTCTTGCCACGACTTGAGGCGGACGCCGTGGCGCAGCTTCGCGCAGAGACGGAACGCCTCGGTATCAACGTGCACACCAGCGTCAACGCCATCAGCATCGAAGCCGAGGGTGACCGCCTGGCGGTTGACGTTGAGATTGACGGTGAGCACAAACGCCTGGTGGCAGATCGCGTGGTCAATGGCGCCGGCCGCGTGGCCAACGTCGACTCGCTCAACCTCGAAGCCGCCGGCGTCGAGCACGATGGCGTTGCCGTGCAGCTGGACAAAACGCTGCGATCAGTCAGCAACCCGCGGATCTACGTTGTGGGTGACGCACTCGCGCAATCACCACAACTCTCCCCGCTTGCAACGTGGGAAGGCCGCATTGTGGGTCAGAACATCACCGAGAACGCAGGTATCGAACCGGACTATCGGGTGATTCCGAGCGTTGTGCACACTGTCCCCTCGCTTGCGACGGTGGGACTGACGGAAGCTGAAGCCAGCGATGCCGGGCACGCCGTACGCGTAACCGTCAACGATATGACCGGTTGGTTCTCCGGCAAGAGCTACGCAGAAACCGTTGCCTGGTCAAAAGTACTGGTGGATGAGACGACGGACCAGATTGTCGGGGCGCACCTGGTCGGCCACCGCGCGGAAGAGCTGGTGCACACGTTTGCGCTTGCAATGCAGCACGGGATCACCGCTACGAAGCTCAAGGAATCGCAGTTTGCGTTTCCTACCTTCTCGAGCGATGTTAAAAATCTGCTCTGAGCGGATTTGACTCGACACCTCAACCCGGCGAGCGGTTGCTCGTCGGGGCGCGTCACGCCACTGAGAAGCAACACCATGATCTTCAGCCTGATTGCGGTCCGTCGAAGATCCGAGGAGACTGTGCTTCCGAGCCGCATTTCAAACAGGAGTTGACCTGAATCGTCCTGGCAGTGCAAAAACATCTGCTTTCGGCTGGTGTTTCGTTCTAGCTGGTCTTTGCTTCTTCGCGAGAGCCATTGCGGCACTCGTCGCCGGCCCGCCTCCATCGACCGGAACTGAGATTCTAAAGTGGATCACAGACGCCCGGGTCGTCATGATGCTCGGTAACGAAAGCCTCGTGATTGGTGCCGCCCTGCTCCTGGCTGGAGTGCACGGCTGCCACCAGATACTCAGGCCACTCGCCCCGATGAGGGCCTCAGCGGGCGGCGCGCTATTGTTCGCGGCATGCATTGTCTGTTTAGTCCTGGGCATTGTGCAAGGTCGTTTTGTTTATCCAATTCACGGCTTGTCTCTCACCCGCCCTGAAGATGCCGAGCTTCTCGCGTCCGTCTATTTCGGCGGTTATCATCTCGTCGCTCTCGTGTTCGCCGCGGCGACAATCTGCTGGGCGTCAGCAATGCTCAGCACCGCCGACTGGCGGACCCTCGGGTATGCCGGCATCGTCGTTGCAGCCGGCTCCGTCGTCAGCTCGTACCCGGATTTGATCGGTCCGGCACCTGTCTTTGTCCTGGAAGCCGCACTGGCTCTCTGGTGGGTTGGTGTCGGTTGGAAGTTGCGCAGGCAGCTAGGCGAGATCCATCCTGACAAACGGGTCTAGACAGACGGGGGGGCGTCGAGATGCTGCTTCCGCAATCTCGCCATGAGCTTTTCCCAGAAGGCAGGTCCACCGTCTTCCAGCATCTTCGCCATCTCGTCATGTTCTTCGTCCACAGGCAGATAATGGCGCCCCCAGATCGCCAGCTGGGCGAGCACGGGCAAAAGGGCAATGCCCTGCTCAGTCAGCGAGTAGATACGCTTCTGCTTGTGTGACGGATCGTCCTGCCGCGTCAGGAGGCCATGCTCGATCAACAGGCTCAACCGGTTAGACAGCATGTTTGAGGGGATCCCTTCTTTCGAATGAGTGAGCAGCTCTCTGAAGTGGCGCCGCTCACCCAGTGCAATATCCCGCAGAACGATCAATGTCCACTTGTCGCCGAGAATCTCCAGGGAGAGGTTTATCGGACAGGGTGATCGGTGCGTCATGAGGTCCTCGTTGCGGTTAGACATCATATTACACTGATGGTATTTTCTATCCAGTTACTAAATCTAATCAGTTTATGAGTTATTCACGGGCCGTGATCGTTGGCGGAGGGTTCGCGGGACTCTTGAGTGCGCGCGTGCTGGCCGATACCTTCCAGCAGGTCGTTCTGATCGATCGAGATCACATTCCACCCGATGCAACGATCCGCGCGGGCGTGCCACAGGCACACCATCAGCATCACCTGCTACCTGGCGGGCTGGAGATCTTGAACCGGCTGTTCCCGGATCTCGGCCCGGATCTCGACCGGCAGGGAGGCAAGATTGCAGGCCCCAGCGACTGGTTTGCCTACACACCCCATGGCAAAACCTACCGCCTCTCTCGAAAACAGACTGAGCCGATCGAAGGGAGCGCACCGCTGCGCATGCAGTCCCGAAGTCTGCTCGAGCACGTGATTCGCGGATACGTCGAGCGGATTGCGAACGTCGAGGTTCGCTACGAAACTCGAGTTGATGAGCCCCGATTTGAAGGTGACCGGATTGCCGGCGTCGTCACAAGCCAAGGTGAGCCGATCAACGCCGACCTGGTCATCGATGCCAGCGGCAGGGTCAGTCGCACGCTGGGCTGGCTTGCCAAGCTCGGCTACGAAGCGCCTCCCGCCTCGGTGATCGAGTGCGACTTTGCCTACTCGTCCGTGTTTTATCGCCCCGCGGATCCGGATGCATTTGCAGGCACGGGTTTTTTGATTTCATCCGCCCGCACGGGTAACTACGTCAAGCGCGGCGGCTCCCTCGTCAAGATTGAAGACGACAAGTGGCTCGTCACCCTGGCGGGGCGTCTGGGTGACCATCCTCCCGCCGACATTGACGGCATCAATCAGTACATCGCCACGCTCCATGCGCCACATATCGGGGAGTTGCTCAGAGATGCCGAGCCGGTGTCGCAGCCGCACCAGTACAAATTTCCGCGTAGTGTGAATCGACACTACGAAAGGCTCGAGGCATTTCCAGAAGGTCTGCTTCCCATCGGCGATGCCATCTGCCATATCAACCCGGGTTATGCGCAGGGTATGAGCAGCGTTTGCAGACAAGTCTCCGTCCTGTCCGAGCTGCTGGATCCAACGCGCGAGGACCACCCTCCCCCGCACGATCTGTGGCGCGCTTTCTTTCCCGCCGTTTTCGAACAAACGCGGGCACCCTGGTTGTTCGCCGCGCTATCGGACTTTTCCAAGAAAGGGACAACGGGTGACTTTCCAGAACATGAGAAAGAGGTCATCAAGAAATTGAAACAGCTGTCCACGCAGGCTGACGAAGGTGACATGGCCGCGGCGAGACTCGTCGATCAAGTCTTCGACATGCAGCTGCCGCTCAGTACGTTAGCTGCAGTATGACGAGCCCCCTATTACTCGACTGGTGGCGCCGAGGCACAGCTCCCGTGCGCCTTGTCGGCAAACTGTCGGGATGACCGCTCCAGGGCAGATTCGAACCGTTTTCTTGCAGGCGCGGTGAGACAGGGAAGCAATATCGCAAAGTGCTGCCGGATCCCCAGCTCCTGGTCAGCCCAAGTGATCTCTTCCTGCCCCTCAAATTCTCTGAGGTAGTCCATCCAGTAGCGACTGACGATCCAGATCGACCGTGTGAGGATGGTTAAGTCGGCAACCGCCCCTTTGCGGAACATGCTCGCCGCGTCGATCCGTTTGATGAGTGTGAGCAACTCGTCGAAGTCCGCAACGAGCTCCGAGTCCTGGCCGCCGAGCTCCTCGGCAAACTCCACCCGGTCACGAAACAGAAAGCGATTGTTCCAGGTGATATCCATGCCAAAGAGAAGATGCTCGACATAGTCGTCGGCAACGTCGCCCGCACGCAGATTTTGCCTGCGGCTCTGGGCCAATTCCCTCGCATTGGCAATCAACCGAATCGCCAGATCGCGTTTGTTGGGGAAATGGTAGCTGAGATTGCCTTTGGAGATCCCTACCGACCCGGCGATATCGCTCAGCGACGTGGCAGCGTATCCCCTGGTGTTGAACAGCTGCCGACCTGCTACCAGGATTCTCTCGGCTGTCGAAAGTTTCGTTTGCATGCGCTCACCTTATACGAAGTCACTATTCGAGACCTACTTGCTTTACCGCGCGGATTCGCTATATTAGGTCGATCGTCCTAATCACGCCATCGGAGTCCTGACATGGATAACGCGCGCAAACACATCATTATCGTCGGCGGTGGTACCGCCGGGTCCGTGCTCGCGGCACGCCTGAGTGAAGCGCACAGCTTCGCCGTCACGCTGTTGGAGGTGGGGCCGGACGACGATAGCTACGACAACGCCATACTGGATCCCGCTCGCGCTCCGGAAGCATGGCTCGGCGCCCCACCGGTTGCGATGACACCCATGACCAACGGCAACGGGTTCATACCGATGCTCCAAGGCCGCATGCTGGGCGGCACCTCTGCCGTGAACGGCCTCGCCACGCTGCGTGGCCTGCCGGAGGACTACGACGGCTGGGAGGCAGCGGGACTCGCGGGTTGGGGATGGGCGGACGTTGTCGAAACATTCAAAGCGGCCGAGCACGATCATGACTTCAGCGCTTCTCACCTGCACGGCAACGATGGGCCGCTCCCGGTGCGCCGCTGGCGTCGAGAAGAAATGGGGCGGGCACAAACGGCTTTCTTCGACGGCATGGCAGAGGTCGGCGAAAAAGCGGTAAGTGACATCAACGACCCGAGCCAGCTGCCGGGCATTGGCGTTTTCCCCGTCACCATTGACCAAGACGGCAATCGAGTCACGACGAGCCGGGCTTATCTCACCCCCGACGTCAGGGCGCGCGAAAACCTGACGATCCGGACCGGGGCAGAGGTTCGCAGGATCCACATAGACGGACAACGAGCGACAGGCGTAGAACTGGCGGACGGCGAAGAGTTGACCGCAGACGACATTGTGGTCACGGCTGGCGCGCTGTGGACGCCGAACCTGCTGATGCGTTCCGGCATCGGGCCCGCCGGTCATCTCAACGAACACGGCATCCACGTCCATCAGGACCTCCCTGTCGGGCAAACCATGAGCGACCATCTTGGTCCGGGTATTCGCTACCAGCACGAGGGGCCACGCGGTGGTACGGCCGGGCCCGCGCAGAGTCTCTATATCGGCGCCTCGGACGGCACGAACGTCGACTACCATCTTTTTCCGATTGCGCCGCCGCTGACAGACGGCCCCACCGAATTCATGATGGCGGTCTTTCTTCTCCGCTCGTCCGGGATGGGCGCGGTCAAGCTGGGCGCACAGCCTCAGGACGGGCCTGTCGTCACCGTACCGCCTTTGCCGGAAGATGGCCTTGCGCGCCTGCGCGACGGGTTTCGCCGCCTGGCAGCATGGGAAAAGTCTTCTGCTGCAGCCGCATTGGGGTGCAAGCCCGCAGAGCCGCTCGACCTGACGCTGGCTGACGCACCGGCAATCGCCCTGGAACGTTTCACAGTCAGCTACGGCCACATGACGAGCACCTGCCCCATGGGCAGCGTGCTGGATGCAAACTGCCGGGTTCTCGGCCTGGAAGGCCTGCGCGTCGCTGACGCTTCCGCCATGCCCACCATCCCGTCCGGCAACACCTACCTGGGCTGCGTGATGATCGCGGAACGGGTGGCGCGCAAGATGAAAGACGAAGTGTCCGGGACGTAGCCGGGGACCATCATGGGCAACATGAAACTGTATGGGCTGCGCATTTCCTACTACACCGGGAAGATGGAAGGGTATCTGCGCTACAAGGAGATTCCGTACGAATTTGTCGTCTTGAACCGCAAACTCATGGCACGCCTGAAGGCCGAAACCGGCGCTGCCCAGATGCCTGCCATCGAGCTACCCGACGGTCGGTTCATGACTGACACCACGCCGATGATTGCATGGTTTGAAGACCAGTACCCGGACACGCCCGTCATCCCGCGAGACCCGATCCTCAGGTTCATCAGCTTTCTCATCGAAGACTACGCGGAAGAGTGGCTGTGGCGGCCCGCGATGCATTATCGCTGGAGCTACAAACCCGATCGGCTCCACCTTGCCCGCAAGATTGTCGATGAGCTGATGGCGGACGAACCTCAACCCGCGTTTTTGAAACGCGCTTTCATTCGCCGGCGTCAGCACGTCGAATATGTGAAAAAAGACGGGGTTGATGCCAACTCTTGGGACCATGTCGAATCGATCTACCTCGACACGCTGGACCGCCTGGAGGCAATCTTCGCAAACCGTCCGTTCTTGCTGGGGAACCGTCCCACGCTTGGCGACTTCGGTTTCTTCGCTTCGATGTTCCGGCATTTCTCCCAGGATCCCACCGCCAGCGACATCATGCGACTGCGCGCGCCGGGCGTGTTTGCCTGGCAGGCGCGACTCTGGAACACGCGCGCAAGCACAGCCCCGGATTCGGAGATGTCGGAATTGCCGGAAGACATGGACAGCTTATTAGCGGACATTGGTGGCGGCTATCTGCCCTATCTCAACGCAAACGCGCGTGCGTGGCAGCAGGGCCAGGACCAATTCGCACCCGTCATCCAGGGTGTACAGTACCCGGCAATGCCCGTCTCCCAATATCGCGTGTGGTGCCTCGAACAACTACAGAGGCGGGCGCGCGAGGTGCCGGCCAGTCAGCAGCGAAAACTGAAGGAAACGCTTTCGGCTCGGGGTTGCTGGTCTGCCCTGTTCGCAGTCTCCGAGCCCGCATCTCGCTACGATGAGGGAGATCATGTGCCTTTCAAGGGGCGCAAAGTGCACTATCAAAACCGGCGTAGCTGATCCGCTCGACCCGTCTATTCGCTTGGTGGCACAGCTCACTTTTCCTGTCTCAGGGCAGGCGTGCCGGCACCGCCATGATAAAACCTTCCACCGTGCGCATCTTTGGGGCAACCGCTGAGTTTTTACGCAGATCGCTGTAGCGGTGGTCCGACGCATCGAGACCAACGCCATGGTGAATGATTGTGCCCCGTTCGAAGTCGACGAGATTCACAAGCCCGTAGGCACGATAGGAGGGAGATAAATAGTTGAAACGGCTTGCGCCGGTATCGAGATTTACGACTTCGACGCCGACGAAGTGATCGTCTGCCGATCGATACCGAGCATGCGGGCGATAAACGTATCGGTAGTTTTCCGCGGTCGTGTAGTTACTGAGAATTGAGGCACGAAACAGCTCGTGCCGGTCGATCGTCGCCTGTATGCCCGCAAGACGCCACATCTCGCCGAGCTGGTTGGCGAGGTTGATGATAGACATCGACATCTCGACGGCGGCCATCGTCCGTGCCTGGTTCGATGCCCGGTTGGCTGCACCCATCGCTTCGTAGGCCTGGAAATCCGCGCTGTTGGCTCTGCTGTCCATCCCCGCGCTGCGAGCCATAAAGGACTGGGTTCGGTAACTTCTGGCCTGACTGTGATAGCGATTGGCCATACTTTGGTATTGGCTGGCCATCCCGAGCTGAAACGATTGGCCTTGGGGCGAACCCATCTGTGCACGAAGCCGAGGGATCGACACTTCTACGGCGTTCAAACTCGCATCTGCGGCAATTGGAGTCATCCCCCGACGATAAGTCGACGCACCCGTAGACTTGTCAAATCCTGCAACGACCAATTCGCCGATGTAGACAACGTCATCGTCGGTTTCACGGAGCCGCACCGGAAAGCTGCGGCCGGTGTCGGTCACGTGCGCCGCGAATTCGATGCTCCCGGAATGGTCGTCGAGACGATAGAGCGTCGAACCCGTCGCATGAAACACGGCACCGTCCGTGCGTATCAGATTGCTCAAGCTCGCTTCCGGCGTATCCTGGCTCCAGAGTTCAACGCCGTTCCCGGCATCAAGACAAACAAGCCGATACCTCTGCGAGTTACCCGCGCCTGATCCGTGCGCGCGTATGTAAACGCGCTCATCATAGGGGTATACGTTGCTTACGGTGAGACCCGCAGGTGGCACATAGCGCCACACTCGGGAAAGAGATTCAGTTTCAACCTTCTGCACGTGACCCGCCACATCCACAACGAAGGCGAATCCATCATCAAGCTGCACTCCGGCACGCCCACCACCGGCCTCGAGTTCCGGCGCAACAGCAACCGCTTGCCCGTTAGCTGGCGCGACTTCAGTCAGGCGTCCCGCGATTTGCCACAGGCGTGATCCGTCAGAAAGCCAGTCGTGAGTTTTACTCGAGTCCGCTTCGAACGGCCGGGACCAGCGCCGCGCGCCGCTGGCGATGTCGAGAGCAACGCTGGTCCTTTCGCGTGTATCCACAATGACCACCAGGCCAGCTTGCGCGACGATGGTGGGTGCCACCGGTGCCTCGTTGCGCCGCGACTTGCGCTTCACCTGCCAACGTGCCACGCCGTCAGCCGAGTCAATCGCAAGCAGCCGCTCTCGACCCCGCTTGTCGGTGATCGAGAACAGCAACACGTCATCCGTACCGTACACGAGCGTGTACCGGTCATGCGGCTCGTTGCGGGGTTTGCGCCAGCGAATGGCTCCGCTACCGGCATCAACTACCATGTGATCGAGGTTATCGAGCTTGTGCGAATCGAGGCGCAACGCAACGTACACGAATTGCTCGTCGATCCACCGCATGCTTTCGATCAGAGCGGGACCGACGGGGATTTTCCAGATCGCAGCGCCGCGACGTTTCAGACGTCGCTCAAGGTGCTTGGTTGCCGTGGTGACGGGGACTTCGGCATCAACGTCTATGTCGAACAGTACCCCGGCGGCCGCAGGAACGTTCAGCGTGACTAAAAGGATGACAAATGCGGCGGCGCTGCCGCAGCACGCTAGCGTACCGATTGTACTATCTCCATCACGGTACCAATGCCCTCACCCCCGTCCGTCTCCGGGCCGATGGCAATAAACCCCAGCATGCACTTTCGATTCTTTACTGATGCCGTCAGTCCATCCAGAACCACCGTTTCGCCTTGCGCTTCAGTCTGGCCCTTGTAACTGGTCACCATCGCGCGCTTGCCATTGGCCACCTTGACCTTGTCAGTGCCGGTCTGCCGCAGATTCGGAAGGTTGCCCGACAGGCTCGTCTGCATGACATCGCCAATCACCTTGTGACTGGCGAGCATGCCGCTCATACACAACACCGTAATGGTGCTGGTGGGTCCGCCTATCGAAGCGAGGTAGATCTTCTTGGCGTCCGTCGCGGAAGTTGTGCCTTCCCAACCCGCAGGAAGATCCACCGTAAACAGCGGATGTTCGTACGTTGAAGGCTGTAAAAGCGCGGCGTCTGCCACGACAGTTCTTTCGATAGCGGTCAAGGCCGTGACCTCTCCCGGCATGTCCCCGTGCATGCGGATGCTGAAGAAAGCCCTTTCAAGCTCTTGACGTGCACCCTCAAATCGGTCCTCCGATAACGCAACTGAGAAGCTGACGAAGCCATCGTCAAGCTCGACTACGCCGAGGCCGGCCAGATTGGCATTGGCTTCGAGCCAACCCCAGCGTGCGGGCATCCCGCTGATGTCCATTTCATTGAGCTCACGGGTCGCTAGTGTGCCGCCAAATACTTCCTGCATCGGTTCTACGAGGAGCGACTCGAACACTTCTTCATTGTCCTCGTAGCCTGCCTCATAGGGCAGCGCGCTAATGACAATGGGCGACGAGCCACCCCGTTTGAAGGTGAGAATCGTGGAACCCGCAGCCGTCTGCCGGCTATCGAGGGCATAGCCATCCGGCATGTCGATGGTGAATCCCGCGACCGCATCCTCATGTGTCGCCGCGTTTGCCGACGTTGCGGCGATCAAACACAACAGCATTAAGCGTAAACAAATCATCACTCGGGCCTCCGTCGTCGTTTCCTGTGCTGACGGGAAAGCAGCCTAGTGCTATCGATGGATCAGAGCCTGAGGATAGTTTTAGGTTTACCTGATGAAATTATCTGGAAAACATATTTTTTTAAATTCAAACACTTACGGAATAACGATTCGCACTCAGAGAGCTAGCGAGCGTCCATCAGTGCCCGGAAGCGCGGCATTTCCCGGACCGGTTCCCAGAAGGGTTCAGCCTGGATCCAGGCCAACGTGTTGGTGGTTTGGTATTGAAGCGCAGTTTCAACCCATTGGATGGCGTCGTCATAGCGGCCGCACAACAGATGAATCTCAGCCAGGTACCACAGGTAGTCCGCGTTGTCCCAGGGATTGTCATCAACCGGGGCCATCGCAAGCAGCATGGACCCCGTCTCCAATGCTTCATCGGTCATGCCGGCTCCGGCATAGGCACTGCCGAGGAGCGCTCGAAACAGCGGCTCGTCCGGTACCGCGTTGACCACTTTTTCCAGTTCGATCCGGGCCAGGTTGTAGTACTTCCTGGCTTCGCCTGGTTTGCGGTCGATCTCCGCGAGCTCCGCCCTGGCCATGTAGTAAGCGGACGGATCTAAACCGCTGCCTTCAAATTCCATTTCCCGTAGCGCCTCTCTGAGCTCATCGCCAGCGAAACGGAATGCACTCGAAACCCCGGGCTGAAGCAGGAATGCCATCAGCGCGTCAGCGCCCAGCTCGTGATAAGCACGCTGCATTTCCTCAGCCGCTCGCGCTTCGTCGCCGCGCCATGCCATATACACGACAGCCTTGAACAGATACCCCTCTGCCAGATCCGGACGCAGGGTAATCGCTCGCTCGAGCGATGCCTCGGCAGCGGCGTAGTCGCCGGCGACAATCTGCGTCTGACCAAGCATGTACAACGTGAGATGACTGAGGGGGTCAAATCGGGCCGCGTCATCGAGCGCGTCAACGGCACGTGATAGATCACCGGTGCGCTGATGAACTTGGGCAAGCGCTACCAAAGCCTCCGTGTGCGATGGCCGGCTTTTCAGAACCATCTTCAAATGCTCGGACGCGGGCTCCAGCAGTCCCAGCCGCAGATAATAGCTACCCAAACCGAAATGCCCGTCGATGAGGCCTTGGTCCAGCTCCAGCGCGCGGTCAATTGCGCCACGCGCCTGGGCGAGACGTGCGTCGCTGCGGTCCCAGTACTGCGCGTAGAGCTGCAGGTGAGCCAACCCCAGCATCGCGTGGGCTTGCGCGTAATCCGGATCGATCGCAACGGCCTGCTGCAGTTGGGTGATGGACTCCTCCAAGTCTGACTCTCGGAAGCCGCGGCTGTAAGCATCGCGACCGAGAAGATACTCCTCGAACGCCTGCGGATGCGGACGGTTGTATTGCCGGGACGCTTCGGCAATGGCGAAATCGAGCTGTTGCGCAACACGCTCGGAGATCTCGGTCTGAATTTCAAAAATGTCCGCGATATCCAGATCGTAGGTTTCCGACCAGAGATAACTGTCGGAGACAACATCAACCAGGTGTGCATTCAGCCGAATTCTCTCCGGCTCGCCGTCTGACGTTGCGACCAGAGTCGTTCCCGTGAGGAGATAATTGGCGCCCAACGATTCGGCAATCTCGCCCGTGGTCGCCGACGCGGCTTCGAACTGTCGAGAGCTGTTTTGTGATATGACGCGAATACCAGCCACCCCGGCAATCCGAGTCGCAACCGCATCGGTCAAACCGCGGGACAACGGTGAGGACGTTTCGTTGGAGAGACTCTCGAACGGTAATACGGCAACTACGGGCGCTTGCACCGCCGGCTGTTGCGGAGCGGGTGCGTCGAACAACCGCCAGCCCAGTAGCGCGGTAACCATCAGACAAACTCCGATGACACCGATGCTCGCGTACCGGCGACGGGTCAGAGATGCGCCGGCGTCGATCGGTTCTTGATCCGGAACAGCGGTTGTCTGTACGGATGGAGTGCTCTTTGCTGGAGCGGGATCAAGCACCTCTACAGCGGCTATCAATCGATACCCACGCTTGCGTATCGTCTCTATATAAAAAGGTTCACGTGCGTTGTCATCGAGCGCCCGCCGGAGCTCCGCGATGATCCGGTAAACCGGATTGTCGCCGACAAACTTACGTTGCCAGAGATTTTCGATCAGGTCGTCGGGACTGACGACCTGGCCGGCGTTTGCTGCCAGATGTGCAAGGACCGCAGACGCGAGCGGTTCGAGCGCAACGCTTTCTTCGCCGCGATATATCCGGTTCAAATGAGTGTCGAGTACCCAATCGCCAATCCTGGCTTTCTCGATGTTCATTGACCGCTATTCCCGACTTGTTGCCAATCCGAATTTCAGTGTCGCAGCGCAGAAGCGATGCGGACGACTGGTCTAGGTATCCCGTTCGTCACCTGTTTCGCTGTTTGAAAGAAACCCTGGCTCCGGTGGGACCTTCTGCCCCGGTGGAAGTGACTTCAACGCAGCCCTCAGGAGGCGCTTGCGATCACTACCGACCGGCACTTTCCCTGCCCGGTCTGCCGAATCGTTCTTGTTTGCGTCTTTGTCCATCGTGTCATGTTAGCGCTGACACATCGATAATGCATATGACGAGGGCCAACCTTTTTCACCACGAAAAAAGCCAGTTAGCGTCTGTCAGAAGGATCTAATCTGGCCTTGGGTGATTGTCCGCGAAGAAACGCTCCAGCTCTTCGAAGCGGAACCGGGCGGCCAGCGATTTCAGATCAATCGGGCACGCTGCCACCGCGCACTCCAGGGCCACCACACCCCCCGCGTCAACCGTGAAAACGTAACCCTCCCCAGCCGCGGGATCCACGACACGCAGCCCCCTGAAGGTATTCACCGTCCAGGGTTCAAATCCGGACGCGATCATCTCAGCGCGCGCGGCGGCATCCTCATGAAGCGCGTCGATGAGGGATGCGGTTTTGAAGTCTTCCGTATCGGTCGTCAACATCACAGACGAATCGCCGTGGCGATAAGTGCGTACGGCGCGCACTCTCACGCTCTCGGGTATCAGCCCTCCCACACCGATGTCAGCTGCCAGTGCGTCAGTTGACGAATCCAGATAGTCGACAACGATCTCGTCTGCGGTCCAACCCGGCGGGGGTGGTGGAAACATCGCGCTCATTTCCAGCCGGGTCCAGCCAGCGCCCGTTGCTGGGTAGAAGCGGCATTGAGGCGCCGCGACGCACTGTGTCAGTGCAGACTCGAGCTCAGGGTCGAATACCTCGCCACTGCCCTTATAAATACCGGCCTTCTGCAGCACCCCAACAATTTCCTCTATCCGACTGCGGGTCTGCGGGTCGCTACCAGGCAACAACGCGAAAACTGCGCGATAGTCCGAGATGGCACCTTCCACGTTCCCCAACTGATGCAAGGCCAGGGCTCGCGAGAGAAAGGCGGCAGGCTTCAAGCGTTCCGCGTGTTTGCCCTCTTCAGCAATCAACCGGCCAAAATCCGGCAGGGCGGCAGCAAAAGCCTGTCGAGAAAAGAACAGATCGGCGCGCGTGGCAAGCAGCACAGGGCTGGATTCAGCTTCGATAGCCGCATTCAGATCGTCAACAGCGCCCACTGCGTCGCCGGTCGAGAGGCGCAACAGCGCGCGGCGGTAGTAGGGCTGCTGACCAGGCGCTATCTCCACAGCAAGATCGAAATCCTGGAGCGCTTGCACCGCATCACCCAGAGCGGCCGACGCCAGACCGCGCATCACCATCACGTTACCGCGAAATGCCGCAGTTTGGTCCGCAAACTGATCCGACATGCCGATAAGATCATCGAGCTTTGATCGCGCCGCGGCGTAATCCTTGGTCCCCATACTGTGCTGCGCTGCTTGTATCAGCTGAGCAAACTGATCGCGCTCACTTGGTTCCGCCCGACTCTTGCGCCCATCCGTCGGTACACACATTCTTCCGCCCTGTTCGATGGCCATCTGCGCACCTTTGTGTGCCGGATCGTAGCGCAACACTTTGCGGTACTCGGCGACGACAACACTCAGATCTTTTGTCACGGGTTCGGTCACGTTGCGCGCCGCGAAGCGGTTGCAATCCGCAAGCGCCTCAGCGGGTGATAGCGACAATCCTTCCAAAGGGTCGTAGTACAGGCACAAGCGGTCCCGTGTCGACGTCCAGATTCCTATGTCGGTGTTGCAGGGCTGCTGCATGCCAGTCACCTTGAAGGCGTGATACGAGTGAGCAAGGTTGCTGGCAATATGAAAGTGTGCGGTGGCCAGCTTGTGTGGATCCTGCCCATTGCGGACGACTTCCCGACACGCGGCAATCTTTTTCGACCAGGACGTTGCTGAGCTGCACGTCTCCCAAGATGTCGCGGCGGCAGCCCAAGGCGTGGCTGTAGTCGACAAAGCAACGGCAACGTACAGGACTTGGAAGGAACCTCTCACCAGCAGTTTTACCATCATTCCTCCTGTTGCGGACGTTGGTCGTGAGAAAGCGTGCCCTCACGGCGGAGGCATAGCCGATTCGTTGCAGATTGACAAACCTGCTAACAGGCTGCCACCTCCTCTTTGATGAGCGCCACCACCTCATCCGGCCGCTCCATCGGGATGAAGTGCGAACATGTCTCCCAATGGATATCCCGCCCCTGTTTGAACGACTGCGCAAGGCCGGGCCAGGTTGGCGAAGAACCCCAGTCCATCAGATTGTGTGGATCGGGAAGCTTCGCACGCACGATGGTGACCGGAATATCCAGGGCTTCGATGCTCTCGTACACCTCACCGTTCGAGCGGGCTGCCATGTAGACGTGCGCTTCGATCTCCGGTTCGCAGCAGAGCCTGAACTCACCCGACTCGACCTGTTCCAGGCCGTGCTCCACGTAGTCCCGGAGGATGCGCGGATGAAAGAGCGGAAACGAGCTTTTGCCCGATATCCGTTCCAGCATGTCTTCGGGTGACTCGAACACGTTGCGTCGTTTCGCGGCAGGATGCAGCTCGTCGCCAAACATGCCGGCGTACTCAGCCGTGTACGATTCGAGGGAGGCTACCGTCGGATCGAGCAGCAACAAACGACTGAACGCTCCACTCTTTGCTGCTCCGTCAATCATGGCATGTGCACCCATGGAGTGACCAATACCGATTGCTCCCGCAAGTCCCAGCGCGCTGACCACCGCAGCCTGGTCTTCCCCGAATACCTGCCAGTGGTCTACGGCAAGTTTTGCAGACCGGCCATGGCCACGCTGATCCAGCGCCACGATGTGCAGATCCGTGAAGGCTGCGGCGTGATAGTCCCACACTCTCGCGTGGAAACCCGTGGCGTGAACAAACAAGAGACTTGGCCGGTCGTCGCGCCGTGTGCCTCGTTCGAAATAGGCAAGCTCAGCGCCGTTGACCGTGATGTAGCGAAGCTCGGGTTCCATGCCTGATCCAGTAAACGCAATCGGGCAGTATAACCGAACCCTTCAGCCCGAGTTTTCGATCGGGAGCTCGGCAACCGCGTTGCGCATCCGGGGTATGTGATCAGCCAGTTCGATACCACCACCCAGCGTTCTGAGGCAGAGATGCGTGAGGCCGGTGTCGTGCCAGTTTTTCACCCTGTCCCGCCATTCCGCCTCCCGCGGACCGACCACCGCAACGCCCGCCTCAGTGCCGACGTCTGCCGGATTGCGGCCATGGCGCTCCGCCGCGGCATCGATGCGCGCGCGCACCGCGGGGTAATCCTCGGGTGAGGCCAGCACAAACCAGCCTGCCGCCCACCTGCCGATACGTTCAACCACCGCGTCACCCGGCACGGAGCGGCCACCAACCCAGATCGGGATGGGGCGCTGGACCGGCAACGGGTTGATGCCGTTCTCTTCGACCGTGTCGAAGCGTCCATGAAAGGTCACGCTGTGATCCTCCCAGAGCTTGTGCATGAGCTCGAGCTGCTCGTCGCAGCGCGCGCCGCGGGTACGGAAATCGACGCCCATCGCCTGGAACTCGGGCGCGCTTGCCCCCACGCCTATCCCCAGCCGCAGACGCCCGCCGGAAAGCAGGTCGAGCTCCGCTGCCTGACGCGCAATGAGCGCGGTCTGGCGCAGCGGCAGAACGATGACCGATGGCACCAGCTCAATCTTGGTCGTGATCGCCGCGATGTATGAAAGAAGTGACATCGGCTCGTGCAGATGCCCCGAATCCGGACGTATGACCTGGTCCGGGACGCGCAGATGCGTCAATCCCAGTTCTTCCGCTGCCTGCGCAAAGTCGCGAATGGCGGCAAGGTCGTGCGCCATTTCTCGGACCGGAAGTGATATGCCAACGCGCATGCCTTCCCCTCAAGCCGTCGCAATCTGGTCGAGAATCGGCATCAGGTAGCTGATGAACGCGTCCGGGTTCTCGGACATCGGGAAGTGGCCGACACCTTTCATCTCCACCCAGGTTGCCCCGGGGATGGCCTGCTGCGCTTCCCGGCCGAGCTCCGATGTGCCGCTGTAGTCGTACTCACCCGACAGGATGTGCACGCCGACCTCATTCGTGTTGATCTCCCCCGCCGTCTCGCGGAGATCGTAGTCTTCGACGTAGTAGTAGAGATCACCTAAAAAGACCGGCGGCCAGCCGCTGGCGTAAACGAAGCTCGTTTCCTTGCGATACGGCTTGGGCGACGTGGGTGACATGAGCCCGTCCATGAGGCGGGCTTTGTATTCATTGTTGACCTGAGGGTGGTACAGATCGCCGAACTGACTGAGCTCACCCTCAATCTTGAGCGCGCCTTCCACCGAGATCACCGCGCGAAACGCATCCGCATGGCGGTGCGCCAGATCGAGCGCCAGGAGGCCGCCCACCGAGCAACCCATGAAGACGGGGTCCTGGAGATCGAGCGCTGCGGCCAGCTGTAGTGGGATCGAGCGGAGGAATTCCCCTTTGAGGTTGTACGGCTCGGCCCACCACGCTTTCTGCACCGGTGGCACGGACTTACCGTGACACGGCAGATCGTAGGCAATCAGTCGGAAACGCTCCGTAATTTCCGGCACTTCGAAGAGATGGCGCCACTGGCTGCCATGACAGCCGGCGGTGTGCTGCATGAGGAGCGGTATACCCTGCCCCGCCTCCTCGAAATAGATGCGGTGGTCGTAGCCGCCAATGTTGATATGCACGTAGCGGCCAACCGGCGTATCGATCCGTCCTGCCGCGCCAACGTCACCCGCGCGCAGCGGATAGTCCGACGGTGCCGCCCGCAGGAGCTCAACGGCGCGCATGATGGCAGCGTAGTACTGCGCGTGGGCAAGATAGTCGCCGCTGCGGGTTAAGCCCGCGCCCATCGCCACGTTGGCCATGACGTCGTTGTGGAAACGCTTCGGCACCTCTGCCATGACTTCGCGCCAGACGTCTTCGTCGCCGCTGTATTCGATCACGCCGGTCTCACCCTCCGGTTTGCCGGGACGGACTTGACCATCAACGAGATTGAGCGTGAGTTCGGCATCGCCGACACCGAGGCGCAAGCCTCCGGTCCAATGCCGGCAGGCCTGCTGGAATTCGCCATCCGCGGCACACGTCTGGGACCATTGTTCTGAGGTTGGCAGGGTCAATGACACGTTCTCTCTCCCTTGTCTCGATGAATCATTCTGTACTATGCGGATCGCGTCCGACTAGAGCGGAAGCGGGTCAACGCCCGTGAGCTCAACGGACACAGTCCACAGGCGCCGGGCAACGTCACCGTCTCTCGCTGCAATCGACGTCGTCACCTGGGTGGCTCCACGCGCGAGCTCGAACCAGCCGCTCGGACCAAAATACTCCCCACCTTTGTCCGCATCGTCAGTGGCTGCCCGCAGCGTCGGCAACGCGCCCTCCGCGGCCGAGTTCAGCACCAGCCTCGCCAGCGGTTGAATCACGGCCGTGAGACGCGGATTAATGTGCCGGCCAAGCTCGGTGTCCGCACCCCCGGGGTGGCAGGCTACCGCCACGGCGTTCTGATGCCGCGCGTCGAGCCTATTTTGCAGTTCCAGGGTGAACAGGAGGTTGGCCAGCTTGCTCATGCCATAACGCGCGCCGGCCTGGTAACTCCGCTCAGCCTGGAGGTCGTCAAAGTCGATGCGGCCGAAACGATGGGCGCTGCTCGCGACGTTGACGACCCTGGCACCAGGCTGCGCCATGAGCTTTGGCAGCAGATGTCCCGTCAACGCGAAGTGGCCCAGATGATTGATACCAAACTGCGACTCGAAGCCGTCGGCCGTCAGCGTTTTGGGCGGCACCATGACGCCTGCGTTGTTGACGAGGAGATCCAGACGGGATTCCTCGTTCACGATTGCCGCGGCACGCCGTACCGACGCAAGCTCAGCCAGATCCAGGGGGATTGCCGCCACGTCCGCACCGGGGTGGCCCTCGCGGATGGCATCAACAGCCTGCGTCCCCTTCTCCTCGGATCGACAGCCCAGCAGCACGCGTGCGCCCCGCGCTGCAAACACGCGAGCCGCTTCATAGCCGATCCCGGTATTGGCTCCGGTGACGAATACCGTGCGGCCGTCCAGTGCCGGTACATCTGCCTCCGCGTACGTCATTTAACCAGCATGTTCCTGCATGTAGCGTTCAAACGCCTCTGCATGGTCCGCGTGCCAGCGCGATAGCGCTGGCCGATTGAGCACAATGTCGTCGAGATTCCACTGCATACGGGCGTTATCCATCGCTGCGGTTACGTCATTGTCCGGACAAATGACGTAAAAATCTCCTTCAGCGATGCGCGCGAGAAGCTCGTCGGCGACCCGCTCCGAGGTCCAGGCGGCGGGCGGCTTTTCCGGAATGTGTGCCTTGATGAGTCCTGTGTACGTGAAGCCGGGTACCAGAAGATGCGCGCTCACCTGGCATCCCTCCGTGTTTCTGAGCTCGTGTGCCAGACTTTCGGTAACCGACCGGATGCCCGCCTTGCTGACGTTGTAGGCCGCATCTCCCGGCGGATTGGTAATACCCTGTTTGGATCCCGTGTTGACGATGGCACACGGCGTGTTCTGACTGATCATGTCCTCGACGAACGTCTGCAGACCGTTGATGACACCCCATAGGTTGACGCCCAACACCTTCTGCCAGCCTTCGTAGCGCTTGAACGTCCCGCCACCGCCACCGACGCCGGCGTTGTTCATGAGGAACGCCACTTCGCCGTAGCGTTCGAGGACGGCGGCCTTGAGCGTCTGCACCTCTTCGAGATTTGCCACGTCAGTGACCTGCCCGAAAGCCTCACCTTCCAGCGTGGCGAGCGCATCGTCGATCGCATCCTGGCTGCGATCCGCAATACAGAGGCGCATGCCGCGGGCCGAGAGCTTCTGAGCGACCGCCAGGCCAATGCCGCTGGCGCCGCCGGTGATCACCGCGACGCGATCAGGTGCTATCGCCTTGTGCAAAAGACTTCCTCCGGAATATCAAGCATCGAATGGGAAAATACTGCATGGTAACTTATTGGTTGTCAAACAAATATGTTTGGCTTGCGGCGCTCTCACCCATTCGGCATGCTCAAACTCATCGGGAGGGCACCATGATCGAGTACATTCCCCGCAGCCATGCCTACTACGCCGCGCAGGGCTACAAACCCTACGCGTGGGCACACCATGACGACGTCCCGTTCGTCCAGCCGCAAAAATCCCTGAGCGAGTCCCGGCTACTCCTGATTACTACCGCCGCGCCATTTGATCCTGCCCACGGTGACCAGGGTCCGGGTGCGACCTACAACGCGGCAGCGAAGTTCTTTGCCGTGTTCAGATCCCCGGTGGCGCCCATCCCGGATCTCAGAATTTCTCACATCGGCTACGATCGTAAGCACTGTCGGGCGGAAGACCCCGCGACGTGGCTCCCGATTGCAGCGCTGGAACAAGCGCAGGCGGACGGCCGCATCGGCGAGCTCCTATCCGAGCTGGTGGGCGTGCCTACCAATCGCAGTCAGCGCATCACGACTGAACAGGATGCACCGGCCGCACTGGCCGCGGCACGCGAGCTCGGCGCAGACGCGGCGCTGCTCGTGCCGACGTGACCCGTCTGTCATCAGACGGTCAGTCTGATTGCACGCCATCTGGAGGCAAACGGCATTCCCACCGTGATTGCGGGCTGCGCAAAGGACATTGTCGAGCATGCCGGGGTTGCGCGCTTCTGGTTCAGCAACTTTCCGCTCGGCCACTCGGCCGGCAAGCCGTTCGATCGCGATTCCCAATCGGCAACGATCAATGGCGCTCTGACCCTCCTGGATAGCGCTAGAGAGCCACGCACTACAGAAGTATCGCCGCAGCGGTGGGCGGACGACGACGCCTGGGAGCAGGACTTCTGGAGTCTGGAAGGATTGAGCGAAGCGGACATTGCTCGCTTGCAACAGGCACACGAACAGGTTCGAGCAACGGCGGCGGAAATCAAACGCAGCGACTAACGGCCAGCCCGGAAGCGCGTTGTGTCACCTGGTTGATAGATCTCCGCGAACGAGTCGGCTAACTTCGCTCCTTCAAAGCAGCTCAAGGATTGATCATGGCGAAGAAACGCATTGTCATCTGTGCGGACGGCACCTGGAACGACCCGGAGGATGAAATCCCAACCAACGTCCTGCGCGTCGCTCGCGCCATCAAACCCGCAGACAACAAAGGCGTGCAACAGGTTGTCTTCTATGACTGGGGCGTTGGCAGCTACTACGCCGAAACACGCGGCGGCATCAGCGGCCTCGGCATGGAAAAGAACATTCAGGACGGCTACCGCTTCATCGTGCAGAACTTCGATCCGGGCGACGAAATCTACATGTTTGGCTATAGCCGCGGTGCATACACGATCCGCGCGTTGGCCGGCATGTTGAACAAATGCGGAATTCTCAAAAAATCCAACGCGGCGCTGATTCCCGATGCGTTCGACTTCTACAAAGTGAAAAAACACAAGCCGAGTTCGGCCGCAGCCGGCCAATGGCGCAAAAAACATTCCGTGGGTGGCACCGGACGCGGCGAGGTGAACTACGTTGGCGTCTGGGACACCGTCGGCGCGCTTGGCATCCCAACCCGCTCTCTGGCGTTTGTCGAAGAACGTGATCTTTTCTTCGATCCGATCCTCGGCAGCAACGTCAAGTGCGCCCGCCATGCGGTTGCCATCGACGAGAAACGCGGCGACTTCAAACCCACGCTCTGGGAAGAGTATGAGGCTGAGACCGTCAAGCAGGTCTGGTTTGCGGGCGTGCATGGCGATATCGGCGGCGGCGCAAAGGCGAACAAAGACCGGCAAACCGGCCTGCGGAAACACCTGAGCGACGTGGCGCTGTCATGGCTCGTCCAGGAGGCGGACCTCGAGGGATTGAAGTTCGAGCCCTTCCTGGTCGGCGGCACACAGCAGCATCACAGGCTGAAACCCAATCGCTCTTATAAAGGGTTTTACAAGGTACTCGGCAAACACATCCGCGGGATACCCACGAAAGAACGCGTGCACGAATCCGTCCGCAAACGCTACAACAGCGATCCGGACTATCGTCCGAAACCGCTCACCGAGTGGCTGGCCGCCAACGGCGGGCAGTGGCAGGTCGAGCCGTGAGCCAGTCTTGGACGGCTGGCACCTGCCCCTCTCTGACCGCGATGGCATTGGACTCATTTTCACCATTTATTTATTGACCAACCAATATTATGATGTCGCAGCCGAACCAACAGCTGCGGAGACTACACTTGGCCAATAAACACCTGGTTCTCATCCTCACCGAACCCACCGAGGGCATGGAGGCGGAATACAACGATTACTACGAAAATCTGCACCTGGGTGAAGTACTCGCCACCACCCAGCTGACTTCCGCCCAGCGATTCAAGCTGACCGGAGAAGCCGGCGAAGGCTGTCCGCTGCCGTATCTTGCCGTCTACGAGAGCGACGCTGACAGTGCCGAAGAGATCATCAACGACCTCAACGAAACCCGCGCCCGGCGCCAGCAGAGCGACGCGCTGAACCGGCGCACCGGTCGCGTGTGGGTCTTCGAAGCCACCGGGCCGAAGCACACCCAGGGCGCGTCGTGACCCCGTTCGGCATCCACTTCCCCCAGGCTGAGATCGGTGCGGACTTTCGCGTCATCCGCGATTTTGTCCAGCAGGCGGAAGCGCTCGGCTACGATCACATCAACGTCCCGGACCACGTTTTGCAGACGCGTACGCCGCGGGGCGATTTTCCCGCAGCGGCTGCCTATACGACGGAGTTTCCGCACCATGAGGTCATGACGCTGCTCGGCTTCATGGCGGGAATCACCGAGCGGCTCGTTCTGAAGACGGCCGTGCTCATCCTGCCGCAGCGCCAGGCGGTTCTCGTCGCCAAGCAGGCGGCAGAGCTCGACGTTTTGAGCGGCGGCAGGGTGCAGCTTGGCGTCGGGCTCGGCTGGAACGAGCCCGAGTACGTGGCCCTCGACATGAACTTCAAGAACCGTGCAAAACGCTTCGTCGAGCAGATCGAGGTGTGTCGTCTCCTTTGGACCGAACAGCACCCCACATTCAACGGCACCTGGCACGAATTCGAAGACGCGGGTCTCGCCCCGATGCCCATCCAGCGGCCCATACCCGTCTGGGTCGGTGCATTTGCAGAGCCCGCCATCGTGCGGGCGGCCGCCATTGCCGACGGCTGGCAGGCGATGCTGCCGATGCCGGACGACAATGCGAAAGTCACGTTTGCAAAATTCAAAAGCGCGGTCGAGGACAACGGACGCGATCCCGCGGACGTGGGTATTGAAGCGACCATATTCACCCGCGAGCTGGACCCACAGGCCTGGCTGACGCAGGCGCGGCGCTGGCTCGAGATTGGCGCCACCCAGATCATGTTTCGCCCACAGGGCGAGTTTTCGTTCATCAAGGAAGCAACCGAAGCGTATGCCAGGTTGCTCAACGAGCTGCGCGGTTGATCGACTATGGCTGAAACAGCAAAAAAACGACGGACACAGGAAGAACGGAAGGCCGAATCGGAACGCGAGATTGTCCGCGCAGCCTCCAAACTCTTCGCTGAGCAAGGCTATCTGCGAACGACATTGAACGAGGTCGGCAAAGCAGCGGGCTACACCGGCGGGCTCGTCAGCCACCGTTTCGGCTCGAAAGAGGGCTTACTGCGCGCGGTCGTCAAAAACGCAACGGGCCGCTTTCAGGCTGATCAGATGGGCTCAGCCATCAGCGAAGAAAGCGCCCAGCAGTCGCTCGACAACTACATCGAAATTTATCTGACCGAGGTCACGCTCCGCGAAGGCCACATGCGCACCCTCTACGTCATCATGGGCGAGGCGCTCGCGGCGGTGCCCGAAGTCGAGGAGGAAATCTCCCGTCTGAACGACGGCGTGCGCAAAGTGATTGCGAGCATCGTGCAACGCGGCATCGACAACAAAGAGTTTCGCCCGGAAGTAAGTCCACAAATCTCTGCGGTGCTGATCCTGGGCATGCTCCGCGGCGTCGTCATGCAATACCTCGCCGACCGCAAAGCGTTCAACATGAAAAAGCTGCTCCCGGCCGTACAGCGGGCGGCGGTGGAGGGTCTCAAGTGATGAACGTTACCGACGCCGTCCGCGCACGTCGCACGACCCGTGGTTTTCTGCCGGACCCCGTTCCCGAGGCGGTGATACGCGAGGTGCTCGAAGTAGCGCGATACGCACCATCGAACAGCAATACGCAACCATGGCACATTGCCGTCGTGTCGGGCGCGGCGCGCGAGCGTCTGCAGAACGCCATTTTCGCCGAGATCAACGCCGGCAAGACACCCTACCCGACCTGGCCTTCCGGCGGCGTCGGCCTGAAGGGAGAATACAAAGACCGCCAGCGTGCCTGCGGCTTCGGCTACTACGCCACCATGGGCGTCGACCGTGACGACGCAGAGGGTCGTCGCGAGCTTCTTTTGAAGAACTGGGAGTTTTTCGGCGCTCCCCATGCGGCGTTTCTTTCGATGCCGGAGACGATGCACCGCGCAAACGCGCTCGACCTCGGCATTTTCCTGCAGACGTTCATGCTTCTGTTGACCGAGCGCGGCCTTGCTGCCTGCCCGCAAGGCGCCCTCGGCAGCTACCCAGGGCCCGTGCGTGAGATTGCCGATGTCCCGGCAGGTAACGCCATTCTCTGCGGCGTCTCGTTCGGCTATGCCGACACGGCGGCGAAAATAAACACCGTGCACATGGACAGGGAACCGATCGAGAGAATCAGCTCGTTTACGTCGTAGCGGCAAGCCCCCATAATTTGCCGGACTCTTTCAAGCCGGATCGCTAACATGGATCTCTACACATCTTCCCCGGACCTGGACAACGCCCTGGTCGATCCGGCCAACTGGGCTGACGAACCGGGCATACACGAGCAGTTCCGCTGGCTGCGGGCAAACGACCCGCTGCGCTTCCTCGAGCCGGAAGGGTTCGATCCGTTCTGGTCGGTAACGAAGTACGACGAGATCAAAGCCATCGAAGGCAACAAAAAGGTCTTCATCAACGACCCACGCCCCACCCTTGGCCCCAAGGGGCTGCAGGAAATGGTCCAGATGATGACCGGCCGCCGGCACCTCATACGATCACTCGTGCAGATGGACGACCCGGATCATATGAAGTACCGCATGCTCACCCAGAGCTGGTTCATGGGCACGAACCTGCGCAAGCTGCAGACCCGCGTCGACGAGCTGGCCAGGATGTACGTCGACCGTCTGGTGGAGCTTGGCGGCGAGTGCGACTTCGTCAAAGACGTTGCCATCTGGTACCCGCTGCGCGTGATCATGGAAATCCTCGGGGTACCGGAAGAGGACGAAGCGCTGATGCTTAAGCTCACGCAGGAGCTCTTCGGCAGCTCCGACCCGGACAACCAGCGTTCGTTCGAACCAGAGGATTTCTTCAAGGTTGTGGAAGATTTCGAAAGCTACTTCGACGAGCTGACCGAAGCACGCCGCAAACAACCCACAGATGATGTCGCAAGTCTGATTGCGAACGCGCAGTTTGACGGCGAATACATGCCGCGATTGGATGCCAACGGCTACTACATCATCGTCGCCACCGCAGGGCACGACACGACAAGCGCCTCCACTGCCGGCGGCGTTCTGGCGCTGATCGAGAATCCGGACCAGCTCGCGAAACTCCAGGCGGACCCGCAGCTGTACCCCACTGCCATTGACGAGGTGATTCGCTGGGTCACGCCCGTGCGCCATTTCATGCGAACCGCAACCGAAGACTATGCGCTCGGCGACAAAACCATCAAGGCAGGGGAATCCGCCATACTGTGGTACCTCTCCGCCAACCGTGACGAAGACGTTTTCGACGCGCCTTACGAGTTCCGCGTGGACCGCAAGGACGCCAAGCAGCTGGCATTCGGCTTCGGCGCCCATGTCTGCCTCGGCCAGCATCTTGCGCGTATGGAGATGACGTCGCTCTACAAGGAGCTTTTCAGCCGCATTTCCGATCTCGAGCTTGCCGGTGAACCACAGTACACCCAGTCGACATTCGTTGGCGGCCTCAAGTCGCTACCGATCCGCTACAAGGTGCGGTGATTCCGCCATCTGATCCGACAGGGCCACGCATACGCTTCCGCCACCCGCGGCTTGGCGCTACACTCCGCTCGAAAGCACGCCACACTCAGGGGCAGGGTCGCGGCACTCCCTCCTCCTGAAGACACATCAGATTTGTTACTACAGGAGCACATCCGGCTATGGCCAGACTGAACATCAACGGCAAGGACGTCGAACTGGAGTTCGACGAAGGGACGCCACTACTGTGGGTTTTACGAGAACAGGCAGGCCTCACGGGCGCCAAGTACGGCTGCGGGATCGCCCAATGTGGCGCATGCACCGTGCACATCGACGGCAACCCCGTCCGATCCTGCATCTATCCGGCTGACGCCGTGCAGGCGGGCCAGAAGATCACCACCATCGAAGGTTTGTCGGAGAACGGTGACCACCCGGTGCAGCAGGCCTGGGCGGAACTCGACGTTCCACAATGCGGTTACTGCCAGACAGGCATGATCATGGCGGCAGCGGCACTTCTTGCCAAAAACGCCGCGCCCACCGATGACGATATCGATTCGGGGATCACCAACATCTGCCGCTGCGGCACGCTGCAGCGGGTACGCCGCGGCATCCATCGCGCGGCTGAGCTGGCGAAGGAGGCTTGAGCATGAACACGGAAAACCGAGTCAACCTGAGTCGCCGCAAGTTTCTTGTTTCCACCGCCGTAACGGGCGCCGGTCTGTCGCTGGGGCTCAGCCTGCCGCAGGCGCTGGCGGATACGCACGCAGATGAGGTCAACGCCTGGGTGGTGGTCCATCCCGACGACACCGTTGTCATCCGCATTGCCCGTTCCGAGATGGGCCAGGGCACCCTCACCGGACTTGCCCAGCTCGCCGCGGAGGAACTGCAGTGCAACTGGGACAAAGTCACCTGGGAATACCCGACGCCAGGTGAAAATCTGAAGCGGCAGCGCGTCTGGGGCAGCTTCGGAACCGGCGGCAGCCGCGGTATCCGCGAATCCCATCAGTACGTTCGCGAAGGCGGTGCGGCAGCGCGCATGATGCTCATCGAAGCCGCGGCCAATGAATGGGGTGTCCCCGCCGACGAATGCATGGCCCGGGACAGCGTCATCACGCACAAACCAACCGGCAAAACGACAACGTTTGGCAAAGTGGCCACGGCCGCATCCAAGCTGGTGCCGCCGGACGAGGTACCGCTCAAGGATCCAAAGGACTGGACGCTGATCGGACAACCCGTCAAACGTCTGGACACGGCGGACAAACTCACCGGCAAACAGATCTACGGATCAGATATCAATCTGCCCGGCATGGTGAACGCCGCCATCAAACAGTCCCCGGTGCACGGCGGCAAACTGAAAAGCTACGATGCGGACAAAGTCAAAAACATGCGTGGCGTCAAAGCCGTCGTACGGGTGGATGACAACGCCGTGGCTGTGGTTGCCGACACGTGGTGGCGGGCGAAGACCGCTCTGGACGCCCTGCCTGTCGAATGGGACGCCGGCGAGAGCGGGAAGGTCAATCAAAGCGACATTGCCGCTGCGGTCGAGGAAGGTCTGACGGCTGACGACGCATTCGTCGGAAACAAAGCGGGCGACGTAAAAGCCGGTCTCGCGGGGGCGGCCAAGACTGTATCGGCGACGTACAGCTATCCGTATCTGAACCACGCCACCATGGAGCCGATGAACGCAACGGCCAAGTGGACCGAAGACTCCTGCGAAGTCTGGTGCCCCACCCAGAACGGCGAGGCTGCGTTGGCTGCCGCGTCCGAAGCGGCTGGCCTGCCACTCGAACAGTGCGATGTTCATAAGCAGCTCCTCGGTGGAGGCTTCGGACGGCGCGGCGCTCCCGACTACGTGCGTCAGGCGGTGCTGATCGCCAAGCAGATGCCCGGCACGCCGGTGAAGCTGCTGTGGACGCGCGAGGAAGACATGCTGCACGGTCTTTATCACCCCATCACGATGGCACGCATCGAAGGTGGGCTCGATGAGGACGGCAACCTGACGGCGCTGCACCTCAGAATTTCCGGCCAGTCGATTCTCGCCGGTCTCATGCCGCAGGCGCTGCAGGACGGTATGGATCCGGTGCAGTTTCAAGCGCTGGCGCCGTCTGGTGACCACGCGATCAGCTACAAGATCCCCAACCTGCTCGTCGATCACGCCATGCGCAACAGCCACATCACACCCGGCTTCTGGCGCGGTGTGAACGTCAATCAGAACGCCATCTACATGGAGTGTTTCATCGACGAGCTTGCCCACGAAGCCGGCGTCGATCCACTGGAGTTCAGACGGCGCCTGATGAAAGACAATGCCAAAGGCTGGGCAGTTCTGAAGGCCGCCGCTGACGGCGCGGGATGGGGCACACCTGCGCCGGAAGGTATACACCGTGGTCTGGCAACCTGCTTTGCCTTTGGCAGCGCCGTCGCCGCCTGCGCGGAGGTTTCCGTCGACGAAAACGGCAGGCTGAAGATGCATCGAATCGTTGCCGCCACCGACCCCGGTTATGCCGTGAACCCGCAACAGATCGAAGCCCAGGTCGAAGGCTCGTTCGTGTACGGGCTCTCTGCGCTGCTGCACGGCGAGTGCACGGTCAAAGACGGTGTTATCGAGCAGGACAATTTCCACACGTATCCCTCGATGCGCATCAACGAGATGCCGGAGGTGGAAACGATTGTCATGCCTTCCGGGGGGGCCTGGGGCGGTGTGGGCGAGCCCACCATTGCGGTTGCGGCGCCAGCAGTGCTGAACGCAATTTTCGCAGCCACGGGCAACCGTGTTCGTACGGTCCCACTGAAAAACCGGAATCTCCGTCAGGCCTGATGGGGGTATTCCGGGCAGGCGTTCTGCTGCTGGTTGTACCGCTCACCGGCATGGCTTCGGAGCCGCCTGCCGCCATCGACCAAGCCACCGTGGCTGCTGCCTGCAGCAGCTGTCACGGTGGCGGGCACAGCGCCGAAGCCCGGATACCGCGCCTTGGCGAACAGACCGCAGCCTCGCTGGAACGCAAACTCCTTGGTTTCCGCAGCGGTAGCTTGCAGGGCACCGTCATGAACCGTATTGCACGCGGATTTACCGAAGCGGAGCTACGCGCCATGGCTGAGGTGCTGGGCACCCCATGACAAACCGGCGCAGCTTACTCATCGGCGGCTTGGCAGCCCCGCTTGCCGGATGCGCCGGACGAGGCGCCAGTCCCGCCGCGCGGGTTGTCGTCATCGGCGGTGGTTTTGCCGGAGCCAGCGCCGCGGGTACGCTCAGGCAGCTGGCACCGGAGGTAGACGTCACGCTCATCGAGCCCAATCCGGTGTACACCGCCTGTCCTTTCAGCAATCTGGTGATCGCAGGGGAGCGGCGCCTAGACGCGCAGCAGTTCAGCTACCAGAACCTGAAAGCAGCCGGCATCAACCTTGTGCAGCAACGCGCCACGGATGTCGATCCTGCCACGCGTCAGGTGGTCCTCGAAAACCGTCAGGTGATCGCCTACGACAAACTGATCATGGCGCCCGGCATCGACTTTCAGTGGACGATACCCGGCTTGAGCGCGGGGAACGCCGATCGCATGCCGCACGCCTGGCGCGCAGGTGCGCAGACGGTGCTGCTGCGAGATCAGCTCAGAGGCATGCGACCCGGGGGCACCTTCGTCATGTCGATACCGGAGGCACCCTACCGCTGTCCTCCCGGACCCTACGAACGTGCCAGCCTGATTGCGCATTACCTCAAACAGCACAATCCAAAAGCCAAGGTCCTGCTGCTCGATGGGAAAGACCAGTTCTCCAAAATGTCGCTGTTCCGGGCAGCATGGACGACGCTCTACGGCGACATGGTCGAGTGGCAGGGTGCGGCTGACGGCGCTCGCGTCGTTGAAGTTGATGCTGGAAACAGGACTTTGCACACCGATTTCGAATCCGTCAGTGCCGACGTTGCAAGCGTGATCCCGCCGCAACGGGCGGCAGCCATTGCAGAACGCGCCGGGGTAGCCGATGCCTCCGGCTGGTGTCCCATCGAGCCCCGGACATTTGCCTCAATGCTTCAGGACAACGTGCACGTCATCGGCGATGCCGCCATTGCCAACGCCATGCCGAAGTCAGCCTTTGCCGCCAACGCCCAGGCAAAGCTCTGTGCGCTGCAGGTGGTCAAAGCGCTGAACAGCGAAACGCCCGTGACGAGCAAGCTCATCAACACCTGCTACAGCCTTGCAGCACCCGACTACGGCATCTCCGTGGCCGGGGTGTACGCACCCGGCGACAGGGCCTGGCTCGACGTCGAAGGTGCGGGCGGGGTCAGTCCGCTCGACGCGGACATTGCGGTGCGCAGAGCAGAAGCGGGATATGCAGAAGATTGGTTTACGACCATTACACGGGAGGTATTCGGTTGAGACGCGTGAGCGGCGTTCTCTTCGCGCTGCTGCTGACACAGAATCTCACGGGCGAGCCGCTCACGAGCTCGCCGGGTGATGCCGCGCGTGGCAAAGCGGTCGTTCTCGACCGGGACCTCGGCCATTGTCTCTTATGCCACCAGATCAGCCAGCTCGACGAATCGTTCCAGGGTAATATTGGACCGGACCTGAGCAACGTAGGCGGCCGGTTGACGGCAGCCATGATCAGAGAAAGAGTGATCGATCCAACAAGGCTGAACCCGCAGAGCGTCATGCCGGCATACCACCGTACAGAAGGACTTGCGCAGGTGGCCCGCGAATACGCCGGCAAACCCATACTCGATGCGCAGCAGGTGGAGGATGTCGTGGCCTACCTCGAGACGTTGAAACAGTGAACGCAACACGCCGCCAGTGGTTGGCAGGCAGCATCGCTGCCGGTGCGTTTTCGCTCATACCCTCGGCGGCGAGAGCAACGCCTGAGGAGATGGCAACGGCCATGCGCAACGCCTTCGGGAACCGTCCAATTCAACCCGGACGCGTAGCACTCAAGCTACCGGCGCTCGCCGAGAACGGTAACTCTGTGCGCATGCAGGTCAGCGTCGAGAGTCCCATGACGGACGCCGACCACGTCAAGACGGTGCACGTTTTTGCCGAGGCCAACCCACTGCCCGACATCGTACGCTTTGAGCTCGGTCCCCTGTCTGGCCTGGCGCAGATCGAAACCCGCATACGCGTTGCCGCAGAGCAGCACATTACCGCAGTTGCGGAATTGAGCGACGGCACCCTATGGTCGGGAAGCGCACACATAGTGGTCACCGAAGCGGCGTGTCTGGACGCGTTGATCTGATGGCTGGCGCGCGCATCTCCGTACCCTCACGCGCCCGCTCCGGCGAGGTCATCAGTATAAAAACGCTCTTTTCTCACCCCATGGAAACCGGCTACCGGCGCGATGCCCTCGGACTTGCCATCCCAAGAGACATCGTCAGCGAGTTCGTCTGCAGCTATGACGGACGCGCCGTGTTTCGCGCCGAGTTGAATCCGGGGATCGCCGCGAACCCCTATTTCGCGTTCAGCGTGCGGGCCGACCGGAGCGGCACGCTGGAATTCCGCTGGACCGATCAAGACGGCAACGTAACGGTCGAAACGCGTGAGCTGGCGGTCGAGCCTTAGTCCGCTGCTGATCCTGCTCTGCGGCTGCTCACCCGGAGCTTCGCCGCCGGTCAGCGGTATCCCCGAACCGCGCTCGGGCTATCACTTTCAGTCGCAGGACACACAGAACCTGCAGGACGACGATTTTGCCAATCCCGGCATGTTATGGGTCGACGGCGGGATGGTCCTCTGGACCGAGGCGCCCGAGACAGGGAAACCCGCCTGCGCCGATTGCCACCACGCTGCCGATATGTCGGGCGTCGCCAGTCGCTATCCGGCATACGACAAGTCGCTCGACACAGTGCTCAACCTCGAAGCCCGCATCAATCACTGCCGTACCGAACGACAAGGTGAGCCCGCCTACCCCTGGGAGTCAGAGCCACTTCTGAGTCTGACGGCTTACGTCGCGCACCAGTCACGGGGCGTGCCTGTAGAGGTGGACATCAGCGGTCCAGCCAGACCGTTTTTCGATGCGGGAGAAACCTACTTCCACGAGCGACGCGGCCAGATGAACCTCGCCTGCGTGCACTGTCACGAACACTACGTCGGACAGATGCTCCGCGGCGACAAGCTGAGTCAGGGACAGCCGGTTGGCTACCCGATCTACCGGCTGGAGTGGCAAACCCTGGGCTCGCTGCAACGGCGGCTGCGTTTCTGCAACACGGGGGTGCGCGCCGAGCCGCTGGCGTTCGGCGCACAAACCTGGACGAACGTGGAGCTTTATCTCAAGTGGCGCGCAACGGGTCTCCCTGGAGAAGCTCCCGCCGTGCGCCGTTGAATGCCCGGCGACGCCTGAGGAGCCGCTAGAATCCCAGCAGACGCGCGTAACGGTCGCGGTGATAGGCGCGATTGCCGAAAATTGCCTCCACGGCGCGCGCTCGCTTCAAATAGAAGCCTGCGTCGAACTCGTCCGTCATGCCGATACCACCATGAATCTGGATGAGCTGATTGGACATCGTGTGTAGAAACTCCCCTACCCGACACTTTGCCAGCGACGACATCAGGGCCACATCGTCGGCACCGCGATCAATTGCCTGCAGTGCCGCTTCGTGACAGGAACGCGCAAGCTCCATCGCGGAGAACAGGTCAGCGGCGCGATGGCCAAGCGCCTGGAAGGAACCAATCACGCGACCGAACTGTTCTCTTGTCTTGAGATACTCCAGCGTCATGTCGAACGCCTGCGCACCGGTCCCCATCATGTCGGCACAAATCCCCGCACGCGCCCGGTCGAGAACGGCATCCAGGAGCTCACTTCCGGCATCAACTTTGCCTAACACTTGATCGGCACCAACGGTGACGTCGGCAAAGCTCACGTTGGCGTAGCCTCGGCTGTCGACCATGCTGAGCCTTTCACGTTTCACACCGGCGGCATCCGCCGGTACAACAAAAAGTGTCAGTCCGGAACTCTCGCCCGCTGAGCCGCTCGTACGCGCCACGACGATCAGCGTTGTCGCCGCCATGCCTTCGAGCACGAAGGTTTTGCTGCCGTTCAGCACGTATCCGCCATCGGCACTACTTGCTGCAAGCGCCGTGTTTTCCGGTGCATGGCGGGGTCCTTCTTCCAACGCAAGCGTCAGAATCTGTGAACCGTCGACCACGCCTGGCAGAAGGGCCTGTTGCTGACTTTCATTGCCACCCAGAAGCAGCGCGGTTGCTCCGACGTACGCTGATGCAAAGAGCGGTGATGCCGTCAGCTGCCGACCGAGTTCCTCGAGCACCACACCAAAAGTGAGATAGCCGAGGTCGGAGCCACCGTAAGCTTCGGGGATCAGAATCCCGGTCCAGCCCATCTCGACGATGGACGCCCAGGTGGTGTCGACATAGGCGGTCTCAACGCCGCTGTCCCGCATTTCGCGGAATTTCAGCACCGGCGCCTGCTCGCTGGCCCAGGCGCTTGCCTGGTCTTTCAGCATGTTTTGTTCTTCGGTTAATGCTGCCATGTCTACTAACCCTTCTGCGTGGTCTCGGGCAGGCCGAGGATGTTTTTCGAAATAATGTTCTTCTGGATCTCGAACGAACCGCCATAAATGGAAATCGCCTTGCCGGACAGCCATTCACGGACGCTCGCGAGTTCTTCCGACGTGAACTGATCTCCTTCCCAGCCGAGGCCCTGACTGCCCATGAGCTCAACCAGCAGCTCGGACTTCGTCTGCGCCACGTTGGTCGCCGAGTTCTTCAATATGGAGGCTGCCGCACTCACCTTCACCTGCCCCTTCGCCTCAGCAACGATGCGGGCCGCGGTGAGACCATGCGCCTGGGCGTCCATGAGATGGTTCGCGAGACGCACTCTGAGATCCGGATCGGCCAGGCGCCCGTCGTCATCCGTGCCGACGTAAGCCTTGGCAATATCCTCCAGGCCCGGCGCTTTTGCGCCGCCGCTCGAACCGCGGGCCTGGGTCTGACTCTGACGCTCGTGCTGCAGGAGTCGCTTGACCACGCTCCAGCCGTCGTTGAGGTCCCCGAGCAGGTCGCTCTTCTCTGCAACCGCGTCATCGAAGAACGTCTCGCAGAACGGCGACGCGCCCGCGATCAACTGGATCGGTTTGGTAGAGACACCATCCTGATCCATGGGCAGCATGACAAAGCTGATGCCGTCGCGCTTGGCTGCATTCCCGTCCGTGCGCACCAGCGCACCGCACCACTGCGAAATGTCGGCACCCGAGGTCCAGATTTTCTGACCGTTGATGACAAACGTATCGCCATTGTCTTCCGCCTTGGTGCTCAAGCTGGCAAGGTCCGATCCGGCGTTCGGCTCAGACAAACCCAGACACCAGCGAATCTCGCCACTCGCAATGCCGGGCAGATGCCGTGCTTTCTGATCATCCGTGCCATATTCCAGCACGGTAGGCCCCACCATAGTGATGCCCATGCCGGTGATCATCGGGATGTGATTGAACGCACCCGCCTTGCCGATTTCCTGACCGACCACTTTGGCTTCGGGATCGCTCAATCCGGCACCGCCGTATTCCTTGGGCCAGGTCGGCGCCCCCCAGCCTTTTTCCGCCAGGCGCTGGCGCCAGACTTCGAGATCCGCTTCCTTTGCGGGATCACTTTCGCCTTCAAAACCGAACTTCATACCCTGCAGCGAAGGCGGGAAGTTATCGCTGACCCAGGCGGCGGCCTCAGCCCGCAACGCGTCTAAATCACTCATGTGCAACTCTGTCTATCTTCTTGAACCGAGCCCGCCATTATACACCACGCATGGCAGCGAGCTTCTTCTGGTAGCCGGTTTGTATGACATCAACGGCCACGAGGACTGCAATGGAGAAGTAAAACGTGGTTTTAGCCATGGGCTCGACCGCAAAGCCAAAGAGCTTCAAATGCGCAATGTGTCCCCCTTCCCCGAGCAGCACAATGCCGACAATGAGCAGAATGAAAAGTCCCAACACTTCGTATTTCCGGTTCTTTTGCAGAAATTCGGACACGCGATCGGCCAGGAGCAGCATGGCAAGACCCGAACCCACAATCGCAATCGCCAGCACGACGAACACGTCTGTGATGGCAAGCGCCGAGAGAATGGAATCGAACGAAAAGATGAGATTCATGAAGACAATGAGCGCGATCACCTGCCCCACGCTCTTCTTGGCTTTGTCCGCTCCCTCATTCTGCAGATCCTCCACCGCAAGCATGTGGGTAATCTCCTTGACCGCGGTGTACATGATGAAGACCCCACCAAACAGAAACACAATGGTCGAAAAGTTGAAGCTGCCTTCGATGACCCCTGTCCAATGAATGCTGAAGAACGGCTCGGTCAGCACCTCGATGAGCTTGACCATGACGTATAGAAGGACAATGCGCAGCGCAATGGCGATGAGGATTCCGTTGCGGCGCACTGCCGCCTGCTTTGCAACGGGCGCCCGCTTGGACTCAATGGATATGTAGAGCAGATTATCGAAACCGAGCACTGCCTGTAGGAAGAGCAGCACGCCGAGATTCGCCAGATTCTCGATTGTCAGGAGTTCAGCCACGTGGATGTTTCCTTTATTTGTTGTTGTTTATTCGGCCGATTCTGGCAGGCCATGCGACCGAGCGTAAGGACCGCGATGCGGCTCCAGCCGCATTTCGACTGTGTTGTGAGTGGAATCCAGAATGTGACGCAGTTGGCAGATTCTTTAGAACTGGTTCATAGACTAATACTCACGGTCAAACAGGGATCGAGTGATGACACATTCAACACTGGCAAACCGGTTCGCCGGCCGCCTCTACACGGACGAAGGCCGCCTGCATCTCGTACTCGACGTAGACCTCGATAACGAGGTCGGACGCGTCAGCTGTCAAATCGACGGCGAGCGTCAAATCGTCGACGTACCGCTGGACCATATCGGCGCTCATCTGGCGCTTGGTGGCGAGCTCAAACTGGATAGCCTCAACAACAAAAAGCAGTCACGAACCGTCGAGAAACCCGACGGCTGGTACTTCTCCACGCGGGAGGGCCTGAAAGGACCCTATCCGACGGATCAGGCTGCAAACGACGCGCTGAACGAGCACATTCTGACCTTCCAGGGTACTTCCCAGGAACGCGTTGCTTCGATGTAACGTCAGGGGCGCTTGAAAACAGCGCCACCTTTCATGACGAAGTGAACCCGCCCGAAGGCTTGCGTATCAGTCAGCGGGTTGCCGTCTGTGGCAATGATGTCGGCCAGCTTGCCAGGCTCGATTGAGCCGAGCTCTGCCGTCTGGCCCAGGAGATCAGCAGCACTCACGGTGGCGCTGACGATGGCTTCCATGGCAGGCATGCCGGCTTCCACCATGTAAAGAAACTCTTTCCAGTTGTCGCCGTGCGGCGAAACCCCCGTATCGGTACCAAACGCAATCGGTACGCCGGCTTTATAGGCACGGGCAAACGTTGCCTGGATGAGGGGACCAATGGCAGCCGCTTTGGGGCGCACCAGTTCCGAAAAGTACCCCGGCACCTGAGCTTTTTCGGCAACGAACCTGCCGGCCACTATGGTCGGAACATAGTAGGTGCCTCTGCGTTTCATGAGACGCATGACCTCGTCGCTCATGTAGGTGCCGTGCTCAATGGAATCCACGCCACCGAGCACGGCGCGCTTCATGCCCTCCGTGCCGTGTGCATGCGCGGCCACCTTGAAACCATAGTCTCTGGCCGCCGTCACGATGGCCTCGATCTCCGCGACCGTAAACTGCGGATTCTGCCCGCTGCGCGCCTGACTCAGCACACCGCCGGTCGCCGTGATTTTGATGAGGTCCGACTTTTCCTTATAGCGCGCACGGACCCCTTTGTAGGCATCCGTCACGCTGTTGATGACACCATCGATTGGCCCCGGATCTTTTGCCAGCGCACGATTTCTACCGTTGCTCGAGTCCGCATGCCCCCCGGTTGTGGCAATCGACTTTCCTGCCGTGAATATCCGTGGTCCGACCACCCAGCCTTCGGCGATGGCGTCCCTGAGCGACTGTGCAAGACTATGGCCAGTGCCCAGGTCGCGCACGGTCGTGAAGCCGACCATGAGCGTTCGCTCTGCGTACGCCACTGAACGAAACGCGAAGTCGGCTGGATCTTTCGTGAAGGCTTCAACCTGACGTCGCGGGCTTTGCTCACTGGCAATGTGCACGTGCATGTCGATCCAACCCGGCATGACCGTGGCGTCGCTGAGGTCGATGAGCTCATCACCGGCCCCGGGCGCAACATAGCGGGGCTCAATCCCGGCTATCCGATCTTCCTCGACGATGATGGTCTGCGCTTCGAGCACCTCAGCCGCATTGACGTCGACCAGGCGCCCTGCATGGATGTAAGTGGCGGCCTCCAGCGTACCGACAAACAGCACGGCAGACAGGAAGGCAACGGTTTGCGCAGGTTTTGCGAACATGGCTACTCCCCTGGTGTCAGTCAGCGTCAGGCGTCGGCAATCCAGCTGCCATGAAATCCGTACGGCACTCGAACAGGCAGACGCACGCTCGCCAGCTGCACCATGGCCTGCGCGTCGAGCACCACAAACTCACTCACGTCTTTGTTCGGGTCGTACACCCAGGACATGAGGAAGCCATCGTCTTCGGCCGTGGCGCCTTCGCGTGGCACGAACACTGCCTCACCACTGCTGCGGCCACGCAGGTCGTGGACCATGGATTCACCAGTTTTGAGATCATGCTTGAGGATCTGCGGGAAGGTCGGTCCGTCGACGGTGACGGCGTAGCCATACCGATAAGGCTTGCTTTCGAGCGACGGGTGGGCGCGCGGAAATTCCTGCGCGCGATCGTCCACGCGATCCACGGAAACGGTGCGGCGCTTGGGATCCAGTACCCAGCGATCGAGCGTCAATTCGACGTTACCGGCAAACGGGCCGTTGAAGTTACCGTCGAACATGCGATCGTAGCGGCACAGATCCACGCTGATCTTTCCGTCCTCAGTTTCGTATGCGTTCATCGGGTGAAATACGTAGCAAAGCGGCACGTCGATCCAGACCACGTCCGCCGCACCGCCGTTACGCGGCAGCAGACCAACGCGCGCGCCGTAATCCGGGTTCCACTGCATCGGGAAGCGGTAGCCCTGCTGGGCAAGCTGCGGATTGGCGGTGACCGGCAGGTCGTAGACCAGCACCCAGTTCCTGGTAATACTGGTGTCGTGGACCATGACCGGGCCTGCCACCGGAATGTCGACGACCTTGTCGACAACGCCGCCGGCGGTCACGCGCACGTACTGCACTTGAAACGGCGGCGGTCCCGGATTGTAGGTCATCACATGCAGATCACCGGTATCGGGATCGCGTTTGGGATGCGCACTGAAAGCGCCCGGGAGCGTGCCTTCGAAGTCGTAAAACCCGACGGTTTCCAGATCCTCAGTCAGGTGGACCGGTTTGCCACCGGCCTCGACAATCGCCAGCGTCTTACCCGCATGACCGATCACGTGCGTGTTCGCGCCGCCTTTGACGTAGCGATTGCGATACCACGACACGCGACCTTCTTCGATCCTGATGCCGTGCACCATCCCGTCACCAATGAACCAGTGATGCCCTGCATCGGTTGGTGAGGACGGGTTGGGGCCGTTCCTGACATAACGCCCGATCAACTCTTTGGGTAACTCCCCCGTCACTTTGAGATCCACAACCGAAGATTCGACGGCAACCGGTCCGAAGTTGCCACTGACATAAGCATCAGCGCTCGCGGATTCTCCCCAGTTGCCAAGGTTTGCGGTTGCCCGTGCAAGCGGTGATAGAAGCGGTAAAGAGGCGGCGGCACCCATGGCGGCACCCAGAAAGCGGCGACGTTGCATACTGTCTCCCTCAGCATTGACTGTCCGTCCCAGTATGCTCGCAACCCGCAAGGCTTGCTACCGCCAGCCCGACACCAAAAAATTTTGAAGCACGTTTCACTTTTGAGGCAGAATGCCTGAATGACGGACGCAAGAATCGCCCATGCCCGGTGAGCCACTGAGCAAACGCAGGCTCCTGACCTACAGCGCGGCGGAGCTGCCGATGTCGATGATCCTGACCCCAGTCACGCTCTTTCTGCCGGCTTTCTACACCCAGGATCTGGGTCTCGGCATGGCTGCCGTCGGCTTTTTACTCATGCTCTCGAGGCTCTGGGACGTCGTGACGGACCCGGTCATCGGCTATCTGAGCGATCGCACCCACACCCGCATCGGCAGGCGCAAACCGTGGATCATTGCCGCCGTGCCGATCGCCATGATCAGCATCTATCAGCTCTTCTATCCGCCGGAGGGTGTCGGTGAACTACATCTCCTCGGCTGGATCATGCTGCTCTGGCTCGGCTGGACGCTGTTCAACATCCCCTACTTCGCCTGGGGCGCAGAGCTCTCCCAGGACTATACGGAACGGACCCGTATCACCGGATGGCGGACGATTGCCGGCCTCTGCGGGACGCTGCTTGCCATTGGGATCCCAGCAGGCAGTCAGGCCGTGTTCGGATGGGGAGGACGCAGCAGCGAAATGGTCACCATCATTGGAGCCGCGGCGCTGGTGCTGCTGCCCCTGCTGATCCTGCCCGCAACCGCGCTCGTTCCCGAACGCCGTGACTTCGTTCCCGCCCAGATCAAAATCTGGGCGGGCCTCAAGATCATGTGGCAGAACGGACCTTTCCGGCGTCTGCTGTTTGCCTTCGTGTTCAGCTCCACCGCGGTGGCGCTGGGGGCGCCGCTCTTCGTCATTTTCATCACCCACGTCATCGTCGATCCGACGGCCGCGTCGCTGGTGGTCCTCGGCTACTACATCGGTAACCTGCTGGGCGTACCGCTCTGGGTATGGCTCTCGCACAAGACGGACAAACACATCACCTGGCTCTGCTCTATTTCCCTCATGGCGTTCATGTTCCCGCAGTTCATGTGGCTCGGCGAAGGTGATCTCTTCTGGGCGGCAAGCATTCTCTTCATCCTCGGCATCGGCGGCGGGAATTTGAACGTGGTGCCCACCTCCATGAAAGCCGATGTCATCGACCTGGATACGCTCGAAAGCGGCGCTGATCGGGCCGGGCTCTTCTTTGCCGCCTGGTCGACGGCCACCAAGCTCGTCATGGCGTTCGGCGTAGGCATTTCGCTGCCGGTGCTTGCTTACCTCGGATTCAATCCGAGCGTGACAAACGGACCCGACGAGCTCTTTGCGCTACGAGCGTGGTACGCGTTTTCACCCGTACCGTTTTATCTCTTGTCAGCAATCCTCATCATCCGCTACCCCATCACCCGCAAGCGTCATCAGGAAATGCGCGCGGCCCTCGAAGCTCGGGCCGCTGCAGCAACTTGAGAGCAGAAATATCAAAGGGAGAACTGCATGATTGATCTCGACATGGCCGCCAACGACAACGAACGCCTCGCGCTCTCCATCTTCAAAGCCATGGAGGACGGTAACCTCATGGAGCAGATGGCGGCGCTTTGCACCGACGATTTTGTCTGGGCAAACAGCGGGCTGCCGACGCTATCCGGACAGGCAGCCGTTCGCGACCTGATGGCACGCGGCGGCTTTCGCAACGAAATTCCGATCTTAATAAACCAGACACACTTCAGCGCAGACGTGCTCTACATGGCAAGCGCCGACAACGTGGTGTTCACGGAACGCGTTGATCACCACTGGGCGGCTGACGGGCGCGATCTCATGACGCCGCACATCGCCGGCGTCATCGAGATCAGGAACGGCAGAATTTCCGCCCTCCGGGATTTCTACGACATCGCCTGCTATGGCCAGGAACCCACTGATGTCCAGCCGGAGTTTACGCTGGAGGCCTTCCGGGCGAGGCTGTCCGACGCCTGAAGCCTTCATTTTTAGCACACGTTTCACTCTGCTAACATCGACGCTTTCGAATCTGGGAGGAATGAAATGGCTGAAGCCGTCGACAACGGCGTCCGCACCATGGACGACGCATTTACCGCCATGCTGGAAGCGGATTCAAACGCCGCCAACATTACCGATGCCATGCGCCGGAATCAGCCGATGCCGCCGGGCCCCTCGCTCGTGCCGGTCGCGCGCTACATCGATCGCCGCTACCACGAGCTCGAGAAAGAAAAGCTCTGGCGCCGCGTCTGGCAGATGGCGGCGCATGAGGACGATTTCGAGAACGTCGGCGACGTTGTTCCTTACGACATTGCGGACCGCTCTTATCTGATCGTGCGCGTCGCTGACGACGAGTACAAAGCGTACTACAACGCCTGCCTGCACCGCGGTAGAAAGCTGCGCGAATCGCCGGCGAAGTCATTGGATGAGCTACGCTGCCCGTTCCACGGCTGGGCGTGGAACCTCGACGGCTCGTTGAAGCAGGTACCCTGCGCCTACGACTTTGCCGGACTCAAGCGCGAGGAGGAGTCACTGCCGGAAGTCAAACTCGAACGCTGGGGCCGCTTCATTTTCCTCAATCCCGACCCGGATGCCGAGCCACTGGCAGATCATCTCGGTGACCTCGGCACGCACTTTGAGATTCTGCCCTACGACCGCCGCTTCAAGCAGGCCCACGTCGCAAAAGTCATTCGCGCCAACTGGAAAGTCGTGCAGGAAGCGTTCATGGAGTCCTACCACGTGCTCATGACGCACCCGCAGATCCTGACCGGCGGTGCCCATGATCTCTGCACCAAGTACGATGCGTTCGAAAACTACTCGCGCGCCATCCGCTGCGGTGCGCTGGAAACCGAAGGCTTGCCCTCATGGGAGCCGTACGAGAACGAAAACGGCGCCACCTGCCTCCGGCACCCCTTGAACGGTTGGATTTACGAGCACATCGGCGACGGCGTTGTTGAAGTGTCCACCCCCAAAGGTCTGTCCGGCAAATTCACCAGCGACGCCAAGTGGCTGGAAGGTGAGCTGAAAGACGCCAACCCACACATGTGTCTGTGGGCAGGTGGCTACCAGCTGGGCGCCGACGCGGCCACCGCGCGGGCCCGGGACATGTCGCAGATACCGGACGAGGTCAAAGCCAGGCTGGGTGAGAATGCCCATCCGCGTCAGGTCATGGCAGAGATGCAGCGTTTCATGCTGCAAGGCGTGGTGCCATCCATCGCCGAGAGCATTCCCGACGTGGAGCTTCATTCCTCAATCTTTTTCACGGTGTTTCCAAACTGGCACCCGTGGGGTTCGTTCAATCTGATCAACTATCGTTTCCGACCGAACGGCGACAACCATGAAGAGTGCATCATGGAGTGTATGTACATGGCGCCAATTCCGGAAAACGGTGAGTACGAACCCGCCCGCGAGATTCACTGGCTGGATGTCGACGAAGATTGGACCAACGCGCCGGAGCTCGGCATGCTCACCAAGATCTTCAATCAGGATCTACGCAACCTGCCGTTCGTGTTTCAGGGAATGAAAGCAACAGCTCGAGAACATCTGCGCGTCGGCGACTATAACGAGCTGAAGCTTCGCCACTTTCACCAACTCTATGAGCAATGGGTTGGCGACGTGGACTGAGGGGGTTCCAGAGCGGCCGTTCGGAGAGGGGAGGGAGAGAGAAACGAGCCGCCCTAAAACGCGTACAATCTTCGGGTTACCCGCGTGAACAGTTCGTGAACACAGCATTCACGTTTGTACACACACATTTCACAAACTCGAAGAAGTCGCATGCTGGGCAAGCTGCAGATCATTTCCGGCAAGGGCGGCGTCGGTAAATCCGTCGTCGCCGCCGCGCTCGCGGAGCAGCACGCGCAGGCTGGCCGACGCACCCTGCTGGTAAGCCAGGATCAGCTGGGCAAAGCCCATCCGATCTACGGCGGGACCGCCGGCTACGAGCCTACCGGCGTTCGTACCAATCTCGATATCAGCAGCCTGGATGCCCATGCGGCGCTGACCGAGTACGTCAAACGGAAGATGACGTTCTCGTTCGCCTATCTGCCGATTCTGGAAAATCCCGCGGTGGTGAGATTCCTGGATGCCCTGCCCTTGTTCAACGAGCTTCTGGTGCTCGGCAAGCTCTATGATCTGGTCGACAAACATTCGCCATACGAGTCCGTCGTGTTCGACGCGCCCGCCACCGGCCACTGCAAAATCCTCTTGAACATGCCGGCGGTTGCGCTCGACACATTGATCGCGGGCCCCATCTACGACAACGCCCGGAAGATCCACAAGCTCCTCACCAACCCGGAGCGCGTTGAGCTGTTGGTGGTGACGCTGCCGGAAGAAACCCCGATGCGCGAGGCACGCGAGCTGGTGGAATTCGCCCGTGAGGAAGGCGCAATGGCATGCAACCAGCTGATCGTCAATCGGTACCGGGCACCACGGTTCAGCGCCACCGAGCGCCGGCAGCTGGCCGCCTGGGGAGAAAGCGCCGCCGCGGCCAGCGCCCTCGTGCCCGTGATCGAGTTTGACGCACAGATTGCTGATTCCCACGCCGCTCAGGCGGATGCGCTCGATGACCTCAATCTCGGGACCATGCGGCTGCCTGATCTGCCGCCCGCCGACCCTCAAACGCTGGTGACGAGCCTGCTGAGGCACTTCCCATGACTCAGCCACTGGATGTCGTCAGCCTCACAAAAACCGGCCGGATCCTGCTCTGCGGCGGCACCGGTGGCGTGGGCAAAACCACAACCGCCGCCGCCATCGGGATGCTCGCGGCGAAACAGGGACGCCGTACGCTTGTCCTGACGATTGATCCCGCACGGCGACTGGCGGACGCAATGGGGCTGGCTGGCCTCGAGGCCAGACCGCAGGCAGTGCCCGGTCAACCCGGTCTACACGCGATGATGCTCGATCCGGGCAGTTCGCTGGACGAGCTGATTGCGCGCCACGCCACGACACCGGAATCGGCCCGGGCTTTTCTCAAGAGCCCCTACTACCAGCAGGTCTCACGGACCGTGGCGGGCTCGCGGGAGTTTGTCGCCATGGAGAAGATACACGAGCTCGCAGACGATCCCGACTACGACCTGCTGGTTGTCGACACGCCGCCCTCCAGCCAGGCACTCGATTTCATTGATGCCCCCGCACGGCTGCTGGAGCTCCTTGACGGCAGCGGCCTGGGGCTCCTCCTGCGGGCAAACAGTCTCGCAAACCGCCTGACGTTTGGCCTTGCCGGTCGCAGCCAACGGCAGTTTGCACGCCTCTTCGAGCAGCTGACCGGGCACCGGATGATGATGGATCTGAATCTCTTCTTTGATGCCTACGGCGACATCATCGACGGCTTCCGCACGCGCGCACAGCGTCTGCAGGCGCTGCTACGCGACCCGCAATGCGCGTTTGTCCTCATCATGACGCCGGCGAGTGACGTAGCCACCATGGCGTCACAATACGCGCAGCGGCTGCGCGCGGCGGACATTCGTATCACCGGTGCGATTTTCAACCAGTTTGTGGAGCCACCGCTCGAGATAGACGCGGCGGCGCTGCAAGGATCAGCCGAGCGTCGCGGCATCAGCGAAGATCTTGTCGCGCGCTCGCTCGCCTGTCACGACGAGTGGATGATGCGGGCGGAGCACGACCAATCTGTGCTCAAGCGCTGGCTGAGCGCAAGCAGCCTCCCTGTTCGCACCGTGCCGCGTCTGGCAGGCAACGTCAGCAGCCAGAGTGATCTCGAACGTATCGTCACGGCGCTCAACGATCCCGATTGAGTCCAACCGCCCGGCTGTCTATGCTGAAGACCGAAGGATAAGGGAGTTCGCATGGACAAAGTCGAATTCGGAATAGGACTCCGGCGCATCGACAACGCGGCCGAAGATGCACGCACGGCAGAAGCTCTCGGCTATGAGTTTGTCAGCACGGGCGAGCACGTCTTCTTCTACGGACCCATTGGCAACGGCTTGATACAGCTGGCAGCCGCCGCCGGAGCAACGGAAACGATCAAGCTGATGAGCACCATCACGCTCGTGCCCCTCTACCCACCAGCGCTCCTGGCCAAACAGGTGGCCACCCTGGCGCAGGTATCGAACGGCCGCTTCCACTTTGGCGTTGGCGTCGGCGGTGAGTTTGCGAAAGAGTTCGCCGCCTGCGGGGTTCCGGTCGGCGAACGCGGAGCGCGTACCAACGAAGCGCTGGAGGTCATGGAGCGCCTCTACGAGGGCAACAAAGTCACTTTCGATGGCCGGTTTACCCAACTCGACGGCGTGACGCTCGCACCCAGACCCGAGCCGCCGCCGCCCGTGTGGATCTCCGGCCGCAGCGACGCCGCGATGCGCCGTTGCGCGCGCTTTGGCAGCGGCTGGCTGCCGTATATGTACACACCCGAAATGCTCGCGGACAGCATCGCCAAAATCGAGAGCTTCAGCGAAGGTCTCGATCGTAACGAACCGGTGGCGCCGGGCCTTTTCATCTTTTTTGCGGTTCACGAAGATCGTAACATTGCGATCGACATGGCGTCTGAACGCTTGTCAAAACAATACAATCAGGACTTCTCCAAGCTTGTCCACCGCTACGCGCTGGCCGGCAACCCGGAAGACTGCATTCAACGTCTGCAGACTTACGTCAAAGCCGGCGCTCGAACCGTGATTCTGAACTCCGCCTGCCCGGCTGACTACGTCGACGCCAACGAGAGACTGTTCGCCGAGGCGGTGCTACCGGCGTTCCGTTGAAACTTCAGGAAGCCAGGTCTCCGACAACATCCCAGTAAGTGGAGAGCACATCAATGTGATCCTGCGGGGAGCTCAGGCCGTCACCCTGCCCGCGTAGCGCCTGCGCCCGCATGGCCACGTAGTCCGCGCCTTCGTCCTGCCAGGCGAGAATTTCGTCGCGCCAGGCTTCCGGTCCGGACTGATAGTTGAGAAGCGCTTCGATACCAAACTCCTCTGGCGCACGGCCTATCGTATCCAGCTCTTTGCGCACCGCCGCAAGCGCTTCCAGATTCTGCGTCTGACCGCTACCGAAGATGAAGCCGTCGCCGATGCGCGCGGCACGCCGGAAGGCGACCGGGGCAAAGCCACCGAACCAGATGGGAATGGCGCCGCCCGGCAGCGGTTTGAATCCGGCGCGCTCCACGCGATGGTAGTCACCCTCATAGTCGACGACCGGCTCGGTCCAGAGTTTGCGCAGGAGTTCCACCTGCTCCTCCTGCCGGCGGCCGCGGTTGTCGAAGTTCTCGTTCAGGCTGTCGTACTCGACGTAGTTCCAGCCGGTACCAATTCCAAGGCGCAGGCGCCCGCCGGAGAGAATGTCGATTTCAGCGGCCTGTTTGGCAACAAGCACAGTCTGGCGCTGAGGCAGAATGAGAATGCCGGTCGCAAGCTCCACCCGGCTGGTGCAGGCTGCAAAGTAGCCGAAGAGAACAAAAGGCTCGTGGAAGGCATCTTCTTCCGTATACGGACCCCAGAGTTTGGGGTCACGATCAGCGTGCACGGCGCCGATGACGTGGTCGTATGCCAGGATGTGCGAGTAGCCGAGATCCTCGACCGCCTGCGCCCAATCACGGATCACAATCGGATCGTCGCCAATTTCCTGGTGTGGAAATACTGCGCCTATTTTCACGGTCCCTCCCCGGTGACTTCGATGTCTGGCTATCGTCGCTCAAACCGACGCCACAAAAAAGGGCGCAGGCGGCCCGCACAAGCGGGGATTGACACCGCGCTGATGCATTCTGTGATAGCGTCTCCCACTGACCCAATGGAGCACTGACCGCCATGACCGACCTTGCTGACTTTCGAGCCGAAACCCGCGCATGGCTCGAAGGCAACTGCCCCGAGGGCGCAAAAGGACCGGGCACCATACCGATCGGCAGCTCAACCATCGAGCTCGAGCCCGACACGCGGCTGTGGCTCGAGCGTATGGCCGAAAAAGGATGGACGGTGCCGACCTGGCCCCGCGAATACGGCGGGGCTGAGCTCAACCGGGAAGAGTACCAAGTGCTCATCGAAGAGCTGCAGCGGGTCGGCGCGCGCACGCCGCTGACCGGCCGCGGTGTCAACTACATTGGTCCGACGATCCTGGAATTCGGCACAGACGAGCAGAAAGCCAAGTGGCTGCCACGCTGTGCGCGGGGTGAAGGGGCCTGGGCCATGGGCTATTCCGAGCCGGGCGCGGGCTCGGACCTTGCCTCTCTCAGCACCAAGGCAGAACGCATCGGCGACAACTATGTGCTCAACGGTTCCAAGATCTGGACCAGCGATGCCACCTTCTGCGACTACATCTTCGTGCTTGTGCGTACCTCTCCAGACAAACCCAAGCATGAAGGCATCAGCCTCGTGCTCGTCGACATGCATCAGGAAGGCGTCAAGGTTTCTCCAATCCAGCTCATCTCCGGAGCGTCGCCTTTCTGCGAAACGCACTTCGACGATGCCATCGTTCCGGTGGAAGATTTGATCGGCGGCGTGGACAACGGCTGGACCGTCGGGAAACGACTGCTGCAATTCGAACGATCAACTCACGCCGGCATCAACATTTCGGGCTCTCAAGGCGGACGCACCGAAGAAAACAATCTTGTCGACGTCGTCCGCAACTACGCGGAAACCAAAGACGGCAAACTCGCCGACGGCGATCTGCGCGACTGGCTCACCCGTCACGCGATGAACACCCATGCGCAGAAACTCACCCAGCGGCGTGCCATTGACGAGCTGCAGTCGCGCGCGCCCGGCTTCACGTCCTCCGCCGTCAAACTCTCCAACGCGCTGAACATTCAGGACGGTGACGAACTGCTGGTTGCCGCGATGGGCACTCAAGGGCTGCGCTGGCATGAGGACACTGCAGACGCCAGGGAGCTGGCAACGCTGAAGAAGTGGCTCTATCAGAAATCTCTCACGATTGCCGGAGGCACCAAGGAGGTGCAGTTGAACATCATCGCGAAGCGGGTTCTCGGACTGCCGGACTGACGGTGAATCTCGAACCGCTGTTCGTCTCCAGAGCCGCGGCCGGTGCGGTGTGGGTCAACATGGCGATTACGCTCACCGTCATGATTTCTCCCATCGGCGTCGGTGAGGGTTCCGGTATGATTGGTTATTCGATCGTTCGCCTGATCATCCTGTGCGTTGTGCAGATGCCGATTGCGCTTGCGGCGATGGCTGCGAGCTTCTACTGCCTGGCCCAGCGTCATCCCTGGGTTGGCAGCCTCTTCTTCAATCTCGTCGTCAGCGCTGCAACCGTTTATCTCTATTTCGCTCAGATTGCGGCCGTGAAGGACTTTTTCAGCTAATGAGCAGCATACTGCCGAGCGTCTTCGCTCTCGGGCCCCTGGCTCTGATAGCGCTCTTGCTGGCGAAGCGCGTTCCCGGCATCGAAACGACGCCGCGCTATCGCACACCGCTCATCGTGGCAACGATGGTACAGGCAGTGCATTTCGCCGAAGAAGCCGCCTTCGATTTTCACATTACGTTTCCCGCCTTGTTTGGACAGCCGCCTATGCCTTGGAGTGGATTTGTGGCGTTCAATCTTGGATGCCTGGCGCTCTGGTCAACCGCCGCCTATCGGGCTGTCCACGCGCCTCTCTGGGCAACCTGGGCAGCCTGGTTTCTTGCGCTCGCTGGCGTGCTGAATGGGGTGGCCCACCCTGCCATGGCCTGGATTGAAGGCGGTTATTTCCCGGGGCTCGTGACTTCTCCGTTGATCGCACTGGCTTGCCTGGTTCTTGTTTATCACCTTTCAAACGCAGAGCGACCATGAGTGCGGTAAGTCGTACTCACACCCCTACCTCGGAATAACGTGGCGAGGACGCGGTCGTCCTCGCCACTACCTGATTTCTACAAGCCGCTAGTTGAAGTTCACACCAATTCGTACGCCGTACTCCCGCGGCGGGCCATAAACGGTGAAGTTCCACAGAAACGCCACCGAGTTTGCACCAACCCGCTTGACCTGATCCGTGAGATTACGGCCGTAAGCGGTAATGTAGTAGCGATCATCTGCATCGCGCCAGGTCACACTCGCGTTGACAAGCGTGCGCGACTCAATCTGCGTGTTTGTGGGCTGACGAACAACCACCTCAGGTCGTGGGGCGAGGAACGAACCACCGCCTGCGGCGAGAGAGTCGAAGGGACTCGTTTCCGCTTCATCCTGATAGTTGGCGTTTATGTTGTAGGTGATGCTGCCACCGTCAGCGAGGATCTGGTCGTAGCTGATATCTATGTTTGCCTGCAACGGCGATGCAAAAGGAATGTCGAGTCCACTGAAATCCACGATGCCCGTTGCAGGATTATTCGGCTGCGGGTCGAACTCGAAATCCGTGTACTCTGCCTCCAGCACGCCGAGGCTGCCCCGAATTGTCAGATTTTCGGTCGCGAGCCACGTGGCTTCCATTTCAATGCCATACACCTCCGACTTACCGGCATTGACGGTGAGCGTTTCCTGCGCGGGGGTCCCCGCCGAGTTGATGAAGGGCACCACCTGGTTGCGCTGAATATCGTCGAAGTCGCTAAAGAACACCGCGGTGTTGAATCGCAGGGTCTTATCGAAGAAGTCAGCTTTATAACCAATCTCGTAGTTGATGTTGGTTTCCGCGTCATAGGGGACGCAGGTCACGATCGTGGAACAGGTTTCCGTATAACCACCGGAAATGTATCCCGTTGCCACAGATCCGTAGAGCAACTGGTCTTCCGCGAGCTGGTAGTCCACCACGAAACGCCAGCTCGTCTCGTCCCACTCTTCGCTTAGATCCAGGTTCAGCGCATATTGCTCAGGCGGCAACGGGTTCCTGCGCGGATTATATTGATCAAGCGTGATCCCGGCGCGGCTGATTCTGGTGGACTGGATGTCCAGACAGTTGGTCACCGGGTCAAAGGGCAAATTGGGATCCGCGGCCACCGAATCGATTGCGCGGGTGTACTGGTTGCACGGAGCACCGCCGCCGGCAAGGGCGCCAAAGTCCTTTTCGTCGTTGGTGTAACGAACGCCAGCCGAGATACTCAGCCGTTCGGTCGCCTCCCAGGTACCGTCGAGGTAGAACGCATACGATTCACGCTCCTGGGAGCGGTTGTTAGTCGCCGGATCGGTTATCCAGTCCGTATCGAAGTTGATGACCCCGTCAGGATCCAGCAGCGTGCCTGTATCCGGGTGTGGGCTGAGAAAGAATGCAGAGAAGCCCTGCGAGGCAATAGAGCGGAATTCGACGTCATCGGTAAACCAGGCAGCACCAGCCACAAAGTTCAAAGGTCCGTTAAAATCCGAAACCGCGCGAAACTCCACTTGTGTCTGTTCGCGCTCCAGATTCCGGGACGCATCGAACAGCGGGAACGCTTCTCCCACGTAGTTGCTGGCGAGGGTCTCGTCCGTCTCCCGGTATCCGGCGATGAGCTTGAGCTCTACGTTATCCAGGTCCAGCCGCTGGGTCAGATAGAAGCCATCCGAATCCACGGTATGCTCGTCACCGAAGGTGGCGGTTGCGCCGGTGTTGTAGGGATCCTGGCCGGGTACGTCATCAATGGCAGGAAAGCCGAACACGGGAACAATGAACCCTTCATTCTGCGGAGATTCATGGACGTTCGGCACCGCGTCAGAGCTGTCGCGGAGATATTCCCAGGTAAAAAACGCCTCATACCGGTCGGTAGGCTGCCACAGCAGCTTCGCCTTCCACGCCAGAACGTTCTTGCCGTCGACGATATCACCGTTACCCCGTGCCGGACCCGAGACGATATCCGGCAGAGGGGCACCCGCTACGCCGTTGATGGCAAACCACGGCACCTGGCTGGTGTCCGGAAAAATTGCCGTATCCTTGCCGTTGCGCATATAACCCTCGTACGAGTCGTACACACCCGCAAACCGGAAAGCCAGCTTGCCTTCGATGAGCGGCATGTCCACGGCAGCCGCAATTTTTATAATGTCCGTACCGCCGTGAACGTCGAACTGGCCATACGTGGCCTCCAGCTCGCCGTTGAAGTTTTCCAGATCCGGCTTTTTGCTGGTGATCGAGATCACACCCGCAGTGCTGTTCTTGCCGAACAATGTGCCCTGCGGGCCGCGGTAGACTTCGACCTGTTCTACGTCGAATACCTCGACAAATTGAGATTGCACCGAGCTGATGACAAAGTCGTCGATCACGATACCCACACTGGTGTCCTGCAAGACCAGGATGGACGTCGAACCCGTGCCGCGAATGCCACCGCTCAGAGCATTGAAGCCTGGCTGTTTGGTGAGCAGCACGTTGGGTGCCAGTTCAGCGACCGCACGTATGTCGTTGACGAAGGTTTTTGAGATATCGCTCGCGGTCAGCGTCGACACGGTCAACGGCGTGTCCTGCTGAGAAGTTGCCCGCTTGGTGCCGGTTACGATGACTTCCTCGAGATAACCCGAGGTGTCCTGTTCCTGGGCTTGGGCATTCGGGAGCAAGCCGAGTGCCATAAGGGCGCAACACACCCTCAAGAGTTGTCGTTTGATCACTATTTTCCCCTCTGCATGTTACACAGATTCTGTATGAACACTGCAACTTAGCTCGCACGGAGCGAAGCCTCTCCACCTGTCATTTTCCTGAATCGGTCCGAATAACGCAACAAAGCGAATTTACCGCGCGTGATGGTAGCGGGCAGCGTCCGTGCACAACAGGACACCAGGGACTTTGGAACGCATGGAATCTACTGACGCCGCGGTTGCCTCGGCCAAGACTTTTAGCGCTTTGAGAATTTTGCCGCGCTTCCCTAGTATCGGCAGGATCAACTGGGGAGATGATCTTGACGTTATTCGATCAACCGGGTGTTGCTGCCGTTGGGCTTTGGACGGGGATCCATCTCCTGCTGACGTTAGCCCTTGCGATCAACGTGACACGCCTGCGGTTTGCCTCGGCTCGGGGTGACATTGACGATGCAACGCTCGAGCGCGGCGTAAGGGCTCACGGCAACAACATCGAGTACGTGCCGTTTGCGCTCTTCGCGCTCTTCGTTCTAGCGCAACAGGGATACAGCGGTCTCTGGATACACACTCTGGCTGGCGCGCTCTTCATCGGGCGGATATGCCATGCCCATGGGATTCAGCAGAGCGGTCCCGGACTGCCGCCAACCCGCGTTGCGGGCAACGTGGTGACCTGGGCAGTATTCGCTATCTCAGCGCTCATGCTGATCTCTGGCTTCTTTTTCTAATACTTCGGAGCAGATACATGACCGATGAAGTGGCACTCATTGTCGGCGGCGGACCCGGTGTCAGCGCCAGCTGCGCGCGGCTCTTTCGTCAGGAAGGTATGGCAGTCGCCGTCGCGGCGAGGCGACCGGACAAACCGGCGCTGCAAACGCTTGCGGCGGAGCACGGCGTGCATCTGTACGAATGCGACGCCGCCGACCCAGCAGCGGTGGCCGCTTTATTCGACCAGGTGCGCGACAACCTCGGTTCGCCCAGGCTGGTCGTCCACAACATCGACGGCCGCGTGGAAGGCATCTTTCGTAAAACGATTACGGAAGCAGACCCGGAGCTTGCGCTTGCAACCCTGACAAACTCCGCCTTCAGCGCATTTCTCACCGGACGACAAGCCGCACAACACATGCTCGAAAACGACCTCGATGCAAACGGTAAGCGCGGCACCATCATCTACACGAACGCAAGCGCTGCCTTCAAGGGTTATCCTAAGAGCGGTGCGTTTGCGATGGCCTGTCAGGCGAAATCCGGGCTGGCGGAAAGCATGGCCCGCGAGCTCATGCCTGAGGGTATTCATGTCGCTCAGCTACCGATCGACGCCGCCATAGGCTGGACTCAGGAAGACGGCACGCGGGCTCACCGCCTCGCGGGTACCAGCGTCGATGACAACATGGCCGATCCCGACCGTATCGCTGACGCTTATCTTTTCCTGCACCGTCAGCACCGCTCCACATGGACCTTCGAGATGGTGCTGCGGCCCTGGGTAGAAAACTGGTAAGGCCTATTCGTTGTAGTGATCCGACCCGCCGGCGCGGCGTTTCATGGGCGCCAGGAACCGGTCGACCGCACGCATGCGCCTGGTGACCGGCCACGGATTGTAAGAGCGGAATAGAAAACGGATCGCTTCGTCCATGCGCTCACCCATCGACGGACCTACGTGATCGGCACCACGTACCAGGTGGTACTCGTGCTTGATGCGCAAATCCCACAGCGTGCGGTGCAAAAACTCTGAGCCCTCATACAGCCAGAACTGATCCTCGTCTCCGGCTTCCAGATAAATCTGTAAACCCGACGCGCGCAGCTCGTCCGCGTTCTGCGTGGCCATGGTTGCGGGATTGTTGGCCGCCCAATAGGCCTCGTCGACCGGTTTGCCGAAAGCCTGCTCCATGACCGCATCGTCCCGCCAGAAGCGGTGTTTGGGCAGCACGTCTGCGTACCGTAAAACGGGCTCGATACCGGGTTCCAGCGCGGCCACCGCGCCAAAACGTTCCGGATACCGGAAGGCGATGCGCAGTGAGCCCATGCCACCCATGGAAACACCGGTCAAGAAGGTACGTTCCGGGTTCTTGCTCACGGGCAGGGTATCGTGCAGATGCTCGATAAACTCATGCACGAGGAAATCTTCCCAGCGTTCGCTGCCATCCTTGAAGTTCATATAAAAACCGCGGGGTGTCACAGACGGCATCACCACCACTGCGGGCGGTATGGCTTCGCTCTGCCATAGCCGCTGCCAGAGCTCAGCCTGTTGCAGCAATCGTGCGCGGCTGCCGCCGCCACCGTGGAGGTTCAGAACCAGCGGTAGATTGCGCATGTCCCGATAACCGTCCGGCGCAATTACCGCATACTCCACCGGGCTCGGCACTATCTCGGAGGCCACCTCGCTCAGCAGTTTTTCATACCCCCATGCCGGTATGCAGCAACCCATCAAGAATGCACCTATCCATCGTTTCATTTTTCAACTCCAGCTGACCGGCTCGAGGCTACACCGATGACCTCGCCTGCAAAAGAACCTGCAAGCGACATCCACGGCCCGTCGGTCGTGCTGAGCGCTGAGCCGTGGTAATCTACGCCCCAGATCTTTGACACCGCCTTGCGCAACGTCACAGGAAGTAATCACAGAGGAACGCTCCCAAAAGCTATGAAAAACAATCAGACAAACGCCGCCAGTGCCGCCCAACGCCGTGTCGATCTGGCCGCGGACATAGAGCGATTTCTGGCGGATGGAAACGAGATCCAGCAAATCCCCGACGGCGTGTCGGCACAGGATCCGCAGGGTCGCAGCCAGCCGCTGCGCCCCAACCAGGCGAAAGGTAAAAAAAGCGGTGCCTGATGCACAGGGCAACGCGAATATCGCGGTCTTCTGTGATTTCGAGAACGTTGCCCTCGGTGTCAAAGAAACAAAATATCCATCGTTCGATATCGCGCTGGTACTGGAGCGACTCCTGCTGAAAGGCAGCATTGTTGCCAGGAAGGCGTACTGCGACTGGCAGCGCTACGGCGAATTCAAATCGAACATGCACGAAGCCGCATTCGAGCTCATCGAAATTCCGCATCGGAGCATGACGGGTAAGAACTCAGCTGATATCCGCATGGTCGTCGACGCGCTCGATCTCTGCTATACGAAAGAGCACATTGATACGTTTGTCATCGTCAGCGGCGACTCCGATTTTTCACCGCTCGTCAGCAAGCTGCGCGAAAACGCCAAAACCGTCATCGGCGTGGGCGTCAAGAATTCCACCTCCACCCTCCTGGCCAGCACCTGCGACGAGTTCATTTTTTATGATGACCTTGCCGCAGAAGCGGCGCCGCCGAAAACCAAAAGTTCGCGCAAATCCGCTGCGAAGCAGTCCGCTGACAAGCAGGAGGACAACCTCGACAAAGGCCTGCAGCTCGTCGTGCAGACGATTGATGCGTTGCGTAAGGAACGTGACGGTGACAGCAAAGTCTGGGGATCGATGGTGAAACAGACCCTCAAACGCACGCAGCCCGGATTCAGCGAGTCGAGCTACGGCTTCCGCTCATTTGGCGAACTCCTTGAAGAGGCCGCCAATCGCAAGCTGCTGCAGTTGGAGATGGACGAAAAGTCCGGCGGCTACATTGTTCTCGCCCCCAAACCGCCGCAGAAGCGCGCGCGCCGCAAGTCCAGCGCCTAGCCTGTCAAAAACCCTCTGCCGACGAGGAGCGCCGCAAGCACCAACCAGCTCTGCCACGTACGGCGTAATATGACCGCGGCGCTAGCGCCGCTCTTATTCGTTTCGTAGGGGTCCGCGCCGCCTATGACTTTGAATATCTGCGGCAGGTCCACGGACAGGGACTGGAACACGAAAGCAAGACCACCAACGGCAAGACCGGCTGTGATTGGCCCCGCGGGCAGCGTCGCGTAAAGCACCACGCAGAGCGCCATGATCAGCAGATACCCGGTAACGCCACCCCAGGACAGAAAGAGAAACTGTCTGCGGCTGTGGCGGGTGATGTCGAAGTAGCCAATTGGCACCCCGCGATAGGGTGCCAGCGGCATATCGGCACCGCTCGCGCGAGCGCCGAGCAGGTGCCCCCATTCGTGGGTGATGTAGCAAACGACATAGGCGGCGATGAAACCAGACGTTGCGCAAACGCCGTAGCTCAGCCAGCCCGGGTAGGCCGCATGCCAGCCATCGAGCGCGAAGAGCAACGCACCGGCAATTCCGGCAATACCGAGGTCACGGCTGAGCCAGCCACCGAGCGTTGCAGAAGATTGCACTGCTGCCGTCACGCCCAGCGCACCGGAAGTCGGCGGCGCCCCCAGAGAAAGAAAGGCGCAATGCGTTCTCCAGCACCCTGCAGGGTCAGCTCGGGCAACCGTCCGGCCAGCTTCTCGAGCGCAATTTCCGCCTCCAGCCGCGCCATGGGCGCGCCCAGACAGAAGTGCACACCGAGGCCAAAAGACATGTGCCGCTTGCGCTCCCGGTTGAGATCGAACGTGTCGGGCTCAGGAAAAACCTCCGCATCGCGATTGGCAGCGGCATAGTTGATGAGGACCTTGCTGTTGGCCGGAATGGTCACGTCATGCAGCGTCACGTCACGGGTTGTGTTGCGGTACAGGCCCAGCACCGGCGGATCGAACCGGAGGCTTTCCTCCACCGCCGCCTCGACGAGGCCCGGGTCAGCACATACGGCACGCCAGAGCGCCGGCTCTTCGAGCAGGCGCCAGAGCATGTTGGTGATCAGCGACGTGGTCGTTTCGTTACCGCCCACCAGTAGCTGGGTCAGCATGGAGAGCGCGTCCGCCTCGTCAACGAGGCTGCCATCGGGGTAATGCGCGTCGGCAATGATCGTCAAGAGATCGTCCGGCACCGCCGCCCCGCGCGCAATCTCTTCCCGGCGGGATTTGAGGTGGTTCGTCATGTAGGCCAGAAACGCCATCTGATCGTCCGCATAGACCGTCGGGTCTTCCGAACCCATGGCGGCAACCTGCACGTCCGACCAGTGCTTGAAGCGTTCCAGGTCCTCCGTCGGCACGCCGAGCATACCTGCAATGACGATGACGGGGAGTGGGAACGCAAAGTCGTCGTGCAGATCAAACTCGGGACCCGCGGCGACGATCGCATCAATCAGCTCATCCGTCAGCGCATCTACCTGGAGACGGATCGCCTCCATGGCTTTCGGGGTGAAATATGCCTGCACCACCTTTCGCAAGTGTGTGTGCTGCGGCGGATCGCAGAGCATCCCCTGCGGATCCGTAAAGCGCGGTCCCTGACCGAACTGCGACGAATACGTCTCGATGTCACGCAGCGCTTCTTCGACATCGGCGTAACGCGACAGCGTGTAGAACGGCGGATCAAACTCTGCACACCGGTGCACCGGGCATTGCTGCAGGAGTTCCTGGTGGCCCGCAGCAGGATCGAGCATTACCTCGGGTGCAAACGGGCTCCAGCTCATCAGCCCGCTTCTTTTTCGAACTTCAGGTTCAGTGCCAACGTGCCAAGCATGATGCCGGGCTGGTGCAGGAACGTATTCCCTTCGTCGTACTCGAAGCGCTTCACCCGGTCCAGCACCGCGTTCCACGCGACGAGCTGCTCCACGCGCGATAGCGTCGCTCCCGGACACACCCGCGCGCCCTGGGAGAAAGTCAGGTGGCGCGTACCCGCCTTGCGATCGAGCTTGAGGTCTTTCGCATCATCCCACTCTTCCGGGTCGATGTTGGCCGCCGCCCAGCGCAGGTGCAGGAAAGAACCTTTCGGCACTTGAACCCCCTGGAACACTTCATCCCGGCTCGTAATGCGCGTCGACAATCCCTGAGTGGGTGAGCGCAGCCGCATACCCTCTTCCGTGAAAGGCCGCACCTTTTCACGATCCGCCTTGATCTCGTCCCAGACGCCTTCACGCTCGATGAGGAGCTGGACCTGCTCGGCGAGCGCGTATTGGGTGGTTTCGAGCCCGCCGATGACCATGGCGTATACGATGCCGTTGATCTCGAGGTCCGTCAGCTTGCGCTCGAGCGGTGAGTACTCAACTTCCGTGAGGAAACTGATCATGTCCTCGGTGGGATTAGCACGCTTCTCGGCGATCAGCTTTGCCGTGTAGTCGCGAAACTCATCCAGCACCGCCATCTGCGAATCGATTTCTTCCTGTGGCAGAACGTTGCGATGACCGCTTCCGTAGACAAACGGCTTCACACAGCCGTCGCCGTAGTACTTCAAGAGCTTCAAATCCTCGAGCGGCCAGCCCAGGATGTTGGCCATGACAATCTGCGGCAAGGGCTGGGCAAACTCCGCGACAAAGTCGACCGTACCGCGATCGATCCACTTGTCGATCAGATCGTGAGCCACCTGTCGCACCATGTCCTCGTTGCGCGGCGCGCCGGGTCCGACCCAGGGATCGGTGAGCTCCTGGCGGTGCGTGCGCCACATCTCTGGGTTCGGCCTCAGCGTCGTCATCGCCGCAATCATGGTGTTCACGTTGGGCATCTCGAAGGGGTCACCTTCCGCCTGGCAGAGCTGATCAACGAGAAGCGCGCCCGGCAACGGAAACCTGTCCTGATCGCGCACAACCGCGGCAATGTCCTCGTGCTTCGTGAGAACGAACGCATCGGTTCCTGGTTCGAACCCCTCGCCGGGGATACGGTGCACGGGCGCTTCGCTGTGCAGGATGTCGTACGCTTCGTACCAGTGTTCCGGTGCGCCCGCCGAAAAGAGATCCACGTCCTCCACGTGAACGGGACACTGCATGGCGCTCTGCTCGTGATCGGGTGTCTTACTCACCTTGTCTCCCCTCATCCATCGTCGTAGTATGGTACGGATTTTTGTATTCAGGTACAAAAATTACCGCAGCAACGCGGCACAGCGGGCGGGGTTGTCGGCAACGACGAAGAACAATGGGAAGACTGGGAAGGAAAAGAGGGGAGACGATCGCAGCCAGGGCTTTCTGAGCCTGACAGCTGACAACTCCATGGGGGGCGCTGGAACTTCACAGGTTAGTGCCGCTCTTTCCCCGACGGTCTGGAGTTTGCAGTTCACCTCGAGTAACTCTTAATTCATTAGAGGGTGGGCGGTACATGACCTATCGCGTGTTTCAGTGGGCCAGTGGCACGGTGGGCGGTCACGCCGCGCGGGTGGCACTCGAGCGGGACTCCCTGGAACTGGTGGGTCTGCACGTTTATTCAGATGACAAAGCCGGGCTCGACGTCGGCGAAATCCTCAACCTGCCGCCAACCGGCGTCGTCACGTCCAATGACAAGGCGCGCGTTCTCGAGGCTGATGCGGACGTGGTCATTCACGTCCCACTGGCATCCATGGTTTATGGCGAAGATCCGGAACAGGACCTCAAGGACATCTGCGACATTCTCGCAGCGGGCAAGAATGTCATCACTGTCGTCGGCTACATGTACCCCAAGGTGTATGGCGCCGGCGTCATGGATGCGCTGGAGCGGGCCTGCGAACAGGGCGGCAGCACGTTCCATTCGACGGGTCTGAATCCCGGCTGGATGGGCGATCTCATCCCGCTGACGATGAGCGCACTTGCAGAACGCGTGGATCACGTCCACGTGCTCGAGATCAGTGATTTCGAGTACTACCCATCACCCGAAATCATGTTCGAGTCAATGGGCTTCAACTCGACCCCGGAAGCGTTCGAACAACAGAACGCAAGGCGCAGCCCCTGGCTGAACGGGCTTTTCTCGGAAAGCGTGCAGATGGTGGCGGACGGCATTGGTCTCGACGTCACGGAACTCTCCATCAACATGCAGACGGCACTGGCGGACACCGATCTCGAAACTGCCTCCGGCACCGTCAAGGCAGGTACCGTCGCGGCCCAACATTGGAAGTGGTCGGGACTGAACGCGGCCGGCGAAGAAAAAGTTGTGCACGAAACCGTATGGCGAATCCACCACGACGCCGCCCCCGACTGGCCGCGGGGTAAACACTCGGTCAAGATTTCCGGCAGCCCGGCCATGAAGATCGAGTTCGAAGCCGACTATGTCAGCGACGGGCTTCTGGCCACTGCCATGCACGCGATTAACGCAATCCCCCACGTGGTCGACGCGGAACCCGGCATCAAGACGTTCCTCGACCTTCCGTGGATATTCTCTCAACAGTGAGGTAGCAACATGGTTGATCTGGCTGGCAGGAACGCCATCGTCACGGGGGCCGCGGTTGGTCTCGGTAACAGCTACGCCCACGCACTGGCCCGGACCGGTGTCAACGTTGCCGTGTGTGACCTGCGCGATGAGATTCACGACGTAGCATCCGCGCTGCAGGCCCACGGCGTCAAAGCAGCTGCCTGGCAGGGTGACGTCGCCGATCCCGTCCACGTTCGCACCGTTGTCGACGGCGCGCGCGAGGCATTCGGCGGGATTGATATCCTGATCAACAACGCCGGCGTCTGGGGCGCAAGCGTTGCGGATGACAATCTGGACAAATCCCTCGCCGACTACGACCTCATTGTCGGCACCAATATGAAAGGTGAATACCTCTTCGGCCGCGCGGTCATTCCAATCATGATCGAGCAGGGTCGTGGCGGCGAGATTGTCAACATCGCCACGGACCACATGGTCACCTGCGGCACACCCTGGCACGTCTGCCCCGGGACGGACAAATGCCCGTGGGGCGACAGCCCCCGGCCAACCGGGGGTGGTGAAATCATGGATCTCTACGACGTCAGCAAGTGGGGCTTGAACGGTTTCCTGTACGGCTGGGCCAAAGCGCTCACCCCGCACAACATACGCGTCAACGCATTCTGCATGGGCGCCACGGACTCGCACATGCTGCGCTCGTTTCACAACTTTGACCCCTCCCCCGAGGAAGAGGCTTCCTGGATGCGGGCTGAGGACAACGCTCAGGCGCTGATTGATCTGCTCGAGGAAGGTGCAACAGGGCGCAACGCGCAGAACATCAATTTCTGCGTCGGGCGACCGGTGAAGCTGGAACCTCCCCTCGAGCACGTCTATATCAAACCGGAGCAGGTCGAGATTGGAGGCGCATCATGAACGTGACCGGCAAAGTTGCCATCGTTAGCGGTGCCGCCCAAGGCCTGGGCAAGGCGTTTGCAGAACGGCTGGCCGCAGAAGGCTGCAGAGTGCTGGCGTTCGACATCAACCCGGCCGTTCATGAGATTAGCGGCGTCGAGGCGATGACCGCTGATGTCAGCCAGCGCGGGGATGTCGAACGTGTCGTCGCGGCAGCCGCCGAGATCGGCACAATCGGCGTTCTGGTCAATAACGCGGGTGCCTGGAAACAGACCCCCGTGGACAGCCCGTGGGAGCAGGCGCTGGCGGACTGGGACGAGATCATGGATACCAATCTCAAAGGTGTCATGATGCTGTCGCGTGCTACCGTGCCGCACCTTCAGGCGGGCGGCGGCGGCGCCATCATCAACCTGTCGTCCTACTACGTGTTGCCGGCAAAGAGCGATGGCACAAATCCACCGGACACCGATCTCTATAACGCCTCCAAATGGGCGTTGAACGGCTTTACGGATGCATGGGCCAAATACCTCGCCAAGGACAACATCACCGTGAACGGTCTGGCCATGGGCGCGGTGGATACGCCCATGCTGCGGGGACTTTTTGCCGACGGCGAGCTGCCGGCGGCGCTCGGGGACGTCATGTCGGCCGCCGATATCGCCCAGCAGATGATGGACGTCATCGCCAGCGGCCGCAGCGGCGAGAACGTCGGCGCCTGGGTCGGCGAACTCGTCACCCTCAATGAACAGCCGGCTCTTCATCAAAGAATCACCGGATAAAGGGGAGTAAAATCATGGGTTTATACGAAAATTTTAGACTCGATGGGCAAGTTGCCGTGGTGACCGGTGGTGGCCGCGGCATCGGCAGAGGCATTGCACTCGGCATGGCAGACTGCGGCGCTGACGTGGTTGTCATCGCCCGGCGCCAGGCAGACGTTGACGCCGTTGCCGGTGAGATCGAGGCGCGCGGCCGGCGGGGTCTCGGCATCTCCGCCGACGTGATGGATTGGGATGCCATACCCGCAGCGCTCGATCGCGTGATTGACGAGTTCGGCCGGTTGGACATCATGGTCAATAACGCCGGCGGGAACCTCGATCGTAAGATGTACGATCTGCCCAACATCTCGATCGACAAATTCGACGAGCAGCTGCACCTCAACATGAAGACCAAATTCTGGGGTAGCCAGCAGGCAGCACAGCGCATGGAAGATGGCGGCAGCATCATCAACATCATTTCCATCGCCGCGCACAAACCGTCCCCAGGGTTTGGCGTCTACTCAGCGGCCAACATGGGCATGATCAGCATGACGCGCACGCTGGCGGTGGAGCTTGCGCCTCGCGGCATTACGGTCAACTGCCTGGCGCCCGGAATCATCGTCACCGACATGCTGGTCGAAACGATGAACATCGACGAGCAGCAGGCGCACGAGATGTTCGATGAGCAGATCCCGCTTGGGCGCACCGGCACGCCGGAAGACTGCGCCGCAGCCGCCGTGTTCTTTGCGGCACCCGCCTCGCGCTGGATTACCGGCCAGTTCATCGACGTGGCCGGCGGCCAGCCCAACTAGGTCACGAACATGTCCATCAACGTATTGATCGTCAGCAAGGGTCACGACTACGTCCATGACTCGTTTCTTGCCATGTTCGCAGCCATGGAAGGCATCACAACCACGCTGGTCGAGCAGCCGGCCGCGCAGGTTGTGCTGCAGCCTGAGAACGCTGGCGCGTATGACGCGGTCCTGTTTTATGACATGTGCGGCATTCCCGGCGCAGGGCTGCTCCACGACGGCGCCAACGACACCGGCATTCCACCCGAGGCATACGTGGGCGCCATCGAAGGCTTGCTCGAGGCCGGCACCGGGCTCGTTCTGATCAACCACGCTACGGTCAGCTGGCCGCTGTGGCCTCTGTGGCGGGAAATCAGCGGCTCCTCATTCATGCTCACGGCAGGTGAACTCAACGGCAAAACCGTTCCCGGTTCCGGCTACCGCGGCGGCCATGGGCCGCTCGAGAACGCCACGATCCAGCTGCGACCGCAGGGTGATCACCCGGTGCTCGCCGGTCTGGAAAACGGTTTTGCAATCACCGACGAGCTGTATCTCAAGACGAGCGACTACGAAGCCAATGTGACGCCGCTCCTGCGCGGCGAGTACAACTTCGTGATGGAAAACTTCACCCCGCCGCCGCTGGCACCGCCGGAAGAGCAGGCGAACTGGCAGCATCCGCCCGGCAGCGATCTCATCGTCTGGGCCAACGCCTGCCGGAATTCGCCAATCATCGTGTCCGACGTGGGCGACAGCCCGTTAGCGTATGATGACGCCAACTACCGGCGGCTCATCGAAAATGCCCTGCGCTGGGTCGCTTCGGGCGAGGCACGGGACTGGGCCAAAGCCCGATAACAGGAACAACGAACCAACACATCAAGTGGGAGTAAACAAATGATCAGCAGTGGACCTGTCGAAGATCGTCTGGCCATCCGAGAGCTGGTGGAGTCATACAACGACGCCGTCATGCGTTTCGACGGTGAAGCCTGGGCCGCCAACTGGACCGACGACGGTACCTGGGACACGGGTCAGGGCGAGCTGACCGGCAAGGACGTGTTCTATCCCGTCTGGCAGCAGGCCATGTCCGGCTTTTCGTTTGTCGGCTTCTTCGCTTCCGCGGGTCCGATCGTCGTGGACGGCGATACCGCCCACGGCACCTGGTATCAGCAGGAGTTTCTGCACCAGAAGGAAGGCGGCAAAATGAACATCACCGGCCAGTACGAAGACGACTACGTCAAAGTCGACGGGCGCTGGTATTTCAAGAAGCGCGTCTACAAAATCCTCAATATGGAACAAAGCTGACCCACGCTCGAGACTGACGGAGTAACCATGTCTGACGTCGCCACCTGCCCGATTCACGAAATTGGCCCCATGATGCCGGCCAACCTCGTCAGCCCCTGGCTGATGAACAAGCGCCTGCGGGACGAAGCCCCTGTCTTTCAGGATCCGATGAGCGGCATCTTTTTCATATCGCGTTACGAAGACGTGGTTGCAATGGCGCTGGACCACGAAACGTTCTCGAGCGTCATGCCAGGCGCGACCACCCGTGCGGTGAACTCCGAGGACGACGAGGTCATCGCGATCATGGAGCAGGGCTACCCCAACGTCGCTACCATGCTGACGCAGGATCCACCGCTGCAGCGCCGCTACCGCAAGTTCGTCGACAAGGCCTTTTCCCCGGCCAATCTGAAAAAGCTCGAGCCTTACATCGAGCAGGTCTCCAACGAGCTCATCGACCGGTTTGCGGACCGCGGCGAGTGTGAGTTCCTGAACGACTTCGGCGTACCCCTGCCGCTGACAATCATCGCGTCGCAGATCGGCGTGCCGCTGGATGATCTGCCGAAGCTGAGGCGCTGGACTGAAGCGTTCATCGGCAATTTGAGCCAGCAGCTCGACCGCGACGGCATCATCGCAGCTGCCAAAGACATCCTCGAGTTCCAGCATTACTTCGTCGAGCGCATGGAAGAGCGTCGGGCTGAGCCAACGGAAGACATCCTTTCCATGGTCATCAACGCGAGTATCGATGGCAAACCCCTCGACAACGCCGAAGGTTTGTCGATGTTGTCGCAGATCCTGGTAGCGGGCAACGAAACCACCGCAGCGTCGCTCACCGAAGGCATCTGGCTCCTCATCAACAACCCGGACCAGTACGAGATTCTCAGACAAGACACGTCACCGGAACGCATCAGCGACTTCGTGGAAGAGGTGCTGCGTTACTCGAGCCCGTCCTCCAACATGTTCCGCCGCACCACACGTGACGTGACGCTGCACGGGGTTACCATTCCGGAAAACTCAATCTGCTTTGCGCGCTTCGCATCCGCCAACCAGGACGAGGCCCAGTTTGAGGACGCCGCGCGATTCGATATCACCCGTACGAACCTGAAAGAGCACGTGGCTTTCGGCAAGGGCATCCACCACTGTCTGGGCGCCGCTCTTGCCCGTAGAGAGATGAACGGCGGCTTCAAAGTGATTTTCGAGCGCATGGAAAACTTCCGCTTGCAGGAAGGCGCCGCGGATCCGGAATTTTCACCCAACGCTTTGTTGCACGGGCTGACGGGGCTACCCCTGGCGTTCGATCTCATCCGCTGACAGCCTATCCCGACCGGATCGAGAGGAGTAAGCTCTCGTAGGTACCGGCTGGGGAGGGACTTGTGAATCTGGAGAAAGTCTTTTTCGGTTTCTTCATCGTTCTTGCGTTGACGCTGAACGTGGCCTTTGTTGTTGGAGAAACCTCGGACCCCGAGCATCACAGCATCTGGCTGCTCTTTGCCGCCGTTGTCGTGAACCTCGTTGCAACGGCGTTGAAGCTCGGTGACAGATCCCACGTCGGCGCGCTGCTGCTCGCAACCGCACTGGTAGCAGACCTGCAGCTCCTCGCTTCCGCCCTCATCTGGACTTTCGCGGATACTACGGCAGGGCTTGCACCGGGGACCCTGGCGACGATTGTCTCTCTCGCCACGGGCGCTCTGGTTGCAAACATCGTGTCGGTCACCCTGCTCGTCTGCGACGCGCTGATGTCGGGTCGGTAAGACCATGGCCAAGGGATCGGACCTCGACCGCGTTACCGCCATTGTATTGCGGGAGATCCGTCCGCCGCTGATTGTCCTCATCGGTGTTTACTCTCTTGGTATCGGCGTGATGCTCGTCATTCCGGGAACCAATGGCGAGCCCATGGGCATTTTTCATGCCTTCTATTTCATGACCTATACCGCAACCACCACGGGTTTTGGCGAGCTGCCGGTGGAGTTCAGCGACGCGCAGCGCTTGTGGGCAACGGTTTGCCTGTACATGAGCGTGGTGGCCTGGATATACGCCATCGGCACCATCATCAGCAAAGTTCAGAATCCACACTTCACCCGTGCCATTGCGCAAGCCCGCTTCGCCCGCAACGTCCGGCGCATACACGATCCGTTCGTGATCATCTGCGGATTCGGTGACACGGGCAGTCTCCTCGCTCGCGGTTTGAGCGACCGTCGTCGCACCGCGGTAATCATCGACACTGACGTCGAGCGCATCAAGGCGCTGTCGATGCGTGACTACAAGGTGACGATGCCAGGCCTAGAAGGTGACGCCAGCGTACCCAAGGTGCTGCAGGATGCTGGGCTGACGCGGCCAAACTGCAAGGGGATTGTGCTCCTTACCGGTGACGAGGCCGTCAACCTCAAGATTGCCGTCATGACCCGGCTCCTGAACCCCAAGCTGCAGATCGTCTGCCGCTCGGTCGATCGCGCGCACGAAGCGGAGCTACAGGGTCTGGGTTCTGTCGATATCATAGACCCCTTCGCCACCTGGGCGCGCGAGCTTGGCCTGGCGCTTTATCAGCCTGCCCTGCACACCCTCGATGAATGGCTGGTCGGCGCTCACGGCGTTACGCTCGAAAATCTCGTATCGCACCCACGCGGCCGCTGGATTCTCTGCGGGTTCGGCCAGATGGGACAAACCTTGTACCGCATGCTGGAAAAGTGGGGTGTGGACATGGTTGTCATCGATCCCAATATCGAGGCCGCGGACCATGTCAGCAACGGCATTGCCGGTTTGGCAACGCGCGCGAATCTGGAGGCAGCAGGTATCGCTGAAGCCGCCGGCGTAGTCGCCGCCACCAACCGCGATACCGACAATCTTGCCATCCTGTTGGCGGCGCGCACGCTGAATCAGGATTCCCACCTCATCGTGCGCCAGAATCACCACGAGAACGAGCTGGCGTTCTCAGCGGCCTCTGCGGATCTCATCATGCAGCCGAGTCTCGTCACCGCCAGGCGCATACTCCTCCAGCTGATCTCACCGATCATTCAAGCCTGGCTCGACCACCTGGAAGCGCATCCAGACATGCTCGAGAATGACGTGTTTCCGCGCCTGCGCGCCAACGTCGGCGACATCAATCCCGCACTCTGGACCGTGCGCATCGGCCCTGACGAAGCCTATGCGGTGTCCGAGCACCTCAAACACTCGAGCGTTACCGTCGCGGATTTGCTGCGCGACCCGCGCAACCGCAACCAGAGCCTTCCGTGCGTGGCGCTGGCGCTGCAGCGCGGTGACAACATCAGCATGCTGCCGTCGGACAAGGATGCCATCGTCGACGGCGATGAGGTGCTTTTCTGCAGCCGCAGCGGCGCTGAGCAACAGATTCGTGCCAACCTGGCCAACGTTTATACGTTCGGCTATCTCGCCGACGGCACGGTGCCGACCCGCAGCGCGCTTCTGAGCAAACTGTTTCCGCGATCTTCAACTTGAGAAGGAGCCACCCATGAGCGCGCTATTTGGTCCGGTCGTCCAACAGGGTTACGTCGTTCCCGACGTGGAGGCGGCGATGCGGCACTGGCTGGCCCGCGGAGTGGGGCCGTTTGTCTTCGTCGATATCAGCAATTTCCCGGGCAGCTACGACGGTGAACCCATCATGGCGGCCATGCAAGCTGGCTTCGCCTATTCAGGCGACCAGCAGATTGAGGTGATTACGCCCGACGCAAGTCACCCCTCCATCTACAAAGACTTTCTGAAGCACACGCCACAGGGCGGCTTGCAGCATCTGGCATTCTGGGTCGATGACATCGATGCGAGTCTCGCGGAGCTCGACCAGCGGGAGGTTAACTACAAAGTCTGGCAACGCTACGGCGAACCGCCAGACTATCAGGCACATGCCTACATTGATCTCGCCGACGCGCCTGGTGTCATGATCCAGCTCATGGCGCGCAGCGACTTTTACGACATGATGTTTGGTCTGCTGCATGAGGCCGCCCGGACATGGGACGGCAGCACCGATCCAATCCGGGTAATGGATCCCGCCTCCGGATCGCTGATCGCGCGCCGCTAGCTCAGTCGGGTTGGAACTTCCGTTCAAACTTGTTGAGCCCAACCCCGGCCCCCGCATTCTGCGCTTTCAACGCGCGCAGAAGCGCAACCAGATTGCGGTCGCGCTGTGCGCGCTGCGCGTCCACGGTCAAATCTCCAGCCTGCTCATCTGACTGCGATACGATTCTGTCGATCAGCTCGGGGGACAGCTCCGGCACGTCCGTGAGCTTGCTCCAGGGCCATTCGAGCGCCGGACCGAACTGCTCGAGAAAGTGACGGAACCCCCGCTCACCGCCGCCGAGGCGATAGGTTTCGAAAAGTCCCATCTGCGCCCAACGCAACCCGAAACCATTGCGGATGACCGCGTCGATTTCACCGGTGCTCGCTACACCATCGTGAACCAGCCAGAGGGCTTCACGCCAGATCGCTTCGAGCAAACGATCCGCAATGTGCGCATCAATTTCATGGCGCACGTGCGTCGGATGCATGCCGATGTCGGCCAGGAGGGCCATCGCCCGGTCGCGGATCTGCACGCGTGTCGCTTTGCCCGGCACCACCTCTACCCCGGGCAGCAGGTAGACCGGATTAAACGGATGGCACACGAGCAGCTGTGTCGCAACGGGCGTTTCAGCGGCAAGCTCAGAGGGCTTGAAGCCCGAGGTGGAGGATGCAAGGGGGATGTCCGCCGGCAACGCATCAGCGATGGTCGTGAAGAGTTCACGCTTAACGGCAAAATCTTCGGGAATGCTCTCCTGCACCCAGTCCGCGGCGTGCACCGCCTCAGCCGGATCTTTGCAGATGCTGAACTCGCCACGAACAGGCAGCGGCACGTCATAGAGCTCAGAAAGCAGTGCACGTGCTTCGGCAGAAACGGCCAGAGCGCGGTCCACCGCACGCTGGTCCGGATCCCAGAGCGCAACGTCCCAGCCGTGGCAGACAAAACGCGCGGCCCATCCCGCACCGATGACCCCGGCCCCCAGTACCGCCGCTTTCATACCGGATCGCGTTTACGCAGCTTAAGCTTCTCGCGGACGGCTGCCGGACCCAGAACTTGCGCCCCCAGACCTTCGATAATGCCCACCGCCCGCTCGACGAGCTGCGCATTCGTGGCGAGCTGTCCACGTCCGAGGTAAAGGTTGTCCTCGAGGCCAACGCGTACGTTTCCGCCCGCAAGCACCGCCGCGCCGACATATGGCATCTGGTGGGCGCCGAGGCTGAACGCCGACCAGATCCAATCGTCGGGAACATTGTTGACCATCGCAAGCAGCGTCTGCAGATCGTCGGGGGCACCCCACGGCACGCCCATGCACAGCTGCACGAGCACCGGCGGCGGCAGAACCCCCTCGGCGACGAGCTGTTGGGCAAACCAGAGATGCCCGGTATCGAACGCCTCAATTTCCGCCTGCACGCCCAGCGAGGCAATCTGCTCACCCATCGCGCGCAGCATCCCTGGGGTATTGGTCATGACGTAATCCACCTCGGCGAAATTCATCGTGCCGCAATCGAGCGTGCAGATTTCCGGCAGACACAGCGCAATCGGCTCCATGCGTTCGCTGGCGCCCGCCATGTCTGTGCCACCGGCAGGAGGAAGCGGCGCCTCCACCGGGCCGAGATACAGGTCGCCGCCCATGCCGGTCGTCAAATTGAGGACTACGTCCGTATCTGATGCTCTGATCAACTCGGTGAGCTCGCGGTAGAGCGCAGGATCACGACTCGGCGCACCGGTGTCAGGATCGCGCACATGACAGTGCACAACCGCAGCACCAGCGCGTGCAGCTTCCAACGCGCTGTCAGCAATCTGTCGCGGGCTGCGCGGCACGTGTTCGCTGCGATCCTGGGTTGCCCCAGATCCCGTGACCGCGCAGGTAATGAAAACTTCTTCGTTGAGCGCCAGCGGCATGGTTCAGCCGCCAAAGCCGAAGTGGAGAGAATTGTCGGCAGCGAGCGCTGCAACTCTCTTCTGCAAGACGTTCTTCCACTCCGGGTGAGTAATGATCCAGAAGTCGTTAGAGCGGATCGCGTTGACGATCATGTCAGCTACCGCGGCAGGATCTTTACCCTGCTCTGCGAGGAGCTTGCCAGCATGATTCTCGAAAGCCGCCTCCGCGGCCGAAGACTCGTGATCGGCGGCAGACTCCGCCGGACGATTGCGCTTGCTGGACACAATCTGCGTGTTGATGGCGCCAGGGCACAACACGGATGCCGACACAGGCGACTTTTCGGCATCGAGCTCCAGCCGCAACGTTTCCGTCAACGCCACAACACCAAACTTCGCGACGTTGTATGGCCCAATAGACGGGGACGCCTGCAATCCAGCCGTCGAGGCGGTGTTGACGATGTGGCCTTCGCCGCTCGCCTTGATGAGCGGTAGAAACGCTTTTACCCCGTAGATGACGCTCCAGAGGTCGACGCCAAGCACCCACTCCCAGTCAGAGATGGACAGCGCGTCGATGGGTCCTGATACGACCACACCCGCATTGTTGTGCACAACGTGCACAGCGCCGAACGCTTCCATAGTCCGCTCCGCGAGCGCCTGTACCGCCTCCCAGCTGGAGACGTCCGTTGGCACGCCAAGCACTTCATGCCCGGCAGCGGTCAGATCACTGACCGCTTCCGCCAGCGCCGCTTCCTCGATGTCTGCAAGCACAACTTTCATGCCCTCCCCCGCCAGCCGTGTGGCTGTGGCTCGTCCTATGCCGCTCGCACTGCCCGTGACAACCGCAACTTTCCCTGCAAAATCCTGCATATCCAGACTCCAGAATGAGTAACATGTCCCTAAACGGGGCTCAAGGTAAATTGGACCAGATCGGCTCGCCGGCAATCTCCGTCGTAAACGCCTCGGAAAAAACCTCTGCCGGCAGCGCTTCCGGACCTCTGAAAGCGGCCGCCACGGGCGCGGCAAGCTCAGGTCGGGCATCAATCCGCTCGTGAATCTCCTGACGGAGCGCGCGCCCCGCCTCCCCGAAGGCCGCGTCCCGCAGGCTTGCAATCCGACACGCGACGCGCAGGCGCGACATACGCTCCCGACGTTCCGCGACGTAGTCATCGAAGATCGCCTGTGACCACTGGTCGGCGTCCAACAGCGCATCGCGCACCAGTCGCACGTCGCGATGGGTAATCGACAATCCCTGCCCCAGAATCGGATCGTTGCGACCGGCGGCATCGCCGATCAGCACCACCCCTTCGCGCACGGGGTGATCCACCCAGGAGTCGTGGTTGGGGTAAGCAATACATGGGCTCGCGGGTGTCGCGTTGTAAATCGCCGCGGCGTGCGGCACACAGTCAATGCGCCAGCTTCTGAGAAAGTTGTGTGGACCCTCCGGCCCCAGCAGCCGGGTGCGATCTTCTTTCGGCCAGCCGAGGTAGATACGCACGCGACCTTCGCCCTGCGGAAAGGCCAGCACATGCGCATCACCCTCCGACGCAATCACCTGCAGATCCTCGGGCCAGTCGTGGGCGTCCTCAACCAGCATGCCGGAAAAGAGATGGTGCTCTTCATCGTGGGTCAGCTCAGCGCCGACCTGTTTTGCCACCACCCCGTTGCGGCCGTCGGCTCCGACCACCCAGCGCGGCTCGAGACTGAAATCGCGGCCCTGCCAGCTGAACTCCACACGCGGCGGGGTACCGGGCGTGACCTTCAGACGTTGTATTCCTCGAAAGAGCTGCGCGCCCGCCTGCTCAGCGCAGCGATTCAGCAGATTACACGCCTTCGGATGCCCGATGCAGAGCGGCTGCTCCGCCGGCGTGTTCCGCCAGTCGAGCGTTGCCGCCTCAGCCTGTTCCCGGGTAAGAAACTCACTGTATCCGACGTGGCGCAGTGGCCGGTGTGCGCCCGCCGCTTCGTAGACGCCGGTCAAGCCGAGCCGGTCCGCTTCAGCCACTCCCCATGGCGCCATCCACTCGCCCCGCACGACGTCCTTGTGTTCGAGCGTCTTCTCCAGCACAACCACGCGCAATGCCGCCTCGCTGAGCGCATGCGCCAGCGCGCTGCCGCCAATACCGGCACCAACGATGACCACGTCGGGATTCTGATCCAGCTCCACACTCCCTCCCCTGTGCAAGCCCGTAGCCGGGCGTCCGGCTTACTCGACGATTGAGATGGCAACCGCGGGACAGACTTCCCGCGCCTCTTCCGCATGCTGCACGAGTGTCGCGTCGTTGAGCTCGTCTACCAGCACCTGCGGAAAGCCTTCGTCATCCATCTTGAAAAGCTCGGGATGATTGTAATAACACTCGCCGGATTTGTAGCACTTGTCTTTGTCGATGACGACCTTCACCGGTCGAACTCCAGCCACAGCTCGGCAGGTGCGCGAAAGCCGCCGGAATCGATGGAGGGTGCGGTGATGCCCACATGCTCTGCAAACTTGGGCCGAAGGTTCTTCACCCGCTCCGCAAGCAGTTTGCAAGCAATGGCCGCCTCCTGGCGCGCCATGGCATAACCCATGCAGAAGTGTTGACCGATGCCGAAACCAAGGTGACCGTTTTTGCCGTCCTTGTAGCGGCCGGAACGGTTTTCCCGCCCCATGTGCAGATCGTCGCGGTGAATGTCGAAGGTATCGGGATTCTCGAACGCGCGTTCGTCACGGTTGCCCGCCCCGAGATAAAGAATGACCCCCGCGCGCTCGGGAATGACCTTGCCGTGAACCGGTATCTCCCGGGTGGTGAAGCGAAACTGGGCATGCACCACCGGGTCGTAGCGCATCATTTCGGTGAACACGTTTTCCCACAATGACGACTCGGCCACGACGTCAGCGTATTGATCGGGACGGGTGTACATCAGGTGGTACCACATGTTGGCGATGGCTTTGTCCGTCGTATCGCCACCGGCAGCAAGCAGGAGCGCAACGAAACCTTTGACCTCCTCCGGCGTCATGCGCGTTCCGTTCATTTCCGCCACGCAGATGCGCGACAGCAGATCCTCTCCTGGGTTTTTCGTGCGCTCTTCGATCATGGGATCGATGTAGTCCCACATATCGTTGCGGGCTTTGAGGCCCCGGGCGAGATGTTCTCCGCCGAATCCGAGACCGGCAATCAAATACTGGTACCACTGAACGAAGGTGTCTTCATCTTCCCGGGGTAACCCGAGCATGTTCGAGATTACCCGGATCGGCACCTGGCTCGAGAACTGGCTGACAATCTCGACCTCACCATCATCGATGAACCGGTCGATCACTTCGTTGGAGATCTGGTCGATCATCGGCAGGAAGTCGTTCAGCTTCTGCCCGACAAACTGGCCTGCCACGATGTTTCTGAGACGCCGATGCTCGTCGCTGTTGCCATATTCGAGAATGTTGGGGCCGAAGACGTGACTCGAGCCGAAGTCGTATGGGCCGTCGGGCTTGTACATGGCCCGGTCGTAGCTCTCATTGTCCTGAAACGCGCCATCCACGTCCCAATAGCGCGACAGGATCCAGCGGTTGTGAAAGCGGTCATGGTAGACCGGGTGGTAGTCCCGCAGCTGCTTGTAAACAGGAAACGGGTCGCGTTGAAATTCCTCTGAGTCGAAGACCCTCGGATCGAGCTCAGGACCCAGGTCAGCTACCGGTTCCGCCATGACAATTCCCCTATGTATTGACTGGCAGCTGCCAGCACGTATGCATCTCCCCGACGCTGAGCGCGCTGAGCCGCGGCTCGACGCCGTCAGCCAGCTTAAGCTCCGGACATTGCTCCACCAGCGCCATCGACGCGGCCACGGCGGCGTCCCTCACCAGCGCGTAGCGCGATCGCGGCCGGTCTTCTGGAACTGCCGGATGTTTCGACGGTTTGCCGAGACCGAAAGCGATACCGGACGCCAGCCCATCCGCACGGTACTGACCGCGCGGCTCCCGCTGGCACATATCGCGGCGGTCGACGACAAATCGGTCCGGGTCTTCAAACACACGCGGATCCCGGTTGGCTGCCGCAGCAGAGCACATCATGAGTGCACCTTCCGGCAGCAGGCGTCCGAATCGCTCCACTTCGTGTCGCGCAAAGCGCTTTGCGGACAGCACCGGCGCCGAGTGGCGCAAGGTTTCGAGGTAAGCGAGCTTCATCAGGCGGCGATCGGATCGCGCCTTCTCGAATTCGTCCGGATGAGTAAGGAGCAGAAACCAGAGGTTGGCGAGTGTTCCGTGCAACGTCTCGTGGTCACCTTCAAGAAGCGTGGCGGCAACGTCCGCACCCGACGCCGGCCCACCGTCGAGCTCTGCGTTCGCAATGACCGACACCAGGTCTTCTCCTTCACCACCGCGCCGCGCCGAGACCAGCGGATCGAAGAGTTCAGCCATCCCGGCGAGCGCCGCTTCCCCTTTGCGCTGCAGCTCCGGCTGCCAGCCGGCACCCCGCTGCGCCTGCCAGTACAACGCGTAGAAACGCTCCCGTTCCGACTCCGGCAGTGCCAGCGTTTCCGCCAGTATTGTCAAAGGCAGGCGTGCGGCAAAGTCCCGGGCAAGGTCAGCCGTCCCGTCAACCTGCATGTTGCTGATCAGCCCGGCGGCGACGTTGCCGACATGATCGTCGAGCCCGCGGGCGATCGCCGTTTCAACCGCGAGCAGGTGGCGTAAGTCCCGACCGAAGCCTTCCAGCCCGTAAAACCAGAGCTTGCTGCGGGTTTCGAAGTTGGCTTCGTCGGCAAACACCGACGTCACATCGTCATAGCGCGTCAGCCAGTAGCGATTGCCGAGCCAGTCGCGGTAGCAGGGATAGTGTTCGCGCAGGACTTCGAGCGTCGGATAAGGATCAACGCGGTAGGCATCGGAGACGAGCTGGATCGGCTTGATCTTCTCGGTGCTCTCCCCGACCCGCTCGCGCTGGTAGACCTCGTAGGTCCGGTAGCCGCTGCCGTCCCCATCAGATTTGGTCACCACAACGCCGTTGAGGCCGGCAATGGGTTCTGCTTTTTCCGCCACGCGCGACCCCCTACGGCTTGTCGAACTCGATCCAGAGATCACGCACCGACACGATACCCATGGGTGAAGGCCCGGCGCCGTCAATGTCACGCGGCATCTTGTCCTCGCGGATAACTGGATTCTTCATCGTTGCCGACAAGATCTTCGAGCCCACCACCGTTTCCTGGTGTGAAATCCAAGCGCCCGGACAGAGATGCGGTCCCACGCCGAATGCCATGTGACTGCAGCGCCCCTCTTTGCGGTAGCCGCTGCGCAGGAGCTTCCCGGAGTAGAGATCTTCACGAAAAATGTTGAACTTCTCCGGATCTTTGAAGATGCGCTCGTCGTGGTTGGCGGAAAAATCCACCATGTTCATGAGCGAGCCCGCAGGGATGTGCACACCGTGCATCTCGATGTCGAAGGTGTTGTGCCTGGGTTGACCGCCAATGGATGAGGAGTGGCGGAGCATCTCGTGGAACGCCTTGTCCCAGTTGCTTTCGTCATCGAGCACCGCGGCAAATTGGTCCGGATGGCGCAGGAGCAGGCACCACAAATTCATGATTGCGCCGCGGGTCGTTTCGCCCCCACCGCCGACAATCAGCGCAATGTTGGACGTGATTTCCTCAGTGGACAGAAAGTCGCCGTCAACGCGTGTTTCACAGAGTTTGCTGATGATGTCCTTGCCAACGGGGTTGCCGTCTTTGTCGTAAAGATAAGTCGGCGCCTTGCGGCGGGCTTCCACGATCCCTTCGACATAATCCTCCAGATGCTGGCGCGCTTCGACGCCCTGCTTGTGGGTCTCGGAACCACCGAGGCCGCTCATCATCGAGTTGTACCAGTAGTAAAAGTCGGCCTGCGCTTCCTGGGGAAATCCGAGCACTTCGCAAACCACGCGAATCGGAAACTCGTTGGCGAACATCCTGCCGAGCTCCACGGTGCGCCGCGCGCCCTCGTCGATGACATACTCGGACCCTGCCGCAGCCGCCTCATCCCACGCGCCAATCATGTCCCGCGCCAGGCGCTCGATAGCCGGAACCCTGAGCTGCAGGGATTTGCCAACCAGATGCTGCCCGTACAGATTGCGTCGGCGCCGGTGCTCTACGCCGGACAGCTCCAGCTGTGTGTTTCCCAGGACGCCGCTGGAACTGCCTTTGGGAATCGTGTTGAAACCTTCGTCATCGAAATAACATTCGGTGATGTCGTCGTAGCGCGTCACCCAGTAACAGTTGTGCAGTTTGTCATGGTAAACCGGGTAATGGTCCCTCAGGATCCGGTAGTAGGGGTACGGATTCCTGAAAAACTCCGGGGAGTCGAAAATCCGTGGATCAATCAGCGGGGTGCCATCCGGTGCGGTGCCCATGTCCACCGCCTCACCTTCCGGCATCAGCGGGAACGGACTGCCCTGCGCAGCCGGCTCGTCACTGGTCAGATCGTCAAAGAAACCGTGCATTGTTCTCCCCCGGATTTGCGCGCGCCACGCAAAATTGTAGTAAGGTCCAGTTTTCGATTAGACTACTCTCACCATTAGAACAAGGCAATCCTGACGCGCTCCGGTCTATGACAGCGGCGCGCCGCAAGGGCCAGCCAGAAGCGCAACCGGGTCGAGTCAGAATGACATTTGTTATTGCCAGCGCCTGCATAGACGTCATTGATCAATCGTGCATCGAAGTGTGTCCCGTCGACTGTATCTACATCGACGAGGACGAGGATCGAATGTGCTACATCGAACCCGACGAGTGCATCGATTGCGCCGTCTGCGAAGCGGCCTGCCCCGTTGGCGCAATTTTCCGGGATGAAGACCTGCCGAACGAGGCGAGCGAGTTTCTGGAAATCAACGCGCTTTACTTCAAGGACAAAGACGCCGCGCGGGCGCGCGTCGAGCAGATCATGTCGGACGGCGTCTCGGTGACCTGAGTATGGCTTCCACCGCAACTGCGCGAACCTTGACACCCAACCAGCAGGAACGCCGGCGTCGGATCCTGAGCGCCGCACGCGATCTGGTCGCCGAGCACGGCTACGACGGCACCATCATGCGCGACGTGGCCATGCTGGCCAAAGTCTCTCCGACGACGCTCTACAACCTCTACAACACCAAAGACGAGCTGCTGCTGGCGGCGCTGCGGGAAAGCGTAGCTGAAGGCTGGAATCGCACGGCGGAGGAGTTTCACGAGCTCGGCTTCGATCGCCTGCTGGGTCAGATGCACAACTCGGTGGAGCAGACCCGGGAGGAACCGGCTTACGCCAGGGCCATCACCCAGGCGCTACTGCGGGCCAATGAAGGTGATCAGATTGTCGACGTGCTGATTGGCGGTACAACCCGCGCGATTGTCGTCTCCCTCGAAGCCATGCTCGACAAAGGTGAGCTCAATCCCAGGGCCGACATTCAAAAGCTGGCCGAGACGATGGTCGCCGCATTCTGGTCGCAGTACATGATGTGGAGCAAAGGCCAGTACAATCTCGACCGGCTGGAGCGCGAGCTCAAGCGCAGCTATCTGTCCCTGCTGTTGCCGGTCTGCCTTGATCCGTTGGAGCAGAAGATCGCGAAGGAGCTGAACGGCTTTCTGATCTGACGACTCGCTGCGTCAGAACTCCCTGAGACCGTAGAACTGGCGTTTCGGCCAGAGGAAATCGATGCGGGTGAGATGGATTCGCCAGCGCCCGTCGACCTTTTTATACACATCGTCGTAGATGCCGTAGAGGCCAAGCGGATTGTCCGAGCCTTCCGACGTAAAGAGATCATGCAGGTACCAGCGCCCGTTCGCCGTGGTCTCGTCGATGAGCCTGATCCACGGGTTGGTCACCGAGTGCAGCACCGCAAACGGCGGTCCCTCCTGGGCCATATACCCCGCGAAGTTGGTTCTGATCTGCTCTTTCCCGACCCAGTCGCCGCCATAGTCCGGACCGAACTCGCAGACGGCGTCGTCGGTAAACAGATCCACCAGCCCTTCCAGGTTTTTACCATCGAAGAAGTGGCTGTACATGATGCGCAGCTCCTTGATGGTCTCTTTTTCGAGCATTTCCTCGAGCGTCATGGTCACCGCCACCTCCCCCGGTTTTTGTACCACGGTCCACAAATTTCAAGTAGACTACTCCGCTCACCCAGCGTTGACAACAACACCGATTCGATAGATTTTGGGCTCAGGGGAGAAGTCATGAGCAAACAACCGTACGAGACCATCGTACCCGACTCGCTGGACGGCATTAATTTTCTCGACTCGGGGCTGCAGAACTGCCCCTACCATGCCTACCAGCAGCTGCGCGACGAAGCGCCGGTCTGGGTCGATCCGATCACCGGCTTTTACGTCATCACCCGGTTCGAAGACCTGCGTGACGTTCTGCTGGATCCTGCGCACTATCTGAACAGCATGTCCGGCGGCCAGGGCGGCAGCCGCGACCGCTTGAACGCGGAGCGCGCCGAACGCATGCACCAGCTGTACAAGGAGAAAGGCTGGGTCCCGGCGCCTACGCTCGCCGGCCGCGACGATCCCAATCACAAACAGATGCGCGCGATGTTCAACGAGGCGTTCCGTCCCAAGAAGATCAACGCCATGGACCCATTCGTCCGCGACACCGCCTACAAGCTCATCGACGCGTTCGTCGATGACGGTAAATGCGACTGGGTGAAGCAATACGCCGTGCCTCTACCGCTCATTGTGATCGGCCAGCAGATGGGCGTTCCGGAAGAGGATATCTGGCGCATCAAAGCCTGGACCGACGCGTGGGTGCAGCGTCTGGGCATGATGCAGTCCGAGGAAGAGGAGCAGTGGTCGGTAGAGATGGAAATCGAGGCACAGCACTACTTCCAGCCGAAGTTCGAACGCCTGCGCGAGACGCCGGACGACACGCTGCTCTCCGAGATGGTCAACCGGGTGATTCCCGAGTGGGACCGCCCGCTCAACGACAACGAGCTCCACGCCGAAATGATGGCCGACACCTTTGTAGGCGGGTCCGAGACCACCACCAACGCCATCGCGTACGGCATGAAGCTCCTGATCGAAAACCCTCAGGTGTGGCAGCAGCTGAAATCCGCTCCGGACAAATACCTCAAGACGTTCTGCGAAGAAGTTGTACGCCTCGAGGGTCCGGTGCAGGGTCTTTTCCGGATGGCTGCCGAAGACATTGAACTCCACGGCGTGACGATACCCAAAGGTGCCATGATCAACGTGCGCTATGCCGCCGCCAATCGCGACGAGCGCGAATTCGAGTGTCCGGCTGAGCTCGATCTCGATCGAAATAAACCCGGACGCCACCTCGGCTACGGATCCGGCGTGCACCACTGCCTGGGCGCACCGCTGGCGCGCCGCGAGCTGTACTGGGCGTTTCGGGCGCTGATTGATCGTGTCGACGACATGCGCTTCACTGACGGCGCCAACGACTTTACTGTGGCGCCGAGCTTTTCACTCAGGGCCCTCAAAGAACTGCACATCGAGTTTGACGCAAAAGCGCCCGCCGATCGAATAGACCCCAACCAGATTGACGCCGCCGCCGGTGTCTCGGAACTAGGAGACGAAAATGGCTGAAGCCTACAAGGACCTCGATCCGGCCACGATGCCGCGTTCACCGGGCCTGACCTACCAGGATCTTTTGGACACGGATTCCCACGACGTCCCCGACGTCCTGCGTCTGCAATCGCCCAAGGACATGGGCGTGCGCGAGTATCCAGTGACCCGGTATACCACCAGGGAGTGGCACGACCGGGAGGTTGAGCACCTCTGGAAAAAAGTCTGGCAGATGGCCTGCCGGGAAGAGGAGATTCCACTCCCGGGCGATCATATGCGTTATGACATCGCCGGTATGTCGTTCCTTGTCGTGCGCACCGATGCCGGTGACATCAAAGCGTTTCCAAACGCCTGCCTGCATCGCGGCCGTATGCTGAAAGAGTTCGACGGCAACGCCACGGAGCTGCGCTGTGCATTTCACGGCTTCGCCTGGCACCTCGACGGCAGCTTCTGCGACATCCCCGCGGACTGGGATTTTGCGCACGTCGACAAGAGCACGTTCAACCTGCCTGAGCTGCCCGTTGCCACCTGGGAAGGTTTCGTTTTCATCAATCCCGACCAAAACTGCGCCCCGTTCGACGACTTCATCAAAGACCTCGACGAACAGTTCCAGCGCTGGAAACCCGCCACGCTTTATAAAGCGGCACACGTGGCCAAGGTGATGCCGTGTAACTGGAAAATCGCCCAGGAAGCGTTCTGCGAGGCGTACCACGTCAACGGCACGCACCCACAGATTCTGCGTAGCCTCGGCGATGTAAACAGCCAGGTCGACATCTGGGAAAACTGCGCGCGGGTCATCACACCCGGCGGCACCTCGAGTCCTCTGCTGGACTATGAAGTGTCCGACCAGGAGGCACTGCGCGCCAATCTGGATCTGCCGCACGACGCCGACGTTCCGGAGATTCCGGAAGGCATGAACCTGCGGCAATACCTGGCCGAGCGATCACGCGAAAACCTGCGCCCGGTGGCCGGAACGCGGGTCGACGAATACTGCGATGCGGAGCTGGTCGATAGCATCGACTACACGCTTTTCCCGAATTTCCACCCCTGGGGCGCCTTCAACGGCATCAACTATCGCTTCCGTCCGAACGGGAACGATCACCGCAGCGCCATCATGGAGTGCATCATGCTCGCACCTTACGAGGGTGAGCGACCACCGCCCGCACCCGTGGTCTGGCTCGAAGAAGATCAGTCCTGGTCCAGCGCGCTCGGCTTTCTCGGCAAAGTCTTCGATCAGGACGCGTTCAACATGCCGCGCGTTCAGGAGGGACTCGAATCTACCTATCAGACAGGGGTTGTCCTATCGGGCTACCAGGAGTCCAAGGTGCGCTGGCTGCATCATAAACTGACCGAATGGGTGGGTGAGTAATGGCCAGTCTGACACATCCTTTCGACCCCGATACGCTCTACGAGCTCGACGGCGACGGCAATATCAAGATCTCGAACGGGAGCAAGACCGGCATCTTCACCAGAAAGGGGCAGTACATCTCCGGGGATATCAAGCAAGCCGATCCGCAGCTCTGCGTATGGGTGGGCAACAATCCCGGCGATGCGATGCAGCAGATGAGCGAAGGCGGCACCTCCATCACAGCCAAGCGAACCTGAGGAGGAGGCCATGCCGCAATTCATGCTGATTGGGCTGTGTGAGCCGTTGAGCGCGGAAGACCAGGCTGCGTTCGACGAGTGGTTCATTGACCAGCACATCGAAGATACGACCCACTGCCCGAACTTCGTGCGCGGCCGCGTGTTCAAACTGTCGGGACCGCACCTCGATATCGAAACACCGTCCCGCTATATCTCGTTCTACGAGGTCGAGGCAGACTCCTACGAAGAAGCCGAACGCGTGCTCAACGAATGGCAGGCAGACGAAAACGCCTGGCCGGGGCGGATGCGCCACCTGGAGACGATGCAGCGTCTCGGTGGCGACATTCCCATGAACATCCGCGGCGCAGGGTGGTACGAGCTTCTCGGATCCTTCGACGGACCCGGGCGAAGCGGCGGTTGATCTCTTCCCGTTCTGAATCCATGCTGAGCTTCACTTACCCATCCGGCCAGGGGACGGAGTGGACACAGCACACCAAGCCGCAGATTTCATACGCGCGAACCTGCCGGGTGCCGCACCACGCACGCTGATTGTGCTCGGTTCGGGACTCGCCAGTCTCGGCGACGAGCTGGCTGATCACACCGTACTCGAATACGAAGCAATCCCGGGCTTCACGGCCCCCACGACACCGGGACACGTCGGCGAGCTTGTGCTCGGCAATCTTGCGGACCAGCCAGTGGCGGTCATGAAAGGCAAGATTTTCAGCTTCGAGGCTGCCGGCATCAACGGTATGCGCGTGCCCATCCGTGCCATGCACCTTCTGGGCGTCGACACGCTGTTCTACTCTGCTTCCGTCGGCAGTCTCATCCCCGAAGCGGACGTCGGCGCGTTGGTCATGATTACCGACCACATCAACGCCATGGGCACATCTCCCCTGCTCGGCGAAGACGAGGCGGCCTATGGTGACAAGTTCCCGGATATGGCGGTTGCGTACGACGAAGCGCTGCGCAATCTGGTCCGCAAGATTGCGGACGATCATGCCATCCCGTTGCACGAGGGCATCTACGGTGCGGTGCGTGGACCCGCGTTCGAAACCCCGGCTGAGGTACGCATGCTGAAGAGCTGGGGCGTGGATGTCGTCGGGATGTCCCTGGTTCCGGAAGCCCTCCTGGCGCGGCATTGCGGGATGCGGGTTGTTGCGATTGCCAACGTCACCAATCTGGCGGTGGGTATGTCCACCATCCCGGTCAATCACGAGCAGACGCTGCAGGGCGCTGAGGAAGCCAAAAAACATCTACGGACCCTCCTCGAAGCTTTCATATCGCGAAGGAACGCTGAGTGATCAACCGCAACTCACTGCAGCTTCTGATTGCCTGCCAGCTGGCGACGCTCGTGATCGCAGGCGTGGTGACAACCATGGGTCTCATCGTCCCGGCCGCGGCTGAATACTATGGGGTCGCAGTCACCGACATGGCCGCGCAGTTCACCTGGTTTACCGGCGCAGGCCTGGTGGGGCAGATGGTCGCGTTTGTCGTATTTGACTACTTCTCCATCAAACGAGCGTTGCTGACCTCACATCTCATCTGCGCAGCGGCGTTGACTGCCATCCACTTCACGCTCCAGTTCGAATGGCTGGCTCTGTGGCTTTCCCTGTTCGGTCTGGCCATCAGCACGGCCATATGCGGGTCCAGCACGCTGATTACCCAGCTCTGGGACGGCCGCGCGCGCCAGGCTGCGATCGTTGCGCAGGATGCGATGTTCAACGGCGGGGGTGTCGTTTTCGCCGCGCTGACGTCCTACTTTCTAGCGCGTGAGCTGCCGTTCAGCAGCACCTATCTGATCACCGTTGGCGTCATCCTGTTTGTGATCATGTTGATATTGCTGTCGCGTTTCGACCGAGGGGTGGCCGCCCCTGGACCGCACGGCGCAGAGCCGCTCAAAACCGAATGGAATTCGCGGATTATTCTGATCGGCATCAGCCTGCTGGTGTTCATGACAGCCAAAATCACGCTGTTCATCTGGGCACCGCAGTACATCACGAGCCACTTCAACGTCGAACCCGGCGTTGGCGGCACGTTCATGTCGAACATTTTCACCGCAGCGCTGATTGGTTCCGTTGCCGGTACCTGGCTCGTAGCTCACATCAGCGTGCGCTACCTCGTTTATGCTTTTGTCACACTGTCGCTCGCTTCCGCCTACCTGCTGACACAGCTCGAACAGGTTGAGCAGGTCCTGCTGCTCGCATTCGCCTATGGCATCTCGGTATCCGCCACTTTCAACGCCTACGTTGCGTTTGCGCTCACCCAGGTAACCACACCCACGCACAGGAACATCGCCTATATGCTGCTGATGTCCTCGCTCGGCTCGTCAATTGCGCCATTGGTGAGCAGCCACATCGTGGAGGTGAGCGGTGGCATCGAGTGGGCGCTGAATTCCGCGGTGATCATGCTGGCTGCAGTGATCGTCACGCTTGCGTTGGCGGAGCTCCTGAGCTGGCAACACCGTGCGCTACCGCGCGAAAGCACCCTGCCGGAAACGGACTGACCCGAGCCTGATCCCCACTGGATATCACTCCAGAGACAGCCAGAGCCGCAGAAGGTGCCTGGGATTGTCGGGATCATCATCGTAGGCCGTGCGCGCGTGAGCGATGCTGTGATTGGATAGAAACTGCATGTCGCCGGGCTGCAGCCACATGTCCAGCTGAATATCCGGGTCCGCGCCGAGCCTGTCGTAGAGCTCAATGAGCTCGGGCTGGCCCGGCGGCATCTCCAGGTCCACGTGGCGCGTCACCGATCGCATGTATTCGCTGTGGTAAAACGTACGAAGCTCACCCTTGGCGTAGGCACAGGGCGGCAGGAAGTAGTACGGGAGCGCATCGTCCGCGCCCTCACCGCGACGATCGAGGGCAAAAGGTTCGAAGAGCGCGGGAACGAGGTCCGGCGCTTCAGCCAGGGTACGGTTGAAAAGCTGTCCGGTGCTCACGATCCGGCTTTGACCGCCTGACGCGGCCGTAGACAGGCAGAGGAGACCGACCACATCGGCTGCGTCACAGTGGAACTCGATGTTTGCCGTGGTCCGATACAAACGAACATGCGGATTGTCGTCCGCCTCCCGGTAGTCGCGCACATGTCCCAGGAGCTCCTGATCCGGATTCTGCGCGCCGGGGATACCCATATGATGGCCAACGCCCCAGAAGGCCATCTCAGCTTCACGCGCGGAGAGCGCTGTAACCGGCAGTCCCCGGACGACAACAAAGCCGACGCCTTCCTCGATGCGGTTGCGCCATTCCCGGACTTTCGACCCGACGGTCGGGAGCGGAAACCGATCCCGATCGACGTCTTCCAGATCGTAGCCGGAAGCGACGGCGGACCGCGCCGCTCGGGTGATCTCGTCCGCTTCTTCCGTTGTCAGCGTAACCATCCAGAGATCTTCTCGATCAACGAGATCTGCACCGCGCCAGATACTCGGTCCGGTCAGCGGCAACGCGGGTACCGCTTCGTGGAGCCGGGTGAAATAGTGCCGGGTCTGATCTGCAAACGATCGGTAACGACTCGTCATCCCGGCACCGCAAATACCATCAGGGCGTTGCCCGCCATCCGGTCGCCAAAGAGGTAGCCGGAGTTGACCAGCACGTGTCCTCGATAAACGACCGGCCCATCCGACTCTATGCTGCCGCCTTTTGCAGTTTCGCCGGAGACCGAGGTAAACGTGCCGCGGGTATTGAAGTCCCAGATGATCTCACCGCTGTCGCTCGCATACGCGCGCAGATGACCGTCAAACGCTCCTGCAAAAACGACGCCTGGAATGGCGGTGACCGCCGCGGACAGCCCCGGATCGCAGGCGGGCTTGTCCACGGCCGGACAGACGTCCGGCGCCGGCGTGTGCCAGAGCACCTCTCCGTCAGCGGCGTTCAAGGCAAAAAGACCGGGCTTCCGGGGGCCGGTGAAGCGGCCCGTAAACACCGTGTCCGCGTTCGGAGCAAAGACCACGCCGTCCGCCGCGGCGAGTCCCCAATGCACGCCTCCGGCAAATCCGCCACGGCCAATTTTGTTCCGCCAGAGGAGCTGCCCGTCCGCGGGATCGAGGGCAAATACGTCACCGGATTTCTGACCGGCAATCACCAGATCGCGACCGTCGACGTTCATCAACACGGGCGGTGCGCCGATGTCCAGATCCGGACCGTCTTCTTCCGGGCAGTTAGCACCGCCGCCGATGAAACACGCCATGTTCCAGGCGTCACCCGCAATCGACTGGTAGTGCCAGACGACATCACCGGTGTCGAGATCGATGGCAAGCACGGAATCGCTGGTGTCCGCCGCCGGCGAGGTGTACGCCTCGCCGGTGCCGACGTACAGCAGATTGCGCTTTACATCGATGGTCGGTGAATTCCAGATCGGCGCGCCTGCCGGATGAAAAAGCTCGGCGCCCATCTCGTTTTTCTTACCTGTCGGGGACGGTGCGTCCGGAATTGCGTAAGCCGTCCAGCGTTTTTCGCCGGTTGCTGCACCAAACGCGGCGACACCGCCACGAAACGTGCAGCAGGCATATCCGGGATCGGCCGCGCTGGCCCACTCGGATGAAGACAACGGCACATACAGCACATCGCGGTACAGACGCGGAGATCCCGTGAGGGTCGTGTCCGGATGAGGGTCCGCAGTTGCACGCCATAGCTCGGTGCCGTCGCGGGGATCGATGGCATATACCGTCCCGCCGACGTCGCCGAAGTAAGCCCGCTTGCCGTCGTCGTCGAGCGCCAGCGCGCTGCGTACCTCGACGTCAGCCTCGTACTCCCAGTGCGCGCAGCCATCAGCCAGATTCAACGCATAGACGCTACCGCTCTGACTGCCCACCAGCACGGCATCGCCGTAGGGGACCGGCTGACTGCGGGCTCGCGTGGCACCGGGATAGGCAAATACCCATTTGAGGTCGAGATCTGGGACATCCTCGGCGTCGAGATCCGCGACGCTTGCGTCGATGAAGCGAGATCCTTCCAGCGTCAGGCTCCAACCCTGGGTTACCGGTGCGGCTGCAGCAACCGTCGCCTCTGCGCAGCGTTTTACTGGTTCGGCGGCCGCAACTGCGCCGCCGAGGAAGACCGCCAACTTGGTGATCTCAGAGGCGTCGAGTCCGGCTGCATGGGTAGCCATCAGCCCATCGGTCAGCGCCGCCTCGATCGCCACAGCCCCGAGAAGCTGGAATTTGATGAGGTGAGGTGCTTTGGGCACGCTGCCGTCATGACAGTGTGCACAGCGGACGTCATAGGTTTCCTGCGGATCAAACGCTCGCACAGCGGATGCCGTCGCCGTCTCACCGGTTGGTTCAACGCTACCGTCCCCGCATGCTGCAGACAGCACGGCCAGGGCGCCCAGAGCAGCGATTCCAAACATCTGCACGTTTGTCCCCCTCGTGACGAACAGTGTTAGAGTGGGCTGAGAGCATAGCGGGGATGCCGGTCCGCAACCACCACAGCCGGGACGGCAATGAGGAAAAGATGGAGACGGAGAAAGGAAGGGGAGAAACATGAGCGATCCAGCAACTGATCCGGACGCCGCAGCAAAGCTTGCTCGCCGCGGACACCTTGCCTTCAGCTGGGAAGATCTCGAAGCCATAGAGCTGCCGTCGGGTATCGTGACACAAATGTTCCGCATGACGGATGCCGACGATGCGCCCACCATCTTCAACGTCTGGTACCCCCCGGGGTGTACCGTCGAAGCGCATACCCACGCGACGGACTACACCGAAATCATTCTCGAAGGCACGCAACGGGTGGGTGCCGAATGGCACAAAGCCGGCGACGTTAGAATTGGTCTTGCAAACAGAGGCTACGGGCCGCTCGAGGCCGGACCGGATGGCGCTCGCGTGCTCTTCATGTTCAAAGACGGCCGCTGGCCGGCCATTGCGCTCGGTAAAAACGATGGCAGCTCTCTCGGCAGTGACGTGATCGAGGCACACGTTGCCGCAAAGGTGGCCGAGAACAGCTGAAAGCCAGAGTCTCGAACGTGAGTTGCTACAGAGGCGGTGCGCTGTAGCCGCCCAGCACCTCACTGACAAGCCCTGCGCAAGCGATGGTTGTGCGGTCTTGATAGGCACCGCCAATCGCCTGTAGACCAATCGGCAGCTTAGAGCTGGAGAGACCCGTTGGAAACACCGTGGCAGGCAAATAGCTCATGGTGGCCAACCCCGCCCAGAACACGTGCTCCCAATAGCTGCGCTCTGCGCCGTTGACAGTCAGCGTGCGCGACATGGGTTCGCCATGATCGTGTGCAAACGCGACGGTAGCGTGTATCGGACAGATCAACACATCCCAGTCCTCAAAGAACCGTTGCCAGCTGAGCCGAAAGGCACCGCGCACTTTGTGCAGCTCGAGCCACGCCGAATAGTCGGTTTCAGCACCCGGCATGTTGCTCACCGCCATGACGAGGCTGCGGTAAGTCTGCCAGGCACGCTCAGCGTCGAACTCGGGTCGGGCTGAATCGGATACTCGTGCGCCTGCTTGTTTCAACACGTGGCCGAGATCGCTCACCCGCTCGCTGATCTCAGCATCCACCGGTGCGCCAGCGTGATCCGACCACAGCGCCACGCGCATTCCTTCGAGGCTGTGACTCCTTGGTGACGGCAGCGCCAGCTGCCAGCCGTCCCGCGTAATCTCGTCCGGGCCGGCAAGGACGTCGAGAAGCAATCGCAGATCCTGTGCCGAACGTGCCATCGGCCCGCCCACCGCCATGTCCATCTCCTGCGGGACGCTCAGCGCACCCGGCGCGTTCTGCGAGCGGAACGGCAGGATGCCCCACGTCGGTTTGTGTGCAAAAACCCCACAAAAGTGCGCGGGACTGCGCAGAGAACCGCCCATGTCCGAGCCGATGTCAAAACCGTTAAAACCCGCTGCCACGGCTGCAGCGGACCCGCCGGAAGAGCCGCCCGGTGTGCGCTCCATGTCCCAGGGATTGTTCGTCTGGCCGTAGATCTCGTTGTAACTCTGAAAGTCGGCGACGTTCGTGGGGACGTTCGTTTTGCCAAGCAGCACCGCACCGGCGGCTTTTGCCCGCGCAACGAGGACGGCATCTTCACCCGCGACGTGATTCCGTGCTTCGGGGATACCCCAGGTCGTCGCAAGACCTGCCACGTCATAGGCCTCTTTGACCGTAAAGGGTACGCCATGGAGCGGGCCCGGATCTTCGCCGCGCGCAAGACTCAGGTCGGCATCGAGCGCGGCGTCGCGTGCACGCTCGAAGTCACGCACCACCACTGCATTGACGACATCGTCGACACGTTCAATGCGCCCAACAAAATACTCGGTGAGCTCAGCTGCGCTGACGATACGCTCCCGCACCATCGCCGCCAGCTCCATGACAGACGCGTCTGCCCACTCGTCGCTCATAAATGCCTCAATCCGCAGTTCATGGGACAACTTTAGGCGCTTTGCCTGCGCAGCTGCAGTCTGCTATAACAAGGTTCTTCTTGTCCCGGGCCGGGACCCTGCCCACCACGATGATGAATCATGGATGAGGGATGGTAGGAGTTGCACCGCCGTGACCGGCGGGCAAACTTCGCCCGGCCTCTCGACCAGAGACTCGAGCGACCGCCTGAATTCAGCCTTATTTCGGGATTTGCACCGCCGAGGCAACGAGCTCGAACTGACGTCCGGGCACAACGTTGCCATCACCCAGATCTTCGCGGTAGTGCGCCGCCTGAGACTCGGTGAGCTCAGTCTCAACGAGCTCAGCCACAAGCGTTACCTTTTTGCCTGAGCTGTCCGTCGGCACAAAAAACGCGTAGTCCTTGAACGAAACGCGAATGCTGTCGGCACCTTCCTGTGCAATGAAAAAGCAGCCTTTCTTCTGACAGACGCGCGCAATGCGTGTGGTGACGACCACCTCCTGACCGGCAAGCGCCGGTGCGTCCGCCATGAGCGCAGCCAGCGATATCGGGGGCGTGTCGGGCAATTCCACCGCTTGCGCAGCGTAGGTCTCGGAGGTTGCCGTTGCCGCCACCGGCTCCGAGAGACGGATGACGTCGGCCTCGGCCGGGCCCACCGCCAGCATGAGCACGGCTACGCTGAGGACGATGATCAGATTGCGCATACCCTACTCCTCGCCGCTGCCGGCTACGGGTCCTTCGTACTCACTTTCGAGCAGCCGCGCGCCACGCAGGATGTTACCCATCGCGTAGTTGCCCTCGTGACAGGCGTATTCATACACTTTGTCCTCGTTGCGCAGCTGCCAGACGTATTCGCCACTCCACGGCGCCGTCCAGGCGGTCGGATCGGTGACAGTAAAGCCGTAGAGAATGTTACCGTCCTCCATCAATGTGTAGCGCTCCTCAACTTCGAGGTTCTCGTCTGCACCGGCGAGACTGCTGATGTTCTTGAAGTGTTTTGTGAGCACAACCAGCGTGTCTCCGTCCCAGCGGCCGACCGAGTCGCCCATCCACTTGCGATTGACCGCCGGACCGTGTTCCACATTCATGCGAACGACGCGGGCATCATGCACCATTTCCTGCAGGATCATGACGTTCTCGCCGGTCTGCACGATGCGCTTGTAGTTGTTGTAGAGACTCGGGATGGTCGGCACCGTCGAGCCAAAGCTGATGAGGCAGCGCTCGGAAGGCGCCAGGCTTTCGGGGCCGTCGAACGGTCCTGGCCCATCGAAGGAAAGCCAGGAAGCGGTACCGTCGTTGTCATGGGCAAACGACTTGTAGGCAGCGGCCATCTTCGCCAGGGATTGCGGCGTGCGCGCCGGCTGCCTGCCGTTTTTGGGCTCGTAAATGATCGAGGTGCGGAACTTGCCATCGATCATGAACGTGTCGTTGCCAGGATCGATCCAGAACGCGTTGTAGCCGCCGACGCCACCGGCCCCCGCCGTATTGTTGCCGTCGCCGCCTTTTTGCGGTGCGCCCCGATCCGGATCGCTTTCGCGATTCGCAAAGTCGAAGACCGCCTTGGTGCGTGCGATGACCTCGTCCGCCTGCTCCTTGGTCATGAACTGGTGATCGCCGAACTCTTCCGGGCGGTTGAGCGGCGTCAACGTACCGGTGTCATAGACACCAGAGAGATCCGGCTTACCATCCGCCGTGCGTTTGATATCCGCATGCGCAACGGACGTCAGCAGCACGCTCAACGCCAGCATGACTGATTTCATGGAACACTCCTCGTACCAGGGCTGGTAGCGTGTGAAAACAGCCGATAACTCTAGCCGTTCCGCGGGAAGCTGTGAAGCAGGCCGGTTCATCCGGCCCGCTTCACGTTCGCAGGCTTACATGGTCGCGCGAAGCGTGACGCCCCATGTCTGCGGTTCGGTGTGGTACTCGGTCAGAGAACCTTCCCGGATGACGGAGTTGAACGCCCCGTTGGTGAAATCCTCATCGAAGAGGTTTTTCGCCCACAGGGACACGTCGTAACGGTCTCCCGAAAAGCGGTAGCCGAGGCGCAAATTCGTCAGCGTGTAACTGTCAGCGAATTTGTTCGGATCGTTGTCCGTACCGCTCGGATTGTCATCGCGCCAGTTGACGTCCAGCTGACCGTAGAAGAGGTTGCCGTTGTCCAAACGACGCTCGACCAGAGCAGAGCCATAAACTGTCCATTCCGGCGTACCGCCAACCGTGTTACCGGAGCTGTCGCAGACGACCGGGAAATTCGGCTCGGAGGCATCCGGCTCGTTGCCGAACGGCGTGCGGATACAGGAACCTCCCTCGAACGACTCATATTCGGCATCCACATACGCAACGCCCGACTGCAGCGTGAGCCACTCTGCCGGCAGCGCAAATACTTCAAGCTCAAATCCTTCGGTCTGGATTTCACCGGCGTTCTGCAACACAAAACCGGTGCCGACGAAGGTGTTCGCCTGGAAGTCGTCGAAGTCGGTGCGGTACACCGCGGCGTTGATGCGCAGGCGCTGGTCGAGGAAATCGCCCTTCATGCCAATTTCCCAGGAATCCGAGGTTTCCGGATCGAACAGCAGCGGCGAGCCGGTGAGGGCCGGATCGATGCGATCGATGTTGGTGCCGCCTGACTTGTAACCGCGGCCAAAGGAGACGTACGTCATGAACGTATCGTTCCAGTAGTAAGTCAGTTTCGCGGTACCGGTGACCGTCTCGTCTTCGAATTCAGCACCGTCCACATCAGGTACAAACGGGGACAGCGGGGTAAACGCTGCCCAAAGCGGGTTGAAGAGACTTTCGGTGAAAATCACGTCCATGTCTTTTTCTTCTTCGAGGTAGCGCAGGCCAAGCGTGGCGATGAGCTTCTCGGAGAGATCGAAATCAGCCTGGGCAAACACCGCCCAGCTCGTCTGCTCCTGCATCGAGAAGTTATCCGACTGTCCGTTCTCGGGGAAGACAGGATCATCACAGATCGCGGAAATGCCGAAGGCCGCACAGCCCGGCGCGCCGCCGACCAGAAGGCCGTTGGTTGCACCGCCGGTCAGAAGCGCGTTTGCGGTGGACCCCAGACGCAGCGTCGTCTCGTTATCGAGGTCCTGGTCGAAGTAGTAGACGCCCGCAACGTAGGTCACCGAATCACCGAACGTGCCGGTGATGCGGAACTCCTGGGTGAACGTGTCCTGCTCCGCGGTGCCGCCGCTTGCGCTCAGGGTGTCGAGCGAAGTGAAGTCCGCGTCGACAAAGTTCGTCGCCTCATAGCTGCGAAAGGCCGTGACCGAGGTGAGCGTAAAGTCCGCGAGGTCCCAGTTGACCTCAACGGATACGCCGCTTTCTTCGATTTCCGCGAAGGGATCGATGTCCATCGCGGTCACGTCGTCGTCAAAGCGATTGGCGAGCACCAGGTCAGCGCCGAGCGCCTCCAGCGGCTGCACGTAGCTTGCGCCGGGCAGTGGACCTGCCAGGCCGCCCGCAGCGACAAAGGCTGCCAGCGTGTCACCCGGTCCGTCGAAGACGTTGCTCGCGGAGCAGCATTTCTCGTCGATTTCCGAATAGTCGGCGATCACCCGCACTTCAACCGTATCCGTTGGCAGGAAAAGCAGCTGACCACGCAGGCTGTAGCGGTCGCGGTCGTTGAGCTCCTCACCCGTGGTGATGTTGTCGACGTAACCGTCACGTTGGGTAAAGCCGCCTGACAGACGTGCCGCAGCCACCCCCTCGACGAGCGGTATGTTGATGGCGCCGTTGAGGTTGCCATAGCTTTCGCTGCCGCCGTTGACCTCGAGGTAGCCACCTACCTCGTCGATCTGCGGTGCCACCGTCAGGAACTGCACGGCGCCTGATGCGGTGTTCTTACCGAACAGCGTTCCCTGCGGACCTTTCAATACTTCCACCCGCTCGACGTCAATCAGGTCGTTGATGGCGGACGACTGCCGGGCACGGTAGACGCCGTCAACGTAAACGCCAACGGAAGATTCGAGGGAAAGGCTGTTACCCGCGGTACCGACACCGCGAATGTTGAAATTGGTCTGGGCTGCGGACTGATTGTTGTAGACGGTAAGGCCCGGAACGAAAAACTGCAGTTCCAGGACGTCATCGACGCCGGCGTCGTCCAGAAACGCGCTGTCGAAAGCAGATACCGAGATCGGTACGTCCTGAATGCTCTGTTCGCGCTTCTGCGCGGTCACGACAATTTCTTCGATGACGTAGTTTTCGGGCTGGGTTGCGGCGCTCACGCCAGAACTGGAGGCAACAACAACCATCCCCGCCAGGAGCTTGGGAATGAACTTCATACAAATACCTGTGTTTGCTAGGGACAAGGCTCTCACGAACCAATGACAAGCAGTGTTACGTTTCGACACACACTCGTCGGCGCGCGCACACTAGGGGTTTCGCCCTCGGCGGGCAACTGTTTTTTGCGCGAATGTCGAACAATTGGCAAATCAGGGGGCAATTGCCGTGTCTTCAGGCTCCCGGAACGGCATCAGCGTCTTCTGCCAGAGCGTCGGCTCGGTGGGGCCCGTGCCGGTTTCGAGCGTCACTCCCGGCTCGAAGGTGCCGAACAAACGGTCCCAGACGATGGCCGAGCAGCCGTAGTTCGTATTGCTTTCTTCCAGGACCACCGAGTGATGATGGATGTGGTATTCGTTGGTCGTGAAAAGCCAGCCGATGACACGTGAATTCAAGCGGATGTTCGAATGGGCAATGGACGCCTGCACGACACCAAGAATGGTGGCACCGGCCGCAGCGATGCCCACGCCGAAGAGGAGTTCAACCAACGCCGAAGGCGCGACCAGGAAGAAGAACTCGAGCGGGTGATTCAAACCGAAGTTGAGCGCCCCGAGCTTCTTGAAAGAGTGATGTGCACCGTGACCGGACACGCGCCAGACCAGCGCCCAGCGATGCTCCGCTCGATGGACCCAGTACCAGATGAACTCCGAAGCAAAAAAGACGAGGAACACCTGAGCGAGGAGCGGCCACTCGTGCGGCCAGACGTCGAGGTTGAGCGTGCTGCGGAGGTTTGCCAGGGGTTCCCGTAGAACCGCATCGTACCAGCCGGCGACAATGCCTACGCCGATCGTCAGGATGACAACCAGCACCACGTTCAACACTTTCTCCCGCGCCGGCTGCAACCAGTCGGGTCTTGCCGGTCGCCAGTATTCGATCCCGCCGAGGAGCACGTGCACCGCGGCGAGCACCAGCGGATAAACGAGCGGGTTTGTCGGGTCCGACAGCCAGAACCACATGACCGCAACGAGGATTGCGGGCTGCAGGGCGTATTCGATGATCGGCAGACGCGCTGCGGACTCGTCGGATGATGAACTCAAGATCCTCTCTCTCCATCAACCGAAAATGTAAGGCTCCAGCGTTTCCTGGGCACGCTTGCGCCATTTGTGCCAGTAGCCGCCGCCGTAGTAAGCGAGACTGCCCGGTTCCGCCTCGCCATGACCGTTGTAGTACGTGATGCAGTCTCTGAGCGGCGCCGTCGTGATGTCGGCCTGCCGGCAATGCTCCGCGTACTTGATCTCTGGTGCTTCCTCGATATCGACGACGGTTTCACCACGCTCGCGCAGCGTTTCCAGCATCCAGACGATGTAGTCCGCATGGGTGTCGATGGCATCGGTGAAATTGAAGCTGCCGCCGCCGCCCTGCGGTCCGGAAACGATGAAAAGATTGGGGAAGCCGTGGCTGTGAATGCCCAGGAACGTACGCGTGCCGCCGTCCTGCCACTTCTCCCGCAACGTGACGCCGTCGCGCCCCGTGATCATGTTGAAGGTCGACGTCGCCATCCACTGAAACCCGGTGGCGTAGATCAGCACGTCGAGCGGGTATTCCACCCCGTCGTGCACAACCCCCCGCTCGTTGATCTTCTGCACGCCGTGCGGTGCGGTGTCGACCAGGTGCACGTGCGGCAGGTTGAACGTCGGTAGATATTCATCGTGGAACGTCGGGCGTTTGCAGCCATAAGGATAAAAGGGCTTCAGCGCCGCCGCGGTCTGCGGGTCTTCTACGATCGCATCCACCCGGGCACGGATCTGTTCCATGATGCGGAAATTGCTTTCGAGCTGCTTCTGCACCATTTCGTCCGGCGTGAGCTCGCGGTCGTATTCCTTACGCTCTTTGAAATCCGCAACTTTGCCGGCAAGGTAGTCGTCGTTGGCTTTGATGGCGGTGCGGCCGGCGGAGATTTTCGAGAAACGCTTGCGGCGCGCCCGCGCCCAACCCGGCTCGTTCTGCCAGGTATCAATCTCCTCCTGGGTTGTCGCACGCTGATCGCGCACGTCGATCGACGATGGCGTGCGTTGAAAGACGTAAAGCTCCCCCACCACCTTGGCGATTTCGGGAATGACCTGCACGGCCGTTGCCCCCGTGCCGATGATGCCCACCCGTTTGCCTTCGAGATCCACGTTGTAGTCCCAGCGGGAGGTATGGAACGCTTCACCCTGAAACGTCTCCATGCCGTCGATCCGCGCAAGCTGCGGGGTGGTCAAAATGCCATTGGCGAGGAGCACGTAGCGGGCGCGCATGGCATCGCCACGGTCGGTGTATACCGTCCAGCGGCCCGAGCTTTCATCCCACTCGGTGCGTTCCACCGTGGTATGGAAGAGACAGTGGTCATAGAAGCCGAACTTCTCCGCCATGTTCTGGCAGTACTCCATGATTTCGAAGCCGGAAGCAAACTTCATGCTCGGGATGTAGCCCATCTCCTCGAGCAGGGGCAGGTAGCTGTAGGCTTCGACGTCACAGGCAATCCCCGGATAGCGGTTCCAATACCAGGTGCCGCCCACGTCGCCGCCCTTTTCGCAGAAGCGGACGTCTTGAAAGCCGGCCTGGCTCAGCTTGTGCCAGAGCAGCAGGCCCGCAAATCCTGCGCCCACAACGAGGATTTCACACTCGTCGTCGAGCGATTCCCGCGGGACGGGCGCGTCCGAGTAGACGTCTTCGAGATACTTGGCGAACTCACCTTCCATGGCCATGTAATCCGCCGCGCCGCGGCGCACCTCTTTGAACTCGCGGTAGCGCGCCTGTTCTTCAGCGTTGAACACCGCCCCGGCCGGCGCCTCAGGCAGGGATTTGAGGGCTTCGTCCTCGATGATGGAATAGCCTTTGCCGGCAATTTTGTCGGTTGCAAGTCCCGCGCGGGTATCGAATATCTTCAAGCCCGTTGCCGGATCGGTACTGATCGCCATATGCGTGTTCTCACCCGTTGAAAGTTCAGCCCGAAATGGTCCCACAACGGGCCGGGGATGAGAACACGCAGCGCGGCTCGTCACACGGCGGGTTTGTGCTCCGTATCGCCGTCTTCGCCACCCGTCGAGGCGTCGTCCGGCGATACATCCGCGGCAGGCGTCTCTACCGGCGCTTCCTCAGCGGCCGGTGGCTCCTCCGCCTGAGTCACGTCATCGGCCAGCCAGCGATTGTCCGCATCCGGCGTCTCATCCGGCCAGTCGTTGAAGGGGAACGGCAGGTGCTCGTCGTTGAAGGTTTCGAACTGCACAATCTGATAGATGTAGACGCTCAGGTTGTGGCCGAAGGTCAAAGCGGCTTCGTTGGCGCGCCCCGTAACGAGCACAACCACGGCCTGGAACAGGGTCACAAGCCAGAACAGCAGTTCCGCCACGGCATAGGCCAGGGCAAAAAACACCATATAAAGGATGCGTACCCACTTGGAACGGTCGGTGAGGTTCTCTTTCGTTGTCGACTCCATAGCTCTCGTATTGTCAGTCAGCTCACCCTCTATAGAGCAAAATCGAGGCCAACTCCTATTTCTCCATAAATCAACGGGTTACAGGCAGAACGCCAGCGAAAACCTGGTGAATTTCGCTAACTCTCGGCGAAACAGACGCACGTTGTCATCGTGGTGCGCCCACTCTGTTAGAGTGCACGAGTGAGCGATACCTTGAATTCCCAGCCCGGCACGACTGACCAGAGATTCTTCTACGGTTACGTCCTGCTGGGTTACTCGTTCATCGTCTGTTTTCTCGCATCCAGCTTTTTCCTCCATGCGCGCGGGGTGTTTTTCCCCCAGTGGATGGCTGATTTCGATGTCAATCGCACGGAGCTGTCCCTCGCGGTGAGTCTGACGCTCTTTACCGGCGCCTGCTTCGCACCGGTTGTGGGTTACCTCATCGATCGCTTCCCGTTGCGCTATATCACCTGCATTGGTGCGAGCTGGCTCATGATCGGCTACGTGTCGATGCAATGGGTGGACAGCTACCTCGCCTTTCTTTTCATCCTGATCCCCTTTCAAGGGCTGGGGTGGCTGGGCGTCGGACCGCTGGTGCACACGAAGCTCATGGTCAACTGGTTCACCCGCCACCGCGGCATGGCGCTCGGGATTGCCATCATGGGGATCAGCGTCGCCGGCGTGGTTGTCCCGGTCATCAACGCCTACCTGGCCGAAACCTACGGCTGGCGGACGAGCTATCTCATCTATGCGGTGCTGCTGGCGGTCATTGTCATCCCGGCGGCTCTGTTGCTGGTCCGTCAGGCACCGGCGGACATCGGACAGCACCCGGACGGAGATCCCCACCCGCCGCCGTTGCCGCACGCTCAAACCGCAAAGCCCACTTCCAGCGGATTCAAAGCCACGTACACGGAGTTCCTCACATCCAAAGCGTTCTGGAGCGTGGTGTTGACCTTCGGTCTCATGAACGGCGTCTATTCCGCCATGGCCACTCATCTGCCGACCTACGTGACGCAGGAGCTGGGACTTTCCCTCTACGACGGTGCGTTCCTGCTGACGGTTGCGGGTGGATTTGCCATCGCCGGAAAAGTCGTCTTCGGACGCATGATGGACACCCTGCCCGCCAAGCTGACGGTCATGGCTGGCGTGATCGCCTACATGCTCTCAACGCTGCTGCTGCTGTTCGTCGACGCGTATGCCGGCCTCATGGCCGCAGCCGCCTGTTTCGGCCTCGGCTTTGGCGGCATGGTGCCCGTGCGCTCGGTCCTCATCTCCCGTCTGTTCGGGATCGCCAAGTTCTCCCGGGTCAACGGTCTGCTGTCCTTTTTCATTGCGCCAGCAACCTTCTGGGTGCTGATCACCGGCTGGATCGTCGACACCTGGGGCACCTATGCAACCGCCTTCCAGGTCTGGTTCGTTGCCTTTGCGCTGGCCGGCACCGTCAGCCTGCTCGTGCGGCTGCCAAACCGCGAGGACGCGGTTAGCTAGGGCGCCTCTAGCGGTGATTCCACCAGGCCAGATCGGAAAAGGACCGCAGGTCGAGCTCGTGGGTCCAGGCTGAACGGTGTTGCTGTGCCACGTGGTAATACGTGTCGGCAATCCGCTCCGGCAGCATGAGCCCATCGTGCTCCATGCCGCGCGCCTCGCGAAGCTCCTGAAAGCGTTCCGGACCTAACATTTTACCCAACGTATCTGGCGCATCGACCGCTCCGTCAATGAGGATGTGCGCAACGTGAATACCTTTGGGGCCAAACTGTGCATTCAGCGACTGACACAGCATACGTCGGCCGCCCATGGCAGCCGCGTGCGAATGCTGGCCCGCGTTACCGCGCACGGCAGCGGTTGCCGACGTCACGAGAATTGTGCCCTTACCCCGCTCTTCCATCAGCGGACACACCGCGTGCGCAAGACGGAACAGGCCAAACGTACCGAGGCGCCAGCCCATCTCAAACTGCTTGTACGACGTCTCCTCCAGCTTACGGTCGCCAATCTGCGCACCGAGATTGTAGGCAGCTACCTCTATTGGACCGACGTCGGCCTCCACTGCGGCGATGCGCTCCTCGATCGCACCGTCCTCGATGGCGTTGAGAATGTGTCCCGAGGCGGAACCGCCCGCCGCCTCAATCTCAGCGACCAGCGCGTTCAGCCCTTCTTCGTCGCTGCGCCGGCAGAGCACGGCGTGATGGCCCTCCGCGGCGAACCGTTTGCCGATGTTACCGCCGATACCGGCACCGGCGCCTATGACCAGACATACGGGTTTCATACGCTCTTCTCCCAGACAAGAGCGAGCATTGTGAGAAAGCGCAGAGCAGAGATCCAGCGCCGCGCGCGCACGCTATGCGTGCAGAAACGCATCACATTTTCGGAACATTTAGATCAGCGAGCGGGAAGCAGCCGACTCAGGAGTGACCACCGCCCCGGGCGATTTCGTAAACGCCGCCGCTGCCGAGACTGTCGATCTCGTACTGCAGGATCCCGCGCGTGTTCTGCGCGCCCCGGCTTTCTTTGAGTGCCTGAACCAGCATGACCAGGGTGGCCTCATGCACGTCGGTGCTGTCGAGACCGGCTGCCTCCGCTTTTTCCCGAGCGGTGGCCACGAGTTCGTTCGCAATGCTGTATTTCGACATGCTCTACCCAGAGTCGTTGGAACGTTTAAGTTGCCCGCTTTGTGGCCGTTGCGCACTACGTATTTGTACCGAGCCTGATGAGGGTCATAATGGTCCTCTACCGAGGAGGTCAAATGAGCGGTGCCTGCGACTGCGACAAACCCATCGACACCAATGCGCTCGAGGTGCGCCAGCGGCGCGTTCTGCTGTACCTGCTCGCCATCAACGTCCTGACATTTGCCATGATGGTTGCAGGCGCCGTGCTGAGCGGCTCATCGGCGCTCCTGTCCGGTACCCTGGACAACCTGGGGGATGCGTTGACGTATGGCCTCAGCTTTGCCGTTGTTGGCATGGGGATTGCGGCCAAAGCCCGGGTGGCACTCTTGAAGGGCGGGCTGATCGCCGCGGCCGCCCTGGCCGTTGCCGTACACATCGTCTGGCGCCTCAGCCACCTCGACGTGCCGGTGGTCGATGTCATGACCGGCGCTGCGGTGCTGAACCTGCTGGCCAACGGTGTCTGCCTTTTGCTGCTGACGCCTCATCGGCACAGCGACATCAACATGCTCTCCGTCTGGGAGTGTTCGCGCAATGACGTTGCCGAAGGTATCGCAGTGATTGCCTCCGCCGCCGCCGTCTGGTGGTTTCAGTCAGGCTGGCCTGATCTCATTGCCGCCGCCGCCTTGTTAATTCTCTTCGCGCGGTCCGCCAACCGTGTGGTACGGCGCGCCTGGCAGGACTATCGGACGAATCCTCAACCGGTCTGATGAAATACCGGCCAGCTGGCAGCCGGCCCCCCTCCCTGGAAGACAAAGAGATCACCAAACTGCAACATCACATGCTCACTCTGGGTTGGGCGGAGGAACATATAGTCGTCCACTGTAAGATCCACGGACGTCGACGTCATGACCGGCGATTGGTTGGTGCTGTGATACATCCAGTCTTGCGCGCCCGGCGGAGAGACGATACCCGCCTTCCAGTAGCCGCCGTAGAGATAATATAGACGCGCGGTATTCGGATCCCACAAGGTCATTGCGTCAGCCAACAGCTCCTGCCCGGGAATCATGAGCTTGTCGTAGCGTTTGAGAATGGGCGCCGCAATGAAAACGCCGGGGAGCTGCTCACTGAGGTTGAGCGTGTCGAAGTCGGAAGGCTTGACGAGACCGGAGCCTGCTGACAAGTCGTTCATCACCGTATCGTCATCGTAGAGCCGGATCGTATGACTGCCGGCGCCGTTTATCGTCAACGCGTCAGTGGCGACGCCTTGGGCACCCGCCCGCGCGAGAAAGCCGCGGTAGACATCAAGCACTGTCTGTACCGCCGGATGACTGAGCTCATCGGTCACCCCGGCAAGATGCGGCTCATAACCCATGAATCCGGCGAGCGAAAGGTGGGGGTGTTCGGCAATGCGATGCAGCACGCCATCGAGCTCTTCGTGGTCGGCAAAGCCCCCTCTGTGCAGGCCGACGTCGAGTTCCAGATTGATACGCATGTGAACGCCCTGCGAGCGGGCGAACTCGAGGTACTGTTCGAGCCGCTCCGGCGTATCGATCAGCCACTGGATCTGCTCGGCAGGCACAAAGCGTGGGTGGTGCTCTCTGCGGTAGAACGTCCTGACCGCAGCAATGGGCATGGGTTTCCCCAGCAACACGTCGGCATCAGGTATCCGGCTCGCCACCGCGTTCAGAAATGGCTGGTGGAACACCATCAAAGCACGGGTGTTCGTACGCTGCATGACGTGTTGCAGCAGCGGCAACGACGGCAGCGACTTGACCACCACTCGATAGGTCTTCGAACCAATGCCTGCCGTCAGCGTGTCGATATTGTGGTTCAGCCTTTCGAGATCGATGACCATGGTCGGCCGGCCGTGGCCGTGCGCTTTGAGCAGCGCATTCAGGCGCGCGAAGTAGGCATCGTGAGGGCCACCCTGATCGCGCGGTTTCCACAGCGCAACGCCGGCCACGCCCAGGCCCGCGACGCCGCCGACGAGCAGGTTCCGACGTTTCATGTCGTGACTCCAAAGACCGTTCTAAGATGTGGATTCAGCATTCGCCCGTCAGGATCGAGCCGGGCGCGGACGGCGTTGAAGTCGTCAAAATGCGGATAGAGCGCACGCAGCTCGCCCGCCCCCAGCGAGTGCAGCTTGCCCCAGTGCGGGCGTCCGTCGTATTTCCAGAATATCGGCTCTACGGCATCAAACAGCGGCCGATAGTCATGGCTCGCAATCTGGTGCACGGATATGGCCGCATGCCCCTCGTGCCCGGAAGACATGCCGAGCCACGTGTCGTCACCTTTCACCCAGCGGTACTCCAGCGGGAAAATGACGTCGATCCCCTGCGCTTTGATGGTGTCGAGCACTTCCACCAGACATTCGTGCCCGCGCTCGACCGGAACCGAGTACTCCATTTCGTTGAAGCGGGAGTTGCGCACATTGGTGAGCGCTTTGTACGAGACGTCAACCACGGTCGAGGGCGGCGTCTCACCAAAAAGCATATCGATGACAGGCCCACGCACGAACGCCGGCCCTGCCATGAGCATCTCGACCAGGCTCAGAAAAGTGGCTTCATCGTCACCCGCGCCCTCGGGATAGGACGTTGCCTCCTCCGTCTCTTCAATCGCCAGCGTCAGCGTGTACGTGGAATAGGGGATCGGGAACATCTCATAGTGACGGTAGCGCGCGGCGTTGGTGTCAAAGTCAGCAATTGCCTCTTCCAGAGGACGCACCTCGGTAACCGCCTTCAGGCGATAGACCTCACGATTGCGGGTGGTGATTTCCGTGACGACACCCAGCGCACCGAGATTGACGCGTGCCGCCTGGAAAACGTCCGGATCTTCATCGGCGCTCAGATTCAACACGTCACCGGTTGGCGTCACGAGCCTCATCCCGCTGACATAGTCGCTAATGCAGCCGAGCGAGAGTCCGGTGCCATGGGTAGCTGTCGCCACCGCTCCGGCAAAGGTCTGCCGGTCAATGTCCGGCATGTTGTACATGGCCTGGCCAATCGCTTCGAGCGGCGCGCCCAGATCGCTGAGGCGCGTGCCCGCGCCGAAGGTTGCCTCCATGCGCTCGGCATCGTGCCGGATGAGACCCGCCAACTGGTCAATGACCACAATGTGCCCGTCTGTCGGCACCAGCGGTGAAAACGAATGTCCGGCACCGACCGGACGAATGGGTCCACGCGTCGAGGCAACAAAGTTCATGAGCTCACGTTCCGACGCGGGCCGGAACCTGCCCTTCGGCATGCAGGATAGCGTACCCGACCAGTTCCGCCATTCGGTACCCGTCGGTTCTGCGGCAACGCGTCCGCCAAACAATCCCGCAAGCACACCGCCGGCCAGCAGCTCGCGACGGGTCACGCTCACGAGTCCGTCTCCAGCCGCACCCCGGCCATGAATTCGATCATGCGATTAAAATCCGCCGCCTCGCAGCCCATGCAGTAGCCCAGCGGCGGCATCATGTTATAGCCTTCAAGCGTGTGCTTGAGCAGCTGATCCGGGCCCTGCTCGAGCCGGGGCTGCCACTCTTCCAGGATGCCCGTGCGCGGCGCCCCGGCTTCTCCAGCGACATGGCACAGCGCGCAGCTCTCTGCCCACATTGCCATCGTGCGGGCGTCCAACGGTTCAGCCGGCTGGTACTGCACGGGTTCCGTGCAGCCCGTCAGCAGCAGCAGCAGCGCGGCGGCAATCCCGGGCGTGTGATCGAACACCTTCCCTCCCCTGAAGTTTCAAGCACTCGTTATACCCCATACCCCGTCGTTCTGCCTGTAGAGATAAGCGGATGCGCCCTGCCACCCGCGTCGTTTACTATGGATGGCTTGGAGTATTCGGGGAAGATCTTTTGAGCTATACCAAACCCATCCCCAGACAGGGGACACATACGAAGCCATTCTGGGAGGGAGCCAGGGCCGGCAAGCTGATGCTGCCGAAGTGCGAAGACTGCGGCCGTGTACACTGGTACCCGCGCCACATCTGTCCGAACTGCCATTCGACGAACCTGTCCTGGATCGAGGCCAGCGGCGAAGGCACGATCTACACCTACGCGGTACAGCATCTGACGTTCGGTCCCTGGAAGGAGGAAGCCCCTTACGTCACCGCATACATCGATCTCAAAGAAGGTGAACGCATGCTGACGGTGCTGCGCGGCGTCGATCCCGAAAAGCCGGAAGAGATCAAAATCGGCGCGAGGGTGCAGGTAGAGTTCGAGCCCGCCGACGATGACACCCACATTCCGTTCTTCCGCGTCGTGGAGGAATAGGTATGCCCGGTTCACTATATAAAGCCGCCGCCATTGCGGGCGCCGCCGAGGCGAACGAGATCGGTTTTCTCAAAGAGCCGGTCACCTCTCTACAGCTGCACATCGAGGCGATCAAAAACCTCAGCGATCAGACCGGCATTCCCATCAGCAGAATTGACGGCGTCTTTTCGACAGGGTGGTCAACCGAGCTCTGTGAACATCTCGGTATCACGCCGAAGTACATCGACACAACCGCGGTGGGCGGCTGTTCGTTCGAGATGCACGTGCACCACGCGCTTGCCGCCATTTACGCCGGCATCATCGACATTGCGCTCGTCAGCCACGGAGAAAACGGCCACTCGGCCAATCAGCTGGGCGGACGCGGCGTAGGCAACTATGCGGCAGGCGCTGGACAGCAATCCCCGGCATTCGAGATGAGCATGGCCTATGGCCTCGGTTCCGCCCCGTCCAACTACGCCCACGCCATGGTGCGGCATATGCACCGTTACGGCACGTCACGCGAAGATTATGCGCATATCGCCAAGGTCAGCCGCGACTGGGCGACGCTGAATCCACGGGCGGCAATGTACTCGAAGGAGAAGCACCCGTTCGGCGGACCCATCACGGCTGAGCAGGTGGAGGAATCCCGCGTCATCACCTGGCCGCTAACGATTCTGCACTGCTGCATGGTGACCGACCATGGCGGCGCCGTGTTTGTCGTCAGCCCCAAAGTAGCGGCCGGACTCAAAACAAAACCTGTCTGGATAGCCGGTGCCGGTGAATCCATGAGCCACGGCAATATGCTGCAGATGGAGGACTTTACGAAAACGTCTGCACGTCACTCCGCCGAGGCGGCCTACACGATGGCGGGCCTGGGCCCGGCAGACATGGAAATGGCGATGGTCTACGACTCATTCACCATCACCGCCGCCATGACGATAGAAATGCTGGGGCTTGCCGCTCCGGGTGAAGGGCATCTGCCCTGGAAAGATGGCCGCGCGGCACCCGGCGGGGCTTTCCCGATCAATACGAACGGCGGAGGATTGTCCTTTAACCACAGCGGCATGTATGGCATGCCGCTCCTGATAGAAGCTTACCGTCAGCTGTCGGGCACCGCTGAAGACGGCGTGCACGGCGACCCGGGGAAACAGACAAGCGCACGCACCTGCGTCGTGAACGGCACGGGCGGCAGTTTGTCGACCACCGGCACGCTGGTGCTGATTGCCGACGACTAACCACAGAGGGAACACAACTTGAGCGAAGCACAGGATCTTCACTACATCGGCACGCGGCCCGTCCGCCCGGATGGCGTCGAAAAGGTCACCGGCAAGGCCAACTACGGCGCCGACGAGAACCGTCCGGGGCTCATCCACGGTGTCGTCGTCAGAAGCCCCCACGCGCACGCGCGGGTCACCGGCATCAACACCGGTCCGGCGCTCGAGATGGACGGCGTTTTTGCGGTGATTACGGCTGCAGACTTCCCGAGCCGCGACGGGATTTCGGTCGGCAGAAAACGTTTCTTCGAAAACATCATTGCCTCTGACAAGGTGCTCTACCAGGGCCAGCCGGTTGCCGCCATCGCCGCATCGACTCTGGAGCTTGCAAAAGCGGCGGCCGAGCAGCTGCAGATAGACTACGAACCGCTGCCCGCCGTCTTCGACATGCGCGAAGCCCTCTCCTCCCAGGCACCGGTGCTCCACGACGACATGATCACCGGGGAGGCCACCGAACCCTCCAACGTCGCCGCCACCACGGCAATCACCAAGGGGGACGTCGCAGCCGGCTTCGCCGAGGCGGACATTGTCGTCGAGCGCACCTTCACGACAGCCATGGTCCACCAGGGCTACATCGAACCGCACGCCTGCACCGCCGACTTCAACGTCGACGGACGCGCAACGATCTGGTGCTCGTCGCAGGGACACTTCGGTATCCGCGACATGGCCGCACTGGCCCTCGGCTGGGATACCGGCGACATTCGCGTGGTCCCACAGGAGATCGGCGGCGGCTTCGGCGGCAAAACCATCGTGTACCTCGAGCCGCTGGCGCTGAAGCTCTCCGAAAAAGCCGGTCGGCCCGTGAAAATGGTCATGAGCCGCGAAGACGTCTTTCGCGCAACGGGACCGGCCCCCGGCACCATTAATCGGATCAAGATCGGGGCAAAGAGCGACGGCACCATCACCGCGATGTACGCGGACCTGCTCTACGAGGCCGGCGCGTTCCCGGGCAGCCCACTCGGTGCCGGAGGCATGTGCATCTTTGCGCCTTACGAGGTGGAGAACGTACAAGTTGAAGGCGAAGAAGTTGTCGTCAACAAACCGCGGGTGGCAGCCTATCGCGCGCCCGGCGCTCCGCAATCAATGTATGCCGGCGAGTCGGTGCTCGATGAGATTGCCCAGAAGCTCAACATGGATCCCATCGATTTCAGGCTGAAAAACGCGGCGAAGAAAGGCACCAGCGCCGCCTACGGGCCGCGCTTCAAGGACATCGGCTTCGTGGAATGTCTGGAAGCCGCCAAAGCACACCCCAATTATCAGGCCAGGCTGGAGGCCAACCAGGGCCGCGGCGTTGCGGCGGGTTTCTGGTTCAACGCAGGCAACAACTCCAGCGCCGAGGTGCACGTCGCGGAATCCGGCATGATTCAGATCGTCGAAGGCAGCCCCGACATCGGCGGCAGCCGCGCCTCCATGGCGCTCATGGCGGCGGAAACGCTGCAGGTACCTTACGAGCGCATACGGGTGCGTGTTGGCGATACCGACAGCACGGGTTTCTGCAACACCACCGGGGGCAGTCGCACCACGTTTGCCACGGGGATGGCGGTGATCAACGCCTGCGAAGACGTGGTTTACCAGCTGCGTCAACGCGCGGCGCTCACGTGGGGTGTGGACGTCGAGCAGGTCGAGTGGGTTGACGGCGAAGCGCGGCCGCTGCCCGGCGTCAACATCGACGCAGAGCCGCTGAAGCTTGCCAAGCTCGCGCGCGCCTTCCCGAAAACCGGCGGACCAATCTCAGCACGCGCGTCGTTGAATGCCCAGGGTCCCGGCCCGTCCTTCTCCGTCAACTTCTGCGACGTCGAGGTGGATCCCGATACGGGCCATACAAAGGTGCTCCGCTTCACGGCTATCCAGGATGCCGGGCGCGCAATTCATCCCGACTACGTCGAGGGCCAGATGCAGGGTGGCGCGGTGCAGGGCATCGGCTGGGCGCTGAACGAGGAATACGTCTTCGACGACAACGGCACCCTGGAAAATCCAGGATTTCTGGACTATCGCATTCCGGTGGCGTCGGATCTGCCGATGATCGATACCCAGATCATCGAGATCGCCAACGACACCCACCCCTACGGCGTACGCGGTGTGGGAGAAACGCCGATCGTGGCGCCACTGGCCGCAGTGGGCAACGCGGTCAGCCGCGCCATTGGCAAACGTCTGGATGAGCTGCCGATGTCACCGCCGAAGGTGCTGGCCGCCATCGAATCGTAGTCAGGCGGAGTGCAGGAACAGGCGCTTGAAGGTGTCGATGATTTCGCGAAACTCCGCGTGACTCGTACGCTTGTCTGTCAAACGCGCGATAGCCAGCATGAGCACCCCGGCGAGAAGATCTCCTGCAACGTGCACGTTGACGTCACCCGGCAGCTCTCCCGCATCCACGGCGCTGCGGACAACGTCGCGGAAAACGTCGTCGACGTGCTGCTGGGCATCGATGATGGCGCGAAACCGCGTCGGCGCCTGACCCGCTTCCATCTGCGCAACACCACCCAGTCGCTGTAGTACCGCGTCGTCGCGATAGAGCTCCGTGGCAATCTCGAGCACGGCGACCACCCGGTCTTCCCAGCTTCCCTCCATCTCCACGGCGCGTGCAAAACCCCTGGAGATGTTGTCGTACATGTCGGTCACGGTTGCAACGAAGAGTTCGTCTTTGGAACTGAAATGATTGTAGATGGACGGTGCGGTGAGCCCGGCGGCACCCGCAACGTCAGCCATAGTCACGCCAGCCAGGCCATTTTTTGCGAAGAGCTTGGCGGCAATCTGCAGAAGCCGCGCACGGGTTTTTGCGCCGGAGGACCCCTCCGGACGCCCGAGCGTGCGAGTGGCTGAAGCTTCGCTCACCCGCCTAGCCGGTCTGAAAGAGTTTCGGCAGGTCCGTATCCGGCGTCTCGAGGATGGTATCGACCCATTTGTGGAACAGCTGGCCGCCGCCTTCGTTCTGACCAAACAGCACGTGGCTGCGCGCGCCGACGTCGAGGTTTTTCTGCAGCGCAATGCCGGTGGCGTAATCTTCCTCCGCGACGACGTACTTCAGAAACGCAAACTGCTCGTCAGCCTCTTTCCTGAGCGCTTCGGTATCCGGCTCTTTCTCCATCAGGAAAATCTGATTCGTATAAGAGGTTTCCGGTGTATCTCCCGGAAACAATTGAGAAATCATGACAGAACGACCCCCACCGGCGAAGCTCGCGATGGAGATGTGCGGGAATATGGTCCAGACCCCGGCGACGAGCTTTTCCGTGGGCCACTCCGCTTCCGGCAGGCCTTCGTATTCCTCCCAGCTCGTATCCGGGCGGCCGAGGTGCGTGTGCGGTCCCCAGCTGTAGTAGTTCGCCTTGTTGCCAATCTCCGTGCCGAACGTCTCGCGGTGCAGAATGGGCAGGTGGTAGTAGTCGAGGTAGCCGTCGTAGGCGATCTTCCAGTTGGGCCCATCCACCCGCTGGGTGTGCTGATGGTGCCAGGTGTCGAAGCCGAACTCCCCGAGCAGCGAATCGTACCCCGAGAGAAAATCGTTGATGTCGAGCGTGCTGTCGGGATCGAGCGTCACCCAGATGAGCCCCGCCTTCTCGAGGCACGGCAGACTGATTAGACCGTACTCTGATTTGTCCAGCGCGCCGAAATCGTCCTGGGAATAGACGGCCACGAGGTCACCGCCGGGACTGAAGGTCCAGGCGTGGTATGGACAGGTGAACTTGTGTGCAGAGCCGCAGCCTTCGCCAACCAGCCGGGCGCCACGATGGCTGCACATGTTGACAAACGCCCTCACGGAACCTTCGCGATCTCGGGTTATGAGAACCTGCACGCCGGCAGCTTCCATGGCTTTGTAGTCTCCGGGATTGCGCAGCTCAGCTGTCGTGGCCAGCAGCAGCGGTATGCGGCGGAAGATGAGGCGCACCTCCCGTTCGAACCGGCCGGGTTCGTAGTAGTTTTCGACGGGTACTTTGAAGATCTCGTCGACCTTGTCCATGGTGCCGTTGCGACCATGCTCGAGATCTTTACGAGCCATCTCTATTAATTGCGCACGTGACATGCCGCCTTCCTCCAGGTGCTCGAACACTGCCGGCATATTAATGAACGGTTGTTAATATATCAAACCAGCACCCGGGCATCCGCCCCGGTGACTGCAGCGTTTGCGGACGCTGCGGTCGTCCGACACCCCCGTTTGAATCAGCATCCGAGTTACCCTAGTCTGGAAGGCGCTTGCAGGGGAGGAAGACATGAGCGAATTCAAAGACAAAGTTGTGGTGATCACCGGCGCAGGCGGCGGTCTCGGCAAAGCCCATGCGCTGGAGTTTGCGCGACGCGGTGCCAGGGTGGTCGTCAACGATCTCGGCGGCAGCGGGGATGGCGTCGGCTCGAGCGACATGGCTGACGTTGTCGTCGAAGAAATCCGCGCCGAAGGCGGGACGGCCATCGCCAACAAGGCAAGCGTATCAGACAAGGCCGGCGCGAAGTCCATCATCGATGATGCAGTTGCCGAGTTCGGCACCGTCGACATCCTCGTCAACAACGCCGGCATTCTGCGTGACAAGAGCTTCAAGAAAATGCCGCTGGAGGACTGGGACATCGTCATGGACGTCCACCTGAACGGCACCGCCTACGTGACGCACGCCGCCTGGCCAATCATGTACGACAAAGGCTACGGCCGCATCGTCATGACAAGCTCAACATCAGGGATCTACGGCAACTTCGGACAGGCCAACTATGGTGCCGCGAAAATGGGCATGCTCGGGCTCATCAACGTGCTGGCCATCGAAGGGGCCGGTAAAAACGTGCGGGTCAACGGTCTTGCCCCGGGTGCCGCTACACGGCTCATCGCCACCATACCCGGCCGTCAGGATCTCGATCCGGACAACCCCGACCCGGCAGCGCATCCCCGGTTGGTTACTCCGGCCGTGCTGCTCATGTGCGGTGAGGATGCGCCCACCGGCAAAATCATCCAGGCGAGCGGCGGGCACTTTTCCATGTGCGCCATCTTCAACAACGCTGACGTGAATCTGGGCATAGATGCCAGCTACGAAGACCTGCTCGCTCGCAAAGACCAGCTGATGGACATGAGCACGGCGCAGGAAGGCTGGAATCGCCGACGCGGGGACAACTAACGGCCAGGCGCAACTCGGGGGGAACATGAGCTACGAACACATTCTCTACAGCGTCGAAGACGGCGTTGCCACGGTGACGCTGAACCGGCCGGAGCGGCTGAACGCGCTGACACCCACCATGCGGCGGGAGCTGCACGAAGCAGCGGTGGAAAGCGAAGACAACCCGGACGTTCGCGCCGTGGTCATTACCGGCGCCGGCCGGGGCTTCTGCTCCGGCGGCGACGTCAAAGCCATGCAGGAAGCCAACGAAAAGCGCCAGAGCAATCCGCTCGAAGAGCGTATGGCACCAATCCGCGACCGGGTTCTACTGGCCATTCACCAGAGCAGCAAGCCCTATATTGCCGCTGTGAACGGACCCGCCGCCGGCGCAGGGTTCAGCATTGCACTGGGCTGCGACATCCGCGTTGCTGCAAGCAGCGCGCGCTTCGGCATGACGTTCTCGCGACGCGGCCTGCATCCCGACTGGGGCGGCACTTATTTCCTGCCGCGCATCGTTGGCACAGCCAAGGCGGCTGAGCTGATCTGGTCGGGCAACATGATCGAGGCTGACGAAGCGCTTGAGCTTGGTATCGTGTCCTATCTCACCGAGCCCGAAGATCTCATGGCGCGGGCGACGACAATGGCACGGAACTTCGCTGCTGGACCGCCCATTGCCACCCGCATGGCCAAGCGAGCGATCAATCACAACATGGAGTGCAGCCTGCGCGAGGCGCTGGAATTCGAGACGTTTGCCCAGAACATCTGCGCGGGTACCGCGGATGCGAAAGAAGGGATCAAGGCGTTCAACGAAAAGCGCGAGCCTGTCTTCACTGGAGAGTAACCAACCCGCATGCAGTCCAACCTGTCCACAAAGGTTCTGGCCAGCTACTCCGGAATTGCCGTGCCGCTGGCTGCGATGGCCATGCCTATCGCGGTGTATCTACCGCCCTTCTACGGTGAGGGTCTAGGACTCAGCCTGACAACGGTAGGTCTCGTTTTCACGCTGGCACGCATCTGGGACGTCGTTACGGATCCGATCATGGGCAGTCTGATCGACCGTTTCGATACGCGATGGGGGCGGCGCAAGCACTGGATAGCCATTTCGATTCCCATCCTGCTCGTGTCGGTATACATGGTGTTTCTGCCGAATCCGGAAAACGTGACGACGCTGTACCTCGGCTTCTGGCTGCTGCTGCTCTACATCGGCTACACGATGCTTTCCATTGCCCATCAATCATGGGGAGCAGAACTGACCGAAAGCTACGATGACCGTTCACGCCTTTACGGCTGGCGCGAAGTGTTCGTCATCGGCGGAATGGCGCTCGTGCTTGCGCTCCCCGCCATGGTGGAGCTGGCCGGCAACGGTGATCAGGCGGTAAAGGTGGCGAGCATGGGGCTGTTCTGCCTGATCCTCTTCCCGCTGACGGCTATCCCGACCCTGCTTTACGTCCCGGATGGCCGAGGCGGCGGGCAAATGTCGGTCGACTGGTTTGCCGCAGTGAAGATGGTGGTCACCAACCCGACGCTGTGGCGGCTGCTGCTGGCGGATCTGACGACCGGGTTTGCGTCGACCGCGTCGGGATCGCTCTACATCTTTTTCGCCACCTATGTCTTCGAGCTTGCCGAGCATGCATCGTTGGCACTTCTGTTTTACTTTCTCGCCGGATTTGCAGCGATGCCGCTCTGGCTGAAGCTTGCGTACCGCATCGGCAAAGACAACGCCATCAAAGTGTCCATCGTGTACGGCGTGACGCTGAAGATAGGGCTCTTCTTCGTCGCCGAGCCCGGCAACGTTGCCCTGCTCTGGGGTTATACGCTGATGTACGGCGTTGCGTTCGGGGCGGCGCCAACCCTGCTGCGCTCGATGATGGCAGACATCACGGACGTCGACGAGCTCAATACGGGCAAAAAACGCGCCGGGCTTTTCTTTGCGCTGCTGACGACCACCAACAAGCTCGGCAGTGCCCTTGCCGTCGGCGTTGTCCTCGCACTCGTCGAAAACCTGTACGGCTTTCAGCCTGGCAGCAGCAATTCGGCGGGTGCCATCGACGGACTGCTGTTCATCTATTGCGCATCACCGGCGGTAGCCTTGATGCTGGCGTACCTGCCGCTCATCCGATATCCCCTGAATCGGGAAAAACACGACGAGATTCGCGCCGCGCTAGCCGCCCGGGCTTGACATCAGAGGTCATGCGCCTCCAAGAAATCGAGGACCGCCCGGTTGAAGGCTTCGGGTTGATCCATGTTGGCCGCATGTCCGGCATCGGACAGCACCACTTTCGCAGCACCCGGAATCTTGTTGGCCATGTAGTCCGAGGCAGCCAGGAACGGCTCGTCATCAGCGCCGACAACCACCAGCGATGGCACGCGAATGTGCGGCAATGACTCGATCACGGCTGACGTGTGCTGCGTCAGCATGTACCGAGCGGCGTACACAAGCCCCTCGACGTCCGCATGTACGGCACTCGAACGCTCAGCGCTACCGCCCTCGAGCGCAGCCAGGCCCAGGTTGGTAATCTCTTCCGCACGCGCGTGCGCAGTCTCGTTCCAGGCTTCACGTGGCGCCGTCTTTTTATAGCCTGGTCCACAGTCGATAATCAGGAGACCGCGGGTACGCGCAGGGTGCGCCACGTGAAACGCAAGCGACATGTAGCCGCCGAGCGAAAGGCCGCCGATGACCGCATCGGCAAATCCCGCTGCGTCGAGGAGCGCTGCCATATCCGACACGGTAAGCGCCTCGCTGTAGGCGTTTGCGTCTCGCGGCGAGCCGCTCCGGCCATGCCCTCGCATATCCCAGGTGATGATCGTGTGTTCCCGGCTGAGCGCTTCGAGTTGGTCATTCCACATGTCGCCGGTTGCGGAGAATCCATGAGTGAGCAGAATGGCCGGTCCGCGGCCGTGCACTTCGTAATGTATGGGCACACCGTCCCTATCGAGATTTGGCATCCAGGTCTCCTTCAGCTCGTGGGGCATCCGGGTCTTCGCTGCCCCTGGGCCTGTCAGCATACCATCAGCACGAGACCGCCTTCCCATTGGCGGGCTGACACACTACCCTGCCTGACAGCGGGAGGTGCATCGATATGTTAGAACCGCAGGACAATCCTAATTCAGCAATCATGGTGGACCCGCCCGGCGTCCTGCGCCGCCTGATGGCGTGGCAGTTTCAGCGGCGCCATGGCACGGCAGCCCGGGAAGCGAGACGCGCCAGACTCGAAGCGAGCCGCCGCAAAGCCGGCGCTCCGCACGTCGTTGAATACTTCCATCAGCTGGACGATCCCTACTCTCACCTCACGGCACAGGTGCTTGCACAATTCGCCGAACGCTACGACATCGAAGTGAAACCCTGGCTGGTGCGTGCGGCAGGTGGCAAAAACCAGCCGGAGATGGAGAAGCTGACAGCCTGGGCGCGCCGGGACGCAGGGCTGGTTGCCCCACACTACGGACTCGAGTTTCCCGCCGCGGCCGCTGACAGGCCGGACCCGGAATTGACGCTTTTTGCGGCGCGCAAGCTCGCCGACATGCCCGCGGACGCCTTCGTCGCTCACATCAATGCAGTCAGCAGCGCGCTGTGGTCGGGTGACGCCGGATTTTTTACGGACACGAGCAACGCGTCGGGGGTGAGCGCCGCGCTGGATGAAGGTTCGAGACGCCGCACCGAGCTAGGCCACTATTCAGGGGCGATGTTCTATTACGCCGGCGAGTGGTACTGGGGGGTCGACAGGCTGTTCCATCTGGAAGCACGCCTGCGCGAGCTGGACGTCTGCACCGCGCCGACCCAGTCTTTTCTCGTGGAGCGGCCCGCCATCGACGTCCACGGCATCGATGCCAGCCAGCTCGAACTGGATTTCTATCCTTCGCTGAACTCTCCTTATACGTCGATCATCTACGATCGCACGCTGGCGATGAAGGCAGCTTGCAACGTGCGCTTTCATCACAAACCCGTGTTACCCATGATCATGCGTGGCGTGCCTGCAACGCCTACCAAGGGGAACTACATCATCTTCGATACACAGCGTGAAGCGGACTATTTCAACGTTCCGTTCGGGCCCATGTTGACCCCCATCGGGACACCAACACGCAACGCCTATTCCCTGCTCCCATGGGCGCGTGATCAAGGTAAAGACGAAGTCCTGATGAGCTCTCTCCTGCGCCACGCCTTTGCTGAAGGGGTTGCCCTGCACACGAAAGCCGGCATGCGCCGCGCCATCGAGGCGGCGGGGATGGACTGGCAGGAAGCCTCCCGACAGCTTGGTGACGAAAGCTGGAAGCTGATCGTAGAACGGCACCAGGATGAGATGGTCGAAGGTCTCGGGCTCTGGGGGGTGCCGAGCTACAGGCTGAGCGGCGGTGGCAAGGCGGACCTCGCGGTGTGGGGACAGGATCGACTGTGGCTCATTGCCGCTGAAATCCGCGAGCGCGCCGCCGCTGGTTGAGCCGGCACAATCGAGTGTCGAGCTGCTACAATTTTGCCCCTGATTAGGGGAGAACAACATGACAACCGCGCTACCTATCACTCTGGTCACCGCCTGCATTCTGGGCATCATGTTTATCTGGCTGAGCTCGCGAGTCATCGCAGGACGCGTGCGCATGCAGTCACTCATTGGTGACAGCAACAGCGAGGAAATGCTGTTCCTGATGCGCACGCATGCCAATTTCACCGAGTACACCCCCATTTTCCTCATCATCCTGGGGCTGCTCGAGTATGCGGGTGGAAATGCGACGGCGCTCACTGTCATCGCCGCTTTGTTTGTCGTTGCGCGGCTGCTGCACGTACCGGGTATGGGACCCGACGCCAACCTCAGGCTGAGGCAGGCTGGCATCATCGGCAGCTTCACCGCCATCGGTGCCGCCAGTTTTTACGGTCTCTACATCGCCCTGATGTAGCTCCGACAGATCAACACACCAACACAGGTTCGCTCACGATGACACAAGCGTTTTCCCTGCAGGAAGCCATCTACAACTGCCGTGCGATGCGGCGAATCAAGTCCGACGACGTTCCCGAGGAAATGCTCGTGCAGCTCATCGACGCGGCCAATCAGGCGCCGTCCGGCTCCAACTCACAGAAAGCACGCTGGGTTGTGGTGCGTGATCCTGCAGTCAAGCAACAGCTTGCTGAGCAGAATCGGATCCATGCGGCACCTTACATACAGCCTAATCTCGACAATCCAGCCTCGGACAAGCAGAAACGCATGCTGGATGCCGTCGTCTGGCAGATGGATCACATGCACGAGATACCGGCTTTGATCGTCGCCTGCTTCGACTATCCGGAGAAGGTGGACGGCCTTGGCGTCTATCGCAGCGCAGGATCGGTGTGGCCGGGCATTCAGAACTTGTTGCTGACCGCGCGCGCTCTGGGATTGGGTGCGGCACCGACCACCCTTGCACTCAGGGATCAGGACGCCGTGCGCGAGATTCTGAACCTGCCGGAGACTTTCGCGGCGCTGTGCCTCATTCCCGTGGGCTACCCGATGGGTAAATTCGGGCCCGTCAGCCGCAGTCCCGTCAGCGACATCATGCGTTTTGACCGTTGGGATTGAAGCCGCTACGCGGGCGTCAGTGTTCGGTCCAATAGGCAATGAACTCGTCGAAGTCGATGGTACCGTTACCGTTCTGATCCACTTCGGCGAAGCCGATTGAGATTTCCTCGGCGCTCACCTCGGAGCCCAGGTTTTTGAGCAGAGCGGCGAACTCTGATTTCTGTATGCGCCCGTCCTGGTCGGTGTCGCAGTTGCTGAAAAATTCCTGCAACTCTGCCCGTTCTTCTACGTCAATTTCCCTTGTCACGTCCACTCCGGATGAATCTCTCCACGCAGTCTATGTCTTTCCGAGCGCCCGGCAACCCCTGCTCGTGTTTTTCATTACCTGCGACGTAATTGGCATCATTTCGTATTAGACGACAATACGACCATCACACCCATTGGAAAAACCCATGTCCCGCAAAACTCTGGCTATCGTTCTGCTCGTGCCCTTCCTTTTACTCACCGCTTACGCCGTCTGGGAAGTTGGCGCGGTTGGCATCTTCGTCTATCAACTCCAGAGCTCAGCCGGTTGGCAGGTGTTCGCGGACCTCGTGATTTCCCTGGTTCTGGTGCTGACCTATCTGGTACCCCAGGCCCGGCGCGATGGCCGCAATCCCTGGCCGTGGGTGGTGGCAACGCTCTTTGTGGGCGTCATCAGTCCGCTCTTGTACTACGCTACCGACAAAGCGCAGCGCGGCGAGTCCCCTGACGCACGGACCGCCTGAGACGCGACGGGATCGGCACGGTTTCACTCTCATCTCACCGCGCTTCTGGCATAGTACGTCCAGACTATCAGCAAGAAGAAGCGAACGATGTCCGAAAGACCGCAGCAACCCGACTTTGACCGCGAGGTTTCCAACGCTGAAACCCGCGAAAAGTGGCGCCTTGCCGAAAACGCAGATCCAGCGACGGTAGGGGTTGCGCAGCTCGATCCCGGCAACGGCTACTGGTTCGAGCAGGACAAAGAGCTGCAGGTCTTCGACCGCCTGCGCGCGGAAGATCCCGTGCACTTCACAGAGGACAGCATGTTCGGCCCGTACTGGTCGCTGACGAAGTTCGATGACGTCAAATACGTCGATACCCACCAGCAGCTCTTTTCTTCCGACATCATGAATGGCGGTATCCGCCTTGGTGGCCGTCCACTGCAGGAGCCACCACCGGATATGTTCCACCTGCCGATGTTCATCATGCAGGATCAGCCGCTGCACGATGAGCAGCGCAAAGTGGTTGCGCCCATGTTCACGCCGACCCATCTTGCGGAGCTTGGCGTTCTCATTCGCGAACGTGCTCAAGACATACTCGACAACCTGCCGACGGACGAAACGTTCAACTGGGTGCGGGAGGTGTCCGTCGAGCTCACCGGCCGCATGCTGGCAACGCTTTTTGACGTGCCGCAGGATGACCGGCACCTCTTGATTCACTGGTCCGACACGGTAGAACGCATCGGCGACCCGGACTACTTCGAGACCCCGGCGGAGGGTTTCGCCGAAATCTGGAAGTGTTTCGAATACTTCAACGAAGTCTGGCAGACGCGGCAGAAAGGCGAGCCGGGCAGAGACTTGATCTCTTTCCTCGCCCACGGGGAGTCCACGAAAAACATGGCGCCCAACGAATTTCTGGGTAATGTGCTCCTGCTCATCGTCGGCGGCAACGACACAACGCGCAACTCCATCAGCGCCGGGGTGCAGGCACTGAACCAACACCCGGATCAGTATGACAAGCTGCGCGACAGGCCGGATCTCATACCCAACATGGTCTCTGAGATCATCCGCTGGCAATCGCCCGTCGCGCACATGTGCCGCACGGCCATGGAAGACGTCGAGATTCGCGGCAAGACCATCAAAAAGTGGGACAAGGTTGCCATCTGGTATCTGTCAGGTAACCGCGATGACGAGCACTTCGATCGTCCAGATGAGCTCATCATCGATCGTCCCAACGCCCGCCAGCACCTCTCCTTCGGCTACGGTATCCACCGGTGCCTCGGCAATCGCCTGGCAGAGATGCAGCTGCGCATCTTGTGGGAGGAAATCATGCAGCGCTTCGAGCAGGTGGAACTTGTCGGCGAGCCGAAGTTTCTCAATTCGAGCTTTATCCGCGGAATTACGGACCTGCCCGTGAGGCTGCACCCCAAGTAGCGCCGCGCACGGTGTCACCGTGCTAAGCTCCCCCTGGATCGTTTGCGGGGGGAGCGCTTGAACCGTCTCATTCTCTTTGTTTTGAGCTGCCTGGTCAGCGGCACTGCAGCCGCCGCAGAGCTGCCTCGCGACGCGTGGGGCAAACCCGACATGAACGGCATCTGGCAGGCACAGGACAGCGCGCATCTGAATATCGAGCCGCACCCGGCATACGCGGGCGCCGGCGAGAAACCGGACGCTTTTACCGCCGCTCGCGGCGGTCTGGGTATCGTCAAGGGCGGCACTATCCCTTATCAACCCGCCGCACGGGAACAGCAGCGCAGCAACTTCGAAGCACGCGCGCAGCTGGACCCCGCGCGCCGGTGCTTCCTGCCGGGCGTACCGCGGGCGAACTATATGCCTTATCCGCTGCAACTCGTGCAGACGAAAGACCACGTGTTCATCGCCTACGAGTTTGCGCAGGCCAGCCGCACCATCTACCTGGACAAGGCCGGATTCGAAGCGCCGGTAGACACCTGGATGGGTCACTCCCTCGGCCGCTGGGAAGGTGACACGCTGATCGTCGACGTGACTGCGCAGGTCGGTGACACTTGGCTCGACCGCGCCGGCAATCACCACAGCGGCGCGCTGGTGGTCGAAGAGCGTTACACGCTGGAATCCCCTTATCACCTGCGGTACGAAGCAACGCTCGAGGATCCGGCGGTGTACACCAGGCCATGGACATTGAGCGTGCTGCTCTACAAAAACATGGATGCCAACGCACAACTCCTCGACTTCAAATGCGTCGAGTTCGTCGAAGAGCTGATGTACGGCCATCTGAGCAAGGAATCTGACGATGAATAAGCTGATAGGTTTCCTGCTGGTCCTGAGCACCGGCAACGCCGTCGCCGAAGCTCCCAGAACGCCCTGGGGGTCACCGGATCTACAGGGCGTCTGGACCACGGCCACGCTCACGCCGCTGGAGCGACCCGACGAGCTTGCTGACAAGGCGAGCCTTACGGAAGACGAGCGCGCGGCGCTCGAAACCCAGGCTGAGGCGCGTTGGGAGGCAATGGAAGAAGCCCCACCCCCGGGCAGCGTCGGCGGCTACAACCGAGAGTGGCTGGATCCGGGCATGAAGGCATTGAGCGACGGGCGCGTTGCTTTGATTGTCGATCCGGCCGACGGCCGCATCCCGTGGCGCCCGGAAGCGAAAGCAGCGTCAGATGCCCAGCGCGCCCGATATGGCGTGGGACCGTTCAACACGTTCGCTGATCTCGATACCGGAGAACGGTGCCTTTCCGACGGCGTCACCATGGCGCCCCTGCAACCCTACAACATGAACTTTCAGATCTTCCAGACGGAAGATCACCTGGTCATCAACCACGAGATGTATCACGAGTACCGCATCATCCCGCTGGATGGCCGTCCCTCGATTCCGCAAAGCGTTGGCCAATGGCTCGGGGACGCTCGCGGCCGCTGGGAAGATGACACGCTGGTGATCGAATCCGGCGGATTTGCGGACAAGCGCGACTACTACTGGGCATGGCCCTGGCGCGCCGCCCGGCCGGGGCTGAAGATCACGGAACGCCTCACCCGCATCGATGAGACCACCATCGACTACGTGTTCACGGTGGAAGATCCGGAAAGCTTCACACAGTCGTGGACGGTATCAGCCCCCATGACAACCGACCAGGCATCGCGTGGTGTCACCGCCGGCCCGCTATTCGAATACGCATGCCACGAAGGCAACTATGCCCTGCCCAACGTGCTGCGCGGCGCGCGCCTCGCCGAGGAACTCGCAGCTCAGGGAGACTAGCCGGGTTTGCGACCCGTGATGCGCGTCAGGGTCTGGGGGATGAATTCGTTGGCGCTGACGTTCTGGAATCCAGCCGTCTCGAGGTAGCCAACGCATTCCTCCACGGTATGCGCAAGCCCCGTCGAATGGCTGACCGCTTCCGCCAGACCCCATAGCGCAGGCGCAAGCGGGCCGCTACGGTCCGCATCGATCGTCTCACCAATGAGGTGAAATTCACCCCCGGGGAGCAGCGCGTCGTACACTCGCTGCACGACCCCACCGATGATGTCGCGACTGTACTGGGGTAGATTGGACGCCATGATGGCCACGTCCGCATCCCGGGGCAGCGGATCTTTCGTGAAATCGCACGCCGACGCGATGACCCGGTCAGCAACGCCGTTTTCGGCGATGAACTCCCGGGTCACCTCAACCACTGCCGGGAGGTCCAGCACTTCTGCTTGCAGACCCGCGTGAAGCTTCGCACCGACGATACAGTAACAGCCGGAACCGCCACCCAGGTCCATGATCTTGGTGCGTCCACCCAGATCCACCTGTTTGTGAAAGCGCCTGGCGGCACCCATGCCAACAGAGTAGGTTGCTTCGTGATATCGCCGCGCTGCCGGCACATCGAAGCTGTCGTCGTAGCGGCCGAGCACGCGTTGCTCTTCGGCCCGCACCCTGAGATGGCGGGTCAGCTCCCCCCAGTCGGGCCAGCGCGGTTTGCTGAAGAGCATCCAGGCGCCGGCATAGCTCGGTGAATCCTCCACGAGAAAGCGGGCTACGTCCGGCGCGTTTGCAAACGTATCGCCCTCACGGGAAATCAGGTCCATGGCAGCCAGTGCCGTGAGGAGGCGCTCGGCGTTGACGGTCTCTATCTCGAGCGTGGCCGCCACCGCCGCAACGCTCTTGCTGCCGCGTTCAATGGCGGTAAACACGCCAAGCTCTATCGCACTGAAGAGCGCTGCCGACTCCCAGAACGCCTTGCTCACCCGCTGCAAACGCACGGTATCTACCCTGGGCTGCGAATCCGGCATGGCATCCCCTCCCCCATCTGATCAGGACGCGTATTATGACATCGATTGAAGTTGCTGGAGGTTGTCATGGGGTATCAGTCCGGATTCCGACCGGGTCTGTTTGCGGGAAAAACGGTGTTCGTCGCGGGCGGTGGCGGCGGGCTCGGCCGTTGTATTGCGCATGAGCTCACGAGCCTCGGCGCCGCGGTGGTGCTGGCCGGTCGCACACAGGAGAAGCTCGATAGAACACGCGCGGAGATCGAAACCGACGGCGGTCTGGTCAAAGGCTGCTTCTCCGCGGAGCTCCGGGATGAAGCTGCGGTAGAGCGACTGGTGGGTGATGCCATCGAGTGCGCGGGAGATTTCGACGGCCTCGTCAACGCCGCGGGCGGACAGTTCCCCGCCCACCTCGCCGACTTGAGTCTCAACGGCTGGAACGCGGTGCTGCACAACAACCTCACCAGCTATTTCCTCGTCGCACGCGAGATCTATGCACAAAGCATGCGCCGGCGCGGCGGCAGCATCGTCAACATTGGCGCAGACCACAACAACGGGATGGCCGGCATGGCACACAACGGCGCTGCGCGGGCGGGACTCTCCAACTTCACCGCCAGTGCGGCCACCGAATGGGGCCGCGATGGCGTCAGAGTGAACTGCGTCATTCCGGGGTTCATCTCCACTGCCGGATTGGATCGCTACCCCGAGCAGGATCATGGCGCCATTGCGGGCGTCACGCAGAAGATCCCGCTCGCCCGCATGGGCGTTGCCGCGGAAATTTCGGCAATGGTGGTGTTTCTGCTGTCCGAGGTCGCAGCCTACGTCACCGGCGCAGATTTCCGGGTGGACGGCGGCATTCACAACGGCGCCTCGAGCTTTGTGTTCAAACCCGGTCAGGCGCGTAATTCCCAGGTGTTCAATGGCTTCCATCGCGACGAGCCTGCGCAACTGCCCGGCGCCGCGTCATCGCATTAGCACCCTCCCCTCTTGACTTCCGTTGCGATGCGCTTTTGCATGGCAGGACATCTTGCATGGGGAAGAGAAATGGGGGATCAACACGTGCGGCAGTGGGCGCGATACGTTGGCATCAGCATCACGCTGCTGCTCACAGCCGCCTGCCAGCCCGAAGCCGCAAAAGAATCAACCGGCGAGGCGTCGGCCACGGCAGCGGACCTGGCGCAGAGCGCGCCTTTGAATCCGCTGGCCACGACACAGTACGGTCCCGTCCAGGGGCTGATGGATGGTGATATCCAGGTATTCAAAGGCATCCGCTATGGCGCAGATACCGCCGCCACTCGATTTGCGCCTCCCGCACCGCCAGAATCCTGGACGGAGCCGGCGCCGGCCGTCGCGTACGGCGACTCGTCGCCGCAGCCAGCTCGCGGGGGATTGAGCCTCTTCGATTCGTGGCTACCGGATCCTGTACCGGCAACGAGCGAAGACTGCCTGTTTCTGAACGTCTGGACGCCGGGCACGGACGATGCGAAACGTCCGGTCATGGTCTGGTTCCACGGCGGCGGGTTCACCACGGGCTCCGGCTCGTCAAACGTCTACGACGGCACCCGTCTGGCCAGCCGGGGGGACGTGGTCGTGGTTACTGTGAATCATCGCCTTAACGTGTTCGGCTATCTTTACCTCGACGAGTACGGCGAGGCGTTCGAGGGCTCCGGCAACGCCGGCATGCTGGACCTCGTGGCATCTCTCGAATGGGTGCGTGACAACATCGCCAATTTCGGGGGCGATCCCGACAACGTGCTCATCTTCGGTGAGTCCGGCGGTGGCTGGAAAGTCAGCACGCTGATGGCCATGGAAGCGGCAGGTGGTCTTTTCCATCGCGCCGTCGTGCAGAGCGGCCCGGGACTCGAGCTCATGGATATCGAGGATGCCAAAGTTGGCACCGCTGCACTCCTGGACGAGCTCGGTCTCGATGAGAGCAACATCGATACGATCCGAACGTTACCCACGGAAACCGTCGTCGAGGCGGCTCTGGCGGCGGTTGAAAAACACCAGGTAGGTCTTGCCAATCGTCCGGTCGTCGACGGCGTGCACAACCTGCGCCATCCTTTTACGCCGGACGCGCCCGTGGTCTCGGCCTCGGTGCCGCTCATGATCGGATCGACCCAGACCGAAATGTCGATGCTGTACGGCGCGGCACGTCCGGAGCTCTTCGAGCTGACCTGGGACACGCTGCCGGAAGCGGTGGCAGCGGCAATCCCCGGCGCTGATCCCGCAACCATCATCGAGGGCTACCGTGAGCTGCATCCGGATCTCGATGCACCCAACCTTCTGTTCGAAGCGCTGACTGACCACGGTGTTTTCGGTCGCGGCAGCTTTACGCTGGCCGATCGCAAGGCGCTGCAGGGGGACGCACCGGTATATCAGTATTACCTCAGCTGGGGGAGCCCGGTGGAAGGCGGCAAGTGGGGCGCCACTCACGCGCTGGATATCGGCTTTGTCTTCGACAACGTGGCCAAGTCCGAATCCATGTCCGGCACCGGTGAGGCACAGCAGGCGCTCGCGGACGTGATGTCCGAGGCCTGGCTCGCCTTTGCGAGGAGCGGCAATCCGAATCATGCGGGGCTGCCGGAATGGCCGGCCTACGACACGAAAAACCGCGCCACCATGGTGTTTGACGATACGTCCGCCGTCGTCAACGACCCCCGCGGTCGGGAACGCGCAATTCTCGACGCGGCGCTCACAAGCGCCGGCGAGTAACCGACAAACCGCATGAAGCTGTCCGTCGTTTTTCCCAGCGTGATGTACCGCGAGGGTCCAGCGGGCGTGACGAAACTCATCAAGGCCATCGAGGACATCGGCTTTGACGAGCTCGACATGTTCGATCACGTGCTCATGGGGTTTCCAACCGAATCCCGGCAGAAACCCTTCTACGCGCCCACAATGCCGATCATGGAAGCGTTCATGCTGCTGTCGTTCGCGGCGGCGGTCACCACGCGCATTACCCTGGGCACCGGCGTGCTGGTGCTGCCTCAGCGCCACCCCACCCTCGTTGCCAAGCAGGTTGCTACGTTGGACACTTTGTCAGACGGGCGCGTACGACTCGGGGTTGGAATCGGCTGGCAGGAGTCCGAGTACGAGGCGTTGGGCGAAGACTTTCGTTCCCGCGGAGCGCGGCTCAGCGAGGGTATTGAGCTTTTGCGCGCCTACTGGCGAGATGAACACGTCAATTTTCAAGGACAGCATTATCAGATTGACGAGATGGCTATGGAGCCGAAACCACCCCAGGGCGAGCACCTGCCGATCTGGATCGGCGGCACGCGGCCTCAGGCGCTGAAACGTGTCGCGGCGCTGGCCGACGGCTGGATCGGCATGAACGCGCCCGGCGATCCACCCCTCGAGGACAAGCTTGCGCAGCTGAAACATCACTGCGAGGCCATCGATCGCGACCCGGCGAGCCTCAAACTGCAGATGTCGCTATCACCCGACGCGCTCAACAAAGAGGAGCGCAAACGCTTTTACGCTGACCCGGCGCTGATGAAGCGCAGGCTCGTCGAGCTGCGGGATCTCGGCTTCGACTACGTATCCATGGACTGCGTGCCGATTTTCCAGCAGGGGTTTCGCTCGAGCGACGCCATGATCGACCATCTCCAGACCATTTACACAACGCTGCAAGGCGAACTCGGCGACTAACGGAGGCAACATGAGCACCGAAGCACGCACCGGCCCGCTGGACGATCTCACCATCATCGACTGCACCATGGCTTACGCTGGACCATTCGGCACCGTGTTGCTCGCTGATCTTGGAGCCAACGTCATCAAAGTCGAGCCGCCGACCGGTGACGGTTTCCGCATGGTGCCGCCCTTCCCGCCCGACTATGGCCACGCGGCCAGAGGGACCGATGCCGGCGCTGACTACGGCATGTCGTTTGCCGGAGTGAACCGCAACAAGCGCAGCATCGTGCTGGATCTCAAGAACCCCGAGGACAAGGAAATTCTGCTCTCGATGTGTGAGCAGGCAGACGCCATCGTCGAAAACATGCGCGCCGGCGTCATGGATCAGCTGGGTTTGAGTTACGAGACGATTGCAGCGCGCAATCCGCAGATTGTCTACGGCGCCGTGCGCGGTTTCGGCGATCCCCGCACCGGCGAGAGTCCATACTCGGACTGGCCGTGCCTCGACGTCGCGGGACAGAGCTTTGGCGGGCTGGTCGAAGCCACGGGTGATCTCTGGTCCGTTGCCATTGCGGACATTTACCCGGGCACGCTCATGGCTCTGGGTCTCCTCGCTGCCGTGCACCGTGCGCGAGCAAGCGGACAGGGAGAGTTCTTCGACGTTGCCATGTACGACGGCGTGCTGGCGCTCTTGAAGTCCAACGTTGCCGCCTATGGACTCACCGGCAAGGAACGCAAAGCGTCGGATCGCGCGCTGGTGCCTTTCGGTATGTTCTCAGCGAGCGACGGCCGCATTGCCATCGCCGCACCCGTGGAACGGCACTGGGCCATTCTCTGCAAAGCCATGGGTAGAGCGGACCTGATCGACGATGAGCGCACGTCGTCCAATCTCAAGCGTGCGAAAAACCGTGAGTTCACGGAAGCCGCCGTCGAGGCATGGACGTGTACACGTACCAAGGCTGAGATCCTCGAAGCGATTGGTGGCGAAGTGCCCTGCGGCCCGGCGAACGCCATGGCCGAAGTGTTCTCAGACCCTCACGTGGCTGCAAGAAATATGCTGCAACCATTTGATATACAAGGAGATAACCCAAGCAGCATGCTGTCCGGCAACCCCATCAAGTTCAGCCGTTCGGCCACCAGTTTCTATCAGCGACCTCCGACGCTCGGCGAGCACACGGACGAGGTGCTCGCCGAATTTGGTATCACGCGCGACGGCTGAGCTCACCTCAGCGGCAGGTAGATATCCGTGATCATGTCGGCATCACGCACCTGCGGGCCGACGTTCACATAGTGGAAAAACAGCGGGAAGTCGCGCGGCGTCTCACCGCTGTCCGGCAGCCATTGGCCGTAGAGATAGTCGGGCTCCGGCATCCAGTTGCGGCTGCCGTGATGACGCATCCGCGCGCAGCGGCCGCCGGGAATCGTTTTCGCAACGACCCCGTGGTCATTCGGCGCAATCTCCCCGTCGTAACTCACGCAGACGTCGAGGCGAAATTCTTCCGCCGGCGTGCTGCGCGGGTCGGAGTAGTGCACGCCGAGGGTCAAGCCCCGATCCGGCGGCACGCCGTTTGCGCGACGCCATGCGACCAGCTGCATGGTGGCACTCAACGAGCGTGGCTCGGGACCCTGATATTCGACGCAGGCGACGCGGGTGGTCGGAAACTCTACGATTTCCACGTGTTCGTTCATTCGAGACTCCTGATAGGTCGACAGGACCGGTACCGTTTCAGCTCGCCAGGCCGGGTTTTTGCGAAACGCCACGGGCGCCTGCCCGTAGACCCGCTTGAAGGCGCGGCTGAATGCCTCCGGCGAGCCGAATCCATGATCCAGCGCCACCTCCGTGACGCTGAGCTGCGGGTTGAGAGCCAGCCGCAACGCCGCCCTGCGCAGGCGCAGCAGGCGTACGAGCTCAGCCGTGGTCATGCCGGTCGCTGCGTGGAACTGGCGATGAAAGTGGCAGGGTGAGAAGTGCGCCACCTCACTCAAACGCGTGAGGCTGAGATCCTCGTCGAGATGCCGCTCCACGTACGCAATGACGGCATCGATGCGCGCGCGGTGAGCTGCGGCTCTGGGTGACGGTATGTCTGAGGCAGGCTGATTCACGGCGTCATTGTGACCGAGGCCTGCGTACAATACCTGATCGATCTTGCGCACGTTTCTGCTACTCTGCCTGCGAGGTTTGAAACTCGACATGTCCAACGCGCCCGTATACGAGATTGAGCACAGCCGGTTCACCGCAGATCCCTACCCGGACCTTGCCGCCATGCGTGAACGCGCGCCGATTGCCTACGTCCCGCAGCTCGACGCCACGCTGATCACCCGCCGCGACGACATTGCGGTCAACGAAAAACGCACCGATGTGTTCTCCTCGGAACAACCTCAGGGACTCATGACCCAGCTGATGGGTGAGAATCTGATGCGTAAAGACGGCCGCGCTCACATGGACGAACGTCGCGCCATCTATCCGTCTATGTCGCCGCAAACGGTGCGTGAGGTCTGGGCGGCGCAGTTCCGCAGCGATACCGACGCGGTACTCGACACGCTCGCATCAACGCACCGCGCGGATCTATTCTGGACTTACGCCATGCCCACGTCCGGCCGCGCACTCTGCGCCATGACCGGCCTGACTAACATGGACGCGGACGAAATGAACCGTGTCAGCCAGGGTATGATCGACGGCTGCGCCAACTACATCGGCGATCCGGCGGTAGAAGCGCACTGCCATGACTGCACGGCAGCGATAGACCGAAGCATCGATGAGCAGCTACCCATTGTGACGGCCAACCCCGACCACTCGTTGCTCTCGGTGCAGCTGCAGGCAGGATTGAGTGATGCGCAGATCCGCGCAAACGTGAAGCTCGCCATATCCGGCGGTCAGAACGAACCCAGGGACGCCATTGCCGGAGCCATCTGGGCGCTCCTGACCCATCCCGAGCAGCTGGCGCTGGTATTGGCCGGTAAGGTCAGCTGGCTGCAGGTCTTCGAGGAATACGCCCGCTGGATATCACCCATCGGCATGTCACCCAGACGTGTTGCGCAGACCCATACCTACGAAGGGGTGACCTTCGAACCGGAGGATCGGGTGTTCCTCATGTTCAGCTCCGGCAACCGCGATGAGCGCCATTTCGACGCACCCGATCGCTTCGACGTCACCCGGGACATCAGCGGAAATCTGAGCTTCGGCGCGGGTCCCCACTACTGCGCCGGTGCCTGGGCGTCCCGCGAGCTCATCGCCGAAGTTGCCCTGCCACGCTTTTTCGAACGCGTCGTCAATCCGCGTCTCGACGGCGAGGTGCCTTTCTCCGGTTGGGCTTTTCGCGGCCCGCTGGCGCTGCCGTGCGCGTGGGGCGGCGTTCGCTCTTAGACGGAAAGCTTGACCGGCGGATCGCTGGGCACGGAGTTCAGAACCTCTTCATCACTACGACCCATGATGAACTCGTACGCACCTTCCGGATAGTTGGCCATGTGCGGTCCGGGGGCCGTCGCAACATCCGGCTGTGCCACGCTGCCGCCCTGGCCAGCATAAGCTGCCGGATTCTTATAGCGATCGAGCTCTTCCGAGCTGATACCGGCTAGCGCGACAACTTCAGGGTCGATCCACTCTTCATTGTCGATCGGCTCGTTCGAGTAGCTGAGCTCGAGAGACAGATTTTCGGGCCCGGCAAAGTAGATCGATTGGCATAGGCCGTGCTCGATGGGTCCCATGACCGGCACACCTTTCGAACGCAGGCGATCGCGCATGTTCATGAGCTCTTCGTGATTGGCCACTTTCATTGCCAGATGCTGCATGGTTCCGCCGGCGGAGTTGGCACCGGGATTGCCGGCATGCGAACTGCCGAGCACGCGCGGAATCTCGGCAATGTCCGGATTACAGACGAAGGCAATCGAGCTTTCGTCATTGAGCCGCAGGAAACCGTGCCAGGTGTTTTCGACACCGTGCATCCAGTAAAGCGCCTGGAGCTCCATGCCGAGCTTGTCGGTGAAGAATTCGATCTGCTCTTTCATGTTGGCAGTGCAGACCGCCAGATGATGCAGACCTTCAACCTTGTTGTTACCGGTAGCCGTTGCCATGTTCGTCTCTCCCGTTGCCGATCGACCAAGTAAACCGCAACGTCTGGGCGATTTCCATCACATCACGAACAGCCGCCGCTTACTGACCCTGCCCCATGGAGTAGCCCGGCGTGCCGTCGAAATCATAGAGGTGTTCGGTTTTCACGATATCGATGCCCGCCGAGTCCAACAACGCCGCGAGGGCAAAGACATCCCGATTGCGCAGGACGTGCGGGCTGTCCCCGTGCATCAGGAAACGGCAGCGCCAGTGGTCGGTGCAAAAGGTTTCAGGCGCACCGGTAGGCCAGACCTGAACACCGCGGTTGGTAATCATGGTGAGGTCCAGGTGCGTAGCGCGCGATGCTGCATGCAGATCTTCCGCGAGCGTCTGCGGCATATCCCGCGCCTGAACAAAGAGATCAACGCCCACCAGCTTACGTTCCTGCCAGGCAGCAGGTTTGCGTGCAGCGGTAAGCAGTTTACGTCGCGGATAGTGCGCTTGCCCGAGATTCACCGCCCGCTCACCGAGACGTTGTATGACTGCGTCAGCAAACTCGTCAGTGCCGACACGTTGATGACTGTGCCCGGAACCAAACACGTCCGGCGTGTGCACCCCATCTTCGATGGTGCGCAGCCATGCATTGTGGATGAGCTCAGCGTGCTCACCCATACCCAGGTGCGCCAGCATCTTGACCGAGGACAACAGCAATCCGGACGGGTTCGCGACGTTCTTGCCGGCAATGTCCGGTGCCGAGCCGTGTATGGCTTCGAATACCCCGATGCTCTCGCCGACGTTGGCCGACGGCGCAAGACCAACGGAACCCGTCACTTCGGCTGCAATGTCCGAGACGATGTCTCCATAGAGATTGGGGGTCACGATGACATCGAACGCTTCCGGGGCGTTGGCAACTCGTGCCATGCCGATGTCGACGATCATGTGGTCGGTTTCGACGTCGGGGTACTCTTCGGCAATCTCGTCGAAGACCTGGTGAAACAGGCCGTCCGTCAGCTTCATGATGTTGTCTTTGGTCATACACGTCAGACGCTTTCGTCTGCGCGTCATGACGAACTCGAAAGCGTAGCGGATGATGCGTTCGCAGCCGGATCGGGACACCAATTTCAAACATTGCACCACGTCCTGGGTTTGCCGGTGCTCGATGCCCGCGTACAGATCCTCTTCGTTTTCACGAATGATCACGAGATCAGCGCCTGGATGGTGGGATGCGATAAAAGGCACGTAGGCGCGCACCGGCCTCACGTTCGCAAAGAGGCCGAGGCTTTTGCGCAACGTCACGTTGAGGCTTTTCATCCCTGAACCCTGCGGTGTTGTCATGGGACCTTTGAGAAGCACTCCCGTTTGCCGGATCGCTTCCCAGCTGTCTGCAGGCACGCCGGAACTCAGGCCGCGCTGCCAACACTCGAGGCCCATATCGATGTACTGAAACGTCAGCGGGGCACGCGCAGCTTCCAGCACCTTCAGTGCCGCCGCAGTGATTTCGGGCCCTATGCCGTCACCTGCGGCCACGCTGACCGCCTGCAGCTCGCTGCTGTCTAATCGCTCATCAACCTCTAAGAACGCCTCTGCCATCGTCTATGCCTCCGCTTCAAGCGCCCACGCTGGTGGGGTATTCGGGACGTATGTTTGCCTGGTGCCTTAGACTAGGGTCGGCGCGGCGATTAAAAAATCCGGTTTATACACACCGATCATTCAGTTTTTCCGAGGTCGGCGGCAGTCGTGTTTGTAGATTTGTTTAACCGAACGATACACACTATGTAGGTAACTTCACGGACGCTTGACGAAATCAGGGTATCCTCACAGTTGAACCGACGATCCGCTGCCCCAAACTACTAGCTATGCAAACCGAAATATCCGCCACCAAGACAGTCACGCTCATGGGCGTCGTTCTGCTGCTCTCTCTCAGCTCCACGTGGGCATACGCAAAGGACTTTCGCGATGCGACCTGGGGCATGACCCTGCGGGACGTGATCGCGCTGCACCCGGAAGAGGTACCGGCTGATCGACGTATCGGCGCCATAGCCTTCGACGGCAAGCTGGCGGGTCTCGAGGTGCTCATCTTCTACCGGTTCGACGAGGAGGGTGCGCTCTACCAGGCCGGCTACGACATCCTGACCGACGAGGACGCGGGCAGCAGCGCCATCACCGCGTATGAAGCGCTGAACGGTCTGCTACGACAGCGTTACCCGGAATCTTCCACGCCGGACCAGGCCTGGCGTAACCCCCTCTTCGAAGATCGGCCCGATGAATGGGGACGCGCGGTGCGTATCGGCCACATGTCATACGAATGGGTACACAAAGTTCCGCGCACGACGATATCCCATACCTTGAGCGGCAACCGGCGGAATATCTCTCATACGCTTCAGTACGAGGCTGCCGTCGAGGAGGCGGATCAGAGCGTACTCGAACAGCTCTGAGATCCGCGTGGCGATCAACGTGGTCTGGCGCCGCCTCCAACCCGAATGATCTCGCCGCTCACCCAGCTCGAGGCATCAGAAGCCAGGTAGACACAACAGGCTGCAATGTCATCAGGGGTGCCGAGACGCCCCAACGGGATCTTCCACTCTTCGAGAAGCTCATCCAGCTGATCTTCGGTTTTGCCGACGGCTTCGAGCATGACCTCGGTAGGTATGGCCCCGGGCGCTACGGCGTTGACTCTGATCTCCGGGGCAAATTCCGCCGCCAGCGTCCATGTCAGCGAGTTCACGCCCGCCTTGGCGGCGCCGTAATGGGCGCTGCCCGGTACCGGCCCCGTGCCTGCACCTGAAGTAATGTTGATGATGGCGCCGCGATCCATGAATCGCCTGGCCACCAGCGAGCCCTCGTAAACGGCGGTCAGATTGAGCGCAATCGTGCGGTGCCATTCCTCGCGCGGCAGCTCTTCAGACGGCATGCGCATGGGCGAACCGCCGGCGTTGTTGACCCAGACCGTCAGGGCCCCAAAATGCTCAACGGCGGAGCCGGCAAGGTTTTCAAGCGCGCTGAGGTTGGTGACGTCGGTGGTTACGGCCAGCGCGCGGCCACCGCTTTCGTTGATCTCACGAGCCACGGCTTCTATTTCGTCGCTGCGCCGGGCAGCCACGACGACGGCCGCGCCCACCGCCGCAAAGGCTTTGGCAATTCCGGCGCCGATACCCCGCCCGCCGCCGGTGACTACGGCAACGTCGCCATCGAGCCGGTATCGATCCAGAAAGTCAGTCATGCAGAGGTCCTCACATCGTACGTCCAAGGAAGCGGGCGGGATTGTCCCCGATGATCTGCTGATCGGTGCCAGGGCCCTGTGCCACGAAGGTTTCGCGAGCTTCTTCGTACGCGCCGGGATAGGTGGAATCAAAATGCGGGTAGTCCGAGCCCCAGAGCACACATTGACCAAGCCCCATATCCATCATCCAGCTGAGCCCCTTGGCCTCATCGGCTTCCATCGACACGAAACACTGCTCGGCAAAAATTTCACTCGGGCGGCGTTTGAGCCAGGGCGTGTGGTGGCCCATGACTTCAAAGTGCTCATCCAGCCGATCCAGCCAGTAGGGGATCCAGCCGAGGCCACTCTCAAAGAAGCCAACGCGCATCGTGGGAAAACGATCCAGCACCCCACCGGCAATGAGATCCATCACCACCGCCATCTGCCCGAATGGGTGCGCGATCATATGGTCGTAAAACACGTTGTCTTCGTAGCGTCCCGTGGAAAAGCCCGCCATGCGTGAACCGAAGCTGCCGTGAATACCCACCGACAAATCGTCGGTGACCGCAACGTCCCATAGCGGGTTACAGGCTTCATCATATAGGGCCAGATCGTTGAACCGCTCGGGTCGACTGACAAACCCCGACAGCCCGATGTCTTTCAAGCGTTTCGCTTCCGCCACCGCCAGATTGATATCCTGCAGCGGCACTATTCCCATACCAAAAAGCCGCTGCGAATCGGCTTTGCAGAAGTCACTCATCCAGTTGTTGTACGCCCGGCAGGTTTCGGCAGCCACTTCAGGGTCGCGCACGTCGCCCCACAACAAGTGTATCGACGGAAAGAACAGTGCCTGGTCGATACCCTCCTCCGCCATGACTTCAAGGCGAGCCTGAGGATCGTAGCTGCCGGGCAGAATATCAGCCCAGGTCAGCGCCTGGTCGGGCGCCATGCCACCGGGAATGCAGGCCTGCGCCGGCCCGGGACCGCTGCCGCGGCGGGAGCGGCCTTCAATCGAGACGAAGCTCTCGCCGCCCTCGGTCTGTACCTGCAGGACGCGGTCCTGAAATTCACTTCGTGTGTAGTCGGTCCAGACAGCATCCGGCTCGCAGATGTGTCCATCGGCGTCGATGACAATTGCGGACATGTTCCCTCCCCCAAGAGACGCGTCCGCCTATGATACGCGGCAGCCTTACGGTTGCCACGCGTTCAGTTCAACTTAAAGGGCGCCGAGATCGCAGCCGCGCCGCGCCAGTATCGGCTTCAATTCCCGATACGCCGCCGGCGTCAACGACAGCGGAATCCGCGGATACAGGTGATGGATGATGTGATATTGCATACCCATCGAGACCACGTTGCCAAAGCGGCTCTTGAAGGCCCGAGTGTCACGATAGCGACCCGTTTCTTCGCCGGGATGGTGCGGTGCCCAGGAGAGGTAGTAGCTGATGTAGATGAGCGCAATGTGTCTCGGCAGCCACCAGAGCAACGCCGCCTCGATCGCAAATCCCGTCCACGCGAGCGTAAAAAGCACGCCGAGATAGACGACCTCGTAGATGATGGCATCAACAAAGAGCGCGCTCTGCCCCACTCGCTCGAGCGTTGCGCCGTACGCGTTGGTATTGCCGCCGTCACCGCCAAGCCGCCCGCGAATCTGTTGGATGAGGTAATCCCAGTCCGACGCTGCATGCACGCCGTAGTCCGGGTCGAGCTCGGCTTCGTTGGTGTGCGCGTGATGCTCCATGTGGGTCGCCCGCAGAACCCGGTACGGATACGCCAGCGGGAGCGTGGAGACATGGCCAACCAGTTCGTTCAACCAGCGCAGGGGCTTGCCTTTGCCGGCAATGATGTTGTGCTGGGCTTCATGGGAGGGAAGATACGACGCCGCAATGCTCACCGTTGCCAGAACGAAACCCAGCCATAACGGCACATATCCGAGGATGACCAGCGGCAGCAGCGTGAAAAAGAACACGCAGTTGCCGATGCCCCAGGCGACGGCACCCCAGGGGACCTTGCGCATGTACTTGTTCGCAATCTGCCGCTCCAGCACGTCCAGCTGCGTGTCGGTGAGGCTGTCCACACGAGTCAGATCGACTATCTGATCCATAGCCAACTCCCTTTGAACTGCGCGACGAGGCCCCACGGCACGGCAATGGCCGCGCCCACGGCAACCGCCGTCCATCCGGGCGCTACCAGCGACGCGGCGATCAACACCTGCGTGATGAGCGGCCATAAGAAACCCAGCGCAAAGGCGATGGGTGAAAAAACGAATTTAAGGATCTGTTGCATAACCGGCTTCTCCCCAGTAATGTAGACATTGTCTACTTTGCCATTTAACCGCAAGATGTAGACGCTGTCAACAATCACCGGTACACAGATTTCGCATATGAGCGCAACGGCAACGCCCTACCATCACGGCAATCTCCCCGCGGACATTCTGCAGCGTGCTGCCCAGATCATCGACACGGAAGGTCTCGACGCCCTGACGCTGCGCGGCATCGCCCGCGACCTTGGCGTCTCTCATGCGGCACCCAACCGGCATTTCAAGAACAAAGCGGCACTGCTGGCGGCGCTGGCTACGGATGGCTGGCTCAAGGTGGCTGACGCAACGCTGACCGCTGCTGACGCGACCAACAGCGACGATCCCGCCGTGCGCCTGAATGCCATGGGACGCGGCTTCATGCGCTGGGCCCTGGACAACCGGGCGCTCTTCCGCACCATCCTGCACCCCGACGTGACGCGCTTTGCCGACGACAAGCTGAAAGCAGCGATGCAGGACTTCACGGCAGGCGTGCGGGTTGAGATTGAGGCAGCACAGGCGCAGGGTCGTCACGCCAGGGTTGCGCTACCGATTCTGTCGCTCTACACCAACGCCGTGCCGTTCGGCGCGGCGATGCTGCTCATTAATCCCCTGTTGAGCGCTGAGCAACCCGAGCTCGACGCTTACGACGAAGAACGGCTCATCGAGGAAGTGATCAACCTCGTCGTACCCCTCTAGCCGGCACCCCGTAAATCCCACGAACCGCTGGTGCAACCTGCGCCGGATGAGGCCTGTCCGTCAGATAGGCGACACAGTCGTGTAAAAAGTGCTCGACATAATATGTCGTATGCCGTAAGCTACGCGACATAATATGTCAAATTGCATAAGGGAGCTGCAGGACGTATGGCAACCACCTATCTGAAAGATCTGGCAATCCGTCTTGCCGAGACACCCGACAATTTCGACTGCCAACTCATTCCCGGCGACGTGGATGTGTTGCAGGTTGTCGTCGACGACCTTGAAGAGTTTCCCATTTACATGTCGGTCAGCGACACCCAGGTGTTGTTCATCACCTATCTGTGGACTGAAGCGGATGTGAATCCCGAGCAGCGCACCACCATGCTGGAGGCAATGCTCGACATGAACATCCCCATTCCGCTGTCCGCGTTCTCGCGGATTGGTGATCGCTATGTGTTGTTCGGCGCGGCGCGCCGGGATTCGAGCCTTGACGCCATTGTGACCGAGCTGCACACGCTGGCGGAAAACGCCCTGGATGCCCTCGAGGCGATGCAGGAATTCTTTCTCTAACCCTACAAACAGCAGGTGACTCTATGGAGATCTTGAAAAAAATCATGACTGCACTTCGCGGCGGGGCCCGGGAAGTCGGTGAGGCCGTCGTGGACGCACAGGGCACGCGCATCCTCGAACAGGAGATCAGAGACGCAAAGGAAAGTCTCGACGACGCGAAAAACAACCTCACTGACGTGATGGCCAAGGAAAGTCAGGCGCAGCGGAAAGCGCAGCTCATCAAAAGTCAGATCAAAGAAACGGAAGGTCACGTCAACGAGGCGCTCGACAAAGGTGAAGAGCGTCTGGCGCTCGAGCTTGCGGAAAAGATTGCCGGTATGGAAAGCGAGCTTGCCGAGCAGAACGAAATCACCAAGTCTTTCGGCGATCACGTTGACCGGCTGAAATCGCTGATGCAGGACGCCGAGCGGCAGATTGCCGAGTACGAGCGCCAGCTTTCCATGGTGAAAACCACGGAGAGCGTGCATAAGGCAACCGAAGCAATCAGCGATTCGTTCGCAACCACAAGCTCCAATGTGCGTTCCGCGAAAGAAACGCTTGAGCGCATCAAGGCAAAGCAGGAACATGCAGAGGACCGCCTGGCAGCGGCGCAAGAGCTCGAGCGCGAAGCCAGCGGTGCTGACCTCGATGAAAAGATGGCCAAAGCCGGGGTTGGTCAGACGGGTCCGGATGCGAATGACATTCTCGAACGTATCAAGGCGAAACGTAAGTAACGGATGATGGCCAGCCGTAAAAAGCTGCCCGATCGGTGGCACAAAGAAAAGCAGGCTTCACGCGCCGTCCAGGTTGCCTTCGATCTGGGTGAGAAGGTCCAGACCGTTATCCGCCGGGAGGCACTGGAGCGCGGCATCAACCCCTCCGACCGGATCCGCCAGATCCTCGGCCTCAAGGTCAACGCCAAGCCGAAACGGCTGCGGCTGTCGATCAGTCTTGCTGAAACGGACTTCGCAAACCTGGCCGAGGAATTTGGTCTGGACCCGGCAGACCGCGTGAGTATCAAGCAGAAGGCAGCGGAGCGGCTCGTCCAACACGTCGACTCACAGGACAACGAATGAACGAATTCATGGCCATCGCCAGTCAGTTCCCTACCGCCATTTTCTCGGTTGCTCTGATTGTCGTTGGCCTCTTCTGGATGCTCGCCATCATCGGTCTGGTCGACATCGACTTTTTCGATCTCGAATTCGACATCGACGCCGAAACGGACGCGTCCGGTCTCGGCCCCCTGGCCGGGCTCCTGCTGAAATTTGGCCTGCACGGTGTGCCGGTGACCGTCGTGATCTCCGTCCTCGTGCTTTTGTCCTGGCTATTCTGTTATTTCGGCTCAGCCTACCTGCTTGCGTTATTGCCAGGCGTACTCCTCAAATACCTGGGCGGCGCCGTGTTGATCGCCGCCTGCCTGGTGGTCGCTTTTCCCATCACAGCCATGTCATTGAGACCTATGAAAGACGTATTCAGAGGCGAAACCGCCATGCTCAACCGAGAAGTTGTGGGTAAACAGTGCGAAGTACGATCGCTGGAGGTGACCGACACCTTCGGCCAGGGGCTGGTCGACGACGGCGGTGCTGGCCTACTGATCGACATCCGCTGCACCACCGACAACAACCTGACCAAAGGGGATCTCGTCGCCGTTACGGCCTACGACCAGACAACGAACACCTACTCGGTGATGCCCGAAAAGGAATTTATGAATCTGTAGCGCCACACACAAGGTGCTGGGAACTATAAGGAGAACCAAATGAGTGGAGACTTTTTTGCCATCGTGGTGACTGCCATCGCCGTAGCAATTTTCGTCTTCGGCTTTCTGTCGATGGCGTTGAAATTCTACGTGAAGGTCGACCAGGGAACGGCGCTCATCGTCAACACGATGAAAGCCACGCCTGAGGTCACATTTACCGGCCAGCTCGTATTGCCGGTCATTCACAAAAAGGAGTTCATGGACATATCCCTGAACACCATCGAGATCGACCGACGCGGCTCGGACGGCCTGATCTGTCAGGACAACATTCGCGCCGACATCAAAGTTGCGTTTTACGTGCGGGTCAACAAAACGAAAGAGGACGTGCTGCGCGTGGCCCAATCCATCGGCTGTGAGCGCGCTTCCGACCGCGCGACGCTCGAAGAGCTTTTCGTGGCGAAATTCTCCGAAGCCTTGAAAACCGTAGGCAAGCAGCTCGACTTCGTCGACCTGTACCAGGAACGGGAGCGGTTCCGCGATGAAATCATCAAAGTGATCGGCAAAGACCTGAATGGTTACGTGCTCGAAGACGCCGCGATCGACTATCTCGAACAGACTCCGATGGAGGAGCTCGACGAAAACAACATCCTGGACGCGGAAGGCATTCGCAAAATCACCGAGCTCACGGCCACGCAGCACGTTTTCACGAACGATCTGCGGCGTGAAGAAGAAACCAAGATTAAAAAACGCGACGTTGAGGCTCGCGAAAGGATTCTGGAGCTCGAGCGCATCCAGGCTGATGCGGAGGCCAAGCAGGGACGCGAAGTTGCCGCGGTGCAGGCCCGGGAAATGGCGGAAACCGAAAAAATTCGATCGGAAGAAGAGCTGAAAGCGGAAACCGCGCGAATTGCCAAAGAGCAGTCTGTCGAAGTGCAGGAGCAGAACAAGCAACGGGAAGTTGAGGTCGCCGAGAAGAACCGCGAGCGTGCCATTGCCGTCGAGATCGAAAAGGTCGAACGCGTCCGCCAGCTCGAAGCTATCGGCCGCGAGAAAGAAGTTGCACTCGAGGACATCTCCAAAGACAAGGCGGTGGAAGTCGAGAAACGCGAGATTGCCAACGTCGTGCGCGAACGCGTTGCGGTCGACAAGACCGTGGCCGAAGAGGAAGAGCGCATCAACGAGCTGCGCGTCGTGATGGAAGCCGATCGTACCCGTCAGGCCCAGGTCATCGCCGCGGAAGCGGAAGCCCAGCAGGAACTGGTCAAAGAAATCAAGGCAGCGGAGGCAGCGGAGCAGACCTCACATCTGAAAGCCAAAGAGCTTCTGGTCATTGCCGAAGCCGAGCGCGAAGCCGCAGCCAAACAGGCGGACGCGAAAATCAAGCTTGCCGAAGGTGTCCGTGAGGAAGAGGCTGCAAGAGGACTCGCCGAAGCGCGGGTTACGCGTGAACGGCTCGCCGCCGAGGCAGCCGGTCAGGAAGAGCTTGGCATGGCGGATGTCCGCGTGAAAGAAGCGGATGCGCGTGGTGAAGAGGAGCAGAAACTCGTCGACATCAGGGTGCGCGTTGCTGAAGCGGAAGCAATCGAGAAGCAGGGGCAGGCGGAAGCGCAGGTCATCCGGCAGCGCTACCAGGCGGAGGCTGACGGCCTGCGCGAAAAATTTGCAGCACTTTCCGATATGGACGAGAACGTGCAGGCACACGAAGAGTTCCGTCTCGAGCTCGACAACACCCACCGCGAGAACCTTGCCGCCATCGAGGCGAATCTCGACATTGCCGGTAAGCAGGCGAACGTGTACGCGGAGGCGCTGCGCGAAGCGAACATCGACATTGTCGGCGGTGATGGCCAGTTCGTGGATTCGTTCACGAAGTCCCTTGCCGTGGGTAAAGCCGTCGACGGCGCCGTCGCCAAGAGCGACACGCTGAAGGCAGCGCTGACCAAGCTCCTGGCGCTGGGCAAGGACATCGACATGGACGAGCTCGTGGAGGCCGTCAAGCAACTGACTCGCGAAAAGTCCTGAACCATGGCTGAAGACTCCGACGCGCTCAGTAGCGCGGTAGCTGAAGGCGGCGCCTACGAGCTCATTCGTGGGCGCCTGCTGGAACAGATTGGCGGCCTGGAAAGTGCCGTGAGCAGTCTCAACGAGAAACGCGAGGAGACTTTCGGGCGCACCGCCATGGACGTCCTGTCCCGCGTGCGGGTGCGCACCGAGAACAACTGCATTCCCCGCGACATCGTTCGCGTCGGCGATCAGCTGCTTTTCGGCTACAACGTGTTCATTGGTCTCAAACGCGAGACCACCGTCGACGACGTGTTCGCGGCCTACCATCTCGAAAACGGTGATGGCGGGATATCAATTGCTCCTGCGCAGACCTGCGAGTTCCTCACTGATCAGAGCTTCGTGAGTGACTTTCGCGATCTGTACGCCTACTACAAAGCCGCCCAGCTCATTCGCATGCAGGTTGTCGGGCAGCGGCTCTTTGCCATCTTCCAGGTGGGCGAGAACATCGACGATATCCGTGTTTTCCGCTGGCAGATCGAGACCGACGGCAGCGCTCAATACATCGATGACAGAGGCGAGCGGGAGATTCCCAGGCCACCCCACCACGACTTCACGTGGCACGCCTGCGGCCGTGAAGATCTGCGCTCGACAGGAAGCAGCCCCGCTTATTCCCTGGCCGAGAAGATCTTCGTAGAAATCGACGAGGGACAACTGCGCTTTCTCGCAGAGGACAACACCGCAAGCGGCGCGTTGCTCATGAGCGAAGGGCTCGAGGAAAGTAACCAGACGCTCGACGACTGCCGTATCGGATACGCTGAGGTGAGCGGTCTCCTCCTCGTGAGCGTGCTGCCGTACGGAGAAGAAGCCACGCGCTACTTTACCTACGATGCGTTACGCGGCGCTCTGGAACGCCACGACGAGATCGGCATTGCAGCCCGGGCGCTGCCGGAAGACCAGGGGGTGATCTTTCCGGGTGGATATTGTCTGGTCAACGGTACCAGCCGGCGTTTCGAAGACGACGTCTCGGGATTGCGATTCTCGCGCCAGATCGTTTCGCCCAACGGTGAAGACGTGCTGTACGTTTTCTACGAGCCAAACGCCGGTAACTACGGGCTGTACGCCTACAACCTGATACGTAAGAGTCTGGAAAATCCGATATACGCCCACGGTTACAGCCTCTTTGACGATGGCACCCTGGTCATTTTTCGCTCCGTCAGCGATGAGCCGAGCCGCAACCATCCGATGCAGGTTTGGCGTACGTCGTTTTTTTCGGATGAACATGCTTCCCAGGCGGAAGATGACGGACCGCTCGCGCGCATTGGCAACAACGAGCTCGTCCGTGGCATTTCCGATCTGCTTGGTATCGTGCAGGCAGCGCGCTCCGAACAGGTAACCGTCGCGGCATACAACGCGCTGATCCAGACCTGTGCGCGGATCAAAGACAACTATTTCTGGCTCGACCAGGCAGAGCTTGGTCAGCTCGACAAACACGTCGACGAAGTGGCGGCTACAGCGGAACTGGTCCTCGACGAGTTCGAAAAGGTTGCCGAAATCCAGGCCCATGCCAACCGCAGCCTCCGCGAGGCTGAAACGGACCAACAGACGCTGCTCAGAGAGATTGACACCAGCGAGTGGCACCACGCGCAGGACTTCGTGCGGGCGCTCGGCCAGCTGCGTAAGCAGCGGGGACACCTTCTGACCATCGCGGAGCTACGGTACATAGACAAGGCACGCATCGCGGAGCTGGAGTCCCAATGCACCGACGCCCACGACCGGCTCGCGGAAAACACCGTAAGCTTCCTCCTTCGAGACGATGCCCTGGTCCCTTACCGCAACACGTTTGATGAACTGGCAGGGAAGCTCGAGAAGGCCAACACGGCAGCGGACGTGCGGCCGATCATGGAAGGCTACGACACCCTCGGCGAGGAGCTGGATCTCCTGACTGAAATTCTGGGATCCCTCGCCGTTGAAGACGCCACCCAGCGGACGGTCATTCTGGAATCCATTTCCGAGCTCTTTGCCAAGCTCAACGCCGCCAAAGCCAAGGCGCGCAATCAGACCGCCGCATTCGGATCCGATGAGGCGCGCGCAGAGTTTGCAGCCCAGTTCACGCTGTTCTCGCAGAGCGTCACCAACGCGCTGGCCGCGGCAGACACGCCCGAGCGCTGCGACGCTGAGCTCTCCCGATTGAACGTTGCGCTGCAGGAGCTCGAGGGTCGATTCGGTGAGTACGACGAGTTTTTGCCCGATATCGTCAGCAAACGCGAAGAGCTTCAGGATGCATTCGACGCACATCGCCAGAGCCTTCTCGATCAGCGTCAGCGGCGCGCACAGAACCTCTACGACGCAGCCGAAAGAATACTGGAAGGCGTGCCGAAGCGAGCAAACAAATGCGCCGACGTTGATGAGCTCAATACCTATTTCAGCACCGATGCGTTGCTTCTCAAACTGAAGGACACCATTGCGAGCCTCCGCGAGCTCGATGACGCTGTCAAAGCCGACGATCTGGAAGGCCGCATCAAAGCGGCGCAGGACAACGCGCTGCGCAGCCTGCGTGATCGGCGCGACATCTTCGAGAACGACGGCACGCTCATCAAACTCGGAAATCACCGGTTCTCCGTCAACCAGCAGGCGCTGGAGCTGACCATCATTCCCCGTGAAAACGGTCTTTACGCCCACATGACCGGGACCGGTTTCGCCGAACAGATTGACCATCCTGAGCTCGAGCGCTATCGCGAGCAGTGGCAGCAGACGCTGGCGTCCGAAACGGCGCAGGTGTATCGCTCTGAATACCTGGCGGCTGAAATCCTTGCCGAAGCCGATGAAGGCCAGACGCTCGACACCGATACCCTGCAAGAGGCCCTGCTCGACGAAGGGTCGGCGATTGAACTCGTCCGCAAAAGGGCGACCGCCCGCTACACGGAAGGTTACGAAAAAGGTGTACACGATCACGATGCGCAGCTGATCCTGCAGCAGCTTGTTCCCCGCATGGACGAAATGGGTCTCCTGACCTACGTGGCGGCCGAACGTGCGCTGGCAGCCATATTCTGGAACTGCCGGGAGTCTTCCGAAGAGGCTGCGACGTGGCAGGCGCAGGCCGTCAGCGCAGCTCAGCTCAGCCGCCTCTTTCCGGGACAAGCACCCTACCGCGATTTGATGGACGAGCTGGCAACCGCCATCGAGGCATTCCAGGAAGAAGTTGGTCTGCTTTCCGGGGCAAGCGCCGCACGCGCCGCGCGATTTCTTGCCACCGAGCTTGCCGATTCTCCCGTGGCATTCACGATGTCTCAGGCTGCTGCCGATCTTCTGCAAACGCTCAAGGATCAGCTCAAAGCCAACCGGCTGTCCCAGTCCTTCAACAATTCACTGGCGCGTCTCGCGGACTCGCCGGGGCAGAAATTCCGCCTCTTGCTCGAGTGGCTCACGGCCGCGGCCAACGCCAGGGGGATCACGCATCCACTGCCTGTGGCGACCGAAGCCGCCGCCATTGCGTTTCTCAACAGCGAGAAGAAGGTCAAGCTGAAGACTGCCTCAACAGAGCTTTCGATAGCAGGACTTCTCGGCCAGCACCCGAACGTATCCGACGGAAACCTGCAGATTGCCGTCGACGAGTTCCTGCAGCGCACGCAGGCACATCGCTCACACGTCGTACCGGCGTACGCCGCCTATCAGGACGTACGCCACAGCGTCGCGGAGACGCTGCGTGGGGAGCTGCGGCTGGACGACCTGCAGGCCCGCCCGCTCTCGTCGTTCGTACGAAACAAGCTATTGAACGACGTTTATCTGCCGATCATCGGCGCCAACCTGGCCAAGCAGCTCGGCGCTGCTGACGATGCCAAACGCACTGATCTCATGGGCCTCCTGCTGCTCATCTCTCCACCCGGCTACGGCAAAACCACCCTTATGGAGTATGTTGCCGACCGCCTCGGCCTCATTTTCGTGAAAGTGAACGGACCGGCGCTCGGGCACTCCGTCGTCTCCCTCGACCCGGAGCAGGCACCCAGCGCAACGTCCCGCCAGGAACTCGAGAAGCTGAATCTGGCTTTCGAGATGGGCAACAACGTCATGCTGTACGTCGACGACATTCAGCACACCAACCCTGAGTTTCTACAGAAGTTCATCTCCCTCTGTGATGGTACCCGGCGTATCGAGGGCGTCTGGCGTGGGGAGCCACGCACGTACGATCTGCGCGGACGCCGTTTCTGCGTGATCATGGCCGGTAACCCGTACACAGAATCAGGCGACGTGTTCCAGATTCCAGACATGCTTGCCAACCGGGCGGACGTCTATAACCTGGGTGACGTCCTGAGCGGCAGGGAGGACGTATTTGCCCTCAGCTATATCGAGAACTCGCTGACCTCCAATCCTGTGCTCGCACCGCTGGCAACGCGGGACATGGAGGACGTTTACCGCTTCGTCAGGCGTGCCCAGGGTGAGGCTGTGGCGGACACCGATTTCAGCCACGCCTACAGCGCCGCAGAAGCCAACGAAATAGTTGCCGTGCTGAAGAAGATGATCGATGTCCAGCGGGTGGTTCTCTCCGTGAATCAGGAGTACATCCGATCCGCGGCGACGGACGAAACATTCCGCACTGAACCGCCCTTCAAGCTGCAGGGCAGCTACCGCAACATGAACAAGCTCGCCGAGAAGGTGCTGCCGATCATGAATGACGAGGAGCTGCAGGCTCTGCTGGACGATCACTACGCGGGTGAGTCGCAGCTATTGACTGGAGAGGCTGAATTCAACGTCCTGAAACTGGCAGAGCTGCGCGGCACCCTCACCGATGAAGCGCGCGCCCGGCTCGATCAGATTCTCGGCGACTATCGACGGGCAAAATCCCTGGGCGGCGACGAGGCCGATCCGGCAACCAGGCTCTCCCTGCAGCTTGCTTCCATCAACGAATCGATCGGCAAGGCCGCCTCGGAGTTTGCCGGTGACAGTGCCATGGAGCGTGAAATCAAGGCACTGACGAGCACCATCCGCGACGCGGAGATCAAGATCATCAATCAGCCTTCACAGGTTGTCGAAGAGGCGATGGTAAATCTCGCGAAAACGATCGAAACGACGTTCATGCCGGTGGTGGCAGCCATGGACAAAAAAATCGATCTGGACCTTGCAATCCTGCGCCGGGTCAGCGAGCTGAACGACGGTATCGACGCCTACCGGGACGAAGTGAAAGGTGATCCCGACGACGCCTGACCAGAGACGCACGTCACCGCTTGCGGTCATCGCGGTATTTGTTGCGCTGATGTGGCTGACGTCAGCGCTGGGCTTTTTCTTCCCCGAGCTCCTCAGCCGCGGCGCTCTGATCCCACGGGTGCCAGAACAGTGGTGGGGTATCTGGACAGCCGCGTTCTTTCACGCAGACCTTGGCCACTTGACGGCCAACACCGCGCCGCTGCTCATATTTCTGCTGTTGCTGCAGCACCGTGGCGCCACGCACTTTTACCTTGCGCTTTTTCTCTGCATGACCGCCGCAGGGATGGGCCTGTGGTTTCTGGGGCGCAACGGTGCCCACATCGGCGCCAGCGGCCTCGTCTTCGCGCTGTTCGGTTTTTTTCTGGCCAACGCCCTCTTCCGCCGCGGAGCGGTCGACGTGCTGGTTGCTTTCGGCGTGATCCTTGCCTACTGGGGACTGGTGTTCGGACTCCTGCCCACCGACGCCCGGATTTCCTGGGATGGTCACCTGTTGGGTCTGATTGGTGGCGTCATCTCGAGCTGGGTGCTGAGTCGTTACGACAGAAAGACCACCGGGGCCGAATAGCCGTCAGATGACGTCGAAATCAACCGTCACTTTGTCGCTGATCGGGTGCGCCTGACAGGTCAGCACAAACCCGTCCGCCACTTCTTCAGCTGACAGTGCGTGGTTGAGGTCCATGTCGACCTGTCCTTCGAGCACTTTGGCTTTGCAGGTTGCACAGACCCCGCCTTTGCACGAAAACGGCAGCTCGAGCCCGTTTTCCATCGCACCGTCCAGGATGTTCTCGCCGTCAGCAGTGAGGTCGAAAACGACTTCGCGACCGCCCGAGCGCACCCTGACCTCCGTGGTGAGGCCAGCATATTCCCGCGCCCGCGCCTGGAGCTTCTCGATGGCCTGACGGGCATCCTCCGGGGAGGCAAAAAACAGCTCGTAGTGAATGTTCTCTTCGTCGATGCCGGTACCGCGCAGACCCCGCGAAACTTCCGAGATCATGCCTTCGGGACCGCAAAGGAAGAACTCGTCGTAGCCAACAATGTCTATCAGGTGCTGGTTGAGCTCTCCGCCTTTTCGATTATTGATGCGGCCGTTCAAGATCGGCGCTTCCTGAGATTCCTGGCTGAAGATGTTGATCCACTGCAACCTCGTCAGGTAGCGGTTTTTCAGCCACAGCAACTGATCGCGGAAGATGATGTCCTGGGATCTGCGGTTGCCATACAGCAGCGTCACCTCACTCCCGGGCTCAACCGCCAGAATCGTTTTAGCAATGGATATGACCGGCGTGATGCCGCTGCCGGCGGCAATAAGGAGGTACTTGCGCGCGCGAGCCGGATCGAGCTGCGGCGTAAACTCCCCCGCCGGGGGAAGCACCTGCACGGCTGTTCCCGGGGCGAACGTCTCGTGCGCATACTCCGAGAATGCGCCACCTTCAATCTTCTTGATGGCAACTGCCAACGGCTCACCCACCGCAGCGCAGATCGAATAGCTGCGGCGTACCTCGGCGCCATCAATCTCCGCTGCAAACGTCAAATACTGACCCGGCTCAAAGGCGAATGCTTCCTGGTCAACTTCCGGCACGTCCAGCAGTACGTGCATTGTGTTGTTTGCCTCTTCGCGAACTTCGGCGACGGTCAACGTGTGAAAATCTGCCATGTCAGAGCCGTTTGAATTGGTCGAAAGGTTCGAGACAGCTGTTGCACCTCAGGAGCGCTTTGCAGGAGGTTGAGCCGAACTCGCTGATGACCGACGTGTCGGAGCTGCCGCATTGTGGACACACGGCACTGTCCGGACCGGCGATACCGTACTCGCGGAGACGTTTTCGCGTTGACGCGTCAATCCAGTCGGTGGTCCAGGCGGGCGTCAGGCGCTGTGTCACGTCGACGTTGTCGTAGCCCGCGTCAGCTAGACAGGCGACGATATCCTCCGCAATCTGAGCCATGGCGGGGCATCCCGAATAGGTTGGCGTGATGGTCACTTCGACCCGACCGGCGTCGCACGCCACGTCCTGCAGGATACCCAGATCCCAGATACTCAACACCGGAATTTCCGGGTCCTTGACCGCATCGAGCAAATCGAAGAGCTCCGCAAACTGCGAATTCTGACGCCGCTGATTCAGCGCAAACCGCGCTTCCGGCATGATCGGGATGCTGGCCGCGGCTGCCATTACCACTCGAGACCCGGATAAGCGCGTTGCATGAACTGCATCTCGCCGAGCATGTGCCCGAGATGCTCGGTGTGCACTCCGCTGCGTCCACCGCTCACCTGCCATTCATCGCCGGGCAGGCTGAGTTCAACTTCGTCGAGAAGATCGCCCACGCGATCACGCCAGACAACCTCGAGCGCACTTCTGTCGACGCCAACCCCGTCGGCGATCACACGCGTTTCCAGCTCGTCCGCATCGAAGAACTCCGCCACGTATCCCCATAGCTCATCCAGCGCAGCCTGAGCACGGCGGTTACTCTCTTCAGTGCCGAGACCCAGCCGTCGCATCCACTCCACGCTGCGGCGCTGGTGATAGCGGACTTCTTTGATCGCCTTGGCAGCAATTGCCGCCAGAGTTTCATCCTTGGAGTTGGTCAACGCTTCGAAAAACAACAGCTCGTACTCGTCGAGCAGATATTGACAGACCGTGGCGAACGCAAAATCGCCGCGCGGCAGCTCAACAATCAAGAGGTTTCTAAACTCCGGCGCATCGCGCAGAAACGCAAGCTCATCTTCACTCCTGCCCAGAATGCTGCCGGCATACTGGAGCAGCATGCGGGCGCGACCGAGGTAGTCGAGACCCGCGTTGGCGATGGCAATGTCTTCTTCCAGAAACGGCGCGTCTGCGCACCATTCGCAGAGTCTCTGCCCGTGAACCAGGGCGTCGTCGCCGAGGCGCAGCGCATATTCTGCAATGTCTCCGTGATTCGTCATGCTTCCCCCTACATGTTGTCCACACCTTCCGGCAGCTCATAGTGCGTTGCGTGCCGGTAGGGTTTGTCGTCCATGGGATCGTAGAACGACTCCACGTCAGACTCCTGAGAAGCGTGAATGTGGCGCGATTCCACCACCCAGATGCTGACCCCCTCACCGCGGCGGATGTAGGACTCGCGCGCGTACTCGAGCGCCTGCTCGGCATCGTGCGCATGCAGGCTGCCGACGTGAATGTGATCGAGCCCGCGGCGGCTCCTGACAAAAACCTCAAAGAGCGGCGTTACTTCAGTCATGTGCCGTCTCCGCCTTGCGCTTGGCGTATGCCGCCATCGCCTCGCGCACCCAGGCGCCCTCCTCGTGCGCTTTTTTGTGCTGGCCGAGACGCTGCCGGTTGCAAGGCCCGTTCCCGCTGATCACCTGCATGAACTCGTCCCAGTTGATCTCACCAAAATCGTAGTGCCCGCGCGCCTCGTTCCACTTGAGATCAGGATCGGGAACGGTCAAGTCGATGATGTCCGCCTGGGGCACGGTCTGATCGACGAACTTCTGCCGTCCGTCGTCGTTGCTCATGCGCTTGATCTTCCACAGCATCGACTGCGCTGAATGTGCGGATTCCCCGTCGTGCGGCCCGAACATCATCAGTGACGGCCACCACCAGCGGTTCAGCGCGTCCTGCGCCATTTGTTTCTGAGCCTCGCTGCCTTCGGCCAGCCGCACCATGATCTGGTAGCCCTGGCGCTGGTGAAAACTCTCCTCTTTGCAGATGCGCACCATGGCCCGCGCGTAGGGTCCGTACGAGGTGCGCTGCAGAGAGATCTGATTGACGATTGCCGCCCCGTCCACCAGCCAGCCGATGGCGCCGATGTCGGCCCAGGTCAGTGACGGGTAGTTGAAAATAGAGGCGTACTTGGCGCGTCCTTCGTGCAGCGCCGCCACGAGCTCTTCCCGGGTAACGCCCAAGGTCTCGGTGGCACTGTAGAGATACAGACCGTGGCCGGCTTCGTCTTGAATTTTGGCGAGCAGCACGGACTTCCGCTCGAGCGTCGGCGCGCGGGTCAGCCAGTTGCCTTCCGGCTGCATGCCGATGACTTCCGAATGAGCATGCTGGGACATCTGCCGAATCAGATTCTTACGGTAGGCGTCCGGCATCCAGTCTTTGGGCTCGATACGCTCGTCCGCAGCAATTTTGTCCTCGAAACGCTGCTCGAGATCGCTAGCCTCACTCATGGCGGTTCCTGTTCCCGGGGTGTTCTGAAATATGACACACAATTATCGTATCAATCAAGTTTTTTGTATCAAATAAGGCGGGCAGGCGTTACACTTCAGTCGACTGAATGAATAGGCGCCTCATGCAGAGAACCGCTGCCCTTCCTGAAACTGCCGCCGTTGAGCGATTGGTCGACGAGTTCCGCCGACGCAAGCCGCTGCGCACCGGGTCGTTCATCGTTACCCTCTTTGGCGACTGTCTGAGCATTCGCGGCGGCGAAGTGTCCCTCGCAACGTTGATTGACGTGCTGGCTCCGCTGGGTATCTCTCACCGCCTCGTCCGCACCGCGGTCTACCGCCTCGTGCAGGAGGGTGTTCTGACCAATGAGCAGCTGGGGCGTAGCAGCTTCTACCGGCTGACCGAGGCGGGACAGGATGCGGTGAACGAAGCCAGCAAGCGTATCTACGCGGCGCAGAACCCACCCTGGGACGGACAGTGGCATCTTCTGATTCTGAGCCCGGTACCGGCATCGAGCCGTGCACCTATGCGTAAGTCACTCAACTGGCTGGGATTCGGTACGTTCGGCAATGACCTTCTTGCACACCCTCACCCCGACCTGGAAGCAACGTTCCGCGAGCTGCGCGATCTGGATCACGGCGACAAGGCGGTTTACATGACGGGGCAGTTACCGGAGCGCACTGACCCGTCAAGCGTCAACGGGCTCATCAAAGACGCCTGGCAGCTGGCAGATCTGGAAATTGGCTACACGCAGTTCATCGAGACGTTCAAACCCATTCTCGGCGACGCGGGTCTGCTTGGAGCGGCGGATGCATTTTACGTGCGTACTTTTCTCATCCACGAGTACCGTCGCGTACTGCTGCGCGACCCGGGTCTGCCCGAAGCGCTGCTGCCGGACGACTGGCACGGACATGCCGCAAGAGCGTTGACCGCGGCGTGCTACGGCGAGCTGTTGGACGCCTCCGAGCAGCATGTCGAGTCACGGTTTTCCAATCGCCATGGGCCGCTGCCGCGCGCCGACGCGGCCCTCGAGCGCCGCTTCCATCGCTAGACCGTACCGCAAACGACGCCGTTACTGACCGCCGGTTTACCGGCGGCGTTGAGGGTGCGAAACGCAACCCGTTTTTCGCCGTCGACAACCTCTTCAGCAAGCCCTTCGACGGTGATGCCCGAGTCCATGAGCACCATGCCGCGCAGCTGCCCACAGAGGCGGGTCACCCGATTTGCATCACCGTCAAAACATCGGTCAATGACTGCTGACAGCGACAGCGCTTTGGTGGCGCTGCCGTGCAGGATCATGTCTGGCAGACCCGCAGCTTTCGCGACGCTCGGCTCAGTGTGTATCGGGTTATAGATCTGCGCACACTCGGTGTACTGCTGTCCGGCATGCAGGCCAACGGGTATCTCTGCCCGCCAGATTGCCGAGTTGCCCACCGATCCCAGGGCGGGCCAGGCGGGCTCTTCTTCGAGCGTCACGTCGGGTCCATCCAGCGTCGCGCCGCGGGTGATGCCGTTGTAGTAGAGCTCGGCAACCAGCTCGCCGTTACTGGCGTTCATCCGGTAGCGGTCCGCGGTATAGACGCCAGGTTTGATCTGACGCCTGGCAATGTAGCAGCCCTGCGTGGTGATGGCCTCTCCCACCTTGAACGGTCGGTACACTCTGAGGTCGGTCGTGGCATGGACACCGAATGGCGCGGCACGCATGTTGACGGGTTGGTCCGGCCGAAAACGCGCCGCCCACTGCAGGGAGAACACCACGCCTGGATGCACCGTCACCCCGCCGGGCTTTTCATCGTCGAAATAGGCCGGATTCACGTCGTTGATGCCGGCGGCGTAAGCCATTGCGTATCGCGTATCGATGACCTGCGTCCGCGCAATTGAGAATACGCCCACGTCGTCAGTGGTCAACGCTCCAGGACCAGATTCTTGAGCCACTCCCCCTCCCGGCAAATCTTTACAGATTCACGTACATTACCCTTTGACGTTTCGCTGAGGCAAACCAGGGGGATTGACGTATGGCTATTCCAAGTTTTTCCGCAGACGCACCCATGGCAGAGCTGGGTGACGCGCTGGACGAGGCCGGCTGTCTCGTCGTCACCGACGCGCTGGATGAGCACGGACGTGACCGCATTCGCAAAGAGCTTGCGCCACACATGGAAGTTGTACGCGTTGCCGAAACTGACAGTCCCGAAGACTTTTATCCCGGTCGCACGAGACGCTCCAGCGCGCTGATTGCCAGGTCCGACACCGTCGGCGACATCACTCTCGATCCGCATACCACTGCGCTCTGTGACAGGTTCCTGACTCCCAACAGCGAGTTCGGTTATCAGCTGCACGTCACCGCAGCGCTGGAAGTTGGACCCGGCGCCCGGGAGCAGGTCCTGCATCGGGAAGAAGACTCGTTCACCTTCTTTCCACCGCCACGCCCGAACATGATTCTCGCCAGCATGTGGGCCGTCACAGACTTCCGTGCTGACAACGGCGGTACGCTGCTGGTCCCCGGAAGCCACAAATGGCCGGCGGAGCGTGAGGCGCAACCCGACGAAGTGTTGTCGGCCGAAATGCCAGCGGGCTCGGTCTTGTACTGGCTGGGAGGCTTGTTACACGGCGCGGGCGCCAATACGTCGAACGACTGGCGTTACGGCGTCATACTGACCTACTCGCTGGGGTGGCTGCGCCAGGAAGAAAACCAATATCTGGACGTGCCGCCGGAGGTGGCGGCAAACCTGCGGCCCGAACTGCAGAAGATGATTGGCTACGGCATGTACCGGGCGCTGGGATTTTCCCTCGACCGGCGCGTTGGCGTCCGCCCTGACTGATCTGAGTCGCTCAGCGAACGGGGCCCGACGTCAGCCATCGAAGCCGACAAAACTCACCACATCATCGACCGGCCGGCGCGTAGACACCACATCGTTTGCAGCGAAGTCGTCGCGCGGAAAGCCCATGGCCACGCAGGACATGATGATCTGATCGTCCGGAATGCCGGCATGCTCACGCACCACAGGCGACTGCATGATGCCCTGGCCGTTAATGACCGCACCGAGACCTCGTGACCACGCCGCGTTGACAAGACAATTAACGACGGCGCCACAATCGAAAATGGCAATATCGTTGTTATCGAGTGACTTGTCGAAACACACCACAATAGAGACCGGCGCATCGAACTGACGAAAACCACGCAAGACCCAGTCTTTGCGGCGCTCTTTGTCACTCCACGCAATATCCATGGCATCGAAGAGCTGCACGGCGATGGCCTTCTGGCGTTCACGGTGGACGCCGTCGTACGGGCCGTGCATGCGAATTTCCCGCGAAGCCGGTACGCCGGCAAGATTCCGTTCCGTATTCCCCTGGCGAATCCGATCCAGCGCATCGCCGGCGACGGCATGGAAATACCAGGGCTGGGTGTTCATGGACGACGGCGCGCGGGTGGCAAGACCAATGACCTCGCGTAACAAGTCTTGCGGCACAGGCTCATCTTTGAAGCCCCGTATGCTGCGCCGTCCAAGTATCACGTCATCAAATTCCATACGTCCCGTCCCTCGAAAAAGCGCCAGTTTGGCCAGTGCAGCAACACAAAATCAAGTAGAGTGACCTGTCTGCACAAGCAACCCGAGATCCAGAGCTCATGACCGACTTTGCCTGTCTGGCCGGAGCAGCGCAGCACACCTATCGCAACGACGAGCCAGCGCCGCATCCAGCCGAAGCGATGTCCAGGATTGCGGCGGCCGCACTCGCCGATGCCGGCCTGTCCGCGGCCGACGTGGATGTGCTGAGCTGCGTTGAGCCACTGTCATGGAATTACGAAGATCTCGGAACCGTAGTCGCACGGAAGCTCACGCTGCGCGACGATGTCGAACAACTCTGGGTACCGGCTGGCGGCACTTCGCCTCAGGATCTGCTCCACCAGATCGCTGCCCGCATCGTCGCGGGAGAGATCCAGTGTGCGGTGATCTGCGGCGGTGAATCCATGCGCACGCGACGGCGCGCGGCGCGCAACGATGAGCAGCTCGACTGGCCTGCTCGCGCCGCGGTGAACCCAATGCGCGGGCAGGCGCCTTTCACCTCCGAGCTCGAAGTCCGGCACGGATTGCGTGCACCCATCCAGGTTTTCCCGCTGTTCGAAAACGCAATTCGCGCAGCGCACGGCCGCAGCGAGGCGGAGCAGATGAACGCAGCCGCGACGTTGCTCGCGGAGAACGCCCGGATTGCGGCAGCAAATCCGCACGCCTGGTTTCGCGATGCACCCGGGGCGGCAGAGATTGCCGGCGTCACACCGGATAACCGCCTCGTTGCGTATCCCTATACCAAGCGCATGAATGCAATCATGGACGTGGATCAGTTCGCTGCAGTTGTGGTCACGTCGGGAGGATCCCGCTCTGCCGCAGCCGTGCTCGGCGGCGCCGGTGCCGAAGAAATCTGGAATCCCATCGAACGCAACACGTTTGACACCTGTCCCGCGATGCAACATGCCATCACCACCGCGCTCGAGCGTAGCGGTCTGCGCGCAGACGAGCTCGATGTGATGGATCTCTACAGCTGTTTCCCAAGCGCGGTGCAGCTGGGGTTACACGCGCTCGGTAGCGACACAGACGATCCACGTCCGAAAAGTCTGACAGGCGGACTTGCCTATGCCGGCGGTCCAGGCAACGGCTACGTTCTCCACTCGCTGGCCGCCGCGCTCGAGCACGTTCGCGCCAACCCTGCACACAAAGTCCTCGTTACCGGCATTGGCATGGCCAACACCAAACACGCAGCAACGGTACTCAGTGCAGCTGACGCCGTGCCAGCGCAAGCATCGGGCACAACAACCTACCGCGAGCAGATCGATGAGACGCCGCGTGCGGTTGTACCAGAGGCCAACGGTGAGGCAACGGTGTGTACATATACCATCGAATACGGGCGGGACGGTGAGCCGGTGAACGTGATTCTCATCCTTGATCTGACGGATGGTACGCGCACGATAGCCAATATGCGTGAGCCGGTTGCGGCTGCGGCAGACATCCGGTCGGTCGAGCCCATCGGTCGGACTGGAACCGTGCGCTATCACACGGGTGAAAAGATCAACTTCTTCGAGTTTGCTGACTGAAGCAGGACGTCAACCGCCCTCAATCCGTGGCATCAGAAATACTTCCGCGCCTGCAGGGATCTTCTGCGTCCAGTCATCCCGGTAGATAACCCCGTCAATGGCAACCGCAATGCCACGATCCATGTGATCCTGCATGTCCGGATACCGTTCAACCAGCTTGGTCAGAAGCTCGCGAATGGTGGCTGCTTCGATCTCGATCGACTCAGCCCCATTCGCGCCAGCACGCAGAGCGCCGTTGAGGCTAACCTGCACTGACCTTCTGATCCATGCCGGCCGCCTCGTCGAGCGCGTCCAGCACGCGAACGGGCGACATCGGCGCGTGAGTCATGCGCACGCCGGTGGCGTTTGCAATGGCGTTACCGATGGCACCCAGCGGCGGCACAATGGAGGTTTCGCCCACGCCGCGAATCCCGTAAGGATGATTCGGGTTGGGAATCTCCAGGATCTTGGTGTCGATGAACGGCAGGTCCGAGGCAACCGGGATCCGGTAGTCGAGAAACCCGGGATTCTCGAGGCGCCCGTCTTTGCCGTACACATACTCCTCGTTGAGCGCCCAGCCGATGCCCTGCACAGCAGCGCCCTGCATCTGGCCTTCGACGTAGTCGGGATGGATCGCTTTGCCTGCGTCCTGCACCACCGTGTAGCGCAGAATCTTCGACAGGCCGGTTTCCTCGTCAACTTCGACGTCGACAATGTGCGCCGCAAAGCCCATCCCGGCGCCGTCCGCCACCACTTCGTTGTGGCCCGCAATCGGACCACCGGTGTTGGGCGACTTACGCGCAATTTCTTTGAGCGAGAGCTTCGGCAGGTTGCTGTAGCGCTTGCCAACGGCTTTTGCTTCACCCTTTTCCCAGGCGATGTCTTCTACCGGCACGTCGAGCATTTTGGCCGCGCGCTCTTTCAACACGTTGATCGCGTCACGCGCCGCAAAGATGGTTGCCATTCCGGAGGAGAAGGTGCCGCGGCTGCCTTCCGTGGTGTCGTTGTGACCCAGCGATGCCGTGTCGGCCACTACAACCTTGATGTCGTCGTAGGAAATACCGAGTTCCTCGGCTGCAATCATGCCCATGGACGCGCGCGCGCCACCCACGTCGACCGTGCCGACAGCCAGATTGACCGTCCCGTCCGTGCCTATGTTGAGATCCACGCAGGTCTGCCCACCGATGTTGAACCAGAAACCGCAGGCAACGCCTCGACCCTGCCCTTTCTTGAGCTTCGCCTTCATGTGTGGATGCTTCTTCACGGCCTTCAACGCAGCTTCGATGCCAATGGGACCGTAGATGGGTCCGTAGGGAGCCTGCGCGCCTTCTTTGGCCACGTTCTTCAATCGCAGGTTCACCGGGTCCATGCCAATTTCCTCGGCCACCATGTCCAGCGTGCTTTCCACCGCGTACGCCGCCATCGGCGCAGACGGCGCACGATAGGCCGCCACCTTCGGGCGGTTGACCACAACGTCCCAACCCACAGAACGCTGGTTCTTGATGTCATAGCAGGCAAAGCCGGTCATACAGGCAAGCTGCGCCCACGGCATGCCAACAAACGCACCGCCCTGGTAACGCAGCTCCAGCGTGGCGCCCGTGATGGTGCCGTTTTTCTTAGCGCCGATTTTGACGTCGATCGACGTCGAAGCGGTCGGCCCCGTAGCGCGAAAGACTTCGTCCCGTGTCATGACGAGCTTCACCGGCCGATTGGCTTTGCGCGAGAGCGCCAACGCCAGCGGTTCGACCCAGACGTGCGTTTTGCCGCCGAATCCGCCGCCAATCTCGGACGACGTGACTTTGAGTTTCGCGATGTCGAGACCCAGAAGCGTGGCGCAGACCGACCGATACGTAAACGGTCCCTGCGTTGTCACCCAGAGCTCAGCCTGGCCGTCCGGAGTCACGGAGGCCAGGCACGCGTGCGGCTCGATGTAGCCCTGATGGGTCTGCTCCGTTTTGTAAGACTTCTCAACGATCACATCCGCCTCGGCAAAACCTGCTTCAGGATCGCCATGCCCCATCTGCGTGCGGCTGATGACGTTCGACGGTTTCTCAGGCTTCGGATCGACCCCAGCGGTGAAGAGCCACGGATGCAGCACCGGCGCGTTGGGTTTCATTGCCTCGTCGACGTCAGTGACGTGCGGCAACTTCTTGTAGGTGACCTTGATCGCCTGCAACGCCTTTTTCGCCGTCTGCCTGTCGACCGCGGCGACCGCGGCCACGGCGTGACCGTCATACATGGCACGTCCGCGCGCCATGCAGTTTTCGAGCGTCTGGGCCATGCCCGCGTCACCGCCGGTGAGATCCGGCAGATCTTCCGACGTGATGACGGCTTTGACGCCCGGCATTTTTTCCGCTCTGGACGTGTCAATCTTTTTGATGATGGCATGCGCATGCGGCGAGCGGAGAACAAGCCCTACCAGCTGCCCCGGGGCGTTTGCATCAGCGCCGTAGCGCGCCCGGCCGGTTACCTTGTCGACGCCGTCAGGCCGCAGGAATCGATTCCCTACGACTTCGAACTTCTGTCCGGTATAAGAATTGTCGTGAGCCATTGTGTGTTTCCTTGTCTGCCTGGTGGTTTAGCGCTTTCTGGACTTACGCATGTCTTTGGCTGCATCCTGCACCGCACGGATGATCTTGTCGTAACCGGTGCAGCGGCAGAGATTGCCGGCCAGCGCATAACGAATTTCGTTTTCGCTCGGCTTCGGGTTTTTGTCGAGCAGCGCCTTCGCCGCAACCAGAAACCCCGGCGTGCAGATACCGCACTGAAGGGCGGCATGTTCGATGAACTTCTGCTGCAACGGATGCAGCTCTCCCTCTTCCGCCATACCCTCGACGGTACCAATCTCGCGTCCGTCGGCCTCCACACCGAGTACCAGGCAGGCACAGACCAGTTGACCATCGATGGTCACGCTGCAGGCACCGCAGTCACCGGTGCCACAGCCTTCCTTGACGCCGGTGAGTCCAACCCGGTCACGCAGGGAGTCGAGCAGCACCTCGTCCGTTGGACAGGCGTACTCCACGACGTCGCCGTTGACTTTTGTTGTTACCAATACTGCATCGCTCATGCGGCACCTCCTGCACGTTGATAGGCAATTTTTGCCGCACGGCGGGCAAGCACGCCCGCCACCCTGGTTCGATAGGCGGCAGTGCCGCGTTTGTCGTCAATTGGATTACACGCACGTGAGCAAGCTGCAGCCAATTTGTCGAGCGCCTTGTCATCGAGCTTGGAACCAACCAGCGCTCGCGCCGCGCCAGGCACGACAATGGCCGTTGGGGCCACCGCACCCAGGCAGACTTTGGCTTTTTTCACGACGCCCCGCTCGATGGACAAGCTGATGCCAACACCAACCACGGCGATGTCCATTTCCGTGCGCGGCGTGAAGCGAAGATAAGCATCGCCGGTACGCTTTGCGGGTTTTGGCAGGGTGATGGCCTCGATGACTTCACCTCTTTTGAGAGAGGTCGTGCCCGGGCCTGTGACAACCTTCTCGACGGGTACTGTCCGGCGCTTCCCTTTGCCGACAATGACCGCTTTGGCGCCGGCCGCAATCATTGCTGGCACGCTGTCCGCGGCGGGCGATGCGTTGCAGAGGTTGCCAACCATGGTGGCGCGTCCTTGAATCTGATCCGAACCGATGAGATTGGTGGCTTCGACGACGCCGGGCCAGGCTTTGCAAAGCGCCTTGTGGTCACTGAGCTGCGCGCCGGATACGGCGGCCCCGATCTTGAACCCGCTCTGCGTCGTCTTGATCGTCGTCATGTCGGGAATACGCTTGATGTCGACGACCAGCGCCGGTTCGGTCAAACCGGATTTCATGCGTACCAGGAGATCGGTACCTCCGGCCAGCACATGGGCCTCACCCTTTTCTTTCGCCAACAGCGCGACCGCTTCTTTGGTCGTCGCTGGAGATTCGTACCTCATCCTGCTCCCCCTCTGGATTGTTATTGGATGGACATGGTGTGAACCTCACATCCTATCCGCGCTTAGACATGGCGGCAATGTCCACGGCGCGATTCTCCAACGCTTCAGCCGCGACCAAACGGATTGGCGTTGCGCTGACCAAATCGCGGCAATGCTTCCGGGTCGACCGGGGACCATCGCGCGCTGCGTTTTTCGAAGAAAGCTGCGTTCCCTTCCCTGGCATCCGGACCGCGTATGGACCAGGCAATGGCATCATCGTCTTCATAGATGGCACGGTAAAGTTCACCCTCGTCCATGAGCCGTCCCCAGGTCATACGTTTGACGACCGATACGGCTGATGGGGAAGAGCCCTCTGCAATCTCCCGTGCCAGCCGCGTCGCTTCCGGCAGGACCTCTGCCGCGGGCACCGCCCGCAACACGAGCCCCATTTCCTCAGCCTCGCGGCCGCTGATCTTACGCCCGGTCAGGAGCAGATCCGCCGTTTTCTCCACACCAATCAGCCGGGGTAACGTCCACGTTGCGCCCATTTCGGGGACAAGCCCCCACTTTACGAAAGAAAAGGCGATGTTGGCGTCTTCCGCAGCGATCCTGATATCACAAGTGAGCGGATACGCCGCACCAAAACCACCGGCGGCGCCGTTTATTGCGCAGATGACCGGCTTACAGATCTGAAAGGGATACGTCCGCAACACTCTTTGCGTAGGATGATCGGCAAGCGGCGGCTCCGGCGCCTGCGACTCGCCCCGCTCGCGCACGTCGTTGAGATCGAGCCCGACGCAGAACGCGTCTCCCGCGCCCGTTATGATGACCGCGCGCACGTTGGGATCGCGGTCACATTCTCGCAGATACTGCGTGAGCTTCACTGCCATCTCCGGGCTGTAAGCGTTGCGCTTTTCGGGTTGATTAAAGGTCAGCGTCGCAACGTGGTCTTCTATGTCGAACAATAGATGGCTCATGTTTCCCCCTTTTCAGTGTCGCCGCTCACCTTAGTGCATCCCTGCAATCGCTGCACTCGATGCGGGCACAATCACCGGTTGGCAGCCCTGAAGCGGTATGCCACGATAATGCGTCGTCTACATGGGATGAGTCATGAACAAAGTCAGCGACTCCTATACGCCTTACGTGCCGTCGTTGGAATACACGGCGGGACAGCCGGAGCCTATCGCCGCGCACGGCGGTTTGTCCTACATGTCGTTCGACAGAGACGGAGACGCCGGTACCGAGCAGGCAACCTCAGACGCGTTTACTCTCATCGAAGAAGGGGGCGGTCAGCGCGTGATGGATCTCCTGGAAAATGCGCCGCCCGGCCCGGTCGAAACAAAATGGGGGTTGGGCTTTCGCCGTTACAGTGAGTGTCTGGAATACATCAAGGCAGGCAACATGGAGGCACCGGATGGCGGACTTGTGCTACCGCTGCGCTACTCCATTCACGAGCAACCCTCCTACTCCATCGTCTCCTCGAACGCACTATGGAAAGATCCGGATCGCGAAGACGATGCCCGGCGCCTGCGCAAAGAGGAGCTCGATCAGAACCGTCGCTGCCTGTACTTCCCGCAAGTGATGCGAGATGCTCGACGGATTGGCGAGTACTACCCGGGCCTGTCCCCGGAAAGCCCCGAATGCATGGACAAGCTCGGCGTGTCCATGGCGCATCTCGAATCGAACTGCGCGAACTTTTACGACGCACATGAAGTCGAGCGGGTCTTCTATCCTGAGATCGAAAAACTCCTGCTCGAGTTTTTCCCGGGTGCCACCGACGCGCTCGTCTACAACCACGACGTCTTTGACAAGGACTACGAGGGTGACCGCACGGAAAACCAGGAGGACAAGAACCCCGGCGTCAATGCGGCTTACGCAAACCTCGTGCACAACGACTTGAACGACAATAGCGGGCGCGTGCGTTGCAGGGAGCTACTGACGCGCAACCTGCGTAACTTCGGGCGAGAGCAGCGTTACACCGAAGCTGAGGCCGACGCCAAAATGTCCCGGCGCTTCATGTCCATCAATCTGGCCAAACCCATGGAGACCGTGGAGCAGAATCCCTTTGTGCTCTGCGCCTGGCCGTCGTTTGCCGACCAGCCGTATATCACGAATTACCGGATTTATGACGACCGCGTCGGTGAAACCACACGCTTCACCTACCGGCCGGACCACGAGTGGTACTGGTTTCCGCGGCAGCAGCCGAACGAAGTCTCCATGTTGAAATGTTACGACTCGGTGACCGATGGCTCGGTCTCACGCTGGTCGTTTCACACCGCCGCCATCGACCACACCGCGCCTGAGAACGCGCGCTGCCGTAAAAACGTCGTGGTGAGGTCCTTCGTCTTCTTCTAGCGTTCCACGGGCAGCTGGCTCAACTCCCCGGTTTCCCGGTCCACACGCCAGGGTGGGTTGTCCCGCGGCTCGGGATCGCGGCCGACCACGCGCATGTCGTCCGGAATCCCGTAGAAAAAGACCCAACCTGTGTCGGTTTCTCTCGTCCACTCGTCGAAGACAACGTGTTTCGGCTTGGTGGGCCAATCCAGATCCATCTCGTTGATACGCGCGTCGACAAGCGCGATGGCTTCTGCTTTTGTCAGGGTCATCAATTCGCTCGGTCAAGCAAAACCCCTGTGTAACAATCGCGGCCGGCCCTGCCTATAGAGGAATCTGCCTAGCCCCGGTCTAATCGGGCAACCAGACGCCAATCTCCGCGGCGAGCTCACGCACCCGCTGGCGAACTCCGGTGCGATGGCGAAACCAATCCCGATTGAGGTTGACGAACTCCGCCGCATCGCGCGGCAGCGAGTTTTCCGGATAAATTGCACCCACCACACACGCCGCCATGCACGCCCCGCAGTTGGTGCAGCGCGCGGGATCAATGAACGACATATCGTCAACGGCTTCGGAGAAGATGCAGTGCTCCGGACAAACTTCCATGCACGCTTCACCTTTGACACCAATGCAGCTTTCTGTAACGACGTAGGTCATCTGCCCAACCGCGGAAAGAGACAGCCGATTTAAAGCGTCGCGTCGCTGCCTGTCAAAACTTGCCGCTCAACGAACGGTTGAATCACTGTGCATACTGTGTATACTCTATATACACATGAACACACAGATGATCTTATCCCAGACCGATCCGCGACCGATTTACGTCCAGATCATGGATGAAATCAGCCGTCGGGTGGCGCTCGGCGACTGGCAGCCGGGTATGCGCCTGCCTTCCATCCGCGAGCTGGCTGCAGATTTGAAAGTCAGCGTCATCACGGTCAAGCGGGCATATCTCGAGCTCGAGCGCAGCGGGGTCATCGTGACTCAGCAGGGTAAAGGATCTTTCGTCAATCAAGAGGTCAGCGTCGACGACGTGAGAATGCAGGAGCTCGCGCGCTACCTCGACAACGCCGCTCGCGTCGCGGCCGCCATGGGTATGAGCCATGACGAGCTGGTCGACGCGTTGGCGGACTACACAAACAGATAAGGGAGGTCACTTATGCTGGCCATTAAATGCAGCAACGTGCGCAAAACCTATCCACACTTCGCCCTCCAGGACGTCAACCTCAATCTGGCAGAGGGGACCGTCATGGGGTTTGTCGGTCCGAACGGCGCTGGCAAATCCACGACGCTGCGCGTCATCATGGGTCTGGTGCATCAGGACGCCGGCAGCGTGCAGGTTCTCGGCCACAGCATGCCGGCAGCCCAGCGCGCGGCGAAGTGGGACATCGGATTCGTCTCCGAAGACATGCGCCTGTACAGCCATCGCACGCTCGGCTTCCACCTCGAGTTTCTCGAGCAGATCTTCCCGAAATGGGACAAGCCGTACGCCGCTGAGCTCTTGCGGCGTTTTGACCTCAATCCCGAGCAGAAGCTCAAAGGGCTGTCGCACGGTCAGAGGGTGAAGGCTGCACTTCTCACAGCCTTCGCCCGCAAGCCTCGCCTCCTGGTATTCGACGAACCCACCACCGGTCTCGATCCGGTCGCGAGGAAACTCGTCGTCGACGAGATGATGCGTGTCATGGAGGACGAGAGCCGCTCCATTCTCTTCTCCTCGCACAACACGCTGGACGTCGAACAAATCTCGGACAGCATCACCTTCATCAATCAGGGTGAAATTGTGGCCAGCCAGGACAAAGAGAGTTTTCTCGACGCCTGGCGGCGCGTCCGATTGGTCGTCGACGATACGTTCACCCTGCCGAACTGCAACAGCATCGTGAAGACACAGCGCGCCGGCCACCAGATGGTTCTTACCGTCAGCGACTACAACGAAGGCTTCGCCGCGCATCTCACCCAGGCTGGCGCGAGTGTCACAGACGTCGAACGTCTGACCCTCGAAGAGATTTTCATCGCGAGCGTCGAAGCCAGTCAGGCAGGGCAGCATGCCATCCAAGGAGAAGCAGCATGAGTGACACCAGCCCTACCATCGTGCGCGAGCTGATCAAGAAAGATCTGCAGATCATGAAAGTACCCTCGCTGTGCTACTGGCTCGGCGGGATTGGCGCCATTCTGCTGGCGGTATTCTTCGGTGACGCCGCCGGCACCATTGCATTCATTCTCTTCGTCTCCGTGCTCTTCGGCGCCGGCGTGCATGCCGCCATGCAGACGGTCACGGAAGAACGCCGCGAGCAGAATCTGCCGTTCATCATGAGTCTGCCGGTGACCATCAGCGACTATACGGTCGCAAAAATGAGCGCGAACCTCATGCTTGTCGGCACCATCTGGCTGACGCTGTCTGCAGCAAGCTACGTCATCTTCATCGGCGACGTCATGCCGAAAGGCACCATCCCGTTCCTGACGATCATCCTGGTCGCCATTTTCCTTGCCTACGTCATCATTCTCGCTACCACGGTGGTATTCCAGGGTCTTGCGCCGGCCATCATTGCGGTGGTGGCCGCGAATCTCGGCACCCAGGCGTACATCTGGTGGATCTCGGAGTTTCACGACGTCCGCAGCACAGTCAATGGCATGGAGGCGGTATGGAACAACACGTACCTCACGGTCATTGGCTTACAGGTCGCCGCCGTCTGCGCGCTCATCGCGTTCACGTTTTACTCGCAGTCGAAGAAAACCGAGTTTCTCTGATGCGCTCCGCGGGCTGGGTCCTGCTTCTCCTGCTGACGTCAGCCTGTAGCGGGCGCAGCGAAGAGCAGACGGCTGATCAAACGACCACAGAGACGCGCACGGCAGCGGAGATATACGCCGCAGAATGCGCAATCTGCCATGAAGACAGCGCCAATACCCGCGCGCTGGACAAGACACAGCTGGCGCGGCTCAATCCCGCGCAGATCGCTTTTGCCCTCAGCAACGGCGCCATGCAATCTCAGGGTGAAGCACTGGGCAGCGGCGGCATCTTCGACATGGTGACCTATCTTGCCGGGGAGCGGGATCCCTACGTCCCGGCTGCCGACACGTTCTGTGCGGATGCAACCATCAATCCGCAGCCCAGAATTGCGCAGTGGGGGCTCGATTCGTCGAGCACGAATATGGTCCCCGCCGGGAACAGCGTGCTGACCGCAGCCAACGCCGCCGCGCTCGAGCTTGCGTGGGTTTTTGGCTTACCCGACGTTGCCAACGCACGTTCGCAGCCGGTTGTGACCCACGACACGCTCGTCGTCGCCGCAACGAGCGGACATCTATTTGCGCTGGATCGTTTCACCGGCTGCATCAAGTGGCACCAGCCAACCCCCGCCCCACCCCGTACTGCGCTGACACTCGGCGAGGTAAACCACCAGCCCGCAATCTTTTACGGCGACGTCGAAACCCATGTGAACGCCGTGGCTCTGGTCGATGGCACAGCGTTGTGGCGTACCGATGTGAAGCTCAACGAACACAGCTGGCTGACGGGTGCCCCGGTGCAGGCTGCAAACCACCTTGTCGTGCCGATCTCCCTGTATGAAGTTGGTCTCGCCGTAGATCCCGACTACGAATGCTGTCGCTCCCACGGCGGCGTGGTGACGCTCAACGCGGACAATGGTGAGGTCCGCTGGCAGTTTCACACGACCCCGCCGGCAAAACCCACCGGACATACTCAACACGGGACACCGAGCTGGGGGCCGTCAGGCGCGCCGATCTGGAGCACGCCTACCGTCGATTCAAAGCGAAACCTGATTTACGTGGGCACCGGCCAGAACGCCTCGCTACCCGCAACGGATACGTCGGACGCGGTGATTGCGTTGCACCTCGATACCGGCAAGCTGGCGTGGAAGTATCAGACGCTTGCCGGAGATGCTTACAACATTGCGTGCGACCAGAACCCACCCGGACCCAACTGCCCCAAATGGCGAGGGCCGGATCACGACATTGGCGCCGCCATCATCCTGACGACAGCCGGCGAAGGAACCGATACGCTCCTTGCAGGACAAAAGTCCGGCGACATCTATCGCCTTGATCCGGCCAGCGGCGAGGTCATCTGGAAGAGCCGTGCCGGCGCCGGATCCGCACTCGGAGGGGTACACTGGGGAATGGCCGTCGCCGGCGAACAACTGTTTGTACCCGTTGCCGACCCACCCTACCCGCTGCCCGGCTACAGACCGGAGCCCGGCCTGTACGCGTTCGATATCAATACCGGCAACCGTATCTGGAAACAGGCGGTCGAACGCGGTTGCGAGACGAATCTCTTCGAATACTTCGCGCGTAAAACGCTTTACCCGGAGTGTTCGTTCTTTTTTGGTCTGTCGGCTCAGCCGCAGGCAGTCAACGACGTTGTCCTCGCTGGCGCTCTCGACGGCAAGCTACGCGTGTTCGCGCAGAGCGACGGCCGCATTCTTACGACGCTGCAGACGGCCCGGGAATTCGCCACGGTCAACAACGTGGCTGGGTACGGCGGCGCCATCGACGCAGCGGGTCCGCTTGCCGTTGGCAGGTTTGTCTACGTACAGTCGGGATACGCGCAGTTCGGTCAGCTGCCGGGCAACGCGCTCGTGGCGTACCGGTTGCGGTAGTAATCTGCCGTCATCCGGCCAGCATGAACTCGAGCATGCGCGCGCGGACCTCGTCCTCGTGCCGTCCACTCATGAGCAGAATGACGTTCCCGTGGGTTCGACCCTCGGCATCGAGAAAGGTGATGTTGCTGCGTCCGTGTCGCTGCGCAGCATCCTCGAGACGACGTGCATAGCGCTGAAAGCCGGCCTGGTCTTCCACGACAACCAGCATCGGCACATCGGATGCCGCCAGATGTTCGGTCGGCGAGGCGTGTCGCCAGCCGTCCTTCCGGATGCCGAAAACGGCTTCGATATGCGCTTTGCCGAGCTCAGGATCACTCCTGATGAGCGCAGCGTGGTAGTCCGGGATGTCATAGGCCCCGCCAATCGGCAATGCGCCAGCCACCACGTCAAGTGACAGTCCTCTTGCCTCCAGATAGCTCGGGTCGCTGGCCATGAGCGCAGCGAGATGGCCGCCGGCGGAGTGTCCACCGACAAAAAGCCGCGACGCATCCAGGCCGAGCCTTGCCGCGTTGGTGTGCAGGTAGGCGAACGCATCCGCAACGTCATTCACGTGCGCCGGATGTGTCACGCCGCTCGAGGAGTATTCGGGATTGGCCCAGTTTGCGGGTGAGAGACGATAACTCATCGCCGCAACCGCAACGCCCCGCTCAGCGAACCTGAGCGCCAGCGCCTTCTCGTTTTCACGACCACCAAGCGACCAGCCGCCGCCATGGATCCACAGGAGGAGCGGCGCCGGATGTTCGCTATCTGGCACATAGAGATCGAGACGATGCTTCTCGACGTCGGCACCTTCTCCAGAGCGATACGCAAGATCGGAATCGATGCGTACCGCATGAAGGCCCGCGCGCTGATCCGCCCGCTCTGCGTCCTGCCACGGATTGACGCCAAGGGTGAGCGTGCGCCGCAGCGTCTTGCGCTTACGCACGAACTCGACGGTCACCTCGGTTCCGGCGCCC
>JANQPF010000006.1 GCA_028285415.1 Pseudomonadales bacterium
CGCGTCGATCAGCCGCATGGGCGGCTGGTGTGGCAGCAGTTCGGCAATGGTGGTCATTTGTCTTCGCGGATGAGCGCATTGACCTGCGCCTGCACCTGATCGGGCACCCCAATGATGAGCGCCTCGTCCGGGGCGCTGACCGGTACCTGAACCGTGTACGCTTCGTTGATCCGCCGCTGTTCAGCGTCGTGCACCTCGTAGTAGATGCGCAGACGAAACTCCCATTCGACCAGCTGAGCGGAGACGGAAATGGTAGCGCCGAACGGCACGCTCCGAACGTAGCGTACCCTGGTGTCGACGATGGGCCAGATCTGCCCGATGGCAGCCATCTGTCGATACCCGAACTCGAGTTTGCGAAGCAGCGCTACCCGTGCCGTATCGTAGTAACGGAAGTAGTTGCCGTGCCAGACCAGGCCGGTGGGGTCGGCATCCTGAAAAGGCACGGTGACGTCAACCGTGCACGCCAGGTTGGCATGATCCGGCCAGGACTTGTCCCAGAGTCTGCCCTTACGTCTGGCCATCGATTGCCATCCCTCGGCTGAATCGGCGCCACAGCGTGCGCGGTAAGCGGATCAAACCACCCAGTATGAGGAGCACATGCATGGCAACGAGGCGCACGTTGTCTGCCACCAGGTTGAAATGAGATTGACCGTCCTGCGGATAGGTCACGGCGGTTTCCATCGCACGCACGTCGAGACCCGCCCAGCAGGCGCGAACCAGAATCTCGACGTCGAATTCCATGCGTGTCCTGTATCCGATGGCGTCGCACAGCGGCAACACCCGCGCCAGCGGATACGCGCGGAACCCACACATGGCGTCTCTTACCATCCGCGAGCTGGTGACAAATTGAACCAGGTAGTTGGTCAACATCCGCCCGTAGAGCCGCGAAGCCGGGATGTCGTCGCCAAAGATGGGATAGCCGGTGAAGAGGCTGTCGGGATGCGCCTGCGAACGCTGCAGAAGCTCTGGCACGTCATTTGGATCATGCTGCCCATCAGCGTCGAGCGAGATGACGTGGCTGTAGCCACGCTCATGAGCTTCGCGTAAGCCGGTCATCATCGCCGCACCTTTGCCACCGTTTTCGACCCGCTGGATCAGACTTACCCGCTCGTGTTTTGCGGTCTCAGTTTCCAGCTGTCCGATGATTTCGGCACCGCTTGCATCGTCGATAACCAGAATATCCAGCTCAAAATCGGTCAGGGTCTTTAACATGTGGATCAACGGCTCGTGGTGCCGATAGTGAGGGATGACGACGCAGTACGAATCAGCCATGGTAGTGCAATCTGCCTTCCGTTCGGACGTCACCGTTTTCCCGGTAGCTGAAGCTGACGACGTTGTCGGCATGCGTCAGGCTGAGCTCCAGCCGGGCACCGGGTCGAACCGGCGATTTGAATTTGATGCGTGACATCCCGCTGAACGCGGTGTCAGGAAATCCGCTGAACGCTTCAGCCGCAGCGGTGATTGCCCAGTCGATTTGCAACACGCCGGGAAGCAACGGATTGCCCGGGAAGTGTCCTGCAAACACCGGCAGGCTGTCGTCCAACGCCAGGAGCCCCACAAAGTGCGCTTCGTCCCAGGTACGCTCTAACCATCTGGGTTGGTTCTCTTCGGCTGCCATCCTCAGCTTTCCCGGTGACGCTTCTGGTACCAAAGGCGCACAGGGTACTCGCCCACGATCAGAAGGACTATCAGTAGATAGCTTACGAACCCGTTGTACCAGGCCCAGATACTCGTCGAGGTGACGACAGCGGTGTACGCGGCAGCGACAGCGCTCGCGAGAAAAAACAGCATCCAGACCCACGTCAGACGCCGGGTGTAGGTCACGGCGGGACCTTCAACTTCGAGTCCCATGTAGCGAGATAGCCGCTCTATGGCAGAAGGTGGGTGCAGGAGCGTGTAGCCTGCGAATGCTGCGGCGATGAGATTGATCCCCACGGGATACAGTTTGAGGATCGTAAGTTCCCGGTCGGCGAGTGCAGCGATGCAGAAGAGCAGCAGCGCCGAGAACGCCGCTATGACTGCGGTTTTGGGTAGACCGGGCACCATGGACAGACGCGCGGCGGCAAGCAGACCAAAGATGCCGACAATGTAGACCGGCTCGACGGTGCCGAGGAGGTTGTAGACGAGAAAGGGATAGCACAGCAGTGCCAGTCCAAGAATGACGCGGACCACCAGCGCGTGTCAGACGCCGTCAACCAGAGCGACGACGTCACCCACCGTGCGCACGTCCTTGAGTGTCTCGGCAGCCAACTCTTTGCCCGTGAGGTCGCGCAGGCGGGAGAGAATGTCCACCGCGTCGATGCTGTCGATGTCGAGGTCGTCCATCAAGAGGGCGTCCATGGTGATCAGATCGGGGTCGATCTCGAACTCCTCGATCAGAACGTTGTGCAGTTGGTCCAGAATGCTCATGGCTCAATTTTCGGCCGGTTCCCATTCCTGTGCAACCACGCCGGCACGGAGACGCTGATGGAAGTAACGTTGCAGATCGGCCGTAATCTGCCTTCTGGCCTGCCGCGGACTCTCACCAATTTCGAAACGCGTCGACGGGGAAAAGCCGATCCACCAGTGCACGACCCGGCGTGGGAACTTATACCAGGCGCGGGATTTACTGAGGTACGAGCCGGTTTTGAAAATGACGACGGGATGCACGCACGCACCGGTTCTTACGACCAGTTCAGCCGCGCCCAGCCTGAACTCCGGCAGCGCGCGTGGTTCGGTGCGGGTAGCTTCCGGAAAAACAAGCAGCGTCTCACCGTTGCGCAGGCGTTCACTCCCCTCCGCAAGCAGGCGCTCGGGATCGCTGTTCGACACGTAGTTGAGCTCTGTAACGAGGTAACGGAACAGCCAGGAGTTCTGTAAATCTCCTTTGAGTACGCAACAGGCGTGTGGCTGCGTCGCCAGAATCCACAGCGCGTCCACCAGGCTCGGGTGATTGGCGACGATGAGCCCGGGTCCGAGCCGGCGCTGGTGCAGAAACGCGATCGATACCACCCCGAGGAAGCTGTGGTACTCGAGGTACCACCTGCACAGACGGCTGACAAATGCGCGCAGCCTCGTGATACGGGCTGCTGCCTCACTTTCCCGGTATTGCAGCCACGCGGCGAACGCCATTGTCGCGCAGCAGCCCATCGCAAACAGCACGTACGCCATCGTGAAAACGGGGGGAGAGAGCAGACGCGAACGGAGGGTCTCCCGCGGCTGATTTATGGCTAGGCAATCCGAATCCGGGCCGGTAGTCTTACCACTCATACGTCAGAGCGAGTGCTCGAAAAGCTATACACGAAGGAGTCTGACAGCACACGTGGTTTACGTAAACCAGCACACTTTGACATCCGCCCTGGGGGCTGGACTGGGCCCCATGCAACAGTCCCTCGAGTCCAATCAATCCGGTTTGAGCAACGACGCCTGGCCTGCGTGTGACATACCTTGTTATCTGGGCCGAGTCGAAATTCCGGACGATGTGATCGTTCCGGAATCGCGTTGGAGCCGCAACAACCGCCTGGTGGAATATGCGCTGCGTCAGGACAACTTCGAGCGGCACGTCGGCGCTGCGGTCGAGCGCCACGGTGCGCATCGCGTGGGTGTGGTCATGGGCACCAGCACGTCGAGCATCGATCGGACGGAAGAGGCCTACCGCGCCATGGACGAAGGTGCAGCTGAGCGGTTTGCCAGCGAGTTCCTGCAGCCGCGCACGCACAATCCACATGCCCCCGGCGATTATCTCGCCGAGCGTCTCGGCCTGACGGGCCCCTGCATTACGGTCAGCGCCGCGTGTGCCTCGAGCGCCAAGGTTTTTGCCGCAGCCGAGCGCTGGCTGCAACAGGGCCTGGTTGACGCGGTGGTTGTGGGTGGTGCCGATACGCTGTGTCTCAGCGTGCTCTACGGTTTCCACTCCCTCCAGCTCGTTTCCGACGAGCCGTGTCGACCGTTCTCGCCGCAACGCAAAGGCATCAGTCTGGGTGAGGCGGCCGGATTTGCTTTACTGTCAAACGAACCCGCCGAGCTTTCGGTGACTGGTGTGGGAGAAAGCTGTGATGCCCACCACATGTCGACGGCCCACCCCGAAGGGTTGGGAGCGAGGCTCTCCATGGAGCGGGCGCTGGCAGCGGCGGGCATCACATTTGCGGATCTCGACTACGTCAACCTGCACGGAACCGGCACGCGAGCCAACGACGAGATTGAAGGGAAGGTCTGCGCGGAAGTTGCCGCTCCCCACACGCTTTTCAGCGCCACGAAAGGCTGGACGGGGCATGCGCTGGGCGCGGCCGGTATCGTCGAGTCCGTGCTTGCCATGAATGCACTCCTCACCGGGCTCGTTCCCGGCACAATGAACACAACCTGTGCGGAGCCGGGGCTGCCCGTATTGCTGGAGTCTGTGCACCGCGAGATAAAAACGGCGCTGTCCAATTCGTTCGGATTCGGCGGAAACAACTGCTCTGTGGTCTTTGCCCGCGCATGAACGTCAACGTTGCAGGTCTGGCGGTATGGGGTCGTGGGCTGACGAGTTACGACGATCTGCTGCGCGTCATGCAAACGGGTGGACTGCCGGATGGTGCTGAATTCATTGCACCCAAACCGGAGGCCATTCCCTCGCGCGAACGCCGCCGAGCGGGACTGATGATCAATCTGGCGGTTACGCTGGCGCACCAGGCGTGTGAGCATGCGGGCGTCGACAAGTCGCTGGTGCCGTCCGTTTTTGCGTCCGGCATGGGTGACACCGACATCACGGACTATATGTGTCGCAAGCTCGCACAGCCGGACAAAATGTTGTCCCCGACCAAGTTCCACAACTCGGTACACAACGCGCCGTCCGGCTACTGGACCATCAGTGCAAACAATCGCGCCCCGAGCACCTTTGTGGGCGGCTACGACTACAGCGTCGGGGCAGGTCTGATTGAAGCCGCCAGCCAGGCGCTGGCCGCGAACCAACCGGTTTTGCTCGTCGCCTATGACATTGTGAACCGCCCGCCGTTCTCGGAGATCTGTCCGGCCGGCGAGAGTTTCGGCGCCGCGGTGGTGTTGGCGCCGATAGATTGGCCGGCGGCGGGAGCCGGTTTGAACCTGCGAATGGATCTGGTGCTGGAGTCGGTTGCGGCAGCGTCCGACACGCAGCCGAGCCCGGGCCTCAAGCAAGTGGCGGCAGGTAACCCGAGTGCTGTGAGTCTTGCGCTGCTCGAGCAGCTTGCCGCGGTGCAGGAAGGCCAGGACGACCGGGCTGCACTCAAGCTTCGAGCGGCGCCGCAGCTGGAACTCCATCTCGGGATCTGCCCGGCAGCTGGATAGCGCAGGTAAGGTTGATGTCCTCTCTAAACGTAGACGTGTGCATTCTTGGCGCCGGTATGGCCGGACTCACGCTTGCGAGGCAGCTGCAGCGGGCGGCTCCGGATCTACACGTTGCGCTCGTCGAGCACCGCCGCTACCCGGTACCGGAATCGGCTCACAAGGTCGGCGAGTCCACGGTCGAAATTGCCGCCCACTACCTCGCTGAAGACCTCGGGCTGAAAGCGCACATGACCGATGCACAGCTCCCCAAGTTCGGTCTGCGTTTGTTTTTGCGTGGGGAGGAACCCATAGCCGACGACCTGGCACGCTACGATGAGGTTGGTGCAAGTAAGGTTCTACCCATACCGACCTATCAGATTGACCGGGGCCGGCTGGAGAACTACCTGGCTGCCGACGTCGCGGCAAACGGGGCGGATCTTCTCAGCGGGGCGACGCTGCGCGAGGTGGCGCTCAAACCGGGTGCGCACAGGGTGCGCGTTCGGTCAGAAAATGAAGAGCGGCACGTCCAGGCGCGGTATCTGGTGGACACGAGCGGCAGACGCGCCTGGTTGCGGAACCAGCTGGAACTCGGTCGCGATGTGCGCCATACGAACCACGCGGTCTGGTACCGCACGGATGCGGAATTCGATCTGGACGGCTGGAGCGGCGACGCCGGCTGGCGGGCGCGCTGCCATGGAGAACCGCGCCGCCTCAGCACCAACCACTTCTCCGGACCCGGCTACTGGCTCTGGCTGATTCCGTTGGCCTCAGGCTGCACCAGCGTCGGCCTGGTTTTCGACGCCAGGTTGGTCGATGTTAAAACGGTCAACACGCACGATAAGCTGCTGAACTGGCTGCATATCGAACATCCGCTCGTAGCTGAACGCCTGCGGGATCATCCACCTCTGGACTTCCACGTCCTGCAGGATTATGCGGTCAGTTCGAAAGAGGTCTTTTCAGCAGACGGGTGGATGTTGAGCGGTGATGCGGGTGTATTCGCCGACCCGTTCTATTCTCCCGGTGCAGACTTCATCGCTTTCGCCAACGGCTTTGCCACGGAGCTCATCACTAAGGGTGGTGATGTCGAACGCTGGCAGAAGTATCAGCGGTACTTCCTCACGTTTTTCAGCAACACGATGTCGCTATACCGTGGTCAGTATGCGGGATTCGGCAACCGCAATCTCATGGTGTTGAAAACCTTGTGGGACTACACCTACTACTGGGGGCCGTTGGCAAAACTGTTTTTTTCCCGTCGCTACCTCGATCTCGAATTCATGCAGAACGCCCAGGACGACCTGCTGCGTGCCTCCGCGCTCAACTCCGGTATGCAGGGCAAATTCAGAAAGCTGGCGAAACTGCAGGAGCGGGTCGGCGGTGAAGGGCGCTTCTTTGACCACCATGCGATCCCGCTCTTTCACACCATGAAAGAACAGCTGCTGGCTGGCGATTCCGTGTGCATGGATACCGAACTGCGCGACTCAGTGGCAACGCTTCAGGCCCTCGCCGAGCTGCTCGATGATCTGTTGCAGCGTACAGCCGATGGCGAAACGCTGCCGCCGCTCGAGGAGATGGGTCAGCTGCCGGTGTTGGCGTAGCGCCCGAATCTCGCCAGCAGGTACGCTGCGATGACCCCGGCGGCGACCGTGGCACCGATACTCCTGAGCACCGGTATTTCAGATAGAGACAGGATGCCGAACACGAGCAGGCTCGAAACGGCACAGATCAACACGGCGCAGGCCGTGGCGCGATCATCCGTCCGCGGCCGCTCGCGACCGTAGAACAGCACGTAGTCCAGTCCCAGACCGGTGACGAGGATGAGTGCGATGAGGTTGAACAAAGACAAACCACCCAGCCAGACGACGCTGCAGGCTGCGGCGAAGGCCATCGCGGCGACAGCATTCAACAAGAGCCAGAGCGACTCCCTCAGGCTCAGCCGAACGCCCAGCATCAGCGCAATGACAGCCAGCGCAATCAGCAGCAGCGTCACCAGGCGAGAACGGTAGTCTGCCACCAGGTTCTCGGAAGCGAGCTTCAGATCCAGGAGTGCCGCCTGAGGTACAGACTGAAGCGCTGCCATGACTGCTTCCCTGTCTGTCAGACCGCGTAGAAAAACGAGACTCACCCAGCCGTCGGCATGCTCAAAAAAAAGGTTGTCGACAGCGCCACGGAGGGCGGGCTCATCGCGTAACGCCGTGAACGTGGCGAAGCCGTCGTTGTCCCGTTCGTCTTCCAGCGCCTCGATAAACGTCGCGAACGCTGCGGGTTCGAGCGCGGCCGCTGCAGCGCCCGCTTCGAAATCCTCAATCGAAAAGGCGTCAAGCGCCTCGCGCCGGTGCGATTGCGTGTCCCGGCTTGGCAGAATTTGCGTGATGCTCTGCACGCCGACCAGCTTGCCGCTTTCCTGCAATGGCCCGAGCGTTGCGACAGCCCGTTCGGAAGCACGTAGCGCTTCTTCCTGACTGCCCGCTTTCACGCTGACGAGATAGCGGATATCGGCCACCCCGAGCGTGGTGCGCAGCTGCGCATCCGCTTCGAGCAGATTGGCGTCTACCGGCGTCAGACTCGACAGGTCGTCGTTAAAGACGGGAAAAGCGAAGAGCACCGCAGTGGACACGCCCAGTGCGGTCACTGCCGGCCACCACCTCAGCACCTGCTTCACCGGCGGCGTTTCGGGCGAGCGCTCTGTATCTGCAAGATCAACGCTGCGGTGAGTTATCCAGGCTGCAGTCAGCGCTGCGGCGATGATGCCGACCAGGGCGAAAGCGCCGAGCTGCTGCAAACCCGTGGCACCGCTGAAGATCAACGTGGCGTAGGCGATGCACGTCGACAAGATGCCCAGACGAAGCACCTTCCAGACATTGCGGTTGCCCGCGCTGGTGCCTTCTTCGGCATGGATAAAGAGGTGCAGCGGGTAGTCGAGCGCCACGCCCAGGAGCGTAAAACCGAACGCCAGGGTAATCCCGTGGACTTCGTCGAACGCGAAGGTAAGCGCCAGCATGGCGCTCACACCCCCGGCGGCCAGCGGCAGGGCGACGCCAATCACGCGCTGGGGGGATCTGAAGCGGAGCACAATGAAAAGCAGGAGGGCAATGCCGGCAATGCTGCTGAAGAGCGTTGCCTCGAAGCGTACCGACTCCTGCAGGTCCACCGCATAAACCGGGCTACCCAGGAGCTGCGCCCCTCCGGCGCGGCGGGCCAGCGTTGCTCTGATATCGGTAACGAGCCGGGTCTGCGCAGCGAGCTCGAAGCCCGCAGGTACGGTCTCCAGCATGAGGAGCTGGGTGCTGCCCTGATCGAACGCGGGCGGACTGGCTCCGGCGGCGAAGCGGCTCAGCGCGTCGATGCTCAACAGCGCCGGGTCCGCTGCGATGAGGGCCAACGTATCGTCGTCCGCAGCAAACATGAGATCGTCCGCGCGCTGGCTGAGCACTTCTGCCCAGGCGCCGGCGTCGGCTGGTAGATCTCCGAGCAGCAGCCGGCTGTTCCATAGAACGCGCGGCAGGCTGTCCGAGCTCATCGTGAGCTCTTCAGGCAGCACGCGGCTGATGAGCGGGTGACTGCGCAGTTCCCCGGCAATGGCGGATGCCTCCGCAGAATTGGAGTCCTCGAGCGCTATGAACACGAGCTGTGCCCCGGCCCCCTGCCCGAGGCGCTCCGTCAAAAGTGACTGGGCAAGATCTCCGGGTGGCGGCAGGAATGCGCTCAGGTCGTAGCTGATCTCCAGTCGCAGCGCAGCACCGGCGGCGACGGCAACGGTAACCAGCAACGCCAGCAGGACGCGATGATTGGCCGTCACGGTGCGTCGGCGCGGGTGACGTTGTCGGCCGGCGGATGCATGGTCAGCTCGACGAAGTGACTGAAACCGCCCTCCCCGTCATCGCGTTCGGAGCGAAACTGCTGCAGCTGGTGGCCGGCGCCACGAAACCAGATTCTCGAAAGCTGCTCCCGCACCGTATCTGCGATGGGTTCAAGTTGCATCTCCCAGCCGTTTTGCCTGCGTTCGCCGGACACGGAAAAGTGTGTCGTCAGCGACGATGCGTCACCGTTCAGAACTGCTTCCAGGGTCAGCAATACCAGATGGCTCGGGCGTGCCGGATCCAGCTGCGTTCTGCGTGTGACGTCACGGGTTCCAGGACCGTGACGATTGCGCTCCCGGCGGGTCAGAGAGACCGCTCCGGCGTTGAGCGTACGCTCCTCGGCGCGCGGATCCGTGATGCGCATGACCAGCCCCTGTTCGGCAGTCTTGAACATGATCCCCTGCTGTTTCTTGACGCGGCTGAACAGCGGGTTCCGCTGGCTCTGCTCGAACGCAACCTCAACGTCGGCGGGAAATTCGAGCGCGCCGATCAGCGCGAGGGTGGCATCCCGCGTCAACGCTTCCGTGGCGGGTTCCCCGGCAAAACACTCGGTTACCGCGAGGAGTAGCAGGGTGGCGCTGACTGCGGCACGGGCCACCATTCAGGCCTCCTCCCAGAAATCGAAAAAGTTGAACCAGGCGTAAGGGGATGCACGCACGTGATGTTCGAGGCGAGCCACGTAGCTTGCGACGAGCGCGTCGATGGCTTCCTGGCGGGTCCTTCTCGGAAAGTCCGTTCGTGCGCTGATCACCTCACAATGCACTTCGTAGCCTTTGTCAGTCAGGCAACAGAACGCGCCGATAATGGGCGCTTTGAACACGTTGGCAATGATGTAAGGACCCAGCGGGAAGTGCGCGGCCGTGCCGAGAAACTCATGTTCGGACGTGCGGTCACCTACACGCCGACGATCGGCCAGAAAGCCCACCCAGTCACCTTCACGCAGCGCATCACCGATGTTGAGGCCAAGTGCCACGGATTCCTGCTCGGAATCGATGATGAGGGCCGCGAGCTCGGGCTCTACCTCTGCCATGATGTCCATGAATCGCTGGTTGAGCGCCTTGTCCAGCACAATTCTGAGCCTGATGCCGCCGAGGGCAGGTCCCACAACCCGGGCTGCTTCGAAAGAGCCGAAGTGAGCCGCCAGAAAGATTCCCGGCTCCTTGCGCTCGAGCACCTCGGCAAGGGTGGGATCCACGACAAACCGCACCGGGATGCTGTCCGGATCTGCCAGGAAATAGAATCTGTCTGCAGTGACCTTGGCGAACTGATGAAAATGGGTGAGCACCTCCGTGAGCCGCGCGGGGCGGCCGAAGACACGCGCAAGGTACTCCTGCGAGGCGCGGCGTTCGGGTCCCCGCACGAGGAGGAAGTAAACGCTGACGGGCCACAGCATGGTATGCAGTACGCCACGCCCGAGATGCCGGGCCACCCAGACCAGAAAACGCAGACCGCCGGTGCTGCCGGCTTCGGGCCTCGACTGCCACTGAGTTTTGCCGTCACTCATGGTGATTCCGATGCAATCATGCTGGCCAGATCGGCCATCCTGAGTTTGCTGGTCCGGTCGCGAGGCAGCGCATCGACAAAACGTATGGGCCGGGGCAGGAACGCAACGTCCATTTCCCGCGCAAGCGCTGTGCGTATGTCGCTTGCGTTCAAACCAGGCGCCACGACCAGCGCGGCGAGCCGACCGCTGTCTGCCAGGCCGTAGCTCGCCGGATCGTACAAGACGCCGTCTTCTACGCCGTCGACGCCCAGGAGAAGGTTATTCAAGCGCGCGAGCGATTCGCGCTTACCGCCGACCTTGATGATGTCGGTGTTGCGCCCTTCCAGTTCGTAGCGGGCTGCATCGAGCTGCTTAAACTGGTCGGCAAGCGTTACGGGCTCTGGCAGCGTCCTGTGGTTGATCGTCACTGCGCCCTCGTCGTAGGCGACGTCGAAGCAGTCGAAAAACTCCCAGGCGATCTCTTGCCCGGGGAAGCGACTGGCGAGTGAGCCTACTTCACTGCATCCGTAGATTTCGAATATCTCTGCGCTCAGGGTGTTTTCGATTTCACGGGTAAGCGTATCGTCCAGCGGTGCGGTGGCAGACAGAACGGTGCTCACGTTGGCTGGCGGGCTCGGCAGCTTACGCATGGCGCGCAGGTGCACCGGGGTCGAAACCAGAACGCTCGGTTTACGAAAGCTTGTCAGTGCCGTGGCGACGTCCTGCGGGTAGAAATCGGGGCCGCAGTGAAGCGTCAGAGGCGCGACCGTTGGCAAGAGCATGGCCCATTCGAGGCCGTACATGTGCCACGAAGGAACCGTGGCAACCAGACCGCGTTCCTCCTGGGGCTCGCCGGGGAGGTAACGCCAGTGTACGCGGCGCCATGTGTCCAGCATCTCCCAGGACTTGGCGTGTGCTTGTGGCTCACCGGTGCTGCCAGACGTAAAGGCCACCGCTGCCAGCGTTTCGCCGGACTGTGCAGGCGCTGTGCTCGAGCCGTTGCTCCCCGGGTTCAGGTTCAGGCAGACGTCAACGTCGTCGGCCTCCTTGTCGCTGGCTACGCACAGATCCTCGTAGGCGTCGAGGTTCTGCGCGAACTCCGGCTCGCGCCGCGAGGGTAGAAGATTGGTTATGCCTCTCGCCAGGGCTGCGAAGAAACAGGCTGTGAAGGTGTATCGTTCCTGACAGAGGTTGACCAGATAGCGCGTGTCCGGAAGGGTTTCGGCAACTGCGTTGATATCAGCGCAGAACTGACCAACGGTGATGATTCTGTCCCCGGCGCGTGCAAAAGCTGCTTGTGGCTCGCGCTCGACGAGGGGGATTTGACTCATGACGCGGTTTGACGCGTCTCAGTCTCCTGCATGACGTGGGCGGTCAGATTGGCCAGCGTGGCGAAAATTTCCTTCGTGGCTTCGTCCTCGGCCGAGATATGGACGTCGTACTGCTCGGCGATGGCCACCGCAATTTCCAAGGCGTCGATGGAGTCCAGACCCAGACCGGTTTCATCGAACATGATGGCGTCGGGTTCGATCTCTTCGGGTGCAACATCGTCGATGTTGAGAATATCGATGATCAGCTTTGCCATTTCGAGTTGTTGTGGGGTCTGTGCCATGTTTTTGCAGAACGCGGGTAAAGAGATATTGTCATGGATGGTCATATCCTTTTCAATGCGCGCCTGTCAGATGCGATTGTTGAAGGAACCTTTCTCAGTAGATGCATAGTGTGGACGTCCTGGTCGTAGGCGGTGGGCCTGCAGGTACCACATCCGCGGCATTGCTGGCGGAAAGAGGTTGGCAGGTCACCCTGTTCGAGAAGACTCACCATCCCCGGTTTCACATCGGCGAATCGCTCCTGCCAGGAAACCTGCCCATTCTGGATCAGCTGGGCGTGCTGCAGGCGGTCAAAGACATCGGTGTCTACAAGCCGGGCGCAGATTTCACCGGCCCCGACGGCAGGGTGCTCTCCTTTCCTTTTGCGCGGGCGCTGGGCGACACGCCGGAACACGCGTTTCAGGTCAAGCGCGCCGAATTCGACCGGGTGTTGTTCGAGAACTGCCGCAGCAAAGGCGCTGACGCCCGCGAAGGCTTCGAAGTGACGAACGTTCGCCAGCTTGGCTCCCATAGCGACGTCGACTATCTCGATGCAGACGGCAACGCGTCGACGCTGCGAGCAAGGCTCGTGGTGGACGCCAGCGGTCGAGATACGCTGATTGCCCGTCAGCGTGGCTGGCAGGTACGCAACCGTCGCCACGCGAGCGCCGCTCTTTTCGGTCACTTCCGCAACGTCACGCGACGCGGTGACGAGCTGACCGGCAATATCAGCGTGTACTGGTTCGAGCACGGTTGGATCTGGATGATTCCGCTGCCTGACGACGTGATGAGCGTGGGCGCGGTCTGCTGGCCGAGCTATCTCAAAGAGCGGGAAGTAGATCTCGAGAGTTTCCTGCGCGACACGCTCGCAACCGTGCCCGATGCCGGGGAGCGGATGCGCAACGCGGTTGCCGTGAGCCCTGTCAGCGCAACAGGCAACTACTCTTATGAGGCCAGGCGCCTCTACGATGACGGCATACTGCTGGTCGGTGACGCCTATGCTTTCATCGACCCGGTGTTTTCGAGCGGTGTGTACCTCGCCATGAACGCCGGTGTGCAAAGCGTGGTACCTGCGGAAGCGTGGCTGCGCGGCGAGCGCAAAGCGTTCCGGCAGGCCTGCCGCGGGTACGCCCGTGCGGTACGCAGCAAGATTGGTGCGTTTTCCTGGTTTATCTATCGCTTTACAACGCCGACGATGCGAGACCTGTTCCGCAATCCAAGAAACGACTGGCAGGTGGAGCAGGCGGTCATATCCATGCTCGCCGGTGACGGCGACGGCAGCGCCGACATTCGTCGGCGACTGCGGATTTTCAAGATGATTTACTGGGGCTATCGGCTGCGACGACTCCAGGAGTCCTGGCGCAGATGGTGGTCGAGGCGCCGCAATCAGGGTGTGGCGTTCGCGGACGAGACGATCATGTCCTGATGGCTGAGCTGTGTTTCAGATTCGGCGCCCCCAATGCGTACGCTCGCGTAGACGAAGGACAGGTGTTGACGCTTGGGCTTTCCAATGCGCTGCTGGCTGGCCCCGGGGAGGAGCGCTGGCCGCTGCCGGGCCGGGGTGAGATCGAGCGGCACGATGATTTCCTCATCTGGCGGGGCGAGCGCGGCATGTGTGGCGTGGCCGCAGTCCCGGTCGGTGATCGCAATATCGAAGGGGTTACGGAGCAGCTGTACACGACCATTTTGACGCTGACCGATGGCCTCGTCCTGCATCGTTTCTGGAACTTCATCCCGCAGATCAATCAGCCTGTCGGTGAGCTTGATCGCTACATGTGCTTCTGCACCGGCCGAGCACGCGCTTTCAGCAACCCGACAAATCCGTTTACCGGCGAAGAGCTACCGCCGGCCTCGGCGGTGGGTACCCACGGAGACCATCTTTGCGTGGTCTTTGTTGCGGGCCCTGAGAGTCTCACGCCCGTGGAGAATCCTCTGCAGGTTCCGGCCTATGAATACCCGCCCAAATATGGGCCGCGCTCGCCGAGCTTTGCGCGCGCCGGGGTTATCGATGCAACCCGGACACTTTTGATATCCGGCACGGCAAGCATTCGCGGCAGCGAATCTCTGCATCCGGGGGACTTTGAGTCCCAGGCCCGCACGGCGCTGGAAAACATCCAGGCGGTGAGCGAAGCGGCGGGCTGCCCGGAGTGGCTCGCAGGCGGCGGAACACATCGTTCTACCGTCCGCGTCTACGTAAAAGACGCCGGCGCGCGCCTGCAGCACGCTGCCTGGTTTGAACGACACTTGCCTGTTGGGATAGAGCAAATTAACTTCATTCAAGCGGACATTTGCCGCGCGGAGCTTCTGTTGGAGCTGGAAGCCTGCGCGGTGCCGCATGAGCAAGGTGAATAAAGCAGGAGACTCATCCATGGTAGGTAGACTATTGAACAACGTGGCGTTGCTGAGCCTTTTTTCGATGGCGTTGCTGCTGGCCGGCAACGCGCACGCGGCAAAGCCCATAGAAAATGTCGAAGGTTCGTCGATTCCTGCCGGCCTGAGCGACGAGCAGATTGCCAAAACCATTCAGCGCGGTGGCGCGGCACGCGGCTGGGTGATCAAAAAAGTCGCCGCGGGTCACCTGGAGGCAACCATATTCGTTCGCTCTCACATGGCCAAGGTTGATATCAATTACAGCAATGACAGCTACTCGATCCGCTACAACGACAGCGAAAACCTCGGCTACAAAAACGGCAAAATCCACCGCAACTACAACAAGTGGGTCAAAACTCTGAATATGGACATTCAGCGCGAATTTGCGATGTTGTAGCGCTCTGACGCGGTTTTTAGCGGATTTGTCGCGTTAAGGCCGCGTTCATCTAGCCCTTGTTATCTTGTCCCCCAATGATTACGGGGTGATGCAGCCTTCGCTGTATCCCTGAAACGACGAAGTGCCCGTCAGGGCTGTCGGATATTGATGAGGAGCAATTATGAACACGTCAATGATCAAAGGTCTGTTAATCGGTGGTGTGGTTGCCGCAGCTGGCGGCGCCGCGGCATACAACATGGTCCGGGATACCACCCCGCCACTGCCTCAGTTCGCTGAAGTCGTGAGCGCCGTCCCTGCGGTTACACAGATTGCGCAGAACGAAGAAGTTTGCCGTGACGTTGAAGTGGTTCATCAGGAAACGCCGCGCGATGAGCGTCGCCTGGCGGGCACCGCAACCGGCGTTGCGCTGGGTGGTCTGATTGGTAATCAGATTGGCGGTGGTAACGGTAAAAAGATTGCAACCGTCGTGGGCGCGGTGGTCGGCGGCATCGCCGGCAACAAAGTGCAGGAGCGGGCGCAGGCTAACGACACCTATACGACCGTGGAAAGTCAATGTGAGACGGTCGTGAGCTATGTCGACGAAGTCGTCGGCTATGACGTCACCTATCGGATCGGCGAAGAGGAAGGCTCGATCCGGATGGACCAGGACCCTGGTGCCACCATTCCCCTCGTGGATGGTCAGCTGCCGCTCGACGCCTGATCCTTCCTCAGCCAACAAAGCGGGCGCGACAGTGATGTCGCGCCCGTTTTCGTATGTATGGTTGGCACGACGCCTGACGCAAAGGACAAGCCAAGGCCATGACGGTTTAGCAACGCAGCTCAGAACATCCGCTGTGGCAGGTTCCCAGGTGGGATTGATCAGTTCCACAGAGTAGACCCCTACGTCACTCACTCCACCCCCCCCTCCCGAGATAAGTGTTTGAGACATTTGTCAGAATCCTACGAAGAGGTGCGTGACAACAATGTAATGTAGTGTTGTAATACAACGAATGATCTGTAGGTAGATAAGACGTGGGTTGTGAATGAACAGGAAAGTGATGCACCAGATTGAAACAGGCCGAGCAAATCATCTGGCGATCAAAGCCGTCGCGGTGAAAGCGGCAAGCGCTGCGGATCACCCGACTTTCAGGGAAGCAACCAGAATTGCTCAAGTGCTGCTGACCGGATATCACCAGGGCCTCCAGGCGAGGCATGAATCCGACGAGTACCGCCCCTGTCCTGATATCGACGTGACTTTCCAGGACCTGTTGGTCATTGAAAATATGGAGCCGGTGGAGGTGCTGAAGCACTGTGACGATATCGAAGACATGTCTTATCGAGGCGGGTTTTCGAGATCGGAAGCGTATGGGCTGATTCAGATCGCAAGGCGTCAATCGATTCTCGAGCTTCCAGGATATTCGGACCTGGCCTGAGACGAGCACGCAATCCTCATGTGCAGGACTACCAGGATCAACTCAATCCCCCTTCTGCGCTGGATTCAGGTGCAAAGAAACGGCCTTCGGACGACCAATGAAAAACCCATGGAGGAATGGAATGAAACGACAACTCGCGTTGCTGCTCTTCCTGTTCGCAGCGAACACCCAAGCTGACGAACTGAGCTATAGCTGGATCGACGTCGGGTACTCCTGGAACACGCTTGAGGAAGGTGATCTCGAATTGGAGACCACACAGATCGACGTCGATATCGCGATCGATCTTGGTAAGAGCGCCAAAGATCTGGAACGCTGGTATCTGCACCTGAGTTTCGCAGACTCCGAGGCGGACCTCGAGTTCGCCGGCGTCGACCTCGGCTCTGCAGATGGCAACGCCTACGGTCTCCTTATCGGCAGCCGTCTCCCCGTTGTGAGAAAGACTGTCGATTGGTACTTCGAGGTTGGCGGTTTGCGCATCGATCTTGAAGATCTGGGCGATGAAGCGCTGGTTGCACGAACCGGTATACGAGGCCTGTTTGGTCCGGTTGAAGTTGCCGGTGCCATTGGATACCGCGATGAGCTGGACTTCGCTGACGACACGGTCATCTATACGGTCACCACGGAATTCCACTTCAACGACGCCTTCGGATTAGGCGGTGCGGTGGCCTACGACGATACGATCGAAGAGGAAATCTACCGAGTCTTTCTGAGTTATCACTACTAGGGAGGAACGACATGAGCGGTCTGGCTGGCGGAAAAAAGGTGATGCCTCCAGCGGCGATGACACCACGAATCTCGTTCCCTGTCTGGTGTGTTACATGGAAGTAACACACAGTTGCATTGTTTCGAGCAGCGACTGTAGTATCGGCGCCATGGAGCGGACACCTATCTCAACTGTGATCGAACGGCTCGCGGAGCGACACGATCTGATCAATCCGAAAACGGGCAAAGTCAACTACACCGCGTTCGGGCTGTTTGCGCAGATCCCCCCGCCGACCATCATGCGATGGCACAAGTCTCCGCCGGAATGGGACATGGCAGCCAAGCAGGCAGCGCAGCTCGCTAAGGCGTTTGAAATAACGGAGGCTCAAGCGCGGGGGTATGCCCCTCTCGGGAAAAAGTACGGAGACGCAATGCGCCGCGTGACGAAAGAAGAGAGTGAACTTCTCGATCAGCTGAGAGCGCTTTCACCCAGGGAAAGGCAAGCGCTGCTCAACTCCCTGAAGGACTAGTCGATGTCAGACGACAACTTCCCACTGGTATCAAAAGAAGCAGTACGAGGAAACATTGCTGTCGCACAACGCGTCTCGGAGCTACTCAGCTACTACGGCAAGCACGCCGTCTCCATCGTATGGAACGTCAACACGGGCATCGCAACGTCGAGTCTGCGCGGCGACTATGAGATGTTCTCTCTGCATCGCAAATACCTGACGGATAGCGTCGACTACATCGAAGCAGGCGAACGGGTCTGGCATGTTGAAGCGACAACCACCCCGGAAGGCGTGGACTTGCTGACGGTATGGTTGATCCGCCACACGGACGAGAGAGGCGTTTTTGTCGGAGATGGGTTCAGAGTCGCCGATGTGGCAGTCCAGGCCAACATCATCAATATCGTGGCAAAGACAGGTGCCACGATGTTCAGCTCCTGGGACTACCTGCCGGAGGAGGTCAGGGCGATACCGCTGAAGCTCTCCAGGAAGGAGCGAGAAAACAGTGATCGCTAAGCTGCTCAGCAAATTCATAGTCACTGAAGAGAAAGTTCGGGGAGCGGTAGATTCGTACAAGAATCTCGTTCGGCCTCTGATCTATGCCCATGGTCACCACACCTCGCAAGCCAGAGCGCGAGGCAGGGAGCTTCACTCGGACTTGTTTGGCCTGCAGAAGATAAATTCGCTGACCCTGAGTCTGATGCAAGCGGTTGCCGAACACCTGGAAGAAGGGGAGATCGTCTGGCTGTACGTGCATGACGAAGGCTGGTCAGAAGTGGTGGTAGCGAAGTGGATCGGCGGTGAAAACTGGGATCTCTACAACATCACCGTGTCGGAAGAGCTGGGTCGGGAGCTTCAGATCGAATCCCAGAAGTACGGTAACGACATGCCGGATTTCAGCTGGTTGGAAGGGCCGCCCCCGCCAACGCTGAATCCGCACAATTCCCACAAGCTGCCCTTTCCCTCTGAAATCTAGCTCGCTCCGCGCTCGGCCTGCGGTAGGATCAGCGGGCTGAGACACCCCGACAGCCAACCAGGCGCGCGGACAGTCCCCAGCCGCCGAACCGATCGGCGACGATCGCGCGGACGTGATTGTCACCTGCTTTCAAAGGCAGGTAGGCACGTAACTGATCGGCATACAACACGCCCTGCCGGCGGGGTCCATCGAAGCGAAAAGAATGGTCCTGATAAACCAGCGGCTGGCCGTTGACGATCAGGGACAGCGTGTCGCTGAAACCGAAGTCAACGGCGCAGCGTTGAGCACTTTCAGCTACCAGCGTCAGATCCGCAGCGACAGCCCAGCTTGGTGCATCTGCTGGAATTGGCCGCCACCGCAGAAACTCGATTACGCCGCTGGGTTCAGCGCGCAACCGTTGCCAATCGTCCGGCGGAGTTAGCGCGTCTGGCAGCGAGAGGGTGTCCTCCGCGGGAACGAATGCGGGTGATACGCGCCATTGGGTCAGCTGACCTTCCGGGAAGGGCTCTGTCTCTTGTGCCGGAGCGCTGGCGTTGGCCGGTTGAACGGTCAGATTCGAAAAATAGGCCGCGAACGGCGCTGAGCTGTTGGCGGGTACAAAACCGCGAAACGCCAGCCAGCCGGACGCCGGTTCGCGGCCTAACCTGGGGATCACCATGACGGGGTTGTCCGACTCACCGATCCAGAACGTCGCCTTTGGGCCCGAGAGTTCGATGCGTACAGGAATCCACTGCCGCGGCGGCAGCGGCGCGGCTGCGGTTCCAGCAGGACCATGGTAGAGCTGCCACGCTGACCGGCGCTGAAATACGGGCGCGTATTGGAGTGCGTCGGGTAGATCGGATTTGTGTGGGCGGACGTAGAAATCTTCATAGTCGGAGTCCGTTTGTCCGCGAAAGAGCAGGTAGACGAAGGAACGTTCGCCGCTGAGGTACATATCGAACTCAATCGTCCCGTTCTCGAGTGCAATTTCCTCCAGCCGCGCAACCCCGGTTTTGATATAGACGGCATCACGGCCATCGAACTCGACCAGGGCCGTGTCGTCGCCGTTCATGGTCCATTTGGCATTTTTCAATTCGATGCTTTGTGCCTCTGCGCTCACGCTGAGAAACATCGCGACGGCAGAGACGATCAGTGACGGCACAAGTCTTACTCTCGATAACATATTTGCAGCTCGAAGGAAGAAGGCCATTTCAGTTTAGAGCCGTACACAGCGGGCTTACATGGCCCGATGTCGTTCGTTCTGGTACTTTTCGATGATTGTGAAATCGGAAGGGAAGATGGACAAGGTTCGTAACGTAACGTTCCAGCGCGACAAATACGGGCCCCAACTTCTGATTGATGTGGCGTGGATCCACGAGATGCCCCGGTTCGTGAAAACCGATCAGCCGTATCGACTGGATTTCTACGACATCACCTTGATCTCATCGGGCACCGGCCGGTTCTGCCTCGATCACGCCGACTACGGGGTGGAGGCTGGCACGGTGTTCTTCACCTCCCCGGGTCAGGTCCGCCGCTGGTTGGTCGAAGATCTGGACGGCGTGTGTTTTTTCTTTCCGGCTGAGTTCATTCTGCAGCACTTCAACGATCCGCTGTTTCTGCATCGTTTGCACTACTTTCATACGGACGTGGGGCCCTTTGAGCTACCGCTGACACCGGATCAGGTGCAACGCCTCAGCGAGCGATTGGGGACAATGCACGCGGAGATTGCGCATCTTCAAGCGGATAGCCCGCATCTCTTGAGAGCCATTGCCTACGAGGTGCTGGTCAACCTGAATCGTTGGTTCGCGGCCCGCTATGGTCAGACGCTCGAACACGCCACGGCGTCGGTACTGTCGCGCTACCGGCAAGCGGTGGAGCAACACTACCAACAAGTGAATCGCGTCAGCGAATATGCAGATCTACTGGGGATGACGCCGGGACATCTGAACGCGCTTTGCCAGCGCCATCTGGGGCGCTCAGCCAGTGACGTTCTGCAGAGTCGTATCCTCGCCGAAGCTCAGCGGCTGCTGGTGCACTCGCAGCTACCGATTGGGCGGGTCGCGGAACGGCTGGGTTATGCGGATCCATCGTATTTCAGTCGTGCGTTCAAGCGAGTGCTGGGTGAATCGCCCAGGGCCTACCGTAGACGTGGAAGGCGGGACCTCCTCGGCACGTGACGCAGTCGCCTCTCTGCGCCCGGTCTCAGGGGGCTCAGCGGCGAGAAGGGAAGTCTTGCCAAGCAGTTCTCGGTTTTCGAGTCGACTGTTTCCTATGTTAGGTGCATACAGATTTAGGGATGGAATCGCCATGACCCAGCAGTTCGGATCTGGAGTACGTAAACCGGGTGGCATGATCAGCCACGTCACCAGGATCGTGTCCACAGCCCTTTTCTGTCTCTCGCCGATCCTCGCGTCTGCGGCGACATCAGAAGAGGTTGAACTGTGCAACACGGGTTGGGGTTTTCTGGAAGCCTCGTCTTCGCTAATGCTCGAAAACGACTTTTCAAAACAAGAAGTCGCAAAACTCTGGACGATTGAAAGAGAAAAGGGCGGCGACGACTTTGCGGGTGAATCGGGAGACATCTTCGAGGCCGTGGGCCACGCCTCTGTCATCATTGCCTCGACTTACAGCGATCCCACAAGACTCGAAGTGGAATGGACACACCGTTGTCTTACCGGCGACGGCTCCCCCGGCGAGTTGATGCTGAACTGGGCGGGGGAACTCGTGAGCGCTGTTCAGGCTGATGAAAACTCACTCCGCACGCAAGGCGATCTTGTCGATCCGCGAGATCATCGAAAGTTGTTGGGAGATCAGTTCGAATCGGGGCTGGTGGGCCTCGACATTCTCACTAGGCGTGAGGCGGGCCAGATCAGCGCGTGCAGCTTCCAGTTCAGTCACTCTCAGTTTGAAGATCTCTACGCCTCCGGCGGTGTCGTTAAAACCTCTGGCACCATCAATCTCATGGTTCATCCAACGCTGGTCGTCATGGGGATGCTGAAACTGAAAGGTGAAGATCTGCATCTGCGCACCGATGGGCAGGTGCTGCCGGCGACGTTCAAGATTGGTGGCACGTACCTCACCAGCAAGGACCAGCCTCTCATCGAGAACGCCGAAACCATGGCGTGTGACGATGATGACTATATCTGCCACGTTAATTCTGACGGTTTAGCCGTGTTGGAAGCACTCACCGAAAACGAGATCGGGTTTGCCTACAACCGGGCCGGTGGCTCTTCAGACGTGTCGATCTCGATCAACCCGGTCGAATTGGAAGGCGGCGTCGAAAAGATGGATGAGTTTTACACCTGTCTCGAAGGATTGAACGCAACCATCAGAGCCAGATTTGCTGCGAGTGTGTCCGACTAGGAACGACTGAGACAGATTCAGACTAATCCGCGCACGAACCTGAGAAACAACGGTATCGCCTGACGTCTTGCCTGCTGTGAATCGAACGCAGTATTGAGGATGAGACCAGACAAAAAGTGGAACAGAACTTCCGCTTTTTCTTCTGCGTCCGCCGCGCCTAGATCGGCTACCTTTTCTGCAAATATGGCTCGCGTTTCGACGTCATAGCGTTGTTTGATATGACGCATGCGATCACTTCTCGACGCCAGGCTGTTACCTTCGATGAGCACAATGACCGCTTGCGGCGAACGGCGCTCATTGTCAAAGAGCATGTGAGCCAATGCTTCGAACCACGCGAAGGCATCATCTGCCTGGATGTTTTCCAATGCGCGTTCAAAACCAGCCACCAGGCGCTCGTACTGATATTCCAGAATCGACTCTTTGTTCTTGAAATAGTAGCGAAGGTGAGGCGGTGCGAGCCCGGCGGCATCAGCGATGTCGAGCAGCTTCGTTTGTGCGTAGCCGTTTCTGGCGATGCAGTTTTCGAACGCTCTGACGATCTTGGTGCGCGTTTCTGAACTCTTCTTGGTCTTCAAATTTTCCATCGTTCAACGGTGCTGGTAGTGACTCGGGTCAGCTTCGTAGATGAAGTCGTAGAACTCGTGCATGCGCCAGGGCATGTTCACTCCCGACTTTCCATGTTGGTTGAGATAGTAACTTTTACCGCCTTTCTCTTCTTCCCATAGCAGTGCAGTCATGCCTTCGTCGAGGCGTTTGTTGTAGTCGAGATATACCTCTCGCTTCAGCTCCGTTGAGGTGGCGCCGTTCTCGATCATTTGCGTAATAGCGCTACAGATGTAACGCGACAGCATTTCCACGGCGGAGTGAAAACTGCCTGCACGCACCCCGGCGTTTGGTCCGTACATCATGAAAAAGTTGGGGAAACCCGGCAAGGTCATAGTGACGTAAGCGCGGGCGCCGTCCTCGGACCAGAGTTCCTCGATGGTCCGGCCTTCCCGTCCCACGTAAGTTACCGGCCAGAGATAGCGTTCGACTTCGAACCCGGCGGCAAGCACGATCAAGTCGAAATTGCGCTGGATGCCGTCGTCCGATCTGATGCCTGCGGGAGTGATGCAGTCAATCGGGTCCGAAACAAGTTCGACGTTGTCGCGCAGCAATGTGTCGTAGAAGCCGTTGTCGACCACAATGCGGCGCGAGAGCGGCGCAAAGTCGGGGATGAGATGTTCGATGTACTCGGGCTTTGCCGCCATTTTGTGTTTGATGCGACCGATGAGCATTTCCCGCAAGTTGTCGTTCTTCTCATTGATCTTTCCGCCTTTGGCGCGCCACTCTTCGTCCAGATACTGCAGTTCCTGGTTTCGCACGGAGGCTTGGACGAAGGTGTAGCGGTTCCAGTTGGCATAGCCGGGCAAGTTTGCCAGCAGCCACTTCCTGGGCTCTGGTATGGGTGCGCGGTAACGCCCGACCGGTGTTACCCAGTTAGGTGTACGTTGATATACCGAAACGAACTCTGCCTTTTCCGCCACGCGGGGTAAGAGCTGAGAACCCGTTGATCCCGTGCCGATAATGGCGACTCGCTTCCCCGTGTAGTCATAGTCTTGATCCCACTGGGTGGTGTGGAACATGGCCCCGTTGAAGGTCTCGATACCTTCGATGTCGGGTAGCTTCGCGGTGCTGAAAAGTCCGGCGCAGCTCAACACGATGTTGGGCTGGATCGTTTCGGGAGTACCGTCAGCGCCCTCGAGATCAACCTGCCAACGAGCAGTCTCTTCTTGCCACTCTGCTCGTGTCACTTTGGTATTGAACGTCGTGTGCGTTCTGAGCCCGTACTTTTCCACCAGATGGTCGACGTATTTCAGTAGCTCCTCTCTGGGTGCAAATGCGTGCTGCCAGGGGTAATCCGGCTCGAATGTGAAGCTGTAGATGAAGTTTGTGATGTCTACGCGTGCATCGGGATAGGCGTTCCAGATCCACGTCCCGCCGAAATCGCCATGCCGCTCGATGATGCGGTAGCGAATGCCCAGGCCTTGTAACTGAATGGCGCAAACGATGGCGCTGAAGCCAGCACCGATGATTAGCACTTCAAAGTCGTCAGCGGCGGACGGCCGTCCGTTTTGCCAGGCGGCAGAACGCTTGTAACCGTCGAACGCCAACTCCTCGTAGGCAAAGCGGGCCACTGAGTCCGTGGCCGGCGTGGAATCGAATACGTCAATCAGCTCGCGTACCTCCTCCTGCGACAGGTGAGTGCGCACGGGTGCCTCGGGGTTTGTAAGGTATTCGAACGCGGCTTCCTTGAGAGTGTCGTGATGTTCCTCCGGAACCGCCAGAATGTCGTAGGGAGTGCCGGGTATGGTTTTGAGCTCGACGCCCATGTCTTTGAATCGCGAATCACGCGTGTGCTGGTACAGCGTGACGCGCAAGGCGTTCATATCGGCTTCTTCGATGGCGTCTAGCACCAGCTGCTTGTCGTATTGCTTCATATGTCTACGTTGGTGGGTTCGAATATTTTATTTTATAAAATGAAAATATATGATAGGGTCGAGCGCATTGATTGTCCAGGGGAGTGGGTTGTGCGCAGTCTTGTCGGATTGGGAACCGGATTTGCCTTCTTGCTGACCATGGTCGTCAGCACCGTCGTTTTCGCGGAAGACCGCGGCCGGCTGCAAGGGGCGGCGCCTGAAAAAGCTGGCATGAACGGCGAGCGGCTGACGGCTGTAACAGAACGCATGCAGCAGCTGGTCGATGAGGAGCGTCTGGCTGGCATCGTGACCATCGGCGCGCGGCACGGCAAAGTTGTGCACTACGAGGCGGTCGGCTATCACGATCTGGCATCCGGAACACCGATCGAGAAAGACGCAATCTTCCGCATTTACTCGATGACCAAGCCGGTCACCGGCGTTGCGCTCATGATGCTCTACGACGAGGGCAAATTCAGTCTCTCGGACCCGCTGGCCAAGTACCTTCCCGAGTTTGCAGAAATGAGCGTGTATACCGGCGTCGATGAGGAAGGCAATTTACTCACTGAGCCTGCAGAGCGGATGATCACCATCCGTCACCTCATGACCCACACTGCGGGCCTCGGCTACGGGACGATGATGGGTAATCACCCCATAGACGTGGCGTATTCAGAAGCCAACATCTTTGATCCGGACTCCGATCTTGAGACGTTCGTCCGGAAGGTGACCCAGATCCCGTTGAAATTCCAGCCCGGCAGTGTCTTTAACTATAGCGCGGCGGTTGAGGTACAAGGTCGCCTGGTCGAAGTGCTCAGCGGTGAGCGATTCGGCGACTTTCTCAAGACGCGCTTGTTCGACCCTCTCGGCATGGTGGACACCGGCTTCTACGTGCCAGCTGAGAAGCTCGACCGTCTAGCCGAGGTCTATCACTACGACGATTCCAATGCGCTCATCGCTCAGGAGCTGTTTGGCGGCGCGATTCGCTTTGATGAAGACCAACGTTTGCAGGCGGGCGGATGGGGCCTGGTCTCCACGGCGATGGATTATCTGCGATTTTCGCAGATGCTCTTGAATGGCGGGACCCTCGATGGGGTTCGAATTCTGTCACCGGCCACCGTCAAGCTCATGCACACGAACCATTTACCCGCCGGGGTCACCGAGATGTCACCGGCGCTCGGCGGTCAACCGGGAAGCAGTTTTGGTCTCGATTTCGCCATCATCGAAGATCCGGTGGAAAACGGTACCGCCTACACGAAGGGTGAGTACTACTGGGGCGGTGCCGCAGGGACGTGGTTTTGGATCGATCCCGTTGAGGATCTTGTTTTCGTGGGCATGGTCCAGCAGTTCGCGGGACAGCCTCAGATACCAGACGTGCGCGGCATATCGAAACGTGCATTTTATTCAGCAATCGACGAACTCGTAGAAAACTAACGTTTCAGGGGAGAGCAATGTTGAAGTTTTCAATAATGGCGGGATGTGTCCTCGCCGCTACGGTTGTGCCTCAGGGGGTGTTTGCCGAGCAGGCCACAATCGAAGAAGTTGTGGTCACGGCGCAGAAGCGCGAACAAAACCTTTCGGATGTTGGCATCAGCATTGCGGTGGTTGGTGAGCAGGAGATACGCGATCAACGGATATTGATGGTTGAGGACATCCACCTCTTCACCCCCAATGCGTCGGTAAAGAATGTCATTCCAGGCCTGATGCCGATCATCACGGTGCGCGGTGTAGGCCTGAACGATTTCAACGCGGCCAACAATCCAGCGATCGGTGTATATGTCGATGAGGTGTCGCTGAGCTCCCTCGCGCTATTGAGCTCCGACCTTTATGACCTCGAGAGAATGGAAGTTTTGAAAGGTCCGCAAGGTACGCTCTACGGTCGAAATTCCACTGCGGGAGCCCTCAATGTCGTCACCGCCAGACCAGACCTCGAAGGTCGGTCGGGGCGTATCAGCGTGGGGGCCGGAGACTACGAGCTGGTCGAAGTTGAGGGTATGTTCAACACGCCGCTTGCTGACAACGTGGCACTCCGTCTCGCAGGCAAAGTCGTCGACCAGGGCGAAGGTTATTGGGAGAACGACTTTCTTGGCCGCGATGTCGGGGAACGGGACGTCTGGATGGCGCGCGCCAAATTGTTGTGGCGGCCAAGTGACCGCACGGATGTGCTGTTCAAGTTGGACGAACAGCAGGGGAGAAGCGAAACCGGTACCGGAAACTTTGCAGGCGCCCTGCCGAGTGCGCTCAGATCCGATTGCCCCAATCCCGAGTGCATGAACTTCGTCGGCTACATGGATACCGATGGCGACATCTACCGCGGGAGCTTCTCGGCCGACCCGACCTATGACATGAATCAAACCATGGCCACGGTACGCATCGACCACGAGTTTGACATCGGTACGCTAACCGCCATCACGGGGTACATAGACTTTGACAGGGAATACTCGGCCGATGTCGACGCGAGTCCCCTGGCGATTCTGGACTTCTACAACGCTGACGATGTCAAACAGCTGTCCCAAGAGATTCGTCTTTCGGGCGAAACCGCTAACGCGATCTGGCAGATTGGCGCGTTCTATACGAATGATGAAGTCACGACCACCTATTTCGGTGACTTACCCGCCCTCTTGAACACCACCACATTCAGCCTGGGCGAGATAGATTCCACGAACCTTTCAGTGTTTGCGAATGTCGAGTGGGCGCTGAACGATACGCTGACCCTCATCACGGGTCTGCGCTACTCGGATGAGGAGCGAGACGGCCTGGTTTTCACAGACGATCTCGTTTCGTTGGCCCCCGCGAGTTTCTTGTCCTTCGCGCCGCTGGGTTCGGGTCCCGTCAGGCTTGCCTTTGTGGATGACACCGTCAAAGACGACAGCGTCGACTGGAAGGTTGGCTTGAACTGGCAGGTCGCGGAGGAAACGTTGCTATACGCAAGCGTATCCCAGGGCACCAAGAGCGGTGGGTTTTTTACCGGGGTTGTGACCAGCAACGCGCAGCTCATCCCCTATGATGCAGAACAGCTCATCGCCTATGAGATAGGCATCAAGGGGCAAGCGGTAGATTCAGGATTGAGCTATGAAGCCGCCGTGTTCTACTACGACTACGAGGATGTACAGACCTTCATCGGCGACAACTCGGGCGCGGTCCCCGTCAATCGGCTGGGCAACGTGAGTGGTGCGACGATCTACGGCCTTGATCTCCTTTTCCAGTGGCGCCCGCCGGCCCTGAACGGACTTGCGCTGTATGCGGGATTCGGGATCCTGGACACTGAACTCGACTCGTTCGTAAGTGGCGCTGTAACGATCCCCAAGGGTAATGAGCAACCGGATGCGCCGGAGTTCTCTACAAACCTGGCAGCCAGCTATGAATTCAATCTGGCGGACGGTGCGTCAATGCAAATCGCTCTGGATGGGCGGTATCAGGATGAGACTTACCACAATGCGTTGAACGAGGCTTTTTCCGAATCCGATAACTACTGGGTTCTCAATGCGAGAGTCTCGGTCTACCTGCAGGACGGTTGGGAGTTCACGGCATGGGCAAAGAACATCGACGACGATGAGTATATGACTCAATTCTCCAACAACCTGGCATTAGGCAACGGTTCCCGCGTTCACGGTGCGCCACGCACTTACGGGTTTACTGCTACCAAGCATTTTGACTAGACCAGGTTGCCTTGTGCGGGCACAGGCACGTTTGAGGTGAATGCCGGCTCAATGATCAAAGTGGGCATGTCGAACGAAATCGCCGTTTGGTCGTGCTGGATTGGGGTGTGATGCCGGTTGCCAGCGCGGCCTGGCGGAAGGCGTCAGAGCTTCATAACCCTCTGGTACGCGGGCCGGGCTTTCATTCGCTCCAGATAGTTTTTGGTGTTGGGATACTTGTTTCCAATAACGGTTTCCAAAAGCGCGATGGAATGCCCCATCATGACGTCTGCAGCACTGAACGCCTCGCCGAGTAGATAGTCCCGATCCGCAAGCGCCTCCTCGATCACGTCAAAACAGATGTGCGCTTTTTCTACGGCTTCTGCAATGAGTGCTCCAGCATCGTCGTCCTCAGCTCTGAGTATCCGATGAAGGCCCAAGGGTCGAGTTAGAGTCGCTTCGCCAAACCAGCACCACTGGTGAAAAAGCGCACTCTCATCAGTGCCGGGATTCGGATGCAAACGGCCTTGTGCGTACCGCTCCAGGATGTAGTTCACCATTGCACCCGATTCGAACATTGTCAGATCACCGTCGATCAGCGCTGGGACTTTGCGCGCCGGACTGATCGCTCGCCACTCCTTCGAGTTGCGATACTCAGGCGAAAAGTCAACGTGCTCGACTTTCACCGAAAGGTCTAACTCGAAACAGAGCCAGACAGGCCGGACGGAACGAGTACCAGGAACATGAAAGATTTTTAGCATGAGGGTTATCTTCCGCCGACTTGATAGATGATTTCCAGCCTATATTTAGCAATATTGCTAATTAAAGAGGATGTATATATATTTAGCAAGTACGCTAATTAAAGCGTCGATAGGTCGATAGAAGGAAAGAACATGCCGAGCAAAGTCATCTGCCAATATCGCGTGAAACGAGGAAACGAGCAGGAGTTTGAAAAGCTCCTCAAAAACCACTGGCCGACACTCCACCAGCTGGAGCTGGTTACCGACGAGCCTTCGCAGCACTTCAAAGGTGAAGAGCAGGATAACGGTGAACCTATTTACTTCGAAATCTTTGACTGGCTGGACGGCGCGGTGGAACGAGCCCATGAGCATCCGGAGGTCATGGCCGTCTGGGAGCCGATGGATCAGCTGTGCGAAACGCGCGGTGGCAAACCGAACATGGAGTTCCCGCACGTGGCTGCATTGAATGCCTGAACCAAAAGGGGTTCTGGACATTGAGACGGCGGATAATGTCTTCTCGGCGCTCGCGCACCCTGCCCGACGGCAAATACTCTTGTCAGTTCACTATCGCGGTACCTGCAAAGCAGGCGACATCGCTCACCGGTTCGAATGCAGCTGGCCTACGACAAGCAGGCATCTGGCGAAACTTGTCGAAACCGGTTTGCTGAGCGTAAACAAGCAAGGTCGAGAACGCGTGTATACCGCAAACACGGAGCGACTACGTGATGTGTTGACGAAGTGGGCAGAGTATTTTGACTGAAGCCCACTACGTACCCTGATCTCATCGGACCATTCCTGGTATTTGCGCTCGAATCGGCTCTCACATTGTGGTGGGTTGCAGTCGGCTATCCGCTGACGAAAACCGATATTCTGGAAGAAGATCGGAACGTCTAGGCGCTCATGGTTGTGGCTTCTTCTGGCCGAATTGAGGCGTTCGCTGATCGTTAGCTGGCCGCCAGGTATCGTTCCATTACAGATCTTCCCTGGGTGTCACCGCCTCTCCACAAACCACAGCTGCTGTTCTTGGATTCAGCTACTTGAACACACGAGGCGGCTCCTGACTAATGGTTTGACCAATGGTCAGAACTGTACTAGCCTAACGTCATGACTCATATAGCTAGAAGTTGGTTTGCTGGCGGTAATTTGCTGATCTCGCTCCTTCTTGTGGGTTGTCAACCAGAGCTGTCACGTGATCGATTCGAAAGTAATCCGAGTATTCCCGTGGAGGTCACAATTCTTAAGCCGCGTTCACTCAAGACAAGCATCGAGCTGCATGGCGTCTTGGCATCGTCGGAGAAAGCGGTCATTAAGGTCGAGTTCGCGGCGCCGGTGCTTGCGATTTTGGCTGAAGAAGGCGAGCAGATTTCCAGGGGGCAGCCGCTGCTGAGGCTGGACACCAGCAAAATGGCGTTGCAGTTCCAGCAGGTTGAGCACTTGCGTGAGCAGTCTCAAGCAGATCTTGAGAGTGCGCGCCTCAAACTATCCCGGCTGCGGGCTCTGGCCAGCAGCAACGTCATCCCGGCACAACAACTTGATGACGCGCGGCTCAACCATAAATCGACCGCAGCCCGTGTCAAAGAGCTCGAGAGTCGTCTTCAGATGATCAGACGTGATATCGATAAACAGGTCGTCAAAAGCCCGATGGATGCGATTGTCGGGACTCACCACGTTGAAGTGGGGGAGTCGACTGTCGCCTACCAAGCCCTGATAACTCTCCACTCTGTGCGGACGATGCAGGTTTCGGTATACGTAAGTGAAGAACAGCTTCCTTTTGTTCGCGTCGGCAACGCGGCTTGGGTAAAGACGGTGTTAGGCGAGATCGACTCCGCCATCCATTCGATATCTGCTGCCGCTGATCCCCGAACCGGAAACTATGAATTGAGGCTGCTCCTCGAGAACAGAGACTCGAGACTTAAGCCAGGCATGACGGCAGAAGTGCTGCTACAAGCGATCCAATTCCAAGATCAGCTGGTTATTCCGGACACCGCGCTGGTGGCTTGGGAAGGACGCCACGTCGTTTTCATCGCAAACGGGAACACGGCCGAGCGACGAAACGTCGAGCTGTCTATCGCTTCCGACGATCATCTCATCGTTACCAGTGGCTTGAGTCAGGGCGAGTGGCTCATTACAAAGGGTGCCCGCCAGGTTACAGAAGGCTCTCTGATCGAGCTGTCTACGGGATCACCGCAGTGAATGCGCTCGTCGGCTTTTTCATCAATCGCCTCAATCTCGTAACTCTGATCCTGGTACTGGTTTCACTCCTTGGCCTGGTGAGTCTGGGCGCATTGCGCTACGAAATCATGCCCAGCATGGAGATGGGTGTAGTCAATGTGACCACAATGAAGGCTGGCGCCGGGCCCGAAGAGATCGAGCTTTCCATCACGCTGGTGCTGGAAGAAGAACTGTTAAAAGTCGACGGGATAGACAAGATCTTCTCTCAGAGCATGGAAGGTCTATCGCTCATCACGATCAACGTCGATCCAGACACCCAAGACCGCATCCAGCTTTTGTCGGATATCCAGAAAGCAATCGATCGAGCACAAAGCCGGTTGCCCGAGGACTTAATCGAGCGACCGTTAGTAGAAGAGCTCGGGTCGAAGCAACTGCCCGTCGCAGAACTGCACATCACCGGTGCTGTTGCCGAAGAAGTTCTGCGTCGACAGGCACGCCTGTGGCAGCAGAAGCTGCGAAACGTGCCGGGCGTGTCAGGTGTCGACAAGGCAGGTTATCGCCGACCGGAAGTCAAAATCCAGCTTGATCAACGCAAGCTTCAGCAGCTGGGCATGTCGCTGGATGAGATCACGACCGCCATTCTCGAACGAAACGTGCGCGACAGCGGCGGCTCAATAAACACCACGCGTGGCGAGAAAGCGACTCTCACCGTAGGCCTGTTTACCGATCCAGCCGATGTCAAAAACGCAATTGTTCGCAGCCATGAGCCTGGCAATGCGGTGTTGCTACGTGATGTGGCTCAAGTCACTTCCGGATACGAGGACTGGCAGATTCAGAGCCGCACCGATGGGCAGCTGAGCATTGCCCTTCGGATAAACAAGAACGCGAATGCCGACGAGCTGGCGACCATGGCCGGGTTAAGAGCGGCGATCCAGTCGGAGTCAGCGCAGCTGCCAGAGGGCGTTCAGCTGCTGTTGGTGAATGATGTATCTCGATTCACCAAAGATATGTTGCAAGCACTTGTCACCAACGCGTGGATGGGGTTTGTTTCCGTCTTTGCGGTGTTGTGGCTCTTTCTTGGGCGTCACGTGGCGTTCTGGGTCAGCGTTGGCCTGCCTTTTTCTATTCTCGGCACTTTTTTCGCCCTGTTGTTTACGGGTTTTTCAGTTAACGGCATGACGCTGGTAGCTATGATCCTGGTTCTGGGAATGCTCGTCGATGACGCGATCGTGACCGCCGAGGCAATACAGGCAAGGCGCGAAACCGGATCCTCTTACGTACGAGCTGCCATTGAGGGTACGCGGGATGTCGCAGCCCCGGTTTCGATCAGCGTGCTGACCACAATTGTGGCCTTTCTGCCGCTCTTCACACTTGGCGGCCTGGAAGGCGAATTCATCAGAGTGGTTCCTGTCGTAATTTCATTAATGCTGCTGATCTCACTTTTTGAGAGCAAGCTTCTATTGCCCGCACACCTGGCCCACAGCCGTTACAAAGCTCAGCGGCGCAGCTGGCTCGTCACCGCGCAGCAGCTTTATCTCAGGGCGTTACTATTGCTGCTGAATCATCGACTCAGGGCTAGCCTCGCAATCGCAGCCTTATTCGCGGTGCTGGCCGTCGGCGCTACTTCTGCCATTCGCTTCCAGCTTTATCCAGAGACTGCGTTGGATACGATCCTCGTCAAGGTCGAACTAGAGAACAGCACACCGTTCGAGGAAACCGTCACGCGCATCCATCAGCTTGAAAAGCGCCTCAGGTCGCTGATCCCTGCCGGTGATTTGCTCAATACCACCGCGGAGATCGGCCACCACGATACCGACGTCTACGGAGGTTCCGATGGCAGGAACCAGGCGTGGGCATTGCTTACGATCTACTTGAAACCGCTGAGGCAGCTCGAAGAGCACCCGATGGTCACGCTCTCCCGATTGCGCGAGCACGCCAGACACGAAAAGGATCTCCAGTCGATCAGTGTCGAACCTCTGGAGGATACACCCGTCCTCGGCAAACCCATCCAGCTCGAGATCCTCTCCGAGGGTGACGAAAAACTAGTAGCTGCCGCCCGCATCAAGGGCTATCTAGCCACTCTGCCGGGCATCATGGACGTTTGGGACAGCCATACCGAGGGCAAGGATGTCTTGGATCTGGAGTTTAACTATCACAACCTGGCCGCTTACCAGCTGAGCGTTAAGCAGGTCGCCAATGCCGTTCGAGTAGCGCTTGATGGTTTAATCATCGCCGAACAGCAGCTGGCCGAGGAGCGCACCTACTTCCGACTGACCCTGATTCAGTCCGAACGGAAGCGCTTACGCACGCTCAATGAGCTCTTCATCGTTAACCGTGAGGGCCGGCCAGTTGCGCTGAGCTCTGTCGCCACTTTCCATCTGCGGCCTGGAGAGGCAGCAATCAAACACTTCAATGGTCGCAGGACCCTGACGGTCTACGCTGAAATCGATCGCTCACGCACTGACGTCTACACTGTCAACGACCAGCTGGGCGCCTATCTGGATCAAGCGGATTGGCGTCGGCAATTTCCAGAAATCGATTTCTACCAGGGCGGCGAGCTCCAGCAACAAGCCCAGTCATTTGGAGGCCTCGGCATCGCCTTTCTCGCCTCTGTTCTCATGATCCTGTTCCTGCTCATCATGCTCTTTAACTCCTTCAGCCAGGCATTGCTGATCCTTGCCATTCTTCCATTCAGTCTGGTAGGCGTGCTGCTGGCATTCGCCGTACAGGACCTGCCCTTGAGCTTCGTTGCGCTTACTGGCGTGCTTGGTCTGATTGGAGTGCTCGTAAACGATTCTGTGGTGATGGTGTACTCACTGAATCTGGAGGCAGGCCCGAAGTGCGCGAAGGCGGTCGCCGAGAAGGCGATGACTCGTTTTCGGCCGATCGTCATCACTTCGGTGACCACTCTTGCCGGCTTGTTGCCCACAGCATACGGCTGGGGTGGTGCGAATCCCTTTGTTGCCCCGATGGTGATGTCGATGGTTTGGGGCGTGATGTTCGGCACGGTGATCTCCCTGTTCCTGCTGCCTTGCCTGTATCTGCTCCTCAGTGATGCGCACACCCGATTGGCTGAGGCCTGGGAGAACAACAGAAAAACCAATGGTGCTCGCACAAGCCAGGTCTCAGGTATCCGAATTTCTGACCAATGATTTGACCAATGGTCAGGAGTTGGGTATAGTCACGCCCATGAACGATGGAAAACCAGCCTCTGCTGATCGAGGCCAAAGAGAGACGCTGTTAGAAACGGCAACTGCTGAGTTCGCAGCAAACGGGTTCGAATCGACCTCGGTCCAGAGCATCGCCACAGCTGCCGGAGTAAGTAAAGCCAAGCTGTTCTACTACTTCGAAGGCAAGGAAGCACTGTATTCGGAAGTCCTGGCGCACAGCCTCGAGCCGCTCCTTGGCCCACTGGAGTCAATCACCGATGCAGCGTCCGCCGAGGCGTTCTGGGAGTCCCTGGAGTCGGGCCTGCAGTTTGCGTTCGAGTTTGTCGCCCGTGATCCGCACACCGCCGCCCTCGTTCGTGGACTCTACCGCCGAGGAGGGCACTCGCCTTCGCTGGAACGCCTTCTCGATCGCGCCAGAACTGCGGTATGCACCTGGCTGCTTGATGGCCAGCAACTTGGTGCGGTACGAACGGATCTGCCGGTTCAAGTTCTCGCAGAGGCCGCTGTTGGAGCACTCGTGCACATCGATCGCTGGCTCGCATCGAGCACCGAAACTGGAGCTGCCGCCGAGATGCTGGTACCCGCTTCAGCACTCAGCACGTTCGCCCGCGATGCGCTTCGGCAGCGCATCGCTGCAGAGTGTGTTGCTGAGGTCGCCTACGCTACTGATGACGCGCCCCTGGAAATTGACGCTTACCTCGATGTAAACAAGACAGTAAACCATGAGGTTCTGCTGCGTGACGGAAGGGTTACCCAACCCGCGCCGCGATTCGGTGAGGAAGGTTTTGAGCTCATCTCCGCACCCGTTATCTTCGATTTACCACCAACCGATGGTGAAGCGAGAGCAGCCTATCACCTGCTCGAGACTACGCTCAAGGACCATCTGGGAGCCGCCTTCGCGAGGGTTTTCGATCACACGATTCGACATACCGAAAGCACACCGGGACGACGCCCACCCATTCGGGTCACTCACGCGGACTACGGGCGCGATGCGGGTATCCGTCGATTCCAAGAGGTTCTCTCCGGAGACGAGGCTTCGGCGTGGAAAAATGCACGCATTGTAGTCGCGAACCTCTGGCAGTCGTTAGCTGGGGTAGTGCACTCCACGCCTCTGGGATTCGTAGATTTGAATTCCGTGCGCGACGAGGACTTCATCCCGGTAACCGTACATTACCCGGACAGAGACGGTGAGATTGGCTACTACCGGCACAATGATGCACATCGCTGGTTCTGGTTTCCTTTTCTCCGCCCTACTGAAGCTTTGCTGTTCAAGACCTTCGATGGAGCACCAGACTCCGGTCATTGGTCTTGTCCACACGCCGCGTTCACGGCACCAAACGCGCCCATTGAGTTGAACGGCCGTCGAACGAGTATTGAGTTTCGCGTCCTTCTTGCGTTCACACCCGATACTTGAGCGCCGAGGTGAGTCCGTTTACATCTTTCGGCAGGGGAATCTGGATTTGCGGCGGTCCTCGGGTGCGTATGTTGACGATCCCGTTTAACACCCGCATGACCGTGATCGCATTAAACGCGCAAGAGCTTTGGGTTCATTCGCCAGTGGAGCCGACAATCTCGATACGAGAGGCTGTCAGCAAACTAGGGAGCGTCCGCTTCATCATCGCGCCAAACAAGCTCCATTCGCTTGGCGTTGAGCACTGGAAAGAACACTTCCCTTCGGCAGAGGTCTGGGTCTCCCCCGGTTTCTGTAGTCGACATCCGCAGCTCCCCGCCGATCACGTCATCGGCGCAGAGGTTCCCGAAGAATGGAAGAGCGAACTGGACACCCTGCTCTTTCGTGGCAGTACCTTTCTCGACGAAGTCGTCTTTTTTCACCGACTCTCCCGCACTTTGGTGCTCACGGATCTCATCCAACGCCATGAGGCGAGTAGAGAGCCCTGGTTCTGGCGTGCAGTTAAACGGAGCGTTGGTGTCCTTGGGCACTCCGGAGGCACCGCGCGGGATCTTCGGTGTACTTTCCGCGACCGTAGTGCAGCGCGCGAAAGCGCAGAGTCTGTACTGCGATGGGACTTTGACCGTGTAGTGATTGCTCACGGGATGTGCATCGAACAAGACGCCCACCGCGTCGTAGAAGATGCGTTCGGATGGGCACTCAGCTAATCAGAATCGGCTGAAATCAGAAGTGATGTCTGCCTGTCGGGCAGACAGAGCCGCTGGATTGAGGAGCAAAACGCAACGTGGAACATCTGCAAACAATATCTGAAGTATCGATCACGCTAAGTGGACTGGCTGGTATCGTAGGTGTGTTGGCTGGCGGGAAGCAGCAATCACCGGAGCTCATGTGGAGAGTCCAGAATCTGATTCTACTCAGCTTGCTGTCGTTCGTACTCGCGCTCTTGCCCCTGGGTGCCGCAGCCTTTGGCGTAAGTGCCAGCTTGATTTGGCAGATCTCGAGCGGCCTCTTGATCGGAGCCCACCTGTTCCAGTTCTGGTTCTCATGCAGTTCGGTCCAAGAGAGTTGGCGTCACACCTATTGGCAAACGAATGCTCCATTGCTGGTGTTCTACGCGATTGGCTCAATCATTATCGTCGCTTTGCAGCTGTGGAATCTCTTTGCCAACGCACCAGCGCCGGGACCTTTCTTCGCCGGCCTAACCTGGTTGCTGATCGTTGCAAGCGTACATCTCTTCGTTCTAGTGCTCAGGGGCTCATCGCCTACCGCGTGTGCGCGCACAACTCCGGCATCTGGCGTGGAACATCTTCGTTGAAAACACTCGTGAAAGTTGTCCTAGGCCTCATAGGCACCAGCTGCTTAATCATTCTTGCACACATTGCGATCATAGAAGTGGGTCGCGACGTGGTCACCCTTCGCACCCTGAACGCAGATGGAACCACTCAGGAAACACGTCTTTGGATCGTGGAACACGATGGTGATCTCTGGCTCCACAGCAAGGGAGATGCCTGGGAGCAACGATTTCAGCACAACTCCGCAGTCGAAGTCGTTAGGGCTGGCGTCGCAGGGAGATATTTTGCTCAGCCAGATCGCAGCCAACACCTGGTGGTTGATCAGGCATTGCGCCGCAAATACGGACTGGCTGATCGCTGGGTGAGATTTTTAGCGCCCTGTGATGATTCCGTATTGCCGGTTCGGCTTTTCAAACATCCGTCTGCCCAAAGTCTCCAAATACGGTCAGCCTCAACTAGTTCCTAACGCACCTGACTGGAAATTGCTCGAAGCGTTTAGGAGCGACAAACACGTTACTGCTGTCCGAAACTCAACAAACGAACTTCGCTCCATGCGGCATCTTCTCGAGTACGCTCCATCCATGGAGCTTCGTCGATTGAAACTGCGGTAGAAGGCGGTTGGGGATTAAGGCCGATTCAACGATTCCAGCTCTTTGTTCAGATCGGCAATCTGCTGCTCGCACTTGATCCGATGCTGGCGTAACTCTGCCAGCGTGCTGCGATCAGAAGCGAGAAGATCGGCGTCCACTTTTCGTTGGATGTCCCTCGCTGTAGTGGCATCGTCTGACACCGATTGCTCGCGTGCGGAAATTGACCTCTCCAACTCCGTGATGTCTTCGTTGAGCCTGAGGCAGCTGTAGCGCACGACCCCAAGCCTTTTAGTTACGTCGTCTCGCTTTTCTTTGCGAGGGTCTGGTGATATTGGAGCTTGCGACGGTCTCTGGCTGCGGGGCTTAATCATCGGTGACGGGTCGCGTATCGCGTACAAAGGATCCTTCAGGATATCGAAGAACATTTCGACCTGATCGACGATCCAGGCGTTACGATCCTGCCCGTCGGCGCGGTCTCCCAGACAACTCGCAATTGAGCCGTTGTTCCAGTAGCCGGGTATACGGGCTACATCTCGCTGGCTGACACCGGGGCCCGCTTGGACGCGTCTCATTTTCGGTTTCCCAAACGTGAGCGTGTTGCCGAGCCGCGCCTCGATGGCAGTCCGTGAGGCAAGAAAGCGGTCAATGAACGGTAGCCTTTTGTCGCGGTTCTCGAACCTGATTCGAACGCAATTAGTCAGGCTCAGAGAGAGCACAACCTGATCGTTCAGCCGCCAGGTCAGCGTGGTCTGGTCCAGGGGTGAGTTACGCTTTGTGTCGACGTTGAGCGAGGAGCCGGAGGCTTCCAGGCTGTCGAGCAGCTTCTCCCAGTCCGCGGTGTGCTGCGCTTTTTCTACTGCCCGGCGAGCGGCCTCCGCCTCTTTGTATTGCAGGTGCCGGTAGTAGTCTCTCAGTTCCAACACAGCAATACATAAGACAACCGTAGCCACCGCGGCCAACGCCAGTCGGCGCGCTTTTGCGCCCTGGAAAACCAGACGGAGGCGCAACCCGACATGGCCAAGCGCGTAGCCGAGGCCAATGCCCACGATGCCTCCCCCCAGGGTCACTGGCAGAACGGTTCCACCCAGCATTGTGCTGCGCATCGCAATGGTGAGCTGCATGAAACCCAGCACGACCACAGCGACGATGAATCGGCCAGTGGAAAAGCGGAGGTCGCGACCGAACGCGTAAGCGACAGGCGCGATGGAGAGCACGCCGAGCAGAAGTCGCTCGGTAACTTTTTGAGTAATACGCTCGGAACCCGCGACCAATGCACCTGCCTCGGCCATCAGATAGAACAGCAGTGGCAGTACGATGACCCCGCCGACCAGGAACACCGGCACATGGAACCATAGGAGCTTTCCCCACTCGATCGGTGTGCTCTCGTCTTGGCTAGGGTCGTTGTCCATGGTCGAAAGTAAACGCTACCGCAATAGCGTGATACGTAGAGTTCGAAGGCGAAGCTCTGATCAAAAGCCTCTCATTTGGGTTTCTTTTCGAGTCCCTTCATCACGGAACGTGTTGCCTGAAGAAGGGCTGTGCCTTGAGCGCCTATGTTCATCCCCAGAGCTCCAAGCGGTCCTGCGTTCAGCAGTCCCACTTTCCACTCGTAGTTACCCGTGTTCTTCCACAGCAATTCGCCTGACGTGCGGTCGAACAGGAAGCCGGTCATCTTGGAGACGGTGCGCGTTTGCAGAGCCGTGTGCGTTTCGAGCTCCAGCAGAGCGAGCAACAACAGGTAACGTGACCCTTCCGGACCTAGCGTTTGAACACGGTCGGGAGTTGGGTCTTCCAGCCATGCTTGATCTATGTGCTCGACCAAGCTGAGGTCGGTTTCGCGTTCGATGGGATATCGTCGTTTGCCCACGTGAATGCGAATTGCCCGTTTCATCTCGCGGTGGTCATTCACTTTTTGAGAATCACCTCCGCGCCGTAGGTCAATCACTGGCAGTACCGTAATCAGACTAATAGTGTCTGGATCAAAATTCTGATTTACCCAGTCTGGCTTGCTCGAGGCTGATACGGTCTGACATAGCGCCAGAGTGGTGATAACAACCAACGAAATGATTTGGCGCCGCATGCTGTTTACTCCTTTGCCTGCACCTACGGTATAACAGGTGTGCTGACAAATACGGTCAATGTACGCACAATTCCGGCCAGGGAGGCAGGCATGCAAGAGGCGAGAGTTCCGCTTAGTTTTCTGAGCAATCTAGTCTCGGTGATGGCGAAAGAAGAAGGGTTGGATCCAGTTTGTTGCGCCATGGAGACCGGCTTAGCGGAAGCCGAAACTCGTTCCGTAGACGGCACAACCGACTTTCAGACTCAGATCCAGATCTATGAGGCTATCGCCGAGCGATCAACGCATCCTGGAATTGGCTTCAGATCTCCGTCGGCTCGTAGCTTTGCGGATCAAGGTCTTCTTGGTGCGCTACTTCTGATGGCGCCCGATGTCAGGACTGCGCTGCAGAAGCTGACTGAGTACATCGATGTGGTTGGTGGTCTTGTTGACTACACAGTCGAAACGCACGAAGACCTGCTGCGCGTTCGTGTTTCCGACAAGGTGCTGCTGTCACCCGAAGCTCATCGATTGGTTTGCGAGGAGAACCTCGCCTGCTGGAAACATCTTGCATTGCCTCTGAAAGAAATCGAGCAGCACTTGGTGGAGATTACGCTCGACTATCCAGCCCCTGACCATAGACAGGTCTACAGTGAGCTATTTCCTCGGTGTGTGTTCCGTTTCAATCAGCCGCACATTCAGGCCACGCTCAAGGCGAGTGCACTGACGCTCGAACTCCCAAACAGCAACCCGGAGGTCTTTGCGCATCTGGATGCTGAATGCGCTCGCATCACCCGCATTGTTCATGAGCCGGTGGCAACTACAGAACGCAGGGTCAATCGTTTCCTTTCCACGCACGAGCCCGCTAGCTGGGCGTCGGGGCCGATCTCGGCTGCTTTGGGTATGAGCGAACGCACGCTTCGGCGACGCCTCGCTCAGGAAGGCTGCCGATTGTCGGAAATCCTGAGCGAACACAAGCTGGCTGCTGTAGAGGATTGGACGTCGCGAGGACTTGGGGAGCATGAGATTGCTAATCGACTTGGATACGCATCAATCAGATCGCTGCGACGGGCACTGGCAAGCTGGATGCAGTGATCTGGTATCTCTCTAACTGGGTCGCCTCACACATAGCCGATCCCAACCACGCGGCTCTATCAAGTTGGCCATCTATTATGCGTTGGCGGGCATCTCATTTTGGTCAAACCGGGTGTCGGGAGTTTAACTAGCTCGACTGATTCCCATGGACGGCGGTGTGGGTCGACCAAACCACCCATAGGTAGGCAAGGATGCCCGCGAAGGTAAGCAACGCTCCGAATAGGGCGATTCCCAGGGAAATCTCCCCAAGCATTGATACTACGAGTGGATGGGTAGACGACAAAATGTAACTGGCAAAAGAGTAAGCCGGCCCCACTCCCAGCAAGATGATTGCAATTCGACTTGGCCATGCGGCGAACAATATGGGTGGAAGCGATCGAGCTAGAGAGTCACTACCGGGGATTGGGCGATCAAGAAACACCAAATCCAACAATGCACCCGACAGATACATCAAACCAACGCAGAGCCAGACCAAGCGATGTGGAAGTAGACTCGGCGGGACGTTCCCGCGAAGCTGTGGAGTCACATATGTTATGTACAACATAGCGGCGATACCTGGCAGGCAAAAAGCCACGGCTCGCAACAAGTCGTGCATTTCAATGCCTTCTTCCAACGGATCGCTGAGGGCCACCAAAACTAACCCCAGAGTTGAGACGACAATGAAAGCTGAAAAGAGGCGTGAGGTGACCTGGTTCGGAAAGAAGGCGTAAACAAAGAAGGGCACTGATAGCGGTAGATAGAGGTAGCCGACCCCTTGGATCGTGTAGGCCACAAAATCGCTCAGAGCGACGCAGGCAATCATCATCCCAAAACCGCCCCAAAGAAGTTTGTGAGGCAGCATGCGTCGGCTGATCTTCGATTCGCAGAATAGGTTCACGGCAGGAGTCTACGGCATGAGGTTTAGATTTGCAGATGACCGTCCACCGTTCCGAGATGCCTTGTCTAAGTGACCTTCTCCGCCCCACGGTTTATGAGTAGCTTTTCGGTTCGAGGAACAACGATGCTTGCAATGACCTCGAAGCCACTGCCACTCTAACAGGTTTGATTTGTCGCTAGACGTCCGAACCTCGCCGGCGTAGGCTCGCCACAATCTCAAAAGAGATCACCACTATGCGAATCAAGGCTATCTTCCTGATCATGCTCGCAACCGCCGAAGTTTATGCTCAAGAAAATCTTCTCGATTGTGTGGACACGGACGTCGTTAAGGCGTTCTTGGGTCAGCAGCAAGTGATTTCCCGGAAAGTGCCCAATGAGTATTCGGAGCTGTCAATGCCCACATCATTTGCGTACGTTGGCAGCGCGGTACGCGAACAATCGTCCTCGATAGCGTACAAAACAGGCTTGGATGCAGCCGCTGCGGAACCGGAGGTCACGACCGCTCTGGAAGCCGGCGGGTGGAGTCGCGTCGTCGAACCCAAGCGCCGCACAGACCGACGCGGATTTCAAACGACCCCCCGGATGCCGAGAACGCTAACGTTCTGTCGCGGGAACCGATATATGTCGAGCAGTTTCCGCCAAGACGCGTCGGGGACAGTTGTTGTCATGACGTCTCAACTCATGGGATCGGGCTCCTGCGCGCTTACCCAGGTGTTGGCTGGCAGACGGGCGTCGGATTTTCTGCCGAAGCTAGATCTACCGCCGAGTGTTCCAACCTCGTCCGGAGGCGGTAGCGGCGGTAGCAACGATTATGCATCGTCGCGCATTCGCTTCGCGTGGACTAAGGACTTAAACGCGCTGCTTTCGTTCTTTCACGGACAACTTGTGGAGCAGGGGTGGAAGCACACGACAGAATGGAGCACTGCGCGAACAGCGGGCTCTGTCTGGGAGTCCAATCCGGAAGACGGTATTCGAACCAGCGGTACTCTGGAAATCGCGCGCGATCAGAAGACACCCGAGACTAGCGTGGTCTTCTGGGTAAACATGTTTGAGGAAAGTTGAACGTCGGTTCCTGGCCGAAGGGAGCCAGATTGCGGAGCGAATGAGTAGCTGCTCTGGAGAAAACCGCCGTTCGACGTTACGAGCCCAGGCGGCCCATTTCGACCCACAGCACTCCTTCTGAGCCGTTAGCACTCTCAAGTTGAGAGTGCTAATCTCTGTTCCTCCGATGCTCGGGGTTGACCATGTCGAAGCAAGAGCGCGAAGCACTGGCGCAGTCGATGCTGGCGGCAATTCCACCACTCGCGGAATTGCCTAAACCCGAATCTACTGTCGCCTATGGTCAGTCGGGTGAAGTGTTCTTTCAATCCCATTCTCCGTGTGACTTCTATTCCGTTCTTAACTCGCCACAAGATACGCCAACCACGTGTGTTGGCGAACTCCACCTGCCATCACTAAGTGATCAATCGCCCGCTATCGTCTTCCTACCCGGAAGCGGCGGATATGTGGAGAGGGACAGGCGTCGTAACTGGGTCAACTGGTTCCTTGAGCATGGACGCGCAGTTTTGTTCGTTGACCACTATCGACCGCGCGGAATCGATCCAGATCAAGACTACGGAGCTTCCTTGTTGGCAATTTCGGTCTTTGATCGAATCGCGGATGCTTATGGAGCACTCAATTTCCTGGTTATGCATCCGAACATAATTGATTCGAACATAGCTTTGATGGGCCTATCGCTTGGAGGAGCGACAACTCGATATGCGATGGATGATCGAATGAGGGCGGCGTATGCACCCGACACACAGGGCTTTTCCGGTTTTGTCGATTTCTATGGCCCATGTACCGAGGATCTGGGCACGCGAAGCACCAATGGTGCTCCACTTCTTTCGGTTCGAGGGACAAACGATGCTTGCAATGACCTCGAAGCCACTGCCAATTCCTTAGAGACTTATCGGTTGCTAGGAGTAGCCGTCACGGAGAGATTGTACGATGGGGCTCCTCACGGCTGGGATGCGACGCAAGATCCCGTTTTTCTGGAAAACACACCCTACCTTGTAGGGTGTAATACGAGATACGACGCCAACGGTATTCCCCACTATGACGGCACGCCGTTAAACGTTGCGGGTGAAGGCGCTAGTCGATTGGAGAAGATCCAGGCGAGAATGGAAGTTATGGGGGCCGCAGCTCGCGATCTACGATTTGGCTATCTGAATGGTCGTGACAAGACCACAGCCGATTTAGCCGAAGCTGACCTCCAACAATTCCTAAACACCCTAGGTTGAGTGTCTCTTGTTGGCCGAATGCCGCCGGTTTTTGAGTCATTGCCGTTTCTGGGGATTTCTGCCCAACGCGCACCAAGGTCCCTCGTAAGCCACGATCTATTTGTCATCCATACGGACGCGCGTCCGGGATTGCTGGCAGCACAGCCTCTCGCGATTGCCCAGGACGAGAGAATGACTTCGGGAGGCAGCAGAGAGCGGACATTCGGGCCGGTTTCGCAATTGTCGTAGATCGACTCTCAGCCCACGTTTGCGTGAGGTAAGCCAATTTGAATTACTAGACTGTTTCTCATAACCTTTTGTCCTTAATGTCTCGGCATGTTTTTTCTGGACATGCCACATGAACGATCGCCGCACTCTTAGTCATTTCGTTTGGCATGATTGCCTGACTCCCGACATCGACAAGGCTCTCAACTACTTTGAGAAGCTTGTTAACTGGGACGTGCAGGACCAAACGTGGCCGAACATCGGCCGTTACCCAATCATCCAGCGTAACGACAGACCAATTGCAGGTATCTTAGAGCTGCCAAAGTTCTTGAAAGATTCTGGAGTCCCCTCGTATTGGACTGGCTACGTTGAAACGAGCATTAAAGCCGCTGAAGAATCTATCCCCAAGCTACGTGGTCAGATGTTCACAATGCCGACCAAATCATCGATGGGAACAAGCTTCGTGTTTACTGATACCGGCGGAGCCGTACTAGCTGCATACGAGCTGTCCGATTCTTTTAACATTCCTTCGTCGTCGAGTCTCGACGAGTTTGTATGGCGACGTTTGTATTCGGTGGACAACGAAAGGTCGTATCAGTTTTACAACGCTCTATTCGGCTGGAAGCAATCAGGTGAGTTTGCAAACGAGCTCATTGATGAGTCCGGTGCGTTGATTGCAGACATGGCTGGGCCGCCATCTTGGCTTGAATCTGATACTTGGGTTTACTTTCTAGGCATTGAAGACTTAGCGGCTACCGTTTCAACAATCGAAAAGTACGGTGGGTCTGTTATAGAGGACACGAAAGTCCACAACCGCCGGGCGATAGTTTCGAAAGACTCTCAGGGAGCAGTCATTGGCTTCGTGCAATGGGAGTGACCGTCTTCTTGTGGCCAGAGACAGAATCGAACTGTCGACACGGGGATTTTCAGTTCGTATGGATCGCTGTTTCAGCTGATCCGGGAACACTTTGCGACACCTTAAGCCTCACATTCTATGGCGAAACTATGCTGTTAGATGTTCTTAAGTGATCTCAGATTGGCACTAAGTCGGGCACACAAGGCGGACTGCCGAACCAGCAACGCGAACGTCTCAAGCTGACTCTAACCGGACGGATACCAACTCGATTACAATCGCTGAATGAAGCCTGTCGAGCCAGTTCAACTAAGCAACCCGCCGGAACCGCCTCACGTCCGCCGTCACGAGCTTTACAAACCGCATTGCAGATCCACGCCACGTATAGCTTGATTGGTCGCTAGCGACCCGAAGAACACGCTCCGGATTGTGGTCGACGGGCCACACTCTAGATTTAGCGTTTGGAGGCGAGAAGCGCCACCTGCATCTCGAGGCGCTTGATCGCGTGCAGCGTTCGATTGGCCTGAATGGAAGGTAACAAGCCAACCTTGGCAACCACCGTGGCGATGATGAAGACGGCAGCAATCAAGCCCCACCTGACGACGTCAATCAATTCCGTGACGCTATACGCTTTCCATAGCGCAAAGAGTCCGAATGCGAACCAAATGAAGAGGCCAAAAATCAGAGTGAGGTTCAGAAAACCCATCTTGCCGCGAAATAAATCGCCGGCCATGTCAAAACCGCTCTGATCCCAGCCAATCTTGTCGAGGATTTCGCGATCCTCGTCGTCCAGCGTTTCTCGTATCATTTCATCTAGTCTGTCCATCGTTTCTCCTGTCTAACGATTCGCGTAGTTTGGCGCGTGCGTTCATGAGGCGGGATTTGACGGTCCCAACCGGTATGTCCAAGACAACTGCAACCTCCGCGACGCTCATCTCTTCCAGATAGAACAGCGCCACCGCCACCCGGTGCTCTGGAGAGAGGGCTGCAAGTGCCTCACGCAGCGGACCTTGTTCAGCAGCAAGCTCCAGCTGGTCCGTTGCTTCGCCGTTGGGCGCGGGCTCGCTTTCGGTTCGGTTAATCAACCCCCGCATGTTTTTTTGCTTCGTGATAATCCGCGCGCACCTCCGGGTTACTATGCGGAACGCCCAGGCCTGGAAAGCCAGATCATCTTTGAGGTTGCTGAGTCCCCGCACTATTTCTAACCAGGCATCCTGCACCGCATCCTCTGCTTGTTCAGCGTCACCAAGCAGCCGGTAGGCGTGGCGCAGAAATCGTGGCTGGTAGCGGGTAACCAGCTGCGCTCTGGCAGCCTGGCTGCCGAGACGGGCGCTGCTGACGACATAACTCTCAATGATGTGCTTTGCGCTCCGAGCCAAGACAGGCGCCTTTTTCCAGCTTTCTATAGATAGGTGGGAGGATGTCTGGATCTGGTTCACTTCATAACCCGGAAAAACAACGGGCAACTTACGGAGGAATACTGGATTGTCCAGGCAGCTGACTCTTGTCGACCTATGTAATTCTCTCGCTCACAATTCGGTCGGGTTGTGCTGATGCACTGATCGAGACACTGCAGAAGTCACGTTGCCGACCACCCGCGGGGTCGACGCAATAGCACCGGCGTGAGACGCTACTGCCACAACTGAAATCAGTACAGAAGGCAGCTGCAAATGACGGTAAAAGCGGCGTGCCATTGTGGCGCGATCACACTGGAGCTCCCAGAGTGGCCCGACAGGGTTTGCGAGTGCAACTGTTCGATTTGTCGAAGGCTGGGAGCCTTGTGGGTTTATCATCCCCCAGAACAAGTTTTGATCCTTCATGAGCCAGGGGCAACGGCTACCTATGTCTGGGGCGATAGAACGCTCGAATTTCGCAGCTGCCGGGTCTGTTCCTGCACAACGCACTGGCTACCACTGGTGGCCGATTACACCGTGATGGGAATCAACGCCCGCATGATCGAGGGTCTTGAACCCTCCCACGTCGAGGTCATACATGAGGACTTTGGTGGAGCAGGGCGTTTCTGGTGCTAGCGGAGAGCCTATTTCGTTTACTGATAGCGTCGATGCATGTATCCGTGGTTGGGCGTCCGCTGTTGGCTGAATTCGGAAGTTACTGTTTGCAGATTGACCGGCTGTTGACGATCCCAAGCGGCCATTCCGAATATCTCTCCCCAAGTGTAATCTGATCTTTCGTAGCATCAGGGAGAATGCATGGACTCCAACAAGGTAGGCTATTGGATACAGGTTGGTGCGAACATAGGAATCTTGGGTGGGCTATTCCTAGTTGGCGTTCAAATCAATCAAAACACCAGTGCCATCAAAGCTCAAATGAATGCCGGCGCTCACGAGTCTTTACTGCAGTTCGAGTACACCATGATGGGGGAAAACCCGTCAGCGGTATGGGCAAAATCAATAGAAAACCCAAAAGACCTTACGCTCGCTGAACAAAGATTGATCGACGCGTATTTCTATTCGTACCTGGAGAGATGGCGCCACTCATACGACCTAGCGGAAAATGGATTCGTTGACGAAGAACAGTGGCGCAGATTTGCACAAAGCGAGGCCGCCTATATCTTAGGAAATGCGTATGGCCGTGCTTGGTGGAAGCGATGGAATGACCAATCAGAACTTCTTCCTCCAGAGCTGAAAAGCGTTATAGAAAGTTCTCTTGAAAGCGCCCCGTACACGACAGAGGGCTATTTCTCTACGATCCAAGAAGGATTGGAATGACGTATCGGCCACGCCCTTCAACAAACAACACGTGTCTCTCATTGGCCGAAAGCGGACTGTTGGGCGCCCGTCGTCGAGCGTCTTCTAACAACCCTGAACAGACGGTCGATTCCGAGGATTGAACCCCGGCCTAGCAATCGGTCTATGGAGTCACGCAGGTGTTTGCTATCGCTTCGGGATCACCCTCCGTAGTGCGATACGCAAATTCTTGGGCCGGAGAACCGGCCCAAGAAGCGCGGATTTTGACAAGCGGTGTTTTACCGCGCGATAAACACCTCGAAGCATTACAACACCAGTTGGGCGATCGTTAACAAGATTGCGGCTACCGAAACCACGATCGAGATAACACCAACCAAGGTGTTGCGCTTCAACGCTTTACTATCGTCTGCCATTACTGCCTCCATTCGGAGGGGCATGGCTGAAGGCGACTCCACGCGCCCTGATCGGCAACGCATCCCTCACCGGATCATTCACGGTTTCGCGGCTTGTCGACTTCACGATACCCCGTTTAAGGGGTGAATGCGCACCCGAACTTTACCATACTAATATTGGTCTGCTCTTAGCGGCGGTTGAATGAATTAGGCATGGTAGTTCTTTGGCCAATCGCCGTCCTTGTGGCTTTACTGGTGCATAGGAAAAAGGCCTCTAGTGAGGCCTTCTATCGTTCATCTCGTTTCGGGCCTTTTCACTCATTCTGTGTACGGCCCTCTAAAAAAGACATCGACCGTTCGGACCTCACACTTATCCGTACCTTCGCAATAGGCCCAATCCCAATATGGAATCCAGTTTCCAGCTGTATCCCAGTAGTCCTTCTTGAATTCGGGATCGATGCCCATTCGAGTAATCGGCCACGACGACAGACTAGTAAGTTCAGTCTTTTGCGATAGAGCATCGGCATTTACATCTTGCCAAATCCCAAGCCTTTGCCAAATTGAGTCGCCCGATGTGATTGCCCCGTCGCCGTCACCGCCTAGCTTTTCGTCGTCATACTGTGCCAGGGCTTCATATCCATGTTCAGCTGTTTCATTCTCGCTTAACTCCATAGGCGTAAAATTCCCAAACATCTCCGCGCCCGTATCGATAACTCCATTGCCGTTTCTATCCAGTACGAGAATCCCTTCGTCCCCACCTCTTGCAACCCATTGGAGCAAGTTCTCTCGTCCGTCTCCGGTCATGTCAAACGCGACGAATCGATCTCTAGGACCAAACTCAATCCCATCGTTATCGAGATCAATCACAATAGGAGAACAACCTGTCGGTATGCAGGAAGGATCAAATGGGTCACCACTCGGCGTCCAGTTGTATCCAGATGTAACTTTGTTTGTTAAGTTGTGGACATGAATGAGAATGTTGGGGTTTTGGGTGTAGCGCATGTTTCCCACATCACCCACTTTTGATGCCGGACTCGAGGTGTATGCCTGAACAGCGCTGTCTGCATGAACTGCGATTAAGGCTTGGTCATCATTCGTAAGTAAGGTCGGGGCCCAATAGTAGTCAATGCTGAAGTTCTTCACTGTCACCGCCCAGACGAATGATGAAACGGCCAGCGTCACGAGTATCGTTAGAAGTTTCCATCTACTCACTATAAATCTCCCTTTCGTTAGTTGACATTCAATCAGTGATCATGGACGTATCTCCTTTAGATCACAGATTAAATACTGATGATGGGGCCGAAAAATCGTACGGAATTCTTTCACGAGCGATCTTTTTCGCGGTGTCCTCTAAATGGGCGAGGTCTGCTGGTAGATACTGATTGCGATAATTACGGGTCATCACCTCAATGGAGCAAGCAGGATTTTCATGACAGCTTGCGAGGCGCCAAACTGTGCTAAGTAGATCCGACTCTGGATGATCCAACTGAGCGAAATACCTACTTGCGTATAGACCCACGCGATTGTCTTCCGCTGCATATGCTTGATTTAGCTGGGAGGCAATTTGGGTAAGGTCGGACTCATGAATCGGGCGTTGCAGCGCTAGTTCGATACTTGCAATGGGGTCTTCTTGTATTGCGGCCGCTTTGAACCACCTATTGGCCCATTTGAAATCGCTGTCTGATGGCTCGGTTTTCAGTGTCCTGAGGTCGGCGCAATTTTTTCCATATGTGTTGTAGACAAAACTGTGTTGAGCTTCCCAAGCAGGAGGGAACTGTCCGGATTGATAAGCCGCACTATGAGTGAATTCTTCCCAAGACGAAAATTTGATGAGCGCACAGTTTTGGATCGCAATGGCAACCTCGACCATTGCACCTGAGTCGCCGGCTTCCGCATCTTCAATATGATCTTGGTATTGCCCATATGGGTCTAGTACTGCATAGCCCGCCGTCATGGGATTTGATTTTTCTTGCTCCTCGTGCCCGAAGGGAAACCCCCCTCTTTGTTCTGTGGGTTCAGGTTCAAGATGAACGTTTCGAATCGAATTGTCTGCAGCCGAATGCAAGGCTGGGGAATCGGTTTTGTTTCCTGCCCGATCAGCATCGCTTAAGTTTGGGGAAACAATGAGAAAATAGGTGATCAGCGCCACGGCGGTAAGCAACACCATCACTAGAACAATGCGCTTCCTTGCTGTGTGCTTCGCCGTTGTTTCCAATTGTGCTTACTCGAGGTAGGCCAGGGAAGCCGGCAGGTGGTACCACTGATCCATGTGACAAACTCCATCATCCGAGCCCCAACGATTCAACTCTGTTGTTACCGGCAAGTCAAGGGTCTCGCAGCCATATACTGATCATCCGCCTAGATGATGTGAAAAATCAGAGAAAACGAAGAAGAAAAGTAGAAAGAAAAAAGGAGCGGGACTGGTAGGACTGGTTCGCGATAGATCAATCTAGTTAGAGATATGTTGACGACATGATCACTTAGCACTCGTGGCGTAAACGAATTAGGCACAAATACCGATTCGTGGGACCTTGCAAGGTAGTCAGAATTCGTAAGTCGATGATTGAATTGGTGGCCAGAGACAGAATGGAACCGGCAACCGCGTTGTGGCGACACAGTGTCGACAGAGAGGCGTATCTAACCTCGAGAGTCTGATCGGATAAGTGGTGGCCAGAGACAGAATCGAACTGTCGACACGGGGATTTTCAGTCCCCTGCTCTACCAACTGAGCTATCTGGCCAGGGTGCCTGGGCGGACGCGCCGGGCAAAAGAGCGGCGTATTAAAGCCGGGTGATCAGGCGACGTCAACCTCCCGGTGGGGTTGGCGGGTCAGGCCGTTTCTCATTCTTGAGCGCCGTCCGCACCCGGCTCGATATAGCCTTCCGCGCGGTCGACTTCCTCGTTCGCAAAGTAGCGCCACATCTGCTCGGTGAGGTATTTGCGTGCGTCGGGATCGATGAGTTTCAGGTGCTTTTCGTTGATCAGCATGGTCTGCAGCGACTGCCACTCCGTCCAGGCCTGTTTGCTCACTTCCTGGAAGATGCGCTCGCCGTTGGGTCCGGGGACGGGCGGTGCCTCCAACCCTTCCATCTCCTGCTGATATCGGCTGCAGACAACGGTGCGTGCCATTGTTGGATGCTCCCTGGTTTACATGCTGGTAGGCGCATAGTGTAGCGACCGCGTAGAATGACTGCATGTCAGAGCTGTCGGTCAATCAGAAACGCTATCTGCAGCTTGCGCTGGTGCTAGCGGTAGGCGTTGCCATCTGGCTGCTGCGCCCGGGAGCTGCGGATGGTCATTTCGGCTTCTGGTCGCTCCTGCCCGCGCTCATCACCATCAGCGTCTGTTTCGTCACGCGCAACGTCATCGTAGCGCTCATCCTGGGCATACTGGCCGGCGGGCTCATCATTGGCCGCGTCAACGTGCTGGACGCGTTCATCATCCCTGCCATTGCGACCGAGAACTACGCGCAGATACTGGTGGTTTACCTCTGGGCGTTGGGTGGATTGTTGGGGATGTGGAATAGAAACGGCGGCGCGCGCTTCCTCGCGCAGAAGCTTGCTGAGAAATTCGTTTCTTCCCGGGTGAGCGCCAAGATGTTCGCCTGGTCGCTCGGGATCGTCTTTCACCAGGGCGGAACCATCTCAACGGTGCTGGCCGGTACAACGGTGCGGCCGATATCGGACAAGCACAAGGTGGCGCACGAAGAGCTTGCGTATGTGGTTGATTCCACAGCCTCACCGATCGCGACGCTCATCCCGTTCAACGTCTGGCCGATCTATGTTGCGGGGCTTCTCCTCATAGAGCCGCTTGCCGGACTCGTCGACACTCCGGAAGACGGCGCGGCGCTCTTTCTGCAGGCGATTCCGTTCAACTTCTACGCCATCTTTGCGGTGCTCATGACGCTCCTCTTTTCGCTCGATCGGCTGCCGCTGTGGCGCACACCGATGGCCGGCGTGGTTGCACGCGTGCAGTCGACCGGCGCGCTGGACCGGGATGGGGCAACCCCAATCATGAGTCCGGAGCTCACGGAGGAGAACCTGGCGCCGGGGTATGAGCCCTGGGCGTGGGATTTCCTGGCACCAATCACCACGCTCATGGGTCTGTGTATCGTGCCTTGGCTCCTGGGCGGCTCGCCGATGGTGTTTGAAGGCTTCGGGCTTGCGGTCATTGTCGCCGTGGTGACGAGCCTCATCCGCGGTATGAGCATCGCCGATGCCGTGGAGGCGATGGTTGGCGGCATTAAGGGCGTGACCATCGGCGCCATCATCCTGGGGCTTGCCGTCACGCTGGCTGCAGTCTCTTCACAGCTAGGAACTTCGGTCTACGTTGTCGATCTCGTCGCGGGCGGGCTCGAGTCCGTGCCCTTCATCCTGCCGGCGGTGCTCCTCGTCATCTGTATGGTGGTTGCGTTCTCGATCGGCTCGTCGTGGGGCACCTATGCGGTGGTGTTCCCCATAGCGCTGCCGCTGGCGTTGTCGCTGTCGGCCGATCCGACCTACCTGCTCCTGAATTTTGGCGCCATTCTCGGCGGGGCGGTGTTTGGCGATCAGTGCTCGCCGATATCCGACACGACCATTCTCTCCTCGCTGGCGTGCGGTTCGGACCTCATGGACCACGTCACCACGCAGATGCTGCTGGCGCTGATTGCTGCGGGCATCAGCGCCGTGCTGTATACGTTGATCAGTTTGTTTGTAGTGTAAAGTCGTCTGCGAGACTTGCGAGTAACCGTACCGCGGGTTTCGACAGTCCCAGCCGCTCATTGCCGCCCTGCCACTCTTCAGGAACCAGCCAGCGCTGGTGCGCGTCGTCAGCGACGAGACGCGGCTCGCGTGCCAGTTGTATGTAAACCGGCTCGATGTGCAGATGAAAATGCGTGAACGTGTGCCGGAAGGCGGGCGCAATGTGCACGCGCGCCACGTCATCGGCTGCCCAGCCCATCTCCGCGATGAACGCCTCGGGTTCGGTGTCCCCGGCACGCTGCGGAGGGTTCCACAGTCCACCCCACAAGCCGTCCAGCGGTTGCTGTTCGAGGAGCACGGCGCCGCGGGCAAGCGTTGCCACGAAAAAGCGCGCGTGACGTTCGGGTTTGGTTCTGGCGGGTTTGCGCTCCGGGTAGTTTTCCGTGGTGCCCGCGGCGTAGGCTTCGCATCGTTCCGCCACCGGGCAGACGTCGCAGCCGGGACTGCGCCGTGTGCAGACCGTGGCCCCCAGATCCATGATCGCCTGGGTGTAGTCGCCGACGCGCGCCTCGGGCGTATGCGCTTCCGCTTTCTCCCAGAGCGTGCGAGCGACGCTGGTGGTGCCCGGGTACCCGCTCACCGCATGGAAACGGCAGAGCACCCGTTTGACGTTGCCGTCGAGAATGGCAGCGCGGCGGCGGTGCGCGATCGCACTGATAGCACCGGCGGTGGAACGGCCGATCCCTGGAAGGTCCTCGAGCGCTTCCAGCGCGAGCGGAAACTCGCCGCCGTGCTCATCGACAATACGCTGCGCTGCCTTGTGCAGATTGCGGGCCCTGGCGTAGTAGCCGAGCCCGGTCCAGTGATGGAGCACGTCGTCGAGGCCCGCGCGCGCGAGGCTACCCACGTCAGGGAAGCGGTCCATGAACCGTTGGTAGTAGCCGATCACGGTGGTCACCTGGGTCTGCTGCAACATGATTTCGGACACCCAGACCCGGTAAGGCGTGATGTCCTGCTGCCAGGGCAGGTCTTTGCGGCCGGCGACATCGAACCAGGACAGGAGCCGTGTTGCAAACCAGTCCATGCAGTCCGTTCAGTCCCTTTCCAGCGAGCGGCCAAGGAGGTCGAGCAGATCGCGAGCCGTTTCGCGGTACTCCTCCGGGACTTCTTCGTCGATCTTGTCTTCGAGCTTACGCCGCAAGCCGGAATCGTCGTTGCGCTGCAGCGCGCGTGCAACCAGATTGCGGGTTGCGTCCTGATCGAGACGGCAGGTTGGATCGGCGCTCGATCCCTGGCAGCGAATGGGTATGGGCGTGCCGGCAAGCAGCGGATTGATTTCGAACGGGCTTGTCTCACCCTCGGCGGGTTCGTGGATGGTCACGTTACCCAGAAGGTCCAGCGTGTCGTCCAGATAGCTGTACTCGCCTTCGGCGTCGACGCTCATGTTGTCGAGGGCAAACGCCAGGTGCTGTTTGGCGCCATCGATCACCCAGCGCCCGGTGAAGTGCTGGTACTCCCAGAGATCAGGCCAGCTGGCGACGCTGTCGGATTGCCGCGTCAGCTGCGCGATGCTTGCGAGCTGGGTTTTGATTTTCTCGATGTTCAGCCGGCCCTGGCCGCCGTCGAATTCGCTGGTGCCGCGGATCGAAGCGGCAAGTTCCGACGGCGTGTTGCCCTGCAGCGTCAGGCTGCTGTTCGCGCCGATGTGGGCAATCCACTGCAGCCGCTGCTCAGACCAGTCGATGAGCCGCTGGCTATCGACGTTGGTGATCTCGGGCAGCACCGTCCAGACGATGGGCTCCTGTCTGGTATCGACGCTCACGTCCGCGCGCGCGGTGCCGTCGAGAAAGTCCCGGACTTCGAGCAGCGTATCGAGCTGGCCCGCGACGTTGCTGAATTCGAGCAACGCGTCGGTAAACGTTTCCGTGCCTGCGACCAGCCGCGTCATCGCGCACGTGCCGCTGAAGTCGAACTCGTGCAGGGTGGCGATGGGCAGAATGTCATCGTCGCCGGCGGGTACCGGCGCGGCGCCGGGGGCTTCCGCGGTGGTCACGTCAGCCTCGCACGTGCCGTCGCCGAGATCCGATGTGATCAGGGTTTCAGCCAACGCGATCCGCTCGCGCGTGTCCTCTGTGGGTGGGTGGTACGTGACCAGACCCTCCATCGTGACGTTCAGGGGAGTCGGCGTTTCCGCGTCAGCCGCATCTTCGCTCTCCGCGGCCGTGTAGCTTGCGTCGAGCGTCAGCAGGGCCGGGGTGCCGGGTTGAAAGTCCTGCAGAGTGAGCGATCGCAACAGTGTCGAAGATTCAGCGTCGTCGATGCGCGTGTCGGTGAGCGTCAACTGGCTCACCTGCCAGCGCTCGATGTCTTCCCACATGGCCGAAAGATCCATCTGTAGATCAATGGCGCTGGCCTCGATGGTGCGTTCGTCATTGCGCGCGGTGAGGTCCTCGATGTGCAGGATGAGCGGCGGAAAAAGTTGCCAGGAGATATCCCCGCCAATGGCGACGGCATAGCCACTGTTTTCGCTGAGGAGCGCTTCCAGTTCCGGTTTGAGGCGGTTGGCGTCCTGAATCCAGACGCCCGCAACGACGGCCACGGCAATAGCGGTCAGCAGAACAATTCCGAGCAGGCGCACGATCAGACGCACGAGTGTTCTCGAGTGGAAACGTAGCGCGGATTATAAAGTGTTATGGATGACGCGTAGCTGAACGGCGGAACAATTTGCTCGTCGGCAGATGCTGGGACCAGATCGTGCGGGGCTTGCCACGGCCCGACCAGGCGCGTACCTGTTGGGTGAGGGCCTGCTCGGCAGCTTCCAGGGTATCGTAAGGGCCCACGCCGTCGTTGCCGCGGGCACGATAGTACCAGCTGCCGTCGTCGCCGCGATAAATGCGCTCATTCAAGATGGTCACTTCCCCAAATCCTTGATGCTCGGTTGCCTGGCAACCGTGCTGATCCCAACTGCCAAAATCACGTGCATTGCACCATAATTCACACAATCGGGTGTATCTCCTTTGTAACGAGCATGATACGCCGAAATCGCACAGAAAAAACAGGAATGTTGTCAATATTTGTTAAATCATGAGTGTAGATACCTTTGATCCCGGCGCGCTGAATGCGCCAATGGACGCGGTTGCCGTCGACGAGTTGTGCCGCCTGGCGCTCGACTTTGACGGTGAAGCGCTGAATCTCTCCGAGCTCGAGCTACGGCGATTTGCGCCGCTCGTGACCCACGCCGGCTGGGCTGAGCGGGCGGATACGCTCAGCGATGCCCAGATTGTCGCCCTGATCCGCGTCTTCACCGTCGGCGAGCGGGACCACAGCAGCTGGCTTGCGGGCGACAAATCTGCGGTCATCACGCTTGTTCGAGCGCTCAAATCACGCGGGTCGTTCACGCCGGAGCTCAGCCGCTGGATCAAGGCGCATACCGACAACAAATTCCTGCCGCATGGCAGCCTCATGGATCGGCTCTAGCGCTCTATCGCAGCGCCTGGCGCCGCGTGTACAGCGGCGTGAAAGCCGCTAGAATCCGCACCCTCTCTCGCCGCAAGCAACAAGGCAGGCACAATGACTCAGGCGCGCACGGCAAGCGTGACACGCAACACCGCGGAAACGCAGATTGAGCTCAGCCTCAATCTCGACGGCAGCGGCGACAGCGAACTGGTGACGGGATTGCCGTTCTTCGATCACATGCTGACGCAGATTGCGCGGCATGGCCTCATTGATCTGAACATCAAGGCAGTGGGTGATCTCGAGGTCGATGCGCACCATACGGTGGAAGACGTCGGGATTGTGCTCGGTCAGGCGTTTGCCGAGGCGCTCGGGGACAAAACCGGTATCTATCGCTACGGGCACGCGTATGTGCCGCTCGATGAGGCGCTGTCGAGAGTGGTGATCGACCTGTCAGGCCGCCCGGGGCTCTTTTACGACGTCGACTACACCCGCGCGCGCATCGGCGATTTTGACGTGGATCTGCTGCGGGAGTTTTTTCAGGGGTTCGTCAATCACGCGATGGTCTCTCTGCACCTGGATAATCTCAAAGGTGTCAACGCGCACCACCAGGCGGAAACCCTCTTCAAGGCGTTCGGCCGGGCGTTGCGCATGGCGGTGGCGCCGGACCCGCGCATGAGCGGCGTGGTGCCCTCGACCAAAGGCAGTCTTTGAACCGTGATTCTGATTCCCGCCATCGATCTCAAGGAAGGCAAGTGTGTCCGTCTGCGCCAGGGGCGCATGGATGACGCAACGGTCTTCTCGGATGACCCCGTGGCCATGGCGTCGCACTGGCGGGCCCAGGGTGCCCGGCGTCTGCACGTCGTGGATCTCGATGGCGCGTTTGCGGGCACACCAAAAAACCGCAACCTGATCGAACGCATGGTAGAAGCGATGGGTGACGTGCCGGTACAGGTCGGTGGGGGCATCCGGTCGCTGGACATGGTCGACGCATACCTGGGCGCCGGTGTGGATGCGGTGATTGTCGGCACCCGAGCTGTGGAAGATCCCGAGTTCCTGCGGGCCGTGGCGACCGCGCATCCGAACCGGGTGCTCTTCGGGCTCGATGCGCGGGACGGCAAAGTGGCGACGGACGGGTGGGACAATACCTCCACTCAGTCCGCCGTTGCGCTGGCGTCTTCCGCAGCTGAGTTGCCGCTTGCGGGCGTCGTTTATACCGACATCGAGCGCGACGGCATGATGAGCGGGCTGAACGTCGCAGCCACCCGCGAGCTTGCCGAAAACGCAGGTCTTGCGGTCATTGCGTCAGGGGGTGTGACCAGCCTTGCCGATCTCGATGCCTTGAAGACTGCCTTCAGCGATCGTCCGGAACTCCTGCTCGGCGCGATTACCGGCCGGGCGATATATGAGGGGACGCTGGAGTTACCGGCCGGGCAAGCACTATTGGACGGCTGAATCGCGTCTGACGCACGGCAAGATCAGCGGCGCGGACGAGCTCAATATCCGCGGGTAATTCCGCCAGCCGGTCGTGCAGGTAATCGAGACTCAGATCGTAGGGGTGCCCGATGAGCACGGCGTGGCCCTGCCGGCGTGCGCGTTCCAGTACCTTTTCGAACGCGGCATGCACGGCAGCGGCGGTCCGCTCGTGATCCAGAAACACATCCCGGCGCAGCGACGGCACGCCGAGTTCCCGGGCCACGTCCAGCGCCACCGTCTCCGCGGTCGTGCGCGAGTCGAGAAAGAAGAGCCCGCGGCTGGAGAGCGTCCGCATCAGGCGGCGCATCGGGGCATCATGCGCGGTCAGCAGGCTGCCGGTATGGTTGGAAAGGCCAACGTGCCGCGGCACGGCCGCCAGAGCGGCGTTCAGCGTGGCGTCGAAATCCCGATCCCGCATGGCGAGCTTCAAGGTTCCCGTTTCCTCACGGGCGTGTGGTGATGCGTGGGGTTCCATTGGCTGATGGACAATGACGTCTTTGCCAAGGAGGGTGGCGTACTCGACCAGGGAGCCGGTATGCGGGGCGAAGGGCAGTACGGCGATCGTCACCGGACCGGGCAGGTTGATGGCACGTTCCCCCCGCGCCTTGTTGTAGCCTACATCATCTATCACCACCGCGAGTTCAGCTGCGTTTGCCAAGCCGGGCAACACCAGCACCCACAGCAGTGAGAGGCATCCATGTAGCCGTCTCAGACTGTGATCCTAACGTTTGCAGATCTGGCGGAGAGTCTAGTGTCTGGCGATGTGCAAGTAAACGGTTGCGCGAAGAATTGGCCTCAGGCGACCCAGTTGCAGGAGAATTCGGGCTTAGAGGCGCGCCTGCAGGCTGTTGTCTTCAGCCGTTTTCAGGAGTGACAGCGCTTCGTTCAGGAGCGCGTCGTCTTCGCCATCGAACGGAATGTCGGGCTCAATGCCGGCTTCGTGGATGGAGCGGCCGTTTGGCGTGAAGTAGTAGGCGGTGGTGATTTTGATCGCCTGGTCCTGATGCAGGGGCAGGATCGACTGCACGGAGCCTTTGCCATAGCTTGTCGAACCCATCAAACGCGCGCGGCCATGGTCCTGCAGCGCGCCGGCGACTATCTCCGACGCCGAGGCGGAGCCGGAGTTGATCAGGACAACCATCGGCATCCCGCTCAGGACGTCGCCGGTGGTCGCGCGGTATTTTGCGTAGCTCGATGCCAGGCGACCTTCCGTGTAGACGATGAGCCCTTCTTCGAGAAAGTGATCAGCCACTTCGACGGACGACTGCAGCGTACCGCCGGGATTGTTGCGCAGATCCAGCACGAGTCCCTTGAGCGGTGCCTCGGCTTTTTCACCCAGGTCCATCAGCATCTCCGCCGTGTCGCGACCCGTGCTGGTTTGAAACTGGGAAATACGCAGGTACGCAAAACCGGGCTCCAGGAGACGCCCGCGCACGCTGGCAATGGCAATCTTGTCGCGGGTCAGCGCAACGTCGCGCGGCTCACGATCGTCGCGCTTGACCGTGAGCGTCAACGTGCTGCCCGGGGCGCCGCGCAGGGTGTCGATCAGCGCGTCGAGCTTCAGCCCTTTCACTGACGTGTCGTTGACGCGGGTAATGCGGTCACCTGCCTTGAGGCCGGCCCGGTCAGCGGGCGTGCCGTCGATCGGCGCGATGATCGTGAAATAGCCGTCGACCAGCCCGAGCTCGATGCCGATACCGCCGAACTCGCCGCTGGTATTCGCCTGCAGGGCTTCGAACGCCCTGGCATCAAGGTAGCCGGAGTGGTCGTCCAGGCTCTGCATCATGCCTTCGATGGCATAGTTCAGGAGCTCTTCTTCGCTGACCTCTTCGACGTAGTTGTCGCTTACCTGACGCAGCGCTTCGGACAGCGTTGCGGAGGGATCGGCGGGCGTGGTGTCACGCGTCAGAATGTGCGCCAGTACCCCGAGGGAGATACCGGTAACAATACTGACGATAATGCCGATCAGTGTGAGAGGTCGAAGGGTCATGGTTCGAGTGTCTCAGGTTACTCTCGAATTTGACAGCAAATGTCGCTGATAGTGTGAAACGCGTACGCCGCCGGGTTTACGGCGGGAGCGGCATCTCCTCGCTGTCGGCGTCACGGGCCGGTATGAAACGCTGTGCGGGCTCGCGGGTGCGCACCTGTTCGAGCCAGATGAGACCATCGTAGAGTTCGCTGTTACCCCGCGTGCCGAGAAAGTCCAGATCGCCATCGACGTCGAGATCCCGCGCCAGCCATTTATCGTACATGCCGCGTTTACGCCGCGAGATATCGTGTTGCTGCCAGGGCTGATTCGCCGCGTCGGCACCGGGATTGGCAAACCACGTGATCCGGCCCAGCGGATCGTTGACGGACACGTCCGCGCCGTCCGCATCCCGCGGGCCGCGGCTGTAAGCGCCCGCAAATGCGTCCAGATCTCCGTCGCCGTCGATGTCGGCGAGGCGCACGGAAACGATTTGATCTGGAGGCGTGTAGCCGAGCACGTGGGTAGCCCAGGGTTCGCTCGCCTTCGCCGGTGCGGCAAGCCACAGCAAATAACCGCTCCACGCGGTGCTTACGATATCGGTGCGACCGTCACCGTTGAGATCGGCGTAGTCCATGTTGAAGCCGGTGAGCGCGGCGTCCGCGGGTTTGCCAGACGGGACAATTGCGTGTTCAGCGAAACGGAAACCGCCGAGGTTTTCGAGCCACGCTATGCGACCCTCCCCGCGCGAGCCGATGACCACGTCGAGGTCGCCGTCGCCGTCCAGGTCCACCGGTTCGGAGTTGATGGGAATCCGTACCTGACTCAGCACCTGCTCCGTCCACTGCGCGCCCGCCAGCGGATTCTCGGGTAGGTGATAGAGCGATATGTTCAGCGGTGCCGGCGTGTCGAGCTCAGGGTTTTGCGCACCCTTGTTGGGCGCAATGACCTCGACGCGCCCGTCCCCGTTGAAGTCGGCGAAAAACACGCGGATGTAGGAACCCCTTTCAGTCGTGACGGGTGGAATGGTGCGCGCCCAATTCGTGGTGCGTGGATCTTTGCCCGGGTTCTGAAAATAGATGAGATGGGCAAGCTCCGCGGCGACCACAACGTCGGGATGACCGTCGCCATTGGCGTCGGCAATCGCCACATCCTCCGCCGCGGCCGCTTCGGCACCGGAGGCGAGGGTTGTCAGCGTCCACTGGTCGGGATCAGCGCTGCCCCAGGCGATACGCACGTGACCAATGGGTTTGCCGTCGTATGTGGTATCCGATTCGTGCACCGACACCACGTCTTCGAAGCCGTCGCCGTCAAGGTCGGCCATCGCCAGCCCGTCACTGCCGGAAAGGTCGAGATTGCCGAGCTCACTGTCGTCGATTCGGTGTTCGTGCCAGCTGATATGGGTGCCGTCGGCGCTCTTCGCGGAGGTGAGCGTATGCGCCACGGGTGCTTCCGCGTTTGCAGGAAAAGGGATCGCAGCGAGCGGCGCGATACAGACGAGTATGGTAAGCACTGGTTCCCCCGGGATTAACGATCAACCCAGGAGATGGGGTCCTTCGGCTGGCCTTCGTGGCGTACCTCGAAATAAACGCCGGTTTCCTTTTTACCGCCGCTGTTGCCGGCGGCGGCAATGACCTCACCGCTTTCCACCCAATCTCCCACCTGTTTGTACAACACATCGGCGTGACCGTACAACGTCATATACTCGCTGCCATGATCGAGAATGGTGAGCAGGCCAAAGCCGCGCAGCCAGTCGGCAAAGATCACGCGGCCGCGGAAGACTGCCGTTACTGGCGTGCCTTCGGTCGCGGCGATGTCGATGCCATGCCAGCGCAGCCGCCCGTCTGCGCGGCCGCTGCCGAAGGCGTGGCGGATGCGTCCTTCAGCTGGCATGGGCAGGCTGCCTTTGGCCGCGGCAAACGCGGTGCCGTCGAGCTCGGTCGCGCGGCGGCGGAGCTCTGCCAGGAGCTCTTCCAGACGCACCCGGTCTTTCTCCAGCCGTTCGAATTCGGCGGTTTTGGTTTCGGTTTCGGCGTCGAGCTGATCGATTAACGTGGCGCGGGACTGGCGATCCCCGGCAAGTGCCTGCTGTTCGGCCACGAGCTCGCTCTGCTGTTCCTGTTGTCTTTCCTGCTGCACCGCAAGCGCCTGGCGGTTGTCTTCGAGCGCCGCAAGCGTTGCCTGATAATCGGCTAATGCCGCCAGCCGCGACTCGCTGAAATAGCGGTGATAGCGGATCATGCGGGCGAACTCGTCGGGGGATTCCTGGTTGAGCAGCTGTTTCAGGAAGTCCTGACCGGTCAGGCGATAGGCCGCGGCGACGTGCTCGGCGATGAGTTCCGCCTGAACCTTGCGCTGTGCGTTGAGGGTCTCCTCGCGCTCGCGCAGCGACGACATCTCATCGTCGGTTGCCTGCACTCTGGCGCGCACGTCCGTTACCGCCTGATTCAGGCGGGCAATGTCGCGATCCTGTCGCTGCAGATCCACAAGCCAGATGGAGCGGCGCTTTTCAGCTTCCGTAAACCACTCCGACAGCGCGTTCAGACGCTCGAGCGTGGCTTTCAGCTGGGCAGCGGTTTCGTCAGCGTCGGGGGTGGCTGCGGCGGCCGACAGACCGAGCGCGCCGAGGACACATAAACACAGTGCCGCACGCAGCCCTGCGGTCAACTAAGCGCTCTGCCGTGTATCGATAGTAACGAGCGAGCGGCCGGTCATTTCTCCGGGAATTTCCATGTGCATCAGATCCAGGAGCGTCGGCGCAACGTCAGACAGGGTGCCGTGCTCGGCAAAGACCACTTCCTGCGGTCCTATGTAAACAAGCGGCACCACGTTACTTGTATGAGCGGTGTGTTCCTGGTCGTTCGCCACGTCGCGCATCTGCTCGACGTTGCCGTGGTCTGCCGTGATGAGCATCTGCCCGCCGGTTTCTTCGATCGTTTGCGCCAGGCGCGCGAGGCAGGCGTCTAGGGTGCCAACCGCGCTGATGGCGGCGTCCATTTTTCCGGTGTGCCCGACCATATCGCCGTTCGCGTAGTTGCAAACAATCACGTCGTACTCACCGGAACGGAGCGCCTCTTCGAGCTTGTCCGTGACCTCAGGGGCGCTCATCTCGGGCTGCAGGTCATAGGTGGCAACCTTCGGCGACGGGATCAGCAGGCGGTCTTCGCCGGGATACGGCTGCTCGACGCCGCCCGAGAAGAAGAACGTCACGTGGGCGTACTTCTCGGTTTCCGCAATGCGCAGCTGGCGTTTACCCTGCGCGGCAAGGTATTCGCCCAGCGTATTGGTGAAGCGCTGCTGATCGAAAGCACAGGGTGCGGCGATGTCGTCGGCATAGCGCGTCAGCGTGACAAAATCGGTGAGCGGTACGAAGCTGCGTCGCTCGAATCCGTCGAACTCCGGCTCCGTCATGGCGCGGGAAAGCTGCCGAGCGCGGTCGGCTCGGAAGTTCATGAATACCACCGCATCCTCGGGATGCAGTGACACGGGTATGTCGTTGCTGCCGTGGATCGCGGTTGGCTGCACGAACTCGTCGTTTTCGTCGCGCTTGTAAGCCTGTTTGAGCGCATCGACGGCGCTCGCGGCGTGGAACGGCGCTTCACCGCGGACAATCAGATTATACGCGCGCTCCTGCCTGTCCCATCGCTGGTCACGGTCCATTGCGTAGTAGCGGCCGACGATGCTCGCAATCTGGCCGCGGCCGAGATCTGCAAACAGGTCCTGTGCCGCGCGCAGCGAGGCTTCAGCGCTGCGCGGTGGGGTATCACGGCCATCGAGAAAGGCGTGCAGGTAGATTTTCTCCAGGCCGCGTTCAGCAGCGCCTTTGAGAAGCTCGAAGATCTGATCTTCGTGACTGTGTACGCCACCCGGCGACAGCAGACCTAAGACATGCAGCGCCCCGCCGGATTTCTCCAGCTTCTTGAAGGTTGCGTTCAGCGTGCGGTTTTTGAGGAACTCACCCTGCTCGATGGCACGGTTGATGCGCGTGAAATCCTGGTAGATGACCCGACCGGCGCCGAGGTTCATGTGCCCGACCTCGGAGTTTCCCATCTGCCCGTCCGGCAGCCCGACGTCCTCGCCGGAGCCGGATATGAGCGTGTGAGGCTGCTGCGCCCAGAGCCGATCCCACGTGGGCGTATCAGCCTGTGCAATCGCGTTGTGATCGGCGCTCTCGTTGTAGCCGAATCCGTCGAGTACCACCAACAAATTGACTTGACGCATAGCTGGATATAGGTCCTTCAGAAGCCGGCGAATTCTAGCAAAAAAAGCCGTGCAGCCGTGTGTATAATCGCCGGCGTTTTTGTAACCGCTTCGTCCGTCATGGAACAACTCTTTACATTCATCGGCAACCACCCTCTGCTCGTCGGCGCTTTTGTGGTGCTGTTGATCCTGTTCATTCGCAACGAAACCAATCGCGGCGGCTCGACCGTCAGCGCCCAGGAAGTCGTCAACCTGGTCAATAACCAGGATGCCGTGGTCCTCGATGTCCGCGACAAGTCGGAATTCGAACAGGGACACATCGTCGATGCCATCAACGTTCCCTATGCAAGCCTCGAATCGCGGCTCGGGGAACTCGAAAAATACAAAGACAAGCCGCTGGTGGTGGCCTGCAAAATGGGTCAGCACTCGGGTGCCGCCGGTACGCTCCTGCGCAAGGCCGGATTCACCAACGTGAGTCGTCTGCGCGGCGGCATCAGCGAATGGCGTGGGCAGAGCCTGCCGGTGGTCAAGGCCTGAGCATGAGCGAAAACGACAACAGCGACGCTGCCGGGCAGGCAAACCGCAATGAGGCGGCCGTGCGCATCGAGCGGCTCTATCTCAAAGACGCATCGTTCGAATCACCCGGCTCGCCGGCAGTGTTTACCGAGTCCTTTCAGCCGCAGAACCAGGTGGACATCAACACGTCGGTCAATTCCCAGGGTGAAGGTCGCCATGAGGTCGTGCTGGCGGTCACCGTCACCGCGCGACGTGACGAAGATCGCGTTGCGTTCATCGCCGAAGCGCAGTATGCGGGGCTATTTACCATCACCGGCGTGTCCGAGGAGCAGCTTCGCCAGGTGCTCGGCGTATTCTGCCCCACAACGCTTTTTCCCTACGTCAGAGAATGTCTCGACGGCCTGGTGGTCAAAGGCGGTTTTCCGGCGCTGCAGCTTGCGCCCATCAATTTTGACGTGCTGTACGCTCAGGCGATGCAGCAGCAGGCTCAGCAGAGTCAGGACGTCAAACACTAGCGCGTCAGCGCCCGCCGTCGAATCCCAGCTGGCGCCAGCCTTCGTACACCGCAACCGAGACCGCGTTGGCGAGATTGAGGCTGCGCGAGTTCGCGCGCATGGGGATCCGCAGCCGCTGTTCCGGGGGCAGGGATTCGAGAACCGCATCCGGCAGGCCGCGAGACTCGGGGCCGAAGAGGAACACGTCGCCCGCGCGGAAACTCGCATTCGCATAGTCGCGCGAAGCCCTCGTTGTGAACGCCCAGATGCGTTCCGGTTGGATGGTTTTCAGGAACTCATCCAGTGAAGGGTACAGGCTGACATCCGCGTACTCGTGGTAGTCGAGCCCGGCGCGTTTCAGGCGTGAGTCTTCCCAGGCAAACCCCAATGGCTCGATCAGATGCAGGCTCGCTCCGGTGTTGGCGGCAATGCGGATGATGTTGCCGGTGTTGGGTGGGATCTCCGGCTCGTAGAGCACAACGTGGAATGACATGCGGCATTGTACCGCGCTTGTTGCATGGCGGGCCCTGCCGGGTAAAACCGCCAATCGTGCCTATACTCCAGGCAGGAAACTAGAAACTCTGGAGACAAAGTGGCGCAAGGAAGTGCCTGGTTGCGGCGCTTGAAAGCGTTTGCCATGGCGGGCGGGAAAGGCCGCAGCGGGCCCCTGCCGCACACCTCGGAACAGCTGTCCGTTTACGTATCGGGCACCGTGGTGGCGCTTGCGCACGGCAATTTCGCGGGCGACGCGAAGATTGCGCTGCGTGCGGATCCGTTGGAGCAGCTGACGGAGTTGCAAGGCCGGCTGGAGGCGCAGCTCGAGAGCCTCAGACTATCCCGCAGCGCGGTAGCGGGCGGCTGCAACCTCGTGCTTGCACCGGAGATGTACAACCTCTCCCTGGTTGATCGCCCGGACGTGGCTGACGAGGAGCTCACCGAGGCGGTGCGATGGTTGATCCA
>JANQPF010000012.1 GCA_028285415.1 Pseudomonadales bacterium
GCTTGGTGTGCAAGGTGGCGGCAAGTCCCTGGCAGCCAAAGCTGTTGCCGGTTTCTGGTCGATCCCCTTGTTGAGACTCGACTTTGGCGCGCTGTACAACAAATACTTCGGGGAGACCGAACGCAACCTGCGCAACTCTCTGAAGCAGGCGGAGCTCATGGCACCTTGCGTGCTGTGGATGGACGAGATCGAAAAGGGCCTTGCAACCGGCCAGGGTGACAACGCAACTTCGCACCGCGTGCTGGGCACGCTTCTGACCTGGATGGCCGAGAACGATCAGGCCGTATTCATCGTCGCCACCTCCAACGACATCACCGGTCTGCCCCCGGAGCTCATGCGCAAAGGCCGCCTCGATGAAATCTTCTTCGTTGATTTGCCGGACGCGAAAGTGCGCGAAGACATTTTCCGCATTCACCTCGCCAAGCGCGATCTGGACCCGGATCTCTTCGACCTGCCGGCACTGGCCGACACCGCCAACGAGTTTACCGGCGCCGAGATCGAAGAGGCGATCGTGTCCGCACGCTACCTGGCCGCGGCACGTGACGGCGCGATCACACAGGCTGATCTGAAAGCTGCGCTCGACCGCACCTATCCCATCTCGGTGCTGCGCGCTGAGAGCATCCAGGCGCTGCGAAGCTGGGCCAAGGACCGCACCGTCCCGGCCTGAATCAGGCCAATGCCTGCGCCCGGTGACCGCGCTGCACGAGCAGAAAGGTCACGAGCGCCCGCTCAGCCCGGGAGCCACCCGTGACGTAAATCTGCTGCCTGGCCGGCAGCTCCGCGAGCGTCGCCCGCAGATCGATGTGCGCGGCATCCGTTATGGAATAGCAAACGCCGGGACCACGCTGCTCGACAAACTCCACCAGCGTGTCCGCGAGGACCGCAAGAAAGAGCTGACGGTGAATCTTCTGCACCTTGAGCGGCGACAGCGCGGTGACGGTTGCGTTGCGCGGCGCATCCACAAGCAGGGCGTCCTCGCCGAAAAAATCCCCGGGATTCAGATGGCACAGCGTCTTGCCACAGTGATGCACCACCGCATGACCCGCTTCGACGACGTAACAGCAGTCGCCACGCGTGCCGGCAGCAATCACATGGTCACCGCGGGCAAATCGCTCGGCAACAAACCCCCGCAGCAACGCCTGCCATTCTGCGTTCGAGAGCTGTCGCATCATGTGTGAGCTCAAAAAACGCTTGAGCCAGGGAGCGGCGTCCAGATCGTAGCGCGCGCCACCGCTGCCGCCATCGCTGACAAACTCATAAAGCTGTCTGCGCACACGTGCAATCTGGCAGGCCGTGTGCGCCCGCACCGCGGACGCACCGGGATAAAAGTGCCGCAGCACGCCAAAGCGGGAAGCCCGTACGCGTCGGCGAGCCGGGCCGACGGACAGTGTCCCACGCAGGAGAAAGAGGTAGTCATCGAGTGCAATCCCCGGCGTGACGAGTTGGCGCCCTGCCGGCACGCAGACGACCACGGTCTGTTGCGCCAGCGCCTTGAGCTCTGCGGCGGGCAGCGCTGTGAACTCCGGAACACGCTGTAGATAAGTCAGCAGCATAGGCCAGAGCTTACGCACGCCGTCGGGCAAAACCTGAGAGAACAATCGGTGTTTCAGCGTGCGCCGTCGTCGCCCGCCGCTGTCCGTCTGGAGCGACTAATCCCGCGCCAATGCGCGATGCCCGATGTCCTTGCGGAAGTAGCGGTTACGCCAGCCGATCAGATCAATACGTTCGTACGCACGCGCCTGGGCGCTTGCCACCGAGCTGCCGAGACCCACCACGCAGAGTACGCGGCCGCCGTTCGTGACAACTTCGTCGTTCTCGAGCGCCGTGCCGGCATGAAAGACCTTGGTGTCCACGAGACTCTTCTCGAGGCCGCTGATGACGTCGCCCTTTTCGTAGGCATCGGGATAACCGCCGGCCGCCATGACGACACCAAGGGCAACGCGCGGATCGAACTGCAGGGTGATCGTATCGAGCGATCCCGTCAGCGCCGTCTGGCATGCCGCCAGCAGATCCGACTGCAGGCGCATCATCACCGGCTGAGCTTCGGGATCACCAAAGCGGCAGTTGAATTCGATCACCTTCGGTTGTCCTTCCGGCGTGATCATGAGCCCCGCGTAGAGGAATCCGACATAGGGGGCGCCGTCTGCCGCCATGCCTGCCAGTGTGGGTTCAATGATCTGCGCCATGACTCTGGCGTGCATGGCGTCATCAATCACCGGCGCGGGAGAATACGCGCCCATCCCGCCGGTGTTGGGACCGCGGTCACCATCGTCACGGGCCTTGTGATCCTGGGACGAAGCGAAAGGGATTGCGGTGCGGCCGTCGCAGAGACAGATGAAGCTTGCTTCCTCTCCTTCGAGGAACTCTTCGATGACCAACTTTGCGCCGGCATCGCCGAACGCACTGCCGCCGAGCATACGTTCGACGGCACTGATGGCTTCTTCTTCGGAGCGGGCCACCACAACGCCTTTGCCTGCCGCCAGGCCATCAGCCTTCACGACAATCGGCGCACCCTGCGCCTTGATGTAGGCCACGGCCGCATCCACGTCGGTAAACGACTCGTACGCCGCCGTCGGGATGTCGTAACGCACCAGAAATTCTTTGGTGAAGTCCTTCGAACCTTCGAGCTGCGCGGCGGCCTGACTGGGCCCGAAACACGGCAGCCCGTTCGCCTGAAAAAGATCTGTCACGCCCGCTACCAGCGGTGCTTCAGGGCCCACCATCGTGAAGCCGACGCCTTCGTTCTGAGCAAGCGCCAGGAGTCCCGTGAGATCATCCGCAGCCACCGCGACGTTGCGTACACCCGGCTCGCGGGCGGTGCCGGCATTACCGGGGGCGACGATCACCTCTTCCACCCCGGCGCTGGCCCTGAGTTTCCAGGCAAGCGCATGCTCACGACCGCCGCTTCCGATGACCAATACCTTCACGCTGCCCTCCTCGACCTCAATGTTCAGTGGCGGAAATGACGCACGCCGGTGAAGACCATGCTGATGCCATGCTCGTCGGCCGCGGCGATCACCTCGTCGTCCCGCATCGAGCCGCCCGGCTGTATGACCGCGGCTATACCCTCTTCCACCGCGGCATCAATGCTGTCTCGGAACGGAAAGAAGGCATCAGATGCCATGACCGATCCGGGCACGGTGAGACCTTCTTCAGCCGCCTTCAGTCCCGCAATTTTTGCGCTCATCACACGGCTCATCTGACCCGCGCCCACGCCGATGGTCTGGCCGTCCCGGGCATAAACGATGGCGTTCGACTTCACGAACCAGGCAACTTTCCAGGCGAAGAGAAGATCGCTCATCTGCGCCTCCGAGGGCTCCTGTTTTGTGACCACTCTGAGCGCACTGTCGTCCAGACACTGTTCATCGGCGCTCTGCAGCAGGAGGCCACCGCCTACGCGTTTATAATCGAGCCCGCGGCTGTCTGTCGCGAATGCGCCGCATGACAGCAGCCGGACGTTCTTTTTGTGTTGCGCTACCGTCACCGCCGCGTCGCTGACCTCCGGCGCAATGACCACCTCCACGAACTGACGCTCCAGAACACGCGCCAGGGTCTCGCCATCGAGGGGGCGATTGAACGCAATGATGCCGCCAAACGCTGAGGTCGTGTCCGCTGCAAACGCTTTGTCGTAGGCGGCCTCGATGGTGTCGGCTTGGCCAACGCCACACGGGTTGGCGTGTTTGACGATGACGCAGGCGGGTGCTTCGAATACCTTGACGCACTCGAGCGCGGCGTCTGTGTCGGCAATATTGTTGTAGGAAAGTGCTTTGCCCTGCAGCTGTTTGTAGTTGGCGATGGTGCCGCCCAACGGAGCCGCGACCGCACGATAAAATGCCGCCTGCTGATGCGGGTTTTCCCCGTACCGCATGTCATCGACCTTGTCGAAAGTCAGGCTTATCGAATCCGGCAGAAGCTCGTCGGCGCCGAGATAACCGGCAACCGTCGCATCGTATTGCGCCGTGTGGCGGAACGCTTTTACCGCGAAAGCGCGCCGCGTGTCGTGATCGATACCGGTGTCCAGCGACGCGGCTATCGCGTCATAGTCGGCGGGATCAACGACCACCAGCACGTCCGCGTGGTTCTTCGCCGCCGCGCGCACCATGGTGGGTCCGCCGATGTCGATGTTCTCTATCGCCAGCGCCTCGGTGCAGTCTTCCCGCGCGATGGTTGCGGCAAACGGATACAGATTTACAACGACCATGTCGATGGGTTCGATGCCGTGCTCCGCCATGGCGCCGCCGTCGACATCACGCCGTCCCAGAATGCCGCCGTGTATCTTCGGGTGCAGCGTTTTCACCCGACCGTCCATCATCTCCGGGAATCCGGTGTGCTCTGCCACCTCCGTTACGGCCACGCCCGCGTCCTGCAACGCTCGATAGGTTCCGCCGGTCGAGAGAATCTCGACACCAGCGGCCGCCAGCGCCCTCCCGAATTCGGCAATGCCGGTTTTATCGGACACGCTCACGAGCGCGCGCCGCACTTTGACTGTCGTCACCGATTCCCCCTGTTGTTGTTACGCCGCCGCGCGCTCACCGCACAGACGTTCGGCGAGCCGCGCGAGTAGCGCCCGCTGCCCGGCCGCGCTGGTCTCTTTGAGAAAACGAGGGCCGTGCGCAGCACAGTTCAGCTCCTCGAAATACGCCAGGACGTGTTTGCGGGCAATGCGCACCCCCGCATCCTGACCATAAAACTCATGCATCATGCCAACATGCTCGACAACCGTACGCCACTTCTCAGCCTGGCTGACGCAACCGGCATCCGTGAGCTCGGCAAAGAGCCAGGGCCGGCCAAACGCACCGCGCCCGATCATCACTCCGCTGGCTCCGGTGACCGCCATGGCCTCGCGAGCCTGCCCGGCCGTTCTGATATCGCCGTTGACGAGCACTGGCACCTTGACGCTGGCGCAGAGCTCGGCGACGGCCCCGTAGCTTGCACTGCCATTGAATTTGCACGCCCGGCTGCGGCCGTGCATGACAAGCGCCTGTGCGCCCGCCATCACCGCGGTCTGACCTGCCACTACGCCGAGCCGGTCACCGGGCACGAGTCCGGTCCTGAACTTCGCCGTCACTGGCGCCTCTACCGCAGCGGCCACGGTTTCCACGATACGTCCGATGAGGGCCGTATCGCCCAGCAGCGCCGAGCCGGCCGCTTTGCGGCAAACCTTCTTTGCGGGACAGCCAAAATTGATGTCGATGATCTGCACGCCGTCATCCACGTGGCGGCGCGCCGCGTCTGCCATGGCTTGCGGATCCGTGCCGGCAATCTGCACGGCAACCGGCGAGGCGCCGGGTACCGGTACGCGCCGTAACCGGCTCTTGCCGGTCTCCCAGAGCTCAGGCTTGGCAGAGACCATTTCCGATACCAGATAGCCCGCGCCGAAGCGCCAGGCCAGAGTACGGAACGGCACATCGGACAATCCGGCCATTGGCGCCAGAGCGAAGTGGTTTCGGAGTGAAAACGGACCTATCTGCACGGGTTTGGATGGCAGTGCGTTAGCAGAAAAGCCGCACATCATACCCGCTGGCTCGCTAAAGCCAAGCGGGCACGACTGCGGAACGGGCCGGCCGTGGAATCCGGCCCGAGACGAGCTACATGGTCATCTCGAAGAAGCACAGCTTGTTGCCGTCCAGGTCGCGTACGTACGCGCCGTAGAAGACACCCGGTACGCGCTCTCCCGGTTCACCTTCATCGCTGGCGCCAAGCTCGAGCGCCTTGGCATAGAGCGCGTCCACGCCTGCGCGGTCACCACCGGGAATTGCGACCATCGTGCCGTTACCCGGATGCTGGGTCTGCTCGTCGTAGGGAATACAGATGGCAAGCATGCCCCCTTCGCCCGTACCGTAAAATTTGATGCGGTCCTGACCGAACAGCTGCTTTCCGCCAATGCCCGCCAGAAGCTCGTTGTAAAATCCCTCCGCCCGGGCCATATCGTTTACGCCAATGGTGGTGTAACCAAGCATCGTTGCCTCTCAAGAAGTCGAAAAATGGAGGCGTAGTAAACCCCGCGCAATCGACGGCAGCAAGCACTATGTGGTGATCGATTCAGCGGAATTTGACCTCAAAATTCATCGCCTCTGCGCCGGGGTCCTGAATCTCCAGTGATACGTGCACGGGGGTGCGCGGCGGCATGAGCTCAGCCTCGGCCACCTCCCCCTGCAGGTACTCATCGGGCTTGAAACGGCGGCCGGCAATGAGCTGCCCCCTGAGGCTGGTTGCGGTCAGCTCAATGAGGGGATAAGGCTGGGCAAAGTCGGCATTGTTCACCATGAGCACGTCGACAATCCGGGCATCCGCGCGCTCGGGATGCGCGCGGATGAAGGAGCGTTTGGAGGAAATGAGACTGACATCGCGCATGGGCGGCAGCTCGCAGCCTGTCACCGCGCAGAGGGAGGCGTAAATCGGGCGCAGTTCGGGATCTTTCACCCAGGTGTCGTACTGAAACCACAGCACCTGCAGCGGCAGTCCAATCAAAAGCAGGAGGCTCACAGCCAGGGTCATCCATGAACGGCGCCGATCCGGCTCGGTCATCTCGAGATCAGCCGCGCAGTCGACGGCAGGCAGTTCAGGGTCCGCCTGAGCGGTCAGCTCAATCTCTTCAATCTGCTCGGCCTGCTCAGCGGCCTGCCTCGCATCTTCGGTCGCAGCCGCCACCTCAGGGTTGACGTCTTGCTCGTCTTCCGACCATACGTCGTCCGTGACGCTCTCGAGCCAGGCGCTCGGATCGTTTGCCATCGCATCGTCAATGTCGGCCGCGGTATCAGCGTCTACCCGGGTGTCTTCGTCGGAATCAGCCAATCCGTCCTGTGTGTCATCAGCATTCGACGACTCATCACCCCCGACTGCCTTTTCCGCAAACGCATCTTCGAGCTCATCGGCAACCGCGTCGACGAGGTCTTCATCCAGAGATTCTGCGGCGCGTTTGTCGGTGTCGTCATCCCCGGGGGTTGCTTCGAGCTCGGTGACAGCTTCTTCGGTTCCAGCTTCGCCAGCTTCATCCCCCGCCGGTACCGCCTCGCTGACGTTGACGCCAAGCGGTTCTGGAATGACCGCAGCATCGGCTTCCAGCGAGTCGCCGTCAGTTCGGGTGCGCCCGGCGTCACCTTTCAACTCCGCGAGGAACTGCGCTTCGAGCTGAGCCAGCTCGTCGGGTACTTCTGCCTCGTCAGCGCCAATGTCCGCTTCACCGACGACCGCCAGATCGTCCGCATCGATGTCCGGCATCGACGTAGCTTTGCCATGCTCGCCGACTTCTTCGAGCTCTTCGAGGACAGCATCGACATCTTCGCTGTCCGCTTCGGGAGCTATCGCCTCTCCATCCAGAATCAGATGGGCTGTACCTTCGAACACGGTCAGACACGCGCCACAGCGCACCCGCCCGGCGGCGACCTGCAGCTGTGCCTCGGTGACGCGAAAGCGCGTCTCGCAATTAGGACACTGGGTGATTAGTGGTTCGAGATTGTCGTCCGACATCCAGCCGTGCCGTTCATTGTTTTGTTACTTCTGTGTAACACCCGCAAGCAACGCCCAACCGGCTTCCAGCTGAGGCGTCGCAAATTCGGTTTGCGCGTACGCATCCATCACGGCGTCCGCCTGCTCGGCGAGGACCCCGGACAGCACAATTGCGCCACCCGATGCCGCCGCACGCTCAAACGTCGCAGCGAGTTGCTGCAAGGGTCCAGCCAGGATGTTCGCGACAATGACGTCGTAAGCGTCTCTGGCGTTCCGTGCGTGCCAGCCGTCAGCATCCGCCGCGCGCAGTTGTTCCGTCGTTATTCCATTGTAGGCTGCGTTGTCGACGGTCGCCACGACTGCCTGAGCATCGTGGTCGACCGCATCCACGGTGGCACCGAGAAGCGCTGCCGCGATGCCCAGAACGCCCGAGCCGCAGCCAAAGTCGAGCACGCGCGAACCCGTCGCTACGTTGGCAGCCAGCCATTCGAGGCACATGCTCGTGGTCGGGTGGCTGCCCGAACCAAACGCCAGGCCCGGCTCGAGGTACAACACAGCCTCTTCAGCGCCCGCCGGGGCTTCCGCGGACTTTGGCAGAAGGTGCAGCCGGTCGGCAAAAACGCGGTCGACCGCATGGTTACCCGCCACGGATTGCCAGTCGGCATCACCGATGAAATCCACATCTGCTATGGCGCCAGCACCTGCCTCGGTCAAGCGGCGCCGCAAGCCTGCTAGGTCGACATCCACCCCCAGGAGCGCGCGAACGCGCACGCTCCGCCACAACGGCGTCTCACCTGGCGCGGGCTCGAGCACCGGCTCATCAGCCGCGGAAAGGAGCGCAATGGACACCGCGCCCGCAGCTTCGAGCGCACCTTCGATGCCCGCAAGCGTATCGGGCGTGGCTTCCAGTTCGAGCTGCAACCAGTTCACGACAGAACGAAGAGCACGTCTCCGGTGTTGATGGCAGCGCCGTTGTCGACGCACACGGCGGTCACGACGCCGCTGTCGGCGCTGCGGATCTCGTGCATCATCTTCATACTTTCGATGATGCAGAGCACGTCACCGGCATTGACGCTCTGACCTGTCTCGACGAAGGGCGCCGCATCCGGATGCGGCGCGCGGTAAAACGTGCCGGCCATCGGCGCGTTGACCGGCGTGCCGCCGGCAGCTGGGGCTGGCGCTACCGCAGGCGCCGCCGGTGCTGTCGCCACCACCGGCGCGCTGACCGTACCCCTGCGCATCACTATGCGTATGGACTCTTCGCCGTTCGCAACCTCGAGCTCTTCGATGGCGGATTCCTCCACCAGCTCAATCAGTTTTTTGACCTTACGCAGATCCATTCTCTACTCCCCCCTCACCCTAAATCCGTGAGGAATGCGTCCAGGGCCGACAGATAGGCCACGCTGTCCTCCAGAAACGGCGCATGACCACACCCCGACATATTGACCTGCGTCGCGTGCGCGAGCGTTGCCGCCGCAAATTCGCCGATACCTGCAGGCACTACACCATCCGCGTCTCCGACAACCACCAGCGCGGGGCAGGTCAATCCAGCCATGGCTTCGCGCTGGTCGATATGCGCGAGCGCCCCCAGGGAAGCGTCCGCGCCGGGGCTCGCCTGCAGCGCAATCTGCCAGGCTGCGGTTTTTACCGCCTCGCTCACGGGCCTCGCGAAAACGCCTTCAAAATACAGCGTGTGCAGAAAATTGATCCGATCCGCACGCAGGGCAGCCACCGTCCCTTCGACGTCGGCCACGGTGCCGCCGTGGGCAAAGCCGTCTGCCTGGGTGTACCTGGGCGTTGCACCACAGGTGAGGGTCAGCCCGCGCAGCCGGGCACCGAGCTTGGCTGCCGCATCAACCACAACCGCGCCACCGAGGGACCAGCCGTTCAGGACAACCGCGTCGAGCTCGAGGGCATCACAGAGCGCAACAATATCGTCACCCAGGGCGCTGATGCCAACGTCCTCGAAGTCTTTGTCGGAATGACCACAGCATCGATGGTCGTAAACCAGCACGGCGCTACCGGCATCCTTGAGGTGTGCGGTCACATCATCCCAGGCACGGCCGCTCATCCCCCAGCCATGGGACAGCAACACCACCGGTCCCGCGCCCGGGTAGTACTCAAAATAGATTTCCTTGTCGCCCGCAACCGCAAGTCTGCTCATGCCCCTGCCTTCTCCGCCATGGTCCTCAAACTCTCTCCAGCGCCGCCGCGAGCGCATACTCGTAGCCTTTCGCACCCAGTCCCGTGATGACCCCGACGGCAACGTCGCTCAGGTAGGACGTTTGTCGAAACGCTTCCCGGGCGTGCACGTTGGACAGATGTACTTCGATGAACGGTATCGACACGCCCAGCAGGGCATCGCGCAGGGCAATGCTCGTGTGGGTGAATGCCCCCGGATTGATGATGATGAAATCCACCCCGTCAGCCTTGGCCTCGTGCACCGCTTCGATGAGCGCGTGTTCGGCGTTCGATTGCAGGAACGTGAGGTCGGCGCCTTCGGGTGCTGCTGCCGCTACCCGCGCGTTGATGTCGTCGAGGGTGTCATAGCCGTAGACTTCCGGCTCGCGGCTGCCGAGCAGGTTCAGATTGGGGCCGTTCAGCACCAGGATGCGCGCCATGTGGATCTCCCCTCAACCGGAAAAGTGGAACGCGGGGGATTTTGCGGTATTTACCGGGAGATGCAAGTAAAACACGCGCCGAAGCGCGCATATTCCGGGCATTTAGCGGGAGATCGCCGCTATTTCACCGACATTCGACGAATTTTTTGATCCGACAACGGCCAGAACCGCGCTCAGATGACCGGCCAGCGTCTCCGCATTGACCTCACCCTGGATGCGAACTTCCTGCATTTCGCTGCCATCTTCGCCGAAAAACACCAGACTTGGCGGTCCGAACAAACCATAGTGATTGAGCAGCTCCTGATCGATCGGGTCATTGGCCGTCACATCGGCGCGCAGCAGCGTGAACTGGTTGAGACCGCGCGCCACGTCCGCCTGGGGAAAGACATTGCGCTCCATGGCTTTGCAGGAAATACACCAATCGGCATACAGATCCAGGATCACCGGACGCGCGCTCGCGCGTATCTGCGCCTGCACGTCAGCGAGGCTTTTCACCGCCACCCACTGCGGCTCGCTGTGCACAGCCCCCGCTGCCGTCACTGGTGCTGCGCTGATGCGCGCGAGCGGTTTGAGCGGATCGCTGGCGCCGCTTGCCGCCCCGATGAGCAGCAGAATGCCCCACAGAAAGCCGAGCGTACCGGCTGCCTTGCCGAACTGCGCGAGGCCGGTGCGCGGCGAGAAATCCAGCACGCCCAGATACACGCCGCTGCCAAGGAGAAGCGCCGCCCAGAGCGCAAGCGTGACCGCCGGCGGCACAACCCGCTCGAGCAGCCAGATGGCAACCCCCAGCAGGAGCACACCGAATACGGCCTTGACGCCGTTCATCCAGGCCCCCGCTCGCGGCAGCCAGTGTCCGCCGCTGCCGCCGACAATCATGAGTGGCAAGCCCATGCCAAGCCCGAGCGACAGGAGCGCGGTGCCACCCAGCACGGCGTCGTTGGTGGTCGAGATGTAAATCAGCGCGCCAGCCAGCGGGGCGGACACGCAGGGTGAGACGACCAGGGCCGACAAAGCACCCATGACGAGCACCGAGGCGTGCTTGCCGCCTTCCTGCTTCTGACCCATTGCGTTGAGCTTGTCCTGCAACGCTTGCGGCAGCTGCAGCTCATAGAAGCCGAACATCGAGAGCGACAGCACGACAAAGACCACCGCAAAGAAAACCAGCACCGGCGGCGACTGCAGCGCCGCCTGCAGATTCAGTTCAGCGCCGAAAAGCCCCACGAGCGTACCCACGGCGGCATACGTTGCGGCCATGCCGAGCACGTAGGCAAGCGACAGCGTAAATGCTTTCCGCTTGCCGATATCCTCGCCTTCGCCGACGATGATGCTGGAGAGAATCGGCACCATGGGCAGCACGCACGGCGTAAACGCCAGACCGACGCCGGCGATGAAAAAGAGCCCAAGCGCATAGAAGAGGCTCTCGTCGGCGAGAATACCCGCCAGCAGCTCTTCCTCGGTATCGGCCACCAGCGGCGCACCGGTGGCAGCGTTCATCGGCGCCTCGATGGTGGCCGGTTCCGCCACGTTCGCCGCGGCGCTCATCGCATTGGCGGATGCGCCGCCCGCAACGAGACCGGTGGCGATGAGCTCGGCGCCGTCATAACTGAACCACTTGGTTTCCGGCGGGTAGCACAGGCCCGCGTCCGCACAGCCCTGGTAGGTCACGCCAATTTCCGCGATGACGTCCGTCGGCGCGTTGATCGGCACAATCGCTTCGGCGCTGTGGTAGTAGACTTCCACCTCGCCGAAGAATTCGTCCACCTTTTCTTTGCCCGGCGGAATCTGCGCTTCACCGAGGATGACCTCTACCGGGTTTTTGGTTTCGAAGTCGAACTGATGACGGTAGAGATAGTAGCCGTCCGGCATGTCCCAGCGGGCAGCCAGGTCGCCGTTGTCGTTCAATCCAACGCTGAGAATGAACGCCTCGTCGACTTTGAGGAATTCTTCCTCCTCGTCGCCGAAATCGAATTCACTGGCAACCGCCGGCATGCTGAATACACACGCCAGCAGCAACGCCCAGAGTCCTTTAAAGAACGTGGTTTGCACCTTCACCTGCTTATCCTGTTTCGCTCCACATTGTGCACCCGCCGCACCCGAGTGCAAGAATCGTCCAATTCCGACTCCTGCGCACGCTCGAAGTTCGATTACAATGCACCGATTGCCGCCCCATTAGTACCATGTTGAGTCACGCACCGCTGTGATACCGCTCAAGACCCGCCCACTTGCCGCTGTTCGCCGTCGGTTATTGGCAGTTAAATTGCCCATATTCGTCGTCGTGGCGATCATCGTCCTGGGCGGCTGCCAGACGCCGCCGGAACCCGTACCCGAACCTGAGCCCCAGGCGCCGCCACCGGCCCCGAAAATCGACCCGGACCTGCTGGCTGATCTGCTTTATCGCGCTGAGCAGGCGCTCGCGCGCGATCAGGTCGCCTACCCGTTGGAGGGCAGCGCCCTTGCCCTCTACGAGGAGATTCTCGCCATCGAGGCAGACCAGGAAGATGCGCTGCGTGGCCTCGAGCACATCGTCGAGCAGTATATCGAGCGGGCGTTCAAGGCGCTCGAGCGGGAACAGTACGCCAGCGCACGCTCGATGCTTGCGCGCGCCCGCCTGATTTTACCGGATCATCCTTCAATCAAACCAACTGAGGAGCAGATACGACTATTGAGTGAGGCCCGAAGAGTGACCATTCGATTGCAACAAGCTGATTTGGAGCGTTCCGAGTCCGTTGCCGCCGCTGAGCTCAAAGCGCTTGGCGAGCTGCCGGCAGGCTATGACTGCCGCTTCACCATCGCCGCGAAGAACGACGCACAGGGGCGTTGGATTTACCGTACGCTGAGCAGCGGCTCGAGCACGGGCAGGGTGCGCGCGCAGATCGAAATCCGCCTGCCGGCAGGGGTCGAGCGCGTGTGTTTTCCAACATGAGGCAAACCCTGGCGAGAGTAACGCTCCTGCTGGCGGCATGCAGCCTCTTTGCCTGCGGCCAGCCCGACCCGATCAGCGTCAGCGACGCCCGCATCCGCGAGCTCGTTCCCGGCCGCACGACAACGGCGGCCTACTTTTCGTTACGCAACCACAGCGGCGCGCCGTTGACACTGACCGGCGCTGAGTCGGCACGCACGAGCAGCATCGAGATGCATACCATGGTCACCAGCGGTGATCGGGTCGGGATGCGCCGGGTGCCCGAGGTGGTGGTGGAACCCGGCGCCAGCGCAGACTTCGCGCCAGGGGGGCTGCATCTCATGGTATTCGGCGTGGAAGATCTCCAGGCACCTTTCCCGATTACCCTGATCTTCGCCGACGGCACACGTCTGCCGGTAGACTTTACAATTCTGAGCCTGAATCCAGGCAGTTGATGGAGCAGTTATGAACTGGAAATTCTGGCAGCGTGGCGAGCCCGTTTACATGGACGACACCATGGGAGGTACAAACATGGGGCTGATCGGAAAAATTGCTGGTGCGCTCATTGGCATCTACATTGCCGTCTGTGTGCTCTTATGGTGGTGGTGGGATCACGAGCCGGATCAGTTTGGCGTGCGTGAGAACGCGGCACAGGTTGCGCAGAGCGACAACGCCTCACTCGTAACCGGCTACATCTCCACGGCAACGCTCGTGCGGATTGCCGAAACGTTACTCGACAAGCGCGGCGGGTATCTCTCCAACGACCTTTTTCCGCCGGGCGTGTGGATGGACAATGTGCCGGAGTGGGAGTTTGGCGTGTTGACCCTGGTGCGTGACACGGCGCGGCTGTACCGCAACGACTTTTCCCGCTCCCAGAGTCAGTCGGTCGAGGACGTGGATCTGGCCGAAGCCGAAGGCAAATTCTTCTTCGACAACAGCTCCTGGGTACTGCCGCAGTCGGAGGACGAATACCGCGACGGCATCAAGCTCTTGCGCTCGTACCAGCAGCGCCTGGCCGACAGCGGCGAGACGAACGCGCAGTTCTACGCCCGGGCCGACAACCTGCAGCAGTGGCTCGCTGCGGTAGAGACGCGTCTCGGCAGTCTTTCCCAGCGACTCTCTGCAAGCGTCGGCAAACGCCAGCTCAACATCGACCTCGCCGGCGATGCGGCCGCGCAGCAGGCCACCGAGGCACCGGGCGATCAGGTTGTGAAGACCCCGTGGCTCAAGATCGACAACGTCTTTTACGAGACACGGGGTTATACCTGGGCGCTCATACACATGCTGCACGCGCTGGAGCAGGACTTCGGCGACGTGCTGGACAAGAAGAACGCCCGGGTTTCCCTGCAGCAGATCACGCGGGAGCTCGAGCCCACCCAGGACACGCTGTGGAGCCCGATGGTGCTGAACGGCGATGGCCTCGGCCCGCTCGCCAACCATTCGCTCGTGATGGCGTCTCATATCTCACGCGCGAACGCCGCCATCATCGACCTGCGAGCGCTGCTCATCCAGGGCTGATCAGCCGCGGCACGGGCCAATAATCAGCTGGCGTCATCGTCCGGAAGCTCGAAGGTGATGCGGTTTCGGATCCCCGATGTGTCGACGGCAACGCCGTCCGCCAGCCGCGGTTTGTATTTGAATTTGCGCACCGCTGCGAGGGCCGCCGCGTCGAACACGCCCGGTGGCTCAGCTTCCACCACCAGAGGATTGCTCACGCCGCCGGTGCTGGTCACGGTGAACTCCACCAGCACGTACCCCTCGAGGCGGTCCGCTTTGGCCGCCGCCGGATAGACCGGCTTCACCTTGACGATCGGCATGAGCTCGCTGTCCCGCGCGGGCTTCAGAAAATCACGGCTGATATCACCACCGTCGGGCGCCGCTCCGGTCTGAACCCGCAGATAGTCGCGCAGCTTCAGCCAGTTTTCTTTCGGTGCTTTGCCACGCGCTGCCGATTCGGCGAGGCCACGTTCGATGTAGTCGAGGGCCGCGGGGTAGTCTTCCATCTGGTAGAGCGTCTGGCCGATGAAGATGAACGGTATTGGTCCGGGGTTGTCCGCGCGCGCCATCCACTGCTCGATGTATTCAATCGCGCGCGGGTACTGCTCCTGGACGAAGTTGAGCTGGGCCAGGGTATACAACGTCGCCTGATGAAGCCCGGCCGGGATACGCTCAAGCTGCGCAATCACCTCTTCGTAGTGGTCGATGGCACTGGCGTAGTCTTCCTCGAGAAACGCAACGTAGCCACGCATGTTCTGAATCTGAGCGTAGGCCTGGGGTTCGAGGTTCGCCTTCCCGAGCATGGCGTCCAATTGCAAACCGGCACGATTCAACTCGTCTTTGTCGATGAGTGCCTGTACCTCGCTGAGGCTCACGTAGGTTGTCGCGTCCAGGGGCGGCGGCGACGGATCAGCCGCCACGCTCAGACGGGTGAACGGTAAGAGGCAAACCGTGGCAAGCGTTACCGTGATGAGGGTTCGATAGATAGACATATGCGTTCTCCGCACCTTGTGGTCCAGGAGCGCTTTGACGCGCCGGGCCAGATGAGTTGTCGACGCCATTGCTGGCGTCACCTGCGGCCGGGTCATTCGAGTTATATCTATGAGCTCCTGAGCATATCCCTCAGGGCTGATGCCTTTGGCAAGGACCGCGTCGTCACAGGCCTGCTCGGCAAGGCCAAGCAGCTGGCGTCGCGCGATCCAGACAAGCGGGTGCCACCAGTAGAGCCAGCAGAGCACCCGAGCCAGGAGCGCTACCCAGACGTCTCCGCGGTCGAGATGCGCCTGTTCGTGGGCAACCACCATGCGCATGCGGGGCACCGACCAGCGGTGCGCTCCGGCAGGAACCACAATGCGCTGGCGAAAGAGACCCCAGACGAACGGCGAGACGCGGGCTTCGCCCAGCTGCACCATCGGTGCCGTGGCACCGTCGCTTGCGAAGCGTCTGCCCCGCCGAACGAGCCGCGCAACCTGCAGTACTTCCAGCAGATAACGCAGCGCAAGAAAGGCGACGACGCCGACGTAGGCCGCTGCGGCAACGGCCAGGATGGACCACCCCCCGGAGCCGGTTGCATTGACGGTTGCCGGACCTGCGGCCACCACCGTGTCTTCAAACCAGGCCAGATCCACCTGCGGCAGCGTGACCGACGGCACGGCAACGGGGGTCACGTCCGGCGCCCACGGCAGTAAAAAGAGCCACCCCATGGCGGACGCAAGCAGCAGATGTCTGAACCCGGCCGATGTGCCCGGCAGTTGGGCAGCCAGGAGACCAAGACAGAGTAGCAGCGTGCTCTGGAGTAAAACGTTCAAGCCTTCGTGAATCATTGCCGCCGCCTCCGCGCACGCGCATCGCGTACGAGCTGTTCGAGATCTTCCAGTTCCTGGTCGCTGATCTGATCGCTATCTCCAAGCAGCGCCGTCATGGCTTTCGTGTGGGAGCCATCAAAAAACGTCTGTAAGAGGCGGCTCAACGCGGCATGCGCGGCGCGCACCTTCGACAGCTGCGGGCGGTACAGATAACGCGGCCCGTCCTGGGATGCCTCCAGCACGCCCTTTTTGTGCAATCGCTGCAGCAGCATCCGCGTCGCCGCAAGGCTGGGCGAATCGACCAGCTCAGCCTGCACGTCGGCAACCGTCGCCGCACCGCGGGCGTAGACGATGTCCATGACCTGGCGTTCGCGCTTACTCAGTTCGCCGGACATGATGGCTCCCCCTTTGTTGCGGATGAACAATTGCGTTCAGTATGAACAAATATGTTCATACTGTCCAGTGGGAAGTCCAGCGTCGACCAGTGGGAAGTCCAGTGTCGACCGGGATGACCAGCATCGACCAGTGGGATGACCAGCATCGACCAGCGGAGACGACCAGCGGCGACCAACGGGGATGTCCAACGACCCAGGCTGGGATCGTCACTAACGGCAGGCGCCTGGAAAAGCGACGCTAAGCATCGAATTTACTTACATATTCCCCAGTGGCGCGAAAAACTGACATTGGTATGATACGCGCCGCCTACGGGAAGGGGTGTGTGCTGACAGCAGTCATTCGTCAGACAGTGCCTCGCCACTACTAAAAGCATAACTACGAACAGTTGGGGTTTTTATGATTGATCTATCCCTGATACCGCCGGTATTCGGCGCTGTGGGGCTGGTCGCGGCGTTTGTCGTTTACGGTCTCGTCAAAAGTTACGACGAGGGTGACGACAACCTGAAGAAGATTGCTGACCAGATTCACCTTGGCGCGATGGTGTTCATGCGCCGCGAATACACGATGCTGGCTATCTTTGCTGCCGTACTGCTGGCGCTGATCTTTTTCACCGAAGCGCTCGGGCCGTACACCGCAGCCGCCTTCGTTGCCGGCGCGCTCTCATCTGCCGGTGCCGGCTGGATTGGTATGTACACGGCAACCAAAGCCAACGTACGCACCACCAACGCAGCGCATACTCAGGGCGCTGCAGCGGCATTATCCGTCGCGTTCTTCGGCGGTTCGATCATGGGACTTGCGGTCGCTTCCCTCGGTCTGATGGGCCTCGGTCTGGTTTACTATTTCTTCGGCGGCGACCCCCACACTGCGCACCACATCCACGGCTTCGGCATGGGCGCATCGGTCGTTGCACTCTTCTCTCGTGTTGGCGGCGGCATCTACACCAAGAGTGCCGACGTTGGCGCTGACCTTGTGGGTAAGATCGAACAGGGCATTCCGGAAGATGATCCGCGCAACCCCGGCGTCATCGCCGACAACGTTGGTGATAACGTTGGCGACGTTGCCGGCATGGGATCGGATATCTTCGAGTCATATTGCGGCTCGATGATTGCCTCCATTGCCATCGCCTCGACGCTTGCCATCACCGCACTCAACACCCTCGCACCCGGCATGAGCGAAGGGGATGCGCGTTCCACGCTGATGTTCCTGCCGCTGGCGCTGGCTTCTACCGGCCTCATCTGCTCGCTGATCGGCATTGGCGTCGTGCGGGGCTTCTCTGGCGCCAATCCGGCGCTGGCCCTGCGTATCGGCATGATCGGCAGCACCGTGCTCTTCATGGTGGTCAGCTACCTGACCATCAACGGTCTGGGCGCTTCGAACAACATATGGTGGTCGGTCCTCTTTGGCGCGGCCGGCGGCATCATCATTGGTCTCATCACCGAGTACTACACGTCGTCACGTCCAATCGTGCGTATCGCGGAATCCGGTGAAACCGGTCCGGCAACGGTCATGATCACAGGTCTCGCGGTTGGCATGCAGTCTGTGGCCATTCCGATTCTCACGATCTGCGCCATCATCTACGTATCCACCAGCCTCGCCGGTCTCTACGGCGTCGGCGTTGCCGCTGTTGGCCTGTTGGCGACGGTTGGCATGACCATGGCCGTAGACGCTTACGGACCCGTTGCGGATAACGCCGGCGGCATTGCGGAAATGGGCGGCCTGGGTGAAGACACCCGCGCCATTACCGATTCGCTGGACGAGCTCGGCAACACCACCGCCGCAATGGGCAAAGGTTTCGCAATCGGCGCTGCCGCACTTGCGGCGCTTGCCATCATCGCGGCATTCGTCGAGACCATCACCACCCAGTCGGGCGGTGAATTCATCCTCGACATCAGTAACCCGAGCGTTCTCATTGGGCTCTTCATCGGCGGCCTGGTACCGTTTTTGATTGCCTCCATCACGATGACGGCGGTTGGCGATGCGGCGATGGATATGATCCAGGAGATCCGTCGTCAGTTCCGAGACATCCCGGGACTCATGGAAGGTACCGCCGATCCGGACAACGCCAAATGTGTGGACATCGCCACAACGGCTGCGCTGCGTCGCATGCTGCTGCCCGGCATCATCGCTGTGGCTGTGCCTCCGGCTGTGGGTTTCACCCTCGGCGCCGAGGCGCTTGGCGGTACGCTGGGCGGCGCGCTTCTGGGCTGTGTGCTCCTCGCGCTGACCATGGCTAACGCCGGCGGCGCCTGGGACAACGCTAAGAAGTACGTTGAAAAGGGCAACCTCGGCGGCAAAGGCTCAGAGGTTCATGCTGCTGCGGTTGTTGGCGATACGGTGGGCGATCCCTTCAAAGACACCTCCGGACCGTCGATGAACATCCTCATCAACGTGATGGCCATTGTCAGCCTCGTCATTGCACCTCTCCTGGTGTGATTAGCTGACGGCCAGAGGCTGAAGGAAAGGGGCGCTTCATGCGCCCCTTTTTGTGCCCGTCAGTCGAGCATGTCCGTGAGACGCCGGTAAGCGTCACCGATCTCATCACCCAGCCGGTGTGCTGCAACTTTCGCATCATCGGTGAATTCGGACAGGTGCCGCTCCAGCGATTCCCACTTGTTCTCCACCACCTCCCACTCGTCCCGCAACTCCTTGCCGGCGAGGTTGAGCTGCACGGCCAGACGCTCACGGTCACGCTTGAGCGCTTGCAGAAGCTCGTGAAACGACTGCTTGGAGTCTTCGCCAATCTCTGTCGACATAGCGCTTTCCTGATTCACTGTATATACCCCCATTTCAGCACCGGGGTCCCGGTGAAAACATCCGTATTTCTACTATGCAGCCAACCGCAGATCGACATTGTCAGCGCCATCTGGTCTCATGGACACATGAAGACGCGGCTGTACATCCTCGTGACCGTGTTGACCCTGCCGGGCGTTGCAGCACTGGCCGAAGTTGCCGTGCCCGCGCAACCACCTGCGTTTGCAGAGTGTAAAGACGAATACCCAAGCAGCATTGTCGGTACCTGGCGTTCGGACCCCGTCTGGACGCGGGAGGAGCAAATCCGGCGCAACCCCGAGGCCGCGACAGGTACGACCAACACGGCTGCCGACGGAGGGGTAGCGGCGTCGGCCACCATCCAATTCACGGACACGGCCTTCATCACAGACCAGCTGACGCGGGAATACACGGTCATTGCAGGTAATGCGCAGCTTTACATACTGGAGCTGCGCGACGACCACGGCGCCACCCACCCGGTTCGAGTAGAGCTGGTAACCTGCGGGATTGTCATTGAATCAAACACTGCCTGCGAGGGAGCCTTCTGTGCAAACGCGATCGACGACCTGTTCAAACGGATCATGCAGCAGACCGGGGAGACGATCGACGCCGCGAAGGTTGAGGCGCTCAAAAAACAGGCGCTCGAATCGCTTGCAGAACAATCGCGGCAGCCAGTGCGGACCTACTATCGCGCCGTTGCCGAAAACTAGCAGGTTCCGCTTTGCAGCTGCCGCCGCCAAAGGCGCCGTAACCATGGATCCGAGGCGTCTTTGCAGGACTTGAGCGATCTGATGCCCGTCATCGACGGCTTTCCGCGCCCGGACTGGTCGTCCATTGCAGAAATCATCGAAGCGCGACCGGAGCATCATTGGCAGCAGACTGGGAAGCCTGCGTTGGCACCTGGCTGAAGCTCCTGGCGCAGAGCCTTGCGCAGAGCCCAGAGACGGACTATCGGATTCTGGAGACTGACAACTTTCTCGTGCTGACCGCGCAACGCGGCCGCTACGCAAATCTCCTCAGCGAATTTCTCGAGCGCGCGCTCGAACAGATAGTGACGACGCTCAGGGGCGTTGCGGTCGATGACGGATACGGCAAACACGTCGTGCTCCTTTTCGACGACCAGGACGCGTACTACCGCTACAAAGCCTACTTTTATCCGGACGAGGGCGATTTCATTCTGAGCGCCGGCACCTAGCTGCACACCGGTTATGGGCATTTTGCGTTCCCATTCATGGACATGGACGAGGCAGAGGCCACCGCCGCGCACGAGCTGACGCATGCCTGCCTCGCCCACCTGCCGTTGCCGCTATGGCTCAACGAGGGATTGGCGGTGACCATGGAACACGCCATCTGCAATTACCGGCTGCATAATCGGCACGAGCGTCTGCCCGAGCATACGGCTTTCTGGAATCAGGCCACCATGCAGGGATTCTGGAGCGGCGACGCGTTTGGTCAACCCGACGAAGGCAGTAGCCTGAGCTATGAGCTCGCCAGCTGGTGTGTCCAGGCACTGGTCAGGGACTACGATGCGTTCGCAGCGTTCGCCAACGAGGCGTCATTCGAAGACGCGGGCAACTCTGCAGCGATCACCCACTACGGTTTTAACCTCGGCGTGCTCGTCGAGCAGTTTCTCGGTCGTGGCACGTGGCGCCCTGACCCTTCAGCCTGGCCGCGCTAGTACTACCACTTCTGTGGCAGCTTCTTCGCCACCAGCCGATTCTTCAATCGGACATACTGCGGCAGACCATTTTTGAAGCTCGGATAATCTTCGCCTGCAATGAGCGGCGCGAGGTAACGCTTCGCCGCGGCAGTGACGCCAAAGCCGTCCCTCGAGATGAAGTTCTTCGGCATCTTGCGCTCGACGTTGGCCACCCGCGAGAGTTGGGCCTCGCCGATTTTCCACCGATAGGGTTTGTCGCTCGTGCGCACGATGGTTGGCATCAGTGCAGTTTTCCCAGCCACTGCCATGTTCACCGCAGCCTGCCCGAGCGCATACGCCTGTTCGACGTCGGTTGCCGAAGCAATGTGTCTGGCGGCGCGCTGCAGATAGTCAGCAACCGCCCAGTGGTACTTGTAACCCAACTTCGACTTGATGAGCTCGGCGACCATCGGCGCGACACCGCCGAGCTGAGTGTGCCCGAACGCGTCTTTGCCGCCCGCGTCTGCGAGGAACGTACCGTTCTTGTACTGAGCGCCTTCCGATACGACGACCACGCAGTAACCCTGCTTCTTGACGGTCTCTTTCACCTTCTTAAGGAACTTACCCTGCACAAAGGGCACCTCCGGCAGCAGGATGATGTGCGGCGCATCGCCTTTTTCTTCCTGCGCCAGCGCGCTGGCGGCGGCAATCCACCCGGCGTGGCGGCCCATGACTTCGAGAACAAATATTTTCGTCGACGTCTCGCACATGCTGGCAACGTCGAGCGCCGCCTCTTTGGTCGATACAGCAACATATTTGGCGACGGATCCGAAGCCGGGGCAGCAATCGGTGAACGGCAGATCGTTGTCCACCGTTTTGGGAATACCGATGCATTGCATCTGGTAGCCGAGATCTTCGCCGAGCTGAGACACTTTGTTGGCGGTGTCCTGCGAATCACCGCCGCCGTTGTAGAAGAAATAGCGAATGTTGTGCGCTTTGAAGACATCGATGAGCCGGTGGTATTCCCGCTCGTTCTCTTCCAGCGACTTCAGCTTGTAACGGCAGGAACCAAACGCGCCGCTTGGCGTCTGCCGCAAACCCGCAATTGCCCGCGCGCTCTCCCGGGAAGTATCGATGAGCTCTTCGTTCAGCGCGCCGAGAATGCCATTGCGTCCGGCGTAGACCTTGCCGATGACGTCTTTGCGCCGGCGGGCCGTCTCGATGACGCCACACGCTGAGGCGTTGATGACAGCGGTCACACCGCCGGATTGAGCATAGAAAGCGTTGGCTTTGGCCACAATGTTTCCTTTTCTTCCAATGGGTTTGTGTCAGAACACGGGACGGCGCTGCGCCGCTAAAAAAAGCGGCGCTATTGTCCGTGAACCGACTGATTTGTGCGACAATTTATTCAACTCGAATTGAAAAAATGCATGAAAGCCCGTAGCGCCTCATGGTCGCGCCAGACTCATCGCCAGTTTCGCTGGCGCGACACGGAAACGACCCATCGAACAGCACTGACTCAACGACAGCAGGACCTCGTTTCATGAGTGCGATCGTTTTGCTGTTCTGGCGCATCTGCCTGTTCCGCGCCGGTCCGGAAGCCGTCCCCGTCAGCGGTGCGCTGACCGCCCTGGTCATCGTCACCAACGCGCTGGTCAACATCGGCGGACAAATGTTGTTGGGCGGTGAAACGGAGACGCTGGCGCACGCGGTCGCCACATCGGTGGTGTCGCTGGCGGGTTCGGCAGGGCTCGTCTGGTTCGTGATGATGCTGATGGACCTGACCAATCGGTTCCCCCAAACGATTACCGCGCTCATTGCCGCAGACATCATTCTCACGCTCATCGCCGCCATCCTGCTTGCGTTGATCGGTGAGACCCAGAACGCGTTTGCCGTTTTCGTCTATGCCCTCCTCGTCAGCTGGACGCTGGCTGTGAACGGCTTCATCTTTCACCGGGCCCTCAACATTCATATCGGCTTCGGCGTGGCGATGGCACTTTTCGTTTTCATCTTTACCATTGCAATAACCCAGACGGCGGTGCCCGGTTGAGCGGACAGAGTGTGAAACAACGTATCTACTTCCTCGGTATCGGCGGCACGCTGATGGGGAGCCTTGCGCAGCTGGCCAAAGAGCTCGGCCACACCGTCAGCGGCAGCGATCAGGCGTTGTACCCGCCAATGAGCGATCAGCTGGTTGCCGCGGAGATCGACGTATTCGAGGGGTTCGACCCGGCGCAACTCGATCCCGCACCCGACCTGGTGGTCATCGGCAATGCCGGGCTGCCGCGCGGTCACGATGCCGTCGAGTACGTGCTCGAAAGCGGTCTGCCTTACACCTCAGGCGCCCAATGGCTCGGCGAAGGCGTGCTGCGCGACCGCTGGGTGCTGGCCGTTGCCGGTACCCACGGCAAAACCACCACGGCGAGCATGCTCGCATGGATCCTGGATGCCGCGGGGCTCGAGACCGGCTATCTCATCGGCGGCGCGCCGCTCAACTTCCCGCAGTCCGCGCGGCTCGGCCAGTCGCCGTTTTTTGTGGTCGAGGCGGACGAGTACGACACGAGCTACTTTGATCGACGCTCCAAGTTCGTGCACTACCGGCCGCGGACGTTGATCGTGAACAATCTCGAGTTCGACCATGCGGACATCTTCGATGATCTCGGCGCCATCCAGCGCCAGTTTCACAATCTGCTGCGCACGGTGCCCGGGAACGGCCTGGTCCTCACCCCCAGCAATGACGATGCCATCAACGAAGTGCTCGGCATGGGATGCTGGACCGGGGTGGCAAGAGTAGGCAGCGGCCCGGTGAAAAAGCCGATCGCCGAGGACACGGGGGAGCTCTGGGACGCGGGCAATCCCGCGCCGGACGGCGGCAGCTTCGACGTGCTTCTGAACGGTGAATCCCAGGGGCGTATCGACTGGTCGCTGCTCGGCCGCCACAATCAGCTGAACGCGCTGAACGCCATTGCCGCCGCGCGCCACGCAGGCGTGCCCGTCGCTGAGTCGATTGCAGCCCTCAGCACCTTTCAAGGCGTCAAACGCCGGCTCGAGGTGCTGTTCGAGAGCTCAACCTTCACGCTGTATGACGACTTTGCCCACCACCCGACTGCCATCCGCTCAACCCTGGAAGGGTTGCGCAAGAGTGTTGGCAACGACGAGATCATCGCCATCATCGAGCCGCGCACCCACACGATGTCGCTGGGCGCGCTGCGACACGACCTGTCAACCTGCAGCGCCGCCGCGGACCGGGTCTTCTGGTTTCGCGGCGAGAACATCAAGTGGGACCTTTCCGAGGTCGTGCAGGACTCTGTCATTCCGGCAAAAATGTTCGATCGTCACGAAACGCTGGTGGACGCGCTCGTCAAAGAGGCGCAGCAGGAGCGGGCGAAGAAGTGCCACGCCGTCATTATGAGTAACGGCGCCTTCGGCGGGATCTATAAAACCCTGGTAGAGCGGCTGGGCTGACCCGGTATACTGCAGGCCTGACACAATTCAGGGGAGAGGCCATGCGCAGAACAGCCGTCCTGGTGCTGCTGACGTTCATCACTACCGCCAACGCCGACGACTGGTATCCGTCCAAATACGGCGCCGACGATACGCTGGGCGCCATCAACAATCTGACGCCGGAGAAGGTCATCGAGGCTGCACGCCTCGTCACCACAGGCAAAACCTATCGCCTCGGTGTCGAAACCGGCCCGACGTCTCCGGCCTATCCGCCGCGCAGCTATTCGATGACCGTCCTGCAGCTCGACGACGGTACGGGGACACCACTCGGCAGCAACAAGGCAACCGGCAACGACGACCTGATGAATCTGTGGATGGGCATCGGCAGCCAGATCGACGGTCTCGGCCATATGGGCATCAACCACGTGTACTACAACGGTCACCATGCCAGCGATTTCGTGACGCCAAAGGGGCTGACCAACCTCTCCATCGACCGCCTGCCACCGATCGTCTCCCGCGGCGTGCTCCTCGACATAACGCGGCTCAAAGGTGTCGACAGACTGCCGAGCGGTTACGCCATCAACGTCGAAGACATCGAAGCCGCGGCCAAGGCGGGGAAGGTCGAGATTGAGGCCGGTGACGTCGTGCTCCTGCATACCGGCTGGCTCGACGTCATGGACAGCGATCCCGTAGCCTTCATGGCGGGTCAGCCCGGGCTTGGGCTCGCCGGTGCGAAGTACCTGGCAGCGCGCGGCGTGGTTGCGGTTGGCGCGGACAACTGGGCGCTGGAGGCCATCCCCGCCGAAGATCCAAATCAGGCCTTTCCCGTCCATCCCGAGCTCCTGGCCAAAAATGGCGTCTACATACTGGAGAACATGGACACGCGTGAGCTTGCGGCCGACGGCGTCAGTGAGTTTCTGTTTGTGCTCGGACAGCCGCGCTTCGTTGGCGCAGTGCAGGCCGTCATCAATCCGGTAGCGATTCGCTAGCCATGCTGGAAGAAAAACGCATCATCGTCACCGGGGCGGGGAGCGGCATTGGCCGCGCCACAAGCAAACTGGCTGCGGGTTACGGCGCCCGCGTGCTGTGCGTGGACCTGAGCCCCGCGGTCCACGAAACCGCTGCCGAGATCACCGCCGCGGGCGGCACAGCCGTCGGGCTCGAGGCGGATGTCAGCGATGAAAAGGCAGTGACCGGATACGTCGCAAGCGCGCTCGAAGCGTTCGGCGGCATCGACGGTATTTATGCCAACGCCGGCGTGAGCGGCGGCGGCAAGCCCATGCTCGAGCTCAGCGTCGAAGACTGGCAGCGCACGCTCGGGGTCAACACCATCGGGGTATTTCTTGCCATCAAACATACGGTGCCGCACTTCATCGAGCAGGGGAGCGGCACAATTGTCATGACGGCTTCGGTAGCGGGCTTGCGCGCCAACGCCGGCGGCGTGGACTACAGCGCAAGCAAAGCGGGAGTCATCAGCATGGCGCAAACCGTTGCCTACCAGCTCTACGGCACAGGCGTACGTATCAACGCCATCTGTCCGGGTATCATCGAGACCGGGATGACAAAACCCGCCTTCGACCGCGCGCGCGAACGCGGCACCGAAGATCGTATCGGTCAGATCAATCCCACCAGACGGCACGGCGAGCCGTCGGAGATCGGCGAGATGGCCTGCTTTCTTTTGAGCGAGCGCGCCTCCTACGTCAACGGCCAGGCGATCCCGGTCGACGGCGGTCTGTCGGCGTCACACCCCTGGGTGTTCCCCCGCTCATGAGTCTCCTGCGTGGATTCCTCCTGGCGGCGCTGGCGGGTACCGCCGGCTGCGTGAGCGCAGAGGCGCCATCGAACGAAACGGCCGCGGCGCCAGATACCGCTGCCCCGCCAGCTGCCGAGCAGCTCTCCGCCAACATCCCCGAAGGATGGATCAAAGTGGTAGATCGCTACGTCGGCGAGCTGCACATTGTCGAATACTATCCGCCCGACAGTACGACGGAGTGGGAACAGAAGATCACCGTCGAAGCCCTGGGCGGGGATGATCTGCCGGACCCGCTCGTCGTCGCGGACGGCCTCGCCGGGGAACAGCGCGACGTCTGCAACGACTTCAACGACAACACCGTATTTGCCGGGTTCGAGAACGGGTATGCCACCGTCGTACACCTGATGGAGTGCGGCCAGAGTCAACGGACCGGAAAGATGCTCCTGACGATGATCAAGGTCATCCAGGGAAACAAGGCGCTCTACACGGTGACACGAATCTGGCGGGTGGAGCCGCCCGCACCGCAGCTCGGTGAGGAGCCCGCCACTTCAGCGATCGATCAGTCCCAGGTTGCGGCGTGGGCGCAGAGCCTGCGGAGCGTCAAACTCTGCGACGACACATTGGCGGCGCATCGATGCGCTAAAACTGATCCGCCGCAAGATCCATGACCGCGCTCGAGCTTGCCGCTATGCCGCGCTCGAGACCGTGGCTTGCCGGCAGCACCCGTGCAAAATAGTAGCGCGCGGTGGCGAGCTTGGCAGCGCCGAATTCGTCATCCGGTGCGTGTCGCGCCATCAGCGCCCAGAGCCAGGCGTAGATCGTGAGACCGCACAAATCCAGATAGTCGACTGACACGGCACCTGCGAGTGCCGGTTCCGCTTCAGCACGTTCCACCACCGATGCGGTAACGCGAACCAGCCGGTCGAGCGCGTCGTTGAGCTCCGCCTGGAATTCCGCCGCCACATCACTCTGCGCCATCTCGTCGATGAAACGCCGAAGGCTCACACCGCCGTCGCGCAGCACCTTGCGGGCAATCAGATCCAGCGCCTGCACACCGTTGGTGCCTTCGTAAATCTGCGCAATGCGGGTATCGCGCACCACCTGCTCGACGCCCCATTCCTGAATGTAGCCGTGTCCTCCGAACACCTGCTGTGCGAGTACCGAGCCGGTGAAACCGCGATCGCTCAAGAACGCCTTGGCAATCGGCGTCAGAATTTCCGACAGGGTCTGCGCCTCGGCGTCATTGCCGTATTTCGCGCGATCCAGCTGCATCCCGACAAACAGCCCGAAAGCACGTCCGGCCTCGTTGAACGCCCTCTGCGTCATCAGCATACGCCTGACGTCCGGATGGACCAGGAGCGAATCCGCCGGGCCGTCCGGGTTCTGCGCACCTTCCGGGGAGCGGCCCTGCAGGCGGTCACGCGCGTAGCCGGCCGCCAGCTGGTATGCGGCCTCACCCGCACCGAGGCCCTGCAGGCCCACGGAAAGACGTTCGTAGTTCATCATGGTGAACATCGCCGCCAGGCCCTGGTTTTCCTCTCCCAGCAGATAGCCGATGGCGCCATCGTAGTTGATGACCGACGTGGCGCTGCCGCGAATGCCCATTTTGTGCTCGATGGAGCCGCTGGCCCAGCGGTTCCTTTCGCCCAGGGAACCGTCTTCGTTAACCAGGAACTTCGGCACAATGAACAGAGATATGCCCCGCGTGCCGCCCGGCGCGTCGGGCAGCTTCGCGAGCACGAGATGCACAATATTTTCGGTGAGGTCGTGTTCGCCGCCGGTGATGAAAATTTTCGTGCCGGTGATGTGGTATGAGCCGTCCGCCTGCGGCTCAGCTTTGCTGCGCATGATGCCGAGATCGGTACCGGCATGCGCCTCGGTCAGCGCCATGGCGCCGGTCCATTCGCCACCGTACATTTTTGGCAGGTACCGCGACTTTTGCGCTTCGGTGCCGTGGGCGTCGATGCAGAGAGAGGCACCTACGGTCAGCGTGCCGTAAAGGTAAAGACTCGGATTGGCTGCCCACAGCATCTCTTCGACCAGACAGGCGAGCATCTTCGGCATCCCCTGACCGCCGAACTCCGGATTCCCCGCGAGTCCCAGCCAGCCTCCCTCCGCAAGCTGCTGAAACGCCGGCTTGAAGACGGCGGGGGTGGTGACCTCACCGTCGTTCCAGGCGCAGCCTTCCGCGTCACCGACCTCGTTGGTCGGCGCAATGGCTTCTGCAGCGATACGCCCACCTTCATTCACGACCGCCTGGATGATGTCCGGACCAAAGTCCGCCAGCGCCGGAATTTCCTGCCATACGTCCTGCGCGCGGAATACGTCGAATATCAGAAATTGCGCATCGCGCTCGGGTGCCTGGTACTGCACGGAAGGATCCTCACTTTCAACAGGCAGTGATTTTACTCCTAGCGGAGCGTTCGTACTAATCGGCTGAGCACCCCGTGGGGCAAGACTTCGCCGCGTCAGGCGATGAGGTCGACCAGGCTGCCGGCAGTGGAACCCATGCCTCGGCGTTGCGCATCTGCTTCGTTGACGCTCTGCAGGCGGTCGCCGCTCTCCCGGGCGAGCTCTGCACGTGCCGCCGCTGCTTTCTGGTTGGCTTCGGCTGCCACCTTGCGGTCTTGAGCGGAGGGTTCCGCCGGCGCAAGGGCCGCCCGCGCTACCGTCTGCATCTTCTGCAGCGTTGCCGCCGGATCGTTGGGGACCTCGCTCACGTCGATGTTGACGTGACCGGACGTGGCGTAACGGACGCCGTTCGGACCGCTCGTGTATTGATAGTGCGGGTGTCCCGCGTGGGCCCCGCCGACCGCAGCATGCGCCTGCTCGTGCGCCCTGACTTCACGGTCGCGCGCGGCAAGCTTGCGGATCTCCTGCTGCTCTTCGACGAGCTGCTGGCGTATCGCCTGATCGAATGGATTTACTCTGAATCCCGCATCCATGCTCAACCTCTGGGGGCGTCCTTACCCCGCGTATTCTCCTGAACGATTGCGCTCAGGCGCGCACGTCGAGGAGAAAGCCGATCACTTCGTCTGCCGTTTCAACCACTTTGGCAGATGCCTGCACCTGGCGTGCGTAAAGCTTCAGATCAACCATGGCATCGGCAAGCTCATCGAGCGGCAACCCTTCGGGTCGCACGCCGTCAGCCTCCGATCCACTGGGGTTACTTTTCACGTTGAGCTCAGCAATTTCCTGAGCCACGTTGTTCAGGGACTTGGTACCCTGTTGAATGCCATTGGCACCAGAAGTCAGCATCGGATTTACTGCCACAACACCGATCCTTTTACACCAGGTCACTTAACGCTAGACGGGGTCACCCGCGTTTGCCCGGGAAAAGGGCCGCCGCGTATGCGTTTTGCGGACTGCGTCTCACATTCAAGAGCTCTGTCGTCAGCTAGCCTGGCATCGTGAGCCTCGTCGACCGCCTTTTTCCAGACCGCTGCGTACTGTGCGACATGCCGCTCGAAAAGCGCCGCGATCACCTCACGTGCGATCATTGCTGGGCCGCTATGCCGGAACTCAGCACAGCGTGTCCCGCCTGTGGGCGCATGACGGCCGTGCCGCACATCTGTCCGCGGTCGGCGGGCAACGGCCTGGTGCTGGCGCCTTATCCTCACGAAGACAGCTGCCGCTATCTGGTGCATCAGCTGAAATATCATCACGATCTGCGCGCCGGGACGACGCTTGCCGCGCTCCTGGCGCAGACGGTGCCATGGGCTTATCAGAACGACAGCCTGCCGCAAACGCTGTGTCCGGTACCGCTGTCGTACCGCGCGGAAGTCCGCCGCGGCTACAACCAGGCGGCCTGGCTCGCCCGGGAGCTGCAGCGACGTCTGCAGATACCGGTGACCCGCAGGCTGGTCAGGCGCCGGCATGGGCCGCGTCAGGTCACGCGCAGCCGCCGGGAGCGAATGTCCCTGTCATCGCAGGCGTTCCGCATACGGCGGGCAGTCCCCTGGCAGCACGTTGCGATCGTCGACGATGTCTACACGACAGGTGCCACTAGCCGCGCGTTGAGCCGCGCCCTCGGCAACGCCGGCGTCGAGCGCGTCGACGTCTGGTGCGCCACCCGCGCGTAGTAAGTCCATGGCGAGCCTTGTAGAGTGCGTCCATGCAGGAAGCACCCTACGCCGATCTCAGTCCCGAAACGATTCTCGATGCCATGGAAAGCATGGGCTTTGCCGCAAGCGGCGGACTCCTTGCACTCAACAGCTACGAAAACCGGGTTTATCAGGTGGAGCTCGACGACGGTGCGTTCGTCGTGGCGAAGTTCTATCGCCCCGAGCGGTGGACCGACGCTGCCATACGGGAAGAACATACCTTCACCGCGGAGCTGCAGGCTGAGGAGATCTCCGTCGTAGCGCCCGAGACGCGCGATGGCGAGACCCTCTTCGAGCACAACGGGTTTCGATTTGCCGTCTTCCCGCGGCAGGGCGGCCACCCACCCAACCTGGAAAACGAGGCCGATCTCGAGGTGCTGGCCCGCACCATCGCCCGCCTGCACGCGATCGGCAACAGGACAGATTTTGTGCATCGCGCGCGCTTGACCACCGAGCGTCTGGGCCATGAGAGCCGCGAGTTTCTGCTCGCCGGACAGTTTGTGCCCCCTGACATCGAGGAAGCCTATTCGACCGTGACGGCACATCTGCTCGAACGTATCGAACCGCTCGTCGCGGATGCGCCGGCCGTGCGCATTCACGGCGACTGCCACATGGGCAACGTCTTGTGGCGCGGCGATACGCCGCATTTCGTCGACTTCGACGATTGCGTGATGGGACCGCCCGTGCAGGATTTGTGGATGCTGTTGTCCGGCGAACGCGCCGAGCAGACGGCACAGCTGGCGCTGATTCTGGATGCGTACACGACGTTTACCGACTTCGCGACGGCAACGCTGAAGCTCGTCGAACCGTTACGCACGCTGCGGATCATGCATCACGCCGCCTGGATTGCGCGCCGCTGGCACGACCCCGCGTTTCCACTTGCGTTCCCCTGGTTCGACTCGCCGCGCTTCTGGTCCGAGCATCTCCTCGAGCTACGCGAGCAGCAGGCACTGCTCGACGAGCCGCCGCTTAGCTACCTCTAGCGGAGGCCATCAGGCGTCATCGACGCCGAGCTCAATGCGATTGCGGATCGTGTTGGCGTACTGGAGGAGCAAAAACTCGCGCTCATCTGCCGGGCAGGCTGCCAGCTGCTGCTCAAACGCGGCAGCCGACTTTTCGTGCACCGGCACTTCCGCGGTGCCGTCAGCATCACCCAGCATGGCCGCCGCCTGCACATGGGTAGGGAAAACCCGCAGACCGCCGACGATGGCTTTGTCGAGACGCTCGGCAAGCGCTTCCGGCGTTTCGTAGTGACCCTGCAGCGGCGACCCGAAGTGCACGTGCACCCGGCCTTTGTAGCCGACGAGCCCCATGATGATACTTTGCAGGTCTTCTTCGTCACTCTTGTCGTACTGGCCCTGCTCCGCCACCACGGCAAGCTCGTGCGCTTTGCGCAACCCGCACGGATCGATCTCGTAAGAAATCGACACGGGTACGAATACACAGGCTTCCAGCATGGCATCAAGCGCCTCTTCTTCCTCCTTGTAGGCCAGCGCAAGCATCTTGAGAAGCGCCGGGTCAGTGCGATCCCAACCGTCTTTGGCGCGCCCTTCGCGTTGCGCGATCCAGATCGAAACGCCTTCCTCCAGCGAGTGACGAATGTACGCGCTGGTGCGCGACAGGGCGTTCAGCGTCGCCTTGGCGCCGCTGACGCTGCGCTCGACGATGAAACTCTTGTTCAATCGCATGAGATCTGCGGCAAGATCGTTGGTGAGCAGATTGTCGCCAACGGCCATGCGCGACGTCTCGTGTCCCTGCTGATGGATGAGGTAGTTCAGCAGGCTCGAGTCCATGACGATGTCGCGATGATTCGACATGAACAGATAGCAGCCATCGGTTGACAGCTGCTCGAGACCGCTCCAGGTCAATTCCTCGATGGTGTCCTCGACGAGCTCTGCAAAGTAGTCTGCAATGAAGAGCTGACAGCCCCCGACCGTGTGCAGGCCGCGGGTGCGTTTTTTGAACATCGTGGTGGTCAGCCACCGCCCCAGCAGGGAGCCTTTGAGCGGTCCCGGCATGATGAGCTTGGACGCTGCCCGGCCGAAGTCCGGATTGTTCATGACCCGGGCGACGACAGCAGGTACTTCGCTGTCATGAAACGGCCGAATATCGTCAAATTCCGACATGCGGTGCACAGTAGCGTGTCCGACACGAAAAACAAGAGAACAATCCAGAAAGGCCGCTGCTACAATCGCTCACGTGGGACTGTGGGAGGTCAACGATGGGATCAGGTATACGTCCGTGCGAGCCGGGGCTGTGCGGCGACCGAACGCACCGTGGCTGACACAAACTTGCAAACGCGACCGCTGGAGCCGCGCGACTACGCGCGCATCGTCGAGATCTACAACCACTACATCGAACATAGCCCCTGCACGTTCGACGTCGTGCCGTTCACCATCGGTCAGCGCGTTCCGTGGTTCGCCCAGTTTGACGAACCGATGTACCAGTGCGTGGTCGCCAACCGCGGCCGTGAGGTCCTCGGCTATGCCTGCTCGCAGCAATTCAAAGTCAAACCCGCCTATCGAACGTCCGTGGAGGTGAGCGTCTACGCAGCACCCGAAGCCACCGGCAGCGGCGTCGGTACGGCCCTGTACGCTGCCTTGTTTCAAGCGCTCGCGGGCAGCGGCGCGCATCGGGCGTACGGCGGGGTTACGCTGCCGAACGATGCGTCCGTGGCGTTACACGAAAGCTTCGGCTTCACGCAGGTGGCGCACTACCACGAGGTCGGCTTCAAGTTCGATCAGTTCTGGGACGTGGTCTGGCTCGAAAAGGATCTGAGCACCCTGTAAACAGACAGGGTCTCAGAGCGCCTCCAATCCCGCGGAGACGAGCATCCATATCCCCATGACCAGCAACAGGATGTAGGCCATGCGTTTGATCGAGTTTTCACTGACCGGCGGCGCGAAGTTGTTGCCGAGCCAGGTGCCAAGGACCACTACCGGCAGGCCGATCAGCGCGTAGCTCAACACCGGTCGGGTCAATCCCCCTTCAAGACCAACGAGCACCGTGCGCGTACCGGTGGTCAGCACGAAGCAGGCCAGCAGCGTTGCGCGTATCGCCGCCAGCGGCAGGGGCTGACTGTAACCGAACCAGCCGAGCACCGGACCGCTGGCGGAGAACATCCCTCCAACCAGGCCACCGGACAGGCCGGTCAAAAACGTGGTAAAGCGTCCGGATACGCGCGGCCAGGGGTGTGGTTTCAGCGACATCGATAGACCGCCAACCGTGATGAAAAGACCGAGACAGATCTCGAGCAGCCATCGTGTGTTGCCATCGAGCCACTGCATCAGCTGCAACCCGAAGAAGATCGCGGGTACCTGACCGGCCGCAAGCCACAAAAAAAGGTGCCGATTCACCTCGTGGAGCTGACCGCGTAACGCCAGGATCACGTTGAGAATCGTCAGCAGACTGATCACGGCGGCGAGCGTCGGGACGTCCAGGAGGCGCAATCCGCCGACCACCGCCACGATGATCATACCCATGGCAAAACCCGCGACAGCCTGCACGTAGCTGCCGACAAAAACTGCAGCCAGAAATCCAGCAATTGCTGCCATACCCATGCCGTTCAGTATCGCGCAATCGCGAGGGGTTCTGGTAGGGTGAAGCCAACTCATGAACCTGGAAAGAGAGTGGACCTCAAGCTGAGTGGTTCGACCGCACTCGTCACCGGCAGCCATCGCGGCACCGGCAACATCATCGCAGCCACGCTGCTCGAAGAGGGGGTAGACGTGTACGTCCACGGGCTCGAGGCGGGTCAGGCTGAGGCAGCGGTGGAGGCGCTGGGTGGCGGCATCGCCGCGACCGGCGACATCACCACCGATGCCGGTGCCGACGCATTGGGTGCTGCTCTGACAAAGCCCGTTGACTTTCTGATCAACAACTACGGCACCGCGGATCCAGGCAGCTGGCAGGAGAGCACCGCCACAGACTGGATCACCGCATATGAGAAGAACGTGCTGTCCGCGCAACGCATGATCCGCATCTGTCTGCCCGGCATGCGCGAGCGCAATTCCGGGCGCATCATCAATCTGGGCACTGTGGGCTCATCACGCCCCAACGCGCGCATGCCGGGTTACTACGCTGCAAAAGGGGCGCTTGCCAATATGACGGTTGGTCTCGCCAAGGAGGTCAGCGGTTCCGGCATTCGGGTCAATCTGGTTTCTCCAGGTCTGATCCTCACTCCCGAAGTGGAAACTGCGTATCTAGAAACAGGCAAACGCAAAGGCTGGGGCGACACCTGGGCCGAGGTGGAACCGCACGTGGCCCGCGATATACCGATCCGACGGATTGCCCGCCGCGAGGAGGTGGCCGCACTGGTGGCATACCTCTGCAGCCCGCTGGCGGACGCCATTCACGGCCAGAACATCCGCATCGACGGCGGTGCGGTAGACATCGTGACATGAACGCGCTCAGCCATCCGTGGCAGCGCAGCGCCGGCCTCGCGCTGGCGGCCGCCGTGCTCTTCGTGCTGAATCCACAGCAGACCGACATTGTCCATGGTCTGGTGCTGCCCCTGCTGCTGGCACTGGCAGCGCTGCTACTGACACGTTCGCTCATGGCGGTACTCATCGCCGCGTTCGCCTTGAGCGCCATTGCGAGCGACATCGACTCGGGCAACTGGATCTCCGCTCGGGCATATCCGCTTCTGGCGCTGGCGAGTCTCGTGGGCTGTCTTGTCGTCATCTGGCAGCGCCTGCAAATTCGAGCCAGGGAAACGCACGACGAACGCTGGGCAGATCGCAAGCAGTGAGTCGCGCCATCCTCTTCGACTTTGACGGCACGCTGGCACCGAACCTGGACCTGCCTGACATGCGCCGCCAGGTCATCGCGCTGACGCGGACCTACCAGGTGCCCGATCAGGTGTTCGCGGACAACTACATCGTCGAAATCATCGACGCCGCGGCGCTGTGGCTGGGCGGCACGCAACCGGACACCGCGAAGCGTTATGCGCGCGAGGCACATGGACTCATCACCGACTTTGAGATGTCCGCCGCCCGCGAGACAGCACCGTTCCCAGGAATGGCGCAGAAGCTCACAAGCCTGCGCGCATCGGGTTGGCGGCTCGGGGTAGTCACCCGCAACTGCAGAGCGGCGGTCCTTGCCGTCTTCCCGGACATTCTGAAGTTCGTCGACGTTGTCAAAGCACGTGACGATGTCGAGCATCTCAAACCCGATCCGCGGCATCTGGAGAGCTGTCTCACCGCGCTTGCGTGCCCGGCGGAGAAAGCGGTGATGGTCGGCGACGGGCACCTGGACATGCGCAGCGGCCGCGAGCTCAACATGTATTGCGTCGGCGTCTTGAGCGGCAGCGGCGATGCTGAGGGACTGACCGCTGCAGGCGCGCACACCGTCATCGATCACTGCGTGAACCTCACGCTCTAGACGGTTGGCAAACCACAATCGGGGCAGGCAGAATAGGTAACGCTTGCCGGGTCGGTGCGTGAGCCAGGGTGCCATATGGACAACATGCCGCAAAAGCTGGGGCTGCTTAAGAAGCAGAAGGTTACAGCCGCAAGAAACGCGATCGGCCCCCTGTTAGACGAACTCATCCTGCAGCTGGATGAGGAAGGCTCCGCCACCCACAAAGCCCACTTCAGCCGCATTCGAGGACACCTCTATGGCGCCAGCGACGACTGGGAGCTCGCCGTTCCGATCATCGAGCTGTCGTCCTGTCTCGCCATGGGCTTTCAGTTTTCCCAGACGGCCGACGCACTGATCAACCGGATTCTGCAGAAAACCGCCGAGCTCGTGAGCGAGCTGGAAGGCGTGCCGCCCGCGATTCACTAGGCATCTCCCATTAAGGACAATCCATGAGCATTACCGTCACGGATATCTACCGGTATCCGGTCAAAAGTATGGCGGGCGATCGCCTGCAACGCGTCACGCTGTCAGGTAACGGCGTCCCCGGCGACCGCTGCTGGACGCTGAAAGACGAGGAGCGCGGCGGCATCAAAGGCGGCAAACGCTTCCCCGGCATCATGTCCATGCACGCGGAGCTCCTGGCCGAGCCCAGCAGCGAAGCGCCTTCGCCACCAGCGAGAATCACGCTGCCGGACGGCAGTCAGATGATCACAACGGACGCGGACATCAACCACAGATTGAGCAACGCCGTAGGCGCGCCGGTGTCCATCTGGCCGCTCCTGCCCGCAGACCAGCTCGAGCACTATCAGCGCACCCCACCGCCCGAGGGCGTCGACCAGGAAGCGGCGCTGCGTGAGGTGTTTGCCCGCACCGAGGACGAGCCGCTGCCGGATCTGAGTCTCTTCCCGGAAGCGCTCTTCAGCTACGAGTCGCCGCCCGGCACCTATTTTGACGCCTTTCCACTCCTGATCCTGTCGCAAAGCGCATTGGACGCAATGGCCGCGGCTGCGCCGAACAACTTCGACGTCCGCCGTTTCCGCCCGAACATTGTCGTCGACACCCCCGAAAATGGTTTCGTCGAAGACGGCTGGGCCGGGCGCACCGCACGCCTGGGTGCGGCCACCCTCAAGCTGGAAATGGCCTGTCCGCGCTGTGTCATGACTACCCACGGTTTTGCAGATCTGCCGAAAGATCCCGGCATCATGCGCGCCCTGGTTGCGAACAACGACGGCAACCTCGGCCTTTACGCCAGTGTCATGGAAGGCGGCGATATTAGCGTCGGCGATACCTTGACCCTGGAGTAGCGTGACTCACAACATCCTTTTCCTCTGCACCGGCAATTCCGCGCGCTCCATTCTCGCCGAGGCCATCTGCAATCATCTCGCTCCGCCAGGCGTGCGCGCGTACAGCGCAGGCAGCCAACCTGCCGGAACGGTGAACCCCGGAGCAATTGCGGAGCTCGAATCCCGCGGTCTCGACGCCAGCGCCTATGCGAGTAAATCCTGGGACGACTTCACAGCGGAAGACAGCCCATCGCTCACCTACGTCATTACACTGTGCGACAGCGCGGCAAACGAAGCCTGCCCCGTCTTCCCGGGAGACTACGCTCGCGAGCATTGGGGGCTGCCCGACCCCGCCAGCGGCGCCGCCACTTTTCCTGCCACGTATGAAGCGCTGCGGGCGCGCATTCGAGGTCTCCTCGACGCCCTCGACTGAGCGCCAAATCGGCGGACCACACCCGGGTCAGATCGGTCCGATATTGGTAAAATGGTCCTATGAACTATACGGACCTCGGATACCTGCGCGTCGGTGCCGCCAGCGTTGCGGTCAGCCTGGCCAATCCCGCGGCCAACGCAGCGGCTGTCCTCGACACCGCCGCACAGATGGCAGCCCGGCACGTGAGCATCGGCTGCTTTCCCGAGCTTGCGCTTTCCGGCTACTCGGCTGAGGACCTCTTCTTTTCGGACGCGCTCCTGCGGGACGTCAAACCTGCACTCGCAGCGCTCTGCCGGGACAATCCCCTGCCGCTCCTCATCGTCGGCACGCCCTGGCGCCTCAACGACGGACGCCTCTTGAACTGCGCGGCGGTCATCTCGGCGGGCCGCCTGTGCGGTATGGTGCCGAAGTCGGCGCACCCCAACTATGGGGAATTCTACGATCTGCGCTGGTTCACCCCGGGCGGGGCGGTCAACGAAGTGGTGATCGACGACGAGCTCGGCCAGTTCAATGTGCGCACCGATCAGCTGTTTGCGCTTGACGACCATCTGGTGGGCGTGGAGGTCTGCGAAGATCTGTGGGCACCGCATGCGCCCGGGACCGACGCCTGCCTGGCAGGCGCCGAAATTGTCTGCAATCTCTCAGCGAGCAACGAGCTGATTGCCAAAGCAGAATACCGCCGCGAGCTGGTGCGCATGGCCAGCGCAAAAAACCTGTGCGGCTACGTCTACGCCAGTGCCGGCCCCACCGAGTCGACCAAAGACGTCGTCTTCGGCGGTCACTGCATGATCATGGAAGACGGCCAGACGCTGGTAGAAAGCGACCGCTTCAATCTCGAAACCCAGTTCATTCAGGCCGACGTCGATACCGCCAAGCTGCGTCACGACCGCGCCCAGAACACAACCTTCCGCAACGCGCCGCGGCCACGAGCATACCGAACGGTGCGCTGCGCTTCGCCCGCGGCGTTACCCGAGCTCGAGAGGTCCTACGCCCGCCATCCGTTCGTGCCGGACGACGAGCACGAGTTTGCCGCCCGCGCGCAGGAAATCCTCAACATTCAGGCGACGGGGCTTGCGCGCCGAATGCGGGCTGCGCGCTGCGAGAAACTCGTCATCGGTCTGTCCGGCGGCCTGGATTCGACGCTTGCCTTTCTCGTCTGCCTGGACGCGCTCGAAAAACTTGATCTGGCACGGCTCAACCTGTGCGCGCTCACGATGCCGGGGCCAGGCACCACGGATAAGACTCTGGACAATGCGCGCGGCCTGACACGGGCCGCGAACGTCACCCTCGAAGAGATCCCCATACATGCCGCGGTCGCGCAGCACCTCGACGACCTGAACCACGCCGGTGAACACGACGTTGTCTTCGAGAACGCCCAGGCCCGCGAACGGACGCAGATCCTCTTCAACTATGCCAACAAAGTTGGCGGCATTGTCGTTGGTACCGGTGATCTGTCCGAGCTTGCGCTCGGCTGGTGCACCTACAACGCAGACCATATGGCGTCCTACAACGTCAACGCATCCGTGCCGAAGACCATGATGGCTTACCTGGTGCGTTGGTATGCCACACACCGCGCTGAGCCTGGTCTGGCCGAGATCCTCGGCGACGTGCTGGACACGCCCATTTCTCCCGAGCTCATTCCGCCCGAAGAAGGGGAAATCAGTCAGCACACGGAATCCATTGTGGGCCCTTACGAGCTGCACGACTTTTTCCTGTTTCATTTCCTGCGCCACGGCGCGAGCGCAACGAAGATCTTCCGCCTCGCGGAGCGTGCATTTGCCGGGGCATATTCGAACGCGGACATCAAACACTGGCTGGGACAATTCTTCCGTCGCTTTTTCACCCAGCAGTTCAAGCGCACCACGCTGCCGCCCGGTCCCAAGGTCGGCAGCGTGAGCCTCTCGCCGCGCGGCGACTGGCGGATGCCCGACGAGGCGCAGGCGGAACAAATCCTGGCTGAAGTAGACCAACTGTAAAGCAGCCAAGAACAGGCTACACTCCCGTGCAGGGATACATCACTCCAATACAGTCAAACGAATAAGAAATTGACGATCAGCATGACGTACGACGGCCGCTCGAAGTCCTACGATAAGGAGCGACCATGAAATGGTTTAAATCAATTCTCATCAGCGCAGCCCTGTGCCTGGCAGGCGGGGCTGTCCATGCCGACCAACTCTGCGGTGACACCGGCGTCTGGGTGCAGACCCTCGGCTCGGGTGGTCCCGAAATCGACGACCGTCAGGGTGGTCCAAGCTTTCTCGTATGGAACGATGGCAAAGCCAAGCTCCTCGTCGATACCGGCCCGGGAGCTTCGGTGGCGTTCGACAAGGCGGAAGCAGATTTCACCGATCTGGCCGCCATCGCGTTTACCCATCTCCATGTGGACCACAGCGCAGACTTTCCCGCATTCATCAAAGGTTCGTACTTTCTCGACCGCAAAGACCCGCTGATTGTGCTCGGCCCGGACAGCAACAATCCGAGTTACCCGGACACCGAGACTTTCGTCGAACGTCTCATCGGCCCGGAGGGCGCGTTTGCCTATTTACAGGACTTTCTGACATACAAATCGAGCGGCGGGTATCGGGTGCGGGCGCGCAACGTGCCGTCCACCGGCAAACGGCGCTGGGCGCGTTTCGGCAACGAGGATGTGAAGCTTGCCGCCATCCCGGTCAATCACGGACCCGTCCCTGCGCTTGCCTGGCGCGCGGACATTGGGGGTAAGTCGGTCGTTTTCACCGGTGACTTCAACAACCTCAAGAACGTGATGCCGGAGTTTGCAAAGAACGCCGACGCGCTTATCGTCAACCATGCCATTCCGGAAAACGCGCGTGGCAACCAGCGCGAGCTGCACGTGCTGCCCTCCCAGATCGGCCGCATTGCCCAGCAGGCGAACGCGCGGATGCTGCTGCTGGCTCACCGCATGAATCGCACCCGCGGCAAGGAGAGCATCAGCCGCGGGCACATCGAAGAGAACTACGACGGCTACGTCATCTTCGCCAACGACATGGAGTGCTGGGGGCTGTAGTGCAGGACGTCGACGCGCTGCTCGACTTCTGGTTCGGCGAACTCAGCGACGGGCTCGCTGACGACACCCACCGGCAGCGCTGGTTTGCACCGGACCGCGCCTTCGACGAAGTCTGTGAGCAACAGTTCGCGCCGCTGCTCGTTCGCGCACAGCGCGGCGAGCTGGACGGCTGGCAGACCACGCCGCGCGGCCGGCTTGGTTTCATCGTGCTGTGCGATCAAATGCCACGCAACGTCCACCGCGGACGATCCCAGGCTTACGCGTGGGACGGGCTGGCACTGGCGGCAGCGAAGGCAGGTATTCGTGAAAAACAGGACGTCGAGCTCGGCTGGGACGAACGATGTTTCTTTTACATGCCGTTCGAGCACTCCGAGGATCTCATCGATCAGCACACAGCGGTTGGACTGTTCAGCGCACTGCGAGACGAGTCACCGGGAGAAATCCGCGAGCTGACCGGCAACTATCTGCGCTACGCCCACCAGCATCGCGACATCGTGCAGCGGTTCGGCCGCTTCCCACACAGGAATGCGGTGTTCGGCAGAACCAGCAGCGATGCCGAAGCCGCATTTGTGGCCGGCAGCGACGGCTTCGGCCAGAACGTCTAGTGCAGCGCCGCTAACGCAGGCCCGCTTCGCGCAGGAATATCTTGGTTTCAATCTCGAGATACGCCTCGTAGTACTCGAGCTGCTGCTCGGTGAGCACTTCCCGCATCTGCTTCACGGATTTTTTGGCGGCGCGCCTGGCGCGCTTTCTGGCGATGACGGGCACCTCTTCCCCGCTGCGGCTGTTCAATACCCGGCGCATCTGCATGTTGCGGCTGCGCAGGAACTCCTCGTAGAGCAACGTATACGCCTCCGCCTGCTCGGGCCCGATGCCAATCTTGCGAAAGGCTTTGCGGGCATCGCTTTCCAGGGTTCCGCTGCGCGCCGGTCTTACCCACAATAGGCTTGCCGCAGCAACACCGCTCAAACCAACAAACATGTCTCGACGCCGTACCACTGAATTCGCGCTCACCGCCACCATCGCTAAGGAACTCGAAACTCTAGCGGACCCGGAACGTGCGGTCCAACAGCAGGCTTACATGAAATCCACCATGCCCTATGCGGGTGTCGGCGCGCCCGAGTTGCGCAAGCTCTGCAGGGATGCGTTCAAAGCGCAGCCGCCGCCGGACGCCGAGGCCTGGCACGAAGCGGTCGCCGATCTCTGGCGCACGGCTGAAGTCCGGGAAATGCGTCACGCCGCCATCGAGCTTCTGAACGTGCCGCGCTTCAAGAAAGCCTGGCTTGCACCGGATGCGGTCCCGCTCGTCCGCGAGATGGTGGAAACGGGCGCATGGTGGGACTACGTCGACACCCTGGCGAGCAACGTCATGGGTGATCTGCTGCGGCGTTTCCCCGAGCAGATCACCCCCCTTCTGTATGCGTGGGCGGAAGATGAACATTTGTGGGTACGACGCACCGCCATTCTGGCGCAGCTCAAGTTCCATGAAGCGACCGACGAAGCGCTGCTCGTGCACGCCATCGAAGGGTCGCTGCACGACAGCGACTTTTTCGCGCGCAAAGCGATCGGCTGGGCTCTGCGCCAGCACAGCCGGACCAACCCGAAGATGGTCATCGACTACGTCAACGAGCACCGGGACGTCTTGAGCCCGTTGTCAAAACGCGAGGCGTTCAAACTCCTGTTGAAAGACGGCACGGTCGACAGCGTGCCCTGAAGCGCTAGTCCGGCGCGTGCAGTTCCAGGTAGTCCACAGCCAGCTGACTCATCGCTTTCACGCCGGGCACCAGCGCTGCTTCGTCGATGTAGAACAGCGGCGAATGATTGGGAATGGCATCATCCGGCAGGATCTCTATGGGACGCGCCCCGATGTAGAAGAAAAAACCGGGGATCTGCTCCTGGAAAAATGAGAAGTCCTCAGCGCCGGTAACGCGGCCGCTGATGTAGACGCTGTCTTTGCCGTACACCTTACGCAGCGTCGCCGCCATGTCCGCCGTGAGCGCGGGATGGTTGTAGGTCACCGGCACTCCCGGATCGATCTCCACCTCAACCTCAGCCCCCTGGGCACGGCCGATGAGCGTTGCAATGCGGCGGATTTTCTCGTGAATCTGCCGTTTGATCTCCGGGTCGAACGTGCGAATGGTGCCTGACAGGTGCGCCTCTTCCGGAATGATGTTGTTGCGCACGCCGGCATGGAAGCTGCCGACGCTGACCACTGCCGGAGCCTGGGTAATGTCTATCTGGCGGCTGACGATCGTCTGCAACGCGTTGACAATCTGACTGCCGACCACCACAGGATCAACCCCGGACCACGGTCGCGCGCCATGTGTCTGGCGACCGCGGACGGTAATGTCGAAGCGCTGCGCGCTTGCCATGAAGCCGCGGGAGCGAAAGCTGGCAGATCCGGCAAGGCCCTGCTGCCCGATATGCAGACCGAAGATGGCGTCGACGTCGGGGTTCTCGAGCACCCCTTCGCTGATCATCATACGCGCGCCGCCGTCTTCACCCTTGGGTGGACCTTCTTCCGCGGGCTGAAATATGAACTTCACCGATCCGCGCAGATTGTCCTTGAGCTCGCTCAGGACCGAGGCCGTTGCCATCAGAATCGCAACGTGTGTGTCGTGGCCGCAGGCATGCATCACGCCTACCTGTTGCCCTTCGTATTCACCGATGACCGTCGACGCATAGGGCAGCCCGGTTTGCTCAACGACCGGCAGCGCGTCCATGTCCGCCCGGAGCGCAACGACCGGTCCCGGCTTGCCGCCCCTGAGAAGACCGACAACGCCCGTGTGGGCAACCCCGGTCTGCACCTCGAGGCCAAGACTGCGCAAGTGTTCCGCAACTTTCTCACTGGTGCGGAATTCGCGGTTGGAGAGCTCCGGATTGCGATGGATGTCCCGCCGCCAGGCAACTACGTCGTCACCGAGGCGCTCTGCTTCTACGGCAATCTCCCGTTCCAGCACCGCACCGGCGGCGGCGGGGAAACAGAGCATCGCCAACAAAACGATCAGTCGCATCATGAATTAGAACGTTGAACAAACCGCAAGCTTAATCGCGCGAAGGTTTCGAGTACACTTCAAGGCTGTTTTTGAGGGAGACACAAAATGGTTTTCGACCTGTCCACGACCGACGAGCTGCTTGCCACCACGCGCGCCGTGCGCAAACGGCTGGACCTGACCCGCCCGGTACCGCGGGAGCTGATCAATGAATGCCTGGAGCTGGCGGTGCAGGCACCGACCGGTTCGAACTCTCAGACCTGGCGCTGGGTCGTCGTCGACGACGCTGACAAGCGACAGGCGCTGGCGGATCTGTACCGCAAGGGGGCTGAAGGTTATTTGTCCGCAGCGGGCGAACAGACGACCGACGCGCAAACGCAGCGCGTGTTCACGTCTGCCGTCTACTTGATGGAACATCTGCACGAGGTGCCCGTACACCTGATTCCGTGTGTACAGGGTAAGCCCGAAGATCCGGTGCCTCTGGCCATGGCTTCAGGTCTCTACGGTTCGATCTATCCGGCGGTATGGAGCTTTCAGCTTGCCGCGCGAGCGCGCGGTCTCGGCACCGCGTTGACCACGCTGCATCTGCTGCATGCAAAAGAGGCTGCAGAGATCCTGGGACTGCCCGACGACGTGCTGCAGGTTGCGCTCCTGCCGGTTGCCTACACCATCGGCACTGACTTCAAGCGCGCCCAGCGGCCGCCCGTTGCCGGGATCACCCACTGGAACGCCTGGTAGAGGTCATTCAGCGATTCAGCCGCGCGACGATCTCGTCTTCGAACTCGGGAAAGTAGCTGGCGATATCGGGCAGGCTGAATTCGCTCAAGATAGCGGTGTTGGGTTCACGCTCGAGCAGAAACCGGAAGGCCTGCATGAGCACAAACTCGTGCGTGACCGTGCCCCCGCAGAGTGAGCGGTAATACTCCTGGGACATGTGCACGCGATGCCTGGTCTCCGTATCACCCTGCACGACAACCTCGTACTCGTTTGCATCCACCATCTGCACGCTGATCATGCCTTTGCCCCACATGCCCGAACCCACGAGCGACTAATATGACTGACCCGGAACACCATTGCCACGCACTACAAGAGGTTTGGGACGAGCACTTCCCCATCGCCCGCGCCATGGGCGTAAAGGTGGGCGAGTACGACAACCACACCCTGACCACGCACACGCCTCTCGACGGCAATACCAACATTCACGGGACCGCGTTTGCCGGCAGCCTTTACGCCATTGAGGCGCTGACCGCATGGGGCCTGCTGTATCTGGAGATTGCCATGGCGGGTCTGGACGCCTCCATCATCCACGCGGCCGGGAACATCGAATTCAGCGAAACCGTGACCGGCGATATCGTTGCGGTAAGCGGGTTGCGCGAGCACACCAACGCCATGGATGAACTTGCGGCAAACGGCAGGATCCGCCTCGAGCTCACGACAGAGGTCATTGCCGAGGGCCGCGTGGCCAGCCGTTTCCGCGGAGACTACGCGGTGCGCCTGGAGACGAAATAGGCGGCGATACGCAGCACGAGCGCCGCCAGACCCGCAATCGAAAGCAGCAGATAGATCATGTCAGGGTCGTCCACGAAAACACGCCCGACGAAGCTCTGCATGAAAATGAGCCACAAGTAGTGGAGGCCGAAAGCGTGCAGGCGTTTCCAGCTCTTTCCCAGACGCCTGACGGAGGCGTTGTTCGACGTTGCGGCCATCGACCACATCAGCACGAACGCGAGGCCACCAAAGACGATGGTGATCCACTCGAGCGGTTCACCGCTGCTCACAAAAAAAGCAACCACGTACCCAAAATGCACCGTATGTGCGAGCGCCATGGCCAGCCCCAGATAGCGACGCTGGCGAACCAGCCAACGCCCATAGCCTGTCAGCACTACCAGCGGACGCGCGACGTAAGCTAACAACAAGAAAGCAAACGCTATCCGCGCGGTCACGCGCAACATGTACCCGATAGCATCAGCCTGCTCAGGCATCAGGAGATACGATCCCACGAGGAGCAGGGCACTCGAACCAATGACCACCTCGCGCCAGGGGAGCTGGCTGAAGGTCGCGTCAGTAGTTGTCGTACTCATTGGTGCCTCCCAGAAGGAACGTGAGCGTGCTTTCGCGATTGCGCGCTGGCCGGCGCTCACCATCAACGACCGGCGCGTTAAAACGCCAGCTCCTGACTGCAAGCAATGCTGCCTCGTCAAACACACCCTGCGGTTCGCTTGCGACAACGCGCGCGTTTTCTACCGCGCCTTCGACCGTCACGTCGTAGCGCACCGTCACGCTGCCTTCTACGCCTTCAGCCCGGGCCGCAGCCGGATAGACGGGTCCCTGGCCGCTCAACAGCTGCAGCGGCCGGTTCGCAGAGGCACATCCAGCGGCCTGCGCAATCAGCAAAACGAGACAACTTACGGCGAGCACGGATCGCAGCATGCTCATGCCACCAGAAATTGTCGATCGGGGTCGTTGGCGGCAAACGGTTCACCGTCGCGCGGATGCACCTGCGCGCCATCGGGCGCGTATTGGAGAATGTAGGCTTTGCGGCACGTATCCGTCTCGTTGGGACCGGTACGGTGTGGCGTCAGGCTCGAGAAAACCGCAACCGAACCTGCACTCACCGGTAACGCGTGCGCCGGGGTGTCAACACCGCCCAGGCAGTCGAAACCCAGGTCCGTCCAACGGTGTCTGAGGGTACCTTCGCTATGCAGGCCTGGCGCTATCCAGGGACACCCATTGCGCTCGTCGGCATCCGTCAATGCCACCCAGCACGTCAGATACTGCTGCGGCTCGACATACGTGTAGCCGTTGTCCTGGTGCCAGGGAAACTCCGGTTGCGTGTCCGGGTACTTGTAAACCAGCTGATCCCAATACAAGCGCACTGGCGAGCCGATGAGGTCGCGGCAGAGCGCCTGAAAGACAGGATGTTTTGCGAACTGCCGGGCGGTGGCATCCACCGCCACCAGATGCGGCCGGAACACGATCTCGTCCCGACGGGCGATACTCGGCCGATCAGACGGCACCTCACTGAGATATGCGTTGGCTTCATCAGCCAGCGGATCGAGGGCCGCCAGCAGCGCGTTCATCTCTTCTGCGCTGAACGCATCTTCCAGCACGAATCCGCCAGCCGATCGATACGCCCGCGCCTGCGTCTCCGTAATCAACTCGTACGGCGGGTCCGGTTGCTGCCAGACGAAAGACTGATTGAGGGGGTGCTTTTTCATGGCGGCCAAGCATGGCATCCGGAATTCACGGTGACCACCCCAATCCGCCAGCACGCCGACTACCGGGTTACCCGTATTGAAAACGACAACGCCTGCGGGCAAGGTTCGCGTCACCAGCAATCTCAGGCAGCATACACGTGTCCGACCCCGCACCCGAAAACGAACCCCAAGCTCCCCGATTGAGCTTCTGGCAGGTCCTGGGCAGCACGCTGGCGGCGGCGTTTGGCGTGCAATCGAGCAAAAATCGCGAGCGCGATTTCACCCACGGCAAAGCCAGCCACTTCATCGTCATGGGCATCGCTTTCACAGCCGTCTTCGTCCTGGCTGTCGTCGCCGTCGTGCAGATGGTGTTGCCTTAGCCTTGAAGCACGGCAGCCGCCGCTTCGCGCAGCTCCGTTTCGATACGCTGGAATTCTGAGAAGAGCGCAAACTGCTCCTGTGCTCTGTGCAGGTTTTCGCCCGACCAGCTCACCCGGAAGTATCGATCGCCCGTCAGATGATCCGTCAGGAACCTGACGCCAAGCATGAGCGCCACGTAGCCCGGCGCCTGGATTGCCGGTTCAACCGCAGCCTGTGGCTGTGATGCCGCAAATCCGCGCATGCACGACGCAAAATCTTCCACCCTGACTTTGCCACGCGAGAAACAGACCGACCGTACCAGGTCGCCCAGATCCCAGGCCCAGTGGCCGTACATGACGGTGTCGAAGTCGATGACCGCCGCGACCTGATCTACGGATTCCTCGAAGAGCAGATTGTTGATTTTGCAGTCGCCGTGAATGTATGCGTTGCGTTGCGCGAGCGCGGCCGCCAGCGAGCGATGCTTATCGACGAGCCGACGTTCCGCCTCCGGCGCCTTCGCCGCAACCTGGTCAAACGCGCTGAGGTAGTAATCGAGCTGAAGAAATCCGTCAATCGTGTCTTCGAGACGAGCCCCCGGAAGGTTGCGCATGTGGGTCTGAAACGCGCCGAAGGCAAGCCCCGCTGCTTCCGCCTGCGCCGCGTTCTCGACAGGGTCGATGACCCGCGTGTTATCAAGAAAGCGCCACAGGCGCCATACCCCTTCGCGGTCGACGTGGCTTGCGCCGTTGCGAGTCAAGCAGAGCTCGGGTACGCGGTAGCGCGACTGGGTCGACCAGTGTGCCAGCACCCGTTCAGTCTGCTCTATCAGGAGCGGCGCATCTTTGAAAACGGCCTGATTGATCCGCTGCAGAACGTACGCGCCCGGCGCATTCTCGTTGTCATCAGGCTCGTTGTCATCAGGCAGGAGGCCCGGTACGTCGCCACGAACGAGATAAGTATCATGGATGTGACCGGCGCCCAGCGGCTGTATGTCCGACGGCGCGAGCCAGGCACCGGCAATCTCCGCGACGCTCACGAGCCGGCCAGGCGTTCGAGCAGCGGCGGCACTGCAGCAATCATATATTCGCCGTGAGGACCGTATAGAGATCCAATCTCCCCGCGCACGTCCTCACCGGTCTGCAGATATCGCGCCAGCAGCCGGCCAATTTCGGCAAGTGCCGCAGCCGGCGCAGCCACGTCTTCCGGCCAGGCTTCATCTTCCAGCCGCGTCCAGACCGCAGCCAGCTGCTCCAGCTCGCTCACCTCCATATCGCGCAGCGCACGGGCAGACAGGCTTTCCGGAGACAGGAAATCCACAACGCGGTTGAGGGGCGTATCGCAGGTATACGGCCGCGCCTGCGGCATCTCGCTGCCGGCAATCCGCGCGGCCAGCGCCGTTTCTCCCAGGAGCCGCGCATACCACTTGACCGGCTCGAGATAGCGAGCCGCGGCAATCTGCGCCGCGTTCAATCCGAGCGCCTGCAGCTGACTCTCCTCACGTAGCGCAATCACAAACGGCGGCATGGCAAGCAGCGGGCCGAGGCGCGCGTAGAAGTTGTCGGCGTCCAGCGTCCCGGCTGCAGACCAGAAGCGTTCCGCCACGGCAGGCAGGCGCGAAAAGAGGCGGGTTTCGAGCGTGGCACCGTCCACCAGCTCCGACCAGAGACACGCTTCTCCGCCCAGCAGCCGTCCGGACAGCGACTCAGCCTCAACTGCGCCGTCGCGCCACTGCCTGGTCCACGCCATGCCGTCGGCAACGTGCTGAAAACGGAGGTCCGTCTGCAGAGCGTCTTCCTGGGCCGTGAGTTCCGCCTGGGACAGCGCGATGTCGTAGCGGTAGTGGACGTCCGCAGGATAAAAAAGGTCCAGATAAAAACCGGAGGAGACAATACACGCCAGCCCATCCGCGAGCGCTCGATCCCGGGTCGTCGCGCCGCGCCAGTTCTGCACCGTGAGCTTCGGCATGCCCGGGTGCAGCACTTCGTCCCAGCCGACAACGCGCTTACCCAGCCGCTCCAGAATGCCGTGTACCCGCCGGTTGAAATAGGCCTGCAATCCACGCACGTCACCCAGCCCCTGTTCCTCGATGAAAGCCTGCAGCGCCGCGTCCTCTGACCACCAGGCCGGGTGCACTTCGTCACCGCCAATGTGCACGTAGTCATCCGGGAAAACTGCCGCCACTTCCTTGAACAAAGTGGTTAACGCAGCGTACACGGCCTCATCATTCGGATTCAGACAGGCTTTGTGGACACCAAAGCGGCGCGTGGGATCAATCTCGTGCAAACCCCAGTCGGGGCGCGCGGCAAGCCAGCTCTGCACGTGTCCCGGCACGTCAATCTCAGGGACCACGCGTATCCCCCGATCGGCCGCATGAGTCACCAGCATGCTCAACTCTGCCACGCCGTAAGCCTCGTCGCTGACCAGCTCCGGAAACGCCGCTGAAGGAAATCGGAAACCTTGATCGTCCGTCAGATGGAGATGCAGCACGTTCATTTTCAGCAACGCCATGCCGTCGACAACTCGCAACAAAACATCCAACGGAATGAAGTGACGCGCCACGTCGACGAGGAGCCCGCGCCACGAGAAACGCGGGTGATCCTCTACGCTGAGGCCGTGCGCAGACAGGTCATGCAGCGTGCAGATTTGGCGCAGCGTCGATACCGCGTGCAAGGCGCCCCAGGTTGTCGCTGCCTGCAGGCGCACACCGTCCGACAGCGTTTCGAGGGTATATGACTCATCTACATCGAGCTGAGGTACGCCTGATTCGACAGCGTCAACGCTCACGCGCACCTGGCCGAGATCCGCATCGAGCTCCGCGAGACGCGCCGCGATCCGGGGATCTTCAGCACTCTGCCAGAGGATCTCGGTAGTCGCCGCCTGCAGCGGCACGGCGGACGCGACACGTTGCGGAAACGGAGTCGCCGGACAGGCAGCATCAGTATTCAATGAGTAAACGCTCCGGTGTGTTGAGCGGGGACGTCAGGCATGCCAACATCTCGCGACGAACGAACCAGGGCGATGCTATTGGACATCAAAGAACGCATGCAAGCGGTGTTGCAGGCAGAGGCGGAGGCAATTGCCGCCATCAACCTCACTGAAGATTTTGTGCACACCGTAGAAGTCATGCAGAACTGCCAGGGCAAGATCATCACCACAGGCATCGGCAAAGCGGGCTACATCGCGAAGAAATTCGCCGCTACGCTCTGTTCAGGCGCAACACCCGCGGACTTCATTCACCCCGCGGAAGCGGCCCACGGCGATCTGGGACTGGTTGGCCAGCGGGATGTCATGATCGCCTTCTCCACCAGCGGCAAAAGCCGGGAAGTGATCGAAATCCTCGAGCTGTCGCGGCATCTCGGCGTGGACACCATCATCGGCGTGACCTCGCATCCCGAATCCGATTTGCGCGAGCAGTCGGACTTTGTGCTCGACATGGGCATCATCGAAGAGCCGTGCCCCCTCGGCCTGACCCCATCCGCCTCCATGGCGGTAATGAACGCCATCAGCGATGCCATCGCGCTTGCCCTGATGGAGCAGAAAGGGGTGACTCGGGAAGACTACGGGCTGCGCCACCACGGCGGTTATCTCGGCAGAGCCGCCCGAACCGACAACGTGCCTCACAACACATGAGATAGGGAGAACGGCATGACGGCAAGACTGCAGGTGGTGCTCCTCGGCTTTGTCATCTTCACGTCGATTGCCATTGCGCTGCACGCTTTCGGCTTTCAGCTGCGCCTTTCCGGCTCGCCCGATTTCCACGTTCGCTTCGACGCCATTCCCATACCCGCCGCAATGCACGTTCTGGGCAGCGGCCTGGCGCTCTTGATCGGCGGGTTTCAGTTTTCACAGACGCTGCGTAGAAAGTATCTGCACGTCCACCGCTGGCTCGGCCGGATTTACCTCATCATGATCCTCATCGGTGGCCTCGGCAGCTTCCTGCTGGCGCCGCAGGCTGCAGGCGGCCTGGTGGCCAAAATAGGCTTTTTCCTGCTCGCGGTGCTCTGGTGGTTCAGCGCGTTCCAGGCGTATGTGGCGGTACGCCGTGGTGACATCGCCGAGCACCGCGCGTGGATGCTGCGTAATTTTGCGCTGACCTTCGCTGCCGTCACGCTGCGCATTCAGCTCGGCACTCTGACCGCATCCGGCGTGCCGTTCGAGGAAGCCTATCCCGTGGTTGCCTGGCTGTCCTGGGTCCCGAACCTGGTGCTCATCGAATGGTACCTGGCGCTGTCTCAACGCAAAGCAGCCGCAAACGCGCGCGCCGCCCCCGAAGGCGCTCTGTCCGGCAATTGAATGCTGGTCATCAAATCCACACCCGTTCGCTATGAGTGAGTCACAGGACATCCATATCCGGCCGGAAGCACCCGCTGATGTGCCGCACATCCACCGCATCATCGAAGCGGCGTTCGCCGGCAAACCCTATGCTGACGGTGACGAGCAGGATCTCGTCGATACGCTCAGAAACCTCGGCGCGCTCACGCTCTCGCTGGTCGCTGAGCGCGATGGTGAGATCATCGGGCACATCGCGTTCTCGCCTGCCTTCACCGCAGCCTCCGGCCAATCATGGTTTGCGCTGGGACCGGTGGCTGTGCAGCCAGCGATGCAGGGTATGGGCGTTGGCGCGTTGCTGATCGTGAGCGGGCTGGACCGCCTCCGGGAAAACGAGGCCGACGGCTGCATCCTCACCGGGGATCCCGGCTACTACGAGCGTTTCGGGTTTGCGGTATCGCCTGCTCACGCTCCAGCCGAAGAGCCGGCCGAGTTTTTCATGGTCAAGCTTTTGAACGCCGGTCAGATGCCCACGGCGACGATTCATTTCCACAGCGCTTTTCATGATGAGCCACAATGAGCAGGGATGATCAGCCACACGGTCCAGCCGGCCTCTTTGCGGTATCCGGCCGCGCGATTCTGCTGGCCATTGTGTTCGGCCTGGCGGGCGCGGCGCTCGTCGCCGCCATGGCGCTCAGTCACAACCCACAAGAGATGTTTCAGGGTCCTGAAGGGATATCCTGGATTGCGCTGCTGCCGCTGAGCCTGATCACCTTCGTCCTCGGATCAGGTTCTGTATTGACCCTCTATTTTGCGCTGAATTTACTGCGCTCTCTCATGGGCCGCAGCGGAGAAGCGCCCGACTAGCAACTCCCCGTTCGCTGGCCCGTCACGTCCGTGTTGACCTCCATGTTCATGCCATGGGCTTCGATGGTCATCTTGTTTTTCAGCTTGAAGCTGGAGCTGGTGTATGAGCCTGACCCCACCATTCTTGCGGTGCCGCCTTCATCCAGCGTGCAGCTCATTTCCATGGCAATGTTGCCGTTGTCGACGTCATAGCTGATGAGATCGCATTCCTGCCCGGGCTGCTGCTGCATCCACGCTTCCGGATTATCGATGAACTGGTTTTCCTTGATGCACTCCTGCGTCTCGGTGGTCCGTGCCACAGGCATCATCTTGCTGGTCACCTGACCGGTGATTTTGTAGAGACCGGGTTCCGGGAAATCCTCGGCTACCGCGGTCACCGCCATCAGCGCTATCCCTGCTGCCAGAACTTTTCTCATGCCAATTGCCTTTTGCCGTGCGAGCGCTGAGCATAACATTCTAACGGTTCGGCAATTGTGAAAAATTTGCGGCGTTAGCGCAGCCTAGCGAACGACTACGGCTTCGTTTCCCCACGGCGAGACTTCCCCGGCCTCGTCGCGGAACGCGTCTGGCAGCTCATCGACCATGTGGAACGTTGCGGCCAGCCGACCGAAACCGACGAAAAAGGCGACTATCATGCCGAGCTCCACGATCTGCGGCTGCGTGAAGTGTCGTTTGAGTTCGTCATATATGGCGTCGTCGATCCGCAGATGATCCGTCGCCATGAGCTCGCCGAACTTGACTGCGGCCTTCTCGGCGTCGGTCAAATCGTCAGCCTCCTCCGGACGCTCCAGAGAACAGACGAGGTCTTCGGTCAGACCGTCGTTGAGGGCGTCCGTGTAACGAATGGCCATGCAGCTGCGACACTGGTTGAAAAAGGCCACTCTGAGGCGCACGAGCTCCACGAGCTTTTCGGGCAGCGTCCGGTTCACTTTGAGGCCGCCGGAAAACGCGGCGAGGCCTTTGACCAGCTCCGGCGTATGCGCAAAGTAACGCATGAGGCCCTGCTCGAGGTCCGTGAGCTGGTCCGGTTTGATCATGGCTTTCATCTCTTCCGGCCAGTCTTCGGCCTTGATCTGATCAATGCGTGCCACTTGGTCTCTCCCTGTCAGACGTTTGCAACCGCTAGCTTACTCCGGGATCAGGTCAAAACGTAAGGCGCTCTTGTCCGGCACGAATCCCATGCGATCGAAAAGTCGGCTACCGCCCGCGCCCGGCAGGAGCAGGTGACGCGCGCCTTTGGACTCAGCCACGCCAATGGCATGACCGACAACCCAACCGCCAAGCCCCTGCCGACGATGCGCCGGGTCCACCACCACACCGTGCAGGCAGAACGTCAGTTCCGTACCCCGGTCCATGGCGTAGCAGGCCACGATCACCTCGTTGATCTTGGCAATGCGCAGCATCGAGGCTTCGAGCCACCGCGTGATGCAGGCTTCGTCAGCGCCTGCCTGCCAGAGCAGATCTTCCGGAAACTCGTTCGGATACGGCTTGAACATGCTGACTTCGCGGAAGTTCACGACGTGCGTTCCCCGCTCTCGAAGAGACGGCGCCAGCCCCGCTTGACGCGTTCCACCAGCGGCGTGGCCGGCGTGCCACCGTGATACGCCCGGCTGATGAGCCCGGCAATCTCAGCGTAGCTGCGCCAGTTGTCCTCGACGCGATAAGGATCACCCGCAAAGCAGCCGGTGAATTCATCCAGGTAGAGTGGGTAGTAGCGGTCGAGGAAAGCCTGCCCTGCCGCGGTGAACATGTCCCTGCGCAGCGCACCGCCACAGGCAATCAACAGCTCACTGCCACGCGCTTCCTCGACGCGTAAACGCAAAAGCAGCGTCTCGTGCTCACGGCTCACCGCTTCGCTCAAGAGATGGTGCCGCGCGCACCAGGCAAGCAGCATTCCCATGGGTACGCTGGCGCGAGCAATGTCTCCGGCTTGCGGCAGATGCCGGTCGAGCTCGTCGTAGATTTCGCTCACGGCGCGAAGCTTGAGCGGGCGCGGATTCCCCAACCGTCAGCGACGCGCTGCACGATGTAGAGCGAATTGAAGGTGACGTAGCGCTCGCCGTTGGGACGGAAGCGAGAGAAGACCACCTTGAAGTGCACTTTGTCCGGCCCGGCCTGAATGACTTCGATGCTGTCCCACTCGCTGTGGCCCCAGTTGTTCATTCGCGCAAACTCATCCATGTCCGTGGCCGCCACGAACGCGTCCTTGTCCTCGTGTACCACAACCTCGCCGCTTGCAATGCGCACGTGGGGGAAAGCCAGCGTATCAGCCCAGCGCGCCTCGTCCCGCGCGTTGAAAGCCGCGATGAACTCATCCATGACCGCCTGCGCGGCGGTAATACTGCGGCTGGCGTCGCCATCCGCCGCGTGGGCAGCGGACAAACCCAGGAGCGTGCAGAACAATAGGACAGTTTTTCGCATGGCAAGCTTCTCGTGGAAAATCAGGCACCGGGAGCATATCCTCAATCGCCTAGACCAGATAGCTTTGAGACAGCACTGAGGACAAACGGATGCGCAAACTCAACCTGCTCCATATCGCAACCGCAGTCACGCTCCTGACCAGCGCGCTGGCCGCGGACGTCAACGCCGCCGGCAGCGGCGGCGGCAGCTCCACGCCGAGCTACAACACCGGCGGACGCGCCCTGAGTCCGGAACAGCAGTCCGACAAAGCTTTCCGCTCGGGGCTGAAGCAGCGCGACCGCGCGCTCAAACAGGAGGAAAAGGCGGCTCGCGCCAAGTCCGAAAAGGCTCGCGACAAGGCGTTGGCCAAGGCGCAGAAAGCCTATGCAAAAGCGATTGAGAAGCAGGGTGAAGCGCTGCAGCTCAATCCGCAGAACTACAAAGCCGCCAACGAGCTCGGCTTTGCATTGCGTAAAACCGGCGATTACCGCAAAGCCATCGGCGCGTACAACTACGCGCTGCAGATCAACCCGAGCTATCACGAGGCCACCGAGTATCGGGGTGAGGCGTTTCTGGCGCTCGGGATGTTCGAGCAGACCAAACGCTCTTATATGGTGCTGTTCCGCGAAGACCGCGCGCTGGCGGCGCAGCTGATGAGCCGAATCGATGAATGGATCGCGGCGCAGGACGATGCGCTCGACGAAGACCAGACCGCCTTCGTTGCCTGGGTGGACGAACGCAAGCGCGTCGCCCAGATCACCAACGATCTCTCCATGAACAATACCCGCGCTTGGTAAAGCCGACCCGCTGGTGGCTCGCCGCCACGGTGTGCATGGCCATGGCGGCGGGGGCGGACGAGACGCTCTGGGGACATCATCCACCGCCGCTCATACCCACCGACAACGCGTTGACCGCGGCCAGAATTTCACTCGGGCAGAGGCTCTTTCACGACCCCGCGCTGTCAGTCAACGGTTCCACCAGCTGCGCGACCTGCCATCAGCCTGAACGACACTTCACCGACGGGCGACCGCGTGCAATTGGCGCGTTGGGGGACGAGCACCCGCACAATACGCCAACGCTTTACAACACGGCATACAACGCAAGTTTCGGCTGGCGGGACGAGGGGCTGACGAGCCTCGAGTCCCAGCACCGGGTGCCGCTGTTCAATCAGACGCCCGTGGAGATGGGCTATGAGGATGAGTTTGCCGAACGGCTCGCCGCTGACCCGACCTACGTCAACGCGTTCGCTGCTGCCTACGGAATGCCCATCACAACGGCGCGCATCATCAACGCCCTGGCGAGCTACGTGCGCACGCTGACGCCGCCCGAAACGGCCTTCGACCGTTACCTCTTCTACGATGAGCCGCTGGATGCGACGGCCAGGAACGGCATGACGCTGTTCTTCTCCGAGCGCCTCGGCTGCGGCTCGTGCCATGCCGCTTTTACCCTATCGGGTCCCATCCATCACGGGGATCTGCGCGCCGAGCCGGTGTTTCACGTCACCGCGGTTGGCGGATCCGGTACCGCCTTTCGTGCGCCGACGCTTCGTGCCGTGCAGCACACCGCGCCTTATATGCATGACGGGAGTCTCGCGACGCTGGAAGACGTTATCCGCCACTACGAGACGACCGACGCCGAGCGCGTACCGGAGTTTGTGCTCAGCCGGACGGAACGAAGCGCCCTCGCTGCGTTTCTACGGACGCTTTGAAATCAGGCTGCTTCGCCACGCAAGAGCTCAACCTCACTCTGCAGCTTTTCCGCACTTACCGCATCCGGCGCCACCGCACGCCCGGCAATGACTTTGACCCGGCTCCAGAACCGGCTGGGATTTTTGAAGACGCCGCCCGCGTGGCTGAAGAAGCTGCCCCATAGACCCTGCAGCGCCATCGGAATGACCGGCACCGGACTTTCTTCGACGATGCGCTCGACGCCGCGGCGGAACTGAGCAATATCGCCATCGCGAGTCAGCGCGCCTTCCGGAAATATGCAGAGGAGGTCGCCCGCTTCGAGCGCCTCGCGGATCGACGCGAAGGCAGCATCGTGGGCCGCTTTATCTTCCTTCTCCGACTGGATGGGAATGGCGCCGCCGGCTCGGAACACAAAATTGAGCACCGGAATGTCGTAGATCGGCTTGAACATGATGAAGCGGATCGGGCGCTTGACCGCGCCGGCCAGCAGCAGCGCGTCGACGTACGTCACGTGGTTACAGACGATGAGCGCGCCACCCTCTTCGGGAATTTCCTCCAACCCTTCCTGCTGCACGCGGTACATCGTGTGGCTCAGCATCCAGACGAGGAAGCGCATGGCAAATTCCGGCACCTGGTTGAAGATGAAGACAGCAACGGCAATGTTCATCAGGATCACGGTGAGCATGAAGTCCGGGATGGACATGCCGACGACACCCAGGCAGACGATGGCAAGACCCGCCCCCGCCACCATGAACAACGCGTTCATGACGTTGTTCGCCGCGATGATCCGCGCCCGCCGCGCTTCCGGCGTCCGGGTCTGGATCAGCGCGTAGAGCGGCACGATGAAGAGCCCGCCAAAGAAACCGATCAGACCCATGTCGATGAGCACGCGCAGCGCGCCATCGGTAGCCAGAAAGGCCAGCCACTCGCGCTCCGCACCGCCGGCCAGGGCATGAATGGCAAAGTAAAGGTCGGTACCCGCAACGCTCAAACCGAGCGCACCCAGCGGCACAATGCCAATTTCCACCTTGTGGCCGGACAGTCGTTCGCACGTGAGCGACCCGATTGCCACCGCAATCGTGAAGACCGAAAGAATCAGCGTCACCACCGTGGTGCCGCCGTGGAGATACGTTTTCGTGAGATTCGGAATCTGCGCCAGCACCACCGATCCGAGCAGCCAGAACCAGGAAATGCCCAGCACCGAGAGAAACACCGAGCGATTTTCCCGCGCGTCGCGCATCATCTGCCAGGTTGCTGACAGCGGATTCCAGTCGATCCTGAGACCCGGATCGGTTGCCGGGCAATCGGGGATAAAGCGGCTGGCGAAATAGCCAACCAGGGCGACGCTGACAACCAATACCGTCAACCAGAGATCAACCTCCGGCTGCGCTGCGATCACACCGCCAACGATGGTGCCGAGCAGGATGGCGACGAACGTGCCCATCTCTATTTGCGCGTTGCCACCCACCAGCTCCGATTCGTCGAGCTGCTGGGGCAGGATGGAGAACTTGAGCGGCCCGAAAAAAGTGGACTGCACGCCGAGCAGGAAGAGCACCGCCAGCATGGCGTAAACGTTGCCGAGGTAGACGGCAATGCCGCCGAAGAGGGCAATGACCACCTCCATCACCTTGATGACGCGCACGAGCTGAGACTTTTCGAGCTTGTCGGCAATCTGGCCGGCGGTCGCGGAAAAGATGAAAAACGGCAGAATGAAGAGACCAGCCGCCAGATTGACGAACGTGTCGGTCGTCTCCGCCGCGACGAGCCCGCCGTAGACGAAAATCAGCACCAGCGCCTGCTTGAAGACGTTGTCGTTGAACGCACCCAGAAACTGCGTGTGAAAGAGCGCCGCGAAACGGCGTTGGCTGAGGAGTCCGAATTGGGATGTGCTCATCTGCTCATCATCCTTGTTGCAATGTCCGCCCAGTATCCTTTAAAGCCCTTTTTGTGCACACAGACTGCACAAAAGTATCGTTTAAAGATACTTTCAGGCGTATCAAGCGGTTCGCTCGCCTTCGATGGTCACCCGGTGCAACCGCCGGGGTTGCGGAAAATAGTCATTCACCGGCTTGTGCTGCGTCGCACGATTATCCCAGATTGCCAGCGTATCGGGCTGCCAAACGAGTCGCACCGTGAACTCCGGCGTCACGATGTGATCGTAGAGGAAAGCCAGCAGTCGCCGGCTCTCGAGCGGCGTCAGATCCTCGATGTGGGTGGTAAAGAGCGCATTGACATACAGGGACTTCGCACCCGTTTCCGGATGGGTACGCACCACCGGGTGCGTCACCGGCGGGTTGGCGGCAATCGCATCCGCCAGCCGCTCTGCTCCACCCGGCTCAGCGAGGCTTTCGGCAAAACCGTGACGAAAATCGTGCACGGCGGTGAGACCATCAAGCAGCGCTTTAAGCGGCTCGGACAACGCCTCATATGCCGCCGTGCTGCTCGCCCACAACGTATCCCCGCCGTATTCGGGAATGACCTGCCCGTGCAGGAGGGTGAAGCTCGGCGGCGTCGCGCTGAAGCTCATATCCGAATGCCAGACTTCGATCTTCGACGGCGCCTCCGGCGTGCTTTCAAGCACCTGCACCTTGGGCGCGTCAGTGGCGGTAGCGTAAGCGCCGTGGGGCAAAACGGTGCCGAATCGCTCGGCAAAGTCCTGAAATACGGATGGCGCAACCTTCTGATTGCGGAAAAACAGAACCTCATGCTGCACCGCGAGCTGGCGGATGTCCTCATAGAGCGCGTCCGATTCGAGAATGTGCTCGAGTGCCACGCCGTCGATATGGGCGCCCAGGGCACCGCCCGCTTTCCTGACTTCCACGACGCTTTCTGCTCCCGTGATCGCTGCTGGAGCCCTATTTTAATGACGAAACACCAGCCGGTGCTATGCCTCGCGCCGGCACCCTGGCATGCTTGTCGCGCTTCGATCGCATAAGGAATTCAGCTGGTGGCTGAGCTCGAAGGAACCATTCAGTTTGCCTACGAATTGACCCCGGACGACGACGACAAGCTGCCGGCCGATGTCTTTGCCGACTTGAGCGCCTGGCGCTCGCTGCTCTTTGATCTCAAGCTCCTCGGCCAGCTTCCCGACCGCTATCAGGGTTACGGTTTCGGCAACCTGAGCGTGCGCCCCGACGAGACTGAAACGTTCATCATCACCGCCAGCCAGACGAGCGGCGAGATGAGCCTACTGCACGAGCACCTCGTCCGCGTCACCCACTGCAATCTGGAGCGCTTCTGGGTTGACGCGAGCGGCAGCGAGCCGCCTTCGTCAGAATCCATGACCCATGCGATGATCTATCAGGCGGACCCCCGCATACGCTGCGTCTTTCACGTGCATTGTCCGGACATGTGGGGTTATCGAACGCTCTTGAAGCTGCCCCAGACTCCGGTGGACGTGCCGTACGGCTCGCCGGCCATGGTCGCCGCGGTACGTGACCTGCTGGAGGCGTATCAGTCGCGGCCCCTCATTTTTGCCACCGCCGGTCACGAAGACGGCATCTTCGCCTGCGGGCACAATCCGCGTGAGTGCGGGGCGCTCTTACTCACCCACCTCGCCCGGGCGCGGGCGTGCAAGCTGAAAGAAGGGGCCGCGTCGTGACGGCAGCACCCGAAACGCTGCGCTGGGAAGATGACGAGCTATACCTCCTCGATCAGCGGCGCCTGCCTCACGAGGTTGCGTACCTGCATATCAAGGATCTCGCCGCCGCCTGGGAGGCCATCCATACCCTGACGGTACGCGGCGCACCAGCGATTGGCATTGCCGCGGCTTATGCGCTGGCGCGATCCATGCGCGACGTCGAGTCGGGCAACTTCGGCGAGACGCTGGCCGCAAACGCCGAGTACCTCAAATCCGCGCGGCCAACCGCGGTCAATCTTGCCTGGGCCGTCGACAAACTGGTCGGGCTGGGTCAAGCGCAAGGCCAGTATGAGGTTCTGTCAGCCGCAGCCTGTGAAATCCACGCGGCGGACACCGCCATCTGCACCGCGATTGGCAAGCATGGCGCTGCCCTGATCCAAGAGGGCAACAACGTTTTGACCCATTGTAATGCCGGGTCCCTGGCCGTATCCCGCCATGGCACGGCAACGGCGCCGATGTATCACCAGCATGACGCCGGCGTGCCTTTCCACGTCTTCGTCGACGAAACCCGCCCGCTGTATCAGGGGGCGCGCCTGACGGCATGGGAACTTGCGCAAGCCGGCATCGATGTAACCCTCATCTGCGACAACATGGCGGCAACGGTCATGAGCCAGGGCCGCGTCGATCTCGTCATCGTCGGCACGGACCGGGTCACCGCCAATGGCGACGTCATCAACAAAATAGGCACGTTGAATCTGGCGGTGCTCTGCAACCACTATGACGTTCCGTTTTACGTGGCCTGTCCGTCATCCACGTACGACGCGAGCACCGCGGATGGGAGCAGCGTGCCAATCGAAGAACGCTCCGCTGAGGAGGTGCGCCAGACCCACGCGGCCAGCGTGCCGGTTTTCAACCCGGCTTTCGACGTGACCCCGGTCGGACTCGTTACCGGCATCATCACCGAGCACGGCATCTGCGAAGCCGCCGCCATCGGCAGCATGCTGCAGTCACGCTGACTCAGGCACGAGCTCCCAGCGCCTGACGTATCCCCGGCACAACGTCGCCAACGAAGCTTGCCAGTGACGCCTGCATCGTTGCGGTGCCAACGCCGGGCGGAATACCCCACGTGACGAGATCCGTAATCCCGTACGTCTGCATGAAAGCGCTCAGCTCGGATACGCAGTGCGCGACATCGCCAACCACCCAGTTTTGCGGTATGTGCTCCCCGGCCCCGAAGTTGGTGTCACTTTCTGCAAAGAACCGGCGATAGAGCAGCATCCGGTACCGTTCAGAATCGCGCACCGGCGGCCAGTCGCGTTCCACGTCGTCGGTGACGAACACGCCTTTGATGATGCCCACGCGCCGCGCATCCGGATTCAGGCCGCCATGCTCGAGCTCGCGTCGCCAGACGTCGAGCGTCTCGCTGCGGTCGCCCTGCGGCAGAAAGTGGGTACCGAATCGCGCCGCGCGCCGGGCGCCAGCAGCAGACATGGCCGCGATCCACATGGGCGGGCCGCCGTCCTGCACGAAACCCGGCGTGATACGGACATCATTGAACTGGTAGCGCTTGCCGCTGAACGAAAAGGTCTCTCCGGTAAATGCACGGGTCAGAACCTCCAGGCCTTCGTCCATCAGCGACACGCGCCGCGACACGGGTATGCCGAAGCCGGCAAATTCATGTGGGGCGTAACCCATGCCCAGGCCAACCTCCACGCGCCCGTTGCTGATGTTGTCGAGGACGGCAAGATCTTCCGCCAGGCGCACCGGATTGAAAAACGGCAGCAGGCAGATATCTGACGAGAACCGCACGTTGCGGGTGCGCGCCGCGGCGGCGGAGGCAACCGGTATCCAGGCCGGCAGGTAACCGTCGTCGATGAAGTGGTGCTCTGTAAACCAGATCAGATCCAGGCCCAGGTCATCCAGCCACGTGATCTGCTCCAGCGCCTGGCTGTATAGATCGGGCATCGCAATGCCGGAGTCAGCAGGGTTGCGGAAGTCGTAACAAACACCAAAACGGGGCTCCACGGCACCCTCCCTCGTCCGAAGCGAGGGTCAAGCATACCGCCTTTCGACGTTTCAGTGCGTCGTCTGGTGGTGGGTCACCTTCGGTCGCTCGAAGGCGTTGATGACGGTTGTACCGCCACCTCGATAAGGGATGTGCGGGAACTCGAAGTTCATCAACTCTTTGACGAGCGGTCGCAGATTGCGGTTGACGTCGACCATGATGAGGTACTTGCCGGCTTCAATCTCATCGTGGAAACGTTCGATCTTGTAGTTCTCCCGGGTCAATCCTACGAGCCCACCTTCCCACGCGCCGAAACACGCGCCGAGAAAGCCGAGGCCAGCAAATACCCACAGATTGATGTCGAGCGTAATCAAACCGGCCAGCATGCACAGATACAGGATACCCGCAATCGCCACGCCAACGATCAAGCCGACAAAAGCGAACCGCATGCCGGTGTGAATGAAGTCGAGCTGGTGTATGGGATTGGCGGAGTGGGTTTTGTGGGTATAAAGACCCGCCTCGTCTCTGGCGAGCACGTGCAGATGCCACTGCTTGACCCCCTCTGCCTGCAGCGCCAGGGTGACTGCCTCCGCGTCGTCGATGCTGTCGGCTACGTAGTAAAGCCTGCGCATTCCCCTCTCCTTCGCGTAAGAAGCGGTCTATCAGTATACGCCTCGCGCTTGTCGGGTTTAGACTGAATCTTCCTAAAACCCAGAGCGCATAATCCCCCGGGACCTAACCGCCAGCATGTCACGCTATCGACCCCCTCGACCGAAGAGCTCGCCGTACATTACCCGCGGCGGCTACGACCGGCTGCAAGCGGAGCTGACTTACCTGTGGAAAGAAAAGCGCCCCGAAGTCACCCGCAAAGTGGCGGAAGCCGCAGCCCAGGGAGACCGCTCGGAAAATGCGGAGTACATCTACGGCAAGCGTCAGCTGCGGGAGATCGATGGCCGCATCCAGTTTTTGAGCAAACGCCTCGACGAGCTGGAAATCGTCGACAAGCTGCCGCCCGACCAGGGGCGCGTGTTCTTCGGCGCCTGGGTGACGCTCGAAGACGACGCAGGCGCCACGCACCGCTACCGGCTGGTCGGCGCTGACGAAATTGCGGCTGCCGCCGGTTACATCTCGATCGACGCACCGCTCGCCAGGGCGCTGATCGGCAAAGGGCTGGATGACGAGGTGACTCTGACGGAGCAGAAGGAGACGTCCGCGCCGCGCATCCTGACCCGTGGCGAGGCCGTGGAAACCAGCTACGTCATCACTGCCATCGATTACGAAACAGACACGCAGGCAAATTGAGCGACGGGAATCGCCAGACGCTGCGTAGAAGGGGATAACGACGCGACGGTTGATGCGTCATACAACCTGGTCAAGGAGGCCCCATGCCCACGAAATCCAAAACTCTGATCACGATTCTGCTGGCCGTGTCCGCCGGGACGGCTGCCGCCGCACCCAGCGGTGCTGAGGATCGCTTTCCCATTTCCATCGATGCAGCGGAAACGCGCCTGCAGGAGCGGCTCGCGGCGCTCGACACTGACGGCAGCGAGACCATTTCGCTCAGTGAGTACGAGCAGGCGGACACGCCGCTCACGCATCGCCGCAAACCCATGCAACGCCGCCATCGTGGCGAAGGCCGGGCAAGGCATGACGGTGCACGGCACGTTCAACATGCCGAACGCATGCAGGCGCACCGTGAAGCCATGCAGGCGGAAGTGTTTGCGATCATGGACAGCGACGGTGACGGCGCCATCTCAGAGAGCGAGCACGCCGCTGCCGATCGACGCGAAGTCCGCTCCCTTGCGATGAAGCGCACCATGTTCAAACGCCTCGACGAAGACGCGGACGGGCTGCTCCAGTTTTCCGAGCTGTCGGCTCGCCTGGACAAGCTGCGCGCGGCAGACAGCGACGGCGACGGGCAGGTGACGCGTGAGGAGATGCGGGCCCACCGGCTCGAACGCCGCAACGCCGCCGAAGCAAGCAGCAACGGCTGAGATCGAATCGCGGCGTGCAGTCCCAGACGGACGAAACCCAGACGGATGAAACGTTGATGAAGGCGATCCAACGGGGTAACCGGGAGGCATTCAGCCTCCTGGTTTCGCGCCACCTCGATGCGTTGTTCGGCTACGCAATGCGTCTGAGCGGAGAACGGGCAGCCGCAGAAGATCTTGTGCAGGACACTTGGCTTGCCGTGTGGCAGAAGGCGCGCAGCTACAACGCCCGCAAGGCGCGCGTCAGCACCTGGCTGCATCGGATCTTACACAACCGGCACATCGACAACGTGAGGCGCAGGGTTCCGGAGCGGCTCGCCGACACGGACGAAGCCGACATTGCAGCCCTTGCCGCAACCGATGATCCCGTGGATGAGCAGGCACCCAGCCATGAGCAGCTCGACAAGCTTATCGACACGCTGCCGTTCGAGCAGAAATCCGCTCTGACGCTGAGCTACCAGCAGGGTTTCAGCAATCGCGACGTTGGTGCCATCATGGGTATCGGCACGCGCGCCGTGGAATCGTTACTGGCACGCGCGCGCAAGAACCTGATCAAAGCGCGCGAAGCATCCATCCACACTGAAAATGAGGCGTTGCCATGACCGGAAAAGAGGGCAATCAAAGGGGCGAGGAAAAGAGCGGCGAAGAACTGCCAGACATACAAAAGGCTCTGGAGCGCGACCTGGAACGTCTGCGCGCATCGCGCCCTGCCGCGCCGGCCTATTTGCAGGAACGCATCATGGCCAATCTACCCGAGCGAGATCCCTGGCAGGATCTCTTGGACTGGCTGCGCGCTTCGACCTGGCGGCCGGTCGCCGCGGCGGCGCTGCCGCTCCTCCTCGGTTTCACGGTTGGACTGACCGCTGGCGATGACCTCGAGCTCGAACCAACCACCGAATCTCTGATCTTTGCCGAGGTGTGGGAGGCCTACGAAACTGATGAAATCTAAGTGGACGATTGTCCTGCTGGTCGCGTCACTGGCGCTCAATCTGGCCCTCGTCGGCTATCTGGCAGGGCGTTCGAGCGCGATGTATTCGAATCCGGACCCCACCCGCGGTTTCCCGCGCTGGACGATGACGCTGCCTGACGAACGGCGCGAAGCACTCAGGCCCACGTTCTCCCTGACGGACAAGCGACGCCATATGCGCGCGCTGCGTGGCCACCACCAGGCGCTGCACAAAGCGGTGGTGGCAGATCCTTTCGACGCCGAGGCGCTGGCTCGAGCGCTGACGGATATGCGCACCGGCATGGCCGAGTTAGAATTGGCCAATCATGCCGCGTTTCAAGAATTTGTCAGTCAGCTTACGCCGGAAGAACGGCTTGCGCTCGCCGCGCACCTGGAACGACCCCGTCATCACCGGCGTGGGCCACCGGAACGTCGCGAGCGCTGAGGCAAACGTCAGCGGAACTCGCCGCCGGTGACCGTGACGCTCGCCGACACGATCGATCTCTTCTTCGATCATTACGTCAAAAGCCATGAGCGCCTGGAGACGCCCCACGATCCCGAATGGCCGTCACCGTGCGAGCAGGGCACTCCCTGGCGAGGTGGCGACGGCAGCCTGTGGACGGCGTGGCAGCCCGTCAGGCGCCACGCTGAGATCGCCGACTTTGCGGGTCTCGAGCGGGCGCTGGAAATGCCGATCCATCCGGACATCAAAACCCACTACGGACGCTACTGGTCAGCCAATCTGGAAGCGGAAGCGCCCGATGGACACGTCAGTCTGCTTTACCTCTGGAGCCCGGCCGACGCCGACCGTCTGGTGGAAAACCTCATCGGACACGCCGTGGCCTGCCGCCACAATCGCACACCTTTCTCCGTGTTTTTCGCCTGTACGGAGGCAGACTCGGAGCTCTTCCTGACGGTCAACAACACCACCGGTGCGGTACAGCTGGAAGAACCTGGCAAGGCACCGCTGCGCACCGTGGCCGACTCGCTCGCCCAGTTCATGTCGCTCCTGGTGCCTTCGGCCGAGACACCGACGACAGCCGAAAACTAGGCTTCTTCCCTGTACTCAGAGCGCTTCCGGTTTGTGAGCGTTCACTTACCATCGAACCCCCCGGTCGCGACAGCGGCTGCGCCAGCAGCGCGAGGCTACCGAGCTCCGCCAGGAACGTCTGCAGGGGCGCGGGATCGATCCCCTGTAGCGCAGCCCCGCGCTCTGCACTGGTTTCCAGCAACCCGGACAGCGTCACCCGGGCCGCGCGCTGCAGGCGCGCGTGGGAAGGTCGCGTTGTCAGGGGCTCAAGCCCGGGGTACACACGCATGAGCACCCGACGCGTCTCGGCTGAAATCAGCCTCGCCCCGGCCAGCACCGCCGCCTGGCTATGCCGGGCTGCCTCGACGAGGCCGGCTTTGTTGCCGAAATAGTGGTAAATCATGCGTTTGTTGACCCCTGCCCCGCGCGCTACGGCGTCGACTTTGAGTCCAGCCCCGCTGACCCCATCCAGGGCATCTACCGCGGCCTCCAGCAGCGCGTGCGCCGATCCTTGAGTAACCATATAGTTACCTTGTGCTATTTTTTGCAGTCAGGGACAGATCCCCAGTCGCGGCTCCGAGGGGTATTGCCTGCATCCCACCAATAATTAGTAACTATATAGTTACCATTCATCTTTAGCGATAGGCAATGACGCGACGTTCGCGGTATGATCCCGCCAACCCCACAGCCTGGAACACCCATGATCCGCCACATCCCGGGAATTGCTCTGCTCCTCTGCCTCGCGTTTGCCGCCCCGGCCGCCCAGGCGGCGTCCAAGCTCGAACTGGACGCCCGTGTGCGTGCCACGCTCGAAAACCTCTATGCCAAGCGTGCCGAAGCCCGCTCGCTCGGTCAGAAAGCGGCGGCGATTCTGGTGTTTCCCAACATCATCAAAGGCGGCGTCGGCGTGGGCGGCGAAGTTGGCGAGGGTGCCCTGCTGCAAGGCAACAGCGTGACGCAGTACTACCGGGTCACAGCCCTCTCGATCGGCTTTCAGCTTGGCGGTCAGGCGAAAAGCCAGGTCATCATGTTCATGACCAGCGAAGCGGCACGCGCGTTCCTGGAGGGTGACGGCTGGGAAGCGGGCGTCGATGGCAGCATTGCGATTGTCGAATTTGGTGTCGGCGAGACCATCGATACAAACTCCATTCAGGACCCCATCGTCGCGTTCGTTTTCAACAACAAAGGCCTGATGTACAACCTGTCCCTGGAAGGCTCCAAGTTCTGGAAAATCAATAAAAGCTGAGCTGGCCTGCCCACCCACGCAAAGCGGCGGGATTTTGACGCTATCGCCGGCATTTCGCGTCAGAAATCCGTCGTGTCTCACAGCATTCGCACAGCCGTATTACAGGCCTGAACGTTTTAATCGGTTTGCCTCTGTAACCTACTGCGCTCCACAAACTGTGACGGAGTTCACATGGTCAGTTTGCAGTATGACCACGACCACGATCTTGCCATCTTCACCGCCCGGGGCATCTTGAGCCTGCAGGAAGTCGTGGAGGCGGTGCTCAAATGGGCGCAACACGAGCACTACGACAATACGAGCAACGTGCTGTGGGATCTGATCGAGTGTGAATGGCACCCCGTGGTCAAAGAGTTTCTGCTCATGGCGGAAGAAGTCACCCGCAGGGTCAATCAGATCTGGGATGGCAACAAAGTCGCCTGGCTGGTGAACTCACGGACTGAAGTTGCGCTTGTGGAGACCCACCTGGCCACCGTCGGCTGGCAGGCAGTGTGGCGGGCATTTACGGAAAAGTCCGCGGCGCTCAACTGGCTGCAGGACGGCGGTGCCGCGCCGGCGTCCTGATCACTCCTCACCCGCTGTGCTGGCAATCGCCGCAGGCTCGCTGTGCTGGATGCGCACGAGCCGCGACACGTCGTAGCCAAGCCCCGCAATCTGTTCGACGTACCCCGCATAGTCCGCCTCACTCATCTGGGATGAACGCGACATGAGCCACACGAAGTCCCGCTTTTCGCGGGCAACGATCGTTACGCTGTAGGCATCGTCCACGTGAGCGATTCGGTAGTCCGCTTTGAACGGCCAGACGAACTGCATGCCCCAGATGGCCGCATCCTCGGCCGATACGTAGCCGGTCGTGTTGGTCACCTTCAAGGGTCCGTCGAGACTGCCTTTGTTATACGTGAACCGGGTATCCACCTTGCCATCTCCCAGCCAGACGTAGTCTTCGATGGCGTTGAAGGCATCGCGCTCGAAAGGTGTCGGTATGCTGGCGATGACATACCAGCGACCCATGAAGCGGTCGATCTCGAGATCCGCGGCGGTTCGCAGCGGCTGCTCAGCCATGGCAGCGCAACCCCCGCTCGACAAAACCAGCGTCAGCAGCAGTGCAAAACAGGGTTTCATTGCCCACCACCAACTTCCACTGTCCCTTCTCTATCCAGCGGCACGTAGCGGAGCACTCTGCCGTTTTCCAGCGCCGTTTCCAAACCCACCCAGGTGCCGTCCTCAGCCGCGTAGAAAACGCGAATGTTGAGGCCTTCGCCGTTGATCTCATAGACGTTGGCAAGGCTGTCGCCCGTATCTACGGTTTCCGCTCCCGGCACAATGTCCACTTCCACCAGCTCCCCCGTCTGCGGGTTCAAGAGGCGGGTCTGGGAGAGCAGCCGGGTGGGATTCCAATACGCGAACGTCGACACGCAGCCGGCAAGCTCCGTCGCCGCATCGCTGCTGCGCACGCTGAGGACCCCTGCATCGCTGGCCGCGCTCACCTCATAGAGCTCACCCCCCGTTTCAGTGCGGGCATTGAGAGCCGTCAGGCAGCCGGCGTCGTAGCGCTCGTGCGACGTGTGCTCATAGCCAAACGCTTTGAACAGCAGGAATTTGACCGCAAAGTCGGCTTCGCTGAGCACGTATTCCGCGGATCCGTCACGACCAATCTGAAACCGGTGTTCGCCGATCTCACGATCGCCGAGCATCGCTTTGAAACGAAAATCACGTGATTCTTCCAGCGCACCGACCGGCGATGCGGTCAGCGCCAGTACCAATCCAGTCAAGATGCTCATTTCCCGGCATCCTTCAGCTCAACATGCCTTGCACCTTAGATGTCGCGGTGTGAACGACGTGCGAAATCCCCGACAACGCCGGATCATCAACTTTTCACGCGGATTTACGCGATGCCAAGCCCAGCAGCACCAGCATGAGCGCAAAGCAGGCGCTGCCAAAGCGAAGCGCATCCACGCTGTCACCCAGCGCCACGATCTGGCTCGAGAGCCACGGGCTTACCGCGGTACCGGTCGTCGCTCCCAGCAACAGCACCGCCACCAGCTGTGACGAGGTAATCTCGGCCACGTCCGTGCCGTAAGAGAGCACAATTTTCAAGAGACCCAGATTGGCAAATCCCCAGGCGGCAGCAAGCCACATGAACCCACCCGCGTCAGGAAGCAGCCAGAACGGCAGCGACAGCAACAGGGTGGTTGTTGCCCCGAGCCGCAGCAGCGTGCGCACCCCCACCTTGTAGACCCACCAGGCAACGAAGATCTGCGCCGCGAACATTCCGCTCCAGTACTGACCGACAAACTGCCCCGCGGTCTCAGCTGAGGCCCCGAGGTTCGCCTGTGCGTGCTGCGGCAGCCACCAGAGAATACTGTTCTGACCAATCGTATAGAGACTGAGCGACACCACGCAGAGCCATGCGGCAGGCGGCCACCGGCGCATCTGGCCGAAGCTCGTTTCGGCCTCGGGCATCTCCGGAAATTTCGAAATCAGTGCCAGCACGAGCACAAGCAGTGCCACCACGCCGACAAACTGATACACGGCATGCCATCCGGATCCCTGAGCCAGAAAATAGACAGCCAACCAGGCAGTAACAATACCGGCGACGCTGAAGCTGCCGTCGGTGATAACCAGCATGGAGGCGCGACGGCTGTCGTCGTAGCTGCGTGCGATCGTAAGCGCCGCCGCGGCAAGACCGATTCCGCAGCAGCAGCCGACAAGCCCCAGGCGGAGCCCAACCGACAGCAGCCCGTCAGCAAATCCGAGGCTCATCACGCTTGCGGCAAGCAGCGCATAGAGCCCGATCATCAGATATCGGATGCGCACCCAGGCAAAAACAAAGAGCGCCGCCACGGCGCCAACAAAGATACCCACGGTCAGCCAGCTGAAGCGTGCGGTAACCGCGGGCACAGACTCGCCGAAATATTCAGCCATCGGCCCGGTCACGATACCAATGGGCGCAAGCATCCCGGACATAACGAAGTAAGCCAGAAAGCTGGCGAGGCTGATGCGCTGGAGATTCGACATTAATGGTTCCCGTCAAACATCGGGAACTTGTGCATGGAGCTTTCTTTGCGCACAGTTACCCGCCCGGCAACCGTAGGTTAGAGGCGTGTCACCGCGCAAGATTATTTTCGACACCGACCCCGGCATCGACGATGCCATGGCTATCTTGTTTGCCCACCTGCATCCGGATCTGGATCTGGTTGGCATCACCACCGTGCTCGGTAACGGCTCCATCGATACCACCACCAGGAACGCGCTCTACATCCGCGACCGATTCGCCATCGACACGCCGGTCCTGCGCGGCGCAGCCTCGGCGCTTCTGGTACCGGATGAGGAACCGCCGACCTTCGTGCACGGTGATGACGGTCTCGGCAACGTCAAGATCGATCACACGGACTCGGACCCCGCACCCGGATCGGCAGCGCAGTTCATCGTGGATACGGTCATGGCATCACCGGGCGAAGTGTCCATCGTCGCCGTCGGGCGCCTGACCAATCTCGCCATTGCGCTCGACATCGAGCCCAGAATCGCGGATGCCGTCGCTGAAGTCATCGTGATGGGCGGCGCACTCGGTAGTAACGAATACACCGGCAACGTGACGCCCGTGGCGGAGGCCAACATCTATGGTGATCCGCACGCCGCCGACATGGTGTTCACAGCCGCATGGCCGACCGTGCTGGTTGGCCTCGACGTCACGATGACCTGCGTCATGCGCCGCCCGCAGATGCAGCGCATACGCGGGCAGAGCGGCGACGCGGGCGAGTTTCTCTGGGACATCACCCGTTTTTACGAGAATTACTATCGTGAGCGGCGGGGTGTGCTGGGCTTTCCCGTCCACGACTCCTGCGCGGTGATTTACGCGGTGGCACCTGAACTTTTCGGCACGGTCACGGGCGCTTTACGCGTCGTCGCCGAAGGCATCAGCCGCGGCCAGACCATCCTGGTACCGGCTGAACGCACGTTTCCACCGAGCGCCTGGGACGATCAGCCGCACAGCATCGGCTGCATCGGCGTCGACAGCGACGGGGTTCTGGCGCTTTACGAGGACATTCTACGTCGGGGTGCCTGAGACGCTCAGGCCCAGAGCCCCGAGTGGCTGAGCTCGAGATCCAGCAGATAGCGTTTACTTTCTAGCCCGCCACCAAAGCCGGTCAGGCTGCCGTTGCTGCCGATGACACGATGGCAGGGGATGATCACTGCAATGGGGTTGCTGCCGTTGGCGCTGCCAACGGCTCGCACTGCCTTCGGATTGCCAATCCGTTCCGCAATGTCGAGATAGCTGCGGGTCTCACCGTAGGGAATTTCCAGCAGGGCATCGAGAACCGAGCGCTGAAACGGCGTGCCTTGGGGATCCAGCGCCAGATCGAACGCTTTGCGCTTGCCTCTGAAGTACTCGTCGAGCTGACGTTTCACCCGGCGGAACGGTTCGTCGTAGCGCTCCCACTCGGGATCTGCACCCCGCGCCTTGTTACCGGTCGAGAAATGCAGGCCGTGCAGAACATCATGCTCCCCTCGCAGGAGTAGCGGACCAACCGGACTGTCGCAGTAGGAATAGTACATCGTGTCCCCCGTTGCCGAACCTCAGGCAGATTGTTTCTTTTGCGTACGCTTCACGCCCGCCGCGTACCAGAGATACATGAGCGCATAGGCACGCCATGGTTGCCAGTTTGCCGCGAGTTTGCGCGCCTGCGCGGCGCTGACGCCAAGCTCTTTCAAGACCACCCAGTCGTTGTCGGGAAACGCGTTGGGATCCTTGGCGGCACGCATTCGGATGTAGTTGGCCGTCCAGGGTCCGATGCCATCCACCGCCTGCAATCGCATGCACATGAGATCGTGATCCTGGCATTCGTCGATGACGAGATCGCCAGCCACCGCGAGCTCAGCCAGGCGCACAACCGCCCGACCGCGACGCCCCGGCATGCCAAGCTCCGCCACCTCGCGGTTCAGAAGCTGTTCAGGCGTCGGGAAGCTGCCGTGGCCGTAGTGCTCGATCATCTTGTTGGCAAGTTCAGTGCCGCGCGCGACGCTCACCTGCTGGCCGAGCACTGCACGCACCGCGGTCTCGAATCCGTCCCACGCGCCCGGCACCCGCAGCCCCGGCGCCTGCGCGACCCACGGGCCAAGCCGGTCATCCGCACCGAGAAATTCGTGAATCGTGGCACCATCCGCCGTGAGATCGAAGACCCGGCGCAGCCGCTGCAACAGACTGTGGAGCGGTTCATGCACCAGTGGCAGGCACGCCTCCAGCGTGTCGCCGACCTGACGCACGGTCACCCACACCGGCTCAGCGTCCGTCAGACGCCGCCGATAACACCAGCTCCCGGGTTCACCGGTCACTTCCTCGATGCCAACCAGCGCGCGCTGGCGCAGATAGTTGAACACCCAGTCGAAGTGATAAGGCTGACGCACCGGCAGCTTGATGGTAACCGTGGTCGTCCCGCGTGCGGCACCCCTGAGCGCTCCCGGCGTGGTGCTGAAGACGGCGCGGATTTCCGCATTGAATCGACTGAGACTGCCGTAGCCCGCGTGATAGGCAATTTCCGTCATCGGTGCGCGGGAGTTTTTGAGAAGAACCCGGGCGTGACGCGCGCGGCACAGGCGCGCGATGGACTTCGGCGCGGCACCCAGTTCCTGCGTAAACAGACGCGCCAGATGGCGCTCGCCGACTTCGAGCGCCGCGGCAAGCTCGGCCGCCGAGTGATCGTTGAGATAACCGGCTTCGATGAGTCTGAGCGCCCGCAGCACGGTGTCGCTTGCCAATGTCCACTCGGGCAGCGCGGTTGCCGCCTCCGGGCGACAACGGCGGCAGGGGCGGAAACCCGCTTCTTGCGCGGCCGCCGCGGTCGGGTAATAGCGCACGTTGACCTCTTTCGGCATCCGCGCGGGGCAAATCGGGCGGCAGTAGATGCCGGTCGTCAACACCCCGACAAAAAAGCGTCCGTCAAACCGCGGATCGCGACTGAGGCGCGCCTGCTGACAGACTTCGAGCGACGGCAGCACGCTCGGCACACTCTGTAGCTCTGTGACTTTGGACACTGTCTTACCCTGCTAACCCGTCATATCTAATCGCGTCATGAGACGACTATAATCCAGCGCTTCACGCAATACTTCTCGAAATCGGACATTTGTCGAACGCACTGCAAAAGACGGATCTAGCACAACCGGTGCGCCTGTTGCCGGTGTATATTGCCAAGCCGTGGGGCCGGGAAATCTGGTTCACCGGCATGGAAGCGCGCGGCGAAAGCCAGGTTGCGACGCAAGCAGGTAACCTGGACCTTTCCACCTACCTGGCGCTCGATCCCAAGGCGTTGACGGGCGGCACACCTCTGCTTCTGCTCAAGATCCTCGACCCGAAGCCCGACGCGGTGACGGGTGATCTCTATTTCGAGGTGCACGAAGAAAAGCAGGAAGTGTATGTCGTGACCCACGTGGACGCCGGTGCCTGGCCCGACGGCCGAGGCGGCATCCGCTTCGGCATGTGTCAGGAAAAGCGCGCCGGCTTCGCGAATGACGCGGCGTTTCGAGCTGCTTACCTCGAGGCTGTGCAGGCATACGAAGCCGTTCGCCGCCGTATCGACGACGGCGCATCTGATCTTGTGGACGAAGAGATCCAGCGACGCGCGGACATGGAGGCATTCACCGCGATGCGCCGTCTTACCCTGGGAGACGTGGTGCGGGTGCCTACCTGGACGCCACACTCGCTGCAGCACGGCGTGCGCGTCGTCGAGTTTCAGACGCCCACTTACGAACGCTTCATCATCTCGTTCGCGCAAAAAGTGTTGACACAGGACCACTGGGATACTGCCCACGCGGTCGCGAACATGCATCTCGACGCTCCCGCCGCGGAGACGTTCGAGCAGGTTGCACCCGGCGTCGAGCGCGTCGCCTCGTTTTCCGACTTCAACGTCTGGCGCGCGCAGCTCGATCGCACTGAGCTCGAGCTGCCAGGCCACCTGCCGTACGCCGTATGCATGTGCATTGACGGTGAGATAGCGCTGGGCAAGCTGCGCCTCGGGCCGGAAGAAGCCGGTTTCATCCCTCGCGCGGCAGTTTCGCTGACTCCCATCAGCGGCCACGGCCGCCTGCTCATCGCGGCCCCCGATCTGTGAAGCACATCCCCCGTCGTCTCCTCTTTTTGCTGATTGTCGTGAGCGTGGCAGGGCTTGTGCTGGTCTATCCTCCCATGCGCCTGGCGGGCTGGCTCTTCCCCGCCTACACCCCCGGACCGGGCATTGCCATGCTGCTCTTTCTCGTGCCGTTCGGCGTACGCGCGCTGCACGAGCGGACCAACCACGCCTGGTCCCGGGCCGCAACCGCCGTGATCATGACCTGGCTTGGCGTCTGTTTTCTGATGCTGTGTCTGCTGCTACCGGCGGAGGTCGCCAACCTCGCCGGGGTCAGCGATGCGCAAACTCTCGGCCAGGTTGTGCTGGGGCTGACCGCCGCCCTCACGCTCTACGGTTTCTACAACGCCCAACGGCTGCACGTGGAGGTCGTGGATCTCAACGCCCCCGCAGCCATCCGCGGCCAGCGGCTGGTGCAGATCTCGGACGTGCACATTGGCTCGCGCCAGCCCGGCCTGCTGCGCCCGATCGTCGAGCGCATCAACGCGCTGCAGCCTGACTACGCGTTGATCACCGGCGATCTCATCGACATGCACGGTATCAGCGAAGCGGATCTCGAGCCCCTCGGCCGGATTGAAGCGCCTACGCTCTTTTCGATCGGCAACCACGAACGCTACGTCGACCTGGAGGCCATCTGTCAGCGGCTCGAAAATCTCGGCGTGGAGGTGCTGCGCAACGCAAGCGTCGAGCGCAACGACTTTCAGTTTCTTGGCATTGACGATGCCGAGAGTAAATCCCAGGTCGAGCGCGAAATCGGCAAGCTGACCGCCGCCAGCAACGCCTACCGGGTATTGCTCTACCACCGCCCGGACGGCGCTGACGCCGCCGCAAAGTGGGGCGCCAACCTCATGCTTACCGGCCACACCCACCGGGGCCAGATTTTTCCCTTCAACTTCCTCGTCGAACGCGTGTTCCCGGAGCTGTTTCAGATGTACAACTACGAGAACATGAAGCTCTACGTTTCCCCCGGCACCGGCACATGGGGCCCGGTGCTGCGCCTGGGCTCAAAGTGCGAAATTACCCTGTTTAGGCTACTGTAGGACGCTCTACTTGAATTGGGGTGATCCCGTGACCGCAGAGGCAGAATCCGGCTGGCAGGAACCTACCGAGCTCATCATCGAGCAGATCGAGATCGGGCCAATGCAGAACTTCACCTACATCATCGGCAGCCGCGAGACGCGCGAGGTGGCCATCGTCGATCCGGCGTGGGACATCGAGAGCCTCATGAAGCATCTCGAGGAGCGCGACTACACGCTGAAGGCAGCCCTGGCCACCCATTACCACCCCGACCACATCGGCGGATCGATGGGCGGTCACAGCGTCGAGGGTGTGGCGCAGCTGATGGAGGTCAATCCAGTCAAGGTCTACGCCCACAAATCAGAGGCGGACGGCATCAAGAAAGTGACCGAAATCTCCGACAACGACATCGTCAAGGTCGAATCCGGCGACACACTCAGTCTCGGGAACATTGACGTGGAATTTCTGCACACGCCCGGGCACACCCCCGGCAGCCAGTGTTTTCGCATCAAGAACACGCTCGTCTCCGGCGATACGCTGTTCATCAACGGCTGCGGACGGGTCGATCTGCCGGGCTCCAATTCCGAGGATATGTTCCACAGCATGCGCAAGCTCGCCGGCCTGCCGGACGATACGCTGCTCCTGCCCGGCCACAACTACGGCCACGTACCCAATGCCACGCTGGGTGAAACCAAGGGCATGAACGTCTACATGAACGTGGACGATCTGGAGACGTGGAAAAACTTCATGGGACACTGAACGTTGTCCCAGGGCGCTTATGTAAGGGGGATACATGAAAACCGGTACGTTCACAGGCTTCGACCTCGAGCTCAGAGAGCCAGGGATCGCCTGGTTCCAGTTCAACTCACCCGAACGCTTGAATGGCATGACCACCGCCATCAAGCGCGATCTCATCGAGGCAATCACTCAGGCGCAGATGGACAATCGCGTGCGCGTGCTGGTTTTTACGGGCACGGGCCGCGCGTTCTGCGCTGGTGACGACCTCAAGGCTTACCGCGGCGCTGAGCTCGGCGGCGAGCCGCTTGTGGATGAGATTCCACCCGGGCACGACAACGAGCTCGGAACCTACAACGGGCTGCGCACCATCTCTCAGGCGCTCAACACCGCGGTACGCAATCTCGACAAGCTCACCATCTGCGCGCTGAACGGGGTTGCCATCCAGACGGGATTTTCTCTGGCGCTTTCCTGTGATTTCCGTATCGCCGCGGATTCCGCGCGCATGGGCAGCGCCACGCTGCGCTTTGGCCTCCTCCCCGACGAAGGCGGTCAGTATCTTCTGGTTGAATCGATGGGGGTAGCCAGAACCCTCGATTTCATCATGCGCAAGCGCATCGTCGAAGCGCAGGAAGCGCTCAATCTCGGGCTCGTTCACGAGGTTGTGCCCGCGGCAGAGCTCGAAGCGGCCACCATGGATCTGGCCACGGAGCTTGCCAACGGCCCGCAGGTGTCCATGCGCCTCCTGAAGCGTTCCATCTACAACGCCGCCGAGCTCTCCTGGTCCCAGGCGCTCGATGAGATTGCCGCCAAAACCGCCATCAGCGACCACCACCCTGACGCCAGAGAAGGCGTGACGGCGTTTCACGAAAAACGTGAAGCCACCTTTAATGCGTGGCTGGAAGACAAGGCATGAGCGAACTGGTCACTTATCAGGTTGAAGGCAGCATTGCCCTCATCACAATCAACCGGGCGGATCGCTTAAACGCGCTCAACGAAGACGTAATTGTCGGTCTGCAGGCAGCCTGGCAGCGTTTCGAGCAGAGCGACGAGCGGGTGGCGGTACTGCACGCGGCCGGCGAACGGGCGTTTTCCGTCGGCGCTGACGTCAAAGATCCGCCAAGGGAGATGTGGCAGGGTGTGCCCAGCGTCGGCGCTACCGTCAGCAAACCCGTCATCGTCGCCGTGCACGGCTGGTGCATCGGCGGCGCCTATTGCATCGTACAGATGTGCGACCTGGTGGTCGCTTCCGAGAATACGGTCTTCAAGTACCCGGAAGCGCAGCTCGGCTTCACCGGCGGGCTGATTGCCAGCGCCGTTGCCCGCATCCCGCACAAAGTTGCCATGGAGTTTATGATGCTCGGCGAAGACTTCGACGCCGAGCGAGCCGAAGCCACCGGCATGGTCAACAAGGTTGTCCCCGCGGGTGAAGAGCTGCAAGCCGCCATGGCCTGGGCTGAAATCCTCGCGGGCTCGGCCCCGCTTGTATTGGAGACCGTCAAACGGTTTTCATTGGAAACGATGAACCGCAGCCCGGCGGAAGCCGGCGCCGTATCCCGCGAGCAGCTCCTCAAGGTGCGCAACAGCGAGGACGGCAAAGAAGGCGGAAAAGCCTTTGCGGAGAAACGAAAACCTGAATTTCACGGTAGATAGTCATGCGTAAATTTCTGTCAATCATGCTGCTGTGCAGCGCCACAAACGCTCTGGCCGCGGGACAGTTCATCGACGTTGCCCCCAAGAACGCGGACGAGGTAAAGCTGATGCTGGATACGCTCGCGTCTACGGTAACCGTGGCCAACCCCGACACGCCGCCAATTATCGTCATGCTGCATGGTGACACCGCCCGACACTTTGTGCGCGCCAACTACGATCAAAACAAAAACCTGGTGGATCAGACGGCGGCGCTTGCGGCATTCAACGTCATCAACGTGCAGATCTGTTCCGCCTGGCTCGAGATGAACGACTACGCCACTAAAGATCTTTTCCCGTTCATCAACCCGGTGCCCTATGGTGCTGATGAGTTGACTCGTTTATCAGAAGAAGACGGGTACACGGAGTACAGTGTGGACTTGTAGCGCATAGCGCGATCATCTGCCCCGGCTTGAGGACGAACGAGTGAAATCCAGGCTCGGCGCAACGTACGTCAGAATCTATGACACGTTGTGCGGACAACACCCGAATTTGAAACCCTGGCACTTCCAGTGGTTGGACTCTGTTTACTTCATCAGCGATCTGGCGGAAGTGCTTCCCACGCTTCGCGGCATGGTCCTCGATGTGGGTTGCGGAAACAAGCCATACAAACAGCTGCTGAGTAACGCATCAGCCCACGTTGGTATCGACGTCACAATGGGTGATGACGTGGACTACGTCATCACGGCATCTGAGCCCTGGCCTTTCGAAGACAGCCACTTCGACAACATTGTCGCGACGCAGGTGATGGAGCACGTTGCGGACTACGAGTTTGTGCTGGGTGAGGTCCGTCGCACGCTGAAACCCGGCGGCTGTGCAGTCTTTACCTTTCCGTTCCTGTACAACGAACATGGTGCGCCCGATGACTACCAGCGTTTCACGGTTCACAAGGCCAAAACTTTGCTTGCGGATTTTGAAGTCGAGTCCGTTCGTCACCAGGGTGGCATCGGGTCTACCATTACCATCTTGATCTTGAATTGGATGGATGCATCGCTGAATCTGACCTTTCCCGGACGCATCGCGAAAGCACTCCTGTTGCCGGTGAGCATACCCCTCCATTTCTTCATGAATCTGACGGGTTGGCTCGTCGATCGGATTGATCGAACGAATGAGTTTTACAGCAACGTGATGGTCTGCTACCGCTCACCGCCGTCGACGCCGCCCCAATCAACAGACGACCAGTCAACGTGTGACAAGCCCTAACTTCTTCATCATTGGCGCGCCAAAGTGCGGCACAACGTCGCTATCGCACTGGCTCGCGCAGCACCCCCGTGTGTTCATGTCCCGGATCAAGGAGCCACATTTTTTCAGTCCCGATTTTCCGGTTTCCGAACCGCTCACGCGTGAAAAATACAACAATCTGTTCATGGACGCGGACAACTGTCTTGCAGTTGGAGAAGCATCTGTCTGGTACCTGCTATCACGCCACGCAGTGCCTCAAATAGACCATCAGATACCGAACGCGCGATTTATCGTCATGCTACGAAATCCTGTTGAAATGGCGCCATCCCTTCACTGGCAGACGATTTTCAACGGGGACGAGGACGTAAGAGATTTCCGAGTTGCCTGGGACCTGCAGATCGAACGAGCAAACGGCCTGAAGATACCGAAGTCTTGTCGTGCGCCGCAGCTCGTTCAATACCAGGCTGCCTGCAGCCTCGGAGAACAGGTCGACAGGCTGTTCCGGACAATCTCGAGGGACCGGGTTCATCTGGTCTTTCTTGGAGATATGCAATCCAACCCAAAAGATTCCTGGGAACAGGTGCTTCGATTTCTGGATCTCCCACCGTTTTTCGACCTCAAGTTCACTCCTCAAAACCCATCCAGGCGCTGGCGAAACGAATGGGTGCCGAGATTAAATCAGGGGTACTACAAACTGCGTACCGCTATGGGAGCACCGCCGCTCGGATTCGGCATTTTCAGAAAACTGAAAGCTCTTTCGGTGATCGAAGAACCGCGCCCTGAAATCGATTTGGAAACTCGCAATCTACTGAAACAGGCGTTTCGTGACGACATCACTCTGCTGGGAGAGCTTGCAGGTAGAGACCTCTCCGGGTGGTACGCCCAGTGAGTGAAGTAAAAGCGCCGCTTGCACTGCGGGCACTGCGCTTTCTGACCAAAGCGTTGTACCGCTTCAGAGGAACCGGGCTCCCGCGAGTGGCTGAGTATGTCAGGCGGAGCGTTGCGAGCCATTTGATTGCAACCAGACGGGACGCTGACTACTGGATTCCCGACTTCATGGGTCAGGCCAGGTTCAAATGTGATCTGCGAGACCACATGGGCAGCCAGATCTTCTTTAGAGGCGCCTACTCTCTGGATCAGCTGCAGCTTATCGAGCGGCTGTTCGAAGCGCCGTTTACGTTTGTCGACGTGGGTGCGAATCAGGGGGAGTTTTCCGTGTTCGTCGCCTCGATGTCGGAAGACAATCAGGTGCTCGCGTTCGAGCCGACCCAAAACATGCGGTCCCGGCTGCAACACAATCTTTCCTGTAACGGGTTGACGAACGCGAAGGTGTTCGGCTTTGGGCTGTCGGATCGGTCTCGCGACAACGTTCCTATCTACGGGAGCGACAATGTCATGGAGGACGGCACGTTTCATGCGGGTCTGCCGACGATTCATACGATGACAGACCGAAATGTCAGGCTCGAGAGTATCTCGCTGAGATCGCTGGATGAAACGTTGCAGAACAATGTGGCTGACAGCATAGACTTGATCAAGATCGACGTTGAAGGCGAAGAACTGTCCGTGTTGAAAGGTGCGCAAAACACAATCTCGCAGTTCCGGCCTTTCCTGATTCTCGAGGCCGCCAGTGCGAGCGCGGCGGCCGCCGGATACACGGTCTCGGAACTCTACGGATGGCTGGAAAATCAAGGCTATCTCCTGAAGGAGATCTCTCCAGGGGGGCACTGCAATGATCTCCGGCTGGATATTCCTTTCAGTAACATCATCGGAATTCCTGACGAAAACGCTACGTCCGCTTTGCCCAGGCTCGGATAGGGAAACTAAGCGACGCCCGCGAGCATCTCATCCCACCGATCGACCACCTGATCTTCGCCGAACCGTGCCCGCGCCTTGTCACCGTTTGAGCGCAGCGTTTTTCTGAACCCATCGTCGGCGAGAACCCGCGCTAGAGCACGTTCCAGCGCATCGGTATCGCCGTTGGGGACGAGGATCCCATCCTCCTCGCTGCGTATGATCTGACTGGGACCGGCATCGCAATCGAAACTGATGCACGCGCATCCATGCCCCATGGCTTCAGCCAGGGTGTTCCCAAATCCTTCGAACCGTGAACTCAAAACGAAAGCTTCGGCTCGAAAATACCAATCCGAAACGTTGCCTACTGCACCAACGAGAACAATCTGGTCCTGGCAGTCGTGGCGGTCAATGAGCGCTTGCAGCTGGTTGCGGTCGTCACCTTCGCCCAGAATGGCGAGCTTCCAATCCGGAAAGTCAGCTGCAAGGTTCGCAAACGCGGGAATCAGCAAGTCAAACCCTTTCTGGTGGCACAAACGCCCCGTTGCCAGAAGGAGGCGGCGACCTTCTTCGAGCCAGGATTCCACGGGCACCAGAGGTTCACCTTCCGGCAGCGGCACTGAAATCGGATTTGGAATAGAGCGAACGTGCTTCGCGTGCGCAACGTCCTCCAGCCATCGGGAAGTCAGGTCCGTCGGTGCGGTCACCAGGTCAGCGCGCGCATACGTCAGCTTGCGGCCAAGCTCCCAGAGACTGCCGAGCGGAAACTCAGGTGGGTGAATGTGTTCCGTCGCGACGGCTTTCGTACTCAGTCCCATACAGGCAAGAATGGTGAGGACATTCATCGAGGTCATGATGCCAATCGCAAAATCGGCGTCAAAGTCGGCGATGGCTGATCTGACCGCCCTGATGCGTCGGAGATTATTGGATACCGCTGATATAACCCCGGAACTATCGCTCGCAAGATCCAGATGGACGAGGTCAATTGATCCGTGCAGCGAGTAAAAAGGCGGCTCCTGCCCCGACAGGCAGACGATCCTGATCTGCTCTCCTCGTTGCGCCCAGTGATTCGCCAGCGTCACGGTGACGCGTTCAGCGCCTCCCGATCGCAGGCTGTGGATCACAAATACTTTTCTCTTACTGGTCATCGTAGTCGGAGTCCATGTTTGCGTGTGTCCCGAACGACGTCCTCAGTCCAATCAGTCGTCTTATTTCAGCTGTAGAGGGATCAGAAACTCGCCGGCAAAGTAAGCTATCACTATGAACCCGGCCCCAATGGGGAAGCCCGCTGCACCGAATAGGCCAGTAAAGAAGGCCAAACTCCCGATGCTGAGAACAACAACTGAACAGATCAGCAACAGTCTCCAATACCAGTTTCGAGCGTAGCGCGCACCGCAGCTTGAGCACTTCATGGACAAGCCACAAGAAACTACAAACTGATGTCCCAAGGACAGTTGCACGCCACATTTCGGACATTGGTTAGCTCTCACTGACTTCTCCCAGCATACAGAAGGCAGACAGCGATTGGTCGGCAAGGGTTTCAGACCTAGGTTTCAACGTGATTAGCTGCATTGCGCAGAAAGTATTGGATCTGATCCATGAAGCCCTTATTCGAATGCAAGCACGTCAACGTTGGCCAAGATCTCTGCTCTATCCAAAAAACAGGAGGGCATCTTCTGAGCCACATCTACATTTATCTGATCACCTTCACTTCGACAAATCACAGATTTCCAATTCAGCGTCTTCTCGGAAAATCTGAATGCTGGACACTCCGGTATCTCGAAAGCTGTGTTACGAAAGAGCTTGTAACTGTTGAATAGATCCTCAACAGTCTCCAGGTTCTGCAAACCAGGATTTCCCGACAAGATTTGACTCAACTCGACGCTCGGTGCCCACACAAGCTCTTTTTTACTGGAACACGAGATTTCGAAAAATTGGTGATCATCAATCCTGATCAGCCGCAAATTGCCAACGTTTTCAAACTGCTCTATTGAAGAAGACTCAATCTCCACTGTACCGGCTCGAGAATCAATAGTCGCTACCACACCATCCGAGAACGTTCCAAAAGCATCCACAATCTCGAAATGTGGTAAAGCGCTTAATCTTGCGGAAACGCTCTGGACATCTCTGTTGTCATTGCATCCAAACACAAAAATGTAGCCGACCAGGAGAAGTAGGCGATGCAACCGAGATACCTCCCACTAAAAAGTCACCAATTACCGAATTAGTTTCGTAAAGCAAACCTGAATTCGCCTGTCCCTGACCACTGACCTACGGAAAGACCATAGCATCACAGCCATAATGGAGCCCGACTAATGCCAGCGCAGACAACCCGCAGGCCACACCTATGACCCATCCCGATTTTTTACCATCGATTCTGGCGTAGAAAATGAAAGTGCTTAGCGCAAAACACCCGCCAACAACTACCACCAATATCCAACACATGCTTCGCGTAATTTCGCTCTGGCCAGTTCAAACCACATCTACATCGTCTGGTGCTTCATCACAACTATCAGTTTGAAACCCGCCTGGTGGATCGATTCCGACACAACCACCCTTATCGGTAACTCTGGATACTCAACGAGCTGGATCGATTCAATCCACGCAGTCGCTGTCGCAGGCCCTGCGCTGATTGGCGCATCTCGGCGTTGCCGATGGCGCTGATCGCCGTCTCAGCCTGCTCTGCCGACAAATGACCGATGAGTCCAACCAGCATCTGATCCCGGCTATCCCCACCGGGCTGCGCCAGCGTATACGCCAGCGCACCCTCGGCGTCACGACGCGCCCAACCATTGATGAGATCGTCGGCAGCCGCTTCACGTGTTGCGCGCGGCTGTGTGTCCAGCCATTCCCGTGCGGCCTGAGGATCCTGCCGCGCCCATACCCGGGTCAGACTTTCTACCACACCGACACGCGCCGTTGGATCGTCGATGCGCTCGATCTGTGCGACGGCTTCGAGAGGGTCGGTACGTGCAAGGGCGTTAATGCTGTACGGCAGAAGCTTGGTTGCGTCTTCCGGCGGCAGCTCGTCCAGCCACTCCGACATCGCTTCCTGATCCTGATGGGCCAGAAGCGCTGCCATCGTGCCCAGATAACTCTCGCGCTCACCGTCGGCGCTTTCGTTGAGCACCCATTGGGTGGCGGCCTGGGGATCGGCGCTCACCCAGGTGCCAAGGAGCGAGTGCATCGCGTTCTGCCGCTGTTCCACCGGGAGGCTGCGCGCGACATCCAAGGCCGCATTCAGATCGTCCTGGCTCAAGAGTTGCAGTACGGCAGAGAGCATGCCGGGTGCCTGGGGACTGTCACCGTTTTCGAGCACCCAGTCCAGCGCTCCCTGCGGATCCTGCCGCGCCCAGCCATGGATGATCTGCGAACCGACGCTCCGCTCCATTGCCTCAGGCGGCAGCGACTCGAGGGCAGCCAAAGCCGCGAGGGGATCAGCCATGCCCCACTGCGCAGCCACCACCGCAAGCTTCTGGAAGCGCTGCTGCATGTTGGATTCATCCAGGGCATCGTTCCACGCTTCGGCAAAGTTGCCGCGGTCGGCAATGAGGAGCTGCGTACCCGTGCGCTCGGCAATGTCGCGGCGTTGCGCCAGGAGCAGATCTTCACGGGCCTCCAGAATGGCACGGCCTGCCATCCGTCTGTCGCCGGGTTTCAAGGTATCAGCAGACGCGAGCGCCGCGTCGAGATCCTGGCGCGCCCAGCTGTGATAAATAGCGTGAGTCCACTGCCGCTCAACCCGCCCGTCAGCACTGGCCAGCCGCAAAACAGCAAGCTCCGGATCAATTTCGGCGAGCCGTGCGATCATGATGGCGGTTGCCGCGCGATAGTCGCTGCCGCTGAACGCCTGCGCCGCTTCGTCGATCAGCCGGTCGATTTCGTCCGCCTTCAGGGGTGCGAGAAGCTGATACAAACCCGCAGTCTGATCGAAATCGCTGACCATGGCGGCGATGTCGAAGAGGTTCGGTGGCTTGGGGTTGGCTCCGGTCGCAGATACGTTGCGGGGGGAGTCGAGGCGCTGGGAGGCGGGAGGTGCTGCCACTGCGGGATCCCGCCCCTCGACGCGTTCCGACGTCGCCGTCAGCGCAGGGTCTGGGGTTTCGCCGCCACGCACGCCGAGCACGTAGCCGACACCCGCTCCGAGGAGCGCTGACAGTATCCCTGTGGCGATGAGGTAACGCATGTCCCTGCCCTCCGGGGGAGCCTCAAGATGCGCGGCGTCTCAACGCATGACGCGGAAGCACCGGCGCAGCTCGTCGATGAATACCTCGGGCTGTTCAAACGCGGCAAAATGGCCGCCTTTGTCGAGCTCATTCCAATAGACAATATTGGTGTAGCGTTGTTCCGCCCAGCTGCGCGGCGCCGGCACAATCTCCTTCGGAAATATGCTGCAGCCTGCCGGTATCTGCACGGTGCTGCCCGGCTCGCTGAACGCGTTGAAGCTTTCCCAGTAGAGTCGCGCGGAAGACGCGCCGGTACCGGGCAGCCAGTAGAACATCACGTTGTCGAGGAGCTCCTCCCTGGTGAGCACGTTCTCCGGGTGCCCGTCACAGTCGGTCCACTCGTAGAACTTCTCGACGATCCACATCGCCTGGCCAACCGGCGAGTCGACAAGGCTGTAGCCGAGCGTCTGCGGGCGCGTGCTCTGCTGCTTAGAGTAACCCGCGCCCCACTGCTGGTAGTACTGAGCGCCGGCCAGCGCGCGCTTGTCTTTTTCGTCCGGGTTTTCGAGCGCCGCTTTGGTGGCCCGCACGTTCGGCATGTTGACGTGCAAGCCAACGCAGTTGCCTAGATTCTGGATGCCAATGGCGGTGGTGACCGCAGATCCCCAGTCACCACCCTGAGCGAAGTAGCTGTCGTAGCCGAGACGCAGCATCAGCTCGTTCCAGACACCGGCAATTTTGTCGACGCCCCAGCCCGTATCCGCGGGCTTGCCGGAAAAGCCATAGCCCGGCAGAGACGGACAGACGACGTGGAAGGCATCCGCGGCGTCGCCGCCGTGACCGACGGGGTCAACCAGCGGATCAATGATCTTGTGAAATTCGACGACCGAGCCCGGCCAGCCGTGAGTGATCAAAAGCGGCCGCGCGTCGGCGTGCGGACTCACGCAGTGGACGAAGTGAATGTCCAGGCCGTCAATTGCGGTCGTGAACTGCGGGTGACGGTTGAAGTAAGCCTCACGCTTGCGCCAGTCGTACTCGTCTCGCCAGTAGTCCACGAGCTCGCGGGCATACGCAAGCGGTACCCCCTGACTCCAGTCGTCCGGCGTTTCCGCCTCGGGAAAGCGGGTTGTTGCGAGCCTGCGCTCGAGATCGTCGAGCTCCGCCTGCGGTGTCTCCAGTCGAAACGGCTGTATCTCGCTCACGTTGTCCCCCTAGTTCAGATGATGCAGCAAAAACGCCCAGTAGTCCGTGTATTCCTCGATGGCCTTTTCCGTGGGTTTGCCCGAGCCGTGACCCGCGCGGCTCTCGACTCTCAATAGCGCGGGCGCTGACCCCGTCGACATCGCCTGCAGGCGCGCCGCGTATTTGAAGCTGTGCCCTGGCACTACCCGGTCGTCGGTATCTGCCGTACCCACCAACACCGGCGGATACGCCTGCGCCGTGATGTTGTGATAGGGCGAATAGGCGTAAAGCGCCTCAAACTCCGCCGCATCTTCCGCCGAGCCGTAATCGTCCGTCCACGCACGACCCGCGGTGAAGAGGTGGAAGCGCACCATGTCCATGACGCCCACCAGAGGCAGGGCGGCGCCAAAGAGGTCCGGCCGCTGATTGATGACCGCCCCGACGAGAAGGCCGCCGTTGCTGCCGCCCATGATCCCGAGATGCCGGGGCGCCGTATAACCTTCGGCAACCAGATACTCCCCGGCGGCAATGAAGTCGTCGAAGACGTTCTGCTTGTTCAGCCGCGTACCCGCCTGATGCCAGGCTTCACCGTACTCACCGCCGCCGCGGAGATTCGCAATGGCTGACACGCCGCCGCGCTGCATCCACACGATGCGGGAGATGGAAAACGTCGGCGTGAGCGATATGTTGAAGCCGCCGTAGCCGTAGAGCAGGGTCGGCCGCTTGCCGTCGACCTCGAGGTCCTTGCGGTGACTGATGAACATCGGCACCCGCGTGCCGTCTTTGGAGGTGTAGAACACCTGTTTGACGACATAGTCGTCCGGGTTGACGTTGAACTTCGAGCGTTTGAATTCTGTCGTCTCGAGCGTCTCGAGATCGAGCCGCAACACCGCAGGCGGGTAGTTGATGCTCGAGTAAGCAAAGAACACCTCCGTGGAATCACTCCATCCGGAGAAACCACCCGCGGTGCCGAGCCCGGGCAGCGGCACGTTGCCGATGGACTTGCCATCGAGCCCGTAGACATCAATACGGGAGTTGGCATCGACGAGATAACGGGCGACGAGCTTGCCACCGAGAAGGCTTGCGCTCAACAGCGTCTCATCGTTCTCGGGTACCACCACGCGCGCGGCACCCACCGCCTTTTCACCCAGCGCCGGATTCAGGGCAACCACGTGTCCGAGCGGCGCTTCGAGCGTGCTGCGAAAGAACAGCTCGCCGCCGGCATGACCAATCGGCGTGAAGTCGGCGATGAACCCTTTGACCAGGTATTGCGGATCTTCATCACCGGCAAGGTCTTTGACGAGAATCTGGTACTTACGGTCCGTACCTTTAGCCACACCGATGATCAGATACGCACCATCTTCCGTGACGTCGACAAAGTAACGCCAGTTCGGCTCCTCCGGCACGTGATGGACGAGCGTGTCCGCGCTCTGTGCGTCGCCGAGCTTGTGAAAATACACCGCGTGGTCTTCGGGGCGCGCGTGATAAAGGTCTTTGTCGGGCTCCGGGAAGCGCGTGTAGTAAAAACCGCTGCCGTCAGGCAGCCAGGCGACAGAAGAAAACTTCAGCCAGTTGAGCTCGTCGTCGAGATCCTCACCCGTTGCAACATCGCGGATACGCGCGGTGCGCCAGTCGGACCCTGCATCCTGTACGAGATAAACCACTTTCTCACCGGCGGGATCGGGGTAGTAGGACGCCAACGCCACGGTGCCGTCCGCGGACCAGGTGTTCGGGTCGAAAAGGACCCGCGACGCGCCTTCAGCGTCCTCGACGAGCACCTGGCTCTGGTTCATGAGCCCGTCGTTACGCGAATAAAAGTAAAGTGCGCCGTGCCGCGCAGGCACGCCGAAGCGCTCCGCGTTCCAGACATCGGTCAGCTCGGTATTGAGCGCCTGCCAGTCCGGTAGCGCTTTCAGGTACGCATCGGCATGCGCCTGCTGGGCATCCACCCAGGCACGCACCTCCTCATCCTGGCGCACGTCCGCTTCGAGCCAGCGATACGGATCGCGCACCTCGACGCCGTGTATTTCGTCAACCTGCTCGGCGATCCGCGTGGGCGGATACGACGGCAGCTCAACTTCCGCTACTGCTGCCGGATCCTCCTGCGGCGCGTCGGCACCGCAGGCGGCGAGCATGAGGCTGGCGCACAGCGCGCCGATGACGCCGCAAGCGCGCATCTAAGGCAGCAGATGCGCAACGGCGTCGCGTTCTTCGCGCAACTCCTGTGCCGTGGCATCCATCTTTTCCCGGCTGAAGTCGTTGATCTCGACGCCCTGCTCAATCTGCCAGTCGCCGCCGCTGCAGCGAACCGGGTAGGAATAGATGAGGCCTGCGTCGATGTCGTAACTGCCGTCGGAATATACGCCCATGCTGACAATGGCGTCGCTGCCGAGCGCCCAGTCGTGCATGTGATCGATCGCCGCATTGGCCGCGGATGCGGCACTCGAAGCGCCGCGGGCTTCAATGATGGCGGCACCCCGCTGTTGCACGGTGGGGATGAATTCACCGGTGTACCAGTCCATGTCGACGAGTCCCATGGCATCAGCGCCATCGACCGAAGCACGATGGATATCCGGGTACTGCGTCGCCGAATGATTACCCCAGATGCAGAGGCCATCAACGTCGTTCACGTGCTTACCGGCTTTCTGCGCGAGCTGCGCCATTGCACGGTTGTGATCGAGACGGGTCATGGCGGTGAAGTTGCGTGGGTCGAGGTCCGGCGCGTTGCGCTGGGCAATCAGGCAGTTGGTGTTCGCCGGGTTACCCACGACCAGCACTTTGACGTCGCGCGACGCGTGATCGTTGAGCGCTTTGCCTTGAACCGAGAAGATCGCCGCGTTCGCCTCCAGCAGGTCCTTGCGCTCCATGCCCGGGCCGCGGGGCCGCGAGCCGACGAGGAGAGCGTAGTCGGTATCCTTGAACGCCACGTTCGCGTCGTCCGTCTCCACGGTACCGGCAAGCAACGGAAATGCACAGTCATCCAGCTCCATGACAACCCCCTTGAGCGCATCGAGTGCCGGGGTGATTTCCAGAAGTTGCAGGATCACCGGCTGGTCCGGACCGAGCATTGCGCCCGAAGCCACGCGGAACAGCAGGGCGTAGCCGATTTGTCCCGCTGCGCCGGTAATGGTCACGCGAACTGGATCTTTCATGTGTCTCTCTCTCGTTATTGTCAGATTGGCGAAAAATGGGGCGCGTATTGTATTGCTATAATGGCTGCTCGAACAGCCATGCGTCCTACGGGTCATGAGTCAACCGCACGCGCAACTGAGTCCCGACACCGCCGATCTGCCGCGCCTGGCAGGCCGCATCGAAGAGGCGTCGTTGAACGCGTGGCCGGCGCTGCAGCAAACGTTCATGGACGGGTGGGTGCTGCGTTTTTCCCGCGGCTTCACCAAACGCTCCAACAGCATCGTGCCGTTGTATCCATCCCGTGCTCTCAACCGCAGCCATGCCAGCCTCGCGGAGAAAATCCGTTATTGCGAAAACCTCTACGCCCGCGAGCAGCTGCAAACCGTGTTCCGGCTGACGTCGATTCCCGACGACGGCGCCGTGGCCGCGCTCGACGCGGAGCTCGAGCAGCGCGGCTACGCGCTCGCGGACACGAGCCTGGTTTTGTCCGCACCCCTCAGCACCCACAACACCGGGGTGACGGCGGACACCGCCATTGAGCTGCTGCCGCTGGAAAGCTGGCTCTCGGTCTACTGCAAGTTGACCGGTATGCCCGAACCCGCGCGCTCGCTGCACGGGCTCATCCTCAACAGCATCGCCGGCGAGTGCGGATTTGGCGTGGTGCGCGTGGCGGGTGAGCCGGTTGCCTGCGGGCTTGGCGTGGTCGAGCGCGAGCTGGTGGGCCTGTTCGACATCTATACCAGTGACGCTCACCGCGGCGCCGGTTTCGGCAACACCATGGTCGCCGGTCTCCTCAACTGGGCGCGGGAGCAGGGCGCCGAGCGCGCGTACCTGCAGATGGTGGAAGACAACATCCCGGCGAGCGCCTTGTATGAGCGTCTCGGATTCGAGGAAATTTACCGCTACTGGTATCGCGTCAGCCCGTGATCCGAGCCGGGCGCTGAACTTGATTCAGCGGCGCATTTTTGAGATGTTTCGTCTTTCGTAGTGTTTACACACCGTTTGCCTGCGGTTTTAACACACAAAATCAATAACTTAGCGTCTCCGCAGGCGGCTTTTCCACGGTACCGGGGTATGCTCAGAGAACTGAGCAGACGGATTCCGTCGCCCTGGGACCCGGGGAAAGCTGGCAGCGGTCAGGGCCCTTCGGGGTCGAGAGGGGGACCGTTCGGCACCGCCTGAGAGAGGCGATGGAGTGCCGAGGACGCAAGTAGCGAGCCATACGTGCGCCATTGCGCACGTGAGCGCCACTATAGAGAGATGAGATGACCTGGACGAAGACATTCGGGCTGCCCCATGCGCGCGGCCTTTATGACCCGGCTAATGAAAAGGACAGCTGCGGCGTCGGTTTTATCTGTGACATCAAGGGCCGTCCCAGCCACCAGATCGTGGCGGACGCGGCTTACATGAACTGCTGCATGGAGCACCGCGGCGGGGTTGGCTACGAGAAGAACACCGGTGACGGCGCCGGCATCCTCACGGCACTGCCGCATAGGCTGCTCGCGGAAATTGCCGAGCAGGAGCTGGGCCGGGAGCTGCCCGCGCCGGGCGCCTACGGCGTCGGCAACGTCTTTCTCCCCACCGATCTCGCGGAGCGCGAGCGCTGCAAAGAAGCGTTCGAGGCGCAGATTGCCGCAGCCGGCCAGGAGTTCATCGGCTGGCGGACCCTGCCGGTCGATCCGGACAACGCCGATATCGGCAACGCCGCGCGGGCGGCCATGCCGCACTTCGAGCAGCTGTTCATCGGTGCGGCCAACGGTATCGAGGGTGACGACTTCGAGCGCAAGCTCTATCTCATCCGCAAAGCGACCACCCACGAGCTTCGCCGGGACGAGACCCTGGTTCAGCGTAAGCTGCTCTACGTCTGCTCCCTGTCCTCCAAGGTCATCATCTACAAAGGCATGCTGACCCCGGATCAGCTTTTCCCGTTTTATCAGGACCTCAAGAACGAGGCGTATGAATCACATCTGGCGATGGTGCATTCACGTTTCAGCACCAATACGTTCCCATCCTGGGACCGCGCCCAGCCGAACCGTTTCATGAGTCACAACGGCGAGATCAACACGCTCCTCGGCAACGTGAACTCGATGAACGCCCGGGAGGGCGTGGCCGCAACGGACCTTTTCGGCGAAGACCTCGAACGCCTCTTCCCGATCTGCGAACCCGACTGCTCCGACTCCGGCAACTTCGACAACGTGCTCGAATTCCTGCTGATGTCCGGACGCAAGCTCCAGGAAGCGGTGCTCATGATGATCCCCGAAGCCTGGCAGCAGCACGCCACCATGGCGCCGGACAAGAAAGCATTCTACGAATACCACGCAAGCTTCATGGAACCGTGGGACGGCCCCGCCTCCATCGCGTTCACCGACGGCACCTACATCGGCGCGGTGCTCGACCGCAATGGCCTCAGGCCCTCGCGCTACTACATCACCGACGACGACAAGTGCATCATGGCATCGGAAGTTGGCGTGGTGCCCGTCGACCCCGAGCGGGTGGTTGCCAAAGGCCGCCTGCAGCCCGGCAAGATTTTCCTGATCGACTTCGACCAGGGTCGCATGATCCCGGACGACGAGCTGAAGACCGATCTGGCCAACAAGCGTCCGTACCGCGAGTGGTTGGACGAGCAGCGCCTGGATCTCGCCGAGATTCCCGTTGTGGTCGGCGAAGGTCTCGACGGGGATACGCTGGTGCAGCGCATGCAGGCGTTCGGCTACACGACCGAAACCATGCAGTTCATGCTCGAGCCGATGGTCACCGAGCTCAGAGACCCGCTCGGCTCCATGGGTAACGACGCGGCGCTTGCGGTCATGAGCGCAAAGCCACGCATGCTTTACGACTACTTCAAGCAGCGTTTCGCCCAGGTCACCAATCCCGCCATCGACTCCATTCGCGAGGAAGTCATCATGGCGCTGGAGTGTTACATCGGACCAGAGGGCAACCTGCTGGAGAGCACGCCCGAGCACGCCCACCGACTGCGCGTGCCACACCCGATTCTTTCCAACGAAGAGCTCCACAGCCTCAAGCACATGGACCATCGCGGCTGGCGCGCGAAAACCATCGACATCACCTACCCCGCCGAGTCCGGCCGGGACGGTCTGACCGAAGCGCTGGCTCGAATCAACGCGGAGGCGCGCAGCGCCATCGACGAGGGCTACAGTCTCGTGATCCTGTCGGACCGCGCGATCAGCGAAACCCGGGTGCCGATCAGCTCCCTCCTCGCCGTCGGCAGCGTCCACCAGCATCTCGTGCGCGATCATGCCCGCACGCGGATTGGCATTGTGCTCGAGTCCGGCGAAGCCCGAGAGGTTCATCATCACTGCCTGCTCGTCGGTTACGGCGTGGACGCCATCAACCCCTACCTCGCTTTCGAGGCGCTCTGGCACGCGCGCAAAGACGGCAAATTCGACGACACGCCGCACGTGAAGTGCGACGCAGACGTGGTTACCGCATACCGCAAGGCCGTGGCCAAGGGTATGCTGAAAGTGATGGCCAAGATGGGCATCTCAACCCTGCAGTCGTACAAAGGCGCGCAGATTTTCGAGGCCGTCGGCCTTGCCCACGAAGTGGTCGAGCTTGCATTCAAAGGCACTGCCAGCCGCGTCGAAGGCGTGGGTTTCGAAGTGCTCGCAGAAGAAATGCAGCGCCGCCACACCCTCGGTTTCCCGGCGCGCAACGTCGTGCCGCTCAAAGTGCTGCCCAATCCCGGTGACTTTCACTGGCGCCGTCACGGTGATACTCACATGTGGGACCCGGAGGCGGTTTCCAGCCTGCAGAACGCGGCGCGCACAAACAGCGAGGACGCCTACTGGCAGTTTGCCAACCACATCAACGAAGAGAACACGCGTCAATCGAGCCTGCGTGGCCTCTTGAACTTCGTCGACAGCGCCGACGCCATTGCGCTCGACGAGGTTGAGCCCGAGAGCGAGATCGTCAAACGGTTCGCAACCGGGGCGATGAGCTTCGGTTCCATCAGCGCCGAAGCGCACGAATCGCTGGCCGTTGCCATGAATCGTCTCGGCGGTAAATCCAACACCGGTGAGGGTGGCGAAGATCCGGCACGCTTCATCCCGATGGAGAACGGCGATTCCAAGCGTTCTGCCATCAAGCAGGTAGCGAGCGGCCGTTTTGGTGTGACGATCAACTACCTGACCAACGCGGACGAGCTGCAGATCAAAATCATCCAGGGCGCCAAGCCCGGTGAAGGCGGTGAGCTGCCCGGCCGCAAGGTGGACGAGTACATTGCGAGCATCCGCCACTCGACGCCTGGCGTCGGCCTCATCAGCCCGCCGCCACACCACGATATCTACTCGATCGAGGACATGGCGCAGCTCATCCACGATCTCAAGAACGCCAACCCGGCGGCGCGCATCAGCGTGAAGCTCGGCGCGGAGATTGGTGTCGGCACGGTAGCCGCGGGCGTCACGAAAGCGCGCGCCGATCACCTGGTCATTGCCGGGGATACCGGTGGCACCGGAGCATCGCCGCTCACCTCCATCAAGCACGCCGGCGTGCCCTGGGAGCTTGGCATCGCCGAGACGCATCAGACCCTCGTCATGAACAATCTGCGCTCGCGCGTGGTGCTGCAGACCGACGGCCAGCTCAAGACCGGCCGCGACGTTGCCATTGCCGCACTCCTCGGCGCCGAAGAGTTCGGCTTTGCCACCGCGCCGCTCATTGCGCTCGGCTGCATCATGATGCGCAAGTGCCACCTGAACACGTGCCCCGTGGGTATCGCCACGCAGGATCCGGAGCTCAGAAAGAAGTTTCAGGGCTCACCGGAACACGTCGTCAACTACCTCTTCATGGTCGCCAGAGAGCTGCGTCAGATTATGGCCCAGCTGGGTCTCAAGACCGTGAACGAGATGGTCGGGCGGGTGGATCTGCTCGAGGTGAACGACGCCATCGAACACTGGAAAGCGGAAGGTCTCGATCTCACCGCCATTCTGTCACCGGCGCAGATCCCGCCGGAGTTCCTCGGCGCTTACGCCATGCACGACCAGGATCACCAGCTCGAGCGCGCGCTCGACAACCAGCTCATGGAGCTCGCGGAACCCGCCATCCAGCGTGGTGAATCCGTACACGCGGTGTTACCGATCGTGAACACCAACCGCGTGGTGGGCGGCATGCTCTCCAACAAGATCATCCGCGAGGTGGGTCCGGAAATGCTGCCGGACGACACCATTCACTTCAAATTCCATGGCAGCGCCGGCCAGAGCCTCGGCTGCTGGCTGGCCAAAGGCGTCACGCTCGAAGTGGAGGGGGATGCCAACGACTACGTGGGCAAAGGCCTGTCCGGTGGTCGCGTCGTGATCTATCCGCCGGCGAACTCGCAGTTTGTGGCAGAGGAAAACATCCTCATCGGGAACGTGGCGCTCTACGGTGCCACCTCCGGCGAAGCCTATTTCCGCGGCGTGGCCGCAGAGCGTTTCTGTGTGCGCAACTCAGGTGCCACCGCGGTCGTCGAAGGCGTCGGCGATCACGGCTGTGAGTACATGACCGGCGGCAGGGCAGTCGTTCTGGGTCCCACCGGGCGTAACTTTGCAGCGGGTATGAGCGGCGGCATTGCCTACATCTGGGATCCCCAGAATCAGTTCAAGGTCCAGTGCAACATGGAAATGGTGGAACTCGAGAACATGCGCGCCGAAGAGGATGTCAACGAGCTGCATCACCTGGTCAGTAACCACTTCGAGTACACGGGCTCAACCGTGGCCGAGCAGCTTCTGGCCAACTGGCAGACGAGCCTCAAGCAGTTCGTCAAAGTCATGCCCACCGACTACAAACGCGTGCTCGAAGAGCGCAAGCAGCAGGTCAGCGCAGGTTAGCGCGTCAACGAGGTTCGATACTGACAAGATGGGTAAAGTTACCGGATTCATGGAGTTCGCGCGCAATGCAGCGCCTTATCGCGATGCCACCGAGCGGCTCCTGGACTTCAAAGAGATTTACACCGACCACGATAACGAGCGGCTCTCGACCCAGGGCGCCCGCTGCATGGACTGTGGCGTACCGTTCTGCCAGTCCGAGGAAGGCTGCCCAATCCACAACCTGATTCCGGAGTGGAACGACCTGGTCTATCGCGACGAGTGGCGCGAGGCCCTGGACCGCCTGCACAAAACCAACAACTTTCCCGAGTTCACGGGCCGCGTCTGCCCCGCACCGTGCGAGGGCGCCTGCGTGCTCGGCATCACCGATCCCGCCGTGACCATCAAAAATATCGAGATGGCCATCATCGATCGGGGCTTCGCCGAGGGCTGGGTGGTGCCGCAGCCGCCCGCAAAGCGCACCGGCAAAACGGTTGGCGTTGTCGGCTCCGGCCCTGCAGGTCTCTCCGCCGCGGCACAGCTGAACAAAGCAGGCCACAAAGTGACGGTGTACGAACGCGCCGATCGAATTGGCGGCCTCCTCATGTACGGCATTCCAAACATGAAGCTCGCCAAGAATGAGGTTGTCGAGCGCCGCGTACAGCTTCTGCGAGACGAAGGCGTGGAATTTGTGGTGAACAAGGCCATCGGTGACGGCACTGAAGGCACCACGTCGATTCACGAGCTCCGCGACGATCACGATGCAGTTTTGCTCGCCACCGGCGCCACCGTGCCGAGAGACCTGCCGATTCCCGGTCGCGAGTTCAAAGGCGTGCACTTTGCAATGGAGTTTCTCACGGGCAACACCAAGAGCCTGCTGGACTCCAATCACGAGGACGGCGCGTATATCTCAGCCAAAGACAAGCACGTGATTGTCATCGGCGGCGGCGATACCGGCACTGACTGCATTGGCACCAGCCTACGTCACGGCTGCGCAAGCCTGGTCAATTTCGAGCTCTTCCCGCAGCCGCCCGCCGAGCGCGCGGCTAACAATCCCTGGCCGACGTGGCCGCGCATTTTCCGCGTCGACTACGGGCACGAGGAAGCTGCCAGCGTGCAGGGTGAAGATCCGCGCGTGTACTCGATCTCATCGCTCAACTTCATCGGCGACGAGAACGGCAATGTGACCGGCGTGCGCACCATCGACGTGGAGATGAGGGACGGCAAGTTCGAGAACATCGAAGGCAGCGAGCGCGAGTGGAAAGCCGATCTTGTCCTCCTGGCGATGGGTTTTCTCGGCCCCGAACACGACCTCAGCGATCCGCTCAATCTCGAATACGACGAGCGCTCCAACTATGCCGCCGAATACGGCCGCTACCAGACGAGCGTCGAAAACGTCTTTGCGGCCGGCGACTGCCGCCGTGGTCAGTCACTGGTGGTGCGCGCCATCAACGAAGGCCGGGAGGCGGCCAGGGAAATTGACCGCCACCTGATGGGCACCACCGAGCTGCCATAGTCCATCAGGCCGGCAGCTCGAAGTAGAGGGCTTGCACCGCTTCCTGCGCACGCACGGTCAAACCGCTTTGCGTCAGTCCAACCGCGTCGCCGGGCGACAGCTGCGTATCCTCAAAGGTCAGCACACCTTCAATCACGTGCAGATACGCTTTCTCAGCGTCCGGTAGCCTCAGCGCCTCACCCGCGTCGAGCACGAGCCGCGAGAGGGAGGCGTTCTGGCGCATCGACAACGTATTGTTGCTGCCGTCCGGCGTGACGAGCGGCGTCAACGCACCGTGCTGGGCGATCACATCCTGTGCGTACCCCGGCGGCGTGCCGCGCTGCTCGGGTTCCATCCAGATCTGCAGAAACCGCACGGGCTCGTCTTCGGAATTGTTGTATTCCGCGTGCACAATCCCGGCACCTGCGCTCATGAGCTGAACTTCCCCGGCGGAGACGAGGTGCTGGTGACCCGCGCTGTCTTCATGGCGCAGCGCGCCTTCGAGCACGTAGGAGATGATCTCCATGTCCCGATGACCGTGCGCATCGAAACCTGCGCCCGGGGCAACGCGGTCGTCGTTGATGACCCGGAGCGTTGAAAAGCCCATGTGCTCGGGATCGTAGTAACCACCAAACGAGAAACTGTGCCGACTCGACAGCCAGCCGCCAAACTCGGTTCGGCCCCGCTCCTCGGCGCGTCTGATGTAGTGCATGCTGCTCTCCATAACTGTGTGCACCACACCCTAGAGGAAGCCATCAGCCGAAAAAATTGCAAAAGATCGAGCGGATCATTCGATTGCATCGAACGCCGACCGGCAAAGGTCATGCAGCTCTCCAGCGAGTTTCCGCGCGGCCGGACCGAGCCCATCATCGTCGACTACGTTCAGGTAGAAGGTGACGTGGCGCTCGCCACCTTCCTCGAGCGGCAAACGCGCGAGCTGTCTTGCCTCTATCGCTGCCGCAACCAGTTCCTCCGGCAGCCAGGCGAAACCCAGTCCGCGCAGGACCAGGTCAACGGACGTGCGCAGATGATCAACCGTCCAGCGCTGCTCAGCCTCCAACCAGCCCTCGTCACGCACGGCAGCGCGGCCTGAATCACGGGTGACAATCTGACGGTGGGCTTTGAGATCTTCAAACCCGAGCGTGTCCTGATCGAGGAGCGCATGATCTGCTGCCGCGACCGCTACGAACGTCACCTGCGTGAGTTCCCGGTGCAGGCACTGCGGCATCGGGTACGGTGACACGGCCAGCTTCACGCGGCGCTCGTCCAGGAGTTCGTTGGCACCGGAAAGTACCGTCTCGTGAATCTGCACGCAGAGGTGAGGATATTCGGCAGCCACCCGATCGATCGCCGCATACAGCTGCTCATCGGGGAAGGCATGATCCACGGCAACGGCAAGCTCCGTTTCGACACCCTGGGACAATACGCCGGCCAGCGCTTCGACCTTACCCGCCTCTTCGAGCACATACGCGGTACGCCGGTGCATCAGCTCCCCCGCCTCGGTCAATCGCACCCGCCGTCCGTCGGGCTCGAAAAGCGCAAGACCGAGCAGCGCTTCGAGCTTCTGTACCGCATGGTGGATCGTCGACTGACTTTTGTGGATACGCTCGGCCGCTTGATTAAAGCCGCCCGCCTCCACCACCGCATGAAACATGCGCCATTGCTCGAGGGTTGTTCGCAGCATGCGGTTACCTCACGGGTCTGGATTAAGGGTCTTAATTCTATTTATTCGAACATTACTGCCACTATTTTGCGATTTTTATTTGGTTTTATCGAACTGATATTTGAACGTCACAGGCCGTTGACTCTCCGTCTGCGTCAATGGCCCAAAAAAGCAATCGCAATCCAAGGAAAGCCGATGAATGTCAACGAGATTGATGCCGCAAGCGTCCGCCGCGACGATGCTGCCCCGGTCATTGCGCCCCTGTTCCTGAGCCGCTGGTCGCCGCGCGCAATGGCCCGCAAGCCCTTGAGCACGTCTGAGCTCAACACGCTCATCGAAGCGGCTCGCTGGGCGCCATCCTGCTTCAACGCGCAGCCGTGGCGGTTCGCCTGCAGCGTGTCCGGGACGCCCGGGTTCGACGAACTCTCAACCACGCTCGTGGCGGGCAACCAGGCCTGGGCGTCCGGCGCCGGTGCATTGATCGGCGTTGTCTCGCGGACGCGCTACGAGCGCAACGACAACCCGGCCGCCACGCACAGCTTCGATGCGGGCGCTGCATGGATGAGCCTGGCACTGCAGGCACAGCACATGGGGCTGGTCGCCCACGGCATGCAGGGATTTGACGTCCGGGCCGCCCGCCAGGTACTCCACGTGCCAGACGTCTACGATCTGCCCGCCATAGTTGCCGTCGGCCACCCCTGGGAGGTTGATGCTTTGCCCGAGGCTTACCGGGAAAAAGAAGTTCCCTCGCAGCGCAAACCCTTAAAAGACATTCTCTTCATCGACAATTTCAAGGACCTCAAGGCATGAGTCACACCGATGCCATTGCCCCCAGCTGCACCGCACAAGAGGGCGGCGCAAGCCTCCTGATTGAGCCGCGGTCGAAAGACCTCGGCGGCTTCAGCGTGCGCCGCGTGCTGCCGGCCATCGCGCAGCCCAGCGTCGGGCCGTTTGTCTTCTTCGATGAGATGGGGCCTGCGGAGTTCCCACCGGGGCAGGGCATCAACGTCCGGCCGCATCCGCACATCGGGCTCGCCACGGTGACCTACCTCTTCGACGGAGAAATTCTACACCGCGACTCGCTCGGCTACGTGCAGCCCATTCAGCCCGGCGCGGTGAACCTGATGACGGCGGGCCGCGGCATCGTTCACTCGGAGCGCACTCCCAGCGAACGTCTTGCGAAAGGTCAGAGGCTGCACGGCATCCAGGTGTGGATGGCGCTGCCGGAAGACAGCCAGGAAACTGATCCCGCGTTCGTTCACCACCCCGCGGGTGACCTGCCGACGGTTGCCGAGGACGGCATCATCACGACCGTGATCATCGGCGCGTACGCGGATATCACGTCGCCGGTTACCGCGCTGTCCGACACGCTGTATCTCGAGCAGCGATACGCTGCCGGCGCAAGCCTCGTGTGGCAGCCCGGCGGCCAGGAGCGCGCGGTTTATGTGGTCAATGGCGCCATCAAGGTCGGCGGCTGCCTGGTGACAACGGGCAACATGGCGGTCCTCGAGTCTGACCGTGACGCGCGGGTGAGCGCGGCTGAGGACAGTCACGTGATGGTCATTGGCGGCAAATGCATTACCGCCAGGCGTATGTGGTGGAATTTCGTGCACACCGACCCCGAGCGGATCGAAGCTGCCAAAGCAGCCTGGCGGGACGGTGATTTTGCCGAAGTGCCCGACGATAATGAATTCATCCCTCTGCCTGATTGAGTACCCATGGCATTTCTGACTGAACTCTTCGTCTTCCTGATGGCGGCCCTCGTGGTTGTGCCCGTGTTGAACCGCCTGGGGCTGTCCTCGGTCATTGGTTACCTGCTCGCGGGAATCATCATCGGCCCGAGCGGTTTTGCCATCATCGGTCACGCCGAGGAGATTCTGCACTTCGCGGAAATCGGCGTTGTGCTGCTCCTGTTTATCATTGGCCTGGAGCTGCAGCCGCGGCGGCTGTGGGTCATGCGCAAGAGCGTATTTGGCCTGGGTGCGGCTCAGGTTGGCGTCATCACCGCCACGCTCACGCTGTTGACGTGGTGGTTCCTGGCGCTGCCCATCGCCGCGGCCGCCGTCGTCGGTTTTGCCCTGGCGCTGTCCTCCACGGCTTTTGTGCTGCAGCTCCTCGGCGAAAAGAAGGAGCTCAATCACACCCACGGCCGCGCCGCTTTCGGGGTGCTGCTGTTCCAGGACGTGGCTGTCATCCCGGCGATTGTCATCATCACGGCCTTGGGCGGAAACTCGGAGAGTGGTTTCAGCTGGTCGGCCCTCGCGCTGGTGGCGGTTGTGGTTGCTGCGGCCCGATACCTCCTCAGACCGCTGCTCCGCTGGATCGCCAACACCGGCATCCATGAGCTCTTCATTGCCGCGAGCCTCGCCATCGTCTGCGGCGCGGCGCTTGGCATGTACGCTGCGGGTCTGTCGATGGGTCTCGGCGCTTTCATCGCCGGGATGCTGGTCGCAGATTCGGAATACCGGCATCAACTCGAAACCGACGTGATGCCGTTCAAAGGGCTGCTCCTCGGGCTCTTTTTCATTGCGGTCGGCATGTCTGCAAACATCAGCCTCCTTGCGACCGCACCCGGCACCATCCTTGCTCTGACCGCAGCCCTCGTTGCCATCAAAGTCCTGGCGTTTCTGCCGGTGCTGCTTGCGTTCGGCCATCGCGGGGGGGACGCGTGGCGCACAACCGCCATTCTGAGCCAGGGCGGGGAGTTCGCTTTTGTGCTTCTGACCGCCGCGGTTGCGTCACAGCTGATTGAACCGGCCTATATGGAAACGGCGGTCCTGGTCGTGACACTCTCCATGGCCTCTACCCCGTTTCTGATGATGGGCCTCGAGCGGTTCCTGCGCGATGACGGCCAGGCGCGCGAATTCGATACGATGGAAAACCATGACGACCGGCTGGTCATCATTGCCGGATTCGGGCGCTTCGGCCAGATTGTCGGGCGGATTCTGACTTCCCAACATCTGCCTTTTACGGCGCTCGACAGCAATCCGGGCCAGGTCGACATCGTCCGCAACTTCGGCAACGACGTGTACTACGGGGACGCCACGCGTCTCGACATGTTGCGTAACGCGGGTGCGGCCGAGGCGCGGGCGGTGGTGATTGCGCTGGACGACATCGATGCCAGCGTACGTATGGCCGAAACGCTGCGGGAGACATTCCCGCAGCTGACGATCTTCGCGCGCGCCCGCAACCGCCAGCACGAGATCAAGCTGCGCGACCTCGGCGTGCACTACGTGGTGCGTGATACGTTGCTATCGAGCCTCGAGCTCACCCGCAACCTCTTTGCCACGCTGGATCTGGACAAATCGATTGTGGACACCTTCCAGGCGCATGACGCCGCTACGCTCGCAAGGCAGGCAGCGGTGGCCCATGATCCTCAGGCTTTCCGTCAGACCACCATGGACGCCACCGAGGAACTCAAACGTCTGTTTGCGGACGATCGCGATGCTGCGCAGACGGACTGAGCAGCTTCCGGTGGGATATCTTGTGAACGCCCGTCACGGCAACAAAGCCGAGCCGCTGATAGAACAACGCCGCCTCAGCTGACGCGGTAAAGAGATTCAAGCGCTCGAAACGTAAGCGCGCGTGCGCTTCGATGCGCAGTAGGATCGCACTTGCCACGCCGCTCCGGCGCGCTTCCGGAAGCACATACATCCGGCGCACGCGTGCGGCGGGTCCGCCGCTATCATACGGGTCCTGATTCACACCGCCGACGCCAACCGGTCGCTCATGAACTGCGGCCACGAAAAGCGCTTCGCCAGGCGCATCGAAGCAATTTTTCCCGGATGCAAAATCTTCGACGAGACGATCCACGTGAAGATGACCTTCAGCTCGCGCTTCCCCGGCAAGCAAACCGATCTCCGCCGGCAGATCCGTCACGGCATCAACGACAATCGGCCCGTTCATCAGTTCTGCGCGTTCGCCCTTACCGTGTCCTGCACCAGCCGCAGGGGGCGAATCCATGGCTCGATGCGTGCCAGCTCACCGCTGAAACCACGGGCTGCGGTGGCCGCGGCCTCGCGCGAGGAAAAGAGGCCATAGGTCACGATAAAGAGGCTGCGGCCGTCACGCTGGGTCCTGTAGAGCGCAAATTCACCCGGATCGTCCTGGCGGTTGATGAACGCATCAGCGCGCTCGAGGGATGACAGGGAAAGCAGCTGCATCGTGAACCGGGAGCCCTCCTGAGCCAGGATCCAGGCGGCATCACGGTAGACTGCGGCAGACGACGTCACGGCGGGTGGGGCATCGGTGACGGGGCTTGCTTCCGGTACTTCCGCGACGTCTGCGGCTTCTGCGACCTCTGCCGCTTCGGCGCCTCCTACGGACTCCCCGGCAGCGGGTGAGGCGGCCACACTGTCCACCACCGGAATCGGCGACTGGACCTCCGGGGTGATGCTTGCCTCGGGCACAGCGCTATCGTCGGACATCTCCTCCGCGTCTGCCGCCTCGTCCAGGAACGGGCTGGGTTCCGGCACGTCGTTGGCCTCCAGCGGCGCTTCCCCTTCGAACTCTGACGCTACAGCAGCTGCGCTGTCCTCGTTCTCGTATTCCACCTCGCCGGGTTCCGGATCGGCGACGTCAAACGTTTCCGGCTCGACAGGTAGCGGGTCCTCGAGAGGTACAGGCGCCTCCTCGCCGTCACTTTCCGACATCAACGCAATATCAGCCGCGGCGTCGTCAGGCGGCTCGGTCTGCACATAGAGATAAATCAGCCCGACCATGAGTACGAGCACCCCGGCGAGCACGGCGTGGCGTACGGGGAAGCTCGTTCCCTGCTTGCGTATCTCACCGCTCTCCATGTCGGCCAGCAGGCGGTTGGCCATGCTGTCGATCACGCTGGGATTGCCGCCCGAGCGGGACACAATTTTGTCGACCTGCTCGTCGGTAAATGGCAGCAGACCACGGTACTGTGCCTGCCTGAACCGCCATTCGAGATAGTCCCGCACATCCATCTTGGGAAAGCCCGTAAGGCGGATCTCGAACCACTCGAGCTCACACTTCTTTGCTGCCCGATTGAGGTTGGGAACCACGCCAGCCTCACCGAAGAGCACCACCCGGATGGGCGAGTCCGCCACCAGGCTGACGATGCGCTGTAGCGCCGCCGCCTCCAGCAGGTGAGCGTCGTCAACCATCACCATGCAGACGCGGCCGTGACTTTCCTGTTCTTCGGCGTGCGTGCAGATCAGCGCGCTCAGATCGTCCGCATGGCCGTCCATTTCTCCGCCTACGCCGAATCCTTGAAGCACCCCCATGAGGACCTCCCGCTCGGTCGTGACCACCGAGCCCGATAGCCGCGCACCCTTGGCATTGGCTTCGAGGCTCGCGGAAAGCTCCTTGAAGAGCGTCGACTTACCGATACCAAAGGGCCCGGTAACGACGAGAACACGCCGCGACCACTGGCTCAGATGGCGCAGGTGGTCGAGGTGGGTTCTGCGGTCAGCGCCGTCGAAAAAGCCTTCGCGCGGCGGACTGAAGGGATTGTGAGTGAGGCCGAGGAAAGTGCGCTGATTCACGCCTGCCCCTGAGAGAAGGTGTCCAGCACCTCACGGAGCGCGGCGTCCGCATAGTTTGCGGTGAGCGTTGCGCTGCCTATTTCCGGGGTGACCACGAAGCGTATGTTGCCGTCCGTTGCCTTCTTGTCCATGCCCATGGCGTCCATCATATCCGAGGCCGGCAGGCCCTGCGTCAGTGCCACAGGACAACCCAGCGATAGCAGGAGGTCCCTGATCCGTTCCGGTCCACCCTGGTCGAGAAGGCCAAGCTTGTGAGAAAACCGGGCCGCCATGACCATGCCGATGGACACGGCTTCACCATGCAACCACGCGCCGTACCCCGTCAGCTTCTCTATCGCGTGGCCGAAGGTGTGGCCGAAGTTGAGAATGGCCCGCACGCTCGCCTCTCGCTCGTCCGCGGCGACAACCCGCGCCTTGGTTGCGCAGGACGTGCGGATGGCATGTTCGAGAATCTGCGGATCGCGGGCAACCAGCGCAGCGGCGTTAGCTTCCATCCAGCTGAAAAACTCCGCGTCCGCGATGACGCCGTATTTCACCACTTCAGCAAGTCCGGCGGTGTATTCACGGGGCGGCAGCGTGGTGAGCGTCTGCGTATCGATCAGCACCACACGCGGCTGATAGAAGGCGCCAATCATGTTTTTTCCAGCCGGGTGGTTCACCGCGGTTTTCCCGCCCACCGAAGAGTCCACCTGGGCCAGCAGGGTCGTCGGCACCTGTACAAAGTCGACCCCTCGCTGAAAGGTGGCGGCAACAAATCCGGCCAGGTCCCCGACAACGCCACCCCCCAGCGCCACAATCGTGGTGGTGCGGTTGTGTCGATGCGCCATGAGAAAGTCCATCGCGGCGCCGTACGTTTCGAGATTTTTGTGCGCTTCGCCATCAGGCATCGAAAACACGTCGACCTGACGGCCCGGCAGCGCGCTCAGGAGGGCCTCTCCATAAAGCGCTTCCACGGTGGGATTGGTGATGACCGCAACCTGGTTCGCACGCAGCAGCGGCTTCAGCGTCGCCTCGAGCAACGCGCGGTCGGCCAGCAGCCCGTCGCGGATGTGAATCGGATACGAGCGATCGCCAAGTTCGACGGTCAACGGTTGTGAAGCTTCGCTGCCCACTTAGATCACGTCGTCCGCGTTCAGCGTCTTCACGATCTGCTGCACCAGCGATTTGGCGCTCTGCTCATCGGAGATGAACCTGTAGTCCGCAATTTCGGCATACAGCGGCGCGCGGTCGCAGATGAGCCTGGTCAAAACTTCCTCGCGGTCATCGCCCTGCAGCAGGGGGCGCTTTTTGTCTTTACGCGTGCGTGCAAGCAGCCGCTTGAGCGGGCAGTCCAGATGAATCACAACGCCGCGGGATGCCAGATGCCGCCGATTTGCTTCGCGTTTAACCGCGCCACCGCCGGTCGCGAGCACAATGCCCTGCTTCTGCGTGAGTTCATCGATCACGTGCTCTTCCCGGTCGCGGAAACCACTTTCGCCCTCGACATCGAATATCCACGCCACCTCAGCGCCGCTGCGCGCTTCGATTTCCGTGTCGGTATCAAAGAAAGGCCGACCCAGGGACTCAGCCAGCATGCGTCCGACGGTGCTCTTCCCAACCGCCATCAGACCAACGAGAAAAATGTTCTGACCGTGCATACACAAACAAAAACGGCGCCCTAAGCCGTACCCGGGGCGCCGTTAGTGTAATGGATGCGCGCGTGCTAAGCGACGCGCGCCGCGTTTACCGATCCGTCAGAGCATCCGCGATGATGCGGGGCGTGATGAAGATCAGGAGTTCCTGCTTGTCGTCACGCTCGATGGTGCGCTTGAAGAGCGTACCTACATAGGGCAGATCGCCCAGGAACGGTGTTTTGGTCGTCGTGAGGTTCTTATCCGTCTGGAAGATACCACCCAGCACGATCGTCTGTCCGTTGTCGACCAACACCTCAGTCTGAATCTCGTTGGTGTTGATGGACGGTACGCCGTTGAAGATCGTACCGACAGTATCCTGCTTGACGTTCAGCTGCATGATGATGCGATCGTCAGGCGTAATCTGGGGCGTCACTTCGAGGCTCAATACCGCGTCCTTGAACGAGGTTGAGGTGGCACCCGAGCTGGTTGCTTCCTGATAGGGAATCTCGACACCAGACTCAATGACGGCCGGGCTCTTGTCCGCGGTGATGACCTTCGGACGAGCGACAACTTCGGCGTGTCCGTCGGTTGCCAGCGCAGAGAGCTCGAGGTCAACCAGGTAACCCGCACGCGTGATGCCGAGACCGATGCTGGAGGCACCCGCCTGGGTCACACCGAGGTCGACCACCAGGTCGCCCGGTACCGAGATATCACCGGTGCCATCCGCGAGAATGTTGGACAGCTCAACCAGGGTCTCCTGCGAGCCGCCGTAGCGCAGCGCAGTGTCACCGTTGATGTTGATGCCGCCACCACCCCAGGTGATACCCATCTGCTCGGAGAACGTGGCGTTGGCCGTCACGATCCGCGCTTCGATCAGCACCTGACGTACGGGTACGTCGAGCTGCGAGATGACGCGGCGGAATTCTTCGAGGCGATCAGCCGTATCCGTCAGAATGATGGAGTTGGTGCGCTCATCGACAATCACGCTGCCACGCTCGGAAAGCATGGTCTGGCCGTTACTGCCGGCGGAGTTGAAGAGGTTGAAGAGCTCCGTTGCCGAGGCATAGCGAATCTGGACGAAGTCCGTACGCAACGGTGCAAGCTCGGAGATCTGCTTCTGGTTTTCGAGCTCGAGCTTCTCGCGTGCGGCAATTTCCGCCGCGGGCGCTACCAGAAGTACGTTACCCACCTGACGCTGGTCCAGACCCTTGGTCTTGAGAATCAGTTCCAGAGCCTGGTCCCAGGGCACGTTCTTCAGACGCAGGGTAATGCGGCCGCTGACCGTGTCACTGGCGACGAGGTTCAGATCGGTGAAATCGGCAATCAGCTGCAACACCGCGCGGACTTCGATGTCCTGGAAGTTGAGAGACAGCTTCTCACCCGTGTACTTGAAGACGTTGTCGCGTGCTTCGAGCTCTTCCTCGGTCACCGGGGTGACGTCGACGGACATGGTGTCATCCGCCTGGTACGCCAGGTAGTCGTAGTTACCCGAGGCAGAAATTGTGAATATGGTGTGGTCGCCTTCCTGCATGGCATCGATGATGCGCACCGGCGTGGCAAAGTCCGTCACGTCCAGGCGACGTTGCAGGTCTTTTGGCAGCGACGTGTTGCGCACTTCCACCCGGATGCGGCCGGCTTCACCACTGACGTTGACCGGTACTTTCGGGTTGCTCAGCTGCAGAATGACGCGGCCTTCACCGTTCTCGCCGCGGCGGAAGTCGACGTTGGCAATCTGCGAATCGCCACCAACCGGTGCCGGTCGCGAGTCGTCCTGCGCAGCGGCGCTTGCGGTAACTTGTTGACGTTCACCGCCGGTACCGACCATCAGTACGAGCGTGTTGCCCTCAACGGACGTTTCGTAGCTGACGAGCTGGGTCAGGTTGACGATGGCACGCGTACGGTCCTTGGTGCTGACCACGGATACCCGGCGGGCATTGCCGATGCCGAGGTTGTGGTGCTTATCGTCCAGACCGCTGACGACACCAGGCAGATCCAGGACGATGCGAGCGGGTTGCTCGATCGTGTACCCGGTTGGCTCCGGTGGTGTGCTGTCGAATTCCATGCGGATTTCGGTCCGGTCACCCGGCAGCGAGGAGAAGTTGATCGACTCCATCGTTGCGGCCCAACCCTGCACGCTCAACAGGCAAGCAACGCTTAGCCCAAAAACTTTGAGGCCCAGGCTCTTAGCTTGTTTTAACATCATTTTCATACCTTATGCTCCGCTCACCAGCGAGACTGTTCGCTCTCGCTCGACCCATCCGCCGGTTCCATCTGGAACAATTTCAATCAACTCGATGCTGGTCTCACCGACCGTCTGTATCTTGCCGTGATCCGTACCTATGAAATCCCCGCGCTGCACGCGGTGCACGCCGCCTTCGCCGTCTTCGATCAAGGCAAACATGGTCTCGTTCTGCGCCAGCGTTCCCACCATGGCCAGCTGACCGATGGTGAACTGCTCGAGGAACTGCTTCACGCGGTTGAAATCGGGCTCAACCTTCGGCCCGCTCTGGCGCTCGACTTTCTTCAGCAATACCGGCGGTTCAAACGGACTGCGCTTGTTGCCCGCCATGTACGAAAAAGGCGGCACCGTTTCCATGGCCGGCAGCGGTTCGATGCGGCCGCGCGGCCGCGAATCCACTTCGTCCATGAACGCTTCGATGTCCGAATAATCCGTGCTGGGGCTGCAGCCTGCCATGAGGCCGAGCATCACGATGCTCATCAATATCTTAGAAGCGTGCATCAGCTGGCCTCCTCGAGATATCGATACGTTTTTGCCGTAATTTCCATGCGTAACAACAGATTCGATTTAGTGGGCTTAATCTTGAAGTCGTGCAGCGTGACGATGCGCGACAGGTTCGCCACACCGCTCACGAAAGAGCCGATCTTGTGATAGCCGCCTTCGACGACAATGTTGATCGGCAGCTCGATGTAAAATTCGGTTTGCGCTTCCGGCTGCAGGTCGATGCTTTCGATCGTCAGCTCGTTGTCGAGCGCGGTACGGGTGATGTCTTCAATGAGACCCGGCACCTCGGTATCGCTCGGCAGCTGCCGCAGGAGGGCGCCGAACGCGGCTTCCATTTCCTGTTTCTGCTGACGCAGCGCTTCCAGATTGGCCGCTTGCGCTGCCTTGTCTTCGTATTCTTTGCGCAGATCCAGTTCCTGGGAAGCGGAGATCTCCAGCTGCTTCTGCTTGTCCGTGATCGACCAGTAGTAGCCGACGCCCAGAACCAGCGCAAACAGAACGACGAGCAGGAGCACCTTGACGACACCCGGCCAGGAGCCGATGTTGTTGACGTCGAGATTGTTGAAGTCGATCGACTGCAACTGTTCCAGAGAATCTTGCAGAGCCATTAGCCTTCCTCCTCTGGATTCTTGTTCGGGTTGGTCTGAGTGAAACTCAGGTCAAACGTCGAAGCCTGTTCGCCATAATCCGAGTTCTTCGGATCTTCCTTGATGCTCTTCAGATTCGGCTGCATGAACCAATCGGAGGAGTCGATGTTGCGCATGAGGGCGGAAATGCGGTTGTTCGATTCCGCCACCCCTTCAACCGAGAGCCTGCCGGCGCTGCTTTCCAGGCTGCGGTAGTGGACGCCTTTCGCAAGCGTTTGCACCACCTGGTCGAAAACTCTGACGATCACAGGACGGTTACCCTGCAGCTCCTGGATGACCTGCATGCGGGCGAGGAGATCCGCCTTCTGCTTACGCAGCATCTGGATCTCGGCAATCTTCTGATCGAGCGTCTCGATCTTGCCTTTCAGAAACTGATTGCGGCCGTTCTGCGTATCGATGGCGTTATCCAGATACATGCCGGCGCCAAAGACGAGCACAATGCCGACAACGAGCACCGCGCCCATCTGGGCCAGAAATTCCTTCTGCTTGCGCTCGCGTTCCCAATCGCGCCATGGAAGTAGGTTGATATTCGCCATTACGAGAAGCTCCTCATGGCCAGACCGCAGGCAATCATCAAGGCCGGCGTGTCGTTGGCCAGGGCATCGGCATCAACCCGTGACGCCAGTGACATGCTCACAAACGGGTTTGCGATGATGGTCGGCGTGCCGAGCTTTGACTCGATCATGTCTGCCAGACCGTCGATCGAGGCAGTTCCGCCAGCCAGCACGATGTAATCCACGTCGTCATACTGCGAAGAAGAGAAAAAGAACTGCAGTGAACGCGTCACCTGCTGCAGAACGGCTTCTTTGAACGGCTGCAGCACCTCTTCTTCGTAGTCGTCCGGCAGGCCGCCTTGTTTTTTGGCAAGCCCGGCTTCTTCGAAAGACAGGCTGTAGCGGCGCTGTATCTCTTCGGTCAGCTGCTTGCCGCCGAAAAGCTGCTCGCGCGTGTAGATCGCCTTGTCATCCGCGAGAACGGAGAGCGTGGTCATCGTTGCGCCGACGTCGATGATGGCGACCACCAGGTCCTCCGGGTTGCTGCCGAGCTGTGGCTTGACCAGGTCGAAGGCCCGCTTCATCGCGTGCGCTTCTATGTCAACAACAGCTGGTTTGAGCCCGCCCAGGTCGAGCGCTGCTTCACGCATCTCGACATTTTCCTTACGACATGCTGCGAGCAGCACCTCTACCTGTTCGGGATTGCGCTCGGACAGACCGAGCACCTCAAAATCGATTGCCACCTCGTCGAGTGGGTAAGGTATGTACTGATCAGCCTCGACGGTGATCTGGTTCTCCAGCTCCTCGTCAGAGAGTTCAGCGTCCATTTCGATGGACTTGGTGATGACTGCCGAACCGGCGACGGCAACCGCGGCAGATTTACTGCCGGCTTTCGCCCGGTTGACGACACGCTTAACAGCTTCGCCAACGCCTTCGACATCGCTGATGTTCTTTTCCACGACCGCGTTCGGCGGCAGTGGTTCAACAGCGTAAGACTCGACTCGATATTTGTCGTTGCTCTGCGACAGCTCCAGGAGCTTTACAGAGGTTGAACTGATATCCAGTCCAAGCAAGATATTCGGTTTTTTTCCAAACAAGGCCACGTTTAAATTTCCTTTGATGGCGCGGGCACTTACGTCCTATACATGCAGCGATGCATTAAATAACAGACTCGACTTTAGAGCAATCAGCGCCTAACGTATTTTCCGTGCGCAGAAGCTCACTTTTGAGGTTATTTTGTCTCTCCATTATTCGCGACATGTAGTTAGAATTTCCTTTTTCACTTACAAGCCCGGCGTAACTTGACAAAAATCCTGACACATAAATCAAGCAAAGCCTTACTCATTATTATGTGGCTGGGCTGCATGGGTTTATGTGCCGCATCTCTCAGTCTAGCGGCCGTTTACCTGTATTTGGATCCACAGATTCCCAAGGCTGAGAGCTACCGCAATGTTCAGCTCGAAACACCGCTGAGGGTGTTCTCGGCGGACGGCGCGCTGCTCGCTGAGTTCGGCGAACGCCGCCTCATCCCCATTACGATGGACCAGGTGCCCACCCACTTCGTCAACGCGCTCCTCGACACAGAAGACAAGCGTTTTTACGAACACAGCGGCATCGACTTCATCTCGCTGACCAATGACGTGTTCAGCCTGATCGGCGATCTGATCACCGAGGGGGAGCTCGGCGGCGGTGCCAGCACCATTACCATGCAGCTGGCCAGAAACGTCTCTTTCACGCTGGAACGGCGTTTCCTGCGCAAATTCAAGGAAATGCTGCTGGCGCTCAAGATTGAGCAGGAGCTCACCAAAAACGAGATTCTCGAGCTGTATATCAACATTGTGCCGTTCGGTAAGCGTGCCTATGGCGCGGAAGCCGCGGCGCTGACCTACTACGGCAAGCCGCTGATGGAGCTGGATCTCCCGCAGCTTGCGATGCTTGCCGGGATCCCCCAGGCGCCGAGCGCTGGCAACCCGATCAACGGTCCGGAGCGGGCGTTGAAGCGCCGCAACCTGGTGCTTTCCCGCATGTACGCGCAGGGTTCCATCAGTGACGCTGAATACGAGGCAGCCCGCAACGCGCCCATATCAGCGCGGATTTACGCGCGGGAGCTCGACGTGGCAAGCCCTTATGCCGCGGAATGGGTACGCCAGCAGGCCATCACGCTGGTGCCGGATCTGTATACCGGTGGGTATGAGATCACGACCACCATCGACAGCCGTATGCAGCGCGAAGCCATCGGGGCTCTGCGCCGGGGTTTGCAGAGCTACGACCGCCGCCACGGCTACCGCGGCGCCGAGCTCGTCGCCGAGGAGGAACTGGCAAACAACCTGCTCGACGCATCGGCGCTCCTCTGGCAGACCGCGGAGGTGGAGAGCGCAACCACGACGGGCACTGAGGCGGACGCAACCGACGGAGCGGTCGTCGCCGGTCGTCCGGACCTCGAAGCTTATCCTGACGATCTGCTCCGCCAGGGTCGCGAGCTCCTCAACCCGATCCCCGATTTTGGCGCGCTGAAAGCGGCGCTGGTGCTGGCGGTGGACGACACCCAGGCGGTCGTTCTGCAACACAGCGGTGATGCTGAACTCATCACCCTCGACGAATCCGGCTGGGCCAGGGCCTACGTCAACGTAGACCGGCGCGGACCGGCACCTCAATCCATGAGTGATATCGTCAGCGTCGGCGATGTCGTGCGCATACGGCGCAATCCGGACGAGGACGGCAGCGCCTGGCTCCTCAGCCAGCTACCGGAGATTCAAGGTGCGCTTGTGGCGCTCGACCCCGTCGACGGCGCGGTGCGCGCGCTGGTCGGCGGCTTCGACTTTTATCGCAACCAGTACAACCACGCGTTGCAGGCGGCCCGTCAGCCGGGCTCCGGTTTCAAACCCTTCGTGTACTCGGCAGCCATTGCCAACGGCGTGACTCCGGCTGACGTTTTCATGGATGCGCCGCTCGTCTTCGACGACGAAAACCTCGAATCCCAGTACCGTCCGGACAACGATAACAACCGCTACAACGGCCCGACCCGGCTGCGCGAGGCGCTGTATCGCTCGATCAACCTGGTGTCGATGCGCGTGCTGCTGAATGTCGGCGCGGGCGACGTGCTGGACCACGTTTCCAAGTTCGGCTTCAAAACCCGCGGGTTCCCACGCAACACCCAGCTCGCCATCGGCGGCGGCACGATGGCCGTGACCCCCATTGACATGGCGCGCTCCTACGCGGTGCTTGCGAACGGCGGCTATCTGGTGGACCCCAACATTCTCGTCAGCATCAAAGACATCTCGGGGAAAGAGCTTTTCCACAGCAACCACCCGCGCGTCTGCCCGGAATGTGAGCTTGCGCCGCTGCCGGAGCTGCCGGAAGAGACGCTGGTGCCCGGCGAAGCGGAGCCGGCATCGCTGGAGGAGCTGTTTGCCGCCACGACAACGCCGGCTGACGCCGAGACAGAGCTATCGGACGAGTCCGCTGCGGCAGATGCGGAAGAAACCGGCGAAGAAGAAGCGTCACTGCTGCTGCCACCACAGCCCGTCATTGCCGCACCCCGGGTGCTCGATGAGCGCAACGCCTTTGTCATGCACTCGATGCTCAAAGACGTCATCAACCGCGGCACCGGGCGTTCCGCACGGCGCCTGCAGCGCGATGACCTGGCAGGTAAAACCGGCACCACCAACGACGCCGCGGATACGTGGTTCAACGGCTACTCGCCGGATCTGGTGGCGACGGTCTGGGTCGGGTTTTCGAACCACGAGCCGCTCGGCGCCCGGGCTTACGGCTCGAACACGCCGCTACCGATCTGGATCGACTTCATGGAAGAGGCGCTTGCGGATACGCCGGAAAATCACCCGACACAGCCCCCGGGGGTGGTGACGCTGAAAATTGATCCCACTACGGGCACCCGCGCAAGGCCCGGACAGAACAACGCCATCTTCGAGTACTTCCTCTCGGAATACGCGCCGGAAGCCCCTGCTCAAACCCAGCAGAACCGTCCCGCTGATGAGGAAGAGATCAAGGCGATCGACCTCTTCTGACGTTGCGAACTTCTCGCCGAGCGCTTTACTCGATGACCTTGATGTAATCGCCTGCGCGCGGCTCGCCGCGCGGATGATGGCCGTTGATGACTCTGAGCGTCTCTTCAGCATACACCTTGAGCGGCACGGTCCGCGCAAGCTGTGCGTAGGTCTGGCCCGGCTCCGCCGTGATGATTTTGAGCTTCTGGTTGTTCACGAGGCGCAGATCCGAGGCGGTCATGGCGCGGAAGCTCATGACCGTTTCGCGGAATTCCTTGGCAAACGCCTCGGGGTCGCCGCCGCTGCCGAGCTCGCCGTTGAAGAGATACACGCCACCGTCCTTGTAGAGCACCGCGATCATGCGCTTCTGTGCAGAGCCGCTGGCAACCGCAACCTCGGCCAGATATCCGGGATACGGGCCCACCTGGATTTCCTCGCCGTTTTCGAGATCGTCCCGACGCAGGGTTTTCGTCAAATACTCTTCCGGGGTCTGCTCTTCATCCGGCGGCGACTGCCTCTTGACGCCAATCTGCGCCTTGGCACCCCCCGCCGGTGGCACGCCGAACACTTCCGAGGGCGTTGCGCGCACGTCCCAGCCTTGCGGGAATTTGATCAGAAGCCGCAGCGCGCCGTGGTAGTAGATGCCGTCCTTGACCACTCCGGTGGCCGCTTCATCGCCGAAGGTCAGCCCGTCCAGCATGGCAAAGAAGTCCCGCTCGGGGTCCGCCAGCTCATCCGGAAAGAGGTGCTGGGACTGTGCCACCAGCTCGTGCAGGCGCTTCTCATGCGCCGGGTGGGAACCCAGGATGCCGTGATAGATGGTAGGGCGGTTCTTGACCGTGCGCTGAAAGTTGTCGTTGTCTCGCAGAATCTGGATGGCGTCGAGCATGGCGCGAGGGTTGTAACCCGCCTTGGTCACGAGCGCCACGCCGTACTCGTCCGCTTCGAGCTCGAATTCACGGCCGTACCCGGCGAGCGTCGCCTGCGTCAGCGTGTTGGAGAGATTCACCGCGCTCGACGTGCTGGTGCCGATCCAGCCGAGAATGCCGGCCACGCGGCCGAGCATGCTGCCGCGTTTGCGCCGCGCGGAGTGCCTGCCGAGGACGTGCCCGATTTCGTGCCCGACCACCGCGGCGAGTTCGTCTTCACTCTGAAAGTGAGCGAGGATGCCGCGCGAGACGAAAATGTAGCCATCACCCGTCGCGTAGGCATTCACGAACGGCTCGTCGGTCACGACAAAGGTGTAGGGTTTACCCGCGTCGGAGGAGTGGGCCAGCAACCGCTCGCCAATCTCCGTGACATAGTCCTGCCACTCTTCGTTCGGGTAGATGACCTCTTTTTCGAGGTACTCGTTGTAGATTTTTGCACCGTCACCAGCTGCCAGCGCAGCGACGGGGACAACGCAAAACATTACCAGCCACAACCGCAGCCAGCCACGCAGTGGGGGTATCGGTGTCATCACGCTCGCGATTCTATCGCGCACAACTGTCTCCTCATGGTCTTACTTTTGACCACAGGGACAAGGATAGGTGCCCGAACCTGGAAATATAAGACCCGCTGGCGCGCCGGTCGGACAGGCGCGCGGGGAGAACCCGTGTGCTAGGCGGCGCCGCCGGTGCCACGGTTGCCGAAGCGCTTGCGGAAGCGCTCTACACGGCCGCCTGAGTCCATGATCTTCTGCTTGCCGGTGTAAAACGGATGGCAGTTGGAGCAGACGTCCACGTGGAAGTCTTCGCTCAGCGTCGAACCCACCTCCATCACGTTGCCGCAGCTGCAGGTGGCCTTAACGATGTGGTATTGAGGATGTATTTCCGGCTTCATCGCTGGTGCTTCCGTCTTCGGACTCAAAATCGGGGCGCGAAGTCTACCAGATGGGCAACCAATGACAACCACCGGGCTGCGCTGCGGTGAGGGAGCACAGTCGTGGGGTACCGAAAACACCCAGGCTACGCGCACTTCGTGCCAGAATAGCCTCGATATGCCCGATTCTCCCCGCGTCATTCAAGTTGCCGTGCCCCGACCGCTGCACGCCGTTTACGACTACTCGGTACCGGCGGATATGCCCGTGCCTGAGCCCGGCGCGCGGGTGAGCGTGCCGTTCGGCCACAGCAAAACCGTTGGTGTGTGCGTCGCACAGGTGCGGGAATCTCAGCACGACAAGGCTTTGAAAGACGTTTACGCCGTCATTGACGACACCGCGGTGGTACCCGAGTCGCTGATGACGCTGGCCCGGTGGATGACTACCTATTATCACTATCCGCTCGGCGAAGTGCTGGCCACCATGCTGCCTGCCGCCGCCCGCAAAGGCGCCGCCTGTGAGATTCAGCCGGCCGATGTCTGGCAGAGCGTTCCAGGAGCGGCCGTGAGCAACCGCGCCAGAGCGCAGCAGGCGCTCCTCGACTACCTCACCGAGGCGGGTCCAAGCAGCGGTGCCGACATCGTTGCCGCCGGTCATCGCCGCGACATCCTGCGCGCATTGACCAAGGCCGGACACGTGACGCGCACCGACGCGATGGTGACCGCACCTTCCGAAAATCCACCCGTGCCGAATCTGGATCAGGCAGAGGCCATAGCTACCATCACCGCAAATCTCGGCGGTTTTGCGGCGTACCTCCTCGAGGGCGTTACCGGCAGCGGCAAAACCGAGGTTTATCTGCGCAGCATCGAACCCGTGGTAAAGGGAGGCCGTCAGGTCCTGGTGCTGGTGCCGGAGATTGCGCTGACACCGCAGACGCTGGCGCGTTTTCAGCGGCGCTTCGCCCGCGTGGGCATGCTGCATTCCAACTTGACGGATCACGAACGCCTGCAGACCTGGCTGAAGTGCAGGCGTGGAGACATCGACGTGCTGATCGGCACCCGCTCCGCGGTGTTCACGCCGTTTGCCGATCTGGGCCTCATTGTCGTCGACGAAGAGCACGACGCCTCCTACAAACAGCAGGAAGGGCTCAGATATTCCGCCCGGGACCTGGCCGCCAAGCGTGCCCAGGACGGCAACGTGCCCGTGGTCTTCGGCACCGCCACGCCGTCGCTGGAATCACTCCATAACGTTCAGCTGGGCCGCTATGAGCTGCTCCATCTGCACCACCGCGCGGGCGGCGCTTCGATGCCCGAGTACCGGGTCATCGACATGCGCGGACAGACGC
>JANQPF010000015.1 GCA_028285415.1 Pseudomonadales bacterium
GTCCTGCCGGAGATGGTCGAGCGCAAATCCGGCTGGGTCACCATCGTGTCGAGCGTAGGGGGCTTACGCGGTAGTGAGGTGCTGGGTGCTTACTGCATATCCAAAGCTGCGGACGTGCAGCTGGTTCGCAACCTCGCCGTCGAGTACGGGCCGCACAACATAACGGTGAACGCCATATCCCCGGGGCTGGTCAGAACCGATTTCGCCCGCGCGCTGTGGGAAAATCCGGACATTCTCAAAGAGCGCACATCCGGAGATCCGCTGCGCCGCATCGGCGAGCCGGAAGAGATTGCGGGCTCGGCGGTGTACCTGGCGTCGAAAGCCGGTGCCTTCACCACGGGGCAGAACATCGTCGTCGACGGTGGCTCGACCATCGCCTGATCGAACAGAAACAGTTAGGAGTCGATAATGAACGAAGAAGTCCAAGCAAAATGGTGGGCCAGCGCGCTGATGATCGGCGGCGTCATTGGCCTGATCTGCCTGCCCGTTGCCGCCCTCGGCACCCGCGTCGGGCTCTGGAGCTTTGAGCTCGGCATTCCGCTCATGGGCATAGGCGCGGTCCTCGCCGTCATTGTGCTCTTCCTCGGCATCATTGCGTTCGTGTATTGCCTGTCGCGGGGCCTGCAGGCGGAGCGCAGCAATTTGCTCATTGGCATTGCCCTGAGCGCGGTGGTGCTCGGCGTCATGGGCAGCCAGGTGATGGCGGCGGGAGCGGTCCCGGCCATTCACAACATTTCCACCGACACATCCAATCCGCCCCAGTTCGACAAGATTGTCGCGCTCAGAGGTACGGACTCCAATCCGCTCGAATATTCTGACGAAGTGGCTGAGCAGCAGCAGGCCGCCTACCCCCAACTTAAGCCGTTGATCAGTCAGGTTGCCCAGGGTGAGATGATCAACCGCGTCACCCAGGTGCTGCAGGACATGGGCATGGAGGTGGTGGATACCAACGCCGCCGCCGGTCGCGTCGAGGCAACCGACACCACGTTCTGGTTCGGCTTCAAAGACGACGTGGTGGTTCGCGTGCGCCCTGAAGGGGGCGGATCCGTCGTGGACGTGCGCAGCGTCTCGCGCGTGGGTCAGTCCGACCTCGGAAAGAACGCCGCTCGCATCATGGAAATCCTCAACGCGCTGGGCGCCATGTAAGACAGGAATCCCGGCGCCTGCCTACAGGCAGTGCGCCGGCGTCGATTTACAGTCGTGGCACTTCCGAATTGAAATCGGCATGCCGTGACCCATCCGCTGGAACCTGCGCCGCGAGCAGGTCCACAAAAACTGCAGTTCAGACCCGCTGCCCAGCATCAGGGTGCGGCGGCCCAGGCGGCAGCGTTTGCCTGGCATCCGCGCGTGCCATCTTGGGTATTGGTGGGTTATTGCTGCCTACTGCTCGTCGGCGCCGGCTATCTCGTCCAGGTGCAGTACACCGACAAGGTGCGGGCTGGGGGATTGACCGAGCCTCTGCTCCAGCCCGCGCTCCTCAATGCCGCAGAGGCAGGGGAGATCACTGCGGTGGGCGTCAGCGAAAATGAATGGGTACAGACTGGTCAGGTCCTCGCGGTCGTTGCTGTCGGAGCCCGCGATGCCGTCGGTGAAGCGGTCGATCAGCACGCAATCGAGCAGCTTCAACTCAAACGGCGATCCTTAGTCTCGGAGCGGGACAATCTCGCCGCGTCCGCAGAGGCTGCCCACAATCGTCTGCGCGTACACCGGGACCAGCTGTTACTCCAGCTAAGCACCGCAACCGAAAACCTGAACATTCTCGAGCGAAGGGCGCTGCTCGCGAAAACGGAACACGAGCGTCTGACACAGTTGCTGCGAGAGCGCTGGATCAGTCCGCGTGATGCTCGCCGTAGTGAGCTCGAGTACCTCGCTGTGCAACAAGCTGCGGTCAATGGTCGTCGTGAGCTGATTGATACGAGGGCTGAGCTGACACGGCACGACCATCAGATGGCCACGGATGAAGCAGCCGCCAGGCAGGCGCAGACCCGCCTTGATGCGAGGATTGCCGATGTGCGGCAGGAACTGCGCCTGCTGACGGCCAGGATGCATCTCTCGGTGGTCGCGCCTTTTGATGGCCACGTGGCGGACTTGCAGGCTTATGTGGGTCAGCAGGTGGGTCGCGGTGAGCACATGTTGAGCGTTGTGCCGCCAATGACCATGGAGCACCGGGTTGTCTTGTGGTTACCGGCGACCGCTGGCGGCAAAGTACGTGAGGGAATGCCGGTGCGCCTCAGATATGCCGGCTATCCGATGACTGAGCATGGTTCTGGAGCTGGCACCGTAGAACGGGTGAGCCCGGTTGCGCGTGCGCGTTCGCCGGGAATGTTGCGCTATCGGGCGCTGGTCGCCGTGACCGCCTTGCCGCGTGCGGCGGATTGGATACCTGCAGGCATGGCGGTAGAGGCCGACGTTGTGTTGGCGCGCAAGCCGTTGTGGACATGGTTACTTGAACCGCTCATCAATGCGACCGCACGCCTTTGATGCGGGTCCCACTGGAGCTGCAGAGCGGTCGTGCTGAGTGTGGCCTTGCGTGTCTTGCCATGGTGGTCGGCGCGTACGACCCAGGTATCAATCTGCTCGTACTACGCAGCCGCTTCGGCGCTGCTGGCCAGGGGGTCACGTTCAAGGATCTGGTACAGCAGGCGCAGACGCTCAACTTCGTAAGTCGCGGTCTGCGCTGTGAACTGAAGGACCTTACGCGCGTGCGTGCCCCCGCCATTCTGCATTGGCAGATGGATCATTTTGTGGTTCTGGTCCGTGTCGCCCGCCGCGGGTGCGTGCTGCATGATCCGGCCCGCGGGCGGCGGTTCTGTTCCTGGCAGGAAATGGACTCGGGTTTCACAGGGGCGGCGCTCGAAATCTGGCCTGATATGGACTTTGTACCTGCAGCTGATCCGCCGCCGCGTTTGACGCTGGGTGAGCTCTACGCTGCCCTGCGTGGCAATCGAAGCTGGCTTTGGTGGAACGTTTTGCTCGCAGCGCTGGTGCAGTTCATGGTGCTGACGGCGTCATGGCACGTACAGTGGACAGTTGATCTCGGCGTGACCGGCGGCGACACCAGTGTCATCGAAATCTTGGCATGGGGCTTTGCTTTGTTGCTTGGCGTTCGAGTGCTTACCCAGTGGCTGCGCGGCCTGCTGGTCATGCACGCAGGCCACGGCCTGTCGTTTGAGCTCGGAAGTGATCTCCTCCGTCAGCTGCTGGCCCTGCCGCCGCGCTGGTTTGAAGATCGGCGGGCGGGGGACATCGTATCCCGTTTCGACGCGCTGCCGCCGGTACAGGACTTTTTCACACGCGGCGTCGGTAGCCTGATCGTGGATGGCATGATGGTGTTGCTGGCGTCTTGTTTCATGCTGTTATACGAGCCGCTCCTGGCGCTGGGAGTCATCACTCTGCATGGGCTTTCTGCTGTCCTGCAGGCGTGCATGGCGCCGCGCATGCAACGTTTACAGACAGCGGCGGTAGCTGCGGGTGCGGAAGAACGCTCCCATCTGGTGGAAACCGTACACGCGATTCACACCGTCAAGGCTTATGGTCAGGAGTCGGGTCGCCATACTCAGTGGCAACGTCTGCACGGCCAGACTCTGTTGCATCGGCTCAGCTTGCAGCACACGCAGCTTGGTCTGCATAGCGTAGTCACTGGCCTGGGTGGGATTGAACATCTTGCGACGGTTGCATTGCTGGCGCACGCCGTGCTCGATGGAAATATCACCCTCGGCATGCTGTTTGCGTTCCTGAGCTATCGCAATCATTTTGCGGAACGCGCGCGCCTTCTCAGCGAAGAGGTCCTGTCGCTGCGGCTTCTGAGAGTTTACCTGGCGCGTCTGGCAGACATATGGCTCTCACCCGCGGAGCAGCGTGGGACCTCTCCGGAAGGCCGAATCCCTGTCGAGACGCTGCGCGCTTGCCGGCTGCAGTATCGACACACGGCACATTCAGCCTGGGTGCTGGATGAGGTTGATCTTGAAATTCGTCCGGGTGAGTTTGTGGCGGTTGTGGGCGCGTCCGGCTGCGGCAAGACCACGCTCCTGCGCCTGCTCATGGGTCTCGACCATCCGGGTTCGGGTCGCGTGCTCTGGGGCGAACGGGAGCTGGTCGGTGAAGCGCTCGGTCAGTTTCGACGCCAGAGTGCATGTGTGATGCAGGGTGACAGCCTCTTTTCCGGGAGCATTGCAGACAACGTCACGCTCTGGGGAGCGCCAGATGAAGCGCGGATCATGGCCTGTTTGGACGCGGTTGGCCTCAAAGAGGTCATCGCAGCGCTGCCCATGCAGGTACGAAGCCGCCTTGGCGAGATTGGCAACAGCTTCTCCGCAGGGCAGATGCAGCGGCTGATGCTGGCACGAGCGTTGTATCAACAGCCGGACTATCTCTTTGTCGATGAAGGTACGGCGCACCTCGATCGCATCGGAGCCCACGAGCTGGCTGATCTCTTGCGCGGCGTTACCTGTACGCGTGTGGTCGTGACTCACGACCTGGCACTAGCGGCGCGCGCGGATCGAGTCTGGTACTTAACGTGCGGAAACGTGTCTGAAATGGCGCCGTCAGAAGTGCAGCAACTGCGTATGCAGGCTGATTAGATCCACCACCCCGATCGCGTTCTTGCCGTGCATGTGCCCGGCACATTCTCCCGGGTTGAAGAAGGTGGTGCCGTCCCGCTCCTCGTGGCGGTAGAGATGCGTGTGCCCGTGCAGCGCCAACTCATGCCGCGCGTGCAGATGGCCGTCGAACTCCAGCGGGTCGTGGACCACGATGATCTCGCGCTCGGCCCAGATGTCGATGAACGGTGGGTCGCAGAACTCAAAGCCGTGACGGGCAACCGCCGCTTCCAGGGACTCGCGCTCGAGATCGTTGTTGCCGTACACGCCGTACATCGGGGCGTCCAGGTTGCCCAGCACCTCAATCGTTTTCGCCTGGGTGATGTCTCCCGTGTGGATGACGCGGTCGACCCCGGCGGTGTTGAAGAGCTCGACGATTTTCGCCACGTTCTTCAGGTTGTTGTGCGTGTCGCTGACGATGCCAATGCGCATTGAGGACTACTTCCGGCAGATACAAAAACGCCGGGCGGTGTGCCCGGCGTCCCTGCGAGCCTGGTAGATCAGGCTTTTTCGAGGATGTGAATGCCGCAGGCGGAACCCAGGCCAATGACGTGGGTCATGCCAATCTTGGCACCTTCAACCTGTCTGCCGCCGGCTTCGCCGCGCAGATGGGTGCTCACCTCGTAGATGTTGGCAATGCCGGTGGCGCCCAGCGGGTGTCCCTTGGACAGGAGGCCACCGGAGACGTTGACCGGGATGCGGCCGCCGAGGGTCACTTCGCCGTCGTCGATCATGCGGCCGGCTTCACCGTCGCCGCAGAGGCCGAGGTTCTCGTAGTGCAGGATTTCCGCGGTGGCGAAACAGTCGTGCAGCTCGACGAGGTCGATGTCGTCGGGGCCGAGGCCGGCCATCTCGTAGGCGTCCTTTGCCGCACGGCGGGTGCAGGAATTGACGTCAGGCATGACGAGGTCACGCTCCTGCCACGGGTCGGAGGCCATGACCGATGCGCGTACTTTCACGGCGCGGGACATGAGGCCAAGCTCTTTTGCTTTCGCTTCGGAGCAGATAACCGCGGCGGCGGAGCCGTCGACGTTCACGGAACACATGAGCTTCGTGTTCGGGTAGGAGATCATCTCCGCGTTCATGACCGTGTCGAGCGGCGTTTCGATCTGGTACATCGCCTTCGGGTTCAGCGTGGAGTGATGGTGGTTCTTCACGGACACCTTGGCGAACTGCTCGAAGGTGGTGCCGTACTTGCGCGCGTGCTCCATGCCGGCTTCGGCAAAGACCGCAGGCATGGTGCCGGAACCGAGGAGCCCCTCTTTCGGAATGCCGGCTGCACCGCCCGCGCCGCCGAGGAGGCCTTTGCCCATCTGCTCGACGCCCACGGCTAGCACACAGTCGTAGAGACCGGCTTTGACCGATGCCCACGCTTCGCGGAACGCGGTGGCGCCGGTGGCGCAGGCGTTGGCCACGTTCACCACCGGGATGCCGGTCTGGCCAATTTCCTGGAGGATGCGCTGGCCGACCATGCCGGACGCCTGGCCGAGGTTGCCGCAGTACAGCGCCTGCATGTCCTGAATGGTCAGGCCGCAGTCGTCGAGCGCCATGAGGGCTGCCTCCGAGCCGATCTGCGGGACCGTTTTATCGGGAAAACGGCCGAATTTGATCATGTCTACGCCGACAATATATGCGTCAGTCATGTTGGTCTCCTTGGTGGCTCATCAGCCAGCTGCAGGTTGGAAGAAGTAAGAAAGATAAGAGTTTCCGTCGCGGTCTTTGCGCCCGAGGGCGTCGTCGAATACCACTTCTACAGGCATATCGAATTCGATGGCGGCCGGGTCGGGGTCAACGTTGATGAGATTCCCCTTGATGGCCGTGCCGTCGTCCAGGTCGACGATGGCGCTGATGTACGGGACTTCGATGCCCGGAAAGGACCGGTGCACAATCGAGTAAGAGTAGAGTTTGCCGGAGGTCGGCAGGGTCACGACGCTCATCTGGTCGCGCGCTCCGCATTTGGAGCAGGTGGTACGCTCCCCCAGAAAGGTGGCGCCGCAGGCACCGCATTTGTGTCCTTCCAGGTATGGATCGCCGCCCTCCGGTATTTTCAGGTAAGGCACGGCGGGTAAAGGCTGATCGCTCAAGATTCCCCCTGTGATCTAGTCAGTCGCTAAAAACCTTAGGATCTTACTATCGGCGGGCGAAGGGCGCCAGACTACAAGAATGCCCCATGATGGGCGCAAACTGTGCTAACAGGCTGGTTTCGAGGCACGAGCGGCGGGGAGAGAACATGGCAACCGAGGCGCGCAGACGAACGCAGAACATCACGCTGATTGCGGTCATCACGCTGCTGGCGGCGGCCTGCAGCATGACGAACATACCCATCAAGGTGCCCACCAAGAAAACCGCGGAGGTCATTTCCGCCCAGGAAGACCGCGACATTGTGACCATGGGCGCGCCGTACCTGTACGTGGAAAAGCCGGATGTGGACTGGGGCAAAGCCCGCCAGGACGCCATCAAGTACTGCCAGGAGTGGCGCGGCTACAATCACGCAGAGCCCGTGGGTAACACCCGCAGGCAGTGCACGAGCCAGGTGGGTTCGGACTGTGTCCGCTATTCCCTGGTCGGCGACTATCAATGTCTGCCTTGATGCGTCTAAGAAACTATTTTTTTAGATTGGTTTGTTCTAAAAACGTCCGTTTACACACCCAGCGGGCTTCGGCAGGGTTAGTGCTGAGGACATTGGGGAGCGCGCGATGAAGTCGCTGAAAGTCAAAGATTACATGGCCAGACGCCTGATCACCTTCCGGCCCAAAACGAATGTGGTCGAGGCGATGGATGTGTTTCTGAAAAACCGCATTTCGGGTGCCCCCGTGGTGGATGAGGACGGCAACCTGCTCGGCATTCTCTCGGAGGTAGACCTCATGCAGGTCATCGTGCAGGACAGCTATTACGACGAGTCCGTGGGCATCGTCGGTGACTACATGCGCACCGAGGTAGATACGGTCGATCCCGAAATGGACATCTACACCCTGGCGGAAAAGTTCATCAAGGAGCATCGCCGTCGTTACCCCGTCATGCACGAAGGCCGTCTGGTTGGCCAGGTGAGCCGGCGGGACGTGCTGGCCGCCGCGGAGAAATTCCTCCACCACGAAGCCTGAGACCGCTCACGCCCGATCTCACTCCGTTCTGAGCCGGCCCGGCTCATCTGTCGCCGTTTGTTCATCAAACTGGCATTGCTTTGTCATGGAAGCAGCACGGCGCTGTCACGTTAACGCCATAACGTCACCGGCGCAGTATCCGTAACAATTCGAAGGAGTCGAACATGAGATTTCGCATACTATCGTTGTGCGCGGTCGTGGCGTGCCTGGGTATGAGTGCTGTCCACGCCGGGTCCAACGCAGCTCACAACGAAGGTCGGTCCCTCTACCCCGTCAAGAGCGTCCAACTGGGGCCGCGGCCTTTCTACCTCGTCGAACAGATGCAGAACAGCAAGCTGAAACGCAAGCTGCAGCGCTGCGCGGCAACCCGCAAACACTATTCCGTACAACCGTTTTCCATTGGCCATCGCGGCGCGCCCTTGATGTTCCCGGAGCATACGCTCGAATCCTACGTCGCCGCGGCACAAATGGGCGCCGGCATCCTCGAGTGTGACGTGACCTTTACTAAAGACCGGGAGCTCGTTTGCCGGCACGCGCAGTGTGATCTGCACACCACCACCAACATCGTCGAAACGGAGCTGGCGGCCAAGTGCAGCGTGCCGCCGGAGTTCGACGCGGAGGGCAATCTGACCAACGCGGCGGACATCAACTGCTGCACCTCGGACATCACGCTCGCCGAGTTCAAAACGCTGGAAGCCAAGATGGACGCGGCGGACCGCTCGGCTACCACCATTGCGGGATATTTCGACGGCACGTCGCGGTATCGCACGGATCTCTACAGCGGCGGCTCCCGTGGCACGCTTCTGTCGCATGCCGAGAGCATCAAGCTCTTCAAGAAGCTGGGTGTCGGCATGACCCCTGAGCTGAAGTCCCCCGCGGTAGAGATGCCGTACGAAGGCGACTACACCCAGGAAGACTACGCCCAGCAGATGATCGACGAGTATCGCGCGGCGGGTGTGTCGCCGGACCGCGTCTGGGCGCAGTCGTTCAACTACGGCGACGTCGTGTACTGGATCAACGCCAACCCGGACTTCGGTCGCCAGGCGGTTTTCCTCGACAGCCGCTACAGCACCGAGGTCAACGATCCTGATGCGGTTGCCGCGCTCGAGCCTTCCATGGACCAGCTCGTTGCCGACGGCGTGCAGATACTCGCGCCGCCGATGTTCATGATGCTCGGCACGGACAGCTCCGGCGCCATTGTGCCTTCCGTTTACGCGAACGCGGCCAAAGCCGTTGGGCTGGATCTGATCGGTTGGACCACCGAGCGTAGCGGCCAGCTGGAAAACGGCGGCGGTGGGTTCTATTACCAGACGACCAGCGACGTCATCCAGACCGACGGTGACATCCTCACCACCATCGACGTGCTTGCCCAGGATGTGGGAGTGCTTGGGCTATTCTCGGACTGGCCGGCCACCACCACCTTCTACGCCAACTGCAGAGCTTCCGGCCCGTACCGCAAGTAGCCTGGCGGGCTCATCCGGGAGCTGCCTCGCAGCTCCCGGAGTCTCGTTGACCGCGAGGTTACAGCTTCGCGCGGATGAGCTCGTTGACTTGCTGCGGGTTGGCCTTGCCTTGTGTCGCTTTCATCACCTGGCCGACAAAAAAACCGAGCAGCTTGTCTTTGCCGCTCTTCAGCTCCTCGAGCTGACCGGGGTTCGCGGCCAGAACCTCGTCGACAATCCGTTCGAGCTCGCCGCTGTCGCTCATCTGCGCAAGGCCGAGTGAGTCGATGAGCGCATCCACCTCACCTTCCTGCTGCCAGAGCGCTTCGAAGAGCGTTTTGGCCGTCTTGGACGAGAGCGTGCCGTCGACTACCCGAGCAATCAGCTGGCTCAGCTGGTCCGGGGTTACGGGCGCGGCGCTGATGTCGGTTTCTGCTTTGTTGAGGTGTGCGGCGAGCTCACCCATCACCCAGTTGGCGCTCTGCTTCGCATCGCCGCTTTGCACGAGCACCGCATCGAAGTAAGTCGCCACGTCCGGGTCGTCCGCAAGCCAGCCCGCGTCGTAGTCGGACAGCCCTGCCTCCCGGTAGCGGCTGCGGCGCGCTTCCGGCAGCTCCGGCATGTCGGCGGCGATGGCGTCGACGAACGCCTGATCAATGCTGAGCGGCAATAAATCCGGATCCGGGAAGTAGCGGTAGTCTTCGCTTTCTTCCTTGCCACGCATGGGCCGGGTTTCATCCCGGTCCGGGTCGTATTGGCGCGTTTCCCGCTCGATGGTGCCGCCGCTTTCCAGCACGTCGATGTGGCGCTCGATCTCGAAGTTGATCGCGCGCTCGACGAAACGGAAAGAGTTGATGTTCTTGATCTCCGTGCGCTCGCCGAGGTCGTTGCTGCCTGCAGGGCGCACCGAGACGTTTGCATCGCAGCGCATGCTGCCTTCGGCGAGGTTGCCGTCACAGATCTTGAGGTAGCGCACGAGCGTGTGCATCTGGCGGAAGTATGCTGCAGCCTCCGCGGCGGTGCGCAGATCAGGCTCGCTCACCACCTCGAGAAGCGGCGTGCCGGTGCGGTTGAGGTCAATCCCCGTCTGGCCGGGGAACATGTCGTGGACCGACTTGCCGGCATCTTCTTCCAGATGCGCGCGGGTGATGCCCACCTCGCGGGTGGTGCCGTCGTCGAGGTGCACGGTGATGCTGCCGCGCCCGACCACCGGCGTCTGGAACTGGCTGATCTGGTAACCCTTCGGCAGATCCGGATAGAAGTAGTTCTTGCGGTCGAAGATGGAATCGAGATTGATCTCCGCGCCAATGGCGAGGCCAAACTTGATGGCCATGCGCACGACGTCTTCGTTGAGAACGGGCAGCACGCCCGGGAGGCCGAGATCAACCGCACAGGCCTGCGCGTTGGGCTCGGCGCCGAACGCGGTGCTTGCGCCGGAGAAGATTTTGCTCCTGGTGGCCAGCTGCACGTGGACTTCGAGACCAATGACCGGTTCCCAGCTCATTGTGCAGCCTCCGGGGTCCGTGTGTGCCAATCTGTTACGTTCTGGTAGTCGCGAGCGACGCCGAGAATCAGCTCTTCCTGAAAAGGTGCAGCAACCAGCTGTGCGCCTACGGGCAGCCCGTCGACGAAGCCGCACGGCATCGACAGTGCCGGCAGACCGGCGAGGCTGACCGGCACGGTGAAGATGTCCTGCTGATACATCGCCACCGGATCCTTGGTGAGCGCGCCACGCTCGAACGCCGGTCCCGGTGCGGTCGGCGCCAACAGGACGTCGACGTCCTCGAAGGCGCTTGCGAAGTCGTTGGCGATGAGGCGCCGGATCTTCTGCGCCTGCAGGTAGTAGGCGTCGAAGTAGCCGACCGAGAGCGCGTAGGTGCCCGTGAGAATGCGGCGTTTGACCTCCTCGCCGAAGCCTTCGCTGCGCGAGCGATCGTAGAGATCCTCGAGCGATTCGGGGTTTTCACAACGATGACCGAAACGAACGCCGTCAAATCTTGACAAGTTGGTCGACGCTTCAGCGCCGGCGATGACGTAGTAGGTCGGCACCGCAGCTTCGGTATGCGGCAGATTGACGTCGACGAAGGTATGGCCGAGGTTCTCGAGCGACGCGCGTACCGCGTCGAGCTCGGCGGCAATGTCGAGATTGTGGTAGTACTCGCGCGGCAGCCCTATCCTGAGCTTCTCCGGCGTTGCCGGAATACCGTTGCTGCATGGGGTATCTTCGCGCTCCGCGCTTGTCGAGTCGCGGCGGTCGAAGCCCGCCATGGCGCTCACCAGGAGCGCCACGTCCTCAGCGTTGTGCGCCATGGGCCCACCCTGATCGAGGCTCGAGGCGAACGCCACCATGCCGTAACGGGAAACGCGCCCGTAAGTTGGCTTCAATCCGGTAATGCCGCAGAAGGAAGCCGGTTGACGGATCGAGCCGCCGGTATCGGTTCCCGTGGCCGCAGGCGTGAGCCCCGCGGCGACGGCGGCGGCAGAACCGCCGGAGGATCCGCCCGGTACGTGGCTTTCCCGCCAGGGGTTCGCAACCGCGCCGAAGTAGCTGTTCTCATTGGACGAGCCCATGGCGAATTCGTCCATATTGGTTTTGCCGAGATTGACGACTCCTGCGTCTTTCAGACGGGCAACAACCGTGGCGTCGTAAGGGGCCACGAAGTTTTCCAGCATGCGCGAGCCGCACGTGGTTGCCAGGCCCCTGGTGCAGAAAATGTCTTTGTGCGCCAGCGGCAGGCCGGTCAGCGGCGTGCCGTCGCCGGAAGCCAGTCGTTCGTCGGCGGCCGCGGCGGCCGCCAGGGCGCCTTCCTCGTCCACGTTGATGAACGCGTTGGTCGAATCGTCAGCGATGCGGGTGAGATAGTCCCGGGTCAGCTCAATGGCGGAGAGATCACCGTTATCGAGCGCTCTGCGCAGCTCGGCGAGAGTGGCGTGGCGTTCCATTTACTCCACCACGCGCGGCACCAGATAGTAACCGTCCTGTGTCTCGGGTGCCGGTGCCTGCAGGGCATCGCGGTCGGGTTCCTCGTCGACGACGTCGGGGCGCAGACGCTGCGTTGCATCCAGGGGATTCGCCATTGGCTCAACGCCGCTCGTGTCGATGGCCTGCATTTTGTCGATCATCGCAATGATGTTGCCGAGGTCGCCGCGGGCGCGCGTGGTGGCGTCCGCGCTCAAAGACAAGCGCGCCAGCCGGGCGAGGTGTTCGATGTCGATGCTGTCGGCCATCGCAGGTGCAATCCGCGGTTTTCGAAGAGCGCGAACGATATGCCACGATCCACCATATTTCCAGGTTTAAGCCGTGCTTTTCCAAGGCGGAATGCATAGAATTGCGCTTTCTCGTAGGGTCCATCCATAGATGTTCAAGAATATTCGCGGCCTGTTCTCCCGCGACCTGTCTATCGACCTCGGTACTGCCAACACTCTCATTTACGTTCGCGATCAGGGCATTGTGCTGAACGAGCCCTCGGTGGTTGCCATCCGCATGCAGGGCAACCAGAAAAGCGTGGCGGCCGTGGGCCTCGACGCGAAGCGCATGCTCGGGCGCACGCCCGGGAACATCACCGCCATCCGCCCGCTGAAGGACGGTGTCATCGCCGACTTTCTCGTCACCGAGAAAATGCTGAAATACTTCATCGGGAAAGTGCACGAAAACTCTTTCATCCGTCCGAGCCCGCGTGTGCTCGTATGTGTGCCCTGTAAATCTACCGAAGTCGAACGTCGCGCGATTCGGGAAAGCGCGCTCTCAGCCGGCGCACGCGACGTGCGTCTGGTGGAAGAGCCCATGGCCGCGGCCATCGGCGCGGGCCTGCCGGTGCAGGAAGCCGTCGGCACCATGGTGGTCGACATCGGTGGCGGCACCACGGAAATTGCCATCATTTCTCTGAACGGCGTGGTGCTCTCCGACACCGTCCGCGTGGGCGGTGACCGCTTCGACGAGGCGATTGTGGCCTACGTCAGACGCACCCAGGGCAGCCTCATCGGTGAAGCAACCGCCGAGCGCATCAAGCAGGAAATCGGCGCGGCTTACCCGCAGAAAGAAATCCGCGAAATCGACGTGCGCGGCCGCAACCTGGCTGAAGGGGTGCCGCGCAGCTTTACCTTGAACAGTAATGAAATTCTCGAAGCGCTGCAGGAACCCCTGTCGATGATCGTGCAGGCGGTGAAGAGCGCGCTCGAGCAGTGTCCGCCCGAGCTTGCGTCGGACATCGCGGAAACCGGCATGGTGCTCACCGGTGGCGGCGCGCTGCTCAGAGACCTGGATGTGTTGTTGGCTGAAGAAACGGGCCTGCCGGTGATCATTGCCGAAGATCCGTTGACCTGCGTAGCCCGGGGTGGCGGTAAGGCGCTGGAATTGATGGATGCGGCGGGCAACGCCGATCTGCTTTCCACTGCCTGATCGCCGGGATCTGCGCACGGTGGGTTAGGGGAGTAACACCATCAAGGCGCTGTTCGTACGCGAAACGGGTGCGGGGTATCTGCTGGTCGGTCTGGGCCTGCTCTCCGCGCTGCTCGTGACGGTGGAATCTTCGACCCGCCTGCTCGACCCGCTCCGCAGCACCCTCGCAAGCTTCGTCAGCCCCATCTACATTGTTGCCGAGTCCCCGTACCTTCTGAGCGACGCGGTGGGCAACGTGATCAGCACGCGCGATCAGCTCGTGGCGGAAAACCAGGTCCTGGAGCGCCGTGTGCTCGAGCTCTCGCAGATATCCCAGCAGTACCTGGCGTTGAAGGCGGAGAACGATCGCATGCGGGCGCTGCTCGGTTCCCAGGCGCGGCTGCCGTACGAGGTGCTGGTCGCGGAGCTCGTCGGCGTCATCCCCGATCCGACCACGTTCCAGATCATCATCGACAAAGGCGCCGACTCCGGCATACGTCAGGGACAGGCGGTGCTCGACGAGCACGGGCTCTTCGGTCAGGTGGTCGAGGTGGGCGGCTTCACGAGCAGAGTGATCCTGATCACCGACCGGGATCATGCGGTGCCGGTGCGGATCAATCGCAACGGCGTGCGCAGCGTCGCCGGCGGCACCGGGGAGCGGGATTTTCTCGAGCTCGAAAACGTTTCGATCACCGCCGACATCGTGGAGGGCGATATCGTCGAGACCTCAGGGCTCGGTGGGCGCTTCCCGCCGGGTTACCCGGTGGGCACGGTCTCCTCGGTGGTGATTGAGCCCACCTCAGCCTACGCACAGGTGCTGGTGCGCCCGACGGCGCAGCTCGATCAGTCCCATCACGTGCTGGTCATTTTCAAACCGGATCCGGCGTCGGAAGCCGAATCCGCCGCTGAGGACGACGGTGCTCAGGTGGAAGCTGAACTTGAAGCCGACGAAGCCGACGAAGCCGACAGTGGCGCGGTGGGGGCTGTCTCGTGAATCCTGCCAACGGCGGTTGGGTCATTCTCCTCAGCCTCGTGGTTGCCATGCTGTTCGGGGTCATCCATCTGCCCGAGACCTGGCCCGGGTGGCTCGGCTGGCTGCGGCCCAACTGGCTGGTGCTGGTCGTATTTTTCTGGGTCATCGAGCTGCCGCATCGCGTTGGGCTCATTGCGGTGTGGTTTTTTGGTCTCCTGGTCGACGTGCTCTACGCGGACCCGCTCGGGTTCAACGGCTTTGTGCTGGCGGGTGTCACCTATGTCGCGTGGCGGTTCTTCGAACGCCTGCGCATGTATTCGGTGCTGCAACAGTGCGGCATCATCTTCGTGCTGACCCTGGCGGCCGAGATCCTGCGGGTGTTCGTCCTCGGCCTCGGCAGCGAGCGGGTGTGGGAATGGGCTGCGCTCATGGTGCCGACGGTCAGCATGCTGCTGTGGCCGCTGGTGTTCTTGTTTCTGCTCCGCATTCGTACCGGCGCACGGGTCGAATGACGCGTTGCCGGCGCTCGTGAGGCGCACGCGGTGACCCGGCTCATCCTGGCGTCCCAGTCGCCCCGGCGTCGAGCCTTGCTCGCGCAGATTGGCATATTGCTTACCGATGAAGACGTTGTCGCCACCGGTGTCGACGAAACCCGACTTGCGGATGAGACGCCGGCGGCGTACGTGGAGCGCCTGGCCCGCGCCAAGGCCCGGGCCGGCCATCAGCCCGGTGCGGTGACCCTTGGCGCCGATACCGTTGTTGTCATCGACGATGAAATTCTTGGCAAACCTTGTGGTCAAACAGAGGGTGTGGCGATGCTTCGTCGCCTGGCAGCTCGTACCCACAGCGTGCTGACGGGCGTGGCGGGGTGCAGCGACACACAGCTTGAATCCTTCGTTACGGCGGCCCGGGTAACCTTCCGCGATATCGATGAAGAAGAGGCGCTGGCCTACTGGCAGACGGGCGAACCGGCGGACAAAGCCGGCGGTTATGGGATTCAGGGAATTGGGAGTATATTTGCCAAAGGCATAGAGGGCAGCTACAGCGCTGTGGTGGGTTTACCGCTACAGCAGACGGAAGCGTTGTTGCGAATGCTCAACATTGATACCTGGAGTGTGAGGATCGATGGCAGAAGAACTCCTGATTAACGTCCATCCCTTCGAGACGCGCGTGGCGCTGGTTGCCCATGGCCTGCTTCAGGAAGTCCACATCGCCCGCGCGAGTGGCTACAGCGTGACCGGCAACCTCTATCTCGGCAAAGTGGAACGCATAGTGCCGGGCATGCAGGCGGCGTTTGTCGACGTTGGGCTGCAGCGCCCGGGTTTTCTGCACGCACGGGACATCGACAGTCCGCGAATTTTCACCGCAAACGGGGAAGCGGAAGCGCAGCCGCGCCCTGATATCCGCGATCTCCTCCACGACGGGCAGTCGGTGCTCGTGCAGGTGGAGAAAGATCCCATTGCGACCAAAGGCGCACGGCTCTCGACACAGCTGGCGCTGGCGTCGAAATATCTCGTTTACATGCCGAACGAGACACACATTGGCATTTCGCAGCGCATCGACGACGAGACGGAGCGGGAGCGGCTGCGCGAGACGCTCAGCGCCGTCAAAGCCGGCTGTGAGATCGACGGCGGCATCATCGCCCGCACCGCCGCCGAGGGTGCGGAAGCGGCCCAGCTCGAGAACGACATTCAGCTCCTGCACCGGATCTGGCAGCGGGTCAGCCGTCGTGCGGAAGCTGCCACCGCGCCGAGTCTCGTCTACGAGGAGCTGCCGCTGCATACCCGGATGATTCGCGACCTTGCCGGAGAGCAGACCGAGACCATTTTCATCGACGACGATCAGACCTATCAGCGCATTCGCGGATATGTGGACGAGTTCATACCGGGTTATGCCGAGCGGCTGCACTATTACGATGGCCGCCGGCCGCTCTTTGAGCGGCATGGCGTCGAAGACGAAGCCATGCGGGCGTTGGAGCCGAAGGTTGCGCTGAAATCGGGCGGCAGCCTGGTCATCGAGCAGACCGAGGCGATGATCAGCATCGATGTCAACACGGGCGGCTTTCTGGGCGGGCACAATCTCGAAGAGACGGTGTTTCGCGCCAACATGGAAGCTGCGGTGGCCATCCCACGGCAGCTGAGACTACGGAACCTGGGCGGCATCATCGTGATCGACTTCATCGACATGGAAGAGGAAGAGCATCAGCGACAGGTGCTGCGGGCGCTGGAGAAAGCGCTGGAGCTCGATCCGGCGCGTACGCGGCTCGAAGGCTTTTCCTCCCTGGGTCTCGTGCAGATGAGCCGCAAACGCACGCGCGAAAGCCTTGCCCAGAGCATGTGCTCACCCTGTCCAAGCTGCAATGGCGTAGGGTTTGTGCGTACACCGGAATCAACTTCTGTGGAAGTGCTGCGGGCGCTTTCCCAGGACTATCAGGCGCGCTGCCGGAACAAGTCGGCGGAAGGAGATTATCTCATTCGCGCGACGGAGGCGGTTGTCGACCGCCTGCTCGATGAAGATGCCGAGCATCTCGCGGAGCTGTCGCGGACCATACAGAGGGACGTGCGTATACAGGTGGAACCGAGCTACCTCGAAGGACAATTCGACATTGTCCTGGTGCAGAACGTATCTCGTTAAGTCCCGTCGCCGCGATGTCCGTCGAGTCCAGCCTTTTCAGTCTCGCCAACGCGGAACGCTACGTGTTCCGGCCGACGTTCGTGTTCGTCACGTTTCTGTTGATCCTGCTGGCGGCGACTCAGGCGACGGGCCGCGTGGCCATGCAGGTGCTGCACATCTACGAGCCGCAGATAGGCGCGGTGCTGGCCGGTCAGAATATTTCGCTGCAGGGTATGCGCGGCGACTGGCGGGGTTTCAATCCGATTGTCACCGTCGACCGGGTGGCGTTTCCGGGGGGTGAGCTCACGGGAGTGGCGCTCGAACTCGATACGCTCGAAAGCATCGTTCGCAGCGCCTGGGTGCTGCGGCACGGCAGCGCCGCTGATGCACGTCTTGCGCTCGAGCGTACGCCTGAAGGCTGGCGCCTCAAAGACATGCCGGCGGGTGAGCGGACGTTTGACGTGACCAACCTCATAGAGCACAGCGACGAGCTGAGGGCGGCCGTTCAGCTCGAGCTGCACGGCGACGTCGTGTCGACCGTAGGCGCGGACGTGCATCTCATCAACGTCGGCGGCAACCACTTTGCCGAGCTCAGCGTGCGCAGTCCGCAGGCCGCCGAGCCGATGGTCGCGCGCCTCTGGCGGAGTGACGATATTCCAGGCTGGAAAGAGCCGGGCTTCCACGCCGAAGCAGGCGGCACTCTGGTGGTGCCGGAGGCGCTTGGTGAGCTTGCCGGAATGACGCTCAACGTCGAACGCGTTCGCTGGTCGGAAGCGGCCCGAGCCGGCGGCGGCGAGCTGCGCCTGTCCGTTGATGAGATTGTCGTCCCTGGCGTGGCAGAGCCGCTGGCGCTTGCCGTCGGGCTCAAGGGTCAGCGTCGGGAAGACATGGTGGAAGCCATGAGCACCGAGCTTGCGGTCACGGCGGGTGAGGAGCGGTTCGGTCTCGGTCCGCTCTACCTGCAAGGGGTGATACCCAGAGAGACCTCGGCGCTCGAGGCACCGCTCGAAGCGGCAACGGAGCTCATTGATCCCACCCCACCCCAGCCCATGCTGCACGCGTGGCTTGCGGAGCTCGATCTGGCTGCGATCAGCGGGTTTTTCGATCGACACCTCGGCAACTGGGAGCCCGCCGGGCGCTGGGTACGCGCGCTCGCGCTGGAAGGCACCATCAGCAACGTCCATGCCTACGTTGATCCCGAGATGGGTGCCGGTTACAAGGCGTCCTTCGCCGGGCTGACCATGCAGGGCTACAAGGGCGCACCCACTGTGGATGGCGCTCAAGGCCAGCTCTGGGGTGCCGGACGATCCATCGCCGCACAGCTCAACACGCCGGAAGTCGACGTGCAGTTTCCCGACCTCTTCCACCAGAGCTGGCAGATGAACGATCTGCAGGGCGTGGTGAAAGCCTGGGTGGGTCAGGGTTATTTTGCGCTGCGCGGCAGCCATCTTCGCGCGCGCATTGGCGAATCCACGGTTGCCGGAGCGTTTGCCGTCACGCGGCCGGATCCGCGCTATGAGCAGCGCGTGAGCCTCCATATCAACGTCGACAGCGTCGACATGGACACGGCGCGCACCTTCGTCCCTTACAAAATTCCCGACGAGCTTGCCGAGTGGCTGGACTACGGGCCCCAGGCAGGGCAGCTGAATGGCGCTCGCTTCGCCTACCATGGGCAAGTGCACACGCGCCCGGGTGAGCTCGGGCGGCGCATTGAGCTTGCCAGTGACATCTCCAGGGGCCGCGTCCGGTATGAGCCGGACTGGCCGCTTGTTGGCGATATCGAAGGCCGCGTGCACGTTGCGGGACTGGATACGCGAATCAATGTGACCAGAGCGCAGACGCGTGCCGTGCGCATGACCGGCGGCAGCGTCACGCTGCACAACAATGGCGACTATGTCAGCGCGTCGCTGGACGCCGATACGGAGTTCGCGGCGCTCCTCGACTTCGTGCGCAACAGCCCGCTGCAGGCGGATCTGACATTCATCGAACCCGACTGGGACGGCCGCGGACCGCTGACGCTGAAAGGTGATCTCCTCATCCCCATCAAACAGGATCGCAGTCCGGAACTTGCGGTGGATCTGGCGTTCCGGATGAACGGCGTGGCGCTGGCCATGCCCGGGTACCGCACGGAGCTCGATGGGTTGCGGGGCGGCGGGACGTTCAGCCTGCCGCATCACCTCAAGGGTGAATTCACGGGCATGCTCTTCGAGCGCCCGGCCGAGTTTGCCGTTGACCACGAGCCGGATTGGCTGCGATTCGACATTGCTGGTACGGCGACTCCGGAAGACGCCTACGCGCTGATCGAATTCGACGGTGAGGTGCCGGTCACCGGCGAGTTCGGCTTCGATAGCGTCTTGAGCGTTGCGATGACTGACTTCGGCATTACCAACATCGCGGTCACCTCGGATCTCGTCGGGCTGGGTATCAACCTGCCCGCGCAGTTCAGCAAAGAGCCGCAGCTTGCTGCACCGAGCGAGCTCGATGTGCAGTTTCTGAGCGATTATCAGAGCGTGGCTTTCCGCCACAAGAATGTGCAGGGCTGGCTGCATTACGGGGACGAGATCGAGCGCGGCGCGCTTGGTGTCGACGCCACACCACCCATGACCGCGCAGGATGAGAAGGCGATTCTGATCAGCGGCAACATGCCGCAGCTCGTGCTGAGCGAATGGGTTTCGGACGAAGGCGACTCTGCGGTCAGCCTGCCGCTCGACTGGCGAATACAGAAGCTCCGTGTGGACCAATTTGTCATAGACGAGCTGACTTTCGACGAGCTGGTACTAGATGGTTATCAGAGCGGCGAGGAAGTGGGCTTCGAATTTTCCGCGGAGACGCTCAAAGGCAACGTGCTGCTGCCGGCTATAGGTCTCATGTCCATCAACCTCGATTACCTGAGGCTGCCGGTTAGTGAGGATGATTACGATGCCCACCCGGGCGCGCCGGAGGAAGACCCGCTCAGCGTGGAAATGGCGGAGTCGCTGCCTGCGGCCAAAGTGAACATTGCGCAGCTCGATCTCGGTGAAGAACCGTTCGGCTCGTGGCGGTTTGTGATGCAGCCGGAAGAGAACCGCGTTGCGTTCAGCGACTTCGGTGCGGACGTGAACGGCGTGCATATCGAGGGCGGCGCGCTGTCCTGGGACCTCGCGCGCAACGAATCGGCCTTCGACGGGTTGATCAAGCTCGACGATCTCGCCGAGACGCTGCCGAAATGGGACTACGCAGCCAGCGTGTCGACCGACACGGCCAACGTCACCGCGGATGTGGTGTGGCCCGGATCGCCCGCGAACGTGAATCTCCTCGGCACGACCGGCAACGTTGATTTCATCGCGCGCGACGGCCGCTTCATTGAAGTTGCCCCCGGCGGTGGCGTAAGGATTTTGAGTCTTCTCAACTTCACGAAGATCACCAACCGCATGAACTTCGATTTCTCCGACGTTGTCGGCGAAGGTGTCAGCTTCGAGAAGGTTGAGGCGAAGGTTGGGCTCGATGCCGGCTACCTCAGATTTCCGGAGCCCATGTTCGTCGATAGCTCTTCGGGCAACTTTCAGGTCGGCGGCAGCGTCAATCTGCACAGCGGGGAGCTCGACAACGAAATGATCGTCACGCTGCCCGTGAGTAAAAGTTTCGGCTGGTACGGCGTGTATCTGTCGCTTGCCAATCCCCTGGCGGGACTCGGCGTGCTGGTCGGCGAGCGGGTACTGCGCAAACCCATCGAACAGTTCAGCACCGCCAAATTTGCCGTTCGTGGCACGCTCGACGAACCCGAGGTGAGCTTTGTGAGCCTGTGGGATACGCAGATGAAAGAAGGCGCAGAGACGCCGAGCGAGCAGGACGCGTCGGCTGTCAAACCAGCTGATCCAGAGCTTGCGGGTGAGCCGATCTTGGTAGACCCTTCACGCTGACTGACGCTTCGCGAGCGCTTTCTCGCAGACAAAGGAATTGAGCATGAGTGACGTATACGACGCCGCGCGGGAGAGTATTCTCGGCGCCAGCGACATCGGCATGGCGGATCTGGAGCAGACCCTCGGCAGTCTGATGACCCACAGCATCGACTACGGCGAGGTGTATCTGCAGGCCATTCGCTCAGAGTCCTGGGGACTCGAGGACGGCATCGTCAAAGACGGCAGCTTCTCCGTGGATGCGGGTATCGGCGTGCGCGCTCTGGCGGGCGAAAAAACCGGGTTTGCCTATTCGGACGACATGCTGCGCTCGGGCCTCAACCAGGCGGCGGAGGCTGCGCGTTCCATTGCCGCGCGGGGGCAGGATCGTCAACCGGTAGCCATTCAGCGTACGGACGTGGCGGCGCTTTATCCCGCCGTCAATCCCATCACCCTGCTCGACGAAGTGGCCAAGGTGCGCCTCTTGCAGCGGGTTGATCAGGTGGCGCGGCAGGCTGACCCGCGGGTGAAAGAAGTCAACGTCCGGGTCTCTGCCAACCACGACGTCATGATGGTTCTGGCCACCGACGGCACGCACGGCGCGGACGTGCGTCCGCTGGTGCGGCTCGACGTATCGGTCATTGTTGAAGCCAACGGTCGGCGTGAACGCGGCAATGCCGGTGGCGGCGGGCGTCGCGGCCTCGATAGCCTGGACGCGGACGGCTGGGCGGATGAGCTGGCGCGGGAAGCGGTGCGTATGGCGCTGGTGAATCTCGACGCCATCGACGCGCCGGCAGGCCCCATGCCGGTTGTGCTCGGCCCGGGCTGGCCCGGCGTGTTGCTGCACGAAGCCGTCGGTCACGGACTCGAAGGCGATTTCAATCGCAAAGGCAGCTCCACGTTTGCCAACCGGGTGGGGCAGCAGGTGGCGTCATCGCTCTGCACGGTCATCGACGACGGTACCCTGGACGGACGGCGGGGTTCGCTGTCGATGGATGACGAGGGCACGCCAACCCAGAGCACGGTGCTCATCGAGAACGGGACGCTGGTTGGTTACATGCAGGACAAGCTGAACGCCCGGCTCATGAATGTCGCCTCGACCGGCAACGGCCGGCGTCAGTCGTACGCGCATACGCCGATGCCGCGCATGACCAATACGTTCATGCGCCCGGGTGACCACGCGCCGGAAGAAATCCTGCAGTCGGTCGAAAACGGCGTGTACGCGGTCAACTTCGGCGGCGGTTCGGTGGACATTACCTCCGGTCGCTTCGTGTTCTCGGCCACCGAGGCGTATCTCATCGAGAACGGCAAAGTGACGGCACCAATACGCGGCGCCACGCTCATCGGCAACGGTCCGGACGTCATGAACAAAGTGTCCATGGTCGGCAACGATCTGGCGCTCGACGGCGGCGTCGGGGTGTGCGGGAAAGACGGTCAATCGGTGCCGGTGGGCGTCGGGCAGCCGACGCTCAAAGTCGACGAAATTGTCGTGGGCGGCACTCAGGCCTGAGCTAGTTGTCGTCGAAGTCGACGATGTAACGGAAGAGCGCCCGCGCCTCTATTTTGCGTGCCGCTTCCGTCTGCGCGCTCTGGGCTTTCTTGATGAGCTGACGCAGCTTCTGACGGTCGACGTCCGGGTGTTCGGCGATGAACCGGGTGAGCGCATCCGGCTCGTGCAGCAACTGCTCGCGCCAGCGCTCGGTGTTCGCAAACTGGGCCCTGGCTGCGGCCGACTGGCCCTCGAGCGTGTCCAGATACGTTGTGATGGCGTCCATGTCCGCGTCGCGCATCAGGCGGCCGATGAACTGCAGCTGACGGCGCTGCGCGCCGTGGCTGGGGAAGCGTTGATAGTCGGCGATGGCGGTATGCAGCTCATCGCCAAGCGGGGCCGCCGCCAGCTGTTCGGGCTTGAGCTGTGTCAGGCGTCGGCCGAGCGCCTGAGCGGCTTCAGCCTCGCGCTTGCGCGCGGTTCGGGACGGCAGTTCATGGGGTGCTTCATCGCTCATCGCGGTACCATACCTCTTCGCACCGATACATTCTAAGCAACACGAGAACACGGGGACTGACTTTGGATTTACGCGAACAGGAAAGTTCACTCAAAGAGCTGACGGCAGACATTCTGGCAGAGGCGAATCGCCAGGGCGCCGACCAGGCAGAAGTCTCCGTCAGCGTGGATGCGGGTCTCTCCGTGCAGGTGCGTAAAGGTGAGCTCGAGCAGGTGGAGTTCAACCAGGATCGCGGCTTTGGGATCACCGTTTACTTCGGTAAACGCAAAGGCTCAGCCAGCACCACGGACTCCAGCGCTCGCGCCATCGAAGATACCGTCGCGGCGGCGAAGAACATTGCCAGTCATACCGAGGAAGACCCCTGTAACGGTCTCGCTGACGCGGACCTGATGCCGGCAGACCTCGAAGATCTCGATCTCTTCCACCCCTGGGACATCGAACCCCAGGCGGCGGCTGACATTGCCCGCGCGTGCGAAGCAGAAGGGCTGTCCGCGGATGAGCGGCTGACCAACTCTGACGGTGCGCAGGTCAACACGCAGCAGGCGCTCAGGCTCTACGGCAACAGCCACGGCTTCATTGGCGCTTATTCCGGTACCCGGCATGGCCTCTCCTGCGTGCTGATTGGTGAAGACGATGCCGGCATGCAGCGGGATTTCTGGTACGAGGTCAACCGGGATGCGCAGACGCTGCCGTCGCCGGAAAGCGTCGGGCAGCGCGCGGCAGAGCGCACGGTGGCCCGCCTGTCACCTCGATCGGCGCCAACGGGCAGCTACCCGGTGCTGTTCGAACCCCCCATGGCGGGTGGCCTCATCTCTCATCTCTTGAACGCCATCAGCGGCGGTTCGCTGTATCGCAAGGCGTCGTTTCTGCTCGATTCCATGGGTGAGCAGGTGTTGCCGGAATGGCTCTCTCTCACTGAACGTCCGCAGCTGAAAAAGAGCCTGGGCTCAGCCAACTTTGATGGCGACGGGGTGGCCACGCGCGAAAAGTCTTTCGTCAACGCCGGCGTCGTGGAGAACTACATCCTGAGTGCCTACTCGGCGCGCAAGCTCGACATGACCACAACCGGCAACGCCGGTGGGGTCCACAATCTCGATCTCGACGGGCCGCAGACGCCGCGGGCAGACATGCTCAAGCAGATCGACCGCGGGCTACTGGTCTCGGAGCTCATGGGTCAGGGCGTCAACGGCGTGACCGGCGACTACTCACGTGGCGCCGCGGGCTACTGGATCGAGAATGGCGAGATTGTCTATCCGGTGGCGGAAGTGACGGTTGCCGGCAACCTCAAGGACATCTACCAGCGCATCGTTGCGATCGGTGACGACGTGGACCTTCGTGGCAACGTTCGAGCGCCGAGTCTTCTCATTGAAGCCATGACGGTTGCCGGAGCCTGAAGGGAAGCGGAGAGCGCCCTGGCATCGTCTTCACCCATGGATTCAGATTCACTCTTTCGCTTCCTGGAAGCTGCGAACGTCAAGCCGGCGGTATTCTCGAAGTACACGGCCAGGGATCTCTGGACCGATGAGCATACGTCTCGGCAAATGCTGGCCTACCACCTTAACGACGACGTCGACGTTTCCTCCAGACGCGGGGCGTTCATCGACGAGTCGACACGTTGGATGGTGGCGCGATTCAATCTGTCTGCAGGCAGCAGAATTGCCGATTTTGGCTGCGGCCCCGGCCTCTACAGTTGCCGTCTCGCCCGGCTGCAAGCTGACGTTGTGGGCATCGATTTTTCTTCGCGGTCGATTGCCTACGCGCGTGAGTCTGCCAGTGCTGATGGTCTGAGCGTGACCTTCGTCGAAGCGGACTACCTCGAGTATCAACCGGAAGGCAAATTTGACCTGATCATCATGATCATGTGTGACTTCTGCGCGCTCTCGCCCGTGCAACGCGCGGCCCTGCTGTCGAGGTTCGAGGGGTTGCTGGCGGATGGGGGGCACATCGTCCTCGACGTCTACGCCATGGGGGCGTTCAACGACAAACGCGAGGTGTCGTACTACGAGAAGAACCAGCTCAACGGCTTCTGGTCCGGTGAGCCCTATTATGCGTTTGTCTCGAGCTTCAAGTACGACGTGGAAAAGGTGAGCCTGGATAAATACACCATTGTCGAAGCAAACCGGCAGAGAGAAGTTTATAACTGGCTGCAGTACTTTACGCCCGAGACGCTGCGGCAGGAGGCGTTGGCAGCCGGGCTGGAGATTGCAGCGCTCTACGGTGATGTATCCGGGAAAGCCCATGATGCGGATTCTGCGGAGTTTGCCGCTGTTTTGAAGCGGGCTAGTGATCAGGCGACACTCACAAATGGGTGAACTCAGCCATCTGATCAACCCCGTTTGCCACATCCCTCGCGAACTGTTCGTCATCGACAAAGTGGTATCCGGCGCCTCCGACGCCCAACCAGCCATCAACATTGGTCTTCTTGTTATCTATCAATAGCGCAGCGCTGTTTTCGCAGCAGAGCCCTAAGCGTTCGATTGCAATTCTATTGAGGATGCGCTTGTCGTCAGTCTGTTCTTCCCAAGACGTGACAATCACATCGCAGTCATTCTGAAAGTTGCAAGTTGGGACAATAATTTCCGAGAAAATGTCGGGATTGACGGTGACGATGGCTTGGGGAAGATGCCTCGATTTGAAGAAGGTGTAGGTACGCTCGAAAAACTGGATCTGCTGACAGCACTCGTGCATGTGCGCAACGATTGACGCCGCCGGTTTATTCATTCTTTGCGAGAGGTGCTCGGCAAAGCGATTGGTGTCGATCTCTCCGAGATTCCATTTAGCGCCTATTCCGTCGTTATCGAACGTTTCGTAGATCTCCATCCACTCGGGTCCGCTGCTCCAGATAAATCGTTCGTCACACAGCGTATCGCCGAAATCCCATAGTAGGCACTCAATTCGTGGCATGTTCCTTTTCCAGATGCGATAGAGACGAACGCTACAGAATTGACAGCATCCGGTCGACCTTCCCGGCAGCTTCATGCAGGAGTTTGGACCGAACGCCTGTTTAGTGCAGGCATACTGACACCACGCTGTCAGGAGGTGTTTGCTAGCATCAGCGATTTGGAGAGGCCCAGATGGGAAAGGTCTACGAAGAACTTACACCGAAGCTCAAAGCCTTCATTTCAGAACAAAAGCTCTTTTTCGTTGGCACTGCGCCGTTGAGCGACAAGGGTCATGTCAACATCTCACCCAAGGGCATGGACAGCCTCAGGGTCTTGGACAACAAAACGATTGCCTATCTGGACGTTACCGGAAGCGGCGTCGAAACGATTTCCCACATCAAAGAGAACGGTCGCCTTGTCTGCATGTTCTGTGCCTTTGAAGGCAAGCCTTTCATTTTGAGGCTGCATGGTCAGGGAAGCGTCATTGAATCCGCGGACGATGACTTTCCAACCTTACGAGCCCACTTTGACGACCTGCCTGGCGTGCGCTCAATCATCAGGTTAGACATTGCGCGCATAGCCGATTCGTGCGGCTGGAACGTCCCCCTCTACGCGTACGAAGGAACAAGAGACTACTACCAAAACTACGCTGACAAGTTAGGACCAGAGGGCATCCGTGAAGGTCAGCTGGCTTCGAATATGCGCAGCATTGATGGACTGCCTGGGTTGAAGGAACCTTCGCTATAGATCGCTGAGCAGGTGTGGGGTCTTGTCAGAACCACAAAAATGAAGTTGAGATGATCGTGACAGCGCTTAAGGTGTTCTGATGGCATATGAACTCAGATACGAAACTCCCTCGGTTGATGATTACATAAGAATTAGATTGGCCGCGGGGATGAGCAGAAAGTCTGTTGAAGCTGCAACGATTGGTCTGGCGAATACGATCTGTGGGGTCGTCGTTTACTGTGACGATAATCCTGTGGGTATTGGCCGAATAGTCGGCGATGGTGGTTGCTTCTTTGAAATCGTCGATATTGGTGTCGAACCTGAACACCAGAAAAGAGGCTTAGGGGATATGATCATGGAAGGCTTAATGTCGTACGTCCATGAACACGCACCAGACACAGCCTATGTGAGCTTAATGGCTGATCACGGTACACCGGAGTTTTATAAGCGCTTTGGCTTCGAGGCTTCGCTACCACCTGAGCAATCCGGCATGTTCCTCCGAATCAAGAAATAGCCCGAAATCGAATGGCTGTAGTTGGCCGAATAGCCGCCCGTGCTTGCCGCTCGAGCGCCAGAATTCGACCCGAAGCAGTGCTCTGGAATCCCATCTGGTAAATCTCAATCAATGTCCGAAAACGGAGAGACGCAAGCTCGCGGATCTTCCAGAATCTCGCGCCCTTTGAGATTGAGACAACACATGAGAGCACTGGATGGAAAAGTCGCGATTATCACCGGCGCCAGCAGCGGTATCGGATATGCTGCAGCAAAGCTGTTCGCTCAAGAGGGAGCGCGGCTGGTGCTTGGCGCACGTAGCAAGGATCGTCTCGAAGCCCTCGTTGCCGAGATAACAGGTGCGAACGGCAGCGCCACAGCCATTGCCGGTGACGTCCGCGATGAAGACTATGCAATAGAGCTTGTCGAAACCGCGCTCGGCCGTTTTGGCGGGCTTGATGTCGGCTTCAACAACGCCGGGATTATCGGTGAGATGGTTGATGTGCAACACATGACTGCCGAAGCTTGGCAGGATACGTTGGATACGAACCTGACCGGAGCCTTCTTCGGGGCTAAGCACCAGATACCCGCCATGATCGACCGGGGAGCAGGTTCAGTCATATTCACTTCAAGTTTCGTCGGCCATGCGATCGGGTTTGCGGGAATGGCGTCTTATTCTGCAAGCAAGGCGGGACTTGTTGGCATGACAAAGAGTCTGGCCGTTGAACACGGTAGAAACGGGATACGGGTTAATTCTTTGCTCCCGGGTGGCACGGCTACGCCCATGGTGGGAGATTTCTCCAATGATCCATCGGCGGGTGATGCGATCGCTGAGTTCCATGCGTTGAAGCGAATGGCCCAACCGCGGGAGATTGCGCAAGCCGCGCTTTTCCTCGCTTCCGAGGCTGCCAGTTTCGTAACGGGATCGGCCATGGTCGCCGATGGAGGGAATTCGGTCACGAAGATCTAGTTAACAACCAAGCCGTGTCTACCCCAGATCCATAAACCGGAATCAACATTCCCAAACTGCGATCAGCCTTGGTCCAATTTGCGAAAAAAGTGAACTGGGTCACACTTTTCGTGTGATAGAACTCTACCCTTGATGCAAATCGACTCCTTTAAGGCCAATTCGATGGAGAAACGAAAAGGAAGTTGTCTGTGTGGCACGGTCAAGTTCGAGACGAGGGGGCCAATCAAAGGTATTGGCAGCTGTCATTGTTCAAAGTGCAGAAAAGTGTCCGGCACGAACGGGAATGCTGTTTTTCTAGTCGCGTCAAACGACTTTGCATGGATCGAAGGGCAACAAAACACTTTGGAATTTGCGTTTCCGAATGGCTGGGGAGTCACGCGGTGTGATACCTGCGGAAGCCCACTCCCTGCCAGCCACGACGGCAAACAGTATTGGGTTCCGGCGGGCCTCATGGATGACCCACTCAATACCGAGATGAAACAGCACATTTTCTGCGCGTCGCGAGCAGACTGGGATCGCGAATCCGCGGATTCCAAATCCTTCGACGAGTTTCCGATATGAACTGACGGAATCTTCTGGCGAGTCAGGAATTGGCGCGTGGCAGGGCGAGCTCAGTGGACATGCTCGGACGTCTCTGCTTCTTTTCGCAACCACTCGAGCAGTGTCGAGAGCGGCTCATTGTCCTGCATCCGTGATGGACAAACGAAGTAGAAGCTCTTCTCGGACGCGATCGATGTGTCGAGCAGTCTCACCAGGCGACCGGCCTTGAGGTCTTCGTCGACCAGTAAGCCCCGTCCCAACGCGACGCCGCGTCCGTCCAACGCAGCCTGCTGAATGAGGAGCGCATCAGTCGTTCTGAGTTTCTCGCTGGCTGCGGGTGCGACTGCCCCGGCCGCGTGAAACCACTCTTCCCAACGATCGAATTCATCTGTGGGTCGAATGAGAGGCAGTCTGGCAAGATCATCGGCTGACTGCGGCTCCTGATGTTGTTCGATGAACGCTGGGCTGCAGACGGGGAAGAGCCGCTCTGTCAGCAGACGTTCGGTGTATGTGTTTGGCCAGTGACCAAGTCCCCAGCGTATCGCAGCGTCGATATCAGGTTGGTGGTCGAAGTTCACCGGTTCGTACGACGAGGCGATTCGGACTTCAACTTTCTCCAGGCGTTCGTGAATACGGTGTATCCGACGCGCCAGCCATGTTGCAGCGAAGGAAGGCAGCACGCTGATGGTCAATGTCGGAGTGGCCAGTTCGCGTCTCAGATCTCGCGTACCGCGGCGTATTGTGGCCAGTCCCTCGGACACGCATAGGAACAATTGGCTTCCCTCGGCAGTCAGCTGAAGCCTTGGGCCGTCCCGCTTGAACAGCTTGCAACCGAGCTCGTCCTCCAGGTGTTTCACCTGCCGGCTGACAGCGCCCTGAGTGACGAATAAGCGCTCTGCCGCGCGGGTGAAATTCTGATAGCGGGCGGCAGCCTCGAACATCCGCAGTGCATTTAGAGAAGGCAGATCGCGTGTCATTCGAGGCGCTCATGATGACTGAACGTCAGTCTAGCACGCACGAATCTCCATTATTCAGGGTGCTTGATCCGATATGTGATGAGTTTTAGTCATATTGGGAAGGGCGCCAGCTAATCACCCGCCATCGGCACTTCGATATCGAGCGTGTCGTCCGGAACGAAGCCATCCCGATTCGGCATACGGACCTTTGCCAGCGTGTCCTTATGCATGACCTCATCGGTCGAAATGATGTTTGCGGACGCCAGGATGAACGCCATCAGGGCGTAGCTTTCTTCGTCCGTCAAAGATCCCGGCGCTATTGTTGGCATGGTGTTGCGAATATAGGAGAAGACGGACGTTGCGTACGGCCAGAAACTCTCGATGGTCTTCTTGGGGGAGTCACTCGACAGAGAGCCTCTCCCGCCGACCAATGCCGTACCAACCGCCGTGCCTTGCAGCGCGTCGCCATGGCAGGCCTGGCACTTCGAGGCGTAGATCGCGCGACCTTCGGTGAACGTGCCCTGACCCTCCGGCAATCCGAAACCGTCAGGCGGGATTGTCGTGCGGAGCTCTTGTTCACGTTCTATTGCGATCGGGCGACCTGAATCGTATGTCGTGGGGTAGGTGAACGAGTGCTCAGCGGCATCCGTGGACTGCTCAAGACAAGCCGCGAACAGCCCCGCAACGAGAAGGCTCGTGACGGATCTACACTTGGACATTCGACACCTCACCCTTGGCATTCACGCCCCATTGTTGAATGGCGTTGTAGTGGTGAAATGATTTTGCGCCCCGGGACTCAACCAACTCTTTCTGGGTGGGTTGGACTTGACCGGTTTCGTCGACGCACCTGGACTGGAGCACTGCCGCTCTGCCATCCCATTGCCAGGGCAGTCGGAACCGGACAAACGCCTTCGGCAGCACAGGCCCCTCAATTCTCGCATTGGTCCAGTGTTTACCGGCGTCGGCACTGACCTCAACTTTCGTGATCCTGCCACTTCCCGACCAGGCGAGGCCCGCTATTTCATAGAATCCCCGACCGTCAAGAATCATGGGTGCGGACGGAAACGTGATGACAGACTTGGCTTCCATGACGAACGAAAACTGCCGCGATCTGCCGTCCGGCAGCGTATCGGTATAGCCTCGCGTCTCCATCCTGGTCATGTGCGGCCGATCAGTGACTTCGAGACGCCGCAGCCATTTGATGCTCGTATTCCCTTCATAACCCGGCAACAACAGGCGCAAAGGAAAGCCCTGATCCGGGCGCAGCTCTTCGCCGTTTTGACCGAATGCCAGCAACGCATCATCCAGGCACTTCGACAAGGGAATGCTCCGCGACATCATTGCGGCGTCCGAACCCTCGGCAACTACCCAGGTTGCCCGCGGGTCCAGGCCAACTTCCTGCAGCACAATTCTGAGTGGAACGCCCGTCCACTCGGTGTTGCTCATCTGCCCATGAGTCATTTGTATGTCGTTGTACCTGGGTTCTTTCCACGAGGACGATGTGTTCCCGGAGCACTCGAGAAAGTACGTGTGCGTCACGCGCGGCAACCGCAGAAGGTCTTCCATACTGAGCTCACGATTGCGCTTGACCATGCCGTGGATGAATAGTCGATGCTTTTCCGGGTCAATTGTCGGAATGCCGGCATGGTGGATTCCGAAGTGAAGCGCAGACGGTGTGATGGTTCCGTACAGGTCTTGGATCGGGGTCAACGCCCAGGATGGACCCCCGACTCGATGGGTACGAGCGAACTGCGACCTCACACCGTAGCCGTCATCGTCGTTCGCCGGCCGGCCCGGCTGCTTGCGTGGATCATCCGGAACGGCGTATTGCTTCGCGCCGCTCGCAATGGTTTCACCACCGGCGGCCGTCGCGATTACCAGACCGCCTGCGCCGAATATGAACCGGCGCCGGCTGGGCAGCGTTGGCGGCGTTTTGAATTGACCTGGGTTCATGGGCTCACTCACTCTCACATGTCTTCCAGACACGCTACGACAACGAGAGATTGCCTACTTTGACTTTTTCGCCGCTGACCATGAGTCAGGGTGAGTCTTGTCGGCGCTCGCATCTCCATGCGAGAACTTATTTGGCGGATTTCACGACAGTGGGTAGATCAAACTGCGGAAATGTGAGGCTGGGTCATGACCAACCCAATTGGATCAGCGCCCGTCGCGGCGGTGGTCAACCGTTTGCAACTTACTCGGGTGTGCGTCCTCCTTGCGATGGTGATGCTGAGCGCGTGCCAAAGTAATGCGTCATCCGCTGCGGCAGACACCGGCGAAAGACCGGACGATCTCGAGGACGTCGTGACCAGAAACACGATTGCACTCGGTGGTGAAACGGCCCTCGACAGCGTGACCACAATGGTGAAGCGAAGCTTGATTGTCGAGGGGCAGTATCGTGACATTGCGGTGTTCGCGACGGACCGGCAAGGCAGGATGCGGGTAGACCTCTTTGCAGACGGTGAACGGGTATTCGCCGAAAGTTATGACGGCGGGAGCGCCTTCCAGTGGAGCCCCAAGGACGGCCAGTCACCGGCGTCTGCGGACGGCACCGTGGCGATGTCACATACGCCCCAGCTGCCAAACCACATCTTCAGGCTCAAAGACGTCGAGGCCAACGGCCACAGTCTCGAGCTGATTGACCGCGAGAACTTAGACGGCGTCGCCTACTCGATTCTCAAACTCACGCTCTCCGATGGCTTCGAGAGTTTCTTGTGGGTCGATGCGCAAAACGGTTTCGTTACGCGCGTGCGCAACGAGCGCGCGCTGCATGTGGATCTGGACAGCGAAGAGAAAATCATCGAAAGCCGCATATCCGAATTCCGCAGCGTTCATGACCTGGTGCATCCCCATCGAGTGGTGGAGGTGGATTTGAAGTCGGGCGAAACCCTGGCGGAAACCACCGTCCTTTCGGTGCAGCTGAACGTCGAGCTACCGAAAGGCTATTTTCGGGACCTCGTCAGAATCATCCCCGAGATTGAGATGCAGTAACTCAGCGAGCTTCCAGGCGATACAGCCAGACCTCGTCGAATTGCTTGGGATCGCGCTGAAACATCGATCGGGACGCCCATTCGACGGCAAACGCATCGAACTCATCGTCGTCGCTGACACGAACGGCCTGCACGGGATAGATCGTTTCATCCACCCGAATCCTCACCAGAGGATTCTGTTCTATGTGCTCCACCCAGTTTGTTCTCGTGTTACCCGCATAAATATAGAGCTGACCGTCCAGCTGTACGTACGCGAGATTGATCGAGTAAGGATCTTCGGGGCGAGTTTCGAGCTGGGCGAAACCGGAAGTGCTGGCAAACTGCCAGGTATCCGGGGGGGCCGAAGCGATACCGCTGAGCTCGCCGCCCGCCGCAAAAATCAGCGGATCATCACAGGCCGCCATGGTCAGAAAGAACGTCATCAGCGCGAGGATTCGGAAAACAAAATGCATTGATCAGCCGGGTTATGTTGTGCCGAGAGAGTATCGATATCGAGGACAGAATTCGACGGTCCAGGCCGCAGCGTGGAAAGCTCTGTAGAGGTTGATCGGCACGAATCTAAGGTTTGGAGTAGTATTCCGATGATTCCTGATGCTGTTTGAAAACAGCCTTCCTGCGTACGGAGCAGTTAGTGAAGAACGGACGACTTGCTATTGGATATCTATTCTTCGTTTTGGTGTTGGCGGGATTGTTTTATGCGTATTGGAGTCTTGCCGTATTACCAGACATTCAAGGGGGTATCTATTTTGTACTCGCTTGCGCAGCAGCGTTCTGTATCGCACCGTTCCCGCTTCACTACTACTTCTTTCCAACCGACAGAGCGCCATGGATCACGCAGATCCTTGCAACTCCGCTAGTCTGGGCCTGCTTTTTGATCTTCATTGGTGTGCTTCTGAATCATGATCTGTCGTTCTGGACAAGCATCATCTCGTTCATCGGCGTGGTGGTAGGCGCAATTGTTGTGCATGCCTGTTTCCCGGGTACACCAGACCAGCTGGAAGCGATCGCAGCGAAAAAGGCACAACAAACTGAGGCTGCACGGGAGGACGAGGCTGCCGTGCACGAACCGCAGGCGGTATTGATCCCCATCAAGATCCCGAATGAAGCGCTGGATGTTCCGGACTTGCTGAGCGAAGTACTTCCGCAGGTCATGTTTGAGACGCTTCGACCGGCGACGCTGGCAATCGGTCCGAAGCGTACTTCCGTGACGGTGCATTCCGGAGCGGAGCTCGCTCGCGAAGTTGGCGGTTTTCCATCCAATGCCATCAGCGCGATTTATGATACCGGGCAGGAAGTAGGCGTTGGTGCTCAATCGATGGGTCCGCTTCTATCAGGAACGGCCTTTGGAATTGGGCTCTCGCTTGCGCTCTACCTGAGAACCGACCAGGACGCAGTGGTGTTGAATACCGGTGAGATGATGGTCTTGTTCTGCGTCATCACGATGATCTTCGCCTTCGGATTCTGGCTCTGGTCTCAGTTACGAGCAGATCAGAGCAAGGCGCGAATCTGTGCGATCGAAAACGAAACGGGCGGCGTTTTACATGTTGTCGTCAGCGACGATGGATTGGCTCAGCTGGAGGGCTACGCCATGGAAGCCGAGATCGCGTTCGCGTCTCGAGCGAGCCGATAACCGATGGTTAAGCCAGTTCATCCAGACCGTCTCGATGCTGTTTCCTCATCGCAGGACTCGAGCGTACGGCGCGAGGCGGCGGATACGACGCCAGCCACTATGGACGAGGTCAGAGCCTGTCTGGCGTCACTGGCACGACAGGGCGCATCGCGTCTTCCAAAGAAGGCACGCACCCGGTCTATTCTGCTGGCAACAATGGCATTGCTGATGGAGCGCTACCGGGCGTATTCCGAGGTTGATTTGAACGACCTGCTCCGCGCATGGCTCTCCAAATCTGGCCTCTCGGTCGATCACGTGACATGCCGGCGCTACCTGGTCGAGCATGGGTTCGTCCGACGGGACCGGGCAGGGCAAAGATACATTGCGGACTACGCGAGAATCGAAGTGTTTCTTAGCGGTGATGTTCTGCCCTTTGCCAGGGACCTGATTCAGGATCTCTGAGCGCAACCGTAGATCAGGAGGGGTGTAATGCTTTGTAGACTGCACAACTTGGCGACGCCTCTGCTATTTCTCTTGTCAGTGACGCCCTGTGCGCTGGCGCAATCTGACAGCCACCGAAGCCCACCGTCCTCTTTTTCTGTCACAGCGATTGGTGATGTGAAAGACCACTCAATCGTCGTCATCGAGCGTGCATTGGGACATCACGTTCCCAGGATTATCGCGGAACTCGAGATCGCTGAGATGCCGCACTTCAGCGTTAAGGTGTGGAGCGATCCTGACGAGTTCAGGTCCGTCTTTGTCAGTGGCGGTGGGCAAGGGGGTGTCACGCGCGGCTACGTCAACTCGGAGATCATGGAAGTTCGTCTGCTGGATGGCGAGGCCGTGGACGAGATCGTGGTCCATGAATTTGCCCACTTGGCCTCGCTGGTTGTTAATCCCAAGATAGCTGCCAACCCGTTCTGGCTCTGGGAATCTGTGGCGCTATACCTCGACGCGTCTGGACCGCCGGATACCACGGAGTTGACCTGCATAACGGAGAACCGAAAACCAACGTTGGATGAGCTGAGCACACCTCCGGGAATGGCCAAAGTCTATCGAATGGGTTATCTGATCGTTGATCACGTTGTCGAGACCTGGGGCCGGGGCGCGTTGATGACGTTGATAAAAAACAACGGGGACATCGAAACGTCGCTGGGCATAAGCCGCGAAGAATTTGAGCAAAACCTGCACGCGTTTCTCCTCGAGAACTACGAGTTCGCCGAAGAGCGTGTTGCCATGAGTCGAGATGAGTTGCTTGAACGCTTTGCGGGTAACACGTTAACCAACACAGAATTTGGTCAAAGTACGTTTCTGTCGGCCGACGGGCGCTTGTACTTTGGGAGCCATGGTACAACTCGCGCGGAAGGACGATGGTCTGTTTCCGACTCTGATCGCGTCTGCATAGAGGTCGGCGATGCCGGCGTCAGATGTTCAACCTGGTATCAGGAAGATGCCTCGACTTTCCTACTCGATTCTGACTCGGACTGCGTGCTGCAAACCTGGGATCTCGCTGTCGGTGACGCGCAGGGGTTTACGGAAGATGTCGCAGTCGATAGTCGTTAAGTGACCGGCGTTAACGAGAGCAGCCGTTCAAGAATTTAGTCGGTCAGCTTGGCAGGCAATCTAACGTTGTAGTGACGGTTCTCCTCGTGGCAGTTCTCTGACTTTATGAACTGGACGCGTATGTTTACTTTTCTCAAGTCGCTTATCGGCACCTGAAAACCGATGAGGTAACGATCTCCGGAAGTACGCTGAGTTGGCAGATTGATTCTGTAACGTTTTCTTGGCAAGAGTTCGAAAATGCTGAACTGGTGGCGAAACCCTTCCATTTCTATGGGCAGGCTGAGTAACACTTCAGCTGCTTTCGAATCGACCTGACTTTCACGCACGCGGAGGTCAAAGTGATCGGCCGGTACGGGCTTCTCAACCGACGGCGATGTGGTCCCCACGCACACTTGTTCCAAGGATTCTGGTGGTTGGGCCTGACCGAAAGCGGTCGTACACACGCACGACAGCGCGACTACGCTCAGCAGTTGTATGTTCCATGGCATGCTTGTGAGCTTATCATCTCGCGTCGGATTCAATGCGGTGAAGCGACAGGCCACCCCAGCCGATAGCTTTCGGCCTGACGAAGTTTTGGTGGAAGACCGTCGTCGAACCGACGGGGTCAGAGTTCTTTGGGCTTCAGGATCAATTCGCTGAATTGACGCGTGAGATCGTCAATCAGTCTCTCATCTTCCAGCTTCTCAGGATCTGCAACGACGAGATGGTCCAAGTAGGCTTGAACACCACGGATCAGAATCTCGCATGTCAGCGCGACATCGGTAACGCGAAGCTGCTCTGCATACTTACTAAACTCGCGTTGCGTGCTTGCCACGCGCTCGTTGAATCGTTCGTCTGCTTTCCACTTGTTTGCACGGGTCGGCAGCTCGTTCAAAAGCGCTCCGTAGAGAGCGCAGTTGAGATTCAAAATGCCTACCCAAACTTCGAACATTGAACGAATACGCTGTTCCAAGGGAAGCGTTGAATCATCCGCGGGCAGGCTCTGCAAATAACCCCAGCACACGTCACTCCAGTGAGATTGCAGTTCGCTCAGCAATACATCTTTGTTCGGAAAGTACTCGTAAATCGTTCCAACGCTGAATCCCGCGCGCTCGGCGATCAAATTGGTTGACGTTTTTTCGTATCCGTGTTCTGCAAAAACCTGAGCTGCTGCTTCAAGGATCGTGCTCCATGTCCGCAGACTTCGCTCCTGCACAGGTCGTTTGCGGGGTTTGAGCGCGCGCGCAGGATGGGCCTTCATTTCGACAATCCGAGTATTTCCGACATCTGCCGGAGCTTAGACTGATTGGCGCAATCATGGGAGATCAGCAATGCTCGGACGAGTTACAACAACTTTTCTGTTCCTGGCGGGTTCACTGTTCTCCTCGAACATCAATGCTCATGGAGACGAAAACATGATCGAACGGCTAAACCCACCTAACCTGCGTCCGCCGATTCACCAAAGCCACATTGTCGTGTCCAACTATCCGCGAACAGCCTACTTTAGAGCGAGTCCCTATGATGTGGATGGCAATGTTGTCGGCGAGAATGATTTTGCAAGGCAGGCCGAACAGACGTTCAAAAATGTCGCGATCGCGATGGAAGAGCTCGGTGCGAGCCAAGAGAACATAATCAAGATTACCGCGTACGTGGTCGGATTCGACTTTGACGTTCATCAGCCGTTGATCAACGAAGGGTTTGCGAATGACCCTGCCGACACGCCATACCCAAGCGCGACGCTCGTGTCCGTGCAAGGACTGGGCGACAAGGGGATCGTTTTCGAAGTTGACGTTGTAGTCGGGCTGGAATAGTCATCGCGAAGGTCTCTTGTGGGCCGATTCCAGTCTTTCAATGAGATTCATTTTGAACGACTGTTTCGACCCGGAACGGTCATTCAAGCCGCTTTTCGATTAGAAGCGTGGAATAAATTTTTCCGTTTCGCTCAAAACGGGGATCTTGCTCGGCGACAATCCGAAAACCCAGTCTTTCGTAGAACGCGAGTGCACGCTCGTTGTTGCCTAGCACCTGACCCGTGACTGTGCCAAGACCTAGTTCTTCCGCTTTCTCAAAAAGCCATTCCATTGCAGCTTTGCCGCGACCTTTACGCCACTCACTTGTTTCGCCGATGACGATGAAGAACTCATTGGTCAGCTGGTCATCTTGGTTGGATAAAAATCCAATGTAACCGATGTCCCGTCCATCCACGTTGATCATCCAGCTTCGCTGCCACCCGACGATCTTGTTCCACTGAGCGGAAAAGGACTCTGGTGTTCGGAGTTCAAACGGTCCCGAGTTATCGACTTCCCAGATTTCTTTCTGGTTGATCCAGCTGAGGTAGAGACTCAGGTCATCGTGTTCAAATAGACGAAATTTCATCGTCACAATTTTACATAACTCTTTGAATTCCGAAGGTCTGTTCTTCGCCGAATGCCCGTACGGCGACATCGATTCAATGACTGTTTTCGACCCAAAGCAGACCTTCCAGGTTAGCGCGTGGTTGCTTCAGATACCCGTTCACGCCAGCCAGTAAGTTCCGGTCTCAGTGAGACTTGTTCAGCAAAATCAGGAGTTACTCCTTCCTCTATACCGGTACTGAACTGCCCATAGATCGCGAAGTCTGCGATGCATGGATCGTTACCGAAGAAGAAAGTTTGATTACCCAACATTTGCACTAAGTCATCGAGGCGCTCGCCTAACTCAGCCACCAATACATCATAGGGGAGTCGTCCAAATCCCTGTGCACGCGTTCGGCGTCCTATAAAGTTGCGGAAGATAGGACCTGCAAATGGTCGGAGCGGCAGTGGTAAGAATTTTCTATTCTGTCTTACCGTTCGGTGGGCGTTTTCTTTGACCCACCGCAATCCCATCATGTACCAGTAAAGGGATTCATCGCTCCAATCTTCAAGCATCCGCTGTTGTGCAGCTAGCTTAGGTTCTTGAGATACCAGTGGTTTCTCCGGTTGGACTTCATCAAACCGCCGTGAGATGAAGGTAGAGTCAAACACCATTTCGCCATCGAATGCAGCAACAGGAATTCTCCCCGTAATCGGACTGAGCTTGTATACGTCGGGCACTGAAAGGTTGGCTTCATGCTCGTATGACAAACGCTTGTAATCTGCTGCGGTGAGAACCTTTACGACGAATGGGGATACGGGTGGACCGTAGATTGTGATTTTCGTCATCTAGTTCTTCCGCATGGATCTTTTAACAATCCAGGCTGATACCAATTGTTCTGCTAGAGCCAGAGGGATTGCTGCATATGCCAGGATCATGGGCGCAAGACCCATATTCGCTATACCAATCCAAGTTAATCCGATTGTTGCCAAAGTGAAACTGACGGCAGCGATTGAGACTGTCCGCACGCTCGCGCCATATCGATCGAAACAAATCCAATAGAAACACGTTGAAGCAAACACAAAGACGACTGTCCATGCGCCCCAAATCAAAAGCACAGGTATTGAAACGGGCGCAATGTTGGCCACGTCGGGAAAAGCTTCGTGAAGCATGGGCTTTACGACTAGGAAGTACCTAGGTAGGCCTGAAACGTTAATCCATATCGCGTTAAGCCCGAATGCAAGCCAGAAAGCACGTCCTCTCATAGGCGTTAAATTTGGAGTCTGGGTATCTTGAGCGGCCATCCGACTAATCTAGTTGTATCAAGCTAGATGCTATCTTAGACATTGACTAAATTTAGTCAACGTCTAAAAATAGTAACGTTTTAGCGAGGTAGTTATGGCAGTTACACTCTCTACCAGAGAAGTTAACAAAGAAAAAAGGCGTCAAAGGATTCTGGATGAGGCTAGACAAATCCTCGCTTCAAATGGTTATGACGCTCTCAATTCACGGAGCTTAGCGAAAGCGGCTTCGGTGACCACACCCACGCTATACAACCTTGTCGGGACGAAGGAAGAAGTCCTAAAAACACTCTCTCTTGAGAGTATGGACCAGTTTTCTGAGACCATGCGCGGTGTTGAGGATGACGACGCGATGACGTACTTCGATGGACTCATCAGCGAAGCAAGAAAGACGATTACGGCTGACCAGGCGTACTACCGCAGTACCCTTCTAGCGATGTTTCAATTGTCGATCAGCAATCCAGGCAACAGCCCGGAAAGCGAGTTTTGCACGAGAGGAAGCTCGATTGCCGCGCATGGATGTCGTATCGCTGCGGATCAAGGATTGTTACTGGGTGAAGTTTCAGCGGAGACTCTCGGAGAGCAAATGTTTACTGTCTACTTTGCTCCTTGGCGTGAATGGGCTTATAGGCAACTGTCGCTCGAACAATTTCTTCGCCGAGCTCATGAAGGCTTCTATATGTGTCTTTGCTCCGATGCTTCACCGAAGTTTTTGAAGGAGTTGAGACGCCGGTTGTCCACAATGGGCGTTTAGTCGGTTAGCAGTTTTTGGCGTCCGCTATTGGCCGATAGCTGACAATCCGATGTTTAATTCAAGCGTCTACTGTCGACCTACAAGAGACAACGCCAACGAGACTGGCTAGGATAGTGCCATGAACTATACGGTCACATTCTTCCGTGTCCGGGCGAGAGCGTCCGGCGCGGCAAAGACGAGCTGAACTATCCCAACATTTTCTGCGGGACGCCTCTGCGGCCCGCCTGGTTCGAGCAACGTCGCTATCGAAGTCTGATCTTGTCCTCGAGATTGGCCCCGGCCGTGGTGCGCTTACCAGACCACTTACACGGATTGCAGGTAGGGTCATCGCCGTTGAGTTGGACACCCATTTGGCCAGGAAACTGCAGCGCAGTCTCAGCAAGAATCTGGAAGTCATCGCCGCTGACTTTTTGCAACTTGAGCTACCCAGCGAACCCTACTCGGTGGTTGGGAACATCCCGTTTGCGCGGTCGACGGAGATTGTTCGAAAACTGAGCGAGGAGGCGCAACCGCCCAGGGATGCATGGTTGGTCGTGCAACGCGAGCTTGCGAATCGAATGTGCGGTTGCCCTTATGGCAGAGAAACGCTCTGGTCGCTCCGACTAAAACCTCTCTGGCACCTCGAGGTGGTGAGTCGCCTCAAGAAGACTGAGTTCGACCCACCGCCTGCGGTAGATTCCGTATTCCTTCACATGAGCCATCGGGGGCGAGCGATCATTCGCCCTTCTGAAATGCCCACCTACCTGGATCTGGTCGAAGGCGTGTTCAAGCGCAACGCCCCACTCGCGCATTCGTTGAGGCCGTGGCTGAGCAAAATCCAGCTTCGGCGCCTGGCGTCGGATTTGTGCTTCAGCGTCAATGACATGCCTGCTGACCTCATGTTTGAGCAGTGGCTTGGCGTTTTCCGGTTTGCCCGGTCGGAGATATCCCACCATAAGTGAGCGGCTGGTTGCGACCGAATGTAGATGTTCGGTTGATAAGGGAAAAAACCGTTGTCGAGCGAGCCCCCGCTTGTTGTGATCCTCAACATCCAGCAACATCCATGAATGGAAAACGTCCTGATCACTGGCGCCAACAGAGGCATTGGACTCGAATTGTCCAGGCGCTTTCTCGACGCGGGAAAGCGAGTGATTGCCACGTGTCGAGAGCCGGACGAGGCAATCGAGCTTTCTAACCTGGCTGAGAGTTTTGAACTGCTCGTCTTTCAATTGGAAGTTACGGACGCAGAGTCCGTTAGTCGGTTGCGCGCCGAGCTCGAGAGTGAGACTTTGGACGTGCTCATCAATAACGCAGGGATCATGGGTGGCGATCGACAGTCGATGGACGATATGGATTATTCAGCGTGGCTCGAAGCGTTTGAAGTCAACACGTTGGCGCCGTTTCGACTGATCACAACCTTACGAGACAACCTCAGGCGCGCCGCGAACCCGCGAGCGGTAACGCTGTCTTCGCAGATGGGGTCGCTCAATCGAAAAAGCAAAGGTTCTCATGCCTATCGAAGTTCGAAAGCCGCGATCAATAAGGTCATGCAGGTGCTTTCCATGGAACTGGAAGCTGATGGCATCGTGGCTTGCCCGGTTCATCCGGGATGGGTGCGAACTGATATGGGTGGTTCGAATGCAGATATTTCGGCGGAAGAAAGCGCGGAAGGTCTGTTCAAGCTCATCGACAACATGACTATGGAACACACCGGCCGTTTCTGGACCTGGGAAGCTAAAGAACACCCTTGGTGACGTGCCGCCTGGTCGTCGGTCGAATCACGACCTCAAGCGCCGTTCGTGGCGGCCGCTCATGCGGAACTACGCGCGTATGCAGACATTCAGCAACATCGAGATCAAACCCGCGCCATCCGGAGGTTTGGGCCTCTTCGCCCGCGCTGATATTCAGGCAGGTGAGTTCATACATACGGTTGAATACGAACGGGAGATCACCGAGCAACATCCGTTGAATCCGGACCACGGGGAAAGGGCTGACCACTGTGCTTATCCGGATGGAAAGATCATGTTGGTGGCTTCTCCCGGAAGGTACATGAACCATAGCTGCGACCCGAACGCCTACTACCGATATGCAGGACAAACCAGTGAGGCGTTCGCACGACGCCTCATTTGCAGAGGCGAAGAGATCACGGTTGACTACTTGATCAACAATCCCGGAGGCGACAGCTGGGCGTGCAGATGTGGCACCAGCAGGTGTCGTGGAAAAACTGGAACCACTTTCTTCGAGCTACCGATTGATTTTCAGAGGGAATACTACCCCTTGCTTGCTGAGTGGTTTAGACGGCGTTTTCCGAAGGAGATTGCAGAACTTGAGCGCGGTCTGTAGGTGTCCGTTCCCGGCTCGTTCGTGTGTCAGTCCTGTGGTGAGGTCGCCAGGCGTCTTACCGTTAAAGCCATTTCGTGGTTGGGATCGATCTTCAATGCCTTCTCGGGGGCAGATCTCGCTTCTTGCATCCGGCCCATGGTGCCGAACGCAATCCCCAGGTGGACGTAGGTTTCCACGTCTTCTTCAACTGCCAGTGAGCGGTTGAAAAACTGAATTGCCGCCTGGTGGTCTTTTTGCCGGTTCAAAGTGACGCCGATGCGACGCAATGCGTCGGCGTCACCCTGGTGGAGTTCCAGCAATTCCTGATCGAGGCGCTCGTTCAGGTACGCCCATGTGAGATTGATCCGGGCGCCGCTGTGTGACGGATTTGCTTTGAGCGCTTGCAGGTAATAGTCGATCGAGTCCCTCGAATCGCCGGCGTTGAGATACGCGTTTGCAAGGTTGTAGTAGTAGCTTGCCGGCGGGCTCTGCATGAGCCTTACCGCCTTGGTCAGTTCGACCTGTGCCCGTGCATAGTCCTTTGTTGCGGAGTAAGCGTTGCCGAGGTCGAAATACAAACTGCTGCAGTCTGGCAGGGCAGTTACTGCGCGTGTGAGTAGATCGATCGCGACGGCTGGTTGTTCCCTCTCCTTGAGGTACAGCAAACCCAGTCGGTTGTAGGCCAGAACATTTTCTGGATCGATATCAATGGCGCGTTGAAGCAGGCTTTCGGCGTCTTCTGAATAGTATCGGGACATCGCATTCACGCTGCCGGTCGCTTGCTCCACCAAGGTCATCGATTCCGGGGCCACATCGTTGGCGTTGCCGCAGGCCTCGTCCACGACGTAGTCATCAGAGGACTCGGCCAGTTCCTCCGGACGCATCGGTTCGGGGTTTGGCGGTTCAGTCGCCCTGGATTCTTCGGCGGGTAAGACAACCTCCGACACTGGCGGCGGCGTGACCTCCATGGGGCTTGGGGCCGGTTCCAGGGTGGTTGCCAGATCGGCCGCGTCGGCGTCATCCAGATAGCGGATGTATCGCGTCCGCACCAGTCTCTCCTCACCTTCGTACCTTCCGGATAGTGAGGTGACTTCGTCACGCTCGGTGAACCACAGGGGCGATCTGATCTCAAATCCGAAAACTGCCGGGACAATCAATCCCAACGACAGCACAGCGCCGGGTATCTTCCATTGGTCCCTGTGGCCGCCCAGAAGACGCCCGAGAACGGCGATCCCGGCGACGATTGCACCCAGGGCAATGGCAAGCTCTTTGGCGTCGAACCCAATGTGATGGTTGGCGTCCGCCAACTGATTGAAAAGAAACACCATCACCGCGTCATAAAACAGAACGGCACCGAACAGGGTGAGTAGCGCAGCAACCGTCATCCATGTTTTCTGTTTCATGAGATCCTGGTCCGCATGGATTTGATGTTCCCGTGCGTTATCGTATTAAATGAGCGGGTCGTGGCCAAATGAGTGCCTTGCGCCGCAGAGCCTTTCAGGGAGCACGCCATGTGGAAGAAACTCAATCGTCTTCAACAGCGAGTGGTCCTCGGCGCGTCGATTGTCGCGGTGCTGATGATTTTGTTTCCACCGATGAACATCGAACGAACGATTCCCGGACTCACCGATGGACGACGTAACTTGACTCTGGAAGTCACGGAGTTCGCCGGCTGGGGTTTCATCGGTCAGATCGATACGAGCCCATCGCACCGGCCGAGATTCAAAGACCCGAATAACCCTACGCTCCTCGAGCGTTTCGAAGCTGCGCGTCCTATCAGCGTGGAGGAGATTCGTGAGGGCAAGAAGCGGCTTGATTTCTCGACTCTGCTGAAGCAACTGCTCGTACTCCTTGGCGTAGCTGCTGCTGCAATCTATCTGACGCGCTCAGAGGCGAGCGAACAAGGACCCGAATAGGTACGCCGCAGCATACGGCGATCCAGGGTTGCGGGGCCTCACGCGTACACCCAGGTTGCCAGCCCCAGAAACACGAAGAACCCCGTCACGTCCGTGATTGTCGTCAGCACGACCCCACCGGCAATCGCCGGGTCGATGTTGAGACGTCTGAGAATTGACGGTAACAGGCTGCCGGACACGGCGGCAATAATGATTGTGATGACCATTGCCGTGGCGATGACCAGTCCGAGGTTGACGTCCTGAAAGGCGAGAGCGGCCGTTACCGCAACCAGAGACGCCCAGAGGAGACCGTTCAACACCGCAACCACAAACTCCCGATTCAAAAGCCACAGCAGATTGCCGCGCTGGATGTGTCCCAGCGCTTCGCCGCGGATGACGAGGGTCAGCGTCTGCGTGCCGGCGATCCCGCCCATGCTGGCGACGATTGGCATGAGCACGGCAAGCGCCACGACCTTGGCGATAGTGTCTTCAAAGAGGTTGATCACCGCTGCCGCGATAAACGCGGTGATGAGGTTGATGCCGAGCCAGACGGCGCGACGGCGCACGGATTTGGCGATGGGTGCAAACGTATCCTCGTCTAGATCGAGACCGGCGCGCGCCAGTACCGCTTCGTCTGCATCCTCGATGATGACGTCGACCACGTCGTCAATGGTGATACGGCCGAGGAGATGGCCGTTTTCGTCGACCACAGGCGCGGAAACGAGGTCCAGCTCGGAAAAGAGCCTTGCCACGTCGGTATCTGGCGTGTCGACGTTGATGGCCGGCGCTTCGGTATCCATGACCTCGCGCACCGTTACCGTCGGATCCGAGGTCAGCAGCTTGGCGAACGGCAGCATGCCCACGTATTCGTCGCGGGAGTTGACCACAATGAGTGCGTCGGTGGTTTCCGGCAGATCCTTGTGGATCCGCAGATAACGGAAGACAAGCTCCAGCGCGTGTCGCGGACGCACCGTGATGGTGTCGGTGTTCATCAGACCGCCGGCGCTGTCCTCGTCGTACGAAAGCACGGCCTCGACCCGCGCGCGGTCACGTGCGTCCAACGATGCCAGCACCTGGTTGGTGATGGTTTGTGGCAGGTGCTGCAGGACGTCGGCGAAGTCGTCCGTGTCGAGATCTTCCGCAACCGCAACCAATTGCTCGGTGTCCATCTCCTCGAGGAACTCGCCGAGGATTTCCTCGTGCAGGTGCTGCAGGGTCTGGTTCTGGATCTCCTCGTCCAGGAGCTCCCATAGCACGCTGCGTACCTTCGGCGGATTGGATTCGAGAACGTTGGCGACTTCGGCGGGTCTGAGCGACGCGAGGATGACCCTGGTCTCCGCAGTCGAGGCGTCCGAGACCCCGCGGATGACTTCCTTGACCTTGTCGATCTGTTGTTCGGGTGCTGCGGACATGACTACCTGTCGCTACCTACGGGACAATGTTCTGGTTATGCCTGCCTCTCAGCTGAATGGCTACTCGTCCAACTCGTGGAAACCGGCCTCAATCAGGTCGCAGATGCCCTGGAATGCCTCGTCTTCGTCTTCACCTTCGATGGTCAGGCTGAGTTCGGATCCGACAGGGGCGCCGAGCAGCAGCAGGCTCATGATGCTTTTCCCGTCGACCTCTTTGCCGTCTTTGCCGAGGGTCACGGTGCTGGCGTAGGTCTTGGCAACGTCTACCAGCTTGGACGCAGCGCGGGCGTGCAGGCCGAGAGGGTTGATCAAGGTGAGGCTGGTACTGCGCATGGGTTCGCTGTGGTGCAGGATGGGCCGAAGTTTACAGTTTCGTCCCCCACTTCGGCAAAGCGATGCGCGAAAAATGCGGATCGCGTCAGTTGCGGTTCAGCTCGCGGTGGCGTACCAGCACGTTCTCGAACTCCGGCTCGAAGTGCTTCGCCAGCCGCTCGGCCAGATAGACGCTGCGGTGCTGCCCACCGGTGCAGCCGAGTGCGACGGTCATGTACACGCGGGCGTTTTCTTCGAAGCGCGGGATCCAGGAGCTCAGGTAGCCGGCAATGTCGACGAACATCTCGTTGACCATGGGCTGCGCCTCGAGATAGGCGACAATTTCGGGATCGCGACCGTTCAGCGGCCTCAGGTCCTCTTCCCAGTGCGGGTTGGGCAGGCAGCGTAGGTCGAACACCATGTCCGCGTCGACGGGAACGCCGGCTTTGAAGCCGAAAGAACGGAACAGGAGACTCAAGCCCGCGCCAACGCGGGCAACAATGCGTTCGGCGATGATGCCGCTGAGCTCCTGGGACGTCAGCTGCGTCGTGTCGATCGTCAGGTCCGCGAGGTCGGCAATGCTCTCGAGGATCTCTGCTTCCGCGTCGATGGCCTGGCGCAGGTCTGTGTCCGCGTTGGTGAGCGGGTGGCGTCGGCGGGTTTCGCTGAACCGCTTGACCAGCGTGGGGCTGCGGGCATCGAGGTAGATGACCTCGCAGTCGACGTCCATACGGTCGACGGACATCATGATTTCGCCGAAACGCTCGAGGTCGCTGCTGCGGGCATCGATACAGACGGCCAGATTGCTGTTGCGGCTGCTCGGCTCGCGTAGCGTATTGTGCACGAGTGACTGCAGCAGGATGACCGGGAAGTTGTCTATGCAGTTGTAGCCGGCATCCTCAAGCGCGTTGAGAACGGTGGATTTGCCAGAGCCGGAGCGGCCGCTGATGACAATGAGTTTCACGCCGTCTGGCTGTTTGGCTCTGGACGGCTGAGCTGCTCGGTGATGACCGCAAGCAACGCATCGTCGCTGGCGCACTGTCGCAACGCTTCCCGGTTGGCTTCTTCGGCAAAGGTTTCGGCAAGCACTGACAGCGCTTCGAGGTGCGCATTGTGCTCATCCTCCGGCACCACCAGCACGAAGAGCAGATCAACCGGCTGGCCGTCAGTTGCCTCATAGTCGATCGGTTCGTTGAGGGTAAGGCAGGCAGCCTGTATCTCCTGGCATGCAATACGGCAGTGGGGGATGGCGACGCCGTCACCGAGACCGGTACTGCCAAGGCGCTCGCGGTTCATGAGCGCGTCGAAAAGCTGGTCGGCGTTTACGGAATTTGTTGCCATCATCTCTGCGATGTACTGAATGACGCGCTTCCGGCTGCTGGCTTCGACGCGGCAGCGGACATTGCTGGTCCCTAACAAATTCTCTACGTGGAACATTTTACGTTCTGAATCCTGCCGCCAGGCGTTTGGTCGTCAGTGTCTGGCGCTGCGGGCGTGGGCCCCGTTGTGTCGGTCGACCGTTTTCTCTTTGTGTTTGATCAGCTGTCGGTCGAGTTTGTCCACCAGTTGATCGATGGCGGCGTACATGTCTTCGTGGTGTGCGTTGGCGAAGAGCTCAGCGCCGGTGACATGCGCATTTGCCTCGGCCTTGTGCAGGAGCTTCTCTACGGTGATCACAACGTGCACTTGAGTGATGTGATCGTAATGGCGCTCCAGTTTTTCGAATTTCTGTTCGATGTAGTCGTGTAGTGATTCGGTCAGGTCGACGTGGTGTCCGGTTATGCTGAGTTGCATCAGTCCTCCTTTGCAAAGAAACGGCATGCCGAGTGTCCGTATGCACACCGATGGTAAGGCGCTGGCGCGACGTGGGATGTTATTGTGATTCTGCTGCCAGCAGGATGCATCAAACGAGCTGCTTGCGTTCGTTTGATGGTGGGATTGAAAGTGATTCGCGGTATTTCGCAACGGTACGCCTGGCGACGTTGATGTTTTGATCTTTCAGTATTGCCGCGATCTTACTGTCACTCAACGGTTTTCTGGGGTCTTCTTCCGCGGTAAGCTTCTGGATTAACGCGCGTATTGCAGTGCTCGAAACTTCGCCCCCCGTGGCCGTGCCAACGTGGGAGGAGAAGAAGTATTTGAGTTCGAAAACGCCTCTCGGCGTTGCCATGTACTTGCGGCTCGTGACCCGGGAAATCGTCGATTCGTGCAGTTCCACTGCCTCCGCGATGTCCGCCAGGATCAGCGGCTTCATCGCTTCCGGACCGTACTCCAGAAAACCGCGCTGAACTTCCACGATTTTGCTCGCCACGCGCAGCAGCGTGTCATGGCGGGTCTGCAGGCTCTTCAGGAACCAGCGGGCTTCCTGCAGGCTGTCGCGCAGATAGGTTTTGTCTTCGCCGTTTTTTGTCTGCTTGGCGAGGCCTTCATACAGCGGGTTGATGCGGATCTGCGGCGTTGCGTCGCTGTTGAGCTCGACCACCCAGCGGCCCTCGAATTTGCGCACCACCACGTCCGGCACGATGTAGTCCGCCGCTTCCTCCTCGATGGCGCTGCCGGGTCGGGGATTCAGCGTGCGAATCAAGGCCACCACCTGCGACAGTTCCGCTTCGGTCAGCTTGGTGCGGCGTTTCAGATTGGCAAAGTCTTTAGCGCCGAGGAGGTCGAGGTGATCGGCAACCAGAGAGTTGGCCTCGTCGAGCCACGGCGTGTCCGCTGGCAGCTGTACAAGCTGCAGCGCCAGGCACTCGCGCAGATCCCGGGCGGCAACGCCGATGGGGTCGAACTGTTGGACACGGGCCAGCACCGCGCAAACGTCGTCATGGGTGCAGCGGTCTTCGACCGGGATGCTGGGATCCTGCAGCGACTGCCACAAATCCTCGGTGCTGATGGTCAGCATGCCGCTCGGTTCGACAGCATCGATGATGGCTTCGGCGATGAGCCGGTCCGATTGCGCCATCGGGGTGAGATTCAGTTGCCACTCGAGGTGATCGGCAAGGGTTTCTTCGGCGCTGCGATTGGCGAGCGGATCGTAGTCGCTGTCCGGTGCCGGCAGGCTGGAGGTATTGGAGTACACGTCTTCCCAGCTCGAGTCCACCGGCAGCTCGTCGCCCATGGGTTGATCCAGCTGATCGTTGACGTCGGGCACCTCGGGATCGAGCACTTCGGTGGCACTCTCAGCCTCGCTCTGCGGCTCGGGATCGGCCTGATCGAGAGTCTCGGCGGGCTCGTTGTCCTCCGACATTTCCAGCATCGGATTACTTTCGAGCGTGGTCTGAATCTCCTGTTGCAGATCGAGCGCGGACAACTGCAGCAGGCGGATTGCCTGCTGCAATTGGGGCGTCATGGTCAATGACTGTCCGAGCTTCAGCGCCAGCGTTTGTTTCATACAAACCGAGTCAGTCCCCGAGCTTCCGATTGGGGATTACGTCGCTCCAAGCAAATGTTAAAAACCGTGCCAATTTAGCACGGATGCCGGTGATCATGGATCGGTATTTGTCGAAACTGGGAACTGACCCGCGAAATGAATGGGCCGTCCTCGGGCTGTCAGATCGTGAAGCCCTCGCCCAGGTAGACCTGTTTTACCGTCTCGTTGTTAAGAATAGCCTCTGCGCTACCGTCGGCAATGATGTGCCCCTTATGCACGATGTAGGCCCGGTCACAAATATCGAGGGTTTCACGGACGTTGTGATCGGTAATGAGCACGCCGATACCACGGCGGGCGAGATCGCGGATTTCGGATTTGATGTCCGCCACGGAGATCGGATCAACCCCGGCGAAAGGTTCATCCAGCAGCATGAAGCGCGGTTCGCTGGCGAGCGCCCGGGCAATTTCCAGGCGGCGCCGTTCGCCACCGGACAGGCGCTGGCCGAGAGATTTGCGCACGCCGGTCAGATGAAACTCCTCGAGCAGCTGCTCCATGACCGCCTTGCGCTCCGCTTTGCTGAGATCGTCGCGGAGCTCGAGCATCGCGCGCAGGTTGTCCTCCGTGCTCAACGTGCGGAATACGCTGGCTTCCTGCGGCAGGTAGCCGATACCCGCTCGGGCGCGTTCGTGTACCGCCGCCTGGGTGAGGTCCGTGCCGTCCAGGGAGATGTCGCCCGCATCCACTTTGAGGAGGCCCACCACCATGTAGAAACAGGTGGTCTTGCCCGCGCCGTTAGGTCCCAGCAGACCGACAATCTCGCCGCTTTTGACCTGCAGCGAAACGTTTTCCACGGCGATCTTACTGCGGTATTCCTTGCGCAGAGACGTCGCGCGGAGGACTGACTTAGCCGAGGGCTGTGTGGCGGCCACTGATGCGTTGCTGACGCTTTATTCTGGAGGACGTGACTGCGGATCGAGCTTCATGCTGACCCGCCCCGACGTGTCTCCGGCGCTGGCATCCACCTTACCGTTCACTACGTCATAGCGTATCGACTCGCCGCGCAGCTCGTTGCCTTTCTGCGCAAGTGTGGCTTTGCCGTTCAGATAAATTCGCTCTTCGGCCGTGTGATAGATGATCGAGTCGGCGTGCGCGTTGACGTTGCCCTGGTCGTCTTCGAGCTCTTGCTCGTAACGAGCCGGGGAACCGATGGTGGTGATGCGCTCTACCTGGTTGCCTTTGACCTTCACGACCATTTTGTCGCCCTTCACTCGCAGCGTGCCCTGGACCACCTCTACGGAGCCGGTATAGACGATGGTTTCGTTGTTCTGATCGATCTCGGCGTCATCACCTTCGATGTGGATCGGCTGGTCGGCGTCGGAGCGTAGCGCATGAGCGTGCCCTGCCAGCGCCAGACACAGGAGCGCCGCGATCCCGGGACCGCTAACTCTTCTTGAACTGTTCCGGTAGGACAATCGTATGTACCCTTTGATGTTCAGCGGACAACATGGTCAAAACGCCGCTCGTCAGGTCCGCCCGCAAGCCCGCGGCTTTGGTTCGGCCGACCTCCGTATCGATCATAACATCTTGGTTCGTTTCGGCGAATTGGCGGTCGGGATAGACGTAGAACGACTCGGAACGCATCGTTACCAGACCGTTTGCAGGGTGGGTCTGCACCAGCTCCACATCTTCCCGCAGATACACCACATCTTCCGTCGTGCCGTTCGGACCCGGGCGCGTGCGGATGTACCCGTGCCGGGATGCCACATCCCAGGGGGGTTGCGAATCGCTCAGAAGATGTAGTTTGGGCTGCGACATGCGCGTGAGCTGTTCGAGATTGTACTGGCGGATCGTTTCTGCACGCAGGCGATAGTGCAGCGAACCGTCGGGCTGCAGCTGATGAAACTCGACGTTGTTGGCAAAGACGTCCGGCTCGGTGTCTACCGACAGATCGTCGATGGTCGTCGCGTCCTCGTCTGAGCTCGTCTGCCACATCCAGGTGATGACCGCGACGATGAACACCGCGCCGCCGTAGAGGAAGCGTTTCAGATTGTCCATTTGTCCTGCGCTCTGAGTATCCATTCAGCGAGGTCGACGACCACGCCTTCACCGCCGGCGCGCAGGGTTGCGCAGTCAGCACGTTTGAGGACCTCCGGGTGCGCGTTGGGTACCGTGACGCTCAGACTCACGGCGGCATGTTCGAAAAGCGGCAGGTCCTGGATGTCGTCACCGACAACGGCCAGGTTCGCGTCGGGAAAGCCACCTTTGATGAGGAGGTCCAACGCCTGGCATTTGTTGTCGGCACCTTGTTGTAAAAAGCTGATGCCCAGTTCCCGGGCCCGTCGCGCTACGATCGGTGAGCGGCGCCCGGTGATGATCGCCACAGGCAGCCCTGCGCCCATGAGCAGTTTCAAGCTGGCGCCGTCCTGGACGTGGAACTGTTTCAGTTCGTGACCATCGTCGGTGTAGATGATGCGGCCGTCGGTGAGCACCCCGTCCACGTCGAGAACAATACCCTGCAGTTGGGCGGCGCGGGCGGTGAGATCGGGGTCGTCGATCACCTTACGCCTGCAGCACCAGCATGTAGTTGTAGCCACACCAGGCAGCCAGCATGACCATGCCTTCGAAACGCGTGATGACGGGACGGGAATTGATGCCGTAGGCAAAGAGTGCCAACGCCAGCGTGAGCGCCAGCATCATGCCGCCGTCACGCCAGACGGCCACCGCCTCGATGTTTGCACCGCTGACGATACCGGGTACCGAGAGAACCGCCAGAATGTTGAGGATGTTGGACCCAACCACGTTGCCGATGGCGATGTCCGGATGGCCCTTGATGGCTGAGCCGATGGTCGCCGCCAGCTCCGGCAGTGACGTGCCGACGGCGACGATGGTCAGGCCGATGATCATGTCGCTCACCCCAAGCGCTTCAGCAATGGTGCTGGCCGCGTGGACCAGGACCTGAGCCGAGACGAGCAACACGATGAGGCCGAGCACCAGCCAGACGATGGCCTGCAGCGTGGTCATCTCGGGTAGCTCGTCGAGCTCTTCCTGCAGGGAGGCGGAGAGTTCCTGATCCGGCTGCTTTTGTGCCCTGACCAGTAACCACAGGATCACCGCCAGACCGATCAGGAGGATGATGCCGTCGAGCCGCGACAGGTTGTGGTCGAAGATCAGCCCGAGCGCCAGCACCGTAGCAATCAGGAGCCATGGCAGCTCAGCTTGGCGGACGGGCTTGGAAAAAGGCAGCGGTGCCACGAGCGCGGTAATGCCGAGCACGAGACCGATATTGGCAATGTTGGAACCGATTGCGTTGCCCACCGCGAGCAACGGATTTCCCTCGATGGCGGCAAAGAGCGCCACGAGAATCTCTGGCGCGGAAGTGCCTATGGATACGACCGTCAGACCGATCAGCATCTTGGAAACGCCGAGATTGGTCGCGCACGCGGCGGCGCCCGACAGGAAACGGTCGGCGCTCCACACCAGGGCGACAAACCCAAAAATCAGCAGGAGTAGGGGAACCCACATAGATAAGAAATGGTCAGATTACAGCATCAAGTGTCCGGATAATTGCGCACTTTAGTCGGATCGGGGTAACGATGCCAATTGTCAATCTATTGGCGAACTGAGGCTGAAAAGCTTCAGGGAGGGTTCAGCGCGCGGTGTTATACTGCTTTCCCATCGTGCATGCAGGTTTGCCGCGGCATGGATGACGTGCATGGTCCCATCAACGCCCCGTGAACGGGCTGTGGGTCTCGGGAGCAAGCTTGCTGTAACACTTTGTTGCACCGGTAGCCCTCAGGCTACCGTAGCATCTGCTTTAATTAGCTGACGTCCCGGATTGGGATGCGAAAAACAGCTGAACCAGGGAGCGGTCTCCAGATAATCGTCTGTTTCCCTGATCAACAAACAAGCGAACATGACTAGCGACTCAGACAATCTGATAGAAATCGAAAACCTCACGTTTCTTCGCGGAGAGCGCAAGATTTTCGACGACATATCATTGACCATTCCACGAGGGAAGATCACCGCGATCATGGGCCCCAGCGGCACGGGCAAGACGACGCTGCTGCGCATCATCGGCGGGCAGATCCGCCCGGAAAGCGGTAACGTGAAGGTCGACGGACAGGACATCTGTTCGATGAACCGTCAGGAGCTTTTTTCCTTTCGTCGCAATCTCGGCATGCTCTTTCAAAGCTCAGCGCTTTTTACCGATCTGTCCGTTTACGAAAATGTCGCGTTTCCGATGCGCGTGCACACGAACCTTTCCGAAGAGCTCATCCGCGATCTGGTCATGATGAAGCTGAACGCCGTAGGGTTGCGGGGCGCGCGCGACCTGATGCCATCTGAGCTTTCCGGCGGCATGGCGCGGCGGGTTGCCCTCGCCCGCGCCATAGCGCTGGACCCGGATCTGCTGATGTACGACGAACCCTTCACCGGGCAGGACCCGATTGCCATGGGGGTGCTGGTCAGCCTGATACGCGAGCTGAACAACGCGCTCGGCACCACGAGTCTGCTGGTCTCCCACGACATCCACGAAACGGTGAGCATCGCGGACAGAATTTATGTCATCGCCGATGGCAAGGTCATCGGCGCGGGCAGCCCCGAAGCGCTGCAGGCGGAACCAACCGCAATGGTGCGCCAGTTCATGCACGGGGAACCCGACGGTCCGGTGCCGTTTCACTATCCTGCCGACGACATTGCTTATGACGTGCTCGGAGAGCCGGGCTGATGCTGGGTGTCGTGAGAGCGCTTGGCATACGTGCGCTGGACTGGTTGTCCACGCTCGGACGTGCAACGATTCTGTGGTTCAATGCCATGGCGGGACTGCCACGTTGGAAAGATATCAGTCTCGTCATCAAGCAGATCTACAACGTTGGCTTCCTGTCGCTCGTGATCATCGTGCTGTCCGCGTTCTCCATCGGCGCGGTGCTTGCGCTCCAGTTCCACACCCAGCTGGCGCGGTTTGGTGCGCAGGAGGCCGTAGGCGTGGGGCTTGCGCTGGTGCTCCTGCGTGAGCTTGGGCCGGTTGTCACCGCGCTACTCTTCGCGGGCCGCGCGGGTTCCGCCCTGACGGCTGAGATTGGTCTCATGAAAACGACCGAGCAGCTGTCGAGCATGGAAATGATGGGTGTCGATCCGCTGCGGCGTATCGTTGCTCCGCGAATCTGGGCGGGCCTTCTGAGCGTGCCGCTGCTGACCGCCATATTCAATATGGTGGCGATCTACGGTGGCGTGGTTGTTGCCATCGACTGGCTCGGCGCCGACCCGGGCGGCTTCTGGTCGGGCATGCAGGATGGCGTGGAGCTCTGGGAAGATCTCGGTAAGGGTATGGTCAAAAGTGTCGTCTTCGCGGCGCTGGTGACCTGGGTTGCGGTATTCCAGGGTTATGACTGCCCGCCGACGGCTGAGGGTATGTCCATGGCAACGACCCGCACCGTTGTCATCTCGTCAGTGCTGATCCTGGCCACTGACTTTCTGTTGACGCTTGTCATGTATGGAGATTTTTAGATGCGAATGAGAACCGTTGAAATCAGCGTCGGCGCCTTTGTGCTGGCTGGCATCATTGCGCTGATCTTTCTTGCGGTACAGGTCAGCGGGATCAACTTCGACGACACGGGCAAGACCTATTCGGTGACCGCGCGCTTCGACGACATAGCCGGCCTTCGCACCCGCGCAAAGGTGAGCATGGCGGGAGTGACCATCGGGCGGGTCAGCAGCATCGACGTGGACATGGCCTGGGGCGAAGCGCTCGTGACCCTGGATATCCTCGGTGAGCCCGGCAATTTGACGACGGACACCAGCGCGCAGATTCTGACCGAGGGTATACTCGGCGCGCGCTACGTCAGCCTCGTGCCGGGCGGGGATGAGGAGACGCTCGGCGACGGCGATGAGATCACGGATACTCAAGGCGCGCTCGTGCTGGAAAATTTGATCGGCGAATTCGTCACCAACCTGGGTAAGTAAAGGCAGGTAAAAGAAATGAACGTACGCAACATCCTGATCGGCGTGATTCTCATGGGGCTCGGTGCATCAGCCACCGCCTCAGACGGCATGATTGAAGCCACCCGGGCGCAGTCCGCGGAGCAGGCCGTCGAGCTCGCCACCGACGAAATCCTCGAGCTGATCGAAGCCGGCAGGGAGTATGCACAGGAAGATCCGGAGCGGTTTTACGTGGAAGTAGAGGCGATGCTGCGGCCGTTGATCGACTTCCGCAAGTTTGCGGACAACGTGATGGGCAAACACCGCCGCAACGCTTCCGAGGCCCAGCGGGCGCGCTTTGCCGACTCGTTCAAGTGGAGCCTGGTGCGCACCTATGCACTTGCGCTGACGGAGTTCGGCGGCGGCAGGGTGGAAGTGCTGGCGCCGCGCAGACCGCCGCGCAACCCGGACAAAGCCATGGTGACCATGGAGATCGCCTACGAGGGCAAAACTTACGTCGTTGCCTACCGCATGGAGCGCGCGGAGGAGGCCTGGAAGCTGCGCAACCTGATCATCGAGGGTGTGAACATCGGCTTGAACTACAAAAACCAGTTCGATGCGGCAATGAAAGACGGGCAGTATGGCGGCGATCTCGACAAAGTGATTGATGCCTGGTCGGATTTCATCGACGAGGAAGAGGCTGCAGCGGAAGAAGAGGCGGTTGCCGAAGCTGACGTATGAGTGTTGTCGTCACACCTGAGTTTGCGGTCATCGGGCGCGAACTCGACATCAACGACGCCGAGGCGTTGAAAAACGCGGGGCACGAGCTCATCACGAATGGGCAGGCGCCGTTGAGGGTGGATCTCGACGGTCTCGAGACGGCCAACAGCGTGTCGGTTGCCGTGCTGGTGGCCTGGTACCGTGCCGCAGCTCGCGAGGAAAAGCGTATCGACTTTGTTAACCTGTCGCCGGAGCTGCAGGAAATCATCGAATTCTCGGGCTTGAGTCGCCTGTTGCTTCAAGCGGCGCCGGGGCTATAGTCGCGACTCTGGACAGTCGCGATGACTTGAGCGACTGATGATCTGCCATGCCGTTGGTGCGCACAGACTATTTCCCAGACAACTATCTCTAGTAAGACTCCAGTAAGACACATGCAAGAAGAAATCATTGCCCGTATCGAGGCGCAAATGGATGTAGCCTCGATTCGCGTCGAAGTGGACGGCGACCGAGCGCTCATCGAAGTGGTGAGCGAAGCCTTTGCGGGTATGAACCGCGTCCAGAAACAACAGGCGGTCTATGCCTGCATTCAGGAATACATCGCAGACGGCCGTCTGCACGCAGTCACCATCCGCGCGGACGCGCCCTAGAGCTGCCAGCCTTGAGGATCAGCCGTCATGGATAAACTGAGCATTACCGGCGGCCAGCCGCTGCATGGCCGCCTGCGCGTTTCCGGAGCCAAGAATTCGACGCTGCCGATACTTGCAGGGACGCTCCTCACGGAAGAGCCCGTCCTTGTCAGCAACGCGCCGCACCTGCACGACGTGACTACCATGATCGAGCTGCTGGGATGTCTCGGCGCTGAGGTGGTCATTGACGAGAAACTCAACGTCGAGGTGTGCGCCCGCTCGCTCGGGCAGCTGCGCGCGCCGTACGAACTGGTAAAGACGATGCGCGCCTCTTTTCTGGTGCTGGGACCGCTGGTGGCGAAGTACGGGGCCGCGGAAGTTTCGCTGCCCGGCGGATGCGCCATCGGCTCGCGCCCCGTTGATCAGCACCTCAAAGGCCTCGAAGCGCTCGGCGCGCAGGTTGTCGTCACTGACGGGTACGTGAAAGCGCAGGCGCCGAACGGTCTTGTGGGGACCGACGTCTACATGGATCTCGTGACGGTTGGCGGGACGGAAAATCTGATGATGGCCGCAGCGCTTGCCAGGGGTGAAACCCGACTGCACAACTGTGCTCGAGAGCCTGAGATTGTCGACCTGGGTAACTTCCTCAATACGCTGGGCGCCGAAGTCGACGGACATGGCACCTCGACCATCGTCATTCAGGGCAAAGACAAACTCCATGGCGGCGCGTTCCGTGTGATGCCCGATCGCGTGGAAGCGGGCACCTATCTCATCGCCGCCGCGGCAACGCGTGGTTCCGTCCGGCTCGAGGACGTTGATCCGGAAACGCTGGGCGCCGTGCTCGAGAAGCTGCAGATGGCGGGCGCTGAGATCACTTACGGAGAAGATTGGATCGAGCTCGACATGCTGGGACGCCGCCCGCTTGCTGTGGACATCGAAACCTCTCCCTATCCCGGCTTTCCCACGGACATGCAGGCGCAGTTCATGGCCTTGAACGCGATTGCGGAAGGTACGGCAACCATCAGCGAGAACATTTTCGAAAACCGCTTCATGCACGTGCAGGAGATCAACCGCCTCGGCGCCAACATCGAGCTGCATGGTCACTCGATGGCGGTGGTGCATGGCATGAAAGATCTGCGCGCGGCGCCGGTCATGGCAACGGACCTGCGCGCAAGCTCGTCACTCGTGATTGCGGCACTCGCCGCTGAGGGAACGACCACGATCGACCGCATCTACCACATTGACCGGGGTTACGAGACGATTGAGGAAAAGCTGCAGCAGCTTGGCGGTGCGGTCCAGCGCATCTCGTAGCGCGTGCATTGTTCCCGCAGCCTGCTAGGATGCGCCCGCCGTAACCGGTTTTAAGGGCACTTTCGGGGCAACCATGGGCTTAGTGATCGCGCTCAACAAGGGGCGCATTCTCAAAGAGTGTTTACCGTTGCTGGCGGCTTGTGAAATTGAGCCGTCGGAAGACCCGCATGCATCCCGCAAACTCATTTTCGACAGCCGCAGCGGCGGACATCAGCTCATCGTCACTCGCAGCGCCGATGTGCCGACATACGTGGAGCACGGCGTTGCCGACATTGGCATCACCGGCAAGGACACCATCGAGGAGTACGGTGGTGCGATGGGTTTCTACGAGCTCCTGGATCTCGGGATTGGTAAATGCCGCATGATGACGGCAGGCCCGCAAGGTCAGCCGGAGCCCAAAGGCGTTCTGCGGGTAGCCACAAAATTCGTCAACATCGCGCGCGCCTACTATCAGCGCCAGGCGCGTCAGGTGGAAATCATCAAGCTCTCCGGAGCGATGGAGATTGCTCCGCTGCTGGGCCTCGCGGATACCATCGTCGACATCGTGGACACCGGGAATACGCTGCGCGCCAACGGGCTCGAGGCACGCGAGAACATCTGCAACATCTCCACACGCGTGATCGTCAACCGGGCGTCCATGAAAACCAAATTCAGCGAAGTGCAGGCCCTGGTTGCGAGTCTGAACGACGTGGTCGAGTCGTGAACGTTGCCCGTTTGAACACGCGCGCTGAGGATTTCGAAGCACGTCTGACAAGTCTCCTCGAGTGGAACATGGACGTGGACGATGGCGTAGAAAGCGTTGTCCGCGACATCCTCGCGTCCATCAAGCGCGACGGGGATGCGGCCCTGCTTCGCTATACAGCGGAGTTCGATGGGCTGCAGGCTCGCGCCGTGGACGAACTCGTGATCGATCCCGCGGAGCTGGCGCGGGCTGCGGATCGCATCGATGCGGATCAGCGGCGAGCGCTCGAACAGGCGGCTGAACGCATTGCCGCCTTTCATGAGCATCAGCGTCAGGAGGGATGGACCTTCATGGACGCGTTGGGCAACGAGCTGGGGCAGCGTGTCGCCCCGCTCGATCGAGTGGGCGTTTACGTGCCCGGCGGTAAGGCCAGCTATCCATCGAGCGTGCTCATGACGCTGATCCCCGCACGCGTTGCGGGTGTCGGGGAGATTATCGTCACCGTGCCAACGCCAGGTGGCGAGCGCAACGACATGGTGCTGGCCGCGTTGCACATTGCGGGTGTCGATCAGGTGTTCACCGTGGGAGGCGCCCAGGCGGTTGCGGCGCTTGCATACGGTACGGCCACGGTGCCGCAGGTCGACAAAGTGGTCGGTCCAGGCAACGCCTACGTGGCGGCCGCCAAACGCCAGGTATTTGGCCACGTTGGCATTGACGTGATCGCCGGCCCGAGCGAAGTTCTGGTGCTTGCGGACGGCACAACGCCCGCTGAATGGATTGCGCTGGATCTCTTTTCGCAGGCGGAACACGACGCGGCGGCGCAAAGCATTCTGCTCTGTCCGGATGCCGCATTCGTCGAAGTGGTAGCCGGGGAAATGTCGAGGCTCCTGCCCTCCATGCGAAGGCATGAGACGATCGCAGCGTCCCTCGAAGCGCGCGGCGCTTTGATCGTGACGGCTGACCTCGATGAGGCGGTGGCGCTTGCGAACCGTATTGCTCCGGAACACCTCGAGCTGCACGTGGCGGATGAGGCGCCGCTGCTCGAACGGATCCGTCACGCCGGTGCTGTATTCTGCGGTGCGCACACCGGTGAAACGTTTGGCGACTACGTTGCCGGCCCATCGCACGTGTTACCGACGTTCGGGACCGCGCGCTTCGCCTCCCCGCTCGGCGTTTACGACTTTCAGAAGAGAAGCTCGCTCATCCGCATGTCGGCGGCGGGCGCGGCAGCGCTTGCGGACATCGCCGTGCCGCTTGCCGAAAGTGAAGGGTTACAGGCGCATGCGCAGGCGGCCGCCGTGCGCGCGCAGGACACCAACAAACCCTGAGTCGGTTCTCACACGGGGTCGGGTAGCTCGCCCGCTACGGCACGCGCGCGGAAGCGCTGTTCACCGCGCATCACCTCCACATCGATGGCATCACCCGGCCGGATGTCTGCGATGACGCCCGTGATGGTGGCGATGCTGTTGGCCTGGACCTGGTTGACCGAGAGAACGAAGTCGCCGCGTTGCAGGCCTGCCAGATGTGCCGGTCCGCCCCGGGTGACGCGTAACACCCTGAGCGCCACTGCACCTTCAGGGGTTTGAAACGGCTGCAGGCCCACGCCGAGCCAGCCGCGGATGACCCGTCCGTCGCGCACGATTTCGTCGACCACCCAGAGCGCAATGTCCGCGGGGATGGCAAACCCGATTCCGTCCGAGCCGCCCGACTGGCTGAAGATCATGGTGTTGATGCCAAGCAGGCGACCTTCGTGATCAACGAGCGCCCCGCCCGAGTTTCCCGGGCTGACCGCCGCGTCGGTCTGGATGAAGTCGTCGTAGGGGCTTGCCGTGATGAGTGACCGGGAAAAGGCGCTGATGATGCCCTGGGAGACACTGTGGCCGAAACCGAAAGGATTGCCGATGGCGAGCGCCACGTCGCCGACTCTCGGCACGTCGCCGTCGAGCTTGGGAATGACGGGCAAGCCTGAGGCGTTGACCTTGATGACGGCAAGATCCGTATGCGCATCAGCGCCGATGACCTGCGCCGTTGTCGTCTGATTGTTTGCGAACATGACGAGAATTTCGTCCGCCTGATCGATGACGTGCTTGTTAGTCAGCACGTAGCCGTCTTCGCGCACGATGACGCCGGAGCCGAGCGAGTTCTGCACCTGCGCTTCAGTTGGGAATGCGTCGCAGAAGGCGCGGTAGGCCGGGATACGGCAGATCTCACCGCGGCGTGTAATCTTGGTCGAGTAGATGTTCACCACGGCCGGTGCCGCCCTCGACACCGCGCCCGCGTAGCCCGGTCGTGCATCCTCGCTGCCGGCGATGAAGATGACGCCAAGCCCCAGGAGTCCGCCGATGATTGCAGGGAGGAGGATGAGTCGGGTGATCTGGGTCATGGACGTTCCACGCGCGGGGCGGACGGGCAGGCCAGGGCCCGCATTGAGTTTTCCCGGAGCAGTGGGTAGAGTCCGCCGCCGGTTCTGGCCACCAAGGCATGTCCACTCTGTCGCCGCAACGCAAATACCAACTCAAGATAGAAGCTGGCGAGTTTCTTCAAGACGACGCGCAAGCGCAAGTCGTTCGCGCGCTCGATGATCTCCACACGCGCCTCATGGCGCGTCCGGAAACGTCAGGCGGGTGGCTCAGCCGCTTGCGCAGGCAAACCCCTGAGCCAGTGCGCGGGCTGTACGTCTGGGGCGGGGTCGGACGCGGCAAAACCATGCTGATGGACCTCTTCTACGACTGCCTGCCGGAAGAGCGCCGGTTGCGGATGCACTTTCACCGCTTCATGCGCCGGGTTCACCACGAGCTGACGGAGCTCGCCGGCACCACCAACCCGCTGAAGGCGGTTGCCGCCGGGTTTGCCAGAGACACAGATGTCCTCTGTTTTGATGAGTTTTTCGTCTCCGACATCGGCGATGCGATGATTCTGGCGGAGCTTCTGGAAGCGCTCTTTGCGCGCGGGGTGACGCTCGTGGCAACGTCCAACGTTGAGCCTCGACATCTCTACGACAACGGTCTGCAGCGCCGGCGTTTCCTCCCGGCCATAGACCTCATCTATGCACACACCGATGTCCACCACGTGGCGGCGGGGACCGATTTCCGTCTGCGCGCGCTCGAGCAGGCGGAGATTTACCACAGTCCGCTCGATCGTGCGGCCGAGGAGAATCTGCTGACCAGCTTCCATGCGCTTGCACCTGACGTGCCGCAGGAGGATGTGCTGCTGCAGGTTGAAGGCCGTGAGATTGCCGCGCGCATGGTGGCGGACGATGTCGTGTGGTTCGATTTTGCCGAGCTCTGCGAGGGGCCACGCAGCCAGAACGACTACATTGAGCTTGCCCTGGTGTATCACGCGGTGCTCCTCAGCAACGTGCCGGTCATGACGACCGCCAAAGAGGATGCCGCGCGGCGCTTCATCAGTCTGGTCGATGAGTTCTACGATCACGGCGTGAAGCTCATCATCAGCGCCGCGGCACCCATCACTGAGATTTATCAGGGTGAGCGGCTGCGCTTCGAGTTCGAACGCACCCAGAGCCGGCTCCTTGAAATGCAATCTCACGACTACCTCGCGGGCTCTCACCGGGCCGGTTTACCAGCCGTCTGAACCAGCCTGCTGGGCCCCCTCGCCGCCCCATATTTGCGGTTGTAATGCCGTAACCCCTCCTCTATCATTCGCGCTCCCAAAATTAGGGGTCCTGGACCCCGCGCCCGGTGAGTTGCGTACGCGCGATGACCGTGGCGGGCTTGCAGCAAGTGCAAGATGGCTTGAGCGAGCAACAGAATAAAGCGCTGCGAGGCAGAAACATCGCCGGGCAGCAGACAGACAGAGGCGCCAAATGACAACGGTAAGCATGCGCGAGCAGGACGTGGAACGCTCCTGGTACGTGATCGACGCTGAAAACAAGACCCTGGGTCGACTGGCGACGGAAATCGCCCGTCGTCTGCGCGGCAAGCACAAGCCCGAATACACGCCCCACGTTGACACCGGCGATTACATCATCGTCGTCAACGCGGAGAAGGTGCGCGTAACCGGTAAGAAAGAGACCGACAAGATCTACTGGCGGCACAGCGGCTATCCCGGCGGCATTCGCGGCACCTCCGTAGGGACGATGCGTGAGACGCATCCAGAGCGGATCATCGAGAAGGCGGTCAAAGGCATGTTGCCGAAGAATCCGCTGGGTCGCGCCATGTACAGAAAACTGAAGGTCTATGCCGGTCCGGAGCATCCGCACACCGCGCAACAGCCTGAGACACTGGAGCTTTCCGCATGAGCAACACCAACTACGGCACCGGCCGGCGCAAAACCTCCGCGGCGCGCGTCTTTATCGGCAGCGGCAGCGGTCAGATTACGGTAAACGCCAAGTCTCTGGACGATTTTTTTGGTCGCGAAACCTCTCGCATGGTCGTCCGGCAGCCCCTCGAAGTGGCTGAGCTTTCCGACAAGGTTGACGTCAAGGTCACCGTGCGCGGCGGTGGCAACTCCGGCCAGGCGGGCGCCATCCGCCACGGCATTGCCCGTGCGCTGGTCGACTATGACGAAACGCTGCGTGGTCCGATGCGGGCTGCCGGCTTCCTGACGCGTGATGCGCGTGAGGTCGAGCGCAAGAAAGTGGGCCTGCGCAAAGCGCGTAAACGTCCGCAGTTTTCCAAGCGTTAAGACAGCGTTTAACAAGGTTTCGGGGCGCCTGCATCACCCCGCGCTCGCGGTTTTCGTGTTACAATAAATCGGTTTGCGAGCGCCCTCGCGTGCGTTGTCTATCCTTGGAGGGGATGGCCTCTGATTAGCGGCCAAATAGACTTCGCCACGGTGCCGGGCGCGCTACCCACAACGTTAATCGTAAATATGTCAACCAGATGGAGCACAAGCCTTGAGTAGTGACGATGTCAGTCATGAAGCCTCTGCGAGCGAGGGTGCTGACGCTCAACGCAACGTCAACACAAGCCGCCGCTACTTTCTGATCGGAGCCACATCTGCGGTTGCCGGTCTTGGTGTCGTCGGTGCCGCCGTACCATTTGTCAGCTACTGGCAGCCCAGCGCCAAAGCCCGCGCTGCCGGCGCGCCGGTAAAAATCGATTTCAGCAAGCTGATGCCGGGGGAGATGCTGAGCCCGATTCAAGCCTGGCGGGGTAAGCCAATTTTTGTCGTCTATCGTGACGAAGACACCGTGGCATCGCTCACCGAGCAGCCCCACAGCCTTGCGGATCCCGATTCCCAGAATGAAGACATGCAGCCTGCCTATGCGCAGAACGCGACGCGCTCGACGCGGCCGGAGATAGGCATCTACGTCGGCATCTGCACGCACCTGGGGTGTTCACCCAAATACGTGGAGACGGAGAACTTCGAAGACACAAAACAGGGTGGATTCTTCTGCCCCTGTCACGGCTCCAAGTTCGACATGGCCGGTCGGGTTGGCGCAGGTTATCCCGCACCGGACAATCTGGAGGTGCCGCCGCACAGCTTCGAGTCGGATACGGTTGTCATCATCGGTGAAGAAGGAGGCGCAGCCTGATGTCCAGCGAATCTTCCAACACCGAAAAGTGGGGACCGAAGTGGTTCAACTCCTCCATGGAGTGGCTCGATGCGCGGTTCCCGGCGACGGAAACCTTCGAGTACCACATGTCGCGGTACTACGCGCCGAAAAACTTCAACTTCTTCTACTACTTTGGCGTGCTCGCCATTGTGGTGCTGGTCAATCAGCTCGTCACCGGGATCTGGCTGACGATGAACTACGTGCCCACCGGCGAAGGCGCATTTGCGTCCGTCGAGTACATCATGCGCGACGTCGAGTACGGCTGGCTCCTGAGGTATCTCCACTCCACCGGTGCATCGTTCTTTTTCATCGTCGTTTATCTGCACATGTATCGTGCGCTCCTGTACGGCTCCTACCGCGGACCGCGCGAGCTCCTCTGGCTGATCGGCATGGTGATCTTCATTGCGCTGATGGCTGAAGGCTTCTTCGGCTACCTGCTGCCCTGGGGCAACATGTCCTACTGGGGCGCTCAGGTGATCGTGTCGCTGGCAGGCGCCATCCCCTACATCGGACCCGATCTCATGGAGTGGGTGCGCGGTGACTTTCTGATGTCGGGCGCCACCCTCAACCGCTTCTTCGCGCTGCACGTCGTGGCGCTGCCGTTAGTCCTCGTGGTCCTGGTGTTTGTCCACCTGGTAGCGCTGCACCACGTTGGCTCAAATAACCCCGACGGCATCGAGATCAAGAAAAACAAAGGCCCGGATGGCATACCGGTGGACGGGATTGCATTCCACCCGTATTACACCGTCCACGATCTGCACGCGATTGTGATCTTTTTCGTCTTCTTCCTGGCCTTCGTCTTCTTTGCGCCGGAAGCGGGTGGCTACTTCATCGAGAAGCCGAACTTTGAAATGGCAGACCCGTTGAAGACGCCGGAGCTGATCGCACCGGTCTGGTATTACACCCCTTACTACTCGATGCTACGGGCGGCCACCTTCCCGCTCTTCGGTGTCGACGCCAAGTTCTGGGGTCTCGTGGTCATGGCAGGCGCCATCATCATTCCCTGTGCCTTGCCCTGGCTCGATCGCAGCCCGGTGAAGTCGATCCGCTACAAAGGCATGTGGTCGAAAGTGATGCTGGGCCTTCTAGTAGTCAGCTTCTTTGTCCTGGGTTACCTCGGGACCAAGTCGCCGACTGACCTTCGCACGGCAACCGCACAGTTTTTCACGATCGTCTACTTCATGTATTTCATGCTCATGCCCTGGTACACGAGAATAGAAAAAACCAAGCCTGAACCGGAAAGGGTGACCGTGTGATGAGAAAACTACTGTTAGCCTGTCTGCTGATTGCACCCGGTCTGGTCTGGGGCGCAAGCGCGCCGGTCGAATGGGAAGGGGCGAAGCCCTTCGACGGTGACCTCACTGACAAGCCTTCTCTGCAGAACGGCATGCGCCTGTACATGAACTACTGCATGGGTTGCCACGGTCTTCAGTTTCAACGGTACGAACGTACCGCGGACGATCTGGGTATACCGCACGAGATTGCGCTCGAAAAGCTGGTCTTTTCCGGACAGAAAATTGGTGAGTTGATGACCACCGCCATGGATCCGGTTGCCGCCAAAGACTGGTTCGGTGCTGCGCCGCCGGACCTGACGCTGATTGCGCGGCTGAAAGACCCCGAGTACATCTACAACTACCTGCGTGCGTTCTACGCGGATGAGACGCGGCCGTTCGGTGCCAACAACAAAATGTACCCGAACGTCGGCATGCCCAACGTCCTGCTGGAACTGCAGGGCAACGTGACGGAAGGATGCATACAGGTGCCCAAGATGGCCGAGAATGGGGGTGAGATGCGCGACCCGCTCATTCCCGGCAAAGCCATTACCGAAGAACAGTGCGGCAGGCTCGTTCACGAAGAGGGCTCCGGCGTCTACACGCCCGAAGAGTTCGATGCCGCGATGTATGACCTGACCAATTTCCTCTACTACGTAGGCGAGCCGTCCCGGCTGGAACGACATCGCATCGGCATTTACTCGTTGCTGTTCCTCATCATTCTCGGCTGCTTCACCTACTTGTTGAACCGCGAGTACTGGAAGGACGTGCACTAAGTCGCCGTACTCAGATGCCGTCATGGTGCCGGCTCCGCCGTCATGGTGCCGCTGAGCGGCACCTGCCCATCCCACCCTACCCAAAGGCTTTGTATTCATGAGCATTGTCACCAAACGATCATCGATGACCCTCTTCTCTGACGCCCGCGACCACTACTCCCACCGGGTGCGGATGGTCCTGGCGGAAAAAGGCGTAACCGTCGACATCGTTGACGTTGATCCGAGCAAAAAGCCCGAGGATCTTGCGGAAATCAATCCGTACAACAGTCTGCCGACGCTCCTTGACCGGGATCTCGTCCTGTATGAGGCCAACGTGATCATGGAATATCTCGACGAGCGCTTCCCGCATCCGCCGCTGCTCCCGGTTTATCCCGTGCAGCGCGCGCTCTCGCGTCTGTGGATCAGCCGCGTGGAAAAGGAGTGGAGCAACAAGCTCGATATTCTGATGGCCGGCAAAGGCCGCGAGACCGTCATTACGAAAGCCCGCAAAGAGCTGCGCGAAAGCATCATTGCGATTGCGCCGATTTTCGGCGAAAAGCCCTTTTTTATGAATGACGAGTTTTCGCTCGTCGATTGTTGCGTGGCGCCCATCCTCTGGCGGCTGAAAGAGGTTGGCATCACGCTGCCTGACAAGAGCACGCGCCCGCTGCAGAAATACATGCAGACGATGTTCGACCGTGAGGCGTTTCGGGCGAGTCTGACCGAGGCGGAACTGGAGATGCAGGATTGAAACCCCAGCGTCCTTACCTTTTGAGGGCGTTGTACGAGTGGATCGTCGATAGCGACGAGGCGCCCTACGTGCTGGTTGATGCCACGGTCGACGGCGTGCAGGTGCCGCAGGACCACGTCAAGAACGATCAGATTGTGTTAAACCTTGGACCCGGCGCGGTGCGTGACCTCGTCATCGAAGATCACGCGGTGAGCTGCGGCGGCCGCTTTGGCGGCCAGCATTTCGATCTCTTCCTGCCCATGGCGGCGATTAGAGCAATTTACGCGCGTGATACTCAGCTCGGTATGGTGTTTCCCGACGAAGAAGGCCTTGCAGACGACACGCCGGCACCGACGCCGGACGCCGACGACAGCGCCGCGGACAAGCCGCAACTGCGCTTAGTCTAGATACTCGAAAACTTTGACGATTTTCTGCACGCCGTAGACGTCTTTCGCGACGTTGATAGCGGCGTCAGCCTGTGCGCGAGTCACCATGCCCATCAGATAAACCGTACTGTCTTCGGTCTGTACCTTAATCTTCGTACCATCCGCTTCACCGGCAACCAGGCGGGCCTTGACCTTCGTGGTGAGCCAGGCGTCGTTGGAGCGCGCAATAATTGAGGTGGGTCCGCCGACGGTCAGCTCGTTGTGAACCTTGCGCACACGGCGCAGTTGTTGCGCGACGGTGCTGGCCTTCTCACGAAGCTCCGCGGTCGCAACCTGACCGGCCAGGAGCACCACGCCGTTGTGTGATACGACAACGATGTGGGAGCCCTTGTAGCCGGGGTCAGAATTGCGGATTTCGCTTTCGACGATGTTCTCCAGCGCAAAGTCGTCAATGACGACGCCGGGAGTTCGGCGGTTGGGGTCGCTTGCGCACGCAGTCAGCAGGATTAGGGGAAGGAGAAAGGAGGTCAGACGCAGCGTATGCAGGTAGTCCATGATTCCGTGAGTGGGGTCAAAATCGGCGCCATTGTGGCGGCGGGGTTGGCGCGGGTCAATGATTATTCGCAGCCGCGCTTCACGATTCGCTCTCGAATGCGTTGCGAATCCATCGGATTTGCGGGCGCCACAGGGCACCCTCGATGCCGAGGACATCAAAGCGCAGGGGTATGACAGCGAGCCCTGGATCCTGCCGCAGGAAGAGTGATGCTGCCCGGATGATGCGTTTCTGCTTTGCCGCAGTCACACTGGCAACGGCGCCGCCGAAGCGCGAATGGCGCCGGTAGCGGACTTCGACGATGACCAGCAGCTCCGGGCGGCGGCTGCGCATGATCAGATCAATCTCGCCAGCACGACACCGGTAGTTGCGCGCAACGAACCGTAATCCTTTCATCATCAGATAGACGGCAGCAAGCGCCTCTGCCGCGGTACCGCGCGCGCGGGTGTTCACTCTCCCAGAGGAATGAATCCGTCCGGGTGAATTTCTGCAAGCCTCAGATCGCGGCGAAAGGCACCGTCGTCCTGCAGCCACAGGTAACCCATCGCCGCCGGGACGCCAACGGGTGTTGCGGGGTCGAGAATTGGCAGCCAGGTGGCCAGGCGGTAGGCGTCAAAGCCAAGCGCGTAGAGCTCCGCGTACGGGCTGTCCATCAGGCCAAACGTTGTGGTGAGCGCAGCCTGCTCGGGCGTTGGATCAGCGAAAACGGGCATTTCGGTCAACCTGAATCCCGCGAGCTTACGCGTCTGTTCACCCCGGGCCACCTGGCTGGTGGCGTAAACCGGGAGATCGTCGGCAAAGTGAAAGCGCAGTGCCGGTACCAGGGCCTCGGCCTCTACCTGCGTGGTCAATGCGATGATGCCGTCGAGATCTCCGCGGGCGCGAGGCAGAAATTCCAGCTGCTGACCGAGAATGTTGGCGATTTCGTTTTTACGCGTCTCACTCGCTGCGACCTGCATGGCCTCGCCGACCGCGCCGGTCAAACCGCGTATGTCGACAAACGGCGCCATCGTCACGGGATAAGGCCACTGTTCGCGGAAGGCGGTCATCGCCCGTCGTGCCCAGCGGTCCTGGCTGTGCACCACCAGCACCTTTTCGTGGCCAGCCGCCAGCACGTGCCGGGCCAGCGAGCCCGCCTCGTCCTCGATCGCAACGCCAATCTGGAAAAGCCCGGGCGCCGCGCGTTCACCTTCAATGCCCGGCGTCTGGTCGAGGTAGTTCAGCAGCAGGCGCGGCACCTCGGAGAACGCCGTGATGTCGGCAAACCGCTCTACCTGGTCTTTGATCAGAGGACCAACAACAACGTCCGCACCGCCCGCCAGCGCGCGTTCCCAGACCGCAGCGAGATCCTCGCTGGCAGAATCGTAGAATTTGATCTGCGGCTTCGACTCGGCGTCTTCGCTGAGATAAGCGGCAATCAGCCCGTCGCGTACCGCATTTCCGGCCCCGGCAAGATTGCCGGATAGCGGCAACAGGAGCGCAACGGCGGGAAGCTGATAGTCCTGTAACCGCTGGAGTGCCGTAGGGGGATCCAATCGCGCCGGATGGCTCGGATAGCTGCGCTGCCAGCGCTGCCATGCGGCAACCTGTCCGGTGATGGAGGGGGCGTTGCGTACCTCCTGTTGCAACAGCCACCAGGCGTGATGATAGCGATGCGTGAACGCGCTGGGACCCTGTTGCGCGCGACCGAGCGCAAACCAGATTCGGTCATGGATATCCGTTGGCAATGCCTCAGCACCCATGCCCAGGTTGATGGAGGCCTGAATCCAGGCGTCTGCCGCGCACCGATACCGCGCGAGCGCGCTGCAGATGTCCGCCAGCAGCAGAAAGTCGTCATCTTCTAGGCTCGGGATGCCGCCGAATGCGTTTTCTGCGGCAATCGTGTCGCCGATGAGCAGGTTGGCGCGCGCGAGGGTACGGAAATAGTCCGCCGCAGCGTCTTCCGGGAGGTCAGCCGGCGCAATCGCATCCAGCACGGACAACGCCTGCACGGCGTCGCCGTTCAGCGTCAGCACCCGCGCGGCCTCCAGTCGCAGGCGCGCCGCGCTTGCTGGATTACGCGCGCGCTCGGCGTCGCGCAGAAGTACCGCGTAGTCGTCGCTGAGCGGCGAGTCGCGGCGGTCCGGCGTCTGGAGCGTGCTTTGACACGCCGACATTGCCACAATGCAGGCGAGACATAATAGGATCTGTTTCAGCATGACGGCCCGATTGAACTGCGGTGATCTTTACGTAGTTGCCACCCCCATTGGACACCTCGGCGACCTGACCCGGCGAGCGGAAGATGTCCTCAAAGCGGTGCAGATTGTGGCTGCGGAGGATACCAGACGCACGCGGGTGCTGTTAGATCACATCAATCATCGGACACCCGAGCTGGTCAGCCTGCACGAGCACAACGAAGCGGCAATGGGTGAGCGTCTGGTCGAGCGCCTGCGCGACGGCAGCGACGTGGCGCTGGTCTCGGATGCCGGGACGCCGCTCGTCAACGATCCGGGTTACGCGCTGGTCCAGGCGGCGCACGCGGCGGGTATCAGGGTGATACCGGTGCCCGGAGCTTCCGCGATTACCGCAGCGCTCAGCGTCTGCCCGCTGCCGGCAAGGCCGTTTCGCTACGTGGGTTTTCTGCCGCAAAAAGCCAAGGCGCGCCGGTTTGCGCTCAAGAACTGGCTGATGAACGGGGATGCGCTGATTTTTCTGGAAGCGCCGCATCGTGTGCTCGCGTCGCTCAAAGACATCGGTGAGCTCTGCGAGCGTCGCGTCATGCTCGGGCGAGAGTTGACGAAACAGTTCGAGGAGGTGCTCGTTGGCACAGCAGCTGAGGTTGCTGCCGCACTCGGCGAGGAGCCTCGCGGCGAGTTTACCGGGATTGTCGAGGCGGCGGAGGTGGCTGACGTCTCTTTCGACCACCGTCAGGTGCTGAGCGCGCTGCTCGAGGAGTTGAAACCGGCACAGGCCGCGCGCATAGCCGCCACCATCTGCGGGACCCCAAAGTCGGTGATGTACGATCTTGCGATACGGCTCGGTGAGACCAACTAATCTCTGGCGCCGCCCACGCGAAGTATGAAGCTGTTGATCTGTGCCATGGTCTCGGCGTTGCTGGTGGCGGTCAGGTGGTTGGCGCCGGGCACGCGCAGCACTTCCGTTGGGCCTTGCCAGTGTCGAGCCAGATTCTCTGCATGGGCGGGGGGAATGACGCGGTCATTTTCAGCGATGAGGATCAAAGCGGGGGCGGATACATCGTCTGTCCGGCTGAGAGAATCGAAGCGGTGTTTGAGCAGAAGGCCCACCGGCAGGAACCAGTAGGTCGATTGCGCCACCGCCGCGATGCTGTCATAGGGGGTGATCAAGACCAGTCCATCCACGGGTCGCTCCGCCGCCAGGTGTACCGCAACGCCTGAGCCCATGCTGCGACCATGCAGAATCACATGGCCGTTGAATTCGAATTCCCGGGTGGCCGCGTCGTAGACGTGTTCAGCGTCGGCAAAGAATGCCGTTTCGGACGGGCTGCCCGAGCTCGAGCCATATCCCCGGTAGTTCACGTAGAGCGTATTGGCCGCGTGGGTGCGGATCTCGGCGACTTCCGCGACGTCCTGGCCGTTGCCTCCAAAGTAAATTACCAGCGGCGCATTGACCGGCTCGGGTGCGGGTATGAGCCACCCCGTCAATAGGTTGACGCCGTTGCGGGTCTGCCACGCATACGGCGTGAGCTTCCGGGTGGCGTTGGCGTCGTTGGGGCGCGGGAAGAACAGCAGCCTGTCCTGCATGAAATACATCGCCGCGCAGATCACAAGGTAGCCGGTGCCGAGGAGCGCGAAGAATCTAACCATCACGTCAGTATTCCGGCGCGCGCGGTCTGGCGCAATGGCGGATGGATCACGAAACAGCCCTCTGATGCCGTTGACCGCGCTGCCGGTGCCGAGGGGTTCCTATACTGAATGGTGAAGATTGAAAAAGGCACGTCAGATGCTCTGCAACTTGCTGCTGGTCGACGATGAATCCGAAGTCCTGGAGGCCATGTGCCAGGCGTTACGTCACGAAGGGTACGACATCCGTGTGGCCGAAAGCGCCGCCGCCGCCCTCGCGGTGCTCGACCAGCACCCCGTGGACATTATCGTCAGCGACCACAACATGCCGGAGCGCAGCGGCGCTGAGCTTCTGTCCCGGGTGCGGGACGACTACCCGCACATCGTGCGCATCATGCTGAGCGGCCAGGACGATCTGCAGACATTGATGGAGGCGGTCAACTCGGGCGCGGTGGACAAGTTCCTGCCGAAACCCTGGTCGAACGACACGCTACGCGCCATGCTCCGTGAAGCTGCAGCGCTTGCCAGCACGCAGGATGACACACGCGTCGAAACGAGCCCCCATGCCACGTTGTGCCATCAGATATTCAAGCTGCCCGGTCCAACCAGGCTGATCGTTCTCGAGGTGCGCAACTCGAGCGTCAACCGGCTGATGACCCTGAAGCAGCAGGTTGAGCTGATGGACGAAGTGAGCCGGCGCGCCGCTGCGCAGCTTGGTCAGCTGCTGATTCCGGTGCAGGCACTCGAAGACACGGTGTTTGCGTTTGCGGCGGAGATTGGCCCCCATCAGGCGGTCGAAGAGCTCGTGCACGTGCTTTGTCAGCCTTTCGATTTGAGCGGTAAGCTCACCGCCCTCAGCCTGGCCGCCGGCTACGTGGATATCGACGAGGTCGAGGACGCACTCGCCACCGAGCACTGGCTGCGTCGCGCGCTGGTGGCGGTAACGGCAACGGCGTTTGCCGGTGAGGTGACGGCGTATTCGCATCAGGTGCAGGAAGATCTGCACGACCGGCACACCCTCGAACAGGACATGCGCCAGGCGCTTGTCCGCGACGAGTTTTTTCTGCAGCTCCAGCCGCAGGTCAGCGGCAAACACCTGACCATCGAAGGCGCCGAGGTGCTGTGCCGCTGGCAGCATGCTGAACGGGGGCTGATTGCGCCGCTGCGGTTCATCGATCTGGCGGAACGTAACGGGTTCATTCATGAGCTGGGTATCTGGGTCATCCGCGAAACCTGCCGCGTGCTCGAGACGCTCTCCCGCCGGGGCTTCGGTGCCATCAAGGTTGCGGTGAATATCTCCCCGCGTCAGTTTGCGCTGACGGACTGGCTGGATGTCGTGGAGGACCTGGTGCGCGAGGGCACCTTCGATCCCGGCGTGCTGGAATTTGAGATCACGGAGAGCACGGTGATGAACAACCCCGGCCACGCGCGGGACGTGCTGGAGCGGTTGAAAGCCTGCGGGCTTGTCATCGCCATGGACGATTTCGGCACGGGTCACTCGTCGCTTGCGCTCCTGAAAGAGCTGCCGGTAGATGTGCTGAAGTTCGACCGGTCGCTGGTGCGCGGCATCCAGGAAGACGATAAAAGCCGCAAGCTGCTGCAGCGGGTGGTCGAGATGGCGCATGATCTTGGCGTTGTCAGCGTCGCGGAGGGTGTGGAAACGCCTTGGGAAGCCACGTTCTGCCGCGATCTCGGCTGTCAGCTGATCCAGGGATTTGCGTTTTTTCGACCCATGGACGAGGCGGACTTCTACGCGGTGCTGGGTCAGGGCGGCGATGCGCGATTGCCGCAGGCCGCAAGTTGACCTAACCTCTGCACCAGAGTTAGCCGGGCAGTCGCCGGTTGCCGTCCTTTGTGGCCGCAACGGGAGGAAAGTCCGGGCTCCACAGGGTGAAGTGCCAGGTAACGCCTGGGGGGCGCAAGCCTACGGAAAGTGCAGCAGAGAGTAGACCGCCGCGCCGTCTGGTGCGGTAAGGGTGAAAGGGTGCGGTAAGAGCGCACCGCGCGAGTGGTAACACGTCGCGGCTAGGTAAACCCCACTTGGAGCAAGGCCAAATAGGGATCCCATGGTGTGACCCGCACCGGATCCGGGTAGGCCGCTCGAGGCCGTTGGCGACGGCGGCCCTAGATGAATGACTGTTCTCGACAGAACCCGGCTTATAGGCTAACTCATTGTTATATAAAACTTAGTTGTTATTTCTAAAAACTATCTTACTTAAAGTAATTTCTAGAAGTTGGCGCTAGGTTATCGTGAAGCTGAGCGTTGTTTTGCGAAAACCCTCTAGATATGCGGAAAATTTCCTTATTTTTCCGTAGCTTAACGAATTCGCCGCTTGACTCACCCAACCCGCGACCTATGATGCCAGTTAGGTGGGAAAATGTGGAGAAATGTGGGTTGCGTGCGCCGGGATAGTCCGGCAAATCGGTCCTCGGCGATGGATGGAGCCAGCGTGCTCCGACATCGCTCGCGAGCGCAATCACCGTAGTTGAACCGTGTTTCGTGGTATCACAAATGCAACCCTCGACAGCAAGGGCAGGATGGCCCTGCCCGCGCGCAATCGCGAGGTGGTGCAGCTTGCCGCTGACGGCAAGGTTGTGGTGACCATCGACATGCGCGAACCCTGTCTCCTCATGTACCCGCTGCCGGAATGGGAAGTTGTGCAGCGCAAGCTCGAGGGATTGTCGAACGTCAATCCCCGGGCGCGCCTCCTGCAGCGACTGTTGATCGGGCACGCAACTGACCTGGAGCTCGACAGCAACGGTCGCGTGCTCCTCCCGGCAATGCTCCGCAATCATGCCACGCTCGAGAAGAAGCTCGTTCTCGTGGGCCAGGGTAACAAGATTGAGATCTGGTCTGAGCAGAAGTGGCACGAAAGCATGGAGTCCTGGCAAGGCGATGCAGCACAGCTGCTCGAGGATGGGGATGCGTTTACGGGGTTGTCCGTTTAGTGGCTGACACCCCGGACCATCACGTCCCGGTATTACTGGAAGAAGTACTGAACAATCTAGTGCACGTGACGGCTGGAACTTACGTTGACGCAACCTTCGGGCGCGGCGGGCACGCGCGCGCCATGCTGGCGAGGCTGGATCCCGACGCGCGGCTGGTTGCCCTCGACCGGGATCCGCGGGCCGTCAGTGCGGCAGAACGCCTGGCGGCCGAGGATGCCCGTGTGATTCCGCGCAAAAGTCGCCTGAGTGAACTCGCCAGCACGCTCGTGCAGCTCGATATCAGTACGGTGGATGGCGTGCTGATGGATCTCGGCGTTTCCTCGCCGCAGCTCGACGCCGCGGATCGCGGATTCAGCTTCCGTCTGGATGGACCGCTCGACATGCGCATGGATCCGGACTCGGGACAGAGCGCTGCAGAGTGGCTCAATACGGCTGAGGAACATGACATTGCGGACGTGCTCAAGCGCTATGGTGAAGAGCACCACGCGCGGCGCATTGCGCGTCGCATTGTCGCGGCCCGCCCGCTCGAGACGACAGCTGCGCTTGCCGAGCTGGTTGCGGCTGCGGTGCCACAGCGCGGCGGTGGTGGAAAGGCCAAACATCCGGCGACGCAGACGTTTCAGGCGATACGCATGCGGGTCAACGATGAGATGGCAGAAATAGAACGCGGGCTCGAACAGGCCTACGCCGTCCTGGGTCCGGGTGGTCGTCTGGCCGTCATCAGCTTCCACTCGCTGGAAGATCGTCTGGTCAAACAGTACTTCCGCTCGTTGACGCGACCGCCGGCCCTGCCGCGTCGCGTACCGATCAGGCATGCCGAAGTCGCAACCGCTGCGCGCGACGTTGCCGGTCCCCTCGCTCCAACCCCGATGGAGCTGGCGGACAATCCACGCGCGCGAAGCGCAAAGCTTCGGGTCATCGAGAGGTTAGCTTCGTGAAGAACCGCAGAAGCAATCGAGGCAGCAAGAAGAGAGCGGCTCATAGAGTGGATCGTCAGGCGCTGCTGCTGCAGTCTGCCTTCGCCATCGTGCTGGTGGCGATTGTTGCCAGCGGCCTGACTCTCGTGACGTCCGCGCAGGACATGCGCGAGCTATACCGGATGATGGGGGAGGTACAACGAGAGCGTGACGACCTCGCTGCGGAATACAGCCGCCTGCTGCTGGAGCGTAGTGCGCTGTCGAGCATGCAGAGCATTGAAGAAGCCGCTGAGAACGAACTCGATATGGCCTTTCCGGAAGGCGTCGGCGAGGTGCTCGAATGATCTTGTGGCGGCACTACCTGCTGGTCGGCCTGTTCCTCGCCGCGGTGCTCGGTCTGTCGATTCGCGTCGTTTATCTGGGTGTTACGGAGCGCGAGTTTCTGCAGCAACAAGGTGACGCACGTTCCGTACGCAAAGAGAACATTCCGGCAATGCGTGGCGTCATCTACGATCGTCAGGGTGAACCGCTGGCGGTCAGCACGCCGTCTTTTGCCGTCTGGACAGACCCCAGCAAAGCGAGCTTCGATGACGCAGATATTCGGCGTCTGGCAGCGGTACTGGACATGCCCCAGGCGGAGCTTGCCAATCGGGTGACGGCCGGCGAGCGCAAAGCTTTCCTCTACCTGAAGCGGCGCATCACCTGGGATCTCGCAGAGAGGCTCAAGGCGCTCAACATCGACCATCTTTACCTGCAGCGGGAATACCGGCGCTACTATCCCGCGGCAGAGACCGCAGCCCATCTCGTCGGCGTGACGAATATCGACGACGAAGGGGTTGAAGGCAGCGAGTATGCGTTCAATCGGCGTCTGCGAGGCGAGCACGGCGGCAAGGTGGTGCTGCGCGACCGTAGAGGTAACACCATCCGGGATCTCGACTACGAGAGCGCGCCGGTATACGGCCAGGACCTGGCGTTGTCGATCGACCTGCGGCTGCAATTCATAGCGTATCGCGAACTGAAATCCGCGGTGGCCAGCCACGAGGCCAAGTCCGGCTCTCTGGTCATGGTGGACACGGCAACCGGCGAAGTGCTGGCGCTCGTCAACCAGCCATCGTACAACCCCAACGACATTCCGGGTCAGCTGCGCGGCATGCGCAATCGCGCGTTGACAGACGCCTATGAGCCGGGATCTACCATCAAACCCTTCACAATACTGGCGGCGCTTGAATCCGGCCGCTACGACCGTGCCAGTCTGGTGGCAACGGCGCCGGGTTATTTCCGCATTGGCCAGAAGCTCATTGAAGATCCGGTCAATCGGGGTGATATGTCCCTCGGCCAGGCGCTGGCCAAGTCGAGTCAGGTCGCCATTGCCAAGATTGCCCTGGATATCGAGGAGCGCGCGGTTTACGAAGTGTTGCGCCGTGCGGGCATGGGGGAGTACATCGGCACGGGCCTGCCGGGCGAAGCGCTCGGCTATCTTGATGACGCACAGCTGCGCTACCCGGTCGTGCGCGCGACGATGGCGTATGGCTATGGACTATCAACCACACCGCTGCAGCTTGCCCAGGCTTACCTGACCCTCGCCACCTTCGGCGAAAAGCTGCCAGTCTCCATTCTGAAAACGACCGCCGGCCAGGTGCAGCGGCAGCGGGTGTTTGACCGCAGATTCGTCGAAGAGGTGTTGGGCATGATGGAAGGTGTCGTCGCCGCCGACGGCACGGCTCCTGCGGCGCGCGTACCCGGTTACCGCGTTGGCGGTAAAACCGGTACAGCTCGAATTGTTGGTCCTAATGGTTACGACGACGAACGTCACGTTGCCTGGTTTGCCGGTCTGGTGCCGGTCAGCCAGCCCCGGTTTGTCATGGTGGTGGTGATCAACGAACCCAAAGCGGGTCTGTCCGGCGGCGGCACGGTTGCTGCCCCGGTATTTGCACGGGTGGCCGAGCGCAGCCTCAGGTTGCTTGGCGTACCGCCAGACGCGCCGCTTCTAGCAAGCTCCGGAGGTCGTTGATGAACCTCAAAGAGCTGCTTGCAGACGACAAGTTACCCGGCATTGAGCTGAAGGGTCTGAGTGAGCACACCCTGGAGGTAGAGCCGGAGTTCGGGTTCATCAGCGTGGCTGCCAACGATGAGGCATTGCTTGCCTACGCTGATGCCGCCGTCGAGCGCGGCGCCAACGCGGTGTTGTGCCCGGCTGAGCGGGCATCCGCGCTCGCCGACTGTCCCGTGCCGGTTGTCGGCGTCGATGATCTCGATCGCAGGCGCGGAGAGCTGGCGGCGAAGTTCTACGGGGATCCCAGCCGCAGCCTTGCCTGCATTGGCGTCACCGGGACGAACGGCAAGACGTCGGTGGCCTATCACATCGCAGACCTCAGCCTGCGTCTCGGTATGCCGCTCGGCTATAGCGGAACGCTGGGATGGGGTGGGCTCGATGCTTTGCAGACCGACGTCATGACAACGGCCAACGCGGTAGCGCTGCAGCGGCGCCTTGCCCTTCTGAAAGAAGCTGGCTTCGCCGGAATTGCCATGGAGGTCAGCTCCCACGCCCTCGACCAGCGTCGAGCGGACGCCGTGGCGTTCGACGTGGGTGTGTTTACCAATCTGTCGAGAGACCACCTCGACTATCACGGTACCCTCGAAGCTTACGGTGCAGCCAAGGCCCGGCTGTTCGAGGCGTTCCCGTTGCAGGCGGCGGTCATCAACGTGGATGACGAGTACGGACGCACGCTCGCCACAAGCGCGCGGGCGCCGGTGCTGACATATGGAAAAGACGGTGACTGGCGCTGGCAGCGTCGCCTTATCGACGGCGGCTCAGAAGTGCGCTGGCTGACACCGTATGGCGAATTCGAAGCTACGCTCCCGGTGATTGCCGACTACGCTCTGGACAACGTCACCGCGGCGATGCTTGCGCTCGTAGCTCTCGATCAGGACGCTGCGGCCGTTGTTGCCGCGCTGAAGGGTCTGCAGGCGGTACCTGGACGGATGGAGATGTTCGGCGCATCCGGACAACCGTCGGTGGTTGTCGACTACGCGCACACGCCCGACGCCCTGGCCAAGGTGCTCGCTGCCCTTGGCCCCGTCTGCCGCGGCAAGCTGGTATGCGTGGTCGGCTGCGGTGGCGACCGCGACCGCGGCAAACGGCCCGAGATGGGGGCCGTGGCGGCGCACGCGGATGAGGTCTGGTTGACTTCGGATAATCCACGCAGCGAATCACCGGAAGCCATCATCGCCGACATGC
>JANQPF010000026.1 GCA_028285415.1 Pseudomonadales bacterium
GGGGCCTCCGTTGTCAGGCTCTACAGACTACTCGGCCCCGGCATCGTTTTCGCCGCCGCTGCGATTGGCGTTTCCCATCTCGTTCAGTCGACCCGGGCGGGTGCAATATACGGCCTCGCCATGCTGCCTTTCCTGCTGGCAGCCTGCGTTGCTAAATACCCGAGCCTGCTTTTTGGCCTGCGTTACCCCGCCGCAACCGGACGCACGCTGCTCGCGAACTACCGGGATCAAGGACTCTGGGCCATCGGCGCCTACCTGCTGCTTGCGGTGTACGCCATGTGGTTCGTGCTGGCTGCCGTGACCGTGACAACGGCGGGCTTGCTACAGGCGCTCTTAGGCAGCCCGGACAACATTCTCGCAGCAAGCGCAGTGGTGTTGGCAATCGCGGCTGGCATCGTGCTCGCCGGCAGGTATCAGGGTCTCGAGCACGTCTCCAAAATTCTCCTGGGACTGCTTGCCCTGTTGTTGCCAGTCGCCACGCTGCTTGTCATCCCGCAGGTGGATTTCAGCGGCGGCGCATGGATGCTGCCGGCATTCGATCTCGCCACCGTGGCGTTCATCATTGCGCTCGCGGGATGGATGCCCATACCAATCGATGCGTCCGTCATGTCCTCAGCCTGGGCGGCCAGCCGCAACGCACACCTCGGTGAGCAAACCAGCGTGGAAGATGCCGCAACCGACTTCAACGTCGGCTACGGTCTTACAGTCGTTTTTGCAATCTGCTTCGTATTGCTCGGCGCCGGCGTTGTGCACGCCGAAGGCGGCGCGCTGCCGCAGGGAGCGGGACCTTTTGCAGCACTCGTGATTGAGCTCTTCACGAGCCAGCTCGGGGCATGGTCGTATCCGCTGATTGCCGTAGTGGCATTTGTCACGATGTTCACCACGCTCCTGACGGTGCTCGACGGTCAGATCAGAGTGCTCACACACGCGGGCGAGGTGCTGGGCCTGCGGACCGACAAACTGCATGCGCCCGGCGTGGTGCTTTTCTCCCTGGGCGGCCTGGGCGTGTTGGCGTTCCTCATGCAGGACTTCGCCACCTTCATCAACTTTGCGACCAGCCTGGGTTTCCTGCTCGCGCCGCTGATCGTGGTGCTCAATCACCGCGCAATGTTCGGGGCAGACGTTCCCGAGGGGCTACGCCCCGGCGCAGGCATGCGCTGGTGGAGCATTCTCGGTGGCGCCGCACTCTGCGCAACGAGCGGCGTCTACTTTTTCATACAGCTTCAGTAGAACTGTTCAGCTGGCTGTGGCGTTCGGTGTACCGAGCATGCGTACGAAAACATAGCCGCCGACGGCGCCTGCGAAACACTGTGACAAGAGCCCAACGGTCGTGCGGGTGACCGCCAGCGGGTGCGTCCCGGAGGCAACGAGATTGCCGAGCGCAAAGTCGACGGCGTAAATCGCCACAAAACCCGCCAGCACGTAGCCGAGACTTCTGAGCTGGGGCACGAACCGAATGATGAGTGCCGCCACGCTGAAACCGAGCAGCAGCGCCACGCCGATGATCGGCAGGTACAGCGGCGCCATGCCGGCAAGGTCATGCAGTCCCGCCCCAACGCGGTCACCGAAGCTCACGCTGAGCCCCATTTCAACCAGATTGGCCAGGTTCAGCTGGGTATAGGAAATGACGGCCACCAGATACGCGACGATGACCGCCGCAACAAAAGCCAGCAAGTTTTTCAATGCCACCCCGGGAATCGATTCGAGTTAATATAAAGCATCCACAGACTTGACCCGGATTGCAATGAGCAACACCTCTTCACCGAGAATCGTCCTTGTCCTGACGCTGACCCTTATGGTGTCCAGCGCACATGCGATGGACTACAAAATCACACCGGTGGCAGAAGATCTCGACTTTCCCTGGAGCATCGCCTTCTTGCCCAACGGCGACCGTCTGGTCACAGAGCTTTCCGGGCAGCTCCTTCGCATCGCAGCGGACGGAACCGTGAGCGAGCCCATTGCGAACGTCCCCGAAGTGTATTTCGCCGGACAGGGTGGTCTCTTCGACGTGCTGCCGGATCCGGAGTTCGAGACCAACCAGCTCATCTATCTATCCTTCTCTGCGGGTGATCAGGAAGCCAACGGTACAACGATCGTACGCGCCCGCCTGACGGGGGACACCCTCGAAGACAGTCAGGTCATCTATTCGGTTGCGCCCAAGAAGTACGCACCAATGCACTACGGCGGACGACTCGCCTGGCTGGATGACGGTACCCTGCTCCTGACCACCGGTGACGGTTTCGATTTCCGCGAAGCGGCGCAGGACACCGCGTCCAATCTGGGCAAAACCGTGCGATTGAACAAAGACGGCACGCCAGCTGCCGACCATCCGATTGCAGACGCGCCCTACGTGTGGACCTACGGACATCGTAACCCCCAGGGACTGACCGTGGCCGGCGACGGCACGGTATACCAGCATGAGCACGGCCCCCGCGGCGGGGATGAGGTGAACGTGCTGCGCGCCGGCGAGAACTACGGCTGGCCGGCCGTCACGTTCGGCATGGACTACAACGGCGCGTACGTTTCACCGTTTACGGAATACGCAGGTATGACACAGCCCGATCACGTGTGGACGCCTTCGATAGGACCTTCCGGGCTCATGATCTACGAAGGCGATATGTTCCCCGCATGGCAGGGTGACCTCTTTGCCGGCGCGCTCGTCGACAAGGAAGTTCGGCGTCTCGATATGGAGAACGGCGAGGTGGTCGACGAGACCCCCGTATTTGCAGAGATTGGCGAACGCATCCGGGACATCCGCGCAGCCCCCGACGGCAGCATTTACGTGCTGACCGACGGCTCCGCAGGTGACGTGCTGCGCATCACGGCTGAGTGAGACACACCATGCAGACAACACCAGGCGGCATCCGTATCTACGGCAATATCAAGCCGGAAGACGATTACACCCACGAGCTCGGGCCCGAGTCGAACTTCAACGAGTCGGTGTACTTCAACTTCTTCGATCCGTCGCAGAACCGCGGCGGGTTCGTGCGCATCGGCAATCGCGCCAACGAAGGGTATGCCGAGATGACGGTTATCGTCTGGAACGACGATGGCTCGGCGCTCTTCAACTATGCCAAGCCGGAAATTACCCACAACGACGCCTGGAACGCGGGCGGCCTCAACATCGACGTGCAGCGTCCGGCGGAGCTCGTCCGCACGCTGTATCAGGGGGACACCGTGCAGCTGGCCGACCCGCGGCAGATGAGCAATCCCGGCAAAGCGTTCAAGGAAAACCCTCACGTGGATCTGGAGATTGACCTCGCACACGAGGCCGTTGGCCCAATGTACGGCCATGTGGGCGAGCCTGGTGACGGCAACGAGTTTGCCCGGGCGCACACCGAGCAACACAGCCGCGTCCACGGGCATATCCGTGTCGGCCACGACGCCCCGGTGGCGTTCAGCGGCTGGGGACTCAGAGACCATTCCTGGGGGCCGCGCTACTGGCAGGCGACCCCCTCCTACCGTTGGATCACCGGCAACTTCGGCGACGATCTCGGCATGATCATCCGTACCAACGGCGCGGGGGAAGGCGGCGGGCTCTTTCACGAAGGCCAGGATCTGGTGCGCATCACGTCTGCGACGCTGCACCCGGAGTACGAGCCGGACAGGAACTACCACAAGTCCCTCACCGCAGACCTCGAGCTGGAAGACGGCCGCAAGCGCCAGCTGACAGGCACGGTCATGGGCTACATTCCTCTGCGCAACCGCCGCGCCGGCACGCACACACACGTTGGCGAAGGCATGACGCGCTATGAGCTCGACGGCGAGCGGACGGGATACGGTTTGAGTGAGTTTCTCGATCAGCCGGACGAATAGGACCCGCTTTCAAACTTTTGTCACCTGCGTCGGATCCAATAACGCTGAACCACACACAGGAAACCAACATGGCTGACCGCGACGTCGAAAAAAGCTACAGCGACAAAGAAACCATCAAAAAGCTGGAACGGCTGGTCGATTGCATGAAAACCGGCAAGCGTTACCAGATCCAGGTGGCCGGCAAACGCATCTACGTGCCGGTGCATGCCGTCTTCTCCATTGAACATGAGATAGAAGGCAACAGCGAAGAGCTGGAGTTTCAGTTCCGCTGGGAAAACAACTGACCCGAGGTCGAACCGGCTGTGAGGCAGACTTTCCGGGTCAGGCGCGGAGAGAATCGGCTTTCATCGGGCAACGATTCTGGCCCCGTCCGCCAGACCGATGCCGGGGTAGACGACGAACGCCTCTCCCGGCTCAATTCCGGAAAGGATTTGAGCAGATTCGTCATTGTTGATTCCAACCTCGACGCGACGCTTCAGCGCTCGGCCTTCTTCAACGACAAAAACGGTCCAATCTCCTTCGTCTCGAAATAGCGCCGTTAACGGCAGCGTCATGATGTCGTCCTCTTCCCAGAGAACGATACGTACATCAACCTGATAGCCATGCCCCAACGCTTGCCAGCTTTCGCGCGGGCTGGTGAGGTCGAGAATGACTTTCACGCGTTGCTCCTCGATACCCAACGCAGACGTCTTGGTAAATCCGAATGGTTCGACGCGACGGACACGCGCCATCAGCGGGCTCGCGCCACCCCAGTTCTCGACGATCGCGGCGCTTCCAACAGAGACCTTTACAGCGTCCGTCGAAAGTAAGTCCACCTGAATTTCAAGGCGTTCCGGGTTGCCAACTTCGATCAATGCTTCACCGGCACTGACAAATCCTTCAGATTCTCGAAGCACCCGCAGGATTTTTCCATCGATTGGTGAGTGGAGAGTCAAACAGACACACGTTTCGCGCTGCTGAGACATCTCTTCAGGAGACATCAGTCGCGATTGCAGCCGCTGCAACTCGTATCGGCGCACCTGCATATTTGCCTGCGCCACCCCGAGATCCGCCGCACGGGTCTCGAACGAACGCTCCGCGGCGTCCAGATCACGCTCCGAGAGCGTCCCCTTCACGGCCAACTCGCGCGAACGATCGAGCTCCGACTGCGCAAACTTCAATTCCGCTTCTGCTTTTTCAAGCTCTGCCTCTGCCAACGTCGCTGACGACAGCGCGGCATTCAACTGCGCTTCTGCTTCAGCTTCCGTCCGCGGATCGAGTAGCTGCGATTCTGTGGGTTCGAGTTCAGCGACTATCGTTTCCCCGGCGATGACCGGATCTCCGGGTTCAGCCTCGATCCGACGCAGGCGCCCCGCTGTCGGCGCCGAAACGACGAACACATCAACTACCTGCGTCTCCCCTTCGTCGCCGACCGTCAAAGTCATGCGTTTTTTGGTGACAGTGTCCATGTCGACTGGCAGCGACCTTGGCCAGAAAGCGACAGCAAGCCCGCTGATGACAACCAGACCGATCAGCGTCCACAAGAACATACGTTTGTGCAGGGCATTCATTTCGCTACTCCCGGGTTTTCAATACAGAAATGAGGTCGAGTTTGTGGACCAAGCGGCGCATTGCGATCCCGGACGCGACGCTTGCGCCAAGCAATACGGCAACTGCAGTCCCGAAGGTTGACGGGGCGATCAGAAGCGGCAAACGCATCAATTCCGTTTGAAACCCACCGGCATTGACGAAAACTGCCGTCACCATCCAACCCAGAAGGCATCCTACGGGCAACGCGACACAAACCAGGATCGTGGTTTCACCCAGAAGAATGTAGAGCGCATCGCGTCGCGAAAACCCGAGAACTCGGAGTGTCGCAAGCTCGCGGCCCCGCTCTGACAATGAGATACGCTGGGCGTTGTAAGTTACGCCGAAACCAAGCGCAAAAGAAAAAACGCTGAAGAAACCGACGAATATCATCATCGTATCGGCGACCGTCTGGTTGAAGTTTGAGACGGCGACCGATTTCACAGCGACGGTGGAAACCGCAGGTAGATTCTTCAACTGTTTGAGCAGCTCAACCTGCTGACTCTCGTCAATCTTCGCATTCACGTACTGCGTCACCGGTCGATCTTTCAACAGGCCATTCAGCGCGTCGATGTTCTGGTATGCGAGCATACCGACATAAGAGTCGTATACCTCGGCAACCTTGGCCATCACAACGGGCCGGCGACCCTCGAGTACCCGAACCTCAACTTCGTCACCAACTCTGAGCTCGAGCTTCTCCGCCAGTCTGGACGTCAACACCAGCCCATTGGGAGGAACCGGGATCTGCCCGCGTTGCACGTCGTAAATTTGCGTTAGCTTCGAATCCCGGATGACCCCCTGCAGTGAGCCACGGTGTCTTCGATGGCCTGAAACAAAGTCGGCGGGCACTATGCGCATGGGTTCCGCAGAAACAACCCCTGGCAGATGCAGAACTTCCTGAAGCACCACCGAAGACTTCGGTTCGTTAAAGCCGATGGCCAGGTCTTCGCGCTGCAGTTCGTCAAAATGTGTGCGCAGGATTTCATCTACGGCATCCGTGAAATAAAGCGAGAGGACCATCATCGCAACCGCACCGGCAAATCCCATGATTGTGACAAGTGAGCGAACTGGCCAGCGCGATATCTGACGCACGATGATTCGAGTCGGCTCATCCAGCCAGGACATCACTTTTCCAAGCAGCACACCGTTGTTGCGGAACGAGGGTGGCTCCGGCGGATTCATCGCAACAATTGGGGCGAGACTCGCAGCTTTGCTCACTGCTCGAGAAGTTGCGGCGAGCGCAACAGCCACGCTGACGAACGCGCCGAGCACGAATGCCATCGGACTCGGCTGGTATATCAACAAAGGTAAATTCAGGTTGCGGGCATATCCGTTAGTGCTGATCTGCCCAAGAATGGCGCCGAGTACCCAGCCTGCGAAGATCCCGGTCAGCGCCACGGCAACGACAAACTTGGCATAGTGCCAGCCCACCTCACGGTTACTGTAGCCAAACGCTTTCATTAACCCTATTTCACTACGTTCGGTCGCTATGAGACGCGAAAGCACCGTGTTGGTAAGAAAAGCGGCAACGAGTAAGAAGATCGTCGGCAGAATCCGAGCGGAAGCTTTGTTCTGCTCGAGCTCGTTCTCCACAAACCACGCCGACGGATGGTCACTTCTGTCGCTCGCACCGATGCTGCCGTAAGGCGCCAGCAGGATATCCAACGCCTCAATGATCCGACGCGTATCCGCGCCGCGTACCACCGTCAAAGCGAGGTCGTTGAATGCGCCCTGGTAATCGAAAGCGGCCTCCAGTGCGCTTTGTCCCATCCACAGGATCCCGTAGCGCTTCTTGTCGGGTATTAACGCAAACGGACTCATCACATAGATGAACTCCGGCGATTGTGCGGTGCCGACGATGCGCAATCGCCGTTTGTTGCCGTTGATGATTGCTTCGATCATGTCACCTGGGATCAAACCGTGAGCCACGGCAAACGCTTCGTTGATGACAACTTCATCTGGATTGTCCGCGGCGACCAAACGGCCACTTCTGAGAACCAGTCGGTTCAGCATCGGCTGCTCACCTTCAGGTATCGACACCAGCCGTCCCATCAAGGGCTCAGTGAATCCTTCCAGGTCGAGAATCGCCTGCTTGGAAATCCGCAATTGGATACTTTGCACGCCTGATATGGCCCGCAGTTGCGCTTCCATATGTCTGGGTGCGCGCTTGACCGTTGCAAACACGTCGCCGAAACGGTACCTCTCGTAGTACGCGTCGGTGGTGATTCTGAGCGCCTCGTGCGTAGAAAGAGACATGACAAGGAGGGCAACGCCGGAAGCAATTACGAACGCTATCGACAGTACCTGACCTTTGAGGCGCCAGAGATCGCGAAGCAGCTTCCGATCCAGCGCGCGTACCCTTCGAGCTACCACTGCAGGTCTCGCGCTGCTTGCCGCGTGGAGTTCTCAACAATACGAGTGATCCGACCGTCTGCGAGATAGATCACTCTATCGGCCAGGCTCGCGGTCGCCGAATTGTGAGTGATGATGGCCGTTGTGGTGCCCAGTTCGCTGTTCACCCGCTCGATAGCTTCGAGAACGACGATCCCCGTTTTACTATCCAACGCCCCTGTAGGTTCATCGCAGAGAAGCAGGGCCGGGCGTTTCGCGATCGCTCGGGCAATCGCCACCCGCTGCTGTTCTCCGCCCGAAAGCTGCGCGGGAAAGTGATCCACGCGCTCACCCAGTCCGACCAGCTCCAGCGCTTCAGCGGGATCGAGAGGATTTTTCGAAATCTCTGTCACCAGCGCAACGTTCTCCCGTGCGGTGAGGCTCGATATCAGGTTGTAAAACTGGAAAACAAATCCAACGTAGTCGCGTCTGTACCGGGTGAGCGCTGAATCAATCGTGGCGGTGATCTCTTCATCGTTAAAAAAGACCTGGCCACTGGTTGGCGCATCCAGACCGCCGAGAATATTGAGTAACGTTGATTTGCCGCTACCCGACGGACCCAGCATGACCACCATTTCGCCGCTGAAAAGGTCAAGGTCTACGGAATCCAGTGCGAATACCTGGACCTCCCCGGTTTGATAAACCTTCGTAAGTCCTCGTGCGCGCAGCGTGACTTCGGGTTGCGAGGGAGTTTTACTCGTTGAGTGCATGTCTTCTCCGTGGCTAGTCTGAAAACAGCACAAGACAGCGCAAACGCTTGAACGAACCTGTGAGAAATGTAGCGGGTGAGGAGACGAGTTCTATCAGGGGTTTCCGAAAGCTGAACTCTGACGTTCAGGTCGCTGGATATGGATAACCATGCGACATTAAAGAACCTGGAAGAAAAGGACTGTAACTAAATGTTTATAAAGAAAATTTGGTAGCCCCGGCAGCCAACATCTCCCTATATAAATCAGGGGGTTAGGAGCGGTTTCAAAGCTTCCCCACATCCCTGCCCTCATAGCAAGCACCTGTGAATGCAAGAACTATCACAGGAGAATGAACATGAGAAAGTTATCCAAGCCCATCGAGGCGGACACTCAGTACGTTGTCCAGGACTCGAAGAAACAATCCATCACACCGCCCTTCTATCATCACGAGCTCGCGCAAGCCGGGATGCGGAAGCTGACCAAGGAGATCCCTGGATCGCTCGAGATCGGCACCGTCGAAGCACAGTCAGCTGGAACATTCGCTGAAGCAGTGAGGTGCTCAGTCGCGAGAACCGCTGGCTGGAGGCATCGAAGCGCGACAAGAGCTACTTTGCTGGTCTCTGTTCGGGTTGGGCTTCTTTTCGCCCAGATAGTCTGAAAAAGGAGGTGCCTCATGTCTGAGCTGACCAAAGACGAATTGGACACCGCCAAAGCGGCAATGCAGCTCTCAAAGCTGCCTGATGAGCAGCGCGCGCAAATCGTCGAACTCATTGAGTCGGTCTTCAACGGAGACACCAAGGATTTCCATCTCACGGACAACGGAGCGCCGCGGGTCGCTCTGGCGAAGTACGAAGCATCCACTGCCCGGCTCAGCGCCGAGGAGTGTGCCGAAAGGCTTGAGCGGATGGAGATTCGCATTGCATTCGATATGACTCCAGACGATTGCGATGGCTATATCGTTTCCAAAGGCTGGACTCTCAAGGGTCTGCGATACGAAGTCGCCCGTCAGATGTTCCTCGACAGCATCATGTACAGCGGAGAAGACACCAGACACCTTGGGAGGAGGTTAGCAATGCGTAACGAACGAGTGAACGCGGTTGAAGATCGGTGGACCGTCTGCAAATCCAAACTCGCTTTCGTAGCAGCGATTTGTAAAGTAGAGGCTCAGCACGTTTCGATGGCGAACAACCCCAATGAGGGTTTCCATGGCGATGCGGATGCTTTGTGGGGACGTCACTTTGTTCTCAAAGAGGTGTTCGATGAGATGACCGAGGCCATTGAGGGCGACATGCCAGAGCTTCAAGAGGTAAAGGCATGAGCGGCGAACGATTAGAGCAAGATGATAATATCATCTTGCCTTCGAACCGATCGCTCCGCAGCAGAGGTGAAAATATAACCTCTGCCCACCGCAGACCGGTCCTGGCGCCACAACTCTACGCCATGAGCCGAGACCAACGTGCCCTACTCTACGGTTTGCTGCGCCGGCTCAATCAATGATCCCTCTCCTCATAATCTGCTTCGCGTGGTACGGGCTGTACTGCGCCTTCGGCTGGCCCGGGGTTCTCGTCGGGCTGGTTGTAGGATTTGTTGGTCTAGCTCGCAATCGTCACAACGCCCAGTAATAAAACGAATCCAATAAGGTTGACGAAGGCCTTAGCCCAGAAGAAAGAGATGCTTGGATAGTTGATCCATGCTGGGGCCATGAAATCTGCATCTTCGCCAATGCCAGATTTTTCCTTCTGCCTGTGAAAGAGCCCCCACATGGCGCTAGCCGACACATAGTGAAGGAGGTCAGCCGCGAGAGCGATCACGAAGCAGGCCAAAGGAGCGACCAGGTTTTCCGGTAGGCTAATAGAACCAGATTTGTCAGCGGCGGCGAAAATCCAAACGACTGCGATTCCCGCGAATGCCAATTGTCGATTCACATCGCTCAACTTCCCGGTGTACCCGTAGTATTCCTCGCGGGCGTCCTTGAGCTTCATTTTTTAGGCTTCTTGGGCCCACCGCTGTTCGTGTCACCCTTTCGGTCTACGGGAAATTTGGCTCGATCATCTGATCCGGGCCGATGTGAACCAGGCCTGCCAGTCCGAGGTTCCTTACCACCGCTACTTCCCTTTCGAGAGGCCATTTAGACTCCGTTGAAGATAGATTTCACGATTCCTGCAATGATAGCCTAGAAGCCCCACGGGTGCCCGTCCTTCGGGATAACGACAAGATCGCGGCTTAAGAGTGGGGCTCCAGATTTGGCGGAGGTGTCTACTTCGTATGTTGGTTTTTGTGCTCGGCGCTGGAGCATCCTTTGAGCTCGGCCTCCCAACGGGTGATGGGCTTAAAGTGATATTGCCAATGCGCTGACCAGGGACGGCGCCAGCATGCGAGATACCTTGCTCCAGGAAACGATTTACAGATATTCCGGTCGATATTCTGACGCTGCTGAAATTGTTGCCAGGGGCGTGCAAGGCGCACGATCGATCGACGAATTCCTCCAATCACATGCAGACAATCAAGAGGTCCAAGAGGTCGGTAAATGGGCGATTGCCAGCAAAATCATGGAAGCAGAACGAACTTCAAGATTGAATGGAGACAGTGGGAGTCTGTTCAAGAATGTCAGCGGCACCTGGTATGGCCAATTATTCCCGCTACTGGTGGGAGGAAAGAACAAACATGAGTTTGCCGAATCTTTGGCGAACGTAGGGTTTGTTGTATTTAACTACGACCGTTGCCTAGAGTGGTTTTTCGTTGTTGCGACGTCCAGCTACTTTAGCGTGGACTTTCGTGAAGCAGCTCAACTGGTCGGGAAACTAAAAGTCGTTCACCCGTACGGGCACCTTGGTAAGCTGGCGGACATAACGTACGGCCATCTCTCGCTAGACGTGAGTGCGGTGGCTAAGAACCTCAGGACTTACACCGAAACCACCGACAACGACGTTCAGGATGAACTAGACCAGTTGATACATCGTGCGACGAAATTGGTGTTTCTTGGCTTCGCATACCATCAAATGAACATGCAGTTGATCAGCTACTCTCACAACCTCCAAACGTCCAAAGACTGCTTTGGGACTGCAAGCGGGATGTCAGATCCCGATAGAGAGTATGTTCGCAACATGTTGTCAGACGAGTACGGGTGTCCAAGCCCTAACGTCGCCAATTCAACCTGTTTCGAGTTCTTGCGCGACTACCAGCGTTCAATCTCGAGTGATTGAGCGCCAAGTGGTGCAGACTAGGAAGCTCTGCGAGCCAACAACACCGAAGAAACCTCGGAAACACTCATGTAGCGGCCACCCAGTGATGGGCGAATTCTTTCGAACTCACCAAGCATGCGCCGGTATATTCCCAACGATGGCATATGGCTGTTGAGATCCCTGCCGGAAAAGACCTGCCACCGACCAAGTCCGGAGACGAAGAGGGTTCATGAAGCAGATAAGTGAGGATGACCTTTTTGGATCAACAGAGCCTGTACAAAGCGGCGAAGTTTCCAAAGTAGACGAAGCTGAACCTCGGCGTGCAACAGATGAGAAGCTAAGCGCACTAGAGCTGTTGCAAGCTTGGGGATTAGACAAAACGTCAAACATCGAATCCAAGCATTCGGTGTTTCAGCTTCCGATCCGGTTCTTGGTTGCGGTGATCGGAAAAATGGGTTTTGCCATTTTTTTCTGGGTACTGACTCCCGGTGCATCTCAAGAAATACAACTCAACTTGGTCGAGAACTGGGACATTCAAATCGGGTTGGCTCCGATTTTCGCGATAGGTGTAATTCTCGGCCTTGCAATGGCTGCAACCTCAATCAGAGACCTGATGCGCCTTAAAGAGCACTCACAGATTCTCGGGTTAGCTGCTAATGGTATTAAGAAGCTGCGTTCTAGGAATGGTGAGGAGTCTGAAGGCGCTTATCGGCTAATTTTTAGCATATCTAGTTGTTTGAACATGGACCGAGATCAAGATGTGCTAGATGAGAATTTCATTTTCATCGACCGACTTCACGCTTTTGTTCCGAGTGCTGCACGCTTAACTAACAAATTGGACGGTACGGCACAGGAGGAGTTATAAGCAGTTTTGTTTGCGGAGAGCTGGGTCGCCAGCATGTCGCGTGGAATTGCGAGGTCCAAAGCAGAAAGAGTAATGATGAAAGTCGTGCAGGACTCAGACGCGATGATCGACATTGCTCAGCTGGTTCGGCGCACCGCCATTGAGTGGAATGCTCTGACCGAACTCAAGGAAGTCGCCAGCAAAGTAGAGGAGGTAGCACCGAAAGTTGCGGCTAGTCTTTTACAGGCAAGAGCTTCGAGTTAGTCGGCTAGATCGCGATCTAGTCGACTCAGATTGAAATGAAGTGGCAAACGATCTCTCAGCCCCAGGTTACCCCGTTGGAGAGGAAAAGCCGCAAACGATAAGTTAGCTGCCTCCTTCAATTCGTACATTCGAGATTGTTTCGATGTTTGATGCATTACATGAACCCGTTCCGTGAATTGTTATGGATTTTCCCGACATCAGTGCAGCCAAAACAGCACTGAATTGCACTTCGCTCGTAATAGTGAAGCGGTCATGTGTGTTAGTGCTGCTGCATGGAGAGTCAGTGATATTCATGTTTAGAAACACTGTATTGTGGTGGTTGCCGATATCTGTGGCTTGTAGCAGCTCGATAGTCGCAGTATACGGGCCAGTAGCATGCACGCTAGATGCCCAGACTAGTGCGGTTAGTCCAACGCTAAACATATGCTTGTAGTACATGGGACCATTCTCCTAGTGGTTAGCACCTTTCTCAGTAAACGAATCCGAGTCTCGGTCGACGACGCCTACTTTTACTAGTTCGCCACGACACCTGTGGAAGATTTGACGACCACTTCGACCAGGTCATTCAGTTCGGCGAGCAAATCGAACCCCGTCTGCTGCTCAATGAAGTCAAGTGTCGGCACATAGTTGTTGACTTGATCTCGAGAGTCTTCGTCTTGTGGCATCCAATACTTGATGGATTCGATTTTCACTGGATCGAACACGAACTCAAAGAATCGATCAGGTACCGGCTCGTCGAACGAGGACATCCCGAATCAAGGGAGCGCAAGCCGGTGACTGAGTATCTTCGACATATATCCTCACCTCGCGATCTGCAAAGTGCGCCGCAAGAACAGTAGAAACCAGTGCATCGTAGTTAGGGTGACTCAGGGCGATACTGAACCTTTTCCCACCATTGCAGGTGCTGATTGCGTTACTTTCGGTTTCATACGTAATTACGAAAGCTGTTTCTGTCGGGTAGACATATGTGAGATGCCCTTCGAGGTTTATCGTTCCCGCGTAACTGCTACCAACGAACAAAAGGGTCAGAACTGCTATTGTGGTCCTCATGAGTTGTGCGTCCATTCTGTGAGTATCGAGCTACGAGAGTATCCTAATCGAAAAGTCACCGCCAACAACCTCCATCTAACGCGACTATGGCATAACTGATTCGAGGTCCAACTATTCCTCAGCCTCCGACTTTGCATCCGAAACAAGTTCCTCAACCCCCTTATTGCAAACCAGTTTTTCGTCCTTGATAACACACCCCTCCGGCAACGCTGGGGTTTCAGATTTGTAGTATTCTGAGTACTCACCTCCGTCCTCTTCCTCTTCCTCCTCCTCTTTCTCTTCTTCGGCAAAGGCTGTCACTTGCTTTGGACGTGAAGTCCTTTTCTCTTAGCCCAGTCCAGGAGAATTGGGTCCAACATCTCATATCTCATTGGAAGGGGATTCCCGGTCCACGTACCTGAGATCTGTTTAGACTCCCCTTTCTAGGAGTTCTTCTTCAGCGAAAGAGCTAATTACGGAATCACTAGAGCTGGCAGCAAAAGCCAAGGGAGTTGAGTCTTGATCGCAGCTTCGTGCCGCTGCAACCACACCAAACACTCTAACGAGATCGTCTGCACTGTTTAGCGCCGCGACAATCTCATCAGGTTGGTCCACCGACAGCAACCACCTAACCCGATCTTTTAGAGGATTGTCCAAGCTGTTTAATCCTGCGCTAAGCTGTTCCTCAGTTGCCCGTGAAACGAACCGCATTGCTTTCCACTGGACCCCGCTGTCTGGATCGAGAACGAGTGCAACACTACGGGCGATCTCGACACTATGGGCGCCGCTCGCACAGAGTAGGATCGTGTCCAAAGCGAAGAAGCGAACATAAACTAATGGGTGATTGAGAAGACGCGACAAATCCTCAATTAGGGGGGCTGCCTTTTCTCCTAGCTCCGAAGCAATCCAAACCCCAGACTTAACGGCGTTATCGTCCACGCTCCTCAAAAGTAGTCGGAGGTTGGAAACTGGAAAACCATGGTAAAACGCACTGAGTAGATCTCCGGCGATATCATAGTCTTCGCCTGCAAGCAGTCTTCGGACTAGCTCATCCCCGCTATGTGCCATAGCCACTAGGATCCACTGAGGACTTTTTCGATCTGACGTAACAGTTGTTGCTCCTCCCGAATTCTGTTGCGATGTGGACCGTCTTCTCCCAAACGTATAGCCTCTTGATTCCTAGTGCGTATGCTTGTCCTGAGATCATCTCTCAATTCCTCTAGCTGCTCCCGCGTAGCGTTATTGGGGACGTAATCAGGAATCTCGCCATGGACCTTACCTGTCCGATCAAGTTTAAGGTCGTTAAGGTCTCCAATCGTACCTCTTTGGTTGTTGCCAAATCTCTTAGAGCCACCGCCTCTGCTGCCCTTGAAAATGCCGACTCTTCTAAGGGCGATATCCCCGACTGCCCCAATCGCAACGAGCACTTCACCATCTGAGATTGCTGCGGCAGAATCGTAAAAAGGGCCGGTGACATCGAAGTACTCAAACGCAATGTCCGAGTGATACATGAGAAACCCAAACCCAGTGCCTGACTCCCCGAGCGTTCCTCTGAGCTGATTCTGAAAATCCTCGAACTCCGATTGCGGGGGCAGATAGTCTTTGATGAGATCTTGGAATCGGCGGCCAGCATACTCGTAGTCGGTAAACCACAACACTTGTCCCACGAAGTTAGGCAAGCTCGTGTCGTAACAGGGTGTTCTACGCACTTGCGGTTCATACTGATCTTGTTCAAGAACTTCCGCACAGAATCCACTCGGATCAACAAAAGATAGTGGCGAGTTGAGCACATAAGCATAACGATTATAGCTTTGTGAGAAGCTCGGAGTCTGCACTAGTGGGTCTGCCTGAAGAAATCTCCCTAGCCGCGGGTCATAGATACGACCGTTCATATGAACCAGTTCTGCCCGATCCAATAGTTCGTGGTCAGTGAAACCCCGGCTTGTATTCAATTCAACATCGCCGAGAATCGCGCTGAAACCGGCAGCAGAAAGATCAGCATCCCATGACGACTCTCTCCTAGCACCAAACGCATCAAAGCTAGTACGATGCAAAACGGTCTGGGCTGAGGAGGTCACGACATCGACCGACCCAACGTTGTCCCTCAGAACGTATTCCGTGCTTGCGACTGCACCACCGCTGTTTGGTTCCCGCACCCTGTGGAGGACACTACTGGTTACTTGCAGTTTTCGGTACCTATCGGTCGCGACGTCATGAATGGGTATTACCTCTTCATATGACCCATTGAGTAAATACACGGTCCAGCTAACCTTAGTAGTTGAACCATCTAACCAACTCGCTTTGCGCAGGAATCGATCCCCATCGGGGCCGTACCAAAATTCTTCCTCAGCTGCTGGGGAACTCGTTGAGCCCAACGTCACCGCTGTGGCTCTGTTTCCTGCGTCGAAACCGATGGATTTGTCGTTGGCGGTGCCAGCAGCATTGTACGAAGTGATGTTACCGTTGGCATCGTACCCGAACGTCGTTGAGACACCGCCGATCGTCGCACTTGTGAGCCGGTGCGGGTTTGTGTACTGGTATGAAGTGACATCTAAGTCGCCAGACTGATTGCTGGTCTTGGTCTCAAGATTTCCGAAGAGATCGTAGTCAAAGTCCAACAACCGATTGCTTGCGGACTCCAACGAAGAATCAAGTCTGTTCAGAGCGTCGTAGTCAAACGTTTCTTGGAGATCCAGCGTTGGTCTCCGATCGATTCTCCGGTGAAGGTGTGAGTTCGATCGCCACTCGTACTCAAGATCTTGCACACTCGCTGGCAAAGATCCCGTGCCGGTCTGGATAGATGTTATTGCGCCGGTATCGCTGTCTACCCCATGCTGGATAATGAGACCGTTTCCTAATGTACGCCGTGTAGGTTGTCCAAACGCACTTAGTGAATCGACCTCGTCGACGACAAGCGACCCTGACTTGACACGGGCAAGGTAGCCACCATCGTATTCATAGTCGAACGCCAAATTCCCCGGATAGGTTGTGTTGGTAAGCCTGCCGTTTGCGTACCCGTAGCTAATTGTCCGAGTTCCGTTGTCGGGAAATCCTGATAAGGATAAAGCGCTGGAAACCGAATCTAACAATCCATCGGAGCGATACACATACGTGTGTGTAATGCCGGGAGCAGCCGCGCTTCCGATTCTTCCATAGCCGTTGACTGGATCATAGGTCCACGAACGTGTAGACGCACAACTCGACGTACAATCTTCTCCCCGCTCGACCAAGCGGCCCAATAGGTCATACAAAAACTCCGTCGTTTGTCCTTTCGCGTCCGTGCTTTCTTTAAGTTCGCCAAGCGCGGTGAATTCAAAACTCGTAGTACCCGAATTCGGCTCGACGATGGATTTTCGGTTCCCAGCGGCGTCATAGTTCATGTCCGCCACCTGAACATTGTTCACGCGCACCGTATCGAGAAAGCCGTGTGCCGTGTATGTGTAGGTCGTTTCAACCTCATCGGACGTTCCGTAGGCGTCTTGCGTCGTAGTAAGTTGACCAGCCGAGTTGAATACAGAGCGCTTCGTCTGCCATTCGTTAGGCGACACACCGGAAGTGACCACAACGTCTGAAACGAAAACAACATGATCCGCTCCCGATTGCGAGTAGCTTGTCTGAGTCCAACTCCCATCGGGGCGATCTTCCCGGACAAGCCGCCCCTGCTCTCCGTACGAATACACTACATAGGCGGGCGTACCGCCAACGCTGTAATACGGAAGAGATGATTGTTTCAACCGCCCCCACAAATCGTAGTGTCGCTCGATGCGCCGCCATCCATCCGCGTTATCAAACGCTTCGACTTCGTCTAAAAGAACCTCACCTTCTGGGCCGAAATAGGTTCGTCGAGTTGGCTGAACAGTAACACCGTTGGCGACTGTAGTTTCAACTAGATACGCCGGTTCGCCCCAAGTAATTGGATTGCATAGACTAGTATTGGAACAATTGGTACGGCTTATTGACGTGATGTCACCAGTCCCAGTCGTTGCGCTCGTTAATCGACCAAGATCATCGTAGTCCAGCGAGGCTGTCAATCCGTCAGGATTTGTTAGCGTTGTCGACAAACCAAACCGCAGATCAAAAGTTGAATCAGTGTCCCTGAGGTAGGGATCGGTCATCGTCTGCGGAAACCGGTTCCATTCAAAATCACTTTGACTGACACTCCGAGATGCAACATCGACTCCCGATACAGTATTCGCAGTTATCTGGCCTCTACCGTTTCGAGTTAGCGTCGAGGTCAGCTCAAGATCCAAATCGTTTGGGAAAGAAGTGGTCGAGTGTATGGAAGACTTGTTTCCATCCTTCGCGAACGTCTGAACAGCGGTAACTGGGCTGAGCGTTGGCGTGTCTGAGACTCTTTCTATCTGATCAACAAAACCGATAACCCAATTAGTCGTGTCATTGTTCAAGTTGGTACTGACGGCCTCACTCCGGACTTCCCCTTGCAGGGTTTTGGTTCCGGTATATGCGCCCCAATGACCAGTAATATCCGTGAACGTCCCCGTAGAGGATGAGCCGAACCTCGTGGTGACCTTCTCCTGCACAACATGGCCGTTCGTTCCGGACTGACAGGCCCCGCCACTCGAAAGTGAGGTCAAACAGAGTTCCCGCTCCACGAACCTAGTTGAAGAGACCAACCCGAATTCGTAGCGCGTATGCCACTCCTCTGCGACGTGAGGGATGTCGTTACCAAGGGTATAAAGGGTCGACAGTTTCCGCTGCGTACGAGAGAGTCTTACTGGACTACCCATGTGCTCGGTCGACTCGACTATCTGATCGACCCAAGGCATGCGACCCTGGTAGAGGTACGAGATTGCGTGTTTGCGATAAGTTGTGAGGTCGTGTGTTGTGTGCAACGAAAGAATGTCGTACATCGGGATGTCGTGTTGAGTACGCGACGTGGCGTAGAAACCCACGAATCCATATCCACCACCAAACTCATACCGAGCATTCTCGTCATACAAAAATGTCGTTCGTCGCGGATTCAGCGACCCGTCAATCGGTGACCTTCGGTGCTCCTCAACGACCATACGCCCTCGTGACGGCAGTGTTGTAGTTCCGAGTGCATAGATACTGCCGTTGTCTTGGCAAATGTCGCAGCCATCGAGCTCTAGCACGTGAGCCCCGAATCCAGGCAACAACTCGTAGTCCACCTCGTCCCAAAGCCCCAATCCATCATCGACCCGCGAGACGACATTGTTGAACTCAACCTCTGGTTCTGTCCCCGTGATCCAAGTCAGCTGAAGCGGTTCTGTGCAACTTAGGGAGGAGCCACTGATGTCGTACCCACAGTGTTGGACCTGCTCCAAGCGACGGTAGGTTGAAGTCGTATCAAGCTCTGTATCGAACCGATACAAAGCTACGTTCACCGGTCCCGAGCCTGAATCGATAGTTGTGAAGATGTGGTCAAGTGCAAAGGGTTGATTGAAAACGCCTGGGACATTTTCGAGCCCGAGATTTACCTCGGTGGTGTCCTCTCTCTCGATGTATCGAAATTGAATCTCAGCGCCGTCGTAGTGAATGAAGTGTGGGACCGCAACGCCAGCACTGGGACGCGCAAGCCAGCGATACGTAATGACGTTACCGTAGTCGTCTGTGTCGCTTGCCAGTTTCCATGAATATACGACAGAGCTATTCGACGGCGAGACACGTTGACTACCATCAATGCCGTATACTTGGAGGCGGCCGTCTGGTAGGTAAACTTCGAAAGAGCGTGTTCCCGCCGAAATCGAACCCTGAGCAACAACTTTGACGCCGACGTTGTGGAGTACGGTGTAAACCGCGTTATCCGCCCAGTAGCTAGTCCCAGAGTCGAGTCTTAGGTCGTTGCCACCGAAACAGAGGTGATCAGTCGCGTCAAGCTCAAGCGCCCCACCCACGCCTCTACGACAACGACGAATCTCAGGTATTCCGGATATCCCCCACCCATAACCTAGTGAACTTGCTACTTTCGTGTCGTCAATCAGCTTTCGTCCACCTCCCGAGTTATACAACAGGGAAAGCTGGGGTTGATGGCCCGCAACACCAGCGGGGACTCTAAGCGAAATCGCGGCAAGCGACTGCCCTCTGTCATCAACTCGGAACACATAGGGCAAAGCACCCGCAAGAGTTGCGGTAGAAGTCGTGGTTTCGGCAGCGAGTACAGCAGGGTCATCAAACTCGAACTGACCGGTTCCCGCGTTTTCAAAGACTGTAAATCCGCCAGTGATCCAAGAAACGGAGAAGTCGGCATACCCATCACCCGTCACGTCTGACATGGTCACGATGGCACTTGCCAGTGAAACGTCTTGTCCGTTGATCTCAGAGAATTGATCCAGGACAACCGGTGCGACGCCTTGTGCAGTACCCGTGAGCAGCACCGACTGGTCGCCAAGCGCCAGACCCTGGACGAAAATGTCACTAGTGCCGTCGTTGTCGTAATCGCCGAATGACACACCCAAAGTCTGTGCGGTGAGCGTGCTCACATCAACACTGTTGTCCAAAACTGGAGAGTTAAACGAGCCCGTTGACGTGCCCGTCAGCAAATAGGATTCGTCCACCTGAACCGCAATAGGGGTAATCAGACCGATCCCCAAGAAAACCAAGTCAGGTTTACGCTTTAGGTAGATGTCTTCATGGCCGTCCGCGTTGACCAATCCGCGGTAAACCTCGTATTTACTGAACGAAAGCTCCTCGGCCACCACAAAGGGCGCGACCAGAAGTAGTGCGAGGGCCAAGGCGTGCATGAAACTGGGCCTGCTGTCGCTAGCTCTTTCTTCGAACGCTAAATTCATCTTTCTGAATCCCCTCATAGTTTTCCTCTCCGCGAGAAAACGCCCTTTAAAAGTACGTCTCCTGCAAGGCCAGGAAGTCCGCGTTGCAATCGTCGTTCGATGAATACGCCCTGAGCTTTCTACCTGAGGTATAGGCAGTTAGGGCAAGACCCAAGAGTCTGTTTAAAGTTGCGTCGTCGTGCTGGCTATGCACTAACTTTGCCTCGAGATTGCAACCAGGGATGCTCTGATGCGTCGCACTGCTCTCGAAAGCTATTCGCGTTTCCTTTGTGGTAGCGAAGTGGTAAACCTTGATTCCTTTGACGAGGCCGAACGCAATGTTGTCTCCAGCTAAGGCAACACCGGGCAGCAATACCAAAATGGAAAGCGCTAAATATCTCACGCCGTAACTTCCTGTTGTGCCCGATAACGAAAAACGTATCGGGCGTTTTGAATTCGTCTTTAGCACCGCAAAGCACCTGGACTCGAGGTCGCTCATGCCAGCATCTATCTAAACAATCGATTCCGTCGAGCTAGCATAAGATGCGCTCAACTCGCGACAGGGAACTCTTCCTCAAGGATCGGTAATCAGGCGACTCAGCTTGCAATAGGTACCAGAGGGTATGTCATTCGCAGTTACGCTAACCGTCTTGTCAGCATGCTGTGCGGCAAGCAACCCCGACAACATAGCGTCATAACCGTTAGTTCCATAAGATATCGATAGCCAAAAACTGTCCGAACAGCCAAAGCCAGGCTGTCCCGGCCCATTGGGTCGCGGATTAGTCCGTATGTAAATCAGGCCACTTTCGTAGATGGAGATAGCTTCCACTTTTACGTTATGGGTAGTGACCTCCGCCGAATGCGACTGTAACGGAAGCATTGGGATGGCAAGAAAAGCGAGCCCCAGCAGGATTTTGTTGCGGTTTGTCATATCCAGTCAGTTCCTTGGTTCACTTGTTCGGGTAACGTTACTCAACACACTCTTCGCGCTTTCTCTTGAAGAGGGCAGTCTGAGGCTTCAAGTGGTAAGTCCAGTCGCTGTTGAACGCTGCCCTCTGCTCTGTACTGAGACCTGGCGGTGGAAGGAGTTGTGACTCGACCACTTCATGATTGCTCATCAGCTCCCATCCCCTGCCACCTAACGCATTCAGCGCATCGTTGAGCCCCCTCGCGGCGTCACTTCTCCTACGGGCGGTTCTAGTTAACGCTTCAGGGTCCTCCAAATTTACAATTCTGTAGTCCCACGTTTCTGTACACGTTTGAGCACTCGCAGCATTCGCCATAAGAAGGCTCGCAAAAAGCAAACCTAGACCGACAATTACTTTCATATTGAATCCCTGCCTAGCTATCGATATTGAGGCGATTGAATGCAGACATAGCGAACAAACCCTCTTGTGTGTTGAATCGGGAGGTCAGAAACCTCCCCGCTTGAGTTGTGAAGCACGGATGAATCTCTTTGCGCCAAGACCCGCTACCCCAATTTGCTAGTGAATCTCTTTTTCCGACCGACAATTACTATCAGCGGCGTGCCGAGCTAGTTTTAGCACGCGCATGGCCACAAGAGAGCGGTGACGCAAATTAATCAGAGAAACGGAAGAGTAAGTTCAGAGAAACGGAAGACCGCCTGGAGGTCAGCCTCTACGTGTCAAATGACTTGAAAATCTTTACCCGCGGTAAGCGGGCGGATGAGTGATCACTATGGTCCCTTGCCGACTCATGTTCGCCCCTTGACGTTGACTTGCACTAGATTCAGGCTCCAACCAGCAAACACTTTGGCGCGGTAGTCCACCTTGACGGTCATCGCTTCAAGCATCTGACGCTGACTTAACGCGCTCCGCGATCAACGTACAACATCGGCACCGTGATTATGTAGGATTAGGGCGTATTGATAAGCAGGCGTGTTCGGAATCTTGATGGATCAGTACTGTTTTCTCGTCGAAGAATTCAAGGAAAACTGGGCGTACATTCGACACATAGAGCTATTGCGGCACCGCATGTACCAGCTCTATCTCACGATTACCGCGGCTGTGGTAACAGCGACTGTGGCGATCCTAAACTTGGCAAAACCCGCTGACAATGCGCGCGTGGTTTTGTCGATTCCGATAGAAGCTGAAAACGCAATTGTTTACGTATCCTGTTTTATATCGGCTTACGGATATTTACTTTGCGCTTTCGTACTGCGACAGAAACACAGCTACGAACGGTACCGGCATTTTAATCCTGTGATGCTGCTGAAAGGGCCCCGCCGGCGAGGGGCGACGAGAAGTGGTAGCCCCGGCAGGAATCGAACCTGCATCTACCGCTTAGGAGGCGGTCGTTCTATCCATTGAACTACGAGGCCGGAGACCGGCTATGTTACCCCGTCGTATCGCTCGACCTCTACCAGACACGTGTTAGCGCTCGGACCTTGAGCGAGCCTTGATGTACCCACGTCACCCGTCAGCACGTTGGGATTGCCGTTCAGCTCGAGCGTCTGGTCTTGCGGTTTGAACCACGCGCCCGTCGGCAGGAGAACCACGTCTTCGCGCATGTCATCTGCCAGACGGAGCCCGGCCAGACATGCCCCGCGCTCGTTGAAAACTCTCACCACGTCTCCGGCCTCGAGCCCCCTGGCGCCCGCGGCCGTGGGATGCATGGTCAACGGTTCCCGGCCGGCAATTTTTCCGTCCTGACTGTAGTTCGCATGGTCGAGCTGACTGTGTAACCGCCGTTCCGGCTGCGGGCTCAAAAGATGCAGCGGGTAGCGTTCGCTGCCCTGCCCGCCCAGGCGTTCGAACGGTTCCAGCCAGCTGGCGTGCCCGGGGCAGTCTGCGTAGCCGAATTCGGCAATCGCCTCCGAAAAGAGCTCAATTTTGCCGGAGGGGGTGTGCAACCGGTTGGCTTCGGGATCTTCGCGGAAGGCGCCGAGAAACACCGGACGTTCGTTGAGGTCCGGAATTCGATGCATTCCTTTCTCCCAGAAATCATCGAACGCGGGCAGCGCAAAACCCTGACTTTCGGCGCGTTCCGCCGACTCTTCCCACATCTCGCGAATCCACGCCCGCTCGGATTTGCCTTCGGCAAACGCGTCGAGCACGCCGAGCTCAGCTGCCAGCGCTTTGAAAATCTCGTGGTCGGATCGGGCGTCGTGCTGCGGCGGCAGCGCCTGGCGCATGGCGTGCGCATAGGGGTCGTGGCTCGAGGCGCAGACGTCTTCGCGTTCGAGGGCCGTGGTGGCGGGAAAGACGATGTCCGCCCACTGTGCAGTAGGCGTCCACCAGGGCTCGTTGACGATGACGGTGGCAGGTCTGCGCCAGGCTTCAACCAGACGGTTGAGATCCTGATGATGATGGAACGGATTGCCGCCGGCCCAGTAGATGAGCTCAACGTCCGGAAACGTAATCTGCCTGCCGTCGTAGTCGATGGTAGCGCCCGGGTGCAGCAGCATATCGGCAATGCGCGCAACGGGGATGGCAAAGCCGGTTGGATTCCGCCCTTTGTGGAACGGTGCCCAGTTGAAGCGCCGCCAGTGACTGCCGACAAAGCCTTCCGCGCCATAGCCGAAACCGAAACCGCCGCCGGGCAGACCCACCTGGCCCAACATGGCTGCCAACGTCACTGTCATCCAGTACGGCTGCTCACCGTGATGCGCTCGCTGCAGGGACCAGGCTGCGGTGACGAAGGTCCGTTTTGCGGCACAGCGGTGTGCCAGTGACGCGATGATATCCGCGGGCACGTCGCAGACCGCGCTAGCCCATTCGGGGGTTTTAGGCTGACCGTCCGGCTCGCCCATGAGGTATGCGCGGACCTGCGCGTACCCGACACAGTGGCTGGCGAGAAAATCCCGATCGGCGAGACCTTCAGATTCGAGAACGTATGCCATGCCGAGCATGAGCGCCACATCCGTGCCGGGTCTGCACGACAGCCACTCGCCCTGCACCCAATCCGGCATGTCCTCTGCCGTCGGCCCAACGTTCACAATCTCGATGTCCCGCGCTACCGCATCGCGCAGCCCCACCTCACTTTGATGCTCCGTAATGCCGCCGTACGCCACCTGCGTGTTTCTGAGTGGCAGACCGCCAAAGGCAATCACAAGCTCCGTATGCTGAGCGAGCTCCTGCCAGGTCGTCTGTTCGAGCTCAATCTGCGACCAGGGTGCAACCACGTGCGGCAGGATGACCTGGGCGGCGGCCGTGCTGTACGAGTTCATCGCCCGGGTGGCGCCGCCGAGCAGGTTCAGAAACCGGTGCAGCTGCGACTGCGCATGGTGGAATCTGCCCGCGCTTGCCCACCCGTACGAGCCGGCGAAGATCGACGTATTGCCTTTCTCTTCGATGACGCGCTTCAGCTCCCCTGCGGCCATCTCGGTCGCTTCGTCCCAGGGTACGTCGACAAACTCGTCTACGCCGCGCTGCCGCCGATCGCGGCTTTCCAGCCAGCCGCGGCGGACCGCGGGTCGCCGGATACGGGCTTTATGCTGCACGCCATCGAGCAGACTGCGGCCTATGGCGGAAGGATAAGGATCTTCGGGGATGCCTTGTACGTCCGTGATGGCGCCGTTTTCCACGGTGACATCGTAGACTCCCCATTGCGTGGCGGTGCGGTACTGCATCTCGTGCGTTTGCCTTCCTGAAACGAGAGAGGCAGAGTAGAGAAAAGTGCCTTGCTGCGCTACACGAGGAGAGGTGGAGATGAAGCTCGGGACCCGCACCGCCGTTGCCGTGGTGCTGTTTGCCGTTGCCGGCACCGCATCAGCCGCAGACATGCTGCCCGCGCGTATCGGTGAACACGACACCTCTCTCGCCAACACCATCAAATTCCCCGACGTTGACGGCGACTTCACCTTGTATCTGCGGTGTGAGGCCAAGGTCCTGCCCGCTGGATCAATCAACGAGCTGGGCTGCTACAGCGACGAGAAGATCGACCTGCCCTTCTACCGTGCGGTTAACCTGGCCGCAGAAAATGCCACCGTTACACCCGCTTCCGTCGACGGTGAGAACGTTGGCGTACTCATGTTGTTTTCAGTGATCTTTCGACAACAGGGAGACGAACGCGTCATTGCTGTGGTGCCGAATCATGGAACCAACGCCAGATCGATCGGCCTGTCTTACGTTGCACCGCAGCGTTACGGGCGCACCAGCATGTATACGCCGCGCACGGAGCTTGGCCTCTTGTGGATTGATGCGGAAATGACTGCCAGTGGCAAGGCGCGGGACATCAAGTATCTGGACACCGAGTGGACGAACACGGAGACGAAGCGCTATGCCCGCAGCTATATCAAAGATGGGATGTTCATCCCGGGTTTTCTCGATGGCGAAGCAACCACCATGCGTTTCGTCAAACCCATCTTCGGCCATAGAAACGGCTTCATGTGGTTGAAAGACGACAGCAAGTGCGGCAATTCGACGCTCTCCTGTGACGAGCGTTCGAGCCGGACCGGTAAACCCCGCTACGTGTTCGACGACTGAGCGTAGCGCTCGGGGATGTCGAATTTGAAAATGCGGGCGCTGTTCAGCCCGAGAACTTTCGCCCGCTCTTCTTCGTTCAACATCGCCATGGTGCGCTCTATCGCCTGGGCAGAATGCGGCCAGGTGCCTTCATGGTGCGGAAAATCGTTCGCCCACAGAAAATTGTCCACCAGGCCGTATTCCCGCGCGAGATCGAGCCCTACTTTGTCTTCCTGGAATGACGCAAAACCGTTCGTCTTGAAATACTCGCTGGGCAGCCGGTCGAGCTTGGGGCGTCGCCACATGTGGTGTTTTTTGTAAGCTTCGTCGAGCGCCTGCAGCGCCCAGGCCACCCAACCGATGCCTGCCTCGATGGTGCCGAACATGAGCTTCGGAAAACGGTCGAGCACCCCCGACGCGCAGAGGTTGGCAATGGGCTCCATCGTCGGTGCAAGCGAGTGGACGGCGTAGTTGATCACCGCCCCGCCGTTACCGCGGGACGTCCGTGGATCGCGGCCCGTGGAGACGTGAAAGGTCATCGGTAGATCGACGTCCTGAATACATGCCCACAGCGGATCGAACTCGGGCAGGTTGTAGTTCAGGTCCTCGTGATTGGGTGAACCCCATACGGGTTTGCAGGGTAGCGACAGGCCACGGAAGCCGAGCTTCGCGCAGCGCTCAATCTCGGCAATTGCGCCCTCGATGTCGGCCGCCGCAACGCACGCCATTGGACTCAGAACGTGGTTGTACGGCCCGTACGTTTCCCACGCCCAGTCGTTCCAGGCGCGGCACATCATCTGCGAAAACTCTGCATCCGGTGTGGCCCAGATCGTGAGACCGAGGTTCGGGAACAGGATTTCCGCATCCACGCCGTCGAGCGCAAGGTCCGCGGCACGCTGGGCAGGATCGCGACCAGATGCATTGCGCAGCGCGTCCTCACCCTCGAATTTGATATTGCGGATCTTGAGCGGCCGGAAGCCTTCGGTCTTCTGGAACTGATCACCCTTGTCGTCCACCGTCACGCCGGGCAGACGCGACCAATAAGTTTCGGGCAGGCGTACTTTCCAGAGGTCTTTGGGTTCCTGCACGTGACCGTCGGCGGACACCATGTAGTACTTGTTGGCGGCATCCGGATACGGGCTTTTTACCCAGTCTTTGCTGCTACCGGTGCTTTCCAGTCGCCAGGCGTTATTCTCATCCGGCGCAGGTATCGACTCGCTCATTCCCTCTCTCCCAGAACCAAACGGCTTCAGGGTAAGCGGCGGCAGTAGAGATTACAAATCGGCGCGCAGGCTCAGCTTCCCAACCGGTAGCGGAGCTTGACGATGAGCTGCTCACCCACCGGTTGATCGTAGGCGTCGCGGAAGAGATCGTCGAAACTTGCGTTGGTCACCGTGTCGGAGCCGTTCAACGTATAGACGACCGAAAGCTCCGACAGCGGTGCAATCTCCCACCGATAGCGAAGCTGCAGATTGAGGCGTGAGATGGCGAAGTCGTCTGTCGGACCGGGCGGCTTCGCCACTTCTTCCAGTTCGTCCACCCGCTGCGGTACGAGGTAAAAGTCCTGTTCCTCGGCGCGGATACCAACCCACTGTGCGGAGAAGCGCAACTGCTGCTTGGCGGAGAGGAAATAATCGAGGTTTACCCGCGGCCGCCACTCCCTGGATTCGAAGGTAGTGAAGTTGCGGTCTTCCTGCCACAAGAGCCAGCCGTCCCGGCGCTGGAACTGCGCGCTGGCACTCAAGTTGATCTGATCGACCGGACGCCAAACGACGCCCAACTCGCCGAGCATCTTTTCACCGCCGACTTCCTCGCCTTCGTGGTTGACCAGCAGGTGATAGCTCAGGCGCTTGGAGGTGTCGGTGCGATACAGGACCGAGGCCCCATGACGGCCTTCGATGACGTACGTGCCGTTGTCCCGGCTGTTGCGGTCTTCCTCTCGCTCTGGAGAGTACGAGAGGTCGAACTCGATCTTGTCGCGATTGAGCAGGTCCAACTCCAGGTTGCCGCCAACGCCCTGCCCGGTGTCGTAGCCGTCACCGTTGACCTCGGCGTACCCCCAGCCGTTCAACTCCGCCTTACGCACCCAGGAGAGGTCTGAGCGCTGATAGTTCGCGTTCAGCGACACGCTCGTTGCATCGTTGCGCCGCAGAAATCCCAGCGTGTTGATCTCCAACTTGTCGTCGTAGTGGGAAATGCCGCCGCGCAGGTTGAGACCGCGCCGCACGGTATAACCCACATCCACGAAGCCGCCGCTGCCCACACCCGTGCCGTCGACGTCGGAACGGATGAGCTGTCCGTCGACTTTCCAGTCACCCCCGTTGGTCTGGTAGTGATAATCGAGTGCCTGTACGGCAGCGTCCTCCACGGGGTGCGCGGCATAAGTTGTCATCATGCCGAGCGCCCGGTAGTCACCGTTCCCCGCTTTGTCTTCGTAAAGAAAACGCGCCACACCGTAATCGCTGCCGTCCTGGTAGTAGTTGATGTCATCCACGTCGAACTTGATTTCGTCCTCGGCGGCACCCAGCAGGCCGTAGCGCACCTTTCCGAGCTGCCCGACAACTTTGACGGCGCCAATGAGCTCCGTCGGCTGGCCGAGCTCCCGCAACGGCACCGTGACGTCGTCCGGCACGTCGGGCTCGAACGGCCTGCCGCCAATGCGCCGCGTGTTGAGCACCGTCGTGGGATCGCCCCCGCGCGACTTAGCCCGCGGCGTTGCGTTGAAAACCTCAATGCCCTCCTGGAAAAAGAGGCGCTTTTCAGGGAAAAAGGCTTCAAACGCGGTGAGGTTCACGATGACATCGTCACTTTCAACGGTGCCGAAGTCCGGGTTCAGCGTGGCAGTCACCTGGAAATTCGTCGATGGCCGCCAGAAGATGTCAGCGCCCATTTTCGGGTCGGTAAAGTCCTCGACTTCATCCTGCGTGACCGATGCGTACGGGAACACCGACCACTGCTGCTTCGGATTCACCTGATTGAGCACAAGAGGCTGCAGCGCCGACATGAAAAGCGGCTGGGTAAAAGGTAGCGCGGGTACCGCATAGCGTTCGTCGAGATACGCCACCTTGCGGGACGCATAGGCATTGACGCGGCGCACGCCACTCTCCTGAGGCATCGCCAGCTGGGACCACGGCAGGAAAATCTCGGCGTTCCAGCCTTTGGCGGTGACCTCAGTGCCGCCATACCAGGCCCCGTCCCAGTCGCCGCTGAACTGCCTTTCGGGAAGCACGGTGCCGTCCACCTGATTGCCGCCGAGCGCCAGATTCACCCAGTAGCCATAGCGGCCCTCGCCGGAAGTGTCGATGGTGACGCCCACGTTGTCGCGGTTGAGCCGGCCTTCGTCGCGTCCCGAGAAAACGCGCACGAGGGTCTCCGGGGGTTGCTCCATCTCGAACGAGGCATACAAACCCCGCTCGGTGTAGAACATCTTCACCAGAGTATGGTGGCGTGGCACCTCACCCGTGTCCGGGTCGACCACGCGAAACATGTCCACGCCCGGGAACCGACCCCACACATCTTCGTCGAGCTTGCCGTCGACACGCATGTCGACCTGAGATTCTGAGTAGCGGTTGAGGGTAATGGGTTCGCCAACGTTGAGATCGAGAATCAGTTGGCTGGGCGGATCGGCGGGTTCGAGGGGGGCTTCGACGGGCAGCGCGACTGTCATGGCCCTCGGTGGCGGCCGATCCGGCGGTAACACAAAGGCGTCGCGACGCAGCTTGTTGAGCTTGTACCCTTCCGGCGCATCCTCCACGAGCTCAGGCACTTCTTCGCGCTTCTTAATGAGATCAGCCTCGTCTTCACTCGGCGGCTCATCCTGGAACGTGCGGGTGGGCAGCGGATCGTCAAAGCTGTCGTCGAAGAGGTATTCCTCTTCGAACCCAAGGTCGTCTTCCGTGCTGAAGGTTGCGCCGACAAAAGCGCTTTCGTCGGCGGACCAGATCCAGGCCGTTGCAAAGCCGGCGGCCTGCGCGGACAGCAGTCTGTCTTCAGCCAGATCCCGGGTCATGTAAGGCCCCGTTGCGATCCGATAGTAGTACCCGTTAGCGGTGGACGCGCCGATGACTGCCAGACGTTCGCTCAGCTTGTCCGACGCCTCCGCCATGGCCCGATCGGCATCGTCGGGGTCCGCGTAGCTCGAAATTGATACCCAGTACTGCCGTTCGGCAAACGCCGGTGAGACAGCACCGAAGCCGAGCAGAATGACCAGCAGCAGGGTAGGCGCACGCGTCATGAGCGAAAGATGGACCCCAGGGGAAGAAACTTAACTATCTTAGCAGTCCTCTCGTCACAACGCCACGCAGCGCTGAGGTTCACGCTCTAAGTGATTGTCACAAAGGCAGTTTTACGTGCCGGAAGTGAAGAGAATCATGATCCCAGCGGCCACCGCGGAGCCAATGACCCCAGCCACGTTCGGCCCCATGGCGTGCATGAGCAGGAAATTCTGCGGGTTGGCTTCGAGCCCTACCCGGTTGGCGACGCGTGCCGCCATCGGCACCGCGGAGACCCCCGCAGCGCCTATGAGCGGGTTGATGGGTGTGCTCGACAGCGCGTTCATCAGTTTGGCCATGAGCACGCCGCTGGCCGTACCGATACCAAAGGCGACCATCCCGAGCAGCAGAATGCCGATGGTGCTCGACGTGAGGAAAACGTCCGCCTGCAGCTTGGAGCCCACCGCGAGCCCGAGGAAAATGGTGACGATGTTGATGAGCGCGTTCTGCGTCGTGTCGGAAAGTCGATCGACGACGCCGCACTCGCGCATGAGATTGCCGAACGCAAACATGCCGAGGAGCGGTGCCGCGGAAGGCAGCAGCAGCGCGATGAGGAGCAGGAGCAGCAGCGGGAACACAATCTTCTCGAGCTTGCTGACCTCACGCAGCTGGGTCATGGCGATGGCGCGCTCTTTTTCAGTGGTGAGGGCCTTCATGATGGGTGGCTGGATGATGGGCACCAGCGCCATGTAGGAATAGGCCGCCACCGCAATGGCGCCCAGCAGCTCCGGCGCAAGCCTTCCGGCAACGTAGATTGCCGTGGGCCCGTCCGCACCGCCAATGATGGCAATTGCGGCCGCTTCCTTGAGCGAAAAGTCCATGCCCAGACCCGGAATCAGCGATAGACCCAAGGCGCCCAGCAGCGTCGCGAAGATACCAAACTGGGCGGCGGCACCGAGGAAGAGCGTCCGCGGATTAGCCAGCAGCGGGCCAAAATCCGTCATTGCACCGACGCCCATGAAGATGATCAGTGGGAAGGCGCCGGTTTCGATGCCAACCAGATAGACCAGGTGCAGGAGTCCGTCGCCGGTGGCAATCTCAACGCCGGGGATGTTGCTCAGAATGCCGCCAAAGCCGATCGTCACGAGGAGCAGCGGCTCGAACTTTTTGGCAACCGCAAGGTACAGAAGCAGCAGCCCGACCCCAATCATCACGAGCTGGCCGAGGCTGATCTGATAAAGCCCCGACGCCTGCCACAGCTGCAGAATCTGCTCCATTCAGGGTCAGCTCAAAGTGAGGAGCGTATCGCCGACTGCCACCGCATCCCCTTCGGCAACCGTGACCTGTCCCACCACGCCGGCGCGCGGGGCACTGATCTCAGTTTCCATTTTCATGGCTTCGAGCACGAGCACGGTTTCACCTTCGGCCACCTGCTGGCCGGGCTGAACCAACACTTTGAATACGTTGCCCGCAAGCGCTGCGGTGAGGGGATCACCCCCCGGCGTTGCTGCCGCTGCGGGTGTAGCCGAGGGCGCCGCTGCGGCAGATACCGGCGCGGCAGCGGTCACGTCGCCCCCCTCGCTCACTTCAACCACATAGCGCTTGCCGTTGACTGCCACCGTATAAACCGACGGGCCTTCTCCGCTTGCTACCGGTGTCGGCGCCGCCGCAGATGCTGGCGTTTCGCCGGTGGGTATCGGCTCGAACGCGTCGGGATTGTTGCGGTTGGCGAGAAACTTGAGGCCCACTTGCGGAAAGAGCGCGTAGGTCAACACGTCGTCGATTTCAGCCTCGGCAACCTGCACGTTCTGCTCACTGGCGAGACCGCGAAATTCCGTGGTCAGCGCATCGAGCTCGTCCTCGAGGAGATCCGCGGGACGGCAGGTGATGGGCTCTGCGCCTTCCAGCACTTTTGCCTGGAGCGCGGCGTCGAGCGGCGCCGGGGTTGCGCCATACTCCCCCTTCAGCACGCCGGCCGTTTCTCTGGTGACGTTCTTGTAGCGCTCGCCCATCAGCACGTTGATGACTGACTGAGTCCCCACAATCTGTGACGTGGGGGTCACGAGCGGTATGAAACCAAGCTCTTCGCGCACTTTGGGAATCTCAGCCAGTACGTCGTCCAACTTGTCACTCGCGTTCTGCTCGCGAAGCTGATTTTCCAGATTGGTCAACATGCCGCCGGGGACCTGCGCCACGAGGATGCGGGAGTCCACGCCGCGCAGGGTGCCTTCAAACTGCGCGTACTTTTTGCGTACCTCGCGGAAATAGGCCGCAATCTCCTCCAGGAGAATGATGTCGAGGCCGGTGTCGCGCTCAGTGCCTTCGAGGATTGCAACGAGAGATTCCGTCGCCGAGTGTCCATAGGTCATGCTGATCGACGAGATGGAGGTGTCGACGTTGTCGATGCCGGCTTCGATGGCTTTCAGATAGGTGCTCGTCGACATGCCGGTGGTTGCGTGGCATTGCATGTGGATCGGGATGTCGAGGCTGGTTTTCAGACGGCTGACGAGCTCGTGGGCAATGTATGGCTTCAGAAGTCCTGCCATATCTTTGATGCAGAGACTGTGCGCGCCCATGTCTTCGACCTGCTTAGCGAGATCAACCCACAGGTCGATCGTGTGCACCGGTGAGACCGTATAGGAAATGGTGCCCTGGGCGTGCTTGTCGACGGCAAGCGTAGCCTCGATAGCGGTGCTGAGGTTTCGCATGTCGTTCATGGCATCGAAGATACGGAAGACATCCACGCCGTTGACCGCAGCACGTTCGACAAACTTACGCACGACGTCATCAGCATAGTGACGGTAGCCGAGGATGTTCTGTCCACGAAACAGCATCTGTTGCGGGGTATTGGGCATCGCCGCTTTCAGGAGCCGGATGCGCTCCCACGGATCTTCGCCCAGATAGCGGATACACGCGTCGAACGTGGCCCCGCCCCAGGACTCGAGGGACCAGAATCCCACCTGGTCGAGTTTCGGCGCAATGGGCAGCATGTCCTCGACACGCATGCGGGTGGCCAGAATGCTCTGGTGCGCGTCGCGCAGGATGACATCGGTGATTCCCAGCTTGGACATCAGATCCTCTACTTCTTGTTCCGGTGCGCATGCACCGCTGCGGCAATGACAGCGAGTTCTTCCGCGGAGAGCTCAGCAGCAACTGCCGGAGGTGGCGGTGAAATCCGCAACACGATCCGCGACATCAGCGTCGTCGCGACCACCAGCAACGTCAGAAAAACAAACACGGTGCCCATGCCCACCAGCATGAGCTCAATACCAGCCGTCATCAGGCTATCCACAAAACGCCCGCTCGCCACTTTTCAAGGGACGGCAAGTATACACAGACTTCGACGTTAACTACGCAGCGCAACGAAGCCGCCGACAATGACCGCTACGCCGCCAACCCATACGGTCCAGGCGGGCACCTCGTTCCAGAAGACGTAGCCGGCAAGACTGATCCAGATGAGCGCCGTGTACTCGAACGGTGCAACCACACCGGCGGCTGCAAACCGGTAGGCTAATGCCGCAAACCAGTGCGCAAGCGCGCTGCCGAGCGCCGTCATGGCGAAGAGCGCCCAGTCCCACGCCACAACCGGCACGACAAACTCACCCCACACCCAGACCAGGGCGATGAGAAGGCTCACCGGATAGGTATAGAAGGTCAGAACCGGAGTGGATACCTTCGTTGCCAGCTGGCGGTTGCTGATGGACAAGAGCGCCCAGCAGACCGCGCTGCCGAGAATGGCGAGGATCGCCGGTTCAACCGCCAGCGTGTCCGGACGGATGACAAAGAGGACACCGGCAAAACCCAACAGCACGCCAACCACCCTGCCCGGGCTTAGATGCTCACCCAGGAGCGGTCGCGCCAGAAGAACAATGAGCACCGGGCCGATATAGGCGAGCATCAGCGCGGTGACGAGCGGCACCGTGATCAGCCCGTAAAAGAAGCCGAAGTTCGCACCGGCAGTCAGCAGTCCGCGCCAGAGCTGCCAACCCATGCCGGCGCCGGCGAGTGCCTTGAGTCCAACCTGGTGCCAGACCAGAACGAGCACCAGCGGGATGGCAATGGCGCTGCGGAGAAACACAATCTGCGCCGTGCTGTAGGTCGGCGCGAGCGCTTTGACGGAAATGTCGATCGACGCGCCAGCGAGCATGGCCGCGCACATGCAGAGCGCACCCAGGACAACTTGGTTCTGCTGATCTGCCGCACTCACTGCGGTCTCCCGGCCCAAACGGAGGCGCATGATAGACAGATTAGAGGTTGAGGTCAGACGCTTTCTTCCAGATAATACGCGCCCTTCACGCACCCGTGGCCAAACTGGATAAGGCACCGGTCTACGAAACCGGGGATTAGAGGTTCGAATCCTCTCGGGTGCGCCATGCAAATGAAAAGGGCCCGCTAAGCGGGCCCTTTTCATTTACACAGTGCTCTCGAGGGTCCGATGAGACCCTCCCGGTTCGACCCGAAGCGCCCCAGGCGCGTAGGGAACGAGCACGGTGGCAACGCCACCGCGCGCAGCCCGCAGGGTGAGCATCGCGCGAGTAGCGCGATACTCATAATCCTCTCGGCTACCCGCTCAACACCCCAGCAACTATCGCTCCTTCAGTTGTAGGACCTCGCAGCCACAGCAACCCAAACAATGCCTTACCCCGTGTAAACTACCCCCATGAACGACAACCCCTTCGACAACGACGACCTCAACCCCCACGGCCTCCCCGACGAGGAAAAAGGCAACTTTCACGGCTGGCGCCTTCTCGGTGTCATCTTCATCGTGGTCGTCGTCCTGGGGCTGATCTCCGCCGCCGTCGACATCATCGTCATCGGCCCGCTGGAAGGCAGAATCTAACCTGCCGACTGTCGCTCGGCGTCCCGCGCCGCGACCTTTTCCCGGATTGCCGGAATCAGCTCCCTGCCGTACTCGACGGTGTCGTTGAACGGATCAAAGCCGCGGATGAGCACGCCACTGATGCCCAGGTCGTAGTACTTCGCAATGGCTTCAGCCACCTGGTCCGGCGTCCCGACCAGCGCGGTCGTGTTGCCGCTGCCTCCCGCGGCTGCCGCCAGCGGTACCCAGAGGCGCTCGTCCTGCACTTCACCGTCCTCAATGAGGCGGGACAGCCGCCGCGCCGTCTCAGCCTCCGGCGTTCTCGCTCTGAGCTTGTCCGGCTCCCTGCCCTGCTGCACGCCGGCAAGAATCTGCTGCGCTTTGTCCCAGGCGGCACCCTCCGTATCCGCAATGATTGGCCTGAAGGAGACGTTGAACTTCAGCTTGCGCTGGTGGGTTGCCGCTACGCCGTTCAGGCGCGCCATCAGCTGTGCCACATTGGCGCGCGGTTCACCGAAGAGTGCGTAGGTGTCGCAGTGTTTTGCGCCGACCGGGATGGCCGCTTCCGACACGCCGCCAAACCAGAGCGGCACGTGCGGGTCCTGTACGCCACGGACCTCTGAACTGGCTTTGCGGACCTGGTAAAACTCGCCGTCGAAATCGAATGGAGAATCGCTGGTCCACACTTTGCGCATGATGCTCAGATACTCGTCGGTGCGGCGATAGCGTTCGTCGTGGCCGAGAAAGTCTCCGTCCCGTCGCTGGTCCGCGTCCACGCCGCCGGTGATGATGTGCAGCCACAGCCGCCCGCCGATCAGATTGTCGAGGGTTGCCACGCGCCGCGCCGCCTGCGTGGGGGCCGCAAAGCCAGGTCGATGCGCCAGCAATATCTTCAGGTGCTCAGTCTGATACGCCGCGTGTTGCGCAATCAAAAAACCATCGGCGGAGCTCGAGCTGTGACCGATCAGGATGGCGTCGAACCCCGAGTTCTCGTGCGCCTGTGCAAACCCGGTGATGTAACCGGCGTCAACGCCGCCGCCGACGATGTGCACCGTAGAGGCGGAACTCGGCGGGGCCACGCCAATCATGCCGAGTATGTTGATAGGCATAGGTTTCCTCCCTGCCGCGGCGTTAGCCCGCGGATTCCTCACGTGTGTCGATGCCGGCACGCTGCCCGGACGGGTCTTCGCCACCGGGTATCGAGACGACCCGCGGTCGTGTCATTTCCGTCGGTGCAAAAAAATGGCCGCTGAAGGCAAACTCCGGCGGCACCCCACCCTCTTCCCGCCAGCGGACAACGTCACCGGTACCCCCAATGCCGCGCGCGTCTTTGCCATCCCACACGGCGATGAGCTCGTGGGAACGACTCACGATGTAGGCCCCAGCCAGAGCGTATTGCCGCGCTCGCGCCATCTCGCCTTCCGCGTCATCCCGTTCGAGAAGCTGTGCGCCACCGAAGCGCAGCGGCATCTCAAAGTACAGACTGGCACGGCCGACAAACCGCTGAAACTCCTCGTTCGACTCTTCGTTGCTGAGATCATCAGCGTGGCCAAACGAGCGCTTGTAGATTTCATACGGCAGGGGTAGTGCCACGATGAGCGATGCGTTCAGCGTGTCCAGCGCAAGGTCGGCCACCAGTCGATCGCTGCCGTCCGCCAACGCGGACAACACCGCAAAGTCTGCACCAGGGTGCTGATAGGCGATCTTTTTCAGCTGCTCGTGGACCTGGCGCTCGACGTAGGCTTTGTGTTTGATCAGCCGGTGCGCGCGGTGTCCCGTGATGCCGATGATGATTTGCTTGGAAATGCCAAGGTCCAGCTTTTCGGCGAGTAGATTCGGTAGCTCCCGCACGGAAGCCAGGTCATAAGCCCGCTCCTGTGCGCTCGAATCCGCCCAGCGCTTCAAGCCCGGGTGCACCCGCGCGAGGTCGCTGCGGTATTCCGCGTAGCGCCAGCCCAGCGATGCCTTTTCGGCGTTCCAACGGTTCTTTTCGATCCGTGCGAGGCGTTCGATTTCAGCATCCTCGAACGCAAAGTTGATGTGCTTGCGTACCAGCCGGTATCCGCCGGCGCGAAGCTTGGTCGGAATGTGATCAGCGAGTGCCCGGCTGTCGTTGCGGAACATCTCCGGCAGCTGCCCCCAGGGTCGGTGAGAGGCTTGAGCCACGTCGTGCTGCGCGACTTCCTCGAGGTATTTTTCATGCAGCGCAATCGCCAGCTGATCAAGATGCTCGTTGATGACCCGGTCCACACGCATTAGCTGTTCGACGGTGCCAAACGGAAACAAGCCGTCGGGGATCTCCGGATTGCCGCGCCCCGACTCCACCAGCTGCGCCAGTCCCCGGGAGTTGCGCAGGGCGACAAACACCGGTGCGTTGGGTACTGCCGCCAGCAGGGTCAGCTGTCGAAACGCCAGCGCCAGACTCATGTTGTCCGCATCGCTTTCGAGACAGGTCACAATCATCGTTGCGTCCTGCAGATTCAGCTCCGCGAGGTCGCGGCGGATGAATTCCGGAGCGAGTTCGGTGCGTCTGAACCGCACCTCAGCGGCCAGCGCCATCTGCGGACACTGCTGCGCAAACAGCTCCGCTTCGCTGTCCGCGTCCGGATCGAGCACGGTGACTATGAGCGGTTGATCGTTGCCGTAGTGCGCTTGCTTGAGTGCGGTAGAGACAATGTGCTTACCCAGGTGGCCATAGCCCACTACGACAATATGCACGCCAGCAAAACCGAGCGCGTCCGCGTACACGTCAGGAAGGTAGTCCCTAAAAAGCGTACGCGCCGCCTGCTCGTCCAGATTGAAGAACCGGACCTCCATGCGTTGCGGATGCTCGAAAAACTTGGGGTAAGACTCGAGGCGGCTGCCGAGCTGCATGTCAGTGACCTGCAGAATCACCTTCAGCGGTGGTCTACTGGCAGCGCGCGCGGTCTCCACCACTTCCTGGATACGCAACGACAGCTCGACGTTGTCGTCGTCGACGTTGATGAAAGAAATCAGACATCGAGCGCGATGGATGCGAGCCCGGCGCAGAAGTTCACCCTGTTTCCCGTCACCGAGTAACACAGGAACGAACATGGCACGACAGGCGGCAAGGTGTGGGTTTGTCGTATCGCGTTCGAGCACCACTACCCTGAGCCTGCGGCGCCGGCAGCTGTGAATGAGCACCATGGCGGCGTCTGATAAGCCGACGATCACCACGTGGTCCTGATACAGACGCACGCGCATATTGATGAAGCCGGTCCAGATGCCCTCAGCGAAGAGCAGGATGAGCGAAGTGACGGTGATGACCGGGGCCAGAAACCGGGCAATTTCGAGCGCCAGCGGCAGCCGCTCGTAGCCGGCGGTCCAGTCACCTTCAGCGGCGAAAAGCTGCACCACCCTGTAGACATAGTCCGCGGGTTGGGCAAGAAAACCGTCGGGATCGAGCTGGTACGCGCCGTAGATACCCAGGCCGAATATGACGCCCAGGGCTATCAAGATGAAACGGCCGCGATTCACCGACAAGGCGCGCTCTCCCCTACGAAGCAAAGCCATTGTAACTTGGTTTTCGTGCCGCGCATTCGGTATTAATCCAAAAGCAATTCCGCTAGCATACGCGGCCCTATGGTGACCCATCTCGGTCCCCACGCGGCGATATGCTGTAAACCCCGCCAGGCCCGGAAGGGAGCAACGGTAGCAGCGCTGTCGGGCGCGAGGTGTGGCTGGATGGGTTGCCACCACGGAGAGGTGTCCGAGCGGTCGAAGGAGCACGCCTGGAAAGTGTGTATAGGTAACCCCTATCGAGGGTTCGAATCCCTCCCTCTCCGCCAAATTTGAGAGCGGCCCGTTCGGGCCACTCTCAAATTTACCGCAGAGGGAGGAAACTGATTCGCCCCTCCGGGTTCGACCCGCAGCGCCTCAGGCGCGAAGGGAACGAGCACGGCAGCAAGCTGCCGCGCGCAGCCCGCAGGGCGACGATCGCGCGAGAAGCGCGACCGTCGTAATCCCTCCCTTCCCGAATCACCCAACCTCCTTCCATCCACCAACAACCCCTCCCCAACTCCAACACCTCCCCCCACACACCCCACACACCCCACACACCCCACACAAACCCACGAACGTCAAATTGCTTCATCACCCGCAGACACAATTGCGTAATAGTACGTAACAGCGTTCGCAACAATTATCAGGCAGAATAGGCACCTCACCCCGACCAACAACAGGTTCAATTCATGCTCAGAACTTTCGTTATCTTCATTACCATTGCCATTCTCGGCGGTTGCGCATCGTCTTCAGCGACCACCGATCGTCTCGATGCCCTGGAGCGTCAGCTTGGCGATGTGCAACGCACGGCGGATCAGGCGCTGGAAACAGCCAGAGAAGCACGCAGCGCAGCGGCAGGCGCTTCGGACTCGGCCTCTGAAGCACAGAGACTGGCACGGCAGGCGCTCGACGCTGCCAACGAAGCATCCGAGCGCGCCATGCGCATCGGCGAAGAGTGCTGTAACGGCAAGTAAGCCTTGAGGACCCGCGCCCGTGATCTCACCGGGTCACGGGTGTGGGGATTCCGGTCCCGGCCCGCGCAATCTGCAGAACCCGGTCCCAATCGACATCGGCTGGACGGTCACGCGTCGCCTGCAACAGCTGACGCACGGCATCGGTATACGATGACGTTGTCGTGTGCGCCTCGAGATACAGGATCCCATCACGCCAGCCGGCTTTGAACGGCTGCTTCACCACCTGCACCGGCGTCCCGTTGGGTACCGCCCGTACCAGGGCTTGAATGTCATCGTCATACATTCGTATGCACCCCGATGAGACCCTCCGACCCACCCCTATCGGTTGGTTCGTGCCGTGGATGAAGTACCCGGCCCGGGCCAGCTGGATGGCCAGGCTGCCGAGCGGGTTGTCCGGTCCTGGCGGCACGACGCGCGCCAGTTCTTCACCGTTTTCCGCATGCCGGGCAAGGACCGACTCCGGCGGATACCACGTTGGATTTTCGAGCTTGGCAACCGTCTGTGTTTTCATGACGGGCGTTTCGCGACCCTCACTGCCGATGCCAATCGGGTACACCGAAACGAGCGCTTCTTGCGGATCGAAGTAATACAGGCGCAGTTCGCTGAGATTGATGACAATGCCGTTGCGCGGCGCATCCGGCAGCAACATCGACGTGGGCAAAACAACGTCGGCCCCGGTGCCCGGCAGCCAGGCGTCGACGTCCGGATTGGCACGGAGCAGCGCGTCGTAGCCGACCCCTTCTTCCCGTGCGATCGTGGCAAACGTATCCTCGTAGTGCGTGACACGATTGCGCACTTCTCCCAGCACGATGTCCTGCTCCACCTGCAGCTGGAACACGATGGCATGCGCCGCCGGACCCAGGACGGCAACACAGAGTGCAGCCATGATCGCGAGGGCCCGGGGCCCCATCGATGGTGACAATTGTGTATGCGTTGATGTCATAGCGGCCAGCTTCCTGCCCATAGCGTGAAAGTCAAGAACGTCGCGGTTCTGCGCACCGCCACGTTACACTGTGATCACGGGTATGCAAGACTGGCGTTCGATGAGCAAGCACAAACAAAAACTCCGCCGTTTTCTGAGCCGGGTCAATCGCGCCGTCACCGAGGTAGGCATTGAGCACTTCGACGACGACCGCGACTGGGATGCGCGGGTGAAGCTGCCGGAATGGCAGCTGGCCAGGCTGAAAGCGCGTCACGAGGCACGCCTCGCCAAAGGGCGTTTGTCGCCACCTTCATCGCCACCTTCGTCGCCACCTTCGTCGCCACAGAAGAAACCCGACTGATCCGTTCGATACCCGCGCCGGTGTCACCAGGCGCGCGAGGTTAATCGTCGCTCAGTTTCTTGGCCAGATGGTATTGCGTGTGCCCGGCTGGAAAACCCTCACAGGCGCCGTACACCCGATAGCCCAGGCGCTCGTAAAACCCGCGCGCTTCAAACTCGAACGTGCTGAGGCGCGCACTGTCGCAGCCCTGTCTGCGGGCCAGCGTTTCCGCCTGCTCTACCAGGCGACGGCCGAGACCAAGACCCCGGTCGATCTCCCGCACCCAGAGAGTGCCAATCTGCAGCCACTCCCAGACCATATCTCCGGTCACGCCGCCAACCACCTCACCTTCCTCATTGCGCGCAACGAGAGCAAATTCCCGAGTCTTGCGCGGACCGGTGACGGCATCGGCGAACTCCAGCAGACCCGCCTCGACCGTCCGGATGGCTTCCGTACTCGGCGCATCGTCGAAGATATAGCGCATGTTGAGCTCCCGCGATGTTGGTTCAGCCGGGAGTGTAGACCATCGTCCAGCTTCCGGTCGCCGGGATTTCACCCCTACTCTTCACTGGCGCTTCACCTGCTATCGGTACCGTGGCGACTCTGGCACGATAGGGTGCAAACGCGAGCAATGGCGAGCAAACGGGAGCAAACCATGACCATAGTACTGACTGAAACCTCGAACAGTGAATGCGTGGCAGCGCCTTCGACAACCGACCTGTGGCTCGACGCCGACGCAGTCACCGCGGCGACCGGTTGGACGCTGAAACCCGAAGGCTTCTGCAAGGACGACATCTGCGTTCCGACGCCCGCGGACGCCGAAAACTACGTTGCCGATGGCAAAGTGAACGTCGCAAGCTTCTGGCGCCTCATGGACAGGCCAGCCGCGGCCAGCAAAGACGGTGACGTCTGGTTTCTTGGCGAAGGCGCTACCGAGCGCAACGACGCGCTCTTGAGCCTCGAAGCGCCGGACTTCACCCTGCCCGATTTCTCCGGCAAGTTGCATTCCCTGACTGATTTTCGTCGCCAGCGCGTACTGCTCATCACGTGGGCGTCGTGGTGAGGATGCCGTCATGACCTGCCAGGTTGGCAGGCACTCTACGAGACGGTCAAAGACGAAGACTTCATCATCGTATCCGTGGCGATGGACGCGGATGTCGAGGCTGCGCGTCCGTGGGTGGCAGAAGCATCACCCACTTTCATCACGCTCATCGATCAAAACCACCTGCTGTCGTCCCTCTATAACATGGTGAACGTACCTCAGGCGGTATGGATCGACGAGCAGGGTCGCGTGGTCCGCCCGACGGAAACCGGTGGTTCTATCGACATCCTGCGCGAATTCGATCCAGAAGCCGGCGCGTTCAAGCCTGAAGCCATGGCGCGTGCCGGTGCTGCCAAAGCGCTCTACATGGAGGCAGTCGAGGACTGGGCCCGGAACGGCGCCGATAGCCGCTTCGCGTACGATCCCGATGCCGCCCGCCAGCGCGTCTCCCGGCAAACGCCGGAAACCATGCTCGCCCACGCCAAGTTTCAGCTTGGGCGACATCTTGCGTCCCTGGGGCGCGTCGTTGAGGCGGAAGCGCTTTTTACCGAATGCCGCGAGCTGCATCCGGATTCGTGGAACATCTTTCGCGAAACCACGGAAAAAATGGATACGGGCATTGCTGCGGGTGAGGCGTTCTGGGGCAAGGTCATGGGGCTTGGCGAAAAACAGTACTACGCGTCAATTGACATGGACGGTATGCCCTGAAGCCCGGCCGCTGGCGACAAGACCCGCCCGGCAACATTTTGACGAGCATCTATACTGAAATCAGGCTAATGCAATCTGGGCGCGGCAGCGCTTCTTGCCATGGAATGGTCCGTATTTGCAGTTCTACAGATGTTCATCATCACCGTTGGTGTGAGCGTCGCGCTGTGGCTGCGCATACGCGCCGTCAACCAGCAGAACGCTGAGCTGCGTGCGCAATTCGACGATCTGGAGACGACGCAGGAAGAAGCGACCGCGGCACCGGAGGCCTGGCTTCAGGCACAGCTCGCGGCGCTTGCCCCAGATGACCCGACCGCCGCCGTGCGCAGGGTTGTGCTCGAGCAGACGCTCAACCCGGCCGACGATTTCCCCGAGCGCCTCAGCCAGGCGGTTGCGGCGGCCGGGCTCGTTCCGGAGCTCGACGCCGACGGCACTGATCTGCAGGCGCAGATTGCAGCGCTGGAAACAGAGCTTGCCGCTTCCCGGGAAGGTCAGAGCACGGAGCACGCCGAAGAACTCAAAGCGCTGCTGCAGCAGTTTACGCGCGACAGCCGCGAGATGATGGCGTGCATTCAGACGCTCGAATCGGAAAACGCAGAGCTGCGCGAGCTGCTCGGCGACAAGGCGCCACCTATCGCATCGCCGCCCGCCGAGGCCGAACCTTCATCATCACCTGCTGCAGAGACCGAACCGGCCGATAGTGTGAGCGAGCCCGATGCGGCTGAGCTGCTGACTGCGGAGACGGCGTCCGGCAGTGAAGACGAGGCACCCGAAGCCGAAACAGCCGCCTGAGGTTGCGGTGCGCTTGCCAGCAGGGCGCTCTGTCTGTAAAGCTGGGAAAACACTCTCACGCCCGTACCGCTTTGCGACACGATCACCGCCCCTACGCGCTCAAGCGTTTTCTCAACGTCATCGAAAACGCGTGGATCCGTCACTTCGTCTCACCCCAGCTGGAAGGTCTGGGATCCGGCAGCCTCATCATGAAACCGTGGTATCTGCATCTGCACGGAGCTGGCATCCACTTCGGCGATGCCGTTCACGTCATTACCTCGCGCGATAGGACCGTGCGCCTGACGACCTGGCAACACGAGAACGGCGCTGGCGAGATACACGTGCACGATCATGCGCTCCTCTGTCCCGGCGTGCGTATCGACGCAGCCAGCAGCGTCATCGTCGGCCGCGGTACGATGCTTGCCGCCGGAGCTTATCTGACCGATGCCGACTGGCACGGCATTTATGAGCGCGCGAAACCCATCGGCGAGACCCGGCCGATTGTCCTCGGCGAGAACGTGTGGATTGGTGACGGCGCTATCGTCTGCAAGGGCGTTGAAATTGGCGACAACACCATCATCGGCGCGGGTGCGGTAGTGACCAAATCCATGCCCGCAAACGTGATCGCCGCGGGCAATCCGGCCGCCGTCGTCAGAACGCTCGACGAGGGCCGTAGCTACGTGACCCGCAGCGATCTACTTGCCGATCATGACAAGCTAACCCACGACATAGAGCTGCTGGATCGAGCTCTGCGCAAGGACAATTCCTGGTGGGGTTGGCTGCGCTCGCTTCTGGCGCCGCGCAGGGACGACTGAGTTATTGGCGCGGCAGCCGACAGAGCGGCGCGCTGTCTTCGTGCGTTGAGCGAAACGGATTGATGTCCAGCCCGCCGCGACGCTGGAAACGACCGTATACGCTCAGCTGGCGCGGCCGGCAGGTGTGCAGGATGTCGAGATAGATCTGCTCAATGGTGGTCTCGTGGAAAGCCTGATGATTGCGGTAAGAGATGAGGTACTTCAGCAATCCATCGCGCGCGAGGGGCGCACCTTGATATTCCACCAGCACCGACGCCCAGTCGGGCTGCCCGGTCACCGGACAGAGACTTCTGAAGAGGTGCGTGTAGAGGGTCTCGTGCACCACGTGTTCGGTTGCTCCTGGATCTTCCACGGAAAGGAGCAATGGATCGCGCTCGTAGGTATTGGTGCGAACGTCCAAATCGTCGAGGCAAACGCCGGAGAACTGATGCACGGGCAGCTCGAGCTGGACCAGATCGAGAAGCTCGAGCATCACCGGACCGCGGTAAGCCAGCGTGAGGTCCTGGTCGAGGGTTTTCAGCACCTCGGTGTGGCTCTCGAACTTGGTCATCGAAAAACTGTTGAGATAGAGCTTCAGCGATTTGCTCTCGACAATTGCCCGTGAGTGACACGGTACGTGCAGGCGCAGACCGGTCACCTGAGGTTTACCGTCGGTGTTCAGCCACGAGAACTCATAACCGGTCCAGAGATCTTCGCCTTTGCATTCACTCACCTCGACGCCGGCCTTCGCACGGGCGACCGCACGGTCCATCGAGTGCAGCAGCGACGGCGTATAGGTTGACGGATAATCGCTCGTCTGGCCGAGCGGGCCTTCATCCAGCGTGGTCATGGAGGGCGAATTGCTCATACGCTCAAAATCTACTACATGCGCACCTGCACTCTACCAAAGCGCCCTGCAAGGGCCATCGCAGCCCGATGAACGGTAGCGAAACCGGCGCAGTTGGCATGCTATTGCAGATTTTTCTGTAAAGCTTGTTGCAAGACTTCCACCGCTTGAGAGGCGCGTCCGGTTTCGTTCAACGCATCGGCCAGCATGAGACTCGCGGCGTTGCGGACCACCGGACTTTTGGTTTTGTCCACCACGTCGCGCAGTATCTTGATGGCCTCGGCGCGATCGCCGCGCTGCTTGTAGATCTCTTCGATTTTCTGCAGCTGCAGGATGGCGCTCTTGTCAGGGTCGCTTGCCACCTCGTGGATATCGCCGATGATGCCGTAGTAACCCTGCATGACGGCCATGAATTGCTGCATGCGTTCGAGCTCCGGCTCCTCGGCGGCGTGAACCGCACCGAGGGGCAGACAAAGCGTGAGTATCAGTACGGTTCTGCGAAGGTATGAGCGCATCTCGTTCTCCTTGGAATCATTTCAGAAAGTGGTTGGAATCGACGGGGCGGGCGGCAACGTCGGCACCCTTGTGACCCCGCTCAAGTCTGGTTTTGCAGGCAGGCTGAGGCGGGAAACGCTCAGCTGCCCCAGCTCACCGGTGTAGGCGGTGACCGCTGCGGGTGATGGGAGGGTTTGCACCCTCTCGTCGCCCTGGTCCCGGGGCACGAAAAGCGCTGCCGCCGCAACGAGCACGAACGACGCCATGGCCGCAGCAGGCGCAAACGATCCGGGTTTCGCGCGTGTCTGGTAGTCACCGACGAGCTCAGCGCCTAGCGCAGCCGGGGCACGCATGCGTTGATAGTCTTTGCGTAAATTTTTACTCATCGTTCCTCAATCTGTTCCTTGTCTATGCCCCAGGCCTCGAGCAGTGTGCGCAGATTTGCGCTCGCCTTGGCGAGATGCGCTTTGACCGTGCCTTCCCGGCAGCCCATGACCGCTGCCGTATCGCGCACTGACAGCTCCTCCAGCAGACGCAGTACCACCACGTCTCTCTGCCGTGCAGGCAGTGCCGCCAGCGCCTGGTTCAGGTAGGCCGGCAGGTCTGCTTCGCGTACGTCCGCCGCCGGTAGCTCGGCAACGGCGTCGGCATCGGTACCACGCGGCTGGCGCCGGTTGAGCTCCAGACAAACGTTCCTGCACACCCGGATCAGCCAGGTTGACGGTGCCGCCCGGAAACGGAACTGGCCGAGGCCGGTGTAGCTGCGTAAGAACGCCTCCTGCACCGCATCCTGCGCGAGCTCGCGATCGCCAAGCCAGACGCTTGCGAGTCGGTACAGGCGATCTCGATGGCGTTCGCTGAAGAGCGCAAACGCCGCATCGTCACCCCGCTGAAAGCGCCTCACCAATTCTTTGTCCGAGTGATTCCGCATTAACATCAATAACTTAGGGAGCCTCGCCGCAGCGGATCCTCAAGTATTAGTGCAGCCGCGTGCATAAAGGTTTACTCTGCCGCGTTGTCGTATCACCGGGTCTTGCACTTGATCGAGCAAATCGAGACTGTCGCTACCACCATCGCGGAATGGGCCTGGGGTCCCTGGCTCCTGGTGCTCCTGCTGGGCGGTGGTCTCATGTTTCTGGTGCGCTCCCGGTTCATCCCATACCGCTATCTCGGTCATGCCCTGGATCTCATTCGCGGAAAGTTTGACGACGAACACGATCCCGGGCAAATCAGTCATTCGAGAGCGCTGTCCGCCGCCCTCGCGGGCACCATTGGCATGGGCAATATTGCCGGCGTGGCGCTGGCGATTGCCATTGGCGGACCCGGGGCCATCTTCTGGATGTGGATGACGGCCATCGTCGGTATGGCAACGAAGTTTTTTACCTGCTCGCTTGCGGTCATGTATCGGGGCAAGGATTCGAACGGCGACCTGCAGGGTGGGCCCATGTACGTCATTCGCGAAGCCTTACCCCGCAAGATGCACTTTCTGGCGTATCTCTTTGCCATCGTCGGGCTGATCGGCTGCCTCCCGGCTTTGCAGAGTAACCAGCTGGTACAAATTTTTCGCGACCTGGTCTTCATTGAATACGGCTGGCTGGCGACGGGGGCTGACCCCTTCTATTTCAACCTCGGTAGCGGCTTCGTGCTGGCCACCGTCACGGCGCTGGTCGTCTTCGGCGGCATCACCCGGATTGCGAGGGTGGCCGTTGCCCTGGTCCCGAGCATGTCGCTGCTTTACGTCGGTTCCGCGGTGCTCGCCATCGTCATGCACTACGAGCAGGTTCCGGCGGCGCTGGGGATCATCTTCTACGACGCGTTCACCGGCGAGGCGGTTGCCGGGGGCGGACTGCTCGCAATGATTCTGTACGGCGTACAGCGAGGGGCGTACAGCAACGAAGCCGGCATGGGCACCGAGTCACTTGCACACGGCGCCGCCCGCACTTCCGAACCCATCCGTGAAGGACTCGTCGCGATGCTGGGACCGGCCATCGACACGCTTCTCATCTGTACCGCAACCGCCATCATGATTCTGGTCTCAGGCGTCTGGCAGAACGGCGATGCCACCGGCGTCACGCTCACCGCCGCAGCGTTCAGCACGCTGATGGGACCGCTGGGTACCGTCATCGTGTTTGTCTGCGTCCTGTGTTTCGCCAGCACAACGGTGTTCACCTACTCGTTCTACGGCGCGCAGTGCACCTCATTTCTCTTTGGCGCGCCCAACAAACGTATTTATCTTTTCGTCTACGTCAGCTTCATTCTCGTCGCCTCGGTCATTTCCATCGACGCGGCGGTCAGCATCATCGATGCGAGTTTTGCGCTCATGGCAATCCCCACCATGGTGAGCGCAATCTGGCTGGCGCCCAGGGTCATCACGGCGGCTGATGACTACTTTGCGCGCCTGCGCAGCAACACGAAAGAAGCCACAACGCGCTAAGCTAAGGGCATGGCTTCTTCCCAGGATACAATGACAACCCAGAACGGCTGGCTGAGCGACTATCAGGTTCCGGCGGACGCCTGGGACGAGCTGGGCCGCGGCTCGCCAGCGCCGCACTGGGCGCGAATCCTCGACTACTTCGCCCGTGACGGAGAGCTGAGCGATGCACCTCAGCCTGAGCATCTGCGCGCAGAAATGCTGGTCAGGGATCTGGACGTGGAGCGGCCCACGCGCCTCGACCCCCTGCCTTTTGTCATCGATTCCGGCGAATGGCAACAGCTGGAGAACGGTCTCACCCAGCGAGCAACCCTGCTGAATCACATCATTGCGGATCTCTACGGCCGCCGCACGCTCTTGAGCCCCGCGGGTTTGCCGCCCGCCCTCGTGTTCGGTAACCCGCGCTATCTGCTGCCCATGGTCGGCTCGCAGCCGCGCGCGGATACGTACCTGAACCTGGTGGCGTTCGACGTTGGCCGCTCAGCCGACGGGCAATGGCGGGTGCTGGCAGACTGGACCGAGGCGCCCGAAGGCCTCGGCATGTGTCTCGAAAATCGGGTCTTGTCCGGGCAGGCGCTGCCGGAGATCTTTCAACAGGCAAACACGCAGCGGCTGGCCGCCTTCTACCGGGGTTTTGCACAGCACCTGTCCGGGCGTGCGCTCGAGATCATCGCTGACGGTATCACCGTGACCTTGAGTCCCGGGCCGGACCATCCGAGCTACTTCGAGCACGCCTATCTCGGACAGTATTTTGGTTTCCCGGTGGTGGAAGGCGCGGACCTCACGGTACGCGGCGATACGCTGCAGCTGAAGACACTCGAGGGATTGAAGCCCGTGGGCAGCGTGATTCGTCACACCGCCGGACATCTCTGTGATCAACTCTACCTGCGGGCAGACACCCGCGACGGTGTGCCGGGTCTTGCCAACATCAGCCGTTCGGGTGCGGTGCACATTGCCAACGCCCTGGGCGCCGGTGTGCTGGAAAACGACGCTTTCATGAGCTTTCTCCCCGGGCTTGCCCAGACGCTGCTCGGACAGGATCTCATCCTGCCGAGCCTGGCTACCTGGTGGTGCGGTCAGGCAGAAGAAGCCGCGTACGTCGAGGCACACGCGCAATCATTGCACGTGGGCCCGGCGTTCGCCCGTCCGGAGCTCTTTGCCGGTCGGATCGAGTCGTATTCGCAGGCGGCAAGCTTCGATGCCCCGGCGCCGTTTCAACAGGTTGGGCGGGAGCTGATTCGCGCGTCACACACGCCGTACATCAACGGCGACGGCAAGCTCGCGGCGGGGCCGACGGTGCTGCGTCTCTTTGTTGGTATGACCGATGCCGGTTATTGCCTCATGCCGGGCGGCATAGCGCGTGTGCAGACGCCGGACGGGGAAATTGCCAAAGACATCTGGGTCAGCGCTGACGCCGTGACGCAGGTACCCAGCGTGGCGGGTAGCGTTGCCGCGACCGGCGCGCGACGCCGCTCGGACCGCGACCTGCCGAGCCGCACGGCGGATGACCTCTTCTGGCTGGGCCGGTATCTCGAGCGCTGTGAAGGCGCCATCCGCACCTATCGATGCCTCTTGAGCCACATCACGGAAGGCTCGACGGAGGACCAGCTGCTCGTGCTGCAGACGGTGGGGCAGCTGCTCGTGGACCTCGATATGCTCTCACCCGCACAAGCGCGCCAGCTGGCTCGGGTTGATGCCGAACAGATACTCGCGCGCCAGTGGTGGTCAATGCTCTTCAACCCGGAAAGCAGCGACGGCCTTTTCCGCCTCCTCGACAACATTCACCGTCTGGCAAGCCAGGTCCGCGAGCGCCTGTCCGGTGATGCCTGGCGCATGTTCAAGCGACTGTCCGAAACGCCCCACGAACAGCGTTGGCGCCTGAACAACGTCAGCGAAGCACTGCAGCTCATGGACCAGTTCATTGAGCGCCTTTCGGGCTTGAACGGACAGATCCAGGAGAACATGACCCGCAGCTACGGCTGGCGGCTGCTCGAGCTCGGCCGACGCCTGGAACGCGGCCAGTTTGGTCTCACCGTGCTGGACGCGCTGGTGCAGCAGGCTTCGAGCAGCACCTACCTCTATCTCCTCCTGGATCTGTCCGACAGCACGATCACCTATCGGGCGCGGTATCAGAGCACGCCGGTCCTCGAAAACCTGCTGCATCTGCTCCTCCTGGATGACTCCAATCCGCGCAGCATGGTCTATCAGATTCAGCGCCTGCAGCGGGTCATGGCTGACATGCCGCTCGAGCAGCAGCAGGAAGGACTGAGCGACGCACAGCGCATTCTGCTGGTGGCCTATCATGAGCTCCTGCTGTCTGAGCCCGAGAAGCTTGCGAACGTCATTTCGAAAGCCGGTAACCGCACGCAGCTCAGGCGCGTGCTGACCCGGCTGGGCAATACCCTTTCATCCCTGTCCGAGCAGGTGACCGAAACCTACTTCGCCCACACGGACAGTGAGCGCAGGCTGTGAAGTACCGGGTTCAGCACAACACGGAGTTCGACTACGGCCTGCCGGTCATCGCCGCTCAGCAGGTCCTGCGTCTGAAACCTCGTGAGATGCCGGGGCGCCAGAGCCTGCTCAAACACAGCATGTCGCTCTCCTCGCCGGGCACGGAAATCCGCGAAAGCAACGATTACTTCGGTAACGCCGTCCACGAGGTGCGGCTGCATTCGCGTCATGAGACGCTGGCAATTCAGTCCGAGTGCGAGGTGGATGTGACGTCCGGGGACGAGATTCTGCTCGATCTCTCCCCCAGCTGGGACAGCGTGGCGGGTATGCTTGCCCTGCCCCACACGCCGGAACTCTGGCACGCGGCTCAGTTCTGTTTTCCGTCCCCACACGTCGACGTCAGCGCCGCCGCAGAGTTTGCCGCGCAATTTGCCCATCCCGGCACGCCGCTCCTGCGGCTTGCGCTCGATATCAACAGCTACATTCACCGCGAATTCAAGTACACCGGCGGAGTGACCGACGTGTATACGGAAGTCGGCAACGTGCTGAACAACCGCATGGGGGTCTGCCAGGACTTTGCCCACGTGGCCATTGCTGCCCTGCGCGCGCTGGGCCTTGCGGCTCGCTACGTCAGCGGGTACATCTTGAGCCAGACGGATGAAGACCTGCCGACGTTGATCGGCGCAGAAGCATCGCACGCGTGGATCGCCGTTTTCTGCCCAGAGTTCGGCTGGGTCGATTTCGATCCGACCAACGACCAGATCACTTCGGACCAGCACATTACGTTAGGCTGGGGCCGAGACTACGCTGACGTTGCACCCACCCGGGGTTCAATCCTCGGTGGCGGCCAGCAGTCGCTGAACGTTGAGGTCCGCGTCCGCCGCATCCAGAATTAGAGCCAAGTGGGATCAGGGGGACCATAGAGATGACGTATACACCTTTGAGCGGCGCCGCTGCGCAACCCAAGCCGGCAACGGAGCATACGCGGGCGGCCAATCAGCGGGTGCTCGAATCGCTGCCGTTTACCAATCGGCGCAGCTTCGAAGATGCGGCCCGAGGCTTCATCGCAACCCTGGATCCGCTGACCATCAGTCGCAGCAACGGCCGCGCCGCTTACGACCTCTCCCAGTTCGGTTTTCTCGCGGACGACGCGCCGGACACGGTCAACCCGAGCCTGTGGCGCCAGGCTCAGCTGAACGCGCAGCATCATGGGTTGTTCGAAGTGACGGATGGTCTCTACCAGGTGCGTTCCTTCGATATCGCCAATATGACGCTCATCCGTGGTGATCGCGGCTGGGTGATCGTGGACCCCTTGACGTGCTCCGAAGCCGCCCGTGCAGCGCTGGACCTGGCCAATGCACAGCTTGGCGAACGTCCGGTCACCGGCGTTCTCATCACCCACAGCCACGTCGATCACTTTGCGGGCATTCTCGGGGTTGTTGATCCGGCAGACGTCAGCAGCGGTAAAGTCCCGGTCATCGCGCCGGAGCACTTCGTAGACGAGGCGCTCAACGAAAACGTCCTCGCCGGCAACGTGATGGGCCGGCGCGCCACCTATATGTACGGCAATCTGCTTTCTCCGGGACCAGAGGGGTTTGTCAGCACCGGCCTCGGCGCGGCGCTGGCGATGGGATCCACCGGCTTCCTGGTGCCGAATGACATCATCGAGTCAACGGGTGAAAAACGCACGGTCGATGGCATAGAGATCGAGTTTCAGATGACGCCCGGCACGGAAGCTCCGGCTGAGTTCGTTTTCTATCTGCCCCAGTTCAAAGCGCTGTGCATGGCGGAGATCACATCACATCATCTGCACAACGTATATACGCTGCGCGGCGCGCAGGTGCGCGATGCCCTGGCGTGGTCACAGCAGATCAACGAGAGCATTGATCTCTTCGGGGATCGTCTCGAGATCGAGTTTGCCAGCCACCACTGGCCAATCTGGGGACGCGAAGCGGCCGTGACTTACCTGGAGAAGCAGCGCGACCTCTACAAGTACCTCCACGATCAGACGCTCAGACTGGCCAATCAGGGGTATACCAAGGAGGAGCTGGCGGAAAAAATTGATCTGCCCGATGCGCTGGGACAAGAGTTCTACAGCCGCGGCTACTATGGCAGCGTGCATCACAATGTGCGCGGCGTATATGTGAAATACCTCGGGTATTTCGACGGTAATCCAGCATCGCTGCACCCGCTACCACCGACTGAGGTTGGCCGCCGCTACGTCGACGCCATGGGCGGCAAAGACCGGGTCGTCGACATCGCCCGCATGAGTTTTGCAGAGGGGGACTATCGCTGGGTGGCTGAACTCCTCAACCACATCATGATGATTGACCCCGAACATACCGACGCCCGTGCGCTGCTGGCGGATACGCTCGAGCAGATGGGCTACCAGGCGGAGTCGGCACCATGGCGGAATTTCTATTTGTGTGGCGCATTGGAACTTCGCGAAGGTTTACCGGGACCCGGCGCAAATACCGGCGCCAGCGAGGGTATTGCACAGGGTATGCCTCTGGACAATCTCTTCAACCTGATGGCTGTACGCCTCAACGCGGACAAAGTCGAGGGGATGAGCCTGCAAATCAACCTCGCCTTTACGGACGGCACGCCATGGCTTCTGCAGATCGATAACAGCGTACTCAACGCGTTTGTCGACAGACAGGTGGAAGCGCCCGATGCCACCCTCGAGGTCTCCAGCCTCCAGTTCAAACGCCTGATGCTGGGATTGACGGACGCCGCCACGCTTATCGACGGCGGGGAGCTCAGCATCAGCGGTGATGCGACCGCGCTGATCAATCTGGGCACCCTGTTCGACGTCTTTCCGCGCCGATTTCCGATCGTTACTCAGCGGCAGGCTTGAGCGCAGCCGCACGCACATAAGCCAGCACGGCGGCGGCGACGACAATCCCGCCAATCAGGTGGACGTGATTGGCCGGTCCGGCAGGAAACGCAACGTCCAGGTCTGGAAGCGCTATTGCAAGCCCGGCGAATGCAAGCAACACACGCATCCACAGAGCGCTGAGGCGGCCGAATCCGGGCAGATAACCCTGCAACGCTCCCGCCATGAGCCAGACGCCGACAACTGCTTCCACAATCGCCTGCGCGGTTGCTGTCCACTCGCCTTCCAGAATGAAGCTCGGCTCCAGCACAAATACGAACGGGATGATGTAGATGAGGGTGCCGAGACGCATCGCGGAAAAACCCGTTGCCAGCGGACTGGCCCCGGCAATGGACGCGGCAGCGTAGGCACCCAGCGCCACGGGTGGCGTTATGTAGGAGAGCATCGCCCAGTAGAGAATGAATAGATGAGCGCTCAACGGCAGCAGGTCCTGACCGACCAGTGCAGGTGCGAGAACAACCGCGAGGAAGATATACGCTGCGGTCACCGTCATGCCGATGCCAAGCACAAAGCTCGTGAGGGCGCCCATCAGAAGCAGCAAACCGAGACTATCGCCGGCAAGACCGAGGAGATCGTTGACCAAGGTGCCGCTCAAACCCGTCAACGACAATGCGCCAACGATCAGGCCCACGCCGCCGAGAATGACAACCAGCTCGACGAGCAGCCTCCCTGCGCCTTCGAGTAGCCGGACAAAGCCTTCACGATCGAGGCGGTGCGCCCGTGAAAACTGATTGAGCACAATCAGCGCCGCCGTTGCGTAGTACGGTGCGAGGGCTTCACGTTTGAGCACCACAAGGAGAAAAACCAGGAGCCCGAAGGCGCCGAGATAAAACCAGCCATCCGCCAGCGTTTCTCGCACTGAAGGTAGATCCTCATCCCGGGACCCGGCGAGGCCTTCGCGTCCGGCGTAGGCGTCTATCTGGACGAAAAGACTGAAGAAGTACAACAAGGCCGGCAACGCAGCAGCAATAGCGACGTCAATGTAAGGCACTTCCAGCAGGGTTGCCATGATGAACGCCGTTGAACCCATGATGGGTGGCAACAGCACGCCTCCGGTTGACGCGCACGCCTCAACGCCGCCCGCAACGTTGCCTTTCATCCCCGCGCGCTGCATGGCGGGAATGGTCATCTGGCCAGTGGTCAGCACGTTGGTCACCACGCTGCCGCTCATCGATCCCATGAGCCCGCTGGAAACAATGGCAACCTTGGCCGGGCCACCTCTCTGTCTGCCGAGCACGGCAAACGCCAGATTCAGGAAGAACTGGCCGCCGCCGGTGTGCTGCAGCACCACGCCAAAAAGTACAAAGCCGATGACCAGATTTGCAAAAGCCTGAAACGGCAGTCCAAACATGCTCTCGGTGGAAAGCGCGTGATACGCAGCGGTCTCCTGCCAGGTGGCGGGCAGACCGTTCAGGGGCCCCGGCATATGACCGGTATACAGAGGCAGCAACGAGAAAAGCCCCGCAATGATGCACAGGGCCATGCCTCCCGCGCGCCGTAGCGCTTCGAGGAGGATGAGCCATATCGAGACCGCGCAGTAGACCACCCAGTCCGGTGCGCCGAATTCCCAGGCCTCGTCGAGCGCCGTCAGGGCGTTCAGGGAGAATACGGACATCAACACGAACGACGCGAGCGCCAGCGGATAGTCGATCCACGGGCGGGTCGGGTAGATGAGAAACGCCACCGGCAACAACAGCGCAAAAAGCGCGTAGTAGTACTGAGAGTCGATGACGATGATGGCAGACAGCCATTGCCGGTCGCCAATCAGACGCAGCGTATCCATCGCCAGCACTATGGCCAGCACGGCAATGACCGCAATGAAAACGGATAACAGACGCGGCGTTTTCAAGCGCTATTCCGGCTGTACCCAGATCGGCTCGAAACCGTTCGCCTCGAGCGCTGCCGCACGTGACGCGTACCAGGTGGCCACCCATTCGTCCCGCGGGACGCCCGACGCTTTGTGTTTGCGCCAGGCGGCTGCAAGCACTTCCTGGCGGCGAATCAGAGTCTGGTTGTGGGCTTCCGTTTCTGCATCCCACAAGCCGAGAGATTTGAAATAGGCAACCGACCCGGCGTGGTACGGCACGGACCAGCGCAGAATCTGCCGCTCCACCGCCCAGCCGATTGCCCCGGGATCGGCGTTCTTGAACTCGTCATAGTGGGTGTGGATGACCTGAGTGAGGTTCTTGACTTCAGCGGCATCGCGCTCCGGCAGCGTAATCAGGAGCGGATAGGGATAGGTAGCGCCTTCGTGCGGGTTGGCTTCGGAAATTCCGGCGCCGCGGGTTGCCATGTGCGGCGTGAAGAACGGCACCACAGCGGCAATTCGCTCCCAGCAGCCGGCATCGTCGTGAGGTGCCGGTGGCCAGTAGATGCCGCGCGGTGAAGCCTCGAGCTTGCGCGTCGGCCCGGAGACGGTTGTTGCATATGCCGCGTCGACCTGACCGTTCACGACGCCCGTCCACATGGCGCCGTAGCCGGGAAACTCCACCCGCTCTACGTCGTCCCAGGTCAGGCCGCCACAGGCGAGGAACGCCGTGGTCGGGACGTTGAGCGCCGGGGCGCCGCGCACGAACGGCACCCGCTTACCGCGGAGATCCGCATAGGTTTTGATGCCCAGGTCCGCGGCAACGCCCAACGCCTGATTACTGTCGCCGTAGGACATCATGACAATACGCAGCGGCAGCGGCCCCCAGCGCGGTTCCGCAAACTGAAACACGCCCTCCTGTGCAAAGTACGTGGCGATCCCGTTGGCAGAATATTGCACGCGATTTTTCACGAGCGGCATGAGACGCGAGACGTCGTTTTTGCCGGGTACCACCCGCAGGTTGACCCCATAGTGATCTTTGAGGACCTTGCCGATGGCAACCGCCTGGTTGTAGCCGGTTGTGCCGAGGTTGTAGGCGCTCCAGGCCATGGTCCGCCCGAAGTCCGGCGCCTCCGCGGACGCTGCCGCGGTCAGCAGCCACCCACTCAGCACCGCAAGCCAGCTTGATCTCCGCACAAATGCCGCCCGTTCAGAATGAGGGTATGCAATGTAGGGATTCGGCTTCAGGCGGTCAAACCCGGGGCAGACCGACGCGCGGGGTTGAGACATAATGATCGCGCAGACAGTCGCAGATGGGAGCGCGTTTCATGGCCGATAGAATCACCGTAGACACCCGATACGGGCCCGTTATCGGCCGCGACAAGGAAGGGGTTTGCCTCTTTGCCGGCGTGCCCTATGCCGCACCGCCCGTGGAATCCCTGCGCTTCAAACCCCCGCAACCCCCCACCCCATGGACCGAACCGCGCGAGGCGTTGAAGTTCGGACCGGCGGCCCCTCAGGTGCCGAGCGGCGGAATGACCGATTCCGCGCAGGTCCGGTGGAGCGAAGACTGCCTCACGCTGAACGTCCAGACGCCGGCATGCGACGACGCGGGTCGCGCCGTGATGGTCTGGATTCACGGCGGCGGCTATCGCACCGGTCAAAGTTCGATCCCGTGGTACAACGGTGCGCGATTTGCGGCCAACGGTGACGTGGTGGTCGTATCCATCAACTATCGTCTGGGTGCTTTCGGCTTTGCGGATTTGAGCCACCTTGGACCCGAATACGCGCTTTCGAGCGTCAGCGGCACGCTCGATCAGATAGCGGCGCTGCGCTGGGTGGCGGAAAACATTGCCGCGTTTGGCGGTGATCCCGGGCGCGTAACGATCGCCGGTGAGTCAGCGGGCGGTTTCAGCGTCTCGACGCTTTTGGGATGCAAAGCCGCACAGGGTCTCTTCCAGCAAGCCATCCCGCAGAGCGGCGGTGCACATCACACGCTGCCCGAAGCAGCCAGCAAAGCCGTATCGGAGTATTTTCTGGAGCAGCTCGGTGTCCGGGATGCTGTCGGTTTGAGCGCCGTCGCCGTCGACGACGTTCTCGAGGCACAGATGGCAACCATCAAACACTTCGAACGCGGTGCCGGCGTCATGACGGATCTCGGGGTGGCCGTCGGTCCCTTCTACCCGGCACACGGCAATACGCTGCTGCCGGAATCACCGCTCGCCGCCATCAAAACCGGCGTTGGCGCTGACGTTGCCCTGCTCACGGGCAGCAATGCTGATGAAACCACTCTCTGGGGTTACGGTGACGTCGACGAGGAGAAGCTGCAGCGCATTGCCAGCGGACTGGGGGCTGCGGGAGTGCTGGAGACCTATCGCAACAACCGTCCTCACGCGGACCCTGAAAAACTCGTGGTAGCTCTAACGTCGGATCACATGTTTCGCGTCCCGGCGATACGGCTGGCTGAGGCGCGCGCTGCACACACCGACGCCACGTGGATGTATCTTTTCGCCTGGCCGTCACGCGCGTTCGAAGGCCGCCTGGGAGCAACCCACGCACTGGAAATACCGTTTGCGTTCGACAACCTCGATCGCGCGGGCGTTGACCTTTTCATTGGCCCCGGAGAAGTGCCACAGCACGTCGCCGACAACATGCACGCAGCGTGGACGCGATTCATCAAGGACGGTAATCCGGGCTGGAAAACCTACAGTCTGGACACACGCTCGACCATGGTCTTCGACGACACGTCCGTGAGCGTTGACGACCCTGCGGGTGAGGAGCGCCAGGCATGGGAGGGAATTCGCTGAGCGGCCTGCCGATGACCCCCTGTGAATAGAGGCTTGCGCTGGTACCTGACAGGTACCGCCCTCTTCCTTATTCCCGGTGGGGTGCAGATAGTTCTATACCCATGGCTCGTTGCGGTATACCTCAACGAATCGCCAACCCGGGTTGGCCTTGCCCAGATGGCCTCGCAGTTGCCCATGCTGCTTTTCATCCTCTGGGGTGGCTGGCTGGGCGATCGCGTCGACCAGCGCCGGCTGCTGATTACGCTCAACTGCCTCATGGTGATACCACCGCTGGTCGTGGCAACCCTGTTCAGCGCAGGGGTGTTCAACTACACCATTCTATTCTGCTGGGCGCTGGTTGGTGGCACGTTCGCCGCGTTTGTTCAGCCTGCCCGGGATGCCCTTCTGAACCGCGTCGCCGGAAGCGACATACAGCGGGTAGTCACCATGTCCATCGGCGTCCAGTTCGGCGTACAGATTCTCGGTTTCAGCCTGGGCTCTACCGCAGACGTCATCGGACCGCCGGTGCTCCTGATCATCATGGCCTGCTTCATGTTGAGCGCCGCCATCGCAACGTCCCGTATCCCCATTCTTCCGGAGATGCCGAAGCAGGCGCCTCAGCATCCGTTATCCGCGATCGCCGAGGGTATACGCCTGGCTTGGCGGGATGACGCGATCCGCCCCGCCATTGGTCAGACGTTTTCAGTCGGTATTTTCTTCGCGGGCGCTTACATGGTGCTGCTGCCGTTGATGGTCCGCGATCTCTATGGTGGCGGCTCGGCGGACATCGCCGGGACTTTCGCCGCCAACATGGCCGGCACCGTCGTTGTGACGCTCATCCTGATGCGCCTGGGACGCGTTGCGAGACCCGGCCGCGCACTTCTCATCGGCGCGGTGATCAGCTCGACGGTTCTATCCCTGCTTTTGTTCGAGCTGCCGCAGTGGGCGTTTTATGTGGTCATTTTCATGTGGGGCTGCTGCGGCGGAATCAGCATGACAATGTCGCGCACGATCGTACAGGAGGCCGCAGTTGCGACTCATCGCGCGCGCGTCATGTCCGTCTATTCCCTGGGCCTCATGGGCGGCATGCCCATCGGCAGCTTTACTCTGGGTGTTGTTACGGAATACGTAGGCGTGCGCAACGCGGTCTGGGTGCCTGTCATCGGCATGCTGCTGATTTTGATCTATTTACGCTTGCGCACGGACCTCTGGCACGTGCAAAGTGCACTGCAACCCATCGAAGAACCCGTAGCCAGTTAATGCCGCAATCGAATTCATTCCGATCGTTGATTCTGCTCACGGTAGCAATGCTCACCGTTGCCTGCGGCAACGATCCCGCTCCAGCTGCGCAGGAACCTCCCGCTGAGCGTGAAATGCCCCCCGGCTTTCTTGACGAGCCGCCGCCAGGTCCCGTATCAGCGACCACGGTCTTCTCCGGTGCCGTGCTCCTGGCGGAGGAAACGCAGAGCGACGCCGTGGTGGTCGTGCAAAACGGACGCCTGCTCGGAGCCGGAATGCGTGGCGCCGTCGAGATGCCCAACGATTCTGTGGGCCTGGACATGAGAAATCGCTGGATTGTGCCGGGCAGGCAGGCCGATCTGGAGACCGGCAATTTACCGAATCTGGAACACTGGCGGGTGGGCGCACCTGCAAATCTGTTGATCCTCGACGCTGACCCTCGTGACGGCCAGGCAACCGGTGACAACCTCGTTGGGGTGGTCATCGACGGCGAAATCCGCCTGTTCACCGATTCTTAGACCAGAAATTCGTCGCCGCCGAGGTCGAGCGCATGACGGGCATGCCGTTGCGCCATGGCCGTGAACATCTGATCACCACGTTCGGTGCGCTGCACGAGCATGGACGCAATCACGGTCACACCAAATCCGGCAAACACGCCGCGCCGATAGGCGTGCCAGCACTCGTCCCAGTCGAAGTCGTCCACGCCGGCCGCGACCAGACGTTCATGATAGCCGCGCACGATGCGCCCCTCTTCAAGCGCGCGAACCTCCGGCAGCAGCCCGGCGCCGAGGAAATAGGCAACGTCGTTGAGCGGCGGGCCAAGCGTAATGCTCTGCCAGTCAACCACCGTCACCTGATAGGCGTCCGCGGTGTGCGCAATCATCAGATTGTCCAGCCGGTAGTCGACGTGGACCAGACTGAACGTTTGCGGGAAGTCGGCAAAGAGCGGCGCGCCCGGCGCCTCGGCGACGCGCGCAATGATTGCCGCTTCGTCTTTGCCCAGCCCATGGGCGTAGCGATCGAGAAACCCCGGCAGCTGCGCGGCATACATGTCGCGTAACGCATCCCGGGCACCGGCATCAGGATCCCGCAGCCACTTCAAGTCGTGCAGCTCCTCGTCACACCAGCTTGGCGCGTGCAGGCCAACCAGCTCGTTGACCGCAGCTGCGGCTACCGCCGGCGTACACCCCGCAAGCTGGTCACCCTGCACCGCCGGCGCCAGATCTTCCATCAGCACGACAAAATCCGGGCCCTCACCATCAATCTCTGCGCAATAACAACGCGGCGTACGGATGCCGAGCCGCGGCTGCAGCTCACGGTAAAAGGACACTTCCTTCAGGAAATTCTGCAGCGCCACCCCGGTCGCGCGACTGACAGGATCGTCGGAGGGGAATTTGCCGATCAGGGTCTTAGGCCCGGATGATCCCTCAGCGTATTCGAAGGTGTAGCGCAGGCATTTACCAATCTGACCCGTGCCAATCTGCTCGGCCCGAAAGTCGACAACCTGCGAATCGTATCCGGCGCGCCTGAGCTGAGCGGTCAGCCACTCGGGGCTGACCTCGTTTGCGGTCGGAAACTCAGACCCGGTCACTGCCGAGCATGCAGCTTGACCGGCAGATAGGTGTACCCCTTTACGAACACCGAGGGGCTGCGCTGTGGCTCACCAACCACCTCAACCTCATGAAAACGCTTCAAGATCTCTTCCCACAGCACGCGGAGCTGCATCTCCGCCAGGCGGTTGCCCATGCAGCGGTGAATGCCAAACCCGAAGGACAAATGGTGACGCGGGCGCGCGCGATCGATGATGAACGCGTCCGGGTTGTCGATGGCTTCCGGATCCCGATTGCCGGAGACATACCACATGACAACCTTGTCACCCGCCTTGATGGTCTTGCCTCTGAGCTCGACATCCTGAGTTGCACGGCGGCGCATGTGTGACAGCGGTGTCTGCCAGCGGATGATCTCAGGGACCATGGTTTTGACCAAGCTGTGGTCGGCCCGGAGCTTGTCGTACTCAGCAGGGTTCTGATTCAACGCCAGCACCCCCCCGCTGATGGAGTTTCGCGTGGTGTCGTTACCGCCAACGATGAGCAGGATCAGATTGCCGAGAAACTCCATCGGCTGCATGTCTTTGGTCTCTCTGCCATGGGCCAGCATCGAGATCAGATCGTTGCCGGGTTCCTGATCTTTCCGTTCGTTCCAGAGACGCGTGAAGTATTCGAGACATTCGAGCAGCACGGCGCGGCGTTCCTCCATGCTGACCCCCGCTTCCGGACCTGCCGTCGCCGTATCGGACCAGTAGGTGAGCTTGCGCCGTTCGGCAAACGGAAAGTCGAACAGCGTGGCCAGCATTTGAGTCGTCAGCTCAATGGAGACGTTGTCCACCCAGTCGAACTCCTCCCCGATCGGGAGCGAATCAAGAATTTTCCCGGCGCGTTCGCGGATGACGCTCTCGAGCACGGCGAGATTGCGCGGTGCAACCACCGGCGTGACGGTCGCCCGCTGCACATCGTGCTTCGGCGGGTCCATGGCAATGAACATGGGCGTTTGAAACTCCGCCGCACGCTCTTCCATGGATTTGAGCGGTCCGATGGTGATACCACCTTCGGAAGAAAAAAGATCATGGTTGGAATCGACGAACATGATGTCGTCGAACTTGGTGATGGACCAGTACGGGCCGTAGTCACTGTCTTCCAGGAAGTGCACGGGATCTTCGTTGCGCAGGCGCTCGAAATAGCCCCACAGCGCATCGTTTTGAAAGATGTCGACTTTCGCAGGATCCAGCGTCTCCAGTGGAAGGCTGTACGGATCCGGCACCAGTGGGTTTTTGTCCTGCAACACGCTACTCATGCCACGCTCCTGAAGGTTCGGCTACAAACGCTCGATGGTAGCACAACTCCACTAGCCGCCCTCTGCGCTATCCATCAACGCGACAAGACGCCGATCGAACTCCGGCGGCAGGCGCGTGAGACCGGCTGTATGCGCCGCCACGGCCGCCTCGATCTCTGCAAGCACGTCCGGTTGCTGTGCCGCGACGTTGAATCGTTCGGACGGATCGTCAAGCAGATGATAGAGCTCCGGCACGTCGTGCTCGGTGCGTTCCGGCGGCTGCCGGTAAGCACCTTCGGTAATGAAGTGCGCCTTCCACTGTCCCAGACGATAGGCGTACAGCGTGCCGTTGCGGTAGTACGGCATTTCCCGTCGCGGGCTTTCGAGATTCTGCAGCAACACCGGCGAGAGATCGTAGCCGTCCACGCCCGCATTGCTGTCCACTCCCGCCAGCAGGGTCAGGGTCACATAGAGGTCCAGCGTTGAACCGAGCTCGCTGACCACCCCCGGCGCAAGCCGCCCGGGCCAGGAAAAAATGGCGGGCACCCGCACGCCGCCCTCGAAGGTTGTGCCTTTGCCGTGCCGCAGGAGTCCGGCGCGACCGCCTTCGGTACGCATGGTGAGCCAGGGTCCGTTGTCGCTTGTGAAGAGCACCAGCGTATTGTCGAGCTTGCCCAGCTCGGTGAGCGCTTTGACAATTTCTCCCACGCTCCAGTCGAGCTCCTCGATGACGTCGCCGTAACGACCGCCGAGGCTTCTCTCCGTGAACGCATCGCTACGGAACAGCGGCGTATGCGGCATGGTGTAGGGGAGGTAAACGAAAAACGGCGCATCGCCGGAGGCTTGCATGAATTCGATGGCGGCCTCCGTGTAGCGCCGGGTCAGAGTTCGCTGATCGGCAGGACGCTCGATCGTCTCGTCGGCAAACCCGTCATCCGTACGTTTGCTGGCATACAGGGGAACGTTCCAATACTCGAGCTTCGGCGCGGCGTAGCGCTCGGCGCGCACGCTCATCGCCGCCGCCATCCCGTCGTTATCTCCGCTGAGGGAAATGGCCATCAGATCATCGAAATCTGGCTGGCCAACGTCGTCCATGTCGTTCGAATACGGCAGACCTAGCCACTCATCAAAACCGTGACGCGTCGGCCAGGCGGCGTTAGCGTCACCCAGATGCCACTTGCCGAAAATACCGGTGCGATACCCCTGCGCGCTGAGCGTTTCGGCAAGGGTGGTTTCGCGGTCCGGGAAACCGCCAGGATCGTTCGGGAAGTAAACGCCGATACGCTCTCCGTAGAGCCCTGTCCGAACCGGCAGGCGGCCGGTGAGAAGGGCCCCGCGACTCGGCGAGCACACGGGGGAAGCGACGTAGAAGTCCGTCCAGCGCTGACCTGCCGCGGCAAGCGCGTCCAGGTGCGGCGTGCGATTGTAGGGATGACCATAGCTGCCGAGATCGCCGTAGCCGAGATCATCGGCAAAGAGAACAACAAAGTTCGGCCGCGGTTCGACCGCCGCCGCTGGGGCCGCAGCCTCTTCCGCTGTATTTCCCCCACAACCGGCAGCCGCCACCGCCAGCCAGACAAGAACCGTCCACGTACGCATATCTACCCCTGCCCTCTGCCAGCGCTCAATATGGCTTAGAATGATCTCTTTTTACCAGGCAGGTCGCTATGGTATTGGAAGGCATTACCGTGCTCGACTTCACCCGGGTGGTCGCGGGTCCTGCGTGTACGCGCACGTTGAGCGACTACGGCGCTGAGGTGCTGAAGATTGAACCCCCGGAAGGTGACCTCATGCGCCGCGGGGTGCCGAAAGCGAACGGCGTGGCGCTCGGCTACGCGCAGCAGAACGCCGGCAAGCATCATCTCTGCATCAACCTTGCGCTGCCTGCCGGGCAGGCGCTGGCACGCGACCTTGCCGCCACTGCTGACGTCATCGTGGAAAACTATCGGCCCGGTGTCGCCGCCAGACTAGGCATCGGTTTCGACGACATTGCCGCCGTCAATCCAGGAGTTGTCTACTGCTCCATTACGGGCTATGGACAGGATGGGCCTGCAGCGCACCGTCGTGCGTACGCGCCCGTGATTCATGCTGAACTCGGGCTGCTCCATCAGAACGCCATCGAGCGTGGAACCAATCCGATGCCCGAGGCGGTGTCACACGTGGACTTCGCGGTGGGGGCGCAGGCAGCGTCTGCAATTCTCGCCGGCCTCCTGCACCGCGAACGGACCGGCGAAGGGCAACGTATTGACGTGTCCATGGCAGAGACCATGCTCGCCACGAACGAGTTCAGCGCCGTGGAGCTGAACGGCGGGTTTGGCGAGGAAATCAGCCCGTTCCGCCCCGGCAAAGCGGCGCTCCTGGAACTCGGCGACGGCACCTGGGTGCAGGTTCCGGGGAATCCGACCACCTGGATATTCGGCGTTGCGCGCGCGCTCGGCAAAGAGGAGGCGCTGCACGCGCGCGGCTGGCACGAGCCGCGTGACACGCAGGGTCACGACGACGCCATACGCGAGCTCATGCAAAGCTGGGCGAGTGAATACCCCAATGTTGAGGCCTTCGAAAACGCGCTGGACAGCGCCCGCATTCCGCTGGGCACGGTGCGCAGCGTCGCCGAAGTACGCAACGCCGAGTGGGCCTTGCACCGCCAGGCGCTCGTCGATCTGGACGTGAACGGGACGACGCGCAAGGTACCTCGCTCCCCTGCCCGTTTCAGCAGCGGCGAAACCGGGCCACAACGGGGCGCCTTTCCAAGAGGCGCTGACAATCGACGGGTGCTGCGGGAGCGGCTCGGCTTAAGCGACGGCGAACTCGACGCGCTGGAGCACAATGGCGTGCTGCAATACGAGCTTGTGGACTAGCCCGTCAGGATAGGCAGCGGTGCATACCCGGCGCCAAACACCAACGCTGCATCAATGCCAAGCCAGTCCTGCACCGCGGTTGCGTAAACTCTGCGAAAGTCGGTGGTATGGGCCAGATTGTCGCCGTCAACAAGCTCCGTGAGGCTTGGCGTCTCGCCGTAGAAACCGCCGCGGACCGGTGCACCGGCCATAAACATGACGTTGGCGCTGCCGTGATCCGTGCCGAGATTCGCATTCTCCGGCACGCGGCGACCAAACTCCGAGTACACCAGCACAACCACGCGGTCAGCCTGGCCGAGACGTTCGAGATCCTGCAGAAACCCGTGGATGCCGTCGCACGCGTAGCTCAAAAGCCGTTGATGCAGTGCTGGCTGCTGGACGTGGGTGTCGAACGCATTGTTGCGAAACGCCACGTGGTAGAGCTGAGTATCGAGCCCCGCGTCGATACAGGCCGCCACCTTGGGCAGATCCATGGGTGCAATCCCGTAGTCCACCGGCGAGCGATAGCTGCGCCAGGCGGTCTGTATGCGGTGCGCTGACACCTGTGCGCTGGCATTGACCGCTGTCAGGAAGTCCCGGGTGTCGTTGCCGGTCTCTGCAGCCACCATCTCGGGCCGGTCCCGCAGCATCCACCGATGACGCTGAAATCGCTCCGGATCATCGAACACCGTCGGCGTATGGACCGCGCTTTTGACCGCCAGCGACTGGCTGCCGGCAACGTTGATCAGCATATCGTCACGCCGGACCGGCGCCATCTGATCCGCCACACGGCCAAGCCACCCATACTCGCTGCCGCCGTGGGGTACCCCGGTATGCCAATAAGCCATGGCGGTGAAGTGGGAGTACGACGGCCGGGCGTAACCGCAACCCTCGACGATGGCGAGATGACCTTCGTCCCACAGACGCTTGAACCCCAGCATGCCGGGATTCAGGCCGTAGTCGTCGTTCAACGGCAGCAGATCGGGCTGACGAATGCCTATGGTGGGACGCAGCCGGTAGTAGGCGTCATTCGTATGCGGCACCACGGAGTTGAGGCCGTCGTTGCCTCCGGAAAGCTCGACGACAACAAGAATCGGTGCACCGCGGTTGCTCGCGGCGGCAGCTGCCGACCTTCCCGCCAGCACCGGCAGGGTCACCAATCCCGCTACCCCGGCCCCGCCTTTGAGCAGAGTGCGTCTTTTCATCGTCTCATCCCAGCTGGTATTCAGGCAGGCTCAGCATCTGATGCAGGAGCTTACGCAGAGGTTCTTCTAGGTAGGTTGCGGCTGCGGCAACGTCATTGCCTCCAAGCTCGCCAACCAGGAGCTCAGCCATTGCACCCCGGCTCTCGAGGGAGAGTGGCACACTGAAGAAGCGCTCCGCGAAAAGCGTCACAACCTCTTCCGCGGTTGCGCACTCGGCGGTCAGCACCATGGTGGTCAGATCAATCCGCGCGGTATGCCGAGGAATGGGCTTGACGCGTTCGAGTGCCATTTGCCAGCCGCGCATGCTGCCGAGCCGTGTGTTGAATGCCTCGTCTCGATCCGCCAGCAGATTCGAAGCGGCCATGTCGCCTTCCCCACCGGCAACGCCCGACGGCTTGGTTGCTTCTGAAATGCTCATGCCCTGACGCAGCCGGTTCTGCACGTTGACAATTTCAGCCGTGTACGCGGGGTATCGGTCAGGCGGCACGAAGCCGATGTCCGGAAACAGCACGTCCAACACGAAGTTGCTGCGCTCGAACAGAAGACTGGGCGTAATCCAGCTCCGGCCCTCCGACCAGCCGGCCACGGTTGGCGGGTGCATCAGGCGCTGACCCAGCGCACCGCTGACCACGTTGAAGTCCGGAACGCCCGGGATACGATCGAGCTCGAGCTGTCGGTAGGTCGATACCAGCAGCTCTACGGGACCTTTGACACGGGTACCGACGTTTTCTGAAGCGTAGAAATCTTTCGAGTTGAACAGCACGCGAAGGTAGGCGCTGACGTCGTAGTCGAGCTCGCGAAACACCTCCCCCAGCTGTGCGGCGTCCGCGGGATCAAGCGCTTCGTTGACAAAGTGCCGGTAAATCTTCGCGGCAACGAACTCCGCAGTGACGGGCTGCTCGAGAATCAGATCGATGATCTCAACGCCGTCGAAGCTGCCGGTCTGGCCAAGAAAAATTTTCTCCGTCTCGTCGTGCAGGTCCGCGTTGACGACGAACTCGAGGCCATCGAAGTTCCAGCCCGTGAATGCCCGCGCTGCCTCCTGCACGTCCGCCTCGCCGTAGTGCCCCACGCCCATCGTGAAGAGCTCCATGATCTCGCGCGCGAAGTTCTCATTCGGCGAATCCTTGGTGTTCACACCGGCATCGAGAAAGACCAGCATGGCAGGGTCCTGAGCGACCCCAATGAGAAGATCGCGAAAGTTGCCCAGCCCCTGCTCCTGAAAGAGCGCAAGCTGCTTAAGCATCTTGCGGTAGTCGCGCACTTTGTCTTCGTTGTTGGCAAAGTGCCCGTGCCAGAAGAGCGCCATCTTCTCCTGCAGCGGATGACCGCTCAGCAGCATGCGCTCCGCCCACCAGTACGCCACGCGATCGGTCTCCAGCCGGCTCGCACGGAGCCAGTAAAAGAACTTGTTGACGACGGGTTGGAGCGGACGATTGCCGCCTGCCTTCACTTTGACGCCCAGCGCTTCACCCTGGTCCCTGGCAAGCGCTGTGGCTGCCGGCCTGCTCGGCGGAAACGGGTCGAGACCGGGATCGAAGATGCCGGAGTGGTCGAATTCGGGAAGCTGCGGCGTCTGCAGGCCTAGCACAAAACGCTGCACTGCCTGGCGCGGCGACAGGCGTGACAAACCGTCCAACTCGGCTGGTGTTGCGCCGAAGCCCGCGCGGGACGCCAGATGCGCCGCATGCGCTCTGGTCCATTCAGCTTCCTCGAGGGGTTCGAGATCGAGCGCGGCAAGGGTTACAGCCGGGAGGAACAGCGCCGCGACGAGCACCGCCTGAACAGTCGACCTAATGAGCGTCATGAGCCACACATCTCCCGCAGGGTACGAGCGTGGCGCCTACCCTACCACTAATTGATCCCGCCCGGGACGGGAGCGTAGAATGCTGGACACTCAAATCCACGGAGTTTGCTCGTGACCGATTCCATTCTCTCCAGCACCCGTCGGCGTTTCGTGCAGTATGGCACCATGCTCGGTGTCGGCGCCCAGGCCCTGATCAAGTCCGGTGACGTACGCGCATCAGTATTCGAAGGCAAGGAGGCTGCCGGTCTCAACGACCCGTGGCCCGATATGCAGTACCGGAAACTCGGTCGCACGGGACACAACTCTTCGCGGCTGGTGTTCGGCTGCGGCGCGACGCTGTCCGGGGATCGCCATGACGACCTCCTGTATGCGGCGTTCGACGCGGGTGTGAACACGTTCGACGTCGGCTTCAAGCACTACTACTCCGACGCGGAGAAAAATCTCGCGCCGTTTCTCAAAGAAAAGCGTGATGACATTTTTCTCATCTCCAAAGCGTACGTCCCCGTTGAGATCGATTGGGACGAGACCGTGACGATGGACCAGGCCAAACAGGCGGCCAAAGGCTGGAGCGCGTTCCTGGACGAAAGTCTCCGAGAAATGGGCATTGATAACGTCGATGCCTACTACTATATGGCCGCCAACAACGTCTCGGTTGTCGGCAACGAAGAAATTCACCGCGCGTTCGAAGATGCCAAGGCGGCCGGCAAGGTCGACTACCTGGGTCTTTCCACCCATCAGAACGCTGCCAACGTGCTGCGCACGGCAATCGACACCGGTTGGTTCGACCTCGCCATGATTGCGGTTACACCGGGCGGGTGGTACGACTGGGAGGACAAATCGATTCTCGAAGGCTCGCCCAAGATGACCGACCTGCGGCCGCTGCTCGACGAAGCGCGGGAGGCCGGCATTGGGCTCGTCGGCATGAAAGCCGGCCGTTTTCTGGCCGGTCGCCGCTGGCTCGGCTGGGGCAACCCGGAAGCGTTCGATGAGTTCTACGATCAGAAACTGCTGCAGGCGCGCCTGTCCGAGTTTCAGCGCAGCTACGCCTACGTGCTGGAACACGGTCTGGATGTCGTCAATGCCGACATGCAGTCCATGCTGCACCTGAAAGAGAATTTCGTAGCAGCCGCAACTTCGGCGGACTACTTCGATATTGCCTAAGGCGCTCTTCTACCAACCCAGCTGCGGGCTGTCAGGTGACATGCACCTGGCAGCCCTCATCGATCTCGGTGTACCGGAAGACTGGCTGCGCGAGCAGCTGAGCCGCCTGCCGGTCAGTGCTGAATACAGCCTGACGGTACAGCCAGGCAGCAAAATGGGAATCTCCGGCACCCAGGCCCGGGTGACCACCACCGATAGTCACGATCACCGCCACCACAGCACAATCGTGAAGATGATTCGCGAAGCCGGTTTTGCAGCCGGCGTCGAGCGGCGCGCGCTGGCGATTTTTGCCGCCATCGCCGAAGCGGAGGGGAAAATCCACGACGTGCCGCCGGAGGAGGTTCACTTTCACGAGGTTGGCGCCGTGGATTCCATCGTCGATATCGTCGCCGCGGCGTTATGCATCGAAAAACTCAATCCTGATATTGTGCTTTGCAACGCTGTCGAAGTCGGCAGCGGCTACGTCGACTGCGCCCACGGCCGGTTTCCGGTGCCGGCGCCGGCCACGCAGGAACTTCTGCGCGGCGCACCGTGCACGTTTGGTGGCGTTGACGGAGAATCGACCACGCCGACGGGTGCGGCCATTCTCGCCGCGACGGTGGATGAATTTCTTCCCGCCGGGACGTTCACGCTGGACCGTGTGGGCTACGGCGTCGGACACAAAGATTTCAGCCGCCCCAACGTGCTGCGGGTTGCCTGGGGTGAGTATGCGGCAAGCGCACTCGCCGTCGAAACGCAGTACAAGATCGAAGCCAATATCGACGACATGACCGGCGAGGCTTTCACGCCGCTCATGGAGGCACTCTTTACCGCGGGCGCGGTTGATGTGTACCTGCAACCCATTGTGATGAAGAAAGGCCGACCTGCTCACTGTGTCGTCGCGCTTGCAGACGCGGACCATCGAGACGCTGTCGCGGATACGCTCTTCAATCAGTCGAGCACGATCGGTCTCAGAGTCATTCCGTTCGAAAAGCGCATGTTGCCGCGCGCGCGGGAAACCGTGGAGACGAGCCTCGGCTCAGTGACCGTGAAAAAAGTCACCCAACCCGACGGACGGGAGCGCTGGAAAGTGGAGCATGATGACATCGTGCGGGCCGCTGCCGCGGCAGACACCGACTACGGCAGCGCGCGGCGCACCGTCGAGGCAGAGGTCCGCGCGGCACTCGGTGCAGGCAAGGACTAGATTCTTCGATTCTTGCGCTTGTCGACCGAGCGTTTCCAATAGCCGCGCCAGCCGCGCGGATTTTTGACCTGGGCCCGTTCCACGACCACGCCGTTCATCTCACGATGTTCCGGCGCGCGGTCCAGGATATTCAGGTTCGGCGCGTCCATGCCGTTGGCGTTGTGGACCTCAACCCGCTCGCCCGCACCCTGCGGTGCAAACTGCGCATTGCCGAAGTGGGTGACGCCATTTTCATCGACCCACTTGACGATTTCGTCCGCGGCGACTGAACCTGCGGAAGTTAGCGTAACAAAAGCCATAAAATACAATAGCTTACGCGACATAGCTCATCCCCCAACGAACTTATGTGTGACGGTCGTCTCATTTCTACAGGCCCATGCTATGCCGTCGGGGGAAGATGTGCTGCAAGCGACCTGCAATCAAATTGTAACGATTGTGCGTGTGACGCTCAGGCGACGGCACCAGCCTCCCTGAGCGCGGCGATGTCCGCATCGGTATGACCAAGATCGCGCAGCACCGCGTCCGTATCCGCGCCCGGTGCCGTGGCCGTTGTGGGCAGCTCAGGCGCCGTGCGCGAAAACCGTGGCGCGGGGGCTGCCTGCGTCACCCCGTCCTGCTCGACAAAAGTTTGCCGGGCCGCGTTGTGCGGATGCGCCACCGCTTCTTCAAAATTCAAGACGGGTGCGTAGCAGATATCCGTGCCGAGCATGATCTCGTCCCACTGATCGCGGGTTTTCGTGGCGAAGATGGCCTCGAGCTTGCCGCGCAGGAGCGGCCAGTCGTCACGGCTCATCTGCGCGGGCAGGTCACCGTCCTGATCGAGGCCGGTCTTCTCGAGCAGGAGCGCATAAAACTGCGGTTCTATCGAGCCGATAGAGACGTGTTTGTTGTCGGCTGTGGTGTAGGTCCCGTAAAAGTGAGCGCCACCGTCGAGCAGGTTGGTGCCACGCTCGTAGGTCCAGCGGCCCGAATTCATGATGCCGAAGATGGCGTTCATGAGCAGCGCGGAACCGTCTGTCATGGCAGCGTCGATCACCTGGCCTTTGCCGGATTTGGACGTTTCGAAGAGCGCCGCTGCAATCCCGAAAGCCAGCAGCATGCCGCCACCGCCAAAGTCGCCAACCAGATTGAGCGGCGGCACGGGGCGGCCGTCCTCTTCACCGATGGCGTGGAGCGCTCCGGACAAGGAGATATAGTTGATGTCGTGCCCCGCAACGTGCGCCATGTCGCCGGTCTGGCCCCAGCCGGTCATACGACCGTAGACGAGTCGAGGATTGCGCGCGAGACAGGCGTCCGGCCCCAACCCCAACCGCTCTGTGACACCCGGGCGGAAACCTTCAATCAGGACGTCGGCGGACTCGACCAGCTTCAGCACCGTCTCTACGCCAGCTTCGTTCTTGAGGTCCACGCCGATACTCTTGCGGCCGCGCGCGAGAATGTCGGTCTTGGCGGCAGGATTGCCGACGGAGCCGGCGCGATCCACGCGAATGATCTCCGCACCCATGTCCGCGAGCATCATGCCGCAATACGGCCCCGGTCCGATGCCCTGAAGCTCTACGACCCTTACGCCACTCAACGGCCCCATGTCCATCCCCTTCAGCTGTGTGAACGGCTAAGCATCGCCAGTTTGATCGGACGGCGCAAGCGCCCCAACCGCAGTTGCACATTCCTTTCGACCCCGTATGATCCGGTGGCTTTGAGCCCGGGGCCGCCGCATGGTCGACATTGAAGATCTCAAATCGAAGTTTCTGAATCAGGATTTCGACGCCAAAGAGTTTGTGCTGGACGCGGAGAAAATTGTCACGGTTGCAAAGGCATCAGGAGAGACCCGGGCGGAGTTCACCGATCCGGAACACCCCGATTTCCACGCGCCGCCGGCATTTCTGTGCAGTCTTGCATCGGGTCGTCACCTGCCGATCGACTTCCCTTCGCTCGGCGGAATTCCGATGGACGGCGGCAAGGCAATCACCATCCATGCGCCGGTTCGCGCCGGTCAGAAGCTCGTCGGCAGAACGCACCTGCACGATATCTACGACAAAAAGGGCCGCTCGGGGCGCATGATCCTGATCGTTGCACGCATGGAACTCTACGACGAGAACGATGCACATCTGGCCACTGCAGATTCGCGCATGGTCATCCGGGAGAAGTCCGATTAGCACGACAATCAACACAATCCACGACGTTGAATTCGGCGCTGAGCTGCCAACGTTCGAACCGGACACGTCTCTGGCGCAAACCAGCGCGTTTGCACGTGCGGTCGGCTGGGGCGGCGGCCGCGGCGGTCGCTTTGAAGATCACGATCGGGCCCGTGAAGAAGGCCTGCCCGGCGCTCTGGTTCCGGGCATCATGGGCATGGGGTTTCTCACGACAACCATTCACCAGTGGAGCCCCCATGCGGTGGTGGAAGTGATCGATACCGTATTCCGCGCCCCGATGCTCGCAGATGAGCCTTGTATCATCGGTGCAGTCGTGACCGACATCGATGAAGCCGAAGGCCTGGTCGAACTCGACATGACGCTGAAGAACAGCGCCGACGAGACGCGGGTTTTCGGAACTGCGCGGGTGCGCCTGCCGAAGTAGTTCAGGCCAACGTGAGGTTCCTGACCGCAATCTCCGTACCCACCTTGCCCTCATTTTTAACAAGCGCAAGCACGCCGGGCGGCACGTCGTCCATGTAAACCTGAACCGTTTCGTCCCAGAAAATGGGGCGTCGAAAGTAGACGTCCATGCCAAACGACGTCGGACGGCTGACAGCCCAGAGCGCGGCTGTCAAAAAGTGGACTCCCATACCGCCGCCGATGATCGGGGCGCGAAAGCCCGCCGCTACCGCAGCCGCAGGTTCGTAATGAATGCTGTTGCCTTCACTGCTGTAGTTTTTCACGCCTTCAGGCGTCAGGTTGAAACGGCCGTGAGGCTCGAGTCCGGAAACTGCGTGGACCAGCGGCGCGGGCTTCACGCCGACGCCACGCGTGCCTACCTTTGTCGGATCGGGTCGCAGGGACGTGCGGTTGGCAGTAATGGCAAGCCCACCTCGAGCGTCGACAAACCGAACTTCCGTGCGCACGCTCTGACCCCGCGGTACCTCATCCACCGCGACGATCTCACCGTCGACGGTGAGGGTTTCACCCAGCCTCACCGGACGGTGCTGGAGGATCGTATTCGACATGTTGATGTTGCCTTCCGCGCTGATGCCGCTATTGATACCGGCATGTATTGCAAGACCGATGTAGAACGCCGGATCCACGTCCGCAGCAAAAACCCCGGCATCAATGCCGCAGGCGCTGAGCTTCTCAGCCTGATGCGCCGCATCGACGGTCACCGTATCGGTGACGTAGCGGAAGCCGGCATGAGGATCCACCCATTCCATGTTGGCGGGGGCTAACGGTACATGTTGGTGCCGCCACAGAGCGTCACCGCCTGGCCGGTCATGAACGCGCTGGCATCGGAGGCCAGATAGACGACAACGCCTTTGAAGTCATCAGCTTCACCGAGCCTGCGCAGCGGCGTCTGCTCGTTGACCCGCTGTGCAGCCTCCGGATTGTCCCAGAGCGCCCGTGCGAACTCCGTACGCACGAGGCCGGGACAGATGGCGTTGACCCGCACCCCCTTCGGGCCCCACTCGAGCGCGAGGTTTCTGACGAGCGCAATGTCGGCAAGCTTGGATATGTTGTACGTCCCAAGCACTTCCGAGCCGGCAAACGCGCCGGTGCTCGATGTCACCATGATCGAGCCGCGCCCCTTGGCCAGCATGTCGGGGGCCACCATCTGACACAGCCAGTGATTGGAACGTACGTTGCTGCCCATGATCTTGTCGAACGCTTCGTCGGGAATATCGGACATCGAACCGTAGTAAGGATTCACGCCGGCGTTGGCAACCAGCGTATCGATTGGGCCCAGCCGCTCGCGGGTTTCATCGACCAGCGCCTGCAGCTGATCTTTGTAGCCGATGTTGCAGGCGATCGCGATGGCGCGCTCTTCACCCACCTGTTCGTTGATCTTCGCGGCGGTGATTTCACATTGGTCGAGCTTACGGCTCGACACGACGACCTTGCTGCCGTGTTCTGCAAGCCCCATGGCCATGGCTTCGCCCATACCTTTGGACGCACCGGTGAGCAAAGCGACCTGGCCGGTCAAATCGAATAGCGCTGTGGAAACTGCCATTGGTGCTCCTCTCCTATCACTCTTTCCAGACTTTGATGCCTTCCCCGCTCAGCATCGCGGCCGCGGGCATCACTCGAATTCGCCACGGCTCGAGCTTCAATCCGGCGAAACCGGGCGACTCCGAATTCTCCCATCCCGGAATCATTGCCGGATCGTATCCAACCGGTGCAGGGCCGTTAGCCAGCTTGTCCCAGACGGCTGCCTTACCGGCGCTGTCCGTGATCCAGCTTGCCCGGCATTCGGCCACACAGGTGTCCTGTTCCGGCGTCCAGTAATTGCACGAAACGAACGGACTTGCTTCCAGATGAGCAAGCTTTGTCGGCGTGGGCCCGGTAGCGATCCAGCCGACGAGGTTGGTACCGTCCCAGTCCCATATGGGATGGAGGACACGCGATCGGGGGCGCCCTTCTTTGTCCACGGTTGCGACGGTGCACCAGACAATCTTGTGCGCCATGGCAACGAAGTCCGACGCAATTTCGGCGAGTTGGGTCATACTGACTCCTGATACAGTTGTGACGAAGCTTTCATGAAACGCAGCTGCATACGCATGGAGGCGATCTCAACCCCGTCCTGCGAGGCCACCGTTTCATACCAGAGATATTCAGTTTTCGGGCTCTGGCCGACGCAGATTACCGTGCTTTCGAACTGATAAGTTCGCCCGAGCAGTAACGGACCACTGCGTTCGGCAATCTCGATGGCGCCAAAGAGGCCAACCGCGTCGGCAACGTAAGGTTGCAAACCCGTCATCGGCGGAGCCCACATAAACTCGATGAACGTCGCAGGGCACGCAAGCACGCCCCCGAAGGTTTCGTGCGGCTGACCGAAGGCATCGAGGGGATCGCTGAGAAGTCCCTGCGAGAATCGATGCAACTGTTTGGTCGGATCGGTGGTCATCTCATAGCTGCCGAGCACGAGGCCCGGCTCCACCCGGCTCAATATTTTCAGATCCGCGGGATCGCAGGGTCGCAGATCAATCGTGTGCAGATGAGCCCGGTCGAGACAGTCGAGCCCAGCCGTGCCTTCGCAGATCAGAAGTCCGTCCTCACGCTCCATCCACACCTTCGCAAACCCGTCGCCTGCGGGCTCAACAAACACCTGAACAGGTTCGAGATTCACCGTGGCGTTCTTGAAGTTGAGCGACAGATGGCCCGTTTCGAACCAGGCATCACCGAACACCTTGACCAGCGTTGCGGGGAACTGGTTCATGTGCACATCCCCCGGCACCGTGCCGCCGCGAAACCCCAGGCCCGCCGCCGTGTTGTCGTCGTGAATGCTGCCTTCACCGGCATGTGCGGCCCAGTTGCGGCCCTGCCAGACTGGTCCGGAGACGGTCTGTGCCATCAGCGGCTCCCCTTTTCCCAGAAGACGGAAGAATCTACCGCATTGATATCGGTATGCCCACAGAAGGCCATCGTGAGGTCAAGCTCGTTCCTGATGATCTCGAGCACCCGGGTCACGCCGTCGCGTCCCATGGCTCCGAGGCCGTTCAAGAACGCTTTACCGATGAACGTACCCGCGGCGCCGAGCGCCATGGCTTTGAACACGTCCTGACCGCTGCGGATCCCGCCGTCGAACCAGACCTCAATGGCATCGTCCACCGCTGCGACAATTTCGGGAAGCACGTCGAGGGTACCCGGCGCACCATCCAGCTGGCGACCGCCGTGGTTGGAGACGATCAGTGCGTCAGCGCCGGTATCCACGGCGCGCTTGGCGTCTTCGGTATCCATGATGCCTTTCAGGACCAGCTTGCCGCCCCACGCGTCTTTGATCCAGGCGACGTCGTCCCAGTTGAGCGTTGGATCGAGCTGCTCTGCCGACCACTGGGACAGCGAACCCATGTTTTCGACCCCTTTCGCGTGACCAATCACGTTGCCGAACGAACGACGGTGCGTGCCAAGCATGCCGAGACACCATCGCGGTTTGGTCGCCATGTTGAGCACGTTGGGCAGGGTAAGCCTGGGTGGCGCCGTCATGCCGTTTTTCAAGTCTTTGTGGCGCTGACCAATGATCTGCAAATCGAGCGTCAGTACCAGCGCTGAGCAGCCCGCGCGGCGCGCACGCTCAATGAGCGCTTCGATGAACTCACGATCGCGCATGACGTACAGCTGGAACCAGAACGGGTCGCGGGTGCTGGCGGCAACGTCTTCCATCGAACAGATGCTCATCGTCGAGAGAATGAACGGCACGCCAAACGCTTCCGCTGCCTGCGCGCCAAGGATCTCTCCATCCGCGTGCTGCATACCCGCGAGCCCGGTCGGCGCTATCCCGACGGGCATCGTCCAGCGCCTGCCGAGCATATCGACGCCGAGGTTTCGCTCACTCAAATCAACCGCGACGCGCTGGCGCAACGTAAAATCTTCGAATGCGGACGCGTTGCGGCGGAAGGTCCATTCGCTCCACGATCCCGCCTCGGCGTAGTCGTAGAACATGCGCGGCACCCGGCGCTCGTGCAGACGCCGCAGATCTTCGACACAGGTGATGACGGTCAACCCGATCCCCTCCTTCCAAACCCAGCCATGGTACATTAAGCAACTGTCATGCCGTTATGGGAAGCGGCTTTGGGGGAACGATGACAAGACCACGCATTGGCCTGGTACTCGGTATTTTCGCCGTCGGTAGCCTGAGCGCCTGTTCTCAGGAGGATGCGCCGACAGCGTCAGAACCGGAGGTGCCGGCAGCAATCACTGCCGAAGCAGCCGACGATGGCCGCTGCGAGAACTACAGCGAGACGGGAATGGCACTCTTCGGAGACCTGCACGTGCACACGAGTTTTTCGTTCGACGCTGCCGCGAACAGCACCGGCGCGACCCCGGTCGACGCGCGCAACTACGCCAAGGGCGGCACTATCCCCTTCTTCCCGCTCGATGCGGACGGCAATCCCGCCGGAACCGCACGGATCGATCGGCCCCTGGATTTCCTGGGTGTGACCGACCACGGCGAGTTTCTCGGCGAACGTGCGCTCTGTCGTACACCGGGATCACCCAGCTACGATACGCAGTTTTGTGCGGGAACCCGGGTCAGTGAAAGACAGGGGATGATGATGATGGCGTCCGTCATCACAACTGAAACCCCGGGTCGCATTCCCGAAGTTTGCGGCGAAGATGGAGCCAGGTGCCTCGAGTTTGCCAAACCGCCCTGGCAGGCCATTCAGCAGGCGGCCAACGACGCCTACGAGCCTTGCACCTTCACGAGTTTCATTGCCTACGAATACACTGGTACGCCGGGAACGTCGAACTACCATCGGAACGTCGTTTTCCGGAACCAGAACGTACCTGACTATCCGATCAGCTACATCGACGCCCCGATTGACAGCAAACTGTGGGCGGGACTGGACGAAGTCTGTACCGAAGCTGGTGGCTGCGACTACCTCACCATTCCGCACAACACCAATCTCGCCAACGGCCGTATGGCGCCCTACATGCAGCTCGAAGACACGCTGGAAGCCAAGCGCGCATACGCGAGCAAACGTCTGGAACGCGAGCCCATCATGGAAATCTTCCAGCACAAGGGAGGCTCCGAGTGCATCAACGGTCTCACCAGCGTCCTGGGCGAGCCGGATGAGCTATGCAACGTCGAATCGGTGCGGCGCATGGGAGAGAACAAAACGTACACCACGCGCACGTTGGAGAACGGTGAGCTGACGACCGGTACCGCCTCAGAGGTCACCCGCGAATGCGGCCCCGGCGAGACCGGCAGCAACGGCATGCTCGGTGCGGGTTGTGTGCACCCCACCGACTTTCAGCGCTCCGCCCTCGTCGTAGGCCTGCGGCAAGAGCAGGAAATTGGGCTCAATCCGATCAAGCTCGGCATCATCGCTTCCACCGACACGCACAGCGCCAACCCGGGGGGCGTCGGGGAAGACAGCTGGGGCGGCGCCGTGTCCGGCGAGGCCACTCCGCTGGAGCGTGTGCAGCCGGGGCTTCTGACGAGTGGCATCGATGGTAATCCCGGCGGCCTTGCCGGCGTCTGGGCCAAAGAGAATACCCGCGACGCGGTATTTGACGCGATGCAGCGACGTGAAGTCTTCGGCACCTCCGGGCCAAGGATCGTGCCACGCCTGTTTGCCGGCTACGATCTGCCGCCTGATCTCTGTGCGGATCCCGATCGCGACGCGAAGGGCTACGCCATGGGTGTACCGATGGGCGGAGATCTACCACCTGCGCCGTCCGACGCCAAGCTTCACCTGCTCGCGTACGCCGCCAAAGATCCCAACGGCGCGGACCTGCGCGCTCTGCACATCGTCAAAGGCTGGGTTGGCGAAAACGGTGCACTCAACACGTCCGTCACGCCAATTGCGGTGAGCGAGGAAGGTTCAGCCATGATCTGCGCCCCCTACGAAGACCCGGATTTCGATCCTGCCCAGTCTGCGTACTATTATCTGCGCGCGGTCGAGCCGGAAACCCCACGCTGGCATACCTACGACTGCGCGCACATCCCCGCAGCTGAACGGCCCGACGTGTGCTCCAGCGGGGACTATCCGGAGACGATCCAGGAAATGGCCTGGACTTCTCCCATCTGGTACCAGGGCAACTGAGGCATTTCATGGCATTCAAACTCACTGAGGACCAGGAGCAGTTTCGCGACATCGTCGCCCGCTTCTGTCGTGACAAGTCACCGACAACCGCTGTGCGGGAGCTGATGGCAACCGAAGCGGGCTACGACGCCGGCGTCTGGCAGCAGCTCTGCGCCGAGGTGGGCGCCGTAGGCATTCATGTGCCGGAAGCAAAAGGCGGGGTGGGCTTTGGACCCGTCGAGCTCAGCATCGTGATGGAAGAGTTCGGTCGCTCGCTGCTCTGCAGCCCCTACTTCGCCAGCGGTGTCCTGGCGACAACCGCCATCGCGGAAGCGGCCACGGCCGAGCAGGCAAACGAGCTTCTCCCAGGAATCGTCAGCGGCGATGTGATCGGCGCGCTTGCCGTCTCTGAGGACGCGCGCAGTTTCGAACCCGAACGACTGCAGACCGTGGCCGCAGAGGATGGTGGCTCGGTTACCGGCAGCAAGCATTTTGTGGTCGACGGCCTGAATGCGAATCTGCTGATCGTCTCCGCCCGGCTGAACAATGAGCCGCGGCTCTTTGCCGTGGACGCCGAGGCGGCTGGCGTCACGAGATCAGCACAGGCATCGATGGATCCGACCCGAAAGCTCGCTCGCGTCGAATTCGACAACGCGCCGGCCACCCTGCTCGGCAACAGCGCCGTCGACATCACGCCGATCTACAACACCGCCCTCGTCGCGCTTGCCAACGAGATGGTCGGAGGCGCACAGGCACTCCTCGACGCGGCAGTCGAGTATACGAAGCTGAGAGTTCAGTTCGGCCGCACCATCGGCTCTTTTCAGGCCATCAAACACCGCCTGGCGGACCTGCTGCTGCAGGTTGAGCTCGCCAAATCCACGGCCTACCAGGCCGCACAGGTGCTTGCGGACGAAGGTGCAGCCGGGGCAAAGGCGTCTGAAGCCGCAAGCCTCGCCAAAGCGGCCTGCGCTGACGCCTACCTCGAAGCTGCCATCCAGTGCATACAGCTGCACGGCGGCATTGGTTTCACATGGGAGAACGACACGCACCTGTGGTTCAAACGGGCGAAAAGTTCTGAAGTTTTTCTGGGTTCCCCGAATCAGCACCGGGAACGCATGCTGCAGGCCATGGGAGTTTGATTGTGGCAGAGATTGAGTCTTTGAAGTCGGAAGTCAGATCCTGGATCGAGTCGAACTGGGATCCCGGTTCGAGCCTGGTGGAATGGCGTACCAAACTTGCCGACACCGGCTGGGGCACGGCCCACTGGCCGGAAGAATACTTTGGCAAAGGGCTCTCTCCGGCTGAAGGCGCCGAAATCGATCAACTCTTTGCCGATATGGGCGTGCTCGGCGTCGCCACGTCCGGAGTGCGTATGCTGGCCGCGGCCACCATTCTCGAACACGGCAACGACGCACAGAAAAAACAGTACCTGCGCCGCATCATCACCGGCGAAGACAGCTGGTGTCAGCTCTTCAGCGAGCCCGGCAGCGGCTCGGATCTGGCCGGGTCGACCACCCGTGCCGACCTCGACGGGGACAGCTGGGTAATCAACGGCCAGAAAGTCTGGAATACGAGTGCGCACCATGCGGACTACGGCCTGCTGCTCGCCCGTACCGACTGGGACGTACCCAAGCATCAGGGTTTGTCGTATTTCATCATCGACATGCGCCAGCCCGGCGTGGAGGTCCGTCAGCTCAAGCAGATGAACGGACACGCGTCTTTCAACGAAGTCTTCATGACCGACGCCATCGTCCCCCGGGAAAACATGCTCGACCAGCCGGGCAACGGCTGGCAGGTTGCCGTAACCACGCTTGCGCACGAACGGCGCGGTTTCGACCGCATACGCGGCGGCGGTGCGCTGGCCCAGCTTGAAGGCCCGATATTCGACGAGTATCGCCGCGAGGTGGAAATCGACAACGAGCCGTACAAGTGGTACCCGCAGCGCGCCGGACGTGTGGATCTCATCCTCGAACGCGCCCGGGAAACGGGTGCTATCGACGATCCCGTCATCCGCCAGGACATTGCCAGGTTGTTGACCATGAGCCAGGCGGCGCAGTGGACAGCCGGCCGCGCGCGCGCGGCGCAGCAGGCAGGCAAACCCCAGGGACCCGAGGGATCACTTGGCAAGCTCGCGGCAAGCAACATTGCGCGTCTGGCAAGTCGCGTGCATACCGACATCAGCGCCATGGATGCGATGCTGACCGGTGCTGAAAGCCCGCATGACGGCGTGATTGCTGAGATTCTCGTCAGCGTCCCCGCGGTGTCGATTGCCGGCGGCACTGACGAGATTCAGAAGAACATCATCTCAGAGCGGGTGCTCGGCATGCCCAAGGAGCCGCGTTTCGATACGGGGCCATTCCGCGACGTGCCACGTAACGTCTCGGAAACTTAGACCCAGCTACGGATTGAATATGTCAGATAGACCACTCGACGGCATCCGCGTCATAGAGGTGGGCCAGCTGCTTGCCGGACCGTTTGCCGGCACCATGCTCGCCTACTTCGGCGCTGACGTCATCAAAGTTGAACCGCCCGGAGAGGGGGATCCCATCCGCGGCTGGCGTTTGCTCGATGACACGGGTACCGCCTACTGGTGGCGTTCGCTGGCGCGTAACAAGAAATCGGTGACGGCAAACCTGCGCACCGAAGCGGGACGCGGCGTCGTTCGCCGACTCATGGCCGACGCCGACGTGGTCATCGAGAATTTCAAGCCCGGGACCATGGAAAAATGGGGATTGGGCCCCGAGGATCTCCGGGAAGAGAATCCGGATCTGATATTCGCGCGCATATCAGGCTACGGACAAACCGGACCGAACAGCGCAAAACCCGGCTACGCATCCGTCACCGAAGCCTACAGCGGGTTTCGCTATGTCAACGGATTTCCCGGCGATGCGCCGGTGCGTCCGAACCTGAGCATCGGCGATACCGTCGCCGGCATTCACGCTGTTCTCGGGATTCTCCTGAGCCTAGTGGAACGCGGCAAAGGTCGCAAGACGCGCGGACAAGTGGTGGACGTTGCGCTCTACGAATCCATGTTCAACCTGATGGAGGGCATGGTACCGGAATATTCGGGTGCAGGCGCCGTCCGCGAACCTTCCGGATCCACGATCACCGGCATCGTGCCGACCAATACTTATCTCTGTGCGGACGGTAAGCACGTCGTCATCGGTGCCAACGGCGACTCCATTTACCGCCGCCTGATGCACGCGATGAAGCAACCGGAGATGGCTGAAGATCCGCGCTACGCTGACAATCCAGGGCGGGTCGAGCACGAGGCTGTCATTGACGCTGCCATCGCAGAATGGACCGGTGCGCTGACGAGTCAGGACGTGATTGCAACGCTGGAAGCGGCTGACGTCCCGGTCGGCCCCATCTATTCCGTTGCAGACATGATGGAAGACCCCCACTACCAGGCGCGCGGGCTTTTCGAGAAGGTAGCAACGGACACCGGTGAACTCGACATCCCTGCCATTCTGCCGAAACTCACCGCAACGCCCGGCCGCACTGACTCGCCCGGCGGTGCCGTGGGCACTCACACCGACGAAATTCTCAGGGCAGCGGGTTTCAGCGCAGCGGAACTCGAAGCGCTGCGCACCAGTGGCGACATCTGAGCGTTGACCTTGCCATGATTGTCCTCATCACCGGGATGATGGCAGCGGGCAAATCCACCGTGGCGCAAGGCGTGGCAGAACGGCTGGACAAAAGCGTGCATCTGCGAGGTGACGCGTTTCGACGCATGATCGTCAACGGCCGGCACGACATGTCAGCCGACGCCACTGACGCGGCGTACGATCAGCTCTTACTGCGTTACCGGCTGGCCAGCGCGGCGGCGCGAACCTACGCTGATGCCGGGTTTGACGTGATCTACCAGGACACCATCATCGGCCCGGTGCTGAATGACGTTGCCGAGCTCTTTGGTGACAGCCTCTCTGCCATAGTGGTGCTGAATCCGTCGACGAGTGTCATACGGCAGAGAGAAATTGATCGAAACAAGACCGGCTACATACGATTCAGCGTGGAGGAGCTGCACCAGGCCTTCCGGACCACACCCGCGCTGGGTCATTGGTTCGACACATCTGACGACACGGCTCACGAATCGGTCGACCGAGTCCTCAAACTCATCAACAGCCTGCGCTAATCGTCGATATTGCGGAAAAAGTCGATATCCCGCTTTTCGCCTTCCGGCACGGGCACCTCGACAATTCGCTCATCCACGTTGTCGAACTCGAGCTTGAGCGCCCGTGTCATGGTGGCGTGCATCTCGTACGTGCAGGTGATGTAGGTGAGCTCGATGATCTCAACCTCACTCAGGTGTTCCTTGAGCTTGGCGAACGTGCCATCCGCGACGCGCCCACCCTGCAGGACCAGGTCATCGGTGTAGGCGAGAACCGCACGCTCGAGCTCGTCAAACAGGTCTGACGACGCCCAGTGTGGTATCGCGGCAATTTGCTCTTCCGTAAAACCGCAGGCGCGCAGCGCTTTGCAGTGCTGAGAAAAGACGAACTGACTGCCCCGTGCAAATCCGGCCCGAGCCTGGCCCAGCTCACGCAGGCGGGGCGAGATCTGACGCTTGTCGCCACGGTAGTACTGGAATCCGGCAACCATGTGATGCAGACATTCGGGCTCCTGTGCAAACACGGTCCACCAATCCCCGGGAGTGCCCGTGGCGGTACCCGGTTCACTGACAGGATCACGGTCCGGGCCAAACAAGGCATCGTACAACGGCAACACGCTGGGATCGGCTTCAGCGCGCGGTACTTCTTTCAATCGAGGCATTTTCCCTCCTCCGCTCATGACTCTTCCTTCGAGTATCTACTTTTCCCGCTGATCTCTCTATAGTGATCTGGCTTGAGAGAAGGAGGACGCAGTGCCGAGCTGGGCCAACTGGTCGGGAAAACTCACCGCTTATCCCGAGGCGGTCATTCACCTGCGAAGCGAGGCAGACGCCGCGGCCATAGCGCAAGAAGCAGCGTCAAACGGCAGGCGCATCAGGACGGCGGGTGCTGCACATTCTCACGCGCCGCTGGTACAGCATGATGGCATTATCGTCGATGCGTCGGGACTCAGCGGCGTCATCAGCGTCGATCAACCAAGCCGCACGGCTTGGGTATGGGCCGGTACGCGCATCTATGCGCTCGGTCGCCCGCTGCACGATGCCGGTCTTGCCCTCGTCAACCAGGGGGACATCGATCAGCAGGCCATTGCCGGGGCAACCGCAACGGGTACCCATGGCACGGGAACTCAACTCAAGAACCTATCTTCAGCCGTTGTCGGCGCGGTTATTGCAACCGCGTCGGGAGAGCTTGTCGAGTGTTCGCCGGAACTCAATCCGGAACTCTGGCAGGCTGCGCGACTTCATCTCGGTGCACTGGGAATCGTCACGCGACTGAAGCTGCAGCTGACTGACGCCTACCGCCTGCGGGAACAATCCTGGCAGGCTGGACTAGTGCCTACGCTTGCGAACTTTCACGAAGAGGCGGAGCGGCATCGGCACCACGAATTTTTCTGGTATCCACAGGCCGACGAAGCCAATGGCAAATCGATCGACCTGACCGACGACGAGGCTGCCTACCCGCTTGCAGAGGAAGGTCACCGCTGTGCGTGGAGCTATGAAGTATTGCCGAATTACCGGCCGCACAAACACACGGAAATGGAGTACAGCATCCCCGCTGCAAAAGGTCCGGACTGCATGGCGGCCATCGGCGATCTTCTGAGATCCGAGTTCACGCATGTGCGCTGGCCGGTGGAATACCGGACCCTCGCTGCAGATGACGTATGGCTCTCAACCGCGTTTGAGCGCGATACCGTCACCATCTCCGTACACGAAGACATCCGAGAGGACGACGAACCCTATTTTCGCGCGTGCGAAGAGATTTTTCTCGCCCATGACGGCCGACCGCACTGGGGGAAGGTCAACTACCTCAACGGTCACGAGCTGGCCGCGTGTCATCCACGCTGGCATGACTGGTGGCAGGTGCGCAACGACGTCGACCCCAACGGCACCTTTCTCAACAACTATCTGGCAAGCCTCGTATGACAGACCCGCACAACCACACCTCGAAGTTTCCCGAGCTCGGATTCTACGGCCTGCCCGGACACACGCGCTCACCCCGTGACGTTCTCAAGCAGGTCCAGGATGCCGAAGCGCTTGGTATCGGCAACGTCATGCTTTCCGAGCGGGTGGACTACAAAGAGATTGCGGCCATCTGTGGCGCCTGCGCGGCGGTTACCGAATCGATTTACATCGGCACCTCGGGCACCAATCTCAACACCCGTCACCCGGCTGTCACTGCATCAATCGGCTCCACGTTAAACGCCTTGTCAAACGGACGGTTTGCGCTCGGACTCGCCAAAGGATTCAATCTACGCTGGAAGGCCTGGGGCGTGCCCATGCCGACGTTTGAGCGTGAGCGCGAGTTCATCGATCTCATGCGACGCCTGTGGCGGGGAGAGACCGTCGCCGGCCATGAGGGTGCACTCGGCCGTTATGGTGCCTTGAATCTCGCTCCATACGTCAACGCCGATGTCCCGGTCCTGTACGTCGGGTTCGGCCCGAAATCGCTGCTCCACGCCGGTGAGATTTACGACGGCGCACACCTGCACACCTTCATGTCAGATCAAGCCCTCAAGAACGCCGTCGCCCAATACCGCGAGGGTGAAGCAAAAGCCGGCAAGCCTGCGGGTCACGGCAAGCTCTGGTCGGTGCTGGCGACAGCCTGCGACGTCAGCGAAGAGACTTATCTCAAATACATCATCGCGCGTCTTGCCACCTACCTGCAGATTCCCGGCTACGGCGATATGCTGGTCGAGATAAACGGCTGGGATCCGCAAGTGCTCGCACGATTCAGAACCCACGATGCGGTGACGTCTGTGGGTGGCGCGATAGACAGCGTTGCCTCAACGGCGCAGATGGCTGCCGTTGCCGAGCTGATTCCGGAAGAATGGCGTCCCGCGGCAATTGGTGACGCGGCAACCTGCGCTCAGCGCTGGCTCGATCAGTTCAAAGCCGGGGCTGACGGCATCATCATCCACGCAAGCACCCCCGAAGAATTTGCGCCGGTGCTTGCGGAGTACGAGAAGATTCGTCCCGCCCATTTATTCGAAGGGCGCACCAACCGGCCGGGCGGGGACAGGCTGTGAAGGCGTGCCGCAATGCAAACCTTCGTTAGACGGGCAAGCTGGAGCAAACACGATGAATAAAATTCTGATCACCCTGGGCACACTTCTGCTTCTGATTGTCATTGGCGGTTTCATCTTCCGTCAGGAGATCTTCATCATGATGATGGCCAGCGGGATTTCTCCCGAACACAATTTTGACGAAAAACCCGCGCCCGAAGCGCCCGACTACAGCGATCCCGCCTGGTGGGCTGCGTCCCCGCAAGCCGCAGACCCCTCGGATCAGATGCCCGCAGGCGTCACGGCCGCGCCGACGGGTGTCAGCGTGTTTTTTGTGCATCCCACGAGCTACTTCGGCAAAGAGCATTGGAATCAGCCGCTGGAAGACGAGAGCGCCAACTGGATTGTGGATGAGCGAATTCTGCGCCATCAGGCAAGCGTCTTTAACAGCTGCTGCGACGTCTATGCCCCCCGCTACCGCCAGGCGACGTTCTTTTCCTTCATGGATCAGAGTGAGAACGGAGAAAAGGCCCTGGATCTCGCTTACGCAGACGTCGTCGACGCGTTCAATCACTTCATCGGCGAGCTCAACCCCGATCAGCCTTTTCTGCTTGCGGGGCACTCGCAGGGATCGCGCCACGCCACGCAGCTTCTGCGGGAACACATTGACGGTACCCCACTCGAAGCACGGCTCGTCGCAGCGTACCTGATCGGCTTCAGCGTGACCGAAGACCAGATAGGCTCCGTGCCGGTTTGTGCAAACGCAACCCAGACCGGCTGCGCGCTCGGCTGGAATGCAATGGACGGTGAAGGCACCGGCGCGTTCGGCGGCAACGAAGGCCTGATCTGCACCAATCCGCTGAACTGGGCCGCTGACGAGAGTTACGCCGGGCACAATCTCAATCTTGGCGCCATCGGATACCCGGACTATACCGGGCCGGCACAAGGGGAAGACATCACTGCCATGAACGTCGAAGTTGGCGCAGCGGACGCGCAGTGCATGGCAGATGGCCAGCTGGCCGTGATGGAGCTGCGCTCAGAGGCTTTCCCGGGACGCATGTTCGGCAACAGCATGCACCCCTACGATTACAGCCTGTATCACGCCAACGTCCGTGAGAATGTCGCGGCGCGCATTGCCGCGTTCGCCGCAGCACCGTAGCTGAGGTCAGATCAGGAGCGTCTGCAGCTCTTCGTGGGTGGTCGCGAGCCGCTGCGCACCCGCCGTCTTCAGCTCCTCACGATCACCGTAGCCGTAAAGGACACCGACAAACTCCAGGTTATTGCGCCTGGCGCCGATGGCGTCGTGCTCGCGGTCGCCGATCATGGTGCTGATCGTGACATCCACTCCCGTCATGGCCAGTGCATATTCGAGCAGCTCACTCTTGTCGGCTCGCGTGCCGTCTAACTCGGAGCCAAAAACCCCGTCGAAAAACGGTGCCAGCTCGTATCGTTCGAGAATACGCTCGACGAAGACGAGCGGCTTGCTGGACGCAACGTAGAGCGTGGCACCCTGCCCCGCCAGGTAGGCCAACGTATCGTGGATCCCTGCATAGGGTTCGTTTTCAAAGAGGCCCGTTTCGGCAAACCGCTCGCGATAGAGCTCAACCGCCGCTGACGAACGCTCGGGACCCACAAGCCGATCGAAACTCTCCTTCAGCGGCGGACCAATGCACCAGGTGAGCGCGTCCGTCGACTGATGGGGCTCTCCCAACCCCTCCAGGGCATATTGTATGCAGCGTGTGATCCCGAGCTTCGGGTCGGTCAGCGTGCCGTCCAGATCAAAGAATAGCTGTCGCACCAGGCGCTACTCAGCGTACGGATGGATGATCGTGCAGCGCCGGGTCGAGCGCCGGGCCCATCATGTCGATGAAGTTGTCGCGGAAGAACTTACGCTCAGCTTCCGGGCTGACGCCGGGCATATTCTCTGCAAAGCGCTTGAGCGGATTGCGACCGCCCTCGACATGGGGGAAATCCGAGGAAAAGAGCAGCATGTTTTCGCTGGAGTTCTCCATGATCCAGCCGGTGGGCTCATGCACGTAGGGCGTTACCCGGAACTGGCGATCGGCAATTTCACTGGGCCGCGCAGACAGGTTCTGCAAGCGCGCTTCGCCCTTGCGAAACGCATCGAATGCCGAATCCATGAACTTGAGCCAGCTCGGCAGCCACGAAGCGCCGAGCTCTATGGCTCCAAATTTCAGATTCGGATAGCGATCGAAAACGCCGTCGAAAATGAGCGCAGCGCCGGTCTGCCACAGTGCCAGCGGTATGGTCATGAAGCTCAAGCCCGTGAAATTCTCATCGCCGCCGTGAAAGTCTTTGATCTTCGGGAGACCGTTGTTGAAATAACCGTCTGCCATCTTCTCTTCGCCGCCGACGTGAAAGACGATGGGGACGCCGGCTTCTTCGGCCACAGCCCAGAGGGGCTCGAAGCCAATATGGCTCGGGCTGTGCCCGGGCGGGCACTTGGACGGAATCATCAGCGCTTTGCAGCCGAGCTCGAGCGCCTCCCGGGCGATATCCGGCGCGCTTTCTATGTCGATGAGCGGCACGTAGCCGGTGGCGAGCAGACGCTCATCGACGCTGCAGAAATCCGAGTTCATGCGGTTGTGGGCACGTGCCGCGGCCAGCGCCAGCTCAGCGTCGTCACCCTCTTCCAGTCCGTAGTTGCTGAGCGCCGCGGTGGTGAAGACAAGCTGACTGGCAAAGCCGAGCAGGTCCAGCGTGCGCGGGCGATCGGCGTTGCGGAAGGCGCCGAGCGCAAGATGGTTCTTGCGCAACATGATTTCGCTCTCGTCGCCCGCACGATAGTCGGGATCATCCTGCCGACGCACCGCCTCTTCCAGGTCGCCCGGAACGTTCACACGATCCCCCACAAACGCTTTGAACGCATCGTGGTAGCGCTGCTCCAGGTACTCGAGAATCGTATCCGGCATTTCCATGACGTGGGCGTCCGCGTCGTGGATGGTGACATTTTCTGCATAAGCCATGGCGCGTCCTCTTTCAGATAGCCAGATTATAGATTCGCTTCACGTTACCACCGAGCACTTTGCTGCGCGTCGGCTCCTCGAGCGCATCAGCATAGCGGCAGAGATCATCAACCCAGGTGTGCGGGTGATCCGGATGGGGATAGTCCGTTGCCCACATGAAGCAGTCCGCCCCCACATGGTCAATCACGTGCGGTGCCGCGGTCTCATCCGGGTCACCCGAGATGAAACACTGGCGGCGGAAAATCTCTGTCGCCGCCGGGCGATTGATATTGAGACTTTCCGTGTAAGCATCCAGCCGGTCGAGCAGCGCACCAATCCAGCCTGAACCCGCTTCCAGCACGCCGAGCTTCAATGTGGGAAACCGCTCCAGCGTCCCGAGGCTGAAGAAGGAGATGAGCGCCTGCTGGACAATCGAGCGCAGCCAGATCGCCTCGCCCCACGCGCGCCCCTCCCGCGGCCAGTCGAAAATCCCGTCCGCGGCCGCATGCGGCGTAAACGTCGGGTGGATCGCCAGCGGCACGTCGAGTTCAACGCACTTCGCAAACAACCGATCATGCGCAGCATCACCGTGGATGATCCGTTTGTGGTTGAACGGATTCACCCACGCGCCTTTGCAGCCGTCTTTGACCGCCCGTTCGAGCTCAGCAACGGAGCCTTCGACATCGAGCAGCGTCAGCTGCGCGATCGGCACCAACCGGCCGTTGCTGTCACGGCAGAAGTCGGCAATCCAGCGATTGTACGCCCGGCAGTAGGCAAGGCTCAGCGACGGATCGGTCAGCTCTACCTCCCACAAGAGTCCAAGGGTCGGGTACAGGAGCGTCGCGGCCAGATTCTCCTGATCCAGGAGCGCGACGCGTTCCTCCGGATCCGCGGAGCCGAAAGGCATGTTGTCGGCGTAACGGCGATCCGGACGCGGACGCATGTCTTCGTCACCCATGGCACCGAGAAGCCCGAGCGAGCCGCGGCGAGAGCGCTTCGACGGCTGCTGATCGATCTCGAGGTATTCGTAACCTTCATCGTCCACGCCAATGCGCAGCGCACGCGGCTTGTATTCCTCCTCGAGATAAGTTTCCCAGAGGTCTGGCGGTTCGAGGATGTGGCCATCGGCGTCGATGGTGCCGTCGTGAGGAAACCGTTTGATCTCGTACGCCACGATACCCCCTAGCCGCGTCGCGCCGCTTTGAAGTCGGGTTCCCGTTTTTCCATGAACGCTGCGATGGCCTCTTTGTGCTCCGGGGACTGGTAAGCTTCGTTCAGCGCTTCGATTTCGCGTTGCTGGACAGTCACGTAATCGGTCTCGGCGGAGTTCGCGGTGATGAGATCTTTGATGTGGCGCACCGCAGCCTGCGGATTTTCTCCCATGCTGCCGGCAATCTCGCAAGCCGTGTCCAGGAGCGCGTCACTCGCCACGACTTTGTCGACCAGGCCAATTTCCAGCGCCTCCCGGGCTTCCACCGTCTTGCCGGTGAGCATGAGCTCGCTGGCGTTGCCGAATCCGGCGCGGGCGAAGAGAAATCGGGAGCTGGCAAGCTCGGGGACCAGCCCCATCTTGACGAACCGCACCGAGAGCTTGGCGCCTTCAGCGGCGATGAGGTAGTCCATCGGCAGCACCTGGGTCAGGCCAACCCCGATCGCAGCACCATTGATCGCCGCCACCATGGGCTTCGATTCGCGCACGAGCTGCACCCAGTTGCCGGCGCCGCCGCCTGCGGAGACGTCTTCGCCCTCCGATTGGGCTTTGAAGACGGCTTCGATATCCGCACCGGCACAGAAACCGCGGCCGGCGCCGGTTAACACCATGGCGTTGATGTCGTCATCCGCGTTCGCCGCCTTGACCGCAGCGTTGAGTTCCCCGCCCATCTGGTACGTCCACGCGTTCAAACGCTCGGGACGGTTTAAGGTGATCACCAGCACATCACCTCTGATATCAGTGAGAATTGTTTCGTAACTCATTGTATTTATTCCATTTACATCAGATTAATTCGCAGACCACACAGCTGGATCTGTTGCTCGCCGAAGCGTGCGCCGTGGGCGTCGGCAGCGTTTAGGACCGCAGCGGGGTCGGTTGCGACGACATCAATGCCGCCGAGGCCTTCGGGTCGGCCATCGTTGCAGGGCACAAACCGCAGCGTGGCATTGTCGAGATTTATCGTATTGTCGACCACAGGCAGCTCGGCAATCTCCGACCATCGTGCCGCGACTGCGGCGGGGTCGTCACACTGCAGTTCCGCCGCGGCGATGCCGCTCACCCGCTCCGTATGCTTCTCGCGCTGCCAGTCCGGACCCGCAGGTTCCCACGGACCGTCAGGTGCGTGTGCGCCCGGACCGTATTGCTCATCGATCTCGAAAAAGCTGCCGCCGGTATCCTTCGGATGCAGCTGCATGTTGCGGAACTCGTGGGTTTCGAACTGATTGACGATCCGCACGCCAAGGGCTTCAACCCGTGCCCGGCGCGGCGCATGATCGTCACACTGCGTGATGACCATGTATCCGCCGTTGCCGCCGCGGCGTTCCAGATAACGGCCGCCAGCGGTGTTGGCCTGCACCGGCGCCACGACCTCGAGCAGCTGGTTACCAATGGGAAACAGGGCGTTTTCCAGACCAAAGTGGGCAACACCCGGGTCGCGGTAGCAGACGGCAACGCCCAGCACATCGATGAGCTCGCGCTCCACCGGCGCGAGCGTTTCGGCCACCAGTGCAATCTGTCGCAGTCTAAGCCACATCAGCCGCTCCCCTTCAGCTGTGTCAAAGGAGTCAAAGCTTACTCGAATAGAGGGGGATTGGCAGCGCTCTTCGCTGCTGGTGCGGGACGGGGTATGCTTGCCGGCAATCACTTCATTAGACGGTTCGTACCAATGACAAGCAGCTCAGCCTTTCCCAACGTCACCAACCGCCGGGTCGCAACCAACGGGATTGAGCTCAATATCGCTGAACAGGGTGACGGGCCGCTCGTGCTCATGTGTCACGGCTTCCCCGAATCCTGGTATTCCTGGCGTCACCAGTTTCAGATGCTTGCCGATGCCGGCTACCACGCGGTGGCGCCGGACATGCGGGGTTACGGTGACTCCGACAAACCGACAGACATCAGCGCGTACAATCAGGTTGAAGTGGTCAACGACATCATTGGTCTCATACCGGCGCTTGGCTACGAGACCGCTATTGTGCTCGGGCATGACTGGGGCGGCCCAACCGCCTGGAGCTGCGCGCTCAACCACCCTGACAAGGTCACCGCAGTGGGCGTATTGTCCGTGCCGTTCAGCCCGCGGGGGGACGTCCCTCCGCTCGACGCCATGCAAGCCTTCTTCAAAGATCAGTTTTTCTACCAGCTCTACTTTCAGGAGCCCGGCGTTGCCGAAGCAGAGTTCGAAGCTGACGTGCGTAAGGCGCTCAGAAAGTTCTATCACATGGGCAGTGCACAGATGGAGTTGAGCCAGCTGCAGCCCAAACCGGCCGACGCGGACCTGCTGTCAGACCTGCCCGATCCCGAGTCGTTGGGCACCTGGCTTGCGGCCGATGATCTCGACTTTTACGTCAACGAGTTCACCAGGAGCGGGTTTCGTGGTCCGCTCAACTACTACCGCAATCACAACCTGACCTGGGAACTCACCGCAGGCGCACCGGCAAGCATTGCCCAACCGGCGCTCTTTGTCGCAGGCGACAAGGATGGTGTGATCATGATGGCTGCTGAAGCGCTCAAAAACATGCCGCAGCATGTGACCGATCTCCGGGTCAACGAGCTGATCCCCGACATCGGCCACTGGACCCAGCAGGAAGCACCGGAAGCCGTCAACGAGTTGCTGCTCGGCTTCCTGCAGACCCTCTAGCTAGCGCGGCGCGAAGCGCTGACCGCCGTCAACGCGCAGCGTCGAGCCGTTCATCATTGGACATTCGAATATTGCAATTGCCATGGTTGCGTATTCGTGTGGCTGCCCCATGCGACGCGGAAACGCGGCATCCTTGGTGAGCTGCAGCGCGCCTTCGTCCGGAATGCCGGCAGTCAGGCCGGTGTCGAACAAGCTCGGCGCGATGGTCATGCAGCGTATGCCCAGGGTGCCAAGGTCCCGGGCCATCGTCAGGGTCATCCCGGCAATACCCGCCTTCGCGGCGGTATACGCGACCTGACCAATCTGGCCTTCGAACGCTGCAATTGAGGCGGTGTTGATCATCACGCCACGCTCGCCGTCCGCGTTCGGTTCGTTCTTGGCCATGTGTTCAGCCGCAACGGTATTGATGTTGAACGACGCGATGAGGTTGAGATCGACAATTCGGCGGAAATCGTCGAGGGAATGCCGCTCACCGCCTTTCTTCAACGTCCGCTGCGCAACCGCTCCGCCCGCCGTATTCACCAGAAAGTGTAAACCGCCGAGATCTTCGACTGCCTGGCCGATGACGTCGACCATACCGTCGAAGTCCATCACGTTGCATGGATAGAACTTCGCCCCCAACGCTTCGGCAACGCTTGCACCATCCGACCGCTCCAGGTCGAGAATGGCAAGCTGCCCGCCCTTTTCCGCAAACTGGGTCGCCGTCGCCCGGCACATCCCTGATGCGCCACCGACAAAAATGCCTTTGCTACCCGCAATCTCCATGTCTAGCCCCCTGATTCATTGGCTGTTGTTATCGTCGCGGCGCATTATGTCGGTTCAGTTGGCCAAGGCAAAGCACTCGATTTCGACGGCCCCGTCGAGAGCAAGTCCAGACGCACCGAGCGCGCTCCGCGCCGGCCGATGGCCGTCGAACATCTCGACGTAAACCTCGTTCATCGCCGGCCAGTCCGACATGTCTCTGAGGAAAACCGTGCACTTGAATACGCGATCCATGGATGAGCCGTAACGCTCCAGGCTCTCCTTGATGTTCTCAAGGGTCTGCCGCGTTTCAGCCTGAATCCCGCCGGGCACGAGCGCCATGGAGCCGGGTTCCGCGCCGATCTGACCGGACAGCGCGATCACGTCACCGATCCGCACACCCTCGGCGAACGGCAGATTGAGCGCGTCCTGCTCCGGGGTTGAAAGAATCTCGAGCTCAAGCGGCTGCGGTGCCGGAGTGAATAAATAGGCGCCGCCGAAACCGGCAGCGAGGCCCACGACAATTGCGAGAACGTAAGGCATCAGCCGGCCATCTGGCTGGTGAACGTCGCGAGATCGAAGTAGTCCCGCCACACTTTGATTTTGTCGCCCTCTATTTCCATGGTGCCCATGACAGGGAGACTTACCTCTTTGCCGTCGGCCATGACAAAATTGTCGACGCGCTCCGTCAGAACGACGTTGCCGTTCTCGGCAATGTTGAGCACCTCCCAGTTCACGGCTTTGACGTCCATGCCCCGGATGAAGGCAACCGCCGCCGCCTTTCCTTCCGCCGGCGGCATGGGAATGTTGTGATAGAACACGTCTTCCGCAAGTGCGTCTTCAACGGCATCCCAGTCCATCTGATTCCATGCGTTGATGAAGTCCATGACAACGTCTGAGTGACTCATTGCTATCTCCGATAATTGAAAACTGTTACTTCGCCATATCCATCATGCCCTCGAAGCCAGAGGGCTCGTGTCGACCGACGATCAGCTGCTCCAGCACGCCGCGGCCGTGCCGTTCCCCGAGATCACCCGACATGGACACGTCGCAGATTGCCTGTATGTGAAGATTGGCGGCATCGTCCACGTCCGCCAGCGCATATTCCTCGTAGGTCTGCTCGAACTCCCCGTGATAAGAACCATGATTGAACTCGGGATGGCCGTAGCCGACGCCTTTCATATACCAGTGAAAGCGCGGGGTCATGACAATTTCCGAATGACCGCCACGGCGGCCTTCGAAATGCAGAACTGCTTTTGCGGCATGACGGGTTCCGGGGATATAGGTCAGATCCGAAGCAACCGCACCCATGGCGTCACCTTCTTCACCGAGCGGCACGAACACGCCGTGGGTATTCCAGGGTCGTCCGAGCTCGTCGTCATTGAGATGATAGAACGTTGCTGCATCCGGCCAGTTGATCGGCGCCCACAGCCAGAAGAACTGAGGCTCCGTCGGCGCCATGGGATTCGGCTGCTGATCGGCAAGGCCGACGCTCCGCACGCCCCAGGAGCGATCCCGCGTACCGAGCCACCGCTCGGCGCCGACTTCGATACGCCTGCCTTTGTGCTCAATCCAACCCACCCAGCTGCCGTTCTGCGTCAGCCGCGTCGAGTCCATCACGAGCTGCGTACCCACGCGACGTGTAAAGCGGGGCTCTTCCTGGGCCGGAACGCGCCCGGTGAAGGTGAGATCCGCCGTAATCCCCTGCTCCGGCGCGTTCACTTCCAGACGCAGCACTTTGAGCGGCTCGAGCACCGTCACTTTGACGGGACCCACTTCAGTATCCATGCGCTCCATGTTCAGCGCGCGCGACGCCAGCACGTTGTGCTGCACGCCCTCGATGATGAGGTTGAAGGCTGCATCCATGACGTTGACGTAGGGATACACACCCAGCGCTGCCGCGAAGAAGATGTCCTCTTCCAGGTGATATCCGTTGAAAAAGTACCGGTCGTAGAAGTTGCGCGCAGCGCCGGTGTAGGCAATCGGCTCCGGCGTCTGGTGAATAGGGAAATCGTCCCCTTTCGTCAGCATGTCAGCATGTCCCCTCTGCCCTCCCAAGCGAGGGAGAAAAATTACATGTTTGCCTTGAAGAATGCCAACGCACGCTCGCGCGCAAACTTGTGCTCGACGATGGGTGTGGGGTATCCCTGGACGCCAGCCTGGCTTGGCTCGAACAAGTACTTTGGCGGTACGTCGCGAAGCTCCGGCAGCCAGTGCCGGGTAAACACACCCGCAGCGTCGAAGCGACTGCCCTGCGAGGCGGGATTGAAAATGCGGAAATAAGGTGCAGCATCAGTGCCGGTGGACGCGCTCCACTGCCAGCCGCCGTTGTTCGAGGCAAAATCCCCGTCAACCAGACGCGACATGAAATAGCGTTCCCCTTCCCGCCAGTCGATGAGCAGATGCTTCGTGAGGAACATGGCTGCCACCATGCGGAGGCGATTATGCATCCAGCCGGTCGCGTTGAGCTGGCGCATCGCTGCATCGACAAAAGGATAACCGGTGCTGCCGGCCTGCCAGGCGGCCAGCTCCTCCTGTGCCTGACGCCACGGCAGCTGGTCCATCTCTCGTCGAAAGGCATAGCCGAAGCTCACATGGTCGAAGGCGGCTGCGATGTGCCGGTAAAAATCCCGCCAGGCCAGTTCGCTGATCCACTTCTGCGCGCCCTCTGCAAAGTCCGGTTCGTGTATCGCCTGGCGCTGCGCGGCTTGCATGCATTGACGCGGGGACACGCTGCCAACCGCAAGATGAGCTGACAGTCTGCTGGTTCCCGGAAGACTCGGGACATCACGTGCTTCGCCGTAGTGATCCAGCCGTGAGCTGACAAACTCATCGAGGAGTTCCGCGGCAGCCGCTTCTCCGGCCGGCCACAGATCTGCACCAAGCGTCATGTGCACCCCGTCAACCGCCTCAGGCAGCGGGCGCTGTTCGACGCTGGCGAGAGTCTGTACCTGCGGCGCGTCGCAGGTCGAACGACAGTGCGCTTCGGCCGGCGCCAGCCATTTGCGATAGAACGGCGTAAACACGGTCAGCGGTGTGCGCTGCCCGCTCAACACATCACCCGGTTTCACCAGAACGTCAGCCGTGTGGCGCACGACGCTGATGCCGTCGGCAGCCAGCGTCGCCGCCACGGCATCGTCGCGACGGCGCTCGTCCAGCGGGTATTCGTCCACAAAATGAAGCTGGTCGACCGCAAGCTTTCCGGCAAGGTCAGCGAGCGCAGCCGGCACTTCGGCGAACGTGGGAGCATCGACGAGCAGAAGCGGAATGTTCAGGGTCTGCAGAGATTTCTGTAGCGCATGCACGGAGCGCAGGAGAAAGGCAAGGCGCCAGTCGCCCATCCCATGGCTACGCCATTGCTGCACCGATACGCAGAAGCATGCCACAACCTCTGCGCCGCCCTGGCCACCGGCCTTGCCGCCGCCGGCGGCTGCGCTGAGAGCCGGGTGATCTGTCACCCGCAGGTCGTTCTTGAACCAAACCAGATTGCGCAAGTTGGATGTCTCCGTCATTCCTGACACACTCTATCCCGACGCTCATCATGGGAACGTGAATATGCGACTGTTGGTTGCACTGCTGCTTGCCCTTGGCACAACGCCGGGCCTGGCAGCCAGCGGCAAAGTATCGGAACTCAGCTGGCTCACGGGAAGCTGGGCCGGACCGGTTGGAGATCAGCTGCTGGAGGAAATCTGGAACGCGCCGCGGGCGGGCACCGTTGCTGCTCTGGTGCGGATGGGCGGCGACGCGGGAACCTCGATGATGGAGATGATTGTAATCAACGAAGAACACGGATCCCTGACGCTGCGCATTCAACAATTCAGCCCCACGTACGAGCCGCGCTTCCCGGCACCAGGCGTCCTGGCGCTGACCGCCCTCGATGAAAACACCGCAACCTTCAAAGCAGATCAGCCCGGCGGCCTGCAACAAATTGTGTACGTTCGTGAAGGAGATACGCTGACAATCACGGTCACGTTACCGGACGGCAACCTCTTCGAAGCTGAACTCTCCGCACGCTGATCACTCGACCATGGGGGTAAACATGATCACGCTACGCTGTCTCATTGTTCTACTGGCAGGCTGGGCCGGCACCGCTGCAGCAGCACCATGCGAAAGTCCCGAGTACCGCCAGTTCGATTTCTGGATGGGAGAATGGGAGGTGCACACGCCGGACGGCCAGGCAGCGGGAGAGAATCACATCTCGCGCGAAGAAGGGCTGTGCGTGCTCGTGGAACGCTGGCGCAGCGTCCAGGGTGGCACCGGCCAGTCGTACAACTTTCTCGAGCCGGATACCGGCAAATGGCGCCAACTGTGGGTAAGCCAGGGTGCCATCATCGACATCAGCGGCGGCTTGACGGACACCGGCGCGATGCGCCTGGAAGGCAGCATTCACTATCACTCGAATGGACGCAAAACAGCGTTCGTTGGTGAATGGACGCCCAACGAAGACGGCACTGTCACGCAGGCGTTCACGGAGTTCGATGAAACCACCGACACCTGGAAACCCTGGTTCACTGGAATCTACAGCCGTAAAGGGGGCTGACCCGAGCTTTGCCGACTTGCCTGGCTGATGCATTCAAGGCACCGTACCTTCTCTAACTTCAACAGGGAACGCGGACAGTCATGGCAATTCTCGATGGTCAACATGCACTCATTACCGGCGGTGGCAGCGGCATCGGTCTTGCCTGTGCAGCGGCGTTCGTCGCAGACGGCGCTCGAGTGACGCTGGTGGGACGGACTGAGGACAAGCTCAAATCTGCCGCTGCAAGCCTGGGTCCGCTTGCCGAGATTGCCGTTGCCGATACCAGCAGTGAAACACAGATTGCCGACGCCGTGGCGGCAGCAGAGCGGAGGGCACCGCTGACGATTGCGGTTGCCAACGCAGGCACAGGAGGCGCTTCACCCTTTTTCGATACGGACGCGGAGGACTGGCGGCGGGTCATGGCAACCAATCTGGATGGCGTATTTTTCACCTTCAAGCATGCGGGTTCCGCGATCGCCGCCAACGGCGGTGGCGCCATGTGCGCAATCTCCTCCATCGCCGGCCTCAGGACGCACAAGCTGATGAGCGCCTACTGCACGAGCAAGGCAGCCGTCGACATGCTGGTTCGCAATACGGCCGATGAGCTGGGCGCCAGTAACATCCGGGTCAACAGTGTCTGCCCGGGGTTGGTCGTGACAGAGTTGTCCACCGCGCTGCATGAAACGCCGGCCATGCGCGAGGACTACCTTTCCTGCATGCCCATTGCCCGCGTTGGCGAGCCCGCAGACATCGGTCAGGCAGTGCGTTTTTTGTGCGGGCCGGAGTCGAGCTGGATCACGGGACTCGTGATGCCCGTCGACGGTGGCCACCACCTGCGACGGGGTCCCAACCTGGAAGTCATGCTCGGAGGCTGATACGTGGAGTACTTCGTCAACTATTCGCCATCGAGCTACGACAACCCGGGCCGGTGGGCGGCAGACAAAGAAACCGAAGGCTGGCACGGCGTATGCGCCAGCGACCACTTCTGGGTTGGTGACACCCTCTACCCCCACGTCTTCGTTGCCGCCACCGAAATGGCCTGCGCTACCGAGCGCCTGCAGATCACCACATCGTTCTGCAATAACCTCTTCCGTTCACCCGTCGAATTTGCCCAGGCTGCCCTTTCCCTGCAGGTGGCAGCGGGCGGGCGGTTCGAAGCCGGACTCGGCGCAGGTTGGCTCGAGGACGAAATGGTGGCCGCCGGCCAGGCCTACCCGGATGGTCCCACACGCGTGTCGATGTACGTCGAAGCGCTGCAGATCGTGCGGGAACTGCTGACGACACAGCAGTGCAAATTCAACGGCGAGCACTACCAGATTGACGTGACAGGTCCGCGCCGCCTCGCCGCGGCGTGGGATACACCGCCACCGCTCATCGCCGCCGCCGGCGGTCCGCGCTCGATACGCGAATCGGCGCCGCTGGTTGATCGGCTCGAGATCAAAGCCAGCGCCCGGGCAACGCGTCCCGGCAGCCTCGACTTCTCCATTATGGCTTCAGTGACGGAGGAAGAGCTCGCAACCAACGCCGCGCGTGCTCGCGCGGCCAACCCCGAAGTGCCCCTGGGCGTGTTCATCCTGGTTGCAGCCGGTGACAGCCCGGCGGTGCAGGGCTTGAAAGCCTCGCTCGGCGACGGCTTTTTGAGCCGCTTCATGGGTGCCCCCGCTGACGTGGCCGAGGCGCTCGAGCGTTTGAGCGTGCACGGCATTGATCGGGTGCAGCTGACGGAGCTTGCACCCGATTCGCACAGTCACCTGGCAGAGGTGCTGCTTTAGGGGCTCCGGCTAACGGATCACCCCGTATACCCGTGCGGGTCTCAGCCGCAGAATGACCCGGTCCTGAGATTCGAGCCACCCCGGCATATCCTCCGGCTCGCTGTAGCCCGTGTCGGCGATGTTGGCGAAGACCTTCTTCGTATCTGCCAGCAGGTTTTCCTTGGTAACCACCGCGTCCGCCTCTATCGCCACGAAGTTGAAAGGTTCGGCGTTGCTGATGATGCAGAGGTTGACGCGGGCATCAGCCTCGATGGAGCTCCGTTTGAACGTGCCGCCCGGCGTGCTGATTACTAACTCATCCCCGTCGCGGGCATAGGCAACGACCGAGCTGGACGGCTGCCCGTTGCCGCGCAGCGTCGTCAATACCGCCCAGCGATGCACGCTGACGAATTCGTCCCACTGTGGATTGCCACCAATCATGCCGCCTCCACGGGATCGTGTAGCTCGGCATGCCAGCGGAACTCCGGCACGGGCCGACCCTGGAGAAATGCGCTCATCATGGCGTTGACCGCCTCCGGCTGCTCCTGCTGCACCCAGTGGGAGACTTTGGGAAGGTAACGAATGGTCAGATCGCGAACGAAGTTCTCCGTGCCATACGTCGTCTCTTTGGTGAGCGCCACGTCGTCCTCGCCCCACACCATGAGCGTCGGCGTTTCGATGATCGGAAAGCCGAGGTCACGCTGGCGCTTCGCGCCGCCGCCGCGGACCAGCGCTCGGTAATAGTTGACCATTGCGGTAAGCGCTCCGGGTTGCGCGGCGTTGCGCCGATAGACTTCACACACCTCATCAGGGAACTGACCCGGATCTGAAGAAGAATTGCGCATCACGTCCCGCATGGCCGCAGCCTCATTGCGCCCGAAAAGCTTTTCCGGCAGAGATGGGATCTGGAAGAAAAAAATGTACCAGGACTTCTTCAGCTGCTCGAGGTTGAATCCCTGGCTCATCGACTGCGGATGCGGCACGTTGCAGATGACAAGATGTTCGAGCGGACGTATCTGGCGCATTGCGAAGTACCACGCAATGACCGCGCCCCAATCGTGTGCCAGCATGATGGTCTCACTGCAGCCGCTGGCGTCGATGAGCTGAGCGACATCTTCCATCAACGTTTCGATCGCATATGCGCCCACGCCGTCCGGCTTGGAAGAGTTACCGTAACCCCGCAGGTTCGGGGCCCAGACCTGGTAGCCGAGATCGGCAAGTACCGGCAGCTGATAACGCCAGGAATAGCTGTGCTCGGGAAAACCGTGCAGACAGATAGCCAGGCGATCTCCTTCGCCACACTTATCGACCTCAAACCGCAACCCGTTGGCGTCGACAAACTCTGTGCGGATCCGCGGATCACGTTCTGATGCGGGAACAATATCGGCCACGGGGTCAGCTTCCTTGATGGAAAAAGGGCCTGCTACTCTATACCGCGGAGATAGGGACAGCCAGGGCTGTCGGGCAATACGCGAGATTGGCCGCCGCCAACGTCAGGCCGCCGACGAACGGCGCCAGCTGGCGCCTTTGAAATGACGCCAGGCACTCCACATGTCCCAGACACAGAAGCCTGAGATCACCAGGAGGCTGATGCGCAGGGTGCGATCTACCAGGTTGGTAAGAAACTCGGATTGATCACCTGCCGTCTCATTGGCAACCACAACAATCTCCGGGCTGGTCACGAGCACAATGAGCACGGCCACCAGCGCCGTGTTGCAAGCAATCTCGAGAACCAGCGATGGCCTCTGCCAGACGCCTTTCATGAGCACGTAAAGATGTAGCACAAAGCAGGCGCCGACGAGCACGTTGAACGGCCAGAAGTAAGCTGCCCACACCTGACCCAGATTGAATACAAAACTGCCGGAGTCACCGTTGATCACGTTTGGTAGAACGAGCACGTTGTTCCACCAGAGCAGAAATACGCCTTCCGTCACCAGATTGGTCATCACGTCACCACGATCGATAATGCCGAGGCTGCCCGAAGCAAGGCGCCGAGGCTGCCAGCTTTCATACCAGCCGAGCCTTTCGCCGGAGTATTCAATTGCTACAAAGACGCCGGTGGTCACAACAAGAATCCAGAACAAGAGTGAAACGCCCACATCAATCAGTGACCAGACGCCAACCTGCCAGCCTTCTGCGAAAGCGGCCACCAGGCTGACCACAACAACCCCAACCGCCGCGATCGTCAGCAACACTCGCAGCGTGTGCAGAAACGCGGGATAGAGATCGGGCCCGATGAGATAGCGAACCGGACGATACTCACTGGCCACCTTCAGCGGATGGCCGAACCGCTGCAGCACAGCCTGGGCATGCTGCACATCGGGTTCAACACCGGCTTGTGCGGCGCGATCACCAATTTCTTCTTCCAGGGTGACTTTGAGTTCCGCAAGGATGTCCTGACGGGAATCCTCCGGAAGATGTTGGCCTATTTCGATTAGGTAGCTGTCGACGATTTCCATCACTCGCTCCTGCCTGTGGTTTTCTGAATGCTCGTGTTCAACAGCTGCCAGTCGTGCATGAGCTGCGCGTAGATCTCACGACCGTCTGTCGACAGGCGGTAGAACCGCTTCCTGCGCTTGTCCTCCTCTCGCCACTCGCTGGTGAGCAGCCCCTGTTTTTCCAGACGCCGGATCAATGGGTACAGCGTGCCCTCCTCGACGTGCAAACCCCGATCCACGAGGTTCTTACGCAGGGAGTACCCGTAGTGCTCCCGCTGCAGCTGGCCGAGTACGGCCAGCACAATCGCACCCCGACGCATTTCGGAAAGTAACTTTTCGGCGATCTGCGGATCCAGGCTCATGCGGTCTATACTGTTTGTGATACATTGTGTGTCACATACTATGTATTACACAGTAAAAAAGCAAGCTCTACCACGCAACGAAAAAAGGATTCAGGTTCGAATGGGTTGACTGCCGTCCCAGCCCTCGGACGCAGCGGCTATTTCGCGGAAACGCTCGACCACACCCGCCCGGCGGGAAACCACCTCGAGCATGCAGCCCATGAGCGGGCGCGTATCGTAGTAGGCGAATGACACATCACCGACAACGCCCCGATTGGCTGTCGGGTAACCGAGCTTTTCGAAGTAGCTGGTGTCCGCCTCGATGTCCTCTGTCCATACGCACATATGATGGAAACCCATTTTCCCAGCCGGCACGCTGTCGCGGTACGCGCAGCGGTCAACCAGCGGCTGGATCAGCTCAATCTGGACCGGACCCGCCTGACCAAGCGCCACAATCATGTCGAGCCTGGCGGGTACACCCCGGTAGGTCACCTGGGTGAACGCATCCCGATACTCGGTCACGAAAAACGGACCGACGCCCATCTCATTGACCCACTTCAGACACGCCGCCTCGACGTCGTCCACGACCCAGGCGTTTTGAAAGATGGTGCGATCAGTCGGCTTGTCCACGATTCCCCCCGGGAAATGTACGCAAAAACCAATAGCACCGGGCTCTCGCGTGAAAGTCAATTCTTTGGCACACCCCGGGAAGAGTGAACCAGTTCACACAGGAAACTCGTCGCCTGTCCTATTATGCGAGCACCTGTATATCCCAGCGATATCAATGGAACCTCAGGCGAAATACAAAGGACTGCTGCGCACCAATCCCACCGATTTGACCGTCGGCATGTATGTCGCTCAGCTCGACCGCGACTGGGCGGAAACCAATTTCCCCCTGCAGGGTTTCTACGTGCGCAACCAGCGCATGATCGAGCGCATCGACAAAGCCTGTGCCTACGTTTTCGTGGATCCCAGGCGCTACGACTCCAAGCTCGGTGAGGTCAAACTTCACGCCGTCCCTAACAAGATCACGAAGCACGAGGCCGCGAAGGTAAAACTGTCCGCGCGTGAGCGCCTTGTGCCCAAGCAGCCGAAAGTCTACCGCGATACGGTTGCGATCAATGAGGAGCTGCCGGTTGCCACGACGTCGCTGGCAGAGGCTGAGGAAATTCTGCAGACCTGCGTCGTGAAGCTGCAGTCCAACGGTGGATTCGACGTCAACGCCATCGAAAATGCCATCACCCCCCTGGTCCACAGCGTAATGCGCAATGGCACTGCACTCGCCGCTCTGACGCGCATGCGGCGTATGGACGACTACATTTTCAGCCACGCGATCTCGTGTTCTGTGTGGGGTGCGGTGCTGGCGCGTGAGCTCGGGTTGCCGCCACGGGACGTCAACGACGTTGCCCTCGCCTGCACGCTCATGGACATGGGAAAAACCACGCTGCCGCTCGAACTCCTGCGCTCACCCGACGAGCCGACGGAAGAGGAATGGGCGCTCCTGCGCAGCCACGTACAGCGCGGCGCTGACCTCCTCGACGAAAACGGCGTGGCTGACGCACGGGTTCTGTCCGCTATCCAGACACACCACGAGCGTCACGACGGCAGCGGCTACCCACACGGTCTTGCCGGTAACAAAATCCCCGCCTTCGGCCGCATTGCCGGCATCGTCGATTCTTACGACGCAATGATTACCGAGCGGCCGTACGCAAAGGCAAAGTCTTCTTATCAGGCAATTCAGGAAATTCAGAAAAACGCCGACGTGCTCTTCCAGAAGGAACTCGTCGATTATTTCATCCGCGCAATTGGCGTATTCCCGGTAGGCTCGATCGTAGAGCTGAATACCGGCGAAGTTGGCGTCGTGACGTCGCAATCCATGGACCACCGGCTGAAGCCCAAAGTCATGCTGATTCTCGAAGCCGACAAACAACCGCGTAAACATCTCGTCATCATCGACCTTTCAGCGCAACAGACGGATCCAAACACGCCGCTCATGTGGTGGATCACGAAAGAACTGCCTGGCAACGCCTACGGCATCGATCCGCAGAAGTATTTCCTAGACTGAATAACATGCAACCCCCGACACCCAGCTCAGCAAGGAACGGCAACAGCTCGGTAGCCCAACGCATCAACAGCGCGGTCGAGGAATCCCATGGCAAGTTTGCGCTGGGCATCATTGCTCTGACCAATCTGGATGATCTCATCAGCCGCTACGGCGAAGGCGCACGGTCCCTCATCGCCGAGAGCTTTCGCGGACGCATAGGCGCGATGCTCCGTCCGGAAGACCACATGATTGTCATTGCTGAAGATCAGATCTGCATCATCGTTGATGAGCTCCTGGACAATCATCACCTGCAGCTCGCCGGGATCAAGCTCGCACGGGTATTCGACATTCCAACCGACGTTGCCGGCCAGTCTATCGACATGCAGGTATCGGCCGGCCTCGTCTACGCCGGGCGCCGCACGAAAATGAGCAAGTCACCCGAAGCGCTCTATCAGCTTGCGGAAGAAACGTGCGTCTGCGCCGTCACCGACCGTCATACGTATCTGCTGGTGAACGCGGCAGAAGACAAACCCGAAGATCACGACTGGCAGCTGAATCAACGCATTGTCAGCGCGATGGAGAACCATCACATCAGCCTCGACTATCAGCCGAAGATTGTCCTCGCGGACGGCTCTCTTGCGGGGGGTGAGGCGCTGGTGAGGTGGCGTGACAACGGCGCAATCGTACCGCCCGATGAATACATTGCCGCCCTCGACGACGATCTGCTGTGGCAGTTGACCATCTATATCTACCGTCGCGTGCTGCGGGAAATACTCGACTTCGAACTGGAAAAGCCCATCTCGGTGAATATCGACCCCAGCTCGCTGACCCGATCTGATTTCGTCGATTTCATCTGTCGCGAAACCAACCTCTGGGGTGTGCCTCCCGAGCAGCTGGTGTTCGAGATCACCGAAAGCCGCGCGATTTTCGACATCTCACAGTCACGTGCGATCCTCGAGCGCATGCGTAACGCCGGGTTCGGCGTATCGCTGGATGATTTCGGCGCGGGGCACTCCAACATGCGCCGCATTCGCGATCTGCCACTCAGCGAGCTCAAGCTGGATCGCTCGATCTGCGGGAACATCCTGACAAACCAGGATTCCGCACACATCACTCAGACCGTGCTGAGCCTTGCCAATACGCTCAATATCGACTGCGTTGGAGAAGGTATCGAAGATGCCGAAACGCTCGAACAGCTGCGCCAGTGGGAGTGCACGTTCGGTCAGGGTTTCTATCTCAGCTCGCCCCTTGCCATCGAAGATTTCGCTGAGCTTCATCACAACACGTAGGGAATCACCGCTCGGCGTTCGGGCGGATAGTCGCTGAACGTTGCGCGGTACCAACGATGATGCGCAACGCTGCGCGGCAGGAGATTGGACACAGTCCAGATCCAGAACGCCAATGCCGGCAGGTTCCAGCACACCAGCGCAAAGCCACCCCACTGCAGAGTTTCTCCCGCGTGATTCGGACAGCTTATCCACTTGAACAAACTACCTCGCGGAATCAGGTAACCCGCTCCCAACCGTTTGAGCGCAATGAGCTGACTATCTGCAACGATGTTCATGGTCATACCGGCAAAGAACAGCGCGTTGCCCGCAACCAGCTGCCAACTCCCTTCTCCGCCCGCCATTCCCAGCCCGACATACCAACCGTTGGCGCCACCGTTGACCGCGTTGAACAAGACCGCAAACATGATGATCACGAGCGGCATCTGCCGACCAGCGGAGCGGGCGCGAAACGGATAGACGAACGACCGATGAACGTAGTGCAGCGTAAAAAGCAGGGCCGGCCACCAGTCCACCGCTGACTTGTTCCACAGCACCCCGATCCAGAATGCAGCGAGCGCGACTGTCTCCATCACGAACCAACCGGTGGTTGCATCAAGCAGCGGTCCCCATCGGGAGCTGACGTGACGTCCATAAGGCGCCACGATGAAAAGCTGAAGCGGCAGCAGCAGCAACGCGAGTGCAATCCATGGCCATAACAAGTGATCAAGCGTCATTAGCGGGTGCGCCGCCGCCAGGGTAGAACAAATTCCTGGCCATCATGCCGCTGCCGGATGACGTCGATACCGTAAACGGCCTGTAGCGCGTCGCCGTGGAGCACCTCATGCGGCAGACCGGTTGCGGCAATGCGGCCGTGGTCGAGCAACACCAGCCAGTCGCAGAAACGCGCCGCAAGCAGCAGATCGTGCAGGACGACAACAACGCCGGTACCCGCTTGCGCTTCTCTGCGCAGCAGCTCCATGCATTCGAGTTGATGATACGGGTCGAGTGCTGCCACCGGCTCGTCGGCCAGAAGATAAGGCGCTTCAACCGCAAGCGCGCGGGCAATATGCACCCGCATCTGCTCGCCCGCGGACAACGTCGACATGGGTTGGTCGCGCAATGCGAGCACCTCAACGCGTTTCATCGCCGATTGCACTCTTTCATCGTCAGATCCCGCGCCACCATGCGGGTATCTTCCAAGCGCGGCAACCTGTCCGGCAGCCAGCGGCCAATGCACCCGTGTATTTTGTCGAAGGAATGCGATGGTTCGTGCGCGTTCTCGAATGCGCATGGTGAGCAGCGTGTTTCCGTCCACGGACACAGAGGCAAGCGTCGCTGGATGGAGGCCCGCAAGCGCCTGCAGGAGCGTGGACTTTCCCGCGCCGTTGGGTCCGATGAGCCCAACAACTTCCCCGCGGGAAACGGCGAAGTCGACGCCGCTGAGGACTGCCTGCAAGCCGAACTCGACGTTGATGTTCGCGGCGACGAGCGTCACGTGAGCTCCCGCCGCAGTCGGAAAATCAGATAAAGGAAAAACGGCGCACCGATGAGCGCAGTCAGCACACCCAGTTTGAGCTCCACCCCGGTTGGCACCAGCCGCACCGCCACGTCGGCGAAAAGCACGAGCACCGCTCCGGCCAGCGCGCTTGCCGGCAGCAGCCTGCCCGGGTCGTAGCCTACCAGTGGACGCAGCAGGTGCGGTACAACCAGCCCGACAAATCCAATGACCCCGCTGACCGCAACGGCGCTCCCCACGGCCGCCGCAGATCCCGCGATCACGGCAAAGCGAACCCAGCTGAGATTGACGCCCAGGCTTGCTGCCGTTTCTTCACCCAGGCTGAGCGCAGCAAGATCTCGCCTCACGCTCAGGATGAGTACCCAACCCAGGAGCATAAAAGGCAGCGCCACGCCAACGTGGGCCCAGCTCCGGTCGGCGAGAGAGCCCATCTGCCAGAAGATGATCTCGAGAAACGCGAACGGACTCTCTGCGAGATTCAGCACCAGCGCCGTCATGGCTCCTGCCGCGGCATTGAGCGCAACGCCGGCGAGAATGATGGCAAGCGTGCTGGCCTGGCGGCCTGCCAGCGCGTACACGAGCGCAACGGCAATAAAAGCACCCAGAACGCCTGCAGCTGGCAGCGCTAGCGGGATTGCCGCGGCCATGCCGGTGTAGAAGGCCAGCACCGCCCCCAGCGCCGCGCACCCGGAAACGCCGATAATGCCGGGCTCTGCAAGCGGGTTATGCAACAGCCCCTGTAGTGCAGCGCCGCAGAGCCCCAGACTCGCACCCACCAGCAATCCCAGGAGCGCACGGGGTAGCCTGAGCTCCGTGAGAACAAGCGTCGCCACGTTGTCTTCACCGCCAATCGCAGCCTGCAGGGTATCGAGCAACGCAAGCGGCGCGCGGCCTACCGCAACGGCGAGATACAGCGCCACAACCAGCAGACTGCCAAGTAAGGTGTACAGCAACCAGGGTGGGACGGCGATTCTCACGTTTCCGGTCTGCCTTCACGCGCCGCGCCGTGCAGTATTTCGACCGCGCGCACCGTGTTGATGGTGCCACAGGTCCAGGCTTGAGCCGGGATCTCTATTCGATCCAGGCGCCCGCGCAGCACCGGGTGCTCGAGTAGCTCGGTCGCAAGCGACACGTGGGCCCCGTGCCGGCTCAGCACCAGCAGCTGCGGCTCACGATAGACCAGCGTTTCCAGCGGCAGCGGGGCAAACTGCGGCCAGTCTGCAGCGAGATTGTGCAGACCCGCTCGCGTCATGACCTCATGCAGGAGACTGCCGGTTGTCGCCGTTTGACCATTCGGCTGAAAGAGTGCAGCCGTGATCGTGCCGCCACCATCACCCAACGCGTCGAGCCGCAACCGCATATCGGCGAGCATCTCCCGCCCGCGGGCGCCCTGCCCCAGCGCGTCGGCAACCTGGTGGATCTGATCTGCGATCTCCGAGAAAGAGCGAGCCAGCGGCAGGCGCAGCAGCGGTATCTCGAGGCGCTCGAGCAGCGCAACCGTCGCCGGCGTCGTGAACTCGCCAGCGAGGACCAGATCCGGCTCGAGACGAATGATTTCTTCCGCAACGCCGCGGACGGCCGGAAACAGCATCGCTTCAGCGCTGTGCCAGGTCAGGTTGGCGTCACGCGCCAGCCAGCTCAGCCCGGCGATCTGCTTGTGATCGCCCAGCTGGAGCAACAGTTCGTCGGTGCAGAGGTTCAGGGACACAACGCGTTCGGGTGCTGCCGCTGCGTGACAGCTGACCAGCAGGCACAGACCCAAGCGGCAAAGCCACGCCGCCAGACAGCGCAATCGGAGATCAGAGAAGAACATGGCCTCCCCACAATCCGTCAATCCCCGGACGGTTGTCGTGCATGCACGAGCGGCAGATCGGTCTACGGACTGGAGGACCCAGATAGTGACGACGCCGCCGCCTTCCCATGGCATCCACCACAGTGGCTCGAGGCGGGTCGCTGGCCGATGTCAGCCAGATCCTGTTACCGTTGCGAGGTCAGTACTGGAGTTCCACCAGTTTCCCGGACATCTGCCCCCTGCCCGCGCCAATCGCGAGCCCTGCGATAGTAGAAGATGGTCATCTGCCCGGCAAGGCGCGGCGGCGCGCGTCATCGCGGGGATTTTTGGACACTCTGGGTGCATATTTGCACAACGGGTTGCGAACGCCGCACTGGCGGGGTGAATATCTGTGCGCTTAAATGGGCGGAATCGGAAAAAAGGTGCATAAACATGCTCGATTGGAACGATCTTCAGCATCTTCTCGCCCTGGCCCAGCACAGCTCTCTGCCTCAGGCTGCCGACGCCCTCGGCGTCAACCGAACCACGGTGGCACGCCGAATCCAGCATCTCGAGGACGCCCTTGGCGCCAAGCTCGTCGAGCGCATTGGTCGGGATCTCGTGCTGACCGACGCGGGCCGCGAGGCCGCCGCAAGCGCCGAGATCATTGAGGGTGAGTGCCAGAACCTGCAGCGGCGCGTGTTCGGTCGCGACCAGCAGCTTGCCGGCGCCATTCGCCTCACGCTGACACCCGCCATTGGCGTCATGCTGGCGCCACAGCTTGCCAGATTCGGCGCTCAGCATCCGGAGCTCGTGCTGGAGGTGAGCTCAACCAATGCCACTGAAGACCTGGAAATGATGGAGTCGGACGTGGCCCTGCGCCTGACGAACAAGCCACCCGAAAACCTCGTCGGCCGACGACTCGCCAAACCGATGATGGGCGTTTATGCCAGCCACGCGACCGCGGCGAAACTGCCGCAGATGGAAGAGGTGGAATCGGCAGCCCTCTTCGTCGGGCGCGGCTCCGGCGCATTTCGCGGCGACAGCCTGCGCAGGTGGATCAACGAGGCAACCGACGCCGAAGTGAAGCTTGCGATGCAGAGCAACAGCACCGATCTCATCAAAGAGTTCGTTGTCGCCGGCAACGGCGTCGCCGTTCTCCCCTGCTACGTCGGCGAAGCCGACTCGAGGCTCGAGCGTATCGGTGGTACCCGACCCGAGGGATTCGGGGAACTGTGGCTGCTGTATCACCCGCGGCTGCGCCGCCTGCACCGTTTCCGAGCGTTCACGGAATACCTGGTCGAAGAGTTTGAGCGCCTGCGGCCGTTGTTCGAAGGCAACGCCGTTGAGCCCCGGATCGACTCCACCGCTGCATGACCCGCACCACAGCAACAGGAGCGTAAGATGAGCCACGTGCCTTTCAGCCTGCCGTTCGCCGACGAACTTGGCATCAAAATCGTGAGTGCCAGCGCCACCGAGGTGGTTGGAGAACTGCAAGTACGCGAAGCGTTGTGTACGACCGGCGCGCGTATGCACGGTGGCGCCCTCATGAGCCTCGCGGACACGCTGGGCGCTGTCGGTGCCTTTCTTGCGCTTCCCGAGGGGAGCACGGGTACGACCACTATCGAGTCCAAAACCAATTTCGTCGGTGCAGCGAACGTCGACACCACGGTGACCGGCACCACTACGCCGGTCCACGTCGGCCGGCGCACGTCGATCTGGCAGACACGGGTCACATCCGAGGAAGGCAAACTCGTCGCCGTTGTGACCCAGACGCAGCTGGTGCTTTGAACCCAAACTTTTCGAGCGTCCGCTTGTCTCATCTTCCTATGCAGACGACCACGCAACTCAGCGAACGCACATCCCGGCAACGCTTGCTTGCCGCGCTTGTGGTTTGCCTCGCCTGTGCCCCGCTAACCGCCATCAGTGACACCTTTCCCGCGTACAAACCCTCGTCGCGCAGCCCCGCTCCGTTAGATATTCGCAGCAACGCTTACGGCGCCAGTCGCGACGCCCCCGACGCGCTCAAAATTGGCGAGGTTGCGCCGGATTTTGCCGCACCCCGGGCGGGCGGTGGCATCGTCAACAGCCGGATTCTGCGCCGTGAGGGACCGCTGGTCCTGATTTTTTACCGCGGTCACTGGTGACCCGCATGCAACGTGCAGCTCGGTGAGCTGCAGCATCAGATGGCACGGTTCGAGCGGCGCAACGCCACCGTCGTTGCGCTGTCTGTAGACGCGCCGGACGATTCGCTCGCGATGATCGAGCGCCTCGGCATGACCTATCCAGTTGCCAGCGATCCGAATCAGCGCGTGGTACAGCTCTTTGGCGTCCAGAATCCGCAAACGCGGGAGCTTGCGCTGCACGCGGTGTATATCGTCGCCACTGATGGCACCATCTTCTACCGTAAAGTCGGTCGGCGCCGACCGGTGTCCGTGGAGCTGATCGACGCCATCGACGCCCACCGCGGCGAGTATCCACAAACGGACGTTGTCGAAGGCGCCAGGCGAACCGCCGTGGCGTACCCGACAAACAACTTTCAGGCCTTACTGGAGGTCAGCCAGGCAACGCCTCCGGCTGCATCCGTGCACCCAGAAGCGCTCAGCAACGTGCTGGCGCTCGTCCGTTCTGGACGCGGCGACGACGCCGTGTTTGCGTACCGAAAACTCATCCGCATGAGCCCTGCGGCAGACCGCGAAGCGCTCTACAACACGGCAGCATGGATGGCACGAGAGCTATTCTTTGCACCGTCCGCAGACGCCCTCGCCGTTGGCACGGAACTGGGGCAGCGCATTGCCCGCGTACGTGAGCTGGAAACGCAGCTTGCTGCTGCCGGAGACGAGCGTGATACCGTCGAGGCGCAACTCGCCGCCGCCCGCGCGGGGCTCAGCGGTGTGCGCGCCAGGATCAATCAGAACGCGGATGACTGGCGCCTGCGTTCGGTAAAAACCACCATTCGCGCATACCGTGAGCTGTCCCGCGCCGGGACGCTCAACGATTCCTGATCCGCTAATCCACGACGACAACGCCACGCGTCATTTACAGCAGATCCGACTGTAGCAGTAGCGGCGGCGTCCACCGATGAGGCACTTACGACGCTGGGCGTTCCCCGCAACATCGCGGATAATAGCGCCCGTACAAACAATGGATAGTTAAATGGCGGCGGTCAAAGTAGTTCTCATTCCCGGCGATGGCATTGGCCCCGAAATCACTGACGCGGTCCTGAAGGTTCTCGACGCGGCAGGTGCCGAGATTGAGTGGCAGCGCTGCCTGGCCGGCCTGACCGCCCTGGAGGAAGAAGGTGAGGTGCTGCCGGATTCTACACGCGAGGCCATCGAGCACTGCGGTATTGCTTTGAAGGGACCCTGCACGACACCCGTCGGCGAAGGTTTTTCTTCGGTAAACGTGCAGCTCAGAAAAACCTTCAACCTCTACGCAGCGGTACGACCCGTACGTAATCTTCCCGGCGTGGACACCCGCTACGAAGACGTAGATCTCGTCATCATCCGGGAAAACACCGAAGGGCTTTACAGCGGTGTCGAAAACGAGGTGACACCCGGCGTTGTCATGAGCATGAAGGTTGCCACGGAAGCAGGCTGCGAGCGGATCAGTCACTGGGCGTTTCGCTATGCAACCCAACGCCAGCGCAACAAGATCACCGTGTTTCACAAAGCCAATATCATGAAGATGACGGACGGTTTGTTTCTGCGCTCTGCTGCCGCGGCCCACAAACGGGATTATCCGAACATCGACTATGACAGCGCCATTATCGACGCTGGCTGCATGCGCCTCGTCCAGGATCCCACTCAGTTCGATATTCTGTTACTCGAGAATCTCTATGGCGACGTCGTCAGTGATCTGTGTGCCGGCCTGGTCGGCGGGCTAGGCGTCGTACCGGGCGCTAATTTTGGTGACAAGGAAGCCATATTCGAGGCGGTGCATGGCTCTGCCCCCGACATCGCGGGTCAGAACAAAGCCAATCCGCTGGCGCTCCTCATGTCGGCGGTGATGATGCTGAACCATCTGGCGGAGGAACACGAGGACGAGCGCTTCGGCGAAGCGGCAGCACGGATTCGGGATGCTTACGACGCCTGCCTGACCGCCGGAGAGATGACTGCGGATCTGGGAGGAAAGCTCGGCACCGCCGAATTTGCACAGGCGGTCATCGCCCGACTTTGAGCACTCATCGGCCGGTGGCCGCGACGCGGTCGTCCTCCCAGTCGAGTTTCAACTGTCCGGGGATAGAGCTGTCGACGATCAGCTTGCCGCTTTCGATGAGCGTGCCGAAGTCCTGCGTCATCGAGCTGAAGTCCGAAACTTCCAAAGTATCCGAACCGTCGATGCTGACCCAGGCGTTACGACCGTTTGCTTTCGCAATGTAAGCTGCTTTGTCTGCGATCGCCGCCACCTGCTCCCAGCGCACGCTGGCGAGACGCGATTGACCCATGGGAAACGGTGACACACCAATAGATCCACTGACACGGCCTTCTTCATCGGGTAGCCCAACGTCATACGCAATCGCCGCTAGAGATTCGCGAATTCGTTCAGCAAGTACCTTCACGCCATTAAAGCTCGAGGCATGGCCGATGATCATGAATTCGTCCCCACCCCAGCGGACAATCACGTCCGATTCACGGCAGCAGGTCTCCAGGCGTTCTTTGACCTGTACCAGGACGTTGTCGCCCGCCTGGTGTCCAAAGGTATCGTTGATGTACTTGAAACCGTCCAGATCGATCATCATGAAAAACAGGAGCTTGGAAGAGTCCTGAGCTTCGACGTTGTTGATTTCGGCGGTGTCGCCTTCAATCAAACGCCGACGAACCATCGCAGTCTCCGCGCCGATGAACTGATCGACATATCGACGGTTTCGCAGTCCCGTGAGTGAGTCTGTTACGCTGGCTTCGGCAAGACGTTCGTTCAGGCGCTCCAGCTGGGCATAGCGAGCTGCGAGTTCCGAGGTACGCTCCCTGACCTCCTGCTCGAGTTTTGCCCGCTGCTCCGCTTCACGTCGGTGGGCCACGCGTTGCGCCCGGAGATACCAGAGCAGCAAACTCATGCCGATGAACGCGTATGCCATGTATGCCCACCACTGACGCCACGGCGGCGGTATCACCGTAACGGCAATAGACGCAGGCTCTTCGCTCCAGACACCATCGTTGTTGGCACCCAGCACCTCGAACACATAGTCGCCGGATGGCAGATTGGAGTAGACCGCGCGCCGAAAGCGAGTCTCTTCTACCCACGCCTCGTCAAACCCCCGAAGCCGGTAGCGAAACTGATTCTTGTCAGCCGAGACGAAGTCGAGAGCAACGAAATCGAACGCAATGAACGGGTCCAGATACGCAAGCTCTACCCGCGGCGTCACGCCATCGTTTGCAGCTTTCGATAGCAAGGCATCACGAGATCGGGCGCTGGCGTGAACCTGAGGGGCCCGGCCATTGCGGGGAATTTCTGCCGGAAAGAAGCCGACGACGCCTTTATTACTCCCGAACAGGAGGCGCCCGCTGCGGCTGCGCAGCGCCGCTCCCTGATTGAAGTCCGAGGTTTGCAAACCGTTTTCCACGTCAAAATGCGCCACGTTCTGACTCTCGGGATCAAATCGATAGAGCCCCCGGCTCGTGCTTGCCCAGATTTCACCCATGGCGCCGGGAACCGCGCCGTACACGGTCGACGCCAACCCCTGCGCGGTGCCGTAGCGTTGCAGCTCGAGCTGGCCGTTGGCCCGCGCATTCGCGTTCCAGCGCACCAGCCCTTCGTTCATCGTGCTGATCCAGAACGTACCGTCTGACGATTCGGAAAGATCCCACGCGGTCCCCTTGTCTGCGTCGTGGTTGTTGACATCGTCTGTCAGTGGATAGTGCTTGAACGTGCCGGCTTCGCGATCGACGAGCACGTTGAGGCCACCGGCTTCTGTACCGATCCAGAGCCTGCCGTCATCGTCCCCATGCAAAGTCAGAACGCGATCGCTGCTCAGCGATCTCGAATCGTCGGGATCTTTCCGATAGTGGAAAAACAGGCCGGATTCGACGTCCGCCAGGTAGTTGAGACCACCATCGAACACGCCAACCCACACGCCACCGTCGTCGTCGACGTGAATGCTCGTAATGGCGTCACCACTCAGCGAATCCGGGTCCTCCGGATTGTGACGGAACGTCCTGAAACGCCCATCTTTGCCGAGCATGTTGAGACCGTGATAGCGCGTGCCAACCCAGACGCGGTCCTGCGCGTCTACCTGCACGGCCATGACCCGATCATCGGAGATTGTCCCGGCCGCGTCTGCATCATGTCGGTAGTGGCGGGCCTCACCGATGGCCAGATCGAGGCGGGTCAGGCCGCCGCCGTAGGTGCCCACCCAGAGAACTCCTTCACTGTTCTCGGCAATAGACGAGACGCGGTTGTCAGCAAGAAAATCCTGGGCAACCTGATAGTGCGCGAACGTGTCGCTGAAGTAGTTCCAGCTGCTTACCCCGCCGCTCGTCGCAAGCCACAGGACGCCGGAATTGTCCTGGTAGATCGCGTTGATGGTGTCATTCACGAGGCTCGACGGTAGCGCCTCGTTGTTTCGGTAGCGAACGAATCCCTGCACTCCCGGACGCCATTCCGACAAGCCCTCTTCCGTCCCCACCCAGAGCGAACCCTTGTTGTCCTCGAAAATTGCCGGTACCTGACCGGCCCCAAGGCTGTTGGGATCCGCCGCGTCATGTATGAACCGCCGAAAAGTGCCTGACGTGTCGTCGAGCAGATTCAATCCCCCTTTGGCGGTACCCACCCAGACGTTGCCCGAGCGGTCTTCGTAGATCGAACGTATTGCGTCATCGGCGATGCTGGCCGCGTTGTCGGCATCGTACCGAAACGTATGAAATCCGTTGCTGGCGCGGTCGAGCCGCGCAAGCCCGCCGCCATCCGTACCCACCCAGAGGCGGTCGCGCCGATCACGCATCAACGCGATGACGTGATTGCTGGGCAAGCTGTCGGCGCGTTGCGCATCGTGCTCATAGTGGCCTATCTCTCCGCTCCCCGTATCAACGGCAAAAAGCCCCGCGTCCACGGTACCCAGCCACATGGTGTTACCGTCTTTGACAGACGTGCGCACACGCAGACTCCTGAGATCGGAGGGCAGGTTCAGCGGATTGCGGTCAAACGCATCTTCTTCGTAGTTGTACCGGTTGACGCCATTGTTCGTAGACACCCATAACGTACCGTCCTCGTCGACGTACAGCGACCAGACGAAGTTGTTGCTCAACGAACGTGGGTTCTTTGCATCGTGCTCATACACAATCAGCTCATGGCCGTCGAAGCGGTTCAAACCGTTCTGGGTGCCGAACCACATGTAGCCGTATGAGTCTTGTACAACGGCAAACACATACTCACCCGACAAGCCGTCGGTGGCCGTGATGTTCGAGAACTGCAGGTTGCGGGCAATGCGCGAGCTGGCTTGCAGCGGATCCGCGGCAAGCAGCAATGAGACCAGAATCAGGGAGCCCGCAACGGCGCGTCTGATCACGCCTCGTCCCTCGCTCGCAGCCAGCGCTTGTAAGTCGGGGATGTCACACCCATCAACGCAGCACCTACCGAAATCTTTTCCGGGAGACGCGTCTGCACGTCATCGAGCAGGACCAGACGCGCTTCGTCGAGGAGATCCATGTCAGCCTGCTCGTCACCGGCCTGTTCTCTTGCCATGGATACGAGCTTGTCGATGAGCGGCTGCACGCGACCCCAATTCTCCGTGCGGTTGTTGAGGCCCGCCTGCAGTTCTGCCGTCGCCTTTTCGAAATGGCGGCGGAACGTAGATTCCGGAACGCCAACCAGACGGGCTGCGCGACGGGACACGTTGTCGCTTGCTTTGGCAGCCGCGATGACAAGATCTTCGGTAAGCCAACGACCCAGTGGCACGGGCCGGCTCTTATTCTGCGTCAGCGCCGCATCAATCTGCTCCAGCAGCTCATCCCGCAGCGGCTGCCAGGGATCCGTCGAGGCCGCAGGCGGATCATGCTCTACGACGGGCGGAGGCACTGCCGGGGCAGCACTGTGCATGCTTGGCCGGACGTCACTTGCGCCATCGATCTCTTCCCCGCGATTGTGCTCGCTCGTCTCAGGCAACAGGACAATGTCCTCTTCCGCTATGGCAACACCCTGGGCCGTCAGCGCTGCGCGCACCATGGTGTGCTGCAGCTCGCGCACGTTACCCGGCCAGCTGTGATCGCGCAGCTTCTCCTCAGCTGCGCTGGAGAGCGCTTTCTGCTGCAAACCGTTCTGCACGCAGAACTGGCCGATGAAGTGCTCTGCAAGCGGCAACACGTCGGCAACGCGATGGCGTAGCGGAATCGCCTGCAGAGAGATCACCTGCAGACGGTAGTAAAGATCCGCGCGGAAGTTGCCTGTGGCTACTTCATCCTGAAGCCGGCGGTTGGTGGCTGCGACTATGCGGACATCCACCTTTCGCGAGGTGCCGCTGCCTACCGGAGAAAACTCTTTCTCCTGCACAAAGCGTAAAAGCTTGGCTTGCACCTGCAACGGTAGCTCGCCTATTTCGTCCAGAAACAGCGTACCGCCGTCAGCCTGGGCAATCCGACCTTCGGAGGCGCTCTCCGCACCTGTGAACGCACCTTTGACATGACCAAAAAGCTCAGCCTCGAGGAGGCTGTGCGCCACCGCGCCACAATCCACGACGACATAAGACGCCTCTGCCCGATTACTGTGGGTGTGTATCGCCTGCGCCAGATGTTCTTTACCCGTGCCGCTCTCCCCCGTGATCAGAACGGTGGCGTTCGATGGCGCAACCCGCTTCAGCGTATCCATCAGCGCCTCCATTTCCTCTGAGCGGTAGATCATCTCCTTGTCGTTGAACGTCTGTTTGAGCTCGTCGAGCTCCTCGCGAAGCTGTCTGCTTTCGCGATCCTTTTCCCGGATCCATCCGGCCGCAAGCTGAGCCCGGTCCAGGGCAACGGCCATTTGACTGGCGAGCGCGTTGAGAAAGATGACGTCAGAAGAATCCAGCTGCAGCCGGCGACCGCGGCCGTCGAGGTACATGCAGGCGATGGCCTCATCACGCGCAATCAGCGGCACGGCATAAGCCGTGAAATTCTCTGAATCATCCGCCGTGGCATTGTCGCCATCGGCGGCATGACCTGGACGCAACCGCTCGGCTTTCTGACTGGCCAGCGCTTCGTGAACCAGCGCGCGGTGCCGGGCATCCAGGTTGATCCGACGCCCACTGGCTCGACCTTCCGGTGAGGCATCTTCACGCACGTTCGAAGCCATCGGCTCGAGCGCATCATCACCGTCGAGCCTGAAGAGTGCCAGCCGGTCCGGCTGAAAGCCGATGGCCAGGCGGTCAATCATGGCGGCAGCCATGTCACTCGGATCCGGGTGCGAGGAGATCAGCGCAACGGTTTCCCACAGAAGCAGCATGTTGCGATAGTCTTTTTCCGTATCTGCGGTAAACATACCGCTCAACGGGCTGCTCGTAAGGTTGGGTTCCTCTTCGTCCTTCAAACTGTGCACCACAACCCGGGCGCCACCGGTCAGCTTGGCCCGGTTGAGTGCAAGATCGGCGCGGTGCAGAAGCACCGGCGCTTCTACCATGCCTGACTCAAAGTCCTCGGGACTGGCGACTGCACCCCCCATGCTGAACGTCAAGCGCTCGTGATTGCCGACATATTCCTGTGCGATCAGATGGCGGCGTATTTTCTCCGCAGCCGCGCGACACTGCTGCAGGTCCGTCGCCGGAAGCACCACGGCAAACACCGCGCCACCGTAGCGAAACACGCCGTCGGTCTGGCGTAGGCATTGAGCGAGCGCGTCGGCGACTTCGCGAATGGCAAGGTCGCCGTGAATGCGTCCGTAGCGGTGATTGATCATGCTGAAATCGTCCGGGTTGATCAGCATGAGACTGATGGAGTTGCCGTGCTGCTTTGCTGCGGCAATAGCGCGCTTGAAGAAAACCTGCAGCTCCATGCGGCCCGGAAGCTGGCTGATTGGATCCGACAGCGCCCCGGACAGCTGATAGACGCTCCACGCCATCTTGCTGCAAAGTGCAAGCGTGCTCCGGAGCTGGTCTGCAACCGTGCCCGGCGCCAGATTGTCTGTCTGCAGAGCGCGCACCAGGCTCTGCACGTCTCGGCAGTCTCGCAGGCCAAACCAGATGGTGCCGTCTATGCGCGGCGCAGCATCGACGACAGGATTGGAGCGCCGCTCGTCAACTTCTCTCGCCTGTGCCTCGGGACGAACCAGAATGCTGTCCACTGACATACGGATGAGCACGCAGGCCGCATCCTCGCTTGCCTGGAGCTGCACCAGCTCCATACCTTCCTGAAAAGCGTCCTGAGCATCGAGGAGCTGAGCCGCCGCGTTGTCATCAACCAGCTCCGGCACCGGATGTTCTCCGATGTGAGCAAGCAAGGTCGGCTGGCTCTCAGCCGGCTCCATGGAAAGATACATCGAGGCGCTGGAAGCGCCGCTGATATGGCTGAGGAGACGCAGCAGACGATCGATGAGTTCTGGCGTACGCATATCAGAACGCCAGACTCTGCGTAGCAACTTCGTCACGCGCGACGTGCCAGCGCGCCAACGTGTCTTCAGGGACCGCCGCAAGGTTACCCGGAACGACAACCTCGGATGCCTGATCGAGAAGCCATTCGGCCGCCATGACCGCGCGGCTGGCCAACGGCAGATCTTCAGAAGCCGTGCACGCATGGCTGTCCGCCACCGCCTGCACCACGCCTTCGGGCAGGCTCCACAACATGAGAATCAACGCCCCCAGCTCACCGTGGGTGACTCCAAAGGTTTCCACTTCCAGCCTGGCGAGCGTCTGCTCGTTTCCGGCGCTCTCGCGCCAGAGCGGCTGGTAGCGGGCAGGTTCGTTCTCCAACAGAATCAGCACGCCGATGTCGTGCAGCAGACCGGCAACCGCGCTGACGCTCTGCAGACTCATGTCGCCACCTTCGAGGCGCGCAATTTGACGTGCCAGCGAAGAAACCCGCAGCGTGTGCTGCCACAACACCTCGAGCTTGAGCCCGGGCGGAGGCAGTCCAGCGTATAGATGAGCGGCTAGCACCATGCCGAGGAGCGCATCCGTCCCGATCAATCCAAGTGCCTCAGATAGATCGCTGACTGAACGTGGCAATCCATAAAAACCCGAGTTGGCAATACGCAGAATACGAGCGACCAGACCCGGATCTTTGGCGGTGATCTCTGCCATGCGCTGCAGATCACCCGACATGTTCTCGATCTGCTCGCGAATCTCAAAATAGAGCGTCGGAGGAGACGGCACGTCGTGCAGGTCTGAAACAACCCGCTGCAAACGGCTATTTTGAGCCGCGCGGGCAGCAACGACAAGAGCCGCCTCGATGATGGGAACCAGATATCCGATGTCATCACGGGCCGCCAGCACCTGATGGGCAAAAGCTATTTTCTCCGGGGGTGGTTCATCCGGATTGGCCAGCGCGATGCGTATGGCATGCGCTACGTTCTCGCTGGCGTTACGCATGAGCGTTTCTGTCTCGGTGGTGTCAGCACCAGTGAAGGCGAGAATGACGTCCGCGGCACGATGCTGCAGGTGCTCCACCGCCGCCGTTGCATCACCGATCCGCCTGACCGAGAGCGCTGGACATTCACGGACGATACAAGCGCCAAGCTTGTCGGCCAGGCCATACGTATCGCCAACCAGAAGCACCTCAGACATTTCTTTCTCTTTCTCTATTTGTCGTCAATATCGGCGCAATGAGCCGAATCTTTAGCCAGCTGCGCAAATTTTTGCCGCCTGAGCGAAGCGCTCTCAGAAAATTTCCACGTGTGCCGTCATTTTTTACAGCGCGTTTTCTAGTTGAGTAACGACGGCCAATCCGCACCAACACGTGTCCCTGCTGCATTCAGAAAGATGAGTCGCTTCAGATAACGGGACAAATTGGGAAGCGGCACACACCAGCCGGACGCTGACAGCCGGAGATCCGCGCCTGGCTGTCTAAACTGAATGAATATGTTGAGCTCACCCTTTCATCACGGTCTCCCCGCGACAAAATTCTGGCGCTATTGCTGCGCCATGTTGCTGCTGGTTCCGCTGTCCGTGCAGGCCGATTCGAGACCTATGGCGTTTCAGCATCTGAGTGTCACTGAAGGTCTCAGCCAGGCGACGGTCATGGACGTTCTCCAGGACTCCGTCGGATACATGTGGTTTGCGACTGAAAACGGTGTCGACCGCTACGACGGCCACTCAATCACCAGCTATCGGCGCGGCAGCGCCCGCGAAGGCAAGCTCGTCAACGACTACGTTTGGGCCCTGGCCGAGGATGCCCAACGGAATCTGTGGCTGGCTACAAACGGCGGCGGTCTGGCTCGCTGGGACCGCAACACCGACACGTTCCACCACTACCGACACAACGCGGAAGACCCGTTGAGCATGTCGAGTGATCGCGTGCGTAACCTGCTTGTCGGCGCAGATGGTATCTGGGCGGCTACGACCAATGCGGGGCTGAATCTGCTCGATCCGCAAAGCGGAAAGGTGATGCGCTTCCGCCACGATCCCCAGGACCCGACCAGCTTGCCGAGCGACGGCGTTTTTGCGCTGCTGGAAGACAGCCGCGGCAGGCTGTGGGTTGGAACAGACGAGGGCCTCGCCTGGCTGCAACCCGGTACGAAGCGATTTACCCGTTTGCGACACGATCCCGATAAGCCGTTCAGCTTGTCGAACAACCGCATTCGATCTCTCTTTCAGGATCGTCACGGCGGGATCTGGATCGGGACGTTCGGCGGCGGGTTGAACCTGCTGGACCGGCGTACGGGACGCATGACACGTTTTCGTTCGCTGCCGGAATCACCCGGCAGCATCAGTAACGATCACATCCGCGATATTCTCGAAGACGATACCGGTCGGATCTGGGTCGCAACTGCCGACGGCTTGAACATGCTGAAACCTTACTCCGACGAGTTCGCCAGCTACAGGTCACAGCCGGAAGCCAGCACCCTGCGCGACAACTACATCATGTCGCTCTACCAGGACAGCACCGGAGTATTGTGGGTTGGCACCCGCACAGGTGGTGTCAGCCGCTGGAACTCCAACAGCTGGTACTTTGGTCACACCCGGCCGCGGGGCGCTGAAGGGTATAACGTCACCGCCTTCGCAACCAACTCACGCCACCGGTGGGTCGGTACTTTCGGCGGGGGTGTGGTCGAGTTCGACCGACTGACAAACACCCATACGCTCCTGAGAAAGTCCAATCCGGCAACGAACCTCCACGATGATCGCGTCATGTCGCTCCTTGCCGATAGTCAGGGCGGCCTCTGGATCGGGACGATGAACGAAGGCGTGAGCTGGCGCCCCGCAGGGGAAACGCGGTTCCGAAAATTGCGTCTACATTCGGATTCGTCGCAGAGCCTCAGCGCTCCCGGCGCCATGTCACTCTTCGAAGACAGTCGCGGAGACATCTGGATTGGCACGTTCGGCGGCGGCATGACACGCTATTCCCCGACAAACGATGCGTACCGGCAATTTCTACCCGGCGAAGGAGGTGCTGCTTTCTGCGGTGAGCAGGGACGCGCCGTCATCGAGGATCACAACGGCATTCTGTGGATGGGCACCGAAAACGGACTGTGCGCCTACGATCCCGCAGCTGAGACCTTCGCTGCGCTGCGTCATCGTGAGGATGACCCTTCGAGTCTCGGCGCAGACTCCGTCTACGGTCTGCACGCGGATGCACAAGGCGTGCTCTGGGTGGGTACGGGCGGAGGCGGTTTGAGTCGTCTCGAGCATCGAGGCGCGCCCCTGTCGCGAACAACCTTCACGACGTTGACCCGTGAGCACGGGCTATCCAGCGCCAACGTGTTCGGCATTTTGAGCGATCACGAAGGGCAACTCTGGATGAGCGGAAACAACGGGCTGATGCGCTACAACCCGACTGAGCAAACCGTACGTACTTACCACCTGACACACGGTCTGCAAGGCGAAGAATTTCACTTCGGCGCGACACACAAAGGCAGCGACGGGCGGCTCTATTTTGGCGGAGCAAACGGCTACAACGAGTTCGATCCACAGCAAATGCACGTCGGTGAGCCTTTGCCACGCATCGTGCTCTCGCGACTGCTCGTGCTCAATCAGGATTTCGATCCCGGGATGCCGCTCTCCAGCCTCGACAATCTGGATCTAACCTATCGCGACAACGCCTTTACGTTCGAATTTGCCGCACTTGCCTTCACGGAAACGCAGACCAACCGATTCCGATACCGGCTCGAAGGGTTCGAGGAGGATTGGGTTGATAGCGGAACGCGTCGCACCGCCACCTATACCAACCTACCCGCAGGTCGCTACGTTCTTCGCGCGCAGGCGGCAACCAGCGCGGGGCGATGGAATCCCGAAGCGCTCAGCATTGTCGTCAACGTGGCGCCCCCACCGTGGGCATCCGTCTGGGCCTACGCTTTCTACACGGCTGCCGTCATAGGGCTCCTGCTCGTTTTCAGGCAGCGCCAGCAGGCTGAGCGGCAGCGGGCGATAGCCTACCAGGCAGCGCTCGAAGAAGAGGTCCAGAGGCGGACTGAAGAACTGAACGACAGCAACCTCAAGCTCAAACACCTCAGTGATGCGAAAGGTGAGTTTCTGGCCCGCATGAGCCATGAGATCCGCTCTCCGATCAACGGCGTTCTGGGCATGGCCGAGCTGATGGGGCGCACGGATCTGAACAGCAAGCAGCGTCGCTTCAACGACACCATACGTACCTCGACGCTGTCATTGCTCGACATCGTCAACGACGTGCTCGACTACTCCAAGCTCGATTCGGCGAAGATGACGCTCGACCCCGTCTCGATGGATCTTGAATCTCTTGCCGACGAGGTTGTCGGCCTGATGGCACCCCAGGCCCAGAGCAAAGGCCTGGAACTCCTCGTCCGGGTACCCGCACAAGGATTGCCGGAGCTGTGTTGTGACCAGATGCGTCTCCGCCAGGTGTTGGTTAACTTGTTGAACAACGCCGTCAAGTTTACCGAGTCTGGTCACGTGGAGCTGGTGATAGAAGCGCTTGATTCCGATTTGTATCGTTTTGCAGTCAATGACAGCGGCATTGGCATTGCGCCCGCGAATCAAAAACACATATTCGACTCGTTTGCGCAGGAAGACGGCTCGACCAGCCGCCGTTTCGGAGGCACCGGCCTCGGGCTGTCGATCTGCAAACAGATCGTTGAGCTCATGGGCGGAAAGCTTGAGCTCGAGTCCGAACCGGACGCGGGCACCTCCTTCCACTTTGAAGTTCACCTGCCCGCAGTTGCGAGCGTCCGCCACGCGGACTTGTCCATCGATTCTGGCGACGTTTTCCTCGTCGCAGACTGTCCGAAACTGCACGATCAAATCGCCAGCTACTGTGGCGAATGGGGCACGACGTTGCACGCCTGCACGTCCGACGAGCTGGCAACACGAATCCAACAACAGGGCGAGGGTCGGTGGGTTGCCATCATCGACCAGCGCGTCACGGCCCTCAGCAGCCTGCCTGACGAGCTTGCCGCAAGCCGCTGCATCTGGCTGTACGAACTCGACGCGTCTACTTCTACCCTGCCTGATGTGGCTCATCGTCTGCCATTACCGCTGGCCCGCCGTGATCTATTCGAACGTCTGGAACTCGCCATGCTGGCGCAGGCGCCAACCTTAGTCAGCGCAACGCCCCCTGCAACTTCTAGCGTAGGTGGCAACGTGTTGCTGGTCGAGGATAACGAAGTCAATCAGGAAGTGTTCGCGGGCATGCTGGCGGAACTCGGCTGCAGCAGCACCATTGCCGCGGATGGCTACAGCGCCCTGCGCGCCGTCGAGGAGAGCAGCTTCGACGTCATTCTGATGGATTACCGCCTGCCCGACATAGATGGTCTCGAAACGACCCGGCGGATCCGGAGATCTGAAACGGATGCCGCTTCAACCCCGATCGTAGCGCTGACGGCGAACACGTCAGACGACGATCGAAACCGCTGCCTCGATGCGGGGATGGACGGTTTCCTCGCCAAACCGTGCACCATGGAGGCGCTGGCGACGACGCTCGGCAACTGGATCGCGTTACGGGACGTCGGTACAGACCCCGTTACGCAGGTGAAGAATGACGCCCGATTCAACGAGGCAGCGCTGGCACCGATTCGGCGCCTGAAAACGGCGGGCGGAGAGCCCATGCTGGCTCACGCCACCAAGATGTTTGAACGCACGGCCGCTGATACCGTTGCCGCAATGGCTGAAGCCATCTCCCGCGCCGATCAAGACACGCTCGGCTTCAACGCTCACAAGCTCAAATCTGCCTGCGCCAACCTGGGCGCCGTGCGCATGGCAACGCTCTGCAAGCAGATCGAACAATGCGCGGCAACCGGCACGACCGAAGACGCAGAAGGTCTCTTCGCGGATCTAGAGATCGAACGTAATCACGCACAAGCATGGCTCTTACGACAGGTAAGCGGAAATGAATGACACAAGCATCCAACCCCTCGTTTTGATCGCGGACGATGACGATATGACCCGTTCCCTGATGTCGGCTGCCTTGGCAGAACACGACTTCGAGACCATCGAAGTGGGCAACGGTAAGGACGCCGTCAAACTGATTCCCCGTCTCAATCCGGATCTGGTCATTCTCGACGTCCAGATGCCGGAGATGGACGGCTTTTCCGCCTGCGAAGCGATACGCGCGACCGCGTCAGAACCAGCCCCGCCAATTGTCATCGTCACCGGATCCGACGACACCGTATCGGTCGAAAGAGCCTTCGACGTCGGCGCAACAGACTTCATAAGCAAGCCCGTTAACTGGTCGCTGCTCGGTCACCGGATGCGCTACATCCTGCGCGGGGCGCAGACTCGTGACACGCTGGCACGCAGGGAAGCCGAAAACAACGCGCTGCTCGAGGCACTGCCCGACCGCCTGGCGGTGGTGGACCGGGCGGGCAACATTCTGAACTATCTGACTCGAGACGAGCAGGAGATCGAACGCTACAGCCACGGCAGCCTGGATGATCTGCTGCCGCGAACTAACCTGAACCAGGTGCTGACCGCCATCCGACAAGTCATGGTATCGGAGGCGGATCAGACCATCGAAGTCACCGGGGAAATTGGTCTGCACCAGCAGACGGGTATACGCCACTACGAAATCCGGATTACCCCACAGGCGCCGGGTATGGCGCTCTTAATCCTGCGTGACGTGACGACACGCAAACAGGCGGAAGAGCGGATTCATCAGCTGGCATTTTTTGATTCGCTGACAGCACTGCCCAACCGGCATCACTTTCTGCATTTGACACACCAGGAACTCGTCAGCAACCCGAACGAACAGTTTGCGTTGTTCCAGCTCGATATCGATCAGTTCCGTCGTATCAACGAGACGCTGGGAAACGACGCCGGTGACCAGGTCCTGACGCAGGTCGCCGAACGGCTTCAATCTCTGGCGTTTGAATTGACAAAAAGCGGTAGAAACGCCCAGTGCGCACGTCTCGGCAGCAACGAGTTTGCTCTCCTGGCTCCTTTCGAAGACAAGCTTTTCCTCAGCGCAATCAGCAGCCGTCTGAACGCACTGTTTGCAACCCCCATTAACAGCGGACGTCACGAACTCATCGTAACCGCGTCGGTTGGCATGGCGCTGTTCCCTGACGACGCCGCGGACAGCAACGATCTCCATACGTATGCGGCACATGCCCTCCAGACGTCGAAACAAGCTGGCGGCAACATCTTGACTTTGTATGCCGATTGTCACCAGAACGCTTCGCACAGCCTGCTGGAGCTCGAAATGGATCTACGGCGAGCCATCGAGAACGACGAGCTCACGCCCTATTTCCAGCCGAAGTACAACCTGGCCCGCAACACGCTGGCCGGTGCTGAGCTGTTGCTGCGTTGGTTTCACCCGCGACACGGCGCCATTCCGCCAAATACGTTCATCCCCCTGGCGGAACAATCCGGCTTGATTGTCGACATTGATCGGTGGGTCACTGATTGCGTTTGCGCTCACTTGAGCAAATGGCAGGAAGCGGGCCTGAATCCTGCGCCCATATCCATCAACATTTCCGGCCGCGCGTTCTCTTATGACAAGCCCGCCACAACTCTGGCCAGAGCGCTGTCAACCCATCAGGTCGATCCTGAGCTTCTCGAGATCGAAATCACCGAAACCGTGCTCATGGCCGATCCGCAGACGGCAACGGCAACACTGACCGAGCTCAAGAATATGGGCATTCGCCTGGCAATAGATGATTTCGGGACCGGCTACTCGTCTCTCAGCTATCTCAAACAATTCCCGCTCGATACGCTCAAGATCGACCGCGCCTTCGTCACCGACCTGGAGCACGATGAGAACGACCGCGCGCTCTGCCATGCCATGGTGACCATGGCACACAGCCTCGGATTGAACGTCGTCGCGGAAGGAATTGAGACCGAATATCAGCGCACGTATTTACGCAGCATCGGCTGCGAGCTGGCGCAGGGTTACCTGCTGGATAAACCCATGCCTGCGGAGGAGTTTGCCGAAGTTCTGTCCGCTAATCGAAACAGGATTGTCCACGCAACACAGGCTATGGAACAGCCGAAGATTCGACACTAGCTGCAGCCTCCCAGACACCGTCACGGCAGACAACTCGCTGAGGATCACCATCCAGCAGAAAGACCACGCCATCATCCAACATGGCCGGAGCGGACGCCCCCTCAGGCAGCCTGAAGGGTTCCGGGCACTGAGGTTGTTTCACGCTCACACCGTTGCCGTCGAGACAGAAGCCTCGCTCGGTATCACTACACGGTCGAGCCGCGCTCGCCGTTGACGCAGCCGCAGAGACACGCTCTGCCCTCCTGGATGCAAGCATCTTTTGTTGCACAGGTGGGACCGGCTCGGCTTCTTTCGACGTTTGCGGGGATATCGCATAGTCAGCTCGTTCTTCACCTTCGAACGCGGCTGCCGGCGCTGGCGCCGGTATCTCCGCCAGCGTCGAATCGTGTTCAACGGGACGGTCCTGCGCCATCTCGAGCGCTGGCCCTTCTTCGGCAGCCGGGATCGGCGCATCGAACCGCGCCACGACCGTAATTGTCATGACAAGCACCGCCGCGCTGGCCAGAGCCGCCGGCAGACGCCCGACGAGCCACCCGGAACGCTCCTGCACCGCACCGTTGACGGCGGCACGCTGTTGCTGCGCACGAGCTGCCTCCAGGATCTGCTCGTCAAGCCTCACAGGCGGCAAATCCTGCGCAGTCTCGCCATATAGATCGGCGAGATCGGCGTCATCCAACTCGGATGGTCGTTTACGATCTGACATGGCGTTGCATTCCTGCTTTCAATTTGGCGTTGGCGTAGCGCAAACGGCTTTTAACGCCCTCTACGGACGTCCCGGTAATCGCAGCGATGCTCTTGAGATCCAGACCGCTCTCCTGCCTGATCAACCAGGTTGTGCGCTGATCCACCGGCAACCGGGATATCTCACGCTGCAAACGTCGCGCCATTTCTGCCCGATCGAGTTGCCGATCAGGGTCTGCATCTTCAGTCACCAGCGCCTCAGCGGTGACCCCCTCCTCAATAATTATCGTGTTTTGCCTGGTTTCACGCCGGTAGTAATCCATCAGCACGTTGTGGGCAAGCTTGAAGAGGTAAGCTGCAAACGTGCCCCGAGGCTCATAGCTCGCTGCGGCCTTGATCAGCTTCATCCAGGTTTCCTGGTAGAGATCCTGCGCCAGGTTCGGGGTGACCTGGCGCAGGAAGTAGCGATATACCCTGCCTCGGTAGCGTTCATAAAGACGGCTGAACGCGTCGTCGTCACCGCGGCAATAGCGGGCATAGAGTTCGTCGTCGGTTAGGCCCGACGACCCTTCCCGCGCGGCTCCTTTCGCCGGCTTTCTGACAAGCGTGGCTACACGCACGGGCAGTTATCCTCCCGTTGCTGCATATGCCGGATCCTCCACCAGACTCGCCACGGTGCGGGCGAGCGTCACGAATTCGCTACGATAGCCGTGACGATCCGCCCCTCTCGCGAGATTTGCAAGCTCAACCAGCGCCTGCGGATCATCAACTTCGAGCGCAATGGAGTGCCGCAGTATCTGGCCAAACCAGGCCACCGCGGCGCTGAAACGAAAGTCGTCGCTCGTCGCGTCCAGCCGGTCGATGACGCTGGCGCGGACTACCGGTCTGGTGATGAGCTGACTTTTCGTCGCGGTCGGCGATTTGTAGCGCAGCTTGAGAAAGGCGAGCTCATCAGGGTTTTGCACCTGAGTCTCAGCGCGTTGATCCGTACCGTAGCGGAGTGGATCGACGCTTGGATTGCCGCTGCCGACGAGCGTCAGCTCATAGAGCGCCGTTACGGTATGCCCGCGACCCACGTCTCCGGCATCAACCTTGTCGTTGTTGAAGTCTTCACGTTCGAGATGCCTCGTTTCGTAGCCGATCAGGCGATAGCTTTCGACCGCCGCGGGATTGAATTCAATCTGGACTTTGACGTCTTTGGCGACAATCTCGAGCGTTGCGCCCAGCTCTTCGACCAGGACCTTGCGTGCCTCGTGAACGGAATCGATGTATGCGGCATTGCCGTTGCCAATCTGCGCAATCTTCTGCATGAGGGCGTCGTTGTAGTTACCCTGACCGAAACCCAGCACGGTCAGCGCCACCCCCGAACGACGCTGCCGCTCTACCATCTGCTCGAGCGCGCTCAGCTCGGTTGTGCCCACGTTGAAATCCCCGTCGGTGGCCAGGATCACACGGTTGATGCCGTCCGCTTTGAATTGCTGGCGCGCCAGACTGTAGGCCAGCTGGATACCGGCACCGCCATTGGTCGATCCGCCTGCTTCCAGGCGCTCAATCGCCTGGTTGATTTGAATCTTCTCTGAGCCGGGCGTTGGCGCGAGTACTTCTCCCGCAGCGCCTGCATAGACGACAATGGCCACGTGGTCCTGCGCACGCAGCTGGCCGACAAGCATTTTCAGCGCGCGCTTCAACAAACCAATTTTGTCCGGCGAACGCATGGAGCCGGATACGTCAACCAGGAAGGTCAGATTGGCGGGTGGCATATCTGCGCTGTCGGCAAGGGCTTGCGCATTGATGCCCACGTGCAGGAGATGCCGGTCAGCTGCCCAGGGACTCGGTCCGATTTCGGTGTGAATACCGAAAGGTAGATCCCGCTCAGGCTGCGGGTAATCGTAGCCGAAGTAGTTCACGAGCTCCTCGATGCGCACCGCGTCCATCGGCGGCAGCTGACCGAGGCGCAGCAGGCGTCGTACGTTGGCATAAGCGGCTGTATCGACGTCCAGCGCAAAGGTGGATACGGGATTGGTGACGACGGTTTGAACCCCGTTGTCGTCGAAGTGCGCGTAGTTTTCGCGGTCCACGGGAGGTACGGGATGCGGTGGCCAGTGGTAACCCGGACTCGGCACCGACGCCAGTTGCGCGTGTTTGGCATGCTGATAAATGTCTAACCGCTGAAGGCTATCTTCTCGCTGAGGGCTCTCTTCTCGCTGAGGGCTCTGAGCCGCCGCGTGATCCGCCTGCTGGTGCTCGCCCGTCGCGGCTGGGGACGCATCCACCTCACCTTCGGGCAGCGGTTCCGGGCCGTCGCCCGCCGGCGTATGGCCAATCTCGTTGGCGCAGGCTGCCAGCAGCGCGCAGATGAAGAGCAGAATGATGTGTTGCATCGTCCGTTGCATGAGGATGACTCCTGTTTTGAACCTGTCTCTCCTTACAACGCGGCTGAGGCACAAACGGGGTTAACTTTTTTCGATCTTTCTTCGGGTGAGCTCGGATACGATTGAACCGCCCGCTACGGCGCGGTCTAATAACGGTATGGCTGAGACACTGAACAAAGAATTCGACAACCTGGCGCACGCCTTGCGGCAGATCATCAGTCTCCTTGACGAGCACGGGGAACGTTTCTGGCGCGGCTATCTCGAGCGCGGGCTGCCACAGGTGGAGCGCGGGCATCTGTCCGGCGCCACGTTTGTCCTCGGCTGTTTTGGCGGCGTGGACACCTTTTCAGACTTCGAGCTTGTCGATGTGGACACGGCGGATGACGCGCTGGCGCGGCGTAATGCCAACGCCCGGCTGACCCATCTCCGCAACGCCGTGTTTGAGAGCGCAAGCGCCATCGCCAGCCGTCGACATTGGTGACCCACGAAGTCACCCATCTTGCCCACACGCTGATGGCGGCGCACGGCCTCGAGGGCTGGCGCTTTCGTCTGGACAACGCGCGACAGCGCTGCGGCAGCTGCAATTTCCGCGACCGCGAAATCACCCTCTCCAGGCACCTGGTCGCCTTGAACGATCTGGACGAGCTGCGCGCCACCCTGCTGCATGAAATTGCCCACGCCCTGGTTGGGCCGGGGCACGGTCACAACGCCACATGGCGAGCCACGGTTCGCCGCATCGGCGGCCGGGATCAGGTCAGCAACGACGTTGCTCACATGCCTGTGCCGCGCTGGCAGCTCGAATGCATCAATTGCCGCCAGGTCGTGGCCCTGAGGCACCGGCGCACGCTGAAGTTGGACCGGGTGCGGTGCGCGGACTGTGGCATCGCCAGCGGGCAGCTGCAGTGGCGTCAGGCATCTGCCAGCTCGCCATCCAGATAAAACCAGCGTTCTTCGATACAGACGAAGCGGCTGCGCTCCCGCAGGCGATGACCCGCACCGTCTATCTTGAAGCGAGCAGCGAATTCGACAACACCCTCCGCGTCACCCGGTTCACCCCGCACCGTCTCGTAAATCTTGAGACCCAGCCATTTCTGCGTCGGGGAGAGATTCACTCGAGCGGGGCGGGTGCTGGGGTGCCAGGTGGCAAGCAGGTATGATGCGTTCATCGTGACGTAAGCCGAGTAGCGGGAACGCATCAACGCCTCGGCCGTTGGCGCCGTTGACCGGCCTTCGAGAAGCGGCGCGCAGCATTCGCCCGCGGTCTGTCCACTGCCGCACCAGCACGCGTCATCCATACTCGAGTGACCAAAGTAAAAGCCAAGCATAACCCAAGCCAGGAGACGCCGATGAATCTGACCTACCGACCGGCATGTGCAGACGACGAAGCCGCGTGCCTGAGCCTTCTCGGCGAACTCGGCGGTGCGGGTCTGACGCCAGCCGAGGTCATGGCGCCGGTGTTTGGTTCGCTCCTGGACGGTGCTCGAGGCGAAGTGATCGTCGCTGAAGAAGACGGGAACTTGCTTGGGCTTGCGTCAGTGTCCTATAACCTGGCGATGCGCTACGGCGGCGAATACTGCCAGCTCGAAGAGCTCATCGTATCGCCCCAGGCGCGCGGCAAAAATCTCGGGGCCGGCCTCGTGAACGCAACGCTCGAGCGCGCGCAGGCAAGGGGGTGTGCCGAGTACGGTCTGTATCTCGTCGAAGCCACCCGCCACAACCAGGGATTCTACGAAAAGCTCGGGTTTGCGGTCGTCGGCGCTGAAATGCGCATGCCGCTCTAGTCAGGCTCGGCTGCCACCAGCCCGCGCAGCATGGGCTCCAGACCGTTCACTTTGATTTCGTACAGCACCGCCAGACGCTCTCCCAGCTTGCCGGCAGGAAAACCCTCGTTCTTGAACCAGACGACGTAGGGTTCGGGCAGGTCAATCAGCTTCTTTCCCTTGAACCGTCCAAACGGCATTTCCTGGTTGACGAGCGCAACGAGCTCAGCCCGGTCCTGCTCGCCGAGGGACAGGGAGGCATCACTCATCGGTTTCGGGGCCGGTGTCGTCGTAGTGGTTTTTGATCGCTTCAGCAACGTCCACGAAAAGATCGTTAGGTATCGGCAGCGTGAGATTGTACTGCGCAACCCGCCACGCACCGTGCTTGCGCACCAGGACGCCCGTTCCGCGGGTTTCGCCATAGCGCGCATGGTGCAGGCGTTCTTCGAACCATGCGGTATCACCATTGACGTGTACAAACCGCTCGATGGGGTGATACGTCCACCCTGCCCCGGTGGCAAAACGCTCACGGGTATACGCTTTGAACGTGTCGATCGGCCAGTATTCCTCCCGGTCAGTGCCGAGAAACACCGCATGCTCGCTGAAGAGTGCAAAGTAGCCGTCATAGTCAGCCTCGGACGCTTTCTGGTGCAGCGTATTCAATACGGCGGCCACCGCCTGCCGAGGCTCCTCTGCGGTAGCGGTCTGAGCGAGACCCGGCAAGAGCGCCGCAAGTAGAAGCAATACGCGGACCATCTCAGAACTCCATCGGCAGCTGCAGGTGCTCGGCAATGATCCAGTCGCGCTGCTCGATGAGAAACGTCTCGCAGCCGCCAATGACTTCACTGCCGATATCGTAGGATTTACGCAGTCCCTTCGGCATCGGGCAGTCCGCCTCCGGTAGGGTCCTGACAATCTGCGAAAAGTAGACCCAGTAGATGTCGAGGGCAGACAACGCGTTGCCGATGAGATAGCGCCGGCCGGCGTCGCGTTGCCCGCGGGCATGATCAGTGAACGTCTTCAGGATGGTCTTTGCTCGCACAGTGGCCGCTTCACGCGCGCGCTCTGAATAGCCGTACTGTGCGTACATGGGATTCGCTTTCGCCGCTTCGGCAGAACGCTCAGGGCCGCCGAGGCCGAGCATGAGCAGCCGCATGTTCCAGATGAAACCGTTCTCGCCGATGAGCTCGTTTGTGAGCGCAATCATCCGCATGCGTTCTTCAACGTCTTCGGGGATGAGCGGCGGCCCGCTGCCCAACCGTTCGGCCAGATTGAGAATCTCGAGCCAGCCGACACGCGGCGCTTCGTCGTTGTACACCGCAACCGGCGCATTGCGATGTCCGGTCCACGCAACCAGGTCTTCGTTGGGTCCCGCGCCAATCTGCGCAACCGGCGCATACGACACGTTTTTGAGATCGAAGATCGAACGCGCGGACATGGAGTAAGGCGCCGGTGCGTGACAGGTGAGCGCCAGCCGCAGGCCACCGAGCTCACGCGCCTCGGCCGGCGCCATGTATTCCATCAGGAAGTCACCTCACGAACGTGGCGGCGGTAATCGTCGATCTCGTTTGCCTGAAAAACCGGAGAATGATCAGCCATGCTGCAGTTCCCGCGCGCGTTGAAAGGCCTCGCGTGCCGTCATTTGCTCAAAATATTTTTTGGTATTCGGCTTGTAGCGCTCGTCGAGTCCCAGCGAGGTGCCGAGGAGGAGCGTAGGTGGTCACGATATCCGCGATGGTGAATCGATCCGCAACAAGGAAACGGGCGCCATCTGGTTTGCCTTCGAGGGCCTGCTCGACACAGCGCAGGCGTGAGTGATACCAGATGGCGTAATCCTCCGCAGCCTGTGGCAAACGTCGCTCTTCCGGCTCCAGCCGGGTATAGCGAAGAACAATCGTCTGCGGAAACGTCAGCGTGGCGTCGCTGCGGTACAACCAGTTGAGGTACTCACCGTAGGCTGGCTCGCCAGGATATACCCCGATATCGGTGGGTCCATACTTTTCTACCAGATAGTGGCAGATTCCGGACGACTCCGTCATCGTAAGATCCGCATCCACAAACGTCGGCACGGTGCCGAGCGGGTTCAGGTCGAGATATCCCGGATAGGTTGCGCGTGGTGGAAACGCCATGTTGATGAGGTCGTATTCCAGGCCCATCTCTTCGAGCGCCCAGAGCGGCCGGAGTGAGCGCGCATCCGGACAATGGTAGAGCTTCATACGCCCACACCTTCATCGAGCAGCGCCGGCGCCAGCAGCTGACGATGATGCCGCTCGTCGCCGAACTGGTGCTGACACCAGACCGCCCGCCTGAGAAAAAGCTGCGCATCACACTCGTAGGTGAAACCGAAGCCGCCGTGGAACTGCACCGCACGATCCCCGGCATACGCAAACGCTTTGCTTCCCTGCGCCTTGGCCATGCGGAGGGCGACGTCCGCCGTTGCATCGTCACCCGCCGCAACCACGCTCGCCGCGTGATACACCAGTGACTTGGCAGCTTCCTGTTCCAGCAGAATGTCTACGGTGGGATGCTTCAACGCCTGATAGCTGCCAATCAGACGATCGAACTGTTTGCGGGTATTCAGGTATTCGACGATGGTGTGCAGCACGCCGGCAAGGCCACCGGCCGTTTCCGCGCTGATGAGTAACAGGGCCGCGCGCTCGACTGCTGCCAGGTTGCACTCCGGCAGCAGCTGATCCGCAGCGATGCGCACGCCGTCGAGGGAGACCGCGTAGCTCGCGCGGGTCTCGTCGATCACAACCTGGCGGCGCACCCCATCAGGTCCGAGCTGACCGCGCTCGATCAACGCAAGGCGGGTTGCACCTTCGAATTGGATGGACACGATCAACAGCGCCGCCGCATCGGCATCGAGCACCTGGGATTTCCTGCCTGAAAGCACCAGCTCATCGCCATGCAAACTGCCGGCCGCTTCGACGTCGCCAAGCTGCCAGTTACCGTCCTCTTCGGTCAACGCAACGGTACCAATTGCACCGGATGCGAGCTCAGGCAGCCAGCGTTCCTGCTGGGCTGCGCTACCGCTCGTCAAAAGCGCCTGTATCGCCAGGGTGGTTGCCAGAAACGGAGAGCCCAGAAGGTGCTGACCCATCGACTCGGCAATCGGCACGGTCTCGGCGAGCGTCAGCCCCAGCCCCCCATGCGCTTCCGGCACCGTGATGCCAAGCCAGCCGAGATCAGCCATCTCCTGCCAGAGCGTCGCGTCGTAGGGAGCACCTTCCGCAATGCGCTCCCGCACGACCGGGATGGCCGATTTGTTTCTGCAGAACTCCCGAGCCGTATCCAGGAGCATGGCCTGCTCTTCACTGAAGTTGATTGCCGCCATCCGTGACCCCACTAATCCTTCGGTAAGCCGAGCACCCGCTCACCGAGGATGTTCTTCTGAATCTGACTGGTGCCGCCGCCGATGGTGGCGGAAAACGCGTTGAAGTAGGACCGTTGCCACATGCCGCCATCGATGGCGTCCGCCGCTACAAAACGTGCGCCGTTGGCACCCTGCAGAGATACCGCAAGCTTGCACATGCGGCGTTTGAGCTCTGATCCGCGCAGCTTTCCGGACATGGCCACGGCTGCCGGCCAGTCCGACTGCAGTGCCGGAATGCCCGCGCGCACGCCCATCATCTGGTGACCTCGAGCTTCGATCATCAGTTCGACGAGCTCGTCCCGGATGAGCGGGTCTTCAACCGCCGGTCTGCCGTTGCGTCTGGCGCGTCGGGCAAGCTCCACCACGTCGTTGACGCTCATGTCCATCGACGACAGCCCCCCCGCCTGACCGCCGGTCGCTCCCCGCTCGAACGTGAGCGTCAGCATCGCCACCTTCCAGCCTTCGCCCTCGCCGCCAAAGAGGCTCGTGGCCGGAATGCGGGCATCGTCGAAATAGGTCTGACAGAAGCCGTACTCTCCGGTCAGCTTTTTAATGGGCTGCGGGTCGATACCCGGCGCGTCCATGGGTACCAGGAAGAAGCTCAATCCAGCGTATTTGTTCGGTCCTTCTGTGGACGTGCGGGCAAGCAGGATCATGTACCTGGCGTAGGCGCCCAGGCTCGTCCAGATCTTGGAGCCGTTGATGACGTATTCGTCGCCGTCTTTGACCGCACGGCACTGCGAGTTACCCAGATCCGAGCCGTGATCCGGCTCGGAGAAACCCTGACACCAGATGTCTTCGGCGCTCAAGATGCCTTTGATGTAACGCGCTTTGTCGACATCCGAGCCCATGTTGAGAATCAGCGGGCCCGCCCAGTTGAGACCAATCGTATTGGGCAGGAACGGTACGCGGTGCCTGGCCATGGCCCGCGTGGCGACATCCTGGAACGCCTGCTCCACGCCGCCACCGCCATATTCCTTCGGCCACGCCATGCCGACAAAACCGGCTTCATAAACCTTGCGCTGCCAGTCGCGCAGAAAGTCGAACTGTCGGTCGGTGCCAACCTCCATGAAGGTCTCGGGCAGGATGAAACCCGGATCCGCGGGCTTGTTTTCGGCAAACCACGCGTCCGCCTCGCGCTCAAATTCGGCGAGTTCCTGTGCTGTCGTCATGTTTCCCCTCTGAGAAAGCGATACTGCAGATGCTGCAGCCAAGCTATCACAAAATTTCCGGAATCGCTCAGGCATCTGGTACTTTAGGCGGTAGAAGAAATGCACCGTAAGGCAGCGGGGAGGGAGTAGATGCCGGTACTGGAATCGAAGCTGGATCCCAGGGATGAGCGCTTCGTCGAAAACAAATCCGACATGCTGGAAACCCTGGTGGAGATCCAGGCTTTGTTGGACGAAGCGGCGGAAGGGGGCGGTCCCGAGGCCATGGCGCGACTCGCATCGCGCAATAAAATGCCAATCCGCGAACGGATTGCGGCCGTGCTCGACCGGGACTCACCGTTTCTCGAGATCAGTCCTCTTGCAGCCTGGCGCTCCCCCTTTGCGGTCGGCTCCGGCTTTGTCGTAGGCATTGGCGTCATCGAAGATACGGAGTGTGTCATCCTCGGCCACGACCCGTCGGTCCGCGCCGGTGCGTTCAACCAGTTCAACTCCAAGAAGCTCATGCGCGGTCTACAGCTCGCGCGGGAGAACCGCCTGCCCTACGTGCAGTTCGTGGAATCCGCCGGTGCGGATCTGCGCGGCGAATCCGGCGAAGACCCGGAAGCTGCCATCCAGCGCGAGGACGGACACTTCGCCGAGTCCGGTCGTCTCTTCTACGAGATCACCGAGCTTTCGAAGATGCGTATTCCGACAATCTCACTCGTATTCGGCGCCAGCACGGCCGGAGGGGCCTACCAGCCCGGAATGAGCGACTACAACATATTCGTGAAGAACCAGGCCCGGGTGTTTCTGGGCGGTCCCCCGCTGGTGAAAATGGCAACCGGAGAAGATGCCGACGAGGAGAGTCTCGGCGGCGCCGACATGCACACCCAGATATCCGGGCTCGGCGACTATCTGGCGCTCGATGAGCTCGACGGCATCCGCATGTGCCGGGAAGTGGTGCGGCATCTCAACTGGCGCAAGCTCGGACCGGAGCCGGACCCGGACTTCGAAGAGCCGATATATGACTCTGAAGACCTCCTTGGCATGGTATCGAAAGATCTGCGTACGCCGTTCGACATGCGCGAAGTCATCGCGCGGATTGTCGACGCGTCCTACTTCGAGGAGTTCAAACCGCTCTATGGACCAACCCTCGTGTGCGGCTGGGCCAAAGTGCACGGCTACCCCGTTGGCATCCTCGGTAACAACGGCGCGCTCTTTTCGGAGTCGTCTGAAAAGGCGGCCCAGTTCATCCAGCTCTGCAATCAAATCAACGTGCCGCTCGTGTTCCTGCACAACATCACGGGCTACATCGTCGGCACGGACTTCGAACAGGGCGGCATCACCAAGAACGGATCGAAGATGATCAACGCGGTTTCCAACTCCACCGTCCCGCACATTTCCATCATCACGGCAGCCTCCTACGGGGCCGGCAACTACGGCATGAGCGGGCGGGCTTTCGGCCCACGTTTCACCTACATCTGGCCGTTCGCCAAGATTGCGGTGATGGGGCCCAAGCAGATGGCAGGCGTCATGAGCATCGTCGGGCGGGCCGCCGCCGAGCGGCGTGGCATCGAGTTCGACGAAGAAGCGGACAAACAGCGCGCGGAAGTTGCCGAATACTGGGCTGAAGAGCGCTCCAAGGGGCTCTACGCCACGTCACGCGTGTCCGACGACGGCATGATCGATCCACGGGATACGCGCGCCGTCATCGCTATGTCATTGTCAGCTTGTTACAACAACAAAGTGGAAGGCACAAAGGAGTTCGGCACATGGCGGATGTAACACCCATAACAAGGCTCCTCATCGCCAATCGCGGTGAAATCGCCCGGCGTATCATGCGCACCGCTCATGACATGGGCATCAGCACCATCGCCATTTACGCGGACGGTGATGCGGACGCACCGTTTGTTCGCGAAGCGGACGCCGCCATTGCACTGGGCGGGCGGACAAGTGCCGAAACCTACCTGGATGTCGGGAAAGTGATCGACGCCTGTAAGCGCAGCGGAGCAGATGCCGTGCATCCCGGCTACGGATTTCTGTCGGAAAACCAAGGTTTCGCCCAGGCTGTGATCGACGCCGGCATCAAGTGGCTGGGACCTTCACCCGAGGTGATTGGTCTGATGGGCGACAAGCTCTCGGCCAAAAAGCTCATGCAGGAAGCCGACGTTCCCACTCTGCCTGCGATAGAGCTCTCCGGAGACACGGATCTATCGGGAGCCGCGCTTGAAATCGGTTACCCCGTTCTCGTCAAAGCCTCCGCCGGAGGCGGTGGACGCGGCATGCGGGTGGTCGAGAACGAGGCGGATCTCGAGGAGGCCGTAGCCGGCGCGCGCCGCGAAGCCGCCGGCGCGTTCGGCGACGACACGGTGTTTCTCGAGAAGTGGCTGGATACCTCCCGCCACGTGGAGCTGCAGATCCTGGGCGATCATCATGGCAATCTGGTGCACTGCTTCGAACGCGAGTGCTCGATTCAACGGCGCCACCAGAAGATCATCGAGGAGGCGCCCTCCCCCGCAGTGACCGACGACATACGAGAACGTATGGGTGCCGCAGCGGTGGCGGCAGCACGCAAGCTCGGCTATGCCTCCGCCGGTACGGTCGAATTTCTGCTTGCCGGGGACGACTTCTACTTTCTCGAAGTCAATGCGCGCCTGCAGGTGGAGCACCCTGTTACGGAAGAAATCATCGGCCACGATCTCGTCCGCGAACAGATCCGTATTGCCGAAGGTGAACCGTTGTCGTTTGCTCAGGAGGACCTCGCCATCAACGGCTGCGCGATAGAAGCGCGTCTGTACGCCGAAGATCCGGCCAACGGCTTTCTGCCCTCACCGGGTCCGGTTGTGAAATGGCAGCCGTCAACGGCCGGCAAGGCAAGGTTCGATTCCGGCGTCGAGTCCGGCAGTGACATCAGCACCGATTTCGATCCGATGATTGCCAAGGTCATCGTGCACGCCCCGACGCGCCGCGAGGCCGCCGCTCGCCTGGCTCGGGTGCTGGAAACCACAACCGTGCAAGGACTCACAACCAACCGCGATTTTCTCGTCAACACCTTGCGATCACCCGAATATCTGGCGGCTGATACGACAACCGACTTCATTGAGCGGGTAAATCCCGCGCTGACTCGTGTCGTGAGTGACGCAGACCTCGTTAATGCAGGCATAGCCGCCTTGATCGAAGCTCAGGCCAGACGCCGCGCAGCGGCCAGGATCCATCGCAACGTCGTCAGCGGCTGGCGCAATTCCACGATGCCACCCCAGCGGGTCTCTTACGCAGCCGGCGAGCAGGAACTGGCCCTGGCCTACCAATCCCGTCGCGACGGCACCTTCGACGTTGCAGCTGGAGACGCAACGCATCATGTCGTTGCGCTCAAGGCCGGCGACGGTGAAGTCGAGGTTGCCATCGACGGCATGCGTCAGCGTTTCGGTGTCACCGCCCACGGCGACGACTGGCTGGTGCAGAGTAACAACGGCGGTATCACGTTGACCGAGCAACCCCGCTATCCCAGCGCCGCGGGCGCGGACGTGGGCGGGGGGTTGAAGGCGCCTATGCCCGGGGCCGTGCTGGCGGCTGAAGTCGAAGCCGGGCAGACCGTCGAGAAAGGACAGCTTCTCATCATTCTGGAAGCCATGAAAATGGAGCACCGCATCACCGCACCGATGAGCGGCACCGTGGAAACCGTTCACGTCAACGTCGGCGAGCAGGTTGAAAACGGTCAGCTCCTCGTCACGATCACCGAGGAATCATAATGGCGGGCACAGAAGCCACACAGTACGAAGTTGATCGGGGCGCAGCCTGGATCACCCTGAACCGACCGGAGAATCGCAATGCGTTGTCAGCGGTGCTGGTCAATGAGCTCTACGAGCATCTGCAGAACGCCCTTGCCGACAATGCCGTACGCTCCATTGTCGTCACCGGCAACGGGCCTGCTTTCTGCGCAGGCGCGGATCTAAAGAATCCACCCGGTCAGGCCGCGGATGGCATGAAATCCTGGTCGTATCCGGACATCCTGAACATGATGATGGACAGCGAAAAGCCGGTAATCATCGCCGTCAACGGTGCCGCGTTTGCCGGTGGGCTCGGGATGGTCGGCGCCGGCGACATTGTCATCGTCGACGAAGAGGCACAGATGAGCTTCAGCGAAGTGCGGATTGGCGTGATCCCCGCGGTCATCTCCGTCGTCTGCCTGCCCAAGCTCGGCACCCATCACGGCATGAAGCTCTTTCTGACCGGTGAGCGGTTTTCCGGCAAACAAGCCGTCGAGATGGGTTTTGCCCATCGTGCGGTCCCCGGCACACAGCTGCGTGACGCTGTGCAGGAAGAGATCGACATGATCAACCTGGGCGGTCCAATTGCGGTGGCGGAATGTAAAAAGCTCGTACGCCGCGTGCCAACGCTCAATCGCGCGGACGGCTTTGCCGAGACCGCCGATTGGAGCGCCCGGATGTTCTCGAGCGAAGAAGGTGCGGAAGGCATGGCCGCGTTTCGCGAAAAGCGTAAACCCCGCTGGGTTCCGGAGGAGGACTGACCATGAGCGACGTGATTCGTATCGGTAACTGCAGCGGCTACTACGGCGACCGCCTGGCTGCCGCCAGGGAAATGATCGACGGCGGACCCATCGACGTCTTGACAGGCGACTACCTTGCCGAGCTGACCATGTCGATTCTCTATAACCAGAAACAGGCCCGCGGCGAGAACATGGGGTACGTCGGGACGTTTCTCAAGCAGATTCAGGACGTTGCCGCCGACTGCGTGGAACGCGGTATCAAAATCGTCACCAACGCCGGTGGTTTGAACCCCCGCAGCATGGCCGCCGAGGTGGAGAAGATCCTGGCTGAGCTCGGCGTTGAAGCCAGGGTTGCTTACATTGACGGCGACAATCTGCTCGACAGTCTCGACGAGTTACAGGCTGCCGGGCAGACGTTCACCAATCTCGATACGGGCGAAGCGCTCACCGATTCCGACGTCGAATCGTTGACCGCCAACGTCTACTTTGGCGGCTGGGGTATCAAAGAGGCGCTGGATCAGGGAGCGGACATTGTCATCTGTCCACGGGTGACCGATGCCGCGGTTGTCATTGGCCCCGCCGCGTGGAAGTTCAACTGGAGCCGTACCGATTACGATGCGCTTGCAGGGGCGCTCACCGCCGGACACATCATCGAGTGCGGCGCCCAGTGCTGTGGAGGCAACTACTCCTTTTTCGAAGAAGTACCAAGCTTTCATAACGTCGGCTATCCCATTGCCGAAATCGAAGCCGACGGCAGCTTCACCGTAACCAAGCATCCGGGTACCGGCGGTCTCATTTCCGTTGGTACCATCACCGCTCAGCTCCTGTACGAAACGTCCACCCCGGCCTATCTGAATCCGGACGTGATCGCGCACTTCGATACCATGAAAGTCGAACAGGTTGGCGAAGACCGGGTACGGGTAAGCGGTACCCGCGGCAGCACGCCGCCGCCAACACATAAAGTCTGTTTCAACACGCTGGGACCTCACAAACAGACCAACGAAATCATGCTGACGGGCCTCGACATCGAAAAGAAGGCTGAGGTTTATCTCGACCAGATCTTCCACAACCTCGGCGGCCGGGAGCAGTTTGACGACGTCGACGTTCAGCTCATCCGCAGTGACCATGAAAACCCGACGATGAACGAGGAAGCCCACGCCATCCTGCGGACAACGGTCACAACCTCGAATCCGAAGCTCGTCGGCCGTCTTTTTGACGCCAAGGTCATTGAGCTCGGGCTCGCCACCATTCCCGGCAACACCGGGCGTGGCGGCGGCGGTTTCACCGGCGCCCGCGTGACGGTGCACTGGCCGTCGACGATCGACAGCCAGCTGGTCACCGAATCCGTGCACCTTGGCGGCGAGACCACTGACGTGTTACCCACCCAGCGCATGGACTTCGAGGACATCTACTATCAGGAGACCCCTGCGGAGATTGCACCGGCACCCGGCGGGGCGACAACCACCATCCCATTCGGGCGGCTGTTTGGCACCCGCTCCGGAGACAAAGGCGGCAACGCCAACTGCGGCGTCTGGGCACGCTCTGACGATGCCTACAGCTGGCTCTACGAAAACCTGACGGTGGAGGAGTTCAAGCGGTTGTTGCCCGACATGGCGGGTTTCGAAGTCGAGCGCTACGAGCTGCCGAATCTGCGCGCGCTGAACTTTTACATCAAAGGCATTCTGACCACCGGCGCCGCTTCCAACCATCGTATCGACAAACAGGCCAAATCGCTCGGGGAGTATCTGCGGGCCAAGCACGTCGATGTGCCCGAGACGCTGGCGGCGGGACTTTGACCCGGCGTTGACGCCCAGGCGCAGTACAATCTCGGTATGACGGATGAAAAACGCCAATACTGTGCAGAGCTGGCGCTGGCCGCCGGTGAGCCTTTGCTCGGCACGGCACCGCAGGTAGATGCGTGGCTGCTCCTGGAGTACCAACCAGTCTGGGAGAAAAAAGCGCTCGAAAACAATCAGTTACCTGACTTTGTTAATGAGTGGATTAGTAATGTGGTGGCAACGCTCGACGCTGCCGGTTACAAACCTCGGGCGCAGTTCATCCGCCGCCGCCGCGACCGCAACCACGCGCTGAACCTCTTCACCGCACGTGACGGCCGGTTCAAGCGCTACACGTTCGACAGCTACGAGGCGATGGTGAATGCCAGCCTCGATGACGACGATGGTGAAACGGTCACCGAGCCGCACTACTTCGTCTGCAGCAACGGTCGACGGGACCTGTGCTGCTCCCGGTTTGGCCTGCCCGTGTACGCGGAGCTGCGCGGCCACGTCGGCGACCGGGTCTGGGAAACCTCACACGTGGGCGGACATCGTTACGCAGCCAACGTGCTGACTCTGCCTCAGGGTGCTTTGTACGGTTACTTGAATCCGCATGCCGTTGCGGACTTTGTTGCGAACGTCGAGGCTGGCAAGCTTGCCATGGAACACCTGCGCGGTCGCTCCGCCTATCCGCCCGCCGCGCAGGCCGCGGAGACATTGGTGAACGAGACGGACGCAACGCTCGAGGCCGTCGATGCTGACATCGTGACGTTCAAAACGTCGAGCGGTGTCGTGCGCGTCCGTGCGACACGAGCAGATACGGCGCTGCAGGTAGTACCGAGCTGCGGCAAAACGCTGGAAGCCCACTACCCCTGGCAGGTGGAACGGATGTCACCGACCTGAAGCTTGCAGGCGACCTTTAAATCTGCGTGACACCCTTTGACGAAGCTATACTAGTGGGCTTCGATGCAGCAAAGGCTCCAGCATGGCGACCGAACGCGAACGTCTACACAACCTCTTTCCAGATCTCGACTTCGATCCAGAGGCGCTGCGCGCCAGGTACGCTCACGAACGCGACAGACGCATTCGCGATGACGGCGAGGATCAATACGTGGAGGCGGCGGACCAATTCGCCCACTACGCGGACGACGACCCCTACGCTGAGACCATAGAACGCGACCCCCTCGACATCGACATTGACGTGGCCGTCATCGGTGCCGGTTTCAGCGGCCTCATGACCGCAGCGCGGTTGAAGGAACGTGGTGTCACAAACTTCAAGGTGATCGAAGCGGGGGGTGACTTCGGCGGCACCTGGTACTGGAACCGCTACCCCGGTGCGCAGTGTGACATCGAGTCCTACTGCTATCTGCCGCTGCTGGAAGAAACCGGGTACATGCCGAAGGAGAAGTACTCCTACGCGCCGGAGATTTTCGAGCACACCCGGCGCATCGGCGAGTACTTCGATCTCTACCCCAACACCCTCTTCCAGACCCGCGTCACCAGAATCTCCTGGAACGAGCAAGATCAGCATTGGGACGTCACCACCCATCGCGGGGACCACATTCGCGCGCAGTTTGTCATACAGGCTACGGGACCCGCCAACCGTCCCAAACTGCCCGGGATCCCCGGCATCGAGGATTTCAAAGGCCACACGTTCCATACCTCCCGCTGGGACTACGAATACACCGGTGGCGACCACAACGGCAACCTCGACAAGCTCGGCGATAAGAAGGTTGCCATCATCGGCACCGGCGCGACGGCCATTCAGTGTGTTCCTTTCCTCGGTGCGCATGCTGAAAGGCTGTACGTTTTTCAACGCACACCGTCTTCCGTGGATCTGCGCGGCAACAAACCGACGGACGAAGGGTGGTACGCCTCGCAGCAGCCTGGCTGGCAGCGTGCACGGCGGGAGAACTTCGCCGCCGTTCTGCTCGGGCAGAACTTCACCGAGGATCTCGTCGCAGACGGCTGGACAGACATCGCCCGGCGCATTGGCATTTCGCTCATGAACCGCAAAGCTGACGCGGGTGATCTCGACATGGAGGAGATCCTGTTGCGATCGGAGATTGCCGATTTCGAAAAGATGAACGAAATCCGCGCTCGGGTTGACGACTCGGTTGAAACCCAGGACACCGCCGAGGCTTTGAAGCCCTGGTACCGTCAGTTCTGTAAGCGTCCAACGTTCAACGACGAATACCTGGCGACGTTCAACCGTCCGAACGTCGAACTGGTGGACTGCTCAGACAGCAAAGGCGTTGAGCGCATTACCGCGAACGGCGTGGTTGCAGGCGGCAAAGCATACGATGTCGATTGCATCATTTACGCCACCGGCTTTGAAATCACCACGTCCGCCCACCGCCGGGTCGACTTCGACACGATCGGGCGCAACGGTGAATCGCTTTATGATCACTGGGCTGACGGCTTCCGCACGCTGCATGGTCTTGCAAGCCACGGATTTCCCAACTGGTTCACGATTGGGATCAACCAGAACGGCCTGTCACCGAACATGACTTCCATGTTCGACGACCAGGCCGTGCACGTGAGTTACATCATCGACGAAGTGAAGAAGCGCGGGAAACGGGTCATCGAGGTCGATGCCGAGGCTGAGGAAGCCTGGGTGCAGCAGATTGTAGCGCTGGCCGGCACCGGGGCAACGGCGTTCCTGGAAGAGTGTACACCCGGTTACTACAACCGGGAAGGCAAGGGCTCTGGTGGCAACATGCAGAACTCTCCCTACGCTCCCGGTATAAACGCGTTCAACCACCTGTTGAAACAGTGGCGGGACAAAGGCGAGCTGGAAGGGATGAGTCTCGGTTGAGACTACGCCGTCAGACAGACGACTCTGACACGTCGCGGCTCAACAGGGTGTTCACCACCGATAGCAGCTGAGCTCGCGTAAACGGTTTGCCAATGAAGTGGTCCACGTGTTCACACGACGGCTGCACCGCCCCGCTCATCAAAATGATCGGCAGATCCGGATGTTCGCTCCTCGCCCTCGCCGCCACATCCTGCCCGCGTATTCCGCGCATGGTCTGATCCGTGATCAACAGGTCATATTCGGTGCTTACGATCTTTTCAATGGCTTCCTCGCCGGAGCTGACGCAGACGACGGTGAATCCGGCAGATTCAAGCAGACCCGTGAGCGTGCTGAGAATGTCCTCTTCATCGTCCACTAACAAAACCGTGCCCTCGCCGGCCACATTCTCAGTCTCGGCATCGTCCAACGCCTGCCTGGGTTTGATGTCCCCCTCATAGCGTGGCAGGTAGATATCAAACCTGGATCCTTCCCCAATGGCACTCTGAAGACGAACCGCGCCGTCCAACTGAGTGACAATTCCGTGTACAACAGAGAGTCCGAGTCCCGATCCTTCCCCCGGCGCGCGCGTGGTGAAGTACGGTTCGAACACGCGGGCCTGCACCTGTTCATCCATGCCTGGGCCGGTATCCGCAACGCTGATCAGCAGGTAACGGCCGGGATGTGCCAATAACAGTGAGCGCGATGTCTCGATGTCGAGATCCAGGAGCTCGGTTGAGACGGTGACATTACCCGGCGCCTCCCCCATTGACTGTATGGCGTTCGTGCACAGGTTGAGCACAACCTGAATGATTTGCGCCGGATCCGCGAGCACCAGTTCCCCGCCATCGTCCAGAGCTTCGATTAGAGAGATATTTGGCGGCAGCACCGGGTGCACCAGCTGCAGCGCCTCCCCGACCGTGACCGAGAGATCGGTCGGCTTGCGAGAACCCCGGGTCACCTGGCCGAAGGTCAGTATCCCCTTGATGATCTCGCGCGCCCTTTCGACCGAAGCACCAATTTTCTCCTGATAAGCCCGCGCCGGACTGTCAGCGGCAAGCTCCGAGCGCGACAGCTCGGCGTAGCCGAGAATGGCGCTCAGAATATTGTTGAAATCGTGCGCAACGCCTCTCGACAGCGTGCCCAACGCTTCGAGCTTCTGCGATTTGTGCAGCTCATGCTCCAGCACTCGCATCTGCGTGACGTCGGTCCCGGACATCAACAACCCGCCGGTGATCCTGGCGACGTGCCAGGCCACGAGCCGATCGTCGCCCGCCTGGTCACGTATGTGAAACTCGCAGTATGTGTACTGGCTCGCCTCATCCAGTAGCTTCTTGGCGTTCAGCGCCTGATCCGGCGGCACCAGATCCTTGAAAAAATGCAGCCCGACAATCTCCGATTCATCGCGTCCGAAAACTCGAGCGCCCTTCTGATTGACGAGTGACACCCGGTCCTGATCATCCAGAGCCAGAATGATGACTTCGACTATGTCCAGATACTGCTGGGCGCGACGTTGCTCACTGGCAAGCTGCCGCTCTTTGGCCTCGCGCTCTTCCACCTCAAAGAGCAGCGCCGCATGCGCCTTGTTCAGCTCGGTCGTCTTGGCCATCCGGTTCTGCCACGATTTCCAACCGGAGACGACAAGCATGAGCGCAACGATTGCGTACGCCATGTATGCCGTCGTGCTGGCCCACGGCGCTGCCAGGACACGAATGGGCAGCGCAATCTCCGCGCTACCCGCAGCACCGTCGGCGTTCGAGGCGCGCACTTTGAACAGGTATTCACCCGGATCGAGATTCGTATACGAAACGCGATGCCGGTTGCCGTCTTCGATCCACCCGGAGTCGAAGCCCTCGAGCATGTGCATGTATTGACTGGTCTGGCGTGCGCCGAAGTTCATGGTCGAAAACTCGAGCGTCACCATCCTGTCTTCGTGGCTGAGCACCAGATCCTCATTCCGATTGGGAATCGGAAATTCCCGGTTCATCTTGGTGATGCTGGTGAGCACCAGATCCGAGATGGAACGATCAGGGCGTATCTCACCAGGGTCGAACGCGGTAAATCCCGCAGTGCCGCCGAAAAGCAGATGGCCCGATCGCAGCCGCAGTGAGGCTGCAAAGTTGTATTCGCTGCCCGGCAGGCCGTCTTCTTCGCTGAAGCGACGTACGTCGCGCAAGCTCATGGTCTCGGTATCGAGGACAATCCGCGTGATCCCCCGGCTGCCGCTGATCCAGACGGCGCCGTCATTGTCGACCTGCATGCCATAGACCACACTCGTCGCCAATCCGTCGGACGTGTCGAAATTGAGAAACTGCTCACGCCCTGCGGCCCGGTCTGCCGCCAGCCAGACGTTAACACCGGCATCCGAAGTACCGATCCACAGGTTGGCGTCCCGGTCCTCGACTACAATCCACGCATCGTCACTGGCGAGGCTTTCGGGACGATCGGGATCATGCCGTATTGACAAAAAGGTCTCGTCCACAGGGTCGAATCGGCACAGACCCCCTCCGTGCGTACCGAGCCAGAACACCCGCGCGGCCTCCTGGTAGATTGAGAGCACCCTGTCAGCGCAGAGGCTGCTCACGTCACCGGGGTCATGACGGAAGTGTGTGAAGTTATCCGTGGCCGGCTCGTAGCGATTGAGGCCACCGAGATAAGTGCCCACCCACACGCCTCCGGCGGCATCTTCCAGCAAGCTTGTTACACCGTTGAACGAAAGACTCCCGGGATCGTCAGGATCGTGTCGATAAGCGTGCCACTGCCCGGACACGGGATCATAGCGATTGACGCCCTCAGCCCGCGTACCCGCCCAGACCTGATCATTGGATGCCTGGATCATCAGCGTTGTGATCCGGTCGCTGCTGAGCGGTCCGGGAACGCGGTCTGAAGATCCCGTCGTCAGGTCATATCTGTTGATGCCGCCGCCCATGGACGCAACCCAGACGCCCGATGCATCGTCTTCGGCAAAGCTCGAGATCCAGTTGCTGGACGCCCCGCTGAAGTTGACGAAGGTGCTGGCAATGGGATTCAGCACGCTGAGGCCCGTGTGTGTGCCGATCCAGAGCAGGCCGTCCCGATCCTCGTAGAGGGCTGAAACATGATCGCCGATGAGGCTGCGCTGATTGCCGCCGTCGTGCTGAAAGTTGGTGAACGAAGCTCCGTCGAAGCGCGTGAGGCCAGCGGCTTCATTGCCTACCCACAGAGTCTCGTCCGCGCACAAGAGCAGCGCACGGTAGCTGTTCGATGGTAAGCCACCGGCGCCTTCCGGCGTGTGGCTGTGACGTTCGACCGCCTGCGTCGCGCGGTCGAGTTGGAAAAGCCCGTTCTCATACGTGCCCACCCACACCGTCTTGTCGTCTCCAACGACGTTACGGACGCGCTCGCCATCCGCGATACTGTCGACCATCACGAAGTCCTGCGCACCAGGCTCGAGCTTGTACAGGCCCGACCCATCCGTGCCCGCCCAGACCGTCCCTTCGGAACCGACATGCAATGCTTTGACGCGCTCGTTGCCTACGCTGTAGCTCACCTGCATTCCAGACGCCGGGTCGAGACGCACGACACCTGCGCCATCCGTACCCAGATAAAGGAAACCCTTGCCGTCCTCGGCAATGGCGCGCACGGCCGGCGCCAGGGCATAGCGCTGAAAAGCCTGGGTCGTCCGATCGTAACGGGCGACACCCCCCGATGCAGCGCCAACCCAGATGTCACCGTTGCGGTCGGTGTGCAGCGCCCAGATCCAATCGCCTGGCAGCGAATTCGGATCGTCGCTATCGTGAAAAAACTGGCGGAACTTGTAGCCGTCGTAGCGGTTGAGCCCCTGCTGCGTGCCAATCCAGTAGAAGCCGAGGTTGTCCTGGGTGATCGCCATGACGACACCCTGTGACAGCCCGTCACGAACCGTCAGCCGGTCGAATCGAAGTTGGTCGAGTGCCAGTCCGGCTTGTGGGAAGCCGTACAATAAACAGACGAGCAGCAACGCCCCTCGCCAAGGCGTGATCCTTAAATTCTTATCGTTCTGCAAGCTGGACACCCTGAACCCGCTAGACAATGTAATGGACAACTCGATGCAAAGCCAATAGCGGCAAGCCACGCTTGTGCTGGAGATTCTGCCACGTTAGTCTGCCCCGCGATGTCCAATCCCATAGCCAGAGCAGGATTGCTCGCTTTCGTCGTGCTGCTGATTGCCTGCACCGGGGAAGCTCGGCAAACGTGGATCGTCCAAGGCACGTCTTTGGCCGTCGCTGCCGAAGCCGCCACCGCCATCGGCGGGGACGTGACGCACGAACTCAGCGTCATCCAGGGAGTCGCAGCTCACCTCACCGAACGACAGAAAACCGAACTGGCGCGTGACCCGTCGCTACGCCTGTGGCTGGATCGACGTCTGGCCGTCTCCCGCAAATCAGACCGCTCGGACGGACACCGCGGAAACGCCGTGCCGGAGCCGGGATTCCCACAAGCAGCCAACGTCGTGGCGTTGCACCGTCAGGGTATTGATGGGTACGGCGTCAACGTTGCGGTGATCGACACGGGATGGTGGGTCAGTCACAAGTGGCAAAAAAAGGACCTGACCCACGCAACCCGTATTGTCGCCGAGTACAACGCCATCGATGACAGTACGTCAGACATGCGCGACGACAGCGGTCACGGCAGCCACGTGACCAGCGTCATTCTGAACAGCCAGACGGCACCTTCGGGCCAGGCTTTGTCAATTGCACCCATGGCGGGTCTCGTCAGCATCAAAGCATTCGATGCAACGGGCAGAGCCACCTATGCGGACGTGATTCGCGGGATCGACTGGGCGGTTAGACACAAAGACGAATACGACATCCGGATTCTGAACCTGTCTTTCAGCGCACAGGTACAGTCCCACTATTGGGATGATCCTCTGAACAAGGCGGTCATGGCGGCCTGGCAGGCGGGCATTGTGGTTGTCGTTGCTGCCGGGAACGACGGGCCCGATACCATGACAATCGGCGTGCCAGGAAACGTCCCGTACGTGATTACCGTCGGTGCCATGTCAGACAGCTATACGCCTCACGATAGGAGCGACGACAGGATCGCATCGTTTTCGGCCACCGGACCAACCTACGAAGGCTTTCTAAAACCCGAGCTCGTCGCACCGGGTGGACACATGCTGGGCAGCATGCAGGCGAGTCAGCACGCCATAGCAGGAGACCACTCCGAATGGGCAAGCGATCACAACAAGCTCTTCACGATGTCCGGCACCTCACCGGCGGCAGCCGTAGTCAGCGGCGTTGTAGCGCTGATGCTGCAGGTTGATCCCTCACTGCAACCCGACGAGGTCAAGTGCAAGCTACTCGCTTCCGCACGGCCAATCGCCAACAGACGCTTCACGCTCTTTCAACAAGGTGCCGGACTGGTTGACGCCGGGCAATCCGTTGTAAGCCCTGCCTGGGGGTGCGCTAACGGTGGTCTGGACGTGGCGGCGGATCTTGCGGGAACGATGCATTTTGCCGGTCCGGCGCTCCTCTCGCCGATGACCGACCGCCACGATATGAGTGACTACGAATTCGATTTGTCGGACTTCAACGAGAGCATGCGAAGCGGCAGCTTCATCTGGAACAACTGCTTCATCTGGAACAACAGTTTCATCTGGAACAACAGCTTCATCTGGAACAATGGTTATCCATGGGCGGCTGACGAGGATCGCGAGGATCTGGATGCAAGCGCAGCAGTCACGATCAACCGGTGGGTGAGTCAGGAGTAACGCCACCCCTACCCGTCAACGCCACACACCCGAAACGTTGCTGGTGCAACCCAGTGAAAGATAAGCCGCATCAACCAGTGCCTGCCCGCGCTCGTTCATCAATATCCCGGGGCCCATCTTGTTCATCGCATAGCCGAAGCTCATGCGCGCCGCAGGGTCGGCAAAGCCAACGCTCCCGCCGGCACCAACGTGCCCGAATGCCGCGCTGCTGAAGATGGCGCTGCTTTTGTCGACACCCGGCGCCCGCCGGTTGTCCATCGACTTCATGAAGCCGAGGCTGAACCGCGTCGGCAGCAGGAGCGTGGCGTCTTCGTGGGTCGCAACCGCCACTTCGCCCATGGCAGCCAGAGTGTCGGCATCGACGTATCGTCGACCGTTGAGCTCTCCGCCGCACGCAAACGGCGCGTAGATTCTCGCAAGTCCCCGTCCATTCGCGACCGCGCCGGCACCCCCAATCTCCGCCGCCCGGCAGCTGCGGCTGTTTGGACTGAACCCGCCCTGGTTATAGAACGCGAGGTGAGGAATGGACTTGCCGTCGCTGATGAGCGCCTCGGTAAAGGCACTCAGCGGCGCACCGCGAACCGGCTTGAAGGGAATCATCGGCGCTACTTTCGGCTCTTCGCTCTCCGGCAGGCCAATCCAGCATTCCGCACCGGTTGGTGCGGCAACCGTTTCCCGGAAATAGGTGCCCATGGATTGGCCAGCAACGCGACGCACAAGTTCGCCCACGGTCCAGCCGAAGTTCGCCATATGGTATCCGTTGCGCGTGCCCGGCTGCCAGAACGCGGCCTCCTGCTCGAGGCGCTCCACCATGTACTCCCAGTCGCAACAGCCTTTATCTTTGAGCTTCTCGCGTATGGCTGGGACCCCAACCGAGTGATCCAGCATCATGCGGACCGTGGCCTCTTCCTTGCCGTTGACGGCAAATTCTGGCCAGTAGCGTGACACCTTCGCATCGAGGTCGAGCTCTCCCGCGGCAACGAGGGTATGCGCCGCCAGCGCAAGGGCACCTTTGGTGCTCGAAAATACGACACACATGGTGTGTTCCTCCCACGGTGTCTGCTCCTCACGACTCCTGGTGCCACCCCAGAGGTCAACCACCGCATCGCCATCCAGCGTGATGCAGACAGATGCCCCTACCTCGTCATGCTCTGCAAAGTTGCGCACAAACGCATCGGCCACACGCTCGAATTCCTCAGCATATCGACCCTGCACCAGACCCGCCTGTGTTTCCTGCTTCAACTCCTGCATGTGCTTGCACTTCTTCAGCTTTGTCACGACGAATTCTGCATGGTCCGCGCCGGTCCAGCCAGTGGCGACCAACCTGTTACACTGGCGGCATGGCTGCGCTCAAACAGATTGAACACACCGAGGTCGACAAGATTCTCGCTGCTATTGCGGATGACGGGGCATGCATCGCCTTGAACGTGCTTTCTCACGAGCTCTGCGATGCGCTGATCGGTGACTTCCAGAGCCATCTCGACGCGCTCGACTGGGGCACAGACGAGCTGGGGTATCGCGACAACTTTTATGGCGAGCAGACCAAACGTCTGCACGGGCTCTTCAGCAAATCCTCACGTATGGCGGAGGTGCTCACTAATCCGTTGTTCATTTCCCTCGCCGAAAGGATGTTCGTCGACTCGGGACTCGCGAACGACGTGAGGCTCAGTAACACCGAGCTCATGGTGCTGAACAAGGATCAGGACGTACAGGAGTTTCACACCGACGCGGCTTCCTGGCATCACGTCCAGCACCTCGAGAAGAGCAGCGGCAAGGAGATTCTGATCAGCGCCAACTGCGCGCTGACGGACTTCACCGAGACCAACGGTGCGACACGCGTTGTGCCCGGCAGTCATCTTTGGCCGGAAGCGAGAGCCCCCGAGGCGGATGAAATCTGCCTGGCGGTCATGCCGAAAGGTTCAGCGCTGATGTATACCGGCAATGCCCTGCATTCCGGTGGCGCGAACGGCGAAGATGCGGCCCGCTTTGGCCTTTACCTCGGCTACATCGTGAGCTGGCTGCGGCCAATCGAAAATCAGCTCGTGACCAATCACCCTGCCGATGTTCTCGCGCTGCCGGAGCGTGCCCAGCGCCTGCTGGACGTATCACCCGGCGGGTTTACCGTCTTCGCCTGAAGCTGACGCCTGCCTAATCTGACGCAGGTGCCTTTTCCTGCCAGCTGTGCCGCCAGACGCGCCATTGCCCGTCCGGACGCTTCCGCACGACGTCGAAATAACGCGCAGACGTGCGTGACGCGGTCAATGCGCCCGGCTCGTCTACCCCGACGTTCGGGTCTTTGCGGTTGAGGTCAATGGTGTAGTCGTACTGCACAATGGCCGTATCACCCCAGACGAGGATCTCGGGCGCCACGTCCACGGTGATGTCGTAGGTTGCCGTTGCAAACACCGGTTTGAGGAACTCACCATACCTGTCAGCGCCATCAATGGCCGGTCCGCCAGGCGGCAGCAGGCGCACCTCCGGATCCAGCACGCCCACGTAGCCGGCAATGTCGCTGCTTTCGACCGCCGTGCGCCACTTGGCGTACAGCGCCTCGATGTCTGCCAGCGCTTTCCCAGCGCTACCGTGCCCGTCCGCCCACACCGGAGCCGCCAGCAAAATCAGCAGAACCCAGCACTTACGCATATCCCCTCCTTTTGTCGCGTCAGCGGCTGGCAACCTCTTTGGCTGCCTCACGCTGCTCCAGCACAGCTTCCGGCGTATCGCCGACATAGCGCAGCGTCGTGAAGCCAAAAAACATTTCATGAATCGTCTGCAGCCCGAAATGAACCGGCCGGTTCGGGTCCGGATTGGCCGGGTTGCGAGCCGAGTTATCCATTGCGCCTCGCGCAATCAGCTTCGTACCCGCCGGCAGGAAGACAGGCTCCTTGAGCGGATAATTGAACTGCCAGTTGAAGTTGTATTTAGGCACGGATAACAATACTTCGGACGTACCGTCCGGATACTCAGCGGTATAACTCATGTACTTACCGCGATAGTGCATGTGGGGCATGAGATCGTAGAGATACGCATCGCGCTCAATCTCCTGCACGCCTTCGAGCTTGTACTCTTTCTCATGGGGCGGTACGAGAAAGCGACGCTGACCAGCCACGCCGCCGGACATGACGTAGGTCGGCGGCTTGTCGTAGATGTAGATGCCAATTTCGGTTTCGTCCACCGTGGCCTTGCCTGACGTCGTGTAGTGCATCTGCAGCAGCAGGTTCGATCCTTTGCGGATCAGACGACCGCTGTTGTCGCGGAACGTATCGCCCGGACGTCCCGGTGCAAACCCGCCGACACTTTCTCCCTGAGCAGCACCCGTAGCTCTGCCACGAACCGTCTTGTCGGCCGGACTCGAAACATAGGCGATCACGTGATGGACCACCGTCGGATCGCCAGGCACAAACTCCATGGCTTTGACCCATACGTCGCGGTCTAAATTCAGCTCCACCGGCACATAGCGGTAGTCCAATACGCCGGTGGCGGGAATCTCCTGCGCCGGAATCGTATAGACCAGATCCGGCTCGCCGAAGCCCCATTTGCTGTTGGCAAACTGCAGCCCTTCCAACGGATCGGGCGCATCGTCACCCGGTGCGCCCGCATCTATCCAGTGTACGAGCTTCTGCATTTCTTCAGTCGTGAGTCCAGCAACCTGCAAGAGCTCCCGGCCGACATGCGGATCAACCTGTCCAGGCGGCATACGCTGCGTCATGACCACTTCACGCATCATTGCCGACCAGCCCTGCACCATCGCATGACCGGTCATGGCCCAGGGACCAATGCCGCCTTCGTGATGACACTGCACACAGTTTTCCTGGAGGATGGGAGCGATGTCTTTGCTGTAAGAAACCGTCTGCGCTCGCGGCGCGTAGGTAATCGGCGCTCCGGCGGCCGCAAACTCAGCCACGGTGACCTCTGCGCCTTCGACAGCGGCGTTGATGGCGCCGCGAACTTCACCAAGCTGATCCAGACTGCCGCGATATACGAGTTGCATCGTGTCGGGTTTAATGACGAGTACCTCGCCGATGCGCTCCACACCCAACGACTCTGCTACCAGCTGCGTCTCGTCGACGAGAATCGGCAGCGTGATCCCCTGCTTTTCGGCAGCCGTGGCGATGCTCTGCCGCGTGTCGCCTGCGACTGCATTCAACATCTGAAAGAGAACCGGCACCCCGGCGTATTCCGCCTGCAGCGCGTCCAGCTCCGCGAGGTGATCGTTGACGGCGGCGCTGTCGTTGGCATGGATGACCATCACGATTGCAGCCTGATCACCGTAGTAGCTCAGCTGATGAAAGGTACCCGTATGATCGAGCAACGCAAAATCGCCCACACGGCTCGCGTGCGCGCCACTTGTCAACGAAGTGGTCACAAACAAGACAGCAAGCAGAATCACGGTTCGCATTTTCATAAGATTCCACGTGAATTGGATTTCAAGAAACTCTAGCATACCTCGCGCATGGACCAGAGCAGGGCATCACGTTTCATTATGTCGTTTGTTGTCGAACAATTGCTGGCGCGGCGCCACGTACTGGCGGTTTTCACCCTCCTGTTAGGCGCTTTCGTCGCGTGGGGCATGAACTACTCCTCCATTGAGGCGACCTTCAAAGCGATTCTGTCCGAGGACGATCCTTATAAGTCTGAGGTTGATCAGGCACGCAGCGACTTTCCACCGAGCACCAGCGTGCTCTTCGCCTTCGAAACGGACACCGATGTCTTCACGTTCCCCGCGCTGCGCGCGATGGACGAGCTGACGAACCGCTACACCGAAATCAACTCCGCAGTGTCGATCGGCGCCCTGACCAACCGGCGCCTGAATTCCGTGGACGCCGAACGCTACGATCGCGACTACATCATTCCGATCATCGACTCGCTGGAAGAAGCGGATCTGCCAGAGCTCAAAGCGCTCGCGCTGAAAGACGAAGACCTCACCAAAAGTCTGCTGTCAGCCAACGGCGACATGGCGCTGGCCGTGATTAAATACAAGGCGCCCCGCGATGAGCAGGACGTACGCCTCGACATTGCCCGTTCGGTGATTACCCTGCGCGACGATTTGCGCGCCAGATATCCCGGGGTGAATATTTATGTCCTCGGCAGCGCCCTGTTCGAGCTCGATGGATACAACGCACAGATCAAGGACAGTCAGACGCTGATGCCACTGACGGTCGGCATCGGCATCCTGCTTCTCTGGTTCTGCCTGCGCTCCCTGCCCTACGCGGTCTGTCTCTTTACGGTGGCGTTCGCCACCATTGGTCTCTCAGTGGGTACCTGGGGATGGCTCGACATACCGTTCAATCAGATCTCGAGTCTCGGCCCCATCGTGGTTCTGGTCATTGCCATCGCCGGTGGGATTCACATCGTGTCTGTCTACGCCCAGGGATTGAGCTCGGGCATGGACAAGACGGATGCAATGCGCGACAGCCTGAAGATCAACCTGCAGCCTGTGACGCTCGCCACCATCACCACGTCCATGGGTTTCCTGAGCCTCAACTACTCTTCGTCGCCTGGCATCTACGGCTTCGGCAACATCATTGCTCTGGGCACGTGGTGGGCCTACCTCGTGACATTGTGCCTGCTCCCGGCGTTGATCATGCTGCTCCCGGCCAACAAAGTCGCCAAACCGCTCGGCGTCCAGGACTTCATCAACTGGACCGATCGGATGGTGCACACTCGCGGTACCGCGCTCTTCTGGGGCAGCGCGGTGATCATCGTCGCCACGCTCGCGATGCTGCCGCTCAACAAACTCGACTTCAATCGATACAGCTTCGTCGACGAAGACTCGGACTTTCACTACGTCATGACCGCCCTGCGCGAGAAGATCGGCAACGATCAGAGCCTCGTCTACAGTATCGACAGCGGCCAGTACTACGGCATCACGGAGCCCGAGTTTCTGGAGCAGGTGAACGCGTTTTCCACCTGGGTTGAATCTCAGCCCGAAGCAAGCTTTGTGACGAGCTATACGGACCTCCTGCGCAGCCTCAATCAGTCCGAGCACGACGACGACCCGGCGTACGACGTGCTGCCCGAAGATAAGCTGCAGATCATCGACTACCTGGTCGGCTATCAGCTCATTCAGGAGATCGAACCCAACCTGGAACCAATTTTCAACAACAACTATTCCGCCATTCGTCTCGTCGTCGGCACGTCGAATCTGACCAACGGCCAGCTCATCAACCTCAACGACCGCATCGATGGCTGGATAGCGGACAACCTCAATCCCGAGTACAAGGTACTGCACGGCGACAACAGCATTCTCTTTGCCCGCCTGGATCAATCCATCACCGAAGAGCTTTTCAAGGGGTTTTCGCTGAGCTTCGTGCTCATCACCCTCACGCTGCTGGTCGGGCTGCGCAGCGTACGCTACGGACTGCTGAGCATCATGCCCAACCTGTTCCCCGCTACCATCGTCTTCGGCTTCTGGGGACTCTTCGTGGGCGAGCTGAGTCCCTACGTCCTCATGCTCTTCTCAATCAGCATTGGCATTGTCGTCGACGACTCGGTGCACATCCTGAGCAAATACATCAGCGCGAAACGCGAGGGGGCAACGCCTGAACGGGCGGTGAGCTATTCGCTGGAAAAAGCCGGATCAGCGATCACGATAACAACGCTGTCACTGGCGGTAGGCACCTTCATTCTCGTCTTCTCCAATACGTTCCACTTTCAGAATGTGGCACTCCTGCTGACCCCCATCATCGTGGTGGCCCTGCTCCTCGACCTGCTCTTCCTGCCACCGCTGCTCATGCGCTTCGACCGCTGGCGAGAGGCTCGAGACGTTGGAGATGGTGTTAACCAGTCACTCGCTGCCCGCAGCTAACACTCGACGTCGGTAACGCCTATGAGGGGCGGGCTGCCATCTTCGTTGTTGATATAGTAAACGCCGCACAGATCAGACCACTCATACCCCTGCGGCCAGACTTTGCCGCCACGGCCACTGAACGCAGGGGCACCAGGCACGCTGTTCTGGAATGCGCGCGCGCACCAGGTCTGCTGGCAGATTTCACCGGGCGGGGTCCAGCTGACGTTGTCGAGCCGCAAGAGATAGCGAATGGCTCTGACCCAGTGGCCGCGCGGCCAACCGCTGTGCAGCTGTATGTTGGCACCTTCCACCGAAATGGTGTCCAGACCCGCGAGCTTGCCTTCCAGACGCGCCTGCGCGTGGACAAGCTCAGCGCCCGTTCGTAGCGCCCCCGCGATCGTCTCCAGACGCGCGGTCATTGCACTGTCCCCGGTATCTAGAAACCGCGGCAGCAGCACGGCTGCCAGCACAGCCAGCAACAGAATCACCACCACAAGTTCTATCAACGTAAATCCTTTTGGACGCACCACACTGCGAGCCTTGCAAGACCTTACCGTTAAGCATAGATCAGCGACCGGCTCACGCCGTGTAGCGTTTTACGAGCTGCCGGCCCAGCGCCATCATGTGGACCTGATCGGGGCCATCCGCCTGACGGCACCAGCGTGCGTAGTTGAAGGCTTCCGCCATGGGATAGTCCGCCGTAAGCCCGCCTGCACCGTGTATCTGCATACATCGGTCGATGACGGTCTGCGCCATTAGCGGCACCGTGATTTTTGCAGCTGCAATCATATCCCGCGCATCTTTGGCACCCACCTCGTCAATGCGCTGGGCCGTTTTCAAGGTGAGCAGACGCGCCTGCTCAATCTCCGCGAAGGACCTGGCCAGATCTTCGAGAACGGACTGGTGCTCAGAGAGTTTCCTGCCAAACGTCTCGCGGCTGACCGCACGCTCGCAGGCAAACTCCAGCGCGCGCTGGGCGCTGCCAATGAGCCGCATACAGTGATGGATGCGACCGGGACCGAGACGTCCCTGGGCAATTTCGAACCCGCGCCCTTCACCGAGGAGAATGTTCTCCGCCGGGACCCGGACGTCGTCGAAAAGAACCTCGGCATGGCCAAGCGGCGCGTCGTCATAACCCAGCGTCGTCAGCGGACGGACAACCGTGACCCCGGGTGTCTCGTTCGGTACGAGCACCTGGCTCTGCTGTAGATGACGATTGGGGTTGTCCGGGTCGGACTTCCCCATCACGATAAAAATCTTAGTGCGCTCATATGCCGCATTGGTAATGAACCATTTGCGGCCGTTGACGACGTACTCGTCGCCATCCCGTTCAATGCGGGTTTGCACGTTGGTTGCGTCGCTCGAGGCCACGTCCGGTTCCGTCATCGCATAGGACGAGCGGATCTCACCTTCCAGCAGCGGCGTCAGCCAACGCTCCTGCTGCGCGGGTGTGCCGTACTTCAGGAAAACCTCCATGTTGCCGGTATCCGGCGCGTTACAGTTGAACACTTCCGGAGACCACAACACACGCCCCATGATTTCCGCCAGCGGCGCATAGTCTGCGTTACTCAATCCACCATGATCTCTGGGCAGCCATAAGTTCCAGAGCCCGGCCGCGCGGGCCTTCGATTTCAGCTCCTCCATCAGCGGTACCGTGGCAAACCGCTCGGGCAGCGCGTTCAACTCGTCGTGGTAGCGGGTTTCGTTAGGGTAGATTTCCGCATCCATGAAGCGCAGGAGCGCATCGCGCAAAACCTGCGCATCGTTCGTGTCATGAGTCATCGTTCAGTCCTTCTTGAGATACGGGTTAGCCTGGATGGCCTGGAAGGTCGACCCCGTGCTCTTCGGGTGAGTTGCGTTGGTGAAATCGTTCACTGTCCGCCACGATTCGGCAACGTCGTCGATGCCGAAACCGGCAGGGTCGAAGTAAGCGCCTTCGCTGCGTTCCCAACGCACCCGCGAGATCCATCCGGCACCAACTTCGAAGAGGCCACCGCTATCTTCGCAGGATTCGTGACAGAGGAAGGCAACCAGAGGACTCACCACCTCGGGTTTGAGCAGGTTCATGGCTTCTTCGTCCATCACCGTCCCCATCAGTCGCGAGGCTGCGATGGGCGCTATGGTGTTTGACTGGACGCCTTTGGATCGTCCCTCGACGGCAATCGTTTGAGACAGACCATGCAGAGCAAGCTTGCAGGCACTGTAGTTTGCCTGGCCAAAATTGCCGTAAATGCCAGCGGCGGAAGTGGTCATGACAAAGCGTCCATAACCCTGTTCCCGCATATGCGGAAATGCAGCGCGGCTGACCTTGTACGCGCCGCGCAGGTGCACCTCGTACACCATATCCCAGTCGTCGTCGCTCATTTTGTGTAACGACTTATCGCGCAATATACCGGCGTTGTTGATGACAATGTCGACGCGGCCGAAGTGATCCAGCGCGCACTGCACAATTTTTTCGCCATCGGTCACAGAATCCGGATTGGCTACCGCGTTGCCGCCCGCGTCTTTGATCTCGGCGACCACGCCGTCAGCCACCGACGCATCGCTGCCTTCCCCCGCGCCCGACCCACCAAGATCGTTGACGACAACAGAGGCGCCAAGCGAGCCGAGCAGGAGCGCATGTGACCTGCCCAGACCGTTGCCCGCGCCCGTGACTACGGCCACCCGGCCGCCAAAATCGAGACTCATGGTTTCCCCCTTTGTGATGCTTTAAGAGTGGCGCGCTTCAGATTGCGCCCTCTTTTCGCAGCTGACTGATCCTCTCTTCGCTGTAGCCCAGCTCCGCAAGGACGGTGTTGGTGTGCTCGCCGAGATCAGGCGCGCGAGCCGCGGGCTTTACGGGCGTGCCGCTCATGGCTATCGCTGAGCCGACAACCCGGTGCTCCGTCCCGGCTTCGTCTTCGAGCCGCTGCAGATAGCCGTTGTCCCAGATGCCGGGATCTTCCACCGCCTGGGCATAATCCCGCACCGGCGCGTAGCGCACTCCCATTTCCCGCAGCGTGTCACACCACTCAGCGGTGGTTTTCCGTTTGAACACCGGCGTCAGGGTTGCAAACAGATACTGCATGTCCTCGCGACTGGCGAGCAGCCCCTGAAAGCGCGGATCCAGACTCAGCTCCGGCTGTTCCATGGCAATGAAAAACGTATCGCGACTTTCCGGTGGCACGCCAATGATGCCAATCCAGCCGTCCGCCGTTTCGAAGATGCCATACAGACCGCGCAGCAGCGGGTGACCGTTGTTCGCCCGGCCGGGTACTTCGCCGGTCATGAAATAGTGCGAGTACTCGGCAGCCTGTGCCCAGATTTGTCCGCCCAGGAGAGACACTTCCACCTTCTGACCTTTCCCGGTCCGCGCGCGACTGACTAGTGCCGCGAGCACACCCGCCGCAAGATTCTGTGAGGCGATGTGATCCGCGATCGTCACTCCGACGGGCGATGGCGGACTGCCGTCGCGCCCCACGGTGCTGATGAGCCCGCCTGCCGCCTGTCCGGCAAGGTCCGCGCCTTCGCGGCTGGCATCCGGACCGAGCGGTCCGAACGCGGTGCCCGCCGCCCAGATCAAGCCCGGATTCAGCGCCGACAGATCGTCGAAGCCAACGCCCCATGCATCCATCGTACCGTGCTTGAAATTGCTGATCACCACGTCTGCCTGCGCCGCCAGCTGCTTGAAAACTTCCACTCCGGCCGGCGTGCGCAGATCGATCGTGACGCTGCGCTTACCGCGATTGCACGAATGGAAATAGGCGCTGCGAGGGTCTGTTTCGCTCAAAAAAATCCAGCGCGCATGGTCGCCCACGCCCGGCAGTTCGATTTTGATGACATCCGCCCCCATGTCCGACATGAGCGCAGCGGCCTGCGGCCCCTGCACCAGCAGGCCCACATCCAGCACACGAATTCCGTCCAACGCTCCAGGCATGAATCTCCTCCTCAATTGCGGCTATGTTGGCGTAAGGCCCCAGCGTGAGCAACTTCGCGCTTGCGTTCGCCCACCCCGCGGCGCACCCTCGCGACATGCGAACTACCATCGATACGCTCATCATCGGTGCCGGCGTCGTCGGCTGCAGCACGGCGCTGGCGCTGGCCCGCAGCGGCTACCGGACGCTCAATCTCGACGCCCTGCCCGCCCCGGGTTACGGCTCAACCAGCCATTCGTCCGCAATCGTCAGGCCGTTCTACTCCCACGTCACCTCCTGTGCGATTGCCCATGAGGCGCGTCACCACTGGCTCAGCTGGGCTGATTTCATCGGTGAGGGGGTCACGGACTCGCTGGCCGAATACCGGGAAACGGGCGGATTTGTGCTGGTCAGGGCAGGTACCGAAGACGCCTACCGCGAAAATCTGGCCGCACTGGACGCCGTGGGTGTGGACTATGCCTGGCTCGACAAACAAGAAATCCGCGCACGCTTTCCCGGAATTGAGCTGAGCGCATACGGTCCGCCGCGAAGACCCGATGATCCGGCGTTTGGACAGCCGTCCGACGGCACCATCGGCAGCGCCATATACATTCCCGCCTGCGGTCACGTTTCGGACCCTCAGCAGGCGGCGCGCAATCTGGCCGACGCCGCCACGCTCAGCGGCGCACGCTTTCGCTATGGCACAACCGTCGCGGAAATTGTTACGTCCTCCGGCCGCGTGCGCGGTGTGGTGCTCGACAGCGGCGAGACGATCCACTGCGACACGCTGATCAACGCCGCAGGCCCTCACTCAGCGCGAGTCAACGCGCTGGCCGGATTGACGCTCCCCATTGGCACGACACCCCATCGCCACGAAGTTGCCTATCTGCGAGCCCCGGCGGCAGACGCTCGCGAGCAGGGATTTGTGGTGGACCTGGACACGGGTGTCTACCGTCGCGGTGACGGCGTCGACTGGCTCATCGGCACCACCGACCCGGAGTGCGATGGTGAAAACGTCGTCGACCCGGACACTTACTCCGACCAGCTGAGCGAACAATGGACCGCGCAGGTGTATCGAGCCGCCCTGCGTTTTCCTGAGCTTGCGCTGGAAAACCAGGCGCGCGGCACGGTCGGGTTGTACGACGTCTCCGAAGACTGGATTCCAATCTACGATGTCACGGAGCTTGCAGGTTACTACGTCGGCATCGGGACGAGCGGCAACCAGTTCAAGAATGCGCCGCTGATTGGTGCAATCATGAAGGCGATCATCGAGGCCGACAATCATGACGCTGAGCCCGCAGAGCTGCATCTGGCCCACCTCGATCGCACGGTGAGTCTCGACTTCTACTCTCGCAATCGCACGCGACAGCGGACCAACTCGGTGCTGGCGTGAAAACTGCGCCCCATTCCACTGAATCTCACCCATAATGAGACGCACACACACGCCCGGCAGCCATCATGTCCCTGTCCTCTGTCGACCAGCACAAATTCCGCTCAGAAACTGAGGCCGTCGACGCTCTGAGCCTCGATCGTCCTTACGATTCGAATGCCGCTGCGGCGATTGAGCAGCAGGCTGCCGTCTGGGTCGACGCAATCCGCGGCGAGCCAGGGCAGCGCACGCTTCTCGATACGTTCTTGAGTGAATACGGCCTCAGCAACGAGGAAGGCGTGGCGCTGATGTGCCTCGCCGAGGCCTTCTTGCGCATTCCCGACGGCGAGACCGCTGACAGCCTCATTCTGGACAAGCTGACGAATCGTGACTGGCAGGCGCATTACGGCCACGCGGATTCGTGGCTGGTCAACGCCTCGACCTGGGCGCTGATGCTCACCGGACAGACCATTCGACCGGCACGGGTCCAGGCAGACGAGTGGATGCAGGGTCTGATCAGCCGGCTGGGCAAACCCGTCGTGCAGCGCGCGGTGCGTGCGGCAATGCAGATCCTCGGCGGCGAGTTTGTCCTGGGAGAAACGATCGAGCGGGCGCTCGCGCGCAGCGAGTCTGCACCCGAAATTTGCTATTCGTTCGACATGCTGGGTGAAGGCGCGCGGGACGCGGCGAGCGCCAGAGACTATGAAGCGGCCTACCGCGACGCCATCGAAGCCGTTGGCAAACGCCCGTCGGGCAACTCGATTTCCATCAAACTCTCCGCACTCCACCCGCGCTACGAGGCGCTGAAATTGGAGCGGCTGCGTGATGAATTGCTGCCGCGACTTGCCGATCTCTGCCTGCTCGCCCGAAGCGTCAACGTGCCGCTGACCATCGACGCTGAAGAGGCCGATCGTTTGATCCTGTCGCTGCATCTGTTAGATGCGCTGTGTCGTGCACCAGAGCTCGCGGACTGGTCCGGTCTCGGCATGGTGGTACAGGCTTATGGCAAGCGCGCTCCGGCGCTGATCGACTGGCTGAACGATCTCGGCGCGGCAACCGACCGCCGTATCCCCGTGCGCCTGGTCAAAGGGGCGTACTGGGACGCTGAGATCAAACACGCACAGCAGCTTGGTCTCGAGGGTTATCCGGTCTACACGCGCAAGTCCCATACCGATGCGGCTTATCTCGTCTGCGCGGGAAAGCTCCTGGCCGCGGAGCATCTCACACCGCAGTTTGCCACCCACAACGCACATACCGTCGCTGCCGTTCTCCAGTTAGCACACGGCCAGGTGGAATTCGAGTTCCAACGCCTGCACGGGATGGGAGAGCACCTCTACGATGTCGTGCGGCGCGACCATCCAGACCTCAAGCTGCGCGTTTACGCGCCTGTTGGACGCCATGAACATCTGCTGGCTTATCTGGTGCGGCGCCTGTTGGAAAACGGCGCCAACAGCTCCTTCGTCAATCGGCTGCACGACGCAACACAACCCGCTGCCGCTCTGGTGAGGGATCCCTTTGCCAACCTGGCTCGGACCCGCGCCGAGGCCTCGAGACCGCCGCTACCCGAGTCCATTTATGCCGGGCGGGAGAATTCGCGCGGGCTGGACCTCAGTCAGGAGCAGGTGCGCGCGAAATTCACGGAACGATCATGGGCTCCATTGGAAGAGCCAATCGCTTCTATCAGCCCCGCAGTGTCTGCAAGCACAAAGACGACACCCTGCATGAGTCCCGCGGATGACACGTTGCTCATTGGCCACCGCCAAGATTGTGCCCTGCAGTCCGTTGATGCCGCCTTTGAGCTCGCGCAAGGTGCGCAGACAGAGTGGGACGGTATCGGCGGTCGGGAGCGGGCTCAGCATCTGCGCCGCTGGGCCAGCCAGCTCGAGGCTGATGCTGAAAACCTTTACGCTCTTCTGTGCTTCGAAGCCGGCAAAACGCCCGCGGATTGCATCGACGAAGTCCGCGAGGCCGTCGACTTCTGCCGCTACTACGCCAACCTTGCGGAACGGCAGTTCGAGACGCCGATCATGCTGCCTGGACCGGCGGGAGAGCTCAATACGCTACGCCTGCGCGGCCGTGGTGTGTTCGTCTGCATCAGTCCATGGAATTTCCCGTTGGCCATTTTCGTCGGTCAGGTGGCAGCGGCGCTGGCTGCCGGTAACTGCGTCATCGCCAAACCCGCTCCGGCAACACCCGCAATTGCCGCACGCGCCATCCATCTTCTGCAGCAATGTGGTGTACCCGGGGCCGTCTGCCAGATGCTCATTGGCGATGCGGATCTCGGCAGCGCCCTGGTCGATGATCATCGTTGCGCGGGCGTTGCGTTCACCGGCTCAACCGCCGTAGCCCGCACCATCAACCAGCAGCTGGCGCTACGCGCCGGTCCCATCGTACCGTTGATTGCCGAAACAGGTGGACAGAACGCCATGATCGTCGACTCGTCCGCGCTCCTTGAGCAGGTCGCGGACGACGTGCTGCGCTCGGCATTCGGCTCCGCCGGCCAACGCTGCTCGGCGCTGCGCGTGCTGTACCTGCAGGACGAAATCGCCGAGCCGGCACTCGAAATGATCTGCGGCGCGATGGACGAGCTCTGTGTTGGCCATCCCGCGAATCTCGAATCAGACGTGGGACCGATCATCACGAGCGCTGCTGCCGCGAACCTGCAAAATCACGTGGATGCAATGAAACAAGCGGGCGCCCGCATCTATGCACCCGAGTATCTGCTGCCTCCAGGGGGCAACTACTTCGCACCGGTATTGATCGAACTCGAGAGCCTCGAGCACCTGCATGGAGAAGTGTTTGGCCCGGTGCTGCACGTGCGCCGGTTCGCGTCCGACGCGTTGGACACGATCATCGATGAAATCAACGCGACCGGTTTTGGACTGACGTTTGGTCTGCATTCCCGCATAGACGAGCGAGCACAGGCGTTTGCCAGCGCGGTGAACGCGGGCAACGTCTACGTCAACCGGAACATGATCGGCGCTGTGGTAGGCAGCCAACCGTTCGGCGGTCGCGGCCTCTCGGGCACCGGACCGAAGGCAGGCGGTCCGAACTATCTTCTACGCTTTGCTACCGAACAGACCATCAGCGTCAACACCGCGGCCCGCGGTGGTGACGTTGAGCTACTGGGCGGATCGGCTACTGGGTAGCCATGGTCGGCACGCCCTCTTCGAGCTGCACCCAGGCCTGCTTGCTGTCGCACCAGGCATGGAACTGCGGCACGAACGCGCTGGTATCGTCGAGCGTACCGGTCTTGAGGTAAACCATGTCCGCCTGTGCCGGCAGCACCGAGATGATCGGCGATCCGCAGTCGCCACAGAAGTACCGTTCGACGGCGTTACCGCTCTTAGTATCCTTGTCCTCATAGAGCTTGGGCGCTCCGCTCGTGAAGCGGAACTCTTCCCGCGATACCGCAGCCAGCGTCGAAAACGCTGACCCCGCCTGGCGCTGACAATTCCTGCAATGACATACGCCCGTGACTGTCGGCACGTTGTCGATCTCGTAGCGCACGGCGCCACACAGACATCTCCCGGATATGGCCATCTGCTACCCCTCCCCTCATTTGCGCATCTTCGTTGCGCGTTCACATTCGCGTTGCAAATTTAACACAAGCCACCACGCTGATTCCGGCAGAATCACCATCAGAGAAAACCGCGGTGGGGGCATCGTGCGCACAGCCGTTCGCGTTATGACAACAGGCTTGATTATCGCTTTCGCAGCGATGCTCGTTTATGGCTGGTGGGTTACCAAACCCTTGTTCGATGCAGAGCTCGTGGAAAGTCCATTCGAACACGTTGCCATTGCGCGGCCCGACGAAGCATTGACGCTCGCACGCGGCACCGATGGCCGGATCTTCGTGGTGGTGGATAGCACCGTCGCAGGGGTTACCGGCATCGATGTCAGCAGCAATTCTGCGGATCAATTTGCCGATGTCATATCCGCATACAACGAGCTGGGTGCTGAGAGGCTGGCGTCGATTGCGCGCCAGGGCACCACGGAAACGCTCGCCTGGGACGATCTTGGTATACCCGTAGACGCACGCTTTCCACATATCGCCGCCGGTACGAACTATCGCGCCCATGCCGAAGAAGTGGGATTGGACGGCGAGCCGTTCCTGTTTCCCAAGCTGTCGGATGCGACACCGTGGAATGCCCCCGTCCGCGGCGCAATCCGTCTGGACCACGAGGTTGAACTCTGCGCCGTACCGTTGGCTCACGCCACCGTGGCGGAGCCCGCTACGCTCGGGTATCTCCTATGCGGCGACTACACCGACCGCTGGCAGCTGGTGTCGAACATCGATCTCGACCGGCCGATGGGCCTGACCGGTTTCCCTGCCGGAAAAGGCGGCTCCACACGGATGCCGGTGGGTGCCCTTTTTGTCATCCCCGCACATGCCGACTTTTATCGTTCGATGGACCTCAAGCTCTACGTCAATGGACGGCTGCGCCAGCAGTCCGTAGCCGGGCAGATGATCTGGTCACCGCAGGACATCATCGCGCGTGCGCTGGAGAGTTGTGACGCCGAGTATGAATTCGGCGATGCCAGCCTCAAGCTCACCCCCTGTCAGCACATACCAGCCCGCACCGTATTGCTCACCGGCACGCCGGAAGGCGTCATGTTCCACCTCGTGACGCTGGCTAATCCCTTTGCCTACTTGCGTGAGGGTGACGAAGTGGTGAGCATCAGCACGCACCTGGGCGTTCTACACAATACTGTTCGCTAATCGAATTGGTTAACATGCTGCCTCAACATAGGGAGGGGCAGCATGATTCTTGAACAGTTCAAGCTGGACGGCCAGGTGGCCGTAGTGACAGGCGGCGGGCGCGGGATCGGCGAAGGCCTGGCGCTGGGACTTGCCGAAGCAGGCGCTGACGTTGTCGTTGCCGCACGGCGCAGCGAAGAAATCGAGGCAGTTGCCGAAAAGATCAGAGCGATCGGTCGTCGCGCGCTGGCCATCACCACCGACGTCATGGACATCGCTCAGGTTGGCACGCTTGCCGAAACCGCTTACGCAGAAATGGGGCGCCTCGACTGCTGGGTCAGCAATGCCGGCGGCGCCGACGATCGCGTCCCACGTACGCTCCTAGACATGCCGGAACGGCAGTGGGACTTTCAGCTGAATTTGAACCTGAAAGCGGTGTGGACCGGCGCGCAGGCCGCAGCCAGGATCATGAAAGACAACGGTGGTGGCACAATCATCAACATTTCCTCAGCCGCGGCTGGCGTCGCATCGCCATTCAATGGTCCTTATGCCGTGGCAAAGTCCGGCGTCAACAACCTCACGCAGACGCTCGCCGCTGAGCTGGCAGCCTTTGGCATCCGCGTGAACGGCGTGTCTCCGGGGCCAATCCCCACCGAGGTATTTCTCGAATTTCTGAATCTGTCGGAAGAAGACATTCCCAAACTCGGCGAACGCTTCCAGATTCCGCTAGGACGTGTAGGCACGCCCGAGGACATCGCACCGGCGGTTGTCTATCTCGCATCAGGGGCGTCCAGCTGGATGACCGGTCATACGATCAGCATTAAAGGCGGGCCCTGATCCAAACGGCCGCAGGAGAATCAACATGGGTACACCCGCAATTGCACACTTCGGCACCACCATCATGGAAGCAGCCCCGCCGCCGGGAACCCGCCAGCAGGACGTGCCCCTGGACGGCACGCTGGGACGCACGCTCGAGTTCCTTGACGTGCTTGGTTTCAAACCCCATATCCAGAACATGTACGAAGGCATCGGGCGGCAGTACATCTGGCGTCGTGGAGAACCCGGAGACGTCGACTACGTCGAGCAGGACAATTTCACCTCCTACGTCGCCGAGCCCCGCCCGGATACCGATGGGCCACGCATCGGCGACACCGTTTTCCGTCTCACTCACAGCAATCCGACGGCGACCCTGCAAGCGCTCCTGGATCGAAACCTGATCACCGTCTCGAACGAAGCGGAGCTGGCGGCATTCCTGGATGGCACTGCCGATTGGCTGCTGATGTCTGCACCCCAGGGACAGATTTACGAATTCGGCGTCACGCAGGCAGACACGGCAGACAATCACTGTGTGTACGTCTGGACCGATGAGGCCCGTCTCGAGGAGGTGGCCGGCAACTTCGTCGAGCATTTCGGAATGACGCGGGGTGATGTCGAAGATTTTCACGGCGTCGCACGTCTCCTGCCGCTCCGCCGTAAATCACCCGGCGTGACGATTGGCCTCCTGCACCATCCGACCAATCGGGTGCTGGCGCCGCGTTGGACCGACGATATCTTCAAAGAGGCAGGCTTCAGTCACTACCGGATGGGTGCGCTCGACAAAGCCCAGACGGTGGCATTTACACGCCAGGCGTTTCCGGATGGTGGCGACGTATCGTTCGTGTATTTTGAGGATTCGTACCTGGAACTGGTACAGGCGTGAGCATTCAGCGCACGGCCAGCGGCACGGTCTTTTCGACCCAGTGCAGCACAATCGTTTCTCCGTCGCGATTGAGCAAGGTTGCGTTGGCGGGCACCGCGTGGTAGCCGAGCGCAGCAAAAAAGCGTTTACCGGCCTCGTTCACATCGAGCACGCGGGCCACCAGCCGGTGTATTCCGGTAACGGCAGCGCGTCGTTCCAGCCAGCCGATGGCGTGTCGACCGATGCCGTGGCGCCGCTCGGCAGCTTTGCCGATGGTGATATAGACCTCGGCGGTCTGAGCAGGCAAAGATTCCACCCAGCCGATCTGACCGAGGGGCTGACCGTCACGGACCAGCATCCAGGCAGAGCTCTGCTCGATGAGTTCCTGCCAGACCGGAAAAAACTCGGCTTCCGTCCGCGTGCGATACGCGCCCACGCCATCCAAGTACCAGAGATGGCGATCGTTGACCCAATCGAGCACGTTGACGCAGTCGTCCTGCTCAGCTTCTCTGATTTCAATCAATGTCGTCGCGTGGCTGCCCTACCCATAGGGCAAGACTAGCAACGATCAGAATTGACGTTAGCGTTCGTGGTAACTTTGTTGGTGCTGCCTTGTTTGAGACCCTGTTTTCGAGCACGCGAGTCGCCATGTCACAGCGTCGAATTGACAGGGACAGGGGTGGCTGAGTAACTTTGTACCGTGTTCTAACATTTTACAGCTGCTGGCGCCGGGCAGCGACGAAGCAGCTCTGGAGGAGATCAAAATGAGCACCATTGCTCTAGTGACTGGCGGTTCTACCGGAATCGGCGCCGCGGTCTGTAAACAGCTTGCCGCATCCGGGGCTCGCGTTGCCGTCTGTGACATCAACGCCGGTGCGGGCGAAGCGCTGGCGGCCGAGATTGGTGGCACTTTCATCCACTGCGACGTGACCGACAGCCAGTCCGTTGCCGACGCGGTCGCGTTGTGCGGTGAGCGCCTTGGTCCGCCGGAGTTAGCCCATCTGAATGCCGGGATCATGACGGTGCCTACGGGCGATCCTTTTCTTGGCATCGAGGAAGTCACCGAAGCGCAGTACCGCCGTATCGTCGGCGTCAACCTCGATGGGGTGTATCACGGTCTGCGCCACCTGCTGCCGCTCATGCGCGAGCGCGGCGGCGCCATCACGATTACAGCGTCAACCGCCGGACTTTCGGTGGTGCCGGTCGACCCAATGTACACCGCCACAAAGTATGCGTTGATTGGCCTGACACGCGCCGTTGCCGCCGCCAATGAGGGTGGCAACGTGCGCATCAACGCCATCTGCCCCGGCGTGGTCGACACACAGATCGTGCCGGATGCTTATAAAGCGCCGGAGTTCGGCATGATGCCAACCAGCGTCATGGCCAATGAAATTGTCGACCTCCTGGAACACGGTGAGAACGGCGAAATCCGCGTCAAGACAAACGCTGACACGCCAGCGTTTCGCGCAGAGGTCCAGCCGCTGGCCTGAGCACGCGCGCGTTGTGCCACAATGCGGGCTTTTGCAGGAACATCAGCATGAGCGAGACACCGAGCGACGCAGCCGCGGTCGAAGAACAGGGACCGGCGATGCCGCTGTGGTTCCTGAAGCGTTTCACACGCCTGAACGTCTGGGTCTACCGCGCGAGTCGCGGCCGCTTAATGAACTCCCTGGCCGGAGACCCCATATGCCTGGTGACGATGACGGGCGCGCGCAGCGGACGTGAACGCACCATTCCGCTCATGTTCGTGCCGGATGGCGAAGATGTCCTCCTGGTCGCCTCCCAGGGCGGCGCTCCAAGACACCCGGCCTGGTACCACAACCTGGTCGCGCATCCGGAAGTGACCATCACTCTGGGCGGACAAAGCCGACAGATGCAGGTGACGGAGCTTGCGGACGACGCGCGGGCTCAGGCCTGGCCAATCTGCGTGTCCCACTACGCGCCGTACGCCGACTATCAGACACGAACGCGGCGGCAAATCCCCGTCTTTCGCTGCACACCACTACACTAAACGGAGGTATCCATTGAGTATTGAAGAAGGGAAAGCCGCCCCGGCGTTCACGCTGCCCGACCAGAACGGCGACAAAGTTGCGCTGAAGGCGTTCAAGGGACAAGACGTCATCGTCTACTTCTATCCACGCGACGACACGCCAGGCTGCACCAAGGAAGCCTGCGGTTTCCGCGATCTGTGGAAGGATGTGGAGGCCCGCGGCGTGGTGGTGCTTGGGGTTTCACCGGACGATGCGGCGAGCCACACGCGCTTCATCGACAAATACCAGCTACCCTTCACGCTGTTGTCGGACGCCGACCGGAAAGTCATGACCCGCTACGGCGCCTATGGTGAGAAGATGATGTACGGCAAGAAAACCATGGGGGTCATTCGCTCGACGGTGTGGATCGGACCGGACGGCAAGGTCAGGAAACACTGGCGGCGCGTTTCACGGGCCGCAGATCATCCGGCCAAGGTGCTGGAAGCGCTGACCGCACAGGATAGCTGAACCGACCATCGTCACGTACTCGTCATCCGGCCCGGGTAGTCTCTTTCCTCCCGGTACGCCCCTCCCGGTACGCCGGGTGGCAACTCTGCCGGCGACCCGAACCGCTGGCGACTGCCCCTCATTCAGCCCCGCCATCGGCGGGGCTTTTCTTTGCCTGACAACGCCAGATAACATGGGAAATACTGGATATATATCCAGTTATCCACTACCCTCTTTGCATGGAACGATGGCCGCGCATCATTGCTCACGCGGACATGGACGCGTTTTACGCCGCCGTGGAGCAACGAGACACTCCCGCGCTTCGCGGTAAGCCCGTACTCATCGGACCCCGGAGCCGCCGCGGCGTGGTGTTGACGGCAAGCTACGAGGCAAGAGCGTACGGGGTCGGCAGCGCCATGTCCGTGGGTGAGGCCCTCCAGCGCTGTCCGCACGCGGTGATGGTGCCGCCAGATTTCGATAAGTACCAGGCGGTCTCCGCCCGGATCATGGACATTTTCGCCGACTTCTCACCCGCCGTTGAGGCATTGTCGTTGGACGAAGCGTTCCTCGACATGTCCGGCGCGGAACGTTTTTTCGGCAACCCCTCTGAGATGGGTGCGGGCATCAAGGCAGCCGTTCACGCCGCCACCGGGTTACACATTTCTGTCGGGCTTGCGGCAACCAAGTACGTGGCCAAGGTGGCGAGCGCGCACGACAAACCCGACGGCTTGACCGTCGTCCCGCCCCAGGACACGCAGCAATGGCTTGCCCCGCTGCCGATCAAACGGCTCTGGGGCGTTGGTCCGAAAACCAGTGCCCGCCTGGCCGATATGGATCTCATCACAATCGGCGACATCGCCCGGTTGGAGGCAGCCGTCCTGGAAGAGCGGTTGGGCGCGCTGGGGCGTCGCCTGCACCAGCTGTCGCACGGGGTCGACCCGCGCCGCGTCGAACGCGGTCGCACGGCTCGCAGCATTGGTTCAGACCGCACGCTGCGCGCCGACGTGCGCCGTCCGGAAGACATCCGGCGCCATCTGCTGCGTGCAGCGGATCGCATCGCCCGGCGACTGCGCGGCAAAGGCTACGTCGCGCACGGGGTGCGGGTGAGACTCAAAACCAGCGCGCACCGGCTGCTGACGCGCCAGCGCCAGCTGACCGGGCCCGGAGACACCGCCGCGCTTTTCTTTCAGGAGGCGTGTGAGCTCTTGGAGGAGTTTGCACATCCCGGACCGTTTCGACTGGTCGGGATGGCTGTTTTTGATCTGCACTGGCGGGAAGCGCCGCAGCAACTGTCATTGTTCCACAATCCATCGGCGCGGCGCCTGGAAACCACCATCGACCGGGTGCTCGAGCGCTACGGCAAGCAGGCGGTCATGCGCGCCAGGGATCTCGAAAACGCCGCCACCGTGCACAACGACGGTGTGAACCTGGATTTCATGGACGTCCGCCAGGGGGAACGCGTTTCCCGGCCCGGTTAGCCAATCCCTTTGCCGAAGAGCGCGTTCAGCAAGCTGTCCTGACCTTTGACCATGCGTTTCTGCAGGCTTTCCGGCGACGTCACGTCTGTCACGGCACTCACCACGCCATTGCGTACCCGGGTTTCGATGACATCGCCGAGCTCAGCCACACGCTTGTCGACTTCAGCCTGCACGAGGGGCGCAATCTGCTGCGCCAGGATGCGCCGCCCGGCGACGTAGGCGCCCGCCAGGGTGAACCCTGCGGACAAGACCGCCGTAAACAAGATATCGAGCATCACCCTCTCCCAACCTCTGCCGACCAACGCGACTCTAAAATATCGCCTGAGCGCCACTGAGGCCAGCGGCGCTTTACGTCCGTTTTACCCACGTCTCTCGAAATGCCAACCGCCTGCAGGCATTATGATGGCCAATTTTCAGGAGGGGCATCAGACGTGTCGAAGACCATACGCATCGGCGGGCTCAACCAGCAGCAGACGGTTCAACTCGCCAGCCAGAGTAACCGCCACGGACTCATTACGGGCGCCACCGGGACAGGTAAAACCGTTACTCTTCAAATACTTACGGAAGGTTTTTCACGTGCTGGTGTACCCGTGTTCGCCGCCGACGTCAAAGGTGATCTGTCCGGTATCGCTGCGGCCGGTGGCCCGCACAGCGAAATCGACCGGCGCGTGGGTGTGATTGGCATCGACGACTATCAGCAGCGGCCGTATCCGACGCTCCTCTGGGATGTGTTCGGTGAGCACGGTCATCCCGTGCGAACCACCATCTCGGAGATTGGACCGCTGATCCTGAGTTCGCTCCTAGAGCTGAACGACACTCAGAACGGCATCCTCTACGCCGCGTTCGCGATAGCCGATGATGAGGGGATGCTGCTCCTCGATCTGAAGGATCTGCGCTCGCTCCTGACTTGGATGGGCGACAATGCCAAAGCACTGCGCACCACGTACGGCAACATCTCCACCGCAAGCATCGGTGCGATCCAGCGTCGCCTGCTGGTCCTCGAGCAACAGGGTGCGGAGAACTTCTTCGGCGAACCGGCGCTTGCCATTGCAGACCTCATGCAGCGTGACTTCTCCGGTCAGGGCGTTGTGAGCCTTTTGCACAGTGAAAAGCTCCTGCGTGACTCCCCGAAGCTCTACGCCGCCTTTCTGCTCTGGCTCCTCTCTGAGCTCTTCGAAACGCTCCCGGAAGCCGGTGATCTCGAGCAGCCGAAGCTTGTGCTCTTCTTCGACGAGGCGCACCTGCTGTTCGACGACATGCCGGAATCGCTGATCGACAAGATTGAGCAGGTTGTGCGCCTGATTCGATCGAAAGCGGTCGGCGTCTATTTTGTGACGCAGAATGCACAGGACCTCCCGGAGTCCGTGCTCGGACAGCTTGGTCTCAAGATTGCCCACGCGGTACGCGCGTTTACCCCCAAGGATCAGAAGGCGTTGCGCGCGACGGCGGACAGCTTTCGCAACGACGACAAGCTGGACGTTCCGGGCCTGCTGACGGAGCTCGGCACCGGCGAGGCGCTGGTCTCCGCGCTCGACGAAGACGGCACACCGCGCTCTGTCTGCGAGGTGCTCGTAGCCCCGCCTGAATCCCAGATTGGACCGCTGACCGAAGCGGAGCGACGGGAGCTGCTGGAGCGATCTCCAATCGGCGGGCGCTACGACACCAGCATCGATCGTGAATCTGCATACGAGGTGCTTGCCGCCCGGGCCGCAGCCGAAGCGCGCGAGGTGCGTGAAGCACCCGCCCGGGCCGAAAAACCGCGCCGGCGCAGCAATCGTCAGAGTATCGGCGAGGCCTTTCTCAAGAGTGCCGCGCGGTCCGTCGGCCGGTCACTCGGCACCCGGCTGATTCGGGGTGTACTCGGCTCGCTGTTGAAATAGCCGGCGACCAATTGCGAAAAGCGCCGGACTACTTCGGCTGCATGCGGATCCCGCCGTCCATGCGGATGCACTCGCCGTTGATGTAGTCGTTGTCGATGATGGCCATGGCTACCTTGGCAATTTCGTCCGGTTCGCCGAGCCGTTTCGGAAACAGCACTGTGGCGGCCAGAGATTCTTTCGCTTGGTCAGGCAGCGCACCGAGCAGCGGTGTGTTAATCAGTCCAGGCACAATCGTATTCACGCGGATGCCCATGCTCGCAAGATCCCGTGCGATCGGCAGCGTCATCCCGACAACTCCGCCTTTCGATGCGCTGTAAGCTGCCTGACCAATCTGGCCTTCGTAGGCGGCAACCGAAGCGGTGTTGATGATGACACCACGACAACCGTCGTCAGTCACCGGGTCGTGCTTGAGCATCTGCGCAGCGGCAAGTCGCAGCACGTTGAACGTACCGAAGAGATTGACGTCGACCACGCGCTTGAAATGTTCGAGTGGCAGCGGTCCGTCCCGACCAACTGTACGTCCCGGATGTCCGATACCGGCGTAATTACAGCAGATGTGTATGGCGCCGAACGCGCCGGCCGTTGCATCAACGGCAGCAGCAACCGAGTCCTCATCCGTGACGTTGACGTTCTCATAGCGCGCCGCGTCGCCGAGCTCAGTCGCGAGAGCGTTCCCCAGCCCTTCGTTCAAATCCAGGATGGCCACCTTACCGCCGCCTTCGACAATGCGGCGTGCGGTTGCCGCGCCAATTCCGGATGCACCGCCCGTGACCACAGCCACCTTCCCATCAATGTTCAAAGTGTTCTCCTTATGTTCTAGAGTTTTGTGGGACAGATTTTACCCGCGAGAGACCCGATGCGCGCGCAAATTCTCGAGGTGCTGCAACCGCTGACCGAATCTTCGACGCCGCTGCGCTGGGCGGAAATGCCCACCCCGCAGCCAGGACCCGGAGAGGTGCTGCTGCACGTGCGTGCCTGCGGGGTTTGTCATACTGAGCTGGACGAAATAGAAGGACGTCTGGTACCTGCCGAACTGCCGATCATTCCTGGTCATCAAGTCATCGCGGAAGTGGCCGGGCTTGGCGAAGGCACCAGCGGAGTGGCACTGGGAGATCGGGTAGGCGTTGGCTGGATCCATCATTCCGACGGCACGCCACTCGAGAACCTGAGTTCAGCATTTGTCGCCACCGGATGTGACGCGCACGGCGGCTACGCGCAATTCATGACCGTCCCCGCGGCCTACGTCGTGCCAATACCCGAGGCATACACGGATGCGGAGGCTGCGCCGCTCCTTTGTGGCGGCGCTATCGGCTATCGCGCGCTGCGATTGACCAACCTGATCGATGGCCAGCCGCTGGGACTCACCGGCTTTGGTGGTTCCGCGCATCAAGTGCTACACCTGGCGCGCCACCTGTTCCCCGCTTCGCCCGTTTACGTGTTTGCCCGGGACGCCGAAGTCCGCCGGTTTGCCCTGTCGCTTGGCGCAGACTGGAGCGGAGATACCACAGATACGCCGCCCCGGCCGCTGCAGGCAATCATCGACACCACACCGGCATGGCGCCCTGTGGTTGCTGCAATGGCAGCTCTGGTCCCGGGAGGGCGGCTTGTCATCAATGCCATACGGAAAGAAAAAGCGGATCAGGAAGCCCTGCAGGATCTCAGCTACCACGAACATTTGTGGCTCGAACGGGAGATCAAGAGCGTCGCGAACATCACCCACAGAGACATTCGCGAATACCTGCCGATTGCCGCAGCAGCGGGCATTCGACCGACCGTGGAAACTTACCCGCTGAAAGACGCCAACCAGGCGTTGCTCGATCTGAAGTTCCGGCCAACCCGGGGTGCCAAAGTGCTCATCGTGGACTAGGGGCGTATCACGCCGATACTCATAGAAACTGTTGCGGTCGCATGGCCATCCCGCCGAGGCGTGCAAGAAGGGCTTCGTACTCCGCCCGGGGTGCGCCACGCCACTCCAGCGCGTCGAAGCTTTCAGCCAGCGGCACATCGGTACGCAGCGTCGCCAGCTGCTTGTAAAGAAGCGCAGCCTCGCGTTCGGCTGCGAGCGTCGCCGCCAGGCGCTTGGCGCCCCGCACCTTCGCCTGCCAGTCGGCCGGATCTTCCGGGATGGCCTCGATTGAGCCGTGCGCGTTCAAGAGCGCCGCCGCCGTTTTTGCCCCGAACCCGGCAAGTCCCGGAATGCCGTCTGCGGTATCGCCCACCAGCGCCAGCCAGTCCGGCACGAGCTCGGGTACCACGCCGTTGCGCGCGACAACGCCCGCGTGATCAATTTCGCGATCGCGGATGCGATCGACCTGCACCACGCTGCGATCGACCACGCACTGGCCGAGATCTTTGTCCGGCGTCATGATCCTGACCTGCTCCACGCGGGACCGGTACTTCACCGCCGCGCTGGCAAGCGCATCGTCCGCTTCAAACTCAGCCATCGACCAGACGACAATCCCGAGCGATCGCACCGCGTCTTCGACGAGATCCATTTGCGCCACCAGCACGGGCTCCATGTCTGATCCGTCTTTGTAACCGTCGAAGAGATCGTTGCGGAAAGATTCGATCGGGTTATCGAAGGCAACAGCCAGATGGGTGACACCTTCAGCGGGGTCCGCAAGCAGACTGAGGAGCGAGCTCATCACACCGGTTGTGGCCTTGACGTCCTGGCCCGATGGGCTCATCTTGCCCGGCCGCTTAGAGAAGTGCGCCCGGTACAGCTCGAACGTGCCATCAACGACATGCAGGCGCATCAATATATGTCCCGGAGTGAAGTATCGCGAAGTTACCTGCCACGGCAGCCGCCATGCAAGTGCGTGTTCGTAGTCTGCGATCAGAGCAAGGCGGCTTACTTAGTTTAGATTTTCATGACAATTTGACGAACACACTGCGATTGAGACAAAAGTCGTGCATTTCTCTCAAGTTGTCATCAAATCGAAATCCCCTGCCCCTAGTGTCGTTCGCCTAATTCGCAAGGGGAAACCAATTGAAATCAAACTCTTTGGCATTTGCTGTGGTCGCGGGTCTGCTATTGGGACAATCCGCTCTGGCAGATCGAACAAGTCAATCCGGCGGCGCGTTCCAACGCATTGCGACTTACCCCACCTTCATGACAACCGGCAACATCGATAACGAGTCTGCACCGGAAATCGTAGATGCCACCGCGGATGGTAACACCCTGGTTTACACCGATTCGCCACAGGAAGCCCTGGGTATCGTAGATATCACCAAACCTGACGCGCCGGCACCGATTGGGCTCATACCCCTCGAGGGAGAACCGACTTCAGTGGCCGTGAAAGGCGGTTACGCGTTAGCAGCCGTCAACACCAGTCTTGATTTCATCAACGTCAGCGGTCTCCTCCAGGTCGTCGATATCGCGTCACAAACGATTGTGCGCAGCATCGAGCTTGGCGGTCAGCCAGACGCCATCGACGTTAGTCCAGACGGACAATACGCCGCCATCGCAATCGAGAACGAGCGCGACGAAGACCTGGGCGATGGCGAGCCTCCTCAAGCGCCTGCAGGCTTTCTGACCATTGTCGATCTGGCCGGTCCCGTGGAGCAATGGTCAACGCGCGCGGTTGACCTCACTGGACTTGCTGACCTCTTTCCCGAGGATCCGGAACCCGAGTACGTCGACATCAACACGGCTAACGTTGCTGTGGTGAGCTTTCAGGAAAACAACCATCTGGCGCTCGTCGACTTGAAGAGCGGCAAGATCGTGAACGACTTCACTGCGGGCAGCGTCGATCTAGAGCAGATTGATATCAACGAAGAAGACATCATTACACTGACGGACGCACTCGACCAGGTAGCGCGGGAGCCTGACGGTGTTGCATGGATTTCGAAAAACGCCTTTGCAACGGCTGACGAAGGAGATCTCTTCGGTGGCAGCAGGGGTTTTACGCTCTTCAATACAACGGGTGACGCGCTGTTCGAATCGGGTAACAGCGTCGATCACGCCACCGTTCGAATCGGTCACTACCCAGAAGACCGCTCTGCCAACAAGGGCAACGAACCGGAAAACGTCGAGTTTGGGATCTTTGGCAAGCACAAAATGCTGTTCGTCGGTTCTGAGCGCTCCAGCGTCGTGCTGGCTTACCGACTCCGAGGCGGCAAGCTCCCGGTGCCGCGGCTGTCTCAGATCCTGCCCGCCAACATCGGTCCCGAAGGTCTGCTTGCTATTCCACAACGCGGGCTCTTCGTTGCGGCTTCTGAAGAAGACGATCGAGACGCCAAATTCCGCGGTTCCCTGAACATCTACCAGTGGCAGGATGGCGCTCCCAGCTATCCGACCCTGATCTCCCGAAATGGCGCGGCGGGCACGCCCATTCCGTGGGGTGCACAATCCGCACTGGCGGCATCCAAGAACAAGCCCGACCTGGTGTATTCGGTCCACGACAGCTTCTATCGGAAGAGCCGGATCTTTGCGATAAAAATCAACCGGTTCCCCGCGCGAATCGTTCGAGATCTGGAGCTTGTCGACACCAACGGCGCCATTGCGGCCATTGAGGCTGAAGCCTCAGCGTACGTTGCTGACAACGGTCTGTCGGATCAGGTGGACGGCATCAAGTCACTGGTCAACGAAGACGGTACGGTCAATCTCGATCTCGAAGGCATCGCGGTACGGGCAGACGGCGGATTTATCGTCGCTTCCGAGGGTTCCGGCGCCATTGGTGATGACGGGCGGGCGTTTTCGCCCAACATCGTCGCCTGGGTCGATCGCCAGGGCAACGTCGAGCGGGCGGTCACGCTGCCAGGTGCTCTGGCAAACGCCGGGCAGCGCCGCTTTGGCCTCGAAGGTGTCACAATTGCGGACGGCAGCGTCTACGTTGCCTTTCAACGCGCCTGGCCCGACGCGGGCGACCCCGGCGAGTACGCCAGGATCGGCAGACTCGATGGCAAAGGTGACTGGCGCTTCGCGTATTACCCGCTGGATGCAGTCGAATCACCGAACGGCGGCTGGATTGGTCTCTCTGAGATTGCGGCGATCGGCAAAGACGCGTTTCTTGTTGTCGAGCGCGACAACCAGGGTGGACCGGACGCGCGCGTGAAACGCGTCTATGAAGTCTCTACGGCCGGGGTCCAATTTGCTCCCGACGGCGAGCCTTTCCCGATACTCGAGAAGTCGCTGGTTCGCGATCTCATGCCGGACCTCGCAGCACCCGGTGGCGCCATTATCGAGAAGGTCGAAGGCCTGACCCAGCTTGCAAACGGAGACCTGCTGATTTCCACCGACAACGACGGTGTCGACGACTCCAGCGGAGAAACCCAGCTCATCCGCATCACGCCGTGACTCCTCTGCGGCAGGATCTCCCCGATCCCGCCGCCCCGCTTCCCCCTGCCTCCCAGTCCCCGCAGAACCTCTGGCACCACGCAACTGATTTACTTACAGTAGTCCTTCAATCCGCGCGTAGTCAGGGGAGACTAGGCGCTCCGCCCGCGCAAACAACGCTGGCGTCGGTGTTAACTGTCCGCATGAACGACTGACAAAAGAGGAAACGCATGATTATCGTTGTCGCCGCCCTTGAGTTCGAAAACGAAGCAGATCGCAACCACGCCGTGGAAATCACAAAAGACGTGCAGATGGCGACCCGCGTCGAAGAGGCCGGCTGCCGGGACTACTGCTTCGCCCCTGATCCTTCGGTACCGACGCGGATCCAGGTGTATGAGCTGTGGGAAGACAGTGACAGCCTTGCTGCCCACTTCAAACATGCCAACTATGACAAAATGGTGGAACTGCTGGGTTCCGCAAATATCAAGGAGAGCATCAACCAGGCTTATCTGGTCGAACGCGGCGAACCCGTGTATGGCCCTAACGGCGAGCGCAAAACGGCGTTTTTCCAGGACTGATACCCGGAGCCGGATATGGCGGACCAGATATTTACCAACGCGACGCTTTTCACCGGCACAAGCGACGACGCCGTTACGGAGGCTTCTGTCTGGATCGGCGACGGCATCGTGCGTTACGCCGGCCCCGCGGCCGACCTTCCTCCAGGTGCCGAGGGCACGCCGATCGACGTAGCCGGCAAGTTCATCATGCCCGGCATGACCGAAACTCATGCACACTTGTCATTTGCCGACGCGTCACCGTTTGCAATCGGCGAGACGCCAGTCGAGCAGGCAACCATCACCGCGGTACGCAATGCGGCTCTCATGCTCGAGGCGGGTTTCACATCAGCCGTCAGCTTCGGTTCCACCTACAAGATCGACGTAGCCCTGCGCGAGGCAATCAATAGCGGGCGAATCGTCGGGCCGCGCCTCCTCGCCGCCGGGCGCGATCTCGGGGCCACCGCCAGCAACGTCGACTCCGGCGGCGGTTTGAGCCAGATCGCTGACGGACCCTGGGCGCTGCGCAAAGCCGTCCGCGAGCAGCGTAAGCTCGGCGTAGACGTCGTGAAAGTCTTCATCGACGGCGAGAACATCAATCCCACCAACCCTCCGGGAGAGCTTTCTTTCACAGACGAAGAAGTCAACGCGGTGGTAGACGAGGCCCACCGGCGTCGGATGAGAGTTGCCTGCCATGCCCGCTCGGCGGCCGCTGTAAAACAAGCCGTGCGCGCCGGCGTCGACTACATCGGCCACGCGAACTATCTGGACGACGAAGCGGTCGACCTGCTGGCTGAACAGCGCGACCGCGTGTTCGTGGGACCGGCCATCGCCTGGGAAGTGCAATATCTGAACCACTGCGAGTCACTCGGCATCAGCAGGGAAACGGTCTGCCAGCAAGGTTACGAACGCGAAATTGAAGCTACCGTCGTTACCGTGGAAAAACTACGGTCCGCCGGCGTGCGCCTGGTTGTCGGGGGCGACTACGGGATCAGCATCGCACCTCACGGTACGTATGCAAAAGATCTCGAATACTTTGTCGATCTGTTTTCCATGTCTCCTGCCGAGGCGTTACGCTGCGCAACGCAGAACGGCGGTCTGGCAATGGATCCAAACGGCCGCCTGGGTACCTTGTCACCGGATAGCCACGCCGATTTCCTCATCGTCGACGGCAATCCTCTGGACGACATACGGATTCTGCAGGACCACTCCCGCCTTCAAGTCTTCAAAGGCGGAGTTTCCCTCTGAACGACGCCACAGGCTCAGAGCTCAGACGCGGCTGGTTTCTGGTCCTGTCTGCCGGCGCCGGCGTGGCGCTCAGTTCACTCGTTCTGCCCTATTACTCCGTTGGCGCGCTGGTTGTGCCCATCACCGAAGAACTCGGCTGGACGCGCGCGCAGTTTCAGACTGCAATTCTCTTCAGCTCAGGACTCGGGGTCATCACGTCACCCATTGTCGGCTGGCTGTGCGACCGCTATGGGGCGCGGCGAGTTGCCTTACCCAGCATCCTGGGTCTGACGCTTGGGTTTGTGCTGGCAGCGAGCCAGAACGGGGCGCTGTGGATGCTGTACCTCGCCTACGCGGTGATGGCCGTCCTTGGGGCCGGAACCATCCCGGTCACCTGGACCAGGGCGATAACAACCAACTTCTTCAAGCAGCGGGGACTGGCGCTGGGCCTTGCCCTGACCGGCACCGGAATATGCGGCGTGCTCATACCCCAATACGCCACGTGGCTGGTGGAAATTGCCGGGTGGCGCGGTGCTTACGTCGGCATTGCGCTGCTGCCGCTCCTCATCGCCCTGCCACTCGTTTTCTTCGGATTTCGACCCCGGGAACGCCATCACCACGACGATCAGGCTGTGGCAGCACCCCACGAAACCGGTCTGACTCTGAAGCAAGCCACGCGCGGTTATCGCTTCTGGGTGCTGTTGTTGTCCATTTTTGTGGTTTACATGGCGCTGTCCGGGATTGGCGCCAATCTCTATCCCGCAGTCACCGACGCCGGCATGAGTAACAGCAATGCCGCCACCGTCATGAGCGTCTTCGGCGGCGCCATCATTTTCGGCCGGCTTCTGGTTGGATATCTGGTCGACAAGTTCTGGGCACCGGCGGTGGCCTCAATATCCATGCTGTTACCCACCATCGGCTGCTGGCTCATGATCGACCCGCAGAACTTCTGGGCCGCGGCGACGGCGGCAGCGCTACTGGGTCTGGCGGCGGGTGCGGAACTGGACCTGATGTCTTTCCTTGCGGCCAAATACTTCGGCCTCAAACACTATGCAAAGATTTACGCGGTGCTCTACATGGCGCTGGCCACGTGTTCCGGAACCGCGCCCCTCTTGTTCGCCACGGTGTACGATCGGGCCGGCAGCTACTCGGTCGGCTTCATGATCGCGCTGGGCCTTTTCCTGGTGGGCGCCGCGACCGTGTTGCTGCTCGGGCGCTATCCGCCTGAGGGCTCGCTGGAAGCCGCGGGTGCAAAGACCAGCAACACGTTGCCGGGCTCGTGAAAGTAGAGTCCGTATCCTGAGTTGACGGCCACATACCCGGCTGCCACTGCCGGACCGGCGCCGCTCATGCTGCCGCCCCTTCCCGTCACCCCGTTGACGCCGGTATGCGCAACCGTGGTGTCGTACGACCAGAGCAGATCACCGCTGCTTTGCTCATACGCACGCACGACCCCGTCGAGATGGCCGGCAAAGACAACGCCAGGCGACGCGGTGATTGCAGCTGACACGCCAGGGTCGCAGAACTCCCGCGCTTCGCCGCAGCGATCATCCTGCACGTGATTCCAGACCACCGTACGTTCCGCCAGATCAATCGCGTGCACACCCGGACGGGCGAGCTCCTGATCCAGGAAGTCACCGTTGCGGGTGTCGTTCATGTCGTTGATCGGGGCGTACAGCAACGCGTCTTCGGCAGCCATGCCGAAGTGGATTCCACCCTGAATGCTGCCCCGCCCGACCCTGAGAGACCACATCACTTCACCCCGACGATCGGGATCCAGCACGTACACCGTGCCGTCTTTGTGACCTACCGCCAGCACGTCTTTGCCATCAGGCAGCGTGGCGAGAATCATCGACGCGCCAAGATCGAAGTCAGGTCCGCGCTCCGGCGGACAATTGGGGTTGTCCTCCATCATACAGGCGACGTTCCAGGCATCTCCGGATGTGCTCTGCATCTGCCAGACCCGTTCGCCGGTGTCCATGTCGACCGCAAACACGGCATCGCTGTTGCCGTCTGCCGGGGTGGAGTAATTTTCACCGCTGCCGAAATAGATCCGGTTACGTTTCCGGTCGACCGCGGGGCTGCTCCAGACTGGCGCGCCGGAGGGTGATAGCACCGCCGTACCCGCGCTGGTGGTTCCCGTCTGCTGTGGTGCCTCCGGTATGGTGTAGTGGCGCCACAGCTCTTTCCCGTCGGCGACGCTCAGAGCAAGCACGCTTCCGCGAAAGCTGCAGCATGGATAATCCGGATCCGCGGCGGGAATGACTTCAAGAGACGAGATGGGCACGAACAAGCGATCGGACACCAGAGCCGGCGTCCCCGTCAGCGTCGCCGACGGATGATCATCGGTTTTGAGGCTCCAGACGAGTTCCCCGGTGAAGGCATCCACCGCGTAGAGTTTGGCGAGAATGTCGCCGAACACGGCCAGCGGCCGCTCACCCTCGGCAAGCACAATTCCGGTCCGCACTTCAGCGGACGCGGCAAACGTCCAGTGCACACAGCCGCTTTCGAGATCAAAGGCGTAAACGGTGCCATCCTGCGAACCCGTGTAAAGCGCCCCCCAGCCCATGGCCGGCTGTGATCTTGCCCGCAGCGCGCCCGGGTAAACAAAACTCCACTTGAGCTCCAGCGTCCTCGCCTGCTCGGCGTTTACGCCACCGGCAGACGCTGGCGTAAAACGCGACGTGTCGTGGCCCCAGCCTACCCTGGGCGGCGCTGACTCCCGATCGAAAGCGACATCTGCTTCACACATCGGCAACGTCTGGACGGCCAACGTATCTGCCGGGGCGCGGGTGATGTACTCGACGACGTGCCGGCGCTCCGCGTCGCTCAGCATGGCTGCCTGTGGCTGCATGACACCCGCTTCCAGCGAATTCAACAGCACCGCCGGCGTCATCATCTCCAGCCAGCTGAAGTGCGGCGCCTTGGGTACGGTGCCGTCGTGGCAGTACACGCAGTGTTGGGCATAGAGCGCAGCCCCCGGCATCTCTTCGCGCGGCCCGAAGTCCCCGCTGGTCGCCTGAAACTGGTCGGTCGATTGCAGCGTCTCCGGCTCTGCTTCCGGCTCCGTCGGAAGAGATGTCTCAGGTGCCTCGCCGCAGGCAGCAAGCACCAGCAGGCTTAGTGCCGCAATTCTGAGAGTTACCATGGTCGTGTTCCTTCCTGCGTCATGAACCTACGAATCCAGCCGTGATAATTCTGCACCGCCGGTTCGTTACGGCCGAATACGAATGCCGTGTCGGCGATGGCGTCCAGTCCGCTCTGAATACCGAAACCGATGCCGTAGTCTTCTACCTGTACCGCTTCCAGCACCATGTCGCTGAAGCCGGCGGAGGCGGCGCGTGCCGCATCGGTCAAAGGCTCATCAGCGACCAGAATCGTCTGCACGGTCACCGTGGCGTCGGCGGTGACGCCCGGAAAGATCTGACTGACGAGACAGTGGTCACCCAGAATCCCCGATACCGAGAGATTCGGAAATCCAGAGTGGATCAGCCGTATGTGCTCACCGGGCTGCCATTCAGACTCGTCCGTTCCCGCCAGATCGCCAAGCGACTTACGCCCGAACGTCAGGCGCTGGTGCGGTCCCCAGGTATCGAGCACCAACAGGTTTCCGACCGTATGTTTACCTACCGTTTCCCGGTGCACCAGATTGTGATGGTAAGCCTCGAGATAACCGTCCATCGTGACCTTCCAACCCGGGCCGGGCAGCTCGCGCTGTTCATAGAGATGCCAGTCAGAAAGCTCGAGGCTGTCGAGCTCCGCGGCAAAATCGCCCAACCAGGCATCAACGTCAAACCGCTCGCCCGGCGTCAACATGACCCAGACGAGCCCGCAACGCTCGGCGCAGGCAAGCTCGATGAGTCCGTGAGCAGATTTGTCAATCTCGCCGAAGGTGTTCTCGCCGTACTGCCCAGCCAGCCTGCCGTCCAGATCATACACCCAGGCGTGATACGGACAGGTAATTACCCGCGCGTGCGACGTTCCGTCCGCACACAGTCTTGCCCCACGATGCCGGCACACGTTCAGGAAAGCACGCACCTTGTCGTCTTCACCACGGACGAGCAGCACCGGCGTTTCGAGCGCCGTAACGGCTTTGTAGTCACCGGGTGCGCGCAGCTCCAGGGAAAGCGCCAGCGCCAGGGGCAGATGCTTGAAAATCCTCTCACGCTCTTCAGCGTACCGTTCGGCATTCAAATAGGCCGCCACCGGCATCTCGAGCGGCGCATCCGCCTGATCCGTGGTACCGGCCTCAAAGTGGGCGAGCGCACGGCGCGCCAGGTCCAGCATGACTTCGCGGCGGTCGCCCATCAGTTAGAGCTCCAGCGGACCATGGGTATCAATGAACTCACGCCAGGGCCGCAAGGCCTCCGGAACGTCAGCCGCATGCCGATCCTGTCCCATGACCACCCGGTTGGGACGGGTCAGCACGTTGTCGTATTCCGCAAACGGCACGTAATACAGGAATTGGATTTCACGCCGCGCAAAGAGCCATACCCCGTTTTCGCGCCGGTATTGGTCGTGATAGCGCATCGCGGCAATACTCATTACACCGTTGGGACAGGTTTCCGCATGCGCCATGACCAGACCGGATGCCCGATCCGGATGCTCCGCATCAACGTCGATGCAGACGTCGTGTGTCCAGTGATAGGACGGCCCACGGATCTTGAAGGTGTGAATGAACATCTCTTCGATGGCCGCCCGGCCGTTTGCCACCATGGCACCGTTGGGGGCATCGAAGCAGGCATCCTCGCTGAACAGGCTCATCAAACGCGGCATATCGTGCTCGTCACAGGCTGCGCAGTAGGCGCTAACGAGCCCCCGAATGGCTTCAATGGAGGCCAGCCTGTCCACCTGCGCACGCAGCGCTTCCAACTCACTCATTGCTCTCCCCTCCTCTGATTCGGTGCATTGTCCCGCATTAGTCCTCTGGCGCAACGACAACGCGCATACCCGCGTGCTCCGCCGCAAGCTCAATCTGGCAACTCAGGCGTGATCGGCTGCTGTCAAAGTGTTCACTGACTGACAGCAGTGCCTCCTCGTCCTCGCCCCTGCCCGCGACCAGCGAGGGTTGATCCAGCAGAACGTGGCAGGTGGCGCACGCGCGGCAACCGCCGCAGACCGCTTCTACGCCAAGCCCGTTGTCGCGCAGCACCTCCATCAGCACATCGCCGCTGGATACGATCAGCTCATGGACCCTTCCATCGCGGTCGACCGCTACGACGTTCATGCCCGCAGCAGACGCCTGGCGTTCACCGTGTATGGCGACGCTTCCATCCGTACGTCATAGTCCTGCTGATCCCAGCCCGCGAAGTTGGTACCGAAGACGAGATGCTGCGCGTTAACATGCTTCTTGAGCAGCTCCAATGAATCGCCCGAATGCAGGTGCACGTCGAACCACAGGCGCGCGAGCAGCGTGTCGAACGCGCCATCCTGTTTGAGCTCAGATCGCGCCCAGGGTCGTTTGCGCGCCGCCAGCGCCATGCGCCCGTATGCGTAACCCGTCATGCCGCCGCCGTGACTCAGACAAACGTCGAGCTCCGGATGCCGCTCGAGCACCCCGCCGTATATGAGACTGGCCGCGGCAATCGCTTCTGAAGCCGCGAAACCAACGATGATGTCGAGATCAAACTGCTTGAGATTAGCGTCGCCGGCAGGGCCGTCGATACCTGCCGGAGCCGGGTGCAGGAAGAGCGGCACGTTCAATGCAACCAGTTTCTCGTAGAACGGATCCAGCGACGCATCGTTCAGCGGTGTGCCGAAATCCGTACCCACGTAGGCGCCCAGAAAACCAAGATCCCGCACGGCGCGTTCGAGCTCTTCGATGCTTGCACCGATCGACTGCATGGGCAGCGCGGCACATGCAGCGAGGCGCTCAGGGTGCAGGGCCACAATACGGGCCAGCGCGTCGTTGTGTACCCGGCAGAATTCCGCCGCAGGGCCGGGTTCGATGAAATGGAAATAGGTCAACGGATTCGGTGAGAGCACCTGGAAGTCGATGCCGGCGCGGTCCATCGCGGCGATCCGCAGCTCCGGGTCCATGAAAGGACTTCCGCGATAGCGTACGCCCTCCAGCGTGTACTGGCCGACACGAAATACCGGGGGATCATCACGTGTCAGCTCCGGCCCGTGCACACCTGCGGCACCCATCGTCTCTTCGAGCACCGCATGGGCGTGCACGTCAATGGTTTCAGCGTCGTTCAATGACATGTCAGTGGGCTTTCCTCGTCAGTCTCGCGTAATACCGAGCGCCAGGCCGCCGTCGACTTCGAGGACGGTTCCCGTTGTCCATTCGGCACTCAGAAAGTAGGCAATCGCTTCCGCAACCTCGTGCACTTCGCCAATGCGACCGAGGGCGTGGATATCGCTCATCCCCTGCAGGCGCGCATAAGCTTCCTCGTCGTTGAAGAGCCCGGCGCGCTGGTTGATTTCAGTAAACACGGCTCCGGGTGCGACACAGTTGACGCGGATTCTCTGCGGGCCAAGCTCCGCCGCAAGCGACCGGGTCAGCGCTTCGATGGCCCCTTTGGTAGCCGCATAGGGTGAGGCTCCGGCAAACGCCCGGCGATTGTGAATACTACCGAGAAAAACTATGGCACCTTCCCGTTCCGCCAGATGGCTCTGGCAGAGACCTGCCAGCAGCATGCCGGCAATGACGTTCGTGTGGAAGATGTCTTCCAGCTTGTCTTCCTCGAGCGTCGCCAGCGCCCCGCGGTACATGTTGCCTGCATTGTTGACGAGGCCGTCGAGCCCGCCGCCATGCGCAACGGCAGCAGCGACAATACGTTCCCGGTCAGCCGTTTTTGTCACATCTCCAGGTACCGCCAGGCAGGATTCCCCCAGCGCCTCAGCAACGGCGCTGACTTTGTCGACGCGGCGACCGCAGACGGTCACCCGCGCACCGGCGGAAACGAGGTACTCCGCCGTACCTGCGCCGATCCCCGACCCGCCGCCCGTAATGAGCACTGACATACCGGCAAGATTCTTCAAACTAGTCCCTCGGCAGCTGCGCCAGGACGCTGTTGATGACGCCGCCATCCACGGTCAGCGTCTGTCCGCTGACGTAAGATGCCGCGTCTGACGCGAGGTAGAGCACAGCGCGCGCGATGTCGTCAGCCTCACCCAGGCGTCCCAGCGGTACCGCCGATGCCCGCCGCGATCTGACCGCCGCATTCTGATAAAACGGCGTCGACATGCCGGCGTCCACGAATCCCGGCGCCACGGCGTTGACGCGGATGCCAAACTCACCCCACTCGACCGACATCTGCTGCGTCAGCCCCATGACGCCCGCTTTCGCGGCCGTATACGCGCCGCAGTTCGGACTGGGATGGATGCCGTTGATGCTTGCGATGTTGACAATACTTCCACCACCGGCGTCCCGCATGCAGCGGGCCGCCGCCTGTGCAGCAATGAACACCGCCGTAAGGTTGATGTCGATGACCCGGCGAAAATCTGCAGGATCGTGATCAATGAGCGGACCCGTCGCCAGAACACCGGCGTTGTTAACGAGCACATCAACGGCTCCCAGATCGGCCACAGCCGCGGCCACCTGGTCCGCATCTGCCACGTCAGCGCCAAGACCAACTCCGTTTTTGAGGGATTCCGCAAGCGCGTCGGCCGCTTTGGTTTCGACATCCATGACGCCAACGCGATAACCCGCGTCATCCGCGGCGCGCGCAATGGCAGCGCCAATGCCACTGCCACCTCCGGTCACAAGCAAAGTGCGCATACCTTAGGCCACCAGGTCCAGATCAAATTTCACGGGATAACTGCCGAAGTGAGCTCGCTCCGTGTTCGGGTCGTCCACCGGCGGTTCTTCCGGTATCCAGCTTGCGCCGTGCTTCAGGAGCGCCTGTACCATCATCGGCACGATGCCCATCTGCAACTCAGCACCGGGTTTCGCGACGACGCCGCCATCGAGATCCCGACCGAGACAGGCATGTATGCCGTAGCCGAAGGTCAGGCCAAACGGCCACACGCCGGCGTCCAGCTCCCGGCTCGGGTTGAACCGCTCAGCATCCGCACCGAATACCAACTGATCCCGATTGGCCGCATGCAGATTCACCGTGACCAGATCCCCTTCGGCAAGCTCGAGCCCTACCACGGTGGCGGCTCGCCGGGCACGACGAAGCGCCACTGGTGATGCCGGGTGCAGGCGCAATGACTCGTGTACGCAACGTTGCAGCCAGGCCGGATCATCCACCAGCCGCTGACGCCGAGCGGCATCCCCGTCGACCCACTCGAGCAGATTGTGCAGCGCGTGAACCGTGGCGTTGGCAGTGCTGTGAGCGCCAGCCTGCAGATAGAACGCAATCTCCCTACGCAGCACGTCATCAGCAAGCTGCAACCGGTCCGAGGTCAGAAGTTTCGAAAGCACATCGTTGGGCAGAGGCTCACCCGCGCTCAGCAGCTGGCGGCGCCGCTGAATGGAAGGCTCGAGAAATCGATCGTCGAACTGGGCCATCGCGGCAGCCACGGCAGCGTTGACCGCGTCATGGTCGAGCGTCGAGTGGGCAAGCGTGGCTCCGGTACTGAACGTGCGAACAATCTGCAACAGCGCTTCGGTTTCCTCGACGGTGCCGGAGCGACGGTCGATACCCGCAAGATCCGCGGTGAGATTCATGGTGACTCGATAACCCAGCTCTATGAGATCGGCGCGGCCCGCCTGCACGTACGGCGCAAGCACGGGGGCGAGCGCGGCAGGGAACACCTCCCGCTGGTAATCACGGAAGAAACCGCGGCCAAACACGCCGAATTCGACAATCCGCCGTTGGCTGTGCTCCTCACCGTGCAGGGTGATGAGCGCATCCGCCATGACCGCACGGCCGGCGTCATAGAGCGCCTGCACCATGACCGGATCCTTGAGAACCGCCATGGCGTCGGCGTAGCTCGACACCTCGTGTTGAGCAGCAACTGCGTTTGCATCAGACATTGAAACGCACCGGATACTTCAACCACGTTTCCCGGGCAATCGCCTGGTCGAGCTCAGGCGCTTCGCCCGGATCCTTGCGTATGCCCGCTGCAAGGAGCGCATGGGTCAGCCATGCCACGGTGCCAAACTGATGGGTTTCGAGCTGCACGGGTCTGCCCGGTACCGGCAGGGTTCCCGCCGCGAGATTTTTGCCGAGACAGGCATGCATACCAATACCAAACGTGATGCCGGTTTCACTGACGCCGGCTTTGACTTCGCGGTCCGGATTGAACAGGACCGCGTCCGTACCGAAAACATCCGTGTCGCGGTTCGCTTCGCGCAGGTTGATGATCACAATGTCATCCTCGCGTGCTTCCTGACCGTCGGGCAACGTGAGGTCCGTCATTGCCCGCCTTTTAGACACCGGGCTCGAAGGATGCAGACGGAAACTCTCGTGAACAAAGCGTTGCACACGCAGCGGATCGTCGACGAGCGTCTGGTAACTTTCGTTGCCTTCTGACTCACACCAGGTCAGGGCATGGTCCACCGCATGGCTCAAAGAGTGCACGGAAGTGTGCGCTCCCGCCAGGAAGTAGAACGCGGTCTCACGCAACACCATGTCCCGGACCAGCTCGAGATCATCGTCGTCTTTCAAAAGGACCGTGAGGACGTCCATGGGCAACGCCTCTTCCGCAAGGGTACCGGCCCGCACCTCGTCGATCAGCGCCTGGCGACGCTCGGCGGAGGGGGTGAAAAAGCGTCGGTCAAACTCGTCCAGCGTCTCCCGGACTTCAGCGGTGGCGGCCTCCCGCTCGCCGTCTTTCGCCTGCCCGCGCGTAGCCGCCACCCCGAACATCCGTAACATACCTACCAGGGTAGCCATCTCCTCGGCCGTGTTGTCCTGCCGATCGATACCGGCAAACGCCAGTGCAAGGTACACCATGAACCGATAGCCGAGATCGACGAGATCGTCGCGCTCGCCGTCGCGCGCCGTCATGACCTCCTCGAAAACCTGCGGAATGACTTCGTGCTCGTAACGCTTGAAGAAGTCCCGTCGGAATACGCGCATCTCGGCCCTGCGGCGTTGCAGATGCTCTTCGCCGTGCAGGGTGACCAGCACGCGATCCATCAGTATCGCACCCTCGTCGTACAAAGCCTGTTTGAGATCCGGCAGCTTCAAAGCCGCTTCGCAGTCCTCGAATCGGGTCAGCTCCAAAGTGTTCATTGAGTATCGCTCCAATGCAGAATATGACTGCCGTAGTGGGACACGCGCCATCCCGGCGGATCGCTGCGCGGCGGGAGCTGGAGCGCCTGCAGATCGAGCACCGCGCCGTCGAGAACCACCGAACGTACGCTCTCCGGATTACCGAGACAGGTGACATCGCGCCAGACCTCGCCAGCGACGACAAGCACGTCGGCCAGCCTGCCCGCCTCCAGCGCACCGGTTTCACCGTGCATGAGGAGCCCGCGCGCGGCTTCCGAGGTGGCGCACCTGATGGCCTCGAGCGGCGTCAGTCCGATGTCGCGCACAAACACCTCGAGCTCGCGGTAGTGCCACTCGCCGTAAGGTGTCAATGAGAATCCGCTTTCGGTACCACAGAGCAGCGGAACACCGGCCTCATAGGCGCGCTTGAGCATCACAGCGCTATCTTCAATTTCTTTCTGAAACACTTTCATGAGTTCCCGCGATGCATTGATGGCTGCGCCATACTCTGCGAGATTCGCCTGAAAAGTGAACGTCGGCACGATCGGCACGTTCGCTTTTACCACCGCCTCGAGCGCTTCTTCGTCCATGTAAGTGGCATGCAAGATCATGTCAAAGCCCGCGTTTGCGCTGTCGCGTATGCTGCTTGCGCCGCGGCAGTGTCCAACCACGGGCACGTCCAGATCGTGCGCCGTTGCGACGACCAGCTTGAGCTCATCGAGGTTCCAAACCTGCAGCTCACCCTCGCGGTGCTGTCGCGGCGTCAGCCCGGTGACATGAACTTTGATCCAGTCGACGCCGGTTTTGATCTGTCGCCGCACTTCCTGCACGATCTCCGCATTGGAGTTCACGACCTTGCCATAGCCAAGGCGTCCCTCGTCCGGAATCAGACGCCCCGCCGTGCCGCCGACCGAAGTAAGAAGCGCGTTGCCACCGGTGGCCATGCGCGGTCCGGGAACAATGCCCGCCTCGATGGCATCGCGCAGATCAACGCCAACTTCGAACAGGCTGTCAGCATCGAGGAATCCCGTCACGCCGGCGCGCAGGAGTTTCTTCGCGTTGGCGGCCGCTATGATTGCCGCGAGGCCTTCCCGGTTGCGGTGAAAGAAAAGCTCGTCGTTGGAGCTCGGCTCGTCGAAGCTGATATGACAGTGTGTATCGATGAGACCGGGCATGACGGTACAGCCCGACGCGTCGACCACCTCGGCATCCGCAGCATCGAGCCCGGGTTCGACGGCCTTGATTCGCTGGCCTTCGATCAGCACGTCGGCGGCCCGCGGCGCTGCGCCAAGTCCGTCGACCACCGTGCCACCGCGAATGAGTACGCTCACGTCAACCGTATCCCTTCCCCTTTGTCATCGGAACCACTATATTACGATTTATATCGATTTCAATATATTATTGGTAGAATTGACTCATGACCTCAGCGGCCACAAAGTCCAACGCACGGGCAGCAAGCATCGCCGCGACGCTGCCGGAACTGAGTCAGCGCCCCACGTTCATCGTGCATCAGCTGAATGCGGAGCTAGCGCGGATCTGCAACCCGTTGTTCCGCCGTCTGCACGTCGACCTGATCACCTCCCGCATTCTCGTCATTCTGCTCGAGCGTCAGAATGCCTACGTCGGCGATGTCGTCGAGATGATGGCGTTACCGCAGTCGACGGTTTCACACCAGATCAAACGCCTGGTCGATGCAGGGCTCGTAGAACGCCGCGCCGACGCTGCCGACAATCGAGTTTACGTCGTGAGCCTCACCCGCAAAGGCCGCCAGGTTGCCGACGAGTGCAACGCCATCAGCGAGCGCATCTACGCTGAAGTATTTGGCGATTTCGATGCCGGCGAGCTCGAGTCGCTGGTTCGCAACCTCGAAACCATGGGCGTAAAACTCAAATCTCTGAAAGCCAGCGCTCTGGACCGAACGAGCTGAACCGGGAGCACATTTCATGGCGCAACTGCCAAAAGCTTTTGGCGCATCGGTACCCCGCAAGGAAGACCGGCGCTTTACCACCGGCCGGGGTCGATATACGGACGACGTGGACCTGCCCGGACAGGCGCATGCTGCGTTTGTGCGGTCACCGTTCGGTCACGCGCGAATTGCAGCGTTTGATTCGACCGAAGCTCTGGCGCAGCCCGGCGTCATTGCCGTTTTCAGCGGGAAGGATTTTCAGACCAGCGGGCTGGGCAGCTTACAGTGCGGTTGGATGATCCACAGCATCGACGGTGAACCAATGCGCGTCGGCGACCACCCGGCTCTGGCTCACAGCGTGGCGCGCTACGCCGGTGACGCGGTAGGCATTGTCGTGGCAGAGAGCAGAAACGCGGCGCGCCTCGCGGCCGAGCTGGTAGCGGTCGAATACGAGGAAGCAGATACCGTCATCGATGTGGTCGCAGCCGGGGCACCCGACGCCCCCCTCGTGCATCCGGAGCTCGGTACAAACGACGTTTTCGAATGGGAAATCGGCAACGCCGCTGAAACCGAGGACGCTTTTGAACGCGCCGCCCACGTGACTCACCTGCGGCTCGTCAACAACCGGCTGATACCGAACGCCATGGAAACCCGCGCGGTCAACGCGATGTACGAGAGCGCAAAGGACCACTACACCCTGTACTGCGCGAGCCAGAATCCTCATGGTCTGCGCATGACGCTGGCCGCGGTGATCGGTTTCGGGCCGGAGCACAAGCTGCGGGTGATCTCGGAAGACGTCGGCGGCGGCTTTGGTTCAAAAGCGTTCAACTACGCGGAGGAAGTGGCCTGCCTGTGGGCAAGCCGGCAGATCGAACGGCCCGTCAAATGGACGGCTGAACGCAGTGAAGCATTCTTGACCGATGCACACGGCCGCGATCATGTCACCGAGGCGGAGCTTGCGCTGGACGCCAGTCACAAAATCACCGGGCTGAGAGTACACACGCAGGCGAATATGGGCGCGTATCTTTCTACCTTTGGCAGCCTCATCCCAACTTACGTTTACGCCCCGCTCCTGTCGGGGCAGTACGACATTCCCAACATCGTCACTCGCGTCGTGGCGCGCTATACACACACGACACCGGTAGATGCTTACCGCGGCGCGGGTCGACCGGAAGCCGGCTACGTGATTGAGCGCCTCGTGGAAACCGCCGCTCGTGAGATTGGCATGGACAGCGCAGAGTTCCGGCGCCGCAACTTCGTGAACAAATTTCCCCACGTCACCCCCGTAGAAATGACATACGACACAGGTGACTTTCAGGCACACCTGGACGCCGCGCTGGCGCTCATTGACGCTGCCGGATTTCCCGCGCGGCGTGCCGCGTCCGCGGAGAGGGGCAGGCAACGAGGTCTCGGCATCGGCTGCTACATCGAAGCTGCGGGTATTGGCCCCAGCGCACGCCTGGGGAAGCTGGGTTCGGGTGCAGGCCTGTGGGAGTCGGCTGAGGTAAGGGTGAATCCTACCGGCAGCGTCGAGGTGTTGACCGGCTGTCACAGCCACGGCCAGAGTCACGAGACAACCTACGCTCAGCTGGTTGCAGACCGCTTTGGCATCAGCATCGATGACGTTGACATCGTGCATGGCGATACTGACAAAGTGCAGTTTGGCATGGGCACCTTCGGCTCGCGCTCCGGACCGGTTGGCCTCTCGGCAATCTCCCTGGCCTGTGACAAGGTCATGGACAAAGCGAAAAAAATCGCCGGCCATCTGCTTTCCGTCGAAGCGGAAGGCGTCGAGTTCGAAGACGGTGTGTTCACGAGCCCAGGCACCAACGAGAGCCTCAGCTTTGCCGAGGTGGCCTTGAACGCGTACACGGCGCATCACTTCCCAACGACAGACATCGAGCCCGGCCTCAAAGAGGGTTGCTACTTCGATCCCCCCGACTTCAATTTTCCAGCAGGCACCCATGTTTGCGAGGTGGAAGTGGATCCGGATACCGGTGTGGTCGAGATTGTCGACTTCGTTGCCGTCGACGACTTCGGCACTCTGGTCAATCCCATGATCGTCGAAGGTCAGGTACACGGCGGCGTGGTACAGGGTATCGGGCAGGCGCTCCTCGAGCATACGGTACACGACGAGTACGGGCAGCTGCTGACCGGCTCTTTCATGGACTACACGATGCCGCGGGCGGACAACGTACCGGACATTCGGGTTGGCTTTACCAACACACCATCAACGACCAACCCGCTGGGCATCAAAGGTTGTGGCGAAGCCGGCGCAATCGGCGCCCCGCCGGCGGTGGTCAACGCCATCACTGATGCCCTCGGCTTGCGGGACTTTCAGATGCCGGCAACCCCGGAACGGGTCTGGCGCGCAATTCAAATCGCTCGAGGAGACGCTTGAGGAAGAGAACGCGCATGCGCATCATGAAGAACATTGTCCTTTTCCTGGGGGTTCTTGCGATGGCATCAGCCTCAGCAGCGGAGCGTGTCCTCACCAAGGCAGTCACCGTTGAGGCGCCTGTGAAAGAGGTCTGGCGTGCGTGGACGACCGCGGACGGACTCAGCTTTGTTTCCAACAAATCCCGCATCGAGTTGGAGCCCGGCGGCGCCTATGAGTGGTTTCTGGATCTCGGCCCCGATGCCGATGGCCGCTACGGCAGCGAAACGTCCCACGTGCTGGCCGTCCTTCCCGAACAGGTACTGGTATTCAACTGGAACTTTCCGCCAGACGTACCTGCGCTCAGGGCAAGCGGTGCCATGACCCAGGTCATCGTACGCTTCGAAGCAGTCTCGCCCGAACGTACCCGAGTGCATCTGGACGCCGTCGGCTGGCAGGAGGGGGACGACTGGGATCGCGGCTACGAATACTTCGACGCCGCCTGGTCGCGGGTGCTCACAGCGCTGAAGGCGGCCTACGACACCTGAAACGGCTGGCACTTCGCCCCTACCCAACCCACAATGTCGCCTTTTGGGGAGACACGCATGCAACTGAACGACAAAGTAGCCGTTATCACGGGTGGTAGCGGCGGCATCGGCAAAGCCATGGCCCGGGCATTTCTTGCAAACGGTGCGGCAGCGGTGGTGCTGGCAGATCTCAGCGCGGAGGCGGTTGACGCCGCCGCAGCGGACATTGGCTGTGACGGCGTGACGTGCGACGTGACTGATGAATCCCAGGTACGTCAACTCGTCGACGGCGTACTCGAGACACACGGGCGTATCGATCTTTTCTGCTCCAACGCCGGCGCAGGTGGCGAGGGACTCCTGACCGATGCCACCAACGAGGTCTGGCAGCAGCAGTGGGAGCTGCACGTGATGTCTCACCTTTATGCCGCACGTGCGGTGCTGCCACATATGCTCGAACGCGGTGACGGGTACCTGCTCAACACGGCGTCCGCTGCCGGATTGTTGGCTGCGATCGGCTCAGGGCCCTACACGGTCACCAAGGCAGCAGCCGTCAAGCTGGCTGAGTTCATTGCCATTACCCACGGTGATGATGGCATTCGGGTCTCTGTCCTCTGTCCGCAGGGGGTCAATACAGCGATGGCGCCCCGCAGCCTTGGCGACGGCCAGACCGATGGGATCATCGAACCGGAGCAGCTCGCCGCAGCGGTCGTCGACGCCCTGGCCGAAGAGCGCTTCCACGTGCTGCCCCACCCTGAAGTAGAAGACTACGTCCGCCGCAAAGGGGACGACATCGACCGCTGGTTGAACGGCATGCGCAGACTGCGCCGCCAGTCTCTGGAGACCTGATTAGCGTCGTCTGCTATTTCGATATGAAACTTCCGCAGATCCACGCTTGAGTCGTTGGGGTACACTGCGCCCACTCGAATTCGCAACACAACTCATCTGGATAACTATGTCTGAAGAAACGTATACGCTACCGAAGGTGTGGCAGTGGGACAAGGAAAGCGGCGGACGATTTGCAAGCATCAACCGACCCATCGCCGGTGCCACGCACGAAAAAGAACTGCCAGCTGGCGAACACGATCTGCAGCTGCATTCGCTGGCGACGCCCAATGGCGTGAAGGTGACAATTCTGCTCGAGGAGCTGGTTGAGCTCGGCATTGAAGACGCCGAATACGACGCCTATCCGATCAACATCGGCGAAGGCGATCAATTCGGCAGCGGGTTCGTTGCCATCAACCCCAACAGCAAAATCCCGGCGCTCCTCGACCGCAGCACCAATCCCCCAACCCGAATCTTCGAGTCAGGGGCTATTCTCGTCTACCTCGCAGAGAAGTTCGGGCAGTTTCTGCCCACCGATCCCTCACAGCGCGCAGAGTGCATGTCCTGGCTGATGTGGCAGATGGGCAGCGCCCCGTACCTGGGTGGCGGGTTCGGACACTTCTACGCGTACGCCCCGGAGAAGATCGAATACTGCATCAACCGCTACGCCATGGAGGTCAAACGATTGCTCGACGTCCTGGACCAGCACCTTGCCAGCAATACCTACCTCTGCGGCGACGAATACACAATTGCAGACATGGCGAACTACGCCTGGTGGGGAGCGCTGGTGCTGCACAACATCTATGACGCGTCGGAGTTTCTCGACGTTGCGTCTTACACCAACGTCGTGCGCTGGGCAGAGCAGATCGAGGAGCGCCCCGCAGTGCAACGCGGGCGCCGGGTCAACCGACCCTGGGGCCCTGAAGAAACCCGGGTCGTCGAGCGACACAGTCCGGCAGATTTCGAGGTAGCGCCTGCCGACTAGAGGTTGCGGGCGTACATCTCAAAGACCGTGCGCCAGACGCTCTCCGCTGCGGCCTCGACATACTGAGGCCGCTGCGGAAAACAGAATCCGTGCTCGGTTTCAGGGTGTGTCTCGAGCGTGTAGTTGACGTCGTTGGCATCCATGTCTGCCGTCAACGTACCGATGACAAAGTCCTCAACGTACGGATCATGAGCCGCAAAACCGAGATAAACCTCGCCGCTGATCTGCGGAATCAGCATGTGCGGGGAGTCTTCTTTCTCAGTCACCATCCTCGTCCCGTACAAAGACGCCGTGGCGCGGATCCGTTCCGGAAACGTTCCCGCGGCCGACAGCACAAACTGGCCGCTCATGCAGTAGCCAATGGTGCCTGTGGCTTCTCCGGCAACGTCGAGTCCGTCGAGATATTCCAGAATTCCGGCGGTATCACGCATGATCATCGCATTGCTGAGCTTGGAACCCGTGGCGAACATTCTCTTGAACTCTTCTTCGCCTTTCGTGAGGTCAAAGCTCACCTTGCCCTCCCGGTAATAAAGATCGGGGAGCACTGCAAGATAACCTTCACCGGCTATGCGGCGCGCGAAGTCCCGAAGCTCTTCTCTGATGCCGGGCACATCCATATAGACGATGACTGGAGCGTACGGCCCCTGCCCCTCAGGATGAGCCACAAAGCAGTCCATTGCCCCATCCGCGGTGGCGACATCTACGTTGAATTCAGGCATAAAATCTTCTTTCCCGTTAGTTGTTCTGATTGTCGAAGAGGAGCGCGGTACCTTCGGGCACCCTGCGCACCTGCGGCTTCGACCAGGAGACATAGTCGACGAGACGACCGTGATTGTCCACGAGCGACAGGTTACCGCCGCTGTTGCTCAACAGGACTTTGCCGAGCTGTCTGCCCTTGATCCGCATCGATTCACCTGACCCGATGGCGCCCTCAACGCTCGCTTCACGACCCTGGCCGTCCACGAGGCGCCAGTTGTTGATCGTCACCTTGCGGCTCCCCCGGTTGTGCAGAGACACCCATTCACCCGTGCTTTCGTTGCCCTTGGGATTGATCATCGCGGAGATCACGACAATCTGGCGCTCGGCTAGGTATTCAATTTCCGGACGCGTAGCGTCCGGATCGGTGACCACCTCGTTGCCCGGCACAACCGGGATCCTCTCCGGCAGCGTCCGCGCGCGTTCACGGTTCGCGGCAACGTCGCGATAAAAAAGCGGGTTGGCGTCATACAGTCGCCTGCCGAAGTTGATGCCCGTCCAATCCTGGATATCGCTGATGGTGACCTGATATTCCTGATTGGTTTTTACCGTTTTGTTGCCTTTCTTGTCGCGCAACACCTCCGCGTCTTGAAAGATAGCGAAAGCCAGCACGCCCAGCCTGTCCCTTGCATCGGTTTCTTTGCGCGCATAGCACACCACTTTGAAAAAACCTGACGGCACCCGTGCCGAGTCGTCGGGAGCCAGATTGACGTGACGGTCCAGATCGCCGTAGATCGGCCCGGTGAACACGCTCAGGCGATCGTTGGCGTCGTCTTTGAGATCCCGAACGATGCCGAGCTCAAGCTCCTTCCATTCGTCACGGTTCAGGTTTTCGTGCTGCAGGGACGAATTCGAATAGATGAACGTTGCCCGGCCCGACTTGTTGGATTCGTCGTTGTTGTCGCCCCACATGTTGTTGAAACGCATCACCATATGCCCGCGATCGTACGGGTTTGGGATTTTCTGACCGCTCGGCGTTTTGCGGTCTTCGTAGTAGCGATTATTGAGCTGGAAACTGGCTTCGACGTTCGGATCGTTCTTCCATGACCGCGTACCTTTCCCGGGTGGATTCGGTTTGAATTTGGACTGGTCGATGTTGTACGCGGAGTAAATGAGCTGACGGGTGTGCTCGTTCATCAAAACGGTAAAGTGCAGATGATCCGAGAAGCGTCCGCTGCGCAGCGTCGTGCGTTTGTAAACGTGTCGACCCAGAGCGCGTGACACGGACGGTAGCGGCACGTTGAACCCGCGACCGATAAAGCCGGCGTCGTAGCCAATCTGCATAGTCTCCCCTCTTTCCCTGAACCAGGGCGATTGCGCAGTTCAATCGAACATAGCGCAAAGACGCCGGGCTTTCCATGTGCCACCGGTGGGGCGGACCTGTTTTCGGTGCGGACGCGGTCAGCGCTCGAGCACGCTCAAGAGCTTGCCCACAACGCCGTCGACGCCCTCCCCTTCGAGGATTTCGCCCGCGGAGTCCCTTGCGTAGCGATCGCAGTGGGCCGGCGCTGCGCTGTGCCCGGCCCAGGTGAGCATGGAGACATCGTTGACGCTGTCACCGACAGCGAGCACTTCCTGCCGGTCAATACCAAGCTCCATGGCAAGCACCTCGAGCGCGTATCCTTTGCTTGCATCGGGGGCATGAAACGCAGTCACCGACGTGAAATCCAGGAGCGTAATCCGGGCGCCATACCGCGCCTCCATCAGCACGTGAATCTCGCGGGCGTGTTTGCGCGTGCTGACGATGTCAATGCCGGTGGCCCGGACTCCGGACAAATGCGGTTCGGGGTGAATTTCCATGGTGACCTGCGATACATCAGCAAAAAACTGCGCCGCTTCGTTGTGCTCGGTCACCAGGTAGCGCTCGGAATCGAACCACGACAGCGGCCAGCCGTGACGCGTTGCATAGTCGAAGAGCTCGTGCGCAATCTCTTCATCGATGACGCAGCCGTGGCGAAGGCTTCCGTCTGATTCGTGTACGGAAGCCCCCTGTTGGCAAATCAGAGGCTGTTCGATGCCAAGATGATCGGCAATCCACGCCGTGCCGGGATACATGCGACCCGTCGCCAGGACGACAACAATCCCGGCATCCCGGAGCGCATGCACCGCTTCGGTCATCGCCGCGTCCGGTACCGCATCCACGGGCACACCAGGTGCGAGCAGCGTGCCGTCAATGTCGAGAGCCACCAACCGAATCATAGGTCTGTCCCTGAAGTCGAACGCAGAAAACGCAACGGGCCGGTGACCTCATGCCCACCGGCCCGTCCAGGATTGTGATGAATTATCTATGCAATGGCGTTCATGCAAAAGAGGGTGACGCACCCCCATCACCACGATTTGCGATGAGCCGGAACAAGTACTGCACGAGCAGACCAAGCCCCACGATCGTCAAGATGAAATCGATCACTTCGCCGAGGAACGGCAGGTTGACGGCCACCAGCACGATGACTAATCCTGCCAGCAGCGACAGCGGCAGATTGTCCGCCACCAGCGAGCTGCCAATGACGCGGGCGATGACAATCTGCGAGAGATACAGTCCCAGGAGCCAGATGCCGAAGGCAATGAGGGCAAACGGCAGTCCGATGATCGTTATGGCAACCAGCACTGCCGCGATCGGTACAGCGAGGACCGCCAGGAAGCCGATGCCCGCCGATTTCAGGCCTTCGACGCCGCCGGCAAGGCTGATGTTGCGCATTCCCGGTAGCAGCGTAAGCAGCGCCCAGCCGACCAGAAACGCAGCGATGAGTCTCGCAATCTGCCAGAGGTAAAATTCGATCGTTGCGTACTTGTTGGCCGGCTGCATCTCTTCGGGCATGTCCAGAAACTCGACGGCGCCGGCGATCTCAACGCCTTCCGCACGGAAGAGATTGTCTTTGTTGCCGGTTCGGAAGCGCACGTCGCCGCCGACGCTTGCGTCGCCCAGGAGGCGAAGACGGTTGGCAAACGCTTCGAGGTCCTCACCCAGACTGCCTGAGAGCTCAACGCTCTCGCCAAACGCGTACAGGTCTTTGTCCACGCCGCCTTCGATTGTGACGCTGTTGCCGGCAAACGTCACATTCCCATCAACCTGCGTGGACCCGGCTGCGCCGACTTTCTCGCCGGCCACCCAGACATCCCCGCCCACCGTCGCATCGGTGAGGTTATACGCCGAGGCGGCGCCCATCACGGTGCCGCCTACGCTGCCGCGAATTTTGACCGACTCGGCAAAGGCAACAATGTTGCCGCCGACATCTCCGGAAACATCAATTGAACGCCCCACGACAACAAGATCACCGGTCACATCCCCATCAATCACTGCCGTTTCTGCGGCAACAACCAGCGTGTCGTCGATCGTCTCGGCAGCCGCAACGGTGACGACACCCTCACCCCGACGGACCTCCAGCGCGTGCGTGGGCGGCGCGGGCAGCGCAGTGACCGCAAGGAGCGCGGCAATTGCACAGAAGCTTGCGCCAGATCGTGACTGGCGGTATTTGAACAGGAGTGCAAGCGCCGTCACGGCAAGCACCGTCAGGACGATGATTACGAGGTAGGCATCTAACATGGCCGTTCCTTCTTCAATTAAATAGAGCACAGATCCGCTCGCCACCGCATAGATGTCGGGCAGATATACGGACGTCAACCAGGTGGTTGCTTCGACGATCACTTCACCAAAGAGCGTCTTCCAGAGAAACTGAGCGAGCCAGATAACAAGACCGGTAACGACGTTTGCCATGGCAAACCCACGCAGACTTGCGGGACGGGAGAATGCCGGGACCGGCAGGCCCTCGATCTCCATGCCCATGGCCGTGCCGAGCTGGCGCGATTCGTCCTTGAGCAGCGCAACCTCGCTGCGGTACATTTCACTCGCTGCCACCTCGGCAGCCACAGCCTCGGCATCAGCGCCCGTCAACGCGCCGTCGGCGTACATGGAAAGCTCGAGCGGAGACGGACGGCTCATGCTTCGGCCTCCTTGTCTGCCGCCAGGGCGCTGCGCAGGCGCTGCTTGGCCCGCAGCAGCAATACCCCCACGTGGTTGCGGCTGATATCAAGCTGCGCCGCAATCTCGTCGTAGGAATTCTGGTTGAGGTAGGCCAGCACCAGCGGTACGCGGTACTTGTCGGGCAGTTTGGCAATGGCTGCGTTCAACGCGCCGGCGTCTTCACGCACAATCAGCTCGTTGATCACCGACCCGTCTTGCGCCTGCAGCTCGGACAGCTCTTCTTCTTCGTCACCGAAGATATGCGGAGAACGGCTGCGCTGACGCAGCACGTCGATACAGTAGTTATTGGCAATGGAAGCAATCCACTGCCAGAAAGGCTGCTCCGTTTTATATCTGCCAAAGCTCTTGTACGCCCGCATGAATACTTCCTGCGTGGCGTCTTCCGCTGGATCCGCTGACCCGAGAAGACGGCGGCACAGCCCGAACACCCGGGCGTAGTATTCTCGGTAGAGAATCTCGAAGGCCGCGTTTTTTGCCACGTTGGTTTTCCGTTCAGTTACTTAGAGGTACGACAGTCCGAGCCATTTATTACACAATCGCTGAGAAAAAACTCGCGTCCGCGGCCAAGGGGGCAAGAGAGGGACGAAAGTGCCTCTACGCCATACTGCAAAACCAAGTGAGAATTACAATCTAAACTGCTGATAAATATGATGTATTTAGCTGAAGGATCACAAGGCGCGCCCTGCACCGACAGACCTTCTGTCATCGCAGCGCACCGAAACCTTGGTCCGGGCACAAACTCTGTTTACCATGCCGGCTTCACGTTAAGGGCAACAACCCACGCATGGCGGAACCGTTCAGTGCCTCCCTGGTGCCATTCGAAACGGAGGATTTTCTCTGGATCATTTTCAAAGGTGAGATGAACCTCGGCCGTCTGACCAAGGCGCATCAGGCCTTCATGGCCCACCCCGCGTTTCGTCCGGGTATCGACGAACTGCTGGATTTTTCCCAGACCACACTGCGGCATACGAGCGCAGAGGAGGCGCGGCTGGTCCGCCAGTACGTCATGGCAAAGCCGGAGAGTCTGTCTGACAAATGCGCCTGGGTGGTCAACACGCAGATCGAGTACGGTCTCGGCCGCATGATCACCGGCATGCTGGGCAAAGACATGCACATCGAACGACAGATCTGCTATTCAGTAGAGGACGCTCTGGAATGGCTCCGTCCCGGACTGGGCGGAACGCTCCTGGCGAAGTTCCAGCAGGCCCGGCCCATTGAGCTGAACTGATCGACGACACATCGCACATTAGACCACCTGAGGACCCTACAATGACAAACGTCCTGTTCATCAGCGCCTCCCCCCGAGGTGAAGCTTCAGCCGCCCTGCAGGCAGCTGAGATTTTCCGCGCGGCTCTGCCCGCATCGGCGAGCTTCTCGGAGCTGGATCTATTTGCTGCAAACCTGCCCGACTACACACCGGAGCTGGCCAGCGCCAAGCAGAAGACCATGATGGGTGCAGACCTGAACAATGCGGAAGCCAGTGAGTGGAGCGCGGTCGAGCAGCTGGTGGCACAGTTCCTCGCCGCAGACCATCTGCTGATGGCCATCCCCATGTGGAACTTCTCGCTGCCGTACAAGTTCAAGCAGTACATCGACCTCATCACGCATCCCGGCATGACGTTCACCATGGACAAAGACGGTCCGCGCGGCATCGGTTCAGCCACCGGCACGGTCATCTATTCCCGTGGCGGGAACTACAGCCCCAAGGATGGCGTCCCGGATCCGTTCGACTTTCAGTCGCCGTACATGAACGCCTGGTGTGCGTTGGTGGGTATCCAGCCTGTCAGCGAGGTGCTGGTGCAGGGCACCATGGCCGGCCCGGACGCGCAGACAAACGCGGTGTCGGGTGCACGGGAGCAGCTGGAGGCTCTAGCCGGGAATATCTAGATTCGAAAAGAAAAAGCGGCACCCTCCGGTGCCGCTTCTGGAGAACAGGCAAGCCGACCTATTAATCAGCGGGGTACGGCCCAAGCTTGTCGGATCCGGCTTTGCTGGGACGTTGCGCACCGCTGATGTCGAACTCCCAGATAGCATCACCGAAGCCTTTCGAGCTGCGCACGCCATCACTGTCTTCAGCCGTATTCAGTAGACTTTCGTCTTCGTCTGAGAGGCCTGTGGATCGCGGGTGTTGCACAGCAACGACAAACTTGTTCGGATCAGTCGGGCTGAAGATCATGCCCGTGGCTTCCGAACCCGGCACCTGCAGGCTCATGAAGTGATCCAACGATTCGGCTACACCATCCTGATCACGATCACGAGCGAACCAGATATCACCGCCGGCAGCGCCAACCTGGGTGGTGTTTGGCGAGTCTTCGATGATATAGATGTTCCCATTGGCATCAATTGCCAGATTGTCCGGACTGTTCAACGTTGCGTTGGTCGGTGCAAATCCCACGTTTGTTTGGGTATCGCCGTTTGCGAACAAGCGGACGTACGGTCCACTTGGTCTTTCGACAACCACATACACCGCATTTTCAGACGTAGCGGTGAAGTAAATCATCTCATACCCGCGTTTGGTGAAGCCTATGGTTGCGTCTTCAGGACGACCGTAGGGCGTGCCAGCGACATCGTCTGCCGCATCGCGGCCCGCCTGACCGGGGTCGATGATATTGCCATCAGCGTCGAGCAAGTTCTCGGTAGGATCTTGAACGCCCGGCAGCGGTTCACCATTCTCATCTGTGATCGGAATCCACTGAGCCTTACCCGTTCGCACAGAGGAAGCGGTCTCACCCCGATCCCAGCGCTCGGCCGGATCACAGCCTGCCTTTTCGACGCAGTCCTTGTAGGAATCTACAGAAAGAACGTAGGTCTGCGCCTTGTTGTACTCACCCGGCGTGGTGAACTTCGCTTTGTAGATCGAACCGGAACGATCTTCGTCAATGAAGTACATGACGCCTTGAGGGTCAGTTTTGCTGAAGAAGATGCCTTCCTGCGCCGCCAGCGGCAGCCCATCCAACACACGCCAGTCGGCGCTGGGATCAGTCTCACAGTTACCTTTGCGCAGCGCCGGAGCGTTTGGATCATGCGGCGTGCTGTAAGGATCGCAGATCTCTACAATTCGGCCTGTGCCCGCCCACTCTTCACCCGCAATCAAGGTGCCGTTTGGCGTCCAGCGCACCGGGTCGAAAGCACCGAAGTCACTGTCGTCATTGAAACCCGCAGAACCCCTTGTGACAGCACTTTCATCACCCTTAAAGATGATATCCATACGATCTTCAGCAATGTTGTATCGCGAGACGCCGGCTCCAAACGGCGTTTCGTGCGGAATGAAAATGTTCTCACCGCTCGGGTCGTAGGCAAGCATGTCGAACATCGACGAGTTGTTGCCGGCATCAACGCGCACCACCGAGCCAACGCCACCTTCTTCCACCTCTTCCATGCTGACGAGGTTGGTCTGCGTGATGCCAGCCGGTACCGACCAGGGCTTGTTGCGTTCATCGACGCTGATCAGCGATACGAAGTTGTCTGTGGTGAAGAACACGCCAGTGCCTTCCATGACGATTTCGCCGTCAGAGTTGACCAGCGGCTCGCCGTTTTCATCGAGCACCGGCACCATTTCTTCAACCGCTTCCGGCGATTTGAAACCGTCGGGAATGTCGACAATTTCAGCATCCGTCAGCGGGATGAAGTATGGATTCGTGCCTGCGCTCGCCATTTGCGCAACCGCAATCGCGACCGCGCCGGCAAGCGCCTTCTTCGGAAATTTGTTCATGGGATCCCCTGCAATGGTACTTAGTAATGCACGGCGGTGAGCAGCACCCCCCGCCACCTCGAGCAAGGTATCGGGGAAGTGTGTCACTTTGTTTGCACTAAGTTTTCAGTGTGATGACAAAACTGTTACGAGTCGTCCGCGTCCCAGTCCAGCCGGATATCCCAGGTAACAAAGCGGTCTACCGGCAGCGTCGGCGCGGTTTCATTGTCAACGTGGTCATATACATTGACCGGCCGTGTCACGGTAGCGTCACGTCCGTAGATGTAATCCTGATCTTCTACGATGGTTCGATAAGCTTTGTTCAGGAGGCGCGCCCGTTCCGGAGATGGCGCGATGAGTTCGTATACGTCCGCCGCTGCGCGTACCCGCTCATGGTCCAGCGTGCCGTCCTCTTTGAACCAGCGCGCGAACATCTCTGGATTGCTGCGAAACTCCCCACCGCCGCCAACGCGTTCGAGGTAGGTCTCGATCTCACCCCGGGTTTCGCCCATGTTCGGCGTATCCGGCATGCCTTTGAGGTTGATATAGCCCCAACCTGCCGCGCCGTCGATTTTGCGTGGAAATGCAAACGTTTTGTCGATGGTGGCGCCAACCGAAGCGTGACATCCCATGCAGAAGAGGTTTTCTTCATAGCTGGCAGTGCGCAGCCGGCCATCGTGCCCCTCGATGAAGCCCTGCACCGACCAGGCAAACTCGTTGTCGAGCCCCCAGTCACCCAGAACCGGGTACCAGGGCAGACGCCCTTCTTCCTTGGCGCGTGCTTCGAGCTCGTAGCTGCGCGCGTAGGCCATCTTGTGGCGCGGTTTCCACTTCTTCATGTAGCGAACTTCTTTCATACGCCGCGAGACGTTGATGCTGTCGTCCGGTCCAACGCCAACGTAGCGCACCGTATGCAGAAACTCGGTGCCTGACGGATAGACGTAGGTATCCACACGTTCCCCGGCGGCTGCGCCAACGAATCTGTCCAGGGCGGAGATCTGCTCGACAACGCCCATCCTGCCATCACCATTCAGATCTTTGCCGATCACGTTCTCGTCAACCGGAAGCGAACTCACGGTATTGAAACCTTTGAGCAGCGCCTCGGTGATGGCGAGATTCGCGCGATAGACATCGACCGAGTAGTTACCTGCGTCGTCCTGACGGTACGCCTCCGGCAGGCGGATCATCACGTCATCCGTCGACCCGTTGGTCGGCCAGAACGTGCTCGGCAGCGGCTTGTAGTTGAAAGCCACCCAGTGACTGCCGTCCCGCGCAAAGCCATGCTGGTCAAACGCTCCCGCTCCGGCTTCGAGGCCGGCAAGGTCGGGGATCCAGCCTTTGAACCCGGCTTCCTCGAGCCGTGGCGCAAGCTCCGAGTAGTTGTCTTCGTTCACCCAGGCATCAATTTCCGCGTCGCTGATTCTCGCTACCCGCTCCGTGCGATCTTCGAACAGGTTTTCCCAGTGATTGGTCATGCCAACGTCGCTGAAGCTGTAGGCGAGCTGCAGCTCACCATCCGCCATTGTGTTCTCACGGCCGGCAATCGGATTCTGGTGGCAGACGTAACATGGATTGAACTGACCGTCCGTCTTCGTATAGCACTGCGGCGGAATGACCGCCTCACGATTGAAGACCGGCGCGGTGACATCAAGCTGAGGAATGGGATCGGTGACCACGCCGTCCTGCTCGAGCAGGTGCGCGATGACCCGCTCGTGCATTGCCATTGATACCGGCAGCTTCGCCACGTGCGTGCCGGTTGCGGTGGTTGCAGGATCGGGCAACACCCCCTCAGCAAGTGCAACCAGACCCAGCGTGATAAAAATTGCTGCCGCGAAAACGCGAAGACTGTACATCCGTCTATTCCCCCTGATGCTTGTTTCCGGGCCTGGGCTTTCAGGCCGCCTTGAAATGCTCCGGTTGCCATTGCCACTCCGGCGCGCGCACCGCTGCCAGGGCCTCAGGCACGGTAAAACCATGCGAGGCGTGCGCTCGCGTCGCCTCCTTGAGCCGCGCCCAGGCAGCCCGTTCGGCGTCAGTGACTTCTCCCAGCCGTGCGTGCGGCACCTGCTGGCCCAACAGCAACGTGTAGTAGCCATCCAGCCGGAATCGGCAGACGGGATCCTCCAGGGTCAGCCGCCAGAGCTGACTCGGCCCGTTTTCCTGGTAATACGAGACGATGCGTTCGGCGCCGCGTAGATCGACGTCGGCGCGACACGCCTGCCAGAAAGGCGTGTCGAGCATGCCGTTGAATCTGTAGTGAACGGCGAGGAAGTCGGCAATCGTGTCCCAGCTGCGTGCGTTGTGATGATTGAACTCGCGCCGCACGGCCGGCGTGATACGGCCATGGTTGGTGCGCAGCGTTTCCGCCAGCGCCCGCGACGACGTGCAGATCGCGGCGATTGCCGTCGCCTCCAGCGGCTCGACGAAGCCGGCGGAGTTCCCGATCGCAACCACGTTTTTGACGAACGCGTTCTCGAAACGGCCGCTCCGGAAGCGAACAATGCTGGTTTCCTCGATGAGCGGGTTTCTGCCGCGAAACTCTGCCTCCGCGTCATCGTCGGAGACGAAATCAGAAGCGTAGACGTACCCGCGGTTGATCCGCTCCTCATGCTCTATCTGCCAGCACCAGCCGCTATCCATGGTTTCGCTGGTGGTGTACGGGTGAACCGGTTCGGCGCTCCGCTCCCAGCCACCGATGATAGCCTTGTCACAAAAAAGGCTCGAACGGTAACTCACAAACGGCTCATCCAGCGTTTTACCCAGAAGCAGGGATGCAAATCCCGAACAGTCGACGAAGAGATCAGCCGCAATACTGTTACCGCTCTCGAGATTCAGGCGCTCAACGCCGTCGTCACCGACATCAACATGGGTGACCAGATCGTCGATGATCTCCACGCCCTGCTCGAGCGCGTAGCGTTCGAGAAACGCCGCGAATCGTCGATTGTCGAGGTGGTAGCCATAGTCGTCACCGATGTCCAGACGTCCGTTCTTGTCCTTGAGATACACGAGATCGTTGCGCATGAGCACGGACGTCACGCAGTGATCTTCCATGTCGTTCCAACAGTAATAACCCAGCGGCTGCGGCAGGTCCGGGTGGGGATGAACAACGTCAACCTGTGGCGAAAAGCTGTAGTTGAAGTCGCCGCCTTTGCCCCATTTGAAACGGATGCCCAGTTTCCAGGTTGGGCCCACCTCCGCAAAGAACCGCTTCGGGTCGATTCCGAGATAATCGTGCAGAAACCCCGGCAGCTGGCGCAGGCTGCCTTCGCCGACGCCAATAATGCCGAGCTTGGAAGACTGGAGAACGCGCACGGTGATATCCGAATTACGACGACGCAGACTCAGCGCAGCAAGGAAGCCTGCCGTGCCGCCGCCCAGGACCAGAATCTCCCTGGTTCGGGAATCAACGGGTTGTAGCAAATCTGTCATGTGCCGCGCCGATCATGCGAGTGGCCGCCAAGTATTCGCGGCCGAGATTACTTTTTGATGACGAGGCGCCAGTTTGTCAGGCGAGAAACAGCAATCAGCCGCAGTGAAAAGAGAACTCCAGCTGCTTTTCCCTTCCGTTGTGCAAATCTGCGACCTTCCGGATCACAGCCGCCTGGATGCAGAGCTCATGGCTGAAGTCTCGGCAGTGCGTAACGAGTTGCCCAACACCAAGCCACAGTCATGGGCCTGCGACGTGTACACCACCATTGGCCGTGCGGACGCACTTTTTCACCGTCCGGGGTTTGCCCGCTTTCTGCGGATCGCACAGGAAAACGTCGAGACATTTGCGAACGACCTGAAGATGGACGTCGCACAGCATCCGCCGCGCATACACGAGTGCTGGATCAACGCATATGCAAGCCACCAGTCCCAGGAGATTCACCTGCACCGAAACAGCGTATTCAGCGGCATCTACTATTTGCAGGTCCCATCCGGCGCCGGAGCCACCCTCTTCTACTCGCCGAGTGCCGACGTCATGCTCGAGCCCCGCGCGACGCAAGGGAGTCCCCTGAACGCGAAGGTCACCGGTTTCGCGCCGCAGCCCGGGCGTATGCTGCTGTTCCGATCACACCTGAGGCACAGCGTTATGCCGGGCAAAATGGATGGCGACAGAATCACGATAGCTTTCAACGCAGTCATGTAACGCACTTGCCGTTATTGCCGGACATGTCACCAAACCGTAACGCATGACAGGGAAGCTAGCCGGCCCATTTGTAGTAACGGTTCACCATGCGCTGCGCTTCGCTTCCTCGTCTGGCTCTGGCATTGACGCTCCTGCAGTTTCACAGCATCGCCGCCGCAGGCGATGCGCTGTTCTTTCCGGCTGACCTGAATGAAACGACAACGTTTGATGCGCGCCGCAGCGCCCAGCTTGCTACACGCGGTGCGTTTGATGTCGACTACAATTTCTCCTTCACCGACATTCAGCCAGTCAGCGGCATCACGTTCGTCCATCAGTTTGTCGACGACGCCGGCAGGACATACAAAGCGGCGCACTACGACCACGGCACAGGTATAGCCATCGCAGACATCGACGGCGATGAGCGCCTGGACGTGTATCTGGTCTCACAAGCGGGCGCAAACGGTTTGTACCGCAACCTTGGCGAGGGCCGTTTCGAAGACATCACGGAGACGGCAGGCGTTGGCCTGACGCAGGAGATCGGCGTCACCGCGAGCTTCGCCGACATCGACAACGATGGCGACCCCGACCTCTACGTCACAAACGTGCGGAGCCCCAACCGGCTCTTCGAAAACCTCGGCAACGGTAAGTTCAAAGATATCTCCAACCAATCGGGTATCGCCTACCGGGAACACAGCTCTGCTGCGATATTTTTCGACTACGATCGCGACGGCTTGCTGGATCTCTTTCTTACCGTGGTCGGCGAATACACGACAAACGATGTGCGAACGGTCAGCGGCAACGGCTTCCGGGATGACCCACCGCAATTCTATGCCGCCCACGCGGACGCATTCGCAGGCCACCTGAAGCCGGAGCGCTCACGCACCAGCCGTCTCTTTCGCAACAAAGGCGGGAACACATTTGAGGATGTCACCAAGGCAACCGGTTTGAGCGACGACAGCTGGTCAGGCGCTGCGACGCCCACCGACTTCAACAAGGACGGCTGGCCAGATCTCTACGTGCTGAACATGCAGGGCCACGATCAGTACTGGGTCAACGACGAAGGCAAGCGGTTTACCAACCAATCCGAGACATTCCTGCCGCAAACGCCATGGGGCTCGATGGGCGGCAAAGTTTTTGATTACAACAACGACGGTCATATGGATCTTCTGCTGACCGATATGCACTCGGACATGTCGGAGCGCATCGGCGTCGAGCGAGAGAAGCTGAAGGCGGACTGGATAACGACGAACTGGGCGCCTTCGTTTCTGCGGAGCGGCGGCAGAAGCATCTACGGTAACGCGCTCTACCGTAACGACGGCAACGGCGCGTTCGAAGAGGTTTCCGACGCGGCCAACGTGGAAAACTACTGGCCCTGGGGATTGAGCGTGGCTGATCTCAACGCCGACGGCTGGCAGGACGTTGTCATCACCGCCAGCATGAACTACCCGTTTCGCTACAGCCCGAATACGGTGTTGCTCAACAATCGCGGTGAAACGTTCCTCGACGCGGCGTATCTGCTCGGCGTTGAACCACGACGCGACGGCCGTCGGGCAAAAGCCTGGTTCAGTCTCGACTGCAGCGGGCCGGACGCGCGACACGGCCACTGCAAAGATGTCGAAGGACCGCTGACCGTGCACGGTGCCCTGGGCAGCCGCGCCTCCGCCGTTTTTGATCTGGATGCGGACGGTGATCTCGATATTGTCACCAGCGAGTTTGGAGACGTCTCCCAGGTGTTGCTCAGCAACCTGGCAGACAAACGCGGTAACGCTCTGAAATATATAAATATTCACCTCGAAGGCTCGGCCTCCAATCGAGATGGACTGGGCGCGGTTGTACACGTCACGACCGCTGACGCCAGAACGTTCGTACAGGTCAACGACGGCCAGAGCGGGTATCTCAGTCAGAGCAGCATGCCGCTCTACTTTGGTCTCGGCGCGAGCAGCGCCGTCAAGGAAATCCGTGTGCAGTGGCCAAGCGGTCGCACCACCGTGTTGAACGACAACATCCCCCTGAATGCGCGCATTGAGATTGTCGAGCCGCGCGGCTGAGTGGCTGCTGGTAGCAGGTCTCGCCACCGCGGCAGGCTGCGGATCGTCCGAACCTCTGCGAGTGGACGTCGTCGGGCGGGAGTTCTACTGGCATTTCACTTACCCGGGAGCGGACGATGCGCTCGGCACTTCTGATGACGTACAGGTTGTACGGGATTTCGTGCTGCCGAGCGGCCGTCCGGTCGTGCTGCGCGTCACCTCCGACGACTTCATTTATACCTTTCGTGCGCCTGAGCTCGGACTTCTCGAGACCGCAGCGCCCGGCCTCAGCTTTTAGCTCGAATTCACGCCTGATCTGATCGGCAGCTACCGTCTCGAGGTGGACCCCATGTGCGGGCTCAATTTTCTACACGACAACGACACGATGGGATATCTCCAGATCCGTGACCACAAAGCGTTCAACGCCTGGCTAAAGGGAACCGACTGATCCACGGTTTGTAGTAGAATCAGCGCGGGAGCTTCCCGATGCAGACATCGGGAGTAACAGGGAAGATCTAACGCGGAGCAAACGATTGGCAGACTGGACGCTACCAACCGTACTCTTCATCGCCATCGCAGCAGCCATCGCCATCGTGTGGTACGTTCGACGTCGCGCGACGCCCGAGCAGCAGCTGAAAAAGCTATTGAGCAGCGTTGGCAATGATTATCTACGCAATTTTGTCGTACCAAACGGCGTCGGCGGTGAGATTCATATCGACTGCCTGGTCCTCACACCGCTCGGGTTGATTGTGCTCGACATCATCGATGCGCAGGGGACGGTATTCGCCGGGGATCGGCTCGATACCTGGAGCGCCACAGACAACGGACAGCGCATCACGTTCATCAACCCGATCCCGCGTCTGCAGGCGCGGATCGAAGCCATCAGCAGTCTGGCTCGAGGTGTCCCACTGGACGGTCGTGTGCTGTTTGTCGGCAACGTGGAATTCCCCAAGGGGCATCCCAGACAGGTCGCCACGCCGACATCACTCCTGGAGGAGCTGGCGGACATCGATGTCAACGGCAACGCACAGCACCTCGAGCATCACTGGGAGAACATTCAGCGTGCCATCACGACATGAGCGCTTCAGCTCGGGAACGGGTCGTCGCCGCCCGCGGCTCGCGCCGCGTCTCGTGACAGGACTTCCGGCAGCGTATGTGGCGCCCTGCCGAGAATGTCGCGCACGGTGCTTGCGGGATCTGCACCAAGGCCGTCGCGAAACGCGCGATTGAACTGCAGCAGCAGCTGGATGTGCCAATCTGGCTGGCCGCTTGCGCGCAAATTGGTTTCAACTTCTTCAGCGCTCTGTTCCTCATAGCGCACCTCCCGACCGAGTACTTCACCCATCACGCTGGCCACGTCCGCATAAGTCCGGGAAACACCTTCCGACACCGTGAGCGTTCGCTCAGCGGCCAGCCCCGGGTCGAGCAGCAGGGTCGCGGCCACGTCACCAAGATCGTCCACGTCGATCATCGCAATTGGTGTATCCCCGACAGCGCTCTTGAGGACACCCGTCTGCCTGGCTGCGGGCAGCTGGAACAGCAGGTTCTGCATGAAAAAATCCGGTCTCAGGAACGTGAAGTTGAGATTCGCCGCTCGGATTTGCGCCTCCGTTGCTGCATGCCAGGCGCCACTGTCCACTGGAGAGTCTGCAAACGTACCGAGCCCCGACACCTTTACGATGTAAGCGTCTTCGGCTTGAGCTGCACGCACGACGTTGCCTTGCAGGCGCGTCTGTTCCGGATGCACCGGTGAGCAGAGCAGGATCGCATCGATTCCTGTCACGGCGGCACTAACGGCCGCGGTATCGGCAAGGTCGCCGCGACAGAGATCCGCCGCATCGCCGAAGCGTCGGCGGGCAGCCGTTTCATCACGGACGAGCAGCCGTGGCCGCACACCGTGCTCTATGAGCGCCTGAGCCGCGCGTCCGCCAACTCGCCCGTTCGCGCCGGTAACGAGAATTTGCCGGGTCACGGACCCGCGCCGGCCCCGGGCTCTGCCGGCGGCATCTTGATTTCGAGCGGCGGACACCCCTCGGGCGGAGGTGCCAGCGGTCTGGGCTCAATGCCGCCGACCAGTTCCAGGAACACCCCATCCGGATCAATGGCGTGCACAATGGCGGTGGTATCCTCGCCGCTACCGCTGCAACAGGACGCAGGTTCTGAAAGAAACGGTACGCCCTGGCGCTTGAGAACATCGACAGCGCGGTCGACGTCCGGCACCAGGAGCGCAATCCGGTTGATACCAATTCGATTGATCGGCGGTGGATAGGCAGGCTCGGGATCGAACGGCTGCAGCCACTGCCGCAACCGCAGCTTGTGGCGGTCACCCCGGTTGATGGCGATATCAGCGCCCTTGTACTCAATCGGCACGTCCAATCCGTGAGCCAGGGCATCGGCGTCGCTGCCTCTTGTCAGCGGGATCGGCGTGACGTTGGTGTAGCCAAAACGCGCATAGAATTCGAGTGATGCTTCTAAATTGCTGACGTTCACGGCGACATAGGGCATGTCGTAGATGTGCATATCCCTTGCCCGCGGGGGTCCGTCCTCGAGCGGCGCCTCGACGAGCTTGTACATCACCCCATCTGGATCGCGAAAGAAGACGTAGCGCGACCCCACGTCCCCAACGGGCGCAGACAGGAAGCCGGTGCCGAGTGACGTCAGCGTCTCGACATCACTCGTGAAGTCACTCGTCAGGAACGCCGCGTAGGCCATGCCAAGATGGTTGGGCCGGGCATATGGCGGTGAATCATCGAACGGAATCTTGAATTGCAGGAGGTCAATGCTCGCGGGATTCGGGCTCCCGGGCAGCGCCATCACCTCCCCTTTGACCAACTCGTACTGACAGATATCGAACATGCCCAGCGCCCGCGCCATTTGATGAGTATTCGACAGCGGAAAGCCCGAAACACCCTCGGTATAACCCAGCCGGCGGTAGAACGCCCGTGCCCGGTCGAAGTCGACGGTGTGTGTGGCAAAATGGATGCGCGCCATCAGACCAATGTCGTCCGGGGACTCGAACTCGATCGGCGGCAGGGTCATCTGCGAAGCGAGATCCTGCTCCTCTTCGGGGGATTCGTCGGCAAAAGTCAGCGACGTTGCGAGCACACCCAAGCAAACCAGGACTCCAAAACGCATCTCTCACCTCCCAATAAAGCCATGTCAGCTTGCCGGTGGCGGATGCGGGCGTCAATTGCGCTTATGCGATTGTGTTCTCTCGCAAATTTATCTAGCTTCAACACCATCAAGGAAGGAGAAGGGTTATGGGACGCATCGGTCTGGTTATCATCGGCTCACTATTGGCGCTGGCTGCGCAGGCAGACATGGACGGCAGCGCCGACCATCCTGAAATCCCCAGGGTTGCCGGTTCGGAAATCTACGGATTTGCGCACAGCGAATACGACGCAGGCACACTGCTTCAGGAAGGCGCGGATGGCAAACCCGTCGTCGAGCGCCCGGAAGGCATTCGCACGCGTATTCTCTATGTGATGAAAGCCGGTGACACGCCCACTATGGTCATGCGGAACTATGAGGTGGCGCTCGCGGATCTGGGTGAGGTGACCGAAATATACCGCTGCCGCGACAACTGCCGAGCGCACTCGTTTTCGACCGCTTTGTGGACCCGCGAGACCATGGTGCCGACGGAGGGTCTTTCGCATCCGCTCTATCTGATGGCATTCACTCACGCCTACGGCTCACCCAACTACCGCTACGCGCAGGTCGCCACCGAGTCGTCCAAATTCCACATCGGGGTGTACTCCGTGGTCATCAAAGACAACAACTCCAACGCCAACCTGCACAACCGTACGGTGGCGCTCGTGGAGATTCTGGAAATCGCCGACTTCGAAGCCACCCTTGAACTTGTTGACGCCTCCACCATGCAGAACGAAATGGCCATCAGCGGTCACGTGGCCCTCTATGGCATTCAATTCAACCACAACGAAGCATCACTCAAGCCGGAGTCCACTGCTACCATCGCGGAAATCGTCAAGGCGCTGAACTCGGATCCGACATTGAAGCTCTACGTTGTTGGCCATACCGACGATGTGGGAGCTCTCGAATACAACAACGATCTTTCGATGCGACGCGCGCGCACGGTGGTCGAAGCGCTCATCGCCAGTGGCATCGACGGCCAGCGCCTGACGCCGCTTGGCGTAGGTCCTGCCGCTCCGATAGACACCAACGACAGCGAGCAGGGCCGGGCGTTGAACCGCCGTGTCGAGCTGGTGAAACGATCCGGAGGATGAGGGTTCGGCCGCGGCCCCGTCGACTCGGTGGGGCCCGCGACGCCTGACAGCAAGCGGTTTTCGTGTGACCATGCCCGTCCGTTCTGTACACGGAAAGCATCGTGACGACACTGCACAGGATTAGCATGGGCGGCATCGTTGTCGGCATCGTGGTCATTGCCGGCGTGGTCATCGTCGGCATATCCGAAGCCGCGTTGCGATGGTTCGGGTTAGGCAATCCCGTGTTGTACTACGAAAGCGAAAGCTATCGATACGCGGTTGCGCCGTCACAAAGCACAACCCGTTTCCGGGATGCAGCGATCCGCATCAACCAACACGGTTCCCGCACCGATGACAACTGGGATGCCCCCGCAGCCCGCAAAATCCTGTTCGTTGGCGACAGCGTGACCTATGGCGGGTCATACATCGACAACGCTCAACTCTTCTCCTCGGTGACGTGCCGCACTCTCCGGGACCAGGGCAAGCCGGCGGTCTGTGGGAACGTCGGCACGAACGGATATGGTGTAGAAAACATGGCGATGCGCATCAGGTTCGGGACACATCCTCAGCCTGACGTTTATGTCGTGACAATCATCGGTGGCGACACTCTGAGAGGTACGGCTTCTCTGGCCAGTTTTCCTTACTTCAGCAAGCCCTTGCCTCCGCTCATTCCAGCCATCACCGAGGCGTCCCTGTTCGTTCTTGACCAGTTCAGGGCAGAGCTCAGGTTTGACCGAATCGGCGGACCCTACCAGGGCCAGGGACCGGACGCGAAGTCCGTGGCGAGTCTGGCACTGGCACGGCTAATCGAGTCTCTGAAGATTCGCGAGTCTTCAGGAGCTTCCGCGGTGCTGGTGTACTCACCTTTGAAACACGCCGCATCTGATGGCTACACCGATTTCGATCAGTTTGTCATCGCCAGATTGGTCGCTTCGGGATTTCCGGTCCTCGATATGCGAGAGCGGCTCGCCGAGAATGCTGATCTGGACAACCTCTTCTACGATGGCACTCACCTGGACGTATCGGGACACGAACGTTATGGCGCCGTTATCGCACACTACCTGGCTCACCGTCCCGATTCGATGCAGGTTGAACCGCAACGTCAGGGTGAAATCACATCGCTATAAAAGGCTGCGCCGCGCTCTGACAGATCCCTTCGTGCTGCTGCGACGTGAGCACGTGACCGGAAGAGCCGGCAGCCAGGTATTAAGGTGTTCCTTGGTGTTCACATGGATAGACTCCCGAGCTGGAGTGTTTATAAGTGAGCCAGCATCCCCTGTTAAACTTGAATCGGGGTGTTTCGAGCGTGTGTCGACCATGCGGATTGTGGCGGTCTGCGTCTTACGGAACCGGGATGTATACGATTCCGCTCAACGCCTGCCGGGTATACCGGTGGCGATAACCATACCAATCTGATTCGATGTCCGTTCCGGGCTTGGAAGATGAGATGAGCAACGAACGATTCTACCGAATTGCGCCTGACACGGTGTCATGGTCAAACACCAATGACACGGGCGTGGCAGAACGCAACCTCTTCGAAAGCGACGTTGTGCGGTTGCGGGAAGTTCAGCTGTCACCGGCAATTTCATGGTCGCTCACCTCGGGAACGCTCTGTCTCCTGACCGCGGGCTCGCTTGCCGGGCAGGATGACCTGGCGCTGGCGCGGGGAGATTTGTACTGGTCCAACTCGGATGCCAATTCCTTCACGACGGGACCGGAAGGTGCCACCGCCTATTTCATCGAACCGTTACAAGGCATCGGCCGAGAGGTGCGGTCGCAGGCTGTGGTGAGCTCACACCTTGCGTGGGAGAAATTTGACGATCCCGCCGGTAGACCCACCCAACCGGTGCAGGTGCTGCTGGACGGGTCGCTGTCAGCGCTCAGGACTCGCTTCGATCCGAGTTATGTCGCCGGGAAACACTGGCACGACTTCGATACCCTGTATTTCATCAGCGAGGGGCGCATGCAGTTCGGTGATGAGGGCTGGTTCGAACAAGGAGACATACGCGCCGTGCACGGTGGCCACAGCTACGGCCCGGAGCGTCCTGGCACAGAGGGCGTCGAATTTGTGCTGATCAGTCTGGGCGGTCCAGTTGCCTTGCACTGGTCCGATCTGGAACCGCCGCCCTGATCCCACGTCGCCCGCGAAAAGTTCCACCCCGGCGGCTTAGGCAGTAAGGTAGTCCTGCACGACAGCAGATTTGGCTTTCAACCACGTTTCATTACGGGAGCTCACATGGCCTCAGATCAGTCAACGGATACCGCTGCGGACAGAGACCCGCAGGGTTTACGCCTGCCCATCAAGCTCGATTCGGCGTCCAACGGTGAATACGTCCCCCAGGCACTGCAGAAACACCACCACGTTGCCAATCGACTGGCTCACGAGCACGCCACGCGTCACGCCAGACGCACCGGCGTCGGGCGACGACGGTTTCTGGTTTCCGCGGCGGGCTCTGCGACGACGCTGCTGGCGTTCAACGCCGCCTACGCCAGCGTCGGCAAGACCGGCGGCTTCTACGACATTGCGCCAGATGCGGCACTCGACGTTGCCGAAGCCAAGGCCACGTTCGAGAAATCGAGCTTTGTCCTGGACGTGCAGGGTCACTTCGTGAATCCCGAAGGCGCCTGGCTCAACGGTCTGCCGGAGGAGGCAACGCCCCTGAGAGGGTTGCCCAAAGCCAGCTGCGATCTGGGATCAGCCGCGGACAACCGCAGCTACCTGAACTGCATCGGCCCGGATGAGTTTGTCAAAGACGTATTTCTGGATTCAGAGACCGACCTCATGGTGCTGTCGTTCGTCCCCTCCACGCGAGAGGGCGAACCCCTGACCATCGAAGAAGCTCACGCCACGCGCGACATCATTGAGCGCCTGGACGGCACCGATCGCCTGCTGATCCACGGCCGGGTGAACCCCAATCAGGACGGTGACCTGGAGGGCATGGACGAACTCGCCGAGCGCTGGCGCGTGTCTGCCTGGAAAACTTACACCCAATGGGGGCCACAGGGTCACGGTTTCTCCTTTATGGACGACACGGGTCAGGCGTTCATCGAAAAGGCCCGCAAGCTCGGCATCAAAAACATCTGCGTGCACAAAGGGCTGCCGTTCGGTCCACAGTCCTATGAGCATTCGCTCTGTGACGACATCGGACCGGCCGCCAGACAGAACCCGGACATCAACTTCCTGATCTACCACTCGGGCTACGTGGCGGAACAGGCGGAAGGGCCTTACGACCCAAGTCGCAACGAGGGCATCGACTCACTGATCAAATCCGTTGTCGAAAACGACGTGGTCGAGCAAGGCAACGTGTATGCGGAGTTGGGTTCCACCTGGCGCCTCTTGATGCGCGACCCGGACAGTGCAGCCCACAGCCTGGGCAAGCTCTTCAAGTACATGGGCGCCGACAAGGTGCTGTGGGGGACCGACTCCATCTGGTACGGCTCTCCCCAGGATCAGATCGAAGCCTTCCGCACGTTCCAGATTTCGCAAGAGTTTCAAGAGAAATATGGCTACCCCGCCATTACCGATGGTATGCGCGCGAAGGTGTTTGGACTCAACGCGGCGCCACTCTACGGCTTCTCCGAAGCGGACCTTGCGCGTCTACGCAAAGACAAGGTCAACGAGGAACGCCTGGCGTATGCCCCGGTGGCCGATCCGAGCTACCGCACCTACGGACCAAAAAACCGCCGCGAGTTCATGAACCTGTTGCGCTGGGGCGGGCAGTGACAGTCGAGCCGCCGATGCGTTCACCCATCACCTCTGAAATCGACTTCGACGCGGATGGCAAGCAGACCGGGTATCTGCGCCTGCCCCACTCCGTCCATCGCTCCGCGTATGGCTGGATCCCCATCCCACTGGTGCAGATCAAGCAGGGTGACGGACCAACCATCCTACTGATGGCTGGCAACCATGGAGACGAATACGAGGGACAGGTAGCGGTCGCACGGCTGGCAAGGGAGCTCGAGCCGGCGCAGATTCGGGGCCGGGTGCTGCTCTTGCCGATGGCCAACTATCCCGCGGCAAAAGCCGGGCACCGCACCTCTCCCATCGACGATGGCAATCTGAATCGCTCCTTTCCCGGCGACCCGAACGGCACGATCACCCAGATCATCGCGCACTACATCGAGAGCGTGCTGATGCACCTGGCGGACTACGCCATTGACCTCCACTCCGGCGGCAGCTCCCTGCACTATGTACCGACCGTGCTCTTCGGGGATCGCGAGGACAGCACTGAAAACGAGGCGGTGGTGCGCATGATGCGCGCGTTCGCGGCTCCCTATGCCCTTCGTTTCCGTCGCTCAAGCCACATTGTGTCGTCAGCGGCGGCACGGCGCCAGGGCACCATTGCCGTGACCGTGGAAATGGGCGGTTCCGGTACCGTCACACCTGCCGCGCTCAAGGTCACGCGAGAAGGCATCGAACGGGTCATGGCCGAGTTCGGCATTCTCAGAACGTCAGGCCTGGGCCCGTCCGGCGATACCCGTATTCTCCGCCTCACCGGCCAGGACAATTACGTGTACGCCCGTTATGATGGGCTGTTCGAGCCTGCCGCCGAGATCGGCGAAGATGTGCAAAAGGGTCAGACCGCCGGCTGGATCCATCATCCCGAATCCCCGTGGGATGCGCCCGACGAGGTGTCGTTCCCCATGGCCGGCACCCTCCTCTGCAAGCGCATTCCCGGCCGCGTCGAACGGGGGGACTGCCTCTACCAGATGGGACAGGACGACACGCAGGTGTGAACCGATCGGCTCACGCCATCCCTTCGTGCCCGTCATCACCCCGCGCTGTAGTACGTCGGCGCCGCCGGTCCCACGGGCAGTCCGAGGACAAACGTCCACAGGTAAAAGAAAAACGACCAGCAGACTAGAAACGCGACAGAGTACGGCAGCATCATCGCTATCAGCGTGCCAACCCCGGCTTTGGGCTCGTAGCGTGCGACAAACGCCATGATCAAGCCGAAGTAGCTCATCATCGGCGTAATGATGTTCGTGCTGGAGTCGCCGATGCGGTAGGCCGCTTGGATGACCTCGGGCGAATAACCGAGCAGCATCAGCATCGGCACAAAAATGGGTGCGGTGACCGCCCACTGGGCTGACGCCGAGCCCAGCATGAGGTTGATGAACGCGCAGACCAGAATGAACACGAAAAACAGCATGGGACCGGTCAGGTCGATGCTCTGCAGGAAGTTGGCTCCGGCCACCGCGGTGATCGAGCCAAGGTTCGTCCAGGCGAAAAACTTCACGAACTGTGCGGCAAAGAACACCAGCGCGATGTAGAGGCCCAACCGGCTCATCGCATAGGCCATGGCATCGATCACGTCCCGGTCCGAGCGCATGGTGCCAACCGCGCGGCCGTAGACCACGCCAACCAGCACGAAGTAGACGAAGATGATTGCCACAATTCCGCGCAGAAAGGGAGATCCGGCAATTTCGCCCGTCTCCTGATTCCGCAGCATCCCGGTTTCCGGTACCACCATCGCCGCGATGATCCCGGCAAAAATCAGCGTCGCCCACAGTGAGTGCCACAGGCCCTGCCGCTCCTGTGCAGACAGCGGCGCCATGCGCTCGCTTTCTTCATCGATGTCTTCCGGCGTGCCGGTATACGGCCCGAGCGCCGGCTCCACAATTTTCAAGCTGACAAAACTGCCGATCACGGTGATGAGGAACGTACTGGCGATCATGAAGAACCAGTTGGCGCTCACGTCCACCTCATAGCCCGGGTCGATCAAGCGCGCGGCTTCCGTGGAGATCCCCGAGAGCAGCGGATCTACGGTGCCAATCAGGAGGTTTGCGCTGTACCCGCCAGACACGCCGGCAAACGCCGCGGCAAGACCTGCCAGGGGGTGCCGACCCAGCGAGTGGAACACCACCGCCGCCAGCGGCACCAGGACCACATAACCCATCTCGGACGCGGTGTTCGACAACACGCCGGACAGGACGACAATCACCGTGACCAGCCGCGGCGATGCATTCAGCACCATGCCGCGAATGACCGCGGTCAGCCAGCCCGAGCGTTCGGCAATGCCCACGCCGAGCATGGCCACCAGCACCGTACCGAGCGGCGCAAACTCGACGAAGTTTTTCACCAGGTTGAGGACAATCATGCGCAGCCCGTCGGCGTTCATGAGCGACACCACCTCAATCAGGCCGTTGTCGGCGCGGCCCTTGGCACCCTCGGGCCGCGGATCAGTGACGGAGACGTCGAAGTACTCGAGCACACCCGAAAGCAGCACAACAAAAACGGCGAAGAGTGCAAACAGGGTGACCGGATGGGGCAACGCGTTCCCCAGCCACTCGACTGTTTTCAGAAAGTGGCTGATGCGGCTGGGTTTGCTAGCCGTCTCTTCTGACATGTTGATTCCAGTGGCATCAGTGCGGTCGCGAGGCGGACAGGTGCACAGAATAGTTCAATAAAAACAATTTGTTAGCGTACGAAGACAACAAAGAGGGTAACTACGAAGCAGGCCGTACACCCTACATAGGATCGCCACCCAATACGGCCGGTGTCTCGCAATACGTCGTGAGGATATGGCGTTGATGGGTCTCGATGCGCTCCGTTAGCGCCTCCGCGATGGCTGGGATCTGCCCGTTCATCGCAAAGTACTTCATCATGCCTTTGTTCTGCTGCGTGAGCGGCATGATCTCGGATGATGGCGGCAGGACGCTCATGCTCATCGTTGCCCAGTACACATCAGCCGCGCTCACGGCATCGCCGACCAGATAACGGGAACCCTTTGTTTCCTGAGCGTCGAGACGGTCATCGATGAGCTTGAGCACCGCAGCAACTTTACCCGGAGCGGCGGCACTTGCTTCCTCTGAGTAGCCGTACTTCTGCGCCAGCGGGCTGTCGCTCATGATTCTCATGTTCCAGACCAAACCATCTTCGCCAAGTACAATCTCACACAATCCCATCACCTCTGCGCGCTGCTCAAAGTCATCGGGAATCAGTTTGGGCGTGCCGGGTGCGCCGATTCGTTCAGCCAACCCCAACTGTTCAAGCCACACGTTTCGCGGTCGCTCATCATCATGGAACATCGTTGGGATGCTGGTCTGACTGGTGAGTTCGTAGAGTCGCGCCTGGCGGTCTTCTCCTGTCGCTTTGTCAACGCCCATCATCGGGTGCAGCGCGCGAATGAGCGGTATGCCTTTGACGAAGCAGATGTTTTTCAACGCCTCCGCATACAATGCGGGAATACCGGGAATGAATGTCACCCGCGTCCCCGTTTGCATCGCGGCCGCTTCTTCGAGGGTGATGAATTCGGGCACCGTAGACTCTGCGTTGCTCATAATATTGCCTCAGATTGTTCTGTGATCATTGTTGCCAAGGGACGCCCGATGCGTCAAAGAGAATCGTCTGCGCGGCCTTATCGGGTTGATCCCGTCACATCCGCGAGTTGCGTCCAGGAATCAATTCACTGCTCAGCCGCAAAGCGCTCAAAGTCAGCAGTGACCTCTTTTGCCGCAAGTTTCGCGAGGAGCTCACCATCCTCCGGCGTCGCCAACGCCGGATTGGAACCGATCCGTCCGTCCGGGAAGCGAGCCCGATAGTCCCTGGCATCGGTGTATCCACCGCTGGGTGCAATCTCCGGCGACAGCGGCGCGGTCTTGATGTGATCGGGGTAGGCAAACTGGGTCACAGCAACCTCTGACGGCGTCGCATGCGCACCATGTGCTTTGCCATAAAGTGCTTTGCACTTCTCGTACGTCTCTTTGCCTTGCCACCAGTTACGTAGTTTGCACCTGATTGGCGTTCTACCGTTACCAGTATCAAGCGATCGACTTGCGTAGATCTCAGCAAAACCGGCATTGATGGTGGCGATGTTTCCGCCATGGCCATTCAGCCAATAGAAATGAGTGAAACCGTGTTTCGCGAGTGAATCGACCCAGTCGACCATCGTCGCGATGAACGTCGAAGGTCGAAGTGTCATCGAACCGGGAAACTCCATGTGGTGCTGAGCCACCCCTATGTTAAAGGTCGGGGCCATCAAGAGACCGCTTTCAGCGGCCAGCCCACCGATGATCTCGGGGCACAGGGCATCGGTGCCAATCAAGCCGTTGGGGCCATGCTGCTCCGTCGAACCTATAGGGATGAGAATGGCTTTGCTGGTCTGGAGGTAGGTTTCCACTTCCTGCCAGGTCGAGAGGTGTAGCCGCATGTGTTGCTTCTTGGTTTTGGTCAGCGCCGAACACTAGCCTACCGGTGGGCTGAGGAGAATAGTTCCTGGCCGAATCTCTATCTGTTTGGCCGGAAAACAAACACTCCACTTACGAGCTGATGCTGCGATTTTATTGCCCCTCAACCAGACTACCTAGTCTGAGAAAGGCACTGCGCCGCCCTCCTTCTGCAAACCCAACCCCAAAATAGAGCGGCCCAAGCGGGGTGTCAGCACCGAAAAACACGCTTCCCGCCTGAATGGTGTTTCTCATGCTCGCCGCATTGCGATCGCCCCATACGTTACCCGACTCCAGAGAGGCGCCGAAATATGTCGGAACGCTGAAGGCTGGCTCACTGAGTCCAAGACGGCGGTAGTACAGAAGGCTGGCCAAACCATAGTGAGGACCGATTAACTCATTGCTCTCGAATCCTGAGAGGTTGAGCGGTCCACCCAATCTGAAAAAACTCTGCACAATGTCATCATCACGGTTGGTCGTGCCAAGGTTTGTCCCGAAAGCCAACGTACTAGCGCCGAAGGTGCGCGCATGAAACCAGTTCAGCTCCCAGCGATCTTGGCTGAAGTCGGCACCCAGACCGGTATCCGTGAATCGTCCTGTCAGGCTGAGAAAACTTCCCCTCCTTGGAAACGCGACATTGTCCAGACTGTCATAAGTGAAAGCGCCGACATACGCACGGTCATCCAGCTCGCGAATTGAACGCGGGATACTGCCGCCGATGCGGGGATCAGCCTTGATCCTTGCGCCACTCAGTCCTACTCGAACCTCCATCGCCTTGCCAAAAATCCTGCCAACGTCGATGCCGGCAAGTTGCTCGGTAACACGCAGACGTCGAATGCGTTCACCGTCTTCGACAACATCAACGTTGAATTCGCCCCACTCCAACGACGGGGCCAAAAAGTATCGCGATTGAACATCGAGCGGCTGATACCATTCCGCGAACAGTCGCGGATGCGCACCAATCCTTGCGTCCGCCCTCAACTCTCCGCCCAGCGCGTTGAGCTCCATCTTTGTCAAGCGCAGCAACAGATCGTATTGCGCGTTGCCCTGAAAGTCGTCCTGCAGACTGAGTCCAAAATTGAGGTAGTCCGGCCCCCACTCTTTGCGTTTCGCTTGGAAGGACAGTACGCCGGTATCTTCCACGCGCGAGTACTCGGCTGTGACACTTTCAAACACGCCGACCTCGTAAATCCGCTTCACATCGGCGTCCACCTGGTGCCATGTCAGGACATCACCTGGATCCGTGGAGACTCGCGCCGCCAACACTCGATCGGACAGACGTGAATCATGATCGATGCGAATTGTATCCACCGTCCACTGTCGATGAAGCGGCTGCCGTGACAGATACCAGCGCTGGTAGTCCGATGGCGACAATGCCATTGCGGACAGCATGTCGCCAGCCTCCAGCGTTGCGCGTTCTCCGGCGACAACTGCGCTGGATGCGAGGTGTAAGTCTTGAGTACCGAGATCGCCCAGCTCGGGCTGGATCACCACGTCCGTCAGGGCCAATCCCTTGATCTGCCGCTGCACCTCACGCTGCAGGACCAGGGCGATGCTCTGGCTGAGAACGGCGAACGGATCACCAAGCTCACGAACTTGACGAAGCGGCAAACCAACATCCACCGCAATGATTCGTTCAGCCCCCATGCGGCGAACGACATGGATAGGAAGATTGGCCACTATCGCACCATCAATGAGTATACGACCGTCGTGATCTACGGGTGTGAACACCCCCGGGATGGACATGCTGGCGCGCATTGCCGTTGCGAGGTCACCGCGAGTCAGCTCGACAGCTTCGCCGGTGCTGAGATCCGTCGCTACCGCCCGGAACGGCACCGGCAAACAGTCGAAGCTTTCGTAACTTGTACCCGGGCCGACGAGACGTTGAAGGAGCGCCAGCACCTTCTGTCCCTGAATGAGTCCACGCGGAAGCTTCAGACCATCCCTATCCACACCGTACTCACCGACGATCAGGTATTCACGGTTATCCTCTCGTCGGCGAAAACTCAGGTCAGAGCGAGCAGGACGGTCCGACAAGATGTCAGACCAGTCAATCTCTGCGATCGCAAGCTCGATCTCCGCCGGGGACATACCGCTGGCATACATACCCCCGATCAAGGCACCAACGCTGGTACCCGCGATGTAATCGACAGGGACACGCATCTGCTCGAGCGCCTTCAGCACCCCGATATGGGCACCTCCGCGTGCACCTCCGCCGCCCAGAACCAACCCAATCTTCGGGCGACCTTCCCGCTCTTGCACCGGCTCAACATTCGTACAGGTACCAGGCGCGGCTTGGGCGTTGTGAAAGCCAAGCGCCACACTAAAGACTATGAAACGGAGAAACGTCGTTGGCACAGTTTCCTCCTCCCGCCAGCGTCAGCGCTGGGTCATATCGCACTCTGTGTTTTCTTCGCAGTCCCATCAGGCACGGCGAGAGGTCGGGATTCATGCGCCGGTTGGAGCAGATGATACGCAGCTGGAACGAAAAGTAGCGTCAACCCGGATGCGATGCTCAATCCCCCGATGATTACTGCGGCAAGGGGCTCCCACAACGGGCCGCCGAAGAGGAACAACGGCAGTAGCCCCAGAACCGTTGTTACCGAGGTCAGTAAGATGGGTCGAATGCGTTTTGTTGCCGCTTCGACGATCGCGGGTCCCAGCTCAGCCGAGCGTCTTTCGATGTCGATTTGATCGATCAGAACGATGCCGTTGTTGATGATGATTCCGGCCAAGCTGATCAATCCGAGCGTACCCATGAATGAAACCGGCTGCCCGCTGAGCAGCAGTCCAAATGGTGCACCCACAAGGACCAGCGGTACCGTCATGAATACAATGGACGCGCGTTTGAGTGAATCGAATTGGTATACAATGACGAGCAGCATGAGAAGGACTGCGGCGGGTAAACCGGCGCCAAGCTCGCCGTAGATCTCTTCAGAATCCTCAATCTCTCCGCCGAAGGTGATTCTGTACCCTCCGGAAAGATCCAACGCGGCAAGCTCATCTTCAATGCTGGCCAATAACGCTTGAGCCGTCAGGGCGTCGCTTTTTGCGGTTACGGTGATCATCCGTTGCTGGTTCTTGCGGCGTATTTGCGAATATTCGAGTGCCCCGCGGGTGACCGCCACCTGATCCAGTGGAACCACAACTCCGTCGCGACCCAGCACGGAAATATTCGCGATATCTTCGATGGTGTCGCGATCCTTGTGCATCGCTCGCAGGACAATTGGCACCGACTGATCATCTTCCCGATAGTCCGAGATCGAGTATCCGTCGAAGTACGCTCCCAGGACTCTCGACAAGGAGTCGGACGAGATCCCCAGTCGCCGCGCGTTGTCCTGATCAAGATCGACAACGACTTTGATGACCTTAGCGCCCCAGTCGTTCTGGTTTTCGACCAGCAAGGGGGCTTCGTGGAACGCTTCTTCGACCGAATCAGCCAACTCCATGAGACGGTCGAGCTCAGGCCCGGAGATTTCAACCTCCACGATTCCCGACTCATCAGATCCCATCGTCAAGCGTTTGACCCGAAATCGAGCCTCCGGGAAGTAGGTGTAGAGGTGGCTGCGAGCGCGCTCGAGAAAAGCCAGTGATCCTTCTCGATCTTCCGTATTGACGAGAATGAACGCACTCGATGGCGAGCGATCGGCCGGATCGAGCGCAAGGTAAAAGCGCGGCCCGCCATCTCCGACATACAACAATTGATTGACCACTTCCGGATTGGCGTCTTTATCTGCGATCCATCGGCCGACTTTTCTGGAAATACGCTCGGTTTCGGAGATGTGTGCCCCTTTTGGCAGATCGACATAGATCAGCACTTCGGAACGCTCGGACTCCGGGAAGAGCTGCGCCGGGAGTAATGCAAATAATCCAATACCCCCAAGCACCGCCAGATACGCCAAGCCAACAATCCACTTCGAGCGTGGTAGCGCGTACTCGAGCAGCGTGCGGTAACGCGCGGTCCAGACAGCCGAGCCGTCACCTGCAGTTGGAGTGACTTTCAGGGTTTTTGATGCAATGAGGGGAAGGATGTACATCGCACAGAACCACGATCCGACCAGCGAAAGCGCCAGAACAGCACCTAAAGAAAAAGAATACTCACCTTCCGCGCCTTCCATGAGAAAGAAAGGTAAGAAGGCGAAGATTGTCGTCGCTGACGCGACGGCCAGAGGCATGGCAAACTGTTTCCCCGCCTCAAACGCAGAATGCGATGGTGATCTCCCATCTTCCAGACGACGCAATACGTCCTCAACAATAACCACCCCATTGTCTACCAGCAGTCCGAGCGAGATGATCACAGCGGCGATGGAAACCTGTTCCAACACAATATCAAACGCGGTCATTCCGATGAGCGCTGCGAGCAACGCAAAAGGAACAATCGTCGCAATGATCATTCCGGTACGAATCCCCAGGAAAATCATCACAACAACGAGCACCACGACAAAGGTCTCGGCGACGTTCGCTAGTGCATTGTTGACCGAGCGAGCGACGCTCGTTGGCTGGAAGGTCGCGAACTCGAACGAAAAACCGATCGGCTGTTCGGCCTCGAACTCACGAACCAGTCGCGTTACCTCATGCCCCACTGCCAGAATATCGAACCCCGTTTGCATCACCACTCCGATGACTACGGCAGGACGACCGTCGAAGAACACCCTGGTTTCAGGTGGATCAACGTAGCCGCGACGTACCGATACCAGATCGGCGACCCGCACAAAGTTGTTGAGTTCGTCTGATTTGGTTAAGAGTGCCTCAATCTGATCAACGCTCTTGAGGTCTCCACTGGCTTCGAGCAGGAAAGCCGATCCATCCGCATTCAACTGACCCGCCGGTAGAATCACGTTTTGTGCGCGCAGGTCCTGGATTAGCGGCTCGAGTTGCACGCCCACCGCTGCCAAACGCTCCGCGTCGAATTCCAGCCAGATCCGCTCCCTCTGCACGCCATGAAGCGCAACCTTCCCTATCCCTTCTATCGTGTACAAACGTCGCTGCAACTCTTTTGCGGTCGTTTCCATCTCGCGATAACTGAATCCTTCCGCCGTCATGGCGATGGACGCAATCGTCACATCACCAAAATCCGTGTTCACGTATGGCCCAAACGTTTCCGGGGGAAGTTCGCGAACCACCTCCTCCATTTTGTCACGCAGCTCCTGCCAGATCGGCGCGAGATCGGCAAATCGATCGTGAACGGTGACATGAATGGTCACATCGCCCGTTACCAGCAGCGTCTCAATCGTTTTCACCTCGGCGAGCTGGCGAATCTTTCGCTCGATTGGCTCGGCAATGAGTTGTTCCAGACGCGCGGGCGGCATTCCGGGAAACGAGGCTGAGACAACTGCGGTGCGGATTGTTATCTCTGGCTCCTCGCTCTTGGGAAACCCGATAAAAAGCAGGCTTCCCATGACGACCAGTGCGAGCATGACAAATACGGTGAGACTCGGTTTTTCAAGTCCAAGACGCGTGAGCCAGATCATGGCGATTCGTTGTCGAGGAGTTTGACGCGCTGCCCTTCGCGCAGGTATGACACGCCGGCAGAGGCGACCCATTCACCTGATGTAAGACCGGATTGCACAACCACTGAGTTTTCGCGCACCTCGGTCACCTCGACCGGACGACGATGAACCGTTCCCGTTTGCGCGTTGTACACAAACACTGTCGCACTGGTTTGCTCGAGATCGAGCTCATCGAAAGCGACGAAGCTTGTGATTGGTATCAGAAATCCCTCGCCTCCCTGAGGTAACGCGAGATCAACGACGACGTCCGCTGACATACCCGCTTTGATTTCTGCTGAGGCACCCTCGAGCACGGCAACCACGGGGAAAGCGGATACTTCCGTCGCGCGTGAGCCGATTTCGGTAATTCGTCCCTCGAACTGAGCCCCCTGCAGGTCGGCGAGACGAATTCTCACCGGCTGCCCGATCGCCAGTGAATTGATCACCGTCGAAGGTACGGTAAAGGCGGTTTCGAAAGCATTCTCAGCGTACAACGTCAGCGTCCGCTGTCCGCCGGCAACCGTTGCATAAGAGTCCACCTCCACACTCGCGATCACGCCGTCGAATGGCGCTCGAAGCTCGGTTTTTCGAAGATTATCCGCAGCAATTTCGAGGCGCTTCTGTGCTTGATCAAGCCTTGCGCCGGCCGTCGCCAACTCTGCTTCTGCATCCTCATACCCTGATCTCGGGATAACGCGCTTGGCCCATAGCTCGGCTTGTCGTTTGAAGTCCGCCTGCGCGTTGCGGTGCACGGCTCTCGCCTGATCGAGCCCTGCTTCCGCTTCCTGGACATGCAGCTGAAAGGTACTCGGGTCAAGGCTGAGTAGGACTTCGTCACGCTGAACAGTCTGTCCTTCTTCGAGATCAATCTTTTGTAACTGACCGCCCACTTCGAGTGCCAGGCGCGTCTCGTCGTGAGGTGCGATGACGCTGGGATAGCGCCGCTCGACGAAGCGAGTGGTACTCTCGACGAGCACCGCGCGCAACCCCTTGACGCGTTCGACATTCTGCGTCGGTTCATCCGCACACGCGCTGAAAAGCAGGACTATCAGCAATGCAGACAGCCAGCGCATGGGTATCTCCTTATCTGGTGGTTTTTCGATTTCCGTTCGCTGGACGAGGAGTCAGACTGCCGGGATGTTTTGTTCCGCGCCCGTTAAAAACGCGGCACTTTTTATCACGTGAATACGCCGAGGCGAATTCGTGGATTCCACCTATGACAATTCCGGTAAGCCGTCTCCGAGCATGTGGACTTCGGAAGTTGAGTGGTCGACAACATCAAAGCTCAGAACGGCCGGTACGGAGCACGTGGTACGCCCCTTCTTTTCCTCTGGGAATTTTAACCACCTGATTACAGTTATCGACTGAGTGCCGATTCTTACTACAACACGTACGACTGGGTGCTAGACCTTGGTCGCGAGAATATGGGCGACTGGATCGAGGAGGGAGCTAGATTTGCCGGATGCACACGCTTGAAAAAACGGTACTTTTTGAGTTGTTCATTTAGCGACCCTTGTATATGCCTTTGCGGTAGAGGTGTCGCTGGTAGTTCCCAGTGCGACGCTGACACGGCTGGCAAACCCAGAGCTCGTACGGCACTTCGATCCCGTCTTCCTCTACCGGCTCATCGCCGAAGTAGACCATCTCTTTTTCGCACAATGGGCATAGCGGCGCATACAGCTCTTCACCCATCAGTCTTCGCCACGCTTGGTGACGGTATTCTTTCCGTACGTGCTCGTGTTGCAGGTCATCGGGCGTGGCCGTGTCTCGAAGCCGGAGCGTTTGTCTTGCATCGTACCCACGCTACAACCGCCAGCAGCTGCAGTCGTCGCTTCGAAACAGAGCTCAGCCAGCGGCGGGCCGCTTTGCATTTCCAGTGTCAACTGTTGAGATGTGGGCGAGGTAGCGCACGCGGTCAGATTCTGCGCTATTGCGACCAAAGCAAGGCGCCTCATGTCGTCACCCTCACTGCTTTTTCACATAATTGAGCGGTACTTCGTGCGTGTCTTCGCCCACATTCATCGCCATGTTGATGATGCCGGGTTTGCCCCCAGGCGCGTTCATCATGATGTACCCAGTCAGGCTATCTCCGGGCTGCACCGTGGTGGTTTTTAGAATCAATTCGGCCGCATCTTTCTCTGAACGTACCCGTGACGCGAGCTGCTCCATGTTGCGCCGATTTTCAGCATCAGCTTTCGCCACCGCCGCGGTATCCTGGTAGGTCGTGGAACTGTTGTAGTTGACAGTCGAGCCGCCACCATAGGCCGAACCACTTGTGTACGCCGTTTGAGTCTTCATTGAGGCCGCCGCGCTGTTCGCTCCGGCGGCGAAGCCCTGCGCTACTGCTGCCCATGCAGCATCCCGGCGGATCTTTTTCATACGCTCGTCGTACGTCCAAACCCGCATATCGCCCTTGATATCGGTGGCGGTGACATCGGAAGCATCGACGGTGAACGCGATCGGGCCGTGATTGCTGACGTTTACCCAAAGACCGACAACTTTGCCCTTCTCATATTCATGCTGGGCCGGCATGACTTGGATGGTGGAAAACTCACCCCTGCTTTTGACGACCGGCAGGCCGTTGTCATAGGTCACATCGGTGGTGTCCGCAGGCTCAACTTGCATGTACGAGACACAGCCACCTAGAAAAAACGTCGTTAGCAATAGTATGTATTTCATGGGATTTGCTCCTGGGGTTAACCTTTCGATTGATCTACTACCTCTCACAATTCATTAGTTATCCAACGACATATCTATGCCGCTTTCCCCCATGCTGGTTAGATACTCCTCGGTCATACTTATGATGTCTTTCATTGGAATCGCGATCGCACCAACCAGATTCTTACGTTTCTCTTTGTCACCGAACTCCTGGATCGGGAACATTTCAATGAAGAACAACTCCTGCTTTGATTGGTCCATCGAGGCCAGCGCGGTCCGCTCTACGAAGCGAGTGATTTCATCCGAATCAACAACCGACTTGAGTAAATCGAGAGCGTCTTCGTAGTTTTCGAGCACTTCTGCCAAATTCACGTTGTCCCGCTTTCCGCAAAGCATCTCCAGCACATCTTTAGCTGTCTTGTTTGCGTATCGAATGTTGCCTTTGAGATCGGTTGCCCCAACAACTGCGTTCGACATGTTGGTAATGGCCCGCGGATAGTCGATCACCTTCCGCGGCCCCATGCTCCCCGCCATCATCCCGGTCAGTTCAGGTTGTTTGTGGCCGAGTTCAGCTAAACCCACAAGTACGTCTTGGACAGAGTCTGGCAACGTGTCCCAAATCTCCGTAATCCTCTCGAGCCGGGTCTCTAGTGGCCCGTCAAGTTCCATCAGCATCTCCGTCAACCTTCACAAAGAGGGACACACCGCCGCTCTCAGTGAAGTCCCATGATGCAAGTGTTAGGCCAATCGCCGTGGCATCAGGGATCTGGAAATTCTAATGAATTAGGTTGTCATTGCATAGGTCGTTGCGTTGACGCACAACGGCACTTACTGCCCTCATTTTTTACATACGTCTAACTACCTCTTGCAGTAGAATCTTTGATAGTGCCCATTTCCTTAACCGTACCTCCGGACTGGAACCGGGCAACCAAATAACAAATAAGATCTGGAAGCTGGTCTAAGGATTCGCAATGGACGTCCAGCGTGAGGCAGTGAACATGCACACCCTTCGTACCTCTAATCTGTGATGGCATCGGTTCAAACCCCGCTTGCGAATTGACTAAGCTCCCTTTTATTGCGCCGTTTGTTGCGTATATGCAACATACTGTATAGAAGCAATACGTCGCGCAACGAGAGGTATGAGAACTGCATCACATAGGGGAAAAGTTTGATACCCGCGCACGTCAGAATTCAGGCGCTCGCTCTTATACACGGATTAGTTAACAAAGAGGGAGAAGTTAACTACAACGCATTTGCTAAGCGGACTGGGATCGCCGCTTCGACCGTGATGCGGATCTGCAAGAAGCAGGATCCGGAGTATACATTCAGCAGAAAGACCCTGGACGTCCTTGTTGACGCGTTCAGCATCACGATGGAGCAAGCCATGGGATTCAGCGCCATCGATCAAGAACCGGTGGTCAAAATCGACCGAGGTAGGAAGAAAAAGGTCGGCGGCTTCTCGCCGGGGACGCCTGAACACACGCTATTGACGGGCTTCTCAGAACTGTCTCACACCGGTCGGCGTGAGGTACTGAAGTACGTCGAAGAGAAGCTGAAACTCCAGCAGATAGAGTCTTGTTCAGTTTGCGGCGGGCCGATGGAGTATGCCGGGCGCAAAGATTTGCCCGACGAGTACGACGTACCTGTCTACTACGAGGCGTATCACTGCCCAGCCTGTGCGGAGTCGGATCGAGCGAGATCTATCGTTCAGCGACTGAAGCGGTTGGACAAGGCGGATGACTAGGCCGGCTCACCCCTCATCTTACCCTCAAGAACGCACGCAGTTTCGTCTGCCGCCCCCTGAGACCCTTTCTCGCGCAGTGCGAGAGCAGTGAAACCGACTTCGACAAACGCGACAAAGTGCTCAAGGTTGACCGATACGGGAACCCAGGAGAAGCTACCCGGGACATCTAGACCGACGTCAAACTCACTGCGTGGAATACTGGCGATGTCTACGTAAACCTCCCTGCCACGAGATCCCTGCCACCCCAAGCAGGTTTGTTACCAACCTAGGGCGCCCCCCTTCGACAAAGTCAAAAAGTACTCAGATCTATTCTGGACTTCTGGGACAGTGCATCCGGCGGTTAGGCAATAACGTATGCCGTGAGCGCGGTGGACGGGATTATTCACATCGCGCTTCTCGCGCGATGCTCACCCTGCGGGCTGCGCGCGGCAGCATGGCTGCCGTGCTCGTTCCCTTCGCGCCTGAGGCGCTTCGGGTCGAACCAGCGGGTTCTCATCTGGGCCATCCGACTGCGTCGTAGAAATGAAAAAGGCTCGCCGCTGGCGAGCCTTTTTCATTTCTATGGCGGAGCGGACGGGATTCGAACCCGCGACCCCCGGCGTGACAGGCCGGTATTCTAACCAGCTGAACTACCGCTCCGTAGGACCCTCATCCGTTCAGTTGACACCCGAGGTGCCGGTCGATGAGAGGCCGCGTATGTTACCTGCAATCGCTGCTCTGTCAATGCAGAAACACGGGTCCGAGCGCCCTATGGACCGGGCGTTTCTTTGATGTACACATCGTGTTTGCTGTAAGGAATTTCAATACGCGCTTCGGCAAAGGCTTTGTAGATCGCAACGTTGACCTCGTGGGAGATCCGGCCACGGTCTTTGGGCTCTTCGATCCAGCACAGGAGCTCAAAATCCAGGCTCGAATCGCCGAAACCGCGCATGCGCACGCGCGGCTCGGGATCGGCACACGTCTCGGGATGCGCAAGGCCCACGTCGTGCAGAACTTGCACCACCTGGTCGACGTCCGAGCCGTACGCCGCACCCACAGGCAGGCGAATCCGCATCTTTTGATACGGTCCGCCACTTTCGTTGGTAATTTTCGCGTTGGCAATGACCGCGTTGGGTACGGTGATCTCAACGTCCGATCGAGTCAAGAGACGGGTGCTGCGCATACCAATCTGGACAATCTCGCCCCGCTCCCCCGTATCGAGGTTGATGAAGTCGCCGATCTTGTAGGGAGAATCGGCAAGGATGAACAAGCCGGAAAAGAGGTTCGCGAGCGTGTCCTTGGCGGCAAAACCGACCGCGATGCCCACGATCCCCGCCGAAGCGAGCCAGCCTACCGGATTGATGCCCCAGACCAGCAGCAGGCTGTAACTTGCCACCAGTATCGCCCCGAGCTTGATCACCAGATCAAACAGCGGGATCGTTCTCGGTTCCACCAGTGCCGCCCGTGGACTGCGCGCAAGCTGGTCCAGCACACCTGTCGACAAACGCAGTGCCGCAAGCATCCAGGAGACGATGATCGCCGAGGCGAACACATTGATCAGGAAGCCTGCCCCATAGGGAACCTGGGCAATCTGCACGGCCAGGACGAGACCAAGGGCGAAGGTGGTGGTGAACACGGGGCGCTTCAAGTTATCGAGCACTACGTTGTCCATTTGCGATTGCGAGCGATCCGCGAGTCGTGAGAGCCCGGCGATGACCACAACGCGGATCAGCCAGGCGGCCAGATAGAAAAAGACGACCAGCGCCAGAGCGCCGAGAATGGGGTAGTCGCGCAGAAGCTCCCAGTAAGGCAGGAGCGGTTCAGGGATCCAAGGCGTCGCGTCAAACTGCGTCGCAAGATCCTCAACGAATACTTCTTCTTCTTCTTCTGCTGCTGCTGTTTCTGCCTGCATGGCCACGAGCGCTCCCCCTCTCCATCTCCTCTGCCATGCTAAGCGAACTCGCCACGCGCACAAAGCGACCCGCCGCTTGGGTTCGCGGATCGCTGCATTCAGATCGAGAGGAATTGGTGGGTGTTGCAGGGGTCGAACCTGCGACCTACGGCTTGTAAGGCCGTCGCTCTCCCAACTGAGCTAAACACCCGCGTTCGGTCAAGGGCGCGTATCTTACCCTCTCATTGACCCCTGTCAAACTCTCTTGTGGCGGGGTTCTACGCCGATGCCGTCTCGGCTTTCGGCAGGAAAAACGAGAGCACCCACGCACCCAGGGCGAAGTAGATCAAATAATAGACCAGATGGAAGAACATCCAGGAAATCGGCTGCATCCACCAGATGATGTTGCTGCCAAGGATGACAAATCCGGCCACGAATCCCACCAGAAGCGCCCGGGTGATCATCGCCCCTGTGCCGACCACGCCTTTGAGCACAATGACCAGTAACAAAGCGCTCAGTATGTTGTGCACCACGCCGAGACCAAACTGCACCGCCATCGGATCCTGGGTGTGCCGGATCGTCAGCATCACCGACGGGCCCGTCTCGAGGAGCTTGGCCGCCTCCGGATCGTTGCCGGGACCCGGCAGGAAGTAGACCCCATCTTCCGGGAACAGACTCGCTGCGGTTGTCTGGGCGACGGCAGGGTCTGTCACCGTATTCCAGGTGGCGTACGGCAGCTGATTCACCCCCCAGTACAGAAAGCCGAAAAAGAACAGGACAATCCCGGTCACGACGATGCCGAGAATCGTTTTGCCTCCCATGTTTCTCCCCTCCAACATGTTGTGGTTGCCGGTGCAGTATTACATGCGCTCTCCGGCACCGAAAGTTCAATGAATCCAACGGCTTGCGATTCTAAGCCAGGAGATGGGCCAGCTTTTCGAAGCCCGGCTGGCACCGTGACAGACGACGGTGCCGCACGGACCCATCAAGAAAAAGAGCAAAAAAATTCTGCACGCGCCCTGCGCCTTCATGAACCAAATTCATGTTTCGGTTTCGCGAGCACCTTCAGCCACTTAGCGTACTTTGAGAAACTGAATCTCAATCATGGGTGGATAACTTGCCGGGTTATCCCAAGAGTTATCCACTTATCCACCAGGCTATACCCAAGTTATCCACCGCAACATGCTTGCGTTTCACTGGTCTGCCGCGCTGAATCGAGTATCTTAGTTTCCACGGTCAGTTGACGGGGAGCAGACACCAAGAGGGACAAACGGAACACTCGCAAGGGTCGAAGGGCGTTCAAGGCGGAAGAAGCAACCAGTGAACAGATTGTGAGGTCTCTAGTCGAGACCAGGGTCGTCAGGCTAAGGCGGCTCAAGGGTTCAAACCGAAACGGGAGAGCGCGTTCAAACGTTGAGGGAGGGATCCGAAACCTCTGGAGTGCCGGACATGAAGGAGGAGGACGTAGCCAGGCGTCGGTAAATAACGACTTGAAGTCACGGGCAGTCGGATCAGTCGGAGACGTTCGACAACGAGAAGACTACCAGCGGTGCGAAAGCGTCGCCGGGTGACTCAGACCGACCTGTGTAGCGTAAGCTACCTGGTCGGGCTAGCCCCCCGAAACGAGAGAGAACCTTGCTCCTTCATTAGAGGGTCAGCAGGGTTTTCTTCTTTTGGGTCACCAAAAAAGAAAGTCTGGGTAAGAAAGTCTGGGTAAAAAAGTCCGGGCTTGCCGCCCCTATTCCTCCGCGCGATACCGTCGCGGATCTTCCACTTCCACCGCAATGATTGGCGTCTGCTGATCGTCCTGCCGGGGTTCCCGCGGGTTCAGCCCGTGCGTGGTGCGCGTCGTTCTGCCGGGTTCCTCTACCACGCTTGCCCCAGCAGGACGCGGCTCACAGAGCTGGAATAGCACGGCGCTCAGCTCCGCCTGTTCGGCCACGCTCAACGGACTGCTGAGCGCCTCGGCAATACGTACCTGGGCTTGTGCCACGCGCTCCGCGCAATCCGCCTGCGCCGCGGCTGCCACCAGACACAACGCCACACCCACTAAGATCCGCATACGCCACCTCCTTTACGGTTCGCGGTAAATCGGCCGGGTCTTACTGAATAATAGACAAGGTGTGACAGCATTCACGCGCAGGGGCTGGCCCGGCGCCATGCGGATCCAGCTCCACCGGCCGAGGCGATGGGTCACCTCCTGCTGCCAGTCGAGCGTGCCTTCGAGCACAAGGAGCTCGCGAACATGGTAGGCGGCGTTAAAGGCAAAGCGCTCACCCGCGTCCACGCGCACCACGCTCACCACTTCGTCGCCATATTGATACAGCGCCTGGACCGGCTCCCCGCTCGTCGGTATTTCCGTGACAAGCGGCGTGAGATCGGTGTCATCGAACTGGCGCAGCTTCACCCAGATGATGCAGCCGGGATCGCTGTGCGGCGTGTGCCGCGTGCCGGGCGGATTGCGCACGTAGCTGCCGGCCGGGAAATCGCCGTGCTCGTCGGAAAAGACCCCGTCCAGCACGATGAACTCTTCACCCAGGGCATGGTCGTGGGGGTCGAAGCGCGAGCCGGGGGCATAGCGCACGACGGACGTCGCCACCGCCACTTCGTCGCCCACCCGGTCGAGCATGACCCGCTCCACACCAGGCAGCGGTGACGGTACCCAGGAAAAATCGTCTGCACTCAGATGCGCGGTTTGATTGAGATCTGCATTGATGTTCATGGGCGCATTAAGCGTGATTCGACCGGAGGCACGCAAGCACCGTCAGACCAGGACTTCAGCTCATCGGCCCGAGCTCGTACTCACCGCTGATGGCATAGCGACCGAGAAGCCCATAGTGAGCTTCCCTGGCCTGGACGTGCTGGGTGATCACGTGCATGTCCTGGAACCGCCGCTGCATCGGGTGATCCTGATAAATGCCCGTCGAACCGACAATTTTGTACGCCAGGTCCAGCACGTCGGCGCATTCGCGGATGACGTGCGTGCCGGCCATGCGGAGCGCTGCACGATGATCGTTCGTCACGCTGCCGCCGGTACGCACGGCGCCCAGCACGTCTGCCACGGTGCTGTGCAGATAGACGTCAGCCGCACGCCAGCGCGCCTGCGCTTTGCCGACAAAGCGCTGCGCATCCGGATCATCCTTGACGCGCAGGCTCGCATAGCGTGGCAGCTTACCCTGGGCAATCTCCAACATGTCGTCCAACGCGGCGTGACTCACGCCCAGCGCAACTCCGGCAAAGCTCACGGCAAAGAGCAGCGCAAGCGGCACCCGGGTCATCTCACAGTCAACGGTTGCCGGCTCACCCTGGTCGGCCACCTGATGTGCCGGCAGATTCAGGTTTTCGATACGAAACTCGAAGCTGCCGGTGCCGCGCAGCCCCGCCACCTGCCAGTTGTCGATGAACGCAACGTCTTCGGGCCGGAAATAGGCGATCCGCCAGCCGCCTTCGCTGAACCGCGCGGCGCCCATCATCCAGGTGGCGTGCTGACAGCCGCTGGAGAAGCCCCAGTGACCGTTCAACAGGTACCCTTCCCCATGAGGCTCAATGCGCGCATCGAAGGGCGGGCCGTTGGCAATGGCCGTATCGGACGGCGACCAGATTTCGCGGATCTGCGCTTCCGGCAGCCACAGGGACGTCACACCGATGACCGCGGCCTGGTTAACGCACCACGCGGTGCTGGCATCCGCCGTCGCGAGGTTCTGAATGCTGCGAACGTAATCTTCGAACGGCGCATCGAGCCCACCGAACTGCCGCGGGATGAGCGCGCGGAACGCGCCCGCGGCGTGCAGGTCAGCGATGAGGACGTCGGGGAGCGCGCGCGCGGCTTCGATGCCCGCTGCCGCATCTCTGATTTGTCCCTGCAACGCTTCGATATCGCTCAGCATGTGACGTTTTCTCCCGTATCGCGCCATGTTCCCCCGATCGCCTGACGAACGCCAGCCTCGACATCGCCCGACATTCGCGCCACCATCAGCCGAAAAATGCGAGGGGAAACATGGGTTTCATCAAAGGTTTACTCAGAGGTCTGGGCTTCGTCGTCGGCGGGCTCGTCATTATCGTGGCTGGCATGCTCATTGCGGCGCGTTTTTCCGACGGCCCGATGGAGCTGATTGCCGGCGGACCGTTCACGAGCGGCGAGCCGGTCACCGTCGAACCGGACTGGGCCTTCGTCAAAGACTACACCACCGTCGAGTTTCAGCTGCTCGACCCCGAAGCATCGCGCACGACGTGGATTGCCGTGCACGAAGGCCGCGTTTTCATCCCCTCCGGCTACATGACGACCTGGTGGGGGAAGATATGGAAACAGTGGCCGCTGCAGGCTGAACAGAAGCCGGACGCCATCCTGCGCGTCGACGACAAGCTCTACGATCGACGCCTCGTGCGCATCACCGATCCGGCGGATCCCGTGATCGAGCCCGTCATGTCGGAGCTCAGCCGTAAGTACGCGGGCGGGCAGGCGTTTCCGCGGGAGGCCTTCGACAGCGGGTACCTGTGGATCTTCGAGCTGGTACCGCGATGAGCGGCACACAGGCGCTCAGCGGCATCCGTATTCTCGATTTCACCCAGGTGCTCGCGGGACCGTTTGCCACCCAGCAGCTGGCGCAGCTCGGCGCTGACGTCATCAAGATCGAGCAACGTGAAGTCGGGGACATCACGAGAGGCTTATTGTCCACAGGCGCCGACGGCATGGCGCCGTCCTATCTCACGTGCAACCTGGGTAAGCGCAGCCTGACGCTCGATCTCAAACACGCGCAAGCTCGCGACGTGATTCACAAGCTGGTGGCAACTTCGGACGCGGTGGTCGAGAACTTCAAGCCGGGCACCATCGAGCGCCTCGGCTTCGGCTACGACGCGTTGCGCGCGATCAAACCCGATATTGTCTACGCGTCCATCTCGGGGTA